>NZ_JBYQEY010000010.1:0-25223 GCF_057836545.1 Methylobacterium sp. E-012 | reverse complement strand
CCCACGAACAAGCAGGCCCGGCTTACCACCGCGGTCACGATGCGGCTGAGCACGTCGGGGGAGGTGGCGCCGGTCCCGGTCGCTGCCCGGATCGACCACCAGTACGCCTATGCCCTTGGGCAGGGCGTCCACGAATTTGCCCCGGACGGAAAGGCCGCCGCAGAGATCGGTGAGCTATGGGCCTGGGCCAGCAAGAAGATGGGAGCAGACAATGGCACCGCCGAAGCGAAACGCCGCGCTTGAGGCTTTAGGCGGGACACCGAAGGCAGCCGCGGCGCCGGTTCATGCTGTGGCCGAGCCGGTGGAAGCGCCAGCCCCCGCCAAGCCCGCCAAGGACGTGGCCAAGGTGATGCTCTACCTGCATCCTAAGGTGGCGCGGAAGTTCAAGGAGATCGCGTTCACTGAGGATCGCAAGGCGCACGATGTGTACCTCGATGCCCTGGACGCCTACCTGACCGCGCAGGGGCACGGCGGCCTAAAAGGCGTGTCAGGACGGTAGTGTGTCAGGACAGTAGTGTGCAGTTGTAACAGTACACGATCATACTAATGCACTGTCGTCATTGGATCATGGTTAACGCATCATTAACCCCCGCTCGGCAGGTTGTTCCTGTGCCGCATGGGCCGGGGCCTTCAGCCGGCCAGGATCTGTCGGGGCTACAGCCATGATCGAAGCCGCCATCCTAGCCGCACTGGCAGCTGCCTTGGGCGCCGCCGCAGCCGGCGCCGTCAGCGGGCCCGGGGCCGAATGATCACCGCCAGCTTCCTCATCGGCCTGTCAGGCGTATCCGCCGGGATTGGGCTCGCCGTTGCCACTTTAGAACGGGCGGCAACGCGGCCGGCGCGACCGAGCCAGCAAGAGATCGCCAGGGTACAGGGCCGTCGCGTCTCCACTTGGGAGTAGTCGATGGTTAATGGTCCCGAGATCTTAGCCCGTGTATGTCAGGCGATCGGCGCGGATGACATCGCGGGAGGCGCTGCGATCATCAGCACGGAATATCCGTTTGTGCCCCTTACGAATGCCGGCCGCCGTTACTCGCTCAGGCAGTACATGCAGGTGTTTGCGCGGGATGGCTTCGTTGACAGATACTCGGGCAAGCGCCTCATCTTTCCACCTACCTTACGTCTACTATCACGCCTTATGCCAGAGGCTTTTCCCTATCACGCAAACTGGAAGACTGACGCCTGTCACTTTGCATACTACGATCTGTGTCCGACTATAGATCATGTTGTGCCAGTATCTCGGGGAGGTGCTGACAATATGGAGAACTGGGTGTGCACGTCCCAGCTACGCAACTCGGCAAAAGCGAACTTCACTGTTGAGGAACTTGGCTGGAACATTTTGCCACCAGGAGATCTAAATGCGTGGGACGGGCTGACTGGATGGTTTCTCGACCAGTACACGCGTAGGGGCGACTTATCGGAGGTGCAGCACTTCCGAGATTGGGCCAAGGTCGCCCGGCTTGTGCTGCCGGTACAGGCATAGTCAGACGCATTCTAGATGCCGATCCGGCGCGAGCACCGCTTCTTCTACCCCATCGACTGGCCGCAGCTGTCCGCGGTGGTGCGCTTCCGGCGCGCTGGCGGGCGCTGCGAGGGCTGCGGGCGGCCGCACGGGCAGCACGTGTTTCATCTGGGCGACGGGCGCTGGTGGGACGCTGAGAAGGCCACGTGGCGAGATGGGCGAGGGCGCCGGGTTCGCCTCGCCCCTGGCACCCTCGATGTTCTGGCGATCGTGCGCACTACCCACGTGGTGTTGGCCGCCGCGCACCGGGACCACGACACGGCGAACAACGTGTCGGCCAACCTCGCGGCCTTCTGCCAGCGCTGCCACATGATTCACGACCGGCCGGAGCACCGGCGCCGGCGGTGGCACACGTTGTTCCGGCGGAAGGCGCTGGGCGACCTGTTTAAAGGCCCGTACGCATGAGGCCTCAGCGGGTAGATCGCAAGCACAGAAGACTTACGCCAGCTGTCCGCCACCCGCGATGAAACGGGTGGCGAAGTGAACCGAACGATCAGCGGCCCATGGCGCCGGATGAACCGCCCGTTCCGTTGCCCATCGAACCTGCTCTTCCGGTCGAGCCTGTGCCCATCGAGCCGGAGTTGCCTGCACCCATTCGGCCACCGGTGCCGGCCCCGCTGTTCATCTGGCCGCCAGTGCTCATGCCAGTGCCGGATCCATTGCCTGCACCCATCGAGCCCGGTCAGCCGGCCAGGATCTGTCGGGGCTACAGCCATGATCGAAGCCGCCATCCTAGCCGCACTGGCAGCTGCCTTGGGCGCCGCCGCAGCCGGCGCCGTCAGCGGGCCCGGGGCCGAATGATCACCGCCAGCTTCCTCATCGGCCTGTCAGGCGTATCCGCCGGGATTGGGCTCGCCGTTGCCACTTTAGAACGGGCGGCAACGCGGCCGGCGCGACCGAGCCAGCAAGAGATCGCCAGGGTACAGGGCCGTCGCGTCTCCACTTGGGAGTAGTCGATGGTTAATGGTCCCGAGATCTTAGCCCGTGTATGTCAGGCGATCGGCGCGGATGACATCGCGGGAGGCGCTGCGATCATCAGCACGGAATATCCGTTTGTGCCCCTTACGAATGCCGGCCGCCGTTACTCGCTCAGGCAGTACATGCAGGTGTTTGCGCGGGATGGCTTCGTTGACAGATACTCGGGCAAGCGCCTCATCTTTCCACCTACCTTACGTCTACTATCACGCCTTATGCCAGAGGCTTTTCCCTATCACGCAAACTGGAAGACTGACGCCTGTCACTTTGCATACTACGATCTGTGTCCGACTATAGATCATGTTGTGCCAGTATCTCGGGGAGGTGCTGACAATATGGAGAACTGGGTGTGCACGTCCCAGCTACGCAACTCGGCAAAAGCGAACTTCACTGTTGAGGAACTTGGCTGGAACATTTTGCCACCAGGAGATCTAAATGCGTGGGACGGGCTGACTGGATGGTTTCTCGACCAGTACACGCGTAGGGGCGACTTATCGGAGGTGCAGCACTTCCGAGATTGGGCCAAGGTCGCCCGGCTTGTGCTGCCGGTACAGGCATAGTCAGACGCATTCTAGATGCCGATCCGGCGCGAGCACCGCTTCTTCTACCCCATCGACTGGCCGCAGCTGTCCGCGGTGGTGCGCTTCCGGCGCGCTGGCGGGCGCTGCGAGGGCTGCGGGCGGCCGCACGGGCAGCACGTGTTTCATCTGGGCGACGGGCGCTGGTGGGACGCTGAGAAGGCCACGTGGCGAGATGGGCGAGGGCGCCGGGTTCGCCTCGCCCCTGGCACCCTCGATGTTCTGGCGATCGTGCGCACTACCCACGTGGTGTTGGCCGCCGCGCACCGGGACCACGACACGGCGAACAACGTGTCGGCCAACCTCGCGGCCTTCTGCCAGCGCTGCCACATGATTCACGACCGGCCGGAGCACCGGCGCCGGCGGTGGCACACGTTGTTCCGGCGGAAGGCGCTGGGCGACCTGTTTAAAGGCCCGTACGCATGAGGCCTCAGCGGGTAGATCGCAAGCACAGAAGACTTACGCCAGCTGCGGGGGAGGTGGCGCCGGTCCCGGTCGCTGCCCGGATCGACCACCAGTACGCCTATGCCCTTGGGCAGGGCGTCCACGAATTTGCCCCGGACGGAAAGGCCGCCGCAGAGATCGGTGAGCTATGGGCCTGGGCCAGCAAGAAGATGGGAGCAGACAATGGCACCGCCGAAGCGAAACGCCGCGCTTGAGGCTTTAGGCGGGACACCGAAGGCAGCCGCGGCGCCGGTTCATGCTGTGGCCGAGCCGGTGGAAGCGCCAGCCCCCGCCAAGCCCGCCAAGGACGTGGCCAAGGTGATGCTCTACCTGCATCCTAAGGTGGCGCGGAAGTTCAAGGAGATCGCGTTCACTGAGGATCGCAAGGCGCACGATGTGTACCTCGATGCCCTGGACGCCTACCTGACCGCGCAGGGGCACGGCGGCCTAAAAGGCGTGTCAGGACGGTAGTGTGTCAGGACAGTAGTGTGCAGTTGTAACAGTACACGATCATACTAATGCACTGTCGTCATTGGATCATGGTTAACGCATCATTAACCCCCGCTCGGCAGGTTGTTCCTGTGCCGCATGGGCCGGGGCCTTCAGCCGGCCAGGATCTGTCGGGGCTACAGCCATGATCGAAGCCGCCATCCTAGCCGCACTGGCAGCTGCCTTGGGCGCCGCCGCAGCCGGCGCCGTCAGCGGGCCCGGGGCCGAATGATCACCGCCAGCTTCCTCATCGGCCTGTCAGGCGTATCCGCCGGGATTGGGCTCGCCGTTGCCACTTTAGAACGGGCGGCAACGCGGCCGGCGCGACCGAGCCAGCAAGAGATCGCCAGGGTACAGGGCCGTCGCGTCTCCACTTGGGAGTAGTCGATGGTTAATGGTCCCGAGATCTTAGCCCGTGTATGTCAGGCGATCGGCGCGGATGACATCGCGGGAGGCGCTGCGATCATCAGCACGGAATATCCGTTTGTGCCCCTTACGAATGCCGGCCGCCGTTACTCGCTCAGGCAGTACATGCAGGTGTTTGCGCGGGATGGCTTCGTTGACAGATACTCGGGCAAGCGCCTCATCTTTCCACCTACCTTACGTCTACTATCACGCCTTATGCCAGAGGCTTTTCCCTATCACGCAAACTGGAAGACTGACGCCTGTCACTTTGCATACTACGATCTGTGTCCGACTATAGATCATGTTGTGCCAGTATCTCGGGGAGGTGCTGACAATATGGAGAACTGGGTGTGCACGTCCCAGCTACGCAACTCGGCAAAAGCGAACTTCACTGTTGAGGAACTTGGCTGGAACATTTTGCCACCAGGAGATCTAAATGCGTGGGACGGGCTGACTGGATGGTTTCTCGACCAGTACACGCGTAGGGGCGACTTATCGGAGGTGCAGCACTTCCGAGATTGGGCCAAGGTCGCCCGGCTTGTGCTGCCGGTACAGGCATAGTCAGACGCATTCTAGATGCCGATCCGGCGCGAGCACCGCTTCTTCTACCCCATCGACTGGCCGCAGCTGTCCGCGGTGGTGCGCTTCCGGCGCGCTGGCGGGCGCTGCGAGGGCTGCGGGCGGCCGCACGGGCAGCACGTGTTTCATCTGGGCGACGGGCGCTGGTGGGACGCTGAGAAGGCCACGTGGCGAGATGGGCGAGGGCGCCGGGTTCGCCTCGCCCCTGGCACCCTCGATGTTCTGGCGATCGTGCGCACTACCCACGTGGTGTTGGCCGCCGCGCACCGGGACCACGACACGGCGAACAACGTGTCGGCCAACCTCGCGGCCTTCTGCCAGCGCTGCCACATGATTCACGACCGGCCGGAGCACCGGCGCCGGCGGTGGCACACGTTGTTCCGGCGGAAGGCGCTGGGCGACCTGTTTAAAGGCCCGTACGCATGAGGCCTCAGCGGGTAGATCGCAAGCACAGAAGACTTACGCCAGCTGTCCGCCACCCGCGATGAAACGGGTGGCGAAGTGAACCGAACGATCAGCGGCCCATGGCGCCGGATGAACCGCCCGTTCCGTTGCCCATCGAACCTGCTCTTCCGGTCGAGCCTGTGCCCATCGAGCCGGAGTTGCCTGCACCCATTCGGCCACCGGTGCCGGCCCCGCTGTTCATCTGGCCGCCAGTGCTCATGCCAGTGCCGGATCCATTGCCTGCACCCATCGAGCCGCTTGTCCCCATAGAACCGCCGCTCATGCCGGCGCCACCGCCGGTACCGGCACCGCCTGCTCCACCACCTGCCCCACCGCCTTGAGCGAGGGCAAAGCCAGCGCTACCAGCAAGAAGAGCGGCGGCGATCAGGGGCATACGCAAAGTTTTGATGTTCATCTCGAAATCCATATTCCGTTTTCAAAAAGATCCGTGTGTGGATCTTTCCCTGCAAACGGCGCGAGCAATGAGATGTTCCTATTTTCGCTTACCCGAGATAATTAGGAGGTATAGCTACCTCCTGAAAGTGTTGATCTAAGTTAATCTGCGACTGTTAATCCGATAGGCCTTGAAATCTCGGTTGTGAGAGCCGCCGCACCTGGGTGGCAGTCCAAGCTCCACCGCGCGCCGCTGGGATCCCGCGCGCGTTCAGCGCCGCTGCGATCCCGCCCAAACTGGTGGTCCCAGCCGCGCGCAGCTCGGCCAGCACCGGCACCAGATCCACCACCCGGGCACCTGCCCGGGCCGCCTGAGTGCGCCTGCCAGCCTCGCCAGCAGCCGCCGTAATCGTGTGGCCGCGGTAGCCGCCCAGCGCGGTACCGCGGGCCTTGGCGGCCGCCAGGGCCGCCTTGGTCCGCGCGGAGATCATGCGGCGCTCCTCCTCGGCCACCAGGGCCATGATGCCCACGGTCAGCCGGTTCGCGTGGGGCATGTCGGCGGCCACGAAGTCCACCCCGGCCTTCTCAAGACCCAGCAGGAAGTGGGCGTCCCTGGACAGGCGGTCGAGCTTCGCGATCACCAGCCGGGCGCCGTACAGCCGGCACGCGCCGATTGCGCGCGCCAGCTCGGGCCGGTCGGCTCGCTTGCCGCTCTCGGTCTCGGTGAACTCGGCCACCACGGCCGATCCGCCCAGGAACGCGGACACGGCCTGCCGCTGGGCGTCCAGGCCCAGGCCCGAGGCCTCCTGCCGGGCAGTTGAGACCCGGTGGTAGGCCACCAGCTTGTCCGCGCGCATGCCCTGACCCCCGCAGCATCGTTGGTTGACGCGGATGTCAGACCTGGCTGGCGCGAGTTCGTTGAAGGTCCGTTAATGGACCGGCGACGGTGGCTACCGATGGTGGCCACCCGCCGCGTGCGATAATCCTGCGGTGTCGCTACGGCCTCGCCAACCAGGCGAAGCCGAACGGCTGCGGGCCGGCCCCTAGAGGGCTCGGCCCGCGCCCCCCGGGCTACGTGCCCCTGCGGAGGGCCCGCTTTCGACCGTTTGCGGAGGCTGGGAACGTCCGCTTGCAGGTTGCTCGGTGAGACAGTGACCTGCGGCTGGGACGGGTGGATTTTCGTCAGTCCGCTTCCGGGTACGGGTAGAGGGCGTGCAGCAGTGAGGGGCGTGGCCCGGCCGCGTCGCGGCCGACGAGGCGGATCGATGTCAGGCCGCGACGGCAAGCTCAGAGGCGGCGGCAGTCTTGCACGCGCGTACGCAGGCACGGGCGAGCGCCTCTGTCGCGTCCACCAGCTTTGTGCGTAACGCCTCTTTGACCGACGCGAGTGCCACGGGGATCTCAGTGCAGGCCATCACGACTTGGCTGCAGCCCGCATCAATCAAGGCTTCAGCCTGGACTTGAAGGATATCTGCGGCCTCGGCGATCTGCCCTGCCTTCACCAGACGGATCGCCTGCATCACCGCGTCCTGGCCGACCGCATCAGGCACGCGGCACGTCAAGCCTTTGCAGGACAGGCGCTCCTGATAGAGTCGGCCCTCGACGGTGCTAGTCGTGCCCAACACGCCAATGCAGTCGCCCTTCCGCGCGGTCAGCTCGCAGGTCACTGCATCCACGATGTGCAGAATGAGGAGCGGCGTCTCATACTGGAGGGCACAGTGCCACATGTGCGCGGTGTTGCAGGGGATGGCGATGCAGGTCGCACCTGCAGCCTCTAGCCGCCGCAGGGTATCGCGCATGGCAGGAAGCGGGTCGGCTCCCTCGCCCCGAAGCGCGGCGTTGCGGTCTGGAATGTTCGAAGCGGAGCACACAACCATCGGGATGTGGTCCTGGTCGCAGGCCGCCGGGGTATTGCGAACGACCTTCGCCATGAAATCGACGGTCGCCATCGGACCCATCCCACCAAGTACACCGAGCATCGTGACCTCCTGCCGTCAGGACACGATGCGTGGTCCTCGCCAATGGGTCCAATGCCGTCTCAGTCCGGCCTATTCCGATCTTGCATAGTTCCAACGACGGCCTCTGCAGCCTCCCAGACAGCCGACACAGCGGCGCGGCGATGACCAGCGTTCCGATAGAGGCGCACCTCAAGAGGCATTGCTTCGCCCAACGCGATCAGTCTGCCCTCGGTCAGTTCCTGCCCGACGAGGCTACGCGGTAGCCACGCCAGTCCATGGCCCTCCAGAGCCATGAACTTGAGCGCCTCGGCCATCGCGTTTTCGTTTGTGTGGGCGATCACTGCGGGCGGCCCGCCGGCCTGCGCCTGTGCGAAAGTCGCCACGCGGCCCAAGAAGGAGTTCTGCGAGTAGCTCAAGAGCGGCAACGGCGCGTCCGCCGCGTCCGGGCTTCGCACGGCCACAAGGCTGTCGGCCCCGACCACCCGGTGTGAGAACTGCACCGGATCGAGCAAGATCGGCACACCCGGATGGTGGAAGGTCAGCAGGAAGTCGTAACCACCCTCGACAACGGCCTGGATGCATGTGTGGAAGTCGTCGGGCAGCAGCCGGCTACTCAAGGGGCCGGTCCGAGCCTGGATCTGCCGGAACCAGGCCGGGAAGAAGCTCAGAGCCAGGGTATGAAGCGCCGCAACTGCTACGGTCTGCTTGTTCGGTTGGGCGCTGGCCTGCAAAGCGGCGCGGCTGCCGTGAAGCATGCGCACGGCTTCCTCGGCCGTCTCGCGGAACTCTCGCCCGGCCGGCGTCAATGAGGTCGGATAGGTGCTTCGGTCGATAAGCCCGACCCCGAGCCAGGTCTCCAGTGCCTGGATCCGGCGGCTGAAGGCGGATTGGGTGACGTGGCGCTCCTCGGCCGAGCGCGAGAAGTTGCCGGTACGGGCGAGGCTGACGAAGTCCTCAAGCCATTTCAATTCCATGATGGGTCGAGACTAGCGCTATGGCGGGGCTGTGACCAACCTCCTGCCGTGTCCGGGAATTAGGAGGATCGACATCGCACGAATGACCGCTTTTGGTAACAGGTGCCAAAGCCTGCTTCCCACTCATTGCAGATGTTGGCCGCGGGCCCTGGCATGAGCCAACGGCCCCCAGCAACGGCCTCTTAACGACCCAGGTTCACCCTGACCGTGGCCGCTGATCAGCGGTCGCACCGGGTGGCCCCGGTGGATACGGCCCTGCGCAGCTGATGCGCGCGGGGCCGTCTGCACGTCGTGGAGATCGAGCGATGCGTGGATCCCTGAAGTTCGCAGCTACGGCCGCCTTGGCCGCCATCACCCTGTGCAGCGCCCAACCAGCTGCGCAGGCCCGTGATGGCATCGGGGTCGGTGGTGCCGCGGCGCTCGGCGTACTCGGCGGTGTGGTCGCCGGCACTGCGATCGCCTCAGCCAACAACGGCTATTACCCCGGCCAGCCGGTCTACCGCGCCCCGCCGCCGGTCTACGTCGAGGAAGTCTGCCACGTGGAACGGCGCGGCTTCATCGATCCCTACGGCGTCGAGCACATCCGGCGCGTGCGTGTCTGCGAGTAACCTTTTGTTAACCCCGCCGGCGCCCCAATCTCGGCTTGCCGCCGCCCGGAGGGTGAGCCGATGCCCGAGCCAGATCTACGCGCCTCGTTCGCCCGCCTATGTGCCGGGACATCGGCAGGAGATGTCGGCGACGTGCCCTACGAAATGGCGCTCGCCCTGGCGGTCCGGCTGCTGATGCGCCGATCTCTCCTGCACTGGCGGCGCTGATCCCCGAGCTGCCGTTCGCTTTTCGTACCGCTGTGGCGTCGGCGCGGCAGCCGGCGTTCAACGGCTCAGCTATGGTGCGCGCGTCTCCCAGAGGCGCCTCCCATGCTGCTCCCCGTGCCTGTCTTCCGCCGCTTCCTGCTGCTCGGGCTCATGCTCGCCAGCCTGATCGCACTGGCGGATGGTGTTGCCCGCCATGAGCTGCAGAGAGCCACGAGCGTAATGGCCTTTGCCGGGGGCGGCGGATCCGATGAATAGCCGAGCGGCGCACGTCGAGGCCTTGGCCCTGCTCCTCACGCTTGCGGGTGTCGGGCCGGCCTCGGCCCTGGCGGCCGAGGCGACCGACCTGCCGGCGTTGGAGCGGGCGTGGCACGGTTGCGTGCGCGAGGCGTACGATCGCCTGCATGACCAAGGCAGCCGGGCCGGGCGGGAACGCAATGCCCTGGACGAGTGCAAAGCCCATGAGGACCGCTACGTGGCAGCGCTGATGGCGGCCCGGCCCGATGCCGATCTACCCCTGGGTGGCTGGGCGCGGACGTGGGCGGCGTACGTGGCTTTTGTGGTGGATCCGGTCAAAGCGTGGATCGAGGCGCTGCGGCGCTGATCTACACCGTAGCTGCCGCGTGCGGCCCGCAGTAACTCTGCAGGACCATACTCCGTTGCTTACCCAGCTTTCGTATCGATACCACGCATCGGTTTCATGCACTCGCGCGTTTTAGCCGGCAACTGCCCAAGCCTTGGGTGGAATAGGTGAGGAAACGGAGGCGGTGATGCTGCGGGGAGAATTGCTTTGGTTATTGGGGATCCCGCTGCCGATCATCATACTTTTGTGGTTCTTTGGCGTGTTTCACTAAACATAGGTGGCAGATATCATGCCCTATACGGTTGAAATCACTACGCCGCCGGTGCAGACCGATGGTGAGGAGCAGGCAGCCAGGATGTACCAGTTGCCTGATCCGTTCGACACCGTCGCAGAAGCTAAGGAAGCAGCGATCACCCACATTGTGGGGCTCGGGCTTGATCCTGCCGGTGTCCTCTACAACGTGTTCGACCGCGAGGGTTTCACGGTTGCCTCGAACGCCGAAGAACCGGCCGAGGCTGGGTGACGTAAGGGGTAAAGATGAACCGCTCGCGGTATTCGGTTCGCCGAGGTGCTGGACGCCCGAGATGTGGCGGCCCTGGCCTATGACGCGGCCAAGGCTGCGGCGCGCTTCGCCAAGGCCAAGGGGGCGCACGATGAGCTGATAGCGGCGGCCCACCGCGCACAGGCTGATGCCTTGGAGATCGAGGCGCAGGCCAAGCGCCGGCTGGCCGACGAGTACGACGCCGCGCAGGAGCGGGGCGAGGTATCGACCGGACGCGATGGGCCGGCTGCTGGCGTTCTCGATGGGAACGCCAAGGCCACCGTCACGGACCTCGGCCTGACCCGCAAGGCGATCTACGAGGCCCGGCGGCTGCGCGACGCGGAGGCGGCCGACCCGGGCGTGATCCGTCGTGCAGCTGCCCTGGGCTGACGGCAGCGCAGCCCTACGTCGCCCACATCGGAGGGACAGACGATGAAGGCACTCTACACAGCCACAGCAACGGCGGTCGGCGGCCGTCAGGGGCGCATCTCATCACCGGATGGAGTGCTCGACCACGTGCTGGCTCACCCCAAGGAACTGGGCGGCCCAGGCGGCCATGCGACCAACCCGGAGCAGCTGTTTGCCGCTGGCTACGCCGCGTGCTTTGAAAACGCTCTGCTGCGTGTGGCGCGCGAGCGGAAGGCGCCGCTCGCCGCGTCGTCTGTCACGGCACATGTGGGCATCGGGCGCGAAGAGGACGGGTTCTTCCGGCTCGAAGCCACCTTGGAGGTGTCAGTGCCGGATCGGGACCGGGCCGAGATCGAGGAGTTTGCCCGCATCGCCCACGAGGAGGTCTGTCCCTACTCGCGTGCCACTCGGGGCAACATGGACGTGACCGTGCTGGTAGTCTGACTGCGCGACCGGCTGGCACCCGTCACCCAGCGCCGTGGCCGCCCTTGGCGTTGTCGGGCCTGGGCATGTCCGGCCGGTTGTCGTAGCCGCCGCTCTCCGGCCCCACGCCGTCGTCGGGCTCTGGGCTGCCAGGCGAGTTCGGGCCACTGCTGCCAGCCGTCGGATCGGGCTTCTTCACGTCGCTGATCGGCCGGCCTGGCGGCACTGTCCCGAAGGCTTCGCGTGCCGCGTCTACATCCGAGCCCATGTTGGCCTCCGTTGAAGTTGTGGGAGGCCAAGGCGCAGGGTCTGATCGAAGTTCCCGGCCGGACTTTTCGGCGGGAACGTTAGTCCGCCAGCATGGCAATGAGCGAGAACGAGCCGGCAAGCGCGAATGTGCCTGCCACCAGGGCCATGATCAGGAGCATCGGGGGAGCCTCAGGCGCTCAACAGCGCCGCTTCCCATGAACGCATTCGGCTGCGCTCGGTTGCGCGGCCCAATGCTGAGCATCGGCCGCTCGGCCCCGCCCCGATCTGATCACGGGGCGGGGGAGCGTCCGATCTCACCGGCGGTCGGGCCGATACGCGACGCGGCCCTCGAGCATGATGCCGAAATCGGGTTAGCGGGCCGTCAGCTGTGCCGGCGGGGCCTTGTGCCGGAATAGACCGCGCAGGAGCCGGAAGGGCAGGCGCACCAGCTTGTAGACCGCGTGGGCGGCCATGACGGCGATGACGGCCAGCAGGGCCAACAGGGTGTTGCGCATGCGGTGCACTCCTGCGGAGTGAACTGGGCGGTCCGCTACCGCTAAGCCTGCAGAAGGCTCGCTGATCGCGGCGGCAGTGTGATGCGGGCCGATCGAGCGCGTCCCACCACGCCGGATGCGCCCCGTCAGCCCAGCAGATCGTCTAGGCTGATCCGCAGCGCCTCAGCCAGCTTCCGGTACGTGTCCACCGTGCCCTCCCGCTTCCCGGTTTCGATCTGGGAGAGGTACGCCTGGCCGATGCCAGCCGCTTCGGCCAGCGCGGCCGCCTTCATGCCCCGGTGCTCGCGCCAGACCCGCACGCGGCTCTCGCCGGACAGCAGCCGGTCCACCACGGCGGCAGGCACAAGCTCTTCATCGCCGGCGGCAAACAGCCGGCGGAACTCGGCCACGGCCGCGCGATCTGCACCGTCCTCGGCCGCCTCGACCAGCGCGGCGTACTCGGCCTCGGGCAGCACCACCAGGCGGTCGCCGGCGGGCGTGGTAATCGTCTGCGCGTTCATGGCGGTCTCCGTTGAGTGGGCGATGCCCGTTGCCATGGTCATTCGTAAGCACCCCCGCGGGGGGCGATGCGGATGACGGCCAATACCTTGCCATCCTCCGTAAACAGCACACGCCAGTCGCCCACCCGGAGACGCAACACGCCTGGCTCGCCTTTGAGCGCCTTGACGTTGTTGGCCTGGGCAGCCGGATCGGCGGCGTACTGCTCGATCTTGCCGCGGATCAGCTTCGCAGTGTTGGCCGGCATCCGGCTTAGCGCACGGATCGCCCCCTTGCTGTAAGCTATCTCTGGCATGGATCGATTATAGCGTATCGCAAACAATACGCCACCCCGCCGAACTGGCCATGCTGGACGAGAACCTGATGCGGGCCGAACTGTCGCCGGCTGCTTCACCCGGTCCACCCGGACCGCGTTGCAGGCGACCGCATACGCAAAATTTTTTGGGCCGCTGCCAGGCACCCCCGCCCGCGTGAACACGGATCGTGTTTGGCCATGGTCATCACGTCCCCGATGGGGCCGCACGCGGCCACGGGCCGTCTGCAATTTGCGTCAGTGAGTTACCAGCTAAAAATTGCACTCGCATGAACAATAGGCAGCTGTACTCAGGTTACATGGATCATGTTTCTATTCGAACTTTGCGGTGGTCTTGATTACTGCCCAGGCATCATGCTTTAACCCTGTTAGCAACGTTGCCTGAACCCACCAAAACTTCAGGTTGCTCCAAACATGCTTAAGCCCGAACAAAGCCGCGCAGCGCGTGGCCTTCTTGATCTGCGCCTTGATGAACTTGCGGCCCGCACCGGCATCTGTGCGGCAACTCTTGGTAGCTTCGAGGCCGGCACCCGGAACACCTTGCCCGCGAACGTGCGGATCCTACGCATGACGCTTGAGGCCGCCGGCGCCGTCTTCATCGACGGCGACGGTACCGCCGGGCCTGGGGTCCGGCTGGGCAGCCGTCCCAACGCTGCAGATTGAGGAAGCCGATCATGCTGAGTGAGCAGATCCGCGCGATCGGCGCGTTGGCCCACGTGCTGGTGATAAATGTGGTTCGGACGGTTGAAGAGCCCGCCGACCTTGAGGCCATCGCCGCCAGCTTCGTGGCGACGGTCGATGAAGAGGCCGCAAAGGGCCTTGTCAGACAGCCAATAAATCCGGGAACTATCCAAGCTGCGGTGCGGCTTGCAGAGCAGATGCTAGATACGCTCGCCAAGGCGAATGCAGAGCGAGAGGCCGCGGGCACCCAGGACGAATGGTCGTCCGGCAACATGATGGACGATACGGGCCCCGCGGTTGAGCCCAAGCGACGGAGCACGCGATTTAACCGAGGACGCATCCGGCGGCGTCAGATGCAGCTCCACTTACCCGGCGAGGACGGCGACGTGGTGCGCGTCGGCAGCGTACTGTTCGAAAGCGGCACGACGTACATCGGGGTGATGGCGAACGCGAACCGGGGCGGCCACCGTCCGGAGTGCTACCTGGGCCCAAACGCTGCGCGGGAGTTGGCAGACGCGCTTAGGGCACGGGCTGACGCGCTCGATCCTCCCGCCAAGCCATGTGCACCATCGCCTCGAAAAGCGACAACGCGGCATCCAGAGTCCGCCTGCAGCGCCTTGGCTAATGTGAGGCGCATGCCATGACGTACAAGCCCCGCCTCGCCGTATCAAACGACGAACAACCTACCAAGCTCAAGACCCAGCCAGCTCCAGCTCAGGAGAGTGGCAAGGCGACGCCACTGTATTGGCGCCCTATGTCGGTTCTTGCACCTCGGAAGTGGCTCTACGGCCATGACTTCATCGAGAAATTCGTCACTGTGACGGTCGCCGCCGGCGGAAGTGGCAAGACTCTTCTGACGGTTACTGAAGCTCTGGCTATGGCCAGTGGTCGCAATCTTCTAGGCGCAGAACCAGTCCGGGCGTTACGCGTTTGGATGTTCAACGGCGAAGATCCTGTCGATGAAATGGAGAGACGCATCTTAGCGGCAGCGTCGCATTACGGCATTGAATACGCCGACATTAAAGGTCGCTTGTTTGTAGACGCCGGCCAAAATAGATCATTCTCTATTGTCAAGAATAGTCCAGACGGTATTAATTTAAATAAACCCGTCTTTAATGCTCTCGCTGCAGAAATACGTAGTAAGGGCATTGATGTTCTGATAATCGATCCTTTTATTGCGTTCCATCAAGCCAATGAGAATGATAACGTCGCGATAAATATGGTAGCGAAGGCATTCTCCAGGCTTGCTGATCAAACTCGCTGCGCAGTGCATCTAATTCACCATTCGCGCAAGACATTCGGTAACGAAGCAACGATCGAGGATGCACGTGGCGCATCCGCTTTGATGGCGGCAGCACGGGTGGGACGCATCCTGAACGTTATGACGAAGGACGAGGCAGACCGGGCCGGCTTATCATCGAACCGCTCTCACTTCCGGATGGGATACGGGAAGGCGAGCCTGTCAAAGCCGCCCGCAGAAGCCGCAACGTGGTTTGAGATCCGATCGGTGGATCTTCACAACGGTGTAGGCGGGTCTTCTGGTGATAGCGTCGGCGTCGTGATGCGATGGGCCTGGACCGTGGGCGGTACCGAGGTCACGCCAGACCAAGTCGAGGCTGTGCATGCCGCTATGGTCGGCAGCGAGTGGCGGGAGAGCTCACAAGCTGCGAACTGGGTTGGCCGTGCTGTTGCTGATGCGTTTGGCCTCAAGCTGGACGAGGACGGCGTGCGAAAGGCCAAGAGCTTGGTGAAGCAACTGCTCGTTGGAGGTCATCTCGGCAAAGCTGAAGGCCTTGATGCGAAGAGGATGAAGCGCACCTTTATCGTACCTGCCACACCTTCAAAATCTGTGGTGGGGCAACGTGAGGCAAGTGGGGCGCCGGACTGACCTAGCGCCCCGCCCCACCCTGCCCACCCCTTATAGGGTGGGCAGGGTGGGGCGGGGCAGCTCAGGGCATGCACCACACCGCCCCACCCTGTGCCACACCCTTGATCGTACCCGTTTACTGCCGGCACTCGACACAGCAGGCTCGGCGCGCTTCACGCGCGTCCGCGCCTGCGTCTCAGGATTAGAGTGGGCGCGCGGCCCAGGCGTTCAGGAAGTGCCGCGGGATCGTGCCCGCCGGCCTTGCCGCGCCACAAGGCGCTGGCCGACGTACCCGACCCGTTTACCGTCGCTGGGTATCAGCCTGGGATGACGTCTGGCACGTTGGCCCGGGGTGTGAGGAAGGCCACCCCCACATTGTTTCCATGCCGCCACGCCACTCGGACATCGTGAGGCTTCGGATCCGTGCCGACGCGCAGGTTGAACATCCGGGGTATCGGCATGCCGATAGGAAAGCTCAGACACGCGCCAACACCCGAGAGATTGATCACCAGGCACCGCGTCTCCACGACCACGCCTGGAAAAATGGCGTGACCAGGCAGCGTGACCTTGGCTCTAAGCTTCGCACGGCGCTCTAACATAGATATACATGGCTCGGTCGCAGTCGTCACAATACCGCAAGCGCATTAAGACTTTATACCAGCGCATATATTAGCAGTTTTTAGGGCCAGATACCTCTCTGCATGGTCGAGGCCTGCATCTTCCGCCGCCTCGGCCGCCTCCTGTAGGAGGCGCCCGACCCGGCTGCACCCCCGCCCGATGGCAGGCCCTCAAATTTGCCCCAGGGCTGGCGCTGGCTGGCCGGGCCATCCGACCACGGGCCATCAGGCCGTCGCCCGCCAGCGGCTCGCGCAGAGTAATGGCGGGCCAATCCGCCGCCGGAGTACGGGGGACGATCGAGGGACCGTCTCAGGTGCGGAGGAGCCGCGCCGACCGCGCAGCCCCCCTCGCGCGGATTTTTGCCCTTTGCCCAGTTCCGATCTGGTAGTGGGCCAAGTCGAGCAAAATCAGCTACTTGGCCCCCCAACAGCATGGATTGGAAAGATCCGGCACGCCTCGCCCTCCCAGCCCTGGCCGGGGCCAGCAAGTGGTCCCCGAGCTGTACAGCATGCCCAGCAGCGTGCCAGGCGTATCCAGCCTGTGGAAAACTATCGGTTTCTCCATCTACAGCAGCACCTTAGCCACGTTCGTGCCCCGGTGGTCAGGCTATTCTCGGCCCCGTTGTTGGACGCGCAGACGATGGCCGCCGAAATTCTCCCACTCCACCGCCAGACCCGCTCTGCCTCGCGGCCCCGCGGGGTTGCCGAACTGCGCGCCGAACTGGCTGCCGTGCGCGATCGGCTCAACCTCCTGCTGTACCAGTTGGAGCATGCCCGGGACGACGAGGCGGGCGCGCCCCAGCGCGCGCCGGCCGATCCCGGGCCCGAGGTGTGCTTGAAGGAGGCGGCGCGGCGCACCGGCTGGTCCCCGCGCCGGATTAAGCGGCAGGTGCTCAAGCACAACGAGCAGCACCCTGGCGACCGCATCGGGTGGCAGCCGTTCGGCGCCAAGGGAGCGGAGTGGCGGATCCTGTTGGGCCGCCTGCAGGAGCGTAAAGCTGACCAGTGACCTTCGGCGGTCACCCGTAGCCCTCCGCAGCATCTCTCGGCCCGGGTTGGGCACGGCTACGGTGGGTCCATGTCCACACGCCCGTCCTACCGGCCGACCCGCGATCTCATCGTTGAGACGGTGCGCGTCGGGGTGCCGATCGAGACCAAAGAGGCCCTGACCGAGGCCGCGCGACGCGCAGGCAAGTCCGTCAGCGGCTTCGCTAGGGAGGCGGTGGAAGACGCGATCCGGCGCGGGCATGCGCCGCGCAAGCCGAGCAGGTAAGCCATGGCATCCCGACACACCGCCACCGCGATGGCGGCGCTGAACCTCATCGCCACTCCGACCCACCTGCGGGCTTCGCAGAGCATGGCGGCCGCGCCGGCTGCCGGCGGCGCCCCTCAGGGCGCGGCGCCGCGCGCGGCCGAGCCGGGCTTCTCCTGGGACGAAGTGGTGGCCGCGGAGAACGCCCGGAACGGCCTGGGCCAGCCCCAGGCGACCGCGTCGATCGCCAGCACTTCCCACCACACCGCAGTAGCGCCGCGGGCGTCATACACATCTGCGGCGGTTGATTGGGATGCGGCGGTGGTCGCTGTGAACGCCGAGAATGGCTGCACGCAGCCAGGAGCGAACCCGGATCCGCGGCTGGTGGCGATTGTCACTGGAGAGGCCGCACGATGATCGGTCGTCGTGCGAGGCAGGCCGCGCCTGCACCCGTCCCTGCGGCCGCCACCAGCCCGGCCCCGCACCCCGTAATCGCGCGGGCCGCGCAGGTTGAGGCCGCCCTGGCCGATGCTCGCCGCGATCTCGCTGCCGCTCAGGTCATGGTGCTGTCGGCCAAGCAGGCATACGAGGCGGCCGCTGATGCTGCCAGCGTATCTGGAGCCGTTGCGGCCCGCACGCACAGCATCGAAGCCGAGGTGCGGGCAGACGTGGCCGCGCGGCTTGTTAGCCGCTTGGAGGAGGAATTGCAGCCCCTGCTGGCTGGCGCCGCGGATGTGGCTGCCGCGGAGGAGCGGGAGGCACTGCGCGAAGCTGCTCAGCAGGCCGTGGCCGAATACGAGGCGGCGTTCCGCGCCCGCATGCCCGAGATCACCCGCCAGGTGCGCGAACTGATCCGGCTTCAGGCCCAGGCTGATCTGGCCCGCGAGGCAGCAAAGCCCTATGGCGTGCAACTCCCTGCGGCCGATGCATTCCGCCACGTACACGGCGGCACGCGAGTAGATCTTAGCCGAGAGGAAGTTGATCTATGGATCAATCCCGGCAGCGGCACGCCATTCGGCGAAGCGGATCAGCGGCTCATCAAGCAACGCCGGGATGGCATCGGCACACTTGAGGGCAACAACTACACGCACGAAGCCACTCACAAGCGCCGCTTTGCACGGATCACCTATCTGCCGTTCAGCACCGGCAAGATCGCGCCTGCCCTGTACGAGGCGTTGCTTCCGTGCCTGCACGCGAGCGGCGTAGCGGGGTGGTCCCCGCTTAAAGCGGGATCGAGCCCCAAGCAGGTGCTTGCGGCGCTGGACGCCCTCGATGCGCGAGAAGCGGCAGGACTGGCCACGGATCGCGAACCGGCTGTTGAGGATCGGGCGATCGAGCCCGCGCGCGACGTGCGGTCAGATCCGAACCCCGCGCCATACAGGCAATGGCTTGGCCCGTATGGCGCGGCTGATGACGCAGCGGCCGACGAGCACGCCGACGACTGATTTTCAGAGTTACTGGCCAGCCTGTGGAGATCTGGTCAGTATAGCGGTGCGCACATCGAGGGCGAAGCCGGCAGTCCAATAGCGAAAAGTGACCTGCGTGCCCCGCCACGGCAACGTGTGCTGCGTTCAAGGTCACAAGCCGGCACCTTTTACTAGATCCAATCCAACGCCATTGCGTGAAGATCGGCCGGCCGCCGCCAGTTAGATGCCCTTCCTGGCGGCGGCTTACTTGTTCGGGGACATGATGAACATTGAGATCACGATCCTGGGCCGCGTCGCCATCGATGCGCCCTTCGCCGAACTAGCGACCGGCACCGTGGTGCTCACCGAGGCGCCGGTGGCCTACACGCCTTCGATCCCGCCGGCGGCTGCCGGGCAGGAACTGGCGCTGCGCATCTCGTCCGATGACAACGTGCTGGCCACGATCGGCGCGTTCCTAGACCCAGAGACCCGGCCAGGGCCGACCCCGATCCGGGATGAGACCGGCAACGTGGTGGGCGAGAAGCCGGCGCCGGAGCCTTGGGTGCGTGGCAAGTACGTGGCCTTCGCCCAGGCACCTCGCCAGGTGCCGTTTCGGGCCGGCGACAGCCTGCTGCTGTCCCGCCCTGGCGCCGCTGCGGCCTGACGTAGACCAGCAGGGGCATTGCGATGTCGAATCTAACCAGCACGCTTACCCTACAGCTCAAGGCCGATGGGCTGGCGGCCAAGGCCAAGGCCGACGCCGAGGCGCTAAAGAAGCTGGGCGCATCGGGCGCTGACCTGAAAAAGCTCGGCGCCACCGAGCGAGACCTCAAGCGGCTGTCGGGCACCCGCCCCGGGCTGCAGCAGCTGAACGAGCGCCTGCAGGAACATGATCTGTTGCAGATCACTGACGTGCGCGAACGAGCCCAGGTGATGGCAAGGGCAGCCGGGCTGGCTGCAGGGGCCTTGGCCGCGTTGGACCAGTTGCTGGACGAGGATGGGCTAGCGGTACCGGTGGTGCTGCAGTGACCGCAGCTGCAGCACGGCGGCCGGCGGTAGGCCGGGCCGCCCCCAAGGCGGACCCGGCCGATACCTTACGGCACCAGGCATGTCTTCGTGGTGACGATCTTGTGCCAGCCCCAGGGTGTGAGGCCGACGCTGCGGGTTACGTGGCAGCCAGGGCCATAACCGACTGGTACGGCCGCCCGGTAGACCGGATACGGACGCCCGACCACCACGGTTCGGGGCCCACGCCATACCGGATAGGGCCGACCCACCACGATCGTACGGCCGCCGTGCCAGCCACCGCCGTGCCAGCCCGGGCCACCCCAGGCATGATGTCCACCGCCATGCGGGTGCCAACCGCCATGATGGCCCCCGTGGTGCCATTCACCGTGGTGGCCACCCCCATGGTGATGCCCGCCACCGTGGTGGCCGCTATGTCCATGCCCGTGGGCGAAGGCAGGCGAGGCTGCGGTAAGCGTCAGGGCGAAGCCGGCGGCTGCGGCCGCGGCGATGGTGCGAGATGCCATGATCCGTCTCCTATCCGGCCAGCCGGTGTGGCGGGTCGTAGGGGAACGGTGCGCGCCATTCGGGGCACGCTTGCTGAACAAGTCTGTTATCATCTGTTCAGTTTTACAGTCTTCGGACAAGCAATTCGGATTTTAGCGCTCTGCAAATTAGGTCGAACCATCTACATTACGTCTTGGACATGAACGAAAACGTGAAGTCTGCCCGACTGGTGCGAGCCGCTGTAGCGAAGACGCCGCCCCCACAGCGTAATGTACGGTGCGTGATCCAAGGCGTGGATGTCGCCACCGTAAAGCGGTTGAGCACGCCGAACCCGCGTGATGTCACCTGCCGGATCCGCTTAGGCGATCAGCCGGCTGAACCTGTACGGCGCCCCCCGTCGAGCCGTACGATCGCCCGGCGACAGGCCGAGGCCGAGGCGGCCGACAGGGCCGCTTCGGCCGCCCAGGCGCTAGCCAAGCAGGTGCAGCCTGGGCTGCAGCCGCCGGCGGGGCGTCTGTTCGCCACGGATACCGCCGCGCTGCTGCTGCGCGGACCCTTGGGCGGCATTGGCAGCACGGAGCGAATGGTGCGCACTCTGACACCGCTGGCGGCCGGTGGCCGGCATGCTGCAGCGGTGCTGGTGGCAGCTGGTGGCTGGCAGGATGAGGTCGCGTTGCGCGAGGCCCTGGCTGCTCTGGGGCCAAAGCTAGCAGTGCTTGGCCTGCGGATCTGCCGGCGCAAGGCGGGCCTGCGGATGGCGAAGGTGCCAGCCGCAGGTGGTCACGTTCAGTAGGGATAGCCGTAGTACGGACGCGGTGCCGGCCGGTAGCGCTCTCTCACGGGCCGGCCTTGTGGTCCGTATGGTCCGTAGGCCTGCAGGTAGGTGTTGTACTCCGGCGGCGAGTAGTTGCCGCTGTTCACCCCACCGGTTCGGCCGTTGCCGCTCAGTTCGGAGTAGGGGTTGAGCCCGCTCCCGCTGTCACCGCCGCCACCGCCACGCGCCATCACCGCGCCGGACGTGCCCAGGATCATCACCGCAGCTAGCGCGGTTCGTGTCACGTACGCCTTCATCTCGCTCTCCCAATCTGCTGGGTTGCCGTTGCACCGCAGATGGGAGGCGACGTGCTGGTCCGGCACCCGGCCGCGGCATCGGGGCTCAGGATCCGCCGGCGGAAGCGGGCCTACGAATAGCGAAATGGAGGTGGTGTAGACCTGCCCCTCAAAGGGCAGGCCGTTTGCCTCAATTAAACGAGCTCACCGCTGGCAGATCACGGTCTGTGATAGGGCGGCGCTTGGTAATCTGCACCCGTGGCAGCCGGGCCATCGCTTCCCTGTAGCCCGGTACGACAGCCTCAGGCACGAGCAAAACGCGTGCAGCGGCGCGGCGGTCTTTCATGGTGGACATGGGGTACTCCGTACAGCATAGGGCCAGGCCCAGTGTGCGCTGCAGAAGATATAAGGTGCGCCGCAACATCTACCCGTTGGACGCGGCGTTCTGTCAGCCCCCCAGAACCAGTCTCATACCAGCGGCAAAGGGCCTGCGGATCGACCGCAGGAAGGCCGGCATCAGGATGGCGAAGGCCCAGCCGTAAGATCCACCTCGACCACCAACCCACTATGGTCGCTCAGCCGCGGATCCGATCCTGTCTTACCTTCCCAGGCTGCCACCACCTTGGCGCGCGGCTCCCAGGCCACCGGCAGCAGCACATGGTCTATGGGTGGGTTTGCCAGCTTGCCGGCGGGTACACACTCGGTCTCCGTCGCGCAGAACAGGGCGCAGACGGCCATGGCCTCGCGTAGTAGGCGGCGGCCCAGGGCGGAACCGGAGTAGTGCCTGCCGCCGAGGTTCATGTTCAGATCACCGGCAACGCACAGATCGGGTGCGGGGTGCTGTCGCTGCAGCACGGCCCATTCCTGTCCCTGCTGGAGGACCACACGGTGTAGCTCGGACCATGCACGCACTGGTGTGCCCGGCTCCGCGTCGCCCCGATCGCTGCCCCAGGGCATCACGGTGCCGAATACGATGAGAGGCCCTGTGGGCGCCTGGACGAGCGCGGCTACGGTGCGCCGTGGATCAACCACTTCAAGCCGCTGCTGGACCGGGTAGCGGGTCCAGATTGAAGCCCAGCGGCCACCGGGGCGCCCTGTCCGTCGCTGGTCGCTGTGGATCGGCTCATGGGCGGCCGAGGGTACAAGCTCGTCATGCGTCTCCGTCAACACCCACACGTCGCAGTCGTGCTCCTGCAGCACGGCGCGCCGCAGCAAATTCTTGTCGGCGCCAGCGGCGTATTCGACGTTCCAGGTACCGATCCGCACGGCCACCCCTCCCAAGACGATCAGCCAGCCGCGCGGGGCCTTGCGCCTAGCCGCTCGGCCTCGGCACGCCAGGCATCGCGCTCGCCTTGCACAGCCTCGATGCGGGCATGCAGATGGCCGGCGTCGATCGCTGTCTCCATCAGCATGTCCTGGGCGGCCGCCAGCTGCTGGCGCAGCTCTGCGTTCTCGGTGGCCAGGGCGAGGAGTAGGGCGGCCACTTCATCACTCATCCAGGCCCCGGTGCCCCATCAGAGCGAGGCGTGTAACTGTGCGGGGCTACGGCCTCAACCGCATCAGAGTGGCGAGGATCCGACCGGCTTGATCAGCAGCGCGTTCTGGACATCCCACGGCCTGGACCGAAAGGGCATCATGCCCGGCAGATCGCCGGGCTGCACGCGTCGGTGTTGAGGCAAAAGCGGTAGCTGGCCGTATGGATCGGTGGTCCCGAAGGCCATGGTGCTGACGTAGAGCCCATCGTGAAACTGGGCCAGCGCAGCGACCACGGATCGGCCGTCCGTGTTAAACCGATAGATAAATTGGTCGTCCGCGTGTTTGAGCTGCCCCTGCCGCAGCCCGGCCTGATCCGGCATGATCGACAAAAGCGCCTTGGCCGTGTCGGGCGCCAACCCTGCATTCAGGTACGTGCCAGACATCACAAAGCCCCCCAGGGGCAAGGGATGGCCGCAGTGGTGGCGGTACAGCGCCATCCCGAGCTTTGCGGCGAACACATCGAGGTAGGCCCGCAGCAGGGGCCCCTTCTGGCGCATAACGATCATCTGCCGGCGGATCCCGCTAGGGGTAGGTAGCCATTCCAGGCTCCGCTGGTGGGGGTCGAAGAACTCGGCAAGGAACCCAGGGGCCTGGGCTTCGAGCATGCCCCTGCTCTCTTGTGCTTCGGCAATATTCCAGTCGCCTTGATCGTAGCGGGGACTGAAGCGCGCGACGAAGCTGGCTACGAGATCGGCGGCACCAGTACCGGTGTTGCAGGCATCGCACCCGGCAAACATCAGCCCATACGGCCTGTCCCGTCCTCGAAACATGCATATGGGCGGCATGTGCTCGACTGAGACGTGTAGGGCAGCGCAGTAGATACACCGCTTCTCGGTCGCCTTGATCTTGGCCTTGCTAAGGGGGCGCATCGCTCCTCTCGTTCGTCATACCGGCTGCCGGCATGATGCCACGGCATAGCCTGGGTGGTGTACGACCCGCGTGCGATTCTCGCCGGCCCGCGTGGCTGGGGTCGCCCGCTGCCCCCGGCAGCCCTTCACCGGTTCCGCTGACCGCGCGGGCTCCGGATTGACCTCCAACCCCCAGGAGCCTGGGCCGGCCGCTCGCCGTCCACGCGAGCGCAGCGGCCGGATCAGGCGCTTGCAGTGCGCGCCGCAGGCCGCGTGATGCGATTCGCATGTGCAGCGGGCCCCTGCCCCGCTTTCAGCAGGCCGAACTGGCCCCTTTTTCCACTACCTGTCCACGTGCTCGGCACAGATATGCCCCCACCCCCCTGCAGGCCGGCCTGGCAGGCACGGGGCATTCGCAGGCGCAGCCAGCCAGACCATTCGCTGCTGGCCACCCGGATCACGTTGGTGTCGTTGCGGAACCCGGTAAGCCGCCGCTCCTCCACGGTGATCAGCCCCAGCGTGCGTGCCTGCCGTATCGCCCGCTTGGCGACTGTGGCGCATACGCCGGCCAGGGCAGCCAGGTGGCCGACAGCGAGGGTGCACTTGCCGCGCTTGCCGATCTCCATCGCGATCACGGCCAGCACGGCCTGTTCCCCGTGGGTGAACGCCGCGGCGAGCCTGGGCGGCAGGTATCCAGCAGCTGCCCAGCGCCGGCGCCGGGCGGCGCTCTCTGCGCTCCGTGGCCGCGATCCCGTGCGGTGATGCGCACGGCCCGGCGCGGTCCCCTCCCCCTGGTGGGCAGGGGCAGCAGCCGGCACCAGCTGCGCGCAGGCCGTGGCCAGGGTTTGCATCCGCACCGGGGTAGCCTGGGCTACACGCCGCCGGGCGGCCAGCAGCCCGTCGAGCTGCTCGTACTGCTCGTCCGTCAGCCCGCCGGCGCCGTAGGCCTGTGCAATGGCGGACGCCACGGTGGCGAGCCTATCTGGCGCGGCCGCCTCGATGGCGGCGCGCATCTCCTCGAACACGAACATGCCTTCACGGTCCCTTACGGGCCGCGGCTAGGGTCCAGGCACGACTTCTCGGTGCGAGAATTGGCGTTCTCGCTTGACACCTAGAGGTGCCATGTGGCTTGTGAGGGATTGCTGAGAGCCCTCGTGGCCACCTCGATTTCGCGGCCCTCCTGTTTGGCGACAGGGGGGCCGTAGTCGTTTCAGGGTCTATCTCGCGGCGGTGATCTCTCCTGATCCGGTAGGGAATCGCTCTGATCCCCTGGCCGGAAACCTCCATGTCGGCCGAAGCGGTGCCATTCGTCAAACGCTTCTGCCAGCACGCCGGTATGCTAGCGCGACAG
>NZ_JBYQEY010000009.1:0-38950 GCF_057836545.1 Methylobacterium sp. E-012 | reverse complement strand
GGCGCCGGGATGACGATCGAGCAGTACCGCGAGCGCTTCGGGTTGCCGCGGGACTACCCCTCAACGGCCGCCAGCTACTCGGCGCAGCGCTCGGCGCTCGCTCACAGTTTCGGGCTGGGCCAGAAGCGCAGGGAGGCAGCTCCGAAGGTTGCTGAGCCTGCTGAGACCGTCTCCGATAAGCCGAAGCGCAGTGGTCGGCCGAGGAATGCCAAATACGCCCCTGAGGCTTAAGCTACTCGAACCAAGTCAACCCCTATGATGCGTCACTTGAACAGATCACGCAGGACCTGTTCAAGGCGGTCAACTATATCGATAGCCAAGTCACGCTCAGACTCGCGGCGCTCTTTTCGCCGCTTGCTACGGATGGGCGATCTATCACCTGGGCCAACCGATGACGGCCTCTGCTCATCTCGGCGCTGATCCTCGTCGTTCGACATACGCAACTCCCATACACGCGCCGACCTACTACCCTCCCGTCCCAAAAGTGGATGAGGATGGCCCGGTGACAAAGACCGCCTTCACCTTGAATTTTCACATAGCTACTGCAGGCCCACGGCGAGGAACTTTCCGCTCTCGTCGAGCTGCGTTCCCCAGATCATGTGTGAAGCCTGATGATCGCTCGGTCCGAACTTCAACGTCGTCCCGAGGCCAATATCAAGGTTGCCTAAAGCTTCCAGTGCGTCAGATAACCGCTCTCCGTCGATCTTCGCTCCCGGAGTCGCAGCAATACCCCTGACCGCCTCAATGAGAATTTTTGCGTCGATATACGCCTCTAACGACACATAGTCGGGCTGTTCACCGGGGAAGTACTTGGCCAGCTGCGCTTTAAAGTCGAGAACAGCTTTCGAGTATCCGCCCACGGCAGGCACCACCTGGGTGACTAGGACACCCTCACCCATCTTGTGCCCCGCCAGCGCAAGCTCCTCAGCCAGAGCCGTAGCGCCAACGGCCGACACGTCGGTGTAGATCATGTGCGGATAGAGCTGGCGCGTCAGTTTGATGAACTCAGCCGCTGGCCGATAAAGCGCCACCATCACCACCGCCTTCGGCTGGCTCTTGCGCGCTCGCAGAGCCGCGACTGCTTCGGCCACGTCGATCGTATTGCGCTTGTACGTGAGCTTCTGAGGCGGCTGCTCGTAATGCCCCTGCAGCGTGCGCAGGGCCTTCACCACTCCCGCATACCCTGCCTCACCGAACGGATCGTCCTGCGCGAACACCACGATGTCGCGCGGCTTCAGCCCACGCACGTTCACGAGGTAACGCACGACAGCCTCGGTCTCCTCGGCGTAGCTCGGCCGGTAGTTGAAGACGTAGCGGTCCGGTGGCACAGCACGGACGAGGTCCGACCCGGTATAGGCGCCGAAGAACAGGAGCTTGTGGTCGAGTACCCAAGGTAGGACGGCCGCGGCGGTCGGAGTGCCGAAGTTCCCGACGAAGCCTACGACCGCGTCCTTCTCGGCCATGCGCCTGACAAGGTCCGGTGTCCGTGACGGCTCGTACCCGTCGTCGGCCGTAACGAGTTTGAGGCGGTAAGCACCGATGCCTCCAGCGTCGTTCGCGGCGTTGAACGCAGTCTCGACTCCGATCGCGAGTTGGTGACCGAACTCCTTGTTCGCACCCGAGAATGGAGCGATCAGACCGAACCGCACCTCGCTCTTCTCAGCACTGGCGCGGCCGTAAGCCTCCCGATGATCAGCATCGACAGAATTGTAGGATCGAGTCGCGGGGGTAGAGTCTGGTGAAGGTGGACGCGCTTGCGAACCCGGTGGCTCGGATGTTGGAGCGAATCGTCCAGTGCTTGGCGGTGGGGGCTGCGCGCTTGCTGGAGCGTTGGGAAAAATGGTGGCTGCGGTCGCCAGAAGAAGCGATTTGTAGAAGAGGCCAGTTGATCTGGACATATCCGTCCTCTCCGACAATCTACTGGCGAATAGAATTGGTAGGCCCAGTTACACGCTTTCTGCGCAAGTACGTCCAGCCGAGCAATGCAAACGTTGCGGCGAGGCCACCGAGGGTCGCGCCACCCAGGAGCAGCAGAGGGGTCATATCGCAGACCGATATGACCCTTAATGGGCTTATATGGGTGATATTTGCACCTGTATTTGGCACATATGCCTCTTTCCAGAGAATTCAATCCGGCAGCCTCTGAATGTCTTCGACAATGATGGATTTAATATCTTGGTTTCGGCTACGTGCTGGCATATATACTATCTAGCTATCATTAGGTAACAAGCATATGTACAATTTTAATTAATCAGAAATCATCCACAGGAAGCATTGTATCAGCTCGATATATCTTAGGTTTGCTTAGGGGATATAACCTCAACCACTGCTGTGGTCTCGGTAGCTAGAGAGTCGAACTACCCGCGGACGTGTGCGCCTTGGCGTGAGCTTTGTTTCTGTGATTAATGAGCCTTATTGAGATGACGGTATTTATTTTGCTATAACCGAATTAACAGCTTATTGGCTCAATGAAATTGTCAGAATGCCTAGCCTTTACCCTGCAAAAAAAGATCACGTCACAAAGGCATTTGCCTTGGCAATTTAGAGCCTACCAGGCTGGCAAGATCAATGCATGTGGGAAACCGCAGCCGCATCATCGCCGTTGTCGCCATCTTGATGACTGCTGGTTTTTGCGCTTTTCGGCTGATTAACTACGGCTGTAAAGTGTTGTGCTCTTTCCGAGAGGACAACATTGATCTAGACTATCGATCGACTAGGACTTTTCAACCCTGGCTGGCGATACCGTCTTTGGTGGCTCCATGGCCGGAACGACCCATAAACGAAGTGGAAAGGCACGAGGCGAGCGATGTCGTGCAATCTCATCCCTTCCAGGGCCTGGCTCCTCTGCCGGCGGATCGATGGACACATGTACCAGCTCAGGATTGGCGTTGGCCCGAACGGCTTCAACGCTGCGAGCTTGACAATAACTCGGCTTTTGAATGCCGCCTTACTATAAGAACCCGCTCCCGCTGTGCCCCTTGAAGGCGTTGGCTCGGCGAATGTACCCGACGACCGTCCGCGGGTCCCGGTGGCCCGACTGATCCATGATGCGGGCGAGATCCGCCCCGCGCTCGGCGGCCGTCGTGATGTAGCCAGCCCGCAGGCTGTGCGCCCCGAACGTCGTGGCGTCGAGGCCAGCGGCGGCGCAATACCGCTTGATGATGTCGGCTACGGCCTGCGTCGTGAGGCGAGGCGGCAAACCGGAAACAGTTTCCGTTTTGCGCACGTTGCCCGATCGCGACACCGGCCGGAACACCGGGCCCGAGACGATGCCGGTCGCGTCCAGCCACTCGCGCACCAGGGCTACCGGTCGGATGAACCGGCCGTGCGGGATGGCCTTTTCAAAGCCCCTGCCCTCTTGGTCGACCTTGCTTCGGCGGACCATGACGCGAAGGCCCTCGGGATCCTCGCGCAGGTCCTCGACATCGAGCGCCACCAGTTCGGAGCGCCGGAACGCGCCCGCGAAGGCGAGCGCCAGCAATGCCCGATCCCGCTTGCCCGTCAGACTGTCGGGCGTCCGCATCAGGAGAGCAGCCAGGATCTCCGCGGTTGCGGCCACCTTCTGCGTCGGGGCAACGCCTACCTTGCGCCGGGCGCCCTTCATGGCGGCGCGCACACCTTCATCATCTGTCGGATCGACGACGCCGGCCAGCTTGTGTGCGTACCGGATCGCGGCGAGCCTGCGGCCGAGCGTCGAGGCAGCGCGGCGGTCCTCCGCTTCCGAAACGATGAAGCCCGCCACGGCCTCAGGGCTCGCCGGCAGGGACCGGAACCCGTACCGGGCACACCAATCCTGGAACACGCGGGCATCGGACTTGTAGGCCCGAACGGTCGAGTCCGCCTTGCTGGCCTTCTGGTAGGCCCGGACGATCGCAGCGGCCTCGGCGGGCAGACCGGCATCGATAGCCAGCGTCTCGATGAGCAGGTTGTCAGGCATCGTCTTCCGGAGCGAACACCTCGCCCTGCTCTGCCAAGCGCACGTTGCCCTCGTCGGCGTGCAGCGTCGCTAGGGCGCGATACTCGCCGAGCAGCTTGCGCATCTGACGACCAGCATCCGAGCAGTCGGTCCCCTCGGGCGAGGTCGGATCACACCCTTCGATCGTCTCGGCGGTTTGCTGGTCCACCGCGGCTCTCTCTTCCGGGCTCAGGCCCGCGAGAGGACCGAGACCGAGTTCCGCTGCAACGTGGGCCGCGATCTCATCGCGCTTTAGGTCCATATCCGACATGCTGTCCTCCACGACTGTCGACATCATAGATCAGCCGCCTCGGCGAGGTCGCTGGCCAACTTGGCGACGCCGGAGGACCATGCTCCGTCCCTATGGTCCACGACCCAGACCGAGATTGCGCACGGCGCTCGACGCGGCGTCGCGGAGCGGGGCGAACGCATCGGCGGGCGAAGATAGCTGAGGCTTCATTTCATCACGCGCCTTTGGTCCCGCCCGACTGAAACTTTCGAGAATAACGTTTATCGAAAGTTACAGCGGATGCGGGATTGCGGCAAGGCCGGCGAGCCGGATTGTGGGCCTGCCCACAAGCAGACAATGACGCAAGCCGGCGGGCGGGCACGCCGTCAGTTTGGCACCAGTGAGAGCAGCCAGGCGCCGAGGAGATCCCCGTATCCCCAGAGCAGAGTGCCGGCGACTAGCAGCGCGGGGCCATAGATCTGGACATGCTTGGCGTCTATGGCGACCTGTCGGGCTTCTTCCTTTTCTGCCGGGCTGGGATCGAAGCTGCCGTCATCCACCCCACGCGAGATGATAAACCATCGCGTGTAGCCGAGCCGCAGGATTGGACGAGCGATCAGCAGGCCCGAGAGCACGGCCCAGAGCGCGCCGCATCGCGCGAGATCACCCCCGTTCCGCGAGGCGCCAGCCCAGGCAAGGTGCGCGACAAGCAGAACCCCGGCGATGCTGAATACCGCCTGCCAGTTGGATAGGATCATACGCCAGCGAGACAAGCCGGCCTCACGCGATCCGCGACAGACCGCGAGCCGCGAACACAGCGTTCAGCCCTTCGGTCAGCAGATCCTGCACTTGGGCGTCCTCGTCAGCCGCGATCCGCTTGAGCTGCCGGAACGCCTCGGGCGAGACATAGGCCGTCACCACCCGCTTGCCCGCGCGCGTCGCGGCCTTGGGGTAGGCGGACCGCGCCGCAGGTTCGGCCGCCGGTGGTGCTGCGGAGGAGGGCGCAGCAGCCGGGTCGACCGCGGGCGCCTCGTCAGCCTCGGATGCCGCTGGCGCCGATTTCGCGCTGAACAGGCTCGGCCGCTTCGTCACGCTTGCCCCCTCGTCTGCTTGCCATCGTGCCCACCTGCCGGCAGGCCCACTTGCACGCGAGCCCACGCAAACAGCGCGGCTATCTCCTCGGCCGCCTTGCCGTCGGGCTCATATTCGGAGGCGCTGCGGCCGTCGATCACCGCGTAGCTGTAGGCCACACGCTGATGGATCACCTGCGGCGCCACCTTCGCGCCCTGCCCCTCAAGCCCTCGCCGTGCTTCCTCAACGATCGCGCTGCGCGTCGGCGCCGAGGACAGCACCACCCATGCCGGTTTCTTGGCGATGGTCGCGAGGTCTCGCGTCGCCTCAATCGCTTCCAGGTCGAAAGCCGCCGGCCGGCATGGGATCAGGATCAGGTCGGCCGTTCGAGCCGCGGCGAGCGACGCCCGGTCCGCGTTGGGCGCCGTGTCGATCACGAGGAGGTCCGCCCCATTGGCGCGAGCCGCATCCGCGAGCTGCGGCAGCCGCTCGGCATGGTCGCCGATAACCTCGGGCTCCGGCGCCTGCCGCTTGTCGCCCCACTTCCGCGCCGTGGCCTGCGGGTCGAGGTCGACCAGCGCCGTGCGGAACCCCGCCAGCGTCCCGGCCACCGCGAGGTGAACCGCGACGGTGCTTTTTCCGACGCCGCCCTTTTGACTGATGACGGCTATTGTCCGCACGTCCGCACCCCCACCTGTCGTCGTGACTGCCTGCAGCGTTGCGGGCCTGCCCACAGGCCCACGAGTCGAATCGTCTGCACGTTTTCAGCACGGCCGAGATCGCCTGTCTGTGTCCGCTGTGCCGCTCTCGATACATCCCGAGATGCGGTTTTGTCTGCCTGCCCACAGGCCTACATGTAGGCTTACGGACGAGCGGGCAGGGCGTCATGTACGCATCACTAGCCGCGGTGTGGTCGGGATGCGCGAGGCCGGGCGAGCCGTGATGATGTGGCCGCCCGGCCAGCCTACTACAGGGTCGGGCCACCTCTTCGTCGCTTTGAACGTTCAGCCGCAAGAGAACGAACCGTCGCCTGCCCCGGTGATTGTCCCAATGAGATGAGCCCAATCATCGTCATCGCCACCTCCGCCGGTGGCCTCGGTCCGCTCCTGCGGATCGTCGAGGCTCTGCCCAGCACGTGTCGCGCCTCCGTGTTCATCGTCCAGCACATCGGGACACATCGAAGCGGCCTCCCCGACATCCTCACCCAACGTGGCAATCTTCCGGTAGCCTTCGCGCGCCACGGGGAGGCGATCGAGCGTGGCCATATCTACGTTGCGCCACCCGACCACCACATGCGGTTGCGCTTCGGTGCGATCCATCTGGATCGAGGGATCAAGATGCACTTCGCCCGCCCGGCCGCCGATCCCCTGTTTATCTCTGCGGCCAAAACCTACGGCCAGCGTGTCGTCGGGATCGTGCTCAGCGGCGCGAACAATGACGGCGCCGAGGGGATGCGGGCGATCACGGCGCATGGTGGCCTTGGCTTGGTCCAAGACCTGGAAGAAGCCGAATTCCCCGAGATGCCTTCAGCGGCGGTGAGGCGCGATCACCCTGAGGCACCTCTTACGAGCGACCTGCTCGCTGAGCGCGTTGCTGCTCTCTGTGTTGGTCGCTGAGCCTCAAAAAGCCGGTGGCTCTGGCGTAGGTTGAGCTACCCGGCCGAGTCAGTGGCCTTAGAAGGACGACCCACGAAGCACGGTGCCCGCAACGACATCCCCGCCACGGTGACGGCGATCAAGCGCGGGGGCGTGATGGCTTAAGTCGAGGTCGAACTGGTCGGCACGACCGACCGGATGTCTCGGTGATGACGATCGACTCGGTGGAGGCGTTGGGCCTCAAGGAGGGCGACACCGTCCACGTTCTCGCCAAGGCTGTGAACGTCCTGCTCGTGAAGCCCTAAGGCAATCGCGAGAAATCCTATCCCAGGATCGCATGTGGCGCTGACATGAGCTGTACACGTGATAAATCGGCAGCCGTTTTGAAACAGGTGCTGCCGCCTGGAAGAGCCATGCGCTTCCGCCTGCAACGCGAGGCGACGCCACGATGGCTTCGAAGCTTCCCCACGCCCTCTATCCGCTCATTTGCAAGCTGGAGAGCGTCAGCCGCCTCTCCGATAAGGAGCGGCATGCGATCGAGAGCCTGCCGGTCCGGGTGCGGGCCCTGCCGGCCCGACAGGACATCGTGCGGGAGGGCGACCTCGCGACTCAGTGCTGTGTCATCCTGGAAGGCTGGGCCTATCGCTACAAGTTCCTGAGCGAGGGACGGCGCCAGATCTTCTCGTTCCACATTGCGGGCGACACCCCGGATTTGCAGAGCCTGCACATCCCACTGATGGACCACAACCTCGGGACGATGACCCGGTCAACGGTCGCGTTCATCCCGCACGAGAGCATGCACGACCTCACGAACCGCTTCCCGGGTATCGCGGCCACGCTTTGGCGTGACACGCTGATCGACGCGGCGATCTTCCGGGAATGGTTGATCGCCATGGGGCGCCGCCCGGCATTCGAGCACTTGGCGCACCTCTTATGCGAATTGTACCTGAAGCAGGAGGCGGTCGGTCTGGCGGGTGACCACCGCTGCCCCCTACCGATCACTCAGACCGATCTCGCCGATGCCACGGGTATGACGCCCGTCCACATCAACCGCGTGTTGCGGGATATGCGCGGTCGCGGGCTGATCACGCTGCACCGGCACACCCTGGTGGTGAAGGCGTGGGATGAGCTGATCCGCGCCTCTGAGTTCGACGCGACCTACCTGCATTTGCGGAAGCGAGCGGCGGGATGACCCTGCATCTTCAGCCGGTGCGGGTCCGCACCAGCAGTCAAGACAGCAACGGACAACTCGTGTTCGCGGACGGCTTCCTCGTGGCAGTCCTGGTTCGGCTCTCCGACCAGCACGGTGCCGATGTGGGCCTGTGGTTCTTGGAAGCTGGCTTCGGCCCGACCGCAGTGATCGGTGCTCCCCTGTTCTTGGACCTGGACGCGGCTCAGGCCTGGATCGAGCGGCATCTCAGCGCCAAGCGGGGCAACAGTTAGGACGGCCGCGGAACCGAGAGGGACGTTCGAAGCCTACCGCCGCAAGGACGCGATCTCGTTGATGTAGCGGCTCCTGCTGTCACCAGAGGTGAAGGAATGACCGACCTCGGCCTCTCGCTCCCGCTGCGCATCCGTCGGCTGAACGGCGCCATCGGCATCACTGATGCGGCTGGGCGGTCCGCAGCCTACGTCTACTTCACCGGCGATCCTGATCGGCGGGTCTCGACCAAGCGTGTCGGGCCGGTTGAGGCGGAAGCGATCACGCAGGTGATCGCGCGAGCGCTGACAAAGGCGCTGTCGGCTGGCCTGATCTCCGAGGTAGGGCCGACTTCGGAGCAGTGAGCTACCACTGAGCCAACGTCGATCACCCTGGGCCAGCCGCCCGATCTGATCACACGATGCGGGGCTCGATACCGTCCCAGTCCCTCGGCTATGGCTGAGGAGGGCGGCGCTTTCATCCGCCTCTGCCCTTACCGTTCTGGTTGGATTTGGGCTCCAACAGGGCGCGAAGCCTCGCTTGAAGGGCGGGAACCGCAGCCTGACCTCAGCGCACTGGTGCCGTCATCTCCGGGACGCCGTTTGCCTCGAACCGCACAAGCCGAGGTCCTGGCTTGTCGGTGTCGCCTTCCAGCAGGTCAAGACGAGCGTTGGCCGCTCCTGAGAACGCCACCGGCTCGCAGGTGGTCTACATGCGCGGGAACGACCAGGACCGAGAGGCCGAGGCGCCTGAGACTGCGTTGCCGGAGGTGGCGGCCAAGCTGCTGCCCGAGGCGACGATCCTGCCCTGGCGCGGCCGGGGCAACGTTATTACGGCGGCCGGCTCGCTGCTCGTCGACCTGCTGGAGCGAGCGTGATGCCGAGGTCTGCTTAGGGTGGAAAGCCGATCCCAGCGCACGAGCCTTTTGACGTCCGCAAGCGCTTCGTAGCCGGACGCTAAAGGGCTCATTGTCTGCACGCCGTCTCCGGGACGGCGAGGTCGAGTACTTGGTGCAAGCTCTGCGCAAGTTGGACTAGATTGAACGAAGGATCACGCCGGGGATGTCGAGATGCGCGACCGTCGGGTCATCACCTTGCGCAGCACGCGCGAGAGCTCCTCGACCGCATAGGGCTTGTGCAACAGCTCGAAGCCGTGCCGGCCGTCCTCAGCTAGGACGTAGCTGTAGCCGCTGGTCAACACCACCGGTAGGCCCGGGTACAGTCGGCGGATCTGGCGTGCCATCTCGACGCCGTTCATGCCTGGCATGACCACGTCCGAGAACACCACCTCGAATTCGCCCCGCCGCTCGGACAAGATCAACAGCGCTTCGTCGGCGCGCGCCGCCCAGGTCGTGACGTAGCCGAGGTCCTGAAGCAGCTGCGTCGAGAACGCACCCACCTCGGCGTTGTCCTCGACCACCAAGATGCGCTGTCCGCGCCCATTATCGCGTTGGACGCCGCGCGCCGGCAGCGCCTCCGGTTCGACCACGCTGATCGTGTTCTGCGCGTGCGGCAGGTAAATCGTGAAGGTGGTGCCCCGTCCGGTCGCGCTCTCGACCCCGACGTTGCCGCCGGACTGCTTGGCAAAGCCGAACACCTGGGACAGGCCGAGGCCGGTACCTTTACCCACCTCCTTGGTGGTGAAAAACGGCTCGAAGATCCGCTCCACCAACTCCGGGGCGATACCGCAGCCGGTGTCGCTCACCGACACCGCCACGTAGGTACCCGGATCGGCCCGATGTGATCGGATCGCCGGCATCCCGGCTCCACACTGGATGCGCAACGACAGCGTGCCCTCGCCGTCCATCGCGTCGCGGGCGTTGACCGCGAGGTTGACTAGGGCGGTCTCGAACTGGCTCACGTCCGCTTCGATGCAGCATGGCTCTGGGTGAAGGTCGCGCTCGATGCGCACGCGGGCACCGACGATCGTGCCGAGCATGTCGGTCACGTGCCGCACTCGCTCGTTGACGTCGAACACCTCCGGTTTGAGTGACTGCCGCCGGGCAAAGGCCAGGAGCTGCCCGGTGAGTTTGGCGGCGCGATCGACCGTGTCGGTTATGGCGTCGACGTAGCGGCGGCGGCGCTCTTCCGCGAGGTCGGGCCGGCGCAGTAGATCGGTCGACGAGCGGATGATCGTCAAGAGGTTGTTGAAGTCATGGGCGATGCCGCCTGTGAGCTGGCCGATCGCTTCCATCTTCTGCGCCTGACGCAGCGCTTCCTCGACCCGCTCGCGCTGCTCGCCCTGCGCCTTCAACTGAGCGTTGGCCTCGGCCAGTTCATGTAAATGCTGCCGCTGCTCGCTCAGGTCGGTGAACACTCCGCACAGCAGGGCAACGCCATCGCCGCGGCGCAGTCGGCTGAACGAGACATTGGTCGGCAGGTACGCCCCGGCAGTCGTGTGCAGGCAGAGCTCGCCCCGCGCGCTGCCACTGTCGTCAGCCTCGACGAGCAGCTGCGTCAAAGTCGGATGCTCACGTGGGTCGACGAAGTCGTGCAGCGGCTGCCCGACCAGCTGATCCGGGGGAACGCCGAGCATCGCCGCGACCCCCGGGTTGCAGTACAGCAGCGCCCCATCCGTACTGAGGGTGAATGCGCCCTCCTGGATCTGCTCGATCAGCACGCGGTAGGGTCGATCGGCATTCTCCAGCGTGTAGACCAGCCGCTCCTGGTTCGGTCCCTCAACGACGATCGCGTCGAAGTCGCCGCGCCGGATCGCCGCGAGCGTGTCGTCCTTCTCTTCGAGTTGCGCCTCAAGCTCGCGGATGCGGGCGTCGCGCGGATCGAGCGGGACCTCAGAGGCCGGGCTCATCATCGTCTCCGGGAGGTGGGAAGATGCCGAGACCGCGCAGCACGCGTCCCTCGTCCGAGAGATCGCCGATGATCCGGCGTACCGGGAGGGGCGTCAGTTTCAGCAGGGTCGGCGCGGCTACGACCTGATCGGCCTCAGCCAGTTCCGGCTGCTGGTAGATGTCGATGATCGCCAGCCTGAAGCGACCAGCGAGATGGTTGCGGCAGATCCGGCGCAGGTTCTCGATCGTGCGCTGCGAGCGCGGGCTCGTGCCGGCGATGAACAGACGCAGCTGGTACTCGGCCGGGTTTGGCGCGTCTGCCCCGTCATGGCTCAAGATGTGGCAGTCGTGGCGGGACCACGCGGGCGGATGTCGAGCCCGACCAACACTTTCTCGGTGTTGGACAGGTCGCCGATGATCCGCTTCAGCGGTGCTGGCAACCGGCGCACCAGCGTCGGGATCGCCAGGATCTGATCACCGGCGGCGAGCTGCGGGTTCTTGAGGAGATCGATCACCTCGATCTCGTACCGACCGGCGAGGTGCTGTTCACAGACCCGCTTGAGGTTGGCCAGCGCGGCCATCGACTTCTGTGTCTGTCCGGCGACGTACAGGCGCAGGTGATACTGTCCGGGATCGAGGTCGGCCTCGGAGACTGGATCGCCGGAGGGTGAGGTGATCTCGGTCATTCTGCGGCGCTCCGCCGGCGCCCGATCTCGACGCGCTCGGCCGTCAGCAGCGTCTCGCGCCGGGCGTCCTCGTCGACGAGCAGCGCCTCCTCATCCTCGGCCGTCTCCAGGCTGGCACGCAACTCGGCGATCTGGCGCTCGATCAACTGCCGCCGCCGTAGCACCTCGCGCTTGCGGCGTTCATTCTCGTGCCGGCGCCGCAGCGCGTCGGCTTCTTCCAGGGCTTCCTGTACGACCCGCGCGGTGCCGGTGAGCACGCCGGCTGGGCCGATGTAGGCGTCGACGAGCTTAAGCCCGACGGCCGACATCTGGAACTCGCGCACCTGGTTCGAGTGGCTCATGCCCCGGGCTTTGATCACGTAGAGCGTGCGCGAGCGCTCGCCGTTGGCCTCGACCTCCTGGAGCTTGATCCACACGTCCATCAGCGAGGACAGGCCGAGATCGCCAGCTTGGCCGAAGGCGCCGTCGGTGCGCAGGCTGGTGAACACCGCGGTGATGCCCCTGCTCTTAAGCATGTCGACCATGCGCAGCAGCGTCGCTTGCAGTTCGACCTCCGGGCCGCGCAGAGCCGAGATCGGATCGATCACCACGAGCTGTGGCTGGAACTGCTCGATGTCCCGGTGCATCCGGGCGAGATGCATCTCCAGCCCGTACAAGCTCGGGCGCGCCGCCTCGAACCGCAACAGGCCGGTCGCGACGTGGCGTTGAAGATTGAGCCCGACTGAGCGGGCGTTGCGGCAGATCTGTTCGCCGCTCTCCTCAAACACAAACGAGAGGCAGCGTTCGCCGCGCCCGCAGGCTGCGTCGACGAGGTGGGCGCCGAGCGTGGTCTTGCCGGTGCCGGCCGAGCCGGAGAGCAGTATGCTGGAGCCGCGGAACACGCCCCCGGGGCCGAACATCGCGTCGAGGCTGTCGATGCCGGTCGAGATCACCTGATCGGAGATGTCGTAGCTCAGGTCGGCCGCGGTCACCGGCAGGACGCTGATACCCTGCTGGTCGATCAGGAACGGGTACTCGTTGGTGCCATGAGCGGAGCCACGGTACTTGACGATACGCAGGCGGCGGGTGGTGATCTGGTCCTCGACCCGATTGTCGAGCAGCACCACACAGTCCGAGACGTACTCCTCCAAACCCTGGCGCGTGAGCTGGCCTTCGCCGCGCTCGCCAGTGATGATCGCGGTGAGGCCGCGATCCTTGATCCAGCCGAACAGCCGACGCAGCTCGGAGCGCAGCACTGCAGCGTCGCTCAGGCCGGCGAACAAGGTCTCGATTGTGTCGAGTACCACGCGCTTGGCGCCGACGCTGTCCACCGCGAAGCCCAAACGGATGAACAGGCCTTCGAGATCGTACTCGCCGGTCTCCTCGATCTCGCTACGCTCGACGCGGACGTGGTCGACGGCGAGCTTGCCGGCGGAGATCAGACCATCGAGATCGTAGCCCAGGGACGCAACGTTGGCCGCGAGGTCCTCGGCGCGCTCCTCGAAGCTCATGAACACGCCAGGCTCATTGAACCGGGTCGCGCCGTTGACCAAAAAGGTGGTGGCAAACAGGGTCTTGCCGCAGCCTGCAGCGCCACAGACGAGGGATGGACGCCCAGCTGGGAGGCCGCCGTAGGTGACATCGTCAAAGCCGTCGATGCCGGTCGGCGCCTTCGGCAGAGTGGCGCGCGGCGTGGGATCAGTCTGCACGGGTCGATCCTCGGGTCGGCGCCTGTGCTGAGATGCAATCAGCTGCGACGGATGCTGAAGCCGCGATACGCTCGCGCAACAGAGTTTCGATCAGGTTGGTTAGGGTACGGTTGTCCTGGCGAGCGCACAGCTTCGCGGCGGCGAGGACCTCTCCGTCGATCCGAATGGCGAGCGGTTTCCTCAAGCGGCGATGTCCTTCGTACCCGAGCGGGCTACGGGACTGTCTTGCTGATGGCAATACACGATACTGTCAAGCTCGTGATATTGGCGCCTGATCACAGGTGTTCGCTGTCTTCGCGTTGCCGCGACGGTCCTGCTGAGATCGAGTGCGCCCCTCTGATCATCGACGAAGATTGGCTGATGGCGACGCGCCCTCGGGGATGCGCCACCGTAGAACATCAGCTGTTGCTAGAAATCAGATCTATGGATGGATCTGGCCTGACGTCCGGAAGGGTCGTAGCCGGCCCCAGGGGTTCGGGATTAAAGGCGTTCATGCGTCGGTCGGGGCATCAGCTAAGAGATCGTCGCGGTGCGCACGGATCAGAGTGAGGCTCGTCATGTAGGAAGCGAGCAGTAGTTCTTCCTCGGCTGTAACCTGTCCATGCTCGGACAAGTGGGCCACCAGAATGCACTGACGGTGGAAGCGCCTATCGCAGGCAACGATCTCTTGGTTGATGGCGACGAGCGCCTCAATCCATGACACCGGCACGATTGCCCTCCTTTTTTGGTTTCCTCACCTAAGGGATCGCCCATGTTTGAGGGATGGCTACGACGGTCGCAGGCGGCTTTTCACAGGGCTCTCAGGACGGCCATGGCCTCCCGTCCGCCAGCCCTACGCTACGTTCGTCGGCGGCTGGAAGCCGAAGAGTAAGAGGCGATCAACCAGATGCGGGCAGCAGTTGCCCTAACCCAGCCCCACCGCACTTCTTCAGGCCATGGCAGAGGGCTAGGTTGAAGGTCGTGGGAGGTCGTTTAGCGACCCTGGTTCCCGTCGCGCATCTCGCCGGTGGGCTCCTGCACGTGGGCCTCGATGAACCACAGCTGCTTGTCGACCGCCCGCGAGACTTCGGTGAATAGGTCGGCCGTGTCAGGGTCGCCCGCCTCGTCGGTCTGGTCGATGTTCTCCCGCACCGCGTTGGCGTAGGCGGCGTAGCTGTCGATCAGCGCGGCAAGCTGGTCGGCAATCGCGTAGACGCCCGTCGGGTACGGCGGCAGCTTCGTGCCTTTCACTACGACCTGCGTCGAGCCGAGCGCTGTGGCTCCAAGCTGCACGGCGCGCTCAGCGACCTTGTCGTTCAGGTCGTCGAGTTCGGTACGGAAACCGTCGAGCATCAGATGAATGCCGATGAACGAGGGGCCCTTGAGGTTCCAGTGGGCCTGCTTGACCGCCAGCGCGAGGTCGATGCCATCGGCTAATCGGGCGTTGAGCGCTTCGATCGAGACCTTCTTGGCGTTCAAGTCGGTGTCGTTGCGGGTCTGGTGAGGCCGCGGGGTGCCGGTGGTCGCCATGCTATCGCTCCGATTGAGTCGGTTGCGAAAACTGATCGAGCCTCTGCCGGTTCCCGCTGACGATCCGCCCCGCAACGTTGACTTAACCGTGCCGCCCGGCCGACATGGGCGGTCACGGCTAGGCTCGCTCAGGCGAGTCGCGGCCAGTTTCAGGAGAGCAACGCCGCGAGATAGACCCTGAAAAGCCAACACCCCCGTCCCGGCAAGGACGAGGGTGCTGAAAACCTGGGGCCGTGTGAGGGCCGTACCGAATACCCCTCACAAGCCATGAACTCCCCTCGGGAGTCAAGACGGAACCCGCTTCCGTCAACGGGAAGGCTTTGCCTGGACCCTAGCCGCGGCCCGTGAGGGACCGAGGACGATGTTTCACGCCACCATGCGGTCGGCGATCGAGGGCGCGCGCACGCTTCCGCAACTCGACAGCCTGTCCCGCACCATCTGGCAGGCTCACGCCGCCGAGACCGTCACCGACGCCGAGGCCCAAGGGCTGGCCGAGGCGCTGCACAACCGCAGGAGCGCCGTGCGCGAGGCCGTGGCGCCCGTCGGTATCCCGCTCGGCCGCGTGACTCTGTTCCCGCCGAGGCGCCCCCAGCGGGCCCCTGAACGATCCGTAGCCATCGAGCGCCGCCGCCGACTGGCCTTCTCCGGTCCGATGCCGCCCGCGCTCGGATCACGGTTCACCACCGGACAGCTCGCGGTCCTGCGGATCGTCGGGGACGAGGTCGCCAAAAACGGCGCCTGCGGGCTGTGCATCGACGCCATCGCAGCACGGGCCGGCGTCTGCCGGCGGCTCGCCCAGGCCGCGATCCGGCTGGCCGAGGGCGACGGGCTGCTAACCATCCAGGAGCGCCGCCACCAGGGCCGGAAGTCGGATCCAAACGTGGTCCGGATCATCAGCCGGGAGTGGCTGCAGTGGCTTCGGCGGGGAGGGCAGAAGCGACACGGTGTCGTTTTCGGAAAAGCTGCCCCGGCATCGTCGGCAGGCATAGGGTGCAAAACGATTCACCCCACGGATAGGAGAGATCCACAGAGGGAGGGTGTGGATGCGGAATCGAAGAAGGGCTGCCGACAAGCGGCGGGCGACCTTGACCGATCAGACCGTACGAGAATCCGCGCGGGTGGTGGAAGCGGTCGAGCCATGCGGTGAGGATATGGGGATGGACGGTATGACGAACGGAAGAAGCGCCCGCTTTTTCACGGGCGCCGGTAGGCAGATCCGTCTTCAGGACGAGCTGGGTCCGTCACGTAGCGACCGTGCTCCGGCACCGCGACGCGATCGAAGTCCTCAGCGAGGGCACCTAGCGCGCGGCGCATTTCAGGGCCCTGCAGCGGCCTGCCGTGGCCGGTGATGACGCGCTCAGGTTTCAGAGCAGCGAGCGTCCGCACCGAATCGCGCGCTGCTGTCCAATCGATCGTCAGATACATCGGAGGACCGTGCAGCTCCGGTTCCTGCGTCGCGACGGCGTAGGCAGATTCCTGTGCTGTCGTCACGAAGGCGTCGCCGACGATCAGGGTGCGGTCAGCCTCGCGCCAGAACGAGACGTGTCCCGGGGCGTGGCCTGGCGTATGAATCCAGCGCCATCCGGCCATCGGCGGAATGCTACCGTCAGCGGGAAGCATTAAAAGACGGGACGACACGTCGACGGGTTTCGTCGGGTAGAGGGGGGAAAGCCGCGCCATCGCCCCACCTCCGACGCTCGGGTCAGCCGGCGGGTAGGAAGCGCTGCCATCCAGGTACGGGAACTCCAGGGGATGCGCGTAGATCGGCGCATCCCACTCCTCCGCCAAATCCTCCAGCACCCCGACATGGTCAAAGTGGCCATGAGTCATGACGATTGCGGACGGTCGAGCGCCCGGACCAAAACGAGCCTCAGCTGCGTCTTTGATCAGATTCTTCGTTCCCAGGATGCCGGCGTCGATCAGAACCCAGCCGCGATCTCCAGCCTTCGGCGGGCCAAGGAAAACGACGTTGACGATCGCAAGTCGCCGATAGGCGAGGTCCGGGGCGATCTCGTGGGTCGCGTCATCACGTAATGCGTCGCGCTCTGGATCATCAGCGCGGGCCACTGAGCCGACTGGGATCTGTTGGACCATGAGCGCCTCGTTCTCCAACTCAGCCCACCATAGATGTCCTTCGGCAATCGAAACCCCGAAGGCATGTTCCCCACCGTGTCCCCGCACAAATTCTCAAGGCCGTCGAAGGCGCGTCGCAGCGGCGAAAGGCTGGCGAAGTGAACGCGCACGAGATCTGAGCGCTGCGCTTGGGTGATGTCGGGCTGTAGAAAATGAGATCGGATCTACCGAGCCTAATACGAGTTGGCGATTTAAAGACCGCAGGAGACTCGCGCTATGCCGCAGATGTTCGACTGGATTTTCTTCGCCATTATGATCCCGTTCCCGGCCTACCTGGTCTGGGATTTCATGAAGCACCGCGACACATCAAAGCGCGGCCAGCAGCTCTGATTTTGTTTCTCATGAGAGTGGGGGCCACTTGCCCGCTCACCTACTGGCAGGAGAACCTATGAGCCCGCGTATCTATCCAGACGTGAACACCAGCTCGGCGAGCAACCAAGCCACCAATAGGCCGGTGCACCGTCAGGGTAAGGACGTCGACACTACGGATCAGCTCCCAAGCCCGCTCCTGATGGGGGTCGCAGTCGCGGGCTCGGTCGTGGCGCTCCTGCTGGTCTGGCTAGTGATTGGCTAGAGACACTGCCGGACAAAAAAGCCCGCCGTGGCGAACCGGGCGGGCTGGAGGTGGTTCACTGCCCCGAGTTGCCGCCGCCAGTGCTACCCGTCGACCCGACGCGCGAGGGCTGACCTGCGTTGCCGGAAGCAGCGGAGTCGGTCGCGATGCCGTCCGCGGCACGGCCGGTGGGCGAGTAGGTGGCTGCCCCCTCGGCGCCGGTTGAACCGGACTGCCGTGTCACCACACCAGGAGCGCCGCGCGGAACAATGACGGTCGTGCTGGTCGGGGTCTCGAAGACCTGTGCAGAGACGGGTGTCGTCAGCGCTGCGGCGAAAGCCGCGGCGAGAATGAGCTTGGTCATAGGGTTCTTTCGTCTGTGGGCGTGGGGAACAGTTGATCGCGCGCGATGTGTCCCCGCAGCAGTGTCACAGGTACGGGCAGTGAGGCTTCAACCAACGCACGCTTCTTTGAAGTCAGTCTATCGTACGTTGGTTCGAGCCATGCGTTAGGCGCAGGCCGCGGACCGATATGCCGAACGCCCGCACGAGGGGTCAGATCGGAAGGTCGACCTCGAAGCCGCGCGGGTGGTCAAGGCGGCCAATCCATGCGGTGACCGTCTGCGGCCGGGCGGTCTGACGAACGAGGAAACCGCGCCCAGCACGAAACGATTCTGGCTGCGCGTCCGTTAAAGGCGCCATGGCCAGCATCGCAATCCTGATCGACACGCCTCAGGGTGCACGGCTTCTCGCGGCGTCCTCGGCGCGCGAGGCTGCGCTGAAGGCTGAGTCCGTCATCGCGACCGTCGCACGGATCGCTCTCCCGGTGTCGGTGTCGGTCGAGTGCACCAATCCTGACATGGCCTGTCGGCTCATGAATTATTTGGCTGACGTGCAGATGGAACGCCTGTTGGCCGAGGTCGCCTGAGGCTACCTCGGACATGCGTCAAACCCAGTCGGGTCTGTTAGAGAGGCGATCTCGCCTATAGGCGCCTCCGAGGTGTTCGCGATGCCAGACGACGCGACTATGGGCGAGCGCGCGGTGACAGGTACGGGATGAGCCAGTTCCTCAACCCATACCCATGACGCCTCGGCCGGGTGGCCGCGCGAGGGTCGGTGCGGCGGGGGACAGGAACCGCAAGCGCCGGCTCATGGCCTCCAAGCCGTTTTTACAATCGTCGACACGGAAGCACACACCATGGAACCAGCCGAGGTGCTTTCGTCTGATGAGATCCGTGAACGCGCTTACGACTTATGGGACCGTCATCACCGTCCCGATGGCTACGATCTGCAGTTCTGGCTCATGGCCGAGCGCGATCTAAGGGCCGAGCGGCGAGCGTCGCAGGACGGAAATCAGGTCGAGGCTTCTGATGGCGCTTGCCATTGACGGTGTCGCGTTCCGAGCATGTACTTGGAGGCGCCGGAGCGACGTCCTCTTCGTGTAGGGCGGGATATCCGCGGGCGCAGGATCATGAGCGAGAGCATCGTCCCGCTACGCAAGAGAGGGCAGCAGCAAAAAGCACTCGACCGCGTCGATGTCGCTGCTGTGGATCTGCTTGCTAGCGGCCAAGCGACGAGTCTGCAGGCGGCACGGGCTGAGGTGATCCTCGTAGATATGCGAGAGCAGCGGGATCAGATGATGGCGGTGCTCGCCGATCTGCGTAGCTGCGCGCCGACCGCCGACCCTCAGCTCGACGCGGCCCACGCCAATCTCGTCACGGCGATCAACGATGGCATCGTGCAGATCGACCTGTTCATCGCCCGCGCGCAACTCTTCACAGCGGAAGCCACGCACCCGGAGAGTCAATGCCGGTAGCGTTCGGCCAGACCCATAAGTGACTGGGCCAGCTGGGTGATGTTGGCCGAAGCCGTCTCGACCTGGCGGGTGCCGGCCGCGGTCTGCTGGCTCGCCTGCCGGATGCCATGTAGGGCCTGCATCACCTGCTCGATGCCGAGCTGCTGCTGGTTGGTCGAGGCCACGATCTGCTGGAAGGTCTGCACGTTCTCCTCCACCCGGGCGGTGATCTCCTCGATGGTCCGCTGCGTCGTGTCCGAGCGGGTCTTGCCGGACGCGGCCCGCTTGACCGCCTCCTCGGTGAGCATCACCGAGGTGTTGATCCCCCGCTGGATCTCCCCCAGAAGCCCGCGCACCTGCCCGGTGGCCGCCTTCGCCTGGTCGGCCAAAAGCTTCATCTCGGACGCCACCACCGCGAAGCTGCGCCCGCTCTCCCCGGCCGCGGCCGCCTCGATGGCCGCGTTGAGCGCCAGCAGGTGCGTGCGCTCCGAGATGTCGTTGACCGTCTCGATGATGTCCCCGATCGTCTGGGTCTTCTCCGACAGGCCGACGATGTTGCCCGCCACAGCCTCCGCCTGCTCGCGGATCGCCTCCATCGCCCGGGCGGTGTCCGAGACCGCCCGCAGGCCCTGCCGCGAGGTCTGCGCGGTCGCCTGGGCGGTGGCGATCACCTCGGTCGCCCGCTTGCCGATCTGCGCGCCCGAATGGGTGATCTCATCCATGGTCGCGGCGGTCTCCTGAACGGCCGCAAATTGCTCCTCCACCGAGGCCGCCTGCTCCTGCGCCGACGCCCGGATCTCCGCCGCCGCCGCGTTCAGGTCGGCGGTGGCAGTGCGGTTGGTCCGGGCGAGATCGGCGAGGCCGGCGACCATCGCGTTGAGGCTGCGTCCCAAGCGGCCGATCTCGTTGTGCCCTCCATCCCCGAGTTTGCCTGAAAGGTCGCCCTCACCGACGTGCTCGACGAAGCTCATCACGCGAACTAGTGGCCAGACGATCAGGCGGTTGATGGCGACGCCGATCGCCGTGCAGATCAAGAGCGTGAGCAGGGTTCCACCCCACAGGGCAAAGCTCTCATCACGCTGAGCCTTTGCGACGCGCGCGACCTGCTCCGCACGGGTCCGTTCTTCCAGATTGTCGATGGCGGCGAGCTTCCCGCGCAGGGCGTCGAAGAACTGCTTGCCCCGGCCTTCAGCCTCGATGCGCACCGCATCCGGTCGCGTCGCTGGATTGTCTGCTTCTCGGATGGCGATCTCGCCGATATCAATCTGCCAGGCGCGCGCCGCCGTCACGGCATCGGCCAACAGGCGCGACCGCTCGGCATCGTTGCCGATCAAGGTCGTCAGACGCGTGATCGTCTCGTCGATGGCCGGCCGACCCGCGCGGTAGGGCTCCAAGCTACTCTCGCGTCCAGTGATCAGGTAGCCGCGCAGGCCGGTCTCCTGGTTGAGCATAGCGGTGCGGAAGGCATCGAGGCTGCGGACCACTTGGGTCGAGCGGTCGAGGGCGTCGGTCGCCTCCTGCAACTGATTACGTGTTGCTAGCACTGCCCCGCTGCTGAGCACTGACACCAGCGCGATGACGCCGATGGCACCGCCTAGCGTGCGGTTGAGGCCAAAGGTATTCGGCATGCTCGATCCTTCTTGATCAGAACTGCGGACGGCTTCGAGCGGCAGCTGCAACGATGGTGGCATCGCCAATAGCGCTCAAAAGGAGCTGACGCGAGCAACACCGCGCTCCCGAGCCTCAAGCCTCAGTATCGACTGGAGCGTGCGAGGAAGGCTGCCGGTCCTGCCTGATCAGCGCCAGCTCCTCGGCGCTCCGTTCCTCAACCCCGATAAGACGTTCATCGGTGTCTTCGACGGCTCGGATCAGCTCATCCAGCTTCATCTGGATAGCGGCGGTATCACGAGCGCCGGCCACCAGAATGACACCTGCCAAGAGCATGGCAGCGATGGACAGGAACAGGTTGAAGACGAGCGCCCAGTGATCGTTGAAGCTGAGGACGAAGCCGGCGCCCAGACCAGCAGCGACGGTGAAGCAGGTCGTCAGGAAGCCGACGGGCTTTGAAAGCCACACGGCAAGGCCAATGATCGGACGATCCAGCATCAATCCTCGAGCTCAGCTCGTCGAGCCGCCAAGTGAGATAGCGCGATTATGTTTCCAGAATGATCATGTGCCCCTATGTCAACTCAGGCGTAGGGGCCACCGAACAGATCTCCGAGCGCCTTGCGCTGGAACAGCGCACGCCAGCGTCGCCTCTGATGTACCGGCCGATCGAGGATCAGATCATCTCTGGCGCTTGAACGATATCGAACGCGACGACGTTCAGCCCTGGACCGATCGAACTGATCTGTCTGGAGGAAAGCGCCATGTTGATGAAGACACTGACCTTAGCGGCCGCGCTCACATTGGCGGTCTCCGGTGCCGCTGTCGCTCAGACCGCGGCCGGTGGTGGCAGCGCCGAGGGCAACATGAACAATCCGGGCTCGGTGAAGAGCAGCTCGGAAAAGTCCATGGAGGGCGGTAGCAGCTCGATGGGCACAGGTACGATGAGCACGGGCACGGGTCCGGGCACCACCGGTGGTCCGCCCGTCAGCACACCCGGTGCGCCCGCCGGTAGCGGCACCGGCAATGGCGCCACCGGAAGCGGTGCTGCGCCGAGCGGCAAGTAGCCGCCGACTGCCCCGCGGTCTGGATCCGCGGGGCCACCTCAATGTTGCAACCAGTCTGTGAAGGGTCTGGCTGCTGTCCACGAACATAGAGGGCTTAGCGGCCCTTCTTGTAGAGCTTGCTGGCGATCTCGAAGATCTCCTCCGGCGCGTAATCCGGCGCGAACGCGCCGTAGTTGCCGTCGAGTTCGGGGATCTTGCCACCCTCGGGAGCGCCGTCGACCACCTCAAGGTTCCCCGGCGGATCGCCCGGCAGAGCAACCTCGTCGTTTGACCATACGCCAGCCGCTTCGGCGTAGTCGTTCGGACTAAAGGTGTATAGGCGCCGATGCTTGCCCTCGGCGAGATACTTCTGGCACTCTGGCACGCGGCTGAGGTCGATGTTGGGCGTCGGCAACATCTTCTCGATCTCGACGCCGGTGAGCTTTTTCAGGGCCAGTGCGTAGGCGTGGGCGTGAAGCGATCCACGCACCAGCAGGTAGCCACACACTTCGCGGCCTGTGGGCTCCGTCATGGTCTCGTAGACGCGCAGCTTGTGGATGCGGGCGCCGCATTCCAAGTGAAAGTTGTGCAGCAGGTCGATGATCAGGTTCCCGGTCGTCGTCACCATGTCCATGTTCCAGGACGCGGCGTTGGCGTTCATCGGCATCGCGCCGCCGCCGTTCGACAAAAAGCTGCCGGCGAGCCGCACGTCCTGCATCTCGGCGAACGGCGCCTTGGAGATGTCGACGTCCTTCTTCGGATTGCCTGGGCCGTTGTTCAGCAGGGCGATGCCGTTTGAGACCACCTCGACGTGGCCAAGCTCCTCGGCGAAGATGCTCGACACCAAGCTGTAGAATGGCCGCAGCTTGGTCTTGTTGCGGAAGTTGAAGCTCTGAAACATGTAGTTCCCGAGGGTCGACATCTCGCCATACTTGCCACCGAGCAGCTCCTGTAGGGCGGCGGCCGCGTTGGGCTCCGGCTTCTTCGGCTCTGGCAGCTCCGTCAGCAGGCGGTCGATCTTCATGAACATGCGGGAAGCTCCGTTCGCGCGAGGTGCGCCCTGAGGCATCTGTTTGCGCGGTTGATCGTTCCCCGCGCTTTGCAGAATGCAGATCGAACGTGATGCGTGGCGGGAGGAAGCCGAGCGCTTGGGCAGGGAGGTCCTGAGGATAGGCTGACACAGGCGACACCGCTTTGGCCGGCTGCTACAGCACCTGCCTCCCCCGGACGCGCGCCCGAGGCGTTCGCGACACCAAACGGCGCGCAGCGGGCAAGCACGCGACGACAGGCGCATCCGGTCCAGTTCGCCGGGGGCTCGCCCGTGACGCCTCGGCCGGGCGGTCGCGTAAGGGTCGGTGCAGTGCGGGGAAACTGAACATCGCAGGCACCGGCTCACGGCCTGTCCATACAATCAATAACCTCAACCAGCCTCGCCTATGTCGTAGGTGCGAGCGGCCGTCGCCATACGGATGAGCTGCTCGAGATCCAACTCCACGGCATCTTTCACGTCATCGACCTGCAGTAGCTCGCCGAGGCCGACAAGCTCTAGGCGCAAGGCCTCGATCATCGTTTCCAGCGATTCCCCCAGGGCGCGGATCTGTGTCCCGCGGGGGCCGAGATCCACCCCTTCGGCGAAGGCGCCGGCCAGAGCCGTCGTGAGACCCTGAACCTCGCCGAACGGAACGATGGAATGGGGTCCCACGGTGTTCATCGTCACCTCAGGCTGCGCGCACGGTTGCGAGAAAGCGACCAACCTCGGCCGCGAGGTGCGCGGATTGACGCGACAGTTCCGAGGCCGCCCCCAGCACCTGGCTGGCCGCCGCCCCGGTCTCCTCGGCCGCGCCCGCCACCCCGGCGATGTTGTGCGTCACCTCACCGGTGCCCTGCGCCGCCTGGGAGACGTTCCGGACGATCTCCTGAGTCGCCGCACCCTGCTGCTCGACTGCCGCCGCAATCGAGGCTGCGACCCCGTTGATCTCGCGGATACGCGCGGTGATCCCGCCGATCGACGTCACCGCCTGCCCGGTCGAGGCCTGGATCTGAGCGATCTGCCCAGAAATCTCGTTCGTGGCCTTCGCTGTCTGCTCGGCGAGCGCCTTCACCTCGGACGCGACGACCGCGAAGCCCTTGCCTGCTGCTCCAGCCCGGGCAGCCTCGATGGTGGCGTTCAACGCCAGGAGATTGGTCTGGCCCGCGATGGTCGAGATCAGCCCGACCACGTCGCCGATGCGCGCGACCGCGGCGCTCAGCTCCTGCACCAGGGCGCCGGTCTGATCCGCCTCGCGCACGGCACGCTGCGCCAGTTCGGCCGAGCCGGCGACCTGCCGGCTGATCTCCTGCACGGACGAACCCAGCTCCTCGGCGGCCGCGGCCACGGTGTTGACGTTCGAGGCGGCTTCCTCGGCGGCAGCCGCGACCGTCGTCGATTGACTGGCGGTCTCCGTCGCCGTGGCGGTCATGGTCTGGGCGGTCGCCTGCAGCTCGGTCGCAGAGGACGACACCATGCCGACGATGCCGCCGACCGCGGCCTCGAAGCCGTCGGCCATCTGGCGCATCCCGGCCTTGCGCTGTTCCTCGGCGGCGAGGCGGCCCTGCGCGGTCTCTGCTTCGAACGCGCGCGTGCGGATCAGGTTGTCCTTGAACACCTGGACGGCGGCCGCCATCGCGCCGATCTCGTCGCGACGTTCCTTGGCTGGGACCTCTCTGCTCAGGTCCCCCGCGGCGAGACCGGTCATGAACGCCGTCATGGCGCGGACCGGCTGCACCACGCCCCGGCCTATGAGTGTCGCCAGAAGGCCGATCAGCACCGCAACGATGGAGGCGCCGCCGAGCAGCCGCATCAGGGTCGGGCGCATCTGTGCCGCCGTGTCATCAGCGTAGATGCCCGATCCGATGATCCAGCCCCAGGGCTCGAATGCCTTTACGTAGGAGATTTTCGCGACAGGCTGATCCAGGCCAGGCTTGGGCCACATGTAGGGGACGAAGCCGGCTCCTGACCGCTTCACCTGCTCGACCATCTCTACGAATAGATGCTTGCCGGTCGGATCCGTGATCCCGCCGATGTCCTTGCCGATCAACTCGGCCTTAGGATGCAGGATCATGCGCGGCTGCATGTCCTGCAACCAGAAATATTCGCTCCCGGCGTAGTGCAAGCCTTTGACCGCCGCGATCGCCGCCTTCTGAGCGGCGGACCGATCCATTCGCCCGGCGCGCTCCTCGCCCTCGAAGTATGTGAGTACACCTTGCGCTGACTCGACGAGATCGCGCGTCTTCAGTTCGCGCGCGTCTGTGACGCTTCCCGACATGTCCCAGGCCGCCAAGCCGATCAGGGCTGCCATCCCACCCAAGGCGATCAGGGTGATGGACTGGATGCGGGTACCGATGCGGAGGGCCATGAAATCCTGCGGTAGTCTATGCTGAATGGCACGCGGGTGGTCCAAGCGTGGGACGCGAGGCTGAGCCCTGCGACAGGGCGCGTGCTACAACTCCAACGGTCAGCAAACCTTTGCAGAGATCAGTTTATCAACGCACTAGTTAATTAATAACCATCGCAGCTTACAGTTGAATTCTTAGATTTACGGACCCACGAAGGTCAAAAATTCGACTCGTAACGTAGATAGCTCAAATTGTCGTGATCTCTTTCAGATAGTCGTTCATGCCTCAGCGCCATGATCCACCATCGCCGAGAGAGCCCGATCATGCGCACGTTTCAGTCCCTTGCTGCCCTTGCCATCCTGATCAGCGCCTGCGCTTTCATGCCGGCCGTAGCCATCGCTGGCCGTGACCCCTCAACGACGGCACAGAGCGCGAGCATGGGCTCGCAGGACCCTGATAGTCTCTTCGTTCGTTTTGGCGTGGCTCCCTAGAAGTCCCTGCGGACACGTGCAAATGCGAAGCAGCCTTCGATAAAGGGGGTGTGATCCGATCCTGCTTCGACACTCACCCAGCCGCTCGCCATCCTGAGCGCGTCGTGACCATCTTCAGCCTTTACCGGCCCACCAACGCCGCTGCGATCCTCAACACAGTCCTGTCGGCGCTACCAACGCTGTGGAGACATCCACGATCTGTTAACCGCCCACCGCCAACATATACCCAGCGACCGGCGGTGAGCCGAGCGCCGGCAGAGCAGCACCGCAGCTTTCCCCCCTGAGCCTCGGCGCGGCCTCGCCGGCGCAGTCGCGCTGATCGGACGCGATAGCGGCCAAGCTTGAGCCCGGCTAGACGCGCTGCCTCGAAGTGCGCGGGAGCAGGGATGAGCGATGTCGTGGCCGCTCTGCTTCTGACGCTAGCGGCTGAGAATGCCGAGTTGCGCGAGCAGCTGGCCTCGGCCCAGGACATGCTCGTCGAGACCGCGATCGACGCCGGGAACATGCATGCCCTTGTCGAGGCCATGCGGACCGAGCGCGATGCGTGGCGCGAGGAGGCCGAGCGGCTACAAGGCCGCCGAACCCGAACGGCCTGACGCCTCGACAGGCGCACCGCCGCACGCACTGATTCACCCGGCCCGCCCGCCCCGCGGCAACATCGAATAGAACCGGTTCGCGTCGAACTGCTGCCGAGCCTGCTGTAGGGTCATCGCTCGCCCATCCATCTTCGGGGGCGCCATTCCGCCGCCGCCCGCCGCCTTCTGGCCCTGCTTCTGCTGCCCGCCCGCGATGCTCTTGAGCGCGCTGGCGATACCGCCGTAGGGGCCGGACTGCTGCTGCCCCTGATCCTGCGACCCGTCCAGAGCCGTCGGCTGGCCCGAGAGGGAAGCGACGTCCGGCGTGGAAGAAACCTGCCCCGGAACGGAAGAACCTTGCCCGACGATGCCGCCCAGACCGAAGCCGCCGCGCTGCGCTGTCGAGCCCATCGAGGCGCCGCGGGGCGCGGACGTCGCCGGCAGCGCCTGGCCGCTCCCGAGACTGTTGGCGTAGGCCTGCGTCGTGGCGAGCCGGGCCGCGTTCTCCCCGCCGGGCTGGTCGTACCCCTGAAACTTCCAGGCCTGCGCCATCAGGCGATTAGCCTCCTGCGGGCTCTGCGCGTTCTGCAGGGCCTGTGTGAGCTGGGGGTTCTCCTGCAGCAGGAAGTTCGCCTGCGCCGACACGGGGTCGGACGCCCCGGCCGTGAAATCCTTCATGTTGGCGAGGCGGTCGGCCCGCCACGACAGGATCCCGCCGGACGTGCCCGGCGCCCCGCTCTGGCTCGGGTCGGACCAACTGCCGGTGATATTCGAGGGGCTGTAGCCGCTCTCGTGCTGGGCATAGGCCGCGACCGCACCCAAGCCGTTGGGGTTGGTCAGACCGCCCTGCTGCAGGGTCGAGATGAAGCGGCCGCGGATGTCGTTCGGATCGGGCGTCGCCGCCTCGGCGCTGTTGGGGCCGAGCGCCGAAATCAGGCTGGCGCCCGTGGCCGCCGCATTCGGGTTCAGGATCGGCGTAGGCGCCCCGGTGGGTGGCGTCGGCGGCGTGTAGCCCGTGAAGCCCGGCGGGGTGGCCTGCGGCAAGCTCGGATCCTGTGCCGACGCCGGAACAGTCTGCCCTAGCCCGAGCAGGCCGAGGCCCGCCGCGGTTGGGTCATCCTGCGCGAATGTGGGAAGGCTACCGAAGCCGCCGCTCATGGCGTGGCCCTTTCCTGTGCGAGAAATTGGCCGTGGGCGGGCGTGAAGCTTTGGCCGGTGTCAGGGCCGTAGTTTTGCTGTACGGCCGTCCTGAGCCTCCGCCGGCGATCCTGGTGGCTATCGACAGAATGGCAAGGCGGGGCCATCTTCATGCGATGCCCCGCTGGCTCGAAATCCTGCTGACCCTGGTGCTGTTCGCCATCGGCATGGCGGCGCTGTCGTGGGCCGTGAACGCGACGGTGTCGGACGTGCATGCGTGGTTGATAGGCCACCTTGGACAGGCGGGGTTCTGGCTTGGCGTAATCGCGTTCTGGATCATCGGTGGCTACTTCGCCTGGAGGGGTCACCGGCCTGCAAAGGGCAACGCCGGCAGGCTCGACGGTAGATAAGGCCGCGCCCGGTCCGCCTGAGACACCGCGCCAGCCTGCGCCCCGATCCGAGCCGCATCGCCATAGGCCCCAGCCTGCCGCATCATCGCCCCGCGCCGCTCAATCGCCGACAACAGCGTGTCGAGGGCATCGCCGCCCTGCATCGTCACGGCACGGGCGAGCTGTTGGTTGCGGGCGATGTCGGCTTGCCGACCGGCGGAACTGGCTGCCAGCTTGAGGCCGCCCATGGCCGCCTTGCTCGCTAAGGCCCCCGCGCCCGCCCCGGCGCCACCCACCAGGGTCGCGACACCCGGCAGCACGTCGGTGGCGCCCGCCGACACCTCCCGCGGGGCGATGTCCCGGGCCGAAGCCGTGCGCTGGGCCGTCTGGCTACCGCGCACCACGTCGTTGTAGGTCCGATCGAACTGCGCCTCGCGTCCGACCGTCGAGGCGAGCTGCTGGGTCGGCTGCTCGCCGAACACCGTCGCCATGCGGGCGCGGTTGAAGTCGCCTTCGCCCATCAAATCGCGCTGCAGGGCCACTCGGTCGTTCAGCGTCGTGCCGAGGTGGCGGTCGATCTCGGACCGGAGCCCGGTCCGCTGCATGAATTGCTCCATCGGCGACATCGCCGCGGTCTCGGTCGCCAACTGCCCCGGTCGAACCGCGTCCCGGCCCGCGTTGAGCAGCGTCTGCCCTCGCTCGAAGGCGTCACCGCCCGCGAAGTACTGCTGCGCGGTCCGGTTCGCGTCGGCGTAGCCCGGGACCTGCGCTTCTAGGGTATCGTTGAGAGCGCCACGAACCTGACCGAGCCGGTTGACCGTGCTGGCCCCCGCGGACCCGTATTGGCTTTGCGCCTGGTGGATGGCGCTGTCTAAGGCCTCCTTGGCGTTATGCAGGGCCTCCGGACGGCGATCCGGGATCATGGCCTGCCCGACGCCCTGCACGTCGCCGTCATGGTGCAGGAGGTTCCAGGCGCGAGCCAAGGCGTCGGCTGCCGGGCCCTTCTCCTGGCTGCGGAGGTCGCCGATCATGCCGAGCACGTTGCTCGTGTCGACCTGCACGGGCTGCCCTACGGCCTGCCGATACATCGGCGGCACAACCTGATCGTAGGACTGCTGCCGGGCTGCGCGCACCGTGGCGGGATCTGCGGCGGGACCGAGCGCCTGGTCCACATCACCACGGATCCGGGCGTTGGCGCCGGTTGCCCGCGTCTCTAGCGGGGTCACGATGGCGCCCCGCGTCGCAGGCTCGACGGCGAGGCCCTGCGCCCGACCCGTGAACGACGGGCTGGCGTCCATCAGCATGGCGGGCTGGCCAAGATCGGCGAGACGAGCGCGAACGGCATCGGCGCCACCGGAGGATGCCACGTCGTCCGCGAGCTTGCCCGCAGCGGCTGGAGACCGCCGCGAAGCATTCCTCCGGGGTGGCACCCGCCTCAATGATGGCCGCAGCCTGGACGGCCAGCGATCCCGCGCCACGGAGAGCCTGCGCCAGCAGTGCCCAGGACTCGGGCCCGGTCAGGGGCCGGCGAGCGGGAGCGTCGGCGCGCGGCACGAGGGTATGGACCTCGCCCATCAGGCCGCAGCCTGGAGAACGGCAGCCGCCGGAGCGGCGGGCGGGGGCGGCGCGGGCGAATCCTCAGGGGCGATGATCGAGGCGACGGCCCGGCGCACGAGGGCCGAAGCCGTGGTGCCCTCACGGCGCGCCACACCGTGCAGAGCCGCATGCAGCTCGCGGTCGGTGCGGACGATCAGAATGGCGTCGAGGTTGAGCGGTCGCATTGCGCGCCTCCGTGTCCTGCTAGGACAATAAACGGAGGGGCGCAGGGGTATATACAGTCAGTCATTCTAAGTTGTATTGTTGGATGGCTCAAACAATGTTCTGTCTTGTTTGGGCGTGCGACATCCCGACGCAGCCGCTAATCAGACGAGCCTTGCTCCTTTTTAGCAGCTTCGAACGCGATTTTTACCTGTCGCACTGTTTTCAAATGCTTGGGCACGTTCGTCACCAAACCAAAATCCTTCAATGTTTCAACTGCAATTTTTGGGGCGAGACCAATTAGCTTTTTCCTTTGGTCATCTGTCCACTCGCCGCCCTCATTTGGTTGAGGCTCTCCGAAATCAGGGCTCAAAATTGTTTCCAAAATTGTATTGATCCCATTTCGACAGTGCCATGCCGTCGCATAGCTATCAACGTATCTATCCCCTCGAAAATCTTCAATCCGTCTTATTGTAGCTGATATAACCCTGACCAGTAGTTGAACGTGTGTGCGGTCGCCGACAAAAACAGAAAGCAGATCATCTTCCTGAAAGCTCTTTTCCAAACGGTGCTCGACTTCTTGCGCGAGCGACCTGTCAGCCTTCGACGCCTCCTGCTCCAAAGCATCGCGCAGTTTGGCAGTCGTCCGCATGTTCAGCGGCGAACGCTTGTTCTCTCGCTCAGCGGCTTTGATCGCCATAGCCGGCACTCCGTATCGTTCGGGCCTTTTGCATATCGGATGCGTGCGATCCGACGCAACCCCCTTGCGCAGGCTGTTGCTGCACTTTAACGTCCGTAGTGCGTTGGATCCAACGCAATCGCGTCTGACGCAGTACGGAGGCCTGAAGTGCCGAGCATCGAGGTCATCAGAAAGAGGCTGACGGACGGCCTCAACGTGAAGGCGGCCGATGTCGCTAAGTTGTCCGGGATGAGCCCCGCGGCCTTCTACAAGGCTATTGAGCGGGGCGAGGTCGAAGCCGTGAAGATCGGCCGGACGCGACTGATCCCGCCGCACGAGGGCCGCCGGATCCTCGGCATCAGGACCGACGCCATCGCCGCCTAACGAAAACGCCGGCCCCGAAAACCAGGACCGGCGTCAGATCGTGTAACAGCGCATCAGCACCGCTGTAGATATGCGATTTGGTGTCCAGCGCCAAGGGCTTTCGGACCGGCTCCCTACTCAGGAGAGCCAGCCGTGAAAACCAAAACCAACACCCGCTCCATTGCCATCCGGCCCACAGAAGCCGTCCCAGACGCCGCGACTGTTCAGTCGGCCATCGAACGCCGCCTCGCCGATCGCCTCCGCGTGTCGGATCAGGTGGCTGCCGTCTTCGCCAGCCTCGCCGGCATCGGTCCTGAAATTCGGGAGGCCCGCTGATGGCAGCGCCCGCGACAATCTCCCCGGCGGCCTGCCTCACGTTCGACGCGGTGGCTGAGGCCGCCAGCCTCGCCGAGGCCTACGCCCGGAACGCCGTCGAGTTCGCCCTGATCCGAGACGTCCGCGGCGCGGCTTACAGCCTGAATTGCGCCGCCAAGGCCCTCGCGGCGGCCGCCTCGAGGGCTCAGGCGCTCCGGCCCGCTCAGCAGGACGGGGGTGGCCGATGACCGTGCGTGTCGCCGACAACGTTCCGGCCGCCCGGATCAATGCCTACCTCGAAACCGCGCCGGGGTACCTGCGCCCCATCTTGCTCGCCGTGCGCGACCAAGGGTGCGCCTGGGTGACGGTGCAACAGAAGGCCGGCCGGTTCGACCTGCCAAAGGGCCGGCCGCTCATCACCGTCATCGGAGACGACTTCCACGTCGCTATGGGGCCGGCCGGCTTCCACCGAAAATCGATCCGCCGCGTGATCGCCGCGTCCCGCTTCGTCAGCGTCGTAGCGGGCGAGCCGATGCCGATCGCCTACGCCACGCCCGCCCTCGGCGCCGCCGGTCTCGGTGTGAACGCGACCATCATCGAGACCCGACCCGAATTCGAAATGCAGTGGATCGGCCTCGTCCAGAAGGAGGCCCCGAACGCGCAGCTCATCATCGTCTCGGTGAAGGGGACCGCGCAATGACGAAGCCGATCACCCGCCAGCAACGGCGCGAGATGGCGCGCCACATCGCCGACAACGAGGCGACCATAGAGGGCGATCGGCGGTTCTTCGAGCGCCGCCCTGATCGGATCTACCGCGTCCGGCGCACGAGCCGCGCCGAGATCGCGCAGTGGGAAACCGCCCACGAAGACCGGCTCGTCATCACCGACGAGTATGCGGCCTTCACGGTGGTCAAGAATTTCGCGCCCGGCGTCCGGATGCGGATCTTCGTCCCGGGACCGCCCGACGAGGACGGCAACGAGATCTCCGACGACCTCGGCCGGTTCCTGTGGGAGCGCTATTCCGAAGCGCGCCCCTTCATGGCCGATCGCGAAGCACGCCTGCAGGCCGCGATGCGCCTGCCGGGCGGCCCGCTTCATGGCGAGAGCCAGGGGCCCGACGCGGCGTGAATGCTCAGGCTCCCCTTGTCGCCGACCCGGCAGTGGTGCGCCCTTTCGTGGGGCGCATCCACGACCACGCCTCTGCGGCCACCGCGGGCATGGGCGATCCGGGCATGCTGCAGCTCGTCATCATTCACCCAATCGGCGGCAATGGCAGCACCCTGATTTTTCAGTTCGCGATTGGCGAGGTCGACCACATGGTCGACGAGGCCGTGCGCCAGTCGAACGGCGGCCACAACGTCTACATCGAGGCGCGGACGGTCCGGCGGCGCGCGAGGGGCGAGAAGGGCCGCGGGTCGCTCGCGGACACGGTCGCCGCGTTCGGTCTCGTAGCCGACGACGATGCCGACAAGGGCAAGGGCAGCCGCCTCGATGCCGCCCCGTCGCTGATTATCGAGTCCTCCCCCGGGAACACGCATCGGTGGTTCCTGCTCGCCCAGGCCATCCCGGCGGATCGTGCCGCCCGCATCGGCGCGGGGATCAAGGCCAAGGCCGGCGGCGACTCGGATACCGGCGTCGTCACCCAGCCGTTCCGAGTTCCAGGGACGGTAAACTACCCGGGCAAGGCGAAGGTCGCCCGCGGCCGCGTCGCGACGGCGACCGGGATTATCAGCCTCGACGGTCCAACCTGGACGGCGGACGAACTGGAGGGCGCATTCCCGGCCCCGAAGCCGAAGGCCAAGCCGCGCCCCAACGCCTCGTTCGAGGGCGAGACCGGCAGCACGGGACGCACCAGCGCCGAAGCCGAGGCACTGGTTGCCGAGGTCGATGTCCCAAAGCGCTGGACCCAGCTTTTCGCCGCCGCCAAGGCTGCTTATGCCGACGGCCTGTCGCCCGGCGACTTCGAGGCGCTGGTCCGGCGCTATCCCGAGGGATGCGGCAGCAAATTCCTCACACCTCGGGACCGCCTGCACATCGTGGTCGGGCAGACCTGGGGGTACGTCCAGGCGAAGGACGACGGTGCCGCACAGGAACCGGCCGAGCCCACTTATCCAGATCAGCGCGCGCCGCTCAGCAAAGCTGAAGACGAGATCCGCAACGTCGTCGTCGATTTCTTCGGCCGACACGTTCCAGCCTGGCGCGCAGAGCTCAAAGCATGGGAACGCGCGCACGCCCTCTGGAAAGACGCACACGAAGCCTGGGAAGAGTTAAACCGTAAAGTTCCAGACGAGGCGCCTAATAAGCCCGTCGAGCCCGAAAAACCCTGTCCCGTAGCCTTGGCCGCCCGCGTAGAGCCCGGGATCGGGAAATCGGCCCTCACCATCCACGAAACGGCCGAGGCGGCGCGGGCCGGCATCGTGACCGTCTACGCCGCCCCGAACCACTCGCTGCTCACAGAGCTTGCCGGGCGGTTTGCCGCCGAGGGTCTCGAAGCGAGGATCTACCGGGGGTACGACGCCGAGGACCCTGACGCGCCGGGGCTGAAGATGTGCCTCGACCCAGATGCGGCCCAGGATGCCCGAGACGCCGGCGCCACGGTCGCAACCGCCGTGTGTAAGCGGAAGATCGACGGCTTGGAGTACCGGTGCGCCTTCATCGACCGCTGCGGCATGGAACAACAGCGCAACGCCAACGCGGTCGTCTGGCTCGTCCCGCACAGCCTACTCGGGCACCAGAAGCCGGCCTTCATCCCAGACCCCCACGCCATCGTGATCGACGAAGGCGTGGTGCTCGGCGCCCTGCCGGACAAGCCGGCCCGGATGACGCTCGACGCGATCGAGCGCGCGTCCGTCGAGCTGCCAGGCGGGTTCAAGGTGTTCACGAACTTCGCCAACGACCTAACCAGCGCCCGCGGCAACCTGCTGCGCGCTCTGCGCGCGCATCCCGAAGAAGGGCCGCTGCAACACGAACTCTTGGCGCGCCACGGTGTAACCCGGGCGCTCGCCGCCAGCGCCTACAAAATGGAGTGGGACCGGAAGCGGGAAGCCAACATCCTGCCGGGAATGCAGCCGAAGGCCCGCAAGGCGAGCGTCGCCGTGGTCGGGCAGCATAACGCGGAAATCAGGCTGCTGGCCGGCATCTGGGCCGAGCTGCGCGACTTCCTGGCCGGCGACGCGGAGGCATCCGGCCGCCTGTCCCTGCGCTACGACCCCGAGGCCGAGGCGCGCGTGCTGGAGCGCCGGTCACTCGACGCGGTGGTGTCGTCGTGGTCGGCGCCCGTGCTAGCGATCGACGCGACGCTGCCGGAGGCATCGCTGCTGGAGCCCGTGATCGGCCAGCGCGTCGAGATCCGCGCCGACATCACCGCCCGGTGGAGCGAGCACGTCACGACTCGCCAGATCCTCGGCAGTCCGACCACGGCCTCGAAGCTCGGGATCGTCGAGGTGCAGCAGCCGCAAGAGCCGAAGCGCGTCGTCCACTACCTGCTCCGGCTGATCCGCCTACGCGCCGCTTTGGCGTGGCCCGGCGTCGTGGCCGTCATCGCCCCCAAGCGCCTCGTCGAGATCCTGAAAGGCATCGGCCTGCCGCCGAACGTCGAGACCGGCCATTACGGCGGCATCGCCGGGATCGACCGCTGGCGCGCGGCGGCCGGCCTCATCACGATCGGACGGCTTCAGCCCGGCCCGCCGATCGCCGAGGGCATGGCCGGCGTCGTCTCGGGGCGCGTGCCGCAGCGGATCCGGCCAGATGCCGAGGGCCGCTGCTGGTATCCGAAGACCGAGGCCGGGGTGCGCCTCGCCGACGGCTCCGGGATCCGCGTCGAGACCGAGCGGCACCCCGACCCGGTAGCGGAAGCGCTGCGGGCTCAGGTTACGGAGGCGCAGTTGATCCAAGCCGTCGGGCGGATCCGCCCGCTACGCCGCACGGCCGAGACGCCGGCCTTCGTAGACATCATCACGGACGTGCCTTTGCCGCTCAGCGTTGACCGAGCCGTGGCCTGGAAGGACGCACTACCCGGGGGCTGGGCCAACATGGCGCCGTCCGGCGTGATCCTGGAGAGCGAGGCCGACATCATGGCCGCATTCCCCGACCTCGCCCCGACGCGCTCGGCCGCCCGAGAGAACACCGTCGCGTCGTCGGCTGTAACCTCTATAAAGGATACCCTTATAGGACTTACAGCCAACCGCGCGACGGTGTTCGCGTACCTGAGGCGGGGGCAAGCCGAGCCGGCATCCGGCCACCTGCTGCCGAACCACCCCTCAGACCTCTGGCGCTGGCTTGTCGACCGGGTTGGCCCCCTGGAATGGCTGACAGTCAACGGGCAGCCCGTGGCACCGCCCAGCGAGGGCGTCGCGCTCGACAGTCCCGCCGACATGGCGGCGGCGTGGCCGGCTCGATGGGCTACCGCCGCGGCCGCCCGGGACTGGCGCGCCCGGAACGGTGGGATGAAGCTCGACGGCAGTCCCTCCCCCTTCCGCTACCAGCGCGCCGGCCGGAACCAGAAGTGGCGCACCGGTGCCTATGACCCCGCCGCCGTCGCAGACATTCGAGGCTGGCTGACGAGCCGGCTCGGGGAGTTGGTCGGCTTCCATCCTGCTGAGACTGCTGCGCAAGCCGGCGCCGACGCTCAGACGATGCCGCCGACTGCTCGCCGCTTCTCACGCCGCCAAGCACCCAGCACCGTCACGTTCTCTCCGCGCGCCGCGATCCGTCCGCGCGGCCAGCACTTCCGTGCGCCGCTCTCGCCCGCCGCAGCCGCCTTCTTCTGATCAGCCCGGAGGACCAGTCATGCCCCGCAAGCCTAACCCCGACCGCCTCCCCCATCCCGGCCGCACCTCGGCCTCGCGTGCGTGCGCGCCCGTGAGCGAGCAGAGTGTGCAGGGTGTGGCCTGGGCCGGGATCGGGAGGCAGGCGCCATGATTGCCGCCCTCCCCGATCCGCCGACACCGGCCAGCATCCTCACCCTGATCCAGGGCATCGAGCGCCACGGGCCGGCCGCTCCGGCAGCCATTGCCTTCCAGTCCGCCCTGTTCCGTGCCGGCCTTGAGGCGGACGCGGCCGGCGGTCTCGCCGCCCTCGATGGGCTGATGGATGCGGTCGCGGCGGCGGACCCCGACCGCGCCGACGCCCGGCTCGCAGTCCTGCGGTCCGCATGGGCGGGGCTGCTGCCAGGACTTGGTGGGAGGGCTCGGCCATGACGCCCCGCGAGCGCGCCGCCTTCAACGCCGGGATCGAGACCGCCCGTCAGATGGCGCTCACCGCGGCCGTCAGCATCGAGGTTCGCGACGACGCCGGGGCAGTCCGCCAGCAGGCTGCCGTCGCGGCGCTCCAGGGTCTCGCCGAGGGCCTGCGGTCGCTGATGGTCGCCGAACAGGAGAACGAGCAGCCCGTCGATGCGGGGCCGGCATCCTTGAACACCCAAGCCAGACGCATCATGGCGGGTGTTGATCCGCTGACTGGCGATCCGCAGTCGTGAAACACCTTCGCGGGTGCTATCTATCTGACCTGTTCTTGGCCTGTTGTTTACAGGCCGCCTGCCCGAAAGCTTGACCGATGCCGAGAGAGGATAGCCAGTTCGAGGAAGGCCGCAGCGGCAACCCCGCTGGCCGCCCCAAGGGCAGCCGCAACCGCTCCACGCTCGCCCTGGAGGCCATCTTTGAGGGCGAAGCCGAAGCTCTGTCCCGCCGCGCGATTGAGATGGCGCTAGAGGGCGACGGGCCGGCGATGAAGCTGTGCCTCGACCGGCTGCTGTCCCCGAAGCGTGACCGCTCCATCACCTTCGACTTGCCGACCATCGAGACAGCTGAGGATCTGCCCAAGGCGACGGAGGCCCTGCTGCGCGCCGTGTCCTCCGGCGAAGTCACCCCGAGCGAAGCCTCCGACATCGGCAAGGCGGTGTCCGCCCACATCGAGGCGATCACGGCCGCCGACCTGCACCGACGCCTCGCCGCACTGGAGGGACAAGGCGCATGAGGATCCGAGAGATTGAGACACGCCTTGCGCGACTGGAGGCGAAGCGCGGCACCGGCCGGTTCGACCACCTGTCCTACGACCAGGCCGAGCGCATGCTGTTCGACAGCCTGCATAAGCTAGCGATCGATGCCGGCGGCATCGACGCGCTGATGGATGCGTGGGACGCGGCCGAGGATCCGGAGCAGCGCAGGCTCATCGCTCGGATCCGATCGTGTGACCACGACGTGGCGACGTACTACCGGGATCTGAGGGCGCGGCTGTCATGAGGATCAAGGAGATCGAGGCGAAGATCGCCCGGCTGGAGGCGAGCCCGCGGTTCAGCGGGCTGGCGCGCATGCCCGACTCCGAACTCGACCGCCAAATCGTGGACGGTTTGAACTCCATGGTGATGGAGTGGCCGTCCTTCGGTGCCATGGTGCTGGGCCTGGAGGCATCCCCTCACCCGGCCGACAAGGACCTCGCCGGCCAGATCGAGGCGTTCATCGCGGACTGGCAGGCCCAGCAGCGGCAGAAATCGGCGCAGTAAGGCTGCTGATGCCCTCGCGAACTGGTAGCGTTGGCTCCTGCATGGCAAGGCGACCATGAGCAGTGGTGTGTTGTGCCTCCTCAGTCCCGAGCTGACGGCCGACGAGTGGGCGACGCGGTTCGTCACCGAGCACTGAACGGCAAAGCCACCTGTTAACGGTTCAGTATTGCTGAGAGAGTATGAACCACCTCAGTTCGAGGTGGTATCATGCGCGTTCTGCTAATCGAAGATGACGCTACCGTCGCGCAGAGCATTGAGTTGATGCTCAAATCGGAAAGCTTCGTCACCTACACCACCGACCTCGGTGAGGAAGGTGTCGACCTCGGCAAGCTCTACGATTACGACATCATCCTCCTCGATCTGAACCTGCCCGACATGTCAGGCTACGAGGTGCTGCGCTCGCTCCGCGTGTCGAAAATTCAGACCCCCGTCCTCGTCCTGTCCGGCATGGCCAGCATCGAGGACAAGGTGAAAGGTTTGGGGTTTGGCGCCGACGACTACCTGACCAAGCCGTTCCACAAGGACGAGCTGATCGCGCGCATCCACGCTATTGTGCGGCGCTCGAAGGGTCATGCTCAGTCCAAAATCACGATCGACGATCTCGTGCTCGACCTCGACGAGAAGATGGCCTCGATCGACGGCAAGCGCATCCCGTTGACGTCGAAGGAGTACCAGATGCTGGAGCTTCTGGGTCTCCGAAAGGGATCGACCATCACCAAGGAGATGTTCCTCAACCATCTCTACGGCGGCATGGATGAGCCCGAGCTGAAGATCATCGACGTGTTCATCTGCAAGCTGCGCAAGAAGCTCGCCAACGCCAGCCAGGGCAAGAACTACATCGAGACCGTCTGGGGCCGCGGCTACGTGCTGCGCGAAGGCGCACCCGAGATGCGAGCGATGGCAAGCTAAAAATCAGCAGGTAGAAGCGAAAAGTCCTAAACGTGCATTGATTTGTTGTGTTCGCTGGCGCAGATGGCTTGCTTCACTCAAGCAGGTGCGCCGTGAACGAGAATACAGGGACCATCGAGGCTACTGCCACCGATTATTTAGAACTCACGGCTGACCTAGTCTCGGCCTATGTGTCCAGGAATTCGGTACGGCCTGCCGACATGGCGGAGCTGATCGCCAGTACGCACGCTGCGCTCTCGGGGCTTGGTAATGCCGGCGCACTTGCTGCTCCTGCCACTGAGAAGCTCACAGCCGCCCAGATCCGCAAGTCGATCACGCCGGACGCGCTGATCAGCTTCCTCGACGGCAAGCCGTACAAAACGCTGAAGCGGCACCTCAGCGGCGCCGG
>NZ_JBYQEY010000008.1:0-42267 GCF_057836545.1 Methylobacterium sp. E-012 | reverse complement strand
GGCCGGCGCTCGCGGTCTCCAGTCCCGCCGCACCGCGCCGACCCTCACGCAACTGCCCGGCCAAGGCTTCACGGGCGCCCTGCGGGGAACTGGCCCGGAGAACGCCTGTCGTCGCGTGCTTGCCCGCCGCACGCTTTGCGGTGTCGCGAACGCCTCGGGCACGCGAACGGGAAGAAGCGATGCTGTAGCAGGTGCAGGAGGTGCTGTCGCCGTCAGCTCACCGGCGGCTGAGCGCCGGCCACTGCGTGATCACCGCGTCGTCGGCCGGCATGTAGGCGTCGACGATGGCGCCCTTACGGCTGACAACACAGATCATCGCCGCCTGGCGCACCTCGTACATCATCGGCCGCTCGTAGGTGATGCGGAACAGCACCGGTGCGAAGTAGTCGCCCTTCTTATCCGTCTTGTCGGCGCCGGCCGAGACCGCCTCGACCTGCTTCATGCCGGCCTTGGTCGCCTCGCTCATCACGGTGGCGCGGCAGGTATCGACCGTGCGGTTGCGACCCGGCACCTCCGGCAGGGGCTGTCCGATCGTCTGCAGAGCTGAAGAGGTGCCCTTCACCAGTCCTGTACCGGGCACCATCGACAGGACGGTCTGCTCACCGGCCGAAGATGAAGCGACCCCGATCGGCGCGATCTGCCAGGGCATCTGCCAGGTAGCGGCAGACGTGTCGGGCTGGGCGGAAGCGTCCTGGGCTAGGGCAGGTCCGGCGAGAGCAAAAACGAGGGTAGCGCAGCAGATCGAACGTCGAATCATCAAGGCTCTCCTATTTCGCGAGGGTGAACGAGGGGCCGCGGCATGGACCTAATCCGTCGGCGAGAGGGCGGACGGCATCGTCCAGGGTGAGGGCGGCACAGAAGCGGTCGGCGGGGTGGCTGAGCGATCGACCCGTACCCGGTGCATGGAGGCGTAGGCGATTGCACCGGCATCGATCCGCGGCCGCGTCGCCGTCGGCGAACTGATGAGACCCGCCGTCTGCTCGGCGTCATGAGTAGGTACGCGTATTTTCGAGACCGTTGCCCGCGCTCGTGGCTGTCTGAGCGATCGAGCGTGCCGCGCCGGTCCGGGGTTCAGGACCGGCCCGACCACGCCCTGTGCGTCGCGCGGCGGCATCATCGCAATCGTCCGGTCTAGCACCGGCCGCTTTGGATCTGGGCCGAGCGTCGCTACGCGTTCGGGCGGAGCTGCAGCAGTGATCGTCGGCGCAAGACCAACGACGACCTCGGTCGGCGGCCGCATTGGAGCCGGTCTGGGTAGCAGGGTCGGCGTGGCCGTCGGGTCCGCTGGCTCGGTTCGCGTCGTTCCCAACTCGGGTCGACCCAGCAACGGTCGCGGCGCGTCCGGTTCGAGGGTCGCGACCACGGATGGCGGGATCATCGTCGCGATATCCTGACGCTCGGTGTGGTCAGTCCACGCGGGTGCCTGTTCGTGCGTGAGACGCGCTGCATCGAGGGGTGCGCGGCTGATTAGCGAAAGGCGTGGGTTGGCGCGGGGTGGCAGGAACTCCTGCTGCTCAACCGTATCCGCGGGGTTCGGATCCAGAAAGCTGCGCGGTCCGTCGGCAAGGGAGAAAGTGTCTGGGTCACCCGCGTGTGAGAGAAGCCCTGTCAGGTGTGGGACTTCTACCCATGGTGGGAATGTCGCTGGAGGTGAAGCTTCGGCAGACACCACTGATGCCACACGTTGGGCGGACGTTGAGAAGATCCAGTTGCTGGGCGGGACAAGCCACGCCGCGCCAGCGGCGAACACAGCGAGGGTTGAAAGGCATGAAATCGAGATCGTGGCCCAAGATGACAGGCGGCTGCTGGGCCTAATGACCTGGAGTGGCCGGGCCGCACCGACCGGCTTCAAGTCACCTACAAAGACGGGATCACGCTGCAACATCCTCTCAGAACTGATCTGGGTGAGAAACGGTTCAAGGCCGGGATGATGTAGAATCGTCGCTAGCCGAACACGGCCGGAATCCTGACGGTGCATACGGATGATGCACAACGCCCAAATAGTTTGATGTTGAGCGCTGAACGACAGCCGACAAACTCCGCCTTATCCGAGCGCCGTCCGCCTTGCCGAACGCCTGTAGACCGTCACCGCATGGCTCGGCCGCCTCCACCACCCGCGCGGATTCTCGCACGATCTGATCGGCCAAGGTCGCCCGCCGCTTGTCGGCAGCCCTTCTTCGGCTCCGTTTTCCTCGATTCTCCTAGATCTAGAACCTGAGTAGACGTGGTGGTCGCGCTTTTGACCCCTCCCCCTTGCGAGAGGGAGGGTGCTGCCTGCTTTCTCAGGTTCGAGAGAGGATCGCCTTTCCGCGCCAGCCGCAGCCAAGCCAGCCACTCGCGGCTCACGATGCGCACGATGTTCGTGTCATTGCGCCAGCCAGTGACCTGCCGCTCCTCGACAGTCACAAACCCGAACCGCACAGCCTCGCGGATCGCGTTCTTCACGGTCGAGCGTGAGACCCCGACCACGGCCGCGACGTTGTCGATCGCCAGCCGGCAGTCGCCGCGGCGCGCTACCTCGGCGGCGACCAGGGCGAGCACGCCTTGCTCGGCGTGGGTGAACTTGGCGGCGAGACCTAGCGGCATGCGGCCAGAGGCGGCCCAGCGGCGGCGACGCTCCAGCGAGGCGTCCGTGCGTGGCCGGGAGCCGACGCCGGGCCTCCTGGGGCTTCCCACGTATTTTTGCGCGGGTAGGTCGATCGAATGCTTGGCTGTTCCCCCTGAGTTCGGGCTTTGTCCGGATCGCGGTCCACTTTTGGACAGCGTTCGCGTTCCGATCAGCCCAGACAGAGCTTCGGCTTCGGCCTCCGTGACCTTCCCCTCCCCGAACGCGCGCCACAGCAGCGCCGTGATGGCTGGCAGCGCCGCGCACGGAGCCACCTCCGCCCGTCGGCGGATCTCATCGGCATAGTTCATCGAACCCGGTCCCTCACGGGCCGCGGCTAGGGTCCAGGCAAAGCCTTCCCGTTGACGGAAACAGGTTCCGTCTTGACTCCCGAGGGAGGTCATGGCTTGTGAGGAGTTAGTTAGACCGGCCTCACAGGCCCTTGGGTTTTTCAGCAGCCTCTTCCTTGCCGGGAAGGGGCTGTTGGCTTTTCAGGGTCTATCTCGCGGCGATGGTCTCCTGAATGGCGGCCGCGACTCGCTGAGGCGAGCCTGGCCGTGACCGCCCATGTCGGCCGGGGCACACCGTTAAGTCAACGCCGTGGCCCGATGGCCGCAGGATTGCCTCGCCTAGCGTGTCTGCGTAGTTTGGCACCGAAGCTGGGCGGTTCTCGCCCGCCGCTTCGTGTTGCGTACCCGCACTCTGTCACCGTGAGGCAGGCATGGTCGTGATGCGCATCGCAATGCTGTGTGGGTTGAGTGCCGCGTTGGGCGGCTGCCTGTCTCCTGCAGAGACCGCGCCGTCCTACAGCGCATTGTCCTACGCGGGTCCATCGACAAAGGCCGTATGGGATAAGGCTTCGCTAGATGCCGTCGAGCCGGGGCAGCCGCTGAGATCCGATTTCGGCAGAACGGGTTTCGGCCAAGATCCAATCGCTGATTTGTCGGCGTCTGAACGCGCCAGGAGTGCTTGGGAGGCCCAGCGCCCTTCCGAGTTTGCTCGGCCGTTATGGCCCTCAGCTCGTTCTGTCGGCGTTGCGAAACCGAGCAAGGCATCCGATCCCGTCAGCACGGCCAGCCTCTCGAGGCCGGCTAAGAGCGGCGGCCATCGTGGTATTGGTCCGCAGGCCTATGACCGCGAAGCGACGATGGACCGTTTGGAGGAGGAAGCTAAAAAGGACGCCAAGCCGATCTGCAGCGGTTGCTGAGCTTGGTGGGCGTTGCACAGAGCGCCCGCCAACCGGACATGGCATGTCGACCGGGCGGCACGGTTAAGTCAACGTCAGGGAATAATCAGCGCGACCATGCCGGCAGGACCTTCGACCCTCGCGGACCTGCGCAAGGCAGGTATCATCACGAGCCAGGAGATCGTCGCGGCGATCGACGTCTACCTCCGGGATCCGGCGGCAGGGCCCTATCGCTTCGCCAGCGGGCACAGCATCGACATCGCAGCGCTCGTCGCTCTCAAGCTCAGTTGCGAGGAGATCAGAGACCGGGCTGGCCCGCAGGAGAAGACATTCCGGACGGCCGTGGCGGCGGTCGTCATGGGGGCGCATCCGACCCCACCGTGATCTTGGACCATTCGATCATTTTGCTGTCGATCCAGATCAGCGGCGAGACGCTCTCGCCGAATGCGGTTAGGCTCAGACCATGATCGACGCTACTTTCCGTGCCGAGGACGCCCTTCGTGAGGTCCGTGGCTTCGTGCGCGCGGCGCGGGCGGTCATCGAAGTGACGCGGCTAAAGGCGGCCGGCACGGATCATCAGGTGGCTGAAGCAGCCGCACTACAGGCCCGCGGCCTCGCCGCGTTAGCCGCGTCACAGGCGTTGCTGGATCGTGTGAACATCCGATCCTGCCAGCGATGAGCCGAGCAGCGCGCCCCTGTCCCGGTCTGATCGCGAATTGAACTCCGCTGTAGATACGACGTATGTTGGTGAGGCCCCCAAAATCCACCTTATGATAGCTTTGCCGCGGTCCTAATCTCTGGGCATTCCGCGTTTGCGAGACCTGTGTGCTCCCGCCTGTTTCGCGCAGAGAGCCCATGCCTCGGTACTTCTTCGACATAAACAACGGCCGCGCTGATCGCGATGAGGAAGGCCACGAGTGCGCCGATCTTCAGGCCGCCGTGCTGCAAGCCAAGCAGGCGCTCCCAGAGATCGCGGTCGCTGAGTTGCCCAAGGACGGCGAGCGCCAAGCCATCACGGTCCTGGTGACGGATGAGAATGGACAGGCCGTCTATCTAGCGGCTCTGACCTACACGGGGACGTGGTTGAGCCGATAGCACCGCGCCGCAGGATCGCCCGCACCTCCCTGACGTGTTCGGGCTCGGGGATGCCCGGCAGCAGGGCGGCGGTCGCCTCGTGGCAGGCCAGCCAGCGCCGGGCGAGGGGCAGCATCTCGTCGCTGCCCGCTCTCAACCCGTTACGGACACTCGACGCGTCCGCCCTGTGCTAGGCCGGGCGGGTGCGCAGTTGCCCCTCATAGTCGCGCTTGCCGATCGGCACGCCCCGCGAGCGTAGGATGTCGTAGGCGGTGACGGCGTGGAAATGGAAGTTGGGCAGCGAAAACGAGAGGATCAGGGTCTCCGACGTAAAGGCCACGCGCCGCGGTCCGATCTGAAGGTCGAGGTCGCGGCCCGTCCAGGTGTTGACCTCGTCTGGGACGTAAGCCTCCAGCGTCGCTTCCGCTTTGTCCATCATGACTTGCAGCTCTACGAAGGGGACTGGTCCGACCAAGCCAGGTGGCTCGAACACACCGGTCTTTGCGGCCTCCAGCCCCCACACGGCATGATGCCAAGCAGCCTCGATCTGGAAATGAAAGGGGGCCATGTCATCGTAGAGCCGGGCTCCCACAAGTTCATCCGGGTCGGCGCCCAACTCGGCGCAGTGCCTGTTTGCGCGGTCGAGGAAGCCCGCAACGGCACGCACGGTCTGCAGGAAGGTCGGCACGCTGAGTTCGTAGAAAGATGTCGCCATCGGACCTTCCCGGATTTGGACACTCATCGTCGCTGACGATTGTGGCACCGACCTACGTTGTCGGATTTCCGCCTTCGACCCAACGCAGTCGTTTATGCGCGGCCGGGCGGCTCCCGGAAGCGGACGTATGGTCCGCTGCTTCTCTGACAGTGATGCGCTCGAAGCGGTGATCGCAGACCGAGATGTTGGAGGTGGACACTCGGATCGCTTCTATCCGTCGCCCGTGCCAACCTTCGCCTCGTATTCGGACTGCGTGATGGTTCCGACAGCCGCCACGCTCTCGCGATCCGCCTGCGGCAGGTCTTCTTGTAGGGACGCCAGCCGCTTCCACTCAGCTACCGGTGCGTTCCCGCGAGCATCGGGCACGTATCGCGAGCTGTCCTCGCGCCGGTAACGATGAACGTAGCGTGGGCAGTTCAAAAAGATCTGCGTCGGGCTGATGCGCATGACCATGGCTGCGCCTGGGACCGGAACGGTCTCGTCCAAGCGCGCAATCCCGTGCACCCGAAGCCGCCGGGGCGTCTCGAAGTCGATGAAGAGGAGGCCCACACGGGCCTCCCCCGTGACGTTGCCCATCGACAGGAACATCCCGTTGCCGTCGTAGCATGGCAGCAGCAGGTCATCCCCGTCGATCCGCACGAAGCCCGGCGTACCGCCCTTGTAGGACACGGTCGGCTGGCCTGTGGCATCCACCGTTGACAGGAACAGCATGTCGCGATCCGCGATGAAGGCCCGATCAGCCTCCGACAGCCGCTCGCTGACGATCGCGCGCTCCTGCGTATCCGCCAGCCGCCGCGTGCCGAAGCGGTCCTGAAGCGACCTCTGTTCAGGCGTGTAGAAGCTACCCATCACGGAGCTCCTCAAGCCATTGCCGGGCGGCTCTGAAGAGGCACTGCCGCCCTTCCTTCCCTGTTCGCTTCAACGACCGTGAACAGCTCGTCGACGCGCTGCCGTTCCTCTGCGGATTGCGGCAACACGTATGCGCACGCGACGTACACGAGCAGATTTACGGCCAAGCCGAAACACCCGGAGGTCAGGCCGTAGCCGAAGGGAAGCTGGCCCCCGTAGGCGACTTCGAGCCCGACCGCCGTGACGAAGCCAAGGATCATGCCGGCGAACGCGCCCTGCCGGTTTCCGCGCCTCCAGAAGATGCCCAGGAACTGCGGGATCGAGAGCTGGATGATGCCCTGGTAGGCCAGCACGGCGAGCGAGAACAGCGCCGGCAGCGTTAGGGTGGCGAGCCACGAGGCGAGCAGGGTCAGCAGCAGCATGCCGACCTTGGCGATGACGATCATCTGCCGCTGTTCGAGCTGGACGTAGTTGCCCACCAGATCGTTGGCGAGCTGCGCGCCGTAGGCCTGGATGTTGCCGTCCGTGTGCCCCATCGAGGCGGCCAGCAAGACGACGCCGGCCAGGCCCAGCAGCACGAGGCCGCCGGCCTGCTCGGAGACGATGAACCAGACATCGTCGGGCTTGGCCACCGCCTCCGGCACCTTGGACGCGAGCATGCCGAAGATCAGGAGCGCGACACCGAACAGGAAGGTCAGCGGCACGGCGAGGGCGGCCGACTTCTTCAGGCTGCGCACGCCATCGGCCGTGAACAGGCGCACGAAGATGTAGGGCCAGCACCAGCCTCCGAGCGCTCCGGTGAACATCAGCGCGAACAGGTAGAGCGGCCCCTCCTTGGAGCCGAAGCTTGGGATCGCGAACATCTTCGGGTCGAGTGTGCCAAGCGTGCTGCCCCGGGCCATAACGAGCCAGACGATCAGGCCGACGAGCATCAGGCCGCCGCCGATGTAGGCGACGATCCCCTGCAGGTAGTCAGAGATGACGACGCCGCGCATGCCCATGCGCACCGTCCAGACCTGCCGCAGGGCGATCACGAGCACGCCGACTACGACCGAGGTCGAGAACGAGAGCGCGCCGAGCGACATGGCTTGGAACAGGTTGCCGAGCGCCTGCATGCCCAGCACGAGCCAGGGCAGGCCCGAGACGATGCCGATCAGGGCCGCGACCGTGCGGATGTGGCGCGAGCCGTAGCGGAGCGCGAACAGGTCGCCCTGGGTGCGCAGATCGTAGGCCTTGCCCCAGATCCAGACCGGCCGGGCGAGCACGAACAGCAGCACGACGGTCAGGAGTGAGTAGGACAGGACGTAGAACGACAGCACCACGCCGCCGACGAGGTCCGCGAGGTCGTGGAGCGCCTGCAGGTCGTCCAGCGATGCAGAGGCGAGGTCGAGCATGCCTACGAGACTGGGCTCGCGTGGCGCTGCGGATGCCGATGTGGCGGCTGGCTTAGGGGCCGGGCTCTCGGCTTGCCGCTCGTCCTGATCGTCGGCCAGGATTGCCGTAGCCCCGGCCACGAGGAGGCGGACCCAGACGGCATCCAGCATCTCCGCGTAGGTTTGCGCCTCGGCGCGGGCCGCCTCGATCTGCTTGAGCATGCTGGCCGGCAGAGTGGCGTCCTTTTGGCCGGCGCCACGGACGAACGCGACCAGTTCGCGCTTGCTCATTCGCAGCATGCGGTCGGCCATGTGCAGGCCGAGGGTATGAGGCGCGAACCGCTCGTGCCACTGGCGGGGAGTGCGGGTCGCGGTCTGCACATGCACGGCCTCGAAGTCGAGCGAGGCGGCGCTCTCTGTGGTCAGCGGCTCTCCGTCCTCCACGGACGCAGCAGCGTCGGACAGGCTGGCGAGATCGCGCAGCACCGCGTCGGCCGCCTGCCGGAGCCAGTAGGGGTTAGCTGGGTCTGGTCCGACGGCGATGTCAGAGAACTCGTCTCGCAGCACCGGCATCTTGGCGCAGAGGTCGGCGACCGATGCCACGGGGAAGGCGTAGATCGCCGGCTGAAGAAGCAGGATCTGCTCGAACAGCGCGTCACCCTCCTCGGTCTGGTCGTCCTGCGTGACCGCCTCATACCGGCTCGCGGTTTGATCGACTGGTCGCAATCAGACCTCGCCGCAGCGTCAGGCGTCAGCCTGTCCACGGTGAGGGACTTTGAGACTGGCAAGCGGACGCCAATCGCCAACAATCTGGCGGCACTTCAACGCGCCCTTGAAGGTGCGGGCGTCGATTTCACCAACGGTGGCGAGCCAGGCGTGAAGCTGCGCCGGAAGGATCCAACGTGAGCACGGCAGCCGCGTCGCCCGAGCGCTTGGCCGAGGTCCGCCGTCTCACGGAAGCTCTGATCGATCAGGTGCTCGAAGCGCAGATCATGGGGCGGCCGGTTCCGCACGAGCAGAGCGAGGCGCTGATCAAGGCCGCTTTCTTGCTGCGCGAGTGCAACCTACCCTGGTGGCCGACGCTCGCCCAGGCGCTCCATGGCTTGGGCCGTGACACTGGGGAGGCGACACCAGAGACGGATGTGGGAGATGAGCCGCTGGAAGATATAGACCAGCAAGGGCTAACACGCTTCCTCGCCCAGCTCTGGTTAGAGAAGGGTCGATCATGACCGCCGCCCCTCCCTTCATCTCCGAGAACGGCGGCGGGGCCGGGATCCGGTTCCGGGAGCGTAAAACGTAAATTGCGGAACAACCCTTCACCGCTGACACTATCTTCTGAGTGTCCGGTGCTCGCTCCCAGTGCTTGATTTGGACACACGCCGGGTTGTCCGGCCGGCAACATCCCGAGAGGCTCGCCATGACATCGCTGCTCGATCAGCTGCGCGAGATGACCGTGGTAGTCGCCGACACCGGCGACATCGGCACCATCGAGAAGCTCAAGCCAGTCGATTGCACCACCAACCCGTCGCTGCTCCTGAAGGCGGCCGGTATGGAAGGGCTCGCCCCCATCGTGGACGAGGCGGTGACCTGGGGCAAAGCACAAGGCGGCGACATCGAGGATGTCGTCCAGTCCGTCGCAGACCGGCTCGCCGTGTCGGTGGGCATCGAGCTGACGAAGCTGGTACCGGGGCGGGTCTCCACGGAAGTGGACGCCAACCTCTCATTCAACACGGACCGGACGTTGGAGAAGGCCCGGGCGATCATCCGCGCCTACGACGAACGCGGCGTCTCGCGCGACCGGGTGCTGATCAAGATCGCCTCTACATGGGAGGGCATCCAGGCGGCGCGTGTGCTCCAGCGCGAGGGCGTGGACTGCAACCTGACCCTGCTGTTCCACCTCGCTCAGGCCATGGCCTGCGCGGATGCCGGCGTATTCCTGATCTCGCCCTTCGTTGGGCGCATCACCGACTGGTACGCCAAGGCTGAGGGTAAGACCTACACAGGGGCAGACGATCCCGGCGTTCAGTCCGTGCGGGCCATCTATGCTGCGTACAAGTCGCGCGGGATCAAGACCGTCGTGATGGGCGCCTCGTTCCGCAACGTCGATCAAATCCAGGCGCTGGCGGGTTGCGATCGGCTGACCATCTCGCCGAAGCTGCTGGAGGAACTCGCGGCCGCGCAGGGCACGCTCCCTCGTGTCCTGTCGCCCGATGTCTACGGTGAAACGCCCGAGGTACCTGCCACCGACGAGTTCTCGTTCCGTTGGGAGATGAACGAGAGCGCGATGGCGACGGAGAAGCTCGCCGAGGGCATCCGGCAGTTCGGCAGCGATCTACGCGCGTTGCATGCGCTGATCCGGAAGAAGCTCACCGATGGTGGGTAGGGCAGCGGTCATCCTGTATCCCGCGCTTCGCTTTTTGACCATCTGGACGATCTGCTCATCCGTCTTCCCGCGGGGCCTGTATCCGCGACGTTCCAACTCATCCACCATGCTTTCGCGAGTCTGTAACTGCTGTTCCAGCGACTTGCTCAACGGTCCGAAGCGTGTGGCTACAGCTTGGCGTAGGCGTTCTGGCATACTCATTGAACCAACATATCAGGCGTGCTTGTTTGCATTGAGGCGACCTCCCCCGCCAGCCCGTGATCAGATCGGGCGGCGGGGCAGCGTTCCGCCTACCCTGCGCGCTTGGCGCTCCAGCTCCCGGTGCACTCGACTAGGCCGTCCGTCGTCTGCCACGTCCCGCGGCCGGTTCCCTTTGGATCGAGGCTGCCGGTGATCGGCACCTTGTTCGAGCCCTTTGTGATCGTGGCGGTGACACTGCCGCCAGCGGACACGCCTCCGTCAATGCCGATGTCGTCGCCCGTATAGGAGACGTCGCTGGTCCTGATCTGTACCGCGTAGTGGGTGCTGGGCGAGCACGGGCCAACGTTCGTGACGGCTTCGATGTCCCAGCTGCCGTCGAAATGGTCCGGGATCTTGACGCTTCGCTTGGCTGCCTCAGCCGAGCTGAGGACGGCCAGAAAGCCAATAGTTAGTGCTGGGATGAAATTGCGTCCCACGAAGGGCTCCTGCGGTTGCGATCACGAACCGATCGGATACGAGGCAAACAGCGCGAGGCGCCGAAGAGTTGCCGCGCATCAGTGCAATGGGATTACCGCCTCTCAGCAACTGCCTCACACCATGTGACATCGATAGAAATACATGGGCCTATTTTCCAACTTATGATCATATTTAGCGGCCAAACATCCCGCCAATGCAACATTTGATGGCGTCTGGATCTTTGTAAACTCGGGTCGCGTTGAGCCAACACCGCACCAACGCGGCGCGGAGGTCCCATGTACAATCCCTTCTTCTCTTCGTTCATGCTCGCGATTGAAGCTCAGCGCGTGATCGAGCTGCGCATGGTGCGTCTTGCCTGGGGCGGCCGCGAGAGCCGAGCCGAGATGCAGTCGATGGTCGTCGAGAAGGTGCATGCGGCCGGCGAGGCGATGACGACGCTGATGCTCGGCGGCTCGCCCGAGACGGTCATCGCCCGCTACCGCGAGCACGTCGCCTTCAACACCAAGCGGCTGTTGGCAGCCTGATGCGACGCGTCAGTCGCGCCGAGCTTCGGTGCTCGCGCGCTCGACGACAGCCCGCAAGGCTGCGCTGCCTTCCATCACGAACCAGGCCCGCAACATGCTGGTGGTTTCAGGCGTGTCGTCCGACCGCTCCCGGAACAGATCGGCGTAGCGGGCCAGCTCGCGCTCCATGAACATGTCGAGGTAGCTCGCACCCTTCGTCCGTGCGAGGTCGACGAGGGCATCGTTGAGAACGCGCCGCATTATCTCGCCGACCATGGCCGAGACGTACACCGCCTCGGCACTGCCTTATTCGGGTTCGCTCATGATTTGCCCTATAGCCCCGCGCCGCGGCGTCCCTTTTGGGGTTTGCAGGCAACATTTTCTATCGATCACCAGCGAGATAGCTCAAACCGGCTTGAGATGTCGTCGCAGCCAGCGCGTTGCGTCTTCCAAGGCCGGAAAGGCAGGGACCCTCTGCCCTTGCAGCCGGCCGAACCCCGCCTCCATGAACCAGCTTCCGACATTGGCATGCTCGGGTTCGGCGAGGCGAACCAACACTGCCACGAGCAGGCCGTTGGCGATCACCAGCATGCCGTCCCGGTCGGGGCTGTTGGTGTCGACCGCGATCGGTTGCAGCTGCAGCACGAGCAGCGTCTCGACGTTGCCCCGCCCGGACATCGGCTAACCCTCCTGGGCTGTACCGGGCCAACTCAGGTCGCGGCGATCACCCCAGCGCGTGCTGCGCAGGTGCAGGTAGTTCGGTGTGAAGCGGCAGAAAGCCTTCAGGCGCTCGACGTCGAGGATTGTCAGCACCCGGCGCTTGAGGTGGATCAGGCCGAGGGCGCGAAGCTCGCGCAGCGTCCGGTTCACGTGCACGTCGGACAGACCCATCGTGTCGGCGATCTCGGTCTGCGTGAGCGGGAACGCGTAGCTGTTGTCCGTGACACGCCCGACCGCTTCCAGGCGCATGAGAAGTTCGCACAGAAGGTGCGCGATGCGCTGGTCCGGAGCACGTGCTCCCATGTTGACCAGCCACTCGCGCAGGACGGCACCATCGACCAGGGAGCACCACCAGAAGGCGCGCGCGATGCTCGTGTGATGCGCCGTGATCTCATCGATGGCCCGACGGGGGATGTCCACGACCTGGCACTGCGAGATGGTGCCGATGGTGTGATCCATCTCGTCGAGGATGAACACGTTCAGGTCGCAGAAGTCACCTGGTACCAACAGGGCCATGATCTGCCGCTGGCCGTCCGGGAGCATCTTGTAGCGGCAGGCGAAGCCGTCGAGGATCAGCAGGACGTTGTCGGGCTTGTCGCCTTCCCGGATCAGATCCTGGCGCGCGCCGACGTGCCGAACCTTGAGTATCAGGTTGTTCAAAGCCCAGCGAGCTTGGTCGGACAGCGGCTCGAAGCTCTCGAGCTTCCGCGTCAGCGCCTGCTGCATTAAACCGCCCTCCCAAAAGAGAGAACGAGGTGATTGTTCGAAAGGTGCCTCTCGAAGGAACGCCAGACCGAGCCCAGCCGATCTAGCGACGACACCGCGAGCACGACATTGGATGCCTGCGCCTTGTCCAGTGATCGATGATCCGCCCGGTAAAAGACCCCGTCACCCGAACCGGGCGACGGGGCTTGAATACGCTTGGGTCGGAAGGAGCCGTGCAGGCGATGAAGGGGCAAGGAACGCTCGCGCGGCCAGCTGTGCTCACATCATCGCGGCTACAGCCGGACACTCATGCCAGCGGATAGAGACATCTATCAGATCAAAAGACAGGATTTGACGAGGTTCGCACTCATTCGCGTCGTATATACGGATCTTGCTGAAAGCCATGCCCTCGACGCGCTGTTGAAACAGAGGGCGATTGGAAGCTAGTGCCACGGTTGAATAACCACTGCAGAAACGCGTCTTATGACAGAACACGAAAATAACATCGGTTTATCGAAGTGACCATCATCAGCTAATCCGATCCAGGTGCTGATGGCCGGAAGAGCCGTGCGCTTCCACCTGCATTGCCAAGGTGAAGCACCATGAACTCAGCCCCCAACCAGCACGCCATGGGCATGCTCATCCGCAAGCTGGAGAGCATCGCCACCCTCTCGGACGCGGAGCGTCAGGCCATCCAGGGTCTGCCGGTGAGGATCCACAACCTCGACGCTCGCCAGGACATCGTGCGCGACGGCGACCAGCCCACGCATAGCTCCCTCATCCTCGACGGATGGGCCTGCCGGTACAAGCTCCTCAGTCAGGGCAAGCGCCAGATCTTCTCGTTCCATATCGCGGGCGACATCCCGGATCTGCAGAGCCTGCACATCCCCACCATGGATCACAGCCTCGCTACGCTGACCAAGGCCGTCGTAGCCTTCATCCCACACGAGAACTTGCGGGAGCTGACGGCGCGCCACCCCGGCCTCGCGGCCGCCTTCTGGCGCGACACCCTAATCGACGCAGCGATCTTCCGCGAGTGGCTGGTCAGCATGGGCCGACGCTCGGCCTTCGAGCACGTCGCGCACCTGTTCTGCGAGCTGTACCTGAAGCTGAACGCGGTGGGCTTGGCTGGCGATCACCGCTGTCCGCTGCCGATCACCCAGACCGATCTCGCCGACGCGCTGGGGCTCACCTCCGTGCACGTCAACCGCGTGCTGCGGGAGATGCGCGGCCGAACCCTGATCACGCTTCGGAGCCAGATGCTCGTGATCGAGGCGTGGGACGAACTCCTGCGGGCTTCCGAGTTTGACCCCACGTACCTGCAGTTGGAGAGGCGGGCGGCCGGATGACCCTACGCCTACAGCCTGTGCAGGTCGGAACGAACAGCTACGATGCCGAAGGCCAGCTCGTCTTCGCTGACGGCTTCCTGGCCGCGGTGCTTGTGCAGCTCTCAGGATTTCACAACGACTTGGCCGGGATGTGGTTCCTGGAGGCGGGCTTCGGGCTGGTGAGCAGCGCGTCCCCGCCCACCTTCGCTGACCTCGATGAGGCACAGAACTGGATCGAGAATCGGCTGGCTCACCCGATTTGAGCCCTGGGTTTTGATCTGCCGCCTCCGCGCACCGGCCGGGCGGCCCTATCATCACGGCTCGCCCGGCCTCGCGTAGCTTACCTGTCGCTACGGCTCGCCGGCGCTGCGCTCGGCATTTGCCAGCATACTCTGTAACCCCAACATCCTGCGTGCCTCGGCCAGCAGGACAAGATGCTGAACGGCAGCCGGGCCCGTAGGTGGGATTGATCGGCTCGCCTCGGCAATCAGACCCTGAAACTTCCTTCGATCGAGTCCTCGCCAACTCGTGCTTGCTCGCACCGCCTCTAGGACAGCCTGCATCGCCTCCAGCCGATATTCAGCGGCCTCCCTCTGTGTTTCTGCTCTTTCCGTGCGTGACTCGGCTTCCGCAATCTGATCGGCCATGGCCTGGGCCGAGCGGAGCGTGCTCAAGGGGCTCGTTGCGATCTGGCGAGACTGGTCAGCGAGTTCGATGACGATGCGATCCATCAATTGCGCACGGATTGCCTGGAGATCGCTCGCATCAGGGGTCTCACGGCCCTTCCGTAGCCAGGCGTAAAACTCGGTGGCCTCGGCCTCTACGATCTCTTCCGCGCGCAGATCGAGATAGCCCATGGTGGCAAGCTCAAAGAGCATCAAGTGAAAGCTCGCCGGCACGAACACCCAGTTGTGGGCGTCGACGTAGTCGGACCGCGTTGCAACGGTGAGCTGTCGATGAGCTTCGTCGAACGAGAACGCGATGACGGCCTGCCGCGTATCGTCCATGCCCCAACCAGGCGCGCCGCCCTTGTTGGACATGCGCATCGCGTACTCGAAGTGCGTTCGGACGTCGTGGCGAACTCGCCTCTCTTGGAATGCGATGATGGCGTCGGCCGTCGTCGAAGGGTGTCGGTAGAAGTCGAAGCATTTCCGCTTGTCGGGGACGGCGAGGATGATGATCCCGTCGGGACGGATCAGCGTCTCAGCGGCCTTCAGAAAGGTCACGACGTCAGTCGTGTGTTCGATGACGTGGCTCGCGATGAAGGCATCGAAGGTGCCGTGCTGATCTGCCGGCACAGCATCGGCGATAGAGCCGCCCTGCCAGACGAAGTCCACCTCTTCGATCCGAGATGTGTCTTGGTCGGCGTACTTGATCAACAGCTCTTCACGGGACGCATGGTCGATCACGAAGGTGTTCCAGCCGTTACGCTTGGGCGCCAGTGGACTGAAGCTAGGTCCGACCTCAATGAGGCGGGCATCCTTGCCTAAGGACTGCAGAAGGCGTTGCGTTCGATCCATACGCGCCTGCTCCTGATCGCGCAGCCGGCGTACACGAACCAGAAACGTCAGTCACGAGGCCGTAAGTCTGGATGTACCTGCCTCGATCAGCGACGCAGCGTTAGGCCGGGCGGATCCCTGTGAGAAAGCCGCCCGGCCTCGCGCACCTTCCGACCGCGTCCGCGGCGGGTAGCATCGATCTCGCGCTTAAACAGTATTTTTCCAACACCACGAAAACACTATTGCGGTGACAGATGAACGCTATTGCCACCCGCGCGCCGACGGCTTGCCGATCACGTGGTCTATCCCCTCCAAGATCAGGGAATGGATCGAACGGCCGCGATCCTCGGCGATGCGGGCAAGCGCTGCATGCCGGGCGTCATCGAGGTAGACCGTCTGCCGCGCTGCGACCGGCCGGCGCCCCTTGGGCCTGCCGACTGGCTTCGCGCTCTCTTCGGCTTCGCTCGGCTGCGGCATCTCGGCGACCGGCGCGAGCTGGGGTTCTAAGGCTGCCGGCGGCGGGTCCTCGTCCTGCTCAACCTCACGGGCTGCCGCCGCTGCAGCCTTCATCGCCAGCGTCTGTGAGACGTTCGGGCGGCGGCTCATTGGGTCTCTCCCAGGCGGACCATGACGGCGTCAGCGAGCGCGGCGAACTCGGCGGCGGACGGCGTATCCGGTGGCACGGCCTCACCCGTCGCGAGGCTGTCGGCCACGATGGCGCGATAGGAGATGGCCGGCGCCACCGGCTCGGTGAGAGCGGCTAGCGTCGTCACCACATCGCGCCCTGCCCCGGTGCGCCGGTCGATGCGGCTCGGGACGATGAGGATATCCGGCCGGTCCCGCTTGGCGGCCTTCCGATGCCTACGGATCGTGCCGACCGTCTCGGCCGCGCCGCGCAGGTCCAGCACCGTCGAGCCAGCTGGGACCAGCACGAGGTCGGACACGGCGATCGTCGCGCCGAACGCGGCGCCCATCGCACCAGGTGCGTCGATCAGCACGAAGTCAGTCCCCTGCCCCCGCACGGTCTTCACCCACGCCGAGACCGCCGCGTCGGCATCCTCCTCGAGGAGATGCGGGGCGACCTTAAACGGCAGTTGCCCATCCTCGGCGATCGAGGCGGCATGCGCGGCCGGATCCGCGTCGAGCACCGCGACGGTGCGCCCGCGCCGATGCAGTTCGGCCGCGAGGTTCAGAGCCGTGGTCGTCTTGCCGACGCCGCCCTTGCTCTGCGCAAGACCGATGATTCTCACCATGACGGCGCCAATATCTCGCTATTGTGGTGGTATAAAATTCTCATAAAAACTTTATCCTGCCGCCATCGTGGCGTGCCCGTCGTTGCGGATGAGCCAGTAAAGGATTGAGGCGGATTGGCCGAAGGCAGCCCCGCCTTCGACCTCGCCGCGGGCTACAACGGCGCGAGCCGCCAGGCCCTTGTCGATGGTCTCGCAGGCCTGAGCGCGGACCGCTGCGGCATTGCCGTGCTTCGTGATCGCCCGGTTGATCCCGCCCGAGTACTTCACCGGTTTTAGGAACCGAGGCTCGATGGCGCCCCCGAGGTGGGTAGCGAGCAGCAACGAGTAGACGGCGGTTCCACCGACGGCGAGGCGTTGGGCCTTTATCTCGTCAGCCGTAGTCGCGTCGGTGAAGTGCCGGAGGTTGCCGAACGCGTCGAAGGTATACATCGCCTTAAGCTCGACGAGAGCGAGCGGCGCGCCGGCCGGGTCGAGCACGGCCAGGTCGACCCTGTTCCATTCCCGGGCGACGATGTAGCCGGACGGCTCGTAATCTTGGTGCAGCCTGAAGGCGAGGCGGTCGCGGATCGAGGCCTCGACCTTCATCGTCGTCGCAAGATATGCGAGCTCATTCGGGCAGAACTCGCCGCCGATCGCGGCGAGGGCGGAGGCCAGCTCTTGATCCGGGTCTTTCATGCAGCCGCTCACCAGAATGCCGTTGCCGCACGTCATCACACTTTAGTGGTGTGATAAAAGCGGTATCTTGAGGTGGCACTCGCACGAACTTAGCGCGTGTGATAGTGTCTGAGAAGGACAGTTATCGGACACGATGCGATGTCGGGCCTGAAATCTCGCGCGCCGGAGGTGAGCGCCGGCCTGCCGGTCGTCGCCGGCCTGTCGGATCAGGCCAAGGCGTTCCAGCGTGGCGGCAAGGCCAAAAGCACGCAGCGGGCCTATGCCAGCGATGTCGCGCAGTTCGCGGCTTGGTGCGATCGGTTCGGGTTCCAGGCCATGCCGGCGACGCCGCTCGCCGTGCTGGAGTTCTTGAGCCGCGAGGCGACGCGCGGCGCCAAAGCGTCGACCATCGCCCGGCGGCTCGCCGCGATCCGGTACGCGCACAAGCTGGCCGGTTTCGCAGACCCAACGGACGATGAGGGCTTGCGCGAGGGGATGCGCGGCATTCGGCGCCATGTCGGCACGCGCCCGGTTCAGAAGGTCGCCGCGACCGCCGATATCCTGGCGGCCCTACTGATGCGGACGCCGGACACCCTGACGGGCAAGCGGGATCGCGCGTTGCTGGCGCTCGGCTTCGCGGGCGCGTTCCGGCGCTCCGAACTGGTGGCGCTCGATGTCGAGGACCTGCGCGAGGATCCCGACGGCCTGCGGGTGCTCGTCCGGCGATCGAAGGTGGACCAGGAAGGGCAGGGGTTCGAGAAGGCTATCCCGCACGGTCGTCTGATCCGGCCCGTCGCCTTAGTCCGTGAATGGCTCGACGCGGCGGGCATCACGACAGGGGCGGTGTTCCGGCCGGTGAACAAGGCCGGCAGGGTCGAGGGCGAACGTCTCGGGCCCAAGACGGTCGAGCGGGTGGTGAAGCAATACTGCGCCGCCGCGGGCCTCGATGCCTCGACGTTCGGAGCGCACAGCCTGCGGGCTGGCTACATCACCACGGCGGCCGAGCGTGGGGCGGATCTCGCCCGGATCATGGATCAGTCGGGCCACAGGGACCCGCGGACGGTCGTCGGGTACATTCGCCGGGCCAACGCCTTCAAAGGGCACAGCGGCTCCGGGTTTCTGTAGGGGCATGAGGATGACACGTAAGGCAAGCGAGGGCGCGCTCTGGGCGGCCCGCATCCGGGCAGAGGAACGCGGCGCGCGATCCGGCGCAGCGGATCGGCATGATGCCGCCAGCCGCGAACCCCTGGCCCAGGTTCCGGCGCGGACGGTCGGCGGCGAGCTGCTGCCCGGCGACGATTTCACATCCACGGTTCTGCCCGCGGTCCTCGACACGCTGGTGAGCCCCGACGCGATCGGCGCCGACGCCAGCCGTAGCCGCCTCCAACTGGCGGAAGACGCCGGCGCCCTCGACCTCGCGCTGGACACGGCCGACACGATCCAGGCGGCCGACGGGCTCGAACGGATGCTGGCCCATCAGCTTGCGGCAACCCACGTCGCGGCGATGAAGTCGGCGGCGCTCCTGGGGAAGCAACTCGACATCGCCGATCGGACGATGGGCGCGGCCTGCCAGGCAGCATGCATTGAGGTGGGTCGACTGGCGGGTGCTACGGCACGGCTCAACGGGTCGTTCCAAGCTGGGCTGCAGACGCTGCAGAAGGTCCGGTCCGGTGGCCGGCAGGTTGTCGTCGTGCAGTACAACCAGGTCGAGGCTGGTGCGCAGGCTGTGATCGGTGGGCAGACGGGGGTCTCCCGCGGAAAACGGAAGGGTGGGTAATGGGGGCTTTATCCAAAAGCGACGACCCACCCCATGCACCCCGCCACGTTCCAGACTGGCGAGAGGCGCTAATCCGGGCGCAGGCGGCAGCGCGGTGCGGGGCTAAGACCCGATCCGGCTGCCCGTGCCAGGGGCCGGCGATGGCAAATAGCAAATGCAGAATGCACGGCGGGCGTAGCACCGGGGCGAGGACGGCCGAGGGGTTAGAGCGCGCTCAGACGGCAACCCTGACGCACGGTCGGCGCTCTGCCGCCTACGTCGCGAACCGGCGGGCACTGGCAGCGCAGAACCGCGAGATGCGGGCGACCATTCGGCACGCGAAGGCTGATTTGCGATGGATGGCGCGGCTCGTCCGGCTCTACGGATAGGGGTTTTCGCACCAATACGCGCGCGCGCGCGAGGGTCAGCCGGCCTTCTCGATCTCGCCCCGCAGCATCAGGTCTCGCGCGCCTTCGGCCAAGGCCTGCAGGGCTGCGACCGCGGCTTGGTGCTGAACCCGGCTCGCGTCGTCCCGGACCTCGATGGTGACGGCCGCGGTGAGCGCCATCTGGCGGGCCGTCTCAATGCCGGCATTGATGGCGACTCGCTCGCGGCTAATAAAGCTGCCCATTAAAATGATTCGAACCTCATCATCCGATGGAGTACTCAGCTCGTTGATAGCCAACAAGGGTCCGCACCTTCAGAACGAGCGGCATCCGTGATCCATCAAACAGAAATTCCCGGCAATTTCTGGGCCGAGCTTGAGCATAACGTTTCGTCGAAAGTTGGCGAAGCTCTTAACACAGATGAAGTTCCGCACGAGTTGCTGATTTCGTATCTGCGCGATTTGGAGGTCATGGCGCGGACGGCATGCCATAGCCGACAGACCGTCCAGATCATCGCCTCCGGGCGTAGCCTTCTCGGAGACCGGACGGAAGTTGGACCAAAGGATTGTGCGTTCTCATACGCGCATCTGTGATCGAAATGGATCTCGGGACAGTGGGCTATGTCATGACCGAACAGGCGTTCGCGGTCTTGATAGCCGCGGCCTTCACCTTCGGGTGTGCAGCGATCCACGAGTGGCGCGAGCACGCGCGGCACCTCACGCCGATCCTCGCCAGCATTACGATCGGCTTGGCTCTTATGGCCGGTATGATCGCGTTGGCGCAGAATGGGGCCATCAGTCCAGCCGACGCCTCGAAGCTTAACCCCATGGGCCGCGCCCAAGTGTCCTCGTGGCATTCGGAAACGAGAATGGCTGCGGCCCAGAAGCCGAGCATGGCCGAGATCCAGCAGGCGCTTCGCGGGCAGTAGTGCAGCCCGTGCGTCGCGGACAGCGCACTCACGCAGGATCTCCGTTACTCTCCAACAAGCCGGACCATGCGGCGGCCAGGATGGCAGCGCGGGCCTTGGTCCGGCGAGGGTCCGCGGCCGTGATCTCGCGCCGTATGGCGTCGAGGGTTGCGGGACCGCCGGCCGCGTGCGCCTCCAGGCCGGCACGAAACAGGGCGGACCGGAAGGCGAGGGCTGCCGGGGCGGCCGGCCCATGGCGCTCAATGTCCTGGATCAGGGTGAGGATGCTGGCCGGTGTCGGCGGATCGGGGAGGGCGGCAATCACGGCGCCTGCCTCCCGATCCCGGGCCAGGCCACACCCTGCACACTCTGCTCGCTCACGGGCGCGCACGCGCGCGAGGCCGAGGCGCGGCCGGGATGGGGGACGGGCACAGGGTCTCGCGGTCGAGCCCGCGACGCGCGGCGCCATCGTGACGCCTCTGGAGACGCGGGCGACCGGCGCCAACGCCCGGATCCGTGGTGATGTGGACCAGGCGCTCGGTCCCGCCGCAGACCCAGCCACGGTGCGCGCGGCGCGGCAGCAGAGCTATGACCAGGTCGTGCCGCCGATGTATCGGCAGGCCGTGGGGCAGCCCGTGCAGGTCGACACGAGCAACGTGCTCGGCATGATCGGCGATCTCCGCAGCCAGGAGAAGGGCCCGGCGGCCGACGCCTTGGCTCGCGCCTGGAACCTCCTGCACCATGACGGCGACGTGCAGGGCGTCGGGCAGGCCATGATCCCGGATCGCCGGCCGGAGGCTCTGCACAACGCCAAGGAGGCCTTGGACAGCGCCATCCATCAGGCCCAGACGCAGTACGGGTCTGCGGGGGCCAGCACGGTCAACCGGCTCGGTCAGGTTCGTGGCGCTCTCAACGATGCCCTAGAGGCGCAGGTCCCGGGTTACGCCGATGCGAACCGCACGGCGCAGCAGTACTTCGCGGGCGGTGACGCCTTCGAGCGCGGGCAGACGCTGCTCAACGCGGGCCGGGACGCGGTTCGACCGGGGCAGCTCGCGGCAGAGACCGCGGCGATGTCGCCGATGCAGCAGTTCATGCAGCGCACGGGGCTCCGGTCCGAGATCGACCGCCACCTCGGCACGACTCTCAACGACCGGGTGGCCCTACAGCGCGACCTGATGGGCGAGGGCGATTTCAACCGCGCCCGCATGGCGACGGTGTTCGGCGAGCAGCCGACCCAGCGGCTCGCCTCGACGGTCGGGCGCGAGGCGCAGTTCGATCGGACCTACAACGACGTGGTGCGCGGCAGCCATCCGGCCCCCTCTGCGCTCAAATGGAGCCGGGGCGTCTACCTGCGCTGGAGGTCAGCTTCAATTGAAAGGGGCCATACGGCAGCCGGATCAAGGGCATTCGCATCGATGCCGACGCTCTCGGGCGTCAGGGCGATCAGCAGCCCGGCAACCAGCAAGGCCGCAATGGCTATCAGCACCAAGCCGACGCGCTCTGGATCAAGCCACCGCGCGCGCAGCATCGCGCACCCGAAGGTGAAGGTCGCTGCCTCTGTCAGCGGCACAAGGTTGGCCAGCGCCACGATGCGCTTCCTGGTTGTGAGTCCAGTGCGATCTGACTGAGCCTATTTCTGCTCGTCCAGATTGAGGGCAGCTTCAGCGGCCTTTAGACCATCGCGTGCCTTCGCCAGCGCCGCGGTTCGGGCATCACCGACCTGGTTCAGCGTCTCCAGAAAGGCATTCCAGTCGGCACGGGCTGCTTGCGGGATCTCTCCGTCGAGCTTCTGGCGCAGGCTTACCAAGCGCGCCTCCGGAGTAGCCAGCGCCGGCGCCGCTGTATCGGTATCGTAGATGCCTACCCCGCAGGTCTGATCGCCAGCCTTCGTATAATAGGTGGTCTTAGGCTCCTCGACCGTGCTGCCGGGCTTCGGGAACAGGTAGCGGATCTCCTTAACATCGCCGGCCACGGCCGTGTCCACCATCGTCTTGATGAAATACTTGCCGGTCTTGTCGTGCAGGTCATGCACGTCGTGACCTTGGAGGATGGGATTGGGATGCGCGCTCATGATGCCATCGGGTCCGACGCAGAACACGTAACTGTCGGCGGTGCGGAAGCCGTCCGTGCCCTTGGTGAACGCGCCGAGCGCCTTGGCCTTGTCGACCATCACGGCCTTGCTCGCGCGGCTCAGCATCCATTTGGCGCCCATCTCGGCCCCAGAACCGCTATCGTCGCAAGAGAGACCAGCTTCGCTATCGCCGCAGGCGTCGGCGCTTGTGCCGATGCTCAGAACAGTCACCACGGACAGCAGGAGGGGAAGAGATACCCGGCGGATCGATGCAGGCATGGCTGGTCTCCGATACGAGTGCAGGATGAGAAAACCAAAGGCTGGGGACGCAAAGCTCATGCTGCCCGCACCGTAGCGAGGAAGCGCCCGACCTCGGCCGCAAGGTGCTCGGATTGACGGGATAGTTCGGAGGCTGCCCCCAGCACCTGGCTGGCTGCTGCGCCCGTGTCCTCGGCCGCACTCGCGACACCCGCGATGTTGTGTGTCACCTCGCCGGTGCCCATCGCGGCCTGGCTGACGTTGCGCACGATCTCCTGTGTCGCCGCCCCCTGTTCCTCCACGCCCGCGGCGATCGAGGTCGCCACACCGCTGATCTCGCGGATCCGCCCGGTGATACCGGCGATCGCCGTGACCGCCTGACCGGTCGAGGCCTGGACCTGAGCGATCTGTCCGGAGATTTCGTGTGTGGCCTTGGCGGTCTGCTCGGCCAGGGCCTTCACTTCGGAGGCGACCACGGCGAAGCCCTTGCCGGCTGCTCCGGCCCGAGCGGCCTCGATCGTGGCGTTCAGGGCGAGCAGGTTGGTCTGCCCAGCGATGGTCGAGATCAGCCCGACCACGTCGCCGATGCGTGCGACCGCGGCGCTCAGCTCCTGCACCAGGGCGCCGGTGTGATCCGCCTCGCGCACGGCACGCTGCGCCAGTTCGGCCGAGCCGGCGACTTGCCGGCTGATCTCCTGCACCGACGAGCCCAGTTCCTCGGCGGCCGCGGCCACGGTGTTGACGTTCGAGGCAGCTTCCTCGGCGGCAGCCGCGACCGTCGTCGATTGACTGGCGGTCTCCGTCGCCGTGGCGGTCATGGTCTGGGCGGTGGCCTGCAGCTCGGTCGCGGCGGCTGAGACCAAGCCGATGATCCCGCCGACCGCCTGCTCGAAGCCATCGGCCATCTGGCGCATGCCGGCCTTGCGCTGCGCTTCGGCGTCGAGGCGGGCCTGTGCGGTCTCGGCTTCGAGCACCCGGGTCCGGATTAGGCTGTCCTTGAACACCTGGACCGCCGCGGCCATGGCGCTGATCTCATCTCGTCGAGATGCTCGTTCTATGGGTACGGTGGCATCGCCCGCCGCCAGAAGCCGCATGGACTCGGCCAACCGCTTTAAAGGGGCCAAGCTTCGGCGCATCCAGAACCACAGCACCGCGCTAGAGACGAGGGCCAGCAGCCCACCGATCAGACCGGCTTGCCTTTTCAAACGAGTCACGATGGCGAGGTAGTCAGTGCGCTCGATGCCGGCGTAGAGGATGCCAAGGGTACTGCCGTCGGCGGCGAGGATCGGGTCATAGGCGGTGAAGTACGGGACCCCGAGGATTTCGGCTTCGCCCCGGTAGGGCCGGCCCTGCTTGATCACCGCATCGTAGACGGGTCCGGGTGCCAAGCGCGTGCCGATAGCGCGAGTCCCGTCGGATTTAGTCACGTTGGTCGCCACGCGCAGATCGCCGAGGAAGATCGTGGCGGTGCCCCCGATGATGGTCCGGACGCGATCGACGGCGGGGTCCTCGGCCCCGATCGAGTGGGATCCGATCTGGAGGTGACCATCGACCAGGCTGAAGCGCTGCGAGCCACCCTCGTCGGACAGGTTCTGCCGCAACAGCCTCATGTTGCTCTCCAGCACGGCGGAGGCGTGCTGAGTCATATCCGTTTCGACCTCGACCAGGATCGTGGCGATTGTCGTCGCCGAGGCGATACCGAGCATCACGGTACCGACGAGGCTGAGGCGCATCGGGAGCGTAAGGGAAAGCCGGGTCAGGCGGCGCAGGGACATCCGACGGCTCTCATGGCGTGAGGCCGATCTCATCGCCACGAGCCATCACATCGCTTCGTCTGAAGAAACAAGTGCGTGTCGGCCGTGACGCGGGATCGTGATGCGGAGATAGGCAGATACAGATCATCAGGCACGCTTCAGCCTGATTCTGTATTCGTGATACAGCGCGGCCTCTTAAATATTTCTTACGACAATTCACTAACCCTCTGCATCAGCGTCTTTAAAAGTCACAAACTTGCGAGCTGCAACCGCAAATTGAGGAGTTTACATTATAAACTGAACTCCGTTGCTCGAACGGTGGGGAAAGTCCGGGTGCCGTTCTGAGTGGTGTCCATCATCCTATCCAGCCGCAGACCGTCACCGCATGGCCCGACCGCCTCCACCGCCCGCGCGGATTCTCGCTCGGTCTGATCGTTCGAGGTCGCCCGCCGCTCGTCGGCAGCCCTTCTTCGCTTCAGTTTTCCTCGATTCTCCTAGATCTAGAACCTGAGTATGCGTGGTGGTCGCGGATTTGACCCCTCCCCCTGATAACAGGGGGCGCCGTGCCAGCTGCAGCCAGGCGGTCCATTCCCGGCTGATGATGCGGATCACGTTGGTGTCGTTGCGGAAGCCGGTGATCTGGCGCTCCTCGACGGTCAGGAGCCCGAGGCGCACGGCCTCCCGGATGGCGTTCTTCACGGTGGTGCGAGACACGCCGGTCACCGCGGCCATGTTCTCGATCGACAGCCGGCAGTCCTTGCGGCGGGCCACCTCGGCCGCCACCAGGGCGAGAACGGCCTGCTCGGCCAGCGTGAACCGGGCCGCGATGGCCGGAGGAAGCCTGCCAGAGGCCGCCCAGCGGCGGCGGCGCTCCAGCGAGGCGCCCGTGCGTGGCCGGGAGCCGACGCCGGGCCTCCTGGGGCTTCCCACGCATTTTTGCGCGGGCAGGTTGATCGAATGCTTGGCTGTTCCCCCTGAGTTCGGGCTCTGTCCGGATCGCGGTCCACTTTTGGACAGCGTTCGCGTTTCGATCAGCCCAGACAGCGCCTCAGCCTCAGCCTCTGTGACCTTCCCCTCCCCGATCGCGCGCCACAGCAGCGCCGTGACGGACGGCAGGGTGATTCGGTCAGACGCTTCGATGGCGCGGCGGATTTCGTCTGCAAACACGTGTCTCGGCCCTTTTCACAGGGCCACAGGGGGACGATCGGCGGCGCAGGCTGTGCGCTCCGTTCAAGACAAGCCGGTATCGTTGCCGGAACCGAGGTTCCGACTTGACGCCCGAGGGCGCTTCGTGGCTTGTGGGGATTGGAAAAGCGGCCCCACAGGCCATCTCGATTTCGACAGCCTCGACCTTGCCGGGTCGGGGCTGTTGGCTTTTCAGGGTCCTACTGTGGCGGTTGGTGCTCCTGGTTGCTCCGGCGACTCGCGTGAGGCGCGCGCCGGCCGGACTTGGCATGTCGGCTGGGCGGCACGGCTAAGTCAACGTCAGGGAATGATCAGCGCGACCATGCCGGCAGGACCTTCGACCCTCGCGGACCTGCGCAAGGCGGGTATCATCACGAGCCAAGAGGTCGTGGCTGCCATCGACGTCTACCTGCGGGATCCGGCGGCAGAGCCCTATCGCTTCGCCAGCGGGCACAGCATCGACATCGCAGCGCTCGTCGCTCTCAAGCTCAGTCGCGAGGAGATCAGAGACCGGGCTGGCCCGCAGGAGAAGACATTCCGGACGGCCGTGGCGGCGGTCGTCATGGCGGCGCACCCGACCCCGCCCTGATCTTGGACCATTCGATCGTTTTGCTGGCGATCCAGATCAGCGCCGAGACGCTTTCACCAGAAGCGGTGAGGCTCAGACCATGATCGACGCTACTTCCCGTGCCGAGGACGCCCTTCGTGAGGTCCGTGGCTTCGTGCACGCGGCGCGAGGTCGCGGCCCGTCCAGGTGTTGACCTCGTCTGGGACGTAAGCCTCCAGCGTCGCTTCCGCTTTGTCCATCATGACTTGCAGCTCTACGAAGGGGACTGGTCCGACCAAGCCAGGTGGCTCGAACACACCGGTCTTTGCGGCCTCCAGCCCCCACACGGCATGATGCCAAGCAGCCTCGATCTGGAAATGAAAGGGGGCCATGTCATCGTAGAGCCGGGCTCCCACAAGTTCATCCGGGTCGGCGCCCAACTCGGCGCAGTGCCTGTTTGCGCGGTCGAGGAAGCCCGCAACGGCACGCACGGTCTGCAGGAAGGTCGGCACGCTGAGTTCGTAGAAAGATGTCGCCATCGGACCTTCCCGGATTTGGACACTCATCGTCGCTGACGATTGTGGCACCGACCTACGTTGTCGGATTTCCGCCTTCGACCCAACTCAGCCGCCCAAAACGCTGTCGGCTATCCCCCGAAGCGGACGTTCGTCAGCCGTGCGGCAACTGCGGCTCGGGGTGGCAATCGGACGTTGACCTTTCGCCGCGAAGCGGACGTTCTGTCTCCAACCCTTCTCCGACGTTCGGGGGAGTGGCCTCGGGACTATCGAGGTACGGATGATGGGGCTGTCGAGGTTCCAATGCTGCGGCCAAGAAAGTCTCGTGTCAGCCAAGCAATCCTGTCCGTCGCCTCATCTAGCGCGAAATGGCCAGCATCGAGGATGTACAACTCTGCCTTCGGTGTGTCGCGCAGATAGGCTTCGGCTCCTGGCACAATGAAGGAGGGATCGTAACGGCCCCACAGCACGAGGGTCGGCAACGGTTGCGTGCGCATCCACGCCTGCCAAGCTGGGTAGGATGCGACGTTCGTTTGGTAGTCTGAAAGGAGGGCCGCCTGGATGTCCCGCTCACCTGGCCGGGACAGGATCGCGTACTCGTCCATCCAGGTGTCCGGGTTGTACCGCTCCGGATTTGGGCTGGTGCCGAGATGGCGCTGCTTGGCCCCTTCGAGGGACATGAAGGCGTCGACCTGCTCGGGATGGGCTGCGGGGTCGGCCCAGTACTGGGCGATGCCCTGCCACTTCGCTCCGAGCCCCTCCACGTAGGCGTTGGCGTTCTGGACGATCAGCGCGCTCACACGGTCGGGATGGGCGAGCGCCATGCGAAAGCCGACCGGGCCGCCGTAATCCTGCATGAACAGCGTGTACCGCGCGAGGCCGAGTTGCGCGGTCAAGCCCTCCATCGTCGCGGCGAGGTTGTCGAAGGTATAGGTGTATTGCGCGGGCGTCGGCGCATCGCTCTGACCGAAGCCAGGGTAGTCCGGCGCAATCAGGTGGTAGCGATCGGCGAGCAGCGGCAGCAGCGCGTCCCACTGGCGGGATGACGACGGATAGCCGTGCAGCAGCAAGATCGTGGGCGCATCGCGCAGCCCAGCCTCGCGGTAGAAGATGCCAACACCGTTTACCTCGACCCGATGGTAAGTCGTCGTAGCCTGGGTGGAGGGAAGCGGGTGCGGCGTGCCTTGTCCAAGCGCCAGGGCCGTTGCAGCGGCTAGGACTGTTTGTGTCGGCATAATTCATCTCCTCTGCGGGGGAGAGATAGGACCTTCCCGTTGGAAAGGCCGCAACGACCACTTCCCACGCGATCCAATCGCAGGGCTCTCTGTCGTAGAGTGCCCCGAAGCAGACCGTCCGACCTTCCGCAAGGGGTCGTGTGCGGGCGCGGAGGCGATGTCCGCATCCATCGATCGTTGCCCGAAAGCAGACAGGCGGAAATCCACCCTCAGCAGACCTAGGCATCACGCCCGCTCTAGCAGGTCGAGCAGCGTCACGCCGGCCACCGCGATGACGTTGCCGCGGCCGCCCCCGAACTGTGCTCGGATCGGTCCCCTACAGGTTACCGATGTTGGGAGCTCCGGCGGAACGGAAATGCCGAGCTTCGGATTGATCGCTCCAAATTCGGGAGCCTGTTTTGAGATCTACCATCCTTGTGCTCCTTGGGCTGTCGCTCCTGGCCTGCCCGCAAAGCCTCAAAGCGCAGGGCGCCACAGATGAGGTGGCGTCCACCACCATCGAGGCGGACGCCCCCCGCCCCGGGCCGCCTCCGCCGCTTCCAGATCTGTCTGATCCCAACGGCCGAGCAGCCGAAGCCCTCAACGAGCCCGGGGAGCGCTCCGGCATCCCGAAGGCGCTGCGGTCGTCAGCCTCCAAGGCGGGTGGTCCGGCCAACGACCTCAATCCAAGCGGGCAAGCAGAGGCGCCGGCTCCGCTCAAGGGCGATCTCGGCAAGGTCGTGACCGGCAAGGAACTGTTCCACGGCAACTACTGCGGGAAAGGGCAGCGCGGCGAGGGATTGCCGCCCATCGACGCTCTCGATGCCGCCTGCATGCACCACGATGCCTGCTACGACACCGCCGGCTATAGCTCGTGTGCCTGCGACACGGTACTCAGGCAAGAGGCGGGGGCCATCTCGGACGATCCGGATGCACCACTGGAGACGCGGCGTAGGGCCCTCAGCGTAACGGAGGCGACTACGGCAATGGATTGCCGCAGACCCTGATGTTTTCGTGGCTGCCGCATGACCGGGACGAGTGCCAAGCTGAATGTCGGATTTCGGGCTGAAACCCAATGGCAGCTCACCACCTAGATGTTTGATCCCAGGGTTTGATGGTGCATTCTTCACGCTGGAGTGGAGGGACGCGCTATGGGCCAAGTTCTTCACGGCAGCGCCACCACGACGGAGGCAGTCCGTCGAGCGATCCAGCATAGTCAAGCGAGCCTGAGGGCGCTCTCGAAGCGCTACGGGATCAACCAGAAGACGGTCGCCAAGTGGCGGCAGCGGACCTCGGTCGCCGACCAGCGCACGGGTCCGAAGGATCCCCGCTCGACGGTGCTGTCACAGGAGGACGAGGCGGTCGTCGTCGCCTTTCGCCGTCATACGCTCCTGCCGTTGGACGACTGCCTCTACGCGCTCCAGGCGACGATCCCGCAACCACTACGACAGCCATGGGCAACTCCGTGCGCACTTGGCCGACTTCGTCAGCGCCTACAACTTCGCCCGCCGCCTCAAGACCCTGCGCGGCCTCACGCCCTACGAAGCCATCTGCAAGGCATGGTCGGCCGAGCCCAGCCGTTTCAGGTCAAACCCGCTCCACCAAATGCCGGGACCAAACATCTAGAGCAGCTTCGACTTTACGCCCGCTCCAGCAGGTCGACGAGGAAGGAACGGGCCGCCGCGATGACGTTCTCGCGGACGCTCCAGCGCCGGGTCTCCATCTTGATCACGGTCTCGAACGCGTCACTCTGAAGCTCAGCCTTTGGCAACGCTCTTGATGATGGCGGCAGCGATCACCCGCGGACTGCCGATCACATCGACCGGACCATCGTAGTTGATCGCGTTCCTGGGCATGCCGCGGTACGGCTCCGGGTCCGGCGTGAGTACCATCGTGAGGCCGCCCGCCTCATGGATTGCCGCGAGCCCGCGCGACCCATCATCAAGCGATCCGGATAAAACGATGCCGATCATGCGGCCCTGCCCGTGCCGGGCGACTGAGCGGAAGAGTAGGTCGACAGTCCGATTTCCATGTACGCGATCCGGATCATGGATTATCTCGCCTAGGCTACGCGCCGCCAGGGTGAGGTGCTGAGCAGGTTCGCCAATATAAACGGTACCCTGCTCGAATTTATCGTCCTCTTCGGCAATCACGACCGGCAGGGTACAGGCACGCTCCAGAACGGGTTTCAGATTGCTAGGCTTGTCCCAGGATCTATGCAACACAACGAGGATTACGGCCCGGATTGATAACGGAAGGGCGGCGAGCAACGCTTTGATGTCCTCTAGGCCATCGCCTCCTGAGGCACCGATAGCAACGTACCAGGGCGAAGCATTTTCCGACATCTCACTTGGATATCAACAAATCCCTCTGGCAGTCACGCTCAAACGCCGAGGTTCGGATCACGACATCAATTGAAAAGCTTCTTGCCACCCACATTGCGCTGCATCACGCCCGCTCAAGCAGGTCGAGGATCAGGGTGCCAGCTGCTGCGAGGACGTTGTCACGCCCGTGCCGGGGTAAGCTATCGACCACCGGCAACGGCTCAGCCAGCACCCCGCCCGCCGAGCGATCTGGTGTAGCCGACCTCACGCAGCAGTGTCCCTCGCTCGAACCTCAAGCGCATCGCCGGTATCTGCGGGCGTGCGCGCTTCAATCTTCTGTTCAATCCAAGACCGCGCAGCCTCTTCAGTCACGACATCTGCGTATCGGTCGTATCGCAGCGGCCATCCCAGACTCGGGCGATAGGTACAGGCCCTAAACCCTCCCTGCTGCAGTGGGCTTATGGATCCAACCGGGATGCCATCCTCGCCGATGTAGTCGACCCAGTCCTGAGTGCGATGCTGGATCCAGCGAAGATCAGGCATCCAGTCTTTCTCCCTCACCGCACCCGCGCAAGATTGAGCAGGACTACGCCAGCAACAGCTATGACGTTCCCGCGGCCCTGCCAGGGCAAAGCGATCTCCCTTGACGATGGTTCTGCCGCCACCTCCGACAGAACGTCCTCGGGCGCCTCAACCTCGCGGTCCTGATCCCCGCCGCGCATGTAGACGACCTGCGAGCCAACGGTGTTCTCTGGCGCAGCCAGGGACGGCTCATCGTCCCCGCTGTCCTCGTGGTCGGCATCGCCGTCCATGCGGTCGAGCACGGCGATGATGCGGTCCGCGGCGTCGAGGGCGATCTGTGCCGCCTCCTCCAGGCTGGCGCGCAGGGCGGGTCCGGTCAGCGGCTCCGGGATCGCCGGAGCGGCCGGTTTCGGACGCGGGGTGAAGGTGAGCACGTCGCCCATGGGGTCAGGTCTCGGGGGGTGAAGGAGAAGGCCCGGCGGATCCGGCCGGGGCGGTACGCACGGCTACGCGAATGGGGTGACGATGCGTCCGTGATGAGAGAGCGGGCCGGATCCCGTGACGACGTGGTTCGGCCCTGTGCCGTTCGGCGTTCGCGCCGGAGCGACGGCTACTGTGTAGCGCGCGGTGGCGGCGACGTGCCCGCGGTGAGTGCTGAGGGTGTTCGGCAGACAAACGCGGACGCTGAGCAGTTCGTCGGCATCGAGTTGGCTGATGCGTTCGCAAGCAGATTGCTCGATCCCGCGCCCATCGCATTTTGAATACAATCCGCTGGACGAGCATCGCCCGAGGAGCGTTTCTCCACGCCCCCGGGGTTTGTCATGCGCTTCGTGCCCGTTTGTTGTCCGCACTGCGGGTTATCGTTCAGCGTCGTCGTGTCTAACCAACACCGCTCCGCGCGCGTCGATCGGGAGGCCTGGCGTACGATCTGTCCGCGTGCCTGTGAGGCCATGGAGCCGCGGCTATGCAACGATTTCCGCGCGGTGGTCATGTCGGTGCTGAGCGAAGGTGAGACACCGGTGCTGGTCGGTGAGAAACAACGAGTAGAGCATCACCGGAAGCCTGGGCCAGGTCGCGGCCATAAGGGAAAGATGATTGTCTGAGCCACTGGTACCCGCGGGCCGTGGTCAGCACATCCGTCGAGTCAATGCCTTCAAGGGACACTCGGGGAGCGGCTTCCTCTGACACGGGAGACCAGATCATGCAGGAATTCGACGCCGAGACCGCCGCTCGCATCATCGCCGAGAATGCCGTCTCGGCCTTCCTCCGGAACCGATCCGGGCCGCTCAACCTGAAGCCAGACGCGCGCATGCTGGCGATCGGCGCCGTGATGGTCGAACTGGTCCGCATCCTGCCGACCGATAGCGGAGCCCAAGCCGCAGACGCATGCAATCGGGGGCTCGCGTTTTTCTCCCGGATGGGGATCGACGGGCCGCTCGTCTCCGATGTCGATATGGCGGACGGGTCCGTGATGGTTCGCCTAGGCTGAGCCGCGCCGCTCGAGTTTCGCAACCAATACGCCCGCGCGCGCGAGACTGGCGCATCGCTAAAATAGTGATGTTTAGTGATGGTGAGGCCGAGTTTCGGCAGCAGTACGCGCGCCCGCGCGAGGCCGGCGAGACGGGGGCAGAACGGGGTACAGTGCCATCTTGGTCGGGGGACGGATGCCGGGCCGCCTGTTGACATTTGTTGACCTTCGCGGGTCTCGGCGGCGAGTTTCGGGCCCGGTACGCGGCCGTGCGCGCGAGGGCTTCGGCCGGGGCCATCGATTCCCCAAGACGATTGCCCGCCAATGGCTTAGCGCCTCTCGGGCGATAGCATGCGGGGTGTCCAAAATGGGCAAGCTGCACAACCCGCACACCCTAAAAGGGCCGGCGCGGACCAGGCCCCGATTTGAAAAACAATCAACGGAAATCAGAGCGCACGCGCAGGCGAAGGCCGAATAAAAAAACGGCGGATATTGGCTGAGCGCCGCGCCGGAGGCCGATTAAGATACCGGCCGATATCCCACCTCGGGGCTGCCAACTTGTTGAAGAATGTTGAAGCCGGAACGGGGACGCGCCTGTTGGTAAATGTTGGTCTCGGGCGACGCTTCGGGCCCAGTACGCGCGCGACGCGCGAGGCCAACCCGGACAACTCGGACACCTGAAAAAGGACGGCGCTTCTGTCTAAAGTAGAGCGATTTAGAGGGCGCCGTTCTAGCGGTCGGGGAGTTTTCGGTAGCCGCTACGCGAGGAGGGCGCTCCATCAAGGCCAGTTAAAATAACTGAAAAAAACAATGGCCGTTGCCTCAGATGGGTTTTGCACAGCAGCTCTCCGCACAGGCGGGAAGAGTTTTCCGAGGCAGTCATCGCGGGAGTTTCCGGAGTTTTCGGAGGCAGTCTCGCGAGGGCAGTTTTTGGTAGCCAGGGCGCGAGGCCGGCGGGCGGGCGTTGAGTTTTGCAAGGCAGTCATCGCGCGCCCGGCTCGATATGGGGCTCACCTATATTGCCCTTAGGATCGCCAGATTTGGCGTGGGGCGGCCGTTGTCCGAAATCCGGTAGTCATCACCTATAAAACGAGGAAGCGGCCTCACGCGCCGATTTTGGCGACTTCCTGCGCTTTCCTGACAGCGGACACTGTCGAGGGCGACACGCCAGCCCGCCGGGCGATCTCCCGATCCGAAAGGCCTTCGGCGAGTAGGGTCTCGACGGCGGCACGGCGCTCGGCGACGGGGCGGTGCTCGGGCTTGTTCGGCTGAGAGGCCGGGCGGGCGGCAGACCTGGCGGTCGGCTTGCGGGCCTGTCCATTTTGGGCGGGCGGGCGGCGCGATGGTTTCGGCGAGGGGGTAGCGTTCTGCGACCCCCTTTCGGGCTTCGGCGGCTCAGGATCAGATGGGGTAACGGATGGTAAGCCCATCTCAGCCTCAACCGACGAAGGGGGTAACGGATCGTGCCCCCCTTGGCTCTCGGGCTCGACCGAGTCGACCGACTCGCACTGGATCTTGGCGCGGCTCTCCTCAAGCTCCGCATCCCACCGAGCCTGCATCGCCCAACGCCGTCGCTGTCCTGTATCGCATCCGGGCGTGCCGCGGTTGCTGTTGCCGTCGTCCCGGTAGCGGCCAGGCACTGCCGGCGACGTCCGCGCCCCGCGGCGCCTCGATGGGCTCGACGGCGCAACGTGGCGGGTTCGGGCTAGGCGGCATCGTGGGGCAGGGTTCTGCCGTTCCGGGGCAGTCTTCCCTGACGCCCGACGCCGCGTCCCTGGCCGGTCAGCCAACCGCGCTGGACGGGTCGCAGGGCCAGCAGGAGGACGCCAGTCCCTACGGCGGTATCGCCAGCGCGCTCAAGAGCATCGCGGGCGGCCAGCAGAAGCAGGGCCAGAAGGCGGCGGGCGGCGGCGGAATGGCGCCCCCAAAGATGGATGGGCGGGCGATGACCCTACAGCAGGCCCGGCAGCAGTTCGACGCGAGCCGGTTCTACTCGATGCTGCCCCGGGGCGGGCGGGCTGGATAGGTCAGGGCACCTGGCGGTGCGCCTGTCGAGGCTTACGCCTGCTTCCGCCCCTTCCCAGGCTTCCGGCTCGGATCGTTGGCGACGCTGGTAGCGGTCAGCCCGTCGAGCACGGCTGGCACATACCGGCTGTGAACGGCAGCCTTGATATCGGGGTCCTTGAGCGCCTTGTGCAAATAGCCCGTGGTCCGCTCCTCGGCGGTCTCAGCCAGCGCTATCAGTTCTTCGCGGGTCATCGCCTCACCGTTGCTAGCTACTAGGATCGGGATCGGCTTCGCCAGAGTCAACCGCTGGATCAGGCGGCCGGGTCGCTTCCCACGCCCGTCGCCCTCGCGGCAAGCGCGAGACCGTGACCGTGTATCCACACTCCTCGACCACACGCCTGACGAGGTCGAATTTAAGCAGCGCCCTCCTCGGCATAGCCTCGTCATAGGTGAACCACACGAAGCTATCTGGCGCGCTGACGCTCAGCAGATCGCGCAGGCCGAATAAGATTGCCCCAAGCACGGCGGCGCGGTCTTCCGTCGCCCTGATGAAGCGCGTATTTCTGCCGCTCCAGAACGTGTGCTCCCCGCCGGTTTCTCCATCTGCCTCAATGACATTGAAGTACAGTTCGAGGCACCCGCCGGCCTGCGCATCGAGGCCGACCGCGACCTTGTAGTTCAACGGCTCGGCGTCGTCGTACCCAATGTCGATGATTGCGATGCGGGGCGTGCTCGCGGCAAATCCTTGGACGCGAAAGCCGCCCTGTATAACGGTGCAGACGAAAGCCACCGGACGGCTACCTTGACCATAGCAGGATGGCTGATGCCCGCGCGGCTAATTCCTGATCGCTTCGCCGTTCACCAGGGCGAGCGAACACCTTCAAGTGGACTGCACAGCTAAGGCGCTCTGAGAGCGCATCACGCCATTGCTCCTTGAGCGAGCCGAAGTTGGCGAGCGGCCAATCGTGACCCAGTTCCTCGCCGAAACTCAGCTCACCAGGCACCAGCACGATGCCGAGATCCACGTCGCTGTCTGGTCGCGCCATGCTCCTAGCTCGACTGCCGAATAGCCAGACCTCGGCGACGTTCTCATTGCTGGCAGCCCACATGGAAATGGCGTTGATCGTGCTCTGATGAAGATCCATCAGGTTATCTGTTCCATCGCCCAAGGCAGCAGATCCTTCTGCGGATCGTAGGTCTGGCCGTGCTGCCCGGGCATGGGCTCAAGATGGCGAGCGGCGGGGCGGGTGTCGAGGTGGCGCTTCGATGGGTCGTCGGCTCAGATGTGCCGGAACAGCGCAAGCTCTTGGAGCACGCCCGCCAGCATATCGTCGCCCACGCTGATCGGCTCGTAGCGCCCGTCTGCCCTTATCACCGGGCGGCCGACGCGCCGGACCACCTCGCGCTCGAAGGACACGAAGTTCTCGACTTGACCATCCGCACTGCGCAACGGCCGGCAATCGATCTCGGCGCGGTACCGGGTGCCGTCGGCGCGGTAGTTGGTTAGGTAGCCGTGGAAGCGCACGCCCGCCGTCATCGCGCGGCGGAAGGAGTCCAATTGCGCCCGCCGTGTCTCCTTGCCCTGCATGAAGCGCGGGCTCAGTCCGATGAGACTGCCAGGATCGCGCCCCACGAGGCGGCCGAAGGCAGCGTTGACGTATAGGATCGTGGGGCCGGGCAGGTCGATGGTCGCGTCGGTGACGACGACACCCACAGGCGCGTTGTGGGCGACGGCACGGAGCAGTTCAAGGGCCGTCATCGTGTCAGAGGTGCCAACGTGTGATGGGTCATCTCAAGCATCTAGGGCGTTCCCTAAACCGAACCCTCGGCTCAGTGTCATGCTTCGTTCGCGAAATCGGATGGGTAAGGGACCTTAGCCAAGGCCGTCCCATTCTCATCCAGGATGGCCACGTGCCAGTGGAACGGGTTTGCGGCACCTGCGGTGTGCTCCCTGAGAATACGCTTCCAGATCTCCAAGGCTTCGATTTCTGCCGCCTCCAGATTGGGTAAGTCGATCCCATCGTGGTCGCGCGTCACGTCCTCGCCATCGTGCAGAACGTCGAAAAAGTAGCGTGGCATCCGCCCTCCCGTGAGGCTGAACCTATCTGCCTGCACAACGCTGGCAGGTGTATTCAAGGTTCATCAAGCCCAAGCGTTGCGGCGCCCGACGTGCGGCCCGAATTGGGCGCACAGGGCAAGGCACGAGCCCCCATCACCTAGAGCTGAATTGCCAGCTGTCCGGAAGCTCCTGTCAGCCGCTGATACGGAGTAACGGGGGAGTACCGGTGTCAGGGGTCAGCCGCTGACCGAGAACGGCGTTACCTCGTTGAGGTTGGGCGAGGAGCATATGACTAACTCAGCACCTCGCGTACCTTGCCCGCCAATTGCTCCAGCGTGAACGGCTTGGGCAGGAAGTGCGTGCCGGGGTCGAGCACGCCGTTGTGCACGATCGCGTTGCGCGTGAACCCTGTCGTGTAGAGCACCTTCAGCTCGGGTCGCCGCCGCGTCGCTTCCTCGGCCAAGCGACGCCCGTTCATGTCCGGCATGACGATGTCGGTGAACAGCAGCACTACGCCAGGCTGAGCATCGAGCACGCGCAGCGCCGTCGCACCGTTCTCAGCATGGCGCACGGTGTAGCCGAGTTCGCGCAGCGCCTCGACGCTGAGCAGGCGCAATGATTCCTCATCTTCCACCACGAGGATGATCTCGCCTCTGTTGCCGGTCGGTAGGGCCGGCCCAGCCTGAGCGTCGGCAAAGAGATGCCCGATCTCGTCCTCGCCGTAGAAGCGCGGCAGGTAGAGCTTCACGCTCGTGCCCTGTCCAGGCTCCGAGTAGACCTTCGCGTGTCCATTGGACTGCCGCACGAAGCCATACACCTGCGACAGCCCCAGCCCCGTTCCTTTGCCCACAGGCTTGGTCGTGAAGAACGGGTCGAACACCTTGGTAAGGACGTCGGGCGTCATACCAGTACCGGTGTCGGTCACAGCCACCATGACGTACTGGCCGGCGGAGATCCCGGCGAGCTTGGCGTAGGCCTCGTCGAGATGGACGTTGGCAGTCTCGATCGTCAGGCGACCGCTATCGGCCTCGGCGTCCTGCATGGCGTCGCGCCCGTTCACGGCGAGGTTGAGGACAGCGTTTTCGAGTTGGCTCACGTCGGCATGCGTGCGCCACAGGCCGCCAGCCAGCACAGTCTCCAGGTGGATGCCGCCCCCGAGTGTGCGCCGCAGGATCTCGGACATGCCCGCCACGAGCTTGTTGGCGTCGATCGGCTCCGGCGCGAGCGGCTGCTGGCGAGAGAAGGCGAGCAGCCGCTGGGTGAGAGTGGCGGCGCGGGTTGCACCGTCCATCGCGACATCGACGAAGCGCTCGATGCCGCCCTCCCCGCGCTCCAGGCGCTTGCGGATCAGGTTCAGGCCGCCCATCACGATGGCGAGCATGTTGTTGAAGTCGTGCGCGATGCCGCCGGTGAGCTGGCCTACCGCTTCCATCTTCTGTAGTTGCCGCAGCTGGCCCTCGGCCACCTCGCGGTTCTGCATCTCGGTAATCAGCGTCCGGTTCGTAGCATCCAGATCGCGGGTGCGCGCGGAGACGCGGTCTTCCAGCGCCGTGTTGAGGTCGCGTAGAGCCGTCTCGGCCGCGTCACGCTCGCGAGCGCGGTCCTGGAGCTGCAGCGCCGCCGTCGCAAGTGCCGCCCCGACGCGGTTCACCTCGACGATGGGGGTCGCAATCGAGCTGACTTGGCTACCTCGTCCGATCGCCATCGCTCCCTCACCCAGGCGACGCATGGCGCGATCCACACGTCGGGCGACCGTGAGGGCGACGCCGATCGCGATCAGCCCGAGTACGAGGCCCAGTCCGACGAGGATCGCGATCGAGCGCTGCAAAGGCGCCTCGACGATCTCCGTCCCGACGACGACCGCCGCGGACCATCCGGTCAGCCTAGATCGGCTATAGCCGGTCAGGACCTCCCGCCCGACCCTGTTATGCCCGTAGTACAGCCCGGCCTCATCGACCGCGTGGGCCCGAAAGTCTGGCGAAGCCAGCTTGCCAACGAAGTCCGTCTGCTGCTCGGTTCGGACGGCCACGATACCATTGCGGTCGACGAGGGAGCCGGTCCAGCCCGGGGGCAGATCCTCGCGCCGCGCCGCTTCCACGAGATAATCGAGGTCGAGGCTCGCCGCGAGCAGGTAGGTCGGTGCCCCGCCGACCCGGATGGGCGAACTCACGATCTGGAAGACGGGCTGGCCTGAGGTGGTGCTGGTGAAGATGTTGCTCACGGTCGCGACGCCCGTGCGCAGGATCTCCTTGTCTGTGTCCGCAAGGAGTGGTGGCACGGCGACGCTGGTTCCGAGTGGGGCCCGCGTGGTCAAGACGGTCTGACCATCGACGCTGCGCAGGCTGATGTGGATACCCTGCAGGCGATGGATCGCGCTCACTTGGGCGTAGAAGCTCTGGAGGTCGTGCGTCTGCAGGCTAGGCGAAGTACCAAGGGCCTGGAGGGTGGTGAGGACGCCGTTGATCTCCCGGTCGAGCGCTACGGCCAAGCCGTGCGCTCGTGCCCTCACATCCTGCTCAACGCGGCTGCGCTCAGAGGCCGCGAATTGCCAGAGCAGCACGCCCACGAACAGCAGGGTCGGCAGGAGCAGTCCGAGACCGAGCCTGACGAACTGCCACCTCAGAGGGCGGGGGCGTCTCACGGACTAATCAACCCCTCGACTCGCATCAGCGGCCACCGCTCTCATCTACCCGCAGCATCGAAACCGTGAGCATCTGATCGGGGCCCCGCCGTTGCTGGCACAATGCGGTGGATCGAGGGCGATCGAATATGCATCTCGGCCTTCGCCCCTAGCGGCCGCGGCCGTCATGAAAATTGCTTGGCCAACTATCAGTCATTCCATTGCCCGAGCCGCTGCAGGTAGGCGCGCCAGGAGTGTTGACTGGCGGACCACCGCTGTACTGACGCCACCAAACCGTACATCTTGACTGAGCATTTTATCGTCCCTCAACCACAAAATGAGTTCGCTTAGGTAGCTGACCAATCGGTAGGCATAGGTGCGATATGATCGCGATCTGACGACCAGTCGTTGTCCGGACTGAGCAAACCATGATCCGCGTCCTCACCTGTGTCGCACAGCAGCACGACTTGCGCCTCGTCGCGCTCTCGGCCGTGATCTGCGCCCTTGGGTGCTTCGCCACAGTCACCTTGATCGCGCGGGCCGAAGCTAGAGCTCGCTCGCTGCTTCGGACCCTCGTTCCGGCTGCAACCATCTTCGGTGGCAGCGTCTGGTCGCTGCATTTCGTCGCCATGCTGGCGTTCCAGACCGGGGCGCAGGTCGCCTACGACCTCGACCTCACGGCCGCCTCGATCGTGGTAGCTATCGCCGGCTCCTTGACCGCCCTGTACCTGTGGCGGCGGCTGTCCACCGCCCCGCTCGGTGTCGTGCTGGCAGGCACCGTGCTCGGTCTCACGATCACCGGCATGCACTATCTCGGCGTCGGCGCGATGGCCGCCTCCAGCCTGGTGCTGCTCGATCCCGACTACGTCGCCGCCTCGATCCTGGTTAGCGTCGCGTTCTCCATCCTCGCCCTGGCGCGCGCCGGCAGGCTGACGAGCCTCGGCCGCCGCATCGAAGTCACCGGCTGGCTCGCGCTGGCGATCTGCGGCCTGCACTTCACCGGCATGACCGCCGTCACGGTCGCGCCGATCGCGTTGCACGAGGGGGAGAGCTACGTGCTCGGCTCGACCCCGCTGGCACTCGTGGTCGCTGCTGTCAGCCTCGTGGTGCTGGTCGCGGGCCTCGTCGCCCTGGCGCTGCAGCAGCATCTCTCGCAACGTGATCGGCGCGACCTCAGCCGCATGCGCCTGCTCAGCAACCTCGCGCACGAGGTGTTGTTCATCCATCGCGACGGCGAGGTGCTGGAGGTCAACGACGCCGGCGGTCGCCTGTTCGGGATGGCCCCCGACCAGATCGTCGGCCGGCCGGTGCTCGACCTGTTCTCGCAGGCCGATACCCCGGCGCTGCTGCGGCGCACGCGCTGCCGCTCCGAGGATCTGCAGCCGGAGGAATTCGAGATCCGCACCGCCGCCGGCACACATGTCCCGGTCGAGCTGTCCTGCCGCACCATCGAGTTTGGCGGTAAGCCCGCCACCGCCGTCGCCTTGCGCGACCTCACCGACCGCAAGCGCGACGAGGCCCGTATCCGGCACCTCGCCCTACACGACGCCCTGACCGACCTGCCCAATCGCTACCTGCTGGAGCAGCGCCTCGGCCCAGCACTCGACGCCGCCGCCCTGGACGGGACCGGCGTCGCGGTGATCTACCTCGACCTCGACCGGTTCAAGGCCGTCAACGACCTGCACGGCCACGCCGCCGGCGACGCCCTCTTGGTTCAGGCAGCCAAGCGCATGCTCACCGAACTGCGTCCGAGCGACACCCTGGCCCGGGTCGGCGGCGACGAGTTCGTGGTGGTGCTCACCGGCGCGCGCGCGCCTCAACGGGTTGCTGAGATCGCTGGTCGCCTGATCGAGGGCCTGCGTCGCCCGTTCCGGATCGACGACCACCGCGTCGAGATCGGCGCCTCGGCCGGCGTCGCCCTCTACCCCGGGGACGGCAGCACGGCCGAAACGCTGCTGCGCGCGGCCGACACCGCTCTGTACCGCGTCAAGGACGAGGGCCGGGGTGCGGTGCGCTTCTTCGAGACGGCGATGGACGTGCAGCTGCAGGCGCGCCGACAACTCGAACACGAGCTCGGCGGGGCGATCGCCCGCGACGAGCTACGTCTGTTCTACCAGCCGATCGTCAACGCCCGCACCGGCGAGGTCGAGACCTTCGAGGCGCTGATCCGCTGGCAGCACCCGGAGCGCGGCTTCGTCTCGCCGGCCGAGTTCATCCCGGTGGCGGAGCAGGCCGACCTGATCGGGCGGATCGGCGCGTGGGTGATCGACACCGCCTGCGCGGCCGCGGCCGCCTGGCCGCAGCCGTGGCGGGTATCGGTCAACGTCTCCCCGAGCCAGTTCCGACAGTCCGACGTCCCGGAAATCATCGCGGCAGCGCTGGCGCGTCATGGCCTCGCCCCGGCGCGGCTGGTGGTCGAGATCACTGAGAGCGTGTTCATCCAAGATGCCGCGAAGGCCGTGCAGGTGCTCACCGACCTGCGCGGGTTGGGCGTGCGCCTGGCGCTCGACGATTTCGGCACCGGGTACTCGTCGCTGAGCTACCTGCAGCAGTTCCGGTTCGACAAGATCAAGGTCGATCAGTCGTTCGTGCGCCGGCTGGGGCAGCACGCCGACACGTTGGCGATCGTGCGGGCGATCGTGAACCTCGGGCACAACCTCGGCCTGCAGGTCACGGTCGAGGGGGTCGAGACCGCCGAGCAGCTGGCGATCCTGCGCGAGCTGCACTGCGAGCAGATGCAGGGCTATCTGTTCGCGCGCCCCGCGGCGGCGCTGGGTGTGTCGGAGTTGGAGCTGGCCCGGTTGCGGGCGTTGTTTGCCGAGCCGTTGCTTCGGGCCATGGCGTAAGCTCGACGCATCGCGCTCAGTCCTCATGGCCTCCACGGGGGCGTGCATGTTCCCGGCGTCGATCGCGGTCTCGACGAGCATGTCCTGCACAGAGGCCGGCTGCTCGCGCAGATCGGCATTCTCGGCCGCAAGCGCCAGGAGCAGGGCCGCAACGTCGTCACCCATGCCAACACCTGCCTCTCGCGTCCGGGGCCTGCCTGGTAGGGCCGGCGTAGTCACCGCGTCGACAAGGATGCTGGGTCCGCAGGTGCCGGCGGCGACCTAGTCCACAGCAGGATCACGAGCACGCTCCGGCCGGGCCGT
>NZ_JBYQEY010000007.1:0-43260 GCF_057836545.1 Methylobacterium sp. E-012 | reverse complement strand
GCCAGCGCAGTCGCGGTGACGCTCCCAGACCCCCGCGCGCGACCACCGGATGAAGATCTACGCGGCACGCCATCATGGCCCCTACTCGGGCGGGATTGCACGCCACTTGACGCCGTTCTGATGTCGCCACAGGATTGCTGAGAGCGTGCGTCGCAGGTCTTGCGGCGGTGTCTTCGCCTTCGGCCGGCACGCCTCAACCAGCGGCTCCAGAACAGCCCAGTGCGCGTCGCTCAGCATCGTCCCTCCTCAGGTCGAGGGCACAGAACACGTGCTAAGCCAGATGGTTCAGGCGACGACAGAGCCTAGATCCGGAACGAGATCGAGTGGCCGAAATTGGCCGTCAGGGCTTCGGCCGAGACGATCTGCTGGCCGTCAAAGAACGCCTCCAGCGCCGCCCGGTCGTTGGGCATCGCGTGATACTCCGACACAATGTCGAGGTATTGGTCCTCCAGGGCCCTTGAGGATGGATCGAGGTTGGTGAGGCAGACCAGCCCGGTCGGGGCGCAATCGACCAGAACGACCTTGAGGTCCGGGCGGTATTTCTGAAGGATGGGGATGATCTTCCAGACATCGCCCGTCCAGGCCGCCGCCCACGGCCCGGGTGTCCGCCCTGCCGTGTTGTTCTGGCGCTCGATCATCTCCCCGTCGAAGGGCAGGCAATCGTGGATGGTGATCAGGCCTGAGCGGCCGGACAACCGCTCCGTGTTGTACACGTCCCGGAGCAGGTATTCGAACAGATGCATGCCGTCGAGAAACGCGAAGTCCAACGGGCCGGCGGCTCGGATGTCTTCGGCGTGATCGCGGAAGAACCGGTCGCTCGTCATCCGGTAGAGGCGCAGCGTATCTTTCCCGACCGTCGGATCGACCGTCAGCGCGAAGCCGGGATCGACACCGAACGCGCAGGGGACCGAGATCTTGGACAGGTTGAGCCCGTTCTGGACGCCGATTTCCAGATACGTCCGCGCCTCCCGCTCGGCGACAAGTCGCGCAATGAAGTCTTGGTAGAGCAGGCCAGCATGAGGAACGTCTAGTATCTGTGCCATATCGAGCCGTTCCCTGCCGCGCCATCCATTCCAATGGCACCCATGGTGTGGGCGATATGCCCGCGCCAGGACCCAGCAGAGTTCACCGAAGACGGTCGGCATACGCCTTGAGTAGGGCACCCGTGTAAGTGAGAGCTGCGCTCTTGCAAAGCACGTTCTCTGCGAAGAGCGCCCCGGCCGCCGCGATCGGCGCGTAGAGGCCCGGGGATTGCCGCTCCTCCCGTACAATGGCGATGACCTGCTCTTCGCTGGTAATGTCCAATATATTATACCCATCTATCAGGCCCTTGGAATAGTGCAATAAGCATTGACTGTTGTATTTAATCAATACGCAATTGCTTTTCAGTATGATTGCCGGTCTTGAACAGGCGGCTCCATTGCCGTCTAGGGACAGGGCGAACTTGCTGCGGTAGGTGAAGTCCCAATTCAGCGGGCCGGTGCCGAAGCCTTCCGCGCGCAACAGGGCCTCGGCTTCCGGATCGCACTGCACGATCGCGGTCAGCTTGAAGTCGACTTCGGGGCGGCCGGCGAAGTATCGCGCGGCGCGCAGCCGTGGGAAGCACGCCCCCCGCACCGCATCGGTCGTGATGTAGCCGCCGCCGGTGGTCGATCCGCAGAAGGTCGCGACGGGCGCCTTGTCGGCGTAGGGACGCGTGTCCGGTGGGGCTGCCGCGAGATAATCCAGCGCGATCAGGTCGACGTCGGGCAGGAGCAGGTTGCGTTGGCCCGCCAGCTTCTGGAACGAGAAGACCGGAAGCCCATCGTGATCCGGCGCCTGATCCTGAATGTCGATGGCGATGATCATGTCCCGACCTGCCGGGACGGCGTAGAGCGCGTCGGTCAGGTGATGCAGGTAGCAATGATACCGTGAGACATAGCTCGGATGGATCGAGAGATCCGCGGGCTTTTCCAGCATGGAGACGGCGTTGCCGACGATCTGGAAGAGGCAGGTCGATGGAGAATGATTGAGCTGTCTCAGCCGATCGTTCAGCTCGATGGCGTTGAAATGCACATCTTGCCAGGGCTGGATCTGATCCGCCACGAGCTCGTTCAGCAAGGCGTTCGCATCAAACAAAAGAGAGTCCCTCGTAGCGCGCTCTGGGGTGTTTTAATGTACAGCATCTGCGGAACAGTACAGCAATATAGCAAAATTAATTATGATCTTTATTCCAATTTATTGAATACACAGAAAATTGATATGCGAAATGCATTATCGATAAAGTATCGCCTGCCGATAGGGCGACCCACCACAATTCGCTTGTGATGCGTAGTTCAGTCGCGTTGGCGGTATCCCACGTGCCGCCGTCCGGCAAGGCGTTCGGCGGCCGAGGGCCGGGGCGACAGGTGCAGCGTGGGGCGACCAGGATCGTGAGGCTCGGCTGGAATTGGCGCGCTTGGCCCTCGGCTCGCTACGCGCACGCGCCTCTCATTCCTGCGGCAGGCCCGGCCGGAGCACCTGCTCGCCGGGCCGTTCGACGGCGGCACCGCGCACGGGTGGTGCCTCCGGCGCCATTGCCTGTCCCGCGCCACATGCTGCTTTGACGGTCGTTTTTCGCACACAACCGATCGCGCTACCTGCCGTTGCATTCCAATAGGGCTCGCTGACTGGAACTATCCCGCTGGAACGTGGTCGTTCCAATAGGGCAAGATCCTTGGAACGCTGCCGTTGGAACTTGGCCGCTTGTTATCGGCTCGAGCGATTGAGGCCGCGTTCATCCCTTTGGTAGGATGTTTGCGGTATGCAGCTTGCCGATCGGAAGCGACCATGCCGTCAGCGAAGGGTTTAAAATCGAGTGATCCGAGGCCCATGAAGCTTCGGTACTGGATAGCCTACTTCGACGCGCTCGCCACAGGGCCGCTGCTAGCCAAGCCGCACACGGTGCGCCGCCGGGCCGGCGAAATGGCACGGATCCGCCCCTATGCCGATGTCGCCTCTGTGGGCTTGGCGAAGGTGAGGACCGCACTCAAGACGCGCGGCTCGTCGACTCCTCCGTCCTTGCGCTTCCTTCACATAAGGCGGCGTTCTGAGACCGTGTGTGTCGCCCGGGTTCGAGAAGCTGCTCCAACCTCGTAGTGGTCGCGCAAGATTTTGGATCTTTCGAGAGCACACCGCCGCTAACGCAACGTTAACCACATCGGTTGTGCACTGCGAGGTGTCCAGAGAGACTAGCCATGCGCCACATCCACGTCGTGCCCGGTCTGCGCCTGCGGTTTGCTGGCCGCGACGAGACCTTCGACGAAGGTGTTGAAATCGGTCTCCTCGCGGCTCAACTGGCATCGGGCGTAGCCGAGTTCACGATGACCTTGGCCGCCAGTACACTGGACCAAGCGCGTATGCTGGCGACGAATATGGGCTACCGCCTCCACGTCACGACGATGGATGAAGGCACGCTCGAAGTGATATTTATTACTGGAAGCCGCCGGCCCAAACTGCAACTTGTGCGTAACAAATCCTCGTAAGCTCATTGGTGCAGTTACTCGGCCGGAGATCTGCTCGGCGAGTGCATCCGAGGCGATCGACTAGATCAGGATCGACAAAACGCGGCGGTCTGGGCTTTTCCTCGCATTCGAGCGTTGGCGCTTCGGATGGAGATACCCCGATGGTCGATGAGGCGCGCCACATACAGATGCGGCAGATCGTGGCTGGTCTATCTGAGGGCGTGATCCTGATCGAGCCGGATCAGACCATCGCTTACGCCAACGATGCCGCCGTGATGATGCACGGCATTACCGATGTCGGCGATCTCGGCGCCACCGTGTCCGAGTACCGTGCGAACTTCACGCTGCACTACCGCAATCATCGGGAGATTGGCCCGCTGCAGCATCCCCTCGACCGGGTGCTTTCAGGCGAGGTGTTCCGCGACGTCGTGGTCGAGCTGGTCCCGACCCGGGATCCAACACACAGGTGGATGCACCGTATACGCAGCCTGGTGACCACCGATGCGGCCGGCACGCCGAGTGGCCTCGCCCTGGTGATGCAGGACGTGAGCGAACGCTATCAGGCCGAGGCCCGGTTCGAGCGGATGTTCAACGCCAACCCGGCCCCGGCGATCATCTGCCGGATCGCCGACCTGCGCTTCGTGCGGGTCAACCACGGCTTCCTCGACCTGACCGGCTACCATCGCGATGATGTCCTCGGCCGAACCTTCTGCGAGATCGACCTGCTGCGCGAGGCCGAGCGGCGCGAGATGGCGATCCATCGCCTGCACGAGGGACGCACAATCCCACAGATGGAGGCTCAGCTCGCCACGCCGTGCGGCCGCGGCCGGTACGTGATCGTGGCCGGGCACGCCATCGAGATGCCAGGCTCTGGCGGCATCGAGCCGTGCATGCTGTTCACTTTCGCCGATTTGGAGGATCGCCGGAAGGCCGAGATGGCCCTGCGCCACAGCGAAGAGCGCTTCGCCAAGGCGTTCGATCTCTCACCGGTGCCGAGCGCGTTGCTGGACGCGGACGGGCTGGAGATAACCAGCGTCAACCAGGCCTTCGCCACGACGTTCGGGCATATTCCCGATACCGTCGGCGGCCAGTCGCTCGCCGATCTCGCGCTCTGGGTTGATCGCGCTGAGCAGCGCAAGTTCTCCCGCGATCTCAGGCGGCTTGGCAGCGTGCGCGGCTTCGAAGCTGTGCTGCAGGATGCGGCGGGCGCGGAGATCGACTGCTTGGTCTCGGCCGAGCGAGTGAGCATCAACGATGAGGCCTGCGTGCTGTGCGTCCTGCAGGACATCACCAGTCGCAAGCTCTCGGAGCGCGAACTGATCACCGCCATCGAGGCGGTGATGGCGGACGCGTCGTGGTTCAGCCACGGGGTGATCGATAAGCTGGCGACCCTGCGCCACCCGACACGGTCCGGTCGGACGTCGCCCGGGGTCGAGAACCTGACGATCCGCGAGCAGGACATGCTCACGCGGATCTGCCAGGGCGCCACCGACCGGGAGATCGGCGCCGAGCTGAAGCTGTCGCCGAACACGGTGCGCAACCATGTCTCAGGGCTGTACCGCAAGCTCGGGGTCAACCGCCGCAGCGCGGTGGTGGTGTGGGCGCAGGAGCGCGGCATTGGGCCGAACACGCGTCACCGGCGCTGAGACAAACGAAAACCGTGACAGAACTACCAGGCCGGCTTGGTGCAAATGTACTTTATATAAATCGTCGGAACTTCTACTAAATCGCCTAATTACACGGTGGTAGCTCTGCTCACACGAGCATCTCGGAAGATCATCCTGGCGGGTTGATACGAGGAGATCCGTGTGGCCGAGCGTCGAAAGGTGCTCTCGCCCGACTATGCCCGGGCGCTGATCAAGGAAGCCATCGGCATCATCGAGGGCGACCGTGCGATCCAGGCGGAAGCCGCCGCCGAGATCGCTGCCATCGAGGCGGCATACGCGTCGTCGAACCCCGAGCCAGGACCCAAGCGCTCGACCTGCTCGTGATGCTGGAGCGGGAGCTGACACACGGCCCGCAACCAGTTCGGTCAGCCCGGCATCGCGGGGCTGAACCTCGACCGATCTGCTCGTCACCGTCGTCGGCGTGGTGGTCGGGCGGCGGCTCGACCACGCCCTAATCGGCCACCGGGTGCTCTGAGCCCAGTCAAACCCGCTTCCGCCGACTTCAGGCCGAAGATCGAACCACACTGAACTGAAAGTACCGACCATGGCGTTATCACCTGACACCACCCGCGCGGCCTACGACCGCGACCTCCCCACCGCCAGTGCGGTCTCCCCTGCGGAGGACATGCGCACGATGGCGCTGCACTCCATCTCCTGGGGGGCGGTGTTCGCCGGCGCGGTGATCGCGCTGGTCGCCCAGGTCATCCTGAACATGGTCGGGCTCGGGATCGGGCTCTCGACCGTCGACCCGGCCGGTAACGGCACCCCGACCGCGGGCAGCCTGTCCTCGGGCGCCGGGATCTGGTTCGTGATCTCCGGCATCCTCGCCTCCACCGCTGGCGGCTGGCTCGCCGGGCGCCTCTCGGGCAAGCCGGCCAACACTACCACTGCCTATCACGGGCTGATCGCCTGGGCGGTTTCGACCCTGGTCGTCGTCTACCTGTTGTCCTCGGCGGTCGGCGGCATCGTCAGCGGCGCGTCGAGCGCGGTGTCGAGCACGCTGGGCGGCGCCGGTAACCTCGTCGGCGGCTCGGTGAAGACCGCCGCACAGGCTGCCGCCCCGTCGCTGCCGGGCATGGACAACCCGTTCTCGAACATCGAGAGCCAGGTCCGCAATGGCACCGGCAATGACCCTGAAGCCCTGAAGAACGCCGCCGTCAGCGCGATGCGCGCCGCGGTGACCGGTGACGCTGCCCAGCAGAAGGACGCCCAGGAGAAGGCCGCCCAGGCGCTGGCGAAAGCGCAGAACATCCCGGTCGATCAGGCCCGGACACAAGTCGCCCAGTACGTGCAGCAGTTCAACGACACTGTTGCCAAGGCCAAGGAGCAGGCCAAGCAGGCAGCCGATGCCGCGGCACGGGTCGGCTCACAGGGGGCGCTCTACGGCGCCCTGGCGCTGATCCTCGGCGCACTGGCCGCCTTCTTCGCGGGCCGCGGTGCGGCGGTCGATCCGGTGGTGAGCCACACCGGCATCACCGCCACGACCCAGCGTCGGATCTGATCATGAGCGATCCCGCCGCCAGCCAGCCGAAGCTCTCACAGACGCAAGGCGTAGAGACGGCGGAGGTCACTTTGGGCGAGGAGGTGGTTCTCCCGCTGATCGAGGAGACCGCTCGCATCGACAAGCAGGCGGTGGAGACCGGGCGGGTGCGGGTTTCGACCCGGACGGAGACCGTCGATCAGGTCCTGCGCGAGAGCCTGCGCAGCCAAACGGTCGAGGTCACCAGGGTGCCGGTCAACCGGACGCTGTCCGAGGGCGAGGTCCCCCCGGTGATCCGCGAGGAGAACGGGGTGACCGTCATTCCCGTTCTCGAAGAGATCCTCGTCGCCGAGAAGCGCCTCGTCCTGAAGGAGGAGGTGCACGTCCGCCGAAGCTCCGCGGATGAGGACGTCGAGGTCCCGGTGACGCTGCGTAAGCAGCGCGCCGTGGTCGAACGCGTGAGCCCGGACGGCCACGCAAGCGAACAGATCGATCCCCCTTCAGCTCAGGAGACAACACCATGACGCAGACGATCACCGCGCTGTTCGATCGCCCGGCCGAGGCGCAGGCCGCGCAGGCCAAGCTTGTCGCCGCCGGCATCCCGCAATCGGCGATCAAGCTGGTGCAAGGTGCCCAGACGGCGCGCACGAGCGGCTCGTACGACTACCACAAGGACGAGGGCGGATTTTGGGGCTCGCTCAAGGACTTCTTCATGCCCGAGGAGGATCGCTACGCCTACAGCGAGGGCCTGAGCCGCGGTGGCACGCTGCTGACCGCGAGCGTCGAGCCGGCGCAGACCGAGACGGCCTACGATGTCCTGGAGCAGCACGGCTCGGTCGACCTCGACCAGCGTGAGAGCGCGTGGCGCAAGGAAGGCTGGAGCGGGTACTCGGCGACGGGCGGCACGACGACGGCCAGCTCGACCACGGGTACGACAGCAACCGGAACGGCGGCTACAGGAGCCGCGGCCCTGAAGGGTGCCGGGACGACCACGGGCGAGACCGACTACATCCCGATCGTTGAGGAGCGGCTCAACGTCGGCAAGCGCGTGGCCGAGAGCGGCCGGGTGCGAGTTCGCTCCTTCGTCGTCGAGAAGCCGGTTGAGGAGCAGGTCACCCTGCGCGACGAGACCGTGCACGTCGACCGGCGCGCGGTCGACCGGCCGGTGACGGCGGCCGACGAGGCCTTGTTTGCGAGCAAGACCATCGAGGCGACCGAGATGCGTGAGCAGGCGGTGGTGTCGAAGGAGGCCCGCGTGGTCGAGGAGGTCGGCATTCGCAAGGACGCGGGTCAGCGCACCGAGACCATCACTGACAAGGTGCGTCACACCGAGGTCGAGGTCGAGGATGAGCGCGGCAACGTCAGCCGCACCGGCACGACCGGCACCACGACGACCGGGACCACGCCGGGCACTCGCAAGCCGGTCTGATCCACCTGAGAGCGCTGCCTGGAGCTTGGATGCACCGGGCAGCGCACCCTGCCGATATCAGACGTCGGATTGGCCGTCCCTCTACTACCACCAGACAAACAGGCCCTGCCATGTCCCTGAACCGCTCGATCCTCATCGTGTTGCCCTTGCTCGCAGCAGCGCCCGCACTGGCGCAGACGACCGTCACCGGGCAGCCGGCGACGAGTGGTGCTTCCAGCGCGACGTCCGGCGGCCAGAACGCCGTGACGCGGCCGAACACCGATCACAGCCACGACGGCAAGGCAGCCGCCACCGGCACGGGGGCGAACGTCAAGTTGGAGCGGGGCGCCAACAGCTTCACCGAGGGTGAGGTCCGCCGGCGGCTTGAGCGAGCCGGCTACCACGAGGTCAAGGACCTGAAGAAGGATGGCGACGGCATCTGGCACGCCAGCGCGATGGTGGACGGCAAAGCTGCCAGCGTTGGCCTAGACTTCAAGGGGAACGTCGCGGTCCAGTAGCCGGTCCCCTCGCTCGATCTGTCCCACCCGAATATCTCGGAGTCATCCCATGCCAGCACAGACCCTCTCGGCCCTGTACGACCGCTACGACGACGCTGCGGCGGCTGTGACGAAGTTGGAGGCGGCCGGCGTGCCGCACTCGGATATCAGCCTCGTCAGCAACAAGGCGGAGACCGGCAATGCCGGAACGGGCGACACGGCAGACCATGCTGCCACCGGCGCGGGGACGGGCGCGACGCTCGGCACGATCCTGGGCGGTGGCGCGGGCCTCCTCGCCGGCCTCGGGCTGATGGCCATCCCAGGCGTCGGTCCGGTCGTGGCCGCCGGTTGGCTCGTGGCGACGCTGACCGGTGCGGGCATCGGTGCCGCAGCGGGCGGTTTGACCGGCTCGTTGACCGGCGCCGGTGTGACTGAGACCGACGCGCATGCCTACGCCGAGGGTGTGCGCCGCGGCGGCTCGCTGCTGACCGTGAGGGCGAGTGAAGCTCACGCCGGTGTAGCCACGCGCATCCTGGAGGAGCACGGTGCCGTCGATCTCGACGCGCGTGCGCAGGGTTGGGAGAGCGAGGGCTGGAGCGGCAAGACTGCCGACGAGGCCCCAAGGGACACATCGACCTTGATCGGCTCGGACGCGGCCGCCGGCTCGCTCGTGCGCGAGAACGATGCGGTGAGCGCTCCCATGGCCGGTACGGACACGTCGATGTCGGGTGCCCGCAGGGTGCGTGTCTACAACCACCCAGTCTGATCCTCGGCATCCATCCTTGGGTCCGGCCTCATCGTCGACCCATACGATCATCCCGGCCTGAGGGCCGCTCCCGGAGCACCACCCATGGGCCTACTCGACAGCATCATCGGCAGCGTGGTCGGCGGTAACGCCAGTCAGCAACAGGGTGGCAGCGCTAACCCCCTCGTCGGCGCCCTGATGAGCCTTCTGGTCGCGCGGGCCGGAGGCGGCGGCCTCGGCGGCATGTTGGGTAACGCGGGCGGCGGCATGGCTGGCGCCAGTCAGGGCGGTCTCGGCGGTCTGCTCGGCGGCGGTGGGGCCAGTGGGCTCGGTGCCCTCGTGGATCAGTTCACCCAGGCTGGCCACGGCGGGGCGATCAACTCGTGGATCGGCCAAGGTCAGAACCAACCGATCGCGCCGCATGACCTCGGCGACGCGCTCGGTCCCGAGACGGTAGGCCAGCTCTCGCAGCAGACCGGCATGGGCAGTTCCGACCTGCTGTCGCAACTCTCGCAGTTGCTGCCCGGCGTGGTCGACCAGCTTACCCCACAGGGTCGTATGCCGACCGAGCAGGAGCACGCGCACTGGTAACGTTCTTCGCGACCGATCACGCCGCCGTTTTATGAGATCACCCTTCGTCAGTTGCAGCAGGGCATATGTTCTGCGGTGCTCGACAGCCTGTCGTGGCAGACCGACCTGTCGCACGGCGAGTTACTTTTCCGGCTCCCACAGGAGCTTCCCTCAGTGGTGAACCGCTACGCCCCTGATGGCAGGTTACCCGTGCGCTGACGCGGTGAGCCTGAGGACTTTCCGCACGCCGGTGGAGGACGACCTCACCCGGACGCGCCGGTCGATATGACCGCAACGAGCACCGTTATGGTGCCGAACGAGGAACACAGCCATGGCCCAGAACGCACACCACGAGGCGGCCAAGCATCACGAGGCAGCCGCCAAGTCGCACAAGACGGCCGCCGAGCACCACGAGAAGGGCGACGCTAAGGCGGCCGGCAAGCACTCCGAGGAGGCCCACGGCCATTCGGCGAAGGCGCACGAGAGTTCGACTAAGGCTCACGGCAAGAGCACCGGCAAGCACTGATCGACTCTCGTAGAACCAGCCGGGCCCGCGATGCATGTGGGCCCGGCTGCCAATTCAAGGAGGGACACCATGGACGAGAACCGCATCACCGGCGCCGCGAAGGAACTCGGCGGCAAGGTTCATGGCAAGGTCGGCGCCGCGATTGGCGACCGCGAGACCCAGGGCAAGAGCAAGATGACCGAACTGAAGGGTTCGACCGAGAACCTCGTCGGACAGGCCAAGGACGCGGTGCGCGACGTGGCCGACCAAGCGAACGATCTCGCTGGTGAGGCGATCAAGAAGGGGCGCGAGCGCTTCCCTGAGGCCGAACATGCGTATCGACAGGGCGGTGAGGCGCTCAGCCAATATGCGAAAGAGTCGCCGCTCATAGTCGTCGCGATGGCGGGCGCGCTCGGTTACCTTCTTGCACTGGTCATCCACGGTCGGAAGTGAAGGCCGCTTCCGTGTGGATTATGCCGCTCGATGCGATCCGAGGCCATCCATGACCGCTGGTGCCAGGGACCTCGAACGCGACGTCGAGGCGAGCCGGGCTTGGCTCGACGGGACCCTCGATCGGTTGCAAGCGCGGTTGCCCTACCCTGCGTTTGCTGAGAGCATCACGGCGTCAGTGCCGATCTCGGCACCGTTGTAGCCGAGTATCCGGGGCCTGTCGCAAGCCGTATCGTAGGCCGCAGGAAAGGCGAGAACCGCCTTGTTTTCAGATCTCGTTAACCTTTTGAAGCCCGAAGCAGACCCCAAGCAGCTGGTTCTGCTCGCGCACGGTCCACGCGCCGGCAAAGCCGAAGCCCTTGCGCAGCCACAGCATGGCCTCGAAGCCGCAGATCGTGCGGCGCGCCGTATGGAAAGAGCGGAACCCGCCGACCCGCGTCATCGCCCGCTTCACCCGGAAGTGGTCGCTCTCGATCCCTTGCTGCAGGTGCTTGGTGACGTAGTGGAGGGGTGTGCGGGGTAGCAGGCCGTCGCTCCTCGCAGCTACGATGGCGGGCGGATAGGTTCCGGCGCCGTCCGTGCCGATCCGATCAGGGGCGAGAAGCGGCTGGTCCGCCAGCATTTTACGGAAGAACCGCTTGGCCGCATCGAGATCGCGCCGGGCGGTCAACAGGAAGTCGACCGCGTCACCGTGCTTGTCGATGGCCCGGTATAGGTAGCGCCACTCGCCGCGCACCTTGATGTACGTTTCGTCGATCCAGATCGAGCCGCAGTGTGGCCGGCGGAATGCGCGCAGCCGCTTCTCGATCAGCGGCGCGTAGGCGAGCACCCAGCGGTTCAGGGTTGAGTGGTCCACCTCCAGACCGCGTTCCAGGAACAGCTCTTCGATGTCACGGTAGCTGAGCGGGTAGCGCAGGTACCAGGACACCGCCTGGACGATCAGCGCCGCCTCGAAGTGCCGGCCCCGGAAGTCGGCCTTGGCGCGCTGTTTCAGCTTGGCGGCGATGGTGTGGAGGGTCATGAGCCGGCTCCAAGGCGGAGGCGGCAAGCTGGGCGGGTGTGGCTAACGACCCATGAACGAAGGGCCGTCTGGGTTTGCGACACGCCCATTGGAACCTCCTGAAAGTACCCCAGGCTTGAGAAAGGTTCGGGGGCGTCGCGTTCCAGCAGAGTGCGGACGCCGGTATCGCCCAACCACGGGGCAGCGCCGACGAGGTTAGGTCGGCGCTAGGCGTCGCTGCAGCCAGCGCGTCGCCTCCTCCAGGTCCAGGAAGGTCAGAGACTTGTTCCCCTGCAGCCGGCCGAACCCCGCTTCCAGAAACCAGCTTCCGACATTGGCGTGCTCGGGTTCGGCGAGGCGGACAAGAACCGCCACAAGGAGGCCGTTGGCGATCACCAGCATGCCGTCACGGTCGGGGCTACCCGTGTCGACCGCGATCGGCTGCAGAACGATCAACGTCTCGACGTTGCCCCGCTCGGACATCGGCTAGCCTTCCTGGGCTCGGCCGAGCCAACTCAGGTCGTGGCGCTCTCCCCAACGGGTATTGCGCAGGTGCAGGTAGTTCGGTGCGAAGCTGCAGAACGCCTTTAGCTGCTCGACGTCGAGAATGGTCAGGACGCGGCGCTTGAGGTGGATCAGGCCGAGGGCGCGCAACCCGCGTAGGGTTCGGTTCACGTGCACGTCGGACAAGCCGATCATGTCAGCGATCTCGGTCTGCGTGAGTGGGAACGCGTAGCTATTATCGGTGACACGCCCCACCGCCTCCAAGCGCATCAAAAGTTCGCAGAGGAGGTGCGCGATGCGCTGGTCCGGAGCGCGTGCGCCCATGTTGACCAGCCACTCTCGTAGGACCGCACCGTCGACCAGGGAGCACCACCAGAAGGCGCGCGCGATGCTCGTGTGATGCGCCGTGATCTCATCGATAGCCTGACGGGGGATGTCCACGACCTGGCACTGCGAAATCGTACCGATGGTGTGATCCATCTCGTCGAGGATGAACACGTTCAGGTCGCAGAAGTCACCTGGTACCAACAGGGCCATGATCTGCCGCTGGCCGTCCGGGAGCATCTTGTACCGGCAGGCAAAGCCGTCGAGGATCAGCAGGACGTTGTCGGGCTTGTCGCCTTCCCGGATCAGATCCTGGCGCGCGCCGACGTGCCGAACCTTGAGTATCAGGTTGTTCAAAGCCCAGCGAGCTTGGTCGGACAGCGGCTCGAAGCTCTCGAGCTTCCGCGTCAGCGCCTGCCTGCATTAAACCGCCCTCCCAAAAGAGAGAACGAGGTGATCGTTCGAAAGGTGCCTCTCGAAGGAACGCCAGACCGAGCCCAGCCGATCTAGCGACGACACCGCGAGCACGACATTGGATGCCTGCGCCCTGTCCAGTGATCGATGATCCGCCCGGTAAAAGACCCCGCCACCCGAACCGGGCGACGGGGCTTGAGTACGCTTGGGTCGGAAGGAGCCGTGCAGGCGATGAAGGGGCAAGGAACGCTCGCGCAGCTCGCTGCGCTCGCAACATCACAGCTACAGCTTGCTACCCATGGCAGTGACCGGAGATGCCAATCCGATCAAAAAGCAGTTTTCACCGAAATTTACCCTCAATAGAGGCCAGGTACCCCAAAGCGGTGATTAATTTTTCGTAAAAGGTTCGCGCAATTGTCTTTTGATAAGGGGACGGAGCGCAGTTTCCGTAGCCTGACGATAGCTTGACACTTCGTCATGCGAGACCAACGCGCGGGAGCCGGCAATGGCAACAGGAGCTCTGTGGGATCGTCTCTCCCTGGCGCTGTCCCCCGGCCCGAATGGCTACGGTTCGCCTCGACGCCGGTCACCTCCAATGCACCGCCTGTTCGACACCGGAACGATCGAGGCGGTGCGGCGTGGCCTGTGGTCCGTTGAGACCCTCAGCCGGTGCATCGTCGAGGCGAGCCCGGACTGCATCGAAGTACTCGACCCGCAGGGCAATCTCCAATTCGCCAACCCGACCGCGCTGCAGCAGCTGCGCAGCTGCGACACCGCTGAGAACGAGGGAGAACCATGGTCCCTATCCTGGCCCGAGGAGGCGCGGGCGGCCGTTTTAGTTGGGCTCGAAGCTGTGCGCGAGACCGGCGTCGCCCGCTTCAGCCATTGGCGTCCGGGGATCTTCGGAGAGGCGCGCTACTGGGACGTAGCCCTCTCGCGCATGCTGGACGATGACGGGGGTCCCATCGGCCTGCTTGCGGTCTCGCGGGACATCACCGCATCGGCGAAAACCCAGGCCGATCACGAACTGCGCAGCCGTGAACTGAGCCACCGTCTGAAGAACGTCTTCGCCCTGGTCAACGGCCTCGTCACCCTCTCGGCACGCGACATCCCGGTAGTGCAGCCGTATGCACGGACGCTGCGGGATCGGTTCACCAGCCTCGGTCGGGCGCTGGAGTACCTGCACGCGTCGCCCCAGGATAAGGCTGCGCCGCGTCCGGCGCAGACCCTGCAGGCGTTACTGCGCGCCTTGCTGATGCCTTACGACGGCGTGGGCAGCGCGCATCGCCGTATCCGGTTCTTCGGCGGAGCGGATGTTCCAATCCGCGACACGGCGTTGACCAGCCTCGCGCTGATCATCCACGAACTCGCGACGAACGCGGTCAAGTATGGCGCCCTATCTGGTGATACAGGCACCGTCAGTCTGAGCTGTCGCCGCTACGACAAGAGCATCAGCCTGATCTGGTGCGAGCGTGGTGGACCGCCGATCGCGCAACCGCCGGAACATGCTGGGTTCGGCGCAACCTTGGTCCAGCGCAGCGTCGGCGGCCAGCTCGGCGGCAAGATCGCTTATCACTGGGGGCCCGAAGGCCTGCGCGTGGTGATATCTATACCGATTGATCTGCTGAAGCAGACGGAGGCGACCTGACGCACGCTGGCAGACCTCGTGATGCTCAGCGCTGATCCAATCCGCTTGGACAAGCACTAGGTTGTGACCATCGAAAGCAAGCAGGAACTCGTGCGGCTGGATGCTGCCGACGATGTGAATGGGCTGGCGGTCGCACGCGATCAGGTCGAGCTGCGGAACCGCGTAGCTTCGCAGATACAAACCAGCTCTCGCCGCGTTCAGTCAGGATCGGACATAGAACTGGATCAGGCTGCCCGCAAACAGACCTTCTGAACTTCCGAGAAGGGTCCAGGCTGTGTGAAAACGCGGTGATCTGGTAAAGTAAACCCCGATCTAGGGAGGTCGGGATGAAGCGTTTCATAGCAGGCGAAGATCGTCAGCAGATCACACTCCTTCCCGATTGCCTGGACGACTACATCACCGCCGACAATCCGGTTCGCCTCGTCGAGGTGTTCGTCGATGAGCTCGATCTGCCCGCGCTCGGCTTCCCTGGCGCCGTGCCGGAGGCAACGGGCCGTCCGGCCTATCACCCGGCAACGCTGCTCAAGATCTATCTCTACGGCTACTTCAACCGCGTCCCGTCGAGCCGCCGCCTCGAACGCGAGAGCCAGCGCAACATCGAGTTGATCTGGCTCACCGGCCGGCTGATGCCCGACTTCAAGACGCTGGCCGACTTCCGTAAGGACAATGGCCCGGCCATTCAGGCGGCCTGCGCACAGTTCATGGTGCTGTGCCGCCAGTTAAACCTGTTCAGCAAAGCGGTCGTCGCCATCGACGGCAGCAAGTTCAAGGCGGTCAACAATCGCGACAAGAACTTCACCGCCGCCAAGGTCGAAGCCCGTTTGGTGCAGATCGAGGCGAGCATCGGCCGCTATCTCGCGGCGCTGGATCGGGCCGACCGCGCGCCGAGCGACATCGCCGAGGCGCGCACGACGCGGCTCAATGAGAAGATCGCTCGTCTGCGCGAGCAGATGCAGGTTCTCCAGGCGATGGGCCGGCAAGTCGAGGCCGCCTCCGACGGCCAAGTCTCGCTGACCGATCCCGACGCGCGCTCCATGGCGACCAGCGGCAAAAGCACCGGCATGGTCGGCTACAACGTCCAGGCCGCGGTGGATGCCGAGCACCATTTGATCGTGGCGCATGCGGTGACCGGGCCGATGCGCGCGAGTCCATCATCACCGCGGCGTGGGCTTGTTAGCGGCCTGGACCAAAGGAGGCCTGAAATGAGCGCCGTCTCTCCAATCGCTCAGGTGGCTCAGCATTTCCTCGAGGATGTCGAGCATGCCATCGAGCTCGGCCACGGCCGCGGCCAGGCTGTCGGCGGATCGCTGCCAGGGTTCCATTTCGTCGTGCGGTATGCCCCCCAGCATTCTCTTGACGCTCGCCACCTGCTCGCGTCCGGCCGCTATCGCCGCTTCGATCAGGGACGGATCAACCGGTACGAGCGTTCCATCGGCGGTTCGGCGACCCAAAAGCCGCTGCATCGAGTCCAAATTCACAGACAGCGTGAGCAGGTTGGTGGACGTGGAACCGTCTATCATCGGGTTGCGCTCGACGGCGGTAGGGGCGGTAGGGGGGGTAGTTCCGCCAGATCCAGCAGCACGCGCGCGCCCTGGATCGCCGCCAGCGTCTCAGGAGCCGCTCCTTGCCAGCGTGCTCTACATTCCAATTCCCACAGTCGGAGCCCAAGCACCGCGGCCCGTCGTGGGTTTCGGGCGAGTGGAAATTCATCCAGCAGGCCGATGAGCTCGGCCATATGCGAGCGTGGGATGTCTGTCTCGGCGATAGATTGCATGCGCCCGACCCTCCGCACCCCGAGCCGGGGAGGCTGCATTGTCTCGAGAACACATGCTCCATCAAATTTAGGATCTGGATGCAGATCTCTGCCGATGATCAGGCCGCATACGGCGCGGTCGCGGCCCGTCCAGTTCGCTCGTGGGTCCTGACGGGAGCGCTACCATGGGCGACATCCTCACCCTCCCCGTCGTGCAACGCGAGCGACTGCGTGAGGTGCACAGCTACGTGTTCGCGGCCGGCCTCATCCTGGTGCTGATGCTCGACACGGACGAGGGCGCGCACCAGCCGCGGCGCCTCGCCCTAGTCGGGCCTGAGCCGCTGCCGATCGAGACGCTGGCCGCCTACCACCACGATGCCGACGGGCGCCGGAGCGCGGACAAGATGGCCGCCGCGGTGCTGCGAGCGCTCCAGCTCGCCGAATGGACCACCCGGGTGAGGTGGCGGATCGCCCCCCCCTTTTTATAGGCGGGAAAAACCCTCTCGCATGCGCCCGCGTACAGCTCCCGAAACTCCCGAGGGAGCGCTAGACGGCTCACCCGAACCCGGCTCTGATCGCCGCGTTCGAGATCCGGACCATGCGGCTTACCTCCCGGCGCAGCTCGACCATCTCGGCCGTGTACATCCCGGTTCGATAGGCGCCGTTCCGCTCACCCTTCTGTCCGCCGCTTCCCCTTCCCCCGCCGTGCATCCGGCATCGGGCCTTCTCCCTCACCGCCGGCGACATGCACGGGGTGCCTGCCCTGGTCTGGGCACAGCATCTCCGGATTAGCCTGAAGGGCGAGGGCTGCCGGTCCAGTGAGAGCGGGTGCATGGGCTTGGCTTCCATTTTCGATGTGGCCCCCTCCGGCCCCTCCCGGTCCCCCGGTGACATTGCCGACGATGGCCTGACCACCGGCATGGACGTGGACGTGTTCGACCGTGACCTTCTGGGCGCCCCCGCGGCGGATCTTGGCGAGGGCTTCGAGCTGCGTCGTGTAGGTCCGCAGCATCTTGGTCGCGAGCGTGCCGAACCGCTCAATGTGCTCGGGGGCCGCTGCACACTTGGCCTTGGACAGCATGTCCATCGCCAGCGCGTGCGTGCCGAGCATCTGCACGGCCAGCATGGTCTCTGCCTCGTTCTCGGGGGCGATACCCGCTATGGCCGCGATGCCGGCGTTGATCTGATCCTGGCTGGGCATCGGCTTGCCGCGGCTGCGCATGATCTCACCGACCTCGCCGCCCGTCCGGTTGGCAAAGTCTGCCGAGACAGTGCCGAAAGTGGCGCGATGCACGACCTCGAACCCGCCATAGTCGTTATGCGGGATGCCGACCGTGATGTCCCCGCCTTCGATCTTCTTGACCTCATAGGCCAGGGGTTCGGTTCGGCCCCGGCAGTAGGCTTTCGCCTTCTCCATCGCGGCTCGTTCCTGTGCGTTCGGCTCTCGCTTTGGCTCGGGCGGTTTAGCCTTGGGCTTGCGCTTGGTCATAGGAAGCCGCTCCCCGAGTGTCCCTTGAAAGCATTGGCTCGACGGATGTAGCCGACCACGGTCCGGGGATCCCTGTGGCCCGACTGATCCATGATCCGGGCGAGATCGGCCCCACGCTCGGCCGCCGTGGTGATGTAGCCAGCCCGCAGGCTGTGCGCCCCGAACGTCGTGGCGTCGAGGCCAGCGGCGGCGCAATACCGCTTGATGATGTCGGCTACGGCCTGCGTCGTGAGGCGAGGCGGCAAACCGGAAACAGTTTCCGTTTTGCGCACGTTGCCCGACCGCGACACCGGCCGGAACACCGGGCCCGAGACGATGCCAGTTGCGTCCAGCCACTCGCGCACCAGGGCTACCGGTCGGATGAACCGGCCGTGCGGGATGGCCTTTTCAAAGCCCCTGCCCTCTTGGTCGACCTTGCTTCGGCGGACCATGACGCGAATGCCCTCGGGATCCTCGCGCAGGTCCTCGACATCGAGCGCCACCAGTTCGGAGCGCCGGAACGCGCCCGCGAAGCCGAGCGCCAGCAATGCCCGATCCCGCTTGCCCGTCAGACTGTCGGGCGTCCGCATCAGGAGAGCAGCCAGGATCTCCGCGGTTGCGGCCGCCTTCTGCGTCGGGGCGACGCCTACCTTGCGCCGGGCGCCTCGGATCGCGGCTCGCACGCCTTCGTCATCCGTCGGGTCCGCGGCGCCGTGCAGCTTGTGCCCGTACCGGATCGCGGCGAGCCTCCGGCCGAGCGTCGAGGCGGCGCGGCCGTCCTCCGCTTCCGACACGATGAAGCCCGCCACGGCCTCGGGGCTCGCCGGCAGCGACCGGAACCCGTACCGGTCGCACCACGCCTGAAACACCAGCACGTCGCCGCGATAGGCACGCACCGTCGAGGGCGCCTTGCTGGCCTGCTGATAGGCGCGGACGATCGCGGCTGCCTCCGCGGGCAGTCCGGCCTCGACCGGCTCGCCGATCAGGATCTCAGAGGTCGGCATCGCAGCCCCGCCCGGCACCCAGCGCCGCGGCGAACATCTCGCCGAGAACCGCGTCCGCCCAGTCGTTCGGTAGATCCATGTACCGGGAGGCGTGCCGCACGAGGCCGCACCATACCCGGCCCTCCTCAAACTCCAGGGCCGGGCATGGGCCTTCCGTGCCGGCGCCGATGTACTCGACGGCGAGATGGCACGGCTCCTCGGCGCAGCAGTAGCCACAGCCGTTGCACGCTGCGCCTTTGGCTGGCTTCACCGGCAGGCACTGGCCTTCGGTGCCGTCTATCAGATGGATCGTCGGCATAGGCTCTGCCTAGCAGCCAAACTTTCGAGAATGACCGTTATCGAAAGTTACAGCCGATTTGGCTCCGAAGCAAGTCCGCAGGTACGTTCGTGCTTAGCTACGTGCTTACGTAATGACGTAGGCAAGTGCGCACCCACGCACCCACGCGGGTACGGCTTGGGCTCAACCGCCCTCTCGCTCAAGGTAGGCCATCAACGCCGCCTCGATGATCTCCTGATGGCTGGCGTCACGCTCGAACGCGAACCGCCGAAGCCGCTGATAGCGCGGTTCGGACAGCCGGAGCGTGAGCGACTTCGTGCGGGGCTCCGCGTCCGACTGCGGCCGAGGTACGGCGACCGGCGCAACTGCGGGTTTGGGATCCGGCGCCGGGGCGCCAGCGCCAGGACCGGGCGCCTCGCCCCGCTGCGGCACGTCGGACGGCCTGGGCGCACCCTTGGCCTGGATCAGCCCATCGAGGGACGGTGTCTGCTTCGCCGCCATGGTCAACGTCTCGCTTTCGCCTTGCTTGCGTCTTTACGTAGTTGCGTCAGTACGTACTCAAGCACTTCCTTCACCTCGCGCGCTGCCGCGGTCTCGGGCTCGAACTCCGTCACGGCCTTGCCCGAGATCGCCGCCGTCGGGAAATCCGTCCGATCGTGGATGACGGTCGGCGCGAGCTTCCCGTGCTTGGCGAGCGCCATCACGGCTTGCATCTGCAACCGGGTCCGCGGCTTGGCCTGCGTCAGCACGAACACGAACGGGCACCCGGCATCCTCAATCAGCGCCAGGGTATCACCCACCGCGTCGAGGTCGTCGGGGGAGGGGCGCACCGGCACCACGGCGAGGCTGGCGTGCGCGAGCAGGCTGCGCAGCTCGGGGCGCACCGACGGCGGCGTGTCGACGTACAGGAACTCGATCCCTGCCGCGGCCAGCCGCTCGGCGCCCGCCTGAAAGTCGGCGACCTCGATCCGCACGAGCGCAGGCTGCGAGTCCTCGCGCCGGTTCCACCAGCTCGTAAGCGACCCCTGCGGGTCCGTGTCGAGGAGCGCGGTGGCATGCCCAGCTTGGTGCGTCGCCACCGCGAGACTGCGCATCAGCGAGGTTTTGCCTGCGCCACCCTTCTGGCTCGCCACCACCACGACGTGCATCAGTGCCTCATTGCGTGCTTACGTAATGACGTAACGACGTAGCTGCGTCAATCCGTAGCTGCGTCGGTGCTTCGAATCATCTGGCCGCCCGAGGCCGCGCCGCCATCTATCACGTCACCAGCCGCGGACGCGGTCGGAAGGTGCGCGAGGCCGGGCGAGCGGTGATGATAGGGCCGCCCGGCTTAGACGTCTTCCTCATCGTAGCTTGGGGTGGGGCTGAGAAGGTTCTCAGTGGCCGCCCGGTGCCGGACCCGTAAACAGGCGCTCGTATTCGGCCTCGGGAGTGCCGTAGGAGGGGCCGGCTAGAGCGAGCAGCGCCGCGCGATCGCGAACGATCAGGGTACCGCGCTGTCGACCGATCACGCCGGAACGCTCCAGGACCGAGATCGCGCCCGTCAGGCCCGGACGATTGACCCCGAGCATCAGCGAGAGAAACCGGTGCGTCGTCGGAAGTTCGTCACCCTCGGTCCGATCGTGACACATGAGCAGCCAGCGGGCGAGACGCGGCTCCAGGGTGTAGCGGCCGTTGGCCAAGGCCGTGGCCGTGGCCTGCACGCCGAGGACGTGCGCATACTTCAACAGCTGATTGTGCAGGCGCCGACTGTGCCGAAGCGCATCAGTGAGGGCACTTACCGGCATGACCTGCGCTAGCCCGATAGCCTGAACCCGGGCCTCGTCCGGCGTCCGCTCGGCATCGAGTAGGATCGGCACGCCAACCATGCCTTCGCATCCGACCAGTCCGACCTCGACCTGTTGGCCATCCGCCGCGACGCTGACGAGCGAGACGATGCCTCGTTCGACGAAGGCAACCCGCGTGATCGGGGTGTCGGCTTTGATCAGCACATCGCCCAACGACAGGATCGCGAGTTCGAGGTGCGGTCGCAGGAGATCGAAATCGTCCGGATCTAGGGATCTGAGCAGGCGATTGAGGCAGCTGTGCTGCATCGGTTGCGACCTAGTCCCGTTCACTTGGAGCGGGAGGTCCAAGAGCCCTCGGTCACGAGCACCTGGACGTGCCTGCGTACGACGCCTGCCTATCTTTGAGCCTAATTTCTTAGGAGCACAAGATATCGGTCAAATGATGGAGATCTTGTCGGATATCTGACATATTGGCAGGCATCGAGGCGCAGCGATGTGAGCCCCATGCAGCAGGCGCTGACGCGGAAGCTCGAGAGCTTCGAACCCCTCTCCGACCCAGCTCGCTCGGCCTTGAACAACTTGGTACTCAAGGTCCGGCAGGTCGGCGCGCGCCAGGATCTGATCCGGGAAGGCGATAAGCCCGACAACGTCCTGCTGATCCTCGACGGCTTTGCCTGCCGGTACAAGGTCCTTCCGGACGGCCAGCGCCAGATCATGGCCCTGTTGGTACCAGGTGACTTCTGCGACCTGAACGTGTTCATCCTCGACGAGATGGATCACACCATCGGCACCATCTCGCAGTGCCAGGTCGTGGACATCCCCCGTCGGGCCATCGATGAGATCACGGCGCATCACACGAGCATCGCGCGCGCCTTCTGGTGGTGCTCCCTGGTCGACGGTGCCGTCCTGCGCGCGTGGTTGGTCAACATGGGCGCGCGGGCTCCGAACCAGCGCATCGCGCACCTTCTGTGCGAGCTACTCATGCGCCTGGAAGCGGTCGGGCGTGTCACCGACAACAGCTACGCGTTCCCACTGACGCAGACCGAGATCGCCGAGACGATGGGACTGTCCGACGTGCACGTGAACCGGACTCTGCGCGAGCTGCGCGCGCTCGGCCTGATCCACCTCAAGCGCCGCGTCCTGACCATCCTCGACGTCGAACGAATGAAGGCTTTTTGCCGCTTCACACCGAACTACCTGCACTTGCGCAGCACGCGCTGGGGTGATCGTCGCGACCTGAGTTGGCCCGGTATGGCCCAGGAGGGCTAGCCGATGTCCGGGCGGGGCAACGTCGAGACGCTGCTTGTGCTGCAGCTGCAACCGATCGCGGTCGACACCGGCAGCCCCGACCGGGATGGCATGCTGGTGATGGCAAACGGGCTGCTCGTAGCCGTGCTGGTGCGCCTCGCCGAACCCAAGCATGCCAATGTCGGAAGCTGGTTCATGGAGGCGGGGTTCGGCCGGCTCCAAGGGCAGAGGGTCCCTGCCTTTCCAGCCCTGGAAGAGGCGAGCCGCTGGCTGCGACGACATCTCAAGCCGGTTTGAGCGATTTCGCTGGTGATCGATGGAAAATGTTGCCTGCAAACCCCAACAGAGACGCCGCGGCGCGGGGCTATAGGGCAAATCATGAGCGAACCCCAACAAGGCAGTGCCGAGGCGGTGTACGTCTCGGCCATGGTCGGCGAGATGATGCAGCGCGTTCTCAGCGACGCCCTCGTCGACCTCGCACGGACAAAGGGAGCAGGCTACCTCGACATGTTCATGGAGCGCGAGCTGGCCCGCTACGCCGATCTGTTCCGGGAGCGGTCGGACGACACGCCTGAAACCACCAGCGTGTTGCGGGCCTGGTTCGTGATGGAAGGCAGCGCAGCCTTGCGGGCTGTCGTCGAGCGCGCGAGCACCGAAGCTCGGCGCGACTGACGCGTCGCATCAGGCTGCCGACAGCCGCTTGGTGTTGAAGGCGACGTGCTCGCGGTAGCGGGCGATGACCGTCTCGGGCGAGCCTCCGAACATCAGCGTAGTCATTGCCTCGCCGGCCGCATGCACCTTCTCGACAACCATCGACCGCATCTCGGCGCGGCCCTCACGGCCGCCCCAGGCAAGACGTACCATGCGCAGCTCGATGACCCGTCGCGACTCAATCGCCAGCATTATCGATAAAAAGATGGGATTATACACGACAAAACTCCAAATCTCAGTAGATGCTGTCTAGATCAATGTGGCTTGCACCAACATTGATCCTCCCTAAAAATGATAAGAAAAGACGCCGCACCCCAGATATGATCGAAAGCGGCAACCTCTGATCCTGGGCTTAGTTCGACATGTAGCACAATGCTCCCCGTCGTCCTTCCTTCGGCGGCTCCTTCGACGAAAGGCTTCGCCTATGGGCAGCGGCATCTCTCTATTATTTTTAGCGCTCGGCACGATCAGCGGCGTCGGCTTCTTGGCCATGATTGCACGAAAGCAGGTGGCGGATCTGAAAGGCGACCCAGCGCGGTCCAACCTCATCAAAGATCACGGCGGCGAACCACGGCAAAACATGCCCGGGACCGAGCACTGAGCCCATGAGGACGGCTGAGACGGTGATCGATAATCCGGCTGAGGCTGCGGCGCGTGAACGAGCGCAGCAGAACTCTCTCGGCAACGGTCCGGGCGACCGGATGTGGGCGGATCCTTTCCCGATGAAGGGATCCACGATGAGCGCCGGCTTCGCGCTGAGCGCGGACCAGCGCGCCACGTTCAGCCCTGCGGCGTGGACGGAGATCGCGTCCGAGGGCGATACAGCCGAGCGGCCGGAGGGGCTCCTGCTTCCGAGCGAAGGTCCGCGCGCGAGGCTCGGCATCCTCGCGCTGTATGAGAGCCCCAGCAGGGCGCAAGCCGCGACGGCCACGCTGGTCGCGGCCGGCATCCCCGAGCGGGCAATCCGGCTCGTGGTCGCCCCCATCGGACTGGATGACGGTCGCGCGGAGGCGGGCTCATCGCTTCCCAACGGCTCCGGTCTTCAGGATAGGCTCGAGACGATCGGCGTGGCTCCGGAAGCGCCGGACGCCTGCTGCGCGCGCTTGAAGCAAGGCGCAGCGATGCTCGATCTCTTAGTCGCGGACAAACAGCGGGACCGCGTCATGGGCATCCTGAAGGATCACGGCTCGGTCGATCCGACGCTGCGCCTCGCGACGTGGTGCGCCGAGGGGTGGGGCGGCACGTCGCCCGTCTCCACGGAGGGTTGGGGCGGCTATTCCGCTACCTCGACCGGCGCAACCGATATCGCGACGCGGCGGGAGTAAGTCGATGTCCATGTTCGCTCCCGTCCGATCCGAGAAGACCGACCTCGACGCCGTGCGACGTTACGCGGTGAGCGTCATCGCGCAGTCCGAAGGCGAGGACCTGCAGATGAAGGCGGTCACCCTGGCGCTGCTCGGCGGGATCATGTGGCGCAGCAAGCCAGGATCGACCGAAATGACCCAGGATGGTGATAGCGGCAACGCCATCCTATCGACCACCCTCGGCGGCCGCCATCTGAACTTCTCCTACGACCAGAACACCGAGTCGATCGCGATGCGCGAGGGCCGGGTCGACGGCCCCATCCTGCACAGCTTCTGCAATCGGACCCTGATCGGAGATTTCGAGACGGCCTTCAGTGCCCTATGGCGCTGAAGGCTATCGCTGAAGTAGCATCCATCTGCACCAGCAGGTTGATTGGCATCGAGATCAGCACGCGCAGGCCCTCCGGCTCCAGTGGTAGGCGATCTTGCCACTAAGATGGCCGCCGACGCTGCGCCGGACTAGGGTTGTGCAAAACCAGACATGTTCGGGTGGTTACGCGATCGGCGGGGCGCCACGCTCGCACCAGATCAGGCTGCTGAGGAAAGTCGTCCGAGCAGCGGTGAAAGTCCTGAGGTCCGGAAAATATTTGTGCGATGCCATTGTTTTCGGAGTGCGAAGTCAGTCCCGACGGCGCGACCGTCGGAGCAGTCTATGACACGTATCGCCGTCTCGATCCTTGCGGCTGCCTTCGTGACAGGTGTTCTCTGTCCGGCCGATGCTGCCACGAAGAAGGTCCGGGTCCCTAACCAGTTCGACGGTTCCTGGACCATCGTAGCCACCACGGCTGAGGGGCCCTGCTCAGCCAGCACAAGCTATCACGTGCAGATCAAGGATAGCGACGCCTCCATTCCTGGGGAGGAAGTCGACATCGCCGGCGGTGTATCGACAGGTGGTGCCGTGCAGGCGACGATCACCAGCGGCGCGAACAAGGTCCCGATTGCCGGCAGCCTCGACACCAAGGGCGGCGGCAGCGGCACATGGCGCACGTCCGGCGGACTGGTCGAATGCACCGGTAGTTGGAGCGCCAAGCGGGCGGGGTAAATGGAACGCTGCCCCGCCGCCCGATCCGATCACGGGCTGGCGGGGGAGGTCGTCGATCTCACCGGCGGTTGCAGCGTCCTTTTACGAGTGAGGAGCGTTCCAGCCGCGGTTCCGCCCCACTGGACCCTTCTGCCATTGACGTCTCCTCCCGCATCGTGGTGCAGAACCGTGGGCGGCAGATGGCGCAGCCGCATCAGCGAGAAGCCGGCACCAGGTCGTTGCTACGGTTCGAATGAGACGTGCACGCGTGCCAGGCAAACTCGGACCGGTCCTGGTTCTCCTTGCCGTAGCACCGACCGATCTGATTGAGACGGGAGTTCAGCCGGGTGCGCCGATCACACTCGGCCGCACTGGAGTCGCCGGGCGAGCCACGGCACGCCTCATCAGCTGCGGTGTAGGCCTTGATGAGCTGCTTCGCTGTCGGCTCGGTTGCCTTTGCTCCGCCGGCAGCAACGACCAGAGCGAGGGCAGCGAGGGTTGTGCGCATGGGGGGAGAATAGCCGCCGGGATGGCGGTGTCGAGGTGGTAGCCGGGGTAGCGCTATCGGCCCCGCAGGAAGAAGAACCAGATCAGGATCAGGACGGGGATCGGCACCCCTAAGAGCCCGTCCGATAAGGGCCTGAGGCGGGGTTGAGTGGCCGGGATGGCGATGATTCCAGGAGGGTGCTGAAGCCTAACCTGGAAGCGCCATGTGGACCCCGACCACCCGGCGGCAGCATAGCCGCGCGGGCCTTCGCTATGAAACTGACCTCACCGATGCCGAGTGGGCTGTGATCGCGCCGCTGATGCCGAGGCCAGCGTCCTGTGGCCGGCCTCCGCTCTGGACGACACGGGAAGTCCTGAACGCCATCTTCTACGTTCTGAGAGGTGGGATCTCCTGGCGGATGATCCCCAAGGATCTGCCGCCGCGTTCGACGACGTTCGGCTACTTCAGCCGCTGGCGCGACACAGGGCTGTTCGGCCGGATCAACCATCACCTCGTCATGGCCGATCGCGAGCGTGTCGGGCGGGAAGCCTCGCCGTCTGCAGCCGTGCTCGACAGCCAGACCGTCAAAACGATGGAGAGCGGCGGGCCGCGCGGCTACGACGCTGGCAAGAAGGTCAAATGCCGCAAGCGCCAAGCTCTGGTCGACACGGACGGGCGTGCGCTCGTCCTCGATCCGCAACCTGCCGACGTGCAGGACCGGGACGGAGCCGGTCCGGTCCTGCGCCTGTCGCGCCGGACCTTCCCGTTCATCACCAAGGCCTTCGCCGACGCCGGCTATGCCGGCGACAAGCCAGCGAGCGCGACGATCATCGCCGTGGAGATCGTGCGCAAGCCGCCGGATCAGGTTGGCTTCGCTGTTCATCCACGTCGGTGGGTCGTTGAGAGGTTCTTCGCCTGGATCAGCCGCAACCGACGCCTCTGGAAGGATCCGGAAGCGACACTCGCCTCCGCACGAGCCTTCCTCTACGCCGCAGCCGTCATGATCCTCGTCAGACGCCTCGCCCGATCAGCCTGACTTCTCGGACGGACTCTAAGAGCCACAGCAGGCTACCTGTCAGCATATCATCCTCTCTGAGTTGCCTGAGAAATCCCGCAGATTGCAGATCCGTTCCGGCGCGCCGCGCCTACGCGATAGCGGTGAACTACGGGCAGGCGTAGTCAGCGAGGTTCAAGATCGGTCGTTTTGAGCGAATGTGCCTTTCGCACGGTCTAGTTCATCAAAGAGCGTCCCAGACCCAAGCCGCTCCCATCATTGCCAGCCCACCACTCACCAGCGCGATCACGAGGTAGCGGTGAACACGATCGTAGAGGAGGATTGGCATCGTCGGTGGCCTACTGAAGCGTGGCCATCAATGCCCAGAGACCAAGTCCTGGGGCTAGCTCAAAACCTTAACAGTTCGTCAATTCAGAATTTGCGTGATCCACAGGCCACAGCTTCGCTGGCCCGCCCCACGCCACTTCGGCCTCGAGCCTTCCCCATCCGCACCCCCGGCCTTCTTGGTTCTCCTCGATGAAGATGACGCCGGCTTCAAGGGCGGCTTTCGGCAAGCTTGCCATGCCCTCAGAACCCTCCGGCCTTGGCATGAAGCGTCGCCTGCAGGATGGCGAGCGCAGCACCTCCTGGATGTCGCACGGGCTCTAGTCCAGCCGGGCGCTTAGCGTGCCCCATTCCGGGCGGCTGCAATTTCGCTTCGCCTGGCCCCGGTCCGCTCCTCGCGACGACGCCCCACTCGGGTAGCGCGTGTTCGAGCGTGATTAGTGCGGCGTCCGTCCACGCCTTCGACTGCATGAAGAAAGCGAACCGCACCTTGGTGTCAGGATCCTGCTGGCCGGTGGTCGCGAACCACACCTCGGCGAAGAGCGGGCGCGATGGCTCGCGGGCTTTGGCGACCTTCTCAATGAGGACCCCCATAGCGGTTACGCCGGACTTCATACCTGCTGCACTGGCAGGTCTTTCTCGCGCCGGAACGCGCCCAGGAAGCGTGTCAGACCCGTCAGCGCGCTGTCGCCTTCGCTGGTTCGCTCTATGCCGGCGCCTTCAGCCAGCTTCCCTGAATTCTCGGCAAGCTCGTGGAGCACCTGCTCAACCAACGGCGGCCACGGCACGCCATTGTCCTGCAGCAGACGAGCCGCACTTGCCAACGCGGTGATTTGAGCGGGCGGAACGGACAGATCGAAAATCTGAGCATCAAGGACGCGTTCAGCGACGGCGGTCGCGAGCTGTGCCACCTGGGCAAGTTTGGCCGTCTGCATAGCGTCAATCACCGGGCTCATTTCAGATAGCCCTTCGCCTTCAGGTGCTCTGTGGTACGACCTGACCCCTCTAATTCCTACCCCTTCCGCTCCCGGAGCCGGATCCCGGCCCCACCGCCGTTCTCGGGGATGAACTCCAGGTCGGAGGTCATGGACGGAGATCCGCTGCCGCTACGACGATGCCAGCCGCGATGGCTGCAAAGGCGCAATCCGCGAACGCGTATTCCAAGTCGGCCGCTTCACCATGCCGGTATCTGACGCCTACCCGCTGGGTGCCGATCCGCGAGGCTGCCATCGATTTCTGCGACCGGCTCGGGGCTGAGGCCCATGCGCTCGGTTGGACGGCGGCCGAGCTGTTCGCGCTTCATCCAGAGCATGGAAGGCTGCGGATCGACTACTGCGGGGTGATGATGGTCTCCGGGAGCAAGGCTTGCCGATCTCGGACTGCGAGCGGATCAGGCTGTAGAGGTTGCACATGCAGCAGACTCGCCGAGGCCGCGGTAGATATCAGGACCGCGAGATGACGAACGCTGCCCCGCCGCCCGATCTGATCACGGGCTGGCGGGGCTCGGTGCCGTTCCTCACGGCGAGGGGCCAGTACGCAACGTGGCCCGGGATACAGGATGGGGGAGGGCGGTTAGCCCAGCCTCAACGATGCCGGACGCCGGGGTCCCGGATCGGGATGCCGGTCGGTAGTCCCAGTCGGTCCAGTCCCGGCCTGGACCGACTGGGACTTGTCATCGTTCTAGATCTTAGCTGCTCGACCGGAAGCGGCAGCATGTCGCTTGAGCAGCAGATTGCTGTGGCCTTCGGGGGACAGGAACGGTAGCGGACCATCAGCGAGTTGCGCCGCGGTGTGCTTCAGGTGCCAATTTGCGCAATGGGTTACGCCGCTGACCTCGATCGTTCCAGTCAGGAAGACGAGCGCCATGGTCCCCACGATGGTCCCCACGAAGCCAAGCCAGAGCGCTTCGTCGACAGCCTCCTTACGCGCTGAAGCTCGCTCCCATTGCGTGGGCACGAACGCTTGTTCAGCGACGAGGATCAGGCAGGACCAAAACATGGCAGTTCGCTAAGTGCTCAGCGCGAGGGCCCGTTCCGTTGGTTTGCACGTAGCGGTAAACCGTCTGTGTGCAGCGTGGCCCTGCCGCCTGTGAAGCGGCGCGCCGTGGAGTAGGTCACCCTAATCGCTTGCGCGATATCGGCTTGGGTGACGCTGGCAGGGCGGCGCGGCACTAAGAGTTCAACGGCTGATCAGCGAAAAACCCGAACGCGGGTACTGCGGGGTTGCCGAAGCACATCCTCACGACGCGCTCGCCCAGCGGGTACATCTCGCGCAGATGCACAGTGAGCCCCAAGGACTCCTCGGCCGCCCTTTCCGCCGGGTCGTACCAGCCATCATCGAGGGTCGCCACGACCATCCCAGCCCGCTCAAGTTCGGTGGCGGGGGCGATCCAAGAGCTCAGTGGCATGGTGGCGTACATCAGCTTCGTGAAATGATAGGTCTTCCGCACGTCGTCGTCGACCACGCCCAGTTCCTGCTGTGTGAGATGATTGTTCTGGGCTCGGTACATGGTCTGCAACAGGTGCAGCGCCGGTTCGGTCAGCGCATTAAGCGCGCGGGCGATCTCCAGCCGCTCGGCTGGTAGGAGCGTAGATATGCCCAACTCCGTCACCGCCCTCGCTAGGGCATCCGCCATGCGCGGGTTCGTCTCCGACAGCATGCGCCGGATCGCGGCGTGCGCGGAGAGCTGGTAGATCTCATCCGCCTTCAGCCGCTCGCGGGCTCCGGCTTCCATTCGATCGATGCGTTCGCCGAGATCCCCGAGCAAGCGGTCGGTCAGCCGCGCATTGCCGTAATCCACGGCGGCCTGTCCGAGGTCGAACACTAGGGCCGCCCACGGGATGGTGCTCAAGGCTGCCTTCGCGCTGAGCACGCCGACCTTCTGGAGCACCTGTGCACCCGCGCCCATCGGCACGGCGCTGTTCGGGCTCGGGATGACCTCGTCGATCAACCTGCGACTCCTCCAGTAGACGTTGGTCCCGCCTGACGGCGGACGGCTGACGCCGTCTCGGAAACATTGAAGGGTTAGGCCGCCAGCCATTCCAGCAGGTTGGTTGCCGCACTCCGGCTCAAGCCGAACCGGCCCTGTAACGCGTTGGCGAGCTGCGGACGGCTGATCCCGATCTGACGTGCGACTGCCCCTTGCGTCATCTGGCGCACCCGCTGCGCGTCGCGCACCGCCCGCACGAGGTTGTCCGGCAAGACCCCGCCGGCATAGTCGCTGAGGGGCGCCCCGATCTGTCTCCACTCGCCCCCACCGAGCATGTCGGGGTGCTCAAAAACTCCTTCCTCTGGTAGCGGCAGCGCGACGGCACGACCGGACGGGATCGCCCTTACCTTGGCTCCGGGCGCATGCCCGACAGCGCCGACGCTCGGGATCGGGCGGTGCTTCCTCGCTGGACCCTGTACGGTCCGTTCTGTGACGTGAGACTGGTCCGTGGCGGCCTGTAGGTACTTCGTACCTGCTGGACACGAAACAGTCTCACGGTCTCGGACCTGAGCGGGGAGGGCGCCGGCTCGCTGCCGCCGGAAGTAGGTCGCCCGGCTCATCCCCAGCGCTTCCCACGGCTCTAGCTGAGCCTTCGATTGCTCCCGGGGTCGGGCACCCTTGGCGATGCGCCGGGCTTTCTCCCGGGAGGTTTTCTCCCGCCGTTGGTACTTGGCGAACTGACGAGCGGTCATCCCGGCCGGGCGGATCCGGGTGAGGCGCAATCGCTCCCGCTCGGCTACGGTGAGGCGCAGAACGTCCCCAAGCTCTTGAGCGGTCCACCATCGGTGCCGCTGCCCGTCGCGCTCCTGGGCTTCCGCAATGCAGCCGCGGACGCTATCCAAGCCGAGGCGGGGAACAGCGACGCGACACCAGCCGGTGACGTGCTGTTCCAGATCCTCGGCGAGGAAGCCGCCGGCCTTCGCAACGAGCCAGGGGAGGGCGGCCCTCAGATAGGCTTCGCCGTCATCGGTATCGCAGGGGCCGCGGTGGCGAAGCTGGATGAGATCCGCGATCTCGCGAAGGGTCTGACGATCGCCTGTCCAATTCGAGCGCCGATTGCGGCGACGCTGGATCTTCCGTTCTTTTACGAGCGCGATGGTCTGGGCCTGTTCCCGCTGCCGTGCCGCTATCGCCTCGGCCGCGATGCGGTCGAAGATGCTGAACAACCGGGGCGGCTCACTATCCCGGCGAGGCATCAGGCGGCCCCCAGCTCAAAGCTGAGCTGAACCGGTTTCCGGTACGGCGCGCGGGCGGGACAAGGCGGGGTGCGCTCGTCTAGCGCCTGGCGCGTGTGATTGATGAGTGAGACTAATTCGTCGTGGTCCCGAAACCCGCGCTCGAACCACAGATGCGCCCCGATCGCCTCATCCGAGACGATGACCCCACCGTGCGCGTCGCTGCGCTGGCCGAGAACATCGGCTGCGGTCTGAGCGATGGAACGGGCGAGGGCGTCCTGCATGGGACTGTCAAAGCTAGGATTGACCTGGGGGAGGGGCAATAGCTGCCGGCGCACGGCCGGGGCTAAGCGAGATCAATCCAGCCTTCGGGTCAACGATCATGATGCGACGCTGCTCAAAAGCCGAAGTCGCGCCCAGATCAAGGGGCGACAGATGCACCCAGAGCACTCGCACTGTCCAAGTGAGGATTTTATCTATCGTGGTCGCTCCATGGTTTTGTAAATATACTTTGTTCTTGTTGACTTTTCGCCCCATTTGCCTGTCGCCATAAGACAACGTGTCAGGATTATACATCTTGCGTTGCGCCTTCTTTCTGAAGGCTTCCGACCCCTCGGGCACAAAGGCTGCAATCTCAGATATGTCGAGCATCAAGTCTAAGGCTGAGGTTTGCGCACGCCTGTCTTTGTATTGCGCTTCAAGTAAGCTTTCGGCGCAAACTATCAAAATTGCCTGTCTACGAAATTTACTAGTCTCGAGTTCGTTATTATCCAATTTCATTGCGCTGCAAAGCCGGTGGAGTGGGTGTCTCTGTCCGTTCATGAGATCTTCTATCGTCTCGGCAGCATACGCCGCCGCCCGGACCCTAGCGTCGATCATGATCTAAGGGGAAAGCGTCTCGGCGCTGATCTGGATCGACAGGTTCAAAATCACGGCAGGGTCGGGTGAGCCGACATGACGGCGGCTGCCAGCGCGTTCCGGAACGTCTTCTCTTGAGGACCGGCGCGCTCTTCGCGATCGAGGCCAGGCGTCGCATCCGCGATGGCCGAGACATTGATGCTGTGCCCGCTGGCGAAGCGGTAGGGGCCCGCCGCCGGATCCCGCATGTAGACGTCGATCGCCGCGACAACCTCTTGGCTCCTGATGATACCTGCCTTGCGCAGGTCCGCGAGGGTCGAAGTTCCTGCTGGCATGGTCGCGCTGATCATTCCCTGACGTTGACTTAACCGTGTGACCCGGCCGACATGCCATGTCCGGCTGAGGCGCTTTCTAGCGAGTCGCCGGCACCATCAGGAGATCACGCCGCCGCAAGTCGACCCCTGAAAAGCCAACGGCCCCCCAGTCGCCAAACTGGAGGGCCGTCGAAATCGAAAAGGGCCTGTGGGGCCTCACGCACCCCCCACAAGCCATGAGACGCCCCCGGGCGTCAAGCGGGAACGCCAATTCCCGCGACGATGAGGCTTTGCCTTGTGGACTGGACGCCCCTGCGGCGGCCCGGAACGACCTGTTGCGGCCCTTTCACGGGGCCGAGGACCATGTTTGCCGACGAGTTGAGGCGCGCCATCGAGGCCGCGAGCCGAATCACCCTGCCGCAGGTGACGGCGCTGCTGTGGCGCGCCTACGGGGAAGGGAAGGTCACGGAGGCCGAGGCCGAGAGCCTGTCCGGCCTGATCGAGGCGCGAACACTGTCTAAAAGTGGACCGCGATCCGGACAGAACCCGAACGGGGCGGCAACTGTCACACCCCGGATGGGGGATGCAGCTGAGAACGCCTCAAATCGCATAGGAAGCTCTAGGAAGCCTGGCGTCGGCTCCCGGCCACGCACGGACGCCTCGATGGAGCGCCGCCGCCGCTGGGCAGCCTCGGGCCGCATGCCGCTCGGTCTCGCCGCCAAGTTCACCCACGCCGAGCAAGGCGTGCTCGCCCTGGTCGCTGCCGAGACCGCGCGCCGGGGCGACTGCCGGCTGGCGGTTGGGCACATCGCGGCGATCGTCGGCGTGTCCGAGACCACGGTGCGCAACGCCATCCGGGAGGCTCGCAAGCTCTGTTTGGTCACGGTCGAGGAGCGCCCTGTCACCGGCTTTCGCAACCTGCCGAACATCGTTCGGATCGTCTCGGCTGAGTGGACCGCCTGGCTGCGCTTGGCCCGGAAGGGATCCATCCCTCAGGGGGGAGGGTGCAAATCCCCGCAGCGCACGCCTACTGAAGTTCTAGTCCTGTCAGAATCGGGGAAAACGGAGCCAAAAAAGGGCTGCCGACAAGCGGCGGGCGACCCCGACCGATCAGACCGTGCGAGAATCCGCGCGGGTAGTGGAATCGGTCAAGCCATGCGGTGACGGTCTGCGGGCGTTCGGCAGAACGGATCAATGCCGATGGTCACGCCTCGCACCGCCCTATGCCTTTGCGGCAAGGTGGTGGATCGGAGAGTCGTGACACCCATAGAGATGACGAGGTGTAGTGTTCCCTCGGATCGCATGATCCAACCCGAGCAAGGTATCGAAGGAGCTGTCAAAAGACGGAATTCTCGATGGCGGGATTTCGAGCGCCATCCCCATTATTTAACCCGCAATTATGAGTTGTATTATGGCGATATGACGGTTGGAAGCAGTCATTTGACGTGTTTTAAGGCCAGTTTAGAACTATTTATCGATAAATTTTTGCAGCGTTTTCAGAAATAAACTTTTAATTAGTGGAATTAATCAGAAATGTTGATGGCTCCGACGTATTCTGTCGAGCAGGAAAAGTTTTTATTCCTGATCAGAAGATGGAAAGATGCACCTCTCGCTCAAAGCTGCGCTCGCGGCTGCCTTCGGCCTGCTCGCCCTCATCGCGGGTGGGCAAGGCGCGCTCTCTATCATCGAGCTCGGGGGTATCCGGGACTCTGTGTTCGATGTGGCAGCAATACGGCTCCCGTCCGTGGTGGCGGTCGGGCAGATGCGTGAGGCTGCGTCCGAGGTCCGTATTAAACAGCTGCGCCTGCTCACCCTGTCGGATACGCCGGCTCATCTGGCCGAGAACGAGGCCAAACTCGCCGCGACCCACGACAAGCTCGCGCAAGCGCGCAAGGCTTACGAACCGCTGATCTCCTCGACGGACGAGCGTGCGCTCTACGATGCATTCGCATCTGCATGGAAGCGCTTCGAGCAGGCCGATGCCGAGATGCGTCGTCTGATGGAGACCGGGCAACAGCCGTTCGCCCTCAAGCAGATGACCGCCCCCGAGACCGCAAACCTCTACGACGAAGCTCGTGCCGATCTCTCGCGTGACGTCGCCCTGAACGAGCGAGGGGCTCGCCGGGATGCCGACGCGGCCGCATCCGAAGCCGACACCGCCACACTGACCGCCTACGTCGCCGTCGCCTTGGCGCTCGTTGCCGCCTGCGCCGCCGCTGCCTTCGGCCTGCTGCGCGTGTCTCGTCCAATCCAGACCATGGCACGGGCTATGGGCGTGCTCGCCGGTGGCGATACAGAAGCGGCGGTGCCCTATCGCCTGCGCCGGGATGAGATTGGTGCGATGGCCGCCGCCGTGCAGGTGTTCAAGGACAACCAGATCCGCACCAGCCAGCTAGAGGCTGAGACCGCGCAGGCACGGCTGGCCGCCGAGGAGCAGCGCAAGGCCGGCATGCGCCAGATGGCCGATGGCTTCGAGCAGGCGGTCGGCGGGATCATCGGCTTGGTCTCAGCCGCCGCGACCGAGCTGCAGGCCACCGCCGGCTCGATGTCGGCGATGGCGGGTGAGACTTCCGCTCAGTCCGGCGCGGTGGCCGCCGCGGCCGAAGAGGCCGCCGCCAACGTCAACACCGTCGCCGCCGCCGCCGAGCAGCTCGGATCGTCGGTTCAGGAGATCGGACGCCAGGTGGATGGATCGGCGAGCCTCGCGCACCTCGCGGTAAGCGAAGCCGACCAGGCCGGTGTTCTGGTGCAGGAGCTGAGCGCTGCGGTCGCGCGTATCAGCGACGTAGTCGGGCTGATCTCGACCATCGCCGGGCAGACCAATCTCCTGGCGCTAAACGCCACGATCGAGGCCGCCCGCGCCGGTGCAGCAGGCAAGGGCTTCGCGGTGGTCGCCTCCGAAGTGAAGGCCCTGGCCGAGCAGACCGCCAAGGCCACACACGAAATCTCCGGACAGATCGCTCAGGTCCAAGCTTCAACCGGTCAGGCGGTCACGGCGATCACGGGCATCACCGGGCGGATCCGCGAGATCAGCGGCGTGGCGACCTCGATCGCAGCTGGCGTGGAGGAGCAGGGCGCTGCCACCCAGGAGATCGTGCGCAACGTCAGCCAAGCCGCCATGGGTACGGGCGAGGTAACCAGCAACATCGCCGGCGTCGCGAATGCAGCCGAGGAAACGGGTGCAGCGGCGAGCCAGGTTCTGGGCGCAGCGTCCGAGCTGTCACGCCAGTCCGAGCACCTCACGGCTGAGGTCGGACGCTTCCTCGCCACCGTGCGAGCGGCGTGAGGCGACGATGCCTGAGGTTTACCTGTTTCCGAGCCGGCTGAACCGCGAAGGCGCGGAGCGCCTCGCCGAAAGCCTGGAGCAGGCCCTTGGGGCCAATGTCGACCACGGTCCGCGCTGGCCCCAGATCCGCTCGCTCGGATTGTCCCTGCAGAATTTGAGCCGTGACTTGGAGCATGAGGTCGACCGGATGGGGTCCATCTTGGATCCGACACCGGAGATCGAAGCCTTCCGCGACAGTATCCATCGCCTGGCCGATACCTTCTCGCGGCTCGGCACAATGGCGCGAGCTTATCCGTACAAGGCGTGACCTCTTCCGGATGCCCGACCTTCGACCGTACCCACGCATGGAGTTGGCTTCGATGGACGTCCTCCTCGTCGACGACAGCAAGGCCACGTTGCTACACCTCCGGCGTCTGCTGGAGGCCGAGCATGGAGTCGTCGTGACTACGTGCACCGATCCGCTCGCCGCACTGGTCGAAGCCCGAACCTGCGCCTTCGACCTCGTGCTGGTCGACCAGCACATGCCCGAGATGGACGGCATCGCGTACATCCGCGAAATCCGGGCCATACCACACTACGCCCAGGCGCCGATCGCCATGATCACCAGCGACATGTGCGACACCGTCAGGCTCAGTGCGCTGGAGGCGGGGGCCACCGACTTCCTCGACAAACGGGCCAAGGGCGTCGAGCTGAGCGTGCGGCTGCGCAACCTCGTGCGCCTAGCCAGTGCCGTGCGTCACTTGGACGAGCAGGCGTCGCGCATGGCTGGTGAGATCGAGCGGGCGACGCGCCGGCTACGTGAGCGGGAGGCGGAGGTCATCTTCCGGCTCGCCCTGGCCGTCGAGTACCGGGACAACGACACCGGCGACCACACCTGGCGCGTTGCCCGCTACAGCCAGATCATCGCAGAGGCGATGGGTCTGCCCGAGGAGTTCTGCCGGCGCCTGTACCTCGCGGCACCGCTACACGACATCGGCAAGGTGGCCGTGCCGGACGGGATCCTGCTGAAGAAGGGGCGCCTTGATGAGGCCGAGTTCGCCGTCATCCGCACGCACCCGACGATCGGTAGCCGGATCTTGGGGGACAGCGGCTCGGAGCTGATCAGCCTCGCCGCCGAGATCGCGGAGGCACACCACGAGAAATGGGATGGCAGCGGCTACCCGCACGGCCTGAGTGGCGAGGCCATCCCTCTATCAGCGCGGATCGTCGCGGTTGCGGACGTGTTCGACGCCTTGACCACGGTGCGACCATACAAGGTGGCGATGCCGTTCGGTGAGGCGCGGAACTGCATCCAGGCTGACAGCGGCCGGCATTTCGACCCCGCATGCGTGGCGGCGTTCGCGTCAGCCTGGGCGGCGGTTTTGGCCGTGCCCGAAGCGGTGGTCGAGTTGCGTCTGGGATCGATGGCCCGGACGACCGAGCCCTGGGCGCGCATACCGGAATTGCGACGCGAGATAGCCGAGGGCGTGGAATAGCGCCTTAAGTTCCTCCTACGACTCCTCGAACACCGCGAGTGCTCGCAGAGCACCGGTCAGGGGATCTCCGACTGCGATCACGGGCTCATAGCGTCCCGCTACGCCGGAAGCAGGTCGGCCGAGGCGTCTGATCACCTCCCGCTCGAATGCGACGAAGCTCTCGATCCGCCCACTGGAGTCGCGGAGCGGGCGGCAATCGATCTCGGCCCGGTACTTGGTGCCGTCCCCGCGGTAATTGGTGATGTAGCCGTGGAAGCGCTCTCCAGCTGCCAAGGCGCGTCTGAAGATATCGAGCGTTTCCTGGCGGGTTTCCTTCCCCTGCATGAAACGGGGGCTCTGCCCGATGATCTTGCCGAGGTCGCGCCCGACGAGGCGTGCGAAGGCAGGATTGGCGTAGCGGATGATCGGCCCCGGCGGATCAATCGCCACGTCCGTGACGACGATGCCTACGGGAGCATCTTCCGCCAGGGCCCGGATCAGGTCGAGAACCATCATGGATGGAAAATGCATCAGACAGGAAATGTATCCACCATGATCAGATGCGATGCTGGCCGGCGAAGAAAGCGATTAAATGATTCAGTTCTGTGAATATTAAACAAAACTAAACTAAAAATAGAGCTTGTATACGTAACATAATGTATTTTTTGTTGACGGCGACGTAACTATTATTCATTTGGATGCATCAGGGTCTGGTTCCGGAGACGAACGCATGCCCGACACTAGGTACGGTTACACGCCCCCCGTCAATACTGCCTTGCGATGGTTGACAGATCCTGGACGTGCAGCTTCGCCAGCGATCGCAAACGTGCTGCTCGGCGAGTTATTTTCGACTCCGAACGCGGTCATAGCGGGTGTCATAAATGGCTTGGTGCTCAACGGCGCAGCGTTGTTGATGGATCGAGGGCAGATTTTCGCGCTGTTCATTGTGGTCGATGTCTTTCTCGTGGCTGCGCGTTTAGCGGTGGTGCGGCGAGCAGCGACGCTCGCCTCGCGCGGGATGCCCACACCCACGGATCTGTATCTCGTCACGGCCACGCTTTGGTGCGGACTCCAGGGAGGGATGGCGTTCGCCGCCATGCGTACCAACATACTTCCATTGCAGCTTCTGGCTGCGACAACCGTCATGGGATTGATCGGGCCGATCTGCGCTCGCAATTACGCCGCCCCGCGCTACGCGCTCATGCTCGTTTGCATGTGCGACCTGCCTTTTGTCGTCGGCGCTGCCGTGTCTGGAGAGCCCTGGCTGCTCGTCCTCCTTCTTCAAACGCCCTTGTTCCTCTTCGGGGTAATGAAGATTATCGAGCGATTTCAGACTATGGCAATCACAAACCTGACGGCGGAGCAGAATAATCGTCATCAGGCGAGGCACGATACGTTGACCGGACTACTCAATCGGTTCGGCTTGATGGAACAGCTTGATGCTCGTCAGATAGGCTTTAGAAATCGCTTCGTCCTGTTTTATCTCGATCTCGATGGCTTCAAAATTATCAACGACTGTCACGGTCACCAAGCTGGCGACAAGGTCCTGAGAGCGGTCGGTGAACGTCTTCGAGAAAGTGTTCGCGACATCGACATCGTATCGCGCCTTGGGGGCGACGAATTTGTCATCGTCGCACCAGAGCTTTCACCGAGTTCAGTCGAGCGTTATGCCGATGCACTCATCCAAAGTATCGCTGGCCCGCCTTACCTGCTTAATGCAATAGGGCTGCTGCGGGTCGGCCTCAGCATCGGCTCTGCGCGCTTTCCAGAGGATGGTGAGTCGGGCGACGACCTCCACCGGAAGGCCGATGCCGCCTTGTACGAAGCCAAGGCTGCGGGACGAGGTGTCCATCGCAGCTTCATGCTTGTTTCATCCAAGCTCGCATCTGAGACTATCACTGCTCCTGCCGCCTGATTGCCTACGCTTCTCATCAGACGCTCGAAGGCCTGCTATCCCGGCCGAGAATGCCGAGCTGCGCGAGCAACTGGCCTCGACCCAGGACATGCTGGTTGAGACTGCGGTCGACGCCGGCAACATGCACGCCCTCGTCGAAGCCATGCGGACCGAGCGCGATGCGTGGCGGGAGGAGGCTGGGCGGCTGCAGACGGGGTCAGCGTGCTTCCATCTCAATCCGATGGACGCCGGCCGAAATCAGTCGGCTTGGCAGGATAGAGTTGGCTATCTGGACGCAGTCCGAGCACGCCCATGACGCGGTCACGAGCCCCCGCCTCGGTGATAGGCAAGCCATCCTCAAGTCTGGCAAGCACCTCGGGGGCGATGGCCTGCCCCCTGAAAAGTGGTCCTCCCTGAGGTATGGCTTCGCGCCATGTGGAGGATGTTATGATGCGTCGGAAGAAGCATACGGCTGAAGAGATCGTCGCGAAGCTGCGTCAGGTCGATGTTTTGGTCTCGCAGGGCCGCAAGGTCTCCGAAGCAATCCGATCCATCGAGGTGACGGAGGTCACGTACTATCGTTGGCGATCCGAGTACGGCGGCCTGAAGGGTGATCAGGTCAAGCGGCTGAAGTCCTTGGAGACGGAGAACCTGCGCCTGCGTCGGGCGATCTCGGACCTGACGCTGGAGAAGCTCATCCTGAAGGAGGCAGCTTCGGGAAACTTCTGAGCCCGGCTCGCCGCCGGGCTTGCGTCGACTACGTCGTGGCCGAGCATGGCGTGTCGGAACGGTTCGCTTGCCGCGTTCTTGGTCAGCACCGCTCGACACAGCGCAAGCGCGCCGTGGTGGTCGAGGACGAGGCGGCATTGACCGCCGCCATCGTCGCACTGGCTCTCCAGTACGGGCGCTACGGCTACCGTCGGATCACGGCGATGCTCCGCCGCGATGGCTGGACGGTGAACGTGAAGCGGGTCGAACGGATCTGGCGGCTGGAGGGGCTCAAGGTTCCAGCGCGACAGCCGAAGCGAGCCCGCCTCTGGCTCAACGATGGCTCCTGCCTCCGTTTGCGGCCGGAGCGGCCCGGCCACGTCTGGTCTTACGACTTCGTCGAGCACCGCACGCACAATGGGCGCAAGTATCGGATGCTGAACGTGGTCGATGAGTTCACCCGTGAGTGCCTGGCCATCCGTGTGTCCCGTAAGCTGAAGGCGTACGACGTGATCGATGTCCTCTCGGATCTGTTCAGCCTGCGCGGCGTGCCCGAGCATATCCGTTCGGACAATGGCCCGGAGTTCATCGCCAAAGCCGTCCAAGACTGGATCACAGCGGTCGGCTCGAAGACGGCTTACATCGAGCCGGGCAGTCCTTGGGAAAACGGGTACTGCGAGAGCTTCAACGCGAAGCTACGGGATGAACTCCTCAACGGCGAGGTGTTCTACACCCTCAAGGAAGCCAGCGTCGTGATCGAGCGATGGCGGAGGTACTACAACAGCATCCGACCCCACTCGTCACTCGGCTACTGCCCGCCTGCGCCGGAGGTCGTCATCCGGCCACCGGAACCGGGCGGCTCAGTACCGTCCGCTCGCCCCGCCATCGTCACGCGACCGACGATGCACTAACTTCAAACCTGGGCCACCGGATGGGGGCAGGCCAGTTAACGAGCCGTCAAGTACGGTATCTCGACAACCACCCCGCCGCTCGCCATCTTGAGCCCATTCCCGCGCAGCACGGCCAGACCTACGATCCGCAGGAGGAACCGGCGCCCCGGGGCGGCTGGTTCGGCCTCGTCGAGCGCCCCATGCTTCAAGCGTAAGGACCGCCGAACAAATCGCCGAGCGCCTTCCGCCGGAACAGGGTGCGCCAACGCCGCCGCTGATGCTCCGGCCGGTCGTGGATCATATGGCATCGCTGGCAGAAGGCCGCGAGGTTGGCGTCGGCGTTGTTCGCGGTGTCGTGGTCCCGATGGGCTGCAGCCAACACCACCCAAGTCCGGCGAGCGCGTCCAAGGATGTCAGCCTCCGCATCTATTCGGATCCGTCTGCCCCAGCCGTCGCGCCAGCGGCTAGCGTCTGCGTCCCACCAGCGCCCATCGCCGAGGTGGTAGACCATCCGACCGTGCGGCCGCCCACAACTCTCACAGCGGCCCTGCGCCCGGCCGAAGCAGATCGCCATCGATAGCTCGCGCCAGTCGATCGGATAGAAAAAGCGGTGCTCGGGCCGGATCGGCATGATGGGGCTGAATACCCGATGGCGGGCCAATTCTGTGGCAGGGCGGCGGATCGCTTCTGTAGCATCTCGGCAACAGCCGCGGGCCAAAGTTACGGGATGCTGCAACCAAACAACTGCCGAGATGTTACGACGACCGGTCGTGTACATCGCAATGTATTTCGACCGTGCAACGCATGTTCATGGATGGTTTACTATACCGTCCCACGTCATCAGCCGGCAGTGTGTCCGTAAAACTACAGCCATTTCATCTACGGACGGGTAGCCTTATCGTCAGATCGAAATTTGGACCTTACGTTATGACCAAGCTCCTGACCTCGCTGGCCGCGTTCACCGCCCTGACGGCCGCCGCCTCGGCCGCCGACCTGCCCCGCCGCGCCGCCCCGCCGCCGGTGTTCACCCCCGTGCCGGTGTTCACCTGGACGGGCGCCTACTTCGGTATCAACGCCGGCTACGCGTTCGACGCCTCCAGCCGCAGCAACAACAACTCCACCTTCGGCGTCCCGGCCCCCTACGCCGCCGCCGGCACCACCGCCACCTTCGGCAACCGCAGCCAGGACGGCTTCTCCGGCGGCGCCCAGATCGGCTACAACTACCAGTTCACCCCGGGCTCGGGCGTGGTCGTCGGCATCGAGGCCGATGCCCAGTACCTCGACTTCGGCCGCAGCCGGAACAACGCCTTCATCAACGGCGCCCTCGCCCCCGGCTACTACGTCACCGACCCGCGCGGCCTGTCGAGCCTCGACTACTTCGGCACCGTGCGCGGCCGCCTCGGCTACGCCTTCGACCGCACCCTCGTGTACGGCACCGGCGGCTTCGCCTACGGCTCGGGCAGCGCCGACCGCTCCTTCGGCGGCTATGCCGGCAACGACAGCTTCCGCACCGGCTACGCGGTCGGCGGCGGCGTCGAGTACGCGCTCCCCACCGACTCGTTCCTGAACTTCTTCCGCTCCTCGGCCGTGACGCTCAAGGTCGAAGGCCTGTACGTCAACCTCGACCGCAACACCCGCAACCAGGGTGCGTTCGTCATCAACGCCGCCAGCAACTTCCCCGCCGTCTACAGCAGCGGCATCGGCCGCCGCTCCGACGAGTTCGCCGTCGTCCGCGCCGGCCTGAACTACAAGTTCGGCTCGTACTGAGATCCGGTCGCGCTGCTCCCGGCATCCGTGCCGGGAGATGCGATGGCGGGCGAGGGGTAGTTGGTCCTCCTCACCGCCCCTCATCGCCAAAGAGCAGCCGATCGGCTGACCTCCGCACCCCCAGCTCGATCACCCTGGCCGCGAGGTCGGCGACACCCTGGGAGCACCCGCTCCTGGGGTGTTTCTTCGTTCTGGGATTAGGCGCTGAGAGGTTCAGCCGATCGCCCAGAACAGCGGCAGGGCGCCAGCCAAGAACAGGGCCGAGGACAGGAGCACGGCCAAGCGCTCGCGATGATAGTGGATGAAGGCGTGGGAACTGGCGAACATGGCGATGCCAGATCGGAGAAGGCATCTCACGCTCGCCCCTGAACCTTGACCAATCAGAGGCATCCGACGTCGTCCACAGATGGTCGTCGATGCGTGTCACCACCGAGCCACATGCGACTGGATGTGCTCAGGCGCACCCCGCGAAGGCGGGGCTGGGCGTATCCGTTTCGTCGTGGCCGTCATTGCCCCCTCAGGCGGCCCGACCAGCGGCGCAGTGACCTCAAGGTTGCTGCGCCGTTGTCGTATAAACGCTTAGCTTACGGCTCAGGCTATGCCGCTACCGCCTCGGCGCCTCTGGCTGCTGGTTTGGCGTGCGCGCATCCCGAGCGCGGTAGAGGATCCGTTAACCTTGCCGCCCCACCATGCTCTCAGCGATCGGCTCTGGCCGCGCGCCGGAAGAGCAGCACCGGGGTCGTCTTGAGACGGCGGGCCTTGGTGCGGCCTC
>NZ_JBYQEY010000006.1:0-44104 GCF_057836545.1 Methylobacterium sp. E-012 | reverse complement strand
TCGCCCCCGCGGCGGCCTGCCTCGATGCGGGCAACGCGGCGCTCCAGGTCGATGATGCTCATAGCCTTGGCTCCGATCGGGGCAGCTGCCCCTCGCGGCGCATCAAGCTCACGGCCCACTCCTCAAGGTCGGGGTCGATGGCCTCGCCGGCTTCGGCCCGTCGAAGAACCGCGATCAGGCCCTCAAGCTCGTCGTCGGTGTAGCGGTGAACGCCCTGGATCCGGTGGCGGAACCGCTGCTCGGCCTTGGCCAGCCGCGCCTCAATGGAACCGCGCATCCGGGCCTCCAATGTCTTCCTCGATCAGGGTGGCGAGGGCGGCGTCTCCAGCATCCCCGGTCTCGCGCAGGTGCCAAGCCGCTTCGGCGAGGCTGCCGTGCTCGGCTCTCAGGCCGGCATAGCCGCTGCGGATGAACGCCATAAGCTGCCGATCGTTGGCGCTGGCGATCTCGCCCCTGAAGATGCGGCGGACCTCGATCCGACGAAGGCGGTTCTCGAAACTGCTGGTAGTCATCGTCAGAGGCTCCTCTGCAAGGCGTCGAGCGCACCGGGCGGTAACGGCCCGTCGTTCCCGGCCTGAAACCAGTCCGCAGAGGCGTGGTCGGCCGGGTCGTCGGACGCCTCGCGCAGGGCCTGCGCCAACTCATCGTCGGACATGGCCTTGAGGGCGGGATCGGCCGCGAAGCGCTGTGCCTCGATCTTCCGGATGCGGCGCTCCAGGTTGACGATCATAACAGCCCGCCCTCCTCGATCCGAGCGAGGCGTTCGGCGAGGTCCGCCGTCTTGATGGCATTCACGTGCGCGTCGACCAGCTTCGACAGCTCGGCGGCCTCGCTCGGCGTGATCTCGCCGGCAGCCACACCCTGCATCAAGGCGTGCGTCGCCCGGGTGAGGTCTGCCGGCTTGTCGATCGGCGGCAGCGTGAAGGTGATGGGGCGATCGCGGCGGACGGGGATGAGCCGGTCTAGGCATAGGCGCATGGCGGTCGGATCGCCGTCCTTCGCCATCTCCACGGCCTTGTTGAGGATTGCCTCGGCGTCACCGTCGAGGATCTGCTCAAGGGCCTGAGTGGCGCGGCTGCGGGCGCCTTTCGGCCGGCCTGCGGGGTTGCCGCTCTGCCCCTGCTGGAAGCCTTGCCTGCCCGTCGTCATGATCCTGCTCCGTGGCCGGCTTCGGCCTCCGATCCGTTGTAGATATCAACGGGATAACAATGGTCTGGGTGGCGCCGCAGCTCAAGCACCAGCATCTGCATCTCCTTGGTGAGAGCGGCCGGCGGCCATAGTTCGGATCTGGGTAATCGCGTGTTCCGCTCGAACTTCGTCCTGCTCTTCAAGGTCCGTGCAGCATCGCCGCTCTTGGAGAAGTTGATGGATCACCTCGGCCACTGCTGCGAGGACGCGCGGTAGGCCCGCGACTTCCAGGCTCCAGCCGCCCGGCCTGACGTGCTCCAACTGGTTCCGGTAGTAGGTGAAGCGGCCGAGGTCCTTCTTCTGCTGCTGCGTCAGCACGACGGGCCGGCCCTGCATCTCCGGCTCCTTCTTCTTCTGGACACGGCGCAGCAAGGCAGAGACCGGCTGCATGTGATCAGCATCGGGAAAGGGATGATCCTCATCGTCCAGAGCGTCGAAGTAGGCTTCCCACTCGCGTTGGTGCTCCTCGATGTACGCTCCCATGCTGGCCGATCCGGCAAGCGCCGGGACCAGGATGGCGCCGAGCGCGAGATGCATCAGCGGGAGCGCGAGGAACCAGCGCTGCGGGTCGCGGGCAGCCTGCTCCGCCTCATGGGCGGCGTGCTCCAGATACAGGACGCACAGGATGCCCGGAGAACTGCGGGCGTAAGCGTCTGTCATGATCCGACCTCCTGTCCTGCTGCGGGCTCGGTGAGCATCAGGTCTCGGACGCCCTCGGCCAACGCCTGAAGCGCGGCGACCGCGGCTTGGTTCTGGACCCGGCCGGCGTCGTCTCGAACCTCTAGGCTGACGGCCGAAACCATCGCCATCTGTCTGACCGCTTCGATACCGGCGTTGAAGGCGGCGCGCTCGCGGCTAATAAAGCTGCCCATTAAAATGGTTCGAACCCCATCATCCGATGGAGTACTCAGCTCGTTGATAGCCAACAAGGGTCCGCACCTTCAGAACAAGCGGCATCCATGATCCATCAAACAGAAACTCCCGGCAATTTCTGGGCCGAGCTTGAGCATAACGTTTCTTCGAAAGTTGGCGAAGCTCTTAACACAGATGAAGTTCCGCACGAGTTGCTGATTTCGTATCTGCGCGATTTGGAGGTCATGGCGCGGACGGCATGCCATAGCCGACAGACCGTCCAGATCATCGCCTCCGGGCGTAGTCTTCTCGGAGACCGGACGGAAGTTGGACCAAAGGATTGTGCGTTCTCATACGCGCATCTGTGATCGAAATGGATCTCGGGACAGTGGGCTATGTCATGACCGAACAGGCGTTCGCGGTCTTGATAGCCGCGGCCTTCACCTTCGGGTGTGCAGCGATCCACGAGTGGCGCGAGCACGCGCGGCACCTCACGCCGATCCTCGCCAGCATTACGATCGGCTTGGCTCTTATGGCCGGTATGATCGCGTTGGCGCAGAATGGGGCCATCAGTCCAGCCGACGCCTCGAAGCTTACCCCCATGGGCCGCGCCCAAGTGTCCTCGTGGCATTCGGAAACGAGAATGGCTGCGGCCCAGAAGCCGAGCATGGCCGAGATCCAGCAGGCGCTTCGCGGGCAGTAGTGCAGCCGGTGCGTCGCGGACAGCGCACTCACGCAGGATCTCCGTTACTCTCCAACAAGCCGGACCATGCGGCGGCCAGGATGGCAGCGCGGGCCTTGGTCCGGCGGGGGTCCGCGGCCGTGATCTCGCGCCGTATGGCGTCGAGGGTTGCGGGACCGCCGGCCGCGTGCGCCTCGCGGAGCTTGCGGACTAGGGCGCTCCGGAAGGCGAGAGTGGCCGGTGCGTCGGCCCCGCGCTGCTCGATGCTCTCTACGAGGGCGAGGATGCTGGCGGTGGTCATACTACAGGCCCTCCGATCCCGGCCCACGCCATCTCCAGCACCATCGCGCGCCAGCCAGCGTGCGTCGGGTCCATCTCGGCGATCTCTACCTCCAGGGCGGCGAAGTCCTCGCCCGGGTCGGCAGCGTGCAGGGCATGACCGATCCGGCGCAGCTCGGCCCGGCAGGCAGTGCCGATCGGGTCCGTGGCAAGGCCCAGCACGTCGAGGATGTCGGTCGACGGCTGCGCCAGAGTGTCGGTCCAGGGGCGGCCCTTCTGCCAATCTGAGTTGGCGGCGGCGCTCCGCTGGCGCTCGCCGGTCACGACGATGCGCAGCAGGGCGTCGGCGGCCATTTCGAGGCTATCGTGGCTCGCGCTCTGCACACTCTGCTCGCTCACGGGCGCGCACGCGCGCGAGGCAGAGGTGCGGCCGGCGTGGAGCGTGCGGTCGGGGTCGGGCTTGCGGGGCATGGCGGCTCCTTTCAGGCGGCGGGACGGTTGAAGGCGGCGTAGCTCGCCCAGACGCGGCGCTTATCGAGCGGATCGAGGCCGGCGAGGCCGGACAGGGCCGGTTCGAGGAGCACGTCGTCCCGCTCAGCCCGCAGCAGCAGATCAGTGAGAGCGGCGCCGCGAGGGCCGGTCGACAGGTGGACGATCGCGCGCAGGCAGCGGAGGCGCGCCTTGCGCTCAGCCGGATCGAGGTCGACCGCGAACGGGCCCCAGGAGTCGGCGGCGGGGATCATTCTGCGGCCTCTAGATGGACGACGCGCAGATGCTGCTGGGGGCTTCGCGGGGGCGGGCGCCAGCGGATGATCTCAGGAATTACGGGGACGTGCGGCGTGAGCGGCGGCGCGGGTACGTCGACCACAAGGCGGTAGGCGGAAGCCAGTTCGGGGGCGAGGTCGGCGCAGCGCGGCCAACGGGGCGCAGTGGCAGGCGAGGGCTGCGGCTCGGCGGCCTTCGGCGCCTCTGGCTCCTCGATCTTCACCCACTCGATCGCGCCGAGGCGGTCTGAGAGCCAGGATTTCAGGTCGGCAGGGGCGGTTGGGAGCAGGACGGCGGCAGCTGGCGCGAAGCGGCCAAGGCGCTTGTACGAGGCGCGTCTGACGTTTGCCCCTACGTCTATAAATGACTTAATTATAGACGTTAGGGCAAACGTCGGAAGGCTCATTTCTCGCGCCGCCTTGTGCGTCGCGCCGGCCTCGGGGAAGCAGGCCATGATGTCGGTGGCGCTCTCCAGCAGCACCCCCTCGGACGCCATCTCGGCCCAGGCGCCGGGCTTGGCGTCGTCCCACGCCTCGGTGGTGTCTACGCTGAGCGGCAGCGGCACGTCGTTGATGATGTCGAGGAAGGCCGGCGCCTCCGAGCCGCGGCGCAGGGCGCGCAGGCGGCCGATAGCCTGGATCAGTCCCGCTTCGGTGATCTGCCAGCGCAGGGCCTCGACCATGCTGTCGGGGTGCTGGCCGCGCTCGACGCGCACACCCTGACCGGAGGCAAGGCGCACGGCGCCGGAAACCCGCGGGTACCAGCGACCGCCGCCCTTAGGGTTCGGCGAGATGGCGTGGGGCACCGTGCCGGTGATGATGCCGGCTAGGGGCTCGACGGTGCCGGGTCCGGGCTGCAGCCGGCCGACGCAGATCAATCCGGCGGCGCTGGCCCAGCGGTCGATCCCAGCGACGGCGCCGAAGTGGGCGGTCTCGACGTTCTCGGGCAGGCCTATGTCTTTCAGCCGCTCAATCAGCCGCATCGGGGCGATGACGACGACGATGCGCGGCCAGACCAGGGCGGCGCGCAGGCGGGTGAGCCGCAACAGGTCGGTGATGACCCGCTTCGGCGCCCCCGGGGTCTCGCCGTCGGCTTCCTCGTCAGTGTCGATGATGCCGAGCTTGCGCGCCGTCACGGGCGCGCTGAGGATCTGCCGAACCTTCACGTGCGGGCTCCATCTGGCGGTGATGTCGGCTTTCACCTCGACGCGGTGGCCCATGACGGGCTCGAGCAGCGGGGCGTCGGGCAGGGTCGCGTCGATCAGCAGAGCCGGGGCGCTCCACGACGACCGCACGGTGTTGAGCGACCGACGGTCGAGCGTCCGGGTTGCGGTCTCCTCGTCGTACCGGAGCGACAGGCGCCCGGCCGCGTCGGCGTCGCTGACCAGGAAGGTCCGCAGCTCGCGCCAGATCCCGGCGAGCATCTTCACATCCTGGTTGTGCTGCCCGACCGTGGCGGCGCTCGCCTTGCGGGTCTTGGGGTCCATGCCCGGCGTGATGCCTGGGTCTCGCAACCGGTCCCATTCAAGCTTGTAAGCGCCGCCGGCAGCCGCGGCGGTCACGCCGTGGCGCAGCAGGATCGCACGCTGCAGCGGCCCGTCGTCCTCGTGGTCGCGCAGAGCCCGCAGCAGGTTCGCCCGCGCCGCTTCGAGGTCGTTGGCTGCGTTGGTGAAGATCACATCCGTGTAGTGCGGCTCGACTGGAGCGCGCTCGATGGCGTCGAGGGACATGCGGGCTGGCTTGTCGGGGAGGGCGCCCATCGTGATCCCCTCGTCGATCACCAGGGCGTCGGGGGCCGGGATCGCGCCGGGGCGGGCCTGAAACAGCAGGGCGTGCGGCACCAGCCAGACTGGGGCGTTGGCTTGGCGCTGGCGCTCCATCCCGCAGCGGCTGTGAAACTGGCAGTAAAACTTCTCGCCTGACGCCTTGTCCTTGCGCTCGCACACCGTAGAGGGGATCGGCCGGACAGCGGCCTTCGCATCCTCCATCGCGGGGATATCGAGGCACATCGCCAGGTCGGGCGCGTCCGGGTCGGGTGAGGTGTACCCCTTGTAGACCCGAGCCTGAATGCCCTCGGCCGCGAACCGGTCGGCCAGTTCGGCGAGCAGGCTGTGCATTGGGGCGGCGTAGACGATGCCGGTGCCGGCCTTAGCTGCCTCGGCGGCGCCCTTGATCGCCAGCGCGGTCTTGCCGATCGCGGTCTCGACCCGGGCGGCCCACGAGACCGGATCCAGCCGTTCGGGCTCGTCCTGCTTGCGGTCCTTGGCGTCCTCGACCTCGACCTTCCAGTCGGCGATCTCGCGCTTCCAGGTCGGAACGTGCTCGCCGAAGAACCCGGTGACAATGGCGGCGGTCGCGGCCTCAGCTTCAGCGACGGACACCCGGGCGTCGGGATAGGTCGGCTCGCCCGTCTCGCCGTCGTCGGCCGGTTGGGGGTCGAGGCTGACGAGGCGACGGCGCACCCGGTCGAGGAGGGCGACGGCCTTGATCCTGGCGGCCTCGGGCGACCAGCGGGCATCGTCCAGCACGGTCGAGGCCTTGAACGCCTCCCAGGCCCGCACGGTCAGCTCGCCGACCGTGATCTCAATGCCGTCGGCCTTCATCGCCAAGGCGGTCGAGTAGACCACTCGCGTCAGGTGGTACTCGCGGCCGTCGATCACTTTGCCGTCGGCATTGCGCACAATCTGGCCGCCACCGGTGCCGCCGCCCTGCCCCTTCCGGCCGCCGGTGCCGTTCAGTTCGACCACGCCACGCAGGCGGGTCACGAACTCGTCGACCTGGGCCTGCGTGATCTCGGGGGCTTCGTCCGGCCCTACCGTCAGCGGGCTCTCGGCGCCGATCCAGGCGTAGGGCTTCAACGTCTTCCAGTGGACGCCGAAGGCCACGACCTGCGTGCTCTGGCACTGGATGTCGATGCCGTCGCCGGAGCCGTCGGCGGCCTTGAGGTGCAGGCTCGGCATCGCCTCGGCGGCTCGGTAGAGTAGGGCGACCTTGGGGGCCTGCCCCTGGCGCAGGAACGGGGTCGGGCCGAACACCTCGAAGGCCAGCGCGGTCACGGTCTCGGCCAACGCAGGGTCGGTGGCGAAGTCGGCGTCGATCGCCGCCACGTTCCCGCAGGCGATGCCGGTGCCGGGCCACTGGCGCTCCTTGCGCTCCCAATCCTTTAGGTCGGCCGCGGTGGTCTCGGGCCCCTCGAACTGGGCGCGCTGCTGCCAGCCCTTGATCCCGGGAGCCTTACCCCGGGACGAATGCCCGCTGTCGTGGGCATGGATCGGCAACGCGCCAGTCCAGCCGTTTTGAGCCAGCCGCGCCCGCACCTGGGTCGGGGTCAGGCCCTCGACGCCTGAGGGAGGGGGCGGCTGGACTGTCATGCGTTACCCGCCGATCGCGGCGGGAGCGGGCACGGCGTGCCACAGGTCTGCGCCGCTCGGCAGCGTCGTCACGTCCTGCGGATTGAGCCGGGCGTAGGCGCGAGCGGCGGTCTTCTCGTCGAAATCCACCTCGCCCACGTCGATGGCAAAGCCAATCGCGCGATGGACGCCGCCCGGGGCGGTGCGATGGACTGCGCAGAACACCCGCACGCCTGCCGGCGGCAGGATGAGCCCGACCTTACAGCGGGCCTCCTCAATCTCGCATGCACCCGCGAGGCGCAGACGATGGCGACGCCTTGGGCGGCGGCTGAAGTAGCGGAGGTCCGCTTTCAGGATGGCGAACAGCTCTGGGGGGAGCGGAACGGGGACGGGTGCGTCGGACATCAGGTGATGTCCTCCACGCCAATCGGCTCCGGCATCGGCGCGTCAGGCAACCGCCGCAGGCCGGCAGCCTCCTGGCAGGCGATCTCGGCGCGGGCCTCGTCCAGCGAGGCGCAGCGGATGCGTCGCGCCAGCTTGCCGTCCCTGAAAAGCTCGGCGCACCACTCGTTGAAATCGAAGGCGAGCCGGACGGCGGTGGGCTTGGGCCGGTAGGCCCGAAGCCGCGGGAATTGCAGGAGAGACGCCATTATTGAGCGCCCCCGTCCTGCTGGAGTGCCCACGCTTCTGCCTGGTCTAGGGTCAGGCCGAACGCCTCGCACAACGTGCTGACCCGGTCGGCTATCGCGTAGCCGGATCGGCCGCCCTCTAGGCGAAGGTTCAGGCGGGCGAGTCGCCGGTTGACCCGGCGCACGCGGCGCCGGATCTCCGCGCCCTGACGGGTGCATTCGAGCATTGAGGCGAACAGTTCGCGTTCGGCCGAGGGGATGGGATGTGCCTTCATCGGCCGCCCCCATCGGACGGGCGCATGGTCTCGACGGCCTGGCTGGCGGTGAGGAGCGCCGCGCTGGCGCACCGGAGGGCGTAGGCCAACCCGCGCCTGTCACCGATCGCGGCGAACGCGGCCGCGGTCTCGCTGTAGGTGCGGGCGACCTCGGCCGCTTCGGCAGCAGCCTCAAACGCCAAGGCGAGGGGCGCGCCGTCTCCGGCGCGCGAGGTCGTGATGGCGGCGGCACTCATATCCGCCGCTCCGAAACTGTGTAGGCCAATCCGCCGATCACCGCGGCGAGCGCTGGACTACGGACCAAGCTGAGAACGGCGCGGGTGCGCAGGTCCTCGACGGGTGGCAGATCAGAAAGGGACGTCGGGACGGATTGCGGACGCGGCCGCCGAACGCTATGTGATGAAGACACAGTTCTTGACCTATTCGGCCCCGGCGAGCGCCCAGCTTGTGCGGGGCCGACTTTTGTCTGCTCTCGGGATGGGGCTGGTGGAGCGCCGGCCGGCACGGCGCGGATTAGATCCGGCACGACGGGGCAGCGCCCCGCCGATCTCGCGGGGTCAGGCGGCGATCGTCTCAGCGCCCGAGCGTGCCAGTGCCTCGTGGGCTGGGATCGACGTCACGCCGTCCACCATGGCGGCCTTGATCTTCTTGGCGCGGATCAGCCCCCACAGGTGATTGGGGCTGCACCCGAGGAAATCAGCGAAATCGGGGACCGACACGTTCAGCCCGGCGCGCATGCGCTTGAGGGCTCGGGTGCCGTCGCCTGCTCGGCGACCGGTGCGTTCTGGCTCAGCTTCCATTGCGGCCTCACGTCCGATGCACGCGATGTTACGTGCTGTTCGTAAGGTGTAGAGCGGAACGCGACGCATGTCTAGACACGTTGCGTTCACGTACCGATGTGTTACGCAGAGTGCTGCAGCTTGGTAGGTGCTCCATGACGCGAAAAATGTCGGATGCGGAGGCGAAGCGGTCTCCGTTGAACCTGCGCACGACCGCAGAGCTTCGGCGCAAGCTCGATGAGGCGGCTTTGCAGGGAGACCGTTCGATCACGCAGGAAGTCGAGCGTCGGCTTGAGCAGTCCTTCGAGGCAGGGCCTCACCAAAAGCTTGGCGATCCGTTGCCTGGGATTTTCTCGGACGAACTGCGTGCCGTGATGCGGGGCTCGCCGGCGTTCGCGCATCTGATGGAAGCGGTTGCCGACACGCTGTTCAACACGATCAAGGCTGCTAACAGCCGGTCTCGTGATGAAATCGAAGTGCGCACGGCCGCTCGCGCGGCACTTAACTTGGTAGCCGATCGTTTTCTCTGGCGCGGAGAAGACACGGAGACGAAGGTAGAGCCTCCGCTGGCCCCGCTTGGCGCCCGGACGCTTGATTATCCGCCGGCTCATCTTGGGTATGAAATTGCCGCTCAGCGCCTGCTATGGCTTTCCAACTGGCATGAGGACGACGCGGCCAACGATACCGCGGCAAGGCGCATCCGCAATCTCTACAGCGGCGACGGTCGAACGGTGCTGGTGGGCCCGAGCGTCGAAGAAGATGAAGCAAATCGTGAGCGGGCGCAGATCGAGGCAAAAGCGGCGCTCGACCGGGGAGATTTAATCGAGGAAGCGCCTGGAAACCTACATCTCTACAAATCGACGCGATCTGACCCGCCAGTCGCAGAAGGTATCGACGCTCATCCGCGTTCGCTCAAGGACATCATTGATCGTTGATGCCTGCGCACTATTGTCGCAGTTGCTCAACCGCACAATGTTCAGCGTGCCATAAGTGCTGTTTGTGTTCGCGTCAATATTGATGATGTAGCACAAGCTCGTCATCGGGTGTTTGCTCCCTGAGACCGCTATCTCGGGAGCCGCACCGTGCGCCTCGCCAACACTGAGACCCTTCATCTTCGTCTTCCGCCGGATCTCCGGCGCGATCTGGACGCCGCTGCCGGTGATGCACCGCGTGGTCTGTCCAAGGTGGTCCGGCGCGCCTTGATGGCGGGCCTCAAGGTGATCGCCAACGACAGTGACCGCGACCCGCCCCCGCCAGCCGCTCCTGGCGCTCGCCAGCCCTTGCAGGTGGCCGCGTGATGCGCCGCCCGCCCGCCCTCGCCCTGCTCGGCTCAGTTGGGCTTGTCGCCGCCCTGCTGTGGCGCCGCCAGCATCTCCATGCCGTTGATGGCGTTGCGCAGCTCGGCGAACGCCAGGGCGTTGCCCCGCAGGTGCGCGATAGCCACCCGCCGCTGTTTGACGCCGCCCTTCCCGTCTTCGTCCTGGATCAGGGCGGTGAGCGTCACGCGGCCCATGCCGACCATCACGCCGAACACGGGCGCTTCATCGAACACGAGGATGGGAGCCGCAGCGGCGCCTTCGAGTTCGATCGGCGGCGGCTTGGTCTCGGTGCTCATCAACACAGCTCCATCGGTTCGTTTCGCACCGCCGATGTAGCGCGCCAGCCGGCCGTCGCCCCCGACCGCCCGCTGAGCGTCGCCATCCCGAGGGCCGCGTGATGGCCGGCGCCGATCTCCCCGAGGGGTTCGAGCTCGACCAGGCGCCTCCGACCGGCGAGGGCGAGGACCTGACCCTGGACGGAATCCTCCGCGACGCGGGGATAGATCCGCGGGAGGTGCTGCGGCAGAGCCGGCACGAGCGGATGGCTCAGGCCCTGCGCCCGATGGCGAACCCGACCGGTCGCATCGTCGTGGAGTTCGACGACACGCCGGAGAAGGTCGCCACCTGGATCAACGCCAAAACTGGGCGGCCTCTCGGCTATGAGCCGACGTGGATCCGCTGCATCCGCCCGGATCTCAACCGCGGCGCCCTCTTCGTCCTGCACAGCCCGCATCCCGACAACGAGGCCGAGCTGATCGTTCTCGCCGACCCGGGCGTGCTCACGCGCGGGCTGATCGTCGATGTCTGCAAGTGGGCGTTCTTCGGCCTCGGCCTGTGCCGAGTCGTGGTGCGGATCCCGGCTGATCGCCCCGACCTCGCCGACCTCGCGCGCCGTGCCCGGTTCCAGTTCGAGGGCACCGCCCGCCGGTTCTACCGCGGCACCCTGGACGCCCAGGTCTGGGCCATGACCGGCCCTGACTGCCCGTGGCTCACGCCGCGCTCGGCAGCGCCGAAGCCCAAGGCGCAGCCGCTTCCGGCGCCGATGCTCCTGCTCCCGCCCCCTAGCCAGACGGTACACTGATGGGCCTGCTCGACCTCTTCACGGGAGCGGCCAGCCAGACCGCCGCCAAGAACAACCAGTATGCGATCGGCACGGGCGAGACCCAGGCTAATACTACGCTGGGCGATGCGTACAACAGCGCCAACGGGCTGCTGTTTAACAACGCTCTGCCAGCGCTCGGTGCGGGCTACAATGCCGGCATCTCCAGCTTGGGATCGGGCTACGGAAACCAGGCGATCGCCCTGAATGCGGGGTATTCCACCGGCCAGGACGCGCTCAACCAGCAGTACGGCAGCGCCCTCGGCGCCATCGGCGGCGGCTACGGCAGCGCCCTCGGTGCGGTCGGGGGTGGCTATGCCAACGCGCAGAACCTGATCGGGCAGGGCTACGGGAACGCCGCTTCCGACCTGACGAACCAGTATGGCAACGCGGCCGGCGCCATCAACACCAATTACGGCAACGCTGCGAACCAGCTTTCGGCGGGATACAATTCCGCGAAGTCGGATACTGGCGTTCAATACCAGTTGGCTGCGCAGGCCCTCCAGGATCAGTATGGGCAAGCGCGCAGCGACACGACTTCGAACTACGGGCAGGCGCGCACGGATCTGGGCAACCAGTACGGTCAGACGCAGGATTATCTCGAGCAGGCGACGGCTGCCTATAACCCGCTCGTCTCCGGCGGGGCCGGTGCGTACACGAACTACATGAACGCGATCGGCGCGAACGGCGCCGCCGGTTCGCAGGCCGCAGAGCAGAATTTCACAGCGGCGCCAGGGTATCAGTACGCCCTCGACCAGGCACTCGGCTCGGTCCAGCGCAGTGCTGCGGCGCGCGGCGGTCTCGCGGGCGGCAACGCGACCGCCGATATTTTGTCGACTGCCAATGGTTTAGCTTCTCAAGGTTACCAGCAGTACGTCTCAAACCTTCAGAACGGATCGAATTTCTATCAGACCGGCATCCAGGGGCAGGCTTCCGGGCTGACGGCGCAGGGGAATGCTTCCCAGAATTACGGATCCGCGCTGAGCAGCCTCGGCCAGAACGAGGCGGGGGCTCTGTCGGGGATCTCGCAGAACCTGGGCAACCAGCTCTCGTCCGTGAACCAGGGTCTCGGAAACCAACTGGGCAGTTACGATGCGGCTCAGGGGACCGGTCTGGCCGGGATCTCCCAGGCGCAGGGCAACGCGCTCTCGGGCATCAGCCAGAACCTGGGCAACGCCCTGGCGAGCAACGACACCGGGCTCGGTGCGGCGCAGGCCAGTCTCGCCACAGCCGGCGGCAACGCCATGGGCACCCTTTACACCGGGCAGGGCAGCTCTCTCGGATCGCTCTACCAGGGCCTCGGCAACGCCCTGAACACCAACAACGTGGGGCTCGGCACGTCGCTCGGTTCCTCCTACGCGAACCTGGGAACGGGCCAGTCGTCGCTCAATGTCGGCAGCGGAACCGGGACGGCTGGCCTCTACGGCAGCGCCGCCCAGAACCTCGCCGCGCTCGGCGCTGCGCAGTCGGGGGTCATCAACAACGCCACCAACTCGCTGACCCAGAACAACAACAATCTGGCCCAGAGCGAAAATGCGGCCGGGGCAAACATTCTGAGCGGCGGCCTCGGCCTGCTGGGTCTCGGCGTCGGCGGTGCCGGCAGCGCCGCGGGTACGGCGGCGGGTCTCGCTGGGAAGAGTTCAGGCGGGACGCTGGGCGGCGCTCTGTTCTCCGGCATCGGCAGTCTCTTCGGGTGAGGGTGGTATGAGCGGCGGCTTCGGACTCCCGGTCCTCGATATCGCGGGCATGCTCGGCAAGGTCGGCAAGTCCTACTCGGACAACTACCAGGACGCCTATCGGCAGAGCGCGCTCAGCAAGCTCGGCGACGACATCCAGAGCGGAAATTATGCCGGCGCGGCGAGGACGGCGTTCAATGCCGGAGACCCGACGGTCGGCCTCAACCTGCTCAAGCTGGGGCAGGCGCAGGAACAGCAGAAGGCGGCGAGCGCGGGCATTGCCGGCCTGACCAGCATGTACGGCGGCGGGTTCGATACCGCTGGCCCCGTCGGCGCCCCTGGCGCGCCTCGCCAGGCTCCGGTCGGCGGTGTGCCGTCGTTCCTCGACACGGATGGGCCGTCCGGTGGCTACCTGACCGGCCTGTTCAAGCGCGAGAGCGGCAACGATCCGACGGCGCAGGCTTCCGGCTCCTCGGCGCGCGGCCTCGGCCAGTTCACGAAGGGCACTTGGAACAGCGTCGCCCAGCGGTATCCTGACCTCGGCCTGACGCCGGTCACGGGCAACACCGACGGTCGGACCGATCCCGAGCAGATGGTCCGGGCGACCAAGGCGTTCACGGCCGAGAATGAGAGCCTGCTGGCGAAATCCGGCCTGCCGGTGAACGACGCCACCCGGTACAGCATGCACATCTTCGGCTCGGGTGGCGGGCGGCGTTTCGTGGCCGGGACGCTGAACAACCCGGATGTGCCGGCCTCGGCCTACGTGAACCCCGACCAGGTTGCGGCCAACCGCCCGGTGTTCTTCAATCGTGACGGCAGTCCCAAGTCAGCCGGCCAGGTGATGCAGGACTTCTCTCGCAGCTTCGGCGGCGGGGGCCGTGGCGCGCCGCAGACGGCCAGCGCGGATCCATCCTTCGCCGCGCAGATGCCGACTGCGCCGGGGCCGCTCACCCGCGCGCCGGTCTCGGGGCTCAACCCCAACCGACCCGTGCAAGTCGCTGACGACGAGGCCCAGACGCAGGCTCTTGAGGGCCGCATGGGGATGTACCCCTCGAACGTCTACGGGATCGTGCCGCAGGGTGGCGCTCCGGCATCTCGCCCCGTGGCTTCCGCAGATCCGCAGGCGGACCTCCCGGCTCCCAATGCCCAGAACGCGCAGTTTCAGATCCCGCCGGGCTCGCAGCCCATGCCGGGGTCGCTTGCGTCCCTGCCTGCCGGTCTGAGTAGCCCGCAGCCGCGCGCCCCGCTCCAGCCGCAGGGCCCCGCCCTGCCATCCTCGGACAACGAGGCGGTGAACCGACCGCGCGGCGCGCTGGCACCCACGGCCGCGCCTGCGATGCCGCCCGCACCCGCCCCTTCGCTGCCGGGTCCTGGAGCCCCGGCGCCGTCTCGCGTCATGACCATGCCGGGCCAGGACGGCGCCGGCCCGTCGCCGGAGGCTCGTGCGCAGCTCTCCGCGCAGGCGCCGCAGCACCTCGCGCAGGCGGGGCTCCCGCCCCAGGTGGCGGCTCCGATCGGGCAGATGGTGCCGGGGTCCAGTCAGCGAGTGCAGTACCTCATCCGTCTCGGGTCCTTGCCGGGCCTCGATGAGGGTCAGCGCAGCATGGTCTCGACGCTGCTTCACAATGAACTGCAGCAGACCAATCTTCCCGACGACGTGAAACAGTACATGTTCGCCCGCAGCCAGGGTTTCGCCGGCTCGCTGGTCGACTACAAGAACGAGCTGCGGAAGCCGCTGACACCGACCATCGTGGCGCCCGGCAACGCCGCGATCGCGCCGGGCGAGCGGGCTCCGTTCTACGTGAACCCGCGGGCGCCGACGGCGGTCTCTGCCGGAACGACGCTGTACGATACCGCGACCAACCAGCCGGTGTTCACCGCCCCCGCCCGCGAGGGCGCTGACGAAGGCGCGAAGCTCCGGGCGCAGATGGATGCTCGCCGAGAGGCTGCGCCAGGGCTGGGTCTCGTCGAGGGCACGCCGTCTTATCGCTCGTTCGTGGGGGCCGGAAAGATCGGCGCCGATCGCGACATGTCGGCGGGGGACAAGAAGGCGATCGACACGGCCGACAACGCATCGCTGTCCGCGCGAGCATCCATCAACATGCTGGAGCAGGCCAAAGAGCTGTCGGCCAAAGCGTATGCCGGTCCTCTGGCGAGCGAGCGCGGGAGGGCCATGAGCCTGATCCCCGGCAATGAGGCGGGGCAGGCGACGCTTGACCTCGACAACCTCGTCACGACGAACGCTTTGACGAACCTCAAGAGCATTTTCGGCGGCAACCCGACCGAGGGCGAGCGCAAGATCCTCCTCGACGTGGCCGGCTCCTCGAACCTGCCGCATCCCTTGCGCGTGAAAATCTATCAGCGTGCCATCGACGCTGCCGAGCTTCGGCAGCAGCAGAATGAGAGCCGGGCGGCTCAGATCCGGGAGGGCACCTATTACCGCCCTGGTTCAGGCCCTGCGGCCGCGCAGGGTGCCTTGAGCGGCGGCCAGTCCGGCGCTCCGGCGCTGCCGCCTCCGTCGCCCTCGAACCGGCCCGGTGCGGTCTCGCCGGCTGACCGGTTCGGGCAGCTCGTCGGCTCCGGGATGAGCAAGGCGCAGGCTTACCAGCAGCTTCACAGCGAGGGCTACTGACGTGGCGGATCTCGACGAAGATCGCTTGTTTGGCCCTCGCCCCGAGCTAATCGGCCGACCCGCTCTCCAGGTGCATGACATGCTTCGAGGCCCCGAGCAGGATGGCTCGGATACGGTTGCCGTCGGGCATGGCTCGGGCGTCCTGATCGAGGGTGCTGGCAACAGCAGCGAGCGCAGCGGCGCGCTGCTGGAAGGGCATGTGCGCGCATACGGCCTTCGCCAGAAAAGCGCTTGCCCACCAGAACTCCTCCACCGTGAGGTGGGAGGTACGCACGTCTTCGTCGGCCATGGGGCGCTCGCGATCCTGAGGGACGGGCAAGTGTGGGCGGTTACAGGGGCCGGAGTCGAGGTTCTGAAATGAGTGCCGGTCTCGCTTTCGACCCCGCTGAGTTCGCCGCGTTCAAGTCGGGACTAGCCGCGCCCACGCAGGATGCTGCCCCCGCCGGGGATGCTTTCGACCCGGCCGAGTTCCAGGCGTTCAAGGCGACGCGCTCACCCGCTAGCCGGCGTCAGACCAACGACGCGCTGAACCCGTTTACCGCTCGACCGGGCGAGGCCGCGAGCTTCGACCAGCGGTTCGGCAGCGGGCCGATGGCGTCGAACCTGGACACCTCGACGCCGGAGGGCTTGGCCCTGCGCCGCACGGCGGACGAGGCGCTGGTAGGGGCGCCGTCCGCCCTCAATGCCGGCGCTGCTTTCGCCATGCGGGCCGGCAACGCTTTCGGCCTGAACCTCCCGAGGAACGCCGGAGCAGCAATCGCGTCTCTGCCGGGCGTCGGCAACGGGCGTTCCTTCGATGAGAACTACACCCTGGCGAAGGACCAGGAAGACGCCCTGGCGCGCCAATACCCGAAAACCGCCATCGCCGGCACGGTCGCCGGGATCGGGGCAGGAGCGGTCTCGCTGCCGGCTTTCAAGGCTGCAGAAGGAGCGGGGTTCGGAGCGCGGGCCCTCGCTAATTTCGGGACTGGGTTCGGATACGGTGCGGCATCCGAATTCGCGGACAGCAAGGATCTCACGCGCGCGACGATCGCTGCCGGCATCGGTGGTAGTCTCGGAGCAGCCGGTAGCGCCATCATCGATAAGGCCGCGCCCGCGGTCTCGCGCCTGTTCGCCCGCAACGTCCCGTTCCGCACGGCCGACGGGGCCCTGACGGATCAGGCGACTGCCGCTCTGCACGAGGCTGGGATAGACCCCGCTGCGATCACGCCTGAGCTGGCGCGGCACCTGGACACGACGTTCGCGGCCAAGGGGCCGTCGGCAGCGGCGGCGCGCGAGGCGCAGGCGGCCGAATTCGGATTACCGCTGTCTCGTGGGCAGGCGATGCAGGATCCTCGAGCCCTGGCGAAGGAGGGGCGCGCGCTAGCCGGGCAGTCCGGGCCGCGCGCTCAGGACATCGGACAGGACTTCGCGGCGCGGCAGGCCGATGCGCTCGCCGGCACCCGGGATCGGTTTCTCGGTATGGCGGCGGGTGACGCCCCGCGGATCGACAACCCACAGCAGGCGTTCGAGGCCGTGGCGGACCGGGCTCGGCAGGTCGTCCAGTCCGATGCCGAGCGTGCCAGTATCGCGCAGCGGGTGCAGGATGACGCCCTGCGGGCCGTGCGGGGCCGTGGCGATACCGATGCCCTCGACGGGGCGACTGCTGCCTCACAGGGCCTCCGAGACGCCGCCGCGCAGGGCAAGGCTGGATACCGGGCCGCCTATGACGACGTTGCGGCCTATCCGCACCAGTTCGACCCCGGCGCCCTCGACATGCTGGGCAGCCGCGTCCGCAGCCGCCTCGGTGCCGACGTGCCGCTCGACGACAGGCTGACGCCGGCCGCCACCCGGGCGATCGCCGACCTCGACGCGGTGCCGCAGATCTTCAACCTGGCGCCCGGCGAGGGACCGAACCTCCAGCAGGTCGATCAGCTTCGGAAGCGCCTCGGCGCACTGTACGGCTCGACCGCGCAGAACCCGACCGACCGCCGGTCCCTCGGCCGGATCATGGAGGAATTCGACAACCACCTGTCCGACGCTGCGGGGGCAGGCCTCCTGAACCGCCCGGCCCCTAAAGCCGCCAGCGTGGCCGCAGACGGCTTTCCCGGGGCCGCGAGCCTCGACGCACCGTCCGCGCCGTTTCCGGCCGCCGGCGGGGCTCCTATGCGCGTTGGCGAGCCTGAAACTCTGACCCGGTTCCTCGCCCGATCCGGCGGCGTACCGCTGGATGCCGAGGCACGCGCGGCCGACCTCCATCGTCTGTACGTGCCGGGGCAGGGCACGCTCGCCCGCAACGACGCGCCAACCTGGGATCAAATTCGGGTTCGTTTGGCCGAAGAGAACTTCCTGCCGCCGGGCATGGACGGTGCGGCCTCGTCTCGGGACGTCGCCGATTGGGCGCACAACGCGATCCAGGCCGAGCGGGTCGGTGGTCGGCCGACCTTGCGGATGGGTGACGAGGCTCAGACCGGCGCCAGACGGGCCGCCGATACCGTGTCGGATCAGAACGCTGCGCACGCCGACCTCGTGGTCCGGCAGGCTCGGCGTATGGCGATCGATCTTGAGGGCTACGGGATCGGGCCGCGAGACCTTGATCGGACGGCGCTGAACGAAGCGGCCGAGCACATGGTCCTCGGGCGACACACCGACCCGGTGGACGCCTACGAGGCCGCCCTGACTGCGCGAGAGCCTGCATCCGTCGGTCGAGCTACCGATCCGGTCCAGGATATCCCCTTCGACGGGGCGACGGCACGGGCTACGTCCGACGCCCTGCCGATCGGCGACACCGCCCCCCTGGAAGCGATGCAGCGCGCGCGTGGGCTATTCCGCGAGCACCAGCAGACCTTCAAGCCGCGCGGGCCTGGGGATACGGCCGGCGCGAACCTCCGGCGGATCGTGGAGCGAGACGCGAGCCCGAACGAAGTCGCCGCGATGCTGTTCGGCTCGCCCGGCTCGGGTCGGGTGACGGGAGGGCAGATCCAGACCTTGACGCGGTTGCGCGATGCCGTCGGAGCCGACAGCGAGCCGTGGGCAGCCGTGCAGCGGGGCCTTATCGCCCGGCACCTTGGCGGCGAGGGGCGCGACCTTCCAGACCGGCTGCGCTACCTCGTGCGTGGCGAGGGGCGCGGACTGATGAGCTTCCTGTCCCCGGAACAGCGTAGCGGCCTCGGTCAGCTTGAGGTGGCGGCACGACAGTCGCAGGCCGCAAGGCAGCCGCTACCCTCTTGGGCGTCCGACTTGGAGCGCACGGGCTTCGACCCGAATGCGGTCGGCCGGAGCCTGTTCGGCTCCTCGGGGACGATCGGCGCCAAGCCCGGCGCGGTCAGCGAGGCGCGGGCCGCCAAGGCGTTCCTTGGAGCGGACAGTCAGGAATGGTCCGGGCTCCGGCAGGCGGCCGTGCAGCGGCTCATGGATCCGGCGATGCCGGCTACGAAGATGATTGCGGGGCTGCGAGACTTCACGGACGGGGCGGGCAAGGGCGTGGCCACGACCCTATTCAGCCCGGAAGAGTTGGGGCACCTGCGACGGTTCGCAGGCGCCTTGCAGGCCACGGTGCGGCCGGATGGGACGATCAAGACGGGCGCGGCCGGCGAGGCGGGGCGCAAGGCGGTGGCGAAGGCCATGGACCTGATCGCCGGCGCGATCGCGTTCAAGGTGGGCGGCCTGCCCGCGGCGGCTGGCACCTACGGCGCTAAGGTCGGGCAGCGGGCCATCATGGGCGGGATCGGCGCGGCCTCGGCCCGACGATCGTTCGAGGGCGGGGCGCCTCGGCTCTTGGCGCCTCCCCCTATGCTGCCGCTCGGGCAGCTCGCGACGGGTGAGGGCTTGGCGCTGGGTCAGCAGTAGGCGCGGTCCTCAGTCGGCAGTAAAGCCGGCTACGACCCATCCAAGGCCCCAGCACAGTCCGAAAATGGTCGCTGCGACCAGGGCCGACCCGGCAAGCCCTGCCAAGGCCTCTGAAGCCATGGTTGGCCCAAAGGCTGGGGCACCTTCCGCGAGGATCGTTCGAACCTCGGCCTCGGTGGCGCTGTAGGCTGAGCCTGGGCAGCCGTTTTCGGAAAACCGGTATCGCGCCGCCTCGGACCCGTACTGATCCGCAACGAGATGGGCATCGGTCTTCTGGGTCAGGCAGCGGGCCTGCGTGTAGGCGGAAGCCTTGTAGTTCGCGGTGCTGTAGGCGTTCCCCAGCGACAGCGCGGCCCCGACCAGAAAGGCGAGCGCGCCAAGGAAAGCTCCGATGCGCTTGGATCCGCGAAGGATCCTGGCGCCGGACGTGAGCCGGAAAGTCTGGGGGGTGGACATCTGATGTTCGCCGAGGGGCCGAGCACAACCCAAGATGGCGAGCACAGTCACGCTTGTCGAGGTGTCAGGCCCTACGGGCCGATTGGGCCCGAAGCATCTCGGCCTCCTCCCGCCACGCATCCCGCTCGGTCCGCATCGCCTCGACCAGGGCGTGCATGTTCCCGGCGTCGACCGCGGTCTCAACGAGCATATCCTGAGCGGATGCCAGTTGCTCGCGCAGCTCGGCGTTCTCGGCCGCCAGGGTCAGGAGGAGAGCGGCCACGATGTCACTCATCCACTAGCCCACATCAGAACGGCACTCGCTTTTGTGCGCCCTTGCACAGATCGGCGTAGAGATGAACCAGAGCGCGGTCGACCCGGACAGTCCGCTCGGCTTGATCGGGTAGGCCACTGACTACCGACACCCGGTTAGCCTCAATACTGTCTGAGCAGGTCTTGCGGCCGTCGGGCCAAAACTGACACGATACTTCATCTCCGGGGCTGCCTGGGAGGCGCCAGTTCGCGTCAATGATCTGCTCGATCACCACGCCGCCGCGTGTGCCTAGGATCTGCGGGACCTTCTTGATGTCGGCCGGGATGATGCGGTCGAGGTAGAGTTCCCTGTAGATGGCGTCGAGGTTCGGGCTGGGCTTTACCGGGCCAGTGCCCCATTCGGATCGAATCTGGCTCTCGGCCGGCCTATTGCGATCGGTGATCCGGACTATGCATGCGACTGGGTCTATGACGCGAACCTCCCAGTTCAGTCCGTCGACGACGACCACGTTCGGGGCTTCGCGCTTCACCGTCGATTGAGCGCCAGAACGCTGCAGCGTGAGGACGGTCTCCTCCAGCGACTGCGCTGCGGCTGGGGGCGCTGTAACCACCAAAAGAAGAAACAGCGTCATAATCCGCATGATGCCTCCGTTCGCCATATCGTCCGCCCGTATGATGCCACGGCATGGCTCAACCCGCGCTACCACCCGCGCGGATTCTCGCACGGTCTGATCGGTCAGTGTCGCCCGCCGCTCGTCGGCAGCCCTTCTTCGATGCCGTATCCACAACCTGCCTCTGTGGATCTCCCTTATCCGTGGGGTGAATCGGTTTGCACCCTATGCTTGCGGAGGCGGCCGGCCCCGTCGCGCTGAATGCGAAACCGTTTCGCATTTGCCCTCTCCGTCGGAGCCACTGAAGCCACTCACGCGAGATGATGCGGACCACGTTCGGCTCGTTCCTCCGGCCCTGGTGGCGGCGCTCCTGGATGGTCAGTAGGCCGTCACCCTCGGCCAGCCGGATCGCGGCCTGCGCCAGCCGGCGGCAGACGCCCGCCCGGGCGGCGATGGCGTCGACGCACAGTCCACAGGCGCCGTTCCGGACCATCTCGTCCCCCACGATCCGCAGGACCGCGAGCTGCCCGGTGGTGAACCGGGATCCGAGCGCGGGCGGCATCGGGCCGGAGAAGGCCAGTCGGCGGCGGCGCTCGATGGCTACGGATCGCTCAGGAGCCCGCTGGGGGCGCCTCGGCGGGAACAGCGTCACGCGGCCGAGCGGAATGCCGACGGGCGCCACGGACTCACGCACCGCACTCCTGCGAGTGTGCAGCGCTTCGGCCAACCCCTGCGCCTCGTCGTCGGTGACGGTCTCGGCGGCGTGAGCCTGCCAGATGGTGCGCGACAGGCTGTCGAGCTGCGCGAGCGTGCGCGCGCCCTCGATCGCCGACCGCATGGTGGCGTGAAACATCGAACCCGGTCCCTCACGGGCCGCGGCTAGGGTCCAGGCAAAGCCTTCCCGTTGACGGAAACAGGTTCCGTCTTGACTCCCGGGTGGGAGCTATGGCTTGTGGGGGGTGATCAGACCGGCCCCACAAGGCCCCAGGTTTTCGACGGGCTCACCCTTCGCAGGGGTGGGCCCGTTGGCTTTTCAGGGTCTCAGATCCGCAGCGGTTGCTCTCCTGACGGTGGCTGCGACTCGCCTGGGCGGGTGCAGCCGGAACGGTCCATGTCGGCCGGGCGGCACGGTTAAGTCAACGTTGGGGGAGGGGCGCAGGGGCGCTCTACCCAGTAGCTACGCCTGATCGCGCCGCCAGCCCTTCGATCGGGAGGATGAACCTGCCAGTTCGTTGACGGGTGTTCTCACAGCCTAGGCGGTACTCTAAATCGAGGTATTGGCCTTCGCGAGCGTTGTTCCACTCGAACAAGCCGAATGGGCGCAGGACGATGCCAGATCTTATCTCGACTACAGATGAGCTTGTTCCAGGATTTATCACCTGATTGGCGCCGGCATGGAAGCAAAGCCATTCCCCTTCTTGACTTCGCCGATAGTCAAAGCGCGGCTCTGACCGCACGTCGCCGAAGATAGGTCCTTTAAAGTATAAATAAGAGTATTTAGCCGTCACCTCGGATATATTATTGAGTTGAAGGACAAGTTCGGATGTTTGATCACCGGCGCCATTCGTCGAGATAATGTCAAGCCGCCACGCTAGCTGCAAATCAGGGACTGCCACGCGCTTGAACGCATCTTCAATGTCGTAGTGCTCCATTTCAAAGAAACTGTCGCCGGCACGCTTAAAGTATTGCTTTTGCCCACTCGCTTCTGAGCGATGAGGGCGACGCTCTGAACGTTCAACGTAGATCAATAGGTAGCCCGCACCCGGCGCTGATGCCGACGGGATCGTGCAGAGATGAATGCCGTCGTGGCGCGGTTGAATAAGTTGGCCAACGAGAGTTGTGGCTTCAGACAGGAATAGCTCAATCTGAGCTATTGGAGCGGCCGGAGCTTGTGCGCAGTCGATGCCGTCCTGCCCCTTCTCTGCGTTCACGCCCCAGACTAGAAGTCCGCCGGCAGAGTTTGCAAAGCCAGACACGGCCTTAGCTAGGATCTTCTTGTCATTATTGTCAAAGCCGCCCTTCTTGGGATCGCCCTTTTGTTTAAAATCGAGTTGCACGCCTTCCTGCATTCGGTCGGCAATCAGACGCTGGATACCCGGTTCGCCTTCATCGCTCAGTCGGTTAAAAAGTTCGCGCATGTAGCCTCCAGGCTTCTATGCTGGCACGACAGGGGCGGTGGTGTCTCTGCCGCTCCAGTCTGGCTAGCGAGGCGGTCCGCGCAGGATCGCCCGAACCTCCCTGACGTGCTCGGGCTCGGGAACGCCCGGCAGCAGGGCGGCGATAGCCTCGTGGCAGGCGAGCCACTTCCGCATCAGGCGCAGCAGCCGGTCGTCCGAGAAGCCCGCGCCATGGCCGACGAGGGCATGGGCGCGCATGTCGAGCCAGCGCACGCGCGCCACCAGGGCGAGAAACCGGACGGTCTGACGCCAGGACAGGCGCCGCTCAGACGCCGGCCGGATTGGGAGCGCGGTCGGCATCAAGCGCGCTCCCGGTTCAGCAGGTCGAGGAGCGCCACGCCGGCCGCCGCGATGACATTCCCGCGGCCGCGCCACGGCAGGATCTGCGCCTCGGGCAGCAGCTCGGCCGCCACCTCCGGCAGCACGGGCTCGGGCGCCTCGGCCTCGCCGTCCCGGTCGCTGCCCCGCATGTAGACTACCTGCGAGCCGGCGGTGTTCTCCGGGGCGGCCAGGGACGGCTCAGCGTCCCCGCCATCCTCGTGGTCGGCATCGCCGTCCATACGGTCGAGCACGGCGATGATGCGGTCCGCCGCGTCGAGGGCGATCTGTGCCGCTTCCTCTAGGCTGGCGCGGAGTGTGGGTCCGGTCAGCGGCTTCGGGATCTCCGGAGCGGCCGGTTTCGGACGCGGGGTGAAGGTGAGCAGTTCGCCCATGGTGATGGTCTCGGGTCGCGATGAAGGGGAAGCCCGGCGGGATCCGGCCGGGGCGGTACGCACGGCGACAGGAAGAGGCAGGCGGTCAGCCGCCCCACGCCTTGGCGATCTCGGCCCGCAGCTCGGGGGCGTTGTGAAGGCCGCCCTCGCAAAGCAGCTCGTACCGGATCAGCGCCTCAAGCCGGCGATTGCGTTCGGTGTCGGTGAGAGGCGTCTGCTCCTGCATTTCCTTGGCGATGCGGTCGCGGATCCACGCCGCTCGGTTCTGTTCGCGGTCGATCAAACGCCCGGCGGCGTTCGGGGCGCGGAAGGAGCTGTTTGGGCTCTTCTCAAGCCATGGCTCCCCATCCAAATTGAGCCAGTCGTCAGCCGCCTTGACGAAGTTCTCGAAGAGTTTGGCGAGCTGAAGCATCGACAGCCCGGACAGGTCGACCGCGGCAGCCTGCGCCTTGGCCCACGCGCAGTCAGCCTCGAACTCCGACTGTGGCGTGGACGTAGACGCTTCGTCCTCTCCGATCGGCATGCCTTTCCAGTCCACACCCGCCAGCGCACAGCACGCCTCGATCAGCGCGCGAGTGGCCTGCTCCGTCAGATCCTCGTCTTCCCCAAAGTGACTGTCGCGCTCGTACTGGCCCGACAAGAACACCATGACGAGGGTTGCGCGCGCCTTCACGGCGAGGCCGAGCGGCGTCCGCGCCGGCGTGCGCCAGATGGCTTTGCTGATGCGCTCCAGTTCGCTGCCGATCTCGTCAAACAGGTCGCTGGCCTCGCCGATCCCCGGCACGCTCCAGGCGGCTTCGGTGGCTCGCGTGACCGATCCTCCGTGCGCCTTGGCCCTCTCGCGTGCCTGGGCGACATGCTTCTGAGCAGCCCAATAAGCAGGTGCGGCGGCACGCCAGCGGGCATGCACGGCGTCGAGGTCCATACCGAGCACTAGGATCTCGGCATCGCCGTTCGGGGAAGCGGACTCGAACACAGCAAGGCGCAGCTCGCGGCGGACGCGGTTGCGCTTCGCTTCCGTGGCGTCTGGCCCGACCTTGCGGGCGTACTCGGCCAGCGCGATCCGGTGCAGGCGCTCCAGCTCCAGGCGTAAGCCCTCCCGGACGATGACGAAGCACTGCGGGTCATCCGCTGGGTAGGCCATGAACCCCGGCGGTGGGCTGTGCCAGTCGGTCGGATCGGCCGGAGACGTCAGAGCCGTGCTGCTGGACAGATTGGCGATCTCGCGCAGGACCACGCGCGTCAGCCGCCTATCGACGGTCAGCTTGGCTTCGTCTTCCGCCGCGTCCCCGATGGTATGCGCCATGATGTCGTGAAGCACGAGGCGCGCCTTCGCCTGCACGTCCGCCATGCTTCGGGAGGGCTCGTTGATCGCCCGCAGAAACACAGCGTTGTAGTCGTCCAGCGCAACGTCGAGCTGTTCGTCGCCCCAGTCATTGGCCTGGCTCAACGACGGGATGGCGTTCCAGTCGATCGCGGCTTGGTCGCATGCCTGGGCGAGGGGCGCGCGCTGAACGGGGGCCGCGTCGGGAACGACCGGCTTGAACGCGGCGGTGCGGCTCGCCGTGGCGGCGGCGCGCTCCTTGAGGGCCTGGTGGGACGGGTCTCGGCGGAACAGGCTGGACAGCTTGAGAGAGGGCACGGGCGGCCTCCGGGGATCACAGGATGACAGGAGACGCGGCAGGGTGGCGCCGCGCGGTGGCGGCGTCAGGCGGCGTGTTCGGCCTTGGCTTGGGCGATGGCCCATGCCGGTAGGGAGCCGGCACCGGTGTAGATGGCTTCGTCCCGGTCCTCGTGGTCCGGCTCATCGCCGAAGCCCACGAAGCCATCGGGAAGAGGGGTGCCGGTGAGCGCTAGAACGGCACGCGTCAGCCCGACCGCGGCGGTGATGGCCGGGTCATCGTTGGTGTATTCGGCCTCTGCCAGGATCGCAGCGGCCAGCGCCGCGAGAGCGAGACCCTCAGTGGTGGCGGGTGGCGACAGGGCGAGAACTTCCCGGGCTGTGAGCCAGAGGCGTTGCCCAACAAGATCCGCGGCGCGCTCCTCGACGGTGCCGAACCCCGCGGTATTGCTGATCGGGCGCCGGGCTCGGTCCTCGGCATAGGCGGCCAGCAGGCGGGCGCGGTGCTCGGCGCGCTCGGAGGGGCGCACAGGCATCGGTGCGGGCGGTAAGGCGCGGCCGGGAATGAGCACGGCGACTTCGCGTAGGACCGTCACCATCGCGCGGTCGTCGGCGGTGTCGCTCAAGCTCAGCACCTCGCCGTCGCTGGCGATGAGGATGCGGGCTTTGGCCGCGAGGTCATCGAGGCCGACCGCGGGCTCGTCGGCGACCCGCCACAGCACGTCGTCGATCTTGCTTAGCTCAGCCTCTAACCGGTCGTCCGGCCAGTGGTCGTCCGGGGCTGCGGTGTCGTTGATCCAAGCCAGATGAGCCACAGCAGCATCACATGCGCGGGCGAGGTCGGATGAGGCGGCCGATGCCGCGGTGGCGGCGAGCGCCGGTAGCGAGACGGAGGCGGCCACCGTGCTGGCGACGACGGTCCGGCGGGTCTGGCCGGTTAGGCTGCCGTGCAGCTCGGCCGAACGCTTATGCAGGGCGGTGACGGGGCTACGGCGGATCAGGTTCTTTAGAGAGGCACGGAAGGACATCGCGGGATCCTCGAGGAGAGTGGCGCGGGCGACCGGCCCGCTCGGGGTGCGAGTCGGGTCAGAGCAGGGTGGCGAGGCCGGTCAGGACCATGCCGCCACCGATGATCGCGAAGGCGGCCAGCAGCTCGGCGCCGACGTCGAGGAAGCGCAGGGACCGGCTGTGCGACGTGTCGGGGCGGACAGGCGTCACGGCTTCCCACGGCTCGATCTCGCCCGGGATCGGCTCGTCGGGCAGGTTGCGATAGCGGCGATCGACGGGGAGCTGACGGCGGGCGGGGGCGCGCGGCGCGGTGGCGCGCCGGACCGGGGCGGGCTGCGAGAAATCGGGGATGCGGACGGCGTGGGCTTGCTGCTGCTGGCACTGCTGCGGGATCATCATGGCGACGGCAGCGGGGGTAGGCAGGCGCATCGCGGCGAACTGCGCGACGCTCATCTCACCGCAATCGAGATCCGCCGTTGCGGTGAGGTCGGCCGCCTCGCACTCGGGATGGGTCGGGTATATCGGCTGCAGGTCGTAGGACGGGGCCCGCTGAGCATCGAAACCGGCGCGCTCACACTCACCCACGAACCAAGCGGCGGCCCTTTCGGCGCCCGCCATGTCGAAGTCGGTCACGCCGAACGGGGCTTCGCAGGTGAACGACGGGCACACCCGCAGCGACATGCCGTCGTCGGCCATGGCGTCGAAGGCGGTCTGATAGAACGGCCGGTCGCGGTAGGCGAAGAAGGCGCCATCCTGCTCGAAGTAGATGGTCTGGGCGGCGGCGGCAGCGATAAGGGCACAGGTCATCGTTCGGGCTCCAGAGGGCTCGCGTGGGTCGGCTTGGCGGTGAGGGGAGGCGCCGGGGCGGATCAGCCCGGCGCGGTCAGGGGATCAGTGAGCGGCGGCGCGGCGGGCGGCCTTGGCGACCTGCCAGGCGGCCTTGAGGGCGGAGGACATCGCCTCGCGGCGGGAGACGCCGCAGCGCTCCTGAATGCCGGTGGCAGCCTTGCAGGCGGCGGCCATGATCGCCGCGCGGTCGTACTGGCCGGCGGCGGCGAGGGGACGGGTGCGAGCGCCGAACTGGATCAGGGCGCGGGCGCTGAGCAGGCCGGCGGGGATTACCGGCTTGCTGTCGTGCAGGCTGCGGGAAAGGCGGGTCCAGGAGACGGTGCGGTGGGGCATTGCAAACCCGGTCTACTAGGTCTAATTCCTAGTCAGGTATGAGCCCTTCCGCTCGTGCCGTCAATAGTCTACTATGAAAAAATCCTAGTCAGGCAGGATCGAAGCAGCGATGTTGACCACGGGGAACCAACTGCGGGCGGCTCGCGCGCTCGTCGGGATGGATCAAGGGACGCTGGCGGACCGGGCGGGGGTGAATATCAACACGATCGGCGCAATGGAAAAGCGGGGCGCGGCCGGTCTCGTGAGCGGTCTCGACAAGGTGCAGGCCGTGATGCGCGTTCTTGAGACCGAAGGCGTTGAGTTCCTGAACCACGGCGAGCCGGGCGTGAAGCTACGGCGGAAGGCTGAACCGTGAGCCCGCGCTGGAGCCGCATCGGCGGCACGGTCTCGATGGCGGGCTTCACCGCGATCGTCACGGCCCTGGCAATCATCGGGCTCGCGGGGTTAGTGCCGTGATCGCCGGCCTGGAGTTCATCACCGAGAACGGCGGCGGGGCCGGGATCCGGTTCCGGGAGCGGAAGGGGTAGGCACTAGTCCGCAGCTTCGCGCAGCTAAACGCCCGATGCAGGCTCTGCGGGGTGCTCGCGCCCCACATGGCGACCTGCGGCCACAGGGCAAAGGCGCAAAAATCGTTAACTGCGCCTATGAGCTACGTGATTTTCGTGACTAATTGTGCGTAACCTCCTCTTGACTCAGGGCGAGGTGGCGTCAATTATCGGTGGTAATAACACCCCCCACGCCTCTCCATGGAAGCGCCTCAGGGGGGTTTCTTTTTGTCTAAAATAGATTTTTTAAAACCAGCGATTACACTAGACGCGCAGCTTGATCTACTTAAACAGCGCGGCTTAGAAATCACAGACGCAGAAAAAGCAAAATACTTTCTGCAGTTTATCGGATACTATCGGCTTTCAGGATATTACAGATATTATACTGATCCAGCCGACCCTAAGCGGGAGCGTTTTGCCCCTGGCATATCATTCGAGCAGTTGGTTGAAGTCTACAATTTTGACCGTCGCCTAAGAGCGTTATTCACCCGAGCGTTCGAACGGGTCGAGGTAGCAGTGAAAGCTACCCTGTCCGATGCCGGCGCGCAGGTCCACGGGCCGTTTTGGTTGTGCGAGCCGTCGAACTTCGATCGCGGCTCTCACCGTTCGATCATTGAGGTTCTTGATAGCTGCGTTGGTAATAGAAACCTGCCACATCAGCATATTTTTATAAACCAGTTTATGAATAAATATTCCCAGCCATACCCGCCGTCTTGGATGATGACTGAAATCATGTCTTTTGGCTCAATATCAAAGATATACAAATATTCAAAAGGCAGCATACGACAAGCTGTATCGTCAAAGTTTAATTTGCAGCATGACGTTATGGAAAGCTGGCTTCATTCTTTATCGTTTGCTAGAAATGTTTGTGCACACCACAATCGTATTTGGAACAGAGTTTTCACTATCAAGCCGAAGGTCCCACGCGTTTATGCACCACATTGGCCCACCTATGGACAAGATAGACTTTTCGCCATCTGTGGAATGACCTGGCATTTAACAAATTTGATCGATAGCTCGTCTCCATGGGCTTCGCGCCTCGAACAACTGATTGACGGACGCCCCAGCGTACCGCTGCAAGCAATGGGGTTTCCCGACAACTGGCGCGAGATGCCGCCTTGGAACATTCATTGACGCTCAAATCCTGACAAGCGATCTGCCAAGAGACCGTTCACCCTCTCTCAACCCCAAGCAGTCATCCTGCCGGAACGCCGGTGAGATTGACGACCTCCCCCGCCAGCCCGTGATCAGATTGGGCGGCGGGGCCGAGCTGGAAGTCAGGTAAGTGCCTGCGGATGAGACAATGGTGCGCCGGAGAACGTCTCCGGCTTGGGCGGGCAGCCACCGTGTGCTCTCCGGCGCGTGATCGTCTTGCCGAAGCCGAGACCGCTGTAGGAGCCGTTGATCGACGCGCGTCCATTGCAAGCCGGGCAGCACTGCACGGCCAGAGCATAGCGGCTTACCGCCTCATCGAGGCTGACCGGGCGCCAGTCTCCTTCGATCTTCACGTCGCAGATTTGAGAGGATGACTCGTAGGTCGGAGACGGGCTCGTCACGTCGAAGTGGCCTCGGTGTCGCTGTCCTCCACGTCTAGAACGGTGTCGCTGAACGGCACCGTGAGTACTGAGTGTCCCGCCGTGTCCACGATCTCGAAGGTGCAGGTGAACCAGTCCCGCACGCTGTACGAGCGTGTACGCGCGATCAGATCCCGCGCCGCCTCCAGCGCTCGTGACCGCGCCGCGTCCAGATCGGGTAGCTCCTCGCCCTCCGGATCGATCGCCAGCTTGTCCCGGCCGTAGCGCAGGTTGAGGAAGTAGCGCGGCATCAGGCACCCTCGATCAACCGCGCGTACTCGGCCTCGGGCGGGCCGTAGCTGCCATCGGCCACCGTCTCCAGAAGCTCGCGGTCGAGCACCGTGATGCGCCCGCGCCGAGCCTGGATGCAGCGGCCGCCTTCCAGGTTCTGCAACGCCAGCGTCACGCCAGAGCGCTGAACGCCGAGCATCATCGATAGGAACTCGTGCTTGACCCGCAGTTCGTCGCCGTCCACCCGGTCGTGGCACATCAGTAGCCAGCGCGCGAGGCGGGTCTCGATCGTGTAGGTGGCGTTGACGTAGGCGGTCTGGCGCACCTGCACGAACTCCACCTGCACGTACCGCAGCAGAAGCCGAAGCAACGAGCGGCTCTCCTCGACCGCCGCGCTCAGCACGTCCGCGTCGATGCGGTATCCCTCGCCGGGTAGCTGCATGTACTGGTCATTCGGGATGCGGTCGCCGCCGGTCAGCACCGGCACGGCACCGGACACACCTTCGCGGCCGACGATGCCGATCTCGACCCTACCCAACGAGCCCTCGGTGGTGATCGATGATATGCCGCTCTCGATGAAGTAGAGGTGCTCCACCGGCTGGCTGGCTTCGATCAACATGTGTTGTAGTGGCAGTTCCACGAGATGCAGGTGTGGAGCGAGCCGGGTGAAATCCTCATCCGACAGCATCTTCAGGAGACGGTTGCTGATACTCGACCGTTGAGGCTGGTCCACGGCTCTTTCCTACGTCGAGGCAAGAGCACGGTCGCGTCTCCCAGCCGCCCACGCCCCGAACAGTGTGCAAACGGTGCGACCGGCCTACTGCCGCGTCACAGCAGGGGCAATGCTGCCGAGCGTTGCGTGTGATCTCCGACAAAGCTCCGAACGTCGGCTTTCACACCGGGGAACCGAACCGGGTTGCGCGCGAGCTAACCTAAGCTAAGTGCGGTCCCAACATATGACGGGAACCACGATGAGCCGACTGGCTCACGGGAGGGCGCGGGGGATCATGGCGGACAGCAAGCTTGAGGCTGCGGGTAATCCATTCCTGCGCAAACTGGAGGGCTTCGTACCGCTGCCGGAGGCGGACCGAGCCGCGCTGCTGAAGATCAGCGAGAACCCGCAGGTTGTCTCAGCTGGAACGGATCTGATCCGCGAGGGCGAGCCGCCGGATGGCATGTTCTTGATCCTGGACGGTTTCGCCTGTCGCTACAAGCTACGGGGAAACGGCACGCGGCAGATCGTGGCTTACCTCATTCCTGGCGATGCGGGCGACGTGGACGGGGCACTGCTCAGAGCCATGGATCATTCGATCTGTACGCTGTCGGCCTGCAGGGTCGCGCGGATTGCGGCCGATACGATCTGGGACCTGTTGCAACGTCCGGCCGTCGCGGCCGCACTGCGGAAGTCTAAGCTGGTGGACGAGGCGACCCTGCGCGAGTGGCTGTCGAACGTCGGCCGCCGCACGACCGTGGAGCAGCTCGCGCACCTGTTCTGCGAGGTGCACCTGCGCTTGCGAGCAATCGGCCGGGCAGACGGGAACCGCTTCGAGCTACCCCTTACTCAACAGGATCTCGCTGACACGACGGGGCAGACGAGCGTGCACGTGAACCGCTCGCTCCGGGAACTTCGGTCGGAAGGGCTGATTGAACTTCAGCAGAGGCACCTGACGATCCTGGACCTGCCACGCCTCAAGCTACTGGCGGAGTTCAAGTCCGAGTATCTGCATCTGGGAGATCAAGCCGCCGTATGAGCCTTCGCCTCCAGCCTATCCAGGTCGCGACTGGGGATGCTGATCAGGAGAGCCGACTGGTGTTCCACGATGGCTCCTTGGTGGCAGTGCTGGTGCGCCTCTCCGACGAGTATGAGGATGAGGCCGGGAAGTGGTTTCTGGAGGCGGGATTTGGGCGGGTGAACACCGTGACCCCACCCGCGTTCGCTGATCTCGACGAGGCACAGGACTGGATCGAGCAGCGGCTGGCGCACACAGCCTGATGTCGCGAACCTGCGCCATTCATCGCGCAGGCTTGCGAACCTCGTAATCGATGCGGGATTAGACACCTGCTCAGGGAGGGGCTGGGCAAGGCAGAGGATGCACTCACGTCCTTGTTACAGCCTGAACCGTAGCAGGTTTTACACTTGCTCTCGGTGGGCAACTGCACAGCCCGTCAGCCCAGTCCCCCTATGGCAAGGCGTAATGATCGATGCTGGACCGTCCGATCATTGGCCTTGCCGTGTGGCTTTCAAAACCCCTCGGCTTCTTGACGACCTGCTTTACCGTCGCCGCCGGGCTGGGCGCCGGCTTCATCCTCAGCTTCAACGATCACTGGGCGCTCGTCTTCAACCTGTTCCTGTCAATTGCCGCCATGCTCTTGGCCGGTGTGATCTTGGTCGCTGGGGCCTGGGATACAGCCGCCATCCAGATGAAACTCGATGAACTCATTCGAGCCGTCGCAGACACCGACGAGCGATTGATCGGGATCGAGGAGCTAAGCGCGGAGGAGTTAGAGCTTGTCCGGAAGGACAAGGCTTCCGCCCCAAGTTCGGACCAAGCCTCACGGATCACGGGGCGATCAACTCATTGCAGTCAGCACGAACGGGTCTGAAACTCGATCGCCTTGCGCCTCGTAGAGGGCAAATGGCTCGTAATCATCGGTCCCCGATGCCGTATCTGACCTCTCGGTCCAGCCGTGTCAGCGTAGTGCCGTGCACCACCCATGCGGGATGCTTCCGGTGGATCATTACCTCGGCTGACGGCCAGCGATCGGAGCAGTCACCCTACTCCTATGCCACGGCGGCAGGAGCACGAGCGGTCGGCAATATCCGGCTACGGGAGATCAACACGAAGATCTGACCGTTTGGCCACCCCCGTTCATTAAGCGGCGTGCCTGCTGGCGAACAGGCTCTCTCAAATTCAAGCTGCGGCGGACCACCGAGCGGCCCCGCCACAGCCTCACTTCGTAAGCCCCATATCGCTCAGGCGCCGCCGGCCAAGAAGGGCGTAGCTGCAGCCAGCACCGCTGCCTTGGTCAAGGGCGCGTCGAAGGCGCCGTCCCAACCGACATAACCGCGCACCCGCCGCACCTCTGCCGCGTGCCGCGCTTCGACGGAGTGGATCTGTAGCGCCGTCGTCAGCACCGGCGTGCCCTGCAGGTTGCCAGCCTGACCCTTGTAGGCCGCCACGCCGAGGTCCTCGAACGTGCTCGACAGCGTCGTGAACGTGTCGAAGTTCGAAAACACGTCCGGGTACTTGCCCTTGGCCGTGAAGTCGAAGGCCGGAGACGGGATCGCGGCGGCGCCTAGCGCGCCCTGCAGCAACCGCACATGCGCGGCCTCGTGCTTGGCGAGCTGTGAGAACACGGCTCGATAGCGAGCCGGGATCAGGCGAGGCGTGGCCAGCGCCGTGCGGTAGAACTCCGCCTCCAGGTATTCCAGGGTCAGGGCGAACCGGAGCACGTCCACCACCTGTCCCGGCAGGCCCTGAGCGAAGACTTCGGTGGAGGCGACGGCGAGCACCGTCGGCGCGCTGGCGAGCGCCCCGAGCGTGCCGACGGCACGGGTGAACAGGCCTCGGCGCGAGGTCATCCGGGCAGTCATGTCGGGATCGAGCGTCTCGATCAGGGTGGGAGCGGCAGGCGTAGATGCGGTCATCGTGGCGTCCTCTGTGGCGGGGGCGAGCGTCGGCCGGGCGATCACGGCAGCTGGCTCGCGCTGACGGGGGTGAGGACGAACGGAACCACCTTCGGCAGCACCTGCGAGGGGACGAGCGCGCGGTCGAGGCCATTGCCGTCCACGATATCGTTGCCGGCGAACGCTGCACTGTAAGGGTTGAGCATGTCGCGGATCGTGGCGGCGTGGCGCGCCTCCACCGAGACGATCGAGCCGGCATTGGCGAGGAAGTCGGGGTTGCGCAGGAGTTGGCCGGCGCCGTTGTAGGCGGCGACGCCTAGATCCTCGAAGGTGCGGGCGGTGCCGAGCACGCTCTGACGACTGGCGAAGTTGACCCGGCCGAAGTCGACCTGGAGGTCGGGAATGGCATTGCCGCCGAGCGCGGCGCGGAAGAACTCGCGATGGGCGACCTCGTGTTGCTGGATGCCAGTGAGGCTCTGCTCGTCAGAGGGGTTGAAGCCACGATAGGGCTGCTGCAGCACCTGGGTGTAGAAGGCGGCCTCCAGCTGCTCCAGAGCGTAGGCGTAGTTGAGGACGGCGAAGTCACCCTGCCCGAGGTCGACCGTGCCGCCGGCGAGCGTGGCGCCACGCTGCGCGAAGGCTTCGGCGAGGTTCAGCTCCAGGAAGGCTGTTGAAGCGACGAGGATGCCGGCGGCCTTGAGCAGCCCACGGCGCGGGCTCGCGGTGGCCTGATACTCAGTATCGCATTTTGGTTGAGCCGAGCGGATCACGAGGACCTCCCATTTGCGGCGAAATCGTGGCGACGCAGGACAGGCTGCGATGGTGCGGTCAAGATCGCAATAACACAGATTAGAAAATATTCCAAAACCTGCTACAAGCACAATATTTATAGATACATGTAAAAAAATTGGTCATTGCATGAAACTTTCGCTCCATCTCATCCGTATAGGCTGGTTTTGTGTAATTTCTGTTTGCTGCACATCAGATAGAAATTGTTCTCTCTTAGGAACTTAGGCGGTAGTTTTGGTCTTTCACGAACTATGCGGGCGATAAGTCCGCGCTCTGAAGGAGATCTCGCATGAAGAAGATAACGCTGACCCTAGCGACCGCTACGCTGCTCGGCGGCTTCGCCCTCGGCGCCGGCGCTGCCTCGGCAGCCCCTATGTCCGTCAATAGCTTACAGGCCGATCATTCTGGCATCACGCAGGTGCAGATGATGCGCGGCGATCGCATGATGATGAAGAAGCGCATGATGCATAAGCGGATGATGCGCCATCACATGATGAAGAAGCGGATGATGCACCGCATGTGAGGTATCTAGGTCCAGCATTCGGGAGGGCTCCCACAGGAGCCCTTCTATCGAAGCCTGCTTCGCACTGACCGAGGAGGCTCACGACGTGTCCCGCACTTACCTGGTACGCTCCGCACCCGATACGGCCGAGATCGAGCGTCGGCGCTGGATGTTCCGGCACCCGGTCGTCATCCGTTTCACCCATTGGGTCAACGCGCTCTGCCTGCTCGTCCTGCTGATGAGCGGCTTGCAGATCTTCAACGCGCATCCAGCCCTTTACTGGGGCAAGGCATCGACCTTCGACGCGCCGCTGCTGGCGATGTCCTCGACCGAGGACGACCCGCCCAAGGGCGTGACCACGGTGCTGGGTCGCGCCTTCGACACGACCGGCTGGCTCGGCTCCTCCGCTGGAACCGACGGCGAGCCCGCGGATCGTGGCTTCCCGTCCTGGCTGACCCTGCCGAGCGACCAGGACCTCACCGGCGGCCGTAGCTGGCACTTCTTCTTCGCCTGGGCCTTCGTCCTGAACGGCAGCCTGTACCTGCTCTACGGCCTGCTCAGCGGGCAGCTGCGCTTCCGCGTCGTTCCGCAGCGTGACCAAATCAGGCATTTCGGCGCGTCGATTTGGGAGCACCTCACCCTGCGCTTCCCGCAGGGCGACGAGGCCAAGCGCTACAACGTCATCCAGAAGCTTACCTACCTCGTCGTACTGTTCGTGCTGCTGCCGGTGCAGGTGCTTGCCGGCCTAGCGATGTCGCCGGCCATGGACGCCGCGTTCCCGTTCCTGCTGACCCTGTTCGACGGACGGCAGTCAGCGCGCACGGTTCACTTCGTCGTGGCGGCCCTGCTGGTGCTGTTCGTCATCGTCCACGTCGCCCTGGTCGTGCTCTCAGGCTTCTGGAACAACATGCGCGGGATGCTCACCGGCTGGTTCGTGATCGAGCGCAAGGTCGAGCCTGCCGCTGACGGGACGGGAGGCCCCGCGTGAGCCGCCAGCCCAGCCGGCGCGCCCTGCTCCTCGGCGCCACCGCCGCGGCCGGAACCGCGATGCTGGGCGGCTGCGACCGTCTCGGCGAGGCGGAGTGGTTCCGGCGTACCCTGAAGACCGGCGAGGACGCCAACCTGTTCGTCCAGCGCCTGCTCCTGACCGAGCGGACCTTGGCCCCTGAATTCGCCGAGGCGGATATCTCGCCCTGGTTCAAGCCGAACGGCACCGAGGACCCGCCGGACAAAGCCTACAAGGCCCTGGCGAGGGGCAAGTTCGCCAAGTACCGCCTGGAGATCGGCGGCCTCGTCGAAGCCCCGTTCAAACTGTCCCTGGCCGACCTTCGCCAGCTTCCCGCCCGCACGCAGATCACCCGGCACGACTGCGTCGAGGGCTGGAGCGCCATCGGCAAGTGGACCGGGGTTCCGCTCGCCGAACTCCTAACCCGGGCCAAGCTGAAGCCAGAAGCCCGCTTCGTCGTGTTTCACTGCGCCGACACCATGGATCAGGGTGGCGATGACGATGGTGATGAAGACGGCACCGCAGGTGACAGCGCTTCACAGGAGGAGGTGCCTGCTGGCAACGCCAACCCAGCTATGACCAAGCAGTCAGGTGGCGGTGAGAGCAGGAAGGACTCGGGCGGCCAGCAGGCACCGGAGGATACCGCGGCCAGCGGAGGATCGCCGGTACGGTACTACGAGAGCCTTGACCTGGTCGACGCGTTCCACCCGCAGACGATCCTCGCCTACGACATGAACGGCAAGGCGCTTCCCGTCTCGAACGGCGCCCCGCTGCGCCTGCGGGTGGAACGCAACCTCGGCTACAAGCAGGCCAAGTACGTGATGCGCATCGAAGTGGTCGAGAGCTTCGCCCAGATCGGCGAAGGCAAGGGCGGCTATTGGGAGGACCAGGGCTACGCTTGGTATGCTGGCATCTGAGCCGAATAATCGGACGTGAGCTGCGCGATCAGGTCCTTGCCAGAAGGGTCTGTAAGCCAACCTGATGCAACAGGCCGGGGCGAGACGACCAGCCGCATCCCAGCTCGCTCCCCGTCAGCCGCTCTGATGTCGGAGGCCCGCGGCATCTGCCTACCGGTCTATCGTGCGCGTAGCCGATCTTGGCGTTGAGGACCTGCTTATCCGATGTCCGCATCACCGAAGCGTGATGCATCGTATAACTTCTTCTCCTGTTTTATAGCGGGCAACAGGAGTTTCATCCCATGCCCTATAGCCGATCAACTGCACGCCTTTACTTAGCCGCAGCTCTATCCCTCACCGGTACCGTCGCGGCGCGCGCCGCGACCGTCTCTGATGAGGACAAAGCCTTCGTCGCGAAGGTCTCGCAGGGTGGGATGTACGAGGTCGAGCTTGGCAAACTCGCTGAGAGCAAGGGCGCCCGACAGGATATCAAGGACCAGGGCAACACTGAGGCACACGATCACACCCTTGTAGGCGACAAGCTGAAGTCGATCGCCACGGGCGCTGGCCTCTCGTTCCCCGACACGCTGAACACCGAATTCCAGGGTCGGCTCGACCGGATGAAGGGGCTATCGGGCGCAGCCTTCGATGCCGCCTACGTCAAGGACATGAAGGCGATCCACGACGCGGACGGCGCCGCCTTCGCCAAGGAGGCCAAGTCCGGCACCAACCCGGATCTGAAGGCCTTCGCCACCGAGACCCACCGCATCGTCCAGCGCCACCTTGGCGAGCTCGGCGCCAAGACGAACTGAGATCGCTCGGGACGGTATGACGTACACCGGCCGGGCGGCCATATCATCACGGCTCGCCCGGCCTTCCAAACGTACCTATCGCCCGTGCTTCGCCAGAACCTCGTTCAGCGCCTGGGTGACGAGCGCTTCGATTGAGTTGCCTGCCCGGCCGTGCTCCGTGACCAGTTCGCGAGAGAGCCCACGCACCTTGGCGATGAGATCCCGGTCGAGCCACACCGTGAACGCCTGCCGGTTCTCCCGGTGATCACGGAGTTTAGGTGTAGGTTTAGGTGTATCTAACCCTTGAGCTTGAGGTTGAGTTATAGGTTGAGGTGTAGGGTCTAGGATCGGCTGTTCCCCGACCACGAACGAGGCGGACAGGCTGGGCCGCTTAGCCATTCTGCTTCTCCGTCCGCTTGCGCTTTACCTTGATGCCCACCTGCTTCGCCACCCATCGGAACAGAGCATCGATCTCCTCGGCGCCCCTCCCCTCCGGTTCGATCTCCTGGATCGTACTGCCGTCGATCAGGCAGGACTTGTAGCCCTTGCGGTGGCAGATGAACGGTGCGCCGTGCTCGCGGCCGGTCGGGATGCCGCGAGAGACAAACCCAGCAGCAGCCTCCTTCACGTCTTTCTTGGCGCCGCTCACGTCCACGTCGGTGAAGATGACGAAGTTCGGCTTACCCAACCCCTGAGCCATTGCATGCGAGGTCGGCACAGCGTCCATGTCGGCCAGGGACGTGCGCGACGGGATCAGCACGAGGTCGGACAACTCGGCCGCCCGCTTACCCATGATCTCGGCCTTGCCCGCCGTATCGATCAGCACAAGCTCGGCGCCCTGTTTCTCAAATTCGCGCAGCGTTGGTTCAAGGAAGTCGGGGGTCGTCTCGGGCCGGACCGGCGGCCCTTCCGCCTGGCGGCGCGTCGACCACATCCGGAGCGTCGCCTGGGGATCGGTATCGACGATCGCCGTCAGGATACCGGCGTGGTGCGCGGCCACCGCTAGATGCGCGGTGAGCGTGGATTTTGTGCTCCCGCCCTTCAAGCCCAAGATCGTGACAACCCGCATCGACTCACCTCCGGCGCGCTTCCTAAACCGTGTAGGTCTAAGGTCCAAAGATACCGTTTAGCTTGACCTCTAGGTATGACGTAAAGGTTCACCGTTGAGTTTTAGGTGTAGGTTTACCGTTTAAAACGTTTGCCTTCCGTACGCCCCTATTATAACTTTCGATAAGCGTCATTCTCGAAAGTTTGGCGCAGGTCGGAGACAGACATGGCGGGCAGGGTTTCAGGGTCGAACATCGCAGGTGCGATCAACGCGGCGCACGCGGGCGTCGAGGCGGCCAAGCGCGAGGGCGCGCGGTACGCCGTCGAGTGCGGGCGGCTGCTGGCCCATGCAAAGGACACGGTCCCGCACGGCGGCTGGGATGCCTGGCTCCGGCTGAACACCACCGTCTCGCCGCGGACGGCGCAGCTCTACATGCGGATCGCCCGGCACGTCGAAGGCGACCCGGCAAAAGCGCAACGCGTTGCGGGTTTGAGCGTGCGCGAGGCAGCGGCCGAGGCGACGGGACCGAAGCGCGCGGCCGTGGCGCGCAAGCCGCTGCCGCCCGAGGGTGAAGCGTGGTTGACCGAATTCGATGCCGTCTGGGACGAAACCAAGGACAAACCCGAATGGAAGGAGAGGGCGGCCCGTGAGCTGCACCATCGGGGGTTCGTCACCCGCGAGCAGCGGAACGCCATTATCAAGTCGGCTTGGCATAACCCAAACTTGACGAAGCAGGATCGCGCCGAGGCGGCCGAGCGGTTCGTCGGGATGCTGGCCGCTCATTTCTCGAAAGACAAACTTCGGGAGATGCTGCCGAAGTTCAAGCAGTGCGATCCCGAGGACATCGCCCTTGCCCTGGGCGACGTTCAAGAGCGACGGGAGCGGCAGGCCCGTGGAGCCTGAAATCCTTTCGGCCGAAAGTGTACACAACGTGGACACTTTGCCTGTCGGAACCCTGCATAATATGCAGACATTGCCCGCGGAAGCGGCCGCGATCGTCCGCGCTTATCAGCAGGCCAGCAAAGCCGCCTCGACGGTGCGCGCCTATCGCGGCGATGTGCTGGTGTTCCAGGCTTGGTGCGACCGGTACGGGTTCCGGTCCCTCCCGGCGAGCCCGGAGGCCGTGGCGGGCTTCATCGTCTCGGAAGCGGAGGACCGCCGCGCTGCCTCGACGCTCGGCCGCAGGCTCGCCGCGATCCGGTACGCACACAAGCTGGCCGGCGTCGCCGATCCGACAGATGATGAAGGCGTGCGCGCCGCCATGAAGGGCGCCCGGCGCAAGGTAGGCGTTGCCCCGACGCAGAAGGCGGCCGCAACCGCGGAGATCCTGGCTGCTCTCCTGATGCGGACGCCCGACACCCTGACGGGCAAGCGGGATCGCGCGTTGCTGGCGCTTGGCTTCGCGGGCGTGTTCCGCCGGTCCGAACTGGTGGCGCTCGATGTCGAGGACCTGCGCGAAGATCCAGAGGGCTTACGCGTCCTAGTCCGCCGGTCGAAGGTAGACCAAGAGGGCAGGGGCTTCGAGAAGGCCATCCCGCACGGGCGGTTCATCCGGCCCGTGGCGCTGGTGCGTGAGTGGCTGGACGCTGCCGGGATTACTGCGGGCCCGGTGTTCCGGCCGGTGTCGCGGTCGGGCAACGTGCGCAAAACGGAAACCGTTTCCGGTTTGCCGCCTCGCCTCACAACGCAGGCCGTAGCCGACATCATCAAGCGGTATTGCGCCGCCGCTGGCCTCGACGCCACGACGTTCGGGGCGCACTCGCTGCGGGCTGGCTACATCACCACGGCGGCCGAGCGTGGGGCCGATCTCGCCCGCATCATGGATCAGTCGGGCCACCGGGATCCGCGGACCGTGGTCGGGTACATTCGCAGGGCCAACGCCTTCAAAGGACACTCGGGGAGCGGGTTCCTGTGAGACGCAGGACTTGCTAGACGCCGCCGCGCTTCAATCCTCCGGCGTGACGCAAGTCCCCATGAAGGCCTTACGCTCCGGCCCTTCCCTCAGCTTCTGAGCCTCCGCCCGCTGTCGGCAGCGGTCGAGTACCGCCGGATCAACCGCAGATGCCGCTTCCTCGCCGGCGGGCGCACTTGAAGCGGGTTTCGCGGGCGACTCGGACGTGCGCTGTGCGTCGGCTGCCCTAGGAAGGCAGGCGAGGGTAGCCAGAGCGGCGAGAACCTTGAAAGAGCGGCGCATGATCAAGCCAGGCCGTCATCGGCTGCCTTGTCCGGATCATCGGGCATGCGCTCGGCATCCTTCACCGGATCCTTGCTCTCGGGCTCGCTGCCGGTCGTCGGGTCCGGCACGTTGACGTTCGGGATCCGCACCGTCGGCGGCACGACGCTCACGCCCGGTGGCTTGTCTGTCTCAGCCATGACCATGCCGTCCCTCGTGATGCCTGTGTCGTCGCGCGGATCAGCGACCCGCCCGACGTCTTCTTTGAAGGTCACAGATCCTGCGCGATTGGCAACCACGGTAGACAGACGGCGATTGCCTCAACCTCGATCAGCGCCGCGATCTGCTCATTTGCCGCCGCCGCCACCCTGGGGCAGGGGCCGCTCCGGCTGGCCGGCATTTCCACCAGCTGCAGAGTTGTTCGTCACAGTGTCAGCCGGCTGCCCGGTCGGCGTCCCCGTCACGGTGCCCGGCGCACCGGTCGAACCCGGCTGAGGTGCGGCTACGCCAGTTGCGCCCGGGGCTGTCCCGGGTGGGGTAGCTGCTGGTGCCTGCGCGAACGCTGCGCCTGAGAAGAGCAGCATGAAAGGGATAGCTGTGACGAGGGTGCGCTGACGCATCGATGCCTCCGTGCCGAAGAACGCCGGTAACGCGTATGTGAGCGGGATGGTTCGCGATACTTCGGAAGCCTGATCGCGCAAGTTCCTCACGCTGGGATGCGGTCGATGCTGGCGGTGTCCTCGGCGGACACGCCGTTCTCGCGGTGGCGGAAGTCGGAGAGCGCCCGATAGACCTGAAGCCGCGCGCGCATCACCGACCCGAGGGGCCGGTGCGCCGCGAGGCTATGGGCCGGGCGGAAGGTCATGACCTCGTCGAAGTAGCGCACCCGGTCCGGCGCGTAGGCATCCTGCCGGGGCAGGCGCAGGGTCGCGACCGTGCGATACGGGCTGACCGCGACGGGCCAGTCGACCGAGGCGTCCTCGATGGGTTGGCGCTCGGCATCGGCCCAGAGCTGGGCCTTCAGCTCGAACACCACATCATGCTCGCGGAAGAAGTCGATTGCCGCGTGGCGGAAACCGTCCTCATCGACGTGTGGGTCGAGCCGCCACTCGGATAGGGCGCGCTGTGCCTCGGCCGTGGGAACGGCCGCGAGCTTGGCCACGTAGTCGCCAAAACGGATCGGAGCCTGGCTGAAATAACTGTCGGCTAGGGGATGGCTGTACGGATGGCCGAAGAAGTCGGCGAACGCGCTCTCCGTCCCGAACGCGTGCAGCACCCGATTGAGATTGCGCATGGTCGACGAGACCGCGCTCTTGACCCCCTCCGGCAGCGCGGTGGACTTGCCGATGACCGTGCCGTCGCGCAGGAAGCCCGCCGCCGTACCCGAGGGGAAGGTGGTACCAGTCGCGAGCACGAAGTCCTGGGTATCAACGGCATGGCCGGGCAGCTTCTCGCCGGGGACGTCGAACACCTTGATGGACATGCCGCGATGGGTCGAGACGCGGTCGCCAAGTGTCTCGCCCGGCCCCTGCGCGAAGCGCACCGCGACGGGGTGGAGGCCGGGGCTGGAGAACAGCCCTTGGGCCAGTTCCGGCGGTAGGCCGGGGGCGATCGTGAACTCGCCGGTGACGCAGGCCGAACTCTTGGCGTGGCTGGCACGGACCGCATGGTGCTCGCGCTTCTCGACCGTCTCGGACTGCTGCGTCATGCCCTTGATGATGCCGTCGATCGTCGCCTGCTCGTCTGGAGCTGGCTGCTCGATGTCATGGGTGTAGCGCAGGTAATTCATTCTTGGGCTCTCACGCGCGGTTCTTTGGATGAAGTTCCGTGCGCATGGCCAAGTTCCTAATCGTCCGCTCCGGCTGGAGACGTGGCGCTCACTTTCACGGCGCTGATGCACCATTCAGCATCGCGTCGTAGTCGGACGCTAGCTGATGCAAGCCGGAGGGAACAGGCAGCTCCCCCCTACGCCTCAAGCCTCAGGGCTTCCCTCAGACTTCCGCGGCCGACCGGCATGCTTTAGCTTGTCGGAGACGGTCGCCACGGGCTCAGCGGCCTTCGCGGCCGCCTTCTTGCGCTGGCTGCCGAGGCCGAGGCTCTTGGCGAGTGCGGAGCGATGCGCCGAGTAGCTGGCGGCCGTGGAGGGGTAGTCCCGCGGCAGGCCGAAGTGCTCCCGGTACTGATCGATTGTCATGCCACTCTTGCTGAGATGCCGCTTCAGGGTCTTGTACGGCTTGCCGTCGATGAAGCTGATCAGCGCGTCCGGCGTGATCGACTTGCGGATCTGGGCAGGGGTGATCTTCTCAGTGGCAGGAGCAGCAAGTGCGCCGGCATTACCAAGCCCCGAGAGCGCAGCGTGCGTACTGGCGATCAGCTCCGTCATGTCGGCAGGCCGTACCGAGTTCTTGGACACGTAGGCCGATACGATGCCAGCCGTGAGTTCTAAATAATCGGTGGCAGCAGCCTCGATCGTCCCTGTGTTCTCGTTCACGGCGCACCTGCTTGAGTGAAGCAAGCCATCTGCGCCAGCGAACACAACAAATCAATGCACGTTTAGGACTTTTCGCTTCTACCTGCTGATTTTTAGCTTGCCATCGCTCGCATCTCGGGTGCGCCTTCGCGCAGCACGTAGCCGCGGCCCCAGACGGTCTCGATGTAGTTCTTGCCCTGGCTGGCGTTGGCGAGCTTCTTGCGCAGCTTGCAGATGAAAACGTCGATGATCTTCAGCTCGGGCTCATCCATGCCGCCGTAGAGATGGTTCAGGAACATCTCCTTGGTGATGGTCGATCCCTTTCGGAGACCCAGAAGCTCCAGCATCTGGTACTCCTTCGACGTCAACGGGATGCGCTTGCCGTCGATCGAGGCCATCTTCTCGTCGAGGTCGAGCACGAGATCGTCGATCGTGATTTTGGACTGAGCATGACCCTTCGAGCGCCGCACAATAGCGTGGATGCGCGCGATCAGCTCGTCCTTGTGGAACGGCTTGGTCAGGTAGTCGTCGGCGCCAAACCCCAAACCTTTCACCTTGTCCTCGATGCTGGCCATGCCGGACAGGACGAGGACGGGGGTCTGAATTTTCGACACGCGGAGCGAGCGCAGCACCTCGTAGCCTGACATGTCGGGCAGGTTCAGATCGAGGAGGATGATGTCGTAATCGTAGAGCTTGCCGAGGTCGACACCTTCCTCACCGAGGTCGGTGGTGTAGGTGACGAAGCTTTCCGATTTGAGCATCAACTCAATGCTCTGTGCGACGGTAGCGTCATCTTCGATCAGCAGAACGCGCATGACACCACCTCGAACTGAGGTGCTTCATACTCTCTCAGCAATACTGAACCGTTAACAGGCGGCTTTGCCGTTCAGTGCCCGGTGACGAACCGGGCGGCCCACTCGTCAGGGGATAGCTCCGGGCCGGTGAGGCACAGCACGCCGTTGTTCACGGTCGCTTTCCCTTGGGCAGTCCAGCGTTGCCAGTTCGTGAGCGCGTCGGCCGCGGCGAGGTCGCCGGCCACGTCGCCGATCGGATGATCCGTCAGGAGTGCGGTCGGGTCG
>NZ_JBYQEY010000005.1:0-46149 GCF_057836545.1 Methylobacterium sp. E-012 | reverse complement strand
CTCAAGGTGGGCGTGTCGCAAACCTAGACGGCCCTTCGTTCATGGGTCGTTAGCCACACCCGCCCAGCTTGCCGCCTCCGCCTTGGAGCCGGCCCATGATCCTCCACACCATCGCCGCCAAGCTGAAACAACGCGCCAAGGCCGACTTCCGGGGCCGGCACATCGAGGCGGCGCTGATCGTCCAGGCGGTGTCCTGGTACCTGCGCTACCCGCTCAGCTACCGTGACATCGAAGAGCTGTTCCTGGAACGCGGTCTGGAGGTGGACCACTCAACCCTGAACCGCTGGGTGCTCGCCTACGCGCCGCTGATCGAGAAGCGGCTGCGCGCATTCCGCTGGCCACACTGCGGCTCGATCCGGATCGACGAAACGTACATCAAGGTGCGCGGCGAGTGGCGCTACCTGTACCGGGCCATCGACAAGCACGGTGACGCGGTCGACTTCCTGTTGACCGCCCGGCGCGATCTCGATGCGGCCAAGCGGTTCTTCCGTAAAATGCTGGCGGACCAGCCGCTTCTCGCCCCTGATCGGATCGGCACGGACGGCGCCGGAACCTATCCGCCCGCCATCGTAGCTGCGAGGAGCGACGGCCTGCTACCCCGCACACCCATCCACTACGTCACCAAGCACCTGCAGCAAGGGATCCAGGGCGACCACTTCCGGGTGAAGCGGACGATGACGCGGGTCGGCGGGTTCCGCTCGTTCCATACGGCGCGCCGCACGATCTGCGGCTTCGAGGCCATGCTGTGGCTGCGCAAGGGCTTCGGCTTTGCCGGCACGTGGACCATGCGCGAGCAGAACCAGCTGCTCGGGATCTGCTTCGGGCTTCAAAAGGTTAACGAGATCTGAAAACAAGGCGGTTCTCGCCTTTCCTGCGGTTTACGATACGGCTTGCGACAGGCCCCGGATACTCGGCTACAACGGTGCCGAGATCGGCACTGACGCCGTGATGCTCTCAGCAAACGCAGGGTAGGGCATGCGCGCATACATCTTCCGTGCTGTCTGTCGGCAACAGGACGGCGTCGTTGGTCCGACACTCGACGAGCGCAGGATAACTGCAGCCGATGACGATGCGGCGGTCGCCATCGCACGCGACCTCGATTTGGATCTAAGCCCTCGGCGCGAACGCTGTCTACCTTTCCGCCCCAGATGGCCGAGCGATTTGGAGCTTGCACGCGCCAAACCTATGCTCAGACAGCTGAACAATGGTCGAAATTGTGCCGCTGCATCGCTGGTTTGAACCTACAGCCGATATGCCCGGTTGAGGCTGCATGTCAGAGCCGGGTCGAAACATGGATCATCATTGCGACTGTCTTCAGCGCAGGCTTGCCCTCAACATTCTGCTCGACGAACAGGCTATTGCCGCACTTGCTAGAGCGGCGTCCGCTCTCCGCGAGCAGAACGATCAGAGCGTACTTGACCTTGAGTATGCGATCCGCGCACATCGCATTGGCATCTTGAAGCAGCGGGCCGTCTTGGGGGCTGCCGGGATCGATGTGTGATGGAACAGCGTCGCCTCTACGTCGTCCGGGGCGCCGCACGTAATGGTATCGTCACCTACAAATGCCCGACGGCGGACTGGGCGCTGCGTAAGCTGCGCGACTTCAGAGACGCCGAGCGTCAAGATATCACTGTCACTGATCCGGATGGTGTCTCAGTGACCGAAGCCGACCTGGTCGGCATCGTGGATGGCTCCGGGGCCCCGCCGTCCGGAGAGGCGATACCGGCAGCTTCTCAGATCACGCGTCAAACAGCTTCGGCAAAGGCGTAGAGCTGATGCATCCGCAAGGACCGGACCTCACCGCCCTTGGATGTCGGCGGTAGTTCATTAACCGCCCAGCGTGATCATGCTCTTAGCGATCGGCCTCGGCCTCGGCCGGCAGAGCAGCACCACGGCTTTACCCCCTAGAGCTCGGTGCGGCCTCGCTTGCGCAGTCGCGCTGAGCATGACCCAGGCGCTAGCGCAACGGATTGAATGAGGCCTGCGAGGTCATCGATAAGGGTGTCCGATCAACAACCACTCAATCCGTATAGATCACTTCCTCTGTTCCGACTCTGCCTTGGCTTTCTCGAAGGCCTCATGGCCAGTGGTGTCATTGGTCGGCTCCTTACTTGCGAGGCCGTTGCCTGCCGTCGGATCCGGCACATTGATGTTGCGGATCGGTACCGTGGGCGGCACCACGCTCACGCCGTGAGGCCTGTCGGTTTCGGTCATGGCTAAGTCGCTCCCAGTGACAGGGGCACGTCGGCTGGACCAGATCATCCGCCCGGCATCATCCCTCAACGTCGCAGATACTACACGATTGGCAATCAAATTCACGAACCGGGCGTCCGCATGGGCGATCGCCTCGCTAGAGCCGAACTTGCTGCCAAGCTTGAGCGCATGCGACTAACCTCGGCCGCGAGGTGCTCGGACTGGCGCGACAGTAGCGTTAGTCCGCCAGCATAGCGATGAGCGAGAACGAGCCGGCAAGCGCGAATGTGCCTGCCACCAGGGCCATGATCAGGAGCATTGGAGAAGCCTCAGGCCTCGAACGGCGCCGCTTCGATAAGAACGCACATGGCTAAGCTCGGTTGCGCGGCCCAATGCTGAGCATCGGCCGCTCGGCCCCGCCCCGATCTGCTCACGGGGCGGGGGAGCGTCCGATCTCACCTGCGGTCGGGCCGATACACAACGCGGCCCATCAGCGGGATGGCAGAACCCGGTTACGACCGGGTGTACCGTATGGTTGTGTCGGGCTCAGTATCCGTACCCACCGTAGTAGCCGTACGGGCGGCGGTAGTAGCCGTAGGGTCCGCCGTAGTAGCCCACCGGAGCATACCCGCCGTAGCCATATCCATAACCGCCATAGGGATACCCGTAGCCGCCAGCGAGGCCGTATCCGACAGCTGCACCGGTCAAGAGGCCCAGACCCAGACCGTAGCCGCCGTAGCCATAACCGCGGCCATAGCCATATCCTCGGCCGTAACCGCCGTATCCCCCGCGGAAGCCACCGTAGCCGCCGCGGAAGCCAGCGCCGCGGAAACCGCCACCATAGCCGCCGCCGCGGAAGCCACCGCCACCAAACCCCCCACCGTGGAAGCCACCACCGCCGAAGCCGCGGGCATCAGCGCCGGTCGGCACGAAGGCGATGGCGGCCAGCAGCGCCGTTGAAGCGAGAGCAAGACGTTTCACAGGATCATCTCCTATCCATGTCGTCACCAAATAACCTGGGCAACCGCAAAATCGATCCGCCCGTGAAATACCCACGGCGTCGCAGTTTTGTATCAATGTGTTGCTGATAGACAAAAAAGCCCGACCCAGGGGAGATGATCCTGGGCCGGGCGCTTCTGCATCGAGCAATACGGGGCGGTGTCGCTCGATGCAGTTGTTGGGTCAATAAGTTCGAACGAACAAGAGTTCCACTACTGGGTCGAGCTATCGCTGGCCGATTGCGCCCGCCGTCCAGCGCGTCAATCCACGCCGCAATCGGGCAGATCGCGCCTGCGCTGCTCGGAGTTTTCCAGGGCCTCGTCTTGCCAGCTGACCTCGGGCGGATCCGTATCCGCCCTGACCGGCCGCGCGCCCGGCATGTACAGGCTGCGCGGGTCGGCGGACAGCGAGCCCGTCGTTTCGGGATCCTGGTCGCAGTCCCGGGCCGGCTGATCAGCCCAGGCGACCGCGGGGCCCGCGCAGACGACCATGGCCGCGGCGATCGCGAGCAGCTTTTTCATAGGGGTCCTGATGGGCCAACGTCGGCGGACGTACCGCACCGGCGGTAGGGCCGGACGGCTTAATGAGGGCTTGCGACAGCGGCCACACGTGTGTGAGCGGGGCAGACATGCGTGACCGCCCTGGCCAAGGTGCGCGGTATCAACGTCACACCAGCGCGTAGCTCGACAGGCCTACTGGCCCATGCAGTGGTTGAAGAACAGGCGCTCCTGGCCGACGTCGGCGTGCTTTTCATAGGCGTAATCGCGGGCCCGGGTTCGGCAGACCGCCGCTCCCGCATTTGCCGGGGTGTTAGCCGCCGCCGCATGCCGCCGCCCATGCGCACGTTGTGCCCAACTGGGGGCGGCCGTCACGGTGGGCACCGCGATTGCCAGGGCGAGGATCAGGATCGGACGGAGTAGGCGCATGCGGTTCACATAGTGCCGCGCGCCCTCGGTCACGGCAATTTGTTGCCGTGGATCGAAGCCAAGTTCTCAATGGGCAATCGCACGGCCCTGCGCCTTATGCAGGCGGCCGAGGCACTAGCGAGCAACTCCGCCACGGTGGCGGATCTGCCCGCGACTGTCCTTCACCCGCTTGCCGCTCCGTGCACGCAAGAGCCCATCCGGCAGGAGTTCATGCGCGAGGCCAACGCGGTGGTCGACGTCATTCTAGACCGCATCACCGATGTGCTGGCCGACGGCGACCGTGTCGAGCTGCGCGACTTCGGCACGTTCGCGACGAAGGAAACCCGAGCCCGCACCGGCCGCAACCCGAAGACCGGTCAGAGCGTCGCCGTCGCAGCCAAGCAGACCCTCCAGTTCAAGCTGGGCAAGGCCATGCGTGTGCGGCTGAACCTCAAGCCGGCGGATCAGGGAGGCGAGGCGGAGCTCCTGCGGCAGGCATCGTGATATCGCCCGCGGTATCGAGCGCCTCGGCCGCGGCCATCTCGCGCCCCATCGCGATCCGCTGCTCACGCAGGTATCCGGTTGCCCAAAGTTTGCTGGCGAAGCGCCGCGTGCCCGGCGGATAGATCCGCACGCCGCCATTCCGCACCTTGGCGGCATCGTGTTCCGGCGCGTCGAGGACCTAACGGTGCGCACATGATCGGCTGACGCCCAGCGCCTCTGCAATCGCCCGCACCGAAACATGCTCGGCTCGCATCGCGCACGCCCGGGCCCGTAGTTCGGTGAACAGCACCCCGCTCACCGGGTGCCAGCGGTGGATCTGCCGCCTCATCGGTACCGCCTCCCCCCATACCGATGAAATGGACACGCCGGCCGCACGTGAACGGGGGGAACCCGCCGCCGTCATGTCTGCAGTTTCTCTGCAGTCCCTCTACGATAGCAGGCTTCTACCAGCGCCGTTTCTCGTCGAGCGGAGGCTTGTTCTCCAAGCCGTGGATGCCGACGAGGATGCCCTCAGCGCTCATTCACTCGAGTCCGTCGACAAGTTGGGCGAGGCGTCGTCCCGCAGCCCGATCGTGGGGGCGCCTCACTACGGTGTGCTGCCCGCCCCAGCCGAATATCGCCTCGGCACGTTCAAGGAGGCCTGAACGGACGGCTGCCGCGGCGTCCGGACGTCCGGACGTCCGGATCGCGCTCGGCGCGATAGACACGGACGGATGGCTTGGTCACCTGCCGCAACAACAGCATCACGCCTCCAGCGATTAGAGGGGCGGAGAGCGGGTTGTGCCGGACCGCATGCAGGGCACCATCGTAGAGCGCGACCCCGGCCTCGCTCCGGCGTGCGGTACCGACAAATTCCTCCACGATAGAGGACGGGTTCAACCGCGCTTGCAACCGATCGAGGGTCCCGTCCAGCCAAGCCCGGCTCGCCTCGACGTCGCGTTCAAGGTCCCTGGCACCAGCGGTCATGGATGGCCTCGGATCGCATCGAGCGGCATAATCCACACGGAAGCGGCCTTCACTTCCGACCGTGGATGACCAGTGCAAGAAGGTAACCGAGCGCGCCCGCCATCGCGACGACTATGAGCGGCGACTCTTTCGCATATTGGCTGAGCGCCTCACCGCCCTGTCGATACGCATGCTCGGCCTCAGGGAAGCGCTCGCGCCCCTTCTTGATCGCCTCACCAGCGAGATCGTTCGCTTGGTCGGCCACGTCGCGCACCGCGTCCTTGGCCTGTCCGACGAGGTTCTCGGTCGAACCCTTCAGTTCGGTCATCTTGCCCTTGCCCTGGGTCTCGCGGTCGCCAATCGCGGCGCCGACCTTGCCCTGAACCTTGCCGCCGAGTTCCTTCGCGGCGCCGGTGATGCGGTTCTCGTCCATGGTGTCCCTCCTTGAATTGGCAGCCGGGCCCACATGCATCGCGGGCCCGGCTGGTTCTACGAGAGTCGATCAGTGCTTGCCGGTGCTCTTGCCGTGAGCCTTAGTCGAACTCTCGTGCGCCTTCGCCGAATGGCCGTGGGCCTCCTCGGAGTGCTTGCCGGCCGCCTTAGCGTCGCCCTTCTCGTGGTGCTCGGCGGCCGTCTTGTGCGACTTGGCGGCTGCCTCGTGATGCTTGGCCGCCTCGTGGTGTGCGTTCTGGGCCATGGCTGTGTTCCTCGTTCGGCACCATAACGGTGCTCGTTGCGGTCATATCGACCGGCGCGTCCGGGTGAGGTCGTCCTCCACCGGCGTGCGGAAAGTCCTCAGGCTCACCGCGTCAGCGCACGGGTAACCTGCCATCAGGGGCGTAGCGGTTCACCACTGAGGGAAGCTCCTGTGGGAGCCGGAAAAGTAACTCGCCGTGCGACAGGTCGGTCTGCCACGACAGGCTGTCGAGCACCGCAGAACATATGCCCTGCTGCAACTGACGAAGGGTGATCTCATAAAACGGCGGCGTGATCGGTCGCGAAGAACGTTACCAGTGCGCGTGCTCCTGCTCGGTCGGCATACGACCCTGTGGGGTAAGCTGGTCGACCACGCCGGGCAGCAACTGCGAGAGTTGCGACAGCAGGTCGGAACTGCCCATGCCGGTCTGCTGCGAGAGCTGGCCTACCGTCTCGGGACCGAGCGCGTCGCCGAGGTCATGCGGCGCGATCGGTTGGTTCTGACCTTTGCCGATCCACGAGTTGATCGCCCCGCCGTGGCCAGCCTGCGTGAACTGCTCCACGAGGGCACCAAGCCCACTGGCCCCGCCGCCGCCGAGCAGACCGCCGAGACCGCCCTGACCGGCGCCAGCCATGCCGCCGCCCGCGTTACCCAACATGCCGCCGAGGCCGCCGCCTCCGGCCCGCGCGACCAGAAGGCTCATCAGGACGCCGACGAGGGGGTTAGCGCTGCCGCCCTGTTGCTGACCGGCGTTACCGCCGACCACGCTGCCGATGATGCTGTCGAGTAGGCCCATGGGTGGTGCTCCGGGAGCGGCCCTCAGGCCGGGATGATCGTATGGGTCGACGATGAGGCCGGACCCAAGGATGGATGCCGAGGATCAGACTGGGTGGTTGTAGACACGCACCCTACGGGCACCCGACATCGACGTGTCCGTACCGGCCATGGGAGCGCTCACCGCATCGTTCTCGCGCACGACCGAGCCGGCGGCCGCGTCCGAGCCGATCAAGGTCGATGTGTCCCTTGGGGCCTCGTCGGCAGTCTTGCCGCTCCAGCCCTCGCTCTCCCAACCCTGCGCACGCGCGTCGAGATCGACGGCACCGTGCTCCTCCAGGATGCGCGTGGCCAAACCGGCGTGGGCCTCATCCGCCCTCACGGTCAGCAGCGAGCCGCCGCGGCGCACACCCTCGGCGTAGGCATGTGCGTCGGTCTCACTCACGCCAGCGCCGGTCAACGAGCCGGTCAAACCGCCCGCTGCTGCACCGATGCCCGCACCGGTCAGCGTCGCCACGAGCCAACCGGCGGCCACGACCGGACCGACGCCTGGGATGGCCATCAGCCCGAGGCCGGCGAGGAGGCCCGCGCCACCGCCCAGGATCGTGCCGAGCGTCGCGCCCGTCCCCGCGCCGGTGGCAGCATGGTCTGCCGTGTCGCCCGTTCCGGCATTGCCGGTCTCCGCCTTGTTGCTGACGAGGCTGATATCCGAGTGCGGAACGCCGGCCGCCTCCAATTTCGTCACAGCCGCCGCAGCGTCGTCGTAGCGGTCGTACAGGGCCGAGAGGGTCTGTGCTGGCATGGGATGACTCCGAGATATTCGGGTGGGACACATCGAGCGAGGGGACCGGCTACTGGACCGCGACGTTGCCCTTGAAGTCGAGGCCGACGCTGGCAGGCTTGCCGTCCAACATCGCGTTGGCGTGCCAGATGCCGTCGCCATCCTTCTTCAGATCCTTGACCTCGTGGTAGCCGGCTCGCTCGAGCCGCCGGCGGACCTCACCCTCGGTGAAGCTGTTGGCGCCCCGCTCCAGCTTGGCGTTCGCCCCCGTGCCGATGGCCGCTGTCTTGCCGTCGTGGGCGTGATCGGTGTTCGGCCGCGTCACGGCGTTCTGGCCGCCGGACGTCGCGCTGGAAGCACCATTTGTCGCCGGCTGCCCAGTGACGGTCGTCTGCGCCAGTGCTGGCGCTGCTGCGAGCAACGGCAACACGATGAGGATTGAGCGGTTCAGGGACATGGTAGGGCCTGTTTGTCTGGTGGCAGTAGAGGGACGGCCGATCCGACGTCTGATATCGGCAGGGTGCGCTGCCCGGTGCATCCAAGCTCCAGGCAGCGCCGCTCATGTCGATCAGACCGGCTTGCGCGTGCTGGGCGTGGTGCCGGTGGTCGCGGTACCGGCCGTGCCAGTGCGGCTGACGTTGCCGCGCTCATCCTCGACCTCGACCTCCGTATGCCGCACTTTGTCGGTGATGGTCTCGGTGCGCTGACCCGCGTCCTTGCGGATGCCGACCTCCTCGACCACGCGGGCCTCCTTCGACACCACCGCCTGCTCACGCATCTCGGTCGCCTCGATGGTCTTGCTGGCGAACAAGGCCTCGTCGGCCGCCGTCACCGGCCGGTCGACCGCGCGCCGGTCGACGTGCACGGTCTCGTCGCGCAGGGTGACCTGCTCCTCAACCGGCTTCTCGACGACGAAGGAGCGAACTCGCACCCGGCCGCTCTCGGCCACGCGCTTGCCGACGTTAAGCCGCTCCTCAACGATTGGGATGTAGTCGGTCTCGCCCGTGGTCGTCCCGGCACCTTTCAGGGCCGCGGCGCCTGTAGCCGCCGTTCCGGTTGCTGTCGTGCCCGTGGTCGAGCTGGCCGTTGTCGTGCCGCCCGTCGCCGAGTACCCGCTCCAGCCTTCCTTGCGCCACGCGCTCTCACGCTGGTCGAGGTCGACCGAGCCGTGCTGTTCCAGGATATCGTAGGCCGTCTCGGTCTGCGCCGGCTCGACGCTCGCGGTCAGCAGCGTGCCGCCGCGGCTCAGGCCCTCGCTGTAGGCGTAGCGATCCTCCTCGGGCATGAAGAAGTCCTTGAGCGAGCCCCAAAAGCCACCCTCGTCTTTGTGGTAGTCGTACGAGCCGCTCGTGCGCGCCGTCTGGGCACCTTGCACCAGCTTGATCGCTGATTGCGGGATGCCGGCAGCGACAAGCTTGGCTTGAGCGGCCTGCGCCTCGGCCGGGCGATCGAACAGCGCGGTGATCGTCTGCGTCATGGTGCTGTCTCCTGAGTTGAAGGGGGATCGATCTGTTCGCTGGCGTGGCCGTCCGGGCTCACGCGTTCGACCACGGCGCGCTGCTTACGCAGCGTCACCGGGACCTCGACGTCCTCATCCGCGGAGCTTCGGCGGACGTGCACCTCCTCCTTCAGGACGAGGCGCTTCTCGGCGACGAGGATCTCTTCGAGGACGGGAATGACGGTCACCCCGTTCTCCTCGCGGATCACCGGGGGCACCTCGCCCTCGGACAGCGTCCGGTTGACCGGCACCCTGGTGACCTCGACCGTTTGGCTGCGCAGGCTCTCGCGCAGAACCTGATCGACGGTCTCCGTCCGGGTCGAGACCCGCACCCGCCCGGTCTCCACCGCCTGCTTGTCGATGCGAGCGGTCTCCTCGATCAGCGGGAGAACCACCTCCTCGCCCAAAGTGACCTCCGCCGTCTCTACGCCTTGCGTCCGTGAGAGCTTCGGCTGGCTGGCGGCGGGATCGCTCATGATCAGATCCGACGCTGGGTCGTGGCGGTGATGCCCGTGTGGCTCACCACCGGATCGACCGCCGCACCGCGGCCCGCGAAGAAGGCGGCCAGCGCACCGAGGATCAGCGCCAGGGCGCCGTAGAGCGCCCCCTGCGAGCCGACGCGGGCGGCGGTGTCGGCCGCCTGCTTGGCCTGCTCCTTGGTCTTGGCAACAGTGTCGTTGAACTGCTGCACGTACTGGGCGACCTGCGTCCGGGCCTGATCGACCGGGATGCTTTGTGCCTTTGCCAGCGTCTGGGCGGCCTTCTCCTGGGCGTCCTTCTGCTGGGCTGCGTCACCGGTCACCGCGGCGCGCATCGCGCTGACGGCGGCGTTCTTCAGGGCTTCAGGGTCATTGCCGGTGCCATTGCGGACCTGGCTCTCGATGTTGGAGAACGGGTTGTCCATGCCCGGCAGCGACGGGGCGGCGGCCTGCGCGGCGGTCTTCACCGAGCCGCCGACGAGGTTGCCGGCGCCACCCAGCGTGCTCGACACCGCGCTCGACGCGCCGCTGACGATGCCGCCGACCGCCGAGGACAACAGGTAGACGACGACCAGGGTCGAAACCGCCCAGGCGATCAGCCCGTGATAGGCGGTGGTGGTGTTGGCCGGCTTGCCCGAGAGGCGCCCAGCGAGCCAGCCGCCGGCGGTGGAGGCGAGGATGCCGGAGATCACGAACCAGATCCCGGCGCCGGACGAGAGCGACCCGGCGGTCGGGGTGCCGTTGCCGGCCGGGTCGACGGTCGAGAGCCCGATCCCGAGCCCGATCATGTTCAGGATGACCTGGGCGACCAGCGCGATCACCGCGCCGGCGAACACCGCGCCCCAGGAGATGGAGTGCAGCGCCATCGTGCGCATGTCCTCCGCAGGGGAGACCGCACTGGCGGTGGGGAGGTCGCGGTCGTAGGCCGGACGGGTGGTGTCAGGTGTCAACGCCATGCTCGGTACTCTCAGGTCAGTTTGGTTCGATCTTCGGCCGGGAGCGGCAGAAGCGGGTTTGGCTGGGCTCAGAGCACCCGGCGGCGGCCGATCAGGGCGTGGTCGAGCCGCCGCCCGACCACCGCGCCGACGACGGGGACGAGCAGGTCTGCAGAAGTTCAGCCCCGCGACACCGGGCTGACCGAACTGGTTGCCGGCCGTGTGTCAGCTCGTGCTCCAGCATCACGAGCGGGTCGAGCGCTTGGGTCCTGGCTCGGGGTTCGACGACGCGTAGGCGGCTTCGATGGCGGCGATCTCGGCGGCGGCTTCCGCCTGGATCGCCCGGTCGCCCTCGATGATGCCGATGGCTTCTTTGATCAGCGCCCGGATATGGTCGGGTGAGAGCACCTTCCGACGCCCGGCCACACGGATCTCCTCACATCAACCCGCCGGGATGATCTTCCGAGATGCTCGTGCGAGCAGAGCTACCACCGTGTAATCAGGCGATTTATTAGAAGTTCCGATGATTTACATAAAGTACATTTGTACCAAATCGGCTTGGTAGTTCTGTCACGGTTTTCGTCCGTGTCAGCGCTGGGTGCGTATGTTGGGCCCGATGCCGCGCTCCTGCGCCCACACCACCACCGCGCTGCGGCGGTTGACCCCGAGCTTGCGGTACAGCCCTGAGACATGGTTGCGCACCGTGTTCGGCGACAGCTTCAGCTCGGCGCCGATCTCCCGATCGGTCGCGCCCTGACAGATCCGCGTGAGCATGTCCTGCTCGCGGATCGTCAGGTTCTCGACCCCGAGCGAGGGCCGGCCGGTGCGCGGCGGGTGGCGCAGGGTCGCCAGCTTATCGATCACCCCGTGGCTGAACCACGACGCATCCGCCATCACCGCCTCGATGGCGGTGATCAGTTCGCGCTCTGAGCGCTTGCGAGCGGTGATGTCCTGCAGGACGCACAGCACGCAGGCCTCATCGTTGATGCTCACTCGCTCGGCCGAGACCAAGCAGTCGATCTCCGCGCCCGCTGCATCCTGCAGCACAGCCTCGAAGCCGCGCACGCTGCCAAGCCGCCTGAGATCGCGGGAGAACTTGCGCTGCTCAGCGCGATCAACCCAGAGCGCGAGATCGGCGAGCGACTGGCCGCCGACGGTATCGGGAATGTGCCCGAACGTCGTGGCGAAGGCCTGGTTGACGCTGGTTATCTCCAGCCCGTCCGCGTCCAGCAACGCGCTCGGCACCGGTGAGAGGTCGAACGCCTTGGCGAAGCGTTCCTCGCTGTGACGCAGGGCCATCTCGGCTTTGCGGCGATCTTCTAGGTCGGCGAAGGTGAACAGCATGCACGGCTCGACGCCGCCAGAGCCTGGCATCTCGATGGCGTGCCCGGCCACGATCACGTAGCGGCCCTTCCCACAAGGGGTTGCGAGCTGAGCCTCCATCTGCGGGATGGTGTGGCCCTGGTGCAGGTGATGGATCGCCATCTCGCGCCGCTCGGCCTCGCGCAGCAGGTCGATCTCGCAGAAGGTCCGGCCGAGGACATCGTCGCGATGGTACCCGGTGAGGTCGAGGAAGCCGTTGTTGACCCGCACGAAGCGCAGATCGGCGATCCGGCAGATGATCGCCGGGGCTGGGTTGGCATTGAACATCCGCTCGAACCGAGCCTCGGCCTGGTAGCGCTCGCTCACGTCCTGCATCACCAGCGCCAGGCCGTTGGGCGTGCCGGCCGCATCGGTCGTCACCAGGCTGCGGATGCGGTGCATCCACCTGTGTTTGGGATCTCGCTTCGGGACCAGCTCGACCACGACGTCGCGGAACACCTCGCCAGCGAGCACGCGGTCGAGCGGATGCTGCAGCGGGCCGATCTCGCGATGATTGCGGTAGTGCAGCGTGAAGTTCGCGCGGTACTCGGACACGGTGGCGCCGAGATCGCCGACATCTGTCACCCCATGCATCATCACGGCGGCATCGTTGGCGTAAGCGATGGTTTGATCCGGCTCGATCAGGATCACGCCCTCGGACAGGCCGGCCACGATCTGCCGCATCTGCATGTGATGAACCGCATCGGCCATCGGCGTATCTCCATCCAAAGCGCCAACGCTCGAATGCGAGGAAAAGCTCAGACTGTCGCGTCTGAGTGTCCGTTATCTCACCGATCGCCCTAGATGAACTGGTCGAGCAGGTCTCAGACCAAGAAATTACGCATCTAAGCGTGAGAAGGAGTTGTTACAGACAAGTTGTAGTTTGGGCCGGCGGCTTCCGGTGAGAAACATGACCTCGACCGTGCCTTCATCCATCGTCGTCACGTGCAGGCGGTAGCCCATATTCGTCGCCAGCATACGTGCTTGGTCCAGCGTGCTAGCAGCCAACATCATCGAGAACTCGGCTATGCCCGATGCGAGTTGAGCCGCGAGGAGTCCGATTTCGACACCTTCGTCGAAGGTCTCGTCGCGGCCAGCGAACCGCAGACGCAGACCGGGCACGACGTAGATGTGGCGCATGGCTAGTCCCTCTGGACACCTCGCAGTGCACAACCGATGTGGTTAATGACGCGTTAGCGGTGGTGTGCTCTCGAAAGATCCAATCTTGTGCGACCGCTACGAGGTGGGAGCAGTTTCTCGAACCCGGGCGACACGCACGATCTCAGAACGCTGCGTTATGTGAAGGCAGCGCTAGGACGGAGGAGTCGACGAGCCGCGCGTCTCGAGTGCGGTCCTAACCTTCGCCAAGCCCGCAGAGGCGACATCGGGATAGGGGCAGATCCGTGCCATCTCGCCGGCCCGGCGGCGCGCCGTGTGCGGCTTGGCTAGCAGCGGCCCTGTGGCGAGCGCGTCGAAGTAGGCTATCTAGTACCGAGGCGTCATGCGCCTCGGATCACTCGATTTTAAACCCTTCGCTGACGGCATGGTCGTTTCCGATCGGCGAGCTGCATACCGAGGAACATCCTACCAAAGGGGTGAACGCCGCCTCAATCGCTCGAGCCGATAACAAGCGGCCAAGTTCCAACGGCAGCGTTCCAAGGATCGTGCCCTATTAGAACTCAACGGTAAGTAGCTTGGGCAATCATGTACGAAAAACGATCGTTTTCCGGACGCAGCGCGGAAGCTGATCGTAACCCGCCTGAAACTGCGCTGTTTCTGTCGGAAAAATGTGTCGGCTTTTCTATTGCCGGATAAACGGTATTTTGGCACTGTCCCGACATGCTCATCGGATATGCCCGCGTCTCCACCCTCGATCAGAACCTCGACCTCCAGCGCGACGCGCTGACCAAGGCCGGGTGCGAGCGGCTGTTCGAGGAGAAGAAGTCTGGCAAGGCCGGGACCAAGCGTCCGGAGTTCGAGGCGGCACTGGCCTACCTGCGCCCCGAGGACGTGCTCGTGGTCTGGAAGCTCGATCGGCTCGGGCGATCACTCGTCGAGATGATGCGCACCATCGACGGCCTGCGCGTGAAGGACGTACATTTCCGGAGCCTGACTGAGCAGTTCGACTCTGCCACAGCCCACGGCCGCTTCGCGCTGCAGATGCACGGGGCCATGGCCGAGTACTTCCTCGACCTCAACCGTGAGCGCACCATGGAGGGCCTGAAGGCGGCGCTCGCCCGTGGCCGCAAGGGCGGCCGGCCGAGGAAGCTCTCCGAGGCTGATATCGAGGCCGGCCGGGCGATGCTGGCGGCTGGCACGATCAGCGTAGCCGACATCGCCAAACGGCTCGGGGTCAACCGGGACACCTTCTACAGCTACTTTCCACGAGCACGAGCCAATAGCGTTACTCTCAATGGGTGAGCCGGCCGCCGTTGCCTGGGACCCCGTTTTATAGACGGGAAAAACCAGGTCTATGACTCAGACGCGCAGCCCGAGCTTGCGTGCGAACGCCGCTAGGTTGGCGTCACAGATTGCCTCGGCGCCGCAGATCCTATCCATTTCACGATCGAACGTGACCCATCGCATACCTTTCGGCTTAGCGATTGGGTCTCCGATGCCGCCGTCTGCGCCGATGCGGTGGCGCAGCTTGAACGCACGGGAGAGGGCACGGTCCTGCGGAGTCTCGCGCTGAGATCGGTAGCCGAGGCGGTGGGCCTTGCGCGAGGCGAAAAGCAGGGCACCGGGTGGAAGGTACAACGTCGCGGCACGGATGCCGAGTTTGGGGCAGAGGAACCACCAGCGTCGGCCGCCCAAGGGCTGGGGTGTCGTCTCCAGCTGGATCCAATAGTCCGATTGGTGCGTATCGCCACTCTGGCGGGTGGTCGTATAGTGCAGACGGACACGACCGCTCTCACGATCGAGTTGGCTCTCGAAACCGATCGAGCCGACGCGAGCGGCGGTGCGGGTGTTCGTCCAAGTCAGGGTGCCGGTTAGCCCGCACTCGGGTACGAAGTTGCGCTGCCTCAGCAAGCGGGGAAGGTCGAGCTTCAGCCCATCGTCGGTGGTAGGGCGGCCACCGCAACGCCCACTGCCGTATCCGCCCACGATCTCATACCCTCGAAACGCTCTCGTACTGCGAGACAAGCGTCGACCATCTAGAACGCTCAGCGCCGAGATCAGCGCCGAGATTATACGAAATCATGTGGCGAACGGGGGTTTTTTGAATTCCCAATCAAAGGCTGCCGTGTGTCGTGGGCCGTCAGCGCGAGCAGGTCGTCCAAGTCCTTTGCGATCGGCCAGCCGGGTGATCGGGGATCGAGAATATGCCCCTCGTCAGGAGATATCCACAGGCACCCCATGAGAACAAGACATGAACAAAATGTCGGCCTAAGTTAGGAACGTGAACCGTACACGTCCGCTAGGATCGATCGATGGTGCAGCTGGATGGATGGTCGTGGCCTCTCGAACTAGGTGACGAGCCGCCTGCCGAACGCGACCGTCCCCTCACCTTCCATTGGCGGCCGCGGACCGGAGAAACCTTGAATTCGTCAGTGTTCACATCGATGCAGAGCACAGATCGTGAGATCGCCCGCCAACACATCATCGCGGAAGCTATGCTCGCTCACGAAGAGGGCCGCTACGTCTCGTATTCCCGCCGTAAGGCCTTCTATACCGGTCGGCGCCGCTACCATGGTACGGCTTTCACCTACACGAACGTACTATCGTGTGTCGAAGAGCTGCTGCGGCAGGGCCTGATCGAAGAGGAGCGTGCATCGCCTGGCAATTTGGGCTGGCAGTCGCGCTTCCGGGCCTCGACGAAGTTGGCGGAGGCGTGCTCCGACGTCGAGTTTCATCATAAGTTGATCGGGCCAATCTTCCTCAAAGACGCGGACGGGAACCTCGTCGACTATCAAGACACGGACGCGACCATACGGATGACGCGCGAACTACGGGCGATCAATGCCGACTTGGCGTCCCTGCGAGTGGAACTGCCCGGACCTGATGTCGTCCGCTCGCGCCACCACATCGTCGTCGACGGCGCCTACTACCGACCGACCAAAGGCGCCCTCTACCGCATCTTCAATCGCCGCTCGTTCGCCTTGGGCGGGCGCGCCTTCGGCTGGTGGCAGAACCTACCCAGCCGCTGGCGCCGCCGCCTTGTGATCGACGGTGAACCGGTGGTCGAGCCCGATTTTGCGCAACTGCATCCCTCGTTGCTCTACGCGCTGTGCGGATGCCGTCTGGACGGTGACGCCTACGAGACGGGCGAGTTCTCGCGCGAGCACGGTAAGCTTGCCTTCAACGTCGCCCTGAACACGAAGACTCCTCAGGGAACGATCGCGGCGTTGGCAAACAAACCCCGCTGGACGCTGTCCAGGGCGCAGACCGCCGACCTCCTCGCCGCCCTCGCGCGCCGCAACGCGCCGATTGCCGGATACCTGCATGCCGACCGTGGCATTGCGCTGATGAACATCGACAGCCGGATCACCGTGCGGGCTGTCCGGCGCTGCATCGCGGTCGGTATTCCCGTGCTGCCGGTGCACGACAGTATGCTGACGCCTCGCCGCTATGAGAGCCGCGTCGCGGAGATCATGGAGGAGAGCGCCGAGTTCGTCCTCAAGCGGCCAAAGCCTTGCCGCGTCAACGTTTCTAGCCCTACGGTTCCACATATGCCCGGGGGTGGTTGCCTGTCTCCCCCCTTCCTGCCTCGCCAGCTCGTTCTGTTCCGCGACCTTCCCTCTCCCCGGGACTTCGGCGGCCAGATCCGGCTTCTGCGCCGGACGTTCGGCTTCTCGCAAGCGTCCTTGGCCGCTAAGCTCGGCTGTCGTCAGCCTCATGTGGCGAACGTGGAGAGTGGGCGGCATCGCTTGGGTGAATGGGCGCGTCTTCGCCTCCGCGATTTGTTCCGTGATGCTGAGGCGAGGCGGGAGTAAGCTGAACGCTCAGAGTCTACCGGTTACCAACAGCACGATCAGCACGATGAGCAGCACACCACCTAGGCCGATACCCCCGATGCCGTTGTAGCCACCGCCGTAGTAGCCGTAGCCGCCGCCGCCGAGGGCCAGCACGATCAGGACGATGAGGAGGATTGTGACGAGGTTCATGGCGGGGCCCATTCGACCGGATCGAACTCGCCGATCATAGAGGAGTCGTCGAGTGTCGGGCTTCAGATCATGGTGAAGCTTCGTGTGCAATGGCTGTGCCGACGGGCAAGCTACTGTCAGTCCGCTCGCAGAAGCGGCAGAGCTCGCCCCCCGCCGCTTTCAACCTTGAGGCTCGCTGTTTTCGATAGCGATCACTTGGAGACGGCGGGCCGTCCTCGTCGAATTCGCGGCGACGCTCTTCATGGCGGATCGCGTCATCCTCCCGTTCGCGTGGACTGCGCGGATCGACCCGAACGCCACCCGGACTGAGGGAACTCTGGCCGCCGCATCCTAAGCGATGGATCACGCCCGCAGCAGCTCAATCATCGTCATCTTCGCGGCGACGCTCCTCGCGGCGGACCGGGTCACGCCGCTCTTCGCGGAACTCCTCGCGGCGCTCTTCGTGGCGGATGTCGTCTCGATCTCGCTCTCTCGGTGAGCGGGGATCGACTCTAACGCCACCCGGGCCGACATCGATGCTCTGCGCCGAAGCGGGCCCACTCGGTATGGCGAGTAGGGCGCCCGCGATCAGCCCTCCGGCAATGATGCGCTTCATCATGTGTTCCTCCGAATTTCGGCCAGTAACAGACGCACCCGGTCGCATGTTCCGCTGAGCCCGCGAGACGGCTCTACCCACACATGGCGTTGTCCGACTTTTTGGAGCCTGCACGATGAGCCCGCGTAAGGATGCTGCCCGCGGGCCCACGGCCGCCGAGATCCTGGGCTTGCTCGCCAGCATCGAGCGTCATGGGTCGGACAGTCCGGCCGTTCTAGCCTTCAAGAGCGCGTTGCGCCGGAAGGGCATTGAGGCCGATGCCGCCGGCGGTCTCGCCGCGCTGGAGGCTTTGGCCGATGCTGTCGCCGCCGCCAGCCCAACCTGTGCCGACGCCCGGACCGCGATCCTGCGAGCTGCCTGGGCGGATCTGCTGCTAGGGCCGAACAGGAGGGCGCGGTCGTGAACGGCCACCCCGCTTTCTCCAGCGGCCATCTCAGGCCGTCACAGATAGAAAGGCGATTTCAACGCCCATCCAGAGCAGCCGGACGCTCGCGGGCGGCGCTTCCGGCACTAAGTACTGGAACTCGACCCCCACCCAATGCATCGCCAACTCGCTCGGTCCGTCGATGATGACATCGAGGTTTAGGACCAACACCGATGGATCGGGGCTTGCCGGCTCAGACAAGCTGAGGCTTGGCCGCTCGTTCGTATTGCCGAGTTCAATTTCGCCGCTCATCCGCAGGATCGGCGGCTCTGCCTCCTCTGCCGTTGCTATGGCTGCCCGCCAGCCGCGAGTTTGGGGGACGATATCGCCTGCCATTCTGAAGCCTCGCACAGACGTAGGTTCTCTGAGGACTCAGGTACGGGGCAGGCCATTCGACTTTCAGTCGGATCTGTCGCGCTCGGCCCCGAGGCTCGTACCGCCTCGCGCAACTTCCTCCTTCTCCGTGCCTGCCCGCTCCATCGGGCCGTCCTGCGGCTTGATCGCGCCGGTAGCAGTGTCCTGCGGGGTATTCGCCAGTCCCTCGCTTGGCGGCTTGCCCTTAGGCATCCGCTGAGCCTGCGTGTCGCTAGGTTTATCGGCCATGCTGCCTCCCTTCAAACGTCCGTCTCTCGCTTCACGATCGCCGCCTCGTCGGTGCCCTTCTGCGACAGACCGACGTCGGGCTTCCCCTCGATTGCCGGTGCAGCCCTCTTGGGATCGGGCCTCTGCTCGGCACCGACGCGTGCCCAGCGCTCAGCGTCGTACTCCATGTCAGCAACGGTCTGCGTGTTCGAGATCTTCGGCTCGCTGGGCATCGGATGCTCTCCGTTCCTGAGAGCAACGCGGATTGTGGCAGTGAAGGTCCTGCATTGGCAGTCGCGCGTTGCACCCGAACTGAACCTCAGGCCAGCCGACAGGATTTCCCTTCTGCCCACCGCGCCTAACGAGCAGCGGACGGCAGGGAGAGCATCGTTGTGGCCGCAGATCGACCTCGGCTATCCGCCAGCGCACGCTACTGTCTCGAGGTCCTGTCGCGCGGCCAGCGCTTCTACAGCACGAAGAACCATCACGTTCGCGCGCTCGCGCGCAGAGGCCTCGCCGAAGCTCTACCGCAGGAAGCGCAGGAAGGTGTCTGCCGCTGGGCGATTACCGACGCGGGACGGGAGGCGCTGAAAAGCTACGCGGCCCAGCCGAAAACCGTAAGTCGCGAGAAGCACGGATCATGACCCCGCGCGAGCGCGCCGCCTTCAACGCCGAGATCGAAGTAGTCCGGCAGGGCCTGTCGCAAACCCAGACACGTGGCGCGGAAGGACCTCTGCCGTCGCGGTTTCATGCTTTGTTCGCAGGGGCGAGTCCGAAGCAGTGAGCCAGCATCTGGTTCTGCTCGTGGACGGTCCAGGCGCCGGCAAAGCCGAAGCCCCTGCACAGCCACAGCATGGCCTCGAAGCCGCAGATCGTGCGGCGCGCCGTATGGAACGAGCGGAACCCGCCGACCCGCGTCATCGTCCGCTTCACCCGGAAGTGGTCGCCCTGGATCCCTTGCTGCAGGTGCTTGGTGACGTAGTGGATGGGTGTGCGGGGTAGCAGGCCGTCGCTCCTCGCAGCTACGATGGCGGGCGGATAGGTTCCGGCGCCGTCCGTGCCGATCCGATCAGGGGCGAGAAGCGGCTGGTCCGCCAGCATTTTACGGAAGAACCGCTTGGCCGCATCGAGATCGCGCCGGGCGGTCAACAGGAAGTCGACCGCGTCACCGTGCTTGTCGATGGCCCGGTACAGGTAGCGCCACTCGCCGCGCACCTTGATGTACGTTTCGTCGATCCGGATCGAGCCGCAGTGTGGCCGGCGGAATGCGCGCAGCCGCTTCTCGATCAGCGGCGCGTAGGCGAGCACCCAGCGGTTCAGGGTTGAGTGGTCCACCTCCAGACCGCGTTCCAGGAACAGCTCTTCGATGTCACGGTAGCTGAGCGGGTAGCGCAGGTACCAGGACACCGCCTGGACGATCAGCGCCGCCTCGATGTGCCGGCCCCGGAAGTCGGCCTTGGCGCGCTGCTTGAGCTTGGCGGCGATGGCGGACAGGATCATGGGCAGCCTCCGAAACGGAAGGCGCCACGCAGGTCGTATGGTCAACGCGGGGTAAACGCCACGGGTTTGCGACAGGCCCGGATGAAGATGCCCTCCGCGAGGCTCTGACCGCCCTCACGCCGAGGCTGGCTGTCATTGGTTTGCGCGTTTGCCGCCGGAAAACTGGCTTTCGGGCGGCGCGGTGCAAGTGAAATAAATTGCCGCATGCGGTCGAAAAATCGCGACGTTGGACAATATATTGCCAGAGTTCGTCACCTAAATGGGGACGTAGGAAGACAGCAAGCGTGTCAGTATGACGATGCGCTGAGGGTGCTAGGGGATACGACCATGCACTGGATGCTTGTCGGCCTAACTGCCTACGCTGCGGGCACGATGCAGTTCTGGCACCTGTGCAAAAACGCCCCCGTGTTCGAGGAAGTTGAACCCGCGCTCCTTGAGGGCGCGTTACCGGCTTCCACGCTGTGCAAGGACCGCCGGGACAGTGCGCAGCATGATCGCCAGGTCCCGGCGCAGGCTCCAGCGACTGGCGTAGTCTAGGTCCAGCGCGACGCGCTCGGCGTAGCTTGTGTCCGAGCGCCCAGACACCTGCCACAGCCCGGTAACCCCGGGTGGGACGGCAAAGCAGGTGGCGAACGCCTGACCATAGCGGGCGACCTCGGCCGGCACGATAGGCCGCGGCCCGACCAGGCTCATCTCGCCGCACAGCACGTTCCACAGCTGCGGCAGTTCGTCGAGCGAGGTCTTGCGCAGGACCTGGCCGATTGCTGTGATGCGTGGGTCGTTGATGAGCTTATGGGTCTCATCCCATTCGGCCCGGGCCTGCGGATTGGCAGCCAAGTGGGCAGCCAGCATGGCCTCGCCGTGGGTTACCATGGAGCGGAACTTCAGGCAGCCGAAGCTGCGCCCGTCGCGGCCCAGGCGCATGTGACGGAAGATCGGCGCACGCCCGTCGCCGGCCCAGACCAGGGCGGCGATAACCAGAAGCAGCGGTAGGAGCAGGAACAGGGCTGTGGCTGCTACCGTGATATCGAGGCCGCGCTTGGCAGCCCAGTTTAGGCGCAGGCCCCGGGCGACGAACGGCGTCTCGGGTAGGACCGTGTCGCCTACCATCTCGGCGGCGTTACTCAACTGCACGATCAACTGACCCGCCACGTGCTCAGTTGCTCCCGATATCTCAATCTCATGCTGCGGCGCAAAAACAGCAGCTGAGATGGGGGCTTCGGCATGACGGGGCATGGTCTCAACTCCTCGGGTGAGGCCAATGGCGTGGGTTAATAATTTATCGCTTTCCAGTCTCTAGCAAACGGCAATTGTCTTGCCAAGTTGGCGGCCAAGTGTTTCTGAAAGCACAAATACGTGAAAAACGCTCCAGACGTGGCAGCTTGGCCGCAAATTGGTTGCTAGGGCTGGGGACATACTGCATCGGTTATCTGCGTATAAACTACGCACTTTCTACCGGGCATATGTCGAGATAACGCTTTCCGATGAGGCGTTTGTGCGGCGCGTCAAATTCATCCGAACGACCCATAGTGCGGCGCGTGTAGAAAGTGGAAGCCAGCTTTGTTGAGGCACCGTGTCGTTTGCTGCGTGCGATTAGACGACCGCCGGCATGATGACACGGCATGGCTGCAGGCGAGGTACGACCTGCGCACGATTCTCACCGGCCTGCGCATCTGGGGTGGCCCGCTACCCCTCGGCAGCTTTTCGCCGTTTCCGCTGGCCGCGCGGCTGTAGGATAGAGCTCATCCGCTCGAGAGCCTAAGGCAGCCGCTCGCCGTCCACGTGAGCGAAGCGGCTGCCTTAGGCGCCTGCAGCGCGCGCCGTAGGCCGGGCGTTGCACTCGAGCTGTGCAGCGAGCCCCTTTCCACGATTCTCACGGGTCGACGTCGCTCTGTAACGAGAATTGATACTCGTGGACGGCACACCTGTGCCCCCTCTGCCTCCGAAAGCCGCGGGGCTGCTGCGGGGCAAGCGCGTGCGAAGCCAAGCGGCCCATGCGCGGCTCGTAACGCGGACCACGTTCGTATCATTCCGCGAGCGTGAGACCTTCCGTTCCTCGACCTCGACCAGTCCAAGCGTGCGGGCATGGCGCAAGGCGCGCTTGGCGATGGTGAGGCACACGCCGGCGAGGGCCGCCATGTGGCCGAGGGCCAGGGTACACTTGCCCCACTTCCCGACTTCCATGGCGACGATGGCCAGCACGGCCTGCTCGCCCTGTGTGAAGGCTGCGACGAGAGCGGGCGGCAGGTAGCCGCCGGCGGCCATGCGGCGGCGCCTGGCGAGGCTCTCAGGCGTTCGGGCGCGCGAGCCGGTGCGATGATGCGCGCGGTTGGACGCTGGCGCCGCTGCCCTCTGCCCTTCAGTAGCAGGGGCGCAGGTTTTCGCCAGCTGCGTCGAGGGCTCCGCGAGCGTGCTCATCTTCACGGGCGCCGCGCGAGCCGCCCCGCGCCGAGCGTTCAACAGCCCGTCGAGCTGCTCAGCCTCAGCGTCCGTGAGGCCCCCTGCCCCGTACGCCTTCCAGACAGCCGCGGCGACGTCGCCGAGCCGGTCGAGCGCAGCCGCCTCAACGGCGGTGCGCATCTCCTCGAAAATGAACAAAGCTCCGCACCCCTGGTCGCGAGACCAGCCGCAGGGGCGCAGGCACGTGCGGGCAAAGCTCCGCCATTGAGGAAAACCGTGGTTTTCCTCTTGACCGCGGGCATCGATTTCGGGGAGGATCATGTCGCCAAACGATGATCTATCCCCGGCCTCGGCCGGTACGTGACCCGCCCTCGTGGCGGGTTTCGTGTTTCTAGGCCCTCGACTCGCCGCTTATGCAGCTGCCCACATAGTCGGCTCGGCAACTCCTGTGTCAAACGGCCGAGCTGCCCGCTGAAGGCCGGCCCCTCGCCCGAACCTGCACAGTTGCATGGTCGGCCCGCGACGAAAATTCCTCCCCTGGCAGTTTGGCCCTGAAAGCCTCGGAATGCTCTCGAGCGCACCCGTGCGCTCCCACGAGCTAGCGCTAGCTATCATCCTCTAGCGGGAGCGGCCCGCAACGTAACATAGGAGTGCCAAGCGGACGAACCCGTACGAGCGTCGAGGCATGCGGCCGATACCGGCTCAGGGTCTTGCAGATGGGATTAACGGTTCGCTAACCGACCCAGCCTCTATCCTGCCGCTCTCTATGTCCCAGCAGGGGAGCGGCGGAATGCCTGTCATATCGATTGCCAACCCCAAGGGCGGGGCAGGGAAGTCGACCACGGCGCTCGTGCTCGGCACGACGCTGGCGGCTCACGACGCGACCGTGACCATGCTCGACTGTGACCCGAACCGGCCCGTCGCCACGTGGGCTCGAGCCGGCAGTGGCACGCCCATGAAGGTGCTCGGCGACGTCGGTGAGAGCGGCATCGTCTCGGCGATAGACGCCGAGCGTGCCGCACGTCAGTTCGTGCTCGTAGACCTCGAGGGCACGGCGAGCCGCATGGTCTCTCGGGCTATCATGCGCTCGGACCTAGTGCTGATCCCCATGCAGGCCTCGGCCGTCGACGCCGCTCAGGCTGCTCGAGCCGTCGGCCTCGTGCAGGAGGAAGAGCAGGTGGTCGGCCGGGCGATCCCGTTCCGGGTCCTGTTCACGCGGACCTCGCCGGCGATCCCGACGCGGAACGAGAAGCTCATCATTGACGAGCTGCGGGGCGCCGGCATCCCGGTCCTCACCACTCATCTGAACGAACGGGCCGCCTATAAGTCGATGTTCACTTATGGCCGGACGCTCGCCGAGCTCGACCCGGCGCTCGTGAACGGCCTCACTGCCGCGCAGGAAAATGCCGAGCGCCTGGCGGGCGAAATCATCGAGCTCGTTAGCAGCCTCAACAGGAAGGCCGCCGCGTGAACACCAAGCCCTCTTTCGGCTTCGGCAAGCTCGCCGAGATCCAGCCGGCCGCGCCCGAGCCTACCCCGCCTGTAGCCCGCGAGATCGATCGCGTAGCCGAGAAGCTCGGGTTCCCGAGCCGCGAGGTTCCAACCCGACGCAAGCGCCGCATCGCTGTGGATGAGCCTACGGACCAGTTGAACCTGCGGGCCGCCATCGCTGACATCAACGTGTTCGTGGATTGGTGCGAGCGCGAGCGCATGAGCTACCGGGAAGGCTTCGGCCGGCTCGTCGCCAAGATCGGGGTCTGAGCCATGATCGAGGCAGCCCTCGTTGCGGTCCTGGCAGCGGCGTTCGGCGCAGCTGCAGCTGGCGCGGTCAGCGGCCCCGGATCGGAATGACCCTCGCCGCTTTCATCCTGGCGCCTGCAGCCGTGCTCGGCTTGGGCGCCTTCGTCATGGCGTTCCTCGATAGGGCACATCCCCGCCGTCGTCGCACGCCAACATTTGGCAAGGCAGCTATAGCCAGAGGCTCACGCTCGACATGATCACCGCCGCCTTCCTCGTGACATTGACGGGCACCTTAGGCGGCATCGGCGTTGTTGTGCTCGCCCTCGAGCGGGCGCCGCTGCGCCGGCGATGACGCTTCACACTGACGTCGAGCGCCTCGCCCTCGAACTCGAGGTCGCCGAGCTTCGGCAGCAGCTCGCGGGGGCGCAGGATATGCTCATGGTGACGGCGGCCGACGCCGGGCGGCTGCACGTCGAGAACGTGGCCCTCAGAGACGAGCTTGCCCGGATGCGGGCCGAGGCGGCTGCCTGGCAAATCGCGGCTCGGGTCCGGGGGAGGGCGGTTGCATGAGCGAGCCATCCGCCCGCCGCTTCCCGGCCCCCTGGCAGGCCGTGGAGCTCGAGGATGCGTTCCGGATCGAGGACGCCAACGGCTTCCCTGTGGCTCACGTCTATTTCGCCGATGCGACGCAGCAGCGGGCCAGCTCCGATCGCATGTCGCGTTCCGAGGCGCGGCGCATGGCCGTCAACATCGCCGCCCTGCAGGAGCTGAGGCAGGCGCTACGCGACCAGGGCGCGTAGGCCTTTCGCCCATGCCGATCCGGCGCGAGCACCGCTTCTTCTATCCCATCGACTGGCCGCAGCTCTCGGCCGTGATCCGTTTTCGGCGCGCCGGCGGTCGCTGCGAAGGGTGCGGGCGGCCGCACGGGCAGCTGGTCTACCATCTCGGAGACGGCCGCTGGTGGGACGCTGAGAAGGCCGCGTGGCGCGATGGGCGAGGGTGCAGCGCGCGCCTCGCCCTTGGCATGGTCGACGTGCTGGCGCTCGTGCGCACGACCCGCGTTGTGCTCGCCGCGGCGCATCGGAACCACGACACCGCCGACACCGCGAGCGCTAACCTCGTGGCCTTCTGCCAACGCTGCCACATGATCCATGATCGGCCGGAGCATCGGCGCCGGCGTTGGCGCACGCTGTTTAGGCGCAAGGCGCTGGGTGATCTGCTCGGCGGCCCTTATAGGTGAGTTATCTGTGAAGCGGATCGCTAGCGGCAGATCGGATGCCTTGCACGAGGCTCCACAGGTAGATAGCGGACGCGGCCATGGCGCATGCCATGACACCGAGGGCTTGAGCGGTTGGTAGGGTCATACGCTCACCCTGCTGCACGCCTGTCACGGCAGTGTTTCCCGCGCGGGTAGGGCGATCACGAGCCGGCGAGCGGGCCGCACTCTCGTGGGCCAAAAATCAGAGCTACGTGACCTTCTTGGACGTGTCTCGGTGCTTCATGAAATCCCAAACCAGGAAGGCCGGGAACGGGATCATGATGGCGAAGAAGATCCAGTCGAACATCTGCGGCATGGGGTTGGCCTCCTACGGTTTATAGAAGCGCCAACCCGCATTGGGCCTAGCGGGTTCGATGTGCGTCCTTGCTACCCCGTAGGTGAGTCCCCGCTAAATCTTGTCGCCTGGCTCGGACGGCTCCACGCTTGAGCCCAATGACCCTCCGTCTTGCATATTTGTGGTGGGCTTGCCCCCACTTGCTGAGCCGACACGTTCAGCAGTGCGTATGTCCGATTGGCGGCGCTGCTCATGGGCTTTTTCCCGACCTGTCGGGAGGTACCGCCAAGGGGCTGGAGCGGCACCCAGGCGAAGAACATTCGGTACGCGGTTAAAAAACGTGGCAAACAGCACCCACGGCACGACAAAAACAATAAATGCGGCCAAGCCCATGGCGATCCTCCTGTCAAAATGTGGGGATATTGAATAAACCTCGGGCGAGCAGCCTTTGATCCTCACTGTTGTATTCGCCGCACCTGGGTCGCCGTCCACGCCCCACCCCGCGCCGCCGGGATCCCGCAAGCATTAAGTGCCGCCGCTACCTGCCGCAGCGACATTGCCCCGGCAGCCCGTACATCTGCCAGGATCGGCGCGAGGTCAGCGGCGCGGGCTGCGCTCCTGCGCGTGCGCGCGACCGCTGCCCGGGCCGATATCCCGGTTGCGCAGGTTGCCTGGATTGCCGAGCTGCACGCTGCGAGCTTTGGCGGCTGCCAGCGCCGCCTTGGTGCGTGACGAGATCATCTTCCGCTCGGCCTACGCGATGACGGCCATGATACCGACCACCAGCTCGTTCGCCTCGGGCATGTCGGCCGCCACGAAGCGCACGCCGGCCTTCTGCAGGTTCAGCAGGAAGGCGGCATCACGGGAGAGGCGGTCGAGCTTCGCGATCACGAGCGTCGCCCCGTGGATCCGGCAGAGCGCTAGGGCGTCGGCGAGGCGGGGTCGCGTGTCCCGCGCCCCGCTCTCGACCTCTACGAGCTCGGCTATGTGCCGCCAGGATCCGCCGGCGAGGAAGTCGGCCACGGCTTGGCGCTTCGCCTCGAGGCCAAGCCCTGAGCGCCCCTGACGGGCCGTAGAGACCCGGAGGTAGGAGACGAAGGCCCCGGCGCTCACCGGCGCTTCTCTTGAGCCTCGGCGGCGTCCTGCATGGCCTTGGCCCAATGGGGGCACGTGTGGGTCCGCAGGTCCTTCAGGTGTCGGCGCTCGTGTACGTGCTCGCACATGCGCACGAACTTCTCGGCCCAGGCTCCGGCATCGGCGGCCCCCTCCTGATCCGTCCCGAAATCCGTGAGGCCGCAGCGCGGGCAAACGGCCGTGCTCATGCGCTTCCCGTTCCCTGTGGCCCTGAGTGACCGATGCACGAACGGACGTTCAACCGGATGAAACACCGGCCCGCGATGACGCCGGCGATACACCGCGGCTTCCTGGAACCGGTCTCGAACTCATATCAGGATTATCCGCCGCGGTGCGGTCGGGAGCGCGCGAAGCCAGGATGCAGCCCAACGGCTGGTCCCGGCTTTTCATGCCGGCTTTCCGAAGGGCTTACTTCGTGATCCGCACCGAGACAGGATCGCTGCCGGGGAAACTTTCTTCCAGCGCGTCGTCGAGCCTTGCGTGCATGCGGTCTGGATGGTTCTCCGGTAGATGGCGATCCGTCGTGGCCACTGCTGTTCCAGCGGTGATATCCACTAGACGTCTCCGCTCCGCCGCCGTTCGGAAGGCTTCGTAGACAAGTAGCCCAAAGCCGGCCGCGATCAGCAGCGCCGGCACTGGATTGACCCGCACATCCTCCATAAACCGCTCGACGGTTGCGCTTGCCGCCTGCCCTGACCGGCGGAGTTCGGCAAAGTCACGTGGGATCCCAGGGCGATTGAACCGGGCCTGCAGATCGGCCAGCGTCCGGTCCAGCCGCCCACGGCTCGCCTCAACGTCCTGCTCCAGTTTGTCTGGCGAGTCGTTCATGTGTCGATCCGATCCGTGAGAACCTGGGCGTCCTGTTTGACCTGCCGCCCCGTCCGGGTCGGCTCCAGCGTGGACAGGGACGTCTTGCTGCGTCCGAACAGCCCAAGACCGATCGCAAGGAGGAGGAAGACGCCACCCACGATCAGCGCGGCGAGCGCATCCGATTGCATGAGGACGGCGATGCCCTTCACCAGGGCGAGGAGCAGCGTGAACAGGCCTGCGATGGCGAACACGGCTGCCACGAGCAATAGGCTGAGACCGAGGCTGATCCGGTGAACGCCCTGCGCCATCTCGGTGCGGAACAGGGAGATCTGGCCGCCGACGAGATCCCGCAGCTCGCGGACCGCATCGCCGACAAGGATCGGGATGCTGCGCAATCCTGGCTCGGCCATTCTATCCCCCTATGCGTCCGGCGTCGGGAAGGCGTCGACTGGCACGACTGCATGCGAGCGCGGGATCGCCCGAACCTTGGATGCATTGAAAATGCGGAAAAGCGCGAAGCCGGCCGCAACAGCCGCTGCTGTCGCCAGAGCGGGCCGGCGTCGAACCGCAGCGTGGACCTCGTCGTACATCTCGCTGAAACTGCGGCGCGAGATGTCCTCGGCCAGCGCATCGACGCCGAGTGCGGCCTGATCGAAGAATTCCTTCAACTGCGGCAGGCCGTCGAAGCCGGCACCCGCGTCGCGGATGGCACCGCTGACGTCCGACACCAGGCGTGCCGCGTCGGCCTTGCGCTTCTCGACATAGCCCTGAGTTTGATCGCGCAGCGCGTTGGCAAAGCTTTGCGCTTCGCCAAAACCTGGATCGGCCGCGCGCGCCTGATCATTCTGAGCACCGTTCGGCATTGGGCCGCTCCTCCGAGGCACTCTCGATCAGGAGAAACCATAAGTACCTCATACGGTTCCGCTGCATCGCCGACTGCGTGGTCTTACCGTCGAGACGAATGGCGCTCCTGACGCGTTGTTGGCCCGATGTCCCCAATCCGTTCGGATACTGAGGAGGGAGAGCCATGGACGAAGATCGTGTCAAAGGCGCCGCGAAAGAGCTCGGCGGCAAGGTCAAGGGCGCGGCTGGCGACCTGACCGGGGACAAGCAGACCCAGGCTGAAGCTAAGGTCACCGAGCTGAAGGGCTCGGCTCAGAACCTGTACGGGCAGGCAAAGGACACGCTCAGCGATGCGGCCGGGCAAGCGCGGGAGTTCGCCGGCGATACGTTCGACCGTGCCCGCGAGCGTTATCCGGACGCGCAGCGTGTGTACCAGCGCGGCAACGAGGCGCTAAGGCCGCACGCGCAGGAGTCGCCGCTGGGCCTAGCCATCTTGGCCGGCGCGATTGGCTATCTGCTCGCCTTGGTCATTCATGGCCGCCGATAGAAGGGCGTGGTCAGTGCGCGAGGCTGGGCGAGCCGTGATGATATGGCCGCCTGGCCAGCGGTCTGGCATAAGGCCGAAAGTGAGACCGTATGGCCTTCATCGCGTTCTTGACGGACGTTTGCCCCGTCGCTTGAACGCCGCCTTGCTTAGGGCCCGTGATCCTTGAGAGCGTTCATCGTGCTTCAACGGGGTGACGGTGGTGAGCTATTAAGCGACCGCCCGGGCCGCGGAGCCGCGAGAGCCGCCGAGGCTGACCTGTCGCCGTCCGCCACCGCCATGCATGCCATGAGCTGGTGCTGTGTAGGGGCGCCGGGATAGATCGTAGAGGACATTGCCGACGAGACCGGCGGCCCGGCGTAGGGCCGCCCCTTCACACGTTGCGGCGACGCGCACGCCGATCTCATGGGTGTGGCTGCGGCCGTAGAGCCAGACGGCGAGCTGCGCCCGGGTCGCTTCCGTGATACCGTCGAGGAGCAGGAGTGCTGCCTCGGGGTCGGCCTTGGCGAGCTGGCCTAGGGTTTCCGGAGGAACGGGGCAATCGAGAGCAGGATCGTCGACACTAAGCGAACGGGTATGGTTCATGACGACACCTGCAGGCTGATAGCGAGCAACGTGCCGAAACTGTGGTTAACGAAGGTTTACGTGGATGGGCGGGCTCGGCCCCGCCGCCCAATCCTATCTTGGGCTGGCGGGGCTCGGTGCCGTTCCTCAGGGCGAGGTGCCGGTACGCGACGTGGCCCGTGATGCAGGATGAGCATGGACTTGGACGATCCCGCATTACCAACCAGGGGCCGCACCAAGCTCAGCACGTCGTGGAGATTGCCCCGGCCGGTGATGCAGACTCAACAGTTGTCGGCGCCGGGCTTCACAGGCTCACCTTCGGGGGCTTTCTTCGAGCCATCATCTTTCATGGCCGCGCCGGTGTTGTTCATTGCGCCGACCGTGCCGGGAGACTCTGCTTTGGCACCAGGGCTCACCTTTGCGGTCGAACCGCCATCGACGTTCGAGCTGGTATCCTTCCCGGTAGCTGCATTCGTGGTCGTGCCGACATTGCAAGGAGCGGCAACAGCGAAGCTCGCTGACAGCGTGAGCATCGCAGTGGCGGTGGCGATCTTCAGGATCTTGGACATGTTTCCTCCAGGTTCTTAAACCTGAATAGAAGGGTATTTACCGCTGGTTGTTCCAGTCGACCCATACGGCAGCTGTTTGCGTGCGGTGAGGCAGGCCCTAACCCTTCCGCCTCGAAACCGGATCCCGGCCCCGCCGCCGTTCTCGGGGATGAAGGTAGAGGCGGCGGTCATAGCGTGCAGTCCACTACCGTTACGATGACGGCTGCCGTGACCGCAGCAATGGCACAGTCCTCGAACGCGTACTCCAAGCCCGCGACCTCAAGCGCTCGTTCGACGCTCACGAGCACGACAGCCACGCCGATCGCCAGCGCTCGCCCTTTGATCGCGTTCATCCGCTCGGCTCGGCAGTAGCATCAGCCTCTTGGATGCCGAGCCATTCCAGGGCGGCCGAGCGCGATTTGAAGACGTGCCGTTGAGCTATGAACGGTGCAGGCCGCTCGGCAGGCGCCACCTCATCCAGCAGTTCGACTTGCCACGTATCGCCTGGCCCGTTGCGGTGGACGCTGCGCACGAGACCCGCCACCACCGCGCCGTCGCGCAGCACGTCGTAGCTACCGGGTGCCAGTTGGTCGACGGTGTAGGTCACTGTTGTCGCTTCTCTTTCCAAAAAGCAGTGAGAAAACGTGTCAGGCCCTCCGGGTCGATGCCATCCAGCCCCTCGTCTCTGGCAGAGTTTTTAGGCACTGCATCGTCATCTTCGCGCCCCAGTCCATGAAGCGCCTGAGTGAGCAATGGCCACCACGGCAGATTGCAGTCTCGAAGGAAGGAGGCCACTTTGATCAACGCCTTGCTTTGTTGCTGCGGAACCGGCCGCCCCACGATCTGCGCTTCGAGCACCTGGTCAATCAGGGCTTCCGTGAGACGGCGGACCTCAGACAGGCGCTCTGGGGAGGCGGGTTCGGCAGTCACGCCAGATCCTTCCGACGCAGCTTCACGCCTGGCTCGCCGCCGTTGGTGAACTCGACTCCGGCTGCCTGAAACGCAGCCTCAAGCGCATGGATCGTGGCGGATTTCGTGGACATTAGCGGGCCGTCCAACTTCTCCAACCGCTTTACGGTCTCGACCGACACGCCGGCCTTTTCGGCAACCGTCGATTGCTCCCACCGGATCAGTGCCCGCGCGGCGCGTAGCTGCTCAGCCGTCAACACAAATACACCTCAGAGGTGTCGCGATGCCTCTCAGGTGTTGACACCTCAGATGGTTCGCATTACACCTCAAGTGTAGCAGATGCTGCCCTGAGGGCCAAGCCCATGTCCCATCGCACCGTCACCTGGACCCAGATCGACCGCGCCGGCCACGACAGCAAGCCCAAGATCCCCGCCGGCCTGCTCAGCGCCCGCGCCCTCATCCAGTTCGGCGCGCGCACCCGCCCCCTCGCCACCGCCGGTCAGTACGACCGCGCCGCGATCATGGCCGCCGCCTGCAAGGCCGCCATCGGCATCCAGGAGTGCTGCGGCGTCTCTCGTCGCGAGGCCCTGTCCTCCGCCCTCAAGGCCGCCCGCCGCGCCGCCGCCCACTGACCTTCTAACCCCGCCGGGCTGAGCCCCAGCCCGCACCTCCTCGCCACCACCGACCCACCGCCACGAGCCCTCACCGGAGCTCGAACGATGACGCACGTCCGCATCCCAGATTTCAGCCAGCCCGTCCCAGTGCGCCCTGTCGCCACCGCCGAGCGCCGCCCGCTACCGGTGGATCGCCGCTACCGCAACCTGCCGGACGAGCAGCAGCCCGGCACGATCGAGCCGTGGCAGGCCGTGACGCTTGAAGCCCAGCAACGATACCGAGCTGCTGCGGCTCGGGCACCAGTTCGAGGCGGCCCGCGCCCGTGAGACCGCGGCCATCGCTGCCTGGAATGCCGTGCTGCCCGCCGAGGATCTACGGTTGAAAGCTGATGCGGCCGACGTGGGCGACGCCGCCGCTACCCTAGCGCACCAGTTGGCGAGCCAACCGGCCCTCACGGCAGAGGGCTTCCGAGTCAAGCTTCGGGCGCTCTCGCACTACAAGCGCAACGCGCTGCTGAGCGAAATTTGCGACCTCCCCGATCCTGCCCTGGCGCGGCCGAGACAATGTCATCGCAGCGGCCGGTTCGCTACTCATCGACCTGCTGGAGCGAGCGTGATGACAACCACGCTTTCATGCAACGGCCGGGGTAGGTGCCCCGGCCGTCGTTTCAGTGACGGTACTGAGGATTACCGTAGCAGCGTCAGGACGCCCTGCTGCGCCGAGTTGGCCAGCGAGAGCGCCGAGATGCCCATCGACTGACGGGTCGACAGCGCCTGCGAGTTGGCGGCTTCCTGGTTCAGATCGGCGTTGGTCAGGTTGGCCGAACCGGTCTGCAACACGTTGATGAGCTGCTTCGAGAAATCCTGCCGGTTCTGCACCACCGAGAGGTTCGAGCCCAGGTTGCTCGCCGCCGAGTCGAGCGCGCTGCCGGCGTTGGTCAGCGTGGTCAGGGTGGAGTTGACGTCGGAGTTCAGCAGGAAGTTGCCCAGCCCGTTCGAGCTCGTCGAGCTGTTCGAGTTGGTGACCGAGGTCAGGCCCAGGCCGCTGGCGGTCGCGTCCACCGACGAGACGTCCAGCTTGGAGCTGCCGTTGGCGTTGAACTTGATGGTCAGGTTGTTGCCGGTGCCAGCGATCAGGTTGACGCCGTTGTAGCTGGCATCGCCGGCGAGCTGGGTGATCTGGTTGAGCAGGTTGTTGTACTGCTGCGCCAGGGACTTACGCTGGCTGACGCCGGACACGGCCAGGTCGCTGGAGACCACCGTGCTGGCCGCAGTGCCATAGGTCGAGGCTGTGGTCGAGGACGACGCGAAGCCGAGCGCCGCCTGGCTGGTGGAGTTCTGGAATTCCACGTCGGCCTGCGCGTTCAGGACGATCTTGGTGCCGGTGCTATCGACCGAGAAGATCGCGCCGGCGCCGAACGATCCGCTCGACGTGGTGCTGGCCGAGCTGACTGCGGAATTCAACGCCGATACCACGGCGGTGATGCTCGACGATGCGGCGAAGGTCGCCGACACGGAGGTACCGTTGATCGTGAACAGGGCCGTCGTGGAAGCCGTGCTCGTGGTGGTGGGAAAGGCGTTGGTCGCCGTGCCGGTCGTGGTGAGCTGGGTCGACAGCGCCTGGTTGGCGAGGGACTTGGCCTGATCCACGAGCTTCTGGATCGAGGTGATGCCCTGGTTGGCGGCCTGGATCGACTGGACGCCGTTGGAGACGCCGTCGAGCAGGGAGTTCAGGCTCGTGGAGCGGCTGTCGAGGGCCTGCGAGGTGAAGAAGTTGGTCGGGTTGTCGAGCGCCGAGTTGACCGTCTTGCCGGTGGCCAGGCGGTTCTGGGTGGTCGACAGGAGCGAGGCCGTATCCTGCAGCGAAAGCAGGTTCTGACGGGTCGCGGCCGAGAGGGTGATGGACGACATCGATCAAACTTTCTGGTTGTAGCAACCCGTTTTTCGGGGTTCCTCATCAGGAACAATTCCGAATTGAATGCAGGTTAAGTCCGAAAAATATCACTTGTACTCATACTATACTGGTTAACAGTATCTGTTTTTACACAGCTCTTAGGTGTGATCTCAGAGTCGCTCAACCCTGAGTTCGATGGTATTCAGTAGAAAGGCGGCCAGGCCAACTCTGTCGAGTGTGGCGGCCGAGAGCACCGGGAGTGTGATCGAGGTGGAGCCGCTGCGCTGGCGCGACCGCGGGAACGTTATTTCCGCAGCAGGCGCTGTACTCCTTGACCTCGCCAAGGTGCGCTGATGCCGACCGTCATCCCGACCCACCGCGAGATCGCCGCAGCCGCTCAGCCCCTGTCCTGGCCTGACATGGCCCGGTTTCTGATCCTGCTGGCCCGTGTCCGCTGGCTGAACCGCCGGTTGCAGGCCGTCAATCGGCGGGTGGTTCGTTACGGCTTTGACATAGCCGGGACTGATCTGGCGTTGACGATGCAGCGCTGGCTCGCCTGCCACGAGGCGATCGGCGCCTTACTTGGTCGCCCTGAGCCGTCGCACGTCGCGCAGGTGCGGGCGACGCTGCAGAAGGGCGCCGAACGAAAGTCCCGCTAGTCCCGCGTAGGCTTCGGCTCTGGCTTGGCAGCGCGCATCAGGTTCTGGATCGCTCGCGGCGATCGGCCGGCTTTCTGGGCGATCTCGGCCTCTTGCTGCTCGATGAGATCGCGGGCCGGCTGATCGCCATCTAGGCCGCCTAGGATATCCATCGGCACGCGCCGGTTCGAGGCGCGGCTGCCGTCTTCAAAGACGACATCGAACAGGACGGTACCCCGCTCCTGCGGGAGTAGCTTGATGCGCTTGGCCATGGTGAGCTGGTACGCCAGCGAGCTCGGCAGGACTAGGTCGTTGGATTGTAGCGGCTTGAGCGTGACGGCGGTCGCGTGAGATGCCTATGATCGGCCTTGTGCCACGCCGTTCCTGCCAGAACCCCAACAACTGCCGAGCTGCCGGTCGTGGCGGTCCCTGCCGAACCTGCGACGCGGAGGCGATCGCACGACGCGCCGTTCTGCTGCGTGAGCGCATCACCGCGAACCGAGCCGAGGGGCAGCCTCTGTACGCCGAACGCTCCGCTCAGGCGGCTGAACAGAAACGGAGGTGCGACCCTGAGCTTTGAGGGGCGTACACCTACTCTGCGGCGGCCCCGACACTATCGGCCATCTTCGCTCCCCGCGAGCCCAGGGGCTGAGGCTCGCCTACGGTGGTGTCCTCGGCCGTCTGGTGCTCCATCTCGGCGTTCATCTGTGCGCCTAACAGCACGATCGTCGTCGAGATCCAAATCCAGGTCATGAACCCGATCGCCGCCCCGAGCGAACCGTAGGTCTTGTTGTAGCTGCCGAAGTGGGCGACGTACCACGAGAACAGCAGCGAGCCTCCAAGCCAGAGAACCGCCGCTGCCGCGCTCCCCCCGGTGACCCAGTGCCAGCGCGGCGCATCCCGGCTAGGGCCATAGCGGTACAGCACTGCCAAGCCGCCGAGGACGGCGACTAGGAGCACGGGCCAGCGCAGCAAGGCTAGCCACCAGGCGTCCTTGCCGATCCCGATGAACTCGAACACGACCGGCAGCACGACGACTGCAACGAGCGCCAGGATCAGAAACAGCAGCGCACCAGCGGTGAACGCTAGCGAGACGAGGTTGAGCACGAAGAAGTTGCGCTTCTCGCGCTCGTTGTAGACGAGGTTGAGCGCATCGAAGATGTGCTTCATGCCACCGTTGGCGCTCCACACCGAGAGAGCGACGCTCACGAGCAGGCTCAGGCCCAGCGTCGCGTTGCCCTTCTCGTTCAGGTTCTTGACCTGGTCGCTGAGGATGTCGAGCGCGCCCTGGGGCAGGATCCCCTGCAGGCTGGCGAGTTGGGCGTTGATGGTCGAGGCATCAGCCACGAGACCGTAGACGGACACCAGGGCGGCGATCGCGGGGAAGATCGCCAGCAGGGCGAAGAAGGTCACGCCGGCCGACACCAGCATGATCCGGTTCTCGCCCACGTCGCGGTAGGTACGCAGGGCGATGTCTTTCCAGCCTTTGGCCGGGATCTCGGTCGGCCGTGTGGCCTGGCGTCCGCGGTCGGCCTGAGTACGGGCTACCTCGTGGGCCTCCTGGCCGGAATGTGAGGGCGACGCCTGCCGTGCATCACCTTCACCCTGGGCCCCGCTGGGCTTGCGCGTCGTCGAGCGCCTCGGCAACGCGACGAGGCCGATAAGGGCGGTGGCGAGCGCCAGCGTCCAGACTGTCGAAGCTTGTCCAACAGGGTCGCGGGATGGTCCGGAGTTCGAGGGGAGGGGAGCCATTGGCGGTTCGTTGCCTCGCGGACGGATGCTGAAGATCGCCGCCACAACAACGAGCCGTCAAACCGCGTTGCAGAAGATATCGCATTATTCCTGGGGTTAAGAACTAGAGGCGCGCACCAGACGCTCTGCCTCGCGCTCCTGGTGTGCCGGCCTGAGGTTCAGCCGCGCGCGCAGGGTCTTGCCCGCCTTGAATTGGACATTCCGCTTGGCCGCGACGGCGACGCTCTGGCCCGTCCGCGGATTGCGGCCCGTGCGAGCGCCGAGTTCCTTCACCGCAAACGTACCGAAGTCGCGCAGCTCAACGCGGTCGCCGTCCGCCAGCGCGTCGGCGATCCGGTTGAGGATGGCGTCGACCACCGCCTCGACATCCTTCGCGTAGAGGTGCGGGTTCTGCTCCGCGATGCGGGCGACAAGCTCGGATCGGATCATGCGTGAGCGATGCCGCGTCATTCTGCAGGCAGCAACCGCGCCGGGACGGGCTAAGGATTCATTAACCGTGCGGCGTGAGGAATGCTTTCGACGTCCGGTAGCCATTCGGGACGCCTCCCTGCCTCGCCCGCCCGGTCCTCCCGCGGCGGGCTTTTCTTTAACCGCGCCATGGTATGACGCGCGGAGGTTCGATCTTTCGTCCCCGATGCTCGGATCTGGATCAGCCCGCCCGGTTCGCCGGCGCGGGCTTTTTCGAGCCGCGGAGACGTGATCAGTTCCACGCCGTGGGCCGATGGCCGACGAAGGGCGCCATGCCGACAGCGTCGAGCATCTCATCGAAGGCAACCGGTGCGTCCGCATCGGTCGCGAACGTCGTGTCCCATCGGGTGCAGCCGGAGAGGTGGACAACCTCCATGCGCCAACACTCTGGCGTGCCAGGGAAACGATAGATCTCGACCTCGACCGTCTCACCATCCCGCGTGACTGGGCCGGACAGCGGAGAGTGCTCGAACTCGACGTCTTTCTCGCTCATCCCCGGGCTACCTTGGTGCTCACCTTCGGGGACGCGCTTACCTGAAACGGTCCCGACCCAGGATGCCAGCAACGTCAGCTTGCTGATGCCTCGCTAACAGGCCGCGTGCATCCTGCCCTAGAGCCGCGTTGCGTATCGGCCCGGCTCATCGCTGGTGAGATTGGACGCTCCCCCGCCCCGTGATCAGATCGGGGCGGGGCCGAGCGGCCGAGGATCACGGCAGGGTCGGGTGAGCCGACATGACGGCGGCCGCCAGTACCGTCCGAAACGCCTTCTCCTGCGGTCCTGATCGGTCCACCGCCCCGAAGGCGGGGGTCGCGTTCACGAGAGCTGCGATGTCCACGCTGTGGCCGCTGTCGAAGCGGTAGGGGCCAGCCATCGGATCTCGCAGGTAGACGTCGATCGCCGCGACGATCTCCTGGCTCGTGATGATGCCCGCCTTGCGCAGGTCCGCGAGGGTCGAAGGTCCTGCCGGCATGGTCGCGCTGATCATTCCCTGACGTTGACTTAACCGTGCCGCCCGGTCGACATGCCATGTCCGGCTGGCGCGCGCCTCGCGCGAGTCGCCGGCACCATCAGGAGACACCGCCGCCGCAAGTCGACCCCTGAAAAGCCAACGGCCCCCCAGTCGCCAAACTGGAGGGCCGTCGAAATCAAAAGGGCCTGTGAGGCCGGATGCACCCCTCACAAGCCACGAAGACGCCCTAGGCGTCAAGCGGGAACGTCAATTCCCGCGACGATGAGGCTTTGCCCTGTGGACCGGACGCCCCTGCGGCGGCCCGGAACGACCTGTTGCGGCCCTTTCACGGGGCTGACGACCATGTTTGCCGACGAGTTGAGGTGCGCCATCGAGGCCGCGAGCCGAATCACCCTGCCGCAGGTGACGGCGCTGCTGTGGCGCGCCTACGGGGAGGGGAAGATCACGGAGCCCGAGGCCGAAGCTCTGTCCGGCCTGATCGAGGCGCGAACGCTGTCTAAAAGTGGACCGCGATCCGGACAGAACCCGAACGGTGCGGCAACTGTCACACCCCGGATGGGGGATGGAGCTGAGAACGTCTCAAATCGCATAGGAAGCCCCAGGAGGCCTGGCGTCGGCTCCCGGCCACGCACGGGCGCCTCGATGGAGCGCCGCCGCCGCTGGGCCGCCTCTGGGCGCATGCCGCTAGGTCTCGCCGCCAAGTTCACCCACGCCGAGCAAGGCGTGCTCGCCCTGGTCGCTGCTGAGGTAGCGCGCCGCGGCGACTGCCGGCTGGCGATCGACAACGTCGCGGCCGTGGTCGGGGTCTCACGCTCGACCGTGAAGAACGCGATCCGCGAGGCTGTGCGGTTCGGGTTTGTGACCGTTGAGGAGCGGCAGGTCACTGGCTGGCGCAATGACACGAACATCGTGCGCATCGTGAGCCGCGAGTGGCTGGCTTGGCTGCGGCTGGCGCGGAAAGGCGATCCTCTCTCGAACCGGAGAGAGCAGGCAGCACCCTCCCTCTCGCAGGGGGGAGGGGTCAAAAGCGCGACCACCACGTCTACTCAGACTCTAGGTCTGGGAGAATCGAGGAAAACGGAACCGAAAAAGGGCTGCCGACGAGCGGCGGGCGACCTAGACCGATCAGACCACGCGAGAATCCGCGCGGGTGATGGAGGCGGCTGAGCCATGCGGTGAGGGCCTAGAGGCGTTCGGCAGGGCGGACGCGGAATCGTTGATGCTGTGTGCGACGAGAAGACCGTGGGAAGCTTCGGTGATGTCGCCTGCGTCGACACCACCCTGACTACCTCAAGTAGGGCTTTCCTGTCGTAGAGGGCTCACAGAAAGATGAAGCCGCGCTATAACTCTTGCTAACAATTGCTCAACGTACTCGTGCACAATTTTGCCTAAAGTGACCGCTGCTCGGCAAGCGGTTGAGTTGGGGGAGGCATCCATGCCGCTGTTCGATGCTGATCTGCGCGCTCTCATGGCGGCGATCGACAAATCCCGAGCTCGGATCGAGTTCGCCTCCGATGGCACGGTTTTGGCCGCTAACGCGCTCTTCCTAGACCTGATGGGCTACACCCTCGCCGAGGTGAAGGGGCAGCATCACAAGCTGTTCGTCCCCGCCAGCGAGCGCAATGGCGACGCGTACCGCACGTTCTGGGAGGCACTGCGCAGTGGCGAAGGTCAAACCCGCGAGTTTAAACGCATCGCTAAGGACGGGCGCGAGATCTGGATTCAGGCCACGTACAATCCTGTCCTGGACAGGGCTGGTCGAGTCACGAAGGTGGTGAAGTTCGCTACCGACATCACCGCGCAGGTGCTGCGCAACATCGACCATGATGGCCAGCTCGAAGCCTTGCACCGCTCCCAGGCGGTGATCGAGTTCGCGCTCGATGGCACCGTTCTGACCGCCAATACCAATTTCCTCAACGCGATGGGCTATCGGCTCGACGAGATCCAGGGGCGGCACCACAGCATGTTCGTAGATGCGAACGAGCGGGCAGGCGCGACCTACCGTGATTTTTGGGTGAAGCTCGGGCGTGGCGAGTTCGCCGCGGATGAGTTCCGGCGCATCGCCCGGGGCGGCCGCGAAGTCTGGATCCAGGCGACCTACAACCCGATTCGCGACCGGGACGGTGTGCCGGTGAAGGTGGTGAAGTTCGCCGCCGACATCACCGAACAGGTGCATGAGCGCCAGCGCCGGTCCGAGGCGCAGCGGGCGATCAGCACGGATCTCGACGCGATCGGTACCGCGGTCGAGGCTGTCACCCTGCAGACAGCCGAGGCCGCCGGCATCGTGGGGCAGGTGTCGAGCGACATCCAGGCGGTGGCCTCGGGCGCGGAGGAGCTGTCAGCATCCGTCGGCGAGATCAGCCAGCAGGTCAGCCACGCCGCGCGCATGGCCGGCGAGGCGGTTGAGCAGGCGCGCCACACCGGCAGCATCGTTGAGGGCCTGAGCGGCCAGGCCACGCAGATCGGCGAGGTCGTGACCATGATCCAGGGGATCGCCGCGCAGACCAACTTGTTGGCACTCAACGCCACGATCGAGGCGGCGCGGGCGGGCGCCTCGGGCAAAGGCTTCGCGGTGGTTGCCTCCGAGGTGAAAGCGTTGGCCGAGCAGACTGCCAAGGCGACAGATCAGATCCGTGTGCAGATCACCGCGACCCAAGCGGCCACGCGCGAGGCGGTGGGCGCAATCGGTTCGATCCAGGGCACGATCGGCAAACTGGATGAGGTCTCAGCAGCGATCGCGGCGGCGGTGGAGGAGCAGTCGGCCGTGACCCGGGAGATGTCGGGCAGCATGCACACGGCCGCCCACGGGGTGACGACGATCGCCGGCGGTATGGAGGCGATCGCCCGGGCGAGCGAGCAGGTCGATGCCGCCACGCGCCAGGTGCGCGAGGCTGCACGGGCGGTGGGCTGAAGTCATGGACGACACAGGTGATGTGGCTGCTGTGCAGGCCAGTCTCGACGATGCGCTCGGGGACCTACTCCGCGTAGCCGTCGAGGTGGGGCCAGAACCCTACGCAATCAGCTGCACCCGGATCGACGCTGCTTTCGACAGCCGGATGGTTCCCCATCGGCAGCTCGGCTGGGCGATGAACGAGGCTGCAGCTTTGAGGGGTGCGCTGAAGCAAGGTCTGTTTAGGGGACCATACCGATCCGAGAATGCGGATCCGAAGGTCGATCAGTCATGATAGGGACGATCGTCCCGCTGCGCCTCAAGCGCGACGAGACGTCAGCTCTCGCCGACTTCGACACGGCTGCAGCGACGCTGTTGGCCGAGGGGCGTTCGACCACCCTGTCGGCCGCACAGTTCGACGCGATCCTGGACGGTATGGCGGGCCGCCTCGACGCGGATCTCGTGCGCGCGCTCCGGCCGGGCGCTGTGATTTCCGATGCGGTCTCTAGCGAGCAAAGGCTGGCCTCCGCGGGACACGTCTGAGCGTCCGCTTTGGCGGCAGGGCCGCTCCGAGGGTGATATGATCGCCCTGCCCGCGCGGGCAAGCACGCGACGACAGGTACTCCGTGGGCCAGTTCCCCATCGGGCACCCGTGACGCCTCGGCCGGGCGGTCGCGTAAGGGTCGGTGCAGTGTGGGGGAACTGAACATCGCAGGCACCGGCTCACGGCCTGTCCATACAATCAATAACCTCAACCAGCCTCGCCTATGTCGTAGGTGCGAGCGGCCGTCGCCATACGGATGAGCTGCTCGAGATCCAACTCCACGGCATCTTTCACGTCATCGACCTGCAGTAGCTCGCCGAGGCCGACAAGCTCTAGGCGCAACGCCTCGATCATCGTTGCGAGTGACTCCCCCAGGGCGCGGATCTGTGCCCCACGGGGCCCGAGATCCACCCCCTCGGCGAAGGCGCCGGCCAGAGCCGTCGTGAGACCCTGAACCTCGCCGAACGGAACGATGGAATGGGGTCCCACGGTGTTCATCGTCGCCTCAGGTCACTTGGGCAGTTGCACGGATAGGACCGCCTGCAGCTGATGCGGATTTGCCTATCTTGTAAGCACATTTACGACGTCAAGCGCAGATCTGCACAGTTGCCGGCTCTTTATCCAACTCATTCCACCGTATTAACCATCGTGTAACAGAGGTTAATAATTCGTTGGCACGAAGCTCAGCTTTGTGAGGAAATACGTAGGCGGGCTGGCCGCCCGTCTCACCCTCCGAGGTCATCATGGTTCGGGTCACGGCGCCCAGGCTCTCACTCCGCCTGGGTCTGCGCACTCTCGCGAGCCTCGCTGCGCCGCCGACCCTACTTCTGCTCGCCGGCACAGGTTCGGCCAGCGCTCACGTGAAGTGGTTCTGCGCCTACGACGTCGCCGGCCAACCGCGTGGCCTCGAACAGGTGCTGTGCCCGAACTTCGAGTGGCTGACGGGGCTCGCCCTGGTCTGCCTGATGGCGGGCTGCCTGGCCGAGGGCACTCCGCTCGGCGGCGCTCTCCTGAATGCGCTCGACCGTGTCACAACCCGCATCCGCATCGACACCGAGCTGCTGGTCCGCTGCACGCTCGGCTTTTTCCTGGTTTCGCTCTTCGACCTCGGCGGCATCATCCTGACCCCGGAACTGAAGACCGACGTGGCCTGGATCCCGTGGCTGCAACTCGCCATGGCGGCGTGCTTGATCTGGCGCCGGACCATGCCGCTCACCGGGCTCGGTATCGTCTTCCTGTTCAGCTACGCCACGGCGCAGTACGGCGTCTTCCACCTCGCCGATTATCCGGTGTTCCTGGGCGTGGCCGCCTACCTGATCTGCCAGAGCCTCGGCTTGAAGCCCTTCGGCGTTCGCCCCCTCGACATCGTGCGGTGGGCTGCCGCGATCACGCTGATGTGGGCATCGGTCGAGAAGTGGGCCTACCCGCAGTGGACCGATCCGCTGCTGGCCGCCAAGCCGCAGATGACCATGGGCGCGACCCCCGAGCTGTTCATGCAGGCCGCCGGCGTCATCGAGTTCACTCTCGCCTTCGCGCTGATCTGGACGCCGCTGGTGCGTCGGACTGCCGCGATCATCCTGACGGCGATCTTCGTTTCGGCGGTGTTCGAGTTCGGCAAGGTCGACGCGATCGGCCACTCGGGCATCATCGTCGTACTGCTCGGGATCGCGGCTGATGATGTGCGAACCGCAGTGCGGGTGCGTGACGCTGCTTGGGCGCCGGCATACTTTGGCGGCGCGCTCGCGATCTTCCTGGCACTGTACTACGTCGGCCACGAAGCCCTGTACGAGGGCTTCGGTCGTCTACCGGTCATCTGAGGCGATCGGAAAAGGGCGGGTATCGAACCATTCACTGCACGTGGAGGGTGAGCTTCATCTTCGGATGGATGCCGCACTGGATCACGAAATCACCGGGCTCCTTGAGCGTCAGCGTGGCCTGCTTGCCGGGCTCCTCATCGCCCGCGTCGAACGAGAACCGATCGGCCTCGATGAAGGCGTGATGCACGGCATTCTCGTCGCCATTGACCAGGGTTATGGTGTCACCTCGGTGCAGGAACAGGTCGGTCGGATCGTAGTGCCGGCCCTTCTGCAGCACGATCCGGACGACGCTGGACAGGCTGGCCTGGGCCGGTCCAAGCGCTAGCAGCCCTGCGACTAGCGCAAAGGCGCTGCAGCGGAAAAAATGACTGCGGAGATTGTAAATCGACACGGATACAACCTGGGTAAGAAATCTGATAAGAGTAGTATTTAAAGCCGACGATCTGCGAACGACTTAACTCAAGTCTCTATAGGGTCCTAAATCTGAAGTTGCTTTGCCGGTGATTTGCGGGTTCAGTGGCATTTGCCTTGTCAATGTACCAAATTTGAAACCATAGCGATCACGGGAGGCTCGGTCCTCGATCCAGCGGTGGTGTTCTGCCGCCTCAGCCATGCAGGATCCCGCATGGGTTGCGATCCCGGAACCGGCAGTCACGCGAACGGCGCATCTCAATCCAGGGCCTGCGGGTGTCGCTTCGGCATGCCGGCGTAGGACCGCGGTATTCTGGGGCAGCCGTCATGCGCCCGCTGGTGCGTCATGGCGACGGTGCCCTGCGCCGAGTAACTCCCCTGCGTGCGAACCTGCCCATGGCAGACTGGGCAGCGTTTCTCGGCTGAGCGGTGGCGGGCGTGCGCCTCGGCCAGCGGCACGAGTTGCCACGCGCCGTCGATCCGCACCTCGCAGCTGTTCTTGTCGAGAGTCGCCATGGCGGACGGGTGCCGCGCGAAGGCGGTACCTGTCAGCCCAGATGTGCGCGCGGTGACAGTTGGCGGCGGCGCGATTGCCGGCCGGGCGCGGCGCATGCATCCTGTTGCAAATGCCCGACCATCGCGGCCAGACCTACGATCCGTAGGAGGAGCCGGCGCCCTGGAGCTGCTGGTTCAGCCTCGTCGAGCGCCCCATGCTTCAAGCGTAAGGACCGCCGAACAAATCGCCGAGCGCCTTCCGCCGGAACAGGGTGCGCCAACGCCGCCGCTGATGCTCCGGCCGATCGTGGATCATGTGGCAGCGCTGGCAGAAGGCCGCGAGGTTGGCGTCCGCATTGTTCGAGGTGTCGTGGTCCCGATGGGCTGCAGCCAACACCACCCAAGTCCGGCGAGCGCGTCCAAGGATGTCAGCCTCCGCAGCTATCCGGATCCGTCTGCCCCAGCCGTCGCGCCAGCGGCTAGCGTCCGCGTCCCACCAGCGCCCGTCGCCCAGATGATAGACCATGCGACCGTGTGGCCGGCCGCAGCTCTCGCAGCGGCCCTGCGCCCGGCCGAAGCGGATCGCCATCGATAGCTCGCGCCAGTCGATCGGATAGAAAAAGCGGTGCTCGGGCCGGATCGGCATGATGGGGCTGAACACCCGATGGCGGGCCTATTCTGTGGCAGGGTGGCGGATCGCTTCTGTATCATCTCGGCAACAGCCGCGGGCCAAAGTCACGGGGTGCTGCAACCAAACCACCGCCGAGTTGTTGCGCCGCCTGGTCGTGTACATCGCAATGTATTTCGACCGTACAACGCATGTTCATGGATGGTTTACTATACCGTCCCACGTCATCAGCCGGCGGTGTGTCCGTAAAACTACAGCCATTTCGTCTACGGACCGGTAGCCTTATCATCAGATCGAAATTTGGACCTTACGTTATGACCAAGCTCCTGACCTCGCTGGCCGCGTTCACCGCCCTGACGGCCGCCGCCTCGGCCGCCGACCTTCCGCGCCGCGCCGCCCCGCCGCCGGTGTTCACCCCCGTGCCGGTGTTCACCTGGACGGGTGCCTACTTCGGTATCAACGCCGGCTACGCGTTCGACGCCTCCAGCCGCAGCAACAACAACTCCACCTTCGGCGTCCCGGCCCCCTATGCCGCCGCCGGCACCACCGCCACCTTCGGCAACCGCAGCCAGGACGGCTTCTCCGGCGGTGCCCAGATCGGCTACAACTACCAGTTCACCCCGGGCTCGGGCGTGGTCGTCGGCATCGAGGCCGACGCCCAGTACCTCGACTTCGGCCGCAGCCGGAACAACGCCTTCATCAACGGCGCCCTCGCCCCCGGCTACTACGTCACCGACCCGCGCGGCCTGTCGAGCCTCGACTACTTCGGCACCGTGCGCGGCCGCCTCGGCTACGCCTTCGACCGCACCCTCGTGTACGGCACCGGCGGCTTCGCCTACGGCTCGGGCAGCGCCGACCGCTCCTTCGGCGGCTACGCCGGCAACGACAGCTTCCGCACCGGCTACGCGGTCGGCGGCGGCGTCGAGTACGCGCTCCCCACCGAGTCGTTCCTGAACTTCTTCCGCTCCTCGGCCGTGACGCTCAAGGTCGAAGGCCTGTACGTCAACCTCGACCGCAACACCCGCAACCAGGGCGCGTTCGTCATCAACGCCGCCAGCAACTTCCCCGCCGTCTACAGCAGCGGCATCGGCCGCCGCTCCGACGAGTTCGCCGTCGTCCGCGCCGGCCTGAACTACAAGTTCGGCTCGTACTGAGATCCGGTCGCGCTGCTCCCGGCATCCGTGCCGGGAGATGCGATGGCGGGCGAGGGGTAGTTGGTCCTCCTCACCGCCCCTCATCGCCGAAGAGCAGCCGATCGGCTGACCTTCGCATCCCCAGCTCGATCAAACTGGCCGCGAGGTCGGCGACACCCCGGGAGCACCCGCTCCTGGGGTGTTTCTTTGTTGTGGGATTAGGCGCTGAGAGGTTCAGCCGATCGCCCAGAACAGCGGCAGGGCGCCAGCCAAGAACAGGGCCGAGGACAAGAGCACGGCCAAGCGTTCGCGATGATAGTGAATGAAGGCGTGGGAGCTGGCGAACATGGCGATGCCAGATCGGAGAAGGCATCTCACGCTCGCCCCTGAACCTTGACCAATCAGAAGCATCCGACGTCGTCCACAGATGGTCGTCGATGCGTGTCACCGCCGAGCCACATGCGGATGGACGTGCTCAGGCGCACCCCGCGAAGGCGGGGCTGGGCGTATCCGTTTCGTCGTCGCCGTCATTGCCCCCTCAGGCGGCCCGACCAGCGGCGCAGTGACCTCA
>NZ_JBYQEY010000004.1:0-50194 GCF_057836545.1 Methylobacterium sp. E-012 | reverse complement strand
TGGTAGCCCTGACATACCGCAAGCCTGAATACCTGCAAGCCTGCATCACGCTTTGCAGGCAACGCGGTTTTACCAGAACGCGGATGCGAGGAATCCCGCGGCTGACTGCGCACCTGAGAGAATGACGGCCACAGCCGTCCAACGGGCGGCGCTGGCGTTGAGCGCCGAGCTGGTGCCGCCAGCGGTTATAAGGGCTGCAATCCATGCCATCTGCTGCATGTACGGGTCCGCGGGCTCGGACAGACCCGGCCCCCATCCTGGGTCAGGCGGCACGAGGCTGGCGCGATACCAGAGCCACGCGGCACGCAGCCTGGTACCTGCTGCCCTGATCGCGGCGAGCCCCGGTACCGCCGCGAGGGCTCCGGCCAGCGTCATCGCTTCACCGGCTGACGCCGCTCGACCACCGGCGGCTTGCGGTGCTTGGTCAGCACGTCGTTGAACGCCTCGACCATCAGCGTCTCCAGCGGAACGTCTCGGTCCTGAGCAAGGCGGGACATCTCAAGCCAACCGGCGCGGTTGACGCGGACCTGCATCGTCTTGAGGTCGGCCGGGCCAGCGGTCGGGATCGGATCGGCCTCGGCGGTCTCGTCCGGCGAATGGCCCTCGGCCTGAATTGTAGGAAGCGGTTCGGGCGGGCGCCCCTTCGGCTCGACGATGCTCGACAGGGTGGGGCGCTTCGGTGCGGCCATCTCGGATGCCTCGTTCGCGGTATGCAGCTTTGCAGGGATGCAGGAATGACGGCTTACCGCGTCAGCGGCTTACCGGTTTGCGGGGGAAGTTGCGGGCCAGCTCGGCGACCGCGGACCACATGGCCGCAATCTCGCCGGCCGCCCTGCCCTCGGGGTCGTACTCGTTCACGGCTTGGCCGGAGATGAGCGCGTGCGAGAGGCTGGCGCGCTGCGACACCTGACCGGGCAGCACGGGTGCGCCCATGTCGGCGAGCATGGTCCGAGCCTCTGCGACGATCGAGGTCTCTGTTTCCCGTGTCGGCGGCGGCGCCGCGTTGATGATGCAGGCGATCGGCGCCTTGAGGCTGCGGGCCATGGCAAGAGTCGCGGCCACGGCGTCGAGGTCGAACGGTCCGGGTCGGACGGGGATCACCGTGACGGTCGCGCGGGACATCAAAGACGCGGTTAGCGGAGCGTTGTGCGGCGGACTATCGACGACGGCCCAGGCGATGCCATCGGCGGCCGCCGCGTCGAGGATGCCGGCGATCGTGTTGCCGTCAGCCTTGGCGAGCAGCGGGGTCTCGGCCGCGCGCCGCTTGTACCAGAACGACAGTGAACCCTGCGGATCTGCGTCGACCAGGAGCGTGCGGCCCTCGCGCTCGGCCAACGCGCCGAAGTGAGCGCACAGGGTGCTCTTGCCCGAACCGCCCTTCTGGGTCGCCACCAGGATCACATGCATCGCGGCTTCCCTGCCTCGCGGAATGCCGGAATAGCGGCACACCTTCAGCCCGCGGATGCGCTCTGCCTGTCTGCCTCGATGCCGTTTCTGCGGAGTGGCGTGAAGCCGGTTTGCAGGTATGCAGGCATCCCGGCTGGCAGGCTTGCCGCGGGCCCGCAGATCCTGCACACTCGCGGACGCAAGACAAGAGACATTATCTTGCGTTGGCATTTTTCGATCGTGGCTTGGAGGGGGAGGATTGCGGGCATGGAGATCATAGGTCCAACCCAGTCGCATCCCGGCGGGCCTTGGCATGTCAGTGTGTCCGGTCTCGAGCGGAAGTTCCCCACTCGCGAAGCCGCTCAGTTCTGGATCGACGCTTGCCGGCTGGCCGGCCGTCCCCTGCCCGGGTATGGCGAGCCGCTGCCATGAGCACAGCCCTCGTTCCGATCGCCAACCTTGTCGAGGCGCTGCCGCCCACGCAGGCCGACGACGACGCGCAGATGGTCCGGTTGTGGCTCGCTCGATCGTCCAGCCCGAACACCCGCAGGAACTACGAGCGCGAGGCGCGGCGCTTCCTGGCCCATGTCGGCAAACCGCTCGGCTCGGTGCGGATGGGCGAACTGCAGGACTTCATCGCGAGCCGCCCGGGGGCCTCGGCGACGGTGGCGCTGACAGCGGCGGCCCTGAAGTCGCTGTTCACGTTCGCGCAGGAGGTCGGGTTCCTGCGGTTCAACATCGGCGCAGCCGTGAAGGTGCCGCCGATCAAGAACACGCTGGCCGAACGCATCATGGCCGAGGCCGACGCGCTGCTGATGATCCGGCAAGAGCCGGTGCTGCGAAACCGCGTGCTGCTGACCGTGCTCTACGGCGGCGGGCTACGCATTTCGGAAGCCTGTGGGCTGCGGTGGCGCGATCTCATGGCGCGCGACGAGGCCGGGCAAGCGACAGTGTTCGGCAAGGGCGGCAAGACGCGGGTCGTGCTCCTGTCCGCCTCGACGTGGAAGGTGCTAACGGCGCTCCGGCAGGAGCAAGTCGCAAACTTGGCAACTTGGTCGGCAGATGAGCCGGTGTTCCGCTCGCGGAAGGGTGGGGCGCTCGACCCGAGCGCGGTCCACCGGGCCGTGAAGGCTGCGGCGGCTCGCGCCGGTCTGCCGGTTGAAGTCTCGGCGCACTGGCTTCGGCATGCCCACGCCTCGCACAGCCTCGACCGCGGCGCGCCGATCCATCTGGTTCAGGCAACGCTCGGGCACGCCTCGGTGGCGACGACGGGACGGTACCTGCACGCTAGGCCGAGCGAGAGCTCGGCACGGTTCCTGGGTGTGTAAGTGTCAGGCTGTAACAGCAGCCCGAAACGGGCGCAGGAGACGGCCGCGAACGCGCGTCGGTGTCGGCATGGACTTTTCGGGGAACGCTTCTCTAAGGTTCAGCATCGTTTGCGGCCTTGGAATGACGAAATTCCGCAAGAACTTCTGTCACGATCGTCGGCACCGGCTGCTCGTTCTCCTCCAGCAGCAGAGAAGCTATCCAAAGCGTTTTCGCCTTTGCGACTGGGAGGTTTCCCTCCGTCAAACGCTCCATCAGTATGCGATCGGCAAGCGTCACCGCCATCGCGCTAACTTCGCCAAGTCGTTCCTGCGGCAGTGCAGCATTCATAGCTGATCCTCCACTCCGGTACTGCACACAATACCACCTGACGCTGGTGATGACAGTCTACTCTGACCAATTGCTCACATCTGTTCGCGGCAAATCAATGACCGTTGTACCTCGATGAAAAGCGAGTGGTTTCTGAACATCTGACGTGTCAAAAAAGGGATTGGCGGATTAGGTCGAGGCAGCAGACCCCGGCGGCGGCTCGATGACGATGCGGCAAAGATATGCGCCATTACTAGGCCAGACCTCACAGCCACAGCATCGCGACCGCCAGGACCGCGACCTGGAACGCGAGCATCACGCTAATGAGGGCTCTAGCATCACGGTCGTCGAGCGCCGGATCCTCGCGCTCTTTCGCGGTCATGTTGGAGGAGCTACACTGGCGCGACCGGAATAGGTGAACAGCATGCGCCCGGAGGCATCGGTGACCGTGGCGACACGGGGACGATCGGGCTTACTACCGTCCACCTCGTAAAACGCGATCGTGATAGCGTCCGCCTCGTCCGTCGCTTGGTAAACTCGGGGCGCGCTCCGCGGCACCCCAACCTTCCCGATGCGATCGATCCTGACTCTGTAGGCCATGTCGGACGCCTCCATATCGGAGGCCTGCGCTGGCGGCTCGGGAGGAGAAATTGCCAGCGCAGGCGGTGCCAAAGCCGTTGGTCCTCAGCGTTGACGCACCAACGTTGCACACGTTCAAGATCTCAAATCGGAAATTTGACGACTTTTTAAAACTTAAAACAAAAAGCCGTCTTATTCTGATGATCTAACTCTGCGGTGGCACGAGAAGCGCAAGACGCTCTTGAACGCGTGCGGCAATCAGATGCCGCGACGGAGCGAGTGTCCGGATATGCCCTTAGGGATTGATGAGCGGGCTGTGTTTATCGCCGCCTGCCTTGCCGGTCCCATCGTTGACGCCGGAGTTGTAGGGGTTGACCTCGTGGTGCTGGTCGCGCGGCGGATCGGGATAGTCCGTGAGCGCGCGCCAGGGAGTGGCAGAGGTACCGAGGCGGACAGCGCTTGGAAGGCGGAACAGCCAAAACGCAAGCACCATCCACGGGACGACGAAGAACACGAAAGCAGTCAGACCCATGGCAATCCTCCCAGAGGTGCCTACTGGATCTATGGAGAGCAGCGGGCAGGTCGTTCCTAATCTCGCTGATCTGTACCTGCGCCGTCAAATGATTGAAGCAGAAGCCGGATCGCCTGATCTTAGGCGTCTACAGCTTCCTCGGCCTTCCGCGGCCGCCCAGCTTTATTTGGCTTGTCGGAGACGGTCTCAGCGGGCTCAGCAGCCTTCGCAGCTGCCTTCTTCCGCTGCTGGCCAAGGCCGAAGCTCTTGGCGAGTGCCGAGCGCTGCGCCGAGTAGCTGGCCGCCGTGGAGGGATAATCTCGCGGCAGGCCGAAGCGCTCTCGGTACTCCTCGAACGTCATTTCGCTCTTGCTGAGGTGCCGCTTCAGGGTCTTGTACGGCTTGCCGTCGATGAAGCTGATCAGCGCGTCCGGCGTGATCGACTTGCGGATCTGGGCGGCTGTGAGCTTCTCAGTGGTAGGAGCAGCAAGTGTGCCGGCATTGCCAAGCCCCGTGAGTGCAGCGTGCGTACTGGCGATCAGCTCCGCCATGTCGGCAGGCCGTACCGAATTTCTGGACACATAGGCCGAGACCAGGTCAGCCGTGAGTTCTAAATAATCGGTGGCAGCAGCCTCGATGGTCCGTGTGTTCTCGTTCACGGCGCACCTGCTTGAGTGAAGCAAGCCATCTGCGCCAGCGAACACAACAAATCAATGCACGTTTAGGACTTTTCGCTTCTACCTGCTGATTTTTAGCTTGCCATCGCTCGCATCTCGGGTGCGCCTTCGCGCAGCACGTAGCCGCGGCCCCAGACGGTCTCGATGTAGTTCTTGCCCTGGCTGGCGTTGGCGAGCTTCTTGCGCAGCTTGCAGATGAACACGTCGATGATCTTCAGCTCGGGCTCGTCCATGCCGCCGTAGAGATGGTTCAGGAACATCTCCTTGGTGATGGTCGATCCCTTCCGGAGGGCCAGGAGCTCCAGCATCTGGTACTCCTTCGACGTCAACGGGATGCGCTTGCCGTCGATCGAGGCCATCTTCTCGTCGAGGTCGAGCACGAGATCGTCGATCGTGATTTTGGACTGAGCATGCCCCTTCGAGCGCCGCACAATAGCGTGGATGCGCGCCACCAGCTCGTCCTTGTGGAACGGCTTGGTCAGGTAGTCGTCGGCGCCAAACCCCAAACCTTTCACCTTGTCCTCGATGCTGGCCATACCGGACAGGACGAGGACGGGGGTCTGAATTTTCGACACGCGGAGCGAGCGCAGCACCTCGTAGCCTGACATGTCGGGCAGGTTCAGATCGAGGAGGATGATGTCGTAATCGTAGAGCTTGCCGAGATCGATTCCTTCCTCACCGAGGTCGGTGGTGTAGGTGACGAAGCTTTCCGATTTGAGCATCAACTCAATGCTCTGTGCGACGGTAGCGTCATCTTCGATCAGCAGAACGCGCATGACACCACCTCGAACTGAGGTGCTTCATACTCTCTCAGCAATACTGAACCGTTAACAGGCGGCTTTGCCGTTCAGTGCCCGGTGACGAACCGGGCGGCCCACTCGTCAGGGGATAGCTCCGGGCCGGTGAGGCACAGCACGCCGTTGTTCACGGTCGCTTTCCCTTGGGCAGTCCAGCGTTGCCAGTTCGTGAGCGCGTCGGCCGCGGCGAGGTCGCCGGCCACGTCGCCGATCGGGTGATCCGTCAGGAGTGCGGTCGGGGCGCCCCCGCGGCGACCGGCCTCGATGCGGGCGAGGCGGCGTTCTAGGTCGATGATGTTCATGGTGCGCCTCAGTGCTTCACGACGCGGCCAGCGCGCTCAGTAGCCTCGAACAGCGCATCGTCTCGGCCGCGGATCCGGTCGCGCACGCCTAGCGTCGAGATGGACTGAGCGACGCGCCACATCCTGTCTTCGGTCAGTGAGGTGCGTTCGCCATTGAGCGGAGCGGATAAAACGATCCCGATTAGAACCGCATCACTCATGGCGCGGGTCTTTTCCTCCTGCCTCGGGTCCACGGCATTGATCTCGGCTTCGGTCGGCTGCGGCAGGCCACGCCGGCGCGTCTCTGCTCGGCATGCCGCCAGCAGATCATCATGGTAGCGATCGACCTCGCCCATCAGCGCGCCGAACTCGGTCCTGCTGAAGGTGTGCATGTCGTCGTGCGCCCACTTCGGCGCTGGTATTGGGTACTCAGCCGGCCATGCGCAGCGCACGATCGGCTCGCCGTCCGCGACATGGCCAGTCTCGCGAGCCCGGCTCACAGCCGCCTCAATCTCGGCCGGGGTGCAACCCCAGACCACGAAATACAGGCCGCGGGGCGGGCGCCGGGACGCCTCGATCTTCGCCAGCCGACGCTCAAGGTTGATGACGGTCACAGTCCGCCCTCTTCAATCCGGGCCAGCCGCTCGGCGAGGTCCGCGGTCTTGATGGCGTTCACGTGCGCGTCGACCAGCTTAGACAGCTCGGCCGCCTCGCTCGGCGTGATCTCGCCGGCAGCCACACCCTGCATCAAGGCGTGCGTCGCCCGGGTCAGGTCGGCCGGCTTCTCGATCGGCGGCAGCGTGAAGGTGATGGGGCGATCGCGGCGGACAGGGATGAGCCGGTCTAGGCATAGGCGCATGGCGGTCGGATCGCCGTCCTTCGCCATCTCTACGGCCTTGTTCAGGATCGCCTCGGCGTCACCGTCGAGGATCTTTTCCAGCGCTGCGGTCGCGCGGTTGCGCGCACCCTTGGGGCGGCCGGCAGGATTGCCGCTCCTGCCCTGCTCGAACTGGCCCTCTTCCTTAGGCATCACGCGGCCGTCCCGTCGCTGGCTGTCCTGTAAAGATCAGGATGAAAACAGGCGGATGATAGATAGCACCCGCTATGAGGTTTCACGACTGCGCCCGTCACTGCATCACCCGCAGGCAGCCATCGGTCTCGCATTGCGCGTGCAGGTGGCCGTTGTAGCTGTCGCGGCGCCACGACAATTGGCCCTTGCACGTCGGGCACTCGACGGTGCCGCTCTCGGCCGGGTCCGCGGCGATCGTCGCCATGATGCGGCGCAGAGGATCGGTCTCGGCTGGCGGGGCGATGAACACCGCGTGCATCCCGGCCGCGAGACCGTGGAGCGCTGCGACGGCGGCCTGCTGGCGGACCTCCCGGGCGTCGTCCCGGGTCTCCATCGTCACGGCCGCGGTGAGCGCCATCTGACGGGCGGTCTCGATGCCGGCGGTGAAAGCGGCTTGCTCGCGCGGGGTCATGGTCTCGCCCTCCCGCCGGGGCCGGGGAGCAGATCAGCCCAAGCCGCGCGCAGGATCGCGGTTCTGGCATCGGCGCGGTTCGGGCCGGCGCCGACTACGGCCCCCATCAGATCGTCTAAGGCCGCGAGACCGCCGGCATGGTCCGCCTCGATGCCTTTGCGGCGCAGGGCGGACCGGAAGGCGAGAGCGGCCGGAGCGTTCAGGCCATGCCGCTCAATGCCGTCCAGAAGGGCCAGGATTGCAGCGGGCGTGACGATGTCGCCGCTCACACCCTGCACACTCTGCTCGCTCACGGGCGCGCACGCGCGCGAGGCCGAGGCGCGGCCGGGATGGGGGAGGCGGTCGGGATCGGACTTGCGGGGCATGGCGTCTCCTTTCAGACGGCGGGACGGTTCAGGGCGGCGTAGCTCGCCCAGACGCGGCGCTTGTCGAGCGGGTCGAGGGCGGTGAGGGCGGACAGGGACGGCGCCAGCAGGTCGGGATCCCGCTCGGCACGGCGCAGCAGGTCCGCCAGGGCGTGACCGCGCGGGCCGGTCGACAGGTGGACGATGGCGCGCAGGCACCTCAACCGCGCTTTGCGCTCGGCGGGGTCGATGTCGGGCCGGAACGGGCCCCAGGCGTCAGCGGCGGGGATCACCGGGCGCCCCCATTCCCGAGAGGATAGGGGTTTGACGGATTAGAGGGGTTCGTTTTGGCCGCTACACGCAAACTGTCATGTACGCGTGCGCTTGCGGGTGCGGGCACGCCCGCAACATGCAAGCGCCAATTGATCCTGACAGTTCTTCGCGTTGGGATGAAACAAACCCCTAAAAGGCCTGAAACCCCTATCTCTGGCGCTTGCATCAGAACACCGGTTCTGAAGAGGCCCGATATTCGGGCGCGACCCGGTCGCCGGGGAAGGCGTCAGTCCCGGCGACCCGGCAGAGCGAGAACCGATTTCCGTTGCTGCTGTCAGCGCGCATCTCAATGCGGTGCCCGCCGACGACGCGGCCCTTGATCCGGGACAGCCATTTGCCGAGGCGCCGACTGTTCACCGCCCCGCCGTCGCCGGCTTGGCGCAGCAGCAAGTCTCGGAACTCGGGGGCGCGGAATTCCTGCACATTGTAGTCGAAATTCGACCCCGGGCCTTTCTCACAGGCGGTCTTGGTGATGGCGTTGGTGGTGTAGCCGCTCGACAGGTGCAGATGCTCGCGCCAGTGCTCGAACAGCTCGCGGATGGCGGACAGTTCGGGATCCTCCTCGCGGGCGGTCTCCATGCTCACGACCGGATCGTCATGGCCGAGCCAGACGAGCGGCGAGCGCACCATGGCGGACCAGTCCTCGTAGCTCCCGAGCGAGCCGCAGACGGTCGGCGAGCCAGCCACCTGGTAGGCACGGATTACGGTGAGCGCCGCGGCGACGTAGGCTCCGCGGTCCGCCATCACGCAGTCGATCGGGTTGAAGCTGAAATCCCGCAGCTCGGGCCGGTCCATCTCGGCGTCGAGCGAGCAGAGCACGGCGCGCCTGGTCATGTCACCGGCGAGCACGAGGTTGTTGCCGGTGGCGAAGGTGGTCGACCGGCACTCCAGTTCGGGCGCTTCCGATTTGCCCAGGATGCGGACCCGCACGAGCGGGCGCTCGGTGAGCTGGCACAGCATGTCACCGCCCAACTCGCCGTTGACGTTGTCGATGGACACGACCGGCACCGCGTCACGCAGGAGGGCACCCAATCGCTTCTCTGTCTCCTCTTCGGTCTTGCCAGCGGCGATCACCGGGCAGCGCCGGCCGGTGGCGATGACGGCCGCGAGGTCGACCAAGAAGCTCTTGCCCGTGCCGGGGCTATGGGCCCGGATCGCGTGGAGCGGCGCCGTCGGGAGCACGCCGCGCACCAGGGCCGTCAGGATCCCCGACAGGGCCACGGCGCGGTCGACTGGGCCCACGAACGGGAAGCCGACCAGCAGCGCCTCGATGAAAGCGAGAGCCGCAACTGCCTCCTCGCGGTCAGGCCGCTCCATCAGCTCCGGCATGGTGAAGCCCGGATCATGCGCGAGATAGAGTCGGGTCGCGCGATCGTACCCGGCCGCGGTGAGCAGGGACCCGTCGGGGCGCAGCGTCGGCGTGGTGATGATGCCGGCGACCGGCGGGACGCGCCATTGCCCCTCGCGGGCCAGCAGCGTCAGGGTCATCTCGCTCGGCGGGTTGATGTCCAGCCAGTCTTCAGCGCGCCAATCGAACCGCTGCACCCGCATAATGCGGGCGGCCATGTCGGCGAGGCTGACGGCCACCAGCGGGCTCATCCGCGCCACCGTCGTCATCCGGCCCTTGGCTGCGGGCACCTCGTCAATGACGGGCCGCACGAGGGCGCCGGCACGGGAGTAGATCTGCACCCCGGCCGAGAGCAGCAGCGCTTCCATGCGGTCGACCGCCTCTGGCACCTTGCCGTTGACGAACCGCACGATCGGCCGACCGTCGTCTTCCTCGCTCGGGGCAGCCTCCGGGTCCGCGCTGGCGCGGCGCTCGGTCCGGTCTTTCTTCGGTGCGCCTGAGCGGCCCGCGCCCGGCCGCTTCCACCCGTTCTCGGCGGCGTGCCAGAACAGGGTTGCGATCTTGACGGAGCGGCCGTTAGCGAAGGCCGAATATTTGCCCGCAGTGTGAGCGGCATCGTCCTTGGGTGAGGTCGCGGACCAGCTCTCCCAGAGGTCACGGCCGCCCTCGCCGAGACCATCGTAGAGCGCGTACCCGATGCGGATCCAACCGTCGTAGTCGAAGTCGTTCGGGATGCTGCGCAGCGCGTCGGCGACGGTCTCGCGGTCGGGCTTCTCATGCAGCCCGAAGCCGCCGGCCTTCCGCCCCTTCTTCTCCTGCGACGTCTAGGTTTGGGCCCTCTTCTTCTGGTCGCGCCGTGTCGCCGCTCCGGCTGCGCGCAGCATCTCTTCGGCAACGGCAACGAAATCGCGCAGATCGTCCTCTGTGATCTCCGGCAGGTCGGCGAAGGGGACGGTCAGCGGCGAGGCGTCCGGCCAGCGGTAGGGCGCGGCGGTCTCGGGGTGGATGCCGAAGCTGACGAAGTGCTGGCCGGATAGCAGCACCTCGACCTTGGTGTCCTTCTCCTTGGGATCCTCGGTGAAGAACAAGGCCGGGGTCTGGATCTTCTTGAGGGGGATCGCGAGCCGGTAGCCCAGCAACAGCTTCGGCTCGCGGCCGATCCGAACCAACGGGGTATGCCCGAGCATTCCGCGCGCGCGCTCGGCGATGGAGGCGGCCAGTTCCGGCACCCTCACGTCGATGTCGACGCCGGCCAGCCGGCCGCACAGCAAGCCGGTGTTGGTGCTGTCCGGGTAGGATCTCGCCCATCGGCGGATCTCATCCGGCGGCGCATTGAGACACCTGCGCTCCCAAGCCGGCATGACGGGGCGCTTGCCGGCCGAATTGACGTCCATGCTCGGACTGGAGACCGGCACCGGGTGGTAGCCGTTCTCACGCAGGGCGAGGCGCAGGTCGGTTTCTGACGGGAAGGTGTGCGCCGTCATGCTGCGCCTCCGAAATGGTGGGAAGGATCTTCGAAGGTCGCGCCGAGGCGCTGCGCGGCGTCGCGGGCCAGTGACACAGCCTCTGCGAGAGAGGCGGCCGCGCCGACAGAGCCGACGGAGTCGCCGGAGGCCGACCAATGGTCGACGCGCCAGCGGTCGCCGGCCCGCTTGTCCAGCCAGATCGAAATTTCGCCTCGGCGGCGCCGGCTCGGCACCGACTGATCCAGCACGACCGCGAGCGGCCCGCTGAGCACCGAGACCGGGATGCCCTGGTGCCGAGCGGAGTAGGCCCGCGCGTCTCGGAGCGCGTGCTCTCTGTCCGGCGTGCGCTCCAGAGCGACATAGCGGCCGCAGGGTAAGAGCAGCCAGGCGATCCACACGCCCGCGGTCGGGCATAGGATCACCTCGACAGCGACCGGCGTGCGCTGGGTGGACATGGGCGAGGGGAAGCAGATGACGTTGTTCATGCTGCCTCCCCGCGCTTCACGGTTTCGGGGCGGGCGAAGGCCGAACACCAGTCGTTGCCGAGCACGTCAGGCCACAGGGCGTCGCCGGTTTTCTTGTCCCGGCGCGGAGGCTTGGCGCGGCAGTCGCCGCGGGGCTGCTCGCCGATCGCACCAAGGACCCCACGACCGCCGTAGACGTAGGCGGTGCTGGTCTGGGCGAAGTGCTGGCACCAGGCGCAGGCCTTGGCCTTACGCGGAGGTTTGATGAGGCGCTGCATGTCAGGCCGCCTCCCCGCGCGCGCCCGGCTGGGCGGGCTCGAAAGCCCGGCACCAGTCCGTAGCCGTCACGATCGGCCACGCCGCGTTGGTTGCGCCGATCTCCTCGGGATCGCGCGCGGGCGGGTGGGCTCGGCACTGCCCTGTCGGCTTGCGGCCGATGTGGACGAGAACGCCACCGCGCTCGTCGGCCACGCCGATATCGCCGTAGTCGCCCCAAGCGGTACAGTTGAAGCACGCAAGCGCGCCGGGGACAGGGGTGAGGATTCGGGTGGCGCTCATCGGCCGCCCCCGTCCTGCTGGGCGGGCCGGAGCGCCTGGGCCGTCGAGGCGGCCGCCGCGAGGGCGACCGCGGCCTGCCGAAGCGAGTAGGCCATGCCCTTGGCGTCGCGAGCCAGGGCGAACTCGCCCGCGGCGCGCGTGTAGCTCTCGGCGATCGCTGCGGCTTCGCCGACGGCGTCGAATTGGAGAGCGGCAGTCGGGGTGATGGTGGCGGCTGTCATCAGCGGGCCTCGCGCATCTGCGGGCCGATGCCGGCAAGGCTGGCGAGGACGGCGGCAACTGGATCCGACACGCGGCACCGGTCGGCCAGGCGGCGTTCGATGCGGGCCTGTACGGCGGCCGTGTCGGGGATGGCCTCGTGGGGCCGGATGGCGAGGGAACGGCTGTAGGTCTTGGTTTTCACGGTAGGCACTCCTGCGTTGAGGGTGCCGGTCCAGAAATCCTTGAGACTGTGCGTCGGATGCTATAACTACGACGGTACCAAGCGTTCGTAGATAAGACCCCGCCGCCGTCCCAATCCGGGCCGGCGGCTTTCTTATGCGACGATGGCTGGGCTCCCGCGGCGCCAAGCTTCCCACAGCCAAGCAGTCGAGACGAACTTTTGCCCGCCCACCTCGACAGTGGGGATGTGGCCGGTCTTGGCAGCTTTGTAGGTTGTATTCCGACCAGTCCCGAAAAACCGTCCCGCTCGAACCAGCGGTGTGAACGGCTTGCGGAACAGCTCGCGGTCCTCCTCGGGGAGAAGCGCAAAAAGAGGATCTGCGAACGGAGAAGGTGTTGGGGTCGGCGCCTGTGCGCTGATCGAAGGTTCGGTCATCCCGGCCTCGCTGGCGGATCGTGTTATGGAAACACGACTAAAACCAACTTAGCTCGTTCCATGCCCTTGGCAAGAGGTTTTTGTCGTGCGAGCATAACACGAGTTGGCACACACGGGGATAGGCTGTGACGGATCAGGAACCGCAGCGGAAAAAAGGCGGGCGACCGCGGAAGCATTCTCCGGATGCGAAGCGTCCGACGATGGCCTTCCGGATGAGCTCCCAACTTCACGAGAGGCTTGTCGCTTCTGCTGAAGCTAGCGAGAGGTCATTGAGCGAGGAAATAGAGCGGAGGCTTGAAGATAGTTTTGGAGAGCAAGAGCGTCTAATAGAGCGTTTCGGCGGTCCAGAAAACTTGAACTTGCTGACAACTATTGCGTCGTCTTGGAAGCTCATCGAGATAATGTCCAAGCAAAAATGGACTGAAAGCCAAGATGTATTAAATGCGATGCGCGTTGCCGCATCCGATGTGCTGGCTATGGTGAAGCCGATAGACGACAAAGATGCTGCCAGTTACGCGCCTGGGGGCGGCCTGGCGGCCCTGGGAGAGCCGTATAGGCACTATCAGACCGTCGGGAAGCTCGGGGCAGCATCAGCCGCTTTTGCGGTCTCGCTCGCAAAGCGGATCGATGTAAGCGAACAGATCATGGAAGCCATTTCGATGTCGACAGTGCATTTCAACAGACGGAATGACAAATACGACTCTAAGACCTAAGCCATGCGCTCTTTGCGGAGCTAGGTTGCGATAATTTGGCAAGAAATGACCAAATTTGCTTCAACTTTGGTCTGTTTGTCAGGATTGTTTGGCAGTCGATATTCCATAAATGCGCAAGACGTAGCCTGCGCCTTGTGCGTTAATGCCTCGACAACATCGAGGCACCGCACATGCGCTGCAAGTTTCCTGCTCACCTCTACATCCGCGTCGATCGCGATCTGCGCGCCGCGCTGAGCGATGGCGCCAAAGCATCCGGCGAGAACGTGTCGACCTTCGCCCGGCGCACGCTACGCGCGGCCGTCGGCGCTCCGGACCGCGACCCGCCCCCGCCGGCCGCCCCTGGCGCTCGCCAGCCCTTGCAGGTGGCCGCGTGATGGCCGGCGCCGATCTCCCCGAGGGGTTTGAGCTCGACCAGGCGCCTCCGGCCGACGAGGGCGAGAACCTGACCCTGGACGGAATCCTCCGCGACGCGGGGATCGATCCGCGGGAGGTGCTGCGGCAGAGCCGGCACGAGCGGATGGCCCAGGCCCTGCGCCCAATGGCGAACCCGACCGGTCGCACCGTCGTGGAGTTCGACGACACGCCGGAGAAGGTCGCCACCTGGATCAACGCCAAGGCTGGGCGGCCTCTCGGCTATGAGCCGACGTGGATCCGCTGCATCCGCCCGGACCTCAACCGCGGCGCCCTCTTCGTCCTGCACAGCCCGCACCCCGACAACGAGGCCGAGCTGATCGTGCTCGCCGACCCGGGCGTGCTCACGCGCGGGCTGATCGTCGATGTCTGCAAGTGGGCGTTTTTCGGCCTCGGTCTGTGCCGCGTCGTGGTGCGGATCCCGGCTGATCGCCCCGACCTCGCCGACCTCGCGCGCCGTGCCCGGTTCCAGTTCGAGGGCACCGCCCGCCGGTTCTACCGCGGCACCCTGGACGCCCAGGTCTGGGCCATGACCGGCCCTGACTGCCCGTGGCTCACGCCGCGCTCGGCAGCGACGAAGCCCAAGGCGCAGCCGCTCCCGGCGCCGATGCTCCCGCTCCCGCCCCCTAGCCCGACGGTACACTGATGGGCCTGCTCGACCTCTTCACGGGAGCGGCCAGCCAGACCGCCGCCAAGAATAACCAGTACGCGATCGGCACGGGCGAGACCCAGGCCAATACTGCGCTGGGCGATGCGTACAACAGCGCCAACGGGCTGCTGTTTAACAACGCCCTGCCGGCGCTCGGCGCGGGCTACAATGCCGGTATCTCCAGCCTCGGATCGGGCTACGGAAACCAGGCGATCGCCCTGAATGCGGGGTATTCCACTGGCCAAGACGCGCTTAACCAGCAGTACGGCAGCGCCCTCGGCGCCATCGGCGGCGGCTACGGCAGCGCTCTCGGCGCAGTCGGGGGCGGCTACGCCAACGCGCAGAACCTGATCGGGCAGGGCTACGGGAACGCCGCTTCCGACCTGATAAACCAGTACGGCAACGCGGCCAGCGCCATCAACACCAATTACGGCAACGCTGCGAACCAGCTTTCGGCAGGATACAACTCCGCGAAATCCGACACCGGCGCGCAGTACCAGCTCGCCGCCCAGGCGCTGCAGAACCAGTATGGGCAGGCGACCGCCGACACCAATTCGAACTACGATCGAGCCCGGCAGGATCTCAGCGGCCAGTACGGCGCGACGCAGAATTATTTGGGTCAAGCGACCGCTGCCTATAACCCGCTCGTCTCCGGCGGGGCCGGTGCGTACACGAACTACATGAACGCGATCGGCGCGAATGGCGCCGCCGGTTCGCAAGCCGCAGAGCAGAATTTCACAGCAGCACCGGGCTATCAGTACGCCCTCGACCAGGCGCTCGGCTCGGTCCAGCGCAGTGCTGCCGCGCGTGGCGGTCTAGCGGGTGGCAACGCGACCGCCGACATCCTGAGCACTGCGAATGGTCTCGCGAGCCAAGGCTATCAGCAATACGTTTCAAACCTTCAGAACGGCTCGAATTTCTATCAGACCGGCATCCAGGGGCAGGCTTCCGGGCTGACGGCGCAGGGGAATGCTTCCCAGAATTACGGATCCGCGCTGAGCAGCCTCGGCCAGAACGAGGCGGGGGCTCTGTCGGGGATCTCGCAGAACCTGGGCAACCAGCTCTCGTCCGTGAACCAGGGTCTCGGAAACCAACTGGGCAGCTACGACGCGGCTCAGGGGACTGGTCTGGCCGGGATTTCCCAGGCCCAGGGCAACGCGCTCTCGGGCATCAGCCAGAACCTCGGCAACGCCCTGGCGGGCAACGACACCGGGCTCGGGACCGCTCAGGCCAACCTCGCGACGCAGGGCGGCAACGCCATGGGCACCCTGTACACGGGACAGGGCAGCTCTCTCGGGTCGCTCTACCAGGGCCTCGGCAACGCCCTGAACACCAACAACGTGGGGCTCGGCACGTCGCTCGGCTCCTCCTACGCGAACCTGGGAACGGGCCAGTCGTCGCTTGATGTCGGCAGCGGCACCGGGACGGCTGGCCTCTACGGCAGCGCCGCCTCGAACCTCGCGTCCCTTGGGAACGCGCAGGCCGGCGTCATCAACAACGGCACCAACGCGCTGGTCTCAAACAACAACAATCTGGCTCAGAGCCAGAACGCGGCCGGGGCAAACGCTCTGTCTGGTCTGCTCGGGCTCGCGAACCTAGGGGCCGGTGGTGCCGGCTCTGCTGCAGGTGGTGGCGGGTTCGGCAATACGCTGGCCGGCAACGTCGTCTCGGGCATCAAAAACATCTTCTCGTGAGGGCGGTATGAGTGGTGGGTTCGGACTTCCTGTCCTCGACATCGCGGGCATGCTGGGCAAGGTCAGCAAGTCCTATCATGACAGCTACGACGCAGCGAAGCGCGACACCGCCCTCTCGAAGCTCGGTGATCAGATCCAGGGCGGCGATTATGCCGGCGCGGCGCGCACGGCGTTCAACGCCGGGGATCCGACGGTCGGCCTCAATTTGCTCAAGCTGGGGCAGACGCAGGAGCAGCAGAAGCAGGCGGCTGCGGGGATCGCCGGCCTGACCAGCATGTACGGCGGCGGGTTCGGGGTCGGCGGTTCGACGCCCCAGTACGGCTCGTCCAGCGCCCCAGCCAATCCCTACGGGGGTGTTCCGAGCTTCCTCGACAGCTCTGGGCCGCAGGGCAATTACCTCGCGGGCCTCGTCAAGCGTGAGAGCGGCGGGGATCCGAATGCGCAGGCGTCGACCTCCTCCGCGAAGGGCTTGACGCAGTTCATCCCCTCGACTTGGAACGAGACGGCTCGCCAGCACCCCGAATTGAACCTGACGCCGGTTGGGAACGGTCAGGACGGGCGCACGGACCCTGATCAGTCGATCCGCGCGGCCAAGGCGCTCACGGCGGACAATGAGTCCGTGCTGGGTCGTGTCGGTCTGCCCGTCACCGATGCGTCGCGCTACGCCCTGCACTTCCTCGGGGCGAGCGGTGGCGTGCGTCTCGTGGGCGGGGCCATGCGCAGCCCCGATGCGCCTGCCTTGAGCTACGCCGACCCGAAAGCGGTCGCGGCCAACCGGCCGGTTTTCTTCAACCGCGACGGCAGCCCGAAAACGGCCGGCCAGGTCATGAACGATTTCGGCCGCAGCTTCGGCGGCGGCCAGGGTGCTTCGCAGGCCGGTGCGCCTCAGGTGGCGAGCGCGGATCCGAGCTTCATGCCGTCCGCGCCGACGCCGCTCAATCGGCCGCTCGCGCCCGTGCAAGGCATGAACCCCGACCGGGAGCTGCCGTCCATGTACGGCCAGCCCGCACCGGCCGAAATCGGTGCGGAGACCAACATTCTGACTACGGCGATGCGGCCGAACGGCGGGGCGCCGATGGCTGTGCCGCCCGCTCCTCGCCCACCGCAGACGCTCATCCCTCAGTCCATGTCGGGTGCTGGCATCCCCGGTACCATCATGGATCGCGGCAATCCCGTCGCCCAGGTGGGCGGCACGGATCAGGCGGACCTCCCGGCTCCCAACGCGCAGAACGCGCAGTTTCAGATCCCGCCGGGTTCGCAGCCCATGCCGGGGTCGGTGGCGTCCCTGCCGGCTGGCCTGAGCAGCCCGCAGCCGCGCGCTCCGCTCCAGCCGCAGGGCCCCGCCCTGCCATCCTCGGACAACGAGGCGGTGAACCGACCGCGCGGCGCGCTGGCACCCCCTGCCGCACCCGCGTTGCCGGATCCTGGAGCCCCGGCACCGTCTCGCGTCATGACGATGCCGGGCCAGGATGGGGGCGCCCCGTCGCCTGAGGCTCGTGCGCAGCTCTCCGCGCAGGCGCCGCAGCACCTCGCGCAGGCGGGGCTTCCTCCGGCCGCAGCCCAGGCGCGCGCCGTGGGCGCTCCTGGCTCGTCGCAGCGGGTCGGCGCTCTGATGCGCGTCGCGATGCTGCCGGGTCTGAACGAGGGGCAGGCGGGCGTCGTGAAGGCTCTGCTCTCGAACGAGCTGGAGCAGACCAGGCTCCCGGACGACGTGAAACAGTACATGTTCGCCCGCAGCCAGGGCTTTGCCGGCTCGCTGGTCGACTACAAGAACGAACTGCGGAAGCCACTGACGCCGACCATCGTAGCGCCCGGCGACGCCGCGATTGCGCCGGGCGAGCGGTCTCCGTTCTATGTGAACCCGCGGGCGCCGACGGCGGTCTCTGCCGGCTCGACGCTGTTCGATACCGCTACCAACCAGCCGGTGTTTACCGCGCCGGCTCGGGAAGGTGCAGATGAGGGCGCGAAGCTCCGGGCGCAGATGGAAGTCCGTCGGGAGGCAGCGCCAGGGCTGGGCCTTGAGCCCGGAACGCCCGCCTACCGGTCTTTTGTGGGCGCCGGGAAGATTGGCGCCGATCGCGACATGTCAGCGGGCGACAAGAAAGCGATCATGGATGCGGACAGCCAGACGTTGGCGGCGCAGTCCACCATCGACATGCTGAAGCAGGCCAAGGAGCTGTCGGCGCAGGCCTATGCCGGTCCGTGGGCCGGGCCGCTGGCAACGGTGACTGGCGCCGTCGGCAGCAAAGCCGGGCAGGCGACGCAGGATTACGACAACCTCTTGAAAACCCAGGCGCTCGGTCAGCTCAAGAGCATCTTCGGCGGTAACCCCACCGAAGGCGAGCGCGCGATCCTGCTGGAGATCCAGGGCAGCAGCAGCAAGCCGCAGGTCGTCCGGGATCGGATCCTAGACCGCGCTATCGGCCTCGCCCAACTCCGTCAGCGCCAGAACCAGGAGAAGGCCGACGAGCTGCGCGGCGGGACGTATTTTCGCCAGGGCGGCGGCCCCGGATCGCAGCAGGGCGCGTCTGCAAGCGGCCAGTCCGGTGCTCCGGCCCTGCCGCCACCGACGCCCTCGAACCGGCCCGGTGCCGTCTCGCCGGCCGATCGGTTCGGACAGCTCGTCGGATCCGGGATGAGCAAGGCGCAGGCGTACCAGCAGCTTCACTCGGAGGGGTACTGATGGACGTGTCAGTTCGGCTTGGTGTCAGGCGGCATAGCAGCGGTGAGCCCGTTGATGTGCGCGTCGAGTTGGTCTCGAAGGCGCCGTGCCATGTCGAGGTCGAAGCGCAGGCGCGCGGCGATGATCGGGTCGGCGTAGATGCTTCCGTCGAGGCGCATTCCCATGCGGTCGGTCACGAGGTTGAGCATGACCGTCCCGTTTCCGATGAGCATGCTCATGGCGCCGGTGACGTGACGCACCGGGACCTGATCCGGATCGGGCACCTCGGCAGCTCCTACGGGCGAAGCCTCGGCTTTCTCGGCCATGCGTATTCTCTCCCTGCCCCCCGCGATGATCGTAGCAGCGCCGAAGGTTCGGCGGGAATGGATGAGGTCGCGGCATGAGCGCCGGTCTCGCATTCGATCCCGCCGAGTTCGCCGCGTTCAAGTCGGGGCTTGCGGCACCGGCGCAGGATACCTCAGCGGCGGCACCTTCGGTTGATGCTTTTGATCCAACCGAGTTTCAGGCGTTCAAGGCGTCGCAGCAGAAACCGGCCAGCTTCTCGGATTGGTTCGGTAGCGGCCCGATGGCGTCCACCTTGGACACCTCGACGCCGGAGGGCTCGGCTCTGCGTCGCACGGCGGACGAGGCGTTGATCGGCAAGCCGTCGGCCATCAACACCGCGACCGCGGCGCTGTTCGGTGCTGGGCAGGGCGCCTCGTTGAACCTCGCGGGCAATGCGGCGGCGGGAGTGGCCACGTTGCTGGGCCGCTACGGACCGGCAGGAATGGGGTTTGGCGACGGCAAGCGCTCCTTCGCTGAGAATTACGACCGCTTTCAGGATCTCCAAGGCGCCTATGGCCGGCAGAGCCCCAAAACCACCGTCGCGAGCGAACTTGCCGGGGGCATCGCAGCCACACCCCTCATGCCGGGGTTGCCCATCGCGGAGGGCGCCAACATCGCGGCTCGCGGGCTGCGGTACGGCCTTACGGGTGCGGGCTACGGCGGCGCTGCCGCAGCGATCGGCAGCCACGACCCGCTGAAGACGATCGAGGGTGCCGGAACGGGGTTCGTTGGGGGCGCTGCTCTCGGGCCCATCGTGGAGAAGGTGGCGCCCCCCGTCATCGCAGCGGCGGGCAAGGCACTTGAGCCGATCCTGGCCCGGTTTGGCCGCGGAGCGGTGGCTACGGAAACCGGGTTCACTCCCCGGGCGCGGGCGGTACTCCTCAACGCAGGCCTCGATGCCGATAACCTGCCGCCGGAGCTTGCTCAGCACATCGAGGCGACCTTCGCAGCAAAGGGTGCCACGCCCGCCTCGGTGCGCGAAGCGCAGGCGGCCGAATTTGGGCTGCCGTTGTCTCGGGGGCAGGCGACGCAGGACCCGCAGGCGCTCGCCCTGGAAGGTCGCGCTATCGCCGGCCAGTCCGGTCCGCGAGCGCAAGAAATCGGGCAGGAGTTCGGGACGCGACAGGCCGACGCCATCGCGGCGAACCGAGACCGCTTCCTCGGCATGGCGGCCGGTGACGCGCCGCGGATCGACAACCCGCAGCAAGCGTTCGAGGCGGCCGCGGATCGAGCGCGTCAGATCGCGCAGGCCCAGGCCGAGCGGGAGAGCGTCGCACAGCGTGGGGTGGACGACGCCTTGAGGGCTGTGCGCGGCCGTGGCGGGCCCGACGCGATCGACGGGGCTACCGCAGCCATCCAGGGCGTGCGTGACGCGGCCGAGGAGGCGAAGATGGGCTATCGCGCCGCCTACGGTGAGGTAGGCCTGATCCCGGGCCAATTCGTGCCCGGCGCCATGGATCGCGTCGGGTCTCGCGTGAGGGTCCGCCTCGGGTCCGACGTGCCGCTCGACGACGTGACGACACCCGCCGCGACGCGTGCGATCGGCGATCTCGACAAGGTGCCGGACCTGTTTGGGCTGGCTCCGAACGAGGGGCCGACCCTCCAGCAGGTCGAGCAGCTGCGAAAGCGTCTTATCGCCTACCGGGGGACGACCACGACGAATGCGACCGACCGGCGCGCGGTCGATCAAATCATCGGCCACTTCGACGACCACGTGGAGAACGCGATGGCGTCGGGGCTGTTCGGGCCTTCGCAAGCCGCAGGAGCCCCAAATCTGGCCGCTGACGGGTTCCCCAGGCTCGCGGCGCCGTCCGCCGTCCCTGGCGCTGCCTCGGCCGCTGGCGGGGCCTCTACGGGCAAATCCGAACCGCTGACGCACTACCTCGCCCGGAACGGCGGGATCTCACTCGACGGCGACGCTCGGGCCGCGGATCTGGGCCGGGTCATGACACCCTATGGACCGCTCGGGCGAAAGGCTGGCCGCCCCATCGAGGATTTCCGCGATCAACTCGCTTCCGAGGGCTTCCTGCGCCCTGACAGCGCGGACGGAATGATCTCGCGGCGCATCGGTGATGAGGTCCACGACCTGATCGGCCAGGAGCGGTCGGGTCAGCCGGTTTACCGCCTATCTGACTTCTCCCGCGGCGGTGCCCCTGCCGATGCCGGCGGCCGACTTGCGGACCAGAACGCGGTTTATGCGGAGCGGATGGCGCCGTTCCACCGGCAGGTTGCGGATGATCTCAGGGCGGTGGGCGTGGACCCGCGCCGAGAAGATCCCTCGCACCTCGAAGATGCGGCCGCCCGCCTCTATCGTGGCGAGCACGACAACGGCGCCGACGCATTCGAGGCCGCGGTGATGGGCCATCCGGCCGGCGAGGCGTCGCACGGGCCGGTGCAAGAAATTCCGTTCGATGGGGCCACGGCTCCGGCAGCCTCTGACGCCCTGCCCGGCGGTGATACCGCGCCGCTGGCCGCGATGCAGCGCGCGCGCGGCCTGTTCCGAGACTACAAGCAAGCTTTCGCCCCGCGGTTCGCGGGCGACACGGCGGGCAACAACCTCCGCAAGATCCTGGAGCGTGACGCCTCGCCCAACGAGGTCGCCGGCATGCTGTTCGGCAGCCCAGGCAGCGGGCGCGTGACCAGCGGGCAGGTGCAGACGCTCGCTCGGATCCGCGGTGCGGTCGGCGCCGACAGTCCTGAATGGCAAGCGGTCCAGGGCGCGCTTGTGAACCGTCACCTCGGCGGTGAGGGGCGGGATCTCGGCAGCCGTCTCGACTACCTGCTGTCGGCGGACGGGCGGCCGCTCGTCGATTTCCTGTCGGGACAGCAGGTGGCAGGGCTCCGGGCCCTGAAAGGCGCATCTCGCCAGCTTGAGGCGGCGCGTCAGCCCATGCCGGCTTGGATCGCGGATCTCGAACGGACCGGGTTCGATCCGAATGCAGTCGGCCGGAGCATCTTCGGCGGGTCGGGTGCGATCGGCGCCAAGCCCGGGGCCGTGCTTGAGGCGCAGGCGGCGCGCGGGCTGCTCGGGGAGCGCAGTCACGAATGGGCGGCCCTCCGTCAGGCCGCCGTGCACCGGCTGATGAATCCGGCTCTGTCGTCTGACCCCGCAAAAATGGCCGCGCAGCTCCGAGACTTCACCGATGGCGCTGGCAAGGGCGTGGCCTCGGCCCTGTTCGAGCCGAAGGTGCTGGGGCACATGCGCCAGTTCACGGCGGCCCTTCAAGCCACGGTGCGGCCAGACGGGACGTTCCGAACGGACAAGGCCGGGGAGATGGGCCGCAAGGCAGTCGCGAAGCTCGCGGACCTGATTGCGGGCGCGGTGGCGTTCAAGGTCGGCGGCCTCGGCGCGGCGGCCGGCACCTACGGGGCGAAGGTCGGGACGCGGGCGATCATCGGCGGCCTGGGCGCGGCCTCGGCTCGGCGGTCCTTTGAAGGGGGTGCGCCGCGGCTACTGGCGCCGCCACCGGGCTATGCCGTCTCGGCCGGCAGCTCGACGGGGCGCGTGCTAGCGCCGCTGGGCACGGGGTACTAGCCCCGCGTCCGCCCCGCCGCGATCCTGCGCCGGATCAGGGGCCAATAGATCATCGCCTGAATGACGAGACACACGAGGAGCCCGAACGCGTCGCCCTGCTTCATGAACCGCAGCGCCCCCCAAAACGACGTGCTGCCGGCAACTAGCAGCAGGGCGCCTTCCAGGATGACGATCCAGGTCCGGCGCAGCGGCAGGTCGTGGCGAACGGCCCGCCAGTCGATTACGAACTCGGAGCCGTCGCGGATCGTGCCGTACAGGCCGGTCACAATCATGCCGATGGCGCGGATGAAGCCGTAGGAGAGGCCGGCGAGCATCAAGATAAGGACGCCGGCCCAACCATAATCGGTGGGGTCTGTCGGCGGTCGCTGGGCATAGAAAGCAACCATGTAGACGGTTGCTGCGGCTACGGCGATGCCGATCCCAGCTGCCCCGATCCGAAACGCTTTATCCAACCTCTCAGGGTACGGCCGCTCCTCAAAGCGAAACCAGCCGCCGCGGGGCGTCGGTTCTTGCTGCGGGTTGAAGCTCTGGCCGCGGTGGTCGGGCATGCGCTCAAGATGGCGGCCCGCAGCAAAACTGTCGAGGTAGCCGGCGCCCTAGGCCCGCTCCGGGTGTGCAGCGTCGGGGCCGAGGCCATGGCTCCTGTCGGCGCTGGCGCGCTCTGCAACGAGGCGATCGATCCGGGCGGCGCTGCGCTTCGACAGGGCGAGGCTAGCCCCAGCCAGAATGGCGGTCGCGACGGCGGCAGCGGCGATCGTGAGCAGAACTGCGTCGGTCATCTCAGCCGCTCCAGGGTCAGGAACGCTGCGGAATGTAGGGCTACGGCGAGCAGGAACCAAACGATCATCAGGAGCAGGGTGGCGCCGGTCGGGCTGGACGGGTCTCGAGACACGCTCACGATCGGCGTGATGACGCCCGCCACGATGAAGCCGGCGGCGACGGTGTTGAGCAGCGTCGCGCGGATCTTGGTCTGCTCGTTGTGAACCAGGATCTGCCGGGCGACCTCGGGGGCGGTCTCGGCCATCAGGCGGGGTCAGTCGCACGCATCCGCACGCCAGCCCCGCCGCCGTTGGCGGGGATGAATTCGACGCCGGCCGTTTCGAGAGCCTGTTGCACCTTGGCGAGATTGTCCGCCATCGCTTTTGGTACGCCGTCCACCTCTTCCATACGCTTGATGGTAGCTGGCGATACACCGGCCGCGTCCGCCAGTTCGCGAACGGAGAGCCGGAGATACCCGCGGGCCATCCTCATTTGTGCGCCGGTAAGCATCATCGAACCCATGAGCCTTTTTTGGTCTCCCGAGCACCAAATAGGTTGACACGGGATATTACATGAGCCATTTTAGCTCATCGGCGCTACCAATGAAAGCGCCAAAGAGCCGGACAAGCGCCATGTCCAACCGTTCGATCTCCTGGAACGCCGCCCTCCGCGACATCCGCGCTGACCGCACCAAGGCCCCGGTCGGTTTCCTCTCGGCCCGCGCTCTCTGCCAGGGCTTCGCGCAGTTCCGCAGCCGCCCGTTGGTGGTGGCGGGCCAGTTCGACCGCTCGGCCGTAATGGCGGCGGCCGTCTCTGCCGCGAAGGCGCATCAGGAGCGCCACGGCGGTACGTGGCAGGCCGCGATGTCCGTCTGCCTCAAGGCTTCCTGGCAGGCCGCGCGGATGGCGCGGAACGCCCACGCGCACTGAGTTTCCGAGATCCGGCTTCGGCCGGATGCGGGCGGACCAAGGCGGTAGCGCCACCCACAGCCTGTCTGTCCGCCCGCACCCCTTCACCCACGAACCGAGACCCCTTCAACGAGCCCTCACGGAGCACGATCCATGACGCACGCCCTCGCCGTCGCCCGCCCCGCACCGCTGCTGCGCACCTCGCTCGCGGACCGCCTCGCCGCTACCCGTGCCGCCCTCTCTCGCGCCAGCAAGGCGCCCGCCCCATCGCAGATCCGCGGCGATCTGCTGGCCGCCTATGCCGAACAGCGCGCCGTCATGCCCCTGTTCGATCTGATGGCCGACAGCGACACGCCGGAATACCGGGCCGGGCTTCGCGTCGAGCGGCGTCTCCGCGACCTGCTCAGCGCCATCATCAAGGCCCCAACCCCCACGACGCTAAAAGGTCTCGGCACCCTGGCTCTCGCCATGGCGATCGACGCCGAAGGCAACCTGAACGGCCATCGCGGCGATCGCGAACCGGAATACGCCCGCGCCGCTCGCGCCCTCGTCGTCCTCACGCGGGTGGATCTGCCCGCAGGGTTCACCGGGTTCGGGGACGAGCCCGACCACGAGGCCCGCGAAGAGGCGCTGATGTCTGGCCCGGTGAGCGTCCCCGCCTGGGCCCGTGAGACGGTAGCGCGCTCGGCCTGACAGAGATCCGGCGCTAGCCGGACGCGGCCGGGCCACCGCGGGCCTATCACCCAATGCAGCGATGCCCGGTCGAGCTTTCATTCCAATTCCGTCTCTGGACGGGAGGCCGGCGCTCACTGTTCATCTGCCACCCATTCGTGCAGTGCCGCAGGCCACTTCGTTCTAGCGTAGGCATTTCAAGTCGGAGGACAGATTATCTTTGTGATTTTGACCATGCGCGATGCCGTGCAGAAGTTGAGGGGTGCACTGATGGCATGCCTTGGCGCTGCGACCGTGTTGGCCCATGGGCTGGTGCGGGATATTGACGCCTACGGCAACGAACTAGAGGCAGAAGTCATGCGCAGCACTCGCCATGGCAACCACTGACTGCCTACTGCTCGGGATGCTTGGCGAAGTCCGATGTCAGGCGCACAGGGCAAGGCACAAGCCCCGATCTTTCAGAGTACGGCCACAGGGGCTCTGCGTGCTCCTGTCAGCCGCTGATAGGGAGTAACGGGGGTGTACCGGAGTCAGGGGTCGGCCGCTGATCTAGAACGGCGTTACCTCTACATTCTTCAGGCTCGCGGACCTGGCTCGATCGCTTCCGTAGGCCTTCAGGTTTGTAGACCCTCTCCCTGCGCTTACAGCAGGTGTTGCGGTGTCTAGTACAGTGCCAACGCCGCACCGCACTGTAGGGGTTCCATTAACAACCTAAGGGCACAACAGCAGACGAACGCAATCTCGGGTCCCTGCTGTGCGGCTTCCTTCAATCCTCGTCGCAGAGGACGCGCGCATCGCCGCGCTGGCTCAGTACGATCTCATCGACTCAGCGCCAGCACCAGCCTTCGCTCAGATCGTCGCCCTGGCCGCACGCTTGTTCCAGGTCCCGACCGCGTTCGTCTCTCTGCTCGACCGCGACCGTCAGGTCTTCCACGCCAAGGTCGGCCTTGACCTGTGTGAGACGGACCGAGAGGTGGCGTTCTGCTCGCATACCATCACGCAGCGTGACGCCCTCGTCGTCCTCGACACCGCCCTCGATCCACGCTTCCACGACAACCCGCTCGTCACCGGACCGCCGTACATTCGCTTCTACGCCGGCATCCCGCTGCACGCGCCTTCAGGCCATGCCGTCGGTACGCTCTGCCTCGCCGACACGCGGCCGCGCAACAGCTTCTCCGACGCCGACCGGCAGATCCTGCAGCAGCTATCCGATCTTGTCCTCGACCGCATGGAGCTGCGCCGGCTGGAAGTTGCCGAGCGAGCAAGCCAGTCGCGCTTCGTCCAGATCGCAGCGACTTCGCCGGACGGCATCGTCTGTGCCGATGCAACGGGCCACATCACCTTCTGGAATGCCGCCGCCGAGCGGATGTTCGGGCACAGTGCCGCCGAAACGATTGGGCAGCCCATCGACCTGATCGTGCCCGAGCGGATGCAGGGTGGTCATGGCGGTGGCCTGCACCGCGTCGCCGGCGGGGGCAAGCCCCGGCTCCTGGGCAAGACGGTAGAGCTGCCAGCTCGTCATAAGGACGGGACCGAGTTCCCGATCGAACTGTCGTTGTCGCGCTGGCAGGAGGAGGGGCGGGCCGCGTTCGGCTCGATCATGCGCGACATCCGCGAGCGGCGCGCCAATGAGGACCGTCTGTTCCGCCTCGCCCACCTCGATCCGCTGACCGAACTGCCTAACCGGGCCGTACTGTGCGGGCGGCTGACCGAGATCGTTGCCGCCGCACGTACCGTGTCGGTGCTGATGTTTGATCTCGACGGCTTCAAGGAGATCAACGACAGCCACGGGCATGCCACCGGCGACGCGGCGCTCAAGGCGATCGCCGCCCGTCTGCTGGCATGCGTTCACCCGATCGACACGGTCTCTCGTCTAGGCGGGGACGAGTTCGTACTGCTCATGCCCGACACTGCCGATCCGCTGCGGGCGGCCGAGGTGGCGGATCGGATCATTGCTGCTGTCGCGGAGCCGTTCGAGCACGAGGGTCAGACGCTCCGCCTCGGCACTAGCGTCGGCATCGCCCTGGCCCCGACCCACGGCGAGAGTGCGGACGACCTGCTCTCGTGCGCGGATCTGGCCCTGTACCAGGCCAAAGGCGACGGTCGGCATTGCCACCGGCTGTTCACCCCCGTGCTGCGGCGGCAGGCACAGCGCCTGCACACCTGCCGCGACGAACTAGGTCGGGCCGTCGAGCGCGGTGAGTTCGTGCTGTTCTATCAACCGCAGGTACGCCTCAGCGATGGTGTGCTGGTCGGGGCAGAGGCGTTGATCCGGTGGCAGCACCCGGAGCGAGGTCTGCTCGCGCCTATGGCATTCCTCGACGCGCTGGATACCAGCCGGTATGCCGCCCAAGTCGGCGACTGGGTGCTGCGCACCGCCTCTGAACAGGCCGTGATATGGCGCAACGCGGGAACACCTGAGTTCCGGATAGGGGTGAACCTGTGCAGCGCGCAGGTCCAGCGCGGCGATCTTGCTGAGACGGTCCAGGCGATCCTACAGGACACCAACTTGCCCGCTGCTGGCCTCGAACTGGAGATCACCGAAAACATCGTACTACGCCACGATGCCGAGGTGATCGCAGCGTTGCGCAGCTTACGCACGGCCGGGGTGGGCATCGCATTCGACGATTACGGCACCGGCTACGCGTCGCTCAGCCTGCTCAAACGCTTTCCGTTGACCCGACTGAAGATCGACCGCTCATTCGTGACCGGCATGCTGGCCTCGCACCAGGATGTAACGATCGTGCGGGCGATCCTGCAGCTTGGGTGTGGGTTCGGGCTCGCGGTGATCGCCGAGGGCATCGAGACAGAGGCGGAGTATGCGCGTCTGCGCGAGAAGGGTTGCCAAGAGGGACAGGGCTACTTGTTCGGCAAGCCGATGCCCGCAGACGTGTTCGCAACTCGGTTCGGTCTCGGAGTCCGGCAAAAGGCGGAGGCTACATCGGCCGCCGCCTGATGTCCCAAGCGAGGCAGGCTGTAGCGTTTATCCCGGCACAAGCCCCTTAGCGCTACGCTTTTTTCACGCCGGGTGGCACAGTCCGGCCCTTATGCCGATCCGGCCCGAGCACCGCTTCTTCTACCCGATCGACTGGCGCGAGCTATCGATGGCGATCCGCTTCGGCCGGGCGCAGGGCTGCTGCAAGGGCTGCGGACGGCCGCATGGGCGGATGGTCTACCACCTCGGCGACGGCCGTTGGTGGGACGCTGAGGCTGGGCGGTGGCGCGACGAGTGGAGTAGGCGGATCCGGATCGCTGCGGAAGCTGACATCCTTGGACGAGCTCGCCGGACTTGGGTGGTGTTGGCCGCAGCCCATCGGGACCACGACACCGCGAACAACGCCGACGCCAACCTCGCGGCCTTCTGCCAGCGCTGCCACATGATCCACGACCGTCCGGAACATCAGAGGCGACGCTGGCGCACGCTGTCCCGGCGGAAGGCGCTCGGTGACCTGTTCGGGGGGCCCTATGCTTGAGACGACAGCGACGTGATCGTGTGCATCATCGGCACCAAGAGGCGGCACCACACCACCGGATAGGACCTTTATCGATGGCGCCTGTTGTCGTGGGATCAGCGGACGGCAGGTGCGCGATCGCTCGTTCAGTAGGCCTGTTGGCCTCCATCAGCATCACGGCCGAGAAGCAGCAGAGCGCCAGGGCGGCAATCCAGAGAACGCCTCTCAGGGATCGGGTCGTTCGCTTGGACATGTCGACGACGGTGACGGCCGTCGGTTAGCGAACCCTTGCACGCTCACGATGCGTCCGGCGAGCGCTCGGGACCGGACCTGCGCTTCGGCGCTTGTCGAGGGCCGTGGGCCGGCACCTGCGGTCTCCAGTCCCGCCGCCGCGTCTCACGCGACCATGCAGCGGGTTGATGACGCGCCAGTTGTAGGCGCCTCATGCCGGATGTGAGAGATCTCGGGTTCCCCGATCCACCTGTCCCGTCTTGGGTGCCCCTCGGACGGTCGTACCTAGAGGTCACGGTGTCGCTCTCAATCGCCCAACGCATCCTGCTCGGCTTCGCTGCCGTAACCCTGATGATGGTGGCGCTGGGCGTCTACGCGATCATCCAGCTCGGTTCGGTACGCGAGGCCACCGATGGCATCGTAGCGCGCGACCTCAGGCTCGCCCGCCTCATCGACGATCTTGGCAACGACACCCGCGCGATCGGCAACCTGCGCCGGAACGCCGTCATCGACTTCTTGGTGCGCGAGCGTGGCGGTACCACCGACCCTGCCCTCGTCGGCAAGCCGATCGGCGAGACCGCGGCGGCTTGGCGGCAAACCGCCGATCAAGTCGAGGCTGCGCTGAGGGCGCTGGTCCGGTCGGCCCAAGAGTATGAGCCCTTGGCCTTATCGAGCGATCGGGCATCCAACTGGAAGAAGCTCGGCGCGCGAGCGACCGAGACCGCGGCTTTCTTCACGGGCCTACGCACTACAGCCGAGGCATTGTTCTCTGCCGTAGCCGCCAAGGACGTCGCCGCGGTCATCACTCGGAATGCCGAACTCAACCAGACCCAGGCCGCGTTGCTGAAGCGTGTAGACGGAACTCGCGACGTGCTCGACGACAATTTTGCAGCTGGCCAACGCAGGGTCAGAGAAATCCAAGAGAACTCAGGCTTGTCGATCTATCTCACGCTGGCAGCCGCAGTTCTGCTTGCAATGGCCATCACATGGCTGATCAGCCGCTCGGTGGTGCGACCACTCAAGGGCCTGATGACCTTCGTCGATCGAGTCGGTGAAGGCGACCTCTCAGGCCGGCTGGAAGCGCGTGGGCGTGACGAGGTCAGCCGCTTGGCCACCACCATCAACGCGATGGTCTCGGGCCTGTCGGACCTGGCGCGGACCAACCGTGCGACGACGGCCGACCTGAACGCGGCGGCGGCGGAGATCCGGGCGTCGGCGCAGGAGCAGGCGGCCTCGGTGGAGGAGCAATTTGCGGCCGTTCAGGAGACCGCCGCCACGGTCGACGAGATCACGCATTCGGGGGCGCAGATCAGCAAGCGGGCGACCGAGGTGATCGCCACCGCCCAGGCGACCGCGCAGACCTCGCGGCAGGGCCTGCGGGCGGTCTCGGACACCGCCCGGGCGATGGAGGCGATCCGGGAGCAGGCGGAGGCTGTGGCAGGCAACATCGTCGGCCTGTCGGAGAAGACCCAGACGATCGGGGACATCATCGAGACGGTCAACGACATCTCAGAGCGCACGCACCTGCTGGCGCTCAACGCGGCCATCGAGGCGGCCGCGGCCGGGGAGAGCGGGCGCAGCTTCGCGGTGGTGGCGTCCGAGATGAAGCTTTTGGCCGACCAGGCGAAGGCGGCCACTGGGCAGGTGCGCGGGCTTCTGGGGGAGATCCAGCGGGGGATCAACACCTCGGTGATGCTCACCGAGGAGGCGGTCAAGCGGGCCGCATCCGGCAAGACCCGCTCGGACACGACGCAGCGGACCATCGAGGAGATCACCGCCCGGGTGGAGGAGAACGTGCAGACCTTCCAGCAGATCGTGGCCTCGACCAACCAGCAGCAGCTCGGCATCGAGCAGGTGATGCAGGCCCTACATGGCATCCGGCAGGCGAGCCAGCAGACCGCGGCCGGCACCCGCCAGGTCGAGACGGCTTCGGCCAACATCACCCAGCTGGCCCAGTCACTTATGAGTCTGGCCGAACGCTACCGGCATTGACTCTCCGGGTGCGTGGCTTCCGCCGTGAAGAGTTGCGCACGGGCGATGAACAGGTCGATCTGCACGATGCCATCGTTGATCGCCGTGACGAGATTGGCGTAGGCCGCGTCGAGCTGAGGGTCGGCGGTCGGCTGGCGGCTACGCAGATCGGCGAGCACCGCCATCATCTGATCCCGCTGCTCTCGCATATCTACGAGGATCACCTCAGCCCGTGCCGCCTGCAGGCTCGTCGCTTGGCCGCTAGCAAGCAGTTCCACAGCAGCGGTATCGACCTGGTCGAGAGCAAATTGCTGCTGACCTTTCCTGCGTAGCGGGACGATGCTTTCGGTCATGATCCTTCGCCCACGGGTGTCCAGCATGCCGACTAGACGGATTGATACGCCGTCAGGGCGCCCGACCTGTAGCATGCGCTCAACAACACGTTGTCTAGGTCGGTATTGCGGTAACCGCGCTGCACGGGCATGCCGCTAGGATGGCGAACAGTGGGGCTAGCGTCGAGCGGCGCTCAATCTGCCTGGAGATCCCCTCCCTCGCTCTGCCATCGCTTCCGCTTGAACAGCACGTGATCACAACCTCGTCATGATATGAAAACTTCAGGTATCTTGAGGGGCGATTAACCGAGTTAATTCAATCTCAGCTGAAATTGTGATCTACTTTTGGTGGCCAAAATGTTCAATAACAACCGGAATTTGCTTCCGGTGATTATGCTCGGGACCGTGATCTTGCTGGCTGTGGCCAGCGGCGCCATCGCGAGCCTCCCGGATGCGGATCACATCGTATCGCAGAAGGGCAAACGTTTCGGGCCGGGGGACGTCGCACTCCACGTCGGTGAGCACATCACGGTGGTCAACGATGACGACAACTTCGTCCACCAGGCCTACGTCGAAGCCGAGACGTTTGCCTTCGACTCCGGTGATATCGAGCCCGGCGCCAAAGCCGTCATCACGTTCCCGACGGAGGGTGATTTCACCGTCCTGTGCGGCGTTCACCCGAAGATGAAGCTCGCCGTCCACGTGCGGTAGGCGCGTATTTCGACCCGTCTACCGGTAGCGCTTCAGATCGTGGGGATGGCTGCTAGGCCCGCATACAGGGCTTCGTGGCCGACGTAGTACAGTGCCAGGAAGGTCGCGAGCGCGCCGCCAAAGTATGCCGGCGCCCAAGCGGCGTCGCGGACCCGCACCACGGACCGCACATCGTCTGCGGCGATCCCGAGCAGCACCACGATGATGCCCGAGTGGCCGATCGCGTCGACCTTGCCGAACTCGAACACCGCCGAGACGAAGATTGCCGCCAGGATGATCGCCGACATCCGACGCACCAGGGGCGTCCAGATCAGCGCGAAGGCCAGGGTGAACTCGATGACGCCGGCGGCCTGCATGAACAGCTCGGGGGTCGCGCCCATGGTCATCTGCGGCTTGGCGGCCAGCAGCGGATCGGTCCACTGCGGGTAGGCCCACTTCTCGACCGATGCCCACATCAGCGTGATCGCGGCAGCCCACCGCACGATGTCGAGGGGGCGAACGCCGAAGGGCTTCAAGCCGAGGCTCTGGCAGATCAGGTAGGCGGCCACGCCCAGGAAAACCGGATAATCGGCGAGGTGGAAGACGCCGTACTGCGCCGTGGCGTAGCTGAACAGGAAGACGATACCGAGCCCGGTGAGCGGCATGGTCCGGCGCCAGATCAGGCACGCCGCCATGGCGAGTTGCAGCCCCGGGATCCAAGCCACGTCGGTCTTCAGTTCCGGGGTCAGGATGATGCCGCCGAGGTCGAAGAGCGAAACCAGGAAGAAACCCAGCGTGGTGCGGACCAGCAGCTCGGTGTCGATGCGGATCCGCGTGGTCACGCGGTCGAGGGCGTTGAGCAGCACGCCCCCCAGGGGCGTACCCTCGGCCAAGCATCCGAACATGAGGCACAAAAGAGCGAGCCCGGTCAGCCACTCAAAGTCCAGGCAGAGCACCTGTTCGAGGCCACGCGGTTGGCCGGCGACGTCGTAGGCGCAGAACCACTTCACGTGCGCGCTGGCCGAACCTGTGCCGGCGAGCAGAAGTAGGGTCGGCGGCGCAGCGAGGCTCGCGAGAGCGCGCAGACCCAGGCGGAGTGAGAGCCTGGGCGCCGTGACCCGAACCATGTTGACCTCGGAGGGTGAGACGGGCGGCCAGCCCGCCTACGTATTTCCTCACAAAGCTGAGCTTCGCGCCAACGAATTATTAACCTCTGTTACACGATGGTTAATACGGTGGAATGAGTTGGATAAAGAGCCGGCAACTGTGCAGATCTGCGCTTGGCGTCGTAAATGTGCTTACAAGATAGGCAAATCCGCATCAGCTGCAGGCGGCCCTATCCGTGCAACTGCCCAAGTGACCTGAGGCGACGATGAGCCCTGTGGGACCCCATTCCATCGTTCCATTTGATGAGGTTCAGGGTCTCAGAGCAGCCCTGGCCGGTGCCTTTGCTGAGGGAGTGGATCTGGGGCCCCGTGAGGAACAGATCCGCGCCCTGGGGGAATCGCTGGAAACGATGATCGAGGCCTTGCGCCTAGAGCTTGTCGGCCTCGGCGAGCTACTGCAGGTCGATGACGTGAAAGATGCCGTGGAGTTGGATCTCGAGCAGCTCATCCGTATGGCAAAGGCCGCTCGCACCTACGGCATAGGCGAGGCTGGTTGAGGTTGCTGATATGCAGAGACAGGCCGTGAGCCGGCGCTTGCGGTCTCTAGTCCCGCCGCATCGCACTGACCCTCACGAGACCGCCCGGCCGAGGCGTCACGGGCGAGCCTCGGTGAACTGGACCGGATGCGCCTGTCGTCGCGTGCTTACCCACGCCGGGCCGTGTGACGTCGCGAACGCCTCGGGCACGTATGCGGGAAGGATCAGTGCTGTAGCAGCCGGGCGTAGCGATGTCGCTATAGGCCTCGTATGCGGGCTAGGGCAGTCCCTGCGCTCTCTGCCAATGCCTCTAGCCGATAGACCGTGCCCGGATCGATGGTGACAAAGCTGCACCAATACGCCCCGAGAGCGGCCACGGACTCGGGGGAGCCAATCGGCACCATCACAAGGCTGCGCATTGAGGTATGATGGTAGGCGGCAGCAGACAGACGCGGATCAGCCTCGATATCCGGTACGATCGCAGTCTCATTGTTGAGCATCGCCCAACCCGAGATACAGGCATCCAGTGGAAAGCGGTACCCGCGCCACAGGTAGCCAATCCCATCCTCGGCGACGTAGTGGCAGCAGTCGCCTTCCCGCAGCACGACGGCGATGCTATCGGACCCGGCGATCTGCCGCGCTGTATCGCGCAGGATCGTCACGATCTCGTCCAGCGAACGCGAAGCTTCAAGCCTGCGATTAATCTGGATGAGCGGTTGATCAGACTGAAGACGATCCTCTGACATCCGCTCAAGCTACAGGATCAGCCCTCAACGGTCCACGCGCCGCATCACTGACGTGGCTTGGCGGCAGCAATAACCTTAAGCCGCATCATCCGTAGCTTCGGCGATCCGCAACGACCAGGCGACATGCCCGTCCGAGTTGACGAGGTAGATCGCGTTCGCCTTCAAGCTGGCCATATCCAGTTCAGTGGCTTTGGCACGAGCGACAGCCTCAGAAGTATCCTTGGCCGTGATCGTCTCCTCGTACACCGGTGTGCTCAGCAAACCATCCGGGGCTCGGTAGGCTGCGCAGAGGCGATAGTTTCGCATCGTTCGTCAGATCGTCCAGCTACATGTGTTCAAGACATAGCGTCGCCTAGCTTTGCCGGACCCGCGACAGAATCGCGCCTGGTCGCGACGGTGGCCCGAACCGCTGCCTCCCGGCAGCCCTTCTTCGATTCCGCGTCCACAACCTGCCTCTGTGGATCTCCCTTATCCGTGGGGTGAATCGTTTTGCACCCTATGCCGCCCAACAGCGCCGGGGCCGCGGACCGCCCTCCTCGCCGGAGCCACTGAAGCCATTCCCGCGAGATGATGCGGACCACGTTCGGTTCGTTCTTCCGGCCCTGGTGGCGGCGCTCCTGAATGGTCAGCAGCCCGTCGCCCTCGGCCAGCCGGATCGCGGCCTGAACCAGTCGCCGGCAGACGCCAGCTCGTGCCGCTATGGCGTCGATGCACAGCCCACAGGCGCCGTTGCGGGCCATCTCGTCGCCGACGATCCGCAGGACCGCGAGCTGCCCGGTGGTGAACCGGGATCCGAGCGCGGGCGGCATCGGGCCCGAGAAGGCCAGCCGACGGCGGCGCTCGATCGCCACGGATCGCTCAGGAGCCCGCTGGGGGCGCCTCGGCGGGAACAGCGTCACGCGGCCGAGCGGAATGCCGACGGGCGCCACGGCCTCGCGGATCGCACTCCTGCGGGTGTGCAGGGTCTCAGCCAAGCCCTGCGCCTCTGAGTCGGTCACAGTCTCGGCGGCGTGGGCCTGCCAGATGGATCGCGACAGGCTGTCGAGTTGCGCGAGCGTGCGCGCGTCCTCGATCGCCGACCGCATGGTGGCGTGAAACATCGTCCTCGGTCCTTTTCGGACCGCGGCTGTGAACGAGGCACGACTTCATCGCTCCGGGAATTGGCGTTCCCGTTGACTCCCGGCGGGAGCTATGGCTGATGGGGGATTGCAACTGGTCCCCACCAGGCCATTTCGATTTCGCGGGCTCTCTGTTTGGCGACAGGGGGCCCGTAGTCGTTTCAGGGTCTCAGATCCGCGGCGGCTGCTCTCCTGATAGTGGCCGCGACTCGCCAGGGCGGGTGCGGCCGGAACGGTCCATCTCGGCCGGGCGGCACGGTTAAGTCAACGCTTTGCCGGCACGTGACGCCGCACTCCCTACGCAAAATATGGCCTTGAAACCATATTCTCGGTAATGCATTCTTCAGTGGATGCCGTTCACGGTCGCCCTCCATGACGACTTCGAGCCCGAATTTCAGCGGCTCCCGGTCCCGATCCAGAACGAGCTTCTGGCGCGGCTCTGGCTGCTTGCCGAGTTTGGGCCCGATCTGGGACGGCCGAACGTGGACAGGCTGCACAACTCGCAGTTTCAAAACATGAAGGAGCTACGGTTTCGGCTCGACGGCTTGTGGCGGTTCGCCTTCGCTTTTGACCCGCAGCGCCAAGCGATCGTTTTGTGCGGTGGGGACAAGGAAGGCGCAAACCAGTCCAAGTGGTACGAGCAGCTTATCCGAACCGCCGACGAGCGGTTCGCAGCGCATCTGAAGACACTCAACCCCGTGAGGCGGTCGAGGAGGAGAAGGCCATGAAGACGCTTGATCAGATCCTGGAGGCTCTACCGGAAGAGCGCCGCGAGCAGATTGCGGCCCGATCCGAGGAGCTAATCCTTGAGGAACACGCGCTTCGACGCATGCGCAAGGCTAGGAAGCTCACCCAAGAACGAATGGCAGAACTGCTCAACGTCCGACAGGACAGCATCTCGCGCCTTGAGCGGCGCAGTGATCTGCTCCTCTCGACGCTGCGGAGCTATGTCGAGGCCATGGGCGGCACGCTTCAGCTTATGGTCAAGTTCGACGATGAGCGGACGGTGGCACTCCCTTCACTGGCGGAAGCGGACGAACGGGCGCCTGTCACCCTCTGCACGTCCGTTCTGACCGGCTGGGATAGGCTGATCGCCCATGAGCTTGGTCATTGGGTGTACGACAACGCCAATACGAACTGTGTCGTGACGGTTCCGCTCATGCCGGCGCCGGCGACCCCGCGTCCGGAGCCACATACCTGTCGTCATGCCCTGACGGCGCTGGGAGCCTTCTTCAGCCCGATGATCGTCTACCGGTATGACCCCCCGCACCAACGGAGCGCTCTTGGGTGCGATGGTGCGCCTTGGCAGGGCGAAAAAGTCTGCTGGTGAGACAGCCGTCCTTTGGATCGTGCGGCCTCGCACTTGCCGCGCGTGGTTTGGCGGCGGCACCTTCTGGGCATGATCCGATCCGAGCTCGTCGACCGCATCGCGGAGCAGAACCCGCACCTCTACGCCAAGGATGTTGAGGCGGTGGTCGACGCTATCCTCGACCGCATCACCCGTGCCCTGGCAGACGGCGACCGCGTGGAAATACGCGATTTCGGCACGTTCGCTACGCGGGAGATGTGCCCCCGCATGGGTCGCAACCCGCGCACGGGCCAGAGCGTCGTCGTCGTGGCCAAGCGGAACGTCCAGTTCAAGCCGGGTAAGGCCATGCGGGCGCGGCTGAACCTGAGGCCGAAGGACCAAGTGCGCGAGGTGGAGCGACTACTGCGGGCTTCGTGACATTGCCTGCAGTATCTACTTTTTCGCTCGAAACACGACCGGAATGGAGAAGATAAGCCCCTCGTCTGCGACCAGTGGCGGCGGCGGCGGTACCGGATCAGAACGCTTCATCATGGCCAATGCCGCATCATCTAGTGCGACGTCGCCCGAGCCCTTCACTACGGTAGCCGACACTACCCGCCCAAGACGATCCAGCATGAACGTCACCATCACCTGGCCGGTCGGACGCCGCACTCCGCCAGGGTAGCGCTTGTGCCTTTCGAGATGGGCCAGAAGCTGCTTCTGCCACGTAGTGCGAATGCGCCGCGCGCTCTCGCCGGTCCCCAGGACTGGAGCGGTCGAGTGTGGCGCCTCTTTCATCGTCTCCGAAGTCGGCGCAGCTGCAGCCTCGGATGCAACTGACTCCATCGACGGGCTAGTCTCGACCGCCTTGACCTTGGTCTCGTCCTCTTGCGGTTTGCGCGTCGCATCAGGCGAGACGATCCGGTCCGGATCCTCCGTCTCAGTCGGCACGGCCTTGGGCAGTTCGGTCGGGTCGTCGACGGCTTTCTGTTGCACCACAGCCGGCGCAGCGGTGGCGTCGTCTGCCTCAGGACCGGCGGGGAGGTCGGTAGGCTCGTGCCGTACCGCCATCATCTCTAGGCCGATCTCCAGGGCATTCGCGCCGAGGTCGTCCGCCTCGTCGGGCGGCGTGTAGGTCACGGCCAGCACGATCCCGCTCGCGTGGAGGCCAAGCACGAAGGCGCCAGCTGCGAGCCAAAGCGGCCAGCGGCGCCCGGCGAGCCCGTATTCGAGGCGCGCCTCGCCTGTCACGGTTTTAGCGGTGGCAAGGCCTGCGTCCCGTCCCTCACCTCTCCCGCCGACCCGCCGGGCAAACCCTCCAGAGCGACGAGAGCGACCTTGAGGTAGCCACCTGCGCGCAGGATCTCCAGGACATCCATCAGCTCACCGTAAGGCACCGCGCGGTCGGCGCGCAGAAAGATGCGACGCTCCTTGTTGGGATCGCCCTGCGCGTCGAGGACCTTGGCCAGATCGATCCGCTTGACCTGTGCCTCGCCGACCGCAACCGCCAGATCCGCCTTGATCGTGACGTAGGTCGGCTTGTCAGGCTTCTTCTGCGGGACGGCGCTGGAAGAAGGCAGGTCGATCGGCAGGTCGACCGTCGAGAGTGGGGCGGCGATCATGAATATGATCAGCAGAACGAGCATCACGTCGATGAACGGCGTGACGTTGATCTCGTGCGCCTCGCCGAACTCGTCGCCGTCATCCTCGTCGCCGCCCAGTGCGATGGCCATGACCGTCCCCGCTCACTCGGCCGCGCGGGCGAGCGGCGCATGACGCCCGCCCGCGAAGCCGTGGTCCAGGTCACGCGACAGCAACCGCATCGTGACTCCCGAGGCGCGTTGGATGAGGTCGCCGTAGCCACGGGTCGCCCGGGCGAAATGGTTGTAGATGATCACCGCCGGGATCGCCGCGCCGAGCCCGATGGCAGTGGCGAGCAGCGCCTCGGCTATGCCGGGGGCCACCACCGCGAGGTTGGTGGTCTGCGCCTTCGAGATGCCGATGAAGCTGTTCATGATTCCCCAGACGGTGCCGAACAGTCCGACGAACGGCGAGATCGCACCGATCGTGGCGAGCGCCCCCATCCCGCGTCGGGCGGTGCGCCCTTCTGCCTTGACGATCTCCGAGCAGCGCGAGACAGCCCGCTCCCTGATGCCGTCCGGTGGGCCGCGCGAGATCCGCATCTCGTCGGCGACCGCCGCGACCAGCCTATCGAGTACCGTGCGGCCGGCGAGCGTCTCCCCGGCCTCGGTCAGCGAGCCGGCGCTGGCGATGCGACCCAGGGCGTGGGTGAGCGCGCGGCGGGCGAGCCCCAGCTCGATCGACTTGGCCACCAAGATCGTCCAGGTAATCACCGAGGCGAGCGCCAGCCCGGCCATCACGATTTTCACCAGGATGTCGGCGTTCAGGAACATCGACCACGGCGACAACTCGTGACCGGCGGGTGCCGCGACCCGGACGGCCACCCGTTGTGGCAGATCCGGCGCCGATTGGACTTCGGTCGGCGGGACCTGCTCAAGGGGAAGTCCCGTCTCGGACGGGTGCATGGGGTGCGGCGTCGCGGAAACGGCTGGCGCAGCCGCAGTTGGCGTGGGGGTACCTGGCGACTGCGCGAGTGCCGGCCCTGATATGAGCCAAAGCGCGGCCAGCAGTATGCGGCCCACGTGGGCGACGATGGACGCTCGGCCCACTGCCACCCGGTCCATCGACTCTCGGTGTCCGGTCATACCTCGGCCCAGGTCCGAATGAGGTTGTGGTAGATGCCCGTCAGCCTGACCACTTCGGTGTGGTCACGACCGAGCTCCGCGACGAGGCCCTGGATCGCAGTGTCCAGATCGTAGATCAGGCTGCGGGCCTGGGGGCTCCGGACCATGCTCTGAAGCCAGAAAAATGAGGCCACCCGCGTACCCCGGGTGACCGGCGTGACCATGTGCAGGCTTGAGGCCGGGTACAGGACAAGGTCGCCGGCGGCCAGCTTCACTTCCTGCGAACCGTAGTAGTCCTCGGCTACGAGCTCACCGCCGTCGTAGGTGTCCGGCTCTGCAAGGAACAGGGTCACCGATAAGTCGGTACGGATGCGCATTCCCGTCGCCGGATCGCCGCGCACGGCGTTGTCGACATGGATGCCGAAATGATGCCCCTCGCCGTAGCGGTTAAACAACGGCGGGAAGATGTGAAGGGGGATCGCGGCGGAGACGAACAGGGGGTTGGCCAGCAGTGCCTTGACGATCCGATCGCCCAGATGACGAGCGGGTTCGCCGTTCGGCGGAAGCTGCTCGTTGCGCTTGACCATGGCCGATTGGGATCCCGCCGTCGAGCGACCGTCCTCCCATTCGGCGGCGTCCATGATACGGCGGAAGTCGGCGACCTCCGCCTTGCTCAGGATTTCTGGGATGCAGATCAACATCGGTCAGAACTTCGTCTGCGCGATGAGGTACACTGCCCGGCCAGGGGCGATGAATGCGAACGGGGCGTCGCTGCGGTAAAATGCGTCGTAGTAGCGGCGATCGAGAAGGTTCTGAGCGTAAAGCTTGACGTTTAAATTCTCATTGACTTTGTATTCTAGGAAGGCGTCGAAGCGCCAATACGACGGCAAGACGTTGGCGTTGGCAGCGAGAGTTCCGCCCGAGATGCGAGAGTTGTTGATCGCCTGCGCGCCGAATTCGAGCCACGGCGTGATCCTGTACTTGGACAGCATGCTGAACGAGCGATGGGCGATGTTGGCCAGCCGGTTGCCGATCACCGTGGGGTCGCCCGACCGGGTGACCTTGGTGTCCATCGCCACATAGCCGCCGAACACGCTCCAATCGTCGGTGATCTTGCCGGCGACCTCCAGGTCGACGCCCTCGACCCGGTATGCCGCATCGGCCGCGATGAATTGAGCGGCACCGGTGCCGAGCGTCTCGCGAGCGTTCTCCTTGAGTGTGCGGAACACGGCGAAAGTGGCAAGGAGGCGACGGTCGAACAGCTCGGCCTTCACGCCGACTTCGTCGGCGGTGTTCTGCTCGGGCTTGAAGACTTGGTTGCCGGTGAAGGTCGCGCTGAGGCCGCCATAGGCCGAGCCGGAGGCGTCAAGCTCGGCCCCGACCGGGTTCGACGAGGTAGCATGAGCACCGTAGACGCTCAGCCAAGGCTGCGGCTTCAGCGTCAGGCCAATGTTGTAGTTCAAGTTACCAGAATGGACGCTGGCTGAGCTCGTGCCCTGGGTCGACGAGATATTGTAGTCGTCGTAGCGGACACCGCCATTCAGCAGGACGAGATCCTGATAGTTCATCGTCTCGATGAGGTATCCGGCCTTCGTATCGACGGGGATATAAGCCGGATTTCCAGTCAGATATGGCTTTGTGCTGAAAGGTAAAAGGTTGGGCGGTGCTAAGATATTGATGCCAGCCAAGCTACCCGTGCCACTGAAGATACCCGTTGTCCCGAGGTTCGAATTTTCGGAACGCAGGCCAGCGTAAGTGTCGCGACTGACGGCCTCGCGGCTGAACTCGGTACCCAGGACCGCCGTATGCAGGATCGGACCGGTCGCGAACTTGAAGGTCGCGTCGGTGGTGTCGGCCACGACGTCGACGGTCTGATAGCGGCTCTGTGGGTTGAGGCTCAGCGTCGTGCCATAGAGGTTGCCATTGCCCGGGATGACTGGCCGCTCCGGTAAGGTGCCAACATAATCGAGTACCGAGTGCCCAGCCCGGAAGCGGTTTGTGATCTTGAAGTCCTCGCTCGGCGCATACTCCGACACCAGTGTGCCGATGTCCTGCTGCACGCGATAGAAGTCGCGATTGACGAAGCCGTAGTAGGTGTCGCGTGGGACGATGCTTTCGGTGAACGGGCGTCGCGACTGAACGTTGAACGGCACGCCGAAATCCGGAAGGCTGTTCAGATCCGTGTGAAAGTAGTTGGCGTTGAACGTCCAGCCGTCGGCCGGCTTGAGCGTGACAGCGACGGCAGCTCCATTGCGATCATCGAAGACGTACTTGCGGCCCGCGACGTTCGCCTCCTGGTACAGGCCATTCACGCGGATCGCGAGAGCTGGGCTGACGACCTGATTGAGGTCGAGCGTGACGCGTCGGGTGTTATCGGTCCCGAGTTGCCCCTCCGATTTGTAGAAGTCGCCGAACGTCGTCGCCTGCTTTGTAACGATGTTGACAGCACCGCCCGCGGTGCCGCGGCCCGCGAAGCTCGATGCCGGCCCGCGCAAGATCTCGATCTGCTCGGTGAAGAAGTTCTCGCGCACGCTGACGGACGGATCGCGGATGCCGTCGACAAACACGTCGTTGCGCGCATCGAAGCCGCGAATGAAGAAGCGGTCGCCGAAGGCGTTGCCCCCCTCGCCCGTACCGAGCGTTACGCCGGCGGTCGTGCGGGCGATCTCGCGGAAGCTGGTCGCATTCTTATCGTCGATCACCTGTCGCGTCAGCACGGTGATCGACTTGGGCGTGTCGAGGATCGGCTGTGTAAAGCGCGGTGAGGCGACGTTGAGCGCTTGGTAAGGCGAGCTCGGGTTGGCGTAGGGATCTCGGCTCGGATCACCGATGCCCTGGGCCGGAGCACCAGCCCCCGTCGCCGTGCCGGAGCTTGGAGCCGGGGCAACAATTGGAGGTGAAGTAACGCGCCGTTGCGTTCGAACAGCCTGTCGGAGGGCGGTACGGGCTTTGACCTGCGCTTGGCTCGGCTTCGGCGCCGGTGGACGAGGCCGGGCTATAGGTGCATCCACAGTCATCGGAGGCAGCGCTGTAGCAGGCCCAGACTGTGCTTCCGCGCTGCCGACAGACCCCGCTGCCGCACATGCTAAGCCTAGCGCTCCCCTCGATGTAGAGAACGTCGGTTTACGGCCGCATATCGGATGTTGGCGCAGTGATGTCGGAACACGCGACTGACGCAGCACAGTATTCTTGCCTCCAATCACCAGCGTTTGCAACGACCGGTGATAGACCAGCGTGAAAACCACCCGTCTATTTGAGTCAAGAATTCAACATTAGAACTATAATAAGAAGCGAGTGCTAAACCGCGCTAAAGGCGTTGTTTCGTAGCTTCGCCAGTTTGTATCTATTACAAATAACAACTGACAAACTATTGATGCGTAAAAAAACCATTGCGATAACAGTGCGTTACGAGCAGCACCACAACATCCGGCGACCGGCGGACGAGCGACCATGGGGCACTGTCACATGACAGCAACAATTCACAGTCCTGTGCGCGGTCCGTAGCAGGCATACGGATTAACAGCTCAGGTCCGTCGTCCACGAGGCCCGCCGAACCATTCGACCTGCCTGATCCACTGGGCATTTAATCCTGGCTCGGCGGCTTCATGAGCGAGAATAGTTCGTCAATCGCGCCGAGGGCCTGGGCGCGCATCGCTGCCTCATCGTCAGATCCGGCTATTCGGATACCGCGCACGACTGCCTGGATCTCATCGCGGAACTCCGTGAGGAACCCCACGGGGTCACGCTTCTCTCCTGCCATGCGGGCGATGACTCCGGTGAGCAGGATCTGCAACCCAAGCATGCGGCCGTTGAGTTCGTTCACGGCATCTCTCCTCAAGCCGCTTTGCCCTGGGCAGAGCCGGCGTCGCCGCGGGGCAACGCAAGCCTCCAGTCATCTTTCCTCTATGCCAGTTCGAGTAAGTCGAGGAGCGCCACCCCAGCCGCCGCGAGCAGGTTGCCCCGGCCGCCCCAGCGCAGGGGCTCGACGTGGATCACGGTCGCCTCGGCCGGCACCTCCGGCAGCACGGTCTCCAGCGTCTCGGCCTCGCGGTCCTGATCGTTGCCGCGCAACCAAGTGATCTGCGAGCCGGTGGCGTTCTCGGGGGCCGCCAGGGATGGTTCCGCGTCCCCGGCGTCCTCCAGATCGGTATCCCCGTCCATGCGGTCCAGAACCGCGATGATGCGATCCGCAGCGTCGAGGGCGGAGATAGCTGAGAATTGGATATGCGACCGGCGCCACTCGCGTGACCGCCAGTCGCTTTCGCCTCGAAGGCGGATCTGAGAATTCAAGCGGCGGCAGAGGCTTCGACCCGCGCCCATTCAGGGAGGCGGCCGGGAAGGGCGAGCAACGCTGTCTCTCGGGTCTCGAACTCTGGCTCGTCACCGAAGCCAAGGAAACTGGCCGGCAGGGTGATGCCGGTCAGGATGACGAGCGCGCGGGCAGCGCGGGCATACTCGCGGTCGCTATCACCGCGGAACTGCATCCTGCCCTCGGCATCGATCGCCATGACTAGCGCCAGCGTCGCCAGCCCATCACGAGTGGTCGGTGTCGGCGCCTCGATCACCTCCGACACGAGGCGGCGCAGCCGGGTTTCGACCTTGAGGGCCGCACGATAGGACGGCGTGCCGAGGTCGTCCTCGTGCTCAAAGATCGGACGCACGTCCTGCGCCTCGGTGTAGGCCGTCAGCAGGGCGGTTCGGGTATCGGACTGCGGCGCGGCCGGGGTCCGACGGACCCGTGTGAGGGCGGCGCTCAGCGCAGCGGTGCGCTCAGCGAGCGAGACACGCAGGGTCGGGGTGGTGCGGGCGGTGGCGAAGGCATGGGACATCGATCGAGCTCCCGTGGAGGTTCGTGAGGGTACGCAGGTGAAGGGGATGGAAGGCTCAGCGCGCCGTGGCGCATCCGGCCCGGTCGGGTGCGGGCTGGGTCAGAGGAGCGTTGCGAGGCCGGTGAGCACCATGCCCCCGCCCACGATGACGAAGGCGGCCAGCAGCTCGGCGCCGACGTCGAGGAAGCGCAGGCTGCGGCTGTACGCGGTGTCGGGCCGGACGGGCGCCACGGCCTGCCAGGGCTCGATCTCGCCGGGCACGGGTTCGTTCGGCAGGTTGAGGTAGCGACCGTCGGCCGAGAGGCGGCGGCGGCCGGTGCGCGGGCTGTCGCTACGGGCTGGGACGGGCTGGCTGAAATTCGGGATGCGGGCATAGGTCATCGTTCGGGCTCCGGTGAGGGCTCGTGGCGGTGGGTCGGTGGTGGTGAAGGGGGTGCGAGCCGGGGCTCAGCCCGGCATGGTCAGGGGATCAGTGAGCGGCGGCGCGGCGGGCGGCCTTGGCGACCTGCCAGGCGGCCTTGAGGGCGGAGGACATCGCCTCGCGGCGGGAGACGCCGCAGCGCTCCATGATGCCGGGGGCGGCCTTGCAGGCGGCGGCCATGATGGCGGCGCGGTCGTACTGGCCGGCGGTGGCGAGGGGACGGGTGCGGGCGCCGAACTGGATGAGGGCGCGGGCGCTGAGAAGGCCGGCGGGGATTGCCGGCTTGCTGTCGTGCAGCGAGCGGGAGAGGCGGGTCCAGGAGACGGTGCGGTGGGACATGGCGGGCACCAAGTGGTGTAAATCTCACCACTAGTGGTAACGCCGTCACCGGTTTGATGTCAACCACATTCGGTGATAAAATCACCATATGAAGCCGTTTCAATGCCGAATGGCCCGCGCCGCACTTGGGTGGACCACGCAGGATCTCGCGCGCGAGGCCAGCGTGGGAGCCAACACCATCAACCGGTTTGAGGCCGGTCAGGACGCGCGTGTCAGCAGCGTCGATAAGATGCGGGCCGCCCTTGAAGCGGCAGGCGTCGAGTTCATCCCGCAGAACGGCGGCGGGGCCGGCGTGCGGATGCGCCAGCCGTGAGCCGGCGCTGGGCCCGGATCGGCGGCACCGTCTCGCTGGCGGGCTTCACTGTCATCGTCACGGCCCTGGCAGTCTGTGGACTCGTGGGTCTGGTGCCGTGATAGCTGCCTTGGAGTTCATCCCTAAGGACGGCGGCGGTGCCGGGATCCGGTTCCGGGAGCGAAAGGGGTAGCATTCTCGGCCGCGAGCAGTTGCCACACGGTGTACCCGGAACAACGATCTCTGAGCCCCCTTCCCTTAGGCTAAGAAACTGGAGGAACCATGTCCAAGGCCCTGAATATCGCCACCGCCACTGCGATGCTCACGCTGTCAGCGAGCTTCGCTGTTGCCGCTCCTTGCAATGTCGGCACGACCACGAATGCAGCTACCGGGAAGGATACCAGCTCGAACGTCGATGGCGGTTCGACCTCAAAGGTGAGCCCTGGTGCCAAAGCAGAGTCTCCCGGCACGGTCGGCGCAATGAACAACACCGGCGCGGCGATGAAAGATGATGGCTCGAAGAAAGCGCCCGAAGGTCAGCCCGTGAAGCCCGGCGCTGATAACTGCTGAGCCTGCACCACCGACCGCGCCAGCTTGGTGCAGCCGACTAGCATCCCGATCCGGGATCACGTCAAACGAGGCCGTTCCGTATCCGATAACCGCCCTCCCCCATATTGCGTCTCGGGCCGTGTCGCGTGCCGGCCCCTCGCCGTGAGGAACGGCATTAAGCCCCGCCGACCCGTGATTGGACCGGGCGGCGGGGCAGTGTTCGATATCTCGCGGTCCTGATCGTCACCGCGGCCTCGGCGAGCCTGCTGTATGTGCAACCTCTACAGCCTGATCCGCTCGCAGTCCGAGATCGGCAAGGCGTTCAGCGTCGAACGCGATGACACCGGCAACCTGCCGCCGCTGCCCGGCATCTTCCCGAACACGGCTGCGCCCGTGATCCGCATGCGCGACGGTGCTCGTGCCCTGTCGATGATGCGCTGGGGCATGCCCTCCCCGGCCTTCGCGCTGAAGGGTAAGAAGGTCGATCCCGGCGTCACGAACGTCCGCAACACCGCCTCGCCGCACTGGCGCCGCTGGCTGTCGCCCGAGCACCGCTGCCTCGTGCCGTTCACGAGCTTCAGTGAGAACGAGAAGGCCGCGGACGGCTCGCACCCGCCCGTGTGGTTCGCCCTAACAGAGGACCGGCCGCTCACCTGCTTCGCGGGCATCCTGGTCGAGGGCTGGCAGAGCGTGCGGAAGGTGAAGGACGGCGAGACGACCGACGACCTGTATGCCTTCCTAACCACCGAACCGAACACCGAGGTCGGCGCCGTGCACCCGAAGGCGATGCCGGTGATCCTCACAAAGCCGGAGGAGTGGGCGACGTGGCTGTCGGCGCCCTGGCCGGAGGCGAAGGATCTCCAGCGTGCCTTGCCGGATCATGCCCTCGTAGTCGTCGCCCGAGGCGCGCGCCGGGATGGGTTAGACGACGCGGATTAGTGGCGCCGGGGCTGACGGGACAGTGAGGGCTCTGCCCTGCTGCAACGATCGGTTAACCATAACGGCTGAGGTAGCTGTCAGCGATCGGCTGGGGGCTGAGCGTCGAAAGAGCAGCACCGAGACCCGGATGTACGGTCTCGCGGTGCGGCCTCCTTGGCGCAATCGCAACAAGCCCGCACCTGGAACACCAGGGCGGGCTTTCTCATCATATGGGGCGGCGGGGCTATCCCAATCCATGTTGGGCAAGGTCGCTTCTGGCCGCATGGTTTGACGGTGACGCTTGCCGTAGCTCGGCCGTATGGCCTCCGATTTCGCACCCACCATGCTCCCGAACGCCGCTGCCGTGTGGCGCAGTGCCCTTGAGGATCTGTCCCCGCACGCCTCGCCGTGCCGGTATCTGACGCCTACCCGCTGGGTGCCGATCCGCGAGGCTGCCATCGATTTCTGCGACCGGCTCGGGGCTGAGGCCCATGCGCTCGGTTGGACGGCGGCCGAGCTGTTCGCGCTTCATCCAGAGCATGGAAGGCTGCGGATCGACTACTGCGGGGTGATGATGGTCTCCGGGAGCAAGGCTTTGGCGGTGGAGCCAACCAGGGTCGTGTTCGCAGACGGATCAGGCTACCGGACCAAGCAAGGTCAGGTCTGGGGCATTCCGGTCTGGGAGTATGCGAAGAAGGCCGCAGGCCGATGACGCGTGGGGCTCATGGCGGGATCGGCGGCACCGTCTCGCTCGTCGGCTTCACGGTGCTGGTGACGGCGCTGGCAGCCTGCGGGCTGACGGGGGTCGTACCGTCATCAGCCGCTGGTTTCTCGAACTCAGCGACCCAAACAGAGAGCAGCAACGCGCTCAGCGAGTCGCTCGCTCGTAAGAGGCGCCTCAGGGTGATCGCGTCTCACCGCCGCTGAAGGCATCTCGGGGAATTCGGCTTCTTCCAGGTCCTGGACCAAGCCGAGGCCACCATGCGCCGTGATCACTCGCATCCCCTCGGCGCCGTCACTGTTCGCCCCACTGAGCACGACCCCGACGACGCGCTCGCCGTAGGTTTCGGCCGCTGAGATGAACAGGGGATCGGCGGCCGGACGCGCGAAGTGCACCTTGATCCCCTGATCCAGACGGATCGCACCGAAACGCAACTGCATGTGGTGGTCGGGCGGCGCAACGTAGATCCGGCCATGCTCAATAATCTCACCGTGCTGCGCAAAGGCTGCCGGGAAACCGGCGCACCGACCGAGGATGTCGGGTAGGCAGCTTCGATGTGTCCCAATGTGCTGCACGACGAACACGGAGGCGCGACATGTGCTGGGCAGCGCCTCAACGATCCGCACGAGCGGACCGAGGCCACCAGCAGATATAGCGATGACTATGATTGGGCTCATCTCAATGCAACAATCACCGGGCCTGGCGATGGTTCGTTCGATTGCAGCTAAACGTCTGAGGCGACGAGCAAATGGCTCGACCCTGTATTGCGCTTACTGGGCGGTTCATATCATCACGGTTCGGCTCGTCAGCCTGTGATCGGACAGGGCATGGAGGCAGCGTTCGCTGTGGACATGCAGCTCAGGCCGGCTTCAGATGCCGTCGTACCCAGCGGCTCGCCTCTTCCAGGGCCGGAAAGGCAGGGACCCTCAGCCCTTGCAGCCGGCCGAACCCCGCCTCCATGAACCAGCTTCCGACATTGGCATGCTCGGGTTCGGCGAGGCGCACCAGCACGGCTACGAGCAGGCCGTTGGCGATCACCAGCATGCCGTCGTGGTCAAGGCTGCCCGTGTCGACCGCGATCGGCTGCAGCACAATCAGCGTCTCGACGTTGCCCCGCTCGGACATCGGCTAGCCCTCCTGGGCCATACCGGGCCAACTCAGGTCGCGACGATCACCCCAGCGCGTGCTGCGCAAGTGCAGGTAGTTCGGTGCGAAGCTGCAGAAAGCCTTCATTCGCTCGACGTCGAGGATGGTCAGCACGCGGCGCTTGAGGTGGATCAGGCCGAGGGCGCGAAGCTCGCGCAGCGTCCGGTTCACGTGCACGTCGGACAGGCCCATCGTGTCAGCGATCTCAGACTGTGTGAGCGGAAACGCGTAGCTGTTGTCGGTGACACGCCCCACCGCCTCCAGGCGCATCAAAAGTTCGCAGAGGAGGTGAGCGATGCGCTGGTCCGGAGCGCGCGCGCCCATGTTGACCAACCACGCGCGCAGGACGGCACCGTCGACCAGGGAGCACCACCAGAAGGCGCGCGCGATGCTCGTGTGATGCGCCGTGATCTCATCGATGGCCCGACGGGGGATGTCCACAACCTGGCACTGCGAGATGGTGCCGATGGTGTGATCCATCTCGTCGAGGATGAACACGTTCAGGTCGCAGAAATCGCCGGGCAACAACAGGGCCATGATCTGGCGCTGGCCGTCCGGAAGGACCTTGTACCGGCAGGCAAAGCCGTCGAGGATCAGCAGGACGTTGTCGGGCTTATCGCCTTCCCGGATCAGATCCTGGCGCGCGCCGACCTGCCGGACCTTGAGTATCAGGTTGTTCAAGGCCGAGCGAGCTGGGTCGGAGAGGGGTTCGAAGCTCTCGAGCTTCCGCGTCAGCGCCTGCTGCATGGGGCTCACATCGCTGCGCCTCGATGCCTGCCAATATGTCAGATATCCGACAAGATCTCCATCATTTGACCGATATCTTGTGCTCCTAAGAAATTAGGCTCAAAGATAGGCAGGCGTCGTACGCAGGCACGTCCAGGTGCTCGTGACCGAGGGCTCTTGGACCTCCCGCTCCAAGTGAACGGGACTAGGTCTCAACCGATGCAGCACAGCTGCCTCAATCGCCTGCTCAGATCCCTAGATCCGGACGATTTCGATCTCCTGCGACCGCACCTCGAACTCGCGATCCTGTCGTTGGGCGATGTGCTGATCAAAGCCGACACCCCGATCACGCGGGTTGCCTTCGTCGAACGAGGCATCGTCTCGCTCGTCAGCGTCGCGGCGGATGGCCAACAGGTCGAGGTCGGACTGGTCGGATGCGAAGGCATGGTTGGCGTGCCGATCCTACTCGATGCCCAGCGGACGCCGGACGAGGCTCGGGTTCAGGCTATCGGGCTAGCGCAGGTCATGCCGGTAAGTGCCCTCACTGATGCGCTTCGGCACAGTCGGCGCCTGCACAATCAGCTATTGCGGTATGCGCACGTCCTCGGCGTGCAGGCCACGGCCACGGCCCTAGCCAACGGCCGCTACACCCTGGAGCCGCGTCTCGCCCGCTGGCTGCTCATGTGTCACGATCGGACCGAGGGTGACGAACTTCCGACGACGCACCGGTTTCTGTCGCTGATGCTCGGGGTCAATCGTCCGGGCCTGACGGGCGCAATTTCGGTCCTGGAGCGTTCCGGCGTGATCGGTCGACAGCGCGGTACCCTGATCGTTCGCGATCGCGCGGCGCTGCTCGCTCTAGCCGGCCCCTCCTACGGCACTCCCGAGGCCGAATACGAGCGCCTGTTTACGGGTCCGGCACCGGGCGGCCACTGAGAACCTTCTCAGCCCCACCCCAAGCTACGATGAGGAAGACGTCTAAGCCGGGCGGCCCTATCATCACGGCTCGCCCGGCCTCGCGCACCTTCCGACCGCGTCCGCGGCTGGTAGCCC
>NZ_JBYQEY010000003.1:0-51367 GCF_057836545.1 Methylobacterium sp. E-012 | reverse complement strand
CAATCAAGGTCCGGCAGGTCGGCGCGCGTCAGGATCTGATCCAGGAAGGCGACAAGCCCGACAACGTCCTGCTGATCCTCGACGGCTTCGCCTGCCGCTACAAGGTGCTCCCGGACGGCCAGCGCCAGATCATGGCCCTGTTGTTGCCCGGCGATTTCTGCGACCTGAACGTGTTCATCCTCGACGAGATGGATCACACCATCGGCACCATCTCGCAGTGCCAGGTCGTGGACATCCCCCGTCGGGCCATCGATGAGATCACGGCGCATCACACGAGCATCGCGCGCGCCTTCTGGTGGTGCTCCCTGGTCGACGGTGCCGTCCTGCGCGAGTGGTTGGTCAACATGGGCGCGCGGGCTCCGAACCAGCGCATCGCGCACCTTCTGTGCGAGCTACTCATGCGCCTGGAAGCGGTCGGGCGTGTCACCGACAACAGCTACGCGTTCCCACTGACGCAAACCCAGATCGCCGAGACGATGGGCCTGTCCGACGTGCACGTGAACCGGACGCTGCGCGAGCTGCGCGCGCTCGGCCTGATCCACCTCAAGCGCCGCGTCCTGACCATCCTCGACGTCGAGCGAATGAAGGCTTTCTGCCGCTTCACACCGAACTACCTGCACTTGCGTAGCACGCGCTGGGGTGATCGTCGCGACCTGAGTTGGCCCGGTATGGCCCAGGAGGGCTAGCCGATGTCCGAGCGGGGCAACGTCGAGACGCTGATCGTGCTTCAGCCGATCGCTGTCGATACCGGCAGCCCTGACCGCGACGGCATGCTGGCGATCGCCAACGGCCTGCTCGTGGCGGTGCTGGTGCGCCTCGCCGAGCCCGAGCACGAGCATATTGGAAGCTGGTTTCTGGAGGTCGGCTTCGGCCGCCTGCAGGGGAACAGGGCTCCGACCTTCCTGAACCTGGAGGAGGCGACGCGCTGGCTGCGACGACGCCTCGCGCCGACCTAACATCGTCGGCGCTGCCCCGTGGTTGGGCGACACGGGTCTCGGCGCAGTGCCGGAACATGGTGCCCCAAACTTTTTTCAAGCATCGGGTACCTTCACCAGATGAGCCAACCGCCTGTATCGCACGTGCCCTACGCCCTCGTCGTGGACGATGATGCGCTGATCCGTATGACCGCGATGGACATCCTAGAGGAGGCGGGGTTCCACACCTTCGAGGCCGGAGACGGCGACGCGGCCATGGCCCTGTTGGCTGAGAAGCACGCCCTGATCGTGCTGTTGTTCACCGATGTACAGATGCCTGGGTCCCGCAACGGCTTTGCCGTTGCCAGGGAAACGGCCGGCCAGTGGCCGCACATCGCGATCGTCGTCGCATCCGGGCAGGCTCGCCCTTGCTCCGGCGACTTACCGGAGGGGGCACGCTTCCTCGGCAAGCCATTCTCGGCCGAGATGGTCCGGGAGCATATCAAGGAGATCCTGCCGGACGGGCAAAAGCCCGAGCCGCTGCGCGATTAGTGGCTTAGTGAGCCATTCGCGTCGCATCCCCTCAGGGGAACAAAGAGCTAGCATTCAGGCTGGCACTTTTTATTGTCGTATCGCCACAACCGCATCTCGGCAAAGCCGACTGGATGAACCTACGAGCCAGGATGGCGTACCGAGGTAACGTCCTTTCTTGCAGTCCAAGTTCCAGCGAAGCGGTTCCATTACGCAAGCCCTAATGGAACACCGTTTCTTTTGTCAGCGCTCGGTAACAGTGCGTGTTGGCCTTAACGGCAAGACTGGGTTGGATGTGGCACGTCCGCTTTGGGACGAAAGGTCGAGGTCCGATTGCCACCCATAGCAGACCTCCGCATCATGCGCGCTCCAGTATGTCGAGGATGAGCGTGCCGGCCGCCGCGATGACGTTGCCTCGGCCGCGCCACGGCAGCACGATCGCCTCGGGCAACGGCTCGGCCGCCACCTCTGGCAGCACGGTCTCGGGCGCCTCGGTCTCGCGGTCGTCGTCCGCGCCGCGCATGTAGACCACCTGCGAGCCGGCGGGGTTCTCGGGAGCGGCCAGAGACGGCTCGGCGTCCCCGCCGTCCTCGTGATCGGCATCGCCGTCCATGCGGTCGAGCACAGCGATGATGCGGTCCGCCGCGTCGAGGGCGATCTGTGCCGCCTCCTCCAGGCTGGCGCGGAGTGCGGGCTCGGTGAGCGGCTCCAAATCTGGATCGGCCGGTTTCGGACGCGGGGTGAAGGTGAGCACGTCGCCCATGGTGATGGTCTCGGGTCGCGATGAAGGGGGGGCCGGCGGGATCCGGCCGGGGCGGTACGCACGGCAACAGGAAGGGGCAGGCGGTCAGCCGCCCCACGCCTTGGCGATCTCGGCCCGCAGCTCGGGGGCGTTGTGAAGGCCGCCCTCACAAAGCAGCTCGTACCGGATCAGCGCCTCAAGCCGGCGATTGCGTTCGGTGTCGGTGAGAGGCGTCTGCTCCTGCATTTCCTTGGCGATGCGGTCGCGGATCCACGCCGCTCGGTTCTGTTCGCGGTCGATCAAACGCCCGGCAGCGTTCGGGACGCGGAAGGAGCTTTTTGAGCTCTCCTCAAGCCATGGCTCCCCATCCAAATTGAGCCAGTCGTCAGCCGCCTTGACGAAGTTCTCGAAGAGGTTGGCAAGCTGCAGCATCGACAGCCCGGACAGGTCGACCGCGGCAGCCTGCGCCTTGGCCCACGCACAGTCAGCCTCGAACTCCGACTGTGGCGTGGGCGTAGACGCTTCGTCCTCTCCGATTGGCTGGCCCTTCCAATCGACGCCGGCCAGCGCACAGCACGCCTCGATCAGCGCGCGAGTGGCCTGCTCCGTCAGATCCTCGTCTTCCCCAAGGTGACTGTCGCGCTCGTACTGGCCCGACAAGAACACCATGACGAGGGTTGCGCGCGCCTTCACGGCGAGGCCGAGCGGCGTCCGCGCCGGCGTGCGCCAGATGGCTTTGCTGATGCGCTCCAGTTCGCCGCAGATGTTCTCGAACAGGTCGCCGGCTTCGCCGACCCCTGGCGCGCTCCAAGCGGCTTCGCTGGCTCGCGTGACCGATCCTCCGTGCGCCTTGGCCCTCTCGCCAGCCTGATCGACATGCTTCTGAGCAGCCCAATAAGCGGGTGCGGCGGCACGCCAGCGGGCATGCACGGCGTCGAGGTCCATACCGAGCACCAGGATCTCGGCATCGCCGTTCGGGGAAGCGGACTCGAACACAGCAAGGCGCAGCTCGCGGCGGACGCGGTTACGCTTCGCTTCCGTGGCGTCTGGCCCGACCTTCCGGGCGTACTCGGCCAGCGCGATCCGGTGCAGGCGCTCCAGCTCCAGGCGTAAGCCCTCCCGGACGATGACGAAGCACTGCGGGTCATCCGCTGGGTAGGCCATGAACCCCGGCGGTGGGCTGTGCCAGTCGGTCGGATCGGCCGGCGGCGTCAGAGCCGTGCTGCTGGACAGATTGGCGATCTCGCGCAGGACCACGCGCGTCAGCCGCCTATCGACGGTCAGCTTGGCTTCGTCTTCCGCCGCGTCCCCGATGGTATGCGCCATGATGTCGTGAAGCACGAGGCGCGCCTTCGCCTGCACGTCCGCCATGCTTCGGGAGGGCTCGTTGATCGCCCGCAGAAACACAGCGTTGTAGTCGTCCAGCGCAACGTCGAGCTGCTCGTCTTCCCAGTTCTCGGCCTCGCTCCTCGACGGAATGCCGTTCCAGTCGATTGCGGCCTGATCGCACGCCTGGGCGAGTGGCGCGGACTGGGCGGGGGCCGCTTCGGGGACGGCTGATGTACCCGTTTCGGCGCCGCTCACCGTGGTTTCGGCGCCGCGACCTTGGGGGAGGTCGAACCGCTCGGCGGCGAGGCGCCTAAGGTCGTCGGCGGCATCGTCAATCCAACCATCGTGCAGCGGGTCCAGCGCGGCCTTGAACAGGATCGCGGGGAGGGTCCGCATCGGAACACGGTCGTACCCGTCGACCAGGGCATCCAAGGCGGTCTCGATCGGTTCGCAGGCATCTCGGGCCGCAGCGTAGCCTCGGGCGTCGCGTTCCGCTTCGACCCTCTCCTGCCATGCGATGTGCTGTTCGGCGGTGCAGTCGTGGCCCGGGAACGGCCCGGCGATCTCCTCCGCTGCGTCGGCGATGGCTCGCCATGCGGCGTCCGCCACAATGTACTGGCGTAGGACCGGGAGAGCCTGAGGCATCAGGTCGAGGAAAGCTGCCTCCTCGGGGCTGACAGCCGGCCCGGATGCGAGCGGCAGCAGGGGCGCGGCGGCGGCGGTCCGGCGGGTCTGGCCGGCGAGGCTGCCGTGCAGCTCGGCCGAACGCTCGTGAAGGGCGGTGGCGGGGCTGCGGCGGATGAGGTTCTTAAGGGAGGCACGGAAGGACATCGCGGGATCCTCGAGGAGAGGGGCGCGGGCAGCCGGCCCGCTCGGGGTGCGGGCTGGGTTCAGAGCAGGGTGGCGAGGCCGGTGAGCACCATGCCGCCGCCCACGATGGCGAAGGCGGCCAGCAGCTCGGCACCGACATCGAGGAAGCGGAGGCTGCGGCTGTGCGCGGTGTCCGGGCGGACCGGATAGACCGCCTCCCACGGCTCGATCTCGCCCGGGATCGGCTCGTCGGGCAGGTTGCGGTAGCGGCGATCCACCGGGAGTCGACGGCGCTCGGCGGGCGCGGGCGCCGCGGTAGCGCGCCGGACCGGGACGGGGTGGCTGAAATCGGGGATGCGGACGTGCGTCATCGTTCGGGCTCCGTGATGGGCTCGTGGCGGTGGGTCGGTGGTGGTGAAGGAGATGCGAGCCGGGGCTCAGCCCGGCGCGGTCAGGGGATCAGTGAGCGGCGGCGCGACGGGCGGCCTTGGCGACCTGCCAGGCGGCCTTGAGGGCGGAGGACATCGCCTCGCGGCGGGAGACACCGCAGCGCTCCATGATGCCGGGGGCGGCCTTGCAGGCGGCCGCCATGATCGCGGCGCGGTCGTACTGGCCGGCGGTGGCGAGGGGACGGGTGCGGGCGCCGAACTGGATAAGGGCGCGGGCGCTGAGCAGGCCGGCGGGGATTACCGGCTTGCTGTCATGCAGGCTGCGGGAGAGGCGGGTCCAGGAGACGGTGCGGTGGGGCATCGGGTGAGCCTTGCTCGTATTCGATGCCTGGAGTATCATACGAGCCTCAGAGCATTGTCAATGCCCCAGGTATCGTTTTTAGCTCTGAGGTATCAAATTGAGGCCGGTTGATGCTCAGTAGCGAGATGGTACGTGCGGGGCGCGCACTGCTGCGATGGGAGCAAAAAGACTTGGCCGAGGCGTCCGGCGTCTCGTTGCCAACGATCAAGCGGTTAGAGGCAACGCCTGGCGCTCTGTCAGCTCACGGGCCGACAATCTCGGCCATGCGGCGAGCCTTCGAGTCCGCTGGCTTGGAGTTCATCCCCGAGAACGGCGGCGGGGCCGGGATCCGGTTCCGGGAGCGGAAGGGGTAGGAATTAGAGCGGTCAGGTCGTACCACCGAGCACCTGAAGGCGAAGGGCTACCTGAAGTGAGACTACAGCGGGTCGCGATGGGGCTTGGTACCTTCGTCGTGGCCTTCGTGTCGATAAGCGTGCTCAAGGCCAACGGCTTTGACGACGCGCCGGTCATGGTCCTGGCCGCTGGTCTCATCGCAGCCGTCACGCTCGGTTATGTGCAGTACCGTGCAGCTCGCAAGTGGTAAGGCATGGCATCATCCGCGGCGGCGTGGCCTTCACTGCACCGTCCCCATCCCCAGCCTCGTGGAAGAGGCACTGAACGCGGGACAGTCAGATCCGCCGTCCACACGATAACGCGGACGAAACAGGCGGTGTGCCGTTTCGCATGTTGCGATCGTTTCGTTTATTGCGAATATGCGCTGTGTGAGTGAGGAGAAGCTGACATGACGATGCCTGCTTCCGCGAAGGGATTAGGGGGGCGTCTGCCATCCGAACTGGAGCGTGAAACAGCCAACCAGCTACGCCGCCTGCTGGCCCTTCAGGCGTCTGGCGAAGCGAACCTGCGCGTATTGGATGACGATGGGAAAGTCATCGACGTCACGTTGGCGCCCGCGGTCTCCAAGCTTCTGATGGAGGTGCTTCACCCGATCGGGCGCGGCGATGCCGTGACACTGGTTCCCGTGTCCCAGATGCTGACGACTCAGCAAGCAGCCGACATCCTGAACGTCTCGCGCCCGTTCCTGGTGTCTCTCTTGGGAAAAGGGGAGATCCCCTTCGATCCGGTTGGGCGGCATCGGCGCATCCGTGCCGAGGATCTGTTCGCCTACAAGGCCGCTCGGGACAAGCGCCGCAACGAAGCCCTGTCGGAATTGGCCGCGCTGGACGGGGAGCTGCTGTAGCCCGTGTTCGCGAACCGGTTCACCGCAACAATCGACGCCTGCGTTCTCGCGGGCGTCCTTCGAAGAAACCTCATCCTGACCCTCGCGCAGTGGGAGTTCTTCCGCGTGCGTTGGTCGGATGAGATCCTCGGCGAAACCGAGCGTGCGATCGCAGGGATGTTCGCGAGAAAGGGTGACCCAAGCGCGGCCGAAAAGGGCTCCAAGGCGCGCGCCGGCATGGAAAAGGCGTTTGAGGACGCCATGGTAACGGGTTACGAGCGGTATCTGCCGATGTGCGACGGCATCGATCTTGGCGATGCACATGTGATCGCTGCTGCGCTCAAGACGCAGGCGCAGGTCATCGTGACCGACAATCTAAAGCACTTTCCGGCGACGGTTCTGGAGCCTCTCAACCTAGAAGCCAAAAGCGCCGATGCGTTCATCGCCGACACGATCGCCCTGGACATCGGCCGCGCAGTCGCTGCGATCCATCAGATGCGCCAACGCTTAGTGAGCCCCACGCTGACGGCCTCCGATCTTCTCGTAATGATGGACGCCAACGGTCTGACCGCCGTCGTCAACATCCTGCAGCCGCACGAAGCTTCACTCTAGTAGATCATCACGCCTGCCCGCTGTTGGCCACCATCGCGTAGGCCCGGTAGGCGTCAGGATCTCGACACCACCATTCCGCCGGCTATCCTTCCGAGATGCGCCGTGCCGTCGCTGCCTCTGCGTTGCTCGTTGCCATTGGCTCAGCAGCTCTCTCGGCTGAGGGCGGTACCATGCCGACCAGGGACTGCACCACGGCCTTTGTTGCCAAGTGGGCTGTCGACAGAGAGGCGGCTCTGAGCAAACCCCCGAAGCATCCCTGCTGGTTGCACACACCCACTGGTCCGGTTGTCTGCTACCGGGAGGGGTGCGTGCGGGCTCACGTGTACTTCAATAGCCAGTGAGTCAGTCCCTCACGCCTGCCCGTAGTTCACCGCCATCGCATAGGCGCGGCGCGGCGGAACGGATCTGCAGTCTGCGGGCTTACTCAGCCTATGCAGGGAGGACGATATGCTGACAGGTAGCCTGCTGTGGCTCTTAGGGGTGCCGATCCCCGTCCTGATCCTGATCTGGTTCTTTTTCCTCCGTGGGCGGTAGCGCCTCCCAGGCAACTACCTCGACACCGCCATCCCGGCGGCTATCCTCCCCCCATGCGCACAGCCCTCGCCGCCCTCGCTCTGATCGTTGCTGCCGGCGGAGCAAAGGCAACCGAGCCGACGGCGAAGCAGCTCATCAAGGCCTACACCGCAGCTGATGAGGCGTGCCGTGGCTCGCCCGGCGACGCCAGTGCGGCCGAGTGTGATCGGCGCACCCGGCTGAACTCTCGTCTCAACCAGATCGGTCGGTGCTACGGCAAGGAGAACCAGGACCGGTCCGAGTTTGCCTGGCACGCGTGCACGTCTCATTCGAACCGTAGCAACGACCTGGTGCCGGCTTCTCGCTGATGCGGCTGCGCCATCTGCCGCCCACGGTTCTGCACCACGATGCGGGAGGAGACGTCAATGGCAGAAGGGTCCAGTGGGGCGGAACCGCGGCTGGAACGCTCCTCACTCGTAAAAGGACGCTGCAACCGCCGGTGAGATCGACGACCTCCCCCGCCAGCCCGTGATCAGATCGGGCGGCGGGGCCGAGCTATAGGGCTAGAAACCCGAAACTTGTTCGCCGTCAAACTCGTAGGCGACGGATGGCTCGTGAGGCATTCCGTTGGATAATAAGCTTGGTCGCACGGTCAGCGCGCGTCGAGGTCGTGCCCTCCACGGTTCACGCAGGCTGCTTCCGTTGGGTCATCACCTCGGCGGACGGCAAGCGCTCGGAACGTTCGCCCTATGCCTACACATCTGCAGCCGGGGCGCGGGCAGCGGGTGAGATCCGACATCGTGAGATTGGCGGGAAGATCTAAATTTGATCGCCCACTCTCCCGGGTAACGGGAAGGGCTTAGTGCTCGCGTCATCTGCTCATTCGCAAGCAGATTAGAACAGTGCTGGCGTGGTGAACGAGTAATCGATCTTGACGCCGACCTGATACTGGTTCGGGCTTCCAAACGGGCGGCGCACCAGCGGGCTATCGCTAGAGGCGCCTAAGATCCGGGTGTAGCCAGCGAAGGCCGTGTAGGCCCAAGTCTCGTTCTGAGTGTAGGTTACTGCGCCGAGCAAGCCCGCCGAGTAGAAGCTTCGCGGGTCATAGGGCGTGACCCGGCCATTCAGGGCAGCTTCGGCCGGCGACACGCCGAAATATTTCCGGGCGAAGCTGGCATCACCGATATTGAAGCGTGGGCCGATGGAGAAAAGAAGCTTCTCCGTCGGGATCAGATAGTCTGCCGCCACCGAGCCGACCGTGCCATGGTGTCCGTAAACGCCCTGCCGAGCCTCGACGCGGGTGCGGATGAAGGAGACTGGGTAGAACTCAGCAAACACGCCCGGCTCGACCGCGAACCGTGCGTCGCGGAGCCCAAACAGGTGGCGTCGGTCGTCGCCATAGTAGCGGCCGGGCACGATGCGAGCAGTCGGCCCGATGCGAAACACCGGGTCATCATAGAGGGACAGACTGAAGCCGTCGTCAGGGGCCGAGAAGCGGCGCGGTTCTCCGAGACGACGAATGTCGATGGAGGGATAGCCGACAGGCGTGTATTCGCTGGCACCGGGATAACGGGGCACAACCTGTAGCGAGCCGCTGACCGTCACCACCCAAGTGCTTGGATCAACTTGAGTAAAAGTCGGTACTGGGCGTGGCAGGACAGCGCTCAGATCTGCGGCACGGGGCGCTGTCGTGCCGCATACGGTAAAGACCACACCTGCGCCGAGAAAAGCGCGAAACCGCAGGGTACGATGGGGTGATGATGACATGACCACACTTTATGGCGTCTTTTCATCCCACCCGCATACGCACGATAGCGCAACGACCGTCCGAACGCCTCGCAATAGGACTGGCCGTGACCATTCAGCAACGTTTCGCTTTGAACGGATCGCCGACAATGGGGCGGCTTAGGCCGGGCAAACCCGATGCTCAGATCGGCATCTAAACCCGCACAATCTGTTGACGTGGATTTTTATCCGCGCCGAACGAGCCACTTATCAAATCGGTGGCTCGATCCAGATAAACAGCGCCGTCGCAATTACTAGCAGCGCTCCGAATATATAGGCCGCATAGAAGTCCAGATGGCTCTGAGACGATTTTCCGAACCCAGACATAATCAGCTTTACTGCCGTGGCGATACTGGCTCCTCCGGAAAATAGGATGAGGTCGAACAGGATCCAGCCAGCAAGCGTCTGAGGCATGGATCGCTCTACTGCAGTAGGCTGAGGGCGTCCATCGGACTAAGGCGCAAACCGCTTACGAGACTGTTACCACCATCGTTCCGTCATGCAGGCCAGCACATAGACTGTCCGTATGCACCGCTCCGCCTCGGGCCGGGAGCTCGCGTTGCCCATGCAGGCGTCCATCCCGGAGAAGAGCAGCAAGCGATCGACGTCCTTCGCAGTCGCGCAGGTCAAGATCGGCCGAAATCCTTCGAACTGGCTCACCTGCCAGAAGATGGCGACGACTGACAGCAGGCAGAACGAGCAGACCATCAGCCTGCTGTCGTAAAACCAGTGCCTGCCGCCGGCGGTCATGGTCGTAGGCTCGCTCACCCCTTCACCGGATGCGCCAGCAGGGTCGCCGTGCAGAACTGAGCGTTGGCCCATCACCCATCAGCTATCCGTCTCGCTGATGTAGTCCGCCCAGACCGGCGTCTTGAGCGTGCCGATGAATGCCGCGTGGCGCTCCCGCTCGGCATCGGTGAGCCGGGACTTGAACACGCGCGGCGCCACCGGGCGGGCGGCATCTGCAGCGGATTGGGCTGGGGCGACAAGGACGGGCGCCAGGTCGAGGCCAGTCTGCTTGCCACCCAGCAGCTCGACATAGACCTCCGCCAGGATCTGGGCATCGAGGAGCGCGCCGTGCTTGGTGCGGCGGCTGCGATCGATCCCGTAGCGGCTGCAGAGCGCGTCGAGGTTGTTGGCCGCGCCAGCGTGCTTGCGTCGAGCGATCAGCAGCGTGTCGACCACATCGTCCAGCTTGATCGCCGCCGGCCGCGGTTCGGGCAGGCGGGCATATTCGGCGTTGAGGAAGCCGACGTCGAAGGGCGCGTTGTGGATCACGAGGCGCCCGTCGGCCAGGAAGGCCAGCAGCTCGCCCACGATCTCAGCGAAGAGCGGCTTGTCGGACAGGAACGCGTCCGACAGCCCGTGCACTGCGAAGGCGTCCGGGTGAACCGCCTTCTGCGGGTTGCAGTAGCGATGGAAGGTTCGGCCGGTCGGGGTGTGGTTGATCAGCTCGACGCAGCCGACCTCGATGATGCGCTCGACCTTGGCGTCCGTGCTGGTGGTCTCGGTGTCGAGGACAATCTCGCGCGTCATGCCGCCTGGCTCTTCCGGTTCTCTGCTGCCCCTCGAAAGCCGTTCGCACACGATCGTCAAGGATCTGGATCGGCACACCGGCCGGGCGGCCATACCATCACGGCTCGCCCGGCCTCGCCTATTGGGCCGCATGTTCTGCGCTGTCTGAGCCCAACGCGATGGCGACTCCCCTCTATTCGCGGGATCACGTGCTTTCGGTCCGGAATTTAAGACCCTTCAATCGGAGCGGCTCCGTAGAGCGCCCGCAGTGTCGCCGAGAGATCCGAGAAGGACAGCCCGGCCTTCTGCACCACCCGGTCGGCCTGCCCGGCCAATAGGCGGAAGTCGTCCGCGGTGACGTCCTTGGCCGTCAGCACCACCACGGGGATGTCGTACCACTCCGGACGGGTGCGCAGCAGCCGCAAGAAGCCGAACCCGTCCAACTCCGGCATCATCAAGTCGAGCAGGATCAGCCGAGGTTTATGCTCGGCGACCGCCGTCAGGCCGGCCCGACCATCCACCGCCGTCGCCACCCGCCAACCGCCCCGGGTCAGCTGCGACGTCATCAACTCGCGCAAGTCTGCGTCGTCGTCCACGATCAGCACCGGACCGTCGTGAGGTTTTGGCCGGAACCGCTCCATCACCTCCTTCAGCTGCGCCCAATCAACCGGCTTTTGCAGGTAGTCCGTGGCACCGAGCGAGAAGGCGAGGTTCTGCTCATCCAGCACCGTCACCATGATCACCGGCAGATCACCCAGCTCCGGGTCGGCGCGCAGCGCGCGCAGCACCGCCCATCCGTCCATGCGCGGCATGGTCACGTCGAGCAGGATCGCCCGTGGGCGTCGAGTACGGGCCTGCTCCAGCCCCACCTTCCCATCGGCCGCCGTCGCGACGTGAAAGCCCTCCTTGGTCAGGAAGCGCGCGAGCAGGTCACGGGTCGCCTGGTCGTCGTCGATGACCAGAACCTCGCTGCCCTGCACGGCTTGATCATCGGATCGCGGCACGCCGGACGATGATCCGGGCGGTGCGTGTATCTCCTCGCCTCCGGCCGCGCTCGCTAGAACGGTCAGGGTGAAGGTCGTACCCTGGCCCTCACGGCTCGCGACCGCGATGTCACCGCCGAGCATATGCGCAAACGCCCGGGTGATCGCCAATCCCAGCCCCGTGCCGCCGAAGCGCCGCGTCGTCGAGGCGTCGGCCTGACTGAAGCGCTGGAACAGGCGCGCGACCTGCTCCTCACTCATGCCGATGCCGGTGTCAGAGACGGCAAAGATCAGTCGGTCGCCCTCGTCATCCGTCTGCCGGCGTGTCGACAGGGTGATGCGCCCGCCTTCCGTGAACTTGGCCGCGTTGCTCAGTAGGTTGATCAGGCACTGGCGCAGCTTGGTCGCGTCGGTGTAGGCGCCGCCGAGCCCGTCCGCGAGATCGAGAACAAGGGCGTTGCCCTTCTTTTCGACCAGCGCCTCGACGGTGGCGGCGACATCGCGCACGGTGGCGGCGACGTCGAGGGTCTCGGGGTACACCTCCATGCGCTCGGCCTCGATCTTCGAGAGGTCGAGGACATCGTTGATCAGGCCGAGCAAGTGGCGCGCGTTCGCCTCAATCTTCTTCATGTCCGGGAGCAGGTCCGCTTGTCCGGCGTCCTCCATCTCCTCCTGCAGCATCTCGGAGTAGCCGATCACCGCCGAGAGCGGCGTGCGCAACTCGTGGCTCATGTTGGCCAGAAATTCGGACTTGGCGCGGTTTGCCTCCTCGGCAGCCTCCTTGGCTGCTGCGAGCACGTGCTCGGAGCGCTTGCGCGCGTCGATGTCGGAGACGACGACCACACCGCCGACGAGCGCGCCATCCGGATCACGCATCGGCGCACCTGCGAAGCCGATCCAGGCATGCGAGCCGTCGCCGCGCTGGTAATCGACTTCCAGCTCCGCCTGAGGCTCGCCTCCACGTACCACCTGGATTAGTGGCCACTCCCTCGGTTCGACCGGCCGGCCATCCTCGTGGAAGCCGACCCAGCGGGCTGGTCCCGCACCAGGTTGCGTGGGTAATACCCCGTGCCCGAGAATCACTTCGGCCCGGGCGTTGTGGCCGGTGATCCGGCCGGACGGCGCCTCGGCGATGAGCACGCCCACCGGCAGGGTATCGAGCACGGTCCGCAGTAGCGCCTCGCCCACGCGTACCTGGGCCTCGGACAAGGCCGTCGTGGTCACATCAGCGACCACGATCCCAACGCCGATCGCCGCCGGCCCCTCGTCTTGGCGCAGGGGATAGAAGCTCATGCGGAAGTGGCGCGTCCCGCCCGGCGCGCTCTCGCTCGGCACGGTCACAGGCACGTCGGCGCTGACCAGGCCATGATCGCGTGCCGCTTCCAGCAGCGGGGTGAGCTGCTCCTCCAACCTCGGCAGCAGCGTCCAGATCGGTGCACCGAGATCCGCCCCGAAGCCGCGTTCGCTCATCGTCGCCAGCGCACGGTTCATGTGGCGGATCTTCAGATCACCGTCGAGGAAGCCCAGCCCGACCGGGGCATTGGCGAGCACGCCTTCGAACAGTCCGCTGCTGCGTTGGCTCTCGCGGCGGCGAACCAGGGCAAGGCGCGCCAAGAGCGCCACGGCGAGAGTAGCGCAGAGCAGGCTGAACGCAGTCAGGATAGCGTAGCGCTGCCTGTCGCGGCGGCCACTCTCAGCAAGCGCTTCATCGGCGCGATGGTTCGCCGTCGCGGTCGCAACGCGGATCGCGTCCATCAAGCGCTTGCCCTCGCCGGTCGCGACCAGGGCGGTAGCGGCGTCAGAGCCTTGGTCGCGACGAGCCGTCACGACGTGATCGGAGAACGCTTTCTCCTCGTCGATCAGCTTGCGAACGGGGGCGAGTGCCGGAACGGCAGAGTCGGCGGGCGTGCGGTCTAGGACGGCGAGGTGACCAACCTCCCCCTCGATCCGGTTCAGCGCGTCAGTGTAGGGTTCAAGGTATTCGGGCATGCCGGTCAGGGCATAGCCGCGCATACCAGTCTCCAGATCCTTCATCGTCGAGAGCAGGCGATCGCTACGGCTGATCAGCTCCCTCTGTCGCGTTTGCTCACTGCGGGCAGCGTCGCCGGCCACGAAGTTCCAGCCGGCTGTCGCGATCGCCAAGGCGAGAAGCGCATAGGCTAGTGTCGAACTCGGCAGACCGGCGAAGGGTCGCGAGCCGCGCCAGCCGGGACGTCGAATGAGCGCATGGGGATCGTGCATGTGAATTACCTATGCCCTTGCTGGTAGGGCACAGGATGGCGGTCGCTGCCAAGGCAGGTAGCTTACGAACCTCAGGCCAGCAGCCACGAATAACGCAACCGGCCGGGACCAGCCATTTGGCTGCATCCCGGCCTCGCGCACGTCCCGACCGCGTCCGCGGCTGGTGGAAAGACGGCTTGATAGCAGGCCGTCTCGCCGTCAATACGTCTCGATGCCTCGCGTTCGGAACGGCAAGCCTTCGAAGCGTCAGGACGCCTTGAAGCCGTGACGTCGCAGCACGTCGCGGATGGCATCCTCAGCGAGCGCCTGAGCGGTCGTGTCCTGATCGAGCGCGATCTGGCGCAGCGCCTTCCGTTCGGCAGGGGTCATACGGACGATGATCTGCACTCGGGCATCGGCACCCTTCGCCTTCACTGGCGCCGGCTGGGTGGAGGCGGCCTCGGACACGGTCTCGGCCACAGGCGGCTTTTCGGCCTCGGGGGCCGGTGACTTCTTGGCGAGGCGATCCGCGAGGATGGTGAGCGGCTGACGTTCGGTGGACATGTCCCCTACTCCTTCATCAAGGACTGAACCTCGGACCAGAGCGCCAGCATCTCCTCGGCGGCTCGTCCGTGCGGCTCGAATTCGTTGACCGTCTGCCCGCCGATGATGGCGTGAGACATCGCGACCCGCTGCGAGACCACAGCCTGCGCCACGGTGGCGCCCATGCGGGTCAGGGTCTCGCGCGCCTCCGACACGATGGCAGGCTCGGCCGACCCGGTGCGGGGCGGCGCGTGGTTGATGACGGCGAGCGGCTTCTTGCCCACGCGCTGGGCGAGGTCGAGCGTCGTCGCCACGGCCGCGAGGTCGAACGGCCCCGGCCGGGTCGGCACGAGGACGAGATCGGCCACCCTCATGGCGTCGGCGATCGAGGCCTCGGCATGGGGCGGGGTGTCGATGATGCTGTAGGCCACGCCCTCCCCCTCGGCGGCTGGCAGGATCTTGGGCAGCTCGCGAGCCTCGCACTCGATGAGTGCCGGCGTCTCGCCCTGGCGGAGGTCCCACCACCATTTCAGTGACCGCTGCGGGTCGGTATCGAACAGCAGCACCGGCTTGCCCGGCCCAGCGGCGATGACACTAAGGTGCGTGGCCAAGGTTGTCTTCCCGACCCCACCCTTCCGCGCCGCTATCGTGATCGTCTGCATGCGAAGCGTCCTGCCGTCTCGCCGTCGAGCATGGGAAGCGTCCGGTTAACACGCCGTCAAGCTTGCGAGCCTGCTAGGCGTCGAGCGGTCGAACCGGCGCGCAAGCGAGACGCGAAGTCGTCAAGGTGGCGAGCCATCTGAACGCCAGGCCGTCGAGCCGGCGAGCAATCGAATCATCGAGCCGTCAGACTCGCACGACGTCCAGAACGCTCGCCATTCCTATATTAAGCCGTCGAGACATCTTGCTATCAAGCCGTCATTTCTATAACTTGCGATAAGTGTGTTTCTCGAAAGTTACGGCGATGGCAGATCGCAAGGGCCGTGAGGAATTAGAGCCAAGGCTATATCCACCCGCCGAGGCGTTCGCCCCACTTCGCGACGCCGCGTCGAGCGCTGTGCGCAATCTCGGCCTGACGTGCGCCCCGTGGCAGCTCTCGCCCGAGCATTGGCAACGGGTGCTCAACGCCGTCGAGGCGCGAGCCAGGATGCGCGGCCTCACTCTGCCAGATGGCTGGCGCGGGGAGTTGGCCGAACAGATGGGCCGGACCGAAACCAATACCTCCACCGAACCGGGGAGCTAGACGATGGATGCGCAGACCATGGATCTCCTGCCGCTCGACACCCCGCCTTCGGCCACCGCAGGGTTCGATTATTCCCAGCTGAACGATGCAGCAGCGAACCAAGCCAAAGCAGCGGTCGACCGCTACCGTGATCGACAAATGGCCTACGTCATTGAGACCGGCCGGGATCTCTTGGCGATCAAGGCTCAGCTTGAGCACGGACTGTTCCTCGAATGGGTGCAGGCCGAGATGGGTATGACGCCCCGATCCGCGCAGCGCGCCATGAGCGCCGCTGAGGTGCTGGGGGATAAAAGCGACACGGTGTCGTATTTGCCGCCGAGCGTCCTCTATGAGCTGTCGGCCCCCTCGACGCCTGAGCAGGTGCGCGCCGCGGTGCTGCGCCGGATTGAGGCCGGCGAAACGGTTCGCCCTGAGAAAATTCTGCATGACGTACGTCAAGGTCGGGACCAAGCTCGACAACACATCGCAGCCGAGAAGGAGAGGACGCGGCGAGCGGCGCTCTCCCAGGAGGAGCGAGATGAAGAGGACGCCCTGCGGGGGAAGGGTGAAAAGCGACAAGCGGCCGCCGCCCGGAAGCAGGAACGGGAGCGGGTGGCTCGCGAGGATGAGCAGCGCCGGAAAGACGCGATCATCGCGGAGGGCGCCGTAGCCCTGGTGGACATGATCGGGGCTGATCGCGTCGCGAAGTTCTTCGCACGGTTCGGCAACCTGTCTGACGCGGCATTCCAGGAGGCAGAGAGAGAGGCGCACCGGCAGCGGGCGCAGGCAGTTGAGCCAACCGAGATTTCGATCAACGACGTGTGGCGTATCGGATCGCTGTACGGCTGGCTTGCGCCAGTAGACCGGCCGCGGGTCGAGGCATTGGCTCGGGACATCGAACGGGATGGGTTGTGCGAATACCCTGTCGTTCTGCGGGACAGTCGCAATAGAGTTCACCCTTATCGGGTGCTCTCGGATCACGACACGGTGCGGGCTTTGACCGACGTGCTGGGACGGCAGAATTTCCCCGTCCGCATCGCACCTCCCGTCACCACCGCTCCCGCCGATGGAAGCGATGGCTGAACCCGAAACCCTGTTTGTCGAACTACCGGGTGATCCCCGGCAGTTGCCCGCTGAGGCCGCAGCGATCGTCCGCGCCTATCAGCAGGCCAGCAAGGCGCCCTCGACGGTGCGCGCCTATCGCGGCGATGTGCTGGTGTTCCAGGCGTGGTGCGACCGGTACGGGTTCCGGTCCCTCCCGGCGAGCCCGGAGGCCGTGGCGGGCTTCATCGTGTCGGAAGCGGAGGACGGCCGCGCCGCCTCGACGCTCGGCCGCAGGCTCGCCGCGATCCGGTACGCTCACAAGCTGGCCGGCGTCGCCGATCCGACAGATGATGAAGGCGTGCGCGCTGCTATGAAGGGCGCCCGGCGCAAGGTAGGCGTTGCCCCGACGCAGAAGGCGGCCGCAACCGCGGAGATCCTGGCTACTCTCCTGATGCGGACGCCCGACAGTCTGACGGGCAAGCGAGATCGCGCTCTTATCGCCCTCGGCTTCGCGGGCGCGTTCCGGCGCTCCGAACTGGTGGCGCTCGATGTCGAGGACCTGCGCGAAGATCCCGAGGGCCTTCGCGTCATGGTCCGCCGAAGCAAGGTCGACCAAGAGGGCAGGGGCTTCGAGAAGGCCATCCCGCACGGCCGGTTCATCCGACCGGTAGCCCTGGTGCGCGAGTGGCTGGACGCGACCGGCATCGTCTCGGGCCCGGTGTTCCGGCCGGTGTCGCGGTCGGGCAACGTGCGCAAAACGGAAACCGTTTCCGGTTTGCCGCCTCGCCTCACGACGCAGGCCGTAGCCGACATCATCAAGCGGTATTGCGCCGCCGCTGGCCTCGACGCCACGACGTTCGGGGCGCACAGCCTGCGGGCTGGCTACATCACCACCGCGGCCGAGCGCGGGGCGGACCTCGCCCGGATCATGGATCAGTCGGGCCACCGGGATCCGCGGACGGTGGTCGGGTACATTCGCCGGGCCAACGCCTTCAAGGGGCACTCGGGGAGCGGGTTCCTGTAAGATCCTCATATGAATGGAACACAGCGTGGGCCACAATTACCTACTCTCCTAGCAACCGTTCAGAAACTTGAATGTCAAATTTGATCAGAATGCGTTATTATATAGGTTTTTTAACCAAATATAAATTATTGCCGTCGTTATGATTTGCGTACCATTTCAGAATATTTCTTCGCTGGTATGCAGCTGGTTTCTCGATGCGACTCAAGCATCTCCGCCGTCTTGAGCGCCTGCGTTTTCTCCGTGACAAGCGCGGAGCAGCGGCGGTTGAGTTCGCTTTCGTGGCGATGCCGTTTCTGGCGCTGTGCGGTTCAGTTTTCCAGGTCGCGTTTCAAATCTGGGCGACACAGAATTTCGATCGCGCGCTGCAAAATGCGGTCCGCACGATCTTCACCGGACAATTCCAGATCGCCAATGCTGGCCAGACCGATGCCGCAACCCTGCTGGCGGCCCTGAAGACGACGATGTGCGGGCCGGCGACCGCCACCATCGTCAACGTTTTCAATTGCCAAGCTGTCAAGATCGACGTCGCGACGTCGAGCACCTTCGCGGGCGCCACCGCGTCGACGCCGATCAACGCCACGACCGGGACGTGGAACACGAGTTTCGGCACCAACTACGCCTGCGCCAAACCTGGCACGATCGTCATCGTCACCGCCGCCGTGCAGTTCCCGACCTTCTTCAACCTGATGGGGTTGAACACGCGGAAGTTCAGCAGCGGCACGGGTGCTGGATCGAGCCTTCTCACCTCGACGGCGGTGTTCCGCACCGAGCCGTACCAGATTGTCGGGACGAGCCCGTGCTGAGGTGCTTCGCTCGCTGGGCTGGGCGCATGTGGCGCGACCGCCGTGCCACCGCCGCCGTGGAATTTGCCGTGATACTGCCGGTCCTACTCGCCATCTGGGCGGGCATGACGGAACTAGCGCATGCCATCGACGAATGGCGCAAGCTGACCCTGCTCGCTCGCACGGTCGCCGATCTGACAGGGCAAGGCGACACGCAGAACCCGATCAGTGCAACGCTGATGAACGACATCGTCGCCTCCGCCACCACCGTGATGCGCCCGTTCAATACCTCGACGGTGAAAATCGTAGTCAGCGCCATGGGCGTCGGCCTAAACGGTGCGAACCTGATCCCGACCGTTTGTTCCAGCGTCGCCAACGCCAATGCCAGCCCCCGCAGTACAGGGACAGCCACTGGCCTGACTGTGCCACCGGGCTACCAGACCGCGGGCATGCGTTATGTCTTGGCTGAGGTCAGCATTGTTTACACCCCGATGATTGGGGGAGCGCTGATCCAACTCGCCAAGGGCGTCAGCAACACGATCACCTTCTCGACCAGCGTCCCGTGGCCGACGCGGGGCGGCAAGACCTATGGAACGAACACCTACACCGAGGTCGTAGTGCCGGCCTCCAACGCGATGGCGTGCAATGGCTCGACACCCTGATGAACTGCGCCAAGGGGCTTGGAACAGGATCGCCCGGGATCGCGGCGGCAATGTCGCTATCTTATTCGCGTTCCTCAGCGTGCCGATGTTGATGTTCGGTGGGGCGGCGATCGATTACGGCTTCGCAACTCGGGTCGAGACGAAGCTACAAGCCGCGACGGACGGCACTGCACTCCTCCTTTGCCAGACGCCGCTCACGACCTCGACGTCGGATCTAAACGCCTTAGCCCAGACGGCGATGATCGGAGCGATGGGGGCGCCGAACCTCGTGGTCGATCCTCTGGTGATCACCAGCAACCCGCGCCAGATCACTCTGACGGCGCACAAGCAATCGTCGGTCTTTTTCGGAAAACTCACAGGGACGACGGTCATCAATCCGGGCGCCAAATCACAATGCGCCACGCCGCTCCCTAAAACATTCGAGATTGCCCTCGTGCTCGACAATACCGGATCGATGGCCGAGTCGAGCGGTGGACAGACGAAGCTGCAGGCGGTTCAAACTGCCGCGACGAACTTCGTCAGCTATGTCTACACCAACAGCGCCTTCTCGAGCGCAACTAGGATCTCGATCGTGCCGTTCGCTGCTGCGGTGGCCGTTGATCCATCAACGTACAGATATGCTTCCTGGATCGATCAAAACGGACAATCCAGTTTGCACTGGACCAACATACTCTCCCCGAGCAGCTCGAGCTTCACGAGCCGGTTCGATATTTTCACAAAGTTGAAAGCAGCTTACTCCGGCTGGGGTTGGGCGGGGTGCCTGGAAACGCTGCCATATCCCCTGAACGTACAAGATGGAGCACCGACCAGCGGCAACAAAGACTCCTACTACATACCGTTGCTGGCTCCTGACGAACCTGGCGACTCTAGCAATACATATGCTGGTTTCAACGTCAATGGCAATACATACTATAGCTTTAACAGCTATATTGACGATGATAACAGCAGCAAGTCCGGCAGTTGCCCAATAATGGCTTCTGGAACATCCTTCAACACAGCTGAGGGCCGTGCGTGTAAGTATGTTAGCCCTGCCAACCCAGCTCCAACAAGCTCGAATGCGTCCACTGGCGTCCCGAATGGCCCTAATTTCGGATGCACCACCCAGCCGCTGCAGCGACTGACGAATAATACGATTACGTTGAAGACCTTGATCAGCAACATGGCACCGTTAGGCTCGACCAACATCCACGAAGGCTTCATGTGGGGTTGGCGGACGCTCTCACCGATCAGCGTCTTCGCTGATGGCAGCGCTTACTCTTCAAGTTCCAGCAGTTCAAACGCAACAACCATCAACAAAATCATCATCTTGATGACTGACGGAACGAACAGCTGGGCAACAAATCCATACTCTCCGAATGTATCTATGTATTTTGCTGCCGGCTACTTTCAGAACGCCAACGGTACAACACCAAACCCGCGACTACCTTCCACGAACCAAAACATTTACGACACAACGAGTTCAAGGAATGCACTCGATGCCCTGACTGCTCAAGCGTGCACCAACGCGAAGGCTAATAATATCTCAGTTTACACGATCGGTTTTAGTATTCCGTCCGATCCAATCGACACTGCGGGCCAAGCACTGCTAAAGAATTGCGCCTCATCAGCAAATCAGTTTTTCATCGCTAACACGTCGGATGATCTGATTTCAGCCTTCCAGCAAATTCAGGCTAGCATTGGAGCACTGCGACTCACACAGTAGCACTGCTTTAATTATTTGCTGGCTCTTTCATTTTCCGCGGCCGGCCAGCACGCTTCGGCTCGTCGGAGATGGTCGCCGATGGCTCAGCAACCTTCGGAGCTGCCTCCCTGCGCTTCTGGCCCAGCCCGAAACTGTGAGCGAGCGCCGAGCGCTGCGCCGAGTAGCTGGCGGCCGTTGAGGGGTAGTTCCGCGGCAATCCAAAGCGCTCGCGGTACTGCTCGATTGTCATGCCGTTGCCGGTGACGTGCCGTTTCAAGGTCTTGTACGGCTTGCCATCGAGGAAGCTGATCAGCGCGTCTGGCGTGATCGACTTCCGGATCTGGGTGGGTGTGAGCTTCTCAGTGGTAGGAGCAGCACGTGCGCCGGCATTGCCAAGCCCCGTGAGTGCAGCGTGCGTACTGGCGATCAGCTCCGCCATGTCGGCAGGCCGTACCGAGTTCTTGGACACGTAGGCCGATACGATGCCAGCCGTCAGCTCAATAAAATTGACGGCCTGGGCCTCAATGGTTTCAACGTTCTTGCTCACGATGCACCTGATTTTGAGTAAGACATAACGATCTATCGGTGCCCGGCAAAACGCAATACGATATGCTGAAGAAGTTCTCTTCTTGTAGGCACCTCCGAGATGATGCCGAGCCCCGACCTTGAGCGGTTCGCCACGCTGATCGCCGATAACGTCGTCTCTGCCGTCGAGCGCAGTCGGGATGGGTTGCCCTTTCACCCGACCATACGTGTGACCGTCGTGTCCGTCTTGGTGCGCAGCCTTATGCCCGTCCTACCTACTGTCTCCAGCGACGCCCTTGCAGCAGCGTGCAATCGCGGGCTCGATGATACGGTCGGCGCGATCGGTCTCGGCGGGCCCGTGCGTCGAGGCGGTCGACCCAGAGGACGGGTCGGTGACGATGCGTCCGTGATGAGAGAGCGGGCCGGATCCCGTGACGACGTGGTTCGGCCCTGTGCCGTTCGGCGTTCGCGCCGCAGCGACGGCTACTGTGTAGCGCGCGGTGGCGGCGACGTGCCCGCGGTGAGTGCTGAGGGTGTTCGGCAGACAAACGCGGACGCTGAGCAGTTCGTCGGCATCGAGTTGGCTGATGCGTTCGCAAGCAGATTGCTCGATCCCGCGCCCATCGCATTTTGAATACAATCCGCTGGACGAGCGTCGCCCGAGAAGCGTTTCTCGATGCCCCCGGGGTTTGTCATGCGCTTCGTGCCCGTTTGTTGTCCGCACTGCGGGTTATCGTTCAGCGTCGTCGTGTCTAACCAACACCGCTCCGCGCGCGTCGATCGGGAGGCCTGGCGTACGATCTGTCCGCGTGCCTGTGAGGCCATGGAGCCGCGGCTATGCAACGATTTCCGCGCGGTGGTCATGTCGGTGCTGAGCGAAGGTGAGACACCGGTGCTGGTCGGTGAAAAACAACGAGTAGAGCATCACCGAAAGCCTGGACCAGGTCGCGGCCATAAGGGAAAGATGATTGTCTGAGCCACTGGTACCCGCGGACCGTGATCGGCTACATCCAGCGGGCGAACGCCTTCAAGGGGCACTCGGGAAGCGAGTTTCTATAAACGGCAAGACACGAACTACGAGTTTTAAAATCTATTGCTATGCCGGTTGTGGTTATCAGGCAACGCGAGACTACTAACGCCATTTCGCTCGCGCAAATGTGAACATTTCTACCACTAAAAAGGTTGTTAGCCAAAATTTGGCCTCGACTCATCGATCGGATGCTGGTGCTGGCTACGGGGGAGCTGGCTCACTCCGCCTCGGGTCAGCAAATATGGCGATCACTCAGCTCCTACGAAACACCCTCAAGTCGCCGCTCTGGGTGGCCCAGCTCGCGACCGGAGCGAAATCCTTCGTCGACAATCCCATCCTCGGCTCGGAGCGGCTCAACCGGGCTGGCCTGCACACGATGCGCGTCCGGCTCGCCCACGCCATGGCGGCCTTGCGCCGCCGCCAGCTCGCCCACCTGGTGAGCGCACAAGACCGGACCGACTTCGCCCGCGACGGCTTCATCCGGCGCGCCGACTTCATGGCCGCCGATCTGCACCGGGCCGTCTACACCGAGGTGACCAACATCACCGCACAGGGCAGGGAGCAGATCCAGGGCGACACTGTCACCCGCCGCATCCCGCTCGACCCCGGGACGCTCACGCGCATGCCGGCGATGCGCAGGCTTTTGGCCCTGCCAGAGTGGCGGAACCTCCTGCGCTACGTGGCGAGTTTCAACTGCGAGCCGATCCTGACCGTGCAGACGATCCTGTCACATGTCACCGACGCGCCCCCGGACCCGCAGACCAACTTCCACATCGACACCTTCCACCCCACCATGAAGGCGTGGTTATTCCTCACCGACGTCGCCGCCGACGAGGGGCCGTTCACCTACGTCCCGGGCTCGCACCGCCTCACCAAGCGACGGCTCGCCTGGGAGCGCCGTACTGCCATCAACGCGGCGAGCGGCCGCGACCGCCTCAGCGGGCGAGGCTCGTTCCGGGCGACTCCGGCAGAGCTGAAGCGGATGGGTTATCCCGACCCGGTGGCCTTCGCGGTCCCCGGCAACACGCTGGTGGTGGGCGACACGGTGGGCTTCCATGCCCGCGGGCCGTCGCTGCGGCCGGCAGTGCGCATTGAGGTCTGGGCCTACGATCGGCACAACCCGTTCCTGCCCCTGGCCGGCGTCGACATCTGGTCGCTCACCGGTCTGGCCCGCTGGCGAACCCGGATCGGATGGTGGCTGCTCGACCGGCTGGAACAACTTGGGCTACGCAAGAACGTTTGGCGCCCGGTCGGCCGTCTCACCGCCGACGCCCCGCCCCGGATCGTGTGAGCCGCGGGGGGCTCCGACCGAAAGCTCGGCGCGGTTCCAGGACATGTAGGAGCAGAGGGCTTCAACGCGCGCGAACCAGTGCCTCGAACTCGGATATGGAGCCGAACCGAGCGAGTTTGTGTGCGTACTCAAACGACCACCGGGGGTCCGTGCGGTCGACCTGCCGCCCCCGCAGGCCGTCGATGAAGACATTGAAGTGCGCACGCTCCTCAGCGATCAGGCGCAGTGTCGTGGCGCGCACGTAGTCCGGGGGTAGCGCACGCGCCTTCATCGCCACGACGCCATCCTGTACGGCGCGCGGGTCGTCGTCCACGATCAGGGTCGTGTCCGGGTGGAAGAAGACGTCGCGCCCGCCTCGGCTACGCGTCGATACCACCGGCAACCCAGCCAGCAGGTACTCGATGCTCGCGTACATCGCGCCCTCAAGCCCGGACAGGCACAGGCCGACGTGAGCCGACGCCATCGCCCGGTTCACCTTCACGTGGTCCATGGGGACGACGTCATCCGCGGTCACGTCGTTCAGGATCACGTGGTTGTACGGAAGGCTGCAAACAAACTTGCCCAGATGCTGCCGCTTCAGCTGCGGCGACCACGTGGTGAACATCTTCGTGACGTAAGCGCAGCTCGGCAAATTGCGCGCGAGCTCATGCCGTTTGAAGGGGGCGAGCTGGGCGTTGTAGATCGCATCGAACCGCCGCTTACACCCCGGGATCGGGTGGTACATGCCCTCGTCGACGAACATGTTCTGCGGGGCATATCGCACGTCGACTCCGAGCCGTCGCAGCAGCCTCTCCTCGTCGCGAGTGTTGGCTAAGATGATGAGGCTCGCACGCGGATGCGTCTTCTGGAACCGGCGGTGCTGAGCGGCCAGTGCGAGCGCGTTCACCCTGCGCTCCAAGCTCATCGTAATCGGTACCAAGAAGACGAACGTTTCGTCCGGAAACCGAGTAGCCAAGTGATGTGCCACTCCGAACGGTCGCGGCTGTGGTTGGCAGCAGAAGATCAGCGGGTCGAGGCAGAGGAACATCCCGACGACCGGCCTGTCCGATGGCCAACCGCGCGGATCGCGCTTCAGCAGGCCAGCGAAGCCGGCCATGTGCTTCAAGACAGGAACTTCGAACAGGAAAGGGTACTGGATGTTCCGCAGGTTCATCGTCTACGGCCACCTCGTCACCGCTTCACCTTTGAGCTGCGACGCCATCGGGTGACGCACACGGCAGGCGTTGCGCATCGCGGCATGCAGTACGAGCCGGTGCGGGCGCTTGATCAGAAGCGGGTCACCGACACGAAATTAGTCTGATATCACAAACCTTTGCCGCTTGGTGTCTGGCGGTCGGCTGACACCGGATCGTGATCAGGCATGCAAGCGCTATCAACCGACTCCATCAGAAAGTCGGCGACGCCGAGCCTCGGCAACCGTAGAGCGCCGCAGCTCGGGGGCCGTCTCGGTGGCAGCATCGGCCTCGGCGAGGTCGCTGTAGCCCAAGAGGCGGGCGAGCCCGTCGTTCAGGGTGTCGGCCTCGCTGTTCGGGTAGTCGCTGAGGTGCTGGACCGCATCGCGCAGCAGGTGCTCGTAGAGCCCGGGCGGCATGGCGGGGCCGTCGCTCTGCGCCGTGGCCTGCCGCTGCTCAAGGCGGGCGACCCGCTCGGCGAGGCGCAGGCTCATCCGTGCAGCCCCGGGCTATCGAGCTTGAACGTGAACCACTCGCAGCCCTTCGGCCACCGTCCAGCCGGCGGGGCCGCCGCGCGCTCTTCCTCCGTCAGAAGGGCGGGCGATAGGTCCCGCGGCGCATCGCCCTCAGTCATCCCGTAGGCGCCGACGTTCATGACGAACACGTCGTCACCCTCGTGGATGGCGTGGCCACGCTTCCGCAAGAAGGCGATGATGTCGCTGGTTGGCGTCCCGTGCGGGGCCTCGACCTGGAAGGTGAGGTGCTTGCCGGTCGATGGCGGGACGGCTGCCGCCTCCAACCGCGCTATCCGATCAATCAGCCCCGCCATTGCCGCTTCCCTCCCGTCGATGTCTGCTCTGCGGCCTGCTCCAGTGCGGCGAGCCGGGTAGCTACGTCTCGGACCTCGACGGCCTTCACATGGGCGTCGACCAGCTTCGACAGCTCGGCCGCCTCGCTCGGGGTGATCTCACCGTCCGCCACGCCCTGCATCAGTGCCCGCGTCGCCTTGGTCAGATCGGCCGCGGTCTCGATCTCCGGCAGGGTGAAGGTGATCGGCCGATCCTTCCGGACGGGCATCAACCTATCGAGGCACATCCTCAGCGCGACCGTGTCGCCCTCCAGCGCCATCTCGATCGCCTTGCGGGTTAGGGCCTCGCTCTCGCCGTCGAGGATCGTCTCCAGGGCCTCGGTCGACCGGTTGCGGGCACCCTTCGGACGGCCGCCGGGGTTGCCGCTCTGGCCCTGCCCGAATGGCCGACCATCACCCGGCATACTCACCCCCTGCGGCTCGGCGTGGCTGTAAAGAACAGCCAAAAAACAGCCACGACCTCATCGCCCGCACCTGTCGGTGATGTCCTTCAGCGGCAGGTCGTACCCAGGCGCGACCATGACGCGGATGATGGCGCATTCGTCATCGCGGATGTCGTGGCCACACTCCCGGAGGAAGGCGACGGCGGCATCTCTAGGCAGATCCCGCGGCCCCTTGATCGCGAAGTGGCGCACCGTGCGATGCTGCGGCGGGCGGATGGCGCTCTCCAGCTTCGCCAGGCGCTTGCTCAGACTATTCGAGGTCCTGTCGACAGGCATTGAAACGTGTCCAAAATCCAAGTTCAGGCGATAGATAGCATCTCACCAAGCATTTGGCATGCGGCGATGAGAATGCTCACCTCATGCCGCACGGTCTTGATAGTGACCGAACCAGTCAGCCAAGGTCTCGTCATCGCCGTTGACGTACAGACTCGGGTTGGCCGACCACAGGGTGGCCGCCTGTGCGTCGCATCGGCGGATGATGACGAGACCGTAGGCAGGGCCGGACAGGGCGGCACGATCCGCACCCTTCTCGGCACCGGTCCGGTGACGACAGCGATAGCCACGATCAGGATGGGTTTCGAACCAAGCTGCATCGTCGGCGCTAGAATTGGGATAGGGCATCGTTGATCCTCGTGCTTGCCGTTCAGATTGCCAAATTTGGCTCAGGACGGCGTTCCTTTGATTGTCGGAACCTCCATGCGTCGAGGCAGAGAATGCGTCTCACGGGCCAATTTTGACGATCTAATTGACCTTCAGGCAGTGTCACTTCACCCGGTAGTTGATACCGGCAAGCTCGATGCCTTGGTCGACGAGCTGCTTGTCCGACCCCTTCCGCGCGACGGTGGATGGCTTCAGCGGCGGCCCGGAATATTCGGTAATGGCCTGCTGTAGGTCGCCCTTGATGATCTCACCCATGAGCGCGAGCGCCTTATCCGTGTCGTAGCGGTTGGCCGTGAGCAACACCGCGAACTTGGCCTGCCACTCCGTCGCCTTGACCGCGATGGTGTTGCGGATGGCGGGGCGCGGCGGTTGGCCCTGAGCCGCGTTGCCGAATTCGTTGATGAGGGCCACGAGGGCGACCGGCGTCCCATCGGGGTAGGTTGCCCCGTCGAGCCAGCCGACCTCGACGGTTGAGGCGCGGCGTAGGTTGGCTGCGATCTCGTTCAGGCGCGCTTCAAGCTTGTCGCCCCCTGTGACCGTGGCTGTCATGGCCAAGCCCTCCCACCAGGTCCGGGGAGCAGATCGGCCCAAGCCGCCCTCAGGATCGCGGTGCGGGCGTCCGCGCGGTCGGGATCTACCGCTGTGGCCGCATCCATCAGCCTGTCGAGGGCGGCGAGACCGCCGGCTGCGTCCGCCTCAAGGCCGGCACGGAACAGGGCGGACCGGAAGGCGATGGCTGCCGGCGCTGTCGGCCCGTGGCGCTCGATGCCGTGGATCAGGGTGAGGATGCTGGCAGGCGTCGGCGGATCGGGGAGAGCGGCAATCACGGCGTCGGCCCTCCGATCCCATGCCACGCCATTTCCAGGACCATCGCGCGCCAGCCCGCGTGCGTCGGGTCCATCTCGGCGATCTCGACGGACAGGGCGACGAAGTCCTCGTCCGGGTTGGCGGCGTGGAGCGCATGACCGATCCGGCGCAGCTCAGTGCGGCAGGCGACGCCGATCGGGTCCACGGCGAGACCGGCCACGTCAAGGGCATCGGTCGGCGGGGGGGCTAGGGTGTCGGTCCAGGGACGGCGAGGCGCCCAATCGGGGTTAGCGACGGCGCTGCGCTCCCGCTCGCCTGTTACGACAATGCGCAGCAGGGCGTCGGCGGCAGCTTCAAGGCTATCGCCACGCGCACCCTGCACACTCTGCTCGCTCACGGGCGCGCATGCGCGCGAGGGGGTCGCGTTCATGCCGCCTCCCGGAGGCTGTCGAAGAACAGCTCAAGCTCCAGGTCGTGATCGTCCCAGGTCTCGCCGGCCTTGATGGCGAACAGCTCCATCACGCCATCGATCCGGCGGATGATGCACCAGGCGTCGAAGTCGGGGCCGGGCTGGACAGGCCACCGCTGCACCTCGGCGGGCGTCTGGCGGCGCAGGCGATACTCACGGTTCGGGTGAGCCCGAAACCACATGCGGTCGATTTCCGTGGCGTGCATCGTCATCTCCTCAAGCTGCGCGTGCAAGGGCGGCGTAGGCGGCCCAAATTTGGCGGCGGTCGTTGGCTGGCAGGGCGTTGAGAGCCCGGCAGGCGGGTTCCAGCGCGCTCACGTCGGCCTCAGCGCGGGCGAGCAAGCGGCACAGGTCAGCGGCACGCGGACCCGCGAGCAAGCGGGCGGTCGCCCGCAGGCCACGAAGTCGGGCAAGCCGCTCGGCGGGATCGATCCTATCCGCGAACGGGCCCCAGCGGTCGGCAGCGGGGATCATCGGCCCCACTCCCACCACGGGACGCCCTGAGGCTGGCCGGGCTTCTCACGGTGCGTCAGGTGGCCGAACGAGACTTCCGTGGCCGTGATCGCGCGGACCGTGCCGGCGATCGGCAGCACGAGGGCGCCGCAGGCGTCTACGCGAACGATGCCTGCGGTCGCATGCACGCCGAACAGCCGGCTCGACGTCCAGCCCAAAGCTTCGGCCTGCGCGCCGAAGGTGTCGAGGAAATCGAGGGCACGAACCAGGGTGCGGGGCCACTCGTCACCACGGTAGCCGGGGCACGGAGCCCGGTCCGGCGAGAGCCCCGCGAGGGCTGAACGCCACTTCCGCAACCCATCCTGCGAAACTTCCGGAACCCCGTTTTTGGGGCTTATCGTTATATCTGAAGCACTTAGCGAAACTTCCGCAGCTTCCGCAACTTCCGCAACCCCATCAAGCGTGCGCGCTGTCGCGAGGCTCTGCGCGTGCTCGTCCCTCGCGTAAGTATATGTAATAATTGAATTATTTTTTCCTTCTTCTTCTTTTACGCGGGCGTGCGCGAGAGCGTGCGGGCTCGGACCCCCTGCGGAAGTTGCGGAAGTTGCGGAAGTAGGGTCAAGCCTTTGGTCCTGTTCGCGAATTGCTTCCGCAACCTGCTGCGGAAGTTTTTGCGGAAGTTCTGGAGGCGTACTCCGGCGCCCCTCGCGGCGGATCTCCTCCAGTGCCTTGAACGGGTCGAACAGGGGCAGGTCGCCAGCCATCAGGTCGCCTCCCCGAGTACGCGGAAGGTCTGGCGGTAGGTCTTGTCGTCGATCTTCTGCTTGCCGGAGGGTTCCAGCCGCCCGAACCCGATGAGGGCTTCGATCCGGCGCAGCAGGGTTGCGGCGTCGGTCCGCAGATGGTTGGGGGCCATCTTCTGGATGATGCTCGGCGCCGTCAGGTCGCCCGGCTTGTACTTCTCCGCCAACCACTCGGAGAGGTCGTTCTGTGCCCGCGTCTCCGGGTCGAGGATCGCGTGGCCGGTGAGCCTCAACGCCTCCTGGAGGTAGAACATCCCGACAGCCGCGGCGGCGGCCATCGTCTCGGCGGTGATGGTGGTCTCAAGGTCTCGCGCCGCACCCGTGATGCGGCTGGCCCGTGCGATTTCGGGGGCCTGGAACACCGTCAGGATCGCGGAGATCCGAGCGACGTTCTCGGCCATCTTCAGGGCTGCGGACCGGACCGGCACCCAAGGGCCGCCCGGCGCGCACCCGTCCTCAACCGACTGGGCGAACTGGCGCCACAGAACGGCTGCATCGGCTGCGAGGTGCAGGATCGGCGGCTCAAGTTGGTTGCGGGTGCCTTCGCGAAGCGGCAGGCCCGCGTTCAGGCAGCGGCGGCACAGGTTGTGGAATTCCGCGAGCCGATCATCCGCGTTCGGATCGGTCCCGCGGATCTGGCGCAGCCCGATGCGGCTGTCCGGCATGGTGATGAGGAACCTGCCGACGAAGCCCTGATCCTTCGCGAGTTCGTCACCCAGAAGGGCCGACGCGACGCGCGGCTGCGCGGCGAGGCTGATCCCGACCCGACAGCCCACGAGGAACAGGGTCTCGCGCGCCCGCACCCGCTGGGCCGAGCCGCTGTCCCATAGCTCTGACAGGCCGGTGACCGTGCGGGTTTTCGCCTCCTGACCCATGCCGTGGCCGCCGAGGAACTGGCCGCCCTCGCTGGTGAAGATACCGATGGAGCCGCGCCCGATCTGGAGGAGGTTAAGCAGGCCCTCCAGGTTCGGCTCCTTGGCGCGGATCACGGGGGCGAGCGGCAGGTCCGGTTCACGTAGGTTGCGGAGCTGCTGGCGGCGTTCGTCGTGGCTGATCTTGTCTCGTTCGATCTTCTTCTTCTCGGCCTCCCAGGCGGCGAACGACGCCTTGTACTCGCGCAGGTCTTCGATGTGTTCCGCCCGGAGCTGCGCCTCGGCCTTGGCCACCGCCACGAGCGCCAGATCATCACAGGCGGATTTGCGCTCGCCCGAAACAGCGACCGCGAGCATGAACAGCGACAAGGGGCGCGGCGTCGGCAAGCCCTCAACCTGAACGTCGGCGAGCCCTTGGCAGCAAAGCATCGCGGCTGACAGGACCGAATGCGCGCAGAGCGAGCGCGGCGCCTGGACGTGGTACTCCAGCGCCTCGATGGCCTCGCGCATCGCGGTGGGCAGATATTCGACGGGGAAGATCGGCGCGGCGCTCATGGCGGGCGCGATCTCGATACGGTCGCGCTCGACGAAGGGTTGTCCGCCCGCCCGGCCTGCACCTTGGTGAGCCCGTGCCCCGAAGGGCTCGCGGCGGATGCGGTTCAGGGCCTCGGCTGTTCCGTTCACCGGCATGCCGTCGAGTCCTCCCGCACCGTATCGTTGAGATCTTTCAGCCCTTCGGGGGGCCAAACGACCTCGACGTTCCGCCCAGCGTCGTGCCAGCGCTCGCCGACCCGCTCGATCGCCCGCTCACTCGCCCCGTTCTCGTCGCGCTCGGCCAACACGATCAGCGTGTGCACGTCGTCGAGGACGGGTAGCCCGCCGATGGCGCCCGATGAGCCGAGTGCCCAGGCGGGTTTCAGCCCGAGGTGCTGACGGGCGGTCTGCGTGGTCTCGACGCCCTCGCCGACGATCAGGAACCCGTTCGCCGGGTCGAGGCGGTCGAGCATGACGGCGCAGCCCATCGCCACGCCGAACATCTTCCGGCCGATCTTGCGCCCGGTCGCGTCGAGGGCTGTCCGGTGCAACCCGCGTATCTCGCCCGTGCTGATGTCGCGCAGCGCCGCCAGGATCGTCGGCGCGGCCCCATCGGCCCATCGAGCGCGCGGGTGGAAGCGCAGCACCGAACCGGCGATGTCGTCGCCGATGTCGAGGCCCCGGCTGCGGTAGTAGGTGACGGCAGCCGTGCCGCGCGGGTCCTGCCCGGCACGCCACATCTCTACCATCCGACGCTGACGCCACTCGGTTTCGGCACGCTCCTGCGCCTCGGCCCTGCGACGTTGCTCCCGACGCTGCATCACCTCGATCGGATCAGGCTCGCGGTCTCGGCCCGCGAACTCGCGGCGCTCGCCCAGAACCTCCAGCGCCCTGTCCTTCGCGGCGAGGGCGTCGGCTGCGGTGCCGTTGTGGACGTGGACAAGCAGGTCGCCCGGCGCGCCCAGACGCTCTGTGTAGGAGGTGCCACGATCCTTCGGGCCGTGGCCGGTGGTGGCGCAGAGCAGCGTCCGGCCGCCATTCGTCAGATCACCGCCGAACGCGGCCTTGAGGGTGCGGATGCGGACGCTCATGCCACCCCCAGCCGTTCGGCGATGGTCGTGAGGGTGCTGGCCTGCTTCGCGGTCAGGCTGAGCCCGCGCTCAAGGCGCTGGCCGATGCTGAGCAGAAAGCTCGCCTCCCACTCGGAGAGACGGCCCGCGCTGGCGTTCTGGCATCGGACCACGAGGTATCGGTGCGCGCTGCTCCCACTGGGTCGATGGGATGCGTGGCGCCACGCCCCGAACGGATAGGCAGGCGGCTCCTGCCGCTGCGGGGCTCGCTCGATGTACCTGATGGTCTCGCGCGGCCGGGTGATGTGCTCCGCGAGGTCGTTCAGATCGCACCCGTTCGATGACAGGGTGCTCCGGAGGACCGCCGCCGCCGTCGTGATGACGTGGGGGTTGTCGCTGCCGAATTGGCCGATGATCTTGCCAACCTTCACGGCCAGGGCGTCGGGGAGCGCTGTCATAGGCCGCCTCCCGTCTCGGCGAGCCACTGCGGGAGAGCGAAGACCTTCACCATCCGGCGGGCGAACGCGCCGTAGCGGGGGTGGCCATCCCGCCAGTCGCGGAACCACGTCTCGCGGAATGGCCGCAGCCACGCGATCCCAGCCTTGCGCCACTCCTCATGCTCGGTCAGGGCGTAGAGCGCGGCTGCCTCGATGCAGTCGATCTCGATTTCGCAGAGGTGTTCGAGAGCGGCCGTGAGCACGATCGAGAGGCCGAGCGGGTAGATCTCCTCCACGATCTCATCACGGCTCCAGGTCGCCTGCTCCTGATTTTCGCCGATAAGCTCGATGAGGAATTCGGCCCGGTCACACCACCGGAAGTGGTCGAGCATGCCGGTGGTCCACGCCTCGATCGGCACGTCGGCTTCCATGCCGCTGACCCGCGGATAGACGGGCTCGCGCGGCTTCGAGAGCAGCACCTTGGGGACGGGGCCGCCACCGTAGTCCTCGAAGTTGGGCATGCGCCCGAGGCGCCGCGCATCGGCAGCGAAGCGCTTGCGCTCCGCCACGTCGTGGATGCCTGCGAAGATCGCAGTCCCGTCCATGCTGAACAGGACCTGCTCTGGGGCGGTCGGATCGATTTGGGTGGGCAGATAGACCGGCACGGTGACGCCGTAGGGCGTGGGGAAGGTGCCGTAAGGGCTGGAAGCCATCATCGAGCGGTCCTCCACGTCTCGGTGACAGTGAAGGCGAGCGCTGCGGTAGCGGCGGCTACACCCGGCGCCAATCCGTAGCGGCGGGCGAGATATCGGGCTTGAAGGGATGCAGGGGCTGGGGCATATGTCTCAGTGCGTGCTGCCAAGAACGCATTTCCGAGACCCGCCGTCGCCCCGCGCGATGCGCGGGTTTCTTCGTTCATGGGGTGTTGTTCGTCCTGCTGAGGCACCGGCCGCATCGGCGCTGGTGTTGAGCGGCCAGCGGGGCGCACCCCGCCGATGGCGAGGATCAGGCGGCGACCGGCGGCTCGGGCATCCGGAGCAGCTTGCGAGCGACGTGGGCGGGGATCATCACCCGCGACCCGATCTTGATAGCTTCGATCTCGCCGCGCTCGATCGCTCGGTAGAGCGTGGGCGCCGACACCCCGGCTTCAGCCGCGAGGGGCCGGACATCGACCGTCTTCCCGGCAAGGATCTTCTGAACGACCGACATTCGTCACCTCCACGGGCGCGAGCGGTATCGCGCGTCACTTGTTGTGTAACGGGTGCATCGTTGTGTGTCCAGTGCATCGGTTGTTGCCAATGTGACGCGTCGTCGTTATGGGTGCATCACCCGAAACCAGTGAGACGGAAGCGGCTATGGCAAAGGACACGGCCCCCGAGACCGACCGCGTCGAGGTAAAGGAGGCTAAGCGCATCCCCATGAGCGTGCGGACAACACCCGCGCTTCGCGGGCGCATCGATCATGCGGCGATCATGTCGGGGCGCTCACTGGCGCAGGAGGTCGAGTTCCGGTTGGAACTGAGTTTCCACGACCAGGATCGCGGCTACCAGAAGATGATGGACTTCATCGAGCAGGTTACAGGCGCGATTTCAGACGGTGACACCGGCAATCTGCTGATGACGCTGTCTCGCGCCATCGCGGCGATTGAGAAAGCGCAAGGTGTGCCTTGGTGCTCCGATAAGGCGAACTTGGACGCCTACGATCTGAACCTGAAGGATGTCATGGAGGGCATCCGCCGCGTGTGGTTGCACCGCTCCGAGGCGACGATCGCCGACTATATGGCGCTGGAGCACCCCTTCCTCATGAAGGACCCGCCTAAGATGAAAGATTAGAAAAATCTTCGCGACCATTGAACCACATGAGACTAGCGAAGCAGTTGCAGCCAGAAAGACTTGCGTCTTCTTTGTAGAACTGCGCAGTTAATCTATCGTCGGTGGCGACATGGAGCCGCCGATGGTGTTCTCACAACAGATCCTCGTCCGAATGCATCCGCCGCTTCGCGATGCTGTTCGCGCTGCGGCTGAACGTGCTGGTCTGAGCGTCTCGGAACTGGTCCGTCGTACCATCCACCGAGAGATCGCCGATCCGGTTGCGAAGGACATGCCGTCTTCGACTGCGACGGCACCCGGTGCCGCTCTCGTCCAAGCCAACCGAGCTTGAGGGCGGCCATGCAGATCATCCCGCTCCAGGCCGTACCGAGCCAATCGGTTAAAGCGCAGCTCGGCACCCAGCCGAGCAACGCGCAGGTCCCGACCGCTCGAACGAAATCTTTATAGGGGTCGACACATGGCGAGGCGCCAAGCCCGGGTGACTATCAAGGCCGAACCAAAGACCGATGAGGACGGCAGGGTCATTGCCCCCGCTAGCCCCGGCCGGGACGAAGGCAAGGTCTATGTGCTCACGGAGATGTCGGCCCGGCGCGCCGAGAACTGGGGCGGCCGGGCACTAACGGCGCTCACGCATGCTGGGGCCGAACTGCCGGATGAGATCATGTCGGCCGGTATGGCTGGGTTCGCCATGATGGGCATGCAGGCGCTGTCCAGCATCAAGTGGGAGGAAATCGAGCCCCTGATGCAAGAGATGTTCGAGTGTGTGCAGATTTGCCCGAACCCAGAACATCCCGAAACCGTCCGCGATCTGGTGGAAGACGACATCGAGGAAGTGTTGACCCGGTTCAAGCTCCGGGTCGAGGTGCTGAACTTGCACGTCCGCCCTACCAATCCCGTCGCCCCCTAGACCTCGGCTCAGCCGGGGGCGACGCGCTACCTAGGAAGTGGCGAACCTATCAGAATATCTCACCATCATTAGCGATGGTCATCGGCGCCGGCATGGCGACGTTGGACGAACTCGATACCGTCTATGGATCGCAGGACTTGGCCGACATGGTCGAGATCATCAGCATTGATGCGCACAATCAACGCCTGCTGACGCCGCAGAAGTAGCCCCGAGGATTAGACATGAGCAGCGGCACGGGCGGTGTGGATGGGAAAGATCCTGTCGGACAGATGCGGGTGGCGGATGCCAACTCGGACACGAACCGGCACGAATTTCACCAGAAGCAGTTCCTCGGCGAGAAACGGTTCCACTTCACCGCCGAGATTGTCGCCGTTCACAACCGTAACTCTTTAACCCAGCCCTGCACCGTCGATATCAAGCCGCACGTCAGGCAGATGGATGGTGCCGGTCAGACTACATCGCACGGGATCATCTATGACATTCCCGTCCCCCGAAATCAGCCTGGCGGGAGCGTCTTCATCAATGATCCTCAGGTCGGCGATCCCGCGAATTTCTCAGTGCTCGACCAGGACCATTCGTCAGTCATGGCGAACGACTGGAAGGAAGCGAACCCGGGATCGCAGCGCCGCAACAACTACTCCGATGCCATTTTCCACGGCGTGTTGCCGCGCAAATCACAGGCCGTGACGCAGCACTTCATGTTCACGGACAGCGGCATTGATTGCGCCGACATGAACAAGAATACGCTCACCAGTTCCGCCTCCGGCTGGAACCTCAACGGCGCGGTGATCGATCAGAAGGGCAACATCACGGCGCCGGGCAACATCACGGCCGGCAAGGGAACTGCGGATCAGGTTGACCTTCAGGGCCACACGCACGGCACCGGCCCTGCGCCGACAGCGGGGACGTAGGCCATGACGTTCGCGCACAAGTTCATCGACGTTCAGATCCAGCTTGCCAAGGGCACCTTTGCAGGCGGCAAGAACAGCGCGACCCTGAAAGGGCACCGGGTCGAGGCAGGGATTGAACAGCCCGGCAGTCCTGACATGGGCAAGGCCACGATCAGCATCTATGGCCTGAGCTTGTCCATGCTGAACCAACTTACGGCGTTGCCAACCGACATGACGGCGGTCGGTCAGAACTTTGTGACGATCCTGGCTGGCGAAGAAGGCTCGTCGCCGTCCATCGCATTCAAGGGGACGATCATCCAGGCGTTCGCCGACATCAGGTCACAGCCCTATGCAGCACTTCGGATCGATGCCTTAGCCGGGCACTATCAGAACGTGCAGACCGCAGAGCCGACGACGCGGCGGGGCTCGACGGATGTTGCCGACCTCATGAAGCAACTGGCCGGCATGGCGCAGCTCACGCTCGAAAACAACGACGTGAACTGCAAAATTCAAAATCCTTATCTGCCGCGCTCACCACGTCAGCAGATCAAATCACTAGCCGAGGCGGCCGGCATCAATTGGGTGATTGAGAAGGACACCCTTGCGATCTGGCCTAAAGGCGGATCCCGACAGGGTGGCCCTGTTAAAGTCAGCCCTTCGACCGGCATGCGCGGTTATCCAGCATACACGACCGGCGGTATTGAAGTGACAACGCTGTATAATGGGCTTTTCGTGTACGGTGGCGCCCTTTTGGTTGAGAGCGATCTTAAGCCAGCCTCTGGCACTTGGTATATTAACAATCTTTATCACGAGCTTGAGTCTGAAAAACCTCAAGGTAAGTGGTTTTCAACGCTATCGTGCTCGAAACTTAAGGTTTGAGGCCCGCAATGCCTACAATTATCGACGCCTTGACCGTAACCCTGGGCCTGGACCCTAAGGATTTTATCCGAGGGTCAAAGACTGCGCACGGTCAAACCATCAAGTTCGCTGCCGCAACGCGCGAAGTCTACGGGCAGATGGAAAAGGAGGTCGAGAAAGAGCTTAAGGAAATTGGCAAAGAGCAGGCCAAGGCCGCGAAGGAAGCCGAGAAACGTGCCAAGGAGATCGCGCGGGCACAGGACCAAGCGGCCGACTCCCTTGGTCGGCTCGCGCGCAACGCAGTCAAGCTGTTCGCCGTCTTCACCGGCGGGCGGGCGGTAGGGCAGTTCATCGGCGACATCGGCAAGGCCGACGCGGCTATGGGCCGGATGGCCGACCGGTTGGGCGTGGCTCCCGAGCGGATCGCGGCCTTCGACAACGCGGTGAAGCGGGCGGGTGGCACGGCGGGCGAGGGGTCTGCCTCGTTCCAGCACCTGTCGGACACGATCAACGAACTGCGCACGAGCGGCAATTCCTCGGCGCTGATCCCGTTCGCCCGGCTCCAGGGCATCAGCGGCCAGCAGATCCGGCTGAACGGCCGGCTGGAAGAGTCCTTCGGCGACCTCGCCGAGGCGGCTAGGGGCACGGCCGAGAAGTCCGGCGCGTCGGAGGCTAGCTTCCTGCTACGGCAGGCCGGCTACAGTGAAGCCACCATCAACCTGCTGCTGAAGGGCCGGAAGGCGGTCGAGCAGGCGCTCGCCCGCTCGCAGAAGGCGGGCCTCGTGTCCAAGGCCGACTCCGACGCGGCGCGTGCGCTGGGCGAGCAGTATGAGGATCTGTCCGACCGGGTGACGGACTTCGGCCGGAAGATCAGCACGGCGCTTACGCCGGTCCTGACGGACCTGATGAGGCGGTTCGCCGATTGGCTGGACCAGAACAAGGAGTGGCTGAAACAGGACATCGTGACTGAGGTCACGAAGTTCGCGACCGAGCTGCGCAACATCCCTTGGGATGACGTCGGGAAGGGCATCAAGGCTTTCATCCAAGGTGCCAATGCAGCCGCCCAGGCTGTCGGCGGCTGGACCCGTGTCGCGGAAATTCTTTTCGGCCTTTGGGCGATGAAGAACGTCGCGAAGGTGTTGGCGAACATCGCCCTGATCAAGAACGCCTTGGTGATCGGGGACACCTCGCTGCTGGCGGCCATGGCGCGCGTCGGCATCCCGGTCGCCATCGGCATCGCTGCGACGGGCCACGGCTATCAGACGCCAGAGGAGGCCGCCAAAGACCCCGACCAAGCCGTGCTGCAAAAGGAAGGCATCGACCGGCGCGCGCGGATCCGCGGGGCTATCGGCGGGGCCTACGACTCCGTCAAGCGGTTCGGCCGGCGCATCCTCGGCGGGGGCGAGGCGGAAGCGGATGAGGGGCGTGGCGGTGCAGGGATCCGCACACGAGCTGCGCGCGGCATGGGCAAGCTGGCACACGGCCAGAACGCTCAAGCCATCATCGGCGAGCTGCGCACGGCCGGCTACAACGACAACGCCATCGCGGCCGTTGTAGGCTCAATGCAGACTGAGAGCGGACTAAACCCGGCCGTTCCGGAAAACAGCTATAACCATGGTCATCACGGCTTGTGGCAGTGGGACAGCCGGCGCTGGCCGAAGATTAAAGCGTGGATCGAGGGCCAAGGCGGAAACGCCAATGATGCGGCGTGGCAGACAAAGGCCTGGGTTGCGGAGCATTCCGCAAAGCCCGGGGATCGCATCTACGACAATGCGAATACGGAACGTGGCGGAGCCATCCTAAAAGGTAATCCGTCGATAGAGTCCGCAATCCATGGTGTGCGACTGAGCGAGCGATTTGGCCCCGGGGAGGAAGGCGGTCGAGCCGCCCGCGCCCGTCAATGGCTTCCGCAATTGCAGGCCCCGGCTGAGGCAACGCAGCGGGAAAAAGACCTCGCAACCATTCGATCTGCGACGACCAAGCCCGATAGCAAAATCCTCCCGAACGGAGCCCCGGCAGTGTTGAAGCCGAACAGCATGCCAGATGCTCCCGGTCAGACGATGAGCGAGGCAGATCGGGCGCGTAGCGGGCCGCGTCGCGACATTCTTTCTGATCCGAAGGACGAGCGCCGCAAGCCCATGGCCGCACTCATGTACGGCGATACCCCGCCGGCGGCGAGAGCCGGCGCCGCATCGGTGGTTGCGTCTGCTCAGACGGCGCAGGCTGACCGGCTGGCATCGGTCATGAACGACAACCGCACTAGCAGCACGTCCAGCACTGAGACGCACTTCCACGGTGATATGAACTTTAACGGCGCGGGGGACAGTCGAGAGATTGCCAGCAACCTGCGCGACCGGCTCAAGGAGCGGCAGTTCGCGCAGGCGGTGAACTACGGGCAGGGCTGAAAAAACCGAAATGGCTAATTATTATGGATCGGTGCCAGCAACGCCTGGGCACAGAGCATTGAATTGTGAGAGCGCGGTGAAATAGCCTGAAGCGTTCGAGGCATCTAATGGTCCGTTTGCGCCGATGATAAGAAACTTCGGCCCATCACCCTTGCGCCGGTTCGGACCAGCATAGCGCAGGACATCTCCCCAAAGAGTAGTGAACCGCCCAGATTGGCAATTCCCCCGAAGTTCATCATTTATACGCACGTCTCGCATCGTCTGTTGAACACACTCGTTCGAATTGTCTTGCGAGTACTCTACACAAAATTCTTTAGCATTTTCACGAGAATGCCGCACGTGGATCACGGCGTTTGCGGTGCCAATGCCCTGTAGCCCCGTGACTGTAACCTCCATGCCGACGCGCGAGCCGTAGGGGATTCGCCCAGCGGCGTCGCTGGGCGAGGCCCACAAGGCAACGATCACAGCGGCCAGGGTGTAGCGCATTTTAATATCCGCTCATTGAGATGCAATATAGGCTACTCTTGGATGCCACCCGGAAAGGTCCAAAGGCATCGAGCTTCGTCTCCATCAACGCGGCGAGCGCATAGAATTACTTCATCACTTTCATCTGTCGGATTTCTAACCGACGATCTTTTTTCTACAATAATTAATGTTCCAGCAAACCATTGACGACATTCGTTCTGCCGCAATTTGGCAACCACCAGCGGGATACCCGCATCTCCCCTTCCAGTCATCGATATCAGATCCTTGACATCCTGCAAGCTATTGCAGACTAGCTTATTAGTTACCAGTTTCGCTTTAACTTCATTCTGATGATCTTGTGCAATAACGCAGCTTGTTGAAGCTAGAAAGACGAGGGTGGCGAGGGCGTAGCGCATGGCATCAGGATGGGCGCAGACGGGCCCGCTGTCGAGACGCCCGCGGTGCTCGAAATCTGCCCGCCGGCAGCCGTTCGCCGCTTCCCGGCAGTTAGCGGTTGCTTCACGAGAACGCCCGTCAGCGGCCAATTCTGAAGTCGGGATCAACTGCGCCGATGCGTGGTATCTGACCGCGCCACCCCTGGACCGGGCAGCCAGTACGGAGCGCGACCGATGAGGCTTGAGAATTTCGAGATCGGCGCCGAGTTCTGGATCTGGACGGGCCTCGAAGGCGACGCCGAGTGGCAGCGCTGCATCTGCACGGACAAAGGCACGCGGACCATCGCCTACCAGCGCATTGAGCCCGTCACGATCCGTTGGGCCGACACCGAGACCGGGCAGCGAGGCGAGACCACCTACAGCGTTGAGGAAGCCCTGGCCCGCGGCGAGTTCTCACCCGCGATGTGGGATACCCACGTGGACCACCTGCTCAACGATTACGAGTTCTCGACGTGCGCGCTGCGACCGGATGATGACGCGCTGGACGACGTGCCTGACGGGCCCGCTCTGAGCGCCGACTAGGCCGACCGCCGTCGCCAGCCATCGGGGGCCGGGTTCTGGCCGTGGGCCTCGGCGAGGGTTTCGAGCCACGACACCACGTCCGGCGGCACGCTCGCGTCGCCGGAAGCCCAGCGACGCACGAGACGGTCGTCGCAGGTCAGGGCCTCGGCGAGACCCCGCTGCGACCAGCGCAGCAGGGCCAGGACCTCGCGGAGTCGATCCGGGCTCACGCGCCGTAGAGCTTCAACAGGGCGACCACCGCGCCAACGACCGCGGCGCCCGCCGTGAAGGCAGTGAAGATCGCCGTGAACGGAATAATTGTGGCCTCGCGGGTGAGCTTCCGAGCTTCTGCCGAAAGCTTCAGGCCCTCTTCGACGAATTTCCGGGTCTCGGCGTTCATGCGCTCGATGCGAGCGATCTGCTCCTGAGCGTCGATCGGTGCGGGGGCGGCAGTGGCGGTCATTGGGGTCGTCCCTCAATCCGGCCGGGGATCATCCCTCAGCCATGTCCGCAATATGAGGGATTGTGACCGCGGCGTCAAGGGTGATGACTTGGCGATTGCCCGCATGACTCAGGAATAGACTTGCAGATTTGCGAAAAAACTTGCGTCATCCGCACGAATACTTGTTGACGTCTAAAGTGTTTCGCAGTAATACATAGTCATCGGCAGCGAGGAACCAAGCAAATGTTCAAGATCATCGACACTAAGACCAGCAACGTCGTCAAGGGCCGGGTCTCGAAGCACGAAGCCCACAAGATGGTGGATCTCCTGAACTCCTGCGGGATCGTCCGCTACCGGGCGGTGGCCCTCTGAGGGGCGGGGGCGAAAGCCCCTCCCTTCACCGGGAGGGGAGCCGGCATCGGCCAAACTCAGACGACCATCATCTATTTTTGGATCGGCTGTAGCAGTCAGCGCGACTGCCCCGGTGCGGCCTCATCGGGGCCCGCCGTCTCAAGACGACCCCGGTGCTGCTCTTCCGGCGCGCGGCCGGAGCCGATCGCTGGAGGGATGATGGCGTGGAGTAGTTAACGAGTCCTGTACGACAACGGCTCTAACCCGCTGGCGCTCAGAGAGCAGATCATGCCGCTCTCCCGCGTCTCTTCAGTGCGTCCTAGGCCATCGCACCCGGCCTACCCAGCCCAATTGCCTTAGCTAACGCGGAGCGCTGCTTGGCGTAGCTTGAGGCGACCATTGGGTAATCGGCCGCCAGGCCATAGCGGTCCCGGTAGGCCCGCGGGTCCAGCCCATGGCTGGTCAAGTGGCGCTTGAGTGTCTTGTAGGACTTACCGTCGATGAAGCTGACGATGCCGTTGGGACGGATCGACTGGCGGATCTGGGCTGCAGTCGGCTTCTCGATATCGGTCTTGAACGATGACACAGGACCGCCCGCCCGTAGAGTATTCAAGGCCGCGTACACCCCCTCAATCAACTTGGGAAGCTCGGCAGTGGGGACCGAGTTATTGATGACGTAAGCGGAGACAATCCCTCCGGTAAGCTCGGCCATATTCGAGCCAATGCTGTGAATATGTTCAGTCATTAGGTTAATCTTTCTGAAGTTTGAAATCGCACTTCATACCAAATGAGTTTTAATAGAAAATTGTACATCCAAATGCGGCTTTCTACCACATATGCGGGCGAAAATGCCGCACCTGGCGTTGTAAATACTTTCTTGCAGATCGGACCATGATCGAATGTTGCATCGCGCGTCGTCCCGATTGAATTGCATAGGGCAAGGCACAAGCCCCTATCGTTAAGAGCAGGATCGCAAGCGCTACAGGTGCCCGTGTCAGCCGCTGATCGAGAAGGGCGTTACTTCTCAGCTTGTCACCGCCCCTGCAGAGGCCGTTCGAGAGGCGGCAGGAGGGCCGCTTAGGGTCGGAAGCAGACCGTAGGAGACTGTAGGAGTCACTCAGCTGCCCTTCCGCGCCAGCCGCCGCAGCGCCCGTTCGATCGCGTCCCGCTCGACGTGGAAGCACTCCGGATCCCGGTGCGACGGTAGAAGCCGCCGGACCCGATCGGCGAGGGCGTCGAGCTCCGGCGACAGGATCGCACCGCGGTCGGTCCGGCCGGTCTCGCGGGGCAGGCGGGCGCGGTACATCAGGGTTGCCCGTGGCCGTGCGACAGCTCCGGGATAGTGGTACTGGCCGGCACAGAACAACGGAGGTGTTGCAGGTCATCATCCGGCCTGGTGATGCCGTTGGTAACTCCACGGCTGCTATGGCTCATCCTGGACGGTACGCAGAGCTCTGGCCGTCGCAGCAGGCCTCGATGAGCGAGCGGTATCTGTTCCGATCCGATTGGCGCCCATCGCGCCGCCGCATCCTGCTGGCTGGTCTGCTCGGGCACTATGCCGCCGCCTACTGCTTCTGCGCTTCGACGATGTTCGCCGGCTTCGTCGACGACTTTCAGATGCAAGGCATGGCGATGTTTGCGAGGACAACCTGGAGCCGGGCATTCGAGGTCCTCTGGACGGCCCCTCTAGTGACCAGCCTCCTCGGGCTGTGGGGCGCCGTTCTGATCAGCCCGACGCTTCTGCTCACGTTGCCCGCGACGAGCTGGGCCGCCCGCAAGCTCGATACGGCGGCACTGCCAACGGCGGCGATCGGCGTCCTGCCGGGGATCCTGGCGGGCCTCATCGTCTTCGGGATCGCGCCGCAGACTGAGGTGAGCCTCATCCTCTGTTCCGCCGCGGGCGGTGCAGCCTTCGCGCTGGTCGTCTGGCTGCTCTGCATCCGTCCGCGACGACCTTATACGTGAGACCTGCGCGCGGTCGGTCATACGCTGGCTTTCCTCACGGCGGCGACGGTAGAGGGCGAGACATCGACCCGCCGGGCGATCTCGCGATCGGTCAGGCCCTCGCCAAGGAGGGCGCGGACGGCGGCGCGAGCCTCCTCGCGGGTGCGGGGTTGCTGTCGAGATTGGACGGGTTCGGCGTCGCTCGCCGGATCCTGGTCGGTACCGGACTCCGGTAGGTCCGCCAGCTCGACGTCTGCCTCGTCTGTCGAGGCCGGCTCGGGCGGGACTGTCGATGACGCTGGCGCAACTGGGGGCGGTGGCGACGGCGCGGATGCCGACAGACGCCGGGTGAGCCCGTCGAGGAAGGCTGCTGCGAGGGCTGCGGACGGCCGCATGGGCGAATGGTCTACCACCTCGGCGATGGGCGCTGGTGGGACGCGGACGCTAGCCGCTGGCGCGACGGCTGGGGCAGGCGGATCCGGATAGCTGCGGAGGCTGACATCCTTGGACGCGCTCGCCGGACTTGGGTGGTGTTGGCTGCAGCCCATCGGGACCACGACACCGCGAACAACGCCGACGCCAACCTCGCGGCCTTCTGCCAGCGCTGCCACATGATCCACGACCGTCCGGAACATCAGAGGCGACGCTGGCGCACGCTGTTCCGGCGGAAGGCGATGGGCGACCTGTTCGGGGGCCCCTATGCTTGAGACGACAGCGATGTGACCGTGTGCATCATCGGCACCAAGAGGCGGCACCACACCACCGGATAGGCCCCTTATCGATGGCGCCTGTTGTCGTGGGATCAGCGGACGGCAGGTGCGCGATCGCTCGTTCAGTAGGCCTGTTGGCCTTCATCAACATTACGGCCGAGAAGCAGCAGAGCGCCAGGGCGGCGATCCAGAGAACGTCTCTCAAGGTTCGGGTCGTTCGCTTGGGCATATCGACGACGGTGACAGCCGTCGGTTAGCGAACCCTTGCACGCCCAAGATGCGTCCGGCGGGCGCTCGGGACCGGACCTGCGCGCCGGCGATTGTCGAGGGCCGTGGGCCGGCGCTCGCGGTCTCCAGTCCCGCCGCACCGCGCCGACCCTCACGCAACTGCCCGGCCAAGGCTTCACGGGCGCCCTGCGGGGAACTGGCCCGGAGAACGCCTGTCGTCGCGTGCTTGCCCGCCGCACGCTTTGCGGTGTCGCGAACGCCTCGGGCACGCGAACGGGAAGAAGCGATGCTGTAGCAGGTGCAGGAGGTGCTGTCGCCGTCAGCTCACCGGCGGCTGAGCGCCGGCCACTGCGTGATCACCGCGTCGTCGGCCGGCATGTAGGCGTCGACGATGGCGCCCTTACGGCTGACAACACAGATCATCGCCGCCTGGCGCACCTCGTACATCATCGGCCGCTCGTAGGTGATGCGGAACAGCACCGGTGCGAAGTAGTCACCCTTCTTATCCGTCTTGTCGGCGCCGGCCGAGACCGCCTCGACCTGCTTCATGCCGGCCTTGGTCGCCTCGCTCATCACGGTGGCGCGGCAGGTATCGACCGTGCGGTTGCGACCCGGCACCTCCGGCAGGGGCTGTCCGATCGTCTGCAGAGCTGCGGAGGTGCCCTTCACCAGTCCTGTACCGGGCACCATCGATAGGACGGTCTGCTCACCGGCCGAAGATGAAGCGACCCCGATCGGCGCGATCTGCCAGGGCATCTGCCAGGTAGCGGCAGACGTGTCGGGCTGGGCGGAAGCGTCCTGGGCCAGGGCAGGTCCGGCGAGAGCAAAGACGAGGGTAGCGCAGCAGATCGAACGTCGAATCATCAAGGCTCTCCTATTTCGCGAGGGTGAACGAGGGGCCGCGGCATGGACCTAATCCGTCGGCGAGAGGGCGGACGGCATCGTCCAGGGTGAGGGCGGCACAGAAGCGGTCGGCGGGGTGGCTGAGCGATCGACCCGTACCCGGTGCATGGAGGCGTAGGCGATTGCACCGGCATCGATCCGCGGCCGCGTCGCCGTCGGCGAACTGATGAGACCCGCCGTCTGCTCGGCGTCATGAGTAGGTACGCGTATTTTCGAGACCGTTGCCCGCGCTCGTGGCTGTCTGAGCGATCGAGCGTGCCGCGCCGGTCCGGGGTTCAGGACCGGCCCGACCACGCCCTGTGCGTCGCGCGGCGGCATCATCGCAATCGTCCGGTCTAGCACCGGCTGCTTTGGATCTGGGCCGAGCGTCGCTACGCGTTCGGGCGGAGCTGCAGCAGTGATCGTCGGCGCAAGACCAACGACGACCTCGGTCGGCGGCCGCATTGGAGCCGGTCTGGGTAGCAGGGTCGGCGTGGCCGTCGGGTCCGCTGGCTCGGTTCGCGTCGTTCCCAACTCGGGTCGACCCAGCAACGGTCGCGGCGCGTCCGGTTCGAGGGTCGCAACCACGGATGGCGGGATCATCGTCGCGATATCCTGACGCTCGGTGTGGTCAGTCCACGCGGGTGCCTGTTCGTGCGTGAGACGCGCTGCATCGAGGGGTGCGCGGCTGATTAGCGAAAGGCGTGGGTTGGCGCTGGGTGGCAGGAACTCCTGCTGCTCAACCGTATCCGCGGGGTTCGGATCCAGAAAGCTGCGCGGTCCGTCAGCAAGGGAGAAAGTGTCTGGGTCACCCGCGTGTGAGAGAGGCCCTGTCAGGTGTGGGACTTCTACCCATGGTGGGAATGTCGCTGGAGGTGAAGCTTCGGCAGACACCACTGATGCCACACGTTGGGCGGACGTTGAGAAGATCCAGTTGCTGGGCGGGACAAGCCACGCCGCGCCAGCGGCGAACACAGCGAGGGTTGAAAGGCATGAAATCGAGATCGTGGCCCAAGATGACAGGCGGCTGCTGGGCCTAATGACCTGGAGTGGCCGGGCCGCACCGACCGGCTTCAAGTCACCTACAAAGACGGGATCACGCTGCAACATCCTCTCAGAACTGATCTGGGTGAGAAACGGTTCAAGGCCGGGATGATGTAGAATCGTCGCTAGCCGAACACGGCCGGAATCCTGACGGTGCATACGGATGATGCACAACGCCCAAATAGTTTGATGTTGAGCGCTGAACGACAGCCGACAAACTCCGCCTTATCCGAGCGCCGTCCGCCTTGCCGAACGCCTGTAGACCGTCACCGCATGGCTCGGCCGCCTCCACCACCCGCGCGGATTCTCGCACGGTCTAATCGTCCGAGGTCGCCCGCCGCTCGTCGGCAGCCCTTCTTCGGTTCCGTTTTCCCCGATTCTCTCAGATCTAGAACCTGAGTATGCGTGGTGGTCGCGGATTTGACCCCTCCCCCTGATGGCAGGATGCGCCGTGCCAGCCGTAGCCAGGCGGTCCATTCCCGGCTGACGATGCGGATCACGTTGGTGTCGTTGCGCCAGCCCGTGACCTGCCGCTCCTCGACGGTCAGCAGTCCGAGCCGCACCGCTTCTCGGATCGCGTTTTTCACGGTCGTGCGAGACACGCCGGTCACGGCCGCCAGGTTGTCGATCGCCAATCGGCAGTCGCCACGCCGGGCGGTCTCGGCCGCCACCAAAGCCAGCACAGCGGCCTCGGCCAGAGTGAACCGGGCTGCGAGACCGGGCGGCAGGCGGCCAGAGGCGGCCCAGCGGCGGCGACGCTCCATCGAGGCGTCCGTGCGTGGCCGGGAGCCGACGCCGGGCCTCCTGGGGCTTCCCACGCATTTTTGCGCGGGCAGGCCGATCGAATGCCTGGCTGTTCCCCCTGAGTTCGGGCTCTGTCCGGATCGCGGTCCATTTTTGGACAGCGTTCGCGTTTCGATCAGTCCGGACAGAGCTTCGGCCTCGGCCTCCGTGACCTTTCCCTCCCCATAGGCGCGCCACAGCAGCGCCGTGATGGCTGGCAGCGCCGCGCACGGAGCCGCCTCCGCCTGTCGGCGGATCTCATCGGCATAGTTCATCGAACCCGGTCCCTCACGGGCCGCGGCTAGGGTCCAGGCAAAGCCTTCCCGTTGACGGAAGCGGGTTCCGTCTTGACACCCCGGGGGGTCTCATGGCTTGTGAGGGGAGATGAGTCCGGCCTCACAGGCCCTCGGTTTTCAGCAGCCTCTTCCTTGCCGGGAAGGGGCTGTTGGCTTTTCAGGGTCTATCTCGCGGCGATGGTCTCCTGAATGGCGGCCGCGACTCGCTGAGGCGAGCCTGGCCGTGACCGCCCATGTCGGCCGGGGCACACCGTTAAGTCAACGCCGTGGCCCGATGGCCGCAGGATTGCCTCGCCTAGCGTGTCTGCGTAGTTTGGCACCGAAGCTGGGCGGTTCTCGCCCGCCGCTTCGTGTTGCGTACCCGCACTCTGTCACCGTGAGGCAGGCATGGTCGTGATGCGCATCGCAATGCTGTGTGGGTTGAGTGCCGCGTTGGGCGGCTGCCTGTCTCCTGCAGAGACCGCGCCGTCCTACAGCGCATTGTCCTACGCGGGTCCATCGACAAAGGCCGTATGGGATAAGGCTTCGCTAGATGCCGTCGAGCCGGGGCAGCCGCTGAGATCCGATTTCGGCAGAACGGGTTTCGGCCAAGATCCAATCGCTGATTTGTCGGCGTCTGAACGCGCCAGGAGTGCTTGGGAGGCCCAGCGCCCTTCCGAGTTTGCTCGGCCGTTATGGCCCTCAGCTCGTTCTGTCGGCGTTGCGAAACCGAGCAAGGCATCCGATCCCGTCAGCACGGCCAGCCTCTCGAGGCCGGCTAAGAGCGGCGGCCATCGTGGTATTGGTCCGCAGGCCTATGACCGCGAAGCGACGATGGACCGTTTGGAGGAGGAAGCTAAAAAGGACGCCAAGCCGATCTGCAGCGGTTGCTGAGCTTGGTGGGCGTTGCACAGAGCGCCCGCCAACCGGACATGGCATGTCGACCGGGCGGCACGGTTAAGTCAACGTCAGGGAATGATCAGCGCGACCATGCCGGCAGGACCTTCGACCCTCGCGGACCTACGCAAGGCAGGTATCATCACGAGCCAGGAGATCGTCGCGGCGATCGACGTCTACCTCCGGGATCCGGCGGCAGGGCCCTATCGCTTCGCCAGCGGGCACAGCATCGACATCGCAGCGCTCGTCGCTCTCAAGCTCAGTTGCGAGGAGATCAGAGACCGGGCTGGCCCGCAGGAGAAGACATTCCGGACGGCCGTGGCGGCGGTCGTCATGGGGGCGCATCCGACCCCACCGTGATCTTGGACCATTCGATCATTTTGCTGTCGATCCAGATCAGCGGCGAGACGCTCTCGCCGAATGCGGTTAGGCTCAGACCATGATCGACGCTACTTTCCCTGCCGGCGACACCCATCGCGAGGTCCGCGGGCTCGTGCACGCGGCGCGGGCCGTCATCGAAGTGACGCGGCTAAAGGCGGCCGGCACGGATCATAAGGTGGCTGAAGCAGCCGCACTACAGGCCCGCGGCCTCGCCGCGTTAGCCGCGTCACACGCGTTGCTGGATCGTGTGAACATCCGATCCTGCCTGTGATGAGTCGAGCAGCGCGCCCCTGTCCCGCTCTGATCGCGAATTGAACTCCGCTGGAGTTACGACGTATGTTGGTGAGGCCCCTAAAATCCACCTTATGATGGCTTTGCCGCGGTCCTAATCTCTGGGCATTCCGCGTTTGTGAGACCTGTGTGCTCCCGCCTGTTTCGCGCAGAGAGCCCATGCCTCGGTACTTCTTCGACATAAACGATGGCCGCGCCGATCGCGATGAGGAAGGCCACGAGTGTGCCGATCTTCAGGCCGCCGTGCTGCAAGCCAAGCAGGCGCTCCCAGAGATCGCGGTCGCTGAATTGCCGAAAGACGGCGAGCGCCAAGCCATCACGGTCCTGGTGACGGATGAGAATGGACAGGCCGTCTATCTAGCGGCTCTGACCTACACGGGGACGTGGTTGAGCCGATAGCGCCGCGCCGCAGGATCGCCCGCACCTGCGCGACGTGCTCGGGCTCGGGCAGGCCCGGCAGCAGGTCGGCGATGGCCTCATCGCGGGCGAGCCACCATCGCATCAGGCGCACCAAGCCCTGCCGGCTGCATCCGACCCTTATCGGAAGTTCAGAAGGTCTGTTTGCGGGCAGCCTGATCCAGTTCTGTGTCCGATCCTGACCGGACGCGGCGAGAGCTGGTTTGTATCAACGAAGCGACGCGGTTCCGCAGCTCGACCTGACCGCGTGCGACCGCCAGCCCATACACATCGTCGGCAGCATCCAGCCGCACGAGTTCGTGCTTGCTTTCGATGGTCACAACCTAGTGCTTGTCCAAGCGGATTGGATCAGCGCTGAGCATCACGAGGTCTGCCCGCGTGCGTCAGTTCGCCCCCGTCTGCATCAATAGATCGGTCGGTATAGATATCACCACGCGCAGGCCTTCGGGCTCCCAGTGATAAGCGATCTTGCCGCCGAGCTGGCCGCCGACGCTGCGCTGGACCAAGGTTGCGCCGAACCCAGCATGTTCCGGCGGTTGCGCGATCGGCGGTCCACCACGCTCGCACCAGATCAGGCTGATGCTCTTGTCGTAGCGGCGACAGCTCAGACTGACGGTGCCTGTATTACCAGATAGGGCGCCATACTTGACCGCGTTCGTCGCGAGTTCGTGGATGATCAGCGCGAGGCTCGTCAACGCCGTGTCGCGGATTGGAACATCCGCTCCGCCGAAGAACCGGATACGGCGATGCGCGCTGCCCACGCCGTCGTAAGGCATCAGCAAGGCGCGCAGTAACGCCTGCAGGGTCTGCGCCGGACGCGGCGCAGCCTCATCCTGGGGCGACGCGTGCAGGTACTCCAGCGCCCGACCGAGGCTGGTGAACCGATCCCGCAGCGTCCGTGCATACGGCTGCACTACCGGGATGTCGCGTGCCGAGAGGGTGACGAGGCCGTTGACCAGGGCGAAGACGTTCTTCAGGCGGTGGCTCAGTTCACGGCTACGCAGGTCGTTATCGGCCTCAGCCTTCGCCAATGCGGTGATGTCCCGCGAGACCGCAAGCAGGCCGATAGGACCCCCGTCATCGTCCAGCATGCGCGAGAGGGTTACGTCCCAGTAGCGTGCCTCTCCGGATATCCCCGGGCGCCAATGGCTGAAGTGGGCGATGCCGGTCTCGCGTACAGCTTCGAGCCCCACTAAAACGGCCGCCCGCGCCTCCTCGGGCCAGGATAGGGACCATGGTTCTCCCTCGTTCTCGGCGGTGTCGCAGCTGCGCAGCTGCTGCAGCGCGGTCAGGTTGGCGAATTGGAGATTGCCCTGCGGGTCGAGTACTTCGATGCAGTCCGGGCTCGCCTCGACGATGCACCGGCTGAGGGTCTCAACGGACCACAGGCCACGCCGCACCGCCTCGATCGTTCCGGTGTCGAACAGGCGGTGCATTGGAGGTGACCGGCGTCGAGGCGAACCGTAGCCATTCGGGCCGGGGGACAGCGCCAGGGAGAGACGATCCCACAGAGCTCCTGTTGCCATTGCCGGCTCCCGCGCGTTGGTCTCGCATGACGAAGTGTCAAGCTATCGTCAGGCTACGGAAACTGCGCTCCGTCCCCTTATCAAAAGACAATTGCGCGAACCTTTTACGAAAAATTAATCACCGCTTTGGGGTACCTGGCCTCTATTGAGAGTAAATTTCGGTGAAAACTGCTTTTTGATCGGATGGGCATCTCCGGTCACTGCCATGGGTAGCAAGCTGTAGCTGTGATGTTGCGAGCGCAGCGAGCTGCGCGAGCGTTCCTTGCCCCTTCATCGCCTGCACGGCTCCTTCCGACCCAAGCGTACTCAAGCCCCGTCGCCCGGTTCGGGTGGCGGGATCTTTTACCGGGCGGATCATCGATCACTGGACAGGGCGCAGGCATCCAATGTCGTGCTCGCGGTGTCGTCGCTAGATCGGCTGGGCTCGGTCTGGCGTTCCTTCGAGAGGCACCTTTCGAACGATCACCTCGTTCTCCCTTTTGGGAGGGCGGTTTAATGCAGGCGGCGCTGACGCGGAAGCTCGAGAGCTTCGAGCCGCTGTCCGACCAAGCTCGCTCGGCCCTGAACGGGCTGA
>NZ_JBYQEY010000002.1:0-79254 GCF_057836545.1 Methylobacterium sp. E-012 | reverse complement strand
GTTAGATGCAACCGCTCCACGACGTGAGTGTCACCGTTATTCGGTACCCCGACCGCTTCGCCGACGGCGATGAAGGCCTGCGGTAAGATCGCGACCGTGTCGATGACGAGCGTATCTCCCTCCCATCGGCCGATCGACTCGCCGTGCAGCGAGAGGTCGGGATCCTCTGCGTGAGAGCGTCCGTCCGTATAGATCCTGCGTATCCGGTTGCCGTCGACCTCTCCGAGCATTGTGATACGACCTGGCGTTACAAGTAACTCAAAGGGATTGTGCGTTATTAGCATCCAGCTCGGCATTCCGTGCGGGAGGCAGTGGCTTAGCACAAGGAACGGCCGGCCAGATTTTTGTTCGTTTTGAAGATGCTGTACTTGCTTGCGCGCAACGTCATTCCAGGGTGGTATATTTGTTTTCTCTTGCCGCATCTGATCTGCGACGTCCGGCAACCAGACGCCCGATAGGTCCGGTTCAGCCAAGGCCGCACTCGGACCGAGAGCGCAACAGGCTATGCAGCCCAAGAAAAGATGTAGCCGATTAAGCATACAATCAGGCTACACGATCTGAGCCCACAAATGCAAGAACATGCGCGACTACGGCTTCGCACTCAAAGCCTTGAGGATGGCCTCTGTCAGGTCCTGTTTCGAGAGAGAAACAATATGTCAGCGCGCCGCCGTAGTGACATAACAGGTGCCCCAATGGGCCTGCTCGGAAGCGTAGTCATCTTGGTTGCTCCGCGTTGGGGTTGAAAGAAGCAAACTCTGCAATGGGGGTTGAAGCGACTGCCTTTAGCCCAGCGTGTCCGACCCTAGTGGTGCGAGTCTAACGCTTGGTGCCCGCGTTTGGCGGCTTGGATGATGCGATCCGGGTCCGCGGTCCAGACGAAGGGTTTTGGATCCCCGTTGCTCTCGGCAATGAAGCGTTTGATGGCTGCCTGAACCTCGACGAGAGTGCGGCCGGATGCTGTTGTAGTGCGTCCGCCACTGCTCGATTACGACGCTGGCTTCCTTGAGGGTGTAGAACACCTCGCCGTTGAGGAGTTCATCCCGCAGCTTTGCGTTGAAGCTCTCGCAGTACCCGTTCTCCCACGGACTGCCAGGCTCGATGTAGGCGGTCTCTGAGCTGACCGCTGCGATCCAATCTCGGACAGATCGAGCGATGAACTCAGGCCCATTGTCCGAGCGGATATGGCCAGGCACGCCGCGCAGGCTGAAGAGATCCGAGAGGACATCGATCACATCGTGCGCCTTCAGCTTACGTGATACGCGGATCGCCAGGCACTCACGGGTGAACTCATCGAGGACATTCAGCATCCGGTATTTGCGACCGTTATGCGTCCGGTGCTCGACGAAGTCGTACGACCAGACATGGTCGGGTCGCTCTGGCCGCAGGCGTTTGCCCGAGCCGTCGTTGAGCCAGAGGCGGGCCCGCTTCGGCTGTCGCGCTGGAACCTTGAGCCCCTCCCGCCGCCAGATCCGTTCGACCCGCTTCACGTTGACCGTCCAGCCATCGCGCCTGAGCAGCGCGGTGATCCGACGGTAGCCGTAGCGCCCGTACTGGAGAGCCAGCGCGACGATGGCGGTGGTCAGTGCGGCCTCGTCCTCGACCACCACGGCGCACTTGCGCTGTGTCGAGCGGTGCTGACCGAGAACGCGGCAAGCGAACCGTTCCGATACGCCATGCTCGGCCACGACGTAGTCGACGCAAGCCCGGCGGCGAGCCGGGCTCAGAAGTTTCCCGAAGCCGCCTCCTTCAGGATCAGCTTTTCCAGGGTCAGGTCGGAGATCGCCCGGCGGAGGCGCTGGTTCTCAGTCTCTAGAGACTTCAGCCGCTTGACCTGATCCCCCTTCAAGCCGCCGTACTCGGATCGCCAACGATAGTACGTGACCTCCGTCACCTCGATGGACCGAATTGCTTCAGAGACCTTGCGGCCTTGCGAGACCAAGACATCGACCTGGCGCAGCTTGGCGACGATCTCTTCAGCCGTATGCTTCTTCCGACGCATCAAAACATCCTCCACATGGCTCGAAGCCATACCTCAGGGAGGACCACTTTTCAGGGGGCAGGCCACTTCGCCCCGCAAGCCGCGTCACGGATGGTGCAACCCGACCGCGCAGGTGTAGCGCTTCGACGATTGCTGCGTTGGCGTCCGCCAAATTAGGCGTACGGAAGCCAAAACACACGATATTGAGCTGCGTCGGAGCGAGCAGCTCAAGCTCTGGATGGGCAACGACGAGATCGGAGAGGTAGCGCGCCAGCTGACAGGTCCGATCGATCACGTAACCGATCGCCTCTGTTCCGTACGTTTTTAGGGTGAACCACACCTTCAAGGCGCGGAAGCCCCGTGACAGATCCGGTCCGTAATCGCACGGCCACCACGCGCCCGCGGCGAGACCCGTCTCAGCCCGGCTGAGGTAGGCAGCCTCGCTGGCGAAGGTTTGCCGGAGCCGATCACCCTCGCTCACCAGGAGGCAGCCAGCATCGTAGGGAACCTGTCCCCACTTGTGCCAGTCGAAAGCCACGGAGTCGGCCCGGGCCAGACCTTTGAGTTTCGGTCGAAGCGCGGGCGACAGCACCGCTAGGGCACCGTAGGCGCCGTCGACGTGAAGGCTCAGGTTCTCGACCGCGGCGATATCGGCGAGGCCGTCGAGGTCGTCGATCGCGCCTGTATCTACCGAGCCCGCCGTGCCGATTAGCAGGAAGGGGTGGAAACCCGCTGCCTTGTCTGCTGACACCCGCGCCCTCAGCTCGGTGAGCCGCATGCGATGGCTCTCGTCCACCGGTATGACGCGCAGGGCGTCCGAGCCGATACCGGCCATATCGAGCGCACGTGCCACGCATCCATGCACGGCGGCAGAGGCATAGGCCGTGAGCTGTTGGCCATCTGCGATCAGGCCGTCTCGCCTGGACGCGGTACCCAACGCGCGGGCGCGGGCAACCAGGACCGCCATGAAGTTGGCCATCGAAGTGCCGGTCAGGAATATGCCGGCTGAACCTCCGGAAACTCCAGCAGCTGACGGGTCCAGCCGATCACCTCCTGTTCGATCTCGATGGCCATGTGATCGCGACCGCCCGCATTCGCGTTCAAGCCGGCTGCCAGCATCTCCGCCAGCATACCGACAGGCGTTCCACCACCCTGCACCCATCCCATAAAACCGGGATGCGCGTTGCCGCTGCCGTAAGGCAGGATGTCGTCCATGAACTCGGAGCAGACCACAGCAACATCGCTTCCCTCGACCGGGATCGGGGAACGATGCCGGGCGCGCAACTCCTCGGGAGGCGCCTTCCAGACAGGCCGATCACGCAGCGTCCGCGTGTGATCGCACATCGCAGTCAGCATGATTGCCGCCTGTGTGCGGAAGGCTTCCCAATCCCGAGGATCGAGATTGTTGGGCGCATGCATGCCGAAACCCTTGTGGTCAGGTTGGCATAGTCAGATCGACATGGTTAGCACATCGTAAATTCTTAACCCGGGGCCACTCGCGGCCGGTGCGCGGCCGAGGAGCTGCCTGATCGGGCTGAGAACGTTCACTTGGACTTCGTGCGCGTCTGCATAGGAGCGCGACAGCCTGGCCTGCTGGTACTCAGTCTTCCGGCTCAACGCAGGCGTTCATGAAAGCCGTGCGGTCTGAGCCCCTGAGCTTCTTCTGCGAAGCCTCGCGCTTGCAGCGCGTCAGCACATCCGGGTCAACATCGGTCATCGCATCGTCATTGCTCTGAACCGAGCCGGTTATCGGCTTCTCCGCAAGCGCGGGCGCGCCCTGTGCGAGCATCGACGTCGTGAGGGCCGAGAGGGCTACCGCGGCCAGGATCGACCGTGTCATCGCTATTCTGCCTGAGCTACACTATATGAGCGTCCATTCTCGCCGAAATCTGCGGCGAAGGTTCGGCGGAATGTGCCTTCCACGGGCGCCCTACGTCTCAGCAGCTTCCTTAGCCTTCCGCGGTCGATCAGCCCGCTTCGGCTTCCCAGCGACCATCGATGCGGGCTCAACAGCCTTCATCGCTGCTGACCGAACAGCGGAGCGGGTATGGCTGATGACCCGTGAGTAAAGGGCCATCTGGGTTTGCGACAAGCCCATGACCGTTCGCTATGGCGATTGCGGGACGTTTAAGGAACGGACACGGCCTGCAGTTTGGCTCCGGGGCTGCGTGCTCCTAGCCGGTTGCCGCCGCGAGAACAGCGAGATCAGGATCGGCATCACGACCAGGATCAGGGCGGGTGCCAGCAGAATGCCGCCAACCACCACCAGCGCCAGCGGCTTTTGCACCTGCGAACCGATGCCGGTCGAGATCGCCGCCGGCAGCAGGCCGACGCAGGCCGCAACACAGGTCATCATCACCGGCCGCATCCGAACCGTCGCCGCGTGAGACACCGCATTCCGGCGCTGCCAGCCGTCAGCGACGAGCTGGTTGTAGTAGGCGAGCAGGATCACGCCTTCCATGGTCGAGATACCGAACAGTGCGATGAAGCCGATCGCCGCCGAGACCGAAAACGGGGTCCCCGTCAGCACGAGCGCGAAGATGCCGCCGACCATCGCCATCGGGATCACCGACAGCGTCAACAGCATGTCGGCGGCCGACGAGAAGTTGATGTAGAGTAGCAGCGCAATCAGCGCGAGCGTGATCGGGACGACGACCTTGAGCCGCGCGATCGCGTCCTGCAGGTTCCCGAACTCGCCGACCCATTCGAGATGCGAGCCGGGCGGCAGTTGGATCTGCTGGGCGACCCGGTTCTGCGCCTCGATGACAGCACTGCCGAGGTCGCGGCCGCGCACCGAGAACTTAACCGGGATGTAGCGTTCCTGGCCCTCGCGATAGATGAACGAGGCGCCCGACACGAGTTCGACCGTGGCGATCTCGGAGAGCGGGACCGGGACCACGCCGCCGCTGGGGTTCGTGGCACCCACCGTGATGTTGCGGATGGTGGCGAGGTCGCGGCGGTAGGCCGAGGCCAGCCGCACGCGCATCGCGAAGTGCCGATCCGAGCCATACTCGTAGAGGTCGCCCGCCGTCTGACCGCCGATCGCCGCCTGAACCGTGGTGTTCACATCTCCAGGCGCCAGTCCATATCGAGCCGCCTTCTCGCGATCGACGGTGATGCGGACCGTGGGCTGACCCAGCGAGGTGAAGATTGCCAAGTCGGTGATGCCCGTCACCTCGGCCAGCGTCGCCTTGATCTGCTCAGCCGCTTGCGAGATCGCGTTCAGATCGTTGCCGTAAACCTTGACGGAGTTCTCGCCCTTTACGCCGGACGCGGCCTCCTCGACATTGTCCTGGATATATTGTGAGAAGTTGAACTCCACGCCTGGAAACTGCTCCTCCAGTTTCTTCGACATGTCCGCGACCAGCCGCTCCTTCGTCAACCCGGACGGCCAGGTCTCCTCGTCAGTCAGGGGTGCGAAGATCTCGACGTTGAAGAAGCCGGTGGCATCCGTGCCATCGTCGGGTCGGCCGTGCTGGGTCAGCGTGGTCTCAACCTCCGGATACGCCTTGAGCACAGCGCGCATTCGATTGACGTAGGCGTTCGCCGCCTCAAGTGAGATCGAGGGCGGCATGGTCCCGCGGATCCAGAGATTGCCCTCTTCGAGCTTGGGCAAGAATTCGAGGCCGAGTGAGCGGACCATCGTACCGGCGACGAGCAGGACGACGAGCATCGCGCAGAGCGACAGGACTTTGTTGCCCAGGGCAAAGCGCAGGAAGTGCGAGTGCCCGAAGTGCAGGAGGCGGACGATGAGCGTGTCCCGCTCCTCCATCTCGTTCGGTAGGATTAGGGCAGACAGGGCCGGCGAGACGGTGAAGGTGGCCAGCAGACCACCGGCCAGCGCATAGGCGTAGGTCTTCGCCATTGGTCCGAAGATGTGCCCTTCGACGCCGCTCAGCGTGAACAGCGGCAGAAAACCGACGATGATGATCGTGGCCGAGAAGAAGATCGCCCGGTTCACCTCGGACGCGGCGAAGCTGATGGCGCCGAGCTTGCCCGTTAGGATCGAACCATCATCGCCCGCTTCATCGGCGTGCGTGTTCTGAGGGCCGGGATGCTCCGATAAGTGCCGGAAGACGTTCTCGACCATGATCACGGTGGCGTCGACGATGAGGCCGAAGTCGATCGCCCCGAGCGACAGTAGGTTGGCCGACTCGCCCCGAATGACCAGGATCGCCACCGCGAAGGCCAGGGCGAATGGGATCGTCGCTGCCACGATGATGGCGCTTCGCAGCGACCCTAAAAACAGCCATTGAACGACGAACACGAGCAGCACGCCGAAGACGAGGTTGTGCATCACCGTGTGGGTGGTTTTGCCGATCAACCCCGACCTATCGTAGAGGGGCACGATGTGCACGTCGGGTGGCAGGATGCCGCTCGTGTTGATCTTCTCGATCTCGGCCTCGACGCTCTGGATCGTCGGCAGACTCGGGCTTCCGCGTCGCAGCAACACGATGCCGAGGACGATGTCGTCCTGATCGTCGTGGCCGACGATGCCGAGGCGAGGCGCGTTCGAGATCCGGACCTCGGCGACGTCGCGCACGAGCACGGGCGTTCCGTTCACCTGCGTCAGCATGGTGTTGCGGATGTCGTCCGGGTCGCGGATCAAGCCGATGCCGCGCACCACGGCCGCCTGCTCGCCGATGTTCAGCGTCTGACCGCCGACGTTGATGCTGGAGTTGTTCAGCGCGGTGACGAGCTGCACCAGGGTCAGGCCCTGCCCTTGAAGCCGGGCGAGGTCGACGGCGATCTCATATTCCTTGGTCTTCCCGCCGAAGCCGGTGACGTCGATGACCCCCGGGATCGCCTTGAACCGGCGTTGCAGCACCCAGTCCTGCAGAGTCTTGAGGTCGGTTGGCGAGAACCCTTTCGGGCCGACCAGCTGATAGCGCATGATCTCGCCGATCGGGCTCGTCGGCGAGATCGAGGGCTGCGCGTTGTTGGGCAGCGGCGACAGCTGCGACAAGCGATTGAGAACCCGCTGCTCGGCCTCCTCGTAGGTGAAGTTGTAGTTGAACTGGACCTTCACGTCCGAGAGGCCGAACAGCGAGATGGTCCGCACGACCGTGGCATTCGGAATGCCGGCGAGCTGCACCTCCAGCGGGATGGTGATGTAGCGTTCGATCTCCTCGGCCGATTGCCCCGGGTTCTGAGTGATCACGTCGACGAGCGGCGGTACGGGATCGGGGTAAGCTTCGATGTTCAGCTGCGTGTAGCTGGCAACGCCGATCACGAGCGTCGTGACAAACAGTAGGAAGACGAAGACGCGTTGGCGCAGAACGAAGTTGATGACGCTGGTCATTGTCCCATTCCACGGCAAGCTGCACTAGAGAGGTTGAAGATCACGAGGCCTTCTCTCCGTTCGCCGCACGATCGATGAACAGGGCTCCGCGCGAGACAATCTGCTCGCCGGCCTGCAGGCCGGCGGTGACCTGAAGTAAGGTGCCGTTGCGAAGGCCGAGCTTGATCTCATGAGCCGCGACGGTTCCATCGGGCTGCAACACCCAGACGTGAGCCCCGTCGCCCTCCTGGACCACGGCGCTCTTCGGGACCGCGGGCCCGGTCACAGCCTTCCCCGTGCCGATGGCGAAGCGCGCGAACATCTCGGGCCTGAGTTCCCTATCGGGGTTCTCAACCTCACAACGGACCGCGAGACGGCGTGTCGCCGGATCTAAGCTCGCTGCGATGTAGCTGACGCGCGCCTTGAACACGCGATCGCCGAAGCCGTTGACCGTAGCCTCGACCGGCTGCCCCAGACGAACGTGCGGGATGTCACCCTCGCGGACGTCGGCGATCAACCACACGGTCGAGAGATTGCCGATGGTAAAGACCGGGTCACCGCCACCCGAGAGATACTGACCGAGGCCGACCTTGCGCTGCACGACCGTTCCGGCGATCGGCGCCTGGATAACCGTATCCGGGCTCATGCGGCTGTTCTTCTGGAACGCGGCGATCTCGGCGTCCGTCTTGCCCAAGATCCGCAAGCGGTTCTTGACCGCCTCCAACGCCGCCTCAGAGGTCTGCTCGTCGCTCTGTGCCGAGATCACGTCGTTCTGGGCACTCTCATAGTCTTTGAGCGCCGCGGCCTTGGCTTGGTAGAGGACCTGTTGGCGTGCAGCGATGGTTTGGTTGAGCTTGAGCTGCTCCTGAGCCTTGTTGAGAGCGTTGATCGCGCTCTGGAAGTCGTTCTGCGCCTGGACCATGTCGGTCACTTCGACCGTGAACAGGGGCTGGCCCGCCTTCACGTCGTCACCCGCTTTGGCGGCGATCTTGGTCACACGGCCGGCATACGGTGAGTAGACCGGCACGTTCTCGTCGTCGTTGAGCGTGATGCGTCCTTCGGCCGACCCTTCAGGTCGGAAATCGGTGGCTTCAACCGTCAAGATGCCGAAGGAGGCGAGCTGTGCTTTAGTCGGCCGAAACCCGTGTTCGACCACGGCACTGGTTTGCTGCCCTGTCTCTCCCAAGCCGCGCTCACCAGCTTGGTTGCCCGCCAACAAAGAAACGAAACCGAATGTCTTTCCAGCAAAGTCGCGAGCGATCTCCGGCCAAATAGCGATCGCCACGACACTTCCGATCAGAAGCATCAACACGACAGCAATCTTCACAGTTGGCGAGCCTCCAACGCTCGGTTGGAGAGCGCCTTCATTATAAATCTCTTCCCGCTCAAGCGGACTGCGCACATCCATTTCGAAGGCTTTCGTGCCGATCTTCAGAGCTCATATCATGCACAACGTATCTGTTCTGTAAGTATAAATTTATAATAAATACATAGATTAATAGAATTGATGATCAACTATCTATCGATAGCACAGAATATTCGTATTAATATGTCATAGTAAAACTTCGTCTCTAAACGCCGTCTTGTGTTATGATACGGCAGCCTCACTGACAACTGATAGATCTGACAGTCGATGCTGGCACGAGTTGACAGAGGCAACCTGAAGCCTGATTAGATGAAAGCCAAACATTAAGACATTATCGACGCAATCTATGGCTATAATACGTCATTGATATTGTTAGAAGTTCTATATGGCCGTAATCTAATTGAACTTACGCGCGCAACAGATTTTCAATTTTGAAATTGTCTTGCATCACATACGAAATCGGCTGTGGGTTCGCCGTGAGATAATGTTCAGAGACCAAACCAGCTACGCGCGTATGGCCAGAACAGTCCGAGTACGGCCAAGCACGCCACGATGGCTAACCGATTGAACAGCTTGCCCATGATTGAGGGCGGCTTCTTCGGCGGATGTTCGGCGGCCTGCCAGTAATATTTTTCCAGACGTAATGGTAGGTTACCCATCGAATTTCCTCGAGGCTGAGCCCACGGATCACAACTTGCCGATCGCGCGCCGGGTCGTACGGCGATGCGTGGACGCGCGCTTGCGTTGGTCCGCGAGGAATGCGTCGAACTCCGCTCCGAGCACCCCTCGCCGATCCGCGAGCTGCACCAGGAAGAAGTCGGGCGTCTCGTTCATCTCGACGATCACCGGCCCATGTGTGGTGCAGGCGATGTCCCATCCGATCAACGGCACGTGGCGCATCAAGCGTGCGCCCTCAACGGCGAGCGCGCACATCGCCTCCCACTGTGGATGAAGGAACCCGGCCAGCGGAGTGCCCGTGTCGGGATGGCGGGCGTGCTCGCAAAGTACGAGCCCAGTTCCCGAAACGACACGACCGAGCCGCCCGGATTGAACGTCGATCTGACCGAGAAGATTGCCGCTGCGCCAGTAGTTGTCGGCGATGTTGCCGCCCGCGGGCAGCTTCCAGGCGGCCCGGAACACGCGAGGTCCTTGCGAGTCCGCGAGTGTGAGGAAACGGACGGTGGCGAGGCGGGAGCCGCATAGGTCTCCGATAGACGGATCGGGCGCGACTAGCGGCTGGAATACGTAACCGTCGCGGTAGCTCTCATTGAGGGTATCGATGAGGGCGTCCACCGACAGGACGACACCATCTGATCGCTTCAATTCGCGCCTGGATGGCCTGCAGCCCGTGAGGCCGATCGATCCGAGGCTTTGAACTCCTTCGACGGGTTTGCCGAACATAGGATAGTTGGAAGGATCGAGAAGGAAGGCTTCGAGATCTCTGCGATCCGTGAGGACGCGTGCGACGCTACTCGATAGGCGCGGGGCGTAGATCCCTGTGATCGGGATCGTCGGGAACCCGTGTGCAGCGAGGTAGCTGCGGGAGGCGACCTTGTCGGTCATCAAGCCGAGCCAGTCGTGGCGGAAGTTTGCTTGGACGCAGAGGTCGCGGTTCCGCCTCTGACCGACATAGCTGTCTAGATTGCCCGCCGCGCGGATCTCGGGATCGAACAGCCGCAACCGGACGAAGTCGGTGAAACTGACACTGCCGGGACCGAACGCTAGCCGTGTGAACGACAATGCCAACGCGGCCGGCGTGAGGCCGCTTTGTCTGACAACGCCGATGAACAAGGAGGTCTCGATACCGCGTGGGGTTTCGGGGCGGCTATGATCGAGCATGGGTCGCCTGCCGAAGTCGCATAGAAACGCTTCGCCGATCGTCGCGTCGTGGAGTGAGGACGCAGGACTCACCAGTTCGGAATGTGAGGTGCCCACGGTCGGAGATGCCCTACGCTGTCGCCGAGGTAGTGACGGCGCGCGAGTACGATACGAGACCAGACGCGCTGCGGGATACTGTCAGGTCTGACAGGTCGACGTCGCAGAGGTTGAAGGCTCGGATGCGATGCGGATGTCCCATCCCGCTTCCGGTCGGCAGCGGGACTTCGACACAACCCCCTTTGCCAGACCGTCGAGGAGCTTCCAGCGGCGGTCATGAGATCACTAGGGCTTGATCAATCCTAAGCGAAGACAGGCGACGGTCGCCTGCATGCGTGTCGCAACTGCCAGCTTGCGCATGACCCGGTCGACATGGAAGTTCACGGTTCTTTCGCTGATGCCGAGGATGCTGGCGATCTCGGCCGAGGACTTGCCTTTGGCGATCCAGCCAAAGATCTCCCGTTCGCGCTCGGTCAGTTCGGAACCGGGCGCCTCGCTCTCAAGAGGAGCTGAACTGCGCGCTAGCACGTTGTGCAAGACCGCAAGCAGCAGCTCGAAGTCGATGGGCTTCGGTACGAAGTCGTCGCACCCGAGCCGCCGCGCCTCGATCTGGTTCTCGCGGCCCGAGAAGGCGGTGAGTACGACAAAGGGGGTCTGCAAGCCGGATGCGCGCAGCGAGCGGAGGAGGTCGAGGCCGCTGAGGCCGGGAAGGTCGAGGTCGCAGATGATGGCATCGTGGCCTTCTCCGAGACGCGCCTGACCCGCCGTACCGGTACTTGCCAGGTCGACCTGATAGCCCGCGTCGTTCAGCTCCTCTTGGATCAGCTCCGCGATAGCCGTGTCGTCCTCGACGCACAGGATCCGCTTGGTCATGGCGCGGTCCCGTCGGGGAGGTGAAGCCGAACGGTGGTGCCGCTACCCACCGAACTCTCGATCCGAACTTCCCCACCATGAGCTTCGACGAAGCGACATACCAGGTGCAGACCGATCCCGATGCCTTGGATACCACCGCTGTTGCGGGCTCGGTAGTAGGGCTCGAACACGCGGTCGAGTTCCCCTCGTGGGATGCCGGACCCATGGTCGGTCACCTCGATCATCGTGCCATAGAGCCGGTCGGACCGTGCGACCGTGACCACCACATCGGCCGGCGTGGGGGAGTATTTCACCGCATTGGAAACGAGGTTCGAGGCCGCTTGGTAAATTAGGTCGGGGTCGCCGCGCAACGCAGGTTCAGGCACGCGAATGTCGAGGCGGATGCGCGCGGGTTCGTAGGCTGTCACGAGGGGCTCTAGGAGGGCGCCCGCGTGGATGGCGATGCGGGACAGCGCGATGTCGCCCTGCCCAACCTCCGAGGCGAGTCGAATGCGCGCTATGAAGGCGTCGAGCCGAGCTGCGGCATGCCGGATCTTGTCGGTACGGGCGACGATGTCCTGCGGTGTCACGGTGCCTGCGAGCTTGGCCAAGCGGTAGCTCTGACCGTCGATGGAGGTCAAAGCGGTCGCGATCTCGTGGGTCAGGATCTGCACGAAGCGCTGGCCGGTCTCAGCCTTGCGCCGCTGTTCGACGAGATGAGCTTCCATGACGACGTGATTGCGCCGCCGCTGCTCGATCAGGAACGCCACGAGCCACTGTGCCGCAACCGCGATGACGCGATTGGCGACGAAGCTGAGCTGGATACCCTGCTCCGGCGGTCGCACGAACGAGCCGACAAGGGAGGCCACGGCACAGAGTGCGGCGAGGCGATAGGCGCTACCGGGCCCCGCGTAGACGGCGAGGAGGATGGGCAGCGTGTAGGCAAAGCAGATCGAAACGTTGTCGGACGGCTCGACGAGATCGGCCACGAACACAACCCCGATGACGATGGTAGCGAGATATAACTTCTCGAGGGAATGGTGGGTTCTCGGTTGCATATCCTGTTGCTGTTCCGAATATTGACCGATACGATTAAACTTACTAATCGTCTCCGTGATTATGCTATTCTCAATTACAAAATCATGCCATCAATGAGCCTAAAACCGTCGTGATTCCTTGAGACCCTGCTGTAATTTACACTGCCGAGTGGATCGCCTAAGCAATTGATATCACGCTGCTAACCCTGCCACGATGAAGTGGCGATAGACAAGTTGAACCGTAATGACATGGCGGTTCAGAAAATTAATTTGCAATTGTGTGAGAACTTAGGATGAAGGATTAAAAATCACCGTCTTCTAAGCCACTGGCTTGATCGCCGTCACGGGAGCGATGAAGCAGGAAGATCGAGTTTTGCGAACGTCAGCACTGTCTCGGTCTGTCTTACCGCCTGTGCAGCTTTTCCTGGCTCGCTTTGGTCGAGCCGCGTAGCGCCTAACCGCCTGAGGCTGATGAGAGCGATGCACCGTAGGCGAACGTAGAGGTGCGTCCGGACTGCTCAGTAAACGTGCCCTCCGCGATCAGACAGCGCTGTGGTCACGGTCCCGTGCAGGATGCCGGTTCCGGTGCAGCCGACGCTCATAGGCACCGAAGCCTGCTCGCGATCAAGCGTGAAGCTGCCGCTGCATACGACAAGCTTCCTCCCGTCTTGAGTGTAGAAGTTGACGTGCAGGAGGCGGACGGACGCGTGTCCCGTCAGGACAGTGCCGTCTGCGCGCCGGATCTTGAAGGGCAGGGTGTCGAGGCCATAGCTGCTGCCGCCTTCATCGGATCCGAATTGGAGGCCAGACATCGATTGGCCGCCGCAGCCGGATAGGATCGTGAGCAGTGCGCCGACAGAGGCGAAGAGCGCGCTGCCTCATAGATCCCTCGTTCGCCATACCGTTCGGCCGTTTGTATCGCACAGATCGCGGAATCGTGGCCGTGTTGGGTTGCTTCACGCAGAGTTCGGAGAAACCGCGGACACATCAGGTCGACAGTCCATCGCGGTCCGCCCGGCCTTGTTGGCGGCTGATGGATCATCGCGATGAAGAGGACCCGCCTGATCGCTGTCCTAAGCTTCCTTGCCCTTGCTGCGACCGCCTTCGCTGCCAGCGCTGCGCCGACGCTTACAAGCTGGAGTAAGTACGAGAGAAGCCCTCGGCCGGATGGCGCGTCCTCAGAGTGCCTGGACTACAGGCGTGGCGCCCAGGCAGCGGGAGGCGTGAAGTGGTACGTCTTCCAGGTCTACAACGACTGCAATCGGCGTGTACGGGCGGTGTGCGACATCGCCTATGCGCCGAACTGCAATTATGGGCAGGACGTAGTGGGCGCGGCTCACGTGGATGAGGCGATTGAGCCTTATGGTGAGACGCCCGTGTTCGGCCACTTCGTTCCGGCCGCTACCGGCAGCATGTCGGGCTGCTTCTTTGCTCGCTGTACCGTGGCAGCTCCTTAGCAGCGACCAGCACTGCCGGAGCCTCAGGGCGCGCCGCGGCTAGCTTGGGCTTTTCGGGTTGGCAGTCGGTATGTTAAGGAATCTACGGTTCCGCTGCAGGAATGTCACAGGCTCCTGAGTACCACCTCACTGAGTGGGTTGCGTATTTACATCATTCGGACGTCTGGAACACCGCAGTGAGGCGTCAGCTTCAGCGCCCGTGTTCGCCCATGCCACGATATTCGACCGGTACCCTGCCGACTGCACCATAGCAAGTTTCCGCGATGACATTGACCTCCTCAGCTGCGAGCGTGGGGATGCTCGGCCTTGCGGTTGTGCTGGGTCTGACGCCGTCCGCTCACGCCGACGATGACGGTCTGCGCGTAACGCGGCTGACCTCCGCCGACTTGGTCCTCATGCTAACGAACGTCTGCGAAGCCACCGATCCCTCGTCCTCGCATACGTGGAGCACTTCCCCGGAAGCCGTTCGCGCGGAGGCGCAGAGGGTCAAGGACCAGGTCAGCAAGCGCTTGAGCGAAGGCCAGCTGCTCTCGGTCTTGCGCCGAGCAGCAGACGCTGCTCGCGCTATCGCCTTGCAGGAAGTCGACGTCTTGAATGCCTCGGATCCTGCAGTGGAGCGGAGCAAAACGCTGTCGTGGTGCACCGGACCAGTGAGGTCGACAATCGAAAACTTTATGAGGGAGAACGCCACAGCACGTTGATCGGTGCTCGCTGGAGCAACGGAGCTTAGTCGTCGGTCTTCTGCGTCATATCCTCCTGAATAGGATCAAGCAAATGCGTCCCCACTGACCTGCTCAGCGGCATCTTGCACGGCGCGTGCCCAATGTGGACAGAAATGGGACTTGAGGTCGGCTCGGTGCCTTCGTTCCTGAACGTGCTGGCAACGCCGCATGAACGCGTCCGTCCAGACCGCAGCCGCCGTAAGCCCATCGTCCTGCGGCTCGACCTCGAAGTCCGCGAGGCCGCACACGGGGCATACGACCGATCTCATGAGAACCTCCGCTCACACCTCGACCTCGGTGCCAACCTCCATCACCTGCCGGGCTGGCACGCAGAAGTAGCTCGCCGTCTCCTCGGCGTTGCGCTGCATCAGCGCGAAGATTTCCTCGCGCCAGCCCGCCATGCCGGGATGCTTCTCCGAGGCGACGACCGTCTCATGGCTGATGAAGTAGGCCAGTGCCTCAACATCCACATCCAGCAACTGACCGCGCTCAACGGCCTGCCGTAAGGCGCGCGGGATGTGCACGTTGTCCATGAAGCCGAAGCGCAGGATGACCCGTGTGACGTCCTGGGTGACCGGCACCACCGCGACTTGCTCGGCCTCGGCCGCGTGCGGCACGTCCAGGCCCTGAATGGTCACCAGCAGCACGCGCTCGTGCAGCACCGGTAGATGCCGGACGAAATTCATCAGCGGCAGTGGCATGCCCTCGTCCGCCCAGGTCAGGAACGCGCCCGTGCCCGCGATGCGCGGCAGATGCTTGGCTTCGACTCGGCGCAGGAACTCATCTTCGGGCAGGCGCAGCTGCATCCGAGCTGTCTCCATCAACTGCGTGCCACGCCGCCACGTCAGCATCAGGAAGGCCACGCCCGCCGCCAAGAGAAGCGGAAACCAGCCGCCCTCGAACAGCTTCAGCGTGTTGGCGCTGAAGAAGGTTAGATCGACGAGCAGGAACGCGCCGTTGACCGCGAGCACGAGTGCGAGGTTGAAGCCCCAGTGCAGCGCGATCAGCGCCGCCAGCACGGTGGTGATCACCATCAGCAGCGACACGGCGATGCCGTAGGCGCCCGCCAGCGCATCCGAGGAGCCGAAGGCCAGCACCGCACCCAGCGTCGCGATGGCCAGGAGCCAGTTCACGATCGGCAAGTAGATCTGCCCGGCCTCATGCCGAGAGGTATGGACGATGCGCATGCGCGGGAAGAAGCCGAGCTTGATCGCCTGTTCGGTCAAGGAGAACGCACCGGAGATGATAGCCTGGGAGGCGATGACGGTGGCGAGCGTGGCGAACGCCACGAGCGGGTAGTGGATCCAGCTCGGCGCGAGCTGGAAGAACGGGTTGTCGACCGCACCCGGGTTTGAGAGCAGCAGGGCGCCCTGGCCGAGATAGTTCAGCACCAGGGCCGGCAGTACGATCGCGAACCACGCCATACGGATCGGTGCGCGCCCGAAATGGCCGAGGTCGGCGTACATCGCCTCTCCGCCGGTCACGGCCAGGAAGGCCGCGCCCAGCATGGCGAAGCTGACCGGTAGATGGGCGGTGAGGAGGTAATGGACGGCGTGGAACGGGTTCAGGGCCGCCAGGATCTCGGGGTTCTGCCGGATGCCGGCTGCGCCGACGGCCGCGATGGTGGCAAACCACAGCAGCATGACCGGCCCGAACAGGCGCCCGATGAAGCCGGTGCCTTTCCGCTGAACTGAGAACAGGCCGATTAGGATGACGACGGTGGCCGGTACCACGAAGGGCGTCACGCCGGGGGCATCGACCTTCAGGCCCTCGACGGCTGAGAGCACTGAGATGGCCGGGGTGATCGCGCCATCGCCATAGAGCAGCGCGGCCCCGATCAGACCGACGACGAGCAGGATGGCGCGCCACGAGCGTCGCGGTGCGTGCCGTGCACCGAGCAGAGCGAGCATGGCCACGATGCCGCCCTCGCCGTGATTGTCCGCGCGCAGGATCAAGACGGCGTACTTGAGTGCGACGATGAGGAACAGCGACCAGAGGATGAGGGAGACGGAGCCGAGCACCGCGTCGTGCTGGAGGGTGCCGCCTGCGGCTGCGACCTTGACGGTCTCCTTGAGCGCGTAGAGCGGACTGGTGCCGATATCGCCATAGACGATGCCGAGTGCGCCGAGGGACAGGGCAATGGAGGCGGTTCGTGCCGGAAGCTGCGCTTCGGCAGCCTGGATCGCAACAGTCACGGTTGATCTCCCCGACAGCCACGCGAGGGCGATGAGCGCTGTTCCCGCTGGCTTTCTCGATCTCAGACGCCTGGTGAGCCGAAATAGATCCGCGTGATCGGGGGCGGATACATCCCCGCTGCCCGCGCAGCGATCCGGCTGTCGCAAAGGGGAAGGAGCCGCGGTTTTGAAGGGGGCGTGGACCAGGCACCTCGGAAAGAGACTTTGAGCCTACCAGCGGATATGTCGGCAATCCGACCGTTTTCCCGACGCATGCCGGACGTGCGCCCCGGGCCGCCCAAAACCGGCCCGTCCGTGTCGGGTAAATATGTCGGCTTTTCTATTCCCGGATAAACGGTCTTTCGGCATTTTCCCGACATACTCGCCGGATACGCCCGCGTGTAGAACCTCGACATCCAGCGCGACGCCCTCGCCCGTGCCGGCTGCACCAAGCTGTTCGAGGAGAAGCGCTCGGGCAAGGCCGGCACCAAGCGCCCCGCCTTCAAGGAGGCGCTGGCCTACCTGTGCCCCGAGGACGTGCTGGTGGTGTGGAAGCTCGACCGCCTCGGGCGATCGCTGGTCGAGATGATGCGCACCATCGACGGCCTGCGCGTCAAGGACGTGCACTTCCGATCGCTGACCGAACAGTTCGACTCCGCCACCGCGCACGGCCGCTTCGCCCTGCAGATGCACGGGGCGATGGCCGAGTACTTCCTCGACCTCAACCGCGAGCGCACGATGGAGGGGCTGAAGGCCGCGCTCGCCCGGGGCCGGAAGGGCGGCCGGCCGAAGAAGCTGACCGAGGCCGACGTCGAGGCGGGCCGCGCGCTGCTGGCGGCGGGCACGATCAGCGTGGCCGACTTCGCCTGGCGCCTCGGGGTCAGCCGGGACACGTTCTACACCTACTTCACCCGGGCCCGCGCCAGCAGCACCGTTCGGGGTTGAGAGCCCCCTCCGGGCCGGCCGGCGTTTCTCCCGCGGACGTTCCCTTTTTTATAGGCGGGAAAAACCCCCCGTTCGCGGGTGCGGCAGCGTATGATAATCGATGCCCGCGCCCGATGCCTCCGTTTAACTGCCTCACATGATTGCGCTTTTTATACAACCGCAAGTTCAGGTGGCAGCTTGACGAAGGGTCCGCGCGCGTCGTCCCCCCGCGGTCCGGCGCACGGATCGCCCCGCGGGGCGTCGGATTGCCCGGCCTATCCCTCCCGATTACACCCGGCCCATGAGCGATGGCGTTGGCCTGCCCCCTGAAAAGTGGCTCTTCGCCAAGTTTGGTGGATTGGGTCGCTGGGGCGGATAGCGGGAGGTAGCTCCTGGCTGAACCGGGCAGGAATTCTCAGATCAGGGCATGACCCTTCTCTGTCACATCCCCGGGTGTCGCCTTCTTCACGTCACGCGTGAGGATAGCACTGCCCTTCGCATTGCCGCTCAAGCGAAGCGCAATCACGCCCGTTGCCCAGGTTGTCGTACCGTCAGTCGGTCTGTGCATAGTCGCTATCATCGACGGCCTGCCGACCTGCCGACGAGCGGTCAGGACGTGCGCCTGAACCTGACGATCCGACGCTTCTACTGCCACGATCCTGCTTGCGCGCGTCGGACCTTCGCCGAGCGTCTTCCTCGCTTCCTCGACCGCTACGCTCACAGGACCCGCCGGCTGGCCAACGCTCAGGTTCGGACCGCGCTGGCGCTCGGGGCCACACCCGCCGCTCGACTACTGCCGCACCTGGCGATGCCGACCAGTGCCACGACGCTGCTGCGAGGTATCCGCAAATGGCCGCTGCCGACCGGATCCAAACCGATCATCGTCGGTGTTGACGACTGGGCCCTGCGCAAAGGCCGAACCTATGGCACCATTCTGGTCGACCTCGAACGCCGACGTCCCATCGACCTGCTGCCGGATCGTTCGGCTTCGACCCTGGCAGCTCGTCTGCAGCGCGATCCACAGATCCAGGTCGTGGCACGGGACCGCTCGACCGAATATGCGCGTGGGACAGCCATGGGTGTGCCCGATGCCGTTCAGGTCGCAGACCGCTGGCACCTCTTGCTCAATACCCGGCAGATGGTCGAGCGCTGGCTCGCCCGCGTCCATCCGCGTCTGAAGCGTTTGCCGGCTGTGGCCCCGTCATCGCCATCGATCCAGCGCGTCACAGCCTTCCCACGCGCACCATCCGAGATGCTCGCGCGAGCCGCTGCCCGCCGCCGATGGGAAGCGGCCTACGATGACGTGCGTCGCCGCCATGCAGAAGGACACTCGCTTCGGCGCATCAATCGCGAGACCGGCTTGGCCCGCGCCACGGTGCGTAAGTACGCCTTCGCCGCGAGCTTCCCCCGGAACGGCATGCGCGAGCCGAAGCCGAGCATGCTCGATCCTTTTCTCGGGCATCTGCATGGCCGCTTCGATGAGGGCTGCAAGAACGCTGCGCAGCTCTGGCGCGAACTTCAGGGGATCGGCTTTACCGGCACCTCGAAGCAAGTGCATCGCTGGTTGTCCGAGCGGCGCGCAGGCTCGGCCAAAATGACAATCCGGTCGTCGCCAGCACCGACCGACACCCGTGTTGCGACCTCGACCGCATCACCCCTGGCTTCATCCAAGCAGCTGTCCTGGTATCTCTTGCGTGAGCCGGAAGGACTCGGCGCCGCGCAAGCTGCGGTCGTCTCGCGCGTCCTGCAGGATCCCGAGGCGGCCAAGGTCGTCGATCTCGGCCGCCGCTTCTGCCGGATCGTCCGGAGCTGTTGTGGCCAGCAGCCATCGGGAAAAATGGATGTCACGGCGTTCGATGAATGGCTGGGCGACGCGCAAACCTGCGGTGTCCGCGTCGTAGAGAGCTTCGCTGGCAGCATCGGTCAGGACGGAGATGCCGTTCGATCTGCGCTGACACTGCGTTGGAGCAGTGGGCAGGCAGAAGGGCAGATCACGCGTCTCAAGCTCTTGAAGCGCGCCATGTACGGCCGCGCCAATCTCGATCTCCTCCGACGACGGTTCCTCCTCACAGCCTAATCCACCAAACTTGGCGAAGAGCCGAAAAGTGGTCCTCCCTGAGGTATGGCTTCGCGCCATGTGGAGGATGTTATGATGCGTCGGAAGAAGCATACGGCTGAAGAGATCGTCGCGAAGCTGCGTCAGGTCGATGTTTTGGTCTCGCAGGGCCGCAAGGTCTCCGAAGCAATCCGATCCATCGAGGTGACGGAGGTCACGTACTATCGTTGGCGATCCGAGTACGGCGGCCTGAAGGGTGATCAGGTCAAGCGGCTGAAGTCCTTGGAGACGGAGAACCTGCGCCTGCGTCGGGCGATCTCGGACCTGACGCTGGAGAAGCTCATCCTGAAGGAGGCAGCTTCGGGAAACTTCTGAGCCCGGCTCGCCGCCGGGCTTGCGTCGACTACGTCGTGGCCGAGCATGGCGTGTCGGAACGGTTCGCTTGCCGCGTTCTTGGTCAGCACCGCTCGACACAGCGCAAGCGCGCCGTGGTGGTCGAGGACGAGGCGGCATTGACCGCCGCCATCGTCGCACTGGCTCTCCAGTACGGGCGCTACGGCTACCGTCGGATCACGGCGATGCTCCGCCGCGATGGCTGGACGGTGAACGTGAAGCGGGTCGAACGGATCTGGCGGCTGGAGGGGCTCAAGGTTCCAGCGCGACAGCCGAAGCGAGCCCGCCTCTGGCTCAACGATGGCTCCTGCCTCCGTTTGCGGCCGGAGCGGCCCGGCCACGTCTGGTCTTACGACTTCGTCGAGCACCGCACGCACAATGGGCGCAAGTATCGGATGCTGAACGTGGTCGATGAGTTCACCCGTGAGTGCCTGGCCATCCGTGTGTCCCGTAAGCTGAAGGCGTACGACGTGATCGATGTCCTCTCGGATCTGTTCAGCCTGCGCGGCGTGCCCGAGCATATCCGTTCGGACAATGGCCCGGAGTTCATCGCCAAAGCCGTCCAAGACTGGATCACAGCGGTCGGCTCGAAGACGGCTTACATCGAGCCGGGCAGTCCTTGGGAAAACGGGTACTGCGAGAGCTTCAACGCGAAGCTACGGGATGAACTCCTCAACGGCGAGGTGTTCTACACCCTCAAGGAAGCCAGCGTCGTGATCGAGCGATGGCGGAGGTACTACAACAGCATCCGACCCCACTCGTCACTCGGCTACTGCCCGCCTGCGCCGGAGGTCGTCATCCGGCCACCGGAACCGGGCGGCTCAGTACCGTCCGCTCGCCCCGCCATCGTCACGCGACCGACGATGCACTAACTTCAAACCTGGGCCACCGGATGGGGGCAGGCCACGCGCACCCGGGGGAAGCCATCGCCCCATCTACAGTATTAGTGCCTACCGCGAGACGAGCCGCAGCTCGCCTTTGATCCACATCGTCCCGACCGCGAGCGACATGCAGCCGAACAGCGCCTGATACGAGGGCGTTACGAAGGCGAGGGTCTTCACGCAGCCCGCACGCACGCCCTCCGGCGTCTCCGACCACAGGGCCCGGACCCGCTGCTCGGACTTTGATCGGCCCCCACGAGGTGGTCCAAGGGTAAAGTTAGTGCACGGTGGGCCGCTCCGCCACGAGTAGCTTGGCCGGCGGAGCTGGTCGGGCGAGCGCAGCCGGCCAAGCGGAGAAGGCTGGCACGAACACCTCCGGGGCCGGCGGCCGGTATCTCAGCGATGCATGCGGGCGCACGCCGTTGTAGTGACGTCGCCAGCTTTCGATGACGACCTGCGCTTCTCTGAGTGTGTAGAAGATCTCGCCGTTCAGAAGTTCGTCGCGAAGCCGTGCGTTGAAGCTTTCGACGTAGCCATTCTCCCACGGTGAGCCTGGCGTGATGTAGGCCGTCTTTGCTCCGACGCCGGTGATCCAAGCTTGTACGATCTTCGCAACGAACTCCGGGCCGTTATCCGAACGGATATGGCTAGGTACGCCACGCAGGATGAACAGATCCGAGAGCACGTCGATGACGTCGGTTGCCTTCAGCTTGCGGGCGACTCGGATTGCCAGGCATTCATGCGTGAACTCGTCGACCACGTTGAGCATCCGGATCTTGCGTCCATCGTGCGTGCGGGCCTCGACGAAGTCGTACGACCACACGTGATTGCGGTGTTCCGGGCGAAGACGGACGCAGGAGCCGTCGTTGTCCCAGATCCGCCCTCGCTTGGGCTGTCTGGCTGGGACCTTCAGACCCTCACGCCGCCAAATGCGCTCGACGCGCTTGTCGTTGACGAACCAACCGGCCGCCTTCAGCAATGCGCTGATCTTGCGGTAGCCATAGCGTCCGTACTTCTCAGCCAACGCCACGACATCGGCCGTCAGCGCCTCTTCGTCGTCGCGGCCCCGCGGTACCTTGCGCTGTGTCGAGCGATGCTGTCCGAGCGCCCGACAGGCACGGCGCTCGGAGACGGTTATCGTCCGCATGATGTGCTCGACACAGGCGCGTCGGCGCGCAGGGCTCAGAAGTTTCCCCGGGACGCCTCCTGCAAGATCAGCTTGTCCAGCGTCAAATCGGCGATGGCTTTTCGAAGCCGAGCATTCTCAGTCTCAAGACTCTTCATCCGTCGAACTTGATCCGACTTCAGGCCGCCAAACTCACGTCGCCACCGGTAGTACGTCACCGAACTCACACCGAGCGCGCGGATTGCATCGGCCACGCTCTGGCCCTGTGAGATCAGCACGTCCGCCTGACGTAGCTTCGCGACGATCTCCTCGGGCTTCGGGTGTTTTGCCATCTCGTCCGTCCTCCAGGCTCAAAAGCCATACCAAAGGGCGGACCACTTCAATGGGGGCTGACCAAGGGGCATCTCTGCAGGCGCACATAGATACCGACCAAAGCCGACAAGTTCGCCGCAGGCTTATTGGTAGTCATGCACCATGATCTATGGGAAACATCATTCCTGCAATCGGCTGGCGGCGATCTCGGCGGCGTTGGAGCCTAACAAAAAAGGAGCCGCCCGAAAGCAGCTCCTTAAGTTTCCGTCGTACTGGGTTGGGGGTCAGTACTTCCGGATGATCGGCTCCGGCGACATCGGCACCGGATCGGCTCCGAAGCGGTAGGTCAGGCCCGCGTAGACCGATAGCGGCTGCGCCAGGGTCGTCGTCCGCGGATCGTTGATCGATAGGTTGCCGGCCACCGCACCTGTCTCGGCGAAGGTACCGAAGGTGGCGTAGCGGTTGTTGGTCAGGTTGGTAATTAGCCCGAAAATTTCCAGGTTCTTGGTGACTTGGTATTTAGTCGTCAGGTTCATTACGTAGTAGGCCGGCAGCTTGCGGTTCAGGTTGGACTCGTCACCGCGGTAGTATGAGGACGAGAAGGCCGAAACGTTGAGGCCGAAACGCCAGTTCGGGGTGATATTGTACTCAAACCCGGCTTTGATCTGATGATCTGGGATCAGCGGGATCTTGTCGCCCCGCCGCACGTTGATGCCGCCGTTCGGGACCACATCACCACCGGTCGCGCCGCCAGCCGTGCCGGTACCGGCCAGCGGGTTGTTCGGCGAGGAAAGCGTCTGATTGAACTGGAAGGTCGCGTCGATCAGGGCGTAGTTCGCGTAAATCAGTAGGTCGGGGGTGACGACGTACTCGGCGCTGACCTCGATGCCCTGCCGCTGGGTCGCCGGGACGTTGATGTAGTAGGCGCGCGCCGCGTTGCCGGCCACTGCGACCTGATAGAGGTCGTTCTGTAGGTCGGTCCGGAAGACACCGGCCTTGTAGGTCAGATTGCCGCCCGAGAGGAAGCTCGGGATCACACCGCGGAAGCCGGCCTCGTAGGTCCGCCCGGTGACCTGCTTGAGCGGGGGATCAGCCACCAGCGAGTTCGGCAGGAGGCACGGCTGGGTCGGGCTGGAGCAGGACAGTTCCAGCGGCGTCGGCGCCCGGTTCGACTCCGAGTAGCTGCCGTAGAGGTTGAGCGCCGGGTCGAACTGGTAGGTCAGGCCCGCCAGTGGATTGACCTTGGTGTATTCGTGCGTGCCCGTGATGTCTGGCGAGAAGCCGGTCAGATCGCGCGTCTCGATGCGGGCGTAGTTGAGCCGGAAGCCGGCGGTCAGAGACAGCCGGTCGGTCAGGTCGAGCGTGTCGGTGGCGTAGAGGCCGAGATACAGCGTCGAGCCCGCCACGGATGTCGGTGCTATGCCGATTGCCCCGAGGGTACGGATGTCCGGCGTGTTGAGGCCTGGGATCGTGCCGTAGTACGGGTTATTCGGATCAGTGGTGATCGACAGGTTCGGGTTGATGACGCCGAGAGTGCTCGACGACTTGAACGAGAAAGTGGAAGCGTCGACGCTGCCGCCGACCACGAAGGTGTTGGGTAGACCGAAGATCCGGTCCCGGTTGGCCGCCTGCAGCGAGCCGCCATAGGCTTCCGACTGCGTCAGGGTCGTGTCGATCGTCCCGTAGGGGACATTCTTGACGAACGGGATAGGCTGGCCGTTCAGACCGATGATCGTGAACTGATTGGCGTAGGCGGCACGGGCCGCCACTTGGCTAGTGGGCGGCGCGCTCACATTGAACGCATCATCCTGGAAGCAGAGGAAGCCGCGAAAATTGCCACGCTTGCTGCACTGTTCGAAGTTGCCCTGGTTGCCGTCGACGTAGTTCTCACCGAAGCGCCGGTAATAGGCGTTGCCGGCGAGATCCCAGGTCGGCGAGATATCGACCCGGCCGGTGAGCTGGATTGTGCCGACGTTGGTGGTTTGGGTCTGCGGGTAGGTGAAGATCGCCCGCGGGTCGACATGGGTGAAGTCCACCGGTGTCGCGGCGGCGGCCCCGTAGAAGCTGCGGGCGGCCAACCCGATCAGGTGGAACTCCGAGTCCTGCGAGCGGTAGCCGAGATCGGCGTAGAGCCGGCCGATCGTGCTCGGGTTCTCGTAGCGCCAGCCGCGGTCATTCAGCCCGTCGCCGGTGAAGTAGAAGCTCCAGTTGTCCACGACCTTGCCGTACTGGAGATTGCCGGCCACGCGTCCGTCGGATCCTCCGAAGGCGGTGATTTCGGTGCCCTGCCAAGTGAAGCCGTTCTTCATCTGGATGTTGACCGCGCCACCGATCGCGTTGAGGCCGAACACCGGGTTGCCGGTGACCACGTCGATGCGCTGGACCGCCTGCGGCGGGATCAGGTCGAAGTTGACGACGTCGCCGAAGGCCTCGTTGATGCGGATGCCGTTCTGGTAGACGGCGAGCCCCTGCGGCACGCCCTGGACCGGTGAGGCCGTAAAACCGCGGTAGTTCAGATCGACCCGATTGCCGTTACCCTGCGAGTCGTTGAGGTTCACGCCAGGCGTCTCGCGGGCGAAGGTGGCGATGATGTTGTCGGTGCCGCGGTCGACGTCGATCTGGCGGGTCGTGATGGTCTCGACGGTGCTGGGGATCTTGTTGAGCGGCTGCTCGGAGCCGCGCAGGCGGATCGGACCGGCGGGGGCGGTCGGGATCGTCTGACCCAGCGTGTTGAGGTTTTGCGCAGCACTGGAGTTGCCGCCGCCTGCGCCGACAGGCGAGGTCGAGACGACGCTGATCTCACCGAGTGTCACGGCTTGCTGCGCCTGCGCGATGCCGGGCAGCAGTGCCACGGATGCGATCAGGCTGCCACGTAGGGCCCGCATGTCTTCCCCCAACCCAAGTTCCCAAGGCGCGCCGCTTCTGGTCGGCTGCGCGGGGTCACTCATGCGGGATCTGAGCTTGACCACAACATGTGTGTGAATTTTTCTTCAGCTTTTGCGGCGAACAAGCGTTGAATTGAAGAATACCGTGACAACGAAAGCACATCAGTACCACTTGTGCTTATTCTAAGTGGGTGCAATCGGCATTTCATGCCGGGATAATTTGGCAACGATTTTTGCCATAATAGAGATACGGTTCCGATTTTAACTGGTCCAACGACTCGCATAACAGGCCGGTGTGAAGCCTCGTCATGACAGCTCATCCCCTCTTCCAGCCCCACCCCGCGCGCGCTCAATCGCCCGTTGTCGCGAAAGGAGAGGGCATGGTTCTCGCGATTGGAGCGAAGCCGGTCAGGGTGACATACGAGCTGCTGCTGGAGCGGGTGTCCGGAGAGGTAGCCGGGCACGGCACTCTTCACGCCCGCCGGTCCGCGCTTAAACGGATGTGGCTTGAGCCTGTCGTGATGCTGCGGACCGAAGACGGCGAGCACATTGATATATCGATCACCGAGTTTGATAACGTGAAAGCCTCATTCAAGGTCGTCGTCTAGAAGTAAACGCCCTCGAATGAGGCCGCATGCTGCGCTGAGGCTCCTCGTGGCGGTCTCGATGACTTACACAGAAGCTGCATCGTGCTTCTGTCCGAAGCCCCTGTTTTTGGCGCGCTTGGAGTTCTGATCGGAATAGGCCTGCGCGACCATCGGGTAGTTCTGCGGCAGGCCCCACTTCTCACGGTAGGCCTCTGGGCTGAGACCCAGCCTTGCGAGGTGGGGCCTGAGCGTCTTGTAGGATCTGCCGTCCTCGAAGCTCATTAGAGCGTCGAGACTGATTGATCTCTGGATCTGCGCGGGGGTCAGCTTCGTCACAGATGCATCGGCCTCCGAAAGGCGCCCAGAGTGCGTCGGCGGCCGCGAGAGATCAACGATTGACCAGCGCCGTGGCCTGCTCAAAAGCCTGAGCGAAGCCCCGCTAGTGTCACTACAATGGCGGAGGGTCGGAAGCCGCCGACGGCCGGCTGCCGAGCCTGATACGTCGATGGCTGGCGCTGCATGAAGCGATCGGCGCCTTGTTGCCCGGGGTGACAGAGCCGGAGCATGTTGCTCAGGTGCGGGCAATTCTATGCCCACTCCGCCGCTCTGACTGAAGGGTACGCGCCAGATGCGTACCCTTTGCTTAAGGGCCGGACCTCCCCTAGGGCTACCGAGTGCCAGTTGAAGTATCACCGCTGTGCCACAAGCTCAGAAGCATCACACCACACGCACTGAAGGTGCGGCTGAACGCCTCGGTTCCTGTCGCTGGCAGATGCCCGCGAGCGCATCGAGGAATGGAGGTGCCACTACAACGAAGATCGACCTCACACGGCCCTGGGCGGCTTGACGCCCCGAGCCTTCGCCAACCAAGCTGTCACAGCCCGAGAACTTGCGTAGGTCGTGGACCATAAACGGGGTCAACTCCAACCGCCGATGCACTAACTTCGAACCTGGGCCACCGGATGGGGGCAGGCCACTGCGCGGGCATGCGCTCAAGCTGAAGGTCGGGAGGCATCGTGGTAGCTCACCCTGTTCCTCGGCCTCGCCGAACTTGGCCTACCGCCTCCTTTGCCCGTTGAGCTGAAGTAGCGGCTCTACCAAAAATGTGCCCGGGCGAAACTTTGGCCCGAGCCAGCACGTACCGCTCGCCCATGAGCGAACAACACGACAAGCCCTCGTCCCTGGATGCTGCGTTAGCCGCGCAGATCCATGCTGCCCGCGTACGAGGTGCCTACTCGATTGAGACCCTGGCAGCGCTCGCGCGGGTTACCCCCGAGGTGCTTGCCAGACTTGAGGATGGCTTGCCGATCGCTGAGGCGGGGGCTCGGAATCGCGTCCTGGACGTGCTTGGCCTGCGTCCAGATAGCCATCTCTATCCTGCCAAGCCGACTGATTTACGCCTACGCACTACGGATTGAGATAGAGGCCCGCGCCGACCTTCCCCGGAGCCGCTCGGCTTCCTTGCGCCACGCATCGCGCTCGATCCGCATAGCCTCGACCAGAGCGTGCATGTTGCCGGCGTCGATCGCGGTCTCCACGAGCATGTCCTGCGCCTCGGCCAGCTGTCCGCACAGTTCGGTGTTTGCGACCGCTAATGGATGCCAGTAGCGATCGAAATCTCAGCGCCAATCCGAGGTGTTCTGCATTGAGTGCAATCACAACTGCACGCCGACCAGCGGCAGGTCGGGCCGCCCAAGCGGTCCCGGCCGATGGTGCGCGTTGTGGATTACGGCACTAGGCACATCTTTGTCGTGACGATCTTGTGCCAACCCCAGGGCGTGAGGCCGACGCTGCGGGTCACGTGGCAGCCCGGGCCATACCCGACCGGCACGGCCGCCCGGTAGACGGGATACGGGCGCCCGACCACCACAGTGCGGGGCCCGCGCCACACTGGGTACGGGCGGTTCACGACGATGGTGCGGCCACCGCGCCAGCCGCCGCCGTGCCAGCCCGGGCCACCCCAGGCATGATGTCCGCCGCCATGCGGGTGCCAGCCACCGTGACGGCCCTCGTGGTGCCATCCGCCGTGATGTCCACCCCCATGGTGATGCCCGCCTCCGTGGTGGCCGCCATGGCCATGCCCATGGGCGAAGGCGGGCGAGGCTGCGGTGAGCATCAAGGCGAGGCCGGCGGCTGCGGCCGTGGCGAGGATGCGAGGTCCCATGATCCGTCTCCTATCCGGCCGGCCGAGGTGGCTGGTCGTGCGGAGACGGTGCGCGCCGATCGGGACACGCCTGCTGAACAGGCTCGTTAGCGGCCGTTCAGTTTCACAGTCTTCGACAGCGGGAATCTGTAGAGATTCCCATCAAAGCCGTCTGAAATAGCGCATTACATTTTATACATGAACGAGAACGTGATCACTGTCCGACCAAAGCGTGGCGCTCCGATGAGGGGATTTCTTTCACGGCGTGATGTGCAGTGCGTGGTCCTTGGCTTTGATGCGGCTACCGTTTGACGGCTGAGATGATCGACAACACCGTGTTCAGGTTCATCTGATCCTCGTTCTTCATTCCGGCCGGCCGCAGACCCTCACCGCATAGCTCGGCCGCCTCCACCACCCGCGCGGATCCCTGCGCGGTCTGATCGGTCAGGGTCGCCCGCTGCCTCTCGGCAGCCTTTCTTCGGTTCCGTATCCACAACCTGCCTCTGTGGATCTCTCCTATCCGTGGGGTGAATCGTTTTGCACCCTATGACGCCCAGCAGCGCTGGGGCCGTGGCTCGCCCTCCCCGCCGGAGCCACTGCAGCCACTCCCGGCTGATGATGCGGACCACGTTCGGCTCGTTCTTCCGGCCTTGGTGGCGGCGCTCCTGGATGGTCAGCAGACCGTCGCCCTCGGCCAGCCGGATCGCGGCTTGTGCCAACCTCCGGCAGACGCCGGCCCGTGCTGCGATGGCGTCGATGCACAGCCCACAGGCGCCGTTCCTGGCGACCTCGTCACCGACAATCCGCAGGACCGCGAGCTGCCCGGTGGTGAACCGCAGGCCAAGGGCGGGCGGCATCGGACCGGAGAAGGCCAGTCGGCGGCGACGCGCAATGGCCACGGATCGCTCAGGAGCCCGCTGGGGGCGTTTCGGCGGGAACAGCGTCACGCGGCCGAGCGGAATGCCCACGGGCGCCACGGCCTCGCGCACGGCGCTTCTGCGGGTGTGCAGCGCCTCGGCCAAGCCTTGAGCCTCAGCATCGGTGACGGTCTCGGCGGCGTGAGCCTGCCAGATGGTGCGCGACAGGTCGTCGAGCTGCGCAAGCGTGCGCGCGCCCTCGATCGCCGACCGCATGGTGGCGTGAAACATCGTCCTCGGTCCCTCACGGGCCGCGGCTAGGGTCCAGGCAAAGCCTTCCCGTTGACGGAAACGGGTTCCGTCTTGACTCCCGAGGGGAGTTCATGGCTTGTGAGGGGTATTCGGTACGCGCCTCACAGCGCCTCAGGTTTTCAGCACCCTCGTCCTTGCCGGGACGGGGGTGTTGGCTTTTCAGGGTCTCTGTCTCGCGGCTATGGTCTCCTGAATAGCGGCGCGACTCGCTTGAGCGAGCCTAGCCGTGACCGCCCATGTCGGCCGGCAGCGGCGGTTAAGTCAACGGCGGGTCCGATCATAGCCGATCCCGCAGCTGTGTATATACAGAAACCGCTTGCATCTACGGTGTTTCGGTATATACCGAATGCATGAAATTCTTCGCGCCTCAGCCGAAGCGGGCCGCCAACATCGCCAAGCACGGCTTGGACCCGGCCGACTTCGAGGAGGCGTTCAGCTTCGACCGCTATCTTAGCCGTGAGACCAAGCCGAGCCGCACCGGCCGCGCTCGCATCCTAGTGATCGGCATGTGGTTCGGCGACGAGATCGTCACCGCCATCCTCTCGCCGCTCGGCACCGAAGCGTGCGACGTGGTGAGCGTCCGTCCCGCCAGCGACAAGGAAAGGGCCGCCTATGACCGCCTCTAATCCCGCGCCCGGCTACGTGCCGAACCCCGACTACAGCCAGGAAGATTGGGACGAGGTGTCCGACAATCCCGAGCTGACGGACGCGGAGATCGCCGAGCTGCGCCCGAACGGGGAGGGCCTGCCCGTCGAGATGGCCGCGGCGTTCAAGAGCCTCGGCGGTCGACCGAAGTCCGAGGCCAAGGCCGTCCCGGTCTCGCTGCGGGTGCCGCCGGACGTGCTGGCTGCATACAAGGCTGATGGCCCTGGTTGGCAGACCCGGATGAACGAGGCGCTTGCCGCCGGCCTACGGACCCGAAACTAATACGGTCAGGGCTGCCGTTTCTGTATACACCCTCTTGCTGCATCCACCCCATAAGGCCACGGGCGCCCTACAGCCCGTGAAGGTGGCCCCGCAGCCACCCCTTCACGACCTGATAGCGATCGCCGCTGGCCTTAAAATCGAAGCGGTCCTTGTGAGTCATGGCGAACATCGCGGCCTGCTGTTCGGTTTGCCTCTCGTGAGGCGGCAGAGACAGCCACATGCGGACGATCTCTCGTTTCGCATCGTCTTTGAGCATCCCCAGTCCTCTGCTTAATCGGACCGCACGTCCTTCATCTCAAAGAGAAGCGTCCCGACCGCGTGCCCGTCTGTGGCATCCCCTGCTTTCACAACGAGCGGCCAGTTGGACATGTCGCTGGATGCGCTCTCCAAACGGCGGGTGTTCTTTGCCCACGCCATGGCCTCTTGAACGGCTTGATCGAGGTCAGGCGCCTCAACTCCCGGCCGCTGGAATGATGATTGGCCGCTGAGGTGGCCGAGCGTGAAATTGTAGAGCGGCATGCAGGCCCCCGGCCATTGAGTCGCCGCCGAGCTTAGCTCTGTTGGTGCATTTGCTCCATGACCCCACCCGTCCCAGCATAGGCAGCCTAAGGTCCCATCTCGACAGCCGCGCTTCCTGCGCCCATCTTGCTGGGATGCGCTACGCCCTCGCCGCCGCGATCATCGCTACCTTGGTCGCGCCCGCAACCGCGGCACCCGCGGTCAAGGATTTAATCGCCGCGTGGAACTCCGCAGGCGAGACGTGCGGCGGAAGCACCCGAGACGAACAGTTGCGCTCAGACGAGTGTGCCCGCCAAGCCGCCCTCCGCGCGCATCTCAATGACGCTGGATGGTGCTACGGACATGAAGGCGAAGCGCAATATCAGAAGCGGTGGCACCGATGCGGTCCACGATCGATCATATCGAATGACCTGGCCCCCTACAGAAGCAATTAAACCTGCCCGTAGTTCACAGCTTGCGCGAATTGCCGTTCCTTAAGCCGGTCGCGCAAGTTGCTGGCGATCTCCCGACTATCGCCCGCGTTGTTAAAGTTCATGTCACCGTGGAAGTGCGTCTCAGTGCTGGACGTGCTGCTGGTGCGGTTGTCGTTCATGACCGATGCCAGCCGGTCAGCCTGCGCCGTCTGAGCAGACGCAACCACCGATGCGGCGCCGGCCCGTGCGGCTGGCGGGGTGTCCCCGTACAGTAGCGCGGCCATAGGCTTCCGCCGATCATCCTTCGGATCCGCGAGAATGTCCCGACGCGAGCCGCTGCGCGCGCGCTCGGCCTCGCCCATCGTCTGACCGGGGGCATCCGTCATGCTGTTTGGCTTGAGCACACGAGGGGCGCCGTTCGGAAGTGTGTCGCCAGTTGGCGGTGTCGTGGCGGCCCGAATGGTCTCTAGATCCTTATCCCGCTGCGTTGGCTGATCGGGCGCCTGGATCTTCGGTAGCCACTCGCGAGCATGGCGTGCCCGACCGCCTTCTTCCCCGGGGCCGAAACGCTCACTTTCGCGAACGCCATGGATGGCTTCGCCGACGCACGCGGGCCGGCGCGCGATCATCCTGGAAATGGCGTGGCATGGGATCGGAGGGCCGACGCCGTGATTGCCGCCCTCCCCGATCCGCCGACTCCTGCCAGCATCCTCGCCCTGATCCAGGGCATTGAGCGCCATGGGCCGGCCGCTCCGGCGGCCATCGCTTTCCGGTCTGCCCTGTTCCGTGCCGGCCTTGAGGCGGACGCAGCCGGCGGTCTCGCCGCTCTCGACAGGCTGATGGATGCAGCCGCAGCGGTAGATCCCGACCGCGCGGACGCCCGCACCGCGATCCTGCGGGCTGCTTGGGCCGATCTGCTCCCCGGACCTGGTGGGAGGGCTCGGCCATGACAGCCACGGTCACAGGGGGCGACAAGCTCGAAGCGCGGCTGAAGGAGATCGCAGCCGGCCTGCGTCGCGCATCCACCGTGGAGGTTGGCTGGCTCGACGGGGCGACCTACCCCGATGGGACGCCGGTCGCCCTCGTGGCCCTCATCAACGAATTCGGCAACGCGGCTTAGGGCCAACCGCCGCGCCCCGCCATCCGCAACACCATCGCGGTCAAGGCGACGGAGTGGCAGGCCAAGTTCGCGGTGTTGCTCACGGCCAACCGCTACGACACGGATAAGGCGCTCGCGCTCATGGGTGAGATCATCAAGGGCGACCTACAGCAGGCCATTACCGAATATTTCGGGCCGCCGCTGAAGCCATCCACCGTCGCGCGGAAGGGGTCGGACAAGCAGCTCGTCGACCAAGGCATTGAGCTTGCCGGCATCGACTACCGGGTGAAGTGACACTGCCTGAAGGTCAATTAGATCGTCAAAATTGGCCCGTGAGACGCATTCTCCGCCTCGACGCATGGGGGGGAGCTGCGACAGTCAAAGGAACGCCGTCCTGAGCCAAATTTGGCGATCTGAACGGCAAGCACGAGGATCAACGATGCCCTATCCCAATTCCAGCGCCGACGATGCAGCTTGGTTCGAAACCCATCCTGATCGTGGCTATCGCTGTCGTCACCGGACCGGTGCCGAGAAGGGTGCGGATCGTGCCGCCCTGTCCGGTCCTGCCTACGGTCTCGTCGTAATCCGCCGATGCGACGCACAGACGGTCACCCTGTGGTCGTGGCCTGCCCCCCTCTGGTGGCCCGGGTTCGAAGTTAGTGCATCGTCGGTCGTGAGACGATGGCCGGGCGAGCGGACGGCACTGAGCCGCTCGGTTCGGTTGGCCAAATGACGACCTCCGGCGCAGGCGGGCAGTAGCCGAGTGACGAGTGCGGCCGGATGCTGTTGTAGTGCGTCCGCCACTGCTCGATTACGACGCTGGCTTCCTTGAGGGTGTAGAACACCTCGCCGTTGAGGAGTTCATCCCGCAGCTTTGCGTTGAAGCTCTCGCAGTACCCGTTCTCCCACGGACTGCCAGGCTCGATGTAGGCGGTCTCTGAGCTGACCGCTGCGATCCAATCTCGGACAGATCGAGCGATGAACTCAGGCCCATTGTCCGAGCGGATATGGCCAGGCACGCCGCGCAGGCTGAAGAGATCCGAGAGGACATCGATCACATCGTGCGCCTTCAGCTTACGTGATACGCGGATCGCCAGGCACTCACGGGTGAACTCATCGAGGACATTCAGCATCCGGTATTTGCGACCGTTATGCGTCCGGTGCTCGACGAAGTCGTACGACCAGACATGGTCGGGTCGCTCTGGCCGCAGGCGTTTGCCCGAGCCGTCGTTGAGCCAGAGGCGGGCCCGCTTCGGCTGTCGCGCTGGAACCTTGAGCCCCTCCCGCCGCCAGATCCGTTCGACCCGCTTCACGTTGACCGTCCAGCCATCGCGCCTGAGCAGCGCGGTGATCCGACGGTAGCCGTAGCGCCCGTACTGGAGAGCCAGCGCGACGATGGCGGTGGTCAGTGCGGCCTCGTCCTCGACCACCACGGCGCACTTGCGCTGTGTCGAGCGGTGCTGACCGAGAACGCGGCAAGCGAACCGTTCCGATACGCCATGCTCGGCCACGACGTAGTCGACGCAAGCCCGGCGGCGAGCCGGGCTCAGAAGTTTCCCGAAGCCGCCTCCTTCAGGATCAGCTTTTCCAGGGTCAGGTCGGAGATCGCCCGGCGGAGGCGCTGGTTCTCAGTCTCTAGAGACTTCAGCCGCTTGACCTGATCCCCCTTCAAGCCGCCGTACTCGGATCGCCAACGATAGTACGTGACCTCCGTCACCTCGATGGACCGAATTGCTTCAGAGACCTTGCGGCCTTGCGAGACCAAGACATCGACCTGGCGCAGCTTGGCGACGATCTCTTCAGCCGTATGCTTCTTCCGACGCATCAAAACATCCTCCACATGGCTCGAAGCCATACCTCAGGGAGGACCACTTTTCAGGGGGCAGGCCAAGATCACCCCGAGCGAGGCGGCTGAACTGTCCAAATTGGTCGAGGCGCACGTGAAGGCCGTCGAGGTCCGGGACGTCGCCACCCGGCTTGCCGCACTGGAGCAGGCCGCAGAGCAGGCATCGACGGGAGGGAAGCGGCAATGGTGGGGTTGATCGATCGGATAGCGCGGCTGGAAGCGGCAGCCGTCCCGCCATCGACCGGCAAGCACCTCACCTTCCAGGTGGAGGCCCCGCACGGGACGCCAACCAGCGACATCATCGCCTTCTTGCGGAAGCGTGGCCACGCCATCCACGAGGGTGACGACGTGTTCGTCATGAACGTCGGCGCCTACGGGATGACTGAGGGCGATGCGCCGCGGGACCTATCGCCCGCCCTTCTGACGGAGGAAGAGCGCGCGGCGGCCCCGCCGGCTGGACGGTGGCCGAAGGGCTGCGAGTGGTTCACCTTCAAGCTCGACAGCCCGGGGCTGCACGCATGAGCCTGCGCCTCGCCGAGCGGGTCGCCCGCCTTGAGCAGTGGCAGGCCACGGCGCGGAGCGATAGCTACGCCATGCCGCCCGGTCTCTATGAGACCTTGCTGTGCGACGCGGTCCAGCACCTCAGCGACTACCCGAACAGCGAGGCCGACACCCTGAACGACGGGCTCGCCCGCCTCTTGGGCTACAGCGACCTCGCCGAGGCCGATGCTGCCACCGAGACGGCCCCCGAGCTGCGGCGCTCTACGGTTGCCGAGGCTCGGCGTCGCCGACTTTCTGATGGAGTCGGTTGATAGCGCTTGCATGCCTGATCACGATCCGGTGTCAGCCGACCGCCAGACACCAAGCGGCAAAGGTTTGTGATATCAGCCTAATTTCGTGTCGGTGACCCGCTTCTGATCAAGCGCCCGCACCGGCTCGTACTGCATGCCGCGATGCGCGACGCCTGCCGTGTGCGTCACCCGATGGCGTCGCAGCTCAGAGGTGAAGCGGTGACAAGGTGGCCGTAGACGATGAACCTGCGGAACATCCAGTACCCTTTCCTGTTCGAAGTTCCTGTCTTGAAGCACATGGCCGGCTTCGCTGGCCTGCTGAAGCGCGATCCGCGCGGTTGGCCATCGGACAGGCCGGTCGTCGGGATGTTCCTCTGCCTCGACCCGCTGATCTTCTGCTGCCAACCACAGCCGCGACCGTTCGGAGTGGCACATCACTTGGCTACTCGGTTTCCGGACGAAACGTTCGTCTTCTTGGTACCGATTACGATGAGCTTGGAGCGCAGGGTGAACGCGCTCGCACTGGCCGCTCAGCACCGCCGGTTCCAGAAGACGCATCCGCGTGCGAGCCTCATCATCTTAGCCAACACTCGCGACGAGGAGAGGCTGCTGCGACGGCTCGGAGTCGACGTGCGATATGCCCCGCAGAACATGTTCGTCGACGAGGGCATGTACCACCCGATCCCGGGGTGTAAGCGGCGGTTCGATGCGATCTACAACGCCCAGCTCGCCCCCTTCAAACGGCATGAGCTCGCGCGCAATTTGCCGAGCTGCGCTTACGTCACGAAGATGTTCACCACGTGGTCGCCGCAGCTGAAGCGGCAGCATCTGGGCAAGTTTGTTTGCAGCCTTCCGTACAATCACGTGATCCTGAACGACGTGACCGCGGATGACGTCGTCCCCATGGACCACGTGAAGGTGAACCGGGCGATGGCGTCGGCTCACGTCGGCCTGTGCCTGTCCGGGCTTGAGGGCGCGATGTACGCGAGCATCGAGTACCTGCTGGCTGGGTTGCCGGTGGTATCGACGCGTAGCCGAGGCGGGCGCGACGTCTTCTTCCACCCGGACACGACCCTGATCGTGGACGACGACCCGCGCGCCGTACAGGATGGCGTCGTGGCGATGAAGGCGCGTGCGCTACCCCCGGACTACGTGCGCGCCACGACACTGCGCCTGATCGCTGAGGAGCGTGCGCACTTCAATGTCTTCATCGACGGCCTGCGGGGGCGGCAGGTCGACCGCACGGACCCCCGGTGGTCGTTTGAGTACGCACACAAACTCGCTCGGTTCGGCTCCATATCCGAGTTCGAGGCACTGGTTCGCGCGCGTTGAAGCCCTCTGCTCCTACATGTCCTGGAACCGCGCCGAGCTTTCGGTCGGAGCCCCCCGCGGCTCACACGATCCGGGGCGGGGCGTCGGCGGTGAGACGGCCGACCGGGCGCCAAACGTTCTTGCGTAGCCCAAGTTGTTCCAGCCGGTCGAGCAGCCACCATCCGATCCGGGTTCGCCAGCGGGCCAGACCGGTGAGCGACCAGATGTCGACGCCGGCCAGGGGCAGGAACGGGTTGTGCCGATCGTAGGCCCAGACCTCAATGCGCACTGCCGGCCGCAGCGACGGCCCGCGGGCATGGAAGCCCACCGTGTCGCCCACCACCAGCGTGTTGCCGGGGACCGCGAAGGCCACCGGGTCGGGATAACCCATCCGCTTCAGCTCTGCCGGAGTCGCCCGGAACGAGCCTCGCCCGCTGAGGCGGTCGCGGCCGCTCGCCGCGTTGATGGCAGTACGGCGCTCCCAGGCGAGCCGTCGCTTGGTGAGGCGGTGCGAGCCCGGGACGTAGGTGAACGGCCCCTCGTCGGCGGCGACGTCGGTGAGGAATAACCACGCCTTCATGGTGGGGTGGAAGGTGTCGATGTGGAAGTTGGTCTGCGGGTCCGGGGGCGCGTCGGTGACATGTGACAGGATCGTCTGCACGGTCAGGATCGGCTCGCAGTTGAAACTCGCCACGTAGCGCAGGAGGTTCCGCCACTCTGGCAGGGCCAAAAGCCTGCGCATCGCCGGCATGCGCGTGAGCGTCCCGGGGTCGAGCGGGATGCGGCGGGTGACAGTGTCGCCCTGGATCTGCTCCCTGCCCTGTGCGGTGATGTTGGTCACCTCGGTGTAGACGGCCCGGTGCAGATCGGCGGCCATGAAGTCGGCGCGCCGGATGAAGCCGTCGCGGGCGAAGTCGGTCCGGTCTTGTGCGCTCACCAGGTGGGCGAGCTGGCGGCGGCGCAAGGCCGCCATGGCGTGGGCGAGCCGGACGCGCATCGTGTGCAGGCCAGCCCGGTTGAGCCGCTCCGAGCCGAGGATGGGATTGTCGACGAAGGATTTCGCTCCGGTCGCGAGCTGGGCCACCCAGAGCGGCGACTTGAGGGTGTTTCGTAGGAGCTGAGTGATCGCCATATTTGCTGACCCGAGGCGGAGTGAGCCAGCTCCCCCGTAGCCAGCACCAGCATCCGATCGATGAGTCGAGGCCAAATTTTGGCTAACAACCTTTTTAGTGGTAGAAATGTTCACATTTGCGCGAGCGAAATGGCGTTAGTAGTCTCGCGTTGCCTGATAACCACAACCGGCATAGCAATAGATTTTAAAACTCGTAGTTCGTGTCTTGCCGTTTATAGAAACTCGCTTCCCGAGTGCCCCTTGAAGGCGTTCGCCCGCTGGATGTAGCCGATCACGGTCCGCGGGTACCAGTGGCTCAGACAATCATCTTTCCCTTATGGCCGCGACCTGGTCCAGGCTTTCGGTGATGCTCTACTCGTTGTTTTTCACCGACCAGCACCGGTGTCTCACCTTCGCTCAGCACCGACATGACCACCGCGCGGAAATCGTTGCATAGCCGCGGCTCCATGGCCTCACAGGCACGCGGACAGATCGTACGCCAGGCCTCCCGATCGACGCGCGCGGAGCGGTGTTGGTTAGACACGACGACGCTGAACGATAACCCGCAGTGCGGACAACAAACGGGCACGAAGCGCATGACAAACCCCGGGGGCATCGAGAAACGCTTCTCGGGCGACGCTCGTCCAGCGGATTGTATTCAAAATGCGATGGGCGCGGGATCGAGCAATCTGCTTGCGAACGCATCAGCCAACTCGATGCCGACGAACTGCTCAGCGTCCGCGTTTGTCTGCCGAACACCCTCAGCACTCACCGCGGGCACGTCGCCGCCACCGCGCGCTACACAGTAGCCGTCACTCCGGCGCGAACGCCGAACGGCACAGGGCCGAACAACGTCATCACGGGATCCGGCCTGTATCCATAGCGATCCCTCCGCTCGGATTGGGTGGGCTGTAACCCCCACGTGGATCTCTCCGCCTCAGCATAATGAAAATCGTTCAACTTGATGTGATCGACTGTGCGTCGTCGACTGAATGCACTCGTGCGACCTGAACTTGAGACCAATGGATACACATGCCACAAAATAGACACTGATAGTTCAGCTCCCGCTCATCGACAGCGGCGCAGCTTAGTCATCGCCCGGTCGGCAAGTTGCCGACGGACAGCGATGGAGGAACTGTCATGATGCACGCGAAGGTGCTCGCGATGGCCGCGGTCCTGACCGGTGGCCTTGCTACGATCGCTGAGGCTGCCCCCTTATCACCGGCACCCCTCGCAGGTAATGTTACTGTCCAAACGGTTGCTTTCGGATGCGGCCCCGGCTTCCATCCTAATCCGTGGGGCATCTGTCGTCCGAACTGGGGCTGGGGGCCGCGCCGGGTCTATGGCCCAGGCTGGGGCTACTATCGGCCTCGCCCGTACTATCGCCCCTACGGCTTCTACGGCCCGCGCCGGTTCTAGTGAACCCAGCTGCCTGAATGGACGGCGCTGAACCCCTCACCGGAACGTGTCCGGCGCCGTCCTCTCTCAGAACTGGCCCTTTACCCGCGTGTGATGCCGTCCTGGCCTCACCATTAAACCACTGGGCTCCTGATGGCATTGTGCCAGCCGACGATGAACTCGTGACACCGTTGCCATGACGCTCATCGTCCGCTTGTTGCTGATCGCCTTATCTGCTGGCCTCGCCGTGCACGCGGCTCGCTCGACCTTGCCGTCAGGCCCGCCGAAAATGTCCCTGCATCACAAAACATGGTCGGATCCCCATGCCGGTCACGCGTAGAACCCTCGTCCTGTCAGCCCTCGCCTCTGTCGCTACTGGGCGTTCACTCGCTGGTTCAAGCGAACGAACGATCCTGCCACTGTGGGCTGGTGGCCCGCCGGGCGGTGGCGGCCCGTCCGGGCCGGTGATGGTGGATGCTAAAGGTGCGATCAGCAACATCGCCGTGCCGAGCCTGGAAGTGTTCGCTCCAGCTCGCCCGAACGGCGCGGCCATGCTCGTGGCCGCCGGCGGCGGTTACAAACGTATCGAAGTCGAGCGCGAAGCCCGCCCAGCCGCTCGCTGGCTCGCTGCCCACGGCATCACCGCCTTCGTGCTCGCGTATCGGCTCCCGGGTGAGGGCTGGGATGCCGGTCCGCTCGCCCCTTTACAGGATGCCCAGCGCGCCTTGCGCATGATCCGGGCGGGCGCACGACGCTACGGGGTGGATCCTGATCGGGTCGGGGTGCTCGGTTTTTCGGCTGGGGGCCATCTGATGGGCCTTACGGCCACGCGCTCAGCCTTCGGATCGTACACGCCGAACGACACCACGGACGGCTTCTCGGCCCGGCCGGCGGAAGCCGCGCTGATCTACCCGGTGATCACCTTGGAGCCGCCCTACGACCACACCTCGACGCGGGTCCAGCTCGTCGGGCGTCACCCCGATCAGGCCGCGAGTGCGGAGTGGTCTGTCGATAAGCACGTCCGATCGCGCTGCCCACCGATTTTCCTCACCCAAGCTAAGGACGACCCGATTTCCAACGTGATGAACAGCCGGATCATGGCTCAGGCGTGCGAACGCGCCGGTGTACCGGTGGAACTGCACGTCGTTGCGGACGGTGGCCACGGCTTCGCGATGGGGCGGCCGGGAACGGCGAGCGCAGGGTGGCCAGCCTGGTACGAAGCGTGGCTGCGGACGAACGGTGTACTGACGTAATACATCGTGCCGATCTGCCAGCCAGTCGAAGATCGGGTCTCGTAGCCCCGTGTATCATCTCACAAGAACCCACTCCCCGAGTGTCCTTTGAAGGCGTTGGCCCTGCGAATGTACCCGACCACGGTCCGCGGATCCCGGTGGCCCGACTGATCCATGATGCGGGCGAGATCGGCCCCACGCTCGGCCGCCGTGGTGATGTAGCCGGCCCGCAGGCTGTGTGCCCCGAACAGCGCCGCATCGAACCCGGCGGCCGTGCAGTAGGCCTTGATGATGTTGGCGACGGACCGATCCGTGAGGCGGGCAGCCTGGGGCGCGAGCTGCGCACAGTTCCCCCGCACCCGGCCCGATCGCGAGACCGGCCGGAACACCGGGCCCGAGACGATGCCGGCGGCTGCCAGCCATTCGCGCACGAGGCGCACGGGCTGAATGAACCGGCCGGTCGGGATGGCCTTCTCGAACCCCCTGCCCTCCTGATCGACCTTAGACCGGCGGACCATGACCCGCAGGCCCTCGGGATCCTCGATCAGGTCGGCGACGTCGAGGGCGACGAGCTCGGACCGGCGGAAGGCCCCCGCGAAGCCAAGGGCCAGCAGCGCCCGGTCCCGCTTGCCCGTCAGGGTGTCGGGGATGCGCGCGAGCAGCATCTGCAGGACATCGACCGTCGCGGCGGCCTTCTGCGTCGGGGCCACGCCGATGCGGCGCCGGATGCCCTTCATGGTGGCGCGCACGTCCTCGTCATCGGTCGGGTCCGCCACCTTCGCCAGCTTGTGGCCGTACCGGATCGCGGCGAGCCGCCGGCCGATGGTCGACGCGGACCGCCCGGCCTCGGCCTCCGCCACCAGGAACGCCGAGACCGCCTCGGGCGTGGCCGGCAGGGACCTGAATCCGTACCGGCCGCACCAAGCCTGAAATACGCGAGCGTCGGACGTGTAGGCCCGCACCGTCGCATCGGCCTTCGATGCCTGCTGATAAGCGCGGACGATCGCGGCAGCCTCGGCGGGAAGGCCAGCGGCGTTAGGCAGCTCGGACGGTAGGATTTCAGGCTCGGGCGCGGTTGGCTTCATGCCGCCACCTGCGACGCGGCTGGAGCGTCCGGGATGTGGCCCGCTCGGATCTGCGCGACCGTCGGCGGCCAATGATCCGTCCAAGCTCCGAAGGCGCATTCCCGGCCGCCGTAGGCCGCGCGGCACAGCTCCGCAATCCGATCCCCGTCGATCTCGCCGCGCTCCAGAAGGGCGACGGCGATATCTCGGATCGCACCGGCTCCCATCCGCGAGCGAACCAGAGCCGATGCCCGCCTCTCGGCCTCCCACGCGACTGCGGTGCGATCATCATGGCTCAGGTCCCATGCGTCGAGGATAGCGGCCGCACCCTTCATGTCGCCGCCGCCGCCGTCCAACATGCTCCCGGCGACCGACGAGCGCCGATAGGCCGCCTCAGCGTAGAACCCGGCGTAGCAAAGGATGAGGCCGATATCCCGCTCAACGGCCCAGCGCCGGAGCAGATCGGTGGCAGTCGCCGGATCCAGGCTCACTCCAGCAGGGCCGTGCGGGTAGCCGCAGATATCGTACCCATCGACCAGGCCTTCGCAGGCTACCATGACGCCCCGGCGGTTCTCGACCTGCCGCCCGGCGCGGACCTCCTCGACTGCGAGCACCACGGCCCGATCCGTCCGGTGGCCGAAGTACCAGCCCACCAGGGCGTGCCCAGCCTCGTGATGGCAGGTGAGCGGCCGGCGGCCCGTCGCGCGGATCATGGCGCTAGCTCTCCGGCCCGTCGTGCGCATCGAGACCCGTCCGGCCCATCTGCTCGGCCAGGGCATCGCGCCATCCGAACGGCAGGGCCGTGCCGCGCATCCTGGCCCGCGCCTCCACGGCGGACAGCACCCGCTGCCAGTGCTCGGCCGGCAGATGCTGCGGGGCGGTAGTCAGGCCCATGTTCCGCGCGGCCGCCGAGGCAGCGCCGCACAACGCGGTCAGCCGGTCCATCGAACTCGCCTCGCTCATACCCTGCCTCTGTCTATCAGCCGCGTTGAAACGATAGATGCGGACTAACTTTCAAACTTCCGAGAATGCGGTTTATCAAAAGCTACAACGCATCAATGACCCCAGCAAGCTAATTTACGCGTGAAAGCGTGGACGCGTGTAAGCGTGGAAAAGTGGAAGCGTAAGAGCGTAAGTTGCGCCGAGGGGCGGGCTGGAGCCCGCCGGTCACTTTGCGATCTGCGGTCGACCCTTCCGGGCGAACTCCCGGTTGACCATCTCCACCATGAAATCCTGGATTGTCTTCCCCTCCTCGGACACCATGGCCTTGAACTGGTTGAACGCCTTCTCGTCGATCCAGGCCGACAGGTTGCGCTTGCCTACCCGGTAGCTCGGAAGGGCTTTGGACCCAGGGGACGGTGCGGCGACCGGCAGAGGCGCAGTAACGGGCTCGCCAGCAGACTCATGAGCCTTTGACAGCAGGACGCCTACCAATTCGGGCTCGTCTTCTAGGGGCGGCGTGAACGCCGATGCCTTCTTGGCCACGATCTTACGCTCCTACGGTTTCACGCGTGGGCTTGTTTACGCTTCGACGGGTCGGCGAGACCGAGTGTGTCGCGAACCCACCCGAACAGAGCCCGGGCTTCCTCGGCTGCCTTGCCCTTTGGCTCGAACTCGGTGGCGGCGAGGCCGCTGGACATCGAGTAAGCGAAATCCGCGCGGGTCATGAATTTGTGCGGCACTAGCTTGAGGCCGTAGCCCTGAACGGCCGCCTCGCCTTCGTCGGCGACCTTCTTGGAGCTAGGCGGCACCTGGCTCAGCATCACCCAGCCTGCATCCATCTTCTCAGCGATCCGGATGGTGCGCTTAACCGCACCCAAGGTCTCCAGATCGAACTGCGTCGGCTTCACGGGGGCGAGGATGAGATCGGCCAACTCGGATACGGCCAGCGCGGTCGCCTCGGCCTTACCGGGGGTGTCCACGATGAGAAGGTCGGTCTTGTTCGAGGCTGCGATCTTGATGAGCCGGGGGAGGGCATCCGGATCAATCTCACGGACGATGGATGGCGTCTCTGCCTCCCGGCGCTCAAACCACTTGTGGGCCGACCCCTGCGGGTCCGTGTCGATAACCGCGACGGAATAGCCGGCCTGTTCGGCACAGACGGCGAGATTGAGGGCGACGGTGCTCTTCGAGCTTCCGCCTTTCTGCCCGATGACGCTGACGACTTTCATCGCGCATTCCCCGCCCACGCGTCCACGCTTTCACCAGTTCACCATCAAACCCGTAGAAAGGCTTAAAATTTCACGCTCTTACCTTTCCACGCGTCTGTCGAGATTTGTGAGCAGCCCACGATCTTACCTTTTTACGCGTGTGCAAGCCGGGAGAGCCGTGATGATATGGCCGCCCGGTCTCATGCCAGCGCAGACGAGAGCACGGCTACCCCGCCGAACTCTCCGACCACCTGTCGCAGGCCGGCGTCATCGGTCACGAGCGTGGCGCCGAGCTTGAGCGCTGTCTCGGCGATCACGATGTCTCGGATCTGATTGGCATGCTGGCGACGGGGCTTCTTGTCGATGGCCTTCAGCCGCGAGAGCATAGCGTCGAACCTGCCGGTTCCGTCGTTCCAGTTGGCCTGATCAAGGCCCGCGCCTTCGATGTCGAGGCAGAAGGTAGAGGCTAGGCATAGCTCAGGCGCAATCTCCTCCATTGCCTGAAGTAGGCCTGCACGACGAGCGGGGCAGGGCGCTCGCCGGCACTCGTCGGCCTGGACGCCTGTCACGAGGAAGCGGCGGCCCGACTTCTCAGGCAGGGGCAGCACGCCGTCCAGCACGCGCGAGAAGACGTTGCTGTCGAGCATGAGGACCGCCGCATCGAGACTCATCACGCCAGCCCTACGAACCCGCACACCGCCAAGGCCGTGACGATGATGGTAAAGCCCGCCAGCGAGGCGGTGCCTCCGATGGTCGCCATTAAAGCCGCGCCTCAAAGGTCACGGATATAGCGCCAGCCTTGGCTGGCTCGCCGTCTGAGGTCGGCAGCAACGTAGGCTCGATCCGGCAATTGCAGCCGTACTCAGCGAAGGTGCGCTGCATCGCTTCAATCTTCTCGATGGCGCCGTGGAGTGGCGTCCTCGCTTGGCCTCGCTCGAAGATGAAGAACACGAAGCAGCCGTACAGGAGGCTTCCACCATTCCTCGGCCCGAAGGCTTCGAGTAGGTTGGCAATCCGGCGCATGTCCTTCGGGTAGGTGCTTTTATCGAACCAGCGCTTCACCTCGACGATGCCGCGTGGGCGAAATTTGCCCTCGGTCGTGGGCCACAGCCCGTCATAGTAAACCAGATCCAACCGGGCCTGCTGTTTCAGACTGTCTGCGATATCGCGATCCGACTCGCGCGTCTTGTCTAGAAGGTGGCTGAAATGCTCGGTCCGGTCGTCGATCGCTAGATCGTACAGCAGGTCGTTGAGCCGCAGTTCCAGGGCTGCGAAGCCGCCTTCCGGACCATGCTGGCGCCGCGTCTCATCCAAAAGGCGCTTTGCGATCAAGGTGGTGGTGAAGCCCTCCACACCACAGTCGGCCAAGCCCCAGCCACGCGTCCAGTCGCGATAAGTCTCGTCCGCCTGCAGAACGCCGGCGCGAACGAGCGAAGCGAACTCCGAGGCCGTCAACGCGCTCATGGTCACCCCTTCCGCTCCCGGACCCGAATCCCGGCCCCGCCGCCGTTCTCGGGGATGAACTCAAGGCTGAGGGTTTATCACACCAGCCCGGCGAGCCCGCAGGCCACCAGCGCAGTAACTAGGACCGTGAAACCGACGAGCGAGACGGTGCCGCCGATCCCACCATGAGCCCCACGCATCATCGGCCTGCGGCCTTCTTCGCATACTCCCAGACCGGAATGCCCCAGACCTGACCTTGCTTGGTCCGGTAGCCTGAGCCGTCTGCGAACACGACCCTGGCGGGATCCACCGCCAAAGCCTTGCCCCCGGAGACCATCATCACCCCGCAGAAGTCGATCCGCAGCCTTCCATGCTCTGGATGAACTGCGAACAGCTCGGCCGCCGTCCAACCGAGCGCATGGGCCTCAGCCCCGAGCCGGTCGCAGAAATCGATGGCAGCCTCGCGGATCGGCACCCAGCGGGTAGGCGTCAGATACCGGCAGGGCGAGGCGTGCGGGGATAGATCCTCAAGGGCGCTGCGCCACACGGCAGCGGCGTTCGGGAGCATGGTGGGTGCGAAATCGGAAGCCATACGGCCGAGCTACGGGAGCGAGACCAGGAACGCTATGCGACGGAAAGCCGGAGGCCCCCTGCGGGTAGGTCGATCCTGTCAGGCTGTCCCGCCAGCCGAAGGCAGCCTGGCCGCAACGTGAACCTTCCCTAGACGGTAGGGGTCAACCACGACTTCGCTCTCATCATAGTAGCCCTCATCCTCTCGCCTGAGGTGGACGGAGCCCGGCAGCGCCATGGTTTCGAGTAGGACAGAGCCAGTGAGCCCCTGCCGCGCTTGATCCGCGAACTGGTCGGCGATCTCGCGATGCGTGGTCCAGGAGAACCCGTAGAGCCCGCGCTGTCGTTCTAGGGCCCCCGCGCCTCTGAATAGGCGAAGCGGCTCCTGCAACGGGATCGGCGGCATCAGGACGTGCAGCGCCCGCGCCATCGTAGGCCGATGCCCGACCGCGAGGGGTAGATGCTTCGCCTCAATCCAGACGTTGAGGAAGGCCGCTCGGATCTCGGCCGAGACGGAAGGCTGCTGCCCAACTCGCCGCATGGCGAGCCGCCATCCGGTGATGGTGTTGGCGTTCAGGAAGTCGACGGCGGCCAGCATCCGGTCAACGTCCCCGTCCTGACACGCTTCAGCGAAGGCCCGCGCACCCTGCCTGTCGGCATTCCGCTCGGCAGCGATGGCTGCGTGAAACCGCTGCTCCCATGCTTCGTCGGTGGGGGCATCTCCTACGATCATGGCGCGTCACCCCTTCCCGCGCCCGCGCTCCGTTGGCTTCAACCGCGATATCGCTAGCATACTCGGCCTGGGCGGGATCGCGGGCAGCGGGACCGGCCGAGGGCGCAGCATCTCCAAGGCACCGTTGGCGCCACGACGGGCGACACCCTGAACCTCTTGGCGGCCAGCCTCATCAAACGAGAGCGGGCGCTCGGCCACGTCCAGCGTTGCATCCGTCCACTCTAGGATCTGCTCAACCGTTGCATTCACCCCGATGCCCCATCGAAGCATGGCCCGGCAGGACTTCACCTGTTGCAGGTATCGCGGCTTGCGAGCCGGCCCGTCCCTGAGGTTGTCATAGCGCTTCGCGTTCTTGAGCCGCGCGGCTATCGCAGGGCGCTCAAGCATCAGGTCCAGCACCGCGCCCTTCATCGGCTTTTTACCATCGGCTCTGAGCAAGGCGTCGGTAGCCTCCTCAAAGCACGCCAGGATCCGACAGTCGGCCAGCACCTCTTTCGATGATGGGCCGCTGGAGCCTACGCCCCCCATACACCCGCGGAAGAACCGGTGGATGGGGTGCCGGTTCAGCGTCACGATATCGTCCAGCATTCGCAGGGTGTCCTGCGCCACACGGAATCGCTCAAGCTCAGCCTCGGCGATCTGCGGGAAGTTCATGAACCGGTTGACGTAATTCGCGCACATCGACCGGAGAAAGATGAGGTTGGCGGTCAGCTTCTCCTCTTCCGTATCGGCCAGACCCGTTGGCAAATCGCCATCGAAGCCCTTCAGCAACTCCAGAACCTGCCGAGCGGTATTGCGGGCCTCGATGTCCGACTCTGAGCCGGGCGCATCGGCCGTTTCGGCATCGTACTCCGCGTTGGCCTGCCGCTCGCGCTCCCGGTCGGCTTGAGCGCGCTCCTTAGCCCGGCCTCGTGAACTCGACTTCGGCATGGTCGATCTCCAACAGTTGCCAAAATGTTCTAGTGCCGCTCCTCGGCCAGGGGCGCACGAGGGCCTTTCAGTCGGTCAGTGATCTTCGCGGGTGCCGTCGCGGCGCATCCGGAACCGGACACCTTCGCCCCCGCCGTTCTCGGCGATGAATTCGAGCCCGGCGCCCTCGAACGCCTCCACCAAGGCCCGGTTATTCATCGTCGTCAGTCGACCCGTCTCCGGCTTCAGCTCGAAAGCCGAGATGGTCGGTTTCGGCACGCCGGAGGCTGTCGCAAGGTCCGCCTGCTGCCATCCAACCAGCGCACGCGCGGCCCGAAGCAGGCGAGGGGTAAGGCGATGGTCTGAACCGGACATGCGGGCCTCTGTTAGCAGGACATTAATCGAACATGGCCCTGCGGGCAATAACTGAGTAATAGGGCTATTGACACGAACGTAGTACGAGCCCTATAACTAGATTATAGCAGCCGCACCGGACGCAGCCAATGTGGCCTGCCCCCTGAAAAGTGGTCCTCCCTGAGGTATGGCTTCGCGCCATGTGGAGGATGTTATGATGCGTCGGAAGAAGCATACGGCTGAAGAGATCGTCGCGAAGCTGCGTCAGGTCGATGTTTTGGTCTCGCAGGGCCGCAAGGTCTCCGAAGCAATCCGATCCATCGAGGTGACGGAGGTCACGTACTATCGTTGGCGATCCGAGTACGGCGGCCTGAAGGGTGATCAGGTCAAGCGGCTGAAGTCCTTGGAGACGGAGAACCTGCGCCTGCGTCGGGCGATCTCGGACCTGACGCTGGAGAAGCTCATCCTGAAGGAGGCAGCTTCGGGAAACTTCTGAGCCCGGCTCGCCGCCGGGCTTGCGTCGACTACGTCGTGGCCGAGCATGGCGTGTCGGAACGGTTCGCTTGCCGCGTTCTTGGTCAGCACCGCTCGACACAGCGCAAGCGCGCCGTGGTGGTCGAGGACGAGGCGGCATTGACCGCCGCCATCGTCGCACTGGCTCTCCAGTACGGGCGCTACGGCTACCGTCGGATCACGGCGATGCTCCGCCGCGATGGCTGGACGGTGAACGTGAAGCGGGTCGAACGGATCTGGCGGCTGGAGGGGCTCAAGGTTCCAGCGCGACAGCCGAAGCGAGCCCGCCTCTGGCTCAACGATGGCTCCTGCCTCCGTTTGCGGCCGGAGCGGCCCGGCCACGTCTGGTCTTACGACTTCGTCGAGCACCGCACGCACAATGGGCGCAAGTATCGGATGCTGAACGTGGTCGATGAGTTCACCCGTGAGTGCCTGGCCATCCGTGTGTCCCGTAAGCTGAAGGCGTACGACGTGATCGATGTCCTCTCGGATCTGTTCAGCCTGCGCGGCGTGCCCGAGCATATCCGTTCGGACAATGGCCCGGAGTTCATCGCCAAAGCCGTCCAAGACTGGATCACAGCGGTCGGCTCGAAGACGGCTTACATCGAGCCGGGCAGTCCTTGGGAAAACGGGTACTGCGAGAGCTTCAACGCGAAGCTACGGGATGAACTCCTCAACGGCGAGGTGTTCTACACCCTCAAGGAAGCCAGCGTCGTGATCGAGCGATGGCGGAGGTACTACAACAGCATCCGACCCCACTCGTCACTCGGCTACTGCCCGCCTGCGCCGGAGGTCGTCATCCGGCCACCGGAACCGGGCGGCTCAGTACCGTCCGCTCGCCCCGCCATCGTCACGCGACCGACGATGCACTAACTTCAAACCTGGGCCACCGGATGGGGGCAGGCCAAGTGCACGAGAACCGCACGCCTCTCTCAGTCCGGTAGGCCTCCAGCGTGTAGACCTCGTCGCTCGAACTCGACCGGACCGAGAACAACAGGTTCGACATGCGGCGCACCTTGCCGAGGTGGATCACACGCGAGCCTCAACCGCCGCGTGCATTCCGGCAGGATGGCCGTAGACAACGTGGCTGTCGAGGCTCTTGCGCCTCCGGACCAGCTCAGCGGCCGACAGGACTTTTTCGTCACACTGCCAGCCCATTCGCGAGAGCCTATCTGTGGACAGTGGGTGGATTGGGGATGCGGCTCCTACTTGTCAGTCCGCGTAAATGACGGTCACGCTTGCATGATGAGGCCGCGGCGAACGCGGTTTCACGCGGGCGAGACCGAAACTTGAGGTCGTCTCTCGCGATTGTCGTGAGGTTCGGCCCTATGGTAGCCGTTCGACGTGCCGCGAAGCGCAGGGCTGGGAGGAGCGCCATGACTGACCGGGAGGCCGATCTAAAGGCACTCGGCGTTTTGCTGGCCGCCGAACCGCAGGCTTGTGGCAACCCGGCAGAGACGGTGCCGGCTTATGCCGCGCCCGTGTTTCCCTCTCTCTCGGGCTTCGGCGAGTTCACGCCTGTGACTATCCGGTCCGGCACCGCGCGGACCAACAATGCCGACTTGGAACGAGATCGATCAAGAGATTGAGGCCCTACGCGGGACCCGTCCGAACGACGCCCAGGATGTAATTAGGCACAAGTACCTCAAGGCTCTGGGTGACCGCGTCGGCCGTCCAGTGATCGCCTATTACTCTGGCTTCCTAGTCCGCCGCGATCCCGCGGGGCGTATACACCCAGAGTGCGCAGTCAGCGATCTGGACATGAACGGCCTGATGGCCGTGGTCCACTGCCTTGATCGCACGAAGGGGCTCGACCTCGTTCTACACACGCCGGGTGGTGGCATCGAGGCGGGGCGTGCTTTCGTCGAATACCTTTACAAGATGTTCGGCCAGGACATCCGCGTCATCGTCCCGCACATGGCGATGAGCGTGGGAACCATGATCGCCTGCGCGTCCCGGGAAGTCATCATGGGCAAGCATTCCTGCCTCGGCCCGACCGATCCGCAGATCAACGGCTTGCCAGCTATGGGCGTTCTGGCCGAGGTCGATCAAGCCATCAAAGAAATCAAGGCTGAACCACTCAAGCAACTCGTTTGGCAAGCCGTATTTTCAAAGTATCCGCCAGCTTTTATTTTGGACTGCGAGCGATCAGTCAAAGGTGCTCGTGCCATGGTCAAGGACTGGCTGCAAGCTAATATGCTCCGCGACATGCCCTCACCGGAGGATGCGGCGGAAGGCGTGATTACCGCCCTGATGAACTACAGCGGCACGACAGGGCACGGTGAGCATTACCTGATCGACAAGTGCAGGGCGATGGGTCTCAACGTGGGCGCGCTGGAGGATGATCAGGATCTTCAGGAGTCAGTCTTGAGCGTTCATCACGCGTACATGGCTACTTTCACGCGCAGTCCGGTTGTCAAGCTGATCGAGAACTCCGAGGGCAAGACTTGGGTAGTTGCAAGTTAGCGATCACGTCCCTCGCTCAGTCGTGAGGCAACCGCCGACTCGTTCCAGCCAGAACTGGCGGTCGGGCATCATGCTTAGCCCTCCTCGCCACGGCACAGGCTCAAGGTGGCGAGACCGAGCGCGGCTGTCCAGATGCCTAGGTTGTCCGATCCGTCACCGGCGGGCTACAGCCAGCCATGGACCCCACCATCGTCAAAGCCCTCGCCCTGATCGAGGATCATCACGTCGCGCACGGCATCCCCTCGGTGCTTGAGATGCGCGACATCCGGACGAAGATGGAGGCTGAGGCGAGCGGGTGCGCGACGGCTGCCGAGTTGGCCCACGACACGCTCATAGGTATGGGCTACCGCGTCGAGATGGTCGACGGGGTGATTTACCGTCTGGAGCGGTAGGAGGTTGTCGAAATTTGGCCTCGCGCCTACAGCCCGCCTATGCCGGACAAGCTCACCGACCTCCTAGAACGCCTCAAGACGCAGCAGCGCATGCTCATCCTGGCGATGGCCGAGCATAGCGGCTTGCCGGCGGGGAGCATGTTGCGCCAGGTCGCCGAGCTGGAGAACGTCATCGCGGCCGTCGAGGCGGTGGCGGCTGAAGAGGCCGCCCGCACCCCGCGCGGCTAGATCATTGACCGAAAACGCCGATCAGGCCGCAGCTCGACCTAGAAGCTCCGTCACTATCTGAGGGTGCTTGTCGACCAAGGCCAATAGCACTCGGGCGGGGCCTTCTGGATCCCGACGTTTCTGCTCCCAGTTTCGGAGCGTCCCGACCTTCACACCGATCGTCGCGGCAAAAGCAGGTTGCGCGAGACCTGTGCGGCCTCGAATAGCCGCAACGTCCAGCATCTCAGGGACGTGGACGCGGGTCCCTTCGGGAGGGTTGCCCTGAGCATGGGCAAGGGCGCTGTTAAGCCCGCCGATGAGGCGGCTGAAGCTATCGGTCATATCTGGGATCCCTCTGTATGGCCGGTTTGGATAGGGCGTTGGCCTGACGCCCGAGAGGGGTTGCTCAGAGGCGGGATCAGTCGGCCCGTCGCTGCGCACGAAATACGGCCTTGAGGGCCGTCGTGAACGTCTTGAACTCCTTCACCTCGGTATCCGTGAACGTCTCGCGGTCGCCCTTGCTGAGGACGCCGATGAGGTAGACCGGGATCGAGCCGCCAAGGAACACGGCCACGATCCGATAGCCTCCTGACTTACCTTTGCCGCGTCCGGCTAACCTTCCTTTGCGGACCCCGCCGGAGCCAACAATCTCCTCGCCCGTCTCTGGGTCATTCGCATACTGCTGCACCGCTGCCTCGCGTTCGGCATCAGTCATGGCCGCCCGCTTCGCGTCCGCAAGGTAGTCGGGCGTCTCGACGACGGTGTGCAGGGGCTTCGTCATATCTTGTCGTACACCAATGGCGCACATACGTCAACGGCGTATAACGCCGGGGATGGCTACAGCGTCCGGCGAGACACAGTGCCTAACGGTGGGCGCGCAACGGTCAGTGTTAGCTGATCCTGACTGGCGGCGTAGAAACGATCAGCCTCGTGATGGCGAACGGCCCCGCCGTTGACTTAGCCGCCGCTGCCGGCCGACATGGGCGGTCACGGCTAGGCTCGCCTCGGCGAGTCGCGGCCACTTTCAGGAGAGCAACGCCGCGAGACAGAGACCCTGAAAAGCCAACAGCCCCTTCCCGGCAAGGAAGAGGCTGCTGAAAATCCTGGGGCCTTGTGGGGCCTGTTCACCGACTCCCCACAAGCCATGACCTCCCTTGGGAGTCAAGACGGAACCCGTTTCCGTCAACGGGAAGGCTTTGCCTGGACCCTAGCCGCGGCCCGTGAGGGACCGGGTTCGATGTTTCACGCCACCATGCGGTCGGCGATCGAGGGCGCGCGCACGCTCGCGCAGCTCGACGACCTGTCGCGTACCATCTGGCAGGCCCACGCATCCGGCGCCGTCGCTGATGACGAAGCGCAAGGGCTGGCCGAAGCGCTGCACACCCGCAGGAGCGCCGTGCGCGAGGCCGTGGCGCCCGTTGGCATTCCGCTCGGCCGTGTGACGCTGTTCCCGCCGAGGCGCCCCCAGCGGGCTCCTGAGCGATCCGTGGCGATCGAGCGCCGCCGTCGGCTGGCTTTCTCGGGCCCGATGCCGCCCGCGCTCGGATCCCGGTTCACAACCGGGCAGCTCGCGGTCCTGCGGATCGTCGGCGACGAGGTCGCCAAGAACGGCGCCTGCGGGCTGTGCATCGACGCCATCGCAGCACGGGCCGGCGTCTGCCGGAGGTTGGCACAAGCCGCGATCCGGCTGGCCGAGGGCGACGGGCTGCTGACCATCCAGGAGCGCCGCCACCAGGGGCGGAAGAACGAGCCGAACGTGATCCGCATCATCAGCCGGGAGTGGCTGCAGTGGCTCCGACGGGGCGGGCAAATGCGAAACCGTTTCGCATTCAGCGCGACGGGGCCGGCCACCTCCGCAGGCATAGGGTGCAAAACGATTCACCCCACGGATAGGGGAGATCCACAGAGGCAGGTTGTAGATGCGGAATCGAAGAAGGGCTGCCGACGAGCGGCGCTCGACCTCGACCGATCAGACACATTCTCGAATCCCCGTGGGTGGTAGAGCGAGCAGAGCCATGCGGTGACGGTCTGCAGGCGGACGGTATGACGAACGGAGGGCCGATGAGAGGGGGCATTCTTTCTGCCTGTGCCGGCGTGTCGTTGACCTTCCTGTCCGGGTGCAGTGGGGATGCTCTGCCCAGCATTCAGTTCGGCAAGGATGATGGCGGTAGTACCCTCGGCCTCGACTCGCTCCCCCTGGAAATTCGACGCGCGGACGGCAGCGTACTGACAGGCCACGTCTCAGTCCGCCTGCTACGCGTCCAGTTCTTCGCTCAAGATGCAAAGGGCCTTGCCGCGTGCAGCGGCAGTTTCACGCTCGACCTCAAGCATGCCCCCGTACCCGTGGGCGTCGAGTGCACCGGCATCGGCATCCTGCACGGGACCGTGACCACGGCACGGGCTGATCGAGGTGAGGGCACGTTCACGGAGCAATCCGGGCGCACCGCGATGTTCCGCTACGGCGCGCTGCTCTCGTCAGTCTCGTCTGGCTGAAGGCTGCCGAGGACAGCGGGCGACCTTGACCGATCAGACCGTGCAAAAATCCGTGCGGGCGTTGGAGGCGGTCAAGCCATGCGGTGAGGGACTGCGGGCGGACGATATGACGAACGAATACGAGATGATGACCGAAGCAGGTCTGCAACAGTGGTTTGAAGCGTAAATTGCCGGACTCGTTGAAACCATTCGAGTCGAGGATCAGCCGGTTAGACCGGTCTTGAAACGACGATCTTAAGTACAACGTATGCAAACGGCCGGGTGATGCCCGGCCGTTGCGTAGTCGATAGTTTCAATGCTTAGCGCAGAAGCTGCAGTACGCCCTGCTGAGCCGTATTGGCAAGCGAGAGAGCCGAGATACCCATCGACTGGCGAGTCGACAGAGCCTGCGAGTTGGCGGCTTCTTCGTTGAGGTCCGCGCTCGTCAGATTGGATGAGCCCGTATCCAAGACGTTAATGAGCTGCTTGGAGAAGTCCTGCCGGTTCTGCACCACCGAAAGGTTCGAGCCCAGCGTACTTGCCGCTGAGTTAAGTTGGCTGCTCGCATTAGTGAGCGTGCTCAGAGTTTTGTTCACATCCGAATTTAGCAGGAAGTTGCCCAACCCGTTTGAGCTCGTGGAGCTGTTCGAGTTGGTGATCGAGTTCAGGCCCAAGCCGCTGGCAGTCGCGTCCACCGACGAGACGTCCAGCTTGGAGCTGCCGGTATCGTTGAACTTGATGGTCAGGTTGTTGCCGGTGCCGGCGATCAGGTTGACGCCGTTGTAGCTGGCATCGCCGGCGAGCTGGGTGATCTGGTTGAGCAGGTTGTTGTACTGTTGGGCGAGCGATGAGCGCTGGCTGACGCCATTAACAGCTAGGTCGCTGGAGACCACCGTGCTGAGCGCACTGCCATAGGCCGAGGCCGTGGTTGAGGACGACGCGAAGCCGAGCGCCGCCTGGCTGGTGGAGTTCTGGAATTCCACGTCGGCCTGCGCGTTCAGGACGATCTTGGTGCCGGTGCTATCGACCGAGAAGATCGCGCCGGCGCCGAACGAGCCACTCGACGTGGTGCTGGCCGAGCTAACCGCGGAATTCAACGCCGACACCACGGCCGTGATGCTCGAAGACGCGGCGAAGGTCGCAGAAACGGAGGTGCCGTTGATCGTGAACGAGGCTGTCGTGGTGGCCGTGCTCGTGGTGACCGGGAAAGCGTTGGTCGCGGTCCCCGCCGTCGTCAGCTGCGTCGATAGCGCCTGGTTGGCCAGCGATTTGGCCTGACTGACGAGACTCTGGATCGAGGTGATGCCCTGGTTGGCAGCCTGGATCGACTGAATGCCGTTGGAGACGCCATCAAGTAGCGAGGTCAGGCTCGAAGAGCGGCTGTTGAGGGCCTCCGAGGTGAAGAAGTTGGTCGGATTGTCGAGGGCCGAGTTGACCGTCTTACCGGTCGCGAGGCGATTCTGGGTGGTCGACTCTAAACTTGCCGTATCCTGCAGGGACAGCAGGTTCTGACGCGTGGCAGCAGAAAGGGTGATTGAAGACATCGCGCTTTATCTTTCTGGTAAAATTCACTCGTTTCTTGAGTGCTAGCGACTATAGCGCTCAAAAATTTCAGCCAAGTTAAAGAACGGCCCTAATTTATATAATGACGGAAGATCATTAAGCGGCAATTAACTGAGCATCTCAAATTTATCCCGCCTACCTACATCTCTTTGAATACAGTTCACTGAAGGAGGTTTTATCACGAGTAAAATATCGATTAATTTATCGTATAAAATTGAATTTCTTTGTGTCTTATTAACACATCATTAAAAAATCGATGCGCAAAGTTTTTCAAATTGAGAAAGGTCCTTGATATGCCTTTGCGCCTCCTCCTAATGCCCTATGAGCGTTTGATTATCAACGGGGCGTCAATCCGTAACGTAGGACGACAGACCGCTTGTCTAATTGAAACGCAGTGTAAGTTACTTCGTGAGCGCGAGCTAGTCTACGAAGAAGAAGCGGACACAGAATGTAAAAAATTATCTGTTACCCTTCAACGGATATACTTTGATAATGATCCTAGCGAGGCGACTGAAATACTTTATGGACAAATGCGCGATTTATTTTTTTCGCAGCACTCATATGCACCTTATTTACAAAGGATAAAAGAACAGATTGATTGTCATCAGTATTATAAAGCAATTAAGATTGGGCATGAGTTAATAGCCTTTGAGCGGTTCTCGCGAGAAAACAAATCTTTAAGCGCTAAAGCTGGATGACATAGAGCTTGAATGATAAATTTTGTACTTGTTTCCTACCATATTCTGCCACGCCCTCAGCGATCGGCTTCGGCCGCGCGCCGGAAGAGCAGCACTAGGGGGTCTCGTCTCACAACGCCCAGGTGCGGCCTCGCTGGCGCAGTCGCGCTGATCGGACACGATTGCGGCCAAGCTTGAGCCCAGCTATGCGCGCCACCTCGGGGGGGGGGCGGGAGCAGGAATGAGCGATGTTGTGGCCGCCCTACTCCTGGCGCTGGCGGCCGAGAACGCCGAGTTGCGCGAGCAACTGGCCTCCGCTCAAGACATGCTCGTCAAGACCGCGATCGACGCTGGGAACAAGCACGCCCTCGTCGAGGCATGCAGACCGAGCGGGATGCGTGGCGGGAGGAGGCCGAGCGCTTGGCCAGGAAGGTCCTGAGGACGGGCTGACACAGGCGACACCGCTTTGGCCGGCTGCTACAGCACCTGCCTCCCCCGGACGCGCGCCCGAGGCGTTCGCGACACCAAACGGCGCGCAGCGGGCGAGCATGCGACGACAGGCGGGCCCGAGCCAGTTCCTCGGGGCTCGCCCGTGAAGCCTTGGCCGGGCAGTCGCATGAGGGTCGGTGCGGCGGCGGGACTGGAGACCGCAGGGCGCCGGCTCACGGCCCTCGACAATCGCCGGTGCGCAGGTCCGGTCCCGAGCGCCCGCCGGACGCATCGTGAGCGTGCAAGGGTTCGCTAACCGACGACCGTCACCAACGTCGATATGTCTAAGCGAACGACCCGAACCTTGAGAGGCGTTCTCTGGATCGCCGCCCTGGCGCTCTGCTGCTTCTCGGCCGTAATGCTGATGGGGGCCAACAGGCCTACTGAACGAGCGATAGCGCACCTGCCGTCCGCTGATCCCACGACAACAGGCGCCATCGATAAGGGTCCCATCCGGTGGTGTGGTGCCGCCTCTTGGTGCCGATGATGCACACGATCACGTCGCTGTCGTCTCAGGCATAGGGGCCCCCGAACAGGTCACCGAGCGCTTTCCGCCGGAACAGCGTGCGCCAGCGTCGCCTCTGATGTTCCGGACGGTCGTGGATCATGTGGCAGCGCTGGCAGAAGGCCGCGAGGTTGGCGTCGGCGTTGTTTGCGGTGTCGTGGTCCCGATGGGCTGCAGCCAACACCACCCAAGTCCGGCGAGCTCGTCCAAGGATGTCAGCTTCCGCAGCTATCCGGATCCGTCTGCCCCAGCCGTCGCGCCAGCGGCTAGCGTCCGCGTCCCACCAGCGCCCATCGCCGAGGTGGTAGACCATCCGCCCATGCGGCCGTCCGCAGCCCTCGCAGCAGCCCTTCGCCGGACCAAAGCGGATCGCCAGCGACAGCTCGCGCCAGTCGATTGGATAGAAGTAGCGATGCTCGGGCCGGATCGGCATGGGGGCCGGACTGTGCCACCTATCGTGAAGAAAGCGTAGCAGCGGCGCTATCTGCGGGACGCCTATGGACCTGTCCGACGTCGAATTCTGGGCCCTTCTCGCGGTGGCGATTCCCGGCTTATTCCTGCCGGTCATCATCGCGTGGTGGATGGGCCGTCCCATCTTGCCGATCGCCCTGCTCAGCCTCGTGTTCTGGCCCGGTGCGCTGATCCTGGCGCTGCGGCTGCAACGTAAGCGAGGTTTGTAACCTGAGACCTAGCGAAAGCTTGAACGATATCGAGTGCCGTCACGTTCAGCCTCGGACCGATCAACTCGATCTGTCGGGAGGAAAACGCCATGTCGATGAAGACCCTTGCCCTCGCCGCTGCACTGACGCTCGCCGTCACGGGAACGGCTCTCGCTCAGATGCCTGCCGGCAGTGGCAGCGGTAGTGCTCAGAGCAACATGAACAATCCGGGAAGCGTGAAGAGCCCATCAGAGAAGCGCATGGGCGGCCAGCAGGGCATGATGGGTATGAGGCACATGAAGCGCCATCGGCGCCATCATATGCGTCGTTCGCGCATGTAGTTATAGTTACCAGGGTTCCGCAGACATCGATCTGCGGAACTATTCCGCTAGCGTTGGTCCCAGGTTACGCCGGGGTGATCTGTCCCCCCGTTGAGAGCAGGTCGCCATGCGTATCCTTGATGGCGTCGAGCACGGCCTGGGGGTTCGCCGGCCGCGCCATCGCCTCCGCTTCGTCGTCGACCCGATCGGTGAGGTGGGGATGGTCACGCCTCATCTCCTCCAGCAGGGCGATGATCTTGGCACTCTTCTGTTCGGAAACGATCGCGAGTTCCAGGGTAAGCTGAGCGCGGTGCTCGGCTAACTGCTCATCGTGCCGCTGCGTGATTAGGATCAGACTGGTGACGTATAGGCTCAGGACGCCGCCAACGTCCTGCATGTACGCGAAAGGTGGCGGATCGAAACTGGCGTGACCGAGTGCCGGGAGGATGAGGTTCAAACCGACCCAGGCGAAGATTGCGAGAGTGAGTACGCCGACGAAGCGCGGGCGCCCGACGGCGCTGGTCATGCGGGCGACGGTGCGTTGGACCGGTGTGGCCTTACGATGATGTTCGTGATGCAGATCCGCAATTGCGCGGACTGTGTCCTCGATGTGCGCAGGCAGGATGGGCGTAGCCCCTTTATTCTCGCGGTCGAGAATTAAATTGGGCATCGGCGGTGCGATCTCGTTTTTGAGACAGTTCTGTGAAGCCGGAACATGCCGACGGCGTGACAGGTTGCACTCAAATATTTTCACGCCAGCCGAGACAAGCCGATGGCCCGCTCTCCCCTTCCCCTGAGCGTGGCCTTTGCCGCGTTCGCAACCCTGGCGCTCACCGCATCGGCGCAGGCCCAGACCAAGCCCGGCGAGATCAAGGGTTTCGATGTGATGGGCGATAAAGGTCGAAGCGCCCAGGACGGTTGGAGCCAAGCACCAGTGCCGCGGGAGGAGTCCGCAGCCAAAGATGCCCCCAACCCTGGCGGGAAGTCGGTAGCGCAGAACAAGGAGCGGCCCGTGCCAGCCGCCCCGACCACCTACAAGCCAGGCGAAGATCCGCAGGCGCCAGTTGAGCAACAGGCAGCAGCCCCCTCCGGCAATAACCCAACAGCACCATCGAAGTAGATCAACTATTCTGTCCAATCAGATAGTTTGACATCGACGTGCAAAAATTATGCAGGGCCGTTCTCCACTCAGAAGAACGGCCTTTAGTTTTGGTGGCGGCGATTACATCACGTATTTGGCGATTGTCGATGACGCCTACTTCCCGCCACCGCTGCCCGTCGACCCCATCCGCGAAGGCTGCCCTTCGTTGCCGGAAGCGGCTGAGTCGCTTGAAATGCTGTCTGCAGCGCGGCCGGTGGGTGAGTAGGTTGCAGCGCCTTCTTCCCCGGTCGAGCCCGGCTGCCGGGTAACGACACCGGGAGCGCCACGTGGGACGATTACGGTCGTGCTAGTCGGGGTCTCGAAGACCTCTGCAGAGACAGGGGTAGCAAGCGCCGCAGCAAAAGCCGCGGCGAGAATGAGCTTGGTCATAAGGTTCTTTCGTCTGTGGGCGTGGGGAACAGTCGATCGTGCACAATAGGTCCCGACGCCGATGTCACAGGGGTGTGAAGGCTTGACCGACGCACGCTCCTCTCAGGCCGATCGATTGTAAGTCGGTCCAAGCTGCGCGTTAGGCGCTGGCGAAACTGATATGCGGAACGCCCACAGGCGGGATCAGAACGGGTCTTCCAAAGCATCGGCAAGGGCTGAGGTAACGCCGTTCTCGATCAGCGGCTGACCCCTGACCCCGGTACTCCCCTGTTACTCCCTATCAGCGGCTGACACGGTCACGCAGAGCACCTGTGGCCGTACTCTGAAAGATCGGGGCTTGTGCTTTGCCCTGTGCGCCCAATTCGGGCTGACGTCGTGCGCAGAGAAGCCCGGGTTAAACAATTTTGAATACACATACCATCGCTGCGCAAGCAGATAGGTCCAGCATCACGGGAGGGTGGATGCCACGCTACTTTTTCGACGTTCTGCAGGAAGGGGAGGACGTGACACGTGATCATAATGGGATCGACCTACCCGACCTTGAGGCGGCAAAGATCGAGGCCCTTGAAGTCTGGAAGCGTGTCCTCAGAGAGCGCGCCTCAGGTACCCCTGACCCGTTCCGCTGGCACGTGGCGATCCTAGATGAGAACGGGGCGGCCCTGGCCAAGGTCCCTTACCCCTCCGATCTCGGAACCGAAGCACCACACTGAAGCGGTGGGTTCAGTATCGCTCGCACCTTCAGTGCGTGAGGTGTGATACCCCTGAGCTTGTGGCACATCGGTGGTACTTTGACTGGTGGCCTGCCCCCATCCGGTGGCCCAGGTTTGAAGTTAGTGCATCGTCGGTCGCGTGACGATGGCGGGGCGAGCGGACGGTACTGAGCCGCCCGGTTCCGGTGGCCGGATGACGACCTCCGGCGCAGGCGGGCAGTAGCCGAGTGACGAGTGGGGTCGGATGCTGTTGTAGTACCTCCGCCATCGCTCGATCACGACGCTGGCTTCCTTGAGGGTGTAGAACACCTCGCCGTTGAGGAGTTCATCCCGTAGCTTCGCGTTGAAGCTCTCGCAGTACCCGTTTTCCCAAGGACTGCCCGGCTCGATGTAAGCCGTCTTCGAGCCGACCGCTGTGATCCAGTCTTGGACGGCTTTGGCGATGAACTCCGGGCCATTGTCCGAACGGATATGCTCGGGCACGCCGCGCAGGCTGAACAGATCCGAGAGGACATCGATCACGTCGTACGCCTTCAGCTTACGGGACACACGGATGGCCAGGCACTCACGGGTGAACTCATCGACCACGTTCAGCATCCGATACTTGCGCCCATTGTGCGTGCGGTGCTCGACGAAGTCGTAAGACCAGACGTGGCCGGGCCGCTCCGGCCGCAAACGGAGGCAGGAGCCATCGTTGAGCCAGAGGCGGGCTCGCTTCGGCTGTCGCGCTGGAACCTTGAGCCCCTCCAGCCGCCAGATCCGTTCGACCCGCTTCACGTTCACCGTCCAGCCATCGCGGCGGAGCATCGCCGTGATCCGACGGTAGCCGTAGCGCCCGTACTGGAGAGCCAGTGCGACGATGGCGGCGGTCAATGCCGCCTCGTCCTCGACCACCACGGCGCGCTTGCGCTGTGTCGAGCGGTGCTGACCAAGAACGCGGCAAGCGAACCGTTCCGACACGCCATGCTCGGCCACGACGTAGTCGACGCAAGCCCGGCGGCGAGCCGGGCTCAGAAGTTTCCCGAAGCTGCCTCCTTCAGGATGAGCTTCTCCAGCGTCAGGTCCGAGATCGCCCGACGCAGGCGCAGGTTCTCCGTCTCCAAGGACTTCAGCCGCTTGACCTGATCACCCTTCAGGCCGCCGTACTCGGATCGCCAACGATAGTACGTGACCTCCGTCACCTCGATGGATCGGATTGCTTCGGAGACCTTGCGGCCCTGCGAGACCAAAACATCGACCTGACGCAGCTTCGCGACGATCTCTTCAGCCGTATGCTTCTTCCGACGCATCATAACATCCTCCACATGGCGCGAAGCCATACCTCAGGGAGGACCACTTTTCAGGGGGCAGGCCAGGGGTCGCAGAACGCTACCCCCTCGCCGAAACCATCGCGCCGCCCGCCCGCCCAAAATGGACAGGCCCGCAAGCTGACCGCCAGGTCTGCCGCCCGCCCGGCCTCTCAGCCGAACAAGCCCGCGCACCGCCCCGTCGCCGAGCGCCGTGCCGCCGTCGAGACCCTACTCGCCGAAGGCCTTTCGGATCGGGAGATCGCCCGGCGGGCTGGCGTGTCGCCCTCGACGGTGTCCGCCGTCAGGAAAGGCTAGAAAGCCGCCAAATTTGGCGCATGAGGGCCATGAGCGAAATTCGCGACCAGGTGCAACGGATTTCAGCTAGCGGCCGTCCTGGGTCAAATCTGGCGATCTTAGGCGCCATCCGCCAAAACCTGCGCCGTGCTGGTTTAGCGTTGCGTCCCAGGAGGAATCGCGAGCCGCCCGGCTGGCATCAGCGCAATGACTGCCTGAGAAAACTCAACGCACTGTGGTCGGAAAGCGCCTCGCGTAGCGGCTTCTGAAAAACCCAGTCGGGCCGGAGCCCACCCTGCGAAATTCCATCGCGTGAGACTGCCTCCGAAAACTCCGGAAACTCCCGCGATGACTGCCCCGGAAAACTCCTCGCGTAGCGGCTTCCGAAAAATAGCTGCCCACCGGCCTGCGCGCTCTAAATCTCTCTACTTTAGAAGCGGCGGTAGTCCCTTTTTCAGGTGTCCGAGTTGTCCGGTTTGGCCCTCGCGCGCGCCTGCGTATCGTGCGCTTAACTCCGAACGGTGTGGCTATTTCGAGCTACTTTAGCCACGCAGTGCCGCCTCGCGCGGCGCGCGCGTACTGGTCCCGAAACGCGGTCCGAGACCAACATCTACCAACAGGCGCGGACCGGTTCGGACCTCAACATTCTTCAACAGGCCGCCGCCGAATTTTTTCTGTTTGTTTATTCGGCCTTCGCCCGCGCGTGCGCTTTGATTTCCGTTGATTGTTTTTCAAATCGGGGCCTGATCCGCGCCGGCCCTTTTAGGGTGTGCAGGTTGTGCGGCTTGCCCATTTTGGACACCCCGCATGCTATCGCCCGAGAGGCGCTAAGCCATTGGCAGACAATCGTCTTGGGGAATCGATGGCCCAGGCCGAAGCCCTCGCGCGCGCGGCCGCGTACCGGTCCCGAAACTCGCCGCCGAGACCCGCGAAGGTCAACAAATGTCAACAGGCGGCCCGGCATCCGTCCCCCGACCAAGATGGCACTGTACCCCGTTCTGGCCCCGTCTCGCCGGCCTCGCGCGCGTGCGCGTACTGCTGCCGAAAACTCGGCCTCCCCATCACTAAACATCACTATTTTAGTAAAGCGCCGGCCTCGCGCGCGTGCGCGTATTGGTTGCGAAACTCGGCCCGGACCTTAACAAACTTGAACAGGTCGCCCGGCCTCGACCACAACATTTCACAGCAGGCCGAGTGGTCGGCAACCCGGCCCATCATAGCAAATCATAACAGGCAGCTCCCCGATCTGAGCGCAGATCCGCGTTCAGTTGCCGGGATGGCACCAACCGAACGGAATGCGTTCGCTTGCCCCGCCCCTTCGCGCGCATGCGCGTGCGCGTATTGGTTGCGAAACCCGAGCGGCGCGGCTCAGCCTGGACGAACCATCACGGCTCCGTCCGTCATATCGACATCGGTAACAGATGGCCCATCAACCCCCATCCGAGAGAAGAACGCGAGCCCGCGGTTGCAGGCGTCCGCGGCTTGGGCTCCGCTATCGGTCGGCAGGATGCGGACCAGTTCGACCATCACGGCGCCGATCGCCAGCATGCGCGCGTCCGGCTTCAGGTTGAGCGGCCCGGATCGGTTCCGGAGGAAGGCCGAGACGGCATTCTCGGCGATGATGCGAGCGGCGGTCTCAGCGTCGAATTCCTGCATGATCTGGTCTCCCGTGTCAGAGGAAGCCGCTCCCCAAGTGCCCCTTGAAGGCGTTGACGCGCTTACCTTCCCGCATCGTCACGCACCCACCAACAGAATTGACGGCTTCGACCCAAGGGCGTCGCTTGCTAGGGCTCGGAAGCGTATCGAGGAAGCGACTGCAGGCGGCGGCAAGTGCGTCGCTGGACTCGGTCGGCATGACGGTCAGCAGCTCGTGCATCAACCCGGCCAGTACAGCCTCATGCCCAGCCGAGAGGATGCCGTACTCGACCGGTTTATGCCTCAGGATTGAGACGACGTTCTCAGCGATGGCGCGAGCCTTGCTCTCATGATCGCGGCACATCACCCGAACCTATAAGAACCCGCTTCCCGAGTGCCCCTTGAAGGCGTTCGCCCGCTGGATGTAGCCGATCACGGTCCGCGGGTACCAGTGGCTCAGACAATCATCTTTCCCTTATGGCCGCGACCTGGTCCAGGCTTTCGGTGATGCTCTACTCGTTGTTTTTCACCGACCAGCACCGGTGTCTCACCTTCGCTCAGCACCGACATGACCACCGCGCGGAAATCGTTGCATAGCCGCGGCTCCATGGCCTCACAGGCACGCGGACAGATCCTACGCCAGGCCTCCCGATCGACGCGCGCGGAGCGGTGTTGGTTAGACACGACGACGCTGAACGATAACCCGCAGTGCGGACAACAAACGGGCACGAAGCGCATGACAAACCCCGGGGGCGTGGAAAAACGCTCCTCGGGCGATGCTCGTTCAGCGGATTGTATTCAAAATGCGATGGGCGCGGCATCGAGCAATCTGCTTGCGAACGCATCAGCCAACTCGATGCCGACGAACTGCTCAGCGTCCGCGTTTGTCTGCCGAACACCCTCAGCACTCACCGCGGGCACGTCGCCGCCACCGCGCGCTACACAGTAGCCGTCGCTCCGGCGCGAACGCCGAACGGCACAGGGCCGAACCACGTCGTCACGGGATCCGGCCCGCTCTCTCATCACGGACGCATCGTCACCGACCCGTCCTCTGGGTCGACCGCCTCGACGCACGGGCCCGCCGAGACCGATCGCGCCGACCGTATCATCGAGCCCGCGATTGCACGCTGCTGCAAGGGCGTCGCTGGAGACAGTAGGTAGGACGGGCAGAAGGCTGCGCACCAAGACGGACACGACGGTCACACGTATGGTCGGGTGAAAGGGCAACCCATCCCGACTGCGCTCGACGGCAGAGACGACGTTATCGGCGATCAGCGTGGCGAACCGCTCAAGGTCGGGGCTCGGCATCATCTCGGAGGTGCCTACAAGAAGAGAACTTCTTCAGCATATCGTATTGCGTTTTGCCGGGCACCGATAGATCGTTATGTCTTACTCAAAATCAGGTGCATCGTGAGCAAGAACGTTGAAACCATTGAGGCCCAGGCCGTCAATTTTATTGAGCTGACGGCTGGCATCGTATCGGCCTACGTGTCCAAGAACTCGGTACGGCCTGCCGACATGGCGGAGCTGATCGCCAGTACGCACGCTGCACTCACGGGGCTTGGCAATGCCGGCGCACGTGCTGCTCCTACCACTGAGAAGCTCACACCCACCCAGATCCGGAAGTCGATCACGCCGGACGCGCTGATCAGCTTCATCGACGGCAAGCCGTACAAGACCTTGAAGCGGCACCTTGGCAAGAGCGGCATGACCATTGAGGACTACCGTGAGCGTTATGGCCTGCCGCGGGACTACCCCTCCACGGCCGCCAGCTACTCGGCGCATCGCTCCGCACTCGCCAAGAGCCTCGGCCTTGGCAGCCAGCGCAAGAAGGCGGCCTCGAAGGCGGCCGAGCCCTTTGAGACTGTGTCGGAAAAGCCCAAGAAGGCTGGACGGCCGCGGAAGGTCAAGGAGGCCGCTGAGGCGTAGGGCGCTTGCGAGGAGCATCCCGCCGAACCTTCGCCTTAGATTGAAGCGAGTTAGGGGTGTAGGCGCGCCCGTGCATAAGCCGATGAACTCGCGCGCTCCTCAATCGGCAGAGCAGAGAGCGCTGATCCTCAAACGTATCTCTCGATCCTGGGCTGTAGTCACGGGCGGAGCATGTCTGCTTGTGGCAGGGTACGGGGGAGCGCTGGGAGCCGATTGCCCAGGCATACTTCAGATGCACGGTCTATTGCGCTGGAGTGCTGGGCAGTGTGCGTTCAAACAGTACAATCCGGAAGTCGTCCAGGATGCCAAGCGCTGCTTTGACCTGCTTGGCTCCTCCGTAGCAGCCCCACTGATGTATGCAGGGCGCGCGCAGTTCGAGCAGATGGCGGCAATACAGGGACGGGAAGCGTCCTGCCGGGAGATCGCTCGGAAGTTTCCAATGGTCGTGCGGTAATTCACTGGCCGAGGTAACGCGGCTCAGCACCACGAAATCGCGAAGGGGCAGGCCGTACCTCTGCTCAGAAGTCCGCGTGTAGGCGTGAGGCGAAGAAGTGCGCCGGTCCGCGGTCTCGGTTGTAGCCGGGGTTCTCCACGAACTGGTAGTCGAAGGTCAGGGTCACAAACTTCGTCAGGTTGATCGCGTAGTAGGTCTCGATCTCCCGCTCCCGGCCGTAGCGCAGCGTCCCGTCGCCGATCAGCAGGCCGTCCAAGCCCGCCGCGAACGCTGCCCGGTGCGAAGGCGAGAGCCCGTTCATCGCAGCGCCGATGCCGATCGTGTCGTCCGGCCGGTCCCAGGCCTTGCCCTTCAGCGACAGCCCGCCCGAGAAGCTCTGGTCCACGTCGGTGAACGATAGCTCCTCCGTGCGCCCGTCGTTCAGGCTGGCACGAGCGAATAGCCCTAGCTCCGGCGTCAACGCCTGCTCCAGGTTGATGTAGCCGCCGGTCTTGCGCCGAGGTGCGCGGGTCGCGATGGCGGCGTCGTTGGCGTTGTCGAACAACCCGAGCTGCGTCAGCGTGACGATCTCCCGGTTGTCGGCTGTCACGCCGACGTTCGAGAAAATCCCGATGCGGATCTTTCCCGGCTGGTCCAGCCAGGGCAGCACATGGCGCTCCTCGAACTCGGCGTTCAGCCCAGCGCGTCTGAACACCCGCGGGTCGAGCACGTCGCTGCCCGGCTCCTTGGGCACCTGCGTGTAGGCGGCGCGGATCGCGAATTCCGGGCGATTGTACTCCGCGTACACACCCTGGGTGAAGCCAGGGAGGTTAGCCGGGAAGTCCCAGGCTGAGGAGCCCCAGAGCGACCAGTTGAAGAAGTCCACCCGCGGATCGTGCGCGTAGATGTTACCGTCAAAGAAGTCGCCCAGCGCGAACTTGCCGGCGATCAGTGTGATCCGTTCCACGTCGCGGGTCGTGGCGACCTGGTTGGGGCCGTCGGGCACGTCCTCGGTCTCGCCGCCAAAACCAATCGTCTGCTTTACGTAGTAGCGTTCCGAGCGGAACTTCGGGAACGGGGCGCCAGCCTTCTGCGCCTCACCGTTGACGAAGCCGGCGACGCCATGCGTGCCCGACAGGCCGAAGCCCTGGCTGAACTCGGGGTTGTAGTACAGCTCGGTCCCCTCGGTGACCTTGAGGCCGAGGAACGCGGTGGCCGTGGTGGTCTGCCGGGCTTGGTGTGGAACGAGGCTGTTGTCGCCTTGGTAGGGCGAGTGAAAGCCCGGCGTGCCCTGCGCGATCAGTGTCGTCTGCCCGTGCAGCGAGAACCGGCCAGTATCGCCGTTGTCGGGGTCGTGCGGGGCGGTCTCATCCGGATCCGGAGGCACCTTCAGACCGCCTGGGAACCACATGAAACGGAGGAATACCTGGTTCGAGGTGAAGCTGGCCCGGGTCGTCACCGGCCCAAGATCCGGCACGCTGCCAAGGGTGAAAGCGCGGCTTACACCTAGGTCGACGTAGCGGTAGTCGATCCCTAGCGCGAGGCTGTCGCTGATTGCGTACTGCACGCCCGCCCCGATGGTGAAGCCGAGGTAGGATAGCTCCCGCCGCGCCGTGTTCTGGCCGCCGAGGTTCAAATCCGGATAGCTGGCCAGGAAGCGGGCGTTCGCGCCGCTGAGCCCGAAGGAGGCGTAGATGAGGTAGCGCTCGAAGCTGTAGCCGAGCCGGGCGCGCAGGGTGCCGTACACGTCGGTCTTGGCGCGGATGATGTTGAAGGCCTGGTCTGCGTCCTCGTAGCCAAAGCCAGTGATAGTGGAAGCGACCGGGCGCTTGAGGTTGGCCGCGTCGAGGCTACCCTCGATGCCGTAGACCCAGGGCCCGCTCTGCCAGTTCCATCCCGCGAAGCCGCCGCCGACCGCGGTGGTGGCGTCGCCACCCTGGTCGTTGCGACCGGTCCCATCGCCGGTCTTGAAGGCCGGGACGGGGCGGCCGCCGACAGTGCTGTTTCCGAAGTTGAAGGCACCGTAAGATCCGCTGGCGCTACCTTCCAAGCCGACGTATCCGCCTGACCAATCGGTGTAGGTGAGAGTGTCCGTCGTAGGGCGCGGCGCGACGAGGTCGGCCGCCGCGACTGGAGCGTATGGGCTGACGAGCATCGCAAAACCGCAAAGCATCGTCGCGGATCGCAGCCTGATCGTGAAAGCGGGCTTGGCTGACATCAGAGCGCTGTTCGAGGCGCGGCTCACACCGGACCTGACAGCGCTTACGAATTGATCGCCACGTTAACAATGCTTTAACTCGATCTGCGGACGGGAAAATCTACGGTGTGCTCGGCGAGACACAAGATCATAATACATTAGAATTGTTATAGTTTGAGAATTTAGGCAACTGGCGTGGTTGTACTTTGCCGAATGCGCGATGTAGACCTTGATTATGCGGACTCAGATCCCCCGAACCGCCTCTCGGCTCCACACTGTTTACGCCCTCGTCGGGATCGGCCTTTGCGCGCTCGCGGGGCCTGCCGCGGCCAAGGAGGTGCCGATCGGCCCGCACGTGACCCGGAACGGCCTGGAGGTCGCCGCCGTCTACCTGCAGCCGATCGAGATGGAGCCCGCCGGCATGATGTGCGACGCCGCGCAGTCGGATCTCCACCTCGAGACCGACATCCGCGCTGCCAAGGACAACCGCAACGGCTTCGCCGAGGGCGACTGGGTGCCGGCGCTGGAGGTGCATTTCGAGGCGGTGAAGCTCGACGGCGACAAGCCCACGGACAAGAAGGTGTCCGGGATGCTGATGCCGATGGTGGCCAATGACGGGCCGCATTACGGTGACAACGTCAAGCTGTCCGGTCCCGGCCGCTATCGCCTTACGGTGACCGTCGCGCCGCCCGGCAAGGACAGCCATTTCGGCCGGCACGTGGACAAGGAGACGGGCGTCGGGCCGTGGTTCGAGCCCTTCGACGTCGTTCAGGACTTCACCTTCGCGGGCGTCGGCAAGAAGGGCGCCTACTGAAAGCGTCTGAGCTGATAGGCTCTTTGGTGATAAGTCGCGGTCAATCCTGAAGAAACTTGTTCCCACTATGCCTTTTGAAGGCGTTGACGCGCCGACCGTCCCGCATCGTCACACCCCCACCGACAGGATCGACAGCTTCGACCCATAGGCGTCGCTCGTCCGTACTAGGCAGCCGGTCGAGAACGCGATTGCAGGCGGCGGCAAGCGTGTCGCTGGACGTGGCTGGCATAACCGCCGCCAGTTCGCGCATCAGTCCAGCTAGTACGTTCGCATCCCCGGCCGAGCGAAAACCACACTCCAACGGCCTGTGTTTCAGGATAGAGACGACATTCCCTGCGATGGCACCGATCAAGTGCTCTTGGTGTTTATGATCCAACAGACACCTGACGGATCCTCGATCTGAAGTCGTTACCAGAGGCGGAGACGTGCCGGACAAAACCGACATGGTACCTCTCGACTGAAATCAGACGATCCGCGGCGGTGCGTCGGCGGTGAGCGGGCCCACCGGGCGCCAGACGTTCTTGCGAACGCCGAACTGCTCCAGCCGGTCGAGCAGCCACCACTCGATCCGGGTGCGCCAACGGGCCAGCCCGGTGAGGGACCAGACGTCGACCCCGGCCAGCGGCAGGAACGGGTTGTGCCGGTCGTAGGCCCAGACTTCGATGCGCACCGCTGGCCGCAGCGACGGGCCACGGGCATGGAAGCCCACCGTGTCGCCCACCACCAGTGTGTTGCCCGGGACCGCGAAGGCCACCGGGTCGACGTAGCCCATCCGCTTCAACTCTGCGGGGTTCGCCCGGAACGAGCCACGGCCGCTGAGCCGATCGAGACCGCTCGCCGCGTTGATGGCGGTGCGCCGCTCCCAGGCGAGCCGGCGCTTGGTCAGCCGGTGCGAGCCCGGCACGTAGGTGAACGGCCCCTCGTCGGCCGCGACGTCGGTGAGGAACAGCCATGCCTTCATGGTCGGGTGGAAGGTGTCGATATGGAAGTTGGTTTGCGGATCGGGGGGCGCGTCCGTGACGTGCGACAGGATCGTCTGCACCGTCAGGATCGGCTCGCAGTTAAAGCTCGACACGTAGCGCAGGAGGTTCTTCCACTCGGGCATCGCTAGCAGCTGGCGCATGGCCGGCATCTGCTTCAGCGTCTCCGGATCGAGCGGGATGCGGCGGGTGACAGTGTCGCCCTGCACCTGCTCACGCCCCTCGGCTGCGACGCCGGTGACCTCTGCGTAGACAGCCCTGTGCAGGTCGCCCGGCATGAAGTCCGCGCGCTTGATGAAGCCGTCGCGGGCGAAGTCGGTTCGGTCCTGCTCGTCGACGAGATGCGCGAGCTGGCGGCGGCGTAGGGTCGCCATAGCGTGGGCGAGCCGCACGCGCAGCGTGTGCAGGCCCGCGCGGTTGAGCCTCTCCGAGCCGAGGATCGGGTTATCGACGAAGGATTTCGCTCCGGTCGCGAGCTGGGCGAGCCACACGGGCGTCATCAATGTGCCGCGAAACAGCTGCGCGATCGACATCTGTGCTGGCCTCAAGCTCGCTGCGCCGACGCTTCCATTGCCGGCATCATAGGTACAGCGTTGTAGGTGGGCGAAATCGAGACAGGGATTACGACATAGAGGCCGTTGGAAATTCACGATCATGTTATGGGCTAGTGGTTCTCCACCTGTGTTGCTGATGAGTGATCAATGCTTTGGGGACCGGGCGCCGAGCCATCAGTCTACAGAAACCCGCTCCCCGAGTGCCCCTTGAAGGCGTTCGCCCGGCGGATGTAGCCGACCACCGTCCGCGGATCCCGGTGCCCCGACTGATCCATGATGCGCGCCAAATCCGCCCCGCGCTCGGCCGCGGTCGTGATGTAGCCGGCCCGCAGCGAGTGCGCGCCGAATGTCGAGGCATCGAGGCCGGCAGCCGTGCAGTAGCGCTTGATGATGTCGGCCACGGCCTGCGTGGTCAGGCGGGGCGGCAAACCGGAAACGGTTTCCGTTTTGCGCACGTTGCCCGACCGCGACACTGGCCGGAACACCGGGCCCGAGACGATGCCGGTCGCGTCCAGCCACTCGCGCACCAGGGCTACCGGTCGGATGAACCGGCCGTGCGGGATGGCCTTTTCAAAGCCCCTGCCCTCTTGGTCGACCTTGCTTCGGCGGACCATGACGCGAAGGCCCTCGGGATCCTCGCGCAGGTCCTCGACATCGAGCGCCACCAGTTCGGAGCGCCGGAACGCGCCCGCGAAGCCGAGGGCGATAAGAGCGCGATCTCGCTTGCCCGTCAGACTGTCGGGCGTCCGCATCAGGAGAGCAGCCAGGATCTCGGCGGTTGCGGCCGCCTTCTGCGTCGGGGCAACGCCTACCTTCCGCCGCGCCCCCTTCATTGCCGCTCGCACGCCTTCGTCGTCTGTCGGATCGGCGACACCGGCCAGCTTGTGAGCGTACCGGATCGCGGCGAGCCTGCGGCCGAGCGTCGAGGCGGCGCGGCCGTCCTCCGCTTCCGACACGATGAAGCCCGCCACGGCCTCCGGGCTCGCCGGGAGGGACCGGAACCCGTACCGGTCGCACCACGCCTGGAACACCAGCACATCGCCGCGATAGGCGCGCACCGTCGAGGGCGCCTTGCTGGCCTGCTGATAGGCGCGGACGATCGCTGCGGCCTCAGCGGGCAACTGCCGGGGATCACCCGGTAGTTCGACAAACAGGGTTTCGGGTTCAGCCATCGCTTCCATCGGCGGGAGCGGTGGTGACGGGAGGTGCGATGCGGACGGGGAAATTCTGCCGTCCCAGCACGTCGGTCAAAGCCCGCACCGTGTCGTGATCCGAGAGCACCCGATAAGGGTGAACTCTATTGCGACTGTCCCGCAGAACGACAGGGTATTCGCACAACCCATCCCGTTCGATGTCCCGAGCCAATGCCTCGACCCGCGGCCGGTCTACTGGCGCAAGCCAGCCGTACAGCGATCCGATACGCCACACGTCGTTGATCGAAATCTCGGTTGGCTCAACTGCCTGCGCCCGCTGCCGGTGCGCCTCTCTCTCTGCCTCCTGGAATGCCGCGTCAGACAGGTTGCCGAACCGTGCGAAGAACTTCGCGACGCGATCAGCCCCGATCATGTCCACCAGGGCTACGGCGCCCTCCGCGATGATCGCGTCTTTCCGGCGCTGCTCATCCTCGCGAGCCACCCGCTCCCGTTCCTGCTTCCGGGCGGCGGCCGCTTGTCGCTTTTCACCCTTCCCCCGCAGGGCGTCCTCTTCATCTCGCTCCTCCTGGGAGAGCGCCGCTCGCCGCGTCCTCTCCTTCTCGGCTGCGATGTGTTGTCGAGCTTGGTCCCGACCTTGACGTACGTCATGCAGAATTTTCTCAGGGCGAACCGTTTCGCCGGCCTCAATCCGGCGCAGCACCGCGGCGCGCACCTGCTCAGGCGTCGAGGGGGCCGACAGCTCATAGAGGACGCTCGGCGGCAAATACGACACCGTGTCGCTTTTATCCCCCAGCACCTCAGCGGCGCTCATGGCGCGCTGCGCGGATCGGGGCGTCATACCCATCTCGGCCTGCACCCATTCGAGGAACAGTCCGTGCTCAAGCTGAGCCTTGATCGCCAAGAGATCCCGGCCGGTCTCAATGACGTAGGCCATTTGTCGATCACGGTAGCGGTCGACCGCTGCTTTGGCTTGGTTCGCTGCTGCATCGTTCAGCTGGGAATAATCGAACCCTGCGGTGGCCGAAGGCGGGGTGTCGAGCGGCAGGAGATCCATGGTCTGCGCATCCATCGTCTAGCTCCCCGGTTCGGTGGAGGTATTGGTTTCGGTCCGGCCCATCTGTTCGGCCAACTCCCCGCGCCAGCCATCTGGCAGAGTGAGGCCGCGCATCCTGGCTCGCGCCTCGACGGCGTTGAGCACGCGCTGCCAGTGCTCGGCCGAGATCCGCTGCACGTCGGCGGCAAGCCCGAGGTTACAGGCGGCGGACGAGGCGGCGTCCCGCAGGGATGCGAACGCATCGGCGGGCGAAGATAGCTGAGGCTTCATTTCATCACGCGCCTTTGGTCCCGCCCGACTGAAACTTTCGAGAATAACGTTTATCGGAAGTTACACTGACTGCCGTCACGCTGCAATGCTTTGGCGCTGTAATGCTACAGCACTGAAGAGCGCAACCCGACACGCGGTGCTGTCGGCTGCGGGAGGGGAGCGGACGCTGGGCTGTCGCTCCGAACCGGACGTTCTGCATTCGACCCAACTCAGCCGCCCAAAACGCTGTCGGCTATCCCCCGAAGCGGACGTTCGTCAGCCGTGCGGCAACTGCGGCTCGGGGTGGCAAGCGGACCCCGGCCTTGCGTCCGTAAGCGGACGTTCCGCATCCGACCCAAGTAAGTCGTACCGCTGATCATCGGAGCGGCCGGAAAGCGGTCATGGGCCCGCTCCCCATCCCTATGGCCTACGGTGATCTGTGCACGCCTGTCAGCGTCGCGCGACGAAGCGACGAAGCTTGCCGGGGGCATCCTTCGTGATGGCCTTGCCGTGCCCGAACGCGACGGCCTGGAAGTCGAGCGCTGCGAGCTTGCGTTGGCTGGCTCGCCCTTCCGCCTCGTTCTCGAACGCGATCGGGTCGCTCACACCCAGGATGTTGATGAACGTATCGCCGCCGAGCAGGAGCCGTCCGCCTCGCCACATCAGAGCGACCTGTCCGGCGCAATGACCGGGTACGTGTATCGCGTGCAAGCCACCCAAGATCGGCAGCGTCTCACCGTCAGCGATGTGCTGGTCGATCGGGAACGGCTGCATGCGCTCGTTCTGATCCCAAACAAGCTTGTACATCAGTGCGTGCACGAGGCCGGGCGCAGGGGCCATCGGCCGGAACGGGCCGCCGCTTTCCGCCAGGGGAGCGTCGGCGGCATGCATATAGGTCCGTGCACCCGTCGCGCGGATGATGGCGGCCGCGCTCCCGATGTGATCGGGATGCCCATGCGTGAAGACGAGGTGCTTCAGGTCTGAGGGACGCCGACCGAGTTTGCTGATCGCGTCGAAGACGATCTGCTCCTTGCCGGGGAAGCCCGCGTCGATCAGGGCCAGTTCCTCACCCTGACGCAGCAGGATGGCGTTGCCGTTGCCCAGCGCCAACAGCCAAGCATCCTCGACGATCTGCTGCATGATCATGACCTCTGCGTCGTTGCCCTGGACGGGATGCGCTCCCGCAAGGAGCGTGTTACCATTGGCAACATACGCTTAATGTTACCACCGTCAACACACCGCACGAGGTTCTCGTGAACACATCCGCGTCAGCCGCCCCGTACCACCACGGCGATCTGCGCCGTGCCCTTCTCGACAGCGCCACGGCGATCCTGACGGAAACGGGCCGATGGGAGTTCTCGCTGCGCGAGGTCGCCCGCCGCGCCGGGGTGAGCCATGCGGCGTCCTACCGGCATTTCACGGATAAGGAAGCGCTGATCGCCGCGGTGGCGCTCACGGGTTACGAGACGCTGCATACCCGCATGACCGCGGCGATCGATGAGGCCACGGGTGCGGTCGGGACCCTGCGTGCCATCGGGCAAGCCTACATCGGGTTTGGCGTGGCGAACCCCGCCCTCTACCGGCTGATGTTCGGTCAAGCCTTACCCAGCATCGAGGGCCTTCCGCCCGCGGTCTTGGCTGTTCTGACCGAGGCGCGTGCTGTGCTGCGGGGCGTGATCCTGGCCGGTGCACGCGCGGGCGCATTCGCGATCGACCCGGAGGATGAGCAGGAGGTCTCAGTGGCGGTCGTCACCGCATGGTCGCTCGTTCACGGGTTCACCCTGCTGACAATCGATCGTGTGGTGGACCGCGAGGTTCGCCCCCAGGTGATCGACGCCTTAGCGGCCCGCGTGGCCGAGCGCCTGATCATCGGCCTGTTGCCGACACAAGGTAGAAAATAGGTTTGATGCCGGTTCGCCCGCGGATCGGGATCGCCCCAGCGCAGGCACGCGGTGATGTCCGCGTTAGCGTATGCGACGCCGGAAACCAGACAGTCTCTTATCCACCCGACCCGGTCGTTGGCCTCTGTTTCAACAGCCTGGAAGCGGACCTTCCGAGGGTCGGCAAGGGGTCGTGTGCGGGCGCGGAGGCGATGTCCGCATCCATCGATCGTTGCCCGAAAGCAGACAGGCGGAAATCCACCCAACCCGGTCTTAGGTCGCCGCCTATCATGCTGCCACGAAGCGGACCTTCTGAGGGTCTGCGAAAGGTCGGAAGCGGAGGCAACCGCCGTCCATGTTCGACAAAAGCACTGTAGTGCTGCAGCATGACAGCACGAAACCGGCATAGCGTGGTAGTCTCGCGATGCCATAGCACGATAGCGCTACAGCACTGTTCCGCTATCGTGCTACGCCTCGCCCTTGGGCTTGAGCGACGAGACCGGCGGATGCCCGTGCTTCTGCAAGGCTGCGTCGATCCCTTCCATGATGACATCGTGAACCTTCACGTCCCGGGTGAACGCGATCTCGCGCAGGCGGCGATGCACCTCTTTCGGCAGGTACACGGAGGTATGCACCACATCCGGACGGGCTCGCCGGCTCGCAGGCTTGGCGCTCGCCAGTTCGGGCGAGGCTGGCGCGGATGCCGGGGCAGGGGCAGCAGATGCCGCCGGCTCACGGGGTTCGGATCCCGGCAGGGTCAAGCCGCCGATCAGGGACGGGCGCTTGCTCATGCCTTGTTCGCCTTCATCTTGCGATCCGCCCAGGCCCACAGCGCCCGCAGCTCCTCGGCAGCCTTGCCGTCGGGCGCGTACTCCGTGACGCCTTTCCCCGCCGCGAGCGCGTCTTGATGGTCGGCGCGTTGCGTCAGGGACGGTTCGGCTAGAACGCCGAACATTCCGAGCCCGCTGGCCGCTTCGACGGTTCGAGCCGAGCGCCCGGCGGGGCACTGGTTCAGCACGAACGCGAACCGGTCCCGCATGCCGAGACGCATCAGGGTTTCGATGGTCGGCATGGTTGCCTGTAGATCGAGGCGCGACGGCCGGGCGGGGATGAGCGCCAGGTCTGCGGCCTGCATGGCCAGATTGCCCCCGGTGGAGGCGACGCCGGCCGTGTCGAGCACCGCGACCGTGAACCCCCGCGCACCAAGCGCGGCTAGGATTTGCGGGAGATCCGTGAGACGATCCGAACCGAGCCGATCAACGGCCGGCGCATCCTCCGTCCGAACGTCACCCCACGCCGCGAGCGAGCCTTGCGGGTCGAGATCGAGGGCGGCGACCTTCTCCCCCGCCTCGACGGCCGCGACAGCGAGACTGGCGGCGATCGTGGTTTTTCCGGATCCGCCTTTTTGTGTGACCAGGGTTATCGTTCGCATGGCCCCCTCATGATGCCGTCGCGCTGTAGCAGCAAGGCACGACGACACGAAAGCGCTACGGTCTGGCAGCACCATCGTGCGATAGTGGTGTAGCGCTACAGCATTACAGCGTGAAAGCATCGAGGCGCCGTAGTGGTGCAGAGCTGCTCGCGCTATCTGAACCGCATCAGCCGCGGGAGCGGTCGGGAGGTGCGCGAAGCCGGGCGAGCCGTGATTATGCGACCGCCCGGCCATTTGTCTCGCATGGCCCTACGAAACGCCAACTCTGTCTCAGATCATGATTTCTGGAATGGGCGTCCTATCGGCATTGGCTTAGTTCACCTGATGCGATGGGCCCTGGAGAGGCCAATGCACCGGAGGAACCACATGACGCCAAAACTTGCTCGCACCGTGGCTCTGTGCCTCGCGCTGATCGGCACGCCGGCTCTGGCGCAGCCTACCGAACCTCCGAAGCCCGCGGGGCCACCACAGGCGCCGGCCGGAGGAACACCGGAGAAGATCCCGTTCGGGTTCCCGTATGGCACCCCAGTCACCTACGAGCAGGCGAAAGCCATCCTGGGTGCTGCCGAGGCCGAAGCGAAGAAGCGCGGGTGGCCGATGAACATCGCTGTCGTCGACACGCATGGCGAACTCGTCCATTTCGCCAGGCTTGACGGCGCACAGCTTCCTTCGATCCGCATCTCGCAAAACAAGGCCCGAACGGCCGCGCGGTGGCGCCGCGAGAGCCGCGTGTTCTTCAACGGCTATGCCGCAGGCTCGACCTACTACGGTACTCTCGATCCAGATCTGGCCGCCTCGCCGGGTGGCATTCCGCTGATCGTGGACGGCAAGGTCATCGGCGCGATCGGCTGCTCCGGCGGCACTGGAGATCAAGATGCGCTGATCTGTCAGACAGGGGCAGATGCGCTGAAGTAGGCCGACAACGCTGTTTTGGTTGATGCCTTCCTGCGCGAGGCCGGGCGAGCCGTGATGATATGGCCGCCCGGCCAAAGCAGCGCGTTATAGCGGGCTCACTCAGTTCGCTTGCCCTTGTGTCCACGACCCGGCCCCGGCTTCCGGTGATGGTTCCGTGGCTGCTTTGCGCCGACGAGAACGGGCGTCTCGTTCTCCCCGGGCACCGCCATCGTCACTGTCCGAAAATCGTTGCAGAGGCGTGGTTCCGCAGCCTCTATGGCGCGCAGGCACATTCGCCCCCAAGCCTCCCGATCAACCCACGCTGAACGATGCCTGGAGGATACGACGACACTGAACGACAGGCCGCATTGGGGGCAGCAAACCGGAACGAACCGCATGACCGATCCTGGATACGTCCAGAAACGGCCGGAGCGCTCAATCGGATCAACGATTTGCGCTCAAGATACGATGGGCGCCAAACTGTGCCCCGTGCCTAACCGAGCAGCAAACCACCTCGACTCTTTTGGGTGAGGTAGCTGTCTAATACCGATCACTCTTTCAATCCTGGAACCGGACCCCAGCCGATCTTCCGCCACCCGATTTGATCACGGGCTGGCGGGGCTCGGTGCCGTTCCTCACGGCGAGGGGCAAGTACGCGACCCGGCCCGAGACGCAGGATGGCGGGGGGTGATTAGCTGAGGCTCAACGGCGGCCTGCGCCTAGGTCCCAGTTCGGGATTGCAGGTACAGAATGGCGGTTGGTAACCCCCATGATCGGACGGGCTAACATCACTCCAATCCGAGGTGGCGATGGCATGCGGCACAGACGCCATCAAGGTGATCGGATACCTCGGAGATGGACTTGAGATCCTGCGCTTCCGCCGCGACATAGGCTTTCTTAGCAATATTAGCGAGGCGCGTGGCATAGTCGTTCCATTGCGCATCGCGCTGCCGCTGCGGGATCATCAGTGCGTTCGTCGCTTCCACTAGCGTAGCCGACGCACTCACAAGATTTTCCCAATCCTCCTCCGTTTTCGGACCAAGGTCATGCTCGCCTTGAACGTCGATGGTGACTGCGTTGACGTCCCAGATCTTAGTCGCTGCGGGCGTCAGCACGTGCTCCATAAAGGTCTTCATATCGACTTGTTCAACGAAAGGCGACGGCGTGTTCTGCGCCTTCACCGCGGACCCGAGCAGAATTGCTCCGACACCACACAGGACACTGAGCGTAGCTGCGCGTTTCATATCGGATCCATCGTGAAGCCGATCATTCGACCGCAGATCACCACCGCAACCCAGAGAGCAATAGATAACGCACCAGCTATCCGCCCTGCGCCCGGAGGCGGAGCGTCTGCAACCCACTTGGCGAGATCACGGCCACCGAGGAAGTGGAAGACTATCATGTTTGCCCCAGCAAGGGCGATGAGAACCAGCTTCGTGTCGAAATAGCCGTTGGCAAGGTACCGGCTTGCGTTCGAGATGAAGAGAAGGAAGCCCGTCGTCGCGGCGATCACGAAAGCGACCCACGTCAAGGGAAGGACAGATCGCGCGAGGTTGACAACGGGTCGATCACGCGACGCTATATTCAGTAGGCGGAGATCTATGATGAAGATGGAACCGATCGTTGCGCAGATCGCGATGACGTGAACCGACTCGATCGAGGGAAAAAGCCAGTCTCCTTCGCGAATAGCTTCGGCGATGCTGCTGTTTTCGAGCAGCGCGATAAGATCTCTGATGGTCATCAGGCGGTTGGCGTGTAAGCAATCCACCGTCCGGCAACCAGAATGGCAGACCAGACCGTCAGAAAGGCGATTGAGACAATGATGGTGGCCGTGCGTCCCTCGCGGCGCCGTAGGCCGTCGGGCAAGTGCATGACCCGCGTCTGTAAAACACCCGTTAATATGATGGCAAACAAAAGCAAAACCATCTTAATGCCGAACGTGGCGTTCAATAGCGATCGCCGCGGTTCGCCGATCACCAGTAGGCTTCCGGTCAGAACTAGGATCGGCAGAAACTTCCAGATCGACGTCAGAAACCGTCTAGCGACCTGCCTCTCTTCAATGTCGCGTTCAAACCAACCGAACACGCGCCCAGCTGTTACTGTAGCTGCAGTAAATACGATGGCGACGCAGAGGATGTGGACGATCTGCAAGCCCGGGATCAGATATGGCGTCGTTTGGATGACACTGCTGAGCCAAGTGTGCGACAAACTACCCGTCAGTTCGTAAAGCGTGTATTCCATGGCGCTTACTCGACCGGCGTGAAGCTGTAGCTAAGCTCTGTTCCGTTATCGAGCTTGACCTTCCTCAAGATCCCTCCCGGCTTTCCGTCGCGCAGCGGCGCGAACGTGAAGATCGCGTGATCGCCTGGTTGGATAGACCGCTTAGTCCAGCCGGATCGGGTCAGCACGCCGGGGCTCGATGCCTCGAAGGCCCATGTACCTGACCGCGGGCCATCCTTCGCGTCGGTATCGATGATGAAGGATATATGCGGATTGGCCCAGTTCACTTGCTTCAGGGTACCGGCCAAATCTTCCGGATGGTCGAGGTCGTATCCGGCGGTCGAGTGATGGGCGAAGGCTAAGCTGCCAGCGATAATTGAGACAGCAACGCCGAGACCGAGTGAGGAGCGCCAGTTATGGATCACAGATCATTTCTCCGTGTGGACGGTGCCGTACTCACCCTCAGGCGCGGGAACGAAAATGTCGTTTCCGTTGCTATCCTTGCTAGGGCGCAACTCTCCGAGAACGCACTCACCTTCTGTAATTTCGAAATGCTTTTCGGGATAGCGATTGAAGACGCGCGTCGTTTTCCACGTGCTGGTTAGGACATGTGGGGCGGTGATTTCCAGGTCGTCGTGCAGCGTATTCGGCGCC
>NZ_JBYQEY010000001.1:4815000-5951045 GCF_057836545.1 Methylobacterium sp. E-012 | reverse complement strand
AGGGACTGCAAATAATGACCGGGAGCGCTCCCTCAACTAACCGGCCGCGCATGGGGTCGTATCTTGCCGCACCGGACCCATTTTGAGAGACGAATCGCCGTTACGAGAATACACTTGCGCGTCACTCACTATGATGACCGCCCCGAGGGTGTATTCTCTAAATAAAGCGAACGACTGGCAAACAGGAAATATGGTCGATATAGTCCGAGAATGTCGTTCTCGCGGCCGCGTTTGAACACACCCATCCAAAGTACTATATTACACCCCAAATGGGGGCGTAGACATTTTCTTCGTTAGAGATGCGACACGCATTCCTTCGGCGCATCTGTCACGTACGGAGTGATCCATCAACCGCCAGATGGTGCAGCTGTATGAATGGAACAACGGCGGCACCTGATCCGGAATGGTACTCGTTTCCCGATCCACCGGCCGCGATCGATGTCAGTTCCTGACGCGCTGATCGATCGGCCTCCCCGTTAGGAACGCCAGGAGTCATTCACATCGAACCGCGGCGCGCGTGCCTCAGCGGCTGCCGCGCTGGGCCAGCACCGCCGGGACGGTGCGCAGCATGATCGCCAGGTCCCGGCGCAGGCTCCAGCGGCTGGCGTAGTCCAGGTCGAGCGCAACGCGCTCGGCGTAGCTCGTGTCCGAACGCCCCGACACCTGCCACAGCCCGGTCACCCCGGGCGGGACGGCAAAGCAGGTCGGAAACGCCCGGCCGTAGCGGGCGACCTCGGCCGGCACGATCGGGCGCGGACCGACAAGGCTCATCTCGCCGCGGAGCACGTTCCACAGCTGCGGCAGCTCGTCCAGAGAGGTCTTGCGCAGCACCTGGCCGATCGGCGTGATCCGCGGATCGTTGGTGAGCTTGTGGGTCTCGGCCCACTCGGCTCGCGCCTGCGGGTCGGTCGCCAGATGCGCGGCCAGCACCGCCTCGCCGTCGGTAACCATCGAGCGGAACTTCAGGCAGCCGAAGCCGCGCCCGTCCCGGCCCAGGCGCATGTGGCGGAAGATCGGCGCGCGCCCGTCCCCGGCCCAGACAAGGCCGGCGATGAGCAGGAGAAGCGGCAGCAGCAGGAACAGCGCGGTGGCGGCCACGCCCACGTCCAGCGCGCGCTTGGCCGCCCAGTTCAGGCGCAGGCCACGGGCCACGAACGGCGTCGCCGGAAGCACCGTGACGCCCACGGCCTCGGCAGCCCCGCTCACCTGCCCGACCAGATGGCCGGTCACGTGCTCGGCGACCTCCGTCATCTCAACCAGACCGTGCGCCGCAACAAAGTCGGCGGACGCGGCAGGCTCGGCACGAGTCAGCATGGTCTCAGCTCCTTTGGCGAGCCCAATGGCGAACGTTAATGATTGGTTATTGCGCCGCTCATAATCTGATATTTCCGGGTCGGCAACCCCGATTTTGGGAAAAATCATAGATTAGAGCAGGTTTCGCTAGGGCGGCGGGCATCCATTAGGCTTGATTCGGACACGCTGATGCCACCGATACGGAAACCCGCCCGGTAGTTTCTACTGATACGTATTAGTTATCCGGCTGTCTGATCAGCGCAGCCGGGATTTGACGACTCGGCGAAGCCTCGCGTCGCGCAGGGTCCTGAACGCATCACATGGGTGGCCAAAGCCGGCCGGGTGCGTACGATGCGATCGCTATTGCACCGCGACAAACCCCAAACGGTCGAAGGGCCAAAACCGTTGCAACGCCGCGCGACCGTGCAACACGGTCTGCGAAACGGCACGCCATCGGCGCGCGCGGCGTGAAAACCGGTCGGCACGGGGCGAGACGTCAGATCCCCCGGCTCAGCTTGCCTGGACATACGACGGGAAGGGCGCGGAGAACGCCGTTGGTGCGACCTTCGGGATGCTCGACCCGCTTCGGCAAGCCGACACCCTCGTTATCGGCTGGGATCGCGAGCCGGTCCGTTTTCTCAGGCATTCTGCGTCGTATCGGGCCGGACGACTGCCAAAACGGCCACTTCAGAAATCGCTGTTGCGAAGGGTGCACCTGGACGATCCCGGGTCCTTGTCGGACCACAGCATCGTGCCGGATACCGGAACCGGCACGATGCTGTAGGTTTTTAATTGTGCATCGTTTTTTCCGAAAGCCGGGGACCGCCTTTCGGGACGAAGCTCCAGTTCGGGGCCCGCGCTCCGAAACCCGGGTCTGCCTTCGGTCATGCGAACGCCGCTTCGTCGGCTGGGATGCAGGGAGGTCGGAGACGCGCTCGCGCTGGATTGGAGCCTGCGTCAGTCGCAGGCCTGATCCACGTTTTAACCCAGCCTGATACCGAACCTGGAAGAGCCCGACTGATCCGGGGGAGTGCGCCCGACGGCAGGACGACGGCCGTCCTCCAAACCTCCGAGATCTAGGAGACATGGCATGACGCCGTGGAAGGTAACGTCGAACGTCCCGGGAGCGAGGGTCAGGATGAATGCATCTCGCTCTCCGCGTCGGTGCGGTCACGATGATCTATGGCAATGCCGGCGCCCATCTGCTCGCATCGGCGGAGCCAGGCCGATCCCGTGCGCGCGTCCGGATTTGAAATGTGGCTGTCTGCGACATCCTAGAGAGCGCTCGGAATGCGCCCTCAGCGGCCTTTGGCCGACCTTCCTATAATTCGGGCCGTAGGTATCGGCACCGGCTCTGAACGGCGCCCGTAACACCGCAGGACGAATGCGACGCGCCGCCTCTGGAGCCGTTTTCGAGCGCGTTGCAATCGCAAACCGCTCTAAACCTTTGTTGTGACGCGCGCTCTTGCGCCGAAACGGTGCCCACGTCCGTGGAGAGCGCTCTAGCCGGTGAGCCGTTGGAACAGCAACACCAGGATCCAACCTAGGAAGCCTGTCCAGGTCACGACCACGAGCAGCACGGTGATCAAGATCGCGACGGTGCCGTAGCGCGCGAACAATCGCTGGCCCAGACTGCGTCGACGACCCGACAGCTTCAAACTGTCCTTACCGTTTTGAGACGAATCCATGGCCCCAACCCTCGCACACAGGTTGAGACGCAATGACCTGTCCTGACAGCTCGCGAAAGCCGGACCGCCTTCGAGATCGGTGAATGTGATGAGCGAGCCCGGTGGGATTCATGTTTCGCCGCGCATGGGTCTCATGAGGGCGCCGAGCAGGAAGCCGAGCTGACCGCAAACGAGCAGGGTTAGGCCGCGGCGCATGCCACCACCGGCGCTGACCGATGATGGACGTACACACCGTAGGCCAGTTCGGTGGCCACCCAAGAAGCATCTATCCCGACCCCAGAGCTCTTGGGGCATGGGGATTTGATTATTTTTTAGAAAATACAGTCCGATTTTAATTCACGATCGATGGCTAGCTGGATGAACGTCATCTTACACCAGCATCGAGAACGACGCCGACGCTATGATGTCGTTGCGCCGTGGGATCGTGTGAGCAGATGCGAGATAGCCCGTCTACAGGAGCTGCTGCGGCTGTGGCGGGTTGATAAGTATCTGCGCAGACGCCACAAAGTCCGGAGGCGAGAGATGCACGTATATGAATGCTAGAAGCGCGAAAAGAATGGCGCTTCCGCCAATAACGCGCGCCCATTTCAGCAGAAAATCAAATAAATCCTCCAGGCCAGTATGCCGTCGATCGCGGCTTCTGCTCTCCTGTAGTGGATCGGATTTGAAGATTTGTGTCTTGTCTAGCATCCGACTCGGTCCAGTGAGCGATTAAAGCAAATTGTGCGAGCACTCATATCTCTAGTATCGGATCTTCGCGATTTATCGGCCACAGATCATCCTGAAGGCACATGTTTCCGGAACAGCAAGGTCACCAGCGGATCGGATTTTTGGATTAATATTGACACATTACTATAAAGATTGTGTTGTAAAAGCCAGTATAGCCAATTTTATGGTGCATAGCAACCAGGGCGGTCTTTGGGGGCGGTTCGCGCTGTCGGTCACAGATATCGGCGGTTGCGGAGGTGGCGTGGTCCGCCCGGTTCGCGATGCTATTGAATAAGCCGACGCTGTATCGGTCCCCGCGCCGCAGTGCCTGACCAGGTGCGTCCGCTTTTGGGGTTGTGCTCGGCCGTGAGTCATCGGTGGCGATTGGTATGCGATGCATCGAGTCCATGGGTCTCGGAGGCGACGCGGTGGCGTCAACTCGGCAAATCGCGCCGCCTTGTGACGGGCTATCTCGCATCTGCTCACACGTCCACGGCGCAACGACATCATAGCGTCGGCGTCGTTCTCGATGCTGGTGTAAGATGACGTTCATCCAGCTAGCCATCGATCGTGAATTAAAATCGGACTGTATTTTCTAAAAAATAATCAAATCCCCATGCCCCAAGAGCTCTGGGGTCGGGATAGATGCTTCTTGCGATAGTAATTTTTCCAATGTGTCCGACGTATGCGAATAAAACCGATCCATCTACGTAGTTTCTGCCGCGCCGTGTATTTGACTTGCCGGTCCTGTGTCCGCGATTGTCTTGGGCCGATGGCCTCACTTTTGGCCCTTCTTGACCTCAATTCTAAGGTCAAAAGCTTTGACGACCTGCTTGTCAAAACAAGTTTTGGTCGCTACAAACCGCCTTAATAACCAATCATTAACGTTCGCCATTGGGCTCGCCAAAGGAGCTGAGACCATGCTGACTCGTGCCGAGCCTGCCGCGTCCGCCGACTTTGTTGCGGCGCACGGACTGGTTGAGATGACGGAGGTCGCCGAGCACGTGACCGGCCATCTGGTCGGGCAGGTGAGCGGGGCCGCCGAGGCCGTGGGCGTCACGGTGCTTCCGGCGACGCCGTTCGTGGCCCGTGGCCTGCGCCTGAACTGGGCGGCCAAGCGCGCGCTGGACGTGGGCGTGGCCGCCACCGCCCTGTTCCTGCTGCTGCCGCTTCTCCTGCTCATCGCCGGCCTTGTCTGGGCCGGGGACGGGCGCGCGCCGATCTTCCGTCACATGCGCCTGGGCCGGGACGGGCGCGGCTTCGGCTGCCTGAAGTTCCGCTCGATGGTCACCGACGGCGAGGCGGTGCTGGCCGCCCATCTGGCGACCGACCCGCAGGCGCGGGCCGAGTGGGCCGAGACCCACAAGCTCACCAACGATCCGCGGATCACGCCGATCGGCCAGGTGCTGCGCAAGACCTCTCTGGACGAGCTGCCGCAGCTGTGGAACGTGCTCCGCGGCGAGATGAGCCTTGTCGGTCCGCGCCCGATCGTGCCGGCCGAGGTCGCCCGCTACGGCCGGGCGTTTCCGACCTGCTTTGCCGTCCCGCCCGGGGTGACCGGGCTGTGGCAGGTGTCGGGGCGCTCGGACACGAGCTACGCTGAGCGCGTTGCGCTCGACCTGGACTACGCCAGCCGTTGGAGCCTGCGCCGGGATCTGGCGATCATGCTGCGCACCGTCCCGGCGGTGCTGGCCCAGCGCGGCAGCCGCTGAGACACGCGCGTCGCGGAATCAGCCGCAATGGCGCGGGGGGCGGGATCGGTTTACCACCTGACCCGGGCTTGGACGGGGACGGGCTGCGATGAAGGGTCTGCTGCTGAACGCGCTGCTCGGGCTGGGTCTGGGGCGGTTCGGCTCGGTGTGGTGGCTCCTTGCGTTTCTGCCGGTGGTGGCCACCGAACTGGCCTACGGTGTGTACGTCCATCATCTCAGCGCCGGTGGTGGCATGCGCCGCGGCCTAACCCTGCTCGTTTGCGGTCAGCTCGGCTTCCTGCTCGGCGCCCTCATGAGACCCATGCGCGGCGAAACATGAATCCCACCGGGCTCGCTCATCACATTCACCGATCTCGAAGGCGGTCCGGCTTTCGCGAGCTGTCAGGACAGGTCATTGCGTCTCAACCTGTGTGCGAGGGTTGGGGCCATGGATTCGTCTCAAAACGGTAAGGACAGTTTGAAGCTGTCGGGTCGTCGACGCAGTCTGGGCCAGCGATTGTTCGCGCGCTACGGCACCGTCGCGATCTTGATCACCGTGCTGCTCGTGGTCGTGACCTGGACAGGCTTCCTAGGTTGGATCCTGGTGTTGCTGTTCCAACGGCTCACCGGCTAGAGCGCTCTCCACGGACGTGGGCACCGTTTCGGCGCAAGAGCGCGCGTCACAACAAAGGTTTAGAGCGGTTTGCGATTGCAACGCGCTCGAAAACGGCTCCAGAGGCGGCGCGTCGCATTCGTCCTGCGGTGTTACGGGCGCCGTTCAGAGCCGGTGCCGATACCTACGGCCCGAATTATAGGAAGGTCGGCCAAAGGCCGCTGAGGGCGCATTCCGAGCGCTCTCTAGGATGTCGCAGACAGCCACATTTCAAATCCGGACGCGCGCACGGGATCGGCCTGGCTCCGCCGATGCGAGCAGATGGGCGCCGGCATTGCCATAGATCATCGTGACCGCACCGACGCGGAGAGCGAGATGCATTCATCCTGACCCTCGCTCCCGGGACGTTCGACGTTACCTTCCACGGCGTCATGCCATGTCTCCTAGATCTCGGAGGTTTGGAGGACGGCCGTCGTCCTGCCGTCGGGCGCACTCCCCCGGATCAGTCGGGCTCTTCCAGGTTCGGTATCAGGCTGGGTTAAAACGTGGATCAGGCCTGCGACTGACGCAGGCTCCAATCCAGCGCGAGCGCGTCTCCGACCTCCCTGCATCCCAGCCGACGAAGCGGCGTTCGCATGACCGAAGGCAGACCCGGGTTTCGGAGCGCGGGCCCCGAACTGGAGCTTCGTCCCGAAAGGCGGTCCCCGGCTTTCGGAAAAAACGATGCACAATTAAAAACCTACAGCATCGTGCCGGTTCCGGTATCCGGCACGATGCTGTGGTCCGACAAGGACCCGGGATCGTCCAGGTGCACCCTTCGCAACAGCGATTTCTGAAGTGGCCGTTTTGGCAGTCGTCCGGCCCGATACGACGCAGAATGCCTGAGAAAACGGACCGGCTCGCGATCCCAGCCGATAACGAGGGTGTCGGCTTGCCGAAGCGGGTCGAGCATCCCGAAGGTCGCACCAACGGCGTTCTCCGCGCCCTTCCCGTCGTATGTCCAGGCAAGCTGAGCCGGGGGATCTGACGTCTCGCCCCGTGCCGACCGGTTTTCACGCCGCGCGCGCCGATGGCGTGCCGTTTCGCAGACCGTGTTGCACGGTCGCGCGGCGTTGCAACGGTTTTGGCCCTTCGACCGTTTGGGGTTTGTCGCGGTGCAATAGCGATCGCATCGTACGCACCCGGCCGGCTTTGGCCACCCATGTGATGCGTTCAGGACCCTGCGCGACGCGAGGCTTCGCCGAGTCGTCAAATCCCGGCTGCGCTGATCAGACAGCCGGATAACTAATACGTATCAGTAGAAACTACCGGGCGGGTTTCCGTATCGGTGGCATCAGCGTGTCCGAATCAAGCCTAATGGATGCCCGCCGCCCTAGCGAAACCTGCTCTAATCTATGATTTTTCCCAAAATCGGGGTTGCCGACCCGGAAATATCAGATTATGAGCGGCGCAATAACCAATCATTAACGTTCGCCATTGGGCTCGCCAAAGGAGCTGAGACCATGCTGACTCGTGCCGAGCCTGCCGCGTCCGCCGACTTTGTTGCGGCGCACGGTCTGGTTGAGATGACGGAGGTCGCCGAGCACGTGACCGGCCATCTGGTCGGGCAGGTGAGCGGGGCTGCCGAGGCCGTGGGCGTCACGGTGCTTCCGGCGACGCCGTTCGTGGCCCGTGGCCTGCGCCTGAACTGGGCGGCCAAGCGCGCGCTGGACGTGGGCGTGGCCGCCACCGCGCTGTTCCTGCTGCTGCCGCTTCTCCTGCTCATCGCCGGCCTTGTCTGGGCCGGGGACGGGCGCGCGCCGATCTTCCGCCACATGCGCCTGGGCCGGGACGGGCGCGGCTTCGGCTGCCTGAAGTTCCGCTCGATGGTTACCGACGGCGAGGCGGTGCTGGCCGCGCATCTGGCGACCGACCCGCAGGCGCGAGCCGAGTGGGCCGAGACCCACAAGCTCACCAACGATCCGCGGATCACGCCGATCGGCCAGGTGCTGCGCAAGACCTCTCTGGACGAGCTGCCGCAGCTGTGGAACGTGCTCCGCGGCGAGATGAGCCTTGTCGGTCCGCGCCCGATCGTGCCGGCCGAGGTCGCCCGCTACGGCCGGGCGTTTCCGACCTGCTTTGCCGTCCCGCCCGGGGTGACCGGGCTGTGGCAGGTGTCGGGGCGTTCGGACACGAGCTACGCCGAGCGCGTTGCGCTCGACCTGGACTACGCCAGCCGCTGGAGCCTGCGCCGGGACCTGGCGATCATGCTGCGCACCGTCCCGGCGGTGCTGGCCCAGCGCGGCAGCCGCTGAGGCACGCGCGCCGCGGTTCGATGTGAATGACTCCTGGCGTTCCTAACGGGGAGGCCGATCGATCAGCGCGTCAGGAACTGACATCGATCGCGGCCGGTGGATCGGGAAACGAGTACCATTCCGGATCAGGTGCCGCCGTTGTTCCATTCATACAGCTGCACCATCTGGCGGTTGATGGATCACTCCGTACGTGACAGATGCGCCGAAGGAATGCGTGTCGCATCTCTAACGAAGAAAATGTCTACGCCCCCATTTGGGGTGTAATATAGTACTTTGGATGGGTGTGTTCAAACGCGGCCGCGAGAACGACATTCTCGGACTATATCGACCATATTTCCTGTTTGCCAGTCGTTCGCTTTATTTAGAGAATACACCCTCGGGGCGGTCATCATAGTGAGTGACGCGCAAGTGTATTCTCGTAACGGCGATTCGTCTCTCAAAATGGGTCCGGTGCGGCAAGATACGACCCCATGCGCGGCCGGTTAGTTGAGGGAGCGCTCCCGGTCATTATTTGCAGTCCCTGGCAGCACACAGCTCCTGCATCGTCGAGAAGCACCTTCTTCCGAACAGTGTAGATAAATCGGCCGGGCCCTTAGCGCCGACTGATCGAGCGCGTCGAAATCTTAACCTTTCCTTTGCTTATGATCGAAGCATTGGCCGACTTTTATCTTGCTCCTGCTGATTCGGAGGGATCTTCCCTTGAGCCATCGACGTCCGAAGCAGAACTGATTATTGTAGAGCGGCAAATGGTACGAACCTTGCTAAAAGCCGTAGTGTAAAACCGTCCCCAACATAACCTCAAGTGATCGGCATTGAGTGTTCACATCAAGGGCTTCGCGCTCATCAACCGAAGCGCCCACATGTGAACGCAGGCAGAAGGATCAGAGACTTGCCAGCCCGGAAGATCCATAAATGACGATTAAACGATTGGCCATGAGGCCATCGAATTTACAGATCTGGCTGCAAGATGACAGCCAAGAGCGGCCTGTTCGGCTTATCACTGTACAGAATGGCTTAATATTCTTCCTTATTGTAAGTCTGACGATATGGGCCGCTTGGCAGCGCGGCCCATGGCTGGATGAATTCTGGACGCTATGGCTTTCAAAACACGATCTACCCTTGGCGGAAACGGTGAGAGATCGCTGGCTGATTGACGTTCACCCACCCCTTTTTGTCGCCTTGAATTGGCTCGCCCAGCCGCTGATTGGTGACTCGGTATTAACCCGTCGCCTCGTGAATTTAATTCCATTATTTATAACCGTTCTGTTCGTCATTGCAATTTGCAGAAAATACCCTCGGAGCAAAAATTTTACGACCGTTTTCACGGTTATGGCGATTACATCACCGGTCGTTGCATACAACATAACTGAGATCAGATCGTATTTTGCCCAAATATGCTGTGTAATAAGTTTGATCGCCTGTTTGCATTCTATTTTGATGATGGAGAAAGCGGGGCGGATACGGGATCACAGTGTTCTTGCTGTTTCGGTATGCATTCTAATACTCCTCTGCCTAAATATACATTATGTTACGACGGTCGTGGTAACGAGCATTGTGGCGACGGCTGGCGTCGGTATGTTGGTCCGGCGGCAAAAGAATTGGTTTCAACTCCTATTGACGGCAGGTGTTTTCGCGTCTGCGCCACTCCTCGCTTGGTTTATCGCCCAGAATTCTTTTCTCGAACGGATATCAGGAACATTCTGGCTGATCGTTAGTCTTCCTACCGCTGTTAAAATATTGATTGGGTTAATCGGCAAAAGTTTTTGCTTCAATCTTGTCGTGGTCGTAATTTTAATCATGTCTACATCGAAGTATTTTGGTATTAGCGGACATAAGAGATCCTTATCTAACCAAAATGAAATCGAATTTGATCATCCCAGCGCGCACGCTGATCGTAAAATATTTATTATTACGATGACATCCGGTCTTGCCCTCGCTTCACTGATCTTGTTGCTCATAAATGTCTATCGCCCTCAGATATTTGTTGCGCGTTATCTATCGTCCATTGCCGTTACGACTGTCGCGATCGTCGCCGCCGTTATTGCGGATACCGTTTGCCGCCACCGCCGAATATTTAATATTTTTTTGCTGAACGGAGCGCTGGTTTATAGTGTCACTGTAATTTCACACGGTCTCGACCAAGGTTGGGATGGTGCCGCATCCTTCATTCGATCGCAGTTCAATGAATGTGGCTCGTCCGAGATCTTAGCCGTCGAATACAAGGCTTCTTATTTTGTACCGAACTTAGACCGAGTCATTGACTGGGCCTACCATAAAGAAGCTCAACGCTTCGGTTTCCCGCTAAAAGTATTGACGAGCGGATCGAAACTGGATCTATCAGGCAGCGGACGCTGCGAATCTATGTTGTGGATTGATCACGTCATTTGGAGTGAATTGCCGGAGCCTGTGACTGCGGGGGATATTGCCAAAAAAATCGATATTACAATTCCGCCGAGCTTCCTACGTCAGGCACGTCTCGTTTTCTCGGGTTCGGGTGTTGTTATTGTTATGGGCCCGTCCCCCGCCGATATGTAGATCGCTCTTGTGCGTGCTGATCAGACGCCGTTAGCAGCACAGACGCGACGGTCACACCCTACTCCAGTCGAACCGGCTGCAATAGTAGCTCGCCCCCGATGTTTCGAACCATTTAACGCCGATCGCGTCCGCAGCGAGCATCGCTCGCTCAGTCCCTCAGGGTCTTGATCCGATGGGATATCCGGGGCGCACGAACAGAACGATCAAGGATGCGCCCATCGAGAACGTCAGCCTCCCCAGATCTGATGATCCGAAGTCGCATATCCTCATCGCCGTCATGGTCTACAGCCCCGCCGCACATCTCAAGGCCACGTGTGGCAAAACTCCGAATTGACGCCTGGACCGGGGGCCTAGCCCAAAGACCTGCGCCGAGGATCTGGACCAGTCCGGGATCGATCCCACCGTTCACCCCGAGGCATGCACCGGATGCCCTCTGCCGGCGGAACACTGGGCGTAAGAATGTCTTGATGCAAGAACACACAGCTTCGATCGCGCTTCTTCTCAAAGCCGTCTAAGCAGTGCGCGATCCGGTTATCATCCGCGATGTTTTCTTGCATGGTTGCGAAGCGTCGCCAAATCAACTAATCGATCTGGAAATCTTTAGCAGCTCTTCGGTTTAATTTGATGAACCACGTTAATTGTAGCGCCGACCTCCCGCTTGTATCGATCGTCATACCAACTTGGAAGCGCGTGCCGTTCCTTAAATTAACAGTCGAGGCGATCCGGGCACAAACGTACCAAAATTTTGAACTCATTGTCGTTGCTGACGGCCATCAACAAGATGCCCAAGATTGCATCCAGGCGCTGCAAGATCCTCGCGTCACATATGTGCCTTGCGAGTTTGCCGGGCGACCATCGGTCGTGCGAAACTTTGGCATGCGGCGTGCGAGAGGTGAATTTATAGCGTTATGCGACGATGATGATCTATGGCTGCCGGAAAAATTGATGACCCAGGTCGAGTTTATGGAACGACGCGGGATAGACTTTTGCTTCACGGCGGCGGGGGTGATCGACGCGGAGGGCAACAAGATTGAACAACCGTCGATTGGGTATCGCAAAAAGATATCGCTGTTTTGGTTTTTGATGTCGTTGGGCAACAATATCTACCCGTCGACAATTATGATCAGGCGCAAGCGGCTGGATGATATGAAATTATTTAACGAGTCGCCCAAACTGCGCGAAGGCGAAGATTACGAATTTTTTGCGCGCTTTTTAAAAGTCGTTCCTGGCTATGGCATCGAAAAGGAGTTGGTGCTGTATCGCGGGCATAGCGGCAGCATCCAAGAGCGAAGTGTAATCCGTTGGTTCAGGAATCAATGCAATCTTCAGAAGGCTCTGTATCAAACGAAAAGCTTTCCGCGTTCCGTGCTGCTGATCCGATTTCTGCGGGTTTATTATTGGACACTGCGTATCGGTAGCATAGCTTTGTTTTCAAAGATCAAGAACAAGGTCCGGGCGGTATAAAATAAATTCCGTCGCAAAGATTTTTAATTCATCTTACTGGGGCATCTACAAATTTCTCTTCTGATATAATTACGTGCATGTCTGCCCTGACTTGGATGCAAGAGCGGAAGTAAGGCAGGTATTGAATAGAAGTTGCTTGGTTATCCCTGAAGGACGTTAAATGTTCTGCCGTCCTACGTAATATTTTCGGTCTTAAATATCGGCGTCAACACAATTATGTAATACAAAACGACTTTCAATTATGCTGAAGATCGTGCAAATGATCCCTTGATCTGTCAAGCGGGCGACTACAAGAGTGACGACAAGGCATGTCAAAAAGAAATACTTTTGAATTCAGCTTTCGGCGGCCCCTCATCTTGGTGCGGACCTGCGACGCTGCCGGTGAACGGTCTCCGGTGCGCCTCTAATGGCGGTGGTCGACAACCTGTTCGCCCATGATCGACCGTGGGTACCAGCACTGATATTCGCCTCAAATAAAACATTTATCTAACGATAAGATGTCGAGCCAAATTTGAGCTGGGATATGGGAAGTGGTCCTCGTATTGCGTGTCGTCATGGAATCGGTTTCGATTTGAGCACGAGATGAATGATGTTTATGGTTTTCGACAGGGCGATACGAATGGGGACGGGTAATGCGCGAGCGTAAGCTTTTTACTGACGGTGCGCTTCTCTATTTTGCTCATATATCTCGGTATGTGTTTCCGCTAATCATTATTCCCCTGCTCGCGCGGCAGCTCGGGGCGGAACGCTACGGCATCGTGCTCGTGGGACTGTCAATGGCGACGCTCGTCAGTTTGATTGTCGAATTCGGTTTTAACGTGTCCGGGACCCGCGATCTTGCCGCGCACGATGTGTCTAAGATTGACGAAGTCGTATCGTCAATCTTGACGGCCAAGCTGATCCTCATGGTTCCGGCGATCGCCTTTGGTTTATTTACGATATTCAGCTCGCCGGTGCTGCGCAATGCACCAATGGTCGGTGGATTATCGATCGTCTATGGCCTCCTCCAGGGAACGAACCTGCTGTGGTATTTTCGGGCCCTTGGGCGAATGGCGCTGGTGGTCAAAATCGAGTTGGTGGCGCAAATATTGAATATTATACTCATAGTAAGTTTCGTTAATAGTGAGGACGCTTATATCTATGTCATTCTGTTCTACGTCTTAGCGTCGCTGTTAACTCTGTGTATCACGGGTGTTATGTTGGCTCGTGATGTTAAGGTAAGAATCGCGTCCTGGGCGTCTGCGATAGGCGCACTTCGCGGCGGCGGCGCCATCTTCGTTCTCACCGGTGCGGTCGCAGCCTATACGGCCGCGTCAGGTCTGGTGCTCGGGTGGCTGTCGACCCCCGATCAGGTCGGCTTCTTCGGGCCGGCCGACAAGCTGATCAATGCGGGTTTGCAACTCCTGAATCCCCTCTCGACCTTGCTGTTGCCGCATATGACGCGAGAACTCCGGAGCAACCCGGACCAAGCTTACGCTTTGCTCAAGCGCACGACATTTCTGCTCACGGTCGGTTCGTTTCTGGCATCCATCGTGGTCCTGTTTCTAGGACCATTCATCATGAATATTTTTTTGGGACATAGCTATGGCGAAGCGGGGCGCATATTTTCCGTGCTCGGATTGACGCTTCCGCTCGGGACCATCAGTTATTGCTTGAGCATGCTCCTGCTTCTGCCGGCGAGGAAGGATTTCTCCGTAACGTCGATCGCGATCATTGGCGGTGCCGTCAATCTGGTCTGTGCGTTGGTTTTGACGCCGGGCAATGGTGCGATGGGTATGGCCATAAGCCGCGTGATCGCCGAATTCGCGATCGCTGTGATGACGGTGATTGTGACCATAAGGAGTGGATTGTGGCGTGATATCTGGAGCGCTCGCCCCTCCGGCGCGACCGAAATTTGGCGCTTTGGGCGCTTTCAGGATCTAAAGAGAAAGCTTTTACAGTTCCCGATAACATTCCGATCGGGGCTATAAGTCCGCTCGTTCAAAAGCGTGGATGCGACGGCGGCTGATCGTGCGGTGAACCAGATCAACTGTTATTTCGGGTCAGATGGTGGGTGAGGTCGGCTGGCCGCCTGACGAGGCGGCCGGCGAAATCTTCAGGTGACGTCTTCCGAAGTGTTGGCTGAGCCATCTCCTCCTCCATGTGTCTTATGACGGCTGGACGCGCGGCAGCGGAACGACTCGCCTATCCGGGACCGGTCCGCATCGATGCCCGGCGGTCGATCGGGTGAGGCCGGTATTTATCCGCGCCGTCGACGACTGGCGGCGCCGCCGGCGATCGCCAGCGCGGTGACCGCGCTGAGGCCCAGGAGCCCCGCCGCCGCGGCCATCGGGTGCAGGCTTGCCCGCGTGTACGCGCTGGTCCGCATGACGGGGACCGGCGGGTCGCCGCGTGTGATCCCGGCCGGCACCGGCGCATGCAGGGCGCCGTCCGAATTGCGCGGTGGGATGCCGCGCTTCTGCAGGGCGACGATCGCGGCGGAGATGTGATCGTATGCGCCGGGGGCGAGCGCCTTGCCCGCCGTGAAGGCCTTGCCGGCGCCCCCCACGACGATGTCGCGCTTCGGGCGCACGGCCGCATGCAGGATGGCGTTCGCGACCTCCTCGGGCGGGTAGATCGGCGGCGGCAGGCTCGGCTCCCGATCCATGTAGTTGCGCGCCCGCTGGGGCAGGGGCGTATCGATCGAGGCCGGCTTGATCAGCGTGACCGAGACCGGCGCGTTCTCGTAGATCAGCTCCATGCGCAGGGCGTCGGTGAAGCCCTTCACGGCGTGCTTCGAGGCCGCGTACATGCCTTGGTACGGGAAGGCCAAATCCGATGCGATGCTGCCGACGTTGATGAGCGCGCCGCCATGCTGACGCAGATGCTCCGTCGCCACCAGGGATCCGAACACCGTTCCCCAGAAGTTGGTCCGGATCAGGCGCTCGTGGTCCGCATCGCTGATCTCGCGCAGCCGGCCGTAGATCGAGGCGCCGGCCACGTTCACCCAGGTGTCGAAACCGCCGAAGGTCGCCTCGGCCCGGTCGGCGACCGCCTGCACGTCCGCGCGGGTGCCGACATCGGCAACGACGTGGATCGCCTTGCCGCCGACGCCTTCGATCTCGACCTGGATGCGCGCCAGGGCGTCGCCGCTGCGCGCCGCTAGGACGACCCGGGCCCCGCGTTCGGCGGCCATGCGGGCGGTGGCTAGGCCGATGCCCGACGACGCGCCGGTGATTACGACGACCTGCTCGCGGAGCGGCTTGTGCTTCATGGGTCTTCCCCGATGCCTCGATGCGCGTCCGCCGCCGGCGGCGGTCATGCATTCGGCTATCGATCGGGGGCGCGGCATGTTCCGGGCACGCCCGGGGGGATCGCGTCGCAGGGGCGGCCCCGCCCCGGCGCTGAGCGCCGGTGTCCACTCCGGCGGAGGGCGCCCTAGCGCCCGTAGATATCCTCGACGCGGATGATGTCGTCCTCGCCGGTGTAGGAGCCGACCTGGACCTCGATCAGCTCCAGGGGGATCTTGCCCGGGTTGGCCAGCCGGTGCATCGAGCCGATCGGCAGGTAGATCGCCTCGTTCTCGTGGACCAGAACCACCCGATCGTCGATCGTCACCTCGGCGGTGCCGCGCACCACCACCCAGTGCTCGGCCCGGTGGAAGTGCTTCTGCAGCGACAGACGCCCCCCCGGCACCACCTGGATCCGCTTCACTTGGAAGCGCTCGCCGATGTCGATCCGCTGGTACCAGCCCCAGGGCCGGTACATCCGCAGATGCGCGTCCGCCTCCGGTTCGCCGGCCGCCCGCAGCGCGTTGACCAGCTCCTTGACCTGGCCCGAATGCGCCTTGGACGCCACCAGCACCGCGTCGGGGGTGGACACCACCACCACGTCCTCCAGGCCGACCACCGCGGTCAGCCCGCCGCCCTCGCTGTGCACGAGGCTGTTCCGCGTCCCGATCAGCGAGACCCGGCCGCGCACGGCGTTGCCGGCATCGTCATGCTCCAGCACCTGCCAGACCGCGTCCCAGGTGCCGACATCCGACCACGGGAACGACACCGGCAGCACCCCGGCCCGGGCGGTCCGCTCCATCACCGCGTAGTCGATCGAGATCTTGGGCGCCTTCGCGAAGGCCTCGTCATCGAGCCGCACGAAGTCGAGGTCGGTCACCGCCGCCTCCAGGGCCGCGCGCGCGGCCGCCAGCACCTCGGGGGCGAACGCCTCGAGCTCGGCCAGCATCAGGTCGGCGCGGAACAGGAAGTAGCCGGAGTTCCACAGGGCGCCCTCCGTGATCAGCGCCTCGGCACCGGACCGGTCGGGCTTCTCGACGAAGCGGGCGACCCGGGCGGCGCCCGGGGCCTCGGGGATCGGCTCGCCGCGGCGGATGTAGCCGTAATCGGTGGCCGGCCGGTCGGGCTCGATGCCGAGCGTCATGGTGTAGCCGGCCCGGGCCCCGGCGGCGGCACGGGCGACCGCCTCGACGAAGGCGGCGGTGTCGGGCACGACGTGGTCGGCGGCCATGATCAGGACCACGGCCTGCGGGTCGCGCGCCCCGGCGTGGAGCGCGGCCACCGCCACGGCGGCGGCGCTGTCGCGCCCCTGCGGCTCGAGCAGGATGTCGGCGGAAAGCCCGAGCTGGTCGCGCTGCTCGGCGACGATGAACCGGGCCTCGGCCGAGGCGATCACCGTCGGCCGGGCGAACACCGCCGCGTCCGACACCCGCGCCAGGGTCGCCTGGAAGGTCGAGGCTTGCGCATCCACCAGCCGGGCGAACTGCTTGGGCATGCTCTCCCGCGAGGCCGGCCACAGCCGCGTCCCCGTCCCGCCGCACAGGATCATCGGGTGGATCGGGGCAGAAGATCGGGACATGGCGGCGTCTCCCGCTGGAGGTGTGCAAGACGGCGTGATTGCCCGGTCCGGGCCACCCCGCAAGCGTGCTGAATGCGGTCGCCCGCCGTTTTCTGGATCTGCCCTTAACGTCGGCCCGGGAATGGAACAACCTGCGCGTATTATCCGCGGCGTATCGGGCTGGCCTGAAGCAGGCGGATCGTTATCTCTGGTCGCACGATGCCGTCATCCGCCAAAAGCTCCCCCCCCAGATCCGTCCGGCCACCGCCGACGCGACGCAGAACCCGCGCCGGATCCCGGCGGTCGAACGTCTCCTCGGGGGCGCCGCGCCGGAGGATCTCGCGGTCTACGGGCGCACAGCCCTCACCGAGGCGATCCGCGCCGTGCTCGCCCGCATCCGGACCGAAGGTGGCCCCGTGCCGGACGAGGCGGCGATCCGGGCGGAAGCGACCGGGCGGCTCGCCGCCGAGCGCCGCCCCTCCCTGCGGCCGGTCTTCAACCTGACCGGCACGGTTTTGCACACCAACCTGGGGCGCGCGCTGCTGCCGCGCTCGGCCGCAGAGGCGGTGGCCGCCGTGATGGTGCAGGCGAGCAACCTCGAATTCGATCTCGGGACCGGCGCCCGGGGCGAGCGGGACGACCATGTCGAGGGTCTGATCTGCCGCCTGACCGGCGCCGAGGCCGCGGTTGTCGTCAACAACAACGCGGCGGCGGTTTTGCTGGTGCTGAACGCCCTCGCCATGCGCAAGGAAGTCGTGGTCTCCCGCGGCGAGCTCGTGGAGATCGGCGGCTCGTTCCGGGTCCCGGATGTGATGGTGCGGGCCGGCTGCCGCCTGCGCGAGGTCGGGACCACCAACCGCACCCATCTACGCGATTACGCCGAGGCGATCGGCCCGCGCACCGGCCTCGTGATGAAGGTGCATCCGAGCAACTACGCCATCGCGGGCTTCACCGCTGCCGCCGACCCGGCCGACCTGCACGGCCTCTGCCGCGCGCGCGGCGTGCCGCTGGCCGAAGATCTGGGCAGCGGCAGCCTCGTCGATCTCGCCGCCTATGGCCTGCCGCCTGAGCCCACCGTCCGGGGAGCCCTCGAGCGGGCCGACCTCGTGACCTTCAGCGGCGACAAGCTCCTGGGCGCGGTCCAGTGCGGCATCGTGGCTGGCCGGAAGGACCTGATCGCCCGCGTGCGCAAGAATCCGCTGAAGCGGGCATTGCGGGTCGACAAGATGACCTACGCGGCCCTCGAAGCCGTGCTGCGCCTCTATCTCCACCCCGAGCGGCTGGCCGAGGAATTGCCGACCCTGCGGCTGCTCACCCGGGATCGCGCGGGGATCACCGCGCAGGCCGAGCGCCTCGCCCCCGCGGTGGCCGAGCGCGTTGCCGGCTGGGCGCGTGTCTCGGTCACGGACTGCATCAGCCAGATCGGGTCCGGGGCGCTGCCGGTGGAGACCCTGCCCAGCGCCGCCCTGGTCCTGACCCCGGCTGATGGGGCCGCGCGCCGGGGCGCCGGGGGGCGGTGCAAGCGCCTCGCGGAGCGCCTGCGCGCCTTGCCCGTACCGGTGATCGGCCGCATCAGCGACGACGCGATCCTCCTCGACCTGCGCACGCTGGAGGACGAGGCCGGTCTCCTCGCCAGCTTGGCGTCGGTCGTGCCGCCCACGGCGGGGTCACGAACCGCAGAGGATTAGTCGGGAAATGAATTGCGCGATTGAAGCTCGTGCGCCGGCTTCATGGGTTGTGGTATAACGGGATGCCCGCGGTCGCGGTCGAGAATGGCGGTGCCTGGACCGCGATAGGCGAACGACATGGTGTACACTGCCGACACGGCGGAGGTTGAGCGCGAGACGGACCCGCTCCTCCTCGACAATCAGCTATGCTACGCGCTCTACGCGGCCGCGCACCGAATGACAAAATCCTACCGGCCGCTCCTGGAGCGGCTCGGTCTCACCTATCCACAATATCTCGTGCTGCTGGTGCTCTGGGAGCAGGACGGCGTCACCGTCTCGGAGATCGGCCGGCGGTTGCGCCTCGATTCCGGCACGCTCACGCCCGTGCTGAAGCGCCTGGAGAGCGCGGGCTTCCTGCTGCGCACCCGCCGCCAGTCGGACGAGCGCGAGGTCGAGATCGCGCTGACGCCGACGGGCGCCGCGCTGCGCGCCGAGGCCGTCTCGGTCCGCCAGAGCGTCATGTGCCAGCTCGAACTCAGCGAGCCCGAGATCCGGGCCCTGCGCAAGGATCTCAGCCTCGTGATCGAGCGGCTCAGCGACAACGAGTGAGGGCCGGCCCTCACCGGCGCAGGCGGTTGCCCAGGACGAACCCGTAGAGCCCCATCAGGATGATGCCGACCGCGCCTTCGAGGCCGACCAGCAGGTTGGTGACGCGGCCGGTGGGCTTGAGGCCGATCTCCGGCGGGTTCGCGGTCATCATGTTGAGGGCGCTGTAGCTCAGGAGATCGAGGGGATTGTAGGTCGGCCCCGCCTCCGGCCCCTCCAGGATGATCAGGCCGCCGGTCAGCCCGTAGAGGCCGCCGAACACCACGATCAGCAGCGCGAAGGCCCGGGCGATGCGCGAGAGGCTCTCACCGTAATCGCACAGCCACTCGACGAACCGGTCGGCGCTCCAGCGGTAGCCGTGCCGCAGGACCGCGGCCCAGTCGCGCCCGTTCCAGGCGTCGCGGGCCTGCCGGCCGGCGTGGAACCGGCCCATCCGGCGGCCGCGCTTGTAGGCCCAGCTCGCCGCGTCGTGGCTGCCGATGCTCTTCCAGTTCTGCTCAAGGGCGAGGTAGCTCGTCTGCGCGGCCTCGTAGGCGCCCACGACCTCCTCGCCCACGGCACCGCCGAGCTGCTCGACGCTCATCCGCGTTCCATTGAGCCACGCGCCGGAGAAGCGGGCATGCCGCAGGCTGCATGTGGCGAGGTTCAGCCGCACGAGGTCGGTGTCCGACAGGTCGGCGCCGGAGAGATCCGCCCCATCGAGCTTCGCCCCGGTGAAGTTCGCCCCGCGCAGGCGCGAGCCCGCCAGCGTCGCCTTCGCGAGGCTGGCGCCGGCGAAATCCGCGTGGGTCAGGTTCGCGTCGGCGAGCTTGGCCTCGTCGAGGCGCGCGTCCCGGAACACGGTGTCGTCGGCATCTGCCCCGGTGAAATCCGCCCCCCAGAGGTCGGCTTCCGCGAAGTCCGTCCCGTCGAGGAGCGCCCCGGACAGGTTGGCGAAGCGCATCGCGGCCTTCCCGAAGCGGGCATCCTCCAGCATGGCGCCGGCGAACTTCACCTGTCCGGCGACGATGCCGGTGAAATCCGCCCCCGACAGATCGGCGTCCGACAGGTCCGCCGCCTCCAGGATCGCCCCCGCGAACCGAGTCGAGCGGCCCACGACGCCCGTGAGGTTGGCCCCGCGCAGGTTCGCCCCCGAGAGATCCGCCTCCTCCATGCGGGCCTTGGACAGATCCGCATCAGCGAGGGGGAGACCGCCGGATTCCGGATCCCCCGCGTGTGGCGCGAGGGTCCCGGCGCGCAGATGCGAGAGGTCGAGGCCCGGCTCACGGACGGGCGCGCCCGCCGCGATCCGGTCCATAAGGTTGCACAGCCGCTTGTCTGCCTGCGCGTCCGGTGGTGTCGGCTGATCCATCGCCGTTCCTTGCCGGAGCGCAGGGCATCACGCCAGAGCATTAGCCCAGCTATCGCAGGTGTCGCCCCGGTGTCTGCCCCGGGACGACGCTTCGGATGGCCCGTTCAGGCCGTTCGGGCCGCGGCGTTCACCCGAACGGTGATCGCCTTGGCGGCCGGCGTCTTGGACTGCTCGTCGTAGTGCCAGAGCGGCAGCAGGACGTTCAACTCCGGATAGTAGCCGCCGCAATTCCCCTCGGGGATGTCGTAGGCGATCACCCGCAGCCCGCCCACGCGGCGCGTCACCTGATCGCCGGCCTCCGTCTCGACATCGACGCCGCCGCCATCGGTGAGGCCGAGCCGGGCGATGTCCCGGCGGTTCATGAACAGCACCGAACGGGTGCCCTTCACTCCGCGGAAACGGTCGTCGTAGCCGTAGACCGTGGTGTTGAACTGGTCGTTGGACCGGAGGGTGATGAGGTCGAGCACGTTCGGCCCCCGGGCCGGCAGGTCCGGATCGGCCTCGAGGCCGGCGGGCACCGCGAAATTCGCCTTGCCCGTTTCGGTCTCCCATTTGCGGTCGCGGGCGCCGAGGGGCTTGGTCAGGCCGCCGGGCCGGAACATCTGCCCGTTCAGGTCGTGGAACACCTTCGGGTAGGTCGCCTCGATGGCCTCGCGCACGCGGCCGTAATCGGCGACCCAGGACGTCCAGTCGATCCGCGGGTTCGCGGGCAGGGTCGCCTTGGCGATCTCCGCCACGATCCAGGGCTCGGAGCGCACCTCCGGGCCGACCGGTTCGGCCACGCCCCGGGATCCGTGGAAGCGCGCGGTGGAATCCTCCATCGAGACCGCCTGGGGGCCGCTGGCCTGCTGATCGATCTCGATCCGGCCGAGGCAGGGCAGGATGTAGGCCACGGCGCCGTTCACGAGATGCGAGCGGTTGAGCTTGGTCGAGATCTGCACGGTCAGGCGCTGCCGCCGCCAGGCCGGCTCCATCCGTCCGGTATCGGGGATCGCGCGCAGGAAATTGCCGCCGAGGCTGACGAAGGCCTTCACGCTGCCGTCGAGCACGCCCTCGCAGGTCTCGACCGTATTGAGCCCCTTCTCCCGCGGCGGCTCGAAATCGTAGAGTTCCTTCAGCTTGTCGAGGGGAGCCAGTTCCGGCTTCTCGGTGATGCCGACGGTGCGCTGGCCCTGGACGTTCGAATGGCCCCGCACCGGGCAGATCCCGGCGCCGGGCTTGCCGATATTGCCGCGCAGCAGCAGCAGGTTGACCAGCATCCGCACGGTCTCGGTGCCCTTGCGGTGCTGGGTCAGCCCCATCCCGTAGATGCCGATCACGGCCTTGGCACGGGCATAGGCCGCCGCCGCGGCTTCGAGGGCGGTGCGGGTGAGGCCGGAGCGCCGCTCGATCGCCGTCCAGTCCTGCCCGTCGCAGAAGGCCACGAAATCGTCGAAGCCGTGGGTGTGCTCAGTGATGAAGGCGTGGTCGAGGATGGCCGGGCGGCCGGCCGCGGCGGCCTCCCGGTCCAGGGTCAGCAGGGTCTTGCACAGGCCGGTGAGCGCCGCGAGATCGCCGCCCGCCTTCACCTGGTGATACTGCGTGGAGATCTTGGTGGCGGAGCGCGTCACCATCTCAACCGGCGATTGCGGGTTGGTGAAGCGTTCCAGCCCGCGTTCGCGCAGCGGGTTGAAGGTGATGACCTGCGCGCCCCGGCGCCGGGCCTCCTGCAGCGGATGGAGCATCCGCGGCGCATTGGAGCCGACATTCTGACCGAAGAAGAAGATCAGGTCGGTGGTCTCGAAATCCTCCAGCAGGACCGTGCCCACCGGCGCGCCGATCGATTGCGGCAGCGCCACCGAGGTCGGCTCGTGGCACATGTTCGAGGAATCCGGCAGGTTGTTGTTGCCGTAGAGGCGCGCCATCAGCGCCCACATGTAGCTAGTCTCCAGGGAGGCCCGGCCGGAGGCGTAGAACACCACCGACTTCGGATCCTCCTGGCGCAGGGCCTTCAGCTCCCGGCCGATCTCGCCGAGGGCCTCCGACCACGGGACGGGCCGGTAGCGATCGGTCTCCGGATCGTAGCGCATGGGATGGGTCAGGCGGCCCTGCTCCTCCAGGGCGTAGTCGCTCCAGCCGAGCAGTTCGGTGACGGTATGTTCGGCGAAGAAGTCCGGGGTGGCCCGCCGCCGGGTCTGCTCCCAGGCGGTCGCCTTGGCGCCGTTCTCGCAATACTCGAAGGCGAGCGGCTTGGCGGGCTTCGCCCAGGCGCAGGACGTGCACATGAACCCGTCCGGCTTGTTCTGCTTCAGCAGCATCGCCGAGCCGGTGACCGGCACGCCCTCGCGGGTGAGGATCTCGACCAGGGAACGGGCGGAACCCCAGCCGCCGGCCGGGCCGTCATAGGGTTCGATCCGCACGTCGCCGGTTTCCTGATCGCTCATGCCGTTCTCCTGCCGGCACGTCTATGACCGGATAAGGGGAACGCGCGAGGCGCGGATCAGATCGGGGGTGCGTCGCCGCGGCGGCCGGTGCCCCGTCCGGCCGGGCCTCGCGTCGATGCCGGCCGGGTGAAACGCGGCGGCCGCGTCAGGAGACGGCCGCGAGCTTGTCGGCCATGGATTGGTCCTTGTCCCGGCGGGACGAGAAGATCAGCGTGAAGAAGGTGCGCTGGACGCCCATCGCGGCGAGTTTCGCCTCGCAGCGCTCCGCCAGCGCGCAGATCTCGGCAAGCTCGCCCTCGATGTTGGTGCCGTTGGGGTGCATCGTGGCGACGAGGCCGCTCGCCTCGATGATCGCCTTGATCTCACGCACGTAGGGCGAGACCGACGGGCCCACGCCCATCGGCACGATGCACAGGTCGGCGGATACCTTCATGGCGGTGCGTCCCGAGAGGATGCCGGGCGGTTCGGCCGTCAGGGAAAGGGGATGGAGCGGGTACCGGGAATCGAACCCGGGTATTCAGCTTGGAAGGCTGCTGCTCTACCATTGAGCTACACCCGCGCGGGCGGTTCGTTAGCACGCCGGCCGGCCCGTGAGAAGGTGGCCTCAGGCGAGTCCGAGGGCGGCCCGGGCCTCGGCGGGCGTCGCCACCCGGCGGCCATGGCGGGCGACGGCCTCGGACGCCAGGCCCACCAGCTCGGCGTTGCTCGCCGCCAGCCGGTCCTTCGTCACCCGGATGTTGTCCTCCAGCCCGGTGCGCACCGCGTCCGCGCCGCGGGCCAGAGCCCAGTCCATCACCACGGCCTGGTTGCGGCCGATCCCGGCGGCCGTCCAGGTCGCCTCCGGCAGGATCCGGCGCGTTTCGGCGAGCAGGATGTCGAGGAGATGCGCCTCGGCCGGCATCGCGTTCTGGACGCCCAGGACGAACTGCACGTGCGGGCGCGCATCGATCAGGCCGGCCTCGACCAGCCGCTTTGCCCCGTGCAGGTGCGAGAGGTCGAAGATCTCGATCTCGGGGCGGACGCCGTACCGCTTCATCTGCCCGGCGAGGTCGGCGACGAGGCTCGCGGAATTCTCGTACACGATGGTCGGGAAGTTCACCGAGCCGGTCGACAGGGAGGCCATGTCGGGCCGATGCGCGAGCGAGAGGCCGCGCGAAGCCGGATCGCGCCCGCGCCCGCCGGTGGAGAACTGGACGATCATGTCCGGGCAGTGCCTGCGCAGCCCCTCCTGCACGGCGGCGAATTTCTCCGGGTCGGAGGAGGGGGATTCGTCGTCGTTGCGCACGTGGATGTGGCAGAGCGTGGCGCCGGCCTCGAACGCCTGATGGGTCGATTCGATCTGTTCCGCGACGGTGACCGGCACGGCCGGGTTGTCCGTCTTGCGCGGCACCGAGCCGGTGATCGCCACCGCGATCACCACGGGCGCCTCGCTCCGGGATCCTGTCATCCGCGTGTCCTCCCTGGTCTCTCGTCTCGTTCGGGCTTGGGATAGCGCCGGGCGCCGCGGATCTGAACCGCCCGGAGCGGGCGTCGGGGCCGGGCGCGGGACAACTTCGGCCGGATGACAGGCCGGACTTGTGTCTTGCCGGCGCTTGCCGCACCTCTCGGAACGCGAGGCCCCCGATGAACGACACGATCCTGGTCCTGAACGGGCCGAACCTGAACCTGCTCGGCCAGCGTCAGCCGGAGATCTACGGGCGCGCGACGCTGGCCGACGTCGAGACCCTGTGCCGCGAGGCCGCCGCCGCCCACGGCCTCAGCGCGGAATGCCGGCAGAGCAACGCCGAGCACGTGCTGATCGACGCGATCCACGAATTCCGCACCGGGTCGGCCGGGATCGTCATCAACGCGGGCGCCTACACCCACACCTCCGTGGCGATCCTCGACGCGCTCAATGCCTGCGAGGTGCCGGTGATCGAGTGCCACATCTCCAACGTCCACCGGCGCGAGGCCTTCCGCCACCACTCCTATGTCTCGCTCGCCGCGACAGCCGTGCTGGCCGGCTTCGGGACGCATGGCTACGCGCTCGCCATCCGGCACCTCGCGCATCTGCGGGCCGACAGGACCGCGTGAAGCGCGGATAGCGCGCCGCGCAGGGTTGACGCTGGCGGAGACAGGGCGGAGGAGGGCGGTCAGGCCCTTATCGAACGCGTTCTCCCCGGCCGGACTGGTCTTCCAGCCCCGGGGAGCGCCCAAGCGGAGCGCGCACGCCGCATGACCAGCCCCTTCCTGCCCCTCGACCGGGCCGTCATCGCCCGCGAGGCGGCCAAGATGTTCCTCGAGATCGGTGCGGTGCTCTTCTACAAGGACGAGCCGTTCAAGTTCACCTCCGGCTGGGCGAGCCCGGTCTACACCGACAGCCGGAAGATCATCTCGTATCCGCGGCTGCGCGCGACGCTGATGGATTTCGCCACCGCCACGATCGTGCGCGAGATCGGCTACGAGCAGCTCACCCACATCGCGGGCGGCGAGACCGCCGGCATCCCCTTCGCCGCCTGGATCGCCGACCGGATGATGCTGCCGATGCAGTACATCCGCAAGAAGCCCAAGGGCTTCGGCCGCAACGCCCAGATCGAGGGCGCGGTCGTCGAGGGCGCGCGGACGCTGCTGGTCGAGGACCTCGCCACGGACGGCCGCAGCAAGGTCAATTTCGTCAAGGCCCTGCGCGATGCGGGCGCCCAGGTCGATCACTGCTTCGTGCTGTTCTACTACGACATCTTCCCCGACAGCGCGGCGCTGATGCAGGAGATCGGCATCAAGCTCCACGCCCTCACCACGTGGCGGGACGTGCTGGCGGTCGCCAAGGAGATGGGCACCTTCGACCCGAAGACGCTCGCCGAGGTCGAAAGTTTTCTCAATGCGCCGGCGGAATGGTCGGCGGCCCACGGCGGCATTTCTTCGTTCGGCCAGGCCTGAGGGGTTTTCGCGATGGGCGTCGCCGACCTGTTCCCCGCCGAGCGCCAGGAGTCGAAGCCGGTCGACCGGATCACGATCCGCCGGCCGGACGATTGGCACATCCACCTGCGCGACGGCGCGATGCTGAGGGCGGTGCTGCCCTACACGGCGGCACAGTTCGCCCGGGGCATCATCATGCCGAACCTCGTGCCGCCGGTGACCACGGTGGCGGCGGCGCGGGCCTATCGCGAGCGCATCTTGGCGGCGCTGCCCGCGGGCATGGATTTCACCCCGCTGATGACCTGCTACCTCCGGGACGACACCGACCCGGACGAGATCGAGCGCGGCTTCACGGACAAGGTCTGGGTCGCCGCCAAGCTGTACCCGGCCGGCGCGACCACCAACTCGCATGCGGGCGTCACCGACCTGATCGGGATCGCCCCCGTGCTCGAGCGGATGGAGCGGATCGGCATGCCGCTGCTGATCCACGGCGAGGCCACTGACCCGGAGATCGACATCTTTGACCGAGAGGCCGCCTTCATGGAGGGCAGCCTGATCCCGCTGCTCGCCCGCCATCAGGGTCTCAAGGTGACGGTGGAGCACGCCACCACGGCGGAGATCCTCGACGTGGTCCGGGAGAACCGGAGCCGGTGCGCCGCCACGATCACGCCGCACCACCTCGTGATCAACCGGACGCACATCTTCCAGGGGGGGCTGCGCCCGCACCTGTATTGCCTGCCGGTGGCCAAGCGCGAGCGGCACCGCGTGGCCCTGCGCAGGGCCGCGACCTCGGGCGAGGCCTGCTTCTTCCTGGGCACCGACACCGCCCCGCATGTCCGCGGCGCCAAGGAGGCGGCCTGCGGCTGCGCCGGCGTGTTCTGCGGGCCGTCTGCGCTCCAGACCTACGTGCAGGTGTTCGACGAGGAGGGGGCGCTCGATCGGTTCGAGGCCTTCGCGTCGCTCAACGGCGCGCGCTTCCACGGGCTGGAGCCGAATGCCGGAACCGTGACTCTCGAACGGCGGCTGGGCCGCGTCGCCGAGGCGGTCACGGTGGAGGATACGGCGGTGGTGGTGTTCCGGGGGGAGGAGACGCTGCCCTGGTCGGTGGCGTAGCGGGAGCGACCGACTTCGGCAGATCCGCTCCGTCGTAAAGGGCCGTCTGCGCTCGCAATGACGATGGTGCTGCCTCAGGCGGTATTCCAAACGGACACGGCATCGATGAAAGCCTGATCCTCCGTTGCGCCCCCGCACTCAGCGACGGCGCGGGATTGGCGATGCGCCTCGGCCTCGAATGCGGGTGCCTGCACGGCAGGCATCAAGAGCTGAACGGGTTGCAATCCCTGAGCGCGGAGCCGCGCACGGTCATTGCGTAACTTCGCGCGTGCAGATCGGGCGTTGGACACGGGCGGCATGTCGTGCGCGCTCCTCAGCGGCGATCCGTAACCTAAGTGGCGGCAGGGGGCTTGCGAACGCCTTTGACGCGGCCACCGCTCGCACTGATTTGGAGACGGCGTACGATGCAGGATAGGCGACCGGACGGCATCACCGCTATGGGTGCCGTGGACCTCTCCGCCGCCATCCGCGGCCGGGTCGTCTCCTGCGCCGAGGTGATGCGCGCCTATCTGGAGCGGTTCCACCGGCTCAACCCGCAGGTGAACGCCATCGTGGCCCTGCGGGACGACGCGGCGCTCCTGAAGGAGGCCGAGGCCGCGGACGCCACCCTGGCCCGCGGCGAGGCCGTCGGCCCGCTGCACGGCTTTCCGCTGGCCGTGAAGGATCTTGACCCGGTGCGCGGCCTGCGCTTCACGCAGGGCTCGCCGATCTTCGCCGACCGGATCGCGGAGACGGATTCGATCATGGTGGCCCGCCTGCGTGCCGCCGGGGCGCTCTTCATCGGCAAGACCAACGTGCCCGAATTCGGCCTCGGCTCGCACAGCTTCAACCCGGTCTACGGCACCACCGCCAATCCCTACGATCCGACCAAGAGCGCCGGCGGGTCGAGCGGCGGCGCCGCGGTGGCGGTGGCCCTGCGGATGCAGCCGGTCGCCGACGGCAGCGACCATGCCGGGTCACTGCGCAACCCGCCGGCCTTCAACAATTGCTACGGCCTGCGCCCGAGCTGGGGCCGCATCCCCGCCGAGGCCAAGGATGTGTTCAGCCCGGCTCTCGGCGTGCTCGGAGCGATCGGCCGCACGCCCGCCGATATCGGCCTGATGCTCTCGGTCCAGGCGGGCTACGATCCGCGCGGCCCGAATTCCATCCGCCAGGACCCGTCCGCCTTCGCGAACCCGCTCGCCCGCGACTTCCGCGGCACCCGGATCGCGTGGCTCGGCGATTGCGGCGGCCAGATCCCGTTCGATCCCGGCGTCTTGGAGCTCGGGCGCTCCGCGCTGACCACCTTCGTGGAGATCGGCTGCACCGTCGAGGAGGCGGTGCCGCGCTTCGACATGGAGCAGCTCTGGCAGGACTGGCTGGTGCTGCGGGCGCTGACCGTCGCGGCGGCGCTCCGCCCGTTCTACGACGAGCCCCGGCATCGGGCGCTGCTCAAGCCGGAGGCCGCCTGGGAGGTGGAACGGGGTCTCGCCCTCGGGGCCGACCGGATCATCGCGGCCCTGGAGGGGCGCACGCGCTGGTACGAGACACTGCGTCGGTTCATGGAGGCCTACGACTACCTCGTGATGCCGACGACGCAGGTCTTCCCCTTCGACAAGACCCTGCGCTGGCCCGAGACCGTCGGCGGGCGGGTGATGGACACTTACCATCGCTGGATGCAGACGGTGATCCCCGTGACCATGGCGGGCCTGCCGGCGCTGGACGTCCCGGCCGGGTTCGGCGCGGCCGGATTGCCCACCGGCATCCAGATCGTCGGCCGCAACCACGGCGAGCTGGCCTGCCTGCAGCTCGGCGCCGCCTACGATGCCGCGAGCAACTGGGTCCGCCGATACCCGCCACCGCTGAACTGAAGGCGCAGCCCCACCCCCAAACCAGCGCAAACGCACGCACGGATGCGTTGACCGGCTCCGCGCACTCGGCTAAGAGGCCCGACACTCCGCGCGCCAACCATGACCCGTTCCGGATCATGCGGCCGTCGCGGAGCAGGTTCGGATATCCGATGTCCACGGTCCTTATTGTAGCGCCAGCGTCACCGACGGGGCGGCCCTAAACGAGGGTCGCAATCCGGACGGTGGCGCATGCAGGGTCCCTCGGGGCCCTTTTTTGTTGCCTGCGTCAGGGCCGGCGGGACGGGACGGATATTCGAGGCGATCGGCACTTTCGGGCGAGGCGGAGACCGCCCCGCGGGACGAGGGTGCGACGAGAGAGGACGGGGCAGGGCGGCGGTCCGGAGGATCGCCGTGGCCCCGGAAAGCGCGAGGAGACGAGCATGGGCGGCGAGGTCATGACCGGGGCCGAGATGGTCATCCGGGCCTTCCAGGATCAGGGTGTCGATACGCTGTTCGGGTATCCGGGCGGCGCCGTACTGCCGATCTACGACGCGCTGTTCCACCAGAACGCCGTCAAGCACATCCTCGTCCGCCACGAGCAGGGTGCGGTCCACGCCGCGGAGGGCTATGCCCGCTCCTCCGGCAAGGTCGGCTGCGTCCTCGTCACCTCGGGTCCCGGCGCCACCAACATCGTCACCGGCCTGACCGACGCCATGCTGGATTCGATCCCGCTGGTCTGCATCACCGGCCAGGTCCCGACGCACCTGATCGGCACCGACGCGTTCCAGGAATGCGACACGGTCGGCATCACGCGCCACTGCACGAAGCACAATTACCTGGTCAAATCGATCGACGACCTGCCGCGCATCCTGCACGAGGCGTTCTACGTCGCGGCGAACGGCCGGCCCGGCCCGGTCGTGGTCGACCTGCCCAAGGACATCCAGTTCGCCTCCGGCCTCTACGAGCGCCCCGAGATCGCGAGCCACAAGACCTACCGCCCGGCCGTGAAGGGCGATGCCGACCGGATCCGCGCGGCCGTCGAGCTGATGGCGACGGCCCGCCGGCCGGTCTTCTACACCGGCGGCGGCGTGATCAATTCCGGCCCGGAGGCCTCGCGCCTGCTACGCGAGCTCGTCCGCGAGACCGGCTTCCCGATCACCTCGACCCTGATGGGGCTCGGCGCCTATCCGGGCACGGACGAGAAGTTCCTGGGCATGCTCGGCATGCACGGGACCTACGAGGCCAACCTCGCGATGCACGAGTGCGACGTGATGATCTGCGTCGGCGCCCGGTTCGACGACCGGATCACCGGCCGGCTCGACGCGTTCTCGCCGTTCTCGAAGAAGATCCACATCGACGTCGACGCCTCCTCGATCAACAAGGTCGTGAAGGTCGATATCGGGATCATCGGCGATTGCGGCTCGGTGCTCGCCGACATGCTGGAGGCGTGGCGCGCCCTGCCGTCGCGGCCCGAGCGGTCGAACCTCGACCCATGGTTCCAGAAGATCGGCGCCTGGAAGGCGCGCGACTGCCTCGCCTACTGGCCGTCGGGCACGATCATCAAGCCGCAATACGCGGTCCAGCGCCTCTACGAGGCCTGCAAGAGCCGCGAGACCTACATCACCACCGAGGTCGGCCAGCACCAGATGTGGGCCGCCCAGTACTTCAAGTACGACGAGCCGAACCGCTGGATGACCTCCGGCGGCCTCGGCACCATGGGCTACGGCCTGCCAGCGGCGATCGGCACGCAGCTCGCCCATCCGGACGGGCTGGTGATCGACATCGCCGGCGAAGCCTCGATCCTGATGAACATGCAGGAGATGTCGACGGCGGTTCAGTACCGTCTGCCGGTCAAGGTGTTCATACTGAACAACGAGTACATGGGCATGGTCCGGCAGTGGCAGGAGCTGCTGCACGGCTCGCGCTACTCGCAGAGCTACTCGGAGAGCCTGCCGGACTTCGTGAAGCTCGCGGAGGCCTACGGCGCCAAGGGCATGCGCTGCGAGAAGCCGGGCGACCTCGACGGCGCCATCGCCGAGATGCTCGCCCATGACGGCCCGGTGATCTTCGACTGCATCGTCGACAAGACCGAGAACTGCTTCCCGATGATCCCGTCGGGCAAGGCGCACAACGAGATGCTCCTGTCCGACTACCTCGGCGAGACCGGCGTCGAACTCGGCGACGTGATCTCCGAGGAAGGCAAGATGCTGGTGTAACGGGCCGAGATCCCAGGACTAATCTCGAATATCCTGGTTTCAAAAGGTCGAGACCTTTTGCGGGTGCAGGGCTTAAGCCCCGCTGTCGGGCTCCGCCCCGACACCCCGCGGAAGGGCAAGCCCTTCGGAAACCCCGACGAGGACGAAGCCGGCCATGAACGCGATGAACACCCACTATCCCGACGCCGGCCGCGTCGAGCCGGTGAACCGGCACACGCTGGCCGTGATCGTCGACAACGAGCCCGGTGTGCTGGCCCGCATCTCCGGCCTGTTCTCCGGCCGGGGCTACAACATCGAGAGCCTGACGGTCTCGGAGACCGAGGAGGCGCGCCACATCTCGCGCATCACCATCGTCACCACGGGCACCAACGCGGTGATTGACCAGATCAAGGCCCAGCTCGACCGGCTGGTGCCGGTGCATCGGGTGGTGGACCTGACGCTCCAGGGCAACGCCCTCGAGCGCGAGATCTGCCTCGTGAAGGTGAAGGGCGAGGGCGAGCACCGCAGCGAGGCCCTGCGGCTGGCGGCGGCCTTCGGCGCCAAGACGCTCGACGCGACGCTGAACTCCTTCGTGTTCGAACTCACCGGCGCCACCGAGGAGATCGACCGGTTCGTGCGGCTGATGAGCGTGATCGGGCTGGTGGAGATCTGCCGGACCGGTATCTCCGCGATGGGGCGCGGGGCGGAGCCGCTGTAGGAACCGGCGGCTCGAATCTGCTAGGATGCGCCGTCCCCGCAGGAGGCGGAGCGATGGAAGCCAAGGTGATTCGCTGGGGTGACGATTTCGCGGTCCGGCTGAGCAGCGCGGAGGCCGAGGAACTCGGCATCCGCGAGGGCGAGACCGTGGAGATCGTTTCGAAACGCCCGGTTGCGCCAGAGCCGCAACAATGGGCCGGCCGTCGCTATGTCGATGGCTTGCCGGTCTACACGCTCGAGGAGATGGTCGCCGAGATGCGCCGTCTGGGCCCGGATTTCGAGCCGCCGACGGTCGATTGGGGGCCGGATGTCGGCTCCGAGATCATCGATGACGACGATCCCCGCTAGCCTGTCGTTCCGGGCCGGAGATTTGATCCTCGTCGAGTTCGGTCCCGTCCGTGGTACGGAACAGGACGGCCGCCGGCCGGGATTGGTCGTCTCGGAAGCTTTGATGAACGACGCGACGCGCCGGGTCATCGTCTGTCCGATCACAAGCAACATCGAACCCTGGCCGACGAAAGTCATGCTTCCAGCCGGCCTGGCTGTGCGCGGCGCGGTGTTGACGGATCAGGTCCGCTCCATCGACCAGCGGGCGCGCATCCTGAGACGGCTCGGAGTCGCACCGGCCGCAGTTCTTGCCGAAGTTCGTCATCAGATCGCGAAATTGCTCGGGTTTTGAGGCAGGGTCGGCGTATGGAAGTCCTATGACCGCCCGCACCCTCTACTACGCCCCCGGCGCCTGCTCGCTGGCCGCCCACATCGTCCTGGAGGAATCCGGGCTGCCCTACGAGGGCATCAAGCTCGACCTTGCTGCGGGCGACCAGCGCCGGCCGGAATACCTCGCCATCAACGATCGCGGCCGCGTGCCGGCGCTCAGCGAGGACGGCTGGGTGCTCACCGAATGCGCCGCGATCCTGCGCCATATCGCCCGCTCCGTGCCGGAGAGGGGGTTGTGGCCCAAGGACCTGCGCGAGCAGGCCGCCGCGGACGAGTGGCTCGGCTGGCTCGCCTGCAACCATCACGTGACCTACGCCCATGTCCGCCGCCCGGAGCGCTACACGGACGACGAGGCCGCGTTCGACGGCATCAAGAGCAAGGCGGCCAACACCTACGCCGATCTCGCCACCATGACCGAGGTGCGCCTGTCGCACGGCGGCTGGGCGGTGAGCGGCCGTTTCAGCGTCGTCGACGCCTACCTGATGGTGTTCTGGTTCTGGGCCAACGGTCCGACCCTCCGCTTCGACATGGCCGGCCGCTTCCCGGCCTGGACCGCCCATGCCCGCCGGGTCGCCGAGCGTCCCGCCGTCCAGGCCGTGTTCGCCCGCGAAGGGCTGCCGCTTCCGCGCTGAAGTCGCCCGGTTGCGGCCCCCTTGCCGCGACAGCCGAATCGGCTTACTGAGCGTACCGTACGGTACGGTACGCTATTCCGGGACGATGCAGACCAGCGCCACAGCAGAGCAGGAAGCGCCCTCGGCACGCCAGCAGGCGGTGCTGGATGCCGTGCTCGGCTTGATGGTCGCGGATGGCGATCAATTGACCATGGATGCGGTCGCGCGCCGGGCGAGCTGCTCGAAGGAGACGCTCTACAAGTGGTTCGGCGACCGCGACGGCTTGCTCACCGCGACGGTGCGCTGGCAGGCCTCCCGGGTCCATGCCGGCTATGACGCCGCGCAGGTGCTCGACGGGGCGACCCTGCGCGAGCGCCTGCAGGATTTCGCCGTGACGTGGCTGGAGGTCATCTCCGGTCCGACGTCGGTCGCGCTGAACCGGATCGCCATCGCGCATGCCGGCTCGCACAAGAGCAACCTCGGCGGCATCGTCCTGGCGAACGGTCGCTTCGCCATCGGCGAGCGGGTCAAGCCCGTGCTGGAGGCGGGCCGGGCCGCCGGCCTGCTGACCTTCGCCGACAGCGAGGCGGCGTTCCGGACCTTCTTCGGCCTCGTCGGCCGGGATATCCAGATCCGACTCCTGCTCGGCGAGGCCCTCGACCTCGATGCAGATGAAATCCGGCGCGATGCGGGGCGCGCCGTGGAACAGTTCCTGGCCCTGTACGGCCAGGCGAAACCCTAACCTGAAGAGGAAACCGACATGCGGGTTTATTACGATCGCGACGCCGACCTGAACCTGATCAAGGGCAAGAAGGTCGCCATCGTCGGCTACGGCAGCCAGGGCCACGCCCACGCGCTCAACCTGCGCGATTCCGGCGTGAAGGACATCGTCATCGCGCTCCGCGAGGGCTCCGCCACCGCCAAGAAGGCGGAGCACGAGGGCTTCAAGGTCCTCTCGGTCGCCGAGGCCGCCAAGTGGGCCGACGTGGTGATGATGCTCACCCCCGACGAGCTCCAGGGCGACATCTACCGGGAGTCCCTCGAAGGCAACATGAAGCAGGGCGCCGCCCTCCTGTTCGCCCACGGCCTCAACGTCCACTTCAACCTGATCGAGCCGCGCAAGGATCTCGACGTCCTGATGGTCGCCCCGAAGGGCCCCGGCCACACGGTGCGCTCCGAGTACCTGCGCGGCGGCGGCGTGCCGACCCTGATCGCCATCGCGCAGGACGCGAGCGGCAACGCCCACGATCTCGGCCTGTCCTACGCCTCGGCCAATGGCGGCGGCCGCGCCGGCATCATCGAAACCACCTTCAAGGAAGAGTGCGAGACCGACCTGTTCGGTGAGCAGGCCGTTCTGTGCGGCGGCCTGGTCGAGCTGATCAAGGCCGGCTTCGAGACCCTGGTCGAGGCGGGCTACGCCCCCGAGATGGCCTATTTCGAGTGCCTGCACGAGGTGAAGCTGATCGTCGACCTCATCTACGAGGGCGGCATCGCCAACATGAACTACTCGATCTCCAACACGGCCGAGTACGGCGAGTACGTCACCGGCCCGCGCATCGTCACGCCCGAGACCAAGGCCGAGATGAAGCGCGTGCTCACCGACATCCAGTCGGGCACCTTCACCCGCAACTGGATGCTGGAGAACAAGGTCAACCAGACCTCGTTCAAGGCGACCCGCGCCAAGCTCGCCGCTCACCCGATCGAGGAGGTCGGCGCCAAGCTGCGCGGCATGATGCCGTGGATCTCCGAGAAGGCGCTGGTCGACAAGACCCGCAATTAATTTTTTCCGAATCCGCGGCCGGGCTTTGCTCTGCCGCACCACAGGGGCCGGTCACGCGAAAGCGAGGCCGGCCCTTTCTTGTCCCGGTTGCCGACCTTGGGCATTTCCGGCGATACAGGCCGCAGCGGTTCCGCACGTATGAGGACCGGAGACGGCGGGGGAGGATACGCCATGGCATCGCTCTATTCGGACGCCCATCGGGCGCTGCAGACCGAGTTCGGCACGACCAAGCTCGCGGTGCGCCTGGACGAGGACTGGGTCCACGAGCGCATTCAGCCGGAGGAGAGCGCCTTCATCGGCTCCCGGGACATGTTCTTCCTGTCCACGGTCGATCCCGACGGGATGCCGACCGTCTCGTACAAGGGCGGCCCGCAGGGCTTCGTGAAGGTGCTCGACGAGAACACCCTCGTGTTCCCGGGCTTCGACGGCAACGGCATGTTCTACTCGATGGGCAACATCGAGGGGCAAGCCAAGGTCGGCCTGCTGTTCATCGATTTCGAGACCCCGCACCGGATCCGCGTCCAGGGCCACGCGACGCTGCTGCGCGACGACGCCCTGATGGCCGACTACACCGAGGCCAAGTACCTGGTGAAGGTCGCGGTGACGAAGATCTGGGTCAACTGCCCGCGCTACATCCACAAGTACCAGAAGCTCGCGCAGAACAAGTACGTCCCGACCCCCGGCCGCGAGACCCCGCTCGCCGCCTGGAAGCGCCTCGACCTCGCCGGCGACGTGATCAGCGACGCCGACAAGGCCCGGGTCGCCAAGGAAGGCAAGCTGGAGGTTGCCGAATACGAGGCCCTGGTCGCCCGCGGCGAGGCCTGAGCCGCTCGCCTACGGGGCCTTCGCCACGATGAACACCCGCGGGAAGGCGAGCAGGCGCCGCCCGTCGCTGCGGGGCGGGTAGCCGGCGTCGATCGCAGCCACGTAGGCGGCCAGGAACCCGGCCGTCTGGTCCGGGTCCAGCGGGTCGAGGAACGGGCGCAGCCCGGTGGCGCTCACCCAGTCCACGATGGCGGCGGCATCCGCCATCGGGTGGTGATAGGCGGTGCGCCAAACATCCACCGCGGCGGCCAGCGGCGCCAACAGATCGTAATAGCCGGCCGGCTCCAGCATCCGGCCGAGCCGCCCGGCGACCGCCGGATCGCCGATCGCCGCGGCCCAGGGGCCGGCCAACGCGGTCTCGCGCATCAGGCGGTGCGACGGTTCAGCGAGGTTGTCGGGCATCTGCACGGCCAGCACGCCACCTGGGGCCAAGAGGCCGAACAGCCGGGGCAGCAGCGCCGGATGGTCGGGCAGCCATTGCAGCACCGCGTTGGCGTAGATCAGATCCGGCGCGCGCTCGGGCGCCCAGGTCGCGGCGTCGGCCAGCGCGAAGGCGAGGCCGGGCAGGCGGATCCGGGCGCTCTCCAGCATGGCGGGTGAGGTGTCGAGGCCGATCACCTCGGCCTCGGGGAAGCGCGCCGCGATCAGCGCCGTGGAATTGCCCGGCCCGCAGCCGAGGTCGTAGGCGAGGCGCGGGGCAGTGAGCGGGATCCGGGCCAGGAGTTCGGCCGCCGGGCGGGTGCGCTCGTCCTCGAAGCGGGTGTAGAGGGCGGGGTTCCAATCAGCCATCGCGATCACCCATTCCCGGTTCTCAGCAGCCGAGCTGGTCGGCCAGATCCGCCAGGTCCCGGGCCGCGTAGGTGACCGGGACTGCAGGCGCCGCCTCGCCGCCGCCCGGCCCGTGCTCGTGCGGCCGGGCGATATGGGCGGTGGACAGGCCATGGCTCGCCGCCGCCGTGAGGTCGTTCGAGTGGGCGGCGACCATCACGGTCTCCCTCGGGGCGAAGCCGAACGCCGCCACCGCATCGCGGTAGAGCGCGGGCTTGGGCTTATAGTCGCGGGAATAGCCGGCGCCCAGGATCGCGTCGAAGATCAGGCCGTTGCGCCGGGCGAGATCGGCCATCAGCCGGACGTGGCCGTTCGAGTTCGGCGCCAGGAGGTGTTTTTCGCGCAGCCGGCGCATGGCCTCCGGCACCTCGGGCCAGGCGTCGAGCCGGTGCCAGGCCTGGACCAGCTCCCGCCGCAGGTCCTCCGGGACGCCCGCGATACCGAATTGGGCCAGCACGTCGGGCAGCGATTCCGCCTGGAGCGTGTCGAGATCGACGAAGGGCCGCACGCCGGAACGCACGGTCTCCATCGAGGGGTTGTAGCGGGCCCGCCAGGCATCCGCGAAGGCCCCGGCATCGAGGCTCGGTGCGAAGGGCGCCAGCAGCCGCGCGGCCTCGCGGGCGACGCCGGAGCGCCAGTCGACCAGCGTCCCGAAGACGTCGAAGACCAGCGCCCGGGCGGTCATCGCACCGTCTGAAGGCTGGGACCCCGGCGCACGAAGCCGACGATGTCCTTGACCGCATCCAGCGTCTGGGCCGCGATCGTCTCGGCCCGCCCCGCCCCGTCGGCCAGCACGGCGTCGATATGGCCCGGATCGGCGGTGAGCCGGCGCATCTCCCCGGCGATCGGCGCAAGGCTCGTCACCGCGAGGTCGGCGAGCGCCGGCTTGAAGGCCGAGAACTGCGCCCCGCCGAAGTCGCGCAGCACGTCCTCGCGGGTGATCCCGGCCAAAGCCGCGTAGATCCCCACAAGGTTGTCGGCCTCCGGCCGGTCCTTCAGCCCGGCGATCTCGGAGGGCAGCGGCTCAGGGTCGGTCTTCGCCCGGCGGATCTTCTGGGCGATGGTATCGGCGTCGTCGGTGAGGTTGATCCGGGAATTGTCGGACGGGTCCGACTTCGACATTTTCTTCGACCCGTCCCGCAGCGACATGACTCGCGCCGCCGGGCCGCCGATCAGCGGTTCGGTCACGGGGAAGAACGCCTCGCCGTGGCCGTGCGCCGCGATCGAGCTCCCGAAGTCGGTGTTGAACTTCTGGGCGATGTCCCGGGTCAGTTCCAGGTGCTGTTTCTGGTCCTCGCCCACGGGGACATGGGTCGCCCGGTAGGCCAAGATATCGGCCGCCATCAACACCGGATAATCGTAGAGGCCGATGGAGGCGTTCTCCCGGTCCTTGCCGGCCTTCTCCTTGAACTGGGTCATCCGGTTCAGCCAGCCGAGGCGGGCGACGCAGTTGAACACCCAGGCGAGTTCGGCGTGCTGCGGCACCTGGCTCTGGTTGAAGACGATGGATTGCGCGGGATCGATGCCGGCAGCCAGGAAGGCGGCCGTCACCTCGCGGATCTGGCCGCGCAGGGCCTCCGGGTCCTGCCAGACGGTGATCGCGTGCAGGTCGACCACGCAGTACAGGCACTGCGCGTCGCGGGCCTGCATCTCCACGAAGCGCTTCACCGCCCCGAGATAGTTGCCGAGGTGCAGGTTGCCCGTGGGCTGGACGCCCGAGAAGACCAATTCGGTGAACGCGGCCATCGGCGCCGATCCTGAACAGCAGACATGCCGGGGCTCCGCGCCGGCCGGGCGCGCGGTTACTCGCACCGCTGATGCGGACGGGTCAAGGAGTGTCGCGTGACCGGCTCTCGCGCCGGGGGGCGGGCGCCGACCCACGGCCCCGCGGTTCCGGAACGGCCGCCGCGCCCCATCGGAATGCGCTGTGCGGCATCCGAGTACATGATATGAATTAATTGGTTGAATTGATTCGCTGTCGAATTCTATCTGAATACAATATCTGGGGGACGCGATGCCATTCGCGCGCAGATTTCGCGGGGCCGCCGTGGCGTTCCTGACGATGCTGGCCGTTCCGGGGGCTCGGGCGCAGGCCACGCCCCCGGTCCAGGTCGATCAGGGCTCCCGCTGGGGCGACCGGGAGCGCCGGGCCTTCTACGTTCAGGATCAGGGCTCCGAACTGATACCGCTCGCGTGGCTGAAAGCCCTGAAGCAGCGCGACGGGACGCCGTTCCTGGCCGGGAGCCTGTCGCGCTACGGCTATCTGCCCAACCCCGACAGCCGCGACGATCTGCCGATCGGCTTCACCTTCGCCGGACCCGCCGGGGGCGAGATCGCGGGGATGAGCTGCGCCGCGTGTCACACCCGCCAGATCACCGTCGCCGGCAGGGCCTACCGGATCGACGGCGGCCCCGCGATCGTCGACTTCCAGACGCTCCTGAGCGATCTCGACGAATCCGTGGGCGCGGTCGTGGCCAGCGAGGCCGCGTTCCAGCCCTTCGCGCAGGCGGTGCTCGGCGCCGGGGCCGGTGAGCCCAGCGCGGTCCAGAACCTCCTCGTCGTCGCGCGGTCCTGGTACGACCGCTACCATACGCTGATGGCGCGGGCGCTGCCGACGACGCCCTGGGGGCCGTCGCGCCTCGATGCGGTCGGGATGATCTTCAACCGCGTCACGGGGCTCGACATCGGCCTGCCGCCCGGCACCATGATCCCGGACAACATCCGGGCGGCGGACGCCCCGGCACGCTATCCCTTCCTCTGGAACGCGCCGCTCCAGGATCGGACCCAGTGGCCGGGCTTTGCCGCGAACGGCAACGACACCCTCGCCCTCTCCCGCAACCTCGGCGAGGTGCTCGGCGTGTTCGGTCGGTTCCATCCCCGTCCGGACGCGTTCAAGATCCTGACCGGATACGACTACCTCAGCGACAATTCGGCGAATTTCAACGGTCTGCGGCTGCTCGAGGACTCGGTCAAGGCGATCGGGCCGCCGCGCTGGCCCTGGAGCCTGCAGGTGACCCTGGTCCGGCAGGGCGCGGCGATCTTCGCGCGGCCGGAAGCCCAGGGCGGCTGCAAGAACTGCCACGGGCCGGAGCCGGGCACCCATTGGCCCCTGGAAGCGGAGACCTGGAAGACCCCCGTTCAGGATGTCGGCACCGATTCCCGCGAGCACGGGGTCATGCAATGGCGGGCCAAGAGCGGCATCCTGACCGGCGCCCAGATCCCCGTCGTCCAGTCGACACCGCTGCGGGCCGAGAACGAATGCAGCTTCAGCATCCTGGCCAATGCGGTGACCGGTTCGATCATCCAGAGCTTCCCGCCGTTCCTGATCGCCTGGCCGCCCCCGATGCCCGGGATGGCCGCCCTACGCCTCGACATCCTGGCCTTGCCGCCGAAGCTGCGGCCCCTCGCCGAGGCGTTCCCCCAGGCCGCGACGGGGGACGGGAGCTGTGTCCCCGGTGTTCCGGCCGGGACCTACCCCTACGAGGCGCGGGTGCTCGAAGGGATCTGGGCGGCCGCGCCCTACCTGCACAACGGCTCGGTGGCGACGCTCGCGGATCTCCTGAAGAAGCCCGATCAGCGCCGACAGGCCTTCAAGGTCGGGCCGAACTACGACATCGACGCCGTCGGCCTCGCGGAGGACCAGACGCTGTTCGACTACACGCTGAAGACGACGGATTGCACCGACCGGAATTCCGGCAACAGCCGATGCGGGCATGAGTACGGCACGGACCTCTCGGCCGACGAGAAGAAGGCGCTCCTCGAATACCTGAAGTCGCTCTGACGGCGCGCGGGCCCGCTCACGGCTCCCGCATCGCCGGCGCGCTCGGGCACAGGTCGACCAGGACGCAGCGCCCGCAGGCCGGCCGGCGGTGGTGGCAGACCTGCTGGCCGTGCAGCATCAGGATCTCGTGATTGTCGTAGAGATCCTGCGCGCTCCAGTCTGCCGGCAGCTGCGCCCGCAGGATCGCGTGTGCCGGGCCGACATCGACCCGCGGGCCGATCAGCCCGAGGCGCTGCGCGACCCGATGGTGGTGGCTGTCAACCGGCAGGGCCGGCATCCGCAGGGTCGAGAACGACAGCACGGCCGCGCTGGTCTTCGGCCCGACCCCCGGGATCGCCTGCAGCCACGCCCGCGCGGCTTCCACCTCCATGCCGGCCAGGAAGGCGAGATCGAGGGTGCCGCACCGGTCGCGCAGGGCGCGGAGTACGTCGCGGAGGCGCGGGGCCTTCAGTTCCGGCCAGGTCACGCCCGCGATGGCCGCCTCGATCTCCGGCACGTCGGCGTCGATGAGCGCCGCCCAGTCCGGAAACCGTGCGCGCAGGGCCTTGAAGGCACGCCCGGACTCGGCGTTGCGGGTCCGGTGCGACAGGAGCGAGGAGACGAGTTCGCTCACCGGATCGAGGCTATGGAAGTACGGGATCGGGCAGCCATAGACCGGGGAGAGCCGCGCGTGGACGACGAGCGCCTTCTCGGCCAGAGCGGGATCCGCGACAGTGGAGGCCGCCTTGCGGCGCGGACGCGGGACGGTCTCGGTTCTAAGGTCGGCGGTTGGCATGCAGGGCGAATCCGCGAGCGGACGCCGCTGTTCCTGCCGGGGCGCAGCAGCGGCGATCTGTCCGATCAAGCCGCTCCGGTTCCAGCATCGGGCGATCGTGAGCCGTGCATCTCCCTCCCCCTCCGCCCACGGCTACGATCAAAACCGGTGCAGTCCGCAGCTTTGCCGGGGAGGGAGGGCGCGCGGCCGCTCTGAACCGGAGCGCCCGTCGACGGGATAGCTCCATCACGCCGGAAGATCTGCCGAGACCTACTTCACCAGGGCGTAGATGTTCACGTCGAGGTTGTCGTCGGTGCTGTCGTTGAGGTCGGTGGCGTATTCCTCGACGAACCGGTCCTGCACCACGATGTCCTTGGCATCGAGATAGGCGGTCAGGGTCTCGTAGGTGCCGTCGATCGACTCGTAGGACCCCTTGTGGGCAAAGCGCAGGGCCTTGCCCGACGGGGTCGTGCCGAAGCGCAGCCCGTCGGAATCGGCAGGCGCCGGGTTCGGCGCCGCCGCTACCGGGATCATCGCCTCGAACTCGAAGCCGTCATCGTCCGTACGGGTGAAGACCGCGAGCGGCCGGCCCGCCGGCGCGACGCCGAGCTTGGCGAGATCCGCCTCGATCCGCGCGAAGGCCTGCTTCAGGCTCGGCACCGCCTCCTCCCACTTGGTCTTGCCCGAGAGGATCGCGGCCGGCTTGGCGGGCAGCGTGACCTCGTCGACGTCGCCGGGATCGCCGGGCTTGTCGACCAGGGTCGGCCGGGCGGGCGTCCCCGCGGCGGTCTGGCCGGCGGGCGGGGGGGCGACCGATTGTTCCGGCGCGGGGGCCGCGCTCTTCCCCGGATCGGGCACCGGATTCGGTGCGGTCGTCGTGGGCAGCGGATTGGTCTGGGCCGGTGCCGGCGCGGTGGAGGGGGGCGGAGCGGCCTGCTGTGCGGCGAGCGGGCCGGCGGCGAGCATCAGGGCGGCCGAGAGGGCGACGAGCGGACGAAGGCGGATCACGGGGGCGCTCCGGTCGAGGCCCGGCGGAGGATCGCGCGAGCTCCCGCCGGCTAACCTAGTGGCGAAAGGGAAAACCGCGAGGGCGCCGCGGACGAGAGCCGCGGGTGCGGCGCATCTGCCACGCCGCCGGACCCCTCGCGCCGGAGCGGTGCTTTTGCGATATAGCGGCCCCTCCCTCGCCCCGCGGGACCGCATGAGCGCACTCGCCCACAGACGCTTCCTGAAGATGCACGGCGCCGGCAACGCGATCGTGGTGCTGGACCTGCGTGGCTCCACCGCGTCGGTCCGTCCCGGGGAGGCGCGGGCGATCGCCCGGGATCCGGGCTCCAGCTTCGATCAGCTCATGGTGCTGCACGATCCCGTGAGCCCGGGCACGGACGCCTTCGTGCGGATCTACAACACCGACGGCTCGGAATCGGGGGCCTGTGGCAACGGCACCCGCTGCGTCGCCTACGCGATGCTCGACGATCCGGCCATGGCCCGCCCCGCCGAGGGCGGCCGGCTGACCCTTGAGACCGCCGCGGGTCTGCTCGGCGTGCGCCGCATCTCCGAGCGCGCCTTCACGGTCGATATGGGCCGGCCGCGGCTCGCTTGGGACGAGATCCCCCTGTCCGAGCCGTTCCCCGATACCCGGCGGATCGAACTTCAGGTCGGCCCGATCGACGATCCAATCCTGCACTCGCCGGGCGTCGTCAACATGGGCAATCCGCACGCGGTGTTCTTCGTGGAGGCCGACCCGGATTCCTACGACCTCGCCCGCATCGGCCCGATGCTGGAGAACCACCCGCGCTTCCCCGAGCGCGCCAACATCTCGATCGCGCAGGTCACCGGATACGAGGCGATCAAGCTCCGCGTCTGGGAGCGCGGGGCCGGGCTGACGCTGGCCTGCGGCACCGCCGCCTGCGCCGCCGTCGTGGCGGCCTCGCGGCTCAGGATGATCGGCCGGCAGGCGAGCGTCGCGCTCCCCGGCGGCGACCTGTTCGTGGAATGGCGCGCCGACGACCACGTCCTGATGACCGGCCCGGTCGCGCTCGTCGCCGAGGGGACCCTGGCGCCGGAGCTGTTCGCCGGCGCGGCCTGATGGCGGTCGAGACCCTCACCTTCGGGTGCCGCCTCAACACGGTCGAGTCCGAGGCTTTGAAGGTCCACGCGGCGGCGGACGGCCGCGACCGGGTGGTGGTGAACACCTGCGCGGTCACGGCCGAGGCCGGCCGGCAGGCCCGCAAGGCGATCCGCCGGATCGCCCGGGAGCGGCCGGGCACCGAGATCGTGGTCACAGGCTGCGGCGCCGAGGTCGAGACGGCGGCCTACGCGGCCATGCCCGAGGTCGCGCGCCTCGTCGGCAATGCCGAGAAGCTCCGGCCGGAGGGCTGGTCGACGGACGCCACCGGGCCGGGCGCCGTGATGGCGGCGCGTGCGGCCGAGCCGACGCGGATCTCGGCGATGGCCGGGCATACCCGGGCCTTCGTGCCCGTGCAGAACGGCTGCGACCATCGCTGCACCTTCTGTGTGATTCCCTTCGGGCGCGGCCCGTCGCGCTCGGTGCCGGTGGCCGATGTGGTTACCCAGGTCGAGACGATCGTGGCGCAGGGCGGCCGCGAAATCGTCCTCACCGGCGTCGATCTCACCGCCTACGGCCGCGACCTTCCCGGGGCGCCGCTGTCCCTCGGTGGCCTCGCGCGGCAGATCCTGCGGGCCGTGCCGGACCTCCCGCGCCTACGCCTCTCCTCCATCGACTCCGTGGAGGCGGACGACGCCCTGCTCGGCGCGATCGCCGAGGAGGCGCGGCTGATGCCGCACCTGCACCTGTCCCTCCAGGCCGGCGACGACCTGATCCTCAAACGCATGAAACGCCGGCACAGCCGCGCCGACGCGATCCGGTTCTGCGAGACCGTGCGGCGGCTGCGCCCGGACATCGTGCTCGGTGCCGACCTGATCGCAGGTTTTCCGACGGAGACCGAGGCGCAGTTCGCCCGCTCCCTCGACCTCGTGGCGGAATGCGGCCTGACCCATCTGCACGTCTTCCCTTACTCGCCCCGCCCCGGAACGCCGGCGGCGCGCATGCCGCCGGTGGCGCCGGACGCGATCCGGGATCGCGCGAGCCGCCTGCGCGCGGCCGGCGCCGACGCCCTACGCCGGCACCTCGATGGGCAGGTCGGGCGCCGGGTGACGGTCCTGGCGGAACGCGGCGGCATCGGCCGCAGCGCGGATTTCACGCCGGTGCGCCTCGCGGTCGAGACGCCCCCCGGGACGTTTCACGATGTCGGTATCGCTTCTCACGACGGCGCGCGGTTGATCGCGGCCTGAGGCTCCATCGCCGTCAGGGCGGCGGCGATGTGCGGCGGCGGCGGCGCGGTGACCGTGATCGCGTCCCGCTTCGGGTAGAGCGGGATCGTCAAGGTGTGCGCGTGGAGGTGAAGGCTGCCGCCGCGCGGGCCGCTTCCGTAGATCGGATCCCCGACGATCGGCCAGCCCGAGGCGGCGCAGTGGACCCGGAGCTGGTGCGTGCGGCCGGTAACTGGCTTCAGCTCCAGCCATGTCCGTCCCCCGGCGCGCCCGAGGACGCGCCAGTGGGTCAGCGCCGGGTCGCCCGCCGGGTCGGCCTTCATCCACCAGGAGCGCGGGTCGTCCGAGCGGCGCGCCAGCGGCAGATCGATGTGGCCGCTCGCTTCCGCCGGGCCGCCCTCGACGAGCGCCCAGTAGGTCTTGTCGACGGCGCTGCCGGAAAAGAGCTTGCCGAGCCGGGCCAGCGCCTTGGCGTGGCGGCCGAGCGCAAGGCAGCCGGAGGTGTCCCGGTCGAGCCTGTGCGCGGCCTCGGGGCGGCGCGGCAGGCCGAACCGCAGGGCGTCGAGATGGTCGGTCAGCGTCTCGCCGCCGCGGGGGCCGGGATGGACCGGCAGGCCCGCCGGCTTGTCGATGACGAGCAGCAGGGCATCGCGGTAGAGGAGGCGGGCGCCTATGTCGAAGGCGTTGGGCATCCGGATCGGCTAGAGGGTCGGCGCCGGGTCGGCAAGGTGGGGCGAGGACGAGGTTTCATGGCGAGCGAGGACAAGCCCGGCTGGTTCGGACGCCTGTTCGGGCGCAAGGGCCCGGACGCGGCCGAGGAGAAGCCCGAGGCGGACCTGCCCGCGGAGGCGGCCTCGCCCTCCGAGGGCCAGCCCGACTTCGCCACCGGCGCGGAGGATGTCGCGCATCTCCCGATGCCGCACGAGGAGAACGCGGCCCCGCTCCCGGACGTGGTCGAGGGTGCAGATCTGCTGCCGATCGCGGGCGAACCCGAGCATCCACCCGCCGGCACGGCCGGCGACGCCCCCGAGCACGGGGCCGACCCGGTCGACACCGGCGACGCGGCCCGGGAGCCGGCTGTGGAGCCCGCCCCCGACATCCAGCCCGTCGACAGCGCCGCGGCGCTTGCCCACGATGCCGGCGCGGGGCCCGACCGCGATCCGGAGGCCAAGGGCTGGTGGAGCCGGCTCACCTCCGGGATGAAGCGGACCTCCTCGGCGCTGTCCGAGCGGGTGACGGGCCTGTTCACCAAGCGCAAGCTCGACGCCACGACCCTCGAGGATCTGGAGGATGCCCTGATCCAGGCCGATTTCGGCCTGGAGACCGCGATGCGGATCTCGGAGGCGGTGGGCAAGGGCCGCTACGAGAAGGGCATCTCCCCCGACGAGGTGCGGGCGATCCTGGCGACGGAGGTCGAGCGGGCGCTGAAGCCGGTGGCGGTGCCCCTCACCGTCGACACGGCGAGAAAACCGTTCGTGATCCTCACGGTCGGGGTGAACGGGGCCGGCAAGACCACGACGCTCGGCAAGCTCGCCTCGAAGCTGCGGGCGGAGGGGCGGACCGTGATGCTGGCGGCCGGCGACACGTTCCGGGCGGCGGCGGTCGAGCAGCTCAAGGTCTGGGGGGCGCGTACCGGCACGCCGGTGGTGAGCGGCGCTCAGGGCGCAGACGCCGCCGGGCTTGCCTTCGACGCCCTCAAGCAGGCGGGCGCCGCCGGGACCGACGTGCTCCTGATCGACACCGCCGGCCGGCTCCAGAACAAGGCCGGGCTGATGGCGGAGCTGGAGAAGATCGTGCGCGTGCTGCGCAAGCAGGATCCCGACGCCCCGCACGCGACGCTCCTCGTCCTCGACGCCACGGTCGGCCAGAACGCCCTCTCGCAGGTGGAGCTGTTCTCGCAGGCCGCGCCGGTGTCAGGGCTGGTGATGACCAAGCTCGACGGCACCGCCCGGGGCGGGATCCTGGTGGCGCTGGCGGCCAAGTTCGGCCTGCCGGTGCATTTCATCGGCGTCGGCGAGGGTGTGGAGGACCTGGAACCGTTCGCGGCCCGGGACTTCGCCCGGGCGATCGCCGGGCTGGAGAAGGATTAGGCGACCGCCCGCAGCACGTCCGTCCGGGCGAAGTCCTCGCCCTTAAACAGGAGCGGCGCGTTGAGCGACCGGGCGAGCGCGTAGGCGAAACAATCGCCGAAGTTGAGGCCGGCCGGATGCCGGCCCTTGCCGTAACGGGCAAAGGCGTCGGCGGCGATTTGGGCCAGGGTGTGGTCGACCGAGACGACAATGACCGCTTCTCGAAGGAGCCAGTCGTCGAGGTCTGCTCGGCCGGTCGTCTTTTTACTGCTGACAATCGCGCATTCGAGATATGTCGCAGCCGCCATGACGCGTTTCTGATAAAGCCGGATCGCCTGACTCCAGAGATTCGCGTCAGGCTCGTCGAGCAGGATCGCGATAAAGATCGACGTATCGATAACCGCCTGAGCCTTCATATCGGCAAGCCGTTTTCGTCATAAGCGAGGATCTCGTCGATCGGACGGGGATCGATTTCCGCCGCCGCCTTCCAACGTTCACGCAACAGACGACCCGACGCAATCGCGGCCGCCGCTTCGCGTTCCTGATCCGCAGCCAGCCGCTGCCGCTCCCGCCGCAGGACATCGAGCAGCAGGTCCGGCGCCGGCTGTCGGGTCTCTGCCGCGAGGTCGGTGAGCAGCGCCTCGACCTCGGCGTTCTCGATGATGATGGACATCGCGCGCCCCGCGTTACACACACACCGACGAATCCAGTCCGGTGCCGCAGCCTAGCGCGGGCGCCGCATCCGAGCCAACCAGAGCGCATGCAGATCGAATCCGTCCCCCCGCGCCGCCATCTGGCGCCCCTCGTGAAGCTGGCGCTGGAGCTCGGGCCCCTGGTGCTGTTCTTCCTGGGCAACGCCTACTCGGAAAAATTCGGCGTGGCCCCGGACCAGAAGCTGTTCGTGGCCACCGGCGTGTTCATCGCGGCGACGGTGGTGGCGCTGGCGATCCATTACGTCCTGATGCGGCGCCTGCCGATCATGCCGCTCGTGTCCGGCGCCGTGGTGGTGGTGTTCGGCGGTCTGACCGTGGCGCTGCAGGACAAGACCTTCATCATGGTCAAGCCGACCATCGTGAACGCCCTGTTCGGGGCCGTGCTGCTCGGCGGCCTCGCCTTCGGACGGCCGCTTCTGTCGGTGGTGCTCGATTCGATGTTCAGCCTCACCGAGGAGGGCTGGCGGAAACTCACCCTCCGCTGGGGCCTGTTCTTCTTCGTCCTGGCGGCCCTGAACGAGGTCGTGTGGCGTACCCAGACCGAGGATTTCTGGGTCAATTTCAAGGTGTTCGGCATCATGCCGCTCACCGTGCTGTTCGCCCTCGCGCAGACGCCGCTCCTCACCCGCTACGAGCGCAAGGATCCGCAGCCGGGCGCTTAGAGCCGGTTCCGATCGCTCTGCAATCGCAGCCGGTTCTCAGCCTTCGTTGTGACGCGTTCTCGTGCGCCGAACCCGTGCCTAGTCCTGCGGAGAGCGCTCAAGGCGCTACTGCGCCGCCGCGACCTTGCCGGCGGCCCGGATCCGCGTGAGCACGCTGGCGAAATTCTCGGGCGTGAGGATCCCGACCAGTTTGTCGCGGATCACGCCGTCCGGCCCGATGATGAAGGTCTCGGGCACGCCGTAGACGCCGAAATCGATCGCCGCGCGCCCGCTGGCATCGGCTCCCACCGCGCTGAACGGCACGCCGTGCCGGGCGAGGAAGCGCTGTCCGGCCTCCGGGCTCGGCTCCTTGTAGTCGATGCCGACGAGGCGGATGCCGGGCTCGCGGGCGAGCCGCATCAGCATCGGGTGCTCCACCTGGCAGGGGGCGCACCACGAGGCGAAGACGTTCACCACTGTGATCTGTCCCTTCAGGTCCGCGCTCGACAGGCCCGGTACCGCCGCGCCCGAAGCGGCGAGCCCTGGCACGGCGGGCAGGTCGAAGCGCGGCACCGGCCTGCCGATCATCGCGGAGGGCAGGGCGGCCGGGTCGACCCCGGAGCGCAGGCGCAGGAACAGCACGGCCGCCAGCGCCGCGAAGGCGAGCGCCGGCAGGATCAGCAGCAGGGACCGGCGGACCGGCGGCGGCCGCTCCGCCGTCTCGTCGAGCGGCGCGGTCATCGCCGGTCCTCGCCGAAGCCCTTCAGGGCCCGGACTTGCGCCCGCCGGTCGCGGATCGCGTTCCCGATAAGGGCGACCATCACCAGGGCCGTGAAGGCATAGGCGCCGAGGATGAAGCCGCCGTGAGACCCGAGATCCATCGCGGCGCTCCTAGACCGGTTGTCCGACCGGCAGCCCGGCCGGCTGCGGCGCGATGCGGGGCTGGGTGCGGTCCAGGCGCTCGGCCTCGCGGATCGTCAGCGTCCGCACCCGGCGGCGCATGATCTCGGTGCGCATCGCGTAGAGGTGGAGGGTCGTGCCGCCGAGGGTCGCGGCGGCGATCATGATCAGCAGGGGGTACAGCATCGAGGGATCGATGGTCGAACCGCCCATGCGCAGGATCGAGGCCGGCTGGTGCAGGGTCGACCACCAGTTCACCGAGAACTTGATGATCGGCAGGTTCACGGCGCCGACCAGCGTCAGGATCGCCACCGCCCGCGCGGCCCGGTTCGGGTCTTCCAGGGTCCGCCAGAGGGCGATGATCCCGCAATAAATCAGCAGCAGGACCAGCATCGAGGTCAGCCGCGCGTCCCAGACCCAGTAGGTGCCCCACATGGGCTTGCCCCAGAGGGAACCGGTCACGAGGCAGATCAGCGTGAAGGCCGCGCCGATCGGCGCCGCCGCGCGCTGGGCGACGTCGGCCAGCGGGTGGCGCCAGACCAGGGTTCCGATCGCCGACAGGCTCATGGCCCCGTAGAAGAACACGCCGAGCCACGCCGCCGGGACGTGGATGTACATGATCCGCACGGTCTCGCCCTGCTGGTAGTCCGGCGGGACCACGAAGAAGGTCTGGTACAGGCCCACGGCCAGCACGGCGAGCGACAGGGCCGTGAGCCACGGCACCAGGGCGCCCGACCAGCGCATGAAGTGGCCGGGATTCGACAGGCGGGTCCAGAGGGAAGGCGTCATCGCGGCTGCGGTCTCGGACATCGTGACCGCCGGTCTACCCTAGGGTGCGGTGCAGCAACAATGCGGCCTTTCCCACACCTGTTCACAGTGCCGCGCGGCCGGCGACAGACCGGCGGCGCGGGTACGCCGCGCCGGCCAGCCCTTGCGCGCGTCGGGAGGATTGCGCATATAGACGTGAACAAAAAGAGAACGGAAGACCGTCGCCGCACAAAGCTGTGGATGACGCGGCATCCTCTCGCCGGAGCGAGCCCCATGCGAACCGCCGACAAGCAGATCGCCGACATCCTCGTCCGCTACGGCGAGCCCTTCGGGGGTAATGTCTGGCGCGTCCAGGGAACGGCCGTGATCTACCACAAGACCCTGGAGCGCATCGCCGCCCAGGCCGGGATCGTGTTCGAGCCGCCGACCGTCATCCGCGCCGAGCGCGACGAGGCGGTGCTTCTGGTGACCGGACGCCTGCCCGGCGCCAAGCCCGGCCCCGCGCGCGTCGAATGGTCGATGGGCGAGGCGCTGGTCAACGTGAACTACCGCGTCTCGGGCAAGCAGGCGGCCTACGTCTACGCCATGGCCGAGAAGCGCGGGAAGGACCGCGTCATCCTCAAGCTGATCGAGCTCCACGGGCTCGTCTACTCCGAGGAGGAGGCCGACGAGTTCCGCGCCCACCAGATCCCCGTCCGGGCCGTGGACGAGGATTTCGAGGAGACCCCGGCCTTCGATGCGATCACCGAGGCGGAAGGCGATCTGAAGCGCCGCATCGACGAGGCCGGCACGATCAACGAGGTCACCGACCTGATGCTGGACGGGGCCACGCAGGCCGTCCTCGCCACGATGCCCGCCGGCACCCGCGACGAGGTCCGCGACTACGCCAAGGCGCGCCTCGTGGCGCTCGGCTGGCCGAAGCGCTCCGGCCGCCGCAGCGCCGCCTGACCCCCATTCCCAACCGCAGGAGACCGCCATGCATCGCGCGACGCGCCACCGCACCCTGAAGGCCCGCCGGGACGCCCACCGGGGCTGGAGCATCGAGATCCTGTCGTACAGTCCGACGCGGATCGTCCGGCTGGGGACCGAGAAGGTCGCGATCCTGTTCCCCCCGGCGGAGCCGGGCGCCGGCTGGCAGCTCTACCCGCATCCCGACACGTTCCCCGGGCTCAACTTCGAGGGTCTGCCGGCACCCTTGCGGCCGGAATTCCTGGCCTTCCCGGACCTCGCGGAGGTCGAGCGCTTCCTCGGTATCGCCGATGCCGCGCCGACCGCCCTCGCGGCATGAGGATACCGGTCAAGGCGTGGGCCAGGGCGCACCCCGGTGGAGCGCCTCGGCCTCGGGGGTGAACGCCCCGTCCGGCCCGTGCAGCACGAGTGGCGGTAGCAGGCTCAGGCCGGCGCGGCTCCCCTTGATGGCGGCGATCAACACGCGGATCGCCGGGGCCTCGGCCCGGGCGTGGACGGGGCGGATCGTCAGGGCGCCGTAGCGCCCCCGGAGGGCGTCCAGGCAGGTGGGGAGCGCGTCGGCCCGGTGGATCAGCCCGAGCCGCCCCCCCGGCCGGAGGATCGCCGTGCAGGCGCGGATCCAGGCATCCAGGCTCCCCGCCGGGAAGGTGTGGGCCGCGGCGCGCTCGGGATGCGGCGAGGTGCGATGCGTGCCGGACTCGAAGAAGGGCGGGTTGGTCAGGACCACGTCGAACCGGTCCGGCAGCAGACCGGCGGCGCGGCGTTCGGCCGCGGGCAGGAGGACGTCGGCCTCGATGACGTCGGCGTCGATCCCGTTGAGCGCCGCATTCGCCCGGGCCGTCTCGGCGAGGCCGGGATCGCGCTCGACCAAAGTCGGCCGGAGCCCCGGCGCCAAAGCCGCGCAGCCGAGCCCCACCGCCCCGGTTCCGGCACCGACATCGCAGAGCCGGCAGCCGGCGGCCGGCACCAGCAGCCGGGCGAGCAGCACCGCGTCGGTCCCGGCCCGGTGCGCCCCCCGGGGCGGCTGGTGGAGCCGCAGGATCCCGCCCAGGACGGCGTCCGGCGGTTCCGTCACGGCTGGCGCAACTCGTGGGCGAGGCCGGCATCGCCGAGCAGGCGCCGGGCCTGGGCCTCGTGGTCGCGCGGGACCAGGAGGCGCTGGCCGAACACGCCGATCGAGCCCTCCATCAGGCTCATATGGCTGTCGGCCACGAGGACCGGGATCTCGGCCGCTTCGAGGATCGTGCGGGCGAACCCGATCAGAACGACATCGTTGGCCCGGATCAGCTCGATCATGATGATCCCCCGATGGGCCGTGGGTTTTCGGCCGGCGATTTCGCCGCGCCGGTTCCGCGTCCGCGCCGCCCCATATCCGATGGGACCCGATGTTGCGGCGCCGCGGGGCCCGTGCGAAGGGATCGCCCGCCGCCCGGGGCGGAACCGGACTGGAGGTTGCGGATCTTGGGTATTGCCCTCTCCATCGAGAATCCGAAGCCCGAGGCGGAGGCGGGGCTGAACGACCTCGTCGCGCTGGTGGCGGACGGCATGGCGCGGGTCAACACCACGATCCTGTCGCGGACCGGCTCGGACGTGGCGATGATCCCCGAGGTCGCTAACCACCTGATCGCCTCCGGCGGCAAGCGCCTGCGTCCGATCCTGACGCTCGCCTGCGCCCGGCTCTGCGGCTACGCGGGGGACGCGGACGGGGACGTGAAGCTCGCCGCCAGCGTCGAGTTCATGCACACCGCGACGCTCCTGCACGACGACGTGGTCGACGAGAGCGACATGCGCCGCGGCCGGGTCGCCGCCCGGATCAAGTGGGGCAACGAGGCCTCGGTGCTGGTCGGCGACTTCCTGCTCGGCCAGGCCTTCCGGATGATGGTCGAGGTCGGCTCCCTGCGGGCGCTCGACATCCTCTCGGCCGCCGCCACGGTGATCGCCGAGGGCGAGGTCATGCAGCTCACCAACGCCAAGAATCTGGAGACCGACGAGGCCGCCTATCTGGCGGTGATCCGCGGCAAGACCGCCGAATTGTTCGCCGCCGCCTGCGAGGTCGGGCCGGTGCTCGCGGCCCGGCCGGAGGCGGACCAGGCGGCCGCCCGCGCCTACGGGATGAATCTCGGCATCGCGTTCCAATTGATCGACGACGTGCTCGATTACGGCGGCACCTCGGCGGAACTCGGCAAGAACGTCGGCGACGACTTTCGCGAGGGCAAGATCACCCTGCCGATCGTGCTCGCCTACCGCCGGGGCAGCGAGGGCGAGCGCGGCTTCTGGCGGCGTACCCTGCAGCAGGGCGAGATCCGGGACGGCGATCTCGAGACCGCCCTCGACCTGCTCCAGCGGCACGGCGCGCTCCAGGAGACCGTGGCCCGCGCCCATGATTACGGCGCCCAGGCCCGGGCGGCCCTCGACGTCTTCCCGGAGGGCCCGGTGAAGGCCGCCCTCGTCGGCGCCGTGGAGTTCTGCGTGGCGCGGGCGCGCTGAGACGGCGCCTCACGGCTTCCGCGTCGACGGCCCACCAATCGCCGCCCTTGTACCGGCAGCCGTCATCCGGCGCCGTATGGAGGTGGAGCGACCGCACCGACGGCAGCCACTGTCCAGCGCTAGCCGCGCAGTCTCCGCCTCCGGCCGATCTGGGAGTCTGATGAAGACCGGGGGGTCCACGAAGCGCGCAGGCCATACGCATTGACCGCAAACTGTCACGGGTCCCGCGGGACGGCGGCGAAGGCCGCGGTGATGTCGGTGTCGGCGGAGGGCCCCGCGACCCGAGCCGCATTGAAGCACCGAAGCTTGGCGCTGCGCGCGTTCGAGGCGTGCGGGTTCATCATCGAAAGGCCCCTGACGGTCGAACCATCCGGCGTTCGATGCGTCAACGCGCCGCGGGACCGGACAGCGCTTCGGCCAGCGCCGGCGCCAGCCCGCGCAGCTCTTCGAGGTGCGCCGCGGTCAGCGAGCCCAGCAGCGCCTCGGCGCGGGGCGTGAGCGCCAGGACGCTCCGGCGCCGATCCTCGGCGTCCCGGGTCTTGGTCAGCAATCCGCCCTCGACCATCCGGGCGACCAGCTCGGCGGCGGTGTGGGGCGCGATGAGCAGTTGCTCGGCCAGCAGCCCGACCGTGGCGGGGGCGCGGCCGGCCTGGCCGGCCAGGGTCAGCAGCGCCTGATGCTGCTGCGGCGGCAGCCCCGCCCGGGCGGCCGCGGCCTCGCTGAAGGCCAGGAAGCGCCGGAGGCGGAAGCGGAAATCCGCCAGCGCCGCGTATTGCTCCGCCGACAGCGTCTCGGTTCCCGGTGCATCCGCAGCCATCGCAGCCCTCAAACGTCTCGGGCAGGCCTACCCGCCGATCGGGCCCTGGAATATATCGTATCACGATATAAATGGGGGATCTGCAGGAAGGAGATCCGGATGAGCGGCGGGACCGAGTTCGAGCGTGGCGGCGACAGGCCGGCCCGCCGGGCGCTGGGGGATTTCAGTGCCGATCGGCGGGTGGTGACCCTGGCCGGAATGGCGGCCATCACCGGCACCGCGGCGAGCGGCACGGCTTGGCTCTTGCTCACGCTCATCGGCCTGGTCACCAATTTCGCGTGGTACGGCCGTCTCGACACGTCGCTCACGTCCCTGGCCGGCGTCGCGCCGGGCCCTTGGACGGTGGCGATCCCGGTGATCGGCGCGCTGATCGTCGGTGCCATGGCGCGCTACGGCTCCGAGAAGATCCGTGGCCACGGCATCCCGGAGGCCATGGAGGCGATCCTGATCGGCGGCAGCCGGATGTCGCCGCGGGTGGCGGTGCTCAAGCCGCTCTCGTCGGCCGTGGCGATCGGGACCGGCGGGCCGTTCGGCGCGGAGGGCCCGATCATCGTCACGGGCGGGGCGGTCGGCTCCCTGTTCGCCCAGTTCTTCCATCTCAGCGCCGCCGAGCGGAAGACCCTGCTGGTGGCAGGCGCCGCCGCCGGCATGACGGCGATCTTCGGCACCCCGGTGGCGGCGGTGCTCCTCGCCGTCGAGGTGCTGCTGTTCGAATGGCGCCCGCGCAGCCTCGTCCCGGTGGCGGTCGGGGCGGTGACGGCGGCCTGCTGGCGACCGGCTTTGTTCGGCGCTGGCCCGCTCTTCCCCTTCGCCGACAATCCGGCGCTGCCCTGGTGGGGCCTGCCGGCCTGCGCGGCGCTCGGCATCGCCTGCGGGCTGATCTCGGGCCTCCTGACCCGGGCCCTCTACGCCCTGGAGGACGGGTTCGGCCGGCTTCCCCTGCACTGGATGTGGTGGCCGGCCCTCGGGGCCGTCGTGGTCGGGCTGGGCGGCCTCGTAGAGCCCCGGGCCCTCGGCGTCGGCTACGACGTCATCCACGATCTGCTGTCCGGGCATATGCTGGCGGGCGCGGTCGTGACGATCCTGGTGGTGAAGGCGGTGATCTGGCTCGCCGCCCTGTCGTCCGGCACGTCCGGGGGTGTGCTCGCGCCCCTGCTGATCCTCGGCGGCGCGGTAGGCTGGCTCATCGGCCTGCTCCTGCCGGGCGCGCATGGGTTCTGGGCCTTGATCGGCATGGCGGCGATGCTCGGCGGCACGCTGCCCGCCCCGCTCACCGGCATCGTCTTCGCCGTGGAGGTGACGGGCGACGTCGCCGCCCTGGCGCCGCTGCTGGCCGCCACCATGGCGGCCTATGTGGTGACCGTGCTGCTCCTGAAGCGCTCGATCCTCACCGAGAAGATCGCCCGGCGCGGCCAGCACGTGACCCGGGAATACGGGATCGACCCCTACGATCTGGCCCGGGTCGAGGCGGTGATGACCCGCTCGGTCGAGACCCTGGACGCGGACCTGCCCCTCGCCGCGGCGCGCGCCGAGATCGAGGCCGGGGCCCGTCACGCCTACCCGGTGGTCGATGCGCTGGGCCGTCCCATCGGCCTCGTCTCGCGCGACGACGCCCTGCGCTGGAGCCTGGAGGCGCGGGACGGCGACCCGGCGGACGGCACGCTCGGCGCGCGTGTCTCGGATGCCGGCCTCTCTGTGGTCCATCCGGGCGACGTGGTCTCGCACGCCCTCGACGTGATGCTCGCCGCCGGCCAGGGCCGCCTGCCGGTCACCGATCCGCGGAGCGGTCGCCTGGTCGGGCTCCTGACCCGCAAGGACCTGCTCCAGGTACGCGCCACGGTGGTGCGCGCCGAGGCCGAGCGCCACGCGTTCTTCCGGAGGAATCGGGCTATCCGCCGGGCCGGGCCCGGAGCGTGACGGGGCTCAGCCGCAATCCGGGCCGACCGCCGGTCCCCGGTACGGGCGTACGTCTCAGCGCAGATAGGTCGGCGCCACCCACCAATCCGCGTGCGCGGCGCGCAGGGCCGAGGCGGCCCGCACGGCGCCGCGCCGGTCGTCGAACAGGGCGAACACCGTCGCGCCGGAGCCCGACATCCGCGCGAGCCGGCAGCCCCGCGCGCGCAGGGCCGCCAGGACGGTGCCGATCACCGGCGCCACCGTCAGGGCCGGCGCCTCCAGGTCGTTGCGGGCGGGGGCGATGGCCGCCGCGAGGGCTTGGCCGCCGAGGTCCTCGGTGATCTCGGGATGGGCCGCCCCGTCGCGGCTCTGCCCGACCGCGAGGCCGAGGGCCTTGAACACCGGCGCGGTCGGCACCGGAACGCCGGGATTGACCAGCACCGCCGGCAGCGGCGCCAGGCCGAGCGGGGGGCCGATCACCTCGCCGACGCCGCGCATCATCCGGGCCCGCGGGTCCAGGCAGACCGGCACGTCGGCCCCGGTCTGCCGCGCCGCCGCGACGACGGCGGCGTGATCGCCCGGCAGCCCGTTGAGGCGGGCGAGCAGGCGCAGGGCGGCGGCGGCGTCGGAGGACCCCCCGCCGATCCCGGCCGCGACCGGCAGGCGCTTGATCAGGTGGAAGGCGCCCAGGCGCAGGTCCGGCACCCGCGCCGCGAGGTGGCGCGCCGCGCGGAGCACGAGGTTGTCGTCCGTGGGACCGGCCGGGCCGGCGGTGGGGCCGGTGACGGTGAGGCCGAGCGGAGCGCCGGGGTCGAGGGTCAGCCGGTCGGCCGTCCCCGCGAAGGCCACCAGGCTCTCCAGCGCGTGATAGCCGTCGCCGGCCCGCCGCCCGAGGATGTGGAGCGTCAGGTTGACCTTGGCGGGGGCGCGGTCTGCGAGCAGGGGCACGGGATCTCTGGTCGGTGATGCTGTCAAACGAGCGGACGCTGTACAGGCTCGCGCCCGCGAAGTCCCGCCGGCACGAGAGCCAATTCGTGCCGGGCGTCACGCGCGGGACGGTAACCCCGTGATCAGGCGGACGACCCGGCCATCATCCCGTCGGCCCAGTTCTCGACCTTGAGGCCCGGTTTCAGCCGGTCGAATTCGCGCGTGTTGTTGGTGACCAATATTACATCCAGAGCCGCAGCATGCGCTGCGATCCAAAGGTCATTGTTCCCGATCAACGAGCCGGTTTTCTGAAGCTTCGCACGAAACAACGCATATTGCGCAGCCGTCGTCTCACCGAGCCAGGCCACCGGAATGAGCTGAGCCAGATCGGCGAAGGCGCGCCTCGCGGCGTCGAAGCCCGGGGTATCCCGGATCTTCTCCAGACCGAAGAGGAGTTCGCCCTGGGTGATCGGTGACATGACGACCTCGTGCGGCCGAAGCGCGCGGAAGCGCTGGAGTACCTGTGGCGGCCGCGCACGGCGGATGTAGATGCAGATGGTGGTGTCGAGCATGTAGCGGGCGGTCACAGAGTCTCGCGATCCTGTGCCGGTTCATCGTCCCGCGCGAGATCGTCGAGCGGCAGTTCCGTGATCAGCGCGAAGGCCGCGGACAGATCGCGGTCCCGAACCTCGCGCAGCACGATTTCCTCGCCCCTTCGAGAGATCTCGACCTCGGGGCCTTGCAGCCGGAACTCACTTGGGATCCGAACGGCTTGGCTGTTGCCCGATTGGAAAACCCGCGTCCGCGTCATGTCCGACTCCGCCCCTACACGGTGAGGATATAGGCACGGTGCGCGGTGTCGATGTCCATGTGCGCCGGCCGGTACCCGCACGGGCGATCTTCTGCGGATGCCGTCAGCCGAACTCCCCATGCGGCCGGTACGGGAGCGCGTCGCCGACGCGGATCGCGGTCAGATCCTCGGCGAGTTCGACCAGCCCGTCGCTCGCCGCCAGCCCCGCCAGGGCGCCGCCCGGCGCCGGGACGGCCGCGAACGTCCCGGTGTCGTCCGGGCGGAGGCACACCCGCAGGTACTCGCGCCGGCCGGGGCGCTTCTGCATCGCGAAGCCGCTGCGCACCGTCAGGGCCGGCACCGGGTCGTCCGCTCCCGAGAGATGCAGGACCAGGGGCTTGAGCACGGCGAGCGCGGTCACGTAGGCGGCGCCCGGGTTGCCCGGCAGCCCGATGAACGGCGTGCCGGCCACGGTCCCAAGGGCGACGGGACGGCCCGGCTTGATCGCCAGGCGCCAGAGGGTGAGCGCCCCCGACGCCTCGACGGCGGCGCGGACGTGATCTTCCTCCCCCACCGACACGCCCCCCGAGGTGACGATCAGGTCGTGGGACGCGGCCGCCGCGGCGATCCGGTCGCGCACCTCTCCGGGGGCGTCGCGCAGGATGCCGAGCTCGACGGGCTCAGCGCCGAGCCGCCGCAGGAGCGCGGCGAGCATCGGCCGGTTGGCGTCGTGGATCCCGGCCGGCCCCAGCGGCTCGCCCGGCGGGGTCAGCTCGTCACCGGTGGAGAACAACGCCACCGTCAGGGGGACGCGCAGGCGCAGGGCAGCGAGCCCGAGGGACGCCGCGAGCGCCAGATGCCGGGGCCCGAGCCGGGTTCCGGCCAGGAGCGCGCGGTGACCGCGGGCCACGTCCTCGCCGGCCCGGCGGCGGTTGGCGCCCGGAACGAGGCCCTCCGGCAGCAGCACGGCCTCGCCAACGAGCCGCACGTCCTCCTGCATGGCTACGGTATCGGTGCCCGGGGGCATCGGTGCCCCGGTGAAGATCCGCACCGCGACGCCCGGTCCGGCCTCGACGGTGGCATGCCCCGCCGGCACGCGTCCGCCGAGGGCCAGACGGGTCTCGCCCGCCGGCGCGAGATCCGCGGCCCGCAGGGCGTAGCCGTCCACCGCGGCGTTGTCGAAGGGCGGCAGGTCGAGGGGCGCGATCAGATCCTCCGCGAGGATCCGGCCGTCCGCGCGGCCGAGCGGCACCGTCTCGACGCCGGAGAGCACCGGCAGGCGGTCCCGGATCAGCGCCACCGCGTCGGCGACCCGCAGCGGCGCCGGCGCCGCGTCGAAGCAGTCGGGATTCAGGCGACCCATGGCGGCACGGAATCGGGCGGGGGCAGGCGGGTCGACACGGGCGGCCTCGCGGGCTGTGGTGTGCCGGCTTGCGGCATCGAACTCGCGCGATCAAGCCCCGAACCGTGGCCCTGCCGGACCCGATCCTCTAGGATCCCGCCCGCCATGTTCCCGCCCGCCATGCCGACCGCCGACGAACTCCCGTGCCAGCGCCACCTGTTCGAGGTGCCGGCGGATGTCAGCTACCTCGATGCGGCGGCGTGGTCGCCGCTGCCGCGGGTCGTCCGCGCCGCCGGGGAGGCCGGGCTCCTGGCCAAGAGCCGCCCCTGGGACCATCCGCGCGAGGCGATTCCCGCCTGGGTCGAGCGGGCCCGCGCCGCGGCGGCCGGGCTGATCGGTGCCGGACCGGACGACGTCGCCATCGTCGGCGCGGTCAGCCACGCCATGGCTTTGGCCGCGCACAACCTCGCGCCGGTCCGGGCCGGGCGCCTGCTGCGGGTGGCCGACGAGTTCCCCTCCCTGCGCTTCGCCTTCGACCGCCTGGCTGCCGCGCAGGGTCTCACCGTGGAGGAGGTCGCGCGTCCCCCGGACGGGGACTGGACCGCCGCGCTCCTGGCGGCGATCGAACGCCCGGGGGCAAAGCCGCTCGCCCTCGCCACCCTGACCCCGCTGCATTGGACCGACGGCAGCCTGATCGACCTCGACCGCCTCGCTCCGGCGGTCCACGCGACCGGCGCCGCCCTGGTGATCGACGCGACGCAGGCGGTGGGCGCCATGCCGGTGGACGTGGCCCGCTGGCGGCCCGACTTCCTGGCCTTCCCGACCTACAAATGGGCGCTCGGACCCTACGGCCTCGCCTTCCTCTACGCCGCGCCCCACCGTCAGGATGGCGCGGCGCTCGACGAGCATGTCGGCAACCGCCCGCCGGTTGTCGGGGCCCGCCGCTACGACCGGGGCGAACTGAACGATCCCGTGGCGCTGCCCATGGCGGCGGCCGGGCTGGAATTGATCGCCGGCTGGGGCGTGCCGGCGGTCACCGGCCGCCTGCGCGGGCTGACGGACCGGCTCGCGGACGCGATGACCGCCCTCGGCCTCCCGGTCGTGCCCCGGCACCTGCGCGCCCCCCACATCCTCGGGGTGCGGCCGACCGGAGGGCTTCCCGCCGGGCTCACGGAAGGTCTGCGCCGGAGCGCCGTCTTCGCCAGCGCGCGCTCCGGGGCGCTGCGGCTCAGCCCGCATGTCTGGGTGGACGGCGCGGATCTTGCGCGCTGCGTCGCGGCCCTGCGGACCCTCGTGCCCGGCCGGGGCCAGGACGGCGCGGACGATCATGGGCGCTCGAGCATCATCCCGAACGGTGGCCGCCGACGTTCGGAATAAGACGGTGTGGACTGAAAGAGCGACCGCATCGCGCCGGGTCCGATGCCCGTCACGATCCCGTCGGCCGATCTCCCCGGGGCGGCACCGGACTGGCGGAACCGATGCCGCGTCCCGGTGACCTCCTCCGGCTGGCCCGGGCGCTGCTCTCGGGACGCTATGCCGTGATCCTCTCCGGCGAGCTGGCCCAGAGCCTGTTCCACTTCGTCCTCAACATCCTGCTCGTGCGCGAACTCGGCGCGCACGATTACGGGCTGTTCGCCATCGTGTTCACCGTGGGCGCCGTCGGGATCACCTACATCCGCGCGCTGGTCGCGGTCCCGGCGACGCTCCACCTCGCCCGGAGCCTCGGCCGCCCGGCGGCGCGGGGCTACGACGTGATGTTCGGGTCCGGCGCCATCCTGGTCTCCGGCCTGCTGGCGGTGGGCGTCGGCGTCGCGCTGGTGCCGGTGATCGGCTTCGGCGCCCTGGCGGCCGGGGCCTTCGTGGGCCTCTACGCCTACCGCAGCTACCTGCGGATCGTGCTCCTGGCCCGCGGCCGTCCGCGGATCGCCGGCCTCAGCGACCTCGTCTACGCCGTCTGCGGAGGCCTGCTCGTGGCGCGCGGGCTCGATGGTGCCGGCGCGGCGCTCCTCGACCGCGCCTTCGCGGCGATCGCCCTGGCGCACGCCCTCGCCATCGCGGTGGCCTACGGGGCCCTGCGCGAGCGCCTGCGGATCGCGCTCCACGCCCGGGCCCGGGCGCGGTATCGGTCGATCTGGAAGACCCTGGCCTGGTCGCTCGCCGGGGTCACCGGCCTCACCGTGCAGGGCCCAGGGCCTGACCCTGCTGTTCGCCCTGCTCGCCGGCCCGGCCGCCTATGCGCCGATCGCCGCGACGCTCGTCCTCTACGCGCCCCTGCGCATCCCGACGATGGCGCTGATGAACATGGTGCTGCCGGAGATCACCCGGCTGCTCGCCTCCGGGCAGGTCGAGGCCGCCCGGCGCATCGTCGTGCGCCGGGCGGCTTTGCTCGGCGGCGCCTGCGTCATCTACGGTGCGGCGATGGCGGCGCTCCTGCCGGCCGTCGAGGGGGTCCTGTTCAAGGGCCGCTTCGCCGGCGAGCCGATGGGCTGGATCGGGCTCGGCGTCTGGGCGGTGGTGACGGTCTCGCTGCTCTACGCGATCCCGCGCGCCTATCTGGAGGCGTCGGCGGCCTTCCGCAGCATCACCGCCGGAGCGGTGGCGAGCGCCGCCCTGGGTTTCGCCATCATGGTCCCGGCCCTGCTCTTCCTGCCGGCCGCGACCGCGCTCGTCGGCCTGCTCGCCTCCGAGGTCGCCACGCTGGCGTGGTCGCTCGGCGCGTTCCGCAACCTCGCGCGGGAGCCGCGCTTCTCCGCCTCCGCCGCCGGCGCAACCTGAAGGCGCGTCCGCGCGCCCGTCAGGCCGCAGCCTCCGCGACGGGATTCCCGCTGTCCGGCCGCCCGACCCGGCCGAACCGGCGCCGGAGGGCGTGCCGCGTCCAATCCACCAGCTGCGCCGCGGCGCCCTGGGGCGTGCGCGCGCCCATCATCGAGGCCAGGGTCAGGGTCTGCGTGCCGAAGCGGCCCTTGAAGCCCTCGTCGCCGCACAGGAAATCGACCGTGTGCAGGCCGCGGTCGATCGACCACATGATGTAGTCCATCATCAGCACCATGCCGGGCGAGGCGCGCTCGGCCGCCGGATCGTAGGTGGTGACGAAGGCCATCATCGTGCCGCGCTGGACGAAGTTGATCGAGACCGCCACGACGCCGCCGCCGCATTCCAGCACGAAGGCGTGCAGGAGCCCCGCCTCGGCCAGCACCTGCACCATGGCGGGGAGGGCCCGGGAGCCCGCGTCGTAGAAGGCCGTCGAGGCCAGGCCGTGGGTCTCGAGCCAGGCTCTTTTGAAGGTGGTCAGCCGGTCGAGCACCGGGGCGAGGGGTTCGTCGGGTCCGAGCAGGCGGAAGGCGAGCGGCCCGCGCTCGCCGAGGAATTTCTGGCCGCGGCGGTAGTTCTGCCGGGTCTTCTTCGATTGCGCGTCGAACCAGGCCCGGCCGGTCGTCCAGGGGCCGCGCACCCGCCAGTTCGCCTCGTCACGGTGGTTCAGGTGCAGCCGCACCCCGCCGCCGCCCGGTTCGAGCAGCGTCCGCGCCGCGGCGTCCGGCAGGAGCCGGTTCAGGTAGGCGAGGTCGAAGCCGCCGGCCCGGCCGGCCGCACGCCACATCCGCCGGACCAGGTCGTGCCCCGTCCCGGGGGCGAGCAGCGCGTCGCCGAAATCCGAACAGTCCTTGGCGGCCCATTCGAGGACCCGGAACCCCTTCCGGCGGATCGTGGCCAGCGGCAGCACCCCGACGAGGTCGCCGCCGCGCCAGGCCAGGACGATATGGAGCGTCCGGCGCTCCCGGTCGGGCAGGCTCGCCCACCAGGCGGCGATCCAGGCGTGGCTCTGGAACACCAGGGCGCCGCTGCGGGCCCACAGCTCCGTCCAGGCGGCCCCGACCTCGGCGAGCCGCCCGGCCGTGCGGACCGTCTCGAGGCGCTCCGTCGCCATGGTCACGCCCCCGGCCGGGCGGGCGCGCCGCGCAGGCGCCGCACCTGCCGGGCGATCCGCCGGCCCATCTTCCGCAACGGCAGCAGGTAGAGCCCGGACAGGGATTGATAATCGGCCACGTCCCGGTCGACCAGCCCGAACTTGAAGTCCTCGTCGGGGTGCGGGACGTACAGGGTCCCGAACAGGCGGTCCCAGAAGGAGAACAGCAGGCCGAAGTTCTTGTCGTAGTGCTGCGGCGCGGTGGAGTGATGGAGCTGATGCCAGTGCGGGCACAGGATCACGGAATTGAGACGCCCGAACGAGATCTTGAAATGCGTATGCCGGACGAAGTCCATCATCAGGATGTTGCGCATGATGTAGACGTTGATCCCGAACACGGTCAGCTCGACCGGGTCGAGGGCGACGAGGCTCCAGATCCCGAAGCAGATGCCGGGGATCACGCCGTCCCAGGCGCGGTTCATCAGCTCGTCGAGGGGATGGACCCGGTCCTTGGTGATTCCGACCATCACCTCGGCCGAGTGGTGGACCTTATGCAGCTCCCACAGGAACGGGTAGCGGTGCTGGGCCGTGTGGTAGAGGTAGTAGGACAGGTCGTAGGCGAGCAGCATCGTGGCGGTGAACACCACCACGGTCACCGGCCCGGGCTCCCCGAGGACCGGCTGATCGACCCCGAAGATCCCGCCCAGCACCCGGTTGGTGGCGTAGCCGACCGCCACCACGAAGGTCACCCCGGCGGGGATCAGCAGGAACGGCATGATCGCCTTGCGGGTGACGTAGAACAGCAGGTCCGCCCGTGCGGACGGGTGCGTCATCACCTCCCGCGGGAGCGCGAATTCGAAGAACTCCGCCAGGGAGTATCGCTCCGCCGTGCGCAGATAGGCGATCAGGGCGCAGCCCAGCGCAGTCGCGAACAGCAGGCCGGCGGCGAGCAGGTTCTCGCCGGAGACCTTCGCGACGATCCGCTGAATGAAGTCGGCCACATCCATGTCTACGCGTTCCCTTCGCCCGACCGGGCTCGATCCCCACCGGGCCGATTCCCGGGCCGCCGAACCCGGGGGCAGTCTCGGAAGACGGCGAGAGATGCGATCCGCGGCGGGCGGACTATTTTGTCGCTGTAATCGTCTGCCGGATATTGGTTTCGATTGCGGATCAATCGGTCGGGCACCATACGATATAGTGCGATCCTGTTCGATGCCGGAGACGATGCCATCGCGCGAATCCCCTCACTCCAGCGAGGATGTCGGCGGGTGAGCCGTTCGAGACCGTCGCAGGGTCGCCCGGACCACGGCGTCGATGCCCTCCGCCGCGGAGGCTTCGGAGAACACAGCCTCGTAGCGCGCCCGCGCGGCTGGGCCGAAACTCCGCCACGCCGCTGGATCGGCGATCAGGGCCGCCAGGGTGTCGGTGATCGCCTCCGGCCCGCCGGGCGGTACGACCCAGCCGGTCCGCCCATGCTCCACGACCTCCGGAAGCCCGCCGAGTGCCGTCACCAGCGGCGGCACGCCATACGCCATGGCCTCGATCGCCACCCGGCCGAGGGATTCGGGCCGCTGCGACGGCATGGTCACCACGTCGGCCCAGCGATAGAGCGCCGACGGATCGGCGACGAAGGGCTCAAGGCTCACGTGGTCCGACAGGCCGGCCCCGGCGATCCGTTCCGCGAGGGCGCGTTCCCGCGCCGTGTCCTCGAAGGCGCTGCCGACGATGCGCAGCTCGATCCGCCGCCGCACCGCCTCCGGCAGCGCGGCCACCGCCTCGATCAGCACGTCCTGACCCTTGATCCGGCTGATGCGCCCGAGCATCAGCACTCGGAGCGGACGGCTGCCGTCGTAGCCGCCCCGGTTCGCCGCCGCCGGCCCGGCGATGCCGTTATAGACCACCCGGGCGGCGGTACGCGGCGGCAGCGCGTAGGCCGCGGCGGTGGCGTGCGAATTGAACACCACGTCGGCGCCGCTCCAGCGGATCAGCCCGCGCAGGACCGTCAGGACGGCCCCCTCGGGGATCTCGTGGACGTGGACGATGCTGCGCCCAGGCCGCAGACGCGCGGCGAGCAGGTAGTCGGCCACCACGGTGGTGTTGACGTAGACGAGGTCGCTCGCGCGGATGCGCCGGAGCGCCCGCAGGACCGCGACCGGCAGGGCCATCAGATCGACGGTGAGGCGCCGCGCCAGATCCTTCCGCCGGAGGATCCACAGGGGCTCGATCACGACGCGGCTGGCGACGGGTTCCAGCGCCGCCACGATCGGGCCGTGCCGGGGCAGGACCACGTCGATCCGCGCGGTCGGATAGGCGGCGCGGAGGGTGCGGACGGTCTCGATGAAGCAGCGGTCGGATCCGTAGAGCTCGAACCCCTGATGCACGCACGCGATGCGCAGCGCCGGAATCGCCCCCGGTCGGGACGCGGCTGGAGCGACGCCGCTGCGGTCGGGCGCTGCGCAAGTCGAGCGCAATAACGGATCGTCTATCATAGGATTAAAAATCGCATACTCAGCAAACCAGGGGTTGAAATTCGCGGTGCCCGCTTGGACGGGGCGACAATTTACAATATGGGCGGTAAATTGGGAAGGAGAGACAATGCCTGACCCTGTACCCGCAGTGCTTATTCTAGGAACACGCGGGATCCCGGCCGCGCATGGCGGGTTCGAGACTTTCGCGGAACGGTTAGCCCGCTATCTGGTCGGCCGCGGCTGGCGCGTCGGCGTGTATTGTCAGCGGGAGGTCGACCGGGTGCACGCCCGGGTCTCGTCGCGGATCTGGGACGGCATCGAGCTGATCACCGTCGAGGTCGGCCTGAACGGACCGGCCGCGACGCTCGCCTTCGACGCGATCTGCGCGCACGATGCCGCGGCGCGGGGCGGCGTCTGCCTCGTGCTCGGCTATAACGGCGCGGTGTTCCTGCCCTACCTGCGCGCCCGCGGCGGCCGGATCCTGACCAACATGGACGGCATCGAGTGGCGCCGTCCGAAATGGTCGCTGCCCGTCCGGGCGTTCTTCTACGTCAGCGAGTGGATCGCCGCCTGGTCCTCGCAGCGGCTCGTCGCCGATCACCCTGCCATCGCCGACCACCTCGCCGGCCGGCGTCCGCGCCGCGCCATCGCGACGATTCCCTACGGGGGCGACCCGCCGCCCACGGATACGGGACCACCGCCGCTGGGGCTGGAGACCGGCCGCTATCTGGTCTCGATCGCCCGCATCGAGCCGGACAACAACATCCTGACGATGGTCGCGGCGTTCTCGCGCCGGCCCCGGGGCGTCCGGCTCGTGGTGCTCGGCACCATGCGGGTCGGCAACCCGTATCACCGCGCCGTCGAGGATTCCGCCTCCCCCGAGGTGCTGTTCCCCGGGGCCATCTACGAGCCCGATCAGGTCCAGGCCCTGCGGCTGCATGCGCTGGCCTATCTCCACGGCCATACGGTGGGGGGCACCAACCCGTCGCTGGTGGAGGCCCTGTGGGCCGGCAACGCGGTGATCGCCCACGACAATCCGTTCAACCGGGGGACCGCCGGCGACGGGCCGTTCTATTTCACGGACGGCGAATCCTGCGCCGCCGCGATCGAGCGGGTGCTGTCCGACGCGGAGGCCGTCGACCGCGCCCGCGCGGCCGCGCGCCGGCGCGCCGAGCGGTTTCGCTGGGACGACGTGCTGATGGCCTATGAGGACCAGGTGCGCCGGGTCGGCGGGTATCCCCCGCTGGCGCAGGCCGCGACGCCGGGGGTCGAGGTTGGCGCCGCGGCGGGGTCGGGGTGGTGAGGGCGAGCCGCCGGGCGATGCTCGCCGGCGGCCTCGCCACCGCGGGGGCGGGGATGCTCCCGGCCACCGCCGCGGAGCCGATCCCGCTGCGCCGGGGCATCGCGCTCTGGCCCTGGTTCTCGCTCACCACCGAGTTCCCGGCGCCGCGGATCGACTACGCCTGGCCGCCGTTCCAGGCGGACCGCCCCGTGCCGAGCCGGGCCGACCTGCACCGCCTCGCGGCCCTCGGCTTCGATTTCGCCCGCCTGCCCCTCGATCCCGGTCCGTTCGTGGCGTTCACGGGGGCCCGTCGGGCCGAACTGTTCGGCAGCCTGTCGGCGGCGATCGACGCGGTGCTGGCGGCCGGACTGCGCGTCCTGGTCAACGTCCAGGCCAATGCCGCGACCCACCACTACACGCCGGAGGCCTTCTACGGCACCGACCGGGCGCCGCTGTTCCCCGCCTACCGGGACCTCGTCGTCGAACTGGCCCGCCTGTGTGCCCGGAAGGGCGCCGACCGGGTGGCGCTGGAGCCGGTCAACGAGCCGCCGCAGGCCTGCGGTGCGGTCGCGTGGATCCGGGTTCAGGACGGGCTGCTGGCCGCGGCCCGGGCGGCGGCGCCGCCGCTGACGCTGGTGGCGACGGGGTCCTGCGGCAGCCTCGTCGCCGGCCTGACGGCCCTCGACCCGGCGCCGCTCAGGCGGTTCGCGCCTTTGGTCTACACCTTCCATTTCTATGAGCCCTACCTGTTCTCCCACCAGGGGGCGACGTGGCTCACCGAGGAGCCGTTCTATCGCTGGCTCAACGCCGTGCCCTGGCCGGGCACCCGGGACCGCCTTCCGGAGACGCTCGCGGCGGTGCGGGCGCGCATGGATGCCGACCGGTCGGTCCCCCGGGCCGAGAAGGCCCGCGACCTGGCGGTGATCGAGGCCAAGCTGAACGAGTATGGCGAGGCCGCGCCCGGACCCGCCTTCCTCGCCGCCGCCCTGGATCCGGTCTCGACCTGGGCCGAGCTCTACGGGATCCCGCCCCGGGCGGTGCTGATGGGCGAGTTCGGGGCCCTGCGCACCGATGCGCGCTACACGGCCGCCCGGGCCGCCGACCGGGCCGCCTATATCCGCGACGTGCGGCTGGCGGCGGACCGGGCGGGCTTCGGCTGGTCGTTCTGGAACCTGTTCGACGGCCTGGGCCTCATGGACGACGCCCATGTCGCCGAGCCCGCCCTGATGGCCGCGCTCGGGCTCCGGACGCCGCCCTAGGGCATCGTTGCGGAGGGTCGAGGCCGACCATCGGGACAGGACGCGGCGTCCGGCTCAGGCCGGCTGCCGGACCCGGCCCGGCGGGTACAGGACGATCAGCATCAGGGCGAACTTGGCCAGCAGCGTGGTCTTGCCGGCCAGCCCCTCGAAGGTGTTGACCAGGATCACGAAGCTGAGGATCGGCAGCCAGACCCCGCGCCGGCAGGCGCGCGCGATCTCCGCGAGGTAGAGGCCCACCGCCACCACGAGGAGCGTGGTCATCAGGATCCCGTGGTAGAGCACGTCCGAGAGGATCGAGTTCTCGATGCCCCATTCCAGGCCGTAGATCCGCCGCAGGGTGGTGACCTGGGCGAGATCGGGACCCAGCAGCAGGTCCCGGAACGGGATCGCGTCGAACACCGCCAGCATGTCGACCCGGGCCTTCGCGCTGCCCCCATCGGAGACGAAGCGGCTCAGCAGGGTGTCGAAGAAGCCGATGGCGGCCAGCAACGCCAGGGCGACCGGCACCAGCGTCAGTGCGAAGCAGGCGCAGGCCGCGCCGATCAGCGGGACCCGGCCGCCGCGCAGGAGGCCGGCGAGGGCGAACATCCCGACGCCGCCGCCGAGGACGAGGGTGGTCACGGTGGCGGAGCGGCCGCCGAAGGTGACCAGCGCCACGAGCTGCAGGGCGATCATCCCGGCGCGCAGGGCCGGCCCGAGCCGGCCGCCGCCCGTGGCCAGGGCCAGGATGTAGCAGGCGGTGAGGGTCGCGTTGCCGAGCGGGTGGCCCTGGAGCGCCGCCGAGCGGGTATCGGTCTCGAAGGCCATGCCGTCCATGCGGAACGGGAAGAGGCGCTGCCCGCTGGCGAACTCGAACAGGCCAAGGGCCGCGTTGCCCAGCAGGACCAGATGGAAGACGGTCTCCAGCCGGGCCAGGGTCGCGGCGTCCCGGTTTAAGAGCAGGATCGGCACGAGGCCGGCCAAGACGAAGGTGTCGATCGCGCCGGCGAGCCCGGTCCCGCCCCGGGCCGCGATCAGGGCGAGGAGGAGCACGCCGCAGACGGCCACCAGCACGCTGGCGGGCCGGCGGTTCAGGGCCTGCGCCAGCGGGATCACCGGGTTGCCGGCGCGCAGCAGCGTCCACCCGGCCAGGGCGACCGCCAGGTAGGTTGACGGGTGGATCTTGGAGGCGGCCGAGCCGCTGAGCCCGTCGTAATTGAGCCCCAGCGCCCAGAGCAGGCCCCCGGAAACCCCGACCAGGATCACCGCCCAGACGACGAAGACGAGGGACTCCGCCCGCGCGACCACGCCTGCCGGACCGGCCCGTGTCGGTGCGCCGCCGCGCGCCGCGCCGGCCGATTGGCGGGCGGTGCTCACGCCCGGCGCCGGTCCAGGAGCAGGGAACCCGAGATCGGCCGGCCCAGCGCCTCGGAGGTGTCGACGAGGTCGATCAGGTCGCGCTGGCGCGTCGCGCCGTTGCAGGCGACCACCAGGACCCTGTCGGCCGCGGTCGCCAGGGGGCCGAGCCGCAGATTCTCGCTGAGCACGCCGCCGTCCACGATCACCAGTTCGAACCGGGCCTTCACCCCGGCGACGAACCGCTCGATGTTCTCCGGCGTGAGCGCGTCGCGCGCCGGCTTGCGGGTATCGCCGAGGCCGATCCGGCGCGCGCCGGTCTTCGGGTCGGTCTCGGTCACGGCGTTGAGGCTCTGCTCGCCGCGAAGCACGTCGAGGAGGCCGCCCGCGCCCGATCCGTCGGCGCGCAGGTCCGCATCCACCAGCAGGACCCGGTCGCCGCGCCCCACCGCCACCGCGGCGAGCAGCCCGATCACCGCCCGGCGCTGCACCTCGTCCGCCTCGCCCGAGGTCACGAGCAGCACCAGAGAGCGCCCGCGGCTGCCCGCGGTCGCGGCGAGCTGGTCCAGGGTGACGCCCGCCGCCGCCGCGTTGGCGCCCCGGGGCCGCAGGCCCGGCAGCACCGCCACCACCGGCGCGTTCGAGAGCCGTTCGAGCTGGCGCGGCGACAGCACCGTCGGCGCGAGGTATTCCCGGATCAGCGCGAGGCCGGCGCCGAGGCCCAGGCCGCCGAACAGGGCGGCCACGACCAGGATCAGCCGCGGCGGCCAGCTCGGATCCTCCGGCGGCCGGGCCGCCGTGATGATCCGCGCGTTCGAGCTGTCGATGCTGGTCTGTTCCTTGATCTCCCGGGCACGGACCAGGAAGCTGTTGTAGACCGAGCGCGCCGCCTCGACCTCGCGCTCCAGCTCGCGGAGCTGCACCGTCGACTGGGCGGTCACCGCCGCCTGCCGCTGGAGCCGTTCCAGCTCGGTGGCGAGCGTCCGCTCGTTGGCCTGGGCGCGCTGATACTCGGTCTCGGCGGCGCCCGCGATCCGGTTCAGCTCGGCGTCGATCAGCCGGCGGACATCCTGCATCTGGGTGCGCACGGCGGCGATGAACGGGTGGCGCTCGCCGAGATTCGTTCGCAGGTCCGCCTCCCGGGCGGCGAGCTCGGCATACTGGCCGCGCAGGCGGTCGATGGCGGCGGACTGGACCGCCTCCGGCATCGCGCCGGACCCGACCGCATGGCCGCGGGCGTCCCGGATCCCCTGGAGCCGCGCCTTCGCCTCGGCGGCCCGGGCGCGGGCCGCCACCAGCCGGGTGTTCAGGTCCGTGAGTTGCTGCTCGTTCACCAGCCGGCCGCTGGCGGTGATCAGGCCGTTGCGGGCCTTGTAGTCCTCGAGCTTCTTGTCGGCGACGTTCACCGCATCGCGCAATTCGTCGAGCCGGCCCCGCAGATCGCCCGCGCCGCGCCGCGCGGCCGCGGCCCGCGCCTCGGTCTGGTCGGTGAGGTAGGCGTTGGCGATGGCGTTGACGATGCGCGCCGAGAGGTCGGGGTCCACCGTGGTGACGACCACATCGATCACGAACACCTTGTCGGCGCGCTTCACCGCGAGCCTGCGACGGAGCTGGTCGAGGGCGCGGCCCTGCGCGTCGACCGGCCGCTGCGGCTTCGGCCCGGTCACCAGAACCCGCAGGCTCGCTACGGCGCGACCGAGCCAGCTGTCCCGGGGCACGCCGAAGCCGGGTTCGGTCTCGAGGCCGGTCTGGGCCACGGCGCGTGCCAGGACCGCGTCGGACTCGATCACCTTCACCTGGCTCTCGACCTGCGCGATGCCGCCGTCCGGCGACAGCGCACCCGGGTTGACGTCGTTGGAGACGACCTGCCGGTCGCGGGGATCGATCAGGATCTGGGCGGTCGCCGTGTAGAGGGAGGGCGTGGTCGCGGCGTAGGCGAGGGCCAGCGCCGCGAGCAGCAGGGCGGTCCCGAACACGAGCCGCTTGCGCCGCCACAGGATGCGCCACAGGTCGCCGAACTCGGCCGTCGTCTCCGGCCGTCCCGGCCAGGGCCGCTCGGGAAGCGCGGGCTGCACCGGTGCCAGCCAGGTCGCGACGGCCAGATTAGGGTCGATCCGTGTCACGATCGGTCACCGTCGTCTCAATCCAGTCCAAACCCGTGCGGGCCGCATCCCTGATTGCAAGCGTCGTGCAGGCCGGCGGTACGCTCCAGACATTGAGATTGTCCCATCGAGATGTATCGATTACTGGAGTTCTGGTAAACACCGGGCGCAACTCCGAATAAGCGCCGCCGCGTTATCATTCCCGTTACGATTGGGAGTCTGACCTGAAGTCGGTTCGCCGATCAAAGGATCAAGGTGCCGTACGGAGCGCGCCAGTCAATGCACGTGCGGGTTCGTCTCGACGGCGCCAGGCCACTCGGCTGGCATGTGAAGCTGCTCCGGCGGATCGGCGAGATCCCCGGGATCGGTGTGCTCAGCGTCGACGACGCGCCGGGACCCGGGACGTGGCCGCACACGGCGGACCTGCTGTTCCGCCTCGAGGCGCTGGTCCACGGCCTCCGCCGGGTGGGTTCGGAGCCGATCCCGGGCGCAGAACTCGATCCTTGGCGGCGGGCCGCCCCGGCCCCCGATCTGGTCCTCGACCTGTGCGGCGACGTCCCGGCCGGGCCCGGGATATGGCGGCTCGTCTACGACGACCGGCCCGGTGAAGACGCCTTGCTGGCGGCCCTCGTGGCGGATGCGGTGCCGCATCTCGCTCTGGTCGAGGACGGGGCGACCCGCGCCGCCGGGCGCCTCGGGGCCGACCGGCCCGGGATCGTGCTGGCGAGCTTCGAGGACGCGCTGGCCCGGACGGTGACGCTGATCGCCGCGGCCCTGCGCAACCGGATCGCGGGACGGACCGGTGCGGGCGCCACCGGCCCCGGATCGGTCGGCCATCGGGGGGGCCTGACGGTGCCGCGACTCGGCTCACGCGCCGGACGCATGCTCGCCGGTGCCCTCGTCCACCGGCTGTACCGCCTGTGCTATCACGCGCCGCATTGGCGCTGCGGCTGGCGCGCCCTCTCCGGGCCGGACCTGATCGAACTGAAGCGCCATCCCGGGACGGGCTGGACCGTGCTGCCGGATGACGGCCGGCGCTTCTATGCCGATCCCTTCCCGATCGCGGTGGCCGGGGCCACGCACCTCTTCGTCGAGGATTTCCCGCACGCGACTGGCAAGGCGATCATCTCGGCGGTCCGCTTCGGCCCGAACGGTCCGGACGGGGCCCCGGTGCCGGTCCTCGAAGAGGCGCATCACCTCTCCTATCCCTTCGTCTTCGAGCGGCAGGGCTGCGTCTGGATGGTGCCGGAGAGCTCCGCCGCCGGGACGGTCGACCTGTACCGCGCCACGCGCTTCCCCGGCGGCTGGGTCAAGGAGGCCACGCTCCTCTCCGGCGTCGTGGCGAGCGACGCGACCCTGGTCGAGCACGCCGGTCGCTGGTGGATCTTCGCCGCCGTTCGCGATGCCGAAATCGACGCCCCCGCCGGGTCGGGCTCCTTCCACGACGCGCTCCATCTCTGGTCCGCGCCGGATTTCCGCGGGCCCTACACGCCGCATCCGGCCAATCCCGTGCTGGTGGATCCCGCCCTGGCGCGCCCGGCCGGGCGGATCGTCGCCCGCGGCGGACACCTGATCCGCCCGATCCAGGATTGCGCCGACGGTTACGGCCGCGCCCTCACGCTGGCGCGGATCGACCGCCTGGATTCGGACGGGTTCGCCCAGACCGTGATCGGCCGGATCGCGCCCGGCCCGGCCTGGCCGGGCAATCGGTTGCACACGCTGAACGCGGGCGGCGGCATCGAATGCATCGACGGATCCGGGCGCGCGTCACGTGCCCGGGCGATCGCGGGCGCCTGACGCTGCGGCCACGCCATTTTCCCGCGCGGACAGCCCTGGCGGGAACGCCTCCGGACAGCTACATATCGTCGGCGGGGCTGCAGAGTTCGTCAGGAGCACTATCCCCGGGGCCTTATCGACTCCCTCGGGAGCTGTCCCTGGCCTCGTCCCTGGACTTGGCCAACACGGCGCCCACCTACGCTGTAGGTTTCCCGGGATCGATCCTCCAACGGCTCACGTGGCTCCGCACTCGACCCTTCCTGAGACCCGGACGCAAACCGCGGATGCGGCGCGCAAGACCGAACTCCGGCGCGCGGCCCTGGCGGCGCGCGACGCCCTCGATCCGGCCGCCCGACAGACCGCCTCGGCGCTGATCGCGCGCACGCTCCTCGCCCTGCCCGAACTGGCCGACGCCCGGCTCGTCGGGGCGTTCTGGCCGATCCGCACCGAGGTCGATCCGCGCCCCGCCGCCGAGGCCCTGCTCGCCCGCGGCCAGGGTGTGGCGCTCCCGCAGGTCACGCCGGACGGCCTCGTCTTCCGGGACTGGCGCGCCGGGGACGCGCTGGTCGCCGGCCGCTTCGGCCTGAGCGAGCCGGACCCCGCGCGGCCGCCCGTAGAGCCCGACGCGCTGATCGTGCCGCTGGCCGCCTTCGATCGGACCGGCCAGCGGATCGGCTACGGCCGCGGCTATTACGACGGCGCGATCACGCGCCTGTCCCGCACCCGCCCGCTCTTCACCGTCGGCATCGGCTTCGCCGTCCAGGAGGTGGAGCGCGTGCCCGCCGAGCCGCACGACCGGCCCCTCCACTGCGTAATCACCGAAGCGGGCCTGGTCCGCTTCGACGGGACGTTCTGACCGATGCGGCTGCTCTTCCTCGGCGACGTCGTCGGCCGCTCAGGCCGTCTTGCGGTCTGCGAGCACCTGCCCCGGCTGCGGGAGCGGTGGCGGCTCGACTGCGTGGTGGTCAACGGCGAGAACGCGGCCGGCGGCTTCGGCATCTCCGAGGCGATCTGCGACGAACTGATCCAGGCCGGCGCCGACGCGGTGACGCTCGGCAACCACAGCTTCGACCAGCGGGAGGCGCTGGTGTTCATCGCCCGCCAGCCCCGGCTGGTGCGCCCGGCCAATTACCCGCCCGGCACCCCCGGCCGCGGCGCCACGGTGGTGGAGACCCAAGGGGGCGCCCGCGTCCTCGTGGTCAACATCATGGGCCGCGTCTTCCTCGACCCGTTGGACGACCCCTTCACCGCCGTGGAGCGCGAGATCACGGCCTGCCCCCTCGGGGCGGCGGCCGACGCCGTGGTGGTCGACGTGCACGCGGAGGCGACCAGCGAGAAGCAGGCCTTCGGCCACTATCTCGACGGCCGGGCGAGCCTCGTCGTCGGGACGCACACCCACACCCCCACCGCCGATCACCGGATCCTGCCCGGCGGCACCGCCTACATGTCGGATGCCGGGATGTGCGGCGATTACGATTCGGTCATCGGCATGCAGAAGGACGAGCCGATCCGCCGGATGATCCAGAAGACGCCCGGCTCCCGCTGGGAGGTCGCCACCGGCGACGGCACGCTCAGCGGCATCGCCGTGGAAACCGATGCGCGGGGGCTCGCCACCCGGGTCGCGGCGCTCCGCCTGGGCCCGCATCTCGAAGAGAGCCGGCCGCACTTCTGGGATTAGTACGCGTCAGCGGGATGGAGACGTGTTCGGCGCGGGAGAGTGCCGCCCGCACGACTTGATCGCGTGCGAGCGTGCCTCCACAGTGACTTCGACGGACGCCGCCGGCGGCCGCATCCCTGAGATCAGGCTAGAGCGACTGATGGCCGCCCGCGAGACCGGCGAAATCAACGGGGAACCGCTGGCCCGGCCCGGGATCTATCTCGGGCGGATGGTTGTCTTTCTGATCCTCGTCGGCTTCCTGGCCTTCATTCTGTTCAAGCAGATCACGCCGGCCTTCCTGGCCAATCCGGGGCTCAACGGCCTCATCCTGGGCGTGCTGCTCATCGCCATCCTGATCGCCTTCGGGCAGGTCGTCCGGCTGTTCCGGGAGGTCGCCGCCGTCAACGCCGCGGCGCGGGGCACCCAGGCGAGGCGTCCGCCCGCCCTGCTGGCCCCGATGGCGCCGATGATCGCGGCCCGGGTCGCCGGGACGACGCTGCCGGGCACGTCCGGCTATCTCGACACCATCGCGGCCCGCCTCGACGAGGGGCGCGAGATCCTGCGCTACATCGCCGGGATCCTGATCCTGCTCGGCCTGCTCGGCACCTTCTGGGGCCTGATCGACACGCTCTCGGCGGTGGGCGGCGTGATCAAGGGCATGCGCGGCGGCGGCGATGCCGGGGTGATGTTCGACGAGCTGAAATCGGGCCTGGCGGTGCCGCTGTCGGGGATCGGCCTCGCCTTCTCGGCCTCGCTGTTCGGCCTCGCCTCCTCGCTGATCACCGGGTTCCTGGAGCTCCAGGCGGGCCAGGCCCATGCCCGCTTCCACAACGAATTGCAGGATTGGCTGATGTCCGGCGAGGCCGTGGCCGGCGCGGCCGCGCCGGTCCGGTCGGCGGCCGGCACGCAGGACCTGAAGGAGGCGATCGAGCGGCTGACGGCGCTGGTGGCCGAGGGCGGGGGCAGCCGCGCCGCGACGCTCGCCATGACCAACCTCGCCGAGGGCATCCAGGGCCTCGTGCAGCACATGCGCGCCGAGCAGCAGATGATCCGCGACTGGGTCGAGGCGCAGGCGAGCCGGGAGCGCGAGCTGAAGCAGGTGCTCGACCGGCTCGGCCGGGAGCGGGTCTGATGGCGTCCACGGCGGCGCGGTCCCGGCGCACCCTCAACGTCTGGCCGGGCTACGTCGACGCGCTGGCGACGCTGCTGCTGGCGGTGGTGTTCCTGCTCACGGTGTTCGTGGTCGGGCAGTTCTTCCTGTCGCAGGAGCTGACCGGGCGGGACGAGACCCTGGCCAAGCTCAACCGGCAGATCTCCGACCTCACCGACCTCCTCGCCCTGGAGCGTTCGAGCCGCCGCACCCAGGAGGACGAGGTCCGCAACCTGCGCACGACGCTGGCGGGCGTCGAGGCCGAGCGCGATCAGGCGAAGTCACAGGCCGAGGCCGCCACCGTCAGCCAGGGCGCGGCGGGCGCCCTCGACAAGCAGCTCGACGCCGAGCGCGGCGCGACCAAGCGGGCCCTGTCCCAGATCGATCTGCTGAACGAGCAGATCAGCGCCATGCGCCGCCAGCTCGCCGCCCTCGAAGATGCGCTCGCGGCCTCCGAGAGCCGGGACCGGGAATCCCAGGTCCGCATCGCCGAACTCGGCAGCCGGCTGAACGTCGCGCTGGCGCAGAAGGTCCAGGAGCTGGCCCGCTACCGCTCGGACTTCTTCGGACGGCTACGCCAGATCCTCGGCAACCGGCCGGACATCCGGGTGGTCGGAGACCGCTTCGTGCTGCAATCGGAGGTGCTGTTCCCGGCGGGCTCGGCGACCCTCAAGCCCGAGGCGGGTCCCGAGATCGACCGGATCGCCGGGGCGATCTCGGACCTCGCCCGGCAGATCCCGGCGGACCTGCCCTGGGTGCTGCGGGTCGACGGTCACACCGATGCCCGGCCGATCAGCACGCCGCAATTCCCGTCGAACTGGGCGCTCTCGGCGGCCCGCGCCATCGCGGTGGTGCAGTACCTCGCCAGCAAGGGGATCGCCCCGCAGCACCTCCTGGCCGGGGCCTTCGGCGAGTTCCAGCCGCTCGATTCCGGCACCACCGAAGACGCCTATGCCCGGAACCGCCGCATTGAGATGAAGCTCACCGAGCGGTAGCGGCCGCGTCCCGGTCCGCCTGAGCGCCCCGCTCAGCCCGCCAACACGTCCTTGTAGGCGAAGATCCCAGGCGTGCCGCCGGTCATCAGGAACAGCACCGCCGATCCCGCCGGGTACAGCCCGCCCCGGACATCGTGCAGCAGACCCGCGAAGGCCTTGCCGCTGTAGACCGGATCGAGGAGCTTGCCCTCGGTCCGCGCCATCAGCCGGACGGCCTCCAGCATCCCGGCGGTGGGGATCCCGTAGCCGGGGCCGCGATGGCGCCCGTCGAGATCGATCTCCGGCGCCGTGACGCGCCGCGCCGCGCCGATCAGCGCCAGCGTGGCGTTGGCCTTCTCCAGCACCTCCGCCCGGGCGCGCTCTTCCTCGGCGAGCACCGCGTAGGATTTCGCCAGGCACGGATCGATATCCATCGCGGCGAGCCCCGCCACGAGACCCGCATGGGTGCCGGCGCTGCCGTTGGCGGTGACGATCTGCGCGAAGCTCAGGCCGAGATCCTCCGCCTGCGCCAGGATCTCGGCGGCGCAATTGGCGTAGCCGAGGCAGCCGGTCGGGCTCGAGCCGCCGGAGGGAAAGGTGTAGACGGCGCGGCCTTCGGCCCGAAGCTCCGTCGCCCGCGCCTCGGCGGCCGCCAGGGAATCGGCCTCGCCCGGCAATTCGTGAACGGTGGCGCCGAACACGTCGTCGAGCAGGCGATTGCCGTTGCCGGTGTAATCCGGATCCTGGCGCGGCACGCTGCGGGTGAGGAACAGCTCGCAGGCGAGGCCCGCCCGCGCCGTGGCGGCCGCCGTCAGCCGCGCGTGGTTCGACTGGATGGCGCCCACCGTGATCGCCGTGTCAGCGCCCGCGGCCTTGGCGGCGCCGAGCAGGTATTCGAGCTTGCGCAGCTTGTTGCCGCCGAGCCCGATCCCCGCCACGTCGTCGCGCTTCACGAAGATCCGGACGCCGTTGAGGGCATCCCCGAGATGGGCCGCCAGCCCGTCCAGGGGCTCGATCGGCGTCGGGAGCGCCAGCAGCGGCAGGCGCGGGAAGCGGGCGAGGTCGAGCGTCGGCATGACGGCCTGTCTATACCGGGACGCGATCCCTGTCCCGGGGTCGCGGACTCATTCGGCCGCCGGCAGCCGCTCCCCGCGGGTGCGGGGCTCCTTGCCCCGGGCGGTCTCGTCGAGGGCGTCGGTGAATTGCAGGTTGGCGAGCTGCGCGTAGAGCGCACCCTGGGCCAGCAGGCTCTCGTGGGTCCCGGTCTCGACGATGCGCCCGTCGTCGAGGACGAGGATCCGGTCCGCGGCGCGGATCGTGGCGAGCCGGTGGGCGATGACCAGGGTGGTGCGCCCGCGCATCAGGGTGTCCAGGGCGGCCTGGACGGCCCGCTCGGATTCCGCGTCGAGCGCCGAGGTCGCCTCGTCGAGGAGCAGGATCGGCGCGTCCTTGAGGATCGCCCGGGCGATGGCGATGCGCTGCCGCTGGCCGCCCGACAGGGTCACGCCGCGCTCGCCGACCTGGGTGGCGTAGCCCTGCGGCAGGGCCGTGATGAAGCCGTGCGCGTTGGCGAGTTCGGCCGCGTGCCGGATCTCCGCCTCGCCGGCCTCCGGGCGGCCGTAGCGGATGTTCTCCGTGACGGTGCCGGAAAACACCACCGGGTCCTGCGGCACCAGGGCGATGCGGGCGCGCAGCGCCTCGGGATCGACCTGCGCGATGTCGGCGCCGTCGACCAGGATCCGGCCCCCCTGCGGGTCGTAGAAGCGCAGGAGCAGCTGCAGCACCGTCGACTTGCCGGCTCCGGACGGTCCCACGATGGCGATCCGCTCGCCGGGGGCCGCCGCGAAGGTCAGGCCGTCCAAAGCGGTGTGGCCGGGACGGGTCGGATAGGCGAAGCGCACGGCCTCGAAGGTCACGGCCCCGCGTGCGGGCTCGGGCAGCGGCAGCGCGGGGACCGGCGCGCGGATCGCGGGTTCCGTGGCCAGGATCTCGGTGAGGCGCTCGGCCGCCCCGGCCGACATGGCGAGGTCGCCGTAGACCTCGGAGAGCTGGCCCAGGGCCCCGGCGCCGAACACCGCGTAGAGGACGAACTGCGAGAGTTCGCCCCCGGTCATGGTGTGGGCGAGGACGCCCTGCGCGCCGTACCACATCACCCCCACCACCGAGGCGGAGATCAGGAAGATCGCCACGCCGGTGAGCAGCGCCCTCGCCTGGATCGAGGCGCGGGCGGCCCCGTAGGCCTCCTCGGAGGCGGTGGCGAACCGGGCCGCCGTGGTGCCCGACCGTCCGAAGGCCTGCATGGTCCGCACCGCCCCGACCGCCTCGGCGGCGTAGGCCGAGGCCTCGGCGAGCCGATCCTGGGCGGCCCGGGAGCGCCGGCGCACGCCCCGGCCCGACAGGATCAGCGGGAAGACGATCACCGGAATGGCGGCGAGCACCATCACGGACAGGCGCGGGCTCGTGATCACCATCATGGCGGTGGCGCCGACGAACAGGAACAGGTTGCGCAGCAGGATCGACACCGAGACCCCGAAGGCGGACTTGATCTGCGTCGCGTCGGCGGTGAGCCGCGAGACGATCTCGCCCGATTGCGCCCGGTCGAAGAAGGCGGGATCGAGGATCGTGAGCCGGGCGAAGACGGCGCTGCGCAGATCCGCCACCACGCGCTCGCCCAGTGTCACCACCGTGTAGACCCGCGCGGCGCTCGACAGGGCGAAGGCCGCCACGACGCCGAGCAGCGCCAGGAAATAGGCGTCGATGACGCCCGAGCCGTCCGCCGTGAAGCCGTGGTCGATCACCCTGCGCATGGCCACGGGCACGACCAGCGTCGAGGCCGACGCGCAGACCAGGGCAACGAGACCTGCGACGATGCGGCCGCGGTAGCGCAGCGCGAACGGGACCAGCGGCCTGAGCGCGCTCAGCGGGGCTTTGGGACGGCTCTCGGCGGCCGCCTTGGTCTTACGGGCCATCACGCCTCTTGTGTCCGATCTCCGGTCCGCGGCGCTTGTGACCGGGGAGAGCCTGCGGTATACGCCGCCGCTCATCCGATTGCGTGTGTTCAATGGCCGCGGGCCGCCACCACGGTCGGCTTGGACGTGCCGTTGCCACGAACCTACGGTTCGGTGCAACCGGTGACATCTTCCGCATTCCGGGCCGGGCGGCGCCTCCTGCGCTTCCCGCCGGCGTGCCAGATCAGGGACCACAGGTCATGGCGAAGGACGCGGCCGCAAAGGCCAAGGGGACCGAACACCCCGACTACCACTTCATCAAGGTCGTGATGACGGACGGGACCGAGTACAGGACCCGTTCGACCTACGGCAAGGAGGGCGACACCCTCAACCTCGACATCGATCCGCTCACCCACCCGGCCTGGACCGGCGGTGAGCAGAAGATGCTCGACCGCGGCGGCCGTGTCTCGCGCTTCAACTCGCGGTTCGGCAACCTCGGCAAGCGCTGATCCCGGATCCGCCGCCCCTCGGGCGCGGCGTTTTCAAAGCGGGCGGTCACCGAAAGGGGCCGCCCGTTTTTTTGCGTATCCCGGCGCCGGTTCAGCCCTCGCGCATGCGGAACGCCATCCGCAGCAGGCCATGCTGCTGGGCCACCGGGCTCTCCACGGGGGCCGGGGTCGGGCGATCCTCCGTGATCAGCACGTCGAGGTGCAGGATGCGGCTGTGCAGGCGGCGCGCCCGCACGATCAGGTGCTGAAGGCGCATCGGCAGGAGATTGAAATCCTGGGGCCTCGGCGGCTCGCTGCTGCCGAGCTTGACCCGGTGCTTTTCCTGGAGGGCCTCGGCCGGCGTCATCTCGCCCTCGGCGACCGCGCGCTGCACCAGGAGCCAGGACGCGATCTGCATGAGCAGCGTCGTGAGCCGCATGCTCTCGGCGGCGTAGCTCAGCGTCGCGTCGCGCGAGACCAGGCGCGATTCGTCCCGCCCCTCGCCATCGAGATAGGCCGCCGTCTCCTCAACCAGCTTCATCCCCTCGCGGAAGAGGGCCTTGAACGCTTCCGAGTTGACGTAGGACTTGCCGAAATCGACCCAGTCCTGATCGTCCCGGAACGTGACATCGAAGCCGTTCATCCTGCCTCTCCTGTGCCGTCCGACGGCCCTGTCCGTCCGGATGTGGGACGCCTCGTCCCGTGCTGTCCGACGACGCTGCAATCGTAGCGCCGATCGACGGTGGCATCAGGGTTCATCCTTTCTTAACCTTAACGGATTGCCGAACCGTCAGATATGTTCTTCTTGATCGCATACCAGCGCTCAGAACGCCGCGCGTAGGCCGCCGAATACACTCCGGCCACTGCCCGGATAGAATGCCGCCAGCCCGCTCACGCCCCCGGCGGTCCTGGCATTGGCCACGACCGCGATGTCCGAAACATAGCGCGCGTCCGTGAGATTGCGCGCGTCGACGAACAGGGCGACGCCGTTGGCGAAGTCGATCCCGGCCTCGACGCCGAGGAGCGCGTAGCCCGGCACCCGCAGGGTGTTGGCATGGTCCGCGAAGGCACCCTGGGGCACCCAGTCGACGGCCGGGGCGATGTGCAGGCCGCTCGGGTGGCGATAGGTCAGGACGGTGCGCAGCACGTCCGTGGGGATGCCGGCGATCCGGTCGTTGCCGAAGACCGGGTCGCGGACGAACCGGAAGTCGTTGTGGGTCCAGATCTGCGTCAGGCTCATGCCGTCGCCCGCTCCGACGAGGTCGCGGGCGAGGTCGAGGGTCACGGCCGACTCGACGCCCTGGTGGATCGAGCGCGGCGTGTTGAAGGTCGCGGCCGGGATGTTGAGGCCGGGATTGGTCGAGAAGTTGATCAGCTCGTCGCGCAGGTCGGATCGATAGAGCGTCACGTCGAAGGCAAGGCGGTCGATCCGGCCGCGGGCGCCGGCCTCGTAGGTCCAGGCGCGCTGCGCCCGCAGCGGCACGAAGGTGGTGTTCAACAGGTTCTGCTGAACGAGGTCGCCGAAATCCGGCACGTCCCGGGACCGGGTCACGTCGCCGAAGACCTGGACTTCGGCAAGCGGCTGCCAGAGCAGGCCGATCTTCGGGTTGATGCCCGCATAGGTCGCGTCGGCGAAGCGCGGGGTCACGTCCCCGGGGAGGCCACCCTTGTCGCTGTAGGTGCGGTTCGACGAGAATGCCTTGGCGCCGGTCATCAGCGCCACGTCCGGCAGGAACCAGAACCGGTTCTCCCCGTAGGCCTCGTAGCTCGAGGCGCTCTGAAGCGAATTCAGCGTCTGCGTGCCCCGCTGGCCGCGGATGTTGACGAATTGCAGCGCCGAGTTCTGGCCGGCGAGGGCGCGCAGGCCCAGCACCACGTCATCGCGAAAACCGCCGAGATCGAAGGTCCCGGCCCAGTGCGGGTTGATCCCGTAGGTCCAGCCGTCCTGGTCGATGGCCTGGAAGATCGGGTGGTACAGGCTCTTGTGGATCGCCCAGCTGTCCACGTCGAGCTTGCCGACGTCGAGGAGGAACGAGGTCCGGTTGGCGATCCGCTCGGTCTCGACCTTGCGCGACTGGTTGCCGGTGATCGCGGTGGGATTGGCCAGGGTCGGGGTGGTGAGGCTCTGGCCCAGCGTCAGGCTGCCCGGCAGCTTCTGGTCGGTGAGGTAGGTGCCGAGATAGAAGCGCGTCTCGATGTCGGGTGCGATCCGGTAGCCGATATTGGCGTTGAAGTTTTTCGTCGCCTGCGCCTCGTGGGCGCGGAAGCCTTCGGAATTCGTCAGCGTCGCGTTGACCAGCACGTCGAGCGGCCCGTCGATGCGGGACATCTGCGCCTGCTCGCGGATCGTGCCGAAGCTGCCGCCGTCGATCCGCAGGATGTTGGGGGCAAGCGCCGTGTAGGCGGTGGGCGTGACGAAGTTGATCGCGCCGCCGAGCGTCGTCGCCCCGAAGGTGAGGGCGTTCCCGCCCTTGTAGACCTCCACCGCGCGCAGGGCGAGCGGGTCGATCTGGTAGAAGTCGCCGCTGCCATCCGCGAGGTTGAACGGGATGCCGTCCTGGAGGATTTCGATTCCGCGCAGGTGATAGCCCCGGGCGATCCCGGAGCCGCGCACGGACAGGCGCAACTCCTGGCCGTAGCGCTCCTGCACGTAGACGCCGGGCACGTCCTTGAGGACGTCCCGGATGGTGTTGGCGTAGCGGTCCTGGAGCGTCGCGGCGTCCACGAAGGCGACGGATCCCACGGTCTGGTAGAGCGCCGCGCGCTGGCGATCGACGCTCGGGACGGAGAGCGAGCCGCGTGATTCCCCCGGGAGCGGCCCGGTGGGCGTGGCGCTGCCGACGACGCTGAGTTCGGGGAGGGCGACGGCGGGGTCCTGGGCCCGGGCCGCCAATGGCGTGGCGCAGGCGAGGAGCGACAGGGCGGCGCGGCGGCCGGCCCGGATGAGGCGGGGCATGGAATCGTATCCGTGTCTGAGGATCGGGCAGGGGCGATCGGATCAGACGACGGGGGGAGGGGCTCGGGCGCGGGGACCCGCCGCGGGGGGCGCCCGTGGCAGCGCGCTGCGCGGCGGCCGCGACCGGATGAGCGCGACCGGATACAGGGCCGGCACCGCTTCGGCCGGCGCCGGGGCGGGAAGGGCGGCCGGGCTCGCGGTGTGGCACGCGACGCAACAGGCCATCGGCCCAGGGGCCGGGATCTGCGGATCGTCCGGCCCCGACCCGTCGATCGTGCCGCCGGATAGGCACAGGACGTGTTCCGGCCCCGTCGCGGCGGCCATCGCGAGGCCGCCGAGGACGTTCTGGAGCGCGAGCGCATACAGGACGAGGATCGCCACGAGGCGGCGCCCGGCCGGACTCAGCCGGGATCGCCGCTCCGGGGCTCCGGTCCGGTTGCCGTAGGATCGGGCGCACGCCATGGGGCGCTCGGGACTGTCGATGCGCGGTGCGTTGCTCCGGCCGGACGACTAGTGCTGATGCTGGTGCTGGCCGCCGGGCGTGGACGCACCGATCGGCGCCACCGAGAAGGTCACCGGAACGGTGCCGGCCCGCTGGAAGGTCAGTGTCCCGGACACGGTCTCCCCGGCCTTGGGCGCGCCGGTGAGACCCTCGAACATCAGGTGATAGCCGCCGGGCTTCAGCTCCACGGTCTCGCCGGGCTTGATGGTCAGGCCGTCCGAGACCGGCGCCATCTTCATGACGCCCCCCTCCATCGCCATGGAATGGATGTCGCCCGTCTTGGCGAAGGGCACAGCGGCCCCCGTCAGCGTGTCCGGGGTGCTGCCGGTGTTGGTGATGCGGACATAGCCGCCCGCCACCTTGGCGCCGTTCGGGGTGGCGCGCAGCCACGGCGTCTCGATGCTGAGGTCGCCAGCCTTCACCGGGGTAGCGGTCGCGGTTACCGCCGCGGCGGTCGTCTGGGCCGCGGCCGGTACGATGCGGAAGGCGGGTGCCGCCGCCTTCAGGTCATGGGCGTCCTGGCCGGCCTTCGGGATCTCGGACCAGGAATAGCCGCCCTCCGTGCAATCCTGCTGCACCGGGACGTAGACGGTCGCGCCGGGTTCGAACGTGTCGGCCACCTGCGCGAGAAAGGTGAATTCGTCGACCGCGTCGTCCGGCAGCGAGCCGCCGCTCCAGGTGATCGCCGTCACGCCCTCGGAGGCGGTGCCGTGGTGGGTGGTGTAGGTCCGGGCGTAGGCGCCGCGGGTGGTCGCCACCGTCCAGCCGGGCTTCGGCATCGGCTTGGCGCCGATCAGCCCCTCCGGGATCGTGACGCTCACCCGGGTGGTCGGCTTGCCGGAGCAGCCGTGCATGATCTGGACGACGCCGCGATAGGACGAGCCGGGGCTCGCCTGCTTGCGCTCCAGCACCGCGTGGGCCTGTGCCGCGGAGGCGACGAGGCCGAGGCCGAGCACGGCCGAAACGACACTTTTCATGGGAATGCATCCGTCCTGAGGGATCCGTTGGCAAACGATCGCTCAGGCCGTCGGCGGTCCCCTGGGTGACGTGCCGCCCCCGGGCGGGGGGCGGGCGCAGGGTTCGGCGGGCTGTCCGAAGCCGGCGCACGCGTGCGCCGGCGCGATCCACGCGACCGCCGAGGGGGCCTCCCGGGGCGGAAGCGCGGTGCCGGCGACCTGAGCCGCCGTGCAGCAATCGCCGTGACCGTGCGGGACCGCCTTGCCGAAATCCGACCCGTCCGCGGAATGCTGCGCGCAGATCCCGTCGGCCGCCGCCGGCATCGGCATCAGGCCGCCGAGGAAGGCCTGAAGGACGAAGGCATAGAGCGCCAGCACGGCGATCACGGCACGCAGCGGCCGGGCCTGAGGACCCCCGCGACGATTCCCCGTGGTCGGACCCGGTCCCATGCTGCTCCCGCACCCCGTTCGCTTCCTGCGCCTATGGCAGTCCTGCCACACCCGGAGGGTCGTGGCTGTTGCCGGCGGGCCGCAGCCGAACGCGGCGTGCGCTGGCGCACCGCGATGCCACAATCCGGCCCCTTCGATAGGGAGTCTTAAGCGTCAACCCGACAGCGTGGCGGCCGAGACGATCCCTCCCGCCACGATCCGAACAGACTCCGGACCAGAGCCAGCGACCGATGCGCATGACGGCACAAAACCGGTTCACCACCCTCCTGAGCGTGGCCGCCCTGAGCGCCCTGGGCCTCGGCGCCGCGGAGGCCCGTGACCAGGGCAATTACGCACAGGCCGAATGGGCGCAGGACTACGCGTCGCCCGCCGGCATGCAGGTGCAGCGCGAGACGGTGCCGATCCTCTCGCCCCAGACCGTGGCGGCGACCGAGCAGATGGTCGAGCGCTACAAGGACATCGTCACCCGCGGCGGCTGGCGCCCGGTCTCCGGCGCCGAGCACCTGCGCATCGGCTCCCGCGGCCCGGCCGTGGCCGCCGTGCGCCAGCGCCTGATCGTCACCGGCGACCTCGATGCCGCCGCCGGCGGCTCCGGCGTGTACGATTCCTACGTCGCCGCCGGCGTGAAGCGCTTCCAGTCCCGCCACGGCCTCAGCCAGACCGGCACGATGAGCCTCGCCACCCAGCAGGCGATGAACGTCCCCGCCGACGTGCGCCTGCGCCAGCTCGAGACCAACGTCGTCCGCCTGCGCTCCTATTCGGGCGATCTCGGCCGGCGCTTCGTGATCACCAACATCCCGGCCGCCCTGGTCGAGACGGTGGAGAACGGCCAGGTCGTGACGCTCCACGCCGCGGGCGTCGGCAAGATCGACCGCCAGTCGCCGATCATGAACACCAAGGCGACGCAGATCAACTTCAACCCGACCTGGACGGTCCCGGCTTCGATCGTGAAGAAGGACCTGATCCCGAAGATGCAGAAGGATCCGAACTACCTCACGGACAACCGGATCCGCATCCTGTCGAACGGCCAGGAGGTCTCGCCGAAATCGGTGAACTGGAACTCCGACGAGGGCACGCGCTACACCTATCGGCAGGATTCCGGCGCCGACTTCAACTCGATGGGCATCGTCCGGATCAACATCCCGAACCCCTACGGCGTGTTCATGCACGACACGAACACCAAGGGCGTGTTCGGCGACGATTTCCGCTTCATCTCGTCGGGCTGCGTGCGCGTGCAGAACGTGCGCGAGTACATCACGTGGCTCCTGAAGGACACGCCCGGCTGGGACCGCCAGAAGGTCGAGGAGGCGATCGAGAGCGGCAAGCGCGTCGACGCCAACATCGCCCAGCCGGTGCCGGTCTACTGGACCTACATCACGGCCTGGTCGACCCCGGACGGCGTGGTTCAGTTCCGCGACGACATCTACAAGCGCGACGGCGTGAACGTCCCCTCGACCATCGGCGCGCCGACCCCGGTCGCCAGCGCCGAGCCGATGCCGCAGACTTTCGAGCCCGGCGACGAGGAATAGTCCGCCGACCGGCGCTGCCGACCCGCTTCCGGATCATCCGAGGCCCGCATCTCCCCCGAGATGCGGGCCTCGCGCGTTTGGGAACGTTGCTGTCATCGCCCGGTCAAACGGATCTGCTTGGCCGCTGGGGCCACGTCGCGGGAGCGGGTTTGCCGGCTTCCTGCCTCGGCACTGGCTTGGAATCCCGACAGGAGCCCCGATGTCGCGCGAATCGACCTCTGGAGATGGACGCCTTACCCGCCGGGAGACCGTGGCGGGCCTCGCCGGATTGGGGCTCGTGGCCGGCCGGGCAGAGGCGCAGGGGGCTGCGGAGGCCACCGGGATCGTCTATGCCGGCGCCACGGCCGGGGCCGGCCGGACTCCGCTCCCCGGCGTACTGGTCTCGAACGGCCGCGAGATCGCGCGCACGGACGATCAGGGCCGCTATCGCCTGCCGATGCCGGGCGACGGGGCCGTCTTCGTGATCAAGCCGCCGGGCTACGCCCTCCCGCGCGACGCCGACAACGTGCCGCGCCATTCCTACATCCACCAGCCCAACGGCACGCCCGCCGAGATCGGCCTGCGCTATCCCGGGGTCGCGCCGACCGGGCCGCTGCCGGCGTCCATCGACTTCACCCTGACCCGGGTCGATGAGCCGGCGGATTTCGATGTCGTCCTGTTCACCGATCCCCAGCCCGAGAGCCGGTTCGAACTCGACCACGTGCGGGATACGGCGGTCGCCCGCGCCATGGCGATCCCGGCGGCCTTCGGCCTGACCGCCGGCGACGTCCTGTTCGACGATCTCTCGCTCTACGGCCGGTCCAACCGCATCGTCGGGCGGATCGGGCTGCCCTGGTACAGCCTGCCGGGCAACCACGATCTCAACATGCAGGCTCCGGATGCCCGCTACAGCCGCGAGACCTGGAAGCGGGTCTACGGCGCGCCGACCTACGCGTTCCGGCACGGGCGGGCCTGGTTCGTGATGCTCGACAACGTCGAGTGGTTGGGGCCGCCGGTCCCGGTCGGCGCCAACACCTACCGGGGGCATATCGGCGAGCGCAGCCTGGCCTTCCTGCGCAACCTCCTGCCGGAGATCCCGCAGGACGACCTGATCGTGCTGGCCATGCACATCCCGCTGTTCACCGATACGACGCCCGACGATCCCCACGGCATCACCCTCGACCGCGCTGCCCTCCTCGATCTGCTGGCGGGGCGCCGGGTGCTGAGCCTCGCGGGCCACACCCACACGACCGAGCACCATTACCCGGCCGACGGGCACCACCATCACGTGCTGACCGCCGTCTCGGGCTCGTGGTGGAGCGGGCCCGACACGCGCACCGGCATCCCCTCGGCCGACAGCCGCGACGGGACGCCGAATGGCTTCCACGTCCTGTCGATCCGCGGCACCGACTACACGACCCGCTACGTCGCCGCGCAGGGCCAGCCCGACGAGACGATGCGCATCCTGTTCGAGAGCGAGGCGCGCGTCGGCGCCGTGGAGGTGATCCGCTTGACCCGGCCGGTCCAGGGTCTCCGGCCGCCGGTGCCGCAGGACGCGCTTCCCGACACAACCCTGGTGGTGAACGTGTTCGACGGCGGGCCGCGCACGCGCCTGACCGCCCGGATCGGCGACCGGCCGCCGCTGGCGATGGCGCGGACTCGCCGGCTCGACCCCTTCGTCACCGAACTCTTTGCGCGCTACCCGGAGACCAAGAAGAGCTGGGTGCAGGCGACGCCCTCGACCCACATCTGGACGGCGCGGCTGCCCGACGACCTCGCGCCGGGTGCGCACCGCGTCAACGTCGAGGGGACCGACGAGTACGGGCGGCCGATATGCGGTTGCACGGTGCTCGAGATCGCGGGCGAGCGCGGATAGCGGCCAATCCCGACGCCGAGCGCGCCGTTCCGGTGTCCAGCCAGGTCGCGAACCCGCCACGCGGCCTCGGAACCCACGCGAGCCCGGTCCGTTGGTCCCGATCCCAAGCCAACAGGAGCCGCGTCATGGCCAATCCCGGCCTACCCGAGCCCACGCCCGGCGATCTGCCGCCGCCCCCGCCGATCCCCGACGAGGAGCCCGATATCGGGCCGACCGGACCGCGCACACCCTATCCGGTGAACGATCCCGGCATCGGCGAACCGGGCGGTCCGGGCTCCGAGCCCGACGTCTTCCCCGGCACACCCACCGATCCCGGCACGCGCATGTGATCCGAGCGTCAGTGGCCGCCGTGCGAAGTGCGAACGTCGCGCGGCGCGTTGAGGATCTCCGAGAGGCTCGTCACCACGTGGCGGGCCTCTTCGTCGGTCAGGCGTAGCTGGAACGGCGGCAACGCGCCGGCCTGAAGAGCGACCACCGCCTGGCCCTCGTCGTCGGTGCCGATCTCGATCGCCGAGGATGTCACTTCGAGCATGGCGATGTCCTCGTCGCCCATCTCGTCGGTCATGTCCGGCTCGTCGGTGTCGTCGATCGCCGTCAGCAGCTGCCCGACGGCGCGCACCAGGGCGCGGGCGGCCCGGGCATCCATCACCACCGCCGTCGCTTGATCGTCCTTCTGGAAGGACAGCTGGATGTTCGCACCGTCCAGCGAGACCGATATGCCTGCCATGTATCGTCCAGAGCCGCGCGTCGTAACTGCTTGCACGCACTCCGTATATGCATCGCGGAGGCCCGAAAACACAGGGGGCGGCGCGCCGCGGCCGCGCCTTCGTCCCGGCCTGCGACGCAGAAGATACGCGGCCGGCGCCTTGTTGCGGCCGCAGCGAGCGATTAAATACGTCCTCGGGGGGCTTACCCACCGAGGCTGACGCTTTACACGGTTCAGCGTCTCGCGCCCCGCCACCCTGGCCAAATCCAGAAAGACCATGGTGCATCACGCGGCCCTCGTGCCGCGCGAATGGCCCATGCACGAACGAGGTACAATACGTGAATACCGGCACTGTTAAATGGTACAATGAGACGAAGGGCTACGGTTTCATCCAGCCCGACGATGGCGGCAAGGACGTGTTCGTTCACATCTCGGCCGTCGAGCGCGCCGGAATGCGCAATCTCATCGAAGGCCAGCGGGTCTCTTACGAGATCCTGACCGACAAGCGCAGCGGCAAGGACGCCGCCAGCAACCTGCAGGCAGCCTGATCCTTCCGGCTCTGCGGGTCCCGCGCCAATCCCCCGCGCGGATCGATGCCCGCGGGGCTCCCGCCCGGCGGGAGACCGCGGCGGGACCCTGATTCGGCCGCACGATGCGGCTCTCCCTTCCGACGCTACCGTCCCGGGCGAAACCGCCCGGTCCCAGGTCGCGCCGGAGGCAAATCCCCAACACGATACCGGGCGGTACGAACGTCCGGTCCAGAAAAGACCAGAAAAGAAAAACACTTATGTTGTTCGAGTACACACGCCGCCGCGGCATCCGTTCACCGGTGACGGACGCCCCGACCTTCCGGGTCGGCAAGCTGGCCCAGGCCAGGACCGCGGACCATACCGGGATCGATGTCAGTCACCTGATCGACCGGTCCTACAACTACCATTCCTCACGGGAACTGCACTGGCATCTCGCCGACCGCCTCGGGCTCGCCCCTGCCGCGGTCATGGTGCGCGAAGCCGCTGTGGCGGCCTGACAACGGCCGGCGCCGCCGTCCTCAGCGGCCCCAGGCCGCCAGGACGGGATCGCGCAGGGCCGTCGAGGCGGCGAGGAGTTCGCCGTGAACCGGGTCGGGCCGGTTGTAGGGGGTCGCTGCGCCCGTGAAGTCGCAGACGACCCCGCCGGCCTCCCGCAGGACGAGGTCCGCCGCCGCGAGATCCCAGTCGCGGGCGTGACCGGACACCATTCCGATATCGACGGTCCCGTCCGCCACCCGCGCGAGCCGCAGGGCGAGGGACGGGATCCGGGCGATCGATTCGAAGTCGGGATTCGGCCCGGCACCCCGTGCCAGGCGGTCGAGCATCGGCTTCGGGCCGGTGATGCGCGCGCCGGCGAGGCGCGCGCGGGGATCGACCCGGATCGGTACGCCGTTCCGGGTCGCGCCGCGCCCGTGCACCGCCTCGTAATCCGCGTCGCCGACCGGCGCGTGGACGAATCCGATCACCGGCTCGCCGTCGGCCAGCAGCGCCACCGCGATCGACCAATCCGGATGGCCCGATAGGAACGCCCGGGTCCCGTCGATCGGGTCGACAATCCAGACGAGGTCGTGGCCGAGGCGGGCCGGATCGTCCGCCGTCTCCTCCGACAGCCACGCCGCCCGCGGGACGAGCGCGCTGAGGCGGACCTTCAGGAAGGCGTCCACCGCGACGTCGGCTTCGGTCACCGGCGAGCCGCCGGCCTTCGACCAGATCCGGGCGGAGGTCTGACCGCCGAGCCGGAAGAAGGGCCGCGCGATGTCGGCGGCCTCGCGCATGACGGCGCGCAGCTCCGGCATCAGGGCGGATACCGCATCGTCGGTGAGAGGCTCGGGCATCGCGCTCCGCGTAAGATCCGTGAGGGCCGGAGAGCCCCGCCGCACCGTGCATCCGGTCGAACGGACGTCCGCGCATTCGGGCTGAGGGGGCCGGGCGCGGAAGGATCGCGCACCCGACCCTGCCGTTGTACGGCGCCGCCCGCACCGCCACAAGGATGCTGGTTGATCAATCGATAACGACCAATCCGCGCAAGGAAATGTTGAGCATTCAAGGAAGCATTGAGCATTCCGCAAATGACGGCGCCGTCCAGAATCGCTTAAGGACGGCTCTTAAGCGGCGTGGAGGAGTTCGGGTGCGATTTTGCTTGGCATAACGGACGGCCCGGTCGGTGCCGCCACTTGCTCAAGGGATCCGGACCGATGAACACTTCGCCGTTCGTGGACGAACATCACGCGGGACAGCGCATGCAGGGTGCCGAGGCCCCCCCCCACCTAATGGTCTCGCCGCTTCCGGTGATCGGCCGCACCCCCGGCGCCCGCAGGGCCACCGGGATCGCGCTCGCCTACGCCGTCGAGGATGCCGAGATCACCGGGTCCGACCGGTTCAGCCTGATCCTGGTCGATGCCGAGGGCGAGGAACTGCATCGCCTCGGCAGCTTCGACGAGGACGACGTGGTCGCGGTGTGGCGCGACATCGCGGCCCGCGCCGGTCTGGCGCGGATGATCGTCCGCGAGGACGGGGTGCGCGTCCCCGTGACCGAACAGCTCGGCCGCGTGATCCTCGGTCGGGTGCGCATCCGGCGCCGTCATGCCGGGCTCGGCGGCCGCCGCCCGCGGTTCCTGACCCGCCGCAAGACCGGACGCCTCCCGGCGCGGCCGCAGATCTTCCGCGGCGAGAACGAGATCATCGCCCGCACCTGACCGCCCCGACGGCTCTCAGGCGAGACCGCGCAGCAGCGCGTCCGTGGCAAGGCCGGCGAACAGGATCAGGCCGGCATCCCGGTTCGACCGGAACAGCATCAGGGCCCCGCGCCCGTCGCGCTCCTTGAGCGACCGAATCTGCCAGGCGAGATGTCCGGCGAAGGCCGCGACCCCGAGGAAGCCCATCAGGCCCGCCCCGGCCGCCCAGGCAGCGAGCCCCACGAACAGGGCCGCCAGGGCGTAGCACAGGCCGACGGCGCCTCTCACATGCCGTCCGAACAGGCGGGCGGAGGAGCGGATCCCGGCGATCTCGTCGTCCTCGATATCCTGCACCGCGTAGATCGTATCGTATCCGACCACCCAGGACAGCGCGCCCGCATAGAGCAGCAGCGCCGGCGCATCGAGGCGGGCGAAGACCGCGACCCAGCCCATCAGCGCCCCCCAGGCGAAGGCCAGCCCGAGGACGGCCTGGGGCAGGGGCATGACGCGCTTCATGAACGGGTAGATCGCCACCGGCAGGAGCGAGCACAGCCCGACGAGGATCGCCTGCTCGTTGAACTGCAGGAGCACCGCCAGCCCGACCAGGGCCTGGACCATCAGGAACAGGGCGGCGTGGCGCGGGCGGATCTGCCCCGAGGGGAGGGGGCGCAGGCGGGTGCGCTCGACCTGCGCGTCGAGGTCGCGGTCGGCGATGTCGTTGTAGGTCGAGCCCGCCCCGCGCATCGCCACCGCCCCGATCAGGAACAGCAGGCAGTGCCAGGGATCGGGGAAGGACTGGTCCGCCGCGATCGCCGCCAGCGCGGCCGACCACCAGCACGGGAGGAGCAGCAGCCACCAGCCGACCGGCCGGTCGATGCGCGCGAGGCGCAGATAGGGGCGCCACGGCCGCGGCGCGACCCGCTCGACCCAGTGGCCTGTGACGGCGTCGGCCGGGCGCCCATCCTCGATCGCCGTCCCGCCCGTCGGTGGCCCGCTCATCGGTCGGCTCTCCGGTCGTCCCGCATCTCGATCCTCCCCCGCCGCAGAGGGAGGATCCGCGCCGGATCCGTGAGCCTCGCAGACGTGCTTACAGAGCGCCCTGCGGCAGCTTGAAGCTGCCGGTCAAGCCCGGGCCTCCGAGCAGGCCGCCGCCGCCGCCATTGGCCTGCGCCTGAGCCTGGGCACGGGCCTGCGCCTCCATCTTGGTCGCCTGGGCGGCGACGCTGCAGATCTTGGTGCGGATACCGCTGACCTTCATGTGGTCGGCCTTGAAGCCTTCGGCGAAGGAATCCGGGATCGAGCACCATTCCTTGTTGGCGGTGATCCACTTCATGCCCTCGGCGCCGTTGGTCTGAAGCTTCCCGAACAGGGCGCAGGCTTCCTGCGGCGTCATCTTCTTCTTCGTCTGGGAGGCCGCATTGGCCCGCCCGACCAGCGCCTTGCGCTCGGCCAAGGTCTTCTGGATGGCGCCGCATTCCGGCGCGGCGCCCTGTGCGAAGGCCGCCGTCCCGAACAGGACGGTGCCGGCCAGCACCGCAGCCCCCAGACCCAAGCTCCTCTTCGCCATCCCGCGACTCCCTCGACGACCCTGCCGAATCCGCGTGCGGCCGGCTTCCTTCACGTAACTGTGGGTTCGCCATAGGAATGTGGCGTCAATCGAGCGGCAAACGGGCGACGCCATGCGGCTGTGGGCCCGGCGCGAAAAACCAGGCGTCGTAACCTTTTCGCAACATGTCGAGGGATCGGTCCCGCGTTGACAGGCCGGCGGCGCCGGGCGACCACGCCCGCATGCCGGCCTACGACTTCACTGCTCCACGCCTCCACGTGGCGGCCGATCTCGCCGCGGGCGTGATTCTGCCCCTCGACCGGGCGCAGGCCAACTACCTGCTCACCGTGCTGCGCCGCGGGCCGGACGATCCCGTCCTGGTGTTCAACGGCCGCGACGGCGAGTGGCGCGCCCGTCTGGTCCAGACCGGGCGAAAGGGCGCCGACCTGCACGTCGCCGCGCAGACCCGCCCGCAGCCCGCGCCCGCCGACCTCCATTACCTGTTTGCACCCGTGAAGAGTGCGCGCCTGGATTACCTCGCGCAGAAGTCGGTCGAGATGGGCGCGGGCACGATCTGGCCCGTCATCACGCGGTACACGCAGGGCGAGCGGGTCAACATGGACCGGCTGCGCGCCAACGCCGTCGAGGCCGCCGAGCAATGCGGCATCCTGGCGATCCCGGACTGTCCGGAGCCCGAACGGCTGCCCGAGGCCCTGGCCGGCCTCGCCCCGGAGCGGCTCCTGGTGTTCTGCGACGAGGACGCGCCCGTACGCGATCCGATGCGGGCGCTCGCCGCGGCGGCCGATCCGCTTGCGCCGCCGCCGCTCGCCGTGCTGGTCGGCCCGGAGGGCGGCTTCTCCGCGGAGGAGCGGGACCTGATCCGAGCGCGGCCCAACACCGTCGCCCTCTCCCTGGGACCGCGGATCCTCCGGGCCGACACCGCGGCCGTCGCCGTCCTGGCCCTGGTCCAGGCGGTGCTCGGCGACGCCCGGTAACGGAGCATCCCCGTCCCGATCGATGTGTGCCGGCGCACATGAGGGGGGCCAGCCGGCGATTGTTTCCCGGGATGGGACGGGTCGGAGCCCGCCGGCTCACGGCGCCGCGTTGTGGGTTCCCGGCGCCTCGACTATGTCCGTGGGCGGACGCCGCCCGCGCCGCGCGCTCGTCGGGGTCGGGGGCGGGTGTCCGCCCGGGCCCCGTTCGTGAGAGCGGGGTGGACCGGTCGGACCCGCCGGAGCAACCTCGGCGCGCCTACATCATAGGCTCAGTTCAGACGCACGGGCAGGCAGCGCATGGCGCGCGACAGCAACGACATCACGCCGCTCACCACGCGCGCTGAACTGATCGAATGGTTCGCGGCGGGCGAGAAGCCGCGCGGGCGGTTCGCCATCGGGACCGAGCACGAGAAGATCCCGTTCTACCGGGACGGCCGGGACCCGGTTCCCTATGACGGGGATCGGGGCATTCGCGCCCTCTTGGAGGGACTCGCCCGGGAGACCGGCTGGGAGCCGATCCTCGACCGAGGCAGCATCATCGGCCTGGCGGCCGAGGAGGGCGGGGCGATCTCGATCGAGCCCGGCGGCCAGTTCGAACTGTCCGGGGCGGCGCTGCCCGACGTCCACGCCACCGCGGCGGAACTCGCGACCCATCTGGCGGCCACGAAGCGGGTGGCCGATCCCCTGGGCATCGGCTTCCTGACCCTCGGCATGAGCCCGCGCTGGCGTCGCGACGAGACCCCGGTGATGCCCAAGAGCCGCTACCGGATCATGGCGTCCTACATGCCGAAGGTCGGCTCCCTCGGCCTCGACATGATGCTGCGCACCGCCACCGTGCAGGTGAATCTCGACTTCGCCTCCGAGGCCGACATGGTGCGCAAGATGCGCGCCTCCCTGGCGCTCCAGCCGGTCGCCACCGCGCTGTTCGCCAATTCCCCCTTCACCGATGGCCGGCCGAACGGGTTCCTGTCGCGCCGCTCCGAGATCTGGCGCGACACCGACGCCGACCGCACCGGCATGCTGCCCTTCGCCTTCGAGGCCGGATTCGGCTACGAGGCCTATGTCGACTGGCTGCTCGACATGCCGATGTACTTCGTGAAGCGCGGTGACATCTATCACGACGTCTCGGGCGCATCATTCCGCGACCTGATGGCCGGCCGGCTGCCGCAGCTCCCAGGGGAATACGCCACGGTGGCCGATTGGGCGAACCACGCCTCGACCGCCTTTCCCGAAGTTCGGCTGAAGCGCTTCCTGGAGATGCGCGGGGCGGATGTCGGCGACCCCGGGATGATCGCCGCGCAGGCCGCCTTCTGGACCGGGCTGCTCTACGACGAATCGGCCCTCGACGCCGCCCTCGACCTCGTGAAGGGATGGAACGCGGCCAGCCGGGAGGCCGCGCGGGCGACTGCGCCGCGCCTCGGGCTCGCGACCCCGGTGGCGAACACGACGCTCGGCGCGGTCGCGGCCGAGGCGTTGGGCATCGCCCGGTCCGGCCTGCGGGCCCGCGGCCGGCGCGATGCCGAGGGTCGCGACGAGACGATCTTCCTCCAGCCGCTCGAAGCGATCGTCGCGGCCGGCAGGACCCGGGCCGACGAGCTGCTCGCCGATTACGAGGGCCGCTGGGGCGCCTGCGTGCGGCCCGCCTTCTCGGAATGCGTGTTCTGAGGGCTGTCTGATGGCGTGATCGCAGGCGCGACTCAACGTCGCGCATGCTATCGGAACGGTCCGAGGCTCAGCCAGCCGCCAATTGGAGACCGTTCCATGTTCCGCTTCACCGCCGCCATCCTGGCCGGGGTGGCATTCCTTCCGTTGAGTGCCGGTACCAGCTTGGCCGCCGACCCGCCGCTCGACGGTTATGGGCGCGCGCCGGTCGGCCAGAGCCGGCGCCCGGTCGGCGGTGACGTCACGCGGGTACCGCCGCGCTACAGCTACTACGGCGAGTACCAATACCCGGTGCCGTTCGGCTACGGTTACGCCTACGCGCCGGTACGCCCGCGGGGGTTCGATTACGGATACAACGGTCCGCGCTACAGCTGGTCCGACCCGGCCGGCTATTACGGTCCGGCCTTCGGCTCCTACGAGTGGTGAGTGCCGGCCGGTTTTCGCCCGCGAGACGATGGGCTGACGGGACGAGCGCTTCCCGGTGATTCCGCTTCCGCGGGCCGTCCGCTATGAGGCTCCCGGCGTCGGCCCGGCGGGCGGCGCGGGAGTTTGCCGTGTGCGGGACGAGCCGGACTGCATCGCCCTCGACCTGAGCGGGCTGAAATGCCCGCTGCCGGTCCTGCGGACCCGCAAGGCGCTCCGGCGCCTGCCCGCCGGCCGGTCCCTCGTGGTCACCTGCACCGACCCGCTGGCGATGATCGACATCCCGAACCTCGTGCGCGAGGAGGGCGCCCGTCTCGACGCGGCCGAGCGGCTCGGGGATCGCCTGCGCTTCCGCATCTCGCTCTCCGCGAAGCCGCCGCATTCCTGAACGATCCGTCAGGATCTGATGGGCGGGGTGGGGCCGGCATGGCATTGCGGATCGGGGGCGTGCGCCTCGTGCACGACGGCTGGGCACGCTTCCTCGTGGCCGAAGTGATGCAGGCGGACGGGACACGCATCACCCGGGAGATCGAGGATCACGGCCGGGCGGTCGCTGTCCTGCCCTACGATCCGGACCGGCGGGTCGCCACGCTGGTCTCGCAGTTCCGCGCCCCGGTCCTCTATTCCGACGGTCCGCCGACCCACCTGGAGGTGCCGGCGGGACTGCTCGACGAGGGGGCGGCCGAGGACGAGGCGCGGCGCGAGGCGATGGAGGAGACGGGTCTTCGCCTGGGCCCGCTCGACTTCGTCGCCAGCGCCTGGTCGATGCCCGGAATCTCCACCGAGCGGATGGACCTGTTCCTGGCCGCCTACGGGGCGCAGGACCGGACCGGGGCCGGCGGCGGACTGGCGGCGGAGGGCGAGGCGGTGGCGGTCCACGAGATCCCGCTCCGGGAACTCGCCGCCATGAGCCGCGACGGAGGGCTCAACGACATGAAGTCGCTCGCGCTGCTGTTCGCTCTGCAGTTGCGGCGGCCCGATCTGTTCTCGGATGCCGGTTGAGGTTGGAGTCTCGTCCCGGGCGCGATTTCCCACGGTCCACGATAGGCTGGCGAGTTCCGGTCTTCACGGGATTCGGGCGATCCGACCCGCGCCCTCCCTCCCCCACAGAGCTACGCTATTCACAGATTGCTGGCCGAGACGCTCTCTCCTCCCCTGGCGATCCCGGGTTTGCCCGGGATCGCTCGCGCTTGCGGGGAGGTGTTGTGAAGTGGGCGTGGTGCGGTGCCGTCTACACCACCCCCACCCCCGGCCCCTCCCCGCAAGGGGGAGGGGAAAAGGGGTCTGTTCTCATGATGTCGGTGTCAGACTGCGAAGCGTGAATCCGGCAACCCACAGAGGGGGGAGGGCGCGTGGGTCCGGCCATTGCCTGCATCCGGAACCGATCTGTGAACACCGTAATCCGCATCGTGGGAAGGGTGGGATGCCGGCGGGACGGCCACGGCCCTGCCGCGTGGCGCCCTCCGGGCCCAGGCGCTAGCCGCCGCGACGGGCGAGCCGGTCCCGGGCGACGATCCCGATGAAGCGCCAGGACTTGATGAAGTAGCGGTGGAACAGCCGTCGCGGCGCCTGGAGGAAGCGGAAGATCCATTCGAGGCCGAGGCGCTGCATCAGGCCCGGGGCGCGGTTCAGGTAGCCGGCGGCGACGTTCAGCGCGTCGCCGACGCAGAACACCACAGGATCGCCCAAAGCCGCCCGATTCCGGTCGACCCAGATCTCGGATTTCGGTGCGCCGACGCCCATCACCAGCAATGTCGTCCCGTGGGCCCGGATCCGCTTCGCCAGGGCGCGGCTGTAATCCCGGTCGGCCTCGAAGCCGAAGGGCGGCACGGCGCTCGCCACCGCCCCGTCCGGCAGGCCCTGCGCCCGCAGGCGGGCCGCCAGCGCGTCCGCCGCGTCCTGGCGGGCCGAGACCAGGAAGATCCGCCGGGCGAAGGCAGGCGGGTCGTTCAGGACACAGGCCAGGAGATCGTGGCCGGTTACCCGATGGACAGGCCGGCGGCAGGCCGCCCGCGCCAGCCAGACCAGCGGCATGCCGTCGAGGGTCCGGGCGGCGGCCCGATGGTAGGCGTTGCGGAAACCCGTATCCGCGCTGAGTTGGACGATGTGGTCGACATTGGCCGTCACGATCATGCGCGGCCCGTCGTCCCGCCGGGCCGCCACCGCGGCCACGATCGTTTCGGCACTGGCGGTGTTGAAGCGCAGGCCGAACAGTTCGACGGTCGGGCTCGTCAGGGCCGGGCCGGGGTGCCGGGCGGTGGGCAGCCGCAGGGTGCCCACATCCCGATGAAGCGCGTCCGCCGCGTCGAGGTCGAGTGCGAGAGGCCAGAACTTACGCATCGGCGGCTCGGAAGCTCGCGGCGGGACGGATGGTGGCGCGCTGCGTGCGGCGGCGGTCGCTGCCGGCGCCGAGCGCCAGGGCGATGGCGCCGCCGAGGAGCAGGCCCAGCACCAGGGCCACCGGCAGGACGATCTTCGGGGACGGCGGGAAGGTCCGCTGGCGGGCGGGGATCGCCGCCGAGATGATCCGGACGTTGGTGGTGTTGAGCCGCTCCTGTTCGCTCGCCTCGCGGGCACGCTTCAGGTAGGCCTCGTAGACGCCCCGGCGGGCTTCGAGGGTCCGCTCCAGCTCGCGCAGGCCCACATAGGCCCGGTCGCTGGACACCGTCTCGGTCTTGACCCGGTCGAGACTGGACCGGATCGCCGTCTCGCTGGCGGCGGCGCGGTCGTAGTCCTTCTGGGTCGTGTCGATGATCCGCTCCTTCTCGCGCTGGATCAGGCGCTGGAGATCGCGCTGCTGGGCGTATTGCTCGGCCATGGCCGGGTGACGCTCGCCGAGGCGGGTGGCGAGCTCGGCGGTGTTGCGCGACAGCGTCGCGTATTGCTGGCGCAGGGCCTGCATCTCCAGCGATTGCAGCATCTCCGGGAGCGCCGTGCTCGGATCCGAGGAGCGCATCTTGCGGGCCTGATCGAGGCGCGACTTGGCCTCCGCGGTCTTGATCGAGGCCGTGACCAGCTGCTGGTTGAGGTCGCCGAGCTGCTGGTCCGTGAGGAGGCGCCCGCTCGACGCCACGAGCTTGTGATCCTCGCGGTAGCGGACGACCGCGCCCTCGGCCTGCTCGACGTCGCGCTTCAGGCTGGCGAGCCGGCCGGCCAGGGCGTCCGAGGCGCGCCGCGCGGTCTCGGTCCGGGCCGCGGTCTCCTCGGCGAAATAGGCATCGCCGACGGCGTTGGCGATCTGCGCGGCCTTCTCGGGATCACGGGACTGCACCGAGATGTCGATCACGAAGGTCCGCTCGGCCCGGCGGACGCTGAGCCGGTTCTGGAGCGTGTCGAGGGCGATGTTGACCGGGTCCCGGCTCGCGGCCGGGGGCATCATGCCGAGCGCGCCCTTGATCCAGTCGAGGGTCGGATTGTTGCCGTCCGGTAGGGCGAACTCGTCGTCCTGATCGAGGTGCAGCTTCGCGATCACCCGGCGCAGGACGCTGTCGGACTGGATCACCCGCACCTGGCTCTCGGCGATGGAGACGCCGCTATCCGCCTGGGGCTGGCGGGCGTTCACGTCGTTCTCGACGACGCGCAGGTCGCTCGGATCGACCAGCACCTGGATGCTGGACGTGTAGCGCGGCGGGATCAGGCCGAGCAGCGCCACCGCCACCGCGACCATGAACAGGGCGCTCAGGGCGATGAACCCGCGTCCCCGCCACAGGCGTCGCAGGATCACCTGGGGATCCGTTCGTGGCGCCGTCTCCGGAAGTACGATCCGGACTGGCTGCTCACCGCTTATTCGTGTCGAGAAGTCGAACATACGCCTCGCTCCCTGACCTGCTGGGGCGGACCCTGCCGCCCACCATCCCCGTCGCCGTCCTGTTCCCGTTCTGATCAGCTCCGTGCCGATCCGGGACAGGACACCGGCGAGAACGGTGTCTTCGACGGTACATGAGCAATCGGCATACCGACAAAGTACTCCCGCTTTGTTCCGGAGGCGGCACCAGCGCGCGCCTAGATTAAGCCCCCGGCGACGAATTGAAATCCCACACCTTTAAGGCGATAAACGCTGCGCTCTTGTCGGGGACTACGTAGGTCGCCTCAGCCAAAATCCGCGGACGCGACAACGGAATCCACGGCGCCGTAGGCGGCGGGATCGCCCGCGAGGAAGCGGTGAAAGCGCACCGCGTCGCCGGCTGCCGCGGCGTTCCACCGCACTACGTTGTCCCGGCTGGCACCGGCCGCGCGGGCCAGGCCGTCCCCGGACAGCCAGGCCATCAGGGCCGAAGCGGCGGCGTCCGGCTCTTCCGGGCGGATCAGCAGGCCGGAGCGGCCCAGCACCTCTCGGAAGACGGCCTCGTCCGGCGCCACCACCGGCAAGCCGCCATGCTGGACCTCCAGCAGCGGCAGGCCGAGCCCCTCCGCCTTCGACGTCGAGAGCAGCACGTGGCACGAGGCCACGAGATCCCGCAGCGCGGCATCGGACAGGTAGCCGTGCCGGTGCAGGAAGGGTGGGGGATCGTCCAGGAAGGCGTGCCGGCCCCAGCCGACCCGGCCCACGAGGTGCAGTTCCGCCGGCACGCCGGCGCGGATCAGCGCCGCCGTCAGGGCGAGGGCGGCCGGGTAGTTCTTCCGGGGCTCGACCGTCCCGATGGCGAGGAGCCGCACCGTGCCGCCGGGCGCGTAGGGCGCCGGTCCCGAAAGGTCGCCCAGGCCGAACGCGTCGCGCACGGGCGGCCGCAGCAGCGCGACCCGGGCCCCGCGCGCGCAGACGGCGCGCACGGCCGCGCCGGTGGTCCGGCTGTTGACGAACAGGTTCGGGCACCAGCGCAGGGCCAGGGCGAAGCTCGGACTCATGTAGAGCCGGCTACGCAGGCTCAGATCCTCCGGGCGGGTCAGGAGGAAGGTGTCGTGCACGTAGAGCAGGCAGCGGGACGCCGCGAGCGCGCAGAGCGGTCCCGGCGGAAAGCCCGGGAACAGGACGAGCGCGTCCCGGTCCCGAATTGCGCGCAGGGGGAGCGTGAGCTGCTGCGCGCCGATCATGCCCGGCAGCGATCGGCTGGTGACCGGATGGACCGCGTGCGGGGCGAGCCGCTCGGGGGCGAACAGGTCGAGGGTGACCCGCTCGATCCCGGTGACGTGGCCGCGCAGGTGCGTCTGGTCGAGATAGATCCGCTGGATCGCGCCCGCCGGTCCCGCGCTCACGGGGCGCTCCGGCGCAGCGTTCCCGCGAGGTAGAGGCAGCGGCGCACGAGGAGGGGCATCCGCCGCCCGAGGACCATCTGCTTGGCTCGGCGCAGCCGGCGCACCAGCGGCGGCGAGGCCGGCGCAACGGTTCCGGCCGTGCCCGCCTGCCGCTCGGCCGCGAACGGGAAATGGCCGAGCATCGCCGGGGCGAAACGCGGCCGCACCGCCACGTCCCCGAGCCCGTGCCGCCGCAAGACGGTTTCAAGGGACAGGACGGCGGCGGCCGGGCTGTAGCGGCTTTCCAGGGCGATCCGCGCGAAGGCGCCGAGCCGGGCGCGCGCCTCCGGATCGCCGACCAGCGTCCCCAGTGCCCCGGCGAGGGCGCCGGGCTCCATGGGCACGAGGCGGCCCGACACGCCGTCGATCACCGCGGAGGTGAGACCGGAGGTGCGGTAGGCCAGGGTCGGCACGCCGCACAGGCCGGCCTCGATCGGCGTCTGCCCGAGGGTCTCGTGCCGGCTCGCGGTGACGTGAAGATCGCAGGCGCCATACCAGGCCGCCAGGGTGTCCTCGTCGGCGATCAGCCCCGGCGCGACCAGGTTGGCGATCCCGAACCGGGCGGGATCATCGAGGCGGCCCACCGCCACGAAGCCCACGCCCGGCCGCGCCACCGCCTGCAGGGCCGCCCGCAGGTCCTGGAAACCCTTGTCCGGCCCGTCGACGATCACCGCGGAGACCAGGATCAGCACGTCGTCCGGCGGCAGGCCGAGCCTCCGGCGCAGGGCGGCACGGTCGCCCGGGCGGAAGACCGCGGTGGGGAAGGCGAGCCGGATCGGCTCCGCCACGGTGCCGGGAGGGGCCAGCGCCCGGGCGCGCGCCAGCGTCCAGTCGGAATTGGCGAGCAGCCAGGGGCCGGCGGGGCCGGCGAGCGTCGCGCGCTTGCGGGCATGCATGCCGGCGATCCGGCCGGGGGCGAGCTGCGGGTACTCGTCGGGACCCGGACAGGCGGCGTCGCAGCCGATCGCGGCGCGGCCGCAATCCCGGGGGTGGCAGCACCGGCCGGTCAGGGGGAACAGGTCGTGCAGCACCAGGGCGACCGGGCCGTGCCGCCCGAGGCGGTCGACCACGTCGAGGCTGCGCGTCGCCCCGTGCAGGTTGCCGGCGAGGACGAGGTCGGGCGCAACCGCCGCGACCGCCGCCTCGGCCCGCGGGAAGGCATCGGTCCACTCGGCCGCTTCCGGGCGGTCGCTCAGGATAACCTGTGTGACGCGATGGCCTGCGAGCGCCAGGGCTTCGGCCAGCCGCCGCTGCGCCACGCCGGCCCCGCCCTGCGTTCCCGTTCCGGTCAGAGAAACGATCGACAGACCGTCGGGCGCGGCTGATCCCTGCGTCAGCCTGTGCAGCAGGACCGGGCGGCCGACGCAGCCGCGGCCGCCATCCGGGATCGCCGACCAGGCCGCCGGGTCGAGCGTCCCGTCAGCGTCGAGGCGGGCCTGGGTGCCGAGGCCCGCGCGTGCCCAGAGCACCCCGCCATCCGCAACGTCGAGACCGCGAACCGCGTCGTCGAACAGGACGCGCAGGCCCGTCACCGCGGCGGCGCCCGTCAGCGCCGCCTCCAGCGCCAGGGCGATCAGCGCCCCGGGGGCGAGGAGGTCGCCCGGAGCGAGCAAGACGAGATGGTCGATACCCGGATCGGCCAGCATCCGGGCGACAGCCGGCCCCGCGTCATCGGGCGCCACGAGGTCGTGCCGGAGGTCCGGATAATCCTGGCGCAGCACAGACGCCACGGTCTCGCGCAGGTCTGCCCCGGCTCTGGCCACGGTGACGACGCGGATCCGCGGCCAGGGCCGCCCATCGGGCAGCGATGCCGGCCGGGCCGGGCCGGTGACGGCCGGTCCGAAGGGCCAGCCGGCGATGCCATGGGCCAGCGATGGCGGGGCGGGGGTGTCGGTCAAGGGGGCTCGGGCGGCGTGTGCGGCGGCAGTCTGGACGCGAATGTTGAAGATTGTCTCTCGGTCATCGTCCCGAAGGATGGCGGTCAGTAGCGTGTCGTCACCGTGTTGAGCCAGTCCGGCGAGGCCGCGACGAGGGCCGCCTCCGTGCGCTTGTCGAGGCCGGTCAGCACCAGCAGGCCCAGGACGACGAGCACGGCGCCCAGGGCGGCCTTCGCGGCCCGGCCGGCCGAAGCGAGGCCGCCGCGCCACCGCATCAGCGCCTCGCGGGAGACGAAGCCGAGCAGCATCAGCGGCAGGGCGGCCCCGATCCCGAACGCCAGCATCGTCAGGGCGACGCTCCCGAGATGCTCGCCCCGCGCCGCCATCAGAGAGGCGGCCCCGAGGGTCGGGCCGACACAGGGGCTCCAGGCCGCCCCGAGCAGCAGCCCGACGGCGAACTGGCCGGGCAACCCGCCCGGCCCGGCGCCGCCGAACCGCTCCTCGGCCCAGGCGCCGACCGGTCCCGCCACGGTCGCGACCCGGGCCTGGAGCCGCGGCAGCATCAGCACGAGCCCCACGCTCACCATGAGGACCGCGCCGGCGCTGCGGAACACGTCCCCGTCGAGGCCGATGGCGAAGCCGACGGTCGCCACGAACAGGCCGATCGCCGTGAAGCTGATCGCCAGCCCCGCGGCCAGGGCCAGGGGCCCGAGCCGGTGCTCCGAGGCCGCGGTCCCCAGCACGATCGGCACCAGCGGCAGCACGCACGGGGATAGGATCGACAGGCATCCGGCCAGGAACGCGAAGCCCACCGTCCCCAGCATCGTCGGATCCTCCCGCCTCGTCTTTGACGCGCAGGCTTCGCCGCGGGCAGGGCCGCCGTCAACGGGCCCGCGCGTCACGTTTCGCGGGAACCCTCCCGGCCGCCACCCACTTCGGCGCGAGACAGCGTGCCGCCGCGCATCGTCTGTCGGAAACCATCTCGTGTCCGGCGGAGCCGATCGGTGACCATCTTCTTTACGGGCGACACCCATTTCGGCGATCCGCGGGCCCTGCGCTTCGACCACAGGCCCTATCCGGACCTCGCCGCCCACGATGCCGGCCTGATCGCGGCCTGGAACGCGACCGTGGCGCCCGGCGACACCGTTTGGCACCTCGGCGATTTCGCCCTCGGCCCAACCGGAACCCGCATCCGCGAGATCCTCGACGGCCTCGCCGGCGAGAAGCATTTGATCGCCGGCAACAACGACGGGCCCGACACCCTGGAGGCGCCCGGTTGGGCCTCGGTGCGCCACTACGCCGAGTTCGACGTCGAAGGCCGGATGGTGGTCCTCTGCCACTACGCGTTCCGCACCTGGAACGGGATGAGCCGTGGCGCTCTCAACCTGCACGGGCACAGCCACGGCAAGCTAAAGCCGATGCCCAAGCAATACGATGTCGGTGTCGACCCGATGGGCGCCGCGCCCGTGACGCTCCCCGCAATCCTCACCTCCCGGCTGCGCGGGAAGCGCTGACTCGGCCGGAACCTTCACCACAGCTTCACCGTTTCAGCGGACAGAAAGGGGCAGTCATGCGCTGCCCCGAGAAACCGGGCGGTGCCGACCCGGCCCGCCCTGCCAACGCGTGTGTGAGTGTCCCCGTGAGAGCCAGTTCGGCTGCTCTTCTCCGTTGCCTCGCCGGCCCCCTGGCCGGCCTCGCCCTGACCTCCTCGGCGCTGGCCCTGCCGGCGTGCCTGGAGGCCCAGCGCAAGGTCGATGAGGCGAATGCCCTGCGCTTCCAGGCGCGCCAGGAGGCGCGTCTGGGCAACCATGACCGCGTCTGCGACACGCTCGACGAAGTCGGCGACCGCTACGACGACGCCCGTGATGCATTCGAACGATGCGGCGAGGGCGTTGTGGCGATTGACTTGCGGAGCGAGCTGCGGGGCCTGCGGATCGCCAAGAAAATCAACCGCTGCGACTGAACCGTGCGCATCCGCACATCGGGCCGCCCGCTTCCGCAGCATCGTCCTGTCATGCGCGACGCATGTCGCCCACAAGGTTTTGCACCGATGACCTCCGCCACGCTCCCGAACGAGACCGAATCGTCCGCCGTCCGGACCGGCCCGTCCTTCGCGGCCGCCCTGTGCGGCTTCGTCAGCACCACCGTCGCGGCGACGATGCTGCTGGTGCTGATCGGAGCGCTCTGATCACGGCGAGACCGACCAGAATCGCTGGCGGTTGAACAGGATCTCCTGCGCGGCCCCCTTGGGGGTAGAATCCGTGCGCCGGCCGCAATCCGGCTCCGGCGGCTTGGTGACCACCGCCAGGGCCGCCGGCACCGGCGGCGGCTTCAAACCGAAGCGCGCCTGAACCTCCGGTTGCCGAACGGCCGCGATGGTCAGCACGCCGACGATGAGCCCGCCGGCCACGGTTCCGAGAAAAAAATTCAGCATTGCTGACCTGATTCGAGGCCGGACTCTGGGGCCACACAGTGTGGTCGTTGTCCAACCCGGCGTTATCATGGCCGACCCGACGCACACGCAGTCTTAACTCCTGGTCTGCGACAGCTAACGGCAAGCCTGCCCGGACGGCAGGACTGATGCCGGGGTCCGCACCGCCGATGAACAACGCCGCCAATGCTTACGCCAGAACCGCCCACAGCGCGCTGACGCCCCGTGAGGCCGAATCCCAGCTCCTGCTGAAGGCGGCCCAACGCCTGCTCGGTGCCAGCCAAGCGCTCGATACGGGGGAGAATGCCCGCCTCCATGAGGCGCTGTCGTACAATCAGCGCGTCTGGACGCTGCTGAGTTCGGAGGCGACCGCCGACGAGAACCCGCTCCCCGTCGACGTGAAGCAGGGCGTGGGGCGCTTAGGCGTATTCGTCCTGCGCAGCTGCGTCGACACGATGATCGCGCCGACGCCGGAGAAGATCGCGACGCTGGTCTCGATCAACAATCACGTGGCTGCCGGCCTTCAGGGCAACCCGGGCTGAACCCCGGCGCCGCCTACGGGGCGTCCGTCGGTGCCGGAGGGTCCGACGGGGGCGCCCGGCCCGCGCTCTCCCACTCGACGAGCTTCCGGCTCAGCTTGAGGGCGCGGTAATGCTCGCCGGTCTCGACGAGCTCCGCGATGGCGGCGATCTGCGGCGCGGCCGCCGGTGCCTGCCGGATCAGGTCGGTGGCTTGGCGGAAGAACAGGTCGATCCCCTGAGCCGGGTCGTCGGCCAGGTAGATCACCGTCAGCGTCAGGTGGAGCTGCTTGCAGGCCGTATCGGCCTCGCTCTCCGTAATGATCTCGCTCTCGCGGAGGAACTTGCACTGCGTCTCGATTAGGAAGGTCGAGCGGCGGTCCCCGTTGCGCAACAGGGCGCCGTTGACGATCAGGCGCTCGAACGGCTTGAGTTCCAGGCGCAGGGGCATGGCGCGTTCCTTTCTAGAAGACGCGCCGATCTCATTCGCGAATCGTTAACGTTTCGCCAATCCCCGACCTGTCCCACTCGGTTGCATGCCGGCGAACGCGTGGTAAAACTCATACAAGTCGGACCGGGGCGCGGTCCTATGAGCAGGCCAACCGATGCCATCCATGCCGGCGAACCGGGCGATCTATCCGAGCCTCCGCGATAAGCGCGTGCTGGTGACGGGGGGGGCGTCGGGGATCGGCGAGGGCGTCGTCGAGGCGTTCGTCGCGCAGGGCGCGCGCGTCCTGTTCTGCGACATCGCGGATGGCGCGGCCGACATCCTGGTCGCGCGCCTCTCCCCAGGCGCGGCGCACGCGCCCCTTTATCGACGCTGCGATCTCACGGATGTCGCGGCCGTGCGCGCGCTGGTGGTTGAGGCCGAGGCCGCGCTCGGCGGCCTCGACGTACTGGTCAACAATGCCGGCAACGACGACCGACACAAGCTCGACGAGGTCACGCCGGCCTACTGGGACGATCGGATCGCGGTGAATCTGCGCCACCTGTTCTTCGCCGCGCAGGCGGCGGTGCCGGCGATGCGCCGCGCCGGTGGCGGCGCGATCCTGAACTTCGGATCGATCAGCTGGCATCTCGGTCTGAAGGACTTGGCGGTCTACCAGACCGCGAAGGCGGCCATCGAGGGGATGAGCCGCGCCCTGGCCCGCGACCTCGGCCGCGACGGTATCCGGGTGGCCTCCATCCTGCCGGGCAACGTCCAGACCCCGCGCCAGGAGACGTGGTACACCCCGGACGGCGAGGCCGAGATCGTCGCGTCGCAATGCCTCGACGGGCGGATCCAGCCGGCCGACGTCGCCGCCCTGGTCCTGTTCCTGGCCTCGGACGACGCGCGCATGTGCACGGGCCACGGTTATTTCGTGGATGCCGGCTGGCGCTGAGCGGGATCCGGCGCTGTCTCACGTCCGTTCGCGTACGGTGCAGCCCGCGCGGGCGACCCACCCTGTTTTTCCGTCCGGCAGGTTTCAAGGGCCCGTTTGCCTGCGCACTTGCCGTCGCGTGACGGTTTTGACTGACGTGGGTCCCGATCTTCTCCTCATCCTGAGGTACTGCGCAGCAGCGCCGAGGGAGGCCTCCAGCAACCGCGCGACTGGCTGGAGGACCCCGCTCCGCCGTCTGAGGATGAGGTCGCGACGGGTGAAGACCCGTCAAACAGGCTTTAAAACTTAAGATTGCGTGACCGCATCGGCGGGCCCCCGACCAGACGCGCCGGACGGGAAACCCGGTCCGGCGCCATGACGAGCCTCAGTCGCAGGATTCCTTCTGCACCGTCTTGGAATCCCCCATGTCGTTCTCCTTGCGCACCGTCTTGGTGACGCAGCCGTCACCGTGGTCGTGAACGGTGACGGACTTCGACTCGGAGGCCGGGTGATCGACCACGACGGCGGGGCGGTCGCGCTCGATGACTGTGGTCTGTGCCTGCGCGGTGGCGCAGAGACTGAGAAGAGCGGCGGCGGCGAGCAATGTATTGCGCATGCTGGGACTCCAAGACCGGAATTCGGCACCGTGTAACGGCGATCCCAGCTTGAGCGTTCCGCCGATCGGGAGGCGTGTGTGGCGGACCGAACCCGTAAAGGAACTTGGCTCGGTCCGCGCGCCGTTCGGCAGTGAGGGATAGCCGGAGCGACGGCTCCATTGGGGCCGCGGCCCGATTCGGTTCAAGCCCGGGGGACTACGTGCGCCGCTGCCGCCGACCCTCAGCCGCCCGTCATCGGCGGGAAGAAGGCGATCTCGCCGGCGCCCGCGATCGGCGCGTCCGGCTTGGCATGGACGCGGTCGACGGCGGCCCGCACCACGTCCGGATCCGCGAAGGCGTAGGCGTATTCCTCGCCGCGCCCCCGGAGCCACGTCACGAGGTCGGCCACGGTGGCGACCGCCAGCGGCGGCGTCAGCTCCTCCTCGGGGCGGCCGATCCGCTCGCGGACCCAGGCGAAGTAGACGAGCTTCATCCGATTACACCGTGGCGAGGGGGGATGCCGGGAGCGCGCGGTCCGCGACCCAAGCGATCAGCGCGTGTCGTCGATCACGTGCTTGATCCCGGCACGCATGTAGTCCCAGCCGGTCCAGATCGTGAGCGCGGCGGCAAGCCACAGCAGCGTGAGGCCGATCCGCTCCGTCCCCGGGAGCACCGTTTCGCCGGCCGGGCCGGCCACGAGGAAGCCCAGCGCCACCAGCTGCACGGTCGTCTTCCACTTGGCGATCTTGCTCACCGGCACGCCGACCTTCAGCTCGGCCAGGTACTCCCGAAGGCCGGAGACCAGCACCTCGCGGCACAGGATCACGATGGCCGCCCAGACGCTGGATCCGATGATCGTGTGATCCGCCGCCAGCATCAGCAGGCAGGCCGAGACCAGGAGCTTGTCGGCGATCGGGTCGAGCATCCGACCGAGCGCGGAACTCTGGTGGTAGGTCCGTGCGACATAGCCGTCGAGATAGTCGGTGATCGCGGCCACCACGAACACCCCCAGCGCCGTCCACCGGGCGGGGTTGGAATCGGGCCAAAACAGCAGCGCGACCATCACCGGCACCGCGACGAGGCGCCCGTAGGTCAGGCAATTCGCGAGCGTCCAGGCCGGCGACCGTCGTCGGGGAAGGACGGCGTTCATTGTCGGGGTGAAATCAGAGCGCGGCCCGGGCGTCAACGTCTCGGTGCCCGGCTCGGCCCCGGCGGCGGGGGTCTCAGGCGCCGGCATGGAAGAAGTCGTAGACCGCCCGCGCGGTGGCGGCGTTGACGCCCGGGGCCTTGGCCAGGTCCTCGAAGGCGGCGCGCTCGATCGCCTTGACGGTTCCGAAATGATGCAGCAGCGCGCGCTTGCGGCTGGGACCGATGCCGGCGATCTCGTCCAAGGGATTCTTCACCATCTCACGCTTGCGCTTGGCCCGATGGCTGCCGATGGCGAAGCGGTGGGCCTCGTCGCGGAGCCGCTGCACGAAGTAGAGCGTCGGGTCGCGCGGCGGAAGCTTGAACGGCGGCCGGCCGGGCACGAAAAACGTCTCGCGGCCGGCATCCCGGTCGCGCCCCTTGGCGACGCCGACGAGCGGCACCCCCGAGACGCCGGCCGCGTCGAGGGCGGCGCGGGCCGCGTCGAGCTGGCCCTTGCCGCCATCGATCAGGACCAGGTCGGGCCAGGCGGGGAAGGCGTCGCCATCCTCGGACGGCGCCGGCACGGGCTCCGGTGCGCCGCCCTCGGCGGCGGCCGCGCCGGCCTCCTGCGGCGTGCGCGGCGCCTCTTTCACGAGCCGCTTGAAGCGGCGCTGCAGCACCTCCCGCATCATGCCGTAATCGTCCCCCGGGGCGAGTTCCTCGGACTTGATGTTGAACGTGCGGTAATGCGTCTTCATGAAACCCGTGGGACCGGCGACGATCATGCCGCCGACCGCGTTCGTCCCCATGATGTGGGAATTGTCGTAGACCTCGATCCGGCGCGGCGTGTCCGCCATGCCGAAGGCCTGCCCCAGGGCCGCCAGCAGCTTGCCCTGCGAGGCGGTGTCGGCGAGGCGCCGGGCCAGGGCCTCCTTGGCGTTGCGCTGGGCGTAGTCGACCAGGTTCTTCCGCTCGCCCCGGCTCGGCCGGTGCAGTTCGACCCGGTACTCGACCCGGCTCGACAGGGCGGCGGCGACCAGTTCCGCGTCCTCGATCGCGTGGCTCGTCAGCACCGTGCGCGGCGCGGGCTTGTCGTCGTAGAACTGGCCGATGAACGAGCCCAGCACCTCGTCGGGGGTCATCGAGCGGTCGGCCTTCGGGAAATAGGCGCGGTTGCCCCAATTCTGGAAGTTCCGGAAGAAGAACACCTCGATGCAGAACTGCCCGGCCTGCTCGTCGAGGGCGAACACGTCCGCCTCCTCCACGCCCTGGGTGTTGACGCCCTGCACCCCCTGGATCGCCGAGAGCGCCGCGATCCGGTCGCGGTAGCGGGCGGCGCGCTCGAATTCCATGGCTTCGGAGGCGTCCTGCATCTCGGCGCGCATCCGATCCTTCACGGCGTTGGACTTGCCGGCCAGGAAAGCCCGGGTCGCATCCGCCATGGCGCCGTAATCCTCCGGGGTGATCTCGCCCGTGCAGGGTCCGGAGCAGCGCTTGATCTGGTAGAGCAGGCAGGGCCGGGTGCGGTTCTCGTAGTAGCTGTCGGTGCAGGTGCGCAGCAGGAAGGCACGTTGCAGGGCGTTCACCGTCCGGTTCACCGCCCAGACGCTGGCGAAGGGCCCGTAATAATTGCCCTTCCGGCGCCGGGCGCCGCGGTGCTTGACGATCTGCGGGGCCGGGCCGTCGTCGGTCACCAGAATGTAGGGAAACGACTTGTCGTCCCGCATCAGCACGTTGAAGCGGGGCTTCAACTGCTTGATCAGGTTGGCTTCGAGGAGCAGCGCCTCTGTCTCGGTCGCGGTGGTGACGAATTCCATCGCCGCCGTCTGCGAGATCATCCGGGCGATGCGGTTCGAGTGCGCCTGGCCCCTTGCGTAGGAGCCGACCCGCGCCTTCAGGTTCTTGGCCTTGCCGACGTAGAGGACGTCGCCGCGGTGATCGAACATGCGGTAGACGCCGGGCGAGGACGGCAGCGTCGACCAGAAGCGGCGAATCACCTCGGTACCGGCCTGGACGGCGCCGGGCTCGAAGTCGAAGTCGATCTCCGGGGCGAGATCGTCGGACAGTGGCGCCTCGGGCGCGTCGGCGGTTTCGTCCCGCTCGGCGTCGCGACCGTCGTCGAAGGTGTCGGGGGGCAGGTCTGAGAGGGCTCTGCGGTTCATACCGCAGATCTAAGCGTTCCCGCGCTGAGCGGGGACCGGGGCGGCGAAGAAAATTCGCGCTCTCCCGTCCGGGGGCGACGAATCAGTCGAACAGCGAATCGATGTCGCTCTGATCGACGTGGCCGGGATCGTGGTCGAGCTTCGGCCCGTTGAGGAGCGAGCTCTCGTCGTCCAGGGCGGTCGAGACCGGCATGACGGTGATGAGTTCCTTGAAGCTGTCCAGCTCCGACCACGTGGTGATGAGCCGGTCGAGGTGATCCTCGATGAACTTCATCACGCCGACGATCTTGGTGATCCGCTGCCCGGTCAGATCCTGGAAGTTGCAGGCCTCGTAGGCGGAGATCACCCGTTCCAGGATGACGTCGACATGCGCCTTCATGCCGGGCGGCAGCGTCGCCGCGTTGAGCATGCCCGCATGGATCTCGATTTCCTCGACGGCGCCGAGGAGCTTCGTCGTCGCGCGCTCGGTGGAATCCACCACCGCGTCGAGCTCGTCCGCGGCCCGGCGCATGCCCTTGCCGGTGTTCTCGGTGCGGTGGAGCGTCGCCAGCTCCGACTTCGTCCGGGTGATCGCCTCCTTCATCACGTCGAGTTCGGTGCGCATGGCGAGCGCTTCGTGCAGCTCGCGGCGGCAGGATTCGATGGTCTCGCTCGCGCTCATCTGCGTGACGCGGCGCAACTCTTGAATGGCGGAGAAGATATCCTCCAGCCGCTCGGTCGACGCGGGAAGCCCCGGTGTCGGCGGTGGCGCTCCGGGAAGCCCGAGGCTGTCTTCGATGCGATAGCGCTTCTGAGTCATCGTCCGGGCGTTGGCGTTCAGGATTCGTCGTCGCGACTGTCTACCATATCGGTTAGCGGACTGTGACTGCCAAGCTTGCGCGGAGGTCGTCGGCGCGCTTTCCCGGCGCCGGGTTCGCGTGCGGCGCAGCAGCCGGCTGTTTTACCGGCGATTCACGCTGATGGGCAGGGATCCGGGACGGCCGGACGCCCGGAGCGGATTTACCACGTTCCTTCACCTGATTCGGTGGCGTTCGGCCGGATCGTGCCCGGGCCGGGGTCGGATGCCCCGGGGCGGGAGCATGGTGCGATGCGGGGTTCAGTCCGTCTGTATGTGGGGGCCGCGGCGGCCGTCTCCCTGTGGTGCGCCCCCGCCGAGGCGCAGCAGGCGCGCTATGCCGAGGGCGGTTACGGCGGCGGCCTGATCGAGTACCTCGTCACCGGTGCCGGCGGAAGCAGCGGCCGGGCCGGGCCGCAGCGTTACCCTGCGGCACCGCGATACGCGTCCCCGCAGCCGATCATGGCCCCGCAGCGGGTCGCGGCCTATTCCGGCGATTTGCTGCCCGCCGAGCCGGAGCCCGCCCAGGCCTATGCGGCACTAGCCCAGGCCTATGGTGCGCCTCCGGCCGCGGTCTACGCTGCGCCCCGTGCCGAGGGCGGTCGGATCGCCCGCGTCGTGGCGCCCGAATTCCAGCGCCAGGAGGTCGCGTTCGCCGGGCCGCAGAGGCCCGGGACGATCGTGATCGACACCTCCGGCAAGCACCTCTATCTCGTGCAGCCCGGCCAGCGGGCGCTGCGCTACGGCATCGGCGTCGGCCGGCCCGGCTTCGCCTGGAGCGGGCTCAAGACCGTCAGCCGCAAGGCCGAGTGGCCGGACTGGACGCCCCCGGCCGAGATGCTGGCCCGCCGCCCTGACCTGCCGCGCCACATGGCGGGGGGGCCCGAGAACCCGCTGGGCGCCCGCGCCCTCTATCTCGGCTCCTCGCTCTACCGGATCCACGGCACGAATGAGCCCAACACGATCGGCCAGTCGGTCTCGTCGGGCTGTATCCGGATGATGAACGACGACGTCGTTGATCTCTACGAGCGCGTCCCCGTCGGGACGCGGGTCGAGGTTCTCTGAGCCGCGTTCGACACCATCAAGGTCCAACGCGATCGAAGGAGGTCCGGCCGCACAACGGCGGGACCTCCGAGGCCGACAGCGGGCCGCTCAGGTCCAGTCGCTGTCGTCGCCGCCGCCGAGATCGCCGCCCGGGTCGCCGAAGCTCGCATCCTGGAAGTCGCCGCCGCCGCCGCTGTTGTCGAGGGCCGAGCCGAGATCCTGGTTGCCGCCGTCACCGTAGTAATTGTTGACGACCGTCTCGCCCCCGCCGCCCAGGCCCGCCGCCGCGGCGCTGCCGAGGCTGGAATGGCCGCCCGCGAAGGCGTTCGAGAGGGCGCTGCCGAGCAGCATCCCGCCCGCCGCGCCGGCCGCCATGGGGAGCGCCGAGGCGAGGAACCCGCCGCCGCGCGCCGGAGCCTGCGGCTGGCCGCCCCAGGGGCCGCCCTGCTGCTGCGGGTAACCCTGCTGCGGGTAGCCCTGCGGGGGATAGCCCTGCGGCGCGCCGCCCGCATTGCCCCAGGGTTGGCCTGCGGGGCGCTGCTGCCCGTAGCCGGGCTGCGGCTCCTGGCGCTGGCTGCCGCCGCCACCGAAGATGCTCGACAGGAAGCCGCCGCCGCCGGAGGGCTGGGCCGAGGCCGCCTGGCCGCGGGCCTGCTCGAGCTGCTGATTCAGGCTCTTGATCGCCTCTTCCTGCACGTAGATCAGCTGCGCCATCGCGTAGGGCGCATAGGGCTGCGCGCGGATCTTGTCGGCGATGAAGCGCTCGGCCTCGGCGTCGCGGGGCTGAGCCTGGGCCTTCTCCAGCCGTTGAAAGATGCCGGAAATGACGTCGCGTTCTTCGCTGTTCATGGAGTCGTCCTCCTCGAATAACGCCCGCGGGCCCGAACGCGCCGCATGGCCGACACGACATGGGTGCCCGGCGACGCTTTGTCAGGGGCGATGGCGAAAACTTCATTCCCGTGCCGAAAACGCGAGAAGCCCGGCCGCTAGGCCGGGCTTCTCCGTGTCGTCGTAACCGGGGGCGCGGCCGAAGCCGCGCCGGTAGCGGGTCTTAGTACGAGCCGAACTTGTAGTTCAGGCCGGCGCGGACGACGGCGAACTCGTCGGAGCGGCGGCCGATGCCGCTGCTGTAGACGGCGGGGAAGTTGCTGGCGGCGTTGATGACGAACGCGCCCTGGTTGCGGGTGTTGCGGTCGAGGTTGACGTACAGGCCTTCGACCTTGAGCGTCACGGCCGAGGAGCGGAAGAAGTTCAGGAACGAGTCGGTGGGGAGCGCGTACTCGACACCGCCGCCGACCGCGTAGCCGGTGCGGAAGCTGTCGTTGCCGGCATAGCCGCCGAAGGAGCGGTCAGCGCTGCCCGAGCCGTAGGCGAAGCCGCCGGTGCCGTACACGAGGGTGCGGTCGAAGGCGTAGCCGAGGCGGCCGCGCACGGTGCCGAAGTAGTCGAGGCTCGACAGGCCGCGCGGGTCGGTGACGTAGTAGCCGGGGGCGAGGGCGCCGTTGATGAAGGCGTTGTTCCGGCTGCGGCCGAAGTCGAGGTACTGGGCGTCGGCCTCGATGCCGACGACCACGCCCGAGCCCGGGGTGAACTGGTAGTTGTAGCCGATCTGGGCGCCGCCGGAGAAGCCGTCCTGGCTGCGGTTGCCGAAGGTGGCGGTGGTGCCGGCGGCGGCGTAGGGGGCCGGGACGCCGAAGGTGGAGTTGTTGTTGCTGCGGCTGGAGGCGTCGAACGCGTAGCCGGCGTTGATACCGAAGTAGGCGCCCGTCCAGGTGAACACCGGCACGGGGGTGAACACCGGCGGCGGGGCGGCGCGGCGGGGCAGGTCGGCGGCGAAGGCGGAGCCGGCGAGGGCGACACCCGCGAGGGCGGTGGTGGCGCGAAGCAGGGATTTCATGGTCTGGTCCTCTGGATAGTCCCGGATCACCCGCGGAGCGGGCGGTGACGGGACGGGGGTCTGGTTGCGTTCCAGCGGTTCCAGGGATGCTTTGCGCTACGCGGTATCGCCGACCACTTTCGTGGCCCCTATTGGCAATCCGCCGTTATTCCCCGGCACCTTGACCCCACAACGCACTCCAATTGCCAAGGTTCGGTTACGGCCACGCTTTTTTGGCCCCCGGGCCTTCGACAAAATGTCGCATCCCCTTTCCGGGAGGCATCGGGCCCCTCAAGCCGTGAGCGCGATGGCGGAGATCAGACGGCCGTAATCGGCCTCGCCGCGATGGGTGGCCCGGCGGTAGCTGTAGAAGCGCGCGGCATCGGCATAGGTGCAGAGGTTCAGAGCCGTCGCCCCGCCGATCTCGGCCTCGGCGAGGCGGGCCAAAATGAAGCCGGGCAGATCGAACTGGGCATGGTCCGGCCGGGTACCGGCCCCGAGGAACCGGTCCATCCCCGGGGCTTCCGCGCGGAAACGCGCGATGAAATCCGGTCCGACCTCGTAGGATTCCTGCGCGATCGTCGGCCCGAGCACCGCGGCGATGCGATGCCGGCGGGCGCCCAGGGCCTCCATGGCGGCCACCGTGGCCCCGATGACCCCGGTGAGCGCCCCTTTCCATCCGGCATGGGCGGCGCCGACGACCCGGCTCTCGGCATCCGCGAACAGGATCGGCCCGCAATCGGCCGTCGCGATGCCGAGCGCCAGGCCGGGAACCCGCGTCACCATGGCGTCGGCCCGCGGACGCTCCGCCGCCGCGACGGGTGCCGAGACGGTGACGACCTCGGCCGAATGGATCTGAAAGAGGCTCACGAGCCGGTCCGCCGGCAGTCCGAGATGGGCACACATCTGGGCCCGGTTCTCGGCCACGCGTTCCGGCGCGTCGCCGGAGCCGAGACCCCCGTTCAGCGCGGCGTAGAGTCCCTCCGAGACGCCGCCGAGGCGGGTGAAGAACGCGTGGCGGATCCCCGCATGCGCGGACAGGTCCGGCGCCTCGATCGATGTGCCCGCACTCATGGTCGATCCCCTGCGCCGCGTCGGTGGCGCCCCGATACCGCAAGGGCTGCCCCTTGACGATGTCGTTCAGGCGTCAGATTCTTGCTGCATTGCAATATGGGGCCGGGTTCGGCCTCATCCGAGAAGGACCGCAATGTCACAAGGAATCGAGACCGAAGCCTTGAGAGATGCGCCGAAGCCGTCGGCCCAGGCGCCGCATCCGCCCAGCGCACCCGCGCATCCTGTGACGCGCGAGCCCGCCGCCCTCGATCCGGACGACCCGAACCCGCCTGCGCCGCCCACGCCTCGGCCCTCCAACCAGACGGATTCCGGATTCGGCTCGTTCGGCTGAACGACGTCGGTCCCCGGAACCACGTCCCGAGGCGTTACACGTCCGGAAATCCCGGGAGCGGCCCGAAGGACGGGCCGCTCACCGCCACGACCTTGAACAGGTTGCCCATCCCGCCGCGGCCCGGATCCGTGAGCCGCGCGACCGCCCCGTCGATCTCCGCGGCCTGGGTTCCGGTGGCCCGGGACTTCAGCCGGTCGGCCCGGGGGCGCAGGCCGAGGGCGAACAGGAAGTCGCCCTGGTCCACCGGCCCGTGGACCAGGGCGCCGGCGTCGGTCGCCGCGCGCGTCAGCGCGGCGAAGTCGACATGGTGCGTCAGGTCGGCCTCGCCCGGAGCGGCCAGCGGGTCCGCGAAGCCGTGTCCGGCGACGGCCTGAAGGGTGTCGCCGAATCCGGGGCGCGTGTGGCCGTAATCGATGGCCAGCAGCACGCCGCCCACCGTGCAGACGCGCCGCGCCAGCGTGCGGACGAGGGCGAGGCCGGCGGCCGGGACACTCAGCAGCGCCCCCACTGGCCCCTCCGCGTCGAGCCCCGGGGTCGGTTCCGGGGCGAGGCCGAAGGCGAAACCGCCCCCCGGCCCGAGACCCACCTGACGCTCGTGCCACCCGGTCGGCCGGCGCTCGAACTGGCGGACCGGGAGGCAATCGAAGAACTCGTTGGCCAGGATGATCGCCGGGCCCGGGGGCAGGGTCTCGATCCCGGCATGCCACGCGGCCCCGGTTCCGGAGAGGGCGCGCGCCTGCGCGGCCCGCAGCACCGGGCTGGTCTCCACGAGGTGCGGCGCCACGCGCACCCCCGGGGCCGCGGCGCGCAGCGCCCGCAGGGCATCCGCCATCAGCGTGCCCCGGCCCGGCCCGAGCTCGACCAGGACCAGGGGATCCGGCCGCCCGATCAGACCGTGGGCATAGGCAGTCCAGGCGCCGATCAGCTCGCCGAACATCTGGCTGATCTCGGGCGCCGTGGTGAAATCCCCCCGCGCGCCCAGCGGATCGCGGGTGCGGTAATAGCCGTGGACCGGATGGCCGAGGCACAGGGCCATGTAGCGGTCGACGCCGATCGGCCCGTTCTGGCGGATCAGGGCGGCGATCTCGTCGCCCAGCGGTGTCACGCCTCCAGGGCCGCCTTGCGCGCCTCCTCGGTGACGGGGCCCTCGACCGGATGGCGTGGGCGCGTCCAGCCGGTTGCGGCGAGCACGATGTAGGTGAGCCCGATGATCATCATCGGCACGCACAGCAGCATGCCCATGGTGACGCCGCCGCCCATGGGGCCGAGATGGTCGCCGAACAGGAAGCCGAGCTGGCGGTCCGGCTCCCGGAAGAACTCACAGACGGTTCGGGCCAGCGCATAGCCGAGCACGAAGATGCCGCCGAGGAGCCCTGGCTTGCGGAAGCCGAACCGGCGGACGCTGATCGCCATGACGATGAACAGCAGCAGGCCCTCGGTGGCGGCCTCGTAGAGCTGGCTCGGATGGCGCGGCAGGGGCCCGCCGCTCGGGAACACGATGGCGTAGGGGAAGTCCGGCGCGACGCGGCCCCAGAGTTCCCCGTTCACGAAATTGGCGATGCGCCCGAAGAACAGGCCGATCGGCACCACCACCGCGCCGATGTCGAGGAGCGTGTAGCCGTTGAGCGCCTTGGCCCGGGCGAAGAGCAGGAAGGCCAGGATCGCCCCGAGGAAGCCGCCGTGGAACGACATGCCGCCGTTGCGGATCGCCAGGATCTCCATCGGATCGGCGAGGTACATCGGCAGGTTGTAGAACAGCACGTAGCCGATCCGGCCGCCCAGCACGACGCCCAACGCCACCCAGACGACGAGGTCGTCGATATCGACGACCTGCGGGCGCTTGACCACGCCCCAGAGGCTGTCGGCCATGACGAGGCGGCGCGCGTAGTACCAGCCGCCGATCAGGCCGGCGATGTAGGCGAGCGCGTACCATTTGATCGTGATCGGCCCGATCGCGAGGGCCACCGGGTCGATGGCCGGAAAGGGCAGGGCGAGGAACGGCATCGGTCTCACCTCCGGGGCGGCCGGATTGGACGCCGGAGGGGCGGCGCGTCAAGTGCGCCTGATCGACCAGATCCGTTGGACGATGCCGTCGAAGGCCACGTTCGCGGAAATCCGCGGGAGATCGTGATCAATGGCCGTTGCCGCCAGGAGGCGGTCGGAGGGATCGCGATGACGCCATGGCGTCCCGCCGACGGCGAGACAGATCGCGGGTTCCAGCGATGCGATTCGGGCCCCCCGCTCGTCGAGCAGCGCGACCAGCCGTCCAACTTGAATGGCAGCCCGGGCCCCGGTCGACAGGCGTGGATCGGCCGTCAGGCTTCAGGCCCAGCTATGCGTATCGCGGAGGACGGCAGTCACCGTCGACCTTCCCAGAGGGCAATCTCGTTGTCGGACATCGGTTCGAGCCAGTCCGGCCCGTCTCCCAGGGCCTTCTGCGGGAGGATCCCAAGTCGAAACGGCGGCGCGGCGAGGGGACGATCCGTGCGACCGGAACGTCCCCCCGTGCGAGCACGACCTCTTCCCCGCACACGGCCGCCTGGATGAGGCGTGGCGGCTGGCCTTCCGCGGCTTCGATGCTGATCCGCATGGCGGCAATCGCTCCCAGGAACCATGCAGGCAAAGCCTATCGGCTCGACAGCCGAAAGCAGACCGGCCGACCCGGTCGGCGGGCCTCGAAATCAGCTCAGGATGAGGAACCGAGAAACAGAAATCCGTGGCCATCCGGCCCCTTGCAGAAAGTGGCCCCGCGATCTCGGGCCACGTTCGGGACCAGGCCGTAATCACCCAGGGACTTGAGCAGACCTTTCATAGGGTCGACCGCAAAGATGAAGCGCGTCGAAGCGCGATCGGCCGGGCCGCATGACGCTTCGGGCCTGCGTCGGGTAGCCGGCACCCGGTAATGCAGCAGCTCCACGTGCGGGGCCGGGTCCGGCGGCTCGAGCGCGATCACGTCGACCTGCGGATCGTCCAGCCCGTCGAGGCGCGCCTGTTCAGCGCCCTGGTTCAGGCCCCGCTGCGCCACCGTGAGACCGAGCGGTCCGGTGAGGAACGCGAGCGCCGCGTCGAGGTCGGTGACGGTGATCGCCGAGTGGTCGATGCCGAGGAACAGGCCCGGCGCATCCCGCCAGCGCTCCGCCGGCGGGCCGTCCGGAAAGACGATCAGCTCCAGCGGGTGCCCGTCCGGGTCGCGGAACTTGTAGGCGGTGACGCCCCCCGACGAGGCCGGCAGGGCCTGCGGGCCGCCGCGGCTGATCGGCGTGGGTCCCGCCTGGGAGAGCTGCGCCATCGCGGCATCCATGCTCCGCACCGGGATCGCGAGGTGCTGGAAGACTGGATCCGTGGCCGCCGGATCGGCCGGATAGGGGGCGCCCGGCGGATCCACCGCAAGGAAGGTCACGGCCTGGGCGCCGAGCCGCATGCGCAGTTGCGTGGCCCGACGGTCCGCGAGCCCCATCGCCTCCGCCTCGGCGGTCGGAACGGGCTCCGGTGGCGCGACCCGGGCGAAGCCCAGCCCGTCGCGATAGAAGGCCTCGGTTGCGGCGAGGTCCGCGACGGTGCGGCCGAAGCCGGCGATCGCCCGCACGCCGCTCACAGCAGCGGGGCTCCGCGGACATTGACGTAGATCGCGTAGAGCGTGTGCGACGCGCAGAGGAACAGGCGGCTGTTGTTGCGGCCGCCGAAGGCGAGGTTGGCCACGGTCGAGGGCACCAGGATCTTGCCGACCAATTCGCCCCCCGGGTCGATGCAATGCACCCCGTCGCCGGCGCTCGACCAGAGATTGCCGTGCTCATCGCAACGGATCCCGTCGGCATTGCCCGGCGCGATCGTGCAGAACACGTCGCCCCCCGACAGGGCGCCATCCTCGGCCACGTCGAAGACCCGGACATGCTGGCGCGGATCGGTGGCGAATTGCAGCCCCGTCTCGACGATGTAGAGCCGGCGCTCGTCGGGGGAGAAGCACAGGCCGTTCGGCCCCTGAAAATCGTCCGCCACCACCCGCAGCGAGCCGTCGCGCGGATCGAACCGGTAGACCGCGGCCGGCAGTTCCGATTCCTGCCTGCCGCCCTCGTAATCGGTCTGGATGCCGTAGGGCGGGTCCGAGAACCAGATCGTCCCGTCGGACTTGCAGACGAGGTCGTTGGGGGAATTCAGCCGCCGGCCCCGGTAGCGCTCCACCAGGCCGGTGATGCGCCCGTCGAGCTCCGTCCGGTGAATCCGCCGGCCCCTGTGCGCGCAGGACAGCATCCGCCCCTCCCGGTCGCGGGCATGGCCGTTCTCGAAGTCGCTCGCCTCCCGGTAGACGCTGAGTCCGGCATGCTCCGCCCAGCGCATCACCCGGTTGTTCGGCAGGTCCGAGAACAACAGCTCGTCCCGGTCACCGAACCAGACCGGCCCCTCGGTCCAGCGGAAGCCCTCGGCGAGTTTTTCCAGCGGCGCATTCGGCAGCACATAGGCCTTGAAGCGCGGCTGAATCAGCACGAAGCTGTCCATCGCGCCGCCCCTACTTGAAGCGGCCGGGCTGGTTCACGGTCGGCTCGACCTGGAGGCCGGTGACGATCATCGTGCAGGGCTCGTCGCCGACCGTGCCGGAGAGATGGCCCTTCCGGCCGTCCCGCTCCTTCGTGTTCTGGTCCTCGCCCATCATCAGCTCGCCCGGACCCATCTCGACCCGGTGGCCATCCATGGTCTCCACGAACCAGCGGCCGGACAGGATCGCGATCCATTGCGGCCGCGGGTTCTCGTGCCACTCCCCGACCCAGCCGACCGGCAGGACCGTGAAGGTCACGACCGCGGAGGTCGGATCCATCTTGTCGTTCCATTGCGGAGCGGTCTCGGGGTTGATCCCCTCGAACGTGAACCGCTCGATGTGGAACAGCGCCTGGCGGCTCACCCCCTCCGCGTCGGTGTAGACGTGCCAGTAGGGCATCTTAGGAGGGGTCGGCTCGCTCATCGTCGCTCCTGCCGCGGCGGGACAATCGTCCTCGCACAACGGCCGGGTCCGGCGATGGTTCGCGCAGAGTGCGGATACCGGTGAGGCCGGAACGGCGTCCCCTCCGCCACGCCGGCGGATGGGCAGGCGGTGCCGTCATTGCGAGCGCAGCTATCCAGCGATGCCACGCTGCCCTGGGTCACTTCGCTGCGCTCGCGATGACCGGGCGTCCCCGCCCGGTCGCGCCCTCACAATTGCTCGGGGATCCGGTCCGTCTGCGCGAGGTTCGAGAACCGGGTGATGTTGGCGTCGAACTGCAGCTCCACCATGCCGGTCGGGCCGTGGCGCTGCTTGCCGAGGATGACCTCCGCCTTGCCGTGGACCCGCTGCATCTCGGCTTCCCAGGCGAAGAACTCCTCGGTCCCCTCGCGGGGCTTCTTGTTGCCGACGTAGTATTCCTCGCGGAACACGAACATCACCACGTCGGCGTCCTGCTCGATCGAGCCCGATTCGCGCAGATCGGCCAGCTGCGGGCGCTTGTCGTCGCGGTTCTCGACCTGACGGGAGAGCTGCGAGAGGGCGATGATCGGCACGGCCAACTCCTTGGCGAGCGCCTTCATGCCGGTGGTGATCTCGGTCATCTCCTGCACGCGGTTGTCGCTGCGCTTGCCGGAGCCCGAGAGGAGCTGGAGATAGTCCACGATCAGCAGATCGAGGCCCTTCTGGCGCTTCAGGCGCCGGGCCCGGGCGGCGAGCTGCGCGATCGAGATGCCGCCGGTCTGGTCGATGTAGAACGGGATCGTCTGCATGTCCCGGGCGGCGTCGGTGATCTTGTAGAAATCCTCCGGGCGGATGTCGCCGCGGCGGATCTTGTAGGAGGGCACGCCCGACTGCTCGGCGATGATGCGGGTGGCGAGCTGCTCGGCCGACATTTCCAGCGAGAAGAATCCCACGATCCCGCCGTTCACCGTCTTGGTCACGCCGTCCGGCTGCTTCTCGCCGCGATAGGCTTTGGCGACGTTGAAGGCGATGTTGGTCACCAGCGAGGTCTTACCCATGGCCGGGCGGCCCGCGAGGATGATCAGATCGGAGGATTGCAGCCCGCCCATCTTGGCATCGAGGTCGGTGAGCCCCGTGGCGATGCCCGAGAGCTTGCCGTCGCGCTGGTAGGCCTTGGCGGCCATGTCGACCGCGGCGGTGAGCGCGTCCGAAAATTTCTGGAAGCCGCCATCGTAGCGCCCGGCCTCGGCGAGTTCGTAGAGCCGCCGCTCGGTGTGCTCGATCTGGTCGCGGGGCGATTCCTCCACCGGCGCCTCGTAGGCGCCGTTCACCAGATCCTCGCCGATGGTGATCAGCCGGCGGCGGATGGCGAGGTCGTAGACCGTCCGGCCGTACTCGCCGGCGTTGATCACCGTGGTGGCGTCGGCGGCGAGGCGGGCGAGGTACTGCATCACCGTCTGGCCGCCGAAATCGGCGTCGCCCAGATAGGTCTTCAGGGTGATGGGCGTGGCGAGCTTGCCGGCCCGGATCAGGGAGGCCGCCACCGTGAAGATCTGCTGGTGGGCATCCTCCATGAAGTGCTCGGCCAGCAGGAAGTCCGAGACCCGGTAATAGGCGTCGTTGTTCACCAGGATCGCGCCGAGCAGGGCCTGCTCCGCGTCGATGTTGTGGGGGGCGACGCGGTACTCGGCCTGGACCGCTTCGAGCTTGGCCGTGAGCGCATTGGGCAGGGCCATCGGCGGACGACTCCGTATCAGGCGCCGCGGTGGGCGCGCCAGGATCACACCGCGCGACCTTGGCCTCGGTATGGTTACCGAAGCTTAGCCGACGCTCCGTTTCTCCGGGTGTTCCCCGAACGAACGGATGCCCGCCGACTCTCGCGAGGGGCGGGCATCCATGCTGGAACAAAACTGGAACGTGTCAAGTCTCGGGGCCGATCGTCCCCGATGTTCACGGGTATACAGGGTGGTGCCGGTTCCGGTCGGAACCACTCCGTGCCGCGTGTGCGTGGATCCCGGGATGCGCGCCGCCGGCGCTGCCTGCGTCCGGGAGAGGGGGGGGGCGTCCTGGACCGTCCCTTTTCCCAGACAGGTGCAGGCTCAGCGGAACCTGAACGCGAGGCGGCGCAGGCGCATGCCTCGGATCCCGCTCCCTCAAGTCCGACCGGCTTCACGGCCGGTCGGACCCATGGGACGAAGGGATCAGCCGCGGTCGTCGGCACCCTCGCCGGCATCGGCCAGAGCCATGCCGACTTCGAGGCCGAGGTCGTCGAGGTTGAACGCCTCGCGCTCGGTCACGGACTCGCCGCGGGCCTGACGCTCGGCCTCCTCGGGGCTGCGGGCGACGTTGACGGTGACCTGGACTTCGACCTCGGGGTGCAGCACCACCGGGACCGTGTGGAGGCCCAGCGTCTTGATCGGCTGGTTGAGGATGAACTGGCCGCGGTCGACCGTGAAGCCGTCCTTGGCGACGACCTCGGCGAGGTCGCGGGTCGAGACCGAACCGTAGAGCACGCCGGTCTCGCCCGACTGGCGGATGAGCACGAAGCTCTGGCCGTTCAGCTTCTCGGCGACGGCCTCGGCGTCCTTCTTGCGGTCCAGGTTGCGGGCCTCGAGCTGGGCGCGCTGGGTCTCGAAGTGCTTCTTGTTGGCTTCCGTCGCGCGCAGGGCCTTGCCGCGGGCGAGCAGGAAGTTGCGGGCGAAGCCCGGGCGGACATTCACGGTCTCGCCCATCTGGCCGAGCTTGGCCACGCGCTCGAGCAGGATCACTTCCATGGTCTTTCTCCTTCAGGTGGTCGGCCCCTGGGGCCGGGGTTTCACGGCGCCGGATTGTCCTTCGGACGGGCTTCGGGACGACGGCGGTCGAGGGCTGTGTCGGCGAGGCCGAACAGGGTGAGGGCGACCAGGGCGATGCCCTGGGTCACGAACAGGATCAGGTACATGCCGAACAGCATCAGCGCGCGCCCGGGCCGGCCGCGTGAGCGGTCGTGGAAGGCGGCCAGCCCCTGGAGCGCGAAGGCCGCGCTGAGCCCGCCGACCAGGGCGACGCCGAACACGCCGACATAGCCCGGGACGAAGCACATCAGGAGCGCGGCCCCGAGGGTGGCGAGCGTCACCCGCGGCATTGCGGTGGCCGGGATGTCGGGCCAGGGGCGGGGCAGGCGGCCGGAGATCTTCACGATCCGGGCCGAGGCCCAGAGATAAAAGGCCAGGAGCAGCGCCAGCCCGTTGGCCGCGAAGGCCGGTATCACCCGCGCCAGGGCGTCGGCCATCTCGGTCCGGGTGACCTCGGCCTGATCGGCGGCGGCTGGCGGTGCCGTATCCGGACCGGTGGCCTTCTCTGGACCGGCCTCGTCGGAGCCGGTCGGTGCCGCGCCGGCGCGGCCCTCGACCACCGTCCGCTCGCCGGGCATGCGGGCCTGCACCAGCGTGTGCGCGAGGCCGCGCAGCTGTGTGTCGAAGGCGGCGTGGTTCGGCGAGGACAGGACCGCGATGGCGATGAACGCGAGGGCGGCCGTGGCGGCGATCCAGCCGAGGAGGCGGCCGGTCGGGTACCATTCGAGGCCGGCAGGCGTCTCGCGCCCGAGCAGCGTCAGGTAGGCGAGCCACCAGGCGGGCAGGGCGATGTAGGCGGCGAAGGCGAGGCCCATGAAGGGCGCGATCACCAGGGCCAGCGCGAGGCTCCCGGCCGCCACCGCCGCGAGGGCGGCCCTGTGGCTCCAGCCGAGGCCGACGATCAGGATCGGCAGCGGAGCGACGAGGTAGAGCAGGATCGCCAGCGGGGTCGCCTTCAGCAGCACCCCGAACAGGAGTGCCGAGACGAGGCCCGCGCCGATACCGATGCCGATATGCTGTGCCATGGGTTCCGCTGTCCCGCTGCCCATCCGGCAGGGTTAGAGGCGACGCGGCGCCCCAACGATCGAGCGATGTCGGATCGCTCTGTGAAGACCGGCCCGGATAATTCCGGGCCGGCCGATCTCGAAAGCCTACTTGATCACGTAGGGCAGCAGGCCGAGGAAGCGGGCGCGCTTGATCGCCTGGGCGAGCTCACGCTGCTTCTTGGCCGAGACCGCGGTGATCCGCGACGGCACGATCTTGCCGCGCTCGGACACGTAGCGGGACAGGAGCTTGACGTCCTTGTAGTCGATCTTCGGCGCGTTCGCGCCGGAGAACGGGCAGGTCTTGCGACGACGGAAGAAGGGACGGCGTCCGCCGCCCGCACCAGCACCAGCACCGAAAGCCATGGTTTAGCCCTCCCCGCCGAAGCTGCGCTCGCCGCGGTCACCGCGGTCGCCCCGATCGCCGCGGTCACCGAATCCGCCGCCGCCGCCGAAGCCCTCGTCGTCCCGACGACGGCCGCGCTCGCGATCCTTGCGGTCGTCACGGTCGCGCTTCTGCATCATGGCGGAGGGCTCGGAATCGAGGTCCTCGACCCGGACGGTCATGAAGCGCAGCACGTCCTCGGAGATCTGCATCTGGCGCTCCATCTCGGCGATGGCGGCCGGCGGGGCGTCGATGTTGAGGAGCGCGAAATGCGCCTTGCGGTTCTTCTTGATCCGGTAGGCGAGGGACTTCACGCCCCACATCTCGATCTTCTCGAGACGGCCACCGTTCTGCTCGATCACACCCTTGTAGGTGTCGATCATCGTCTCGACCTGCTGGGACGTCACGTCCTGGCGGGCCAAAAGCACATGCTCATAGAGAGGCATATCGGGCCTTTCAGTGTCAAAAGGAGCCCGGCCGCCCGGGGGCGGTTGGTTCGGGCCGGTTCATCTCGCGAAACGCTCGGCGCCAAGCCCTTCGAGCCGATTTTCAGGCCCGAGCGGTTGATCGAAGGCGGAGACACCGGACGACGGGTTGTTGAAGACCCTATGCCGCAAGCGGCACCGTCCGTTCAGCCCCCGGCCGGAGCGAACGCGAAGGGGGGCGCATAGTCGGTTTCTTTCCGCCTGACAAGCTCGAACCGGAGGTTCACGGTGCGAAACGGCTCGCGCTTCCTCCCGTCGACCGGCCGCGCCCTGAGACCGCGGCCGCCTTGCCGGAGCGCGCGAACGCCAGCATATCGCAGCCGAGCCCGGCGCGAAGCGCGCCGTATCCTGTCCGCAGGCCCGTCGCATCGCGCCGACACGGGGACGAACGAGCCGATGACCTCCGACACGCAGCGCCTCGGCGTCAACATCGACCACGTTGCCACCGTCCGCAACGCCCGCGGCGGCGCCTATCCCGACCCGGTGCAGGCCGCGCTGCTCGCCGTGGAGGCGGGGGCCGACGGCATCACCGCCCACCTGCGCGAGGACCGGCGCCACATCCGCGACGCCGACATCGCGGCGCTCAAGCGCAGCCTCTCCGTCCCGCTGAACTTCGAGATGGCGGCCACCGACGAGATGGTGGCGATCGCCCTCGCCACCCGGCCCCACGCCGCCTGCCTGGTCCCGGAGAAGCGCGAGGAGCGCACCACCGAAGGGGGCCTCGACATCGTCGGCGGCCGCGAGTCCCTCGCTCCCCGCATCCGGTCGCTCGCGGGGGCGGGCATCCGGGTCTCGCTGTTCGTCGAGCCGGAGCCGGCGGTGATGGAGGCCGCCCGCGCCCTCGGCGCACCGGTCGTCGAGTTGCATACCGGCCGCTATTGCGAGGCCGCCCTGGAGGACGATGCGGCGCGGACCGCCCATGAACTGGCCCGCCTCCGGCACGCGGCCGAGCACGGGGCCGGTCTCGGCCTGGAGATCCATGCCGGCCACGGGCTCACCCGCGACAGCGTCGGGCCGGTGGCGGCCCTGCCGCAGATCCGCGAACTGAACATCGGCCATGCGCTGATCGCCGATGCGATCTTCGTAGGCCTCACCCGGGCCGTTCAGGACATGCGGGCGGCCATGGACCGTGCCCGGCGGCCATGATCATCGGGATCGGGTCTGACCTCTGCGACATCCGCCGAATCGCCCGGACGCTGGAGCGTCACGGCGAACGGTTCACCCACCGGGTGTTCACCGATGGCGAGCGGGCCCGCTGCGACCGCCGGGCCGCCCGCGCGGAGGGCTATGCCCGGCGCTTCGCCGCCAAGGAGGCCTGCGCCAAGGCCCTGGGGACCGGCCTGAGCGGCGGCGTGTTCTGGCACGACATGGAGGTCGTGAATCTCCCCTCCGGCCAGCCGACCCTGCGGCTGACCGGGGGGGCGGCGGCGCGGCTCGCGGAACTGCTGCCCCCGGGCCACGCGGCGCGCCTGCACGTCAGCCTGACGGACGACCCGCCCATGGCACAAGCCTTCGTGATCATCGAGGCGCTCCCGTCTGCAGCCGCCGGGTGAGGACCGGGTCACGGATTAGCCGGCCCCCGTCGCGCGTTGCGGGGGGGCCGCGCTTGGTCTAGACCCGCCGCTCACGGCGGACACGATTGCGGCGCATTCCTCAGGACAACCGCGGTCCGGGCCGCTCCGCCGGCGGTAGGCCCAGCAATCTCAACCGAAGACGGAACGCGCGCGTGGATTACGACGGCAAACCGCTCAGGAAACCCGCCGAGGCCGGCACCTGGGCCAGCATCCGCGAGACCCTGAAGGTCGGCATCCAGGCGCTGCTCATCGCCCTGGTGGTGCGGACGCTCCTGTTCCAGCCGTTCAACATCCCCTCGGGCTCCCTGGTGCCGACCCTGCTGATCGGCGACTACCTGTTCGTGTCGAAATATTCCTACGGGTATTCGAAATACTCGCTTCCGCTGTCGGAATACATCCCGATCCAGGCCGACGGCCGGGTCTGGGCCGCCGAGCCGAAGCGCGGCGATATCGCGGTGTTCAAGCTGCCCAAGGACAACGCCACCGACTACATCAAGCGCGTGATCGGCCTCCCCGGCGACAAGATCCAGATGATCGACGGCGTGCTCAACATCAACGGCAAGGCGGTCAAGCGCGAGCGGATCGCCGACTACGAGACGACCGATCCCTACGGCCAGGCCACCAAGGTGCCGCAGTACATGGAGACGCTGCCCAACGGCGTGGTCCACCCGGTGATCGAGCGCGACGGCGACAACGGCTTCTGGGACAAGACCGAGCCCTACACGGTCCCGGCCGGACACTTCTTCATGATGGGCGACAACCGCGACAATTCCACCGATTCGCGCGATCTCGCCAATGTCGGCTACGTGCCCTTCGCCAATTTCGTCGGGCGCGCCGAGATGATCTTCTTCTCGATCGACGAGGGTACGCCGGCGTGGCAGGTCTGGAACTGGCCGGCCCATGTCCGCTGGGCGCGCCTGTTCTCGACGATCCATTGACCGGTCCCGACTTGGATGAGGCGGCCCAGCCCCGAATCGTCACCGCCCGGGCCCGGCGGGCCCATAAGCCGCGCCCGCCGCTGGCCGTGCTCGAGGAGCGGATCGGCCATCGCTTCGCCGACCAGACCCTGCTCACCCGCGCCCTGACCCATACCAGCAAGGCCTCCGGCCGGGGCGGCAGCTACCAGCGCCTGGAATTCCTCGGGGACCGTGTGCTCGGCCTCGCGGTGGCGGACCGGCTCTACGGCGCCTTCCCGGAGGCCGACGAGGGCGATCTCTCCCGCCGCCTCGCCGCACTGGTCCGCCGCGAGACCTGCGCGGTCGTGGCCGCGGCCTGGGATGTCGGGCCGCACCTGATCCTCGGCCAGGGCGAGGTGATGGGCGGCGGCCGGCGCAACCAGACGATCCTCGCCGATGTCTGCGAGGCGATCCTCGGCGCCATCTATCTCGATGCCGGGTTCGACATCGCCCGGGCTGTGGTCGAGGCGCATTTCCGACCCGGCGAGCCGACGGCGGCGGCGCGGGGCCGCGACGCCAAATCGGCGTTGCAGGAATGGGCGATGGGCCGCGGGCTACCGATCCCCACCTACGCGGTGGTCGAGCGGACCGGTCCCGATCACGCGCCGCGCTTCCGCATCGCCGTCGAGGTCGACGGTCTGGCACCGGGCCTGGGCGAGGGCACGTCGAAGCGGATCGCCGAGCAGGCGGCCGCCCAGGCGCTGATGGAGCGGGAGGGGATCGGCGCCCTGCCGGCGGCGGAGCCGACGGAGACAGCATGACCGAGCACGATCAGGACGACCCCGCGGACACCCTGGAGCCCGGGCACGGCCCCGGCCCGTCCACCCTCCCGGGAACGCCGGCCGACGCCCGGGCGGGCTTCGTCGCGCTGATCGGCGTGCCGAATGCCGGCAAGTCGACCCTCCTGAACAGTCTCGTGGGCACGAAGGTGTCCATCGTCTCGCGCAAGGTGCAGACCACCCGGGCCCTGGTGCGCGGCATCCTCATCGAGGGCGCCTCCCAGGTCGTGCTGGTCGACACGCCCGGCATCTTCGCGCCGAAGCGCCGCCTCGACCGGGCGATGGTCCATTCGGCCTGGAGCGGCGCCGCGGATGCGGACGCGGTCTGCCTGCTGGTCGATGCCCGCAAGGGCGTCGAGGCGGAGGTCGAGGCCGTGCTCGGCCGCCTGTCCGAGGTGAAGCGCGACAAGCTTCTGATCCTCAACAAGATCGACCTGATCCCGCGCGAGCGGCTGCTCGATCTGGCGGCCCGGCTCAACGCCGCGGCGCCCTTCGCCGAGACCTTCATGATCTCCGCGCTCAAGGGCGACGGCGTGGCGGACCTGCGCCGGGCGCTCGCCGCCCGGATGCCCCCCGGACCCTGGCTCTATCCGGAGGATCAGGTCTCGGACGCGCCGCTGCGCATGCTGGCGGCCGAGATCACCCGGGAAAAGATCTACGACCGGCTGCACGAAGAGCTGCCCTATCGCTCCACGGTAGAGACCGACCAGTGGCAGATCCGGCCGGACGGGTCCGTGCGGATCGAGCAGACGATCTTCGTCGAGCGGGAGAGCCAGCGCTCGATCGTGTTGGGCAAGGGCGGCCAGACCATCAAGGCGATCGGGCAGGCGGCCCGGATCGGGATCGCCGAGGCGGCCGACGCCAAGGTCCACCTGTTCCTGCACGTGAAGGTGCGGGAGAACTGGGCCGACGATCCGGCGCGCTACCGTGAGATGGGCCTGGAATTCCCCCGGGGCTGACCGGCCGATCCGGCGGGGAGAGATCCGGCAGGCTGGGCTTCCGGAGCCAATCCGGTATAAGGGGCGCCGTTCCCCCCGGATGATCCGAGTCGGGCGCGGGTTCCTCCCGCACCGCCGCGGATCCGCGTTCCGGAGCCGGCTCTCCAACTTTCGAATCATTCATGCGACATGCCGTATACGGCCTGCCGCCGGTGGATCTCGCCGAGGTCCCCGGCGATGCCGTTCAGGTTTCCCCTCTGATTCCCGGCGCCTCCCGGTTGGAGGATCTGACCGAGAACAGCCTCGACACCGCCACGATCCTCGCTCCGCCCGGAACGGTGGAGCGGCGCTACGTGCTGGCGCAGGTGCTGCGGGCGCTGGGACCCGGCGGCCGGATGATCGCCCTGGCGCCGAAGGACAAGGGCGGCACCCGCTTGGCCAAGGAACTCGGCACCTTCGGCTGCGCCGCCGCCGATCAGCCGCGGCGCCATCATCGGATCTGCGTGGCCGATCGGCCGCCCGAGCCGGCCGGGATCGCCGAGGCGATCGACGCGGGCGCCCCCCGCCACGTCGACAATCTCGCCCTGTGCACGCAGCCCGGCATCTTCTCCTGGGACCGGCTCGATCCCGGCACGGCGCTGCTCCTGAGCACCCTGCCGGCGTTGAAGGGGCGCGGGGCCGATTTCGGCTGCGGCCTCGGGATCCTGGCCCGGGCGGTCCTGTCCTCGGAGGCGGTGACCGCGATGACCCTCGTGGAGATCGACCGCCGCGCCGTGGAGATGGCCCGCCGCAACGTCGCCGATCCGCGGGCGACGATCCTCTGGGCCGATATCCGGACACCCGGTCTGGAACTCGGCGACCTGAACTTCGTCGTCACCAACCCGCCCTTCCACGAGGGCGGCGCCGAGGATCAAGCCCTCGGCCGGGCCTTCATCGCCCGGGCCGTCGAGGCCCTGAGGCCCGGCGGTACGCTGTGGCTCGTGGCCAACGCGCACCTGCCTTACGAGGCGCCCCTGCGCGCGGCCTTCCGCACCGTCGCCGTGGCCGCGCAGGCGAACGGGTACCGGGTCTACGAGGCGCGCCGGTGAGCGCGAAGGCCGTCCGCCTGGACAAGCTGCTCGCCAATCTCGGCTACGGCTCCCGACGGGAGATCCAGGGGCTGGCCCGCGCCGGCGCGATCCGCCTCGACGGCGCCGCGCTGGCGGATGCCGGCGACCGGATCGCCCTCGACCCGGATCTCCCGGACCGCCTGACGGTCGATGGCGCGCGCCTGGACCCGCTGCCCGGCCTGTGCCTGATGCTGCACAAGCCCCTCGGCGTCACCTGCTCGCACAAGGAAGCCGGCCCGCTGGTCTATGGGCTGCTGCCCGAGCGCTGGCGCCGCCGCGACCCGCCGCTCTCCACGGTCGGCCGTCTCGACAAGGACACCTCGGGCCTGCTGCTGCTCACCGACGACGGCGCCCTGCTGCACCGGATCATCAGCCCGAAGGCCCATGTGGCGAAGCGCTACCGGGTCACCCTCGACCGGCCGCTGGCGGGGACCGAGGCGGCGCTCTTCGCCTCGGGGAGCCTGATGCTGGAGGGCGAGGAGCGGCCGCTGCTGCCGGTGCGGCTCGACGTCGAGGACGCCACGCAGTGCGCGGTGACGCTGACGGAGGGCCGCTACCATCAGGTCCGCCGGATGTTCGCCGCCGTCGGCAACCACGTCACGGCGCTCCACCGGGACCGGGTCGGCGGCCTCGACCTGCCGGATGATCTGGCGGCGGGGGCTTATCGGGTGATGACAGTCAGCGATGTTGCGGCGCTGTTCGCGGGCAAATGAGGAGCGCCGCCGACGATCTGCGGCTTCAAGGGAGCGATTGGGCGAGGGCGACCACGGCGCCGATGACCGCGAGCGTCTGAAAGCCGATCAATCCGGCGACCGGGCGGACGATCCCGGCCCGGGTCTCGGCCAGTTCGGCACGCAGATCGGCCTTCGTGACCAGATCGCCCTTGAGCGCTTCGGCCATGGCATCGGCCATCCCTCGGCCTGCCCGGGGGAGAGCTTGGCCTTGTCCCGGAGCGTCCGGGCGCATTTCAGCGTGTCGAAGGCCACGGCAACCCTATCGTGTCTGATCGAGCTTGGAGGCGCCGGGTTGCAAGCTCCCGGCGGTGCCATCCCGTTCCGCGTCACCCGAATCCTTGCGTCCGGCCCCCGGCTCTGCTATGCGCCCGCCCATCCCACACGCGGAGCCGGCCTCATGCCTGAATGAGGCGTTTCCGGTGGCCGCCCGACAGCGTCGGGCGGCTGCATCCCTCCGCGGCGGATCCAACCGGAGAGTACACACAGCATGGCCGTCGATTTCTCTATGCGTCAGCTCCTCGAAGCGGGCGCCCATTTCGGTCACCAGTCGCACCGCTGGAACCCGAAGATGCAGCCGTACATCTTCGGCACGCGCAACAACATCCACATCATCGATCTGGCCCAGACCGTGCCGGCGCTGCACACGGCGCTGCAGGCGGTGAGCGACACCGTCGCCAAGGGCGGCCGCGTGCTGTTCGTCGGCACCAAGCGCCAGGCGGCCGACACGATCGCCGAGGCGGCCAAGCGCTCGGCCCAGTACTACGTCAACTCCCGCTGGCTGGGCGGCATGCTCACCAACTGGAAGACGATCTCGGGCTCGATCTCGCGCCTGCGCAAGGTTTCCGAGACGCTGGAGACCGGCGGCCCGGGCCTGACCAAGAAGGAGCGCCTGATGCTCTCCCGCGAGAAGGAGAAGCTCGAGAAGGCGCTCGGCGGCATCAAGGACATGGGCGGCGTGCCGGACCTGCTGTTCGTGATCGACACCAACAAGGAGCAGCTGGCGATCAAGGAGGCGAACCGCCTCGGGATCCCGGTGGCCGCCATCGTCGACACCAACTGCAACCCGGACGGCATCACCCACATCGTGCCGGCCAACGACGATGCCGGCCGCGCCATCGCGCTCTATTGCGACCTGATCGCCAAGGCGGCCATCGACGGCATCTCCCGCGCCCAGGGCTCGTCCGGCATGGATCTCGGCGCCTCCGAGGAGCCGATGGCCGAGGCGCTGCCGGCCAATGACGACGGAGCCGTCACGGTCGAGTCCGACGCCCTCGACCCGGCCGACGTGGCGATGCTCGCCGAGACGACCGAGCATTTCGAACTGCTCGCCGCCCCGCGCGGCGCCCCGGACGACCTGACCAAGCTCAACGGCGCCGGCCCGCAGATCGTGCAGAAGCTCAACGATGCCGGCATCTACCATTACTGGCAGATCGCCGCGATGACGCCCGAGGATGTCACCAAGGTCGATCACGACCTGAAGCTCAACGGCCGCATCGATCGCGACTCGTGGGTTTCGCAGGCCCGGGGCTTCGTCGAGGCCGCCGCGGCGGTCTGATCCAGCGGGTACGTCGCGGCGGCACCGTCATCGGGCCGTCGCGGATTCGGCATACCGGGCCCGGCCGCTCACCCGCGCGCCGGGCCTCTCTCATCCAGATCTACGAAAGGGACCGCCATGGCCAACATCACCGCCGCGATGGTGAAGGAGCTCCGGGAGAAGACCGGCGCCGGCATGATGGACTGCAAGGGTGCGCTCAACGAGACGCAGGGCGACATCGAGGCCGCCATCGACTGGCTGCGCAAGAAGGGCCTCGCCAAGGCAGCCAAGAAGGCCGGCCGCGTCGCCGCCGAGGGCCTCGTGGCCGTCGAGTCCGCTGGCCATCACGCCGCGGTGGTCGAGGTGAATTCCGAGACCGACTTCGTCGCCCGCAACGACGCCTTCCAGGCCTTCGTCCGCGAGGCCGCCAAGATCGCCCTGAACACCGACGGCACGCTGGAGGGGCTTCAGGCCGCCCATTTCCCGGGCGCCAGCGAGACGGTCTCGGAGAAGCTGCAGGCCCTGATCGCCACCATCGGCGAGAACATGAACCTGCGCCGGGTCGCCAAGCTCGAGGTGAAGAAGGGCGTGATCGCCTCCTACGTGCACAACCAGATCTCCGAGGGGCTCGGCAAGATCGGTGTGCTCGTGGCCCTCGAATCCGAGGGTGACGTCGACGCCCTCTCGGCGCTCGGCCGGCAGATCGCCATGCACGTCGCCGCGACCAACCCGGTGGCCCTCGACGCCTCGGGCGTCGACACCGCCACGGTGGAGCGCGAATCGAACATCCTGCGCGAGAAGAACGCCGGCAAGCCGGACCACGTGCTCGCCAAGATCATCGAGAGCGGGCTGAAGAGCTACTACAAGGAGGTTACCCTCCTGGAGCAGCCCTTCGTGCACGACGGCTCGAAGACGGTGAGCCAGGTGCTCAAGGAGGCCGCCGGCAAGGTCGGCGGCCCGGTCGCGCTGACGGGTTTCGTCCGCTACGCCCTGGGCGAAGGCATCGAGAAGGAAGACGGTCCGGACTTCGCCACCGAGGTCGCCCAGCAGGCCGGCCGCGCCTGATTTTTCCGGACCGCTCGCCCGGTCCGAGGATCCGGAAAAACCCCGTCCGGCGCGCGCCGGGCGGGGTTTTTCGTTGGACGGCACCGGGGATACGATGAAGCGTGCTGCAGCGCACACCCGATCTCGCGGATGCGCACTACCTTGGCGGCATGGCTCTGAAACCCTTCTCCTATCTCATGATCGGCGTGTTTGCGTCCGGTCTCGTCATGACCGTCCTCGGCGCCGTCGGCGTCCTGGCGGGAAGTTGAAATCTGGCGCCGGCGTGAGGGCCTACGCTCATGCCGGCGCCGCATCGGTCCAGGCGCGTCCGTCCCAGATCCGGACCGAGATGGCGGCGTAGCCCCCGTCTACGGTGATGCGGTTATAGGCGTTCGGCTCGTTCCCGCGCAGGCGGGTGGAGGTCGCCGAGCCCGCTTGGACCGCGAGCAACTGCCCCCGGCGGACCCGCAGCGCACCCCGATCCACCACCGCCGTATCCGGGTCGTCCCCGCCCACGAAGCGCGCGTAGTGGCGATGCAGGTGCCCGGACAGGGTCAGCCCGACCCCGCAGCGGCGGAAGGACGCCAGTGCCAGGTCGGCACGCCCCACGAGCCGGGCTTCCTCGTCCCAGGGCGGCGGCATGAACGGGTGGTGACCGACCACGATCTTGAACAGATGCCCGGGCATGGCAGCGAAGCGCGCCTCGGTGCGGGCGATCTGGCTGGGGCGGATCAACCCCTGCGACCAGTCCCGCTCGGGGGCCCAGCGCCGCACCGTATTGAGGCAGACGACACCGATCTCCGCATCCGCAAAACACGGTTCCGTGTCCGGCGCGATGGCCCGCCGGTAGCGGGTGAACGGCCGGAGGAAGCGCTGCGGCAGGTGATAGGGCGAGATATCGTGGTTGCCCGGCACGCCGATCCAGGGCGGCGCGAGGGAGTCCAGGAAGGCGCGGGCCTGCGCGAATTCTAGAGGCCGCGCCGCCATGGTGAAGTCCCCCGAGGCGACGATCAGGTCCGGTGCGTCCCCGTTCAGCTCGTCGACCAGGGCCTCGACCACGGCCGGGTCGGTCCGGCCGAAATGGAGGTCGGAGATGTGACTGATCCACCTCATGCGCCCCCGATCCCGTCCTCGAAGCGCGGTCCGGCCTCGTCCGTGCGGGGCACGATCACCGTCAGCGCGTGGCGGCGGATCCGGTAGCGCAGGGGCGTCGGGATCAGCAGCCCCTCGCCGTCGTTCATGACCCGCAGCGCCTGCCTGCGCGAGCCGATGGTCAGGTCGCTCACCGGCAGCCGCTCGACCTCGGGAAGGCGGCGCCAATCGCCCAGCGCGAAGCCGAGGGCGAGCCGAAGGCTGCGCCAGACCGACAGGTCGGCGAGGACGTCGAGCGTCAGCCGGCCGGCGTCGATCGGCGCCCGCAGCAGCACCTGGCCCGGCCGCTCGACATAGTCGCCGACCACCACCGCCATCAGCCGCACCCGCAGCCGGCGCGCCGTCCCGTCGATCAGCCCGGTCACGGTGAGCCGCGGATAGCGGCCGAGATGGCGCAGCATCCCGATCGCCCAGCGCAGGAGCGTGCGGAAAGCCCGGCGCTCGCGATGCGCCTCCCGGTGGCGGGCGACCCGGGCCGGCATGCCGAGCACCGAATTGATCACGAAGGTCCGGCCGTTCACGTCGCCGACATCGATCGGGCGCCGCACGCCCGTAGCAAGACTGGCGATGGCGCCGTCGAGGTCGAGGGGTAGGCCGAGATCCTTGGCCAGCAGGTTCATGGTGCCGAGCGGCAGGATGCCGAGCGGTGTCGCGTGCCCGACCAGGGCGGCGGCCGCACAGGCGACCGTGCCGTCGCCCCCGGCCACCACCACCGCGTCGATCCCCGGCTCGGCCACGGCGGCGGCGATGCGCGCTGGCAGGGAGGCCCCCCGGTCGGCCTCGCCCAAAGCCTCGATCCCCGCGGCGGCAACCCGCGCCCGGATCGCCTCCGGCGCCGCGCCGGCGCCGACGCTGCCCGATGCGGTATTGATCACCAGTGCGATGCGCATGGCTGTCCCGGGATGGTCGATCCGGCCCGCTTTGCCAGGGCTGCACGTCGTTCCCGTGTCGGTCGCGATTCGACCGACGATCCCCGCCGAATGGCGCAGCGCCCCTCGACGCCGCTCCCGCGCCTGACGTAGAAGCCTCCCGGTTTGCGCGATGCGGGACGGGGTCGGAGATCGAGATGCCGGAGACGACGCCGTTTCGCCGAATCCTCCTGAAGCTGTCGGGCGAGGCGCTCGCCGCCCCCGACGGCTACTGGCTGCATCCGCCGACGCTGGCGGCGCTCGCAGAGGACATCGCCCGCACCATCGAGACCGGTGCCGAGATCGCCATCGTGGTCGGCGGCGGCAACATGATCCGCGGAGCGACGATCTCCGCGGCCGGTTGGATCGACCGGGCCACCGGGGATTCCCTCGGGATGATGGCGACCGTGATGAACTCACTCGCCATCGAGACCGCGCTCAACGCCGCCGGCGTCCCGGCGCGGACGATGTCGGCAGTGTCGATGCCGACCATCTGCGAGACCTATGCCCGCCAGCCGGCCCTGCATCACCTCGACAAGGGCCAGGTCGTGGTCCTCGCCGGGGGCACCGGCAACCCGTTCTTCACCACCGACACCGCCGCGGTGCTGCGCGCGGCCGAACTGCGCTGCGACGCCGTGCTCAAGGCGACGCAGGTCGACGGCGTCTACTCGGCCGATCCCAAGACGGACCCGAACGCCACCCGCTACGACCGCCTGACCCATGACGAGGCGATCGCCCGCGACCTCAAGGTGATGGACACCGCCGCCTTCGCCCTGGCCCGGGAGAGCCGGCTCTCGATCGTGGTCGGCTCGCTCCACCCGCCGAGTTCCATCGCGGCGATCCTGTCCGGGGCGGCGCCCTCGACCCTGGTCTCGCCCTGACGGGCTGCGCAGGCGGGATCCGGACCCCGCGAGGTTTGCGGCCCTGAACAAATTCGTCCATTGAGGCCGCCACCGCCCGCGCCGGGCTCAAGACAACGTCAGACGTGTCGGGACGAACATCATGGCCACACCGGAATTCGACCTCAACGACATCAAGCGCCGGATGCAGGGCGCGGTCGCCTCGCTCTCGAAGGACCTCGGCTCCCTGCGCACCGGGCGCGCCACGCCGTCCCTGGTCGATCCGATCCAGGTCGATGCCTACGGCTCGCTGATGCCGATGGCCCAGGTCGCCACCGTGAGCGTGCCGGAGCCCCGGCTCCTGTCGATCTCGGTCTGGGACCGCAGCATGGTCACGGCCGTCGAGAAGGCGATCCGCGAATCCGATCTCGGCCTCAACCCGCAGACCGAGGGCCAGACCATCCGGCTGCGCATCCCCGAGATGAACGAGCAGCGCCGCAAGGAGATGGTCAAGGTCGCCCACAAATACACCGAGGAGGCTCGCGTCGCCGTGCGCCACGTCCGCCGGGACGGGCTCGACCACCTCAAGAAGCTCCTGAAGGACAGCGCCATCTCGGAGGACGACGAGAAGCGCCAGGCCGCCGACGTGCAGAAGGCGACCGACCAGTTCATCGCCGAGATCGACGGCGTGCTGGCCTCCAAGGAGAAGGAGATCATGCAGGTCTGAGTTGGCCGGCGAGGCGCGCGTGACCTCCGCGGCGGCACCGGCCGCGCGTCCGAAGGGACGGCGCGAGCTGTGGCTTCGCGTCGCCTCGGGCCTCGTGCTCGGGACCGGCGTTCTGGCTGCCCTGGTCTATGGCGGTTGGCCCTTCGCGGGGATCTGGCTCGCCGCTGGCATCGTCGGCTTCGCCGAGTGGATGGTGATGAGCCGCACCGAGCCGCGGGAGGTGCTGATCGCGCTGGGGGCTGCGACCCTCGCCGCCCTGCTGCTCTGCGCGCGCGGCGGCGCCCCGGCGCCCGCCTGCCTCGCCGTCCTGATCCTCGGCGCCGCGGCCTGTGCCACGGTGGCACGGACCGGCCGGGGGCGGCTGCGGGCGCTTGTCGGGATCCTTGGCGCGGGGGCGATCGCAGCTGTGCCGGTCGCCCTGCGCGACGATCCTGCCATCGGCCTTGTCGGCCCGGCCTGGATGTTTGCCGTGGTCTGGTCCACGGACATCGCCGCCTATTTCGCCGGCCGGAAGATCGGCGGCCCCAAGCTGATGCCCCGGGTCTCGCCCAATAAGACGTGGTCGGGGGCGCTGGGCGGTCTGATCGGCGCGGTCGCGGCCGGGACGCTGGTGCCGGTCGTCGCCGACCTCGCCGGGATGACCCTGCCGAGCACCGCCTCCCTGCCGGTGGTGGCCGGCGTGAGCGCGCTCGCCTCCGTCCTGAGTCAGGCGGGCGATCTCATCGAATCCGGTCTCAAGCGCCGCTACGGCGTGAAGGATTCCGGAAAGCTCATCCCGGGCCATGGGGGGGTCATGGACCGGCTCGACGGATTTTTCGCCGTCGCCCTGTTGGCGGCGCTGTACCTGGCCCTGCGCGGCGGCGGCCTGATCGCGTGACGACGAGGGAGTTGAACCCGTGAGCCAGATCGTCACCGTCTTCGGCGCCACCGGCTCGATCGGGCGCTCCACCGCCGACCTGCTCGCCCAGCACGCGGACCGGTTCCGGGTCGGTGCGCTGGTGGGCGGCAAGGATCCCGTCGCCCTGGCCAAGATGGCCCGCGACCTGAACGCGTCCTTCGCGGCCCTCGCCGACGAATCCGCTGGGCCCGCGCTCGCCGAGGCCCTGTCGGGCTCCGGCATCCCCAGCGGCGCGGGGGAGGGGGCCGTCATGGAGGCGGTCGCCCGGGACGCCGACATCGTGGTGGCGGCGGTGAGCGGGGCTGCGGGCCTGAAATCGACCCACGCGGCGCTCCGTCTCGGGCGTACGGTCGCGCTCGCCAACAAGGAGAGCCTCGTCTGCGCCGGCGACGCCTTCATGCGCGACGCGGCGCGCTACGGCGCCACGATCCTGCCGATGGATTCCGAGCACGACGCCCTGAACCAGGCGCTCGCCGGACGGCCGCTGGCCGACGTCCGTACCATGATGATCACGGCCTCGGGTGGCCCGTTCCGGACCTGGACCCGCGAGCGAATCGCCGCCGCCTCCGCCACCGAGGCCGCCGCCCATCCGACCTGGTCGATGGGCATGAAGATCAACATCGATTCCGCAAGCCTGATGAACAAGGGCCTCGAGCTGATCGAGGCGCACCACCTGTTCGGGATCGAGCCCGAACGCCTCGACGTCGTCGTGCACCCGCAATCGGTCATCCATGGGATGGTCTACTGGCTGGACGGGGCCGTGACCGCCGAGCTGGCGCTGCCCGACATGCGCGTGCCGATCTCGCACTGCCTCGGTCTCGGCGACCGGCTGACCATCGCCCGCGGCCGGCCCCTCGACCTCGTCAAGCTCGGATCGCTGACCTTCGAGGCCGCGGACGAGGACCGCTTCCCCTGCCTGCGGATCGCCCGGGCCGCCCTGGCGGCCGGCGGCGCGGCGCCGACCGTGATGAACGCCGCCAACGAGATCGCGGTGGCGGCCTTCATCGCCGGCCGGATCGGCTTCTACGGGATCAGCGACCTCGTCGAGCGGGCCTGCGCCCACTTCGCCGGCCCGTACGGGACCGCGCCGGCCGACGTGGACGAGGCGCTCGCCATCGACGCTCATGTCCGGGTCTGGAGCACCGAGGCCCTGCCGGAGCTGCGCGCCGCGGGTTGAGAGCGGCGCGGGTCAGGGCGTCGGCCCGTATCCGGCCAGGAACATCCGCACCGCCTCGTCCACCTGGTGCTGCCGGCCGGCCGCGTCGGCGATGCCGCCCGCGCCGAACAGGAGTCGTGTCAGCAGGCCGGCTTGGCAGAGATGCAGGAAATGGCGGGCGGCAAGTTCCGTGTCGGCGATCCGCAGCCGACCGGCCTGGACCTGCGCGTCGAGATAACCCGACAGACGCTCGACGCCGCAGGCCGGCCCGGCCTCGTAATAGACCTGCCCGAAGCGTGGGAACTTCTCGCTGGCCCCGATCACCATGCGGACCAGGGAGACGTGTTCCGGCCGGCACATCTCGCTGAGGAAGCTCACGCCGAGCCGGTTCAGCACCCCCGGGACGTCGGGATCGTCCGCGTCGAGGGTGAACAGCGCCTCGGCCAGGCGGCTCTTCTCCTGAATGGTCAGCGCCTCGAACAACGCCTCCTTGCTGTCGAAATAGACGTAGAGCGTGCCCTTGGAGACCCCCGCGGCCCGGGCGATCTCGCCCATGCTGGCCCCGTCGAACCCGGACCCCAGGAACACCCGGCGGGCGCCGTCGAGGATCTGCCAACGCTTGTCGCCCTCGTGCTGGGCCTGTCCCCGCTCCAGCACCGCACCCTGAGCCATGGTTTCGCTCCGCGTCCGAGACGCTGTCACGCTTGACCGAACCGTTCGGTCAACGTAACCTGAGGCGGATCCGGAGTCGCGTCAAGGCGCTGCCGAATTTTTGACCGAACGGTTCGGTCACTATCCGTGAGGTGGTGCGATGTCTCTTCGCGAGGAGGCCGATCGGCCGTCCCCCACCGGCGAATGCGGTGACGAGACGCGCGCCGAGACCGCGACACCGCGTGCACCTGCCCCCGTCGCGCCAGAGCCGACCGTGCCCGTCGTGGATGCGGCCCCCGCCCGCAAGCGCCCGCTCCGGCGGGTCGTCCTGCTCGCCGCGCTGGCGGCCGCGCTCGGCATCGGGTCGTCTGTCGGCTGGCAATGGTGGACGGTCGGACGCTTCTTCGTCGCGACCGACGATGCCTACGTGCAGGCCGACATCTCGGTTCTCGCCGCGAAGGTCTCGGGCTACCTCGAATCCGTCCCGGTGGTGAACGGCGTGTCGGTCAAGAAGGGCGACGTGATCGCCAAGCTCGACGACGGCGATTACCGCCTCGCCCTCCAGGCCGCGCAGGACAAGCTCGCCACCCAGGAGAGCACCATCGCCCGGATCGCCCGGCAGGCCGAGGCGGCCCAGGCTCAGGTCGCCCAGGCCGCCGCGCAGCTCGACGCGACCCGGGCCGACGCCGTCCGGGCCCAGGCGGATTTCGCCCGGTCGATGCAGATGCAGGCGGATTACGTCGCCAAGTCGCGCATCGACCAGACCCGCGCCGACCGCGACCGGACCGAGGCCTCGGTGAAGGCCATGGAGGCCGGCCTCGCCGCCGCGCGGGCCAATGTCGACGTCCTCCAGGCGCAGAAGCGCGAAGCCGAGAGCGTGGCGGCGGAGCTGCGCACCGCCGTCGACCGGGCCCGCCGCGACCTCGACTTCTCGGTGATCCGCGCGCCCTTCGACGGGGTCGTCGGCAACAAGGCCGTGGAGGCCGGCGCCTACGTCGCGCCCGGGACCCGGATCGCCGCCCTCGTGCCGCTCCAGAGCGTGCACATCGACGCGAACTTCAAGGAGACCCAGGTCCAGCGCATGCGCCCGGGCCAGCCGGTGACGGTCACGGTCGACGCCTATCCGGACCGGGAGATCCAGGGGGTGGTGGAATCGTTCTCGCCGGCCTCCGGGTCGGTGTTCAGCCTTCTGCCGCCCGACAACGCCACCGGCAACTTCACCAAGATCGTTCAGCGCCTGCCGGTGCGGGTGCGCGTGCCCGAGGCGGTGGCCCGCGAGGGCCTGCTGCGGCCGGGCCTGTCGGCGGTGGTGCGGGTCGATACCCGCGCCGGCGCGGACCGCTCGGTCCTCGACCGGGCCGCCGCCGGGCCGCCGGTCAGCACCGCGCTCCGCTGAGCCGGTCCATGGCCGCCACCGCCGCCCTGACGCCCGGCGCGCCGGCCCGCGCCGCCGAGCCACCCCTCGACCGCCGCCGCATGGTGGCGTTCGTCTGCATGGTTTTCGGGATGTTCATGGCGATCCTGGACATCCAGATCGTCTCGGCCTCCCTGAACGAGATCCAGGCCGGCCTGTCGGCCTCGGGCGACGAGATCCCCTGGGTGCAGACCAGCTACCTCATCGCCGAGGTGATCTCGATCCCGCTCTCCGGCACCCTGTCGCGGGTGCTCTCGACCCGCTGGATGTTCGCGATCTCGGCGGGCGGCTTCACGCTGATGAGCCTGATGTGCGCCACCTCCACGTCGATCGGCGAGATGATCGTCTGGCGGGCCGCGCAGGGCTTCATCGGCGGCGGCATGATCCCGACCGTGTTCGCGGCCGCCTTCACGATCTTCCCGCCCTCGAAGCGCACCATCGTCTCGCCGATGATCGGCCTCGTGGCGACCCTGGCGCCGACCATCGGCCCCACGGTCGGCGGCTACCTGACCGACCTGATGTCCTGGCACTGGCTGTTCCTGATCAACGTCGTGCCCGGCATCTTCGTCACGGTCTCGACCTGGATCCTGGTTGATTTCGACAAGCCCAACCACGCGCTCCTGCAGGCCTTCGACTGGCTGGGCCTGGTCTTCATGGCGGGCTTCCTGGGCTGCCTCGAATACGTGCTGGAGGAGGGCCCGAACCACGATTGGCTGCAGGACGAGGCGGTGTTCGCCTGCGCGGTGATCTGCGGCGTCTCGGGTCTGCTGTTCTTCTGGCGGGTGTTCACGGCGAAGCAGCCGATCGTGGACCTGCGCGCCTTCTCCGACCGCAACTTCGCCAGCGGCTGCGTCGCGAGCTTCGTCCTGGGCATCGGGCTCTACGGGCTCACCTACATCTACCCGGTCTATCTCGCCCGGGTGCGCGGCTACTCGGCGCTGATGATCGGCGAGACGATGTTCGTCTCCGGGCTATTCATGTTCATCACCGCGCCGATCGCCGGCCGGCTCTCGGGCAAGCTCGACCCGCGGATCATGATGGGGCTCGGCTTCGCGGGCTTCGCCTGCGGCACCTGGATCGTCACCGGCCTCACCAAGGATTGGGACTTCTGGGAACTGCTGCTGCCGCAGATCCTGCGCGGCTGCTCGCTCATGCTGTGCATGATCCCGATCAACAACATCGCGCTGGGCACCCTGCCGCCGGCCCGGATGAAGAATGCCTCCGGCCTGTTCAACCTCACCCGCAACCTCGGCGGCGCCGTCGGTCTCGCCCTGATCAACACGGTCCTGAACGACCGGTGGGACCTGCATCTCGCCCGGTTGCACGAGCGCTTCAGCTGGACGAGCACCGCCGCACTTGAGCGCCTCGACAGCCTCCAGCGCGGCTTCGAATCCTTCGGCAGCGCCGCCCCCGATATGGCGCTGAAGGCCATGACCAACACGGTCCGGATCCAGGGCCTGGTGATGGCCTTCGAGGACGTGTTCCTCGCCCTCACTGTGCTGTTCCTGGCGATGGCCTGCGCGGTGCCGCTGGTCCGGCGCCCGCGCGGGGGACCCGGGGGCGGCGGGGGCCACTGACGGCCCAGCCCCCCGGGGGCCGCGACGCTGCGCGATCCCGCGCAGGATTGCGTTGGCGGTGCGCCCCCCCGATCTGCTAGGATGTCGGGATGTGCCGGAGCGGGATACCGGCGCCAAGGCGGCCAGGGATCGGCTTATGGACTTCCTCAACGCGATGGGCGGCACCGCCGGTGGCTTCTTCGGCGCCCTGATCCCGTTCCTGTTCGTGCTCACCGTCGTGGTGTTCGTGCACGAGATGGGCCACTTCCTGGTCGGCCGCTGGTGCGGCGTCGGCGTCCACGCCTTCTCCCTCGGTTTCGGGCCGGAACTGTTCGGCTTCAACGACCGCCGCGGCACCCGCTGGAAGCTCTGTGCGATCCCCCTCGGCGGCTATGTGAAGTTCCACGGCGACGTGAACGGGGCGAGCATGCCCGACCCCGAGGCCGTCGCCCGGATGAGCCCGCAGGAGCGGGCGATCAGCTTCCCGACCCAGCCCGTGGCCAAGCGCGCCGCGATCGTCGCCGCCGGCCCGGTGGCGAATTTCATCCTGGCGATCCTGCTCTTCGCCGGCGCGATCTGGCTCGGCGGACGCTACGAATTGCCCGCCCGGGTTTCCTCGGTGGAGCCGGGCAGCGTCGCCGCCCAGGCCGGGTTCCAGCCGGGCGACGTGATCACCGCCATCGACGGTGAAACGATCGGCGACTTCAACGCCATGTATCGGACGGTGACGGGCAGCGCCGGGACGCCGCTGACCTTTACGGTGGAGCGCGACGATCACCCGATCACCATCCAGGCGACCCCCGCCACCTTCGAGGAGAAGACGCCGTTCGGCCGCCACCGGATCGGCCGGCTGGGCATCCGCTCGCCGGCCGGGTCCGAGGCCCGCCTCGTGCGCTACGGGCCCGTCGAGTCCCTGAACCTCGGCGTGAAGGAGACCTACTTCGTCGTCGAGCGGACCTTCTCGTATCTCGGCAAGCTCGCCACCGGCCGCGAATCCGCCGACCAGCTCTCGGGTCCGATCGGCATCGCCCGCGTCTCCGGCGAGGTCGCCAAGACCGGCGGCGTCGGCGGCCTCGTCGGGCTGATCGCGCTCTTATCGGTCTCGATCGGCCTGCTGAACCTGTTCCCGGTGCCGCTGCTCGATGGCGGCCACCTGCTGTTCTACGCCTTCGAGGTGGTCCGGGGCCGCCCGCTCAGCGAGCGCGCCCAGGAGATCGGCTTCCGCATCGGCCTCGCCCTGGTCCTGATGCTGATGCTGTTCGCCGCCTGGAACGACATCCTCAACCTCGGCGCGTCCTGGCGGAACACCTGATCCGGAGGCGTTGCGGACCGGCGGGCGGCGCCTGGGGATCCTGTCCGATCTCCACCGGAAACGATGCCTGATTCCCGCCGCGATCCGGCCCCGAAGCCGCCCGATCTCGGCCCCGCCGACGGGTCAAAATCCGGTTAACAGGCCGTGACCGCGTTCGCCTGCGGGCGTGAAAAATCGCGCTGCGGCAGGTGTTTACGCGGCGTTTACCACGATCCGCCGTTTGCCGACCGACGGGGCGCTTCGTTAAGTGGCGCGAAGGCCACGACCCCCCAAAATCCCCTGACGATGGCCTCCCGCGCGTTTGCTTGGCAGGGGAATCCCGCTAAGAGCTACGCTTGGACCGAAGCCACGCTTGGACCAGGTGATCAGGACGGCCGACCAACGGTCGCCTGTGACGGGCTAACCCCCGCGACCAGAACAGAAACGGGCGATTGCATGATGTCGTTGACGGGGAAGCACCGACGCAAGTCGGTGCGGAGAACCATCGTCCTAGTCACTGCTGGTCTTGGCGTCGTCCTGGGCGGGGCGGCCCAGGCGCAGCAGATCGTCGTCCAGGGCAACCAGCGCGTCGATGCCGATACGGTCCGGTCCTACGTGACCGGCACGGCGTCGGGTTCGGCCGAGGAGGCCCGCCGCAATCTGCTGGCGAGCGGCATGTTCTCGGACGTGAAGGTCGCCCAGTCGGGCGGGCGCACGGTGGTCACCGTCCGCGAGAACAACCTGATCAACCGCGTGGTCTTCGAGGGCAACAAGAAGATCGAGAAGGCGACCCTGGAGGGCGTGGTCGAGGCCAAGGCCCGCGGCCCCTACAGCGAGGCGATCGTCAACGCCGATCTGGCGCGCATCCGCGACGTCTACAAGCGCTTCGGCCGCGGCACCGCCAAGGTGACCTACCGCACCGTCGACCTGCCCAACGGCCGCGTCGACGTGATCTACCAGGTCGACGAGGGCGACAAGACCGGCATCATCTCGATCAACTTCGTCGGCAACAACGCCTATTCGGACCGGACCCTGAAGGGGCTGATGAGCTCCTCGGAGATGAACTTCCTGTCGTTCATCAAGACCTCCGACGTCTACGATCCCGACCGCATCACCAACGATCTCGACCAGGTGCGCCGCTACTACCTGAAGAACGGCTACGCCGATTTTCAGGTGGTGAGCGCCGACGCCCGCTACGTCGAGGGCGAGTCCTCCGGCTACGTCATCACCGTCACGGTGAACGAGGGCGAGCAGTACAAGGTCGGCGCGGTCCAGGTCGATACGCGCCTGCCCGGGCTCGATACCGCCCGGCTCGACGGCGGCATCACGGCCGCCGTGGGTGACGTCTACAACGCCGACGATGTCGAGAAGACGCTGAACAACGTCACCCGCGAGGTGAACCGCGCGGGCTACCCGTTCGCGCAGGTCCGCCCGACCGGCCAGCGCGACCCGGCGACCCACCAGGTCTCCCTGGGCTTCGTGGTCGAGGACGGCCCGCACGTCTACGTCGAGCGCATCAACATCCGGGGCAACACCCGCACCCGCGACTACGTCATCCGCCGCGAACTCGATATCGCCGAGGGCGACGCCTACAATCGCGTGCTCACCGACCGCGCCGAGCGGCGCCTGAACGGGCTGGGCTTCTTCAAGAAGGTCCGCTTCTCCAACGAGCCGGGCTCGGCCCCGGACCGGGTGGTGATCAACATCGACGTTGAGGATCAGCCCACGGGCTCGTTCTCGGTGGCCGGTGGCTACTCCACCCAGGACGGCATCATCGGCGAAGTGTCGGTCTCCGAGTCGAACTTCCTCGGCCGCGGCCAGTATGTCCGCCTCGCGGGCACCGGCGGCCAGTACTCGCGCGGCGTCGACTTCTCGTTCACCGAGCCGTACTTCCTCGGCTACCGCCTCGCAGCCGGCTTCGACGCCTTCTACAAGTACTCCGACCTGACCCGGTACTCGCGCTACGAGACCACGGTCTATGGCGGGCAGCTCCGCCTCGGCCTGCCGATCACCGAGGAGTTCGGCGTCACGCTGCGCTACTCGCTGTACAACACCGAGCTGAAGGTGCCGAACACCCTGAAGCGGCCGTACAACGACTGCTCGGTGCCGATCCCCGGCTACACCGCCACCTACGCGGCGGGCACGATCGACCCGAATACGGGCCGCAACATCGGCGGGCAGGCGCTCTACCCGAACTGCGCCTATGACGGCGAGGCCTCGATCGCCATCAAGGGCTCGCAGGGCAACACCCTGACCTCCCTGGCCGGCCTGACGCTCGCCTACTCGACCCTCGACGTCGTCGGCGCGCCCCATAACGGCCTCTACGCCGAGCTGAAGCCCGACGTCGCCGGCCTCGGCGGCGACTCCAAGTTCTTCCGCGTGACCGCCGATGCGCGTTACTACAAGGAGCTCTTCGAGGACGTGATCGGCTTCGTCCGGTTCCAGGGCGGCCACATCCAGTCGATCAACGGCCAGCCCCTGCGGGTCACCGACGAGTTCTTCCTCGGCCCGTCGCTGGTCCGCGGCTTCGCGCCGAACGGCATCGGTCCGCGCGACGTCGGCATCGCCGACGCCCGCTCGAACGCGATCGGCGGCTCGACCTATATCGGCGGTACCCTCGAAGTGCAGTTCCCGCTGCCGGGCGTCCCGCGCGACCTGGGCCTGAAGGGCGCGCTCTTCGCCGATGCCGGCACGCTGTTCGGCTATCACAGCAAGCGCAGCTTCGACGTGAACGGCGACGGGTTCATCAACGGCACCGCGCCGCAGACCGGAAAGTGCAACTTCTCGGCCTTCACCATCGGCGTCGAGCCGGAATGCGTGAACGTCCGCGACACCGCCGCGATCCGCTCCTCGGTGGGCGCGTCCATCCTGTGGAACTCGCCGCTCGGCCCGATCCGCTTCGACTACGCCTACGCCCTGACGAAGGACGAGGGTCAGTCCGTGTACGTGCCGCTGCTCAACAAGATCGGGCATATCGGCAAGGATCAGACCCAGGCGTTCCGCTTCTCCGGCGGCTCGCGCTTCTGATCAAAATCTCAAGCGCGCCGGCCGGATCACCCGGGCCGGCGCGTTATCGCGCATGACCGACCTTATCTTCTTCGCCGCCGCGGCAGATCTGACCCTCGCGGAGATCGCGGGGGTCGCCGGCGCCGCCCTCCCGGAGGGCGCCGATCCGCAAGCTCGGCTCGTCGGTGCGGCGCCCCTGGAAAATGCGGGGCCGCAGCACCTCGCCTACATGGACAATGCCCGCTACGGCGACGCGCTGGCCACGACCCGGGCGGGCGCCTGCCTGGTCTCGCCACGGTTCGTGGCCCGGTGCCCGGCCGGGACCGTCGCCCTGGTCAGCCGCGATCCCTACCGCGCCTACGCCACGCTGCTCGGGCGCCTTCACCCCGACGCCCTGCGTCCCGGCTCGCAATTCGCCGCCCGCGGCATCGCCCCGGGGGCCCATGTCCATCCGGAGGCCCGGCTCGAGGACGGCGTCACGGTCGATCCGGGTGCGGTGATCGGCCCGGGCGCCGAGATCGGGGCGGGGACGGTGGTCGGCCCGAACGCGGTGATCGGCCCGGGCGTGCGCATCGGGCGCGACTGCGCCATCGGCGCCGGCACGACCCTCAGCCACGCCCTGCTGGGGAATCGGGTGATCCTCCACCCGGGGGCGCGGCTCGGCCAGGACGGGTTCGGCTTCGCCATGGGCGCGACGCATCTCAAGGTCCCGCAGATCGGCCGGGTGATCGTCCAGGACGATGTTGAGATCGGCGCCAACACCACGATCGACCGGGGCGCCTCGCGCGATACGGTGATCGGGGAAGGGACCAAGATCGACAACCTCGTGCAGATCGCCCACAACGTCGTCATCGGGCGCCACTGCGTGATCGTGTCCGGGGTCGGCATCTCCGGCTCGACCACGCTGGAGGATTACGTGGTCCTCGGCGGCCAGGTCGGGGTGGTGGGCCATCTGCGCATCGGACGCGGCGCGCAGATCGCCGGCTCGTCCAACGTCAACCGCGACGTGCCCCCGGGCAGCCGCTGGGGCGGGACGCCGGCCAAGCCCGTCCGGGCCTGGTTCCGCGAGCTGACGACGCTGGCGCGCCTCGCCGAGCGCTCCGGGAAGGCCCCGGCGGAGGACGAGGCCTGAGCCGTCCCGGATCCGGCCGGTTTGTCCGGAAGGCCTTGCGCTTCCGGCGATTTCTTCCGAAGAGAGCGCTCTGTCCGCCATCGGCGGCCGGATGCCAGGCCGCCGCGGGCGGCACGTCGAGGTGCGGGATTTGATGAGTGAGGCGGCGCGCGAGACCGGCGGCGAGCTGGGCATAGCCGATATCCAGACGCTGCTGGAATTGCTGCCGCACCGCTATCCGTTCCTGATGGTCGACCGCATCGTCGAGATCGACCGCGACGAATCCTGCGTCGGGATCAAGAACGTCACGGCCAACGAGCCGCAATTCATGGGGCATTTTCCCGGCCTGCCGGTCTTCCCGGGCGTGCTGCTGATCGAGGGCATGGCCCAGACGGCCGGGGCGATCTGTTGCCGTCATATCCGCACGGACGAGCTGCGCACCAAGCAGGTGTTCTTCATGACCATCGACAAGTGCAAGTTCCGCAAGCCGGTCACCCCCGGCGATCAGGTGCGCTTCCACATGCGCAAGATGAACCAGCGCCGGACCATGTGGTGGTTCCGCGGCGAGGCCCGGGTCGACGGCACCCTGGTGGCGGAGGCCGAGATCGGCGCCATGCTGGTGACCGAGTGAGCGCGGCCGCGATCCACGCGAGCGCCGTGATCGAGCCGGGCGCGCGGATCGGCGACGGGGTGCGGATCGGTCCCTTCTGCCATGTCGGGCCCGAGGTCGAGCTCGGGCCGGATTGCGAACTCGTCAGCCACGTGGTCCTGGCGGGCCGCACCACGATCGGCCCGCGCACCCGGATCTTCCCCTTCGCGTCGATCGGGCACCCGCCGCAGGACCTGAAATACCGGGGCGAGGCCTCGACCCTCACGATCGGCTCGGATTGCCTGATCCGCGAGGGCGTCACCATGAATCCCGGCACGAGCGGCGGCGGCCTCGAGACGGTGGTGGGCGATCACGGCACCTTCTTGGCCAATTCCCATGTCGGCCACGATTGCCGGGTGGGCGATCACGTCATCTTCTCCAACAACGTGATGCTGGCCGGCCATTGCGCGGTGGGCGATTACGCCATCCTCGGCGGCGGCGCCGCCGTGATCCAGTTCGCCCGGGTCGGGGCCCATGCCTTCGTGGGCGGGCTCTCGGGCCTGGAGAACGACTGCATTCCCTACGGGATGGTGCTGGGCAACCGGGCCTGCCTGTCGGGGCTCAACATCATCGGCCTGCAGCGCCGGGGCTTCGCCCGGGAGGACATCCACGCCCTGCGGCGGGCCTACCGCCTGCTCTTCGCCCCGGAGGGCACGCTGATGGAGCGCGTGGAGGACGTGGCCGCGACCTTCGAGTCCCACGCGGCGGTGCGGGAGATCCTCGATTTCATCCGCGTCGGCGGCAAGCGCTCGATCTGCACGCCGCGCGAGGTCCCGACCCCGATCGGCGCCGCCTGAACGGCCCGGGCCATGGCGGAGGCCGATCCTGTGCCCGAGGGCGCCCTCGTGCTGATCGCCGGGGCCGGGCGCCTGCCCGAACTCGTCGCCGAATCCCTGCGCCGGGCGCGTCGGCCGTTCCGGGTGATCGCGCTCCGGGGCTTCACCGGGCGGGGCTTGCGCGCCAGCGCGGATGCCACCGTCGACCTCCTCGACCTCGCCGCCACCCTGAAGCTGCTGCGCCGATGGGGGCCGGCCATCGTGATCCCGGCCGGGGGCGTTTCGCGCCCGAGCCCGGCGGCGATCCTCAACGCCGGGGCGGCCCTGCGCAACCGGGAGGCCCTGCGCGCCATCGCGGGGGGCGGCGACGACCGGCTCCTGCGCGCGGCGCTGACCCTCGTTGAGGAGGCGGGTCACCGGATCCTCGGCGTCCACGAGGCGGCGCCGGATCTGCTCTGCCCGGAGGGGCCGATCGGGCGCCGGGCGCCGGGCGCGGAGGCGGCCGCCTCGATCCGGACCGGGTGCGGCGTGCTGGCCGCGCTCTCGCCCTTCGACCTCGGGCAGGCCGTGGTGGTGGCCGGCGCGCGGGTGCTGGCCGCCGAGGGACCCGAAGGGACGGACCGGATGCTCGCCCGGGCGCGCGCCCTTGGGCGGCGACCGCTCGGCTGGGGGCGGCCGCTCCCCGCGACCGTGCTGGTGAAGGCGCCCAAGGTCGGCCAGGATCTGCGCGTCGACCTGCCGGCGGTCGGGCCGCGCACGGTGCGCAACGCCGCCCGGGCCGGCTGTGTCGGCCTAGCCCTCGAAGCCGGCGGGACCCTGGTGATCGACCGCGCCGCCACCGCCGCGGAGGCGGACCGGCTCGGCCTGTTCGTGGTCGGCTACGGGGGCGCGCCGTGACGGCGCGATCACCCACCATCTGGCTGGTCGCCGGCGAGGATTCCGGCGACCAGCTCGGCGCCAAGTTGATGCGGGCTTTGCGCGAGACGGCCCCCGATACGGCCTTCGGCGGGGTCGGGGGCGAGGCGATGGCGGAGGCGGGCTTCCCCTCCCTGTTCCCCCTGGATGACGTTGCGGTGATGGGCTACCTGCCGGTGCTCGCCCGCGCCCGCACGCTCCTGCGGCGGATCCGCGAGACCGCCGAGGCGGCGGTGCGCGCCCGGCCGGACGTCCTCGTGATCATCGACAGCCCCGGCTTCACCCACGCCGTAGCCAAGCGGGTGCGCAAGGCGGCCCCCGCCATCCCGATCATCGATTACGTTTCGCCGAGCGTCTGGGCGTGGCGCCCCTGGCGGGCGAAGGGCATGCGCCCGTTCATCGACCACGTGCTTGCGCTGCTGCCCTTCGAGCCCGACGCGCATCTGCGGCTCGGGGGGCCGCCCTGCACCTATGTCGGGCACCCGCTGATCGAGCGCCTGCCCGAGCTGCGCCCGGCCGGCGCGGATCTCCGGCACCGGGAGGCGGAGCCGTACAGCCTCGTGGTCCTGCCCGGGTCGCGCCGGTCCGAGATCGAGCGGCTGATGCCGGTCTTCGGACAGGCGCTCGCCCGGCTGGGGCGGGTGCTGCCGGTCGAGGCGGTGCTGCCCGCCGTGACGCGCCACCGCGCCCTGATCGAGCGCCTGTCGGCGGATTGGCCGGCTCCTGTGCGGATCGTCACCGGCGAGGCGCCGAAATACGCGGCGTTCCGCGGCGCGCGCGCGGCGCTGGCGGCCTCGGGGACCGTGACGCTGGAACTGGCGCTGGCGGGCGTCCCTATGGTCGTCGCCTACAAGGTCTCCCGGATGGAGGAGGTCATCGCCCGCCGGCTGATCCAGGTCCCGAGCATCGTTCTGCCGAACCTGATCCTCGCCGAGAACGCCATGCCGGAGTTCGTCCAGGCGGATTGCACGCCGGAACGGCTCGCCGAAGCCCTGTCGCCCCTCCTGACGGGGGGCGCGGCGCGCGCGGCGCAATGTGCGGCGCTCGCCCGGATCGACGCGCGGATGCGGCTCCGGGATGCCGACACGCCGAGCCGGGCCGCCGCGCGGATCGTGCTGGAGGCGGCCGAGCGGTCGAACGCCTAGCCCGCGCGCCGGCCGCAGCGGGTGTAGGTCACGGTGCCGCGGCTGCTCGACCAGGTCAGGTGATCGCCCTCCACCGTCAGCCGGACCTGTGACGCCCAGCGGCGGCCGCGGTCGTTGCACTCGGCCGCGGTCACCCACGCGTTTCCGGCGCGGCGCGTGTCGTGGAAGGTGCAGAGCGTGCGGCCGGCCCGAGCCTGATCCTGCGCGATCATCGCCGGGATGTAGCCCCGCCGCCGCGAGCGGGCCGCGCAGGCGTTGGGGTGCGGCCCCCAGAGGCCGACATACTCGGCGCCGACGGGCGCCGGTGCGGGACGGGACGGGGGAGCCGGCGCCCGAATGGCCTGGACGGCCGGCACCGCATCCGCGGCCGGCCCGGGGCCGGAGCCGCGCGGCCTGTCGAGGACGACCACCGGCCGCGGCGGCGGCGCCTGCCCGGAGGCGGTTTCGACGGGTGAGGCCGCTTCAGGCTTCTGGGGCCGGAAGGGCAGGTCCTCGGTGAGGTAGGCCGCGCTGTAGGCGAAGAGCCCGGCCCAGCCGATGACGAGGAGCACCGGCAGCACGTAGCGACGCCTGGACACGGAACGAGGTCCCCCGCCCGGATCCGCCAGCACCACCGCCCCCATCGTCCGACCCTCGCGTCCGTTCAGCGGCCGAAGATCCCCTTGAGGAACTGCGCCGTGCGGTTGCGCTTGCGCTTGCGTTCCAGCTCCGAGGCATCCTTCAGCCACGCCACCTGAACCACCCGCCGCTCGCCCTCGAACGGCTCGTGACCGTGCCAGGAATTGTCGGCCCGCAGGAACGCGAACATCGTCCCCATGGTCGGCGGCACCTCGACGGCGAAGGGCTCGTAGTTCCGGCCGTCGTACAGCACCCGCAGCCGGCCGGCGGCCGGCGCGTCCCAGGCGTCGTTCATGTAGACGAGGAGCGTCAGCACCTTCGAGGGGCCGTCGGTGTGGATCGAACCGTATTTCGGCTGGCTGCGCCGCATGATCGTGGTGAGCCGCGGGCAGGAGACGAGGTCGATCCCGAACTTCGCGCCCAGGATCTCCGAGAAGGCATCGCTCTCCAGCTCGTCGATCAGCGCCTTGAAGCGGCCCTTCAGGGCGACTTCGTCCACGGTGAGGTAGCCGGGCTTGGCGATGTCGGGGAAGTCGCGGCGAATCGCGTCGATCGCGTCGGGATTCAGGACGTTGCTGCCGAGGGTGTAGGCGTAGGGCTCGCGGGACACCGGCGCGGCGCGGATGGCCGAGATATCGAGGATCGAAAGGGCGGACATCGGTGGATCCCTTGGCTCCCTGGTGACGCGTCGTCTCCGGCGTGCCGGGCGGCCGTTCCAGGAATCTCATAATCCGCCGATTGCGGCGGTCCGACGGCGAAAGCCGCCCGGTGGCGCATTCCGGTGACAGTCTCCGGCCGCCCGCCCGTGCAGGATAGTGCGATGCCCGCGGACTTTCTTCCTGGGCGCATGTTGGACCCGTGTCTGATGAGGCCGCTGGCCCTCGCCTTGCTGTGCGTGCACCTCGTCGCGGTCGCGACCGGGGCGGAGGCGTTCGCCCAATCCCGGGCGCCGCGCGGCTCGATGACGGCCCGGATGACCTGCGCGGAGGCGATGGCATTGGTGAGAGGCGAGCGGGACGTGGTGATCGCCGCCGGCGCGGCGCCCGAGCGTTTCGTCAGCGGCCCCGGCCAGTGCAGCGGCTCCGAGATCGCCGAATTGCGCTTCGTGCCCACCCGCGACAACCCGCAATGCCCGATCGGCTATCATTGCCGCGAGCCGGGCTTCGAGGAATGGAACTGGTGAGCGGCCGGCCGGCGTAAATCGACGCAGGCCCGGACGATGACGAAAGTTTCACGCGACAGCGCGGGGTCACGGCCACTATCTCGCCACTGACCGGGACCAAGGGCGCCCGGTTGCGCCCCTCACCGGGCGCGTTGCGACGGGAGACACGCGTGGCCGCACTCAGGACCGGGCTCGGGATCCAGGCCGTGCTCACGGCCGTAGCCGCGCTGATCCTGCTGGCGCTGCCGGGCATCCCGAGCCCGCCGCTCTACGTCTCGCTGGCCGGATTCGCGATGGCCGGCATCCTGATCGCCTCCAACGGAATCTCCGCCTATCTGAAGGTGTTCGTCTCGGTCTACGGCGTCGGCTACCTGCTGCTCGCCGGATCGAAGACCGTCGCCGCCCTTGGCCTGCTCCCGCCGGTGGTCGCGGCCCTGCTCCCCCCGGCCTTCGCGGCCACGGGCGCGGTGGTGTTCGCCGCGATTGTGCTCGGCATCGCCTATCTCGAGCCGATCCGGGCGATCACCAACATCGCCGATCCGTACTTCGCCAACCGCGACAAACCCACCAAGGAGATCGGCCTGTTCCGCTGGTTCGGAACCACGGAGGGCCGGATCGGCCGCAACCTCGTCGCCCTGTCGATCTTCGTGAACTTCGCCGACGTGGCGCTTACGCTGCGGTTCAACTTCTTCTACCGCGACATCTACAACGCGCTGCAGGAATACGACGCCAACGCCTTCTGGTACCAGCTGCTCTGGGTGTTCGTACCGCTGGCGACCCTGAACATCGCCATCGGCATGTTCGACCTGTTCGTCGATTCCTCGCTGCTCATCCGCTGGCGCACGTGGCTGACCCACAGCCTGTACGAGCGCTGGCTCGGCAACGGCACGCATTATCGCATCCCGTTCACCGACGAGGAGGCGGACAACCCCGATCAGCGCATCCAGGCCGACGTCAACAGCTTCATCGTTCAGACGACGACCCTGTCGATCCGGCTGCTGAGCCAGGCCGCGCAGCTGGTCTCGTTCATGGTGATCCTCTGGACCCTGTCGCGCGACTTCGTCGTGCCGTTCACCGACGCGGTGATCCCGGGCTTCCTGGTCTGGCTGGTGATCGGCTACGCCGTGGTGGGCACGTGGCTCACCCACCTGATCGGTCGGCCGCTGATCGGGCTCGACTTCCGGCAGGAGCAGGTCGAGGCGAATTTCCGCTTCGCGCTCGCCCGCAACCGCATCTATTCGGAGCAGATCGCGCTGCTGCGCGGCGAGCGCGCGGAGGCCTCGCGGCTCTCGACGCTGTTCCACAGCGTCATCGACAACTACGTCGGCATCATCTTCCGCCGCATCAAGCTGATCGCCTTCACCTTCAGCTACCGGCAGGCGAGCGTGATCTTCCCGATGGTGCTGGCCGCGCCGTCCTTCTTCGCCAAGAAGATCACCCTGGGTGCCCTGCAGCAGACCTCGCAGGCCTTCGGGCAGGTGCAGAGTTCCCTGTCGTTCTTCGTCGACTCCTACACGACGCTCGCCGCCTACAAGGCCAACACCAATCGTCTCGGCTCCTTCCGGCGGGCGATGACCAAGGCCGAGGCATTGGAGACGGCCGGCTACGGCCTCGTCCAGGGCAACGACACGGCCGGCGACGTCACCGCCCGCGGCCTGGTGCTCGCCCTGCCGGACGGCCGGCCGATCGTCACCGCCGACGCGCTGACGCTGCCGCGGGGCGGCGCGACCCTGGTCACCGGGCCATCCGGATCGGGCAAGTCGACCCTGTTCCGGGCCATCGCGGGGATTTGGCCGTTCGGCAAGGGCCGGGTGGACGTGCCGGCCGGGCAATCGGCCCTGGTCCTGCCGCAGCGGCCCTACATCCCCCAGGGCACGCTCCGCGGGGCCGTTGTCTATCCGAACACCGTCGACCAGTTCTCGGACGCGGCGATCAGGGATGCCCTGACGGCGGCGCAGCTGCCCCAGCTGGCGGACCGCTTGGACGAGACCGACACGTGGGAGCGGCGGCTGTCGGGGGGCGAGCAGCAGCGGCTCGCCATCGCCCGGGCCATCCTGTCCAAGCCGGAATGGCTGTTCCTCGACGAGGCCACGGCCTCGCTGGACGAGCCCTCCGAGGCGGCGCTCTATCGGATGCTGCGCGAGCGCCTACCCGGGACGACGATCGTTTCGATCGGCCACCGCTCGACGCTGGACGCCTTCCATGACCGGCGCATCACGCTGGAGCCGGAGGGCGGCGTGTTCGTGCCGCGGTCGCGGCGGGAGCCGCTGCCCGCGGAGTGAGGCAGGCGGCCCCAGAGCGGACGCGCTCACTCCCCCCTCTGTGCGCGGGTGGGGCCATATGCGGCAGGTCGCCCTGAAGCGCGCTAAGCCCCCGTCCGCAGCCCCGCGGCCGCCCGTGCCGCCATCTCGATCGCCGCGGGATCCGGCGTGCCGGGCTTCACCACCCAGCTGCCGCCGACGCAGAGCACGGACGGGATCGCCAGCCAGTCCGGGGCGCTCGCCTCGGTGATTCCCCCCGTCGGGCAGAACCGCACCGCGCCGAACACCGCCGCGTGTGCCTTCAGCGCCTTGATCCCGCCCGCGGACTCGGCCGGGAAGAACTTGAACCGGTCGAGCCCGGAATCGAGGCCGCGCATGATGTCGGCAGCCGTGGCGACGCCCGGCAGGTAGGGGACGCCGTTCGCCTTCGCGGCGTCGGTGAGGGGCTCGGTCAGGCCCGGCGAGACGATGAATTCGGCCCCCGCCGCCAGGGCGTTGTCGAGGTCGCGGGGGTTGAGGACCGTCCCGGCCCCGACCACCGCGCCCTCGACCCGAGCCATCTCCCGGATCACGTCGAGGGCCGCCGGCGTACGCAGGGTCACCTCCAGGGCCGTGAGACCGCCCTTCACCAGGGCCTCGGCGATGGGCCGGGCCTGGGCCACGTCCTCGATCACCAGGACCGGGATGACGGGCACGGAGCGCATCAGCGCGTCGATGCTAGCCAGATCGTTCATGCTCGGCGACTCCCCTACGGTCTCAGAGGCCGGCGGCGGCGAGCATCGCCGAAGCGCCGCGCTCCGCCGTGTCGGCCCCGTAGCGCATGAAGGCGAACAGCTCCCGCCCGGTGCCCTGTGCCGGCGCCGGCGCCTCGGCCTCGGGGCGGGCGGCGAGTTCCGCGTCGTCAACCAGCACCTCCAGCAGCCCGTCGGCCGCGCTGAGCCGGACGATGTCGCCGTCACGGATCCGCCCGATCGGGCCGCCGCCGAGCGCCTCGGGGCTCAGGTGGATCGCCGCCGGCACCTTGCCGGACGCCCCCGACATGCGGCCATCCGTGACCAGGGCGACCTTGTGGCCGCGGTCCTGAAGCACGCCGAGCGGCGGGGTGAGCTTGTGCAGCTCCGGCATGCCGTTGGCCTTCGGGCCCTGGAACCGCACCACCACCACGACGTCCCGCTCCAGCTCGCCCGCCTTGAAGGCCTTGAGCACATCGTCCTGATCGGAGAACACCCGGGCCGGGGCCTCGATGGTCCGGCGGCTCTCCTCTACGGCGCTGGTCTTGAACGTCGCCCGGCCGAGATTGCCCTGCACCAGCCGCATGCCGCCGTCCGGCTGGAACGGGGTGGCGGGCCGGCGCAGCATCGCCTCGTCCAGGCTCTCCGCCACGGCGTCCTCGAAGACCAGCTCTTCTCCGGCAAGCTTGGGGTCGCGGGCATGGTCGCGCAGGGACTGGCCCGCCACCGTCAGAATGTCGTCGTGCAGGAGGCCCGCATCCAGGAGCGCGGCCATCACGAAGCTCATGCCGCCTGCGGCGTGGAAGTGGTTCACGTCGCCCGCGCCGTTCGGGTAGACCCGGGCGATCAGCGGCACCGCGTTGGACAGCTGGTCGAGATCCGCCCAGTCGATCACGATGCCGGCGGCGCGGGCGATGGCGGGCAGGTGGATCGCGTGATTGGTCGATCCGCCCGTGGCGAGCAGGCCGACCGCGGCGTTCACGATCGCCTTCTCGTCGACGCAAAGGCCGAGCGGCCGGTAATCGTTGCCGGCGCCGCCGATCTCCGTGAGCCGGTGGATCGCCGCCCGGGTCACGGCCCGGCGCAGCTTCGTGCCGGGATTGATGAAGGACGCGCCCGGCATGTGCAGGCCCATCATGTCCATCATCATCTGGTTGGAATTGGCGGTGCCGTAGAACGTGCAGGTCCCGGCGCCGTGATAGGAGGCCGACTCGGATTCGAGGAGTTCCGCGCGGCCGACCTTGCCCTCGGCGTAGAGCTGGCGGATCCGCTGCTTCTCCTTGTTGGCGAGCCCCGAGGGCATCGGCCCGGCCGGGATCAGGATCGTCGGCAGATGGCCGAAGCGGAGCGCCCCGATCAGCAGGCCCGGCACGATCTTATCGCAGATGCCGAGCAGAGCCGCGCCGTCGAACATGCCGTGGCTCAAGCCCACCGCGGTGGAGAGGGCGATCGTGTCCCTGGAGAACAGCGACAGCTCCATGCCGCTCTGGCCCTGGGTGACGCCATCGCACATGGCCGGCGTGCCGCCCGCCACCTGGGCGGTGGCGCCGCGCTCCCGGGCGAACAGCTTGATCTGCTCGGGATAGCGCCCGTAGGGCTGATGGGCCGACAGCATGTCGTTATAGGCGGTGACGATGCCGATATTCATCACCGTCCGCTCGTCGCGGATCGCCGCCTTGTCCTCGCCGGAGGCCGCGAAGCCGTGGGCGAGGTTGCCGCAGGCGAGGGTGCCGCGCCGGACCCCCGCCTCACGCTCGCGGGCGATCAGGTCGAGATAGGCGCGCCGGGTCTGGCGGGAGCGTGCCACGACACGCTCGGTGACCGCCGCGACCTCGGGATGAAGCTCGGTCATGCTCGTTCCTCCAGGCTCGGTGCAGACGGACCGCCCCCGACGGGGCCGCGACCGGCGCGGCTGCGTCGCGAGCCCATATCTAAAGGGTGCGCTGCGGGATGTAACCCGGCCGGCGCGCAACTGATGCGTGCCCTCCCTCCCCCGCTGAGGGGGAGGGGGATGCACGGATGCGGATGGTCTTTCACCGCCGCGGCGGAGATCGAAGGCGTTTCCGCCCTCAATACTCCCAGAAAATCCGCTGCAGCTCCTTGGTGTCGCTGGTCTTGGTCAGCGCCACGGCGGCCAGGATCTTGGCCTTGGCGGGGTTCAGGTCGTGGGCGACCACCCAGTCGTAGGTGTCGTCAGGCTGCTCGGCGTTGCGCAGGACGAAGCCGTCCGGCACCCGCGAGGAGCGGATCACGAGGGTGCCCTTGGAACGGATGTCCTTGAGCTTGTCCACAAGGTAGCCCGGCACCGAGCCGTTGCCGGTTCCCGCGTTGACGATCGCCTTGGCTCCGGCCTGGACCTCCGCGTCGTAGACGCCGGGGATCATGTTGCCCGAGCCGTAGACGATGCCCACCAGAGGCAGGCTGTCGATCTGGTCGATGTCGAATTCGGAACTCGTGTTGTGGCGCTTCGAGAGCGAGCGGTAGAAGTAGGTCTTGCCCTCGACCACCATGCCGAGGGGCCCCCACTGGCTGTAGAAGGCACTCGGCACGACGTTGGTCCGCTTGTTCACGTCGCGGCCGGACTGGATGTAGTCGTTCATCGTCACGGTGACGCCTTTGCCCACCGCCTCCTTGCTGGCCGCCACCGTGACGGCGTCGAGGAGGTTGAGGGCGCCGTCCGCCGAGATCGCCGTCGACGGCCGCATCGAGCCGACCACCACGATCGGCTTGTCGCTCTTCACCACGAGGTCGAGGAAGAACGAGGTCTCCTCCAGCGTGTCGGTGCCGTGGGTGACGACGACCCCGTCGACATCGTCCTGCTTTAGGAGCTGGGAGACCCGCTTGGCGAGCTGGACGAGCTGCGCGTCGGTGAAGCTCTCCGAGGCGATCTGGAAGACCTGCTCGCCGCGCACATTGGCGATGCTGCTCATCTGCGGCACGGCGGCGATCAGCTTGTCGACCGGCACCTTGGCGGCGGTGTAGGTGGCGCTGTTGGCGGCGTCGGCGCCCGCACCGGCGATCGTGCCGCCGGTGGCGAGGATGACGACGTTGGGCTTCTTCACCGCCGCCGCCGCCCCGGCCTCGGGCATCTCGCGGGCGCGGAGCGGGCTCGCCCCGAATCCGCCGGCCAGGGCCAGCGCGAAGACCGCTCCGCGCAAGGCAGGCGCCGCACCGCTTCGGCTACAGAACATCGCAGATCCTCGATGAGTGGAGGGAATGACGAGTCGGAACTCGGCGCGGGATGGTAACCGCGCCCCGGCCTGAGGCAAGGATCATGCGGGATGGAGGCGCGCAACGGATCGTTAGAGGAGCCCGGGCGTTACTGGAGTTGGTGTCCGCTCGGAGGTAAGCCCCATGCCGCATCTCGCCGGCCTGCTCGAGGAACTCGAGCGGAGCGAGCCCGCACGGGCCGCCCTGTCGATCCTGGAAAAATCCCTCGCCCGCCGCTCGGTCGAGGAGCAGAGCGCCTTCTGGCGCGCGGTCAATCTCTACTACGTCTCGCGCAAGGCCCCACCCGAGGCGACAATCCCCGCGGCCGTGGTCGCCGCGCTCGGCTGAGCGAGCGGCAACGGCTCACGCGCTCTGAACGGACGCGCCCGCTCGGGGACCGACGCGCCCGCTTCGCATCCGATCAGGCGCTCGCCGGGACAGCCGGCGGCAGACCGGCCTCGCTCCCGGCGGTGGTGGTACCACGGGTCTCGGGCATCAGCGTGAGGTAGAGGACGAAGCCCAGGCCGGCGATGGCTGCGAGCGCCAGGAACGCCGTGGAATAGCCGGCCGAGACGATGATCACCCCCGCGAAGGTCGCGCTGAGCGAGGCGCCGACCCCCTGGGCCGTGGCGACCGCGCCCTGGGCCGCGTTGAAGCGGCCGCCGCCGCGGGTGAGATCGGCCACGACGATCGGGAATAGCGCGCCGTAGACGCCGGCGCCGATCCCGTCGAGGAGCTGGACGCCGACCAGCCAGAACGGGTTGTTCGACAGGGTGTAGAGCACGCCGCGCAGGGCGAGTACGCCGAAGGCCGCGAGGAAGATCGGCTTGCGGCCGATCACGTCGGCCTTGGCGCCGACGAAGATCGCCACCGGCACCATCACGCATTGCGCGGCGACGATGCAGACGGCGATCAGGGACGTCGCGTGGTCCTTGCCCGAGAGGTGGGTGAGCAGCTGGCCCACCGAGGTCAGCATCGCCGCGTTGGCGAGGTGGAAGATCGCGCAGAGCACCGCGAACAGCAGCAAGGCCCGGTTCTGCAGCAGCGTGGCGAGGCCCGAGGGCTTCTCCTGTGTCTGCACCTCGCCCTCGGTCATGCCGCGGGCGAGGTCGTTGTCGATGGCCTCCGCCGGGACCATCAGCATAGCGCCGATCGAGAGGGCCGCCAGGATGCCCATGATCCAGAACACCACCACCGGCCCGAAGAAGTAGGCGAGGCCGCCCGCGACCGCGGCCGAGACCGCGTTGCCGGCATGGTTGAAGCCCTCGTTGCGGCCGATCCTCTTGGCGAACATTTTTGGGCCGACGACCCCCAGGGTGATCGCGGCCAGGGCCGGCGGGAAGATCGTGCCGGCGACGTGGGCGATCGATTGGGTCGCGGTCACGAGGTAGAAATTCGCGATGAACGGCAGGATCTGGCAGCTCGCCGTCACCGCGATGGCGCCGGCGATCACGATGGCGCGCTTGTGATTGGTGGCGTCGATCAACGCGCCGGCCGGTGTCTGCGCCACGAGGCCCAGGATGCCCGCGATGGTCATCACGAGGCCCGTGGTGGCCTCGTTCCAGCCCTGGTCGGGGCCGCGCACGGCGATCAGGTAGATGGCGAGGTAGGGGCCGAGCCCGTCGCGCACGTCCGCCAGGAAGAAGTTCAGCGCGTCGAGGCCGCGCAGCGCGCGCGTGGAGCGGGTCTGGCCGTCCGCATTCCGGGTCGTCGCACCCGTGGTGATGCCGCTCATCCTGGTCCAGCCCCAACGCGAAGGACGGCGGCGCCCCGATGGAGCGTCACACGCGGGGCTCGACGCCCCGGCGCAGGATCGGTTCCCTCGCTTCCCCGGCGCTACGGCGCAAGCCGGCGATTGCCTGGACGATGAAGGGCTTAGCCTCCGTCGGGCGGCTCGGAAGCGTCGTTATTTCCGACATCGGATGTCGCATCTCCGGACAGGTCGCCGCCCGCAGCGCCGAGACCGTAGCGCTCGATCTTGGCGTAGAGGAGCTGGCGCTGGATCCCCAGACGGCGGGCGGCCCGGGCCCTGTTGCCGTCCGCCGCGCGGAGCGCTGCGGCGATCATGGTCCGCTCCAGCCGGGCGACGGCGCCGGGCAGGTCGCCGGAGAGCCAGTCCGGGGGCAGCGCGTCCCCGGCCGGCCGGTCGGACCTATCCGACGGCAGGTCGAGGTCGTCGGCGTCGATCACGCCGCCGCGCACGAGCACAGCGGCCCGCTCGACCACGTTGCGCAATTCGCGGACGTTGCCGGGCCAATCGTGGGCGAGCAGGCGGGAGGCGGCGCCCCGGCTGAGGCGCTTGCCCGAGCGGGCCAGGAAGTGCTCGGCCAGCGGGACGATGTCGGCCAGGCGCTCGCGCAGCGGCGGCAGGATGATCGGCACGACGTTGAGGCGGTAATACAGATCGGCGCGGAACCGGCCCTCGGCGACGAGCGCCGGGAGGTCGCGATGGGTCGCGGCCACCAGGCGGACATCGACACGCGCCGAACGGCCGCCCAGCGGCGTGACCACGCAATCCTGGATGACTCGCAGGATCTTGGCCTGCATGGACGCCGGCATGTCGCCGATCTCGTCCAGGAACAGCGTGCCGCCCTCGGCCAGATGGAAGGCGCCGGCGCGGTCCACCGCCGCCCCGGCGAACGCCCCCCGGACATGGCCGAACAGCTCGCTCTCCAGCTGGTCCCCCGGGATCGCCGCGCAATTCACCGGGACGAAGGGGCGTGCCCGCCGGCGGGAGAAGGCGTGGAGCGCCCGGGCCACCTCCTCCTTGCCGGTGCCGGTCTCGCCCCGGATCAGCACGGTGGAGGCGGTATCGGCCACGAGTCCGATCGTCTTCTGGACCCGCCGCATCCCCGCGCTGGATCCGACGAGGCCCGGGTGATCGGCCTGCGCGGCCGGATCGGCCTCCGCCTGCCGGACGATCCGCAGCATCGCGTCCAGGGCGGCGGCGAGGTCCGCCCGGCCGATCGGCTTGGTCAGGTGGTCGTGCGCGCCCAGGCGCATCGCCTCGATGGTGTTGGCCGGGCTGGCGAAGGCGGTCAGCACGGTCACGGGTGGCCGGTCCGGCAGCGCGCAGATCCGCTCCAGCGTCGACAGGCCGTCGAGGTCGCCGGGCATGCGCAGGTCGAGGAGCACCGCCCCGACCGCGCTGTCGCGCAGCAGCGCCAAGGCCTCCGAGCCGGAGGCCGCCGGCAGGGGCATGTGTCCGAGATCGGACACGGTCTCGGCCAGCCCCTCGCGCAGGGCCGGGTCGTCGTCGACGATCAGGATGGTCGCCATGGCAGGTCCAGCAGGAAGGTGGTCTCCGGCGCGTCCTCGACCAGCCCGACCTCGCCCCGATGGGCAAGGGCGATCTCGCGTACGATCGCGAGGCCGAGCCCGGTCCCGTCCGGGCGGCCAGTGACGAAGGGCTCGAACAGGCTGGAGCGGATGGCGGGATCGATCCCGACGCCGGTATCGCTGATCCGCAGCCGCAGGCGGACCGCGCCGTCGACCGTGACGCGCTCGGCGCCGAGGCGCACCCGCCCGCCGGGCGGCGTGTTCTGCAGGGCGTTCAGCAGCAGGTTGTCCAGGGCGCGGCCGATCTGCACCCGGTCGATATGGGGCTGATCCCCCTCCGGCAGGCCGTCGACCGCGGTCTCGATCCGGACCCCGCCGGAGCCGGCGAGATCCTCGTGCAGGCTCACGCTGTCCGCCAGCAGCGGCCCGATCGCGGTCGGCGTTCGGTTGAGCGCGCGCGCCTGCGTCAGGTTCAGGAGATCGCGCAGCAGCGTGTCGACCCGGGCGATCTGGCCGAGGACGGTCCGGAGGGCGGAGGCGGCCCGATCCGGATCGCCGCTGACCAGGGCGTTCTCGGCCTTCAGCCGCATCGCGGCGATCGGGTTGCGGATCTCGTGGGCGACGCTCGCCGCGAGCCGGCCGACCGCGGCCAGGCGCTCGGCGGCCACCACCCGGGCCCGGGCCTCCCGGAGCCGGCCGCCCGCCGCGTTGAGGGCGTCTACGAGGCGGTCGAGCTCGCGCTCGCCGGTCCGGGTGAGGCGGGGCAGGTCTTCGCCGTCCGGCCGCGGCGCCGCGAGGGCGGCTTCGAGCCGGGCGATCCGGCCGGAGAACCCGTAGAGGAACCACCCGAGGAAGGCCGCCGAGCCGAGCACCGTCGCGGCCAGGAAGCCGAGCCCCGCCAGGAAGCGCGTATAGATCGGGCCGTCGTTGACGTGGGCGCGCCCCATGGCCCAGGCGGTCAGCCCCGGCTCGGGCCCGTGGAGGGGACAGGCCTGGAGCAGCAGCACCTGGGTGCGGCTGGGCCGGTTCAGCGAGACGGCGTGGTCGACGCGAAGGGCCTGGGCGTTCAGACCCGCGATCGTGTCCCGTTCGGCGGCGGGGAGATCGGTCTTCGGGCCGGTCCCCTCATAGGTCGGATAGGCGTAGGCGATCGGACCGTCCGAGGCGCCCCAGATCCCGCCCTCGATGCCCGGGAGGCGGGCGAGCGCCGCCTCGACGACCCCGGCGAGGTCGGCCTCGGCGATCGAACCGCCCCGGACGCCGACCAGGGCGGCGTAGCGGTCGATGATCTCGCGGCAGGCCCGTCCGACCGCGATATCCGCCCGGGCGACCTGGACGCCGGTGGACTGGGCGTAGACGCCGAACATCAGGTAGCCGGTCGTGACGGCGGAGGCCAGCAGCAGGACCCACAGGGCGAGCAGCCGGGTCCGCAGACTGTAGGCCGTCACGACGGCGTTCGGTCGGACACGGCGGGCCTCCTGCGGCGGCGACGAGGCCGCCCGGTGCCGATCCCTAGCGCATCGTGCCGGATCCAGGAACCGGCACGATGCGCATCGTCCTGTCCCGGAGGCCTCCGAGCGCCCGGCACCCCAGCCCGGGTGCCGGGCCTGCCGCGAGCAACGTCAAATCCGCGTCGGACGACCGCCCCCGACGCTCGAGACGCGGAAGCCGGACAGACGAACGCGCCAGAGCCTGCGACGCGATCCGGCCGTGAACGAAACCTGGCTTCATCGACGGCGAGTCAAACCAAGACCTATCGACCGGGCATGACATCGAACTGTCTGTCGACAGGGCCGGCAGAAGGACACGCCCGGTAAAAATGTTGACACACGCTGTTGTCATCGAAGATTTTGATGAGCGAAGCCGCACAACATCCGTCTCCGGATCGTGCGACCTTCGAACGCCAACCCGCGGAGCGCACCGCGTGTGCCCAATCGGAGACAGACGGTGTCACTGACGCTCGTGAACCGGGATACGCTCGACGAACTCGCGGCCGTGATCGGCCCCGACAAGCTCACGCGCATCCTGGAGCGTTTCCTCCTGTGCCTCGCCACCGCGTTCGAGGGTACGGAGCGCGGGGCGGCCGATTACGGGCGCGAGGCGCACACGCTCGTCTCGATGGCGGGGATGCTGGGCTGCGACGCGTTTTCCCGGGCCTGCCGCGATCTCGAGGAAACCGCCCAGGCGGGCGACGACCTGACGGACCGGCTGGCCGATGTCGGGCACCTGCGCGACCACACGCTCGTGGCCCTGCAGGCGTTGAAAGCGTCGGTCGAAGCCGATCCCGATCAGCCCACCGTGACCGCTTCGAGCGGCGCCTCGAAGAGCAGGACCGCCCCTTCCGGCGGGTAGCTGAGCAGCGCCGTGCCGCCGGACCCGTGCGCGAGGCTGCGGGCGATCAGGCGGGTGCCGAAGCCGCTGCGGGTCGGCGGCGTCACGGGCGGGCCGCCGGTCTCCTCCCAGCGGAAGCGCAGGCGCGGCCCCCCATCCGCCTCGGTCACCTCCCAGGTGATGCCGACCTTGCCTCCGGCGACGGAGAGCGCGCCGTACTTGGCCGCGTTGGTCCCGAGTTCGTGCAGCATCAGCGCCAGGGTCAGGCCCTGACGCGGTCCCAGGGTCAGGTCGGGCCCGACCACCCGGAAGCGGCCGCTCATGCCGTCGTCGTGCAGGGAGACCGCACCCTCGACCAGACCGACCAGCGAGGCCCGGGCGAACGAACCCTGGAGGAGCACGTCGTGGGCCCTGGCGAGCGCCAGCAGGCGCGCTGCCAGGGCCTCGCCCGCCGCCTCCAGCGAGACCGCATTGCGCATGGTCTGCGCCGCGACGGCCTGGACCATCGCCATGGTGTTCTTCATCCGGTGGGCGAGTTCCTGCATCAGCAGCGTCTGGCGCGCGTCGGCGACCTTCAGTTCGGTGATGTCGCGGGAGACCGCGAGGATGCGTTCGCGGCAGCCGGGCGTGGCGCCGATCGGCGTGACCGCCACGTCCCACCACCGGACGGCGTGACCCACAGCGAGTTGCGCCTGGAAGCGGCTCGGGTGGCCAGCCCGGGCGAGATCCACGGCGGCTGCCGCGGCCTCGCGATCTTCCGGCCGGGTCCACACGTCGATCCAGGGGCGACCGATCGCCTCCGCCTCGTCGGCGACGCCGGACAGGGCCGGACCGCCCTCCGTGGCGGTGATCAGGCGCCCGTCATGGGCGAGCAGTTCCAGGTAGTCGTTGAAGGCCAGCGGCGATGCCGCCGGCCGGAACCCCACGGACGGCCCCCCGGCTTGGAGGCCAGCCGCCCGGTCACCCGGCAGCGCGACCGCAGCGTTCTGGGCCCGCTCGATCGCCAAACGTCCGGCCTCGACGCGGCTCGCGGCCTCGACGATGCGGCCGAGCCGCCGGCTGCGCTGCCGCTCCCGGTCGGCCTGTGCGGCCGCTTGCGCGAGCTGGTCGCGCAGGCGGGCATTCTCGGCTTCGAGGATATCGAGGCGCCGCGCCGCCCCATCGCCCCACGGCAACACGATGACCGTATCCACCGCCCGCCCCCCATCGTTGCCCGGCGACGCGCTCGCGCACGGGGCCGGCTGTCCATCGATGCGCGGGCGCGGCGACGCGAGGTCGAACGCGGGGATGCACCGGCGGTTTCGACCGCTTCTGGTGCGGGGTCCCCGCCCGCGGACGAACGAATCGTCGGATGGGTCACGCTAACACGCCGGGGGGGGTTATCAATCCAGACATGTATTCGCCGGCGGGCGAAAACTTGTCGCGCGGCGGGGCTCGGTGACGAACTCGGTTACTTGTTGCGCATCAGCAGGACGAGCCAGCCGATCCCGAGCACGAAGATAATCAAGCCGATCGAGACGAAGACCGGTGTGCCGAGGTCGATGAGGCGCGGCGCCAGCTGGGTGGCGAAGGCCGCGACCACCAGGGCCACCGCCACCCGGGCGGCGGCGCGCTCGATGCCGCGGGTGACCTTGTCGAGGCCCTTGATCTCGATCTCCACGGTGACGCGGCCCTGCTTGAGCCGCACCAGCATCAGGTGGATCAGGGTTGGCAGCTCCGAGGCCGCCCCGTAGAGGCCGACGCCGAGCGCCTCGGCCTTCTGCTTGAGGGCCGAGAGCGAGAACTGCGTCTGCATGCTCGCCTTGACGGTGGGGCCGGCCGCCGCGAACAGGTCGAAATCCGGATCGAGGTGGCGCATCACACCGTCGGCGGTGACCAGCCCCTTGAACAGGATGGCGAGGTCCGTGGGCATCGCGAGGTCGTTCTCGCGGGCCATGTTCATGAAGTCGGTGAGCACCAGCCCGAGGTTCAATGGAATCGAGGAATGGCTCTCCACGAAGGACGTGGCCGAGACCTGGAGCCGGGTGAGGTCGGGGTTGCTGGTTCCGGTCCAGTCGAGCAGCACCGCCATCAGGCCGTCCGCATCCTGCTTGAGCATCGCGCCGATCAGCACCAGCAATTGCGAGCGCCGGCGCTGTGACAACCGGCCGATGATGCCGAAATCGATGAAGCCGATCTTGTTGCCCGGCATCGCCAGCATGTTGCCCGGATGCGGATCGGCGTGGAACACGCCCTCGATCAGCGCCATCTGCAGGAACGCGTCGGTGCCCTTCTGGGCGAGCAGCTTCTTGTCGAGACCGGCCGCGCGCAGCGCCGCATCGTCGTTCGGCGGGATGCCGTGGACGAAATCCTGAACCAGGACCCGCTCGGAACAGTACTCCCAGTGGATCTTCGGGAAGACGATGTCGTCGCGGTCCACGAAGATCTGCGCCAGCAGCTCGCAGTTGCGCGCCTCGTTGAGCAAGTCGAGCTCGCCGTTCAGCCCGTCGGCGAGGTGGCGCATCTGCTCCCGCGGCTGGTAGCGGGCCATGTCGGGCCACTCGTTCTCGACGATGCGGGCGCCGTGGGCCATCAGGCGCAGATCCGCCTCGATGATCTTGCGCAGGTTCGGCCGCAGGACCTTGACGATCACGTCCTCGCCCGAGTGCAGCCGTGCCCGGTAGACCTGGGCGATCGACGCGGAGGCGATGGGGTTCGTGTCGAACTCGGCGAAGATCTCAGTCGGCGAGCCGCCGAGATCCAGCTCGAGCTGCGGCCCGATCTGCTCCCAGGTCACCGGCACGACCTGGCTGTGGAGCTTCTGCAGCTCCTCGGTCCAGGTCGGCGACAGCAGGTCCGGCCGGCTCGCCAGCACCTGCCCGAACTTGATGAAGGTCGGCCCGAGCGCCTCGATCGCCCGGCGCAGCCGCTCCGGCTCCGACAGGCGGGTGACGTCGACCCGGGGCTGGCGGCGGGGCAGCAGCGGCAGGTAGCGCAAGCCTAGGCGGTCCACGACGCGGGTGACGCCGAAGCCGATCAGGATGCTCGCGATCTCCGACAGCCGTTGACGGTCGCGGGCGGCAACGAAGGCTGTCTTCAGCATGGAGGGCGCGATCCGTTCGGACGGGATTGGGCGTCCGGACAGCACGAGCATAAGGACTTTTTTGCGGTCGCGAAGCGCGGGAGCCCGTGGCCCCGGACGATATCGGTCCCGCGCCCGATCGCCTCAGCGCGGCGGCGCCGCCGCCGGGAGGGGCACCGGTCCCGCGCCGCCCCGCGTCGCGCCGAACCGCGCGTTGACCACGAGCAGCGTCACGATCACCGCCGAGAAGGCCAGGGCCGCGAGGAAATACAGACCGGCCTCGAAACTGCCGCTGCTCTCGCGGATCCAGCCGACGATGGACGGCGCGACGAAGCCGCCGAGATTGCCCACGCAGTTGATCAGCGCGATGCCCCCCGCCGCCGCGCTGCCGCTCAGGAACACCGGCGGCAGCGCCCAGAACGGCGCCTTGCCGCCGTAGAGGCCCGCCGCGGCCACCGCCATGAACGCCACGGCCCAGAGCGAGCCCGTGGCGAAGCCGGCCAGCGCCAGGCCCACCGCGGTCAGCAGCAGGGCGCCCGCCAGTGTCAGGCGCCGGTCGTCGGTCCGGTCGGAGATCCAGCCGATGGTCAGTCCGCCGACCACCCCGAAGACGTAAGGCACCGCGGTCATCAGGCCGGTCTGCATGTCCGACAGGCCGGTGCTCTTGAGGATCTGCGGCAGGAAGAATGCCAGGCCGAGATTGGCCCCGGTATTGGCGAAGTAGATGAACGACAGGGCGATCAGCCGCGGGTCGGCGATCGCCTTGCGCAGGCTGGTGCCGTGGGCTCCCGCCACCGCCCGCTGCTCCGCGTCGATCAGGGTCTGCAGGGCGGTCCGGTCGGCGGGGGCGAGCCAGGCGGCATCCTTGGGCCGGTCCGGGATCAGCGCCAGGAAGACGAAGCCGAACAGCGTCGTCGGGATGCCCTCCAGCAGGAACAGCCATTGCCAGCCCTTCAGGCCCAGGAGCCCGTCGAGCTGCAGGATCGTGGTCGAGAGCGGCGCGCCGATGGCCAGGGAGACCGGGATCCCCACCGCGAAGGCGCCGAAGATCCGCGCGCGGTAGGCCTTGGGGAACCAGTAGGTCAGGTACAGGATGACGCCGGGGTAGAACCCGGCCTCGGCGGCACCGAGCAGGAAGCGCAGGACGAGAAAGCTGGTGGCGCCCTGCACGAACATCATCGCCGCGGAGAGCAGGCCCCAGCTGATCATGATCCGGGCGATCCAGCGCCGGGCGCCGACCTTCTCCAGGATCAGGTTGCTCGGCACCTCGAAGAGAAAATAGCCGATGAAGAAGATCCCGGCGCCGAGGCCGAACACGGCCGGGCCGATCCCGAGGTCGGCGTTCATCCGCAGGGCCGCGAAGCCGACGTTGATCCGGTCGACATAGGCCATGACGTAGCCGATGAAGAGCAGCGGCATCAGCCTGAAGAAGACCTGCCGGACGATCCGGTCCTGTTCGCTCGGGGCCATGGTGTCCTCGTGGTTTCTCGGTTGTTGTCCGCCCGTGCCGTCATCGTGAGCCCAGGGACGTCATCTGGAGACGCGAGAGGGTCGGGGTCCCGCGCCGCATCGGCTCGCTCGGCTGCGCCCCCGAAAACGGGGACCCGTCGGGTGCGGGCGGTCAGAAGGCCGGCTCGAGACCGCTGATGCGGTAGGCCGATGCCGCTTCCGGCGTGGTCAGGCCGGCGAGGAAGCGCAGGGCGCCGGCGCGGTCGGTGGCACCGCGCAGGATCGCGGCCGAGAAGGTCGTGACCTCCTGCACCGGGTCGGGCAGGGGGCCGACCACCTCGATGCCCGGCACCACCATCAGCTCGCTGATCTGCTGGACCGCGATGTCGGCCTCGCCGGAGACGAGCTTCTCCGCGGTGAAGCCCTGCGGGATGATGGTCGCGCGGGCGTTGACCGCCTCGGCGAGGCCGAGCCGCGGCAGGAGGCCCGCGAAGTAGATCCCGCTGGCGCCGGTGCGCGAGTAGGCCACGGACCGCGCCGCGACCAGCGTGCGCTTGAGCGCGTCGACGGTGGCGATATCGGGATGGTCCGCGCCGGCCTTCACGGCGATGCCATAGCGGGAGCGCACCGCGTCGACCCGGCTCTCCGCCTCGATGCGGCCGTCGGCGATCAGGCGGTCCATGGCGTCGGACAGGACCAGGACCGCGTCGGCCGTCTCGCCGGCCTCGATCGCCGTCATGATGACGGCGGTCGGCGCCCAGTGGATTGCCACCCGGCCCCCGGCCGCCTCGAAGGCGGGGACGACGTGCGCGTCGAAGGCGCCACGCACCACCAGCGCGCATTTCAGCCGCGTCGCGTTCTGCTCGTCCGCCATGCCGTGTCCCATCGCTTTCTGAGAAACTGTCGACTCAAGGGTCGATCCGGCCCTGTTCGAGAGAGCTGGATCTCGAACGCGACCTCATCCTGAGGTGCCCCCAGCCTGCCGCGCAATCCCTGGAGCTCTCCGCCGAGGCTGCTGCGCAGCGCTTCAGGATGGGGGTGCGTTCGGGAGATCCCGGGTGAAACAGCCGTCCTGCTGTCACCGCGGAGGTTCCGTCCGGGAATAGTCCATCCCCGTGAAGCCGCCGCCCTGGTGGCGCTCCACCACCGGGTTGCCGCTGGTCTTGCCCTCCAGGGCCGCCGCGTAGGAATCGGCGCTGTCCTGGGGCGCCCAGCCGATGATCGCGCGGCCGTCCTGCCGCCACCAGGTCATGCGGCGGTTGTTCGAGGCGCCCCAGATCACCACCGAGCCCTTGGGCCCGAGGCTCGGCGCCAGGGTCGCCCGCACGACCAGGCGGGTCAGGTCGGCGTAGGACAGCCAGGTGGCGAGCATCCGCGCGTCGGTGGGCTCCGGGAAGCAGGAGCCGATGCGCAGGAAGGCGCTCTCGACCCCGTGCTTGTCGCGATAGAGGCCGCCCATCAGCTCGCCATAAGCCTTGGACAGGCCGTAATAGCCGTCCGGCGCCAGGGCGCAGTCGTCGTCCAATGCCTCGGACCGCTCGTGGAACCCGATCGCGTGGTTCGACGAGGCGAACACCATCCGGGCCCCCTCCCGGCGGGCCGCCTCGTAGGCGTGGTAGAGGCCGCGGATATTGGGACCGATCACCGTCTCGAACGGGTGCTCCACCGAGATCCCGCCGAAGTGGAGGATCGTGCCGCAGCCCTCGGCTAGGCGCAGGATCGCGGGCCCGTCCTCCAGATCGGCCAGCTGGAAGCGCGCCCCCTCCGGCAGCGGATCGGGGAAGGGCACCCGGTCGGTGAGCCGGAGCGCCCAGCCCTCCGCGCCGAGGGCCCGGGTCAGTACCCGCCCGAGGGCGCCGGAGGCCCCGGTGAGCAGGACGGGTCTGTGCGGGACGGGTTCGGCACGCATGGGATGCTGCTCCAGGATCAGGCGGCCTTGGCCGCGTTCAGGGGCCCGGCCGCCTCCGGGACGCGGGGCCGCCGCACGAAGATCGCCATGGCGACGACGCCGGCGGCGGCGATCAGGGCCGCGATCACGAAGGCGCTGGCGTAGCCGCCGAGATGCTGCACGGCGAGGCCGGTGGCGGTGGGCCCGATGATGCCGGAGATGTTGCTCAGCAGGTGGATGAAGCCGCTCACGCCCCCGACCCGCGCCTCCGGCACCAGCTCGTGGATCGTCGCCCAGCAGGATTGCACCGAACTCGTCAGCATCAGCACGGCCAGGGCGATGAGCGCGACCGCCATGGCGGTGCTTCCCGCACCGTTGACCGCGATCAGCGCGAACCCCGCAACGGCGAGCGGCACGATCGTGGTGATCTTCCGGGCCGCCAGCTTGTCGCCCATGCGCGTGTAGACGAGATCGGCGATCACGCCCCCGCCGACATACCCGACGAAACCGCAGGCCCAGGGAATCGCGGCGACCAGCGCCATCTCCTTGACCGGCATGTGCAGGGCGTCGGTGAGGTAGCTCGGGAGCCACGAGAGGAAGATGTAGAGGGTGTAGTTCACCGCGAACATGCCGAGCCCGAGCGACAGCGTGCTCGGCAGGAACAGGTAATCGCGCAGGGAGCGCGCGTGGTCGGACGGCGCGAGATGGGTCACCGCCCGGCTGCGCTCAACGAGGGCGACCTCCTCCGGACCGACCCGGGGATTGTCCTGGGGCCGGTCGGTCATCAAGAGGCGCCAAGCCACGACCCAGAGCAGCCCCAAGGCGCCGATCGCCACGAACGCCACCCGCCAGCCGTACTGGATGGCCAGCAGGCCGACCACCGGGGCCGCGACGGCGCTGCCCACGGTCTGGCCCGAGAAGGTGAATCCGATGGTCCGGGCGGTCTCCTCGCGGGGGAACCACGTGGTGATGGTCCGGTTCGTGGTCGAGTTCATCGGCCCCTCGGCGAAGCCGAACAGGGCGCGGACCACGAACATCTGGGTGAAGCCGGTCACGGCGCCGGTGAGCATGCACAGGATCGACCAGGCGGCGGCGGCCCAGCTGTAGACGCTGCGCGGGCCGTAGCGGTCGGCGAGCTGGCCGCCCACGAAGGCGAAGATCGCGTATCCGAAGAAGAATGTGCTGAAGATGACGCCCAGTTCCGAGGGCGACAGGTTCAGGTCCTGCTTCACGAACGGCGCCGCCACGCCGAGCGCGGCGCGGTCCATGTAATTGATGATCCCGGCGATGAATAGCAGGATCGCGATCAGGAACCTGTAGCGCTTATCGAACATGGCGTTTCCTCCGGGATTGTTCTGATTTTTCTTATTGATTTGTTTTTATAGGCTTATTTTAAAGTATAGCTGCGGTCCGGTTCGGAATTTCCCTCCCCCGCAGAGGGGGGAGGGGCGTGGCGGATCGGACCCGTCGTGAAAATCAAAGACGCGCTCGACCTCCGTCACAGGAATGCGATCGTGCAGGGGCTGAGGCTCGGGCGCGACCCCGTCCGCGTCAGGTCTCCGCTCCCGGCCTCGATGGCGAATTCCACGAGGCTGTCGCCCTGCTCGTTGGCGACGAGGAGATGCCGCCCGTCCGGCGCCAGCGTCATGAAGCGCGGGTCGCGGCCACCCGAGGGCGTCCAGCCGGCGGGCTCGAGCCGACCCGCTTCCGCGTCCACCCGGAACCGCGCGATCCCGTCCTGGCCGCGGTTCGACGCGTAGACGAACTGCCCGTCCGGCGTCACCACGATCGCCGCAGCCGTGCTCGCGCCGAAGAAATCCGGCGGGAGCGTCGGGGCGAGATGCAGGGGCGCCAGGGTGCCGGACCCCGCGTCCCAGCAGCAGGTGGCGATGCTCGATTCGAGCTCGTTGACCAGGAAGGCCAGTGGCCGGCCCGGGTGAAACGCGATGTGGCGCGGCCCGGCACCGGGGCGCATCGCGGTCTCCGACGCGATGGCGAGCCGCTCGCCCTCCAGCCGCAGGACGAAGACCCGGTCGAGGCCCTTGTCGGGCACGATCACGTGCCTCCCGTCGGGCGCCAGAACCACGTGGTGGGGATGGGCGCAGGCCTGCTCGGTCCGGTGGGGACCGGTCTCGCCCGGGAGTGACAGGATGTGGCTCGCCGGCGCCAGCGCACCTGCGGCGCCAACCGGCAGAAGCGCCACCGAGCCGCTGGCGTAGTTGGCGACGATCAGGAATCGCCCGCCCGGGTCGAGGGCCTGATGCACGCTGTTGGTGCCGCCGGTCTCGGCGCTGCCGAGGGTGCGCAGGCCGCCGTCCGGTTCGACCGCGAAGGCGCTCGCCGCCGCGCCGTCACCCTGGACCGTGTAGAGCACGCCGCGCCCCGGATCCGCGACCAGGAAGGAGGGGTTCACGAGGCCCTCGACCCGGCCGAGATGTGTCCACGCCTCCAGTCCGCCCCCGACCCGGTAGACATCGATACCCTGGCCGCGCGCCCGACGCCGCTCTGTGGTGAAGCAGCCGACGAAGGCGAGGCCGAGGGGAGCGGGATGGGGCATGGCGGTCTCCGGATCAGCCCCGCCGCGGGACGCGGCGCAGGAAGTCGGGATTGAGTTCCGACAGGCGGTTCACCCCGATCAGCGCCATGTCGCGGTTGAGCTCCTCCTTCAGGATCCGCATCGCGTGCTCGACACCCGCGACGCCGCCCAGCGCCGCGCCGAACATGAACGGCCGGCCGAGCAGGACGAAGTCGGCGCCGAGCGCCAGGGCCTTCATCACGTCGGTACCCCGGCGGATGCCGCTGTCGACGATGATCTTCAGCCCCCCTTTACGGGCCGCGATCTCCGGCAGCACGTCCAGCGGCGCGACGGCGTAATCGAGCTGGCGGCCGCCATGGGTCGAGAGGATCACGCCGTCGGCGCCGCATTCCCGGGCGATCTCGACATCCGCCGGGGCCAGCAGGCCCTTCACCAGCAGGTTGCCGGTCCACCGTTTCCGGATCGCCTCCAGGTTCTTCCACGAGAGCTGGTCGCGGGCGATGGTGTTGCGCACCGCCCCTTGCGACATCATCGGCGGCCCGCGCTCGGCCTCCGTGTTCTCGAAATGCGGCGCCCCGTGCTTCAGGAAGGTCCGGGCGACGGTGCCGACCAGCCAGCGCGGGTGCGTCGCGCTCTGCCACGCCACCTTGGGCGTGACCTTGATCGGCATGGAGAAGCCGCTGCGGGTGTTGTGCTCCCGGTTGCCGAGCGTCGGCGTGTCGGCGGTCACCACGAAGGTCCGGTAGCCGGTGGCGGCGACCCGGTCGAGGAGGCGATCGATCCGGTTCTGGTCGCCCGGCAGGTAGCCCTGGAACCAGGCCTGCGGGTTCTGGGCGTGCACGTCCTCCAGCTTGATCAGCGAGGAGGCGCTGAGGCACATCGGCAGGTTCATCCGCCGCGCCGCCTCGGCCAGGACGAGGTCGCCCCGGTAGGCGATGAAGGCGGCCCCGCCCAGCGGCCCGATCCCGAAGGGCGCCGCGTAGGTGTGGCCGAACAGCGTGGTGGCGGTGTCCCGCGCCGAGGTATCGCGCATCAGCCGCGGCAGGAACGCGTAATCGGCATAGGCGCCGCGACCGTGCGCCAGGGCGGCGCCGGTTTCGACCCCGCCGGACACGTACTGGAAGATCATCGGCGGCAGGAGCCGGCGCGCGTGGCGCTCGAAATCCTCGAGCGCCAGCAGGTCGCGGAACCGGTAGGGGGTGGCCGCGTCGCTGCGCTTCAGGCTCGTAACGATCGCCTGTGGGGCGGCGATGCCGGCCGCGGTCGCATCGGCGCCCCCGACGGTCGGCGCGTCGCGCTCGGGTGCTCCCGGTCCGGAAGCCGGCGGGTCGAGCATCGCCATCGGGTCCTCCCTGCGGGTCATTTTTGAAAGCGCTTTCAGATAGCCAGCGGCCCGGTCGGGTGTCAATATACTGCCGACCCGGCCCGTTTGGCGGATCCGGGAGGATACGGGCCGAGGGAGAGACCGATTTCCGTGCTGGACCTGCCGGGTGAGATCCTCGAAGCGCTGCCGCGCAGCCCGGTAGCGCGGGACGTCGCCCGCCGCGCCGGCGTCTCCACCGCCACCGTGTCCCGGGTCTTGAACGGTTCCGCCGGGGTCCGGGCGGACAAGCGCGAGGCGGTGATCCGCGCCGCGCAGGATCTCGGCTTCGTCGCCAACGGGGCCGCCCGGGCGCTCTCCACCCGCCGGTTCATGGCGGTGGGCGCGGTGGTGCCCAACATCGAGAACGAGGCCTTTGTCCGCGTCCTGTCGAGCGTCCAGGATCGCCTCCGGCAGGCGGGCTACACCCTGGTCGCCGCCAATGCCGGCTATGACCTGGACGACGAACTGCGGGAGGCGACCTTCCTGCTGGAGCGGGGCGTCGACGGGCTGATGCTGGTCGGCGACATCCACCATCCGGACCTGCACGCCCGCATCGCCCGGCACGGGATCCCGATGGTGCAGACCTTCAGCCTGTCGCGGGAGCGCCCCTGCGTGGGCTTCGACAACGCCGCCTCGGCGGCCCGGGCGGCCAATTACCTGATGGATCTCGGCCATCGGCGGATCGGTGTGATCTCCGGCCTGCGCAGGGACAACGACCGCGGCGGTGCCCGGGTGACCGGCATCGCGCAGGCGCTCGCCGTCCGCGGCCTGCGGCTCGCCCCGGAGCACGACATCGAGATCTCCTACGGGATCGGCGGCGGCCGTGACGGATTCCGCCAGATGCTGGCCGGCGGGCCGCCCCCGACCGCGATCATCTGCGGCACGGATCAGATCGCCTTCGGGGCGATGATCGAGGCCCGCGCCCGCGGCCTCGATGTTCCGGGCGACCTGTCGGTGATCGGCCACAACGATTCCGATTTTTCGCCGTTTCTCGATCCGCCACTGACCACGATCCGCATCCACTCCGCCGAGATCGGCCACGCCGCCGGGGATCATCTGATCGCCCGGATCCAGGGGCGCCCGGTGGTGCGGCTGACCGAAATCGACGCCGAGCTGATCCTGCGCGCCAGCACGGCGCCGCCGCGTCGCGGAGCCGGATGACCGGCGCTATCTTGCCACCATTTTGAAATCGCTTACAAAGCGATGACCCCTCCGAACCCGACCCGGAAGACAGCATGGCCCCCCGCATCGTCCTCCTGCACGCGACGCCGGTCGCCATGGCGCCGATCCAGGCGGCCTTCGCGGAGCGCTGGCCCGAGGCCGAGACGGTCAATCTTCTCGACGACGGCCTGTCGGCGGACCGGGCCAAGGAGCCCGGCGATATCTCGGAGGCCATGATCGAGCGCTTCGTCCGGTTCGGCCGCTACGGCCACGACATGGGCGCCAACGGCATCCTGATCACCTGCTCGGCCTTCGGGCCGGCCATCGACCGGCTGATCGCGACCGTACCGGTCCCGGTCCTGAAGCCCAACGAGGCGATGTTCCGCGCGGCCATCGCGCAGGGCACGCGCATCGGCATGCTGGCGACCTTCGGCCCCTCCATCGGCACGATGACCGACGAGTTCGAGGAGTTCGTCGGCCAGGCCGGGCGCCCGGCGACTCTGCGGACGATCCTGGTGGACGACGCCATGGCGCGCCTGCGCGCCGGCGATGCCGAGACCCACAACCGGTTGATCGCCGCGCGGGCGCCGGAGCTGGCCGATTGCGACGCGATCATGCTGGCGCATTTCTCCACCTCCCGGGCGGCCGAGGCGGTGCGGCAGGCGGTGTCCGTCCCGGTCCTGACCGCGCCCCACGCGGCGGTGGACCGGATGCGTGCGATGATCGAGACCGGCAGGAGCGCCTGACCCATGAAGCTCGGTGCCTTCCAGGACCGCCTCAGCGGCCATTGCGGCTTCCTGTTCACGGAGTTGCCGCTTCCCGAGCGCTTCGCGGCCGCCGCGAAGGCGGGGTTCCGCGCGGTCGAGCACCCGAACCTGTTCGCGACGCCGGCCCGGGAGGTGGCGGGATGGCTCGAACGGGCGGGCGTGCCGCTGGTCCAAACCGGCTTCCCGGCGGGCGATGCGTCCAAGGGCGAGAAGGGCTTTGCGGCTTTGCCCGACAAGGTCGCCTATTACCGGTCCACGATCGAGCCGACGCTCGATTACGTCGCCCAGCTCGGTTGCCGCATGGTTCACCCGATGGCCGGCGTCCGGCCCGTGGGCGTCGAGCCGGCCCGTCTCTGGGAGACCTATCTCGAAAACCTCGCCTTCGCGGCCGACGCCGCCAAGGCGCGCGGCATGACGGTGATCGTCGAGCCGATCGGCCCGGGCTCGATCGCCGATTACGTGATCGACGATCCCCTGGTGGCGGTGGACGCGATCCGCACGATCGGCCGCGACAACGTCAAGCTCCTGTTCGACGCCTATCACTGCGTCTGCCTCGGCTACGACCCGGCGGCGCTGATCCGTGCCCACGCGCCCCTGATCGCCCATGTCCAGATCGCCGACGATCCGGGCCGGCACGAGCCCGGGACCGGCACGATCGCCTTCGATCCGATCTTCGGGGCGCTGGAGGCGGTCGGCTATGCCGGCTTCGTCGGTTGCGAGTACCACCCAGCTGCCGGAACCGAGGCGGGGCTCGGCTGGATGCGGGCGGCGGTTTAGCCCAGCAGCCGGGCCCGTCGCTCCAGCACCGCCGGCCAGACCTCCGGGTTGACCAGCCGCGGCGGCGCCTCGCCCTTCAGGAGGCCGATGATCTGCGCGGCGCCCCAGGCGGCCACGTTGCGGCGCGCCTCGTGGGTAACGCCGGCGGTATGGTAGGTCGCCACGACGGTGTCGAGCCCAAGCAGAGCCGCGTCGAGGGCCGGCGGTTCCGGCGCCCAGACGTCGAGGCCCGCCCCCGCGAGGTGCCCGGAAACCAGCGCGGCGGCGAGCGCCGCCTCGTCGTGGACGCCGCCCCGGGCGGTGGTGACGAACAGAGCCCCCGGCTTCATCGCCGCGAAGGTCCCCGCGTCGAAGCTGCCGCGGGTCGTGTCGTCGAGGGGGCAGTGCAGGGAGACGATGTCGGATTCCGCGAGCAGCCGCGCCCGGTCCACCGGCTCCGCACCGCTGGCGCGGATCGCCTCGGCCGACAGCAGCGGATCGTAGGCCAGCACGCGCATGTCGAAGCCGCGGGCGAGCTTGGCGACCGCCCGTCCGGTATGGCCGATCCCGACGAGCCCGAGGGTCGCGCCGCCGATCTCGTGGCCCATCAGCGATTCCCGCGAGAAACCGCGCTGCGTCCGGAGCAGGCGGTCCGAGACGCAGATCTTGCGCGACACGTCGAGCATCAGGCCGATGGCCAGTTCCGCCACGGAGCGGGCATTGCCGCCCACCTGATTGACCACCGCGACGCCGGCCCGGGTGCAGGCGGCGGCGTCCACCGTGTCGAAGCCGGCCCCGGCGGACGAGACCGCGAGGAGGTTCGGGCATTCCGCCAGGAGCGCGTCCGTGACGTGCCAGCGGCGCGGCAGCTCGTCCCGCGACGGCGAGACGTGGAAGACGTGCGCCGCCCGGAGGAGGGCCTGGAGCGCGCTGTCCGGGCCCTGCAGGTCGCCGACCTGCAGGTCGATGTCGGGCTCGGCCCTCAGCGTCGCGTCGAAGACGGGGTTGATCCAGACGTTGAACCGGCAGACGCGCTTGAGGGCCGCCATGGGATTAGCCCTTCACCACCGCGTCGATCGCGTCGATGACGTGGTCGATGTTGTGGGTGTTGACCGCCGCCACGCAGATCCGGCCGGTCTCCAGGGCATAGACCTCGTGCTCCTCGCGCAGGCGGGTGGCCTCGGCGGGGCTCAGGCCCGTGTAGGAGAACATGCCCTTCTGCACCTTGATGGCGTCGAAGCCGCGATCCGGATGGCGCTGCTGAAGGCTGTCGGCCATCCGCTCGCGCATGGCCCGGATCCGGTCACGCATCTCGGCGAGTTCCCGCTCCCAGTCGGCGCGCAGCTCCGGATCGGTGAGCACGATCTCCACGATCGCCGCCCCATGGGTGTGCGGGTTCGAGTAGCTCGCCCGCACCAGCCGCTTGGCGAAGCCCTCGACCTTGGCCCTGGCGGCGGGGTTCTCGGCCACGATGGTGAGCGCGCCGACGCGCTCGCCGTAGAGGGAGAACGACTTCGAGAACGACGAGGCGACCAGGAATTCCTGGCCCGATTCGGCGAACAGGCGCACCGGCTCGGCATCGGCGTCGAGGCCGTTGCCGAAGCCCTGATAGGCGATGTCGAGGAACGGGATCAGGCCGCGCTCGGCCATCAGGGGCACGAGGTCGCGCCATTCATCGAGGGTGAGATCGGCGCCGGTCGGGTTGTGGCAGCAGGCGTGCAGCACCACGATCGAGCCCTTGGGCAGATCCTGGAGGGCGGCCTTCATGGCCGGGTAGTCGGCGCCGCCGGTCTCGGCCGAGAAATAGGGATAATCGACCACGGCGAAACCGGCCTGGGTGAACAGGGCCTTGTGGTTCTCCCAGCTCGGGTTGCTCACCGCCACCTTGGCGTCCGGATACAGCTTGGCCAGCACGTCCGCGCCGGTCTTGAGGGCGCCGGTGCCGCCGATGCTCTGGAGCGTCGCGACGCGGTTCTGCGACAGGATCGGCGCGCCCGCACCGAACAGCAGGGCCTGGACCGCGTCGCGGAACGGCTTGGTGCCCTCGATCGGCCGGTAGGTCTTGGGCAGACCCTTCTCGATCCAGCGCGTCTCGGCAATCTGCACGGCGCGCAGGCGCGGCACCTTGCCGTCCGCGTCCGTGTACACCCCGACCACGAGGTTGAGCTTCTTCGGGCTCGGATCCGCGTTGAAGGCCTCGAAGAGGCGCATGATCGGATCGAGCGGCGCGTCCTGGATGCCGGCGAACAGCGAGGTCATGATCGTCAATCGTCCCAGAGGATCTTCGCCGCGGCGCGCAGACGCCGCGATGCGCCCGGCTGCGAGACCGGGCCGAAGCCCTTATTCCGCACATCGCGCCCGCCCGCCAGCGCTTGTGCGCGCATCAGTGTCCCGATTCGCTCACAGGTGGCGGTCATCGGCGGCTCGCTCGCGAAGGTCCGCCGCGCCCGACCGCGGGTCTTCCGGAATCCGCCCGCCTCGCCGTAGAGTGGCGCCATGAGAGTACCGTCATGACGCGACGTCTCGCCCTCAGCCTCGCGGCCGTCCTGGCCACCGCGGCGATGATCCTGCCGGCCGCCGCGCAGGTGCCGGTGCGGATCGGGCTCTCGGCCCCGCTCACGGGACCGGACGCCGCCTTCGGCCAGGGGCTCCGGCAGGGGGCCGAGCAGGCGATCGCCGACCTCAACCGGGCGGCCGGCGGGCGTCCCAGGCTGGTCCTGGTGCCCGCCGACGACGCCGGCGATGCCAAGCAGGCCGCCGCGGTCGCCCGGAAGCTGACGGCCGACGGGGTGCGTCTCGTGGTCGGGCCGTTCGAGTCCGGCGCCGTCGCCGCCGCGACACCCCTCTACGAGGAGGCGGGGGCGGTCGCGGTGACCACCGGCGCGACCTACGCGCCGCTGACCGGTCGCAACCTCTGGAACCTGTTCCGGCTGGTGCCGAGCGACGCGCAGCAGGGCCGGGCCGCGGGGGCCTACCTCGCCAAGGCCTTCGCCGGACGCCGGGTCGGCATCCTCAACGACCGCTCGACCTTCGGCCGCAGCCTCGCCGACGCTGCGGCGGTGCAGCTGAAGGAGGCCGGCGCCCCGGAGGTGCTGTTCGACGGCTTTCCCCGCGGGACCCGCGATCTGGCCGATCTCGTCGCCCGGATGAAGGCCGCGCGGCTCGACGCGGTTTATTTCGGCGGGCTCGCCCCCGAGGCCGCGACCCTGGTCCACGCGATGCGCGAGGCCGGCCTCAGCGCGACGCTGGTCTCCGGCGACGGCATCCTCGATCCCGCCTTCGCGAACGCCGCCGGCGCGGCCGGCGAGGGCATTGTCATGACCCTTGCGCCCGATCCGCCGCGCCTGCCCGATCCCCGGGGCGGCCGGCCGGTCCCGCGCAGCGCCGAGGCCGACAGCGTGGCGGCCGGCGCCTACGCGGCGGTGGAACTGCTCGCCCAGGCGGTGGAGCGCGCCCACGCGGCCGATCCGAGGACGGGCCGCATCGCCGATGGCCGCAAGGTGGCCGAGGCGCTGCGGGGCGGCCCGCCCCTGCGCACCCTCCTGGGACCGGTCGGCTTCGACGCCCGGGGGGATCGCATCGGCGGCGTAAGCCTGCGGGTCTGGCGGCGGATGCCGGACGGCCGCCTCGATTATGCCGGCAACGAGCCCGCCGAGCCGTGAAAGCCGGCAAATCGTGTCGATGACGGAACCTGCGTCGCGTCCGTGACTTGCGGCCGGTTCCCGCGGCGACTACATGCGGGCGTGCTGCTGAGCTGGCGCGGGCGGTCCATCGGATCGGATCCGCGCCCTGCGGCGTTTCCCAAGCTCGATGACTGGGCAAGACGCATTGCCGGAACGCCTGCTGCCGGACGGTCCGACTGGAGAAGGTGCATGGCAAAAGAAGAATTGATGCAGTTCGATGGTCTCGTCATCGAGATCCTGCCGGATGCGCGCTACCGCGTGCAGCTCGACCAGGGCCATGAGATCGTGGCCTACACGGCCGGCAAGATGAAGAAGAACCGCATCAAGACGCTGGCGGGCGACCGGGTGACGGTCGAGATGTCGCCCTACGATCTCGAGAAGGGCCGCCTCGTGTTCCGCCACAAGGACGAGCGCTCCTCCGGTCCGCGTCCGCAGGTCCGGGGCGGTCAGTTCCGCCGCCGTTGACGGTGGAGCGGGTGGCCCGGGCCCCGTCGGCCGCACCCGCCTATCTCCTGCTCACCGCGACGGCGCTGCTCTGGGCCGGGAACGCGGTCACCAGCCGCTGGGCTCCGGGGCACATTTCGCCTCAGGTCATCACGACGCTGCGCTGGGCGGTGGCCTGCGCGGTTCTTGCGCCCATCGCCGGGCGCAGACTGGTCGCGGAATGGCCGGTCCTGCGCCCCCACTGGCTGCGCATCCTGTTGATGGGCGGCCTGGGCTACACGGCCTTCAACTGCCTGTTCTATGCCGCCGGCGCCTATACCGGGGCGATCAATCTCGCCCTGTTCCAGGGGGCGATCCCGGTGCTGGTGATCGTCCTCAACCGCCTGGCCTATCGGGTGCCGGTGACACCCGGGCAACTGGTCGGCGTGGGCCTCACGCTGATCGGAGCGGGGCTGGCCGCGACCCACGGCGACTGGGCGGTGCTCACGCATCTGGCGTTCAACCGCGGCGATGTCCTCGTCTTCGGCGCCTGCCTGCTCTACGCGGGCTATACGATCTTCCTGCCGACCCGTCCCAAGGTCTCCGGGCTGGCGTTCTTCGCCGCCATGGCGGTCGCCGCCCTGCTCACCTCGCTGCCGCCTTTGGCCGTCGAATGGGCGAGCGGGCACGCGGTCTGGCCGGGCCGCACGGGCTGGGCGATGGTGGTGTTCGTCGGCCTGGGGCCGTCGCTCCTGGCGCAGCTCTTCTTCATGCGCGGCGTCGAGCTGATCGGCCCGAACCGGGCCGGCCTGTTCGTCAATCTCGTGCCGATCTTCGGCGCGATCCTCGCCGTCCTGCTGGTCGGCGAGCCTTTCGGGGCGACGGAAGCGGCCGCCCTGGCGCTGGTCCTCGGCGGCATCGCCTGCGCCGAGCGCCTGAAGCCGGTGCGCCGGGACGCCCCGGATCCGGCCTACTCGCAGACGCGCACGCGGCGGATGTAGACGTCGCCGTAGGGATCGACGGTCCGGCGGCGCTCGAAATGGCAGACCGGGCCGTAATCCTCTTCGACGTAGACCGGCGGCGGGGCGCGGTAGACCGGGCGGCCCGGGTAATAGCCGTTGTTGGCCGACGCGATGGCGCCGCCGACCGCGAGGCCGCCGAGCACGCCGAGGGCCGCCGCGCCGCCGGCGCCAATGCCGTCACGGGCTTGGGCGGCCGGCGCGAGCGTGGCGAGGCTCCCGACGACAAGGCTCGTCGCGAGAAGGTACTTCATGACATCCCCCTGAAGGCGATTCGTGCCGCTCATCGGCACAATCCCCCTAGCACACCCGAGATTTGGGGCGTTTGTTCGACCGCACGGACCGGCTTGACGTGGGGTGTTCCGCCGCACCAAACCCGAGTCTTTGCGGGAAGAGCAGGGGCCGGCATGGTGACACGGGGCTTCGTCGGGCGCAGGCCGCCGCCCGAGACCGGCGCGCGCCTGCCGCCGGGCCAGTATCAGACCGACGATTTCCCGATCCTGCAGATCGGCCCGAACCCGACCGTCGACCGCGCCACCTGGCGGTTCACCCTTCGCGAGGGATCCCGGCCGATCAAGGCGTGGAGCTGGGCGGAATTCGAGGCGCTGCCCCGGACCGCGTGGCAGGGCGACATCCACTGTGTCACCAAGTGGTCGAAGTTCGACACGACCTGGGAGGGCGTGAGCTTCGACGACCTGCTGGCCGATGCCGGGATCGCCGCGCCAACGCCGTTCCTGCTGGCGGAATCCTACGACGACTACACCACCAACGTGCCGGTGGCCGATCTGATCGGCGGCCGCGCCCTGGTGGCGACCCGTTACGCGGGCCAGCCGATCCACCCGGATCACGGCGGCCCGGCGCGGCTGTTCGTGCCGCACCTCTATTTCTGGAAGAGCGCCAAGTGGGTGAAGGGCCTGCGCTTCACCAAGGTCGACACCGCCGGCTTCTGGGAACTGCGCGGCTACCACATGTACGGCGATCCCTGGCGTGAGCAGCGCTACACCGGTGACTGAACCCATCGTCTTCCGCTGGCACCCGGCCGAGATCACCGCGATCACCCCGGCGACGCCGCTGGTGACGAGCGTCCGGCTGCGCTGCACCCTGGCGGAAAATTACCGCGCCGGGCAGCATGTCGACGTCCGGCTCACCGCCGCGGACGGCTATCAGGCCCAGCGCAGCTACTCCATCGCGTCCGCGCCGGACGGCAGCGGCACCGTCGAACTGCTGATCGAGGCCCTCCCGGACGGCGAGGTTTCGGGGTGGTTCACCCAGGTCGCCGCGGCCGGCGATACGGTGGAACTGCGCGGGCCGATCGGGGGCGCCTTCTCGTGGGACGGTCCGGATGGTGGGCCGCTGCTCCTGGCGGGCGGCGGCTCCGGGGTTGTGCCGCTGCTGGCCATGCTGCGGCGGCGGGCGCAGGACTGGCGCGCCATCCCGGCGGCGCTGATCTACGCGACGCGCACCCGCGCGGAGGCCATCGCGCTCCCCGAGCTGGAGCGGCTCGCCGCCGAGGATCCGGGCTTCGCGCTCCATCTGGCGGTGACGCGCGACCCCGGCGGCAAGCGGCTCGATGCCGCCCTGGTGGCCGACGCCCTCGGGCGGACCGGACCGCCGGGCAAGGTGTTCCTCTGCGGTTCGAACCGCTTCGTTGCGGCAGCCTCCGACCTGATCGTGGCCGCCGGCGTCGCGCCGGGGCTGATCCGCACCGAGCGCTTCGGCGCCTGAGGGCCGGGGCTCAGGGGCTGAAGATCAGCACGAGGTAGACGAAGAACAGCACGAGGTGCACCGCGCCCTCCAGCACCGTGGTGCGCGAGCCCGAGAAGGTCTGCGTGCTGAGGATCAGCGTCACGGCGAGCAGGGTCATCTCGGTGGGCTTGAGGCCGAGTACCACGGTCTGCCCGGTCAGCAGGCCGATGGTCAGGACCGCCGGGACGGTGAGGCCCACCGTGGAGGTTGCCGCACCGAGGCACAGGTTGATCGCCCGCTGCAGCTCGTTGCGGGCGACCGCCTTCAGGGCCGAGATCCCCTCCGGGGTGAACACGATGGCGGCGATCAGCACGCCGCCGAGCGCCGAAGGGGCGCCGAGGGCCGCGATGCCGTGGTCGAGGATCGCCGCGAGGCTCTTGGCCAGGATGACGATCGGCAGGACGTTGGCGAGCATCAGGCCGAGGTGCTTGGCGATGCCGCCAGCCGACGCGGCGGGCGTGCTGGCAGGAGCTTCCGCGTCCGGGGTCTCCGCGTCGAGGAAGAACTCGCTGTGGCGGCCGGTCTGGATCAGCAGGAACACGCCGTAGAGCGCCAGGGTGAACACCGAGAACGTCACCGCCTGGAGCTTCGTCAGCGTGCCGTCGCTGGTCGAGCTGGTGAAGTTCGGGATGATCAGCGCGATGGTGGTGAGCGGGATGATCACCGACAGGAAGGCCGACGCCCCCTGGAGGTTGTAGCGCTGCTGGTGATGGCGCAGGCCGCCGACCAGGAGCCCCAGGCCGACCACGCCGTTCAGCACGATCATCAGCACGGCGAACATCGTGTCGCGGCCGAGCGTCGGGGCGTCCTTGGCCGAGAGCATCACGGCCGAGATCAGCGCCACCTCGATGATCACGATGGCCAGCGTCAGCACCAGGGTGCCCAGGGGCTCGCCGAGCCGATGGGCGAGTTCCTCGGCCTCGTGCACCACGCCGAAGGCCGCCCAGACGATGACCGCGAGCAGCCACGCGAACAGGCCGCCCGCGAAGACGGGCTGGGACAGGTCGCCGAGCCAGCCCTTGCCGAACCACGCGAAGGCGAGAACCGTCGCCCAGGCCACCGCCACCCGCAGGGCTGCCAACATGTCCGAGGTGTTCTCCGGTGGGGCCGCGTCGCCGCCGCTGTGGACCTTGCTAGAGCGTGTCATAGTCCGCCGCCCCGACGCGACCAGTGCCGGTGCGCGGTGCGGAGGCGGATATCCGGGACCTGCGCGGGGCCGCAACGCCGGAAGCGTGTCCGGCCCGCGCCGCGGTCGTGGATCGGACGAAGGGGCGCGTTTCATCGGCCGTTCCCGCCGAATCGCGCCTGCAACCGCCCCATGCTGCGGCGGGAGTGGTCAGCGGGCCCGCTTGGCGTTACCATACATGCACCCGAATAAAGTCCGGTGCCTGATTCCTCCGCCGCGCGATGGCGCGCTGCCGGGCGCGGCTCGGCCGTTGAGAGTTCCCGAAGCTTGCCTTTCCCGATCCTGCCCGCCCCCCTCGCGCGGGCCTTGAGCGAACGCGGCTACGCCGATCCGACCCCGGTCCAGGCCGCGGTGCTGGAGGCGGCCGCCGGCGCCCGCGACCTCCTCGTCTCCGCCCAGACCGGCTCCGGCAAGACCGTGGCCTACGGCCTCGCCATGGCCGGCATGCTGACCGGCGAGGGCGAGATGCTGCCGCCTCCGGGGGCGCCCCTCGCCCTGGTGATCGCGCCGACCCGGGAGCTCGCGCTCCAGGTCCAGCGCGAGCTGTCCTGGCTCTACGGCCAGGCCGGTGGCCGGATCACCGCCTGCGTGGGCGGCATGGATCCCCGCCGGGAAAGCCGGATGCTCGCCGAGGGCACGCACATCGTCGTCGGGACCCCGGGCCGCCTGCGCGACCACTTGGAACGCCGCAATCTCGATCCCACCGCCCTGCGCGCCGTCGTCCTCGACGAGGCCGACGAGATGCTGGATCTCGGCTTCCGGGAGGATATCGAGTTCATCCTCTCGGCCACACCCGCAGAGCGGGCGACCTACCTGTTCTCCGCGACCCTGCCGAAAGGCATCGAGGCCCTGGCCGAGCGCTACCAGCGCGACGCCCTGCGCCTGGCGATCAAGAGCGAGACCAGGGGGCACGCCGACATCGCCTACCGGGCGGTGCGGATCCTGCCGCGGGAGACCGAGCACGTGGTGCTCAACCTCCTGCGCGAGGCCGACGCCAAGACCGCCATGGTCTTCTGCAACACCCGCAACGCGGTCCGGCATCTCCAGGCGAGCCTGACCGAGCGCGGCTTCTCCGTGGTGGCGCTCTCGGGCGAACTCGGCCAGGGCGAGCGCAACGCCGCCCTCCAGGCCCTGCGCGACGGCCGCGCCCGGGTCTGCGTCGCCACCGACGTGGCCGCCCGGGGCATCGACCTGCCGTCCCTCAGCCTCGTCATCCACGCGGATCTCCCGCATGACGCCGAGGTCATGCAGCACCGCAGCGGCCGCACCGGACGCGCCGGCCGCAAGGGCACCTCGGTGATCCTGATCCCGAATTCCCGCCGGCGCCGGGCCGAACAGATGTTCGCCCTCGCCAAGGTCAGCCCCGAATGGTCGGGGCCGCCCTCGGCCGACGAGATCCGCCGGCTGGACGGCGAGCGCATGCTCGACGACCCGCTCTTCGCGGAGCCCCCCGCCGAGGAGGACGTCGCCCTGGCCGGGACGCTGCTCGCCAGCAAGAGCCCGGAGGAACTCGCCGCCCTCCTGGCCCGCGTCTACCGCACCCGCCTGCCGGCCCCCGAGGAGGTCGGCGATCCGGGAGAGGGCCGAGCCCCGCGGGGTGAGCGTCCGCCCTACGACCCGATGGATGGCGAGCGGATCGCCGCCATGGGGCCGGCGGTCTGGTTCCGGCTCAATCTCGGCCGCCGCGACAACGCCGATCCGCGCCGGCTCCTGCCGATGCTGACCCGCAGGGGCGGCGTCGGGCGCGAGGAGATCGGGGCGATCCGGATCTTCGACCGCGAGACCAAGTTCGAGGTGCGCGGCAACGCGGCAGCGCGCTTCGCCGAGGCCTTCGCCCGCAACGGCTCGCCGGAGATCCAGATCGAGGCGCTGGTGGGCGATACCGGACCGGCCGAGCGCCAGGGCCGTCCCGACAGCCCGAAGGGCTTCGCGAGCCCGCGGGCCGGCAAGCATCAGCGCAAGGCGGAGCGCTCCGGACCGCGCACCGAGCCGAAGCCCGGTCGACACACGGGCCGGGGCTGAGACCGGAGGCCTAGCCGACGCCGGCCTCGCCCGGACGGGCAGGGGCTCTTAGGGGCACGCGTCGGTGTCGGGCACGGGCGCGTTTTCCTCCCCCGCGACGGGGGAGGGAGCGCGTGGTGGCGATGGACTGGACACCCGTCGACCGGGCGATACCCCTGAGGGCTACATCGGAAGCCGATCGCACGCGTGGCGGCGGGCGGCTCAGAAGACGCTCTTCACCGCTTCGCCGAGGGCGTCGACGCTCTCCTTCAGCTTGCGTCCGGCGGGCGCCAGGGACGGGAGCTTGATCCCGAGCACCTCGGTCTCCTCGGGCTCCGCGGCCTCCGCCTGCGCGACGGTGGCGGGCGCGGGGCGCTTGGCCTTCTCGGCTGTCTTCACCGGCGGCGACGGCTTGGCGGCGACGATTTTCGGCGCCGGTTTCGCCGGTTTCTCAGGTGTTGCCGCCGGTGCCGCCGCGGCGACCGGCTTCGGCGCGGGCGGAGCGGCCGGCTCGACCAGCGCGCGGGCCCGCACCGTCTCGGCGGGGCGGGGCGGCAGGAGCGCGGCCGTGCGGGCGGGCGGAAGCGGCACCACCTGCCGGCTCGCCGCGACCGGCACCACCGGCGTCGGTGTCGGGATCCGCCGGGTCGGCGGTTCGGCGACGTCCGCGGCCTTGGCGCGCGGTGACGGCGCGATCGGCGCGGCCGCCGGGGTGAATCCGTCGGACAGGGAGGCCATGCGCGGGGCCTGCGCCACCGGCACCGCCGATTGCGTGTCCGCGGGCTTGGCCCCGACGGCACCGGCCATGGCGGGCAGCCCGTCCTTCAGATCGGGCCAGTCGGCGGCACGGCCGCCAGCGGCGACGGTGGTGGCGACCTTGACCGGAGTCGGCGCCGCGAGACCAGCCATCAGCGTCGAGGCGGCGACCCCGAAGCCGCCGAGCACGCCGAGTCCGGCCAGCCCGAACAGCAGCACGCGGAGGTCGCGTCCACGCCGGGGCGGGGCCACCGGATATCGCGTCTCTCGGGTCTCGGAGGGGTCCAGGGCGAGATCGATCATGGTCCGGGGGCTCTGACACGATGCACGACGTGCGCGACCGGGCTCCCCTCGACCGGTCGCCTGCCTCGGCTGATCCGGAGGCAGTTCGACTCTGCCGCCAGTATAGGAGCCGCAATACGGCGCAAAGATGTCGGTCCGACTTGTCGCCGCGCCCATTCGACGGGCCGCTATCCACAGGATATGCTTGGGCTGCTTAACAATCCGTCATCCGGACCGCCGTCCGGTCTCGACCGCATGGACTTCGACGGCGTGCCCGTTATGGATCTGGGCGTGGATGCACGACCGACCCACCTCCCGATGCGGGACGCGCCCGAAACCGATGCCCGCCGGGCCGGACGTTGGCCCTGGGCCGTGTGGTCGACGCGGGCGCGGCTCGTGGCCGTCGTCCTGCTCATCGACGCGGTGGCGGCCCTGGTCTCCTGCGGCGTGATCGTGCTCAACGCCCGGACGGCGGTGCGGGTCGAGACCCGGGCCTCGCTGGCGACCGTCGAGTCCCTGGTCGCGGACACGATCCGCCTGTCCGAGGCGACCCCGCCCGAGACGCTGCTCCAGACCCTCGACCTGCGCTTCAAGGTGCTGCGGCACGTCCGGGTCGCCGTCCTCGACAATGCCGGCGAGCGCGTGGGCCGTTCGGCTCCGCCCCATCGCTCCACGCGCGAGGCGCCGCGCTGGTTCGCCGACCTGATCAGGCCGCCGATCGAGCGCCACACCCTTCCGATCACGGTGAACGGGCAGCAACTCGGCACGGCGCAGATCACCACGCAGCCCCTCGACGAGATCGACGAGATCTGGGGCTATGCCCGGGCGCTGTCGCTGACCACCGCGGCCATCAACGCCGCGATGCTGATCGCCCTCTACGGCGCCCTCGGCCGTATCCTGGCGCCGTTGCGGCGGCTCGGGGCCGGCCTGACGCAGCTGGAGCACCACGACTACACCGCGCGCCTGGCGCCACCCGGCGCCCGGGAACTCGCGGTCATCGCCGAGCGCTTCAACAAGGTGGCCGCGGCTCTGAGCGACGTGCGCGCCGCCAACGGACGCCTCAACCGGCAGCTGCTCACCGCGCAGGACGACGAGCGCCGCCGCACCGCCCTCGAACTGCACGACGAGTTCGGCCCCTGCCTGTTCGCCCTGGAGGCGAACGCCGCCTCGATCGCCCGGATCGCTTCGGGGCCGTCCGAGCCCAGCCGCGAGAAGCTCGCGACCCGGGCGGCCGAGATCAGCGCCATCGTCGCCCAGGTCCAGACCGTCAACCGCGAATTGCTGAACCGCCTGCGGCCGCACGGGCTCGGGCAGGCGCCGCTGGGCACTTGCCTCGACCTGCTCCTGCGCGGCTTCGGGCAACGCCATCCCGGCCTCGAGTGCGTCGGCCGGTTCGACGGCCTGGCGCGCGGCTACGGCGACCTCGTGGACCTCACCGTGTTCCGCTGCGTGCAGGAGAGCGCCACCAACGCCGTGCGACACGGCGCCGCCACCCGGGTCGAGGCCGAGGCCGCGGAGGCCGCGGGCCGGCTGACCGTGACGATCCGCGACAACGGCACCGGCATCCCGCCCGGGCACGGCACCGGACTCGGGCTGTCGGGCATGCGCGAGCGCGTCGAGGCGCTGGACGGCACCTTCACCCTTGACAATGCCGGTCCCGGCGCAATCGTCCGCATCTCCATCCCCGTTCCGCCGGACCGGGGCGACGACAACGACGCGCCGAGCGCATGAACGCCATCGCCTCCCAGATCGACATCGCCGCGACCCGTCTGCCCGTCCTGGTGATCGACGATCACCCGATCGTCCTGCAGGGCTGTCGACGGGTCCTGGAGGATGCCGGCGTCGAGACCATCGCGGAGGCGACCACGGTGGTCGGCGGCTACCGGGTCTTCCACCGGCTCCGGCCGCCGGTCGTGATCTGCGACCTGACCTTCCAGGGCAGCGGCATGGCCGGCCTCGGCCTGATCCGCCGCATCCGGGCGGTCGCCCCGGAGACGCGGATCCTGGTCTTCAGCATGCACAACGATCCGGTGATCGTCGCCCGCGCCCTCGAGGCCGGGGCGCTCGGCTACGTCCTGAAGGACCATGCCTCGGCGGAGCTGTTCGAGGCGTTCGGCAAGGTCCGGATCGGCGAGGTCTACCTCGACCGGCGGCTCGCCACCGAGGTGGCGATGCTGCGCGCCGATGCCCGCCGCACCCCGGAATCGCAGCTGACCCCGCGCGAGCAGCAGATCCTCGCCCGCCTCGCCCAGGGGCGCTCCTATGGCGCCATCGCGACCGATTTGTCCGTGAGCTACAAGACCGTGACCAATGCCTGCTCGCAGATGCGGCAGAAGCTCGGCGTCCGCACCCTGGCCGAACTGATCCACGTCGCCGTCACCCACGCACAGCGGCAGGGCTAGCATGGCCGGAGGTGACGTGCAGGGCGCGGGCGGACCGGGATCGTTCTCCCGGGCGGCATGGGCGCGCAATGAAGCCGCCTACGAGGCGATCCGGTCGATGCCGTTCAACGCCGAACTGGCCGCCGGCACGCTGCGTCAGGACCGGTTCCGCCACTACATCGTGCAGGACGCGCATTACCTGATCGGCTTTGGTCGGGCGCTCAGCCTCGCCGCCGCGAAGGCACCGGATCCCGAGGGGATCGTGCAGTTCGCCAAAGCCGCCCAGGAGGCCATCGTGGTGGAGCGCGCCCTCCATGGCGGCTTCTTCCGCGATTACGGCATCGGGCCCGAGACGTTTTCGGCCACGCCGCTGACGCCGGCCTGCGACCACTACGTCTGTTACCTGCTGGCCACGGCCTATGCCGAGCCCTTCGAGGTCGTCTGCGCCGCCCTGCTGCCGTGCTTCTGGATCTACAAGGCGGTGGGCGACGACATCTTCGCCCGCGCGGCGCCCGACAACCCGTACCGGGCGTGGATCGACACCTATGCGGGTGCCGAGTTCGCCGAGGCGGTCGCCGCCATGATCGCCGCCACCGACCGGGCGGCACGGGGTGTCTCGGCCGATATCGAGGCGCGCATGCACCGGGCCTTCGCGCAGGCGACCCGCCTGGAATGGATGTTCTGGGACAGCGCCTATCGCGACGCGGCCTGGCCCCTGTGATGCGCCGGGCCCGTTCGTGACCGGACCGCCGGGCCCGCGCCGCCGCGACCTCGTCGCCGCCGCGGCCGCGGCCGCCGCCCTCTGGCCGCCCCTCGCGCTGGCGGCGGATACGCCGGGCCCGATCCCGGAAGACCGGCCGGTCCGGATCGCCATGCTGCTCTATCCCGGCCTGACCGCCCTCGACCTCGTCGGCCCGCAGGCGCTGCTCGCCGGGCTGGCCCCGGGCAGCCTGCACCTCGTCGCCGAGACCGCCGGCCCGGTGGCGAGCGATACCGGCCTCGCGCTGATGGCGACCGACACGTTCGAGACCTGCCCGCAGGATCTCGACGTCCTGTTCGTGCCCGGGGGCGACGGCACGCCGGCGCAGATGCGCAACGACCGGCTGCTGGCCTTCCTGACCGGGCGCGCCGCCCGGGCCGCCTGGGTGACGAGCGTCTGTACCGGATCGCTGATCCTGGGGGCCGCCGGCCTGCTGCGCGGCTACCGGGCCACCTCCCATTGGTGCGTGCGCGACGCGGTGCTGCCGCTCCTCGGCGCCGAGCCGGTGGCGGAGCGCGTCGTCGTCGACCGCAACCGCGTCACCGGGGCCGGGATCTCGGCCGGGCTCGATCTCGGTCTGGTGCTCGCCGCCCGCCTGCGCGGGGACACCTACGCCCGCACCGCGCAGCTGGTGGCCGAATACGCACCGGAACCGCCGTTTCACGCCGGCACCCCCGCCGGGGCCGGGCCGGCGGTGGTGCGGGCGGCGGACGCGATCCTGGCGCCCCTGGTGGCCGGGGCCAGAGCGGCGGCGCGGCGCTGAGGCCACCCACGCGGGCGATGCAGCGCGGCCACGCCCGGCGCCGACATGCGTTCCCGTCCTTGACGGCACCAGTCCCCCGGCCGAACTGTGCGGTGCAAGATCCGCCGGAGCCGCCATGTCCCTGATCGCACGCCTGCGCGCCTACGCGGCCGAGGCTCTCGGCGTCGGCACGCACGAGGCCGTGGACGACACCCATCTCGCCGCCACCGCGCTCCTCGTCCACGTGGCGCGGGTCGACGGGATCCTGGCCCCCTCCGAGAGCGAGCGCCTGTCCCGCCTGGTCGAGGGCCACTACGCCGACGGTCCGGATGCGGCGCGGGCGCTGATCGCGCGCGCGGCCACCATGGATTCCGAGACCCGCGACGTGGTGAGCCTCGTGGAGATGATCCCCCACGAGGCCAACACGGCCGAGCGCCAGGAACTCCTGACCATGGCGTGGTCGGTCGCGGCCGCGGACGGACGGGTCGACGAGTTCGAGGAGGCCCTGGTAGAGCGGCTCGGCCGCCTGCTCGGCTTCGACGACGGCGCCATCGCGGCCGCGCGCCGAACCGGACAACAGGGGGCGGGGATTGCGTAAGCGGCGGGCCGGGCGATGATCGCAAGCCTGGCGCTGATCCTGTTGGCGCAACTCCTGGGTGAAGCCATTGCCCGCGGCGCGGGTGTCCCGATCCCCGGACCGGTGATCGGCATGGGGCTGATGTTCGCCTTCCTGCTGCTGCGCGACACGGCGCGGATCGGCCTGCCGCGCTACCTTCCGAAGGCGCTCACCGACGGCACCCTGGAGACGACGGCGCGGGGTCTTCTGATGAACCTGTCGCTGATGTTCGTACCGGCCGGCGTCGGCGTCGTCGGCCGCCTGGACCTGCTGCGGGCGCAGGGCCCGAAGCTCGCCATCGTGCTGGTGATCTCGACGGCGCTGTCGCTCCTCGTCACCGTGCTGGTGTTCCGCGCGGTCGCCGCCCTGGTGGAGCCCCCCGGGACGGACGGGGAGCCCTGACCGTGGGCGGCGACTTCTCCCTCTGGGTCTATCTCGCCAAGACGCCGCTGCTCTGGCTCACGGTGACGCTGACCGCCTACGTCCTGGCCGATCGGATCGCCGCCGCCACCGGGCGGCACCCGATCGCCAATCCGGTGCTGATCACGGTGACCCTGGTCGGCGGGATCCTGGCGGCGACGGGGACGCCGTATCCGGTCTATTTCGAGGGCGCGCAGTTCGTCCATTTCCTGCTCGGGCCCGCCACCGTCGTGCTGGCCATGCCGCTCTACGAGCGGCGCGCCACCGTGAGGCGCGCGCTGATCCCCATGCTCACGGCTCTGGCCGCCGGGGCGGCCACGACGCTTGCCGTCGTGATCGGGCTGGCGCGGCTGCTCGACATCCCGCAGCCGATCCTGGTCTCCCTCGCGCCGAAATCGGTGACCTCGGGCGTGGCCATGGGGATCGCGGAGGCCCTCGGCGGCGATCCGACCCTCACGGCGATCCTGGTGATCCTCACCGGCATCATCGGGGCGATCCTGGTGACGCCGATGATGAACGCCCTGGGGATCCGCGACATGCGCGCCCGCGGCTTCGCGGCCGGGCTCGCCGCCCATGGTATCGGCACCGCGCGCGCCTTTCAGGTGAGCGAGGTGGCCGGTACCTTCGCGGGCATCGCCATGGGGCTCAACGCCTTCCTGACGGCGATCCTCGCCCCCCTGGCGCTGCACCTGCTGTTCTAGCGCATCGCCTCCAACCGCCCCCGGCGCCGATGCGGCTTTCGAGACGGAGCACCGGCTCTCGTCTTGAATCGTCGTTGACGGCGAATCAGAATTCTAGGTAGAAAAGGCTGTGAGATAAATCGCGTACTAGTTGTGTTTCCAGGCCGGCTGCGGAACGCTGTCGGCGGAGGCACACGAAGGTACGGATGCAGCCCTGTCGCTCAGCGCCAGGACGGAGGAGACGGCCATGCCGACCACGTCGCCGAGTGTCGAGCTCGCCTCGAAGATCCTCAGCGCCTACGTCACGCGGAACAGCGTGCCCGCGGACCTCCTGCCGGATCTGCTCACCACGGTCCACAGCTCGCTCCTGGCCCTGGACCGCCCGATGCCGCCGCCGGTCAGGCGTCCGACCGAGGCGCAGATCCGGGCCTCGATCCGGCCCGACGCGCTCGTCAGTTTCGAGGACGGGAAACCCTACAAGACCCTGCGGCGCCACCTGACCCTCCGCGGGCTCTCGCCGGAGGCCTACAAGGCCAAATGGGGCCTGCCGGTCAATTACCCGCTGGTCTCGGCCGATTACAGCGCCCGCCGCTCGGATATCTCGCGCCAGATCGGACGCAACCAGCGCCTTCAGATCAAGGTCGCATCGGGCGCCGTCGAGACCTCCTGGATCAGCAGCGCCACGAGCCCCGACCACCCGGTCTGATGGGAGGCGCCCACGCCCCGGCCGGTATCACCGTCGTAATACTCGTAGAACAGGACGAGATCGCGGAAATGCGGGTCGTCCTGTTCGAGCCGGCTGTCCCCGTAGACCGGCCTGCGCCCGTCCGGACCGCGGGTCGAGAGGCCGATCAGGCGCCGTGACAGCGCGAGGGCGATCTCGCGCAGGGCGTAGCTCCGTCCCGAGCCCGTGGGCGCCTCGACCCGGAAATCCGGGCCGTAATAATCGTGGAAGCGGTTCAGCGCGGCGATGAGCAGGTAGTTGACCGGCATCCAGACCGGCCCGCGCCAGTTCGAATTGCCGCCGAACAGACGGGAGCGCGATTCCGCGGGCTCATAGGCGAGGCCGAGATCGCGGCCGTTCCACGTGAAGCAGAAGGGTGTGTCGGCGTAGGCGCGGGAGACCGCGCGCAGGCCGTGATCCGAGAGGAATTCCCCGGGGTCGAGGGCCCGGCGCAGCAAAGCCTTCAGCCTGTGGCCGCGCAGCAGCGAGAGCAGGGCGGTCTGGCCCTGGCCGGGCTCGTTCCAGCGCGACACCAGGGCCGCGAGGTCCGGGCGGTTTTCCAGGAAGAACCGCATCCGGTCGCGCAGGGCGGGCAGCTTGTCCAGGTCGTGCTCGCTGATCGTCGCCACCGCGAAGATCGGGATCAGCCCGACCAGGGTGCGCGCCCGGATCGGGAGGCGCGCGCCCTCCCGGGTCTCGATGACGTCGTAGAAGAAGCCGTCCGCCTCGTCCCAGACCCCGTCGCCCGTCGCGGCGGCGATCAGGAGGAAATGCTCGAAGAATTTCTCCGCCAGATCCTCGTAGGTCGGGTCCCGGAGCGCCAGCTCGATGGCGATGCGCATCAGGGTGAGCGCGTAGGCGGCCATCCAGGCGGTGGCGTCGGACTGGGTGAGCGTCGCCCCGTCGCCGATCGGCTTCGACCGGTCGAAGATGCCGATATTGTCGAGGCCGAGGAAGCCGCCCTGGAACAGGTTGCGGTCGTCGGCATCCTTGCGGTTGACCCACCAGGTGAAGTTCAGGGTCAGCTTGTTGAAGATGCGCTTGAGGAACACGTGGTCCGGCGTGCCGGTGAGGGCCCGGTCCAGCTCGAACACCCGCCATGCGGCCAGCGCGTGGACCGGCGGGTTGGCGTCCCCGAACCCCCATTCGTAGGCCGGCAGCGCCGCGTTCGGGTGGGCATAGGCCTCGTCGACCAGGAGCAGGAGCTGGTTCTTGGCGAAGTCGGGATCGATCAGCGCGAAGACGATCGCCTGGAGGGCGAGGTCCCAGGAGGCGAACCAGGGATATTCCCAGGCATCCGGCATCGAGATGATGTCGTTGGCGCGCAGATGCGCCCAGTCGGCGTTGCGGCCGCGTCGGCGCCCGGGGGCGGGGGGCGGCTGGGCCGGATCGCCCGCGAGCCACTCGCGCACGTCGTAATGGTAGAGCTGCTTCGACCACAGCATGCCGGCGAGCGCCTGCCGTTGGACGAGGCGCATCTCGGGATCGGCGATCGGGGCCTGGAGGGCCGCGTAGAAGGCGTCCGCTTCCACCTCACGCGTCGCAAAGACGGCGTCGAAATCCGCGAAGGGCTCCCCCGGCGCGGTCTCAGGCCGCAGGCGCAGGCGCAGGGTGCGGGACTCGCCGGGGCCGAGATGCAGGGCGTAGCGGGCCGCGCACTTGGTGCCGGAGAGCCGGTTGACCGCGGCTCCGTCGCCGCCGACCACGCAGCGGTCGATGCCGTCCTTGTAGAAGCCCTCGGCCGGGCCCGCGCCGAACAGGCGGTGCGTGTTGGTCTCGTTCTCGGTGAACAGCAGCTCCGCCGCGCCCTCGGCGAAGAAGCGCATCGGCGCCATCTCGGGATGGCGCGCCCAGGCCGAGCCGTCGGCGCCGGCCGTCAGCTCCGGCTTCGCGGCGCCCGGTTTCCAGGACCAGACGTTGCGGGCCCAGAGCTGCGGCAGCAGGGTCAGATCCGCCGCCTCCGGCCCGCGGTTGGTGGTAGTGACCCGCATCAGGATGTCGTCGGGCGCCGCCTTGGCGTAGGCGATTTCGACGTCGAAATAGCGGCCCGCGTCGAACAGGCCGGTCTCGAGCAGCTCAAATTCCGGCTCGTCCAGGCCGCGCCGGGCATTCTCCGCGACCAGGCGATCATAGGGAAACGCGGCCTGCGGATACTTGTACAGCATCCGCATGAAGGCGTGGGTCGGGAGGCCGTCGAGGTAGTAGTAGAGTTCCTTGACGTCCTCGCCGTGGTTGCCCTCCTGATTGGTCAGGCCGAACAGGCGCTCCTTCAGGATCGGGTCACGGCCGTTCCACAGGGCGAGCGACAGGCACCAGTTCAGGTGCCGGTCGCCGAAGCCGCCGATCCCGTCTTCGCCCCAGCGATAGGCCCGGGAGCGGGCATGGTCGTGGGGCAGGTAGTCCCAGGCGTCGCCGCCCGGGCTGTAATCCTCCCGGACGGTGCCCCATTGCCGGTCGCTGAGATACGGCCCCCAGCGGCGCCAGGCCGGGTCCGCGCGCGCCGCAACCAGCCGGAGGCCCTCGGCGGTCTCGAAAAGGCTGTTCGGCACGCCGTTGGGCTCTGTCATCGGCTCGCGGATCCCGGCACTCGTCCGCCCGATAGTGCCGTGCGGCGCCCAGGGAAAGTCAACGGTGCCGCCGGACCGACGCGTCGGCCGCAGGATCCGCGGATCCGACCCTCATGCGGACGGGGCGGCGTCGATCACCTGGACCCCGTCCGTGGCGGCATCGATGCGGAGCCGCGTATAATCGCGGATCGCGGCGTGGCGGGTGCGCAGCGGCGCGGGATGGGTCGCGGTCACCACCACCACGGCCGCGCCCGCCGCCTTGGCGGCCTCGATGCCGGCCGGGGCGTCCTCGAAGACCAGGCAATCCGCTGCCGCGACGCCGAGCCGCTCGGCCGCCTGCCGGAAGCAATCCGGTGCCGGCTTGCCGTGGGTCACGTCTTCGGCGGCGACCATGAGGGCCGGCACGGGCAGCCCGGCGGCCGCGAGGCGGCGCTCCGCCAGCGCCCGGGGCGCGGAGGTCACGATCGCCCAGCGGGACTGCGGCAGCGCCGCGACGAGCGCCCGCGCCCCCGGGATCTCGGTGACGTCGCCGACATCCTCCATTTCGGCGCGGGCGATCGCAGCGGCCTCGGCCTCGGGATCGACCCCCGGCAGGCCGAGACGGCGGATCGTCTCCACCGAACGGACCCCGTGGATCGTGGGCAGGAAGCGCGCGACGTCGAGGCCGTGGGCCAGGGCCCAGCGGGACCAGACCCGCTCCGCCGAGGCGATCGAGCTGATCAGCGTGCCGTCCATGTCGAACAGGAACGCCGCGAAACGGCGCGTCGGGAGGCGAGTGTCGGTCATGCGGGACGGCTACCGGGGCTCCGTGCCCCCCGCAATCCGGCCGCGCGCAGGGGCGGGTCCCGTTTCGGTCTCCGATCCCGGAGCGGGCCGCCGAGGGTGCCCGCTTCACGGGCCCTCGGCTTTGGTGTAGCGCGGGGGCAACCCCGGGTCCGTGACGGCCCCGCAACCCTGAACACCGCCCGCCCCATGCCGAGCCGCATCGACGCCACCTTCGCCCGCGCCCGCGCGGAGCACCGGGCCGTTCTCGTCACCTACGTGATGGCGGGCGACCCCGATCCCGCGACCTCCCTTGAGGTCCTGAAGGCGCTGCCGGGCGCGGGCGCCGACATCCTCGAATTCGGGCTGCCCTTCACCGATCCGATGGCCGACGGCCCGGCGATCCAGGCGGCGGGCCTGCGCGCGCTGAAGGCGGGTCAGACTGTCGCCGGCACCCTGGATCTCGTGCGCCGCTTCCGCGCCGGGAACGACACCACACCCATCGTGCTGATGGGCTACTACAATCCGATCCACACCTACGGTGTCGCGCGCTTCCTGGACGACGCCGTCGCGGCCGGGGTGGACGGCCTGATTGTGGTCGACCTGCCGCCCGAGGAGGATTCCGAGCTGTGCCTCCCGGCACTCGCCAAGGGGATCGCATTCATCCGCCTCGCGACGCCCACCACGGACGAGCGGCGCCTGCCGGCGGTGCTCGCGAACACGGCGGGCTTCGTCTACTACGTGTCGATCACCGGCGTCACCGGCACGGCGACGCCGGATTTCGGCAAGGTCTCGGAGGCGGTGGCGCGCATCCGCTGTCACACCGATCTGCCGGTCGTCGTCGGCTTCGGCGTCAGGACCGGTGCCCATGCCGCCGCGATCGCCCGGGGCGCCGACGGCGTGGTGGTGGGCTCGGCCCTGGTGGACGCGCTCGTGGGGTCCCTCGATGCCGAGGGCCGGGCGGGGTCCGGGACCGTTCCGGCGGTGGCGGAGCTGGTGCGGGAGCTCGCCGAGGGCGTGCGGTCTGCCGGCGTCGAGCGGGCGGCCTGAGCGGCGTCTGCGGCAGACCCTGGCGGCGGCGCGCGCGCCACCTGATATCAGCACGGGCTTGAAGCGGACGGACGCGTGGCGATGGTCGAACCGATGAACTGGATCTCGGAGGTGGTGCGCCCCCGGATCAAGACCCTGTTCAAGCGCGAGACGCCCGAGAACCTCTGGGTCAAATGTCCCGATACCGGGCAGATGGTTTTCCACAAGGAGGTGGAGGCCAACCACTGGGTCATTCCGGGCTCCGAGCATCACCTCAAGATGAGCGCCCAGGCGCGCCTCAAGATGATGTTCGACGAGGGAACCTGGATCGACGTGGCGTTGCCCGAGGCCGCCGTCGATCCCCTGAAGTTCCGCGACGAGAAGCGCTACGTCGACCGGCTCAAGGAGGCCCGCGCCAAGACCGGGATGCAGGACGCGTTCAAGATCGGCTTCGGCCGGGTCGGCGGCCTGCCGATGACGCTCGCCGCACAGGAATTCGGTTTCATGGCCGGGTCGCTGGGCATGGCGGCCGGCGAGGCCTTCGTGCGCGGCGCCGAGACGGCGCTGGAGAAGCGCACGCCCTACGTGCTGTTCGCGGCCTCCGGCGGCGCGCGCATGCAGGAGGGCATCCTGTCGCTGATGCAGATGCCCCGGACCACCGTGGCGGTGCGGCGGCTCAACGCCGCACGGCTACCCTACATCGTGGTGCTGACCAACCCGACCACGGGCGGCGTCACCGCCTCCTACGCCATGCTGGGCGACGTGCACCTCGCCGAGCCCGGCGCGCTGATCTGCTTCGCCGGCCCCCGGGTGATCGAGCAGACCATCCGGGAGAAGCTGCCGGACGGGTTCCAGCGGGCGGAGTACCTGCGCGAGCACGGCATGGTCGATCAGGTGGTTCATCGCCACCAGCTCAAGGAGACGATCGCCCGCCTGTGCGGCCTCCTGACCAACGTCGCCGAACCGGTCGCGCCGGTCTCGGCCGCCGAGGCGGCTTGAGCCCGACGCGATGGCCTCCTCCGATGCCCTGATGGCGCGATTCCTCGCCCTGCACCCGCGCACGATCGACCTGTCGCTGGGCCGGATCGAGCGGCTGCTCGCGCGGCTCAACCATCCGGAGCGGCGGCTGCCGCCGGTGATCCACGTCGCCGGGACCAACGGCAAGGGCTCGACCATCGCGTTCATGCGGGCGATCCTCGAAGCGGGCGGCTTGGCGGCGCATGTCTACACCTCGCCGCACCTGGTCCGGTTCCACGAGCGGATCCGCATCGGCGGGATCGGCGGCGGGCAATTCGTCGACGAGGATCGCCTCGCGGACGCGTTCGCGCGCTGCGAGACCGCCAATGCCGGCGAGCCGATCACGATGTTCGAGATCACCACGGCGGCGGCGCTGGTGCTGTTCTCGGAGAGCCCGGCCGACGTCCTGCTGCTCGAGGTCGGCCTCGGCGGCCGGCTCGACGCCACCAACGTGATCGCGGAGCCCGCCTGTGCGGTGGTCACGCCCATCGGCCGCGACCATGCCGAGTATCTCGGCGATACGGTTGAGTCGGTGGCGACCGAGAAGGCTGGGATCTTCAAGCGCGGCTGCCCGGCGGTGATCGCCGCCCAGGATTATGCCGAGGCCGACGCCGTGCTGTGCCGGCGCGCCGAGGCCGTGGGGGCCGGCCCGATCCTGGTCGGCAACCAGGATTTCTCCGTCCACGAGGAGCGCGGCCGCCTCGTCTACCAGGACGAGACCGACCTGTTCGACCTGCCGCGGCCGCGGCTCGCCGGCCGGCATCAGCTGGTCAATGCCGGCACGGCGATCACGGCCTTGCGCGCCGCGGGCTTCGGCGACATCGGCACGAAGGCCCTCGAGAAGGGGCTCACCGAGGTCGATTGGCCGGGACGGCTCCAGCGGCTGGGCCGCGGTCGCCTCGCCGGGCAGCTCGATCCGGGCACCGAGCTGTGGCTCGACGGTGGCCACAACATCGACGGCGGCCGCATCCTCGCCGCCGCCATGGCCGATCTCGGAGAGCGCAGCGACGTGCCGCTCGTGCTGATCGTCGGCCTGCTCGGCACCAAGGACGCCGACGGCTTCCTGCGCAACTTCGTCGGATTGGCGCGGGCGCTCATCGCGGTGCCGATCACCGGCACGATGGCCGCGCGTCCCGCCGAGGAGGTCGCCCGGATCGGCGAGGGCGTCGGTCTGTCGACCTACGCGGCACCGAGCATCGAGGCCGCGTTGGCGATGGTGAAGGACATCGCCTTCGAGCGGCCGCCCCGGATCCTGATCTGCGGCTCGCTCTACCTGGCCGGCATGGTCCTCGCGGCCAACGACACGCCGCCGGTCTGACGCCGCCGCACCGGGCCGCGAGCGGCGATTATCAATACTCTCCCTCGACAACTCACGCATTTTTGAGGGTCGGGATTTGAATGTCGTCGATTCGCCGTAATTGGCCGGTCGAAAATGGCCGAACGGTCACGCTTTCCCCCCGCTGTGGCAGACAAGCTACATCCTTGGCGAGGTCGATCGCCTAGTTTCCCGATCGATCGAGCCAATGCTGGGGATCACAGTAATGAAGACGCTTATCACCTCTCTTGCGGCATTCACGGCGCTCACCGCCGCCGCTTCCGCCGCCGACCTTCCGCGCCGCGCCGCCCCGCCGCCGGTGTTCACCCCCGTGCCGGTGTTCACCTGGACGGGCGCCTACTTCGGTATCAACGCCGGCTACGCGTTCGACGCCAGCAGCCGCAGCAACAACAACTCCACCTTCGGCGTCCCGGCCCCCTACGCCACCGCCGGCACCACCGCCACCTTCGGCAACCGCAGCCAGGACGGCTTCTCCGGCGGCGCCCAGATCGGCTACAACTACCAGTTCACCCCGGGCTCGGGCGTGGTCGTCGGCATCGAGGCCGACGCCCAGTACCTCGACTTCGGCCGCAGCCGGAACAACGCCTTCATCAACGGCGCCCTCGCCCCCGGCTACTACGTCACCGACCCGCGCGGCCTGTCGAGCCTCGACTACTTCGGCACCGTGCGCGGCCGCCTCGGCTACGCCTTCGACCGCACCCTCGTGTACGGCACCGGCGGCTTCGCCTACGGCTCGGGCAGCGCCGACCGCTCCTTCGGCGGCTATGCCGGCAACGACAGCTTCCGCACCGGCTACGCGGTCGGCGGCGGCGTCGAATTCGCGCTCCCCACCGAGTCGTTCCTGAACTTCTTCCGCTCCTCGGCCGTGACGCTCAAGGTCGAAGGCCTGTACGTCAACCTCGACCGCAACACCCGCAACCAGGGTGCGTTCGTCATCAACGCCGCCAGCAACTTCCCCGCCGTCTACAGCAGCGGCATCGGCCGTCGCTCCGACGAGTTCGCCGTCGTCCGCGCCGGCCTGAACTACAAGTTCGGCTCGTACTAAGACCGGACGAACGGTCCCGGGCATCGCCCGGGACCGCAGGAAACGGGTCCCGAAATCGAGAAAGCCCGGCCTCGCGGCCGGGCTTTCTCGTCGTGTTCAGTCGGCGCCCTCAGGCGGTCTGGGCGCCGATCCAGCGGGACAGATCGCCCTTGGGGGCGGCGCCGACCTTCTGGTCCACCCGCTCGCCGTTCTTGAACAGCAGCAGCGTCGGGATCGAGCGGATGCCGTACTGGGCGGCGATCTGCGGGTTCTCATCGACGTTGACCTTGGCGATCTTCACCTTGCCCTGCAGGTCGGTGGCGATCTCCTCGAGCGCCGGGCCGATCTGACGGCAGGGGCCGCACCATTCAGCCCAGAAATCCACCACGACGGGCTCGGCGGACTTGAGAACGTCCTGCTCGAAGCTCGCGTCGGTTACCTTCACCGTCGCCATAACGTCACCTTTCGGAAGTCGCCGCCCGTCGGGCGGCGTCGGACGGGCAGGGGCCCGCGCGGTTCCGTCAGAATTGGCGACGGCCCGCCGCCCGGTCAAGAAGCCGGCTCCGCTGCGAGCGGGATGCCGAACCGCTTGCGCAACCGGCCTGTGCGCTGGCGCATGTGCCGCACCGCCGCCGCGGACAGCAATGGCGCCGCGACGTCTGGTCCGAGGGCGGATCCCGCCTCGGCGCGAAGTGGCTCAAGCCGCGATCCCGGCCCGCGCGAGCGCCGCCGCGATGTCGTCCGAATCAAGCATCCGGATCACCGGGCCCGAGGTCCAGATCAGCATCGGGCGCACCGTCCGGCCGGGATAGATCTGTCCGAGGAGCCGCGCGTAGAGGGCGATCTGGCCGGCCTCGGCGGGGGGCAGCGGCTCGTCCGCCTCCGGCGGGCGCCCGGTCTTGAAGTCGGCGATCCGGACGGCGTCGGCCGTCACCGCGAGCCGGTCGACTCGCCCCTGGACCGTCCGCTCGGTGCCGCCCGCCTGCACGCACCCGGCGAGGCTGACCTCGGCCCGGGCATCGGGCGCGAAGAGGGGCGCCAATTCCGGATCGTCGATGATCCGCAGCACCGATCGGACGATCGCGTAGGAGGCGGGGCGGGGCAGCCCGGGCGCCCGCGCCCGCACGAAGGTCAGCCCGGCCGCCTCCCGGCGTGCCGGCTCGACCCGGGGCAGGTGCTGAAGCAGGGCGTGGATCAGGATGCCCCGCCGCCGGGCCTGGGCGTCAGCGAGGCGCGGCGGCGGCACCCGGGCGCCGTCCGCAGCCTGGAGCGCACCCGACGGGTTCAGCGGCGCGACCTCCGGCTCCGGCGGCACGGGGCTGCGCAGCCAGCCGGGCTCCGGATCCCGGGGGGCGGGCGGGGGCGGGGTCTCGCGTGCGCGGGCCGTCTCCTCACCCTCCTGCCACAGGGTCGCCGGCCCGTAGGACTGCTCCACGATCCTGCCCGCCCCGAGCGTCGCTTCGAGGCCGGCCCGGATCATCCGGCACCACGCCGTCTCGGTCTCGCGCTCGTGGCCCCGGAAGGGCGCCACGATCAGGCGGTCGGCGGCCCGGGTCATGGCCACGTAGAGCAGGCGGTTGTGCTCCTGCCGCGTCCGGGCGAGCAGGGCCGCGCGGGCCGCCTCGGTGGCGGCACAATCCTGCGTCTTGCCGCTCGACCAGACCGGCGGCACGGCGGCACCCGGCTCAGGCAGCGGCAGAAGCGGCGGATCGTTGCGGCCGAGGGGTTCGCAGCCGTCGAGGATCACCACGACCGGCGCCTCCAGGCCCTTGGCGCCGTGGACCGTCATGACCCGGACCTCGTCGCGCCCCGAATCCAGGTCGCGCTTGACCGTGTGCCCGGCCTCGGCCCCGACATAGCGGGCCAGGAAGCCGCCGAGCGATGGGGCATCCTCGCCGGACTCGGCCTGGGCGGCGGCGGCCAGGAACACGTCGATGGCGTCGCCCGCCTCGCCCCCGAGCCGGGCGACCAGCTTGGCCCGTCCGCCCAGGGGGCCGAGGAGCCGCGCGTAGAAGCCGAACGGGCCGTGGCGGCCCGCCAGCGCGATCCATTCCGACAGGGCCGCGATCCCCCGGGCCGCCGCCGGATCGCCGGAGGCGGCATGGCGGTGCAGGGCGTCCTCCAGGGTCTCCGACAGGTCCCGGCGGGCGGCGATCCGGACCAGATCCGTGTCGGTCAGCCCGACGAGCGGCGTCTTGAGCGCGGTGGCGAGGGTCAGGTCGTCGGCCGGCAGGAGCCCCGCCCGGCCGGCGGCCACGAGGTCGGCCACCGCGATATGGGCCGAGACCTCCAGCCGGTCCTGCCCGGCCACCGGCACGCCGAGGCCCTTCAGGGCACGGATCACCTCCTCGAAGGCCGGCCCACGCTTGCGGACCAGGATCAGCACGTCCCCGGGGCGCCAGACCCGGCCCGTGGCGTCGCCCCCGGTGATCCAGCTCCGCACCGCCTGCGCCACCCGGCGGGCCGTGACGATGGCCGGCGCGCTGGTCTCCGGCGCGTCCACCGGGGCGGTCCAGGCGTCGGGCTCGGCCGCCGGCTCTGGCTCGGCGATCGGCCACAGCTCCACGGCCCCCGGCGCCCCCGGACGGGCGCTGGCATGCACGGTCCTGCGCACCGTATCCTCGAAGGACAGGCCCTCGTTGTGCGCGTCCAGGGCGAAGACCGCGTCGACCGCCCGGAGAACGAGGCTCGTCGAGCGGAACGACAGGGTCAGCGGCACGTCCTCGAAGGTCAGGCCGGCCGCGCGCGATTCCGCGATCCAGGCCGCCCGGGTCAGGGCGAATTCCCGCGGCTCCGCGCCCTGGAAACCGTAGATCGACTGCTTTGGGTCGCCCACCGCGAAGCGGGTGCGGCCGCCGGTGCGCGCGCCCTCGCCGGCGGTGAATTCCTGGGTGATCGCCCGCAGGATCGCCCATTGCTCCGGGTTGGTATCCTGCGCCTCGTCCACTAGGACGTGGTCGATACCGCGATCCAGCTTGTACAGGACCCAGCCGGCCCCGACCCGGTCGAGCAGATCGAGGGCCTTGTGGATCAGGTCGTCGAAGTCGAGGGCGCCGAGCCGCGCCTTCTGGGCCTCGACCCGGCGGTGGATCTCGGCGGCGAGCTGGAACAGCGCCTGGGTCCGGGCATGGGCCCGGGCGGCGCGCAGGCGGTCGAACAGCGGCTCCAGCCGGTCGCGCTCGGCGATCAGCGCGTCCTTGGCGGCGGCCGGGACGCCCTTGGTGCCGAGGCTGCCATCGGCCTTCGGCTCGTCCTTCTGGGTGAAGAACACGGCCCGGTACAGGGCCAGGGCCTCGGCGCGGTCGGGCAATCCGGCGGCGCGCGCCCGCTCGGATTCCGCGCCCGCGAGGGCGTCGGCCAGCTTCTCGTCATTCGCCTTGCCGGTCCGGAGCGCGGCGATCAGGCCGGCCCGGTCCTCCGGCCGGCAACCGGGGCCGCCCTCCAGGATCGCGGCCTCGATCCCTTCGGCGGTCTCCTCGGCGGGGAGCCCCAGCGCCCTGTGCAGGCGCGCGAAGGCGTGCTCCAGGCCGGCCCTGTCGCCGATGAAGCTCCGCGCCCGCATCGCGGCGCGGATCGCTGTTCGCAGGGCATCGCCCGTGGCTTCGGGGGCGACCCGCGCCAGAGCGGCGCTCAGCGGCGTGTCGCCGTTCGAGACCGCGTCGCCCAGGACGTTGGCCATCTCGATCTCGAAGATCTCCCGGGCCTTGGTCTCGTCGAGCACCACGAACCGGGCCGGGACGTTCGCCTCGAACGGGAACATGTGCAGCAGCCGCTCGCACAGGGCGTGCAGGGTCTCGATCTTCAGGCCGCCCGGGGTCTCGACCGCCCGGGCGAAGAGCCGCCGCGCCATCCGAAGGCGTTCCGCATCGGCGCGCTCGCCGGTGAGCGCGGCGAGTTCGGCCGCGAGGGCGTCGTCGTCGAGGGTCACCCAGCGCCCGAGGAGCCGAAAGACCCGGATCGCCATGTTGGCGGCCGCCGCCTTGGTGAAGGTCAGGCACAGGATCCGCCCGGGCGGGGCGCCGTCGAGCAGCAGCCGGACCACCCGGTCGGTGAGCACCTTGGTCTTGCCGGCGCCGGCATTGGCCGAGACCCAGACGGAGGCGCGTGGATCGGCCGCCCGGCGCTGGTTCGCCTGGGTGAGGGGATCGACGACGAAGGGGGTGACGGCGTGGGTGCGGGCGCTGCTCAACGGTCCGGTCCGGCTCGACTGCCGTCTCTCTCTACAACAGAAACGGCCCGGGGGCCCGCGCAGGGCGTCACACCGGGCGTTGTGGGATTGCCCCGGGCGCGGCGCCGCCGCATGGATGCAGGCGACCCTTCCGCGATGCCGATATACGCCCGTGACCCAGCCGACATCCGAGCCGGCGCGCCCGCCGATCCGCTTCCGCGGCCGCTCCTTCATGGCCACCGTCCTGGCGCCGGTGCCGCCCGTCGCCGACTGGCTCGGCGATCTCGACGCCCTGAACCGGCGCGCGCCCAACTTCTTCGCCGGCCGCCCGGTGATCCTCGATCTCGCGGGCCTGCGGCTGACGCGGGAGGATCTCGATGGCTTGCTGGCGGATCTCGCCGCCCGCAACATCGCCATCCTGGGTGTCGAGGGGGCGCCGCCGGCGCTCCTCGGATCCGGGGCGCCCCCGGCCCTGTCGGGGGGGCGCCCGGCCGGCGAGATCGCCACGCCGGGCGAGGAGGCTGCGCCGGCCGAGCCTCCGCCCAAGGAAGCCATCCGCTCGCTGATCCTCGACGCGCCGGTGCGGTCGGGCCAGACCGTGCTGCATCTCGAAGGCGACGTCACGGTGCTCGGCGCCGTGGCCTCGGGGGCCGAGGTGATCGCGGGCGGCTCGATCCACGTCTACGGCGCCCTGCGCGGCCGGGCGATCGCGGGCGCCGCCGGCAACCCGACCGCGCGGATCTGGTGCCGCCGCTTCGAGCCGGAACTCGTGGCGATCGACGGCCTCTACCGCGCCGCCGACGACCTCGACCCGGCCTTCCGCGGGCAGGCTGTCGAAGTGCGGCTCCTTGAGGATGCGATCAAGCTCAACCTGTTCGAGCGGGGGTGAGCGGAGCATCGAGACCGCCGACCGATCGGCCGCGGCTGAGGCGGTCTTTCACCGCGCCCACCCGGACGGTTTCGCCGTCTGAAGGCCAGCATCCCGACCGTCGGAACGCTGGGCGTCCCCAGCCGTGGACCGGCCGTTCGAACGGGTATCGTGTTCCGAGGCATTACCTCAGCAGGGGGCCTATCATGGCCGCGCTGACCTCGATCAAACTCGACGACACCCTGAAAGGCCGGGTCCAGCATCTGGCCGAGATCCGCCGCCGCGCGCCGCATTGGATCATGCGTGAAGCCATCATGCAGTACGTCGAGCGTGAGGAAAAACGCGACTTGCTGCGGCAGGCAACGTTGAAGGCCTGGGACGACGCCCAGGCGACCGGCCTTCACGCGACAGCCGAGGAGGTCCAGACCTGGCTGGCGAGCTGGGGGACTGAGGGCGAGCTGCCGCCCCCGGAATGCCACACGTAGTCTTCGCCGCCAGGGCACTCCGTGACCTCGAACGGCTCCGGGCGTTCCTGCGTCCAAAGAATCCCTCTGCTGCCAAACGTGCCGGTGAATCGATTATTCAGGGGGGTGCAGGATCTGCGCGCGCATCCCCGAATGGGCCGGCGGATCGAGGACCTGCCCGAAGAAGACCGGGACTGGCTGATCGATTTCGGAGACAGCAATTATGTGGCCCGCTATCGCATCGACGACGATGTGATCACGATCCTGGCCGTGCGGCATCAGAAGGAGGCGGGTTTTTAGGATCCGTTGCCGCGACCGGTTGAGCCGATCCTTCAGCGCGTTCGTCGGCGGAGCCCGACCCCCAGAGAGTTCACCAGTTCGCGGGCCTTAGATCCCGCGAGTCGCCGATTAAAACTTTCAATCGCAGAGCGCGAGACACGCCACGTTTCAGCTGGTCGCTCATTCTCGCTCTTGGGCCGCCCCGGCGGCATGCTGAACGAGGGCGATCTTGAGAAATGCTCGGCCCGGGAACGACTTAGCCGATCCCGACGCGGCCCGTCGATACTCCGGGTCGGCGCACGGCCTTGGGAAGATTGCAAGTTGTAGAGCGCCCTCGGTCGCGCCTCCGCCCGGAGCGTAGTGTCCGCCGATACCAGGATCCCGGCAGAATTTGCCGACCGGATCCAAACCTTAACCCTTCGGTAACCATACCCCCCGTCAATGGTCCGGTAAGGACTCTTAACGGGCCGACATGAGCGACACCCTCACCGAGCCGACCGACCCGGAGACCGCCCCCGCGGCGGCTCCTTCCGCGCCCCGGCCGCTCAGCCTGCGCGGGCGGGCCTTCAAGGCCCTGGCCCTCTCCCCCGAGCCGCCGCTCCCCGAGTGGCTCGCGGGCCTCGACGCGGTCCTCAAGCGCTCGCCGACCCTGCTGAAGGGCCGGGCCGTGATCCTGGACTGCGCCCAGCTCAACCCCGAGCCGGATGCCCTCGAGATGTTGATGCGTGAGCTCAAGGCCCGCGGCATCGCGGTCCTCGGGATCGAGGGGACCGACCGGGCGGTCGACGCCCTGCCGCCGCTCCTCGTCGACGGGCGCCCGTCCGACCGGGTCGAGATCCCCGCCGTCCCGGCCGAGCCGGCGCCGCAGGTGGTCACCTCGATCACCGTCGAGGGCTCGGTCCGCTCCGGCCAGAGCGTGATCAACCCGACCGGCGACGTCACCGTGATGGGCTCGGTCTCCTCGGGCGCCGAGATCCTGGCCGGCGGCTCGATCCACGTCTACGGCGCCCTGCGCGGACGCGCGATCGCCGGAGCCGCGCGCAACCCGCGCGCACGAATCTACTGCCGCAAGTTCGAACCCGAGTTGCTGGGGATCGACCGCCTCGTGCGGACGGCGGAGGACATGGGCACGGCCCTGCGCGGCAAGGCCGCTCAGGTCTGGCTCGATGGCGGCAACATCCGAATGGCAAGCTTGGACTAGCAAGCTCTGGATCAAGGGAGATCGACGCGTGGCAAAGGTTCTCGTCGTCACATCGGGCAAGGGCGGCGTCGGCAAGACGACGACGACCGCGGCCCTCGGAGCGGCCCTGGCGCAGGGCGGGCAGAGCGTGTGCGTCGTCGATTTCGACGTGGGCCTGCGCAACCTCGACCTGATCATGGGTGCGGAGCGCCGGGTCGTCTACGACCTGATCAACGTGGTCAACGGTGACGCCAAGCTCTCGCAGGCGCTCATCAAGGACAAGCGGGTCGACACCCTGCACCTGCTCCCGGCCTCGCAGACCCGCGACAAGGACGCGCTCACCGATGCGGGCGTCGCCCGGGTCATGGAAGAGCTGCGCGAAAAATTCGACTGGGTGATCTGCGATTCCCCGGCCGGCATCGAGCGGGGCGCCCAGCTCGCGATGCACCACGCCGACGTGGCGGTGGTCGTGACCAACCCCGAGGTCTCCTCGGTGCGCGATTCCGACCGGATCATCGGCCTGCTCGATTCCAAGACGGCCAAGGCCGAGAAGGGCGAGGAGATGGAGAAGCACCTGATCCTCACCCGCTACGACCCGTCCCGGGCCGACCGCGGCGACATGCTCAAGACCGAGGACGTGCTCGACATCCTGTCGATCCCGCTGCTCGCCATCATCCCGGAGAGCCAGGAGGTGCTGCGCGCCTCGAACCTCGGCTGCCCCGTCACCCTCAACAACCCCCTCTGCGCCCCGGCCCGCGCCTATGCCGACGCGGCGCGCCGGCTGAAGGGCGAGGAGGTGCCGATGAGCCTGCCGGTCGAGCGCAAGTCGTTCCTCGACAAGCTGTTCATGCGGAGGGCGGCATGAGCATCCTGGGGATCTTCCAGAAGCGCAATTCCGGCACCGTCGCCCGCGACCGCCTGCAGCTGATCCTCGCCCATGAGCGGGCCGAGTCGGGGCGTCCCGACCTGGTGATGCAGCTCCGCGACGAGATCCTGGCGGTGATCGCCAACCATGTCTCGGTGGAAGCCGACAAGGTGAAGGTCACCCTGGAGCGCGGCGAGGGCGTCTCGACCTTGGGCCTCGACATCGAGCTTCCGCTCGGCGTCTCGGCCAAGCTCGATGCGAAGCTGGCGGCCAAGCTCGCCGAGGTCGCGGCCAACAAGGGGGGCTCGAAGTCGGCCTCCTCCAAGAAGGCCGCTTGAGCGGGGCCGGGATCGGCCCCGCCGGCCTACCAGAGTGCGCGTCGCGCCCGGTCCGCCGGGTGCGGCTTCGCCATGTCGGAGCCTCCGCCGAACCGCGGCCCGACCCGTTCGCGCCACGTCCCCGTCGGGGAACCGGACGCCGACGAGCACCTGCTGGACGCGTCTCGCGCGCGGGTGAAGTCCGGCCGCTGGCCGATGCGCGGCTGGCGACTGCGACGATCACCCACCTCAGGGCCTGACCGGATCCCGCGGGATCAGCCGGAAGCGGGCTGCCCTGTCCGGCTGCGTCGTGACCACCGCCTGCGGCAGCACCGGCTCATGGTCGTCCAGGACGAGGCGGAACCGGACCAGCAGCAGCGCCAAAGCCAGCACCGCCTCGCTCAGCGCGAATTGCGCGCCGATGCAGACGCGCGGACCGGCGCCGAAGGGCAGATAGGCGAAGCGCGGCGGCGTCGGCGCGCCCGGCAGGAAGCGGCCGGGATCGAAGGCCTCCGGATCCGACCAGAGCGTCCGGTGCCGATGGAGGACCCAGGGGCTCACCATCACGATGTCGTTCTTGTTCACCGGATGGCCCGCCACGGTGTCGGGGCCGAGGGCCCGGCGGACCACCACGAAGGCTGCCGGGTACAGGCGCAGGGTCTCGTCGATGACCGCGCGGGTCAGCGGCAGCCGCCCGTCGCCCTGGCAACCGGTCGGGTCGGCAAGATCGGCGCTGCGCGCCTCGGCGGCGACGCGCTCCTGCATCTCCGGGGCCAGCGCCAGCAGGTAGGCGGCCCAGAACAGGGTGCCGGCCGTGGTCTCGTGGCCGGCCAGGATCATCGTGGCGACCTGGTCGCGCAGTTCGGCCGGGGTGAAGGCGGCGCCCGTATCCGGATTGCGCGCCGCTGTGAGCAGATCCAGCAGATCCCCGGAGCCGGCATGGGACCGGTCCACCTGCTGGCGCGCCGCGATGATGCGGTCGAGGAACGGGATCCAGCGGCGGCGGAAGCGCGCCCGCGCCCAGTCGAGCGGGACCGGCCAACCCGGCGGCGTCACGATGTCGAGCAGGTGCGGCCGGCCCATCCGCACCGCATATTCGGCGATGAACCGGCGCAGCTCGGCGCCGTGCTCGTCCATGCCCACCGAGAACATGGCGCGGCCCGCCACTTCGAGGGCGAGCCGGTAGAAGGCATTGAACAGGTCGACCGGCCCCGCCGCGGCCTCGGCGGCGATGTGATCCAGCCCCTCCGTCACCGCGGCCGCGATGTGGGGCACGAGGCCGTCGATCGCCCGCGGCGTGAAGGCCGGTGCCAGGGTCCGGCGCTGGTGGCGCCACGCCGCGCCCTCGCTGATCAGGAGCCCGTCGCCCAGGATCGGGCGCAGGATCCGGGTCGTGCCGGTGGTGCGCGCGTAGTTCGCCTGATTGTCGACCAGGACCCGGCGGATCGCCTCCGGGTCGTTGAGGACGAAGCTCCACCGGCCGAGCAGGCCCCGGCGGCTCACCGGCTCCTCGTAGGCGCGCCGGGGGAAGCCATCGAGGCCGTTGTCGCGGATCGAGCGCAGATAGGCCGCGATCGGCAGCTCGCGCTCCGGCGGTGCCCGGTGCGGCGGCACCACGCGGGGCAGGCCCGCGAGGCTCGGGGTCGTCCGGGCCTGGGTCACGGTCGCGTCCGAAAGAACGGGCATGGCGCCATCCTGTGCCGGAGACGGGCGGACCTGTAAACCGCCGCGCGCGCCGGTCACGCCGACGTCATTCCGCGGCGGCGCGCAGGCGCGCCTCCGCCTTCTTGAGCGGCAGCCGGGCCGGGAACCGCGCGGGATCCGCCTCGGCCGACAGGCTGGCGATCACGCTCGCCTGGGGCAGGGTGGCCGCCGCGACGGCGAGCAGTGTGTCGACGCCGTGCTCCAGATGCTCGTCGACCCGGTCGATCACCAGCACCTCCGGATCGCGCAGGATGGCCCGGGCGAGGCCGATCCGCACGCGGACACGCTCGGTCAGCAATTGCCCGCGATTGCCGACCTGCTTCTCCAGGCCCCGGCGCTGGATCGATCGCTCAAGGTCGAAGGCGCGGAACACCGCCCGCGCCTCCCGTTGGATGATCGCCTCGCCGTGCATCCGGGCCGTGTCGATGCGGCCGAAGAGCAGGTTGTCGAGCACGGTGCTGCGCGGATTGATCCGGTTCGGGTCGTAGGATTCGATGTCGCAGCCATCGTCGCCATGCATGAAGCCCTGGACGACGTTCCGCGCCCCAACGATGCGGTTCTTGAGCGCCTGGTCGAGCAGGCCGAAGCGCATCCGCGGCTCCACGTAGGCGAGGGCCAGGGCCAGGAAGGCCACGCTGTCGGCTTCGCCCAGGCGCCCGTCGCCGGGCAGGCGCGCGAGCCGGCGCAGATAATCCGGAAGGGCGTCCGGGGTGATCAGCGAGAACCGCCGGAACAGCGGGTGGCCGGGCGGAACGTCGGCGAAAATATCCTTGAGGTTGCTGGCGATGGCCACGCCCATGCGGTCGAGTTCGTCGAGGAGCTTGGCCCGCTCGAGGGCGGCGCGGAACAGGGGGGTTCCGGCCAGGCGGTGCGGATCCATCAATGTCGGGTCGCGCGGCACCCCGAACAGCAGGTTCTCCCCCACGGTCGCCTGATCGTTGTAGCTGCCCCGGGCGAAGGGGATCACGAGGTCGGCGAGACCCTTCTGGACGAAGTGGGTGCGCAGGTGCTCCCGGGCCGCGATCATGCGCTGGCCCGCCGGCGTATCGTGGGTGACCGAGCTGAGCGCGCTGAGGCCGAACCGGTAGAGCTCGTCGCCGAGGTGGAGCCGGCCGACCAGGTCGAGGAGGCGTTCGTCGAGATCCTCCGCGTTCCGCGCCCCGAGCTGCCGGTAGTCGATCCACGGATCGTCGACGCTGTCGCACGGGTTGCCGGTCTTCACCGCCTCGTTGATCCGCGTCTTGCTGAGGTCGAGGCGGCCGGTCCGTAGGGGCCGGATCCGCAGGCCGTAGAGGATGTTGTCGCGCACGGTGCCCGGAAAGAGCACGGGGTCCGGACCGGCGAAGGCGATCCGGTGGGCATGGACGGGGCGCGGCAGGATCGACAGGTCGTGTTCGCCGATCCGGATCGTTCCGTTCGAGGCCGTCTGCAGACCGGCGAGGACGCGGGCGAATTCCTGCGCCACCGGGCCGGGGGGCACCAGGGCGATGCGCTCCGGCAGCCGCATTTCGAGGTCGCCGACCTCGATCGGCGGGCCGCCCTGCGGATCGCGCAGGGCCAGACCCTCGACCTTGAGCGGGCTGCCGAGCGGCGGGGGCGTCTCCTGAAGCTCGGCCTCGCCCGGCCGGAGGCGTTGCGGCCCGAAATGCGCCGCCACGGTCTCGTACTTCACCTCCACGTCGAGGCGCTGCTGATCCCAGTCGATCAGTTCCTTGAGGGGCGGCGGCAGGTCGCGATAGGCGGCGAGAACAGCCACGAGCTGGCCGATATCGAGTTCGCCCTTCAGGGCGAAGTAGCCGCCGATCGCGTAGAACAGGAACGGGGTGATCTGGGCGAGCAGGTTGTTGAGGTATTTGACCGCGAACTTGCGCCGGTAGATCCGCAGGCGCAGGTCGTAGAGGCTGTAGAGCCGGCCGCCGATCTCCGCCCGCTCCCAGCGGCCGGTATCGTTGATGACCACCGCCGGCAGGCCGTCGAGCACCTCGGCGACGCGGCCGGCGAGGTTGCGCGAGGCAATCTGACGGCGGCGGCTGAGGCGGATGATCTCGCGCCGCAGCCGCGGGATCACGATCATCTGCACGCCGACCATGCCGCCCGCCGTGAGGCCGAGCCACAGGTTCTGCATCATGATGAAGATGAGCGCGGTGGCGGCCTGGGTGCCCAGGAACACCGGCACCACGATCGCGTCGCCGATGAAGGAGCCGATCGGCTCGACCTCGTCGCGGATGATCGTGGCGGTCTCGGAGGATTTCACCTCCCGCTGGGCCTCCGGCGAGAAGCGCAGCATCAGGCTGAACAGCTGGAAGCGCAGGCGCCGCAGCATCCGCTCGCCGAGAATGCCCTTCTGAAGGTTGATCCAGAACTTGAACGCGCCGTTGATCAGCACGAGGCCGAGGAACAAGGTCGACAGGCCGAGCAGCAGCTCGAAGCGGTCGACCTGGAACCCCTCGAACAGCCGCGTCGTCCCGCCGCCGACCAGATCGGGCCACGACACGGTGATCTCCAGGAACGGCGCGGTCGCCTCGCCGTGGGAGAAGGCCTTGCCGGTGATCGCGTCGTTGACGATGCGCTTGGGCAGGTCGAGGGAGGCGAAGTAGAACGGCAGGGAGGCCAGGACGACGGCGCAGATCCGGAACTGTTCGCCCTTCGAATACCGCCAGATGTATGGGAACAGCCGCGGCTCAAGCGCGCGCATGGGTTCGTTCCCACGAGGAGCTGTCACAACGGAGGTCATGCCGAATCGCCGTACCCATGCGTGGGTTCTGGGCCGATACGGTAACCGAGCGGTTCGATTTCATCCAATCACCTCAGGACCGCTCCCATAGACCGCCCAATCCCGCTCGGGGTGTCACGGATCCGTCATATAGGGTGCCGGTTGGGACCCAGGTCGGCATGAACGGTCGGTCTGCCCCTCCCGCCGGTCTTGGCTGCGGCCGAGGGGTTTGGACGGGTTCACGCCGGTACCGGACTCCGCCATGGCGCGGTTCAGCGCATCCGCCATGTCGAGGGTGGCCTTGCCCCAGGGCGCGCGTCCTTATATTGCGACGCAACCATCACGACTCCGTACCTGCACCGGCGCGGACGGCCGCGCCGCGCGGCCGCCAGGGAGCCGGCACAACCCGTTTCGGGCCGCCATGAATCTGCGCAACATCGCCATCATTGCCCACGTCGACCACGGCAAGACGACCTTGGTCGACAAGCTGCTGGCCCAGTCCGGCACCTTCCGCGAGAATCAGCGGGTCGAGGAACGGGCGATGGATTCGAACGACCTCGAGAAGGAACGCGGCATCACCATCCTCGCCAAGGCGACCTCGGTCGTCTGGAAGGACACCCGCGTCAACATCGTCGACACCCCCGGCCACGCCGATTTCGGCGGCGAGGTCGAGCGCATCCTGTCGATGGTCGACGGCGTGATCGTGCTGGTGGACGCCGCCGAGGGCCCGATGCCGCAGACCAAGTTCGTGGTTGGCAAGGCCCTCAAGATCGGCCTGCGCCCGATCGTGGCGATCAACAAGGTCGACCGTCCGGACGCGCGGATCAACGAGGTCGTGAACGAGGTGTTCGACCTGTTCGCGGCCTTGGACGCCACCGACGAGCAGCTCGACTTCCCGATCCTCTACGGGTCCGGCCGCAACGGCTGGATGGCCGAGACCCCGGAGGCCGACCCTGCCGTGGGCCTCGAGCCGCTTTTCGACCTCGTGCTGAAGCACGTGCCCCCGGCGCGGGTCGACGAGGGCCCGTTCCGGATGCTCGGCACCCTGCTGGAAGCCAACCCGTTCCTGGGCCGCATCATCACCGGCCGCATCGCGGCGGGCTCGGTGAAGCCGAACCAGCAGATCAAGGTCCTGGACCGGACCGGCAAGGTCGTGGAGACCGGCCGGGTCTCGAAGATCCTCGCCTTCCGCGGCCTGGAGCGCGCGCCGATCGAGATCGGCGAGGCGGGGGACATCGTGTCGATCGCCGGCCTGATGAAGGGCACCGTCGCCGACACCTTCTGCGATCCCCAGGTCGACACCCCGATCCAGGCCCAGCCGATCGATCCGCCGACCGTGACCATGTCGTTCATCGTCAACGACAGCCCGCTCGCCGGCACCGAGGGCGACAAGGTCACGAGCCGGATGATCCGCGACCGCCTGTTCAAGGAGGCTGAGGGCAACGTCACGCTCAAGATCGAGGAGGCGGCCGACAAGGATTCCTTCTACGTCTCGGGCCGCGGCGAGCTGCAGCTCTCGATCCTGATCGAGACCATGCGCCGCGAGGGTTTCGAGATCGCCGTGTCGCGCCCCCGCGTGGTGTTCGAGCGCGACGAGGCCGGCGGCCTGCTCGAGCCGATCGAGGAGGTGGTGATCGACGTCGACGAGGAGCATTCCGGCGTCGTCGTGCAGAAGATGTCCGAGCGGAAGGCCGAGATGCTGGAGATGCGGCCCTCGGGCGGCAACCGCCTGCGGCTCGTCTTCCATGCCCCCACCCGAGGCCTGATCGGCTACCAGGGCGAATTGCTCACCGACACCCGCGGCACCGCGATCATGAACCGGCTGTTCAAGGCCTACGAGCCCTACAAGGGCGAGATGCCGGGCCGGCGCAACGGCGTGCTGATCTCCAACGATCAGGGCGAGGCCGTGGCCTACGCCATGTGGAACCTGGAGGACCGCGGCCCGATGATGATCGAGCCCGGCTGGAAGGTCTATCAGGGCATGATCGTCGGCGAGCACAACCGCGAGAACGACCTCGAGGTGAACGTGCTCAAGGGCAAGAAGCTCACCAACATCCGCACCACCTCGAAGGACGAGGCCGTGCGCCTCACCCCGCCGATCCGGATGACTCTGGAGCGCTCGCTGGCCTGGATCCAGGACGACGAGCTCGTCGAGGTGACGCCGAAGTCGATCCGCCTGCGCAAGGCGGTCCTCGACCCCAACGACCGCAAGCGCGCCGAGCGGTCCAAGGAGAACGCGGCCTGAGCCGATCGCCCGGCGATCGGACGTGAACAAAAGGCAACCGGGCGCTCAGGTCCGGTTGCTGATGCGGCCCTTATGCCGGATCCCGATCGGGTCCATCGAACCCTTATGCCAGCGTCCCTAGCTTGGCGTGGTGGCCCCGAGAGGCCCGTGTGAACCCCCTGACTCCGATGTCCGTCGCGTTGAACCCGCTCCAACCCGCCCTGCCGGCCGCCTCCGGGACGCCGCTCTCCTATCTCGTCGGCCAGGACGGCGAGGGCCACTGGGTCGCCGTCGAGACCGGGGGACGGGCCGGTGGCATCTTCCGCAGCCGCCAGGACGCGATCCGCTACGCCTGCCTCGAGAGCGGCTGCCGCCCGGACGCGGTCCGGATGGCGGCGGGGCCGATCCCGTTTCGGCTGTCCTGACGCGATGGCCCTGGACGCGACTCGCTGAACGAGGAACGCGCGCCACATCCTGCATGGGGTGCGCGGCTTTCAGTAACCGTATGTAGACCGGCGCTGGGCCGAACCTAGAGAGTACGCCGGTGGCACGGCGTTCCGCATGGTCCCGCGGAGCACCGTGTTCCTGAGCCCGTGCGAGCGGGCCGCGTCCTGACGCCGGTTCTGCCCGGATCAATCCTCCTCCTCCGCTGCGGCGAATTCCCCCGACAGTTTCAGCCCCGCGATCCAGGTCTCGCCGTCGCGCTTGATGACGGTCCGCGGCCGGGCATCCCCGTGCTCCGCGATCCCCTCCGCCAGCCGCTCGGAATGCGTGACGAGCCAGACCTGTGTGCGCTCCGCCGCCCGGACGATCAGCCGGGCCAGCGGCTCCATCAGGTCGGGATGCAAGCTCGTCTCGGGCTCGTTCAGCGCGATGAAGGGCGGCAGCCGGTAGCCCAGGAGGGCGCCCGACAGGGCGAGGTAGCGCAGGGTTCCGTCCGACAGTTCCGGGGCCGTGAAGACGCGCGCCGGGAAGTCAGGGACGCTCAAGCCGAAACGCGCCTCGCGGTCCGGCTCCGGGACGACGAGCCGGGCCCCTGGGAAGGCGCCGTCCACGGCCCGATCGAGCTCGACCGTGTCCTGCCGGATATGCACCAGGGTGGCGAAGACCGCGGCGAGGTCGGAGCCGTCCGAGGCCAAGGTCGGCGTCGTCACCGCGAGGCACGGCCGCCGCAGGGGCGATTCGGCGTCGCTTCGGAAGGTGTGATGGAAGCGCCAGGCCGTCAGCGCCTGGCGGACCAGGGCGACCTCCGGATGGCCGGCGGCGTCGAGGACGCTGCCGAGCACGGTCTCGGTGGGCAGCAGGTCCGCGCCGAGGGACCGCTTCCGGCCGTCCTCGTCCCGGGCGAAGCCGGTGGGACCGTCGCGGTCCAGCATCACCGCCGCGCGGCCGCCGGTCCGGACCGTCAGGCGCTCGGCCTTGACCTGCGGCTCCTGGCGGAAGGCGGCGCCGAGCGTGCCGTTGCTCCCCTGCGGCACGAGCCCAACCTCGACCGCGTAGGCGAAGTCCTGGCCGGTCCCATCGTCGCGCAGGGTCGCCGACAGGCGGATCCGGGCGGGCTCGCCCTGCCGGCGCCGGCCGGCCCAGAGCGCCGAGTTCATGCCGCCCTCCGCGGCGAGGTCGCGGGCGAGGGTGCCCCGGGCCGCCGCCTGCAGCAGTTCGAGGGCCCGGTACAGATTGGTCTTGCCCGTGCCGTTGCCGCCGACGAAGACCGACAGGCCGTCGACCGGGAATCCGATCCGCCTCAGCGAGCGATAGCCCGAGACCGCCACCTCACGAACGACCAGCATCCCCTGTGCCCCCCCGCTTTCGACGCCTGCAGGATGCCCGATCCCCGGGCACCCGGCCGCGACGGTGCGGCCAGCGTCTCAGGAAAGGCTTTTAGTCCGGTATCGTCAGGTCCGCGATCCCCGCGGGGGCTTCCGGGTGGCGCGGATCCATCGCCTCCAGCGTGTCCGCCACCGTCCGGGCCACCACGTAGTTGCGGAACCACTTGTGGTCGGCCGGCACCACCAGCCAGGGAGCCTCTGGCGTGGAGCAGTGGGTGAGGGCATCCGCGAAGGCCTGCTGGTAGGCGTCCCAGGACTTCCGCTCGACGAGGTCGGCCGGTTCGAATTTCCAGCGCTTGTGCGGATCGGCGATCCGGGCCTCCAGGCGCTTCTTCTGCTCCGCCTTGGAGATGTGGAGGAAGAACTTGAGCATCGTCGTGCCGGACTCGGCGAGCAGATGCTCGAAATCGTTGATCCGGCCGTAGCGGCTCCGCCAGACCGCATCCGGGACGAGGCCCTTCACGCGCACGACGAGCACGTCCTCGTAGTGGCTGCGGTTGAACACGCCGATCATGCCGCGCGCCGGGGTCCGGGCATGGTAGCGCCAGAGGAAATCGTGATCGAGCTCGTCGCGCGAGGGCACCTTGAACGCGCTGACGGTGCAGCCCTGCGGGTTCACGCCCTTGAGCACCGATCCGATGGTCCCGTCCTTGCCGCCGGTGTCGATCGCCTGGAAGACCAGGAGCAGGCTGCGGCGGCGCTCGGCGTAGAGGCGTTCCTGGAGGTCGATGATGCGCGCGCGCTCCTTGGCCAGCGCATTCTTCGCCCAGTCCTTGTCGAGCCCGCCATCGGCCCCGGTGTCGACGGCCGCCAGGTCGAAGGGCGCGCCCGGCTCGACCGCGACGATGCCCTGTGCCGGGCGGATCGGCCCCGGCGGGCGGCCACCCGGCGGTGCCGGCTCGGTTCCCGACACGGTGCCGGACTGGCTGGCGGTGGACGGTCGGGCCGCCCATTCCGATCCGTGCAGGTCGGCCCTCTCTGTCACGCCGTCGTCATGCCCCTGGCCGCGATGATGCTTGCCGTGCTTCTTCGACATGGGCAGGACCTGTTTCCGGACGTTGCCGACCGACGGCGAGAACGGGCGGCAGGCTGAGCCGTTCCGAGGGCCGGGGCAGGACGGGGTTGAGTCGGTTGGTCACCATCTACTTCATCCGCCACGGCCAGACCGACTGGAACGCCGAGGGGCGCCTCCAGGGCGGGCGCGACATCGACCTGAACGCCCAGGGCGAGATCCAGGCCGCCGCCGTCGCGGCGCGCCTCGCCGCCGCGGCGGGTCCGAGGCTGGCCGATGCGGATTTCGTCGCGAGCCCGCTCAAGCGGACCCGGCGCACCATGGAGATCCTCCGGTCGGCCCTCGGCCTGCCATCGGAGGCGTACCGCACCGATCCGCGGCTGCGTGAGATCAGCTTCGGCAATTGGGAAGGCTCGACCTGGGCGGAGATCCGCCGCCGCGATCCAGTCGGCGCCGCGGGACGCGACCGGGACCGCTGGCACCATCGTCCGCCGGGGACCGGCGGCGAGAGCTACGCCGCCCTGGTCGAGCGCGTTGGACCCATGCTCGCCGATCTGGAGCGGGACACGGTCGTCGTCGCCCATGGCGGCGTCGCGCGGGCGGCGCTCGTGGCGCGCGGCCATCTCGACATCTACACCGCGCCCCGCATCGGCATACGCCAGGGCGAGGTTCTGATCCTGGGACCCGACGGCTGGCGCTGGGCTTGATCCCGGGCGCCGGCGCAGTGCAAAGCCGCCTCGATAACGGCATGATCGGCGGGCTATAGGGCAGCCGGCACGGTGGGCGCCGGCTCGAGTGACCGGCCAGCGGAGCAGCGGATGAGCGACGTCGCCGAGAAGACCCGGGCCGGCCCGGCGGCCGGGGAGCGCGAGCGTGCCGGTCCCGGGGCGGCGGTTCTGCGGGGCGCGCACCGCCCCGACCTGATCCGCGACGAGGTGCTGGCCGAGATCTTCCTGGACTCGGCCCGGTCCCGGCCCGAGCATCCCTGCCTGGTCGACGGCGACCGCGTCGAGGCGGGTGGCATCCATCCGCACCTGACCTATGCCGCGGTCGCGGCCCGCGCCGGCCGGATCGCCGCCGGGCTTGCCCATCGCGGCATCGGGCCCGGGGACGTGGTCGGTCTCTGGATGGCCCGCGGCCCCGATCTCCTCGTGGCGCAGATCGGCATCACCCTGTCGGGCGCCGCGTGGCTGCCCTTCGACGCCGAGGCGCCCGCCGACCGGGTGGGCGTGTGCCTGACCGACGCCGCCGCCAAGGCGCTCCTGGTCTCCCCGGCGCTGCGCCCCTCGGCGCCCGCTGCCGCCCCGGCCCTGACCCCGGCCGATCTCGACGCCGCGACCCCGGCCGACGCCCCGGTGCCGGACGCCCGCAGCAAAGGCCTGACGCCGGAGCACCCCGCCTACCTGATCTACACCTCGGGCTCGACCGGCGTGCCGAAGGGCATCGTCATCAGCCACGCCAATATCTGCCACTTCCTGCGCTCGGCCAACGCCCTCTACGGGATGCGCGCCGACGACGTGGTGTTCCAGGGGGCCTCGGTGGCCTTCGACCTCTCGATGGAGGAGATCTGGGTCCCGTACCTCGTGGGCGCCACGCTGTTCGTGGCGAGCCCGGCCATGATGGGCGACGTGGAATCCCTGCCCGGCATCCTGGAGGTGGAGCGGATCACCGTCCTCGACACCGTGCCGACCCTGCTGGCGATGATCTCCGGCGATTTGCCGACCGTGCGCCTGATCCTGCTCGGCGGCGAGGCCCTGCCCGAGCCGCTGGTGGCGCGATGGGCGACCCCGGCGCGAAGCCTGTTCAACACCTACGGGCCGACCGAGGCGACCGTGGTGGCCACCGCGGCCGAGATGCGGCCCGGCGAGCCGGTCACCATCGGCGGCCCGATCCCGAATTACTCCGTCTACGTCGCTGGCGAGGATCTGAGCCTGCTCGGGCGCGACCAGCCGGGGGAACTCCTGATCGGCGGCCCCGGCGTCGCCCGCGGCTATCTCGCGCGCCCCGAACTGACGGCGGAAAAATTCATCGCCAACCCGTTCGCGTCCGACGGAACCGATCCGATCCTGTACCGCTCGGGCGACGCGGTCTCCCTCGACGCCGCCGGCCGGATCGTGTTCCACGGCCGGATCGACGATCAGGTCAAGATCCGCGGCTTCCGCGTGGAGCTCGGGGAGATCGAGGCGCGGATCCGGAGCGTGCCCGACATCAACCAGGCCGCGGTGGTGCTGCGGCAGGACGATGGCGTCGACCGCCTGGTCGCCTTCCTGATCCCGGAGCGCGGCCACACGATCGAGACCGCCGCCCTGCGCCGGATTCTCGCCGGGCAGATGCCACCCTACATGGTGCCGGGCCATTTCGAGGTGACGGAGACGCTGCCGCGCCTGACCTCGGGCAAGGTCGACCGCAAGGCGCTGAAGATCGCCCCGCTCACCGTGGTCTCGGCCGACGGCGAGCAGGAGCCTCCGGCCAACGAGACCGAGGCCGCCCTCGTCGCCGCCGCCAAGCAGGTGTTCGGGAACCAGCCGATCCCGCTGACGGGGGATTTCTTCGCCGATCTCGGGGGCCACTCGCTGCTTGCCGCCCGCTTCGTCTCGGCGGTGCGCGAGAGCCCGGCGCTGGCCGGCATCACCCTGCCGGACGTCTACGCCCTGCGCACCGTGCGGGCGATGGCCGATGCGCTGATCGAGCGGACCGGCGGCATGGGCGCCGCCGCGTCCATCCGCGACCTGAGCTTCGCGCCGCCGCCGCTCCTGCGCCGGGCGCTGTGCGGCCTCGCGCAACTCGTCGCGCTGCCCGTCGTGATCGCGCTCGCCACCGCGCAGTGGCTCGGCATGTTCGTGACCTATCTGCTGCTCACCGGCGGCGGGCTCAGCTTCTTCGCCGAACTCGGCGTGCTGCTGCTCGTCTACGTGGCGATCAACGGCGTGACCGCGGTGGTGGCGGTGGCCGGCAAGTGGCTGATCCTGGGCAAGACCAGGCCGGGCCGCTATCCGCTCTGGGGGACCTACTACTATCGCTGGTGGCTGGCGCAGCGGCTGGCACCCCTGGTGCACGTCAAGTGGCTGCAGGGCTCGCCGGCCATCGCGATCTACCTGCGCCTGATGGGCGCCCGGGTCGGCCGCGACACCCTCATCTCCGACATCGAGGTCGGCGCCCCCGATCTCCTGACCATCGGCGACGGCGCGTCGCTCGGCGGCCGCCTCGTCATCGCCAATGCCGAGATCATGGGCAACGAGCTGGTGATCGGCCGCGTCGAGATCGGCGCCGATGCGGCGGTGGGCACCTCCTGCGTGATCAGCCACGACACGGTGATCGGCCCGCAGGCCGAGATCGCCGATCTCACCACGATCCCGGCCGGGACCCGGGTCGGGCCCGCCGAGGCCTGGGACGGGTCCCCCGGCCGCAGGGTCGGGATGGCCGACCTTTCCGCACTGCCGGAACCCGCCGACGCCTCGTGGACGCGGCGGGCCGCCTTCATGGCCGCCTATGTCGTGCTGCTCGGCGTGATCCCGGCGGTGGGACTCCTGCCGATCTTCCCGGCATTCTTCATCTTCGATCAGATCTCGGACTCGCTCTCCGACATGACCGATATCGACTATCACTGGTACCTGCCGATCCTCACCTGGCCGACCGCCATGCTGATGACCGCCGGCACGGTGCTGCTGATCGCCGGCATCCGCTGGGTCCTGCTGCCGCGGACGCGGCACGGCACCTACTCGGTGCACTCGCTGTTCTACCTGCGGAAATGGTCGCTGGCGCTCGCCGTCGAGGTGACGCTGGAGACGCTCTCGTCGCTGTTCGCCACCGTGTACATGCGGGCCTGGTACCGGCTGATGGGCGCCCGGATGGGCCAGGGCGCGGAGATCTCCACGAATCTCGGCGGCCGGTACGACCTCGCCGATGTCGGGCCCAAGAACTTCATCGCCGACGAGGTGGTGTACGGCGAGGAGGAAATCCGGCGCGGCTGGATGCACCTGGAGCCGACCCGCACCGGGGCCCGGGTCTTCGTCGGCAACGACGCCGTGGTCCCGCCCGGGGCGATCATCCCCGACGACGTGCTCATCGGCATCAAGTCGAAGCCGCCCGCGAACGACGCCATGAGCCCCGGCGAGACCTGGTTCGGCTCGCCGCCGATTCGGCTGCCCGCCCGCCAGCGGATCGATCTCGGATCGAACGCCCAGACCTACGAGCCCGGGCTCTGGCCGAAGATCCGGCGCGGCGTGTTCGAGGCCTTCGCGACCTCGTTCTCGCCGATGCTCTACATCACCCTCGCGATCACGGTGATCGATTGGTACTTCTACCCGGCGATCCTCGAGAAGGATTGGTCGGGCCTGGCCTTCAGCTTCGTCGCGGCGAGCGTCGCCATCGCGCTGATCCAGTCCGCGGCGGTGATCGCGATGAAGTGGCTGCTGATGGGCGTCTACAAGCCCGGCATGCAGCCGATGTGGTCCTGGTGGGCCATGCGCACCGAGGCCATCGCGGTGGCCTATTGGGGGCTCGCCGGCAAGGTCCTGCTGGAGCATCTCCAGGGCACGCCGTTCCTGCCCTGGGTGCTCAGGCTGTTCGGAGTGAAGGTCGGCAAGGGCGTCTGCATGCTCACCACCGACATCACCGAGTTCGACTGCGTGACGATCGGCGACTACGCCACGATCAACCGGGTGTCGGCGCTCCAGACCCACCTCTACGAGGACCGAATCATGAAGATCGGCCGGGTGATCGTGGGCAAGGGTGTCTCGGTGGGGGCGTTCTCGACGGTGCTGTACGACACCAAGGTCGGCGACTTCGCCCGGCTGCGCCCGCTCACCATCGTCATGAAGGGCGAGTCGATCCCCGCCAACACCGAGTGGGAGGGCGCCCCCGCGGTCCCGGTGATCCACGCCGCCTGACCGTGCGCGCATCGTCCCGAAGGGTGCCCCCCTCCCGAGACGATGCCCGCCGCAGGGGTGAGGGACACTTCGGCATTGCGCGCCCGCGCGATCTCAGGCTTGGGCGAATGCGGCCGAACGCGTCGCGCGCATCCCGGACGCCAGTGCCGTCTTGCAATTGTGAGCGGTCGCGCCGCTCAATTGCGAGCCAATACAGGCATAGGATTCGGTTTTCGGGCAGTCTAAGCTCTGCTGATATCTGTCTTCGCTGATTCGCTGCCGCCTGTGCGCGAACACGGCAGAGCGGGACGGGACCCCCGTGGTCGGCTTGTGGAGATCGATGGACGGCCGTGCATCTTGATCCTGCGACCCTGCTCATCGTCAATTCCACCATCACGCTGCTGGTGGGATTGCTGTTCCTGACGACGTGGCGGCAGGCGCCCGAGGTCCGGGCGCTCGCCCTGTGGGGGGCCGCGCATCTCGTCGGGGCGGCGGGCTCCGCCGGCCTCGCCCTGAGGGGCCAGATCCCCGACCTGCTCTCGACCGGCCTGTCCAACGCCGTGGTGCTGAGCGCCTACGGCCTGATCTGGAGTGGTGTCCGCGCCTTCGAGCGTCGGCCTCCGCGCGTCCCCGTGGCGCTGGCGGGCGCTCTGGTCTGGTGCGCGCTCTGCCTCATCCCGGACTTCTACGCGTCGCTCGTGCTGCGCATCGTGTACGCCTCCGCGGTGGCGACGGTCTATTGCGGCGGTGCGGCCCTGGAGTTCTGGCGCGGCCGCGGGGAGTGGCTGGCCTCCCGGATCACGGCCGCCGCCGTGCTCGGGCTGCACGGCGCCTTCTATCTCGCGCGTATCCCCTCGACGCTGCTGGCGCCGCCGCAGCTCGGCACGACCCCGCTCGCCTCACCCTGGGTGGCGATCCTGTGTTTCGTCACCATGCTGTTCTCGATCGCGTCGGCCTTTACCCTGATGGCCCTGGTCAAGGAGCGGGCCGAGCGCGAGCAGCGCGTCGCCGCGTCCACGGATCCGCTCACGGGCGTGCGCAACCGCCGGGCCTTCGCGGAGGCGGCCCACAGGGCGCTCGCGAACCGGGAGAGTGGGGCGCTGCTGCTCCTCGACCTCGACCGGTTCAAGGCCGTCAACGATCGCCACGGGCATGCGGTCGGCGACGCGGTGCTGGTCGGCTTCTGTGCCATGGCGACCGCCCTGCTGCCGCCGGACGCGCCGCTGGGCCGCCTCGGGGGCGAGGAATTCGCCTGCTTCCTGCCGGGGGCGTCAGCCGCGGAGGCCCTGGCCCGGGCCGAGGAACTGCGCCGAACCTTCGCCGGCCTCGCCGTGCCCGAACTCCCCGATCTGCGCGTCAGCGTCAGCATCGGGATCGCCCAGACCCGCGACGGAATCGGGTTCGACGCGCTGATGCGCCGGGCCGATGCCGCGCTCTACGTCGCCAAGAACAGCGGTCGCGACCGCGTCGCCGTGGCCGAAATCGCCGCCGTGCGGGCCGCCTGAGGCCGGCGTGGCTCCGGCCGGGCGGTCAGGCCAGGGCGCGCGCCGCTTCGGAGACCTTGCGCACCGATGCGTCCACCGAGGCCGCCGAGGCCGCGATCTCGGTCATCGCCGCCCGCGCGGTCTCGACGCTGTGGGCGGCCGATTGCATGTTCTCGGTGAGGTCGCGGGTCACCGCCGCCTGCTCGGTCACCGCGGACGACACGCTGAGCGTGATCTCGCTGAGCTGCTCGATGGTCGAGCCGATCCCGTCGATGGCGGCCACGGCCCGGGCGGTCTCGGTCTGCACGGCCGCGATCTGGGTGCCGATCTCCCCGGTCGCCCGGGCCGTCTGCTCCGCCAGCGCCTTCACCTCGGCGGCGACCACCGCGAAACCCTTGCCGGCCGCCCCCGCCCGTGCGGCCTCGATCGTGGCGTTCAGCGCGAGGAGGTTGGTCTGGTCGGCGATGGAGCGGATCAGGCTCACGGCGGCGCCGATCCGATCGGCGGCGCCGGTCAGGCCCACGACGATCGCCCCGGCCTCCTCGGCGCGGGTGACGACCTTGTCCACGGAGGATTTCGCCAGGAGCGCGTGGCGGCTCAGCTCCTCGATCGAGGCGGAGAACTCCTCCGAGCCGGCGGCGACCGCCTGCACGTTACGGGCGGTCCGGTCCGAGGCCTCCGCGGTCTCGTCGGCCTGCTGGACAACGCGGCTCATCGAATCCCGGATCGCCGCGATATCCCCGTCGATGACGCGCTGGCCCTCGGCCCGGCGCTGCCGGTCCTCGACCTGCCGCGTCACGTCGGTGGCGAACTTGACGACCGCGCAGGGCTTGCCCTCGGCATCGAGGATCGGGTTGTAGGCGCCGAAGATCCAGACGACGCGGCTGCCCTTGGCGATCCGCCGGAACTCGCCGGCCTGATGGCGCCCCTCCGCGAGGGCCGCCCAGAACGCCGCGTAGTCCGAACTCGCGGCCTCCGCCGGCGGGAGGAACATCCGGTGATGCTGCCCGCGCACCTCCGCGAGGCTGTACCCCATGGTCGAGAGGAAATTCGCGTTGGCATCGGTGATGGTGCCGTCGAGGGTGAAGTGGATCACCGCCTGCGAGCTATTGATGGCCGCGACCTGACCGGCGAACAGCGCGTTGCGGGTCCGCTCCTCGGTCACGTCCGTGGCGAGCTTCACAACCTTGACCGCCTTCCCGGCGCGGTCGAGGATCGGGTTGTAGGAGCCCTTGATCCAGATAACTCGTCCGGACTTGGTGACCCGGGCGAAATCCCGCACTTCGGGCTTGCCCGCGCGCAGGCGATCCCAGAAGGCGCCATAGTCCGGGCTCGTGCGCTCGGCGTCCGGCACGAACAGGCTGTGGTGGCGCCCGCGGATTTCCGCCAGGGTATAGCCGACGAGATCGAGGAAGATCGCGTTGGCATCCGTGACCTTGCCGTCGAGGTCGAATTCGATCCGTCCGGTGGTCCGGTCAATCGCCGTCAGGGGCGTGTCCGTGCGTAAACCAAACATCGCCATCGCCCGGCCCAATCCGTTATCGTCTTGTCGGCGCATTTTTACGTTAGATAGGTTAACAATTTACAATGCCCGATCTTCAGAAACTGAATACAGCCGGATCGTCAGGTGACGACTCATGCGACCGCGGGCTAGAAACCGCTCTACCGTTCGGGCCGATCCGAGTTCATGACCGCAAATCAGTTTATGATGCGACCCGATAATCTGTAGGTTTGCTGTTCGTGGGACGCAGGGCTTTCGGGCCTCGTCATCGCGCCGGGCTATCGCGGCGGCTCACCGGGGCCCGGCGTCCACGACAGCTCCGTCTCGGACCGGGTCGGAACGCGCCGCATCACCGGCGGCCTCCCCCCACGGCGTGTGGGAAGCCTTGTCAAACGCTTCGCAGCCTGTGAGGCAGCCGGACGCGGTCGCGATCGGCTGACAGGCCTGCACGGGGGATCGGAAATGGACGCGTCAAGCCGGATCGAGCGCCTGGAGATCCGCCTCACCGAGCAGGAGGCGACCATCGAGGATCTGAACCGTACCGTGACCGACCAGTGGCAACAGATCGACCGTCTCGCGCGGCAGATCCAGGGGCTGCGGGATCAGATGGACGAGGCGGCGGCCCGGTCGGCGCCGGGCTTGCCGGAGCCTCCGCCGCCCCATTATTAAAGTTCGTTCCGAACGATGCCTGCCCGCCTTCGGGCGATGCGCCGGCGCCGCACCCGTCACCGGGCGGATGGGCACGGCGCTCAGGGCCTGCCGGAGGCGCGCCGGCGGGTCAGAAATTCGCCTGCGTGACGAACTTGGTCACCAGATAGGCATCGAGCGCCTCGGTGCCGCCCTCGCTGCCGTAGCCGGACTCCTTGACACCGCCGAACGGCGTCTCGGGAAGGGCGAGGCCGTGGTGGTTGATGGAGACCATCCCGCTCTCCACCGTGTTCGAGACCCGGGCCGCCCGCTCGGCCGAGCGGGTGTAAGCGTAGGCCGCGAGCCCGTAGGGCAACCGGTTGGCCTCGGTCAGGGCCTCGTCGTCCTCGGAGAAGCGGTTGATCATCGCGACCGGACCGAACGGCTCCTCGTTCATCATCCGGGCCGTCAGCGGCACCTCGGTGAAGACCGTCGGCTCGAAGAAGTTGCCGCGATTGCCGATGCGCTTACCGCCGGCCCGCAGGGACGCCCCGGCGGATTCGGCGTCTGCCGTGAGCGCCTCGATCGCCTCGAGCCGGCGCCCGTGAATCAGCGGGCCCATCGTGGTGTCCGGATCGAGGCCGTCGCCGACCTTCGCGCCCTTCGCGTAGCGGGTGAAGCCCTCGACGAACCGGTCGAACACCGAATCGTGCACCAGGAACCGGGTCGGCGAGACGCAGACCTGGCCGGCATTGCGGAACTTGGACGGGGCGAGGACCGACACGGCCTTCTCAACGTCGGCATCGCCGAACACGATCACGGGGGCATGGCCGCCGAGTTCCATGGTCGCGCGCTTCATGTGCTCGCCGGCCAGGGCGGCGAGCTTCTTGCCGACCACCGTCGAGCCGGTGAACGAGATCTTGCGGATCACCGGGTGGGGGATGAGGTAGGCCGAGATCGTCGCCGGGTCACCGTAGACCAGCGAGAGGGCGTCGCCCGGGATGCCGGCATCCAGGAAGGCCCGCACCAGCGCGGCACAGCTCGCCGGCGTGTCCTCGGGGCCCTTCAGGATCACCGTGCAGCCGGTGCAGAGCGCCGCCGAGATCTTGCGGACGGCCTGGTTGATCGGGAAATTCCAGGGTGTGAAGCAGGCCACCGGACCCACCGGCTCGCGCACCACGGCCTGCAGCACGCCGTCGGCGCGGCCGGGGATGACACGGCCGTAGGCGCGCTTCCCCTCCTCGGCGAACCAGTCGATGATATCGGCCGCCGCCAGGGTCTCGATGCGCGACTCGGCCAGGGGCTTGCCCTGCTCCTGGGTCATGATCCGGGCGATCTCGTCGACCCGGGCGCGCAGCAGGTCGGCGGCCTTGCGCATCACCTTGCCGCGCTCGAAGGGCGCCACCTTCCGCCAGATCGGGAAGGCGCGGGCCGCGGCTTCCAGGGCCTCGTCGAGATCCGCCGTGCCGGCCACCGCGCATTGGCCGATCGTCTCGCCGGTGGCGGGATTCAGGACCGCCAGCGTCTCCCGTTCGACACCCGCACGCCAGCGTCCGGCGATGTGAAGCTCGGTATCCGGATACATCGATCGTTTCCCGCCCGGCCGCACGCGCGGCCCCAGCCGGAATGTGGCCTTTTGGCGCGCCCGGGCAATGCCTTTGGCGGCATGGCTGGGGCGGCGGCCATTCAGGCTGCGGCGCGGGTCCGCTCGGGCACGTCCACGACGGTCGCGGTTCCGTGGCGGGCGCGCAGCGTCGCGCCCTTCGGCACGACCTGCCAGCCCTCGCGGCAGCCGTCGATCGGCTCGGAGACGACGACGATCCCGCCCGGTCCCTCGCGATAATACAGGCTCGGCGGCCGGCCGTCGCAGGCCCAGCGATAGGCTGTGAGCGTCTCGCCGTCGGTGAGCAGGGCCGTGAAGCGCAGCGGCTCGCAGACATTGGCGGCGTCCATCAGGTCGCGGACGGATTTGAGCGTCCGCGCCATGGCGCCGACGGGGTCCTCGGCCAGCCCGTTGGCCAGCGCCAGGAGGAAGATCGCCTCGGAATCGGTGCTGCCCCGGCGGTGGTCGTAGAACGCGTCCGGGATCAGCGCCTCGAGCCTGCGCTTGATCCGGTGATAGCCGCCGATCTGGCCATTGTGCATGAACAGGTGCCGGCCGTAGGCGAAGGGATGACAGTTCGCCCGGGCGGTCGCGGTGCCCGTGGAGGCGCGGACATGCGCGAAGAAGGTCCGCGCCCGCACCTGCCCGCACAGGTTCACCAGGTTCTCGTCCGACCAGGCCGGTGAGATGTCCCGATACACGCCCGGTTCCGGCCGCTCGGCGTACCAGCCGATCCCGAACCCGTCGCCGTTGGTCTCGGTCTTCCCCTCGTCGGCATGCAGCGACTGGTGCACCAGCGAATGGGTCGGTGCGCAGACGAGGTCGGAGAGGAAGACCGGCTCACCGCTGTAGGCGAGGAAACGGCACATGTCGGACGGTGATCCTTCAGCTTCAGCCCGCGCTGGATCCGGTGGCCTGTCCCGCCGGGGTGGAGACGTTCCGTCGCAGGAGGTTAACAGTCGGTCCACATCGGTGAACAGGGTCTTAACTGCCGGTCCGGTGCGCCAAATTCGGGCGTTCCGCTCGAAATCGGCACCGCCTGACCGCGAGGCAGGCATGCCCGCCAGACGGCGCCGGACTCTTGTGAGCCGGCTCCTGACAGGTCAGCATGGCCGAATCGGGGAATCAGAAGCCTGCCGGAGCAGGCCGTGCCCCGTCGCGGGGCAATGGACCGACAGCAGGAGATTTTCATGGATCGCGCACAGCCCGAATGTTCCAATCCCGTCGCCCTCGTCGTCGAAGACGACGCGTCGGTCCGCGACCTCGCGACGGCGGTGCTGGAAGAGACGGAACTCGGCGTGATCGCCTGCGAGAGCGCCGAGGCGGCGCTCTCGGTGCTGGAGCGCTCGGACGTCACCGTGGCTTTGCTCTTCGCGGATGTGCGCCTGCCGGGTGCGATGGACGGCGTGTCCCTCGCGCAGGCCGTGGGCCGTCGCTGGCCGGATGTCCGCGTGGTCGTGACGTCCGGGGCGAGCCGGGACGCGCGCCTGCCCGATCAGGCGGTGTACATGCAGAAGCCCTGGCGCGCGCTCGACGTGCTGGTTCAGGCCGAGCACGCGACGATGGCCGCCAAGGCCGCCTGAGCGGGGTGGGGGGCAGCGTCCCCCCATAACCGTAGCCGTTCAGGTCGCGGCGCCAGACGGTCAACCCGCCTCTCAAGGACCCGCGCGGGCCTCTCTGGCCGGGCGCACATGAAAAAGCCCGGTCGCTTGCGCGCCGGGCCTTTCCGAATCGAGGCGGCGTCGCTCAGGCGGCGGGAGCGGGGCTCACCGGCAGCTGACCGGCGGCGTTGCCGCCCTGCGGGCCGGCGGCGGACGGCGACGGGAAGCCGGGGCGGCGGCTGCCGGCCGGGAAACGGGGCTTCGGCTTCGGCGCGGCGATCAGGCCCTCACGGATCGCGGTCTTGCGGGCCTGCTTGCGGGCACGGCGGACGGCCTCGGCCTTCTCGCGAGCCTTGCGCACGGACGGCTTCTCATAAGCCTTGCGCTGCTTCATCTCGCGGAAGATGCCCTCGCGCTGCATCTTCTTCTTGAGGACGCGAAGCGCTTGATCGACGTTGTTGTCGCGAACGAGTACCTGCAACGGACTTGATCCTCTGGACCTGGATTTGGGGCTCGCGCGGCCCGCCGCCGATCTGGAAACCGACAACGTCCCTCGCCCGGGATGAACCCGGGAGGGACGGGAACGTCGGTTTCCGAATCGGCGTGGAGCCCACGCCTTGGCGAAGCTACTACACCAAGCGCGCACCAGTTCCAACCTGTCCGCGCGGTCGATCTTCGGCGCTGCCGTGGTAGGTTGCCCGAATGAGACACGACGACTCGCAGCAATTCGCCAGCGACAATTATTCCGGCATCTGCCCGGAGGCCTGGGCCGCCATGGAGGCGGCCAACCGCGGCCACGCGCCGGCCTACGGCGAGGATGCCTGGACGCAGCGCGCCGCGGACGCCTTCCGCCACCTGTTCGAGACCGCGTGCGAGGTGTTCTTCGCGTTCAACGGCACCGCCGCCAACGCCCTCGCGCTCGCCGCCCTGTGCCAATCCTATCACAGCGTGATCTGCGCCGACTCGGCCCATGTCGAGACCGACGAGTGCGGCGCGCCGGAGTTCTTCTCGAACGGCTCGAAGCTCCTGACCGTCCGGACCGAGGGCGGCAAGCTCACCCCCGAGGCGATCCGCGGGCTCGCCACGAACCGCAGCGACATCCACTTCCCCCGGCCGCGGGTGGTGACGATCACGCAGCCCACCGAGACCGGCCAGGTCTACAGCCTCGCCGAGCTGCGGGCGCTCTCCGAGACCTGCCGCGCCCTGGGCCTCGCCCTCCACATGGACGGTTCCCGCTTCGCCAATGCCTGCGCGAGCCTCGGATGCAGCCCGGCCGACATGACCTGGCGGTCCGGCGTGGACGTCCTGTGCTTCGGCGGCACCAAGAACGGCATGCATGCCGGCGAGGCGGTGGTGTTCTTCGATCGCCGGCTCGCGGAGGATTTCGGCTACCGCTGCAAGCAGGCGGGCCAGCTTGCCTCCAAGATGCGTTTCCTCGCGGCGCCCTGGGTTGGCATGCTGGAGAGTGGCGCGTGGCTGCGGAACGGGGCGCACGGCAATGCCTGCGCCCGGCGCTTCGCCGAAGCCGTCGCCGGGCTTCCGGGGGTGCGGGCGCTGTTTCCCGTCGAGGCCAACGCGGTCTTCCTGACCATGCCGGCCGCCACCATGGAGGGCCTGCGCGCCCGGGGCTGGCGGTTCTACACCTTCATCGGCGGCGGGGCGCGGTTCATGTTCGCCTGGGATGCCGAGGCGGAGCGGGTGGACCAACTCGTCGCCGACCTGCGGGCGCTCGCGGCCGAGGCGGCCTGACCGCCCGCGGTTCTTTGCCAATACGGGGGCTTGCCGCTACAGGATCGCAAGAGCCACGCGCGCCCTGTGACGCCGCGCGGCCCAGACCCGCCGACCCAGAGCGTTCGCTCCATGCTGATGCAGACCAAGACCGAAGCGAAGCCGGCCGATCCGGTTTCGCGGCGGCGGACCTTCGCGATCATCTCCCACCCGGACGCGGGCAAGACCACGCTCACCGAGAAGCTGCTGCTGTTCGGGGGCGCGATCCAGCTCGCCGGCGAGGTCAAGGCCAAGCGCAACCGGGTCTCGACCCGCTCCGACTGGATGGGGATCGAGAAGGAGCGCGGCATCTCGGTGGTCACCTCGGTGATGACCTTCGAGTACGGCGATTGCGTCTTTAACCTGCTCGACACGCCCGGCCACGAGGACTTCTCGGAGGACACCTACCGGACGCTGACGGCGGTCGATTCGGCCGTCATGGTGATCGATGCGGCCAAGGGCATCGAGGCGCGCACGCGAAAGCTGTTCGAGGTCTGCCGGCTGCGCGACATCCCGATCGTCACCTTCGTCAACAAGCTCGACCGCGAGGCCCGCGATCCGTTCGAATTGCTGGACGAGATCGAGAAGACGCTGGCGCTGGATGTCGCTCCGGTGACCTGGCCGATCGGCACCGGCCGGAACTTCTCCGGGACCTACGAACTCGGCGCCAACCGGGTCCGCCGCCTCGACGCGGCCGAGGATGCCGGTATGGTCACGGTGTCCGGCCCGGACGACCCGCTGTTCGATGAACTGCTGACCGAGAACGGCGCCGCCGCTGCGTGGCGCGAGGAGGTGGAACTCGCCGAGGGCGGCCTCAAGCCGTTCGACCTGGACGCGTTCCGCGAGGGCCACCTGACGCCGGTGTTCTTCGGTTCGGCCCTGCGCAATTTCGGCGTGCGCGACCTCATCGACGGGCTCGCCAAGGTGGCGCCGCCGCCCCGGGGCCAGGACGCCGACAAGCGCCTCGTGGAGCCCGGCGAGCCGCGCATGACCGGCTTCGTGTTCAAGATCCAGGCGAATATGGACCCGAACCACCGGGACCGCATCGCGTTCATGCGGGTCTGCTCGGGCAAGCTCAGCCGGGGCATGAAGGCCCGGCTGGTGCGCACGGGCAAGCCGATCTCGCTCTCGGCGCCGCAATTCTTCTTCGCCCAGGACCGGGCCATCGCCGACGAGGCGTTCGCCGGCGACGTGGTCGGCATCCCGAACCACGGCACGCTGCGGATCGGCGACACGCTCACCGAGGGCGAGGACATCGTGTTCCGCGGCGTACCGAGCTTCGCCCCCGAGATCCTGCGCCGGATCAAGCTGACCGACGCCATGAAGGCCAAGAAGCTGCGCGAGGCCCTGCAGCAGATGGGCGAGGAGGGCGTCGTCCAGGTGTTCATCCCGCAGGACGGCAGCCAGGCGATCGTCGGCGTGGTCGGCGCCCTTCAGCTCGACGTGCTGAAGGAGCGGCTCCAGGCCGAGTACGGCCTGCCGGTGGATTACGAGACCTCGCGGTTCTCGGTGTGCCGCTGGATCGAGTCGGATTCCGAGATCGAGCTCGACAAGTTCGTGGACAGCCACGGCTCGGCCATGGCGAAGGACCTCGACGGGGCCCCGGTCTTCATGGCGACCACCGCGTTCTCCCTCCGCTACGAGGAGGAGCGCTACCCGTCGGTGCGCTTCACCGACGTGAAGGATTATCAGAAGCGAGCGGCGTGAGGCGGAGGGGCGCCTGATCCATTCTCCGACCTCATCCTGAGGTGGTGAATGGGAGAATCGACGTCTCGGCTCGTTCAAAACTTCCCCAGCATCGGGAATTCCACGCTCAAGGTCGATTCGGCCGCCATCGGCGCCTCGCGCTTGCGCGGCTTGCGGTTGAGCACCTGCTTCAGCTTGGTCTTCAGCACCGCCATGTCGAAGGGCTTGAGGATGAAGGCGTCCGCCCCCGCCTGATGGGCGAGGTTGATGTCCTCGAAGTCGAAGGACGATTCGGTGAGCATGAACGGCGTGTTCATCAGCGCGTCGTCGGCGCGGATCTCGCGCAGGAGGCTGATCCCGTCCATCGGCTCCATGTCGAGGTCGGAGATCACCAGGGCGTAGCGGCGCTGCCGCAGGCGTTCCAGCGCCTCGGGGGCGCTGGTGACGCCCTCCACGTCCGGGAAACCGATGCGGGTCATCAGCATCACGATGAGCCGCAGGAGCTTCTCCTGGTCGTCGACGATGAGGATCGGGGGCGTATCGCTCTCGGACATCGCTCGGCTCAGACGAAGAGGTGATCGATGCCCTGGCGGGACATCGCGTCGGATTGGAGCGCCAGGCAGAGCCCGTGGATCGCCGAGGCCTTCGGTGTGCCGCGCTGGAGCATGGGCAGCAGATTGGCCTTGGCGAACAGGGTGTCGTTGCCCGCGCTCCGCTGGGCGCTCTTGAAGGAATGGACGAATTCGCGCTTGGCGATCTCCCGCCACTCGCTGATCTGGACGTCGCGATGGCGGCTGTCGGCGCTGACCCGGTCGAAGGTCTCGTGCACCGACGAGCGCTCGCCCTCGATCACCTGACAGGCGAAGTTGCCCTCGATCACCAGGAAGCTCGTGATCACCGCGAACTCGTTCTTCTTCTGGGCAATGCGGCCGATCTCGCCAATCTGCTCGGACCGCTTGGCGGGATCCGACGACAGGTTCATCCGCGAGAAGTAGATGATGTGGACGAGGCTCGTCCGTTTCGCCCGCATGATCCCGAGACCCGAAAGCCGTACCCGTCAAGCACTTTCGGGCAGGACGCGCTGCGCCCGATCCCTGCCCGGACCCGCCGCATCATCCCGGATACCGCACCCGGGACGATTCGCCAGCCTGTTGCGATCGCATCATCCGTGTCCGAAGGCCTGTGGCCACCGTCCGGGATGATGCTCTAGCCCGCCTGCGACCTTCGCATGGGTTCGGATAACGTGCCGTAAACGCCGGAAAACCCCGAGCCGGGTCGGGGACGCCCCGGCGCGGCAGAATTTGCCGGTCCGGTCCGTCCGGGCGGCCAAGCCTGCCGGGCCAGGCCGGAGCCGATCGAGGTTTGTCAGTGACTTAGCAATGGCACGGCGGTTGCGGCCATCCGGATCTGCGGGCCGCGATGGCGCGCATCGGGATCGCTCGCCATGGATCTTTTTTCCGCCCTGCAGACCTCGGTCTCCGGACTGCAGGCGCAGTCCTACGCCATCAGCAACATCTCCGGGAACATCGCCAACTCGCAGACGACCGGTTTCAAGCGCGTCGACACCAGCTTCGTCGACCTGATGTCCGAGACGACCCCCAAGCGTGAGGTCGCCGGCTCGGTTCTGGCCCAGTCGCAGCTGACGAACACGATCGCCGGCAACGTCGTCTCGACGACCGTGCCGACCAACATGTCGATCAGCGGGACGGGCTTCTTCACGGTGGCGCAGAAGACCGGGGACGCCAACGGCGCCGCGACCTTCAGCGGGACGAACGCCTACACGCGGCGCGGTGACTTTGCTCCCACCGCCGACGGGCACCTGATGAACGGGGCCGGCGGCTACCTGACCGGCAACAACCTCGATCCGATCAGCGGCCAGGTCACCTCGTCCGGCCCGATCGTGATCGGCAACCCGACCCTCCCGGCACAGCCGACCACCACCATCACCTACGCGGCCAATCTCCCGGCGACGCCGACGACGAGTTCGACCGCCGATCCGGCCAACAGCATCGCCGGTCCGTCGCTGACGGCCTATACCGCGTCCGGAGCGCCGGTCACGATCAACATGCGCTGGGTCCAGACGACGCCAAATGGCAACGGAACGGATTCCAGCTGGAACCTGCTGTACAACAGCAGCGCCACCAGCACACCGAACTGGACCGATACCGGCCAAGCGTTCACCTTCGATTCGACGGGCAAGATGACCTCGCCCACCGGAACTGTGGCCGATCCGACCAGCATCACCGTCGATCTGAGCAACAAGACGATCTCCGGATACACGTTTCCGAAGCTTTCGCTCGATCTGTCCGGCGGACTGACCCAGTACGCCGACGCGAGCGGCGCCGTCACCACCAATGCGCTCAGTCAGAACGGCAGCACCGCGGGCACGCTGACGAGCGTCGCGGTCGGCACCGACGGCAAGATCAACGGGACCTTCTCGAACGGGGCCGTGAAGGCGCTCGCCAATGTCGGGATCGTCCAGTTCGCCGATCCGGACGGGCTCAAGGCCGACACGAACGGCAATTACCTGCAGACGGCCGATTCCGGCCCCCCGCTGGCGGGCCTCGACGGCAGCACCATCACCGGTGCGAGCATCGAGCAATCCAACACCGACATTGCGACCGAATTCTCTAAGATGATCGTAACCCAGCAGGCCTATTCTGCAAACACGCGCGTCATGTCGACGGCCCAGACCATGATGTCTGACCTGCTCAACGTGATCCGGTAGGTTGCATCGCAGGGAGCGCTGAGGAGGCTTCGACATGTCGCTGAACGCGCTCTCCAATGCGACCGCCGGGCTTGCGGCCACGCAGGCGGCGATCAACGTCGTCTCGCTGAACGTCGCCAATGCCGGGACGGCCGGCTACGTCAAGCGGACGCTCACGCCGGTCGCCACCGGGACCAACAACCTGGGGGTCGCTGCCGGGACGGTCACCCGAAGCTTCGACGCGGCCGCCCTGAACCAACTCCGCCTGGAGACGTCCGGCGCTGCCTATACCAGCACGAAGGCCAGCATCGGCTCTCAGCTCGACGCCCTCTACGGAACCCCCGGCAGTGCGACGGCCCTCGACGGCACGCTGAACACCTTCACGCAGTCGCTGCAGCAACTCGCCGCCAATCCGACCTCCGCGGCGGCCCGGACGACCGTCCTCGGCAACGCGACGGCACTGGCCGGTCAGATCAACAGCGCCGCCAACACGGTGCAGACCCTGCGCACCGGGATCGAGGCGCAGCTCGGAACCGACACGACTTCGGCCAGCGCGCTCCTCTCGAACATCGCGAAACTCAACACCAAGATCCAGAACACCACGGACAGCACGTCGGTCGCTGACCTTCAGGACCAGCGCGACCAGGCGATCAACAGCCTGTCGAGCTACATGGATGTCAAAGCCACGCCGCAGAGCGACGGCACGGTCACCGTCCTCACCCAGTCGGGTGCCACCCTGGTCGATCGCGGCAACGCGGCGACCCTGAGCTTCGACGGCCGCGGCACGCTCAGCGCGAACTCCTCCGCCACGTCCACACCGCGCTCGGTCGGCACGATTACCGCCACGCTGCCGGGTGGCGGCAAGATCGATCTCGGCGAGCCCGGCGTGCTGCGCTCCGGAAGCCTCGCCGCCCAGCTCGAGCTGCGCGATCAGACCCTGCCGCAGGCGCAGCGCCAGCTCGACGACCTCGCCGCCGGCCTGGCGAGTTCGCTGACCGACAAGACCGTGACCGGGACCTCGGACGGGACCTCGGCGACGATCGACCCGACCGGGATGAAGGCCGGCAACACGATCACCATCCCGGTGACGGTGAACGGGGCGGTCCGCAACGTCATCCTGATCGCGTCCGACGCCAATGCCACGTCGGTCCCCGCGAGCGAGACCAACGATTCCACCGCCCTGGTGCAGACCTTCAAGATCCCCAGCGGGACGGCGACCTACGCCGACTCGATCAATGCGGCGCTGGGCAATCTCAATCTGGGATTGACCGCGAGGATGACCGGCAGCTCGGTCACGATCGGGCCCGCGTCCGGGAGCACACCCGCGGTGACCGCGGCCACCGCCAATGTCACCGCGGTTTCCGCCACCGACCTGTATACCGGCAACCCGTCGCTGGCCCTGTTCGTCGACGGCGCGAACAACGCGGTCTACACCGGCAGCTTCGACGGCGGCTCGAAGCTCACCGGATTCGCGCAGCGCATCGCGGTCAACCCGACCCTGTCCGGCGACACGGCGGCGCTCTCGGCCGCGGCGAGCTCGACGAGCGCGGCCAACACGAACGCGTCCGGCACACGGGCGCAGCAACTCTACGCGGCGCTGACCTCCACCCAGCAGACCTTCTCGTCGTCGAGCGGCATCGGCGGGGTCTCGGCGCCCTACAGCGCCACCGTGGCGGGTTTCGCGCAGGACATCATCGCCGCGCAGGGGGCCGCCTCCGCCAATTCGACGGCCATCGATTCCAGCCAGCAGACCGCGCTCTCCACCGCGCAGAGCCGGTTCTCGGCCGGGGCCGGGGTCAATATCGATCAGGAGATGTCGAACCTGATCGCCCTGCAGACCGCCTACGGCGCAAATGCCCGCGTGCTGACCGCGGCCCGCGACATGCTCAACCAGCTGCTGCAGATCTGATCATGACCACGATCGCCCCCTTCGCGGCCGGCTCCTACCTGACGACCCGGAACGCCGCGCAGCTCACGACCCTGAAGAACCAGCTCAACGACCTGTCGAATCAGGTCTCGAGCGGACAGGTGTCGCAGACCTACGGCGGCCTCGGTTCCGGACGGTCGACGGCCCTCGGCGCCCAGGCGACGTTGAGCGCGCTCGGCGGCTACGCGGCCGGCATCACGGCCGGCCAGACGCGGACGAATCTCGCCGTGACGAGCCTCACCCAGGTCGCCACCCTCGGGACGAGTGCCAGCCAGGCCCTGAACAACGGTCTGCAGAGTGTGGCGACCAGTTCGGTCTCGGGCCGCTCGACCGCGTTGGGGGACCTGCAGACGGCGCTCGATGCGCTCAACCAATCGGCGGCGGGCAACTATTTGTTCGGCGGCGGCGATGCCAGCACCCAGCCGGTGGTCGATGCGGACACGCTCCTCAACGGGACGACCGGCAGCCAGGGCCAAACCGTCGCCGGCCTCTCCGCGGTGATCGCGGAACGGGTCGATGCCGAGGTCGGACCCAACCAGAACGGCCGGCTCACCCAGACGCCGACCCCGTCTTCGTCCAACTCCGGCACCGCGGTGACGGTCACCGACGAGGCGGACAGCCAGACCCGGGGCATGTTCGGCTTCACCCTGGCCGCGGCACCGACGGTGACGGGATCTGCGCTCAGCGCCACCTACACGGCCGCCGCGAGCCCCAGCCCGGCTTCCTTCACCCTCAACCTGACGGCGCAGCCCCAGCCCGGCGACAGCGCGACCATCTCGCTGACGCTGTCGGACGGCACTTCGAAGACCCTCACCCTCAAGGCCGCGACGACAGCGGACGCGACCTCGACCACCAGTTTCGCGATCGGGTCGAGCATCTCCGACACGATGAACAACCTGTCGGCGACCCTGAACAAGGCGCTCAAGGGTCTGGCCAGCGGCACCCTGGCGGTGAACGCCACCGCCGACGCCGCGTCGAGTTTCTTCACGGGCTCGGCGAAAGGCGGCCTGACGGGCTCCGGGATCATGCCCGAGCGCATCCAGTACGATGCCAGCAACAACCCGATCGGCTACCGACCCGCCACCGCGGCCGACACGGTGCTGTGGTATCAGGGCGAGAACACCTACACCGCGTCGAACACCCCGACGTCGGCGCTCGACAGCCAGTCGATCCAGGTCAGCGCGACGTCCAACATCGGCACGGGCGCGCGCGCGATCGATCCGGCGGTACAGAACGTCCTCGCCGGCCTGGCCACGATGGCCTTCGCCCTGCCCACGACCAACGACGACACCACCGGCACGGCTTATCAAACCGTGATGAACCGCGCCGGCGCGTTGCTCTCCTCGACCGACGGCAGTTCCGGCGTCCAGAACACGGTCACCCAGCTCTCGATCGCCGCCGCCCGGCTGACCAACGCCGGCACCACCAACGCGGCCACGCAGAACACCGTGCAGAACACGCTGGACGGGATCGAGCAGGCGCCCACCGAGGAAGTCATTGCCAAGCTCCTCGACGTGCAGAACCGGCTCCAGGCGAGCTACCAGATCACCTCCACGCTCTCGAAGCTTTCGCTGGTCAACTACATCAGCTAAGCCCGGTCCGGTCACGCGCGCTACGATGATCGCGCAGCCGTGTGCGGAAGCGGATCGCCCGCGATCGCCGCAATCTTAGTCTCGCCGCTTTCCCACAGTGAATCGTGGAAACCGGACGCGCCGCCGCTCCGTCGCCCACCCGAGGAGAGGTCCGCATGTCGCCGTCCGAACCTGTCGCACTCGTCCGCGGTCTCGGCGGCGCCCCGCGGATCGGCGCGACCGTCCCGGCCGAGCGGGCGGCCGACACCCCCGTCCCCGGTTGCGGGCGGCTCGACGATCGCGGCATTGCCCTCGACATCCCGCTGCGCGGCTTCGCCCGGCTGCGCGTCCAGAGGCCGGATCCCGACCCGTTCATCGGTGCGGTCGAGGGTTCTATCGATCGGCCGTACCGGCATCCGCCGCGCCGGGCCGCCTGAGATGCGCGGGCGGCTCCAGCCGGTCGCCGCCCTGGCGATGATCCTGTCCCTCGCGGGGTCCGCTCTGGCGATCGACCTGCAGAAGGCGCCGGTCACGCCCGGGCCGGTTCCGTGCCCGTCGAAGGGACCGGGCTTCGTCCGCCTGCCGGGTAGCGCTTCCTGCATCCGCGTGTCCGGGCACGTCGCCGCTGGGATGGACCTGCGCACCGGGCACGCCGCCGCGGCGGCCCCCGTGGTCGCCGGCCGCCTCGCCATCGACAACCGCGCCGACACGGATCTCGGCGAGGTGCGGACCTACCTGCGGTTCGGTAACGGCCGGCGCTGAGCGCCGGACCCTACAGGTTCCGCGACAGGACCAGCGGCCCGCTGCGCACGCCGCGCCCGTAGGGGGAGGGGGCCGGACTCTGGCGGCCGTAGCCCGCCGGCATCTGCGCCCGTCCGATCTCCTCAGCGAGCGACTTGATCAGGCCCTCCGACACGGTTTTGGCGCTGGCGAGCACCGTCTGGTTCGCCTCGACGGCCGCGGTGAAACGGCGGTGTGCCGACCGCAGGTTCTCGACCCCGTCCGGATGGAAGCGCTTCAGCGCCACGGCGTTCGCCTTGGCGACCTCCAGCCCCTGCATGTAGGCGCCGGCCAGGGCGGCCTTGGGCTCGGCCGCCGCGATCCCCTCCCGCAGCCGGCCGGCACGGACATGCGCCGCCTCGTCGGCCAGCACCGCCTCCAGCGCGGCCATGTTGGCGAGCACCCCCGCGACCAGCGCCTCCGCGGTGACGCGGTCGGCGACGCGGAGCGGCTCAGCCCGCTGCATGGGTCGTTCCATCGCTCGGTGCTCCCTGCATCTTCATGATCTCATGAAAGACCGAAGCGGCGATACCGACGCCGCCGTTCTTCACGATCTGTCCCGCATATTCCTTGGTCAGCATCGAGCGGTAGACACCGCCGCCGGTGCCGTTCTCGCCGAGGGGGCCGTCGGTACCCTCCGACTGGGTCAGCCGGTCGAGGCTGGATTCCAGGAACATCGATTCGAACTCGGTCGCGGTCTTCCAGGCCTTGGCCTGGTTGGCGGTCTTGACGATCCCGTCGACCGCCCCCCCGGCGACGGAGGTCCCGACGCTGGCGGCAGCGGCGGTGACGTTGGCGAGTTGCAGCATGGTCGGGCCCTCCGCGCTCGGACGCGTCACATCAGTTCGATATCGGCCTGCAGGGCACCGGCCGCCTTGATCGCCTGCAGGATCGAGATCAGGTCGCGGGGGCCGACGCCGAGGGCGTTGAGGCCGTCGACCAGTTCCCGCAGGCTCACGCCCTCCTTGACCAGGGCGAGCTTGTTGCCCTCGCCGGTATCGACCTTCAGCGCGGTGCGCGGCACCACGACGGTGCGGCCGTTGGACAGGGGCGCCGGCTGGCTCACCTGCGGCTGCTCGGTGATCGTGATGGTCAGGTTGCCCTGGGCGATCGCCACCGTGGAGACGTGCACGTCGCGGCCCATCACGATGATGCCGGAGCGCTCGTCTACGATCACCCGGGCGGTCTGGTCGGGCTCGACCTTGAGCTGCTCCACCTCGGTAATCAGCCGGATCATGTTGCCGTTGTAGCGGGCCGGGATCTGGATCGTGACGGTGGCGGGGTCCGTGGGCTCGGCCGTATCGGCGCCCATGAAGTCGTTGATCGCTGCGGCGATCCGCTTGGACGTGGTGAAGTCGGGATTGCGCAGCGACAGGCGCAGAGACTTGGCGTCGTTCAGCTTGAAGGCGATCTCGCGCTCGATGTTGGCGCCGTTGGAGATGCGTCCGTTGGTGGGCACGCCCCGGGTGATCTTGGCGGCGGCCCCCTCCGCGGCGAAGCCCGCGATCGCCACCGAGCCCTGCGCCAGGGCGTAGACCTCGCCGTCGGCGCCGAGCAGCGGCGTCACCAGCAGGGTGCCGCCCTGGAGCGATTTGGCGTCGCCCAGCGAGGAGACCGTCACGTCGATACGGGTGCCCTGCGCGGCGAAGGGGGGCAGGCTCGCCGTCACCATCACGGCGGCGAGGTTCTGCGTGCGCATCGTGGCCCCGCGGGTGTTGACGCCGAGGCGCTCCAGCATCGCCTGCAGCGATTGCTTGGTGAACGGGATGTTGTTCAGCGTGTCGCCGGTGCCGTTCAGGCCGACGACGATGCCGTAGCCGACGAGCTGGTTCTGGCGCACGCCCTCGATGGAGGCGAGGTCCTTGACCCGCGACAGGGCGAGCGCCGGGCCGGACATCGCCGCCAGGAGCAGCACGCCCGCGGCGAGTGCGGCGAGGACCGATCCGATGAGACTGCAGGGGTGGCTCGGGCGCATGCCGGGTTTTTCGAGGGTGAACGGACCTGCCCCCCTCCTGCCAGCGTCGTGCCACCCGAGAATTTCCGGTAAGTCTCTGACAAGAGAGATCATTATCCGGCCGGCATGCCGCGGCCCATCACGATCGACCGGTACCGATGCTGCCGACCCGGCAGCTTCTGCCGGCTTGTTTACCCGCGCTTAACCCTGCGGGCCGAATTTCGAGCCCTGCGCAGGGGCGCTTGGAGCAACGCGAACCGGATCATGCGCGTCGAGACTCGCCAGCCGATCCAGGGCGCGGGCGGCGTCGCCACCCTCCGGCGGACCGAGGGCGGCGCAGGCTTCAGCCTCGGCGCGACCCCCGGTGCCGCCACCGGCGCCGGTGCCCCCGCGGCGGCGGCGACGCTCACCGGCCTGGACGCGGTCCTGCTCCTCCAGACCGAGAGCGAGACGCCGCAGGAGCGGCGGCGTCGCTCGGCCAAGCGCGGTCAGGATCTCCTCGACGGCCTCGACCGGCTGAAGGCCGCCCTGCTGGGCGGCCGGGTCGCGCCGCAGGACTTGCGCGCCATCGCGTCTCGCCTCGCCGAGCGCCCGGGCCCCTCGGGGGATCCGCGGCTCGACGGGCTCATGGCCGAGATCGAGCTGCGTGCGGCGGTGGAACTCGCCAAGCTCGAAAGCCGGCGCAGCGTCTGACCAGGGCGCCTTACCCCGTCCGCCGCTTCGGTCCGGTCGGCAGCATCTGCGGTTCGCCCGGCCCGGTCTCCACGCCGAGATCCGGCACCGCGATGATCGGCGCGCCGCGCAGGTCCTTGCGGGTGACGATGGCGCCGCGCTCCTCCAGATAGGCCAGCATCCGCCGGGCGCGGCCGCCCGAGCTGGTGCCGTAGGCCTCAGCCAGCATGGTGTCTGTGGGGCAGGGGGCGCCCTCGATCGCCGCCCGGGCCACGACCAGGAACAGCCCTGCGAGGTCGTCCGGCAAACCGGCCGCGATCTCCTGGGCGCGCTCCCAGGTGGAATTGTCGGCGACCGCGCCCCCGGCCTCGGCCCGGGCCACCGCGAGCCGGCGCTTGAATTCCGGCAGGCCCATCGTGTCGCCGCGCAGGCGCCGGATCCGGCACCGGACCGTGAAGTCCTGGTAGAGCGTCGCGGGGGTGCAGGCCGCCGCATCGGCATCCGCCAGCACCGAGGCCAGAACCTCGGACAGGGCCGCCTCGCGCGCCTCCGGATCCATCGGCTCCTCCTCCGGCTCCTCCACGGGAACCGGCGGCCGGTAGTTCGCCAGCTGCACCAGCACGTCCGGGGCCGGTGCCGGACGCGGCTTCGGGCGGGGCGCGAAGGGCACCGAGACCTCCTCCGGGCTCGCCGTGAGGATCAGGGACCGGGCGTCCTCCAGCGCGTCGGGCAGGGGGACGAGCACCGGCGAGGAACTCCGGCTCACCGTCTCGGTCGGACCGACCGCGATGGTGAGCGGGCGGCGCGACAGGGCCGGCCCGAGGGCCACGAAATGCCCGCGCGGCAGATCGCGGAACGTCTCGGCCTGCCGGCGCTCCAATCCCAGGAGGTCGGCGGCGCGGGCCATGTCGATGTCCAGGAAGGTCCGGCCCATCAAAAAATTCGACGCCTCGGCCGCGACGTTCTTGGCGAGCTTGGCGAGGCGCTGCGTGGCGATGATCCCGGCCAGGCCGCGCTTGCGCCCGCGGCACATCAGGTTGGTCATCGCGCCGAGGGAAAGGCGCCGCGCCTCGTCCGAGACCTCGCCGGCGGCGGCCGGGGCGAAGAGCTGGGCCTCGTCCACCGCCACCAGCATCGGGTACCAATGGTCCCGGTCGGCATCGAACAGCCCGCCGAGGAACGCGGCCGCGGCGCGCATCTGCCCGTCGGCGTCGAGGTTCTCCAGCGACAGCACCACCGAGACCCGGTGGGTGCGCACCCGCGCGGCGATCCGCTGCAGGGCGGTGTCGTCGCCATCAGCCTCCACCACGACGTGGCCGTAACGGTCGGCCAGACTGGCGAAATCGCCCTCCGGGTCGATGATCGCCTGCTGCACGAGGCCGGCGCTCTGCTCCAGCAGGCGCCGCAGCAGGTGCGACTTGCCGGAGCCGGAATTGCCCTGCACCAGCAGCCGCGTGGCGAGCAGTTCGGTGAGGTCGAGGAGCGCGGGGCGCTCGCCGGTCAGGCCGAGATCGATGTCGGAACGCATGGCGCCTCATAGCATGCCGGCGCCGGTTCCGGGGCCCCCGCGACGGCGCTGTCCACGCTTCCCGCCATACCAGCCAAGCCGTAGCCGGCCTGGACCCGGACATGGCAGACCTGTAGGCCGCACGGCCCTCCTCGCAAAATCCGGATCTCCAACACGATGGCGGCCTGCGGCCTCGATTTCGGCACGTCGAACACCACCCTGGGGCATGCGGGTCCCGACGGGCCGATCCTGCTGCCGCTGGAGGGCGCGCATCGCACGATCCCCAGCGCGATCTTCTTCGAACTTGGCCGCGAGCCGGTGATCGGGCGAGCCGCCACGGCGGCCTACGTGGACGGCCTGTCGGGGCGGCTGATGCGCGGCCTCAAATCGGTGCTCGGCACGCCGCTGATGGACGAGGCGACCCCGGTCGGCCGCCAGCGCCTGCGCCTGCGCGACGTGATCGCCCGCTACCTGACCGCGGTGAAGGCGCGGGCCGAGGCGGCCTGTGACGCGCCCCTCGACAGCGTGGTCCACGGCCGCCCGGTCCATTTCGTGGACGGCGACCCGGAGGCCGATCGCCGGGCCGAGGACACGCTGCGCGCCATCGCCCGCGACGTCGGTTTCCGCGAGGTCTCGTTCCAGTACGAGCCGATCGCCGCCGCCCTCGACTACGAGCGGCAGGTCCGGTCGGAGGAGATCGCCCTGGTCGCCGATATCGGCGGCGGCACCTCGGATTTCTCCATCGTGCGCCTGTCGCCCGAGCGGAGGCGCCGGGTGGAGCGGGCCGGCGACATCCTGGCCAATGACGGCGTGCGCATCGGCGGCACCGATTTCGACCGGCAGCTCAGCCTCGGCACGGTGATGCCGCTCCTCGGCCTCGGCAGCCCGATGCGCCGGGGCGACCTCGCCGTGCCGAACGCCTATTATCACGACCTCGCCACGTGGTCGGCGATCAACCGCCTCTACAATCAGAAGACCCTGCGTGAGATCGACGAGGTGATCCGCGATTGCGCCCGCCCCGAGCTCGTCGCGCGCCTGCGCGAGGCGGTGGAGGGCGAGCGCGGCCATGCCCTGGCGGGGGCGGTGGAGGGCGCCAAGATCGCGGCCTCGGAAGAGGGTGCGACGGATCTCGATCTCGGCCTCGTGGAGCGTGGGCTGTCGGTGCCGGTGGATCGCGCGCGCCTCGCCGCGCAGACGGGCGACCTCGCCCGGGCGGTGGCGGCCCGGATCGGGCGCTGCCTCGTCCAGGCGGAACTAGCGCCGGAGCGGATCGACGCCCTGTTCCTCACCGGCGGCTCCACCGGCCTGCCGCACCTGCGCGCCGCCCTGACCGCGGCGCTGCCGGCCGCCCGGGTGGTGGAGGGCGACACGTTCGGTTCGGTCGGCCTCGGCCTGACCATCGAGGCGGCCCGGCGCGGGGGGTGATGACGGAGCGGGCCCTGTCCCGGGGACGCTTCGGCCGGAACCCGGCCTCTCGGAAGGCGAGCCGGCCCGGGTCATCGAGCTCGATCTGTGACAGGCGGAACCCCGATTGACGCGCCCGCGCCGATCCCCGACAAGGCGGTCCCTCCCGGTCGGAGACAACGGCGGCCCATCCGGCGCCTTCCTCGCCGCCTCGCCCGATGCTGTTCAACTCCTTCGTTTTCCTTCTCGCGTTCCTGCCGGCCGCCCTGGTCCTGCACGGGCTGGTGGCGCGTGCCGCGCCGGCCTGGCGGCTGCCGCTCCTCGTCGGCCTCTCGTTCGTGTTCTACGGCTGGTGGGACATCCGCTTCGTGCCGCTGCTCGCCGGCTCGATCCTTGCGAACTGGAGCGTGGCCCGCCTCTATCGCCGCTGGCCCGGCCGCTGGCTGATCCCGGCGGCCATCGCGGCCAACCTCGCCCTGCTCGGGGTGTTCAAGTATCTCGACTTCTTCGCCGACCTCGCCAACCTGATCCCCGGCCTCGGGGCGCAGCGGCTGGGCCTCGCCCTGCCGCTCGGCATCTCGTTCTTCACCTTCCACCACATCATGTACCTCGCCGACCTCCGGGCCGGCCGGGCGCCCGCCTTCGGGCTGGTGAAATACGCCCTCTACATCGCCTTCTTCCCGCAGGTTCTCGCCGGCCCGCTCGTGCGCTGGAGCGAGATCATGCACCAGTTCGACGCGGCGCCCTACGCCCGGCCGGACGCCGCCGAGCGCTTCAGCCGCGGCCTGATGCTGCTGACGGTCGGCCTCGCCAAGAAGGTGTTCCTCGGCGATCCGCTCGCGGCCTACGTCAATCCGGTGTTCCAGGCCGCCGCTTCCGGCAGGGTCGTCACCGTCGCCGAGGCGTGGCAGGCGACGCTGGGCTTCACCTTCCAGATCTATTTCGACTTCTCCGGCTATACCGACATGGCGCTCGGCATCGCGCTGCTGTTCGGTCTCGTCCTGCCGCAGAACTTCGACGCGCCCTACCGCGCCACGTCCCTGCGCGACTTCTGGCGGCGCTGGCACATGACCCTATCGCGCTTCCTGCGCGATTACCTGTACATCCCGATGGGCGGGAACCGGCACGGGCTGCCGCGCCAGGTCGGCGCGCTCCTGGCCACCATGACGCTCGGCGGGTTGTGGCACGGGGCCGGCCCGACCTTCCTGGCCTGGGGCGGCCTTCACGGCCTCGGCCTCGGCGCCGGCCTGCTGGCCCGCCGCACGCGGCTGGCGATCCCCGCGCCGCTGGGTTGGCTGCTGACCAGCCTGTTCGTGATGCTGACCTGGGTCCTGTTCCGGGCGACGAGCTTCGAGGCGGCGATCCTCCTGTTCAAGGGCCTGTTCGGGCTGGCGCCCCGGGGCTCCGGCTTCAAGTGGCGCACCATCGCGGTCGCCGCCCTCGTCGCCACGGTTGGGCCGACCGCCTGGACGGCGGTCCACCGCCTGCCGCCGCGGCGCCTCCTCGCCTTCGGCTTCGCGCTCCTGTTCGTGATCGTCCTGCTGAAGATCGGCGACGATGCGAACTACGAGTTCATCTACTTCCAGTTCTGAGGATGGCGGCCCCCCGACCCCCCTCGGACCAGGACTGGCGCGGCTTCGCCCGCGCCCTGATCCTATCCGTCTTCGGCGTGTTCGCGGCCTATCTCGCCCTGGCGGTACTGGTCGATCCCTACGATACCGGCCGCTCGACCCTGCTGTCCCGCGGCGCGGTCCGGCCGCAGGGGCCCCGCACCGCATCGGCCGTGCGCGGGCGCGATCCGGCCTTTGCGGGCGCGGTGATCGGCAACTCGCACATCCAGCTCATCGAGCCGGCGACGCTGACCCGGCTCACCGGCATCCCGTTCGTCCAGCTCTCGGTGCCGGCCACCGGTCCGGCGGAGCAGTTCGCACTCCTCGACTGGTATTTGCGGCACCATGCGCGGCCCGCCGCCCTCGTGCTCTCGGCCGACGCGTTCTGGTGCGCGGACGATCCGAGCTTCCCGAGTGAGCATGGGTTTCCCTTCTGGCTGCTCGGCGGCTGGCCCGACTACCTCGGGGGACTCGTGCGCTTCCCGGCCGCGCAGGAGACGATCAACCGCCTCGGCTGGCTCCTGAACCCCCGCCGCAGGAACGCCGCCCCCGATGGCTGGTGGGATTACGAGCGCAACTATCTCGGCCAGGGCTTCGGCATCGATCCCGCCAAGAAGGCCGCCCTGGAGAGGCCCGTAGGCCCCGAGCCCGAGCCGCAGCGTGGCGGCCCGTTCCCGATCGCCGGACGGCTCCGGGCGGAGCTCGCGCGGGTCCCCGCCGAGACGCCGGTGGTGGTGGTCTTTCCGCCGGTCTATGCCCGCGCCGAACCGCCGCCCGGCAGCCCCCGGGCGGCGGCCGAGGCCGCCTGCCGCTCCGAGGTTCGCGCCGCGCTGGCGACGCACCGGTCGAGCACGGTGGTGGATTGGCGCGACGGGCGCCCCGAGGCGGCGGATCCGGACCTGTTCTTCGACCAGACGCATTACCGCCTGGGTCTGGCCCGGCCCCTCACGGCGGAGATCGCCGCCGCGATCGAACGGCTGCGGAGGCCGGTGACAGAATAAAAGCGCTGTAGCGTGGCTTGTTTGCCGCACGCGGCTGGACAGTGGCGGCGCTTTATGGGCCCCGCTTCCGTGTGCGTTGTCGCGATTGGGCACCTCGACTATACGGCACCTCACGTTATCGCCGCGCACCGGCCATCCCCTGGTGGGCGGTCTTACGATCCAGCGAGGGTGACGCATGGCGAAGGTGACTCTGGAGGACGGCTACGTCCCGTCCGACGACGAGCCCTTCATGAATGACCGGCAGCGCGAATATTTCCGACGCAAGCTGCTGGGCTGGAAGAATGACATCCTGCGCGAGGCGCAGGACACCCTCGTCGCGCTCCAGACCGAGAACGAGAACCATCCCGACCTCGCCGACCGGGCATCGTCCGAGACGGACCGGGCGATCGAGCTGCGGGCGCGGGACCGGCAGCGCAAGCTCACCGGCAAGATCGATGCGGCCCTCGCCCGGCTGGAGGACGGCTCCTACGGATTCTGCGAGGAGACCGGCGAACCGATCTCGCTGCGCCGCCTCGATGCCCGGCCGATCGCCACCATGTCCCTCGAAGCCCAGGAACGGCACGAGCGCCGGGAGCGGGTCTACCGCGACGATTAACCGAGCTGCTCCGCCGCCATCCGGAGCCCGCCCTGGCCGACCTCCCCGGCGGGTGCCACCGAACCGGCGCGTGCCGCAGGCGTTCTGCGTCGGACCCTTTTCGTGTCCGGAGAACCGCATGAGACGTCCCCTGATTGCGACGATCGCCGGTGCGGTCGCCGCGCTCGCGCTCGCCGGCTGCGAGCCGGCCAAGCCGGGCCCGGCCGGGCCGGCCGGCCCCAAGGGTGACCAGGGGCCGCCCGGGCCGCAGGGTCCGGCCGGCCTGAACGGGGCGACCGGCGAGCGCGGACCCACTGGCGAACGGGGCCCGTCCGGCGCTGCCGGCCCCCCGGGTCCGGCGGTCAACAGCCAGGTCCGGCTCGACGTCGCCTGCCGTCGCGAGGAGGTGTTGATCGGCGCCTATTGCCGCGGCATGGCGGTGGTACCGTCCGTGACCGTCACGGACGGCGTGTCCACGGTCGGCTGCCTCGACATGACCGCCAAGGCCGCCAAGGATACCCAACCCGTCGCGGTCTGCATGAAGGCGCCATGAGAATCTGGGTCCCTCGCTCGCTGGTCCCCGCTGTCCTGGCCGCGCTGGTCTCCACCGCGGCCGGTGCACAATCGGCCGTGCCCACGGAGCGTGCGGCGATCGACCTCGTGCGCGATCGCCGCACGGCCGCCTTCGCCACGGTGGCCCAGACCCTGGCCTACGCCCAGCGCGTGACCGGCGGCGCCTTCCGGCTCGGCGGGTATCGTCTCGATTATCGACCGGAGGCGCCCTTCGCCCGGGTGCAGATCTGCTATCGCCTCGGGATCGACCCCCCGACCTGCGGGCTCGACTACCGCGTCGCGGTGAACCCGGCCCATGTCGAGCCTTCCGACCGCTACGACGGCCTCACCCGTGACCTGGAGCACGGGCCGCAGGCCTTCCTGCGGGCGCTGGCCCGGGACGTGGATCTCCAGCGCCAGCCGGCGCTCCTGCGGAAGATCCAGGCCGCGCTGGACCCGTACAACCCCTACGACTGGCGGTAGGTTTTCGCTCGGGCTCAGAACAGGCTCGGCCAGCGCAGCAGCCGTTCCGGCCCGAAGGCCGCCACCGGCACCGCCGGGGTTCGGCCGGTGGCGAGGTCGGCCACGATCTCGCCGGTGATCGGGCCGGTGGAGAGGCCGATATGGCCGTGGCCGAAGGCGAAGAGCAGGCCGTCGTGCCGGGGCGCCCGGCCGATCACCGGCATCCCGTCCGGCGTGGACGGGCGGGAGCCGAGCCAGGGCTCGTTGTCGAGGGGACCGCCGAGGCGCAGGGTCCCGGCGGCCTCCCGCGCGGCCGCCTCGATCTGGGTGTGGTCCGGGGCGGCGTGGCGGGCGTTGAGTTCCACCCCCGACAGAACCCGCACCCGGCCTTCGCCCATCGGCGACAGGATCGAGCCCGCCCCTGTGTCGAGGACGGGCCGCGTCAGCGGCGGGCTGTCCGGGTGCAGGGCGTAGTGGCGATGATAGCCCCGCTCGGCCGCCACCGCGAAGCGGTAGCCCAGCGTCCGCGCGATCGCCCCCGAGGCGGCGCCGGCCGCGAGCACCACCTGCCGGGCCCGCACCGCGCCGGTTTCGTGGTCCACGCGCCACCCGTCCGGTCCGGGCGCCAGTCGCCCGACGCTGCCGCGCAGGCGGCGTCCGCCCAGCCCCGCGAACAGCGCTTCGCAGGCCTCGATGAGCCGGCCCGGCTCGCGCACGGAGCCGGTCTCGGTCAGCAGCATCGCCCGGGCGTAGGGACGGACCAGCGCCGGCTCGAGGTCGCGCAACGCCGCGGAATCGAGGATCTCGAAATCCACCCCGTGCCCGGCCAGGATCTCGCGCTCCAGGGCGGCACCCGCGAAGGCGGCCTCGGTCCGGTAGGCCTTCAGCCAGCCCGTGCGCTGAAGCCGGTCGCCCGTCCCGGCCCGGGCGGCGAGGCGCTCGTGGGCGGAATAGGCGGCGCTCGTCAGGGGCAGCAGCGCCCCGGCGGCCCGGCGCCAGCGCGCGGCGCGGGCGCTCGCCAGGAAATGCGCTGTGTAGGGAATGATCCGCGGCAGGTGCGCGTAGCTCAGGCGCAGGCCCCGGTCGGCGTTGCGCAGGTAGGCCGGGAGCTTGCCCCACAGGGCCGGGCTCGACATCGGCAGGATCGAGCCGCGGCTGATCACCCCGGCATTGCCGTAGGAGGTCCGGGCCCGGGCCTCGCCGGGATCGCACAGGACCACGTCGAGGCCGCGATCCCTCAGCGCGATGGCGCTGGCGAGGCCGACCATCCCGCCGCCGATCACCACGATATCGGCCGTCTCGTCCGTCGCCATCGAGCCTCGTCCCGCGCCAAGCGGAGCCTTGTGACGGGTTTTCACGACCCTGGGTAGCGCTCCGGATGCGGCACCCCATGAGTTCGGTGAAGGGCGATTTCCCGGAGCGCCCGCGGCAATCCGGTCCGAGATCGGTTACAGAGCGCATATGACTCTCGTCCGCTTCGCCCCGTCGCCGACCGGCTACCTCCATATCGGCAATGCCCGTCCGGCCCTGCTGAACGCGCTGTTCGCCCGGAGGACGGGCGGGCGCTTCCTGCTGCGCCTCGACGATACCGACGCCGAGCGCTCGACGGAGGCTTTCGCCGATGCGATCCGGGAGGATCTCGCCTGGCTCGGGATCGAGCCCGACCTGTTCGCCCGGCAAAGCGCCCGCAAGGTGCAGCACGATGCCGCCGCGGATCGCCTGCGCGCCGCCGGCCGCCTCTATCCCTGCTACGAGACGCAGGAGGAATTGGAACGCCGCCGCAAGCGCCAGCTCGGCCGCGGCCAGCCGCCGATCTACGACCGGGCGGCGCTCAGCCTCACCGCGGAGGAGCGGGCGGCACTGGAGGCCGAGGGCCGCCGGCCGCACTGGCGCTTCCTCCTGGAGGCGCGGACTGTGGCCTGGGACGACCTCGTCCGCGGGCCCGCCCATGTCGATTGCGCGTCCCTCTCCGACCCGGTGCTGATCCGGGCCGACGGCAGCTACCTCTACACGCTGCCCTCCGTGGTGGACGATGCCGACCTCGGCGTCACCCACGTGATCCGCGGCGAGGATCACGTCACCAATACCGGCGTGCAGGTGCAGATCTTCGCGGCGTTGGGCGCGGCCGTGCCGGTCTTCGGCCACCACAACCTGCTGACCACGGCGGACGGGGAGGGCCTGTCGAAGCGGCTCGGCCACCTGTCGCTGCGCGGCCTGCGCGAGGCCGGCTACGAGCCCGCCGCGGTGCGCTCCCTGGCAGTTCTCACCGGCTCGGCCGAATCCGTGCGGGCGGTGCCCGACCTCGAGACCCTGGCGGGGCTCGTCGATCTCGCCGAGATCTCGCGCGCGCCGGCCCGGTTCGACACGGCGGAACTCGACGGCCTGAATGCGCGCCTCGTCCACGCCATGGACTACGCCGCGGTGGCCGGCCGCCTCGCGGATCTCGGGATTCCGCCGGACCGCGCGGAGGCGTTCTGGCTGGCGGTGCGGGCCAATCTCGGCCGGGTCCCGGAGGCGGCCGCGTGGTGGCGGGTGGTCGCCGGCCCGGTCGAGCCGGTCCTCACCGAGGCGGCGGTGATCACGGCGGCCCGGGAGACCCTGCCGCCGGAGCCGTTCGGACCCGAGACCTGGAAGGCCTGGACCACCGAGATCCGGAGCCGCACGGGGGCCAAGGGCCGGGGGCTGTTCATGCCGCTGCGCCTCGCGCTCACCGGTCTGGAGCACGGGCCGGATCTGGCCGGCCTGCTGCCGCTGATCGGGCGGGACCGGGCGGCGCGGCGGCTGGCCGGCGAACCCGCCTGATCTACGGGGTCTCGGCCTCTGCCAGCGGAGTCGCCAGCAGCTTGTCGACCCGGCGTCCGTCGAGATCCACCACCTCGAAGCGCCAGCCGGCGATCTCGCAGGTCTCGCCCGTCTCCGGCAGGTGCTGGAGCGCCGCGATGACCAGGCCGGCGGCCGTGGCGTAGTCCCGCGACGGCGGGAGCCGCAGCCCGAGCTGGTCGGCCAGTTCATCGGCCGGCATCGAGCCGGCGATCAGCCAGGAGCCGTCGGCGCGGTGCACGGCGTCCGGCTCCGCGGTCCCGAAGCGGAAGGCGCCGGCGATCGCATCGAGGATGTCGGCGGGAGTCAGGAGCCCGTCGAAATGGCCATACTCGTCGTGGACGAGAGCCATCGGCACCGGCGCGGTCCGCAGGGTGTCGAGGGCATCGAGGGCGTCGAGGGTGTCGGGCAGAACCGGCGCCGGGCGCACATGCGCACGCAGGTCGAGGCGCTCCCCCCGCGACAGGGGCCCGAGGAGGTCGCGCACCTGGAGGATGCCGATCATCGCGTCCGGGCCGCCATCGGCCACCGGCAGGCGGGCATGGGGGCTCGCCAGGATCTGGGCCCGCACGGCGTCTGGATCGTCGGACAGGTCGATCCAGACTACGTCGGTGCGCGGGGTCATGACGCCCCGCACCAGCCGATCGCCGAGGCGGAGCACGCCGGAGATCATCGCCCGCTCGCCACCCTCGATGACACCCGCAGTCTCCGCCTCGGCCACGAGGCTGCGGAGCTCCTCCTCGGTGACCGCGCTGGCGCTCTCGGTCTCCTGGCCGATCAGGCGGAACACCGCCCGGGTCGAGGCGTCGAGCAGCCACACCGCGGGCAGGGCCACCTTGGAGACGATCCCCATGCCGGGCGCCACCGCGCAGGCGATCCGCTCCGGGTCGCGCAGGGCGAGGTGCTTCGGGACCAGCTCGCCGATGATCACCGACAGGTAGGTGATCACCCCGATGACGAGGCTGTAGCCCAGCGTGTCGGCCCAGCCCTTGGGCAGGCCGAGGTCGATCAGAACCAGGGCGAGCCGGTCACCCAGCGCCGCCCCCGAGACGACGCCGGACAGGATCCCGATCAGCGTGATGCCGATCTGCACGGTCGAGAGGAACCGCCCCGGCTCCTCCGCGAGGATCAGCGCCGCCTTCGCGCCGGGATGGCGGGCGTCGGCCAGGGCCCGCAGCCGGCCCTTGCGCGCCGAGACCAGGGCCAGCTCAGAGAGCGAGAACACGCCGTTGAGCGCGATCAGCAGGACGACGATGACGAGCTCGATCAGGCCGGATCATTGAGCCGCGTCCCGCGGGGCGGGGGCGGCTTCCTCTGTGGCGCGGGCCTGCAAGATGGGCGCGGGGCGCCGTCCGCGCAACGGCCAAGCCGCGGCTCAGCGCGGGCGCGCCTCGATCAGGGCCGAGTCGAGCAGGAAGCTGCCGTCGGGCTCGATCCGGAAATGGGCGGCGACCTCCACCGGCGCCGAGGCCTGGAGCGCCCGGATCGCCGCGACATGGGCCGCCGGCGTGCGCATCCGGGCGATCCAGCTCGCGAATTCCATGCGCGGCCGGCTGGCCATCACGGCGCCGGGGGCGAAGCCCGCCGCCTCCAGCATGGCGCGCCATTCCGAGACCCGGTAGTCGCGCACGTGCGACGGGTCGCGCAGCAGCTCCACCGCCTGGAGATGCGTGTCGAGCAGCGGGTCCTCGGGCGAGATGATGTCGCAGGCGACCAGCAGGCCCTCCGGCTTCAGCACCCGCCGCGCCTCCGCCAGGGCGGCCGGCACGTCGCGCCAATGGTGGGCGCTGAACCGGGTCAGCACCGCGTCGAAGGCCGCGTCGGGGAACGGCAAGGATTCCGCGGACCCCTGCCGGGTCTCGATAGGGGCGAGGCCGCGGCGGTGCGCCTCGGCGGTGACGGCCGCCAGCATCGCGTCCGAGAGATCGTAGGCGGTGACCGCGGCGCCCGCCGCCGCCGCCGAGAAGGCGACGTGGCCGCCGCCGCAGCCGAGGTCGAGCGCCCGCGCCCCCGGCATACCGCGGAGCAGGCTGCCGATCCGGTCGAGATCGGCGCCGCCGGCATGGACCGCGCTCGCCACGTAGGCCGCCGCCTGCGTGCCGAACTGGTCGACGACGTGGCTGGCATGGTCGCGGGCGCTCATGGATGCCTCTCGGGTTCAGACCGCCAGCGGTGCCAGGCGCGACAACCGAATCGCGATGGCGAGCGCCAGACCGTAGAGGGCCGCCACGAACAGCACCACGCCGGTCCAGCCGGAATGGGCGAAGAACCAGCCGCCGGCGGTGCCGAGCACCGAGGAGCCCAGATAGTACAGGCACAGATAGACCGAGGAGGCCTGCGCCCGGTCACGCCGGGCCCGCCGACCGACCCAGCTGCTCGCCACGGAGTGCGCCCCGAAGAAGCCGACCGTCGTCACCACGATCCCGAAGACGATCAGCAGGATGTTGTCCGATAGGGTCATCAGGATCCCGGCGAGGCCCAGGCCGGTGGCGAGCCAGAGCACCCGCCGCCGGCCGAAGCGGCTGGCGAGTTCGCCGGTCACCGGGCTGCTCACCATCCCGGCGAGGTAGACCGAGAAGATCAGGCCGATCACCGTCTGGCTCAGGGAGAACGGCGGATCGAGCAGGCGGAAGCCGATGTAGTTGTAGATGCAGACGAAGCCGCCCATCAGAAGAAACGCCTCGACGAACAGCCAGGGCAGCCCGGCATCGCGGAAATGGTGGCCGAAGCTGCCCGGCACCTCCCGCCAGGCCATCCGGCGCGCCACGAAGCTGCGCGAGGACGGCAGCCAGCGCCAGAAGGCCAGTGCGGCCACGAGCGCCAGAACCCCGATGGTGGCGAGCCCGGTGCGCCAGCCGACATGGTCGGCCATCACGCCGCTGATCAGGCGGCCGGACATGCCGCCGAGCGCGTTGCCGCCCACCAGCAGGCCCATGGACAGGCCGATGGCCTGGGCGTCCATCTCCTCCGCCAGATAGGCCATGGCCACGGCGGGCAGGCCGCTGGCCGTGAGTCCGCTGAGCGCCCGCAGCGCCAGGAACCCGTGCCACCCCGGGACCAGGGCGGCCACGAGGGTGAGCAGCGCGGAGGCCAGCAGCGAGGCGAGCATCACGGGCTTGCGGCCCCAGACCTCGGAGAGGGGGCTGACCACCAGCAGCGCCACCGCCAGCAGCCCGCAGGGGAGTGACAGGGCGAGGCTGCTCTCGGCCGGAGAGACGCCGAATTCGTCCGAAAAAATCGGCAGCAGGGGCTGCACCGCGTAGAGCACCGCGAAGGTCGAGAACCCGGCGGCGGCCAGCGCCAACGCCGTGCGGCGGAAGACCGGCGTACCCGACCGGATCAGCCGCTCGTCGCTCTCGCTGTCCATCCTGGCCCCGCGCCGCCGATTTCGACCGGTGGTGCGGGGCGGAGCCGCCGGCGTCAACCGCGATCGGCGCAGTCTCGCCCTGCGGCTGAGTCAGCCCGGCGCGCGCGCCGCGCCGGGTCGCTCAGCGCGGCGGGGCCGCCGGCGCCGGACCCTGCTGGAGCAGCGGGGTGATCCGCCGGACCGTGACCCGGCGGTTCTCCCGGGACGGTCCCGGCGTGTTCACCTTCAGGTACTGCTCGCCGTAGCCCTGGGTGGTCAGGTTCTCGGGCGGGACCTGGAACTGCCGGGTCAGCACCGTCGCCACCGACTGCGCCCGACGGTCCGACAGGGACAGGTTGTCGATATCCGAACCGACCGCGTCGGTGTAGCCCTCGATCAGGAAGACCTCCTGCGGGTTGGAGCGGATCGCCCGGTTGATCGCCGCGGCGATCACCGACAGCCGCGCAGCCTGATCCGGCGTGACCGTGAACGAGGCGGTGTCGAAATTGATCGTGTCGATGTCCACCGAGCGCATCCGGGCGCGCAGATCCGGGCTGTAGCGGACCTGGTCTAGGGTATAGCGCCGGTCGATCGCCACGACCGGCGGGGCCGTGAGCGCCTCGTAGACCGCGCCCTCGTCGGCCTGGTCGTACTCCACCACGTAGCGGTCGCGGGGGATGCGGATGTCCGGGGGCGGCAGAACCACCACGTCGTCGTAGATCGGGCGCGGCGGGCCTACATAGCTGTTGTCGATGATCACCACCTCGCGGCCATCGCGAAAACGGCGGTAGCGGCGCAGCATCCGGCCGTCATCGTCCGTGACGGTGACGATCTGCTCGCCCCCCGGCCGGTCGATGAAGCTGTAAAAATCGGCGCCCCGCCGTTCGGAGCGGAAGCCGCGCGGGTCGAGGTCGCGGAACCGCTCGTTCTCGTCGTGGCGGATCAGGTAGCCGTCGCGGTCACGCACGATGATGCGGCCGGGCTCCCGGTAGACGGTGCGGCCGCCCTCGCTGTATTCCCGGCGGTCGCGGCGGACCTGCTCGTAATCGCGCACGTCGTCGTCCTGCCGGAAGCCACCCGGGACGTAGCCGGGCTGTCCCGGGGCGTTCAACGCACCGCGACCGACCGCTCCGGCGGGCCCGTTGGCCGGCGGTTGTCCGGGTTGCGCTGGCCCTGGTGCGGGTGCCGGACCGGGCGGCTGGAACGGTCTGCCCGGCACGCCGGGCGCCATATTCGGCGGAAGCGGCCGACCGGGCTGGGCACCGGGCCCTTCGTTCGCCTGCGGCCGGCTCCCCGGCTGGACCTCTTCGCGTTGGACCGGCCGTCCGGGTACGCCGGGCGCCATGTTGGGCGGGAGGGGCCGCCCGGGCTGGGCCTCGGGGCCGCCGCTCGGCTGCGGCCGGTTGCCCGGCTGCACATCCTCGCGCTGGACGGGGCGTCCGAGCATGCCCGGCGCCGGGTCAGACGGCGCGGGCCGGCCACGCTCGGCACCGGCGCCCGCGTTCGGGCGATCCGGTTCGGGCGCGCCGCGGTCGCGGTCAGGCGACGGGCGGAGCTGCGGCGGAGCCGAGGGCCGCTCGTTGCCCGGCGGCCGAGGCTGCGCGCCCGATCCGCCGTCCCGATCCGGGGCCGGCCGATCCTGGCGCGCCGGCGGGCGTTCCTGGCGCTGCTCTTCCCGCGGCTCCTGCCGACGCTCCTGCTGTTCCCGGGCCGGCAGCGGTGGGGCCGCGGGCCTGGGTTCGGGGGCGCGTGGCCGCTCCGGCGGTTCGGCCTTGCGTGGCGGCGGCGGCTCGGGGTGCTCCCGGGCGGCCGGGGGCGGCGCGGCCCGGTCCGGACGCGGCTCAGGCCGTTCGCGCGCCGCCGGCGGACCCGGTGGTGGGCCGGGCGGCGGGCCGGGGCGTTCCTGCGGCGGCCGGTCCGGACGTGGGCCACCGCGCGGGGGCTCGCCGCCCCGGGGGCCGCGCTCCTCGGGACCGCCCTGTGCCAGCAGAATCGCGCCCGACGCTGCATCGGCGGCGTGGAGGGGCGTCAGCACCGGCAGCACCGTGCCGGTCAGGAGGATCAGTCGCAGGAACCGCATCGAGGCCTCGTATCGGGTGGAGCCGAACACGGGACTCGGTCGTTGGTTCCGCCGAAGCTCCGTTACGGCGTCAGCCGCTGGGGCACCGCGATCACGTTCGGGGCGATGATCCGAACGGCCACGTGATCCGGCTTGGCCAGCACGGATGCGGTCTCGTTCGGCGCCGCCCCGTCCTTCCCGGATTCGGAAGCCATGGCCGCGGCCTCCTCCTTCGTGCCGATTCCGGCGCGCCCGGCGGCGTCGGCCGCGAGTTCCGCCGCGGTCCGGTCGGCCCGGCCCACGAGGGTCAGCCTGACCTTCGGACGGGACAAGGCCTCGGCCTGCATCGGCGTCACGAAGATGTCGCCCTTATGCCGGACCAGCATGCTCTCCGCCTTGACCAGGGACTGCGCCCAGGACTTGCCGTCGGGCTTGCAGGAGCAGTTCGGGACGAATTCCTTGCGAAACTTGAAGGCGTTGGCGAGGCTCGCATAGGCGCGGCTGCCCTTCACCGTGGCGGCGTGCTTCAGGGCATCGTCGCCGTAGGGCATCGAATAGGCCTGCGCCTCCGTGCCGGGGCAGAGCGCCTGGCACATCTCGTCCGCGCCGCCGCGGCCTTCGGGCAGGTTCCGCATCGGGAAGAAGCCCCCGTCGCAGGTCCGCACGCAGACCATCTGCGGGCCGCCGCGGGCGTAGCTTTCCCCGCTCGCCGCATAGGTCTCCCGCGCCGGGCAGGTGGAGGCCACGAGGCTCTGGAGTTCGCGCCGGCGGGTTCCGTCGTCGTCGAACACCGCGCCGCCGTAGGTGGCCTTGAGGGCCCGGATACGCTGCTCGACCGCGCCGCATTGCGGCGGCCGCGTATCGAAGAACAGGAATTTCTCCGTGCAGTTGAGGCCGCGGTAATAGGCTTCCAGCCGCCCGATCTCGTCGTTGAGGGCCCGCGTCGTGCTGGCGCCGTTGTGCAGCGCGGTCAGCTCGGCCCGGTACCGGCGGCATTGAGGTGACGGCAGCTGCGGCGTCGGCCGCATCTCGGCGGCCGGCGGATCGGCCGGCGCCTCCTGCGCATCGGCCGTCGCGAGAAGCGTTGTGGACAGCCCGAGGGCGAGGACCGCGCTCAGGATGAGGCGGCCGAGCGAACGGGCGATCGGGCGGTGAGGCATCGGCTGCATCGCATTGACCGGGTGCGCGGCGCTCCGGAGGCCCCGGGCGTGCGCATCCGCGCTTCGGGACCGAAGCAAAGACATCCTACGCCCCCTCGCAACACCGCGACACCCCTCCTACATCCCGCCCGCAAGCTTCAGGGGGGATTGGCCGGCGATGTGGTTTCGGAGTCTCACTTATGTCGGGCTTCTCGGGCTGGGGCTGGCCGCGGCCGGCCCGGCGGCGGCCCAGGAGCCCGACCGGATCTTCGACAAGTCGACGGTCTGGCGTCCGCTGACGCCCAACGACAAGCTCGTCGTCTACGGCGTGGATGATCCGGCGGTCTTGGGGGTCGCCTGCTGGTACACCCAGCCCGAGAAGGGCGGGATCAAGGGCACGCTGGGCCTTGCCGAGGACGTCTCGGACATCTCGCTGGCCTGCCGCCAGACCGGGCCGATCGCCTTCAAGGGCAAGCTCGGCCAGGGCGAGGTCGTATTCAGCGAGCGGCGTTCGCTGATCTTCAAGTCGATGCAGATCGTGCGCGGCTGCGACACGCGGCGCAATACGCTGATCTACATGGTCTATTCGGACAAGGTCATCCAGGGATCGCCGAAGAACTCGACTTCGGCGGTGCCGCTCGCCCCCTGGGGCACGGAGCCGGCGCCCAAATGCGCGGACGCCCTGAAGGGCTGACCGGGGGCGGGGTCGCCCCGTCCGGCCGGGTTCAATCCTGGCAGGTGATGCGGATCGGGCGCTCGGTCGGGGTCGAGATCGGCTGGCTGATGGCGCCGGTATATTCGTCGGCTGCGGCGATGCCGTAGGCATTGGCGGCGGCGTAGCCCTGCGCCTCGCACCACGCGTTGGCGACGACCTGACCGCAGCTGCTGCCGGGCGTCGTCAGGCACTCGCCGACGCCGTATCCGTCGCTCGACGGGATCAGGAAGGTCTTCTCGACGTGGCCGGGCGCCTTCGCGGGGGTCTCGCCGTCGCTGCCCGCCAGGGCGGCATGCGCCAGTCCGGCGGTGGCAAGGGCGGTCACGAGGGCGAGGAAACCGGTGGCCGAGCGTCGCATGGAGGGTCCTTGGGCACAGGATCTGTGGCGTGAGGAACGTCGGACGGACGGTCCGACGGCGCGGTTAAGGAAGCCTTACCCGGATGGCGCGAAGGCCTTCTCGAATTCCTCACGCTTTTGGGTTAGCCCGATCACGCGCGCCGCGCCGTCGCGGCGATGCAACAGGATGCGGTGGCGGTGTGGTTTGCAGCGCCACGGTTCTGCCGCTCTTCGCCGTGCGCGACCCGTAGGTCTTTGACGGCAGGGTGGATTTGGCCGGCGGTAGCGGGGCGTCGCGCGCCGGCCGCGGCGCCGGGCGGAGGATGGATTTCATGGCGCCGATGTTGCGGCTTCACAACACGCTGACCGGCACCAAGGAAACCTTCGCGCCGATCGATCCCGCGCATGTCCGGCTCTACGCCTGCGGCCCCACCGTCTACGACGCCGCCCATATCGGCAACGCCCGGCCGATCATCGTCTTCGACCTGCTGTTCCGGCTGCTGCGCTACCTCTACGGCCCGGCGCACGTGACCTACGCCCGCAACGTCACGGACGTGGACGACAAGATCAACGCCCGGGCGGCCGCGCGCGGGATCACCATCCGCGACCTCACCGACGGGACGCTGGCCCAGTTCCACCGGGACGTGCGCGACCTCGGCGTCCTGATGCCGGAGGACGTGAACGTGGCGGGCGAGCGGCCCCGCTTCGTCGAGCCCCGCGCCACCGACCACATCGCCGAGATGGTGGCGATGATCGAGGCGCTGGTCCGCGCGGGCCACGCCTACGTGGCGGAGGGCCACGTCCTGTTCGACGTGCCGTCGATGCCGGATTACGGCGGCCTGTCCCGGCGCCCCCTCGACGAGATGGAGGCCGGCGCCCGGGTCGAGGTCGCGCCCTACAAGCGCTCGCCCCTGGATTTCGTGCTGTGGAAGCCGTCGAAGCCCGGCGAGCCGTCCTGGCCGTCCCCCGCCGGGATCGCCGAGCCGGGCCGGCCCGGCTGGCATATCGAGTGCTCCGCGATGTCGGCGAAGCACCTCGGCAAAACCTTCGACATCCATGCGGGCGGGATCGACCTGATCTTCCCCCACCACGAGAACGAGGTGGCCCAGTCGCGCTGCTGCTTCGGCACGCCGGTGATGGCCAATGTCTGGCTGCACAACGGCTTCCTCCAGGTCGAGGGGGAGAAGATGTCGAAGTCGCTCGGCAACTTCATCACCATCCGCGACGTGCTGAAGGACTGGCCGGGGGAGGTGGTGCGCCTCACCATGCTCAAGACCCACTATCGACAGCCGATCGACTGGACGCTGCGCGGGCTCGAGGAGTCGAGCCGCGTGCTCGACCGGTGGTACAACGCCGCCGGGGACGAACCCGCCGCCCCCGCCATGCCCGGCGCGGTGGTCGATGCCCTGTGCGACGACCTCAACACACCGGCGGCGATCAACGAACTCCACCGGCTCGCGGGCGCCGAGGCGCAACCGGCGGGCCTGCGGGCGGGCGCGAACCTGTTCGGGCTGCTGACCCGCACCCGCAGCGGCCGCGAGCAGGAACAGGTCGCCGCCGCCGGCATCGACGTCGCGGCGGTCGAGGCGTTGATCGCCGAGCGCCGCGCCGCGCGGGCCGCCAAGGACTGGGCCGCCTCCGACCGGACCCGGGACGCGCTCGCGGCGTTGGGCGTGACCGTCAAGGACAACAAGGACGGCACGACCACCTGGACCGTAGCCCGCTGATCGCCGCGCCCGCGTCCTCTCGCCCGCTTGCGCCGGTCCGGGCGGACGGCATCTGTGGTTCGGGCCGTCCCATGGCGGGACACGGCGCCGGGAGGGATCCGCAGGTGAGTATCTTCACGACCTTCGGTGCGCGGTTCGCGGTTTTGGCGTTCGGGCTCGGCCTGTCCGGGCCGGCCGCAGCCATCGAGGGCGGCGCCCCGGCGGGACGGGACGCCCTGGCGCAGGCGACTGTCGCCATCGGCACGATCACCCAGCCCGAGGAGGCGCTGCGCCTGACCCGCTGCACAGGGGTGCTGATCGCCCCGGACCTCGTGCTGACGGCGGCGCATTGCGTGAACGGCGATCCCCTCGGCGCCCTGGTGGTGTTCTTCCGCGGCAGCGAGCCGGCGGGGCGGGTCTACGCGGCCCGGATCGCCGCCCGCTACAGTCCCGATCCCGGGGAGATGCTGCCGAACGCGGCGCCGGACGTCAGCCTCGCCGACCTCTCCCTCGACCTCGCCGTGCTGCGCCTCACCGAGCCGGTGCGCGACCGGCGCCCGATCGCCTTGGCGACCGAGCCGCGCCGGGTGCCCAAGAGCCTGCGGATCGCCGGGGCGGGCCTCTCCGGGCGCATGGTCGGGCGGCTGCGGACGGCCAGCCTCACGCCGCTCGCGGCCAGCAGTACGGGACTGACCATCGCGCGGGCGAACGGCGCCCGGGTCTGCTTCGGCGATTCCGGCGGGCCGGTGGTCGCGCAGGATCGGGGCGGCACCTACGTCTGGGGGATCGCCAGCGCCGTGATCAGCCGGTCCGCCCCCTGCGGCGGCTACGTGGTGATCGCCCCGGCCGCCCAGGTGTTCACGGGACAGCGCTGAGGCTGCCGGTCCACCAACCCGCAATCGCGTTCTCAGCTACAAGTGTGACGGGTCTCGCGGGAGAATGGCCGATACTGACTTCGTATTCGGCGCCGCCGCGCTGAAAGAAGAGCACTTTTCCCTCCCCCTTGCGGGGAAGAGCGTGCGTTGCGACCGTCCGAAAATGCGAAAACCCCGCGCGGTCGGACCGCACGGGGTTTTCGGGACCGGATGGGAGGCGGTTCAGACCGCCATGCGCTCCTCGCCGTCCATCGGCTCGCGCAGCACGTAGCCGCGGCCCCAGACGGTTTCGATGTAGTTCTTGCCCTGGCTGGCGTTGGCGAGCTTCTTGCGCAGCTTGCAGATGAACACGTCGATGATCTTCAGCTCGGGCTCGTCCATGCCGCCGTAGAGATGGTTGAGGAACATCTCCTTGGTGAGCGTCGTGCCCTTCCGGAGGGAGAGGAGTTCCAGCATCTGGTACTCCTTGCCGGTCAGGTGCACCCGGGCGCCGCCGACCTCGACGGTCTTCTGGTCGAGGTTCACGATCAGGTCGCCGGTGGTGATCACCGACTGGGCGTGGCCCTTCGAGCGGCGCACGATGGCGTGGATGCGGGCGACCAGCTCGTCCTTGTGGAACGGCTTGGTGAGGTAGTCGTCCGCCCCGAAGCCCAGACCCTTCACCTTGTCCTCGATGCCGGCCATGCCGGACAGGATCAGGATCGGCGTCTTGACCTTCGCCACCCGCAGGTTGCGCAGCACCTCGTAGCCCGACATGTCGGGCAGGTTCAGATCGAGGAGGATGATGTCGTAATCGTAGAGCTTGCCGAGATCGATCCCTTCCTCACCCAGGTCGGTGGTGTAGGTGTTGAAGTTCTCGGACTTGAGCATCAACTCGATGCTCTGCGCGGTCGCGCTGTCGTCCTCGATCAAAAGTACCCGCATCGTCGGTCCCCAGCCCAGCCGGCCGCATCAGCGCGCAGACACGTCCCCACCGTTCGCCCGCCACCGGCCTGTGGACGGGCGCTCCGTCGCTCTTGACGTGGAACGCTATGGATTAATCGTTAACAAAACCTGATTCCCACCCGCAAGCGGCTCGTTCCCGGATCCGCGCGTTTGACCGAAGGAATGTTGCTCCCCCGGTCCCGTTCACGGCCGTGATTCCACCCCGTTCGCGGCCAGGGCATCCGCCCTGGCGGTGTAAGTACTTCTCACGCAACGCTTCGCTCAGACCTGTGGTTCACCGGACACAGGGGCCCGACTTTTCGTCGAGCTTGGCCGTCGAACACCGCCGGATCGAGCCGCTACGTGCCCGTCCAGCGCAGTGTTAAGGAGGCCGGTAAACGAAGCGTTGAGAGCGCGGCTCATGACACAGGATTCGGCAAGATCCGTCTCTTCGCTGGCGGCGGCGCGGGCGGCCCTGGACCGTGTCGAGGTGCTGGAGACCTTCGGCCGGGTCGTGGCGATCCGCGGCCTCCTCGTGGAGGTCGCCGGACCGGTCGCCGCCATGCGGCTCGGCGGCCGGATCGACGTGGAGGGGGCGAACGGCCACGGGCTGGTGCCCTGCGAGATCATCGGCTTCCAGGGCGACCGGGCGCTCGCCATGCCGTTCGGATCCCTGGAGGGCGTCCGCCGCGGCTGCCCGGCCTATGTGCGCGATGAATCGGCCGGCGCGATCCGCCCCTCCGGCGGCTGGCTGGGCCGGGTGGTCGACGCCCTGGGGCGGCCGGTGGACGGGATCGGGCCCCTCCCGCAGGGGCCGGACGTCTACGCCCTGCGGGCCGATCCGCCCCCCGCGCACGCCCGCAGCCGGGTCGGGCCGCCGCTGGATCTCGGCGTCCGGTGCATCAACACCTTCCTGACCATGTGCGCCGGTCAGCGGATGGGCATCTTCGCGGGCTCCGGCGTCGGAAAGTCGGTGCTGCTGTCGATGCTCGCCCGCTACACCGCCGCCGACGTGGCGGTGATCGGCCTCGTCGGCGAGCGCGGCCGCGAGGTCCAGGAGTTTCTCCAGGACGATCTCGGCGCCGCCGGGCTGGCCCGCTCGGTCGTGGTGGTGGCCACCTCCGACGAGCCGGCGCTCATGCGCCGCAACGCCGCCTACGCGACCCTCTCGATCGCCGAGTATTTCCGCGATCAGGGCGCCAAGGTCCTGTGCATGATCGACTCGATCACACGCTTCGCCATGGCCCAGCGCGACATCGGCCTCGCGGCGGGGGAGCCGCCCACCGCCAAGGGCTACACCCCGACGGTCTTCTCGGAACTGCCGCGCCTGCTCGAACGGGCCGGGCCCGGGGTCGGGCAGGGGACGATCTCGGCGCTGTTCACCGTCCTGGTCGAGGGCGACGATCACAATGAGCCCGTGGCCGACGCCGTCCGCGGCATCCTCGACGGCCACATCGTCATGGAGCGGGCCATCGCCGAGCGCGGGCGCTACCCGGCGATCAACGTGCTGCGCTCGGTCTCGCGGACCATGCCGCGCTCCTGCGATCCGGCCTATCTGCCGGTGGTCCGCCGGGCCCGCCGGGTGCTGTCCACCTATGCCGACATGGAGGAGCTGATCCGCCTGGGCGCCTACCGCGCCGGCTCCTCGCAGGAGGTCGACGAGGCCGTTGCGCTCATGCCGCACCTTGAGGCTTTTCTGGGGCAAAGTAAGGAAGAAGCAACGTCCATCGGCGATGGTTACGCACGGCTCGGCCAGATCGTCGGCGGGGCCTAGGGGCACGGGCCGGGCGCGATCCCGGGCGGGGCCTTGAGCGTTGCGTGGAGTGAGCGTCCAGATGAAATCGCGTGACACGCTGATCCGCTTGCGCCGCTTCCAGGTCGACGAGAAGCGCCGTCGCGTGACCCAGATCGAGATGATGATGGCCGACTTCCAGCGGATGGCGGTGGAGCTCGACCGCGAGGTCTCCGTGGAGGAGGCACGCGCCGGCATCACCGATGTCGGTCATTTCGCCTACCCGACCTATGCCCGCGCGGCGGCCACCCGCCGGGACAACATGCGCCAGTCCGCCCAGGCGCTGGAGGGCCAGCTCGCCGAGGCCAAGGCCGAGCTCGGCGAGGCCTTCGAGGAACTGAAGAAGGTCGAGATCCTCAACGATCGCGAGCGCACCGCCGAGCGGGTGGCCGAATCGGTCCGCGATCAGGCCGCGATGGATGGGATCGGGCTGAACCGCGCCCGGGGCTGAGGCGTGTCGCGGCGGCGGGCTTGACCGTGCGCGCGGCACGAAACCGTCATGATCCCCTGACAAGGGGGTTCCACGGTGGCGTCACGCCGCTTGCAGGGCGTCGCATGACGGCGCATCAGGGGCACTCCCCGGGGCGTCGGTGTTCATGAAGAAGATCAGCGAGTTCATCTGGCCGGTCATCGGCCTCGCCGCCGTCGTCGTGTCAGGTTACTTCCTCTACCAGGAATTGAAGACTACATCCCTCGCGGCGATCTGGGCCGCGATCCTCGCGATCCCGCCGCACCGGATCCTGCTGGCGGCGTTCTCGACCCTGGTCGCCTACGCGGCCCTGGCCTGGTACGACCGGATCGCGCTGCTGCATCTGGGGGTGCGCCACATCTCGTGGCAGTTCGTCTCGCTCTGTTCCTTCACGACCTACGCGCTCTCGCACAATATCGGCGCCTCGGTCTTCTCCGGCGCCCTGGTGCGCTACCGGGCCTACACGGCCAAGGGGCTGACGGCGGCGCAGGTCGCCGTCCTGGTCGCCCTGTGCTCCTTCACGTTCTTCCTCGGCACGGTCCTGCTCGGCGGCTTCACCCTGGTGGTCGACCCGAACCTGCTATCGCGGCTCGAAGGCAAGCTGCCGGGCTTCCTGACCGATCCCAAGGCCGCGCTGATCGTCGGCATCGGCATGCTGGGCTTCGTCGGGCTGTACGTGATCGGCTCGATCCTGCGCCTGCGGCCCCTGCATATCCGCGCGTTCAAGCTCGAATATCCCCGCCCGGGCATCATGGCCCGGCAGCTCCTGGCCGCGCCGCTGGAGCTGCTCGGCGCGGCGGGCATCATCTACTTCGCCCTGCCGGACGCGATGAATCCCGGCTTCATCCCGGTGCTCGCGATCTTCCTGGCTTCGTTCTCGGTGGCCCTGGCCTCGCATGCCCCGGGCGGCCTCGGCGTGTTCGAGATCGTGTTCATCACCGCGATGCACATCACCGACGAGGCCCAGAAGGATGCGATCATCGCGGCGGTGATCATCTTCCGGATCTTCTATTTCTGGATCCCGGCCCTGATCTCGGTGATCGTGGTGATCGCCTTCGAGCGCTCGCGGCTGGCCGCGGCCATCGGCACCGCCGCGCAGGGACCGAAGGCGACCCCGGTGCCGGAGCCGCCCGTCACCATCCCCGGCCTCGACGCACACGAGCTGGAGCGGGAGCTCAAGCAGAAGGCGGTGTGAGACCGGCGGCCGGGCGCGTCCACCGTCGTGGACGACGAGGACGGGCGGGCTCCGCGTCTCTCCCCCCGCGGAGGGGGAGGGTGCAAATCGGTTCTGAACCGCAACACCTTTCGACCGGGCAATGATCCCAAACCCGATCTGTGGCTCCGGTAGCCCGCAGCTCGGAAGGAGAGGTACGGGTCCGGCCCGCTTCGCCCCGAACTGGAACGTCGAAGAAGCAGCGCAGCGCTGCCCGGCGCAGGGGAAGGCCCCACCGCCTGCGGTCCACTCAGATCGAGTTCACCGTCCGCAGCCGCGCCCGCGGATGGATCTCGGCCTGGCTCATCACCGGGGTTTCCCGGCGGAACCGCTCGATGATCGAGCGCACGAAGGGCCGGGTCTGGCCCGAGGTGACCAGGACCGGCATCTCGCCCTGGCGGGCCGCCGTCTCGAAGCGGTCGCGCACCGCCGTGACAAATTCGCTGAGCTTCGAGGGCTGCATCGCGAGGTAGCGTTCCTCCCGCTCGCCGACGATCGCGTCCAGGAAGGCCTGCTCCCAGGCCGGCGACAGGGTGATGATCGGCAAGGTGCCGTTCTGATCCTGGTACTGGGCGCAGATCTGGCGGCCGAGCCGGGCGCGAACGTGCTCGACCACGTCGCGGGGGTTCTTCACGCCGCCCGCCACCTCCGCGACCGCCTCGACGATCGCGCCGAGATCCCGGATCGAGACGCGCTCGGCCAGCAGGAACTGCAGCACCCGCTGGATTCCGGTGGTGGAGATCTGCGACGGCACGATCTCCTTGAGCAGCTCGGCATGCTCCTTGGGCAATTCGCGCAGCAGCTTCGAGACCTCGACGTGGTTGAGGAGTTCGGAGACATGCGCCTTGATCACCTCCGTGAGGTGCGTCGAGACCACCGTGGCGGCGTCCACCACCGTGTAGCCCTTGAGCTGGGCTTGGTCGCGGAGCGAGGCGTCGATCCAGGTCGCCGGCAGGCCGAAGGTCGGCTCCAGCATGTGCTGGCCCGGCAGCTGCACCTGCCCGCCCATCGGGTCCATCGCCATGAATTGGCCCGGGAAGATCCGGCCGGTGCCGGCCTCGATCTCCTTCACCCGGACCACGTAGGTGTTGGCGTCGAGCTGGACGTTGTCCAGGATGCGCACGGACGGCATCACGAAGCCCAGTTCCGCCGCGAGCTGCCGGCGCAGGGCCTTGATCTGATCGGTCAGCCGGTCCTGCCCCTCGCCGTTGACCAGGGCGAGGAGGGCGTAGCCCATCTCGAGCTTCAGGTCGTCGAGCTTCAAGAGGTCGGTGACCGTCTCCTCCTTGGCGGCCGCCGCGGCCGCGACCGCCTTGGCGTCGATCGGGACGCCCTCCGCGTCGACGGGCGGTGCCTCCTTGGCGGTCTTGCTGATCCGCCACGCGGCGTAGCCCGCGCCCCCGCCGAGCAGGAGGAACGGCAGCATCGGCATCCCGGGCAGCAGGGCGATCAGCAGCATCACGGCCGCCGACATGCCGAGCGCCTTCGGATAATGCGCGAGCTGCTTGCCGAGCGCCTTGTCGGCCGCGCCCTTCACGCCGGCCTTCGAGACGAGGAGGCCCGCGGCCGTAGAGACGATCAGGGCCGGGACTTGGCTGGCCAGGCCGTCGCCGATGGTCAGCAGCGTGTAGCTCTTGGCTGCCTCCCCAAAGCTCAGGCCCTGCTGCGCCACCCCGATGATGATGCCGCCCACGACGTTGATGAAGGTGATCATCAGGGCCGCCATCGCGTCGCCGCGGACGAATTTCGAGGCACCGTCCATGGCGCCGAAGAAGGACGATTCCTCCTCCAGCGCCGCGCGCCGGGCCTTGGCGGCCTTCTCGTCGATCAGCCCCGCCGACAGATCGGCGTCGATGGCCATCTGCTTGCCGGGCATCGCATCGAGGGTGAAGCGGGCCGCGACCTCGGCGATGCGGCCCGAGCCCTTCGTGATGACGACGAAGTTCACGATGATCAGGATCGCGAACACGATGATCCCGATGACGAAATTGCCGCCCATCACGAAATGGCCGAAGGCCTCGATCACCTGGCCCGCCGCCGCCGTGCCCTCGTGGCCGTGACCGAGGATCAGGCGGGTCGAGGCGAGATTGAGGGCCAGCCGCAGCATCGTCGCGATGAGCAGCAGGGTCGGGAAGACCGTGAATTCCAGCGGGTTGTCGATCGACAGGCCGGTCATCATGATCAGCACCGAGGTGATGATCGAGACCGCCAGCAGCAGGTCGAGCAGCATGGCCGGCAGCGGGAAGATCAGGACCGCGAGGATCCCCAGCACGCCGGTGGCGAACAGGAGGTCCGAGCGCTTCGACAGGGCCTGCATGTCGCCGCGGGTGGGCAGCGCGAACTGTCCCAGCATCGCTGCGACGCCCGTTCGTGCCGGCGCGATCGCCGTCTCCGCCATCGATCCCACCCATCGCCCTCCGCCGCGGATGCATCCCGCGCGACGGACCCGGCAAGATCTGCCGGGCGGATGGTTAGCGGTCCGTTAAGGCGGTCGCGGCGCAGGACGGGAACCCGGTGCGGCCCCGCCGCTTGATCGGTCGGCGATCGCACCGCGCGGGACTGCGGGACCAATCCCGGGCTGCACCGACCGGCGGTGCCGTCGCCGAGCATCCGGGCCCACGGCCCGTCGACTCGGGAGACTTCCATGGCCGCGCGCGCTCTGACCGCTCTGTTCGATGATTACGAGGCCGCTGCCCGGGCGGTGGATCAGATGGAGGCGGCCGGCATCCCCCACGCCGACATCAGCATCATCTCGAACCGGGGCGAGCCCGGCGCCACCGCGCTGCCGCCGATCGACAAGGCGCATGAACCGGTCGAGGCAGTGGATTCCGCCGGCACCGGCGCGACGGTCGGGACCGTGCTCGGCGGCGGTGCGGGCCTGCTCGCCGGCCTCGGGCTTCTCGCCATCCCCGGCCTCGGCCCGGTCGTGGCCGCGGGCTGGCTCGTGGCGACCGTCACCGCCGCCGGCGTCGGGGCCGCCGCCGGAGGGCTGATCGGCGGTCTCACCGGGGCGGGATTGAGCGAGGGCGAGGCCGAGACCTACGCCGAGGGCGTGCGACGGGGCGGCACCCTGGTGACGGTCCGGGTCGAGGATTCCCGGGCCGACCATGTGCTGACCATCCTGGATCAGGCGGGCTCGATCGATCTCGACGAGCGTGCCGACGGCTGGCGGTCGCAGGGCTGGACCGGTGGAACCGTCGGTCCGGCGGCCGGTCGGTCCGACATCCCGGCCTGAACCGTCCGCCGCTCCCGGGGGCGGACCGTCAGGACATCATCTTGCGGGCGAACATCGCCGCCGCGAACAGGACCGCGGCGCCCGCGGTGACGAGGCTGATCATCAGCATCCGGCGCGGCTCGGTCGAGGATTCGGCCCGGACCGGCTCCACGATCGGGCTGAAGAACTCGATCTGCCGGGATGCGACGATGCGGGCGCGCTCGTAGGCGGTCAGCACCTGCTGATAGTATTTCTCGGCGTTCTTGCGATCGTTCTCAAGCGCCTCGAACCGCGTCAGCGCGTCCGAGAGCAGGCGCTTCTGCTCCGGATCCTGGCTGGCGGATTGCCGCTCGATCCGGTTGATGTTGTCGTCGAGATCCCTGATCTGCTGCTTGATGTCGATGATCCGGCGGGATTCCGGCCCGAGGTCGCGCTGGCCGATGGCGAGCTGGACCGCGAGGTTGATGCGGGCCGCGCGCAGTTCGGCCACCATCTTCAGATTGACTTCGTTCGACTTCTGCGCGTCGAGCACGCCCTCGCGGTTGCGCAGGTCCCGCATCGCGACGCGGATCTTGGTCATCCGCTCTTCGGCGAGCTTCAGCTCGCGGGTGCTCTCGGCCACCGCATCCTCACGCGCCTTGACGCTGAGGTCGTTCACCATCCGCTCGGCCTCCTTCATGACGGCCTTGGTGATGGCGAGGGACTGATCCGGGTCGAACGCCTGGACGCTGACCGCCATGATCCCGGATCCGGGCTCGATCTCGATATCGACGCGCCGCTTCCAGTAGCGAAGGAACTTCTCGATCGGCTTGTTCGGGTCGAAGCGCGAGAAATAATCGATGCCCTCGTTGCCGAACCACTCGCGCAGGGGCAGCTGCGCCTCGAGCGTCTCCAGCATCGGTCGGCTCAGGATGTATTCGTGGGTGATCATCGTGTCCTGAGCCACCATCTGGCTCGGCACACCCGAACTGGTCCCGACCGAATCCGGGGTCGCCTTGTCGGCCGTGCCGATGGCCGGCCGGATCGCGAACCGCGCTTCGGTGACGTACCGGTCCGAGGCGATCAATCCGTAATAGACCGCCCCGGCCAGCGCCGGCAGCACGAAGCACAGCGCGAACAGAACCGGGACCCAGGGATCGTTCTTGACGTGGCTCTGGTAGGACCGGATGCCCTTCTTGCGGTCGGCGAAGCGCGACATGCGGGCGATTTGGCGCAGCGACTCGGTGATCGCCTGCTGGCGGGCCGCAGTCGTGACCGGCTGCCCCTCGGCTTTCCGGATCTCCATGTTCATGGCTTGATTCCCGGCCTCCCCGGCCTCGAAGGTCGACCCCCGCCGAGGCTCTCGACCGGGCCGCAGCGCACGCGTCCGAAGCCTGTCCCACGCGGAGACGGCAAAAGCATGTCTTTACGGCCGCGCCACGTCCCGGCTCACGCGTTCAGGCGCCGATAGACCTCGATGGCGTCGTTGACGTCCTCGTAGATGATCGCGCGGCCGTTGAGCAGCACGAGGCCCTGCGAGCACCATTGCCGGATCACCTCCATGGAGTGCGAGACCATGATGACGTCGGCATGCTTGCGGCGCTGGGAGAAGACCTCGTCGCAGCGCTTGGAGAACCGGGCGTCGCCGACCGAGGTGATCTCGTCGATCAGGTAGCAGTCGAACGGGATCGCCATGCTCATCCCGAAGGCGAGGCGCGCGCCCATGCCCGACGAGTAGGTGTAGATCGGCACGTCCAGGTAGCTGCCGAGCTCCGAGAAGTCCTCGACGAATTCCAGGACCTTCCGCGGATCTTCCCCGTAGATCCGGGCCACGAACATGACGTTGTCGCGGCCGGTCATCTTCGGGTGGAACCCGCCCGCGAAGCCGAGCGGCCACGAGACCCGCAGGCCGCGGTGGATCTTGCCCCGGGTCGGGTCCTCGGTCCCGGCGATCAGCCGCATCGTGGTCGACTTGCCGGCGCCGTTGATGCCGAGGATCCCGTAGGAGACGCCCGGCTTCAGGGTGAACGACGCGTGTTCCAGGATGGTCCGCTTGTGACCGTCCGTCCGGTAGACCTTGCTGACTTTCTCGAATCGGATCACCGGGGTGGTCTCCAGGGCGGATCGCCGAACCGCCGGTCCGAGCTGTCGGATGGGCGCGCTCCTGCCCGCCGAAAGCGGCAAATATGAGAACGCGCCCGACCCGGACGGCCACCCCGAGGCCCCTTTCCGAACAGGCGGGCTACAGAACGGGCCAGCATGAAAGTGCAGCTCATGGCCACGTCATTGACGCATTCCGGCATATGGCATACCAAATACCAGCGGTCCGGACGCAGATCAGCGGTGCTGGGCCGACGATCTGGAACTTTAACTCCAGGCCGGGGGAGAAAGGTCGTCCATGTCCGACGCGGAGACCCGCATGCGAGCCGGTGCCTCGTCCGACGTCGCCCGATTCAGCTCCGCCATCGGGGACGCCGTGGTGGTGGCCGACCCGGAGGGTGCGATCACGGTCTGGAACCCGGCGGCCGAGCGGATCTTCGGCTTCGCCGCCGCGGAGGCTCTGGGCCGGACCCTGGACCTGATCACGCCCGAGCGGCACCGCCGCCGTCACTGGGACGGCTACGCGAAGACGATGCAGACCGGCATCACCCGCTACGGGGCGGAGACCCTGAGGGTGCCGGCGATCCACAAGGACGGGAGCCAGCTCTCCATCGCCTTCACGGTGGGGATGGTGCGCGACGCGTCCGACCGGATCACGGGAATCGTCGCGGTGATCCGCGACGAGACCGAGCGCTGGACCGCGGAGAAGCAGCTGCGCCAGCGCGTGGCCGAACTCGAAGCCGCATCGGATCGACCGGACCGGGCCTCCTGAGTCCCGGCGGGCCGCCCGGGGCCGCCATCACCGAAACTGCCATCACCGACAGGGAGAACGCCCCATGAGCAAGCCGCTGGAAGGGATCAAGATCATCGACTTCACGCACGTCCAGGCGGGGCCCGCCTGCACGCAGTTGCTGGCGTGGTTCGGGGCCGACGTCATCAAGGTCGAGCGCCCCGGCTCCGGCGACGTCACCCGCACGCAGCTGCGCCACGTCGAGGACGCGGATGCCCTCTACTTCACGATGCTTAACTCCAACAAGCGCTCGCTCACCCTGGATACCAAGACCCAGGCCGGCAAGGAGGTTCTGGAGAAGCTGATCAAGGATTCCGACGTCATGGTCGAGAATTTCGGCCCTGGCGCGCTCGACCGGATGGGCTTCTCCTGGGCGCGGATCCAGGCGCTGAACCCGGGCATGATCCTCGCCTCCGTGAAGGGCTTCTCGGACGGCCACCACTACGAGGATCTGAAGGTCTACGAGAACGTCGCGCAATGCGCCGGCGGCGCCGCCTCGACCACCGGCTTCTGGGACGGGCCGCCCACCGTCAGCGCCGCGGCTCTGGGTGATTCCAACACCGGCATGCACCTGGCCATCGGCATCCTCACGGCGCTCCACCACAAGAACAAGTCCGGCACCGGCCAGAAAGTCGCCGTATCGATGCAGGATTCGGTGATCAACCTCTGCCGGGTCAAGCTGCGCGACCAGCAGCGCCTCGACGCGCTCGGCTACCTCGAGGAATATCCGCAATACCCCCACGGCGAATTTTCGGACGTGGTGCCGCGGGGCGGCAACGCGGGCGGCGGTGGCCAGCCGGGCTGGGTGCTCAAGTGCAAGGGCTGGGAGACCGACCCGAACGCCTACATCTACTTCACCATCCAGGGCCATGCCTGGGCGCCGATCTGCAAGGTGCTCGGCCGTGAGGAGTGGATCACCGATCCCGGCTACGACACCGCCCGCGCCCGGCAGGACAAGATCTTCGACATCTTCAAGACCATCGAGGAATGGCTCGCGGACAAGACCAAGTTCGAGGCCGTCGACATCCTGCGCACCTACGACATCCCCTGCGCGCCGGTGCTGTCGATGAAGGAGATCGCCGAGGACAAGTCCCTGCGCGCCAGCGGCACCGTGGTCGAGGTCCCGCACCCGAAGCTCGGCTCGTACCTGACCGTCGGAAGCCCGATCAAGTTCTCCGACATGAGCGTCGAGGTGAAGGCCTCGCCGCTGCTGGGCGAGCACACCGACGAGGTGCTGCAGGGCCTCGGCTACACGCCGGACCAGATCCGGGCCATGCACGAGGCCCGGGCGGTCTGACCGAGACCCTCCGACCTCTGCTATCCTGAGACAGGACGGCGCCGGCCCGCGCCGTCCTGTCGCTGTGCGAGCCGCGGATCGATGCGCCTGTTCCTGAGCCGTTTCCTGCCGGAGCTGAGCCCGGTCAGCCGGCGCGAGCGCCTGCGCGCCGCCGCGGGCGCCCTGGTGGGGATCCTGGCGACGGGCCTCGTCTGCCGGGCCGCGGTCGGTTCGGAGGCGCTGCCGATCCTGATCGCCCCGATGGGCGCCTCGGCGGTGCTGCTGTTCGCGGTCCCGGCGAGCCCGCTGGCGCAGCCCTGGTCGATCCTCGGCGGCAACGTCGTGGCGGCCCTGGTCGGCGTCACGGCGGCCTCGTGGATCCCCGACCCGTTCGTCGCGGCCTCCTGCGCCATCGGGGTGGCGATCGCCCTGATGATGGCCCTGCGCTGCCTGCATCCCCCGAGTGGGGCCGTCGCGCTGACGGCGGTGCTCGGCGGCCCGGCGATCCGCGCGCTCGGCTATGGCTTCGTGCTCTGGCCCGTGGCGGCGAACTCGCTGCTGCTGCTCATCGCCGCCCTGCTGTTCAACAACTTGACCGGACGCGCCTACCCGCATCAGCGCCTGGCCGGCCCTCGGACCGCCGACCCGCCCTCCGACGCCCGGGTCGGGTTCCGGGCCGCCGACCTCGATGCGGCGCTGGAGGATTTCGACCAGGTGCTCGATGTCGACCGGGGCGATCTGGAGCAGATCCTGCGGCGGGTGCAGATGCGGGTCTATGGCCGCCGCTCCGGGTCGATCACCTGCGCGGCGATCATGTCGCGCGACGTGATCGCGGTGGCGCCCGACGCGCCGCTCGGCGAGGCGCTGCGGCTGCTGCGCCACCACCGGATCAAGGCGCTGCCGGTCACCGACGAGGGCGCCCGGGTGCTCGGGATCGTCACCCAGACCGACCTCCTCGACAAGGCGGCCTGGGACCGGGCGGGACCGCGCCTCGGCTGGGGGCGGCGGCTGCGCCTCACCGCGGAGCGGGGCAGGGCGCCCCATGGCTGCGCCGCCGACATCATGAGCCCGGTCGAGCCCGTCCGCCCGGACATGCCCGCCGGCGAACTCGTGCTGCGGCTCTCGGAGGCGGGCCTCCACCACCTTCCGGTGGTCGGTGCCGATGGCCGGCTCGTCGGGATCGTGTCGCAGACGGATCTCATCCCGGCGCTCCTGGCCGAGGCGGGGGCCGCGCGCGCTCCGGCCCGGACCGCCCCGGCCTGAGGCTCAGGCGCTGTCGGGCGGCTCCGCCAGGACGGACGATACCGCCTGCGCCACTACGGCGGGCTGGTCGGCGTGTGGTCCGTTCTTCCGGAGACCTCTGACATCCTCCCCCGGGCGGGAGAGGTCTGCTCTCGCGGAGAGCCGGGTGAGGGACGAGACCTGATCCCAACCCCCTCCCGCCCGGGCTACGCCGTTCACAGATCGCGTCCGGATAGGGGCAACGGGCGACCCCTTTCGGAGGCCACCTTTCCCCGCAGAAGCTACCGGACTCACGCTTCGCAGTCTGACATCAACATCTTGAAAACTGAGCGCTTTTCCCCTCCCCCTTGCGGGGAGGGGTCAGGGGTGGGGGTGGTGCAGAAGGCACCGCCGCGCGTCGTCCGGGACCACCCCCACCGCCAACGCCTCCCCGCACGGGAGAGGGAACCCGCGCCCCGCCGATCTGACCGGCAAGCTTGCTGAGACCTCAAGCCTGTGTCGCCCGTAGCCGCAAGGGGGAGGAGAGAGCGTCTCGGCCAGCGATGCGTGGAGTATCGTAGCCCGCAAAAGGGAGGGCGGGCGTGCGCCTCCGTTGGAGGGGCATTCCCGAACCGGCCGTACCTCACTTCTTCTTCTGGATCCCGCTCTGCGGGTTGAGGCTGCCGATGTTGCCGCTCTCGCTGCCGGCCGCCGGGTCGATCACGGCGTTGATGAGAGCCGGCCGGCCCGAATCCATCGCCGCGTTCACCGCCCGGGTCAGTTCGTCCGGCGTGGTGACGTGGTAGCCGGTGCCGCCGAAGGCCTCCATCATCCGGTCGTAGCGGGAATCCGGCACGAAGACGGTCGTGGCGGGATCCCGGCCGGTCGGGTCGGTGTCGGTGCCGCGGTAGATGCCGTTGTTGTTGAACACCACGATGCAGACCGGCAGCCCGTAACGGCAGATCGTCTCGACCTCCATGCCGGAGAACCCGAAGGCGCTGTCGCCCTCCACGCACAGGACCGGCTTGCCGGTCTCGACAGCCGCCGCGACGGCGAAGCCCATGCCGATGCCCATGATGCCCCAGGTGCCGACATCGAGCCGCTTGCGCGGCTGGTACATGTCGATGATGCCCCGGGCGAGGTCGAGGGTGTTAGCGCCCTCGTTGACCAGGATCGCGTCCGGGCGCTCCTTCACGATGGTCCGCAGGGCGCCGAGCGCGGCGTGGAAGGTCATGGGCGACGCGTTGCTCATGAGCTTCGGGGCCATCTTGGCGATGTTCGCCTCGCGCTTGGCCTTGAGCGTCGCGATCCAGTCGGCCGGGGGCTGCTGCCAGCCCTGGCCCATGCCGTCGAGGAGCGCCTGCACGCAGGAGGCGATGTCGCCGACCACGGGGGCCACGATCTCGACGTTCGAATCCATCTCCCGGGGCTCGATGTCGATCTGGATGAACTTGGTCGAGCCCGGCTCGCCCCAGCTCTTGCCCTTGCCGTGCGACAGCAGCCAGTTCAGCCGGGCGCCGATCAGCAGCACCACGTCCGAGTCCTTCAGCGCCGTGGACCGCGCCGCTCCGGCCGAGAGCGGGTGCGTGTCGGGCAGGAGGCCCTTGGCCATGCTCATCGGCACGTAGGGGATGCCGCTGGTCTCCACCAGCGCCCGGATCGCGTCGTCGGCCTGCGCGTAGGCGGCGCCCTTGCCGAGCACGATCAGCGGCCGGCGGGCGGCTTTCAGGACCGCGAGCGCTCGCTCGATCGCCTCGGGGGCGGGGCGCTGCGCCGGGGCCGGATCGATCACCTTGACCAGGGACTTCAGGCCGGCCTCGGCGTCCAGCACCTGGGAGAACAGCTTGGCCGGCAGGTCGAGATAGACGCCGCCGGGCCGGCCCGAGCAGGCCGCGCGGATGGCGCGCGCCACGCCGATGCCGATATCGGCCGCGTGCAGCACCCGGAAGGCCGCCTTGCACAGGGGCTTGGCGATGGCGAGCTGGTCCATCTCCTCGTAGTCGCCCTGCTGCAGGTCGACGATCTCGCGCTCGGAGGAACCCGAGATCAGGATCATCGGGAAGCAGTTGGTGGTGGCGTTGGCGAGGGCCGTCAGGCCGTTCAGGAAGCCCGGGGCCGAGACCGTGAGGCAGATGCCCGGCTTCCGGGTGAGGAAGCCCGCGATCGCCGCCGCGTTGCCGGCATGCTGCTCGTGCCGGAACGAGATGACCCGCATCCCCTCGGCCTGGGCCATGCGGCCGAGATCGGTGATCGGGATGCCCGGCACGCCGTAGATCGTCTCGATGCCGTTGAGCTTGAGCGCGTCGATGACGAGGTGGAAGCCGTCGGTGAGATCCGGCTCGGCCTCCACCTCGGGGTTGGTGTGGACGATCTTGGCCAGGGCGGTCATCGCAGGGTCTCCGGAGAATTCGTATCGGTTGGGTCGGCGCTCGGCGCCGGCCGGATTGGTGATCTCCCATCCACCCCCTCATCCTGAGGTGCCCGCGTCAGCGGGCCTCGAAGGAGGGCTCCGGAGGTCTCAGCGATCCCTGGATGCCTCCTTCGAGGCCTCCGCTTCGCTTCGTCACCTCAGGATGAGGGGGTGGATGGGAAATCGGTGATTGTTCGGCGTCCTTTGTGTCGTATCGGAGAGCGGCGCTCAGGCCGCCCGGATCGGCTGAACGGCGAGCGCCGCGGGGGCGTCGTCCGCGGCGAGGTAGCGGGCCCGCATCGGGCGGAGCAGGAACATGGCCAGGGCCGCCGCCGTGACGTTGAGGACGATGATCAGCGTGAATACCGCCGACCAGCCGTAGGCCGCCGAGAGCAGGCTGGCGAAGGGGACGAGGAACGCCGCGGTGCCCTTGGCGGTGTAGAGCAGGCCGGCATTGCTGGCGGCGTATTTGGAGCCGAACGTGTCGCCGCAGGTCGCGGGGAACAGCGAGTAGATCTCGCCGAACACCCCGAAATACACCGCCGTAGCGAAGACGAACACCATCGGGTTGTGCCCGTAGGTCAGGAGCACGATCACCGCGAGCGCCGCGGTCGAGAAGGCGATGAACATCGTGTTCTCACGGCCGATATGGTCGGACACGAAACCGAAGAACGGCCGTCCGAACCCGTCGAAGATCCGGTCCAGGGAGATCGCCAGCGTCAGCGCCGCCATCTGGAGGCCGAACAGGCTCACCGGGACGCCGGCCACTTGGAAGTCGTGGGCGATGGGCGCGATCTGCGCCGCCGCCATCAGGCCACCGGAGGCGACCATCACGAACATCGCGTACATGACCCAGAAGACGGGGGTGCGCACCGCCTCGCGGGGTGTGCGGTCGACCTTGGTCTGCGGCAGCCGCAGGCTCTTGCGCTGGATCGGGGCGGCGGTGGCCGGCTTGCGCAGCAGGAACGCAATGGCGAGAACCACCGCTCCCTGGCCGAGGCCGAAATACAGGAAGGCGTCCTGATAGCCGCTCGTGGCGATCATCCGGGCGATCGGCACCACCGTGATGGCGGCGCCCGCGCCGAAGCCCGCCGCGGTGGCGCCCGCCGCGAGGCCGCGCCGGTGCGGGAACCACTTGAGGGCGTTGCCCACGCAGGTGCCGTAGACCGAGCCGGCGCCGATGCCGGCGGTCACGGCGCCGAGATAGAGCAGGAACAAGCTGTCGGCATAGGCATCGATCGTCCAGGCGAGGGCGATCATCACGCCGCCGAAGGCGACCACGAGCTTCGGGCCGTAGCGGTCGACGAACCAGGCCTCGACCGGGACCAGCCAGGTCTCGGTGGCGACGAACAGGGTGAAGGCGAGCTGGATCGCCGCGCGGCCCCAGTGATACCGCTGATCGATCGGGTCGACGAACAAGGTCCAACCGTATTGAAGGTTGGCGATCATGGCCATGCAGATCACGCCGAAGGCGAGCTGCCACCATTTCGCCGCAGGCGAATCCTGGCGTTCCATCCCTGAGCCTCTCTCGTGGGCGGCGCGGCCTTGCGGTGGCCCGTCTCGTACGTTGCAGATCATGCACATCCCCATCAGGTATGCAATATACCAGCATGCGACGGTCGGGACGAACTGTCAGGCGGCGATATTATTCCGGTTGCGTGGCTTGGGTAATCCGCCCCCATGCGCCGAGCGTCGGGTGGTCGGCCGGGTCCAGCGTCTCGTCGAGGTGAGGAATCGACGCGGCGTCGGCTGGAATGCCAAGCAATGGACGGGCCGCCGCCCAGTCCGGCCCCGCGTCCGAAACCGCCAGGGCGTCACGGTCCAGTCCGACGATCCGGCCGCGGTCGAGGCGCAGGATCGCCCGCCCGGTCCCGGCCTGGACGAAGCGGATCGACGCCATCCGGCTCAGGCAGGCCTGCAGGAACGCGGTGTTGGCCGCCGCCGACAGGTCGGCACCCGCAAAGACCGTATCGGGGCCGCAGGCGAAGATGTCGACCTTGCGGAACCGGTCGATGTCGATCAGCCCCTTCACGTCCAGGATGTTGAGGATCCCGCCGGCCCAGAACGCGATGGTGCGCGGGCGCTGCCCCAGCGGAACGCTGTTGTCGAGGAACTCGCAGACCACCTGCTTGTCCCGGGCCAGCGCCCAGTTGAAGAACAGGCGCGGCATGCCGGTATAGGCCTCGACATTGTGGGCGAGCAGGTCCTCCACCGCCTTGTAGCGGCCGAACAGCTCGCCCCGCTTCCAGGCGCGCTCCACGGTGTCGGCCGGGGGCGTGACCATGAACTGCATGTAGACCCGGTCGCCGAACCGGGTGAGCAGCTGGCCGCCGCCGTCCGAGCCGGCCTCGGCCTGGAAGCTGTCGAACCGGAACCGGTCGATCAGCAAATTGGAGATCCGCCCCTCCGCCGCCTTGCGGGTGACGTAGCGGTCGAGCTTCATGTCGATGATCTCGACCTCGTAGCCCGTCAGGGTGCCGGCGTAGCGATGGGCCCCGCCGAGGCTGTCGTAGTCGAGGAGGTACTTGCGCCAGACGTCCGGGGTGATCACCGCGAAGTCGGACCAGGCCATGCCGAGACGCCTGGCGAGGGCCAGCTGGTAGGGCCGGATCGTGCTCTTGCCGGAGGCCGAGGCGCCCTTGACGTTCATCACCACCGGATGGTCCTGCGGCGCCAGCCGGCGGTAGCCGCGCGCCTCCACCACGCTGGCGATCCAGGGTTCGATCTGCTCGCCGATGCGGCGGCTGCCGTAGCCGTTCGAGACCAGCGTCCCGGCGAGGCTCCGCAGCAGGGATGCATCGCGAATCAGGGTGTTCTGTCGGGCGATGAGACCCGACACCACGGTGCGCAGGGCCTCGCAGGCGGCGATCTCCAGGCCGTCGCCAGACTCCGCGGCCCGCCGCTGCCAGGATTCGAGGTGGCGCAGGGCCCGGGTCGCGGGGTCCTCGCGCGGCGCTGCGGCGGGGACCGGGCGCCGGCCGAGAAGGCGATCGAGCCAGCCCGGCTCGGGCGGGGCGGGGGTTGGGCGGTCGTCCAGGATCGCGGCGATCGCGCGGCCGAGCACCGCGTCGGCCGCGGCGCGGATCTCCGCCAGGGTCGCCTCGACCGCGCCGAGGCGGGGCTCGATCCCATCGCGCAGGATCGTGGCGACGATCGCCCGGAAGTTCACCCCGAGATCGGCGTAGACCGCCCCCACCGGCACGGACAGGTCCGACATGACCCGGATCAGGACCTCGTGGACGACGAGGCGGCTGGCCCTGAACCGCACGAGCTGTCGGGCCGGCAGCCCGCACAGGTCGCTGAGCTCCAGGGCATCGCGCAGTGGCGTCTCGACGTGCTCAGGCCGGTAGACGGTGATCAGCGGCAGGAAGGCGGCCGGCAGATCCGACCGGACGCCCGGGTTCCACGGTCCGGCGGATGGTTCCGGAGGGGGGGGCGCCGCTCCGGTCATCCGCGCGTTTCCCTCGCCCCTCTGCGGGCTACGATGTTCACGCATCGCCGCCGGAGATGCACCCGTGTCCGGCCGCTGCCCTGGTTCGTCGACGATGTGTGCGTCCGGTAGCCCCCAGAGGGAGCGTGGGCGCGCGCCATTCCGCCCCGCCCGACGCCCCTGCGAACCGCCGCGAAACCCTAAAAGATCTTCTGGAACCAGCCATGGGCATCATTGGAATTGCCCCGCTGGATATCGACCAGGAGATTCCGCAGCCGCTGTGCCACCGGTCCGGCCTTGCCGGTCCCGATGGTGAAGCTCTCCTCCCGGCCTTTCACCGTGCCGATCGGCGTGATCACCGCGGCGGTGCCGCAGGCGAAGGCCTCGGTCAGGCGGCCCTCCCGCACGTCGGCGCGCCACGCGTCGATCGTGTAGGGCTCCTCCCGGACTGTCATCCCGGCTTCCCGTGCGAGGGTGATCACCGAATCCCGGGTGATGCCGGGCAGGATGCTGTCCGAGAGCGGCGGCGTGACCAGGGTGCCGTCCCCGAACACGAAGAACACGTTCATACCGCCCAGTTCCTCGATGAAGCGGCGCTCGGCCGCGTCGAGGAACACCACCTGCTCGCAGCCCTGGGCGGCGGCCTCCGACTGCGCCGCGAGGCTCGCCGCGTAGTTGCCGCCGCACTTGGCCGCCCCGGTGCCACCGGGGGCGGCGCGGGTGAAATGCTCGGAGATCCAGACCGTGACGGTGCCGGTCGGATCCTTGAAGTACGAGCCCACCGCCGAGGCGATCGTCACGAACAGGTATTCCGAGGCCGGCTTCACGCCGAGGAACGCCTCGGATGCGATCATGAACGGCCGCAGGTAGAGGCTGCCGTCGGGGGTGTCGGGGATCCAGGCGCGGTCGATCTCGACCAGCCGGCGCATCGCCTCCACGAAGGCGTCCTCGGGGAAGGGCGCCATCGCCATGCGCTCGGCCGAGCGGCGGAAGCGCAGGGCGTTGGCCTCGGGCCGGAACAGGGCGGCGCCGCCATCGGCGGTCCGGTAGGCCTTGAGACCCTCGAAGATCTCCTGCGCGTAGTGCAGCACCGCGGCGGCCGGATCGAGGGGGATCGCCTCGCGCGCCTGGATCCGGACATCGGACCAGCCGCGCCCGGCCGCATAGCGCGCCACGACCATGTGGTCGGTGAACACCTTGCCGAAACCGGGATTCGCCATCAACGCGGCCCGCTCCTCGGCGGTCCGCGGGGCGGGGTGACTCTTGATGTCGAACGTCAGGTCGCTCACGGTCTCATCCTCATCGGCTGAGGCTCTTATGGCGCGCTCCGGCGCGCGAATCTACGGAGCCGGCGCATGACGGCGTCGCCGCGGGTGCGGCTCACGCCGCCGTCGCGGGCTCCGACAGCTGCAGGCGGTGCAATCGCGCATAGGTGCCCGCGGCCGCGATCAGGTCGTCGTGCCGGCCGGTCTCGATCACGCGGCCGGCCTCCATCACGGCGATCTGATCGGCCTCGCGCACCGTCGAGAGCCGGTGGGCGATCACCAGGGTGGTGCGGCCACGCATCAGCCGGGTCAGCGCCTCCTGCACCAGACGCTCCGATTCGGAATCGAGGGCCGAGGTCGCCTCGTCGAGGAGTAGGATCGGCGCGTCTTTCAGGAAGGCGCGGGCCAGCGCCACGCGCTGCCGCTCGCCCCCCGAGAGGCGTCCGCCGCCGGGTCCGACCCGGAACGCGTAGCCCTCCGGCAGGGCCGTGACGAACTCGTGCGCCGCCGCCGCCCGCGCCGCCGCCTCGATCTCCGCCGGGGCGGCCCCGGGGCGGCCGAAACCGATATTGGCGGCGATCGTGTCGTCGAACAGCACCACGTCCTGCGAGACCACCGCCACCGCCGCGCGCAGGGAGGCCAGGGTGACGTCCCGGACATCCTGGCCGTCGATGGTCACGCGGCCGGCGGTCACGTCGTAGAGCCGCGGGACGAGGTTGAGCAGCGAGGATTTCCCGGACCCCGAGCGCCCGACGAGCGCCGTCACCGACCCGGGCCGCACTGCGAGGTCGATCCCCTCCAGGGCCGGGGCGTCGGGCCGGTAGCGGAACTGCAAGGCCTCGAAGCGGATCGCCCCGTCGGTCACGGCCAGCGGCGGGGCGCCCGGCGCCTCGCGGATGCAGGCGGCCTCGTCCATCACGTCGAAGTAGCGCCGGAGCGCAGCGGCTGCCTCCTGCAGGATGGCGTTGAGATTGCCCAGCGCCCGGGCCGGCTGGGCCGCCAGCAGCAGGGCCGCCACGTAGCCGGTGAAGTCGCCGACCGTCTTCTCCCCCGCCAGCACCCGCTGTCCGACCAGAACCAGCACCCCCGCCACCGCGATGCCGCCGCCGATCTCCAGGAGCGGATCGAGGCGGCCCCGGGCATTGGCGGCCTTCATCTTGAGCCGGCGCACCTCGTCGAGGGCCGCGGCGGCGCGGGCCTTGAGGTAGCTCTCCATCGCGTAGGTCTTGGCGACGCGCGCGCCCTGCAGGCTCTCGGAGATTAGGCTGGCGGTGGCGCCCATCTGCTCCTGGGTCGAGGTCGAGACCCGCCGGAGCTTCCGGCCGATCCGCCCGATCGGCCCCGCCACGAACGGAACCGTGACGCCGGCGATCAGCGTCAGCACCGGGTCCATCCAGAGCAGCGCCGCCACGAGGCCGATCAGCATGGCGATGTCGCGCAGGAGCACCGTCGAGATGCGGGTGAGCGCCTCCTTGATGAAGGCGAAGTCCGTGGTGAAGCGCTGGGTCAGCGCCGCCGGGCTCTCGCGGCCGAGCTGGGCGAGATCGGACTCGATCAGGTGGCCGTAGAGCGCCGCCTGCATGTCGGCCTCGACCCGCGTGACCACCCGGTTGGTCAGCACCGTCTGGCCGTAGAGGGCGAAGCCGCGCAGGGCGGTGACCACGATCACCACCAGCGGCCCGTAGGCGATCGCGGCCGCGTCCTTGCGGTCGAAGGCGTCGAAGGCGGCCTTGATCAGCGCCGGATAGAGCCCGGTCGAGGCGCCCACCAGCGCGATCAGCACCAGCACCACGGCCAGCGTCGCCCGGTGCGGAAACAGCCACGTGCGCCAGAGCCGGACGAGGAGGGGAGCCGTGTCGCCGGGAAGGCGCGCCATGAAACCTACGGGGTCGGACCAGGGCCGCCCGCACACGGGAGGCGCCGCGGCAGCGGTGTGCCGCCGCAGCCGCCGCGGATCAAGGCCTTCGGTCAGCGCCCGTCGCCGCCCCGTCCGTGCTCGTCGTCGTGGTCGTGGTCGTGGTCGTGGTGCCACCCGCCCCGCATGCCGTGACCGCCCATCGGGCCCATCGGCCGGGCGAGGATCATCGCCCGCCGCTTCTGGTCCTGATCGAGGCTGGCGTAGAGCGGCTGCGACGCGTCGGCGAGCTTGCGCAGGGCCTCGCCGCGGGCCGATGCGGCATCGGCCATCGCCCGGAGGGCCGCCGGGGCGTCGTCGCGGAATTTCGGCCGGTCGCGCATCGCATCGCGGCGCTGCTGGCGCAGCTTGGCCATGTCGCGGATCGCCGATTCCACCGGCGGCCACAGCTTCTCCTGGTCGGGATTGAGCGTCAGGCCGGCATGCAGGGCGGCGATGCGGGCATCCGTGAACGCCGCCCGATCCTCGGGGCTGAGGGCGCTCCAGCGCCCATGCCCGCGGAAGCCCTCGGGGCCGTGGTCGCGGGCGGCGGCCGCGCCCGCCAAGCCCAGGCCGAGGGCCCCGGTGACGAGGATCGCGGCTCTCAAACGTCGGGACATGGAAACCTCCGTCTCACGCTCCGGACGCCGCCAGGCCGAACTGGCCGCGGCGCCCGACGCCGCCCATCAGACCCCGGTCGTGTATCCCGCTTGTGTATGTAACACTGTTACACTAGGGGCAGACCGGATCGGAACGGTTCAGGGAGTGGGGCGGTGCGGCGGGCGGCGGGAACGATCCGGACCTTGGTCCAGGCGGCGGTGGGCTTCGCGATCCTCGGCCTCGCCGTCCCGGCCCGGGCGGTGCCGGAGGGGAGGCCGGTCCGGGCGGTGGCCAGCTTCTCGATCCTCGGCGACCTCGTCCGGCAGGTCGGCGGCGGGCACGTGACGGTGACCACCCTGGTCGGGCCGGATTCCGACGTCCACGGCTTCAGCCCGACCCCGGCCGACGCGCGCAAGCTCGCCGAGGCTGACATCGTGGTCGTGAACGGTCTGGGACTGGAGGGCTGGCTCGACCGGCTGATCCGGGCCTCCGGCACCCGGGCGCCGGTGGTGGTCGCCTCCACGGGGGTGACGCCCATCCCCGCCCGGGACGAGCACGCGCAGGGCGAGGGCGGCCACGGCGACCATGCCGTCGACCCGCATGCCTGGCAGAACGTCGCCAACGTGCGGATCTATGTCGCCAACATCCGGGACGGCCTCGCGACGGTCGATCCGGCCCATGCCGCCGCCTACCGGGAGGCCGCCGCCGCCTACATCGTCAAGCTCGACGCCCTGGAGCGGGACCTGCGCGCCACGATCGCCGGCATCCCGCCGGAGCGCCGCCGGATCATCACCACCCACGACGCCTTCGGGTATTTCGCCGCGGCCTACGGCCTGCGCTTCGTGGCGCCGCAGGGCGTCTCCACCGACAGCGAGGCGAGCCCCCGGGACGTGGCCGCGATCATCCGGCAGATCCGCCGGGACCGCGTGCCGGCGGTGTTCCTGGAGAACATCAGCGACCCGCGCCAGATGGAGCAGATCGCCCGGGAGAGCGGCGCCCGCCTCGGCGGCAAGGTCTATTCCGACGCGCTCTCCGGTCCGGACGGCCCGGCGCCGACCTATCTCGACCTGATGCGCGCGAACCTGCGGGCCTTCGCGGCGGCCCTGGCGCCCGGCTGAGGTCCGGGCGTTGGTTCGCCTTCGGGGCGTCCGACATGACATAGCGTAAACCGCCGGTTAAGAGGCCTCTTCTAGCCTTACGCAACGGGTGCCAGCCGATCCTCGTCCGCGAGGGCTCAGGGCCGTGGGGCCTTGTGAGAATCGCGCAGCTCGGAGATCGCGTGGCTTGGGGGCCTGACCGCTGGCGCTTCTATCGGCTCCTCGCGCGCGAGGCCGTGCGCGCGATCCGCGCGGCCGGCGCGAGCCTCACGGCATCCCCCGACATCCTCGCCCGGATGCGGGTCACGGGTCTGGTGATCGCGCCCCAGGACCTGCGCACCTCCGACGCGACCTTCGCGGACGACATCTATGCCGGCCTGTTCGTCTTCGCCGGCCGGTCGCTGGCGGCGAGCGGCGGCTCGCCCTTCGATTACGCGCCGCCCTCGCCGGAATGGGCCGACGAGCTCTACGGCTTCGGCTGGCTGCGCCACCTGCGCGCCGCCGACACGGCGCTGGCCCGGGCCAATGCCCGCGCCTTCGTGGCCGACTTCATCGCCGGGCGGGGCGATCCGGCGCTGGCCCGCCAGACGCCGGTGGCGGCGCGGCGGCTGATCTCGTTCCTGTGCCAGTCGCCGCTCGTGCTGGAGGGCGCGGACCACGCCTTCTACCAGAACTTCCTCAAGGCCATCGGCCGCAACGCCCAGCAGCTCGAGCGCGACCTGCGGCGGGGGGTGCCGCCGCAATGGCGCCTGAACGCCGCCGTGGCGCTCTGCTACGCCGGCCTGTGCTGCGACGGGATCCAGCCGATCCTGCGCCGGGCGACCCGGATCCTGTCGCGGGAGCTCGACCGGCAGATCCTGACCGATGGCGGCCACCGCTCGCGCGATCCGCGCTTCGCCATGGAGCTGCTCCTCGACCTGCTGCCCCTGCGCCAGAGCTACCTGAGCCGGAGCGTCGAGCCGCCGCTGGCGCTCCTGCGCGCGATCGACCGGATGCTGCCGCTGCTGCGACTGCTGCGCCATCCGGATGCCTCGCTCAGCCATTTCAACGGCATGGGCGCCACCGACGCCGACCATCTCGCGACCCTGCTGGTCTATGACGGCGCGCTCGCCCGGCCGCTGATGCACGCGCCGAATTCGGGCTACGAGCGCCTGGAGGGCGGCCGGGTCGTGATCGTGGCCGATGTCGGCGCGAGCCCGCCGCTCCCGTACTCGATCAATGCCGGCGCCGGCTGCCTCGCCTTCGAGATGTCGAGCGGACCGCAGCGCATCGTGGTCAATTGCGGCCTGCCGGCGAGCGGGCCGGACCTGCGCCTCCTGGCCCGGTCCACCGCGGCGCATTCCACCGCCTCCGTGGCTCGCACCTCCTCGTGCCGGTTCCTCACCCGCGACGGCTGGTGGGGCGAGCGCCAGCTGGCCGATTGGCTGATCCGGCGGCGCGGCCCGGTGGTCCTGAGCGGCCCGACCGCGGTCGCGGCCGAACAGGCCGAGGAGGCCGACAGCGTCATGCTGGCGGCCCGGCACAACGGATTCGGACCGGAATTCGGAATCGTCCACGAGCGGCGCTGGCAGCTCTTCGCCGCCGCGGCGCTCCTGGAGGGCCGGGACGCGTTCCTGCGCCAGGGCAAGGCGGGAAGCCGGGCGCGCCGACGCCCACACGACGTGGCCATCCGCTTCCATCTCCACCCCGGCATCGCCGTACGCGGGGTGCCGGAGGGACTCGAACTGGCCTCGGCCCTCGGTGAGATCTGGGTGTTCCGCGCGGAGAACGTCGAGATCGCCCTGGAGGAGAGCGTGTATTTCTCGGGCCTCACCGGCGCCCGCCGCACCGACCAGATCGTCCTCCATCTCAGCGTGTCGGAGGATGTCGAGGTGCGCTGGAGCTTCGAGCGCCGGGCCTCGGCGCCGTTGCGAGGGGTCGCGCCGGCCTGACGCGTGTCTGGCCCGGTTCCCCGTTTCCATGCTACCGCGCTCGAAAATCTCGAACATCCGGCACGAAACCATGGCGCACGATCAGGTGCGGGTCTCCCGCGCGCTCCTCTCGGTCTCCGACAAGGCCGGCCTCGTCGACTTCGCCCGCGCGCTGCATGCCCGCGGCATCGCGCTGGTCTCGACGGGGGGCACCCATCGGGCGCTGCGGGAGGCCGGCCTGCCGGTGACGGAAGTCGCCGACCTGACCGGCTTTCCCGAGATGATGGACGGCCGGGTCAAGACCCTGCACCCGGCGGTGCATGGCGGCCTGCTGGCGATCCGCGACAACCCGGAGCACCAGGCCGCCCTCGCGGCCCACGGGATCGGGGCGATCGATCTCCTGGTGGTGAATCTCTATCCGTTCGAGGCGACGATCGCGGCCGACAGGCCCGATGCCGACTGCATCGAGAACATCGATGTCGGCGGGCCGGCGATGATCCGCGCGGCGGCCAAGAACCACGCGGACGTGGCCGTCGTCACGGATGTCTCGGACTATGCCGGCGTGCTCGCCGCCCTGGAGACGAACGACGGCGCGATCGGGGCCGACCTCCGGCGCCGGCTCGCCCAGAAGGCCTTCGCGCGCACGGCGGCCTACGACGCCGCCATCGCCAACTGGATGGCCGGCCGCTTCGGCGCGGACGAGCCGGCGCCGTTCCGCGCCTTCGGGGGCGCCCTGGCGCAGGGTCTGCGCTACGGCGAGAATCCGCACCAGGCGGCGGCCTTCTACCGGGCCCCAGGCAAGCCCCGCGCCGGCGTGGCGACCGCCCGCCAGCTCCAGGGCAAGGACCTGTCCTACAACAACTTCAACGACACGGACGCCGCCTACGAATGCGTCGCCGAGTTCGAATCTGCGCGCGCGGCCGCGGTGGCGATCATCAAGCACGCCAACCCATGCGGTGTCGCCGAGGGCGCGAGCCTGCTCGAAGCCTACGAGCGGGCGCTCGCCTGCGACCCGACCTCCGCCTTCGGCGGCATCGTGGCGCTAAACCGGACCCTGGACGCGGCGGCGGCGGAGAGGATCGTCGAGATCTTCACCGAGGTGATCATCGCGCCGGACGCCACCCCGGAGGCCGCGGCGATCGTCGCGGGCAAGAAGAACCTGCGCCTGCTCCTGGCCGGCGGCCTGCCCGATCCGCGGGCGCCGGGCGAGACGGTCCGGACCCTATCCGGCGGATTGCTGGTCCAGGGCCGGGACGCGGCCGTGGTCGACGACATGCCGCTTCAGGTCGTCTCCCGGCGGGCGCCCAGCGCGGCGGAACTCGCCGATCTCCGGTTCGCCTACCGGGTCGCCAAGCACGTGAAGTCCAACGCCATCGTGTACGCGAAGGGCGGCGCCACGGTCGGGATCGGCGCCGGCCAGATGTCGCGGGTCGATTCCTCGCGCATCGCCGCCTGGAAGGCCGCCGAGGGTGCCAAGCGTCTGGGACGGTCCGAGAGCCTCGCGGTCGGGTCCGTGGTCGCGTCCGACGCGTTCTTCCCCTTCGCCGACGGTCTGATGGCGGCGGCCGAGGCGGGGGCGACGGCGGTGATCCAGCCCGGCGGCTCGATGCGCGATGCGGACGTGATCGCGGCGGCCGATGAGGCCGGCCTGGCAATGGTCTTCACGGGCCATCGCCACTTCCGGCACTGACGCGGCACCACCTCCGTCGACCCTTCACGGCACCGGACGCGTTCGACGGCCCCGGTATTCTCGGCCGTCGGACCCGTCGGACGTGATCGCGGCGGGGCCCGATGGCGACCGCGGCGTGGTGGCGGAGCCGTTAAGGATCCCCCGAGATCGGTCGAGCAGCGCCGCTATCAGATGCAGGACCGCGGGCAATCGAGAGATTGTCTGTAATGCTCATGGCGCAAGCAAGAGTATTATGGTCTAAATTTCGATTTCCTGGACATTATCGATTGCAATATTTTAGGATCAAAGATCGGATTTGCCCGAGACGTCTTTCCGTGTTGCGGCCGGGCTTGATATCAGGCCGTCGCCACGTCATCATTCCCGAGATTTTTGCAGGATGATCGCGCGATGCATCTCCTCGAACGGTTCTTGCCTGGGTGATGAGATGCTGGTCGCGGCAATGTTGTTCTTGGTAGGATGGCTCATCGGCCGGTCCTACACGGTCGTCGTCTTGGCCATGACGTCGTCCGTCATCATGTTCACAGCTTTGACGATCTTCGTCACCCGGTATGAGATCGATCTGCTCCACGTGCTGATCACCGTGGGCTATCTCGCCGCGCATCAGTCGGGATACCTGCTCGGCGCCTACATGAGCGGCTATCAGCAGAATCACTGACGCAACGCTTCGCGCTTACCACCACCAGACCGGCCGTGCCGCGAGGATGTCGATCGCCACCCATAAGACGACCGTCGCCGCCGACCAAGAGCATACAAGGATAAGTGGCGGCCTCGTGCCAGGCTTGCGGCACAGTTGTGCAAAGGCGTTGTTCACGTCTGGAGTCCTGGGCTTCGGTTGGTGAAGAATGCCATATACGGCCGGAAACCGTTTATGGTTCCGCAAATTCGATGATGGCCATGCCTTGGAATAGTCAAGCGCGACATCTTGCCTGCCTCTCGCGCTGTCTGTGATCAGGCCAATCCAGGGTAAGTCAAAACCGGAAATCGGACTTTCAAGACTTTTATATTTTGCAAGATTTATTTACAAAAAGTCTTTATTAGAGATTTGTCGCGGCCGACTGTGATACGAAACGCATATTGGGCAGGGGGTCAGCGGCGCTTTCGGGAGCGGGCGCACGCAACGCGATGCCGTATCGCGATTCCCCCTGTCGGCCTTCGGCGCGCTGCCGAGGCCCCGAGGGCGAACGCCCGGGCCGCGCCTACGGCCCGGGCGTACAGGATCGGACGACGTCGGCGTCCCCGGGGCCGAGGGTGTCAGGCATCCGTGAAGATGTCGCGATCCCTGGTCTCCGGCACGAACAGCACGCCGATGATCACCGTCGCGACCGCGATGACGACCGGGTACCAGAGGCCGAAATAGATGTCGCCGGTCTGAGCCACCATGGCGAAGGCGGTGGCCGGGAGCAGTCCGCCGAACCAGCCGTTGCCGATGTGATAGGGCAGCGACATCGCGGTGTAGCGGATCCGGGTCGCGAACAGCTCCACCAGCATGGCGGCGATCGGGCCGTAGACCATCGTCACGAACAGCACGAGGAGGAACAGCAGGCCGATCACCCGGGCGACCTGCGACCGGAACACATCGAACGGGTTCGCCATCTTGACGATCCCGGGATCGCCCGCCTCCGGGTAGCCCGCCGCCTGGAGCGCTGCCGTGGTAGCCCTGTTGGCCTCGGCCGCGCCGCCCGGGGGGTAGGGGATCTCGGTGCCGTTGACCCGAACCGTGGCGGACTGGCCGGCCGCGCCCGCCACGGTGGCGTAGCGCACAGACGACTTCGACAGGAAATCGCGGGCGCTGTCGCAGGGCGCTGTGAACACCCGGGTCCCGACCGGATTGAACAGGGTCCCGCAGGCGGCCGGATCGGCCGTGACCGTGACCGTCACGGTCTCGATCGCCGCCGCGAGCTTCGGGTTGGCCGCGGCGGTGATGCCCTTGAAGATCGGGAAGAAGGTGGCGGCCGCCACCGCGCAGCCCGTCAGGATGATGACCTTGCGGCCGATCCTGTCGGAGAGCCAGCCGAACACCACGAAGAAGCCGGTGCCGAGCAGCAGCGACCACGCGATCAGGAGATTGGCCGTATAGCCGTCGACCTTGAGGATCGATTGCAGGAAGAACAGCGCGTAGAACTGGCCCGTGTACCAGACGACGCCCTGGCCGGCGACGAGGCCGAACAGGGCGATCACCGCGACCTTGGCGTTCGTCCACCGCCCGAAGGCCTCGGTGAGCGGCGCCTTCGAGGTCTTGCCCTCGTCCTTCATCTTCTGGAAGGCCGGCGATTCCGAGAGCTGGAGGCGGATCCAGACCGAGACGCCGAGCAGCAGGACCGAGACCAGGAACGGGATGCGCCAGCCCCATTCGGCGAAGGCCGCCTCGCCCGCGAACGTCCGGGTCGCCAGGATGACCAGCAGCGACAGGAACAGGCCCAGCGTCGCGGTGGTCTGGATCCAGCTCGTGTAGAAGCCGCGCCGGCCGTTGGGCGCGTGCTCGGCCACGTAGGTCGCCGCGCCGCCATACTCGCCGCCCAGCGCCAGCCCCTGGGCCAGCCGCAGGACGATCAGGATGACCGGCGCTGCGATCCCGATCGTGGCGGCGTTGGGCAGCACGCCGACGAGGAAGGTCGACAGGCCCATGATCAGGATCGTGACCAGGAACGTGAATTTGCGCCCGACGCGATCACCGATCCGGCCGAACACCAGGGCGCCGAAGGGGCGGACGATGAACCCGGACGCGAAGGTCAGCAGCGCGAAGATATCCCGCGTCGCCGGCGGATAGGCCGAGAAGAACTGTGCCCCGATGATCGCCGCCAGCGAGCCGTAGAGGTAGAAATCGTACCACTCGAACACGGTGCCGAGCGAAGACGCGAAGATCACGCGCTTCTCGGCGGAACGCATCGGCCGCGCGGCCCCGTCCGCCCGTGCAACGACACTCGCCCCCGCCATGACCCGTTTCTCCCCGGACGAACCCTGTGCGCGACGCAGATGAGCGATGCGTGATCGCTGGGACAGGCACGGTCAACCGGTCGACCGATCGTGAATTTTCTGATCGACACCGATGAGTGGGTTGCGTGGCGGCGTCGCCGCAGCAACCGCGTGGGCGCCTCCGGACGCCGCGCGCCGGCAATGTCCGGCGCGCACGAGAACCACTTGGGGCGCCTGAAACGAAGAAGGGCGCGGCCCGTGCCGCGCCCTTCGCTTTCACCGCGTCTCGGTCGGTCAGTGCGCGTGTGCGCCGGACGCCCCGATGCCGGTTTCGGAACGCACGAACTGCGCCTCGAAGGCCGCGCGTTCGCGCTGGGCCCGGCGGGACCGGTCCATCAGGGACACGACCCAGATCGTCGCGAAGGCCAGCGGCATCGAGAACAGGGCCGGGTTGTCGTAGGGGAAGATCGGTGCGGCATTGCCGAACGTCGCCACCCAGACCGCCTTCGACAGCACCACCATGGCCACCGCCGAGATCAGCCCGACGAGGCCGCCCGCGAGCGCCCCCCAGGTGGTGGTGCCGCGCCACAGGATCGACATGGCCAGTACGGGGAAGTTGCAGCTCGCCGCCACCGCGAAGGCCAGCCCGACCATGAAGGCGACGTTCTGGTTCTCGAACACGTAGCCCAGATAGATCGCTACCAGGCCGATCACCACCGCCGAGAGCTTCGACAGATTGACCTCGTGCTTCTCGGTGGTGCGCCCGCGGGCGATCACCTGGGCGTAGAGGTCGTGGCTGATCGCCGAGGCGCCGGCCAGCGTCAGGCCTGCCACCACGGCCAGGATGGTCGCGAACGCCACCGCCGAGATGAAGCCCAGGAAGTACGGGCCGCCGACCGCGTTGGCGAGGTTGACGGCGACCATGTTGGTGCCGCCGATCATGTCCTTGAGCTTGTCGAAGGTGCCGGCCGCGCCGAGCTTGAAGTAGCTCGGATCGGACATCAGCAGGGCGATGCCGCCGAAGCCGATGATGAACGTCAGGATGTAGAAGTAGCCGATCAGGCCGGTGGCGTAGAACACCGACTTGCGCGCGGCCTGCGCGTCCGAGACCGTGAAGAACCGCATCAGGATGTGCGGCAGGCCGGCGGTGCCGAACATCAGGCCGACGCCGAGGGAGATCGCCTCGACCGGGTTCGACACGAGGCCGCCGGGCGCCATGATGGCGTCGCCCTTCGGGTGGACCTGCACGGAGGCGGCGAACAGCGTTTCCGGGTTGAAACCGTACTTGAACAGCACCGCCCCGGCCATGAAGGTCGCGCCGCCGAGCAGCAGGCAGGCCTTGATCACCTGCACCCAGGTGGTCGCCTTCATGCCGCCGAAGGCGACGTAGACGATCATCAGGATGCCGACGATGATCACCGCGTAGAGATAGGGCAGGCCGAACAGGAGCTGGATCAGCTTGCCGGCGCCGACCATCTGGGCGATCAGGTAGAAGGCCACCACCACCAGGGTGCCCACCGCCGAGATGATGCGGATCGAGGTCTGGTCGAGGCGGAAGCTCGCCACGTCGGCGAAGGTGAACTTGCCGAGGTTGCGCAGGCGCTCGGCGATCAGGAACAGCACGATCGGCCAGCCGACCAGGAAGCCGGTGGAATAGATCAGCCCGTCGAAGCCCGAGGTGTAGACGAGGCCGGAGATGCCGAGGAACGAGGCCGCCGACATGTAGTCGCCGGCGATCGCCAGGGCGTTGGTCCCGGCCGAGATGCCGCCGCCCGCGGCGTAGAAGTCGGCGGCCGATTTGGTGCCCTTGGCGGCCTTGTAGGTGATGCCGAGGGTCAGCAGCACGAAGAACAGGAACATGCCGATGGCCGGCCAGTTCGTGGCCGATTGCGTCACCGCGCCGAGATCGGGGCCGGCCGCGTAGGCGCCGCTCGCCACGATCGCGGCGAGCGTCAGGCCGAGGAGGAGGCGGTTCATCGGCCCACGCTCCGCTTGAGGGCGGCGCTCAGCGTGTCGAAGCGCGTGTTGGCCCGGGCCACGTAGATGCCGGTCAGCGCGAAGGCGAACAGGATCACGAACACGCCCATGAACAGCCCGAGCGACGCGGTGCCGCCGCCGACCTTCACGGCCAGGAGCGACTTGTCGAAGGCGATCAGGCCGATGAAGCCGAAATAGACCACCAGCATCAGGATCGTCAGGATCAAGCCGAACCGGGTGCGTTCGGCGACGAGCTGCTGGAATTCCGGGGTCCGGACGATCCGGTCGATCTGCGGATCGACCGCCGCGGCGGCGTTGCGGGATGGGGGGGGCGCCGTGCCCCCGCGAAGGCCGAGTGTCGAGCCGCTCATGGCGTGTTCCTCCCGCAAAGGCGCTCCGGCCTTCCGGTTTTTCTTGAGACCTGAGTTTCGTGGTTCTTGTTGGGGGCGGGCGCCGGACCGGCACCCGCCTCGTCATGTCCTGGAGGTCGGACCGATCAGGGCCGGTTCTGCCGGTTCTCGATCAGGTCTTCCACCACCGCCGGCTCGGCAAGCGTCGAGGTGTCGCCGAGCGAGCCGAAATCGTCCTCGGCGATCTTGCGCAGGATTCGGCGCATGATCTTGCCGGACCGGGTCTTGGGCAGGCCGGGGGCGAACTGGATCAGGTCCGGCGAGGCGATCGGCCCGATATCCTTGCGGACCCAGGTCACGAGTTCCTTGCGCAGGGCGTCGTCGCCCTCCTCGCCGTCGTTGAGGGTGACGTAGGCGTAGATGCCCTGGCCCTTGACCGTGTGCGGGTAGCCGACCACCGCCGCCTCGGCGACCTTCGGGTGGGCGACGAGGGAGGATTCGACCTCCGCGGTGCCCATCCGGTGGCCCGAGACGTTGATCACGTCGTCGACCCGGCCGGTGATCCAGTAATAGCCGTCCGCGTCCCGGCGGGCGCCATCGCCGGTGAAATACTTGCCCGGATAGGTCGAGAAGTAGGTCTGCTCGAAGCGCTCGTGGTCGCCGTAGACCGTGCGCATCTGGCCCGGCCAGGAATCGGCGATGCAGAGGTTGCCCTCGCAGGGACCCTCCAGGACCTTGCCCTCGGCGTCGACCATCTCGGGTCTGACGCCGAAGAACGGCCGGGTCGCGGAGCCCGGCTTCAGGGCGGTGGCGCCCGGGAGCGGGGTGATCAGGATGCCGCCGGTTTCGGTCTGCCACCACGTGTCGACGATCGGGCAGCGCCGGTCGCCGACCACGTTGTAGTACCAGTCCCAGGCTTCCGGGTTGATCGGCTCGCCGACCGAGCCCAGCACCCGCAGGCTCTGCCGGGAGGTCTTCTTCACCGGCCCCTCGCCGCCGCCCATCAGCGAGCGGATCGCGGTCGGCGCCGTGTAGAAGATGTTGACCTTGTGCTTGTCGATCACTTCCCAGAACCGGGAGCTCGACGGGTAGGTCGGGATGCCCTCGAACATCAGCGTCGTCGCGCCGTTGGCGAGGGGGCCGTAGACGATGTAGCTGTGGCCCGTGACCCAGCCGACATCGGCCGTGCACCAGTACACGTCGCCCTCGCGGTAATCGAAGACGTATGCGTGGGTCATCGACGCGTAGACCAGATAGCCGCCCGTGGTGTGAACGACCCCCTTCGGCTGGCCGGTCGAACCCGAGGTGTAGAGGATGAACAGCGGGTGCTCGGCCTCCACGGGCTCGGCGGGGCAATGGTCGGTCACCTGCTCGGCAGCCTCGTCGTAATAGACGTCCCGGCCCGCCTCCATGGCGACGGTGCCGCCGGTGCGGCGCACCACGATGACGTGGTCCACGAAGTCGGCGCCGATCCGCTTGATCGCCTCGTCAACATTGGCCTTCAGCGGCACCTTGCGGCCGCCGCGCAGGCCCTCGTCGGCGGTGATCACTACTTTGGAGCCGCAGCCCTGGATGCGCGAGGCGAGGGAATCCGGCGAGAAGCCGCCGAACACGATGGCGTGGATCGCCCCGAGCCGCGCGCAGGCGAGCATCGCGTAGGCGGCTTCGGGGATCATCGGCAGGTAGAGCGTGACCCGGTCACCCTTGCCGACGCCGCGGTTGCGCAGGACGTTGGCCATCCGGCAGACCTGCGCGTGCAGCTCCCGGTAAGTGATGTGCCTGGACTCGTCCGGATTGTCGCCCTCCCAGATGATCGCGGTCTGGTCGCCGCGGCTCTCCAGGTGCCGGTCGATGCAATTGTAGGCGACGTTGGTCGTGCCGTCCTCGAACCACTTGATCGAGACCTTGCCCGGCTCGAAGCTGGTGTTCTTGACCTTGGAGAACGGCGTCATCCAGTCGATGCGCTTGCCGTGCTCGCCCCAGAAGGCGTCCGGATCCGAGACCGACGCCGCATACATGTCCCGGTACGTGGCATCGTCGACGTGAGCACCCTCACGCCACGCTGCCTGCACGTCGATGATCTTGCCGTCCATGGCGTTCCATCCCTGCTTGGCGTCCGATCGTATCGCGGCCTCAACCGCGCAGCCAGGACTTCCAAAGTAACGTAGCCTACACTTTACGGTGGCGATATCATCGCCTTTTCGCTCGTGCACGCTGCGGAATCGGTAGATAAATTGGGCACAATGTAAGGCGGTGAGTGGAGCTTCGGCCCTGCGCTGTCAAGCCGAGCTTGCCGAGACGGCACGCCGAGCCCGAATACTTGTCGGGTCCGCCTCCGGCCCGGGACCCGCGGGCCTCAACCGTTCGCCGCCCGCCGCGTGGGCATGATGATCTCCACCAGCGTGCTGTCCTCCGTCGGCGTCGACAGCTGGAGGCGGCCGCCATTGGCCTCCACCAGGGCCCGGGGCAGGGCCAGACCCTCCTCGACATCCCCCGCGGGACCGGCGGCCCGCGTCGCGGTGCCGGTGTCACGCACCCGCAGCGCGACGGCCGTCCGCTCGGCCGCGCCCGTCGATACGATGATCTGGCCCCCGGCCGTCGAGCGCCGGATTGCGTTCTCGATGATCAGGGCGGCGGCGCGGGTCACGGACCGCTCGTCGGCCTCCAGCTCGCCGAGATCCGTGGAGAAGCTCGTCCGCACGACGATGCGGCCGCGGGCCGCCGCCGCCTGGAACTGCGCCACGCAGCCGGCCGCGAGGTCGTTGAGATCGAGGGCGCGCGGTTCGAGGTGCAGGGTTCCGGCCTCCACCGCGGCGAGGTCGAGGAGCATGCCCACCCGTTCGAGCATCGCGTCGCCGGAGGCCTTGATCTCGGTGAGGCAGGCCCGGTAGCGCGCGTCGCCGAGCGTGCCGAAGGGCTCCTTCAGCATCGCGTCGGCGAGGTCGATCATCCCGGTCAGGGGTCCGCGGAAGGCGCGGTCCAGGCGCACCAGGGCGGTGCCGGCGCCGTTCGACGGTGCCCGGCCCCCCGCGAGGTCCGTGGCGGCCGCCGGAGGGCGGTTCGTCCGCTCGATCACGGCCACCCGGCGGCCGTCGCCCTCGACCGCTCTCACGTCGAGGGTCACGGGCTCGCCGGCGAGCAGGACGATGCGCCGGCCCCGGGCCACGCCGCGCAGCAGGTCGGCGACGGCCAGCACGCTGTCCCGGTCGACCTGGGCGACGAAGCTGGCGCCGACGATTTCCCGGGGCTCGCAGCCGAGCAGCACGGCGGCGGCGCGGTTCACCGCGAGGATGCGCCCGGCCTGATCGAGGGTGACGGTTCCGGTCTCCAGCGCGTCGAGGGTGGCCTCGGCGCTAGCCGCCCGCTCCGATTGCGCGGTGCGGGCGAGGCGCTCGGCGGCGAGGGCGGCGGCTGCATCGGTTTCGTCGACCGGGCGGAGGACCAGGCACAGGGCGGCCTCGCCCGCCCAGGTGCAGGGCCCGCTCAGGGCCTCGACCGGTCGGGCGCGCCCATCGGCGGCCGCGACGGCGGTCAGGCGCGCGGCCGGATCCGTTTCTGCGTCCTGCGGGGCGCCCGGGAAAAGCCCGCCGAGACCGCTCACGGACAGGGCCGCCACGTCGGCGTGACCGGTCAGGCTCAGGAGACGGCCGTTCGCCGCCAGGATCGTGCTGCCGCGATGCACGAGGGCCGGAAGCGGCAGCCCGGCCAGGATGTCTGCGAAGGCCCCCGCGGCGGCGCGATCATCGCGCGGCTCCGCGGGACCGGACTGGGGTCCGGGGAAAACCATGACCGCGCCGCCTTCGGCCTTCGGACGCCGCCCCTCGGGCGCCGCCTCGTCGCCGGCGTAGCGCGCGCCGAGGGCCCGGGCGATCTCCCGGAACGCGGCGTGCTCGTCCGTCGACAAGGGGGCCGTGGCGGGTTCCCGCGCGGAGGCCGCCTCCCGGGCGGGACCGGGTTCGGGCGATGCCTCGGGCGCGGGCAGTGCTGTCGGCGCCGCCGCGTCCGCAGGGGCCTCCGATCGCGCCGACGGCAGGCCCCGGATCAGGCCAAACCCGGCAAAGCCCGCGAAGGCTGCCGCGTCCCGTCCCAGGGGGGCGCCGGACAGCTCGACCCGGACCGCCCCGGTTCCGGCATCCAGCGACGCCGGCTCGCCGCGGAAGGTGCGGCGGTCCCGCAGCGCCGCCAGCATCCCCTCGGCCCCGGCCACGTGGCCGGACGCGGCGAGGTCCTGCCAGCGCTGACCGACGAGGCCCGCCAGGACCTCCGAGCCGGTGAGCGAGACCAGCGTGCCCGCCGCATCGATGCGCCACAGGAAGCGGTCGTCCCGCTTGGGCGCCGGAGCGGGTGCCGCCGGCTCCGGCAGCATCATCCCGGCGGGTTCCGGCGGGCGCGCCTTCGCCCGGGGTGGTGTCACCGGAGCGGTCGGCATCACCAGGAACACGGGCTTTCCCCCCTCCTGGGTGCTCCGGGCCAGCCAGCAGAGCACCGGGGGCGCGATCCTGCGGGGGTCGAAGCGCAGCCGTGCGAGCCGGGGCGACGCATCCCCCGGGGCCGCGGCGGCGATCTGCCGGGACAGATCCGCGGCGGCGCAGACGTCGGCCAGGGGACGCGCGGTCGGCGAGGCATGCAGGATCTGCCCGGTCCCGGGATCGACGACCAGGTGAACCGAATCCGGCGCGGTCAACGCAGCCGACAGGCTCGGCAGCCGCGCCCAGGCCGCGAAGGCGGCGGCGAGCCCCGGTCGATCGGCTTCGTCGGTGGATGTCAGTGTCGTCTCCACAACCCGCGACCTCGAACCCACACGCGGTCCCCCGTTCCCCGGACCCATCTGCCCGAGAAACGCGCACGACCGTAGCCCTATTGTAAACTCCCCGTCGTCGCGGCGCTGGACTCTTGCGCCGACCGTCACACGTTTACGGCATGTCAACCTTAACGCCGGTGGCGCGGGTGGCATACAGTGACGAATCGGTTATTGTGCGGTGCACAAAGAGCCATCCACAGGCGTCAACATGAGAGGAGACGGCACATGAGCAATCCCCCGAACTACGAAGTCCCGGCCGAGATGCGCGACCTCGCCGAGAAGAGCGTCGAGCAGGCCCGGAAGGCCTTCGACAGCTTCATCGGTGCCGCCCGTCGCACCGCCGACACTGTGCAGGGCTCGACCGAGCTGGCCCGCACCAACGCCCGTGATGTGTCCACGCGCGGCTTCGAATACGCCGAGCAGAACGTCAACGCGGCCTTCGACCTCGCCCAGAAGCTTGTCCGGTCCCGGGACATGCAGGAGGCGATGCAGCACCAGGCCGAGTTCGTGCGCAGCCAATTCGCCGCCATCCAGGCGCAGGCCAAGGAGTTCAGCGGCATCGCCCAGAGCGCGATGCAGCAGGGTGCCGAGCGTGCGAAGTCGGCGATGCAGCAGGGCGCCGACGAGGCCCGCAAGGCGATGGAGCAGGGGCAGGATGCGGCCAAGAACGCCGTCCACAACGCCCAGGACGCCGCCGAGCGCAGCAGCCACTAAAGCATCATCCCGAAAGGTGGTTTCCAGCTTCCGGAAAACGATGATGCAAACCTAACCATCGAACGCGTCGTCCGGGTTTCGATATCCAGGACGATGCGCCGAGGCGGCAGATGCAGCTGGTCGTCGGGCGGCGCCCGCCGTGCCGCATCCCAAGCGGCGACCCGATCTCCGGTCGCACGTCACGACGCGGCCCGTTCCCGATCCCGGGGGCGGGCCGTCTCGTTTTCGCCGGTATTGCCCCGGAGAGCCGCCCGGCGGACGGGATGGATCCGCATCGCGCGAAGGATTCCAGGATGCGCCACGCTGTCTTTGGCCGTATCGGCTCGTCTATGCCCCTCCGCCTGACGGTTGCCGCGCTGGCGCTCGCCACCGCGCTGCCCGGCACGGCGGCGCGGGCCCAGTATGTCGACGGCCCCGCCTACGGTGCTCCGCCGTCCGGCTACGAGGAGCCGGGCGACGCGCGTGGATATCGCCGGCCGCCGCGCCGGATCGAGCGGGAGCCCGTCGGCTTCAACTGCGATGCCGTGCAGCGGGGAATCACCGGCCCGAAGCCGTTCTCCTGCCCGCTCCCCGGCCCGAAGCCCCTCGGCGTGCGCTGCTTCTGCGATCTCCCGATCGCGTCGTTCAGCCCGCCGCAGACCGCAATCGGGCGGGTCGTGCCGTAAACGCGCCACGGCCGCACCGTCCGGGGACGATGCGGCCACGTCGATCGAGTACGGGTCGGGGGCCCGCCCGGCTCAGTTCAGAACGACGACCTTGGCGCCGACCTTGACGCGCTCGTAGAGGTCGGTGACGTCGTCGTTGGTCATCCGGATGCAGCCCGACGACACCGCCTGGCCGATCGTGTCCGGCTCGTTGGAGCCGTGGATGCGGTACTCGGTCGAGCCGATATACATGGCACGGGCGCCGAGCGGGTTCTCGATGCCACCAGCCATGTAGCGCGGCAGGTCGGGCCGGCGGGCGATCATCGCCTTCGGGGGGGTCCACGACGGCCACTCGCGCTTGGCGGTGATCGTGTTGGTGCCGCTCCAGCTGAAGCCCGGGCGGCCGACGCCGACGCCGTAGCGAAGGGCTTGGCCGTCACCCAGGACCAGATAGAGACGGCGCTCGGCGGTGGAGACCACGATGGTCCCCGGGGTGTAGGGCGCGTTGAAGGCCACGACCTCGCGGGGGATCGGCTGGACCTGCGCCTGCGGCGCGGCCTGCACGCCCTGGCCGTAGCCGGGGGCGTAAGTCCCCTGGTAACCGTACTGGCCCTGATCCGAGTAGTAGGCGTTGGAATCCTCGTTCCCGAAGGGATCGTACGACGAGGCTGCCAGGGCCGGCGTCGCGGCAAGAACAGTCGCGCCGAGGAGTGCTGCGAGTGCGGTGACCGTGGTCTTCATGGGTGGCCTGCCTGTGCGATAACCTTTGCCATTACAAGCGTGGGCATAGCCAGGCAGTTCCACAAAACCGCCAAGATTCTACGGGGCGGCGGAATACGTATCCCCGTCCGACCGTGCGAGGCGGCTCAGTCGACCTCGTCGGTGTGGACATCGAACCGCGCCAGATGCGCGTAACCGAAATTGGTCGAGATCGCGCAATCGGTGGCGTCGCGTCCGCGGGCCATGACGATGCGGCCGATCCGGGGGCAGTTGTGGCGGGCGTCGAAGGTGTACCAGCGCGGTCCCCCGGGCCCGTCGAGATAGACCTCGAACCAGGCGGAGAAATCCATCGGCGCCGGGTCCTTGGGCACGCCGATGTCGCCGAGATAGCCGGTGGCGTAGCGGGCCGGGATGTTCATGCACCGGCACAGGGTGATGGCGAGGTGGGCGAAGTCGCGGCAGACGCCCTCGCGCTGCATGAAGCCGTCATGGGCGGTGCGGGTGGCATCGGCGCGCTGGTAGTCGAAGCGCAGGCGCTCGTGGGCGTAGTCGACGATCGCCTGGACCCGGGCCCAGCCCTCCGGGGTCGAGCCGAACAGCGACCAGGCGGTCTGCGAGAGCTTGTCGGTGTCGCAGTAGCGCGAGCCGAGCAGGAACATCAGCACCGCGTCCGGTAGATCCTGGACCGCGATCTGGCGCGCCTCCGGCACCACCGGGTCGGGCAGGCCGGAATCCTGGACGGTGATGTCGGCCGAGACCGTCAGCTGGCCGGGCGGCGCGAGGATGCGGTGGCAGGTGTTGTCGAAGACGTCTTGATACGCGCGCGCCGGGATCGGCGGATCGAAGGTGATCACGTGCGGCGTCAGCACGTCGGGCATCCGCGACGGGTGAACGGTCAGCATCAGGATCATCGGGGTCGGCTGGGACATCGTGAAGGCGATATCGAAACCGGTCTTGATCTTCATCGCGGCCTTCTCACTGTGTCGCCATCCGCGCGGGGTCGCCACGCACGCTCGTTCTGGGTCCGGCAGCTCAACGCGCCGGGGTGGGGCCGGGCCCCTGACAGTCGGGTTGGGTCGTCGCCGTCGCGGCCAACTCGACCACGTCGACCTCGACGCGCATGCCGAGATCGTCGCTGGCCAGGCCGAAGAAGGAGCCGTGCAGCGGCACCGCCTGCGCGGGGTCGCGGGTCACCGCGACGCGGATCAGGTCGCGGTTGCCGACGATGCCGTTGGTCGGGTCGAACTCGATCCAGCCGGCGCCGGGCAGGTAGACCTGCAGCCACGCATGGGTCGAGCCGCCCCCGACATGGCGCGCCCGGTCGTTGCGGGGATTGTAGAGGTATCCGGACACGAACCGCGCGGCCATGCCGAGGGCCCGCACGCCCTCCATCATCAGCACCGCGAAGTCGCGGCACGAGCCGCGCTTGCCGCGCAGGGTGGTGAGCGGGTCCTGCACGCCCTTCTCGGACCGGGCCAGGTAGGTGAAGTTGGCCCGGACGCTGCGGGTCATGGCGGCCAGCAGCTCCTGCGTGGGGACGCGGCCCTGCTGCGGCAGGAAGCTGCGCGCCCAGGCATCGACCTCGTGGCGCGGGTCGGGCCATTGCCGCTCGATGGAGCGGGCGAGATCCGGCATGTCCTCGGCGCCGTAGCCGAACGGGTAGTCGGTCGCGTGCGGCGCCAGGGGGAAGACCGGCGCGTGCCCGGGCGTATGTTCGAGGGTGATGCCGGACGCGAAGGTCAGCCGCTCAGACCGGGTGTCGAAGGTCGCGACCGCGACGCAATTGCCGAAGACGTCGAACATCCAGCGCAGCGAGGCCGGCTCGGGGGTGATGTCCAGGGTCGCCTCGATCAGCCGCTGATCGTAGCTGTCCCGGGGCCGGAACATGATCCGATGCTCCCCGAAGGATACCGGCCGCCGGTACTGATAGACCGTTCGGTGATTGACGGACAGGATCGGCAAATCGGCAGTCTCCGGGCTCGTGCCGACACGTCTTTCACCACAGTGAGGCATCCACCGATGCAAGAGCCGGGCCCGTCGGGGTCCGGCCCGGTCCGCCGCGCCATACACCGGGCCGGGAAGCCGGCTTCGCGATCGCCCGCGCCGCCGGGACGCTCAGACGACCGGGGGTGCCGGCTCGGCGGTCGCGCGCTCCGCCTCGACCAGCACGTCGAGGGGGCGCCAGGGCTTGGGGATGAACACCGCCTCGGGCGGCAAATCGGGTCTGGGCAGGCCATGGCCCGAGGTGACCACCAGCCGCGCCCGGGGCCAGAGGGTCGCCACCGCCCGGGCGAGCTGCAGCCCGTCCATCCGGCCGGCGAGGCGGATATCGGCGAAGACCAGGGCGACGTCGCCGCCCCGTGCCTGAAGCACCGACAGGGCCGCCTCGGCGCTGTCGCAGCCGATGACGTCGAGCTCGGTCTCCTCGAGCAGGGTCTCGGCCAGGGCGCGGATCTCGGGATCGTCCTCGACCACCAGGGCGACCTGGGGATGGGTCGCGGCGGCCCCGGCGATCTCCGCTCCGCGGCGCGCGGGCGCATCGTCGGCGGTCTGGCGGACGCGGCGGACGAGGGCGGCCAGATGTTCCGGTACACCCTCGGTGACCAAATTATCGTAGACGGACGCGAGTGTACGACCGATCTGATCGAGCGGGATACCCGGCGATAGCGTATCGGTGAGCGGCAGGGGTGCGCTCGTCAGGTGCTTTCTCAAGGACTCCCCCCGAAGTCTTCCCGCACGCCGGAAAAAAACGCAGCGTACAGGGAGGAAAGTCGGCAATCCGCCGGTGGTTGCGCACCCGCAACCGAATCGCCCGCCGGCGCGCCGAGACGTTACTGGGTGGCGGTTTCCGCGTCCGCGTAGGCCATGATCCCCGACACGGCCTGCACGTTCTGGTAGCGCGACCCGCGCGCACTCATCATCGCCTCGAACTTCTCGTGGACCTGCGCCACCGAGAGGCTGAGCGGCTTGCGGTGCCGGCCCCGCCCGACGAACCGGTTCGCGGCGAAGAAGATCGAGCGGTTGGCCCGGGCCGGGCCGGGGAGCAGCGCGGCGGCGGCGGCGGCGGGCTTGTTCACCACGTTGGCGAGGAACTCGCCGGCGTCGTCGGGCCCGAGGAAGTGGGCGAGATAGACCTCGCCCAGGGACAATTCGTGCCCGATGCGCAGGGCGATGCGGGCGGCGTCGCGCTTCAGCATCTCGCCGGCCATCAAGGCGGAGAGATAGGGATCGCGGCGCAGTTCCAGCACCCGGGCGCGCTCGGCTTGATCGGTGATCACCGGCCGGTCGTTGGCATCGGCCGTGATGAGCGCAGCCTCCTTCGCGAGGCCGTATTTGGGTCCGAAATCCCGGACCACGCCGAGCCAGGTCCGCTCGATGAACTGGTACAGGCCCGTGGCCGAGGAGGTCTTAGCCTGGACCGCGGTGACGAAGCTCGATTCCTTGTCGGCCACCGCCATGAGCAGGACCGGGTCGGTCTGCACCGCCTGCGCGGCGCGCACGATCGTCTGGACGAGGTGGCGCCGGATCTTCATCGGGCCGAATTCGAGGATGTCGTTCGGGTCGCCGGCCGCGCTCTCCGACAGGAGGAAGTCGTAGGATACGCGGTCGACCGTGTTGGAGCCGATATCGGTGTCGAGATCGTGCACGGCGGCGAAGCTCGACGAGGCGCGCAGCGGCGTCCGCTCCAGCTCGTCCTCCAGCGCGACGGTATGGATGCGCGGCCGCGGCATCGTGATCTCTGTGGCGGCCTCGGCGGGCGACACGGCCGGCGAGAGGCCCACCTTGCCGAGGTCCACCCCCGACCCGATCAGGGCGGCGCTGAGGCCGCCGGCGATCAGCGAGACCGTCAGCAGCGACCGGAACAGGGCCGGACGGCTGCCATGGGCACGGCCGAGCACCGGCTGCGCGGCGATCACGTCGGCATGGCCGGAGCCGAAATGGCCGGGCGCGGAGCCCGGCTTGCCCGTGATGGTCTTCGACGATCCGACCGCGCGGCCCTGCATCGTTTTCCCGAATCCTCGCGCGCCGTTGACGGCGCCAGAGACTCAACATCGCTTGACAGATGTGGCGACAACACGGCCGCGCTTGTGGCGGCTCTGGGGCGGAGACAGGTGTTTTCGCGGCGGATACCCGGGCGCCCCTCAAGACGGAGCCCCGCCGGATCGGCGGGGAGCGCGGAGCGACAAGGACTTAGACCCCGCGCTCGAACCCCGCCCCGATTGCAACGCGATCGGGAACGGCTCTAAGAGGGCGCCATGCGGGCACCGCTTCAAGGTGAGCGGAGCCCGGTCCCGTGTTCCTGCCAGAGTCAGCCCCGATGAGCGGCGTCAACGAGATCCGGTCGACCTTCCTCGACTACTTCGCGAAGGCGGGACACGAGGTCGTACCCTCTTCGAGCCTCGTGCCGAAGAACGATCCGACGCTGATGTTCACCAACGCCGGCATGGTGCAGTTCAAGAACGTCTTCACCGGCGTCGAGCGGCGGGCCTACGACCGGGCGACGACGGCGCAGAAATGCGTGCGGGCCGGCGGCAAGCACAACGACCTCGACAATGTCGGGTACACGGCGCGCCACCACACCTTCTTCGAGATGCTCGGCAACTTCTCGTTCGGCGACTACTTCAAGGACCGCGCCATCGAGCTGGCCTGGACGCTGATCACCAAGGAGTTCGGCCTGAAGCCGGACCGGCTCCTGGTCACCGTCTACGCCGACGACGACGAGGCGGCCGGCCTCTGGAAAAAGATCGCGGGCCTGTCCGACGACAAGATCATCCGGATCGGGACCTCCGACAATTTCTGGCAGATGGGTGATACCGGCCCCTGCGGCCCGTGCTCCGAGATCTTCATCGACCAGGGCCCGGCGCTCCAGGGCGGCCCGCCCGGCTCCCCGGACGAGGATGGCGACCGGTTCCTGGAGTTCTGGAACCTGGTGTTCATGCAGTACGAGCAGCTGGAGCCGGGGGTGCGCAACCCCCTGCCGCGGCCGTCGATCGACACCGGCATGGGCCTGGAGCGCATGGCGGCGATCCTCCAGGGCGTGCCCTCGAACTACGAGACCGACCTGTTCCGCGCGCTCATCGACGCGGTGGCGCACGCGGTCTCCCGCGCGCCGGAGCCTGCGACGCTCGCCTCGTACCGGGTGATCGCCGACCACCTGCGGGCCTCCTCCTTCCTGGTGGCCGACGGGGTGCTGCCGGGCAACGAGGGCCGCGGCTACGTGCTGCGCCGGATCATGCGCCGCGCCATGCGGCACGCCGAGATCCTGGGCGCGCGCGAGCCCACCCTCTACCGCCTCGTGCCGACCCTGGTCCGCGAGATGGGCCAGGCCTATCCCGAGCTGATGCGGGCCGAGAGCCTGATCGGCGAGACCCTGAAGCTGGAGGAGACCCGCTTCCGGCGCACCCTGGAGCGCGGCCTGTCGATCCTCGACGCGGAGAGCCGCGACCTCGCGGCCGGCGACAAGCTCTCCGGCGAGACGGCCTTCACGCTCTATGACACCTACGGCTTCCCCCTCGACCTGACTCAGGATGCCCTGAAGGCACGGGGTATCGGCGTCGACACCGACGCCTTCGCGGTGGCGATGCAGCGCCAGAAGCAGGCGGCCCGCGAAGCCTGGAAGGGCTCGGGCGACGCGGCCACCGAGACGGTGTGGTTCGGCCTGCGCGAGCGCCTCGGCGCCACCGAGTTCCTGGGCTACGAGACCGAGACCGCGGAGGGCATCGTCACCGCGCTGCTGCGCGACGGTGCCGAAGTCGAAAGGCTCGGATCCGGCCAGAGCGGTTTCGTCCTCGTCAACCAGACGCCGTTCTACGGGGAATCGGGCGGCCAGGTCGGCGATACCGGGCTGATCCTGGCGCCGGGCCTGCGGGCGCGCGTCACCGACACGCAGAAGAAGCTCGGTGACCTGTTCGTCCACCACGTGACCGTCGAGGAGGGGACGCTCGGCCTCGAACAGCCGGTGGAGCTGAAGGTCGATCACGCCCGCCGCCGGGCGATCCGGGCCAATCACTCGGCCACCCATCTGCTGCACGAGGCGCTGCGGCAGGTGCTGGGCGACCACGTCGCCCAGAAGGGCTCCCTGGTGAGCCCAGACCGCCTGCGCTTCGACATCAGCCACCCGAAGCCGATCGAGGCGGAGGAACTGGCCCGGGTCGAGGACATCGCCAACGCGGTGCTGCTCCAGAACGCCCCCGTCGTGACCAAGCTGATGGCGGTGGACGATGCCATCGCGTCGGGCGCCCGGGCGCTGTTCGGCGAGAAGTACGGCGACGAGGTGCGGGTCGTCTCGATGGGCCTGCCGGTCGGCGGGGAGCCTGAGGCGGGACGGCTCAGGAACTTCTCCATCGAGCTCTGCGGCGGCACCCATGCCGCGCGCACCGGCGATATCGGGGCGATCACCGTGGTGGCGGAGAGCGCCGTCGGCGCCGGAGTCCGCCGGATCGAGGCGTTGACCGCCGACGCGGCGCGTCACCACCGCGCCGGGGAAGCCCGGACGCTGGCGGCCCTCGCCGGCATCCTGAAGGCCCCGGTGTCGGAGGCTCCGGACCGCCTCACGGCGCTGATCGAGGATCGGCGGCGCCTGGAGCGCGAACTGGCGGAGACCCGCCGCAAGCTGGCCATGGGTGCCTCGGAATCCGGATCGGGCGGGGGTTCGCGCCAGACCGAGATCGCCGGAATCGCCTTCCGCCGCTCGGTGGTCGAGGGCCTCGACATGCGCGACCTCAAGCCGATCATGGACGAGGAGAAGAAACGCCTCGGCTCCGGCATCGTGGCGATCGTCGCCGTGGCCGCGGACGGCAAGGCGGGCCTCGTGGTCGGCGTCACCGACGACCTGACGGCGCGCTACGACGCGGTCGGGCTGGTCCGGGCCGGTGCCGGCGCGCTCGGCGGCAAGGGCGGCGGCGGCCGCCGCGACATGGCCCAGGCCGGCGGGCCGAACGGCGCCGGAGCCGAAGCCGCCCTCGACGCCGTCGAACAGGCCCTCACCGAAGCCGCCTGAGGCGCGTGCCCCACGTGAAAAGGCCGCCCCGTTTCCGGAGCGGCCTCGATTCAAGGGGTGGGATCGTCTGGGCCGTCGGGCGACTTACTTGCCGCCGCCGCCGCCCTGCGGGGCGACCCGCGACGGCTGATTGGCATTGCCGCCTGCCGCCGAATCGTTCGAGATCGTATCGGCCGGCTGTCCGGTCGGCGAGTAGGTGATCGCCGGATCGGCACCGGTGGCATTGGACTGGGTGCTGACCACGCCCGGCGCCCCGGACGGCACGACCACCGTGGTGCTGTTCGGCGTCTCGATGACTTGAGCGGTTGCCGGCGCGATGACGGCAAAGGCGAGAACGGTGGCGAGCAAAGTCCGGGTCATGAGAATTCCTATCGGTTCCGACCCAGGCAACTTCGATAGCGCACAATCGATCCTGCGATGTTGCGACGCGGCAAAAAATCTGCGATCCCAGCGTCGCGGGCCGCGCGGCTTCAGTTGGCCCGCGTCCAGCTCTGCCGCTTGCAGAAGACGCGCATGACGCAGCCGGAAACCTCGAGGGTGTTGGGCCCGGTGAGGCGCAGCGAGCCGGAATAGGTCTTGCCGTCGTTCGGGTTGTAGAGCGAACCCGCGTAGCCCGAACCGTCCGGTTGGCGCGCGTCGAGGATCTGGACGCCGACGACGCTGCGCCCGCGCAATGCCGGGTCGGGATTCTTGGCATCCAACGCCTTGCCGGGGGCGCTCACGATCGTCCCGCAGAACCCGCCGCCGCAGGGCGCGACGCGGATGCGCGAGCTGCCGGTCTCGGTAAGCCACAGACCCGCCGGATCGGCGGCCCGCGCCGGGCCGCCGGACGCGCCCGCCGCGAGCGCCAACAGAGCCGCAAGGCCAAGCCTCGAACGCATCCCATGCCTCCCGATGATTCTTCCCGCCCGAAGCATGATGCGGAACCCGGCGTTCCGATATCGTCAGGCGGTGACAGCGCCCGGCCGCGTGCCGCGGTGCGCGTGTCCCGGCCGACGCTTCTCCGTCAGCGCGTCGGGGTTGGCAACGCGGTGCCGAGGTAGGTCTCCACGACCTCGCAGAACGGTTGGCCCGCCCCGGTCGAGAGCACCGCGTCCACCTCGAACAGGGGATCGTCCGGACCGGACTCGGCGCCGGCGGCACGAACCGCGACGGTCCGGCGGACCGGAGCGAGCGGGCGCACGACCCGGCCGAACGGAGTACGGGTCCCGTCCAGCGTCGCGTTCATCTCGGGCGTCAGGCGGGCCGGAACGTACCAATTGTCGGCCTCAGACATCACGTGATCGCCGCAGACCAGGCGCACCCGGCGATAGCGCACCGGCTCCTCCGGGCCGATCGCCAACCGCGTGCGCTGCGCGGCGGTGAGCGGCTTCTCCGGCCCGGGCAGGCGCTCCGCCACGAGGTGCGGGTCGGTCGCCATCCTGTGCTCCGCGCACCAGCCTTCCAGGGCGAGCGTCGCGCTGTGGGCGGCGAGGATGCGGCCGCGCAGCCCCGCGACGAGGGCGTCCCGGCCCGTGGATAGGTCGATCGCGGCCGGTGTCTCGGCGAGGGCCTTGCCCGGGCCGCTCACCGGCAGAACGGCTAGCAGGGCCGCGAGTATGCGGGCGCGCGTGCTGTCGTCGCGGGACGCGGAATCGCCGCGACCGGGTGGATGCCCGATGGGCTTCGTCCGCCGAAAAGCTGGCCCACGCCGCGACGGCAATTCCACACCGAGGCTCCTCATCGGACATGCCGGCTTCGGCCGGATGGCCCCGACCTCGGCGCGGGTTAGACGCCCGGGCCGGCCCGAAGTCCACCCCACGCGCCATGCCGGGCGCGGTCGAGAAGCACCCTATCGACCGGACGAGGCGCGCGCCGCCGGCGGCAGGTCGGTGCAGAGGCCGAGCGCGACCTCCGCGGCCAGGCCGACGGTCTCGCCCAGCGTCGGATGCGGATGGATCGTCCGGCCGATATCGACGGCGTCGGCCCCCATCTCGATCGCGAGGGCGATCTCGCCGATCATGTCGCCCGCGCTCGGACCGACGATGGCTCCGCCCACAATCCGCTTGGTCCCGGCTTCGAACAGCAGCTTCGTCAGGCCGTAATCCGCGCCGTTGGCGATGGCCCGGCCGGAAGCCGCCCAGGGAAAGCGCGCCACCTCGACGCTCCGGCCCGCCGCCCTGGCGGAGGCCTCGGTGAGCCCGACCCAGGCGATCTCCGGATCGGTATAGGCCACCGAGGGGATGACCGCGGCGTCGAACCCGGACCTGTGGCCGGCGGCGACCTCGGCGGCGACGAGACCCTGATGCACGGCCTTGTGGGCGAGCATCGGCTGCCCGACGAGGTCGCCGATGGCGAAGATGTGCGGCACTTCCGTGCGCATCTGGCTGTCGACCGTCACGAATCCCTGCCGCACCGCGACGCCCGCGGCGTCGAGGCCGAGCGCCGCCCCGTTCGGCCGGCGGCCTGCGGCCTGGAGCACGAGATCGTAGCGCGTCGCCTGCGCCTCGCCCGCCAGGGTCACGGCGATGCCCTCCGGGCCGGCCGTCGCGGCGACGACCTCGGCGCCGGTCAGCACGCGGTCGAACCGATGGGCGTTGCGCTTGGTCCAGACCGCCACGAGATCGCGGTCCACGCCCTCCAGCAGGTTGGGCAGCCGTTCGACGACGTCGACCCGGGCGCCGAGCGCGCTGTAGACCGTGGCCATCTCCAGGCCGATGATGCCACCGCCGATCACCAGCAGCCGGCCCGGTACGAAGGGCAGTTCGAGCGCCCCCGTGGAATTCACGATGCGCGGATCGTCCGGCAGCATCGGCAGGGCCACCGGCGACGAGCCCGCCGCCACGATGGCGCTGGCGAAGGCGAGGCTCGTCTCGCCGCCCGCGTGCAGCGCCACCGTCACCGCGTTCGCCCCGGTGAAGCGCGCGGTCCCGCGGATCACCGCGACCTTGCGCTGTCGCGTCATCTGGGCGAGCCCGTCGGTGAGGCGGCGCACGGTGCCGGCCTTGAAGTGGCGCAGCTTGTCCAGATCGATCGTCGGCGCGCCGAAGCTGACGCCGTGAGCGGCGAGGCGCTGGGCCTCCTCGGTGACGGCCGCCACGTGCAGCAGCGCCTTGGACGGGATGCAGCCGACATTCAGGCACACGCCGCCCAGCGTCGCGTGGCGCTCCACCAGGATCACCCGCCGCCCGAGATCCGCGGCCCGGAAGGCGGCCGCGTAACCGCCGGGGCCGCCACCGATCACCAGCACGTCGCACTCCGCCTCCGCGGTTCCCGCCGTCGCGGACCCTGCCGTGGCCGGCTTCGCTGGGGCCTCACCGGTGACCGCCTCCACGGCGGCGATGCGGGCGACCAGGGTGCCGGCCGAGACCGTGTCGCCGAGGCCCACCAGCATCTCCACGAGCCGTCCCGCCACCGGCGACGGGATGTCCAGGGTCGCCTTGTCGGATTCCACCACCAGCAGGGTCTGGTCCTTGGCGATGGCTTGGCCGGGCGACACCGGAATCTCGATCACCGGAACGTCGGCGTAGTCCCCCAGATCGGGGACGCGGATCTCGTGAGTCTCGGGCATGGCGTCGTCGATCACAGCAGGGCGCGGCGCAGGTCCGACAGGACCGACGCGATGTGGCCGAGGAAGCGGGCGGCGGCGACGCCGTCGACCACGCGATGGTCCCAGGACAGGCTGAGCGGCAGGATCAGCCGCGACTGGAAGGCGTTTCCGTCCCAGACCGCTTCCGTGCGTGAACGGGCCGCGCCCAGGATCGCGACCTCAGGGGCGTTGATGATCGGGGTGAAGCCGTCGCCGCCGATGCCGCCCAGCGACGACACCGAGAAGCACCCACCCTGCATGTCCGCACCCGAAAGGCTGCCGGCCCGGGCCTTGTCGGCCAGCGCTGCCATCTCGGTGGCGATCGTGATCAGCCCCTTGCGGTCGCAGTCGCGGACCACCGGGACCATCAGGCCCTTCGGGGTGTCCACCGCGAAGCCGACATGGACGTACTCCTTGAGGACGAGGTCGGAGCCCTCCAGGGAGGCGTTGAAGCGCGGATAGGCCCGCAGGGCGAGGGCGGCGGCCTTGATCAGGAAGGCCACCATGGTGACCCGCGCCGGCGGCGTGCGCGTCTCCGCGTTGAGGCCGACCCGGAACGATTCGATCTCGGTGACGTCGGCCCGGTCGAAATTGGTGACGTGCGGGATGGTCAGCCAGTTGCGGCTGAGATTGGCCCCCGAGATCGTCTGGATCCGCGACAGCGGCTCGCGGCGCACCGGGCCGAATTTTTCGTAGTCCACCGTCGGCCACGGCGGCAGCAAGGCGCCGATCCCGGAGGGCGCCGCTGATGTCTGGGCTGGGGCCTGGAGCGCCGCCTTGACGAAGGCGTGCAGGTCCTCGCGCAGGATCCGCCCCTTGGGGCCGGTGGCGGGGACGCGGTCGAGGGTGATCCCGAGCTCGCGGGCGAGCTGGCGCACGGAGGGGCTGGCATGGACCTCGCCCGACGTGACGGGCCGCTGATCGTCGTTCGACGGCTGGGCCGGGGGAAGGCTCGCTCGCAACATGCCACGCGCGCTCCCTCCCCCCTCTGCGGGGGAGGGTGGCCCCCGAAGGGGGGCGGGAGAGGGGAGCGCGGTATCCGGAAGAGTCACGACAGGTGTGAAACCCGCATCGTCGCGCTGCCCCTCTTGCGGGACTTCGTCCCGTCCCCCCCTGCTGCGCAGGGTACCCTCCCCCGCAGAGGGGGGAGGGGTAGGCGCGTCGACCGTTTCGCCGCCTTCCGCCGGCTCGACCATGAGAATCGGCGTGCCCTCCGAGACCTTCGAGCCCACCGCGACCAGCAATTCCCGCACGGTGCCGGCGACCGGGGAGGGGACCTCCATGGTCGCCTTGTCGGATTCGATGCTCAGAATCAGGTCGTCCACGGCGAGGCGGTCGCCCGGCTTCACCAGGAGTTCGATCACCGGCACGTCCCGGTAATCGCCGATATCCGGGAGGGCGATCTGCAGTGCGGCGCTCATGCGGGCGAGTTTCCGTGGCTTGTCTTGGGTGGAGTGGTTTTTGGGGGCGAGGTCCGGGGCCGGGCCGCGCGGCGTTCGTTCGCGCTCTAGCCTCTGTCCCACCCACACGCTCATCCTGAGGTGTGAGCGAAGCGAGCCTCGAAGGAGGGCTCCAGGGATCGCGCGGCCAGCTGGAGGGCTCCTTCGAGGGCTCCGCTTCGCTCCGCCGCCTCAGGATGAGGACGCGGGTTGGATGTCTTAGATCGTCCAGGGCGCCGGCGTATCTGCGTCGATCCCGTAGCGCCGGATCGCCTCGGCGACCGTGGCCCGCGGCACCGTGCCGGCCTCGGCGAGCGCGTGCAGGGCGGCCACCACCACGTGCTGCCGGTCCACCTCGAAGAAGCGGCGGAGCGCATTGCGGGTGTCGCTACGGCCGAACCCGTCGGTGCCGAGCGTCACGAACCGGGCGCCGACATAGGAAACGATGAGCTGCGGGTAGGCCCGGACGTAGTCGGTCGCCGCCACGACCGGCGTCGCGCCCGGGAGCAGCGCCGCCACGTGGCTCACCGGGGCATCGGCTTCCGGGTGCCGCATCGCCTGCCGCTCGGCCTCGCGGGCATCGCGTGCCAACTCGCTGAAGCTCGTGACGCTGAACACCTCCGCGGCGACGTCCCAATCCTGCGCCAGCAGCACGGAGGCGGCGATCACCTCCGGCAGGATCGCGCCCGAGCCGAGGAGGCGGATCGCGGCCTGCCCGGTCTCCGGTCCGGACAGGCGGTACATCCCCTTGAGGATGCCGGCCTCAGCCCCCTCCGGCATGGAGGGCTGGGCGTAGTTCTCGTTCATGGCGGTGAGGTAGTAGAAAGCGTCCTCGCCCTCTTCCATCATCGCCCGGGCGCCGCGATCGACGATCACCGCCATCTCGTAGGCGAAGGCGGGATCGTAGGCCCGGCAGTTCGGGATCGCGGCCGCCGCGAGGTGGCTCGACCCGTCCTGGTGCTGCAGGCCCTCGCCGCCGAGCGTCGTGCGGCCCGCCGTGGCGCCGATCAGGAAGCCGCGCGCCCGCTGGTCGGCCGCGGCCCAGATCAGGTCGCCGACCCGCTGGAAACCGAACATCGAGTAGTAGATGTAGAACGGCAGCATCGACAGGCCGTGGACGCTGTAGGCCGTGGCCGCCGCGGTCCACGACGAGATCGCCCCGGCCTCGGTGATGCCCTCCTCCAGCAGCTGCCCGTCGCGGGCCTCGCGGTAGTAGAGCATCGAGCCGGCATCCTCCGGCTCGTAGAGCTGCCCCTCGGGGGCGTAGATCCCGACCTGCCGGAACAGGTTGGCCATGCCGAAGGTGCGCGCCTCGTCGGCGACGATCGGGACGACGCGCGGCCCGAGATCCTTGTGCTTCAAGAGGTTGCCGAACAGCCGGACCACCGCGGTGGTGGTCGACATCTCCTTGCCGGCCGCCTCCAGGGCGAAGCCCGCATAGGTCGAGAGCGGCGGCACCGTCACGGTCGGCGCCGTGCGGCGCCGAGCCGGCAGGACGCCGCCCAGCATCTCCCGGCGCTCGCGCAGGTAGCGCATCTCGGCGCCGTCCTCGGCCGGCTTGTAGAAGGCCAGCCCCTCCACCTGCGCGTCGGAGAGCGGCAGGGCGAAGCGGTCCCGGAAGGCGCGCAGAGCCTCCACGTCGAGCTTCTTGGCCTGGTGGGAAGTCATGCGCGACTCGCCCGCGCCGCCCATGCCGTAGCCCTTCTTGGTCTTGGCCAGGATCACGGTCGGCCGGCCCTTGGTCGCCTTGGCGGCGGCGAAGGCCGCGTAGAGCTTGCGGAAATCGTGGCCGCCGCGCTTCAGCCGGTCGACATCGGCATCCGACATGTGCGCGACGAGCTCACGCACCTCCGGGTCCTCCCCGAAGAAGTGGGCGAGGTTGTAGGCGCCGTCCTTGGCGCCGAGCGTCTGGTACTTGCCGTCCACGGTGTCGGCGAAGCGGCGCAGCAGGGCGTGGTTGGTGTCACGGGCGAAGATCGCGTCCCACTCGGAGCCCCACAGCACCTTGATGACGTTCCAGCCGGCCCCGCGGAACAGGCTCTCCAGCTCCTGGATGATCTGGCCGTTGCCGCGCACCGGCCCGTCCAGCCGCTGCAGGTTGCAGTTGATGACGAAGGTGAGATTGTCGAGCTTCTCCCGCGCAGCGATCGCGAGGCCGCCGATCGATTCCGGCTCGTCCATCTCGCCGTCGCCGAACACGCCCCAGACGTGCCGGGCGGAGGTGTCGGCCAAGCCCCGGTGGCCGAGGTAGCGCATGAACCGCGCCTGGTAGACCGCGTGGATCGGGCCGATGCCCATCGAGCCGGTCGGCACCTGCCAGAAATCCGGCATCAGCCAGGGATGCGGATAGGAGCAGAGGCCGTCGCCGGCGATCTCCTGGCGGTAATGCTTCAGCTGCTCCTCGGACAGGCGGCCCTCCAGGAAGGCCCGGGCGTAGATGCCGGGGGCCGAATGCGGCTGGAAGTAGACGAGATCGCCGTCCGCGCCGCCCTTGAAGAAGTGGTTGAACCCGACCTCGAACAGCTCGGCCGCCGAGGCGTAGCTCGCCACGTGCCCGCCGAGCTCGCCGTAGGCCATGTTGGCCCGCACCACCATGGCGAGCGCGTTCCAGCGCATGATCGAGGTCAGGCGCTCCTCGATGTCGAGATCGCCCAGGTAGCGCGGCTGCTTCTCGAGCGCGATGGTGTTCCGGTAGGGCGAGTAGGGCAGGGCCTCGTCGAGGATGCCGATCTCCTTCGAGCGGCGCTCCAGCCGGTCGAGGATGAAGCGCGCCCGCGCCGCGCCCTCGGTGCGGAACAGGGATTCGAGGGCGGCCAACCAATCCTGGGTCTCGGCCGGATCGTGATCGACCTCGGCGGAGCGTGCGATCGTCGTCCTCGGCGGTATGGCGTTCATGGGGCAGCTCCCGGCTTTTCATCGAAGCATACGGGTTCGGACGCGGGCCGACATGCCGAATTTTTGTTATGCGGGACCGATGATTAGCATGGTTTGCCCAGTTCGCCGGTGAAACTGGTACATTCTGCCGGCGGCACGACCCGCTCGGGGCCAACCGCGCGATGAAGGATGTCGCTGCGAACCATTCATCGGTCTTCGAGACGGCTCACCGTCGGATCGTTCGGTGCCTCGTCGTACGCCGTCCCTGCGCGCGCAGCGAGGCCACCCGGTGCGCCGCGCGATCGCCAACCGTAGCGCTGCCCCAGGTTGGTTCGCTGCGCACGCAAGGAGGGTCGGCGCATGCGCAAGGGGACGCCCTCCTCGATCGGCACCACCAAAAGCTTTCCTTCCATCCGGCGATCAGCGGCATGCTATGCCCGTCGCAAACCGGAGAACGAAAACGTGGTCTCCCGACCGGCCCATCTGGACGCCGCCAGCCTCCGCATCCTCGAACGGCTGCAGCAGGACAGCGAGATCAGCATCGCCGATCTCGCCGAGCAGGTCGGGTTGTCGACCTCGCCCTGCTGGCGCCGGGTCAACGACCTGAAGGAGGCCGGGATCATCCGGGGCTGCGTCGCGGTGGTCGACCCGATGAGCCTCGGGCTCGCGGTGAACGTCTTCGTCCACGTCTCGCTGGAGAAGCAGACCCAGGCCGCGCTCCAGGCCTTCGACGAGGCGGTCCGCAGTCGCCCGGAGGTGATGGAATGCTACCTGATGAGTGGCGAGGCCGACTACATGCTGCGGGTGGTGGTGGAGGATCTCGGCCAGTACCAGCGCCTGGTGCTCGACCACCTCACCCGCATCCCGGGGGTGGCCAATATCCGCTCCAGCTTCGCGCTGGGGCAGGTGAAGTACACGACGGCACTGCCGCTCGGTCACCTGACGCGGTGATCCGACGACGCCCGCACGACCAATCGCGGGGCAGGGCGGCGGACATCATGAGGATTGGGGCGCGCGCAATGCCCGATCCGGACACGACGCGCTGAAGGGAGGATGGTGGAGCCTAACGGGATCGAACCGATGACCTCTTCCATGCCATGGAAGCGCTCTCCCAGCTGAGCTAAGGCCCCACTTTCATCCGCCGCGGTTTGGGTCCCGCGGGGCCTCGCCGTCCGGCTGTCGTCCGGCGAGGCCGGTTCTATAGGCGGCTCGCGCCGCGGACTCAACCCCTTTTTTTCGTCTCGGTCGGGGTGTTTTCGAAGGCGGTGCGGAGACCGCCTTCAGCTCTCTTCGTCGTTCTCGATGTCGCCGTCGATGAGGTCCGCGACGTCGTCGTCGCCGGCATCCTCCTCCTCGAGGAAGGTATCGTCCTCGGCGGCATCCCCGTCTTCGACCGTCTCGTCCTCGGGTGTCGGATCCGCCTCGTCCTCGGCGGCCTCGACCCCGTCGAGCGAGACCAGCTCCGGACCCTTCTCGTCGGTCTCTTCCTCATCGTCGTTCGACGCCCGCGACACCACCGGCGCCGCAACCCGGCTGGTGGCGGCCGCCTGATAGACCGCCCCGCATTTGGGACAGACGGCGGGGTCGCGGGCGAGGTCGTAGAACTTCGCGCCGCAGCTCATGCATTGGCGCTTCAAGCCAAGTTCCGGTCGGGCCACGGGCGGACACCTCGTCGTCACTACTATCTCGGGGGAGGGGCCCCGTTAGTCGGGGGCGCCGCCCCTGTCAATCGAACCCGCGTGACCGAATCCCGGGCGGCGGGCTCGTGGGGGATCCGGTGGATGACGTGCGACGGTGCGCGTGTTAACCGCACCGCGGTTTCACGGTCCGATTGCAGCGGCGCGGCGATCCCGCGCGACGCGCCGGACCCCAGCCCACCGTCGAGCCCGATCGGACGTCCCGTGTCTCACGATTCGCCTCCCGAGCCCCTCACCGCCGCACCGGGCACGCCCCTCCGGGGGCAGCTGCGTCCGCCGGGGGACAAGTCGATCTCCCATCGGGCGATGATCCTCGGCCTGCTCAGCGAGGGCGAGACCCGGGTCGAGGGCCTGCTCGAGGGCGACGACGTGCTGCGCACCGCCGCCGCCGCCAGGGCGCTAGGGGCCGGAGTCGAGCGCCTCGGCGCGGGCCGCTGGCGGGTGCGGGGCGTGGGCATCGGCGGGCTGTGCGATCCGGCCGACGTGCTGGATTTCGGCAATGCCGGCACCGGCTCCCGGCTGATGATGGGCGTGGTCGGCGGCCAGCCGGTCACCGCGACCTTCGACGGCGACGCCTCCCTGCGCTCGCGCCCGATGCGCCGGATCCTCGACCCGCTGACCCGCATGGGCGCCCAGGTCCTCGCCGAGGCCGAGGGCGGGCGCGTGCCGCTGACCCTGCGCGGGCTCAAGGAGGCGATCCCGATCACCTACGAGACGCCGGCCGCCTCGGCGCAGATCAAGTCGGCGGTGCTGCTCGCCGGCCTCAACGCCCCCGGAACCACCACGGTGATCGAGGCGGCGGCGACCCGCGATCACACCGAGCGGATGCTGCGCCTGTTCGGCGCCGCGGTCAGCGTCGTGCCGCACGGGCCCGGCGGACACGGCCGCAGCATCGCGCTCACCGGCCAGCCGACCCTGCGCGGGACCGACGTGGTGGTGCCGGCCGATCCGTCCTCGGCGGCGTTCCCGCTCGTGGCGGCGCTGATCGTGCCGGGCTCCGACGTGGTGATTGAGGGCGTGATGATGAACCCGCTGCGCACCGGCCTGATCGCCACGCTGCTCGAGATGGGCGCGCAGATCGAGCGCGTGGCCGAGCGAGACGAGGGCGGCGAGACCGTGGCGGATCTGCGCGTGCGGGCGAGCCGCCTGACGGGCGTCGATGTCCCGGCCGAGCGGGCGCCCGCGATGATCGACGAGTATCCGGTCCTGGCCGTGGCGGCGAGCTTCGCCGAGGGCCGGACCCGGATGAACGGCCTGCACGAGCTGCGCATCAAGGAATCCGACCGGCTCGCCGCCGTGGCCGCGGGTCTCGCGGCCAACGGCGTCCGCCACACGGTCGCGGGCGACGACCTCGTGGTCGAGGGGGACGGCACGGCACCTGCAGGCGGCGGCACCGTGGCGACGCATCTGGATCACCGCATCGCCATGGCGTTCCTGGTGATGGGTCTCGCCACGCGGGACCCGGTGACGGTGGATGACGGGGCGATGATCGCGACGAGCTTTCCGAGCTTCCTGCCGACCATGCGGGCCCTCGGCGGCCGGATCGAAGGGTGAACCGCATGCCCCTCGTGATCGCGATCGACGGCCCGGCCGCTTCGGGCAAGGGTACGCTGGCCAAGCGACTGGCCGACCATTACGGCCTGCCGCATCTCGACACCGGCCTGCTCTACCGCGCCGTCGCCCTCGCCCTGATCGATGCCAGCCTGGCGCTCGACGACCACGGTGCGGCGGCCCGGGCGGCGCAGGCCCTCGATCCGGAGAAGCTCGACGACCCGCGCCTGCGCGATCGGGCGATGGGCGAGGCGGCCTCGCGGATCTCCGCGGTCCCGGAGGTCCGGGCCGGCCTTCTGGCCTGGCAGCGGCGCTTCGCGGCCGATCCGCAGGGCGCGGTGCTCGACGGGCGCGACATCGGCACGGTGGTCTGTCCCGAGGCCGAGGTGAAGCTGTACATCACGGCCTCCCCGGAGGAACGCGCGCGCCGCCGCCATCGAGAACTGTCCGGCCGCGGCGACACCGCGACCTTCGCGGCGATCCTGGCCGACATCGAGGCCCGCGACGCGCGCGACGCCGCCCGGGCCGCGGCCCCGCTGCGCATGGCCGGCGACGCGGTGCGGCTCGACACCACGGACCTCGACCCGGACGCCGCCTTCGACGAGGCGCGCGGCATCGTGGAGCGTGCGCGGGGCGGCGCCCGCTGAGGGTTCGTCCCCGGCCTCGTGTTGACCCCCCGGTCCCGCTCACCTATTGCGAACGCGCCGTCCCCAGCGGCCCGCCGCAGGCGTATCGGGGGCGCGAGCGCGTAGCTCAGCTGGTAGAGCAACGGACTTTTAATCTGTAGGTCTTGGGTTCGAACCCCAACGCGCTCACCAAATCTCCTGCAAGCGCAGTGACTTAAGAGCAACAACAAATTCGGTGCTTCCCAGCGACAGGGCTGGGTTGCACGGGGGTAGCACGCGGCAGGGTTGCCGCTTTCCCTCGGTTGCCGCTGAGCAGTTGCCCTGTGACGAGCTGAAGCCGCTAATTGCTGTCGGCGCAGATGCTGGCCATGGCCTGGCGCTGCGCCTCGAGGCCAAGCCCTGAGCGCCCCAGACGGGCCGTAGAGACCCGGAGGTAGGAGACCAAGGCCCCGGCGCTCACCGGCGCTTCTCCTGAGCCTCGGCGGCGCCCTGCATGGCCTTGGCCCAATGTGGGCACGTGTGGGTCCGCAGGTCCTTCAGGTGCCGGCGCTCGTGCACGTGCTCACACATGCGCACGAACTTCTCGGCCCAGGCTCCGGCATCGACGGCCCCCTCCTGATCCGTCCCGAAATCCGTGAGGCCGCAGCGCGGGCAAACGGCCGTGCTCATGCGCTTCCCGTTCCCTGTGGCCACGCGTGACCGATGCACGAACGGTCGTTCGTGCTGACGTCACAGCAGGTGAGAACGGAACGGTTAAGGAAGCGTCATCGGTCGCTCAGCAGCCTATCCGGCATTGCGCAGCGGAGGTAACAAGGCAACGCCAAGTTATTGACGATCAATCAATATTCTTGAGAGCGTACACGCAAAATGTATATCGTTGTCCCAGCAATATAATTAAAACATTATTTGAATCAAGTCTATCGGAACTGAATTTTATGCATACTTTAGCCGTCGATCAGCTCGAGAGGCATCAATGTATTTTGCTAAGCGTTATCATCCGAAAATCCCGTCTGGGAAGGCGCCATCCGAGATTGCACAGATAGAATTTCGCTCATGTTCTCACCCTCACGGTGGCCCGTTACCTTCGAATGATGAATGGTGCAATTTTGGAGATGTTTTTTTACCGTTCCTAAGGATAGCTTTTATAATAACAGAACGAAATAAATCATCTGCTTTAAAATCTTTTAAAGCTCTCGATCTAGAAACGCGATCTGATCTGATACAAAATCTTGAGATTTTGTCAACGTGGTTCAATGGTAACGCGAGATTAGTCGACGCTGCTCGAGCACGATTAGTGATCCTCTGTGCTTGTTTAGCCGAGCATCAAAATTAGCTCAGCCAAGGCAGGCTCATCCAGCGTTCATGGTCAAGCGTGCCCTCTATGGGGCCGCCTCACGGAGACCACATGCGAGCACTCCTCACTGGCACCGCCCTGCTCGTCCTTGCGACGGCCGGGGCCGCTGCCCAGCCCTACGACGACAGGCGACCGCCCCCGCCAGGCGAGGAGGATTTCGCCCGGCCCCCGCCGCCGCCACATCGCTTCAGGCCCCCGCCGCCGGGCGAGGACTTCGATGACGATAGGCCGCCGCCGCCGCATCATCACCGCGGGCCGCCCCCGCCCGATGACGACGATGACGGGCCGCCGCCGCCGCCGCCGCGGCGCTACTGAGAAGCAGCTGTAGGGGCTTCTTTAACCGCCCCGCCGCACCCTGACCTTGGCCGCCGACGAGTGGTCGCACCGGCGTATGCCGGTGGATGCGCCCCCGCGCTGCTGACGCGTGCGGGGGCGTCTGCACGTCTTGGAGGTGCGCGATGCGTGGATCCATGAAGACCGCCGGTGCAACCGCTCTGGCCACGATCATCCTGTGCGCCAGCCAGCCGGCAGCCCAGGCCCGCGACGGCATTGGGGTCGGCGGCGCCGTAGCGCTCGGCGCGCTCGGCGGCGTCGTGGCCGGCAGCGCCATCGCCTCGGCCAACAACGGGTACTACCCGGGCCAGCCGTTCTACCGCACCCCGCCGCCTGTCTACGTCGAAGAGGTCTGCCACTTCGAGCGGCGCGGCTTCATCGATCCCTACGGGGTCGAGCACATCCGGCGCGTGCGCGTCTGCGAATAGGGCCTGTCTCACCGGCCCTTGCTATCCCCGGCGGACGCTCCTAGCCTGAAGGTCTCGGCGCGCATCGCATGCGGCACCGACACCGGAGAGGAGGTCAGCCATGAGACATCACGGCACCAGCCCCCGAGCATCGCGCATTGCCGATGCGGACCAGGACAGTCCGCCCAACCACGACCAGCAGGGATAGTGGCTCTTCGGGCGGTAATCCCAGCCGGATCGAAGAGTGTGGACCCTGCAAAAACCCGCCGCCTCAGGACGGCGGGTTTTTTCGTGGGCCACCGAGCCGACCTCACGACGCTGCAGCGGAACGAACAGATCGCCGAGTGGATCCGGCTCACGGAAGCGTCGCCCGTCGATGAGAAAGTTGGGCAAGTTGCCCAGGTTTCTAAGGGCGGCCGGGGCAGAGAAGGCGGGGTCAGCGCTGCTACGCGCGAGCTCGGGATTGAGCGCACAGAGGCGCGCCGCGCCCTGAAGATCGACGGCATAGCGCCGGCGGCGAAGGAAGCTGCGCGGGCGGCCGGGCTCGAGAACAACCAGAGCGCCCTGCTCAAGGTCGTGCAGGCAGAGCCCGAGCGCCAGGCCGTTCGCTTGTCGTACCACTGTGATCCCGGCGCGGCAGCCAGCCGCATACGGCTCAGCTAACGTGCAGGCGTCTCCTCGAGGCGTCCTTCATGCTGTTCCCCGTGCCTGTCTTCCGCCGCTTCCTGCTGCTCGGGCTCATGCTCGCCAGCCTGATTGCACTGGCGGATGGCGTGGCACACCATGAGCTGCAGAGAGCCACGAGCGAGATGGCCTCTGCTGTGGCCGGCGCGTCCGATGAGTAGCCGAGCGGCGCACGTCGAGGCCCTGGCCCTGCTCCTCATGCTTGCGGGTGTCGGGCCGGCCTCGGCCCTAGTGGCCGAGCCGGCTGACCTGCCAGCGCTCGAGCGGGCGTGGCACGGATGCGTACGCCAGGCGTACGACGGTCAGCAGGATCAGGGCAGCAGACCCGGCCGGGAACGCAACGCCCTGGACGAGTGCAAGCCGCACGAGGACGCCTATGTAACCGCGCTGATGGCAGCTCGCCCCGGTGACGCCGACGCCCCCATGAACGGCTGGGCACGGACCTGGGCGGCGTACGTGTCGTTTGTGGTCGATCCGGTGAAGGCCCGGATCGAGGCTTTGCGCCGCTGATCTACATCGGTACCGCCGCGCGGCGCGAAATAAGCTTCTGTCAGTCGAGGCTACACGGTAGCATTCTAGGCAAGGTACGCTTGTGTAAGGTTTACTTAAGGAGATCGATTTCGCTTAATTGACGGCAAAGGGTGCCAAGCAAGGCGTAGCTGCTAAATTTCTCGACTGATCTAGCAGCTAAATAGTAAGGAAGGCGACACTTGCCTCAATAAGAGGTTTAATACTCGGTATATTACTGATGTTTTCGCTTGTATAGAGACTTTTTTCTAAAGCATCGACAGTTCGTTTCACATCAGACTTAGATTTTTTATAGGTTACTCCAACCGTTTTGTATATCTCCTCTAGTAAATCGGCAGGTTCTTGTATTTCCTCAAAGTCCATACCTACTTCAACACCAAAATTTCTTAGGGCCGCGTAGTTTAATGAAGGATCAATTCTCGCAAAATGATCTATTTCCCAAATAAACCAAGTCTCTACTTCCATAGTTGCAACAACGATTATTGGGCATATGGGCTGTTGTGGAAGTTGTTTAGCAAATCCCGCAATTGCCTTCTCCTTTTCATTATACTCAAAATCAGGCCTTAGGTCGCGCACAATAATTATCTTTTCGTAACCCTGAGCTACCAGCCCATCATATCGTTCTTTAAGTGCGGAAATTACTCGTCCGTCCGCCGCACAATCCAAAATTAGGATATAGAACTCCGGATTATCAGTTGTATTATCTATTGTCGAGCCCTGCATTTCTATTGTCTCAAACTTCCTCCCGCCGAGAAGCTTCCTAGTCTCAATTCTTAAAGGGGATTGCTCAGCGATTGTCTGTAATAATTCCACCACAAATATCTGTTCTGTCTGCCCCTCTGTCAAAATAATCATTTTCTTCATTTTGTGGCTTCCCGAAAGAAGTCTCTAGATAGAAAATCAAAATTGCTGAGACCAGTATAACGAAATTCGTCAAAAACGTCTTTTGAATTACGATAATTTAATGGGTAAACAACGTTTGAATGGCGATCAAGTATGGTCCAATATTTTAGGTTAACGCTATTCATAACAAATCGGTCATTCGTTGAGGCAATCAACTGCATTGAGGTGCCTCTGACGCGACCGATCAACAAATCTATAAGCTCGCAGGAGCGGCTGTAATCCAGCCCTTCGCCGATATCATCGATTATAAGGAGATGCGACTCGTCGTCGAGCAATCCATAATTCACTTGTATAATCGTAGACAGAGCACGAAACATACCTTGCGAGATTTCGAGCTGTTCAATCTGTTTCGGAATATCTCTCTCTTTCACGAATAGACAAGATAACTTACCTCCGACATTCATGATTTGAACAGAATCAGTAAAAGTTATTCCAATATCTTCTAAATCATACCCGATTTTAGCCATATCAGAGATTACTTTAATTTTAAATTTTTCACCATGCTCAATCAACGCTTTTCGAAGGATTGCAGTTACCTGTGATGCGTCTCTAACATTGACTTGTTGTGCGCCTTCTTGAAACATGACAAAGTTTTGCTGACCTAGCGGAGAACCAAATGGTATATAATACGTACCCTTTGACCAATTCAAAAGCTTATCAAGAAAGCTGTGCTGTAATTTATCTTGCCGTACGACTACTGCGAGCTGATCGTCTGGGCTTTGAAAAGGAAGATCTCGACCTTCTTTTTCCGCATAAATAGTTCCCGCGCCACCAGCTTGGCGTGTTAGTTTAGGTACATCATTTATCAGATATTCTTCAAGAATAATCTTTTGATCTTTGATCTGAAGGTTGTACTTAATATGATCGTTTGCGGCTTTGAACGCGAGTTTAAAGTCGCCATTCGCGATTGGCAACTTAATTAATCCACTTAGTCGCGCTACTAAATTCCACAAAACGTTGATAGATCGAGATTTTCCACTTGAATTCCGACCAACAATTAAATTAATACCTTCAAGCGTCATATCCTCCAGACGCCACTCCTTCGGATCGCCAGAATGCTCACTATATGATAAATTTGTTAACTGCATAGCATTTTGAGCCATCTTTTGTCGCGCGAGTTTAGCATGTCATAAAATAGGATTTATGTAAATTGTCTACCGTTGTTACATAACTTCGCTGCGGTCTGTCACGCCGCACTCAGCTGCTGTTCCTGCGCGACCTTTGAAATGGGGCGGGGGGTACGTTCGCGTCATCTAGCACCGTGTCTAGCCTTGGCTTTGGCGTGCCAAAGTACGCCGGTTGCCGTTGTCAGGCATCGAGCTGCCCAGCGAGTGCGGGCCGCTGCTGCCAGCTGTAAGATCGGGCTTTTTGCCTCGCCGACCGGCCAACCCGGTGGGACCGTTCCGAAGGCTTCGCGTGCCGCGTCTACATCCGAGCTTATGCCGGTCACCCTTGAAGTTGTGGGAGGCCAAGGCGCAGAGTCTGATCGAAGTTCCCAGCCGGACTTTTCGGCGGGAACGTTAGTCCGCCAGCATGGCAATGAGCGAGAACGAGCCGGCAAGCGCGAACGTGCCTGCCACCAGGGCCATGATCAGGAGCATTGGAGAAGCCTCAGACGCCCGATAGCGCCGCTTTCCATGAACGCACACGGCTACGCTCGGTTGCGCGGCCGAATGCTGAGCTTCGGCCGCTCGGCCCCGCCCCGATCTGCTCACGGGGCGGGGGAGCGTCCGATCTCACCGGCAGTCGGGCCAATACGCAACGCGGCCCTCGAGCATGGTGCCGGAATTCGGTTAGGCGGCCGTCACCTAGGCCGGCGCAGCCTTGTGCCGGAACAGGCCACGCACGAGCCGGAAAGGCAGCCGCATGAGCCTGTAGAGGGCGTGGGCGGCCATGACGACAAGGACGGCCAGCAGGGCCAAGAGGGTGTTGCGCATGCGGTGCACTCCCGCGGAGTGAACAGGGCGGTCCGCCACCGCTAAGCCTTCAGTAGGCGCGCCGAACGCGGCGCGATTGTGAGGCCGTTCTGGGCGCACCTTGGCAGCCGATGGCGCAGGCTGTTTCTTGTGGACAACCGCAAAAACCTGCCTTGCAGTTGAACACATTTGGCCGTTCATCTCAGGCGCATCTGGTGGAGCCTATGGCCGTCGGTTGACGACGCCCGCCATCAGCACACACCAGACAGCGTAACCGCCTGAACAGGCGGTTTTTTGTGCCCGCAGGGTCGTGCGCCAGCCGCGCACGCGCCCCGCCTTTCCCTGCCTTTACCCAGCACTGCCCGCCCCCGCCTGCCGTCCTCGGCCGGCGGGCACTCGCGCGTGCGCAATCCAGAGAGCGCAATGAATACGACACCAACCGGCACCGCGCCGGAACCCGCCCTGCTGCTCGGCCTCGAGGCGATCGCCCACTTCCTCGGCGTCTCGCCTCGCCAACTTCGACAGCTCGCTACCAACGGCGACGTGCCTTTGTTCAAGCTGAAGCGCTCGGGCCTTCTGGCCGCCCGACCTGCGAGCCTTCGAGCTTGGTTGGAGCAGGAGGAAGCCTTGGCCCTCCAAACACAAGATGGGGAGGCGCGAGCATGAGCAACAATGTTATCGACTTCTGCACTTACCTCCGCTCTCAACAAAATCGCCCGATCAAGCCAGTTTGGGTTCCGGACGCCTACTACAAGATGGTGGACGGACGAGGCATTTCGCACTGGACAGGGCACGAAGTATTATGTCGTCTAGTCAGAAATCCTGAGTACAGAGGCCCCTTGCGGTCCTCCTACGTACTTGCCAGCGACCAGCAAAATCCGTTCGAGTACGTTGAGATTAGGGGCGAAGACGGCCGCCCCATTTGTCGGCCGGCAACACCGCCGTCATGTGATGTTGATGATTTTGACTGGGACACGTTCGAGCGCGAGGCTTGCCGCTCATGACGGATCTATCCGACCTGCCTCTGTTCAGCGGTATCCCCGCCGTTGAACCCACGCCATCGAGGAAGCGCCGCCCTAAGCGGCGCAACCTCTTTGGCGAGCTCGTTTCAGCCTACGTCGAGCCGCCGGCACCTTTGGCTGGCAGCGGCGGTGTGCTGCTGCCCTTTCCGCCGTCACGAGACACACGGCTCATCGCAGAGCTTGCCAGAGCTTTTGTGACCCTACGCGAACGCCATGGCCGCCGGTGCCGGGTAATGCTGCTCGACAAACGGTTCCGGCCAATCGCTACCAAGCTGCGCCGCATGGGCGTCCCGGGTGTCGACGTCGAGGATGAACTCGCTCGCCTCGAGAAGGCAGTCGCTCGCGTCGTTTGGATCCACGACGGCCGTCCAGCCTGCGGGACTGGCGGGGGGAATGCCGCATGAGCCTCCATCACATGCTCAGGGCTTCCACGGCTCTGGAAAGCACGCCGGAGCTCGAGCCGACGACGCTGGAACCCGTATCGGGGGAGGGTGTGCCGGCACCACAAAAATTGGGCCGAGCTGCTACCCAGGCCAAATGGGAATGGCTCGACAGCGTACTTGCTGACGTGGCAGCCCACGAGCTGAGCTCGGCGACCTTCTGTGTCGCCTTCGTCATAGCCCAGCACGTCAACACAAGATCGGGAGACGCGTGGCCCAGTCAGAAGCGGATGATGCGGATGACGGGCTTAAGTGAGACGACATTGCGCGTTCATCTCAAGGCGTTGATCGACCGCGGGCACATCGAGCAGCTGAAACGCGGCGTCCGGAACGGGAACAAATACCGGCTGCGCAGAGCGACCGAGGGGGCGGATCAGGGCTGATCCAAACCCTCGGATTTCAGCGGGTTTAACTGGCCCCGTTCGCGGCCTTTGAAGGCCGCCCAAACCCTCGAAAATCCGAGGGTCTAAACCCTCAGGTTTTCGAGGGTTTCATATGAACCCTGTACGTGAACACATGAGAGGGCTCGTCCCGACACGGCGGGTCGGCAGGGCGGCCAGCGCCCCAGGCGCGTTCAGGCCGGCATGTCGAGCCCGCCCCGGCCGCATGAAGCACGGGTAGAGCCAACGCCTGTCCCCGGTGTCTGACTTCCAAACTACCCGGGCCGTGCATCTCGTTCTGGCATAGCGGCGAGGGCTATGCCCCTCGACCGCGCTTTTGCCGAGAAGGGCGAGGATACGGAACGCGTCAGAGCTACGGCGTGACACTGGAACCCCTAAGCTCACACTTCGCGCCCGCGCACGAGCACATGCGAGGCCGGGCCTGCGCACTCGCTCAAGCTGCCGGGGGCAGACGCGAGCGCGCAGCCCCTCGCCGGCGTGCCGTTGGAAGCTTAAGGGACGTGCCCGCAGTTTTGCGGCCAGTTCGCCCCATAGTTGCTCAGCCAGGAATGACGTCAGGGACGTTCGGCCGGGCATCCTGGAAGGCCACACCAACGGTATCCTCACGCCGCCAAACGACACGTACGGGCGAAGCCGCCGGTTCGAGACCGAGCACGAGATCGAAGTGGCGGGGTACGCTCGTTCCAGGCGGGAACGCCAGGCAGGCCCCGATAGGCGAGAAGTTTAACGCCATACAGTCAACACCGTGCTCGGCCCCGGCGAAGGCGGCACGACCTGCAATCGTTGTATCGGCGCGAAGCTTGAACCTGCGCTCATGCATCGGATTACTCACTACATGTGCGAACTACGTGAGGAATAATACACGAGCGTTCTGAACGGTTCGACCGAAAGCCAGGGCATGTCTGTTAATGATGAACATGGCTCCCGGTCTATAAATCGGCGAGCGCCATCCATCGGCCACGTTGTTCCTGAGATGACGCACGAGGCTAGACCTCAAGCCGAAGCTCGCCGGCAACGGCGCAGGCCAGCGAGTAGGAGCTCGTGAGAGCCGTGGCGCCAAGCTTCAAAGCACAGTTCGGCCAAAATCCTCGTCGTCCGAGCCCTGATCCATGATCCTCGACGCCCTTGACCTTGAAATCTCAGCCATTCTCGGACAGGTGTTGGTTCAAGAGATCGTGTTGTACTCATCGACCATGTGGGACGCAGCCGCGGTGCGTTCCTTCGCCGGCCTTCAGCAATGGGGCAGGCCACGGTTGGCGGCGGGAGCCGGGCGACATGAGCCTTGAGGCCCCGTTCGGCACCCGCCGACGGGGCCTTCTGGTTTCGGCCTGCCGTCACATCCGCTGCAGCTCGAGCCTTCGACCAGGCTGGCCCAATATTGGAACCCATGTGGCCCGCTACAGCCGGCCGCCCGCGCGCCCGCAGAACGGCGCGGGGCTGAGAGCGCGAGGCCTGAGGCGCCTGCTCGAGCGCTGCCCTCGAGAGGGGGAGTACCGCCGACCATTCCACGCCCTTCCCCGCAACGGCACAGGCCATGGCGCACACGGCGGCCGCCTCGAGCTCACGCTCACACCTCGAGCCACGGCTCAGGCAGCACACGCGCCGGCTCAGCTCGAGCCGCACAGCTGAGCCCGCAGCTCGGGCAAGGGCTGAGGCGCGCAGGCCTGGACAGCCGCAGCCTCGCAGGGCTCGCAGAAATTGGTCACAGGCAGGCGCTCGCCCGCCGACTTCCCCCGGCTCACGCGGCAGGCCTTGCGTCTGCCTGCGACCCGCGCAGGGGTGCCGCACGGCATGCCTGGCCAAGTGGAGGGGCTCCCCTCCCCCCCCTTCAAAGGAACGTACCATTCGCGCCAGGGACGGGCTCCCGCGCCAGCCTCTATATTGCGCGTTTCTCACCAGACCTAAAACGTGCTTTCATTTCAGTCCAAAAGCACGAAATCCAGCGCTAACACCCTGATGTAATTGAGCTTGCTGTGATATTCTCGGCCGGTCATTCGATGCGCAGGCCGAAACCATTGTTAGTGCCTACCGTTTTGCTTGAGAGGCTGCCGTGCCAGACTTTTCTACATCCCTAAGTCAACGCCAGAGGACTAGTTCCCTGCGTCCCCTGGTCGAGGTCGTTGCCGCCGAAGCCGAGGTCGACCGGAAGCATCACCGGACCCGGAAGCGCAGCCGCGGCGATTGTTCGAGGGGGTTCTTTGACGACCCCGACAGGTTTGCCCTCGCAGCGATGGTCGCGGCGCAGTTCGCCGGCGAGGCGTCGCCCATGCAGTTCGGCGGCCATCGCTCGGACTGGTCATCGGCTCGGCATGCTGCGGCGCTGTTCGCGCCTGGCCGCGGGCAGCGCGTGACGTATAGCCACCGTCGCGTGGAGGGCGCGCTCATGGCCAGAGCGATCTTCAAGGCGCCGGACCGTCACGAGACGGCTGCCCGTCGGCTGACACGGAAACAGCGGACACTCGAGGGACTGCCGGCGACGTGGGTCGCTCTATCGGGGGCCCTGCTCGCGCATCTGAACAGCTCGGCGAGGAGTGGGGCTCGAGCCTATGCGAGGGCCCTCCTCGGCCGCCTTGGTTGGCGCGACGTCCCGCCTTCTACGTGGACGAGGCTCGGTCAGTTGCTAGCGCCTAAGGAAATCAACGACTTGGCGGAACTTTTGGTCAGTGACCGGCCGTGAAGCATCGCCGATGATCGTGCCAGTTCGCAAACGACCGCAGGCGACCGGCTCGAGGCATGAAAACCACCCCTGTCCCCGTCCTCAATACGCTCGATGACACTCGGGCTCGGCTTGGCCTCGGCAGGACGAAGGTCCGTGAGCTCGTCAACTCGCACGACCTTGAAGCTGTGAAGGTAGGGCGGCGGACGCTCGTGACGGAGGCCAGCATCGAACGCCTAGTCGGCCGCCTGCCTCGCATCCGCTGATCGCCCCTCAGGACCCATCCGTCATGGACATGAAGACCTCTCTGCGTACGACCCTCAACGCCCTCTCTAGGGCCGGCATGCCGCCGGGCGCCGCACTGCCCGCTGCCACGCCCGCTCTCAGCACCGGACAGCCGGCCGGCAACGCCCCTCAGGGGGCGATGCCGAGCCAAGCAGGTGCGGGGAACATGGCCGATATCGTTGACGCGCTGAACGCCGCGCACGGCCTTCGACCCGGCGCCAATCCGGGAGGCCCGTTCGACGCAGCGACCCGGCCGGCTCGGGCCTATGGCGTCGCGGCGCCCGAGGATCTCGCGGCAATGGTGAACGCGGAGCATGGGCTTCACGCCGGCGCGAACGTGCCACCAGAGTTTGCCGCCCGTTTCGCTGCCACCGCTGAGGGAACTGAGTGATGCTCGGCCGCAAGAAGGCACAGGCGGCCGTCGCTCCCGCCCACGAGATCCAGACGCCCGCGGTGTTGCCGCCGGCAGTCGAGCAGGCCGCCCGGGTTGAGCTCGAGCTTGCTAACGCGCGTGAAGACCTCGCGTCGGCCGAGGCAGAGGCGGATGCCGCCCGAGCCGCGTATGACGCGGCCGCCGATGCAGCGAGGCTCTCCGAAGCGGTCGCCGCCCGGGCCCGGGTCGGTGAGGCAGAGACGCTGGTCGACATCGGGCGCCGGCTGGTCGCCCGCCTCGCGGTCGAGCTCGAGGAACTGCTCGAGGGAGCGGCGGACGCCGCTGCAGCGGCCGAGCGAGCGAAGCTGCGCGAGGAGGGTGCGAGAGCCTCGGCCGAATACCAAGCCGCCTTCCGCGAGCGCATGCCGGAGCTCACGGCCGGACTTCGCGACCTCGTCCGGCTTCATGCCCTCGCCGAGCTCGCTCGCGAGGCTGCGGCCGACAAAGGTGTCAGCTTGCCCCGCGCCGACGCTTTCCGCGACATCGAGGGCACGCCGCGCGTCGAATTGAGCCGCCGAGAGCTCGATTTGTGGATCAATCCGACTGGCAGCATTCCCTATGGCGACGTCGACCAGCGGAAGGTGAGGATCCGGGGCGACGGCGTGGGTACTCTGCAGGGCCGCAACCACTTGCACGAAACCACGCACCGGCGCCGCTACGAGGAGGTCACGTTTCGGCCTCGGACCATGGGCGAGGTGGCGCCGCCCTTGTTCGAGCACTTGGTGATGCCGTGCTTCACCGCAGGCGCCCCGGCTGGCTGGTCGCCTTTGAAACAGGGCACCCGGCCCCGCGACGTACTGAACGCGCTCGAAGCGCTCGAAGCCAGGGCAGATAGCCCACGGCCAGAGCCCGAGGTTCGCACCGAGCGTCGGCCGCTCGAGCGTGCCCGCGACGTGCGGACGAGCTCTGAGAAGGGGCCGACAGCAGTGACGGAACTGCTGCGGACGCTCGGCTGACCGTTCACTTATCGAGATTACTGGCATCCTGTGGCGGGATGCCAGTATAGCAGGGCGGTACTTGAGGATTTCGTCGGCAATCCAACAACGGGAAGTAGACCTCTGTGCCCTGCACGCTCCCGAGCGGACATAACAGTCAAGGTCTACGTGCCGACACTTCAATTCCGATCCGATCCACGTGTCAGCGCACGTGGATCGGTAAGCCGCCGCCGGGCCGGGATCCCCCGGCGGCGGCAACTTCCCGGCAAATAGGGGCGTGCAGGCCGTGAGCAATCTGACCTCGACCCTGACCCTGCAGCTCAAGGATGACGGGCTGCAGGCCAAGGCGAAGGCCGATGCCGAGGCGCTCAAGAAGCTCGGCGCGAGCGGGGCGGACCTCAAAAAGCTCGGCGAGGCCGGCGCGGCTGCCCTGAAGCAGCTCGACGCGCTGGCCGGCAAGGGCGCGCGGATCGACGCCTTCAAGGCAGGATCCCGGGCGCTGAAGGAACAGGGCGCGGCCCTGCGCCAGGCGCGCGTGACCGTCACGAAGGAAGCTTCGGCCCTCGCCCGGGCGCAGGCAGCCGGCGACGCCAAGGCGATCAAGGCCGCCGAGAAGGCACAGGCGGCTGCCATGCGCCGCCAGACGGCCGCGCAGGAGGCGTTCCTCGACCGGGGCCGCGCCGTGCGCGCCGCCCGGAACGAGCTGCTGACCGCCGGCGTCGGCCGCGCCGGCCGGGGCCTCGCGCTGGGCGCCGCCGAGAAGCAACTCGCCAGCGAGACCGAGGCGGCGAACGCGCAGCTGCGCGAACAGATCGCCCTGCTCGGCCGCGTCTCTGGCGCCGAGCACAAGGCTGCCACGGCGGCAAAGACACACGCCCTGGCCGAGCGCATGGCCACGGCCGACAGCCGCCGCCAGGCCGTCGCCTCGGCCGAGCGCAGGCTCAGGGACGGCATGGGCCGTTCCGGGGGCGCGGGCGCCGCGGCGGCCGCGGGCGCCGAGGCTGGCATGCTGTCGCACGGCAGCCGCCGGCGGCGCGGGCACGGCGACGACCCCGAGGCCGAAGCCGAGCGCCGTCAGCACTACATTCGCCACCATGGCATCGTGGGCACGGCGGCAGCCGGCGCGGCCGGCTACGCCTCGGCGCATGGCGTCGTGGGCGGCATCGAGCATGCCGTGCACGCGGGGGCGAACTACCAGCACGAGATTGTCGCGCTGCAGAACGCCGGCCGCACGCCGCACGAGCTCGAGGAAATTCACGCGGCCAGCAAGGCGACCACGGCAGCGGTTCCGACCGCTTCATTCGAGGAGAACCTCAAAGTCATCAACGAGACGACCGGCGCGTTCGGCTCGCTCGAGCACGCCATGGAGCACCTGACCTTCATGCAGAAGGCGGCTTCCGTCGTGCACGCGGCGGCCGGCGACAAGGTACAGGACGACGCCGGCGAGATGGGCAACAAGATGGCCCGTTTTGCCGAGGAGCGCGGCACGGCCGGGAACGGCGAGACCTTCGAACGTGAGACCGGAAAGCTCGTTCGGGCCATGGTCTTCACGCGCGGAAACTTCAATCCGACCGAGATGCTCAACTTTGCTCAGCAAGCGAAGTCGAGCCTGCAGGGCTACAATGAGCGGTTCTTGACCGGCATCATGCCGTCCATCGTCGGAACGATGGGCGGCGACAGGGCCGGCACGGCGGCCAACTCGTTCACCGGCGTCATCGACGGCAAGGTCAACCGAAGCCAATTCGGCAGCAGCGGCTCTGCGGGAGGTCATCAGCTTGTCGGGGCAAGCGAACGGCGCCATCGGGCGCGTGAACGCGGCCGGCGGAATGCTCCGAGGCCGGCCAAGCGGTGACCGCTTCCATGACGGCTACACGCCGGGATTTGGGGCAGAGTGATGGGCAACGCCGTGGAATGTGACAGGCTCGAAGACCTAGAGCGCCTCGCCTTGGTCCAGAACGACGCATTGCGCGTGCTCATCGAGCACATGCGGGCCCTGACCGTCGTGAACGGAGCTCTCATTGCGCAGCTCGGCGGCCAAGTTGACCGCGACGTGATCCGAGAGGCGGCCCTTGGCGCCCTAAACGCTCAGGGGAACGTTCTGGGCAGCCTCGCCGGGACCCTGTTCGAGGCCCTCACTCGGGATCCGGTGGAACAGCACGACGTGGTGGCCTCGACGCTCGCCGACAGCCTCGCGAGGCTGCAGTGATGCTGGCAACTCGCCGGCGTGTTGTAGGCCGGGCCGGGCTCGAGCCGGACCGGGCCGAGCATCCGCACCAGATCCGTGTCACGCTCCCGCCCGTGGATCCGAACGCGCCGCCTGTGAAGCGGCCGCCGAGCTCTCGCAGTATAGCCAGGCTGCGGGCGAAGGCCGAAGCGGCCGCCCGGGACGCCGCTGCCGCTCGAGCACTCCGAGCTCAGGTTCAACCCGGGCTGAAGCCACCGGCGGGCAAGCTTTTCGCTGCTGACGTCGACGCTCTCGTGATCCTCGGCCCTGCAGGCGGGCTAGGCACGTCGGAGCTGATCGCACGCACGCTCATGCCGCTCGCCGCGGCCGGGCGGCATCCTGCAGCAGCGCTCGTAAGCGCGGGCGCCTGGCAGGACGAGGCCGCCTTGCGCGAGGCCCTCGCCGGCATCGGTGGGAAGCTCGCCGCCATCGGCCTGCGGATTGACCGGCGGAAAGCAGGGCTTCGCATGGCGAAGGCGAAGCGCGCCTGAGCCCGGCACAGCACCCCGCGCTCATCCTTCCGCCCGCACGTAGGCCGTCGGTAAGGACGTGTTGTTCTGCAAGGTGAAGCTGAACCACGGCAACACGATGCCGCGCGCAACCCCGGAAACTTGATCTAAAGCAGAGAAAACGGCAGCAGTAGCTATGCATTGCCTGTGTGGAAGCTGTTAGCGAACGAACTTCGGCGGGGCGGCTTCATCCCGCCGCATCTCATCGTTACGCATCATGGCCACGAGACCTTGTTCAATAAGTTGGTAATAGGCCCTCGATTTCCGACCGCCTTTTGCAACTTCTAAAGCGTAGCGCTTTGCTGTGTCGCTTGCTCTTGGCCACAACAGTTTTATTGTGTTGTAGCTGGACTGTTCAGCACGAAGACAATAGGCCCGCCCGCGCGGATCGCTGTCAGTAGCGCAGACTGCATCGACATCGTAGTCTGGGATCTCTAGCTCAGCTCCAGGCACTGTCGTTTGACCCGCCGCTGTAGGAGCTGACGGACGTGACATTTCGCGCTGTCGGGCCTCTACAGCGGCCCGGTACTCGGGCGTCGCATAGTAGCCCGGATCGGTCCAGGCGATGGCTGGGGCCGGGACCGCCAGAAGGAGAGGGACAAGAATAGTGCGCATCACGGGTTCGTTCCTGTTCCTGCCTTGCCGCACTTCATGCCGAATCGGAGCGAGGCGCAACGTCGAAATCGCCCGCTGCCCCTCGGCAGCTTTCGTCGGTTCTGCTGGCCGCCAGGCTGCAGAATGAGGCTCATCTCCTCGAAAGCCTGAGGCCGGCGCTCGCCGTTCATACGAGCGCGCGGCGGCCTCAGGCGTCTACAGAGCGCGCCGCAGCCGGGCTTGCGCGATTCTGGGCTGTCAGGCGCCTGTTTCCGGGGTGGGGACGGCTTGAGGATGGTTCTCTGAAATTTCTGGTAGCCGTGGCGTTCGCAGTTGTGCCTGCACTCCCCCTAAAGCCTGTATGGCGCGCCCGAGGCAGACGCAGGCGCAGCCACGCGGCCCACTCGTGGCTCGCTACCGTGACCTTGTTCGTGTCGTTTCTTGAGCGGCTGAGGCGCCGTTCCTCGACGTCGACCAGGCCAAGCGTGCGTGCCTGGCGCAGGGCTCGCTTCGCCACGGTGAGGCAGACGCCGGCGAGCGCCGCGATGTGGCCGAGGGCGAGCGTGCAGGCGCCGCGCTTGGCGACCTCGAGGGCGATGACGGCCAGCACGGCCTGCTCACCCCCCGTGAAGGCTGCCGCGAGCGCCGGGGGCAGGTAGCCGGCTGCGGCCCAACGCCGGCGTCGGGTGAGGCTCTCAGGCGTACGAGGGCGCGACCCGGTACGATGATGCGCGCGGCCAGGCGGCGTCCTCTCCCCTTCGAGGGGAGAGGCGACCGCCGGAACGACCTGCGCCGCGACGGCTGCGAGGGGCTGTACCTTGGTAGGAGCCGCCCGAGCAGCCCCGCGTCGCGCGTTCAGTAGCCCGTCGAGCTGCTCAGCCTCGGCATCTGTGAGGCCGCCAGCCCCGTAGGCCTCCCAAACTGCTGAGACGACTTCGTCCAGCCGGTCGGGAGCAGCGGCCTCCACGGCGCGCCGCATGTGGTCGAACACCATCGTTCACGGTCCCTATAAGGGCCGCGTTCCAGGGTCCGGGCAAGCCGCTACCGTCGCCGGAATTTGCCATTCCAGCTTGACTCGCACAGGCGAGCTATGGCCTCTGGAAGGCGGTGGACCGTTCCTCTTGAGGCTCAGGTTCTAGACGGCCTCATCCCTGGCAGGGGGTGGGGCCGTTGGCTTGTCAAGGGCTCAGTTCCGCGGCGGCAATTCCTCATTTTCCGGGCACAGCCGCTAGGCATATTTGCAGACCAAGGTCGCCGCAACTCCCACCAAGCGGATATTTCGGAGTTTTCGCGGAGAGAAATACTCCGATGGCGGATCGTTCGATGATCTGACCTGTCGGAGTTTGCGCCATCTTGGAGCTTAGTTGGCCGTCAGCATCTTGCTGAACGTAGTTTACTGCTGTCGGCGTGAGACCGCGGCGCCCTGCGCTCGACCGCTGGGCTGTCGCTGAACAGGAGTAGATCGGAAAGGACGCTTATGCGGCGTGCCATCCCGCTTCTGCTCGATCAGTATTCCGAACAGCCCGCAGAAGTAGGTTTTCACCCTCATGGGCTGGTCTGTTTCGCATCGACGCATACCATGCATCGATCATAGCAACGCGATAGATAAGATCGTGCCTTGAGCGATGTCGCATGCTGCCCCTAACGTTCTCGATAAACCATCGAGCGGCATAGTTTGGGGCCGTAACAACTATCTCAGACCCGCTAGCGATTGTGCCGACGTCATAGAAACGGGCACACCTCAGGGCCTTGAGGACTTCATCCCTGTGTGATTGCCTGACACCGATGCAGCGCATCAGATCGTCAAATGAATGCCATGGGAGATGGGGCTCGACGTATGGAGCCCGGAAGAACCTCAGCGGCTTATTGTTGAGCGTGCTGATGTAAATCGGAGAGTTGAGGCTATTCATGCCGCCCTCCGATGATCGTTTGAACGCGTTCGCGCCGACGCGAACGCGGCTGCGACCGAACTGGCGGATCAAGTGCGTCCGCTGCAACCAAAAGAGCCGCCGCAGCCTCACGCGCCGCTTCGGGCAAAAGGAGGCAGGTGGGCCCACTCCCGAGCGAAGAAGCTGTCGCCATTATGCCTACGACCTCGACGCCGTTGTCGAAGGTCACACAGGCAATACGAAGCTCATCCGAGTCTTCTCCACGGACATGTGCACCGTTCCGTAGGTTCAGAACACGTTCCCGTCCGCCTCGCCTAGCTCGACGGCGCGGCGCCCTTGATGCAAACGCATCGTTGCTTGTAGGGAATCTCGCTTCGTCTTCATCCTCGTACAGCCGGTGGATGTCGGCTTCGGACTGCCGCAATGTGTCGGCCATGATCCTGGCGAGGGTCACGGCATGCTGAAATGCCTGCAAATCGCCAAGCGGCGGCAGCAGCGCGCCCGGCACGACGGCCAGGTCGGAAGCGATCACGCCAAGGTCCTCAGGGGCATCCGGGCGCAGGGCGGCTACGGCGATGTCGCGGGCGAGAAGGCCAATAGCCTTTAGCTGGTCGGTCAGCATAGTCTCCTCCCTCACGGCATCATCGCGGAGGTAGAGCTGCGAGCCTGAGCCTCGATCCATGCATCGAGGTCGGTATCTCGATAAAAGACCTTGCCGCCGATTTTATAGTAACGCGGGCCTTTACCCTTCACTCGCCACGCGCGCAGCGTGGAAGGCTTAGATCCAAGCTGATCCGCAGCATCCGTCTCGCATCGGAAACCGCGCTGTTCGAGTGCTGTAGGCTTATCCATCTTTGCCGCCTCGGCTCCAAGTGACCGTTCACGGCTCGCCAACTTAATCAGATTTTCGCGCCGAGCTACGCAAATAAATCGCCGGGTGCTCGGGCATTTCTGGCTCAGAGCCGCAAAGCGCGTCGAATTCCGCATTGAGCCGCACAGCGGCTCGCGCTTCCTCGCGCTGCTCGCTTAGCGCCTGCCCCAAAGCCCTCGCGAGCGCGCGTCGCTCGTGTCCAGGGCTTATTCGGGCCTTCTGGGCGCATTGTGAAAGCTTGAGCATCAGGTCGGTCAGGGCAGCTGACGTCCGGCCCCTGCCGTCCTCAATCGTCCATTTTTCCCGCCTGGCGAGGCGCAAGATGGCTATGGCCCAAACGAGTAGCGTTGTGTCGGGCGGGCGTCCTCGGCGGGCATCGTTGAAAGCGCGATAGCCTTTGTCCAAATCGAAATCGGCACCCTCTGCGCATTCGAGGACCTCACGGGCGAACCTCAGGCGCGCCTTGACATCGTTGGCGATGACTTCAGGGCGGCGCTCAGACCTAAGTAGCTCTTCCTTTAGACGAGCTCGTGCCAAATCTCGCAGAGATTGGTTCAATGCGTGGGCTTGTTTCGAAACCATTCGAAGAGCTGCGATGATCTCGGCATCGTTGTTGTTGCTGCCGAGATACCTGCTGATATCGGCCTCAAGCAGTCCCCTAACTTCATCTGTCGCTTCCCCGCCGACCCGGGCGATTGTTTCGCTGATGGTCGCCCACTGCGCGTCTGTGAAGGCAAAAACCATTCTCAGCCGCCCTGCCGTAGCGTGATGATATTCGATGCTTCGAGTTTCTTTCGCGCCTCCTGCAGTGCCGCCGCTCGCTTCCTCGAGCTCTCCTCAGCCGCACGCTTCACCGCCTCCATCTGCAGTTGGGCGTATCGCATGGCCGTCGCGACCGACTTGTGCCCGCAGATCCGCATCTGATCGGGGAGGGAGATTGTTGGGTCGGAATAGATCTTCGTGCAGAACCAATGGCGCACTAGGTGAGTGGTCGCGTTCTCCTTCGCGACCACGCCGGCCGCCGCCATCGTCTTCTCGAAGGCGCCCTCGAGCGTCTCGACCCGCATCGCCTTCAAGTTCCTCGACGGGCACACAGCCGATACGCCGGCGATCCGAGGCGCGGCCTCCAAGATGCCGCGCGCCTCCTCGGTGAGAGGCTTGGTGAGCGAGCCAGTCTTTGTATCGGGCCATGAAATGACCCCTTCATCGAAGTCGATGAATGACCACTCAAGGCCGGAGATCTCGCCGACACGGCAACCTGTGGCGAACAGGAGGCGGATGCCGAGAGCTTGGAACTCTGTGATGGCGGCAGAGGCCTGCAGCGCCTCTACGGCGTTCAGCAGCTTCGCCACTTCGATATCGGAGAACAGGCGCTCGCGTCGGCGAGAGGCGAACTTGCGCACCCGACAAGGATTCGAGCCGGGTTCACGGAGGCCCCACTGTTCAGCGAGGCTCATCGCCGACGACAGCACCCGCACAATCGCGTTCGCGTGTGTGCGGGTTGCCCGGCGCTGATGGTGGAGCTCGGCTACACGAGCTGGCGTGAGCGCCTTCACGGCTATGTCGCCGAGCTCAGGCTTGAGGACCTTCTCGATAATCTGCCTATAGCCTGAGGCTGTCCGCGCCTTGAGGCGCGTGTCGACATGTTCGGCTACGAACCGGTCGAGGAGGTCACGAACCTTCGGGGCGTTCCGCTCCTCAGTCTGAGCTTTCTTGGCCGCAGCGAGCTCGGCCGCCGGGTCGGCGCCTAGCGTTGCCCCGGCGAGGATCCTTACGGCCTCCTGGCGCGCTTGATCCGGGGAAAGCTTGTCGGCTGCGCCAATCGTCTGACGCCGATAGGGCGCGCTGCGGCCGCGCCCGGCTCGGTAGGCCACGATGTACGTCTTGGCGCCCGTCGGGCGCACACGGACCCCGAAGCCCGTCAGGTCACGATCCCAGGCCGTATACTCGGCCGGGCGGGGCTCGAGCCCGTCGACCATCCGTTTGGTGATTCGCTGTTCGGCCATGCCACTCGCCCGGCCCGGGCTCACAATGCGATCCACGGGGCAGGGCGGGGTAGCACCGAGCCTGTTCCGGGGAAGCACCGGGGAAGCACGCGGGGTAAATAACGAGCGACATTCATCGACGCCCATCGACAGAGTAGGGCGCTAAGCGCCTACAAGGCAATCGTTTTATCGATTGGCGTGCGCATGGGCCAACGCCGTTAACGCGGCTGTTCGCAAGCTTTTAATCTGTAGGTCTTGGGTTCGAACCCCAACGCGCTCACCAAACAGATCGCTGAGATCGCCGCAGAGCCCGCTTTGGCTGTCGGTCGCCGGCTGTTCCCGCTTGCCAATTCTGACGCCTTGATTGGCAAACTCGGTCCGTGACGGACCCGAGGCGTGCGGCCGCGGCGGTTGCGCTGGGCCTCCTCCTGTCCGCTCCCCAGCTCGTGCATCGCGGCCCGTGGGCTGCCGCTCACATCGACGCCAAGGGCTTCCGGCCCGTTCCGGTCACGGACTGATCCAGGTCCCGTCTCGCCGTGCCCCTTTTATGTTCAGGGGCGGTGTCGCGAACCGGATCGGGCGCAAGCTCTCGCCGGGACCATTACTGCAAGATCGGGTTGGGCCTCCGCCGCCTCTTCGGTTCTACGGTTAATCGATCTGATGATTTGCGGTCATCATCGATTTGCGCCGCATAGGTCCCATTGAATGAATTGAACAGCGAGTGGATCTATATGATAATTGGCATTCGATAGACATTACATGAGCCTCAGGAGCAAAATTGGTCCATAAAAATGTCTTGTGCAGGGGCAGTTTTTGAGTATACTAGAGTTGTCGTAAACTAATGGTCAATAATGAGTCGTAGATCTTGATCATTGACTGTAAAAATACATATCCTTTAGGCGAGTATTGCAGATAATTGCTAAAAACCGCAACATGACAATCAGATGACATATCAAGAAAAGCGAACCGACCCCTGTCCAGGGGCAGAAAACCCTCAGATCCAGGCATAAGGCGTCGACACCATGGCTCTCGCGAAGAAATCCGCCGTCCACTCAATGCCGGCCCCGGCCGCCCCGCGGGACAGGGCGCCGGCCGTCGCGGGCCGGTCGCACCTCGCCGCCGAGGCGGAGAAGCGCAAGGCCCGAACCTTCGCGCGCCAGCAGAAGGCCGCCGAGCGGATCGCCTCGGCCACCGCCGAGCTGTCCAGCGGGATCGCCGAGGCGGCAGCCGCGGCCGAGGAGCTGCGCAAGGCCTCCGAGCAGATCGGCGTCGGCGCCGAGGAGGCCGCGGGCGCCGCCCAGGAAACCATGAAGGCGGTGAACCAGGGCGCGGTCCTGATCCAGGCCGCCAAGGAGAATGCCGGCACCTCCCTGCGCAAGACCGAGGCCCTGTCCGGGCTCATCGTCGAGACGGCCGCGCAGATCGGCGCGACGGTCGGGGCCATCGCCAAGGCGTCCGAGCGCCAGGAGGCCTCGGTGAAGCTGGTCGAGGAACTCGACCGGCAGGCCAGCGCGATCGGCGAGATCGTGAAGGCCGTCGCCCGGATCGCCGACCAGACCAACCTGCTCGCCCTCAACGCCGCCATCGAGGCGGCCCGGGCCGGCCAGCACGGCAAGGGCTTCGCGGTGGTCGCCGACGAAGTCCGGACCCTGGCCGAGACCAGCGAGAAGTCCGCCCGGGACATCCAGGAACTCGTGGCGCAGATCCAGGCCGACGTGAAGGTCGCGGCCGACGGGATCAGCCAATCCGCGGTCTCGGCCCGCGGCGAAGTCGACAAGGGCCGGACGGTGACCGCCCAGCTCGAGCGGGTGCGGGGCAACATGGCCGAGATCATCGACGGCTGCGGCGAGCTCGCCCGGGCCGCCGACGAATCGGCGACCGCCGCCACGGAGGCCCAGAAGGGCGCCGAGATCATCGCGGCCGCGGCCGAGGAGCAGAGCGCGGCCTGTCAGGAGGCCGGCAAGATGGTGGAGCAGCAGACCACCGCGCTGTCGCAGAGCGAGGACGCCGCCCAGGAACTGTCCGGCCTCGCCGAGGAACTCAAGAACAGCACCAATATCGGCAAGAGCGCCGAGGAGGTCGCCTCGGCCGCCGAGGAGCTCTCCAGCGCCGTCGAGGAGATCAACCGCGCAGCAGGCCAGGTCACGATCGCCCTCGACGAGATCACCAAGGGCGCGCAGCAGCAATCGGCCGCGACCCAGCAATCCTCGGCGGCGATCGCGCAGATCGAGCGGCGCGCCCAGGTTACCCAGACACTGGCGGGCAACGCCGTGGAGAAGGCCCAGGGGATCTCGGAGCTGCTGATCGAGAACAAGAGCCTGGTTGACGCGATGATCGACGGCCTTGAGCAATCCGTCGAGGCCGGCCGCGTGAGCCGCGACCAGATCGCGTCCCTCGAGCAGGTCAGCCGGCGCATCGACAAGATCGTGGACGCGATCACCACGGTCTCGATCCAGACCAACATGCTCGCGGTCAACGGCTCGGTGGAGGCGGCGCGGGCCGGCGAGTTCGGCAAGGGCTTCGCCGTCGTGTCGACGGATATCCGCAACCTCGCCCGGGATTCCGCCGAGAACGCGGAGCGGATCAAGGACACGGTCAAGACCATCCAGGACACGATCGTGTTCGTGCGCGGCGACCTTCAGGAGATCGCCGACAGCGCCGCCGTCGAGGTCGAGAAGAGCGGCGCCATCTCGCGCAACCTCGACATCGTCGTGAAGGACATGGTCGAGGTGCTGTCGGGCAACCGGGAGATCCTGGCCGGCGCCGACGGCATCACCCGCATGGTCCGGGAGGTCCAGACGGCGATCGAGCAGGTCGCCGCCGCCGCCCAACAGGCGGCGCGGACCTCCGCGGAGGCCGGGATCGCCGCCGGCGAGCAGGGCAAGGGCGCCGAGCAGCTCGCCGCCGCGATCGAGGAGATCGCCTCGCTCGCCGACGAGCTTCAGGCTGCCTGAGCCGAACCGCCCGGAGAGCGAGAGACCGACCATGGCAAACGCAGCAGCTCAGGCAGTGCAGGCGCCGGATCCCGGGTTCACGCCCGATCCGGCCGACGCCGCGGCGCGGAGCGACGAGGTGGACGGCCGCGGCGAGGCCCGTCAGTTCGTGATCTTCCACGTCGAGACGGAGATGTTCGCCGTCGCGCTGGCCGACGTGCAGGAGATCATCCGGATCCCCGAGGTGGTGCGGGTGCCGTTCAGCCCCGCCTCGCTGCTGGGGCTGGCCAACCTCCGCGGCACGGTCCTGCCGGTGCTGAACCTGCGGGACGTGTTCGCCTTCCCGCCCGTGCTGAACGACGATGCCACCCGGGTGGTGGTGCTCGACCAGGGCCATCCGATCGGCCTGGTGGTCGACCGGATGGCCAACGTCGTCACGGTCGATCCCGACCGGATCGAGCCGACCTCGGCGATCGAGGGCAGCGTCGACACCGCGCTCCTGACCGGGATGATCAAGGGCGACGACGGCCGGTCGATGGTGATGATCCTGGACGCGGCCCAGCTCGTCAGTCGCGAATTCAGCCAGATCGCCGCCAAGACCCGCCGGGCCGCCGGCCAGGTGCAGGCCGCCGACGCGGATTCGTCCGCCCGGGCCGAGATCCAGGCCGACGAGGATCAGCTCGTGAGCTTCGAGGTGGCGGGGCAGGAATATGCCTTCCCGATCGAGCGGGTGCAGGAGATCGTCCAGCTTCCCGAGCGCATCACCCACGTCCCGAATGCGCCGGCCCACGTGCTCGGGGTCATCACCCTGCGCAACCGCCTGCTGCCGCTGGTGTCCTTGCGCGAGATGTTCGGCCTCCAGGCCAAGGCGTTCAGCGAGACCAACAAGGTCGTGGTGGTGTCGCTCGGCGACGGCGGGACCCTGTCGGTCGGCGTCGTGATGGACAGCGTCAAGGAGGTGCTGCGGGTCAGCCGCGACCTCGTCGAGGCGATGCCGGCCCTGCTGTCGCAGGACGGCGGCATGGACGAGATCCAGGCGATCTGCCGGCTGCAGGAGGGACGGCGCCTGGTCTCCGTGCTGTCGGTCGAGACGATGTTCGACACCACTGAGCTGCGCAAGCTGGCCGCCACGGAGAATGAGGGCATGCGTGCCGACGGACGACAGGACGGGGACGAGCGCCGGGACGCCGCCGACGAAGAGCAGTTCGTGGTGTTCCGCCTGATGGGCGAGGAATACGGCGTGCCGATCGAGGCGGTGCAGGAGATCGTCCGCGTGCCGGACGAGCTGACCCGGATCCCGAAGGCGCCGTCCTTCGTGGAGGGGGTGATCAACCTGCGCGGCGTCGTCCTGCCGGTGGTCGACCAGCGCCGCCGCTTCAACCTCGCCGAGGCGGAGCGCAACGACCGTCAGCGGATCATGGTCTTCACCGTCCGGGGCGTCCGGACCGGCTTCATCGTCGACTCCGTCTCCGAGGTGATGCGGATCTCCGCCAAGGCCATCGGCGACGCGCCCAACCTGTCGGACGCGCAGCAGCGCCTGATCCGGCGCGTGGCCAATCTGGAGAGCCAGAAGCGCATGGTCCTGCTCCTGGACACGATGCAGCTCCTTGACACCCAGGAAGCCGCCGCCGTCCGGCTCACCACCCATTGAGCGCAGGTCCGGGCGCCGCCCGGACCTGCGTCCCGCTCCCCCGTCACCCTTGCGAGACCCCGCATGATCCGCGCCCTCGTGGCCGATGATTCCGCGTTGATGCGCAGGCACCTCACGCAGCTCCTTGAGGCGGCGGGCGGCTTCACGGTTCAGACGGCCCGCAACGGCGTCGAGGTCCTGGAGGCGCTCCAGAGCTTCGATCCGCACGTGATCACCCTCGACGTCAACATGCCGGAGATGGACGGGATCACCTGCCTGTCGCGGATCATGAGCGAGGATCCGCGGCCGGTGGTGATGGTCTCGTCGCTGACCGAGGAAGGCGCCGAGACGACCCTGCAGGCGCTGAGCCTCGGGGCCGTCGACTTCGTCCAGAAGCCCGGCGGCACGATCTCCCTGTCGATCGACCGGATTCACCGCGAACTGCTGATGAAGGTCCGCAGCGCGGCGACCAGCCGGGTCCGCCGCAGCACCGGCCTGCGCGGGCGCCTGGCCGCCCAGCGCCGCCGCGCTGAGCCGGAGCCGCAATCCCGGGTCGCCGTCGCGAGCGGGGGGCGCCCCGGGCTGGTCCTGGTGGGCGTGTCCACGGGCGGGCCCGGGGTGCTGGAGGAGATCCTGCCGCGCCTGCCGGCCGGTTTCCCCTGGCCGGTCCTGGTCGCCCAGCACATGCCCGGCAGCTTCACCGGGGTGTTCGCCCGCCGGCTGAACGACCTGTGCCCGCTGTCGGTGGTGGAGGTCGCCCGGCAGATGCCGGTCGAGCCCGGCACGGTCTACATCGCCAAGGGGGATGCCGACCTCGTCGTGACCCGCCGCGGCATCGGCTATTCCGCGACCCCGCTGCCGCAGAGCGACGACCATATCTGGCATCCCAGCGTCGCCCGCATGGTCGAGAGCGCGCTGGCCCTGCTGCCCGCCAACCGGCTGATCGCCGTGCAGCTCACCGGCATGGGCGACGACGGCGCCGAGGCCATGGCCCGGGTGCGCGCCGGCGGCGGCCTGACCATCGCGCAGGACGAGGAGACGAGCATCGTCTTCGGCATGCCGCAGGAACTGATCAAGCGCGGCGGGGCCAGCGTGGTCCTGCCGAGCGACGCGATCGCAGAGCAGCTCGTCAGGTGGCTCCGCGCTCCGGAAGCCGGCGCGCGAGTCGGGGAACGCCGCCGTGGCCCTTAAGAAACCGACCCTCCCGCCAAGGACCGAAGCCGGGGCGCCGCAGGCGGATCTCGCCGCCCTCACGGCCGCCCTCGCCGCCCCGGAGGGGGGCGAGCGGCGCCGGGCAGCCCGCGATCTCGGTGCCTTCCCGGAGGCCGGACCGCTCCTCTGCGCGCATCTCGGCCGCGAGCCGGCCGCCAGCGTCCGGGCGGTGATCCTGACGACGCTGATCCGGATCAAGTCCCCCGCGGTGGTCGAGGGCCTGCTGCCGCTGCTGCGCAGCGAGGACAGCGCCCTGCGCAACGCCGCGATCGAGGTGCTTCAGGAGATGCCTGCCGAGGTCGAGCCGCATGTCGCCGACCTGCTGGCCGATCCCGACAGCGACGTCCGGATCCTGACGGTCAACATGCTGAGCCTGCTGCCGCACCCGAAGGCGCCGACCTGGCTGGCCGAGGTCGTGGCGGGCGATTCCCATGTCAATGTCTGCGCGGCGGCGGTCGACGGCCTCGCGGAGATCGGCGATGCCAGCGCCATCGCGCCGCTCCAGGCCCTGGCCGCGCGCTTCCCCGAGGTCCCCTTCATCCGCTTCGCGGCCGCAGCGGCGATCCGCCGGATCGGAGGCGCATGATGCAACTGCCCCGTTCCCTCGTGCAGACCGCCCCGGCGGTCGAGATCACCGAGGACGAGTACGAGAAATTCTACGAATACTTCTATCGTCGGACCGGTATCTCGTTCAGCGGCAAGAAGGAGTATTTCTTCGAGAAGCGTCTTTTCGAGCGGATCGCCAAGACCGGGAGCGACAGCTTCAAGGCGTACTTCACCCTGCTGCGTTTCCAGGCGTCCGGGGAGGAACTGCAGCACCTCGTCAACCTGATGACGGTGAACGAAACCTATTTCTTCCGCGAGGACTATCAGTTCGACGCCCTGGTGCGCGGTATCCTGCCGGAGATCGCCCGGACGCGCCGGTCCGGCGGAACGCTGCGGATCTGGTCGATGCCGTGCTCGACCGGAGAGGAGCCGTACTCGATCGCGATCCAGATCCTGGAAAACTGGTCGCGGGCGGACGAGTTCGCCATCGAGATCACCGGGTCGGACATCGATTCCCGGGTGCTCGCCGATGCCCGCAAGGGGATCTACGGCAACCGCTCCCTGCAGCGGCTGTCGCCGGAGCTGCGAAAGAAGTACTTCCGCGCGGTGGGCGACGATCAGTTCGAGATCCACCACGAGCTGCGCGGCTCCATCGAGTTCTCGATCGCCAACCTGTCCGACTCGATCCACATGCATCGCTACCGCGCGATGGACGTGATCTTCTGCCGTAATCTGCTGATCTATTTCGACGATATGTCCCGACGTGCCGCGGTCGAGGCGCTCTACGAATGCCTGACCCCGGGCGGGTTCATCTGCCTGGGACATTCGGAGAGTATGAGCCGGATGTCGTCGATGTTCCTGCCGCGCAAGTTCGGCGACACGATCGTCTATCAAAGACCGATCGATCAGGATTGATACGGGCATGGCCGGCAAACGAATACTTGTCGTCGAGGACGGCATCACGATGCGGATGTTCTATCAGGACGTGCTCGGCCGGGCCGGGTTCGTCGTCGAGGAGGCCGCCAACGGGGTCGAGGGCCTGGAGAAGGCGCTGCTCGGCGGCTTCGACCTGATGATCGTCGACATCAACATGCCCAAGATGGACGGCTACGAACTGGTGTCCCGGATCCGCCGCGAGCCGTCGCTTCAGGCGATCCCGGTGGTCACGATCAGCACCGAGTCCAAGGACATCGACGCGACCCGGGCCTACGAGGCGGGCGCCAACTTCTACATCGTCAAACCGGCCGATCCCGTGCTCCTCGTCGAGACGGCGCGCCTGCTGACGGGCGCGCGGGCATGAGCAATCCCCTGCTGGCCCGGTTCATCCCCGAGGCGCGCGAGCTGCTGCAGGTCTCGGCCAGCGGGCTGCTGAAGCTGGAGCGGAACCCGACGGACGAGACCGCGATCAACGAGGTGTTCCGGGCTGTCCACACGATCAAGGGCTCGTCCGGCCTGTTCGACGCGGCGGCCCTGACCCGGCTGGTCCACGCCGCCGAGGATCTCCTCGGGGAGGTCCGGTCCGACGCGCTCCAGATCGACTCCGCCCTCGTCGACATGCTGCTCGACAGCCTCGACCAGGTCGGCCAGTGGATCGACGAGCTCGAGCGGCGCGCCGTATTGCCGACGGATGCCGACATCGTCGCGCACCGGATGGCAGCGTCGCTGCGCCAGCGTCTGCGATCGCAGGACGGCGCGGCCGACGGCGCAGCGGCGGACGGCCCGCGGCACGGGGCTGGTCCGGCCTCCGTCGAAGACCTCGCGACTTTGCCGCCGGCGCTTCTCGCCCGCCTGCCGGCCACCGCTTGCCTCGACGCGTTCCGCCGCGCCTGCGGCGGCCAGGCGATCCACCTGGTCCGCTACGAGCCGGAGCCGGGCTGCTTCTTCAACGGGACCGATCCCCTCCAGGCGATCCAGCAGGTGCCGGACGCGCTGGTCCTCGACATCGCGCCCGCCGAACCCTGGGGGCCGCTCGAGGATCTCGATCCCTACCAGTGCAACCTGCACTTCGCTCTGCTGAGCACGGCGGCCCGGGCCGAGATCGAGCTGGCGATGCGCTACGAGCTGGACCGGATCACCATCGCCCCCGTGCGGCCCCGGGACCTGGTGCGGATCGCGGGCGAGGCCAGCGACGGTCCGATCTGGGACGACTTTCGCGAGGCGGCCACGGCCTTCCTCGCCGCCGGGCGCCATGACGACCTGCGCAACGCCGTGGCCGCTCTGCGCAGCGTCGCCGGGCCGACGCTCTGGCGCCGGCAGGCGCTCGACTGGCTGGACGCCGCCCTGTCGGCGCCTGAACCCGATCCGGCGCTCGTCGGCGCATTCGTGGCGGCCGCCGGCTCGGGCCGGCTCAATCCGGTCCCGGCGGCCCCAGCGCTCGCCGCCGTCCAGGCTCCGGCGCCGTCGGCCGCCGATCCGCGCCAGGAACTCGCCCAATCGGTCCTGGCGAGCCAGCACCGGGCGTTGGAGCGGACGGGCTACGATGCGGATCGCCTCGCCTCCGTCGGCACGGTGGTGGAGAACGTGCTCCTCAGCCTCGGCCGCGAAGCCGACCGCGCCGCGTTCCAGGCCGCGCTGGAGGCGGCCCGGGAGGGCCGCTCGGTCGCGCCCGTGCTGAGCGCCCTGTCGGCCGTGCTGGCGGGCGCCCCGCTCCAGCGCGCGGAGGACGCGCCCGCGCCCGCGGAGACGCGTCCGCAGACCTTCGCCGAGGAGGCCCCGCCGGCTCCGGCCCTGGGCGGAAAGGAGCCCGAGCAGCGCCTCGCGGCGAAATCCCTGAAGGTCGACCAGGCCAAGATCGACCTGCTGATGAACCTGATCGGCGAACTCGTCGTCTCGAAGAACGCCCTGCCGTTCCTCGCCAAGCGCGCGGAGGAGACCTACGCCTCGCGCGAGATGTCCCGCGAGATCAAGGAGCAATACGCGGTCATCGACCGGCTCGCCCAGGAGATGCAGGGCGCGATCATGCAGGTCCGCATGCTGCCGGTCTCCGAGATCTTCGACCGGTTTCCCCGGCTGGTGCGCGACCTCGCGCGCAAGCTCGGCAAGCGGATCGACCTCGCCCTCGAAGGCGAGGACACGGCCGCGGACAAGACCATCATCGAGGCGCTGGGCGACCCGCTGCTGCACATCGTCCGCAACTCGTTGGATCACGGCATCGAGTCGCCGGACGAGCGCCGGGCGGCGGGCAAGGCGACCACCGCCCGGATCCTGCTCAAGGCCCGCCAGGAGGCCGACAGCGTCATCATCGAGGTCCAGGACAACGGCCGCGGGATCGACCCGGCCCGGATCCGCCGCGCCGCGATCGCCAAGGGCGTGGTCGGCCAGGAGGAGGCCGACCGCCTCTCCGACCAGGAGGCGATCAACCTGATCTACCGTCCGGGCTTCTCGACGGCGGCGGAGGTCTCCGACCTGTCCGGCCGCGGGGTCGGGATGGATGTGGTGCTGACCACCGTGGAGAAGCTCGGCGGCCAGGTCACGGTGAGTTCCCGCATCGGCGAGGGAACGACGACGCGCCTCGCCCTGCCGCTCAGCATGGCGGTCACCCGGATCATGATCGTGGAGGCCGCCGGCAGCCTCTACGGCGTGCCGATGGACATGATCGTCGAGACCGTGCGGGTGCCGCGGGAGCGCATCCGGATGATCAAGAAATCCGAGACCTTCGTGCTGCGGGAGACGATCATCCCGCTGCTGCGCCTGTCGCGCCTGCTGAACCTGCCCGAGCAGCCCCGCGGCGAGGCCGACGCCGCCGTGCTGGTCTGCCACGTCAACGGCCGGCGTCCCGGGCTGATCATCGACAATTTCCGGGAGGGGATGGACGTGATCCTGAAGCCCCTGGAGGGCGTCCTGACCGGCATCGGCGGCTATGCCGGCACGACCCTCCTGGGGGATGGCCGCGTCCTCCTGGTCCTCGACCTCAGGGAGCTGCTGTGATGGCCATCCGGATCGTCCGCAGGACCGTCCACCTGGAGGGTCACTGCACCGTCGAGGAGGCCTTGCCGCTCCTGGAGGCCCTGCGCAGGCCGGGCGCCCACAAGGTCGTGCTGACCAAGTGCCAGGGGCTGCACGCCGCGATCCTGCAGGTCCTCGCCGCCGCCCGGCCGGCCGCCATTGCGCCGCCCGCCGATCCGGCGCTGGCCGGCCTCGTCATGCCGTTCCTGCAGGCGTCCGGAGCGGCCGCTTGACCACGATTCTGGCCATCTCGAACCGGAAGGGCGGCAGCGGCAAGTCGACGACCTCCGTCAATCTGGCGGCGGAGTGCGGCGCCCGCGGCCGGCGTACGCTGCTGGTCGATCTGGACACCCAGGGGCATGCCGGCCTCGGCTTCGGCATCGTGCCGGAGCGCGACGCGACGACCGCCCACCACATCTTCACGACCCCCGATTTCGACCTGCTGGACGCCGTCCGGCCGACCGCCTCCGCTGGCGTGTCGGTCGTCCCCGCCGACCAGCTGTTCGACGGCACCACGGCCATGGACCGCAGCGCCTCGGCCTTGCAACGCGGCCTGCGCAGACCGGAGATCGCGGCGCGCTTCGACCTCGTGATTCTCGACACGCCGCCCTCGCTGGACATGATCCTGGTCAACGCCCTGGCGGCGGCCGACGGCGTCCTCGTGCCGATGATCCCCCACGCCCTGTCGGCCGAGGGCGTGCGGCAGCTGGCGCGGCTGTTCTTCCGCATCGCCACCACGGTGAACAGCGACCTGAAGGTGGTCGGCCTGCTGCCGGTGATGCTGAACGTGCACACCAACCACCACCGCGAGACCCTGCACGACATCGCCCGGGAATTCGGGATCGAGCGCGTGCTCACCGGGATCCGGACCGATATTCGCCTGGCGGAGGCCTTCGCCGCCCGCGAACCCATCCGGGACTACGCCCCGTCGAGCCGCGGCGCCGCCGATTACGGCCTGCTGGCCGACGAGCTGGCCGCCGTCTGGCAGACCGATGCGGCGCCCGCAACCCACCAGCCATCTTAGGAGACGCGCGTTGGCCACGACGATCATGATTGTCGACGATTCCCCGACGATGTTGATGAGCATCGAGGGCATCCTGACCAAGGCCGGCCTCGGCGTCGTCAAGGCGGTGAGCGGCGAGGAGGCGGTGGCGACGCTGCAGGCGGGGACCAAGCCCAACCTGCTGATCACCGACCTCAACATGGGCGCGATGAACGGGATCGAGCTGATCCGCCGGGTGCGCAAGCTCCCGGGCCTGCAATTCATTCCGATCCTGATGCTGACCACCGAGTCCCAGCAGGACAAGCGCAACGAGGCGAAGTCGGCCGGTGCCACGGGCTGGATCGTCAAGCCGGTGGATCCCGAAGCGCTGCTCAAGGTGATCCGCCAGCTCGTCCCCGGAGCCTGATCGTGCCCTGGGTGCCTCCGCCGCGCGTGATCCGATGGGTGGGTCCGCTCTGCGCTGTCTTCACCGCCGTGGCGCTCGCCGCCATCGGTGCGGTCGCGTTCGGCCCCGCGCCGGGCGTCGCCGCCATCGCGGCGGCCGGCTTCGCGGCGAGCTGGGGGGCGAGCCGGGCCGCAGCAGCGGCGACCCGCCGTTCGATGGAGCCGGAGGCGGCGCCGCGCCCGGAGACGGTGCCGGCGGAGGTGTCCGCGGCGGATCGGCCGGACGCGGCCGGGGCGTCGGCCGCAGCCGGAGGCGCGGCGTTCCACGCCGCCCTCGCCGATCACTTCGCGGTCTATGACCGCCTGTTCGAGCGCGCCGCCACCGACACGGCCTCGGTGACGTCCGAGACCGAGGCCGCCGCCTACGACATCATGACCAGCCTCCGGGAGGTCGATGCCGCCATGACCGAACTCCTGGCCTTCCTCGACCTGTCCGGCTCCAACGCGCGGGTGATCGAGATCGTCGACCAGACCGACCAGCAGCTCGCCGAGAATCGTCAGTTGATCGGCGACTTCCTGGTCCGCCGCGACCAGGACGTGGTGGCCTGCCGGCAGCGCCTCGACGAGCTCGACGTCGCGACCGCGCAACTGACCCTGGCGACCGACGGCGTGCAGACCATCGCCCGCCAGACCAACCTGCTCGCCCTCAATGCCACCATCGAGGCGGCCCGGGCCGAGAAGGCCGGCGCGGGATTCGCCGTGGTGGCCAAGGAGGTCAAGGAACTCTCGGGCACCTCCGCCGGCACCGCGACCCGGATCGCTCAGGATCTAGCCAGCCTGCGCGAATCCATCCGGGAGAATTTCTCCACGCTGGTGACCGACCGGGTCGAGAGCGAGCGCGGCGAACTCATGAAGATCGCCGCGGCGATCGCCAGCCTGACCGAGAACATGGAGCGCCTCGTCTCCCATCAGCGGGACACGCTGGTGAAGGTCCAAGAGGAGAGCGCCCGGATCGCGCAGCCGATCGTCCGGCTGATCGGATCGATTCAGTTCCAGGATGTCACGCGCCAGCGTCTTCAGCATCTCGAGGGTATTTTTGCTGCGGCCCGCACGCATCTGCATGCGCTGGACTTATCAAGTTCCTTGACGAAATCTTGGCCTGACCCTAAGTCGTTTGCTGAGATCGCGCTCGCGGAAGGACCGTCTCCTCCAAGAAGCGTAATGAATCATAATAAAGATATAGAATTGTTCTAGATATTGCCAATATTTTTCAATTTAACTTGCGCGTTTGGTTCGAAATTTGTGCTTCGCACGAACCATTCCTGTGCGTGCGACAGGAGGATTGATCCATGGCATCGGTTCTCCTGACGGATGACGTGCCGGTCGTGCGAATGACGGTCCGGCGGTTTCTCGAACGGGGTCAGCACACGGTCCAGGAATGCGGCTCCGCCGCCGAGGCGGAGGCGCTGCTGAGCGGCCGGCCGTTCGATATCCTGGTCACCGACCTGTGGATGCCCGGACGGGACGGCCTGACGCTGATCGGCTGGGTGAAGGCACACAGGCCCGGCCTGCCGATCATCGCGATCACCGGGGGGGCCCCGCGGGCGCCGCAGGTCTTCTCGATGGAGGAGGCCGCCCGCGTCGGGGCCGACCGCGTGCTCATGAAGCCGGTCGGCATGCAGGAACTCCTGGCCGCCGTCTCCGCCCTGGCCCCAGCGGCCGCCAAGGAGTGACCGAACTGATGCACGGCCTCGGACAAATCCTTCTCCGCAACCGGGCGGGTGTGCTCGACGCCTGGCTCGCACGGCTGCGCGACATCGCGCCGAAGGCGCAGCCCGCCTCAATGCAGCTGCTCAAGCTGGAGCTCGGGACGCTGATCGAGAGGCTGACGGCCTATTTCCTCGCGGACGCAGGCACGGGCACGGGCGAGGGACCCGCCTTCAGAGCCGTCGAGGAACAGGCCGCCACAATCAGTGCCGCCTGCGCCCGCGACGGCCTGACGCCGATGGAGACCGCCACGCTGATCCTGTCGCTGAAGACGATCGCGGGCGAGCTGCTCGACCGCGCCACCAGCGCCAAGGTGACCGAACTCTACACGATGCGCACCGCCCTCGACGCGGTGGTGGACAGGCTGGCGCTGGTCACCTTCGCGGCCTTCGTCGAGACGCGCGAGGAGATCATCAAGCGCCAGGGCCGGGCGCTCCTCGACCTGGCGACCCCGGCGCTGCCGATCTGGCGTCACATCATCCTGATGCCGCTCGTCGGGATCATCGACACCCAGCGGGCGCGGCAGGTGATGGAGTGGCTGCTGGAGGCGCTCGCCCGCGAGGAAGCGCATATCGCGATCCTCGACGTGACCGGCGTGCCGCTGATCGACAGCCGCGTCGCCCTGCACCTGACCAAGACCGTGGAGGCCGCGCGCCTGCTCGGCTCCCGGGTGATCGTCACCGGCATCAGCCCCGATGCGGCCCAGACCCTGGTGAAGCTCGACGTGGACCTGTCGAGCATGATCACCCGGGGGAGCCTGCGGGCCGGCCTGGCCGAGGCCTTCCGGCTCCTCCGCCAGTATGCCAAGGGCGCGACCGAGACGATGCTCTGATGCGCGTCCCCATCCTGCGGCTCGGCCGCGTTCTCCTCACCTCCCTGCCGGCCGACCTGACGGATCAGCAGGTGATGGACCTCCAGATCGACGCCCTCGCGCTGATCCAGGCCGGAAAGGCCGACGGCCTCGTGATCGACATCACGGCGGCCGATGTCGTGGATTCCTACATGGCCCGGATCCTCTCGGAGACGGCCAAGATGGTGCGGATCATGGGTGGGGTCGCGGTCCTGGCCGGCATGCAGCCCGCCGTGGCCCTGACGCTCGTCGAGATGGGCCCGGCCATGATCGACATGGAGACTGCCTTCGATCTCGAGGGCGGCGTGGCCAAGGTCGCTCGGCTGGTGGCGTCCCGTGGAGGTCGCCATGACACAGTCCCGACCGCCTGATCGACCCGGACCGGAACCGGGGACACCCGGCACCGCGACGCACGCGAGCGTCGACATCCGGATCCAGGACGACATCCTGCGGGCCCGCCAGGCGAGCCGCGCGGCCGCCGCGGCGATCGGGTTCGGCACCGTCGATCAGACCCGCCTGGCCACGGTCGTCTCCGAACTCGCCCGCAACACCCTGACCTATGCGGGCGGCGGCGCGTGCCGCGTGCTCACGCGGCTGACGGCGCAGGAGCGGAGCATCGTGATCGAGGTCGAGGATCAGGGCCCCGGGATCGCCGACGTCGCCGGCGCGCTGACCCGCGGATACTCGACCGGGGGCGGCCTCGGCCTCGGCCTTGCCGCCGTGCACAAACTGATGGACGACATGACCATCGAGACCCGTCCGGGCCGCACGCTGGTGCGGGCAGCCATGACGAGGCGCCGATGAATCCGCAACCGGATGTCGTGCAGCCCGACGTGGTCACCGTGGCGGTGACGACCGAGATCGATGCCGCCGAGGCCCGGCAGGAAGCCCGCCGGCTCGCCCTGCGCCACGGCTTCGGCACCGTGCGGGCGCACGGCCTGGCGACCGCGGTCTCCGAACTCGCCATGAACCTCGTCCTCCACAGCGCCCGCGGCGGCCTGATCCGCCTGACCGCGCGGGCATCGACCGGTGCGGCCGTGATCGAGCTCGTCGCCGAGGATGACGGCCCGGGGATCCCCGATCTCGCGCTGGCCATGGAGGACGGCTTCTCCACCCGCGGCGGCCTGGGCTGCGGCCTCCCGGGGACACGCCGCCTGGTCGATGCCTTCGCCATCACCTCAAACGTGGGGGAGGGGACGCGCATCGTCTGCCTGGTGCGGCGGCCATGAGCGCGGGCCCGCAGATCCCGAGCCCCCGGATCGCTGCGGCGACCCGGACCTATCCGGGCGAGACCGCGTGCGGCGACATGGTCGCCTGGTGGCGGGAGGGGGACGCCACGCTGGCCTGCATCGTCGACGGGCTCGGGCATGGGCCGGACGCCCACCATGCCGCCCGGAGCTTGCTGGCCTTGGTCGAGGGGCAGGCGGGGATCGAGCCGACGCAGCGGCTCGCCGTCGCCGACCGGGCCATGCGCCGCACCCGCGGTGCCGCGGCGGCGCTGGTGCGGATCGAGCCGGCCGCGAACACCATCACGGCGGCAGCGGTCGGCAATATCCAGGGCGCCCTGTTCTCCGCCCGCACGTTGCGCTTCGACGGCATGCCGGGCATCGTCGGCGGGGGCCTGCGCCCGCTCAAGCCCCTCATCCTTCCGTTCGCCTGCGCCGACATCCTGGTCCTGTGGACCGACGGTCTTCGGCCGGTGGACCTGATGGCCGATCCGCACGCGGCGCGCGGCGATCCCGAGCGCCTCGCTGCGGACCTGATGGCCAGCCATGGCCGCCAGAGCGACGATTGCGGCGTCCTCTGCGTCGCCTTCCGCGCGTGACGCCGCATGGACATGCTCCTGCAGCGCTACACCGACGGCATGGCCCGCTACGTCGCCACGGCGGACGAGGCCCCGCTCCTCGACATTGAGGAACTCGGCCGCCTGGCGATCACCGACGACATCTCCCTGGACGAGATCGCCGGCCTGCATGAGGGCGCCGCGCTGGCGCTGACCGACCGAGGCGTCCCGATCAACCGGCCGGAGGTCATCCGGCGCATGTCGGCCTGCCTGAGCGCCCTGATGGTCTCGGCGGCGGTGGCCTACCAGACCAAGATCGACCTGCTCGAGCGGCATCGGCAGCAGGAGCGCGACCGGACCGAGCGGGACCGGCAGCGCCTGGAGACCCTCGGCCAGTTCGTGGGCTCGGTGGCGCACGAACTCAACAACCTGCTCCAGCCCGTGCGCGGGATGACCGAGATTATGCTGGCCGATCTGCCCGGGAAGCCCCCGGAACGCGCCGACCTCGAAGTGGTGGAGGCCTGCGCGATCCAGGCGGTCGGCGTCATCCAGGGCATCCTCGGCTATGTCCGGCGCGAGGCGATCGCGCCCCAGCGCCTCGCCTTCGGCGCCGCGGTGGCGACCGCCTGCACCTTCATCCGGCCGGTGCTGCGCCAGCCGTTCGAGGTCCTGATCCACGACCGGGACAGCGAGGTCCTGGCCCTTCAGGGCGAGTTGACCCAGATCCTGCTGAACCTGCTCCAGAACGCCGTGCAGGCCGGGGCGACGCGCATGCGGGTCGAGGTCGACCGGATCGGCGGCGGCTGGGCGGGCGGCCGCGGCGGATCACGGCCGTCGATGCGGCTCCAAGTGGCCGACGACGGCCACGGGATGTCGGCCGCTGTCGCGGCGCACGCCCTCGACCCGTACTTCACCACGAAGGCGAGCGGTCAGGGCACCGGCCTCGGGCTCGCGATCGTCAGGAGTATCGCGCTCGGCTGGTCGGGCGACCTGCAGCTTCAATCGGAGCCGGAGCGCGGAACCACCGTGACCTTGCTGCTTCCGATCGCTGGACCTCATGGGTGATCGCGCGCATCGCTCTGTCGGCGCAGGTCGTCTCCAAACCCGAGCCGTCAGCGACTGTCGCAGCGGCCGGCCGGGCCGTGTCCGGCTGGATTGCGTCGTTCGGGGGCGCGAATGGTTCGCGGATCCGATTCGCTGCCGGGCGTTCCCGGGAAACCGGGATGCCGTCAGCCGAGTCGGCGGATCAGCCTGCGTGTTCGGTCGCGCCGTGTGGTGTTTCGGTCGATGCCGCCTGGACGGTTGCACCGCGGGGCAAGTTCTGCGCGGCAGCGCCGCGACGATTGCGGCGGCCGGTCGGGCCGTTCAAGCGTGTCGCGGGAGCGTGAGCGCCGCCGCGCGGCGCCGCGGGCTCGGCCCGACGACGGACGGGGCGCCGCCCGCTCGAATCCCTGCGCCGTGCCGCATCACCCGGTGGGTGACCGGCGACCCGGCTGCTCTGCCGCGGGAGGTGCGTTGACGCGACACCGCACCGTGTCTATAGAGCGCGCTTCGCCGAGAGGCCGCGCCTTCGCGCGCGCTGCGTCGCGGCCATCGCCAGACAACCTGACGCGACGACCGATTTCCGGCAGAGCCGGCCCGTCGGCATCGCCCGACGAAGAGAACGAGGATTCCATGGCCAACACCGCTTCGGCCAAGAAAATGACCCGCAAGATCGCCAAGCGCACGGCGATCAACCGCTCGCGTCGCTCGCGCATGCGCACCTTCGTCCGCAAGGTCGAGGAGGCGATCGCCTCCGGCAACCAGCAGGACGCGCTCACCGCCCTGCGCGCCGCCGAGCCGGAGATGATGCGCGCTGCGCAGCACGGCATCGTTCACAAGAACAACGTGTCGCGGAAGGTTTCGCGGCTGGCCGCCCGGGTGAAGGCGCTCGCCGCCTAAACCACCCCTAAAATCGAGACGTCCTGAAGCCCGGCTCCCTGAGCCGGGCTTTTTTCTTGCCCGGATCCCCGTCGACCGGACGCCCGGGGGGCTCGAGACGGCCGGAAGCGTTAACCCTATCCAAGAATCGGCGACATTGCAGAGTCAATGCACGGCGTGTAGTTTAACAAAAACTGACACCGTTCAAGCAAAACAGCGCGATTTCGGGACTCAGGCGAATCAATCCGATTCGCCAAGACTCTAGCGCGGCGGGTCAGCGGCCGCCGAAACACTTCCGGATGGGAATCCGCGCCGTCCCCGCAAGTCCCACTGTTAAAGGAACCGTAGGTAATTGTTGATAGGCTCTCCCAATCGGCAAAAGTTCCTCGTTATGGGCTTGACTCCGTTCGGGGGACCCTGTCCCGCCCGTTCGTGCGGGACTCTGAGGGCGTAATTCGTGCGTACGCGCCGCCTGCGGGACTCCGGGGGCAGCGTTGGGAGAGCCAATGATGCGTGTCGACGGAACTGTGGCGAGCGACGACGAAGGCGGCCGCAACGGCGGCGGCACCATGGATTACGGATCCGCCTGGGCGCGCGTGAAGCGCCGCCTGCGCGCAGAGCTCGGCGAGGATGTGTTCGCGAGCTGGTTCGCCCGTCTTGAGCTGGAGGCGGTCGCCGGCGGCACGGCGCGTCTGACGGTGCCGACCCGCTTCCTCAAGAGCTGGATCGAGTCGCACTACCTCGACCGCGTGCTCAATACCTTCAAGGCCGAGGTCGAGGAGATCGCTCGGATCGAGGTCGGCGTGCGCGGCACCGGCGCGCCGGTCCGCACCGTCGCCACGGGGGCGCCGAAGGCAAATCCGGCCAGCGGGCCGCTCGCCCGTCTGCACGCGGCCGGTACGCCCGTCTCGGTGCCCGCGATCGCCCCGGAGCCGCGCCCCGCGGAGAGCGGCGATCTCAGCGGCACGCCCCTGGATGCGCGGCTGACCTTCGCGAGCTTCGTGATCGGCCGCTCCAACGCCCTGGCGCACGCCGCCGCCGAGCGGGTCGCCGCCCACCAGGGGGAGGGCGCGCTCTACAACCCGCTCTACCTCCATGCCGGCGTGGGCCTGGGCAAGACCCATCTCCTGCACGGCATCGGCCACGCCGCCCGCGAGGCTGGGCGCCGGGTCATCTACCTGACCGCCGACCGGTTCATGTACGGCTTCGTCAACGCCCTGAAGACGCAGTCGGCGCTGGCCTACAAGGAGCGCCTGCGCGGGATCGATCTCCTGATCCTCGACGACGTGCAGTTCATCCAGGGCAAGTCGATCCAGGCCGAGTTCGGCCACACGATCAACGCGCTGATCGATGCCGGCCGGCAGGTGGTGGTCGCCTCGGACCGCCCCCCGACCGAGCTCGAGGCCCTCGACGAGCGAGTCCGCTCGCGCCTGGGCGGCGGCCTCGTGGTCGAGATCACCGCCCTGGACGAGGCGCTGCGCGTCTCGATCCTGTCGGCGCGCCTCGCCGCGGTGCGGGCTTCGCATCCGGGCTTCGACGTCTCGCCGCAGGTGGCGACCTACGTGGCCCGGGCGATCACCGCCAACGGCCGCGACCTCGAAGGCGCCGTGAACCGCCTGCTCGCGCATGCGACCCTCACCGGCACCGCCGTGACGATGGAAACCGCCGAGAGCGCGATCCGCGACCTCGTGAAGAACCGCGAGCCGAAGCGCATCAAGATCGAGGACATCCAGAAACTGGTCGCCTCGCGCTACAACGTCTCCCGCTCGGACATCCTGTCGGAACGGCGCACCGCCGCCGTGGTCAAGCCGCGCCAGATCGCCATGTACCTCTCGAAGGTGCTGACCCTGCGCTCGCTCCCGGAGATCGGCCGCCGATTCGGCGGGCGCGATCACACCACGGTCCTCCACGCGGTGCGCAAGATCGAGAAGCAGATCGGCGAAGATTCGGTGCTCGGCGACGAAGTCGAGCTGCTGAAGCGGATGCTCCAGGACTAGTTGAAGGCTCGCCCCTGATCCGGAGCCGACCTGCGCATGACTGCGCGGGTCGGCTCCGGCGGGGAACTGATCCGTGTGCGGCGCCGTCCTGATCCGGGTCCGCCGCAGACAAACGTCTCAGAACACCTGCGCTGTCACGCGCTCTCCGCCGTCTCCGTGCATTCGGGGCTGGCCGAGGGCGCGTGCGCCGTGGCAGACTGGCGTGAGCCGAGACGGCCCTGTAAGGCCGCGTCGCCGCGAGGCGAGAACGGGGACCCCGGGGGAGTGCTGATGACGGACGCCTTCATCTACGACCACGTTCGCACGCCGCGCGGGCGCGGCAAGGCGGACGGCTCCCTCCACGAGGTGACGGCGCTCCGCCTCGCCGAGACGGCCTTGCGCGCCCTCAAGGACCGCAACGCGCTCGACACCCACCTCGTCGACGACGTGATCCTGGGCTGCGTCGACCCCGTGGGCGAGGCGGGCGGCGACATCGCCCGGGCCGCGGCCCTGGTGGCCGATTACGGCGCCCATGTCCCCGGCGTGCAGATCAACCGGTTCTGCGCCTCCGGCCTCGACGCGGTGAACTTCGCCGCCGCGCAGGTCATGAGCGGCCAGCACGCGATGGCGGTGGGTGGCGGCGTCGAAGCGATGAGCCGCATCGGCATCGGAGCCTCGGGCGGCGCCTGGCCGGTCGACCCGGCGATCGCCATCAAGTCCTACTTCATGCCGCAGGGCATCTCGGCCGATCTTATCGCCACCAAGTACGGCTTCACCCGGGACGATTGCGACGCCTACGCGGTCCGCTCGCAGGCGCGCGCGGCGCGATCCTGGGCCGAGGGGCTGTTCGACCGGTCCGTGGTCCCGGTCCGCGACGTGAACGGCATCACGCTGCTCGACCGCGACGAGCACATGCGGCCCGGCACCGACATGCAGTCGCTGGCCGCACTGAAGGCGTCCTTCGTCCAGATGGGCCAGATGGGCGGATTCGATGCCGTGGCCATCGACGCACATCCCGACGTGGAGGCGGTGGATCACGTCCACCACGCCGGCAACTCCTCCGGCATCGTCGACGGCGCGGCCGCCGTTCTGATCGGCTCGCGGGCGGCCGGCGAGGCGGCCGGCCTGCGCCCGCGCGGCCGGATCCGGGCCTTCGCCAATATCGGCTCCGATCCGGCCCTCATGCTCACCGGGCCGGTGGACGTGACCCGCAAGGTCCTGGCGCGGACCGGGATGAACCTGTCCGATATCGACCTGTTCGAGGTCAACGAGGCCTTCGCGGCGGTGGTGCTGCGCTTCTGCCAGGCTTTCGACCTCGACCCGGAGGCGGTCAACGTCAACGGCGGCGCCATCGCCCTGGGCCACCCCCTCGGGGCGACGGGGGCGATGATCCTGGGCACCGCCCTCGACGAGCTGGAGCGGACCGGCAAGGAGCGCGCCCTGGTGACGCTGTGCATCGGCGCCGGCATGGGCACCGCCACGATCATCGAGCGGGTCTGACGGCACCCCGGCACGGGAGCGGCGTGGCGCCGCTCCCCAAAGACCAGGAACGCTGATAGAGGCGCGGGCGACGATCGGCCCGGCCCCGGGCCGGACGATAAATCGATGGGAGACAAGCCCTTGAACCGCCTGATTGCGACGCTCTGCCTGGGCGCCACCCTGAGCCTGCCGCTCGCCGCCCGCGCCGACGAGACCGCCGACCGTGTCGCCGCGGCGACCGCCCTCGTGAACAAGACCCTGATCAAGAACCTCCAGACCGGCTTCAACGTCGCCCTGGAGAAGACCGTGGCGCCGATGCCGGAGGCGCGCGCCGAGTCCGTGCGCAAGGAACTCACCGACGAGTTCGACAAGCAGCGCGGCATCATGGTCGAGGGGCTGTCGAAGGAATACGCGCAGAAGTTCACGCTGGCCGAGCTGAAGCACCTCGACGAGATCTATGCCGACCCGACCTACCTCAAGTTCCAGACCATGAACGCCGATCCCAATTCCGCGGCGACGGCGATTTCCCAGAACTCGGTGACGAAGCTGCTCAACATGCTGGCGGTTGCCTCGGCGACCGACAACACGCCGAAGCCCGGTGCGCCCCCGCTGCCGCCCGCTGCGGCGCCCGCCCCGGCGCAGAAGTAGGCGATGGGCGCCGCGCGCGACCGGCTGGCCTCAGGCCGCGCGCGCGGCCGCCATGGGGGCGAATCCCGCCACGGGCGGCAGCGCCTCCAGGAGCGGCTTGGCGAAGTGGTAGCCCTGCACGAGCGTGATCCCGAGATCGCGAAGGGCGTCGAGTTCACCCGCGGTCTCGACGCCCTCAGCGAGGACCGTCACGTCGAGCGCCCGGGCGATGGCGACCACCCCCGAGACGATGGCGTGGCGGCCGGCATCGGTATCGAGGCCGCGCAGCAGGTCCATGTCGATCTTGATCAGGTCGGGGCGGAAATTCGCCAGCAGGCTCAGGCCCGCGAAGCCGGCGCCGAAATCGTCCAGCGCGGTGAGGAAGCCCTGCTTCCGGTAGGCCGCCACGATACGCTTGACGTGCGCGGTATCGTGGAACCGCTCTTGCTCGGTGAACTCGAACATGATCCGCCGATGGGCGAAATCGACGCGTCGCGCCGCCTCCAGGGACGCGCGGATACAGGCATTCGGCTCGTAGACGGCATTCGGCATGAAGTTGATCGACAGCCGCGTGCCGCTGTCGCGGGCGAAGAGGCGCCCGGCGAGTTCGATCGCCTTGACGCGGGCGGCCTGATCGAACTGGTAGCGCGTCTCCTCGGTGACGCGATCGAGGATCGTCCCGGCCGGCTCGCCGTTCGGGCCGCGCACCAGCGCCTCATAGGCCCAGACGGATCGGTCCGTGAGGTCGAGGATTGGCTGGAACGCCATCGTGAACTCGAAGTCGAGCTTGGTGCCGGCGCGGCAGGCGCGGCAGCCGATATCCTTCATCATGTCCGGCTTCCGTCGGTTCCCCCCGACCGGAAGACCTTGGACGATGGCGCTCTACACAACCTTAACGTGGGCGCGTCGGTTTCATGCCGACGCCATCCTGGGAGGACGGCACCGTGACGCTGACCGATTTCCGCTTCGAGACTGATCCCGACGGTATCGCTCTGGCGACCTGGGATATGCCTGGCCGTTCGATGAACGTGATCACCGAAGGCGTGATGGACCAGCTGGAGCGGATCATCGCGCAGGTCGCCTCCGATCCGGCCATCAAGGGCTGCGTGATCGCCACCGGCAAGGACAATTTCTCCGGCGGCGCGGATCTCACCATGCTCCAGGGCCTCGGCCGGGCCTACGAGCAGCTCAAGGCCGAGCAGGGCGAGGAAGTAGCGATGCGCCACTTCTTCGAGGCGTCCCGGCGCCTGTCGCTGCTGTTCCGGCGGCTGGAGACCTGCGGCAAACCCTTCGCGGCGGCGATCCAGGGCCTGTGCCTGGGCGGCGCCTTCGAGCTGGCACTCGCCTGCCATTACCGGGTCGCCTCGGATGACGGGAAGACCCGGGTCGGCCTGCCGGAGATCAAGGTCGGCCTGTTCCCGGGCGGCGGCGGCACGCAGCGGGTCACCCGGCTGATGCAGACCGGCGACGCGTTGCAGATGCTGTTCAAGGGCGAGCAGATCCGCGCGCCCATGGCCAAGGGCATGGGACTGATCCACGCGGTGGCGCCCCAGGGCGAGATCGTCGAGCGCGCCAAGGCTTGGATCCGCGAGGGCGGCTCCGCGGTGGCGCCGTGGGACGTGCCGAAGTTCAAGGCGCCCTCCGGAAAGGTCTACTCGCCGGCCGGCATGATGATCTGGCCGCCGGCCAACGCCATCTACCGGCGCGAGACGCACGACAATTACCCGGCCGCCAAGGCGATCCTGGCCTCCGTGTACGAGGGGCTGCAGCTGCCGATGGACCTCGCCCTGCGGGTGGAGAGCCGTTACTTCGCCCATATCCTGCGCTCGACCGAGGCGGCGGCGATGATCCGCACGCTGTTCATCTCGATGGGCGAGCTGAACAAGGGCGCCCGCCGGCCGAAGGACGTGCCGGCCACCCGTCTGAACCGGGTCGGCGTGATCGGCGCCGGGTTCATGGGTGCAGGCGTCGCCTATGTGACCGCCCAGGCGGGCATCGAGGTGGTGCTGGTCGACCAGTCGGTCGAAGCCGCCGAGAAGGGCAAGGCCTACGCCCACACGCTGATCACCGGCCAGATCAACAAGGGCCGCGCCAAGACCGCCGACCGGGACGCGCTCCTCGGCCGGATCCAGGCCACCTCGGATTACGGGGCGCTCGCCGCATGCGACCTCGTCATCGAGGCCGTCTTCGAGGATCCGAAGGTGAAGGCCGAGGTGATCCGGAAGGTCGAGGCCGTGATCCGTCCCGACGCGATCTTCGCGTCCAACACCTCGACCCTGCCGATCACCGGCCTCGCCATGGGCGCGCAGCGGCCGGCTCAGTTCGTCGGCATCCACTTCTTCTCCCCGGTGGAGAAGATGATGCTGGTCGAGATCATCAAGGGCGAGGCCACCGGGGACGCCGCGCTGGCCACGGCCCTCGACTACGTGCGCCTGATCAAGAAGACCCCGATCGTGGTGAATGACGCCCGCGGCTTCTTCGCCAACCGCTGCGTCGGCGCCTACATCCTCGAAGGGCACAAGATGCTCGCCGAGGGCGTGCCGCCGGCGATGATCGAGAGTGCCGGCCGCCAGGCGGGCATGCCGGTCGGGCCGCTCTCGCTCAACGACGAGGTCGCCCTCGACCTCGTGCTCAAGATCGCCAAGGCGACGGAGGCCCAGGTCGGAGCGGGGGCCGTCGACCCGGCGCAGAAGGCGATCCTGTCCGCGATGGTCGAGACCCAGGGCCGCCTCGGCCGGAAGAACCGCAAGGGCTTCTACGACTATCCCGAGGGCGCGCCGAAGCGCCTCTGGCCCGGCCTGAAGGACCTGCAGCCGAGCCGCCTCGACCCCGATGCGGTGGACTTCAACGAGCTGAAGCAGCGGCTGCTGGTGGTGCAGGCTCTGGAGGCCGCCCGCACGGTGGGGGAGGGCGTGATCACCGACCCGCGCGAGGCCGATGTCGGCTCGATCCTCGGATTCGGCTTCGCGCCGTTCACCGGGGGGGCCCTGTCCTACATCGACTTCATGGGCGCGGCGGCCTTCGTCGATCTGGCGCGCGGCCTCGAAGCCAAGCACGGCCCGCGGTTCCGGGTGCCCGACAACCTCGCCGCCATGGCTCAGCGCGGCGGCACCTTCTACGCGGAGGCCGAGAAGCGCGCCGCCTGAGATCAGCCGGCCGGACGCCCGTGGGCGGCGTCCGGCAAGCGTGACAGTTCCTCCAGAAGGACGGCGCGTGCGCAGGCACCGAAGGCCCGCATCAGGCGCCCCCGCGCCCGGTCGGGCGGGAACAGCAGCGCGAATCGGACGGGCAGGGCCGGTGCGAAGGGCCGAATCGCGATCGGCGAGACCTTCGCCTCCTCGTGCGCGGCGAGTGGGTTCATCACACTGACGCCGAGCCCGGCCGAGACCAGGGTGCAGATCGACGCGCCGAGCCCCGCCTCGGCGGTAATCGTCAGCGCGATCCCGGCCGCATCGAACACAGCCTCGGTCCGTTCGCGCAGGGCGCTTCCGAGGGAGGAGGCGACGAAGGGCACGCCGCGAAAATCCGCAGGTCCCAGCACGGCGCGCGCCGTCAGCGGGTGGTCCTCCGGCAGGACCGCGACGCAGGCGCGCGTCTCGACATGATCGAGCCGGGCGTCCCGGGCTTCGCCGTAGAGCATCGTCAGCGCGGCGTCGCAGAAGCCGGTGGCAACCCAGTTGTTCACCGTGTCGTCGTCCCCGGAATGGATCGCCACGACCACGTCCGGGTGCGCGGCGCGGAAGCGCACGACCGCTCGGGCGAGGAGGCCCCCCGCCAGCCGGGGCATCGCCGCGACCCGCAGCCGCTCGGCGCCGAAGGCGCGGATGCGTGCAGCCGCCGCCTCCAGGCTGGTGAGACCCACGAAGGCCCGCTCGACCTCGGCGTGGAAGCGGGTGCCGTCGAGGGAGGGGACCACCCGGCTGCCGCTGCGGTCGAAGAGCGGAAGGCCGGTGATCGTCTCGAGCTGGGCGATCAGCCGGCTCACCTGCGGTTGCGAAGTGTGGAGGTGCCGGCTCGCCTCGGTCATGGAGCCTGTGGCCACCACCGCCCGGAAAGCCTCGATGTGCCGGAAGGTCATGCGCCGCTCGGCCATATTGGATCCGTATGCTGGGCGGGTGAATCGGCATTGGACGCGGTCCCGCCGCCGCTCCTACGATCAGTCGGCAAAGATTCGGCGCGACAGCCCGATGTCGCGCGGGTCCGGAGCATTGACGGTTCCGGGAAAACGAGGGGGTTCGGATCGTGTCGAGGGCGCTTTCGCTTCTGGTGGCTTCGCTGTGCTGGGCCGGGCTCGCCGCCCCCGCCGCCGCCGAGGGGCGCCTCGACAAGATCCGCGCCACCGGCCAGATCAGCCTCGGCTTCCCCGACGCGTCGCCGCCCTTCGGCTTCCTCGACCAGGATGCCAAGCCGGTCGGCTATTCGCTCGAGATATGCGAGCACGTCGCGGAGAAGCTCAAGTTGGTCCTGGGCCTCCCGAAGATCGACATCCGCCACGTGCCGGTGATGTCGGCGACCCGGATCCCGCTGATCAACAACGGCACGATCGACCTCGAATGCGGCACCGCCAGCAACCTGCCGGAGCGGCACAAGCTGGTCTCGTTCGCGCCGACGACCTTCGTGGCGCAGGTGGTGCTGGTCGCCAAGAAGGACGCGCCGGTCGACGTGAACGACATCGCCTCGTTCCGCGGCAAGGCCATCTCGGCGCAGGCCGGCGGCGAGACCCAGCGCGTCGCGACTCGGCTCAACGTCCAGGACAAGCTCCAAATCCAGGTGATGCCGGCCAAGGACACCGCGGAGGTGTTCCTGCTCGTGGAGACCGGCCGGGTCGCCGGCGCGATCAACGACGATGCCCTCGCGCACGCCACGGTCGCGGGCGCCAAGCGGCCGGGTGACTACAAGATCGGCACCAAGGGCTTCGAATTCGCGCCCTACGGCATTCTGGAGCCGAAGGACGACCCGGCCTTCAAGGCGGCCGTCGACAAGGCGGTGGTCGAACTGATCCAGGACGGCACCGTGGCGCGGCTCTACACCCGGTACTTCGAGCGCCCGATCCCGCCGCGGGGCATCAACCTCGAACTGCCGATGAGCGACGTGCTGCGGCGCGCCCTGGCCAGCCCGACAGATTCCGGCGACGAGAGCGTGTATCGATAGGGCCGGCGAGTTCGAGATGTCACACGATCTGACCCGCGAGGCCGCAGCGGCGGCCGCCGTCGACCTGCGTAGCGACACGGTCACCCGACCCACCGAGGCGATGTACGCCCGAATGCGCACAGCGCCGCTGGGGGACGACGGGCTCGAAGGCGACCCCACCGCGCGGGACCTCGAAGAGACCGCCGCCGCGATCCTCGGCAAGGAGGCGGGCCTGTTCGTGCCGAGCTGCACCATGGCCAATCTGCTCGCGATCCTGGCGCAGGTCCGGCGCAGCGAGCAGATCCTGCTCGAGGCGCAGGCCCACATGGTCAACACCGAGCGGGGTGCGGCGACCTTCACGGGCACGTTCCTGCTCGGCCTGCCGGGGATCGACGGGGCCATGGACCTCGACCGGCTGGAAGACGCCCTCGGTCCCGGCGCCAGCCCGCTCCGGACCGGCATGATCGCCCTGGAAACGTCCCACAACGCGGCCGGCGGGGCCGTGCTGCCGCTGCAGCATATGGCGGCGGTGTCCGCCCTCGCGGGGGCCCGCGCCATCCCGGTGCATCTCGATGGGGCGCGCCTGTTCAACGCTGCGGCGTCGCTCGACGTGACCCCGGCGGAGGTCGCCGCGTCGGTCGACACGGTCTCCCTCTGCCTCTCCAAGGGCCTCAGCGCGCCGGCGGGGGCGGTTCTGGCTGGCCCCGCCCCGGTGATCGCGGAGGCGCGGCGCCTGCGGAAAATGCTCGGCGGCACCCAGCGCCAGATCGGGATCGTCGCGGCGGCCGGCTTGGAGGCGGTGACGGTGATGGGAGCCCGGCTCGCAGAGGACCATGCGACGGCGCGCCGGCTCAGCGCGGGGCTGAACACGCTCGGGCCCCGCATCGTCGCGAGCATCCCGCAGACCAACATCGTCCAGGTCGATCTAACCGGGACCGGGCGCGACAGCGCCCGCTGGATCGCCGATCTCGAAGGCGCCGGGATCCTGACGCGCCCCTTGGGGCAGCGGCGCCTGCGGCTGGTCACGCACCGGCATATCGGTGCCGGCGACGTGGACCGCGCGATCGCGGCGTTCGGAGCCTGTCTCGACGCGGCGTGACTGTCGCCGGGTCCCGCGTGCCGGCGTTGTCGCCGCGCTACGCCACCCGCGCCCGCGCCCCGAGCATGCGGGCGAGCAGCGCCACATCGGTGGCGTTGTCGGACAGGAGGTCGGAGATGTCCCCGATCTCCAGCGCCTTCACGTGGCGGCAGCGCATCCCGAAGCGGCCGGCTCTGCAGGTGCAGCGCAGTTGCGGACCGCCCGCCCGCTCCTCCAGAACGACGTCGTACCGGTTGCCGGTCGATCCGCGCATGGCGAAGCTCAGGGCCGCGGGGGCGGCCGAAAAGGCGGCGAGGGCCCGGCCGCTGATCGCGCCCGGTATCCGACGGGGGTGGGGCGGTCCGCCGGCGATCCGGGCGATGGGCACGCCGATCGCCGCTGCGAGGCGGTGCACGTCCGCCGTCTCGGTCTCGCGCATGGCGGCCAGGGCGATCGCCGCGCAGGCATAGGCATCCTCCCCGGCATCGTGATGCTCGAAGCGGATGCCGAGGCGCCGGGCGACCTTGCCGAGGCCGCAGCCCTCCGGGGCCGGGAACACCCGGCGCGCGACCTGCACCGTGCACAGATAGGCGAGATCCGGAACCGGCAGGCCGGCCCGGGCGAGGCCGGCGCGCAGGACGCCGATGTCGAAGCTGGCATTGTGCGCCAGGATCAGCCCGCCCGCGAGGTCGTCCAGGTACGGCGCCATCGCGCCGGCGAAATCGGGCGCGTCGACGACGTTCGACGGCAGGATCCCGTGGACCCGGATGTTGCCCGGCGCGAAGCGCATCTCCGGCGGCCGGATCAGGTGGCTCTCCCGCCGCACGATGCGCCCGTCGGCGATCCAGGCGAGTCCCACCGCGCAGGCGCTGTCGCGCCGCTCGTTGGCCGTCTCGAAGTCGAGGGCCAGGACCGTCATCGCGGATCGACCGTGCCGGGTGGGAGTTCTCGGGGTGTTCTCAGGCCGGTTTAGGCCGACCGGAATCCCGCTTCAACCCTGCGCCACCATCGCGAGCCAATCGTCCTCCGACACGACCCGGACGCCGTGCTTCTCCGCGTCCTTCAGCTTCGAGCCGGCCCCGGGACCGGCCACCACCAGATCGGTCTTGGCCGAGACCGAGCCGGAGACCTTCGCCCCGAGCCGCTCGGCCACCGCCTTGGCCTCGTTGCGGGTCATCTTCTCCAGGGTGCCGGTGAACACCACGGTCTTGCCGGCGAAGGCCGAGGCCGCTTCCGGCCGCTCCATCGGCTCGACCCGGACCTGATCGAGCAGGGCCGAGACCGCGTCGGCATTGTGCGGCTCGGAGAGGAACAGGATCAGTGCCTCCGTCGCCACCGGGCCGATCTCGCCGTCATCGGCGAAGATTCGGTAGGCGTCGCCCGGGCGCTGTCCGCCGGCCCGATCGAGCGCGGCCCGCACGGCGTCCAGATCGCCGTAATGCGCGAGCAGGTTCTCGCGCTGGGGCGCGCTCAGGCGCGCGCGTTCCTTGGTTGGCGTCTCGCCATCCTCCGGAAAGCCCAGCTCGAGCAGGCGATCCCGGGTCGTGCCGCCGACCCGGGGCACCGCGGTCAGCTCGATCCAGTCCGGGCCGGGCTGCGCGGCGGCCGCCTCGGCGATGGCGGCGATCAGCGACGGCATGTCGCGGAAGCGTTTGGCCAGGGCCTTGGCGGTGGATTCGCCGATCTGCGGGATGCCAAGGGCGAACAGCAGGCGGTGCATCGGGATGCTGCGGCGCGCCTCGACGCCGGCGAGCAGGTTCCTGATCGCCTTGTCGTCGTCCTCGCCCTTCTTCTTCGGGGTCTTCTTGGGCGGCTCCGCCGACCCCGATTCGGCCCGGCGCTCGGCCGAGAGCGCCCCGCGCCGGGCCACGATGGCGGCTTTCAGCGTATCGAAATCGAGACGGAACAGGTCCGCGGGCTGGCGCACCAGCCCCGCCTCGAACAGGACCTCGATATAGGTCTCCCCGAACCCCTCGATGTCGAAACCGTTGCGCGACACGAAGTGCTTCAGCCGCTCCACCCCCTGCGCCGGGCAGATCAACCCGCCGGTGCAGCGGCGGATCGCGTCCGGCCGGCCGGTGCGCGGGTTGACGGCTCGGACGGCGCGGCTGCCGCAGGCCGGGCAGGTCTCCGGGAACGCGTAGGGCTGCGCGTCAGCCGGGCGCTTCGACAGGTCGACATCCATCACCTTGGGGATGACGTCGCCGGCCCGCACCACCGTCACGGTGTCGCCGACGCGGATGTCGCGGCCGTCGCGGATCGGCTCGCCGTCGGCGCCGACGCCCTTCACGTAGCCCTCGTTGTGCAGGGTCGCGTTGGAGACCACGACGCCGCCGACCGTCACGGGCCTGAGCTTGGCCAGCGGGTTCAGGGACCCGGTGCGGCCGACATTGATGACGATATCCTCGACCGATGTCGTCGCCTCCTGGGCGGCGAACTTGTGGGCCAAGGCCCAGCGCGGCGAGCGCGAGACGAAGCCGAGCCGCTTCTGCAGGGCGAGGTCGTCGACCTTGTAGACGACGCCGTCGATATCGTAGCCGAGCGTGGCACGGTCCGCCTCGATCCGGCGGTAATGGGCCAGCATCGTGGCGATGTCGGTGACGGTCTCGGTGAGCGGGTTCACCGGCAGCCCCCAGGCGGCGAAACGCTGCAGGGCGCCGGACTGGGTCTCGGCGATCGGTGCCGAGAGCTCACCCCAGGCATAGGCGAAGAACTTGAGCGGCCGGGACGCGGTGATCCCCGGATCGAGCTGGCGCAGGCTGCCGGCGGCGGCGTTGCGCGGGTTTGCGAAGAGCGGCTTGCCCGCAGCCTCCTGGCGGGCGTTGATCGCGGCGAAATCGGCGTGGGACAGGTAGACCTCTCCGCGCACCTCACAGATCTCCGGCCAGCCCGCGCCGGCGAGCATGTCCGGGATGTCGTGTACGGTCCGGGCATTGGCGGTGACGTTCTCGCCGACCTCGCCGTCGCCGCGGGTGGCGGCGGTGTCGAGCCGGCCGCCGACGTAGCGCAGGGACAGGGACAGGCCGTCGATCTTGGGCTCGGCCGTGAAGGCGAGGGGCGCGGCCTCGGCGAGCCCCAGGAACCGGCGCACCCGGGCCGTGAACTCGGCGACCTCCGCGTCGTCGAAGGCGTTGCCGAGCGACAGCATCGGCACCGCGTGCCGCACCTTGGCGAACTTTTCCGAGGGCTTGGCCCCCACCGCCGTGCCGGCCGCACCGGTTCCGGCGAGATCGGGGAAGCGGGCCTCGATCGCCTCCAGGCGGCGGCGCAGACGGTCGTAATCCGCGTCCGAGATCTCCGGCGCATCCTCCTGGTGGTAGAGCCGGTCGGCCTCCAGGATCGCCTCGGAGAGCCGCGCGTGCTCGGCGCGGGCCTCCTCGGCGGTCAGGTCGAGGGCGGGCGGATCGGATTGCGCGGCGGCCATGGCGGCGTTCTAGCGCATCGGGCGCCCGGCGGGACCCGGCTGCAAGGCGGCATCCCCGGTTTCCCTCAATCACGGACGGCGAGCAGATCGCCGCGGCCCGCGACCCGGAAGGCGCCGAGAAAGACGATCGCCACGAAGAACGCCACCGCCGACAGCGGAAGGATCGGCGCGAGCCAGCCGGCGAGCGCGGTGCCGGCGACCGAACCCAGGTTCATCGCCGCCATGTAGACCTCGAACTGCGTGGCTGCCCCCGCGCGCCCGCGGCTGGCCTGGAGCAGGGCCGGCATCAGCGCGACGATCAGCAGGCCCGGCAGCATGTCGGTCAGCGCCAGGATCAGCGGTCCGGCCGACCCGGCGCGGCCTGCGCCGAGCAGGGCGGCGGCGGCCATGAAGGTGACGGCGCTGGCCAGCAGGAGCGCGCGCAGCGGCCGGACCGGGCCCGCCCTGTCGGACCAGATCCCCACCGCCAGCGCGCCGGCCGTGCCGCTCGCCAGCGCGAGCCCGGCCTGAATCCGTGAGAGGGCGGCCGGATCCCAGGCCTGGCGCTGGAGCAGATCCACCGAGAAGGGCAGTTCGAACAGGCCTAGCGCACCGTCGAGGCCGAAGCACAGGGCGAGGAGCCGGAGAGCCCTCGGCCGCCGGAGGCTGGCCGCGAGCCGGCGCAGGAAGCGGCGGAACGGGAGGCGTCGGGGCGCCGGTCCGCGCCGGGTCGGCGTGGCGAGGGCATCGGCCGGCGCCTCGCGGACCAGCAGCATCGGCAGGCTCGCCAGGATGGCGGCCGCGAGGAGCCAGCGCGCGCTCACGGCGAGCCCGTAGGCCGCGAGCATCCAGGCGAAGGCCGCGGCGCTGAGGCTCGTCCCGACCACGAACCCTGCCCGCGTGCACCCGCTGACCCGGCCGAGCTCGCCCTCGGGGACGTGGTCCATGATCATCCGGTCGCAGGCGGTGTCGAGGAGGGCGGCGCAGAGGCTGTGCGCGAAGAAGATCAGGCCCAGCCACCCGATCCGATCTTCGCCGCCCCACAACAGGAGCGCCAGGGTGGCGTGGCACCCCAGGATTGCCGCGACGGCGAAGATCCGGCGCCGGCCCATCCGGGAATCCCCGCCCCGGTCGACCACCGGACCCCACAGGAGCGGCTGGAGGGTCCAGGGCAGGCCGGCCAGGGCGAAATGGACGCCGATCTCCGCCGCCGAGACGCCCCGCGCCGTGAGATGGTTGGCCAGGGCGGTCAGCGAGAACCCGGCGATCAGCCCCTGATAGAGGTAGGTGGCGAAGAAGACACCGTAGCGGGTGCGGCGCCCTGAAAGGCTCGGCTTCTGCCGCAGGGTGCTCTCGGCACGGAGCGCGGTCTGCCCGCTCAACCGCGCCGGCCCTTGCCCACTGCGCGATGCGGCGCGATGCTCCTCATGCCGCCTTCACCGGATGCGCTCCCGTGCCCTCACGTTCCCTAGACCCTAGCCCGGGCCGACATCCGTCGCGAGGCGTCGCTTGAGCGCGGCGGACGTGTGGCTCGTTGACCTCGCCCTGTCGCCGAACCGGCTCGCGCGATGCGCGCACGTCCTCGATCGACCGGAGCAGGACCGCGCCGAACGATTCCTGCGGCCGGCGGACCGGGCGCGCTTCATCGCGAGCCACGCCGCGCTCCGGCTGATCCTGGCTCAAGCGCGGGGATGCGCGCCCTCCCAGATCCGCCTGATCGCCAGACCGGGCGGCAAGCCGGAGCTGATCAGTCCGGCCGGGGGCGGCGCCGATTTCAACCTGTCGCATTCCGGCTCCCGGGCGCTCGTCGGCCTCTGCGACGCGGCCGCGATCGGCGTCGATATCGAGGGGCTCCGGCCGATCCCGGACGCCCTGCGGATCGCGCGGGCGCATTTCGCGGCGGACGAAGCCGGCGCCCTCGCGGCCCTGCCGCCCGAGATGATCGGGCCGGCGTTCTTCGGGCTGTGGACGCGCAAGGAAGCGGTGGTGAAGGCCTTGGGCACGGGCCTGTCCGCCCCCCTCGACCGCTTCAGCGTCACCCTGCCGCCAACGCCGCCCCGCCTGCTGCGCGGGGGCAACCCCTGGACGCTGGCGTCGGTCGAGGCAGGCCCCCTCTATGCCGCCACCGTGGCGGTGCGCGCGGTCGGCGCGACGATCCGCCATCACACGCTGCCCGCAGACTGGCCGGACCGTCTCGGCTGAAAGCGGCGAGACCGCGCTTGCGGCGCGCCGAAGGCACGGCTATAAGCCCGCTCGCCGGCCTCGACAGAGATGCGGGACGGCCTTCGGAGTGTAGCGCAGTCTGGTAGCGCACCACGTTCGGGACGTGGGGGTCGCAGGTTCAAATCCTGCCACTCCGACCAATCTTTCCCGAGATTTACCATCCTCCTGGCCTATTGTCGGACCGGTGACGGGTTTACGCCGCGGTGTCGCATCGCGAGCAGCTTGATGCTTGTTGCCGTCTTCGAAACGCGTGCGGTGGTCGACCGCGCAGACCTAAGCACGTCAGATATGACGCGACCGATCTCTGCGAACGATGACCGTCCTCTGCTAAAACGCCAGGGCTCGACCCGCTCATAACCGTGCGCGGCTGCCCGCGCGCTCAAAGCCCCCGAGATCGGCAGTCGGGCCCGGGCGCATGAATCAATCCAGACCATGATCCCTGCGGGTCCAACCGGTGAATGGATAGTCCCAGACGCTACCGGGACGCGCCGGGACCGTAGGCGGTAGCGCCCCGCAGCGGCCGATCGTTCACCCGCATGCTGCGCGTTCGATCCCGCAGGCTATCGTCCCCGGTCTGACAGTCAGGGCGTGCTGCTCCGAACAGGCGGCGGTTTGCCTTGGTCGTCGGGTGGCGGAGTCGAGCATCAGGGGCACGATCCGAGGCGGGGACGCACAGCGACAGCCCACGGCCGTGAAGTCCGTATTGCGTGTGAAGCCCTCCCAAGGCTACGGAGTCCGTGAAGTGCAGCGATCGGCATGGATGTGTCCTGACGCAGATGATGGGCTAGCGCGACATAAATATGATCACTCACAGCTGCAATTGATTTCGTTTCTTGAGGGTCATAAGAGCATGAATATCGATAACAATAGAATTTTTGAATTAGAAAGAGCGGCAGAATTTCATGCCTTCTCTGTGCGGCAGCTTATTGCGCAGCGTGAGCGTTTGTTTAAGATCGCAAAACTGTCATCGAACTTCATAAAATCAGCCAATGCGGTGCAAATTGGCAAAGTCTTGGGCCTGGTTGAGAAGTCAAGCGGGCAGTTTTACCAAGACATATTCGGACTGCTTTACAATCAAGCAAAACAAAACGGCTTTTTTGTCGAGTTCGGGGCGTGTGACGGATTGTTCCTGAGCAATACGGCGTTGCTCGAGAAGGAGTTCGGTTGGGCCGGTATCGTCGCTGAGCCCATGCCCACTTGGCATGCGCAACTGGCCCAGAATCGGAAATGCTTGATCGAGAAGCGGTGCGTCTGGCGAAAAACCAAAGCTCAGATACAGCTCCTAGAGTACAAAGACGACGAACATAAAACGGAATCCCGCATTGCGGGCCACGACTCCAAGGACCGGGACGTCGCGCGGATACATACAGTCGAAACCGTCACATTGACCGATATGCTGACACAGAATGGCGCGCCGAACATTATCGATGTGATGTCTATCGATGTCGAAGGCGGCGAGCTAGATATTATTGCGGACTTCGCATTCGATCGATACAAGATCAATTTCCTGACCATCGAACAGCATGCCGGAAACGCGGAGCCGATTCGTGCGTTGATGGAAGCGAAAGGATATACGCAAGTCCTGGCCGACATTTCCGGGCATGACGGTTTTTATGTACCGCGCGAATCGGCCGAGCAACTCGGGTCATCACAATAGACAGGCCGATCGGCCCCTCGATTTGGATGGGTGCCGAACCGGGAGCGGAGGTCGGGATGACGCCGCAGCGCACCCGCGTTGCCAATCCCGTCCTGACGCGTTGTCCCGCCGAAACTGTAGGAGGTGTCAATGCCCGTGATTCGGTGGCTGATCGGCAAGATCATCGGCTTCATTCTCGCCCAGACCAGGGCGCGCCAAGCCGGCGTGATGGCGAAGCAGCGCGAAGCCGGTCGCTTCGAGGGCGATTATTCGACCAAGGCCAGAAACTTCGAAGATGACTACAACGCCGCCGCGCGGATGCTGAAATCTCGGATCGATAAACGCTTTCCCGACAGCTACTATGCGCGGCTGAGTTCCGGCAACAACAGCTCCTACGATTACGGTCAGGATCGTGCGCTGGCGATCGATACCATGTCGACCGCCATCGCCATGGCGTTGCGCGGCGGCGCCTCCGTCGAACAAGCCGCTGCGGCGGGCGCGGCCAGCGTCGGGATCTGATCGCCCGTATCGGACCGGGCCTTGGAGGCGGGACGGGGTGCTGATTTTCGAAGTCGTGGCGAGGCTGTCCGGCGGCCGGTGCCGGCTCCAGGGCCGGTAGTCACGACCGACACGGTCGTTTTGCAGGACGCGGCGGCTGCCCGGCGCAAGGTTTTCAAAAACCTCTCATTCGGCACGCAGCTTCTGAAGCGCAACGATGATGGCTGCGTCGCGACTCGCCAAATGTCGCCCGTTCGCATTGTGCGGTTGTTATTGTCGCTGTGATGGCGTACAGGTAAGAAATCGACTGTTGGCCAGATATTCGGCCGCATCGCCTGAACAGGGCGAGCGCACTGCATCTCTCCCATTTTCGACGACCAGCGACCGAGCGCGTGCGATGCGTGCGCTCGACCTCTTTGTTTGCCTATAATGATATGGAACACCTATGAGCATCGGCACCGTCAAGTGGTTCAACGACACCAAGGGCTTCGGCTTCATTCAGCCGGATGACGGCGGCAAGGACGTGTTCGTTCACATCTCCGCCGTCGAGCGCGCCGGCATGCAGGGTCTGACCGAGGGGCAGAAGGTTTCCTACGAGATGGAGACCGACCGTCGCAGTGGGAAGCAGTCGGCCGGCAGCCTTCAGGCCGCTTGAGCCTCACTCGTCCTTCGGAACGAGTTGCGAAGCCGTTCCCCCCGGAACGGCTTCATCTATTTTCGGCCGCTGGATCCGAATTCCGGTGTGCATGAGGAGACTTCGTGGGCCAATACAAGACAAGTCAGCTCGTTGATCGCATCGAGGCTGTCACCAAAGCGCGGCAGGCCACGCTCGACCGGTTCCGGGCACGTCCGGCCGCCGATGATCCGGCCGTCCTCGCGCAGCAGGCCGCCCGGCAAGCCGTGGTCGAGGCGCGCGATGTGCGGAACGCCGAGCGGGAAACCGCCCGTGCCGCCGACGAGGCCCGGCGTGAAGCCGAAATCCTGGCGGAGAGCGAGCGCGCCGCGGCCGAACTCATCCGCCAAGAGGCCGAGACGGCCGAGCGGCAGGCAGCCCAGGCCGCCGAACAGAAGGCTGCGCGCGATGCACGCTTCGCGGCGCGCAAGGCCAGAACCCGCCGATAGGCCGTTCCAACCCCTCGAAGCGCTTCCCTGGAGGACGGCACATGTCTCACAAGTTCAAGGTCGGCCAGCACGTCCGGCAACTCGGCCTCAGCTACTCCGGCAACAAGAGCGTGGTCGACGGTCTCTTCGAAGTGGTCCGGCTTACGCCGGATGACCGCTCGGGCGAGCCGACCTACCGGATCCGGTCCGACCTCGGCGAACGGGCCGCGCGGGAAGGCGAACTCGTCCGCGCCTCCTGATGAGGGCTTGACCGGGACACAGACTGCCTCCGCCCGGTGACGACCTGCGAAGCGACGAAGCTGTGCGAGGACCATCCTCGCCAAGGATGGTCACCGGCAGCCGGAAGAAACGACGCGCTGAGGCGACGCCGTTTGTCGGATTGGCACCACGCTGCACGCATGATCCCAACGATCGACGCAGGCAGGACCCGAGATCGTTCCTTAGCGGTTCGATCAGGAGGGCGGGGCTGCCATGCATTTGCAAGTCGGATCGTTCGAAGATGCAGCCACGTTTGATCGTGACTGTGCGTGCTGCTGCGAGGAGCCTGCTGTGTACAATCCTTTCCTGTCATCCCTGATGCTCGCGATCGAGTCGCAGCGCGTGATCGAAATGCGGCTGGTCCGTCTCGCCTGGGGCGGCCGCGAGGGGTTGGCCGAGGCGCAGTCGATGATCGCGGAAAAGGTCGACGCCGCGGCGGAGGCCATGGCCACCCTCATGTTCGGCGGATCGCCTGAGACCGTCATCGCGCGCTACCGCGAACATGTCGCCGCGAACACGAAGCGTCTGAGCATCTAGGACCCAACTATGTCGACGGCCGATTCACCCGCCCCCGATGTCGCGATCATCGAGCCCAACCAGACGGCCTACATCCTCAAGGTCTCGCGTCCGGACGATGCGGAACTGTCCGGGCGTCTGGTGATGTTCTACGCCGCGATCACGACATCCGAGGCCGATGCGCTCGCCGTCGTGCGCCGTGCCGTGAAAGCTGACGCGGATGTCGAGCCGACCGGCGTCCGTCTCTCGCAGCAGACGGCCAGCGCGCTCGCCCTAGAGGCAGGTCTCGCCAGAGCCCTTTGACGCGGTGTTCAGGGGCATCATGGCGGACCGCGGTTCCACCGCGCAGCCCCCCAGTGTCCGCAGGGGTGTCTCCCGCATCCCCGCGGCCGGTCCCCCCGATGGGTCGACCGGCCGCTCGATTCAGCCTCGTCCGGCCGTCTTCATGGCGCCAGCGACGGTGCCCTTGGTCGACGGGGCCGCCGCGTTGGTTTTCGGCACGGGGGCCTTCGGCTTCTTGGTCTCGCGGTTTCCGCGTTTCTTTTCGGTCGCCATGGTCTTGCTCCTGGAGGAAAAGTCGCTGGCGGAACGGTGCCGCCCTCAGGGTCGGATCGTCGGCTCGTCTCCGAGCAGCCGGATCGAGTTCGCGATCGGATTATCGAGGGCGCCGAACACCGCGACGAGGCGATCGCTCGCCCACAGTTCAGCACGATGCCCCTCGACCAATCCGACCGCCTGACGCTCGGCGTCACCGTCGTTGCGGGCCGTGATGATGCAGGTCGTGAGCACGCTGCCGCTCGGGGCGAACCGATGCACCTGATAGATCCGGCGTGCATGCCGCGACCGGGGCTTGGCGGGGAATTTGATGAGGTCTGCCACGCGCGCCTGTCCATCGCAGGCGGGGGCACGGGCCCTCAGCCACCGGAGCCTGGATCAACCGTTCCGGCAGTCTCGATAGTCTGCACCGGCGAGGCACACAAAGATAGCCCTGAACCCGGCTTCCGGCCTGCCAACGCAGCCAGACACTCGCGGCATTGCGCCTACGACTTCCTGAGCTGGTCGGGATGCTTCTCGTCCGGCATCGTCTCGCGCACATGGCGCCGGACGATCTCGGGACTGAATGGTTTACCGATGAACGTCGCGCCCTTGGGCAGGTCCCCCGGTCCGGGCTTCAGCCGACCCGAAGCGACGACCACCGCGATGTGCGGCCACCGCTCCGAGGTGACCCGTGCTAGGTCGAAGCCGTCTGCCTCCCCCGGCATCTGGACATCGGTGAACAGCAACTGCACCGCACCGTGGTGCCGATCCAGCACCTTCAGCGCCTGGGCGACATTCATCGCCTCCAGCACCTGGAAGCCCGCATCCTCCAGGATGCTGGTCGCCTCCATCAGGATCAGGGCGTCGTCATCGACGACGAGGGCGTGGGGCGCAGCGCCCGGATTAAAATGGTTCACTGACTTCAACGCGTACGAGGGGCAATGCGGTTGCGCCCAAGACAAAATAGATTTGTCGCACCCGCCAGGTTTGACGTGCATCTTCAATATGCGACGACCGCTCTATAGAGATGTAAGCCTATGGTCGGTGCCGTGCTAAGCTGACCGCAGGCGGTCGGGACACCCAGCCTCGGCAGCGCCAGATTCGGGATGGTCCGTTGGTCGAGATCAGCATCAGGCACCGGACCACATACCGCTATCGCCAGCCGGTTACCCTCGGGCCGCACCGGCTGATGATGCGGCCCCGGGAGAGCCACGAGCTGCGCGTGCTGTCGAGTACCGTCACCCTGTCACCGGATGCCGCCGTCACCTGGGCTCAGGATGTCGCCGGCAACGCCGTCGCGACGGCGACGTTCAGCTCCGAGGCCGACAGCCTCGCGGTGGAGTGCCTGTCCCGGGTGGTGCTGTCCGCCGCCGCCTACCCGGTCTTCGCCATCGCCGCCTCGGCGATCACGTTCCCCTTCCGCTACACCGACGACGAGTGGACGGATCTCGGGGCGCTGACGATCCTGCAATATCCGGACGGCGCTCCGAGCCTGCGGGACTGGGCGCAGGGCTTCGTGGCCTCCTACCCGACCGACACGCTATCGCTGCTCAAGGACCTGAACGCCGGCGTCGGGAACGCCATCGCCTATCAGGTTCGCGAGGACGAGGGCATGCAGTCCCCGAGCCAGACCCTGTCCCTCCGGATGGGCTCCTGCCGGGATCTCGCGACGCTCCTCGTCGAGGCGGTGCGCAGCCTCGGCTTCGGGGCTCGGGTCGTCTCGGGCTACCTTCACGACCCGTCGCGGATTCTGCTGGGCTCGGCGGATTCCGGGGCCACGCATGCCTGGGCGGAGATCTTCCTGCCGGGCGCGGGTTGGATCACCTTCGATCCGACGAACCGGAGCGTCGGCGGTGCCAACCTGATCCCGGTGGCCGTGGCCCGCGACATCCGGCTGGCCATGCCCCTGGTGGGAAGCTACCTCGGACCGGCGGACGCATTCCTGGACATGTCCGTGGCGGTCAGCGTCGGCGGATAGCGACCGGCGGATCGTCCGAAAGCCGCTCACGGCCTGTCGGGGCGATACCGCCGGCGCGCGACGTTGGACGCATGGGCCTTGGAACGCATGGGCCTCGGAACGCATGGACCTCGGCGGCGACGTGCCGGACGGGTAAGAATGCCATCCATGGCATCGCGATCGCCGGAACACCTTCAGGACGAAGCGGGCTGCGCCGCGGCTTGGTCGCGCTTTGCCCGCAGCGTCATCGCCATCGCGGCGTTCCTCGGCGTGTCGGCGATCGCGTCCGTGGCGATGCTCGATCCCTACGGATTGCGCGCGGCGCCGGGCCACCCACCCGGCCCGATCATGGATGCCAACCAGCGTCTGGCCTACCCGCAGATCGCCCGCGGCGGCGCCTTCGACGCGGCGGTCTTCGGCACCTCGACAGCCCGGCTGCTCGATCCGGACGCCCTCGACAGGGCCTTCGGCGCACAATTCGCCAACCTGGCCATGAACGCCGCCACCCCGGACGAGCAGCTCCACCTGGCCGCGCTGTTCCTGGCGCGGCGGCCGGTGCGCGCCATCCTGTTCGGGCTCGACGCGACCTGGTGCGCGGCCGATCCCCCCGCCCGCACCGCGAACGCGTTTCCGGACTGGCTCTACGCGGAGGGGGCGCCGTGGGGCGTGTTGCGGCAGGTCAACCTGCGGTCCGTCACGGCGGCGGCCCGGGTCGGGCTCGCGCGTTTCGGGCTGGCCCGCCCCCGAATCCGGTCGGACGGCTACGCGGTCTTCACCCCGCCGGAGGATCGCTACGATGCCGCGCGTGCCAGGGCCCATATCCGAGTCGGCGCCGCCGATCCGGCCGCACCCGCCGATCCGCCGGACGCGCCCATGCCAGCGCTCGATCGCCTCGACCGGTTCCTGGGCGGCGTGCCCGCGCAGGCGCTGAAGCTCCTGGTCTTCATGCCGGTCCACGCGGTCGCGCAGGGGCCCCCCGGGACGGCGGCGGGCCGGCGCGAGGCGGCCTGCAAGGCCCGGGTCGCCGCGATCGGAACCCGGCATGGCGCGACGGTGGTGGATTTCCGGATCGCCTCACCACTCACGACCCGGGACGCGAACTACTGGGACGCGCTGCATTACCGCGTGCCGGTGGCGGCCCGGATCGTTACGGATCTGAAGGCCGCGGCCGCGACCGGTGCGGAGGACCCGGCGGGGGTCTATCGGGTGCTGGCCCACCCGTGAGGCGGTATCACGCGGCGGCCCGCTCGGCCCGTGCCCAGCCCTCGCGGGTACCGCTGCAGTAATCCGCGAAGGTTCCCGCCCGGATCGCCGCCCGGGCGCCTGCCATCAGGTCCTGGTAGTAGGCGAGGTTGTTCCAGGTCAGCAGCATCATCCCCAGGATCTCGTTCGACCGGACCAGATGATGCAGGTAGGCCCGGGAATAGTCCCGCGTCGCCGGGCAGGCCGAGGCCTCGTCGAGGGGCGCCGTATCTTCGGCATGGCGGGCGTTGCGCAGGTTGACCCGGCCGTGGCGCGTATAGGCGAGGCCGTGGCGGCCGGCGCGGGTCGGCATCACGCAATCGAACATGTCGATGCCGCGGGCGACCGCGCCGAGGATGTCGTCGGGCGTGCCGACGCCCATCAGGTAGCGGGGCTTGGCCTGCGGCAGGTGCGGCTCGACAACCTCGATCATGGAAAACATCACCGCCTGCGGCTCGCCCACCGCGAGGCCGCCGACCGCGTAGCCCTTCAGGTCGAGGTCGGTGAGTGCCCGGGCGCTCTCAACCCGCAGGGCCGGGACGTCACCGCCCTGCACGATGCCGAACAGGGCCCGGCCGGGCTGCTCGCCGAAGGCGACGCGGCACCGCTCGGCCCAGCGCAGGGACAGGTGCATGGCCTTCTCGATCGCCCCGTGCTCGGCCGGCAGGCGCACGCATTCGTCGAGCTGCATCTGGATGTCGGAGCCGAGCAGTCCCTGGATCTCGATGGAGCGTTCCGGGCTCATGTGGTGGGCGGTGCCGTCGATATGCGAGCGGAAGGTCACGCCCTGCTCGTCGATCTTCCGCAAAGCGGACAGCGACATCACCTGGAAGCCGCCGGAATCGGTCAGGATCGGCCGGTCCCAATTCATGAAGCGGTGCAGGCCGCCGAGGCGGGCCATGCGCTCCGGGCCGGGGCGCAGCATCAGGTGATAGGTGTTGCCGAGCACGACGTCGGCGCCGAGGTCGCTGACCTGCCCGGGATACATCGCCTTGACGGTTGCGGCCGTGCCCACCGGCATGAAGGCTGGGGTCCGGATCTGTCCACGCGGCGTCGTGATCGCGCCGGTGCGAGCCGCGCCGTCCTGCGCCAGCAGGGTGAAGCCGAAGGGGGCAGGGTCGGTCATGGCAGATCCGCGCGCGGGCCGGTGAAGAGCAGGCTGGCGTCGCCGTAGGAGTAGAAGCGGTAGCCCGATCGGATCGCGTGCGCGTAGGCCGCGCGCATCGTCTCCAGGCCCGAGAAGGCCGAGACCAGCATGAACAGCGTCGAGCGTGGCAGGTGGAAGTTCGTCACCAGGGCATCCACCGCCCGGAACCGGTAGCCCGGGGTGATGAAGATGTCGGTGGCGCCGGAATAGGCCGAGAGCCGTCCGTCCGGTGCCGCGGCGCTCTCCAGCAGGCGCAGGGCCGTGGTCCCTACCGCGACGATCCGGCCGCCGGCCGCCCGGACGGCGTTGAGCGCCTCGGCGGTGGCCGCGTCCAGATAGCCGACCTCCGCGTGCATGCGGTGGTCCGCCGTATCCTCGGCCTTGACCGGCAGGAAGGTGCCCGCGCCGACATGCAGGGTGACGTGGTTGCGCTGCAGCCCGGCCGCGTCGAGATCCGCGAGCAGCGCCTCGGAGAAATGCAGCCCGGCCGTGGGGGCCGCGACCGCGCCTGGGCTCCGGGCGTAGACCGTCTGATAGTCGGTCACGTCCCGCGCATCGGTGGCGCGCTTGCCGGCGATGTAGGGCGGCAGCGGCAGGGCGCCCTCGGCCGCGATGGCGGCGTCGAGGGCGGCGCCCGCCCGGTCGAAGTCGAGCACCACCTCACCGGCCTCGCCCTTTCCGGCAACCGTTGCGGTCAGGTCGCCGAAGCGCAGCGTGTCGCCGGCGGCGAGCCGCTTGGCCGGGCGGGCGAAGGCGCGCCAGCGCGCCGGCCCTTCGCGCAGATGCAGCATCGCCTCGGTGCGCTGCCCGGGGGCGCCCGGCCGGGTGCGCAATCCGTGAAGCCGCGCCGGGATCACCCGGGTGTCGTTGAAGACCAGGGCGTCGCCGGCCCGCAGGGTGCCGGGGAGGTCGCGGACGGTCCGGTCGTCCGGCGGCGCACCCGGCCGCACCACCAGAAGTCGCCCGGCATCGCGCGGCTCGGCCGGGCGCAGGGCGATGCTGGTCTCCGGCAGGTCGAAATCGAACAGGTCCACGCGCATCGCGGGCTGCCTGCACTGAACCGCACGCGGTTTCAACCGCGGAACCGCAGCCGAGCGGGCCCGTTTCCGCGTCATCTGAGATGCGAGACGCCCCGCCGATGCCCTGGTACGCCGTGCGACCCCGCGACGACGCCGATCCACGCTGGCCCCTGCCGGGGAAGCCGGAGATCGTCCTGAAGGCTGCGGGTCCGGACGAGGCCCGGGCGAAGTTCGAGGAGGCCTATCCGAGCCAGCCCTTCGGCAGCCCGTCCATGCCGGTGCCGGATACCGGCGCCGGCAGCTTCCGCGGGGATCCGGAGGCGCTGGTCGTGTCCGAGACAAGCGAGCCGCCCGCACCGCGGGATTAGGGTCATGGCAGCCCCCGACCGCCCCCGGCGGGTGACCCTCGATGGGCAACTTCTCGGCTACTGGGAGCGCGAGGCCCTGCGCCTCGAAGCCCTGGCGGCCGCCGCGCGCTTCGCCTGGCAGCGCCGCCAGTTCCTGCGCAAGGCGGAGGCGGCCCGTGCCAAGGCGGCGCCCAGCCGCCAGCGCGAGGCCGAGCGCAGTCCGGAATCGGGGACGAACCCGTCTTAGGCATCGTCCCGAACAGTGTGGCCCTCGCCATCCTGGGCGACACGCGGAAGCCCTTTCGAGGGGTGGCGGTACTGCAACGTGCAGAGAGCCCGCGCCCGATAACCGAGGGTTCCAAGTCGGTTCTTAGCCCAGGCTAAGATCCTTTCGACAGCGTTGAACCTTTGCCGTGGCCTGGGGCCAGCTTCATGCCGTATGGGCGCGCCGACCCCTGATCGGCACTGCCCATGGACCGCACCCAGAAAGCCGCACTCCTCAGCGCCGGCATCGGCCTCGCCGTCACGGCTCTGAAATTCTACGCCGCGTGGCTCACCGGCAGCCTGGCGCTGTACTCGGACGCGCTGGAGAGCATCATCAACGTCGTGGCGGCGATCGGCGCCTTCGTGGCCCTGCGGGTCGCGGCTCGCCCCGCGGACGAGGACCACCCCTACGGACACCACAAGGCCGAGTTCTTCTCAGCGGTCATCGAAGGCGCCTTGATTGCCGTGGCCGCGCTCATGATCTTGCGCGAATCCTTCTATGGGCTGCTCGCCCCCCAGCCCCTGGACGCGCCGGCCGTGGGTGTGGCGATCAATTTCGGGGCCGGGATCATCAACGCGGCCTGGGCCGTGGCCCTGATGCGCTGGGGCCGGCGGTGGCGTTCGCCGGCCCTGATCGCCGACGCGCGCCATGTCTTCTCCGACGTCGTGACGTCCTGCGGCGTCCTGATCGGCGTCGGCGCCGTGGCAATCACGGGATATCCGGTTCTCGACCCCCTCGTGGCCGGCCTGGTCGCGCTCAACATCCTGTGGTCCGGGTTCCGCATGGTGCGCGAATCGGTGGATGGCCTCATGGATCGGGCGGCCCCGCACGAGATGGTGACCCAGATCCGGGCGCTGATCTCCCAGCATGGGGAAGGGGCCCTGGAGGCACACGACGTGCGCACGCGCGCCGCCGGCCAGGCCACCTTCATCGATTTCCACCTCGTGGTCCCCGGCGCCATGACCGTCGAGGAATCCCACGCGATCTGCGACCGACTCGAGACCGCCCTGGGCACGACCATTCCCGGGGCGGTGGTGACGATCCATGTCGAGCCCGGCGAGGAGGCCAAGGGCCACGGATTGCCGGTGCTCTGAACGCCCCCCGTCAGCTCCAGGCGTGCAGCGGCGGGGCGACGCCGTTCAGGGCGTGATTGCCGACGATGGCGTATTTCCACCGGACCGGGTCGTGCAACGTATGCGTCCGGGCGTTGCGCCAGTGCCGGTCCAGGTTCTCGGCCGCCAAGGTCGAGCGCGTGCCCGAGAGCTCGAACAGCTTGTTGGAGGCCGCCAGGGCGACTTCGGTGGTCAGCACCTTCGCCTCGGCCACGGCGAGCTGGGCCGCCGCGACGGTCTCCGCGTCCGGCCGCGCCACCGCCGCGTCGAGGAGGAGACCGGCCCGGACCAGCAGCGCCTCGGCGGCATGCTGGCGGATGGTCAGGTCGCCAACCGCGTGGATCGTGTAGGGATCGTCGGCGGCGCGCTCCAAACCGCTGTCGACCCAGGGCCGCGCCTTGTCGCGGACGAAGCGGATCGTGTCGTCCAGAGCCTCCCGGCCGATCCCCGCATCCACGGCCGCCTGAATGATCTGGAACACCGCACCGTCGGTGGCCGGTGCCGCGTAGCCCTTCCAGGCGGGCACCAGATGCGTCTTGGGCACGCGCACGTCCTCGATCAGCACGGTGCCGCTCGCGGTGCCACGCTGGCCGAAGCTCGACCAATCGTCGATGACGGTCAGACCCGGCGCATCCCGCGCGGCGATGGCGTACCAGGCGCGGCCCTCCTCATCGAGGGCGACGATCGGAACGCGGTGGGCGAGGAGCGCGCCGGTCGCGTAGAATTTCTGGCCGCGGACCACGACGTGGTCGCCGTGATCTGTGAACCGGGTGTCGAAGTCGGCCGCCCGCTTGGTCCCCCGCTCCGAGAACGCGTTGCCGAATCGCGTTCCGCGCAGGATCTCGCTGAACAGCAGCCGCTGCTGCGCGTCGTTCGAGACGGTCCGGATCGCCGCCACGATGCCGAGATGGTTCTGCGCGATCTGCGCGATGGCGGGATCGGCCGCCGCAATGATCGCGATCACCTGCGCCAGCGTCCGGTAGGACAGTTCGGGGCCGCCATGGGCGCGCGGCACGTTGATCGACCACAGCCCGCTCTGGGAGAAGGCGTCGAGTTCGGCCAGCGGCCGCACGGCGCCGCGGTCGCGCTCCGAGGCGCCCCGACGGAAATCATCCGCCAGGCCCCGCGCGACGGCGAGCGCCTCGGTCTCGTCACGGATCACATGGGCCGGGGCGGGCGGCCGCACCGGGCCGGGGGCACCGCGGGCGCCGTGCGGTTCGAGGGTTCGTGCGTCGACGGCGATAGTCATGGCTCACTCCGGGCAAGCAGGGGAACGCGTCGCGGATCGGTCATGCCGCCTCCGCGCGCCGGGCCCGGGCGGCCTCCAGGGCGCGGACCCGCGGGATCACGTGCGCACCGAAATACGCCACCTCCTCCTGGAAATGCAGGAAGCCCAGGAGGGCGAGGTCGGCCCCGGCATCCTTGAGGTCCAGGATCCGCTCGGCGATCTGGTCGGGCGTGCCGATCAGGTTGCTCCGGAAGCCGTCATTGTACTGGACGAGATCCTCGAAGCTGGATTTCGCCCAATTGCCCTCGCCCTCCGGTGAGGCCTTGCCGGCGTTCTTGACCTCGTGGCCGAAGGCCTTCACGGCCTCCGGGTCGGCGTGATCGATGATCTCCCGGAGGACGGCGCGGGCTTCCTCTTCGGTGTCCCGGGCGATGACGAAGGCGTTGACGCCGATCCGCGGGCTGTTGCCGCTCTGCGCCGCCTTGGCTCGGATATCCTCGACCTGGATGCGGATATTGTCCGGCGTGTTGCCGTTGGTGAAGTACCAGTCGGAGACGCGGGCCGCCATGTCGCGCGCCGCCCGCGAGGAACCGCCCTGGAAGATCTCCGGAAGCGGCTGTGGCGGCTTCGGCTTCAACGTGTAGTCGCTATAGCGATAGAAATCGCCGCGGAAGGTGAAGTTGTCCTGCGTCCAGATCCCGCGCAGGCTGCGGATGAACTCCTCCGAGCGGCGGTAACGCTCGTCGTGATCGAGCCAGGGCTCGCCGATGGCGCGGAACTCACCCGAGAACCAGCCCGACACGATGTTGACCGCGACGCGACCCTCGGTGAGCTGGGCGATCGTGGCGATCTGCTTGGCCGCGAGCGTCGGGTTCCAGGGGCCGGGCAGGATCGCGGCGATGACCTTGAGCGTCGTGGTCGCCGCCAGCAGCGCATGGCTGAACGCCACCGATTCGTGCTGATACTCGGCGCCGTATCCGGCGGTGAAGCGGATCTGCGTCAGGGCGTAGTCGAAACCGGCCTTCTCGGCGATCTGCGCCAGCGTCCGGTTATACGCGGCTTCCCAACTCGTCCGCTGCGGGACCTTGCTGATCACCAGGCCCCCCGAGACGTTGGGCACCCAATAGGCGAAGCGGATCGGCTCGCGCTCTGCGTCTGCACTCTGATAGCTGGTCATCCGGCGCTCCCTGGCCTGCGCGGCACGACGTGCGGCGTCACCTTTGGTCGATCGCCGTGGACTGAATACACAATTCAGAAAATCGGCCGACCGCTCAAGACAATCGAAAATATTCCAGCCCCGGCTGCGCGGGTCAAAGGAACAGGTTGCTGTTTTGAGTGCGCCGGCGGCGACGTTCTTCTTCGCAGAACGGCGATCGGACCAGATTTGTCTCGGAGCCGACAACCGGCGGCCGTTGGGGGGACGGAGACGCGAATCTGGAGAACGGCGCGGCGCCGTTCCCCTGCCCGAGACGAGACCGCTAAGCGGCCCGCGGCGTATCGGTCTCGTGCAGGCGCCGCCACGCGAAGACCGAGAAGACCCCGATCAGGCACGCGGCGAGACCGAACCACGTGAACGCGTATTGCAGGTGGTTGTTGGGAAGGTCGACCCGCAACTGTCCGCCGCGCGGCCAGGAGGTCTGATTCGGCACCGCGTCGGCCTCGATCAGGTAGGGCGCAACCTCCGGGACGCCGCGGGCGGCGGCGATGCCGGCAACATCGCGATTGAACCACTCGCCGCGGGCGGGGTCTGCCTCCGGGACGAACAGCCCACGGGGCTCGCTGGCGCGCAGGATGCCGGTGACCGTCGTCGGGCCCTCGATCAGGCCGTCCCGCCGGTCGGACTGCGCCTTCAGCTCGGTCGGAACGAAGCCGCGATTGATCAGCACCATGCCGCCGTCCGCCCGCTCGAAGGGCGTCAGCACGTAATACCCCTGGAGGGCCCGGCCCGGCGTCTCGCCGGCGGCGAGGCCGTGGACCAGGGTCTCCCGGTCGTTGAGGAAGTGGCCGGAGACCTGCACGTGGCGGAACTCATCGCGGGCGGGATCCCAGGCGGCCGGTACGGGGGGCGCCACCGGTTCGGCCCGCGTCAGCCGCACGATCCGGGCGATGAGATCCTCCTTCCAGGCCCGGCGTTCGATCTGCCAGGTGCCGAGACTCAGGAGGATCGCCAGGGCGATCAGGGATGCGAGACCGGGCGCGATCAGGTCGCGCCACGGGCCCCGGGACGCCGCCGCGCTCACAGCTCGAAGCGCCCCTGCTCGGCCTTGTTGCTGAACTGCAGGGCAACCAGCATGCCCTTGAGCGGCCGGACCAGGATCAGGCTGAGACCGACCGACAGCGTCGTGGCGACCAGGGCGTGGACCCAGATCGGTGGCTCGTAGGTGATCTCCAGCCACAGGGCGAGGCCGACCACGATCAGGCCGACGATCGACATCACGAAGAAGGCCGGACCGTCGGCCGAATCGAACTTCGCGTAGTCGAGCCCGCAGGCCTCGCAGGACGGGCGCAGGGTCAGGAACCCCTTGAACAGGTGTCCCTCACCGCAGCGCGGGCAACGGCCCCGCAGGCCCGTGGGGATCGGCGGCGGCGGTGAATAGGTGCGTTGGTCCACGGGCACACTCCAGACCGATCCGAGGGGCCGCGACCGCGCCGCGTCCGGGTCGTCGCCCTCGATATGGGGATTCGCGGAACCGGGACACGAAAAAGGGCGGCCGGAGCCGCCCTTCGCAGGTCCGCCATGCAGCGGGAGGGGCCTCTCAGTGGGCGGCGCCGTGGAAGACGCCCGAGCCCCACACGTAGATGGCGGCGAACAGGAACAGCCAGACCACGTCGACGAAGTGCCAGTACCAGGCGGCGAACTCGAAGCCGAGGTGCTGGCGCGGGGTGAACTGCCCCGCATAGGCCCGGAACAGGCACACCGCCAGGAAGATCGTGCCGATGATCACGTGGGCACCGTGGAAGCCGGTCGCCATGAAGAAGGTCGACGAGTAGATGCTGCCAGCGAAGGCGAACTCGGCATGGCTGTACTCGTAGGCCTGGCAGGCGGTGAACAGCGCGCCGAGGATGATGGTCAGCCACAGGCCGTATTTCAGCCCCTTGCGGTCACCCTCCAGCATCGCGTGGTGCGCCCAGGTCACGGTGGTGCCCGAGGTCAGCAGGATCAGGGTGTTGAGGAGCGGCAGGTGCCAGGGGTCGAACGCCTCGATGCCCTTGGGCGGCCAGACGCCGCCCGTGAACTCCACCCGCGACGCCTGGATCGGGTCGGCGGTGTAGAGCGCGGCCTCGAAATAGGCCCAGAACCACGCCACGAAGAACATCACCTCCGAGGCGATGAACATCATCATGCCGTAGCGGTGATGGAGCTGGACGACCCGGGTGTGGTCGCCCGAATTGGCCTCGTGCGCCACGTCCTTCCACCAGGAGAACATGGTGTAGAGGACGCCGAGCGCGCCGGCGCCGAAGATGTAGGGGCCCGGGGTCAGGGTTCCGATCTGGAGGCTCTTCATCCAGAACACGGCACCGAAGGCCATCAGGAAGCCCGAGAACGCCCCGATCAGCGGCCAGGGACTCGGGCTCAGGATGTGAAAGTCGTGATTCTTGGCGTGCGCCTCGGCCATCGTCCCGTCGCTCCTCACCCGCGCGCCCTGCGCCGTTCCCGGCTTCCGGCCGCACGCTGCTGGCTGTTTGCTCTTGGCCGGGCGCGGCACGGACCTCGCCCAAGCTTGTCCGCACGTTTAGTCGGTGCGGGCCCGTGTTGTCACGCGCCCGCGATCAGAAATCCCGCTTCGCCCCCGTCGGCGCCGAATTGGCCACCGCCGCCGTGACCGGCTGGCCGTTCTTGGCCGCGAAGTAGGTGTAGGAGAGCGTCATCTCCGAGAGATGCGCGGTGTTCGAATCGTCGCGTACCGCCGGATCCACATAGAACACCACCGGCACGTCGAGGGTTTCGCCGGGCTGGAGCGTCTGCTCGTTGAAGCAGAAACAGGCGATCTTCACGAAGTAGCCGCCCATCAGACCGGGCTGGACGTTGAAGGTCGCGACGCCGGTCGTCGGCTTGGGGCCGGTGTTCTGCACCCGGAAGAACACCGTCTTGGTCTCGCCGAGCTTGGCCTCGACGCGATTCGCCTCCGGGGCGAACTTCCAGGGCAGGCCCGGCGCGACGTTGGTGTCGAAATGGACCACCATGCTGTCGTCGGCCCGGGCCGCGGAGGCGGCCAGCGCCGGACCCTGGCGGGGCGTGCCGTCGTAGCCGGTCGCCTTGCAGAAGGCGTCGTAGAGCGGCACCGACGCGAAGGCAAGGCCGACCATGCCGACCGCCAGACCGGCGCAGGCGATGGCGGTGCGCCGCGCGCCTTTTCCGACCTCCGAACGGGGTGCAGTCACAGCGGTCTCCTCAGAGCGGGCGACTCAGGATCTGCGGTCCGAGCTTCACGATCGTCAGGACGAAGAACAGCAGAACCCAGGCGCCGAGGGCCAGCGCGATCGCCACCGAGCGCTTCCGGCGGCGCGCCTCCTCCTCGGGGGTGAGGGGGCGGTACTGGATCTCGGGATCCGGCATGGCGCTCAGCCCAGGACCGGGTAGAACAGGTGGAAGCTCTGCTCCGCCAGAAGTGCCGAGAACAGCGCGAACAGGTACAGGATCGAGAAGCCGAACATGCCCAGGGCGGCACGCTTCTCGGCCTCGCCTGTGGTGTTGCGCAGGACGCGGATGCTGAAGGCGATCATGCCGAGGCCGCCCACGACCCCGATCACCCCGTAGATCAGCCCGCCGAAGCCCAGTGCCACCGGGGCCAGCCCCAGGGGTGCCAGCACCAGCGAGTACCACACGATCTGCCGGCGGGTTGAGGCCGGGCCGGCGACGTTCGGCATCATCGGGATGCCGGCGCGGGCGTATTCCTCGGCCTTGATCAGGGCCAGCGCCCAGAAATGCGGCGGGGTCCAAATGAAGATGATGGCGAACAGGACCAGGGATTCGATCCCCACCGAGCCGGTGACCACCGCCTGCCCGATCACCGGTGGCAGGGCGCCCGCCGCGCCGCCGATGACGATGTTCTGGGCGGTCGCCCGCTTCAGCCACATCGAGTAGATCACCGCGTAGAACACGATGGTGAAGGCCAGGAGCCCGGCGGCCAGGACGTTCGCCGCGAGGCCGAGCACCAGGACCGAGGCCACCGAGAGGAACAGCCCGAAGCCCAAGGCCTCCTCGGAGGAGATCCGGCCCGCCGGGATCGGCCGCGTGGCGGTGCGGCTCATGACGGCGTCGATATCGGCGTCCCACCACATGTTCAGGCACCCGGAGGCGCCCGCACCCACCGCGATGGCGAGGAGCGAGATCGCGCCGATCGCCGGCTGCACGTGGCCCTGCGAGACGACCATGCCGACCAGCGCGGTGAAGATGACGAGAATCATCACCCGCGGCTTGAGCAGGGCGAAATAGTCCGGCACGTCCCCGCCGGCGGCCGAGAGGGCCGGGGCCGGACCGTCCCGTCCGATGGTGTTCGTCAGGCTCGTCATCGCGTCTGCTGCTGCTGTGTCGGTGCCCGGCCGCGCGCGTCACGGCCGGGTCGAAATTGGAGATCGACGTGTTCCAAGGTTGGGCGCGAGCGGTGCCCTCGGCCCCTGCGATTCGCCCTCAGCGCTCGCCCTTGCCGGGAGGTCGGCGACCGGCCCCCGGGGAAGGGCGAGGGCCGCGGATGCGGCCCTCGCGGATATCGATCAATGCGCGCCCGGCTCGTCGACGATGCGGGGCAGCGTCTCGAACTGGTGGAACGGGGGCGGGGAGGGCAGCGTCCATTCCAGGGTGGTGGCGCCTTCGCCCCAGGGATTGTCCGCGGCCCGCTCCTTGGAGCGGAAGGCGAGGACCACGCCGATCACGAACACGAACATGCCCAGGCCGAAGATGTGGCCGCCGTAGGTCGAGACCTTGTGCCAGCCCGCGAAGGCGTCCGGGTAGTCGGCGTAACGCCGCGGCATGCCGGCGAGACCGAGGAAGTGCATCGGGAAGAACAGGACGTTCGCGCCGATGAAGGCCAGCCAGAAGTGCAGCTTGCCGGCCCATTCCGGGATGATGCGGCCGGTCATCTTCGGGAACCAGTAATAGACGCCGGCGAAGATGATGAACACTGCGCCAAGCGACAGCACGTAGTGGAAGTGCGCCACGACGTAGTAGGTGTCGTGCAGGTACTTATCGACCGCCGAGTTCGCGAGCACGACGCCGGTCACGCCGCCGACCGTGAACAGGAAGATGAAGCCCACCGCCCAGTGCATGGCCGCGGTGAAGCGGATCGATCCGCCCCACATTGTGGCGATCCACGAGAAGATCTTCACGCCGGTGGGCACCGCGATCACCATCGTGGCGAACACGAAGTAGGACTGCGTCTGCAGCGAGAGGCCGACCGTGTACATGTGGTGGGCCCACACGACGAAGCCGACGACGCCGATCGCCACCATGGCGTAGGCCATCGCGAGGTAGCCGAAGACCGGCTTGCGCGAGAAGGTGGCGATGATGTGCGAGACGATGCCGAAGGCCGGCAGAATCATGATGTAGACTTCGGGGTGACCGAAGAACCAGAACAGGTGCTGGTACAGGATCGGGTCGCCGCCGCCGGCCGGGTCGAAGAAGGTCGTGCCGAAGTTGCGGTCCGTGAGTAGCATCGTGATGGCGCCGGCGAGCACCGGCAGCGACAGCAGCAGCAGGAACGCGGTCACCAACTCGGCCCAGGCGAAGAGCGGCATCTTGTGCAGCGTCATCCCCGGGGCGCGCATGTTCAGGATCGTGGTGATGAAGTTGATCGCCCCCAGGATCGAGCCGGCGCCCGAGAGGTGCAGGGCGAAGATCGCGAAGTCCACGGCCGGGCCGGGATGGCCGGCGGTCGAGAGCGGCGGGTAGACGGTCCAGCCGGTGCCGGCGCCGGAGGCGCCCGGGGCGCCCTCGACGAACAGCGAGCAGAGCAGCGAGCAGAAGCCGGCCACCGTCAGCCAGAAGGAGATGTTGTTCATCCGCGGGAACGCCATGTCGGGCGCGCCGATCATGAGCGGGACGAACCAGTTGCCGAAGCCGCCGATCAGGGCCGGCATCACCATGAAGAACACCATGATGAGGCCGTGGCCAGTGACGAACACGTTGTAGGTCGCGGGGTTCGAGAAATACTGCAGCCCGGGCTGCTCCATCTCCATCCGGATGCCGAAGGAGAGGAACGCGCCGATCATGCCGGCGCAGAAGGCGAACAGCAGATAGAGGGTGCCGATGTCCTTGTGGTTCGTCGACAGGAACCACCGGGCAAAGAACGACGGCTTGTGGTCGTGGACCTCGTGGGCCTCGGCATGGGCTGCGGCTGTAGCCATGGTTTCGGGTGCCTTGTGGATCTGATGGGTTCGGATCGGTCAGCCGGGGCTCAGCGCGCCTCGGCGAGGCTCGTGCCGGTGTCGTTGCGGGCGTACTTGGTCTTGGCCTCCTTCAGCCAGTCGGCATAGGCCTGCTCGCTGACCACACGGACCACGATCGGCATGTAGGCGTGCCGCTGGCCGCACAGCTCGGAGCACTGACCGTGGAAGGTGCCTTCCTTGTCAGCCTTGAACCACATCTGGTTGAGGCGGCCGGGGACCGCGTCGATCTTGAAGCCGAAGGACGGCATCGCCCAGGAATGCAGCACGTCCGCTGCCGTGACCTGGATCTTCACGATCTTGCCGATCGGCACCACCATCTCGTTGTCGGCCTGCAGAAGGCGCGGCTGCTTGTCCTCGTCGATGTTGGCATCAAAGGTGAAGCCGCCGCCGGCCTCGGTCTGCGGATACTCGTAGGACCAGTACCAGGCATGGCCGATGACCTTGACCATCATGTCGGCCTTCGGGTCCGAGAGCTGCGTGCGCAGGAGGCGGAACGAGGGGATCGCCACGGCGACCAGAATCAGCACCGGGACGATCGTCCAGGCGATCTCGATGGCGGTGTTGTGGGTGGTGCGCGAGGGCGTCGGGTTGCGCTTCTCGCCGAAGCGGAAGATGCACCACAGGATCAGCCCGAGCACGAAGACGGAGATCGCCAGCGACAGCCAGTGCAGGCCGATCTCGAAGCTGAGGATGTCCCGGGCGTTCTCGGTGACCGGGATCTGCCGGCTCATCTCCCACGGCACCGGCTGGCCGAAGCCGCCGGCCTGTGCGCCGGTTGACGGGAAGAGCAGGGCGCCGAGAGCGGCGAGGCTCCAGAATGACCGGTTGATCGTCCGCACCGTCCGCATCTGCCTCTCGTGGCTCCCCTGGCTGTCTGGCTCCCGCCGGACCATCGTCCCGATCCCGGGCGGGATTGTTCCGACGTGACGGAGTACCAGTTGTGTCACCCGGCATTATCCGACCGGGGCTTCAGACCACAAGGGCCGTCGAGGTGCAACCGCACAAGCGTCGCATCGCACGCTTTCCGGCCGGTCCGTGCCATTGCCTCCCCGGTGCGGTGACGGATAGCTGTGCGCGACGCCACCGGAGGGCCGCATGTCGAGCGACACCGATCATCGCCCCCCCGGCCTGCCGCCCTGCGCGGTGGACGTGCCCATGCGGGTGGTCGCCTATACGGGGGCCGAGCAACGGTCCGGAACCCGGGCCCTGGCGGTCGAGGCCCCCGTCAATCTGGTCTACGGCAGCGTGCCCCACGCCGTGATGATGGCCACGCCGGCCGATCTCGCGGATTTCGCCTATGGGTTCAGCCTGACCGAGGGGATCATCGAGGATGCCGCGGAAATCCGCGGGACGCGGGTCGAGGCCGGACCGGAGGGGCTGCGGCTGCATGTCGATCTGGCCCCGGGCCGGCTCCGCGAGCACCTCGCCCGCAAGCGTGCGATCAGCGGCCGCACCGGCTGCGGCGTGTGCGGCATCGAGGATCTGGCCGACTTGCCGCGGGCCGCGATGCGGGCGGCGGCGGACCTGCGGGTCCCGTTGCCGGCGATCGCCCGCGCCCTCGCGGGACTCGACGCGGCGCAGACCCTCGGGGCGGAGACGCGGGCGGTCCACGCCGCGGCCTGGGCTGAGCTCGATGGCACCCTCGTCGCCGTGCGCGAGGATGTCGGCCGCCACAATGCCCTCGACAAGCTGATCGGCGCCCTGATGCGCGGGGAGATGCGGGTGGACCGGGGATTCCTGGTGATCACCAGCCGCTGCTCGTTCGAGATGGTCGAGAAGGCCGCCCGTCTCGGGGCGGCCGTGATCGTGGCGATCTCGGCGCCGACCTCCCTGGCGTTGGAACGCGCCCGGGCGCACGGGATCACCCTCTGCGCCATCGCCCGCGCCGACACGGTCACGGTTTTCACCGGCGCGGAGCGGCTCGCCGACACGTAGCGCGCTATTGCGCCGCGGCAGGTTCCTTCTCCGACGGACCCGGGACGATGGTGGCGCCGCCGATCACCCGGACGGGCTTCCGGTCGGTGGGCGGGTCCTTCCAATCCTTGGTCGCGGGCTTGGCCGCCTCGGCGACGGCGCCCTCGGCCGGCGTGACCGGATTGGCCACGGGGGCGGCGGGCCTCACCGGCGGCGCCTTCTCGATCGCCGCCGACTTGGTCTCGGGCGTCTCGCTCTTTACGGTGTCGGCGGGGGCGATCTTCGGGGCCGGCGCCTCGGGCGAGGCGCGATGGATCGCGCGCAACTCGGGCGCCCGCGGCGGTACGGCGCGTGCGACCTTCCGCGGCGGCAGGCTCCGACCGGCACTATCGGGGTTGAGTCCGTCGGGGCCGCCCTCCGGCCGGAGGGCTTCGCCGGACGGCCGGTGCGGGAGCCGCAGGGCCGGGACCTCCCCGGGCGCGCGCGGGATCGGCCGGCGCACGGCCTCCTCCTCGGTCCAGCCGAAGCCGGGGGCGGGGCGTTCCAGGCGCGCATAGGTGTCCGGGGTGCCGAGCCGCTGACGGCCCACGATCCCCCCGCTGGCGGGGTCGACGAACAGCCGCATCGGCGCGCCCGCCGGGCTGACCGCCTCGACCACATAGACGCGGCCGTCGTAGCGCGGCCGGCTCAGTCCGGTGAACCCTTGGTCGGCGAGGCGCCACGCCACGACCCGCGGGGGCATCACCTCTTCCTCGAAGAACTGGGCGCTGGCGTCGTGGCCGAGGCCCAGAAGGGCGCACCCGGACAGGAGCGCGGCGCAGAGCGCCCGGGTTGTGGTCGTCCGCAGGCGTGCCGCCGTCCTGATCATCGTCACTCTTGTGCGTTCCCGTTCTGGAGACCCGGCAGAGTGTCCGGTCCCGGCATGGTCCGGGCCGGTGAACCCGGACCTCGACCATGCCGGCGAGGTCGTTGCCCCGCATGCCGCTTGTGCTCGGCCCGGTGGGTAGAGCGTGCGATTCGGGCGAGATTGCGGAGGCCGGGTCCGGCGCCCGGACCGCACCCCGGAACCCAGCGTCGACGGTCTCTTGCTGAAAGCATTTCAATCTGGCAATTTCGCGACTTAGGACAGCACAACTGTCCCATCGGCCGTGCACCCCGGCCGTCTCCGACTCGCGCGCAGGCGAGACATCCGGCAGACGGATACGGGCGCGCCAGTGCACCGCTCCCCGAGCGGTCAGGGTCCTCGATGAATGCAAGCTGCTGGACGTGTCCCCGTGGACCGGCCGGATGGCCTGCGACATGAGGTCGGAGCGACTGGTGCCGACGGCCTGCGGGCACGAAACATGCTCGCAGCGTCAAGGCGGGTCCGTCTAGGGGCGACGCGTCCACGGACGGGCGAGGCGAGGGAAGGACGAATCGAAGCATGTCGCAACGCAGAGCCGCCGAAGTGCCCGCCGCTTCCCCGGTCGAGGCCACCGCCCCGCGCGGCGGCGCGATGCCGCTCATCGTGCGCGACCCGGCGCTGCCGGCCTCGCAGGGCGCCTACGACCCGGCCAACGAGCACGACGCCTGCGGCGTCGGCTTCATCGCCGACATGCACGACCGCCGCACCCACGCGATCGTCGCGCAGGGTCTGAAGATTCTCGAGAACCTCGACCACCGCGGCGCGGTCGGCGCCGACCCCAAGATGGGCGACGGCTGCGGCATCCTCACGCAGATCCCGCACGGCTTCTTCGCCGAGGAATGCTCGCGTCTCGGCTTCGAGCTGCCGCCGGCGGGCGCCTACGCCATCGGCCAGTTCTTCATGCCCAAGGCCGAGGAGCCCCGGGCGATCATCCAGGAGATCATCGAATCGGTCCTCGCCTCCGAAGGGCTTCCGCTGCTCGGCTGGCGCGATGTGCCGGTCGATCCGGAGGATCTCGGCGTGGCCGTGAAGGCGACCGAGCCGCATCACCGGCAGGTCTTCATCGGCCGCCCGGCCTCGGTGACCGATCAGGACGTGTTCGAACGCCGGGTCTACGTCGCCCGCAAGGTGATCTCCAACCGGGTCTACGGCCTCGACGACCCGCGGGTGAAGGAGTTCTATCCGGTCTCGGTCTCGACCCGGACCATCGTCTACAAGGGCATGGTGCTGGTCACGCAGCTCGGCGGCTACTTCCTCGACCTGAAGGACGAGCGCTTCGTCTCGGCGATCGCGCTAGTGCACCAGCGCTTCGCCACCAACACCTTCCCGACCTGGCGCCTGTCGCACCCGTACCGGATGGTGGCCCATAACGGCGAGATCAACACGCTGCGCGGCAACGTCAACTGGATGGCGGCCCGGCAGGCGAGCGTCGATTCCGACCTGTTCGGCAACGACATCTCGAAGCTCTGGCCGATCTCCTACGAGGGCCAGTCCGACACCGCCTGCTTCGACAACGCCTTGGAGTTCCTGGTGCAGGGCGGCTACCCGCTCGCCCACGCGATGATGATGCTGATCCCGGAGGCCTGGGCCGGCAACCCGCTGATGAGCGAGGAGCGGCGCGCCTTCTACGAGTACCACGCCGCCCTGATGGAGCCCTGGGACGGACCGGCCGCCGTGGCCTTCACGGATGGCCGCCAGATCGGCGCGACCCTCGACCGGAACGGCCTGCGCCCGGCCCGCTACATCGTCACCGACGACGGCCTCGTGGTGCTCGCCTCCGAGATGGGTACCCTGCCGATCCCGGACGAGAAGATCGTCCAGTCCTGGCGGCTCCAGCCGGGCCGAATGCTCCTGATCGACCTCCAGAAGGGCCGGATCGTCTCCGACGAGGAGATCAAGGGCGAGCTCGCGGCCGCGCATCCGTATGCCGACTGGGTCAAGAACACCCAGATCGTGCTGGAGGATCTGCGCCCGGTGCAGCCGCGCGAATCGCGCGGCGACGTCGGCCTGCTCGATCGCCAGCAGGCCTTCGGCTACACGCAGGAAGACCTCAAGCTGCTGATGCAGCCCATGGCGGTCACCGGCCAGGAGGCGGTCGGCTCGATGGGCACGGATACGCCGCTCTCGGCGCTCTCCGAGAAGTCGAAGCTGCTCTACACCTATTTCAAGCAAAATTTCGCGCAGGTGACCAACCCGCCGATCGACCCGATCCGCGAGGAGGCCGTGATGAGCCTCGTCTCGTTCATCGGTCCGCGGCCGAACCTGCTCGACATGGAGGGCGCGTCCCGGCGCAAGCGCCTGGAGGTCCGCCAGCCGATCCTCACCAACGCCGACCTGGAGAAGATCCGCTCGATCGGCCATTTCGAGGACCGGTTCGACACCAAGACCCTCGACACCACCTACCCGGCCGAGATGGGCGCTCAGGCCATGGACGGCGCCCTCGACCGGCTCTGCGACCGGGCCGAGGCGGCGGTGCGGGGCGGCTACAACATCATCGTGCTCACCGACCGGGCGGTCGGGCCGGACCGGATCCCGATCCCGGCCCTGCTGGCCACCGCCTCCGTGCACAATTACCTGATCCGCAAGGGCCTTCGGACCTCTGTCGGGCTCGTGGTCGAGTCCGGCGAGCCGCGCGAGGTGCATCACTTCGCTTGTCTGGCGGGCTACGGCGCCGAAGCGATCAATCCCTATCTCGCCTTCGAGACGCTGCTGGCGATGAAGGACGAATTCCCGCCGGACCTCACCGACGACGAGATCATCTACCGCTACGTCAAGGCGATCGATAAGGGGCTGCTGAAGGTGATGTCCAAGATGGGCATCTCCACCTACCAGTCCTATTGCGGGGCGCAGATCTTCGATGCGGTCGGCCTGAACTCGAAGTTCGTGAGCCGCGACTTCTTCGGGACCGCCACCACCATCGAGGGCGTCGGCATGGCCGAGGTCGCCGAGGAGACGGTGCGCCGGCACCGCGATGCCTTCGGCGACGCCCCGGTCTACCGCAACGCCCTCGATGTCGGCGGCGAGTACGCCTATCGGTTGCGCGGCGAGACCCACACCTGGACGCCCGACACCGTGGCGACGCTCCAGCACGCGGTGCGCCTCAACGTGCCCGCGCGCTATCGCGAGTTCGCGGGTTTGGTGAACCGCCAGGAGAACCAGCTCAAGACCCTGCGCGGCCTGTTCCGCATCAAGGGGGCGGAGGAGATCGGCCGCGCGCCGGTGCCGCTCGACTCGGTCGAGCCGGCCTCCGAGATCGTGAAGCGCTTCGCCACCGGGGCGATGTCCTACGGCTCCATCTCCAAGGAGGCCCACGAGACGCTGGCCATCGCGCTGAACTCCTTCGGCGGCCGGTCGAATTCGGGCGAGGGCGGCGAGGAGGTCGAGCGGTTCAAGCCCCTGCCGGACGGGCGCTCGCGCCGGTCCGCGATCAAGCAGGTCGCCTCGGGCCGCTTCGGCGTCACGACGGAATATCTCGTGAATTCCGACATGATGCAGATCAAGGTCGCGCAGGGCGCCAAGCCCGGCGAGGGCGGCCAGCTGCCCGGCCACAAGGTCGACGCCAAGATCGCCAAGGTCCGCTACGCCACCCCGGGGGTCGGCCTGATCTCGCCGCCGCCGCACCACGACATCTACTCGATCGAGGATCTGGCCCAGCTGATCTTCGACCTGAAGAACGTGAACCCGGCGGCGGACGTCTCGGTGAAGCTCGTCTCCGAGGTCGGCGTCGGCACGGTGGCGGCGGGCGTCGCCAAGGCCCGGGCCGATCACATCACCATCTCGGGCTATGACGGCGGGACCGGCGCGGCGCCGCTGACCTCGCTCAAACACGCGGGCGGTCCCTGGGAGACCGGTCTGGCCGAGACCCAGCAGACCCTGGTGCTCAACGGCCTGCGCGGGCGCGTCGCCCTCCAGGCCGATGGCGGCATCCGGACCGGGCGCGACGTGGTCATCGCGGCCCTGCTCGGCGCCGACCAGATGGGCTTCTCCACGGCTCCGCTGATCGCGGCCGGCTGCATCATGATGCGCAAGTGCCACCTGAACACCTGTCCGGTGGGCGTCGCCACGCAGGATCCGGTGCTGCGCAAGCGCTTCAAGGGCACGCCCGAGCACGTGGTGAACTACTTCTTCTTCGTGGCCGAGGAGGTGCGGGAGATTCTGGCGTCGCTGGGCTTCACCAAGCTGGAGGAGGCGGTCGGCCGCTCGGACGTGCTCGACAAGGTCGCGGCGATCTCCCACTGGAAGGCGCGGGGGCTCGACTTCACCAAGCTGTTCCACCGGCCGAAGGTGGCCGAGGGCACGCCGATCCGGCACGTCGAGCGTCAGCACCACCCGATCGAGACGGTCCTGGACCGGCGCTTGATCGAGCGGGCCCGGCACGCCATCGAGACCGGGGAACCGGTGGTCGTCACCGATACGATCCGCAATTCGGATCGGGCCGCCGGGGCGATGCTGTCCGGTATGGTGGCGAAGGCCCACGGCCATGAGGGCCTGCCCGACGACACCATCGTGGTGAAGCTCTCCGGCACCGCCGGCCAGAGCTTCGGCGCCTGGGTGGCGGCCGGCGTGACCATCGAGCTGACGGGCCACGGCAACGACTATGTCGGCAAGGGCCTGTCGGGCGGCAAGCTGATCATCCGGCCGAGTGACGCGCTCCGCTCTCCGGCGGACCGGACCATCATGGTCGGCAACACCGTGCTGTACGGGGCCATCGCCGGCGAGTGCTACATCCGCGGCTCCGCGGGCGAGCGCTTCGCCGTGCGCAACTCGGGCGCGATCACTGTGGTCGAAGGCATGGGCGACCATGGCTGCGAGTACATGACCGGTGGCGTCGTCGTGTCGATCGGCGAGACCGGGCGCAACTTCGCGGCCGGCATGTCGGGCGGCATCGCCTACGTGCTCGACGAGGACGGTTCGTTCTCGGCCCGCTGCAACCTGTCGATGGTCGATCTGGAGCCTGTCGAGGAGGAGGACGACCTGATGCGCCGCTTCCACCAGGACGGCGACCTTGAGACCAAAGGGCGCGTCGACATCCTGGCGAACATGTCGGGCCACGACGAGGAGCGGTTGAGCCAGCTCATCACCAACCACCTCAAGTACACGGGCAGCCCGCGGGCCAAGCAGATCCTCGACGACTGGGCGCATTTCCGCACGGGGTTCGTCAAGGTGATGCCGGTCGAGTACCGGCGGGCCCTGCGCGAGATGGAGATGGCGCGGATGCCGGTGGCGGCGGAATAGGGAAGGCGAAAATCCCCGGTCCCCATGCGTATCGTCTACGATGTCGAGAAGCGGGCTCGCACGCTGCGTGACCGCGGTCTCGATTTCGAACGGTGTGCAGAGATCTTCACGGGGACCGAGCTGACCCGCCAGGACACGCGGGGTGAGTACGGCGAGTCCCGATGGGTGACGGTCGGCTATATCGATGACCGTCTCGTCGTGACAGTCTGGACGGAACGAGACGGCGATCGGCGGATCATCAGCTTGAGGAAGGCCAATGACCGAGAGAAAGCGCGCTACGGCGCACGGCTCAGATCGGCAGATCTCCCCTGATGAGATCGGTTGGGATCCGGACGACGCTCCCGAGCTGGATGAGCGCTGGTTTGCCGAGGCCGATGTTAGGGTCGGCGGCTCTCTGATCCGCCCCAGCGGTCGCGCGGGGAATACGGAGCGGGTCGACCTTCCGACTGCGCTCATTGAGCCGTTCCGTGCCCGGGGGGCGGACTGGCAGATTCAGATCGAGGTGGCCCTACGGGAATGGCTGGCAGAACATCCTGAACGGGTCTGAGCGGAGTTACGACGAGCGGACATCCGGCTCGTGTGGGTGGTGGTTGGTCCCGTCGCGACACGGGCAGGAAGAGACGAGCACGATGGGCAAGATCACAGGCTTCCTCGAATTCGACCGGCAGGAGCAGAAGTATCAGCTCGCCGCAGACCGCGTGCGGCACTTCCGCGAATTCACCCTGCCGCTCGACGAGCACGACCTGACCAAACAGGCCGCGCGCTGCATGGATTGCGGCATCCCGTTCTGTCATGGTCCGACCGGCTGCCCGGTCCACAACCAGATCCCCGACTGGAACGACCTCGTCTTCCAGTCGGATTGGGAGGAGGCCTCGCGCAACCTCCACTCCACAAACAATTTTCCCGAATTCACCGGCCGCATCTGTCCCGCGCCCTGCGAGGAGGCTTGCACGCTCAACCTCGAGAATCAGCCGGTGGCGATCAAGACGATCGAGCAGGCGATCGCCGACCGCGCCTGGAACATGGGCTGGGTGAAGCCCGAGCCGGCGGAGACCCGCACCGGCAAGCGCGTCGCGGTCGTGGGCTCCGGCCCGGCCGGCTTGGCCGCCGCCCAGCAACTCGCCCGGGTCGGGCACGACGTGCACGTCTTCGAGCGCGAGCCCAAGGCCGGCGGCCTGCTGCGCTACGGCATCCCGGACTTCAAGATGGAGAAGCGCCATATCGACCGGCGCGTGCGCCAGATGGAGGCCGAGGGCGTCGTCTTCCACTACAATCAGAATATCGGCGTGACGAAGCCGGTCGACGAGCTGAAGGCGGAGTTCGACGCGGTGATGTTCTGCGGCGGGGCCGAGGATCCGCGCAATCCGCAGCTGCCGGGCCAGGATCTCGACGGCGTCCACTACGCGATGCCCTATCTGATCCAGTCCAACCGGCGCGTGAGCCAGGAGCCCATGCCCGGTAACGGCGAACCGCCGATCCTCGCCGCCGGCAAGAACGTGGTCGTCATCGGCGGCGGCGACACGGCCTCCGACTGCGTCGGCACAGCGTTCCGGCAGGGCGCCCTGTCGGTGACGCAGCTCGACATCCGCCAGCGGCCGCCGGAGCGGGAGGACAAGCTCACCGTATGGCCCTATTGGCCGACGAAGATGCGGACCTCCTCCAGCCAGGCCGAGGGCGCGGAGCGCGAGTTCCAGGCCGCGACCCTGCGGCTCGAGGGCAACAGGAAGGGTCAGCTCACGGGTGTCGTCTGCGCCCGGGTGGATGCCAAGCGCCAACCCATGCCCGGCTCGGAATTCGTGCTCCCGGCCGACCTCGTCTTCATGGCGATCGGTTTCGCGGGTTCCGTCCAGAGGGGGCTCCTGGAGCAGTCCGGGATCGGCGTGAGCAAGCGCGGCAACGTCGAGGCCAACGAGGAGGATTACCGCACCTCGGACGGGAAGATCTGGGCCGCGGGGGACATGCGCCGGGGCCAGTCCCTGGTGGTCTGGGCGATCCGCGAGGGCCGTCAGGCCGCCCGCGCCATCGATGAGACGCTGATGGGCGCGAGCGTCCTGCCGCGATAGGCGCGATCGGGACCGGCGCCGGCGCGCTCAGGCCGAAGAGGACCGCTCCAGCCTCATCCGGGCGGCCAGCGGAAATCGTCGGCCCGGCCGGGCTGCGGCATCGGGGCGTTCCCACGCAGCAGGGTCCGCTCCACGGTGCCGAGGTTGTCGGCGTCCCGGGGGCGGCCGCTCAGCAGGGTGCCCCCGGGCGAGACCTCCATCCGGCTCAACGGCACGACGGGACCCGCCGCGGGCTTGACCGGAAGGGCCGGCACGCCGGGGGGCTCGGGCAGGCTCGGCAGCATCGCGGTGATCTGCCGGTCGATGGCCGCCGTGTCGGTGGGCTGCCCGGTCCCGTCGAGGCTCGGGCCGGAGACCGAGGGCGCGGCGCTCGGCGCCACGGCGGCGGACGGCTGGTCGGGCTGCGCCGGCGCCGTACCCATGAGGCGCTTGAGTTCGACATCGGCGAAATGTGCCAGCTTCCGGTCGCCGGCCTTGGTGAAGTGGACGCCGTCCGCGGTGCGGAGCTTGGCGATCTGACCCTCCGGATCCGGCCCCGAAACAGCATACCGGTCCCGGTCGTCGACGAAGCCGGGCCAGATGTCGACATAGGTCGCACCGGCCTTGGTGACGCTGTCGCGCACGATGTCGTTCACGGCGGCCAGGTCGCGGCTCAACGCGTCGCTCTGCATCGGCGGAAGCCCGACCCAGATCAGCGGCAGCTTCCGGTCGGCGAACACCTTGACCAGCGCGTCGACACGGGCCCGGTACAGGGTACGCCAGCGGTCCGTCAGGGGATCGGCGGTCTCGTCGCCCTCGCGGATGGGCTGGCGGTCGTTGGCCCCCATCATGACCACGGCGTAGCGGACCTTCGGGTTCGCCTGCAGATAATCCTGCACCGCCTTCGGCCAGTCGACCACGTCCTTGCGCACGAGACCGCTGTCGCCCTTAGCGCGATCGATGACGGCGACGTCGGCATTGTCCTCGAACACGTCGTCGAGGCCCTTGGCGAGGTGGTCGGCGAGGGAATCGCCGAACACCGCGATCTGAACGTGCGGCTCGGTCTTGGCGACGGCGGGCTTCGGCGGCGTCGGGGCCCGGGCTGGGCGCACCCGGTGCTTGATGGCGGGCACCGGCCGCTGCGCTTCGGTGGGGGCGTAGGTGTTGCGCGGGCGCGGAGCCCGATAGGTCCGCTCGGGCGGCGGGGCGACCGGCTGCGGACGGTCCTCCCAGGGCCAGTAGAATTGGCGCGGCGCTTCCTGCGGCGGCGCGTAGCGGGGCTGTTGCCGCCCGTAATTGCCGTCATCCCGGTAATAGGCGTCCCGGGGGCGCCGGCGCGGCGGCGCCTCGTAGTAGGCGCCATTGCCGGGCTGCTGGTACCCGTCGCCCCACTGCGCCAGCGCCTGGGCGCCACCGAGCAGCGGCACGCCGATCAGCCCCAGCGCGCCGGCCAGGGCCAGCTGAACAGGGCGGATCGCGCCACTTCGGTGACCGACTTTCATGCGCATCCTGTCTTCTTCATCGGGAACGACGCCGTCCTTATCACCCGCACTATAGGGCCAAGGCGTTGGCCGGTCTAAACCGTGATCGCGGTCAGGGTCCGGGCACCCCGCGACCCGCGACATGGGCGAGGAGGGCTGTCGTCGCGTATCCGTCGGCCGGCAGGCCCGCGCCGATCTGGTAACGGCGTACCGCCTCGCGCAGCTTGGGCCCGGCGCGGCCGTCCTTGGGCCCGTCATAGTAGCCGGCCGCCGCGAGTCCGGTCTGCAGCGCCCGCAGGCCCGGCCCGTCGAGGCCCGCCGCCGCGGGCCAAGCCGCGGCCAGCGCGGGGCCGCCGCCGAGCCGGTCCGCGAGATGGCCCACCGCCAGAGCGTAGGAATCGGACGTGTTGTAGCCCCGGATCACCTCGAAATTGTCGGTGATCAGGAAGGAGGGTGCGCCCCGGCCCCCGGGCAGGAACAGGCTGGCGCGGCCGCGGGGGGGCAGCGGGTGGCCGTCGGCACGCCGGACGCCCCGCTCGGCGAAGGCGGCGAGGTCGCCGGTGTAGCGTGCCAGATCGAAATCGCCCGGCAACAGCACCTCGTAGCCCCACGAGAGCGCGGGATCCCAGCCGAGATCCTTCAGATAGGCCGCGATGGAGGCCAGCGAATCGGTCGCGCTGGTCCAGATATCCCGCCGGCCGTCGCCGTCGAAATCGACTGCATGCGCCAGATAGGTTGAAGGCAGGAACTGGACTTGGCCCATGGCGCCCGCCCAGCTTCCGCTCATCCGCTCCGGGGTGACGTCGCCCCGTTGCAGGATGATGAGCGCCGCGAGCAACTCGTCGCGGAACAGGCTGCCCCGGTGACCGGCCGCGGCCAGGGTCGCGAGGGCCCGGATGGTCGGGATCCCCCCCGCGCTGGCGCCGAAATCGGATTCGATCCCCCAGATGGCCAGGACCACCGGACCTGGCACCCCGGAGCGGCGCTCAATCGCTGCGAGCGGCCCGGCCAGGGCAGCCGCGCGTGCACTTCCCTTGGCGATCCGGCCGGCCGAGACGGTGCCGACCAGATAGTCCCAGACCGGGCGCACGAACTCGCTCTGGCGGCGGGTCCGGGCCAGGATGCCGGGATCCGGCGCCGTCACACCGCGGAACGCCGCGTCGAAGGTCTCCGCGGCGATGCCCCGGGCCGCGGCATCGGGGCGCAGGCCGTCGATGAAGGACCGGAAGGCACCCTCAGGGCGAGCGTCCGCCCCGGCACGCGTCGTTGCAGCCGCGAGGCCCAGGACGGCCGCGAGCAACCCTCTGCGCGATGGCATCCGGTCAGATCCGGTTGCGCTTCGACAGACGATCCTCCCAGGCGAGCGCCTGCGCCACGATCGTGTCGAGGTCGTCGTGGCGGGGCTGCCAGCCCAGCCGCGCGCGGATCTGCCCGGCCTCGGCCACGATCTGCGCCGGATCGCCGGCGCGGCGGGGACAGAGCCGCACCGGAAATTCGCGGCCGGACTGCCGCTTCACCACCGCGATCACGTCGAGCACCGAGTAGCCGCGCCCGTAGCCGCAATTCAGCGTCAGGCTCTCGCCCCCCGACCGCAGGTGGTCGAGTGCCACCCGGTGCGCCTCGGCGAGGTCCGAGACCTGGATGTAATCGCGCAGGCATGAGCCGTCCGGCGTCGGGTAATCGGTCCCGTAGACGTCGAGCCGCTCGCGCTGGCCCAGGGCCGCCTGCGTCGCGACCTTGATCAGGTGCGTGGCGTTCGGTGTCGACTGGCCGGACCGGCCGCCCGGATCGGCACCGGCAACGTTGAAATAGCGCAGGATCACGTAGGAGAAGCCGTGGGCCGCCGCCGCGTCGGCGATCATCCACTCGCTCATGAGCTTCGAGCGGCCGTAGGGGTTGATCGGCCTGAGCGGAAGGTCCTCGGGGACGGGTACGATCTCCGGCTCACCGTAGACGGCCGCCGTGGAGGAGAAGATCACGTGCCGCACGCCCGCCCGGACCGCGGCCTCGATCAGGGCGCGGGTCTTCACGGTATTGGCGAGATAATAGCCGAGGGGGTCCGCGACGGATTCGGGCACCACGATCTTGGCGGCGAAATGGGCGAGGGCGTCGATCCGGTGCTGCAGGATCGTCTGGGTGACGAGGGCCTGATCGGCGACGTCGCCCTGCACGAGCTTGACGCCCTCCGGAACCGCCCAGTCGAAGCCGGTGGAGAGATCGTCCAGAACGACGACCTCCTCGTGGCCGGCGTCGAGCAGGGCCAGAACCATGTGGCTGCCGATGTAGCCGGCGCCGCCCGTTACAAGGACCGCCATGTCATCCCCCCAAAAGCCGTCGCCAGTAAGCCTGCTTACGTGGTTGCAGACGGTATATTTACGGCAGGCTAACCCATACTATCCACATCGAGCCCTTGCGACGCGCCGCGTTAGCCTGTCTCACTGGCGCACCGGCCACCGGCGTGGGTGGCGGGCTCGGCGCGGAGCGCGTCGAACCTGTCACTGTGAAGCGTCGACCACGTCGTTCCATTCTGTCCTTGGGGTTACCGATCGATGAAACCGATCCGCAAGGCCGTCCTGCCCGTCGCGGGCCTGGGCACGCGCTTCCTGCCTGCGACCAAGGCAGTCCCGAAGGAGATGCTCACCGTCGTGGACCGGCCGGTGGTGCAGCACGTCGTCGACGAGGCAAGGGAAGCCGGCATCGAGCATTTCGTGTTCGTGACCGGACGCGGCAAGGCGGTCATCGAGGACCATTTCGACATCGCGTTCGAATTGGATCACACCCTGCAGGAACGTGGCAAGACAGCCGCTTATGAGGAGTTGAAGAAGGATCTGCCCCGGGCTGGGCAGACGAGCTTCACCCGCCAGCAGGCACCCCTCGGGCTCGGCCACGCGGTGTGGTGCGCCCGGGAGATCATCGGCGACGAGCCTTTCGCCGTTCTGCTTCCGGACATGCTGAGCCGCGGCTGCATGCAGCAGATGCTGGCGACCTACGAGCGCCACGGCGGCAATGTCATCGCGGTCGAGGAGGTGGCACCCGAGGAGACCCATCAGTACGGGATCGTGAGCGTCGGCGAGACCTACGGCCAGTCGTTCCAGATCACCGGCATGGTGGAGAAGCCCAAACAGGGCACGGCGCCCTCGAACTTCATCATCTCCGGCCGCTACATCCTGCAGCCCGAAATCTTCGGGATCCTGGAGCACGGCAAGAAAGGCGCGGGCGGCGAGATCCAGCTGACCGATGCCATGATCGACCTGATGGAGACCCAGGATTTCTTCGGCCTGCACTACGAGGGGCGGACCTACGACACCGGCTCGAAGCTCGGCTTCCTTACCGCGAACCTCGCCTATGCGCTGGAGCGCAAGGATCTGGCGGGGCCGCTGAAGGCCGAGATCGCCAAGCTCCTCAAGGAGCACGGTTGAGCGGGGCACCGCCCCTGAGAAATTGCGGCTGATCGCTCCGGCCACGGTTCCCCGAGAGGACCGCTCGTTGACTGCCATGCAGCTATGCGTCGGATGCGGCAGCCGCCGCGATTTAGCCCTTGCGTCTTGTGCGGCGCACTTTATTTTGTGCGTTGCGGGATCGCGATGGCGTCGCGGTTTCGCAGCCCTTCTTGGGCGTTTCCTCCCTAGACTTCGGGCCGCTCCTTCGGGAGTGGCCTTTTTTGTTTTGGGGACCGCGGGTTCGCGGGATCGTCTCTATTCGGCGGCCATCCGGCGCGACGCGAGATCACCCAGTCCGGTCGCGACTTCGCCGATCACGGCGCGCAGCGCGTCCACAAGTCCGGGAAACCCGGAATGCATCGCGAGGCTCGTCTCGTTCATGTAGAGCGCGCGATTGACCTCGATCTGGAGGGCGTGGCGTCCGAGGTTCGGCTCGCCGTAATGCTCGGTGATGAAGCCGCCCGCGTACGGCTTGTTGCGCACCACGTTGAAGCCGCGTGCCCGGAAGGCGCTGTCGAACCCGTCGATCAGCGCGGGGGCGCAGGCGGTCCCGAACCGGTCGCCGAGCACGACATCGGCCTTCATCTCCGTATCGCGCCCCAGGCTCGATGACGGCATGGAATGGCAGTCGATGAGCACACAATGGCCATGGCGCTGGGTGGTGCGCTGGATGAGGCCGCGCAGGATCCGGTGATACGGCTTGTACAGGCCCTCGATCCGCGCGGTCGCCTCCTCCACCGGCAACCTCCGGGCGTAGATCTCCTGTCCGTCGGCGACGACGCGCGGAACCGTCCCGAGCCCTCCGGCGACGCGCATCGAACGCGTGTTGGCGAAGGCCGGCAGCCGCCCGTCGAACATGCGCGGGTCGAGCTCGAACGGCTCGCGGTTCACGTCCAGGAACGCCCGGGGAAAGTTCGCCCGCAGCAGCGGCGCGCCGAGCTCGACCACGGGCGCGAACAGGCGCTCGACATGCGCGTCCTCCGACCGGCGCAGGGTCAGGGCATCGAGACGCGACGCGGCGATGAAATGCGGGGGGTAGACGGACCCGGAATGACCGGTATTGAACACGAACGGCAGGGTGTGCGCCGCGGGTTCGTCGACCGCATAGGGCGGGGCGAATCCGAAGGCGTCTGGCTTTACCGATTCGGGAGCGCTCATCGATGCGTGGACAACCCGGCGACGGAACAGGCACGGCAAGCGCGCAGTGTGGTGTGCGTTCGCCCGCCTGTCCACTGCGCGGCGGCGGTCGACGGTGCCGTTCGGGGGATTCCGAACGCACCCTGCGGCGATGATCCTAACACCTTGTTTACCATCGCCTCCCTTTATGGGATCAACACCCTGACACGAAGGCGCGGATCCGGCCGATGAAAATCCTGCTGGCGGAAGACGACAACGACATGCGCCGGTTCCTCGCCAAGGCGCTCCAGAACGCGGGCTACGACGTCCTGTCCTTCGACAACGGCCTCTCTGCGTATAATCGCCTGCGCGAGGAGCCCTTCGAGCTCCTGCTGACCGACATCGTGATGCCCGAGATGGACGGGATCGAGCTGGCGCGGCGCGCCACCGAACTCGACCCCGATATCAAGGTGATGTTCATCACCGGCTTCGCGGCGGTCGCGCTCAACCCGGATTCCAAAGCGCCGAAGGATGCGAAGGTCCTCTCGAAGCCGTTCCACCTGCGCGATCTGGTCAACGAGGTCGAGAAGCTGCTCGCCGCCTGAGCGCCTTCGCGTCGACCCGGGTTCCGGTGGTTACAGGTAAGCCTGTGACCCCGCGGGCATAGGCAATTCGCTCTTCGCGCCCCAATATGGTGGGGGATCACGCGCGGAACGTCGAAGGCCATGCAGCCGGTCACCATCTACACCACGGCGTGGTGCCCCTATTGTTCGGCGGCCAAGAGCCTGCTGAAGGAGAAGGGTGCCGCCTTCCAGGAGATCGACGTCGAGCGCGTGCAGGGCTCCCGCGCCGCCATGGTCGAGAAGGCGGGCGGCCGCACCAGCGTTCCGCAAATCTTCGTGGGTGCCACGCATGTTGGCGGCTGCGACGACCTCTACGCGCTGGAACGGGCCGGCACGCTCGACCGCCTCCTGAAAGACACCGCCGATGCCTGAGGCCTGCTTCACGGCCGCCTGCGTGCAGATGCGTTCGGGTCGGGACCCGGCCGCGAACCGCGACGCGGCCGTGGCGGGCGTGCGCGCGGCGGCGGCCCGGGGGGCCGCCTACGTGCAGACCCCCGAGATGACCTCGCTGGTGGAGCGCAACCGGGAGCGGCTGTTCGCGCATGTCACCACGGAGGACCGCGATCCGACGCTCGCAGCCCTGCGCGAGGCCGCCCGGGAGACCGGCACGGTGGTGCAGGTCGGGTCCATCGCGGTGCGGGCGGGCGACCGGATCGCCAATCGGGCGTACCTGATCGACGCCGATGGCGGGATCCTGGCTGCCTACGACAAGCTCCACCTGTTCGATGTCGATTTGCCGAGCGGCGAACGCTGGCGGGAATCGGCGACCTATACCGGCGGTACCTGTGCTGTGGTCGCCGCCACGCCCCTGGCCGCGATCGGCCTGACGATCTGCTACGATATCCGCTTCCCCGGCCTGTACCGGGCGCTCGCCGAGGCCGGCGCCGAGGTGCTGACCGCACCGGCCTGCTTCACCCGTCAAACCGGTGCGGCTCATTGGCACATCCTGCAAAGGGCGCGGGCGATCGAGACCGGGGCCTTCGTGATCTCGGCGGCACAGGGCGGCGTCCACGAGGACGGACGCGAGTCCTTCGGCCATTCGCTGATCGTCGATCCCTGGGGCCGGGTCTTAGCCGATGCCGGCGGCGACGAACCCGGGATCGTCCTGGCCGAGATCGACCGGGCTCAGGTGGCAGACGCCCGGGCCCGGATCCCGTCCCTGCAGCACGGACGCACCTTCACCGTCGAACGGATCGGCCGTCCGGTCGTGCCGGCACAATAGGCACCGCGAAAAGCGACAGTATGATCCGGTACAGTCTCGTCTGCGAGGCGGGGCACGGCTTCGAGAGCTGGTTCCCGTCCTCCGATTCCTACGACACGCAGGTTGCCCGCGGGCTCGTGTCCTGCCCAGTCTGCGACAGCGCCTCGGTCAGCAAGGCCTTGATGGTGCCGAGCATTGCGCGCAGTGACCGCGGCGCCTCCGTGCCCCCGGCGCCGGTCGTCGAGGCGCCGACGACCCTGATCGCCGAACCCGAACGGCAGGTGCGGGCGATGTTGCGGGCCCTGCGGGAGCAGGTCGTGGCGAGTTCCGAGCATGTCGGCACGCGCTTCCCCGAGGAGGCGCGCCGGATCCATTACGGTGAGGCGGAGGGCCGCTCGATCTACGGAGAGGCGAGCCCCGCCGAGGCGCGCGCCCTCATCGACGAGGGGATCGAGGTGGCCGCACTCCCGATCCTGCCGGACGACCGCAACTAGGCGATCATCCCGACCAGGGGCCTTCAGCGGGAGGCGCGGCGCCGGGGCCGGCCGCCCCGCAGCGGGTCAGGGTCGCGCCGCGGCCGTTCCGGCCAGCGAGGCCAGCGCGAAGGCCACGAGGGCGTTCCAGCCGGCCAATGAGAGCCCGAACACGCGCAGGGCGGCCACCGAGCAATCCACCACCTTGGTCGATTGCAGGGCATTGAGAAAATCCCCGACCTGACCCGGATTGGCCCCCGTGCCGCCCCCGCAATCGGTCGGTCCGGGCCAGAAGCCCCATTCCGCGCCCGCGTGATAGACGCCGATCCCGGCCCCGTAGAGCAGGCCGAGGGCCGCGAGCCCGAGGGCGATCCGGGCAAGCCGCTCCGGCACGAACAGGGCGATCACGCCCAGCGGCAGGGCCGCGTAGTAGGGCAGGCGCTCCGTGAGGCAGAGCTTGCACGGGGCGTAGCCGTATCCGTACTGCATCACCAGCGCGGCACAGAGCGTCAGGGCGGAGAGGATCGCCAGCCACAGGCCGGCGGTCTTGAGACGAAGCGCAGCGGCCGTATTCATCGCTACAAGATCACCTTGAACAGCAGGAAACCGAGGACGACCAGCGCCACGGAGATCGCCACCACGACGTTGAGGTGCCGGTCGAGGACGCCGCGGATCTGGACCCCGTAACGCCCGAGCAGACCGGCCAGGATGAAGAACCGGGCGCCCCGGGTGATGATCGACAGCACTGTGAACCAGAACAGGCTGTAATGGGCGAAGCCCGACGTGATCGTGACGAGCTTGTAGGGAATTGGCGTCAGTCCCTTCAGCAGGATCACCCAGTGGCCGTACCGGGCATAGGATTCCTGGAAGGTCGCCGCCGAGTTCTGCAATCCGTAGAGGCGGATCAGCCATTCCCCGACCGAGTCGAACAGAAGTGCCCCGATCGCGTAGCCGACGAGGCCGCCGAGGACCGAGGCGACGGTCGCGATGGTGGCGTAGAGCCAGACCCGGTCCGGGCGGCTCACCGCCATCGGCACCAGCATCGCGTCCGGCGGCACGGGGAAGAACGAACTTTCCGCGAAGGCCACGGCGCCGAGCGCGTAGGGCGCGGAGGGCCTGACACTGAGGGCCAGGATCCACGCGTAGAGCCGGCGGAGCATTCGGTGTCCCGGATCGAGGTATCGGCCGCCCTTTGAGCATAGGCGCTGCGGCTTGGCCAGATCGCGGCGACGCGCGAAAAATACGCTTGGCCGCCGCCGCCGACCTGTGCGAAGAGCGCCGGGCAGGCGGGTATGGCGGAACTGGTAGACGCGGGCGACTCAAAATCGCCAGCCGCAAGGCGTGGGGGTTCGATTCCCTCTACCCGCACCAAAGCCGCGGCCCGCGCCGGCATCGATCACCGCGCCCGTGACAACCATTAAGGGCAGACGGTCGCGCTGACGCCGGCCTGGGCCATCCCTATCTTGGCCGAGATGCGGCTCTGCGGGCCGCTCCTCGAACAGGGCGATGCCGTGAGTGAGCCTCGGAGCGTGGCGATCCTGGGCGCCGGCATGGCGGGCGCGGCGGCGGCACGCGGCCTCGCGGAGGCCGGGCTGAGCGTCGCAGTGTTCGACAAGGGGCGCGCGGTCGGAGGCCGGATGGCGACCCGGCGGTGCGGGTCGCTACAGTTCGACCACGGGGCCCAGTTCATGCGGGCCCACGGGGCCGCCTTCGCGGCGCGGCTGGCGGAGTGGGAGCAACGGGGAATCGTCGCGCCCTGGGCGGGTGCCGCGCGCTGGGTCGGAATCCCCGATATGACCGCTCCGGTCCGCGCGCTCCTGGCGGGGCTTCCCGTAGCGAGCGGCGTCACCATCACGCGGGTCCGCCGGACCGGAGCCGGCTGGCACCTCGACACCGCCACGGGGACGACCCACGGCCCGTTCGACGCCGTCGCGCTCACCTGTCCCGCGCCGCAGGTGAAGGCCCTGCTCGACGCGTCCGGCTTCGCGCTGCCAAACATTGAGGCCGCGACCTACGCACCGTGCTGGTCGCTGATGGTCGCGAACCCGGGCGCGGCATCCGAGGCGCTGATCGAACCCCGGGAAGATCCGGTCGGTCTGATCGCCCTCGACGCGTCGAAGCCGGGCCGGCCCGGGGGGCTGCGCCTCACGATCCACGCGACGGCGGCCTGGTCGCGGGTCCACCTCGAGGAGCCGCACGAGACGATCGTCGCGGCGCTGCTCGCCGGCGCGGAGCGCGACCTCGGCATCGTCCTGCATCCGACCCATGCGGAGGCCCATCGCTGGCGCTACGCGCAGGTGGACCATCCCCTGGGGGTGCCGAGCCTGTACGATCCGGCCCTGCGGCTCGGCGCGGCCGGCGACTGGTGCCTCGGGGGGCGAATCGAGGCCGCCTACGACAGCGGCGCGGCGCTCGCCGGTTCCATCCTGGCCGATCTCGGCACGGCCGCATGATTCCGCCGATCGCGTTCCATCCCGCCTACGAGGCGAGCCTGCCCGCCGGCCATCGCTTTCCGATGCGGAAATACGGTTTGCTCGCCGAAACGCTGATCGCCCGGGGCCTCGCGCCGCTCGGCTTCGTCACGCCGGAACCGGCCTCCGCCGATATCCTCGTCCGTGCCCACGACCCCGCCTATGTGGAGGCGGTCCTGACCGGCACCGTGAGCCGTGAGGTCGAGCGGGCGATCGGCCTGCCCATCGACGCCGCGGTGGTCCGGCGCTCGCGCAGCTCCGTGGGCGGGACCCTGCTGGCGGCGCGCCTCGCCCTCGCCGAGGGTCTCGCCGGAAGTGCCGCCGGCGGCAGCCACCATGCCCGCCGCGAGCAGGGGGCGGGCTTCTGCGTGCTGAATGACGTCGCGGTGGCGGCGCGCACGCTCCAGGCCGAGGGGCTGGTGCGGCGCGCTCTGGTCGTCGACCTCGACGTCCATCAGGGCGACGGCACCGCGGATTGCCTCGCCCTGTGTCCGGACCTGTTCACGCTCTCGATCCACTGCGAGAACAATTACCCCTCTCGGAAGATCGCCGGCGATCTCGATATCGGCCTCCCGGACCGGCTGGGGGATGAGGGCTACCTCGACGTGCTGCGCGCGCGCCTGCCGCACCTGCTCGACGCGCTCGCGCCGGACATCGTGTTCTACAACGCCGGCGTCGATCCGCACCGGGACGACCGTCTGGGCCGGCTCTGCCTCACGGATGCGGGCCTGTTCGCGCGGGACCGCTTCGTCGTGGCGCAGGCCCGTACCCGTGGGATCCCGCTCGTGGCGGTGATCGGCGGCGGATACGCCACCGACGTGGACGCCCTGGCGCAGCGGCACAGCCTGGTCTTCGAGGCGCTGGCCGCGGAGGCCGCGACGGAGCCGGCACCCGCCCCGGCCCGGGGCGGTACCGGCGGATGATGCACCGCCGCATCAGGGTCCGTCGAATGGAGCCGATGCGGCGGCCTGGTAAGGTTTGCGCAAGCCCCACGTCCCAGGTTTCGAGGCGCGCGGATGTCTCCTGCGAGGCGTCCGCGACTCGTATCCTGTCGCCGTTGAGGTTGAGCCATGCTGGCGCGGGTCTGGGATATCGTGAAGGCGACGCTGGCGGTGGCGGCCCTGATCGCCGCGGCACTCGTCTCGGCCGACAAGCTCGACCGGCAGCGGGCGCAGCCGATCGTCGGCGTGGCGGCGGGCGATCCCGTGGCCACGGGTGCGATCACGCCGGCCCTGCGCCCTTGAGCGGCAGGTCCCGATTCGGACCGCGGCTCACCAGCCGTTGATGCGCGGCCAGACCGCGCCCGTCAGATGGCCGCCCGCGATCTCGTGGTAACGATCATGCTGGGCGCCGGTGGCGCAGGCGTGGTTCGGCAGGATGCGCAGGCGCGCGCCGACCGGCAGGTCGGGCAGGGCGGCCGCAGAGCCCGTCCGGACGGCCAGGATGCCGTGCTCCTGGTTGGCATCCCGGACGATCAGGTCTGGATAGGGGCGGCCGGCGCGGTCGCAGGCGACGCCGTAGCCCTGGTCGACCGCCTGCCGGGCCGTGCCCCGGTCCCGCGACAGCGCCATCCAGCCGGCATCGGTGATGATCCAGCCCTTCTCCCGCTGGTGTCCGATCACCGTCGTCAGGACGGTGAGGGCGATGTCGTCCACCGCGCAGGAGCCGACGCCGGCCTGGAACAGGTCGCCGATCATGAAGACGCCGGCGCGGACCTCCGTGATGCCGTCCAGTCGATGCGCATAGCGCGCGGTCGGCGTGGAGCCGACGCTGACCACCGGGCAGGGCAGGCCGGCGTCCCGCAGCATCGCGGCCGCCGTCACCGCGGCCGTGCGCTCGGCCTCCGCGGCCGCCCGCAGCGCACCCGGGTCGCTCAGCCCGTAGCTGTCGCCCGCGTGCAGCAGCACCCCGCGCAGGCTGGCGCCCTCGGCGAGGACGCGTCCGATCGCGACGAGCCGCGCGGAATCCTGCGGCGTCACCCCGGAGCGATGTCCGTCTGCGTCGACTTCGATCAGCACCGGCAGCCGGTCCCCATTGCGGCGGCTCCAGTCCGCCACGGCCTGCGCCTGCTCCACCGAATCGAGGATGATCGCCAGATCGGTCTGCCACGCCCGGCGGATCCCCCCGACGCGCTCCAGCTTCTGCGGAGCGATCCCCACCGCGTAGATCAGATCTCGGACGCCGCCCTCGGCGAAGTATTCCGCCTCGCGCAGGGTCGAGACCGTCGCGGGACCGGCCTCGGACGCCATGGCGATCTGGGCCACGTCGCGGGATTTGGCGGTCTTGAGATGCGGGCGCAGGACCACGCCGAGCCCGTCGAGCCGCGCGCGCATGGCGGCCACGTTGGCCTTCAGCCGGTCGCTATCCAGCAGAAGGCAGGGGGTCTCCAGGGTGTCGAGCCCACCGCTCTTCTCTACCATCGGCCCGCTCCTGCCTGTCCGCGATGCTTCACGCTTCGCAAGGGGATTATCGTCCGTTCCGCGGAAGGGACAGCCAAGGGCGCCGCCTCGCCCGCAGAGGCTTGCGGATTCACGCATCCCTGCCGGATGCGGGCAACGGTCGGGCCCACACGCGTCTCCCTCCCCCACACAGGGGGAAGGGAGGGCGCGCGGCAGTTCTGGACAGCCATACCCGTCGGCTGAGCGATGAATCAAACGGTCACGGTGCGCGCCCAGCGTCCTGAGGGCGTATAGCTGCTCCGCGGATGGAAACGCCGCTACCCGGCCCTCCGCAGGGCATCCACGAAGGCCGCCGCGTCGCGCGCGATATCGGCCGCATCCTTGCCGGGGCGATAGAGATTCGAGCCGAGACCGAAGCCGTCGGCGCTGGCTGCGCGCCAGCCGGCGATCCCGTCCGGCGTGACGCCGCCGACGGCGAGCACCCGCGTCCCGGAGGGAAGCACGGCCCGGTGCGCCCTCAGCGCTGCCGGCGAGGCGACGTCCGCCGGGAACAGCTTGAGCGCGGTCGCGCCGGCGGCAAGCGCCGCGAAGGCTTCGGTGGGCGTCTGGTAGCCGGGCAGGGAGACGAGCCCGAGGGCGCGGGTCGCGCCGATCACGGTTGCATCCGTGTTGGGCGAGACCACGAGGCTCCCGCCCGCGGCGCCGATTGCCGCGACCTGCGCCGGGTCCAGCACGGTGCCGGCCCCCACGAGGGCGCGCCCGGAGAGGCGCTCGGCGAGGATCGCGATGCTGCGCAGGGGATCCGGGGAGTTGAGCGGCACCTCGATCAGGGTGAACCCGGCCCCCACGAGGGCCTCGCCCACCGCCGGCGCCTCCCCGGGCGTCAGCCCGCGCAGGATCGCCACCAGCGGGCAGGCCGCGAAGGCCGCCTCGAATCGGTTGAGGATGGTCATGCGCTCAGGCTCCAGATGGCGTGGATGCCGGCCGTGATCGAACCCTCCGGCACGATGACGGGGGTCCCGCCCATCTCGGTCACCGCGACCGCGTAGAGGGCGCTCAAGCGACCGCCGCCCAGCAGATGGACGGGACGGCGCCCCAGATCGTCCCGGGTCGCCACATCCGCCCCGATCAGCACGCCGCTGGCGTAGGCGGCGGCCTCGGACCGGGGAAGCCGGTCGAGGAGTAGGCCGGCCCGGACCTCGAACAGGGTTGCGGCGAGGTTGGAGGACGCGATCCCGCGACGCAGCCCGCGCCGGAACGGGGCGCCGTCCGAGACCACCCCGTCGAGAAGGCCCGCCATGATGCCGTGGGACCGAAGCAGCGCGAAGAACTCGCCGGTCATCACCGTGGTGAAGGTCGTGATCGCGCCGTCGACGGTCTCGACCCATTTGTTGTGCGTGCCGGGCTGGCAGAACAGCGCCGTCGGCGGCGCCCCACCCACTCGGATCGCCCCGAGAACCTGGATCTCCTCGCCGCGCATCACGTCGGGCCTCCGGCCGTCCCGCAGGGCAACGCCGGGCACGATGCGCACGCCCGGCGCGACGTCCCGGCAGGCGTCGGCGAGGCGCTCCAGGGTGGCGGGGGCATCGACATAGGGGGCCTCGCACCAGCCCCGGCTCGACCCCACCATCCCGGCCGCGATGACCGGCCCGGCGCCGAAGCGCGCGCGCAGGGCGGCGATCTCGGCCGGATAATCCTCCGGGCCGAGGGCGAGGACACCGCGGTCATCCTGCGCCGACGCGATCACCGCGCCGTCGGACGCCATCGCGTAGGCGCGCCGGTTGGTCGTGCCCCAATCAACGGCGATATAGGCCGCGCGATCGACCATGCTTCCCCCCGGCGGCGAATTTGTCTGAGTTAAGTCGAAGCCTATGGGCGGTCAAGCGCGGGCGGATCCGGAGGCCGGCGGTGAAGAACGGATATCACCGGCCGGGGATTGTCCCGTCGCGCCGAGCGTTTGCGATGGACGGAAGCCGGGCGGTTCGGCGATATGGCGGCAAGAATCGAAAATCGGGAGGGAAGCGCTTGGCACGGGACGTGATCCTGGCGACCGATGGCCTGACGATGGAATTCCGCGGGTTCCGGGCCGTCAACGGCGTCGCGCTGCAGGTCGAGCGCGGGACGATTCACGCGCTCATCGGGCCGAATGGGGCCGGCAAGACCACGTGCTTCAACCTGCTGACCAAGTTCCTCATCCCGACCGCCGGCACGATCCGCTACAAGGACCGCGACATCACCGGCATGAAGGCCGCCGATGTCGCCCGGCTCGGCCTCGTCCGCTCGTTCCAGATCTCGGCGGTCTTTCCCCACCTGACCGTGACGGAGAATGTCCGCATCGCCCTGCAGCGCCGCCGGCGCGGCGATTCCTTCGACTTCTGGCGGCCGGAGAAGGTGCTGCGGGCGCTCGACGGCGAGGCGCTGGCCCTGGTCGAGGCCGTGGGCCTCTCGGACTTCGCCGACGTGCTGGCGGTGGAACTCTCCTACGGCCGCAAGCGGGCCCTGGAGATCGCCACGACGCTCGCCCTCGATCCGGAGATGCTGCTCCTCGACGAGCCCATGGCCGGCATGGGCCACGAGGACGTGGACCGGACGGCCCAGCTGATCCGCCGGGTCTCCAAGGACCGGACCATCCTGATGGTGGAACACAACCTGTCGGTGGTGGCGTCCCTGTCGGACCGGATCACCGTCCTGGCCCGCGGCCAGGTTCTGGCCGAGGGCGATTACGCCACTGTGTCGAAGGATCCGCGCGTGATCGAAGCCTATATCGGGGCGGGACATGCCTAAGACGGCGCTGAAGACACCCGCGCCGGCCGCGGCGACGGACACCCTCCTCACCGTCCGCGGGCTGGAGGGCTGGTACGGCGAGAGCCACGTGCTCCACGGCATCGATCTCGACGTCCGGGTGGGCGAGGTGATCACGCTGCTCGGCCGCAACGGCGCCGGCAAGACCACGACGCTCCGGGCGATCATCGGAATCCTCGGCAAGCGCGCGGGCTCGATCGTCTATGACGGCGTCGAGACCATCCGGATGGCGTCCCGCAACATCGCCCGGCTCGGCCTCGGCTACGTCCCGGAGGAGCGCGGCATCTTCGCGAGCCTCACGGTCCACGAGAACCTGATGCTGCCGCCCCGGGTGAAGCCGGGCGGCATGACGGTGGCCGAGATCCACACCCTGTTCCCGAACCTGAAGGAGCGCGCCGGCAGCCAGGGCACGAAGCTGTCCGGCGGCGAGCAGCAGATGCTGGCGATCGGGCGCATCCTGCGCACCGGCGCCAAGCTGATCCTGCTGGACGAGCCCACGGAGGGTCTCGCGCCGGTCATCATCCAGCAGATCGGCCGGACCATCCAGCATTTGAAAGCCCAGGGCTACACGATCGTGCTGGTGGAGCAGAACTTCCGGTTCGCTCAGACCCTGGCGGACCGTCATTTCGTGATCGAGCAGGGCCGGGTCATCGACATGATCCCCAATGCCGAACTTGACGCCAATATCGACAAGCTTCACGCCTATCTGGGCGTCTGAAGCCTGCAAGCAAAACCGTGGAGGCGCCGGCCTGCGGCGCTCCGAATACACGGCCGACACAGAAGCGTGCCGCGCCGCAGGAGGATGAGAACGCCATGTTCGGACGTATCGCCCGGCCCGTGAGCCTCGCCGCCCTCGCCGGTGCCCTGACGTTGGGGAGCGCCGCCGCCCAGACGCCGGTGAAGATCGGCATCCTCGGCGACCGCTCGGGCGCCTATTCGGACATCAGCGGCGAGGGCTCGGTCGTGGCGGCGAAGCTCGCCGTCGAGGACTTCAAGCCGGAGCAGCACGGGCTCAAGGTCGAGATCGTCTCGGCCGACCACCAGAACAAGCCGGATGTCGGCGCGGGCATCGCCCGGCAATGGTACGACCGCGACGGCGTCGACATGATCACCGACGGGGTGACCTCCTCGGTGGCGCTGGCGATCAGCCAGGTCACCAAGGAGAAGAACAAGGTCTTCATCGACACCGGCGCCGGCACCGCCGACCTAACCGGCCCGCAATGCACGCCGAACACGATCCACTGGGTCTACGACACGGTGGCGCTCGCCAACGGCACCGGCGGCGCCATGGTCAAGCGCGGCGGCAGCACGTGGTTCTTCCTCACCGCCGACTACGTCTTCGGCCAGACGCTCCAGCGCGACACCAGCGCGGTGGTCACGAAAAGTGGCGGCAAGGTCGTCGGCTCGGTGAAGACGCCGTTCCCGACCTCGGATTTCTCGTCGTTCCTGCTCCAGGCCCAGGGCTCAGGCGCCAAGGTGATCGGCTTGGCCAATGCCGGCACCGACACGATCAACTCGATCAAGCAGGCCGGCGAGTTCGGCATCACCGAGGGCGGGCAGGCTCTGGCCGGCCTCCTGGTGTTCTCCTCCGACGTGCACTCGCTCGGCACCAAGGTCGCGCAGGGGCTGGTGCTCACCGAGCCGTTCTACTGGGACCTCAACGACCGGACCCGCGCCTTCTCCGACCGCTTCGCCAAGCAGATGAAGGGCGGCTCGAAGCCCACCGCCAACCATGCCGGCGTCTACTCGGACGTGCTCCATTACTTGAAGGCGGTGGCCGAGCTGAAGTCGACCGCCGACGGCGCCGCCACGGTCGCCAAGATGAAGGCGATGCCCACCGACGATCCGCTGTTCGGCAAGGGCGTCGTCCGGGCGGACGGGCGCAAGATCCACGACATGTACCTGTTCGAGGTCAAGAAGCCCGCCGAGTCCAAGGGCGAGTGGGACCTCTACAAGACGCTCGAGACCATCCCCGGCGATCAGGTCTTCCGTCCGCTCAACGAGGGCAACTGCCCCCTCGTGAAGGGTTGAGGCACGGTCGCGGCGCGGAGGGGAGCCCATGACGACGATCTTCGGCGTTCCGATGCAGGCCCTGTTCGGGCAATTGCTCCTCGGCCTGATCAACGGCTCGTTCTACGCGATCCTGTCGCTGGGGCTGGCGATCATCTTCGGGCTCCTGAACATCATCAACTTCGCCCACGGCGCGCTCTACATGATGGGCGCGTTCGTGGCCTGGATGCTGCTCACCTACGTGGGCTTGGGCTACTGGTGGGCGCTGGGGTTGGCGCCCCTGGTGGTGGGTGCCTTCGGCATCGTTCTGGAGCGCGTGCTGATCGCCCGGCTCTACAAGCTCGACCACCTCTACGGCCTGCTCCTGACCTTCGGCCTCGCGCTGATCATCCAGGGCCTGTTCCGCAACCAGTACGGCGTCTCGGGCCTCCCCTACGCGATCCCGCCCGAACTCTCGGGCGGCCAGCGCCTGCCGTTCATGTTCCTGCCGAACTACCGGGCCTGGGTGGTCGTCGCCTCGCTCACCGTCTGCATCGCCACTTGGCTCGTCATCGAGAAGACCAAGCTCGGCGCCTATCTCCGCGCCGCCACCGAGAACCCGACCCTGGTCCAGGCCTTCGGGGTGAACGTGCCGCTGTTCCTGACCCTGACCTACGGGTTTGGCGTCGCCCTTGCCGGTTTCGCCGGGGTGCTCGCGGCACCGATCTACTCGGTCAATCCGAACATGGGCGCCGACATCATCATCGTGGTCTTCGCCGTGGTGGTGATCGGCGGCATGGGCTCGATCATCGGCTCGGTGATCACCGGCTTCGCCCTCGGTCTGGTCGAGGGGCTGACCAAGGTATTCTATCCGGAGGCGTCGGCCACCGTGATCTTCGTGATCATGGTGCTGGTGCTGCTCGTCAAACCCGCCGGCCTGTTCGGGCGCACGGCCTGACCGCGAACCGAGGCTCCACCCATGGCCGACACCGCCGCCATCGACGCCCCCCCGATCGCCGCCGCGCTGCCGGTGCGCCGGGACGACAAGGCGCTCCATCGCCTGATCTTCGTGGGCATCGCCCTGCTGCTGATCGCGGCGCCGATGCTGCTGTATCCGGTCTACCTGATGAAGGTGCTGTGCTTCGCGCTGTTCGCGCTGGCCTTCAACCTGCTGCTTGGCTACGGCGGCCTGCTCTCCTTCGGCCACGCCGCCTATTTCGGCATGGCGAGCTATCTCTGCGCCTATACGGCCAAGAGCCTCGGCTTCACGCCGGAATTGGCGATCCTGTCGGGCACCGCCACGGCGGCGCTGCTCGGGCTCGTCTTCGGTTCGCTGGCGATCCGGCGGCAGGGCATCTACTTCTCGATGATCACCCTGGCGCTCGCCCAGATGGCGTTCTTCTTCGCGCTCCAGGCGAAGTTCACCGGCGGCGAGGACGGCATCCAGGCGGTGCCCCGGGGCAATCTGTTCGGAATGATCAGCCTCGCGGACGACCGGGCGATGTACGGCCTCGTCTGCGTGATCTTCATGGCCGGGATGCTGCTGATCTACCGCATCGTCCACTCGCCCTTCGGGCAGGTGCTGAAGGCGATCCGCGACAACGAGCCGAGGGCGATCTCCCTGGGTTATCGGGCCAGCCAGTACAAGCTCGCGGTGTTCGTGCTCTCGGCGACGCTGGCGGGGCTCGCGGGCTCCACCAAGGCGATCGTCTTCCAGCTCGCGTCGCTGACCGACATCCACTGGTCGATGTCGGGGGAGGTGGTGCTGATGACCCTGGTGGGCGGCATGGGCACGGTGTTCGGGCCGATCGTCGGCGCGTTGGTGATCGTCACCATGGAGACCTACCTCGCCCAGTTCGGCGCCTGGGTGACGATCATCCAGGGCTGCGTGTTCGTGCTCTGCGTCCTGCTGTTCCGGGAGGGGATCGTCGGCCTGATTGCCCGGGTCGCGCGCAGGCCGCTCTGACGATGCCCGTGGTGACGGTTCATTAACCAAGAACGGCACAACCTGCAGTTCCAAAGCTGTCAGGTTCGCCATCATGAAGGCCCGCTCCCTGAGCATCGACGATCCGGCACTCGATTGCCCGATCCCGCCTGAGACGGTCGGACGCCTGATCAAGGCGGATCCGGACGGCGCCGCCTCCCTCCTGGACGGTATCCCCGAGGCGACCCGGGCCCGTCTGGCGGTCTGGCTCTACGGCCGCAGCCACACGCACGAGATCGGCGTCCGGGTGGCGGCGACCTGCGACGGGGCGACCCTGCGCCGGGCGGCCGGCATCGTCGGCAACGCTCTCTACGACCTGTCCCGGCGCCCCTACGCGGCGCCGAGCCACGGGACGCGGGCCGGCACGGGCCGCATCACCCTGGGCGGGGCGCAAAGGCGCGCCTGAGCGCCGCCGTCGCGGATCGGGGCTGCCACGCGTCGAACGTGGGCAGCCGCCTTCCGGGACGATGCACCAGGGTCTATCCTCGCGGCCGATGTCCACCCCCGCACCCTCTGTCCGACGCCTCGACCCCGTGCTCGTCGACCGCATCGCGGCGGGCGAGGTGGTGGAGCGCCCGGCCTCGGCCGTGAAGGAGCTGGTCGAGAACGCCATCGACGCCGGCGCCCGGGCCATCGAGGTCACCGTGGAGGCGGGGGGCCGCCGGCTGATCCGGGTGGTCGACGACGGCCGCGGCATGAGCCCGGACGACCTCGAACTCGCCGTCGAGCGCCACGCCACCTCCAAGCTCCCCGGCGGCGATCTCACGGCGATCGACACGCTGGGCTTCCGCGGCGAGGCGCTGCCGTCGATCGGCGCGGTGTCGCGGCTGACCCTCGTCACCCGGACCCCGGAGGCCGAGGCGGGGGCGAGCCTGACCGTGGCGGCGGGCCTCAAGGGTCCGGTCCGCCCGGCGCCGGCGCAACGCGGCACGCGGATCGAGGTGACCGAGCTGTTCGCCGCGACCCCGGCCCGGCTGAAATTCCTGAAATCCGACCGGGCCGAGAACGCCGCCATCGCCGAGAGTTTGCGGCGGCTCGCCGTGACGCAGCCCGGCATCCGCTTCACCCTCCGGGCCGATGCCGGCCAGCCCCTGGTGCTGCCGGCCGAGACCGGGCCGGAGGCGGAGCTGCGCCGCCTCGCCGCCGTGCTGGGGCCCGATTTCGCCGCCAACGCCCTGCCGGTCTCGCTGGCCCGGGAGGGTTTTTCGGTGACCGGCCATGTCGGCCTGCCGACCTATCACCGGGGAGCGGCCAACCACATCCACCTCGCGGTCAACGGCCGCCCGGTCCGCGACCGGCTGCTCTTCGGGGCGGTGCGCGGCGCCTACGCCGACACCCTGGCGTCCGATCGCCACCCGGTGCTCGGCCTCGCCATCCTGTGCGATCCCGAGCATGTCGACGTGAATGTCCACCCGGCCAAGACCGAGGTCCGCTTCCGCGAGCCGGGCCTCGTGCGGGCCCTCTTGGTAAGCGCGATCCACGACGCCCTGCGCCGCGGCGGTGTCCGCTCGGCCACGACCGGCGCGGCCCGGACCCTCGACGCCCTGCGCCCGGCCGGTCCGGGCCTGGCGATCCATACGGGCGCAGCCGTGCCGAGCCTGTTCCAGCCGTCGCGTCCGAGCCCCTTCGCGGTCGGCGCACCCTCGGTGGCGGCGCCGCCGGGCTACCGGCGGTCGGATTCCTGGAGGCCGGCGCCGGTTCCGGACGCGGCGGCCTTCGACCCGATGGGGGAGGGTGGCTTCGGCGAGGCGGCCCAGGCCGTGTTCGAGCGGCCCGGATCGAGGTCCGACGCGGCGGCCCCGCCGCAGGCGGATGTCCGCCCCCTCGCCGAGGCTGCCGAGGCGCTCGACCATCCGCTCGGCGCGGCGCGGGCGCAGATCCACGAGACCTACATCCTCGCCCAGACCCGCGACGGCCTCGTGATCGTCGATCAGCACGCCGCCCACGAGCGCCTCGTCTACGAGCGGATGAAGGCCGAGCGCGCCGCTGGCGGCATCGCCCGCCAGGGCCTGCTCATCCCCGACGTGGTCGAGATGAGCCCGGACGAGGCCGACCGGCTGGTCGCCGCCGCGCCCGACCTCGACCGGCTCGGCCTCGCCGTCGAGGCGTTCGGGCCCGGCGCCGTGCTGGTGCGCGAGGTGCCGGCCGCGCTCGTCGGCGCCTCGGTGCGCGATCTCGTGACCGACATCCTCGACGCCCTCGCAGCGAGCGGCGACGAGGAGGGGGGCGCCCCCGCCGCGGAGGGCGGCCCGCTGGGGCGCCGCCTCGACGCGGTCCTGTCGCGGATGAGCTGCCACGGCTCGGTCCGCGCTGGCCGCCGCATGCGGCCCGAGGAGATGAACGCGCTCCTGCGCGCCATGGAGGCGACGCCGAATTCCGGCCAGTGCAACCACGGCCGCCCGACCTCGATCGAATTGAAACTCTCCGACATCGAGCGCTTGTTCGGCCGCCGGTGACGCTCAACCGCCCGGCGCGGGCGGCTTCCAGATCTGCGCCGCCACCTCCGCGGCCGCGCTCAGGGCGGCGTGGAGATCGGGATCGGCATCGCGCGCGCCGGCGCGGATCGCCCGGACCAGGGCCTCGACCGGCGCGCCGGAGAGGACGTTTTCGCCGGTCGCGTGCAGGCGGTCGGCCTCGGCGATCTCGCGCGCGGCGATGCCGATCGCGTTGGCCACCATCAGGGCGACGTAGCGCGGGCGCCCGGTCAGGCCGGGGACCACCTCCTCGGTCAGCGCCCGGCGGGCGGCGTCGAGGAGGGCGGCGCCGGAGGGATCGTCCCGCATGCTCATCTCCACGCCCCGGGGGCCGTCGCCCGCAGGATCGCCCGTTCGAGATCGGGCACCATCCGGCCGGTGAGCGCCAGTTCCAGAGAGAATTCCCGGCCGGAGACGTGCCGCGCGCCCTGCTCCAGGGCAATCACCGCCCAGCGCAGATGCGCCATCACCTCCCAGTAGGCGACGCGCGCCGGATCGATGGCGCGCCCGCCGGCCTCCGTATAGCCCCGGTAGAAGGCCGCGCGGGATCCGATGCCGCCGGCCTCCAGCTCGGGGCGACCGAACCGCCAGCAGGCGGCGCAGAACCAACCCAGATCCTGGGCCGGATCGCCCCAGCCGGCGAATTCCCAGTCCAGCACCGCGGTGAGCCCGGCGGCGTCGACCATGTAGTTGCCGGTGCGGAAGTCTCGGTGCACCAGGGTCGGGGCGGCGCAGTCCGGCGCGCGGACTTCGCCCCAGCGCAGGCCCCACTCGATCGCCGGCCTCGAGGCCCCGATCCCGTCGAGGCTGGCCCGCAGCCGCGCGATCTCGGCCCGTGTCGGGTCCGGTTCGGGCACGCCCAGGAAGGCCAGCGCGGCGGGGGGCGCCCGCGGGTCGAGGGCCGCGTGGATCCGGGCGAGTTCCCCGCCCAGGGTCTCGGTGAGGGCTTCGCGGTCGCCGCCCAGGGTCAGTTCCTTGGCGATGCGCGGCCCCAGCCCGATCCCCTCGACCAGTCCCATCAGCGCGAAGGGTGCGCCGATCACCCCGGGATCGTCGCAGACGCCGACCGGCTCGGGAACCTTCACCCCGGCGGCCCAGACCGCCTCCAGGATGTGGAACTCCTCGGCGCGGGACCGGCTCGACGCGATCGTCGCGGGGGCGTCCATGCGCAGCACGAAGGCCCGTGTCCCGCCGTCGAGCCGGCAGCGGACCAGGCGGTTCTCCTGGATCGAACCGCCGCCGAGGGGGCGGATGTCCTCGATCACCAGGTCCGGGCAGCCGAGATGCCCGGCGATCCAGACGCGCAGCCGATCCTGATCCATCGGCTACAGGCCCGAGACGAGGTGGCCGCCGTCGACCGCGACGACGCTGCCGGTCATGTAGGCGCCGGCTTCGGAGGCGAGGAGCAGGAGCGGGCCGTCGAGCTCGGCGGCTTCGCCGAGCCGGCGCTGTGGCACGCGTTTGATCAGCGCCTTCCCGGCGTCGGACTCGAAAAACGCGTCGTTCAGCTCGGTCTTGATGTAGCCCGGCGCCAGGGCGTTCACCCGGATCCCGTGGCGCGCCCATTCCAGTGCCAGGCTCTTGGTGAGCTGCACCACCCCGGCCTTCGAGGCCGCGTAGGGCGTGAGACCGCCGGTGACGCGCAGGCCGAGGATCGAGGCGATGTTGACGATGCTGCCGCCGGTGCCGTGCTTAACCATGCGCCGGCCCGTCGCCTGCGCGACCAGCCAGACGCCCTTCAGGTTCGTGTCGAGCACGGCATCCCAATCGGCCTCGTCGAGGTCGAGGGCGGGCTTGGTCGCGGTGATTCCGGCATTGTTGACGAGCACCCGGACCGGGCCGAACCGCGCCTCGGCGGCGTCCAGCGCCCGCTCGATGCTGCCGGCGTCGGTCACGTCCATGACGGCGGCGTGGGCTTGGCCGCCCTCCGCCGCGACGCGGGCGACGGTCTCGGCGAGGGCGTCCGCCCGCCGGGCGCAGAGGGTCAGCTGCGCCCCGGCGCGCGCGAGCGTCCCGGCGAAATGGCGGCCGAGGCCGCTGGAGGCGCCGGTGACCAGGACGTGCCGGCCGGCGAGATCGAACAGGTCCGACATCTCAGTGCATCCGTTCGAGGGCGAGGGCGATGCCCTGGCCGCCGCCAATGCACATGGTCACGAGTCCGTATCGGCCGCCGGTGCGGGCCAGCTCGTAGAGGGCCTTCACCGTGATGATCGCGCCCGAGGCGCCGATCGGGTGGCCCAGCGCGATGGCGCCGCCGTTCGGATTGACCTTGGCGGGGTCGAGATCGAGGGCGCGGGCGACCGCGCAGGCCTGGGCCGCGAAGGCCTCGTTCGACTCGATCACGTCGAAATCGGCGGCGCGCAGGCCGGTCCGGTCGAACAGGCGCCGCACCGCGGGAACCGGGCCCATGCCCATCTCGGACGGGTCCACCCCCGCATGGGCATAGCCGACGATCCGGGCGAGCGGCGTCGCTCCCGTGCGCTCGGCCTGCGCGGCGCTCGACAGGACCAGGGCGGCGGCGCCATCGTTCAGGCCCGAGGCGTTGCCAGCGGTGACGCTGCCGGTCTTGGAGAAGGCCGGGCGCAGCTTGGCGAGGTCCTCGACGCCGGTGAGCTTCGGGTGCTCGTCGGTGTCAAACGCCACGGTCTCGCGCTTGCGTTGGACCGGGACCGGCAGGATCTGCTCGCGGAACTGGCCCTCGCGGATCGCCCGGGCGGCCCGGGCCTGGCTCTCCGCGGCGAAGGCGTCCTGCTCGCCCCGGGAGACCGCGTAGCGCTCGGCCACGTTCTCGGCGGTGACGCCCATATGGCCGTGGCCGAACGGGTCGCTCAGCACGCCGACCATGTAATCGACGAGGCTGACATCGCCCATCCGCTGGCCGGTGCGGCCGGATGTCAGGAGATGCGGCGACCGGCTCATGCTCTCGGCGCCGCCGGCCAAGGCCGTGTCGGCGTCGCCCAGCAGGATGGATTGCGCGGCCGAAACGATCGCCTGCAGACCGCTGCCGCAGAGGCGGTTGACGGTGAGGGCCGGCACTTCCTTCGGTACCCCGCCCTCGATGGCGGCGACGCGGGCGATGTAGGCGTCCCGCGGCTCGGTGGGGATGACGTTGCCGAACACCACATGGCCGACGGTCTCCGGCGCCGTACCGGACCGCTTCAAAGCCTCCGCCACGCAGAGCGCCGCCAGCGCGGAGGGCGGCGTGCCCGCGAGGCTACCCCCGAAGGTGCCGATCGCGGTCCGCACCGCGCCTGTGATCACGACATCGGTCATCGTTTCGCTTTCTGGCTCACGCCTCGACCGCCCAGCTCCAAAAGGCATCGCCCTCGGCTTCCAGGCTGCGGTTGAGCACCATTTTGTGGACCTCGTCAGCCCCGTCCACCAGCCGGGCCTGCCTGGCGTAGCGGTAGATCCATTCCAGCGGCGTATCGGTGGAATAGCCCCGGGCGCCGTTGATCTGAATCGCGACATCGGCGGCCGCGTGCAGGAGGTTGGCCACGTGCACCTTGGCCATCGAGACCTCCTTGCGGGCGAAGCTCCCCTGGTCCAGGGCCCAGGCGGCCTTCATCACCAGCAGGCGGCCGATCTCGATCTTCATGGCGAGGTCGCCGAGCATTAGCTGGATGCTCTCGCGGTCGGCGAGCCGGATCCCGAACCCGTGGCGCTCGGCGGCGTAGGCCCGGGCAACCTCGACGCAGCGCTTCGACAGGCCGAGCCAGCGCATGCAGTGGGTCAGCCGCGCCGGGCCCAGGCGGATCTGCGTCAGCTTCAGCCCGTCGCCCTCGTTCATCAAAACGTTCTCGGCCGGGATCTCGAGCCCGTCGAAGAGCAATTCACAATGGCCGCCATGCTCCTCCGGGCCCATGATCGGGATGCGGCGCAGGATCTCCCAGCCGGGCTGGTCCCGGTGGAACAGGAAGGCGGTCAGGCCCTTGCGCGCGTCGTCCGAGGTCCGGGCCATCAGGATGAAGTGCGCCGCTTCCTCGGCGCCGGTGATGTACCATTTGCGGCCGGTGACCACGTAGGTGTCGCCCCGCCGCTCGGCCCGGGTCTGGATCATGCCCGGGTCGGAGCCGCCGCCGGGATGCGGCTCGGTCATGGCGAAGGCCGAGCGAACGGCGCCGCGCACGATCGGGGCGAGCCAGCGCTCTTTCTGGGCGGGCGTGGCGACCTTCTCCAGCACCATCATGTTGCCGTCGTCCGGCGCCGCCGAATTGAACACCACCGGCCCGAAGATCGAGCGGTTCATGGCCTCGTAGCAGACCGCCATGCCGACCTTGTCCAGGCCGGCGCCCCCGGTCTCGGGCCGGAGCTGGAGGCACCAGAGCCCCTCGGCCTGCGCCAGGCCGCGCAGCCGGGCGAGGTCCGGCAGGCCGATATTGCCGTGGCCGTCATAGGCGGAGGGGTCGGATTCCAGCGGCAGGATGTGGGTGTCCACGAAGGCCGCGATCCGGGCGCGGTAATCCTCCACGCGGGGGGAGATGGTGAAATCCATGTCGGGTCGCGGCCTCCGGCCGATGCCTCTAGCGCCGTGCGGACCGGTATTCTGACAGGATCGGCCGCCGTTATCTGCACCGCGACGAACACGAACCGGGTCGGTGAAACGTATCCATTCGACGCGGCTCCCGCGCGGTTCATCCAGGACCCGGCCGGCTCGGTTCGGTCGCGGATCGATCCTGCGGGCTGGGGGCGGGGGTCGCGCCGGGCGGGTTTTGGGTTCGGCCGGCCGACATGTCGAGGCCGTAGCGGAGCGGCGGTCTGCGCTCATGTCAACCCCGGTACGGCCGAGCGGCAGGCGGGATATCGACGGCGTCCGACGCGGCGACGTTGCGGCTCCGGTCAAAAGTCCCGCGCCCGGTCCCGGAGAACGAATTTCTGGATCTTCCCGGTCGAGGTCTTGGGCAGGGGACCGAAAACCACGGTCTTGGGCACCTTGAACCGCGCCATCCGCCCGCGGCAGAAGGCGATCACGTCCTGCGCGCTCGGCGCTTCCGTGCCGGGCTTCACCTCCAGGAACGCGCAGGGGCTCTCGCCCCAGGTCGGGTCCGGCCGTGCCACCACGGCCGCCAGCATCACCGCGGGATGGCGCATCAGCACCTCCTCCACCTCCAGGCTGGAGATGTTCTCGCCCCCGGAGATGATGATGTCCTTCGCCCGGTCCTTGATCTCCACGGATCCGTCCGGATGCCAGACCGCGAGATCGCCGGTCCGGTACCACCCGCCCGCGAGCGCCTGCGCGGTGGCATCGGGATTGCCGAGATAGCCCTTCATGATGGTGTTGCCGCGCAGACAGATCTCGCCCACCGCCGTTCCGTCCCGCTGCACCGGCCGGTCCGTGGCCGGGTCGACGACGGTCACGTCTTCGAGGGTTGCGAGCGGCACGCCCTGGCGCGCCATGCGGGCGTAGCGGTCGTCCTCGGACAGGTCCGCCCAGTCCGGCTGCGCCAGGCAGACGGCCGCCGGTCCGTAGCTCTCGGTCGCGCCGTAGAGATGCAGCACCTCGAAGCCCAGTTCCTCCATGGTGCGGATGATCGTCGAGGAGGGCGCCGCCCCGCCGACCGCGCACCGGACCCGCTGCGGGAAGGCGCGCCGGTCCGCGGCCGGGGCGTGCGCGATCATCGAGAGCACGATCGGGGCGCCGCAGAGATGCGTCACCCCGTGTTCAGCGATCAGGCGGAAGATCGCGGCCGGCTCGACCTTGCGCAGGCAGATCTGGGTCGCGCAGGCGGCGACGCTGGCCCAGGGATAGGACCAGCCGCTGCAATGGAACATCGGCAGCGTCCAGAGATAGACGCTGTCGGCGGTTAGCCCGAAGGTGACGGCGTTGCCGAGCGCCTGAAGATAGGCGCCGCGGTGGCTGTAGACCGCGCCCTTCGGATCTCCGGTCGTGCCGGAGGTGTAGAGCAGGCAGAGGGACTGCCACTCGTCGGCGGGTCCGGTCCAGGCGTGGTCCGGATCGCCGGCCGCAAGCAGCGCTTCGTAGGGGATCGCACCGGGTATGCCGGTCTCGCCGATCGCCACCACCAGGATCGGCTCGGGACAGGCGCTCAGGGCCTGGGCGGCCAGCGGGGCGCAGTCGGCCTCGACGATCAGCACGCGGGCGCCGCCATGGGCCAGCGAGAAGGCGATCGTCGCCGGATCGAGGCGGGTGTTCAGCGGGTTCAGCACGGCGCCGAGCATCGGCACGGCGAAATGGGCCTCGATCATCTCGGGGACGTTCGGGGCGAGGATCGCCACGGTGTCGAGGCGCCCGATCCCGTGCCCGGCCAGGCCCGAGGCCAGGCGGCGGCAGCGCGCGTAGAGTTCGGCATAGGTCAGGCGCCGGGCCCCGTCGATCACCGCAATCCGCCCGCCCGCCGCCGCCGCGGCGCGCGCCAGGAGGCTCACCGGGGTCAGGGGGACGTGATTGGCCGGAGTCCGGTCGAGGTCGCTCTCGAACGGGTGACGGCCGGCGGCGCCGGACCGTGCGGGGCGCGGATGGGACTCCGTCATCGTTGTGCCTTCTGGTCGGGCGCGAAATCGTTGTGGCGCGTGGCGTTCGCTCCGACGGAGGATGATTTCCCGCCCGACCCGGCTGTCAATCGCCGCCGCGTCCCGGGCCGGTGCCCCCGTCCGGTTCTGTCACCCCGCATGGTTGACGGCGGGGCGACCCTGGCCGATGCCCGTAACCTGGGGTCGGGCCGATCCGGGCCGGCGATGGAGGGAAGGCGACCGTGGGGAACGACAACGGGCCGATGGTCTCCACGCAGGCGGGACGGGCCATGGCCGAGGGCGGCGTGGCGCGGGCGCGCGAAGCCTACGAGCGCTTTGCCGAGGCCGGCGAGATGGCGTTGAACGCCTTCGAGGCCTCGATGGCCCAGACCTTCGAGGGGTGGCGCTCGGTGATGGGCTCCAGCCGCGAGACCGCCAACCACCTCAACGAGAGCAACGCGGCGGGCGCCCGGCGGATGCGCGAGCAGTGGGAGGCCGCTGGTGCGCGCCTCTACAACGCCTTCGAGGACAACACCGTGCACACGCTGGCGGCGATGCGCGAGATCGGGCATCGCGTGCTCGTCGCCTCGGACACGAACGTCCGCGCCACCCTGGACTATGCCGAGCGCGTCGCGCAGGCGGCTGATGCCCGGGAGGCGGCGGCCCTGAACGCGGCCTTCCTGCAGAAGCAGGCGCGCCGGCTGACGGACCAGATGGTCGACATCCACCAGACCACCAGCCGGCTCGCCCGCGAGGCCGCGGCACGCACGGAAAAACCGTGACCGCCGACCCGGCGGCGCGCGCGCTTCCGGTGACGGCGATGCCGCGGCTCGACGATCTCAGCCAGGCCGACGTTCCGTTCCGGACCGGCGATTTCCTCGCCTACGCGCCCCACGATTTCCACCGCATCGCCTATGTCGAGTGGGGCGACCCGGACAGCGCGCGTGTTGTCGTGTGCGTCCACGGACTGAGCCGCCAGGGCCGGGACTTCGATCCCCTCGGCTACAGGCTGGCGAAGATGGGCTACCGGGTCGTCTGCCCCGACCTGCCGGGGCGCGGCCTCAGCGGCTGGCTCAAGGATCCGGAACTCTACGGCCTGCCGCAATACGCCGCCGACATGGCGGCGCTCATCGCGCATCTGCGGATCCGCGGACCGATCGACTGGGTCGGCACGTCCCTCGGCGGCCTGACCGGCATGGTCCTGGCCGCGTCGGCCAACACGCCGATCCGCCGCATGGTGATCAACGATATCGGTCCGTTCCTGCCCTGGGCGCCGATCCGCCACATCGGCTCGCGCCTGCGCGACGCGCCGCGGCTGCACCACAACCTCGCCTCGGGCGAGTCGCGCCTGCGCACCGTCCTCGGATCCTTCGGGCCGCTGACCGACGAGCAGTGGCGCCACATCGCCAAATACAGCTTCTTCCGGGAGCCGAACGGAGGCTGGCGGCCCCATTACGATCCGGGCATCGGCGACGCGTTCAGGCCCGGACGGGTCTACAGCGTCAGCATGTGGCGCGACTGGGACGCGATCACCTGTCCGGTCCTGCTGCTGCGCGGGGCGCAATCGGAACTTCTCCTCGCCGCCACCGCCGACGAGATGACCCGGCGGGGGCCGCCGACGGAGCGCGTCGAGATTCCGGATTGCGGCCATGCCCCCGCCCTCCTGGACGATCGCCAACTCGCGATCGTGACGGATTGGCTCGGGCCGGCATCCTAGCCCTGCGACGACGGCGGGCATGATGCGGCGGGGCTGCGCCCAGCGGAATCGCGTCAGTCGAACTCTTGGGCGATGCCGGCGCGAATGTGCATCTCCGTCGCCGCTTCAAATATTCATCCGCCGATCCCTGCGTAGTTTAATCGGTGCACAATAAGTTCAATACAATGCGCGCGCCGAGGCGCGGACGGGCATTGCACAGATCGCGCAACCATCTTCGATATCTCAGATGTCGCCGCCGCGACCTTTCGTTGCGTGCTGGGCTTGGCTGTGGCATCTACTGATCGCAGGCCAGATTCCCGGCCGCACGATATGGCAGCTGTGTGTTGTGGTCGGCGGTTCGGGTTGCGGTTGTGCATGCCCGCCAACAGAGACGACGTTCGGACCCCGACCCATGGCCAAGTCCAGTCCAAAGCCGAAGCAGACGACGGCGATCGATCATGGCGTCGGCAGCCGCATCGCGTTCCTGCGCGCGGCGAACGGGCTGAGCCAGTCCGCCTTGGCGAGCGCGCTCGGGGTGAGCTTCCAACAGGTCCAGAAATACGAGACGGGCAAGAACCGGGTCGGGGCTGGCCGCCTGCAGGCGATCGCCGAGCGGCTCGGCGTCCCGGTATCGAGCTTCTTCGAGCCGGAGGCCGAGAACGCGGCGGATAACGGTCCGGCCTTGCTGCGCGTGTCCGGGGCCGTGGAACTCCTGCGCGCCTACAATCAGATCGCCGACGATCAGATGCGCCGCGACGTTCTGAGCCTCGTGAAATCCGCGGCGCGGATCGGCCACCAGCGGGCCATCGAGGCCGCCGCCGCGGACAATGCCTCCCGCAGTGCGGCTCCGGGCGCCTGAGGTCGACCGGCGCGCTCGGCCGAGAGCTCGCGCAGACGCGACGGGACCCGCGTAGGGTCGTCGCAAAGCCTCACCATCGGCCGCTGTCGGGAAGGGCGCCTCGAAGCGACCGGTCCGTCGACCGTCCGGCTCCCGCATCGTCTGCTCCGAAAGCCGGAGGGTCACCCCGCGGGACGATGTTGGCCCGATCCGGCGGGTGAGCTGACCGACGGCGCAGATCGTGCGGTCAGGCGGCGAACCGCGCCAGGGCGACGGCGGTCTCGCCGTAGGCGCGCCGCTCCAGTTCGGCGAACCCGTCCGGCCAATCGAAGTGCACGGTCTCGGCCTCCTCGACCACCACGAGGGCGCCCGGCGTGAGCCACCCACCCGCGGCTGCGCTCGCCAGAGCCCGGGGCGCGAGATCGCGATGATAGGGCGGATCGCAGAACAGGAGCGAGAACTGACCCGCCGTCCCGGCCGCGCCGAGCCGGGTCGCGTCGCGCCGGAACAGGCGCGTCACGCCCTCGGCGCCGAGGGCCTCGATGTTGGCGCGGATCACCGCCCGGGCCTCCGTGCCGTCATCGACTAGGAGCGCGTAGGCCGCACCCCGCGAGAGTGCCTCGAAGCCGAGCGCCCCGGTGCCGGCGAACAGGTCGAGCACCCGGGCTCCCGCGAAGGCGTCGTCGTAGGCGTGGGCCAGCACGTTGAACAGCGACTCCCGGAGGCGATCCGAGGTCGGCCGGATGGCGGAGGTGCGCGGCGCCGCGAGCCTGCGGCCGCGCCAGGCACCTCCGACAATCCTCATCGCGTCCCGCGCGGCGGCCGCCCACCGCCGGGCTTGCTGCCGAACCCGCCGGGCTTGCCGCCGCCCGGTCGTCCGCCGGGTCTTGCACCCCCGCCGGACCCGCCCCGGCCGGGAGCCTTTCCGGCGAACCCGCCGGGCTTGCCACCGAAGCCGCCTGGTTTGCCGCCGAAGCCGCCCGGTTTGCCGCCGAACCCGCCCGGCTTGCCCCCGGGCCGGGCACCACCCGGTTTCGGGCCGCCGAAGGCCGGCTTACCGCCGTCCTGACCGCGCTTCTGGGTCCGAAAACCGCCCTTGCCGGCACCCGCGCCTTCCGCCGAGCCGGCGTTGAAGGGGCGCTCGCGCCGCTCATCCGTCCTGGGTCCCCGCCGGTCATCCGGCCTGGCATCGCCCCTTGGGCGCTCGGCGGCGCGCGCCGGTGGCCGGTTCGGCCGCTCGCCGCCGCCGCGCTCGCCGCGGGATGCCGGGGCCCGCTCGCCATACGGTGCGGGGCCGCGCGCGCCCCCGGATCCACCCGCACGACCGGAACGGCCGCCGGCGTCCCGCTGCGGCCGCTCGGACGGGCCGTCATCGGCGTAGCGGCGACGCGGTTTCTCCTGGGGCGCAGGCTCGACCGGGGTCGCGGCGAGGCGCTCCACGACGACGCGGCGGTCCCCGGCCCGGATCGAGCCGACGCGTTCGCGTCCGCGTTCCGCGGCGGCGGCCTGCGCGGCCCGTGGATCGGCGCCGCGGCGGGGGATGCGCGTCCCGCGCGGCTTGGAATCGTCGTCGTCGCGCCAAGCGGCGTTGCGCGGTCCGGACCCGGATCCACCCGTCGAAACGCGCGGTGCGGGGGCGGGGCGCGCGGCGTTGCGCCGGCTCGCGGCGCCCCTCTGGGCGGTCTTCGCACCGCCATCCTCGGCCTTGGATCCGCCGAACGGCACGATCGGCTCGCGCACTGGGCTGTCGAAATCGACGCCGGCCTGCTCGGCGAGCGACTTGCCGAGCTGATCCTTGAGGACCCGGGTGCGGATCTCCTCGACGAGGCCGACCTCCAGATCGCCGAGCTGGAACGGCCCGAAGGACAGGCGGATCAGCCGGTTCACCGAGAGGCCGAGATGCTCGAGGATGCGCTTGACCTCGCGATTCTTGCCCTCGCGCAATCCCAGCGTCAGCCAGACATTGTCGCCCTGCACGCGGTCGAGCATGGCCTCGATCGGGCCGTACTCCATCCCGTCGATCGTCACGCCCTTGGCGAGCTTGTCGAGCTGGGCCTGATCGGTATCGCCATGGGCGCGGACCCGGTAGCGGCGCAGCCAGCCGGTGTCGGGATGGGCGATCACCTTGGCGAGGCCGCCGTCGTTGGTGAGGAGCAGCAGCCCCTCGGTGTTGATGTCGAGGCGTCCGACCGCGACGACCCGGGGCAGATCCTCGGGGACAACATCGAAGACGGTCTGCCGGCCCTCCGGATCGCGCGCGGTGGTCACGAGGCCCCTGGGCTTGTGGAAGATCCACAGGCGGCTGCGCTCCCGCAGCGGCATCGGCTCGCCGTCGATCAGGATGCGATCATCCTCGGTGACGTTGCGTGCCGGCGAACTCAACGTCTCGCCGTTGACGCTCACCCGGCCGGCGAGGATCATCGCCTCGGCGTCGCGCCGCGACGCGATCCCGGCGCGTGCCATCGCCTTGGCGATCCGCTCCCCGGGGGGCGTCGGCGCGTCGGCGGGTTCGGCCGACGGGTCCTCGGCCGCCGGCTCGGACGGGGGGCGCACGGGGTGTCGCTTTTCCGGACGCGGCTTGGCGGCGGATTCGGCCGGCGCCGGCTCGGCTGCGCTGCCGGCGTCGGTCGTCGGCGTCCAGCGCCCCACCCGCGCGGTCTCCGGGTCCGGACGGGCGGGACCCTCCGGCGTGTCGTCTTTCGGCATATCGCTCATGCCCGGGCCTTAGCAGAGCCGATACCGACAGGCGAGACGGGTCTTTGGGTCTGGAACGCCGTCGGGTTCCCACACGAAAGGGCCGCTCCCTGGGGAACGGCCCTGAAATCCATCGCTGGCGCTCCGCAGAAGCGGACCCGGTGGCCGATACGGAACGGCGCCGTTCCCGGGCGCCACCACCCTGATCGGAGACCGATACGTCGGTCAGAGCCTGGGAGAGCGGCCCCGCATCACGCCAAACACCGCGGAGATGAGGAACAGCGCGATCGCCACGAAGAAGATCACCTTGGCCGCTTCCATGGCCGTCCCGGCGATGCCGCCGAAGCCGAGCAGAGCCGCGACGAGCGCGACGACGAGAAACGTGACAGCCCAACCGATCATGGCATCCTCGCGTTGTTCGAGCCGGTCCCTGGTGGGAACCCGCCCGTGGCAGGTCCCGTTCCAATCGTCCCGTGGCGATCAGAGCTTGTCGGTTGCCGACTTCACCGTGTCCTTCGCGTCGCCGACAGTGCTCTGGGTCTTGCCCTTGAGCTCCTGAGCCGCACCCTCGGTCTTGAGCTTGTCGTTGCCGGTCGCGTCGCCGATGCCCTGCTTGGCCTTGCCGAGAGCCTCGTTGGCGACGCCCTTGATCTTGTCGGTGGTGCTGCTCATGGCGTTACCCTTCCTGTATTCCTGCGGCGGCGCCGCACGAGATGCTTAGAACGGACACGGTCGCGCGTATGTTCCAGGCCTTAACATTGCTCTGGATCAATCCGCCGGGCCGCGGGGCCGCCCGATTCCGGGTGATGGAACGGCGGCACCATGGCGGATGATTCCCCCGGCCGCGCCGCGGCGCCGGGCGCGCGCGCGTTCGATCAGGCTTTCGCCGCGGCGCGGCGGGCGGAGGCGGCCGGCGAGGTTCCGGTGGGAGCCGTCGTGGTCCGGGACGGGGCCGTGCTGGCCGTCGCCCACAACCTGCCGCGAACGCTGCACGATCCGACCGCGCATGCGGAGATCCTGGCCATCCGGGCGGCCTGCGCGGCGATCGGCGACGAACGGCTCACCGGCTGCGACCTCTACGTGACGCTCGAACCCTGCCCGATGTGTGCGGGGGCGATTTCCTTCGCGCGGATCCGGCGGCTCTACTACGGGGCATCGGATCCCAAGGGCGGCGGCGTCGAAAACGGGCCGCGGGTCTTCAACCAGCCGACCTGCCATCACGCGCCGGAGGTCTATGGCGGCTTCCGAGAACGCGAGGCGGCGGCGCTCCTGCGGGACTTCTTCGCGTCGAAGCGGGTCTGACCGCGGATACGGCAAGGATGCGCAATACCGGGCGGGACCTGCGCCACCGGACGGCGCCGTTCCGGCCCGATCTACGGATTGACCCGCAAGCCGACCAGGAAGGTGTTGTCCTGGAAGCTCGCCCCGGTCACCGTGCTGTTGATCTGCTGGTAGATGTAGGTGCCCCGCAGGGTCAGCCACCGGGTCAGGTGATAGTCGAGCCGCGCGGTCGCCGAGACCCCGTTCTCCCGGATCGTGCTGCCCTGATAGTCGTTCCGCAGGAGCGAGCCGCCGATCACGATCGACAGGTTGCGCAGCAGGTCGTGCTGGATTTCGAGGGTGGCGACGTCGGTGAGGATGCCGCTCGACCCGACGATGGTCGTCTCGGTGACGCCGGTGGCCGCGGTGAGGCGAACGGTGGTGAGCGGGCTCATCGACCAGACCAGGGCGGCGTTGACCAGGGGGGCGTCGATGGCGCGCAGGGTCGGATCGACGTAGGTGCGGTGCTGGATGCCCGCCGAGATCTCGCCGGTGAGCGTGCGCAGCAGGCCGAAGCTGGCCCCGACCATCACGGCAATCCCGTCGGAATCGCGCCGGATACCGTTCTGGTCCTGCCGCAGATCGTAGACGCGGGTATCGGCCAGGATGTCCACGAAGGGGCTGAAGTCCGGATTGACCTCGTAGGCGGTGCGCAGCTGGAGACTGTACTGGTTCAGGTTCCGGTCGGCCTGATTGATGATCGTACCGTCGGACAGCCGGGCGTTGTCGAATTCCGAGCGATCGATCGAGCCGCGCAGCGTCACCGACAGGCGGTTGAAGGTCTCGGTCGCGCCGAGGGACGCCCCGTATACGGCCAGCAGCGGCCGGCTCGTGGTCGCGGCGGCCTGGAGCCCGAGGTTCGCGGCCTGGAGATTGGGGTTCGACGTGCGCTGCGTGTCGACGAGGAAGCGGCCTTCGGCGTCGATGTGCAGATCGCGGTCCGCATCGATGCGCAGGCGCACGACGCCGTCGGCGGCGGGCCGGCTCGCGGGTTCGTTCTGCGGCGTCTCCAGATAGGCGCCGCGCAGGGAGCCCTGGAGCGAACTCGACGACCAGTTGCTCTGGAAATCGACCGCCGCATCGGTGCGCAGGGCCACGGAGCCCTTGGCGAGCTGCCGGCTGGTCTGATCGGGGTTGGAATCGTATCCGAGGCTCTGCGCGAAGCTCGGCAGCACCGTGAACGAGCCGACCTGATAGCCGAGTGGCGCGTAGGCGGGATCCATGGGGATCGGCCGGGCGAGATCGGTACCCAGGATGAAGCCCGGGGTCAGGAGGCCGAGGGCGGCTGAGCCGGGGATGAGCGGCAGGATCGGCCGAAGTTGCGTCGGCGCCTGCGGCAGCGGCACCCCGACCACCGGCTGCTGGATGATCGGTGTGAGCTTCAGGGCCGGGCTCGGAACCTGGGTGATGTCCTGCGTGAACCTGCGGGTCGCGGTGCCGAGCCGGCGCGGGGGCGCGGCGCGCGATCTGAGCAGGGCCGAGGGCGCCAGATTGGCCGGTGCCGTCGAACTGCCGCCGGTGCGCTGGCCGCCTCCGGTCGTGCGGGTATCGAGCTGGGACTGGCCCGGCTGGACCTGCCCCTGCGTCGGGAGCGCGGGCGAGAGCGGCGAGCGCAGGCTGTCGCCGCCGATCTGGTCGCCCCCCGTCGTATCCCCGCTCGGCGAGCCGCGGCCGTCGTCGCGCGACAGCCCGTCCGGGAGGCGCCGCCTCAGGGAGGGGAGGCCGTTCGGGGCCGTATCCAGTCCGGTTCCGGGATTGTCGGGCTGCCCTGTGACGGGGCTGATCGCATCGAAGCGCTGCGCAGAGGTCGGCGACGCCGCGAGCGCGAGCGTCAGGGCTGCATACGCGAGCCGAATCTCGTGCCGGTCCCGCCGGTCAGACCGTGCCGTACGCACTTGATCTCGGTCTCCACCAATATCCCGAGTCCTGAACGCCGGGATTCACCGTCCACGCCGCGACCAAACGGGTCATCGGTATGGTTAATTGAGGCTAGCTCTACGTGGTTAATGTCGCGTCAACGGCGCGTTCGGCCAGCATTTCGAAATCGCGACGGCCTGTTTCCGTCTCGAGTCCGATCCGATTGAGATTTGCGTGGAAATCCGCTAGGATCAGAAAGTTTTCGATCGCATCCGAGATGGATTGGTCGATCCGGATATTTTGAATAACGGGGGTCGATCATGAACGAGAGTGTAGCGAGCGAGCAGTCGGAGCGCATCGAACTGGCTGTCGATATCGTCGCGGCTTATGTGTCGAACAATTCGGTCCCTTCGACCGATCTTCCGGGCTTGATCGACATCGTTCACGGCGCTTTGAGCCATCTCGCGACTGCGGGCGAGGGCTCGACTGGGCCGGCCGAAAAGTTGACGCCGGCGCAGATCCGAAAGTCGATTACGACTGATCACATCGTCAGCTTCGAGGACGGGAAGCCCTACAAGACTCTCCGCCGGCATCTGACGCTGCGCGGGCTGTCGCCGGAGGCGTACCGGGCGAAATGGGGGCTGCCGGTGGACTATCCCATGACCGCGGCGAGCTACTCCGCCCAGCGATCCGAGCTGGCGCGGGCCCTCGGGTTGGGGCAGCAGCGCCGCAAGTATAACGGCCCCGTCCAGCCGATCGTGACGGAAGCGCCGGCCGCAGCGTCGCCGAAGCCGCGCAGCCGGAAGAACGCCCCGGCGGAGTGATCCGCTCGGCCGGTCCCGTTGCACGGTGAGGCGCGCGGACCGCGGAAGCGTGGCAACCCGGCAGCCGTCGATCGGCTACCGATCGGCATCGCCGGGCGATCCGGACCCGCGGCGCAGGCCACGAGGCCTGGTGCGATGAGCGCGCTCTCGGGCCGGACGGCGCGCTTGCGCGTCGCGCAACCGTGCGCCGCGCGTTCGCGGCTAGGCAGGCCGCACGTCGCTGGCATCTTGCGCATGTTGCTTCGCACAATCGAGCGAACATCCCGCGCCGGAGAGCCGCGCCGTGCCGCCATTGCCGATCCTTGCCCTCGCCGTCGCCTCCTTCGGGATCGGCACCACTGAATTCGTGATCATGGGCCTGCTCCCGGAGGTGGCCCAGAGCTTCGGCGTCACGATCCCGCAGGCGGGCTATCTCGTGTCCGGGTACGCCATGGGCGTGGTCGTGGGCGCGCCGGTCGTGGCCATCGCCACGGCGCGCATGCCGCGCAAGGCGGCCCTGCTCGCCCTGATGGGCGTGTTCCTGGCCGGTAACCTCGGTTGCGCGATGGCGCCGAGCTACACGCTGCTGATGGCCGCGCGGATCCTGACGGCCTTCGCGCACGGGGCCTTCTTCGGAATCGGCGCCGTGGTGGCGCGGGATCTGGTGCCGCGGGAGAAGCGGACCCAGGCCGTCGCCCTGATGTTCACCGGATTGACGCTGGCCAACGTCCTCGGCGTGCCCCTCGGCACCGCCCTCGGGCAGGTCGCGGGATGGCGTTCGACCTTCTGGGCGGTGGTGGGGATCGGCCTCGCGGCAGGCTTGGCGATCCAGCTCTGCGTGCCCACGGGGCTGCCCGGCACGCGCGGACGCCTGGTCAGCGAGTTCCGGGCGCTCGGCCGCTGGCCGGTGCTGCGGCCGATGCTGATCTCGACCCTGTCGTCGGTGAGCTTCTTCACGGTGTTCACCTACATCACCCCGTTCCTGACCGGGGTGACCGGGTTCTCGCCGCAGGGTGTGACCGGCGTACTCTTCGCCGCCGGAACCGGACTGACCATCGGCAATCTCGCGGGCGGACATTTCGCTGACCGGGGCCAGATGGCGACGATCGTCGGCAGCTTCCTCGGCATCGTGGTGTCTCTGCTGCTCCTGGCCGTCGTCGCGCACCATCCGGCGATGACGGTCGCGGTTCTGGTCCTGTGGTCGGGGCTGGTCTTCGCCCTGGTCTCGCCGCTCCAGATCTGGGTGGTCGAGGCCGCCAGCGACGCGCCGAACCTCGCCTCGACGCTCAACCAGGGCGCCTTCAACCTCGGCAACGCCACGGGGGCCTGGATCGGCGGCGCCGCCCTGACGCTCGGCGTCGGCTACGGAGAGTTGCCGCTGATCGCGGCGGCGGTGTCGCTCGTCGGCCTCCTCCTCACCCTGACGGCCGTCAGCCGCGCAATGCGGCGGGTGTTTTCTCCCTCAGCGCCGGGGGCCTGAGCGCACGTCGCCGTCGCCGGCAGCATTCTCCCGGTTCCGGTGGCTCAGCCGATGCGCCCGGCGCCGGATTCTCAGCCCCCGCGCACGAGATCGCCGAGCAGGCTCGCCGCCACGGTCGCCTTGGAGACCGTCAGACCGGACGCGCGGATCGCGTCGACCGCATCGCGGATCCGGGCGAGTGACGGCCCCCGGGCCTTCGCCCAGGCCTCGACGGCCCCGGGCCCAGCGCCGAGATCGGACACGATCTCGGCGGTCAGCTTGCGATGGGCGGCGGCGATGCCGGCCACCGCGCGCTCCAGGGCGACGCGATCGAACGTGTCGGCGACCGGGACGGTGCGCGCGGCCGCGGCGAGTTCATCGAGGCGGAAGGCGTGCTCCAGGGCGAAATGCGTGGCGGCCACTTCCTCCACCGGCCGCCCGCCCGCTTCGGCGACCCGGACGATGTCGGGGGCGGAGACCAGGGCGGTGAGGGAGGCGAGCCGCCGGGCCTGCGCCGGTTCCATGCCGAGCTCTTCGAGCTCGGTCGCGCGTGTGTCGATCGCCCCGCGGGCCGCCGCGTCGAGCACCTTGGGCAGCGCCGCCTCCACCGCCGCGATGCCGTCCCGGTAGCGTCCCACAATCGGGGCGAGGCCGCCGGTTAGGTCGAGGTTGCGGATGAACCAGACGATGCGGTTCATCAGCAGATCCTGGACCTCGGCGTAGAGGCCGAGTTGATCCGCGCCGGTGATCCGGCCGGCGAGGCCGTCGATGGCGAGGTTGAGCTCCATCAGGCCGAAGGCGTCCCGGGTCGCCGCATAGGCCTTGGCGATGGTGGCCGCGTCGGCGCCGGTCCCGTCGACCAGGCGCGTGGTCAGGGACGGGCCGCCCCGGTTGACGATGATGTTGGCCAGCGCCGTGGCGATGATCTCGCGACGCAGCCGGTGTCCCTTCACGGCGTCCGGGAACTGCTCGCGCAGGGCCTTCGGGAAGTAGCGCTGCAATTCGCGGTCGAAATACGGGTCGTTCGGTACGGCGCTGTCCAGGATCGCGTCGTGCAGCGACAGCTTCGCGTAGGCGAGCAGCACCGCGTATTCCGGCCGGGTCAGCCCCTCGTTCCGGCGCAGGCGCTCGGTGAGCGTGGCATCATCGGGCAGGAACTCCACCGCCCGGTCGAGGCGCCCCTCGGCCTCCAGCGCCTGCATGGTCCGCAGGGCGAAGCCGGTCTCGCCGAGGCCGCCGCGCTGGGCGAGGGACAGGGCGAGCGTTTGCAATTCGTTGTTGCGCAGGACGAGGTGGCCGACCTCCTCGGTCATGGTGGCGAGCAGGGCGTTGCGGGCCTCGTAGCTCAGCCGCCCGTCACGCTCCGGCGTCATCAGGGCGATCTTGATGTTGACCTCGACGTCGGAGGTGTTCACGCCGGCCGAATTGTCGATGGCGTCGGTGTTGAGGCGGATGCCGGCGCGCGCGGCCTCGATGCGCCCGCGCTGGGTCAGGCCGAGATTGGCGCCCTCGGCGACGACCTTGGCCCGCAATTCCGGGCCGGTGATGCGCACGGCGTCGTTGGCGCGGTCGCCGGCATCGTCGTCGGTCTCGGTCGTGGCGCGGATATAGGTGCCGATGCCGCCGAACCACAGCAGGTCGGCCGGCGCTTTCAGGATCGCCTGCATCAGCTCCGTGGGCGTGGCCTCCGCGCGGTCGAAGCCCAGGGCCGCCCGCACCGGTTCAGAGAGCGGCACCGTCTTCAGGCTGCGGGAGAACACGCCACCGCCCGCCGAGATCAGGCTCCGGTCGTAATCCGCCCAGGACGAGCGCCCGAGATCGAACAGGCGGCGGCGCTCGGCGAAGCTCGCCGCCGCGTCCGGGTTCGGGTCGAGGAAGATGTCCCGGTGGTCGAAGGCCGCGCGTAGCCGGATGCTCTGCGACAGCAGCATGCCGTTGCCGAACACGTCGCCCGACATGTCGCCGACGCCGACCACGGTGATCGGATCGGTCTGGACGTCGATGTCGATCTCGCGGAAGTGGCGGCGCACCGCCTCCCAGGCGCCCCGGGCGGTGATGCCCATGCCCTTGTGGTCGTAGCCCTGGCTGCCGCCGGACGCGAAGGCATCGCCCAGCCAATGGCCCTTCTCCAGCGAGAGCGCGTTGGCGATGTCCGAGAAGGTGGCGGTGCCCTTATCGGCGGCGACCACGAGATAGGCGTCGTCGGGATCGTGCCGGACCGTGTCGGGCGGGGGCACGATCGCGTCGCCGACGATGTTGTCGGTGAGTTCGAGCAGGGTGCGGATGAAGAGCTGGTAGCTCTCGGTGCCCTCCCGCATCCAGGCGGCGCGGTCGGAAGCCGGCGGCAGGCGCTTGGGGAAGAATCCGCCCTTGGCGCCCACCGGCACGATCACGGCATTCTTGACCTGCTGGGCCTTCACCAGCCCGAGGATCTCCGTGCGAAAATCCTCCGGCCGGTCGGACCAGCGCAGGCCGCCCCGGGCGACGTAGCCGAAGCGCAGGTGCACGCCCTCGACCCGGGGGGCGTAGACGAAGATCTCGAACAGCGGCCGGGGCAGGGGCATCGCCGCCACCTTCGCGCAGGCGAACTTGAAGCTGATCGTCTCCCGCGGCTTCCCGTCGGCCCCCGTCTGGAAGAAGTTGGTCCGCACCGCCGCCTCGACGAGGTTGACGAACCGGCGCAGGATCCGGTCGTCGTCGAGGCTGGTGACGTCGGCCAGCGCGTCCTCGATTCCGGCCCGGACATCCGCGGTCCCGGCGGCGCGGTCGCCCTTGGTGGCGGGCTCGAACCGGACGCGGAACAAGCTCACGATCGCCCGCGCGATCCCGGGATGCCGGCTCAGGGTCCCGGCGATGTAATCCTGACCGTAGCGGATGCGCAGCTGGCGCAGGTAGCGCCCGAGCGCCCGGAGCAGCGCCGCCTCACGCCAGGCGAGGCCGGCCTCCAGCACCAAGCGGTTGTAGCCGTCCGATTCCGCCGTGCCCTCCGCGATGGCGAGCATCGCGTCTTCCAGGGGCTGCTCCAGATCCGTGAGTTCGATCGCGGCCCCGCTGGCGCGTTCGAGCAGCATGTCGTGCAGCCAAACCCGGTCCGCCTCGGCGGCACCCGCCGGCACGATCCGGTAGGTGCGCTCGTTGATGACGCGGAAGCCGAGATTCTCCAGGGCCGGCACGCGATCGGACAACGCGATCGCGGTCATGCGCGAGAACACCTTCAGGCGGACCTGCGCGGCCGAATCCGACCCGCGGCGGCCGAGATGCACGGCTCGCGGCTGTTCCGCGCTGAGGCTGTCCAGGATCGCGACATCGCCGACGGCGACCTCCGGCTGGAAATTGTCCCGGTAGGCGGCCGAGAACGCGTCGGCGTACCGGGCCGCGAGCCGGCGTGCCCGGTCGCCGCCCTGGCTCTCCGCGAGAACCGCCCGCAGGGCGTCGCCCCAGGTCCGGACCAGGGCGGCGATGCCGGATTCGAGGCCGGCCGGATCGATCTCGGGGGCGCCCTGGTCGGGAAGGCCGACGATGTAGTGGGTGCGGGCGAGCGGCCCCTCGGGGTAGTCCGGGTAGGCGGCGCTGAGCCGCCCGCCATAGGCGTCGGCGAGGTAGGCGCCGATCCGCGCCCGGATGGTCGAATCGTAGCGCTCCTTCGGGACGTAGACGAGGAGCGAGACGAAGCGGCCGAAGCGGTCCGGCCGCGACAGGACTCGGATCCGCGGCCGGTCGGCGAGGTTGGCGATGGCCAGGGTGAACCGGTAGAGCCGCTCGACGTCGATCTGGAACAGCTCGTCGCGCGGATAGCTCTCCAGCACCGCCAGGAGGCTGCGTCCGGCATGGCTGGTCGGGTCGAGGCCGGCGCGGGCGACGACGGCCTCGACCTTCCGGCGCAGGACCGGAACGTCGCGGGCCGGGCTGGTATAGGCGGTGGCGGTGAACAGGCCGACGATCCGCACCTCGCCCGAGAGCTTGCCGAGGCCGGAGAACAGCTTGACCCCGACATAGTCCAGGTAGGCGGACCGGTGGACGCGGGACTTCACGCTCGCCTTGGTGATGATCAGCGCCTGGGGTTCCTCCAGGAAGGTCAGGATCTCGGGGGTGTAGTCCACCGGCGTCCGGCCCCGGCGCAGCGGCGTGGCGCCGGGATCGCGCAGCACGCCGAGGCTCGACCCATCGACCAGGGGATGCGCCTCGCCGTCGATGCCGTGCTGCTGCATCCCCACGAGGAGGAACTGCCCGTCCGTCAGCCAGTCCAGGAAGGCCCGCGCCTCGGCGATCTCGCTCTCCGGCATGGGGGTCGGTGCCCGGCCCAGATTCTCCGCGAGATCGGTGAGCCGCGCCAGCATCGCGTCGTGATCGTCGGCCGCCAGGGCGACGTCCCGGTAGACGGCCGCCAGCGCCTCCCGCAGCCGCTCACCGGCCTCCGCGGCGAGGCGATCGAGATGGATGTGGATGAAGCTCTCGCGCGCCAGGCTGCCCTGGGCGTCGGCGGTCGTCTCGCCGACTACGCGGATCAGCGCCCCCCCGGCATCCCGCTCGACACCCAGGATTGGGTGGGCGACGAGGTCCGGCGACAAGCCCTGCTCGGTGAGTTCGGCCAGCGTCGAATCCAGCAGGAACGGGCGGTTGTCGTTGATGACCTCGAGGATCGTCATCTCGCGGCGGCGGCCGTCGCGGACCAGATCGACATCGCTCAAACGCATCCGGGCCGGATCGCCGGGCCGACGCGGGTCGGCCAGGAATGCCCGGGCCCGGGCGGCGAGATCGGCCAGGGCATCGGCCTGGTAGGAGGCCAGATCCTCCGGGGTCACCCGCCCGAGCAGGTCGCGCACGAAACCGCCCGGGCCGCCCTGCTCGGTCACGAGGTCGGCGGCGGCCTCAATCAGCCCGGCACGGGCCGTCTTCTGCTCGGAGGAGGACAACGCCGTCGCGGTCTCGAGTGTCATCGCGCTTCTCCCGAACCGGGTTGCCGACCTTGAGCAGATCCCGATCCGGCAGTCGTCGGGAGCGGCGCGGCCTTCATCGTGATGCGCCCTCGTCCGCCGGAACCGGTGTCTCCTCCGGCGGCGCGCGTCCTAGGGATAGCAGCGTGGCCTGCCGTGTCGATGACACGCCCCGGCGGTTTGGGCACCGGTGCATGTCGAACGGCGCGAACCGTCAGGATCCGCTTGAGCACGCGCGGAAATGTGCATATACACGCATTGTGATGGATCACCCTTCGACCGAGCCCTGCACCTGCTCCGCCCTGCGCCGCGCCACGCGCGCCGTCACCACGGCCTATGACGCGGCCCTGCGGCCCTCCGGTCTGCGGGTGACGCAATTCGCGATCCTGCGCCTTCTGGACCGCCTGGGACCGACCCCGGTGACGCGGCTGGCCGCCGAGGCGGCGCTGGAGCGGACCACGATGGCGCGCAACCTCGACCCGCTGGAGCGGCGGGGCCTCGTGCGGATCGCCGCCGGCGAGGCGGATGCGCGCGAGCGGGTGGTGGTGCTGACCGAGCCCGGCCGGGACGCCATCGCGGCCGCGATGCCCCATTGGCGCGCGGCGCAGGCCCGCATCGCCGCCCGGGTCGAGCCCGGAGCCGTCGCCGCCCTGGCCGAAGCCCTGATCGCCGCCTCCTGACCGACCCGCCTTCGCCCCGGAGCCCGACCATGCCATCCCTCGCCGAGACGCGTCCCGCGCCGCGCCTGCACTACGCCTGGATCGTCGCCGCGGTGACCTTCCTGGTCCTGCTCGTCGGCGCGGGCGTGCGCGCCACGCCGAGCGTGCTGATCGTGCCCTGGGAGCGGGAATTCGGCTGGACCGCGTCCATGATCGGGGTCGGGATCGCGCTCAACATCTTCCTGTACGGGATGATCGGCCCCTTCGCGGTGGCGATCATCGAGCGGTTCGGCCTGCGTCGCTCCGTCTGTACGGCGCTCCTCATCCTGGCGATCGGCACGGCCGCGACCAGCCTCATGACCGCGCCGTGGCAGATGGTTCTGCTCTGGGGCGTCGTGGTCGGCTCCGGCTCCGGCATGGTCGCCAACGTGCTCGGGGCTACCGTGGCTGGGCGCTGGTTCGGCAAGCGTCGCGGGCTGGTGCTGGGAATGCTCACGGCGAGCAGCGCCACCGGACAGCTCGTCTTCCTGCCGGTGCTGGCCTCCCTGGCCGTGGGGCAGGGCTGGCGCTCGGTCTCGCTGGTGGTCGCGGCCGCGACCCTCGCGCTCATCCCGCTGGCCGCCCTGCTGCTGCGCGACCGCCCGGCGGATCTCGGCCTGCCGCGCTACGGCGAAACCACGGTGACGCCGACGCCGGTCCTCACCGAGAACCCGGCGATGCGCGCCCTGCGCGGCCTGCGGGTGGGCCTGCGCTCCCGGGATTTCTGGCTGCTCGCCGGCACGTTCTTCATCTGCGGTGCCTCGACCAACGGGCTGGTCGGCACGCACCTGATCCCCGCCTGCATCGACCACGGCATCGCCGAGGTGACGGCGGCGGGGCTGCTCGCGCTGATGGGGATCTGCGACCTGATCGGCACCACGGCCTCGGGCTGGCTCACGGACCGGTTCGATTCGCGCAAGCTCCTGGCTTGGTATTACGGCCTGCGCGGGCTGTCCCTGATCTTCCTGCCCTATTCCTTCGACCTCAGCTTCTACGGCCTCTCGCTGTTCGCCGTGTTCTACGGGCTCGACTGGATCGCCACGGTGCCGCCCACCGTGCAGCTCGCGGGGAAATCCTTCGGCGAGGAGAACGCCGCGCTGATGTTCGGCTGGATCGCGGCCGCCCACCAGATCGGCGCCGCCTCGGCGGCCTGGCTCGCCGGCATGGTCCGGACCGATACCGGAACCTATTTCGGCGCCTTCGTGTCGGCGGGGCTGCTTTGTCTCGTCGCGGCGCTGATGGCCGGCTTCGTCGGGCGCAGGCCCGCCGAACCGGCCCTGCACCCGCTGCCGGCCTGAGCTGCGCCGGGCGGGCGGGATCGTCATAAGTGTGCCGCGATGAGCGAGCCCTGATCGGCCCGTCCCCGCGCATCCCGTGAGCCCGCCTTGACAGTCGTGATCCGGCCCGTGCCGCCGGTCCAGGAGACCCGCGCCCCACGCCCCTGGTCGGGCCCGGGCTTCGTCGAGTTCGTCGCGATCATCGCTCTGATGATGGCGGTGACCGCGATCTCGATCGACAACCTGCTGCCGGCCTTCCCGGCGATCGAGGCGCGCTTCGCCGTGCCGGATCCCAACCGGCTGCAGCTCCTCGTCTACGTCTACATGATCGGCTTCGGTTTCGCGCAGATCGTCTACGGGCCGGTCTCCGACGCCGTCGGGCGCCGGCCCGTCCTGCTGGTCAGCCTCGCGATCTACGTGGTCGGCTGTGGGCTCGCCATGATCGCCCCCAGCTTCGGCTGGCTGCTCGCGGCCCGAATCATCCAGGGCATCGGCGCGGCCGGCGGGCGCGTCCTCTCGGTGGCGATCGTGCGCGACCGCTTCTCGGGGCGCGAGATGGCGAGCGTGATGTCGCTCACCATGATGGTGTTTCTCATCGTCCCGATGGTCGCGCCGGCGATCGGCGGCATGATGCTGGCGCTGGGCTCCTGGGTCTACGTCTTCGTCTCGATGCTGGTGCTGGCCTTCTGGCTGACGCTCTGGTTCTCGATGCGCATGCCCGAGACGCTGCACCCGGAATACCGCCGGCCGCTCTCGCCGGCCTCCACCTGGGAGGCGATCCGCCTGACGCTCCGGACCCGCGTCGCCGTCGGCTACGCCACCGCCCTCGGGCTGATGACCGGCTGCATCATGGGCTATGTCGGCTCGGCCCAGCAGGTGTTCGATACCGGCCTGTACCATCTCGGCCCGCTCTTTCCCCTGGCCTTCGGGCTGGTGGCGGGCGCCATGGGGACGGCGACGCTGATCAACGCCCGGGTCGTCCGGCGGCTCGGGATGCGGGCGCTGTCCCATGGCGGCGTCATCGCCTTCACGGCGGTCGGCCTGCTCCAGGTCGGCGTCGGGCTCGCCTATCACGGCCAGCCGCCGCTGGCCCTGTTCCTGTCGATCCTGGCGCTGAACCAGTTCCTGATCAGCTTCGCCATGCCGAACTTCAACGCGCTCGCCCTGGAGCCGCTGGGTGCGATCGCCGGCACCGCCTCCTCGTTCCTCGGTTTCTACACCACCCTCCTCGGCGCCCTCTGCGGCTTCCTGATCGGGCAGTCCTTCGACGGGACGGTGGTGCCGGTGGGCCTCGGCTATGCCGGCCTCGGCGGGCTGGCGCTGGTCGTCGTCGCCTGGACCGAGCGCGGACGCCTGTTCCGCGGCGGCGTCTCCGGCTGAGGCGGCGGCTTAACCCGGTCTTCAGCGGACCGGGCCAAGCTCCGGTCAGCTTCGCCGCCGACCGGACCCCCCATGATCGCCCGCGCCCAGGACGGAACGCTTCTCGCCGCGCGGCTGCTCCTGGCCGCCGCGCTCCTGCCCACCGGGATCGCCCGGGCCCTCAACGTCTCGGGCTTCGCGCTGACGCTGGCCGGGTCCGGCGTGCCGTTCCCGAACGCCGTCGCCACGGCCGCGGTGGTCGTGCAGGTCTTCGGGCCGCTCGCGCTGATCCTGGGCGTGCTGCCGCGGCTCACGGGGCTGGCGCTCGCCGTCTTCGCGGCCCTGACCGCCTTCGTGCTTCACGCCTTCTGGCATTACATCGGCCCGGCGGCGGTCGCGGAGCGCACGCTGCTGCTGGCCGATCTCGGCCTGGCCGGCGGTTTTCTGATGTACGCCCTGACGGGCCCCGGCGCCTGGAGCTGGCAGGGCTGGCGTTCCGGTGCGGCGCCGCAGGGCGCGAAGCCCACCGGGAAGACCGCCGGCAAGGCCCCCGCGGCCAGGGGCGCCAAGCGGCCGCCCGGCCGTTCCCCCGCCCGCGCGGCGGCCTGAGCGGCAACTAGCCGTGCCGCGGCCGCATCTCGGCGGCGGTGGCGGTCGGAGGGGGAGCGGCGGCGGCGATCGCGTGGCGTCCCGAGATCTCCGACCCGGCATCCGGCGTCAGGCGGCGGAAGGCCAGCGCCGAGACCGCCGAGATCACCGCCACGGCGAAGAAGGCCGGCCCGAAATCGGCCGCCTCGATCTGCGTCCGGCCGTGGAGGCCCGCGGTCCCCTCCAGCGCCAGGGCGCCGAGGGTGACGCCGAGGCTCAATGACAGCTGCTGGCAGACGCTGGCAAAACTCGTGGCCGCGCTCATCTCGCGGGATTCGAGATCGGCATACGCGATGGCGTTGACGCAGGTAAACTGGATCGAGCGCGCGCAGCCGCCCACGAACAGCAGCGCCACCATGATCCAATGGGACGTCTGCGCGGTGTAGAGCCCGTTCACCGCCAGGAAGACGGAGGCGAGCAGCGCGTTCCACGTCATCAGGGTCCGGAAGCCGGTGCGGCGCAGGATCTTCGGCGCGAGGGTCTTCACGAACATCGCGCCGGCCGCTGCCGCGAAGGTGATCAGACCAGAATGCAGGGCGTCGAGCCCGAACCCGACCTGCAGCATCAGCGGCAGCAAAAACGGGATCGCCCCGGTGCCGATCCGGAACAGGCTGCCGCCGAGCACCGCGACCCGGAAGGTCGAGCGGCGCATCAGGTCGAGCCGGACGATCGGGTGGGCGACCCGCCTTGCATGGGCCCAGTAGAGCGGAAGCAGCACCGCGCCGCCGGCAAGGCAGCCCCAGGAGACGGCGGGCGGCAGCAGGTGGCGTCCCATCGAGGCGAGGCCCAGCATCAGCGCGGCGAGCCCCGTCCCGAGCAGCAGGAAACCCAGGATGTCGAGGGGCGGCCGTTCGGGCTCGCGGACATCCTCGAAGAACAGGGTCGCCAGCACGATCCCGGCGCAGCCGATCGGCAGGTTGATGAAGAAGATCCAACGCCAGTCGAACCAGGTGGTGATCAGGCCCCCGACCGGCGGGCCGAGCACCGGTCCGACGAGGGCCGGGAAGGTCAGGTAGGCCAGCGCCGTGACGAGCTGCGATTTCGGCACGCTGCGCAGCACGACCAGCCGCCCGACCGGGACCATCATGGCCCCGCCCATGCCCTGGAGGAACCGCGCCGCGACGAACCACGCCAGCCCGTTGGCGGCCGCGCAGGCGAGGGAGCCGGCCATGAACACCACGAGCGCCGCGCGGAAGACGGTGCGCGAGCCGTAGCGGTCGGCCATCCAGCCACTCACCGGGATGAAGATCGCCAAGCTGACGAGATAGGAGGTCAGGGCGAGCTTCAGCGCGATCGGGTCCTCGCTGAGGCTCGCGGCGATGCTCGGCAGCGCCGTGGCGATCACCGTCGAATCGGTGTTCTCCATGAACAGCGCGGTGGCGACCGTCAGGGGGACGATCCAGAGCGGTTTTTGGGCGGCGGAGGGCATCGGGGGGCAGACGCGCGGCACGCCGCGCCGGTTGCACGGCAGGGCGGCGACCTCGCATCCTCGTGTTTCGCTTATGTATCCATCCTGCAACAGACGTTGCGCAGCGGGCGCCGTTACCTGTTTTGCGCGCGGCTCGATCGCTATGTCTCGATCACGCCGCCGTGATGTCGGCGCAATTCGGCACGGCGCCGGGTCACGAGGAGTTCGATGCAGCCCAGCCCCAGCCCGGCCCGCACCCTGCCGCGGATCGCCGCCGGCGTCGCGCTCCTCTCGATGGTGGCGGCCTGCGGCACCGTCCTCCTCAACGATCGCGGCTCGCTGACCCGCTACGATCGCCTCAAGGCGAGCGATCAGGTCGCGTCCGCCGCCCGGATCTACGTGGACCGGCCGGCGCTGGCCAAAGCGCGCACCGTGCGCATCATCCCGACGGCGTTCCACGCCGATGTGGCGGGGGCCGTGCCGCTGACCGCAGCCGAGCGCCGCCTGATCGCCAACGCCGCCGACCGGGCGCTCTGCTACGACCTGTCGCTGAGATACGATGTCGTGACCGGGCGCGACGCGGACCTGACCGTGCGCGCCCAGGTCACCCGCGTCGATCCCACGGATCTCCTCGGCGCCGGCGCGACCATCGCGGGTTCGGCCGGGGTCACGGTCGCTTCCCAGTTCGGGCTCAGCGCCGCCGAGGGCATCGGGCGCGTGCCGATCCCGCGGGTGCCGATCGGGCTGGGCAGCCTCACCGTGGAGGCCGAGGCTTTGGACCGGAGGCGCGAGCAGCGCGCCGCCATGGTCTGGGGCGGGGCCGCGAACTCCTTCACCAGCCAGCCGCGCTTCTCCCGGGCGAGCGACGCCTACGACCTCGCCGGGGATTTCGGCCAGGATTTCAGCTACCTGCTGGCGACCGGCACGGACCCGTTCACGGCTCCCAACACCCTGCCGACCTGGGACCGTATCCGCGTCACCACCCTGGGCGAGGCGCCCCCCGACCCGGATTGCGAGGCCTATGGCCGGGCCCCGGGGATCGACGGCATCCTGGGCGACTATATCGGCCTGCCGCCCGAATACACCGATCAGGGACCCGCGAAGGCGAGGCGCTGACCGCGCCGATCGGAGTGCGAAAAAGCGGGGGAGCCATGCGTGTTTTCCCGCTGCGGCGCGGCGACGGCGCATTGGCGCCACCGCGGACCCCGTGATACTGCCACTTGCCAACCCGATCCCGCTGCGCGAGCCCACAGGCGCGGCCGTCCGAGGAAAGTTGGCACATGGCCCAAGTAGACTCCGCATCGATCATCGAAGGGCTGACCTTCGACGACGTGCTCCTGCGGCCCGCCGCCTCCTCGGTGATGCCGACCGAGGTCAACGTCGCCTCGCGCCTCACCCGGTCGATCCCCCTGAATCTACCGATCCTCGCCTCGGCGATGGACACCGTGACCGAGGCGCCGATGGCCATCGCCATGGCGGCCAGCGGCGGCATGGGCGTGATCCACCGCAACCTCGAGCCGCCCGAGCAGGCCGAGCAGGTCCGGCTCGTGAAGAAATACGAGTCCGGCATGGTGATGAACCCGATCACCATCCATCCGGACGAGACCCTGGCCGACGCCTTCGAGGTGATGAAGCGTAACCGCATCTCCGGGATCCCGGTGGTGGAGCGGGGTCCGAACGGGTCGCGCGGCAAGCTCGTCGGCATCCTGACCAACCGGGACGTGCGCTTCGCCACGAATTCGGCGCAGCCGGTCGCCGAGCTGATGACCCGCGACCGCCTGATCACCGTCCGCGAGGGCGTGACCCAGGACGAGGCCAAGCGCCTGCTGCACCAGTTCCGCATCGAGAAGCTGCTGGTCGTCGACGACCATTACCGCTGCATCGGCCTGATCACCGTCAAGGACATCGAGAAGCGCATCACCTACCCGTTCGCCGTCAAGGACGAGCAGGGGCGCCTGCGGGTGGCGGCCGCCACCACCACCGGCGACAGCGGCTTCGAGCGGGCCGAGCGCCTGATCGATGCCGGCTGCGACGTGATCGTGGTCGATACGGCGCATGGCCACTCGATCAAGGTGCTCGATGCCGTCGCCCGGGTGAAGCAGCTGTCGAACGCCGTGCAGGTGGTGGCCGGCAACGTCGCCACCCGCGAGGGCGCGCAGGCGCTGATCGATGCCGGGGCGGACGCGATCAAGGTCGGCATCGGCCCGGGTTCGATCTGCACGACCCGGATCGTGGCGGGGGTGGGCGTGCCGCAGCTCACCGCGCTGATGGAGGCCGTGGAGGCCGCCGCCGAGGCCGACATTCCGGTGATCGCCGACGGCGGCATCAAGTATTCCGGCGACCTCGCCAAGGCGATCGCCGCGGGCGCCTCGGTGGCGATGCTGGGCTCCCTGCTCGCCGGCACCGACGAGGCCCCGGGCGAGGTCTTTCTGTATCAAGGCCGCTCGTACAAGTCGTATCGCGGCATGGGCTCGGTCGGCGCCATGGCGCGGGGCTCGGCCGACCGCTACTTCCAGGCCGAGGTCAACGACACCCACAAGCTCGTCCCCGAGGGGATCGAGGGGCAGGTGCCCTACAAGGGGCCGGTGGGCAACGTCCTGCACCAGCTCGCCGGAGGCCTGCGCGCCGCCATGGGCTATGTCGGCGGCGCGACCATCCCGGAGTTTCAGGAGCGGGCGCGCTTCATCCGCATCACCAATGCCGGCCTGCGCGAGAGCCACGTCCACGACGTGACGATCACCCGCGAGAGCCCGAACTATCCGTCGCGGACCTGAGGATCCCCATGCGCACGCTGATCGTCGGGGCCGGAGCGACCGGCGGCTATTACGGGGCGCGCCTCGCCGAGTCGGGCGCCGACGTGACCTTCCTGGTCCGGCCGGCCCGGGCGGAGAAGCTCGCCGCGAACGGCCTCGTCCTGCACTCGCCGCTCGGGGATTTGCACATCCCGAATCCGCAGACCGTCACCGCCGACCGGCTGGCGGAGGCGGGCGCGTTCGACCTGATCGTCCTGTCCTGCAAGGCCTACGACCTCGACAGCGCGCTGGCGGATCTCGCCCCGGCGGTGGGGGCGGAGACGGCGATCCTGCCCCTGCTGAACGGCCTGTCGCATCTCGATGCCCTCGACGCCCGCTTCGGCGCGGAGCGCGTGCTCGGCGGCTCCTGCGCCATCGCCGCGACCCTCGCGCCGGACGGCGCGATCCGCCACATGAGCGAATTGTGCAGCATCACCTACGGCGAGTGGGACGGAGCGCGCACGGCCCGGATCGAGGCGGTCGACACCCTCATGCGCGGCCTGAAGTTCCAGCCGCGCCTGAGCGACGCGATCCTGCTGGAGATGTGGGAGAAGTGGGTGTTCCTCGCGACGCTGGCCGGGGCGACGACCCTGATGCGCGCCGCCGTCGGCGACATCGTGGCGGCGCCTGGCGGCGCCGATTTCATGGCGGCGCTGCACGGGGAATGCACGGTCGTGGCCGCGGCGAGCGGCTTCCCGCCGCGGACCGTGGTGGCCGAGCGGGCGCGGGGGCAGCTCACCGCCGCGGGCTCGACCTTCACGGCCTCGATGCTGCGCGACATCGAGAATGGCGGGCGGATCGAGGCGGATCACGTGATCGGCGACCTGATCGCCCGCGGCCGGCGGCTTGCCCCGGCGGCGGCCTTCCCGCTGCTCACGCAGGTCTATACGGGGCTGAAGGCCTACGAGGCGCGGAAGGGGCGGGAGGCGGCCTGAGCCGCCGCCAACTCAGTAGCGGCCGGGCGGGGGCGCCGGCGGCGCGCCGTATTCGAGCTGCGTCTTGGCGTCGACCGGCCGGCGCGGCGGCGGCGTCAGATCCGGCTGGGCGGCCGGTGCGCTCGCGCAGGCGGCGAGGGAGGCGGCGACCAGGGCCGCGAGGGCGATGCGAACGGCTGACGACATGCGCTGAGAGACTCCCGGTGTCCGCCCGGTCTCGGACCGCCCTGGTCCGCGACGGGTGGATGCCATACGACACGCGGCGATCCGCGCGGCGGACCACCCGGACGCGTTCTGAGCCGCGATCGTGCTCGAAGCTCGGCCGTATCGTGGCGGCATCGTGGGACAAGCGTGGCCGTTTCGCGCCTTGTTCGACTCATTCTGAAGGAACAGACCCCTGACCCCCGCCGCCCGCTGCTCCGCCGCCATCGAGGTGCTCACCGACATCGTAGACCGGCGCCGGCCGGCGGCCGATGCCCTGAAGGATTGGGGCCTCGCCCACCGTTTCGCCGGCTCCGGCGACCGGGCCGGCATCGCCAGCCTGGTCTACGACGCCCTGCGCCGACGGTCGTCCGCGGCCTGGATCATGGGCTCGGATACCCCGCGCGCGGTCCTGATCGGCGCTCTGCGGCTCCAGCAGGGTTTGGCCGCGGCCTCGGTGGCCGCGTTGTTCTCCGGGGACCGCTTCGCGCCCGCGCCGTTGACCGCCGAGGAGCAGGCCCGCCTCGACAGCGGCACGCTGAACGACGCCCCGCCCGAGGTGGCGGGGGACGCCCCGGCCTTCGTGCTGCCGGACCTCGCGGCGGCTCTGGGCGACGACCTCATCCCGGAACTGAAGGCCCTGGCCCGGCGCGCGCCCCTCGACATCCGGGTCAACGCCCTGCGCGGCCGCCGCGAGGACGTGCTGCCGGCGCTCGCCGCCTTCGATGCGGCCCCGACGCCGCACGCCCCCCAGGGCCTGCGCGTGCCGATCGGTGCGGACGGGCGCGGCCCGGCGCTCCATGTCGAGGCCGAGTTCCTCGACGGCTGGTACGAGATCCAGGACGAAGGTTCCCAGCTCGCGGCCCTCCTGGCCGATCCGCGAACCGGCGAGACCATCGTCGACCTCTGCGCCGGCGGCGGCGGCAAGACCCTGGCGCTCGCGGCCGAGACCGGAAACGGCGCCCGCCTGATCGCCACCGACGGCGACCCGCGCCGGCTCGCGCCGATCCACGAGCGTTTGCGCCGGTCCGGGGCCGTGGCGGAGATCCGGACGCCGCGGGGCGGCAAGGCGCGGGCCGACGTGCTGGAGGATCTAGACGGTACGGTCGACCGGGTTCTGGTCGATGCACCCTGCACCGGCTCGGGCACCTGGCGGCGCAATCCGGACGCCAAGTGGCGCCTGCGCCCCGGCAGCCTCGCCCTGCGGACCGCCGAGCAGGCCCAGGTCCTCGACCGGGCGGCGCGGCTGGTCAGGCCGGGCGGCCGCATCGTCTATGTGACCTGCTCGCTGCTGGCCGCGGAGAACGACGCCGCCGTGGACGGGTTGCTGTCGCGCTGGCGCGGGCGCTTCGACGTGGTCGCCGCCGCTGATGTGCTCGCAGCGGGCCCGGCCTCGCTGCCGGCGGCGGTGCGGACCACGCTTCACGGCATCCAGATGACCCCGCATCGCACCGGCACCGACGGGTTCTACGTCGCGGTGATCGCACGGCGCGGCTGAGGTCCGGGACCCCCGGGGCCCTCCGCGGCGTTGGACCGGCGCGCCTTCGGGAGCCGGCCGCACCGCGCGCCGGTCCCGACCTGTCGCTTTTCCGGGAGACGCCCTTGCGCCTGGACCGCCGCCTGCTGCTCGCCGGATTCGGGACTGCCTTCGGCCTGCGCTCGGCGCGGGCCGCCAGCGACGGGCCGCCGGAACCGGCCTCGCATGAATCGATCCGGGCGCTGCCCCGCTCCCTGCCGGGGGCGGATCTGCAGGTGATCGATCTCTGGCCGGGCGAGGCGCCAGGCGGTGGCAGCGGGCCCGACGCGGACGGCTACCGCTATGTCGAGGGTGTTGTCGGCGACATCACTCGGGTGGCGCGGCCTTGCCTGCTGGTCATGCGGCCGGCCAATGCCAACGGTGCCGCGATGATCGTCGCGGCCGGGGGCGGCTACGAGTTCATCGCCCTCGGCAACGAGGGCGTCCCGGTGGGGCGGGTCCTGAATGCGGCCGGCATCACGGTCTTCCTGCTGGTCTATCGCTTGCCGGCAGAGGGCTGGGGCTCGGGCCCCGACGCGCCGCGCCAGGACGCCCAGCGCGCCGTCCGGCTGGTCCGGGCCCGGGGGACGGAGTTCGGCATCGACCCGGCTCGAGTCGGCGTGCTCGGCTTCTCGGCTGGCGGCCACCTGATGGGCGAGACCGCGGTCGGCAGCGCCCTGGATCTCTACGCCGCGGTGGATACCGTCGACGCGCAGCCCGTGCGGCCGGCGCTGGCCGGATTGATCTATCCGGTCATCACGATGCGAAAACCCTTCGACCGGACTCATACGCGCCGGATCCTCGTGGGCGACGACGTGACCCCGGCCGAGATGAAGACCTATTCGGTCGACCTGCAGGTCGGCCCGGACACGCCGCCGACCTTCCTGGCCCAGGCGATCGACGACCCCGTGGCGGTGGCCGATCATCCGCTGCTGATGTTCTCGGCCCTGCGCAAGGCGCGGGTGCCGGCCGAACTGCACCTGTTCGAGCGCGGCGGCCACGGCTTCGGCCTCGGTGCCCCCGGCACGCCGGCGGCGGCCTGGCCCGGGCTGTTCCTGGCCTGGATCCGCCTCCACGGCTTCCAGCGGCGCTGACCCTCAGCCCTGGCCGGCGATCACGCGGTGCAGCTTGGCGACCTTCGGCCGATTGGTGCGGAACTGGCCCCGCTCCACGGACACGAACACCACGGTCGCGATGGCGAGCGTCGTCAGCCACCAGATTGCCGTCAGCCCGACGCCCAGGCAGGCCACCGTGAAGGCCGCCGCAAAGCACCCCATCTCCCCGGGAACCAGGGCGGGACCTTCGCGCCCGGACCGGCGGATCGAGGCGTAGAGCGCGAAGGCTGCGGCGAGGGCCCCGACGATTCCGAGCTCGTACCAGAACTCGAACAGAGCGGTCGTGGGCGCATTCAGCGGCAGCAGCCCGACCAGGCGGCCGCGCAGGGCCGTCTCGAAACCGTGGCCGGTGATCAGCCGCACCGGATCGGTGGTCACCACCTTCTGCCAGCTCTTCAGCGACAGCACCGCCGGCGCCAATGGACCGAGTACGGCGGCGCCCACGGGCCGCGCCAGGAACGGCAGCAGCGGCGCCACGGCGAGCAGGACGGCGGACAGGGTGGCGGTGAGCGTCACGCCGAGCTTCGGCCGGTAGCTCGTCACCGCGAAGGCCACGGAACCGACCGCCAGGGCGGCGATCTGGGTCGCGTCCGGCTGGACCGTGAGCGCCAGGGCAACCAGCAGGGCGACCCCCAGGGCTTCGCGGTCGCGGCGCCGGGACCGGAGCCATGCCAGCGCCGGCCAGACCAGCAGGATGAGCAGCACGAGGCCGCGGTCGAGCGCGCCATCATCCTCGGTCCCGGCCGGCGCCATGTGGGCGCCGAACAGCCCGAGCATGATCGCCACGATCGCGCCTGCGACGATTCCGAGGGGCAGCAGGTAGAGGTTCGCGGACCGCATCCGGTCGGGCAGGGCGAGATAGCCGAGCAGGGCCAGCCCGATCGTGGCCGCGAGGTTGACGAGGCGCTCCAGGGCCGGCCCGAGGAACGGCGTCCAGGTCAGGGACAGCGCCGACCAGAGCACCACGAGCATCCCCGCCAGGAAGGCCGGCGCCGTCAGCAGGCGGTAGGCGGAGGAGCGCACCGGCCGCTGCCGCCGGTCGATCACGCTGGCGATGATCAGCAAAATGACGGCGATCGGCGCGAGGATCACCGAGGCGCGGCGGGCGACCTGCGCCAGGACGGGGAGCACAACGAACAGGCCGAAGAAGCCGATGCGCCGCAGGAGTGCGGCGGCGTCGAGCGCCGGGTCGGCGGTGGTGGGAGTCGACGCGCGGGGCATCAGGCGCCTTCTTCCGGACCGGAACGGCCGGATCCCTGCTCGATACGCAAGCCTCGCGCAAGCCGCTGTAGACGCAGCGCCACACCTTGCCGCCGCGCGCATCGCCTCAGGCCACGGTGGCGGCCTCGCGCGGGCGTCGCCGCACCGCGCGCCGGCCGAGATCCGACACCACCCGCCAGCCGCCCCAGGCGGCGAAGAAGCCGATCAGTCCGGCGGCCAGGCCGTCGGCGCTGGTTGGGATCGCCGGGCTGAAGTCGCGATAGGCGGCTGCAGCGACCGGCATGTCGGGATCGCGCAACATCGCGACGACGCGGCCGAGCGGGCTGGTGGCCGAGGCCAGGGCCTGCTGCTGCGCGCTCAGCCGGGCGAGCCGGGCAATGTCCGCCTGCGCGGCCGCACCGCGCCGGGCCACAAGCTCGTCAGGGTTGCTGCGCAGCCGGTCGACTGCGCCCTCGCGGGTGGTGCCGGAGGCTTGGGCGTCCGATTCGAGCACCGCCACCTGCCGCCGCAATTCATCCGCGGCGCCGCCGATGCGCTGCGCGTATTGCTGCGCGAATTCGGGGGCCTGCGCGGCCACCGCGCCGCCGAGGAGGCCGAGGGCGATGCCGAGGGTGCGGAGCACGCGGAACATGTCAGGCCTCCGGCGCGGGGAATCGCGCATCGACACAGAGCATGCCGGGCCTCACGCTGGAAGCGTCAGCAGGCCGGCCTGCCCATCGCCGCAGCCGAACAGCAAGCGGCTCCCGCGCCCGTCCCAGGCGAGCGCGGTCACACCGCTGCCCGCGACGGACGGCCGCACCAGGAGTTCCGAGGCGTCGGTGAACCGGACCAGCAGGATGCAGCCGTCCTCGTAGCCGATGGCCAAGACCGGCGCCTTCGGGTGGAACGACACGCGCGACACCCGGGCGGAACGGACCCCGCATTCCCGGGGGGCCTTCCCGGTCGGGCCCTCCTTCGAGTCGAACGGCCACACGATCGCGGCCTCGGCGCCGCTGGTGGCGAGCCAGTGCCCGTCCGACGACCACGCCACCGAGCGGACCTTGCCTGGATAACCCGACATCCGCATGTGGCCGCGATCCGGCTGGAGCCGCCACCCGTGCAGGGCATTCTCCTGCATGGTCGTCACCACGAAACGGCCGTCCGGCGACCAGGTCACGTCGATGTGGGAGCCCTTCCAGTCGATCACCTCCGCCGGGGTTTCGAGGTTCGGGTACCAGAGGCTGACGCCGTTGTAGTGGGCGATCCCGAGACGGTAGCCCTTCGGGGCGAAGACGAGGCCACGGCCGGTCGAGGGGGCCTGGAAGCTGCGCTCGCGGCCCTTGGCGTCCCGGGCCACGACATTGCGCCCGGCCGACCAGGCCACGGCGCCGTCCGGATGGAGCGCCAGGGCGTCGATCCAGGCGCCGCCCTTGGCGGATCCCACCTGTTCCACGGCGCCGTCCGCCCGGACCTCGACCACCCGGCCGTCGTCGCCGCCGGTGAGCAGGCGCGCGCCGATCCCGGCCGCCACCAGGATCCCGCCCTCGGGATGGGCGACGAGCCGCGTCAGGCCCGCCACCTGCGCCAGCGCGACGGTGCCGTCGCTGAGCGCCAGGGCCGGCACGTCCTTCAGGAAATGGGCCGCGACCACGTGCGCGCCGGGCTCCAGCGCGGCGACGTGACTGGTGAGGGTGGGATTGCTGACGGGACTGCTCATGGTGCGGGGACCTTCGCGGCAGGCGGTGCCGTGCGCAAGACCAGGATCGCCGTCAGCAGCGCCAGGCCGCCCGAGAGGGCCGCGGGTGCGACCAGCGCGTAGAGGGCGAAATGCCCGTAGGCCTGCGCACCGAGATATGCGCCGAACAACAGGGACAGCCAGACCAGGCCGTCGCCGATCCAGCCCAGCGGATCGCCGGTCCGGGTCAGCGCCTGGGCGATCTTCTGTCCCAGGCTGAAGAGGGCGCCGGTGACGAAGGTCGTGCCGGCGCGGAAGCCCTTCACCTGCGCCAGGACCGCGTTCTGCGAGCCCATCGCCACGGCGACGAAGAAGGCGGCGAGGCCGAGTTCCGGTGATTCGAGGCCCAGCCCGAGGCCGCCGAGGATCAGGAGGGACTCGTAGGCGAGGACCACCGGCGTGGTCCAACGGGCCGGGACCAGGATTGCGAGGCCGCTGCCGAGCACCGAGCCTATCAGGAAGGCGAGGATGAGCGTCGCGGGCAGCACCAGCCGGTGGAAGTCGGCGGCCGCGCCGAAGACAGCGAGCTGCGTGGTGTTGCCGCTCATGAACGAGGTGTAGAGCCCGCCCAGGCGCACGAAGCCCAGGGCATCCACGTATCCGGCCAGACCCGTGAGGAGCAGGCCGAGGCCGAGCTGCAGCAGCCGGCTCACGCGTCAGCCCCCCGGTACGGCCCCGGTAACCTTCCGTTAACCACTTGGATCGCTTCGTTCACCGGCGTGAGAGGTCGGTTAAGACGGCGCTCACCAAACGCGTGCAATTCGATGGAAACAGGGTGAACGCCGTGTCGAGAGGGGCCGTTGCCCCAGCGATCCGACCGGGGGACACCGAGCCCCCGCCGGGTGAGTGGGAGTTGCGTCATGGTTCCGTTCGCTGCCGCTTTCGTCTGCCCGTCCATGCCCGTTCTGGACTCGGCCACCGCCACGATCCTCGTGGTCGAGGATGAGCCGAGCGTCTGCGAACTGGCCGCCGAAACGCTCCTCGACGCGGGCTATCGGGTGCTCACCGCCGCGGATGCCTGGCAGGCCGAGGCGATCCTGGCCAGCCAGAGCGTGGACATGCTCTTCACCGATATCGATCTCGCTCGCAACACGAACGGCCTCGCGCTGGCCCGCCGTGCCCGGGGCCTCTGCCCGGACCTCCCGATCGTCTACACCTCCGGTGGCCGCGCCGACCTGTCGGCCCGCGACGCCGTCTCCGGCTCGGTCTTCGTGCCGAAACCCTATCGCCCGAGCCAGCTCGTGGCGCTGACCCGCGACGTGCTGAACGCCGCGCTCCCCCATCACGCCTGACCCGGACCTCCGAGGACACACGCCATGTGGCGCTCCCTTTCCGCACTCGGCCTCGCCCTGGCGCTGTCGGCCACGCCGGCGAACGCCGCCTGCGACGTGACCGGCGCGAAGATCGAGGAGGCGATCGCCGCCAAGGGCGAATTGCGCGCGGATGCCAATGCTCAGCTGGTGCGCGACCTGCGGACCCTGCGCGACGCCGCCATCGTGCTGGACACGTACAAGTTTCCCGGTGAGTGCGAGGTCCTGCTCGGGATCGCCAAGTCGTTGCTGTCCAACCCCGGCAAGACCATCGAGCAGGGCGGCGACACCGACGAGGACAAGGCCGAGAGCCTGATCGAGGCCCGCGAGCCCAAGGACGCCGCCGGCACGCCGAAGGCGAAGTGACCTCCGGGCACGGCGGGACGCGCAGCCTGCCTGGACCGGGCTTCCGAACGCCCGGTCCGCTCCGCCGTCTTCCGAACGGCGCCGACCGCCCCTCGGGACGCCGCCCCCGCTCGGTTTAGGGCTCCTGCCCGCCGGTCGCCCCGATCTTCGCCCGGGCCATCGCCTGGCCGAGCTTCGCGGCGATCTGGTCGCGCAGCATGTCGGCCATCTCGATGTCGACCAGGCGCCAGGTCAGACCGCGCAGCCGCAATCGGATGCGGGTGCGCGCGCCGCGGGGCGCCTCGGGCGGGATCGGGATCACCACCGCGCGGAAGCCCCGCATTTCGAGGGCCGTGTAATAGGGCAGGAGCCGCCCGACGCTGCGGATCGCGAGGCCTTCGGGCCGCGTGTCGGACGGCCGTTCGAGATCGAGCTTGTCGGGCCAGCCATTGGCGAGCAGGTCGATCACCGTCTCCGGGGTGACCATCGATTCGGACAGGGCCAGGGCCAGCCCGTAGGCGGCATCGCCGAGGCGCTGGCGATCACGGGCCTCCAGGTCCGGGTCGGCCTCCGCGGCAACCCGCATCGCCGCCGTGATCTGACGCACCAGGGACAGGCGGAGCGTCCGGAAGTTCACGTGGCTCTCGATATAGGCCGCGTCGTGCCGGCGCACCGCCTGCGAGAGATCGTAGAGCGACCAGAGCGGGCTCATCGTGAACGCGACCCAGGCGAGGGCCAAGCCGAGCGGGACCATGAGCCAGCGCACGGTCTCAGACCCCCGGCCGCAGCGTCACGAAGCGTCCGCCCAGCGCTCGAGACCCGAGAAGGCCGCCACCACGCGCTCGTAGACCGGGCGTTTGAACGGCACGATCAGGTCCGGCAGCTCGGCGAAGCGGGCCCAGCGCCACGCGTCGAACTCGGCCTTGTGGGCGCCGCCCCCCGGACGCAGCACGTCGATCGAGGACTCGTCACCCAGGAAGCCGTAGGCGAACCATCTCTGGGTCTGCCCCCGGTAGCGCCCCTGCCACGCCTGCTTCATCACGTCGGGCGGCAGGTCGTAGGCGAGCCAGTCCGGAATCTCGGCGAGCAGGCGAAGCGCCTCCGGCGGGACGTTGGTCTCCTCGTAGAGTTCGCGGCGCGCGGCCGCCTCCGGATCCTCGCCCGGATCGACGCCGCCCTGCGGCATCTGCCACATGTACGGGCCTGAGACGTGCTCGGGCCCCGCATCCTTGCTCCGGCGTCCGACGAAGACGCCGCCTCCGGGCGCGATCAGCGCGACGCCCACGCAGGGGCGGTAGGGCAGGGCGCTGCCGGGATCCGAATCCGTCGTCATCGGCCGGACCATAGGTCAGGCCCGCGGGGCGCGGCAACGCCGATCGGGGACGCGGCCCTCCCGTTGCGCCCGGAGACTATCGGTGCGGGAGCGTTTCGCGAGCTCACTCAATCGGCCGTAGTAACCCGCTTCTCGCGGGCGCCGCGCAGGGCGACGCTGGCCGGGACGAGCCGCAGCCCCCGGGCATCGAGATCCCGCGCCCAGCGGGCGATTCGGTCGACACTGAGGGCCGCACCGCTCGCCGAGATCAGGGCGAAGCCGTTGGCCCGGGCCCGGGCTTCGGCCTGCATCAGGGCGGCGTCGATGGCGTCGGCGCGCGGCGTGGCGTCGAGGACGATCTCGGCACGGGCGATCGGCGTGCGGGCCTTGTTGGCCGGCGCGGCCGGGGATTTCGGATTCGTGCCGTCGTCGAGGAAGCCGAGGCCGCGGGCGCCGATCTCGCGCAGGATCGGCTCGAAGGCGGAATCCGCCATCAGCTTGGAGCCCATGTAGTTCACGACGCCGACATAGCCCGGGAAGCGCGCGAGCGCCCAGGCGAGGCGGTCGACATTCTCGGGGCCCTTCAGGGCGGTGAGCAGGCCCTGGGGGCCCGGGTCGCTGTCGGGATAGTCGAACGGCTCCATGGGCAGCTGGAGGAAGACCTCGTGGCCGGCATCGCGCGCCCGGGCGGCGGCGCGCTCGACCTCGCCGCCATAGGGCAGGAAGGCCAGGCTGACGGCTGCCGGCAGGCGCGCGGTGGCACCCGCGGTGGCGGCCTGGCCAACACCGAGCCCGGTCACCACGATGGCGATGCGCGGACCGGTTCCGGGCTCCTCGGGCCGGGCGTAGACGTCGAGGGCGCGCACCCGGCCCTCGCCGAGCTTCGGGATCAGGCCGTGCCGGCCGGTCTCGCTGATGCGCGGGTCCGGCGCGGGGGCGAGTCGCGGCGCGTTGGGGGGCGGGACCCGGATCACCACGGCATCGGTCGGCGCCGAGCCGAGGGGACGCACCACCGTGACGCCGGATGCGGACTCGATCTCCTCCGCGCTGCGCTGGAGCTGGGTCGGTCCGGGGGTGGTCATGGCGACGGACGGCTCTGCCACCGGCACCGGGGCGGCCGGCCGCGCCGCGGGCTCGCGGAACGCGATCATCGCCTCGGCGCGGGGCTCCCCGCCCTGGGGATCGCCGAGCGCGACGACGAGGCCGACCGACAGGGCGAGCGCGGCCGCGATGGCCCCCGCCGCGACCCTCGGCCGGCGCAGGACCGCGAGGTGCCGTCCGAACCGCCCGCTGGGCTGCTCCGGCACCTGCGCCTCCGGCACGCCGAGGGGGCGCGTGAGGATATCGTCCGTGGACTCGGTCAAGCGGCTCTCGACACGGAATCGGTCCCGCCGCGCCGGACGCGGCACGGATCCCGGACGCCATTGCCGGCCGGTATGGTTAACGATCCCCTAAGGACCAGCCCGGGATACGAAAATCCCGCCCGGCAGGTCGGCCGGGCGGGAGCGGATAGCGCCGTTCGTGGTCTGGGCGATCAGTTCGGCAGGCTGGGCTTCTGCTGCTGGGCGTTCGGCGTGCCGTTGGCCGCGCCCTTCTGGATGCCGTGCAGGAAGTCGACCGCCGCGATCAGCTGCTTGTCCTTGGCTGGGTCCGACGGCATGTAGGCGGAGGAGCCGCCGCGCTCGTCGGTGTCCTTCTGCTTCAGGTGGCCCTTCAGCCCGGCCTCGCCCTTGGTCTCGTCCTTGCCCTTCAGCTCGTCCGGCACGTCCTGCAGGACCTCGACATCGGGCTCGATGCCCTTCGCCTGGATCGAGCGGCCCGACGGCGTGTAGTAGCGCGCCGTGGTCAGCCGCAGGGCGCCGGATCCGCCGAGCGGGATGATCGACTGCACCGAGCCCTTGCCGAAGGAGCGCGTGCCCATGATGGTCGCGCGCTTGTGATCCTGCAGGGCGCCGGCCACGATCTCCGAGGCCGAGGCGGAGCCGCCGTTCACGAGGACCACCACGGGCTTGCCCTTGGTCAGGTCGCCGGACTTTGCGGAGAAGCGCTGCGTCTCGTCGGGGTTGCGGCCGCGGGTCGAGACGATCTCGCCGCGGTCCAGGAAGGCGTCCGAGACCATCACCGCCTGGTCGAGCAGGCCCCCCGGGTTGTTGCGCAGGTCGATCACGTAGCCCTTGATCTTGTCAGGCCCGATGTCGCTCGACAGCTTGTCGATTGCGGCGCGCATGCCGTCGAAGGTCTGCTCGTTGAACTGCGTCAGGCGGATATAGGCGACGTCGCCGCCTTCGACCTTGGAGCGGACCGGTTTGATCTTGATCACGTCGCGGGTCAGGGTGACGTCGATCGGGTCCTTCGACTCCTTGCGGCTGATCTTGAGCTTCACGCTCGAATTGACCGGGCCGCGCATCTTGTCGACCGCCTGGTTCAGGGTGAGGCCCTGGACCTGATCGTCGTCGATCTGGGTAATGACGTCGTTGGCGAGCAGGCCCGCCTTGGCGGCGGGGGTGTCGTCGATCGGGGTGACGACCTTGATCAGGCCGTCCTCCATGGTGACCTCGATGCCCAGCCCGCCGAACTCGCCGCGGGTGGTGGTCTGCATGTCGCGGAACGCCTTGGCGTCCATGTAGCTCGAATGCGGGTCGAGCGAGGCCAGCATGCCGTTGACGGCCGACTCGATCATCTTCGACTCGTCCGGCTTCTCGACGTAGTCGGTCCGGACCTTCTCGAACACGTCGCCGAACAGGCTCAGCTGGCGATAGGTTTCGGCCGAGGCGGCCACCGCCCGGGGACCCGATAGGAAGTCGGTCTGGGTGGCCACCATGGAGGTGCCGGCACCCAGGAAGGCGCCGAGCATGATCAGAGACGTCTTGCGCATCAGCCGCGAACCTTCTCGCCAAGTACCGTATTAGTCGGGCTTCTCGCCCACCACGGCTCCGGATCGATGGAGCCGCCGTCCTTCTTGAACTCGACGTACAGGGTGGGATCGCCGTCGGACCCAGTCGGGCCCGGGCCTTTCTCGCCCATGCTGCCGACTGGTTCGCCCGCGAGCACGAACTGGCCGACCTCGACGCTGATCTGTTCCATCCCCGCGAGCAGGAGATAGTAGCCGTCGCCCGCGTTGATGATCAAGAGTTGCCCGTAGGACCGGAACGGCCCGGCGAACTGCACCCAACCGTCGGCCGGGGAGGAGACCGTCGCCTTCGAACGCGTCGCGAAGGACACGCCACGGCTGGTTCCACCGTTGCCGTCGGGCTGGTTGAAGCCCCGCGCCAGCCGACCGCTGACAGGCCGCGGCACTTCGCCCCGCGCCTCCGAAAAATGCACTTTCGGTGCCAGCCGCGCGGGATCGCGGAAGCCGGCCGCGGCAAATCGTTCCTGCGTCACGCGGATCTCGCGTTCGGCCGCCGCCTTCGCCTCCTCGGCGGAGCGTTTGGCCGCCACGGCCTCGGCTTCGGTCCGGTCCAGAAGATCCTTCAGGGTCTTCGCCTGGGCACCGAGCTCGGCAGCCCGGCGGCGCTCGGCGGTGAGGCCGCTCTCGACCTCCGCCTGGCGGGCACGGCGGGCGGCCACCAGGGCCTCGAGGCGCTGGCGCTCCCGCGCCCACCCGGTCAGGTCGCTGGTGAGGCCTTCCTTGTCCTGTGCGATCAAGCCGCGCAGGCGGATCATTTCCGCGAGATCGGCCGCCAGGGTGTCGACCTCCCCACGCAGCTCCGGCACCACGGCACCGAGCAGCATCGAGGTGCGGATGGCCGCGAGCACGTCCTCCGGGCTCACGAGCACCGCCGGTGGCGGGCGCCGTCCCATCCGCTGGAGCGCGGCCAGGATCTCGGCGACCACGCCCCGGCGGGCCTGGAGCGAGCGTCGGATCGCGGCCTCGCTCTCGCTCATCGCCTTCAGCCGCTCCTCCAGGCGGCTCAGCCGGTCCTCGGTCGCCTGCGCCTGACGGCCGGCGTCGAGGAGAGCGGAGTCGAGCTTGGACCGGTCCGTACCGATGGCGGCGATCTCGGCCTCGAACTGCGCCCGCTGGCCGTTGCTGGCGGCCAAAGCATCCTGCACGCGCTTGAGGTTCTCGGCGCGACGGTCGCGCTCCGCATTGTCCCGCTGCGCCGCCTCGGAGTCCGGGGGCGCCGGGGTCTCGGCATGCGCGGGCCACGCGCCATAGGCCGCGGCCAGCAGGACCAGAGCGGTCAGGACACGGCGGGAGGCGCGACCGGACGACGACGGGCCGATGGGGGTATTGGCCCGCGCCCGGACGGCATCGATTTCGACCATGACCACCGCCGGTCAGCCCGCCTCGCCCCGATGATAGGGATGGCCGGCCAGGATGGTCAGGCTGCGGTAGATCTGTTCCAGGGCCAGCACGCGCACGAGTCCGTGGGGCAAGGTGGCCGCCCCGAAGGACAGGATCAGCTCCGCCTTCGTCCGAATTGAGGCGTCCAGACCATCCGGCCCGCCGATGACGACGGTCAGCGCCGGCCGCCCGACATCACGCCAGCCGGCCAACCGCTCGGCCAGGGCCGCGCTGGGGATATCGGCACGGCCGCGCTCGTCATACGCAACCAGGACACCGCCGGGCGGCAGATGGGCGGCGAGCAGCGCTGCCTCCTCGGTGCAGCGGTCCAGGGCGCGTCGTGCGCGCGCTTCCGGGATCTCCACGCTGTCGCAGGCCGAGAAGCCGAGCCCGCGCCCCAACTGGGCGGCGCGGTCGCGATATCGTGACGCGAGTTCCCGCTCCGGTCCGGCCTTCAACCGTCCGATCGCCGCCAGGACGAGTCGCAAGCGGTCGGTCCGGCCTAGCCGAGGGCGAGCCCGACCGGACGATCGGCGCCCCACATCTTCTCGAGATTGTAGAAGCCGCGCACTTCCGGACGGAAGATGTGCACCAGCACGTCGCCGGCGTCGATCAGAACCCAGTCGCAGGCGGGCAGGCCCTCGACCCGGGCGTTGCCGAAGCCGCGGTTCTTCATCTCCTGGATGATCTTGTCGGCGATCGAGCCCACGTGCCGCTGCGAGCGACCCGACGTGATGATCATCGTGTCGGCCAGCGACGTCTTTCCGGCGAGGTCGATGGCGATCGTCTCCTCGGCCTTCATCTCGTCGAGGCAGTCGAGGGCGAGGGCTTTGAGATCGTCCGAGCGCGCCTGGCCGGGCTCGTCCGGGGCGAGAACGGCGGTGCGGATCGTCTCCGTATGAATGGTTTCGGGCAGAGTCCTGGTTCCTCGTGGTGCCGCGGGCGGCGTCACCCCTCGCGGGGAGCCATGAAATTGGCGGTATCGGGCGGCGATTGCAACCGCGCCGTCTCCGAACCCCCGCCACGTCTCGGCATACCGTTACGGATCTCCGTCGAGGACAGGCTCGACCGCGGCCCGTGGAGGAAGGTCCAGGCCGGCGGCCGACGCAGCGCGAGCGTCGAGGCCGCGGCCTCGGGGATGCGCGCCTGCGCCAGCCGCTGGGCGGCGCGGGTGCTCAGCGGGGTCATGGTCCAGCCGGGCCGGTCGATGACCGCGATCGGCACGAGCCGCGCGATCTCGGCGGAGCCTTTCCAGCGGTGGAAGGTGCCGAGCGAATCAGCGCCCATGATCCAGACGAAATGAACGCCGGGGCAGCGACGCGTGAGGAAGCGCAGGGTCTGCACGGTGAAGCGGACGCCGAGGGCCGCCTCGACGCCGGTCACGGCGATGCGCGGATGCCGGGCGACCCGGTGCGCCTGGGCGCACCGCTCCGCAACGGTCGGGAGCGTTTTGCGGCTCTTCAGGGGGTTGCCGGGGCTGACCAGCCACCAGACGCGGTCCAGCCCCAACCGACGCATCGCCAGCACGGAGACGTGGCGATGGCCGAGATGCGCGGGGTTGAAGGATCCGCCGTAGAGGCCGATCCGCATGCCGGGCGCGCTCGGCGGCAAACTCAGCCGCACGCCGGACCCTCGGCCGATGTCACGGACGGATCTGGCCGCTGCCGTGGACGCGATACTTGAAGGTCGTGAGCTGCTCGACGCCCACCGGGCCGCGGGCATGCATCCGCCCGGTGGCGATCCCGATCTCGGCGCCGAACCCGAACTCGCCGCCATCGGCGAACTGCGTCGAGGCATTGTGGGTCACGATCGCCGAATCGACCTCCGCCAGGAATCGGGCCGCCTCGGCCTCATCCTCGGTGATGATCGCGTCGGTGTGATGCGAGCCGTAGGTCTCGATATGCTCGATCGCCGCGGCGATCCCGTCGACCACGCGGACCGCGATGACCGCGTCGAGGTACTCGGTGTGCCAATCCTGTTCCGCGGCGGCGGTCACCCGGGGATCGACCGCCCGCGTCTCGGCGTCGCCGCGGACGGCGCAGCCGGCATCAAGCAGGGCGCCGACCAGGGGGGTAAGATGCGTCGCCGCGCAGGCACGGTCGACCAGCAGGGTCTCGGCGGCGCCGCAGACGCTGGTCCGGCGCATCTTGCTGTTGAGCAGCACGGTGCGGGCCATGGCGAGATCGGCCGCGGCGGCCACGTAGACGTGATTGATGCCGTCGAGATGGGCGAAGACCGGCACCCGCGCCTCGGCCTGAACGCGGGTGACGAGACCGCGCCCCCCCCGGGGCACGATCACGTCGACGCAGCCGTCGAGGCCGGCGAGCATCAAGCCCACCGCCGTGCGGTCGCGGGTCGGTACCAGCTGGATCGCGTCTTCCGGCAGGCCGGCATCGGCCAGCCCCCGGCTCATCGCCCGGGCGATGGCCATGGCGCTGCGGTGGCTGTCCGAGCCCGCCCGCAGGATCGCGGCGTTGCCGGCCTTCAGGCACAGCGCACCGGCATCCGCGGTGACGTTGGGGCGGCTCTCGAAGATCACCCCGATCACCCCGAGCGGCACCGCGATGCGCTCGATCAGCAGGCCGTTCGGCCGCTCGATGGCGGCGAGCTGGCGGCCCACCGGGTCGGCCAGCAATCCGATCTTCTCGACGGCGTCCGCCATCGCCGCCAGGCGTCCGGGATCGAGGGTGAGCCGGTCGATCAGGGCGGCGGTCTGACCGGCGCTGCGCGCGGCAGCCACGTCGCGGGCGTTCTCGGCCAGGATCTCGTCGCGGTTCGCCCGCAGGCGCTCGGCGATCGCCTTCAGAGCGAGATCCTTGGTCTGCGCCGAGGCCAGCGCCATCCGCCGGGCGGCCGCACGGGCGCGCCGGCCGATCGCAGCCATCTGCTCCGGCAGGGCGTCGGCCTCAGCGAAGTCCGATCTCAGATTCAGGACGGGCACGCTGGCGTCCTCGGTTCGCGACAGCCGTTCACCGGCTCGACGGGGAAGGGCGCTGTCTTCGCACATCGTGCGGCGCACCGACAAGTGTGCTGTGTCACAGTCGCCAACAATACTTAACCGGACGCGTTCGACATCAATGCTGCTCCGTCACGGCATTCTTCAGAACAGGGCCAAGTCATCGCGATGCACCATCCAGGCGCGGCCTGGATAGTTGAGCAAATCCGGGATCCGTGCGCTGGGATGCCCGATGATCAGTGCGGCCTCGGCATCGTCGTAGGCGACGAGGCCGCGCCCCAGCGCCCGGCCCTCGGGATCGCGGATCTCCACGGCATCGCCGCGGGAGAAGCTGCCGTCGATCGCCCGGACACCCACGGGCAACAGGCTGGCGCCGCCCCGGAGGGCCTGCACGGCACCGGAATCGATCGTGAGCGACCCCCTGGGTTCGAGGGACCCCGCGATCCAGGTCTTCCGCGCCGCGGTCGGCGTGGAGCCGGACAGGAACCACGAGCAGCGCGCACCCTCCCGCAGCGCCTTCAGGGGGTTCTTCCCGCGCCCGTCCGCGATCACCAGATGGGTGCCCCCGGATACGGCGATCTTGGCCGCCTCGACCTTGGTGCGCATGCCGCCCCGCGACAGCTCGGAGGCCGGCCCGCCCGCCATCGCCTCGATCTCCGGGGTGATGCGTTCGATGACCGCCAGATGGCGCGCGTCCGGGTCGCTCTTCGGCGGTGCGGTGTAGAGGCCGTCGATATCCGAGAACAGCACCAGCACGTCGGCGTCGATCATCGTGGCGACCCGGGCGGCGAGGCGGTCGTTGTCGCCGTAGCGGATCTCCGAGGTCGCCACCGTATCGTTCTCGTTGACGACCGGCACGGCGCGCATCTCGAGAAGCTTCAGCACGGTTGCCCGGGCGTTGAGGTAGCGGCGCCGCTCCTCCGTGTCCTGCGGCGTCACCAGGATCTGGCCAGCCACGATGCCGTGATGGCCCAGCGCCTCGGCCCAATGCCGGGCGAGGGTGATCTGCCCCACCGAGGCCGCCCCCTGGCTCTCCTCCAACCGCAGGGGCCCCGGCGGCAGGCCCAGCACCGTCCGGCCCAGGGCGATGCTGCCGGAGGACACGACCAGCACGTCGACCCCGCGCCCGTGCAGCTCGGCGATGTCCTCGGCCAGGGCCGCGAGCCAGGCATGTCGCAGGCGGCCGGCATTGCGGTCGACCAGCAAGGCCGACCCGACCTTGATCACGACGCGGCGGAAATCTTCGAGGGCGGGGATCATGATTCTTCGCGGACGGGCGGTACGGGGCGGTTTGGACGACGGCTGCGGTCTTGGACAGCCTTAGGCGAAGGCTGAAGGGGAGGATCGGAACCGGGGTGGCGCGCTCAAGCTGCCGGGCTGTAGGCGGGCACCAAATCGGTATGGATGAAATCGTTGCCTTTGAAGAGGAGCGGTACGGCGTGGACCTTGGCGACGGCATAAGACAGGCAGTCGCCGAAGTTCAGGCAGGCGGCATGACCTTGACCCTTGCCGTAGCGGCCAAAGGCGTGAGCAGCAGCTCGGTAGGCTTCTAAGCCGAAATTGACGGTCCGGATGCTGGGCGTGGCGATCAGGCGATCGAGAAACGCATCGGCGAAGGTTGGCATCAGAGAGCCGAGTACCATTCGTGTTTCGAGGAGGGTCGGCGGTCCCACGAGCGCGCGATGACGAACGATGATCTCGTCAAAGATCTGCCCCTCGGGTTCGCCGAGCGCGATCGCGACGAGAGCGGAACTGTCCAGTGCGATCACGCCGGTAGACCGTTCCAATCGTAGAGCCAGCCGTGATCGTTGAGGGCTCTTGGTACGATGTGTGGGCGCGCTTCGGCCACGAGCGCCCGGATCGCCGCGAGTTCGGCCTGTTGGTCAGGATCGAACCCGCCCTCGGCGGACGTATTCCGATCCAGGTCCCGAAGGGCCGTCGCGACGGCCTCGTCGAGTGACGTGCCGAGGCGGCTGGCAAGATTGCGCGCGCGCTGAAAGTCCTCGTCGCGAATCGTCAGCAGCTTGGGCATCGGGCTGTCTCCGGCGCCAGCTTATCGCGCAGGCGCCGCGCCGCCAATCACGGCTCCCACGCCGCCACCGGCTCCCTGTCCGCCTCCACGCTGGCGTCGATCTCGGCCTGGAGTGCGCGCAGCGCCTCCGGCACGCCCTTCCGGCTCGCGGAGGACAGGACCAGCGGTGCCCGTCCGGCCGCGCGCTTCAGCTTGGCCACCTGGCTCTTGAGCGTCTCGGCGTCGAGCGCGTCGGCCTTGGACAGCGCCACGATCTCGGGCTTCTCGGCGAGGCCGTTGCCGTAGGCCTCGATCTCACCGCGAACCAGCTTATAGGTCTTGCCGGCGTGCTCGGTGGTGCCGTCCACGAGGTGCAGCAGCACCCGGCAGCGCTCGACATGGGCCAGGAACTTGTCGCCGAGGCCGACACCCTCGTGCGCGCCCTCGATCAGGCCGGGAATGTCGGCGAGCACGAATTCGCGCCCGTCCGAACGGACCACGCCGAGCCCGGGATGCAGGGTCGTGAACGGGTAATCGGCGATCTTCGGCTTGGCGGCCGTGACGCTCGCCAGGAAGGTCGACTTGCCGGCATTCGGCAGGCCGACGAGGCCGGCATCGGCGATCAGCTTCAGCCGCAGCCAGATCCACATCTCCTGGCCTTCGAGGCCCGGATTGGCGTGTTTCGGCGCGCGGTTGGTCGAGGTCGTGAAATAGGCGTTGCCGAAGCCGCCGTTGCCGCCCTTGGCCAGCCGGATCGTCTGGCCGACCTCGGTCAGGTCGGCGATCAGGGTCTCGCCGTCCTCGGCGAAGATCTGCGTGCCGGCCGGGACCTTCAGCACCGCGTCGGCGCCGTTGGCGCCGTGGCAGTTCGAGCCCATGCCGTGCTCGCCCTTCTTGGCCTTGAAATGCTGCTGGTAGCGGTAGTCGATCAGGGTGTTGAGCCCCTCGACGCACTCGACCCAGACGTCGCCGCCGCGTCCGCCGTCCCCGCCGTTCGGGCCGCCGAACTCGATGAACTTCTCTCGCCGGAACGCGACGCAGCCGGGGCCACCGTCACCGGACCGGATATAGACCTTGGCTTCGTCGAGGAATTTCACGGTCCGTCTCGTCGCTCGTGCCTGCGGGCGGCCCGTAGGCCGCCCGGCGATGAATATGGGGTGCCCGATTGGGCCCGGCGCCCGGGGACGCTCAGGACGCTTCCGCCAGGTCCGGCTCGGTGACCCGCTGGCGCGCGGCCCATTCGGTGCCGTCCAGGGCGAACCAGTCCAGGTCCCGTGCACCGCCGCGGGCCGGGCTCGGCGTCGACCGCCGGTCGGTCCAGCGGAACCCAATCTTCTCGATCACGCGCTGCGAGGCCCGGTTCGCCGGCAGCGCCCCCGCGGTTAGGCAGGTGCCCCCGGCATAGGCGAAGAAGGCGTGGACCAGGGCCCCGGCGGCTTCGCTCATCAGGCCGTTCCCCCACCAGGGCTGGCCGAGCCAGTAGCCGAGATGCGGCGCACCCGCGTCCCCCGCGATTCCGACTAGGCCAATCAGGCGGCCGGGGGCGGCGCGCAGGGTGAGGGCGAGGGTCAGGCCCGTCCCGGCGTTGTTGGCACCGCGGACCTTCACCAGGAAGTCATCGACCGCCTCGCGCCCCAGGGGATGCGGGATATGCGCGGTCATCTCGGCCACGGCCCGCTCGCCCGCGAGCGCCATGATGGCCGGAGCGTCCTTGGCGGTCGGCCAGCGCAGCCACAGCCGGCGGGTCTCGATCCGGAAGACGTCGTCGCGGGTCAGGTCGGGGAACATCGTGCCCTCGCAGGGACGGTGCGCCCGGCCCGGGGCACCGCCTCAAGACGACGAAGGGGAGGATGGCGTCCCATCCTCCCCGGTGTTCCGTCCGACCCGGCCCGTCAGGGGCCCGGCAACGACGTCTCCGGTCCGGTGTGGGACACCGGGCGGGACGCCAGCTTCGCCACGTGGGGCGCCCGCCTGTTATTCCGCGGCCTCAGCCAGCGGCGTTACCGCTACGAAGTCGCGCCCGCGGCGCGTCTCGAAGCGGACATGGCCCGGGACCAGCGCGAACAACGTGTGATCCTTGCCAATGCCGACATTGGTGCCGGGATGCCATTTGGTGCCGCGCTGACGCACGATGATGTTGCCCGGAATCACGGCTTCCGAGCCGAACTTCTTGACGCCGAGGCGCCGGCCAGCCGAGTCGCGACCGTTGCGGGACGAGCCGCCTGCCTTCTTGTGTGCCATGGGATGAACTCCGAATTCTGATCTGCGGGGGTGCGGTCGCGGATCGGGCCCTGACGGACCGCTACGCGCCCTGCGGGGCCGTGCCTCAGGCCTGGATGCCGGTGATGCGCACGACCGTATGGTCCTGCCGGTGGCCGCGCTTGCGGCGCGAGTTCTGGCGACGGCGCTTCTTGAAGGCGATCACCTTCTTGTCGCGGCCGTGGCGTACGATCTCGCCCGTGACGCTGATGCCCGACAGGGTCGGGGCGCCGACCTGAGTCGCGCCCGCGCCGTCGGCGAACAGCAGGACCTCGCCGAAGGTCACGGCCTCGCCGGCCTCGCCGGCCAGGGTGGCGATGGTGATGGTGTCGTTGGCGGCGACGCGGTACTGCTTACCGCCCGTCTTGATGACTGCGAACATCGTTCTCTCGTGTTCTCGAACGGCCTCCGGGGCGGCTGCCCCTGGACCGGCTTCTTGTTTGAAGTCATTGCGCGGGCTTGAGCCCGGACAACGCGAAACGCGCGGACCCCTTGAGAGGCCGCGCGCCATGCGGGCTCAGTAGGGGCGAGGCACCGCCGTGTCAATCCTCGCCGGACGCGCTCAGCGGATCGGCGCTCCGGTGGCCAGGATTCCCCTGGCGACGCTGCCCTGCGGCCCGAACGCCGCCAGCGCCCCCGCGCACCACGCTTCGCGGCCGTCTGCGGCGAGCTGCTGGCGGACCTGGGAGGCGCGCGTCCGCAGCTTCTCCTGCAGTACGGTTTCCTGGCCGGCATTGACCCGGGCGCCGAGGCGCAGGGTCGTCAGCTGTCCGGCCTTCACCTGAACCCCGGGACAGGATTGCTCGGCGATGATCGTCGTGGCCGCCGCCTCGGCGTAGCTGTCGAGGGGGGATGCCGGGGCGACGGGCGCGGGGGAGGGCGCTTGCGCGCAGGCCGGTCCGGCAAGGACCAGGGCCAGGAAGAGAGATGGCCGGCGCAGCGCTCGGACCTCCACGAGGCCGTCTCGGCCGTCCCGCCGGGTCTGGCTTGTCCGGACCCCGTCGACAACGCGCTTCGTCATGCTCGGCCACCTCTCCGACGCGGTGCAGCGACGGCGGCTGCCTACACCCGCGCCGGGGCCGGCGTCACCCGGCCCGCCGCACGGCAACGTCCTCACGGAACCGCCTTGAACTCCCCTTCGATGCGCAGGCTCACCTCGTCGCCGAGGCCCGGGAGGTAGGCGTTGATGCCGAACTCCGAACGCTTGACCATGGCCCGCCCGTCGAACCCGACGGTATAGCGGTGGTCGACCGGATGGATCCCGGCCTGGTTGAAGGTCGCGTCGATGGCGAGCGGCCGGACCGTGCCGCGCAGGTTGAGGTCGCCGGTGATCCGCGCGGTGGTCGGACTCGTCGGCTCGACCGTGGTGGCCGTGAAGGTCGCCGCCGGGAACTTCGCGGTGTCGAAGAAGTCCGGCGCCGCGAGGTGCTCGTTCAGGCGGGTGCTGCCGGTGATCACCCCGGCCAGGGGCACGCTCACGGCGAGGCGGCTCTTCTCCGGGGCCTTCGGATCGAGGGTGAGGGTGCCGGTCAGGCCGGCGAACTGCCCGTAATAGGTCGAGTAGCCGAGGTGCGAGACCGACCACGTGATCTTGCCGTGGTCGGGATCGAGCACGTACGCGCCCGGCCGCACCTGGGTCGGATCCGCGCTCGGCGCGACCGGAACGGCCGCCGCGGCGGGGTCCTCCGCCGCCCGCGCGGGCGCCAGGATCAGCAGGCCCAGCAGGGCAAGAAGTGGCGCGCGCATGCTCGTCCCCCCATGGCCGGCCAAGCTCGGCCGGCGCGGCGCCCGTGATTTCATGAAGTCCCGGCCGGCTCAAGCGCGTCTGGCGGACGCGCTTGCGCTTCTGTAGGCATCCCTCGACAGCGGGCGGGCTTGGAATGATCGGTAAACTCAGGGGCGTGGTGGATTCGTTCGGAGAGGATTTCGTGATCCTCGACGTCTCGGGGGTCGGATACATCGCGCATTGCTCGGCCCGGACCCTTCAGCGCATGCCCAAGGTCGGCGAGCCCGCGGAACTCTCCATCGAGACGTATGTCCGCGAGGACATGATCCGCCTCTACGGGTTCCGGTCCGATGCGGAGCGGGAGTGGTTCCGCCTGCTCCAGACCGTGCAGGGCGTCGGCGCCCGGGTGGCGCTCGGGGTCCTCTCGGTGCTGGAGCCGGAGGCCCTGGCCGGCGCCATCGCGACGGGCGACAAGGGGGCGATCAGCCGCGCACCCGGCGTGGGACCGCGGCTCGCCGCGAGGCTGGCCGCCGAGCTGAAGGACAAGGCCCCCGCCTTCACCCCCATGGATCCCGCCCTGGTCGCCCTGGGCGGCGCCGCGGAGACCGGCGCCCCCCCCGGGCCGGTGGCCGATGCCGTGTCGGCCCTCGTCAATCTCGGCTACCCGCAGATCCAGGCCGCGACCGCCATCGCCGCGGCGCTGAGGGAAGCCGGGCCGGAGGCCGAGGCCAGGGTCCTGATCCGCCTGGGGCTGCGCGAACTCGCGCGTTGACGCCCCGCCGCCGGGTCGGGCGCCCCGGCGCATGGGGGCTGGGCCCGAACATATCGAACCGGGTCTCTTGACCCGGTCAAAGTCGGATGCCATTTCCGAAAAAGACCAGTAAGATGTTGAAACTTCGCTAGTTTTCAACTTTTCTAATCTGGCGGAGTGCAGGAGTTCGGCCCGGAACCCTCGGGCCGCACTGGAAGAAGGCGGGATCTGCGGCACGCATGATCGTCTGTTCTTGCAACGTCCTTTCCGACGGCGCCGTTCGCTCCTGCCTGGCCCCCGGACCGGGATGCCCCCGGACACCGGCCCAGGTCTATGCCTGCCTCGGATGCAGCCCGAAATGCGGGCGCTGCGCCCGGACCATCCGTGCCATCATGCGGAGCGCGCTCGGTCAGGACGAGCCATCGGAGGGCAGCCATGCCTGCTCGACAGCTTGCGCTCAGGCTTGCAGTTTGGTTTTGCTCCAAACTGCGGATGAGGGAGTCGCCGCCTGACGTGACTGCCCCCGCCAGAAAAGACTGCAAGGAGTTCGGGGGCTATGAAGGGCGACACCAAGGTCATCGAGTATCTGAACCGCGGCCTGCGTAGCGAGCTGACCGCCGTCAGCCAATACTGGCTGCATTTCCGCATGCTCAACAACTGGGGCTATATCGATCTGGCCAAGTTCTGGCGCAAGGAATCGATCGAGGAGATGAACCACGCCGACCGGTTCATCGACCGGATCCTGTTCCTCGAAGGGTTCCCGAATCTCCAGGAACTCGAGCCGCTCCGGATCGGCCAGAACGTCCAGGAGGTCATCGAGTGCGACCTCGCCGCCGAACACGGCGCGCGGAACCTCTACCTCGAAGCCGCGCAGTACTGCGACTCGATCAACGACCGCGTGTCCATGCGCCTGTTCGAGGAGCTGGCGGAGGACGAGGAGGGCCATATCGACTTCCTCGAGACGCAGCTCGACCTCATCAAGCAGATCGGCCTGCCGCTCTACGCGCAGCGGCACATCGGCGGACTTGAGCCGATCGCGCCCGAGAAGGATTAATCGGCTCCGGGCCCCCGCGGCGATGCGGGGGCCCACGAAGGATGGCGCAGCTGGCTTGGACGGCCCGCGCCACGAGGCACGGGAACGGGAATCGGGATGCGGCTCGTTGTGGTCGGCGCCGACGGGCGCATGGGGCGGATGCTGGTGCGCGCGGTCGCGGACGCGGAGGGCTGCGCGCTCTCCGCGGCGATCGAGCGGGCGGGCTCGCCGGCGCTCGGGCAGGATGCGGGCACGCTCGCCGGCCTCCCGCCCCTCGGCGTCCCCGTCACCGACGATCCGCTCACGGCCTTCGCCGCCGCCGACGGCGTGCTCGACTTCACAACACCGGCGGCCACGATCCACTTCGCCGAACTCGCCGCCCAGGCCCGCATCGTCCACGTGGTCGGCACCACCGGCCTGTCGGACGACGATCTGAGCAAGCTCGAGGCGGCCTCCTATCACGCGCGGATCGTCCAATCGGGGAACATGTCGCTCGGCATCAACCTGATGGCCGAGCTCGTCCGGCGGGTCGCCAAGGCGCTCGGGGACGAGTTCGACATCGAGATCTGCGAGATGCACCACCGCATGAAGGTCGATGCCCCTTCGGGAACGGCGCTGTTGCTCGGCGAGGCCGCCGCCGAGGGCCGCGATGTCGACTTGAAGGCTGTCCGCGTCTCGACCCGGGACGGGCATACCGGGGCGCGCCGGCCGGGCGATATCGGCTTCGCGACCCTTCGGGGCGGCACGGTGGTCGGGGATCACAGCGTGATCTTCGCCGGCCCGGGCGAGAGCCTGACGATCAGCCACCACGCCGCCGACCGCGGGCTGTTCGCCGCCGGGGCGGTCAAGGCGGCCCTCTGGGTGCATCCCAAGCCGCCGGGGCTCTACGCCATGGCGGACGTGCTCGGCCTGTGACGGGGACCGCACCGCCGATGGAACGCATCCTGGTCCTGGCCCGCCACGGCCAGAGCGAATTCAACCGGCTCAACCTGTTCACGGGCTGGCGCGATCCCGACCTCACCGAGCGCGGCATCGCCGAAGCCCGGGCCGCGGGACAAGCGCTAAAGCGGGCGGGCCACGCCTTCGACGTCGCGTTCACCTCCGGGCTGGTGCGGGCGCAGCACACCTGCGCGCTCATGCTCGAAGAGATGGGATTGGCGGCCATCCCGGTGCTGCGGGACGGCGCGCTCAATGAGCGCGATTACGGCGACCTGTCGGGCCTCAACAAGGACGAGGCCCGCGGCCGCTGGGGCGACGCGCAGGTCCACCAGTGGCGTCGCTCCTACGACGTGCGGCCGCCCGGCGGTGAGAGCCTCAAGGACACGGCGGCGCGGGTGCTGCCCTTCTATATCGAGGCGATCCTGCCCCGGGTGATGCGGGGCGAGCGGGTGCTGGTGGCGGCCCACGGCAATTCGCTGCGGGCCCTGGTCATGGTCCTCGATCAGCTCGACAGCGAGACGGTCGCGGCGCTGGAGATCCGGACCGGCGAGCCCCTGATCTACCGTCTCCACGCGGACACCACCGTCGCGGCCAGGTCGGTTCTCGAACGGGACGCGGCGGCCGGCTGAGTGGCGCGGGAACTCGCACCCGGCCTGATCCACCACCCGGGCTTCCTCGATCCGGCGGCGCGCCTCCGCCTGGCCGACGAGGTTGCCGCGGTGCTCGACGACGCGCCAGCCATCACGCCACGGATGCCGCGCACCGGCACGCCCTTCTCCGTGCGGATGTCCAATGCCGGGCCGCTCGGGTGGGTCTCGGACATCCGGGGCTACCGCTATCAGGCGGTGCATCCCGAGACGGGACGGCGCTGGCCGGCGATTCCGCACACGGCCCTGGCGGCCTGGGACCGGCTCGCCTGCTACCCAGCCCCGCCGGAGGCCTGCCTGATCAACCTTTACGACCCGGGCGCGCGCATGGGGCTCCACCAGGACCGGGACGAGGCGAACCTGTCCGCCCCGGTCGTCTCCCTGTCCCTCGGGGCGCCCGCTCTGTTCCGCTACGGCGGCCTGCGGCGCAAAGATCCGACGCGCTCGGTCCGGCTGCTCGCGGGCGACGCCCTCGTCATCGGCGGCGCCGCGCGGCTGATCCATCACGGGATCGACCGGCTCTATCCGTCGGGCGATCTGCTCGACGCGGATTCACGCGCCGGGTTTCTGCCGACCGGGGGCCGCTGCAACCTGACGCTGCGCCGGGTCACCGCGCCCGCCGGCTGATCGGGCCTCCCAATATCCTGATCTTCCAGCCGCTTGACAGCGGCGGCGCGCCGTCGGACGCATCGCGCAAGGCGCGGCCCACCGGGCCCGCCGGGGAGACACGAAGGCCGATGCTGGTGCGTAACCTGACGCTGCGTCGCGGGCGGAACCTCGTCCGCGCGACCCTCGTGCTCGCGACCCTGGCATTCGGACCCGGTGCCCCGGCCCGGGCCGGGGACGCCGTCTTCCCGCCGGGCTCGCGCTTCGGCTTCGAGCCCCCGGCCGACATGACGCTGTCGCGGCGTTTCTCGGGCTTCGAGCGCAAGGAGGGAGGGGCCACCGTCTCGGTGGTGGAACTGCCGCCGAACGCCTTCGCGGAACTCGTCAGCGGCTTCACCGATGCCAACCTCCTGAGCCAGGGGTTCGCGGTCGAGAAGCGCGAAGAGATCAAGATCGGCGACAACGAGGGCATGCTCTACACCGGCGAGCAGCCCGCCGACCCGAACGCCTCCGCGCCGGCGATCCGGAAATGGATCCTGGTCGTCGGCGCGCCCACCGTGACAGGCCTGGTCATCGCCCAGGCGCTGCCCGACGCCGAGACCGAGGACTCGATGCGGCGGATGGTGACCGGGGTGAGCCTGCGTCCGGCGCTGACGCTGGACCAGCAGGTCGACGCGCTGCCCTTCCGCATCGCCGACCTGGCGGGCTTCCGTCCCGTCCGGGTGCTCGCCGGAAACTCCGTCCTGCTGACCCAGGGCCCCAAGGACCAGATGCAGAATCTGGAGCAGCCGATCCTGGTGCTGGCGCAGGCGGTGCAGCAGCCGCCGACCGCCGAGCAGCGCGACGGCTTCGCCCGCGCGGCGCTGGCCTCGAACCAGACCCTGAAGGATTTCGTGATCGAGCGGGCGCAGAGCTACCGCTCGAACGGCGTCGACTGGCACGAGATCGTGGCCCGCGCCGTCGACCAGCCGACCAACATGCCGGTGGTGGTCTCGCAGACTATCCGATTCAACCCGGACGGCTATCTGCGCGCGCTCGGCGTCGTCCGTGAGGACCAGCGGACCGGGGTGCTCGCGAAGTTCCGCGAGCTGGTCGACAGCGTCCAGCTGAAGTAGCGCCTCACCAGACCGCCGCCTGTCCGTCGCGGCGGGGATCGCTCGCCGCCACGTAGCCCTCGACCGCCGGGTCGCCCATCCGCCAGATGAACTGGCCGGCGCCGAAATCCTGATAGCTATCCTGGATCACCTCCAGCCGGTGGCCCAGGGCCTTCAGCCGATCGAGGGTGGCGGCCGGCATCGCCGCCTCGACGTTGATGTCGAGGCCTTCGCTCACGCGCCAGCGCGGCGCGTCGCAGGCCGCCTGCGGGTTCTGGCCGTGGTCGAGCATCCGCACCAGGGTCTGGACATGGCCCTGCGGCTGCATGTTGCCGCCCATCACGCCGAAGCTCATCACCGGCGCCCCGTCCCGGGTGAGGAAGCCCGGGATGATGGTGTGGAACGGCCGCTTGCCGGGGGCGACGACGTTGGGGCTCTCCGGATCGAGCACGAAGCCGTAGCCACGGTTCTGCAGCGAGATTCCCCAGCCGGGAACCACGACGCTGGATCCGAAGCCCATGAAGTTCGACTGGATGAAGCTCACCATCATGCCGGATTCGTCCGCCGCGGTGAGGTAGATGGTGCCGCCGGCGGGCGGCTTGCCGGGGCCGAACACCTGGGCGCGGTTCCGGTCGATCAGCCGGGCGCGATCCGCGAGATAGGCCGGGTCGAGCATCGCCTCCGGCGTCACCGCCATCCCCCGCGGATCGGCGACGTAGCGGTAGGTGTCGCTGAAGGCGAGCTTCATCGCCTCGATCTGGAGATGCTGGGCCTCCGGTCCGTCGACGGCCAGACCGGCGAGGTCGAAATGCTCCAGGATGCCCAGGGCGATCTGCGCGGCGATGCCCTGGCCGTTCGGCGGGATCTCGTGCAGCGTGTAGCCGCGGTAGTCCTGGGCGGTGGGCGTCACCCATTCGGGGCGATACCCGGCGAGGTCCGCCGCCGTCAGGGCGCCGCCATGGGCCTGGGCATGGGCGGCGATCGCCTCGGCGATCTCGCCCCGGTAAAAGGCCTCACCCTTGGTCTCGCCGATCAGCCGCAGGGTCTTCTCGGCGCCGGGGAAGGTCACCAACTCGCCGACCTCCGGGGCCCGGCCGCGGGGCAGGAAGAACTCCGCGAAGCCCGGCTGCCGGGTGATCGCCTCGACCCGGGCGGCCGCCGCCCATTTCTGCTGCACCACCACCGGCGCGAGATAGCCGCGCTCGGCGATGCGGATCGCCGGTTGCATCAGGTCGGCGAAGGGGAGGCGGCCGAAGCGCTCGCTCAGCGCGACCCAGGCGGCGACCGCGCCGGGGACGGTCACGGAATCCCAGCCCCGCATCGGCGGCCGCTCCGCGGGCCCGTATTTCCGCAGGAAGTAGTCGCGGGTCCAGGCCGCCGGGGCCCCACCGGAGGCGTTGAGGCCGTGCAGCGCCTGGCCGTCCCACAGGATGCAGAAGGCGTCCGAGCCGAGACCGTTGCTGCACGGCTCGGTCACGGTCTTGGCGGCCGCCGTGGCGATGGCCGCATCCACGGCGTTGCCGCCGGCCTGCAGCATCTGGATCCCGGCCTGCGCGGCCAGGGCGTGCGAGGTCGCCACGCAATTGCGCCCGAACATCGGCATGCGCAGGGACGGATACCCGGACACCCAATCGAACGGCTTCATGGCACAACCCTCGCGGCGGCGGCACACCCATGCCCACCGCTCCTGGCATACAGGATATCGGGTATCCGTGAAGGCCCGGATGAGGAGGCCGCAAACGCGAAACGCGGACCCGAGGGCCCGCGCTGCACAACGTTCGATGTGTCTGGACGATTGTGATCAGTAGGGGCGGCCGTAGAGCGGCGAGGTCGGGTCCAGCCGGTCGACGAAGGACAGGTCGACGTTGCGGACCGCGGACGAGCGCGCGCCGATGAACGGGCCGTTGGTGATCGGATCCGGCAGGATCCCGCGGCCGTAGCGATCGCTCGGGCCGTAGGGGGGCGTCAGCTGGTTGGAGGCAGCGATCAGGTAGGGGTTGAGGGCCGGGTTGCGCGAGCCGCCGGCGCCCGGAACGTTGGAGGTGAGCGGCACGTTGCCGGCGTCGAGCCAGCTGCGGGGGCGCACGCGGATCGGGAGCGGGCGGCTGACCCGGTAGATCGGGCCCGGAACGAAGCCATCCTGCGCCTCGGCGGGCGCGAAGGCCAACGCGCCGAGGCCGGTGGCGGCGATGACGCCGAGAAGGGCGATTCTGAGCGAGCGCATGGCCAACCTTATCTGTGAGTGTCACCAGTGTGACGGGCGAAACTTAACAGTTCGCCGCCTTTGACGAGAAGACGCTTGGCCGAGGCTGTTGTTCCGCCTCTAAGGCCGAGCTTACGCGTTTTGCCACACTTGAGCCTCATTTTTTATTTCGCGACCGTTTCGCGCTGGATCCGGCCCCGTCCGCAGCCTCCGCGACCTGCGAGACGGGAGGACAGGACCGCGTCGACGCTGCGCCCGCGAAGGCCGCGGTCGTCTCCGGATCGCCCAGATCGAGGAAGCGCAGCGCGTCGAGTGTGCAGGCCAGCGCCTGGAGCTCGGGCGGCCGCCCGAGCGGGGCACAGGACCAGCCGTCGAGCCGGAAGGCGGCTCCGTGGGTGACGAAGCCCGCGCAGGTTCGCGGCAACGGTCCGCCGAAGGTCACCTCCAGGGTTTCCACCGCACCGAACTTGGTGTCGATCTGGCCGCGCGCACCGGTCCGCAGGACCGAGAGGGCCGGCCGATCGATGGTCGGGCCGGTTGCGGCCCGCCGGGCCAGCAGGACGAACAGCGTAGGTGCCGCGCCGGCTTCCATCCCGCGGCTGAGCGTCACCCGCAGCGCGGGCGCCTCCAGGGCATCGAAGTCGCCCCGGGTGAGCGTATCCTCGCGCAGGCCCGATCGCGGATCGATCCGGGCGGACACGCGCACGGGGTCGAGACCGGGCTCCGCCACGTCGAACCGGGCCGCGGGCAGGGGCGGCGGTGCCGCCGACGGCCGCATCGTCGGGACGAAGCCGAGCCCGGTGCCGGCAGCGGCCAGGGACATGCCGGGGACCGTGGCGGCGGGCCCGACTACCGGACGCCACGCGCAGACGCACAGCAGGGCGATGATGGAAGAGGCGAGGACGAGGCGCAGGCCGAGCGCCCCCGGCGACAGCGCGGTCCGCTCGACGAGCCCCGCGGGCGCGATCCCGGCCCTCGCATCTGCCGATCCGATCAGCATGGCACCCCGTGCGGACAACGGACCCCATGGTCCGCCCGCGACCGTCGCAGGAAAGGATTGAATTCCCTTTCCGGTCCGCGTCCCGCCGTCGGCTTTTCCGGCGCAGGGTGAATCGATCGTTGCGCGGGAGCCGGCCTTGACAGGGCTGACCCTTGCGCGCCTTGCTCGGCCCGACCGTCGATCCCACCTCCGATCAGGACGGGGTCTGCGGTCGCGCCCGTCGATGGGCGCTGTCCGGCACGAACGATCCTTCGGCCGATATGTCTGGCAGGGGCGCGGCGCCCGGATCGGTCAGGGTTTTCCGCGCGGAGACGAGAGATGGGTTACAAGGTCGCCGTCGTCGGCGCCACGGGCAACGTGGGCCGCGAGATCCTCGATATTCTGGCCGAGCGGGCTTTCCCCGCCGACGAGGTTGTGGCTCTGGCCTCGCGCCGCAGCCAGGGTCAGGAAGTCTCCTACGGCGACAAGACGCTCAAGGTCAAAACGCTGGATACCTACGACTTCTCCGACACGGACATCTGCCTGATGTCGGCGGGTGGCGAGACGTCGAAGGAATGGTCGCCGCGCATCGGCCAGCAGGGCTGCGTGGTGATCGATAATTCCTCGGCCTTCCGCTACGACGCGGACGTGCCGCTGATCGTGCCCGAGGTGAATGCCGACGCGGTGGTCGGCTTCTCCCAGCGCAACATCATCGCCAACCCGAATTGCTCGACCGCACAGCTGGTCGTCGCGCTGAAGCCCCTCCACGAGGCGGCGACGATCAAGCGCGTGGTGGTCTCGACCTACCAGTCGGTCTCCGGCGCCGGCAAGGAGGCGATGGACGAACTGTTCAACCAGACCCGCGCGGTCTTCACCGCCGGCGAGATCAAGCAGGACGGCAAGTTCACCAAGCGCATCGCCTTCAACGTCATCCCCCACATCGACGTGTTCATGGAGGATGGCTACACGAAGGAAGAGTGGAAGATGGTCGCCGAGACCAAGAAGATGCTTGATCCCAAGATCAAGCTGACGGCGACCGCGGTCCGCGTTCCGGTCTTCATCGGGCATGCCGAGGCGGTGAACGTCGAGTTCGAGCGGCCTCTTTCGGCCGAGAGGGCCACCGAGATCCTGCGCAGCGCCCCCGGCGTGCTGGTGGTCGATAAGCGCGAGAACGGCGGCTACATCACGCCCCACGAGGCAGCCGGCGAGGACGCGACCTACGTCTCGCGCATCCGCGAGGATGCGACCATCGAGAACGGCCTGAACTTCTGGTGCGTCTCGGACAACCTGCGCAAGGGCGCGGCCCTGAACGCCGTGCAGATCGCCGAGGTCCTGATCAACCGCAAGCTGCTGAACCGGGCCAAGCGCGCGGCCTGAGGGCGCTCGATTACGTACGGGAATCTGGACGGGTGCGCCCGGATTCTCGTTTATGCGGTTCAAGATCGTCCCGCGCTCTCCCTCCCCCCTTTGCGGGGGAGGGAGAGACGCGGAACCGATCGTGCTCCTTCTCGCACGACGCCCCGCAAGCCTTCTGTCACGCGCCTGTCACAGTCTCCGCTCACGCCGCTTGCCGGACGCAACGGAGAGTCATCGTGCTGCGCGCACTCACTTCCTGCCTGATCGGATTGGGGCTCCTCGGCGCGTCCGGAGCGCAGGCAGAGCCGCGCAATGTGGTGTTGTTCGTCGCCGACGGCTTGCGCTACGGCATGGTCGACGCCACGAATGCCCCGACCATGGACCGGCTCATGAGGGCCGGCGTGCGGTTCACCAACACCCATTCGCTGTTCCCGACCTTCACGATGCCCAATGCCACCGCCATGGCGACCGGGCACATGCTCGGCGATACCGGCCAGTACGGGAACACGATCTACACGGCGTTTCCGGTGCCGGGTGCGGGCGAGAGCCTCACGCCGTTCCTGGAGAACGACCCGGTCCTCGGCGACGTCGACGAGCATTTCGCCGGCAATTACCTGAACGAGGAGACGATCCTACGGGCCGCCCATGCCAAGGGCCTGTCCACCGCGAGCATTGGCAAGCTCGGGCCGTCCCTGGTCTTCGATCACACCGCCCGCGCCGGTCAGGAGACGATCCTGATCGACGACAGCACGGGGCGCGCGGGCGGGATCCCGCTGAGCGACGAGCTCAAGACCCGCCTCGGCGCGGCCGGCCTGCCCGTCCAGGCGCCGACGCGGGGCGCCAACGGAGCGGCCGGGAACGCCGAGACGCCGGGCACCGTCGCGGCCAATGTCGAGCAGCAGGCCTATTTCGCCGACGTGGCGACCAAGGCCGTGCTGCCGCTGTTCGCGGCGCGGAAGGCCCCCTTCGTGCTGGTGTTCTGGTCGCGGGATCCGGATGGGACACAGCACAACCAGGGTGACAGTCTGGGCCGGCTAATTCCCGGCATCAACGGCCCGACCAGCCTGGCGGCCATCCACAACGCCGACACCAACCTCGCCACCCTGCTCGCCGCGCTGAAGGAGCAGGGGCTCGCCGACACGACCGACGTGATCCTGACCTCGGATCACGGCTTCTCGACCATCTCCAAGGAGAGCGCGACGAGCTTCGCGGCCACCCAGAGCTACAAGGGCGTCCCGACCCGTCAGCTTCCGCCCGGCTTCGTCGCCATCGACATCGCGCATGCCCTCGGCTCGAACCTGTTCGATCCCGACGCCAAGGGCGCCAAGCTCGCACCGGACAGCTTCCCGAGCCGGGCGAACGGCCTGATCGGCACCGACCCGGTCAAGCCGGACGTGGTGGTGGCGGCCAATGGCGGGTCCGACCTCGTCTACCTCCCCAACGGCGACCAAGCCCTGGCGCGCCGGGTGGTCGAGGCCCTGTCGCGGCAGGACTATGTGAGCGGCCTGTTCGTCAGCGCCGCCCTCGGCTCGATCCCGGGGACGCTACCGCTCTCGGCCATCGCCCTCGACGGCTCGGCGCTGACCCCGATGCCCGCCATCGTCGTGAACTTCCGGAGCTTCTCCACCGGCTGCGCCGATCCGACCACCTGCGGCGTCGAGGTCTCGGACACAGCGCTGCAGCAGGGCCAGGGCATGCACGGCAGCTTCTCGCGGGCCGACACGAGGAACGTGATGGGCGCCCTGGGCCCGAGCTTCCGCGCCGGCCTCGAGAGCCCGGTCCCGGCGAGCAACGCTGACCTCGGCAAGACGATCGCCCGGATCCTCGATCTCACGATCCCCGCAAAGGGCACCCTGGTCGGCCGCGTCCTCACCGAGGCTCTGGTCAACGGCGCGACGCCCATAACCGAAGCGAAGGTCGTGCGCTCGGACCCGGACGCCACCGGTCTGGCGACGATCCTGACGTATCAGACGGTCGGGGGGACGCGCTATTTCGATACCGCCGGCTATCCAGGCCGCACCCTCGGCTTGAGCGGGGAGAGCCGCCCGGCCGCGATCGACGCGCAGTGAGATCGCAACCGGGGTCCCCGGTCCCGTCGGTCCGCCGCCCAGACGCCCCCTGAGCCGCCGTTCGGGGCCGTGTCGCCCCGAACGGGCGGAAGTCGTCCCGGACCCTGGCCTACGCCATGCCGAGGGCCTGCATGTAGAGCTCGAGGATGGCCTCCTGCTCCTGGCGCTCGCTGTGATCCTGTTTGCGGATCCGCAGGATCGTGCGGACCGCCTTGGCGTCGAAGCCCCGGCCCTTCAGCTCGGCGAACACCTCTTTGATGTCGCCCATGATGCCGGCCTTCTCCTCCTCCAGCCGCTCCAGGCGCTCGATGAACTGCTTCAGCTCGTCGGCGGCCACGCCCTCGGCCGACGAGACGTCGCCGCCGGGCCGCTGGGACGCGGCGCTGGGCATCGAATGGGCGTTCATGGAGCTCTCCGGACTGCACGGCGCGGTTGCGCCCTCGACCCGTGGTTAACGGGGCGAACTTACCGGAAGCTTAGCCGATTCGCGGCCGTTCAGTGTCCCTCGGGCCGTGAGGCTGCGAAGCCCGCCTGCTGCTCGGCGCTCGCCTCGGTCTGGAACTGCGCCTTCCAGGCGCCGTAGGGCATGCCGTAGACCGCTTCGCGGCCCTCGTCCTTGGTCATCGGCACGCCGTGGGCGTCGGCGGCGTCCTTGAGCCAGTTCGAAAGGCAGTTCCGGCAGAATCCCGCGAGGTTCATCAGGTCGATGTTCTGCACGTCCGTGCGGGCGCGCAGGTGCGCGACGAGCCTGCGGAACACGGCCGCTTCGAGTTCGGTCCGGGTCTGGGCGTCGATCTCGCTCATTGAAGGCTTTCCACTTCTTGCACAGTCCCAGGATTTCGGGACCGGGCGCGCCGGGATCAAGACGCGATCAGCGGCCGGAGGATGCGGGCGAAGCGCGCGGCCCACTCGAGCTGACCCTCCTCGCCGGCGATCAGATCCTGGCGGATCTCCACCAGGGCGTTGGGCAGGCCGCGCGCGGTGGCGTGACGATCGATCGTGTCGCCCGGCAGGCCGCCGCCATAGGGTTCGTTGTCGCCGACCGTCAGGCCGGCGGGATCGGCTTCGAGGGCCGTGATCAGCGGGCGGGCGAAACGCGCGTCGCGGTCGTAGAGGATGCCGACATGCCAGGGCCGCGGATTGCCGCGCCAATACGGCGTGAAGCTGTGCATGGTCAGGATCGCGGGCGGCCGGCCGGCGGCCTCGGCCCGAGCGATCGCCGCCGCGATGGCGGCGTCGAACGGCGCGTAGAAGCGGGCGATCCGCGCCTGCTTGCCGGCCTCGTCGATCCGGGCATTGCCCGGCACCACGGCGCCGTCGGAGAGGCGCATCACCAGCGTCGGGTCGGTGCGCCCGCGGTTCGGGTCGATGATCAGGCGGGAGAAGTTCGTCAGGATCGCCGGCACGCCGAGCTGCGCGGCCAGGCGCCGGGTCACCGCCGCCGCGCCGATATCGTAGGCGATGTGCCGGGCGAACTCGCGGGCCGGCAGGCCGAGATCGATATCCGGCGGAACATGGTTCGAGGCGTGGTCGCAGGCGATGACGAGGCCGCAGCCGGGGTCGCCGGGTATGATCTCGCAGGGATGCGGCGCCGGATACGGATCCGGGGTGGCCACTTCAATCTCCGGACGGGTCACGGGGCTCCGAGGTCTTCAGATCTGTGCGGGGGTGCCGATGGCGCTTGCCGTGGCGCGGCGGCTCGGGCAGATCACCTATCAAGGATCGTGCGCTCACGGCAAGAAACGGGCCCGCCGCCCGCAGAGAAACGGGCGGGGACCGCGCGATCGGGTCAGAGAGGAGCCCGTCCGACGCCATGACCGAGACCGTCCCGCCCGTCGCCGATCCGGCCATCCAGGCGCAGCGCGCGTTGCTCGACCGCCTGCTCACGGCGGCGATCCGCGCCACCCATCCCGATCTCTGCCTGCCGCCGCATCTGCCGGCGCCGAGCCCGGGCCGGTTGATCATCCTGGCCGCCGGCAAGGCGGCCGGCAGCATGAGCGCGGTGGCGAGCCGGTTCTACCGGCAGCAGCACGGGCTGGGCGACGACCGGATCGTCGGCCTGGCGGTGGCGCGCCACGGCTACGGCCAGGACGCCCCGGGGATCCACATGGTCGAGGCGGGCCATCCGGTGCCCGACGAGGCCGGTCTCGCGGCGACCAAGGAGGCCCTGCGGCTCGCCACCGAGGCCGGCCCGGAGGACGAGGTGCTGGTGCTCCTCTCCGGCGGCGGCTCGGCCAACTGGATCGCCCCGGCCGGTGACCTGACGCTCACCGAGAAGCAGGCGATCACCCGGGCGATGCTGCGTTCGGGCGCGCCGATCGGCGAGATCAACACGGTGCGCAAGCACATCTCCCGGATCAAAGGCGGCCGCCTCGCGCTGGCCGCCCGCAACGCCCGGCGGATTCTCACCCTCGCGATCTCGGACGTGCCGTTCGACGATCCGGCCGTGATCGCCTCCGGCCCGACGGTGCCCGATCCCTCAACCCTGGCCGAGGCCCGCGCCATCTGCGAGCGCCGGGGTATCCCGCTGCCCGAGGAGGGCCTGCGCCTCCTGAACGACCCCAACAACGAGACGCCTAAGGACGGTGATCCCGCCTTCGCCCGGGCCGAGTACCGGATCATCGCCCGTCCGATCGACGCCCTGAACGCCGCCGCCGAGGCGGCCCGGGCCGCGGGCTACGAGCCGGTGATGCTCGGGGCCGACCTGGAGGGCGAGGCCCGCACGGTCGCGGCCGAGCACGCGGTCGAGGCCAAGCGCCACAAGGCGGCCGGGCGCCGGGTCGCGCTGATCTCGGGGGGCGAACTCACCGTCACCATCCGGGGCGAGGGCAATGGCGGCCCGAACCAGGAATACGCCATGGCGCTGGCGCTGGCGCTGGACGGGGAGCCGGGCATCTCCGGCATCAGCGCGGACACCGACGGCACCGACGGCGGCCGCGGTCTCGCCACCGATCCGGCGGGGGGCCTCGTCGATCCGACGACCCTGCAACGGGCCCGCGCCGCCGGCCTCGACCCGGCCGCGATGCTGGATCAGAACGACTCCACCGCGTTCTTCGCGGCCCTCGGCGACCTCGTGAACCCCGGCCCGACCCGTACCAATGTCAACGATTGCCGCATCATCCTGGTCAATTAAGCTGCACGCTCCGGTCCTCTCCGCAGTCACGGTGGCCGGGCTCGCGCTCTTCAGCGCGAGTCCGGCGAAGGCTGATCTGCGCCTGTGCAACCAGACCGGCAGCAAGGTCGGCATCGCCCTCGGCTATCGCGATCCGCAGGGCTGGGTCACGGAGGGGTGGTGGGACCTCGCGCCGAAAGCCTGCGAGACCCTGCTCAAGGGCGCGCTGGCGGCCCGGTTCTACTACGTCTTCGCGGTGGACTATACGCGCGGCGGCGAATGGAGCGGGCGCTCGCTGATGTGTACGCGCGACTCGGAGTTCACGATCCGGGGCATGGAAGATTGCCTTGCCCGCGGCTATGACCGCAACGGCTTCTTCGAGGTCGATACCGGCGAGCAGAAGAGCTGGACCATCCAGCTCACCGATCCCAACCGGGCCGATGCGCCGGCGAAACCGTAACGTCCCGCCCGTGTCCTTGCGCGGCCCCGCCCCGGATGCGCACACCCACGTCCCATCATCACCACGCGGCGAGCCTCCAGGGCGCGCGCCGAGGATTCCGGAGGATATCGCTTGAAACGCTCGCGCCGCACGAAGATCGTCGCCACCCTCGGGCCGGCCTCCGACTCGCCGGAGATGATCGAGCGGCTGTTCCGCGCAGGCGTGGACGTGTTCCGGCTCAACATGAGCCATCTGCCGCGGGAGTTGCTGCCCGAGAAGGTCGAGGCGATCCGGACCATCGAGCGCGAGGCGAGGCACCCGATCGGGATCCTGGTGGATCTGCAGGGGCCGAAGCTGCGGCTCGGCACCTTCGCGGAGGGCGCCGTGATGATCGAGGCCGGTGCCGCCTTCGTGCTCGACGGCGATCCGACCCCCGGCGATTCGAACCGCTGCCACCTGCCGCATCCGGAGATCCTCCAGGCCCTGGAGCCCGGCCACGCGATCCTGCTCGATGACGGCAAGCTGCGGCTCTCGGTGGTCGAGACGTCGCAGAACCGGGCGGTGACCCGGGTCGAGGTCGGCGGACGGATCTCGAATCGCAAGGGCGTGTCGCTGCCGCACACGGTGATCCCGGTGCCGGCCATGACCGACAAGGACCGGGCCGATCTCGACGCCGGCCTCAATGCCGGCGCCGACTGGATCGCCGTATCCTTCGTCCAGCGGCCCGAGGATGTCGCCGAGGTGAAGAAGGTCTGCGCCGGCCGCGCCCTGGTGATGGCCAAGATCGAGAAGCCGCAGGCGCTGGCGCGGCTCGACGAGATCATCGAGATCTCGGACGGGCTGATGGTCGCCCGGGGCGATCTCGGCGTGGAGATGCCCCTGGAGCAGGTTCCGGGTGTGCAGAAGCGCATCACCCGCAGCGCCCGGCGCTTCGGCAAGCCGGTGGTGGTCGCGACCCAGATGCTCGAATCGATGATCACCGCGCCGGTCCCGACCCGCGCCGAGGTCTCGGACGTGGCCACCGCGGTCTACGAAGGCGCAGACGCCGTGATGCTGTCGGCCGAGAGCGCCTCGGGCGCCCATCCGATCGGTGCCGTGGAGACCATGAACCGGATCGCGGAGCAGGTGGAGCGGGACGCGCTCTACTGGTCGATCATCCGGGCGCAGAGTGCGACCCCCGACCACACGGCCAACGACGCCATCGCGGCGGCGGCGCACCAGATGGTCAACGCCCTCGACCTCGACGCCATCATGGCCTGGACCAGTTCCGGATCGACGGCCCTGCGTCTCTCGCGCGAGCGCCCGAACGCCACGGTGATCGCGCTGACACCCCGGCGGGAGACCGCGCGGCGCCTCGCCCTGGCCTGGGGCACCCATCCAATCGTCACGAAGGACGCCAGCGACGTGGACGACATGTCATTCCGCGCCGCCAAGTTTGCCGTGCGCGAAAAGTTCGCCGCAGTGGGCGACCGGGTGATCGTGGTCGCCGGCTTGCCCTTCGGCACGCCCGGGGCCACCAACCTCGTCCGGCTCGCCTTCATCACGCGGGAGCACGCCGAGAAGGCGTGATTCCTATGCGACCCGGTTTTTAAGACCCGCCCGCCGGTCCTGTGCGCAGGCCAGCCCGTGGCCGTTCAACGGCGTCCGATCGAAGGGCTCAGGGCAACCGATCGAAAGATCGCGCTTGGTCGGGTGGAGGGCGCGGATCAGGGAGACCTGTCGGAGATCCGCGCCGCCACCCCGCCGCTCACGGCGTGGCAGCCGGCACGGCCGCGGTCGTCTCGCCGGCGAGCCGCGCGATTTCCTCGGTCACGCGCTCCGCGGCGACGTACTGGAGCATGTGCCCGATCCCCGGCAGCAGCACGAGCCGCGCCCCCGGGATCGCGCGCGCGAGCGGCACCGCCTGAAGGTCGCTGCGCACGATCGGATCGGCCTCGCCGGAGATCACTAGGGTCGGCACGTGGATCGCGCCGTAGCGTGGGCTCTGCGCCGCGAGCGCCGTGGTCAGGCCTAGGAGATCCTGGACGTTGGCGAGCAGCGTCCCGGGGCGCAGGACCAGGGCGGCCCGGGCCGCCTGCGGGTAATCCGGCCGCTCCGGCTGCGGCCGGAAGACCCGGCGCGCCGCCTCCGGCAGGAAACGCTGCGCCAGCGGCGGACCGATGGTGCGGCTGAGCAGCCACGCCACCGGCGGCGTCACGGCGAGCCGCCAGTACCACGGCAGGTCCGGCATGCGGTCCGGCATCGGCATCGCCACGGGTGCGGCGAGGACGAGGGCCGAGACCCGCTCCGGGTGATCGAGGGCCAGCGCCAGTGCCAGCGAACCGGCCCAGGAATGGCCGAACACGATCGCCGGACCGACACCCATGTTGGACAGCGCCTCGGCGATCAGCCGCGCCTGCACGGTCGGCGCCGCGGCCTCCCCGCCGGCGATCCGGTCGCTCCAGCCGAATCCCGGCCGGTCGAAGGCGATGACCCGGAACCCTCGGGCCGCAAGGCGGCGGCCGATGCCCTCCATCGGGTCCGAGGCATTGGCCGAGGCACCGTGCAGGAGGACGATCGGGACCCCGCCCGCGGGCCCGTCCTGGATCGTGGCGAGGCGCCCGCCGGTCACGTCGACGAAGGGCCCGGCCGGCGGATACTCCGCGCCGACCCGCAGGCTGATCACGAGGCTGATGACGGCGCCGACAGCCAGGATGAGGCTCACCGCCGCTATGGGCAGCGCTAGGATGGCGAGCACGATTCCGAGCACCCGGGTCACAGGTCGCGGCCGTCGACCTCCGGCGCGAGACGATCGATCGCCTCGCCGATCTTGTCCATTTGCGGATAGAGTGACCGGGCCCGGCGGAACGCCGCCAGCGCGTGCACCTTATCGTCCTGGGATTCGTAGATCCGGCCCAGGGCGGCCCAGGCCTCGAAATGGCGCGGCTCCAGGACCAGCGCCCGCTTCAGATCGGCGATGGCGTCATCCCTGTCGGTCAGGAGCCAGAACACCGTCGCGCGCCGATTCCATCCCTCGGACCAGTCGGGCTCCAGGGCCGTGACCCGGTCCATCAGCTCGGCCGCGAGCGGGAACTCGTGCGCGGAGACGGCCTGGCGGGCCCGGTCCGTGAGCAGGTCTGCGGTGGCACTGCCGGACCCGGCGAAGCGCCGCTCGATGAGCCGGGCGATCCCCTTGGCCTCGACCGGATCCTCGCTGGCGCGCAGGCGGGCAAACAGGTCGTCGAGGCTCGGCGGCTTCGGCGCGGGTTTCGCCTCGGGCGCCGCGCGGTTGGGCCGCCCGGCGTCGGCTGCGGCCTGCGCCCCCGGCGTCGCGGCGCTGACGGCCGAAAGGAAGACCAGGGCGGCGAGGCAGCGCGTCGGGATCATGACGCCAGAGTGTGCGCCGCCGACAGACCCGTCAACGTGCCGCGGTGCCGCGCACGCGAAAGCAGCCGCGCCCGTATGGGAGCGGCTGCCCTTGCCCGACCGCGGCCGGGCCGAAAGCCTTCAACCCTGGCGGGCCTTGAAGCGCTTCTGGGTCTTGTTGATCACGTAGACCCGGCCCTTGCGGCGCACGAGCTGGTTGTCGCGGTGGCGGCCGCGCAGGGACTTGAGCGAGTTGCGGATCTTCATCGGTCTCTCGAGCCCGGAGGGCCGTCCATGGGTGAGATATCGGGAACGCCGCCGAGGGGCAGGACGCGCGAGCGCGTCCAGCGATCACGGCACACGCATCGCGGGATGGCGCCGCCATAACAGGATTCGCCCCGGCAAGGCAAGGCGCGGCCGCGATGCCGCTCAGTGAATGATGTCGAGGTTCGCGGCCGGCGACGTCTCCACCAGCTGGCGCCCGATCTCGTGCAGCAGCACGTCGAGCAACGGCTTGAGGCGTTCGAATGCCGGCTGGTGCAGCTCCGATCCCGCCGACTCGAACAGTGTCAGCGCCAGCCCGGCGACCCGGTCGATGCCGACCGAAGACTTGTCCGGGTCGCAGAAGGCGGATTCGTCGAGAAAGCCCCCGCCGTGGCTCGCGGTCACGTCGATGACGATCCCGCGCGCCTCGCTCACCCGACCCTCCCGGTCCCGGCTGAAGCGACCGCGCGCCAGGATCCATCGGACGTCGTCCGGTTCCGGCACGGTTCGGTACTGCGCCACGAAGAGGCCGCCCTGGCGAAGGAGATCGTCGATCCGGGCGCCGATCCGAAGCCGATCCCCGGGGTGGACGCGATCCAGGAGCAGCGCGAGGGTCGCGCCGCGATCGTTCCGGGCCGGTGGCACGCCCAGCATCGCGGCCGCGACCGCGTCGCAGCGCAGGATCTCGTCGGCGCCATGCCATTCCCAGGTGCCGACGTCTGAAGCGGCGAGCGTGCGCGCCACGCTTTCGCTGCCCTGTCGCCTCGTCCGCGCGTCGACCCCCACAGGCCCGCTCTCCGCTATCGTTTCGACGGTGCTGCCCGGACCGGGGAAGCTGAGGAAGACCTTAGAGGCACGGCCGACGCGGAACAACGCGACCGGGGCGCAAGCCTGTTAAGGGCCGACCAGTCGCTGAGCGGCTCAAGTTCGTGGGCTCACGCCCGGGCGTAGGTCCCGATGAGCATGCCTTTGCTCAGAACGTGGCCGTCCATGGCCTTCAGGAGCGCGCCGCGGCCCGGCTCGTCCGAGAGATTGAGGGTCTGCCGCAGGGCGTAGATCTGGAACACGTACTCGTGTGGTCCGTGTCCGCTCGGGGGATCCGGGGGCAGCCAGCCCGCACGCAGGAAGCTGTTCTTGCCGAGCGGGAGGGTCTTTCCGGGGCCGGGATCGGAGACGGCGCCCTCGCTGATCTGGGCGAGATCGGGGGGCAGGTTCCACGCGATGAGGTGAACCAGCGGCTGCGGCGTCGGACTCCCTGCATCCTCGACCAGCAGAACCACGGAGGCGGTTCCGACCGGCAGGCCGCTCCAGGTCAGCGGCGGTGACAGCCCCTCGCCGTCGGCGGTGAAGCGGACAGGCATGGCGCTCCTGTCGGCGAAGGCCGGGCTGCTCACGGTGATCGAGGCCGGGATGTCCGGAAAGTCCGCGTGAAAGGCCGTCTTCTCCATGCCGGCCTTCAGGCCAGACAGGGCCTCGCCGACCGCACTGGGAATCTTCTCGAGCATCGCCGTCTCCTCCGCCGCGATCCCAACGGCGGAAGCGGCATCCCGGTTCAGCCCCGGTGCTCGGCCGCGACCATGTAGTTCACCGCCTTGTCCCGGCCGGTGCGCCATCCGTCGGTGAGGGGGTTGTAGACGACCCCGACCGTATCGGCGACATCGAGCCCCCCCGCCCGGATCGCGCGGCCGAGTTCCTCCGGCGTCACGAACTTCGCCCAATCGTGCGTGCCCCGGGGCAGCCAGCCGAGGACGTACTCGGCCCCGACGATCGCAAGGGCGAAGGAGCGGAGCGTCCGGTTCAGCGTCGCCGCGAACAGCATCCCGCCGGGCTTCACGGCCGCGCAGGCCGTGCGCACGAAGGCCGGCATGTCGGAGACGTGCTCGACGACCTCCATGATCAGCACGGCGTCGAAGGTGGTTCCGGCGGCGACCACGGCTTCGATCGTCTCGCCGCGGTAATCGACCGGCACGCCGGCCGCCTCCGCATGGGCGCGGGCGACCGCGATGTTCTGCTCCGCCGGATCGAGGCCCGTCACGGTCGCGCCGAGCCGGGCCAGCGGCTCCGACAGCACGCCGCCGCCGCACCCGACATCGCAGATCGAGAGCCCGTCGAGCGGAAAAGGTGCGCGCGGATCGCGCCCGTAACGGCGGCAGAGGGCGTCCCGGATAAAGGCGACCCGCACGGGATTGAACCGATGCAGCACCCGCATCGGGCCGGCCTCGTCCCACCAGGTCGCGGCGAGGGCGTCGAAGCGGGCGACCTCGCCGCGGTCGACGAAGCCCCCTGTGCGGTGGTCCGTGGCTGCCCTGTCCATGCGCGTTCCGTCCTCAGAGTTCCACCCGCGCCTTATCATGGCGACCCCGGGTAAGTCGCCGCGGCGCGCGCGCGCCATGCTTGGCCGGTTGTTGACACCTCACCGAGCCGCTTGTACCCGCCGGGCACCCTTCGGACCGACCCGCGGCGGGTCCCGGCCCGTCGCCGCGGCGGGTTCCACCCCGTCGCCGCGACGGGTTCCACCCCGTCGCCATCGGGAACCGCGATCGAGAGACCATGCCCCGTCTGGTGATGAAATTCGGCGGCACCTCCGTCGCCAACGTCGAGCGCATCCGCAACGTGGCGCGCCACGTCGCCCGCGAGGTCGCGGCGGGCTACGAGGTGGCCGTGATCGTCTCCGCCATGTCGGGCAAGACCAACGAGCTGGTCGATTGGGTCAAGGACGCGAACGCGCTCTACGACCCCCGGGAATACGATGCGGTGGTGGCCTCCGGGGAGCTGATCACGGCCGGCCTCCTGGCGATCGCGCTCCAGAAGGACGGCATCAAGGCCCGCTCCTGGCAGGGCTGGCAGATCCCGGTTGTGACTTCGGACGCCCACGGCTCGGCCCGTATCGCCGAGATCGACCCGACGAATCTCGAAGCCGGCTTCGCCAAGGGCGAGGTGGCGGTGATCGCCGGCTTCCAGGGGATCCATGCCGAGACCGGCCGGGTGACGACCCTGGGCCGCGGCGGTTCCGACACCTCGGCGGTGGCGGTGGCGGCGGCCATCGGCGCCGAGCGATGCGACATCTATACGGACGTGGACGGGGTCTACACCACGGACCCGCGCATCGTGCCGAAGGCCCGCCGCATGGAGCGGGTGACCTTCGAGGAGATGCTGGAGATGGCCTCCCTGGGCGCCAAGGTGCTGCAGGTCCGCTCGGTCGAGCTCGCCATGGTCCATCGGGTGCCGACCACGGTCCGCTCCTCCTTCGATCCGCCGGACGCCGCGCGCCCGGGCACCCTCATCTGCGACGAGGACGACATCGTGGAACAGCAGATCATCACCGGGATCGCTTTTTCCCGGGACGAGGCGCAGATCACCCTGCGCAAGGTCAAGGACAGTCCGGGCGTCGCCGCCGCGATCTTCGGGCCGTTGGCGGACGCCAACATCAACGTCGACATGATCATCCAGACCGTGTCGGGCGATCAGTCGACCACCGACATGACCTTCACGGTCCCATCCGCCGAGTACGAGCGCGCCCGCATGATCCTCGACGAGGCGCGGACGCAGATCGGCTACGCTCAGATCGAGGGCGCCACCGACGTGGTGAAGGTCTCGGCGATCGGCGTCGGCATGCGTAGTCACGCGGGCGTGGCCGCCAAGGCGTTCCGGGCACTCGCCGAGAAGGGGATCAACATCCGCGCGATCACCACTTCGGAGATCAAGTTCTCCGTGTTGATCGAGGCGGCCTATACGGAGCTTGCCGTGCGCACGCTCCACTCGCTATACGGCCTGGATCAGGCCTGAGCCTGGGACGACGCGGTGTCGATCGGGTCGCGTGGTGTGAGCTGAACAGTCGCGGACCGTTTCGCCGATCCCAGAGCGCGTCTGGCGGCTGCGGCACGGTCCATCCGGCGCCGGCCGTCCCGAGCTTGGCGCCAAGGTTGCAGGGTGGTCGACGCCAAGGCCGCTCACCGACACTGGAACGACGAACCGATGCCCGCTGCGCCCGGAGGCCCGCGCCTGCTGCTGCGCCGCCTCCGCGAAGCGATGGCGGAGCCGGTCAGCCCTCAGGCGCGCCTCGACCGCATTGTCGTCCTGATCGCCGCCAACGTCGTGGCCGAGGTCTGCTCGGTCTATGTGCTGCGGGACGACATTACCCTCGAATTGTTCGCCACCGAGGGCCTGAACCGCGAGGCGGTTCACCAGACCCGGATGCGCGCCGACGAGGGCCTGGTCGGCCTCATCGCCCGCAACGCCGAGCCGCTGTCCCTCTCGGACGCCCAGAACCATCCGGCCTTCTCGTATCGCCCGGAGACCGGCGAGGAGGCGTATCACGCCTTCCTGGGCGTGCCGCTGCTGCGCGCCGGCAACACCCTCGGCGTCCTGACCGTCCAGAACAAGACCTACCGGGTCTATTCCGAGGAGGAGATCGAGGCGCTCCAGACCACCGCGATGGTGCTCTCGGAGATGATCGCCTCGGGCGAGCTGGAGGGCCTGGCGCCCGATGCCGGCACCGCCGCCCGGCGCCCGGTCCTGGCCCGGGGCATCGCGCTCGCCGACGGGATCGGCCTGGGCCACGTGGTGCTTCACGAGCCCCGCGTCGTCGTGAAGACGCTGATCGCCGAGAATGTCGAGCGCGAGGTCGCGCGCCTCGACGAGGCGATCGAGGAGGTGCGCTCGGCGATCGACGCCCTGGTCGAGCGCGGCGATCGGATCGGCACCGCGGAAAGCCGCGAGGTGCTGGAGACCGTCCGGATGTTCGCCCACGACAAGGGCTGGCTCCGGCGGATGCGCGAGGCGGTGGCCTCGGGCCTGACCGCCGAGGCCGCCGTGGAGCGGGTCCAGTCGGACAACCGCGCCCGGATGATGCGCCAATCCGATCCGTATCTGCGCGATCGCCTGCACGATCTCGACGACCTCGCCAACAGGCTGCTGCGCGCCCTGATCGGCCCCGAGGCGGCGGGGGTGCTGGTGCTGCCCGAGAACGCGATCCTCGTGGCGCGCACGATGGGGCCGGCGGCGCTGCTGGATTACGAGGCCTCGACGCTCCGCGGCATCGTCCTGGAGGAGGGCGGTCCGACCAGCCACGTGGCGATCGTCGCCCGGGCGCTCGGGATCCCGGCGGTGGGCGAGGTGGAGAACGCCACGGCGCTCTGCGACGCCGGGGACGCGATCATCGTCGACGGCGTCGCGGGCGAGATCCACGTCCGGCCCGGCCCCGAGATCGAGGCGGCCTATGCCGAGATGGTGCGCCTGCGCGCCCGCCGGCAGGAGCAGTACCGGGCCCTGCGCGACGTCCCGGCGCGGACCCGCGACGGGGTGCGGGTCGGCCTGCACCTCAATGCGGGGCTGCTGGTGGATTTCAGCCACCTGCACGAGACCGGCGCCGAGGGCGTCGGCCTGTTCCGCACCGAGCTGCAATTCATGGTGGCGCAGCGGATGCCGTCGGCCGCGGAGCAGCAGGACCTCTACCGCAAGGTGTTCGCGGCCTCGGCCGGCAAGCCCGTGACGGTCCGGACCCTCGATATCGGCGGCGACAAGATCCTGCCCTACATGGCCAAGCTCGAGGAGGAGAACCCGGCTTTGGGTTGGCGGGCGATCCGCATCGGGCTCGACCGGCCGGCTCTGCTGCGGATGCAGTTGCGGGCGCTGTTGAAGGCCGCCGACGGCGACCCGCTCAAGATCATGTTCCCGATGGTCGCCACGGTGGACGAGTTCGTGCGTGCCCGCGGCATCGTCGAGCGCGAGAAGGCCTACCTGAAGCGCCACGGCTACCGGCTTCCGAGCGAGTGCAAGCTCGGGGCGATGATCGAGGTGCCCTCGCTGCTGTTCCAGATCGACGAGATCGCCCAGGAGGCCGATTTCCTGTCCGTCGGCTCGAACGATCTGATGCAGTTCCTGTTCGCGGTGGACCGGGAGAACCGGCGCGTCGCCAACCGGTTCGATCCGCTCAGCGTCGCGGCCCTGCGGGCGTTCCGGCTGATCGCCGAGCGGTCCAACGCCGCCGGCTGTCCGGTGACGGTCTGCGGCGAGATCGGCGGGCGGCCGCTGGACGCCATGGCGCTGATCGGCCTCGGCTACCGGGATCTATCCATGTCGCCGGCCGCCATCGGACCGGTGAAGGCGATGGTGCTGAGCCTCGACGCAGACGCCGTAACCGAACTCATCGATGCCGAAATGGCGCGCATGCACGACGGCGATTCCCTGCGTCCGGCGCTGACCGCCTTCGCGCACGCCCGCGGCATCCCTATCTAAGGCCGGCCCTTGCCGAACATTCGGCCGGGGATGTACGGCAACGCCACGGCGCTTCCGGGCGGCGCGCCGCGGCGTCCGCCCTCGCATCGGCGGGGCGGGGAGGGGAGGACATCGTGCCGGGTCGAAGACCCGGCGAGCCGCGCCCTTCCGCGCTCGAGACGTGAGCCGCGCCCCGGCTGGACCAAAGCGCACTGACCTGCAGAAACACGGGCGATGATCCCCTTCCCCACCGAGCGCCTCGACGCCATCCTGGCGCGGCACGATTTCGTCACCGCACAGCTCGCCACGGGCGAGGGCGATCCCGACACCGTTGTCCAGCTCTCGCGCGAGCTCTCGGACCTCGATCCGGTCGTGTCGGCGATCCGCCTCTATCGGGCAGCCCTGGAGAACCTCGCGGGTGTCGAGGCTCTCATCGACGAGCCCGGCACCGACCCCGAGATGCGGGCATTGGCGGCCGACGAGAAGCCCGAGGCGCAGGCCGCGCTGGAAGCTGCGCATCACGACCTCCAGCTCCTGCTCCTGCCCAAGGATGCCGCCGACGAGAAGAGCGCGATCCTCGAAGTCCGCGCCGGCACCGGCGGCGACGAGGCGGCCCTGTTCGCGGGGGATCTGTTCCGCATGTACGCCAAATACGCCGAGTCGAAGGGCTGGCGCGTCGAGGTGATCTCGGAGAGCGAGGGCACGGTCGGCGGCTTCCGCGAGGTCGTGGCGGAGGTGAAGGGGCGCGGCGTGTTCGCCCGGCTCAAGTTTGAAAGTGGCGCCCACCGGGTGCAGCGCGTGCCCGACACCGAAACCCAGGGACGCATCCACACCTCGGCCGCCACCGTTGCGGTGCTGCCGGAGGCCGAGGAGGTCGACATCCACGTCAACGATGCGGACCTGAAGATCGACACGATGCGCGCCCAGGGGGCGGGCGGCCAGCACGTCAACAAGACGGAATCGGCGATCCGCATCACCCACCTGCCGACCGGCATCGTCGTGTTCGTCCAAGAGGAGCGCTCGCAGCACAAGAACAGGGCCCGCGCCATGACATTGCTGCGCGCGCGGCTCTACGATGCCGAGCGCAGCGCCAAGGATTCCGCCCGGGCCGCGGACCGCAAGGCGCAGGTCGGCTCCGGCGACCGCAGCGAGCGGATTCGCACCTACAACTTCCCGCAGGGCCGGGTGACCGATCACCGGATCAACCTGACCCTCTACAAGCTGGAGGAGGTCATGGCGGGCACGGCCCTCGACGAGGTGGTGGACGCCCTGATCACCGAGCATCAGGCCGAGCTGCTGGCCGCCGAGGGCATGGCCTGAGCGCCGTCGTGACGACCGGATCGAGCCGTGGCCTGTCCCGCCGCGCGGCCCTGCGGCACTGCGTGGCCGCCCTGGAGGCCGGTGGTCTCGACGGAGCGTCCAGGGATGCCCGCTTTCTGGTGCTGGGCATCCTCGGGATCGAGGCCCGCGACCTCCTCCTCGACGGGGAACGGCCCCTGGGGGACGACGAGGCCGCCGCCCTCGACGCTGCCCTGGCGCGGCGGCTGTCCGGGGAGCCCGTGGCCCGCATCCTCGGGACCTGGGAATTCTGGGGCCTGCCCATCCGGCTGGGGCCGGAGACCCTGGTCCCGCGGCCGGATACCGAGATCCTGGTCGAGGCCGCGCTCGCCGCCGTGCCGGACCGGAATGCGCCCCTGCGCTGCCTCGATCTCGGCACCGGGTCCGGCTGTATCCTGGCGGCGCTCCTCAGCGAGCTTCCCCGCGCCTCCGGGATCGGCCTCGACCGCGCGTTCGGTGCGTTGCGGGTGGCCCGCCACAACGCCACAGCGAACGGGCTCGGCGAGCGGGCGGCCTTCGCGGTCTCGGACTGGTGTGATGCGGTCCAGGGCGCCTTCGACCTCGTGGTCTCGAATCCCCCCTACATCGCGCGCGCCGTGATCCCGACCCTCGACCGGGCGGTCCGGGCCCATGATCCCATCGCGGCCCTCGATGGCGGGACGGATGGGCTCGACGCCTACCGGCGCATCCTCGACGGTGTTCACGGCGGGAACTTGCTTGCCCCCGGCGGGACGCTCGCCCTAGAGATCGGCTACGATCAGGCGGCGGCCGTGCGCCGTCTCGCCCTCGCGGCCGGCTTCTCGGATCGCGGCCTGACCCGCGACCTGGCGGCCAACGACAGGGTCCTGTGCTTCGGTCTTCCCACCGGCGACACGGAAGCCTAAGTAAGGGTCGACGCTTCACCGTCGAAAAAATGCTTGTTGCATCAGCCGGGGAACGCTAGTGTCGGCTTGAAGATCGCGAACCGTTCGTTAAGACGGACGATTGTACGGTCAGCGATGCACGCTGGTCGTCGATGGGTTTGCTGATCCCCCAAACGTTGAACCAGAGCGCGCGTGATGGCGCGGCGGTTCGGCAACACTCGAACCTGACAATCAGCTGGTTTCCGGTGCCTGGTGAGGGCACGCGGTGCGAGGGATGGTCAGACTGACGCGACGGTCGCAATGCGGCTGAACGCGCGGCGCCGCCGGGTGCGCTTGACCGGTCTGCGTCTCGAGATGTTTGCCGGGCGCTCCTGAAGACAGTCGTTTGCGTGAACGAGGGTCATTACAGACCAATGAGACCAAATCAGAATCGACGGATGCGCGGCCGGAACCGGCCGAAAGGTCCGAATCCGCTGACGCGCTCGTACGAATCCAACGGTCCCGATGTCAAAATTCGTGGCACCCCGCAGCACATCGCCGACAAATACGCGCAGCTCGCGCGGGACGCTCTGGCAGCTGGTGACCCAGTAGCGGCCGAAAATTACTTCCAGCACGGCGAGCATTACTTCCGGATTGTATCTGGTGCTCAGGAGCAGACCCGCCCGGCAAACACGGGCGGTTACGCCAGCCGAAGCTTCGACGACGAGATGGACGAAGGCGACGAGGACGGGCAGGGCAACGGCGCGTCCCAGAACGGTCACGCCTACAACGGCTACGACGACAGCGATCCCGGCCAACAGCCCCAGCCCTACGACAACCGCGCGGAGTCCAACCAGCAGGACGGCCGCCAGAACCGGGACCGGTTTCAGAACCGCGACCAGCGGCGGTTCGACAACAACGGCCGGGACAACACCGGCCGACAGGATTACCGCCGGCCGGATCAGGCGCGTCAGGATCAGCCGCGCCAGGATTATCAGCGGCCCGATTACCAGCGCCCTGATTATCGTCAGGACCGTCCGGTCAACCGGCAGGACCGCCAGGATTACGGCCGGCAGGATTTTCGGCAGGATCGCCAGGATAATCGGCAGGACACGCGGCAGGACACGCGCCAGGAGAGTGCGCAGGAGAACCGGCAGGACGGTCGCTCCGAGAACCGTCAGGACCTGCGCGGCGACCAGAACCGCTACGACACCGGACGCGGCGAGGCACCGCGGACCGAGGCACGATCGGAGCCGCGGTCCGACAACCGGCAGGAGCCCCGAGCCGAGGGCCGATCGGAGGGCGTTCCGCGCCGCGAGGCCGCCCCGCGGCGCGAGCGCCGCCGTGAGGCCGCCCCCGTCGTGGCTGCCGAGGATCCGAGCGGCCTGCCGGCGTTCCTGATGGCCCCTGCGCGCCCCGTACAAGCCGCCGAGCCGCCGGACGTGATTCCGGAGCCGGAGGCGAGTGCCGAGGAGGCTCCGGCGGCCAAGCCGCGCCGCCGCCGCCGCCCGCGCTTCGAGAGTGCCGCGGAAGACGGGGAGGCGCGCACGCCCGCCGAGGACGCACCGACCGAGTGAGCGGACATCGCCAACGATGGAACTGAAAAAGGCCGTCCCGGGAAATCGGGGCGGCCTTTTCTGTCCGCGCCGCTCAGCGGCGGGCCGCGCGCCAGTCCGGATAGCCATGGACCCGGTGGACCAGCCGGTGATGCCGGCCGATCTCGCCGTAGGGCGCGATCTCCCAATCCCAAGCCGCTTCCGGCTGGGGCAGGGCGACCCCGAACATCAGGTCGAGGCTGTCGGTGATCCTCCCGGCGCGATCCTCCTCCCGCTGCACCGTGTCGGTGATCAGGCAGACCCGTCCGGCGGTTCGGGCAAAGGCGTCCAGGGCCGCGAGATGGGCCTCGATCAATCGAGCCCCGAGCTGGGAAGGCGCCGCGCATCCCCGAGCCTCGTAGGCGTCGAGCGGCACGATCGGGATCTGCGAGAGCAGGTTGGCCGAGACGATGAGATCTGCGCCCGCGCAGCATTCGGTTAGGTCCCCGGCGAGGCCGGCCCCGATCTCGGCGGTCACCAGGCGGACATGGGCGTGGCGTCGGACCGCGAGCCGCGCCGGCCAGGGATGGACCGCGTCCACGAGGCTGACGCGTTCGAACAGGGTTGCGAGACGATCCAGGGGCACGTCGTCGAGGAGTCCGGAGCCGATGACGACCGCCAGCCCGCGCCGCGGCGTCGCCGCCGCGGCGGCTGCGACCACGCCGCGCGCACGCTCCAGGTGCGGCGTCCAGGCGGCGCGGCAGCGCCGGGATCGGGCGTGGAGCAGCCCGCTCTGCCGGACGTAGCCGAGCCGGCGCAGGCGCAGCGGCGCGGGATTGAACTGCGCCAGCGCCCAGGCGACCAGCATCGCCGTCGGGCTTAGTCCCCGTCGGGGGCCGGGACACCGGCCGGCGTCCCGCGATAGCCTGTGGCCAGGACGTAGAGTTCGCTCGAATCCGCCCGGCTCGCCGCCGGCTTCACGTGGCGGACGGTCGCGAAGTCGCGCTTGAGGTCGGCCAGCAGAGCATGTTCGGTGCCGCCCTGGAGCACCTTGGCGAGGTAGGCGCCCCCCGGCCCCAGTACCTCGCGGGCGAACTCCGCGGCCGTTTCCGCGAGGCCGATGATGCGCAGGTGATCGGTCTTCTTGTGGCCGGTGGCGTTGGCCGCCATGTCGGACAGCACGAGATCCGCCGGGCCGCCGAGCAAGGCGGTCAGCCGGGAGGGGGCCTCGGGATCGAGGAAGTCCAGGGTGATGAAGTCCACCCCCGCCATCGGCTCGATCTCCAGCAGATCGATGCCGACGACCCGACCCGACGGACCCACCGCCCGGGCGGCGATCTGCGACCAGCCCCCCGGGGCGGCGCCGAGATCGACCACCCGCTGGCCGGGCTTCAGCAGCTTGTAGCGCTCGTCGATCTCCATCAGCTTGTAGGCCGCCCGGGACCTGTAGCCCTCGCGCTTGGCCCGGGCCACGTATGGGTCGTTGAGTTGCCGCTCCAGCCAGCGCTTCTGCGACAGGGTCCGCCCGCGCCCGGTCTTCACCCGCTGCTTCAGCTCCCCGCGCACACCGCCGCCGGAACTCGCGCCGCCGCGCCGGTCGCTCATCGCGATGCCCTCATCGCACGGCCTTCCGGATCCAGACCCCGTCCTCGCGCATCATGTTCATCAGCAATCCTTCGCGCAGCCCTCGATCGGCGATGCGCAGGCGCTCGGACGGGAAGGCCCGGCGAATCGCCTCCAGGATCGCGCATCCGGCGAGCACCAGATCGGCCCGGTCGCGGCCGATGCACGGGTTGTCGGCCCGCTGCTCGAGCCGGGTATCCAGGAGATCGTCGATCGCGGTCGTGACATCGTCGTCGTTCATCCACAGGCCGTCGACCCGCCGCCGCTCGTAGCGCGCCAGCCGCAGGTGCATCGCCGCGATGGTCGTGACGGTGCCCGACGTGCCGAGCAGATGGAAATGGGGCGCGGTCGCGGCCGCGGCGGCCCGGAGCGCGAAGGGGGACAGCTTGCCGGCCACCTCCTCGACCATGCCCTCGAACATGCGCCGAGTGACCTCGGCACCGCCGTGGCGCTCGGCCAGCGTGACCACGCCGACGGGCAGGGAATCCCAGGCCCGGATCCGCAGGGTCGGGTCGGTGGAGGGGTTGGCGGCGGCACCGTCCAGCCACGCGATCTCGGTGGAACCGCCGCCGATATCGAAGATCACCACCGATTCCGCCAGCGGATCGGCTAGGGCCGCGCAGCCGGTCACAGCGAGATAGGCTTCGGTCTGGCGGTCAACGATCTCGAGGTCGAGGCCCACCCCCCGGCGGACGCGCTCGACGAAGGCCGCCCCGTTCACCGCGAGCCGGCACGCCTCCGTGGCGATCACCTTGGCCCGCTGCACGCCGCGGGTCTGCATCTTGGTCCGGCAGATGCGCAGGGCTTCGACCGTTCGCTCGATCGCCGCCTCGTTGAGCCGATCGGAGGTCCCGAGGCCCTCGCCGAGCCGGACGATGCGGGAGAACGCGTCGATGACGCGGAAGCCGGAGAAGGTGGGCTCCGCGATCAGCAGGCGGCAATTGTTGGTGCCGAGGTCGAGCGCCGCGTAGGCGGGGCGACGGCGCTCGCGGCCCGGGAGCCCGGCCGGCGGCTGGTGCGGCGCTGCGCCGAGCTGGATTCGGGACGGCGCGGCCGCGGCGGTCTCGTCCCTCATCGGCGCGGCCGTCGGTCCTTCGGGTCGGCCGGGAGCGTTGCGCTCGGCCTGAGCTAATCCGTGACCCTACAGGCTCGGCGGGGAACTGCAACGTCCGATCGTGACAGGTGTCAGGCGACGGCCTTCATGATGCCGGCCCGCCTTGGGATCGGCCGCAGGAGGCTCTTCACCTGCGAATAGGGGCGCGGCCGGTTGATCACCTCGTCGAGGCGGGACCACAGGGTCTTCGGCGAGAACGGCTTGGCGATGATCTCGTTGACCCCGAGCGCCACCGCCCGGTCGACGACGTTCCGGCGGGGTTGGGCGAGCATCAGGATGATCGGGATGGTCGGGCAGGGCGAGGTCGTGGGCGTGCGCGCGAGCCGGATGAATTCCTCGCCCGACAGGATCGACAGGTCCCAGTCGATGATGCTGATGTCCGGCTTGCTCTCCGCCAGCACGCCCAGGGCCTCGGCGCCGTCCGGCGCTTCGAGGACGCGCTTGATGCCGACGCGCATCAGCATGTCGCGCACGATTCGGCGGATGTAGAGACTCTCATCGACGACGAGGGCCGAGAGATCGGGAAAGGTCGGTGTCGCGATCATGGCCGAGCGCAGTGCGGGACGCGTTTTCGACCCTAGCGTGCCAGCGTTTGCGTTTCGCTAATGCGGTTTCTCGCATGTGAATGAATGTGCCGGAGGGCTTCGCACGCCTGCGTTGTTTACCGCAAGAAAGTAACGAAATGGGCGCGTCTGGGCCAAGAAGGTCCTTGCGGTCAAGGCCCGATTGCGTCAGGACTGGGGCGTTATTCTTGGTTACCGCGACCTGGGGTAATGATAGTGCGGGGCGTGGGCTGTCTGGGATGGCGCGCACGCGGTATTCGGAATTTAGGGCGGCGGACGGTTTTTGCGAGCTTTCGATGGGACGTGGTCGTGATTTCAGGGGGCCGCAGAAGCGCGGCTTCGACGAGAGTGGCGAGCCGAGATGGCCTGACCAGGCACCCCCCAGCGGCGGATTCGGTGGTGGGTACGGTGGCGGCGGCTTCGGAGGCGGCGCCGGCGGTGGCGGCGGGTTCGGAGGCGGCGGGTTCGACCGTGGTCCGGCCCGCGGCGCAGCGCCGGTGGCGTCGGGGCCGGAACGTGATGCCACCGTCAAGTGGTTCAACAAGGAGAAGGGTTTCGGTTTCGTCGAGCTGGGCGACGGCTCGGGCGATGCCTTCCTCCACATCCGCGCCGTCGAGGCCGCCGGCCACGCGGATCTCATGCCGGGTACCCGCCTGACCGTGACCACCGCCCAGGGTCAGAAGGGCCCGCAGGTGACCAGCGTCACCAGCGTCGACACGTCCACGGCCGAGGCGCCTGCGCCCCGGCGTGAGTTCCGGCCGCGCACAGGCGGCTACGGCGGCGCCCCCGGTGGTGCTGGCGGTGCCGGAGGCGGCTACGGTGGTGGCGGCGGCGGTGGCTACGGAGCTGGCGGCGGCGGCGGTGGCGGGGGTGGCCGTTTCGCGGGCGGCCCGTCGGTGGAGATGAGCGGCACGGTGAAGTGGTATGACCCTGCAAAGGGCTTCGGCTTCGTGTCGGTCAATGACGGCGGCAAGGACGTGTTCGTCCACCGCTCGGCACTCTCCCGCGCCGGGCTCGAGTCGCTCGCCGAGGGTCAACAGGTCACCCTGGCCGTGGTCGACGGGCAGAAGGGTCGCGAGGCCCAGAGCATCAACGTCGAAGATTGACGGACCCGCGGCGGTCGTTCTGCCGCCGCGATCCATGACAAGATTGGAGGGCGGCGGTTCCGATGGGGCCGCCGTCCTTCGTGTTTCGGGTCCGCCATGCGTCCTGTCCTGTTTTCGATGGTCCTTCTCATGATCTCCGGCTGCGCCCACGCCGGAGACTTCACGGGGTTCTACGCGGGCATCAATGCTGGCTACGCCCGGGGCACCGAACGCGATCGGACCGTGACCCGACCCGCTGCCGAATCGCCGGCATCCCGTGTCCGACCCGGAGCCGGATCCGATTTGCCGCCGAGCGCCCAGGATGCAGTTTCGGCGCTGCGCAGATCCGATCAAGGCCATGTGGCCGCGCAACCCGGGCGCTGAACCACCGCGATGCGGCTCGGGCTGAGGACGTCGGGGAAGAACGGGTCGTGGGCAGGCTTCGCCGGCAACCGGCGTGATCGCTGCCAAAGCACCCCTCGGACGGTCAGTGCGCTCTTCACGCGTTTCCATCGGACACAGAGTGAGTGCCGCCCTGTCTCGTACCGGCCGCCGGATGATGCCAGCGCCCGGCCCTGCGCGTTTCCTCCCCCTCTGCGGGCTATCGGTTTCACACACCGTACTTGGCCGACGCAGCTCCTGCTCGCGGGAGAGTGTTCACATGTCGGCTCGAGGATGCGCTGTAGGCCCCCTGTCCCGTGCAGGAGGGGGGGCGAGGACGCGACGTCTGTTGCCAAGATCGATGCGTGAAACCGTTCGCCCGCAGAACGGAAGGACGGGCGTGTGGCGGACAGGCATCGACCGGGCGACGATCCCGAACGTGAAGGGTGAAACGGCAACCGCCATCGGAGAGGAAACCAGCGCCAGCTCTTGAAACCGCGTGTTCGCGCAGGATGGGAGTCGCCGGCGCAGGCGGATCGGAATGTCCCCGCATCGTCACGTCCGACTTGAGGCCGGTTGCCCCCTTCGGGGACGGTGCTTGAGCCCGGAGGCACGGCCGCAGCCATCCGGTCCAGGCGGCGGCCGTTCTCCGCATCGACCCGCCGATTGGGTCAGCCCGTGACGGTGCGAAGTATTCTAAGCACCTCTGCGCGCTTTGGAATTATTCCGGAACATAGCCGTTGCGTCCCCCTGAAGGCCGCGCTTAGGTGCCGGCATGAGATCACGGCAACGAGAGGTGATGCCATGAGCGCTGATGCCGTGCGCGCCCGGGTGCATCCGGCTCTCGCCTGTCGTCTCGCGATCGCCGCGCGCGTGCTTCTGGCGATCCTGGGCAGTTATACGGTCGCCGCACTTGCGAGCGGTTGGCTCGCCCTCGTCCTGCCCGGAACAAGAGCCGAAGCGGTGTCGACGGCGACGCTGGCGAGCTTCGCGATCATGGCGGCCGCGGTGATCTGGGTGTTCGCGGCGCGGTCGCTCGGGCGGGCGGCGCTCGTGATGGGTGTCGTCGCGGCGCTGCTCAGCACCGGCCTGTGGCTCGCGGGCGCCTTCCAGGGCGGGAGCGCAGCGTGAGTCGATCCAGGAGCGTCCGCCAGTCGATGGCGTGGCTGCACACGTGGTCCGGCCTCGTGGTCGGCTGGGTGCTGTTCGCGATTTTCGTGACCGGAACCGCCAGCTATTACCGCCCCGAAATCTCGAGCTGGATGCGGCCGGAACTGTCGGAGGCGGCGTCCGATCCCGTCGCCGCGGCGACGAGCGCGGGTGCATTCCTTCGGAAGACGATGCCGGACGCCGTGGGCTGGTCGGTCAGGCCGCCCAATGCCGAGAACCCGGCGGTCGAGGTCTATTGGTGGCAGAGCCCCGGGGGGCCATTTCATCACGCGCTGCTCGATCCCTTGACGGGTGAGCGGTCGAAGGTCCGCGACAGCCGCGGCGGCGACTTCCTCTATCGGTTCCATTTCGAATTGAACCTGCCCCCGATCTGGGGACGCTGGATCGTCTCCGCCTGCGCGATGGTCCTGCTGATCGCCCTCGTCACCGGCATCGTGACCCATCGGCGGATCTTCGCCGATTTCTTCACCTTCCGGCGGGACCGCTCGGCGCAGCGCGGCTGGCTCGACGCCCATAACGTCGTGGGGGTTCTCGCGCTGCCGTTCCACCTCATGATCGTCTATACGGGCCTCGTCACCCTCTCATCGATGCTGATGCCCTGGCCGGTCCTGACGGCGTATCAGGGCAACGGATTGCGCTATTACGCGGAAGCCGGTCTCATGATCGCGGGCCGGCCGCCGGCCGGGCGGCCCGGCACGGCGCTGCCCCTCGGCGAGATCGTAGCGCGGTCGATCGCCGCGACCGGGCAGACGCCCGAAGTCGTCATGGTCTCCGGGCCCGGCGATGCCGCTTCGACCGTCACCGCCTATTTCGAGGAACCGCCGGGGCTCGCCCATCTCCACCCACAGATCGCCTACGACGCGGCGACGGGCGCCGAGATCGGGCGCATCGGGGAGGCCGGGGCGGCCACGCGGACCGGCGCCGTCATGGTCGGCCTTCACGAAGCGCATTTCGCGGCCGCGCCCCTGCGCCTGCTGTTCTTCCTCTGCGGCCTCATGGGTGCCGCCACCGTGGCGACGGGCCTGGTTCTGTGGACCGTCGCACGGGCTCCGAAGGGGGCCGATCCGGAGGGCTTCGGCCTGCGCCTCGTCCGCGTCTTAAACCTCGGCACCATCGCGGGTCTTCCCGCCGGGCTCGCCGCCTATCTCCTCGCCAACCGCCTCCTGCCGGTGGATCTCGATGCGCGGGCGGAGTGGGAGGTGCGCGGCTTCTTCGCCGCCTGGATCCTCGCGGCCATCGCGTCCGCGTTCTATCCCCGGGCCCGGGCCTGGCCCCTCGCCCTCATCGTGCCCGCATTCGCGTTCCTGGCGATCCCCGGGGTCGATGCCCTGACCGTGGGCGAGGTCCGCTTCCTGGGCTTCGACGCGGCCATGGCGGGTCTGGGTCTGCTGCTCGCCGTCGGGGCGCGGCTGACGGCCCGGCCGAGACAGAACCGGACCAGGGCGATCCTGCACAGGGCGGCCGAAGCGTGACCATCCCGGCCCTCGTCCTGTCCCTGCTCCTGGGCTTCTCGGGCCTCGCCGCCCTCGCGCTCAGCCTGGACCGGCATCACCGCGCGGTTTTCCGCACCCCGATGCGCGGAAAGCGGGTCGGCGGCCTGCGTGCGGTCGGCTGGGCGGGGCTCGCCCTGTCCTTCGCGGCCGCCGTCGCCTCCGCCGGATGGAGCTTCGGACCGGTGCAGTGGATCGGCTCGCTCACCGGATCGGCGGTGGCCGTGGTGGCGCTGATTGCCTATCGTCCCACCTGGCTCCGGGCCGCGGCCCTGGCGGCCCTGCCGCTCGCCGCCCTGGACCTGCCGCTCGCACTCCTGCGCTGATGGCCCGACAGGTCCGCAATCATATCGGCCCCGCGATCGAGACGGGCCGGCTCGCGGTACAGCTTGCGAAAACGGCCCGTTGCAATGGTCTTCATCGGGCGCCGCGTTGTCCCCTCGCGGTCGGGACAAGAACAGCGTAGACTCGACGTGGTCGCACACTGGCCAAAAGTCCACCTTGATTCGACAGGCCAAAAGCCATTGGCTGCGATCAGAGCGGAAGCGGATGCGGTCCGACGTGAGGGCCGCACGAACGCCAGCTGAAGCCAAAGAGCCGCGGTTCGCGAGGCCGGGGCCAATGGAGGAACAGAGCGATGAACAAGCCGGAATTCCTCGGCGACGCCAAGATCAGGTCGCCGTTCTCGGCCCGTTACGAGAACTTCATCGGCGGCCAGTGGGTCGCCCCCGCGGCCGGGCGCTATTTCGAGAACACCTCGCCGATCACCGGCAAGGTGATCTGTGAGGTCGCCCGCTCGGACGCTCAGGACGTCGACAAGGCGCTGGACGCCGCCCACGCCGCCAAGGAGGCCTGGGGCCGCACCGCGCCGGCCGAGCGCGCCCGGATCCTCAACAAGATGGCCGACCGGATGGAGGAGAACCTCGATCTGCTTGCGCTCGCCGAGACCTGGGACAACGGCAAGCCGATCCGTGAGACGATCAACGCCGACATCCCGCTGGCCATCGACCATTTCCGTTACTTCGCCGGCTGCGTGCGGGCGCAGGAGGGCTCGATCTCCGAGATCGACCACGACACGGTCGCCTACCACTTCCACGAGCCGTTGGGCGTCGTCGGCCAGATCATCCCGTGGAACTTCCCGATCCTGATGGCGGTGTGGAAGCTCGCCCCGGCGCTCGCCGCCGGCAATTGCGTGGTGCTCAAGCCCGCCGAGCAGACCCCGGCCTCGATCCTGGTGCTGATGGAGATCATCGGCGACCTGCTGCCGCCGGGCGTCCTGAACGTGGTCAACGGCTTCGGCCTGGAAGCGGGCAAGCCGCTCGCCTCGAGCCCGCGCATCGCCAAGATCGCGTTCACGGGTGAGACGACCACCGGCCGCCTCATCATGCAATACGCGTCGCAGAACCTGATCCCGGTGACGCTGGAGCTCGGCGGCAAGTCGCCGAACATCTTCTTCGCGGATGTCGCCAACGAGGACGACGACTTCTTCGACAAGGCGCTCGAAGGCTTCACCATGTTCGCCCTCAACCAGGGCGAGGTCTGCACCTGTCCGAGCCGGGCGCTGGTCCACGAATCGATCTACGACCGCTTCATGGAGCGGGCGGTCAAGCGCGTCGAGGCGATCACGCAGGGCTCGCCGCTCGATCCCGCCACGATGATCGGCGCCCAGGCCTCGGGCGAGCAGATGGAGAAGATCCTCTCCTACATCGACATCGGCAAGCAGGAGGGCGCGCAGCTGCTCACCGGCGGCGAGCGCAACGTCAAGGACGGCGAGTTCGCCGAGGGCTTCTACGTGAAGCCGACGGTGTTCCGCGGCCACAACAAGATGCGCATCTTCCAGGAGGAGATCTTCGGGCCGGTCCTCTCGGTCACGACCTTCAAGGACGATGCCGACGCGCTCTCGATCGCCAACGACACGCTGTACGGCCTCGGCGCCGGGATCTGGACCCGTGACGGGACCCGGGCCTACCGCTTCGGCCGTGCGATCCAGGCGGGCCGCGTCTGGACGAACTGCTACCACGCCTATCCGGCCCACGCGGCCTTCGGCGGCTACAAGCAGTCCGGCATCGGCCGCGAGACGCACAAGATGATGCTCGATCACTACCAGCAGACCAAGAACATGCTGGTCAGCTACTCGGCCAAGAAGCTCGGGTTCTTCTGAGCTTCTGCCCGGGTTACCCCCCGAGACACCTTAGCCCCGGCCTCGCGGCCGGGGCTTTTTATCGAGCCGTACCGGGTTCACCGCCTGAGGCAGGCGGCGGCGATGGCGGCCGATTTCTGGTCGTGCAGTCGGATGGTGCGGTCCGCCACCGGCTGCCGGACGTCCTCGCCGGCATTGGCCTCGGCCTTCTCGAGTTCCCAGAGGCGCTCCTTCACCGCCCCGTCGGCATAGCAGCCGCAAAAGGTCGCCCGATCCGCGATCGCGGCGTCGGGGGGCGCGATCCAGTCGATGTGCGTCAGGCAGGTCTGCAGTTCGGCCTCCCGCGCCGGCGCGTTGACATCCTCGCGCGCCAGGACGGGGGCGCCGGCCAGCAGGGCGAACAGCAGGGCGAGGCGGGGGATCAATCGACGCCGTACCCGAAGCCCTCGACGGGCGCATTGGCGATGGAGCCGGGCGGCATGGGGCCGGCATCGGCGCTCACGCTCGGCACGTCGTCGGGCGGCCCGTCCCAGCCGACGACACCCATCGAATTGTCGGGGGTGACGTTCGGGTTTCCGGCGACGCGCCACGCGTGCTGGAGGAACAGCGGCTGGGTGCGCGGCTGGACGCGCAGCGTCAGCGGATCGGCACCGGCCGGGCCCGCCACAAGCGCGGCGAGGACGAGGGCCAGACAAGTGGCGGCAGTTCGTTGCGTCATCGTGTCGATCAGCCGGTCAGGCTCTCCGTTTCGCCCGGAAAGGGCGCATCCTCGGCGAGCAACGCGGCGGAGGCGGATCCGGCACCAGCTTGGCCGTCGGTCCCGGGCGAATATGGAAATCCCGGGCCGCGCACGCATATCAACGGTGAGACCGGGGAGGACACCATGAGCCTTGATGCCAGGATCGAAGCCACGACCGCGGAGCAGGTCGGCGCCGACGGCACGCCGCTGCGTGTCACCGCGACCCCGAAGGCGCTGGGCCTCATCGAGGAGCTCCGCTCGGAATACGGGCCGGTGATGTTCCATCAATCCGGCGGCTGCTGCGATGGCTCCTCGCCGATGTGCTACCCGGTCGGCGACTTCCTCGTCGGCGACGGCGATGTCCATCTCGGCCAGGTCGGCGGGGCGGATTTCTACATCAGCCGGTCGCAGTTCGCGGTCTGGAAGCACACGCATCTGATGCTCGACGTCGTGCCCGGCCGCGGCGGCATGTTCTCGCTGGAGAACGGGCGCGAAAAGCGCTTCCATATCCGCTCGCGCCTGTTCTCGGATGCCGAGAACCGCGCCCTCGAAGGCGCCTGCAAGCTCTGACGGAGGCGAAGGCCATGGCGACCGTGACGCTGGTGAGCGATGCCGAAGCCGAGGCGGATCCGCGGGTGCGCGCGATCTTCGCCGACATCCGGGCGACCCGTGGATCTGACTTCATCAACAACTTCTGGCGTGGATTGGCCCACGATCCCGCCCTGCTGGAGCGGACTTGGACCAGTCTCAAGGCCGTCATGGGCCCCGGGACGCTCGATCCGCTGACCAAGGAACTGGTCTATATCGCGGTCTCGATCGCCAATGGCTGCCCCTACTGCATCCACTCCCACACCGCCGCGGCGCGGGCGAAGGGCTTGACCTCCGCGCAGCACGGCGAGTTCCTGGCGGTGGTCGGCATGGCGAATCAGACCAACGCGCTGGTCACCGGCATGCAGATCCCGGTCGATTCCGCCTTTCAGGTGGGGAAGAGTCCATGAGTGCCGATTCGGACAAACCGCAGGCCGGCTTGCGCGTGGTGCGCGAGAGTGCGCCGTTCCGCGGCAAGCAGGGACACCTCTATCGGCCGGCCATCTCGGCCGAAGCGGTCGGCGCAAGGGCGCTGCACATGCAGCTTCTGGAGATCCCGCCCGGCGAGCGCGCCCACGCGCACAAACACGAATCGCACGAGACGGCGATCCATGTCCTGTCCGGCGTGTCGGGCTGCTTCTGGGGCGAGCACCTGGAGCATCACGCGATCGCGGGCGCCGGCGAGTTCGTCTACATCGCCGCCGACGTCCCGCACCTGCCCTACAATCGCAGCCAGACCGAGCCGGTCACGGCAGTGATCGCCCGGACCGATCCCAACGAACAGGAAAGCGTGGTCCTGCTGCCGGAGCTCGAGACCGGTGTCGATTGGTCGAAGGCCGGATTGTAGACGCTCAGCGCTGCTCGACGCGCTCGTTGGCCAGACGCTCGGCGCGGTTGCGCTCCTCGGCGGAGAGACCGGACAGCGTTTGGTCGAGCCACGCGTCGGACAGCCCCTGGCCCGCCGCGGCGAGGTTCCAGGCCGCCGCCTCCACGGTGTTCTTCGCAACGCCGCGCCCGACCGCGTAGAGCCGCGCGATACGATTCTGCGCGATCGCGTTCCCCCGCGAGGCCGCGTGCAGGAAGTAGCGGGCGGCCGAGCGCTCGTCCTTGGTCACGCCGGTGCCGTTGAACAGCAGGATGGCGTACTCGATCTCGCTGGCGAGATCGCCGTTGTCGGCGCCGCGCCGGAACCAGGCCGCCGCTTTGCTGGGATCCTTCGGCACGCCGCGCCCCTGCAGGTAGAGCACGCCGAGATCGTGCTGAGCCGGCCCGATCTCGGCATCGGCGGCCTTGCGAAACTGCGCGACCGCGGCGGCCTCGTCGGCCGCGGACCCCGTGCCGATCAGGATCAGGCCGAGATTGTACGCCGCTGTGGGCGAGCCCTGGGCGGTGGCCTGTTCCAGCCAGTGGCGGCCCGCCTTGATGTCCTTGGGCATGCCGCGCCCGTCGAGGGCCATCAGACCGAGGGACGACATGGCGGCGGCGTCGTTCTGGGCCGCGGCGACCTTGTACCACTCGGCCGCCTTGACCGGATCCTGCTTCACGCCGAGGCCCTGGTTGTACAGCTCGCCGAGGAGCGTCATCGCGGCGGCATCCTTGGGATTCGCCTCGATGCGCTTGGTCGCCTCCCGGAAGGCGGTCACATATTGCCCACGCTGATACGCCCCGTAGGCAAAATCCGGCGGCTGGCCATTGGCCGGCGGTACGGCACCCCGTGTGTAATTCGGCGTGTACGGGCTTGGCAGCTCCGGCATCGCCTTATGGCCGGGCGTGGCGCCGGACGATCCGGGCAGCGGCGTGGCGCTCTTCGATGGGTCGGTCGGCCCCGCGGCTGCCCAGGCCGGCAGCGCCGCCAGCGCGACGGCGAGGGCCATCGCTGGACCTGTCACCCGCCTCATTGCGCGGGCGCCTGCTGGAGTGCCTGCCGCGCGCGGCCGACGAAAGTGGCGTCTTGCAGCCAGAGCCCGCTCTCGAGCCCGACGAACTCCGCCCCCGTGGCCGATAGCGGACCGATCGCGTCGGCGTTCGCCGCGACGGCGATGCAGGGTGTCTCGAAGATCTCCGCCCACCAGGACACGCGCGCCAGTACCGTTTCCGGGTCTGGCGCGACGCCGTCCGGATAGAGCCCGCCGAACATCAGGTAATCGACACCCGCCTCGCCGGCCTCCATGGCGCCGTGCTTGGTCTCGAGGCCCCCAGCGCCCAGGATCCGCCCGTCGCGCAGCCGATCCCGCAGAGCCTTGAGGTCCCGGGGCTTGTCGACGTGGATGCCGTCGGCGCCCCCGCGGATCGCCACCGCGGCGAGATCGCCGGTGAAGCCCGGACAGGCCACCACCAGGGCGGCCCCGTTTTCCTGCGCCACCGGCGCGACTTGCTTGACGCGGGCGATCAGCCCGCGCTCGTCGCCGGAGGCGAGCCGCAGGATCACGGCGGCGACGTCGCCGGCCCCGCAGGCCGCCTTGAGGGCCGACACGAATTCGTCCATGCCGTCGGCGTCGAGGCCGTGTGGCCCGAGGAGGGCGAGACGCGAAAGATTGCTCATGGCGAGGATCTGAGCGCTCTCAGCGGGCGCCGATCTTCGGATCCAGGGCGCCGCTGGCATAACGCTTGGCCATCTCGGCGACCGAGATCGGCCGGATCTTCGCGCCTTGGCCGGCGGTGCCGAATTCCTCGAAGCGCTGTTTGCACAGCTTCGTCATCGCCTCCATGGCGGGCTTCAAATACTTGCGCGGATCGAACTCGGACGGGTTCTCGGTGAGCACCTTCCGGATCTGGCCGGTCATCGCCATGCGGTTGTCGGTGTCGATATTGATCTTGCGCACGCCGTGCTTGATGCCGCGCTGGATCTCCTCGACCGGCACGCCCCAGGTCGGCTTCATCTGGCCGCCGTGCTGGTTGATGATGTCCTGAAGGTCCTGCGGGACCGAGGACGAGCCGTGCATCACGAGGTGTGTGGTCGGCAGGCGGCGGTGGATCTCCTCGATCACGTTCATCGCCAGCACGTCGCCATCGGGCTGGCGGGTGAACTTGTAGGCGCCGTGGCTCGTGCCCATCGCCACCGCCAGCGCGTCGACCTGGGTCGCCTCGACGAACTTCACCGCCTCGTCCGGATCGGTCAGGAGCTGGTCGTGGCTGAGCGTGCCCTCGGCGCCGTGACCGTCCTCGGCCTCGCCCTGGCCGCTCTCCAGGGAGCCGAGTACGCCCAACTCGCCCTCCACCGAGACGCCGGCCCAATGGGCCATCTTGGTGACGTTGCGGGTGATCTCGACGTTGTAAGTGTAGTCGGCCGGGGTCTTGCCGTCGGCCTTCAGGGATCCGTCCATCATCACCGAGGTGAAGCCGTACTGGATCGCGGTGGCGCAGGTGGCTTCGTTGTTCCCGTGGTCGAGATGCATGCAGACCGGGATGTGCGGGTAGATCTCGACGAGGCCGTCGATCAGCTTGGCCAGCACCACGTCGTTGGCATAGGCGCGGGCGCCGCGGCTGGCCTGGAGGATCACGGGGGAATCCGTGGCATCGGCCGCCGCCATGATGGCGAGACCCTGCTCCATGTTGTTCAGGTTGAAGGCCGGCACGCCGTACTCGTACTCAGCGGCGTGATCGAGGAGCTGCCGGAGGGTGATGCGTGCCATCGTGACTGTCTTCCCGTTTGCCGTTTGGTGGTGTGCTCGATCGCCGACGGCGACTTCAAGATCTCAGGGCGCTCTTATCGTATCGCGCATCCGAGAGCTTCGCTTCTGAATGCTGACGGATGCCGCGAACGGCGTGTTCGGTCCGCGCCACCCCTCAGCTGGCGCGGTTCTCGAGAGTCGCGACGCGCTCCTCGACCTCGCTGACCCGCGCGGCGAAATCGCCGACCGTGGCACGCCTCATCAGGGGCATGCCAGCTGCGTTGCGCCGGTGGTTGCGCAGGCCTGCCTCCAAGCCCTCCCTGCGCGTCTCGCAATTCCCCATCCGCGTCTCGAGCCTGTCGGAACGGACCAGCACCTGGGCGAGGCTCGCCTGGATGCCCGTCAGGATCTCGGACGTCGCGCTTTCGACGGTGTCACGCATCGACTCGCCCCCACGCTGGCCACGGGCGCTATCATAGATATGGCGGGCGCCGCGGAGTAGGAGAGCAACGCCGCCGCGCTCAGCCCGTCACCCGAAGCGCCTCGACTCCGGGGAGCGCCTTGCCCTCCAGCCATTCGAGGAAAGCCCCGCCCGCCGTCGACACGTAGGTGAAGTCGCCGGCCACGCCCGCATGGTTGAGCGCCGCGACCGTGTCGCCGCCGCCGGCCACCGAGACCAGTTGCCCGGCCTTCGTGCGTGCCGCGGCATGCCGGGCGGCGGCCACCGTGGCGGCGTCGAAGGGCGCGAGTTCGAAGGCCCCGAGCGGACCGTTCCAGACCAGGGTCTTGGCCTCGTCGATGGCGGCGTCGATCTCCGCGACCGAGCGCGGGCCGGCATCGAGGATCATGCTGGACTCCGGCACCGCATCCACCGGGACGGTCTCGTGCGGGGCTTGGGCCTTGAATTCGGTGGCCGCGACGGCATCCACCGGCAGGATGATCCGGCAGCCGGCCTTGTCCGCCGCCGCCAGGATGCGATGGGCGGTCTCGGCGAGGTCCTTCTCGCACAGGGACTTGCCCACGGCCTTACCCTGCGCATGCAGGAAGGTGTTGGCCATGCCGCCGCCGATCACCAGCATGTCGACCTTGGCGACGAGGTTTTCCAGAAGATCAATCTTGGACGACACCTTGGCGCCGCCGACCAGCGCGATCACCGGCCGCTGCGGCGATTCCAGGCCCTTGGTCAGGGCTTCGAGCTCGGCCTGCATCTCGCGGCCGGCATAGGCCGGGAGGCGGTGCGCCAGCCCCTCGGTCGAGGCGTGCGCGCGATGCGCCGCCGAGAAAGCCTCGTTGACGTAGACGTCGCCGTTCGCCGCCAGCGCATCCGCGAAGGCCGGATCGTTCTTCTCCTCGCCGGCATGGTAGCGGGTGTTCTCCAGGAGCAGCACGTCGCCGTCCTGCAGGGCCGCCACCGCCTTCGCGGCCGCCTCGCCGATGCAGTCGGACGCGAACGCGACCTTCCGCCCGAGGGCCGCGCCGAGCGCCGGCACAACCGGCTCCAGGGAATCCTTCGGCTCGCGCCTGCCCTTCGGCCGGCCGAAATGGGCGAGCAGGATCACCTTGGCGCCCTGTTCGGCGACTTCGCGGATCGTCGGAGCCACGCGCTCGATCCGGGTTGCGTCGGTGACGCGCCCGTTCTCCATGGGCACGTTCAGGTCGACGCGCATCAGGACCCGCTTGCCCCTCAGGGAGCCGGCATCGTCGAGGGTGCGGAAGGCGCTCATGCGGTCCTGTTTCGGTGGATGGGGTTACTGGACGGTCGTCCCGATCTGGGCGCGCTGCTGCAGCAGGCGGTCGAGGTTCAGCCGCTGCACGGCGATCATCAGCGCGACGGTCAAAATCGCGGTGATCACCGCGGTGAGGACCAGCGCACCGGTCCCCGGCAGGCGCCGGGTCCGCTCGGCGAGCCCCCGCATCTCCGTGCGCAGGGCCGCCAGGTCGGATTGCCGCGCGGCCTCGTTCATCCGGCTGGAGGCGTTCTCGACCTTATCCTCGACACGCGACAGGAGCGCCTCGGAGCGGGCGTACTTGTCTTCGATCCGGGAGCATTTGTCCTCGATCCGGGCGAGCTGGTCGAAGAGCTGGTTGGCCGGAAGCGCCTGCGACGGTGCGGGCGTGGCGGCTACGGCGGGCGGCGGCGCCGGCCTCGGGGCAGGCGGCACAGCATTCGGCCCGCTCGACGGACCCTGCGAAGCGTCGGTCATCCCTGGAGAGTCCCCGGTTCGAGGTGAGACCGCCCGATCGGGCGGGCGGCCGCCGTCCTGTCACGGGACGACGGCTGCCCGCAAGCCGCCTCAGAGGAGTTTGGCCATCGCCACGGCGGTGTCTGCCATGCGGTTCGAGAAGCCCCACTCGTTGTCGTACCACGACAGGATGCGCACGAAGGTGCCGTCCATGACCTTGGTCTGGTCGAGGTGGAAGGTCGACGAATGCGGATCGTGGTTGAAGTCGATCGAGACGTTCGGCCGGTCGGTGACGCCGAGCACGCCCTTGAGCGGGCCTGCAGCGGCGGCCTTGATCGCGTCGTTGATCTCCTGGACCGAGGTCGCGCGCTTGGCCATGAACACGAGGTCCACCGCCGAGACGTTCGGGGTCGGCACGCGGATCGCCGTCCCGTCGAGCTTGCCCTTCAGCTCCGGCAGCACGAGGCCCACGGCCTTGGCGGCGCCGGTCGAGGTCGGGATCATCGAGAGCGCGGCGGCACGGCCCCGATAGAGATCCTTGTGCATCTGGTCCAGCGACGGCTGGTCGTTGGTGTAGGAGTGGATCGTGGTCATGAAGCCACGCTCGATGCCCACCGCCGCGTCCAGAACCTGGGCGACGGGCGCCAGGCAGTTGGTGGTGCAGGAGGCGTTCGACACGACGAGATGCTCGGCCGTGAGCTTGTCGTGGTTGACGCCGTAGACCACCGTCAGGTCGGCGCCGTCGGCGGGGGCGGAGACGAGGACGCGCTTGGCGCCGGCGTCGAGGTGGGCCTTGGCCTTGTCCTTCGAGGTGAAGATGCCGGTGCATTCCAGCGCGATGTCGACGCCCAGATCCCGGTGCGGCAGCTCGGCCGGGTTGCGCACCGCCGTCACCTTGATCCGCTTGCCGTTGACCACCAGGAACTCGCCGTCGACCGCGACCTCGCCCGGGAACCGGCCATGGACGGAATCGAAGCGGAGCAGGTGGGCGTTGGTCTCCACCGGGCCGAGATCGTTGATCGCCACGACCTCGATGTCCGTGCGGCCGGCTTCCGCGATTGCCCGCAGGACGTTGCGGCCGATGCGTCCGAACCCGTTGATGGCAACCTTCGTCACGGCGTCACTCCTTCACCTGATGCGGCTCCCACCGCGCCTCACAAACCATGGGCGCGGCCCGCGGGGGATCTCGGTTCCCCGCCTCCGTGCCGTCCCAGCCGGGCGGATCTGGGCGTGCGGGTTTGAACCGGCGATGAACCGGGCCGGGAGAGGCCGGGCTTCGCCGCCCGCGATCGTCGGAGCGCACGGTGCCTCGGGACTGTCTCGGACCGACGATCCGGCATGTCTCGCGCGGTCCTTTTCGGGAGCGCGCGGCTGTCTAACATGGCACCCCGACCTGTCAAACGCGCGGCCGTGACAAAGACCTTCGATCCACCGACGAATAAACAGGGTTCTTCGGGCTCGACTGGCCGGGCCGGGGGATCCCGGGCTCGGACGTTACTTTGCGCTGGAATTCCGGCGGCATTCGACGGAAAGCTTCGGGTCGGAACGGACGAAAGACCATGGCCGACGGGACCGAAATCAGCGTGATCGACGAGGCGCTCGGCCGGCTGGAAGCAGCCGTGAACCGCATGGATGCCGTCGTTCAGCACCGGCTGGCGAACGCCGCCCAGCCGGACGACCGGGATGCCGAACTCGCCCTGATGGACGAGGATCGGGCCCGCCTCGCCGCCGCCCTCGACGCGGCGAGCGCCCGGCTCGCGCAGGTCACCGCCACGACCGGCGCGGTCGGGCACCGCCTCGACCGGGCGATCGAGACCGTCCAGGATGTCCTCGGGCGATCCTGAACCGGCGTCCGCGCCATCCGGAACGCCGATCGGAGCCGCCCGTGCCGCAGATCAACGTGACCATCGACGGTCGCACCTACCGCATGGCCTGCGGGGAAGGCGAGGAAGCCCATCTCACCGGGCTCGCCGAGACGCTCGACGGGCGCATCGGCGCAATGCGCAAGGATTTCGGCGCCATCGGCGACATGCGGCTGCAGGTGATGGCGGCGCTGACGATCGCGGACGAACTGGCGGAGCTGCGCGGGCGGCTCGCCGCGTTGGAGACGGAAGCGGCCGCGTTGCGCATCGCCGCCGAGGCCGCCGAGCGGGGGAGGGCGACCGATGCGGAGCGGGCCGCGGCGGGGATCGGCCGCGCGGCCGAACGGATCGGGAAGCTCGCGGAGGCTCTCGGGGGATCCGCGCCGCGGGGCTGAGGGTCGAGAGCGGGCACGGCGCCGCGGAGGACCTGACGCCGGCTGCCGATTGCCGGCTGACCGCCGATCCATCGCGGCTCCGACCGGCGCGATGCCGTCTCGTCCGAGCACGTCTCACGCCCGCGCCGGCGAAGGGAGCAAGTGTGGCGGCGGATCGGATTGGAATCCCGGGCCGCCGCAGCGCCGAGGAGACCGTCGCGGCCTTCCTGCGCGGCCCGGATTGCGGTCGGTGACGGTGAAACGATCGGTGGGCCGCCAGACCGTCGCCGATCATCCCGGTCTCCAGCGCCACGAGGCGATCCTGATCGTTCCGGGTGCTGGCCGCGCGTCGATCCGGGTCGGCTCGCGCGGCTCACCGCCGGCCGAGCCCGGCTTTCAGTGCGCCATCAGGCAGCATATGGGCGCGGTGTTCAGGACGTCCCGCGTCGCGCCGCCGAAGGCCCACTCGCGCAGTCGGGAATGGCCGTAGGCGCCCATGACGATGAGATCGGCCTCCTGCTGGCGGGCGAACCGAAGGATCTCGGCACCGTCGCTCGCGGCAGCGCTCAGCAGGTGGGTGGTCGCCGGGGCGCCGTGGCGCGCCAGATGTGCGGTGACGTCCTGCGCGCCCTCCGAGCGGGCGCTGTCGCCCACCGAGGCGACGAAGACCTGTTCGGCGGACCGGATGAAGGGGAGCGCCCCCGAGACGGCGCGGCGGGCTTCGGACGTATCCTTCCAGGCCACGACGATGCGGCGCGCCGGAAGGTCGGCCACGTCGGGCGGTACCACCAGGACCGGTCGGGCCGCCTCCATCAGGACAGGCCCCGGCAGGACGCCCAGGGGGCCGGGGTCGAGATCGGTCGGGTCGGACCTGCCGAGCACCAGTAGATCCGCGGCCCGCGCCTGTTCGACGAGGTAGGCGAGCGGGCTGTCGACACCCCCGCGCCACGCCGTACGGGGCGCTTCCCCGGCGGAGCGGGCGAACAACCCCTGAGCCCGTTCCAGCTCGCGCTGAATCTCGCCCCTGGCGCGCTCGTACTGAGCCTGCGCATCGCGGACATCGTGGGCGAAGAGCGGCACCGGCGCATCGGCCGCGGCGACCCCCGTCAGCAGCGCGTCGAAGCGGTGAGCCAGACCGGCGGCGACGCGCACGCGATCCGGCGCGCCCTCGGCGAAGTCGACGGAGACCAGGATGTTGGCGTAGGTCATGGCGACCTCCTCGGGGCCCGATCCGGGCCCGGAGGAGGCAGTCTGGGCACCGTGCAGATCGCGGCCTTGATCCAGCGCAAATCTCGGGGCCGGCGATGGGTCTCCGGGTCGCGACGCGGCCACGCGCCTCAGCGCATGACGAACGGGTTCTCCGGCGCATCGCGGCTCGTGGAGATCCAGACGCTCTTGGTCTCCAGGAACTCGCGGATCGACTCGACGCCGCTCTCGCGGCCGATGCCCGAGCGTTTCATGCCGCCGAAGGGCATCATGTAGCTGACGGCCCGATAGGTGTTCACCCAGACCGTACCGGCCCGCAGCCCCGTCGACATGCGCATGGCCCGGCCGATATCCTGGGTCCAGACGCCGGCGGCGAGCCCGTAGATGACGTCGTTGCCGAGCCGCAGCGCCTCCGCCTCGTCCTCGAAGCCGATGATCGACAGGACCGGGCCGAACACCTCCTCCTGGGCGATCCGCATGTCGTTGGTGACGCCGGTGAAGATCGTCGGCTCGACGAACTGGCCGCCGATCACCCCGGGCCCGGAGGCCGGGTTTCCGCCGAACACGCAGCGCGCGCCCTCGCTCTTGGCGAGCGCGATGTAGTCGAGCACCTTGGCATACTGGGGCGGCGTGGTGATCGGGCCGATATGGGTGTCGGCCTGCATCGGGTCGCCGAGCTTCGCCGTGCGGGCCAGCGCGATCAGCCGCTCGACGAACGCCTCGCGGATGCTGTTCTGCACGAGCAGCCGCGATCCGGCGATGCAGGTCTGGCCGGTGGCGGCGAAGATGCCCGAGATCGCCCCCGCGGCGGCGGACTTCAGGTCGGCATCGGCGAAGACGATGTTGGGCGACTTGCCGCCGAGCTCCAGGGACACGCGCTTGATCTGGCGGGCGGCCGCCTCGTAGACCTTCGCACCGGTCACGTCGGAACCCGTGAAGGTGATCTTGGCGACGTCCGGGTGCTCGACGATGGCGCTGCCGGCCTCGCCGCCGAAGCCGGTCACGACGTTGAACATCCCGTCGGGGAGCCCGGCTTCCTTGGTCAGGCGCGCGAATTCGAGCGTGCTCGCGGAGGCGAATTCGGAGGGCTTCACCACGACGGCGCAGCCCGCCGCCAGCGCCGGGGCGCATTTCCAGGCGACGAACAGGAGCGGCGAGTTCCAGGCCGTCAGGGCGCCGACCACGCCCACCGGTTCGTGCCGGGTGAACGCGAAGGTCTCCGGCTTGTCGATCGGGATCTGCGCGCCCTCGACCTTGTCGGCGAGGCCGGCATAGTACCACCACCATTCCGGCTGGTAGCGGGTCTGGCCGTACATCTCGGCGAACAGCTTGCCGTTGTCGCGGACCTCGACCTCGGCGAGGGCCTTCGCGTCGCGCTCCACGAGGTCGCCGATCCGGCGCAGCACCTTGCCCCGGGCCGAGGCGGTCATGGTCGCCCAGGGGCCGTCCCACATGGCGCGCTTGGCCGCGGCGACGGCCCGGTCGACATCGGCCCGGGACGCCCGCGGGATCCGGGCCCAGGCCTCACCGCGATAGGGATCGGTCGACTCGAACCACGCGCCCTCGACCGGGTCGACGTGCTGACCGTCGATGTAGAGCTGATAGGTCTTCACGGGGCGCGTCTCCGATGGGACATGCGCGCGATATGGACCGGCAGGACGCCGCCGGCGGGGGCGCGATCAGGCGTTGGCGCTGAGGCGCTTGATGTCGGCGTCGACCATCTCGGTGATGAGATCCTCGAGGCTGGTCTGCGCCGCCCAGCCGAAGGTCGCCTTCGCCTTGGCCGGGTCGCCCAGCAGCACCTCGACCTCCGCCGGACGGAAGAAGGCCGGGTCGATCACCAGGTGGTCGTCGATGTTCAGCCCGACATGCTTGAACGCGATCACGCACATGTCCCGCACCGTCGTCGTGCGGCCGGTGGCGATCACGTAATCGTCCGGCTTCTCCTGCTGCAGCATCAGCCACATCGCCTGCACGTAGTCCCGGGCGTGGCCCCAGTCGCGCTTGGCGTCGATGTTGCCGAGCCGCAGCTCCTTCTGCCGGCCCAGCTTGATCCGCGCCACCGCGTCCGTGACCTTGCGGGTCACGAACTCGACGCCCCGCAGCGGGCTCTCGTGGTTGAACAGGATCCCGTTCGAGGCGTGCAGCCCAAAACTCTCGCGGTAGTTGATCGTCATCCAGTGCGCGTAGAGCTTGGCCACGCCGTAGGGCGAGCGCGGGTAGAACGGCGTCGTCTCGCTCTGCTGGGCCTCCTGGATCAGGCCGAACATCTCCGAGGTCGAGGCCTGGTAGTAGCGCGCCTGCGGGGCGACCGAGCGCAGGCATTCGAGCATGTGCACCGCGCCCAGGCCGGTGACCTGGCCGGTGAGCAGCGGCTGTTGCCAGGAGGAGGTGACGAACGACTGCGCGGCGAGGTTGTAGATCTCGTCGGGCTTGGCGGTCTGGACGATGCGCAGCAGCGCCGACTGGTCGAGCAGGTTGCCGTCGACCAGCTCGACATCGTCGAGGATGCCCAGCCATTTCAGCCGGTGGTCGAACACGCCGGCATGGCTGGAGCGGCGTACGATCCCGGTGACCGCGTAGCCCTTCTGCAGGAGCAGCTGCGCCAGATACGCGCCGTCCTGGCCCGTGACACCCGTGATCAGCGCGCGCTTGCCGGTCATGTACCCGTCCCGTCCCGATGATGCCCGGCTGCTACGACCCGGGCGACCCGGCCGTCAAGGCGAGCGCGTCCGATCGTGACGGCGTCGGGCCCGATGCGCAGGCGCGCAGATCTCGGGATTCACGGGCTATAGAGAAGCTGCAGTCGAGCGGAACCAGGGCGGACCCGGATGATCACCGTCGCCCGCGGCGCGTGCGCGGACGGGCGTCGACGATCCCGCTCCCGGAGGCGTCCATGCGGGCCCGGGTGTGCCCCCGAGCCCGCGGCTCTGGACTGCGACGGCTCAGCCGTTGGCCATGGCCTGCCGCAGCCCGGCCCGATAAGTGTCGATCACCACCGGTTTGCCGCTGCGCTCCACGTGCCAGAAGGTCCAGCCGTTGCAGGCCGGCAGCCCCTGAACCAGGGCGCCGATCTTGTGGATCGAGCCGATGACGAGGCCGTTGTCGAGCTGCCCGTCCGGCCGCACCGTGGCGCGGAAACGGCGGCGCTCGTCGGTGACAGTCTCGCCGGGGCGGATATGCCCCGCCTCGATCACCGACAGGAACGGCACCCGCGGCTCGGCGCGCTTGGTCGGCGCCACCAGGAGGGCCGCCTTCGACAGGGTCTCGACGGAGGCGATCCGGGCGCGTGCGGCCTCGGCGTAGGTCGCCTCGCGCTCGATGCCGATGAAGCGGCGGCCCAGCCGCTTGGCGACGGCGCCGGTGGTGCCGGTGCCGAAGAACGGGTCGAGCACCACGTCGCCGGGATTGGTCGCCGCCATCAGGGTGCGGGCGAGCAGCGCCTCGGGCTTCTGGGTCGGGTGGACCTTCCGGCCGTCCCCATCCTTCAGCCGTTCCTCGCCGGTGCAGAGCGGGATGAACCAGTCCGAGCGCATCTGGAGGTCTTCGTTGCCCCCCTTCAGCGCCTCGTAATGGAAGGTGTAGCCCTTCGAATCCGCCGAGCGCGAGGCCCAGATCAGGGTCTCGTGGGCATTGGTGAAGCGCTTGCCGCGGAAGTTCGGCATCGGGTTGGCCTTGCGCCAGACGATGTCGTTGAGGATCCAGTAACCGAGATCCTGCAACGCGCTCCCGACCCGGAAGATGTTGTGGTAGGACCCGATCACCCAGAGGGTTGCGTTCGGCTTCATCACGCGACGGCAGGCCGAAAGCCAGTCCCGGGTGAAGGTGTCGTAGGCCTCGAAGGTGGCGAACTTGTCCCAGTCGTCGTCGACGGCGTCGACGCGGCTCTGGTCGGGACGCAGCAATCCGGCGTCGCCGAGCTGCAGGTTGTAGGGCGGGTCGGCGAACACGCAGTCGACGCTCGACGCGGGCAGGCTGTTCATGGCCGTGATGCAATCCCCGACCAGCACTTGGTCGAGGGGCAGGGGACGCTGGGCGGGTACGAGACCCATCCGTGGCGCCGACGCGGGCCGCCCGGCACGCGAGACATGTTTCCGGGCGACGGCATCGGCAGCCACGGTACGCGGGGAAGCCATGGCAAACACCGGTTACGCGACTGACCGGCAGACCATGACCCGAACAGGGTAAAGGTCGCGTTGTCGGATTTTTCCGGAGCGCGTCCCGTTCTGGGGCTGCAATTTTTGCCGAGCTGGGTCCGATCTCCGCGGAACGCGTCCCGCACCGGTCGGACCGGGGCTACCGCAGCCCGATCGATCCGATCTCATTCAAAACCTGAAGCCTGCCGTGCATGGACCTTTGCGCGGGGGCCATGACCGTCTCCCGCCCGCGCCGGCGCCAGCTCAGCGGGATCCAGGGTCACGCCCGACGCAGACCTTGAGAGAATTTGCCTATTTGTGATCCTTCTCCGCGGGGCGCGGCATGACTTGAGCAATACATGGCTCGACCCTGATCGATGTATTTCGGCATTCAGCCGGAAATAATCCGCAACGATTGCCCATGTAATTAGAAAGACCGCGATGAAGCCGGCCAAAATGTGACCGCGACAGGCCGTGAAGTCCCGCCTTATTCCGGCCGGTTTCGGCCATGACTGGCGCCGTCCCCGAAAAAACAAAGGGACTGCCTTGAGAATGACGTTTGGTTTCGGAAAGTTCGTTGTCGCCCTCGGTCTGCTGTCCACCACCCTCGGAACAAGCCTTCCCGCCGCCGCGCAGAGCGGAGCGGCCTCTTGGTATGGCAGCGGTCATCGCACCGCGAGCGGCGAGCGTTTCAACCCCAACGGACTGACCGCAGCCCATCGCAGCCTGCCGTTCGGCACGCGGGTCCGGGTCGAGAACCGGCGGACCGGACGCTCGGTCGTCGTGCGCATCAACGATCGAGGACCGTTCGTGCGCGGCCGCATCATCGACCTGTCGCGCGGTTCAGCCCGCGCGCTCGGCATGGGCGGCACGAGCTACGTGTCCCTGCAGGTCCTGAACTGACAGCCGGCGCCCCGGGGGGCCGCGCCGCATGAGCGGCCGGCGGCCCGCCCGGGGGCGTTGTCTCCGGCGGCGGCAGGCCCCATCTGCTGCCGAATTCAGCCGGGATCAGCCGCCCATGCCCAAGCCCCTCATCGTCGACATCCCGCATGACCTCGGCCGCGACGAGGCCAAGCGGCGCCTGGAGACCGGCACCGATCAGGCGCGGGCCTTTCTGGCCAAGAGCGGCGTCGCGGTCGACCAGCTCGCTTGGACGGGCGATCGGCTGGATTTCGGCGTCTCGGCCATGGCCCAGAAGGTGGCCGGGACGATCGATGTCGGCCCCGAGAGCGTGCGGCTGGAGGTGAAGCTGCCGTTCCTGCTCGCCCTGTTCGCCGAGAAGATCCAGAAGGTGGCGAGCAAGGAGGGCAACCTCCTGCTCACCAAGAAATAGCCGTCCGGAACCGGAGCGCCGGCCCCCCGTTTCAGCCCGACCGGTGCAGTGTCGCACCGTCGGCCTTCCGGAGGATCACGGTGTCCCAATCCACCCTCGCCGACCCGGGGCAGATCCCCGAAGTGCCGCAGCAGCCGGGCCCCGGCCCGGACCGGCCCTTCGAGCCCCCGCAGGCGCCGACGCAGCCGCCCGGCCCGGAGATCCCCGGCCAGACCCCGTCGGAATCGCCGGGCATCCAGCCCCAGGAAATCCCGGTCAACGATCCGGGCGCACCCGAGATCAGCCCGCCCACCGGGCCGGCCAATCCGGTCGCCTGACCGCCGATCGACCGAACCGCGGGCGCGGCGTTTGAATGGGCCGCCTTGCGCTGCCATAAGCCCGCCCATGGCCGCTCCCCCGCTTCTCACCCTCCAGGATATCGCGCTCACCTTCGGCGGCACCCCGCTGATCACCCGCGCCGACCTCACCATCGCGCCGGGCGAGCGGACCTGCCTCGTCGGGCGCAACGGGTCCGGCAAGTCGACGCTCATGAAGATCGCCGCGGGGCTGGTCGATCCCGACAAGGGACGTCGGTTCGTCCAGCCCGGCACGACGATCCGCTACCTCGCCCAGGAGCCGGATTTTTCGGGCTTCGCAACCACGATGGACTTCGTCGAGGCCGGCCTGCCGCCGGGGGAATCGACCCACCGGGCCCGCTACCTGCTGGAGAGCTTAGGCCTCACCGGCACGGAGGATCCGACCAAGCTCTCGGGCGGGGAGGGGCGGCGTACCGCGCTGGCGCAGGCGCTCGCACCCGAGCCCGACGTGCTTCTCCTCGATGAGCCGACGAACCACCTCGACCTGCCGGCGATCGAGTGGCTCGAATCCGAGTTGAAGGGCACCCGCGCCGCCATGGTGCTGATCAGCCACGACCGGCGGTTCCTCTCGGCCCTGTCGCGGGCCACGATCTGGCTGGACCGCGGCGAAACCCGCCGGATCGAGCAGGGCTTCTCCCACTTCGAGGCGTGGCGCGACGCGTTCTTCGAGGAGGAGGAGCGCGACCAGCACAAGCTCGACCGCAAGATCGTCGCCGAGGAGCATTGGCTGCGCTACGGCGTCACCGCCCGGCGCAAGCGCAACGTCCGCCGGCTCGGCAACCTCCACGAGCTGCGCCAGAACCGCCGCGAGATCCGCCGCCCGGTGGGCAGTGTCAGCATGCAGGCCTCGGACGCGGAATCCTCCGGCAGCCTGGTGGTCGAGGCCCGGGACATCGGGAAATCCTACGGCCCCCGGAGCATCGTGGACGGGCTGTCGCTGCGGGTGATGCGCGGCGACCGGCTCGGCATCGTCGGGGCCAACGGCGCCGGCAAGTCGACGCTGATCAACCTGCTGATGGGCCGGCTCGCCCCCGATTCCGGCCAGGTCGTGCTCGGCACCAACCTGATGCCGGTGGTGCTCGACCAAGCCCGGGCGACCCTGGAGCCCGGAATGACCGTCACCGACGTGCTCACCGGCGGCCGCGGCGACAGCGTCACGGTGAACGGCCAGAGCCGCCACGTGATCGGCTATCTCAAGGACTTCCTGTTCGCCCCGGAGCAGGCCCGGACCCCGGTCTCGGTGCTCTCGGGCGGCGAGCGCAACCGGCTTCTGATCGCCCGCGCCCTGGCGCAGCCGGCCAATCTCCTGGTGCTGGACGAGCCGACCAACGACCTCGACCTCGAGACCCTCGACCTCCTCCAGGAGATGCTCGGCGACTACCAGGGCACCCTGATCCTGGTCAGCCACGACCGCGACTTCCTCGACCGGGTGGCCGGCAGCGTGCTGGTCTCGGAGGGGGCGGGCCGCTGGGCCGAGTATGCCGGCGGCTACAGCGACATGTTGGTCCAGCGCGGGCAGGGGGTCGAGGCGCGCGCGGTCGCGACCAAGAAGGAGCCGCGCGAACGCCAGGCCGCCGCGCCCACCTCCCAACCGGCCGGCAAGCCGAAACTCGGTTTCAAGGATCAGCACGAGCTGAAGACGCTGCCGGCCCGCATCGCGAAGCTCGAGGCGGCCATCGCTCAGCTCAAGACGATCCTGGCCGACCCCGACCTCTACGCCCGCGATCCCGCCCGCTTCGACAAGGCCTCGTCCATGCTGGCGCAGGCCCAGACCGAGCTGTCGCAGGCGGAGGATCGCTGGCTGGAGCTGGAGATGCTGCAGGCGGGATGACCGCCCCGACCGCGCAAGACGTTCCGGACCGGAGACCGCATGACAGCCTATCAGACCCTCGAACAGCGTTTCGCCCGCCTGGCCGCCCTCGAAGGGGCCGCCGGGATCCTCGGCTGGGATGCGCAGACCCTGATGCCCGACGGCGCCGCCGAGGCGCGGGGCGACCAACTGGCGGTCCTGCGCGGGCTCGCCCACGAGATGCTGACCGCCCCCGGGGCGGCCGAGGACCTCGACGCCGCCGAGCGGGGCACGGAGCTTGAGCCCTGGGCTGCCGCCAACTTGCGCGAGATGCGCCGCGCCCAGGCGCACGCCACGGCGGTGCCCCGGGACCTCGTGGAGGCCAGCTCGCGGGCGGTCTCCCGCTCCGAGATGGTCTGGCGCGAGGCGCGCCGGGACGCCGATTTCGCCAGGCTGGAACCGTACCTCGCCGAGGTGCTGCGCCTGCAGCGGGAGATCGGCCAGGCCAAGGGCGCCGCCCTCGGGCTCGACCCCTACGACGCGCTGCTCGACAGCTACGATCCCGGCATGCGTCGGGCGACGATCGACCCGCTCTTCGCCGATCTGACATCCTGGCTGCCGGCACTGATCGCCCGCGCCCGGGAGATCCAGGCGTCCCAGCCCGCGCCGCAGCTCCTCGCCGGGCCGTTCGACGTGGCGGTGCAGCGGGACCTCGGCCTCGAGCTCATGGCGGCGGTGGGGTTCGACTTCGCCCGCGGCCGGCTCGACATCAGCCTGCACCCGTTCTGCGGCGGCGCCACCGACGACGTGCGCATCACCACCCGCTACGACGAGGCCGATTTCGGACGCGCCCTGATGGGGGTGCTGCACGAGACCGGCCACGCCCTCTACGAGCAGGGCCGCCCGGCCCCGTGGCGGCAGCAGCCGGTGGGCGCGGCCCGGGGCATGAGCCTGCACGAGAGCCAGTCGCTCATCGTCGAGATGCAGGCCTGCCGAAGCCGGGCGTTCTTCACCTATCTGGCGCCGCTGCTGCGGGAGGCGTTCGGGCGGTCGGGGCCGGAATGGTCGCCGGAGAACCTGCATGCCCTGAACACCCGGGTGGCGCCGGGCTTCATCCGGGTCGATGCCGACGAGGCGACCTACCCGGCCCATATCCTGCTGCGCTATCGGTTGGAGACCGCGATGATCGCGGGCGATCTCGCGGTGGCCGACCTTCCCGGTGCGTTCAACGACGGGATGCAAGACCTTCTCGGGCTCGCCGTGCCGGACGATCGGGTCGGCTGCCTTCAGGACATCCACTGGCCGAGCGGGGCCTTTGGCTATTTCCCGACCTACACGCTGGGTGCGCTGGCGGCGGCACAGCTGTTCCGGGCCGCCCGGGCGGCCGAGCCGGCGCTGCCGGACTGCCTCGCGCAGGGCGATTTCGCGCCGCTGCGGGACTGGCTGCGGACCAACGTCCACGAACTGGGCAGCCTGCTCGGGACGGATGAACTGCTCATCCGGGCGACGGGCGCGCCGCTCGGGACGGCGGCGTTCCGGGCGCATCTGGAGGCCCGGTATCTGGGGGGCTGAGGATAGGCGGGGCGGGATGACGGCCGAGACGCGTGACCCGCCTTCTCACCGGCGGACGACGATGGTCATACGTCGCGTCCGGGGCGAGCAACGTCTGAACTTAGCGCCCCTCCATCCCTCCTACAGGTCCAGCACATCCACCGCCGTCCCCAGCCGCGCGCGCGCAATGTCGGCGACGTGGCGGTGGTGCGTGAACAGGATCGGCTGGACGCTGGCGCCGATCTCCGCCAGCGCGTCCAGGCCGTGGCCGGTGCGGGTCTCGTCGAAGGTCGAGAAGAGATCGTCGCCGATGAACGGCGCCGGCTCGGCGCGGCCCGCGTAATCCTCCAGATAGGCGAGGCGCAGCGCGAGGTAGAGCTGGTCGCGCGTGCCCTCGCTCATGCCCTCGATCCCCACCAGGCCGCCGGCGGCGCGCTGTCCGGCGAGCTTCGGTGTGTCGGCCTCGTCGAAGGTCTGCGCGAGCCCGGAGAAGGCGCCGCCGGTGAGCGCCCGGAACAACGCCCCGGCGCGCGCCACCAGGGGATCCTGCTGCCCGGCCCGGTGCCGGGCCACCGCCTGGCCGAGCATCAGCCCGGCGAGCCGCAGCACGGCCCAGGAGCGGGCCGCCGCCTGGAGGTCCGCCTCCGCGGCCTTGCGCTCGGCGAGCGCCAGCTCGGCCCCGGTCCCGCCCTCCAGCTCCGCCCGGCGCCGCTCGGCCCGGTCCCGGTCGGCGAAGATCACTTGGCCGCGTTCGGACAGCGCCTCGGCTTCGAGGGCGAGCCGCGCCAGTTCGGCTTCGAGCACCTCCGGCGACAGAGCCGCGAGCCCGGCCCGCAGATCGGCCTCGGGCAGCCCGTCGGCGGCACCCGCGAGGCCGCCGCGCAGCCGCAGGATCTCGGCGCGCAGCGTCTCGCGGACCCGCAGCCGCCCGTACAGAGCCTCGATCTCCGGCATCGGCGCCTCGGCCAGCGCGGGCATCACCGCCGTGACCAGGCGGGTCAGCGCCGTGCGGGCCGCCGCCTCCCGGTCCGCGGCGGCCCGGCACGCCACCGCGGCCTCCTCGACCCGCCGGTCGAGCTCGGCGCGCCGGGCCTCCCGGGCCTGCGCGGAGACGAGGCGGGCCTGCAGGGTGCGGATCGCCGCCGCCGGAGCCGAGCCTGAGAGATCGGGGGCCAGCGCCGCGACCAGGCCGGCCGCACCCGCCCGGAACGCCTCCATGTCGCGCCGGATGCCGGTGGCCCGGCGGTCCAGGGCGGCGCGTTCGAGGAGGCGGTCAGGGACCGCCCGCCACGCCTCCAGGGCGCTCTCGGCTTCCTCGGGCCGGGCTGACGGGTCGAGGCCGAGGAGTCCGAGCGCCACATTCCACGCGGTCTGCCAGGCGGCCCGGCGCTCCTCGGCCGCCCTGTGCGCCGCCTCCAGCCGTTCCGCCGCGGCCCGCGCCGCGCGCAGCAAGCCGCCGGTCTGAAGGCTCGCCTCCCAGCGGCTCGCCAGGGTCGCGATCCGCGCCTCGATCCGGTCGAGGCTCGCGGCCAGGTCGAGATCGGGCTCCGGCTCCAGCCCGGCGCGGGCACGGAGATCGGCGATCGGTGCCCGGGCGGCCTCGATCCCCGCCCAGATCCGCTCCCGCCCGATCCGCTGATCGGCGAGCCGCTGCTCGGCCTCGATCAGGCTCTCGACCTCGGCAAGCCACGCCGCCATCGCGACGGGGGATCCCGGCTCGATCCCGGCGGGCCGCCACGCCTCGCGCCAGGCCGCCTCGCCCTCGGCAATCTCGGCGGCGATCTCCGCGAGGTCGGCCTCCGCCGCCGCGAGTGCCGCCTCCTCGGCACCGAGGCGGTCGAGATCGGCCGCCTGGGCCGCCACCCGGGCTGCGTCGCCGGCGCGCTCGTCGGCGAGGCGGTCGGCGTCGAGGAGGGCGCGCTCGTAGGCGGCGATCAGGGCGGTCGCGACGGGCTGCCCCGCCGCCAGGGCGTCCCGGAGCGGCGCGAACGCGGCGTCGCGCGTCGCCCGGACGGCCTCGACCCGCTCCCACGTGGCGATCGGCCGGCCAGCCTCGCGCTCGCGCAGCCGGTCGCGGGTGACGGCGGCCTGGCGGCGCGCGGCGTCGCGATGGTCGGCCGCCCGCTCCCGTTCGCGGATCTTGCCGTCGAGGAGGGCCCGATAATCCGCCACCCTCTCGGCGGAGGGCAGGGGCATCCCGACCAGGACGCCGATATCGGGGACCGGGGGCGAGAGCCGGCCCGCCTGATTGCGCAGGAGCACCGTTTCCCGCCGGATCGTGGTGTCGAGGGTCTCGTGGGCGGCGATCCGTTCGTGCAGGCGCGCGAGCGGTTTCAGCGCCTCGCGCAACGGGGTCGGATCGCGCGTGGCGCCGGCCGCCTCGACCTCCCCCTCCAGCCGATCACGCTCGGCCAGCGCCGCGGCGCGGTCGCGGGACAGCTGGTCCTCGGCGGCCGCCAGGGTCCGGTGGTCGCGGATCAGCTGCTCGATCCGGGTCCGCGCGGCGTCGGTCGGCTGGCGCGCCTCCAGCGCCGCGAGGTCGGCGACGCCGATCCGGGCGCGCAGCCGGTCCAGTTCCAGTCCGACCTTGTGGGAATCACCCTCGATCCGCGGCAGGTCGGTGCCGCCCTTCTCGAATTCCCTGGTGCCGCTGAAGGCAGCCAGGATCGCGTCCGCCCGGAGCGTCAGGTCCGGCTCCACGGACACCGCCTCGGCCTCGGCCCCGGCCCGGGCGAGGGCGGATCCGGCCCGCTCGGCCTCGGTCTCGGCGACGCGGCAATCGTCGAGGGTGGCGCCGAGGCGGTCGATCCAGGCGGGATCCGCGTCGATGAGGCCGTCCTCAGCGGCGATTCGCTGGTCCAGGGCATCGATCTCGAACAGGATCGGCCGGACCCGCTTGAGCCGCTCCAGCCGGGCGCGCTCGACCGCCATGGCCTTCTGTTCCGAGCGAAGGGCGTCGAGCTGGCCGGCCGCCGCCGCGATCTCATCGTTCAGGGCGCGCCAGTCGCCGGAGCGCAGGCCCTTCTCGCGGATCGTCCGGCGGGCGGTCTCGTGGCGCTCCAGCGCCTGGTAGAAGGCCCGGTGCTTGGCCTGGCGCGGGGCGAAGATCGCGTCCGCCTCGTCGTCGAGGGCCGCGTGCAGCTCCGTCAGGCCGCGCAGGCCGGAACCCGCCGCGAACAGGCTCGCGCCGACCTCACCCTCGACATCGACCATCTCGCGCCCCCCCGCCCGGAGGCTGGACGCGTCGAGGCCGAAGGCGCGGCAGAACACGGCCCGCGAGATGCCGCCGAGGAACGGGGCCAGGGCGTCGTCAGGGAGCGCTGTCTCGGCGGCGTCGATGAGGGTCCGGCTGTTGCCCTTCCGGCGGCGGAAGGTCAGGCGGCGCCCGTCGGTGGCGGCGATCTCCGCGCCGAGGCGCAGCTGCGGCATGTCGTGCTGGAAGGCGTAGCGGGTGGATTTCTCGAAGCCGAACAGCAGGTCGGTGACGGCCGCCAGCGCGGTGCTCTTGCCGGCCTCGTTGGCGCCCAGCACCACGTGCAGCCGCGCGTCCGGCCGGAAGGCGATCACGCGGTCCGTGAAGGCTCCGTAGCGCTCCAGGGCGAGGTGGATCAGGCGCATCAGGGGTCCTGGGGCATCATCCCGTGTGGGCGGATCGGCGTGGCCGCCGGGGCGCATAGGCCCGGCGATCGCCTCAGCAGTGACGGCCGGTGAGGCGCCCGAGGATCAGCGCCTCGGCCTCGGCGCAGAGGGCGTCGAACTCCGCCTCCAGATCCGCCTCGGCGGCCACCGTGGACGGCAGGCGGCCGCCGATCTCTGCGAGCGCGGCCTTGGCCCGGGACCGGAACTCGGGGTCGCGGTCGAGATCGGCCAGCAGGGCGGCCGGATCGATCGCGGCACCGGATGGCTCGGCCGGCGCCCGGGGCCGGCGCGTCTCGATCTTGAGGCGCTCCAGCCAGAGGTCCTCGTGCAGCCGGTGGGCCGCGGCCTGGATCTCGGCGGTCACGGAGTCCCGGTCGGCCGCCAGCGCGTCATGGGCCTTCGTGGTTCCGGAGAGGTGGATCCGCACCAGCACGAGGCGCGTCGCGGCCAGGTCCGCGAGCGGCCGCAGGGCCGCCTCCACCGCCTCGATCGCGGCCCGGGGATCGGATGATCCGGCGAGGTCCACCGTCACCTGCTCGAACCGAGCGCGGTCGAGGGCGAGGCGGGTGAGCCCGGTCACCCGGCCGTCGGCGACCTCGACCAGAACGGCACCCTTCGCGCCGCACTCGCGGATGCTCCGGCCCTGGAGGTTGCCGGGGAACACGATCCAGGGATCCCGGGACAGCTCGGCGTAGTCGTGGATGTGGCCGAGCGCCCAGTACTCGTAGCCCCGGGCCGCGAGGTCGGCGATCGAGCAGGGTGCGTAGGTCTCGTGAGCCGCGTGGCCGGTGCAGGAGGTGTGGAGGATCCCGAGGTTGAACCAGCCGGGCACGGCGGCCGGGTAGGTCAGCGACAGGTTCTCCTCGACGGCCCGGCTCTGGAAGCTACGGCCGTGGAGCGCCACGCGCAGCGCCTCGATGCGGTGGGTGCCGGCGCGGTTGGCCGGGAAGACGTGGACCGAGGGCGGCAGGGTGATCGCGCGGGTGATCACGCTCTCGGCATCGTGGTTGCCGCGGACCAGGATCGTCGGGATGCCGGCACGGTCGAGGCGCGCCACCTGCCGGGCGAAGAACAGGCCGATCGTGTTGTCGGCCCAGTCGCCGTCATAGACATCGCCGGCCACGACCAGGAACGCCACCGACCGGTCGATCGCCTGGGTGACCAGATCCTCGAAGGCCTGCCGTCCGGCCGCGGCGAGGCGGCGGGCGAGGTCCGCGTCGCGGGTCGCGAGACCCGATAGCGGGCTGCCGAGATGCAGGTCCGCCGCGTGGATGAAGCTGAAGCCCGACATCGGCCTCCGGGGGCACCGGTGAAGCTTGGGATCGCGCGGGGGCCCGCACCCACCGCCGAGGCGGTCTTAAGCCGTCGGGGTCGCCGGCCTCAAGCGCCGTTCGCGGCGAGACCCGCGTTACGAACGCTTCGCCTGCGACCCGAGAGGCGTCACCCCCTCTCGAACGACCGGGCCCCGGGCGCGTTACAGCGCAGCGGTGGCGGGAGAGCCGCCGGGTGAGATACGGTCCGGCTCGATGAACTTCGCTGCAGATCCGGCCTGCCCCGGCCACGCGCCGATCTCCGAAACCCCGTTCCCCCAGGCGGATGGGGTCCGGTCGCCCTTCAAGATCGTGAGCTGGAACCTCCTGCGCCGCACCGGCGCGGCCGCGGACGACGTGGCCGCCCTTGTCGCCCAGGAGAAGCCCGATCTGCTACTGATGCAGGAGGCGACCCGGGCGATCGGGTTCCTGCTGGACCGGATCGGCGGCTACTACGCCTGGGCCCCCCTGCCGGGTCGGATCCACGGGCTGGCCATGTGGAGCCCGACCCCGTGGCCGGTCCCGCCCCGGGTGATCGCGCTGCCCTCGGGCGCCCTGGTGCACCGGGTCTGCCAGATCCTGGATCTCGGGGAATTCGGGATCGCCAACGTCCACCTGTCCCACGGGCAGATGCTGAACCGGCGCCAGCTCCGGCGGATCGTCGCCGAGCTGCCCCCGCGCGCCGCGGTGCTGGGCGATTACAACATCGTCGGGCCGGCCCTCATCCCGGGGTTCCGCGACGTCGGTCCGCGCCGGCCGACCCACGCCATGGTCGAGGTGCTGCCCCTGCGCCTCGACCGATGCCTCGCGCGCGGCCTCGTCTGCCACGACCACGCGGTGCTGCCCCGGGGCCCCTCCGATCACCGGCCGATCGTCGTCCATCTCGGTCCGGCCCCCGAGGCGCACGCCCCCGGTCGCCTCAGAGGTATGGCAGCAGCAGTCGCACGCCTGCGTCGCGCAGACGGACCGGCAAGGCCCGCCCGGCGAGATCCTCCCGGCTGAGCCGTCCCCGCATCTTGCCGCGCATCAGCTGGTCGAGTTCGGCGGCGAGATCGGCGTCGATGATCTCGACGTTCAACTCGAAATTGAGCCGGAAGCTGCGCATGTCCCAATTGGCGCTGCCGACGAAACACCAGATGTCGTCCACCACCATCGTCTTCGAATGATCGAAGGGCGGCTCGTCGAGCCAGACCCGGACGCCGGCCCGCAGCAGCGGCTCGAGATGGGCCCGGCTCGCCCAGTCGATGAACCGGTGGTCGCTAACCCGCGGGATGATGACGTCGACGGTGATACCCCGGATCGCGGCCTGGGCGAGGGCGCCGGTCACGAGTTCGTCCGGCAGGAAATAGGGCGTCGCGAACCGGACGGTCTTGCGCGCGCAGGCGAGCGCCTGAAGGATGACCTGCTCGATCTTCTCGACATCGGCATCCGGCCCGGAGGTCACCGCCCGGGCGACGCTCGCGCCGGTGGGCTCGAGGGCGGTGAACCAGGGCTCGGCGTCGAGGTTCTCGCCGTCGACGAAGGCCCAGTCGGCCGCGAAGGCCGCGGCGAGCTGCTCCACCACCGGTCCGTCCAGCTGGAAATGGGTGTCGCGGATCGGGTGCTCCGGCCCCAGGGCGACGCGGTTCGGGTGCGCGATGTTGAGGCCGCCGGTGAAGGCCGTGCGCCCGTCGAGGATCAGGAGCTTCTTGTGCGAGCGCAGGTTCAGGAAGGGCATCCGCCAGGGCAGGGCGGAGTGCATGAACAGGGCCACCGGCACCCCGGCGGCGGTGAGGCGCCGGTAGACGGGCGCCTGGAAATAGCCGCCCCCGATCCCGTCGATGATGACGCGGACCTTCACGCCGCGCTCCTTGGCCGCCACGAGCGCGTCGCAGAACTCGCGGCCGGTGGGATCGTCGCGGAAGATGTAGCTCGACAGGCCGATGCTGGCCCGCGCCTCCCGGATGGCCGCCAGCATCACCGGGTAGGCCGCATCGCCGTTGCGGAACATCCGCACGGAATTGCCCGCGAAGGCCGGGAGACCGGTGATCCGCCGGATCGCCCGGTCGAGGGGCCAGAGCGCCTCGGGCACCACGGCGTCGTCGGCGTCGGGCAGGTGCGTGGCGTCCGAGGGCTTGGTCCGGAATCGCCGGGCCCGGCGCGAGACGCGATTGATGCCGAAGGTCAGGTAGAGGGCGGTCCCGAAGATCGGCGACAGCCAGGCGAGGCCGATCCAGCCCACCGCCACGCTCACCCGCCGCTTGCGCAACAGGGCGTGCAGGGTGATGCCGATCGCCAGGGTGAAGCCGATGACCGCCTCGACGTCCGACCGCAGCAGGGCGGTCGACTCAAGCCATCGCGTGAGCGCGTTTTCCAAAGTCTCGGCATCCGGTTCGCTGGTGACGGCGCCGGATATACCCGAAGCGGACGCGGTGGCGCGGATTAATGCACGGGTCCGACCGGAGCCGCGACCGGGCGCTCGCAGCGATACGGGCCGCTGCCGTCGAGCGCCGCGTACAGGATGCGGCCGCCGGACTGGATGCAGCGCGCCTTGGCCTCCGCATAGGGCCGGTGGAAGCTCCAGATGGTGATCATCGGTCCGACCATGGCGATGCAGATGCCCCCGAACACCACGGCGGCGGCCCAGGTCGCGCCGTTGCGCTCCGGGCGCGGCGGCCGGGGCGGCGGCATCGTGCCGTAGAAGGCCAGCGTCAGACCGAACAGGTCGATGGTGCTCATCAGCCGTTCCGCGTTGGGGCGCCGGGCCCGGGGAGCTCGGGCGCATCCGCGATCCTAGGGCAGGGCGGCGCCGGAGCCTACGCGCGCCGCGCAGACCGGCCTGCGTCGTATCGCGCCAAGCGGTCGCTCGGGATGCGCGGCGTCACGGCTCCCAGCGGGGCGGACGCTTGCCCAGGAAGGCGTCGATGCCCTCCCGGGCGTCGGCCATCATCATGTTCCGGGTCATGACCTCGGCCGCGTAGCCGTAGGCCTCCTCCAGGCCCATCTCGACCTGCCGGCCGAAGGCCTCCTTGCCGATCGCCAGGACCCGCCGGGCTTTTCCGGCGATCTTCTCGGCGAGGGTGCCGACCGCCGCGTCGAGATCCGCATCCGGCACGACGCGGTTGACCAGGCCGATCCGCAGCGCCTCCCGGGCGTCGATCGGCTCGCCGACCAGCAGCATCTCCAATGCGGCCTTGCGGGAGACGGCACGCGACAGGGCGACCATCGGGGTCGAACAGAACAGACCGATCTGCACCCCCGGCGTAGCGAAGTGCGCCTCCTCGGCGCAGATCGCGAGGTCGCAGGTGGCGACGAGCTGGCAACCAGCCGCCGTGGCGATCCCGTGGACCCGGGCGATCACCGGCTGCGGCAGGCGCACGAGACTCAGCATCAACCGGGCGCAGGTGCGAAACACCGCCTCCGTCGCTGCCCGGGACGGGTCGGCACGCATCTCCTTGAGGTCGTGCCCAGCGCAGAAAGCCGGTCCGGCCCCCCGCAGCACCACGACCCGCACCGCCGGATCCGCGCGGATCGCGTCGAGCTCGCCCTGGAGGGCGCCCATCAGGGCCATCGACAGGGCATTGCGGGCCTGCGGGCGGTTCAGCGTCAGGGTCGCGACGCCGCCGGAATCGCTGCGCAGCAGGACCGGGGCCTGCGGAGCGTCCGGAACGGACGCGGCCGGCGCGACGGAAGCGGTCATGGGGCGTCTCCCGCTGCCGGCTCGCCCAGTACGCGGGGCCGGTCTCCTGGCGGGAGGGTATCACGGAGACCGAGCGCCCGCGATGCCCACCCTCGACCCGCCACAGCGCCGTTCTCGGTCGCGGCGCCGCTGCGGGCGCTCGCAGCGTCCGCGCCGAACCGGCATCCCGGGCGGGGGGCGCCCGCCACGTTCACGAACGCTTAAGGTCTCATGCACGCACGATCGGTCGGCAGACCGGGCCCTGCCCGGGGCTGCCCACATGCGGGAAGAGCGTCCATGATGGTATTGCCGTTCATCGGTCTCGCAGGGAGCGCGGCAGCGGCCCTCGCAGGACGGCGCGGCATCGCCATCGGACTTTGGCTCGTCTCGCTGATCGGCACGCTCGCGCTGTTGTCCGCGCATGCCACGTCCGCGCTTAACCTGAACTTTTGAGCGAGCCACGCACCATGGCGCTGCTTCACGCCCGCACCCTCAACGCCCTCGGGCTGCTCGGCTGCAGCGCGATTCTTCTGGTGGCGTTCGGCTACCAGTTCCTCCTCGGCGAATTGCCGTGCCCGCTCTGTCTCCTGCAGCGGGCCGCCTTCGCGGCTTCGGGCGTCGGCTTCGCGCTCAACATCCGGTTCGGCTCGCGGCCGTCCCATTACGGCGTCACGATCCTGAGCGCGGTCGCGGGCGCCGTCGTCGCGGGTCGGCAGGTCGCCCTGCACGTGGTTCCCGGGACCGGTGGCTACGGCTCCACGCTGATGGGCGTCCACTTCTACACCCTCGCGCTCATCGCCTTCGTGGCGCTCATCGGGGCGGTGGGCGTGCTCCTCCTGGTGGGGGAAGCGCTCCGGCCCGAAACCCGGGGCCAGCACGACGGATGGTTGTTCGGAAAGGCCTGCCTGCTGCTGTTCCTCGGCATCGTCCTCGCCAACGCCGTCTCGACGGCGGCGGAATGCGGCGGCGGCCTGTGCCCGGACGATCCGACGCATTACGAGGCGCTCGACGCCTGGCTGAAGGATGAGCGCCGCCTCCCGTAACCCGCACCGGTTCCGCGACGGTCGCCGCTCAGGCCTGCTCGGCGAGGGCGAGATCGAGGCTGGCGAAATCCGCGCCGGGGCCGTTCCACCACAGAGCCGGATACGCCGCGAGCCGGCCCATCACGGTGGCATAGGTGTCAGCCAGCGCGGTGTCGACGATGACCAGGGTCGCGCCCGACAGGACGAGGCTGTCGGCGAGGGCCTGACCGCTGCGGGTGCCGTCCAGGCAGGTCACGCGCACCCCGACCCTGGCGAGACCGAGGCGGATCGCCTCCGCCTGCCCGAGATCCTGCACCAGCAGCGCGACGCCGGTGCCGGCCCCGAGGCCTTCACCGCAGGCCCAGCGGGCCACGCCGTGCGGACAGGGCGCCGGAGTGGAGACGCCCTGACCGGTCCACCGGTCCACGCCGATGGGCGGAGTCCGGAATCGCCTGTCGGCGTCGCGGGACGCGGGGGCCGGAATGGATGCGGCCGTGGATGTGACGCCGTACATGCGATGCAGACCGCCTGGATCTGGATAAACCGTCACCCTGGCGTGACGCGGGCGGGTTAACACTCCCTCTCACCGATACGCGTGACCAAGCGAGAAGCCGCTTTTCGCCCGCCCGGGCGCCCTGGACTGCGCCTATGGCCAACGAGCCGTGAAGTCCGGCCGAAGGTTTGTCGTCGAATTCGGTCGCATTGGCCCAGGCACCGGTCCGGCCTATCTCCCCGCCTTGAGGCGGCCCGCCAGAGGCCGCCTGGATCGAGGAATCACGCCCGTATGCGCCACATCGCCCTTCCCGCCGCCCTGATGGCTGTCGCCCTCCCGGCGCAGGCGCAGATCCGGAATGCGCCGGCCCCGCGCGCCCTCGAGTTTTCCGCCTACATCTTCGCCGCGTCGAATGTCTGCGGCTACCGGATCGGCAGCGAGCAGTTCGAAGCGCTGCTGGCGAAGCAGAACGTGCGGATCGAGGACGTCCAGCCCCGCGGGCCCTTCGGCAACCGTGTCCAGACGATGTTCACGCTGATGTCGAACCAGATGGCGCAGAACCGCGATCAGGCCTGCATCGCGGTGGCGGGCGAGTACGGGCCCGACGGAACCGTGGCCAAGAACGTGCTGCTGCCGGCCTCCGAGGCACCGGCGAAGCCCGCCGAGCCCGCCAAGCCGCAATAGGGACCCGCGGTCGTCCGGTTCAGCCGAGGTGCCAGTCGATCGGCCGGATCCCGTGCTCCGCGAGCCAGTGATTGGCCCGCCCGAACGGGTCGGAGCCGGGAAAATCCCGGGCGCGGTTGAGTGGCGAGGGGTGTCCGCTCTCGAATACCCCGTGGCGGGCTGAATCGATCAGCGCCGTCCGGGCGCGGGCCTGGGCGCCCCAGAGCAGGAAGACCGCGGGCTCCGGGCGTGCCGAGACCGCGGCCACCGCCTCGTCGGTGAGGGATGCCCATCCGAACCGCAGATGCGCCCCCGCCTTGCCCGCCTCCACGGTCAGCGCGCTGTTGAGCAGCAGGACACCCTGCCGGGCCCAGGGCGTCAGATCGCCACCGGCCGCCCGGTCCGAGCCCGCCTCCGCCAGGATCACCTTCAGCGACGCGGGCAGGCGGCCCGAGCCCACGAACGAGAACGCGAGGCCGTTGGCGTCGCCGGGTGTGGGGTAGGGATCCTGGCCGAGGATCACCGCGCGTACCGCGGGCAGCGGCGTCTCGGCGAGGGCGCGGAAGATCCGGTCCGGCGCCGGCAGCACCTGGGCGCCCGCGGCGAGCCGGGCGTCGACGCGCGCCGCCACCGCGTCGGCTTGCCCGCCCGCGAAGAATGGCAGCGTTAGCCATGGCGAGCCGGAGGCACGGAAGGCCGAGAGGGCGTCGGCGACGGGCGTGTCGGTCATGAGGTCTCGCAATCGGATTCCGTGTCGGGATAAGCTGCGGCCGGTTCCCGTCGCCGGTGCGGCGGTTGCGGCCCGGGGCCGCCCGTGGTTAGGGACATCGGTCGAACGAGCGCCACGGTGCGGCATCTCGCGTCCGCCCTTCGCCGCGCGGCATCGCACCCTACATGGAACGCACCCGACAGGTATGAGTCTCCGGTACGGGGCCAGGCGTCCGCGCCGGCCGCCGGTTAGTGGAAGCCAGAGGAAGGACTCGGCGCGCGGCGCCGGAACGCTGCCATGAACGAACGCGTCGAACCCGCCGCGCTGGCGAATGGCCGGCCCCTGACGACCCTGCAGCCTGCGGCGGGCGGCTTGCCGGCCGACCATCCGAAGGTGGCCTGGGGCCGCGTCGGCGTCCTGCTGATGAATCTCGGCACGCCGGAGGGCACGAGTTACTGGCCGATGCGCCGGTACCTCAAGGAATTCCTGTCGGACCGGCGGGTCATCGAGGTGCCGCGGTTGATCTGGTGGCCGCTGCTCAACCTGATCATCTTGACCAAGCGCCCCGGGCCGAAGGGCCGCGACTATGCCAGCGTCTGGAACAACGCGCGCAACGAAGGGCCGCTGAAGACCACCACCCGCGGCCAGAGCGAGCGTCTGCAAGCCGCGATGGGCGATTCGGTGGTGGTCGACTGGGCCATGCGCTACGGCAAGCCGGAGGTCGCCGATCGGCTTCAGGCGCTCCTCGACCAGGGCTGCGACCGGATCCTGCTGGTGCCGCTCTACCCGCAATACGCCGCCGCCACCTCGGCCACCGCCTGCGATCAGGCGTTCCGGGCTTTGATGGAGATGCGCTGGCAGCCGACGGTGCGGGTCTCGCCGCCCTATCACGACGACCCGGTCTACATCGCCGCCATGGCCGACTCGATCCGCGAGGGGCTGGCCAAGCTCGATTTCGAGCCCGAGGTGATCCTTACCTCGTTCCACGGGGTGCCGCGGAGCTACCTGCTCAAGGGCGATCCCTACCATTGCCAGTGCCTCAAGACCGGGCGGCTGATCCGCGAGGCGCTTGGGCTGTCGCCGGAGCGCATGCGGGTGACCTTCCAGTCGCGCTTCGGAAACGAGGAATGGCTCAAGCCCTATACCGATGAGACCGTGACCGCGCTGGCAAGGTCCGGCGTGAAGCGCATGGCGATCGTGGCCCCGGGCTTCACGGCGGATTGCCTGGAAACCCTGGAAGAACTCGACGGCGAGAACCGCCATTATTTCGAGGGCAACGGCGGCGAGCGCTTCGCCTACATCCCCTGCCTGAACGACACTGACCTCGGCATGAAGGTCATCGAGAACGTCGTGCGCCGCGAACTTCAGGGCTGGATCTGACGCGAAAGCGCTGGGGCGCCGCTTGCGGACGGCCGGGACCGACCTATCATTCTTCGAAGCTGGACGGTTCAGGGATCCGGCGTCGGAGGATCACATGGCGTTCTTCATCGGGATCGCGTGTCCCTGGCTGCTGATCGCGATCCTCGACCGAATCGCCGAAGGACGCCGCAGCGCCGAGCTCACCGCCCTCGGCGTCACGCCACAGCCCGCGCCGGCGCAGTCGAGCTACCTCGTCCCCGACCGGCCGTACTGACGGGCGCGACCGACCCTCAGTACGCCAGGCCAAGAGATGCAGCGCGAGGCTGCGTTTTTCCCATGACCGCAGTCGATGGGTTTGGCTAGCTTGGACGGATCCGCCCATCTGGAGGACGCGATGATTCGTGCCGATCTCGGGGATAAGCTTGAGGCCTTCGTGACGCGGCTGGTCGAAACCGGCCGATACACGTCCGAGAGCGAGGTGCTGCGGGAAGGTGTCCGTCTGATCCGCGACCGGGAAGCGAGCCTCGCTACGTTGGATCAATCGATTGCGATCGGCCTCGCTGAGGCTCAAACCGGGCAGACCAAGTCGGCCGAGGAGGTCTTCGACCGGCTGGAGCGCAAGTATCGGGCGCTCAGCGGCGAGACGGAATGATCGTCCGTTTCACGGACGCGGCGGAACACGATCCGGAAGGGCTCGGCGACTACATCGCGCAGGACAATCCGAAGCGCGCCCTTAGTTTCGTGCAGGAGCTGCGCATGGCCTGCCTGGCGCTGGCTGATTTCCCCGAGCGCTTTCCGTTGGTTCCCCGCCACGAGGACCGTGGCGTTCGACGGCGTGTGCAGGGCGATTACCTGATTTTTTACAAGGTCGAGACTGATGACGTCGTCATCCTGCACATCCTGCGTGGCACGGTCGATCATGCCACACGCCTGTTCCCATCCTGACCGGACTATCAAGCCCGACCGTCGATCGCGCTCGGATCAGGGCTTCTTCGTCTCGGGGGCGGGCTGAGCCGCTCCTTCGGGAGCGTCGGTGCGCACGATCTTCGCGTCCGCGCGGAGCTTCAGGATCAGGTCCTGCTGCGCCTTGCGGACCAAGTGCTGATCGATCTGGTCCTTGAGCTCGTCGAAGGTCGGTTGCGGCTTGGTCCGCTTCTCCTCGACCTTGATCACGTGCCAGCCGAACTGCGTCTTCACCGGGTCGGAGACCTGGCCGGGCTTCATCGCGAAGGCGGCGTTGGCGAAGTCCGGGACCATCCGCTCCTTGGTGAACCAGCCGAGATCGCCGCCCTCGGCCTTCGAACCCGGATCCTTCGAGGTCTCGGCCGCGACCTTGGCGAAATCCTCGCCGCCCTTGATCCGCGCCGCGATGGCCTTCGCCTCGGCCTCGTTGTCCACGAGGATGTGGCGGGCATGCACCTCCTCCTCGGGTTTCATCAGCTTGACGGTCTGATCGTAGATCGCGTGCTCGGCTTCCGGGGTGACCGCGCGCTTGGCCTCCTGCTCCAGGTAGTCGTCCAGCAGGAGCTTGTCGCGGAAATAGGCGAGCTTGCGCTTGAACTCGGGGGTGTCGCCGATCTTGGCCGTCTCGGCGGCCTGGGCGCCGACCCGGAGGTCGACCATGTAGTCGACCAGCAGGTTCTTCTTCTGCGCCTCGTCGACGCCCGGCAGCGACAGGGCCGGGTCGTCGGCCGCGATGGCGAGGTCGCCCTGCGTGATCGGCTTGCCGTTGACGCTCGCCATCACGGAGTCGGGCCCGGCCGGCGTGTTCGCGGCGGGCGTCGTCATCGGGGCCGGAGCCTTCTGGGGCGCCTGGGCCAGGGCGAGGCCCGGCATCGCGATCATGACGGCCAGCGCGCTGACGCGCCGGAGGAGGGCGGTGTGAAGCATGGGGCAGAATCCTCGGCTGACGTCTCGTGGCCGCTCCGGATCGCGCCGGGCGGCAGGCCGCGGCAGAGGTGGCCCGCGTCGCCCGAGAAGGCAAGCGCTGCCGTGCCCACCATCCCGCAACCGTGACCGCGCCGACGCGCGTCGGGCCCGCCTCTTTCAGGTGCGCCGGGCGATGTTTACCTCTATAAGCCCGGCCAACTCCGCCCAGGCCGGCCCGCCACGCTCACCCGTGGGCGGGCTCGCGCGTCCGCAGGTCCATGATGCTCGGCTCCATCGCCAAGAAGATTTTCGGCTCCTCCAACGACCGCCGCGTCAAGGGCTACCGTCCGCGCGTCGCGCAGATCAACGCGCTGGAGGCGGAGATCCAGACCCTGTCGGACGAGGCCCTGCGCGCCCGCACCGACATGCTGAAGGCGGAACTCGCGGGCGGCAAGAGCCTCGACGACATCCTCGTGCCGGCCTTCGCCACGGTGCGCGAGGCGGCCAAGCGCGTCTTCGGCCAGCGCCACTTCGACGTGCAGCTCATCGGCGGTATGGTGCTGCACGAGGGCGGCATCGCCGAGATGAAGACCGGCGAGGGCAAGACCCTGGTGGCGACGCTGCCGGTCTATCTCAACGCCCTGGAGGGCAAGGGCGTCCACGTCGTCACCGTGAACGATTATCTCGCCGCCCGCGACGCCGAGTGGATGGGCCAACTCTACCGGTTCCTCGGCCTCACCGTCGGGACGATCGTCCACGGGCTCGACGACGCGCAGCGCAAGGACGCCTATGCCTGCGACATCACCTACGGCACCAACAACGAGTACGGGTTCGACTACCTGCGCGACAACATGAAGTACGAGATGTCCCAGCTGGCGCAGCGGGGGCACAACTACGCCATCGTGGACGAGGTCGACTCGATCCTGATCGACGAGGCGCGCACGCCGCTGATCATCTCCGGGCCGGTGGATGACCGCTCCGAACTGTACGTCGCCGTGGACGCGATCCTGCCCCGGCTGGTGCGCGAGCATTACGACCTGGACGAGAAGCAGCGCACGGTCTCGCTCACGGAAGCCGGCAACGAGTTCGTGGAGGAGACGCTGCGCGAGGTCGGCCTGCTCAAGGACGGGGACCTCTACGACGCGCACAACGTCAGCCTGGTCCACCACGTGAACCAGGCCCTGCGCGCCCACACGCTGTTCACCCGGGACAAGGACTACATCGTCAAGAATGACGAGGTCGTGATCATCGACGAGTTCACCGGCCGCATGATGCAGGGCCGGCGCTACTCGGAGGGGCTGCACCAGGCTCTGGAGGCCAAGGAGCGGGTCACGATCCAGCCCGAGAACCAGACGCTCGCCTCGATCACCTTCCAGAACTATTTCCGACTCTACAAGAAACTCGCCGGCATGACCGGCACGGCCTCGACGGAGGCCGACGAGTTCGCCGAGATCTACAAGCTCGACGTGGTCGATATCCCGACCAACAAGGAGGTCGAGCGCGTCGACGAGGACGACGAGGTCTATCGCACGGTCGGCGAGAAGTACGAGGGCATCATCGCGGAGATCGACCGGGCGCATAGCCGCCACCAGCCGATCCTGGTCGGCACCGGCTCGATCGAGAAGTCGGAGCATCTGGCCGAGATGCTCAAGAAGGCCGGCTACACCCTGCTCGACTACTCGGATCCGAACGCGCTGACCGACGTCTACAAGGCCGCCCGCGAGGGCCGGGTGACCAAGCGCTTCGCGGTGCTGAATGCCCGCTTCCACGAGCAGGAGGCCTACATCGTCGCCGAGGCCGGCGTGCCCGGGGCGATCACCATCGCCACCAACATGGCCGGCCGCGGCACCGACATCAAGCTCGGCGGCAACATCGAGATGCGGGTCGAGAAGGAACTCGCCACCCTGCCCGAAGGGCCGGAGCGGGATGCCCGGATCGAGGCGATCAAGTCCGAGATCGCCGAGAACCGCGCCAAGGTGCTGGCCTCGGGCGAGAAGGCGGATCCGGAAGCGGGCCGCAAGAAGGACCTGCCGGGCGGCCTCTACATCATCGGCACCGAGCGCCACGAATCCCGGCGCATCGACAACCAGCTCCGTGGCCGCTCGGGCCGCCAGGGCGATCCCGGCCGCTCGAAGTTCTACCTGTCGCTTCAGGACGACCTGATGCGGATCTTCGGCTCCGACCGCATGGACGGGATGCTGCAGAAGCTCGGCCTGGAGCAGGGCGAGGCGATCATCCATCCCTGGATCAACAAGGCCATCGAGAAGGCGCAGCAGAAGGTCGAGGCGCGCAACTTCGACATGCGCAAGAACGTGCTCAAGTACGACAACGTCATGAACGACCAGCGCAAGGTCGTGTTCGAGCAGCGCCGGGACTTCATGGGCCAGGACAGCGTCCGGGAGACCGTGGACGAGATGCGCGAGGGCGTGATCGACGACCTCGTCGCCCGGTTCATCCCCCAGAACGCCTACGCCGAGCAATGGGACGTCGCCGGTCTGCGCGAGCAGGTGAAGGAGGTTCTCAACCTCGACGCGCCGGTCGAGGACTGGGCCAAGGAGGAGGGCATCGCCGACGAGGAGATGCGCGAGCGCCTGCTCAAGGCGACCGAGGAGGCCTACGCGGTCCGGACCGAGAAGAACGGCGCCGAGGTCACCGCCTATATCGAGAAGCAGGTGCTGCTCCAGACCCTCGACCATCTCTGGCGCGAGCATCTCGTGACCCTCGATCACCTCCGGCAGGTGATCGGCTGGCGCGGCTTCGCCCAGCGCGATCCGCTCAACGAGTACAAGTCCGAGGCGTTCGACCTGTTCAACGGCCTCGTGACCGCCCTGCGCGAGCAGGTCACCGCACAGCTCTCGCGGGTCGAAATCATGATGCAGGAGCCGCAAGCCGAATTCCCGCCGGGCGGGCCGGCCCTGCCGCCGATGTTCGCCCAGCATCTCGACCCGGTTACCGGCGAGAACGAGATGGACTATGCCGGCTTCGGCTCGGGCAGCGATGGCGGTGGCGGCCCGGCCTACGGCTTCGCCGCGCAGGGTCTGGCGGTGGACGGGGCGGTGCTGGAGCGCGATCCGAACGATGCCGCCACCTGGGGCCGCGTCGGGCGCAACGAACCGTGCCCCTGCGGCTCCGGCAAGAAGTACAAGCACTGCCACGGCAGCCTCCAGGCCTGAGGCCGCCATGGCGGCGCGGGCGGTCTTTGTCGCCGGGGCCGGCACCGAGATCGGCAAGACCTACGTCACCGCGGCCCTGACCCGGCGCCTCCGGGCGCTGGGTCGGCGGGTCCGAACCGTGAAGCCGCTGGCGAGCGGCGTCCCGCCGTTGAACGATCCGGCCTTCGCCGAAAGCGACACCGCCCGCCTGCTCGACGCGCAGGCGATCGCCCTCGACGAGGGAGCCGTGGAAGCCTGCTCGCCCTGGCGCTTCTCGGCGCCGCTCGCGCCCGACCAGGCGGCCGTCCTGGAGGGCCGGTCCCTGGACCTCGCCGATCTGGTCGGCTGGTGCCGCGCGCAGATCGCCGGAACGGACGGCCTGCTGCTGATCGAGGGGGTCGGTGGCCTGATGAGCCCGGTCACCGGGTCGGCGACGGGCCTCGACTGGCTGCGGGCGCTCGGAGTGCCGACGCTCCTCGTCTCCGGCAGCTATCTCGGGGCGATCAGCCACGCGCTCACCGCCTGCGAGACCCTGCGCCGGCACGGCATCCCGCTGCTCGGAATCGTCGTCAGCGAGAGCGCGGGCGCGCCGGCGCCGGCCGGCACCGTGGCCGCCTCGATCGCCCGCCACGCCGATACGCCGGTCGTCTGCCTCGGACGCGGTGCCGCCTGCCCCGACGCCCTGGCAGACCTGATCGGCATCGGATGAGGCGGGTGATCCGACTGGATGATATGCGGCGACGGCGAATCTCGTTCGTCGCGGCGGCGGCCCTGTCCGCGCTGGACGGTGTGGCCGTGGCCGCTACCTGTCGCGTGGCATCGACCCGCCCAGATCGGGCAGGGTCCTGCGGGAGCTGGTCCGTTGAGTGAGTCCCTTGCCCCCGCCGCGGCTCCGATTCCGGACGCCGCCGAACATGCGCATGATCCTGCCCACGGCCGGTTGCGGCCGGCGCTGATCCTCGGTGCCCTGGGCGTGGTCTACGGCGATATCGGGACGAGCCCGCTCTACGCGTTCAAGGAGGCGGTGAAGGCAGCCACCGCCGGGGGGGCCTCGGTGCCGGCGGCGGCCACGGGGGCGGTGTCGCTGATCCTGTGGTCGCTGATCCTGATCGTGTCGCTGAAATACGCGGTGCTGATCCTGCGGGCCGACAACCGCGGCGAGGGCGGCATCGTGGCCATGCTGGCGCTGCTCGGCGCCCGGCAGGCGCGGCCGGGGACGTGGAAGGCGCTGCTGCTGGTGGTCGGGCTCGTGGGCGCGGCGCTACTCTACGGCGACGGGGCGATCACCCCGGCGATCTCGGTGCTGTCGGCGGTCGAGGGCCTGAAGGTCGATGCGCCCGCGCTCGGGCCGTACGTGGTGCCGATCACCCTGGTCATCCTGATCGGGCTGTTCCTGGTGCAGTACAAGGGCGTGGCCGCCATCGGCCGGGTGTTCGGGCCGGTCATGATGGTCTGGTTCGTGGTCCTGGCCCTGCTCGGCATCGGCGGCATCCTAGGCCGGCCGGAGATCCTCGCGGCTGCCAACCCGTACCAGGCGTTGGACTTCATGCTGCATGCCGGGCTCCCCGTCAGCTTCGCGATGCTGGGTGCGGCCTTCCTGGCGGTGACCGGCGGCGAGGCGATGTATGCCGATCTCGGCCATTTCGGTGCCTTGCCGATCCGTGCCGCCTGGTTCGTGCTGGTCCTGCCCGCGCTGGTGCTCAACTATTTCGGCCAGGGCGCGCTGCTGCTCGCCGATCCCGATGCCATCGAGAACCCATTCTTCCGCCTGTGCCCGGACTGGGCCCACCTGCCGCTCATTCTCCTCGCCACGATGGCGACGATCATCGCCTCGCAGGCGATCATTTCGGGGGTGTTTTCGCTGACCCAGCAATCGGTCCAGCTCGGGTTCCTCCCGGCGATGCGCATCGTACAGACGGCGCGCGACGAGCGCGGACAGATCTACGTGCCGATGGTGAACTGGCTGCTCGCGGTGGCTACCATCGTGGCGGTGGTGATGTTCGAATCGTCCGACGCCCTGGCCGGTGCCTACGGGATCGCGGTGTCGATGCTGATGGGCATCACCACGCTGCTCGCGGCGCTGATCGCGCTGCGTTGGGGCTACAATCCGATTCTCGTCTTCGCGGTGAACGGCTTCTTCCTGGTCATCGACGCCGTGTTTCTCGCCGCCAACAGCGTGAAGATCCTGGAGGGGGGCTGGTTTCCCCTGGTGTTGGCCGGTCTCGTCGCGCTGATGATGCTGACCTGGAAGAGGGGCAACGAGCTGGTCGAGGAGGCCCGCGTGGCCCTGAGGTTGCCGGAGGACGTCTTCCTGTCCGGTCTGCAGCACCGCCCGTTGCTGCGCCTGCCGGGGACGGCCGCGTTCCTGTCCGCGGCCGAGCACGGGATCCCGCTGCACCTCTCGCGATTCGTGGAGCGCAATCACGCGCTGATGGAGCGAATCCTGATCATCACGGCGCTCTACGAGGAGACGCCGACCGTCCCCACGGCACAGCGCGCCCATGTCACGATCCTGGCGCCGGATTTCTACCGGGTCATCCTTCGCTACGGGTTCATGGAGGAGGCCTCGATCCCGGAGGGCCTCGCCTGCGCGGTGGAATCCCGGCACCTGCCGCCGCACGTCCTCGAAGACATGACCGTCTTCGTGGGGCACGAGACCATCATCCCGAAGAGCGACGACCGCGGGATGATGCCCTGGCGGGAGGGGCTGTTCGCCTTCATGCAGCGCAACGCCGAGCGCACCGGCGCCTTCTTCGGCGTGCCGACCCGGCAGGTGGTGGAGGTGGGTACCGAGATCGAGATCTGATCGGCGTCCCCGAGAAGAGGCGCGCCGCCCTCCAAATCTTCGATGCGATCCGGCGGGAGCATCGACAGGCTTCGGAAGAGTACGGACACCGTTCCGGCTCACCGGGTCGGGCCGACCGCCGCGCCGTATCCGCCACGCGACGGGCGACGACTGCTGAGGCGCCGGAATTTCCCCGGCAGGTCCGCAAGCGACGCACGAAACCTTGAGGCGCCGTTCCCCGATTTGCGGGGAACCGTTGCCGTCCCGCCTCGTTCCGCCCCGACCTAGGCGATGCGCCCATCGGCGCGCGCCGGATCGGAGGACAGATGAACAGAGATCATATCGAGGGCGGTGTCCGCCATCTCCGGGGCCGGGCCAGGACGGTGGCCGGAGCGGTGCGCGGCCGGGCCGGCGACCAGTTCGAGGGCGCCTACGATCAGGCCGCCGGAGCGGCTCAGTATGCCTACGGCGAGGCGCGCGACGCCGTGCGCGACCTGCGCGACGGGGGTGAGCACCTCGTCGAGGAGGGCCGGACCCGGTATCGTGAAGTCAGCCAGCGCGGCCGGGACCTGGCCGACGAGGCCATCGAGCGGGGCCAGCACTATCGCGACCGGGCCGTTCATCACGGCCGCTACCTCGCGGCACGCGCGGACGAGAACCGTGCCGCGACGCTCGCCCTCGTGGCCGCGGTCGCGTTCGGTCTCGGCTGGCTGGCTCGGCCCAATCGCTGAGGCACGCGATCCCGCCGGGCGGCGGGGCGGCCGGATCGGCGGCCGTCCCCCGCCCGGAACGCATAAAGACATGTTTATGTCTTGATTGCTTCGCGCCGCTCGAGGTGATAGAGGCTGGCTCCGAACCGAAACGCGAACACGGAGCTGCCGCGTCATGGCCAAGGATTACATCGTCAAGGACATCGAGCTGGCCGAGTACGGCCGCAAGGAGATCTCGATCGCCGAGACGGAGATGCCGGGCCTGATGGCGGTCCGCGAGGAGTACGGCGCTGCGCAGCCCCTGAAGGGCGCCAAGATCGCCGGCTCGCTCCACATGACGATCCAGACCGCGGTGCTGATCGAGACCCTGAAGGCGCTCGGCGCCGACATCCGCTGGGTCTCGTGCAACATCTACTCGACCCAGGACCACGCCGCCGCCGCCGTCGCGGCCGCGGGCATCCCGGTCTTCGCCGTGAAGGGCGAGACCCTCGAGGATTACTGGGACTACACCTCGCGCCTGTTCGACTGGCATGACGGCGGCATGCCGAACATGATCCTCGACGACGGCGGCGACGCCACCATGTTCGTCCATCTCGGCCTGCGCGCCGAGAACGGCGACACCGCCTTCCTCGACAAGCCGGAGAGCGAGGAGGAGGAGATCTTCTTCGCGCTGCTCAAGAAGAAGCTCGCCGAGAAGCCGAAGGGCTGGTTCGCCGGTCTCGCCGACAGCATCAAGGGCGTCTCCGAGGAGACCACCACGGGCGTCCATCGCCTCTACGTGCTGGCCAAGGAGGGCAAGCTGCTCTTCCCGGCGATCAACGTGAACGATTCGGTGACCAAGTCGAAGTTCGACAACCTCTACGGCTGCAAAGAGTCGCTGGTCGACGGCATCCGCCGCGGCACCGACGTGATGATGGCCGGCAAGGTCGCCATGGTCGCGGGCTTCGGTGATGTCGGCAAGGGCTCGGCCGCGTCCCTGCGGAACGCCGGCTGCCGCGTGCTCGTGTCGGAGATCGACCCGATCTGTGCGCTTCAGGCCGCTATGGAGGGTTACGAGGTCGTGACCATGGAGGATGCCGCCCCGCGGGCCGACATCTTCGTCACCGCCACGGGCAACAAGGATATTATCACGATCGAGCACATGCGGGCCATGAAGGACCGTGCGATCGTGTGCAATATCGGCCACTTCGACAACGAGATTCAGGTCGCCGGCCTGAAGAACCTCCGGTGGTCGAACATCAAGCCGCAGGTGGACGAGATCACCTTCGCGGACGGCCACCGCATCATCCTCCTCTCGGAGGGGCGCCTGGTGAACCTCGGCAACGCCACGGGTCACCCGTCCTTCGTGATGTCGGCCTCGTTCACCAACCAGACGCTGGCCCAGATCGAGCTCTGGACCAACCCGGGCAGGTACCAGAAGCAGGTCTACACCCTGCCCAAGACCCTCGACGAGAAGGTCGCGGCCCTGCATCTGGAGAAGATCGGCGTCAAGCTCTCGAAGCTGCGCCCGGACCAGGCGGCCTATATCGGCGTCTCGGAGTCCGGCCCGTTCAAGTCCGAGCACTACCGCTACTGACGCACTGGACCCGCGGCGCGACCGGGTTCCGGTCCGTCCGCCGGTTCGGATTTCGAGCACGGTTTGCGAGGCCCGGCGCACTGCGTCGGGCCTCGCTCGTTGTCAACCCGTGTATGCGGGATCGAACTGTGTCTTCTGTGTGTCGTTAACGACTCATTATGCGCGACCGGCCCACAGCCACGCTTCGTTCCCCTTCCGGGTCGATTCCGACGCACGGTAGAGTGCGGACGAATCTTTGATCGATGGGGCCGCGCCGGTTCAGGGGAACCGCCGCGGGGACGGTGCGTCTTGCGCCGCGCGATGGCGCGCGCTGCTCGCATCGCCGTCGGTGGGCGGGGACAGGGCAAGCCATGGGTGTCGGTCGTGCGACCCGCGTTCGAATCTGCGTGGGTGTGCTCGCCCTGACCCTGGCGAGTGCGGCCCTGGCCGAACTCCCCGACGCGCCGGCGGCGCATGCGACCCGCGAGATCCACAGCGTGGCCGCCCTGGCGATCTTCGGCGGCCTCGTCGCCTTCGCGGTGATCCTCTCCCTGCTCCACCTGTTCGAGCGCGGGCGCTGGACCCGCCGCGAGCGCGAGCTGGCCGCGACCCTCGATGTCCTGCGCGGCGCCCATGACCGCGCCGAGATGCTGCTGAACGCCGAACGCCAGATCATCGTCACCTGGGACCGGCGCAGCGAGCCGGTGGTGGAGGGCGACATCAGCCTCGCGATCCACGGGGAGCGACCGACTTCGGGCTATGCCCGCCGGGTGCTGGCCTTCGGCACCTGGCTCGTCGCCGCCGATGCCAATGCGGTCGAGGCCGCGGTGGAGACCCTGCGGGCGCGGGGCACGGGCTTCAGCCTGAGCCTCCGGACCCAGACGGGCCGGAGCATCGAGGCGCACGGGCAGGCGGTGGCCGGCCGGGCGCTCCTGCGCCTGCGCGAGACCAGCCAGGAGCGCAGCGAGATCGCCGACCTGCGCGCCACGTTGGAGGAGACCCGCCGTGGTCTCTCGGCGCTGTCCGGCCTGCTCGACGCGATCCCGCAGCCGGTCTGGCGGCGGACCCGCGAGGGGACGCTGAGCTGGGTCAACGCCGCCTACGTGACCGCCGTCGAGGCCGAGAGCCGCGAGGCCGCCCTCGATGCCGGCCTGGAGCTGTTCGACCGGTCGGCCCGGGAAACCATCGTCCGCGAGGAGGCCGCCCGGTCCGCCGGCCTGACCCGGGGGGTGCCGCGGCTCTCGGCGATCGTGGCCGGCGGCCGGCGCATGCTCGACGTGTTCGAGACGAGCCTCGACAACGGCCGCGTCGGCATCGCCATCGACGTGTCCGAGCTGGAGAGCGTCCGCGCCGACCTGCAGCGGCAGATGAACGCCAATGTCCGCACCCTCGACCAGCTGCCGACGGCGGTGGCGATGTTCGACGTCTCCCAGCGCCTGATCTTCCACAACGCGGCCTACCGCCAGCTCTGGGGCCTCGATCCGGCCTTCCTCGACGGGCGCCCGTCGGACGGCGAGATCCTCGATCACCTCCGCGCCGAGCGGAAGCTGGAGGAGCACGCCGATTTCCGCGGTTGGAAGCAGGGCGTGCTCGCCGCCTACCGGGCCGCGGAGGCGAACCAGACGTGGTGGTACCTCCCCGACGGCCGCACGCTCCGCGTCGTCGCCGATCCGAATCCCCAGGGCGGCCTGACCTACCTGTTCGACGACGTCTCGGACCACCTGAACGCGGAATCCCGCTACAACGCCCTCCGGCGCCTGCAGGCCGAGACGCTCGATACCCTCGCCGAGCCGGTCGCGGTATTCGGCGCGGACGGGCGGCTGACCCTGGCCAACCGCGCCTTCCACACCGTGTGGCAACTCGACCCCGCCATGGTGGAGGAGCGTCCCCATGTGGACGCCGTCATCGCGGCCTGCCGCGAGCACGCGCCCGCGGAGGAGCCGTGGCTCGACATCCGCGACGCGGTGGTCGGCCTCGAATCGCGCACCGCCCACGCGTGCCGCCTCCACGTGGTGGATGGAACGGTCCTCGACTGCGTCGCACAACCGCTGCCGGAGGGCGCGACGCTCCTCACCCTCATCGACATCACCGCCAGCGTGAATGTCGAGCGGGCGCTGACGGAGAAGAACGACGCCCTGGAGAAGGCGGCGCAACTGCGCGACACCTTCGTCCACCACGTCTCCTATGAGCTGCGCTCGCCGCTCACGAACATCATCGGATTCACCCAGCTCCTGGGCGACGAGACGGTCGGAGCTCTCAACGAGCGGCAGCGCGAATATTCCGACCACATCATGCGGTCCTCGGCGGCGCTCCTCGTCATCATCAACGACATCCTCGACCTCGCCTCGATCGATGCCGGTTCTTTGGAGCTGCAGCGGGAGGAGGTCGACATCCAGGCCACCGTCGAGGCGGCGGTGCGCGGCATCGAGGACCGGCTCGCCGAATCGTCCATCACCCTCGTGCTCGACGTCCCGGAGGATATCGGCAGCGTGCATGCGGACGGGAAACGGGTCCGCCAGATCCTGTTCAACCTGCTCTCGAACGCCGTCGGCTTCTCGGATGCCGGCCAGCGCGTCGAGGTCCACGCCCGCCGGGACGCCCAGGAACTCCTTCTCAGCGTGCGCGATCACGGCCGCGGCATGCCGCCTGAGATCGCCGATTCGGTCTTCCACCGCTTCGAGAGCCACACCCTCGGCACGCGCCACCGGGGGGTCGGCCTCGGCCTGTCGATCGTGCGCTCCTTCGTGGAGCTCCACGGCGGCCGGGTTCATCTGGAGACGGCGCCGGGGGCCGGCACCTGCGTCACCTGCACGTTCCCCCTCGATCCGGCCAATCGATCCCAGCGCACGCCCCTGCCGGATGCCCGGCCGCCGGGACCTGCGGCCGCCCCGGTGCGCAAGCCCGGCGTAGCGCTGCACTGAGCGGCCCGAAACGGCCCGGCCTGGCCGTGGCGCGGGGCGGTGAGACTTGATTCTTCGGCGCACGCCGCGCAGCAGGAGGCATGTCCGCACCTGATCGCTCCGGCTGGGCCGTCTTCGGCATCGGCGATTTCCGTCTGTTCGGGGCGGCCCGCTTCCTGACGGGCCTCGCGTATCAGATGCAGGCGGTGGCGATCGGCTGGTTCGTCTACGACCTGACGCATTCCGCCCTGGCGCTGGGCCTCGTCGGTCTGGCGGGGTTCCTGCCCGCGGTGGTCTGCGCGTTGATCACCGGCCACGTGGCCGACGCCTACGACCGCCGCCTCGTCGCGGCGGCGGCCTTCGCCCTCCAGAGCACGGCGAGCTTCGGCCTCCTGGCTTACGCGTTGACGGGCCAGCACATCGTCTGGCCGATCTACGCCCTGGTGATCCTGGTCGGCACAGCCCGGGCCTTCGCCAACCCGGCCCTCCAGGCGCTTCTGCCGACCCTGGTGCCGGGATCGCAATTCAGCGCGGCCATCGCGTGGAACGCCTCGCTGTGGCAGAGCGCCTCCGTGATCGGGCCGGCCCTCGGCGGCTTCCTCTACGCGTTAGGGCCGGCCGTGGTGTTCGGCGGTGCCGGGGCGAGCTTCGCCCTGGCGAGCCTCCTCACGGCGTTGATCCGCTTCCGGCCAGCACCCTCGGGCGAGCGGCCGCCGATCACCTGGGCGGCGCTCTCGGCGGGCATCGGCTACATCCGCTCGCAGCCGGTTGTGCTCGGGGCGATCAGCCTCGACCTGTTCACCGTCCTGCTCGGCGGCGCCACGGCGCTGCTGCCGATCTATGCCGGGGAGATCCTGCATGTCGGCCCCCTCGGTCTCGGGGCGCTGCGCAGCATGCCGGCCTTCGGGGCCGTCGCCATGGCGATCACGCTGGCGAACCGGCCCCTCCGGCGGCATGCGGGCCTGCGCATGCTGCGGGCGGCCGCGGTGTTCGGCGCCGCCACGGTGGTGTTCGGGCTCTCGACCTCGCTGCCGCTGTCGATGGCCTGCCTGTTCGTCACCGGCGCCGCCGACATGATTTCAGTCTATGTCCGCCAGACCTTCGTGCAGGGCGAGACTCCCGACGCCATGCGCGGTCGAGTTTCGGCGGTAAACACCGTGTTCATCGGCGCCTCGAACGAACTCGGCGAGTTCGAGTCCGGCCTGCTCGCCGCCGCCATCGGGGCGGTCCCGGCGGTGGTCGCGGGCGGCGTCGCGACGGTGGGGATCGCACTGCTCTGGGGGCGGCTCTTCCCGGCCCTGCGGAACCGCGACCGGTTGATGGTGCGGGCGTGATTTGCGCGCCCTCCGGTTTATGACGCGGCTTAGTTCACCGGACTCAAAGGGCCGATCGCGTGACGCTCCGTCGCGCGCTCGATGCGCCGCAGCCGCCCTCGGTTATCCATTTCGCGTCGCCGGATCCGCGAGACTTGGATAAAGCGAATGCAAACAACGGCTTGACCCGAAATTTTCCTGTACGGGCTGGCTCTCCGGAAGGTCTTCATGACCCGCAGCAGCCGCGGACAGGAATGAGGTCAGGCGAGATCCCTGCAATTTCGGCGCCCCCGAGCCCGGACGCGGCACGAACGATGATCCGGAGCCCGACTGGTGAGGCAGATCCCGTTCAGCGCCCCGCCAGCAGCGGCGACCAGGTCGGGTCCGAGGCGTAGGCCGGTGTCGGGACCGGCTGCTCCACCCGGCCGGTGATGTCGACCATGAACAGCTTGCCGCCGCCCTGGCCGCCGGGATCGCGGAAGAACAGCACGTACTGGCCGTTCGGCGCGAAGGTCGGTCCCTCGTTGTGGAAGCCCTCGGTCAGCACTCGCTCGCCGCTGCCGTCGGGCTTCGACACGCAGATGGCGAAGCCGCCGTTGCGCTGGCGGGTATAGGCGATCAGGTCACCCCGCGGCGACCAGGCCGGCTGCGACGCGGACCCCGCCCCGAAGGTGATCCGGTGGGGATTCGAGCCATCCGCTCCCATCACGTAGACCTGCTGCGAGCCGCCGCGATCCGACTCGAACGCGATCTGCGTGCCGTCCGGTGCGTAGGTCGGCGAAGTGTCGATCGCCATCCCGCTGGTGATCGAATGCTGGGCCTTCGAGGCGATGTCCATGGTCACGATGTCGGCGTTGCCGCCCTGCTGCACGCTCATCACCAGCCGGCGCCCGTCCGGCGAGAAGCGTGGGCTCGCGCTCATCGAGTCGACGTTGCCCAGCGCCTGCCGCGCGCCCGTTTCCAGATTGATCACCTGCACCCGCGGCTGATGGCCGGTGGCCTGGGCCATGAAGGCGATGTCCTGCGTGGCGGGCGAGTAGCGCGGAGCGACGATCGACATCTCGCCGCTGGTGATCGCCCGGACGTTGGCGCCGTCCTGGTCCATGACCATCAGGCGCTTGCGGCGATTCTCCTTCGGGCCGGTCTCATCCACGAAGGCGATGCGGCTGTCGAACCAGGGACCGAGGCCGGTGATCTTGGTGTAGACCGCATCCGAGATCAGGTGGCCGGTGCGCCGGGCGTTGGCGGCGTCGGTGCCGTATTGCTGGCCGGTCATCTGCTGGCCGGAGGTCACGTCCCAGAGGCGGAACTCGACCTTCAGCCGGCCGCCGTCGCGGGCGACCCGGCCGGTGACGAGGCCCTGGACGCCGGTGGCCCGCCATTTCTCGAAGTTCGGGGCGGCGTCGAAATTCGGCTGCTCCGGGAACCGCGCGTGATCGAGGGGGGTGAAATACCCCGAGCGGCGCAGGTTGTTGGTCACCACGCCGGAGACGAGGCCGCCGAGGCTCGGATCGCCGCCGAAATCCGCCACGGCGATGGGCATCGGCTGGAAGTTGCCGCCGCCGATGCGCAGCTGCAGCTGCGCCTGGGCCGGCCCGGCCGCGAAGGCCGTCAGCAGGGCCAGGACCGCGACAACGCGCGCGGCGAAGGACGTCGGGAGGCGCCCGGCGGAGGAGATGTGCGGCATGATGGGTCGGATCCGATTGACGATCAGACGGGGTTCGGTTGGGGGCAGGGGAGGGCTGGAGGGCCTCAGGTCGCCGTGAACTCGAACTCCGCGTTGATGGCCTTCCAGTCGTTGTAATACGGCGCGTAGGTGGCCGGTATGTTGTAGGGCGCGCAGCGGCGGACCGCCCGGAGCGCGGCTTGCGCGATCGACTGGTCCACCGCGCTGGCGCCGCCGCGCATGATCCGCGGCTCGGTGCTGAGCGAGCCGTTCGGGTTCAGGCGGATGTCGAGCACCGGCAGGACCACGCCCTGCGTCGCCCCGGGGGGCGCCGCGTAGCAGCGCTCGATCTGCTGCTGGAGCAGCCCGACTAGGGCATCCCGCAGCGACGGCGACAGGCGCTGGGCGTTGCCGGTCGCAGCACCCAGCGCCGCCACCTTCTGCACGGCCTGGCCCGTGGCACCGGTCGATTGCGAGGGCACCTTCGAGGCGAGCATGGAGCGGATGTCGCCCGCGTTGAACTTGTTGGCGAGCTCGGCCTGCTTGCGCGCCTTGGCTTCCCCGTCGGCCTTGGCCTTCGCGTCCGCCATCGCCTTGGCCTTCGCCTTGGCGGCGGCCTCAGCCTTGGCGGCGGCGTCGGCCTTGGCGGCGTCCGCCTTGGCCTTCGCGGCAGCTTCCGCCTTCTCGGCCTCGGCCTCGGCCTTCGCCTCGGCGAGTTCCTTCTGGCGCTCACCTTCGGCCTTGGCTTTGGCCTCGGCCACCTTCTTGGCCGCCTCGGCCTTGGCGGCGGCATCGGCCTTCGCCTTGGCGGCCGCGGCCTTCTGGGCGGCCGCCTCGGCCTCGGCCTCCTGCTTCTCGATCAGCTTCTCCAGCTGCTCGCGCTTCTCGGCCTCGGCCTTCGTGGCGGCCTCCGCCTTGGCCTTCGCCTCGGCCTTCGCTTCTGCCTTGGCGGCCTGCGCGGCCGCTTTCTCGGCGGCCGCTTTCTCCGCAGCCTTTTCGGCCGCCTTCTCGGCGGCTTTGGCGGCGGCCTTCTCGGCGTCGCGTTTCTCCTGCGCCGCCTTTGCGGCCTTGGCCGTCTCCTCCGGATCCGGCTCCCCGCGCAGCGGCATCTCCTCCGCGTTGGCGAGCTTCATCTCGGCGGTGCGGGTCGGCGCGGTCGGCGCGTCGGTCTTGGCGTTCTCGGGCTCCCGGTCCTCGACCTTCTCGGCCTTGCGGTCCGCCCGCGACGTGGCGTTCGGCATCGGCTTGTCGGCCTGCCGCTCGCCCTTGGTGATCTCTGAGAGCTGGTTCTCGGTGATCACCTCGACGGGCACGCCCTCCTGGGCCTCCGGCAGGGCCGGGGCCGCCACGCTGAACAGCGCCAGCGCAAGCAGCGCCACGTGGGTGCCGGCGGAGATCCAGACACCCGGTTCCTTACGATCGAAGCGGAACTCCACGGGTCGGCCCTACTGATGCTCGGGCTCGGTGACGAGGGCGACCTTCTTGAAGCCGCCTCCGGTCACGATCGCCATCACCTGTGCCACGCGGCCGTAATCGACCCGCTTGTCGCCGCGCACGAACACGCGCTCCTCGGTGCCGGTCTTGGCGGCTTCGGTGAGCTTGGGCACGATCGTGTCGTCGGTCAGCTCGTCCTCGCCGAGGAAGACCTGGCCGGTCTGGCGGATCGACAGGGTGATCGGCTTCACGTCGGAATTGAGCGGCGAGGCCTTGGATTGGGGCAGGTCCAGGGGGACGCCCACGGTCATCATCGGCGCCGCAACCATGAAGATGATCAGGAGCACCAGCACGACGTCGATGAACGGCGTCATGTTGATCTCGTTGATGGGACCGCCGCGGCGGCTCCGACGCCGACGGCGCTTGCCGCCCTGCGATGCACCCGCTGCCATGCCCATGAATTGCTCCTCTCTGGATCGTGCTCAGGCGGCGAGCGGAAGGCGCTCGTCGATCTGGCGGGAGAGGATGGCGGAGAACTCGTCGGCGAAGCCTTCGAGCCGCGACTGCGCCTTGGTGACCTCGGCCTGGAGCTTGTTGTAGGCGAGCACCGCCGGGATCGCGGCGAACAGGCCGATGGCGGTGGCGAACAGGGCCTCCGCGATGCCGGGGGCGACGACCGCGAGCGACGTGTTCTTCGAGGCCGCGATCGAGGTGAACGCGGTCATGATGCCCCAGACCGTGCCGAACAGGCCGATATAGGGGCCGGCCGAGCCGATCGAGGCGAGGAACAGCAGGCGGGATTCCAGCCGCTCGACCTCGCGATGGATGGTGACGTCGAGCTGCTTCTCGATGCGCTGCGACAGGGACTGGATCTGGCGGCCCGAGCCCTCGAAGCTCCGCTTCCACTCCCGCATGGCGGCGACGAACACCGCCGCGAGGCCGGTCGCCGGACGGTCGTTGAACGAGCGGAACAGCTCCTCTAGGGAGCGGCCGGACCAGAACGCGTCCTCGAACGCGTCCATCTCGGCCTTCGTCCGGCGGAACAGCAGCGTCTTGTCGACGATGATCGACCAGCACCAGATCGAGGCGCTGAGCAGCCCGATCATCACGATCTTCACGACGAAGTGGGCCTGGAGGAACAGACCGAGCAGCGTCATGTCGGCGACAGGCGCGGCCTGCATCGCGTCGGCTGGGTTCATCCGTCGAGGTCTCCTGCTCCGGGCCGCACTGCGCCGGCTGAAGCCCGCGTCCGCCGGATCCGTGAGCGATATCAATGCTATCGCTGGCGAATCTGTCGAAAGTATGGGCCGTCGACGACGCCCGCATCCCGCCGGCGCGGCAACCCCGTTAAGGGCGTGGCAGGGTTAAGGATCGGTTTCGATCCGGGTGATCCTGAGGGGGGCGCTGGGCGAGGGCGGGTGCTGCAGGCTGGACCTTAGGAAACCGGGGCCGCTATGCTCCCGGAATACGGCGCCGAGTCGCGATCGCCACGCGGCCGGACGAGAGACGTACAGGAAGCGCATGACCCTTCCCGTTCCGAGCCTTCAGGAGCTTCTGCCGACCGGCCCGGCCCGGTTCCTCGGCTGGTCCTGCATCGCCGACCCGGCCATCGCGGGGGCCCTGGCGCGGGCGGGGTTCGATGCCGTGCTCCTGGACCAGCAACACGGCGGCTACGACTACAAATCGAGCTGCGCGGCGATCACCGAGGTGGCCCTGGCCGGCAAGGCCGCCCTGGTGCGGGTCGCGGTCGGCGATGTCGCCATGGTGTCGCGGATGCTGGATGCGGGCGCGGCCGGCATCGTCGCGCCGATGATCAACACGGTGGAGCAGGCGAAGGCGCTCGCCGCAGCCGCCAAGTTCCCGCCGGTCGGTCAGCGCAGCTGGGGCCCGGACCGGGCGATCCTGCTGTCCGGTCTCCGGGACGGGGCCGCGTATCTCGCGGTCGGCAACAGCCGGGCGCTGACCATCGCGATGTGCGAGACGGCGGAGTCGATCGCCGCGCTCGACGCGATCCTGGCGGTGCCGGGCATCGACGGCGTCCTGGTCGGGCCGGCCGACCTGTCGATCGCCCTGTCCAACGGCGCGGCCATCGACCCGCTCGGCGCGGCGGTCACGGCCGCGCTCGGGGAGATCGTGCGCAAGACCCTGGCGGCGGGCAAACTGCCCTGCGCCTTCGCGCCGTCGGCGGCCCGGGCGCGGGAAATGGTGGCGATGGGCTTCCAGCTGGTGTCGATCGAGTACGACGCCCTGACCATCGCGGATGCGTTCGCCCGGCTGTTGCACCAGGCCGATCCGTCGCGGGCAGGCTGAGGCTCAACCGGCCGATGTCTGGGATAGCCGTCGCCGCAGGACGTCCGGCAGGCGGACGGCGCGGCCGTCGCGGACGCAGGCGACCGTCACCTCGGCGGCGACCAAGAGCGCATCGCCCCGGCGGACTTCCTGGTTGAGCAGCATCGAGGCGCCGCGCAGGGCCGTCGTGCGCGTCAGGATCGTCAGCAGATCGTCCATCCGGGCGGCGGTGACGAAGTCGAGGCTCATCCGCCGCACGACGAAGACGAGACCCTGCGCCTCGCGGTACAGATCGGACTGATCGCCGGCGAGGTCGCGGAGCAGTTCCGTGCGTCCGCGCTCCAGGAAGCGCAGATAGTTCGCGTGATAGACGAAACCCGAGAAATCGGTGTCCTCGTAGTAGACGCGCACGCTCAGGCGATGCGGCGGCCGACCATTGTCCTCTGGGTCATCGGCGTTGGGCGGAATGGCGCTCATGCCGGTCCCTTAGCGCATCGGTCTCGGTGCCGGAACCGCGGTCCATGCCCAGCGGACCGGAAGTGCCGCGGTTCCTCCGCGGCGCAACGCGTGTTCCCTCTGCCGAACCAAAGCATCGATTCCGGCACGAACAAGCGTCCGGATGCGACGAAGGCCGCCCGAGGGCGGCCTTCGCAGACATAGTCCAAGCCTGGGAGGGCTATCAGCCGCCGATGCGGGCGGCGAGGCTGGCCGAGTGGGCGTGCTCGTCGGCGATGTAGGGCAGCGCCTCGGTGGCGAAGCGGCGGCCCTGCGCGTCATCACCGGCCTTGGCGTAGGAATCGTATAGCGCCAGCGTCCGGGCGTCGGAGCGGGCCTGCTGATCGATGTAGGTGCGATCGAAGGCGCGGCCGTTCGGGGCCGACTGCAACTGCGTCAGGCGCGCCTGGCCACGCTCGCCGAGGGCCACACGCCGACCCGGCTCGCCGGGGCTGTTATCCACGATCCCGACGGCGCCGAGGGCCCCGCCGATGATGCTGGTACCCAGGTTGGCCGCCACGGTCACGGGGGCGAGCACGAGGCCGACCGGGTTGCTCAGGTCAGTCTGGATGCCCTGGTTGTCCGAGACGACCGTGCCGTTGCGCGACAGGGAGGTGTTCGGCGGCAGCAGCGCGTCGGTGGTCGCCTTGCGCTCGACCAGGACCCGGTTCGCGTAGTTCCGGACGTTCGGGTTGCGCGACCGCTGGAGGGCGATCCGGCTCGCCTCGATGCTGGCGGCGTCCGAGCGCAGGGCCTCGGCGCGGAAGGCCGGGGTCTCGGTGGCGGCTGCGCCGACGCTGTCCTGGTTGGCGAAGGGCAGCACACGGATCGGAAGCGCGTCCTGCGCGAAGGCCGGAGTGGAGAACGCAGCGGCGGAGAAGCCGAGGACGGCGAGCGTGATCTTTTTCATGGCGGAAGTTGATCCCTGACGTTGTTTTTAAAGGCTCGGAGATCTGTCGCAATCCGAAGGGCAGAGCCCAGGCACGGACAGTCTCGCCGGCGCCACGCAGAGTTGGCGCGGTTGCCTCCACAACTGGCACGTGTTCGCGCCGTTCCATGACGTGCACGAGATTTTCTGTCGGACGTCGACCCGACAACTTGGCTCAAGCTTGGCCGCAGCGTTCGTACAGTTCGCGAAAACTTTTGTAATGGCAACAGCTTGTGGATGTCGCATCCGAGCATCGGACCGCGGCTTCGAGCGCTGCTTCTGTAATCGGAGTATGAGCGAGCCGAATTGCAGGCTTGAGTTTCCTGCATAGGACTGCCCGTCGTGGTGTCAGTCCCCGTCGTCGCTGAACAGCATGGGCTGGCCGCGTGGATCACGCTTCGGCTCCGCGAAACCCATGTGGCGGTAGGCATGCCGGGTGAGCACGCGACCCCGGGGCGTGCGCTGCACGAAGCCGTGTTGGATCAGATAGGGCTCGATGATGTCTTCGATGGCGTCGCGCGGCTCGGACAGGGCCGCCCCGATCGTCTCGATGCCCACCGGACCGCCCCCGAACGAGCCCGCGATCAGCTTCAGGTACTTGCGGTCCATGACATCCAGGCCCGCCTCGTCGATGTCGAGGAGCTTGAGCGCCCGGTCGGCGATCGCCCGCGTCACCGTCTCGGCCTCGGCCACCACCGCGAAGTCGCGCACCCGCCGCAGCAGACGCCCGGCGATCCGCGGCGTGCCCCGTGCCCGTCGGGCGATCTCGTTGGCCCCCTCCGCCGACATGCCCACGCCCAGAACCCGCGCCCCGCGGGCGACGATCTGCTCGAGCTCGTCGATCTCGTAGAATTCCAGGCGGATCGGGATCCCGAACCGGTCGCGCAGCGGCGTGGTCAGCAGGCCCGCCCGGGTGGTGGCACCGACGAGCGTGAACTTCGGCAGCTCGATCTTCACCGAGCGCGCCGCCGGCCCTTCGCCGATGATCAGGTCGAGCTGGTAATCCTCCATTGCCGGATAGAGGATCTCTTCGACGGCCGGATTGAGCCGATGGATCTCATCGATGAACAGCACGTCGCGCTCATCGAGATTGGTCAGTTGCGCGGCGAGGTCCCCGGCCTTGGCGATCACGGGACCCGACGTCGAGCGGAAATTGACGCCAAGTTCGCGCGCCACGATCTGGGCGAGGGTCGTCTTGCCGAGCCCGGGGGGGCCGACGAACAGGACGTGGTCGAGGGCCTGGCCGGTTTTGCGCGCGGCTTCGATGAAGATCTGCATGTTCGCCCGGGCCGCGCGCTGGCCGATGAACTCGGACAGGCTCAGCGGACGGATCGTCTGATCGACGTCCTCAGAGCGCTTTTCCGGCGTCAGGAGCGCATTGGTCGGGGCTTTCGGCTTGCTCATGGATCCTTGCTTCGTGGACCGGACCCCGCCGTCCCGGGACCGGAACGCGGTGCGGGCCCCTGGGCGGCCGCCGCGTCGGGGCTCGCCCTCCTTAACGGCGATTGCCGGGAAGTCTAAGCGCCGCCGACGATGGTGCGGCGTTGCACGCCGTCCACCGCTTGCAATGCAACCGAAGCCGCGACCCGCGCATTTCTGCAGCACCGATCCAAACACGGCCGCAGGGCGCTTCCCCCCACCATGATGATCCGAAATCTCGCACGCGGCGCGGCCGGCGTTGCGTTCCTGTGCGCGGCCGCCACGGCGCAGGCCGCGGGCGTCCCGGACGCCACGAAGGTCGCCGATGCCGGCCCGCAGGTCCATTCCGCCACCAGCGCGGACCGGGACGACGAGGCGAGCTGCAGCCGGTCGCGCCGTCGGCTCTGGATCGAGGGCGAGGGCTGGGTGGTTCGGCGGATCACCACCTGCCGCTGAGGCGCGTTACGCATCAGCACTCTCCGCGGCTGGCCATTCGGAACGGGGTCGCGTCGGGTCGGTTTCCCAGCCTCCAGCGCGATACGCTCGCGCCGAACACGCATTGGAACCGGCCCCATGGCGATCCGGACAATTCTTCCGCTCCTTGCCCTCGCGCTCGCGGCGCCAGCGTCGGCGCAGGGGTTCGGTGGCGCGGTTCCCTACGGCTCCGGCTACGCGGACGGCTACGGCTTCGGCGGGCCATTCCTGCGCGGCGACTATATCGGGGCCCCGCTGACACCGGTGCCGAGCCCGACACAGATCGTGCCGGCGCCCTGGAGTTACGGTACCTACGGGGTGCCCACGGTCTCGGGTATCGCACCGGCCCCCGCGGCGCAGCCGGCGCTCCTGGTCATTCAGGGGGTCGGGGCGACGGGCCGCCGCCGCGCCGTCGCGGAAGACCGGACCGCCGGTGCGCAGGTCATCGCGGTTCAGGTTCCTCGGCGGTGAGAGTGGCATACCACGCCGCATAGGGCGTGTTGCGGGCGAGGTGGCGGTTGAGATCGGGGGCGCCGTCGGTCCACCAGACCGGTCCGCGCTCGCCCAATCCGGTCTTGGCCGCGTCCACGGAGGCGCGCGCCGCCCTGAGAGCGTCCGCGGCGCCGGCCTGGCCGTTGCGCTCGGCCTGCTTGGCGGCCCGCACGGCGCGCCGGGCCGCCATCAGGTCTGAGACCAGAGCCGCCCGACGCTCCGGCGACAGGTTGGGATCGGCGCTGCGCCAAAGACGTCCACGAACAACGATATAGCGCCGATCCGGTGTTGGTATTGCCACGCTCATTGCGGCTTCATGCTCGTTGTAGGTGGGTTAAGTCTTACGGATTAGACCTCGGATATCGGGTCCAGGTCACGCCATGCAGATCGCCATCGTCGATTCGAGTCGCGTCGTTCTCCAGATCATCGCCTCCCTGCTCGAACCGAGGGGCCACGCGGTTCACGCCTTCACGGATTCGACCCAGGCACTGGATTTCGTGAAGACGACACCTGCGATCCGTGTCCTGATCACCAGCCTCGAGGTTCGGCCGCTCTCCGGGCTCGAACTGTGCTGGGCCGCGCGCCTGCTCGCGGAGGAGCGCGGGCCGCTGCACGTGATCACGATGTCGTCGGCACGCAACGTCCGCAGTCTGGCCGAAGCCCTCGACAGCGGCGCCGACGACTTCATCGAGAAGCCGCCGAGCGCCGAAGAGCTCTATGCGCGGCTGCGCGCGGCCGAGCGCCTGACCACCATGCAGGCGGAGCTGATCCGTCTCGCCGAGACGGATCCCCTGACCGGGGCCTTGAACCGGCGTGCCTTCTTCAACCGGGCCCGCATGGCGGCCAACCGCGCCGGCGAGCCCGGCGGCGTTTCGGCGATCCTGGCCGACATCGACCACTTCAAGCGCATCAACGACGCGCATGGGCACGATGTCGGGGACGCGGCGATCACGGCTGTGGCCGACCTGATCGCCCGGGAGGGGATCGGCGGTCGGCTCGGCGGCGAGGAATTCGCCCTCATCCTGCCCGAGGGCCGCCTGTCGGAAGCGGCCTCCTGCGCCGAACGCCTGCGCGCGCGCGTAGCGGCGCTGCGGATCCCCGCGGGCGACGATACTGTCCAGCTGACCTGCAGCTTCGGCGTCAGTACCTGGATCGAGGACGACAGTGTCGAGGACCTGATCAAGCGCGCGGATGTCGCCCTCTATGCCGCCAAGACTGGCGGACGTAACCGCGTCGTCCAGTCTTCGGGAGCCACCGCTCCGGTTGTCGCGCATTGATCCGGACGCGCTGCCCCGATTCGATACGCCGACATTAAGCATGCCGGATCGGCGTCCCGGATCGGGACGCCGATCCGGCCAATATCCCCGAAATGGCAGGAAAACGGCCAATATAAAGCTTAATATTCGCGGATTGTCACTGGAACAGTTCTTGGAACTTCGCCTTCGATCCCGGTCGTCTGTATCGAGCCGGGAGAGCGAGGTGCGAGGTTATGAGTACCGCCGTTGGCGTCTTGATTCTGGATGAACCGCAGGACCTGAGCGCGACTGTTCGCGCAACTCTGGAACACATGCCGGAATTCCACACGATCGGCGAGGCTCATCTGGAGATGGCCGATGCCGGCCCCGCGGTCGCGCTCGTCTTCCTCGACGAGATCCGGCTCGCGGACGGGATCGCCCGCCTCGTCGACCTGAAGGAGCGCCAGCCGCACCTGCGCACGCTGGTGGTCTTCGGCGCGCTGAGCGCCGACGATCTCCGCGCCCTGCTGGCTGCGGGGGCCGACGCCTTCATGGCGCGCTCCAAGGCGCCCCGCGACCTCGCGGCTGCACTGCTCGCCCTGGCGGAGGGCTCGGACTGCCTCGTGCCGCCGGAGCAGCCCCTGGCGGAGGCGAACGAGCCGGTCGACAGCCTCGGCCTGACGCCCCGGGAGGCGGAGGTGCTGCGCTTCCTCAGCTCGGGCTTCAGCAACAAGGAGGTCGCACGGCGTCTGGCGCTCAGCGTGCGCACGGTCGAGACCCACCGGCTGAACCTCCGCCGGAAGACGCAGACCGGCCGCCTGAAGGACCTCGTGTCGCTCGCCCGCCAGCTCGGCCTGGCGCCGGTGGTGGACAACACCGATCAGGTCCGGCGGTCCACCGACCGGCGCTCGTCGGGCAACGACAGCCAGTCCCGGCATTGACCGGGACCGGGCACCTGCGCGGGACCGGTGGCCGTCTCAGGCGGCACCGACCCGCGTATCGGCACCGGCCCGCGACGGACGCTCGTCCCTTGCGCCCGACGCGGCCTTGCTCCGCGGTTTCCCGGCACGCGGACCCGTCCTGGCGTTCGGCTTGACCCGTTTGCCATGCCGCGCGGCGTCCGCGTTCACGGCGAGCCGCGCCTGGAGCAGCGCCAGCACGGCGGTCTCCTCGGATCTGAGGCTGGACAGGTCCTCGCTCAGCTCCGACTCGACGGCGTCCTTCAGGTGCAGGAGCAGCCCGCCTTCCAGATAGCAATCGAGGATCTGGGGATGGATGTAGCACTTGCGGCAGACCGTCGGCGTGTTGCCCAGGCGCCCCGCGACGCTCTCGATCGCCGTTCGGATGTTGCGCTTGGCGCCGGCATCGCTGTCGAAGCTCTCGAACGCGCGCAGGGCCAGGGCGGCCAGCACGGTCCCGGCCCAGGTCCGGAAATCCTTGGCGGTGAACTCCTGCCCGGTGATCTCACGCAGATACGCGTTGACGTCCGACGAGGTGACGTCGCGCTGCACGCCGTCGGCGTCGAGATACTGGAACAGCTCCTGCCCGGGCAGGTCCTGGCAGGCCTTGACGATCCGGGCGACGCGGCGGTCCTTGAGGGACACGTCCCAGGTCTTGCCGCTCTTGCCCTTGAACCGGAACGACACGGCCGAGCCCGCGATGCGGACATGCGGATCGCGCAGGGTGGTGAGCCCGTAGCTCTTGTTGGTCCGCGCGTAATCGTCGTTGCCGACGCGGATCAGCGTGGTCTCGAGCAGGTGGACCACCGTGGCCAGCACCTTGTCCCGCGGCAGGCCCGGCCGCTTCATGTCGGCGTCGACCCGCTGGCGGATGGCCGGCAGGGCGTCGGCGAAGGCCATGATCCGGGAGAACTTGTCGGCCTCCCGTGCCTGACGGAAATCCGGGTGATAGCGGTACTGCTTGCGTCCCTTCGCGTCCCGGCCGGTCGCCTGGATGTGGCCGTTCCGGCGGGGGCAGATCCAGACATCCGTGTAGGCCGGGGGGATCGCGAGGGATCGGATACGGGCCAGGATCGCGCGGTCGCGCACGGGGGCGCCCTTCGCGTCGAGGTAGCGGAAGCCGGTGCCGCTGCGCCGGCGCGTCAGCCCCGGGCGGCCGTCATCGACGTAGACGAGCCCGGCCTCCTCCGCCGCAGCGCGCAGGGCTCCGCCGCCCTCGACCGTCTCGACACCCGCCATCGCCCGTCCCCCCGCATACGCCGCCGGACGGCCCGCCCGGCGAGAAGGTCACCATCAACCGGCGGCGCCCGATCGCCGTTCCGCGTCTGCGCATCCGTCGCAGGCCGATCCGCCGCGGCGTGCTAGAGGGCAGCGATGATGCCCGACGCCGCCCTCGACCACGCCCCCGTCCCGATGCGCCGCCTCGTCTTCGTGGTGACGGAGGACTGGTTCTTCGCCTCGCACTTCCTGCCGATGGCGCGGGCCGCCATCGCCATGGGGCTGGCGGTGACCGTGGTGACGCGGGTGCGGGCCCACCGCGCCGCCATCGAGGCCACCGGCGCGCGGGTCGTCCCCCTGGAGGCCGAGCGGGCGAGTCTCAACCCGATGGCGGCCGGCTACGCGGCCGGGCAGCTCGCCGCGATCCTCAAGGCGCTCTCCGCCGACATCGTCCATTGCATCGCGCTGCGCGGGATCCTGATCGGCGGCACGGCGGCCGCGATGGCGGGCATCCCGGCCCGGGTCTACGCGCTGACCGGCCTCGGCCTCGTCGGGGCCCGGACCGACCGGCTCGGGCGCGCGTCGCGGCTCGCCCTGCGGACGTTGATCCGCGGCCCCCTGGCTTCCCGCCGCACCCGCTTTCTGTTCGAGAACCCGGACGATGCCCGGGCCCTTGGCCTCGATCCGCTGGAGCAGACGGTCACCGTGATCGGGGGCGCCGGTGTGGATCCCGACGCCTATTGCCCGCAGCCGCTGCCGGCCATGCCGCCGCTGAAGGTGGCGATCGTCTCGCGCATGCTGTGGTCGAAGGGGATCGACGTCGCCGTGGAGGCGGTCCGTCTCGCCCGGGGGCAGGGCGCATCGGTGGACCTCGCCCTGTACGGCGCGCCGGATCCGTCGAACCGGCGCGCCATCCCCGAGGCGACGCTGCGGGCGTGGAGCCGCGACGGCGTCGCCTGGCACGGCCCCACCGAGGACGTGGCCGGCATCTGGGCCGGCCATCACGTCGCCTGCCTGCCGTCGCGGGGCGGGGAGGGGCTGCCGCGGACGCTCCTGGAGGCCGCTGCCTGCGGCCGTGCGCTGGTCGCCTCGGACGTTCCGGGCTGCCGCAGCCTCGTGCGCGACGGCGTCGAGGGCCTGCTCGTCCCGCCGGACGATGCGCCGGCCCTGGCGCAGGTCCTGGTGCGGTTGAGCCGTGATCCCGGGCTCGTCGCCGCCCTCGGCGCGGCGGCGCGGGCGCGGATCGAGGCCGGGGGTTTCACCGAGGCCGCGGTGACCGACAGCGTCCGCGCCGTCTGGCGCGACCTGCTGGAGGCCTGACCATGCGCCCGCCCGACGATCCCGCCGGCTTCATCCGCGCCAACACCCGCCTCCTACCGGTCCCCTACGCCCCTGAGATCCGGCTCCACGTCGCCGACGAGGCGACGGCTCTGTGGCAGAAGACCGAGGAGGAATTGAACGCGATTGGATTGCCGCCGCCGTTCTGGGCCTTCGCCTGGGCGGGCGGTCAGGCGCTGGCCCGCTACGTCCTCGACAACCCGGCCCTCGTGGACGGCGCGATGGCCGTGGACTTCGCATCGGGCTCGGGCCTGGTGGCGATCGCGGCGGCCCGCGCCGGTGCGCGGCGCGTGCTTGCCAGCGACCTCGATCCGTTCGCCATGGCGGCAATCCGCCTGAACGCCGCCGCCAACGACGTGGCGGGACGGGTCGAGCCCCTCTCCGACAATCTCCTGGGCACCGTGCCCGAGGCCGATCTCGTCCTGGCGGCGGATGTCTTCTACGAACGCGACCTCGCCGCCGCGGTGACCGACTGGCTCTTCGGGCTTCACGCCCGCGGCGTCACGGTGCTCATCGGCGATCCGGGCCGCACCTATCTGCCGCGCACGCGGCTCACCTGTCTGGCCTCCTACGAAGTCCCGGTCTCCCGCGACCTCGAGGATGCCGAGATCAAGCGCAGTCACGTCTGGCGGTTGGAGACATGAGAATCCACACGGATCTCGGGGCGGACGCAGGATGCGCGGCACGGATGACGGTTCTTCCGGAGCCGAAATGCGCTAGCCTCGACCGAGCCCGCCGCGCGCGTCTGGGCGCCTTGCGGCGGAAGGTTTCCCGGTGAAGATCGAGTCGAGCAGCATGCCGAGCCGTCCCCGCGTCGTCGCCTTCTCGGGGAGCGCCAAGCGGCCCTCGCGCACCCGCATTCTGGTCGAGGCGCTCGGGGCCGAACTCGGACGTCTGCGGCCGATCGATCTCGCGGTCTACGACCTTCTCGATGCCGGACCGGGCCTCGGCGCGACGCAGCGCCACGACTTGTCCGCACCGGCGGAGCGGCTGATCGCGGCGATCGAGGGGGCGGACGCCCTGATCGTCGGGACGCCCGTCTACCAGGGCGGCTATGCCGGGCTGTTCAAGCACGTGTTCGACTTCGTCGATCCGTCCCGCATGGCCGCCAAGCCGGTGGTGCTCACCGCCACGGGCGGCGGCCTGCGCCACGCGCTGGTGGTCGAGCACAGCCTGCGGCCGCTGTTCGGCTTCTTCGCGGCGCATGTGGCACCGACCTCGGTCTATGCGGGCTCGGACGACCTGGTCGACGGCCGGATCCTGGACAGGACCGTCGCGGCGCGGCTCGAAGCCGCCGCGGCGGAACTCGCGTCCCTGATCGACCTCGCGCGCCCGCCCGGTTCCGGCCCGACCAACTGACGGGTCACTCCCCGGAAACGCTGCCGACCCTAAGTGCTCGAACGGACGACGCTCACCCGCGAGGGATCATGTCAGGTTCTCCGATCACGACCGGGAAGGCCGCCCCCGTGGCGCTCCCCGCCACCTACGTCACGGCATCCGGGCTGCCGCGCTACAATCCGCTGGCTCAGGCCCTCCACTGGCTGACCGCGGCCCTGGTCCTGGCGGTCCTGCCGCTCGCCTGGGTGGCCGCGAGCCTCCCGCCCGCACCGGCAAAGGGCAGTTTCTTCGTCCTGCACAAGTCGGTGGGCCTGACCATCCTGGCGATCGTCGTCGTGCGGATCGTCTGGCGGATGATCCGGCCCGCGCCGGCGGATCCCCAGGCGCCCCGGCTCCTGACCCTGATCGGGCGCATCAACCACTACCTGATGTACGCGATCTTCTTGATCATGCCGATCAGCGGGTACCTGCTGAGCGCCCTGTCGGGGCGCGACACACCGTATTTCTGGCTGTTCACGATCCCCGGGCTGCCGAAGGACGACGCGGCCCAGAAGATCGCCGACTCGATCCACCTCGTCGGGCAGTGGTTCGTCTACGCGCTGGTCCTGCTGCACATCGCCGGCACGGTCTGGCACCTCGTGATCCGCCGGGACGGCCTGCTGGAGCGGATGCTGCCGGTCCAGGACGGCCGGCGGTCGACCCGGTAACGATCACTCCACGCGGCGCAGGACGAAGGTCGTGCCGACCTCCGGATCGCGCCGCCAGCGTCCGTCGCCGCTCGGCACGAGGTCGATGCTGTGGCCGCGCTTGGCGGTGAGGGTCATCCGGCCGTCGGCGTAGCGCCAGCGGACCGGATCGAACACCTCCAGGCCGCCATCGTGGCAGCCGGGCACCAGGCGCACGCCGCCGCCGCCGCCGTCGAGGGTGATCCGGCAGGTGTCGTGCTCCTGGAACCGGTCGAGGGCGTAGGTCCCCGGGGCCGGGCCGGCCGGGGCGGTCGAGGCCGGCTGCAGCGCGGCCGGCAGGGGCGCCGCCGCCTGGAGCGGGGTCGGGGTGGACAGGTCCGGTGCGACCGGTTCGGCCTCGGCGCCCGCCAGACCGCCGGGGCGCATCGCCACGATATCGAGGGGGACGAGGCTGTACTGCTCGCCGCTCTCCATCCTGGCGACCAAGCTGCGCTGGTCCGGGCGCCGGGCGAATTCGAGGACAGGACGGACGTTGCGGTCGACGAGGCGCACGGCTCCTTCGACGAACAACCAGCCGGCGATCCCGTTCATCACCGGCAGCGCCCGCCGGCATCCGGCCGGGAAGCGCAGGCGCCGGCCGGCCTCACCGCTGTCGAGCACGAGCGTCAACACGCAGCGGCGGTTGGTGCCGTCCCGGGACAGGTCCCAGGTCCCGGGGACTTCGCCGAGCTTCTCGGGCAGGCTGGTCGGCGCCGCGGCCGGTGCCGGCGTCTTCGCGACCGGGGGGCTCGGTTCGGGCAGGGCCGCGGGCGCGTCCTGAGCCGCCACTGGCCACGGGAGCAGGGCCAGGGCGGCCAGCAGGGCGGCCGGTGCGGACTTCACGCGTTCGGGCTCCAGGGTGTCTCGGCGACGGGCGTGAGCGGCCCCCGCCCCTCGAACCACGAGACGACGTTGTCGACGACGAGCTGGGCCATCGCGGCACGGGTGTGCTCTGAGGCCGAGCCGACATGTGGCAGCAGCACCGTGTTGTCGAGGCCGGCGAGGTCGCCCGGGACGTGGGGCTCGTTCTCGAACACGTCGAGCCCGGCGCCCAGGATGGTCCCCGCCTTGAGCGCGGCGGTCAGCGCCGCCTCGTCCACGAGGCTGCCCCGGGCGACGTTGACCAGGATCCCTTCGGGGCCGAGGGCCTCCAGCACCGCCGCATCCACCAGCCCGCGGGTGTCGGCGCCCCCCGGCGCGACCACGATCAGGATATGGACCGCATGCGCCATGCCGATCAGGCTGTTGTGATAGGTGTAGGGAACGTCCGCCTGCGGGCGGCGGCCGTGATAGTCGATGGCGACGCCGAAGCTTTCCAGGCGCCGGGCGATGGCCCGCCCGATCCGCCCGAGCCCGAGGATGCCGACGCGGCGCCCGCGCAGGGAGGCGGAGAGGGGGAACGGGGCCTTCGGCCAATGGCCGGCGCGGAGGTACCGGTCGGCCTGCGGGATCCGGCGGAGGGTGGCGATCACGAGGCCGATCGCGAGGTCTGCGACCTCGTCGGTGAGCACGTCCGGCGTGTTGGTGACGACGACGCCGCGCCGGTGCGCCGCCGCGGCGTCGACCGCGTCGTAGCCGACCCCGAAATTGGCGATGAGCTCCAGTTTCGGCAGCCGGTCGATCAGGGCGGCGTCGACCGCCGCGGCGCCGCCGACGCACAGGGCGCGGATCCGCGGGCCGGTCTCGGCGAGCAATGCCTCGGCATCCGCGGCGCCGGCGAGCCGATGGACGCCGTACCGACCTTCGAAGGCCGCTTCGACGAGCGGATGCATTTTCCGCAGGAACAGGATCTCGGCCGGCGCGTCAGGCATCGCTCACTCCCTCGTTCGGCCGTCCAGCGGCGCGGCCGGTTCCTCAATCCCGCATAGGGCCAGTGCGGGGTGGGACGCCAGCGGGCGCCCCCGCCGCCGATGACATCCGCGCCCCGGCGCCGGGCGGTCATTCGACCGGGGCGCAGCTCGCCCCTTCCGAAATGCCCGCGCGATGCCTAGTAAGAACGACGCATCATCGCGAGAGCTCTGTACCGCCCCATTCTCGAAGACGAAAACCGATGACCAGCCCGCGCACCCTCTACGACAAGATTTGGGACGACCACGTCGTCGATGTCCAGCCGGACGGCTCCTGCCTCCTCTACATCGACCGCCACCTCGTTCACGAAGTGACGAGCCCGCAGGCCTTCGAGGGGCTGCGCGTCGCCGGCCGCAAGGTGCGCCATCCGGAAAAGACGCTGGCGGTGGTCGACCACAACGTCCAGACCTCCGACCGGTCGAAGGGCATCGACGATCCCGAGAGCCTGACCCAGCTCGATGCGCTGGCCGAGAACGTGCGCGATTTCGGCATCGAGTTCTACGACGCCTTCGACCGGCGCCAGGGCATCGTCCACATCATCGGCCCCGAGCAGGGGTTCACGCTGCCCGGCCAGACCATCGTGTGCGGAGATTCCCACACCTCGACCCACGGCGCCTTCGGGGCGCTGGCGCACGGCATCGGCACCTCGGAGGTCGAGCACGTGCTCGCCACCCAGACGCTGGTGCAGCGCAAGGCCAAGAACATGCGCGTTACCGTCGACGGCACCCTGCCGCCGGGGGTCACCGCCAAGGACATCATCCTGGCGATCATCGGCGAGATCGGCACCGCTGGTGGCACCGGCCACGTGATCGAGTATGCCGGCGAGGCGATCCGCGCCCTCTCGATGGAGGGGCGGATGACGATCTGCAACATGTCGATCGAGGGCGGCGCCCGGGCCGGCATGGTTGCGCCGGACCCGACGACCTTCGCCTACGTGAAGGACCGCCCGAAGGCGCCGAAGGGCGCGGCCTTCGACGCGGCGTGCCGCTACTGGGAGAGCCTCGTCACCGACCCGGGCGCCTTCTTCGACCGCGAGGTCCGCCTCAACGCCGCCAACCTGCCGCCGCTGGTCAGCTGGGGGACGAGCCCGGAGGACGTGATCTCAATCCAGGGCCGCGTTCCGGATCCGGCCGAGATCGCCGACGAGAACAAGCGGCAGTCGAAGGAGAAGGCCCTGGCCTATATGGGCCTGACGCCGGGCACCCGGATCACCGACATCACCCTGGATCGGATCTTCATCGGCTCCTGCACGAACGGGCGGATCGAGGATCTGCGCGAGGTCGCGCGGGTGGTCGGCGACCGCAAGGTGCATGAGGGCGTCTCGGCGATGATCGTCCCGGGTTCCGGGCTGGTGAAGGCGCAGGCCGAGGCCGAGGGTCTCGACCGGATCCTGAAGGCGGCGGGCTTCGACTGGCGCGAGCCGGGCTGCTCCATGTGCCTCGGCATGAACCCGGACAAGCTGCGGCCCGGCGAGCGCTGCGCCTCGACCTCGAACCGCAACTTCGAGGGCCGGCAGGGCCCGCGCGGGCGCACGCACCTGGTCTCGCCCGCCATGGCGGCGGCCGCCGCGGTGGCCGGCCGCTTCGTCGACATCCGGGAGTGGCCGCAGGGCTGAAATCCCGATTGACGGCGGCGGTTCCCTTGCCTAAACGAAGCCGTCGCCGGCCGATGGCCGGCGACATGCCCAGGTGGCGGAATTGGTAGACGCGCTGGTTTCAGGTACCAGTCTCGCGAGAGGTGAAGGTTCGAGTCCTTTCCTGGGCACCAATCGACTGACAGCAGCCCGCCAAATCGTTGGCGGGCTTTGTTGTTTTCCGGGTTCGGCGAACCGGGGCCGCGCGGAACGCCCCGTCACGGGGTTCGGACCGGAAGCCCGGCTTCCACCGCCAGCCAGAGCCCGTCCGAGGCGGACTCGATCCTGAACAGGCGCAGTGCGCGGAACGACCAGCCCGGCGAGACGGACCCGTCCCGCAGGTCGAAGGAGGCGCGATGCCTCGGGCAGAGCAGCCGTCCGCCGATGCACCGGCCGAGGGACAGGTCGGCCCCCTCGTGCGGGCAGGCCCGCTCGGCGGCCACGATCCGGCCGCCCGCCTGGACGAGCAGCAGGCTGTGGCCACCCACGGTGATCGGCATCAGCGGGCGATCGCCGAGACGATCGTCCGGGCCCAGGCGGATCCACCCCGGCCGGTCCGCCTCAGCCACCGAGATAGGCGTCCCGCACATGCGGATCCGCGATGAGGGCTTGCCCGGTCCCTTCGAGCACGATGCGGCCGGTCTCGAGGAGATAGGCGTAGTCGCAGAGTTCGAGGGCCGCGAAGGCGTTCTGCTCGACGAGGAGCACGGTCGTGCCGGCGTCGCGGATCGCCCGGATCACCGCGAACATCCGCTCGACGATGTTGGGGGCGAGACCGAGGGAGGGCTCGTCGAACAGGACGAGCTTCGGACGCCCCATCAGCGCGCGGCCGATCGCCAGCATCTGCTGCTCGCCGCCCGACAGGGTGCCGGCCGCCTGGTCGCGGCGCTCGGCGAGGCGGGGAAACTCGCCGTAGATGCGCTCCAGGTCGACCGCGATCCCGGCCCGGTCGCGGCGCAGATAGGCACCCATGGCGAGGTTCTCGGAGACGGTCATCTGCGGGAAGACGCGCCGGCCCTCCGGGCAATGGGCGATGCCGGCGGCGAGGATCCGGCGGGGCTCCGCCCCCCCGATGTCGCGCCCGGCGAACCGGATCGCGCCGGCGCGCGGCGACACCAGGCCCGAGATCGCCCGGAGCGTCGTGGATTTGCCGGCGCCGTTCGCCCCGACGAGGGCCACGAGCTGGCCCTCGCGCACGTCGATCGTGAGACCCTTCAGGGCGGTGACGTGGCCGTAGCCGCAGACGAGTTCGCGGATCTCAAGCATCGGCCGCCTCAAGCACCGCGGCGGCGGCCTGCCGGGCCGCGCTGCCCTGGCCGAGATAGGCCTCGATCACCGCGGGGTCGGCGCGGATCCGGTCCGGCGGCCCTTCGGCGATGAGGCGGCCGTAGTTCAGGACGACGATGCGGTCGGAGACCTCCATCACCATCGGCATGTCGTGCTCGACCAGCAGGATGGTGATGCCGCGCCCCCGGATCTGCTCGATCAGCCGCACGAACACCCGCGTCTCCGAGGCGTTCATTCCCGAGACCGGCTCGTCGAGGAGGAGCATGGTCGGGTCCGTGGCGAGCGCCAGCGCCACCCCGACGAGGCGCTGTTCCCCATAGGCCAGGGCGCCGGCCTTCTCCCGCGCCCTGTCGGCGATCCCGACCCAGTCGAGCAGCGCCTCGGCGCGGTCGCGCAGGGCGCGCTCGCCGGCACCCGAACGGCCGAGCAGCGCGTCGCGGAACGACGTGCGGCTCATCGGGGCCCCCCGGCGCTGGAGGCCGATCATCACGTTGTCGAGCACCGTGTCGTCCGGGAACACGCTGGTGCGCTGGAAGGTGCGGGCCAGGCCGAGGCGCGTGATCGCGTGGGGCGCCAGCCCGTCCAGGCAGGTGCCACGGAATCGGACCGCACCCTGGCTGGGCTTGAGGAAGCCGGTCATGACGTTGAAGGCGGTGGTCTTGCCGGCCCCATTCGGGCCGATCAGGCTGACGATCTCGCCGTCCTGGACGTCGAAATGCAGGTCCGCGATGGCGACGAGGCCGCCGAAGCGGACACCGACATGCTCGACCGAGAGAATCGCGCTCATCGCTGCACCGCCGGACTGGCCTCCAGGACGGGGACGGTCGGCGCCGATCGACGGCCGAGCAGGGCCGACAGTCCCGGCACGATGCCCCGCGGCATCACGAACAGGATCGCGATCAGCACGAGACCGTAGACGATCCACTGGGCCTCGGGCGCCATGACCGGGCGCAGCGCCACCGGCAGCAGGCCGAAGATCAGGCCGCCAACGATCGGGCCCAACAGGGTGCCCTTGCCGCCGGCCACCACCATGATGACCATGCTGACCGTGGTGGCGAACAGGAACACGTCGGGGTCGATGATGCGCAGGTAATGGGCGTAGAGGCTGCCCGCCGCGCCGGCCATCGCGGCCGAGATCACCGCCGCCACCGTCAGGGTGCGGGTGGCGTTGATGCCCACCGAGAGCGCCAGCGGCTCGTTCTCCTTGAGACCGCGCATCGCCCGGCCGAACTGCGAGCCGACGAGCCGGGCGATCACGGCGTAGCAGAACGTGCCGACCGCCAGCACGAGGTAGTAGTTCTGCAGCTTGGTCTTCAGGATCCACATCCCGAGGCCGGGCAGGCCGAGGGTGATCGCCGGGATGTTGGTGAGCGCCAGCGGCCCCTGGGTCAGCTCCACCCAATTGAGGGCCACGAGCCGCACGACCTCGGCGAAGGAGATCGTCACGATCACGAAATAGGCGCCGCGCACCCGGAAGGAGAGCCGCCCGATCAGGTAGCCGCAGCCCCCCGCCGCGACCGTCGCCAGCAGGAACCCGACCGCCGCCGGCCAGGGTGCGTGCACCACCCGGAGGCCGAAGCCGATCTCGACATCGAAGCCGAGGCTCGTGAGCGCGCTGACATAGGCGCCGATGCCGAAGAAGGCGATGTGGCCGAGGCTGAGCTGCCCGGTATAGCCGAGGAGCAGGTTCAGGCTCATCGCGCCGATGGTCAGGATGCCCGTCACGATCAGCGCGTTGAGCAGGTAGGGATTGGGGCCGAGCGCCAGCGGCAGGACGACGAGGCCGGCGAGCAGCGCGAGGGGAAGGAACCGGCTCATCCGATCCGCTCCGCACGCGCGAACAGTCCGGTGGGCTTGCACAGCAGGACCGTGATGATGATCAGGAAGCCCATCGCGTCCCGGTAACCGGAGGAGACGTAGCCGGCGCCGAACTCCTCCGCGATCGCCAGGATGAAACCGCCGATGGCCGCGCCGGTGACGTTGCCGAGGCCGCCGAGGATGACGATGGCGAAGGCCTTGAGCTCGGCGAGCCCGCCCATCTGCGGGAATACCACGTAGACCGGGCCCAGCAGGGCACCCGCCGCCGCCGCGAGCGAGGAGCCGAGGGCGAAGGTGGCGGTGTAGATCCGCCGGACGTCGACGCCCATCAGCGCCGCCGTGTCGGCATCCTGGAAGGCGGCGCGCATGGCGAGCCCGAGCTTGGTCCGGTTGATCAGCGCGTAGGACAGCGCGATCAGGGCGAGCGCCGCCCCGAGCACGAACAGCCGCAGCCAGGAGAGCGAGACCGGGCCGATCTGGAGCGGTGCCTCCGGAAAGGGCGAGGGGATCGCCTTGGCGACGCCGCCGAAGGTCCAGAGCGTGCCCGATTGCAGGATGATGCCGGCGGCGATCATCACCAGCATGGTGGTGTCGATATCCGAGCCCCCGAACGGGCGCAGCAGCAGCAATTCGATGGCGGCCCCGAGGAGGAGCCCGCCCAGGATCGCCACCGGCAGCGCCAGGAAGAAGTTCAGCCCGAGCCCGGCGACGGCCAAGTACATGACGTAGGCGCCGACCGTGTAGAGCGCGCCGTGGGTGAAGTTCACCACGTTCATGATCCCGAAGATCAGCGTCAGGCCGATCCCCAGCAGGGCATAGGTGCCGCCGAGGATCAGCGCGTTGGCGAGGTGCTGGATCAGTTCGTCCACGGGCCTCTCCTGGCGGGTTGCGGGCCGAATGTCCGGCGCCGCGGCGAGCATCTCTCGCCGCGGGGGGCTACCGATTGACATGTCGTGCCTGGGATCATCGCCCGGTCGACCGGTGTGGCGGGCCAAAGCCGCCACGCGCCCTCCCTCCCACGCAGTGGGGGGAGGGAGGGCGCTCGGGACCGGTCGTTGCTCCAATCCGGCAGCGATGTGTGAATCCAGTGTGGGGAGCGAGCACGGGCTGCCCCTACAGGGTCGGCACGATCACCTTCCCGTCCTTGATCTCGATGAGATAGACGTCGGGCTTGCTCTGCCCGCTTTCCTTGCCGGCGGGACCGGCCTTGGCGAAGCGGATCGGCCCGTTGAGCCCGACGAAGTCGACGGACCAGAACGCCTTGGCGATCGCGGCCGGATCGGTCGAGCCCGCCGTCTCGATAGCGTGCGCGATGGCGCGGATGCCGTCGTAGCCGCGGAAGCTCTCGGTGACGCCGGCGAATTCGAAGCCGCGCTTCTTCCAGGCATCGATGAACGTCGCGGTGGCCTTCGGGTCCGGCGTCCTGTCGGGCGACCAGGGCAGGAACGTCGTCAGGTGCATCGTGCCGTCGGCGGCGGCGCCGGCCTGGGCGATGATCTGGTCCGGATTCTGGGAACCGCCCGTGGTGATCACCCGCTTTTTCAGGCCGAGCGCCGCCATCTGCTTGAACAGCAGCACCAGCTGATCCACCGAACTCGTGATCATGATCGTGTCGGAATCCGAGGCCTTCAGCTTGGACAGCTGGGCGCTCATGTCCTGGGCGCCCTGGTCCATGGTCTCGACGAGGCCGACCGTGACGCCCTTGTCCTTGAGCATCTTGCCGAAATCGGTCGCTGCGCCGCGGCCGAAATCGTTGTTGAGGACCAGGAAGTCGACCTTCTTCAGGCCGAGGCGGCCGACCATCGGCGCGAAGGTCTCGGCCTCCAGGGACGAGGGCGGCGAGATCCGGAACACGTAGGGATTGCCCGACGTCGTGATCTTGCCGGACGAAGAGGTCTCGACCAGCATCGGCGTCTCGTAATCCATGAGCTTCGGCATGACGGCGAGCGTCAGGCTGGAGCCCCAGGCCCCCATCATCACCGGGGTCTTGTCGCTGGTGATCAGCTTCTCGGCGACTGCAGCGGCCTCGGTCGGGTTGCTCTTGTTGTCCTCGATCACGAGTTCGAGGGTCTTGCCGAGGACGCCGCCCTTGGCGTTGATCTCGTCGGCGGCGATCTTGGCGCCGTTCACCACGTAGGTGCCCGAAGCCGCGAACGGCCCGGTCAGGGGCTCGTTGACGCCGATGCGGATCGCGTCCGCTTGGGCGCCCGTCGCCGTGAGCGCCAGCAGGATCGCGGTCGTGAGGGTGAACCGGCCAGGCATGCTCGTGTCTCCGGGGTAGGTGGGAAGCGGCGGGGGATCAGGCGCGGCCGAGCCACGCCGCCAGGCGCGCGCGGACGAGGCCGAGGAGCAGGCGGAGGGGATTGAGCCCGGTGGAGGCCGGGGCGGCGGTGCCCGAGAGCCGGGCATCGAGGTTGCGGGAGAAGTCCGCGGCGATGCGGCCGGCGAGGTCGCGCACGAGGCCGGGGCGGCCGAACTGCGCCAGCGGCCCGGTCAGGGTGTAGCCGACCTCGAGCTCGACCCGGGCGGTGTCCGGCGTCGGCCCGGCCTCGACACGATACCGGATCCGGCCCTCGGTGGCCGAGCGGCCGCCCGCGTCGCTGCCGGCGCCGTGGACCGAGCCGCTCCGCGCCGCCGCGTCCCGCGCGATGCGGGCGCGACCCCGGAAGGTCGCCGCGATCGGCCCGATCCGCACCTGCAGGCCGCCTTCGACCGTGTCAGGGTTCGGCCGGGCTGTCAGAACGGCGCCCGGCAGACAGGCGGCGACCGCCTCGATGTCGCCCAGCAGCGCGAAGACGGCCTCGGGCGGATGGGCGAGGTCGAGGCCCTGCGCGAAGCTGTGGGCCGGCACGAAGGATGCGGTGAGATCCGCCACCGCGGCAGGGGTGACCGGGGTGACGGGGGCTGCTGCCGGATGCAGGGGCGCGACGATGGTCTCGCCGATCCGGGCCCCGACCGGGCCGAGGGCACGGGCCGCGCTGGTCTCCGGGCCGATGCCGCGCCCGCGCCGTTCCCTGATCACCGCCATCACCGCCCGGACGATCCCGGCATAGCCGGTGCAGCGGCAGAGATTGCCCGAGAGGCCGACGCGGATCCGCCGCTCGTCGGCCTCCGGCAGTCGCAGGACCAGATCGCGGGCGGCGATCAGCATGCCGGGGGTGCAATAGCCGCACTGGAGGGCGTGCGCGCGGTTGAAGGCGGCCCGCAGCTCGCCCGCGATCTCGTCCGTATCCAGCCCCTCGATCGTGGTGATCGAGGCGCCGGCGCAGGCCCCCGCGAAGGTCAGGCAGGCCCGCGCCGGCTCGCCGTCGAGCAGGACCGTGCAGGCGCCGCAGACGCCGTGCTCGCAGCCGAGATGGGTGCCGGTGAGATCCAGCCCGTCGCGGAGCAGGTCGCCGAGATGGCTGCGCGGCTCGGCCTCCACCCGCAGGGCACGGCCGTTGACCGTCAGGGGCAGCACCAGACGGCCGGACCGCGGTTCCGCGAGGGCGGCGCTCATGCGGCCTCCGGAAGGTGAACGGGGGCGGGCTCGGCCGCCTGCGCGACCGCGCGGGCCAGCACCGTCACGTGGACGTGGCGCTCGACCGCGTCCGCCATGCCGGCGGCGCGCAGGACCGCGTCCGCCGCAGCAGCATCGAACCTTTCCGCGAAATCGGTGCCGATGCGGCCGCCGAAGAGCGGGCGGGCGTCGGCGAGCAGCACGGGCGGCCCCTCGACCGCCCCGATCACCGCCCGCCCCCGTCCCGCGCCGGGTTCGAGGCGCACGGCGCCGATGGCGTGGGCGAACTCGCCGATCTTCGCGCAGTGTTTGACGTAGCCCCAGGCCGCGCCCACGGGCAGGGCGGGGATCCGCACGGCGACCAGGATCTCGCCAGGACCGAGGGCGACCGTGAGCGGTCCGGTGACGAAGCGCTCCACCGGGAGGGTCCGACGGCCGTCCGGGCCCGCGAGTTCGACCTCGGCACCGAGGGCGGTCAGGGCGCTCACCCAGTCGGCGGCCGGGTCGGCGTGGACCAGGCTCCCGCCGATCGTGCCGCGGTTGCGCACCGGCCGGTAGGCGATCGCGGCGGCGACACGCCGGAGGGCACCCCGCGTGAGGTCGGGCACGCGGCCGTCCTCGATATCGGCATGGGTCACGCAGGCCCCGAGCACGAGTGTGTCGCCCTCGACTCGCGCGATGCGGAACTCGGGCACGCCGGTGATGTCGAGGATCAAGTCCGGCTCGACCAGGCGCAGGTTCAGCATCGGTCCGAGGGATTGGGCCCCCGCGATCAGCTTCACATTGCCGGGAGCCCCGGCGAGGCGCGCCAGGAGCGCGGCGAGGCCGCCCGGGCGCTCCCAGGCGAAGGGGGCGGGCTTCATGCGGCCTCCCGGGCGGTTTCCGCCGTTGGCCGGGCGGCGAGCACCGCCTCCACGATCCGCCGCGGGGTGAGGGGGGAGTGCAGCAGCTCGACGCCCAGGGGCGCGAGCGCGTCGTTGATGGCGTTGGCCAACGCCGCCGGGGGCGCGATGGCGCCACCCTCGCCGATGCCCTTCTGGCCGAACCGCGTGTAGGGGGAGGGGGTCTCCATATGGTCGATGCGGGCCATCGGCACGTCGGCGGCACCGGGGAGCAGATAGTCGGCGAAGGTCGAGGCGAGGGGCTGGCCGCGGCTGTCGAACCGCATTTCCTCGAACAGCGCCGTTCCGATCCCCTGCGCGAGGCCGCCGTAGATCTGGCCGTCCACCACCAGGGGATTCACCAGCGTGCCACCGTCCTCGACGATGACGTAATCGAGGATCTCCACAGCGCCGAGATCGGGATCGACCGCCACCACGACCGCGTGGGCCGCGTAGGAGAAGGTGCCGGAATCCCGCACCGGCTTGTAGCCGGCGGTGACTTCGAGGCCGCCGGGATCGGTATCGGGGGCGAGGTCCTGCGGGCGCCGGTACCAAGTCCGGGCGATGGCCTCCAGGGCGATGTCGCCCGAGGGCCCGATCACGTGGCCGCCCGCGAATCGGCATTCCTCGGGGCGTGCCTGGAGCAGGTGGGCGCCGATCCGGACGGCGCGGTCGCGCAGCACCTCGCAGGCCGCCGCCACCGCGCCGCCCGCCATGACCATGACCCGCGAGCCCCAGGAACCGGTGGAATAGGGCGTCATCGCCGTGTCGCCGTGGACGAGGCGGGTGCGCGCGACCGGGACGCCGAGGATCTCGTGGGCGACCTGGGCCAGCGTCGTCTCCAGGCCCTGGCCGTGGGAATGCGCGCCGATCCGCAATTCCAGGCCGCCATCCGGGGTCAGGCGGGCGCTGGCCTGCTCGTGGCCGGGGACCATCGGGATGCCCCAGCCGGAATAGACTGAGGTGCCGTGCGCGGCCTGCTCGCAGTAGACCGAGAGCCCGAGGCCGATCCGGCGCCCATCCGGCTCAGACCCCCGCTGCCGGGCCCGGACCGCGTCGACATCGATCGCCGTCAGCGCCCGGGCGAGCGCCCCCGGGTAGTCGCCGCTGTCGAAATGCTTCTTCGTGATGTTCTCGAACGGCATCTGCTCCGGCCGCACGAGGTTCTTCTCGCGCACCGCCTCGGGCGGGATCCCGGCGGCGCGGGCGACGGCATCGAGCACGAGTTCCAGGGCGAAGCAGACGCCGGTGCGGGCGACGCCCCGATAGGGCAGGATCGGGCATTTGTTGGTCGCGACAGACCACGTGCGGCAGCGATAGGAAGGGAAGTCGTAGGGACCGGGCAGGATGCTGGCGACCTGCGCCGCCTCCAGGCAGGCCGAGAATGGGTAGGCCGAGTAGGCGCCGGAATCGACCGTGGCCTCGCAATCGATGCCGCGGAGCCGGCCGTCCCGCTCCGCGTAGGCGGTGATGCGGTAATGGTGCTCGCGGCAATTGGCGTTGGCGGTCAGGTGCTCGCGCCGATCCTCCAGCCAGCGGACCGGATGGCCGCGGCGCAGGGTCAGCCAGGCGAGCGCCACGTCCTCGGCGAGCAGGATCGCCTTGTAGCCGAAGCCGCCGCCGACATCCGGCGACACGATGCGGATGCGGCCCTGCTCGATGCCGAGGCATTCCGAGAGGCCGTTGCGCACGATGTGGGGCATCTGGGTCGCGGTGTGGACGACGAGCTGGTCGAGGCGGTGATCGAGCTGCACCACGGTGCCGCGGCCCTCGATCGGCGCCATGCACTGGCGCCCCGTCGAGATGGTGCGGCTGACCTGGATCGGCGCGTCGAGGGCGGCCTCGATGCCGATATCGACTAGGGTCTCCAGGAAGACGTTGTCGCCCCAATGCTCGTGGACGAGGGCGGAGCCCGGTTCGCGGGCGGCCAGCATGTCGTGGATGGCGGGCAGCTCCTCCAGGTCGAGCACCACGGCGGCGGCGATGTCCTCGGCCTCGGCGCGGGTCGGGGCGACGCACATCGCGACCAGCTCGCCGACCTGCCGGACCTTGCCGGTGGCGAGCACCGGCTGCTCGGAGGCCTTGAAGCCGGGTAGCCCCGAGACGGCACGGATCGGCAGCACGCCGTCGAGGTCTGCGGCGGTGAACACCCGGTCGCGATAGGCGTCCAACACGTGGATAGCGCGGATGCGGGCATGGGCGAGGGGGCTGCGCACGAAGGCGACGTCCTGCATCCCGGGCAGGCGAATGTCGCCGACATACTGGCCGCGGCCGCGCATCAGGCGGTCATCCTCCTTGCGGGGCAGAGCGACCCCCACGCCCTCGCGGCTCATCGGGCGCCTCCGAGCAGGTCCTGCGCCGCGCGGACCAGGACTCCGTCCGGCCGGCGGAACCCGTCGAGGATCGAGAAATGGTCGGCGCCCGGCACCGGCAGCAGGGCGCCCGGGGCATGGGCGGCGCTGCGCAGGGCGTGGAGGTTGCGGGCATCGTGGACGAGGGCGGGGAGCTCGCGGCTGCCGTAGGCCAGCGTCATCGGCTTGGCCGCGACGGGCAGGCGGAGGGGTGACAGGGTCTCGATCTCGGCATCGGTCAGGCCGAGCTTCTCGTTCAGGTAGGTCTCGCGGATCGGCGTGAGGTCGTAGACGCCGGAGATCGCCAGGGCCGCCGTCACCGCGGGATGCCCGAGATGGAGGGCGGCGAGCTGCGCCCCCGCGGACCAGCCGGCCAGGACGATCGGTCCGCCGATCCCATGAGCGGTCCCATGCCCGGCGAGCCAATCCAGGGCGGCCCCGATCTCGGCGGAAATCCCGGCGAGGCTGGCCTCGGGCGCCAGGGTGTAGCCCGGCATCGCCACCGACCAGCCGGCCCGGTTCAGGCCCTCGGCGAAGCAGGCGAAATCGGCCCGGGCGTTCCGCTGCCAGTAGCCGCCATGGATGAAGACCAGGCAGGGCGCCCGTGCGTCCGCCGCCGGGTAGAGGTCGAAGGCCGAGCGGGCGCCTGCCGCGTAGGGGATGTCGAGGCCGGCCGGGTGCGCGGCGCGGTACGTCGCCGCGGCGGCGTTGCGCGTTGCGACCTGGGCTGCGGCGTCGGCCACGGCCGCGTTGTTGTCGTAGCAAGCGCCCCGGGCCGCGGGGTTTAGGCCGGCCCAGCGGCGGCGGGGATCCGGCGGTGTCGGGTCGTCGAGGACGAAGGCGGGCATCGGCGCCATCTCAGGCCGCGATCGCCTGAGGCAGGATCGGCGAATCGGCCTCGAAGCGCGTCCCGGCGCGCAGGCAGAAGGCGGGGCGCAGCAGGCGCTCGGCGATGACCCGCGTATCCTCGTTGTCGCGCAGCAAGAAGCGGCCGCGCTCGTCGTGCAGCACCGAGATATCGGCCGCGTAGCCGACCTTCAGGGCGCCGATGCTGTCGCTCAGGCCCAGCATCTCGGCCGGGTGCGACGTCACCATCGGCACCACGTCCTCCAGCGAGATGCCCAGCGCCATCATCGAGCTCATCGCCTGGGTGAGGCTGAACCGGGCCTGCCCGAGGAAGGGATGATTCTCGTCGTCGTGATGCTCGTCCGGGGTGCCGGCGGGCTGGGGGACCTCGGTGTTGTAGCCGTGCATGTCGGCGCCCAGCGTGTAGGGGATCACGCCCGCCGGCAGGGACGCCCGGGCCACGCGGTAGGAGAAGTGGCTGCCGTGGCCGACATCGACCTTCAGCCCGGCCTCCATCGCCCGGCGGATGATGTGGTGGACCTCGCCCTGCTCGTTGATGAAGCCGCCCGGATGCCGGGTGAACGGATGAGCCAGCACGTCGCCCGGCCGCAGCAGGGGGATCACCCGCTCGACGATGGTGTCGGCATCCTCGCCGTTGGCGCCCGATTCCGGCAGGCCCCAGAGCTGGCCGAAATGCACGTAGAGCGGCAGGTCGGAGCGCCGGCTGATCTCGGCCGCCATCTCCATGACCTCGATGCCCCAGCGGGCGAAACCGCCGATCTCGGCATGGCCCTTGATGCCGCGCACGAGGTCGCGGTTCTCGGTGGCCGACTTCACCGTGGCGTCGATATCGACGCCGTCCGGGCTGTAGAGGTTCGGGTAGAAATGCCCCTCCAGGCCGCCGACCAAGTAGGCCGACAGGAAGGCCAGCACCCGCGTCTCGGACCGCTCGGCGATGAAATGGCGGAAGCCCGGAAGGGTCATGCAGGAGGGGCCGCCCTGGTCCACCACCGTGGTGACGCCCGAGCGCACGCCGACCATGTCGGGATTCAGGCCGAAGCGCCCGGTGACGTACTGATAGACGTGGGCATGGGTGTCGATCATGCCGGGCAGGACGAGCTTGCCGGCGACGTCGACCACCGCGGCCGCGGACGACGGCAGGATGGTTTCCGCCACGGCGGCGATGCGCCCATCCTGCACCGCGACGTCGCGGATCCCGTCGAGGCCGGAGGCCGGGCAGATGACGCGCCCGCCTCTCAGAACCAGATCGTAGCGGCGATTGTCCATCTCGACCTCGTGATCCTGGCCCGCTCGTTTCGGCATCCCGCTTGCCAAAAGCGAAGCATGCTTCGTATTTCGCAAAGCACAGGGCGTGCCAAGTTAGGAACGGTTCGGTGGAGACGGTTCGATGGTTGAGGGTCTGCACGTCGGCGGCGCGGAGGGGGCGAGCGGGGCGGACGCATCCGTGGCCGCGCAGCGTTGGCCCCTGGTCGAGCGGCCGGGCTTCCTCGCCCGCCGTCTGCACCAGATCCACGTCAGCCTGTTCGCCGAGCGCTGTGCCGCATTCCGCATCACCCCGCTGCAGTACAGCCTGCTCTCGATCCTGCAGGATCTGGAGGAGGCCGATCAGACCACGCTCGCGAACGCGGTCGCCCTCGACCGGACGACGACGACCGGTGCCCTCAAGCGCCTGGCGGCGCGCGGCCTGGTCAGCCGGGCGTCGTCGCCCCGGGATCGGCGCGCGCAGGTTTGTCGCCTGACCGCCGAGGGGGCGGCGCTCCACAGGGCGATGGAGCCAGCGGCGCGGGCGGCACACGCCCTGACCGTCCAGGCGCTCACGCCGGCGGAGCAGGACGTCCTCTCCGGGCTCCTGCGCCGCGTGATCGAGGGCCACGCGCACCGCAGGGGGCAGACCGACATCGCGTGAGGACGTCCCGCCCGCGCGAGGCGCAGGGCATGACCATCGCGGCCCCCGCACCGGATCTTCGGGGAACGCCAGAGCGGCGGCCGCCGAAGCCTGCATGGGTCGCGATCGATCTCCCGACGTCAGGTGTTGTCGCCGCGGATGGCCGCGAGGACGGCGTCGGTGACCTGCCGCGTGGTGGCGGTCCCGCCGAGGTCGGGGGTGTGCAGGGTCGGGTCCGCCGTCACCCGCTCGACCGCGCGCATCAGCCGGTCGGCGGCGGGTTTTTCGCCGAGATGCTCCAGCATCTGGCAGGCCGTCCAGAAGGTCGCGACCGGGTTGGCGATGCCCTTGCCGGCGATGTCGAAGGCCGAGCCGTGGATCGGCTCGAACATCGACGGGAAGGTGCGCTCGGGGTTGATGTTCGCCGTGGGGGCGATGCCGAGCGAGCCCGCCAGCGCCGCCGCGAGGTCCGACAGGATGTCGGCATGCAGGTTCGTCGCCACGATGGTGTCGAGGGTCCCGGGCTTCATCACCATCCGCATGGTCATGGCGTCGACCAGCATCTTGTCCCAGATCACGTCGGGGAAGTCCCGGGCGACCTCGGCGGCGATCTCGTCCCACATCACCATGGCGTGGCGCTGCGCGTTCGACTTCGTCACCACGGTGAGCAGCTTGCGCGGGCGGGAGCGGGCGAGCTGGAACGCGTAGCGGATGATCCGGTCGACGCCCGAGCGGGTCATCATCGAGACGTCGGTGGCGACCTCGTTGGGATGGCCCTGATGGACCCGTCCGCCGACGCCGGCATACTCGCCCTCCGAGTTCTCCCGCACGATCACCCAGTCGAGTTCCGGACCCGAGACGTGGCGCAGCGGACTGGTGATGCCCGGCAGGATCCGGGTCGGACGGACATTGGCGTACTGGTCGAATGGTTGGCAGATCGCCAGCCGCAGGCCCCAGAGGGTGATGTGGTCGGGCACGTCCGGCGCGCCCACCGCGCCGAAGAAGATCGCGTCGTGGTTCCGGATCCGATCGCGGCCGTCGGCCGGCATCATGACGCCGTGCCTCTTGTAGTAGTCCGAGCCCCAGTCGAAGTGGTCGAACGTGAAGGCGAAGCTGCCCGCCTTCTCGGCCAGGGCGTCGAGCACTTCGATGCCGGCGGCGATGACCTCGACGCCGATGCCGTCCGCCGGGATGGCCGCGATGGTGTAGGTCTTCATGAGGGATCTCCGAGGATCGGGCTGCGGCGCGTGGCCACGCTGGCGGCCGGGCGACGGCGACCGTCCGCCTCACCGGGCGCGTCGCTGATATGCGGTTGCCCCGGTGGGCGGCGAGGGCGGCCGCGCGCGGATGTCACGACTTACCGGATCGGCAGGGTGCCTGGGCGGCGCGCCGCCCCGGGGAGGCGGCGCCAACGCCGTTTCCGTCCGAATGACCGGCGCGGATCGGGCTGGGAGCGTTCGACGTCCCGCCGGACCACGCGCGGCCCCTGGGTGGCGCCGATCGCCACCAGGGCCGCCACGCCGATGAGTGCGACCAGCGTCGCACCCCAGAACCAGTTCTCGAACATCGCGCACGCCCCGGCCGAAGATTTTCCTCTTTTACTCAGCAAACCATAGGCAATTGAGGCGGAAAGCGGCCGTTTCTCGCTTTCCTGATCTCACGCCGGAAAATGCTGGGGTCGCGTGTGGATATCGGGGCCGCGCGCGTCCCGATTCGGTGCCGCCCCGCTGACGATCCCGACGCCCGTCGGATCTGGAGCGCCCGCAGCGGACCCGCGGGAAGCGGGGATGGCGGACCGGGACGCGGCGGGTCGAACGCGGCCGGTCGCACCAGGGCGCTCCGCCCGCCGGCAGCCCTCACGAACCCAACCCAAACCGGGCCGTTGGATATAAAGGCGGCAGGCAGACCACCGATTGTGCATCCGCGCCTAAAATTCTAGATACATTTCGAAATATTTCTAGATTTTGCCGGCTACTACTGTTTCTGGATCGGTATTTCGTGGCCCAAAGAGCACATGCGCCGCCAACAATAGCTTCGGATACCCAAATTGTATTGTTCCCACCCGGCGGCCTGCGCATGATGATCGCGCAGTCGGGCAACGCCCAGCGCGGGTCCGGATCGTCCGGCCGCCCGAGACGCGGGCCGAACGCATGGAACGCGGCAAGATCCGGAGAACCGGACACGTCCGCATCATTGGGTCTCGAAGTTTTGGAGATGTCTATGAAGCTCTTGAAGAGCTCGCTGCTCGGGTCCGCCGCCGCATTCGCGGCAGTGGGTGCCGCGCACGCCGCCGACCTGCCGGTCAAGAAGGCGGTGCCGGTCGAGTACGTCCGAGTCTGTAACGCCTACGGCGCCGGCTTCTTCTACATCTCGGGCACCGATACCTGCCTGCGCGTCTCGGGCCGCGCCCGGTTCGAAGGCGGCTACCAGACCAGCTACACCCGCCAGGTCGGCACCAACGCCGGCGACACGTCGGGCTACCAGGGCCGGATGCGCATCAACCTCGATGCCCGCACCCAGACCGCCTACGGCACCCTGCGCGCCTTCGTGCGCTTAGACGCCGGCGCCCGCACCGGTTATTCCGGCGTCGGCCAGTCCGGTACCCAGCAGCGCATCGGCCAGGCCTATGCCGGCATCGGCACCGACAGCTTCGGCCGCGACTCGCAATTCGTCAACGTCGACAAGGCGTTCATCCAGTTCGCCGGAATGACCGCCGGTCGCGCGTCGTCGTTCTTCGACTTCTACGCCCACGACTTCGAGTTCGCCGGTGCCACCGCCGGTTCGGACGTGTTCTCGACCAACCTGCTCGCCTACACGGCGACGGTGGGCAACGGCCTGTCGGCGACGATCTCGATCGAAGATCCGGTCTTCCGCCGGACCCCGATCTTCTCGCCGTTCAACGTGGGCGCCACGGTCAGCTCCGGCAGCGTGTCGAACTTCGGCGTGACCAACCAGCCGACCCCGGTCTTCGTCGGCTATACCGGCGGCATCCCGACCCGCTACGGCAACGTCGACAGCATCGAGCGCGAGCGCCTGCCCGACTTCGTCGGTGTCGTGCGCCTCGATCAGGCCTGGGGCTCGGCCCAGCTCTCCGCCGCCACCCACGAGCTGAACGTCGGCAACCTCTCGACCGCCGCCAGCACCGGAACCGGCACCATCGTGGCCCCGGCCCATACCAGCAACGTTCAGGGCTGGGCGATCCAGGGCGGCCTGAAGATCAACGCTCCGTTCATCGCGCCGGGCGACGCCCTGTATCTGCAGGGTGCCTATGGCGAGGGTGCGCAGCTCTACACCGGTTACTCGCAGTACACCGGCTCGTACACGCAGAGCACCACCACGATCCAGGGTCAGAAGTTCGCCCAGTACTTCTCCGACGCGACGATCAATCCCTATACGGGCCAGCTGCAGACCTCGACCAGCTTCACCGCGGTCGCCTCGTACCTGCACTACTGGACGCCGGAATGGCGCTCGGCCTTCTTCGGCTCCTATGGCGAGCAGAGCTTCTCCAACAGCGCCCGCCTCGCCCAGGGCGCCGCCTACACCCTGGTGAGCGGCCTGGCCGGCAGCAACCCGTTCAGCTCCAACGCGGTCGGTACGCCGGGCACCCGGTTCTACCAGCTGAGCCAGGCGCTGCGCGACACCTACCAGTTCGTGGCCGGTGCGAGCATCATCTGGTCGCCGGTGAAGGACCTCGATATCGGCGTCGAGGGCTTCTACACCCAGATCGGCCTGAAGAGCGGCCGGGCGATCGACCTCGACAAGAGCCCGACCGCCTATGCCAACATCGCCGGCATCAACGCCGGCACCTTCGCCGTGGCGACCGCCACGAAGGACTCGGTCTCGCAAGTGCGGTTCCGCGTCCAGCGCGACTTCTGATCCCCATTGGCGATCGGATAACGGCATCGAGGCCAGAGGCCTCGATGCCGACGAACGACCCTCGTGCACACGAAGACTCAGAAGCCCGGCCTCGTGCCGGGCTCTTTTTTTGGCGTCCGCAGCTCCGGAACCTCGCGACGGCTGGCGCCCATCGCGACCGACGGCGATCGTGACGGGGAGCCGACGACCTGACGCCGGCACGCCTTCGGCCTCGCGGGGCGATGCGTCGATCCCACCCCCGCCGCCCCCGGTTGCCGCCGCGAATGCGGTGCCCGGAACCGGTGTTTACGAAGCGTTCATCCTCCGGGTGTCCGATCGGGGTCGCAGAGGCCGGGAGGAGGACGCGATGCCGAGCAGCACGAATGAAACGCCGCAGGGCCCGATTCTGGAACTCTGGCGCATCGTCGCGCTCGCGCTGATCGTCGCCGCCGGCATGCTGTTCGTCCATATGGTCGTGCCCGCCGACGCCTCGGCGGATCCGATCAGGACCGGGTCCGTCCTAGGCCAAACCGGACAGCCATAGGTCGCCCGCCCGTCCCGCGCCTCTCACTCGCCGCCCTGTCGGCCCCCGGCCTTGGTGAGCGCGCCGGCCGCGGCGGTCAGATCGCGCCGGGCCTGGGTGATCGCCGTCGCCTTCTCGGCCTCCTGCGCGTTCAGGGCCTCGAGGAAGGCGGTCCAGTCGGCGCGGGCGCCGGTCGGAATCTCGCCGTCGAGCCTCTGGCGGAGCTGGGCGACCCGCCCCTCGGCGGTCGCCACCGCCGGCGCGGCGACATCGGCATCGTAGACGCCGACCGCGCAGGTCTGATCGCCGGCCTTCGTGTAATACGTGGTCTTGGGCTCCTCGATCGTGCTCCCGGGCTTCGGAAACAGGTACCGGATCACCGCGATCTGCCCGGGCTTGGCGCTCTCCATCATCGTCCGGATGAAGTGGTTGCCCGTCCGGTCGTGCAGGTCGCGGACGTCATGCCCGTTCAGGATCGGATTGGGATGGGCGCTCATGACGCCGTCCGGCCCGACGCAGAACACGTAGGTGTCGGCGGTGCGGAAGCCCCGGGCCCCGTTGGTGAAATCCTGCAGCGCCTGGGTCTTGTCGGCGGCGAGCGCCCGGTCGACGCGCCCGAGCATCCACGAGGCGAATCCGTTCGGGCTCGGATCGTCGCAGGAGGTCGGGGCCTCGCCGTCGCCGCAGGCCAAAGCCGGACCCGCCGGCATCACGCCGATCAGAAGAAGGGTCGCAAGCGTTAAAGTTTTCAGCATCGTGACGACCCCCGAATGCAGCTTATCTCACCGAATCGGGTCAATCAGAGACCGCGTTCGACGGATTGGCAAGCGCTGGAGATTGTCTTCACGCGTTCGTCAGCACGATCGCGGGTGCCGCCGGCCTACTGCATGGGCAGGGGGATCGCCTCGACGGTGACCTCGCCGATCCCGCGGGCCGCCAGCGCCGTGCGCAGCGGGACGGTCAGGCAGCTCCCGGCCGTGAACGCGCCGAGCGCCGCGCCGTGCCGGTCCGCATCCCGGGGGGCGGAGCCGATCAGCTGTATGACGCGCCGGGCGATGGCGGGTGCCGGATCGATCCAGGTCACCGGCCAGGGCGCCACGGCTTCGAGCCGCGGCAGCAGCAGGGGGTAGTGGGTGCAGGCGAGGCAGATCACGTCGGTGCGCCGGCCATCCGCCGCGGTCACGAAGCACGGGGCGATCTCCGCCGCCAGGGCGGCCTCGTCGACGGGGGTGCCGGCGAGTTCGGCCTCGGCGTAAGCCGCGAGATTCTGGGCGCCGACCAGGCTCACCGCGCAGGTTCCGGCATAGGTGGCGATCAGGTCGCGCGTGTAGGAGCGGGCCACCGTCCCGGGCGTGGCCAGCAGGGAGACGAGCCCCGAGCGCGTGGCCTCGGCCGCCGGCTTGATCGGCGGCACGACGCCGACGAACGGGGTCGTGAAGCGCTGCCGGAGGGCGGGGAGCACCAGGGTCGAGGCGGTGTTGCAGGCGATGACCGCGAGGTCGGGCCGGTGGGTCGCCACCAGCCGCTCCATGACGGCCAGAACCCGGGCGACGAGGGCCGCCTCGCCGAGCCGGCCGTAGGGGAAAGCGGCATCGTCGCCGACATAGACGTAGCGGGCGTCCGGCCGGGCGCGGCGGACGGCGTCGAGCACGGTCAGGCCGCCGAGCCCCGAATCGAAGACCAGGATGGTCGGCTCGGCGGCACCGCGCTGCGCCGCGGCGGAGAGGCTGGCCCCGGCCATCAGATCGATCCGCATGAGAATCCTGGACTCCTCGCGAGCGTCCCGAACGTCGTCATCGAGGGTTAAGGCACTCTCACCGCGGTGAGAGAAAGACCCGCGATCCCCAGCCTGTCGCGTTAACCACAGCGCCGCCGCGGCGAAAACGCCCCGGCGAACGGCCGGACGGCGGACTCGTCCTGCGGAGGTTGTCGGAACACGGCCAAGACATATCTTCTGCGCGCCGAGCCGGAACCGGGGAAACGGTTCTCGGTCAGGCCTGAAACAAGGGACCATCGTCATGGCAGCGACGGCCGCACTGCGCCCGGACGAGACGCGCGACCCCGGGAGAGCCGCCTTCCCGCCGCCGCCCGTCACCGCCCGGCCGATCGACCGCGCCGCCTGGATCGCCGCGTTCCGGCAGGTCCGGGGTGAGACCGAGCGCCGCGCCGCGCCGCTCTCCCCCGAGGACCAGCAGGTCCAGTCCATGGCAGATGCCAGCCCGACCAAGTGGCACCGGGCGCATGTGACGTGGTTCTTCGAGCAGTTTCTGCTGCGGGAGCACCTCCCGGGCTACGCCATCTACGACGTGCGGCTGCACTACCTGTTCAACTCGTACTACGTGGCGGCCGGCCCGCGGCAGCCGCGCATCCAGCGGGGCATGATCACCCGCCCGACCATGGCGGAGGTCGCGGCCTACCGGTCCCATATCGACCGCGCCGTGGAGACCCTGCTGGGTCAGGCATCCGAACGTGCCCTGGAGGCTTTGCTGCCGATCCTGGAGATCGGGCTCTATCACGAGCAGCAGCACCAGGAGCTTCTCGTCACCGACATCCTGCACGCCTTCGCGCAGAATCCCCTAAACCCCGCCTACGATCCGGACTGGCGCTTCCCGGATGCGGCGGCGAAGCCGGGCCAGACCCGCCTCGACCGGGCCATCGCCTGGATCGGGCATGCGGGGGAGGGCTTCTCGTTCGACAACGAGTCGCCCCGCCACGAGGCGCTGATCCCGGCCGGCCGCATCGACCGGGCCCTCGTGACCAACCGCCAGTGGCTCGCCTTCATGGAGGATGGCGGCTACGCCAAGCCCGAATTGTGGCTGTCGGACGGCTGGTATGCCGGTCCGGCCGAGGGCTGGGAGGCCCCCGGCTACTGGCGGCGGGACGGGGAGGGGTGGGCGACCATGACGCTCGCCGGCCAACGCCCGGTGGATCTTGACGCGCCCGTCACCCATGTCAGCTACTACGAGGCTGACGCCTATGCCCGCTGGGCCGGCCGGTTCCTGCCCACGGAGTTCGATTGGGAGGTCGCGGCTCGGGACGGTGGCCTGCCGGACGCGTTCGGCCTCGTCTGGCAATGGACCCGCAGCGCCTACGTGGCCTATCCGGGCTATCGGCCGTTGCCGGGAGCCCTCGGCGAATACAACGGCAAGTTCATGGCCAATCAATTTGTGCTGCGCGGCTCCTCGGTGGCCACGCCCGACGGCCATGCCCGCCTGCCATACCGCAACTTCTTCTTTCCGCATCAGCGCTGGCAATTCACCGGCCTGCGCCTCGCCGACGTTGCCTGACGCGCCCCGGAGCCGCCCGTGACCATCAAGCCAACCTTCCCCGACGCGAAACCGGTCGCGCCGGCCTTCCTCGACGACGTGCGCGCGGGCCTGTCCCGGCCGCAGAAGGCGCTGTCGCCGAAGTACTTCTACGACACCGCCGGCTCTGCCCTGTTCGAGGACATCACGCGGCTCCCGGAATATTACCCGACCCGCACGGAGATCGGGATCCTGGACGGGCGCGGCCCGGAGATCGCGGCGCTGCTGCCGGCGGGGGCAGCGCTGGTGGAGTTCGGGAGCGGCTCGACGTTGAAGCTGCGCCGGCTTCTCCGGCACCTCGACAAACTGGCTGCCTACGTGCCCGTGGAGATCTCCGGGGAGTTCGTCCAGGCCCAGGCCGAGGCCCTGAGCGGCGATTTCCCGCATCTCCGGGTCGAACCGGTGGTGGCCGACTTCACCCGCGACTTCGACCTTCCCGAGAGCCTCGCCGGTCTGCCCCGGGCCGGCTTCTTCCCGGGCTCGACCATCGGCAATTTTGAGCCGGAGGAGGCGGAGGCCTTGCTGCGCCGTTTCGGGCGGATCCTGGGGGCGGGGGCCCACATGATCGTGGGCGTCGACCTGGTAAAGGACACGGCCACCCTGGAGAGCGCCTATGACGACGCCGAGGGGGTCACCGCGGCGTTCAATCTCAACCTCCTGACCCGGATCAATCGCGAACTCGCGGGCCGTTTCGACCTCGACGCCTTCGCCCACCGGGCTGTGTTCAACCCGCAGGCCTCGCGGATCGAGATGCATCTGGTCGCCCGGAACGCGCAGGACGTGGCGGTGGGCTCCGACACCTTTGCTTTCGCGGCCGGCGAGACGATCCATACCGAAAGCAGCTACAAATATACGCGCGAGACCTTCCGGGCGCTCGCTGAGCGCGCCGGCTGGACGTGGATCAAGGTCTGGACCGACCCGCAGAACCTGTTCTCGGTCCACGCCCTGCGGCTGGATTGAGGGCGGGGCGCGCCGCGGCCCGGGCGCGCCGATGCGGTTCCGCTGGCCCTGGTTCTTCCTCGTCGCCCCCGCGCTCGGCGCCCTGGCCGGGCTGCTCTACGGCGCGATCTTCCAGGTTGGCGCGCTGACCGGCGCGGCGATCCGGGGGGCGATCATCGGCACGCCGATCATGCTCTACGAGCGGCGGCTCCTCCTGCCGGCCCTGCGGGAGCGGATCCGGGGCCTCGCCACGCCGCTGTTCCTGTTCGCCACCGTGTCGCTCTACATCGCCATGATCGTCGGCGGGAACGCCGTGGCCAGCACGGTCCTGAACCGCCTGTTCCGCTTTATGTCCAGCGAGCGGAACGCGATGCTCATGTCCGATACCGGACTTCTCTATGCGCTCGCCATCTCGGCCGTCGCGGTCTTCGTGTTCCGGGTCCGCGACCTGATCGGACCGGAGGTCTTCGCCAACCTGTTGATCGGCCGCTATCACCGGCCGATCAGCGAGGAGCGGATCTTCCTGTTCCTCGACGTGACCGGCTCGACGCGCTTCGCCGACCGCCACGGCGACCACGCGGCCCAGGCCTTTCTCGGGCAGGTGTTCAACGCCTTGGCGCTGCCGGTCTCGCAGGCCCGCGGCTCCATCGACGATTACATCGGCGATCTGGCGCTCGTGACCTGGACGATGGAGCGCGGCCTGCGCGACGCTGCCTGCCTGCGCTGCGTGTTCGACTTCGCGGCCCGCCTCACGGCCGAGTCCGAGGCGTGGCGGAACCGCTTCGGACAGGTGCCGGAATTCCGGGCGGCGCTGCATTGCGGTCCGGTGGTCACCGCCGAGATCGGGCTGGAGCGACACAAGATCGCGTATTTCGGCGACGCGGTGAACACCACCGCCCGGCTCGAGGCCCTGTCCAAGACGCTGGACGTCCACGTGCTGATCTCGGCCGATCTCCTCGACCGGCTCGGCCCGCTACCCGGCGATCTCGTGGCCGAGGATCTCGGCGCCCACACCCTGCGGGGACGCGCGGCGCCCCTGGCGGTGGCGGCGATCCGGCAACGCCCCGAGACGACGGCGCCGAGCCGTGCCTTGCCGGGATGACCGCGAGGCTTGCGCCACGGTGCCCCCGGCCGGCGGTGCCGGGGCGGGGCACGCGCCGCCATCCCCGATATCCCCGGTCTTCACGTCGAACGGGTGTCAGTTCAGGTAGGTGCGGATCCAGTTCGGCGACAGGATCTCGCCCTCCTCGGTGATGATCCAGGGCTGCTTGGCCGGATCGGCCAGGGCGCCGGCGGCGGCTCTGATCGCCTCGCGCAGGGTGTCGAACCGCTCGGGTTGCGCCAGTGGGGTGCTGGCCGGGGCCGTGCGCCAGATCGTCAGATCCGCGGGCCGTTCCAGAGCTTCGGTTTCCATGGGTACTCGTCCTCCCGAACCGTATGGGACCGTTCAGATCACCGCCGTCGGCCGGAGCCAGGGAACAGCGGGGATCGCCGGTCTGAGCGTCAAAGCAAGCATCTCTGCGGCGGCTTTGCGATCAATTCGGGCGGTTTCCGAAACCAACGTCCCGCGCGGAAGCACGATGGACGGAACGGTCCCGTTTTCCATATCCGTATTGAGCGCGTATGGGCTGCCGTGGTCTTGCGAGAATTGTGACTATCGAATGATGACCATTCCGTTAGCCGCTATGCGCCGGCCGCCGACGTGTCCCAGAACAGGTTCGGGGCGCGTCGGCGGCCGACCGCTCCCGTGTTGACGCCCTGATCCTGAACGCGCACTTAAGACCCGCGCCCGCCGGGGCATTCCCTCGACCCACTCCCGGAGACATCCGTGCCGGATCGTACCGTGCGCATCGTGCTCGCCGCGGTTCTGGTCCTGCTGGCCCTCTACGTGGTCCAGCCCTACCTGCAGCCGCTGCTCTATTCCGCGGACGCGCCCCGGGCGGTGACGGCCCGCGGCGATCTCGCCCAGTCGGAACAGGCGACGATCCGCCTGTTCGAGCAGGCGAGCCCGTCGGTGGTCCACGTCTTCGCGCAGGGCGCCACCCAGAACCGCGACCTGCTCGACCTCGACGAGGATGGCGGCGAGCAGCAGGGCGGCGGCACGCAGACCGGGACCGGCTTCGTCTGGGACGGGGCCGGCCACATCGTCACGAACACCCATGTCGTGCAGAACGCCGCGCAGAGCGGTGGCTCCGTCTCGGTGCGGCTGAGCGACGGCGCGGTGGTGTCGGCGAGCCTCGTCGGGCTGGCGCCGTCCTACGATCTGGCGGTGCTGCAGCTGGGGCGTGTGACCCATATGCCGCCGCCGCTGGCGATCGGCACCTCGACGGATCTCAAGGTCGGCCAGTCGACCTTCGCCATCGGCAACCCGTTCGGCCTCGACCATACGCTGACCACCGGCGTGATCAGCGCCCTGCGGCGGCGGATGCCGACGAGCGAGGGCCGGGAGGTGTCCGGCGTCATCCAGACCGACGCGGCGATCAACCCCGGCAATTCCGGTGGCCCCCTGCTGGATTCCGCGGGCCGGCTGATCGGCGTCAACACCGCCATCGTGTCGCCCTCCGGGGCGAGCGCGGGCATCGGCTTCGCGATCCCCGTGGACGTGGTGAACCGGATCGTCCCGGAACTGATCAAGGTCGGGCGGGTGCGCAATCCCGGCATCGGCATCATCGCCGCCCAGGAGGCCGCCACGGCGCGGCTCGGGATCGACGGGGTCGTGATCGTGCGGGTCCTGGCCGGGTCGCCGGCCGCGCAGGCCGGCCTGCGCGGCGTCGACGCGCGGATCGGCGATCTCGGCGACGTGATCGTCGAGGCCAACGACCGCCCCGTCCACCGCCTGGCCGACCTCACGGCGGCCATCGAGGAGGCCGGGCTCGGCGCGGCCCTGACCTTGAAGGTCGAACGCGGAGGCCGGGTCCGACAGGTCCGGATCACCACCGCCGACGTCGCGGAGAACCGCCAATGAGGTCCATGTCCCGCCTGACGCTCCTCGTCCTGCTCGGGGTCGGTGCCGCGCAGGCCGCTGAGCAGCCCAGCCGCTCCCGCCTCTGCCCGGAGGATCTGCCCGAGGGCGTCCGGCTGCCGCCGCAGCCCGGCTGCACGCCCGGTGCCCGCCACCCGGTTCCGCGCCGGGACGGGTTCTACGACCTGGGCAACGGGACGACGGTTCAGGTCGGCGGCCGGGCCTCGGCCGAGTATGGCGTGCGGCGCTGAGGATGGCGCTGCTCGCCGGTCTGCTCGCCTGCCTGACGCTGTGGTGGCTGTCCAAGAACAGTCGTGGACTGGGTCCGCGCCTGAAGCGCGCGCTTGGCCAGGGTCTCGGCGCGGCGACCGGCGGATCCCAGACGCGGATGCTCGGCGCTATGGCGCTCCTGGCGGGCGGGTTCCTCCTCCTGCACGGCAACCTCGTCCTGGCGGCGCTCCTCGGGCTGAGCGGCGTCTGGATGATCGAGGGCCAGGAGTCGATGACCGCGCGGCTGCGGCGCCTGATCCGGCCGGTCGCAGGGCGAACGCCCCGCACGCCCCGGCAATCTGGCGATATCCCGGACCGCCTTTACCGCACGACGCTGATCGAGGCGCAGTTGCGTCCGGACGGCGGCCTCCGCACCGGTCGCGTGATCGCCGGGCCCGATGCCGGCGCCTGGCTCGACACCATGTCGGGCGCAGCCTTGATCGCGCTGCTGCGGGCCTGTCGCCAGCGCGACCCCGCCGGGGCCGCCCTGCTAGAGCCGTATCTCGACCGCCGGGCGCCCGGCTGGCGTGTAGACGCTGAGGGCGATCGTGACCCGCGGCCGCGCCGCCCGCCGAACCCAGGGGCGATGACGGAGGAGGAGGCGTACCAGGTCCTGGGGCTTCAGCGCGGGGCGACCGCTGAGCAGATCCGGTCGGCCCACCGGTCTCTGATGAAGCGCGCCCATCCCGACCAGGGGGGCAGTGCCGAGGGGGCGGCGCGCGTCAACGCCGCCCGGGACAGGCTTCTGAACCGACATCGCTGAACTCCACGCGCGTTGTCAGGGGAGGAGAGGGTCTCGGCCGCGGGCGAACAGCGCCGCGGCGTGCCGAGCCGGCGCAAGGGCGCGCCGGCGGGTCCTGGTCGTTTAGCTCCGGGTCGCGAAGCAGCTGAAGCCGCTGCGCTTCAGGGCCGTGCAGGCGTCCTGGGCGGAATCCTGCTCGGCGAAACCCGAGAAGCGGGCGCGGAACAAAGTGGTGCCGCCGTGCTCGACCTTCACCGTATAGGGGGCCGCCTTCGACAGGCTGCCGCCGACCTTGGCGCGCGCCTCCGAGAGCATCGAGCGGGCCTTGGTCTCGTCGTCCATGGCGCCGAGCTGGATCACCCAGGCGGTCGGCACGACGCGGGCTCCGGAGACCGCCTTCGGTGGCTCGTCGCGCTCCATCGAGGCGACCCGGGCCACCACCTTGGCCGTGCCGGGGAAGGGGGCCTGGGCGCTGCTCGCGCCGGCATAGGCCTGGGCCGCCTTCGGGATCCCCTGGGGGCCGGGCTTCCAGGTTCCGCCCGGCGTCGTCGTCGCCGCGGCCCGGGGGGCGAGGTCGAGGGGCTCGCCGGTGGTGCCCGTGGTCTCGACATCCCCGTCATCCGCGTCGGCGACCTGCGTGCGGGTTCGCGATACCGCGTCGGCGACCACGGCCGGGCGGGCGCGCTCTGCGACCTCGGTCACCGGAGGCGCGATCCGGGCGCCGGCATAGGCCCGCGGCAGGCTGCCGCGGACGAGATCGGCCATGATCCGGTCGCGACTCCCGCCGGACTTGCCGCCGAGCACGATCGCCACGATCTGGCGGCCCTCCGACTTGGCCGCGGTCATCAGGTTGAAGCCGGAATCGCGGGTGTAGCCGGTCTTGATCCCGTCGACGCCCTCGACGTTGCCCAGCAGGTGGTTGTGGTTGCCGATCACCCGGCCGCGGAACGCGAAGGACCGGGTCTGGAAGTAGCGGTAATAATGCGGGAACCGGTCCTGGATCGCCCGGGCGAGCACCGTCAGGTCGCGGGCCGTGGTCAGCTGGTCGGGATCGGGCAGCCCCGACGCGTTGGCGTAATGCGTCCGGCTCATGCCGAGGGCGTGCGCCTTGGCGGTCATCATCTGGGCGAAGCGCTCCTCGGAGCCGGCGATGTTCTCGCCGATCGCGCAGGCCACGTCGTTGGCCGACTTGGTGACGATCGCCTTGATCGCGTCCTCGACCGCGATCGTCTGGCCGGGGCGCAGGCCGAGCTTCGAGGGCGCCTGGGCGGCGGCATGGGCCGAGATGGACAGCTCGGAATCGAGGGCGAACTTGCCGCGCTCCATCTGCTCGAACAGCAGATAGAGGGTCATGACCTTGGTGATCGAGGCGGGATGGCGCAGCGCGTCCTCGTTGACCGCGTGCAGGGTCTTCCCGCTCTTCACGTCCACCACCATGGCCGCGTAGGGGGGATTGTAGCCTCCGCCGCCGCTCGCGTGGTGATGGTGGTGGCGCCCACGCCGTGCATCCGCCGGACTGGCCAAGGTCGTCAGGACCGCGGCGGCCAGGATCGCGGCCGGCAGCGCGGGAATCGTCCGGGAGCCGCCTACTACGCTACGCATCACGCCTGATTGCCTCGCGAGACCGGCACGGGCCGGTCATGTCCCCTGTGCGGAGCGGCGCCGGTCGCGTGGCCCCGCTGCATCATCGAAGAGTTAGGCAAGCGCAGTTACAGGCCCGTTAATGCGATCGGCGCGAGGTCGCGATCGTGTCGTTTCTTCTATCGGTTACGGGGCCTGATCCCGGGGATCCCGGGTCGGCGCGCTGGGCCGCCATCGTCCAGCTTGACGGTTGTCCTTGCGGCGCACACAGTCCGTTTCGGATCGATGCCGCCCTTCGTGCCGGTCACCCGGGGCCGGCCGGCGGCGGCCCGGAGATCGGCCATGCAGACTCGCGACCCCCACCCTTTGTTTCCGGTCCCGCCCGGCTTCGGCACCCCGCTGCGGCGGTTCGGAGCCGCGAGCCGAGCCGCCCAGAGCGTCGGGATCGAGTGGGCGGATTCCGCCCGGCAGGGCCTCGATGATGTCAAGGCCACGCTGGGCAAGCTCGCGACCGCGCGTGGTCCGGCGGAGGTCCTGTCGGTCCAGAGCGCGTATCTGCAACGGGCCGGCGCGCGCCTCGTGGCGCGGACCACGGTGGCCGCCGATCTCGTCTCGGCCCTGACCACCGACCTCCTGAGGCCGCCAACGGCGCCACGTCCCGGCCGCGCGCGTTAGCGGGTCGGGGTCCGTGCGCCCGAGACAAGCGCGGCGGGGCGGACAAGTGCGCACAGGCGTCTGGCGAAGTCGGCTCACCGTCTGTAGATTGACCCCCGTGGAGCTGAGCGCTGCTCCCGGCAGGGCCAGGACAGACGTGGCCCTCGGGGCCGGCGACGCCCGCTCCGAACGAGGGATCGGTTCGACGCACATGACACAGGTCCCCCCACAGGGCACCGCAGGTTCGACGAGGGCTCACAGGCCGGCGCGCGGCGCGGCCCTGGCATCCGGTTCGCGCGCGCCGGGCGGCGATGATCGGTCCAACACCGCGATCATCACCCGCACGAAGCCTCGGACCAAGCGCCCGAGCCTCTATCGGGTCCTGCTCCTGAACGACGACTACACGCCGATGGAGTTCGTCGTGCTGGTGGTCGAGCGGTTCTTCAACAAGAGCCACGAGGACGCCTACCACATCATGATGCACGTGCATCAGAACGGGGTCGGCGAGTGCGGAGTCTTCACCTACGAGGTCGCCGAGACCAAGGTGACGCAGGTCATGGACTTCGCGCGCAAACACCAACATCCTCTCCAGTGCGTTATGGAAAAGAAATAGGCGCCGCTCGCGGTAGGCACCCAGACAGAGGCCAGCTTTGCCAAGCTTCTCACGCAGCCTAGAACAAGCCCTCCACCGCGCCCTGGCGCTCGCGGGGGAGCGACGGCACGAATACGCGACGCTGGAGCATCTCCTGCTCGCCCTCGTGGACGATCAGGACGCGGCCGCGGTCATGCGCGCCTGCAACGTCGAGGTCGAGACGCTCAAGCGCAGCCTGGTCGATTACGTCGACACGGAACTGTCCAACCTCACCGGGGACGGACGGCAGGACGCCAAGCCCACGGCCGGGTTCCAGCGCGTGATCCAGCGCGCGGTGATCCATGTCCAATCCTCCGGTCGCGAGGAGGTGACGGGGGCGAACGTGCTGGTGGCGATCTTCGCCGAGCGTGAGAGCCACGCCGCCTACTTCCTGCAGGAGCAGGACATGACCCGCTACGACGCGGTCAATTACATCAGCCACGGCATCGCCAAGCGCCCCGGCGCCTCCGAGTCGAAGCCGGTGCGGGGCGCCGAGGAGGAGGGCGCCGCCGAGCGTCCGAGCGACGAGGGCGATCCCCGCGGCGCCAAGAAGAAGGGCGATGCGCTGGACGCCTACTGCGTCAACCTCAACAAGAAGGCCCGGGACGGCAAGATCGATCCGCTCATCGGCCGCGAGACCGAGGTCCAGCGGACGATCCAGGTCCTGTGCCGCCGGCAGAAGAACAACCCGCTTCTGGTGGGCGACCCCGGCGTCGGCAAGACCGCGATCGCGGAAGGGCTGGCGCGCAAGATCATCCAGCACGAGGTGCCGGAGGTCCTGGCCGACGCCACCGTCTTCTCCCTCGACATGGGCACGCTGCTCGCCGGCACCCGCTACCGGGGCGACTTCGAGGAGCGCCTCAAGCAGGTGATGAAGGAGATCGAGGCGCACCCGAACGCCATCATGTTCATCGACGAGATCCACACGGTGATCGGCGCCGGTGCGACCTCGGGCGGCGCCATGGACGCGTCGAACCTGCTCAAGCCCGCCTTGGCTTCCGGGACGCTGCGCTGCATCGGCTCAACCACCTACAAGGAGTACCGCCAGTACTTCGAGAAGGACCGCGCTTTGGTGCGCCGGTTCCAGAAGATCGACGTCAACGAGCCGTCGATCCCGGACACGATCGAGATCGTGAAGGGCCTGCGCCCGTACTTCGAGGAGTTCCACAAGCTCAAGTACACGACCGAGGCCGTGAAGGCCGCGGTGGAGCTGTCGGCCCGGTACATCAACGACCGCAAGCTGCCCGACAAGGCGATCGACGTGATCGACGAGACCGGCGCCTCGCAGATGCTGGTGCCGGAGGCGCGCCGCAAGCGCACCATCGGCATCAAGGAGATCGAGGCGACCATCGCCACGATGGCCCGGATCCCGCCGAAGACCGTCTCGAAGGACGACGCGGTGGTGCTCCAGCACCTGACCGAGAACCTGAAGCGGGTGGTCTACGGTCAGCCGAACGCCATCGAGGCCCTGACCTCGGCGATCAAGCTCGCCCGGGCCGGCCTGCGCGACCCGGACAAGCCGATCGGCTCGTACCTGTTCGCGGGCCCGACCGGCGTCGGCAAGACCGAGGCGGCGAAGCAGCTCGCCTCCTCCCTCGGCGTCGAGATGCTGCGCTTCGACATGTCGGAATACATGGAGCGCCACACGGTCAGCCGCCTGATCGGCGCGCCCCCCGGCTATGTCGGCTTCGATCAGGGCGGTCTGCTGACCGACGGGATCGACCAGCACCCGCACTGCGTGCTCCTGCTCGACGAGATCGAGAAGGCGCATCCGGACCTGTTCAACATCCTGCTGCAGGTGATGGACCACGGGAAGCTGACCGACCACAACGGCAAGCAGGTCGATTTCCGCAACGTCATCATCATCATGACGACCAACGCGGGTGCATCGGACCTGGCGAAGTCGGCTTACGGCTTCACCCAGACCAAGCGCACGGGCGATGACGTCGAGGCGATCAACAAGCTGTTCGCCCCGGAATTCCGCAACCGGCTCGATGCGATCATCTCGTTCGGCCATCTGCCGAAGGAGGTGGTGGCGAAGGTGGTGGACAAGTTCGTCCTCCAGCTCGAGGCCCAGCTCGCCGACCGCAACGTCACGATCGAGCTCTCGGACGAGGCCCGCGAGTGGTTGGTGGAGCACGGCTACGACGATGCCATGGGCGCACGCCCGATGGCGCGGCTGATCCAGTCGACCATCAAGACGCCGCTGGCCGATGAGGTGCTGTTCGGCAAGCTCAAGGATGGCGGCGCCGTCCGGGTGGTGGTGCGCAAGCCCGAGGACGAGGAGGCGAAGGCCGGCGCCAAAGACAAGCTGGCCTTCGACTTCCCGGCCGGTCCGGTGACGCCGAAGCCCGAGAAGGACGTGACCAACGCCGCCAAGCGCCACAAGCGGGTCAAGCCGCGCGCCGCGGCGCGGAAGAAAACGCCAAAAGATGACAAGGGCGGTGGTGGCGGATCGGGCGGCGGCGTCCGGACCGTGCCGAAGGTGCCACTCGTGCGTGCCTAATGATGCACAGGCTGGCCGGTGGCCTTCCGGACTAGGGGCTGCCGGTCTATGACCGCCGCGACGCGAACGCGCCGCGGCGAGGAGGCGGCCGATGACTGATAAACTGCACGAGGGACCGCTTCCCCCCGTCGCGCAGCCGGCGCCCCCGAAGACGCTGACCTGGCGCGAGGAGCGCCGTCGCCGCCGCCAGCGGCGCAAGCGCGGCGAGGAGGTCCTCGCCTGGGTGCTCGTGCCGCTGATCTGCGTCGGCATCTACCTGGGCGTCAACGCCGGTTTCGACTTCTTCGGGACTTCACCTGGGCAGGTCTGGGATCAGCTGATGCAGGTCAAGGCCATGATGGAGAAGCGTTCGGGTACGCAGGGCGCGCGCGGATAGGGCGGCTGCGGATCGCTAGGCCTGGGAGCTTGCGAGGCTGCCAGTCAGTTCCGACGATCCATGGAGCCCGGCCCGCACTCGAGCGACTAGAGGCGCGCGTCTGTTACGGGACTGAACGCGGTTTCCTTTGGAGTTGACCCTTCACCACGGAGGGGATTCCGGATTTACGGATCGCGCCAGGCGACGCATGGGGACAGGATGAGGCGCGGGTCCTCTCTCCCGTGCCAGCTATGATGTTCCCACATCTCCTGTTGCAAGGCGCGACGCGCTCTCCTCCGCCATGCGGGGAGGCGTTGGAGGTGGGGGTGGTGCAGGATCGAACGGTCTGGTGCCTACTGAGCCACCTCCACCCCTGACCCCTCCCCGCAAGGGGGGGGAACGCGCCGCATTCTCAAGGTCTTAGCGTAAGCCCGAGCAGTGTTAATCCGGTGGCCTGCGCGGGCGAGGAATCGTGTCGCGTTCCGTGCCAGCCGGTGTGGGAGCATCGGCGCGCAGAGGGCGAGGGAGACGCGCCCGGGTCGGCCGTTGCGCATATCGGGAACCGATATGTGACCCGCGTAGTCCGCCGGAGTGAGGGCGCCCGTCACGCGACGCAGCGGCCTTTGCGCAGCCTTCGTCGAGCGAACTGATCCGCCGGCGCTATCCGGAACGGCACCGGCACCCCCAAGGTTCGTCGTGGAGGGGCCTAGCCGCCCCGAGCAACCCAGGAACGTCCATGCGCACAGCGCGACCACCGACCCGACGCGTGATCCTCGCCGCTCCGCTGCTGGCGGCGCCCCTGCTGGCGGCGCCAGCCCTCCGTGCGGCGGCCCGCGGCGGCACCGTGGTGGTGGTCGGCGCCGGGTCGGCGGGCCTGGCGGCCGCAGCGCTCCTGCGCGAGGCGGGTCAGAGCTTCACCCTTCTGGAGGCGCGGGACCGGATCGGCGGCCGCGCCTTCACCGACAGGACGCTCGGCCCGGATTGTCCCTTCGACGCCGGGGCCGAATACATCCATTGGGCCGAACGCAATCCCTGGGCCCCCATCGCCCGGGCGGCGGGCGTCCGCTTCGCCAGCGAGGACGGTTGGGCCCGCACCCTCACCGTCGACGGCCGGGCGGCCACGGGGGCCGAGCAGGCGGCCCGCCGCGCCGGATTTTCCGGCCTCGACGCCCTGCTGGCGCCGAAGGGCGGCGACCCGTCTCTGGCCGAGGCGGCGCGGGCCGGCGGACCGAATGCGGAGCAGGCCGCTGCGGGCCTGAGCCGGCTGTCGCTGGGTGAGGATCCCGAGCGGGTCTCGGCGGTCGATTACGACCGGCTCTGGTCCGGCACCGACCTGTGGGTCGACGGCTACGGCGACCTCGTCGCGCGCCACTTCGCCGACCTTCCGGTGCGCCTCGCCTGTCCGGTTGAGGTGATCGACTGGTCCGGGCCGGATGTCCGGGTCGGGACCGCCCGGGGCACCCTGTCGGCGGCGGCCGTCATCGTCACGGTGCCGGTGGGCGTGCTGAAATCCGGGGCCCTCCGTTTCACGCCCGGCCTCCCCGACCTTCAGCAGGCGGCGCTCGACGGGCTCCACATGGGCGCCTACACGAAAATCGGCCTGCGCCTCGACCCGGGGAAGATCGATCCGGCGGCGTTCGGCGACGCGGTCTCGGTCGCGACCGGCGGCCCGACACTCTACTTCGAGATGGGCCCATTCGGCCGACCCCTCGCGGTGGCCAATCTCGGCGGCGATGGCGCCCGCGACCTCTGCCGCGCCGGCGAGGCGGCCGCGGTGGCGCACGCCACCGAGCGGCTCGGCGCGATCCTGGGCGCGAAGGCGCGGGGCGCGGTCCTGGCCGGGCGGCTCGCGGGCTGGTGGACGGATCCAAAGGCCCTGGGCTCCTATTCGATCGTGGCCCCCGGCCATGCGGAGGCCCGGGACACCCTGCGCGCGCCGATGGGCGGACGGGTGTTCCTCGCCGGCGAAGCGCTGGCCGGCGGCGGTGCCATGACGGTCGGCGGCGCGACCCTCGACGGCGAGCGCGCCGCCCGGGACGTGCTGAAGGCGCTCGGCGCCTGATCGGCCCGGGTAGGGGCGGTGGTTCCTCCGCCTATTCCGCCGCGTCGGACTGGCGGAATCCCTCGATCCCGATCTGATCGGGGTTGATCGCGTGCAGCGCCCGCCGGGCCGCCTCCAGCGGGTGCTCGGCCTCGATCCGGACCGAGGTCAGGTCCGGGCTCTTGTAGACGGTCACGATGGTGTCCATCACCTCGGTCAGGGTCGTGCGCTTGTCCTCGGGCGCCGCGATCAGCAATTGCAGTCCCCAGGCCCGGTAGAGATCGACCAGCGCCTGGCTGTTGCGCACGTCGAGCTTCGAGAACGCCTCGTCTAGCAGGCACAGGCCGAGCCCCGGATTCTCGTCGCCCGGCCGGTCCCCCGGATAATAGGCGCTGGCGAGGGAGGCGGCGATCGCCACGTAGAACGGTGCCTGCGCCTCGCCGCCCGAGCCCCGCAAAGCCCGCGCCGACATGGTGGTGCGGTTGCCCGCCCGGTCGCGCATGCCGATCTCGTACACGAAGTAATTGCGGTAATCGGCGAGCCGCGCCGCATCCTCCTGACCGGCGATCAGCGCGGTGATCTCCTCCAGCGCCGCCGCCATCGGACCCTCCGCCTCCCCGGCGAGCACCGCCTGCGCGGCCTCGGGCGAGCGGGCGGTCTCGGTGGCGAGGGCGTGGACGGCGGCGTAGCGGCGGTCCACCGCCGCCTCGAACGCATAGGTCTGGCCCGTAAAGCTGCGGGCCGAGAGGCGCTCGTTCAGGGCCTCCAGCCGGGCATGCACCCGCTCGAACCGGTCGGCCAGGCGGGTCAGCAGATCCTCGGTCATGAGCCGCCGCATCTCGACCTCGGCACGCTCGGCCTGGGCGCGGTAGCGCCGCAATTCGTGGCCCTCCACGGCGTCGTATTCCCGCCGGACCCAGGCGAACCCGTCGATGGCCGGCGCATCCCCCTGGTTGAGCGGGTTCTCGACCCGCCAGCCGGCGCAGGCCTCCGCCAGCTCCCGCTCGGCAATCCGCCCGTGGGAGCGCGCCGCCTCGGCGGTCTCCCGGGCGAGGCCGCGCTCGGTGGTCGCCCGGGTGCCGGCGGCCTTGCCGTCGAGGCCGGCCAGCGCCCGCCGGGCCTCGGCAATCAACCCCGGGTCGAACCGCTCGGAGCGGGCGACCCGGACCCGGGCCGCATCGCCGCCCGTCAGCTGTCGCAGGGCCGAGCGCCGGGCCGCGAGCGCCGCGCGGGCGGCCTCGCGCATCGTGACCAGCCGGGCGCGCAGGGCCGCCTCGTCGGCCAGCAGGCGATCGAGCGTCGGTTCCAGAGTCTCCGACAATTCGCGCAGGTAGCCGACCCGTTCGGTCGTCAGGGCGGCGATCTCGGCGGTAAGGCCCACGCTGTCGCGCTTCTCGATACCCTCGCGCTCGGTCTGGAGGGTCCGCCGCCGTCCGTCGAGACCGTTCAGCTCGGCCCGCAGGGTGTCGATATCGTCGAGGCCGCGGGCGATGCGGGCCCGGATCGCGGCGGCGGTGCGGGCGGCCTCGCGCAGCACCGCGGCCTCGCCGCGCAGGCGGCGCGCCTCCGCGACCGCGGCCTCGTGGACCCGCCGGCTGTCGACGGTCGGCCCGCGATGGCCGCGGGTCATGAGCAGATCGACGCTCCGGGTCACCGAATAGGCCATGCCGGCCGTGGTGCGCCCGCTCGGCGCCACCGCCCGGGCGAGGCGGGCGAGTTCGGCATCGTCCCGGGCGAGGTCGTAGCCGCCGAGCCGCACCCCCAGGAACGCCTCCGCGTGCGGGTCGCTGGTCTCGATCACCGTGAGCGGCCCGTCGTCGTAGCGGCGGGCGCGCTGCTTGGCGGTGTCGGTGGTCTTGACCAGGATGCAGCGATGGAACCGGTCGCGGCCCGATTGGAGGACGCCGAGGGCCTCGCTCAACCGGTCCGGCGCCACCACCAGCGCCTCGCGGGCGCGTCCGAGCAGGCCCTCCAGGGCCGGGCCCCAGCTTGGATCGACGATCTCGGCCAGTTCGCAGATCGGCATCGCCGCGATGCCGCGGCGCTCCAGCTCACCGCGGAACGCTACCGTGTCGGAGGACAAGCGCGCCGCCGGGCCGGTGCCGGTGCGGGGGGCGGTGCGCTCGGCCTCGCTCTCCTGGGCACGCGCCTTCAGGGCCGCGTCCTCGGCCGCCCGTTCCAGGGCCTCCTCGAAGTCGGGCAATCGCGCCAGCCCGTCGAGGAGCTCGGCCAGGGGCCCCTCGGGACGCAGGACTTCCTCGGGCGGCGCTTCGCGGCGCAGGCCCGCCCGGGCGCAGGATTCGGCCAGGCGCGCCGCCTGCGGGCAGGTTTGTCGCAGGATCGGGGCGACCGGCTGGAGCTTGCCCATCTGGCCGACGAGACCGACGAGGTCGGCGATCCGCCCGGCCAGCTCCTTGCGGTCGCGCTCCAGCATCGAGAGGCCCAGCGTCGAGGCGGCGAGGCGACCCTCGGCGGCGCCGGCGGCGGCCAGCGCCTTCTTCTCGGCGATCTCGCCGTCGATCTCGCGCACGTGGCCGCGGCTCGCCGCGACGCGCTCCCGGGCGATCCGCAGGGTGTCGGCGCCCTCGCGCAGGCGCGTGCGGACCGCGACGAGGTCGAGGCTGCGGCGGCGCAGCTCGGCAGACGCCGCGCGCAGCTCGTGCGCCGCCGTGGCGAGTACCGCCTCGCTCCAGGCCTCGTAGCGGTCGCGCAGGCGGCGCAGCCGCGCCAGCCGGGTCTCCAGCTCGGCGATGGTCTCCAGGAGGCGCCGCCAGTTGGCGATGGATTGCCGGACCCGCTCCACATCCAGCGGCTCCGGCTCCAGCACGAAGGCGCGCACGAAGGCGCTGGTGTCGAAGATCGGCTTGAACGCCACCGCGTTGGCGAAACTGCGCAGGAAATGCCGCGGCTCCGGCGCCGGCGCGCCCTCGCGCAGGGTGGCCAGGACATCGGCGGTGAAGCGCTCGCCGGAGGTCCGGTACTCGGTGAAGCTCGCCGCCCGGGCCCGCAGGTCCCCGGCGATCTCGCTCCAGGGCGCCGTGTAGCTGCCGCCGGGGGCGGTGCGGGCATAGTCGGCGATCTCGAACCGGTGCCCGATCGCGATGAAGCGCGACAGGACGGTCTCCTTCGGCTCCGCGGCCCGGGCCGCCAGCGCCAGGCCGACCGTGACCACGCGCCCCGAGGCCGGGTTCTCGAAGACCAGTGCGAGCACGGTCTCGCAGGATTCCCGGGTCGGGCGGCCGCCCTCCGCGGGGTCGCTGATCCAGCCGAGGCAATAGTCGCGCACCGTGCGCGCGCTGCGCCCGGAGGCCGAGGCATTGAGGGCGAGGCGGCTGGCATTGTTGCCGGCGAGCACGGTGCCGACCGCGTCGAAGATCGTGGACTTGCCGGCCCCGGTCGGCCCGACCAGCGCCGCCGCCCCGCGCAGCCGGATCTGCTCGCGGCGGATCAGATACCAGTTCGAGAGGGCGATGTCGGTGAGGACGTACACGGGGGTCGGGGGGCTGGGCGACGTGCGGGTGGATCGAGGTTCCAGTTGGCCGGGTTCGCCCGCGTATGCAAGCGACCACCGGCCCCGCGCGGATTCCGACCGCGGACGCAGGCGACGAGGCAATCGGTATTCCCTGCCTGAAGGGATACCGGAGCCGTCACCGGCCCGGATTCCCCGGTAATCGATCGGACGCGGCGCTGTCGCAGAATCGTCTCCGATCGGTGGCGGACGGGTGAACGGCCGGTCCGCTCGCCGGGATCGGCGATGGGAAGGGACGCACGCCCCTGTCACCGCGGCCGCACTTCACGACTTGTCAGACAATTTGATCCCTGTATCGTTCGCGCCGGGAGGATCGATAATCGTCATGCGCGCTAGTCTAAAGCTCACATTGAGTGGAATCATTGCTACTCTCATGCTCGCAGCAGCGCTTCAGGTCGGCATTGCAATCTACAATATGCTTGTCGTGAATGGACACATTTCACAGCTACTCGATATGGCGGTGCCGTCCTTGAATGAAGCGCAAGCGATCGACGCCTTGGTCGCCAGAATACGACTCCAGCAAGTCCGATTCGCCACCGCCGATTTCGCCTCCGAACGCGAAGCCGGTGAGAAGACGGTCGATGATTTGGTCCAGGCCCGGACCGCGAGGGTCGGCGCCTATCAGGCCCGCATCGCGTCGGCGGACGAGCAGGCGCTGTACGACGCCCTGGCGGCGAAACTGAAAATCCAGCGCTACGACTGGGACCGCCTGCGCGCGTTCGGTCTCAGTCAGCGCGAAGCCGCGATGTCCTATTATCGCGGGGCGATGCACAACCATTACACGGAGGCAGCTCAGGCTGCGCACGCGCTGGTTGAATGGCATGTGAAGGGCGTCGAAGCGGCCGGACTTTCCGCCCGGGCGAGCCAGGCGGCCGCGGTCCGCTGGACCGTCGTCATCCTCGGCGCCACACTTGTGATCGCACTCGGCGCCACCCTGTACAGCTTCGTCGGCGTGTCGCGGCCCATCACCGTCATGACCCGCGCCATGCGCCGTCTGGCCGATGGCGAGACGCAGGCCGAGATCCCCTGCGCGAACCGGCGCGACGAGATCGGCGCGATGTCGGCCACCCTCCAGGTGTTCAAGCAGAACCTGCTGCATGCCCGTGCCCTGGAAACCGCGACGGCGCTCGCCCGGACCAATGCGGAGGCGCAGCGGCGGCAAGCCGCAATCGCGCTCGCGGGCCGGTTCGAGACCACCGTCGGCGGGATCGTCGGGTCCGGCACAGCCGCGGCGACGCACCTGCAGACAACGGCCGAGAGCCTGACCGCCACGGCGACCCGGACGGCCGGCCAGTCGACCAGCGCGGCCGCGGCAGCCGAGCAAGCCTCCACTAACGTGAACACGGTGGCGGCGGCAACCGAGGAGCTGGGCTCGTCGGTCAACGAGATCGGCCGTCAGGTCGGGGCCTCCGCGGATCTGGCCCTAGTCGCCGTCCGCGAGGCGGGCGCGACCGCCAGCCTGGTCCAGGAGCTCAGCGGGGCCGCGCGCCGGGTCGGGGAGGTCGTGGACCTGATCTCGGCCATCGCCAGCCAGACCAACCTGCTCGCCCTCAACGCCACCATCGAGGCGGCCCGTGCCGGCGCGGCCGGGCGGGGCTTCGCGGTGGTCGCCACCGAAGTGAAGGCGCTCGCCGATCAGACGGGTCGGGCGACCGCCGAGATCGCGACGCAGATCGCCCATATCCAAGGTTCGACCGGTCAGGCGGTCCAGGCGATCGACGGGATCGCCGGACGGATCCGGGAGATCAGCGGCATGGCCACCTCGATCGCCGCGGCCGTGGAGGAGCAGGGCGCGGCGACGCAGGAGATCGTCCGCAACGTCGCCGAGGCGGCGACCGGCACCGCTTCCGTGACCGCCAACGTCACCGGGGTCGCCGGTGCCGCGGAGGAGACCGGTGCGGCGGCCGCGCAGGTCCTGGCCTCGGCCTCCGAGATGGCCCGGCAGGCGTCCGAGCTCGGCACCGAGGTCGAGCGGTTCCTCGCCACGGTGCGGGCCGCCTGACCCGCACCCACGGGGCCGATCAAGCCTCCCCGGCCTCGGACCAGGCCCGCAGGCGCTCGAGCCACGCGTCCGAGGCGAGCACCGTCAGGCCCGGCAGGAGCGCGAGCGGGGTGACCCGTTCGACTCGGTCGCGCTCGCCCAGCCGCAGGCCGCCGCGCCTTGCGTAAAGGCGCAGGATGTCGGCGAGCCGTCCCTCCTCGGGGGGCTCGTTGCGGGCCACGGTGCGGATCTTCTCGACGATCTCGTCGGTGGTGCACTCGACGATCCCGTCAGTGCCGGCGCGATGGTCGCGCAGGCCCTCCTCGTAGAGCAGCCGGAGCGCCAGGAGCACGAGGGTCTCGTCCTTGCGCAGGCGCTCCGAGACGATGTCGTGGCGCGGGGCGTCCGCGGCCGGACTCAGCGAGACCATCTGGTCACGGTGCGAGACGGTCAGCGCGTAGCCGAGGCAGGCGAAATAGTCGGTGAAGAACGGGGCGTAGTGCCGGGCGAGTTCGTAGGAGCGCCCGATCCCCTGGGTGTCGGCGTAGATCACCTGGCCCTTCAACAGCACCTGGAGGGCGCGGCAGAGTTCCTCGGCGTCCGGCGCCCGGGCGCCCGCTGGCGCGGGCTCGTCGCCGTCGATGATGGCGCGGAAGCCCTCAAGCACCGGAGCGCCGCTCCAGGATGAAGTCCGGGCAATCGAGCCAGCCGTTGGTGACGCGCCCGGGCAGCCGCGAGACGGCGTAAAGGTCGCCGAGCTTGGCGTCAAACAGGACGTCGATCTCGCGCAGGCGCTGGAACACGATGAAGTCGTCCACGCCCGCGATCGCGATCTCGGCCCCGCGCAGCGCCGGGGCGTGTCCGAGCCGTGCTTCCACGAAGGCGGTCATGCCCTCGGGGGTGACGGTGGTGCGGCGCCGGAACGCCGCCTTGGCGGCCGCGAAGGCGTCCACCACGGGATCGTCCTCCAGGTCGGGCAGGGGCTCCATGTCGATCGCGGCCTTGCGGGCCCGCGGGGCCTGGAGATGCGCGTGGCCGATCGGCGGCCGCAGCAGCGAGACCTCGGCCGGGACGTCGGGGGCGATCTCCGACCCGCCGACGGCGCGCAGCAGCGCGGCGGCGCGCTCGACGGCGCTCGGATCCGGCCGATCCATGACGTGGAGGGCGGCACCGATCCGGCGCTCAAGCCGCGCCACCACGGCGTCGACGGCGTCGAGGTGATTGTCGAGCCCCTCGAACACCGCGAGGATCTGGGTGAGATCGGCCCGGATCGCCCGCTGGGCGGCGTCGAGATCGGGGCTGCGGCCCTCGCGGATCAGGCCCTCGGCGAGCGCCCGGACCGTGAGCGCGTCGCGCAGGGCCCGGCCGGCCTCGCGCACCACGCTGGCCCGGAAGCGGAACGGGTTGAACCGCGTGTGCAGCGTCCGGTAGTCGCTGATCAGGTGGCGCTCGACGAAATCCTCGAAGAACAGCCGGAACGTCTTGGCGCGGTCGGGCTCGCGCAGGATGCGCTCCTCGACCTTGCGCATGCCGGCGGCGAGGCCGCGGACATGCGCCAGGAAGGCCGCCGCCGCCCGGGCGGCGTTGGACAGGGCCTCGGACCGGCTGCCCGGATCCGAGAGGGCGCTCTCCAGGCCGCCCAGCACCTCCAGCACGGCGCCGCCGTAGGAGCGGGTCTCACCCCGTTCGAGGCGCGACAGCTCCTCCAGCAGCAGCCGCGCCTCGGGGTCGAACTCCACCACCGGCACGTAGCGCTCGCGGCGCTCGATCAGCCAGCCGGTGTCGAGGAGGCGCCGGTAGAGCGCCGTGCGGCGCTCGGCCGGATCGGCGGAGATCGGCTCGTCGCCGCTGACCTCCGGATCGCTCCAGCCGGCGGCGAAGTCGCCGATCTCGGCCAGCAGCTCGGCCTTGCGCACCGGCTCGGCCCCGAGGACACGCCGGTGCAGGTGCAGCAGCAGGGCGGCGTTGAAGCCCCGGCTCGGCGCGGCCAGGGGCTTGAACAGCTCGTCGGGCAGTTGCGCGAACAGCATTCTTTAAGGACTTTCGCCGTCGCGCAGCCGTGCCCTTACTTCGCGCCGAGGAGCTCGACGTCGAAGATCAGGGTGGCGTTGGGCGGGATCACGCCGCCGGCGCCCCGGGCGCCGTAGCCGAGCTGCGGCGGGATGATCAGGGTGCGCTTGCCGCCGGTCTTCATCGTGGCGACGCCCTCGTCCCAGCCCTTGATGACCTGGCCGGCCCCGAGCGGGAAGCTGAAGGGCTGGTTGCGGTCGCGGGAGGAATCGAACTTTTTGCCCTTCTTGCCGCCCTCGTCGAGCCAGCCGGTGTACTGGACGGTGACCTGCTGCCCGGCCTTCGGCTCCGGCCCGGTGCCCACGACTTCGTCCTGGTACTGCAGACCGGACGGCAGGGTCACGGTCTCGGCATTGGCGGCTGTGGTCATGGCGATCAACGCGGCTCCGGCGATAAGGGACAGGCGAGGCATGGTTTCTCCCTGGAACCGGCGCTGTGCGCGCCGGCCGTCGCGCGCCTTCTAGCGACTCGCACCGGTCGAGGCCAGGGAGACGCCGGACGGGTCGTGTCTCAGTCGAAATTTGAGACCGACTGAGGTGTCGACACGATGCGGGTATCGCGGGTAACGCCCGCACCAGGCTCACCATTCTTCGTCACGATCCGCTCGAACTGGACCGGAGCAGCCCCAGCATTCCTGCCAACTTGCCTTTCCACTGCGGCGACAGCCTGAAGGATTTCGGCAACCTGCTGCCGATGCCAAGGTTTCCAGGCGCCAGTGGACGGTATCAGACCGATCGCACGCGCCAATTGTCCATATTGCATAGGACGATCTGTCAGCTCTAACGAGCGTATGACGGTCACAGCTGACAGCGCATATTGCAGCCGCTGACTAACATCCAGATATTTGCCGGGCTCATCGACTGTGGGTAGGTCGCTCATCAGATCACCCTTTCATTTAGCCCGCCACCATCCCCGCGAGAGACACCACCAGCCGCCGGGCGACTTCGTCCTTGCCGAGGCGCGGCCAGGTCTCCACCGTGCCGTCCCGGCGGATCAGGTGGACCGTGTTCTCAGACCCGCCCATCACGCCGCCCGCCGCCGAGACGTCGTTGGCCACGATCAGGTCGCAGCCCTTGCGGGCGATCTTGGCCCGGGCATTCTCCAGCACCGCATCGGTCTCGGCCGCGAAGCCGACCACCAGGGGCGGGCGCGCGACGGACCGGCGGGCGATCGTCGCGAGGATATCGGGGTTCTCGGCGAGGACCAGCGGCGCGGGGCCGGTGCCGTCCTTCTTAATCTTCTTGGCGCCGGCCTCGTGCTCCGGGCGCCAATCCGCCACCGCGGCGGCGAAGATCGCGATATCGGCCGGGAGCGCCGTCTCGACGGCCGTCAGCATCTCCCGGGCGGTCTCCACCCGGATGACAGTGACGCCCGGCGGATCCGGGATCGCCACCGGCCCGGAGACCAGCGTCACGGCTGCGCCGGCCCGGGCGGCGGCCGCCGCGATGGCGTGGCCCTGGCGGCCGGAGGAGCGGTTGGCGATGTAGCGCACCGGATCGATCGGCTCGTGGGTCGGGCCGGAGGTCACGAGCACGCGCCGGCCGGTCAGGGGCCGGTCGCCATCCAGGCCGAGCATTCGTTCAAGGGCGTCGGCGATCTCGTGGGGCTCGGCCATGCGGCCGGGGCCGGTCTCGGGCTCGGCCATCCGGCCGGCGTTGGGGCCGACGATGCGCACGCCGTCGCCCTCCAGGATCGCGCGGTTGCGCCCGGTCGCCGGGTGGGCCCACATCCGCACGTTCATGGCCGGCGCGATCAGGATCGGCAGGGCGGTCGCCAGCAGGATCGTGGTCGCGAGGTCGGCGGCGTGGCCGCCCGCCATCCGGGCCATGAGGTTGGCAGTGGCGGGGGCCACAACCACGGCATCCGCCTGCCGGGCGAGCTTGATGTGGCCGATCTCCGCCTCGGAGGCCCGGTCGAACAGGTCGGTATGGGCTCGCTCGCCGGCCAGCGCAGCCGCGGCCAGCGGCGTCACGAATTCCTGCGCCCCCGCGGTCAGGACCGGGCAGACGCTGGCGCCGCGCTCGCGCAGGCGCCGGATCAAATCGAGGGCCTTGTAGGCCGCGATGCCGCCGCCGATGACGAGGAGGACGCGGCGGTTGGCAAGGGTCTCGCTCATGCCGGGACCCTCTGCGCGCGGCCGCCCGCCCGTCAAGCGGAGCTCAGGCCGCCGCCGGGACGGCTGACGCCTTGAGCCCGCCGAACCGGCGCTCGCGGCGGTGGAACTCCGCCGTCGCCTCAGCGAGGTCCTCGGGCCCGAAATCGGGCCACATCCGCTCGGTGAAATGCAGTTCGGCGTACGCCGCCTCCCACAGCATGAAGTCCGACAGCCGCTGCTCGCCCCCGGTGCGGATCAGTAGGTCGACCTCGACCGGCGAGCCGTGCATCGGCCCGGCGACCAGCGCGCCGAAATTCTCCCGCGTGAGAGCGTCCGCCCCCTGAAGGCGCTGCGCCGCCGCGAGGATCGCGTCGCGGGCGGAGTAGTCCACGCAGATCCGCAGGTGCAGGCGGGTCCCGGCCGCGGTGGCGGCTTCGGCGGCGATGATCGCCTCGGGGATGCCCTCCGGCAGCCGGTCCCGCCGGCCCACGACGCTGAGGCGCGTGCCGGTGCGGGCGAGCCTCTGGGTCTCGTTGCGCAGATAGGAGCGCAGGAGCCGCATCAGCCCGCCGACCTCGTCGGCGGGACGCTGCCAATTGTCCGCCGAGAAGGCGTAGAGCGTCAGCGTGCCGATGCCGAGATCCGGGCAGGCCTCGGCGGTGCGCCGGATCGCCTCGACGCCCCGGTGATGCCCGGCCAGACGCGGCCGCCCGCGCTGCGTCGCCCAGCGCCCGTTGCCGTCCATGATGATCGCGGCGTGCAGGGCCCTCGGCTCCGCTTCGCTTCGCATCGTAAAGTCTCCCGGCATGGGGGTATCGCTTAAGTTTATCGGGGCGGAGTTAACAATCTCGGGAAGCTTAGACAGTCTCACACCGGTTTCGTGGCCGGATCGAGGCCGCGGCGCCCCGATTCCGGCCCGCGATCGGCGGCCTCCGCGGCATCGCGCACGACCTGCTCCAGGACGCTCAGGTAGCCGATGAAGCGCTGTCGGCCGGTGTCGGTCAGCCGGCACACCGTCTGCGGGCGGTTATGCGCGAGACCCTTCTCGAGGCTCACCAGATCCGCCTCGCTCAGCACCGCCAGGTGGCGGCTCAGGTTGCCGTCGGTCAACCCGCACAGACGCTTGAGATCCGGAAACGGCAGGCCCTTCGGATGCGCCACCAGGGAGGTGAGCACGGAGAGGCGCGCCCGCTCGTGGATCAGCCGGTCGAGTCCCTCGTAGGAGAAGCGCCCGACGGCGCGGTCAGCGGTCGTCATCGAAGGCCCGGGCGCTGTGATGGATGATCCCCGCCAGCCAGGCCTGGCCGACCAGGAACGGCAGGCCCATCGCCCAGGGGGAGAGGAGGCGCGTCTCCGCCGAGAGGGCCAGCACGGCGAGCCCGGCGAGCAGATACCAGGCGCCCACGCCCTGGACCGCCCGCGGCAGGATCCGCGCCGAAGCGAACAGGCCCAGGCCGACGAGGACCTGCCACAGGCCGGGCAGCATCCAGACCTCCCCGGGGGCGAAGCGGGCGATCACCAGGGCCAGGCACGCCCCCGCGCCGGCGGCCGGCAGGAAGACCTCGATGGCGTTCCACACCATGGCGTCGGCGAGGCCGGAATGCAGGCGCCGCGAGCGCCGCATCGCCTCCACACCGATCATCGCGAAGGCCGCGAGGGCGGCGGCGACCCAGAGTCCGAAGAACAGGCCGGGCTTGGCCGCCGGATCGCCCAGCCACAGGGCCTGGCCGGCCGCACAGGCCAGCGCGAGGCCGCCGGTGCCGGCGACGGTCGCCGCCCCGACCCCGCGAAATGCCGTGTCGCGCGCGATCTGCGAACGGATCGCCACGATGTCGGCCAATGCCTTGTCCAGGTCCCGCATGCGCCTCATGCCCCGGGGCTGCATCGTGCTTTGCGCCGCAAAGTACCGGCCCGGCCGGATCGTCGCAAGCCAATTCGACCGGTCACGGCGGCGGAATTTCTCAGCATCGGCGCTGCAGGTCGAGTCTGAAATGGGATGAAATCTACCTACCGGTTGTATTCGGACAATCACCGGGCCGGAAAAACCGCTCCTGCGATCCGGTGTCCGGCCGGCCAGCGGGCCGGCGACACCGGCGGCCGGGGCGCGGTAAAACTCTCCTTCGGACAGGGTTTCTCCCGGCGGCCGCACGGCCCATATTGCGTCCATGCCCGCTCCGAAGAAATCGCGCGCCGCCTCCGTCACGGCCTCGTCCGCCAAGGCGTCGAAGCCCGAACTGAAGCCCCTCGACACCTATCTCGCCGCACTGCTGAACCCGGCACTCAACCGCAACCGGCCGCCGCCCGTGGAGCCGGCGCCCGAGGCGCCCGCCCGGCCGGGCAGGCCCAAGAAGCGTGGCGCCAAGGACGGGACCACCGGCGGCTCCTCCCTGGCCGCCACGCGCCGGGCCGAGATCGCCCGCGACGGCTTCGCGGAGGCGCCCCAGGCCGGCTACGCCCTGGGCGACGCCGCCGATGTCGACCCGCGCCTCGCCCAGGCCCTGGGCCTGATCCCGCCCGAGGACGGCCCCGTCCCGGAGGGTGCCGACCTGACGGATCCCGGCGGCGATGGGGGCGCCTCAGCCACCGTGACGGCGCTGGAGCGGCTGCTCACCGAGGGCAACCCGCTGTTCAAGGACGGCCAGACCTGGACCCCGCACCGGCCGGAGCGCCCGCAGAAATCCGAGGGCGGGCTGCGGTTCACGCTGAGATCCGAGTTCGAGCCGGCCGGCGACCAGCCCACCGCCATCGCCGAACTGGTCAAGGGCGTGCAGGTGCACGAGCGCGATCAGGTCCTGCTCGGCGTGACCGGCTCGGGCAAGACCTTCACGATGGCCAAGATCATCGAGGAGACCCAGCGCCCGGCGCTGATCCTCGCGCCCAACAAGACGCTGGCCGCCCAGCTCTACGGAGAATTCAAGTCCTTTTTCCCGGACAACGCGGTTGAGTATTTCGTCTCTTACTACGACTACTATCAGCCCGAGGCCTATGTCCCGCGCTCGGACACGTTCATCGAGAAGGAATCGTCGATCAACGAGCAGATCGACCGGATGCGCCATTCCGCCACCCGCGCCCTGCTGGAGCGGGACGACGTGATCATCGTCGCCTCGGTCTCGTGCATCTACGGCATCGGCTCGGTCGAGACCTACACGGCGATGTCGTTCACCGTCTCGTTGGCCGAGCGGATCGAGCAGCGCCAGCTGATCGCCGACCTCGTGGCCCTGCAGTACAAGCGCATCCAGTCGGATTTCGCCCGCGGCACCTTCCGGGTGCGGGGCGATTCCATCGAATTGTGGCCCGCCCACCTGGAGGATCGCGGCTGGCGGATCGGCCTGTTCGGCGACGAGATCGAGAGCATCGTCGAGTTCGATCCGCTCACCGGCAAGACCATCGCCGAGCTGAAGTTCGTGAAGGTCTACGCGAACTCGCACTACGTGACGCCGCGCCCGACGCTGCAGCAGGCGATCAAGGGCATCAAGAACGAGCTGAACGGCCGGATCGAGGAGCTGACCAAGATGGGCCGGCTGATCGAGGCCCAGCGCATCGACCAGCGCTGTACCTTCGACATCGAGATGATCGAGGCCACTGGCGCCTGCAACGGCATCGAGAATTATTCGCGCTACCTCACCGGCCGGAAGCCCGGCGAGCCGCCGCCGACCCTGTTCGAGTACCTGCCCGACAACGCCCTGGTCTTCACCGACGAGAGCCACGTCACCGTCCCGCAGATCGGCGGCATGTACCGGGGCGACTTTCGCCGGAAGGCGACGCTCGCCGAATACGGCTTCCGCCTGCCCTCCTGTCTGGACAACCGGCCACTGCGCTTCGAGGAGTGGGACGCGATGCGGCCCATGACCGTCCACGTCTCGGCGACGCCCGGCAAGTGGGAGATGGAGCAGACCGGCGGCGTCTTCGCCGAGCAGGTGATCCGTCCGACCGGCCTCGTGGACCCGGTGATCGAGATCCGCCCCGCCCGCAGCCAGGTCGACGACCTGCTGGGCGAGGTCCGGGAGGTGGCGCAGGCTGGCTACCGGACGCTGGTGACCACGCTGACCAAGCGAATGGCCGAGGACCTCACCGAGTACCTGCACGAGAACGGCGTGCGGGTGCGCTACATGCACTCGGACATCGACACGCTGGAGCGGATCGAGATCATCCGGGATCTTCGCCTCGGCGCCTTCGACGTGCTGATCGGCATCAACCTGCTGCGCGAGGGCCTCGACATCCCGGAATGCGCCCTGGTGGCGATCCTCGACGCCGACAAGGAGGGCTTTCTGCGCTCGGAGACCTCGCTGATCCAGACCATCGGCCGCGCCGCCCGGAACGCGGACGCGCGCTGCATCCTGTACGCGGACAACATCACCGGTTCGATGGAGCGGGCGATGGCCGAGACCGAGCGGCGCCGGACCAAGCAGCTCGCCTACAACGAGGAGCACGGGATCACCCCGCAGAGCGTGAAGCGCGGCATCGCCGACATCCTCAGCAGCGTGTTCGAGCGCGACCACGTCCAGGTCGATACCGGCCTGGCGAAGGACGCGATCACGGTCGGCCATAACTTGAAGGCGGTGCTGGCCGATCTGGAGAAGCGCATGCGCGCGGCGGCCGCCGATCTCGACTTCGAGGAGGCGGCGCGGCTGCGCGACGAGCTCAAGCGGCTTCAGGCGACCGAGCTGCTGGTCTCGGACGATCCGATGGCCCGGCAGGGGGATGTGGAGCGCGAGGCCGGCAAGTTCGGCCGGAAAGCCCCGCGCGGGGCGGGACACAGCCGCATCGCCAAGCCCGACCTCGACAATATGGGTCCGGGCACCGACCGCGAGCTGCCGGTCGGCGGCGGCGCGCCGGTCTGGCAGGAAAGGCCGAAGCCCCGCTCGACGCAGGGCCTCGGCGGACAGAAACCAAAATACAAGGGCGGCGGCGGGCGGCGGCGCGACTGAACGGGCGCCGGACCCTCACGCGGCTTCGTGGTTCCGGCCCACACCTTGCGCCGCCGCTTCCTCGCCCGCGTCGACGATCGCTTGCGCGATCCGAACCACGAGGGCGTCGCAGGCCGCGTCGTAGGCGCGGGGATCCGCCTGGACGGCGCCCTCCGCGACGGCGCCGACCCGGTCCCGGACGATCTCGCGCGCGGTGCGCAGCGCGTCGGCGAAGGGTTCGAACGGTCGGGGCATCGCGGCGCTCCGGCAGGCGCCGGGTCGCTCCGGCTTCGGTTGGCCGCTGGAACGAGCGGGCCGGCGAAACCGTTCCCTGCGGCGCTGGACGCGCAGCCCGCACCGGCCCAAATCACCCCCGGTGACAGACGAGCACACGATGGCCTCAGAGACGAACACGCCCCCCGCCCTCGACGACGAGACCCTGGCCTTCGCCGGCCGCGTCTTCCAATACGCGCGGATGGGCCATGCGCAGGAACTCGCCGAGCTGTTCGGCCAGGGCCTGCCGGCCAACCTGCGCAACGACAAGGGCGACAGCCTGCTGATGCTCGCGGCCTATAACGGTCAGGCGGAGGCGACCCAGGTGATCCTGGAGGCCGGCGGCGATCCTGAGCTCGCCAACGATCGGGGCCAGACGCCCCTCGCCGGGGCGGCGTTCAAGAACGATCTGGCGGTGGCGCGGCTGCTGCTCGAACACGGGGCCGCGGTGGACGGCACCGGCGACGGTACGCGCACGGCCCTGATGACCGCCGCGATGTTCGACCGGACCGAGATGGTCGACCTGCTCCTCCAGCACGGGGCCGACCCGGATCGCCGCGACGGCTCCGGCCAGGGCGCGGCCGACATGGCCCGGGCCATGGGCGCGCAGGCGACCCCGGGCCAGCTCGACGCGGCGGCGCGGGCGGTGGGCTGAACGTCAGTCGAGATCCACGGCCGCGGGAGACTGCGATGGGATCACGGCCATCGTCAGCCCGAGAGCCGCAATTACCCGCTGAACGGTGTCGAGGCTCGGGTTTCCGCCCTGCGACAGAGCCTTGTAGAGGCTCTCGCGTCCAAGTCCGCTGGCATCGGCCACGGCCGTCATGCCGCTGGCCCGCGCGACGTCACCGAGCGCCTGGCGGAACGCTGCGGGATCATTCTCCTCCAAGGCCGCCGAAAGGTAGGCGGCGGCCTCCGCGGGCGTGCGGATATAGGTGGCCACATCGAAGGGGCGCGTCGGTGTCGTGCCGTTCGTCATGCGCTGCCTACCCAAACTGTGCGTGCGAGATCGCGGGCCCGAACGATGTCGCGGGTCTGCGAATCCTTGTCGTCGCCGCACAGGAGAATGACGATCCCGCCATCGGCACGCTCGACGAAGTAGACACGGTAACCGGGACCTGTATCGATCTTCATCTCGCTAACCCCACCGCCGACCGGGGCCACCTGTCCGCGATGACCCTCCTGGAGGCGCACGATCCGGCGGAGGATGCGGGCACGGCCTGCGGCATCGCGCAGCCTGTCGATCCACCGGTCGAACACCTCCGTGGTCAACACCTCGGGGACAATCAGTATCCCATAAGATACAAACGATCGCAACGGCGCCCGACATCCGGGGGGATGCATCCTCTGGGGCAATGGGCGACCGGAGAACCGGGAGACGAAACGCCGTGCCGCCCATCACTCGGATCGACACAGGACTTTGGCTCGCTTGCGCGGGGCTGGTCGTGGCGCCATTCGGAGCCGTCGCCGCCGAGACCCCCTGGCCGGCCTTCGGGCACGATCCCAGCAACCGCAACTTCTCCGAACTCACCCAGATCGACCGCGGCAGCGTCGGACGGCTGCGCCCCGCCTGGATCTTCCAGACCGGGGTCACCGGCTACTTCCAGGCCCAGCCCGTGATGGTGGACGGAAGCCTCTACATCTCCACGACGCAGAACAACGTCGCGGCGCTGGATGCGCGCACCGGCAAGCCGCTCTGGACCTACACCCACAAGCCGCGGACGGAGAAGATCTTCGGACCGCCGTCGAACCGCGGCCTCGCCGTCTCGGGCGGCCTTGTCTACGAGGCGACCATGGACGGACGGCTGATCGCCCTGGATGCCAAGACCGGCTACGTGGTCTGGGACAAGGAGGCGGTCCGGCCGGAGGAGGGCGAGACCGAGACCGCCTCGGGGCTGGCGACGACGCTCGGCGGCAAACCCGTTCAGGGCTCGAGCCGCCTGGGCTTCAAGATGCCACCGCTGGTCGCCGACGGGCTGGTGATCGTCGGCGTCACCGGCGCGGGCTACGGCCTCCACATCGAGGACGAGGCGGGCGGCCTCGACGGCGGCGCGGTGGTCGGCATCGAGGGCGGCTACGGCCGGCGCGGCTGGCTTGCGGCTTACGACGCCAAGACTGGCGCGGAGCGCTGGCGCTGGTACGTCACCCCCGCGGAGGGCTGGGAGGGCGGATTCGTGGAAAAAACCGCCGACGGAACGCCGCTCCACCGGGACATCGCGGCCGAGAAGGCGGCGGCACCCGCCAACCGCGAGGCTTGGCGCGTCGGCGGCGGCTCCCTCTGGATGACGCCGGCCTACGATGCCGATCTCGGCCTGATCTTCCTCGGCACCGGCAACCCGGCGCCGCAGAATTTCGGTCTCTCGCGGCCCGGGGACAATCTCTACACGATGTGCCTCGTAGCCCTCGACGTGCACACCGGCAAGATGCGCTGGTACGACCAGCAGGTGCCCCACGACGAGTGGGGCTACGACGTCGCCGCGCCGCCCTTCCTGCTCGACATGCCGGGTGGGAGGAAGGCGGTGGCCTCGGCGAGCAAGACCGGCTGGATCTATGTCCACGACCGCGCGACCGGAAAGCTGCTGGAGCGCTCGGCGCCGCTCCTCGACCAGAAGAACCTGTTCGCGCCGCCGAGCGCGCAGGGCACGGTGGTGGCACCCGGGCCCCTCGGCGCGGTCTCCTGGCCGCCGACCGCCTATGACGGGCGGCTGGCCTACGTGCAGGTCCGCCACGGGGCGACGACCTACACGGTAAAGACGGTGCCGGCGGCCGCCGGACGGCCGGAGATCCGCTACAGCGAGACCGCCGAGGCAAAGGGCGAGCCCGCCTTCAGCACGCTCAGCGCCGTCGATCTTGCCGACGGCGGCCGGATCGCTTGGTCGGTGCGCGCGGCGAGCCGCCTGTCCGGGGGGACGCTCGCGACCGCCGGCGGCCTGGTCTTCTCCGGCGAGGAGGACGGCCACCTCGATGCCCACGATTCCGGTGACGGCCGGGTGCTCTGGCGCTTCCAGTGCGGGGCGGGCATCAGCGGCCCGGCCATGACCTATGCCCTCGACGGCCGGCAATACGTCGCGGTGGCGGCGGGCGGCGCGTCCTACACGAAGGCGGCGGGCTTCGGCACCGGCGACGCACTCCTGGTCTTCGCGCTGCCCGATTGACGCCCACTGAGCTTGGCTGGAAAAGTTCCAAGCGATGATGGCGGGGACTCATCCGATCGATGGCTGACGAGGGGAGCGCGGCCGGCGCCGACGCGGGTTCGCAACCGACCGAACGCGGGCTGCCGGTGATCCGCACAATCGCAATGCCCGTCGACACCAACCCGGCCGGCGACATCTTCGGCGGCTGGCTGATGGCGCAGATGGATCTCGCGGCCGGCAACGTCGCGGCCCGACGCTCGCGTGGACGCTGTGCCACCATCGCGGTCGACGCGATCACGTTCCATCATCCGGTCTTCGTCGGCGACGAGGTCAGCCTCTACGCGTGGCTGGTCACGGTTGGGCGCTCGTCCCTCCGCATTCAGGTCGAGGTCTGGCGGCGCGAGCGGGCGAGCGAGACGACCATGAAGGTGACGGAGGCGACCTTCACCTTCGTGGCGATCGGCGACGACCGGCGCCCGCGGCCGGTGCCGCCGGAGGCGGGTGGGATTAGGCCGTAATAATCGACGGTGGTGCCAGGTGCGGGCGGCGTCTGCACGTTCTTGTCGCTCGCAGACGCCTTGGCGTGAGCGAGTTGTGCCTGCGCCTTATCGACCAGCTTCTGGTCGCAGGCGACGCAGCTGGGGCTATGATTGCGCTTGTCCTGATCGACGACGCTGTTGGCGTCGGCGAGCGCCTGCTGCGCTGCCGCGACTCCCGCCTGCGTCCGGGAAGCCTGTTGTGCCGCCTGGACCGACTTGGCCGATTGCGCCTGCCCCAGGGGTTTGAATGACAGGGTGTCCGCGCCGCGCGGGGTGACCGATCCGATGCTGCTTGCCATCCGTAAAAGTCCGAGCGAACACCTCAGGTGGGATGGTGCAAGTAAGATATTGAGATCACGCTAATCGGTGATCGTCCGGTGCGACTAAAATTTATACAATTTTGGCTGGCATGCAAAAGGCCAAATCAGCTACGTATGATTTTGTAACCGACGATGAATGTGGCTTTGCTTCAGTTCTGGCGTCGGTGCTTATCTCGTCTCTTCCTGCAAGCAAAGCCAGGGGATCCGCGCTACTTCCTTTAAAATGTGAATTTGGTAGTCTGCCCGGATGAGGGGTGCGGTCGCGTTGGCCGAGGCCATCGGCACGCGACTGTCGTGGACCGAGATCTGCGTGAACGGATGTGCTCCAAGCATCATCCCAAGACATAATTTCCGGATTTCGGAAAATGATGATGCAAAATCAGAGACTCAGCACATCGTCCTGATTGAGATCTTCAGGACGATGCGCTGAACGTCGGATCCCATATCAAATCGCTTCGAATCCACCCCATGGTCGTCATTAGCGAGACCGGCGGACGAGACCCGCCGCGCCGTCGCGTGGGCGGAGTTCGGTGAGGCCGGCTCATCGCGGGCCGGTGTCACACCGTCGAGGGCGGCGCTCGCGATGACGGCGCGGCGTGACAGGCGGATCAGCCGCCTCGATTGCCGGCGAGCGCGTAGCGCGTGCGCAGCCGCAGGCCGAACACCGCCATCATGAACATGCAGCAGGTGGCGTTGTTGCCGTTGTACAGAACCGTCTCGAACGAGGCCGAGACGAGGCCCAGGAACCAGAACCGCAGGAACAGCAGCGTCTCGGCGTCCAGACGGCCGCCGCCGGCCACACGCTGCAGGTCGCGCACGGGGGCGAGCACGAAGGCCGCCACGGTGAGCGCGAGGAGCGGCAGGCCGCCGATCAGCGCCGTGTCGAGATAGGCGTTGTGAGCGTGATCGACGGTGTTGACCCAGGTCAGTTCCTCGGAGCCGGCATACATGGTCCGCTCGGTCATCCAGAACGCGCCGAGCCCCCAGCCGCGCCAGGGCCGGATCAGGATGTTGTCGATGGCGAATTGCCAGATCTCGCTGCGCCCCGTGAAGGTCGCGTCGGTGAGGAGCGCCCCGACCGCGTCCTGGATCGGCGGCACCAGGACGGAACCGATGGAGATCAGCGAGAACCCGACCACCGGGCCGAGGAGCAGAAGGCCCCGGGCGAGGCCCCCGGTCAGGATCTGGCAAAGCCCCGTGGTGGCGAGGATCACCGGCAGCAGCAGGATCGCGGTCTTGGAGCCGCTCGCCACCAGGAACCCCGCCGCCAACAGCACGATCCCCCAGCCCAGGAGCCGGCTCGCCGCCGAGGCGACGTAGAGGCCGACGATCACCAGGATCACCATGGCGGCCCCGGCCTCGTTCTTCTGCGGGAAGATCCCGCGCCAGAGGCCCGGATGGCTCGGATCGGAATTGACGTCGAAGGCCGAATGGATCGCGAGGCTCGGTACGAACGCCACCGCCAGGTAAGAGGACAGCACGATCACCAGGGCCGCCCCGGCCATGGTCAACGCCAATTGCCGCGGGGATCGGGCGACGATCAGGACACCCGCCGAGAGCATGGCGGCGATGGCGAACAGTGCCAGCCGCCGCAGCGACAGGCCCGGTTCGATGGACAGGAGGGTCGTCAGGCCGAGCCAGAGGGCGCAGAGCAGGAGCGGCCGCGTCATCAGCGGGCGCAGGTGCCGCACGCCGATCCGGTGGATCGCCGCCGCCATGGCGGCACCGGCGGCGAGGAACAGCACCTGGGTCAGCAGGCTGCCGTCCTCGGAGGCCGCCAGGATCGAGCGATCGGACAGGTCCTTCAGCCAGACATGATTCCAGAGGAGGACGAAGACTGCCCCGTTCAGGAGCACGCGCAGCACGTCCGGAACATCGCGGCCGGCGATGCCCTGGTGCCGCCCCTCGGCGGGGATCCCGATCGCCGCGTCCGCAGAAGCCATGTCCCGTTCCACCGCCGAGCCCGCGACCCATCGAGGTCCCAGAGAAGCATCCCGGTAATCCCACCCACTTCTGTTATCCCGGGGTGACCGCGTCAGCGGGCCCGGAAGGAAGGCTCCGCCGCGCTCCGGCACCCGAGGATGAGAGAATTGGGTCGGACGTTGGTGGCTTCTGTCTGGGACGGCGTGGTTGGCCGCAGCCTCATCTTAGTCCCGGACCCGGCCCGGGCGATGGCAAATCAAAAGATGCACCCACCGATCGCGCACTAACCTTGACGAAGGTTTTCCGGGATCAGCGCCGCATCGTATACTGCGACCGGCTGGCGGATTGGCGCATCAGAAACGCCGCCATCTCGGCGAGTTCCGGGGCCTTCGAGCGGAAGGTCACCGACAGAGCCAGCAGCGTGTCCTTGTGGTCGAGGCCGGGATAGATCCGCTGTTGCACGGGCACATGCTCGGCGCGCAGGCGCGCGGCGAGGCTGACGGTGTGCCGGGGCTTCACCACCGTGTCGGCATCGCCGGTCGCCAGGAAGGCGGGGGGTGACAGCGGGCCGACGAAGCTGCCCGGCTGGGTCGCGGCCGCGTCGGGCGCCTGTCCGAACACCTTGATTGTGGTGTCCTGATCGAGGGGCAGGAAATCGTAGGGGCCGGACAGGCCGGCCACCGCCTTGATCGCCTTGGGATCGACGCCGGCCGCGATCACGTAGCGCGGGTCGAGGCCGAGCATCACGGCGTTGTAGGCCCCGGCGGAATGCCCGGCCAGGACGATCCGGCGCGGGTCGCCGCCATAGGCCGCGATGTTGTCGCGCACCCAGGCGAGCGCCGCGGCGCCGTCCTCCAGGAAGCCCGGGAACGCCGTCTCGGGATAGAGCCGATAGTCCGGCAGCACCGTGACGAAGCCCTGGGCGGCGAGCGCATGTCCGACGAAGGCGTAGTCGTCCTTCGAGCCGCTCTGCCAGGAGCCGCCGTAGAAGAACACAAGGACGGGGGCGTTCTCGGCGGCCGCGGCGGGCACGTAGACGTCGAGCCGCCGCCGCGACCCTTCACCGAAGGGCTGGTCCTTCGCGGCGAGGCGCCCGCCCGGATCCCGCGGGCCGATCGCGTCGAACAGCGCGAGCGGCGAAGCCGCGTTGAGGCCGAACGCGGCGAGCCCGAGGCAGAGCAGGCTGGCAAGCGCAGTGAAGAGCCGTGTCATATCCCGTCCGGTTGTCGCGACCGGCCCATACGGCGCCAGGCTCGGGGCGGATTGATGACGGCCGCGCGGCGGCGTGCGAAAAATCAGGTCCGCAGCACGAAACAGGCGCCCCCGACCTTGCGGATGCGGCCGCACAGGTCGTCGGCGGCCTGCCGGTTCTGTGCCGGGATCCGGATCCGGTAGAACGCCCGGGTGCCACGGTTGCGCAGGCGCGTGCCAATGATCATTGGCCGCACGTCGCCGATCACCCCCGCATAGGCGCTCCGCGCCCGGTTGAAGCTCTGGAGCGCCAGCGCCTTGGAGAAGTTTCCGGCGAGCTGGATCCCCCAGGGCGCGGCCGGGCCCTCGTTGGCCCCCAGGGCGAAGCGATCGCCGCGGGACGGGATGCGCAGGCTGGCGGTGACCTGAAGACAGGTCTGCGCCGGCTCCGGTTTCGCGTCCGCCGTCTCGGGCTTCTTGGGCGCGCCGCCCTCCGGGTATTCGATCGCCTTGGCGGGACCGGTGCGCCAATCGTCGGCCGGGACGCCCGTGATGGCGGCCACGTAGGCGCGGGTCTCGGCGGGCAGGCCGCCATCCCCGGCCAGCCACTTGCTGACACGGGCCGCCCCCCCGTTATAGGCCGCCGCGGCGAGCCCGAGATTGCCGAACTGGCCCTTCAGGTCCGCCAGCAGGTGGGCGGCGTGCGGGATCGCCTGTTCGGGGTCGAACGGGTCGAGGAGCCCGCGCTCCCGGGCAGTCCCGGGCATGAACTGGGCGACGCCCTGTGCCCCCGCCGGGCTGACGACGCCCACGCGAAAGCTGCTCTCGCGCCAGATCAGCCGCGTCAGGAACGGCACCGGCAGGGCACGGGCCTTGGCGGATTCGTCGATCAGGCGGCACAGCGCCTGCTCGACGGTCTCGGTCGCCCCCTCGGATGGAACGGCGGCGGCCGGACGGGCCGAGCCGAGGAGGAAGAGGGCGAGGAGCGCGCCGTGGCGCAGGCGTGAGATGTCCACATCGGCGCTTGTAGCGACCTCCGGTTGCGGATCAATCCGTCGGACAGGGTGGGGCGCGGCCGATCACGGCACCGTGCTCATCGGTCGCCCAGGCCGGTGCATCCTCCCCCAGACGACGCGCCGGTCGCTCGCAGCGCATCGGGGCGCCCGCGATGGCAACCGGCGGCCGCAGGCGCCGCGCCGGGCCCCAGGCCGTTGCCTCGATGTCCGGCGCCAGATCCTCCGCGGTCTCGGCCGCGAAGGCCGGTTCGGGCGGAGCCGCACCCGCCTCGATCAGGAAGGCGGCCGTGCGGGCGAGGGAGAGTTGCGCCCGGCCACCGGTGCCGTCCGACCGGCGCCGGCTCAGCAGCCGAAGCACGGCCGCCGCCATCATGTAGCCGGTGGCGTGATCGAGGGCCTGGACCGGGAGCGGCACCGGAGCGTCGGCCCCGCGCCAATCCTGCCCGGCCTGCGCGATCCCGGTGCTCATCTGGACGAGGCTGTCGAAGCCGCGCCGTCCGGCCCAGGGGCCGGTCCAGCCATAGGCGTCGAGGCAGACCTCGACGAGGCCCGGCGCCAGGTCCGACCGGGTGCGCGCCCCGTAGCCGAGCCCGTCCAGCGCGCCGGGCCGGTAGCCGTGGACCAGCACGTCCGCCCCGGCCAGCAGGGCGTCGAAGGTGGCCCGGTCGGTGTCGCGGCGCAGGTCGAGGCGGGCGCAGGTCTTGCCGGGGGTCACCTCCGGCTCGATGGCGGCCTCGGTCCAGTTGGGCGGGTCGATGCGTAGCACATCGGCCCCGAAGCCCGCGAGAAAGCGCGTCGCCACCGGCCCGGCCAGCACCCGCGTCAGGTCGAGCACGCGCAGGCCGGCCAGCGGGCGCCCCGGCCGGGGCGCCCAGCCCGATGCCGCCGCATTCGTCGGCCGGCCGCCACACGGCGCCAGCGCCACCAGAGGTTCGGCCGCCACCGCACGGCCCTGCGGGTGCGCGGCCCAGGCGTCGAGCCCGCGCATCTCGGCGGCGCAGCCACCCTCGGCCAGGATCGCGGCCTCCAGGGTGGCCGTGTCCCAGTTGGCCACCGCCCGCGCCATGCCGGTGCGATCCGCCTGGGCGCCGAGCACGCGCTCGGCCGCCGCCCGGTGATGCGGCGCGTTGGTGTGGAGCCGGATCCAGCCGTCCCGCGTCTTGTAGTCGCCCGCGACCGGGTCCCAGGGCGCCGGCACGCGCCAGCCTTCCGGCCGCAGCGACGTCGCGAACCAGAACGAGGCGAGCCGCCGGTCCACGGTCACCGGCCCCGTCAGTTCCGCGACCTCGGCGAGCGCCAGCGCGGCCGCCGCGACCGAGCCCGCCGCGAGGTCGCTCACCGCGAAGGCCGAGGGCAGGGCGCCTATCCCGGTGACGTGCAGGCGGTCGAGGGCGCCGGTCGGCCCGTCGAGGGCCTGCCAGATCCGGGCGGCGAAGGCGTGGGATCCGGCCGTCATCGCGATCTCCCGTCCGATCCGCCGCGACCGGGCGGACCATCGTCGCAGCAAGATAGACTAGGGTCATTGGCCCCGCGCGCTATAAGGAGCGGCATGACGTTGGATGAATCCCAGCCGCTGCTGGCCGTCGAGAACCTGTCCGTCGCCTTCCGATCCCGCGCGGGCGAGACGGCGGCGGTCGACGGGATCGACTTCACCATCCGGCGCGGCGAGACCGTGGCGCTGGTCGGCGAATCCGGCTCCGGCAAGTCCGTGACGGCGCTCGCGATCCTGCGGCTCCTCGACGGGGCGGCGCGCCAGGAGGGCCGGATCCTGTTCAAGGGCCGCGACCTCGCGACCCTCCCGGAACGCGCGATGCGCGACGTCCGCGGCGCCGACATCACCATGGTGTTCCAGGAACCCATGACGTCGCTGAATCCGCTCCACACGATCGAGCGGCAGATCGGCGAGGTCCTGGGGCTCCACCGCGGCCTGACGGGGCGCGCCACCCGCCGGCGCATCCTCGAACTGCTGGACCTCGTGGGCCTGCGCGACGCGGAGCGCCGCATCGGCGCCTACCCGCACGAACTCTCCGGCGGCCAGCGCCAGCGGGTGATGATCGCCATGGCGCTCGCCTGCGAGCCGGACCTGCTCGTGGCCGACGAGCCGACCACCGCCCTCGACGTCACGGTCCAGGCGCAGATCCTGGCGCTCCTCGCTGATCTGCAGAAACGCCTCGGCATGGCGATGCTGTTCATCACCCACGATCTCGGCATCGTCGAGCGGATCGCCGACCGGGTCTGCGTGATGCTGAAGGGCCGGATCGTGGAGGCGGGGGCGACGAAGGCGGTCTTCGCCGACCCGCAGCACGACTACACGAGGCGCCTGATCGCCTCGGAGCCGAAGGGCCGCGCCAACCCGGTCCCGGCCGATGCCGCAAACCTGCTCGAGGCCGGGCCGCTCAAGGTCTGGTTCCCCCTGAAGACCGGCCTGCTCCGGAGGGTCACCGGCCACGTCAAGGCGGTGGACGGGGTCTCGCTGAAGGTCCGCGCCGGCGAGACCGTGGGCGTCGTCGGCGAATCCGGCTCGGGCAAGACCACGCTGGGTCTCGCCCTGCTGCGGCTGACGGCCTCGGAGGGGCCGATCGTGTTCCTGGGCCGCACGATCGACAGCTTCACGGTGGCGCAGATGCGGCCCCTGCGGCGGGACATGCAGGTCGTCTTCCAGGACCCCTACGGCTCGCTGTCGCCGCGCATGTCCGTGGCCGATATCGTCGCCGAGGGGCTGGTGGTGCAGGGTGCCGTGCGCGGCCGGGCCGAGCGCCGGGCGGTCGTCTCGAAGGCGCTCGCCGATGTCGGCCTGGACCCGGCCGCCATGGATCGCTACCCGCACGAATTCTCCGGCGGCCAGCGCCAGCGCATCGCCATCGCCCGGGCCATCGTGCTGAACCCCCGCTTCGTGGTGCTCGACGAGCCGACCTCGGCGCTGGACCGCTCGGTCCAGGCCCAGATCGTGACCCTGCTGCGCGACCTGCAGCGGGAGCGCGGGCTGGCCTACCTGTTCATCAGCCACGACCTGAAGGTCGTGCGGGCGCTCGCCAACTACGTGATGGTCATGCAGAACGGCCGCGTGGTCGAGGAAGGCCCCGCCGAGACGATCTTCGCCGATCCGCGGACCGCCTATACGCGCGCCCTGTTCAAGGCCGCCTTCGCCCTCGACAGCGACGCGCCGACCGAGCTGGAGCCCGTCTGACCGTGCCGCGCGCGCTGATGATCGTCCTCGATTCCGTCGGCATCGGCGGCGCCCCCGACGCCGATGCCTACGGGGATGCCGGCTCCGACACACTCGGACACATCGCGGAACACTGTGCGGCGGGCCTGGGCGACCGGGCGGGACTCCGCGCCGGCCCGCTGCGCCTGCCCCATCTCTCCGCCCTCGGCCTCGGGCTCGCCGCCGCCGGCGCCTCGGGCCGGATCCCGCCCGGTCTCGACACCGCGGGCCGGCCGGCCGGCGCCTACGGCCATGCCGTGGAGATTGCCGCCGGCAAGGACACACCGTCCGGCCACTGGGAGATCACCGGGTTGCCGATGCCCGAACCCTGGGGCCATTTCCCCGAGACGCGGCCGGCCTTCCCGGCGGCGCTCACGCAGGCCCTGATCACGGAGGGCGGATTGCCCGGGATTCTGGGCGATCGGCACGCCCCCGGCGTCGCCATCATCGATGAACTCGGGGCCGAGCACGTCCGGACCGGCCGGCCGATCTGCTACACCTCCGCCGACAGCGTGTTCCAGATCGCCGCCCACGAGGAGGCCTTCGGCCTGGAAGCGCTCTACGCCCTATGCCGCGTCGCGCGCCGCCTGTGCGATCCGTACCGGGTCTGCCGGGTCATCGCCCGTCCCTTCGTGGGCTTGGCGGACGCAGGGTTCCGCCGGACCGGCAACCGCAAGGACTTCGCGGTGGCACCCCCGGGGCGCACCCTGCTCGACCGCGCCGCGGCGGCCGGCCGGAGCATCGTGAGCGTCGGCAAGATCGGCGACATCTTCGCCCACCGGGCCACCGGCCGCGAGATCAAGCCGGGTCCGAACGCCGCCTGCCTGCAAGCGGGCCTCGATGCCTTGGCCGACCTGCCCGACGGCGGCCTGGTCTTCGTCAACCTCGTGGATTTCGACACCGAGTACGGCCATCGCCGGGACGTGCCGGGCTATGCCGCTGAACTCGAAGCGTTCGACGCCCGGGTCCCGGAGATCCAGGCGGCGCTCCGCCCCGGCGACCTCGCCATCATCACCGCCGACCACGGCAACGACCCGACCTGGACCGGGACCGACCACACCCGCGAGCAGGTGCCGGTCCTAGCCTTCGGACCCGGCGTGACGCCCCGCTCCATCGGCCGGCGGGACAGCCTTTCGGATATCGGCGCCACGGTGGCGGCCCATCTGGGCCTGCCCTGGGACGGCGCCGGACGACCGTTCCTATAGGGAGGACGACGTGCGGGACGACGACGAACGGCCGCGCAAGGCCGCGGTCCACGAGATCGGGCAGCCCCTCGACACGCTGTCGCTTTCCGACCTCGACGCGCGCATCGCGCTGCTGCGGGCCGAGATCGCCCGGATCGAGGCGGCGCGGGCGGCCAAGCAGGCGGCGCAGGGGGCGGCCGACGCCTTCTTCAAGCGGGGCTGAGGGTTGGACCGGACCGAAACGCTTGCGGCCCTGCGGCGCGGTGAGCTTGGCGGCGCCCGCGAATTGCGGCTGCCCGACGGGCTCACGGAAGTCCCGCGGGAGGTCTTCGCGCTGGCCGACACGCTGGAGGTGCTGGACCTCGGCAGGGGTACCCTGACCGACCTGCCGGCCGATCTCGGCCGCCTGCACCGCCTGCGGGTGCTGTTCGCCTCCGGTAACCCGTTCCCGCGCCTGCCGCCGGTCCTGGGCGACTGCCCGACGTTGAGCCAGCTCGGCTTCCGCGGCTGCGGCATCCAAGAAGTGCCGGCGGAGTCGCTGCCGCGCGATCTGCGCTGGCTCACGCTCACCGACAACCGGATCGGCACTCTTCCTGATGCAATCGGCGCCCGTCCGCACCTGCAGAAGCTGATGCTGGCCGGCAACCGGCTCGCGCATCTGCCCGAGGGCCTCGCGGCCGCGGACAATCTGGAGCTGATCCGCCTATCCTGCAACCGGCTCGACGCCCTGCCGCCCTGGCTCACCGGGCTGCCGCGCCTCGCCTGGATCGCCTATGCGGGCAATCCCGCCGAGCCGGCGACGGAGCCAGCGGCGGCCGCGCGCGTGCCCTGGGGGGAGGTGGCGGTCGGCGATCTCCTGGGGGAGGGGGCCTCGGGCCGGGTCCATCGCGCATCGTGGCGCGGGGAGCCCGTGGCGCTGAAGCTGTTCAAGGGGGCGATGACCAGCGACGGCCTGCCCGAGCGCGAGATGGAAGCCTGCCTGGCGGCCGGTACGCATCCGGCCCTCACAGGCGCCCTCGGCCGGCTCGAAGGCCATCCCGACGGCACCCAGGGTCTGCTGCTCCGGCTGCTGCCGCCGCATTGGCGCGTCCTCGCCGGACCGCCGAGCCTCGCGAGCTGCAGCCGCGACGTCTACGATCCGGATCTGCGGCTCGATCGGGAGCGGGTCCTGCGGATCGCACAATCCGTGGCCGAGGCGGTGGCCCACCTGCACGGGCGCGGCCTGCTCCATGGCGACGTCTACGCCCACAACACGCTCTGGGATGCCGGGACCGGCGCGGCCGTACTCAGCGACTTCGGGGCCGCCTCGGCGCTGCCGGCGGGGGAGGGCGGGGCGGCGCTCGGACGAATCGAGGTGCGGGCCTTGGGGATCCTGCTCGGCGAGCTCCTCGACCGTTGCGCTCAGCCCCCGGCGGACCTGCGGTCCCTGGAACAGGTCTGCCTGCAGGCAGACCCGACCCGGCGCCCCGGACCGGCGGAGGTGGCCGCCACGCTGCGACGGCTATCCGCCCGAGCCTAGCGGCGGCGCGTCTCGCCCGGGATTCGCCCGCGCGGCTCAGTCCGGGATGTCGGCCTGCCGGCGCGCCACCACGGCGAACAGGTCGCCCAGCGCGGCGAGGCTCGCGGCCTGGAGCTGGGCGGCGGGCACCGCGCTGCCGTCCGGGCCGGGCAGATCGCGCGTGGCGGTGGCGGCGGCCACCACGGTCGGGCGGAAGCCGAGCGTGGTGGCCGCCGCGGGCGGTGGAATTCACGCACATATGCGTCATGAAGCCCGCCAGCACGACGTCCTTCACGCCCGTCGCCTCGAGCCGAGCCTGGAGGTCGGTGCCGACGAAGGAATTCGGATAGGCCTTGGTGATCACCGGCTCGCTGCCCTGCGGCGACACTTCCGGACTGATCTGGCCGATCGGAGCGGTCACATCGTAGGGCGAACCGGGCCCGGCATCGTGTCGCACGTGCAGGATCGGGATGCCGGCCGCCCGCGCACGCCGCAGGAGATCCGCCGCCTCGCGGAGGGCGCTCTCGACGCCGTCGAGCCGCATGACCCCCCTCGCGATAGGTCTGCTGCAAGTCGATCATGACGAGCGCCGAGCCCGCGAGCGGGGTCGGCTCCGGGCTGAGGCCGGAGAGGCCGCAGAGGGTCGCCAGATCGGACATGCGGTTGCTCCCGGCGCGCGCCGCGCGGGGCGCGACGGCGTTCTGTTGGGCGGGATCCTACACCGGGCGTCCGAGCCCGCACCATAAATCATAGCGCCGTGGCCCCGCGCCAGACGCGCGGAAAGCCGGGGGGCGGCGCTACCGTGCCGGCGGCCCGGGATCGATCGCCGGAAGCTCGCTCGCAGGCAGACCCGCGCCGGCCTGGACCTGCGTCCCGGCACCGCCCCGGGCGCGGTTGGCGAGCGCCACGGTCAGGCGCTCGGCGGTCTCCGGCTGCATCACCGCCAGAACCTCGGCCATCTTGCGCGGGTTCATGGCCAGAACGATTGGGACCAGCACCTCGTGCCCGAGCCGGTCGAACACCCGGGCGGCATCCTTGGGCTTCATCGCTTCGTACATCGTGACGATGTTCTTGAGGCCCTGCTTCTCGGAATCTTCCTTGGCCTTGGCCACCGCGTCGACCTTGTCCTCGGCCTTCTTGAGATCGCCGAGCCCGGTCTCGAGCTTCCGCTCAGCCTCCCCCAGCATCTTCTCGCGCAGTTCCAGTTCGTCGCTCTTCTGGCGCAGGGCGTCGCGCCGGGCGCCGAGCTTCTCCAGGATCGCGCGCTCGGTGGGGGACGCCGAAGCCGCGGCGGCGGCCGGCTGGGCCGGGGGCGGTTCCGGCGCCTTCTCGGGCTCGGCGGGCTCCGCCTTGGTGCCGACCGATCCGGTGGTGACGGGATCGGACACGTCGAAACCGGTGCGGGCCCGGGCCACCGCCCGTCCGTAATCCGGCAGGAGACCGCTCTCCGGCAGGCCGGCCTGAAGCAGGCTGAGGAGCTTCAGGACGAGGAGCCCGCCCGCCGCGAGGGCCACGGCATCGATGAGGCGCAGCCGCACCGGCCGCACGGTCTTCGGGCGGGAGCGTCGGAGCGCCGTGCCGGCGCGGCGTATCTTCGCCTCGGGATCCGGCTTCGGCGGCGGGATCTTCGGAGCCTTGACCCCGGTCACGCGGCGCGCGCCCGGACGCGGGCCAGCGCGCGCTCGCTCATGGCGAGGGCCGCTGCGGCCGCGGCGCCGAGGCGCTCGCCGTTCGGGCTCGCGGGTTCGGCACGGCGCGGCGTCGGCATCGCCGACTCGGGGGCCGCCGGCGCGGCGGGCGCCGGTTCCGGCCGGGCCGGCACGGCGCGCATCTGCGCCACGATCGCTCCGATCCGCGCGACCACGGCCTCCCCGGCCTCGACCTGCTGCGACAGCTCGACGGTGCGGGCCGCGGCGGCCTCCAGGCGGGCATTGAGGGTGCGGTCGGCCTCGTCGATCGCGGCGCGCAGGCCCGCGATGGCGCGCTCGGCGGTGCCGGTCGCCACCATCAGGTCGCCGATCGTCTGTCGGAGGGCGCCCTCGTCGCCCTTGAGCTGACCGATCCGGCGCGAGAGCCGCAGGGATGTGACGATGGTCGCTGCCAGGAGGACCGCCACCAGGATGTCGGTGGCGAGGGTGACGAAGAGACTCATGATGGGACCCTCATCGATCCTCGCCCAACGTCCGGGGCACCGGACCCTAGACGCTGGGCTAGTTTGTTGATCGGCATCGTGTTTTTCCGAAAGCCGGCGACCACCTGACGGGACGCGGCTTCAATTGTCCGAGCGGTTGTTCATGGAGGCCTCGTAGGCCTGGATCGTCGTGCGCGAGCGGCGCAGGGGCCGGGTGACCTGCACGGCGATGTGGCCGTCGACGCGGCCCATCCGGCCCTGGGTCAGCGCCCAGTCGCCGCAGCGCACGGTGATGAGATCGGAGGGTTTGGCCTCGAACATCAGCGTGTCGCCGACCTTGAGGCCCATGACCTGCTTGAGCGGCAACATCATCTCGTGCAGCACCGCCTGCATGGTCACGTCGGCCTGCCAGATCTCGGTGGCGAGGTGGCCTTCCCAGACATGGTCGCGGCCGAGCTTCTCGCCCATGAAGCTCTGGGTGAGGAGCTCGCGGATCGGCTCGATCGTGGCGTAGGGAAACAGGATCTGCAGCATGCCGCCGCGCCCGTCGACGTCGAGGCGCAGGCTGATCAGGATCGCGGCATTGCCGGGCCGGGTGATGGTGGCGAAGCGCGGATTGGTCTCGATCCGGTCGATGCCGAAGGTCACGGGCGAGAGCGGCTGGAACGACAATTCCAGGTCACCCAGCACGATCTCCACGAGGCGACGGACCAGCGTCATCTCGATCGCGGTGAACGGCCTGCCGTCGAGTCGGCTCGACGTGCCGCCGCGCTTGCCGCCGAGCAGCAGGTCGAAGGTCGCGTAGGCGAGGTTGGAATCGACCGTGACGAGGCCGGAATTCTCCCATTGCTCGGCCCGGAACACGCCGAGCAGCGTCGGCAGCGGGATCGCGTTGAGGTAGTCGCCGAACCGCACAGAGGTGATGTTGTCGAGCGTCACCTCGACGTTGTCCTGGAAGAGGTTGCGCAGGGAGGTCGACAACAACCGGATCATCCGGTCGAAGACGATCTCCAGCATCGGCAGGCGTTCGTACTGGACGACGCCCGAATCGACGATGGCCTGCACGCCCCCGGCCCCGGAGGCCGAGAGTTCGCGCATCGAGAAGCCGAGGACGCCGTCGATCTCGTCCTGGTTCAGCACCCGGTCGTTACCGGCGAGTTCGGGGAGGTTGTCGCTCTCCCCGTCCTCGATCATCGTCGCCCATTCGGCGGCGACGTCCCCTGCGCTGCGCGTCGTGCCCTGTTCGGCGAGCGCCGCGCCCCATTCCTCGGCGAGCGACGAGTCACCGCCCTCGGCCCCCTGCTCCAGCAGGGCGGCGGACCAGTCGTCCTCGTGGAGTGCGTCCTCGGGTTCCATCAGGCCTGCTCGCTCGGGCCCCGGCCGTGTGCCGCGCTGATGACGGGAAGAATCTCTGGCCGCATCACTGGACGATCACGTCCTTGAACAGCACCGCCTCGACCTTGGCGGGGTAGAGCGCGACGTTGACGCGACGTAGCAGCTCCTCGCGCAGTCGGAACAGGCCCACCGAGCCGGTGAGGTCGCTCGCGCGCAATTCGCGCATGTAGACCTGCAGCGCGTCCTCGACCCGCGGCATCAGCGGCTTTACCTCCTCCTCGACCTTGGCGTCCTTCAATTCGAGGGCGAGCCGCACCTTGGCGTACTTGACCTTGTCTTGCGGCAGGTCGGGGCTGAGGTTCAGCACCATCTCGCGCACCTCGACGAACACCACCGGCTTCTTGCCGTCGGGACCGGCGGCGTCCCCGCCGTGGCCGCCCCCGTGCCCGCCCCCATGTCCGCCCTCGGCGACCTCCTTGCCGTCGTCGTGGCCACCGCCATGCCCTATCATCAGGAAGGCCCCCCCGCCGCCCACGACCAGGACCGCGGCGGCGGCGACGATGATCATGAGCTTCTTCTTGCCCTTCGGGGCGGCTTCGGCGCCGGCCTCGCCCTCCTCGGCGGAGGCCTTCTTGGGCTTCTTGGCCATGGCAATAATGCTCTCTCGCCGGAATCCGCGCCCGGGTACGCCTCGATATCGGAGCATCACGGTTAACGTGCCGTTAAGCCGGCAATTCCTGCCGGGCCAGGATTGCCGCAGCGCAGCCCCGACCCGCCACGAGGACCACCGGATTCACAATCAAGTCCCTACATATCAACGGAAATTCCGAACGGTTTCCCGTGGCATGCCGCATGCTGAATGGATCGTTGCCGCCACCGCGGCACGCGAGTCCCAGAGTCCACGATGCAGAATGCTCTCCTCGTCGGCGTGTCGAGCCAGATGGCGCTCCAGCGTGAACTGGACGTGATCGGCAACAACATGGCGAACGTGTCGACCACTGGGTTCAAGGCCCGCAGCAGCCGCTTCCAGGAATACCTGACGCCGGTGGCGAGCGCGGATTCCTTCGCCCGGCCGGACCGGCGCCTGTCCTACGTCATCGACCAGGGCACCACCCTCGACCTGGGGCAGGGCCCGATCGAGCAGACCGGCAACCCGCTCAACGTCGCCATCAAGGGACCGGCCTTCATCGCCGTGCAATCGGCCCAGGGGGAACGCTACACCCGCAACGGCGCCTTCGAGATCAACGCGCAGGGCACCCTGGTGACCAGCGACGGCGACCCGGTCGTGGGCGACGGCGGCCCGATCAGCATCAACGCGCAGGAGACCGGCCTCGCCATCGGCTCCGACGGCACGGTGTCGACCAATCTGGGCATCCGCGGCAAGATCAAGCTGGTCACCTTCGCCAACCCCCAGCGGCTCACCAACGAGGGCGGTAACCTCTACGCCTCGCCGGAGGCCGCGACCTCGGCCGGCCTCGAAGGCCGCGTCGAATCCGGCGCCCTGGAACGGTCGAACGTCCGCCCGGTGATCGAGATGACCCGGCTCATGGACGTGAACCGGTCCTACACCATGGTGTCGAGCATGATCACGCGCCTCGACGAGCTGCGGGGCACGGCGATCAGCCGCCTCGCCAACGTCGCCTAAGGGGACCGGCGATGCGCGCCCTCTACTCCGCCGCCACCGGCATGGCGGCCCAGGAGCTGAACGTCCAGGTCATCTCCAACAACATCGCGAACCTGCGCACCACCGGCTACAAGCGCCAGCAGGTGCACTTCCAGGATCTGCTCTACCAGAACCTGCGCCGGGCCGGCTCCTCGACCTCCGAGCAGAACACGCAGCTCCCCGCCGGGCTGGCGATCGGCTCGGGCGTGAAGACCACCTCGACCGCCCGGGTGATGTCGCAGGGCACCCTGACCTCCACGGAGAAGGACTACGACGTCGCCATCCGCGGCGAGGGCTTCTACCGTGTGACCATGCCGGACGGCCGCACCGGCTACACCCGGGACGGCTCCTTCGATCTCTCGGCCTCGGGCCAGCTCGTGACCCGGGATGGTTACCTGCTCGATCCGGCCATCACCGTGCCGCAGACCGCGACCTCGGTGACGATCAGCGCCACCGGCGCCGTCCAGGCGACGCTGCCGGGCCAGACGGCGCCGCAGGCGCTCGGCCAGTTCCAGCTCTCGCGCTTCGTCAATAAGGTCGGCCTCGAATCGATCGGCGACAACCTGTTCGTCGAGACCGCCGCCTCCGGGCCGGCGATCAGCGGCCTGCCCGGCGCCGAGGGCTTCGGCAACCTCCAGCAGAGCTACCTGGAGGAGGCCAACGTCAATGCCGTCACGGAGATCTCGTCGCTGATCGCGGCGCAGCGCGCCTACGAGATGAACTCGAAGGTCGTCACCGCGGCCGACCAGATGCTCTCCACCGCCTCGCAGATGTTCCGCGGCTAAGCGCACCGCCTCAGGTTCAAGATCATGAATACCGGTCTGCTCCCCGACTCCGCCTCCGATTTCCTCGCCCTGCCCCTCGTCGGCACGGGCGAGGACGAGTCCGACCTCAACCCGATCCTCCGCCGACCCCGCCCGCGGGTCACGCCCCTCGGAATGGCTCCGGTGGTGCGCGCGGTGCTGGCCGTGCTGACCGTCGCGATGCTCGGCGCCCTGGCGATCCCGGCGATGGCCCGGGCGGAGGGCCTGCGCCTGCGCGGCGACGTGACCGCCCGCGGCGACGTGCTGACGCTCGCCGACCTGATCGAGGGGGCGCCGACCGCCCTGGCGGCACGTCCGCTGTTCCGCTCGCCCGCCCTCGGTGCCACCGGGACGATCCAGAGCCGCCGCATCCTCGAGGCCGTCGAAGCGCTGGGCCTCACCGGCATCGAGACCGGCGGCCGGCTGCAGATCGCCGTGCAGCGCGCGGCCCGCCGGATCGGGCCGCCGGAGATCGAGGCCGCGCTCAAGCACGGGTTGGAGACCGGCTACGGCCTCGACCCGCGCAACCTGTCGGTCCGGTTCGACGGCGATGGGCCGACGCTCCTGGCCCCGGTCGACCTCCAGGGCCAGGCCGCGGCCGTGGACCTGACCTACGATCCGCGCTCCCGCCGGGTCGCGGGGCTCGTCAGCCTGGGCGAGCGGCAGGCGTCGCTGCGCGTCTCCGGCGTGGTCCTCGAGATGCGCGAGGTGGCGGTCCTCACCCGCGCCCTCGACCGCGGCGAGACGGTGAAGGCCGGCGACCTCGTCACCGACCGGCGCCCGCGCGAGGCGGTGGCCGCGGACGCCCTGGCGAGCGCCGGCGCGGTCGCCGGTGAGGTCGCCCAGCACGCCCTGGCGGCCGGAACCGTGCTCCGGACCGGAGACACGGCCCCGCCCGAACTCGTCGCCCGGGGCGAGAGCGTGACCATCGTCTACGAGACGCCCAGCATCAGCCTGGCGATGCGCGGCCTCGCCAACCAGAGCGGCCGGCTCGGCGCCGTCGTCAATGTCGTCAACACGGCCTCCCAGAAGGTCCTGCAGGCGACCGTGATCGGCCCGGGCCGGGTCTCGGTGGGCCCCGGCCCGGCGAGCCAGCAGGCCGCCGCCCCCATCCAGGCGACCGCCTCCCTGCGCTGATCGCCCGTTTCGGCGTGGTCCACGCGTAGACCGCAAGAGTAGCCCGAGAGTACCCCGATGGCCCCGCGCACCGTCCTGAACCCGCTCGCCGCCGCGCTGATCGCCGGGGCGCTCGGCGCCTGCAACACCGCCGACCGGCTGTCGCAGGTCGGCGCGACGCCAGCCCTGTCGGCGATCGAGGATCCGACCAGCCAGCCCGGCTACAAGCCGGTCCGGATGCCGATGCCCGACGTGCAGCCGGTCTCCTACGCGCCGAACTCGCTCTGGCGCACCGGCTCGCGCGCCTTCTTCAAGGACCAGCGCGCGGCCCGGCTCGGCGACATCCTGACCGTGAAGGTCAACGTCACCGATCAGGCCAACATCAGCAACGAGACCAAGCGGACCCGGGCCAACACCGAGAGCTTCGGCTTGCCGAACGCCCTGGGGCTCGAGAACAACGCGGTTGGAAAGTCCCTCGGGGTCGGCGCAACCGCCCTGCTCTCCGCCACCTCGGCGACCTCCAACGACGGCGTCGGATCGGTGCAGCGCGCCGAGACCGTGACCACCAACGTCGCCGCCGTGGTCACGCAGGTCCTGCCCAACGGCAACCTCGTGGTCGAGGGCAAGCAGGAGATCCGGGTCAATTTCGAGATCCGCGAGATGGTCGTCGCCGGCGTGGTCCGGCCGGAGGACATCGAATCCGACAACACCATCGACTCGGCCAAGATCGCCCAGGCGCGGATCGCCTATGGCGGCCGCGGCCAGATCACCGACGTGCAGCAGCCGCGCTACGGCCAGCAGATCGTGGATATCCTGCTGCCGTTCTGAGGTGATGATTCGGGCGGCCCATGAACCGACGGGCGTGGAAGAGGCGCGCGGAGGATCATCTGCGCGCCGCACAAACCCTCCTGGCGGCCGGACAGTTCAGCGTCGCCTATTATTTGGCCGGGCTGGCGGTCGAATGCGCCCTCAAGGCGCGGATCGCGCGGTCGTTCCGCAGCGCGACGTGGCCACTCCGGCAATTCGCCAACGACATACACACCCACGACCTGTCACGGCTCGTCATCCTGGCGGAGCTGCGCGACCAGCGGCTGGTCGCCGCCTTGCGCGATCCACCCTTTCTCGATGCCTGGGATATCGTGGCGAAGTGGACGGTCGAGGCCCGTTACGCCGAGTGGTCAGAGGAGGAAGCACACGATATGCTCGATGCCGTCGCGCGGCGGCGATCCGGTGTGATGCCATGGATAAGACGTCACTGGTAGACGAGGATATCGGTGTCGGCCGACGGTTTGTCGCTGCGCTGGAGAAGGCCGGCTTGCCGGTCGCAGCAGCGATGTGGTTCCGGCAGCTGTCGTACGACACGTGGATGCTCGGGATCGCCAGCCCCAACGTTCAAGCTCACGGTCCGCTCTCGGTCATCAGGCTCACGGATGCGGTCCGTCAGACCGGTTTCTCCGACTGCATAAACCGGGACGACCTGTTCTTCTTCAACACGTCTCGGCAGGTGCTCGACGATCTTGCGTCCCTGCCCAAGACGCTGACGGAAGGGGTCCGAGAGGTCTGGAGCTTCCGCGTGAATCATGTTGACATCGACAAGGCGTTTTTCTTCCACCTCGCACTCGATCGACGCGCGACGGAAGTGGCGCCGATCCCTCCAGGCGGGAAGAAGGGCGTCCCGCGCAAGCGCGTGGCCTGACTTTCTCAGTTAACCGCCGGCGCTCAGCCCGCCTCCTCCGGCTCCGGCCCCCGGGTCACGTCGAGGCCCGATCCGGCGCCGGGCGGCGGCCCGACCTTCACCGGGGCGCCGGTGCGGGCGGCCTCGTAGATCGCCTCCATCAGCACCTGATCCTGCAACCCCTCCTCGCCGGGGGTGCGCGGACGCAGGTTCTCCTGGATGCACCGGGAGAAATGGTCCATCTCCAGGGCGAACTGGTTCTTCGCGGTCAGGATCCTCTCGTCCCGGGCGCCGGCCTTTCCGTCCTTGTGGCTCACGAACAGGCGCTGGCCCTCATAGGCGAAGGCGTTCTGGAGATCGACCGAGGCGTTACCGGTGTGCAGGGTCAGGCTGCGCGCCTCGTAGACGCCGTAGCTCGACAGGCACTGCGCAATCACGCCCGACGGGAACCGCATCGTGAAGCTCACCGTCTCCTCGACCTCGCGGTATTTGGGGTCGTCGGGCGGCGAATGGATCTGCGCCTGGATCAGATCGGGCTCCTCGCCGAGCACAGCGCGGGCTGTGTTCAAACAGTAGAGGCCGATATCCGGCAGCGCGCCGCCGCCCGACAGCACCTTCCGGAGGCGCCACTGCTCCGGGAGACCGGTGGTCTGCCCGTTGAACGCCTGGATCAGCCGCGGCTTGCCGAATTCGCCGGTGCGCGCGAGCCGGATCACGGCTCGGTTATGCGGCTCGTACTGGCAGCGATAGGCGATCATCAGCTTGACGTTGGCCCCGGCGCAGGCCGCAATCATGTCGCGGCATTCCTGCGAGGAGACCGCCATCGGCTTCTCACAGAGGATTTGCTTGCCCGCGGCCGCCGCCGCCAGGACGTTGTCCCGGTGGACGCCGTTGGGCGTCACCACGTAGACCGCGTGGACATCGGGATTGGCCCGGAGCCGGTCCCATTCGTCGTAGCCGTAGACCGCGTCCTCCGGCAGGCCGTACTGGCGCGCCACGAGCTTGGCTTTGTCGGGGGAGCCCGACATCACCGCGGCGAGGCGCGAGCGCTTGGCCTCCCCGAAGGCCGGCAGGATCTCGTCGAGGCTCAGGCGGCCGAGGCCGACGACGCAGTAGCCGATGCGCTGGCCGGGCGGCTGCGGGGCCGGGGTCGGGGCGGGCGGACGATCGCCCGGCCCGCGCCAGTTCGGGAACATCACCCGCCCGCCCTGGACCGCGCCGGTATCGGCCGGGACCGAGGGTGCCGGCGGGGCCGCCTGCGCGCCGCCGCCGATCGTGGCACCCGCCAGGGCGCTCCCGGCGGCGAGGAGGGTGCGTCGAGAGAGCCGCGTATCGTCCGCCATGGGCCTCGCCGTGTCGCCGGATTGGAAGGACGGCGCCGGGGCGCCGGGGTAATGGGCGCGGGGCGCCGATGGCGCGCCCGTTGGCTTATGAACGCCGCCAGGTTCCGGGCTGTTTCCGCAAAGCTGCGCGGCGCGCGGACGCGTCGTCACGCGGGCGGTGGGTCCGGGGCCTCGACCTCGCCGCGGCGCTGCAATTGGAGGGCGACGAACCAGCACAGGCATGCCCAGGCCGCGCCGATGCACCAGCCGGCCAGCACGTCGCTGGGCCAGTGGACGCCGAGATAGATCCGGCTGATCCCGACCAGCAGGGTCACGGCGACGCCGAGCCCGAGCACCAGGGCCTTCGCCCGCCGGTGGCGCTCCACCCGCGCCACCAGGGTCGCCAGCGTCAGGTAGGCGATGGCCGACATGGTGGCGTGCCCGCTCGGGAAGCTCGCGGTGAACACCTCCATGCCGTGGGGGACGAGGTCCGGCCGCGGCCGCTGGTAGAAGAGCTTGAGCACCGTCGAGACCAACTCGCCGCTGCCGACCGCCGCGAGCACGTAGAGGCCGATCCGCCGCCGGCCGGACACCGCCAGATAGGCGGCGATCGCACAGGTCAGGAACAGGACCGTGAACACGCTGCCGAGACCGGTGATGTCGCGCATCGTTTCCTCAAGCCAGGGCGGCCCGATCGGATCGGCGAGGTCGGCCGGGTTGCGCAGGGCGAGCAGGATGCGCCGGTCGAGGGCCGCCGTGGAGCCCTCGCCGACCTCATGGGCGAGGTAGAAGAAGCCGTAGCCCAGGATGCTTAGGCCGAGCAGGGCGACCAGGGGCCCGACCTCGTTGAGGCGCAGCCGGAGCCAGACAGCCGTGGCGGGCTCGATCAGCCGGTTGCGCCGCATGCCGCCCGGGACCGGTACGGCACGGTTGTCCCGAGCCATCAGGCGTTCTCCCCGAAGGCGAGGCGGGCGACCGCCTCCCAGGGCCCGCCGAGATAGCGCCACAGCCGGGTCGCCGGGGCGGTGAAGCGGAACGGCACGAAGCCCGCCGCGAGATCGGCGTGGAGCCGGCGCGCCACCTCCGGCGCGACCTTGTTCTGCACCGTCACGTGCGGGCGCCAGCCCTGCCGGTCCTGTGCCGTCAGATAGGGTTCGAACTCGGCGGCGAGGCGGCTCCGGAAGGCCGCCAGGGCCGGCGCGTCCAGCACGTAGGCGACGCCGCGTCCGGTAAAACGCAGGCCCGTCACCGCGACCTCCGGGGGCGGGACCGTGCGCGCGAGGGCGGCGACCGCCGCGATCACGCCGCGCTCCCGGTCCCCGGGCAGGTGATGGAATAACGTGGCGTGGGCGGGGATGACGTTCAGGGATTCGGGGAAATGCCGGCGTCGCTCGCCGTCGAAGCGGGCGAAGGTCGGCTCGTCGAAGGCGAGGGTCAGGATCAGGGGGGCGGTCTCGGTCATGCGGCCGAGATGGCGCCCGTGGCCGCTCAGGTCCAGTAGAGCACCCGCGCCGCCGGCAGGTCACGGGCGAGACATGTCGTCAGATGGGCGCGCATCGCCTGCATCAGCGGCTTCAAGAACACGTATTTCACCGAGCCGAATTTGGTGCGTTTCTCCACGCGGTCGGCCTCGTCCAGGGGCAGGTCCGAGCCCGGATACCAGCCGCGCAGGACCGTCTTGGATCCGGGGGTGAAGCGGTGGGTGATCAACTCTGCGGTGAGGTCGAGGTCCGGCACGCCGGCAAGGGCGTCGGCGGCCGCGCGGATCAGCTCGGCATAGCCCGCCTCCCAACCTTCGACCGGTAGGATCGGCGCGATGGTCAGGCCCACGGGATAGCCGGCCCGCGCCATCTGCCCCAGGGCCGCGAGCCGGGCGTCGAGCGGGTCGGTTCCCCCCTCGTAGCGGGTGGCGGCCCGGGCATTGACTGAGACGCGGATCCGGGTCCGGCCGTTGTGCGGCAGGTCGAGGAGCGGCGCGACCGCGGCGAACTTCGTGGTGAAGCGCAATTGCACCGGCGCGTCCCAGGCGCCGAAATGGCGGATCGCCGCGGACAGCGAGCCGGTGAGATGCTCGATGCCCAGCGGATCGGTGTAGCAGGACGCCTCGAAGGTGGTTCCCTCCTGCGCGCGCTCGGCGGAGGCCGAGGTCACCGCGCCGCGCCCGGCATAGGCTTCGAGATTGCCCAGGATCGCGTCGAGATTGGCGTAGGCACGGGTCACCGGTGGCCCCTGGAGGGAGCCTGCGAGGTAGCAGTACTGGCAATGGGCCGGGCAGCCCTCGGCGAGATCGAAGCGCCAGTCGGCCGAGGGCGGGATCGGCTGGAGCCGCAGCTTGGTGGGCGGCGCCACCGTGAGGGCGAGGGTCGCCTTGGCGGCCGCGTAGGCCCGGCGCGGGTCGGGCTCGCGCGGGCTCGGCAGGCGGTTCGATGCGAGGCGCTCCACCGGAAGGCCCAGCGCCTCGGCGCGGTCGAGCATGGCCCGGCCATGGGCGTGCTCCAGCGCCGCCGGCGTCGCCAGCACCCGCCGGGGCTGCCAGAGGCGGATCGGCCTTGGGCGTTCCCGGCGATCGGGGGTTTCGAGGACCGGGGCGGGCAAGGGCGGCATCCCGGGCGAACGCGCGGCCATGCGAGGCGGGTCCGGCCTAGTCGACCGGTCCCGGTGCGGCTAAAGCACCGCCATGTCAGCAGGCAGGGAGAGCGTACATGTCGGCCGCGAGGGCTGGTTGTTTCTCACCGGGGGCACCAACCGCGTCCTGGACCGCTACCGGGGCGGCCTGCGGCACTGGCTGCTGCTGCGGCGCTGGGCGCGGCTGATCACGACGCGAGCGCGGCACGCGGACCGCCTCGGCATCCGCTGCCTCCACGTGATCGTACCGGAGAAGCTCTCGGTCTACGACGACAAGACCGACGGCCTGCGCTACGCCCCCGCCAGGGCCTCGACCCGGCGCCTGGCCCGCCGCCTCGCCCGCCACCCCGCCTATCTCGATCTCCTGGCCCCGCTCCGGGCCGCCCGGCACGGGCCGGTGCCGCTCTACCTGCGCACGGACACCCACTGGACGGTGCAGGGCTGCCTGCTGGCCTACCGCGAGATCATGCGGGTGCTTGGGGCGATCCCGCCGGCCGATATCGGGACGCGCCCGAAGGTCGTCTCGGACGAGCTCATGGATCTCGGCGAAAAGCTCCGCGACCGGCCACGCGAACGCCTCGAACGATTCATGCTGCAGCGCGATGCGCGCCGGGTCGAGACCGGCCCGCTGCTCGCCGCCTACGAGGCGGAGGGACGCGACCGGGAGGTGCATGTCGGCGCGCATGTCGTCTACCGGAACGATGCGCCGACCGCGGATCCCCGTCGCCTCGTCCTGTTCGGCGATTCCTGCGCGCATTTCGACCCGTTCATGTTGACCGGGCTGCTCGCCGAGAGCTTCTGCGAGGTCCACTTCGTCTGGTCCGCGGGCCTCGACTGGCCGTATATCGAGCGCGTGCGCCCTGATATCCTGCTGTTCGAGGTGGCCGAGCGGTTCCTCGCACGCCTGCCGAAGGACGATTTTGACGTCGCGGTCGCGGGCCAGCGCGGGACGGGCGGCCGGCTCGCACAGATCAGGGCAGGCGGCCTGAAACCGCGGCCGAGCGAAGGTGCCGATGGGTAGATCGGTGCCGATCCGTAGATCGGTGCCGATCAGTAGATCGCCGTATCCATCCGGGCGAAGTCGTTGATGCCGGCGGCCTGGTACTTGGCGAAGGATTCCGGCGCGCAGGCGATCCCGATCATGAGGACGAGGAGGGTCGCGAGGCAGGCGAGCGTGGCCGTGACCACGTCCGCGTGCCGCCTCAGAGCGTGAATCAACAGGCATCCGAACGTGAACAGGGCCGCCTCGGCAACGGGCACCAGCGCGAACGACATCACTCCACCTCCATCGACGTCCCGCAAAGCCCTGTGGCCGATCTGACCGGCGCTGGCGGACGGACGCGGGAGAGATGCCGCATTTTGCTGCACTGCAACAGAAGGGCCGATGCAAGCCTGCCTTGCGCTGAACTCGCGGGCCGGGGGGCACGCACCGGGCGGGCGTCGGGCACGTGCTCGGAGCCCCGGCGCCGGGCGACTTCCCCCGGGCGACGGGCGTCCCATCTGGAACGGGACCGGCCTTGGCGCTGGACTGGTGGGACGGGATACGACGATGGGACTCCTGGTAGACGGCGTCTGGCGCGATCAGTGGTACGACACCGCCGCCACGGGTGGCCGTTTCGAGCGGAAGGCCTCGGCCTTCCGCAATTGGGTCACCGCCGACGGCGCCCCGGGCCCTTCGGGGGCGGGCGGTTTCCGCGCTGAGCCGGGCCGCTACCACCTCTACGTCTCCCTGGCCTGCCCCTGGGCCCACCGCACCCTGATCGGGCGTGCCCTGAAGGGCCTGGAGGCGGCGATCACCGTATCGGTGGTCGATCCGCATATGGGATCGGAGGGGTGGGTGTTCGGTGATACGCCGGGTGCGACGCCGGACCCGATCCACGGCGCCCGGCGCCTCTACGAGGTCTATCTGGCGGCGGACCCGTCCTATACCGGCCGCGTCACCGTGCCGGTGCTGTGGGACCGCCAGCGGGCCACCATCGTGTCGAACGAATCGGCCGAGATTTTGAGAATGATGAACGGCGCCTTCGGCGGCACGGGGCCTGACCTGTACCCCGAGGACCTGCGCGCCGAGATCGATGCGGTGAACGCCCGCGTCTACGACCGGGTGAACAACGGCGTCTACAAGGCGGGTTTCGCCACCACGCAGGACGCCTATGCCGGCGCCTTCGAGGCCCTGTTCGCGGAACTCGACGCCCTCGACGATCGCCTCGGCCGGACCCGTTACCTTTGCGGCGACCGGCTCACCGAGGCGGATATCCGCCTGTTCACCACCCTGGTGCGGTTCGACGCCGTCTATGTCGGCCATTTCAAGTGCAACCGGCGCCGGATCGCCGATTACCCGAACCTCTCGAACTATTTGCGCGATCTCTACGCGCTCCCGGGCGTCGCGGCGACCGTCGACCTCACACATATCAAGCGGCACTATTACGAGAGTCATCCGACCATCAACCCGACCGGGATCGTGCCGCTCGGGCCGGACCTCGACTTTTCCGCCCCGAACGATCGGGTCCTGCGGTTCGGCGCGCGGGCGTGAGCCCACGACCGCCGCGGCACGACGCCCGGATCCCGGATTTGACGCGCGCGCGGCGCTGAAACGGTATCCCCTTCGGCGCCGCGTGCTCTAAGTCGGCCTTCAACCGGAGGATGTCCGACACGCCATGACGAACCGCCTGCGCCTCGCCCTGCTCTGCGCCCTCGTTACCCTGCCCTCCGCGGCGCGCGCCCAGGCGGCTCTGCGCCTGGACGGCACCTGTGAGAAGCTCGTGATCGGGACGCAGGATCTCAGCGCCTCCTGCCGGAATGTCCTGACGAACGCGGTGAGCCGCAACCGCACTAGCTTCGATTTCTCCACCTCGGACGGTCGGACCCTCAGCTTCAGCGGCAACGGCGCCCAGCAGGAGGCCACCGAGGAGACCGATCCGCTGCAGCCGATCAATGTCGTCACCACCGGCACGGACGCCGCGCCGACCCTGGCGATCGGCGCCTGCCGATTCTCGACGCCGGAACCGGGCCGCACGGCGATCACCTGCGAGGCCAGCGCGGCGGATGGGCGACCCTTCGCGGGGACTTTCGTGACCGTGGCTCGGGCCGCGGCGGGGGCGCCGGCCGCCCCGGCACCGCGCTGAGCCGGACTGGTCAGACGGCCTCGCAAGCCCCATTTAAGCGGCTCCAGCAAAAAGGTTCCGAAGCCAAACCGATGCTCAACGATATCCTCGCCGGGGGCGGCGCCCCGGCCGTCGACACAGGCTCCCTGATCAAGGACACGACCACCGCGAGCTTCCGCCAGGATGTGATCGCCGAGTCGATGCACCGTCCGGTGCTCGTCGACTTCTGGGCGCCCTGGTGCGGGCCCTGCAAGCAATTGACGCCGGTGCTGGAAAAGGTCGTCCAGGAGGCCGCGGGCGCCGTCGCCCTGGTGAAGATGAACATCGACGAACACCCCTCGATTGCGGGCCAGCTCGGCATCCAGTCGATCCCGGCGGTCATCGTCTTCCAGAAGGGCCAACCGGTCGACGGCTTCATGGGTGCGGTGCCCGAGAGCCAGATCAAGGAACTGATCGGGCGCGTGGCCGGTCCGATGCAGGATCCGATCGAGGCCGCCCTGGCCGATGCCGCAGCCATGATCGAGGAGGGTGACCTCGCCGGCGCCTCCGAGATCTACGCCGCGATCCTGGAGCAGCAGCCCGACAACGTCCCGGCGCTGGCCGGCCTCGCCAAGATGCAGCTGGACGCCGGCGAGATCGAGAACGCCAAGCGGGTGATGGCGATGGTCCCCGAGGCGAAGGCCGCCGATCCGGCTCTCGCCGGCATCCGCGCCGCCCTGGACCTCGCGGAGCAGGCCGCCTCGCTGGGCGATCTGGCGGGCTTGCAGCGGCAGGTCGACGGCGATCCTGATGCCCATCAGGCGCGGTTCGACCTCGCCCTGGCCCTTGCCGCCGCGGGGGAGCGCGGCCAAGCGGTCGATCACCTGATCGAGCTGCGCAAGCGCGACAGCGCCTGGAATGACGACGGCGCGCGCAAGCAGCTTCTGCAGTTCTTCGAGGCCTGGGGCGTGATGGATCCCGACACCATCCGCGGACGGCGCAAGCTCTCGGCCCTTCTCTTCTCGTGAGGCGCCGGCTCGCGCTCACGCCTATCCGTCCGCCCCTCTGCGAGGCGCCATGAGCACCCATGCGAGCTACAAGGGCCCGGCGGATTGTCCCGCGGTGATCCCGGTCTTCCCCCTCTCGGGGGCATTGCTTCTGCCCCGTGGGCAGATGCCGCTGAACATCTTCGAGCCCCGCTATGTGGCGATGATCGACGACGCCATGCGGACCGATCGGATCATCGGCATGATCCAGCCCGATCCGGAGGGGTCGGGTGCGGCGAGCCCGAAGCTCTACCGCGTTGGCTGTGCCGGCCGGATCACGCAATATGCCGAGACCGGCGATGGCCGTTATCTGGTCTCGCTCACCGGGATCAGCCGTTTCCGGATCGAGAGCGAGCTCACCTCGACCAGCCTCTATCGGCGCTGCCACGTCTCCTATGACACCTTCGCGGTGGACTTCGCGCCGCGGGCGGGCGAGGAGCATGTCGACCGCGACGGCGTGCTCAAGGCCCTGCGCGACTTCGTGGAGTCGAACGACCTCAAGGTGGATTGGGCGGGGATCGACGAGGCGCCCGACGAGGCGCTGGTCAACGCGCTCTGCATGATGAGCCCGTTCGGCGTCCGCGAGAAGCAGGCGATGCTCGAAGCCCCGGACCTCAAGACCCGGGCGGAGATCCTGATCGCGGTCACGCAGATGGAAATGGTTCGGGGTTCGGGCCCCGAATCGACGATGCAATAGGGTGCGCGCGCGATGTCCAACGACCTCACCACCCCCGTGGAGGCGACCCGGGTGGATCCGAAGCTCCTCGAGATCCTGGTCTGTCCGCTGACCAAGGAAACGCTGGAATACGATTCCGCCCGTCAGGAGCTGATCAGCCGCTCCGCCAAGCTCGCCTATCCGATCCGCGACGGCATCCCGATCATGCTGCCGGAGGAGGCCCGGCCGCTCACGGATTGACGGCCGGTCGGGGGTCTGCCGGGGGAACAGAGACGCGTGGCAGGTTTGGACTGCCATACCCCGCGACGGGGGGTGAGCCCAAACCCGATCTGTCAATCCGGCAGATCCTTCGGGGCGGGGACCTGCGACACTGTTTCTCGCAACCCATACCTCTGAGCGACTGAGCGCAGTCAAATCAGCACCGTCTGACACGATAGGGCACGCATCACTTCGCCGCAGGTGAAAGATCCGGCCAACCAGGTCTGTAGGATCTGATCACGCCGGGCATCGTCGCCGGCCATACTCTTGCCGCGTCCCGCGTTCAGCCCAGGGTCATCCTTGATCAACGATTCTACTTCTGCGCGCCGCGGCGTGCAGAATTTGCATTGCTCAGAGATTGCTCCAGATGATCAATTTAACCGCCGTTGCGGCCATTGCCACTGGCCTGTCCCTCATGATCGGCGTACCCGCAGAGGCGGAGCCGAGCAGCCACAACGGGACCTGGGCGGTGGAGCTGGTCACGGATAGCGGCCTGTGCAGCGCCCGCTATTCCTACGCCCTCGCCATCCGTGAGGGACAGGTACAGCTCGTCTCAGGGGGCGCCGGCGCCCGGGTGAACGGCCATGTCAGCGCGGACGGCCTTGTCGGGCTCACCGTCAACAACGGCACCGCGAGCGGCACCGGGACCGGACGGCTCCAGGGCGGCAGCGGCGCCGGAACCTGGAAGGTCTCGTCCCTCTGCGCCGGACGCTGGACCGCCCGGCGCAGCGACACCCGCACCGCGGAGGTGGAGTGACGGCGCCTGAGATCGTCGATGCTCCCGAAGCGCGACCGTCACCCTTCGGGACCAGGTCTTAGGCCGCCGCTGCGAGCCAGCTGCGCGCCTCGTTCAGGCGGGCGCGCTCGAACACCTTGATCTGCGTCGGCGAGACGAAGTTGAACGTCTCGGCCAGGGCCTTCAGCCAGGGGGCGTCCGTCACCAGGGCGACGTGGCTGACGCTCTTCATCATCGAGAAGCCGAATCGCGGGTCCTTGAAGAAGGCCGCCGGCTCCATGCCCTCGAAGGCGCGGATATCCTCGAGCAGCTTGATCTTGCCGCCCTTGTCGAGGTCGGCCTTCATGGCCGTCATCGCCGCGTTCATCTCCTCGTCGGAGATCTTGCCGTCGACCACGATCTCGGCGACGTTCGAATCCGGCGTCTTGGTATAAGTCAGCACTGATCGCTCCTCCGGGAACCGCCCGCGCCCCGTCGCCGCTCTCAGGCGCGGGGTTCGCCGCCCGTGGCTTCAGTGTCCTACAAAAAGCTCTGCGGGTCGACATCGATGGCGACTCGAACGTTGCCGCGCACCTTCGGCCCCCGGGCGAGCCAGGCCCGGAGATAGCCCTGGAGGTCGACGTTGCGCTCGGTCTTGACCAGCAGCCGGAAGCGGTAGCGCCCCCGGATCAGGGCCAGCGGCGCCTCGGCGGGCCCGAGGACCATGACCCCATCGGGCGGCTCGGCGGCCCGGGCCAGCGCCTGCCCGTGCGCCTCCGCGACCGCGCGATCGTTGGCCGAGACGATCAGGGCGGCGAGCCGGCCGAAGGGCGGCAGGCCGGCCGCCTCCCGGGCCTGGATCTCCTCCGCGTAGAAGCGCTCGGCATCCCCCGACAGCAGGGCCGCGATCACCGGATGATCGGGCTGGTAGGTCTGGACGAGCGCCCGGCCGGGCTTGTCGCCGCGACCGGCCCGGCCGGTCACCTGCTGGAGCAACTGGAAGGTGCGCTCCGCCGCCCGAGGATCGCCCGAGGTCAGGCCGATATCGGCGTCGAGGACGCCGACCAGAGTCAGGAAGGGAAAGTTGTGGCCCTTGGCCACGAGCTGCGTGCCGATCACGAGGTCGCATTCCCCGGCCGCCACGGCGTCGAGTTCCTGACGCAGGCGCTCGGCACCGCCGGGGAAATCGCTCGACAGGACGACGATGCGCCGGCCCGGAAACACGTCGGCGGCCTCCTCGGCGATCCGCTCGACGCCGGGGCCGCAGGCGGTGAGGTTGTCGAAGGTGCCGCACTCGGCGCAGGCCTCCGGACGCCGCTCGGCGTAGCCGCACTGGTGGCAGACGAGGGCCCGGCGGAAGCGGTGCTCCACGAGCCAGGTCGAGCAGTTCCGGCACTGGTAGCGGTGGCCGCAGGCGCGGCACAGGGTGAGCGGCGCGTAGCCGCGGCGGTTGAGGAACAGCAGCGCCTGCTCGCCCCGCTCCAGGGTGTGCTTCACCGCGTTGACGAGCGGCGGGCTGAGGAAGCGGCCGCGCTCGGGCTGGTCCTTGCGCATGTCGATCGCCGCGATGTCGGGCATGCGCCGGCCTCCGAACCGCTCCGGGAGCAGGACGTGCCGGTAGCGCCCGCGCGCCGCGTTCACGCGGGTCTCGATGGCGGGCGTCGCCGAGGTCAGCACCACCGGGCAGCCTTCGAGGCGGCCGCGCACCACCGCCATGTCGCGGGCGTGGTAATGAACGCCGTCCTCCTGCTTGTAGGCGGTCTCGTGCTCCTCATCGACCACGATCAGGCCGAGGCGGGCGAAGGGCAGGAACAGGGCCGAGCGCGCCCCGACCACGACCAGCGCCGCGCCCTCGGCCACCGCGGCCCGGAGCCGCTCGCGCCGCTTGCCGCCGATGCCGGAATGCCACGCCGCCGGGCGCACCCCGAACCGGGCGGCGAAACGGTCGAGGAACTGCGCCGTTAGGGCGATCTCGGGCATCAGGATCAACGCCTGCCGCCCGGCCCGGATGCAGGCGGCGACCGCCTCGAAATAGACCTCGGTCTTGCCCGAGCCGGTGACGCCTTCGAGCAGCACCGGTTTGGTGTCGACGGCATCGGACGCCGCCGCCTCATCGGACGGCCGATGCCACGGAAATCCCTCCAGCAGGGCCGTGACGGCCTCCGCCTGGGCGGGGGAGAGGGGCGTCCGGGGAAAGTCCGGATCGGGCCGCGGTGCGACCGGCTCGGGCTCGACCGCGACGGTCGCCAGAACGCCATCGTCGATCAGCCCGTCGACCACCGAAAGCGAGACCCCGGCCTCCTTGGCGAGCGCACTCTTGCCGCGCAGCGCGCCATCGGCGGCGACCGCCAGCACCTTGGTGCGGGCGGGGGTGGCCCGGGTGGGGGGCTTGTCGGTGAGGCGTACCGCGACTCGCGCGGTCTCGGTCGCGGCGGCTTCGTCCGGCAGGCGCAGCACCATAGCAAGCGCCGAGCCCTTCGGCGCCAGCGTGTAGCGGGCGATCCAGTCGACCAGGCTGCGCAGCGGCTCCGAGAGGGGCGCTACCGGGAAACGGCCCGTCACCGGCCGCAAATTCGAGCCGCCCGCGGTCTCGGTCAGCCCCCACACGACACCGACGATCTCGCGCGGGCCCAGCGGCACCTGGACCACGTCGCCGGCGGCGAGGTCGAGCCCCGTCGGCACCACGTAGCTGTAGGGCGTATCGAGGGCGAGCGGGATCAGGATCTCGGCGACGAAGGGCATGCAGGGCTTTTCGGGCGGCTCCGTTCCGGGTCCGTACCATAAGCCGCGCGAAAAAGACCCGCCGCTTCAGCGACGGCGCAGGCCGGGGACCCGGAGCGGCGAGCAGCAACCCCATCATCCCCGGATGGGCCCTCGCCTGGGCGGAATCAGCAGGTGCGGCGGACGGCGTAGCGGTAGCGGCGGCCCTGCGCATCGAGCAGTTCGCTGTCGGGACTCTCCTGCCAGACGACTTCATCGTCGGGCCCCGCGGCATTCGTGAGGGTCGCGCCGCGGACGATGTCGAGATTCAGGCCGAAGCCGTAGCTGACGGCCGTCGCCTCCGTGATGGCGGAGGCGATGTCGGCCTCGTCGGGGAGGCAGGCGAACAGGACGCCGTCGGAAATGGCCAGGGTGTAGGTTTGCACGAATGAGCTCCAGACTCTCCGTAAGCGGGGACCGGCGCGACAGCGGCGGAAGCTAGGGACCGCGGCCGGGATGTGAAGCGCGTTCGCCGAAGTGCTGCATTGCAACATCTCGTGAGGCCGCCGGTCCGATACAACCGGGTTCCTATTCGCTCAGCGGGTTGCAGACGCGTCCGGGAAGCACCTCTGCGGGTGGGCCGTCCGGCCCGCAATCAGCTCCTGATGCCGGGTAGGCCGGCTGGGTTCTCCGGCTCGACCACCACCGTTGTCGGTACGGCGCCTTCTCCGGCCAGGGCGTCCGCGAGGGTCTCCGGCTCGATCGCCGCCCCGGCTGATCCGCCGGTGCCCGACGGCACCGGCGTGATCCGGGCGGTCTCCCGCCGGGGCCCGGTTTCCGCATCGGCGGCGTGCTCGTCGGCAACCCCCGCCACGGTATCGGGGGCGATCAGGCCGATGGCGGCCGCGTGCTCGGCCATGGCGACACTGTCGGCGGCCAGGACCAGGCTCGATCCCGCCCGTGCGACTGCGCCTGCCAGCCGCACGATCTCCTCGACCCGGGCGGCATCGCGGGACACGTTGCGGATGTAGACCGCGAGCACCCGCCCGGGATTCTCCTCGACGATCTGCGCATAGACTTCCGGATCGTGCTGGCCGCTGTCGCCGATCAGCACGAAGGGCAAGTCCCGGTAGAGGGCGAGCATGTGGCGGATCAGCGCCTGCTTGTGGTCCGTGGCGCGACGCGGCAGCGGGTGCGTCCAGGACAGCCCCCATTCCCGCAGGAACAGCACCGGTCCCACCGGAATGCCGTGACGCTGGAAGAACTCCGACAGCATCTCGTAGAGGCCCCAGGGCGCGCGGGAGACGTAGAGCATCGGGTTGCCCTCGGCGCCGCCGGCGCCCGCGTGGAGCGCCCGGTACAGGGCGGCGACCCCGGGGAAGGCGACCCGGCTCTCGGCATCCTCCACGAACAGCCGCCACAGCATCTTCAGCTTGTTGGCGACGCCGGTGCGCATGACCGTGTCGTCGATGTCGCTGACCACGACGCAGCGGCAGCCGTCCGGAGGGATGAACACCGCGCCCTCGGCGGGGATCGCCGGTTGTCCTTCAAGGACGAGGTCGACCGGATGCCAGCGGCCGCGATCGTTCGGAACGTCCTGTGGGTGCAGGTGCACGCGGAAGTAACCGTCGCGGTCGGTCTCGACGCGAGCCCGGTCGCCGCCGAACGCGGCGGTCACCACTGCCCCGGCGACCGTCCGCCGGGCGATGCGGCGACGCAGATCGCGCCACTGTGCCCGCAGCGAGTCCGGATCCTCCCCCGGGATCCCGGGGGATTGCCGGAAGACCCGGCCGATCAGGAAGATCGCATCCCGGGAGCCGTAGCCGCGGTAGGGCTCGACCACGAGCCCGCCGCGGCCCTTGCCGCCATGACCCTGGGCGCGGCGGACCGGGCGGACGAGAATCCGCAGCGCCTTGGCGACGCCCCTGCCTGCGCGCGAGGCCATGGCGGGCCGTTCAGGCTTGCGGAAGCTCGGGGCTCAGCCCCATCGCGTCCAAACCCTCTTCCAGCAGGTCTCCGGCATCGGGCGAGCCGAGCAGTTCCTTCATGGCACCTTCGCCGGCGGCCTCGCGCTCGCGGGCGAAGCGCACCGCCTCGCCCCACTCCTCCGGCTCCATGTCGCCGCGCCCGACATAGAGCAGGGCCAGCAACTCCGCGCGGGAATCGTCGTCGAGCCCGGCGATCACGCCGCGCACCTCGGATTCCGTCGCATCGTCGGTGCCGGCGACGAGGACGTCGGTGGAGCCGTCGTCGATCGGGTTCGAACCCGAATCCGGATCGGTGTCGCCCTCCTTCACCTCGATCGCCCGCAACCGCATGACGATGTCGGTGACGGTCTCGACGGGGATATCCATGCGCTGATCTCCGGACGTGAATGGGTCGGGCCCGCCGGGCCCTCGAGCCGCGACAACGGGCGAGCGGGCGACGGGTTCGCCCCATCCCCATCGAAGGCCGCATGCGTGGTCCGCGCCACTTCCCGGCCCGACGTCCGTGGGTTAGAGCCGGGAAAACTTTTTCGACGATCGGATCGATGCTGGCGATAGACGTGGTTTCTCAGAAGACGGCCCGAATATCGCTTGCCGATACCGTTCACTCCCAAGTCGATGATGGCAGGTTCAGGCGCGCCGCCGCGTGGCGCGCGTTGATCCCGATCTTCGGGGGGCTCGGGGCGCTGGTGGTGTCCGCGCTGATCGCGCCGGGCATCGTCGCGGCGCGTCCCGCCGGCATGGAAAGCGGCGCGCCGAGCTGCTTCGTTACCGGGGGTGGTGGGCTGGAGATCTGCCGGGACGGCTCGGAGGCCGAGGGCGTGCTGATCGCGCCAGCACCCTGCGCCTTCGTGCGCGGCGTCCAGATCCTGCGGCTCCCCCGCACTGAGGCGCCCGGTCCGATCCAGACTCTGTTCCAGGGTCAGACTCCGATCGCATCCCGCCGGGACGAGCCCTGTCCGGAGCGGCGCGCCACGGACAGCCGGGACGGCGGTTCGCTGCGCACCGGCCGGACCTTCGAGGCCCTGGTGACGACGCTGCCGCCCACGGCCGACCGGTTCTGGGTCGATCTGCCCGAGGTGCGCGGGCGGTCCCGCGGCTGGTCCGAGCCGACGCCGGCCGCCGAGGGGATCGGCCCGCGCGACCCGATCGCGGTCGCGGGGCGCGACTGGGCCGGCGAGGCCTACAGCTACGTGTTCCTGCTCGGACAGGAACGGGTCGCGGTGGCCGACGACTCCGACACGCAGACGCAGGGCCGCCGCGGCCGCCGGACGTCCGACCGGGACGATCCCGCCGACGGACCGGCCGATGTCCGGCGCCGGGTACAGATCGAGGCCCGCACCCTCGACTTCCAGAGCTTCGAGATTCGCACCCGCTCCGCCGATGGCTACGGCCTCGCCTGGACCCCGTTCGCCCCCGGTTCAGGCCGGAGGGAGCCGCCCAATCCCGCGGCGGTGATCGACGAGGCCGGCAAGCCGGTGGCGTCCGCCTGCACGGCGCCGGCCTTCGAGACGCACGGGCTCGCCGGATCGATCAGCGTCGTCGATCACACCTACCACTACGTCTACACCGACGTGCTGCCCGAGGATTGCGGCCTCGCCCCCGAGAAGCGGCGTACGGCGCTCTACCTGCGCACCGCGCAGGACCTGTCGGGCCCGAAGGTGTGGTCCACGGCCCGAAAGCTTGCCGGGCCGCTGCCGCCGGGGAGCCTCGTGCGGGTGGCGCGGGCCAAGGGGATGCAGCGCTGGGCGGTGTCCTATACCTGCCAGCGGCCTGCCAACGCGCCGGGCGGTCCCGTGGCCGATATCTGCCTGCAATACACCACCGACATGAACCTCGACGGGATCGGTGCCCTCACGCTCTACGCGGATCCGGTGGAGGCCGGCCGCTCGCCGGCCTATCTCGGCCTGCGCTCGGGCGGCGACGGCAGCGGCCGCTATGACCGGAGCGCCCATTTCTGGATGACGGATGCGCAGGGCAACCTCGACACGCCGTCGATCTACCCCGGCAAGGCCGGGTTCCTGACCTGGCTCGACCGGCTGGCGCCCACCGCCTCCGGACGCGACACATCGAGCCTCTACGGCCGGCCGGTCTACTGGGCGACGTGGACGGTGCGCCGGATCGGCGCGCAATAAGCTGCGCGACCCGCTATATGGGCGGCCTTCCCGCCGCACGAGTCGTGCCTCTTGGAACCGATGGACACCCATATCGACCTGTGGTTCGCCGCGAGCATCGTGGTGATCTCGCTGCTGCTCTCGGCCTTCTTCGCGGGTGCCGAGACCGCCTTCACGGCTGCCTCCCGGGCCCGGATGCACGCCCTGGAACAGGCGGGCGACCCGCGCGCCGCCATCGTCAACCGCATCCTGGCGATTCGCGAGCGCTTCATCGGCGCGATGCTGATCGGCTACAACATCGTCGCGATCGGCGCCTCGGCCTTCACCACCAGCGTGCTCACGGCCCTGTTCGGCAAGAACGGCGTGATCTACGCCACGGTCGGCATGTCGGTGCTGGTCATCGTCTTCGCCGAGGTGCTGCCGAAGACGCTCGCCATCTCCAAGCCAGACAAGGCGGCCCTGCTCACCGCCCGGCCCGTGGCCTTCGCGGTGGCGATCATGGGCCCGGCCGCCATCGCGATCGAGCACCTCGTGCGGCTGATGCTGAAGCCGTTCGGCGTGACCATCGGCGAGCACCAGTCGATCCTCACTGCCGCCGAGGAGCTGCGCGGCCAGGTGGCGCTGATGCACCGGGAGGGCGGCGTCGCCAAGGCCGAGCGCGACATGCTCGGCGGCCTGCTCGACCTGTCGGACCTGTCGGTGTCCGACGTGATGGTCCACCGCACCAAGATGCGGGCGATCGACGCCGATCAGCCCTCCGAGGACATCGTGCGGGCGGTGCTGTCCTCGCCCTATACGCGCATGCCCCTGTGGCGGGGGACACCGGAGAACATCGTCGGCGTGCTCCACGCCAAGGATCTGCTCCGGGCGCTCGACGCCGCGGGGGGGGACGCCTCGGGCCTTAAGGTCGAGGCGCTGGCGCTCGAGACGTGGTTCGTGCCGGGCACGACCTCGCTGCGCGCCCAGCTCAAGGCGTTCCTGACCAAGAAGACCCACTTCGCGCTTGTGGTCGACGAGTACGGCGAGGTCATGGGCCTCGTGACCCTGGAGGACATCCTGGAGGAGATCGTCGGCGAGATCGCCGACGAGCACGACGTCACGGTCTCCGGCGTGCGGCCGCAGGGCGACGGTTCGGTGAACGTCGACGGCGGCGTCCCGATCCGCGACCTGAACCGGGCCATGGACTGGAACCTGCCGGACGAGGAGGCCACCACCATCGCGGGCCTCGTCATCCACGAGGCACGGACCATCCCCGACCAGGGCACCGCCTTCAATTTCCACGGCTTCCGGTTCCAGGTGATCCGGAAGACCAAGAACCGGATCACGACGCTGCGGATCACGCCGCTGACTGCGACGGGGGTGCAGGCGAGCGGGCCGGCCGAGGCGCAACGCGACGCGGTGTGAGCCCGGCGTCGCATCAAGCCTGCGGCGAGCGTCCGTCCCTGAGAGAGAGAGCGAGCGCAGCGAGGCCAAACAGGCCGCCGAGCGCACAGGCGCCCGACCAGCCGACGAGCACCCAGGTGAGGCCCGAAAGGCTCGAACCCAGCGCTGCGCCGATGAAGAACAGGCCGGTGAACAGCCCGTTCAGGCGCCCCCGTGCCTCCGGCCGCAGCATGTTGATCGCTCGTCGGCCCAGCGCCTGATCGGCGATGACACCCAGGTCGAGGATCACGGCCGCGAAAGCCATCACGGCGAGCGCGACCGGCCCCGGCATCCCGTCAGCGGATCCCGCCCCGCCCATGGCCGCCAGCACCATGGCCGCGATGACGCTCAGATGCGCGAGGATCGTCGCAGGTCGGGTCAGGCCCCTGTCGCCGGCGCGGCCGGCGATCGGCGCGATCACGGCGCCGGCTGCACCGGTCAGAGAGAAGGCGGCGATTCCGGTCTGGCCGAGGTCGAAGGGCGGCAGAGCGAGCCGCAGGGCCACCGTGGTCCAGAAGATCCCGAAGGCCGCCATGCAGAGCCCCTGATAGCCCGCCCGGCGCCGGAGGATGGGCTCCTCCTTGAGGAGCACAAGCAACGAAGCGAGCAGGCCGCGATAGGAGGCCTTCTGGGACGGCCGGCGCTCCGGGATGGTCCGTGCGATGATGATCGTGAGCAACGCGACCAGGCCGGCGAGCAGCCCGTAGAACCAGCGCCATCCGGCATATTCGGCGATTACGCTCGCGCTCGGCCGGGACAGCAGGATCCCGAGCATCAGGCCGGTCATGACGTTTCCGACGACGCGCCCGCGCTCGGCCTCCGGCGCGAGGCTGGCGGCGATCGGCACGAGCATCTGGATCGCGCTGGCGGTCAGCCCAATCAGGAACGAGGCGATCAGAAAGAGCGGCGCCGAGGGCGCCACGGCGGCCACGAAGAGCGCGAGCGTTCCCGCCGTGAGCGTCCGTCCGATGAGCCGACGATTCTCCATAAGGTCGGTCAATGGCACCAGAAGGAACAATCCGCCGGCGTAGCCCAGCAGCGTGACCGTCGTGACGAAGCTGGTTTCTGCTGCATCGAGCCCGAGCGACGGTCCGATAAGACCCGCGAGCGGCTGCGAGGCGAACAGGCTCAGAACGATGACGCCAGCCGCTATGGCTAGTGTTATCACGAAACCGCTAGAGAGTGTTATAATATTATCAGATCCGATAGACTGTGTATGAGCAGAGTCATTCATGAAAATCCGCCGAATTTGATCTTTCTGATGACCAAATGATAGCTCGATGATTTTATAGTGACAATAAAAATGTTCCGAGATAGTCTCTTACAAAAGTCGTGAGATTGATGTCGGCCCTGGACAGATACCGAACGTTCGTCGAGATCGTCGATCGCGGAAGCCTGACGGTCGCGGCCCGGCATCTTGGCGTGTCGCTGCAATCGGTGAGCCGGGCGCTCTCGGGGCTGGAGAGCGAACTCGGGGTCGAACTGGTCCGTCGCACGACGCGTCGATTGCAGCCGACGGCGGCGGGTCTGTTGTTTCACGCCCGCATCAAGGCGGCGTTGATCGAGATCGACAGCGCGCGCGCGGAGATCGGCCGCGACAGCGAGCGCGTCGCCGGAACGTTGCGGGTCGGCGCCCCGGTCCTGTTCGCGCCGCGGCACGTCGTCCCGGCCTGCGTCACGTTCCTCGAACGGCACACGGAGCTCGAGATCGACCTGATCCTATCCGATGCGCAAGCCAATCTCGTCGATGAGCGGCTGGACGTCGCGATCCGGATCGGCGACCCCGGTCCGCTCCACCTGAAGATCCGCCCCCTCGCGCAACTGCGCCGGGTGAACGTCGCCGCGCCGGAATATCTCGCGCACCACGGCATGCCTCGGAGGCCGGAGGACCTGGGCAATCACATCTGCGTCGTCCGGACCTTCGGGCCCGAAGGCGATGCGTGGCCCGTCGTGATCGACGGCCAGCCCGCGCGCATCCCGGTGCATGGGCCTCTTCGCTGCAACGAGGCGACCGCAGCCAATGCGGCCGTCGCGGCGGGTGCCGGCCTCGGCCTCGCCCCGCTCTGGCAGATCCAGGCGGATCTCGATCACGGCCGCCTGAAGATCGTGCTCGCGGAATTCGAACCCCCGCCGATTCCGGTCCAGGCCGTCTGGCTCGGGGCCGCGGGGACGCCGGTACGAACGCGCCTGTTCGTCGAGACCCTCGCCCTCCATCTGGCGTCGGAGGGCTTGCGAAGCTGATCGAGCCGCGCCGCTCTCGATAAGTCATCCCGAGGACTGCGCGCAGGGAAACCGGCTTTACGAGCCAGGTTGCCACTGCCCCCGCCTCAGCCCGGCATCGCCTCCAGCCCCTCGGCGCGGATCCAGTCGCGGGTGCGGTCGAGCGCCCGACCGAGGCGGTCGAACAGCGAATCGATCTCGTCGGGGGTGATGATCAGTGGCGGGCAGACCGCGACTCGGTCGCCGGCGAGCGACCGCACGATCAGCCCCTCGCCCTGCGCGAAGGTCACGCAGCGGGCCGCCACGCCGGCCTTCGGATCGTATTGCCGCTTGCTGCCCTTGTCGGCGACGATCTCCAGCCCGCCGATCAGACCGAGGCCGCCCGCCTCGCCGACGATGGCGTGATCGGCGAGCGCCGAGAGCCGGCGCTGGAAGTGCGGCGCCTTCTCGGCCGCCCCCTCGATGACGCGGTCGCGCCGGTAGATCTCGATTGCCTTCAGCGCCACCGCAGCCGCGACCGGGTGGCCGGAATAGGTCGTGCCGTGGCCGAAGGTGCCGAGCTTCTGGCTCTGGGCGACCAGGGCGTCGTCGAGCGCCGGGTCGATGCTCACGCCCCCCAGCGGCATGTAGGCCGAGGTGAGCGCCTTCGCGAAGGAGATCGAGTCCGGTTTGATCCCAAGGGCCTCGCTGCCGAACCACGTGCCGAGGCGGCCGAACCCGCAGATCACCTCGTCGGCAATGAGCCGGACATCGTACTTCGCCAGCACCGCCTGGATCGCCGGGAAGTAGCCCCGCGGCGGCACGATCGCCCCGCCCGCGCCCATCACAGGCTCGGCGATGAAGGCCGCCACCGTCTCGGGGCCCTCGCGCAGGATCGTCTCCTCCAGCTCGGCGGCGAGCCGGGCCGAATAGGCCTCCTCGGTCTCGCCCGGCTGGGCGCCCCGATAGAAATGCGGGCAGGCGACGTGCAGGAAGCCCGGCAGCGGCAGGTCCCAATCGGCGTGGTTCGCCGTCAGGCCAGTCATGGAGGCGCTCGCCACCGTGACGCCGTGATAGCCTTTCTGCCGGGCGATGATCTTTTTCTTTTGCGGACGCCCCAGCGCGTTGTTGTAGTACCAGGTCAGCTTGACCTGGGTGTCGTTCGCCTCCGAACCGGAGGACGTGAAGAAGATCTTCGCGGTCGGGACCGGCATCAGCTCCTTGAGGGTCTCGGCGAGCTCGATCCCCGGATCGTGGCTGCGCCCCGAGAACAGGTGCGTGAACGGTAACCGTGCCATCTGCGCCCGGGCCGCCTCGACGAGTTCGGCGTTCGAATAGCCGAGCGCCGTGCACCACAGGCCCGACATGCCCTCGATATAGGAGCGCCCCTCCGCGTCGAAGACGTGGACGCCCTCGCCGCGCTCCAGAACCAGCGGGCCCACCTGCCGGTGCGTGGACAGGTTGGTGTAGGGGTGAAGCAGGGTTTCGACGTCGCGGGTCGCGAGATTCGAGAGCATCGGCTGCAAGGTCCTCATCCCGAGGGGATCGACCGCCACACTACCGACCCGAAACACCGGCAGGTAGCCCGTCGGAACCGCGTCCGGCCGTTGCCGGACGCATGCCGCAAGCGACGGTGCCTGGCGACGCACGACCCATGCTGAATCCCGAAACCTTCGTGGCCCAGCCCGCTCCCGGTCGCAGCTGCGGTGCCTGCACGCTCTGCTGCAAGGTCTACGACGTGCCGGCGGTGGAGAGCGTGGCGGGTACGTGGTGCCGCCATACGCGGGCCGGACAGGGCTGCGCGATTCACGCCACCCGCCCCGACCATTGCCGGGCCTTCCACTGCCTGTGGATGACGGAGAGCTGGCTCGGGCCGGAATGGAAGCCCGACCGCGCCAAGATGGTGCTGGCCCTGGATCCGCTCACCCGCAACATGAACGTGCAAGTCGATCCCGGGCAGGCGAACGCGTGGCGGCGCGAGCCCTATTACGCGCAGCTCAAGCGCTGGGCCGTCGCCTCGGTGCCGCAGCGCCGGCACGTACTGGTCCATGTGAACAAGAGCACGACCGTCGTCCTGCCCGACCGCGACGTCAGCCTCGGGGTGATGTCGGCCGCGGACCGCATCGTCTCCCGCGAGCGGATGACGCCTCAGGGTCTGACCTTCGACGTGGAGAAGGCCCCCGCCTGAGTGCGGATCCGGCCCGATGGCGCGGCAGGTGCGGTACGGCGATCCTTGCGGCGCGGGTCGGTTTGCCCGACTGATCGCGCATGACCACGGTTCACGATTTCACCGTCACCGCCGCCGATGGCACGCCCTACCCCCTGTCCCAGCATCGCGGTCGGGCGCTGCTCATCGTGAATACGGCCTCCCGCTGCGGGTTCACGCCGCAATATGCAGGGCTCGAAACGCTCTGGCGGAAGTATCGGGACGCGGGCCTCACGGTCCTGGGTTTCCCCTGCAACCAGTTCGGCGCCCAGGAGCCTGGTGACGCCGCCGCGATCGAGCGCTTCTGCAGCCTGACCTACGATGTCAGCTTTCCGGTGCTCGCCAAGGTGGCCGTGAAGGGCCCCGGGATCGAGCCCTTGTTCGATCACCTCACCCGGACCCGGCCCGGACTGTTCGGCTCGCGGACGGTGAAGTGGAACTTCACGAAGTTCCTGGTGGGCCGCGGCGGCCAAGCCATCGCCCGCTACGGCCCCGGCACCAAGCCCGCCGCCCTGGAGGCGAAGCTGCAGGCGGCGTTGTCGGAGCCGGTGTGAGGTCGGTCCGAACGCAATCCTAAATCCCCCCGACCGCGACCGCGACCGCTGCCGCGCCCCCGGACGCACCCCTCGGGCCGCACGCGCGCAGCACAGTCCGCAGGGAGGCCACCGGAAAGGGCCGCACCGCCTCGCGCAGGATCCCCACGAGGAAGCGGACCTCCGCAATCTTGCGCAAGGTCAGGACCGGGGCGCCCCCGGCGACGGCCCGGTCTTCGAGATCCCTCAGGGCGTCGAAGAGGGCATAGCGATCACGCGCATCGCCGTAGGATTGCATACGCGCGACGAGCGAGGTCATCTCGCCTTCGAACCTGCAACGAATGGTCTGATCGGCGTACATGGTCGACCCGGACGTGATGGGACAGACTTTAAATCAGTCTCCACCGCGTGTCAGCCGACGACACCGGGCACGCATCGCAAGTTTCGGTTTGTTGCGCGCGTGCATCGGCCGGGCCCGGCCGCCGCAGGGTAGGCCGCTCAGCGGCGGCCCTCCACGAAGTCGGACGCGGCTTCGAACTCGGCGCGGCGGGCTTCGAGACGGGCCTCCGCCTCGGCGTCCCGGCCCCATACCTCCGCTTGATAGGCCTCGTCGACATGGGCGGCCGCCCAGGCCTGCGCCGGCCTGAGGTGACCCCGGAGCACCGCCAGCGCGATCAGGAGCGAGCCGGTGAGCGTCGTCAGCGTGTGCAGGCCGGCCAAGCGGAACGGATCGGTCTCCGCCGTGACCGCGGCCGCGAGCGCCCGCACGGTATCGGGCGGCTGCTCCACGTGCATCACGCCCTCGCTGAGGATCACCCGGGCGCCGAACGCCTCCCGGGCCCAGGCGAGGACCGGATCCCAGGCCGCCCCCTGCGCGGCCACCAGCCGGTCGGGTTCCGCGGCCCGGTAGGCGACGAGATCGGTGCCCGCATAGGCACATAGGTCGGCCGCGACCGCGTCCAGCCGGGGGGCGACGCCGTCGATGGCCGTGTTGGCGAGGCGGGTCAGGGGCATCCGCGCCGGATCGATCTGCGTCTCCTGGGCATCCCATTCGGCCGCGACCTTCTCGGCCAGAGCCCGGGTCGGGAGCCGGAGCGGGTTGCGGGCCGGCGTGTTGGCCGGACGCCCGTCCAGGGTCAGGCGGAAGCCCTCCGGCCCCTCGGAGACGCCGGCCTGCTTGTAGAACCGCTGGGGCAGGGCCGGCTTGGCATGGCCGCGGGCGGCCCGCATCGGGTCAGGCTTCTCGTCCGCGCCCGGTCGGCCGAGCCAATCTGTCGTCTCATCGCTCATGGGTGCGAGATAGGCGTTCCCGGGCCCGCGCGCGAGCCTCCCGGCGTCAGGATCGTGCCGCGGTTGATTCGAGGAGCCGAGCCTCCAGCGCGCTGGCGCTCGGCACCACGGTCGCGGCGCCGGCCCCATAGAGGGCCTCGGGCGGGTGATAGCCCCAGGCGACCCCGACCGAAGCGGCGCCGGCCGCGACGCCCATGGCGATGTCGAAGGTGGTATCGCCGACCATGATTGTGGCGTCTGGGGTGCAGCCGGCCTCGGCCATGGCCTGCTCGAGCATGGCCGGATCGGGCTTTGACGGGGCGTCGTCGGCGCTCTGCGTGGTGACGAACCAGTCCGTCCAGCCGTGATGCGCCACCAGCCGGTCGACGCCGCGGCGCGACTTGCCCGTGGCCAGGCCGATCAAGATATCGTCCCGGGCCTTCAGGCGGGCCAGAAGATCGGCCATCCCGGGAAACAGCGGCTCCTCGTAGGCGGGATCGAGGCGCAGCCGGTTGTAGGCCTGCTTGTAGCTCTCCGAGAGTTCGGCGATCGGCCCGTCCTCCCCGACGAGGCGGCGGAACGCCTGCGGCAGCGACAGGCCCACCACCGACAGCGCCTCCCGCCGTTCCGGAGCGGGCAGGCCGTTCTCCGCGAAGGCGAGCCCCTGGGCGGCCACGATGAGGTGCTGGCTGTCGACGAGGGTTCCGTCGACGTCGAACACGACGAGCCTCATCGCCGGATTTGGGTCGGCGGCCGTCCGGGCGGCGGGGAATCGTAAGACCGCGTCACGGCTTCCGGCCCGGCTGGGTCGGCTGCTGGACGGGCTGTCCCGCCTGGCTGCGGGTCCGCTCGTAGCCGAGCCGGCAGCGGATCAGGAAGCGCCGCCTCTTGCCGCCGCGCAGGCCCCGCTGGTGCGAGGCGCGGTTGCAGGCCGCGTAGGACCGGCGGCGGCGCTCCACCCGGGCGCTGACGGTCTGTCGCGACGCCGCCTCGCCGGGCGAAGCGGCCGGATGCGGCGTCGCCGTCTCGACCGGCGGGGCGCCGTTCGCCGGCAACGCCGGCTTGGACGCCTCGCCCGGGGCAGCATGCGCGATCGACCCCGCAAGGCACAGGGCAGCGAGGCAGGCCAGCAGCGCGTGCTTCATACGTCAGGGTCTCGAACCGCCGGGGAACAGCGCCGCTTCGGATCGGCGGCGCGCGGGAGCATATGAGGCGGGGCGACCGGTTGCCAAGGTATCCGCCCGATGAGACCCGCCATCATGGCCCGCGTTTCACCCGCGATGAAGCGGACAGACGGTCCCGCGATGAACCTCCTGCTGTTCCCCGGCTTCATGACCGATGCCGATCTGTGGTCCGATGTCGCCGGCCGACTCGCAGAGGTCGGGCCGCTTGCGCATTGCGACCTCAGTCGGGACGCCACGATCCGCGCCATGACGGATCGGGCGATCGCCGCGGCGCCGGACCGGTTCGCCCTCGTGGGCTTCTCCATGGGCGGCTTCGTGGCCCGCGAGATCGCCCGGAGCGCGCCGGAACGGGTGCGGGCGCTGGTGCTGATCACGACCTCGGCCCGGGCCGATACACCGGCCCAGGCACAGCGGAAGGCCGCCGCGGTCGACCATGTCCGCCGTCGGGGCTTCGCCGGCCTGAGCCGGTCGGCGATCCTCCAGTCGGTCCATCCGGAACGGACCGGTGATGCCGCGCTGATCGCGCGCATCCGGCGGATGGGCGATCGGCTCGGCGGCCCGGTCTTCCTGCGTCAGGCCGGGCAGGCCCGGGACTCCGACCAAGCGCGGCTCGGCCTGATCGCCTGCCCGACGCGCGTCGTGGCGGCCGCCCAGGACGCCCTGCGCGGCCTCGACGAGGCCCGGGAACTGCAGGCCGGCATCCCCGGCGCGGTGCTGACGGTGCTCGACGGGTCGGGGCACATGCTGCCCCTGGAAGCCCCCGCCGCCCTCGCGGGTGCGATCGTGCCGTGGCTGCTGGCTCAGGCCTCCGGTGCCTCGACGATCGGATCGTAGCGGGCGGCGTCGAAGCCCAGGAGGTTCCAGCTCTGGGCCATGTGGGGCGGCAGCGGCGCGCTGACGTCCACCGGCCGGCCAGTGCGCGGGTGCGGGATCACGATCCGGCGGGCGAGCAGATGGAGGCGGTTCTGGATGCCGCCCGGCAATTCCCAGTTCTCCACCGAGAAATATTTCGGGTCACCCACGATCGGATGGCCGATATGGGCCGCATGGGCGCGCAGCTGGTGGGTCCGCCCGGTGACCGGCTTGAACGACAGCCAGGACAGCTTCTGGGCGGCCTGATCGACCATCGCGTAGTAGGTCAGGGCGTGGCTCGCACCCTCGTCGCCGTGCTTGGCCACGCGCATGCGCGCGTCGGCGTCGGTGAGTTCCTCCTTGGCGAGGTAGGTGGAGACCCGCCCCTGCCGGACCCGCGGCACGCCGGCGGTGAGCGCCCAATAGATCTTGCGCGCGGCGCGCGAGCGAAAGCTCTTGGCCAGGGTTGCGGCGGCAAGCCGGGTCTTGGCGACGATCAGGCAGCCGGCCGTGTCCTTGTCGAGCCGGTGCACGAGGCGCGGCTTCTGGCCGTCCGGCCCGGTCAGCGCGGTGAGCAGCCCGTCCACGTGCCGGACCGTCCCCGACCCGCCCTGGACCGCGAGGCCGAAGGGCTTGTTCAGGATCATCATGTCGGCGTCCTCGTAGAGGATCAGCGAGCGGATGAAGTCAGCGTCGTCCTGGTCGCGCCCGGCATTGCGCGGGCGCTCGGTCGGCTGGTCGAGGCGCAGCGGCGGCACGCGCACGCTCATGCCGGGCTCCAGCCGGTCGTTGGGTTTGGCGCGCTTGCCGTCGACCCGCAATTCGCCCTTCCGGACGATGCTCTGCACCCGGGTGAAGGGCAGGAGGGGAAAACGCGCGGTGAGGAAGCGGTCGATGCGCATGCCGGCCTCGTCCGGTTCGACCGTCAGGGTCTGTACGCCCGAGGCGAGGGTCGCGGATGCGGCGGCGCGCTGCTCGCGCCGGGTCGGTCCGGCGGGCGGGGCAGGGGGCGGGACCGGAGCCTCGGGGCGCTTCGCGGCCGGTCTGGGGGCGGATCTGGCACGGGCCGGCGCAGGGGCGGGCCGCCCGGGCGGGCCACCCGAGGCGACGCGGGGCTTCGGCTTCGCGGCCGCCTGGGGGGTACCCTGCGCGGTCCACGGATCGCGCGCGCCGGCATCGTCGCCGCGATTCCGGGCCGCTCGCTCGGCGGCATCGCGGGCGGAGGTACGGGGGCCGGTGCGGGCACGCCCGTCAGCCTGGAACTTGCCGGCCGGGGGCCTGCGCCCCTTCGAGCCGCCGCGGGGGGGTGGTCGTGTCGTCATGATTCCGCCAGCACCCGTCTCCGCTTCGGACGGAACGTCCGGGCGCATCGGCCGCGGCGTCGCGGACGTCCGGACCCATGGGGTCGCTGGGCTCTATCATCGCAGAGGCGCAGCGGCAAAGGCGCCGGGCGCCGCCGGTCCTCGCCTCAACCCGCCTTAGGGGGATGGGCGCATTCGTCCCCGCGCCGATCGGCCCTCCGAGGAGGGCGGTTTCAGCTTCACCGCTACCCCTTCTTGGGGGGGCGGCATCACCTGGACGCGTAAACGCGCTTGATGATTGGCTGAGGCCGCTCGTTGGGCCCATGGCTGCCCGTGTCCGTGCAGGTGGCCGCGAGCTCATTGCGGATCGCGCCCGCGTTCTTCCGCGCCTGGGCAATGTCGAAGAGCGTCTGCATCTCCATCAGCATTTCCATCCCGCATCCGAACGCGGTTTCGATCCGCAGAGCCAGATCGGCTGTGAGACTGGTTTTCTCCGCGAGAAAATCGGACAGGACTTGGCGCGGAACGCCGAGCCTGCTGGCGGCGCTCATGGCCGTCAAATTGCGCGGCTCCAGGATCTGCCGACGCACGAAACCCCCCGGATGACCAGGATTTTCCAGTCGATACGTCGTGTGCATTGCGCGCTCCTCACGCGATACCGACCGGCCATATCCCGGTCGACCGACAAGAGCTTGGCGGACGCAATCAAGAGATCTTCGACATCCCGACATGTGGCCGCCAAGGACCGCACGGTTTACGCGGCAGAACGCGTTTCGTTCCATGTTGGTTATATTGTATAAATACCATAGAATTTTATTTTACATCGCTATTATATTCATCGATAAGATATAATATGCTGATACAGTGGCGGATATCTTTTCAAAAACATACTGGATGTGGAATTGGACCGGTGCCGGGCCGATCTCCGCGATCCCGGATCCGTCATCTACCGTCCTTCCGTCGGGCGCTCGCCGCGTGGCGCGTCGTCCATGCAGGTGCCGCACGCCCATGTCCGAAGATAGCGCGGCAGCGTCCGGTCGGTGACGAGGTCGAAGGGAATCCAATCGTATTGCTGGACCGGCTCATGCCGGATCAGCTTGACGGCATCGTCGACGGCGCGTCCGCCCTCCAGGGCCGCATCCTGGAAGACGGTCACGTGAATCCGCTTGCGATGCATCGCCTCGATGCCGTCGAGTGTCCCATCCACGCCGCCGATCAGGATCTGTCCCAGAGGAATCCCGGCCGCTTCGAGCGCGTCCGCCGCGCCGATCGCCATCTCGTCGTTGTTGGCGGCGATCGCGTCGATCTTCCGGCCGTCGGCCAGCCATTTCGCCACGAGGGACGCAGCCCGCTGGCGGTCCCAGTCCGCCGCAGCTTCCTCGACGACCGTGATGCCGGGAAAGCCCGCCAGCACCTCCTTCACCCCTTGCGTCCGCAGGGCCGAGGCCGAGTGGGAAGCCGGTCCCCGGATGATCGCGAGCCGTCTCTGGCCGTTCATCATCTGCGCCAGCATGGTCATCTGCAGCCGTCCGGCCACGAGGTCGTTCGGGAGGGCAAGCGCGACCCGCCCGGCGAACCAGTCCTCGCGCGGGCCATTGTTCACGTAGACCAGGGGGATGTCGGCATTCTGCGCGAGCCGGGTGATCTCCGCGGTGGCGGCGGCCTCCACCGGCAGGACGATCAGCGCCTCGACCTTGTCGCGGATGAAGGCCTTGATCTGCTCGATCTGCTTCGCGCCATCCCCGGTTTCGGCATGGGCGAACAGCACGGATTGGCCAGGATAAGCCTTCACGCGCTCCTGGATGCCGTCGCGGAGGAACTGAAAGAACGCCACGGGCGGGACCATCGTCACACCGATCGTCCCGGCGGAGGCGGGGGGCGCGCCACAGCCCGCGGCGATGCCGAGGACCAGCGCCAATCCCGAAGCTCTCAGGCGGGAGGATGCGACGGCTAAGAATCGGGGTCTTGCGGGCATGAACTCATGTCTCTGCGGGTGGGCCCGAGGGCGGGAGCGGCCGGCGACGCGATCGACGGCCTCGGGGCGCTGCGCGGTGGCTTCAGGCCACCCGGATGGTGCGGAGGAACTGGGCGACCTCGCCGCCGAGGTGCTCCGCCTGCCCGGACAGCGCATTGGCCGCCTCCAGCACCTGACCGGCGGCGGATCCGGCCTCCTGGGCCCGGGTCGCGACGCCGGTGATCGTGGCCGTCACCTCCCCGGTTCCGGTCGCCGCCTGGGTAATGTTGCGTGCGATCTCCTGGGTGGCGGTGTTCTGCTCCTCGACCGCCGCCGCGATCGAAGCCGCCGCCGCACTCAGGTCCTGGATGCGGGTGGTGATGCCGCCGATGGCCGTGACCACATCGGAGGTGGAGCCCTGGATGGTCGCGACATGCTGCGCGATGTCGTTCGTGGCCGCTGCGGTCTGGGTCGCCAAAGCCTTGACCTCGGCCGCCACCACGGCGAATCCGCGTCCGGCATCCCCGGCGCGGGCGGCCTCGATCGTGGCGTTCAGCGCCAGAAGGTTGGTCTGTTTGGCGAGAGTCGAGATGATGCCGACGATATCGCCGATCTGGGCGGCCGCCCCGCTCAGCGCCTGCACCAAAGCAGCCGTCTGCGCGGCCTCCCCGGCGATGCCGTTTGCCATGGCGGACGAGACCTCGGCCTGACGGCCGACTTCGCGGACCGACGACTCGAGATCCCCGGCAGCCTCGGCCACCATCTTGACGTTGGCGGCGGCCTCCTCGGCCGCGGACGCCACGGCGGTGGACTGCACCGCCGTCTCACTGGCGATCCCCGTCATGGACCGGGCCGTCCCGCGCAGTTGCGTCGAGGCCGTGGCGAGCGTGGTCACGATCCCGCCGACCGCCGTCTCGAAGCGGCCGGCCATTTCGGCCATCTCCTGTCGGCTCTGCGCCTCGGCCTGCAGGCGCGCCTCGGCCGCCTCCTGCTCGAGGGTTCTGGACCGTCGCATGTTCTCCTGGAAGACCCGTAGGGTTCCGGCCATGGCGCCGATCTCGTCCGTGCGATCGCCCGCGGGAACCGCCACGTCGGGGTCGTTCTCCGCGAGGCGCCGCATGATGCCGGTCATCGTCATGAGCGGCGTGGCCACCCTGCGGATGATGAAGCCGCTGACGACCAGGGTCAGGATCGCCACGATGCCCAGAGCGGCGGCCACCGAGAGGGTCGACGCCCTGCCGACCGCGTCTGTCGCCGCGGTCTGATCGATGACCCGCGTCTGGCGATAGGCGAGGACCGCGCGGACCGCCTTCCGGAATGCCTCCGCGTCCTCGCCGAAGGCGCCGAACACGACCGTATCGGCCAGGGCGTGCTCGCCGGCCCGATCGAGCGCGGACACTTGGCTCTCGAGCGCCAGAAAATGCTGCCACGCCTCCCGCAGCCGATGTGCGAGCGCCTGCTCCTCCGGGCCGGATACGGTCGGCGCATAGCGACTCCAGGCCGTGGAGAAGGCTTGCTGCGCCGTCTCGAGCTGGGCCTCGTAAGACCGCGCCTGGTCCTTCCCGCGCGCGTTATGAGCGAGGATATCCAGGGCCCGAAGTTCCTGGCTGTCCTCATTCATGAGGCCCAGATTGGCCACGGCATCGATCTCGCCGACCACCGACTGTGCGGCCTGGTTGATCAGCCCGACACGGCTGATCGCGAATATGCCGATCAACATAGACAGGATGAAGAGGACGACGAATGATCCAGCTATCAGTTTTCTCAAGCTAAAAATGGATCTTTTTTCCGTACTATGCACATCTTGCGACATTCGCCTAACCGTCTTAAAATCAGTGCCGATTCGGTCAGGTTATAATACGCAACATCAACGCGCGCACCATGACAGAGCGGTTGATTTCTAGGACAAGAAATTTCATTTCGACAAAATAAAAAATCTTTTAGCATTTTTTGCGTAACTATTGGAAAGTACATACGGGATTGTATGACGGGGAAAGCTATCAAACCCGCATCTCTTAAATCCACAAAAACGATGCGTGCTCAGCAGACGCTCTAAAAACTACGGCAGAGATTCGTTTGTCCGCTGAAGATGGCGTACCGACCTTCGCGCCGCTGGATCCCCAGGCAGGGTATTCCCGACGCTTGACGCGCCAGGCGCGCGCAGCCAAGCTTGTTTCCGACGGTTCCCTTCGGGGATCAAAAGGGAACGCGGTGAGGGATCCGTCCCGAGGCCGCGGCTGCCCCCGCAACTGTAAGCGGCGAGCCCTTCACCACCACGTCACTGGGTGATCCCCGGGAAGACGGTGCGAGGGCGGTGACCCGTGAGCCAGGAGACCTGCCGTCAGCCGTGGTCACACGCGAAACGCGTCGGGCGGGGTGTCCTGGCGGGTGTCGAGACGCCCGTGCGCCCGCACGGTCGGCGAGGCCTCGTTCGCGGTGACGTGCCACAGCAAGCGCGCCCGCGACGCCCGTCCCGATGTCCGTTCCCGCCGTCTCGTTTCGTTCGACCGTGAGCCCACGACGCATTCCCGCGCTCGTCGGCGGTCCGCGATCCGGACGATCGAGGAATTGCAATGTTATTACGTTGCTTATAGGACGATCAGGCCGGCGGGAGCTGCGCACGGACTTTTCCCCGACATGTCCCCATCGATCCATCACCCCCGCTCCGCAGGGTCCGCCCCGGTCTGCGGCCTGCTCCTCACACTCCTGGCGAATCCCGCCGCGGCGCAGGAGGCCGTCACCCTGGACGAACTCTCCGTCCAAGGCTCCGGTGGCGATCCGAACCGCGTCACGCCGAACGGCCTCAACCTGCGCACGCCCGACCGGACCGCGAGCCGGATCGGCCTGACACCCCTGGAGACGCCGGCGAGCCTCGACATCGTGTCGGGCGAGACCGCCCGGCTGCGCGGCCAGGATACGATCGCCGAGGCCGTGACCCAGGACGCGACCGGCATCACCACGATCGCAGCACCCGGCAACGGCAACGGCGCCTTCACGTCCCGCGGCTTCGCGGGCCCGAACTCAATCCAGCAGCTCTATGACGGCACGCGCTTCTACGTGGGTGCGAACACCGTCACCTTCCCGTTCGACACCTGGAACGTCGAGCGGATCGAGGTGCTGCGCGGGCCGTCCTCGGTGCTCTACGGCGACGGCGCCATCGGCGGCGTGATCAACGTGGTGCCGAAGAAACCGGTCTTCGTGCCGATCAATACGGCCCGCGCGGTCATCGGGACGGACGGGGTCGCGCGGCTCGCCCTCGATTCCGGCGGGGCGCTCGGACAGGTCGAGTTCGGCGACACCTTCGCGTACCGCCTCAGCGTCAGTGGCAACCGCGCCGACGGCTGGGTCCGGCCGGAGGGCGATTTTCGCAATCTCGCGGTCTCGGCCGCCCTGCTGTTCCAGCCGAGCCCCGACCTCGCGTTCACGCTCAGCCACGATCTCGGCTACCAGGAGCCGGCGCGCTACTGGGGCACGCCGCTCGTCGGGGGCCGGATCCCGGACCTGATCCGATTCAACAACTACAACGTCCGCGACGCGAAGATCACCTGGGCCGACAACTGGACCCAGCTCAAGGCCGAGTGGTCGCCCTCGGCGGACATCACGGTGCGCAACACCGCCTATCGGCTGACCAGCCGGCGCCATTGGCTCGACGTCGAGCAGTATTCCTACAGTCGTGGCTCCGGGCTGGTCGACCGGAGCGACGATCTGGAAATCTATCACAGCCAGGAGCAGGTCGGGGACCGGCTCGACGCGAGCCTTAAGGGCAGCCTGTTCGGCCTGCAGAACGCGTTCGTGGCCGGCTTCGACGTGAACCACATCGACTTCCGCCACACGAACAATTTTTACTTCGACCAGACCACCAGCGTGCCGCTGACCGGCTACGATCCCGGCTATTTCCCGCAGGACGGGCGAGCGCGGCCGGCCTACGCCACCCAGACGAGCCAGGCCTCGGTCTTCGCCGAGGATCGCGTGATTTTATCCGACAGGCTGTCGTTCCTCACCGGGGTGCGCCTCGACGTGCCGACCCTCCACCGGGAGGATCTGCAGACGGGATCGCGATTCGAAAAAACCTACCGCGCCCTCGGCTACCGGTTCGGTCTCGTCTACAACCCGACGCCGGACAGCGCGCTCTACGCCCAGTACAGCGTCGCCACCGACCCGGTGAACAGCCTGATCACCCTGTCGCAGTCCCTGGCGGGCTTCAAGCTCGCCACGGGTGACCAGGTCGAGATCGGCACCAAGGGTCTCGCCTTCGACGGCGCCCTCGAATGGACGGTCGCCGGCTACCGGATCGTCAAGGACAATCTGATCTCGGCCGTGCCGGGGCAACCGACGCTCTCCACGCAGGTCGGAAGCCAATCCTCGCAGGGGTTCGAACTGGCGCTGGGCTGGCGGTTCGCGCCGGGCTGGCGGCTCGACGGCAACCTCGCGCTCCTGCACGCGCAGTACGACCGGTTCGACCAGACCGTGAGCGGCGCCACCGTCTCGTATGCCGGCAACCAGCCGATCGACGTGCCCGAGCGCGTGGCCAACCTCTGGCTGACCTGGGATCCCGTCCGCGACTGGACCGCGCGGATCGGTCTGCAGAACGTGGGACAGGTCTACAGCGACTTCGGCAACACGGCGCGGCGCCCGGCCTACAGCCTCGTCAACCTCGTCCTCGACCATCAAGTGACGGCCGAATCGCGCCTGAGCCTGCGCGTCTACAACCTGTTTGACAAAGTCTACGCGATCAGCGGCAACGCCGCGAACGGGGTGGGAACCAACTGGCTGCTCGGGCGGCCAAGATCGGTCGAGGTCGCCTATACGGTGACGTGGTGAGGCGGCCGCGGCGGGTCGCCAAGGCGGGGCGGCGCTGGCTGCTCCTGTTCCACCGTTGGGCCGGAATCGCCGCGGGGCTGTTCTTCGCCCTGTGGATCGGCTCCGGGCTGGTCATGCTCTACGTGCCGTTCCCGACGCTCACCGAGACCGAGCACCTGGCACGGCTGGATCCGATCGCCTGGGATCGGGTCTCGGTTGCGCCGGACGACGCGCTCCGCGCCGGCGGCCTCGTCGGCGTACCCGCGGCCTTCGTACTGGAGATGCGCGGGGCGGAGCCCGTCTACCGGATCAGCCAGCACGACGGGACCCGGGCGACGGTCTCGGCGCGGACCGGGGAATTGCTCGGGCCGGTGACGCCCGGCGAGGCGCTGCGTCTCGCGGCCGCGGGTTTTTCGGATGCGGGCGTCGAGCCGGTGAAGCGCGACCAGTGGACCGTCACGGCCCAGTACGATCCGCTCCGGCCGTTCCTAAAGGTCGCCCTCGGCGATCCGGCGGGAACCGAACTCTACGTGTCTCAGGTCACCGGCGAGATCGCCCTCGACACGACCCGGTCCGAGCGAGCCTGGAACTGGGTTGGCTCGGTGGCGCACTGGATCTACCTCACGCCCCTGCGCGCCCGCGCGGAGCTGTGGCGGACGCTCCTGCTCTGGCTGTCGGGGTTCGCGTCCCTCGGGGCGCTGAGCGGCCTCCTGATCGGGATCTGGCGGCTGCGCCTCCGGCGACGCTACGCGGGCGGCGCCGTGACGCCCTATCGGGGGCTTGCGCGCTGGCACCACCTGCTCGGCCTCGCGGGCGGGATCGGCCTGGGCGCGTTCATCGTGAGCGGCTGGATCTCGATGAATCCGAACCGCTGGTTCTCGTCGGTCCGGCCGCCCGCGGAGTTGCTTTCCGCCTATGCCGGAACGCCGCCGCCGCTCGGGCTCAACCCGCGGCAGCTGCAGGTTTTCGCCGCGCCGGAGACCCGAAGCCTGCGATTTGCCGCCATCGGGGGAGACTGGTGGATCGTCGCCCAGGCGCCGGAGTGCGTCCGCGCCGCCGGGGCGGAGGGCGGCCACCTCGAAGCCGGCACCATCGCCCGTGCGGCCGCTCGGGCTGTGCCGGGCGGCTCCCTGCGGACGGCCAAGCAGCTCTCCGCCTACGATGCCTACTGGTATCCCCACGGCGCCGATCCGCGGCCGCTCCCGGTGCTGCGCCTGCGCTTCGACGATCCGGCCTCGACGTGGCTCCACATCGACCCCCGGGACGGGAGGATCCTGCAGCGGCTGGATCACTCGGGCCGGATCAGCCGCTGGCTGTTCGATGCCCCGCACCGCCTCGACCTGCCGGGGCTCACCGGAAACCGCCTGCGCCACGATGCGGGCCAATGGATCCTGAATCTCCTGGCGGCGTCCGTCGCGGTGACCGGGATCGTTGCGGGCTGGCGCAGGCTGCGGCGGACCCCGTCCGCTCCGGGGAGGTCAGGCGGGTTCTGAGAGCCGATCGATCGGCGGCTTCTGCGTCGCCCGGCCGCAAGCGCCGCGGCCGACCGGACCGAACGTCAGCCGTGGCACACGCGCCGCGGCCGAGGAGGGGCTGCCGGACATCCCGTGCCGACGGCGGCAGCCTGCGCGTGCCGTGGCGAGAATGCCCGCTCAGGCCTCGAACAGGGATCCCTGTCGGGTCGCTGCGGCACGCGCGCTGGCTCGCCGTCCGGGCGTGGGGGACGCGGGCGTGCTTCCGCGACGCCCGGGCTTTGGCGGCAGGGACGGATCGGATGTCCCCTCGGGCACGGCGGCGACGGTCCCGTCGGAGAATTGGAGGCTGAGGCGGGCGGCGGCGGCGGCCTCCGCAGCCCGGCGGACCGGCAGGCCGGCGGCGTCGCGCACCAGCACGTAGCCGCGGTCGAGCACGGCGCGGTAGCTGAGCGAGCCCAGGAGCTGCGCCAGGCCCTCCAGACGGTCGCGCCGCCGCTCGACGCCGCGCGCACCGGCCTGGGCGAGCCGGTCGGACAGGGCGAGCAACCGGTCGGCGCGGCGGGCCTGGAGGGCGCGGGCCCGCTCCAGGCTCGCGTCACGGGCCACGACGAGCCGGCGCCCGAGCTGGACCAGGGCCTCGCCCTTGCGCTGCACGTCGTTGCGCAGGGCGGTCAACGGCCGGTGATCGATCCGCCCCAACCGCGCGCGGGCGTTGGCCAGCGCCACGTCGGGGGAGCGCCGGGCCATCCGGTCGAGGAGGAGCTGGAGCCGGGCGCGGTGGCGGCTGGCGCCCGCGGCCAGCGCCGGGGCGAGGCGGGCTTCCGCGAGGTCGAGCCGCTGGCGTTTGGCCGCCAGGAGGGCGTCGGCGCCGGGCAGCGCCCGCCCGAGCGCCCGCAGGTCTGCCCGGTCGCGCTCGATCCGGCGCCCGACCGCGCCGATGCCCCGGGCGGACAAATCCGCGACCGTGGCGATCAGGTCGGCCCGGACCGGCACGGCCATCTCGGCGGCCCCCGTGGGGGTCGGGGCGCGGCGATCGGAGACGTAGTCGATCAGCGTGGTGTCGGTCTCATGCCCCACCGCCGAGATCAGCGGGATCGCGCTCTCGAAGGCGGCGCGGACCACGCATTCCTCGTTGAAGGCCCAGAGATCCTCGATCGAGCCGCCACCGCGGGCGACGATCAGCACGTCCGGGCGCGGGATCGGACCGCCCTGCGTCAGCGCGTTGAAGCCGCGGATCGCGGCCGCGACCTCCTCGGCCGCGCCGTCGCCCTGGACACGCACCGGCCAGACCAGCACGGGCCGCGGGAACCGATCCTCCAGCCGGTGCAGGATGTCGCGGATCACGGCCCCGGTGGGTGAGGTGACGACGCCGACCACCCGCGGCAGATAGGGGATCGCCCGCTTGTGCTCCGGGGCGAACAACCCTTCCGCGGTGAGCTGTTTCTTGCGCTCCTCCAGCAGGGCCATCCAGGCGCCGAGGCCCGCCGGCTCCAGGCTCTCGACCACGATCTGGTACGAGGACTTGCCCGCGAAGGTGGTGATGCGGCCAGTGGCGATCACCTCCAGCCCCTCCTGGGGCTTCTGGCGCAGACGCCCGAACACGCCCTTCCAGACCACCGCGTCGATCCGGGCCTGCCCGTCCTTCAGGGAGAAATAGGCATGGCCGGAGCCGTGCTGCCCGCGGTAGCCCGAGATCTCCCCGCGCAGGCGCACATGCCCGAACGCGTCCTCGAGGGTGCGCTTGAGGGCGCCCGCTAGATCGCCGACCGTCCATTCCGGCTGGTTGGCGGTGAGCACGCTGGTCGGCGGGATATCCGAAGCGGGCTGGGACGCGGGGCGCGGGGGCGGCACGAGGGGCATGGCGGGACGCTAGGCGGCCTGCGTCGCAAGGTCAAAGTCCGGGGCCGGCCTACTCGACCGCGAGTTCGCGCGGCGCGTCCGAGATCGCGACCCGCGGCACCAGCAGCGACAGCACGAGTGTCAGCGCCGCCACCGCAAAGACCGTCCAGAAGGTGCCGTGGAGCGCGTGCTGGAGTCCGGCCCGGATCGCGTCGCCGCCGGCGCCCAGGCTTCCCGGATCATCGAGGAGGCGCCGGAGCTGGTCGGAATCCACCGCCGGCCCGCTCGACGGGTGCGCGAGCCGATAGTTCAGCACCGCTCCCAGCACGGTGGCCCCGAGGGTCGAACCGAGGTTGCGCGCGAAGATGTTCGAGGCGGTGGCCGCCCCGCGCTGCGCCCAGGCGACGCTGTCCTGGATGATCACGATGGCGGCGGTCGACAGGAAGCCCATGCCGAGGCCCATCACGACCGAACCGCAGGCCGCCACGACCGGCGACGTGTCCGGTGTCAGCGCTATGAAGGCACTTGCGCCGAGCGGCAGCAGGCCCGCGCCGATCAGCAGGATCGGGCGCAGGCCAAAGCGTACGAAGCTGCGCGCCGCCGTGGTGGCGCCGATCGGCCAGCCGAGCACCATCAGGGTCAGGGTCAAGCCGGCGATCAGGGGTGATTGCCGCAGCACACCCTGCACGTACATCGGCAGGAAGGCCGTGAGACCGATCACCGTCATGCCGGAGAGCAGCGTCGCGGTGTTGGCGGTGGCGATCGGGCGCTGCATCCACAGGCGGATATCGAGCATCGGGTCCGGTGCGCGCCGCTCCTGGAGCACGAACAGGATTGCGGCGACCACGAAGGCCACGCCCGGCCACAGGGCGGCGGCCGGCGAGTCCCCCGCGGCGGTCAATGCCATCATCAGCGCCGCGATGGCGGCGGTCAGCAGGGCCGCGCCGAGGGCGTCGGTCCGGCGGCGGCTTCGCTCCACGCCCTCATGCAGGAAGCGCAGGAACAGCCCGGCCGCAATCAGACCGATGGGCAGGTTGATCCAGAAGATCCAGGACCAGCTCAGATGGCCGATGATCAGGCCGCCGACCAGCGGGCCGGCCACCGAGGAGATGCCCCAGACGCTCGCGAGGTAGCCCTGGATCCGGCCGCGCTCCCGCGCCGAATAGAGGTCGCCGACCACCGTCAGGCTCACCGGCTGGATCGCCCCCGCGCCGATGCCCTGCACCAGGCGGAACAGGATGAGCGAGGGCATCGACCACGCCAGTCCGCAGAGCAGGGAGCCGAGGAGGAAGACCGCGATGCCGAACATCAGCACCGGCCGGCGCCCGTAGAGGTCGGACAGCTTGCCGAACACCACCGTGGTCGCCGTCTGGGTGAGCAGGAAGGACGCGAACACCCAGGCGTAGAGATGCAGGTCGCCGAGCTGCCCGGCGATCTGCGGCATCGCGGTGGAGACGATCGTCGCCTCGATGGCGATCATGAACATCGCCGCCATGACCGCGGCGAGGACCAGCGGGCGGCGCGTCTGAGGGGGAATCGACATGGCGCCGATTTAGGCCCCGGCGGGCACGTCACCCAGTTTCCCGGCAGCGCGGCGCGGCCTCCGCCGCGACGTTTGTGCGGCAGCGCACATCAGCAAGGCAGGAGAGCCGCCCGAGGCGCATGGGCGCGTTCCGGAGCGGCTTTCAGGAACATATCGCCGCTGCGCCGACCGGGCGATCCGATCAGGTTGTCCCGGCCTCGCTGTTCGAATCCAGGTCCCGGCCGCGGGTCTCCGGCAGCAGGAAGGCGGCGACTGTCCCGATCAGGCTGAAAGCCGCGAGGTAGTAGGCGGGCGCGAGCCGGTCTCCCGTCGTGGCGATCAGCCAGTTGACCATGTAGTTGGTGCTGCCGCCGAAGACCGAAACCGCGACCGCATAGACGATCGACAGGCCGGCACTGCGCACCGCCCGGGGCAGGGCCTCTGGAATGCCGACGATCACCGCGGCGGCGTTGATCGACGACAGCGCCGAGAGCAGGAACGTCACCGCGTAGACGCTGGCGGCGCTCGGCGCCTGGACCACCCAGGCGAAGGCCGGCACGGACAGGATCAGGATCGCCGCCCGCGGCCAGATCATCACGGGCCGCCGGCCGACCCGGTCGGCCAGCCACCCGCCGAGCAGCGGGAACGCCACCGAGGCGAGCCCGAGCGCGATCGGCACCGCGGTGGCGGCGGTCTCGCTCAGGCCGAGGGTTGCGCCGGCATAGACCGGCATGTTGGTGCCGACTGCGTTGGATACCGTCGAGGCGGAGATGACCAAAAAGGTCAGCCCCAGCAGGCGACCATGCTCGCGCAGGAGCCGGCCGACCACCGCGAGGGTCGAGGCGGCGGCGTTCGGATCCTCCTCGGCGCCAGCGGTCTCCGGCAGGTGGCTGCGGATGATCAAGCCCACCGGCACCACGCCGAGACCGAGCAGGAACATCAGCCGCCAGCCCCAATCCGCCATCGCGTGCTCGCCGACGGACAGCGCCAGGATGGTGGCCACGATCCCGGCGAACAGGGCGGCGCAGCCCTGGCTGGCGATCTGCCAACTCGTCACGAAGCCGCGCCGATCCGGTGGGGCCGCCTCCAGCAGATAGGCGGTGGACGGGCCGACTTCGCCGCCCAGGGCGAGCCCCTGGATGAGCCGCCCGACGATGACGATCACCTGCGCCCAGCCGCCGATCGCCGCGTAGGACGGGCAGGCGGCCAGGATCAGCATGCCGAGCGCCATCAGCGCGATGGTGATCAGCATCGCCGGCTTGCGCCCGGCGCGGTCCGCGAAGGCACCGATCAGGGCGCCCCCGATCGGCCGCATGACGTAGCCGACGCCGAACAGGGCGAGCGACGCGAGCAGGCTGTGGGTCGGATCGGTGGCCGGGAAGAACGCCGCCCCGATGGGCTTGGCGAAGAAGGCGTAGACCGTAAAATCGTAGAATTCGAGGGCGTTGCCCAGCACCACGGCGCCGACCGACTTGCGGTCGAGAGCCGGGTGCGCCGTCGCGCCGGGATGCGGGGCGGTCCGGGCGTCCATCATCGCCCCCCGTCGACGGGGTGCTGTGCGATGCCGCCGATGACCGGCGCGGCGCCGTCCGCCAGGGCCTCGTCGTAGCCCGCGAGCCAGAGCGTGCGGGCCTGCGTGCCCTCCGCGTAGGGGCAAGCCTCGCGGGCCAGACCCTTCCCGGGGGCGGCGCGGCCGAGCGCGTGTGTGTCGAGGTCGTTGGGGGGTGAATCCATTCGGCGCGGGTCCTTGGCTGGCGCGTCGTCTCGAAACCGGGCTGACGGCCTCCCGGGGAAGGCGACGCGCATCAAAAGCGACCGCGGCGTGCCGGTTCCGGGAACCTGGGCCGCCGCGCTGTCGCCTCCGCCGCGATGTAGGGCGCAGGTTGCGCCGCCGTCAGTGCAGGATGGGATCGTCCGAGATCGGCAGGGTGACGGCCTCGCTGAACGGAAATTCCAGCACCACGTCGCCGGCCGCGTCGGTGACCACCAGGCACGCGGCCATCAGCCGGGTTTGATCCTGGCCGTCCCGCAGGGCGGCGCGGATCGTGCGGCGCGCCGCCTCCCAGGCCTCGTCCGGATCGCGCAACGCGATCCCGGTCGGGTCGCTGATCCGCTCATCGCCGATCTGCGTGTGGAAGAAATAGTGCGGCATTGTCTTCACCGATGGCGGGGTGTCCGGCTCGGGCACCGCGTACAGGTGGGCTTCGATTCGGTCCGGCGCATCACCCTGCCGCGGGGAACGGCGTCGACCGGTGGACCTACGGACGGCTCAGCTGTTGGCCGACCGCGCGTCCGGCGCCGTGGGGACGGGCCGGAGCGTGCGCACCTGAGCGGACCCGGATCCGGCGCGATGATGCTTCTCCATCAACATCAGCGGCCGCAACTCGGGCTCGGCGAAGTCGAGGAGCCTGGCATTGCGCCAGCGCGGCTTGCCGGCGCCGCGGCCGAACCACCGCGGGCGCTCCTCCTCGACGAGCAGCACGAGCCGCCCCGTCCAGGATTTCCGAAACCAGAACCGCCCGGTCAGCGACATGATCCGGTCTCCTCGCAAAAGGGCGCCTGCGACGGACGGCGATACCGGCCGCGCCCTGTATCGATTCAATACCAAACTTGGCTGATGAAGTCCCGAAAGATCGGGTCGAATAATGGGACCACCCACACGGTCCGAGCCGTTCCGCCCGGATCCTCGGCCGCGGCTCAAGCGGCGAAATGGCGGGCGAACAGCGCCAGCACGGCGAGCCAGACGAGGCCGGATACCCCGTACACGAAGCCACGCAGGAAGGCGGATTCGAGCGCCGCATGCGCGGAATGCCGATCCGCTCGCGCAGCACCCGGCTTCGCTGGCGCCGACCTGTGCCGGGCCGCGGGCGGGGGCGCGACGAGCAGGCGCGTCAGGCTTTCCGGAAGGGATCGGTCATCGGGATGCACGGCGCTATGTGGAGTACAGGGCTCAGGCCCGGGCCGACAAGGCCTTCGTCGTCACCGGCATCCGCCGAGACAGACGGCGCCCACCCGCCGATCTCTGAACGGGTGACGGAGGCCCCGCGCGGCGGCCCGATGCGGCTTCCAAGTGCCGCAGGGAGCCGAGAGCCGGGCTGCGGGTTAAGGCCTATGGCGGCCGGATAAGATCGCCAATCCCGGGCCTCGGTGGTCGGCTTCGTGAGGCTTGGCCGTTGCGCCGGGCCTGTGGATTCAATTAGAGCTATTCCAGGCAGGCGAGCTCTGCCTCACAGTGCTGCCGCGACGGCGGCCAACAGGAGGAAATCCATGCGTTCACTGGTTTTCGGCGCCGTCCTCGCCGCCCTGATCCCGCTCTCCGCTGAGGCCCAGGAGGCCGGAGACGCGGCCGCAGGCGAGAAGGCGTTCGCACCCTGCAAGGCGTGCCACAACTTCCAGAAGAACGGCGTCGGTCCGGACCTGAAGGGTGTCGTGGGCCGAAAGGCGGGCACCTACGAGGGCTACAACTACTCCGCCGCGATGAAGGGCTCGGGCATCACCTGGGATGAGGCGAACCTGCACGAGTGGCTGAAGAACCCCAAGGCGAAGGTGCCCGGCACCAAGATGATCTTCCAGGGCTACCCGGACGACAAGAAGATCAACGACGTGATCGCCTACCTCAAGACGCAGTCCTGATCCCGGATCACGGCTGACGCGATCCGGGGGTGGCCGAAGGGCCGCCCCCGGATTCATTCAGGACAACCTATTCGGTGATGAGGCCCGCCTGCAGGCCCATCCGCAAGGTTACGAGGTCGTGCAGCAGGGTCTCCCGGCCCGCCGCGTCGAGGCCGGTCAGGCCGCCGGCATCATCGGGGATGCAGGCGAGGAGGTCGCGCAGCTTCGCGCCGGCCGGCGTGAGGAAGATGCTGACCTGACGTTCGTCGGCCCGGTCCCGGGCGCGGCGCACGCGCCCCGATCCTTCGAGGCGCTTCAGCAGCGGCGTCAGGGTGCCGGAATCGAGGAACAGGCGATTGCCGATCTCCTTGACCGAGAGACCGTCCTGCTCCCACAGCACCAGCAGAACCAGATATTGCGGATACGTCAGTTCGTGGCGGCCGAGCAGGTTGCGGTAGGCGCGCCCGAAGGCGTGCGCGGCGGCGTAGACCGCGAAGCACAGTTGGTTGTCGAGACGCTGCCGCTCCTGCGTCGAAGGCTGGTCGGCGGTCGCGTGACCCGCTCGATTCGGCGCAGCGCCGCTCTGCAAAGCAGTCGGGCCTGGCATAGGAATGCTCTCTCTCTAGTATAACGGGCTCGCGTACCGGTATGGCGGAAAGCCTCTCTTATGCAGTTCGCCACACCAGTACAATCGGCGTAATCGGCGCGGAACGCGACCACGATGGTTGTAGCCCGGCGTTCAGCCGTCCATCAGCGGGTGCAGATCCCGTACCATTGCCTTCAGCCGCTCATCGAGGACGTGCGTGTAGATCTGTGTCGTCGAGATATCGGCGTGGCCGAGCAGCTCCTGCACGATGCGCAGATCGGCCCCGTTCTGCAGGAGATGACTGGCGAAGGCGTGGCGGAGGACGTGGGGGCTGACGCGGTCGGGCCGCAAGCCGGCCTCAAGGGCCACGGCCTTGAGGTCGCGGGCGAAGGCCTGCCGGGTCAGATGGCCGCTGTCGCTGTCCGCCGGAAACAGCCACGCGCAGTCCTCGGGCACGGCCGCGAGATGGGCCGACATGGCGGCGCGGGCCGCCTCGGTCAGCGGCACGAGGCGCTCGCGGCCGCCTTTTCCCTTGATGAACAGGTATGGCTCGAGGCTCGCCCCCGCGGCCCGGGGCAGGGCGACGAGTTCGGAAACCCGCAGGCCGGTGGCGTAGAGGAGTTCGAGCAGGCAGACCATCCGCCGCGCCCGCCGGGCCGGGCCCGGCGCCTCCCCGGTGCCCACGGAGGCCTGCGCGACGGCGAGGAGCCGGTCGACCTCGGCGACGGACAGGATCTTCGGCAGGACCCGGCCCCGGCGCGGCCCCGACACCGCGACGCTCGGATCGGCCTCGACGACGCCCTCGGAGTACAGGAACTTGTGGAAACCGCGCACGCAGGACAGCCGCCGGGCCGCCGACGAGGCCTTGAGACCGCGGGTGTCCAGATCGGCCAGGAAGCTCCGGAGCGCCCCGGCATCCACCTCCTCCAACGCGATCCCGACCCGGGCGAGGTAAGCCAGGTAATCGTCGAGGTCGCGCCGGTAGGCGACTAGCGTGTTGGCGCCGGCACCCCGCTCGGCGGCCATCATGTCGAGGTAATCGGCGACTTCCGGGGAGGGCGTCGGACCGGGGTCGCCGCCCGCGGCCACGCTCAACGGCCGCCCGGCTGCAGCTTCGCGGCGGGGATGGTCACGCTCATTTCCCGGGGTGTCGGCTGAACGAAATTCGCGAGCGCGAACATCGCGGCGAAGACGAGACCCGCCAGGATCGCGAGGATGGCAAAGAAACGGAACAGGGTCGGCACGTCGGTCGAACCTCGGGCGGGCGCTGCGGGCGGCGGGAATCGGCGGCGGGCATGGGGATGCGCGGCGGTTCTCTTCGCGCCGACGCGGGTGCCCGGTTTCCACCACGCGATCAAGGCGCTGACAAGGCCCACGACGACACAGCGATGCGTTTCGCTGGCCGCTTGAATCGCGCTAAGAGCCTGCCGCAGGATGCGAGATCGCCCGGGGCCGTGCGCCCGGGGCGGCGGCGCGGCGTTGGGGGCGCCGGACGGATGCGGTGCAGGGGTCGATGCAGGAGCCGTTGAACGAGGCGGAGGGTGGCGAACCGATCGAGGCGCGGCTGCGCCGGGCGCTCGGCCCGCGCTCGATCGTGCTCGTCGGCCTGATGGGCGCGGGCAAGAGCACCGTGGGCCGTCGCCTCGCGAGCCGCCTCGGCCTGATCTTCAAGGATGCCGACATCGAGATCGAGGCGGCGGCCGGCCTGACGATCCCCGATATCTTCGCGATCTACGGCGAGCCGAGTTTTCGCGACGGCGAGGAGCGGGTGATCTCCCGCCTGCTCCGGGCCGGCCCCCTGGTGCTCGCCACCGGCGGCGGCGCCTATCTGCGCGAGGCCACGCGGCGGCGCGTGGCGGAATCCGCGGTCTCGGTCTGGCTCAAGGCCGATCTCGACGTCCTGATGCGGCGGGTACGCAAGCGGGGCAACCGGCCGCTGCTCCAGACCGACGATCCCGAGGCGACCATGCGCGACCTGATGGCGGTGCGCCATCCGGTCTACGCCGCCGCCGACGTGGTGGTGATCTCCCGCGAGGTCTCGCACGACCGGGTCGTTCAGGACGTGCTCGAAGCCCTGGATACCCATCTCAACGGGGCGCGCACCGTCTCCGTCGCCGCGCAGTAGGATTGAGCGAGTCCGTCCGTGACCGAGCCTTCGACCCATCCCGATCCCCTGACGGTCCACGTGCCCCTCGACGGAGGCCGCGCCTACGACATCCGGATCGGGCGCGGCCTGATCGACGCCGCCGGGCCGCCTGTGGCAGCGCTCGGCGGACGCCGGGCCGCGATCGTCACGGACGAGACTGTCGGGGCCCTCTATGCCGGCCGCCTGCGGGCGAGCCTGGAGTCGAGCGGCCTCCAGGCCGGCATCGTGACGGTCGCGCCCGGCGAGGGCTCGAAATCCTACGCGGGCTACGCGGCCGTCTGCGACGGCCTCCTGGCGCTGAAGGTCGAGCGCGGCGATCTCGTGGTGGCCTTGGGGGGCGGCGTCGTGGGCGACCTCGCCGGCTTCGCGGCCGCGACCCTGCGGCGCGGCGTCCGTTTCGTGCAGGTGCCGACGAGCCTGCTCGCGCAGGTCGATTCCTCGGTGGGCGGCAAGACTGGGATCAACGCGCCCCTGGGCAAGAATCTGATCGGCGCCTTCCACCAGCCCCGCTTGGTCCTGGCCGATACCGCGGCCCTCGACACCCTGTCCGAGCGCGAGATGCGCGCCGGCTACGCCGAGGTCGCCAAATACGGGCTGATCGCCGATGCCGGCTTCTTCGACTGGTGCGAGGCGAACTGGCGCGGGATCTTCGCCGGCGGCCCGGAGCGTGAGGCGGCGGTGGCGTCCTGCTGCCGGGCCAAGGCGGCGGTGGTGACCCGCGACGAGCGGGAGGACGGCGAGCGGGCGCTGCTCAATCTCGGCCACACCTTCGGCCACGCCCTGGAGCGCCTGACCGGCTACGACCCGGCCCGGCTGGTCCACGGGGAGGGGGTGGCGATCGGGCTCGCCCTGGCCTTCCGCTTCTCGGCCCGGCTCGGGCTGTGCGCCGGCCAGGAGGCGGGCCGCGTCGCCAACCACCTCGCCCTGGCCGGCCTGCCGACCCGCCTGCAGGCGGTCCCAGGCGGATGCGGCGGCGCGGAGGCGATCCTCGACGCCATGGCGCAGGACAAGAAGGTCCGCGACGGCGCGCTGACCTTCATCCTCGCCCGCGGGATCGGGCGGAGCTTCATCGCCCCGGGCGTCGACCGGGCCGAGGTGGCGGCATTCCTGCGCGACGAGTTGGCGGCGGATCGGGTCGCCTGACGCCGTTCGGGGCGCTTCCGGCCTTGCCTATCCCGGGTCGGACAGCTAAGAGCCTGCCACGTCCGGCGCAGCCGATCTCGCGCCGTTCACGGCCCCACCGGGGCCCGGGCCGCAATAGCTCAGCTGGTAGAGCACCTCATTCGTAATGAGGGGGTCGGGGGTTCGAATCCCTCTTGCGGCACCACTTCCGGTCAAACCATCGCCAGCACCGCCGCGATCAGCGCGACACCGACCGCCAGCCACGCCGCGTAATCGCCGATCAGGCCGCTGTGCAGCACCTCCAGGGCGCGCGTCGGCGCCGATTGTGTCACGCTGACCGGCCGGACCACCAGCGCCGGCAGGGTCTTGCGAAACAGCCCGTAGCCGGCGCCCGCCAGGGCGGCGATGAGGGAGGCCCAGGGCAGCCAGGCGGGCCCCTCCGCCAGAGCCTCCACCGCCGGGCGGTGCAGGAACGCCGAGGCCGCCCGCGGGAGGGCATGCCCGATCAGATCCGCCGGCAGCCCGATATCGAGGGCCAGCAGCACACAGCACGGTCCCAGCATCAGCCAGAGCGGCCGGTTGGCCTTCTCGCGCTCGTCCTCGCTCGGCGCCCCGGCCTCGTCGCCGGGATCCGGACCGAGCCCCAGGAAGATGCGGCCGGCCGCCCGCAGGACCGCCGCCCCGGTCAGCGCCGCACCGATACCGCCGGCCGCCAGGGCGATCCCGTGACCCTGCTGCGCCAGCGCCCCCTGGACGAGGCGCGTGCCCTGGTCGAGCACGCCGAGCGGCAGGCCGCAGAGCAGCAGCCCGGCCAGCCCCATGGCGATCCCCGCCGGCCAGATCCCGCGCCCGAGGCCGCGCAGGGCGATCTCGTCGATGCTGGCCTGCGTGGCGAGCAGGATGCCGGCGATCATGAACAGGGCGCCCTTCACCAGCCCGTGTCCGACCACGTAGACCAGCATGCCGCCGGTCCCGCCCGCCGAGAGTGCGCCGATGCCGGTCAGCATGATCCCGGCATGGGAGATCGTCGAGAAGGCGAGCATCCGCTTGAGGTGACGCTGCAGCAGCGCCATCCAGCCGCCGAGGAGCGCGGTGACGCCGCCGAGTCCGATCAGCAGCACCGGCAGGGCGTGCTGGACCTGTCCGGAGGCCCCGAACACGACCGCGCTCACCTTGGCCAGGCCGAACAGCCCGAGCGACACCATCGAGCCGGAGAAGATCACCGAAACCGGGCTCGGCGCCACCGCGTGGGCGTCGGCGAGCCAGAACTGGAACGGCACGATCGCGCCCTTGATCATCAGGGCCGCCGCCACGAGGCAGAAGGCTCCGGCCACCACCGGATCGCGCCCGCCCCGGGCCACCGCAGCCGCGATGCCCTCGAAATCCAGCGTTCCGGTCTGGGCGTAGATCAGCCCGATGCCGCCAAGCATCAGGAAACCCGCGAGGCTGTTGACCACCGTGAAGTTGATGGCGCCGGCGAGCGCCGATTCCGCAAGGTGGTAGGCCGTGAGCGCGAAGGCGGCGACGCTCATCACCTCGAACCACACAAACAGGTTGAACATGTCGCGGGTGAAGCAGAACCCGACCATGGCGGCCAGGAACAGCAGCATCAGGATCTGGAAATGACCGTGGGTGCGGTCGAAGAAGCCCCAGGCGAACACGAAGGTCAGGGCGTAGAGCAGGCCGATGAAGGCGGCGACCCAGCCGCTCGCCTCGTCCACCGAGAACCCGATCCCGAGATGGACGCCATCCCGCGGCTCCCATCCGCCGAACCAGTACACCAGGGGCCCGTCGGCGGCGTGCAGGGCGATCGTCCCGCAGAGGATCGCGACGCCGAGGGCGGCCAGCGTCGCCAGGATGTCGGGGAGGCGGCCCGGCAGCAGATGCGCGGTGGCGAGCAGCGCCGCGCAGACCACGAGCGGGAGGGCGACCGGTAGGGGCAGAAGCGCGGCGGGGAAGGCGGTCACGATGTTTTCCCCGCGCCGTCGTCCGCGCGGCTCGAAGCCTGGTCGCGCCGGGATCCACCACCCGCGCGCATCGGCCGGAGCTTCTCCGGGTCGAGGCTGCCGCCGCGCTTGTAGGCCTGAATCGTCAGAACTAGGAGGAGGGCGGTGAGCGTCGCCCCGACCACGATGTCGGTCAGCACCAGCGCCTGCATCACCGGATCGACCGCGGGGGTGCCGGGCGGGTGGTCGTAGAAGATCGGCGCGATGCTGCCCCAGCGGTAGCCGAGGCCGAGCAGCAACACGTAGGTCGCCGATTGGCAGATACCGAGGCAGCCGACGAGATGAATGAAGTTCCGGCTGGTGGCGATGCCGTAGAGGCCGATCCCGAACAGCCACGCGGCGACCGCGTAGGGCAACATCGTCACGCCGATTCCTCTCCTGGCTCGTCGGGCTCGTCCGCCGCGCGGGTCTCCTCCATGAATTCCAGGAAGAGCTGCGTGAACCCGCCCGTCACCGCCAGGGCGACGCCGAGATTCTCGACCAGCATCAGCCCGCCGGAGAACAGGTCGCGGAAGGTGCCGAGCGGCAGGACATTCTGCATGAAGGCGGCGCCGGTGAGCATCGGCGCCAGCCCGCACAGGGCGAAGAGTAATGCGCCGCCCCCCTCCATGGCGTCGAGCCAGTGGCTGCGGATCGCGTCGCGCCAGCCGGCATAGCCCTCGCCGAGGTAGATCAGCAGCGTGGCGGAGGCGAGGATCACGCCGCCCTGGAAGCCGCCGCCCGGCGTCACGGTGGCGTGCACCACCACGTAGAGCCCGAACAGGGCGGTGAGCGGCCCGGCGATCCGGCAGGCGAGCACGACAGCCTCGGAGCGCGGGATCACGGCGCGGCCGGGCCGGCGCATGGCGTGCTCGGTGTTGCCCTCGCCGCGGCGGCCGCGCAGCAGCACCACCGTGCCGGTGATGGCGGCGAGTAGCATGAACTCCTCGCCGAGGGTGTCGAGGCCGCGCAGGTCGAAGTTGATGGCGCTCACCATATTGGCGACGTGCCGCGCCTCAGGCGTGATCGCATTGATGCGCTCGCCGTACTGCGCGATCGTCGCGCCGAAGGGCGGCAGCCCGGCGATCACCGTGGCGGCGCACGGCAGCAGGATCAGGCCCGCCAGGGCCAGCAGCGCGACGCGGATCCGCGGGCTCACGGTTTCTCCTCGGGGGGCTGGGTCCGCACCGCCATGAGTGCCACGAGGAACAGGAGCGGGACCGCCGCCGCGCCGACCGTCAGTTCCGACAGGGCGACGTCGGGGGCCTGGAGGGCGTCGAACAGGATTGCCAGGACGAGGCCGTTGACCGCGATGGCGAAGACCTGCCGGACGGGGTCACGCACCAGCACCACGGCCGTCCCGGAAATCGCCGTCAGCAGGAACAGGAGCGGCAGGATCACCGTCATGCCGAGCGGCCCTCGCGCATCAGCACGGCGCGGCCGGACACGTGCGACAGCACCGCCGCCCAGGACAAGTACAGCACCATCATCAGGAGGATCTTGAGGGAGCGCCCGGAGATGCCGTCGGCCAGGAAGGCCGCCACCGTGACCAAGCCGGAGGCCGTGACGTTCAGGAAGGCGAGGGCGTGGAACCGGTCGAGGGCCCGGGGCAGGCGCCACAGGGCCAGGGCGGACAGCCATGTCGCCGCCACCGCGAGGCCGAGCAGCGCGCCGATGACGACGCTCATATCCAGCGCTCCAGGAAGACCGCGAGCAGCAGGGTGCCGGGCAGGTTGAGCAGGACCAGGGTGAGGGCGAGGTCGGTGATCGAGGCCTGGTCGGTGGCGAAGGCCATCAGCGTCAGGATCAGCACCGTGACGCTGCCGGCAAGCTGATAGGCCGCGAAGCGCTGGCCGGGCCGGCCGCGCCACGCCAGCGCCGCCGCGAGCACCATCGGCGGCAGCAGCCCCAGGATGGCGGCCGTCCAGATGCTCATGACGCCGAGTCCTCCAGGGAGTGCGTCGCCACGGTCCCGTGCTCGCGGTCGAGGGTCAGGACGTAGCTGTCCGGGGCGAGGGAAGCGGCGAACAGGCCGACGGCGCGCGCGGCCGGAGCCGTATCGCCGTGCGGCGTCGCCCACGCAATCTCGGCAGCGCTCCGGTCACGGGTCGCGCCGCCCTCGACGCGGCCGAGGAGGGCCTTTATCAGATGCAGTCCGACCCGCGCGGTCTGCCGGGGCATGCCGACGAGGGCCGGCCCGACCGGCCGGAGCGCTGCCCGGTCGAAGCGGAACCGCACGCCGCCGCGTCGTCCCGCGACCCCCCACCAGGCCGTGCCGAGGGTGGCGCAGACCACCGTGGCGAGGCCCTCGTTCACGCTCAAGGACCCGGCGAAGACCAAGTAGGCCAGGGCAAGGGCGATCCAGATCGCGACCGCGTCGCGCGTCGACCGTTCCTTGATGCCGCTGATCGGTCCTGCCCGCATCGATCCTGCCCGGGGCACGTCCCGCGGAAGCGTGGCCATGCGCTGCCCGACCAAACGTGGCCGCGGGCGCCAGCGTTCCCGGAACCCGACGACACGGTTCCGTGTAGGGCCTGTGAGAGCCCGATACACGTCATCCCAAAGTCGCTGCGCCTGCTGAAGCCCTGCGGCGCAGGACCTCCAGAGACGGGGGTGGGTGGGACATCCGTGATCGAGGGCACGGGCAGGCACAGGAACATGCGATGACAGCCGAGATTCTCACCATCCGCTTCGTGCACGAGGGCTGGAGCCGGTTCGGCATCGCGCAGGTGCGCCTCGCCGACGGCGCGGTGGTCGAGCGGGAGTTCGAGGATCACGGCAATTCGGTGGGCGTGCTCCCCTACGATCCCGAGCGCCGGGTCGCCACCCTGGTGCGCGAGCTGCGGGTGCCGCCGCTGTTCGCCGCCGGCGAGCAAGTCCAGCTGGAGGCCCCAGCCGGCCTGATCGACGACGGCAGCCCGGAGGAGAACGTCCGCCGGGAGGCCCTGGAGGAGGTCGGCCTGCGCCTGACCGCGCTCGAATTCATCGGTGCGACCTATTCCTGTGCAAGTCTGACCACCGAGAAGATACACCTCTACCTCGCCCCCTACCGCCGGTCGGACCGGGCCGAGGCGGGGGGCGGCGCCGCGGGCGAGCACGAGAACATCAAGGTCGTCGAGATGCCGCTCGTCGAGCTCGCTGGCCTGGCCGACCGGGCCGAGATCACCGACCTCAAGACGCTCACCCTGGTGCTGGCTTTGCGCGCGCGCCATCCGGAGCTGTTCCGCGCGTGAGAATCCGCTATCGCGTTATCGCCCAGGGGTTGCTGACCGCTGCGGTGCTCGCCGGGGTCGCGTGGATCGCCTTCCACCTGCGCTGAGGCCGGCGCAAGCTCACGAGTCAGGGATCGATGGCATGAGCGATGACCCAGGACACGCCGAACCGCACGGGCTCGACCGCGGGCTGACCAATTACGGCGACCGCGACTTCGCCCGCTATCTGCGCCGCTCCTTCGCCCGCTCGATGGGCATCTCGCCGGGGCTGCTGGACAAGCCGGTGGTCGGCATCGCCATGACGCCGTCGGGCTTCAACAATTGCCATCGCGGCATGCCCGAGCTGGTGGAGGCGGTCTCCCGCGGAGTCCTGGCCGCCGGCGCCCTGCCGCGGCCGTTCCCGACCGTGTCGCTCGGCGAGGTTTTCCTCAACCCGACCAGCATGATGTACCGCAACCTGATGGCCATGGACACGGAGGAGATGATCCAGGCCCAGCCGATGGATGCGGTCGTGCTGATCGGCGGCTGCGACAAGACCGTGCCGGCCCAGCTCATGGGTGCGGCCTCGGCGGGGCTCCCGGCGATCCAGCTCGTGACCGGGCCGATGTCGACCGGCCGCCACCGGGGCCAGCGGCTCGGCGCCTGCACGGATTGCCGGGGCTTCTGGGCGAAGTACCGGGCCGGCACCGTCGATGCGGAGGAGATCGCCGAGGTCGAGGGACGGCTCTCGGTCACCGCCGGCACCTGCGCGGTGATGGGCACGGCCTCCACCATGGCGTGCATCGCGGAGGCGCTCGGCATGTCGCTGCCCGGCACGGCCGCGATCCCGGCGGTCCATTCCGACCGGCTGGTGGCCGCCGAGGAGACCGGCCGCGCGGCGGTGCGGTTGATCCAGTCGAAGATCGCGCCCGCGCGGGTCATCACCCGCAAGTCGGTGGAGAACGCCATCCGGGTGCTGATGGCGGTCTCGGGTTCGACCAATGCCATCGTCCACCTGACGGCGATCGCCGGACGGCTCGGCATCCGCATCCCCTATGCGCGCTTCAATGAGATCTCCGACGCGACGCCGGTGCTGGTCGACCTGAAGCCGGTGGGCGAGGGCTACATGGAGGATTTCCACGCGGCCGGCGGGATGGGTGCGCTGCTGCGCGAATTGCGCCCGCTCCTGCACCTCGACACCGTGGACGTGGAGGGCCGGACGCTGGCCGAGCGCCTGGACGAGCCCGCCGGCTGGGTCGACCGTGCGGTGATCCGCCCCTTCGACAACCCGGTCTCACCGCTGGGTGGGCTGGTCGCGCTCACCGGCAACCTCGCCCCCGAGGGCGCGATCTTCAAACGCGCCGCCGCGACGCCGGAGCTGTTCGAGTCGGAAGGGCGGGCGGTGGTGTTCACCGGCCTGGAGGACCTGAGCCGGCGGATCGACGATCCCGACCTCGACGTGGGCCCGAACGACGTGCTGGTGCTCCAGAATGCCGGCCCGCACGCGGCTGGGATGCCGGAGGCGGGCTACCTGCCGATCCCCAAGAAACTCGCCCGGGCGGGGGTGAAGGACATGGTCCGCATCTCCGACGCCCGGATGTCCGGCACGGCCTTCGGGTCGATCGTGCTGCACATCGCCCCCGAATCCGCCATTGGTGGGCCGCTGGCTGCGGTGCGCGACGGCGACCGGATCCGGCTGTCGATCCGCGAGAAGCGGATCGATCTGCTGGTGGAACCCGAGGAGATCGCGCGGCGGCTCGCCGGCCACACGCCGCCGCCGGCCCCGACCCGGGGCTACAAGGCGCTCTACCGGCGCACCGTCACCCAGGCCCCCGAGGGCTGCGACTTCGACTTCCTGATGGGGGAGGGGCACGAGGGCTGAACCACCTGGCTTGATCGCCGGGCGCGCCGGGGCCATCGTCCGGACGAGAGTTCGGGAGGGAACCGGATGACGCGCGCCTGCATCGTGGGCTGGGCCCACACCCCCTTCGGCAAGCTCGAGGAGCCGGATGTCGAGGGCTTGATCGCCCGGGTCTCGGGCGAAGCGCTGGCCCATGCCGGGATCGACGATACGCAGGTCGACGGGATCTATGTGGGCTCGATGAACACCGGCTTCTCGAAGCAGGGTTTCGAGGGATCGCTGGTGGCGGTGAACCGGCCGGGCCTCGCCCACGCCCCCGCGACCCATCTGGAGAACGCCTGCGCCACCGGGTCGGCGGCACTCTACGCGGCCCTCGACTTCGTCGACAGCGGCCGGGGCCGCGTCGCCCTGGTAATCGGCGCCGAGAAGATGACGGCCAAGACCGTGGCCGAGACCGGCGATATCCTGCTCGGCGCCTCCTACCGGAAGGAGGAGGCCGAGATCGAGGGCGGCTTCGCGGGCGTGTTCGGGCGGATCGCGGCGGGCTACTTCCAGCGCTACGGCGACCGCAGCGCGGAGCTGGCCCGGATCGCCGCCAAGAACCACCGCAACGGCGTCGGCAACCCCTACGCGCAATTGCGAAAAGATCTTGGCTTCGAGTTCTGCAATCGGGTCTCGGAGAAGAATCCCTACGTGGCGGCACCGCTCCGGCGTACCGACTGCTCGCTGATCTCTGACGGGGCGGCGGCCCTCGTGGTGGCGGATGCCGAGACCGCCGAGGCGCTGGAGCGGGCGATCGGCTTCCGCGCCCGCGCCCACGTCAACGACATCCTGCCCCTGTCCCGCCGCGATCCGACGGAATTCAAGGGCGCACGGCTCGCCTGGGAGAAGGCGCGGGCCGAAGCCGGGATCGGCAACGACGACCTGTCCTTCGTGGAGACCCACGACTGCTTCACCATCGCCGAGCTGATCGAGTACGAGGCAATGGGTCTCGCGGCCCCAGGCGAGGGGTACTGCGTGGTGCGCGAGGGGCTGGCCGAAAAAGGCGGCCGGCTGCCGATCAACCCGTCCGGCGGCCTGAAGGCGAAGGGCCATCCGGTGGGCGCCACCGGCGTGTCGATGCATGTAATGGCCTGCCTGCAGCTCATGGGCGTGGCCGGCGAAATGCAGGTGCCCGGCGCCGAACTCGCCGGGATCTTCAACATGGGCGGCGCGGCGGTGGCCAATTACGTGTCCATTCTGGAACGCCGGCGCTGACAAGCGCTCTTCCTCCCCCGCGGGAGGGGCTACGATGCTCGCAGAGCTCTGCCGGATGCCTGCGACGGTCGGCGCTGAATCCCCCTGCGGGCGAGGGCGGTCCCGGAGATTTTCGTGACGCCTAGTCCGATAAGGCGAAACAGTCCTGTCGGCCGGTGTCGGTCACGGCTCTCGGCCGGGGGTTCACCGCCCGGATCCCTCGTCCGCCCACGCGGAGCGGGCGTCAGGCCGCCCGCTGGATGAAGGCGCGGAGGGTGCGGACCAGGGTCGTCGGCTCGTAGGGCTTCGGGATGAAGCGGGCGCCCTCCGGCATGTCGTTCGGGCCGGGTGTGCCCATCCCCGAGACCACCAGCACGGGGATCGACGGCCAGCGATGCGCCACCAGGCGGGCGAGGGCGAAACCGTCCATCGAGCCCTGCGGCATGTCGACATCCGTCATCAGGACGCCGACATCGTCGCGGTTCTCCAGGACCTTGAGCGCCTTGTCCGCATGGCTCGCCTCCACCACGGTGAAGCCGGCATCCGCCAGGGTGTCCGCGGCCTCCATCAGCAGCAGTCCGTCATCCTCCACGAGGAGCACCACGGGTTGGTCGGACGGGCTTTCTGACATCAGGCCTGCGGAGGTGTGCCGTGAATTCCGAAGCCCGCGCCGTATTCCTCCGGGGCTCACCCCGTCAAGGCGCGGGGGCCGCGCTGCGTCAGGCCGCCTCCTCGCGCTTGCCCAGGCGCTTGTCGAGGTAGGTGTCCACCGTCTGGGTGAGCTCCTCAACCTTGCCGTCGAAAAAGTGGTTGGCACCCTCGACCATCTGGTGCTCGATGATGACGCCCTTCTGGGTCTTCACCTTCTCGATCACCGGCATGACCTCCCGGGCGGGGGCGACCCGGTCCTCCGAACCGTGCACGAACAGGCCGGATGACGGGCACGGGGCCAGGAAGGTGAAGTCGTAGCGGTTCGCCATGGCGGCGATCGAGATGAAGCCCTCGATCTCGGGCCGGCGCATCAGCAACTGCATGCCGATCCAAGAGCCGAAGGACACGCCGGCGATCCAGCAGGACTTCGCCTCGGGATTGACCGACTGCACCCAATCGAGGGCCGCCGCGGCGTCGGACAGCTCGCCCGAGCCGTGGTCGAACGCACCCTGGCTCCGCCCAACCCCGCGGAAATTGAAACGCAGGGCTGCAAAGCCGCGATTGGCGAAGGTGTAAAAAAGGTTGTACACAATCTGATTGTTCATCGTACCCCCGAATTGGGGGTGCGGGTGCAGGATGATGGCGATCGGTGCGCCGCGCTTCTTGGGGGCTTGGTAACGGCCCTCCAGGCGGCCGGCCGGACCTGTGAAGATGACTTCGGGCATCGCTCGTCTCTCACTCTCGAGATCGCACGCCCGGCGGTCGGCGCGGCAGCCTTGACTCGTCGCGTGCGCACCATAAAAGCACTCTTAGAACAGTTCTAGTCGATTGGAACAGTTCTAAAAAGGCGGTTCGGTGGTTCGCACCGGCTGCCGCACTGACCCGGGCTGGTCGGTGGGATCTCTTTCTGTCGGCGCGCCTTAGCACGCCGAACCGGTGCGCGGGCAAGGAATTGTGACGCGCGGCGGCGATGGGCAAAACGGAACGCGTATGAGCCGGGCACGCGCCTATCTCGACTACAACGCCACCGCCCCGGTCCGCCCGGCCGTCGCGGACGCGGTGGCGCGCGCCTTGATGCTTCCGGGCAATCCCTCATCGATCCACGCGGAGGGCCGTTCGGCCCGGGCCGCCCTGGAGGCCGCCCGCGCTCAGGTCGCGGCCCTGGTGAACGCGCGGCCCGAGCAGGTGATCTTCACCAGCGGCGGGACCGAAGCGGCCAACGCGGTCCTGTCGGGCGCCCTGCGTGGTCGCGGCCTGCCGGCCCCGACCCGCCTCCTGCACACGGCGACGGAGCATCCCTGCGTGGCCGTGGGCCATCGCTTCCCGGAGGCGGCGGTGGAGCAGTTGCCGGTCACCGGCGACGGCGTGATCGATCTCGCCGTGCTGGAGGCGCGTTTGGCCGACCTGGCGGGCGAGACCGTATTGTTGTCGGTCCACGCGGCCAACAACGAGACCGGCGCCGTGCAGCCGCTGAGCGACGTGGCGGCCCTGGCGCTGGCGCATGGCCGGACGCTGGTCCACAGCGATGCCGTGCAGGCGGCCGGCAAGGTCGCCCTCGACATCGCGGGACTCGGCCTCGATGCGCTGTCCCTGTCGGGCCACAAGTTCGCGGCGCCGAAGGGCGTCGGTGCCCTCGTGCTGGCCGATGGCGTCACCCTGGAGAGCGCCTTCCTGCGCGGCGGCGGCCAGGAGCGTCGGCAGCGCTGTGGCACCGAGTGCCTGCCGGCCATCGTCGGCATGGGCGAGGCGGCCCGGATCGCTCGCGAATCGCTCGACCCGGAGGCCCGGCGCTTGTCGGCCCTGCGTGACCGGATCGAGGCGGGCGTGCGGGCCCTCGCGCCCGACGCCGTGGTGTTCGCCGCCGGGGCCCCACGTCTGCCCAACACCCTCAGCGTCTCTGTCCGGGGGCTCGACGCGCCCTCGGCCCTGATCGCCTTCGACCTCGCCGGCGTGGCGGTGTCGTCGGGCTCGGCCTGCTCGTCGGGCAAGGTCGCACGCTCGGCGACGCTGGCCGCAATGGGCGTCGGTCCCGACCTCGCCGGGGGGGCGCTGCGCGTCAGCCTCGGCTGGAACACGGTGGACGAGGATGTGACATGCTTCCTCGACGCCTTCGAACGGGTGTTGCAGCCCCTATATAGACGACGAGGACAGGCGGCCTAAGCGCCGCTCCCCCCGCTTTCCGACACACGCTTCCCGGCCCTTGACGCCGGAGATGCCCAGGAGACGCTGATGCCTGCCGTGCAGGAAACCATCGACCGGGTCCGCTCGATCGACCTCGACCAGTACAAGTACGGGTTCGAGACCACCATCGAGATGGAGAAGTCCGAGAAGGGCATCTCCGAGGATGTCGTGCGCTTCATCTCGGCCAAGAAGAATGAGCCGGCGTGGCTGCTGGAGTGGCGCCTCGACGCCTATCGGCGCTGGCTGACCATGAAGGAGCCGGAGTGGGCCCGCGTCTCCTACGACAAGGTCGACTACAACGACATCTACTACTATGCGGCGCCCAAGCGCCCGGCGGCGATGTCGCTCGATGAGATCGATCCCGAGATCCTGAAGACCTACGAGAAGCTCGGCATCCCGCTGCGTGAGGTCGAGGTGCTGGAAGGCATCGCGCCGGAGCGCCGGGTCGCGGTCGACGCCGTGTTCGACTCGGTCTCGGTGGCTACCACCTTCAAGAGGGAACTCTCGAAGGCCGGCGTGATCTTCATGCCGATCTCCGAGGCGGTCCAGGAATATCCGGAGCTGGTGAAGAAGTACCTGGGCACGGTTGTACCCTCGACCGACAACTTCTTCGCGACGCTGAACTCGGCGGTTTTCTCCGACGGTTCGTTCGTCTACATCCCGCCGGGCGTCCGCTGCCCGATGGAGCTGTCGACCTACTTCCGCATCAACGAGCGCGACACCGGTCAGTTCGAGCGCACGCTGATCATCGCCGACAAGGGCTCCTACGTCTCGTACCTGGAGGGCTGCACCGCCCCCAAGCGCGACGACAATCAGCTCCACGCCGCGGTGGTCGAGCTGGTCGCCCTGGATGACGCCGAGATCAAGTACTCGACGGTTCAGAATTGGTACCCGGGCGACAACGACGGCAAGGGCGGGATCTACAACTTCGTGACCAAGCGCGGCGACTGCCGCGGCGACCGCTCGAAGATTTCTTGGACCCAGGTCGAGACCGGCTCGGCGATCACCTGGAAGTACCCGTCCTGCATCCTGCGCGGCGACGAGTCCCGCGGCGAGTTCTACTCGATCGCGGTGTCGAACGGCATGCAGCAGGTCGATTCCGGCACCAAGATGATCCATCTCGGGAAGAACACGACCAGCCGGATCATCTCGAAGGGCATTTCGGCGGGCCGTTCGCAGAACACCTACCGGGGTCTCGTCTCGGCCCACAAGAAGGCCAAGGGCGCGCGGAACTTCACGAACTGCGACTCCCTGCTGATCGGCGATCAGTGCGGGGCGCACACCGTGCCCTACATCGAGTCGAAGAACGCCTCCGCCGTGTTCGAGCACGAGGCGACCACCTCGAAGATCTCCGAGGAGCAGATGTTCTACTGCCAGCAGCGCGGCCTCTCCGGGGAGGAGGCGACCGCGCTGATCGTCAACGGCTTCGTCCGGGACGTGCTGCAGCAGCTGCCGATGGAGTTCGCCGTCGAGGCCCAGAAGCTGATCTCGATCAGCCTTGAAGGCTCGGTGGGCTGAGGGCTCGGAACGGGTGCGTGCATCCTCCCTCCCCCTTGCGGGGAGGGGCAGGGGTTGGGGTGGTGCCGGGTAAATTGCGGCGTCTCCTTCTGCTCAACCCCCACCTCCGGCTCCTCCCTGCAAAGGGGCAGGAGAGCGCGTCGCGCATGATCACGCCAGGATGCGTGAGCGTCGAGGCGTCGGGGACGGGACGATTAGCGAATTCAGACAGGACTAACGAACTATGCTGGAAATCAAGAACCTCGTCGTGCAGATCGAGGACAACCGCATCCTCAACGGCCTGAACCTCACCGTGAAGGACGGCGAGGTCGCCGCGATCATGGGCCCGAACGGCTCGGGCAAGTCGACGCTCTCCTACGTCATCGCCGGCAAGGCGGATTACGAGGTCCTCGACGGCGAGATTTTGCTCGACGGCCACAACCTGCTGGAGATGGAGCCGGACGAGCGCGCCGCGGCCGGCGTGTTCCTGGCCTTCCAGTACCCGCTGGAAATCCCCGGCGTCGGCACCATGACCTTCCTCAAGGCCTGCCTGAACGCCCAGCGCCGCGCCCGCGGCGAGGGTGAGATCTCGACCCCGGACTTCATCCGCGCGGTGAACGCCGCCGCCGACCGGCTTGAGATCAACAAGGACATGCTCAAGCGCGCCCTCAACGTCGGCTTCTCCGGCGGCGAGAAGAAGCGCATGGAGATTCTTCAAATGGCGCTGCTGCAGCCGAAGTTCTGCGTCCTCGACGAGACCGATTCCGGCCTCGACATCGACGCGCTGCGCATCGTCTCCGAGGGCGTGAACGCCCTGCGCGGCCAGGGCCGGTCGTTCCTGGTCATCACCCACTATCAGCGGCTCCTGAACCACATCGTGCCGGACGTGGTCCACGTCATGTCGAAGGGCCGGATCGTGAAGACTGGCGGCAAGGACCTCGCCCTCGAGCTCGAAGCTTCAGGCTACGCCGAGTACAGCACCAGCGAGGCCGCCTGAGCCATGGCCGACGTCACCAACCTCCGCTCCCCCGCCGAGGCCGGCCTGTCGAAGCTGTTCGAGACCGCCCGGCAGAGTTTCGCCAGCGAGGCGGCGATCAGCCGCGAGGAGGCGTTCCGCTTCTTCGAGGCGACCGGCCTGCCGAGCCGCCGGGTCGAGGCGTTCAAGTACACCGACCTGCGTGCCGCGATCTCCGAGGCCGCGCCGCCCTCAGAGGCGCCGAGCCTCGACGCCGCCAGGGAGGCCGTCGGGCGCGCCAAGGGCTTTGCCGGAATCGAGGCGGCGCGCCTCACCTTCGTGAACGGTCACCTCGTCCGCGAGCTGTCCGATCTCGACCGGGTCCCCGAGGGCGTCACGGTCGTTCCGCTCACCGAGGCCATGACTTCGGGTGACGCCGCGCTGAAGCTGCTCGGGCCGGTGATCCAGGCCCGGGACAACCCGATCTACCAGCTCAATACCGCCTTCCTGGCGGACGGGGCGCTGATCACGGTTGCCCCCGGTGCGAAGCCGGCCTGGCCGATCCATCTCCGCTTCGTCGGGACCGGCGACAGACCGTTCTCGACCGCGACCCGCGTGCTCGTAAATCTTGGCGAGGGCGCGGAGTTCAGCCTGCTCGAGAGCCATGAGGGTCCGGACGGCCTCACCTGCCAACCGAACGACGCCCTCGACGTGGTTGTCGGCCCCAGGGCCGCATTCCGGCACACCCGCCTGAATATCGAGGGCGATGCCACCGTGGCGCTCTCGACCCTGTCGCTCAAGGTCGAGGCCGAGGGCCGGGTCGAGACGGTCAACCTCGTGACCGGCGCGGTGCTGTCGCGCCACCAGATCTACGTTCTGGTCGCGGGCGCGGACACGAACGTCGTGGTCAATGGCGCCGCTATGTTGCGCAAGGGTCAGCTCGCCGATTCGACGCTGCTCGCTGATCACGCCGCCGTCGGCGGTATCGGGCGCGAGCAGTTCAAGACGGTGATCGACGGCGACGCCACAGGTGTGTTCCAGGGCAAGATCATCGTCCGGCAGGTCGCCCAGAAGACCGACGGCAAGATGAAGTCCGACTGCCTCCTCCTCACCGACGAGGGGCAGATGATGAACAAGCCGGAGCTGGAGATCTTCGCTGACGACGTCGCCTGCGGCCATGGCGCCACCTGCGGCACGCCGGATGAGGATCTGCTGTTTTACCTGATGGCCCGCGGCCTGCCGCGCCCCATCGCCGAGAGCCTGCTGGTTCAGGCCTTCGTGGGCGAGGCGGTGGAGGCGGTCACGCACGAGGGCGCCCGCGCGGCGCTGATCGGCGAGATCGAGGCCTGGCTGAAAGCGCGGGGCTGACTACACTCGACCCTCACCCCTTTGCGGGGGAGGGTGCCGAATGGAGTGAGGCGGGAGAGGGGAGCGACGGTGCAGGATGGGGCGATGCCCTTCGCACGCGCAGACCTCTCCGGCGGCCGGGCTCCCCTCTCCCGACCCTCGCTGACGCGAGGGCCACCCTCCCCCGCAGAGGGGGAGGGAGATCCGCGAGCGTGACCCGATGAACGCACACATCCTTAGCCCCACCTACGATGTCGCGGCGGTCCGGAAGGATTTCCCGATCCTGGCGCAGCAGGTCTACGGCAAACCGCTCGTGTATCTCGATAACGCCGCCTCGGCGCAGAAGCCCAAAGCCGTGATCAACGCGATGGTTTCCTGCATGGAGACCGGCTACGCCAACGTCCATCGTGGCCTGCACTACATGGCCAACGCCGCCACCGAAGGGTTCGAGGGCGCCCGCGAGACCACGCGGCAATTCCTCAACGCGGCGTCCACGGACGAGATCATCTTCACCCGCAACGCCACAGAGGCCTACAACCTCGTGGCCTCGTCCATGGGCTGGGGCGGCCTGATCGGGGAGGGGGACGAGATCATCCTCTCGATCATGGAGCACCACTCCAACATCGTGCCCTGGCACTTCCTGCGCGAGCGCCGCGGCGCCGTGATCAAGTGGGCGCCGGTGGACGAGGAGGGCAACTTCCTGGTCGAGGAATACGAGAAGCTGTTCTCACCCCGCACCAAGATGGTGGCGATCACCCACATGTCGAACGTGCTCGGCACCGTGACGCCGGCCGCCGAGATCGTGCGCATCGCCCACGCCCACGGCGTACCGGTCCTCCTGGACGGGGCGCAGAGCGCGGTGCACCAGCCCGTCGATGTGCAGGCGCTCGACTGCGACTTCTTCGTCTTCACCGGCCACAAGGTCTACGGTCCGACCGGGATCGGCGTGCTCTACGGCAAGAAAGAGTGGCTGGAGCGCCTGCCGCCCTACCAGGGCGGCGGCGAGATGATCCGGACGGTGAGCGCGGATTCGGTCACCTACAACGACCCGCCGCACAAGTTCGAGGCCGGGACGCCGGCGATCATCGAGGCGGTCGGCCTCGGGGCGGCGCTGGAATACATGATGACCATCGGGCGTGACGCCATCGCGGCGCACGAGGCCAAGCTCACCGCCTACGCACAGGAGCGGCTCGCGGCGATGAATTCCGTACGCCTGATCGGTACCGCCGCCGGCAAGGGCGGTGTGATCGCCTTCGAGATGAAGGGCGCGCATGCCCACGATATCGCCACGGTGATCGACCGGCAGGGCGTCGCGGTGAGGGCCGGAACGCATTGCGCGATGCCGTTGCTGACGCGCTTCGGCGTCACCTCGACCTGCCGCGCCTCGTTCGGCCTCTACAACACCACCGCCGAGATCGACACCCTTGTCGAGGCGCTCGGCAAAGCAGAGATGCTGTTTAGATGACGATCTGCGATAAGGCGGGTCGCGACCGTGTGGGCCCGGGGAGAGTGAAACGATGAGCACCGACGCCACCATCACGGGCGGCATGAACGCCCCGGACGTCGCGGGCGCTTCCGCGATCCCGCCGGCGGAGATGGACCGCCTGACCGATGACATCGTGGCCGCGCTGAAGAGCGTCTACGATCCCGAGATCCCGGCGGACATCTACGAACTCGGCCTGATCTACAAGGTCGATATTGGCGACGACCGGAAGGTCGCCATCGATATGACGCTGACGGCACCCGGCTGCCCAGTGGCGGGCGAGATGCCCGGATGGGTCGAGAACGCGGTGAGCGCCGTGGCGGGCGTCCAGTCCTGCGCGGTCACCATGGTGTTCGACCCGCCGTGGGATCAGAGCCGCATGTCGGACGAGGCCCGCGTCGCCCTCGACATGTGGTAGGCCCGCCCGAGCGCATCGCGTTATTCCGAGCTTCTGCAGCAAACGTTCGGGACGACGCATCAGGGGATCGCGCGTGCCGGCTCGAAGGCAATGGCGTCGGCGATATCGGCCAGGGCCAGCGGAGATCCGATCTCGGGCAGGCCGATGATGTCTCTAGTCGATTCGTAGGGTTCTGCTGCCAGATCGGCCTCGATCCGCCGGTACAGCAATACGCTCGGGAACCGCGCCTCGACTAGGCGGATGCCGTTTGTACTCGTCGCGCTGGCGGATCCGGTCGACACTGCCGGTCGAGGGCGACCGAATCTCTACGATGAGGCGGGGGCGCGGGTCTCATGCTTCCGACGGACATCCGCGTTCGTGAAGCCTGAGCGCGCGGACGATACCGTGACCGCGCGACGGAACACAACGCGAAGCCGTGCCACGCCGCGGGTACGAGCCGGCCGCAAACTGCGGCGATCTACGTAGCCGTTAAGCCCCCACTAACCATAGCGGCGCAGACCGGAACGTGCCGCCACGGGAGCGGTCTCTTCCCCACGCGCTCGGTGAAATCGAATGGCTTCGGGCTACGTGATCGCGGCCGTGTTGGAGGCGGCGGGCTTGATCGGGCTCGCGATCGCCCTCGTCACGATGCGGGCGGAACGGCGGGCCAAGGCCGCCGAATTGCGAAGCTTCCTGCGGTCGGGTCAGAGCGCGTCATCGGCCTTCGACACGGCCGGCTCGTACCGCCAGACCGACTCCGGTACGCGCGTCATTGCCATTCCCTACACGTCGAAACGCCGTGACGGCGTTCCCGCCCCCGAGACGGCGGCCCGCTCGGCCCTTGGGCGGGCGATCCAGCAATCCCGCACCGACATCCCCGTGCCGGTCAGCGCAGGATGATGTCGAGGCCGCTGCCGAACAGCACGACGACGCTGAGCGTCAGCATGAATTTCAGATCTTCGAGACGGGCGCTCATGGTCGATCCTCTCCGATCGGCGGCTGCATCGCCGCCCGGCCATCGCATTACCAACTCATTAACGGAATTTCCGCGAGTCCTTTCAGCTTCTGTTAGGGATTTACGGACGCTTTCCATTCGGTAAGGTTAGTTCTTCGTTAAGAAGCGCTGCGCTTCGGCTCAACCGGCTTACGGCCGGAGGGACGGCTTGCCGGTGTGGCAGAGCACCGGCGCATGCGCTCAGAAAGGCCTTGATCATGGACGAGCGACGGAGCGGCGCCCTCGCGAGGACGGTCGACTGGGTGTTCAGGAACCGAAGCACCGGGGCGATCACGGTCGCGCAATGGCCAAACCTGCCGCTCTGGCTGTTCGGCGGGTTCTCCCTGGCGGCGTGGTGGGCGCAGGCGAATCCGTCCCTGGCGCCGTGGCTCTCGTTCGGCGCGGACCTCGCCTTGGCGTGGTGGGCGCTCGACGAACTCCTGCGCGGCGTCAATCCGTGGCGTAAGTTCCTCGGAGCCGCGACCCTCGTCGGTCTCGTCGCGCTCATCACGCTTCGGCGATCAGCTTAGATGCAGCACGATCCGCCCGATTGCAGAACAGATCGGTGAATACGCATTCGTCATGTTTTAGTACTTGTTCGACGGCCACCGACGGAATGATCCGGATCGCCTAGACATGACATCCCGAGCACGATGCGCAGTTTGCGACCCGGCAGAAACATAACGGTAGGTTGCACCGGCGGGAATTTTGTGAATGGTCGCGCCGGGCGTCGGCGCGAGCGCCCGGTCGAGGGTCGGTGTTGAAGCCATCATGACGGAAGCAGGGGGATGCGATCAGATGGGCGCCGCTTCGTCCACTGACGAGCGGGCGCGGCTGCTGGCCCAGATCGCTGAGGCCTTGCAGATCCCCGTCTCGACCTTTCGCCTCAGGAACGCCGGCGATGCGCTACGCAACGGACCGGCCGCGACGGAATGCGCAGCGCTGTTGGCCGCCTTCTCCCGAATCGACGATCCGGATCGGCGCGCGAAGTGCCTTTTGATGGTTGAGGGTTTCAGCGAGCGCTGACGCCCCGCGCGCTCGGCCGTGCGCCGGCGCACACAGGAACGGTCCAGGACGGGGACGCGGCGTGCTATAGCGCCGACCTCTCAGAGCCGGCTCGAAGCCGCGGCAAGGCCGCCGGCGCTGGACTGCCCCCCGTTCCGCTCAGGCCCTGATGCCAATCATCTCCATCTCGAAGCTGTCAAAGACCTACACGTCGGGGTTCAAGGCTCTGCGCGACATCGACCTCGCCATCGAGCGGGGGGAGATCTTCGCGCTCCTCGGCCCGAACGGCGCCGGCAAATCGACCCTGATCAATATCGTCTGCGGCATCGTCACGCCGAGTTCCGGCACGGTGCTGATCGATGGCCACGACATCGCGGGTGACTACCGCGCCGCCCGCCGGGCGATCGGGCTCGTGCCGCAGGAATTGACCACCGACGCGTTCGAGACGGTGCTGAACACGGTGAGCTTCTCCCGCGGCCTGTTCGGGATGCGACCCGACCCGGGCCATATCGAGCGGATCCTGCGGGCCCTGTCCCTGTGGGACAAGCGCGACAGCCGGCTGATGACCTTGTCCGGCGGGATGAAGCGCCGGGTGCTGATCGCCAAGGCCCTGTCGCACGAGCCCCGGATCCTGTTCCTCGACGAGCCTACGGCGGGCGTCGATGTCGAGCTACGCCAGGACATGTGGGGCCTCGTGCGCGACCTGCGCCAGCAGGGCGTCACCGTCATCCTCACCACCCACTACATCGAGGAAGCCGAGGAGATGGCCGACCGTATCGGGGTGATCCGCCGGGGTGAGATCATCCTGGTGGAGGAGAAGGCCGCGCTGATGCAGAAGCTCGGGCGCAAGCGCCTCACCCTGCACCTCCAGCAGCCGATCGAGACGGTCCCACCGGAACTCGCCGATCACGGGCTGGCGCTGTCCGGCGATGGCCGCGAACTGGTCTACACCTACGACACCCGGGCTGGGCGGACGGGGATCACCGGTCTGCTCACCGGGCTCGCCGCAGCGGGCATCCGCTTCAACGACCTGCATACCGAGCAGAGTTCGCTGGAGGATATCTTCGTCGGCCTCGTGCGCGAGGAAGGAGCCCCGGCATGAACGGATCGCACAGCATGAATTGGCCGGCGGTCCGTGCCATCTACCGGTTCGAGATGGGCCGGTTCTGGCGCACCGCCGGGCAGAGCATCCTCGCTCCGGTCATCTCCACCACCCTGTATTTCGTTGTCTTCGGCGCCGCGATCGGCTCCCGGGTCTCGGCGGTCGACGGCGTTCCCTACGGGCTGTTCATCGTGCCCGGGCTGATCATGCTCTCGCTGCTGACCCAGAGCATCGCGAACGCCTCGTTCGGCATCTACTTTCCGCGCTTCGCCGGGACGATCTACGAGATCCTGTCGGCGCCGATCTCGCCGCTGGAGGTGGTGCTCGGCTTCGTCGGCGCGGCGGCGTCCAAGTCGATCCTGATCGGCCTGATCATCCTGGCGACTTCGGCCTTGTTCGTGCCGCTGCGGATCGACCATCCCCTCTGGATGATCGGCTTCCTGCTGCTCACCGCGGTGACGTTCAGCCTGTTCGGCTTCGTGATCGGCCTCTGGGCGGATGGGTTCGAGAAGCTGCAGCTGGTTCCGCTCCTCGTGGTGACGCCGCTGACCTTCCTGGGCGGGAGCTTCTACGCCATCGGCATGCTGCCGCCGTTCTGGCACGCGGTGAGCCTGCTCAATCCGGTGGTCTACCTGATCAGCGGCTTCCGCTGGGCCTTCTTCGGCAAGGGGGATGTCAGCATCGCGATCAGCCTGGGCATGACCGCGTTGTTCCTGGTCATTTGCCTCGGGCTCGTCGCCTACATCTTCCGCACCGGCTACCGGCTGAAGAGCTGAACCGTTAGGGCTGCGCCGCCAGGAAAGCCAGCACACCGTCCCGGTGCGGCTTGGCGCCGACCGCGGTGGAGTGGTCCTTGCCCTCGATCTCGAGCGCCCGCGCGTCCGGCATCAGCGCAGCCAGAGCCGGGCCGGAGCCCGCAACGGTATCGAGGGTCCCGACCGAGACCAGCACCGGTACCTCGATCTGCGCGAGTTCCGCCCGGCTGAGCGTCTGGCGCGAGCCGCGCATGCAGGCGGCCAAGGCCCGCAGGTCGCTCCGGGTCTGTTCGGCGAAGATGCGGAAGGCCGCGGCTGTCGGGTTCGGAGCCGGCGTCCCGGCGGGGGCCTCGAGCGCCTCGGCGATGCCGGAGGGCAGCCCCTTGCCCTCGACGAGGTGCATCCCGAGCCCGCCGATCAGCGCCGAGCGGACCCGGTCCGCGTGGTCCAGGGCGATATGGGCGGTGATCCGGCCACCCATCGAGTAGCCCATCACGTGGGCGCGTGCGATGCCGAGATGGTCGAGCAGCCGCACCGCGTCGCCCGCCATCGCCTCCGAGCTGTAGGCGGCCGAGTCGTAGAGCTTCTCGCTCTTGCCGTGACCGCGATTGTCCAGGGCGATCGCCCGGTAGCCGGCCTGGGTCAGGGCCTTCACCCACTGCGTATTGACCCAGTTGACCGCGTGGTTCGATGCGAAGCCGTGGATCAGAAGGATCGGCTGCCCGGCCCCCTGAGTCGGCGGAACGTCGATATAGGCGATCCGCACGCCGTCGGAATTGAAGGATTCCATGCCGCGCAACCCGTGCTCCTCAAGCTCGGCCACGGCTTAGACCACGCGGCCACACCGGGGCAACGCGGATCGCGCCGCTTGCCGGGCAGGACGCCGGCTGGCAAACCGCCCCGGTCATGATGGACACGCAGCCTTACGGCACCTACGAACCGGCCGGCCTCGTAGCGGCGATCACCCGCCGGACGAACCGGATCCCGGCCCAATCCTGGTATGGGCGGCGCCTCGCGCTGTTCCTCCGCCGCATCGCGATCGCGCGCCTCGGCGGCAAACCCCTCGACGTGACCCGCTACGGCGCACGGATGCGGCTGCACCCGTACAACAACAATTGCGAGAAGAAGGTGCTGTTCACGCCGCAATTCTTCGATCCCGAGGAGCGTGCGCTCCTGCAGGAGCGTCTGCCGAAGGATTGCGTGTTCCTCGATATCGGCGCCAATATCGGCGCCTATGCCCTGTGCGTGGCCGCGTTCTCCGGGCCGGCCGCGCGGATCGTCGCCGTCGAGCCGCAGCCCGACGTGTTCGACCGCCTGACCTACAACATCGCCCAGAATCCGTTCCACACCGTCAAGGCGGTCGCGTGCGCGGTCGCCGACAAGGCCGGCGAGTTGACCCTGTTCATCGATCCGAGGAACCGCGGTGAGTCGAGCCTGCGCATCGTCGGCACGAATGAGGGCGCCCGGATCACCGTGCCGGCGGTGACGCTCCTCGACCTCCTGCGCAGCGAAAGGCTGTCGCGGGTGGACGCCGTCAAGCTCGACGTGGAGGGTGCCGAGGATCTGATCCTGGAGCCTTTCCTGCGCGGGGCCCCGGAGGCGCTGCTGCCGCGCATCCTGCTGATCGAGAACGGCACCGGGCAGTGGCAGCTCGACCTGCCGCAGCACCTGAAGGGCTACGGCTACCGCGAGATCGCGCGGTCCCGGCTGAACCTGATGTTCGAGCGCACGGGCGTCAGGGCGGCGTGATGACCGGGATCTCGTCGGCGATCGTCACGCCCTCCGGCCCGACGGCGCAGCGATAGGCGCGGACAGCCACGCCGGCCGCCCGCGCATCGCGGAAAGCGCGATCGAACACCGGATCGATGTCGCGGGCGACGTCGAACGCCTCCGCCTGCATCTGAACTACGATCACGACGAGGGCTCGGCCCCCCTCCGTCACCACCTGGGCGAGGTCCCGCATGTGCCGTGCGCTGCGGGCGGCTTTACAGTCGGGAAACTCCGCGAGCCCCGCTCGGCGCATCAGGTGGCAGTTCTTCACCTCCACATGGCACGGGCCGCCTTCCGCGCCGCTCGCCAGGAAGTCGACCCGGCTCGCCTGGGCGTAGCGAACCTCCGGCCTGAGCGTGTCGTGACCTTCGAGGGCCGCGATGGCACCCGACCGGAAGGCCTCGGCGACGAGGGCGTTCGGGCGCAGCGTGTTGAGGCCGACCCATTGCCGCCCGCCCGGCAGGTCGGCCTCCACGAGTTCCCAGGTCAGCGGCAGCTTCCGCGCCGGATTGCCCGAGCGGGAGAGCAGCACGCGCGCGCCGGGCGTGTTGAGACCGAGCATCGCGCCCGGGTTCGGGCAATGCGCGGTGACGAGCCCCTCGTCGGTCTCGATATCGGCCAGGAAGCGTTTGTAGCGCTGGACGAGCCGTCCCGGCAGGAGCGGCGCGGCGAACTGCATCGGATCCTCGGGGTTTGCGTAGTCTCAGGCGGCCGTTGCGCTATCTGCCTGCGAGACCCGCCCGACACCAGAGTTCCATGACCCAGCCTTCCGATTCCGTCACCGCCGCGATCCTCGTCATCGGCGACGAGATTCTCTCGGGTCGCACCAAGGACAAAAACATCGGCACCATCGCCGATTTCCTCACCGCCGCCGGTATCGACCTGCGCGAGGTGCGGATCGTGCCCGACGAGGCCGCCATGATCGTCGAGGCGGTTAACGCGCTCCGAAGCCGTTACACCTACCTGTTCACCACCGGAGGGATCGGGCCGACCCATGACGACATCACCGCCGATTGCGTGGCCGAGGCCTTCGGCGTCGGGATCGACATCGACGAGCGTGCCCGGGCCATGCTGCTGGAGCGGCACAAACCGGAAGATCTGAACGAAGCGCGCCTGCGCATGGCGCGGATCCCGTTCGGCGCCGATCTGATCGCCAACCCGGTTTCCACGGCGCCGGGCTTCCGCATCGGCAATGTCCACGTGATGGCGGGCGTGCCGGGCATCATGCAGGCCATGCTCGACGCGGTCGCCCCGACCCTGACGGGCGGGACCGCGATGATCTCCGAGACGATCGAAGCGGCCGGCCTGCCCGAGGGCAGCTACGCGGGGGAACTCGGTGCCATCGCCAAGGCGCGCCCCACGGTCGCCATCGGGTCGTATCCGGCCATGACGCCGGAGGGGTTCCGCAACCGGATCGTGGTGCGCAGCCGGGATCCGAACGCGCTCGCCGAGGCGCGGGGCGCGGTCGAGGATCTGCTAGCGCGGTTGTCGGCCTGAACGAAAGTCGGGCCTCCGATCGGATCGAGTGGCGTAGCGAGGCTGAGCGGATGGTGCGGGACAAGAACAAGCGGGCCGATCAGGCGGCCCGCCGGGACGAATTGCTCAAGGAAGTCTCCGAGATCGGACGGCCGGATGCCTACGTCCTGCACGAGGTGATCCGCCTCGAAGGCGACGAGGAATTGCGGCGGCAGGGTCTCGCGCTGTTCCTGTCCGCCTTCTCGGCCGGCCTCAGCATCGCCCTGTCGCTGATCGTGCCGGGCGTGCTGCGGAGCCACCTGCCCGACACCGACTGGGCGAAGATCGTCAGCTCGATGGGCTACGCGGTCGGATTCCTGGTCGTCGTTCTGGGCCGGCAGCAGCTCTTCACCGAGAACACCATCACGCCGATCCTGCCGCTGCTGCACGACCGATCGGTGAAGACGGCCCAACGGGTGGTGCGGCTCTGGTTAATCGTCCTGTCCGGCAATATCCTCGGCACGCTGGCTATCGCGACGGTCATCGCCCATTCCGGCGCGTTCGAGCCGCCGGTGCTCAAGGCCTTCGCCGAGATCAGCCACGACGCCATCGCGCACGACTTCTGGGCGACCTTCGTGAAGGCGATCTTCGCCGGCTGGATGGTTGCCCTGATGGTCTGGTTCCTCCCGGCCACCGGCAGCGCGGCACCCTTCGTGATCCTGCTGATGACCTGGCTCGTGGCGCTCTGCAGCCTGGCGCACATCGTCGCTGGCTCCGTGGAGGCCTTCTATCTCGTCGTCACCGGTGCGGCCTCCATGGGCGATTACGGGATGAAATTCTTCCTGCCGACCCTGTTGGGCAACGCCTTCGGAGGGGCGACCCTGGTGGCGGTGCTCAATTACGGACAGGTGGCGCCGGAGGTCGAGGAGACCAAGGCGGTCGAGGGCGAGCGTCCTGACTGACGCCAGACGCGGGCGGCCCGGCTCAGTCGAGGCGGACGGGTGGGCTGATCAGGCGGTCGAGATCATCGAGGAGCCATGTCAGGGTCCCGCGCAGCGGCCCGTAGAGGCCGATCTGGTGCTGGCGATACAGCAGGTCGTGGGTCAGCCGTGCGGAGAGCCCGTTCAGGCGACCGCCGCCGAACGTGTAGCGGCCCAGCGTACCCCACCCGTTGAAATCGGCCAGCGAGACGATGGCGCCCTTCTCGACGTAGTGGAACGGCGGAAGCTCCGCCGCGACCGCGTCACTGCGGGCCAGCGCGCGGCCGAGATGGCGGGCGAGATGCTGGGCCATCTGCCGCGCAGCCTGAGCGGTCGCCGGGACGGGCTTGCCGGAGCGCGGGTCGCTGAGGCTCGCGCAGTCACCCAGCGCGATGATGGCCGGATCGCGGGTCGTACGCAGGTCGGGGCCGACGATGAGTTGCCCGGTCCGCGAGCGGTCCAGACCATCGAGGCTGGCGAGCACGTCCGGCGCCTTCACACCCGCCGCCCAGACTTTCAGCCCCGCCGGGATGTGGGACCCGTCCTTCAACGAGAAGCCGGCGGCATCCGCCCCCGTGACCATCGCGTTCGTCCGCACCGCGACGCCGAGATCCGAAAGGGTGCGGGCGGCCGCCCGCGAGACCGCCTCGGGAAACGCGGGCAGCAGGCGCGGGCCACTCTCGATCAGTGTCAGGCGCAGGCGCTCCGGAAGATCCGGCGAGCCGTAGGCCGAGAGCAGGTTGATGGCGTGCTTCAGCTCGGCGGCCAGCTCGACCCCGGTGGCGCCCCCGCCCACGATGGCGATCCCCAGCATCCCGCCGCGATCGAGCCGCGCCAGCAAATGACGCCGCAGTTGGGTGTGGAACTGCTCGGCCTCGGTCAGATCGTCGATGGTCAGGCAGTGCTCGGCCACCCCCGGCGTACCGAAATCGTTGGCACGGCTGCCGATGGCAAGGACGAGCAGGTCGTAGGCAAGATCGACCTGCGGGTGCCCGTCCGCAGCCTCGACGGCCAAGCGTGCGCGCCGCGACCGCAGGTCGATGCCGACCAGGGCTCCGGGCTGAAAGCGGAAGCCGTTGCGGCGGGCCTGGGCGAAGAAATCCAACTTCTGCCGGTCGACCCGGGCCGTGCCAGCCGCGAAGGTGTGCAGCATCGGCTTCCAGACGTGGGACAGGCTGCGATCGGCCAAGGTCACGTCGGCGTGGCCGCCCCGCCCGAGACTGGTGGCAACCTCGATGCCGGCGACGCCGCCACCGACGATCACGATCCGCGCCCGATCCGTCATGATGTCTCCGCGTTCACACGGGTCGGGAACGCGGTCACCGTCGCCGATGTTCGCGCCAAGCGACCCCGTTCCTCATCGTGCGCGCAGCGGGGCGATCCGACGAAGCGCTCCACGTCCCGGTACACACGGCGCCCCGGGGATTGGTTCGCTCACGCTCGCAAAGAGATCGGTGGTCGTGAAATGAAAAAGCCGCCCGGAGGCGGCTTCTCGAAAATTCGTTGCCGGGACTGGATCAGGACCGCAGACGAGTCCGGACCTCGCCGAGGCTCGCGCGGATCAAGCCCTGCGCGGCCTCGCCCTGCATCCGCTCCCGCAGGATCGTCTCCGACACCTTCACGGCGGCTTCCGCCGCAGCGGCGCGAACCTGCGCCTCGGCCTGCGCTTCGGCCTGGGCGATCTTGGTCTCGGCGGCCTTCGTGCGCCGGGCCAGGAAGTCGTCGAGCTTGCGGTGACCCTCCTCGGCGGCGCGCTCGGCCTCCTCGCGGGCGCTGGCGACGATCGACTCGGCCTCCTTCTCGGCCTCGGCGCGGCGGCGCTTGTAGTCGGCCAACACGGCGGCTGCCTCCTCGCGCAGGCGCTTGGCCTCGTCAAGTTCGTGACGGACGCGGTTGGCGCGGCCGTCCAGGCCCTTGGTCATCGCGGTGAAGCCGCCGACCTTCCAGGCGATGCCCACGAAGATCACGAACGCGACCGCGACCCAGAATTCGGCTTCGAGCAGCATCGGGGGGTTCCGTCTAGTGTGCGGTGGCGTCGAGGGCGCGGTCGAGGCTAGCCCGGTCCGGGGCTTGGCCTGTCAGGCGCTCGACGATCGCCGTCGCGGCCTCCCCCGCGATGGAACGGACGTTGCCCATCGCGGACTCGGTCCGGGCGCGGATCGTAGTCTCGGCGGCGGCGATCTTCCCGTTGAGCTCTTGCTCCAACGCCTTGCGCTTGGTCTCGGCCTCGGCAGCCAGCGTGTTGCGGGTGGTCTGCGCGATGTCACGGGCCTTGCCCTGGGCATCCCGGAGAGCCGTCTCGAAGGCCACGCCGGCGGCATCCGCCTCGGTCTTCATTGCCTGGGCCTGATCCAGATCGGCACGCAGGCGCTCGGCACGGGCGTGCAGGATCGACTGGATCCGCGGCAGCGCGACCTTATCCATGAGGTAGTAGAGGAGGCCGAAGGCCAGGGCGAGCCAGATCAGCTGCGCCAGATAGCCGGAGGTCTCGAAGGGCGGGAAGGCGCCGGTATGCGCCTCCGTGTGCTCGACGTGGCCCGGCACGATCTGCGTGTCGTTGCCCGGAGGCGGCGTGGTGAGGGGATTGGGCTGCGCCATGAGACCGCTACACTGACACCGTTCGCTGAGGCCACCGCCGGGGCGGTGACGGACCAGGGCGGACACCCATTGAGAGCGTCCACCCGTTCACCGGCCGGAGGTCGCGAACAACCGCGGCCTCCGGCGCGCCGATCAGACGGCGAAGAGCAGCAGCAGCGCGATCAGCAGCGAGAAGATGCCGAGCGCCTCGGTGAGGGCGAAGCCCAGGAGCAGGGTGGCGCGCTGGCCGTCGGCCGCGGACGGGTTGCGAAGGGCGCCGGCGAGGAACTGACCGAACAGGTTGCCGAGGCCGATGCCCGCACCCGCCATGCCAAGGCAGGCGAGGCCGGCGCCGATGTACTTCGCAGCGACGGGATCCATGGTAACTCCTGAGGTCTCTTCAGATCGAAACGTGCGGTGACGTTCGCGGCGGGTGGAGCGGCCGGGTCTAGGGTCTAGTGGCCGGGGTGAAGGGCATCGTTGAGGTAGATCGCCGTCAGCGTCGCGAAGACGTAGGCCTGAAGCGCCGCAACGAGGAACTCGAGAGCGGTCAGCGCGATCGTCAGGAACAGCGGGAGCGGCGATAGCACGCTCCAGGCGCCCGCGAGAAGAAGCTGAACCACGAAGAACGCGAAGATCTTCATCGCGATGTGGCCGGCCAGCATGTTGGCAAACAGACGCACCGACAGGCTGATCGGACGCGAGATGAACGAGATGATCTCGATCGGCACCAGGATCGCCAGCAGGGGCTTCGGCACGCCCGACGGCACGAACAGGCCGAAGAAGTGGGTGCCGTGCTTCATCACGCCGAAGATCACCACGGTGCTGATCACCAGGGCGGCGAGGCCGAAGGTGATGATCAGGTGGCTGGTGACCGCGAAGGCGTAGGGGATCATCCCGAACAGGTTCAGGATGAGCACGAACATGAACAGCGAGAACACGAGCGGCATGAAGCGCTTACCGCCGTCGCCGGTCGCCTGGTGGAGCGTGTCGGCGATGAATTCGTAGAATACCTCGGCCAGCGACTGCATCCGGCCCGGAACGATCGAGCGCGAGGCGGTCGCCATGATCGTGATCAACGCGATGACGCCGACGGCGGCGAACATGTACAGGGCGGATTGCGTGAACGCGAGCTGCTGATGGCCGATATGGCCGAGCGACACGAGCGGCTTCAGCTCGAACTGCTCGATCGGGTCGATCGTGACCGCCATTCCCGCTCCCACCCCTCTTGTCCGGCGCGCCGACGCAGTCGGCCGCCTCACATTTCCTCAGACCGGCGCGCCTTATGGCTCCTGCCGGTCGCGTCGCCCAGGACGCGAGCCGGCGAAACCCGACACCCGCATCACGTTGTAGACCCCCGCGACGAACCCGAGCATCAGAAGGACGATCATGCCCCAGGGTTTGGTCCCGAAGACATGATCGACGATCCAGCCGAGTATGCCCCCCGCGATCACGCCGGCGACGAACTCGGTCGAGAGCGTCATGGCCTGGCCCAGCGAGGACGATCCGCCGTTCCGAGGTCGCGTGGAAGGATCGGCAGTGGCCTGCGGCCGCTTCCGTTCGATCTGCGTCTCGAGACGTCTGAGCCTCGCGGAGAGGTCGCTGTCCGTCGGCGTCCCCTCGGTCCCGTTCCCATCCCGTGCGTCGTCGCCGTTCACGGCTTAAAACTCACAGGGCGGGAGGATCCGGGGCCGGCTGGACGCCCCCAGCAAGCGGGCCGCACCATAGTTTCGCCTACCTTGGGTGTCAAGGCGAAGCCCATACACCATAAGCCATTGATTTTTATTTGGTATTCCAGTCCCGGCGATCCCGTCGGTACAGCGCTTCCGGCGAGGTCGGCCGAACGATCAGGCCCCCAGGATCGGCTTGATCACCTTCTCCATGCCTTCGACCGTCATCTCGCCGGTGTAGCGCTCGCCGTTGATGAAAAAGGTCGGTGTCGAGTCGACCTTGAACACGTCGAGCCCGCGCTGCTTCACGGCATTGACCGCGGCGTAGACCTTCTGGTCCTTCAGGCAGGCCTCGAAGGTCTGCTTGCTGTAGCCGGCCTGGCGGAGCATCTGCTCCAGCGCGTCCACCGGCTTCGGCGTGAAGGCCCAGCCCGCCTGCTGATCGAAGAGCAGATCGGTGATCGGGTAGTACTTCGCCTCACCCTCGCACCGCGCCAGCATGAAGGCCGCGGTGGCGAGCGGATCGAGGGGGAACTCGCGGAGTGTGAAGCGCACCTTGCCGGTGTCGATGTAGCGTTCCTTCAGCACCGGCCAGGTGGTGCGGTGGAAGGCGGCGCAGTGCGAGCAGGTCATCGAGGCGTACTCGATGATCGTGCATTTGGCGTCCGGCGGGCCGAGCCAGACATCCCCGAGGGGACCGGGCTGGAGCAGCGCGGCCGTCTCAGCATTCTGTGCCTGGGCGCGGCGGGGGAGAGAGGGCAGGGCGAGGCCGGCGCCGAGGGCGAGGCCGGAGAACTTCAGAGCGTCGCGTCGCGTCGTCATCGGGCTGGCTCCGCCGGAATGATCAATCTTGGCGTCCCGATGCGGGTAACCGGGCGCGACCGTCCTGGCAAGGTGACCGATTCGCTCCGATCACCGCTCCGGACGCGTGGCCACGGCCGCGGTGCCGAGGCGGTCGAGGGCGGCGCGCAGCTTGTCGTCGGCGATCCCCGCCACCGCCTTCTGCACCTCGACGGCCCGGGCCGGATCGACGTGGGCACGCGGCGCCGTCCGGCCGCCGCGGCCGACCCGATCCTGCTGCAGCACGATCCGCGACACGCAGGCCCAGCCGTAATGCGCGTTGATGCGCTGGATCACCACCGGGGCCAAGTGTTGGAGTTCGATGGCGAAGACACCCTCGACGCGTACCACCAACGTGCCGGAATCCGGCGCCTCGGCGCCCGTGCGGCGGCGCTTGGGCCATTCGAGCTTGGACGGCCGGCAGTAGCGGGCGAGCCGCTCGCCGACGATCTCCGGCCAGGCGGCCAGGATGTCGGTCGACGCGAAGCCCTGCGCGGCGAAGGCCGGGCCGATGCAACCCTCGATCAGCTCGGCCAGCGGTTTGACGCGCGCCATGGTGGTTTCGGCTCCGCCCCTGTGGATCCGGAAACAGTACAGCAGGATAGTTGACGAAGGGAGCATGCGGCCGCGCCGTCGCCGCCCTATGATCGCCGCGCCCCTCCGGCTATGCAGCGCGGTCCCTCTCGACCTGCCCATGCCAGCCCGCACAGAAACGGAACCCGGACCCAGCGCCGCCGACCTGCTCGCCTGGTATGACCGGCACCGCCGGGTCCTGCCCTGGCGCGCGCTGGCGGGCACGGTGCCCGACCCCTATCGGGTCTGGCTGTCCGAAGTGATGCTGCAGCAGACCACGATCGCGGCTGTGCGACCGTATTTCGAGCGCTTCCTCACGCGCTTCCCCGACGTCTTCGCCCTCGCGGCCGCCCCCGAGGAGGCGGTCATGTCGGCCTGGGCCGGGCTCGGCTACTATTCCCGCGCCCGCAATCTCCACGCCTGCGCGAAGGCGGTGGCGGCCGCCGAGGGGCGCTTTCCCGATACCGCCGAGAGCCTGCGCCGGCTTCCGGGGGTCGGCGCCTACACCGCCGGGGCGATCGCCGCGATCGCCTTCGGGCGTCCCGAGGCCGCCGTCGACGGCAATGTCGAGCGGGTGCTGAGCCGGGCCTACGCGATCGAGGCGCCGCTGCCGGGGAGCCGACCGGAGATCCGCCGGCTGACGCAGGCCCTGGTCCCGCCGGACAGGCCCGGCGACTTCGCCCAGGCGCTCATGGATCTCGGGGCGACGATCTGCACGCCCAAGCGCCCCGCCTGCGCCCTCTGCCCCTGGATGCGGCCCTGCCACGCCCGGGCGCAGGGCACCCAGGAGACGTTCCCGCACAAGATCCGGGTCGCCAAGGGGGCGTTGCGCCGCGGTGCCGCCTTCGTGGCGATCCGCAGCGGCGACGAGGCGGTTCTGCTGCGGACGCGGCCGCCGGAGGGTCTGCTGGGCAACATGGCCGAACCGCCGGGCAGCGCCTGGGATCCGGATTACGACGTGGCCGCCGCCCTGCTGGACGCCCCCCTCGACGCCCGCTGGCGGCGCCTGCCGGGCCTCGTGCGCCACGGCTTCACGCATTTCCCCCTGGAACTGACCGTGTTCTCGGCTCGGGTGGCGCTCTCGACACCGATTCCGGCCGGGATGCGGTTCACGCCGCGCGCCGCCCTCGACGATGAGCCGCTGCCGGGGCTGATGCGGAAGGTCCTGGCCCACGCGTTCGACCCGAAGCCGGAGCCCGAGAAGAAGCCGCGGGGGCGCCCGAAGAAGGAGCCGCCGCCGATGCCGCTGCTCGCGGCGATCGAGCCGCCGATCTCGATGCCGGATCCCCCGCCACGCCCGCTCGTGCGGGCGGTCCCCAAGCCGCAGCCGAAACCGGCGCCCGCGCCGCCCCCGGATGCGGACGATCTCCTGGAGGGCGCGGATGAGCCGCCGGCGACGGTGCGGCCGAAGCCGCCGGCGCATCGGACCCGATCGGCGCGGAAGCGCTGACGCCGCGACCGAAAAGCCGCGAGGCGGCGTCAGGGACGCGCCAGCCAATCGCCGACGCCCGTCAGCGAACGAAATTCCTCCAGCGCGTGAACCCGGGCCGCCGGGAGCGCGGACCGGGCCATCGTGGCGAGGGCGTGCCCGGGACCGAGTTCCAGAACCCGGTCGGCGCCGTATTCGCGGCAGGCCTCCAGGCAGGCGGCCCAGTCGATGGTCCGCGAGATCTGCGCCGCCAGCTTGTCCAACCCGTCCGCGGCCCGGAAGACGGCCGCACCGTCGAGCCCGCTCAGGAGCCGCGGCGCGCCGGGGGGCGGGCGGTGCGGGGTGGTCCCGGCGAGGGCGCCCCGGAATGCATCCGTCGCCCCCGCCAGCAGGGGCGTATGCGAGGGCGTATGGACCGGCAAGACCACCGCCCGCTGTGCCCCATGCTGGCTGGCGTCCCGGCAGAGCGCTTCGAGGGCGTCGCGCGCTCCGCCGACCACCCCGCTATCCGCGGCGTTGCGGATCGCGAGATGGCAGCCGTGCCCGGCCGCGAGGGCGGCCAGCGTGTCGAGCCCCAGGCCCCGGATCCCCGCCAGCCCGAAACCGGCTCCCGTGACGGCGTCCATGGCCTCCGCCCGCTCGGCCGCAAGTCTCAGCACGTCGGCCGCATCGAGCCGCCCGGCGACGCCCCAGGCCGCGAGATCGCCGATGCTGTAGCCCGCCACGACGGTACGGCCCGCCGCCGCGGTGCCCAGCGCCCGCCAGCCGGTGAGCGCGGACACGCAGCACAGGATCTGACCGGTCCGGTTTCCGTGCAGGGCGTCACCGCCGGTCCGGACGAGGTCGCGCGGGTCGATGCCGCCGAGGAGCGGCGTAGCGGCGGCGAAGATCTCCTGCGCCGCAGGGTGGTCGGCCGTCATGTCGAACATGCCCGGGTGCTGGCCGCCCTGGCCGGACAGGAGGATGGCGAGGGTCATGCGGTCGGCGGTTCGCGCAATGGGGCGACGGGTCTGAGGCAAACCCGATCGCGGCTCTTGGCCAGCACCGACCCGCCTTCGGGGGCATCGTGCAACTCGCGCCAGTGCAGGCCGGCTCCGTCGGGCAGCAGGATCTCGCCGTCGATGCGCATCGGCGCCGCCCTTGCGATGGCGTCGAGTCCGGCGAGCAGACCGGCCGGCACCGGCACCGGACAGGACCAGAGCAGATCGAGGTCGGATGTCGCGCTCAGGTAGGTCAGGCCGGTGACGGCCTGCCAGAGCAGCGCACCGAACGGGCGCGGAGCGATACCGTGGCGGTGCCCGAGCGCGACCAGCGCGGTGACGGTCTGGCCCCAGGCCGCGGGCGCGTGCTCGGCAACGTCCGCCAGGCCGGGGGCCGTCATCGGTGTCAGCGCGTCCATGGGCAGTGCGAGACCGATCCGGCGCTTGCCATCGGATGGCGGCATCGGCACGCCCAGGGGGACGGCGTCGCCCGTCTCCCCCGGTAGGCGCTGCCGCACGATCAGCGGGCGGCTCGCCTCGGCCCAGCGGCCGAGATGCGGATGGCCGGCGAGGTCGGATCGGGTCCCGAGCCACGCCGCCCAGGCCGCCGGATCGGCCCGGACGAGGTCGTGGCGGCGGAAGGGTTCGGCCAAGCCGGTCTCAGTCAAGGCGGGCCTGATCGACCACCGCCCGTGCGACGTCGCGCGCCACCGGACGGCCGCCGCGCTCCGCGCCGAGGCGGTCGCGGAGGTCGCCCGGCTGGATCCCGGCGACGAGGTCACGGATCTGCCCGTCCAGGGGCTTGCCCGGATCGAGGACGACGTGGACGGCGCCGGTGGCCACCATGTTGTCGAGCCCGGGCGCGAAGACGGGGGTCGATTTCGCCATCTCCTCGAGCCGGTCCAGGGGCAGCTTGGTCACCCGGGCCACCGACGGCAGGTCCATCACGCTCGGGTTCGCCCCGGGGAGCGCGGCCAGCACCCGCGTCGCCAGGGCGGTGGCGATGAAGGCGCCCGCCGCCGAGTGCCCGTAGATCAGCCCGACGGTCGGATGGCCCGAAAAGTCCGCCAGCAGCAGCGCTTTGGCGAGGTGGGCGAGGCATTCGTTCAGCCCAAGAAGTTCGTCCCGGCGGCTCATGCGCTGGCTGTCTGAATCGACCGCCACCAGGATCGGCGCCTTGTCGCCGGCCCGGACGGCATCGAGCACGGCCCGCGACAGGGTGAGCGCCCCGTCGACGCCCAGCGGGGTATCGCCGTCGATGCCGACGACCGTGGCCTGCCCCCCGGCGAAGGGCCCGGTTCCACGCACCAGCCCGTCCTCGACCGTGACGGAATGCCCATCCGGGAACAGGGAGCCGAGGATCTCAGCGAGCGTCATGGTCGGCCTCCCTGATCCGGGTCACGATCTGGTCGAAGGCGTCCGTATCCATCGCCGGCACCGCCTCCGGGTCGTTGACGCCGAGCCGGCTCCAGATCTCCGTCGCATCGCGGCAATCGCCGAAGCGCGCGATCCGGTCCTGGAGCCGGGCCTGCTCGGCCTCCAGGGTCGCGAGGTCGAAGGCCGGCGCCCGGCCGATCAGGTCCAGCGCCGCCCGCCGGAAGGCCGCGACGGTGTCGGCGCAGAAGGCGTCGGCGCCTCCGGTCAGCCGGCGGTGCTTGCCGCCCATGGTGCGCCAGACGAGCGCCCGGTCGCGGGAATCGAACTCCTCGGCGCCCTTGTTGGTCTCGATCACCTCCGGACCTGACACCGAGATGCGACCGCCCTCGGAGACCGCGAGCCGTGAACAGGTGCCGGCGATGAGGCCACCGCCGCCGTAGCAGCCGGCCCGGCCGCCGATCAGCCCGATCACTGGGATGCCCGCCGCGCGGACCTCGATGATCGCCCGCATCGTCTCGGCGATGGCGGTCTCGCCGGCATTGGCCTCCTGAAGCCGCACGCCGCCGGTGTCGAACAGGATCAGCACCGCCCGGGGCTTCAGGTCGAGGGCTGCGCGCAGCAGGCCGACCAGCTTGGCGCCGTGGACCTCGCCGACGGCGCCGCCCATGAACCGGCCCTCCTGGGCGGCGATCAGGACCGGGTCGCCGTCGAGGGTGGCGCGGGCGACCACGATGCCGTCGTCGAAGGCGCGGGGCAGGTCGAACAGCGGCAGGTGCGGGCTCATCCGCCGCTCGGTGGGCGGCAGGAACTCGCGGACGCTTCCCGGATCGGCGAGCGCGACCACGCGCTGGCGGGCGGTGGCCTCGTACCAGCTCAGGGCGTCCGGATCGGTGCTCGCCGCGCGGTCGACAGCCATGGTCAGGCCTCCATCAGCCGGGCGCCCTGGAGCAGGCGCAGGAACACGGTGTCGGGGCGGGCGCCGCCATCGTTGATGCTGATGCGGATCCCGCCGGGCTGGGCCCGCGCGACGAAATCCGCCACCACCGCCTCCCAGACGTCGCCGTAGCCGGCGATGGGCGTCGCGATGGCGATCTCGCAGGCATCCGGCGGCAGCACGCGCTCCAGCAGGATCTCCAGGTTGCCGGAGGCAACCACGCCGGTGATCGCGCTCGGCACCGCGCCGGGCAGCGGTCTCTTCGTGCTGTGGCGGAAGGTCAGGGATTCCATCCGACGGTTCCTTGAAAGGCGCCTCTCCCCACCCCGTGGGGAGGAGGTGGGGGTGGTGCGAGATGAGTTGCTGCGGTGCCTTCTGCACCCCCCATCCCTGGCCCCTCCCCACAAGGGGGAGGGGAAATTTCGCAATGCAATCTACCAGTTCCGGAACTTCGCCGGCGGCTCGTAGAGCCCGCCCGACCAATGCACCAAGTCCTTGATTGACTTCGCGGCGAGCAGCGCCCGGTCGGCGTCGAGGGGTTCGATGCCGAGATCCTCGGGGCGGCGGATGATGCCCCGGGCACGCAAAGCCTCGACCTTTGCTCGATCGCGGCCGCGGCCGACCTCCGTGTAGCCCGCGACCCCGCGGATCGCCTGCTCGCGCTCGTCGGCGTCCCGGCAGAGCAGGAGGTTGGCGATGCCCTCTTCCGTGACGATGTGGGTGACGTCGTCGCCGTAGATCATCACCGGCGCGAGTTCGAGACCGATCTTCCTGGCGAGTTCCAGGGCATCGAGTTTCTCAACGAAGGTCGGAACCAGCTTCTCCCCAAACGTCTCGACCAGCTGGACCACCAGCTTGCGCCCGCGCATCAGCGCCGGATCACCCACGATCTGGCCCTCGCGCCCCGCCTTCATCCAGGGATCGGAGGGATGGCGGCGTCCGTGCGGGTCGGACCCCATGTTGGGCGCGCCGCCGAATCCGGCGACCCGCGACTGGGTCACCGTGGAGGAATGGCCCATCAGGTCGATCTGGAGGGTCGCGCCGATGAACATGTCGCAGGCGTAGAGCCCGGCCGTCTGGCAGAAGGCCCGATTCGAGCGCAGGGAGCCGTCGGGGCCGGTGAAGAAGATGTCCGGCCGCGCGCGGATATAGCGGTCCATGCCGACTTCCGAGCCGAAGCAGTGGACTTGGCTGACCCAGCCCGACTCGATCGCCGGGATAAGGGTCGGGTGCGGATTGAGCGCCCAGTGGGTGGCGATCTTGCCCTTGAGGCCGAGCTTCTCGCCGTAGGTCGGCAACAGCAGCTCGATCGCCGCCGTCCCGAACCCGATCCCATGGTTGAGCCGGCGGATGCCGTATTCCGCATAGATTCCCTTGATCGCCATCATGGCGATCAGGATCTGCGTCTCCGTCATGGCGGCCGGGTCGCGGGTGAACAGCGGCTCGACGTAGAACGGTGTGTCGGCCTCGACAACGAAGTCGATCCGGTCGCCCGGGATGTCGACCCGCGGGACCTTCTCCACGATCTCGTTCACCTGCGCGACCACGACGCCGTTCTTGAAGGCGGTCGCCTCGACGACGGTGGGCGTGTCCTCGGTGTTCGGGCCCGTATAGAGATTGCCGTCCCGGTCGGCCGAGACGCCGGCGATCAGCGCCACGTTGGGCGTGAGGTCGATGAAGTAGCGGGCGAACAGTTCGAGATAGGTGTGGACCGCCCCGAGCTCGATCTGCCCGCCGTAGAGCATCTTGGCGATGCGCCCACCCTGCGGGCCGGAATACGAGTAGTCGAGCCGCTTGGCGATCCCAGTCTCGAACACGTCGAGATGCTCCGGGAGCACGATGCCCGACTGCACCATGTGCAGGTCGTGAATCCTGTCCGGGTCGCAGGCACTCAGCCCCCGGGCGAGACAGTCGGCCTGCTTCTGGTTATCGCCCTCGAGGCAGACCCGGTCCCCCGGCCGCAGGATCGCTTCCAAGAGTTCGACGACGGCGGCGGCCGGCACGACCTTGCCGTCGGCATGGGCACGACCCGCCTGGAGGCGGGCGTCCCGGGCCTCCCTCTCACCGCGCCACTTGGTCATCCGTGCGCCCTCAAGATGTTCGCCAACCCATCTAGACCGGCAGGCGGTATTTTCAAACCGGTTTCGATCACGGTTTCGTATACGGGATTGCCGAAGTGTCAATATCCTGCATACTGGTGGAAACGGCCGACGAGCCGGTCCGGGAGGGAGAAGGGTCATGCCGAGCGTGTTGAGACGGCCGCCGCGATGCGCCGGGAATCCGGTGCGGCAGAAGGAACAACGCCGATGATCGTGCTCGGTGTCGCCCTGCTCGCCGCCTGCACGTTGATCGGCGTGTATCTCGGCGATCTGCTCGGCGTCGCGCTCGGCGTGAAGGCCAATGTCGGCGGCGTCGGGATCGCCATGATCCTGCTCATCGCGGCCCGCCTGTGGCTGTCCCGCCGGGGCCGCCTGACCAAGGGCGTCCAGTTCGGCGTCGAATTCTGGGCCGGCATGTACATCCCGATCGTCGTCGCCATGGCGGCGCAGCAGAACGTCGTCGCCGCGATGAGCGGCGGCCCGATCGTGCTGATCGCCGCCACGGGCTCCCTGGTGCTGTGTTTCGGCGCGGTGGCGCTCCTCAGCCGGATCGGTCGCCGCGATCCGGGCAGCGGCGCGGTCGAGCATGGCGGATCGGTGATCGGTGGCGAGACCGAACCGGCCGACGGGCCCGCCGCATCCACTGTCGGGAAGGGGTGAACGCCATGGACCAGGCAACGGGACACGCGATCTGGCACGGGATCGAGCACGTCTTCGTCGAGCAGAGCCTCGTGGCCGCCTTCGCGGTGGTGGGGGCGCTGATCCTCGTCTCGAATTTCGCCGCCAAGCGCCTGACCAACGGGCGCGTCCACGGCTCGGCCATCGCCATCGTGCTGGGGCTGGTGCTGGCCTATGTCGGCGGGGTCTATACCGGCGGCAAGAAAGGGCTGGCCGACATCCCGGCGCTCGCCGGCATCGGGCTCATGGGCGGGGCGATGCTGCGGGACTTCGCCATCGTCGCCACGGCCTTCGAGGTCGACGTGGTCGAGGCCCGGCGCGCCGGCCTGCTGGGCGTCCTCGCCCTCGCGCTGGGCACGATCCTGCCCTTCATCGTCGGCACCCTGACGGCCGTGGCCTTCGGGTATCACGATGCGGTCTCGATCACGACGATCGGGGCGGGCGCGATCACCTACATCGTCGGTCCCGTCACCGGAGCGGCCATCGGCGCCGATTCCACCGTCATGGCACTGTCCATCGCGACGGGGGTGACCAAGGCCGTCATGGTGATGGTTGGGACGCCGCTCGTGGCGCGGCTGATCGGGCTCGACAATCCGCGCTCGGCCATGGCCTATGGTGGGTTGATGGGCACGGTGAGCGGCGTGGCCGGCGGCCTCGCGGCGACCGATCCGAAGCTGGTGCCCTACGGGGCGCTGACGGCGACGTTCCATACCGGAATCGGCTGCCTGGTCGGCCCGTCGATCCTGTTCCTGGCAGTGCGGGCCCTCGTCGGCTGAGCTCCTGTCCGCTGTGGCCGACAGCATCCGCCGCGACGGATGAAGATGGCCGACAGCATCGTTTGCCTTGAGAACCGGAAGCCGCAGCCTGCGGAAGGGTCTAGGATCGGTCGATGCACGGCGATTTCCAGAAGATCGACACGGGATTGCTCTCGGACCGGATCCGCGACGCGCTCACCGATGAAATCGCGTCGGGGACGATGGCGGCCGGCACCGCCCTCGACGAGCAGAACCTCGCACAGCGCTATGGCGCGTCGCGCACGCCCGTCCGCGAGGCCCTGCGGCAGCTCGCCTCGTCGGGGCTCGTGGAGATCCGGCCGCGCCGGGGCGTCGTCGTCGCGCGCCTGACGCCGCAGCGCATCGCCGACATGTTCGAGACGACCGCGGAGATCGAGGCGATGTGCGCGCGGCTCGCGACCTACCGGATGACACCCCTCGAACGCGGTGGGCTGATGGAGCTCCACGCGGACTCCGCCCGCGCCGTGTCGGAGGGCGATGTCGACGCCTACGACCGCTTCAACCGCACGTTCCACGAGGCGCTCTACACGGCGACCCACAACGGCTTCATGGCCGAGCAGGCGCTGGCGATCCGGGAGCGTCTCGCCGCCTTCCGCCGGACGCAGCTGCGCCACGCCGATCGGATCCGCCGCTCCCACGAGGAGCACGGCGAGATCCTGACGGCGATCGCGGAGGGCGATGGCGAGATGGCCGCCCGGCGGATGCGGGCGCATATGCTCCGGGCAGCCGCCGCGCTGGGGCGCTACATCGCGGAGATTGGGTGAGGGCGGCGCGGGGCGGGCGTCCCACCGCTCGGGGTCTGGATTGCGGTGCCGAGATTTCGGCCACAGCGCCCCATGATCGGGGTGGCTGACTGGCCATTTGGATGGGCCGACCCGATTGAAGCAGGCCGCGGATCCCAGCCCCGGATCGGATGCGCGACGTGTCCTCAGACCTGCCATTGCGGCATGAATTCCGTGCGGTACGCCGAAGGGGCGAATCCCCAGACCGGATCGAGCATCTTGCCGAGTGCCTCGCGGGACAGCTTCGCGATCCTCTCGCGAACGTCGACCGGCAGGTCCGGATGCCCGAGGATGTCGAGGCAGTTCGCCAGACAGGCGCGGTATTGGCCCGTGCAGTACGCGTTGACCGCGTACTCGTCCTGTAATCCGTATTGGTAGATCCACGGCTGGAGGAACAGGCCCTCGCTGGGCATGCGCGGCGGCAGCCCGGCCTCGGCGTAGTGAAAGCCTTCCACGAACTTGCGTAAGCGTCTGTAATACCGGCTGGCGCCGTGGCGCGCCTCCGCCCGTTCCGGGCAGATCGCGATCGCGCGGTCGTATAGGGCTTTGATCTTGTCCTCGGGTTCTCGGATGGCTTCCATGATGTAGGCGGCGCTGAGTAGGCTGATGTAGACCTCTTCATGCCAGAATCCATATTCCGTACGCTGTAGATAATATTTTAGCGAATTCTCAAAGTCATTCGAATCTCGGTAACTTTGAGCAAGATAAAATGTATAGCGCGCGATCAGGAACGGATCCTTCTCGGCCTTCAGCGCCGTCTCGAGGATGACAGCGTCGCGCTTGTACGTGTCCGGATCGCGATGCCGTGCACCGTCTTCCCCGCGGCGCATGGCCAGCGGCAGCGAGCCGCGGCTGGCCTTGACCTTACAGTCGAGGAACTCGTGAAGGACACCGCGATAATGCCACGGCAAGGCGTTGCTGACGATCTGTAGTCGCTGGTAGCGGGTGAAGCTGTCCACGATGGTGAGGTGGTAGGCGGAAGCTTCAAGCTTCGGCATCGTGAAGCCCGCTGGGATGACCAACTCGTCGTCGGCGTCGATGATCATCGAATAGTGTCCATGGGGACGCGCCAGGCGCAGCGCTTCACTCCGGTTATAGGCGAAGTCGACCCATGGCCGTTCCACGAGCCTGCCCGGGATATCCGCCATCGCGGCACGGATGACATCCTGAGTTCCGTCGGTCGATCCGGTATCGACGATGATCCAGTGATCGATGATCGGCCTGACTGAATCGAGACATCGACGGATGACATGTGCCTCGTTCTTGACAATCATTGAAAGACAGATTGTCTGTGTAGACGATTTCATGCCGCGAAGACTCTCTGCTGCGAAACCGCACGGTTTCACATTTTAGCCTTTCGCCCCATAGCGTAGCACTGACAGATTTGCAAAGTTCGATCTTCGATAATTTATGCGTCGTGTGCTGAAGTGAGAGCAGAAGTACTGTTCCGTATGAAATTAGTACAATTAAAAGAAAGCAATGAATTTGTATAATCGGCTAGGTTTGGCAGTGAAAACTAAATTTTAAACGTGCCTAACCGGCATCTCGGCATCCTGGGGATCGATAACGATCCGGGTCCAGATGGGCGGCGTCGATCAACGCCGCCGGCGCGTGCTGGAAATGTCAGGGGCACTGCGCGACGGATCGGCGACATCGCAGGTCGCTGCGAAACCGATCGGAGGGTCTAAAATTGAGGCGCATCAGTCGAACCGCAGTCGGTCGGTTCGGCACGCGGGATGGGCCGCTGTTTTCGGGGGCGCGATGCGCGGCCCGGGATCGCATCATTCTTCAGAGCCAAACGCCCCGTCATGGCTGTTCGCGCGAAGAAGCCCTGCATGGCACAGGGTCACGATACCGACGCGTGTCTGACCGCCATCGAGACCGACGATGCGCAGCTGCGGCGGTTCCTCGGGTAGCGGGCGCAAAGGTTGGCTGCGCTACCGCCTGCGCGACCCCATGGCCACGTTCCGCAGGGTCCAGCGCCGCTCAGCCGACACCGCAGGGCGCGTCGAGGGCGACGCGACCCTTGGGACGATGGGCGGCGCCGGAGGGGCCGGTTGCCCGCGCCGGGTTCGGGGTCAGCCCATGGACCGCGTGGCGTCCCGCACCTGGCGCGTCGCTTGGTCGAGCCGCGTGCTCGCCTGGGCGATCGTGTCCATGCCGGCCGCGATGGCCGAGACCCCCCCGGAGGCGGTCTGCAGGCTGCCCGACATCTCGCGCGTCACCACCGATTGCTCTTCCACCGCCGACGCGATGGCGGACGAGACCGCATTCAGCGTGCCGATCGTGGCCCGGATGGCGCCGATGGCATCCACCGCCTCGCGGGTCGTCGATTGGGTGGCGGCGATCTGACCGCGGATCTGGTCGGTCGCGCGCCCGGTCTGCAGGGCCAGGGTCTTCACCTCGCTGGCGACCACCGCGAAACCGCGGCCGGCGTCGCCCGCGCGGGCCGCCTCGATCGTGGCGTTGAGCGCGAGCAGGTTGGTCTGGGCGGCGATACCGGAGATCAGGCCGACGACGTCGCCGATCTGCGTCGCCTGCGCGCTCAGGCCGGCGACGATCTGACCAGTGCGCTGGGCCTGATCCACGGCCTGACCGGCGATCCCGGCGGCGTGGCTCACCTGCTCGCTGATCTCGTTCACGGAGAGCGACAGCTGCTCCGCCCCCGTCGCCATCGACCTGATATCGTGCGAGACCCGGCCGACCGTGTCGGCCGCCTCGCCGGTCTGGCGGCTCACATCCGCCACGGCGTCGCCGATCGCGTCGATCTCGTCGCCCACCGCCTTCTGCGCCTGCGCCCTTCGCTCGCGCTCGTCCACCTGCGCGGTGATGTCGGTGGCGAACTTGACGACGCGAACGGGTCGGCCATCCGCGTCGGTGATCGGATTGTAGGTCGCCTGGATCCAGACGGCCCGGCCACCCTTGCCCATCCGCTTGAACGCACCGGACTGGTATTCGCCGCGGGCGAGCGCCGCCCAGAACGCGCGATAGGCCTCTCCCGAACGCTCGGCCTCGCCGACGAACAGGCTGTGGTGGCGGCCGACGATCTCGTCGAGCCGATACCCCACCGCGTCCAGGAAGTTCTGGTTGGCGCTGAGGATCGTGCCATCGAGGGCGAAGGCGATCACCGCCTGCGAGCGGTGCAGCGCCGTGATCTGCCCTTCGAGATCCAGGGTCCGCAGCTTGTCGGCGGTGACGTCGGTGGCGAACTTGACGATCTTCGTCGGCTTGCCGGCCGGGTCGAGCACGGGATTGTAGGTCGCCTGGATCCAGACCTCGCGCCCCCCTTTGGCGATGCGCTTGTACTCGGCCGTCTGGAACTCGGCCCGCCGCAGCTTCTCCCAGAACTGACGATAGGCCTGACTGTCCCGCGCAGCCGGCTCCACGAACAGGCTGTGATGGCGGCCGCGAATCTCCTCGAGGGTGTAGCCCATGGCCGCCAGGAAGTTCGGGTTGGCATCCAGGATGGTGCCATCCAGTGCGAATTCGATCGTCGCCAGCGAGCGGCTCAAGGCTGCAAGTTTGGCGTGCTGATCCCGCCGGCCGTGCAGGCGCGCGAACATCGATGTCTCCACATGTCGGGCGGATGCGCGCGCCGGACAGGCGCGTTCGTCCGAGGGGGCAGGGCTTTCGGTGACCGTTAAAACGCAACCTAAGATACTTTATTGATTGCGTTTGCGGCGCTTATTTCGCATCCCTGTATGATGTGCTTCTTATTTCTTAGGGGTTAAGATAGCACTTTGCTAAACAAATATTGATCTGTCCTGTACGCGAGTTGAGCTCGCATGAATTCACCTGGAGATTGTATCGATCTAGCCCCTCCGTCATCCCACTGACCGTCTGTCATCGACGGTGGGCGGATCCCGCGCGGACTCGACGCCCGTTGGCTCACGCAGACCGGCCGATCGCCGCCTTGATCCGTGAGCAGGCCGTCGGTTCCCGCGTTCGCCTGTGCGAAGACCGGGGTAGGATCGCGACGATCCGGGCGTCGACCACCCCCAGTGAGTCGTCGCCGCCCATAGGGCCGCCGGCAACGGCTCCGGGCTTGCCTCTCAATACCCTCGTTTCTACCCGGCGCGCACAAGGACCCTTGACCGGGCCCGCGGGCCGGCACGCATAGTGCGTGGCCGGGTCCCCCGGTACCCAGGTGACGAGCGCGCATGGACCTCACCGCCGTCGAGACCGTCCTTCGGCCCCGCAGCCGTTCCGAATTACCGGCCTGGCAGGCTGGCGACGCCTGTCTGGCGGGGGGAACCTGGCTGTTCTCCGAGCCGCAGCCCGGCACGCGGCGCCTCGTCGACCTCGCCGGCCTTGGATGGCCGCCATACGCGCTCGTGCCGGAGGGTCTGATGCTCGCGGCGACCTGTACCATCGCGCAGCTCGATCGCCTCGATCTGCCGCCTTCATGGGTCGCGGCGCCGCTGGTCCGGCAATGCTGCCGCGCCCTGCTCGGCTCGTTCAAGATCTGGAACACCGCCACGGTGGGCGGCAATCTCTGCCTGGCCCTTCCGGCCGGCCCGATGATCGCCCTGGCAACGGCGCTGGAGGCCAGTTGCGCGATCTGGTCCGCCGACGGTGCGGAGCGGTCTCTATCCGCCACCGATGTCGTCCTCGATCCCGGGCGCAACGCCCTGCGCCCGGGCGAGATCCTGCGCAGCCTGTCGATCCCGGCGGCCGCGCTGACCCGGCGGACGGCGTTCCGGCGCATCAGCCTCAGCCCCAACGGCCGGTCCGGCGCGTTGCTGATCGGGACCCGGGACGCGTGGGGCGGCTTCGCGCTCACCGTCACGGCCTCGGTGCGGCGCCCCCTGCGCCTCAACTTCGACGCCCTGCCCGACAGGGCGGCCCTGGTGCAGGTCCTCGATGAGGCGATCCCCGAGACCCTCTACCACGACGACGTTCACGGCCGACCCGACTGGCGCCGACACGTCACCCGGCACCTCGCCGAGGAGATCCGCGAGGCCCTGTCGGAGGAGACCGACCGATGCGGCTGACGGTCAACGGCGCCCCCCACGAGGGTGAGGCGCGGCCGGGCCAGTGCCTGCGCACGTTCCTGCGCGAGGCCGGCTGGTTCGGCGTCAAGAAGGGCTGCGACGCGGGGGATTGCGGCGCGTGCACGATCCATCTCGACGGCGAGCCGGTGCACAGCTGCCTGATCCCGGCCTTCCGCGCCGAGGGGCGTTGCGTGACCACCATCGAGGGGCTTGCCGGCCCCTGCCGCACGAACGACCCGGAACCCTGCGATTTCCATCCGATGCAGGCCGCCTTCCTGGCCGCGCAGGGCTTCCAGTGCGGCTTCTGCACGCCGGGCATGATCATGACGGCCGCCGCCCTCGATCAGGGCCAGCGGCGTGATCTCGGTGCAGCCCTGAAGGGCAATCTCTGCCGCTGCACCGGCTACCGGGCGATCCGCGACGCCATCGCGGGGATCGCCCATACGGAGGGTGGAGCCGGCGACCCGGTGGGCCGGAACCTGCGCGCTCCGGAGGCGCCCCTGGTGGTGTCCGGACGGGCGCGCTTCACCCTCGACAGGGCGGCCCCCGACGCGCTCCACCTGAAGGTCCTGCGCTCGCCGCACGCCCATGCCCGCATCGCGGCGATCGACACCGCGGCCGCGGAGGCGATCCCCGGCGTCGTGGCGATCCTCACCCACGCGGACGCGCCGCCGGGCCGCTTCTCCACCGGGCGCCATCAGGATCCCCGGGACGACGCCGCCGACACACGGGTGCTCGACCCGATCCTGCGTTTCGTCGGCCAGCGGGTCGCCGCCGTGATCGCGGAGACGGAAGCGGCCGCCGAGGCCGGTTGCGGGGCCTTGCGGGTCACCTACGAGATCCGCCAGGCATTGCTCGATCCGGACCGCGCCCTCGAACCCGGCGCCCCGCCTGTCCACGACCCGGGCGACCGCCCTGGCGCGGACGCGCCGCCGCTCGCGTGCCACCCGAATCTCGCCGCCGAGGTCCGCGGCGAGGTCGGCGACGTGGCGGCGGGTTTCGCGGCGGCCGATATTGTCTACGCGGAGACGTTCCGATCGCAGCGGGTCCAGCACGCGGCCCTCGAGACCCATGGCTGCATCGGCTGGCGCGGGGCGGACGGCCGGCTGACGCTGCGCACGAGCAGCCAGGTGCCGTTCCTGACCCGGGACGCGCTCTGCGACCTGTTCGGCCTGGAGCGGGCGGCCGTGCGCGTCGTCTGCGGCCGGGTCGGCGGCGGCTTCGGCGGCAAGCAGGAGATGCTCACGGAGGATCTCGTCACCCTGGCGGTGCTGCGCACCGGCCGGCCGGTGCGCTGGGAACTGACCCGCCAGGAGCAGTTCGCCGCGACCACGACGCGTCACCCGATGCGGGTCGCCGTCACGGTCGGCGCCCGCCGGGACGGGACGCTCACGGCGATCAGCCTCGACGTCCTGTCCGACACCGGGGCCTACGGCAATCATGCGGGCGGCGTGATCCACCACGGCTGCAACGAGGTGCTCGCCGCCTATGCCTGCCCGAACAAGCGGGTGGCGGGTCGGGCGGTCTACACCAACACGGTTCCGGCCGGGGCCTTCCGGGGCTACGGCCTGAGCCAGACCATCTTCGCCGTCGAATCCGCCCTGGACGAGGTCGCCCGGCGCCTCGGGCTCGATCCGTTCGCCCTGCGCCGCCGCAACGCCGTGAGGCCGGGCGACGCGCTGGTATCGAACAGCCTTGAGCCCCACGACGTGGTGTTCGGCAGCTACGGCCTCGACCAGTGCCTGACCCTGGTGGAGGAGGCGCTGCAGGCCGATCCGGGGCCGGACCCGGAGCCGGGCTGGCGGAGCGGCACCGGGATGGCGATGGCGATGATCGACACGATCCCGCCCCGGGGCCATCACGCCGAGGCGCGGGTGAGCCTGGAGGCGGATGGGTGCTACATCGTCCGGGTCGGCACCGCCGAGTTCGGCAATGGCACCAGCACGGTGCATCGTCAGATCGCGGCGTCCGCGCTGGGCACCGATCCCGCGCAGGTGCGCATCCTCGGCGCGGATACCGACGCGGTCGGCCACGATACCGGCGCCTACGGCAGCACTGGCACCGTGGTGGCGGGCCTGGCAACGCTGCGCGCCGCCGAGGCCCTCGCCGAGCGAATCCGGGCCCGGGCAGCGGCGCTGTCCGGCGCGGAACCGGAATCCTGTCGCCTCGCCGGCGATGCGGTGGAGACGCCCAGGGGCCCGCGCGCGCTCGCCGCCCTCGGGCCGCTGGCGGCGGTGGGCCGCGCCGACGGCAGCCCGCGCTCGGTGTCGTTCAACGTCCAGGCCTTCCGGGTGGCGGTCCACCCGGTGACCGGCGAGATCCGCATCCTCCGAAGCGTCCACGCCGCCGATGCCGGGCGGGTGATCAACCCAATGCAGTGCCGCGGCCAGGTCGAGGGCGGCGTCGCGCAGGCGATCGGCGCCGCGCTCTACGAGGATTTTCGGATCGACGGCGCGGGCCGCGTGATCACGCAGGCGTTCCGCGACTACCACATCCCCGCCTGCGCCGACGTCCCGGACACGCAGGTCCTGTTCGCTGACAGCCATGACAGCGTCGGTCCGCTCGGGGCGAAATCGATGAGCGAATCGCCCTACAATCCGGTCGCGGCCGCCCTGGGCAACGCCATCCGCGACGCCACCGGGGCGCGCCTGACCGCGACGCCCTTCGCGGCCGACAGGATCTACCGGGCCGTGGCGGCCGGGCGGGGCGGGGACGCGGCAGCGCCCTGAAGCGCGGCGCGTCCCCGGCGGGCGGGTAGCGCCGCCGGCCGGAACGCACCGTCCAGCTCGCCGCGCCCGGCACCACCGTGCGCGTCAGGCGGCGACATCCTTCGGCGCGCTCCGGGCCGGGACCGGGAGGGTGATGGTGAAGCAGGCGCCGCTGCGGTCGCGCCGGTTCGCGGCCGTGACCGTGCCACCCATCGCTTCGACGAAGCCGCGAGAGATCGCCAGACCCAGGCCGGTCCCGGCCCGGACCCGGTCGCCCTTGCGGGCCCGGTAGAACTTGTCGAACACCCGCTCGAGGTCGGCATCCGGCAGGCCGTCGCCCTCGTCCAGAACCGCGATGCGCAGCTCGGCCCCCGCGCGCAGCGCCCGGATCGTCACGGTCGAGCCCTCCGGGGCGTACTTGGCCGCGTTGTCGAGGAGGTTGACCAGGACCTGCTCGAACAGCACCGGATCGAGCGCCAGGGCCGGCAGGTCGGGGGCGATGTCCACGGTGACGCGATGGCCGGCCAGGATCGTCTGCGTCCGCCGCAGGGCGGTATCGACCGTCTCGCCGATGTCCTGCGCCGACAGATTCGGCGCCACCGCCCCGGCCTCGAGGCGGGTCATGTCGAGCAGGTTGGCGATGAAGCGGTTGAGCCGCTCCGCCTCCTCGATGATCGTGCCGAGCAGCTCCGCCTTCGCCTCGGGCGGCAGGGCGGCGTCGAGGTCGCGCAGCGTGCTCGCCGCCCCCAGGACCGAGGCCAGCGGTGTGCGCAGGTCGTGGCTGATGGAGGTGAGCAGCGCCTGGCGCAGCCGGTCGGTCTCGGCGGCCCGCTCGGCGCGGTCGAGATCCTCCACGAGCCGCACCCGCTCGATGGCGAGCGCACCCATGTCGGCCAGGGCATCGAGCAGGCGCCGGGCCTCGGGCGTCAGGATCGGCCCGGTCCCGTCCGCATCGAGGCCGATCACCCCGATCGTGCCGCGCCCGGTGCGCATCGGCAGGAACAGGCGCTTGGCCCCCGGCAGGGTGTCGGCACCGCGGCCGGCGGGCCGGTCGTTGTCGAAGGCCCACTGGGCCGCCGCCACGTCGGCCGCGTCGAGCCGGTCCTCCGGCGGGTAGCCCGCATGGACCGTGACGGCCTTGCCGTCGGGCAGGAGGAGGACGACGCGGACCCTCAGCATCGCCGCCACCTGGGCGCAGGTGGCCCAGAGCACGTCGTCGAGCGTCCCGCAGGCGGCGAGCTTCCGGGAGAAGCCGAACAGGCGCTCCGTCGCCCGGGCGCGGCCCTGGCTGACCATCGCGATCCGCCGGGTCCGGGCGGCGAGGTTCGAGACCAGAACCGCCACCAGGGTGAAGAGCAGGAAGGCCGCGACGTTGGTCGGGTCGGCGATCGTGAACGTGTAGACCGGCGGAAGGAAGAAGAAGTTGTAGGCCAGCGAGGCCGCCAGGACGGCCGCCAGGGCTGGCCCGAGGCCCGACCGCACCGCCACCGCCACGACGGCGGTCAACAGGAACAGGTCGGCATTCTCCACACCCGCATAGGGCTGCGCCAGGAGCGCGGCGCCGAGCCCGATCGCGATGGCGACGATCGCGATGCCGTAGGGCCGGACGGCGAAGCCGGTCCGCGGCGCCGCCGCCGTGACGGTGCGGCGGGGCTGTCTCTCATCCGGAACGGCCTCACCGGGCACCACATGCACGCTGATATTGCCGCTGCGGCGCACGAGGTCGTGCACCACCGAGCCGTTGACGAGCTCGAACAGCCACGACCGGTTCGCCTTGCCCACGACGATGTGGTTCACGTTCGCCGAGCGGGCGTAGTCGATCACGTCGTCCGCGAGGCGCCGGCCGCCGGGCAGGGTCACGGCGTCACCGCCGAGCCGGTCAGCCAGGCGCAGGGCCTCGGCGATCCGGTCGCGCTCCGCCTCCCGCAGGGACGCCGCGCGGGCGCCCTCGATCGACAGCGCCGTCCACGGGGCGTGCAGGCGGTCGGCAAGGCGCTTGGCGTAGCGCACGAGGCCGGCCGAGCGGGGGTCCTCGTTCACGCAGACCAGCACCCGCTCGCCCGCCGCCCAGGGCCCGGCGATGGCGTTGGCCCGCATGTGGCCGAGGAGTTCGTCGTCGACCCGGTCCGCCGTGCGACGCAGCGCCAGTTCCCGCAGGGCGGTCAGGTTGCCGCGCGAGAAGTAATGCTTCAGGGCGCGCTCGGCATTCGTCGGGACGTAGACCTTGCCGTCCTTCAGGCGCTGGATCAGGTCGTCCGGATTGAGGTCGACCACCTCGATATCGTCCGCCCGGTCGAGGATGCCGTCCGGGACGGTCTCGCGCACGCGGATGCGGGTGATCTGCGCCACGACGTCGTTGAGGCTGTCGACGTGCTGGATGTTGAGCGTGGTGTAGACGTCGATGCCGGCGTCGAGCAGTTCCTCGACATCCTGATAACGCTTCGGGTGGCGCGAGCCCGGTGCGTTGGTGTGGGCGAGTTCGTCCACCAGCGCCAGGGCCGGCCGGCGGGCGAGCAGGGCGTCGAGGTCCATCTCCTCCAGCACGGCGCCGTGATAGGGCACCGCCCGGCGGGGGATCACCGCGAACCCGTCGAGCAGGGCCTCGGTCTCGGCCCGGCCATGGGTCTCGACGACCCCGATGACCACGTCGGTCCCGGCCTTCAGCCGGGCCCGCCCGATGGTCAGCATCTCGTAGGTCTTGCCGACGCCGGGGGCGGCCCCGAGGAACACCTTGAGCCGGCCGAGCGTCCGCTCTTCCCGGCGCGCCGCGTCGAGCAGGGCGTCGGGGGAGGGGCGGTTCGGGTCGCGGCCGGTCTCGGGCATGATCCCCCTATACGCCGCTCAGCGGCGGACGAGATCCTCGAGGGCGAGGTTCAGCGCCAGGACGTTGACGCGCGGCTCGCCGAGGAGCCCGAGGGTGCGGCCCTCGACGTGGGACGCAACGAGTTCGCGCAGCCTGTCCTCCGGCAGGTTCCGGGCCTTGGCGACGCGGGGAATCTGGAAGTCGGCGGCCTGCGGCGAGATCTCCGGATCGAGGCCGGACCCGCTGGTGGTGACGAGATCGACCGGCACCGGGGCGGCCGCGTTCTCCGCCTTCAGGGTGTCGAGGTCGCCCTTGACCCGCTCGGCCAGCGCGGCACTGGTCGGGCCGAGGTTCGAACCCGAGGAGTTCGCCGCGTTGTAGGGCGCCGGCACCGTCTTCGAGGCGTCGGCCGGGTCGGGTGCTGTCGTGGCCGAGGGCCGCCCGTGGAAATAGCCGGCGCCCGCGAAGGTCTGCCCGATCAGGCGGGAGCCGACGATCGTGCCGTCGCGCTCGATCAGGCTGCCGGCGGCTTTGGCCGGAAAGATGACCCCAGCGAGGCCGGTCATGGCGAGGGGGTAGGCGAGCCCGGTGACCACCGTGAGCGCGGTGAGGAGGACCAGGGCGGGGCGGATCTGTTTGAGCATGGCGGGTCTCCCAGGGACCGGTTCAAGCGAGGCGCAGGGCGGTAACGGCGAGGTCGATGGCCTTGATGCCGATGAAGGGCACGATCACGCCGCCGAGCCCGTAGATCAGGAGGTTGCGGCGCAGGAGCGCGGCCGCGCCCACGGCCCGGTAGGTCACGCCGCGGAGCGCCAGCGGGATCAGGGCCACGATGATCAGCGCGTTGAAGATGATCGCCGACAGGATCGCGCTCTGCGGCGAGGCGAGATGCATGACGTTCAGCGCCTGCAGCTGCGGGTAGAGCGTCAGGAACATCGCCGGGATGATGGCGAAGTACTTGGCCACGTCGTTGGCGATCGAGAAGGTCGTCAGCGCGCCGCGGGTCATCAGCAACTGCTTGCCGATGCCGACGATCTCGATGAGCTTGGTCGGATCGCTGTCGAGGTCGACCATGTTGCCGGCCTCGCGGGCCGCCACCGTGCCGGTGTTCATGGCGACGCCGACATCGGCCTGGGCCAGCGCCGGGGCGTCGTTGGTGCCGTCGCCGCACATGGCGACGAGCTTGCCCTCGGCTTGCTCCTTGCGGATCAGCGCCAGCTTGTCCTCGGGTGTGGCCTGCGCGAGGAAGTCGTCGACGCCGGCTTCCGCCGCGATGGCCGCCGCGGTCATCGGGTTGTCGCCGGTGATCATCACCGTGCGGATGCCCATCCGCCGCAGCTCCGCGAAGCGCTCGCGGATGCCACCCTTCACGATGTCCTTCAGGTAGACGATTCCGAGCAACCGGCCGTCGCGGGCGACGGCCAGGGGCGTGCCGCCGGCCTTGGCGATCGTCTCCGCGATGGCGCGGATCTCGCCGACCACGCGTGATTCCGGATCGGGCTGGAAGGCGAGGGCGGCGTTCGAGCCCCGGCTCGCCATGGGCTGCGTGGCGAGCGAGGCGATCACGGCCTCCACGGCGCCCTTGCGGATCGAGGCCCCGTTGAGATCCACGCCGGACATCCGCGACTGCGCGGTGAACGGCACGAAGGTGGCGTTGAGCCCGGCCATGTCGCGGGCGCGGATGCCATACGTCTCCTTGGCGAGGACCACGATGGAGCGGCCCTCGGGAGTCTCGTCCGCCAGGGAGGCGAGTTGCGCCGCGTCGGCCAGTTCCTGCTCCGAGACCCCGGAGACCGGGCGGAACTCGGTCGCCTGCCGGTTGCCCAGGGTGATCGTGCCGGTCTTGTCGAGGAGCAGCGTGTCCACGTCGCCCGCCGCCTCGACGGCCCGGCCCGACATGGCGAGCACGTTGAAGCGCACCAGCCGGTCCATGCCGGCGATGCCGATGGCCGAGAGCAGGGCACCGATGGTGGTCGGGATCAGGGTGACGAACAGGGCGACCAGCACGATCACCGGAATCGCGCCGCCCGCATAGCTGGCAAAGCTCGGGATCGAGGCCACCGCGAAGACGAACACGAGGGTTAGCCCAGCGAGCAAGATGTTGAGGGCGATCTCGTTCGGGGTCTTCTGCCGGGAGGCACCCTCGACCAGGGCGATCATCCGGTCGACGAAGGTCGAGCCCGCGGCCGCGGTGATGCGGACCTTGATCTGGTCGGAGAGCACCTGCGTGCCGCCGGTCACGGCCGAGCGGTCGCCGCCGGATTCGCGGATCACCGGGGCCGATTCGCCGGTGATGGCGGCCTCGTTCACCGAGGCGACGCCCTCGATCACCTCGCCGTCGGAGGGGATCAGATCGCCGGCCTCGACCAGGACGACGTCGCCGACCTTGAGGGTCGTGCCGGGCACCGTCTCGTAGCCCCCGCCCGGCCCCTTGAGGCGCTTGGCGGTCATCTCGGTGCGGGTGCGCCGCAGGCTGTCGGCCTGGGCCTTGCCGCGGCCCTCGGCGAGCGCCTCGGCGAAGTTGGCGAAGATCAGGGTGAACCACAGCCAGAGGATGATCTGGCCGGAGAAGGCGAGGTCGTTGCCCCCGGTGACGAGGTCGCGGGCGAACAGCACGTTGGTCAGCGCCGCCACGACCTCGACCACGAACATGACCGGGTTGCGGATCATGGCGCGGGGATCGAGCTTCCTGACTGAGCCGAGGAGGGCCGGCCCGACCAGGGCGGCGCTAAACAGGGATGACGTCTGACGAGACATGGATGATGTCCGAAGCGGTGAGGGAGCCCGGCGCGGCGCGCCGGGCGCTGTCTTGGTCAGGGAACGAGGGTGCCGGTGGTCAGCGCGATCGCGGCCAGGAGGGCGAAGCCGCCGAGCAGCACGACGCCGAGGAGCGCCAGCACCAAGTCCGAAGTCCGCACCGGCGGTGCACGCCCGGGCCGCTGCGGTTGCCGGTGCAGCACGAGGTGGTGGCGCGGCATGCGCCGGGACGGGAGGGCACGCGGCATCTCAGCCCCCCGTCGCGAAGGTCTGGCCGGCCGCGCCCGCGAGGTGCTCGACCACGGGGCCGAGCGCCAGGGACGGGAAGAAGGTCAGGCCGCCGATGATCAGGATCACGCCGACGAGGAGACCGACGAACAGGCCGCCATGGGTCGGGAACGTGCCCGCCGAGGCCGGGACCGTCTTCTTGGCGGCGAGCGAGCCCGCGATGGCCAGAACCGGGATCTTCACGAAGAACCGACCCACCAGCATCCCGATGGCCAAGGTGCTGTTGTAGAACAGCGTGTTGGCGGAGAGACCGCCGAAGGCCGAGCCGTTATTGGCCGCCGCCGACGTGTAGGCGTAGAGGATCTCCGAGAAGCCGTGCGGGCCGGCATTGGCCGGGCCGGCGAGCCCGGCGGGCAGCACGGTGGCCAGCGCGGTGAAGCCCAGCATCATCATGGGCAGGCACAGGATGCCGAGCATGGCCATTTTCACCTCCTTGGCCTCGATCTTCTTGCCGAGGTATTCCGGGGTGCGGCCGACCATCAGGCCCGCCACGAAGATCGCCACGATCACGAAGATCAGCATCCCGTAGAGGCCGGCGCCGACGCCGCCGATGATGATCTCGCCGAGCTGCATGTTGATGAGCGGGATCAGGCCGCCCAGCGCCGTGAACGAATCGTGCATGGCGTTGACGGCGCCGCAGGAGGCCGCGGTGGTGATCACCGCGAACAGCGCCGAGGCCGCGATGCCGAAGCGCGTCTCCTTGCCCTCCATGTTGCCGCCGGTGAGACCCAGGCCGTTGAGGACCGAGCTGCCGTTGGCTTCGGCCCAGTAGGTGACCCACACGCCGGCCAGGAACAGCACGCCCATGGCGCCCAGGATCGCCCAGCCCTGGCGCTCGTCGCCGACCATCCGGCCGAAGACGTTGGTGAGCGCGGCGCCGATCACGAAGATCGAGACCATCTGGACGAAGTTGGACAGGGCGGTGGGGTTCTCGAACGGGTGCGCGGCGTTGGCGTTGAAGAACCCGCCGCCGTTGGTGCCGAGCATCTTGATTGCTACTTGGCTGGCCACCGGCCCCAGCGCGATGGTCTGGTGCGCACCCTCCAGCGTCGTCGCATCAGCGTAGGCGCTGAACGTCTGCGGCATGCCCTGCCAGACCAGGAACAGCGTGTAGGGCACGCAGATCGGCAGCAGCACGTAGAGGGTCGCCCGGGTGACATCGACCCAGAACGAGCCGATCGTGCCAGTGGAGGCCCGGGCGAAGCCCCGGATCAGCGCCACCGCCACCGCGATGCCGGTGGCCGCCGACAGGAAGTTCTGGTGCGTCAGCCCGACCATCTGGGACAGGTACGAGAGCGTGGTTTCGCCGCCGTAGGACTGCCAGTTGGTGTTGGTGATGAAGCTGGTCGCGGTGTTGAACGCGAGGTCCGGCGCCACCGCGGCCTGATCGGCCGGGTTGAGCGGCAGGACCGCCTGCAGGCGCAGGATCGCGTAGAGGACGGCGAAGCCCAGCACGTGGAACAGGATGACCGCGCCCGTATAGGCGAGCCAGTGCTGCTCCTGCCGGGCGTCGATGCCCGACACACGGTAGAGCCCGCGCTCGACGGGGCCGAGCACGGGCGAGAGGAGGGTGCGCTCTCCCGTGAAGACGCGGGTCATGTACGACCCGAGGGGCTTCACGAGCGCCAGCACGACCGCGCAGTAGAGCGCGATCTGGATCCAGCCGTTGAGGGTCATGGGAGGAGGTCCACGAGGGCCGCTCAGAACCGCTCGGGGCGGACGAGGGCGTAGGTGAGATAGACGAGGAGCCCGGCCGTCACGAGGGCGCCGAGGGCGAGGTCGAAGGTCATGACGGGCCCCTCAGAGGCGTTCGCAGAGGACGGCGTAGCCCTCGGCGAGGCTGAAGAAGGCGAGCGCCCCGGCGATGAAGACGATGTCGAGCATGGCGATCCGCTCCGGTTCGGCGGACCGGCCGCGGAAGCGCCGCGCCCGGCCTTGGCCAGGCGGGATTGTGGCCGGAAACCGCATTAGGGTTCGAGCGCGAGCGAGGCCCTCCGCATAAGGGCCGTGTTAGGATCGGCTGCCTGTGGCGGTCCGCGCGATCCCGGCCCACATTCCGCTCCTGCAAGGACCTCGACGATCATGCGCCCCGTCCATACCGAGCGTCATCTCATCGACCGGATTGGCTGGCTGCGCGCCGCCGTCCTCGGGGCCAATGACGGCCTCGTCTCCACCGCCAGCCTGATTGTCGGGGTCGCCGCCTCCGCCGCCAATCCCAGCGAGATCCTGGTCGCGGGATCCGCCGGGCTTGTGGCCGGCGCCATGTCCATGGCCGCCGGCGAGTACGTCTCGGTGAGTTCGCAGGCCGATACCGAACGCGCCGACCTCGACCGGGAGCGCGGCGAGCTTGCGGCCGATCCGGCAGCGGAGCGAGAGGAACTCGCCCGAATCTACATCGATCGGGGCCTCGACCCGGCGCTGGCCCGGCAGGTCGCTGATCAGCTCATGGCCAAGGACGCGCTCGGCGCCCATGCCCGTGACGAGCTCGGCATCTCGGAAGTCACGACGGCGCGCCCGGTCCAGGCGGCGCTGACCTCGGCGGCGACCTTCTCGGCCGGCGCGGCCCTGCCGCTGCTGGTGGCGGCGCTCGCCCCCGGAGCGACAGCGGCCTACTGGGTGTCGGCCGCCTCGCTGGTGTTCCTGGCGGTCCTCGGCGCCCTGGGCGCCAAGGCGGGCGGCGCCCCCCTGGTCCGGGCCACGGCCCGCGTGACCTTCTGGGGGGCGCTCGCCATGGCGGTCACCGCGGGGATCGGCAGCCTCGTCGGCAAGGCCGTCTGACGCGGACAGGCCGCGTCAGCGTGCGGTGCCGGCCCCGGTCGATCCGGTGACATCGCCCTGGCTTGGCTTGATCGCCCAGAGTTCCGTCGGAAGGCTGATCGGTGCGCCGGGCTTGTAGTCCGCGGAATCCTGGATGTGCGACGTCGTCACGTAGACCGTGCCGTCCGGCCCCTCGCTGAACGTGTCCGGCCACCGCAGCTGCGGATCCTGGACCAGCGTCGTCAGGCCCGCTCCGGTACGGGAGAGGTCGCGGACCTTCACGGCGTTGTCCTGCGGCGACGTCACATACATCCGGCCGTCCTTGCGGGAGATCATCAGGCCGTCGGCGGGGCCGTTCTCACCGACGGTGACGATCTTGCCGCTCAGCGTCCGGTCGCTGAGCGACTCGGGCACGAAGGACGCGGTCGCCCAGCCGGTGAGCGCATCGGTCGGCAGGCTGTAGAGCGTCTTGCCCTTGATCGCCTGCCAGTAAAGCGTCTTGCCGTCCGGCGAGAGGGCAATGCCGTCCGCCGCGAAGTCGACGCCGCGCCCGTCCGGGCGGCGCAGGGGCTTGCCGTCGTACTGCACGGTCACGCTCGTGTCCGGCATCGTCGAAGCGTGGCCCGAGAGCAGGCGCTTGGCCGATCCGCTGTCGAGATCGACCACGATCAGCGCGCCCTCGGCGCCGGAATCAGTGAGGTAGGCGGTCTTCCCGTCCGGCGCGATGCGCACGTCGTTGATGTAGGACGCCTGTAGCACGGTGCTGCTGTCGAACGGGATGGTCTTCACGACCTGGTTGGTCTTCAGGTCGATCCCGACGAGCTTCGGCCCGTCCTTGATCACGTGGGCCATCGCGGGGGCCGCGGCATCGACCACCCAGAGGCGGTCCTGCTGGTCGGCGACGACGCTCTGCACGCAGACGAAATGGGTCTTCGGATCGACCGTGTCGGCCTTCGCGTTGCGCCAGCTGTTCCACCCGGCATCCGGGAAGGGCACCGGCTTGCCGTCCTTCAACTCGGCCACGGAAACGGGGGCGTCCTCGCTCCAGCGGGGAAAGTTGACGAACATGCGCCCGTCCCGGCTCACGGTGATGCCGGTGACCTGATGCTCGAAGCTCGCGATCTTGGTGAGCGGCGCTTGCCCGGCGGCAGACCCCTGCCCGGGGGTCCGATCCTGGGCCGAAGCGAGCGTCGGCAGACTGGCCGCGCCGGACATGAGCGAGAGGGCAAGTCCGAAACGGATGCCGGCGGAAGACGTCATTGTGCACACTCCTGGGATTCGGCGGGGCAACGCGTCAGCGGGCGCGGGGGTCCCGGGAGCGATTGGCTGTGCCGTCCGTGGCCGCCCCGAGCACCGGGTCGCCACTCCTGATCGGACGTGCCGCCATTCCACCAGGGACTTTGAATCGAGCGGGCGGCTCGTGAGAGCCGCCCGCTTGCCGTCCGATCGAACCAAGTAACGCGTCGAGATTGCTGCCCGTCACTGCGGGCCGCAATCATCCCTTCAAAGGGTCTACGAGCAACCGGTCGTGGACCCGCAGGTGTCGCATTTCAGGCAGGTGCCGTTCCGGACCAGCGTGAAGTTCGCGCATTCCGGACAGGCCTCGCCGACATAGCCCTTCATCTTCGCCTCGGCGCGGCGGTCGGCGACGCTCCGTTCCCCCTTGGCGAAGGGCAGGGTGTCGGCGATCGTCTCGGCCAGGCCCGCGGTAACGGGCTCCGCCTTCAGCGCCGTGCTGCCGCGGATCGCGTGGACCGTGCCGCCGGCCGGCGTCGTCTGGCCGGCGCTCGCCGCCCCGATGCCGAGGCTCGCCCCGGCCGGGCCGCCCTGGATCAGGGTGAGCCGGTCGGCGGAGCCCCGGAGCAGGCCCCGGGAGACGACCGAGGACGCCGGGGCGGGCTTGGGACCCTCGCGGGTCGTGTCGCCGCTCTCGCCGCCGCCGATCACCGTCCCGCCGATCTCGGAGGGGCTGACATGGGCGAGGTCGGCGCGGCCGAGATACGACACCGCCAGCTCCCGGAACACGTAGTCCAGGAGCGAGGTGGCGTTCTTGATCGCGTCGTTGCCCTGCACGAAGCCCGCCGGCTCGAACCGCGTGAAGGTGAAGGCCTCCACGTACTCCTCCAGCGGCACGCCGTACTGGAGCCCGAGCGAGATCGCGATGGCGAAGTTGTTCATCAGGCTTCGGAAGGTGGCACCCTCCTTGTGCATGTCGATGAAGATCTCGCCGAGGCGTCCGTCGTCGTACTCGCCGGTCCGCAGGTAGACCTTGTGCCCGCCGACCACCGCCTTCTGGGTGTAGCCCTTGCGCCGGGTCGGGAGCTTCTCACGGGAACGGATCCGTTCCACCCGCTCGATCACCCGCTCGACGATCTTCTCCGCGACCTGGGCGGCCCGGGCCGCGGCCGGCGCCTGCAGCACGGCCTCCAGGGCGTCGTCGGCCTCATCGTCCTCGTCGACGATCAGGGCCGAGTTCAGCGGCTGCGACAGCTTCGAGCCGTCGCGGTAGAGGGCGTTCGCCTTGAGGGCGAGGCGCCAGGACAGCAGGTAGGCCGCCTTGCAATCCTCCACCGTGGCGTCGTTGGGCATGTTGATGGTCTTGGAGATCGCCCCCGAGATGAAGGGCTGCGCCGCCGCCATCATGTGGATGTGGCTCTCCACCGAGAGGTAGCGCTTGCCGATCCGGCCGCACGGGTTGGCGCAGTCGAACACCGCGTAATGCTCGAGCTTGAGGAAGGGCGCGCCCTCCAGCGTCATCGCCCCGCAGATATGGGTGTTGGCGACTTCGATGTCCTTTTTCGTGAAGCCGAGGAACGGCAGCAGCTCGAAGGTCGGGTCCGCGAGCTTCTCCGCCGGCACGTTCAGGGTCTGGGTGAGGAAGTCGTCGCCCAGCGTCCAGCGGTTGAACACGAACTTGATGTCGAAGGCCGACTTCAGCCCCTTCTCCACCGCGGCGATCTTGTCGTCGGGGAACCCTTTGGCGCGCAGGGTCGTCGGGTTGATCGCCGGCGCCTGGCCCATCGAGCCGTGGCCGACCGCGTAGGCCTCGATCTCGGCGATCTCGGATTCCCGGTAGCCGAGCGCCCGCAGGGCGTCGGGCGCCGCCTGGTTGATGATCTTGAAGTAGCCGCCGCCGGCGAGCTTCTTGAACTTCACCAGGGCGAAGTCGGGCTCGATCCCGGTCGTGTCGCAATCCATCACCAGCCCGATCGTGCCGGTCGGCGCGATCACGGTGGCCTGGGCGTTGCGGTAACCGTGCGCCTCGCCGAGCCTCAGCGCCTTGTCCCAGGCCGCCCGGGCATGGTCGCCCAGATCCGCCTGCGGGATGTTGGCATGGTCGAGGGCGACCGGGGCGACGTTGAGGAACTCGTAGCCCGCGGTCTCGCCGTGGGCGGCCCGGCGGTGGTTGCGGATGACCCGCAGCATCGCATCGGCGTTCTCGTCATAGCCCGGGAAAGTGCCGAGTTCCGCGGCCATCTCGGCCGAGGTGGCGTAGGCGATTCCGGTCATGATCGCGGTGAGCGCGCCGGCCAGCGCCCGGCCCGCGTCGGAATCGTAGGGCAGGCCCATGGTCATCAGCAGGCCGCCGATATTGGCGTAGCCAAGGCCGAGGGTCCGGTAGCGGTAGGACAGCTCCGCGATCTCCTTGGAGGGGAACTGCGCCATCATCACGGAGATCTCGAGCACCACCGTCCAGAGGCGGTTCAGGTGCTCGAAGGCGTCCACGTCGAAGCGCTTGGTCTCCCGATCGTACATCGTCAGAAGGTTCGCCGAGGCGAGATTGCAGGCGGTGTCGTCGAGGAACATGTACTCGGAGCACGGGTTCGAGGCCCGGATCCGGCCGCCCGCCGGACAGGTGTGCCAGTCGTTCATCGTGGTGTTGAAGTGCAGGCCCGGATCCGCCGAGGCCCAGGCGGCCTCGCCGATCCGCTCCCACAGCTCACGGGCCTTCAGGGTCTTGGTGACCTTGCCGGTGGTGCGCGCCGTCAGCCGCCAGTCCGCATCCGCCTCGACGGCGCGCAGGAAGTCGTCGGTCAGCGAGACCGAGTTGTTGGAGTTCTGGCCGGCGACCGTGAGATAGGCCTCCGAATCCCAGTCGGTGTCGTAGACGGGGAAGTCGATTTTGGTGAAGCCCTGCCGGGCGAACTGCACCACGCGCTTGATGTAGGCGTCCGGCACGGAGGCGCGGCGCGCAGCCTTGATCTCGCGCTTGAGGGCCGGGTTACGCTCCGCGTCGAAGCAGGCATCGCCCTCGGCTTCGCACTGGGTGCAGGCCTTCATCACCAAGCTCAAGTGCTTGGAGACGACCTTCGAGCCGGTCACCAGGGCGGCGACCTTCTGCTCCTCCTTGACCTTCCAATCGATGAAGGCCTCGATGTCCGGGTGGTCGATGTCGACGATCACCATCTTGGCGGCGCGTCGGGTGGTGCCGCCGGACTTGATCGCGCCGGCCGCCCGGTCGCCGATCTTGAGGAAGCTCATCAGGCCCGACGACTTGCCGCCGCCGCCGAGTTTCTCGTTCTCGGCCCGGAGATGCGAGAAGTTCGAGCCGGTGCCGGAGCCGTACTTGAACAGGCGCGCCTCCCGCACCCACAGGTCCATGATGCCGCCCTCGTTGACGAGGTCGTCCTGGACCGACTGGATGAAACAGGCGTGCGGCTGCGGGTGCTCGTAGGCCGAGGCCGACTTGGTCAGCGCGCCCGTGTGCGGATCGCAGTAATAGTGCCCCTGGCTCGGGCCATCGATGCCGTAGGCCCAGTGCAGGCCGGTGTTGAACCATTGCGGCGAGTTCGGCGCCACCATCTGCCGGGCGAGCATGAAGCGCAGCTCGTCCAGGAAGGCCGAGGCGTCCTGTTCGGACGAGAAGTATCCACCCTTCCAGCCCCAGTAGGTCCAGCAGCCGGCGAGCCGGTCGAACACCTGGGTGGCGGAGGATTCGGAGACGAAACGCTCCTCCTCGGGGAGCGCGGCGAGCGCCGCCTCGTCCGGTACCGACCGCCAGAGGAAGGACGGGACCGCGTTCTCCTCGATGCGGCGGAGCCGGGCTGGGATACCGGCCTTGCGGAAGTATTTCTGCGCGAGCACGTCGCTCGCCACCTGGCTCCAGCTCTCGGGCACGTCGATGCCGTCCAGACGGAACACCACCGATCCATCCGGATTGCGGATCTCGCTCAGCGCCTTCCGGAACGGGATACCGGCATAGGGCGATTGCCCGGCCGTGGTGTAGCGACGCTCGAACCGCATGAAACACACCTCTTCGACGGGACACGACGGTCCCGGCCCCGCTGGAGGCGGGGATGTTGGCCCGATGATGGGGGCGAATCCGGCCGTATCCCTGGAACGGGCGGCAGTCGGATCCGCAAACGTGAATTAAGGTTGGTCGAACCTGCCGAATAACACCACAAGGGCGGCGCGACCGATGAAGGGACCTTACCGCCGTCCGCGTTCTCACGTCAACAAGTGGTGTGTGAGGCGTCGGTTCCCCGCTAGATGTTGTGCCGGCTCCCAAAAACCTGTGGATATCTGGGCGGGACTCGATAAGTGTCCTTCCGGTATTCTGGAATCGCGTCGGGAAAATTTTTGCTCCACACCCAGAAGTGGAGACAGTTTATCGCAGATCGCGAAGCACCCGGGTATCGCCGGGGTCGGGCGTGGCCGCGCGGCGACAGTTGGACCATGTGGCTGGACTCGTGCGCGCACGACCACCATAACGGCCCCGGAAAGCGTCCTGGCGGCGCGGCACGATTCCGGGACCGACGATGGCGCTGAAGGACACTTTGCTGCGCGTCTTCACGTGGTGGAACGGCCAGACCGTCTCCCTGGCGCTCCAGACCGCACGGACCGGCATCTTCGTCGGCGAGGACGATTTTGGGAACAAGTACTACAAGGCGGAAGGGGCGCTGATCGACCGCTCGGTCGGCTCCGAGCGACGCTGGGTGGTCTACAACGGCTACGCCGACGCTTCGAAGGTGCCGCCCGGCTGGCGCGGCTGGCTGTGCCACAACGTCGACCTCGCGCCGAGCGAGGAGGACTACACGCCCCACGCCTGGCAGAAGCCGCATCTGGAGAACCAGACCGGGACGCCGAACGCCTACCGGCCGCAGGGCTCGCAGCTATCCTGGGGGCAGCGGCCCGCCGCGACCGGCGATTACGTGTCCTGGACGCCGGGCGAGTAGCGCGGCCGACCCCGGCTTCGGGGCGCCCTTTTGCCGCCACCGTTCCGGTGTTCAAGGCGAACCCATCCCGACCGCCCGCCGCGCAGTCCGACGGCGCGGACGGCCACCCTCGTTCCGGGGTTCGAGCCTTGAGCCGCATCACAGCCCTCGCACGCCGCGCGCTCGTCCCGAGCTTGGCGCTCGCCCTATGGGCCGGCCCGGCCGCGGCCGACAAGATCAAGAACCCGACCGCCGTCTTCTCCGGCCTCGACAAGATCACCGGCCGGATCGTGTCCTTCGAGGTCGCGGTGGATGAGACGGTGCAGTTCGGCGCGCTGCAGCTTACCCCGCGGGTCTGCTACACGCGGCCCCCGACCGAGAGCGCCAAGACCACGGCCTTCCTCGAAGTCGACGAGGTCACCCTCGACAACAAGTATCGCCGGATCTTCACCGGGTGGATGTTCGCGTCGAGCCCCGGCCTGCACGCGATCGAGCATCCGATCTACGACGTCTGGCTGGTCGACTGCAAAGGCGGCAGCGACGTGATCGCCGAAGCGAAGGAGCAGGAGGACATCCCCGCCGTCGCGGCCAAGCCCGAGAAGACTAGGCGCGCCAACAAGGACGCGACCAAGACCGCGCAGCAGATCAACGCCGCCGGCCAGGTGGATGTCGAGGCTCCGCGCGGCGTGCCGGTCCAGCCGCGCCAGAAGCCCTCGCGCAAGTTCTTCCCGTCGAACGAGGGCCCGGCACCGGCGCCTGCGCCCCCGCCGCAGCCGCAGAACCTGTTCGACGCGCTGTTCCGCTGAGGCGCTAAGCCCCGTCGTCGGCGCCTAAAGCTTCCAGCACCCGGGCGCCCGGCACCGAGCCGTCGCCGGGCCAGACATGCCAGTCGGCCACGTGGTCGAGGGCATCGGCAAGGCGCCGCTTGTAGACGTGGCGCGGCAGTTCCTCCGCGCCGAACTGCGTGAGGTGCTCCGTCACAAACTGCGTGTCGGCCAACCGGTACCGCCCGGCGCGCAGGCGTCCCATCAGGTGGACCAGGGCGACCTTCGAGGCGTCGCGGACCTCGTGGAACATGCTCTCGCCGAAGAACGCCGCCCCGAGGGAGACGCCGTAGAGGCCGCCCACGAGCCGCCGGTCGTCGCCCGCATAGACCTCCACCGTGTGGACGTGCCCGAGGTCGTAGAGCGCGCCGTAGAGTTCGCGGATGCGGCCGTTGATCCAGGTGCGCTCGCTGTCCCGGCGGGGCGCGGCGCAGCCGTCGATCACGCCGTCGAAATCCGTATCGCACCGGACCTCGAACTGGTCGGACCGCACCGTCCGGGCGAGGCGCCGGGGCACGCGGAACGCGTCGAGGGGCAGGACGCCGCGCGCCTTGGGCTCGACCCAGTAGAGGGTCGGGTCCTGCGCGTCCTCGGCCATCGGGAAGATGCCCGCCGCGTAGGCCTTCAGCAGGATCTCGGGGGTGATGTCCACGCGGGTGGGGTCGTGCATGGGGTGAGTGTCGCGCGGAGCCGGCCCGAAGACCAGAGGGCTCACGCGGCCTTCACGCCGCGGGGGAGGCCGCTCGGGGTCAGGCTTTCATGCCGCCATCGGCGAGGAAATGCTCCAGCCAGTGGATGTCGTAGAGGCCGTTCTGCACGTCCGCATTGCGGACGAGGGTGCGGAACAGCGGCAGCGTCGTGTCGATGCCGTCGATCACGAACTCGTCCAGTGCCCGGCGCAGGCGCATCAGGCACTCGTTGCGGGTGCGGCCGTGGACGATCAGCTTGCCGATCAGGGAATCGTAGTGCGGCGGGATCCGGTAGCCCTGGAAGGCAGCCGAATCGACGCGGACACCGAGGCCGCCGGGCGTGTGGTAGTGGGTGATCTCGCCCGGGGAGGGGCGGAAGGTCTCCGGGTGCTCGGCGTTGATCCGGCACTCGATGGCATGGCCCTCGACCTTGATGTCCGACTGCGACACCGAGAGGGCACCGCCCGAGGCCACCTGGATCTGCTCGATCACGAGGTCGATGCCGGTGATCATCTCGGTGACCGGGTGCTCGACCTGGATCCGGGTGTTCATCTCGATGAAGTAGAACCGCCCGTCCTCGTACAGGAACTCGACGGTGCCGGCGCCGAGATAGCCGAGTTCCTTCATGGCGTTGGCGCAGATGCCGCCGATCTCGGCGCGCATCGATTCGTTGAGCGCGGGCGAGCCGCCTTCCTCCCAGACCTTCTGGTGGCGGCGCTGGAGCGAGCAATCGCGCTCGGCCAGGTGCACCGCGCCGCCGCGCCCGTCGCCCAGAACCTGCACCTCGATGTGGCGGGGCTTCTCCAGATACTTCTCGAGATAGACCGCGTCGTCGCCGAAGGCGGCCTTGGACTCGGACTTGGCCATGCCGATCGCCTGTTCCAGCTCGGCCTCGGTGCGCGCGACCTTCATGCCGCGGCCGCCGCCGCCCGCCGCAGCCTTGACCAGGACGGGGTAGCCGATCTCGGCGGCCACGCGCTTGGCGTCTGTCGGGTCGTCGACGCCGCCGTCCGAGCCCGGCACGCAGGGGATCCCGAGCTTGAGCGCCGTGCGCTTCGCCTCGATCTTGTCGCCCATGGTGCGGATGTGCTGCGCCTTGGGGCCGATGAAACCGATCTGGTGGTGGGCCAGCACCTCGGCGAAGCGGGCATTCTCCGACAGGAAGCCGTAGCCCGGATGGACCGCATCCGCCCCAGTGATCTCGCAGGCCGCGATGATGGAGGGGATGTTCAGGTAGCTGTCGCGCGCCGCCGGCGGTCCGATGCAGACGCTCTCGTCGGCGAGCCGCACGTGCATGGCATCGGCGTCGGCGGTGGAGTGGACCGCCACGGTGGCGATCCCGAGCTCCTTCGCCGCCCGCAGGATGCGCAGGGCGATCTCGCCGCGGTTCGCGATCAGGATCTTGTCGAACATCGGATCCGTTAGGGCGTCCGCGCGGTCTGGAGCGCGCAGGAGGCTCTATCCTCTTGTTATGCGGCGGCGTCCAGGCGCGGCGCGACCGCCCGGGCGGACATCCTAGCTGATGACGAGCAGAGCCTCGCCGAACTCCACCGGCTGCCCGTCCTCCACGAAGATGGCACTCACCGTACCGGCGCGGGGCGCTACGATCTCGTTGAAGGTCTTCATCGCCTCGATGAGCAGCAGCTTGTCGCCGACCTCGACCCGCGCGCCGACATCCACGAAGGACTTGGCGTCCGGCGAGGGCCGGAGATACGCGGTCCCGACCATGGGGGAGGGGACGGTGCCCGGCTGCGTCCGCGTCGGCTCCGCCGGGGCGGCGGCCGGAGCCACCGCAACCGGCGGCGCGAGGGCCGCCACGGGCGCCGGTGCCGCGACCTGGAGGCTCGCGGGTTCGAGCCGGCGCACCACGCGGATGCGCAGGTCGCCCTTCTCGACCTCGATCTCGGACAGGCCGGTCTCGGTTACGAGGTTGGCGAGCTCGCGGACAAGCTCGGGATCGATGGCATCGTTCTTTGACATCCGGCCTACTTCGTATCGCGGCGCGTCGGTTCGGCCGTGCGAGTCGGCGCCGGACCACGGCCCTGCGGCTGGCGGCTCTTAGACGAAGGCGCCCCGGCGCGACAAGGCCGCGCGGGTCACGCCTCCTCCGCCCGGCGGCTCAGCAGGCGGCGTGACCGCATTGACGCACGTCGGCAATGGTCTTGCGCATCGGATCGACGCCGACCGCGCCGGGGATGACCTCGTCGCCGATGATGAAGGCCGGCGTGCCTGACAGGCCGAGCCGGTCGCCGAGGCCGCGGTTCTCGCTGAGCGCCGCCTTCACCTCGGGGGAGGCCATGTCCTTCTGAAGCTTGGTCGTATCGACGCCGAGATCCTTGGCGACCTGGATCGCCCGGGCGCCGTTCACCCGGCCCTTCGTCTCCAAGAGCTTCTGGTGAAACTCGAACAGCTTGTCGCCCTTGAGCTGCTGGCGCACCGCGATGGCGACCTGGCTGGCCTCCAGGGATTCCGGGCCGAGGACCGGGAAGTCCTTGATCACCACCCGGAGCTTCGGATCGGACTTGATCAGCGCCTGGACGTCGCCCAGCGCCTTGCGGCAGTAGCCGCAATTGTAATCGAAGAACTCGACCATCGTGACGTCGCCCGAGGGGTTGCCGGCGACCACGTCGTGCGGGCCGTTGTTTAGCGCTTCGCGGGCATCCTTCAGGGCGGAGGCCTGGGCGAGACGCTGCGTCTCCGCCTGCTGCTTCTCGGCCTCCGCCAGGGCCTCCTGGAGCACCTCGGGGTGCTTGATCAGGTAATCCTTGACGATGACCTCGATGCCGGCGCGCTGCGCGTCCGTGAAGGGCGCGGCGGGCGTCTGGGCGAGCGCCGGAGCGGCGACGAGGCCGAGCGCCAGGATCAGCGCGGGCAGGGGGCGGATGAACGGCATGGATCCTCGCTTGCGGGGCAAGCCGGCCCGCGCTGGGCGCGAGCGGTAGGGGACGGGTTTGGCGTTTTCGCGGCACCGGGTCAATCGCGCCGCCGTCCCGCGAATCAGCCCCAGGCCGATAAGCGATCGGGCTCGGGCGGTTGAGGCGGTGGCGGCGGCGCTCTACCCTGCCGGTCCCGGCCGGCCGCTTCCGGTTCCGAGAAGGACCGCATGACCCCGATCTCCCGACGGGCCGCCGCCGTGCGGCCGTTCCTCGCCATGGACGTCATGGCCGCCGCCGCCGCCAAGGCCCGCGACGGCGCCGACGTGGTCCGGATGGAGGTCGGCCAGCCCTCGGCGCCGGCCCCCCGCGCGGCGATCGCGGCCGCGCAGGAGGCGCTCGCGACCGGGCGCGTGCCCTATACGGAGGCCCTGGGCCTGCCCGCCCTGCGCGCGCGCATCGCCCGGGACTACCGGGAGCGACACGGTGTCCCGGTCGGCCCGGAGCGGGTGGTGATCACTACCGGATCCTCGGCGGGCTTCGTCCTGGCGTTCATGAGCCTGTTCGATGCCGGAGCCCGGGTCGCGGTGCCGCAGCCCGGCTACCCGGCCTATCGCAGTATCCTCGCCGCCCTCGACCTCGTGCCCGCTCCGATGGTCCTGCGCGCCGAGGACCGCTTCGCTCCGACCGCGGCGCTCTTGCGCGAGACCCACGCCCGGGACCCCGTGGCCGGCGCCCTGGTGATGAGCCCGGCCAACCCTTCGGGCACCGTGATCACGGAGGCCGCCCTGCAGGATGTCTGCGCCGCGGCGCGGAGCCTCGGGCTGCCGCTGATCTCGGACGAGATCTATCACGGGCTCAGCTACGGGCCGGCCACCGTCACGGCCCTGCGCTTCGACCCCGACGCGGTGGTGATCAACTCGTTCTCCAAATACCATTGCATGACCGGCTGGCGCGTGGGCTGGATGGTGGTGCCGGAGGCGCTGGTCCGCCCGATCGAGCGTCTGGCGCAGAACCTCTACATCTCGGCCCCGTACCTGTCGCAGGTCGGGGCGCTGGCCGCCCTCGACGCGGCGGAGGAACTCGACGCCGTGCGCGACGGCTACGCCCGCAACCGCGCCATCCTGCTCGACGCGTTCCCCGGCCTCGGCCTCGGGCACATCCATCCGGCCGACGGGGCCTTCTACCTCTACGCCGATGTCGGCAACCTCACCGACAACGCCGCGGATTTCTGCCGGCGGATGCTCGATGAGGCGCATGTGGCGGCGACCCCGGGCCTGGATTTCGACCCCGACCAGGGCGGCCACCACGTCCGGTTCTCCTTCGCGGGCGCCGAGGCGGAGTGCCATGCGGCGGTATCCCGGCTGCGCCGCTGGCTCGGCTGAGCGCTCAGGCGGCTCTAGTCGGGACCAGGGCGCGGACGGCTGCGGGCAGCTCCGCGAAATGCCCGATCACCCGGTCGGGGCCCAGCTCGGTCACCGGCCGGTCGGTGTAGCCGAAGGTCACGGCGACCACCGGGATGCCGGCGGCCTTGGCGGTGTCGATGTCGGTCCGGGAATCGCCGACCATCACCGCGCGTGCCGGATCGCCGCCGGCCCGTTCGATCGTACCGGTGAGGTGGCGCGGATCCGGCTTGGATTGCGGGAAGGTGTCGCGGCCGCAGATCGCCGCGAAGCGGTGGCCGATCCCGAGCAGCCGCAGCAGCTCGACGGACTGGTCCTCGTACTTGTTGGTACAGACCGCAAGGCGGAACCCTTCCGCCTCCAGCGCGTCGAGCGCTTCGGCCACCCCCGGGAACAGGTGCGACGTGTCGGCGAGATGCGCGCCATAATGGGCGATGAAGGCGTCGAACAGCCGGTCGTGGTCCTCCGGCGCGAGCGCGCGTCCCTCCGCCTCGAAGCCCCGCCGGATCAGCGCCTTGGCACCGGCGCCGATCAACCCGCGGGCCTGCGACAGGGGCAGTTCCGGCAGGCCCTCGCGCGCCATCAGCACATTGAGCGTGGCGATGAGGTCTCCGGCGGTCTCGGCCAGGGTTCCGTCGAGGTCGAACACGGCGATGGGCGGTCGGGTCGTCGAGGCGGCGGACATTGTTTCAGAAGGCTCCTGCTGGCTTCCGGCCTCGCTAGCGGATCGGTGTGAAAACCGGAACCCGCGGGGCACGACGCCGGTGTCGGTCCGGGGGCGGCTTCAGGGCCGCGCCGTCCTGGCGTGGCGCCGCGACGATACGATCGCCTGAACGGCCCCGGCTAGGCCCTGGTCCCGGGTCGCGGGGAGGGCGCCTTGGACGGTCACGCAAGCGTGCGGGAACAGGCGTGGCCCTAAACACCCGCGGCAGCGCTGAAATGCTCGCGTTTCCAGCACTCGCCCGAGATGCGCGCGCCGTTGGACGTCGCGAAGGCGTAGGGTGAGGCTTCCAGCACGGCTCCGCCGCGGGCGCGGATGATCCAACGGTAGCAGCGGGACTCGTCCGCGCAGGGGACGATCTCGACCAGATGGGTGCGTACGGAATGCATCGACATGGCCCGTTAACGCGCGGGCGAGCGCTTCCGCCTCAACGTCCCTGCGCGCACGGTTACCGAGACCCGCGTCCCGCCGCCTGCGCGCGGCCCAACGCCCTGTCGCCGGAACGCGCGATGCCGTAATCCGTTCGGGCGGTGGGACTATCGGCCGGCGCCGAGATGGAGAGCAAGGACGCAGTATGGCGATCAAGGCCCTGAACGACCGGAAGAAGCTGTCGAACGACTTCAACGAAGCCAACGACGCCTTCATCGACGAGGTGCTGAACGCCCTTCAATCCGGGAAAATCCCCTTGGATCTGGCCCGCGCCTATCTCGCGCATCCCGTCGCGATGATGCACACGGACGGGGCCCAGGCCGTGGCTGACTATTTCGAGCGCATTCTGGCGCAGCGGCCGAACATCGACTGGATGCCCGGGGATTGACCGGCACCGGTCCGGAAAGGAAGTGCGGATGACCGCCGACGAGATCCAGGACCTCAACCGCGCCCGCGCCGCGCTCGCGCGGCAGCGGAACGCCATCGCCCGGCGGATCGGCGGCCTCGAAGTGGCGCCGATCTCCATGTCCGAGGACTTGACCCGGACGCTCGTGGCGATCGAGGCCGTGGACCGGGCCCTGGTCGAGGCCGGCCAGCCGCATGTCGACATCGGTTCGGCATCGGACATGTAGGCGCGTCCGGACCGCGGCGGCGCCGTCGCTTGCGCCAGGTTCACGGGCGGGCGTACAGGCTCGCGTGCTCCGAGGAGACCCGACGATGACCGACCGCCTGCCCGGCTTCAACACCCTGGCGATCCACGCGGGCGCCGCCCCCGACGCGGCCACGGGTGCGCGGGCCACGCCGATCTACCAGACCACGAGCTTCGTGTTCGACGATGTCGACCACGCCGCCTCGCTGTTCGGGCTCCAGGCCTTCGGCAACATCTACACGCGGATCACGAACCCGACCAACGCGGTCTTGGAGGAGCGCATCGCCGCCCTCGAAGGCGGTACGGCGGCCCTGGCCGTCGCCTCCGGCCATGCCGCCGAGTTTCTGACCCTGCACGCGCTGATGCAGCCGGGTGACGAGTTCGTGGCCTCGAACAAGCTCTATGGCGGCTCGATCAACCAGTTCAGCCATTCCTACAAGAACTTCGGCTGGACGGTGGTCTGGGCCGACAACGACGATCCCGCCTCCTTCGAGGCGGCGATCACGCCGCGGACCAAGGCGATTTTTTGTGAATCCATCGCCAATCCGGGCGGGGTCATCACCGACCTCGTGGCCTTGTCGCAGGTGGCCAAAAAACACAACATCCCGCTCATCGTCGACAACACCATGGCGACGCCGTACCTGATCCGGCCGTTCGAGCACGGGGCCGACATCGTCGTGCACTCGGCCACAAAATTCCTCGGCGGCCACGGCAACTCGATCGGCGGCCTGATCGTGGACGGCGGCTCGTTCCAATGGGCGGGGGACGCGCGCTACCCGATGATGAGCCAGCCGCGGCCGGAATATTCCGGCATGGTGCTCGCCGAGACCTTCGGCAATTTTGGTTTCGCCATCGCCTGCCGGGTGCTGGGCCTGCGCGACCTGGGCCCAGCCCTGTCGCCGTTCAACGCCTTCCTGATCCTCACCGGCATCGAGACCCTGCCGCTGCGGATGCAGCGCCATTCCGACAACGCCCTGGTGGTCGCCAGGCACCTGTCGCAGCACCCTGCGGTGTCCTGGGTGAGCTATCCGGGCCTGGAGACCGACCGGTACCATGCGCTCGCGCAGCGCTACACGCCGAACGGGGCCGGCGCAGTCTTCACCTTCGGGTTGAAGGGCGGCTACGAGGCCGGGGTCAAGCTCGTCTCGAACCTGCAGCTGTTCTCGCACCTCGCCAATATCGGCGATACCCGCTCGCTGATCATCCACCCGGCCTCGACCACGCACCGCCAGCTCACCGACGCGCAGAAAACTGCCGCCGGCGCCGGGCCGGAGGTGGTGCGGCTGTCGATCGGCCTGGAGGATCCGGCCGACCTGATCGACGATCTGGATACGGCGCTCGGGGCCTGAGCGCGGTGCGGTACCCACGCGGCACAGCATAGGGTTCTCGACCCTGCGCTGAGGGCTGACCCAACCAACACCCCTCATCCTGAGGCGCCAGAGCGCAGCGCAGGACTCGAAAGAGGGCTCCGGGGATCGCGCCGACCCCAAGGGGCTCCTTCGAGGGTGCTTCGCACCCCCTCAGGATGACGGCGCGGGTGAGATGGCCGGCCAGCGCTCAGAACGCCTCCGCCTCCAGCGCCATGGTGCTCTCCGCCCCCGCCTTGATCCGCGCGAGCCGCAAGCCCGTCTCCGGCAGCATCCGCTCCATGAAGAACCGGCCGCCGGTCAGCTTGGACTCCCAGCGCGGGGCGGGCGCCTCGGCGTTCCGGGCCAGCGCGGCCTTGGCGATCCGCGCCCACATGTAGCCGAGCGCCACCAGACCGAAGAGATGCATGAAGTCGGTGGCGCCGGCGCCGGCATTGTCAGGCTTCGAGAAGGCGTTCTGCATCAGCCACATGACGGCGCCCTGGAGGTCGTTCACCCCGGCGTGGAGCGGCTTGACGAAGGCGGCCATCGCCGGATCCTCGCCGTGGTCCTTCAGGAAGGTCTGGACCTCGCCCAGGAACGTCATCATCGCCCGGCCGCCGTCCTTCGGGAGCTTGCGGCCGATCAGGTCCATGGCCTGGATGCCGTTGGCGCCCTCGTAGATCATGGCGATGCGAGCATCGCGCACGAATTGCGACATGCCCCATTCCTCGATGTAGCCGTGGCCGCCCAGCAGCTGCTGCGCCTCGACCGCGTTGGCGAAGCCGCGGTCGGTGAAGACCCCCTTCACCACCGGCGTCATCAGCCCGAGGTAATCGTCGGCCGCCTGACGCTCCTTGGCGTCCTCGGAGCGGTGTAGGATGTCGGCCTGGAGCGCGGTCCACAGCATCAGGGCGCGGGCCGCCTCGTTGAAGGCGCGGATCTGCAACAGCGTGCGCCGCACGTCCGGATGCACGATGATCGGGTCGGCGGCCTTCTCGGGCGCCTTCGCGCCGGTGAGCGCCCGGCCCTGGAGGCGGTCCTTCGCGTAGGCGGCGGCGTTCTGGTAGGCGACCTCGGACTGGCCGAGCCCCTGGACGCCCACCGCGAGGCGCGCCTCGTTCATCATCACGAACATGGCGTTGAGGCCGCGATTCTCCTGGCCGACCAGCCAGCCCGTCGCGCCGTCGTAGTTCATCACGCAGGTGGCGTTCCCGTGGATGCCCATCTTGTGCTCCAGGGAACCGCAGGAGACGCCGTTGCGGCTGCCGAGCGAGCCGTCCGGATTCACCAGGAACTTCGGCACCACGAACAGCGAGATGCCCTTGGTGCCGGCGGGCGCGCCCTCGATCCGGGCGATGACCAGGTGGACGATGTTCTCGGCAAGGTCGTGCTCGCCGGCCGAGATGAAGATCTTGGTGCCGGTCAGGCTGTAGGAGCCGTCGCCGTTGGGCACGGCCTTGGTCTTCAGGAGCCCGAGATCCGTGCCGCAATGCGGCTCGGTCAGGTTCATGGTGCCGGTCCAGGCGCCCTCGACCATCCTGGGCAGATAGAGCGCCTTCTGCGCCTCCGTGCCGTGGACCAGCAGCGCAGCCATCGCGCCCTGTGTCAGGCCCGGATACATCCCGAAGGCGAGATTCGCCCCCGAGGCGAATTCCTGAATGGCGGTGTTGAGGGTGTGCGGCAGGCCCTGGCCGCCGTAGGCCTCGGGGACCGAGAGGCCCATCCAGCCGCCGCTGGCATAGGTGTCGTAGGCGCCTTTGAAGCCGGTGGGCGTGCGCACGGTGCCGTCCGCCTCCCGGCGGCAGCCCTCGAGGTCCCCCGTCCGGTTGAGCGGCGCCAGCACTGCCTCGGCGAGCTTCGCGCCCTCGCGCAGCACCGCCTCGACCACGTCGGGCGACGCGTCGGCGAAGCCCGCCAGGTTGTCCCGGGCATGGAAGCCCAACACGTCTGAGAGCAGGAACAGCGTGTCGTCGACCGGTGCGCGATACTGCGGCATCTCTGGCTTCCCCCGTCTGCGCGGACCTCTCGGTTCGATCCGCTGTGCGCGCCGCATGTAACGACGCGGCCGGGCCCGGGGCAACGGCGCCGCCTCCGCCCGCGGTGACACGCGGCGGAGCCTGCGGCGCCCTGTCTGCCAAGACGATTACCGGGTCAGTAGGCCCTTAACCTCGTGTTTACCAAGAATGTTAATGGTCAGGCTCGAACGATCCGAGGCGGACTCCGCGGATACCCATTTGGGGACGCGGCCACCGTGCACAGGATTGAACGCCGAACGCTGCCGACCACAGGCCCCCGATGACCCGCACCGCGATGCCGCAGCTCGACAGTTTCGATCCCGAAGTGCTCGACGCCGCCCGCGACGTCGCCGCCCGGGCCGGGGTTCCGCTGGAGACGTGGATCGCCTCGGTCGTGCCGCAGCCGCAATCCGGCGCGCCGGGCAACCGGCGGCACCGCCGCCGCCTCCGGGCGGAGCAGCCCGACCGGCCGGTGACCCGCCCGGAGACCGCGATTCGGCCGGAGCCGCTGGCCGACCGGGCGGTGGCCCATCACGGCGCGGTCTCGCCCGAGGATCGCCCAGCCGCCCGCCCGGCGCCGGCGACCGAGACCTACCCCATCGCCGAGACCTACAGTGACGGCATCGCCGCGCTGATGAACCGGCTCGACGGGCTCGACCGGGCCTTGGACGCGGACCGGCGCGAGTCGCAGGTGGCCGAGGCGCAGCGGCTCGCCGAGATCGAGGCCCGGATCGAGCGCGCCCTCAAGGGCGCCCCGGTCCAGCAGGTGACCGAGCGGCTCGGCGACATCGAGCGCCGGATGTCGCAGCTCGGCGAGCAAGTCGCCGCTACGCGTCAGCCCAGCCGCCGTGCGCGTCCGGCCGCCGCCGACATCCGCAGCGCGGTCCAGGACATCCGCCAGCGCCAGCGGGAGCTGTCGCAGGAGGTGGCGGGCGACGTCGCGACCCGTGCCGCCGCGGATGGCGGGGTCGTCGCGAGCATGCGCCTGGACCTCGCCCGGCGCCTCGTGGTCCGCACCGAGGACGGGGCCGCTTCGGCCGATGTTTTGTCCGAGCTGCAATACGAGATCGTGCGCCTGCGCGCGGCGATCGACCGGCTCGCCACGAGCCGCGACATCGGCGCCCTGGAGGAGGCCGTCGTCACGCTCGCGGGCGGCATCGAGCGGGCCCGGGCCGGGACCGATCTGACCGCCGTCGCCCAGCCGATCGAGGAGATCCGAGCCCAGGTCGCGCACCTGTCCGATGAGGTCGCCGAGAACGCCCACGCCCGCGTCGAAGAGGATGTCCGGCGGCTGGGCGAGCGCCTGGACGGCCTCGCGGCGACCGCCCCCGCCGATGCCGATGGACGGATTCTGGCCGGGCTGTTCACGGACCTCAAGGAGATCCGTGACCGGATCGGTGCGCTCGCCGGCCCGGAGCGGATTCAGGACCTCGCGGAGAGCCTGGACTCGGTGAGCGCCCAGGTCGCGCAGCTGCGGCGGATCCGCGGCGATGCGGATCTGCGCCCGCAGCTGGAGGAGATCCGCAGCGCCGTGACGGTCGCCGCGCCGGCCGCCCTGGCCGAGCAGATTCAGATGCTGGCCGCAGAGGTCGATAACCTCTGCGCGCAGGAGGAGGGGGCCGCACAGGCCGGCACCGCGGACATCGCCCATCCCGGCGAGCCGGCCTCGATCGACGCCATGCTGCACACCCTCGCCGAGGAGGTCGACCACGTCGGCACCCGCTCGGAGCACGAGGGCCTGGACGCCCTCGAACAGCAGGTGGTGACGCTGGCCGGCCGCCTGGATGCGCCGCGCGGCGCCGACCCGGCGCTGGTCGGTCTCGAACGCACCATGAGTGACCTGCTGCAGCAGGTCACCGCCCTCCGGGAAGCGGCTCCGAGCGAGGCCGCGGTGGAGCGCGCCGCCCGGAACGCCGTCGCCCAGACCCTCAGCGGGTCCGGTCTCGCCGCCGAGACCGGGGAGATCGGCCTCCTGCGTGCGAGCCTCGCCGACATGCAGGCGCGGCAGGCGGTGTCGGATCAGCGCCTCGGCGCCACGCTGGAGGGCGTCCAGACCGCCCTCGAACGCCTCCTCGTCCGGCTCGGCCCCGTGGAGGCCGTCGACCCGCGGGCGCCCTCGCTGGGCGAGCGCCTGATGTCCTCGACGAGCGCGGAGGTGTCGCTCGCCGCCGCGGATACGAGCCCGGCCGCCCGGCGGGAGGGTGCCGAGACCCCGCGGATCACCGACGATCTGCTCGAACCCGGCAGCGGGCGTCCGACGCGGGCGGGCCGTGGCCTCCCCGGCCGCCGGTCCGGCAAGGAGCGCCCGGCCGAACCGGTCCGCGCCCGCCCGACCGTCGAGCCCGGCGCCGAGAGCGACATCAAGACGAGCTTCATCGCGGCGGCCCGCCGGGCCGCGCAGGCCGCGCAGGCCGAGCTGGCTGCCGAGGCGCCGACCGAGCGCCGCGACACGCGCACCGCGAAGGTGGCGCCGCAGATTTCGGGCGAGCCGGGCCGACTCGAGCGGTTGCGGAGCGAGGTTGATCGCCGCCGCCGGCCGTTGCTGCTCGGACTCGCGGCGATCGTGCTGGCGCTGGGCGCGCTCCAGGCGATCAACCTGCGCAATCCGGAGGAGCCGAAGCCGGTCGTGGCCGCGAACCCGGCGCCGACCGTCCGCCCGGACTCGGCCGGCGACCCTGCGCGCGGGGCCGTTAAGCCCGAGACCGGCGAGACCGCCAAGGAGACCACGAAGGACATCCAGAAGGAGCTCCCGAAGGAGAGTGCCAAGGAGTCCCGGGCGGAGACCTGGAAGGACGCGCCGGGCGCGAAGCCGCCCTTGGCCGATCCGACGACCACCCAGGCCCTGCCGAACCCGGTTCCGGCCGACGCCCGTACGCCCACTGCCAAGGCCCCGGTGCCACAGGTCTCGGGGATGAACACCCTGCAGGCCGATCTCGGCAACCTGCCGCCGGCGCTCGCCAAGGTGAAAGCCGCCGCCCTCGACGGCGATGGTACGGCGATCTGGGACATCGCCACCCGGGAGAGCGACGGACGGGGCATGCCCCGCGACCCCGCCGTGGCGGCCAAGCTGTTCGAGAAGCTGGCTTCGGCGGGCTACGCCCCGGCCCAGTACAAGATCGCGGGCCAGTACGAGAAGGGGACCGGCGTGGTCCGCGACCTCGACAAGGCCAAGGCCTGGTACGGCCGCGCCGCCGAGCAGGGCCACGCCCGGTCGATGCATAATCTAGCCGTGCTCTACGCCGAGAACCCGGCCGCCAACGGGAAGCCGGACTTCGCGTCCGCGGCCTCCTGGTTCCGCCAGGGCGCCGAGTTCGGTGTCCGCGACAGCCAGTATAACCTCGGCGTGCTGTACGCCCGGGGAATGGGTCTCGCGCAGGACCTAGTGCAATCCTACGCTTGGTTCGCGGCCGCCGCGGCGCAAGGTGACGACGATGCCGCCAAGAAGCGCGACGACGTAGCGAACAAGCTCAGCACCGCCGATCTGGCCAGCGCGAAGACCCTGGCGGCCGGGTTCAAGCCGCGAAAGATTGACGCGGCGGTGAACGAGCCCCCCAGCCAGAAGGCCGCCGCCACGGCGCCGATGTCGCTCCTCGGCGCTCCCGCGCCCAGTCCGGTCGCCTTCACCGCCCCGCCGCGGCGGTCATAGGGAACGCGTCCGGGGAGGCGCGACGCCGCGGCGTCCCGGGCAATCCGAGCTTGACCGCGGTACGGCGATGCGGGAACCCTCCGGCCGGCTCGCGACTGAGTGGGATCGGATCGCACGGGTCTCCGACCCTTGCCGCTGCTCGGAGGAAGGATGGCGCGCCGGAACACCGTCCCGATCGGGGCCCTCGTGCTCGGCGTGGCCGGCCTGATCCCGTTCCTGGGTTTTGCGGCGCTGGCGGTCTCGGGCAGCGACGGCGGCTTGAGCAGCCTCGGGCTTGCGCCGCGCACGATCCTCTCGGCCTACGGGGCGGTCATCGCCTCGTTCCTCGGCGGGATCCGCTGGGGTGCCGCGGCGGCGCGCAATGCCGGCAACGCCGATTACCTCATCGCCATCATCCCCTCCCTGGTGGCCTGGGCCGCGCTGGCGGCGCCGGCACCCTGGGACCTGCGCATCCTCGGCGTCCTGGTCCTCGCCTGGGGCCTGATCGATCAGGATCTGCCCCGACGTGGCCTCTCCCCGCTCTGGCTCGGCCGGCTGCGGCTGGTCCTGTCCGGCGTGGCCGGGGCGGCCCTGCTGGTCGCCGCCTGAGACGGCTCGACGGGACGATCACGCGTCAAGACCGTGATCGATACACGGCCCGCTCCAGGGCCAGCGCCCATCCCATCCGGGCCTGATCCTGAGGCGCCGGCGGCAGCTTGCCTTCAGGCGGGCGCCCGGGATCGCGCAGCCGGGTTGAGGGCTCCTTCGAGGCCTGCGCTGCGCTCCGTCGCCTCAGGATGAGGGGGATGGGTGGGATCCTGATGAATTTTTCGCGGTGCTCGGTCGTGTCCGGCGGCAGACCCCGGGGGGCAGCGCCGGCGGTCCTTTGCGTGAAAACGGCGGACGTCCCGGGGACGCCCGCCATCCGTCGTGTCGCCGCAGAACCGCGTCAGGCGCCCATCGCCGCCTTGAGGTTCTGGTCGACCTTGTCGAGGAAGCCGGTGGTCGAGAGCCACTTCTGCTCCGGCCCGACCAGCAGCGCGAGGTCCTTGGTCATGTGCCCGGCCTCGACGGTGTCGACGCAGACCTTCTCGAGGGTGGCCGAAAACTTCGCCAGATCGTCGTTGCCGTCGAGCTTGGCCCGGTGCGAGAGGCCGCGGGTCCAGGCGAAGATCGAGGCAATTGAGTTGGTCGAGGTCTCGCGGCCCTTCTGGTGCTCGCGGTAGTGGCGCGTCACGGTGCCGTGGGCGGCCTCGGCCTCGACGGTCTGGCCGTCCGGGGTCATCAGCACCGAGGTCATCAGGCCGAGCGAGCCGAAGCCCTGCGCGGCGGTGTCCGACTGGACGTCGCCGTCGTAGTTCTTGCAGGCCCAGACATAGCCGCCCGACCACTTGAGGCACGAGGCGACCATGTCGTCGATCAGGCGGTGCTCGTAGGTGATCCCGAGCGGCTTGAACTTGGCCTCGAACTCCTCCTCGTAGACCTTCTGGAACAGGTCCTTGAACCGGCCGTCATAGGCCTTGAGGATGGTGTTCTTGGTCGACAGATAGACTGGGTACTTGCGCGCGAGGCCGTAGTTCAGCGACGCACGGGCGAAGTCGATGATCGACTGGTCGAGGTTGTACATCGACATCGCGACGCCGGCGTCCGGGAACTTGAACACCTCCCTCTCGATCACGGTGCCGTCGTCGCCCTCGAACTTGATGGTCAGGCGCCCCTTGCCGGGGACCTTGAAGTCGGTGGCGCGGTACTGGTCGCCGTAGGCATGGCGACCGATCACGAAGGGCTGGGTCCAGCCCGGCACGAGGCGCGGGACGTTCTTGCAGATGATCGGCTCGCGGAAGATCACGCCGCCCAGGATGTTGCGGATCGTGCCGTTGGGCGAGCGCCACATCTCCTTCAGGCCGAATTCCTTCACCCGCTGCTCGTCGGGGGTAATGGTGGCGCATTTCACGCCGACGCCGTGGCGCTTGATCGCCTCGGCGGCATCGACCGTGACCTTGTCGCCGGTGGCGTCCCGGTGCTCGACGCCGAGGTCGTAATATTCCAGATCGACGTCGAGATAGGGATGGATGAGCTTGTTCTTGATCTCGGCCCAGATGATCCGGGTCATCTCGTCGCCGTCGAGCTCGACGACGGGGTTCGCTACCTTGATCTTCGCCATGGACCGATGCCTTCCGCGTTGTTCCGGCGCACGGCATGCAAGCGCCGTGCGGTCGCCTGCCCAAGGGGTCTCGGCCGAGTCCTGGGGCGGTTTTCGCCCCGCGACATAGCGCGGCCCTTCCGGCGACGGAAGGCGCGCACTGTCATCCCGGCGGCTTCGTCACCCGACCCTCGACGGACCGGGGCCGGCCATGCCAGAGGGCCGGCATGACGAGCCGCGACGCGCCGGGCGAAACCCCGAGGACGGTCACCGAGATCCCGCCCGGCATTGCTCCGGCGGTGATCCTGGTCGAGCCGCAACTCGCCGAGAACATCGGCATGACGGCCCGGGCCATGGCGAATTTCGGCCTGTCGGAACTGCGTCTCGTCAATCCGAAGAACGGTTGGCCCAAGAAGGGCGTGCGCGAGGCGGCGTCCGGCGCCACGCATGTCCTCGACGGGGCGACCCTGTACGGCAGCCTCGCCGAGGCGATCGCCGATTGCCGCTACGTGCTGGCCACAACGGCGCGCGAGCGCGGGCAAATGAAGCGGGTCTTCGCCCCCGAGGAGGCCATGGCCGAAGTGGTGGCGCGCCCGGGCCAGCGCACGGCGGTGATGTTCGGGCGCGAGCGGGTCGGTCTGACCAACGACGAAGTCTCCCTCGCCGACGCCATCGTCACCTTCCCGGTCTCCCCGGACTTCCCCTCTCTCAACCTCGCCCAGGCGGTGCTGCTGGTCGGCTACGCGTGGCGTCAGGCCAGCGGCCGGGCGATCCTGCCATTCACCGGCGAATTGCTGTCCCCGCCGGCGACCCGGGAGGCGCTGGTCGCCCTATTCGGGAGCCTGGAGACGGCCCTCGATGCGGCCGGGTTCTATCCGCCGGAGAAGCGGGAGATCATCGCACGCAACATGCGCGACATGCTCCACCGCATGAGCCTGACCGAGCAGGACGTGCGGACCTTCCGGGGGGCCTTGCGGGCGCTGATCCGCCGGGGAGCCTGATCAGTCGGGCTGGCTCGGCATCTCCGGCGGCTTGCCGCCGCCAAAGCAGCGCCCGACCGCCTCCCAGAACGCCGCCTGCTCGTCCGGCGTGCAGGCGGCGATCCGCGCCTCGACCTTGGCGCGGCCGGCCACCGCGTCCGGGGTCTCGGCGATCTCCGCCTCGCTTGAGTATCTTGCCTCGGCCATGGGCAATCCTCCTCCACAGAACGAAAGCGTGACCGGACGGCGCGGTTCCGTTCCGGGCGACAATCGGGCATGGAGGCGGCGCCGTGTGGGTCGCCGCCCGGCGGCGGGGGAGAGGTCGGGGTATCGGGTGCGGCTCAGCGTCGACAATCTGGCCTGCCGCCGCTCCGGGCGCCGCATCTTCTCGAATCTCGCCTTCGCCCTCGGGCCCGGCGACGCGCTTGCGGTCACCGGCCGGAACGGCGCCGGCAAATCGAGCCTGCTCGCGATCCTCACCGGCCGGCTGCGACCCGAGGCCGGTCGCATCACCGTGACCGATGTCGGCGAGGCGAGCCTGCCCGAATGCCTCCACGCGGTCGGGCACCGCGACGGGCTCAAGTCCTCCATGACGGCCGGGGAGAACCTGCTGTTCGCCCGGGATCTCCTCGGCGCGCCGCGCCTGACACCCCACGACGCCCTGGAGCGGCTGGGCCTCGGCCACGCCCACGACCTGCCGGTGGCCTACCTCTCGGCCGGGCAGCGGCGGCGGGTCGCCCTGGCCCGGCTGCTGGTCTGCGCGCGCCCGCTCTGGCTGCTCGACGAGCCGACCGCGGCGCTGGACGCGGGCTCGCAGGCGATCCTGGCCGCGCTGATGGACGGGCACCGGGCCGGGGGCGGCCTGGTGATCGCCGCCACCCACCAGCCGCTCGATCTGCCCGGGGCGGCGGAACTGCGCATCGAGCGCTGCACGGTGGGGGCGGCGCCCGAGGTCCCGGAGCCGGAGGAATGGGCGTGATCCGCGCCATGCTCGCCCTCATCGGCCGGGACCTGCGCCTCGCGGGACGCGTCGGCGGGTCCGGCGCCCTGTCGCTGGTCTTCTTCCTGATGATCGTCGCCCTGGTGCCCTTCGCCCTAGGGCCCGACCTCAACCTGCTGTCGCGGATCGGCCCGGCGATCCTCTGGCTCGCCGCGGTGCTTTCGACCCTGATCGGCCTCGACCGGCTGTTCCAGGCCGACGAGGAGGACGGCTCCCTCGACCTGATGACGGCCGCGCCGGTACCGCTCGAATGCGTGGTCCTCGCCAAGGTCGCGGCCCATTGGCTGACCACCGGGCTGCCGCTGGCGCTCGCCGCCCCGCTGTTCGGCCTGCTCGTCGCCCTCGACGGTACTGCCATGGGCGCCACCGCGCTGACGCTGCTCGCCGGTACGCCGGCTCTGAGCTTCATCGGCGCGGTGGGCGCGGCGCTCACGGCTTCGATCCGGCGGGGCGGGCTGATTCTTGCGGTCCTGGTCCTGCCGCTGATGATTCCGAGCCTGATCTTCGGCGTCTCGGCCGCCCAGGCGGCGACGGGGGGTACGGTGCCGTTTCTCGTGCCGCTGGCCGTGCTGGCGGCATTGACCCTCATCGCGGCCGTCGTCGGGACGCTGGCGGCGGCGGCGGCTTTGCGCTGGCCGGAGTGATGCTTGACAATCGCGCGCTATGTCTTGCCGATGGTATGCCGAAGACCGCGACCGCGCATTGCCCGAGTTAATCCATCCGCTTCTCGGCCAGTATTTTTAGCAGTCGATCGTAATCTCAGTCGATGTCTTCCGTAACCCGGAAGGTCGATACCTCGACGTGGCTGTCGTCAAAGCACGCGATCTCGAGCCTGATCGTATCTGACCGATCCCGCGCGAGTATGATCGCTGATTTAGCCGATCATAACTTAAACACTGTGTTCCAGGGGAAACGACGTTGAACGCCAATAGGGTTCAAGCTTCGTGCCGGTAATGTTCGAGGCCTCCCAGCCATGCAGCAATCGCGCCAGCGCTGCGCGGTCGCCAGCCATCAGCGGTTCGGTCAACAGGCACCACTGGTCGTAGACGTAATCGCATAAAACATCTGAAACGGTCGTGTGCGGCACATACTTGTGCATCACAGATTGCCACTCGGCCTGCGCGGCCGGAATTTCGCCGAGTGCGACATGCATCAGCGTCTTCCAAGGCGGATACTCGGCAAAGGAGTTGTTCTGGTGTGAACGGAGGTGGACGATCGTCTTTTCCAAGGTATCGAGAGTGGAGAACACCGGCAGGATCCTGGCTTCGACTTGATCGATAAAGTCGCCCGGCATGGTGGGATCATTCCATTCGAACAGCCCGGTTTGGCCCTTGGGCTTGTATTGAGGTGATCGGCCAATTAGCGCACACGCTCCGCTCCGACTGATGAACGCATAATGTCCCGGCTCGAAGCGAGTATCAACCCATCAGTCGACTGTAAAATACCCTCTTTTCGATCTATTGTGAATGCGAATATAACGGCTCCAGTGCGTTACCGGGAGATAGACCATAATGTTACCGGCGGCCATGATGAGGTTATTGTGCCGTTGGAGCAGAGGTTTGGCCAGCCGCTTGATTTGGGGAGCCGAGCTCATGTTTGCGGTTTCACTTGAATGATGATGATTCGCTTTAGGTAAGGGTAAGTCCTGATGGCGGTGGCGGCGAGCTGCATTGCCCGCGTCAATGAGATCTCTGCATTTCCGGTTTTGTGATCATAGACGCAGCGCGACCAGGGCAATCGCTTGAAGGGGATCAGGCGGTCTGAGCGACGATGGCCCTGAGGTAGACGTGATTCCAGACAGAAGCTTTCCTGCGGGTCTGGAGGCTGTCGGTTCCGGGCGCGGTGCGGATGAGGTTCATGGCCACGTGCTTGATGATGGCCATGGTGTGAGGACCGTTGGCGATGCTCAAGCGCATGAAATAGTCGTGGAAAATGACATCAAGCACTTAGTGGAGCTGGTTTTCGATACTCCAATGTGTCTGCGTGGCGCGGGCAAACAGCTTGGCGTTGGGCGGGAGTGAGGACAGGAACTGGCGCCGCTCGACCGAGGTCTTGTCGCCGCGTCCGACCGTCGCCTCGACCACGGTCTTAAGGTCGGGGAAGCGCGGCTCGCCGGGATCGCGGCGATCCGAGGTGAGTCAAGCGACGTCGTGGCAGACGACGTGGCGGCGAAGTTCGCGGCGCCCGTGGTCAAGATCGGTGGTCTGATGGGTCTCGAGGCGGGCTTGTCCAGGATCGTCGAAGATCAGGCGTACGTCCTTGGCGAGCACGGGCCGGTTCCTCGTGCGCGAGGAGATTGTCGGCGCCCTTGTCAAGAATGGTTTGGGCGATGGTGGTCTGCGTGGCCATGGCGTCGATCGTCACCGAGGCGCCCGTCCACTGTAGCCGCTCAAACAGCAGCCGGATCGCCGTGATCTCTGTGGCTTTCTCACCCACGGCCCCCTGGCCCAGCACCAGTCACTGGCGCGTGACCCCGGCAGAGACGACAAGGAGCGGTTGGCCGCCCTTGGCCCGGACGCGACGCGACCTCTTGCCATCGATCGCGACGATGTCGGGCTCGGTCTCGCGAAGGGCTTCGACCCTGGCCGCGTAGCACGCCAAGAACAGGCCTGGATCTAGAGCATTCAGAACGTTGTTGAGGGTGTCGTGTGACGGTAGTGGGTCAGTTTGAAATTCGGCCTAGTTGACGCGGCCTAGCGCGACCAAGCCCAAAGCCCTATCTTTCGTTTCCACAGGAGATAGCGCCATGGAATGGAAGGTCGGCGACCAAGCCACTCAAGGCAATCGAAAGCCAATCCTCATGATCGAAGCCATCTCCGAGGATGGCAAGACCGCCACTTGTTCATGGCGGACCAAATCAAAAGAGCGCAAAAAAGACGACTTTCCGACAGACACACTCACTAAATATGAATTTGTCGTAGGGGTGTCATCCAGCATGAACCGGCGATTCCCCTGATGTCCGCCCCCAAGCGCCCCCGCGATCCCAACCAACTCGCCAAATTCGTCGTGGATGTGGTCACGGGAGAGGCTGAGGACGAGCCGAAGACCCATAAGGCAGAGGCAATGTCACAAGCTGAATATGGCCGCAGAGGCGGCATCATCGGCGGCGACAAACGATCGGCGGCACTTTCACAGCAAAGACGCACAGAGATAGCAACTAAAGCTGCGCAAACTAGGTGGAAAAAAGATCCGACTGACGCTTAGGACTGAAAGCTAGGACATGTTTTTTCGTTATAATTCCTCGGTTCATGCATTCTAAAATCACGTAGGGCTCCATAAGGGCCTTCTTAAATCGAAAACTGAATTTACGCCTGTCTCCAGATTTTTCCAGTATACTTCCTCGACTTGGATCGCAAAACTCATTGAGATGATAAGAGAAAGCAGGAACGTCGTAGCTTTCGCCCATTATCTCGCTTAATCTTGATGCCACTGCTTTTGCATTGAATTTTCCAAGGTTGTCTTTTTGAGCGAGCGCGCAGGCCGCCAAAACGTGTTTGAATATATTGTCTTCGCGCTCTGAAAACGTGGCGTCTTGAAATCCTTCTTTGATAGTTTGGTTTGCCTCCGCTAGCGCGCGAACCGTTGCGGCTTGCACATCCTTCATCTCGACGCGGAGGCCTTGTCGATCGCAGGCGGCTTGCATTGCGTGCAGACCGAGCAGATGTGCGTAATGCGGCAGGCCTTTTGATATGAATACGCAGTCCCATAGCGCATCCGTGTTGATTTGCATTCCGGCTCTCACCAGACGGTTCCAAATAATATCGATGATTTCCTGGTCCGACATCCGCGGCATTTCCACTTCGGCCATTGCCCGACCGATCGACTCGTGACCTTTTAACAGATCGCTTACAGTCTCTGAAACTCCAACAATGAAGAATGTAGCATTTGCCCCCTCGTCGGAAAGAAGCTTAATCATATTTGAAACGAGTCTCTTAGATTGTTCATCCCTAAGTACGTCAAATTCGTCTATTACAATGATCGGAGTTGCTGACGACACCATATTAGCAATTTCTAAAAGCACGTCGTCGGGGGTAATGTCTTTGCCTTCGTATGCGTCGGCAAGACGTACTTTTTTGTCCCCGTCAAAAAATGCCATTCTCTTGAATATTTTGAACATGATTTCTCGGAAATTGTCTCCTTCTGTTACTGCAACTCTGATATAGGTGACGTTGCTGGGCGATTTATCGGCAACATATCTGAAAACATTTACCAACGACGACTTACCGACGCCGCGCTCGCCATAAATTACAGCATGACTACCCGCTAGACGAATGCGTTGCGACAGTCGAGCGATTTGCTCTTTTCTACCATCGAATAAATCTTGTTCTTTAATCGCGGTGCCGGGCGTAAAAAGCTGCTCCGCGTCAGCTCTAAGTGCGAGCCAATCCTCCTGAGTCATCGTTCCTGTAGCACGTGCCGATTTGAGGGAATCGAAAAGCCCCGCCATGCGTCCGCCGTCTCTCGCTTGCCTGTCTGCTAAATAGCACAAAATACGCGCCGCACCGCCTTAAAACGGGGGTGGTATCGGTCGCGAAAGTGACCCTTTTTGCTTGACCCTCAAGCATGCGTGGCGCACTGTGTGCGGGCTATGAACAAGCTCTCTGCCACCGACCGTGCGCGCATCCTGCACCTGCTATGCGAGGGCAGTTCGATCCGCGCGGTGGTCCGGCTCACGGGCGCCAGCAAGAACACCGTCGCCAAGTTGCTCGTGGACGCCGGCCGGGCGTGTGCCGACTACCACGACCACCACGTCCGCGGCGTCCAGGCCAAGCGGGTGCAGGTGGATGAGATCTGGTCGTTTACCCACTGCAAGCAGAAGAACGTCGCCACCGCCAAGGCCGCGCCGGACGATGCGGGCGACGTGTGGACGTGGACCGCGATCGACGCGGACACGAAGCTTGTGCTGGCCTACCTCGTGGGTGGCCGGGACGCGGAGTACGCGAACGCCTTCATGCTCGACGTGGCAGATCGGCTGAACAGCCGGGTGCAGCTCACGTCGGACGGGCACAAGCCGTACCTAGAGGCCGTCGAGGGCGCGTTCGGTGCGGATGTGGACTACGCCGTCCTACAGAAGACTTACGGCACAGCTCCTGAGGCCGCGAAGGGCCGCTACAGCCCACCGGTCTGCACCGGGGCCATCAAGCAGCGGATTGAAGGCAAGCCCGACGACGCGCACGTCTCCACGTCCTACGTAGAGCGTCAGAACCTCACGATGCGGATGCACATGCGCCGGTTCACACGGCTCACCAACGCGTTCTCGAAAAAGGTCGAGCACCACGCCTACGCGGTGGCGCTGCACTTCATGTACTACAACTTCGTGCGGCTGCACGGGAAGCTGCGAGTGAGCCCGGCGATGGCAGCCGGCGTAACGGATCGGCTGTGGGAGATTGCCGATATTGTTGCACTGGTTGAGGCGGCGGACAAGAAGCCGGGAAAGCGCGGTAGTTACCGCAAAGCTAGCTCTTCCACATGAGTTTGATTGCAGATGCTATTGCGGAAAAGCACAGTAGCCAAAGCACGACTTCACCAGCTGCGCCTTTGAACTCGAAGCCAAAGCCCTTAAATTCAAGGGAATTCTCTGTCTGTCTAAATAACGCAATTACAATAAACGATGCTAAAAACGCGAATGGCAGGCCAATTATAACGGGGAAATTTTTAAGAACTAGATCAGTTACAACGTTATCAAATCTGTTTAACCACAGAGCATAAATCAAGACGGATACCATCAATAGGCCCGCAATCGCGATGCCTACATTGGTCAGTTGACGCCAGTCCATCCCTATGCCCCTTCGTCCAGGCGCAGGATGGCACAACTCACCAGCGCGAGCCAGAAAATTCAAACTGACCCACTACCCGTGTGACGAATGTCATGCCGGAACGGCAGCATCGTGCCCAGGAACGCCGGCTTCTCCCAGTCCCAGCGTCGGATCCCGACGAAGCGCTCGGCCGAGGCCAAGGGCGCGCACAAGGTCGTGCATAGGACCAGCAAGACGATCCCCAGCAGTGGGTCGATTACCTTCCTACTCTGGCGCGGATCATCCGTCGCCGAAGAATGCTCCACCCGTGCGGTGCCTGGCATCGCATGCGTCACCTCATCGAGGCGCCCTATGAATCACGCAATACGCAACACCGGAATCCATTCCTTTCAAGCAGTCGCCGTACCTTTCCGGTCCCCATCGCCTTCGGTAGGGCCGACAGGGGTGGCGGCAATTGGGGGAGCAACTTTCTGAAACGGAAACGCCGTCGGCTGCCAGTGACGGCCGAGCTTGAAACGGTCTGCTTCGGTGCGCTCATTCTCCCAAAGCAGTTTTGCCAACATCATGTGGTCGCCTCCCTTCAGTACCTCCCCCACGGCGAGGCAGCTGCGAAGATAATCTGACATCGGTTTACCATCGATCGCTGTTTGATTTTCGTGTCGTTCCTTAAAGCTCGGGGTAATCAAATCCCAATGCGATCTTGCGGTTGCAAACTCGCCAAGCGCTGCATGCGTGAAACACATCCAAATATGATCGTTGCGAAAGCTGTAACCTCTTATTTCCTGAGATAAGATAAAAGTTACAATTTTCTCGATCGAGTCTAAGGATCGGAGAAAGGGTAGAACTTCGGTTTCAATTTGCTCGACGAAATCGTTACGAATCATCGGGTCGTCCCAATCCCAGACGCCGTCTTGCCCGGCTGGTTTGAACCGACGGGATCGACCAATCAAACCGATCGATCGACCATAGCCTCCAAAACCGAATTTGTCCCCACGAATATACAACTCTGTTAGTCTCCATTCGAGCAGGAAGTACCCACGGTTTGGTTTATTATCGATCCGGATCTGCCTGGCGATGTGACCAACACTCTGAAGACAAAGAAACTTTCCGCCTGTCAGAACAACATCCTGATTTCGATCCAGTAGCGGAGCAGATAATTCTCGAATTTGCTGCGCCGCCGCAAGTATCAATGTCGCCATTTCCTGGGCCTCACTTGTATCATGATAAATCGCACGACGTCGGGGAATTCGCGTTTTGCCGCTATGACCGAATCGACGGCTTGACGACGGGTCAAACCCTTCCGTCCAATTTTTGGATCGTAAATACATGCGGTGTCGATACGAGGCCTTTCAAATATATCGGACCTCTTGCTACCAGATAGTATGAATTTTCCATCTTCATTGCGCTTGGCAAGAATGAGTTCGGCGACAAAGTTTGGATCTTTCTTCTCGTTAATCGTATGCGCAATCTCAACATGAATCTTTGTACCCAGCTGCGTCGCATTTGCGTACCCGCCTTGCGCTGTCACACGCGCAGTGACATCGTCGACGATCGCCTGCACTTCCCCATTTCTTGGACAAGCTTCGTCCAATTGTTCTTGGCTGAGTTGGCCAATCCAGATCGGCATATCCTTTTCAGGATCGTCCCCGCTTTTATATTCTTGCGCTGTGAGCCCGAGAACGGTGCCGTACCCGTCCTCCCGGGCAGAGAGATACGTCAGGAGCTGCAACCCAAGCTCGAAGGTTGCGATGATGGGGGCTGCGATCAGCGGTAGAGCAGGGGCAAGGGCAGGTTGAACAATCGGCTCAGCGACGAGGCCTGTCGGCGTGAACGTGGTCCGCGACAGGACTTCCCCCGTATTGCCATCTCGAATCGTCTGGGTTTCGCCGGATGTCTCGAAGATCCGGCTCTCACCGTCCGGAGCAATAACCGTATGCTGTTCGTCGAAGGGTTGGCGCCCCGCATGTATTCGGATCGAGAGGACGCGCGTCCCATCCTCGAGCGTCGTGCTGTCCGCGAGCGCGGGCGGATCCTCAGGAGAAGGTCCGCCGGGTCGATCCTCTTGGAGAGAGGCCCACTGGCCCCCGCTGGGGCCCTGCACCCATTCGCCACCGTTTGGCTGTCCCGCCGGCGCGCGCGGCTGCGTCTCCCAACCTTTGGCTTGAAGCTGCCGCCGCAGGCGGATCAGCTTGGCCTCCAACGCGAGACCGGCGAGGATGTCGCGCAGGACGATCGACTCGCGTCGAACATTGGTTTCCTCACGCATCATCGTATCGTCCCAACTGGCCGCGCAGGCGTGGCGGAGGCGAAACAGAACCAGAACATAGGAAAAAAGTCAAGAAAAAGGACGCGCGACTTGCTCGGCCGGGATGTGCCCCAGGTCCGGTATCCCGGCTAAAGCTCTTCGAGGCTGACGACGGAGTGCAGGGAGGCTGTGTTCCAAACTGCCCTTCTGCGTCGTAGCTCTTGGGCGACCTGTCGGACCGCGGGCATGGTCTGGGTGCCGTAGCCCTTGCGCAGGCGGGACAGGTCGTCGGCTGATACGACGTCGAAGTTCCCGCGCAGCCTCTTCCTCGTCCCGAAGCCCTCGACGGACGAGGGCCGCGGACGTCCGCTGCGCCAGGCTCACCCGTGGAATCTTCGGGGCTCGTTGGGCACGGCGTTCCAGGGAGCGAGGTCAGCGATGGGTGGGCGTGGCGGGTATGGCGGTCTGCAGTTTGTCAGGGACACCGTTCGTTCCGGTGTCACCGCGGGACTTCGACCCGCGGCAAGGCATGGTCGAGTCGGTCACAAGGCCCAAACACGAGGCGCCTGTGGACAACCCCCTGCGTAGCCGCGGGCCGCATCCTTGCAGCCAACCTGGCCTGGGCCCCGGAGCCCGACGCCCCGTATCCGGTCCGGTAATGAAAAAGCCCCGGCGTCCTGGCCAGGGCTTCGCAGCAAAGCGTTTATTGAAGTTGGTAGCGAGGGAGGGATTTGAACCCCCGACACAAGGATTATGATTCCTCTGCTCTAACCAGCTGAGCTACCCCGCCCCAAGCCGCCTGCGCCCCGGAGGGCGACGCGTGCAACGGCGGCGGTATAGGGAGGCCGGGCGCATAGTGTCAACGGTCATGCGCGCCGTTTCGCAATGGTCTCGGGAGCGACGGACGCGCGGGGGTTGTCATGCGGGGCGGGAGGCCAGCGGCACGGCACGCATGTTCGACCGTGCGCGCGCCCCTATGTCGGCCGAACGGTCCCTGTTGGGGCCGGCTAGATCGGAGCGTTCAATGACCCGTAGCGCCATCACCCCGCTCGCCGCCCTGCTCGCTTTCGCCATCCCGCTCGTCGCCGCGCCGGCCTTCGCGGCGGCCGGGGCGGCCTACCGCGCGGCCCTCAGTGGGGGCAGCGAAGTGCCGGCGACCCCGTCGACGGGCACCGGGGCGGTTTCGGCGACCTACGACCCGGCCACCAAGCGCCTGAGCTGGACCGGGACGTATAGCGGCCTCACCGGTCCGGTGACTGCGGCCCACTTTCACGGACCGGCCAAGGCCGGCGAGAATGCCGGCGTGCTCGTACCGGTGACGGCCACCACCAGCCCGTTCTCCGGCGAGGCGACCCTGGACGACGCCAAGGCCGCGGATCTCGAAGCCGGCAAGCTCTATTTCAACCTCCACACCGCGGCCAACCCGAAGGGCGAGATTCGCGGTCAGGTGGAGCCGGCGCACTTATCGACGCAACGGACGCCTCGACGCGCCGGCGCGCGGCCGTTAGGCGGGTCTCCCCACCCGCCGGAGCTTTCGATGAAGCTTATCGAGGCCATCATCGCCTGGACGCCCATCCGCTGGGCGGAGCTGAAGCCCGAGACCTCCGGGCAGGTCGTCGTCCTGGCCGCGCCCGACGCTGCCGGTGAGGCGCGACGCTACATGATGCGCGCCGGCGCCAGTTCGTCGGCGCTCGCTGCCCTGTCGGACGAGGCGCGCATCGCCCGCCTATTCATCGATTTCCAGACACTCGTCGTGCGCGACGGCATCGATCCGCAGGCGGCGCACCGGGCCCTCCTGGCCATCGACGAGTACCGGTTCCGCATCGCCCCAGACACGGAAGGTGCCGCGTTCGAGGATCCGCCCGAGGAGGATTAGCGCGACCTCTCGTCCGGACGCGCTCGCGCAAGCGTGAGAATAACGAATACACTTGGGCCGGCGGCGCCCTATGTGAGTCGGTGTCCTGACCCCGTCGGAGGCCGGCCATGCCCGTATCCCGTCGCGCCGTCGTCGCCGCGGCCGCGCTCGCTCCACTGGCGAGCCGCTTCGCCCAGGCCGCCGAACCGCTGATCCGCCGGCCGATCCCGTCCAGCGGGGAGATGCTGCCGGCGATCGGGATCGGCACCTCCCGCCGCTACGAGGTCGAGCCGACACCCGACAATGTCGCGCCCCTCAGGGAGGCGGTGCGGAGCTTCGTGGCCCTCGGCGGCACGGTGATCGACACCGCGCCGAGCTACGGCACGGCAGAGGACGTGCTCGGCGCCATCCTCTCGGAGCCGGGCCTGCGCCAGAAGATCTTCCTGGCCAGCAAGGTCGACACGACCGGGCACGAGGCGACCCGCGCGGAGTTCGAACGGTCGTTGACGCGGATGAAGGTCGAGACGCTCGATCTCGTCGCCGTCCACAACCTGATCGACGTGGCCGACAACCTCGCATTGCTGCGCGACCTCAAGAGCCTGAAGCGGATCCGCTACGTCGGAGTCACCGTCTGGCGTGACAACCAGCTCGAGGCGCTGGAGGCCGTGATGAAGCGGGAGACCCTCGACTTCATCCAGGTGAATTACGCCATCGACAACCGGGCCGCCGCCGAGCGCGTGATCCCGCTCGCCGCCGAGAGGGGCATGGCGGTGATGACCAACGTGCCCTTCGGCCGCGACCGCCTGTTCAAGGCGGTGCAGGGCAAGGATCTGCCGCCGGTGGCGAAGAACCTCGGCTGTGCGAGCTGGCCGCAATTCTTCCTCAAATACGTCCTGGGCAACCCGGCCGTGACCTGCCCGATCCCGGGCATGGCGAAGGCCAGCTACGTCGCGGACAATCTCGGCGCCGCCCGGGGGGCACTCCCGGATCCGGCACAACGCAAGCAGATGGAGAGCTTCATCGATGCGGTCTGATCGAGTCACGCGCCGCGCGGCGCTCGCCCTGGCGGCTGGCCTGTCGCTGGCGGTTTCCGCCATCCCGGTCCAGGCGCAGGACGGGGCGAAGAAGATCCGGATCGGCGTGATCGGCGCCGGCAATATCGGCGGTACCATCGGGACGCTGTGGGTGAAGGATGGGCACGAGGTGATGTTCGCCTCGCGTCACCCGGAGACCCTCGCGTCCATGGTCTCGGAACTCGGCCCCAAGGCGAAGGCCGGCACCCCCGAGGAGGCGATCAAGTTCGGGGACGCGGTCTTCATCGCCGTGCCCTACAAGGCCTATCCGGATCTCGCCAAGGAGATCGGGCCGGCCCTGTCCGGCAAGATCGTGCTCGACGCCGGCAACGCCACCCAGCGGCGCGACGGGGCGCTCTACGACGAGGTCCAGGCGAACGGCATCGGCACCACCTCCGCCAAGTACTTCCCGGGCGCGAAGCTGGTCCGGGCGTTCAATGCGGCGAACTACAAGGTCTTTGCCAAGGAAGGCGCCGACGGCGGCAAGGCCCGCGCCGGCGGCCGGATGGCGATCCCGATCGCCGGGGACGACCCGGAGGCGCTGAAGGTCGCCGAGGGTCTGGTCCGCGATGCCGGCTTCGACCCGGTGGTGGTCGGTCCGCTCAAGGAGGCCGACCGGTTCGCCATGGGCTCCCCGGGCTTCGGTCATGAACTCACCGCCCCGGAGCTGCGCGAGAAGCTCGGCGTCGCCAAGTGAACCGCCGGGGCCGCAGCGGCGTGACGGGGACGACCTTGCCGGTGAGATCGCCCCATGGCTGAGCCAGCCGCGGCCCGCGGGCCGCTCGCGCGCCTGATCGACATCCAGCCCGGGGAGGGCAGGGCGCTCGCCTGGGCTTGGGCCTACATCTTCTCGATCCTGGCCGCCTACTACGTCCTCCGCCCGATCCGCGACCAGATGGGGGTCGCTGGCGGCATCGAGAACCTGCCCTGGCTGTTCACCGCCACCCTGGTGGGCATGCTCGCCCTGAACCTGCCCTTCGCCTACCTGGTGAAGCGGATGCCGCGGGCCCGGTTCGTGCCGATTACCTACCGCTTCTTCGCGGCCAATATCCTCGCCTTCGCGCTGACGCTGTACCTGGCACCCCCGGACTGGGGGGTGTGGATCGGGCGGGTGTTCTTCGTCTGGCTGTCGATCTTCAACCTGTTCGTGGTGTCGATCTTCTGGGCGACGATCGTCGACGTGTTCTCCAATGCGCAGGGCCGGCGGCTGTTCGGCTTCATCGCGGCCGGCGCGACGCTCGGCGCCATCGCGGGCTCGGCCACCACCGCGCTCCTCGCCAAGAACGTCCCGACCTGGGGCCTGATGCTCGGTGCCGTCGTGCTCCTCGAAGTCGCGGTGTTCTGCATGCGCGGCCTGGCGGCACACGCGACGCGCCTGCACGAGATGCCCGGATCGACGCAGGGCGCGGGCGACGGGCAGGACCGGACGATCGGCGGCAGCGTGCTGGCCGGCGTGACCCGGACCTTCGCGTCGCCCTACCTACTCAACATCTCCCTGTTCCTGCTGCTGTTCTCGGTGACGTCGACGTTCCTGTATTTCGAGCAGGCCGGCATCGCGAAGCGCAGCTTTCCGGATCGTGGCGCGCAGACCGCGTTCTTCGCCAGCGTCGACCTCGCGGTGAACGTGCTGACGCTGGGCGTCCAATTGTTCCTCACCGGTCGGATCGTGAACCGGATCGGCATCGCCCTGACCCTCGCCATCCTCCCGGCCTTCAGCATCCTCGGCTTCGCGGCACTCGCCCTATGGCCGACGATCGGCGTGATCGTCGCGTTTCAGGTCCTGCGCCGAGCGGGCAACTTCGCGATCGCGCGCCCGGTCCGGGAAATCCTGTTCACGGTCGTCCCGCGGGAGGACCGCTACAAGGCCAAGAGCTTCATCGACACGGTGGTCTATCGGCTCGGCGACCAGGTCGGCGCATGGTCGTTCACTGGGATCCAGGGGCTCGGCTTCGGCAGCATCGGCATCGCCGGGGCCGCGATCCCGCTGTCCATGGTCTGGCTCGTGAACAGTCTCTGGCTCGGCCGCGCCCAGGAGCAGCGCCGGTCCACGCAGGATCTCGCGGGCGCCGACGAACCGGGCCCGGTGCCGGTTCCGCTCGACCGTGCCGTGGCTTCGACCGGGCGGTGACCCGCGCTGCGCAGCGGCTCGACGCGATATCAGAGCCGACGCCGAGATCCGCTTGGGAGCCACGCATTCGCGGCGCCAGTCCGTGCCGGAAAGTCGGTATGGTTAACGTGCGGTTTACCCTGCGGCGGGAGGTAGGGTGACGAGTTCCGCCGGGAGGGATGCATGCCGGACGCCGCGCGACGGCTTCACAGGTCCGCGCGCGGCCACGGCCGCCGCATCGTCGCGACACTGGGAATGCTGGTCCTGGCTTCGGGACCCTGCCTGGCCCAGGAGCCGCTCTTCATCCGCATCCGCCCCCTGTCCGATGCCGAAGCCGCACGCGCGGCCCGCGAAGCCGTGTGGGCACGCCGTCAGGCCCATGCCCGGGCGGTGATCGAATCGGTGTGCACCGGATGCCTGGGTGCGTGGCGACCCGCGGCCGAATCGCCCCCCGAACCAAGCTCCGACCGGGTCGCGGACCTCGCCGTGCCGACGGGGGTTGAACTCGACCCCGGCTCCGGGGCATCCGTCCACCCCGATCCTTCGAGTCCCGAGAGGCAACCATGACCCAGTCGCATCCGACCAGCGGCGCCGAGCCCGAAGTCGACTGCCCGGTGAGCCTCGAAGTCCTGGGGTCCGTGTACCGCGCCGACGAATTCGACCTGCCGTTGATCCTGGAGGAGATCCCGCCGCTGCAGCGCGCGCAGCTCGCCACCTACCTGTATGGCAAGAGCCACATGCACAAGCTCGGCCTGAAGGTCGCCCGGTCCTGCGAGCGCGACGACCTGATCCGGGTCGCCGGCGAGATCGGCTCCGTGATCCACGGCCAGGCACACCTGAAGCCGTCCCGGCCCGTGCCGGAGGCCGCGCCGCAGCTGCGCGCCAAGACCCCGCCCGGCCAGAAGAAGGTCAGCCTCGCCGGGGCGGCGGCGAAGCCCGCGATCAGCCTGGGCGGCTCGGCCAAGGTCCGCAACTTCGACTGACCGCCGACGATCCTGGCGCGCGCCTTGCGCGGCGATCCCCAGCCCCCGCGGGGATGCGCGTTGCGCGCGTGCCGGCCATCGGATAATCGCCCGCGATGAACACCGACCACGACAAGATCCTGATCGTCGATTTCGGCTCTCAGGTGACCCAGCTCATCGCCCGGAGGGTGCGGGAGGAGGGCGTCTACTGCGAGATCGTGCCCTTCACCAAGGCCGAGGCCGCGTTCCGTGAGCAGCGGCCGAAGGGGGTGATCCTCTCCGGCGGACCCGAATCGGTCACCGTCGAAGCCTCGCCCCGGGCGCCGCAGGTGGTGTTCGATTCGGGCGTGCCGGTCTTCGGCATCTGCTACGGCCAGCAGACCATGGCGGCGCAGCTCGGCGGCGCGGTCGAGGGCGGGCACCACGCGGAATTCGGCCGGGCCGAGGTCGAGATCCTGGCCGATTGCCCGCTGTTCAACGGCGTCTGGCACAAGGGCGAAACCTATCCGGTCTGGATGAGCCACGGCGACCGGGTCACGAAGCTCCCCGACGGGTTCACCACCGTGGCGATCTCGAAGAACGCCCCCTTCGCGGCGGTGGCCGACGCGGCGCGCAACTACTACGCGGTGCAGTTCCATCCGGAGGTGGCGCACACGCCCCACGGTGCCCTGCTGATCCGCAATTTCGTGCGCGACATCGCCGGATGCTCGGGCGACTGGACCATGGGTGCTTACCGCGAGGAAGCGATCGCCAAGATCCGCGCGCAGGTCGGCTCGGAGAAGGTGATCTGCGGCCTGTCGGGCGGAGTCGATTCGGCGGTGGCGGCGGTGCTGATCCACGAGGCGATCGGCGACCAGCTGACCTGCGTGTTCGTCGACCACGGGCTCCTGCGTCTCGGCGAGGCCGAGCAGGTCGTGGCGCTGTTCCGCGACCACTACAACATCCCGCTGGTCCACGTGGAGGCGAGCGGCATGTTCCTCTCGGCGCTGGAGGGCGTCAGCGACCCGGAGGTCAAACGGAAGACCATCGGCCGCCTGTTCATCGACGTGTTCGAAGCCGAGTCGAAAAAGATCGGCGGCGCCAAGTTCCTGGCGCAGGGGACGCTCTACCCGGACGTGATCGAGAGCGTGTCGTTCACCGGCGGCCCCTCGGTGACGATCAAGAGCCACCACAATGTCGGCGGCCTGCCCGAGCGCATGAACATGCAGCTCGTGGAGCCGCTGCGCGAGCTGTTCAAGGACGAGGTCCGGGTGCTCGGCAAGGAACTCGGCCTGCCCGAGGGTTTCGTCGGCCGTCACCCGTTCCCCGGGCCCGGTCTCGCGATCCGCTGCCCGGGGACGATCACCGCCGAGAAGCTGGAGGCCCTGCGCAAGGCCGATGCGATCTACCTCGACGAGATCCGCCAGGCCGGCCTCTACGACACGATCTGGCAGGCCTTCGCGGTGATCCTGCCGGTGAAGAGCGTGGGCGTGATGGGCGACGGCCGCACCTACGACCACGTCTGCGCGCTGCGCGCCGTCACCTCGGTGGACGGCATGACCGCCGATTTCTACCCGTTCGACATGGCCTTCCTCGGCCGGGTGGCGACCCGGATCATCAACGAGGTGAAGGGCATCAACCGGGTCACCTACGACATCACCTCGAAGCCGCCCGGCACGATCGAGTGGGAGTGAGCCCTCAGGGTCCGCACAGGGCCGGCCCCAGGGCCGCCAGCGCCGGGCGGTAGGCGGCCAGGTGCAGGCCGTCACGCATGGCGCCCGGCTTGGCGTAGCCGGTATCGCCGTCGCGCAACGCCGCGAACGGGTCCGCGAAGACGCAGCCCAGGCGCCCGCACAGGGCGCGTAGCCGCGCCGAATAATCCGCGACCGCCGCGGCATCGACGAGACTCGCCAATTCGCGCCCGACCGGGGGGAGGGCGGTGACCACCACCCGCGGCGCGAGGTTTTGCAGGCGCCGGACGATCGTTTCGGCGGCGGCCTCGAACCGCGCGGCCGGCTCGGCGGAGCGCGGCTTGTTCTTCATCAGGATGTCGTTGGTTCCGATGGTCAGGGCAGCGACCCGGGGGCGCGCCTTGAACTTCAGCTGCGCGAGGTGATCCGCGTAGGCCGCCGCGGTCGAGCCGCTGACGCCGCCGTTGACCAGCGGCAGGCCGCAGACCTGCTGTCCGCCGGGCTGCAGCTCGACCTGCGAATCCCCGCCGTAAAAGACATAGTCCGGCGGCGCCTCGTCCAGGCTCACCTGAATCGCGATGAGGCGCATGACCGCATAGGCGCGGGCATCGGCGGCCGGTCTGTGCAGGCGCCAGCCCACGAGGCCGCCGAGGGCGAGAAGTCCCACGCCGCCGACGATCAGCACCGCGAGATGCCTCACGGCGCGGCGCCGGCGCGGTCGACCTGCGCGTCCGGCCGGGAATCCGTCGAGGCGTAATAGGGCTTGATGTCGAGGAGCGGCGTGCCGTCGAGGCAGTCGAGGCCTCGCACCTGCAACGTGCCGCCGTCCCGGCCGAGCAGTTCCACCACCGAGAGGGCGATCGGATTGGGCCGGGCCGGCGAGCGCAGCGAGAAGGTGCCGCGCGGGCCATCCGCGTGGCGCGGCTGCTGGACCACGAGGCCGCGGGTCGCCCGGTCCATCCAGTAGAGCAGAATGAGGTGCGAGCAGCCCGTGATGGTGCGCAGGCCCGGGACATAGGGCGCATCCACCTCGACGGTGCAGAGCGCGTCGGTCTGCAGCCCGTTCTTCGGGCATTCGGAGCGCGCTCGCCAGGGCGTGCGCAGCCGGCCGATGAAGTGGAGCCCCGCATCGAAGGTCGCGGGCAGACTCGCCAGTTCCTCACCGGGACGGATCCCGAACTCGTCCGCGCTCATGCATCCTCACATTGCGTCCGTCGGCTTCTCGGCCAAGCCCCTGTGGCCCGCAAGCCCGGATCTCGCCCCCTCGCGTCGCGGGGTGTAGAGCCGGCACCGGAATCGGAGGCGACATGATCGAGCGGGAATTGCGGCCGATGCAGGCAGTGGCGGATGCCGGGACCGCGATCGACCGTCTGGTCGAGCTCTATGACGACGCGGCCGGGGCCCTGCGGACGGCCCTCGAACGCTATCTCGCGGGCGGCCCACCGCCCGACGCGACCGAGCGCCTGGCCTTCCGCTATCCGGAGTTGCGGATCACCTATCGGCCGAACGGACCGCTGCCGCGGGTCCGGCGGGCCACCGCCAAGCTGCAAGCGGCGGGCACCTATGCCACCACGATCACGCATCCGGCTTTCTTCCGCACCTATCTCACCCGGCAGCTTGAGCCGCTGATCGCCGATTACGGGATCTCGCTGGAAGTGGGCCTGAGCTCACAGGAGATTCCCTATCCCTACATCCTCGAAGCCGGCCTCGATGCGGGCGGACGGGCCGTCGACGGCGCGGAACTGGCCACCTACTTCCCCGTCCCGCTGCTGTCCCTGGTGGGCGACGAGATCGCCGACGGTACCTTCGCGCTCATCGACGGCGAACCGCTGCCGCTCGCCCTGTTCGACGCCGTGCGGGTCGATTACTCCCTGCGCCGCCTAGTCCACTATACGGGCTGCGACTGGCGCGAGGTCCAGCCCTGGATCCTGCTCACCAACTACCACCGCTACGTCGATCAGTTCGTCCGCCACGGGCTCGAACGGCTGGCCTCGGGGGCGGAGGGGTTCGAGCGGCTGGTCCTGCCGGGCGGGATCTCCGTGTCCCGCGCCGAGGCCGCGCAGGCCGATCCGGCCGCGGTGATCGCCGCCTCGCCCTGGCACCGGCACCAGATGCCGGCCTACCACCTCGTCGCCCGCGGCGACGACGGCACCCTCCAGGGCACGACCCTGGTCAATATCGGCGTCGGTCCCTCGAACGCGAAAACGATCACCGACCACCTCGCCGTGCTGCGACCGGATTGCTGGCTGATGGTCGGGCATTGCGGCGGCCTGCGCCAGTCACAGACCATCGGCGACTACGTCCTGGCCCATGCCTATCTGCGCCGCGACAGGATCCTCGACGAGTTGGTCCCACCGGACGTGCCCGTCCCCGCCCTCGCGGAGGTACAGGTGGCGCTCCAGAACGCGGCCGCCGCCGTGACCGGCGAGCAGGCCGAGGCGCTCAAGCGCCGCCTGCGCACCGGGACGGTGGTCACCTACGACGATCGCAACTGGGAATTGCGGTTCAGCCAGGAGCGGCGGCGGATCAACCAGTCCCGGGCCGTGGCGGTCGACATGGAGAGCGGCACCGTGGCGGCACAGGGGTTCCGCCTCCGGGTGCCCTACGGCGCGCTTCTCTGCGTGTCGGACAAGCCGCTCCACGGCGAGATCAAGCTGCCGGGGGCTGCCAACGCCTTCTACGACCGGGCGGTCTCGGAACACCTGAAGGTCGGCCTGGCGGCGCTCGACATGCTGCGTGCCGACCGGCACGGCCTGCACTCGCGCAAGCTGCGGAGCTTCGACGAGCCGCCATTCCGGTGACCGCCCGATCGCACAGCGATGGCCGGCTCAACTTGAGCGTAGCGACGCACTGACACGCCTTCGTCAATCGTCAAGCTTGGATACTTGGGTTCGATCGGACGTTGGAAAGTCATACTCCTCTCAAGGATCGGACTTTCTCATGAGACGATTGGCTCTCGCATCGACGGCTCTTCTGGCGGCGTTCGCCCTGGTGCCGGTCAGCGCCGATGCCCGCGGCTTCGGCGGCGGCGGATTTCATGGCGGCGGCTTCGGGGGCGGTGGCTTTCACGGCGGCGGTATGGGCGGTGGGGGATTTCGCGGCGCGGGCCTCGGCGGTGCCGGGCTCGGGGGCGGTGGTTTCCGCGGCGCCGGCGTCGGTAACGCCGGGGTCGGGATCGGTCGGGGTGCCGGCCTCGGCGGTGTCCAGCGGGGTGGTTTCGCCAATGCCGGGCGCGTTGGGATTGGCAATCGTGGTTTCGTCGGCCGCGGATACGCCCATCGCGGCTACGGCCGCGGCCTGGGTTACGGCCTGGCCGGCGTCGGTCTGGGCCTCGGCGTCGGATACGGCCTCGGCGGGATCGGCTATGGCTACAGCGATAACTGCACCGGCGATTACGGCTACGGCTACGATCCGGCCTATTGCGGCACCTACGGCTACGGCTACTGAACGCCCTTTTACGGGCACGGTCGCTCTGCCGCATCGCCCCGAAACTCGGACCCGGCACGATGCTGTAGGTCCCTGATTCCGCCGCGTCTTTTTCCGGACGCTGGCGGTTCTCTGTCGGAACGATGCTTGAACGAAAGCCCGGCCGGAAACGGTCGGGCTTTTCTACGCCTGAATGGGACCGCGCGACCCGCCGGCCTTCGCGATCTACGAAGTCTGCGTCGCCGAGTCCCGAATTGCGAACCGTTCCAAACCGGCCCATGCCCGCGTCGGCACGAAACGTGGGAGGGTCGGATGAGCGGGGAGGCGGTTGTTCCGGCCACGGCCGCCCTGCTGGTGCTGTGCATGGGCTCGTGGGCGACGGCGCTGCTGCCGGAGATCGTCACCGCGCTCGCCTTCTTCGGGCTTGCGATGTTGCTGCACCTGGGCGGTGCGGCGACGGTGTTCTCGGGCTTCTCGGCCTCGGCCTTCTGGCTGGTCCTGTCCGGCATGGTCGTGGGCCAGGGCATGACCCGCACGGGCCTCGGCGCCCGCATGGCGCGGGCGCTGGCCGCGCGCCTGTCGGGCTCCTACGCGCAGCTCATCGCCGGCCTCGTTGCCCTGAGCTTCCTCATCGCCTTCGTGATGCCGTCGAATCTCGGCCGGATCGCCCTGATGATCCCGGTGACGCTTGCGCTCTGCGACGGCTTCGGACTGGCGCCCGGCCGGCCGGGGCGGACCGGCGCCGTCCTGGCGGTCGGCGTCGCGACCCCGATCCTGTCGGCGGCGATCCTGCCGGCCAACGTCCCCAACCTCGTGATGGCCGGCTCGGCCGAACAGGTGCTCGGCCTGCACCTCTCCTACATGTCCTATTTCCTCCTTCACGCGCCTGTCCTGGCTCTGGTCAAGGGCGTGATGCTGGTGGGGCTGATCGTGCGCCTGTTTCCAGACCGGCTCAGCGCCGAGGCTCACGCCCTCCCGGTGCCGACGCCTGTCTCGGCGGCTGAGTTGCGCCTGGCGGTGATCCTGGCCTGCACCCTGGCCCTGTGGATGACCGACAGCCTGCACGGCTTCGCACCCGCCTGGGTCGGACTCGCCGCCGCGGTGATCTGCCTGTTGCCGCGGGTCGGGGTGCTGCCGCCTGAGGCATTCCAGCAGGTGAACCTGCGGACCTGCTTCTACATCGCGGCGCTGCTCGGCCTGGTTGCGCTGGTCAACGAGACCGGGCTCGGGGCGCGGCTCGGGCATTGGCTGCTCGCCGTCGCGCCGCTCGCCCCCGGGGCGCCGGGGCAGAACTTCGCGGTGCTCACCGGCATCAGCACCGTGCTGACGCTGCTGGTCACCGCCAACGGCGCGCCGGCCCTGTACACCGCGCTCGCCGGCGAGATGGTGAATGCCAGCGGCCTCTCGCCCCTGGCCGTCGTGTCGGTGCAGGTGATCGGCTATTCGACCCTGTTCTTCCCCTACCAGGCCCCGCCGATCGTCTTCGCCAGTGAGCTCGGCGGCGTGCGCCTGCGGGACGCGACCCGCCTCACCCTGGTCTTCGGCCTCGCCTCGCTCGTGGTCGCCGCACCCCTCGATTACGCGTGGTGGCGCCTGCTGGGCCAACTGCGGTGACAGATCCGCCGCGCTATCAACACGCCCCCCGCTGTGCGGCGCAGCATGACACATTGCGGCTTGGGCCCGCAGGCACTAGCGCTAGCACCAGATTAGAGACGGTCCAGTTCGCAGCTGCGAGGCTTCAATCCAATGGCACCCACCGCCCGCCCGACCGTGGCACAGCCGCTCTCGCCGCATCTCCAGATCTACCGCTGGACCTGGACGATGGCGATGTCGGTGTTTCACCGTATTACCGGCACCGCCCTCTACGGCGGGACTGCCCTGGTGGCGATCTGGCTGGTGGCGCTTGCCTCAGGGCCGGCGGCGTATTCCTATGTCGCCTGGGTCTTCGGCTCGCTGCTCGGCCGCCTGATCTTGTTCGCTTACACCTGGGTGCTGATGCACCACATGCTCGGCGGCCTGCGCCATCTGGTATGGGATACCGGCGTCGGCTTCGATCGGGAGAAGCGCCTGAGCATGGCGCGCCTGACGCTGGTCGGCTCCGTCGCGCTCACCCTCGTCATCTGGGCGGTCGCCCTTCTGGTCCGCTGAGGAGGCCGGCATGGCTCAAGAACAGATCCGCCAGGACACCCGCGTCTCCATCCGCACCCCGCGTGCCCGCGTCCGCGGCCTCGGCATCGCCCATCACGGCGCCGGCCATTGGTGGCAACAGCGGGTGACGGCGGCCGCGAACACAGTCCTGATGCTCGCCTTCGTGGTGATCGTCGCCAGCATGGCCGGCCGGGGCTACGTCGAAGCGACGCAGCTGATCGCCAGGCCCTTCGTCTCCATCATCCTGATCCTGGCGCTCCTGTCGGTGACGATCCACATGCGGATCGGCATGCAGGTGGTGATCGAGGATTACGTGCACGGCCAGGCGACGAAGATCGCCGCGGTGTTCGCCAACAACATCTACGCGGTCCTGGTGGCCGTGGCCTGCCTCTACGCGGTCCTGCGGATCGGCTTCGGACAGCCGGCCTGAACCCCGCCATCACGCATTTCGAGGAGCCGATCATGGCCGCCAACGGCACCAACGGCAGCGGGCCTGCCTACACGATCCACGATCACGCCTTCGACGTGGTGATCGTCGGGGCCGGCGGCGCCGGCCTGCGCGCCACCGTCGGCTGCTCCGAGGCCGGCCTGCGTACGGCCTGCATCACCAAGGTGTTCCCGACCCGCTCGCACACCGTGGCGGCGCAGGGCGGCATCTCGGCCTCGCTCGGCAATATGGGGCCCGACGACTGGCGCTGGCACATGTACGACACCGTGAAGGGGTCGGACTGGCTCGGCGACCAGGACGCGATCGAGTACCTCGTGCGCAACGCGCCGGCCGCGGTCTACGAGCTGGAGCACTGGGGCGTGCCCTTCTCGCGGACGGAGGAAGGCAAGATCTACCAGCGTCCGTTCGGCGGCATGACCACCGATTACGGCAAGGGCACCGCCCAGCGCACCTGCGCGGCGGCCGACCGGACCGGCCACGCGATGCTGCACACCCTCTACGGGCAGGCGGTGAAGAACCAGACCGACTTCTTCATCGAGTACTTCGCCCTCGACCTGATCATGGACGAGGAGGGCCGCTGCCGGGGGGTCATCGCCCTCGACCAGGCCAGCGGTGAGATCCACCGCTTCCGGGCCCAGACGACCATTCTGGCCACCGGCGGCTACGGCCGCGCCTATTTCTCGGCGACCTCAGCCCATACCTGCACGGGCGACGGCAACGCCATGGTGCTGCGGGCCGGGCTGCCTCTGCAGGACATGGAGTTCGTCCAGTTCCACCCGACCGGCATCTATGGCGCCGGCTGCCTGATCACGGAAGGGTCCCGCGGCGAGGGCGGCTACCTGACCAATTCCGAGGGCGAGCGCTTCATGGAGCGCTACGCCCCCTCGGCCAAGGACCTCGCCTCGCGCGATGTGGTCTCCCGCTCCATGACCATGGAGATCCGCGACGGCCGCGGCGTCGGCAAGAACAAGGACCACATCTACCTGCACCTCGACCACCTCGACCCGAAGATCCTCCACGAGCGCCTGCCCGGCATCTCGGAGAGCGCGAAGATCTTCGCGGGGGTTGACGTGACCAAGGAGCCGATCCCAGTCCTTCCGACCGTGCACTACAACATGGGCGGGATTCCGACGAACTATCACGGCGAGGTGCTGACCCTGCGGAACGGCAACCCCGACACGGTGGTGCCCGGCCTGATGGCGATCGGCGAAGCCGCCTGCGTCTCGGTGCACGGGGCCAACCGCCTCGGGTCCAATTCCCTGATCGACCTCGTCGTGTTCGGCCGCGCCGCCGGCAAACGCTGCGCCGAGATCGTCGAGCCGAACGGGCGGGCGCAGGAGCTGCCCAAGGGCGCGACCGACAAGGCGCTGGAGCGCCTCGACCGTTTCCGCCACGCCAACGGCTCGACGCCGACCGCGGAACTGCGGGCCGAGATGCAGAAGACGATGCAGAACAACTGCGCCGTCTTCCGCACCGGCGAGGTCCTCGAAGAGGGCAAGGGCCTGATCCACAAGGTCTGGAACGCCGCCGCCGACGTGAAGATCACCGACCGCTCGCTGATCTGGAACACCGACCTCCTGGAGACCCTGGAGTTCGACAACCTGATCGGCCAGGCGGTGGTGACGATGGAATCGGCCGCCAACCGCAAGGAATCCCGCGGCGCCCACGCCCGCGAAGACTTCCCGGACCGCGACGACAAGGACTGGATGAAGCACACTCTGTCCTGGCTCGACGAGGGGCGGCATCAGGTCAACATCGATTACCGCCCGGTGCACACCTATACGATGTCGAACGAGATTCAGTACATTGAGCCGAAGGCGCGGGTGTACTGACGACGGAGCGAGGAGCGATCGTCATGAGCGACACGGCGCGGCGCATCAATGGCTTCTCCCGCATCACCGTCGATCCACGGGTGATGGGTGGCAAAGCCTGCATCCGTGGGATGCGCGTCACCGCCTCCATGATCCTCGGCAACCTCGGTGCCGGGGTGACAATGGAACGACTGCTCGAGATGTACCCGTACATTGAGCGGGAGGACGTGCTCGAAGCGATCCGGTTCGCAGCGTGGCTCGCCTCGGAGCGCGCGATCACGACCTCTGCGGTGACCTCGGAGGCGGCGGCGTGAGATTCGTCGTCGATGTGAACCTGTCACCGGAATGGGCGAGGCTCCTGACCGAACAGGGTTACGTCGCCGTGCATTGGCGGGATGTCGGCGCCGTCGACGCCTTCGATGATGACATTCTCACCTGGGCGGCCGAGGATGATCGAATCGTCTTCACGGCCGATCTGGACTTCGGCGTCGCGGTGGCGACCCGCGGGCTGAAGGCGCCGAGCGTCGTACAGCTACGGCTCGACAACACCGACCCCCTGGTGGTCGGTCCTTCGGTTCTCCACTCCATCGCCGCGGCTGGTGAAGCCCTGGTTGGCGGTGCCATCCTCACGATCGAACCCGGTCAAACCCGCCTCCGGCCCGGTTTGGGCACGATCGCCATCGACGGATAAGATCCATGGCCCAATTCAATCTCCCGAAGAATTCCCAGATCACCCAGGGCAAGGCCTGGCCGGCCCCTCCGGGCGCCAAGAGCCTGCAGACCTTCAAGATCTACCGCTGGAACCCGGATGACGGGGCCAATCCGCGGATCGACACCTATCAGGTCGACCGCGACGATTGCGGGCCGATGGTCCTCGACGCGCTGCTATGGATCAAGAACAAGGTCGATTCGACGCTGGTGTTCCGCCGGTCCTGTCGCGAGGGCATCTGCGGCTCCTGCGCCATGAATATCGAGGGCCAGAACGCGCTCGCCTGCACGATCGGCATCGACGAGTGCAAGAGCCCGGACAACGCCCTGCCGGTGATGACCCGCAAGGACAAGGACGGCGCGATCCGGATCTATCCGCTGCCGCACATGCCGGTGCTGAAGGATTTGGTCCCGGACCTCACCAACTTCTACGCCCAGCACGCCGCCATCGAGCCCTGGCTCCAGACCGAGACGCCCGCCCCCGAGAAGGAATGGCGCCAGACCCCCGAGGACCGGTCGAAGCTCGATGGCCTGTACGAGTGCATCCTGTGCGCGTGCTGCAGCACGTCATGCCCGAGCTACTGGTGGAACGGCGACAAGTTCCTCGGCCCGGCGGCCCTGCTCCAGGCCTATCGCTGGCTGATCGATTCGCGCGACGAGAATACCGGCGACCGGCTCGATGCCCTGCACGACCCGTTCCGGCTCTATCGCTGCCACACGATCATGAACTGCGCCAACACCTGCCCGAAAAACTTGAACCCGGCCAAGGCGATCGCCGAGATCAAGAAGATGATGGTCGAGCGCACGCTCTGAGCGCAGGCCCTTGAGGCCCCGCGGCCACACTGCCGTGAAAAGGTGCCCCGTCCGCAAGGGACTCACCCGGTGCCCCGGGTGGCGCCTTGCGGTCAGCGCATTTGCCGCCGAGTCAGGAACGAAGCGCATCCGCGCACCTCTTCAAGCCTGACCCAAGTGGACCGATGCTGCGCCCGAGCCTGTCGACGTTCGCCATTCTCTGCCTGGGGGCCAGCCTCGGCGCCTGCGCGTCCAGCCGTCTGGACGCGCCGCGCACCCGGGCGCCGCAGGCTGCCCTCGACGCGGTGCCGGCGATCCCGTCCGGGACCGTGACGGCGGCGCCGCTCGCGCCCCCGCCCGGCGTGGCGGCGAGCCCCGATGCGCCGCCTCCGCCCGGCCCCCAGGCGTCCCTGTCACCTGCGACGCCGACGGTGATCGCCGAGCCGGTCACCCCCCCGGCCCCGCCGCCGCCGGTGGTCTCCACCGGACGCGCCTCCGTTGTCGGGAGCTGGGATGCCCGGGACGCCACCGGGGCGAATTGCAAGGTCACCCTGTCGAGCGCCCCGGCCCTCGATCTCTACAAGGCCTCCGCCGCCGCCTGCCCCAACAAGGATCTCGCCAAGGTCTCGGCCTGGGATTTCCGGGATGGCGAGGTCTACCTTTATCAGCCGGGCGGGTCAGTCGCGGCGCGCCTGCGCCAGGGCGGCGGCGGTCTCGAGGGTGCGCTCACCAAGTCCGGCGCAGCCCTCGCCCTGAACCGCTGAGGCGGCGCGACCTCCGCGCACGGTTGGCGCGGGGCGCCGCGCGCTTACATGGTGGCTTCCCGCAGCGTCACGCCCCAGGCAGCATGTTCCTCGATTGGCTCGAGCGCCGCGTCGATCCGTTCGCGCCCTTCGATGAATCACGGATGCCGCCGCACGCGGTCATCGGCTTCGCGTGGTTTTACCTGCGTCCGATCCGCGCCGTCCTCGCGGTTCTGTTCGTCATCGCCGTCATCGCCGGCACCGTCGAGGCTTCGCTCTACCTCGTCATGCGCTGGTTCATCGACCTGCTCGGCACCGCCGATCGGTCGACGGTCCTGTCGGAGCACGCCACCGGTCTCGGCCTCGCCGTCCTGCTGATCGCCGTGGTCCGGCCGGCCTCGATCTGGGCGCACGAGGTGCTGTCCAATCAGCTCGTCGTGCCGCAATCCACCAGCCAGATCCGGTGGCGGGCGCATCTCTACACGCTCGGGCACGCGCTCTCGTATTTCCAGGGCGACTTTTCGGGTCGCCTTGCGAACCGTGTCGTTCAGGTCGGCCCGGCAGTCCGGGAATTGGCCGTCGTCCTGATCGATACGCTGCTCTACGTTGCCATTTACGCGATCACCGCGGTCGGGCTGTTCGGCTCGATCTCCCCCTGGCTGGTGCTGCCGGTCCTCCTCTGGATCGCCGCCTATGCCGGGCTGACCACGTGGTTCGTCCCCCGGGCCCGCGCACGCTCGCACCGCACCGCCGATACGCGCTCGACCCTGATCGGCCGGATCGTCGACAGCTACACCAACATCCTGACGGTGAAGCTTTTCGCCCGTGACCGGGAGGAGCGGGCCGCGGTGCGCGATGCCGTGGACGTCCACACCGAGGCCTACCTGCACCAGTTCCGCCTCGTCACGTTGACCACGAGCGTCCTCGGCGCGCTGAACAGCGCCCTGCTGATCGCCACGGGCGCCGCCTGCCTGATCCTCTGGCGCGACGGCGGCATGACCACCGGTGAGGCCTCCGCGGGCATCGCCCTGGTCCTCCGGCTCATCGCCATGTCCGGCTGGGTGATGCAGACCGTGCGGGGCGTCTTCGAGAATGTCGGCGTGATCCAGGAGAGTATGCAGACCATGGCGCGGCCGCACGCGCTGGTCGATGTGCCGGACGCGAGGACCCTGGCCGTCACCGGAGGCGAGATTCGGTTCGACAGCGTCGGCTTCCATTACGGCCGCGGCGACGCCACCGTGATCGAAGATTTCTCGCTGACGATCCGCCCCGGCGAGAAGGTCGGGCTGGTCGGCGTCAGCGGCGCGGGCAAGTCCACGTTGGCGAGCCTCCTCCTGCGGCTCTACGACGTCGAGAGCGGGCGTATCCTGGTGGACGGGCAGGATATCGCCGCGGTCACGCAGCAATCCCTGCGCGAGGCGATCGCGATGGTGAGCCAGGATACTTCTCTCCTGCACCGCTCGATTCGCGACAACATCGCCTATGGGCGTCCCGATGCGAGTGAGGCGGAGATCGCGCGCGCGGCGCGGCTGGCGCATGCCGATGGCTTCATCGCCGATCTGGTCGACCACAAGGGCCGCCGCGGCTACGATGCCCAAGTCGGCGAGCGCGGCGTGAAGCTCTCCGGAGGCCAACGCCAGCGCATCGCCATCGCGCGGGTGATCCTGAAGGATGCGCCGATCCTGATCCTGGACGAGGCGACCTCGGCCCTCGACAGCCAAGTGGAAGCGGCGATCCAGGAGTCGCTCGATACGCTGATGGCCGGCAAGACCGTGCTGGCTATCGCGCACCGGTTGTCAACGATCGCGGCCCTTGACCGTCTGGTGGTGATCGACCGGGGGCGGATCGTCGAAGAGGGAACGCACGGCGAGCTGGTCGCCCGCGGCGGCGTCTATGCCGGCCTGTGGTCGCGCCAGTCGGGTGGCTTCCTGGCCGATGGAACCACACGCTTCGACAGCGCCGCGGCGTAGCGTGGCGGGGCCGAACCGGCGGCTGGCGGCACGCCGGAACAATGATGGCCCGACCGTATCGCTGCGCTGCACGGCCCGCTTGACTCGGGGGCGTCAGACGGTCTCATTGCTCGGATTAGAACGATAATGCTTTGATCCTGGCCGAGCCGGGAAATCAGGGTAGGGCGCCTGCGGCCCGCACGCCGACGCACGGAGTTCAGAATCTTGGCGAACACATCAGCCGCCACGCCCGCGGCCCATGGGCACGAGGGGAGCCGTCGAGACTTTTTGTTCCTGGCAACGGGAGCCGGATTGGCCGTCGGCGTGGGTGCGGTGGTCTGGCCCTTCGTCTCATCCATGGCGCCGGATGCCGACACGATCGCGGCCGGTGCGCCGATCGAAGTCGACCTGACCCCGATCCAGGACGGGCAGATCGTCAACGTGTTCTGGCGGGGCAAGCTGATCTTCGTGCGCAAGCTCACCGCCAAGGAGGTGACCGACATGCAGGCGGTCCCCCTGCCGGCGATGATCGATCCCGCCGCCTTCACGACCCGGGTGAAGAACGGGCACGATCAGTGGCTCGTGGTCTACGGCAACTGCACGCATCTCGGCTGCGTGCCGATCGGCCATCAGGGTAATTTCGAGGGCTGGGCCTGCCCGTGTCACGGCTCTCAGTTCGATGCCGTGGGCCGCGTCCGCCATGGGCCGGCGCCGATCAACCTGCCGATCCCGCCCTACGCCTTCGAGACGGACACCAAGATCCGGATCGGCGAGGGCGGCAAGGAAGTGGCCTGAGGAGGGCGCGGTCATGAGCGGAACTGCCAGCACCTACGTCCCGAAGAGCCGCGTCGCCAAGTGGTTCGAAGCCCGTCTGCCGATCGCCGGCCTCGTGCATTCGTCCTTCATCGCCTATCCCGTCCCTCGGAATCTGAATTACTTCTGGACCTTCGGGGCGATCCTGGCGGCTTTCCTGGGGATCCAGATCGTCACCGGCGTCTGGCTGGCAATGCACTACGAGCCGTCGGCGACGGGCGCCTTCAATTCCGTCGAAAAGATCATGCGCGACGTGAATTACGGTTGGCTGCTGCGCTATGCGCACGCCAACGGCGCGTCGATGTTCTTCGTGGCGGTCTATGTCCATATGTTCCGGGCCCTCTATTACGGGTCGTACAAGGCCCCGCGCGAGGTGCTCTACATCCTGGGCGTGATCATCTACCTGTTGATGATGGCCACCGCGTTCCTGGGCTACACCCTGCCCTGGGGCCAGATGAGCTTCTGGGGCGCCACCGTCATCACCAACATCCTGGCGGCGATCCCGGTGATCGGCGACACGATCCAGACCCTCCTGTGGGGCGGCTACTCGGTCGGCAACCCGACCGTGAACCGGTTCTTCTCGCTGCACTACCTGCTGCCCTGGATGATCGCCGGCGTCGTCGTGCTGCATGTCTGGGCGCTGCACGTCACCGGCCAGAACAATCCTGCAGGTATCCCGATCAAGTCGGGCAAGGATGCGGTGCCGTTCACGCCCTACGCCACCGTCAAGGACGTGTTCGCCACCTGCGTGTTCATGATCCTGTTCTCGTGGTTCCTGTTCTATCAGCCGAACTATCTGGGCCACGCCGACAACTACATTCCGGCCAACCCGGCCGTCACCCCCGCGCACATTGTGCCCGAATGGTACTTCCTGCCGTTCTACGCGATCCTGCGCGCGGTCCCGAGCAAGCTCGGCGGCGTGATCCTGATGTTCTCGGCGGTGATCATCCTCGCCTTCGCGCCGTGGCTCGATTGGTCCCGGGTGCGTTCCTGCAACTACCGGCCGATCTACCGGCAGTTCTTCTGGGTGTTCATCGGTGCGACCTTCCTGCTGGGCTGGCTCGGATCCCAGCCGCCCGAGGGGGGATACGTCATCGCTTCGCAGATCTGCACGGCCTATTACTTCGCCCACTTCCTGCTCGTCATGCCGCTCTGCGGCCTGTTCGAGACGCCCAAGGCGCTGCCGGGCTCGATCCTGGAGAGCGTCACCGGGCCGGGCAAGCAGGTGAGCGGATCCGGCATGCCGGCGGGCGCAGCCGCTGCTCCGACCACCAAGGGCTGACGACGGGACCATGACCATGACGCGCGTCCTCTCGACGAAAGCCGCGTTCGCCCTGGCGGCCCTGCTGCTCGGTGCGGCACCGGTCTCAGCACAGGAAGGGCATGGCGGACCGATCCCGGCTCGGATGAGCTGGAGCTTCGCCGGTACCTTCGGCCACTTCGACACGGCGCAGCTGCAGCGCGGCTTTCAGGTCTACAAGGAAGTCTGCTCCGCCTGCCACTCGATGAAGCTGGTCTCCTTCCGCAACCTCGCGCAGGAGGGCGGACCGGACTTCACCGCCGGCCAGGTCAAGGCGCTGGCCGCGACCTATCAGGTGAAGGATGGGCCGAACGATGCCGGCGACATGTTCGACCGCCCCGGCCGGCCGGCCGACACCTTCCCGCCGCCCTTCCCGAACGACCAGGCCGCAGCCGCGGCCAATGGCGGCAAGGCGCCGCCGGACTTCTCGGTGATCGCTAAGGCGCGGACCTTCTCGCGGGGCTCCCTGTACTTCCTGACCGATTGGCTGCCGCTGATCGGCTATTCCGAGCAGGGGCCGGACTACATCCACGCCCTGATCGGTGGCTACGAGGAGCCGCCGAAGGATTTCGCCGTTCCGGACGGCGGCCACTACAACAAGTATTATCCTGGCCACATCATCGCGATGCCGCCGCCGATCACCGATGGGCAGGTCACCTACCCGAAGGACGACAAGGGACAGCCGGTGGTCCCCGAGACCGTAGACCAGTACGGCAAGGACGTGGCGGCGTTCCTCATGTGGACCGCCGAGCCGCATATGATGGATCGGAAAGCCCTCGGGTTCCGGGTGATCCTGTTCCTGATCATCCTGTCGGGGCTGCTCTACTACGTGAAGAAGAAGGTTTGGGCCGATGTCGGCGGCGAGGTCCACGGCCTCCAGCCGGAACTGCACAAGGCCTACTGAGGCGCAGTCAATTCGCATCTGACCGATGGGCCTCCTCCGGGGGGCCCATCTTTTTTGGGCTGTGGCTGCGTGCTACCGCTCGGCGAACGCGGCGGTCCGTCTCGCGGCGACATCGATCCCAGTCGACCACCTCATCTTGAGGCGCCCGCGCCAGCGGGTCTCTAAGGACGGTTCCAGGGATCGCCCTGCCTGCGGGAGGCGCCTTTTAGGCCTCCGCTCCGCTCCGACATCTCGGGATGAGGTGGCGGACAGGATGACGCTCAAACAAGGGAAACCGGGATGACGGCAGCGGTGCTCGGGGTGATGGGCGGGTCGGGCGTTTACGAGCTGCCGGGGCTCGAGGACGTGCGCGAGGAGCGCGTCGCTTCGCCCTGGGGCGAGCCCTCCGATGCGCTTCGGATCGGTCGGATCGGGGAAACCAAGGTGGTGTTCCTGGCCCGGCACGGGCGCGGCCATCGGCTGTCGCCGTCCGGCATCAATTACCGCGCGAACATCGACGCGCTGAAGCGGGCCGGCGTGACCGATCTCGTGGCGCTCTCCGCCTGCGGTTCGTTCCGCGAGGATCTGCCCCCGGGCCTGTTCGTGCTGGTCGACCAATTTGTCGACCGTACCCATGGCCGCGCCTCGTCGTTCTTCGGCGACGGCTGTGTGGCGCATGTCTCCCTCGCCCACCCGGTGGGACCGGGCCTGCAGGCCCGGATCGCCACCGCTGCTCAGGCGGAGGGCGTCGCGGTCCATCGCGGCGGAACCTATGTCTGCATGGATGGGCCGCAATTCTCGTCACTCGCCGAATCCCGGGCCTACAAGGCGCAGGGCTTCGACGTCATCGGCATGACCAACATGCCCGAGGCCAAACTCGCCCGCGAGGCGGAGATCACCTACGCGACGATCGCGATGGTGACCGACTACGATTGCTGGCATCCCGGGCACGATGCCGTGGACGTGGCCGCAGTGATCGCGGTGGCCCGGAGCAATGCCGACACGGCGGCCCGGCTCGTGGCACGGCTCGCCCGCGACTTCCCGGCCGAGCGCGAGCCCTGCCCGGCGGGCTCGCACCGCGCCCTCGACGAAGCGATCATGACCGCGCCCACCGCCCGCGATCCGGCGTTGCTCGCCAAGCTCGACGCCGTGGCCGGGCGGGTCCTGAACGGATAGGGCGGCCTTGCCCTTTCCCTTCCGGCAAAACTCCCTCTAGAAGGCGCGCGCGGCCCCTTGGGCCGCCCCCGACGCAAAGTCCCACGAAAAATGCGCAGCGCCACCATCAGCCGGAAGACGGCCGAGACCGACATCGCGGTCACCGTCGGTCTCGACGGGACCGGACGATCGACGATCGCCACCGGCATCGGCTTCCTCGACCACATGCTGAACCTGTTCGCCCGGCACGGCCTGTTCGACCTTGACGTGAAGGTCGTCGGCGACCTGCATATCGATCAGCACCATTCCGCCGAGGATTGCGGCATCGCGCTGGGCCAGGCCTTCGCCAAGGCGCTGGGCGACAAGCGCGGTGTCACCCGCTACGCCGACATCCACCTGCCCATGGACGAGGCGCTGACCCGGGTCTGCGTCGACATCTCGGGCCGGCCGTTCCTGGTGTTCCGCACCACGTTCCGGGTCGAGAAGATCGGGCAGTTTGACACCGAGCTCGTGCGCGAGTGGTTCCAGGCCTTCGCCATGAATGCCGGGCTGACCCTGCATGTGGAGACGCTCTACGGCGACAACGCCCATCATATCGCCGAGAGTTGCTTCAAGGGTCTGGCCCGGGCCTTGCGGACGGCAGTGGCGGTCGATCCGCGGGAGGAGGGGCGCATTCCCTCCACGAAGGGCTCCCTGTAGAGCGTCTTGTCGTCGCGCTCCCCGGTCGCCCCCAAGGCCCCGGACGAGCGCCGTTGTCGGAGTCCCGCGATGCGCATGCGCAGCTACACGCTCCACCTGCCGGCCGAGGCGCGCCCGGGCGAGAGTCTCGGCCTTGATCGGGCGGTGCTGGTACCGGATGGGTTCTCCTGGCCGGCCTTCGCCTTCAGCGTGCTGTGGTTCCTCTACCATCGCCTCTGGATCGCGGCACTCATGGTGCTCATCGGGTTGCTCGCGCTGTTCGGCCTGGGCCTCATCCTCGGCCTGCCGACCGGCGCCGGTGTGATCGCGGCCCTGTTGGCCGCATGGCTGATCGGGCTCGAAGCGTCGAGCCTGCGCCGCTGGACCCTCACCCGTTGCGATATGCCGATGCGCGACACGGTCATCGCGGCCTCGCCCGAGGAGGCCGAGACGCGGGCCTTCGGACGCTGGCTCGACAGCACGGTGTCGGCCCCGCGGCCGCCGTTTCCCGGCGGCCCGACCCGTCGCGCCGAACCGGTGATCGGCCTGTTTCCCGCTCAGGAAGCGGCCCGGTGACGGCCCCGACGAGATCCGCATGAGTACCGAGACCGTCGCGATCATCGATTACGGATCGGGAAACCTCCACTCCGCCGCCAAGGCATTCGAGCGGGCGGCCCGCGAGAGCGGGCGCAACGCGCGGATCTGCCTGACCGCGGATCCGGATGTGGTGGCGGCGGCCGACCGCATCGTCCTGCCGGGCGTCGGCGCCTATGCGGATTGCCGGGCCGGGCTCGACGCCGTGCCCGGCATGGTCGAGGCGATGATCCAGGCCGCACAGGGCGCGGGCCGGCCGTTCCTCGGCATCTGCGTGGGCATGCAGCTCCTCGCGAGCCGGGGGCTGGAATACACCACCACGCCCGGCCTCGGCTGGATTCCCGGCGATGTCGGACCGATCCGGCCAGCCGATCCGTCCCTCAAGGTTCCCCATATGGGCTGGAACACCCTGCATCCGGCCCGCGACCACGCCCTCCTCGCCGGCATCCCCACCGGCGAGGACGGCCTGCACGCTTACTTCGTCCACAGCTACGCGCTGGCCCCGGAGAATCCCGACGACGTGGTCGCGCAGGCGGATTACGGCGGACCGATCACCGCCCTCGTCGCCCGGGACAACGTGGCGGGGACGCAATTCCACCCTGAGAAGAGTCAGCGCCTGGGACTCGCGCTCATCGCGAATTTCTTGGCCTGGCGGCCGTGAGCGCGATCCGGCCCCGCCCAGAAGGACAGAAAAACCCGTGATCCTCTACCCGGCGATCGACCTCAAGGAGGGACGCTGCGTCCGCCTCGTCCAGGGTGACATGGCCCAGGCCAAGGTCTTCGGCGACGATCCGGCCGCGCAGGCCGCGACCTTCGAGGGGCAGGGTTTCCCCTGGCTCCACGTTGTCGATCTGGATGGCGCCTTCGCGGGGGCGCCGCGCAACGCCGCCGCTGTGGACGCGATCCTGGCGCGGGTTGGGATCCCGGTGCAGCTCGGCGGTGGCATCCGGGAGATGAAGACCCTCGAAGGCTGGCTCGCCAAGGGTGTGGCCCGGGTGATCATCGGCACGGCCGCGGTACGCGACCCCGGCTTCGTCCGCGAGGCCGCCCGCCAGCATCCCGGAAAGATCGCCGTCGGCATTGACGCCAAGGACGGGCGGGTCGCCGTCGAGGGCTGGGCCCAGACCTCGAGCATGACCGCCGAGGAACTCGGCCGTCGTTTCGAAGACGCGGGCGTGGCCGCCATCATCTACACCGACATCGCCCGGGACGGGATCCTGAAGGGTCTTAACGTCGAGATGACCCTGGCGCTGGCGCAGGCCGTGCGCATCCCGGTGATCGCCTCCGGCGGCCTCGCCTCGATCGACGACGTACACCGCCTGCTCCAGCCCGATTGCGCGCTGATCGCCGGCGCCATCACCGGGCGGGCGCTCTACGATGGGCGCATCGACCCGCAGGCGGCACTGACGGCGATCGCTGCGGCGCGCGGATCGGCTTCGTGATACGTCATCCCCGGTGATGGCACCGAGCGGGGGGCTTCGATGACGGCGGTGAAGGTCCGACCGGTCCCGGGCGGAACGGCTTATGCGGACGATTTCTACACCTGGACCCAGGAGCAGGGCGCGCGTCTGCGCTCCGGCGACTTCTCGGCGCTTGATCGCGAGAATCTGGCCGAGGAGATCGAGAGCTTGGGCAGGAGCCAGTACGCCAGTCTGGTGAGCGCCTTGCGCGTCGTGCTGATGCACATGCTCAAGTTCGATCACCAGCCGGCAAAGCGAACGCGCAGTTGGGCGATCTCGATCGCGACGCACCGCGTCCACATCGCCGAAGAGTTGATCGAAAGCCCCGGCTTGAAAGGTCGTCTGGCCGAGGCTGTATCGAAGGCGTACCGCGTTGCACGCCTCGATGCCGCGAAGGAGACGGGCCTGTTGGTCAAGCGCTTTCCGGAAACCTGCCCCTACGCCTATCAAGACATCATGGATCGCCACTTCGCGATCGACTCCGAAGCCTGACTCCCCGTCGAGACGCCGTGCTCAAGACCCGCATCATCCCCTGTCTTGACGTGAAGGACGGGCGTGTCGTGAAGGGCGTGCGCTTCGAGGGCCTGCGCGATGCCGGCGATCCGGTGGAGGCGGCCAAGGTCTACGACGCGGCCGGCGCCGACGAACTGTGCTTTCTCGATATCACGGCGAGCCGCGAGGCCCGGGGCACGCTGCTCGACATCGTCAGCCGAACCGCCGAGGCCTGCTTCATGCCGCTCACCGTCGGCGGCGGCGTGCGCGCCGTCGAGGATGTCCGGGCGCTGCTGCTCGCCGGCGCCGACAAGGTCGCGATCAACACCGCGGCGGTGAAGGACCCGGACCTCGTCGCCCGGGCGGCGGAGAAGTTCGGCGCCCAATGCATCGTCGTGGCGATCGACGCGAAGCGCGTCTCCGGCCCCGGCGAACCCGATGCCTGGGCGATCTTCACCCATGGCGGACGCGATCCGACCGGCATCGACGCCGTCGCCTTCGCGAAGCTGGTCGCCGGGAGGGGCGCCGGCGAGTTGCTGGTCACCTCCATGGACAAGGACGGCACCCGCTCGGGCTACGACCTTGCCCTGACGCGGGCGATCAGCGACGCGGTCACCGTGCCGGTGATCGCCTCCGGCGGCGTCGGCGGGCTCGACGATCTCGTGGCCGGCGTGGCCGAGGGCGGCGCGAGCGCCGTGCTGGCGGCCTCGATCTTCCATTTCGGACAGGCGAGCATCGCTGAGGCCAAGGCCCATATGGCGGCGGCCGGTCTCGCCATGCGTCTCGACGGCACGGCTTCATCGGCGAGGACGCCCCTGTGAGCAGCACCCTTCTCGCCAACGCGACCCTCCTCGATCCGGAGACCGGGCGCGAGACCGCCGGCGCGATCCTCGTCCGGGACGGTCGGATCGCCGACATCGCCGCCGGCGCGGCCCCCGGTGCCCCGGCTGACGTCACGCGGATCGACTGCGCCGGCCGGGTCCTGACGCCCGGGCTGATCGACATGCGCGCCTTCGTGGGCGAGCCGGGGGCGGAGCACCGTGAGACCCTGGCCTCGGCGAGCGCCGCCGCCGCCGCGGGCGGCGTCACCACCCTGGTCTGCATGCCGGATACCAACCCGATCATCGACGGGCCGGCCATCGTGGATTTCGTGCTGCGCCGCGCCCGCGACACGGCGAGCGTCAATGTCCTGCCCGCCGCCGCGATCACCAAGGGCTTGGCCGGCAAGGAGATGACCGAGTTCGGCCTGCTCAAGGAGGCCGGCGCCGTCGCGTTCACGGACGGGCTGCACGCGGTGGGCAACGCCCAGGTGATGCGCCGCGCCCTGACCTACGCAAGGGATTTCGACGCCCTGCTGATGCAGCATGTCGAGGATGCCGACCTCGTGGCCGAGGGCGTGATGAACGAGGGTGAACTCGCCTCGCGCCTCGGGCTGATGGGCATCCCCCGCGAGGCGGAGACCGTGATGCTGGAGCGCGACATCCGCCTCGTCCGGCTGACCGGCGCCCGCTACCACGCCGCCATGATCTCCTGCGCCGATTCGGTGGAGATCGTCCGCCGGGCCAAGCAGGACGGATTGCCGGTGACTTGCGGGGTCTCGGTGAACAACCTCGTGCTCAACGAGAACGACATCGGCCATTACCGGACCTTCTGTCGCCTCTCGCCGCCATTGCGCGACGAGGCCGACCGGCACGCGGTGGTGCGCGGGCTCGGCGAGGGCGTGATCGACGTGGTCGTGTCCGACCACAACCCGCAGGATGTCGAGACCAAGCGCCTGCCCTTCGCGGAGGCCGCGGACGGAGCGCTCGGCATCGAGACCCTGCTCGGCGCCGCCCTGCGCCTCGTCCATACCGGCGATCTGGCGTTTCCCAAGCTCGTCGCCGCCCTGACGGTGAACCCGGCCCGGATCCTCAGGCGCGAGGCCGGGCGCCTCGCGGTCGGAGCACCGGCCGATCTGGTGCTGATCGATCCCGATCTGCCCTACGTCCTCGACAAAAGGCGGCTGAAGTCCCGCTCGAAGAACTCGCCCTTCGACGAGGCGCGCCTGCAGGGCGCCGCGGTCCTGACGCTGGTCGGCGGGCGGATCGTCCACGCGGTCGACGATCTGGCGGCTGCCGCCTGATGCTCGCGGATCTCGCGACCCCCGCCGCGCTCGGCGCCCTGGCCCTCGGCTATGCCCTGGGCGCGATCCCGTTCGGGCTGATCCTGACGCGATTCGCTGGGCTCGGGGACGTGCGGGCGATCGGCTCCGGCAATATCGGCGCCACCAACGTGCTGCGCACCGGCCGCAAGGGTCTCGCCGCCGCGACCCTGCTGGGCGATGCCCTCAAGGGCACGGTGGCGGTCCTGATCGCCAAGGGCCTCGGGGAGGGGCCCGCCCTCGCCGCCGGGCTGGGCGCGTTTCTGGGCCATCTCTTCCCGGTCTGGCTCGGCTTCAAGGGCGGCAAGGGTGTCGCGACCTTCATCGGCGTGCTCCTCGCCTTCAGCCCGCCGACGCTCGGAATCTTCGCGGCGATCTGGCTCGGTCTCGCCTTCGCGCTGAAATACTCGTCGCTGGCGGCCTTGGCCGCCTCGGCGGCGACGCCGCTGGTCCTGTGGGCCCTCGGCGCGCCGATGCAAGCTGTGCTGTTCCTGCTGCTGGGCGTGCTGCTATGGTGGAAGCACGCGCCCAACATCCGCCGGCTCGCGTCCGGCACCGAGGGGCGCATCGGCCAGAAGGGCTGAGCGCACGCGCGTGGCGCGGTCCTTGGGGGGTGCATGCAGCTCACCGATGCCCAGCGTCTCGACTGGCTGCGCCTGATCCGCACCGACGGAGTCGGGCCGCGCACCTTCCGCACGCTCGTCAACCGATTCGCCGGTGCCGGTGCCGCCCTCGATGCCCTTCCCGACCTCGCACGCCGGCAGGGCAAGCGGCTGGAGCCCCCGATCCGCGCCCAGGCCGAGGACGAGCTGGCGGCCCTGGCCCGCCTCGGCGGACGGCTGATCGCCACCGGCGAGGCGGATTACCCACGCCTCCTCCAGCAGACCGATGCGGCGCCGCCGCTCCTGGCCCTGCGCGGCGCCGCAATCCTGAACCGTCCGGCTGTGGCCCTCGTCGGTTCGCGCAACGCCTCGACGGCCGGGCTCGCCTTCACGGAGCGGCTGGCCCGCGGCCTCGGCGAGGCGGGGCTGGCGGTGGTCTCGGGCCTCGCCCGGGGCATCGACGCCCGGGCCCACAAGGCCAGCCTGCAGACCGGCACCGTCGCGGTGATGGCCGGCGGTCAGGACCGGATCTACCCGGCGAGCCACGCCGCCCTGGTCGACGCGATCCTGGGGGAGGGCGGCGCCATCGTGGCCGAGATGCCGATGGGCTGGGAGCCGCGCGGCCGCGATTTCCCCCGGCGCAACCGGATCATCTCCGGCCTGTCCTACGGCACCGTCGTGATCGAGGCGGCGCGCCGCTCCGGTTCGCTCATCACGGCGCGCTACGCCCTGGAGCAGAACCGCGAGGTCTTCGCGGTCCCGGGCTCGCCCCTCGATCCCCGCGCCGAGGGCACCAACGATTTGATCCGCCAGGGCGCAACCCTCGTGTCCGACGTCGCACACGTGCTCGATGTGATCGGTCCGATCATCGAGCACGGCCCGGAGGCGGACGCCGCCCCCGTACGGGGGCGGCCGGACCTCCGAGATCAGCCCGACTTCTGGGACGAGATCGACCTCGATGCGCTGAGCCCGGGGGAGCTGGGGGCTCGAGACATCTCACGGCCGCCCGTATCCGAATCGTTCGAGGACCCGGACGATCCGCCCGAGCCCGTGGATGATCGCGCACGCATCGTCGCGCTTCTGGGTCCGAGCCCGGTCGGGACCGACGCGCTGGCCCGCAGCGCCAATGTCGGGATCCGCATCGTGCAGACCGTGCTGCTGGAACTCGAACTCGACGGGCGGATCGAGCGCCACGGTAGCGGCACGGTCTCGCTGGTCAGTCGTTGAGCGGATCGGCGTTGAAATCGACGTCGGCGACATGGCGCATCACGTCGAGGCAACCCTGGAGGATGTAGGCGGCGGCGAGCTTGTCCACCAGTTCCCCGCGTCGGGCCCGGGACGCGTCGGCCTCGATCAGCGCCCGGGTCACGACCGCGGTCGACAGCCGCTCGTCGAAGAAGACGTGGGGCAGGGGCAGGATCGGCGCCAGGTTGCGCACGAAGGCCCGCGTCGACTGGACCCGTGGCCCCTCGCTCCCGTCCATGTTCAGCGGCAGACCGACCACGAGGCCGCCCACCGCATGCTGGCGACACAGGGCGGCGAGGCGCTGGGCATCCGGCGTAAACTTCACCCGACGGATCGTCTCCAGCGGCGTCGCGATCTGGCGCCCCAGATCCGATAGCGCAAGTCCGATCGTCTTGGTGCCGAGATCGATGCCGATCAGCCGCGCCCCACCCTGCGAGGCGGCGGCGAAGGCACGTAGCGCGTCGTGGTTCATAATTCCGCCTGCCCGCTCCGGCCCAGGATCGCCGCCGAGACACCCTCGAACCGGGCGGGCAGGGGCTCCATACCCGGTCCGAGAATCAGCGCGGCGGTGGGGCCGGTGACCTGCGAGAAGAAATCGAAAAGGGTCTCGCCGCCGAACCGGACCGTCTCGAGATCGGGCGCGAGCAGCCAGATATCGTATTCCGCGCCGCTGCCGGTCACGTCCCAGAACAGGAAGCTGCCGTCCTCGGCATGGCCGAAGAAGCAGGCGCGCTCGACGACCCCCGGGTCGCCATCCTCGACATCGAAACGGTGCGGCTCCGCCGCGTCGTCCAGCAGTCGCACGGCGGCGCCGACGCTGTGGGCGATGACGCCAGCCTGCGTGATCAGGTCGCTCGCCTCGAAGGGGGCCGGCACGGCGATCCTGATGTGACCGCCGGCCACGCCGACACCGCAGGTCCGACAGAAGTCGCGGTAGGAATCCGGAAGGGGAAAGCCCAGCTCCGCAGCCGCGCGATCGAGCGCTGCCGCGTCCGGCGCGAATCCCGGCACCAAGCTGGTGAACACCCGCTCCCACATCGGTTCCGCTCCTTCATCCACAGGCATGCCGCACTCCGTAGATCGCCCCGGATGCACGCGGAGCGGTTCGCGATTAGGTAGGTTAAAGCTTCGTTAAACCACCGCTCGGGGTCACGCCTTGTCGACGATCGGCCCGCTCTCCCGTTCAGCAACATCCCGGGCCGCCCCGGCCATGGCCCGCAAGCATCGCCTGATGCTGCTGCTGGCCTTCGAGATCCTGGTCCTGGGCTTTGCCCAGGCGCTGGTCCAGCCCCCCCGGCGACCCGGCGTCACCATCGAGATGTCGGTGACGCCGCACCACGTCGTGACCTGAGACCGGGACCGGATCGCGCGCGGCTGATCGCCCGAGGCTGCGCCGGCCCGGTGACCGCGTGCCGCCCGCGTTGCGGCCGATCGGAGCCCGGTGCTATAGGCCGGCCGATCCCGGGAGGCCGCTCCCGGACCAGGACGAACGGGACGGCATGTCGGTCGACGAGAAGACGGTTCGGCGCATCGCGCATCTGGCGCGCATCGCGGTCACCGACGACGAGGTCGGTCCGCTGCAGGGCGAACTCAACGCGATCCTGGCCTTCGTTGAGCAGCTCGGCGCGGTCGACGTCTCCGGCGTCGAGGCGATGACCTCCGTCACCCCGATGGCGATGAAGAAGCGTGCGGACGTCGTCATCGACGGTGGCCGCGCGGCCGACGTGGTCGCGAACGCTCCCGAGACCGAGGACAATTACTTCCTGGTTCCGAAGGTGGTCGAGTAGGCGCTCGGCTCGGAGCTTCGGCCCGGACCTTGCGGACCGGATTTTGTGCGGACGCGCCGCGGCGCGCGGGGACGTGAACAGCGTGAATCCGAACGAACTCACCCTGGCCGAGGCGCGCGACGCCCTCAAGGCGAAGCGGATCTCGGCCCGCGAGCTGACGCAGGCGCATCTCGACGCGATCGGGAAGGCTCGCATCCTCAATGCCTTCATCCGGGAGACGCCCGACCGGGCCCTCGCGATGGCGGATGCTGCGGACGAGAAAATCGCCACCGGCGAAGCCCGTCCGCTGGAGGGCATTCCGCTCGGGATCAAGGACCTGTTCTGCACGGACGGGGTGATCACCACGGCGGGGTCCAAGATCCTGGAGACCTTCGAACCGCATTACGAATCGGCCGTCTCGGCCAATCTGTGGCGCGACGGCGCCGTGATGCTCGGCAAGCTGAACCTCGACGAATTCGCCATGGGCTCGTCGAACGAGACCAGCGCCTACGGCAACGTCGTCTCGCCGTGGCGGCGGGCGGGCTCCGACGCGCCGCTCGTGCCCGGCGGCTCCTCGGGCGGTTCCGCCGCGGCAGTCGCCGCGCGGCTCTGCCTCGGCGCCACCGCCACCGACACCGGCGGCTCGATCCGCCAGCCAGCCGCCTTCACCGGCACCGTCGGAATCAAGCCGACCTACGGGCGCTGCTCGCGCTGGGGCACGGTGGCGTTCGCCTCCTCGCTCGATCAGGCCGGTCCGATCGCCCGGACGGTGCGCGACTGCGCGATCCTGCTCGGCTCGATGGCCGGCGCGGACGCCCGGGACACGACCTGCGCCGATCTGACCGTGCCCGATTTCGAGGCCGCGGTCTCCCGGGGCGTGAAGGGGCTGACCATCGGCATCCCGAAGGAGTACCGGGTCGACGGCATGCCGGCCGAGATCCAGAAGCTCTGGGACGAGGGCGCGGCGTGGCTGAAAGCGGCCGGCGCCACCATCCGCGACATCTCATTGCCGCACACGTCCTACGCGCTGCCCGCTTACTATATCGTCGCCCCGGCCGAGGCCTCCTCGAACCTCGCCCGCTACGATGGCGTCCGCTACGGCCTGCGCGTCCCCGGCAAGGACATCGCCGGGATGTACGAGAACACCCGCGCGGCCGGCTTCGGCCGCGAGGTGAAGCGCCGGATCATGATCGGCACCTACGTGCTCTCGGCGGGCTACTACGACGCCTATTACGTCCGGGCGCAGAAGATCCGCACGCTGATCAAGCGCGACTTCGAGGCGGCCTACGCCTCCGGGATCGACGCGATCCTCACCCCCGCCACCCCGTCGGCCGCCTTCGGCATCGGCGAGAAGGCCTCGGCCGACCCGGTGGAGATGTACCTCAACGACGTGTTCACCGTGACGGTGAACATGGCCGGGCTGCCGGGCATCGCGGTCCCGGCGGGGCTCGACGGTCAGGGCCTGCCGCTGGGTCTCCAGCTGATCGGCCGACCCTTCGACGAGGAGACGCTGTTCGCGGTCGCCCAGGTGATCGAGGATTCGGCCGGGCGGACCAAGCTGCCTGAGCCGTGGTGGGCATGACCGTCCCGTATTATCCCTGGACGGTCTGGATCTGGGCCGGGTTCGATCCGGCGCTGATCGTGGTGGCGGTCTATCTCGGCTGGACTGCGAGCCAGTTCGGCAAGGTGTTCATCGCGGCGATCGCGGCGCTCGGCTTCTCGGTGCTGTTCTCCTGGGCGGTGAGCGCCGCCGGCATCCCCTGGCCGGCGCCGGTCACCCATGACGGGCCGACCTTCTTCCCGGTCCGGGCCCTGGCGGCGCTGCTCTGGGCGATCCTCGGCTACGGGGCACGGCGCGCCGTCGGACGCCGCGCTTGATTCTTGTCGCGAGCGGCCCGTAATTGACCGAACGACACCCGCTCCCACCCGCGCCCTCATCCTGAGGCGCCCGCGCGAGCGGGCCGCGAAGGAGCCCTCCTTCGAGGCCGCTGCGCGACACCTCGGGATGAGGGTGGGAGTGGGAAGCCCCTGACAAGCCTTTCCGGCCCGGACGATCATGAACGCACCTGTCGACCCCAAGAAGCTGATCAAGGGCGGCCTCCACGATTGGGAGGTGGTCGTCGGCATGGAGGTCCATGCCCAGGTTTCCAGCCGGGCGAAGCTGTTCTCTGGCGCCTCCACCGAGTTCGGGGCCGAGCCGAACGATCATGTCTCGCTGGTCGATGCGGCGATGCCCGGCATGCTGCCGGTGATCAACGCCGAATGCGTTGCCCAGGCGGTGCGCACCGGGCTCGGTCTGAAGGCGCAGATCAACCTGCGCTCGGTCTTCGACCGGAAGAACTATTTTTATCCGGATCTGCCGCAGGGCTATCAGATCTCGCAGTACAAGGACCCGATCGTCGGTGAGGGCGAGGTGCTGGTCGACATGGCCGACGGCACGGCGATCACGGTCGGCATCGAGCGCCTGCACCTGGAGCAGGATGCCGGTAAGTCGCTGCACGATCAGGACCCCCTGCGCAGCTTCGTCGACCTCAACCGGTCGGGGGTGGCGCTGATGGAGATCGTCTCCCGGCCGGACCTGCGCTCGTCGGAGGAGGCCAAGGCCTACGTCACCAAGCTCCGCACGATCCTGCGCTATCTCGGCACCTGCGACGGCGACATGGAGAAGGGGTCGCTCCGCGCCGACGTGAACGTCTCCGTGCGCCGCCCCGGCGAGCCGCTCGGCACGCGCTGCGAGATCAAGAACGTCAACTCGATCCGCTTCATCGGCCAGGCGATCGAGACCGAGGCGCGCCGCCAGATCGCGATCCTGGAGGATGGCGGCACGATCGACCAGGAGACCCGCCTGTTCGATCCAGGCAAGGGCGAGACCCGCTCGATGCGCTCGAAGGAGGAGGCGCACGATTACCGCTACTTCCCCGACCCGGACCTGTTGCCGCTCGAATTCGACCAGGCTTACGTCGACGCGCTGGCTGTCGGCCTGCCGGAACTGCCGGACGCCAAGAAGGCGCGGTTCGTCACGGATTACGGCCTCTCGCCCTACGATGCCGGCGTGCTCGTGGCCGAGCGGGCTTCGGCTGACTATTACGAGGCCGTCGCCAAGGGCCGGGATGGCAAGGCTGCAGCCAATTGGGTGATCAACGAGCTGTTCGGCCGCCTCAACAAGGAAGGCCTGTCCATCGAGGCGAGCCCGGTCTCCGCGAGCCAGCTCGGGGCGATCGTCGACCTGATCTGCGAGGGTGTGATCTCGGGCAAGATCGCCAAGGACTTGTTCGAGATCGTCTGGACCGAGGGTGGCGACCCGCGTGCCCTGGTCGAGAGCCGTGGCCTGAAGCAGGTGACCGATACCGGAGCCATCGAGGCGGCGATCGACAAAATCATCGCGGCCAACCCCGACAAGGTCGCCCAGGCCAAGGAGAAGCCGACCCTGCTCGGCTGGTTCGTCGGCCAGACCATGAAGGCCACGGGCGGCAAGGCGAACCCGGCGGCGGTGAACGCGCTGCTCAAGGACAAGCTCGGGATCGCCTGAGCCGCCGGCGCGTCGTCATCGCTTCGGGTCCCGGGCATGGGCGGCTGATCCGCTCGAGCCCGGACTCCGGCTGAAGCCTGATGCTTGGGCCACGACGATACCCCGCCGCGGCGCCGCCGGGCAGGTGGGTGGTCGGATGATGCAATCTTGGGTGACGAGACCGCGGCGGAACGGCTCGAATCGGGGCCTTTCGCGCATTCGAAGGCGTGCCGTGTCGGCCGCTTCTGCGCCCCTGGAGCCGCTTCCGTCCGGCTGCTCGTATCGTGCCGCTAGGCCCCGGGCCGAACCGATCCCGGATCCGTCTAGGCGGCGTTCCGCTGCGGTGGAGTCATGCCTGTCTCCTCCAGCTTCAGCCGACCGTCACCGTTACGAAACCTAATAAGATCAAAGTTTCCGGCCGGTCCGTGCCTGCATTCGCGAAGCACATATAAAGACTGCGCCCGTCTCGGCGACAGGTCAACATGGAATTCTCCGAGAGAATGCTTTTTGCCCCGGCGCGAGTGGCGTTCCGCAACGCTTTAGCCGGCGGCTCTAGGGCTTGGATCGCTTCCGCGGCGTTGCAGAAACTTCAGTGGCGCCCCATTGATTTGCCGTCGCTCTTATCGTTCTCGAGCTGAAACCGGATGTCCCTTCGAGAGGTTCATCCGTGTCGCCGCGCCGGTCGAGCGTCGGCCGACCTTCGCCGTTCACGCGTCTGCGGTGCCAAGCCGTCCGAATCGGGCCGGGATTGGCAACAGATTCAGGATCGGAACGTTCGACACCGCTGCCATTGAAGGCGCTATCAACGCCGCTGCGCCTCGACCGTGGGCGTGGCCGCCGAATCGGTCAGGGCGGAGACGCGCGCGCGCAGGTCCATGAACCAGGTCGGCGCGGGCGCCCGGCCGCCATTGACCACCACGGTGGCGGTCATACCGGCGATCAGCGGGACCTCCGGCGGGAAATGGTCGATGCGGATGCGGACCGGGACACGCTGCGCCAGCCGCACCCAGGTATAGACCGGATTGACGTCGGGCAGGCCCTGCGTGCTGGAGGCGGCGTTCGCCGTCGAGATGCCCAGCGTGATGCTCTCCACCGTCCCGGCCAGGTGCGGGTCGAAGCCCATCAGCTTGACCTCGGCCCGGTCGCCCACATGGATGTTGGGCATCTTGGTTTCCTCGAAATAGCCGTCGATCCAGAACGAATCGGTGTCGACCACGCTGATGTTCGAGGTTCCGGTCCGAGCGTAGTCGCCGACCCGCATCAGCAGGTTGGTGACGCGTCCGTTGACGGTGGATTTCACCTGGGTGCGTTCGAGGTTGATCTTGGCCTGCCTCAGCTGCGCCTGCGCGCTTTCCAGGGCCGCCGCGGCGATCTTCGCGGTGCCGGCATATTGCTGCTTCTCTTCGATCGAGGTCGAGACCGTGGTCAGCGCCTGCCGTCTGGCCGATTGCGCATTCTTGACCTGGAGATCGGCCTCGCGATTCTGGACCTCGGCCTCGGCCGAGGTCACCGAGACCTCGAAATCGACCGGATCGATCACGTAGAGCACGTCGCCCTTATGGACGGTCTGGTTGTCCCGGACCCGGACGTCGACGATCTGGCCGGCGACCTGCGGGGCGATGTTGGCGACTTGCACCCGCACGGTCCCGTCCCGCGTCCAGGGCGCCGCGACGTAGAACTCCCAGACGTAAGCCGCCGCCGCCACGGCGACGAGCAGGATGAAGGCGGTCGCGGCCAAGCGGAAGACCTTGGCGGCCCGGCCCCGGCGCGGGACGACCGGCATGAGATCGGCGTGATCCGTCCTCCCCTCGCGGTGCGCGGGCTTGGGATCATCCTCGTCGGCGGTGGTTTCGGACATTCAGATCAACGCGATGAGGACAGCGAGAACACAGACGTAGATGCCGGCCTCGGCCAGCGGCGCATTGGCAACGTAGCGGCTGAAGCGGATGCGGGCGAAGAACCAGCGCAACAGGAGGAGGATGACGAACGCCGCCAGGGCATATCCCACGAAGGAGGAGATCAGGACCCCGCCGATGTGAATGTCCTCGTACATGACCGTGCCGAAAATCCCATCTGCTGAAGACGTTAGAACGGGGCGATGTCGAGACGGTGGAGGAACGTCCGGTGTCGGGCGACGGTTCGCGCCGCGCTTACGAGGTCGCTGGCGGCCCGTGCCGTCGTGAGGCGGACGATCCGATCCTGCCGGGATGCAGCGCGGATCAGTGCGCCGGCCGCCGATTCGAGGGCGCGATCGTCCCCCGCCGCCAAGCCCGAGCGGGCCCGCAGGATCGCGTCGCGTAACGCCGCCGCCGGCCACAGCCGGCGCAGCTCGGCATGGGCGCGGGCGGCGGCCGATTCCAGCCGGGCGAGCGCGAAGGCGTGCGAGAGACTGGCCCGCCGCACCGCGCCGCTCCCGGAGCTGTAGCCGGCGAATTGGAACAGCCGGTCCGCGTTCAGGCTGGTGCGCGTGGTCGCGTCCCCACCCTCGCCGACGAGGGCGTCCGCCAGGGCCCGGCGCGCAGAATCCAGGGCAAAAATCCGCTGCTGCGCCGGCGTGACCGGGATCAGGATGCGCACGAGGATCGACAGGACGACGGCCGCGACCACGACCAGGAACCCGTTCAGCAGGAAGGTCTGGGCGTCGTAGGTCTGCGGGTTCGACGGGCCGAGCAGCACCGGGAAGAACACGATCAGGATGAAGCCGATGCCGAAGGTCTTGGGGTTCAGCGAGAGAAAGCAGCCGAGGAAGATCACCGGCGCCATCGCCATGGCGAGCATCGGGAAGCCCTGGACGCCGTTGAGGAACACGAACCGGGCAATCCCGGCGAAGGTCGCGGCGAGGCACATCCCGACGACCACGCCGTTGGCAAATTTCTTGGGATCGGGTGTCGTCGACGACAGGGCCGCGGTGGCAGCGACCTGGACCAGGGCGAACGAGGCCTGGGGCAGGCCGAGGGCGACGAAGGCCGCGGCCGTCGCCGCGAAACCAAGGGCCACCCGAAGGGCGCCGCGCAGGGCCACGGGGAAATCCCGGTGCGTGGGCAGCGTGGCGTCGCGCAACGGTCGGTGGCCGTCGGCCACGGCGCCGATCCCGTCCTGGGCGAAGGTCGCCGCGCAGACGAAATCGAGGGCGCGCTGAAGTACCACGACCTCGTCGAGGGGCCGGCGCCCGTCGCGAATCGCGTCATCGACCAGGTCGCGCAGGCGCTCGTCATCGCGGTCGAGGGACTCCGGATCGGGCGCGTCGGCCACCCGGCGGCAGATCGCCATGGCCTCCGCGACCGCGGGGCCCGGGTTCCGCAGGCAGACGGCCGCCGCCGCCACGGTGCGGATCGATGCGGCCATCACGTAGAGCGCCGCGATGCAGCTGCGCGCGCCGGCTGCCCGGAAGGGACCGTCGTCGAGTTCCCCCGCGATGGCACTGGCATCGGCCCGCATGGGCGCGATCGTCCGGATCAGCGCGGCGGTGCGCGGCGCGCCGAGATCGCCCTCGTCCAGGGTCTCCCGGGCATAGGCCCGCGTCCCGTCCCAGGCCTCGCGCAGGCGCGGCAGCAACGCCCGCCACGTGCTCGGCGAGGCCAGCGCGTCGTTGATGAAGGTGATCGCCACGATCCCGAGGACGATCACGGCCACGCGGGAAACGGCGGCGTCGAAGGCCCCCTGCGGATCGTCGATTTGTCCGAGGGCGATGATCGCCACGGTGTAGCCCGACAGCATCGCCCCGTAAGCGCGGGTGTCCTGGAGGTACTGCGCCACGAACACGCACAGTCCGAGCCAGACCGTGAAGCTCAGGAGCAGCAGGACTCGATCCTGCCCGAACAGTGCCACGAGCACGATCGACACGAATGCACCGATCAGCGTGCCGAGGAGCCGGTACACAGCCTTGGAGATCGCCTGTCCGCGCTTCGGCTGAGCGAGGATCGCCACGCAGGTCGCCGCCGACGAGGCGCTGTCCAACTGGAGCCAGAAGGCGGCACCGAGCGCCACCATCATGGCGATCCAAATGCGCAGGGCGAAGGCCCAGGCCGCCGGCTTGGGCACCCAGGCGTCGAGGAACGCGATCAGGCGGTCGGCGACGGAGCCGGAAGACCGGTCCGCGCCGGCTGCAGCCTCAGCCATGCCGGCCCCGGCCGTGCCCGATGCTGGCTATCCGCCGGCGCGGCGAGCGGTCCGTCATGGTGCGTCTCCCCGGTAATCCCTGTTCCGGCGATAGGAACACACGAGCAGCGCGACGGTTCGCGACCGTCTCAAGCCTTGTCGCCGCCCTTCAGGCGCTTGTTGCACTTGCTCCAGTATTGCGGCCATTTCGGCCCCTGAGCGGTCTTCTGCACGTCGGTCAATGCGCGCCACTCGGCGCCGCAGGTCTTCTGACGCGTGCGCGCGGCGGCCTGACCGGGGCTCGGTTCCTTCGCGCCCGGGGCGCTCGGCGCCGCGGCAGGCGCCTCGGCGGCGGCCGGTGCCTTCGCGGGCGCCTCCTTGGCCATCACGGGCTGCATAACGAGCAGCGGCACGGCCAGGGCCGCAAACCTCACAAGTCGGTCGATCATCCTCGAATCCCCCCACGCGCCGCTTCGGCGCCCGGGCGCGGAGTTTCGCCGCTGACCGGCCGGCCCGGCAAGGGTGTACCGCACACTGCCAACAGGCGCGGCGATCGATCTCGCAATCGTGAGCGTGGCGGCGGCGTTGCCCTTGAGCGCGGCCGGGAAATCGTCTTCACTGCCGGCATTGTCCGAACCCGGCCCAGGAGCGCCGCGCCGCCGACGGTTCGGTCGAGGAGCAGATTGAGCATGGCAGCGGTGTCGGGGCGTCCGATCGACGTCCATACCTGGAGCACGCCGAACGGCTGGAAAATTCCGATCATGCTGGAGGAGTGCGGGCTCCCCTACCGGATCGTCCCGGTGGATATCGCCAAGAACGAGCAGTTCGCCCCCGACTTCCTGGCGATCTCGCCCAACAACAAGATCCCCGCCATCGTCGATCCGGACGGGCCGGGCGGCCAGCCGATCTCGGTGTTCGAGTCGGGCGCGATCCTGCAATATCTCGGTCGGAAGACCGGTTGCTTCTACCCTTCGGACGAGCGCGCCCGCGTCGCCGTGGACGAATGGCTGTTCTGGCAGGTGGCGGGCTTTGGGCCGATGCTGGGGCAGACCCACCATTTCAAGATCTACGCGCCCGAGAAGGTCCCGTACGCGATCGAGCGGTTCACCGCCGAGGCCAAGCGTCTTTACGGGGTCTTGGAGCGCCGCCTCGCCGGCCGGGCCTATCTCGCCGACGACTATTCCATCGCCGACATCGCGACGATCACCTGGGCGAAGCTCAACTTCAAGCAGGGCGTCGATATCAGCGCGCTGCCGAACGTGACCCGCTGGCTGGAGGCCGTGCTGGCGAGGCCGGCGGTCCAGCGCGGCCTCGCGGCGATCTGACGAGCGGTCAGTTCTTGTTGGCGGCCTGCTGGTTCACATCCGGCACCCGCGTCCAGGTCTGGGAGCCGCACAGGATCCGCAGCATGCAGCCGGAGACGCTGAGTTCAGCCGCGCTCTCGCGCTCGAGGCTGACCGTGTAGATCTTGCCCTCCTCGACGTTGTAAAGTTCGCCGGTGAACTTCTCGTCGTCGGGCTTCAGGCCGTCGATGAGCTGCAGGCCGATCACCGGGCGGCTGCGCTTCTTCGGATCCGGGTTCTTCAGATCGGTGCGGGGGGCGCCGGCCTCGGTGGTCGGCGTCTTCAGCCAGACGACCTTCCCGCAGACGAGCGTCTGGCCCGGCCCGCACCGGTCGATCCGGATCTTGGCGCGGCCGTCTCCGGTCAGCCAGGTGCCGGAGGGGTCCTTGGCGGTGTCGGCGGCGGCGGCGGAAAGGCCGGCGAGGAGCAGGGCGGCACTGAAGGCGAGGCGCATGGTTCGTCTCCGGGGAAGGGGCGTCGCGGACGCCCGGGGGATGGACGAAGTCGATGGACACGACAGAGCCGTCGCATTCAGGCGATTTTTCGGCGGTGTTGCGGCGGAGCCACGGCCACGCTTGCCCCGGGGTCTGCCCAGCGCCGCTTGAGACCGTAGGGGCCGACCGCTATAAGCCCGGCGCCGAAGCGAAATTTTCGCTCCCCAGGCGCGTCGGGGATCCCGGCACGCCATCCGCCTTTTCCACAGACAGACCGGACGCACCATGGCCACCGAGCGCACCTTCTCGATCCTGAAGCCCGACGCCACGCGGCGGAACCTGACCGGCGCGGTCAACGCGGTGATCGAGGAGGCGGGCCTGCGCATCGTCGGCCAGCGCCGCATCCACCTGAGTCAGGCGCAGGCCGAGACGTTCTACGAGGTCCACAAGGAGCGCCCGTTCTTCGGCGAGCTGGTCAGCTTCATGACCTCCGGTCCGGTGGTGGTCCAGGTCCTGGAGGGCGAGAACGCGGTAGCGAAGTACCGTGAGGTCATGGGCGCCACGAACCCGGCCCAGGCCGCGGACGGCACGATCCGCAAGAAGTTCGCGGAGTCGGTCGGCGAGAACACCGTCCACGGCTCGGACAGCGCCGAGAACGCCAAGATCGAGATCGCGCAGTTCTTCCAGGATTCCGACATCGTCGGGTGATCCCGGGGACGGTGGCGGGGCGGGCACACCGCCCGGCCATCGTCCGGCGTCGCGTCCGGCCACGGGGCAAATGCCGCCTTGTGTGTCCGGCCGGCCATTGACGGGGCGGAGCCCGGAAGCGTCCAACGGCTGACTTCGGATACCTCAGCCCGTTGGACCCTGACGACCATGACGCTACGCCGCCTGCCCCTCCTGATCGCGACCGGCCTCGTCGCGCTCGGCGCGACCGCCGCCCTCGCGGGCGGATCCTCGGCCCCATTCCAGCAATACGAGCCGGATCCGGCGCTCAGGAGCGCCACCAAGGCCAATCTCGAAGGCCGCGTCCGCCATGCCTGCACCATCGTCCAGGCCCGCCTGACCAGCGCCACCGAGGCGTCCCTGGAGCGCCCCTGCGGCTGCTACGCCCGGCAGACCCTGCGCAGCCTCGACGAATCCGAGATCGAAGCCTACCGGGCCACCGGCTATTTCAACGATTCTGCGCGCGCCAAGGCGCTGTCGGCGCTGGACAGCTGCAAGCTGCAGCGGCCGATCTGAGACGGCCCCGGGGCGCCGCCCCCGGACCCCGCCGAAGGGGCCGTCCCCTCGCGGTCCCGCTACAGGCTGAGGAGCGCTCCGTCAGGAGCCTGGGCAGCGAGGATGACGCGGCCGCCTTCGAGCCGTGCCTGGCCGCCCGCGACCAGAGCCAGCACCGCCGGGTAGAGCCGGCGCTCCTGCACGATCACCCGGTCTGCGAGGCTGTCCGGATCGTCGTTCTGGCGGACTGGGATCGCCGCCTGCGCCAGGATCGGACCGGCATCGAGGTCCGGCACGACGAAATGAACCGTGCAGCCGTGCAGGCGCACCCCGGCGTCGAGGGCCTGCCTGTGCGTGTGCGTGCCCTTAAACAGGGGCAGCAGGGACGGATGGATGTTGATCATCCGCCCCGCCCAACCGGCCACGAATCCCGGCGTCAGGATCCGCATGAAGCCCGCCAAACAGACCAGATCGACCGCGGCGGCCCGGAGCTCCGCGTCGAGGGCGGCATCGAAGGTGGCGCGGTCCGGATAGGCCCTGTGATCGATCGCCCGTGCGGGGATGCCGGCCTCCGCCGCCCGGACGAGGCCTGCCGCGTCCAGCCGGTTCGACAGGACCAGAACGATCTCGGCCGGGAACGCCGGATCCCGGGCCGCCTCGATCAGCGCCACCATGTTCGAGCCGCGGCCCGATATCAGGATCGCGACCCGTCTCTTCCCGCCGCCCGCCATCAGAGGGCGAGACGTCCGCGGAAGGTTACGGGTTCGGACCCGCGCGGGGTGATCCGTCCGAGGCGCACCGGCGTCTCGCCGGCCCGCGTCAGGGCCTCGTCGACATCATCGACCGCGTCGGCGGCGGCAATCACCACCATGCCGATTCCGCAATTGAAGGTGCGCAGCATCTCCGGCTCGGCGACAGCGCCCTCCCGGGCAAGCCAGCCGAACACCGGCGGCGGGGTCACCGCGTCGAGGTCGATGGCGATCCCGACATCGTCCGGCAGGACCCGGGGCAGATTGTCTGGGAATCCGCCGCCGGTGATGTGGGCGAGGGCCCGGATGCCGTCCGTGGCGCCCAAAGCTGCGAGCAGGGGCTTCACGTAGATCCGTGTCGGCGCCAGCAGCGCCTCGCCGAGGCTCTGCTCCGGCGCGAACGGCGCGGGCGCATCCCAGCTGAGCCCGGTCTTGGCGACGATCCGGCGGACCAGGGAGAAGCCGTTGGAATGCACCCCCGAGGACGGCAGGCCGAGCACGACGTCACCGGGGGTGATGCCCGGCCGCGGCAGAAGGGTGCCGCGCTCGGCGGCCCCCACGGCGAATCCGGCGAGGTCGTAGTCGGAGCCGTCGTAGAGGCCCGGCATCTCCGCGGTCTCGCCGCCGATCAGCGCACAGCCGGCCTGGCGGCAGCCCTCCGCGATGCCGCGCACGATGTCGGCGCCGACCCCTGGCACCAGCTTGCCGGTGGCGTAGTAGTCGAGGAAGAACAGCGGCTCGGCACCCTGAACGATGATGTCGTTCACGCACATCGCCACGAGGTCGATGCCGATCGTGGCGTGGCGCCCGGTCTCGATGGCGATCTTGACCTTGGTGCCGACGCCGTCATTGGCCGCCACCAGGATCGGGTCGTGAAAGCCCGCAGCCTTCAGGTCGAACAGGCCGCCGAACCCGCCGATCTCGGCATCGGCGCCGGGGCGCCGCGTCGAGCGCACCAGCGGCTTGATCGTCTCGACCATGGCGTTGCCGGCGTCGATGTCGACACCCGCCGCCGCGTAGGTCATCCCCGTCGTCGGCTCTCCGCCGTCCTTGGCCGTCATGCCCGCGCCACCTCGGTGATTGCTGGGCCCGCTCTAGCGGCTAACCGCGCGTTGCGCGAGTCGGCGCCGGTTGGACCTGCCGGGGCGGACCGGCCCTTGACCTGCGCGGGTCCGGGGTGATCCTGCGCCTTCATGCCTGAGAATGCTCCACCGCGGCAGCTCGCCTTCGACCTGCCGCTCGATCCCCGTTACGGACGCGAGGACTTCCTCGTGGGGCCGGCGAACGAGGCCGCCTATGCGCTGATCGAGGCCTGGCCGGACTGGCCGGACCGCGTGCTGGTGCTCACCGGCCCCTCGGGCAGCGGGAAGAGCCATCTCGCGGCGATCTGGGCCGAGCGCGCCCATGCCTGGACCCTCCCGGTCGCCGAGGTGAACGCGGACGCGGTCCAGCACCTCGTGTCGAACGGGGCGCTGGTGATCGAGGATATCGACCGGGCGCAGAGCCGGGACGAGGCGGCCCTGTTCCACCTCCTGAACCGGGCGCGCGAGCGGGGATGCCCCGTGCTGCTGACCAGTGCCACCGGCATCGACGCCCTCGGCCTGGCGACGCCGGACCTGCGCTCGCGCCTACGCCTGGCGCCCCGGATCGCCATCGCGGAGCCCGACGACGCCCTGCTGCGCGCCGTGCTGGTGAAGTTGTTCGTCGACCGTCAGCTCGTGGTCGATCTGGGCGTGATCGATTCGCTGGCCCTGCGGATCGACCGCTCCCTCGGCCGGGCCCGGGACGTCGTCGCCGAGCTCGACCGCGATGCCCTCGGACGCCATCGCCGGATCAGCCGGCCGCTCGCCCTCGCCGTGCTGCGGCGTATGGGGCTGGAGGAGGAGGCCGAACCGGGCGGTTGAGGCGGAAACCTGTGCCCGTCATGAAATCGTCGTGATGGTCGCCGGTGTACGATGTAGAACGCCGCCGCAGCGCGATGGCACGAAGAGGGACGGGATCGGGGATGGATTCGACGCAGAAGCCCGTGGACCGCGAAGCCGCCGACGAGGCCGCGGAGCCCCGTCGGCGTCCGGCGGCCAATCCGACGCCGCGGCGCGCTCCGGTCGCCCGGCGCGCGCCGGCAGCCGCCGCGCAGACCGCGACCGCTCCGGCGGCGACGGGCGCCGCCCAGGACACGAACGATGAATGGCCGGCCGTCGCGCAGCCCGAGGCGCCCGAGGAACCCACCGCCGACGTGGCGCGGGAGACGGTGCTGGAAGCCGGGCGCGCCCTGCGGCACACGCCGGAGCGATTCGTGAACCGCGAATTGTCCTGGCTGCAATTCAACCGTCGCGTGCTTGAGGAGGCGTCGAATCCCAATCACCCGCTGCTGGAGCGGCTGCGCTTCCTGTCGATATCGGCCAACAACCTCGATGAGTTCTTCATGGTCCGGGTGGCCGGGCTGATCGATCAGGTGCGCGCCGGCCTCACGGTCCCGTCCCAGGACGGGCTGTCGCCCACCGAGCAGCTGGTGCGCATCGGCACGGAGGTCTCCCGTCTCGCCGCAGACCAGCAGGCGCGCTGGCGCGAGCTGCGCGAGGAGCTGCACACCGCCGATATCGACATCGTCGAGCCGGCCTCCCTGTCGGCGGAGCAGTCGAGCTGGCTCGAGGAGTATTTCCTCAACCACGTCTTTCCGGTCCTGACGCCGCTGGCGATCGATCCGGCCCATCCGTTCCCGTTCATCCCGAACCTCGGCACCACCATCGCGCTGATGCTGGTGCGTCCGAAGGATGGCCGGGTGCTGCGCGCCCTGATCCGCCTGCCCGGCGTCATCGACCGGTTCGTGCGCCTGCCGGTGAGCGACAGCGAGACCGCCGCGCGGCTGATCCCGATCGAGCAGGTGATCGGGATGTTCACCGGCCGGCTGTTTCCCGGCTATCTGGTCCGGTCGAGCGGCGCCTTCCGGGTCGTGCGCGATTCCGATCTGGAGATCGAGGAGGAGGCGGAGGATCTCGTCCTCCATTTCGAGACGGCGCTCAAGCAGCGCCGCCGCGGCGTCGTGATCCGCCTCGAGGTCGAGGCGGGGATGTCGGAGGACCTGCGCAGCTTCGTGACGGACGAACTGGAGATCGCCCAGGACGCGATCTTCCTGGTCGAGGGCATGCTCGCGCTGAACGAGCTGTCCCAGGTGGTGGGGATCGACCGGCCGGACCTGAAGTTCAAGCCCTACAACCCGCGTTTCCCGGAGCGCATCCGCGAGAGCGGCGGCGACGTGTTCGCGGCGATCCGGCAGAAGGACTTCATCGTCCACCACCCCTACGAGTCCTTCGACTCGGTGGTGCAGTTCCTGGCCCAGGCGGCCCGGGACCCGAACGTGGTGGCGATTAAGCAGACCCTGTACCGGACCTCATCGAACTCCCCGATTGTCGCGGCGCTGGCGGAGGCGGCCGAGCTCGGCAAGTCCGTGACCGCGCTGGTGGAACTGAAGGCGCGTTTCGACGAAGAGGCGAATATCCGCTGGGCGCGCAACCTGGAAAAGGCCGGTGCCCAGGTCGTGTTCGGGTTCGTCGAATTGAAGACCCACGCCAAGCTGTCGCTGGTGGTCCGGCGCGAGGGCGACAAGCTCGTCACCTACTGCCATGTCGGCACCGGCAATTACCATCCGATCACCGCGCGGGTCTACACGGACCTGTCGTTCTTCACGGCGGACCCGGCGATCGCCCGGGACGTGTCGCGGATCTTCAACTTTATCACCGGCTACGCCGAGCCGGCCGAGCTGGAGCGGATGGCGGTCTCGCCGCTGACGGCGAAAAACCGGCTCCTGGAGCATATCGAGGCGGAGGTGGCGCACGCGAAGGCGGGCCGCCCGGCCGCAATCTGGATCAAGTGCAACTCCCTGGTCGACGCGCAGATCATCGACGCGCTCTACGACGCCTCGGAGGCGGGCGTGCAGATCGACTGTGTAGTCCGCGGCATCTGCTGCCTGCGGCCGGGCATCCCGGGCCTGTCCGAGACGATCCGGGTGAAGTCGATCGTCGGGCGCTTCCTCGAGCACGGGCGCATCTACGCCTTCGGCAACGGCGTCGGCCTGCCCCACCCGAAGGCGACGGTCTATATCTCGTCCGCCGACCTGATGAGCCGGAACCTCGACCGGCGGGTCGAGGCTTTGCTGCCGATCACGAACCCGACGGTGCACCAGCAGGTTCTCGACCAGATCATGCTGGCCAACCTCCTCGACAACCGCCAGAGCTGGCGCCTGCTGGCCTCTGGGGGCTGCGAGCGTGTTCAGCCGGCGGAGGGCGAGGAACCGTTCAACGCGCATAAATACTTCATGACGAACCCGAGCCTCTCGGGCCGCGGCAAGGCGTCGAAGAAATCCAGCCCCCGGGCATTGAGCCGGCGGGCGCAACGCGCCTGAGCGCCCCCCGTGCGCAACAGGCTCGACAGGTTTCGGAGAAACGCCCTCCGGTTCTGTGTGAAGAACTTGCGCACGATCCAAGATCTGCGCAAACGAAGGGCCCGTCTGCGGACGCAACGGCGCGTCGTTTCCGTATCGCAGCCCCGGATTCCCGTTCGTCAGGCGGCACGGGACATGACGGATCTCGGGTCGACCTCGATTGCAACGCGATCGGCCACGGCTCTAGATTGCACGGGCGGTCCGCCGGACGGGCCTGCCGCTCTCGATCAAGGACACGGACGTTTGGGCAGCCCTGGCGCCAATCTCATCCTCGCGCATTCGGCGGACCGGGCTGTGCGCGCCGCGCACGCCCCGGTGGCGATCGTCGATATCGGCTCGAACTCGGTCCGGCTCGTCGCCTATGACGGCCTGAGCCGGGCGCCGACGCCGTTGTACAATGAGAAGGTGCTTTGCGGCCTGGGACGCAACGTCCTGACCACGGGCCGGCTGAACGAGGACGCGGTCGCCCGGGCACTCACCGCCCTGGCTCGATTCCGGGTGCTCTGCGAGACGATGCGGGTGTCGCGGGTGTTCGTTCTCGCCACGGCGGCCGCCCGGGATGCCGAGAACGGCCCCGATTTCCTGCGCGCCGCGGAAGCGGCCTGCGGACAGGAGATCCAGCTTCTGTCCGGCCGGCGCGAGGCCGAACTCTCGGCCTTGGGCGTGATCTCCGGCTTCCACGCGCCGGACGGGGTCGTGGGCGATCTCGGCGGCGGATCCCTGGAACTGGTGGATGTCCGCGGTACCGTGGTCGGCCAGGGCGTGACCATGCCCCTCGGTGGCCTCGCCCTTCAGGATCTCTCCGGCGGCTCGGTCAAGAAAGCCGCCAAGATCGTGCGGGAGCACATGCGCAAGGCCGCGCCGCAGCTCGAAACTCTGCGCGGGCGGACCTTCTACGCGGTCGGCGGCACGTGGCGCGCCCTCGCGCGGCTGCACCAGGCCGCCCGCGGCTATCCGGTCCACGTGATGCACGGCTACACCGTCGAGCCCTCCGACGAGCTCAGCTTCCTGCAGGTCGTCGAGCAGACCGACATTGCCCTGCTCCAGGACGTCGAGACCATCTCCGAAGCCCGGCGCCCGCTCCTCGCCTATGGGGCGGCGGTGCTGGAGGAGATCATCCGGGTCGGCCGCCCGCGGGAGGTGGCGATCTCGGCTTCGGGCGTCCGGGAGGGCCTGCTGTTCGAGCAGCTCGACCGCGACGCCCGGCTGATCGACCCGCTGCTCGCCTCCGCGGCGGAGTTCAACACCCTGCGCTCCCGCGCGCCCCGGCACGGCGAGGAGCTGATCGCCTGGACCGACCGGTTCGTGACGACCCTGGACGGCCACGAGACCGCGGACGAGCGGCGCCTGCGGCACGCGGGCTGCCTGCTCTCGGATGTCGGCTGGCGGGCCCATCCCGATTACCGCGACCAGCAGAGCATCGCGGCGATCCAGAACGCCGCCTTCGTGGGGGTCGATCATCCGGGACGGGCCTATCTGGCCCTCGCGGTCTCGCTCCGGCACAGCGGGCTCGCCCCCGAGAAGGCCAATCCGATCCTGCGCGGCGTCGCCGGGCCGCGCCTGTTCGAGCGGGCGCGCCTCCTCGGCGGCCTGTTGCGCGTCGCCTTCCCGATCTCGGCCGGGATGGACGGGGCGCTCGGCCGGGCCCCGCTGACGGTCGAGGATGGGCGCGTCACCCTGCGGCTGCCGCGGGACTGGGCGGCCCTGAGCGGCGACCGCCTGCTCAACCGCGTCCGCGGCCTGGGCCGCACCGTCGGCCTCGAAGGCCGGATCGCCATCGCGGACGATCCGGCCTGACGCGCCGCAGGGGCCGGATCGCGATCAGGCGGCCCGGTCGGCGAAGATCGCCTTCTTGACCACCGCGTGGACGCCCCAGTTGCCGTCCACGACCTGCGTGATCCCGAAATCCACCGCCACAGACATCAGCGAGATCGCCTCGTCCTCGGTGAGACCCTTCGCGTGCATCAGGAACTGGCGCATTTTGCGGAAGGCGTCGCGCATGGCGAGGTCGATGGAGGATTTCTGGAAGATCTCCGCCTGGGCGTCCGGGCCGAGGTCGCGCAGATAGTTCGGGTAGCTGAAGCCGGACAGGACCCAATCCTCGTGGGTCTCGATCATCGGGAAGTCGAGGGCTTCCAGCGGCGAGCAGGGCAGGTCGGCCTTCTTGTGCAGGACGAATTGGAAGGTGCCGGTGAGCGAGCACTCGATCGCCGTCCCGCACAGCTCGGAATCGCCCTGGCTGGCATGGGGATCCCCCACCGAGAACAGCGCCCCCGGCACCGCGACGGGAAAGTAGAGCGTCGCCCCCTTGCCGATCCGCCAATTGTCGATGTTGCCGCCGGTATAGCTCGGCGGAATGGTGTTGACCCGGTCCGCCTCCGCGGGCGCCACCCCCATCGTGCCGAAATGCGGGCGGATCGGCACCCGGATGCCCTTCAGGACCTCGAAGGTCTTCTGCGTCTTCGTGTGGTCCACCGGCAGGCCGGGATAATCGATGGTTGGGTGCGTGACGCCGAACGGGTCGGTAACGCCCGGCCAGCGGAAGCTGTAGACCGCCCGCGCCCAGTCGCGCTCGCCGGTGGCATCGACCTCGTAGATGGTCACCACCTCCCGGAGTTTGTCGCCGGTGATCAGGTCCTTGTAGTGGAAGCCCCACCACGCCGCCGCGTTGCTGCCGAAGGCGAGCCCCTTGTATTGCGGGTTGGCGCAGGGCCGGGGCGCCACGTCGAGGATGCGGACCTCCAGCACGTCGCCGGGCTCGGCGCCGCGGATCGCCACCGGACCGGTGCAGATATGCACGCCGAGGCCGCCGCCCGGGCCGATCTTGGCGTCCATCGGGCCGGCACCGCGGGGGGAGACGGCCATCCTGTCCTTGGTCCAGAGATAGACGCTCTCGGCCCCCGGATCGCCGGCGATCATCCGCTCGGCATCGTCGCTCGCCTGGTGGGTGAGCGTCTCGATGGTGACGAAGTCGCCCGAGCCGATCTCGACCTGCGGCTTGAGGCTCCCGCTGAAGAAGCCCCAATGCACCGTCTCGGCGTTGGCCGGCAGGTGATAATGCGCGGTCGCCGCGAACTTGGCGCCGGCGGCCTGCGCCAGGGCCGGGCTCACCAGAGACGCGCCGCCGGCTGCGAAGGCGGCGGCCGCGCCGGTCGCCGCGAAGCCGCTCTTCAGGAAGGCGCGGCGCTCCGGTTCCAGGTCGTACCGGAACCGTCGCCGGTGCTCTTCGAACGCCTGGCAGGTTGGATCATCGCCCGCGCACATGGAGCCTCGCTTCCGCCGACCGTATGTCCCGGACGCGGACAAGCAATTCGACGGCCATCGGGGCGGCCGTCGACAGGGCGGCTCACTCTGAAATCATGCCGGCCCCGGCCTCGCCCGTCGGCGCCGGAAATGCTGAGTCCGCCTGCGCCTCGACCACCGCCGCGGCCGTGACGTTGACGATGCCACGGGCGGTCACCGACGGCGTCAGGATATGGGCGGGCTTGGCCGGACCGATCAGCAAAGGGCCAACCGGCAGGGCATCGGCGAGGACCTTGGCGAACTGGAACGCGATGTTGGCGGCGTCGAGGTTCGGGAAGATCAGCACGTTGGCCGCGCCCTTGAGGCGCGAGCCGGGCAGCACCCGGTCGCGGACCATCTCGGACAGCGCCGAATCGGCCTGCATCTCGCCATCGACCATCAGGTTCGGATCGCGCCTCTGCAGGAGCCCCAGGGCCTCGCGCATCTTCATCGCGGAGGCCGAATCCGACTGGCCGAAATCCGAGTGGCTGAGGAGCGCGATCTTGGGCGTCATCCCGAACCGGCTCACGTGGTTGGCACAGGCCTGCGCCACGTCGGCGATCTCCTCGGCGGTCGGGTTCGGCCGGACATGGGTGTCGGCCAGGAAGTAGGCGCCCGTATGGGTCACCACGAGGCTCATCGCGGCGCATTGCTCCACGCCGGGCGCCAGCCCGATCACGTCGCGGATGATCCGCAGGCGGGTCTCGAACCGGCCTTCGAGGCCGCAGATCAGGGCATCGGCCTCGCCGCGGCGGACCGCGATCGCGCCGATCACGGTGCTGTTGGTCCGCACCAGGGTCCGGGCCGCATCCGGGGTGATGCCGCGCCGGCCGGCGACCTCCATGTAGGTCTGGACATAGTCGCGGTAGCGGGGATCGTCCTCGGGATCGATCAGCTCGAAGTCGCGGCCCTCCTGGATCGAGAGGCCGAAGCGCTTCAAACGCGATTCCACCACCCGCGGCCGGCCGACCAGGATCGGCAGCGCGACCTTGTCCTCGACGATCGCCTGGACGGCGCGCAGCACGCGCTCGTCCTCACCCTCGGCGTAGATCACGCGCTTGGGCTCGGCCTTCGCCTTGGAGAAGAGCGGCTTCATGATCAGGCCGGACCGGTGCACGAACCGGTCGAGGCTATCGATATAGGCGGAGAAGTCGGTGAGCGGCCGGCCAGCCACGCCCGAATCCATCGCAGCCTTGGCCACCGCCGGGGCGATGCGCAGGATCAGCCGCGGATCGAAGGGGCTCGGAATCAGGGATTTCGGTCCGAACGGCCGGGCCTCCCCGCCATAGGCCCGGGCGACCACGTCCGAGGTGGTCTCGTGGGCCAGACCCGCGATCGCCTTGACGGCGGCCTTCTTCATCTCCTCGTTGATCTTGTGGGCGCCGACATCCAGCGCCCCGCGGAAGATGTAGGGGAAGCACAGGACGTTGTTGACCTGGTTCGGGAAGTCCGACCGGCCGGTGCAGATCATCGCGTCCGGCCGCTCCTTCTCGGCGAGATCCGGCATGATCTCCGGGTAGGGGTTGGCCAGCGCCATGATCAGCGGCTTCTCGGCCATCTCCTTCAGGTATTCCGGCTTGAGGACGCCGCCGGCCGACAGGCCGATGAACACGTCCGCCCCCGGGATCACCTCGGCGAGCGTCCGCTTGTCGGTTTCCTGGGCGTAGATGTCCTTCCAGCGGTCCATCAGCTCCGGGCGGCCCTTGTAGACCACGCCCTTGATGTCGGTGACCGTGATGTTCTCCCGGGTCGCCCCCAGCGACACCAGCAGGTTCAGGCAGGCCAGGGCCGCCGCGCCCGCCCCGGAGGTGACGATCCGGACGTCGGAGAGGTTCTTGCCGGCGAGTTCGAGGCCGTTGAGGACGGCCGCGGCGACGATGATCGCGGTGCCGTGCTGGTCGTCGTGGAAGACCGGGATGTTCATCCGCGCCCGGCACTGCTCCTCGACCTCGAAGCACTCGGGCGCCTTGATGTCCTCGAGATTGATGCCGCCGAAGGTCGGCTCCAGGGCGCAGACCACGTCCACGAGCTTGGAGACGTCCTTCTGGTCGACCTCGATGTCGAACACGTCGATGCCGGCGAATTTCTTGAACAGGACCGCCTTGCCCTCCATCACGGGCTTGGAGGCGAGGGGGCCGATATCGCCGAGGCCCAGCACCGCCGTGCCGTTGGAGAGCACCGCCACGAGGTTCTGGCGGATGGTGAGGGTCGCGGCTTCCTGGGGATCGTCGTAGATCGCCATGCAGGCCGCGGCCACGCCGGGGGAATAGGCGAGCGCGAGGTCGCGCTGATTGCCGAGCGGCTTGGTCGCCTGGATCTCGAGCTTCCCGGGCTGCGGCAGGCGGTGGTAGACGAGCGCCCCGGCCTTGAGGTCCTCGGACATGTTATCGGCCATCGCCTACGCTCCCACTCACCCGCTTTCCCGAGGACGACGCGGTCGCGCATCGCACGGGCACGCGTCTTGATCGGTCTGTTGCACCGGCTGCGCAGGGGGCGCAACCCGCACAACGAGACCCGGATCCATCTCGCCAGGCTAGCGAGGACCTACGGCTTCTCCATAGGCGCTTATTCGTATGGGCGTCCAAAAGTCCGCTTCCCCGAGAGCGGGCGCCGGCTGACGATCGGCCGCTATTGTTCCATCGCCGACAAGGTCGAAATCCTGCTCGGCGGCGACCATCGGCTCGACTGGGTGTCGACCTACCCGTTCGCGGCGATGCGCGGGCTGTTTCCAGACGCACGGGCGCCGGAGGATTTTCACGCCTCCCGGGGCGACGTGGTGATCGGCCACGATGTCTGGCTCGGGTCCGGGTGCATGATCCTGTCGGGCATCACGATTGGCCCCGGGGCCGTGGTGGCGGCCCGGGCCGTGGTCACCCGCGACGTGCCGCCCTACGCGGTGGTGGCGGGCAACCCGGCGCGGGTGGTGCGGCACCGCTTCGACCCGGAAAGTGTGGAGGCCCTGGTGGCGACGGCGTGGTGGGACCTGCCGCAGGCGGACGTGACCCGGCTCGTGCCGCTGCTGCAGAGCGGCGACGTGGCCGGCCTGATCGCGGCTGCGCGCGGCGTTGCGGGCCGGCAGGGGATTGCGTAATCCGCTGCCCACCTTCGCCGCTCACGCCGAACCCGGAGCCAGACCATGTCCGACCTCGCGCTGCCCGACCGCCTCTCGGTCAACCCGGACAGCCCGTATTACGACGCGGCCCTGCTGGAGCGCGGCGTGGGCATCCGCTTCAAAGGCGTCGAGAAGACCAACGTCGAGGAGTATTGCGTGAGCGAGGGTTGGGTGCGGCTCTCCGCAGGCAAGACCCTGGACCGGGCCGGCAACCCGATGACGGTGAAGCTGAAGGGCCCGGTGGAGCCCTATCTCCGCGACGCGGCGGACGCGGAATGAGATTCTGGCGGGCTCATCGCTCCAGCGGGAACGGGGTGGGCTCCCAATAGGGCTCCAGCTCCGTCCCGCGAACGTTGGCGGCCTCCCATGCGTGCAGGATCTTGGCCAATGCGGGGCGATCGCCCGCCATGAGGGGTTCCGCCACCGCGGCAAGTTGCAATCGCCAGCGATCTGCTCGCGTCCCTGGCGGGAACGACTTGCCGGTGTGCCACCGCTGTCGTTCGTGCCAAATCGCTTGCGCGGCGTCGAGGTTGCCGGCCGCGATGTGAACGATCATGCGGTCTTCGTAGGGCTCGTCGTGGACCGTATGGGGCCTCGGCGGCAGCGTGGCGTAGCCTTCCGGAGTTCCATAGCGAGCGAGTCTCGGAAGCGCGACAGCCTCCATCACCGCGACCGCCTCCGGTACCATCGTCGGGTCAGACCAAAGCCAAAACCGTTCCGCGGCTGTCGGAGGCCGATCCAAAGCTTCGAAGTATGTCCCTATGGCGATATCTCCGCTCAATCCCGCGAGATAGAGGACGGACAGAAACAATCTCGGCCAGCAGTAGTCTGGATCGGAGCTCCGCTCTATAAAAATGCCGCGCGCTATATGACGAACAGGCGTTTCAATCACGAAGCGACTGCTCGTCTGCACGAGTTGCGGATGTCTCTTTCTCAGCTCGCGAAAGATCGGCCGGATCTGACGCGAGTTTGTCATACGGAAGGCTTTATCTCGATTGGGATGTATCGCGGCACACCTGGGTAACGCCTCTGCACAACAGTGACAACATCGACGGCACGTCCTCCCCTGAGATAAGCATCTCCTGTTTTGCGATCGTAGACGCATACGGTCGATGGTCGCGAGTATTCCAGCACGTCCAACCTTATGGATCCTCTTGCGCCGTACTTCGCCTCTGCACCGGAGGACGCGTCATAGGATGTCTCGGCGACGCAATCAGGCTTTTGGTCCCGCGAGCCGCGTAGTCCCGTTGGGCTGCCGCGATCATCGCTTCAAGCTGACGGATCCGCTTCGGCGTGGCCACGACCAGGCTGGTCACGACCTCGGGATGGGTCCGTCGCTGACGGGGCCGGCGGGCATGGTTGGACAGGCGAAGGGTGGCGTCCTGGCCCGGGAGCGCGAGGTAGAGGCTGTCGCCGCGCTCGTTCCGTGCGACCACCCTGAAGCCCTGCGCTTCCAGCAGTTCCGCCACCAAAGCCAGGGCTGCGGCGGGCGAGAGCAGCCTGTCGTGAGCACTCACGGCCCCGCCGGCTCGATCGTGCCGATCCGCCGCCGCCCGAGCGCCCGCGCCTTCAGCGCCAGGGCCGGCCGCTCGATCCCGTACCAGGACAGGGCCGCCACCGGCAGACTCACGGCGAGGGCAGGGGCGAGCAGCGCAACGCCGGACAATTCCGGCCACAGGGCGTGCAGGGTCTGCTGCACCGGCCAGCCATAGAGATAGATCCCGTAGGACAGGTCCGCGGGCGGATCGAACAGCCCCCGCGCCAGGGGCCCGAGGGCGAGCCAGACGACGCCGTAGGCCTCCGCCAGGAACAGCAGGGCCGGATAGGCCGGCGTCCGCGCCAGGACGAAGGCCCCGAAGGCGAGGCAGGCGAGGGCGGCCCCCGAGACCCGCAGGCGCTCGCGCCAAAGATAGAGGCCCGCACCCGCCGCGAAGATCAGCGGCAGGCGCAGGGCGGTCTCGATGCCCTTGGGCAGATCGGAACCCCGCAGCCCGCTCATGATGGAGAGCGCCAGCGCGAGCCCCACCACGATCAGCAGCGCCGGCCAGCGCCGCCGGAGCAGCCCGCACAGGGCGGCGAGGAGAACGCCGAGGTAGCAGAGGACCTCGTATTTCAGCGTCCAGACTGTCCCGAGCGGCGCCCGATAGGGGTTGACCTCGAAGACCCCGGGGAGGGCGGCGTTGCTCTTGAAGGTCGTCAGCGTGCCGCGGATGAACGACCACAGGCCCGGATCGCGCAGGTACTCGGCGAGCGGCAGACGGGTCAGCGCCGCGCCGAGCCCCAGCGACACCACGAGCGTCGCCGCCACGAGGCCGGGTAGGATCCGCAGGGTCCGGGCGATCGCATAATCGCGGATCCCGCGCCGATCGCAGCTTAGGGTGACCAGGAAACCCGACACGGCGAAGAACCCATTCACCGCGTGCTCACCCAATGTGTAGCCGGTGAGTCGGGCCAGGGGTTCGTCGCCGGCCGCACCGGTCGCGACGCTGAACGCATGGGACACGACCACCGCCAGGGCTAGGGCCAGCCGCAGGCCGGTGAAGCCGTTGCGCCCGGCACCGAGGGCGGCCGCGATGGTTGGCGCCCTCATTCGTGCAGTTCCTCGCGGGTCAGCGCGTCCCGGCCGCGCAGGAAGGCGAGGGCGCCGGCCGCAGAACCGCCGTAGCGCTCGACGCCCGCCCGGCGCAGGACCAGGGCCGAGAGCAGCGCCTTCGGCAGGTTGGTCATCAGGGTCGCGGGGCTCGGATCGGGGAGGCCGTATTTGCGGCTGACATAGGCCCGCGACCAGGCCTGATGCCAGCGCGTGCGGAACACGCGGCCCCGCTCCGGCGCCGAGGACCGGCCGCGGCCGTGCAGCGCCTCGGCGCCGTGGACATGGACGAGGGCGCGGCCGGTCTCGGCGACGCGCCGGCACAGGTCGTCATCCTCGTAGAACAGGAAGATGCGCTCGTCGAAGCCGCCGAGGTCCAGGAACAGGCGGCGCGGCATCATCAGGCAGGCCCCGGAGAGGAACGGCGCGCAGGCATCGCCCTGCGGCAGGGTGAGGCGGCCGCCGGGATTAGTGAGATAGGGCGCGAGGAGCGAGCGCGGCTGGAAGAAGAAGCGTCCGTCGGATTCGACCAGCCGCGGCGCGAACAGGCCCGCATCCGGCCAGGACCGGGCTGCCTGCAGCAGGGCGTCCACCGCCCCGGGGCGCAGGACCACGTCCGGATTGACGATCAGGATGTGCTCGGCCGTCCCGGCGGCCCGGACGCCCCGGTTGTTGGCGCGGCCGTAGCCCTCGTTGCGGGCGTTGCGAATCACCGCGGCGCCGGCGGCCTCCGCGACCGCCGCCGAGGCATCCCGGCTGGCATTGTCGACCACGATCGCCGGTACGTGCTGACCGGCGAGCGCCGCGAGGCATGCGGGCAGCACCGCGGCGCTGTCATGCGCCACGACGATCGCGACGAGGCTGGCCACCGCGTGGCGGGACTAGCCGCGCCTCAGGCCTTCTTCTCGGGCAGGTTGAGGCGGATGTGCAGCTCACGCAGCTGCTTCGCCGTCGCCTCGGAGGGCGCGCCCATCATGAGGTCTTCGGCACGCTGGTTCATGGGGAACAGCACCACCTCGCGGATGTTCGGCTCGTTGCACAGGAGCATGACGATGCGGTCGACTCCCGGGGCGATGCCGCCGTGCGGCGGAGCGCCCATGCGCAGGGCGTTCAGCATGCCGCCGAACTTCTGCTCCAGCACCTCGTGGCCATAGCCCGCGATGGCAAACGCCTTCTCCATCACGTCCGGCCGATGGTTCCGGATCGCCCCGGAGGAGAGCTCCACGCCGTTGCAGACGATGTCGTACTGGAAGGCCTTGATCCCGAGGATCTTTTTCGTGATGTCGCCGGTCTCGCCTTCGGCGGCGAGGGTGTCGAGGTCGAGCCCCAGAAAGTCCTCGCGGTCGATGTTCGGCATCGAGAACGGGTTGTGAGAGAAGTCGATCCGCTTCTCCTCCTCGCTCCACTCGTACATCGGGAAGTCGGTGATCCAGCAGAACGCGTACTGGTCCTTGTCGCACAGGCCCAGCTCGTCGCCGACGCGGATCCGCGCCTTGCCGGCCAGGGCCGCGGCCTTGGCCTCGGTGCCGGCCGAGAAGAACACCGCATCGCCGGCCTTGGCGCCGGCCCGATCGGCGATCTGGGCCTGGACCTCGGCCGGGATGAACTTGGCGATCGGGCCCTTGCCGACCAGCGCGCCGTTCTCCGCGTCGAACACGATGTAGCCGAGGCCCGGCGCCCCCTCGGAGCGGGCCCAGTCGTTGAGCTTGTCGAAGAACGAGCGCGACTGCGCCGCAGCCCCGGTCGCCGGGATCGCCCGGACCACGCCGCCGCCGCCGATCACACCCTTGAACGCCTTGAACGCCACGTCCTCGCGGGCGAACAGGTCGGTCACATCCGCGATGATCAGCGGGTTGCGCAGGTCGGGCTTGTCGACGCCGTATTTCAGCATCGACTCCGCGAAGGTGATCCGCGGGAACGCCTTCGTGACGCGCTTACCCTCGGCGAATTCGTCGAAGACGCCGCGCAGCACCGGCTCCACCGCCTGGAACACGTCCTCCTGGGTGACGAAGCTCATCTCGATGTCGAGCTGGTAGAACTCGCCCGGCGAGCGGTCGGCGCGGGCATCCTCGTCGCGGAAGCAGGGCGCGATCTGGAAGTAGCGGTCGAAGCCCGCGATCATCGTCAGCTGCTTGAACTGCTGCGGGGCTTGCGGCAGCGCGTAGAATTTTCCGGGATGGACCCGGGACGGGACGAGGTAGTCGCGCGCACCCTCCGGCGAGGAGGCCGTCAGGATCGGGGTCTGGAATTCAAAAAAGCCGCCCTCGCGCATCCGGCGGCGGAGCGAGTCGATGATCGCCCCGCGCTTCATGATGTTGGCGTGGAGCTTCTCCCGGCGCAGGTCGAGGAAGCGGTAGCGCAGCCGCGTCTCCTCCGGGTACTCAACGTCGCCGAAGACCGGCAGTGGCAGCTCGCCCGCGGGGCCCAGCACCTCGAGGTCGTCGATATAGACCTCGACCGCGCCGGTCGGCAGCTCGTCGTTCTCGGTGCCCGCCGGACGGGTGCGGACGCGGCCGTCGATCCGCACGACCCATTCCGAGCGCACCGCCTCGGCGGCCTTGAAGGCGGGCGAGTCCGAATCCACCACGCATTGCGTCAGGCCGTAATGGTCGCGCAGGTCCACGAACAGCACGCCCCCGTGGTCGCGGATGCGGTGGCACCAGCCGGACAGGCGGACGGTCTGCCCGACATCGGACGGGCGGAGCGCCCCGCAGGTGTGGGAACGGTAACGGTGCATGACGGGCTTCTTCTATGGGAAGGCCGGCACCATTCACGCGAGGCCCCCCAAGTCAAGCGCGCGCCGGGCGGGCCGATGCGGTTGCGTGACAGGGAAAGCGGGAAAGATGGGGACCTGTGCAGTGCTCACTCCCCTTGGTCGCGCAGCTTGCGTATAGCCGAACCATGGACCTGATCAGCACCACCGACACGCTGCGCGAGACCTGCGCGCGTCTGGCAGAGCAACCCTTCGTGACCGTCGACACGGAGTTCATGCGTGAAACGACATATTACCCGAAGCTGTGCCTGATCCAGATGGCGGCTCCGGACGGGACGGCCGTCTTGGTCGATCCCCTGGCGCCGGGTATCGATCTCCAGCCATTCATTGACCTGATGGCGGATGTGCGGACCGTCAAGGTCTTCCATTCCGCCCGCCAGGATCTCGAGATCGTCTGGCTGATGGGCGGGATCCTGCCGCACCCGTTCTTCGATACGCAGGTCGCCGCCATGGTGTGCGGCTACGGCGATTCCGTGTCCTACGAGCAGCTCGTCAACGACGTCGCCAAGGCGAAGATCGACAAGTCGTCCCGGTTCACCGACTGGTCCCGACGCCCGCTCTCGGACGCTCAGCTCTCCTACGCCCTATCGGATGTCACCCACCTCGTCACCGTCTACGAGGTTCTCGTCGCCGAGCTGCTGCGCACCGATCGCGGCGCCTGGCTCGACGAGGAGATGGCGGTGCTGACCTCGCCGGAGACCTACCGGGCCGACCCCGCCCAGGCGTGGCGGCGGCTCTCGGGTCGCATGCGCAAGCCGCGGGAGATCGCCGTCCTGATGGAAGTGGCGGCGTGGCGCGAGGGCGAGGCGCAGGCCCGCAACGTCCCGCGCGGGCGCGTGCTCAAGGACGAGGCTGTGATCGACATCGCATCGGCCGCGCCCCGCAGCGCCGAAGCCCTCGGCCGTCTGCGCACGATCCCGGCGGGCTTCGAGCGATCCCGGACGGGCACCGATATCCTGTCCGCGGTGGAGCGCGGCCTGTCGCGCGATACGAGTGACATCCGCCTGCCCGAGCGCCTGCGCCGGAGCGGCGGCAACGGCGCCATCGTGGAATTGCTGAAGGTGCTGCTGAAGGCGGTCTGCGAGGCCGAAGGCGTCGCGCCCAAGATCATCGCCTCCGTCGATGATCTGGAGGCCATCGCGGATGATGATGCGGCTGAGGTCCCGGCCCTCGACGGCTGGCGGCGGATGCTGTTCGGGGAGAAGGCCCTGGCGCTGAAGCAGGGCCGGCTCGCGCTCTCCGTCGAGGCCGGTCGCATCGTGGTGCGGACGCTCGAAGCGTCTCCGATCGCGGAGCCGTCCATCCCGGCGGATTGAAGGGCCCGCGCTGGCCGAAGGACAATCCGGTTGCCTCGGCGTGACTTGCCCACGGGGTAGGATTAAGTGGCAATGCGATTGCCATTCAGTCCCGCCTCCGCGTCACGCGTATGTTCGAGCCGAACGAAGTCCTCAAGACTCTGACCGGCCGTGGTCTTGTGTCGGCGGAAGGGTGCGGCCCGGCGCGGGTCCGTTACCGCATCATTGTCGAGCGACGAGCCGATGGGATCGTCGCCTACGGAAACCTGCACGGCCGCTACGCCCATCTCCGGCCGATCTGGCTCGAGCCGGATGCACAGCTCCGACTGGCGAACGGGCGCCGGCTCAACATCTCCCTGACCGATCTGATCGGCGACGCGGCAGACTTCGAGAGCACCGGCCCGGTCGGCATCCTCTGAAGGTGCCCCGGCACGCTCAGTCCGGATGCCCCCAGCCATCGGAAACCCGATCGGCCGGGATGATCCGGCAATTTGTCGCGCCACATCGGCCCGGAAGCGTTTCGACGGCGCGGGATGGAGGCGTGCGGCGACTGGGCGCACGGCCGCGACGCGCTCGGATGCCGCCGCGTGCGGTCTCTCAATCATCCCGCATCGCAGTCCGCGCGAATCGCTTAGAGGCTCACGCGCCCGCCGCGTTCGCGGCGTGGCCCGCAGTGAACACATGGTGCCGACCAGCAAAGCTTCTCTGTTTGCAAGTCTTGCATGGAGCGCGCTCACGTCGCCGTGAGAACGACGCCAAAGAACGCGAGCCTCATTGTGCAACGCAGCATTTCTTTTCGCAAAATGATGACGATTGGCCCCCGATTGTAACCTGGGACGAAGCTTTCACCCTGTGGCGACATGCGCAGAACGGCGAGTTGACGGCGCTCAAAAATCTCTTAAGGTCCGGGCAAGCCTCGGTTTCGAGGGGGCCGCCTCAGGGATGGCGGTTCCTGGCTAGAGGATCTTAAGAGTTCCTTGAGTCGACCAAGCCCGCTACCGAGGCGTCCATCCCTGTCGCAAACAGTCAGGTCGGAGTCTAAGCGATACTCTTCTCGAAGTGTGTCGTGAGATCGCTCAAAGACTTGTCGGAGGAACCCATGAGAGCGGTACATCTCCTTGCGCTCGGCGCAGGCGTCGCGGCAGTGGCCGCGCCGGCGCTGGCCAATGAAAGCGTGCTGAAGGGCATCGCCAACCCGGCGGAGCAAGTCCTTCAGACCGTCGACTACGCGAATACTCGGTATTCGAAGCTCGACCAGATCAACGCGTCGAACGTGAAGAACCTCCAGGTTGCCTGGACCTTCTCGACCGGCGTCCTGCGCGGCCACGAGGGCTCGCCCCTGGTCGTCGGCAATATGATGTACGTGCACACGCCGTTCCCGAACATCGTGTACGCCCTCGACCTCGACCACGAGGCGAAGATCGTCTGGAAGTACGAGCCGAAGCAGGATCCGTCCGTGATCCCGGTCATGTGCTGTGACACGGTCAACCGCGGCCTCGCCTACGCCGACGGCACCATCATCCTCCACCAGGCCGACACCACCGTCGTGTCGCTCGACGCCAAGACCGGCAAGGTCAACTGGTCGGTCGTGAACGGCGACCCGAAGAAGGGTGAAACCAACACCGCGACGGTCATTCCGATCAAGGACAAGGTCATCGTCGGCATCTCCGGCGGCGAGTTCGGCGTGCAGTGCCACGTCACCGCCTACGACCTGAAGACCGGCAAGAAGGTGTGGCGCGGCTACTCCGAGGGCCCGGACGATCAGATGCTGATCGACCCGGAGAAGACCACCTACCTCGGCAAGCCGGTCGGCAAGGACTCTTCGCTGAAGACCTGGGAAGGCGATCAGTGGAAGACCGGCGGCGGCTGCACCTGGGGCTGGTTCTCCTACGACCCCAAGCTCGACCTGATGTACTACGGCTCGGGCAACCCCTCGACCTGGAACCCCAAGCAGCGTCCGGGCGACAACCGTTGGTCGATGACCGTTTGGGCGCGTAACCCCGACACCGGCGTCGCCAAGTGGGTCTACCAGATGACCCCGCACGACGAGTGGGACTACGACGGCATCAACGAGATGATCCTCACGGATCAGAAGGTTGACGGCAAGGAGCAGCCGCTCCTGACCCACTTCGACCGCAACGGCTTCGGCTACACGCTGAACCGCGAGAACGGTGCCCTGCTGGTCGCCGAGAAGTACGATCCGGCCGTCAACTGGGCGACCAAGGTCGACATGGACAAGGGGTCGAAGACCTACGGCCGTCCGCTGGTCGTGTCGAAGTACTCGACCGAGCAGAACGGTGAGGACACCAACTCCAAGGGCATCTGCCCGGCGGCCCTCGGGTCGAAGGATCAGCAGCCTGCGGCCTTCTCGCCGAAGACCAACCTGTTCTACGTGCCCACCAACCACGTCTGCATGGACTACGAGCCGTTCCGGGTGACCTACACCCCGGGCCAGCCCTACGTCGGTGCGACCCTCTCGATGTACCCGGCCCCGAACTCGCACGGCGGCATGGGCAACTTCATCGCGTGGGATGGCGTCAACGGCAAGATCAAGTGGTCCGACGCCGAGCAGTTCTCGGTGTGGTCCGGTGCTCTGGCCACCGCCGGCGACGTGGTGTTCTACGGAACGCTTGAGGGCTACCTGAAGGCGGTCGACGACAAGACCGGCAAGGAGCTGTTCAAGTTCAAGACCCCGTCGGGCATCATCGGCAACGTGATGACCTACCAGCACAAGGGCAAGCAGTACGTGGGCGTCCTCTCGGGCGTCGGCGGCTGGGCCGGCATCGGCCTCGCGGCCGGCCTGACCGACCCGAACGCCGGCCTCGGCGCGGTGGGTGGCTATGCGGCTCTGTCGCAGTACACCAACCTCGGCGGCCAGCTGACCGTCTTCGCTCTTCCGAACTAATCGGCCGCAGGGCTAGAGTACGGAAATGGTGCCGGCGCGGGGTTCCGCGCCGGCATCCTTATGATTAGACTCGTGTGTAAGAGGCTACGGCTCGAAGGGAGACGAAGGGCCTCGTTCCAGGGAGACAGATGCGTTGCTTAACCTCAGCAAGATCGTAACGCGGCCGGTTATCGCCGCCCTCGCCCTAGCGACCGTTTCTGCGGTTGCCGTACATGCTGAGGATGCCAAGCCCGCTGCCGACCCCAAGCTCGCGAATTCGCTGAACGCGAACGACAAGACCGCCGAGCAGGATCCCAAGCTTCTCGCGACGGATGCTGCCGTGAAGGACGATGACGGCAAGTACACGGATGCCGACGGTCACCCGACCTTCCACGTGACCCAGGACGGCAAGATGCTCGACTGGTACACCTACTCGGGCTATCGCCGCTATCACGCCGAGTGCCACGTCTGCCACGGTCCCGATGGCATGGGCTCGACCTATGCGCCGGCCCTGAAGGATTCGCTGAAGCACCTCTCCTACGAGGAATTCATCGGCATTCTGGTCGGTGGCAAGCAGGACGTCAGTGCGTCCGAGCAGAAGGTCATGCCGGCCTTCGGCGACAACAAGAACGTCATGTGCTACTCGGACGACCTCTACGTCTATCTCAAGGCGCGTGCCGCTGGAGCGATCGGCCGTATTCGTCCCTCCGAGCACGAGGACAAGCCCGAAACGGCCAAGAAGGCCGAGAAGGAATGCATGGGCGGCTGATGTCGTCCCTTGCTCGGATCGCCCTCTGCGCCCTGTCCCTGACAGCGGCGCAGGGAGCCCTCGCTCAACATCTGCCGGACACGGTGACGACGGACGTGCTCCGCGTCTGTGGCGATCCGGGCAACATGCCGTTCTCCGAGCGCAAGGATGACGGCTTCGAGAACAAGATCGCGGCGATCATCGCCGACGAACTGAAGGTCAAGCTCCGCTACTACTGGCTGACCCAGGGTCCGGGTTTCGTGCGCAATACGCTCGGGACCGGCCTCTGTGACGTGATCATGGGCCAAGCCTTCGGCAGCGACCTCGTCCAGACCACCAACCCCTACTACCGCTCGGCCTACACCCTGGTGACCCGTGCGGGCGAGTTCGACGGCGTCACTGCCCTCGACGATCCGCGCCTGAAGGGGAAGAGCATCGGCGTGATCGCCGGCACGCCCCCCGTGAACCGGATGGGCGACCTCGGCCTGGTCTCGACCATGAAGGCCTACGCGCCCTATCAGCTCGACCCCTCCCGCAAGTACCAGACGGTTGGCGCCGAGATCGTCGCGGCGCTCGCCGCCAATGAGATCGACGCGGCCGTTCTCTGGGGGCCGGCGGCGGGCTGGCTCGCCAAGCAGGCGGGCACGCCGATGCATGTCGTGCCACTGCTCAAGGAGCCGGAACGGCCGCCTATGGCCTACCGGATCGCCATGGGCGTCCGGCTCGGTGAGAACGACTGGAAGCGCTCGCTCAACACGGTGCTGCGCAAGCGCAAAGCCGATATCGACAAGGTCCTGCGCGATTACGACGTGCCGCTCCTCGACGAGGAGGAGAACAAGCTCACCCAGCCCGGCGAGCGCTGAGCCGGCTCACACGCGTTCGATCCCGGTGCGGTCGAGCTTGGCCAGCGCCTCACCGACACGTTCCCCACCGATGACGAGATCCGGGGCGATCTCCACCAGCGGAACCAGCACGAAGGCCCGCTCGCGCACGTGTCGATGCGGCAGGACGAGGCGTGCGTCGTCGATGGCAGCGCCCTCGTAGGCCAGGACGTCGATGTCGATCACCCGCGGTCCCCAGCGTTCCTCGCGCACGCGCCCCAGGTCATGCTCCACCCTCAGGCAGGCATCAAGTACGCCGTGCGGGTCGAGGTCGGTGTCCACGGCCACCGCTCCGTTGAGGAACCAGGGCTGATCGGTCTTGCCCCAGGGCGGCGTCCGGTAATCGGCCGACCGGGCCAGGACGCGGATGCCGGGTGTCGCCGCGAGGCCCTCCACGGCCCGGTCGAGCATCGCGGCCATGTCGCCGATATTGCTGCCGATTCCGAGATAAGCCCTCATCCGCGCCCTCCGCGCCGGCGAACGATCTCGATGCTCACGCCCTCCAGGATCGCGGGGACCGGTGCGCTCGGCTTGTCGATGCGCACGGTGATCGCCTCCACGCGCGTAAATCGTTCGAGGATCGTAGCCGCGATGGTCTCCGCGAGGGCCTCGATCAGATTGAAGCGCCGCTCGGTGGCGATCTCGACCGCGACCTGCGTCAGATCGGCGTAGCTCACCGTGCCGGCGACATCGTCGGAACGCCCCGCCGCGCCGAGGTCGAGACCCGCTTCCAGGGAGATGTAGAAGCGCTGCCCGAGCACCGCCTCCTCGGGCAGCACGCCGTGCCGGCCGAAGACGGCAATCCGGGTGACGCGAATGAGATCGCCCGCCATCCTCAATGCGCCTCCGGCCGCATCACGGCATCGACGACGCGCATGGCGTCCACATGGGCCGCCACGTCGTGGACCCGCACGATATCGGCGCCCAGCGTCGCGGCGAGGGCGTGGGCCGCAAGGGAGCCTGTGAGCCGGTCCGCCGTCCGGGTGTCGCGGTCGTGCAGGCGGCCGAGGAGCGACTTGCGGGAGACGCCGACCAGGACGGGAAATCCCAGGGCGCGAATCTCCGGCAGCCGCCTCAGCGCTTCGAGATGCTGCGCCCAGGTCTTGCCGAAGCCGACACCCGGATCGAGCACGATGTCGGAATCGGCGATGCCGGCGCGGTGCGCGATGGTCAACGATCGCTCGAAGAAGGCTAGCATGTCGGCGACGATGTCGAGATCCGCCTCGATCGTATCCCGGTTGTGCATGATCACCACCGGCGCGCCGTGCGCCGCCGCCACGGCGGCGATATCGGGCTCGCGCTGGAGGCCCCAGACGTCGTTGACGATCCGGGCACCGGCCTCAAGCGCCAGCCGGGCCGTGGATGCCTTGTAGGTGTCGATGGAGATCGGCACCGCCAGCCGGGGGGCCAGGGCGCGGATCACCGGCAGGACACGCGCCTGCTCCTCCTCGGCCGGGACTGGAACGTGACCGGGCCGGGTGGATTCGCCACCAATGTCGAGGATCGCCGCCCCCTCGGAGACCAGCCGCTCGGCCTGGGTCGCCGCGGCGGTCTCACCGGCGAACAAGCCGCCATCGGAGAAGGAGTCGGGTGTGACATTGAGAATGCCCATGACCAGCGTCCGCCCGCCAAGGGCGGGCAGCAGGTCGGACAGGCCGGAGGAGGGGGGCACGGTGCGGGTCCCGTTCACGAGCGCGGTTCGGGAGCCGGTGTGCGCGAATCGCGAGGCCGGCGCAACGCCGACCTCCCATCGTACCTCGACCGCGTCTCAGCCGTGGTAGCAGCGAATCTCGGCCTCGGCCTGAGCGCGCCGGAGGTCCGCGACCCGGTCGTCGAAGACCTTGGTCGATTTGAACTCGTTGGCGCGGTTGCCGATGCCCTGGCGCATGGACAGGATGGTGCTCGCCTGGACGTACTTGTCGTAGGGCAGGATCGCGGCCAGCTGATCGAGCGAGCAGGAGCATTTCTGCAGGCTGTCGCGGGTCTGCCCGTTGGCTGCCATGCAGCCGAACACGTAGTCGACCCGGGCGTCGGTGGGATAATCGTTGTCCTCGGCGGCCCAGCCGGCCAGGCCCGACAGGGTCAGGGCGAGGGCGGCCAGCGCGCCGCGTTCAGCCAGCCTTCTGATCATAGCTCAGCTTCTCCTCAAGCAGTTCGCCGCCGTCCGGGTTCTTCGACGAGGCCTCGATCGAGACGATCTCGCCCGGGACCGACGGGACGGTCACGAAGGTATAGGTCATGTCGTCCATGCCGCGCATGCGCTGCGCCATCCCGTCGCCCGTGAAGGGCTTCGTGACCACGCGCCAGCCGTCGACCTCTCGACCGCCGACGCTCACCTTCGTGGGCGTCACGGTCGCGTTGTCGCGCAGACCCTTGCGGATCGCGAGCTTCAGGTAGCGCGGGTTCGCCTCCAGGACCTTGGCCAGCGCCCGCAGGTGGTTCTCCAGGAACAGCGACACCACCGGATTGCCGGTCATGTCCTCGAAGGGGCCGGCCGGAACGCGGTTCAGGCCGGAGAACATCGTGACGCCGATATCCCGGGCCTCCGGACTCTTCCCGGGCTCGACCTTCAGCGTCACCGTGTCCTGCAACGGCTGCCCGAACGGCCCCCCCGCGATGCCGGAGCGGCGCAGGTAATCGTAGGTGATCGTCGAGCCCGGCGCCGCGTTCTTCATCTGCGGCTGGTCGAACAGCAGATCCGCGGCAGCGGGCACCCCCGCATTGGCCTGGGTGACGGTCGCGGGTTTCGGCGCGTCCTCGGCAGACGCCGGCAGCGCGGCCAGCACCAGCGCCAGGGCGCTCGTGGCAAAGACTCTCACGGGTGCACATCCTCCTCGAACGGCGACCGGACGTTGCTGCCGATCGTCCGATAGACGTAATCCGGCGGATTCTCGGCCGCCTCCTCGGTGGCCAGCGCCCGCACCTTGGCGTGGAGTGGGGAGAGCGAGCAGGCCGGATCGGTGGCCGCGGCATCGCCGGCCAGCGCCAGTGCCTGACAGCGGCAGCCGCCCCAATCCTTCTCCCGCCGGTCGCAGGAGCGGCAGGGCTCCTGCATCCAGTCGGTGCCGCGATAGGCCGTGAAGGCCGGCGAGTCGCGCCAGATCTCGCCGAGCGAACGGTCGGTGACGTTCCAGAACTCCAGGCCCGGGATCGTCTCGGCGGCGTGGCAGGGCAGGACCTTGCCCTGGGGCGTAACGTTCATCAGCTTGCGGCCCCAGCCGCCCGCACAGGCCTTCGGGTATTTCGCGTAATAGTCGGGCACGACGAGATCGATGACGAGCTGGCCCTTCAGCCGCTCCCTCGCCGCCTCGACGATGCGGATCGACTCGTCCACCTGCGCCTTGTCGGGCATCAGGGCTGCGCGGTTGACGTAGGCCCAGCCGTAATACTGCGTGTGCGCCACTTCGAGGCGCTTAGCGCCCATCCTGACGGCGAGGTCGATGAAGCCCGTTACCTCGTGGATGTTGCCGCGGTGGATCACGGAGTTCAGCGTCAGCGGCAACCCCAGTTCCACCACCTTGGCGGCGAACGCGAACTTCTGGGGCTGCGCGTTCTTCAGGCCGCCGATCCGCTCGGCATTCTGCGCATCGACGCCCTGGACCGAGAGCTGCACGTGATCGAGGCCGACATCGTACAGCGCCTGCAGCTTGGACAGGGCCCCGCCGACCCCGGAGGTGATCAGGTTCGAGTACAGGCCCAGATCGGCGCAGGTCTTGGTGATCTCGACGATGTCGTTGCGCGCCGTCGGCTCGCCGCCGGACAGGTGGACGTGGAGGATCCCGAGGCCCGACGCCTCGGTGAGGACGCGCTGCCACGTAGCCGTATCGAGCTCGCCGGAGCGGCGGTCGAGCTCCAGCGGGTTGGAGCAATAGGGGCAGCGCAGCGGGCAGCGATGGGTCAGCTCCGCGAGCAGACCCACCGGTGCGGGCAGGTCGGGCCGGTTCGGCGTCAGCGCGTTCATCGCTCCAGCACCCGTTTCTCGGCCAGGCCGTCGAGCATCACCAGGATGTCGGCCTCGATGGCCCGCGGGTCGGCCGCGTAGGTGTTGCTCAGCTCGTCCGCGATGGCCGCCACGGTGCGGCTGCCGTCGACGAGCTTCAGCACCGCCACGGCGTTGTCGTCGAGGTCGAAGGTGCGCTCGGGGGCGAGCAGGACGTACTTGCCACGGGTCTCATCGTGGCGCAGGCGCACGCCGCGGGGCAGGCGCGGACGGTCCTCGGCCGCCATCTTACGGATCCCGCCTCCTGCCCCGGCCGGAGCAACCTCGGCGACGAGGCCGGTGCCGGGGGTCCAGGCATCCGGGGGGATCATCCCGGGGGCGACATAGGCGAAGTACAGGGCGTCGAGCTGCGTCCAGAGGACGTTGCACTTGAAGGTCAGCGCCTCCATCGCCTGGCGCTGCAGCTCCGGCGTGGTCGCGTGCCGCTTGACGTAATCGAGTGCGAAGTCGGCATCCCGCGGCGCCTGGGTGAGGCGCTTGTCGAAATAGGCCAGCGTGTCCTTGGTGATGAAGTTGTAGTTCTTCAGCATCCCGGCCACGCGCTCGGAGATGATCGTCGGCGAGAACATCTCGGTCAGCGACGAGGCGATCGCCTCTAAGAGGCTCTTCTCGGCGACGAAGTGGACGTAGGCCTCCACCGAGAACTTGGTCGCCGAGAGAATGCCGCGCGTCGACAGGACGTAGTCCCGATCGAAGCCGACTCCCTCGGCGAGCTTCAGCCAGCGCTCGATGCCGCCATCGCCTTCATGGTCGCCGTCATGGTCGACGATGCGCTGCCGCCAGATCCGCCGCAGCGACGCGTCGGTCATCCGGGCGAGGACGGCGGCATCCTTCACCGGGATCATCGCCTGGTAATAGTATCGGTTCAGCGCCCAGGCCCGGACCTGATCCTTCGACAGCTTGCCGTCGTGCAGCAGCCGGTGGAACGGATGCAGGATGTGGTAGCGACGCGCGCCGATGTCGCGCAGGGCCGCTTCCAGCTCCTCGGGGCTGAGGAGACGCTGGCTCTCGGCGGCATCGGGGGTTGGGAAGACTGCGTTCATGGCGTTTCCGGCGTCCGTTCTCGGCTCGCGTTTCCTGTATCCCGATCCCGCCCTCATGTGCGGGGCGAATGTCCTGGCTACAGGACGATATAGTGCCGGCAACCGGCGCGCCCAACCTTCGGTCCCCGCCGAGATCACGCTTCCCGCCACAGACGCCTGCGGCACAGGGCGCATGGAGCTCATCATCCCGGTTTGTGCCCGACCCTCGCGTTCTCGGTCGAATGGCGAGCCCGGCAACCGGGCTCCAGATCACACCCTCATCTGAGGTATCGGAACGTGGGGCAGGCCGCGAAAGAACCCTCTTTCGCGGCCCGCTGACGCCGACGCCTCAGGGTGAGGGTGCCTCAGGCAAATCACGGGTCGCAACCGTGTCCACCGAATGGCCGCCCTACAGCGACAAGCTCAGGCCGTCATGGGCCACCGTCCAGCCTGCCGCCTCCACGTCCTTGCGCTCCGGGGATCCCTCGACCAGCACCGGATTGGTGTTGTTGATGTGCACGAAGATGCGCCGCCCGATCTCGACCTGTGCCAGCGCGTCGATGGCACCGTTCTCGTCGCGCATCGGCACGTGCCCCATGCGCCACCCGGTCTTCGTGCCAACCCCGGCCCGGATCATATCGTCGTCGTGCAGCACGGTGCCGTCGAACAGCAGGGCGTCGACGCCGGCGATGCGCGCGCGCAATCCGTCCGTCACCCGGGCACAGCCGGGGATGTAGGCGAGGCGGCGCCCGCCCGCCTCGATCAGGGCGCCGACCGTGGTCTCGGTCTCGGCGCCGATCTCCATGGTCTCGTCCTCGAGCCACAGCGGCACCTTGCCGGGAACCGGGAAGAGCGTCACCGACAGCCCGAGCAGGGGCTCGAAGGGCTCGTCCATGCCGATTGCCCGCCGGGCGACCACGCCCTCGGCCATCACGTCGAAGACGCGGTTGGCGTTCACCGAGTCGAGGATGCCGTTGGTGGCGTAGAGCGTGTAGGGCTGGCCCTCGCGCAGGGTCAGAAGGCCCGCGACGTGGTCGACGTCGCCATTCGTCAGGAGGACGGCCCGGATCGGCGAGTGGCGCAGACCCTCGCGCGGGTGCATGTCCGGATTGTCGAAGAGTTGCTGCCGGATATCCGGCGAGGCGTTGATCAGCAGCCAATCCGACCCGTCCGCGGAGACCGCGATGCTTGACTGGGTCCGGGGCCGCACCCGGTCCGGCTCGGACCGCGCCAATGTGCAGATGGGGCAGCGGCAATTCCACTGAGGAAGGCCGCCGCCGGCCGCGGAACCGAGGATCACGACGCGCATGGTGCGGCTCCCGAGATCCCCGGCCCGTGAAACTCAGTTAAAGGTGTCGATCTCGGCCGACTCGTAGCTCGTCACTTCCATGCCGACGCAGATCTCGGACACGACGGGGGCAGCCCACTTCATGGTGTTTCTCCTTGGCGTTATCCTCACCGAGTGTCCGGCGAATCCTAAGAGGACCCTAAGACACTGATGGCGCTCTCGTTTCCGGCGCGGCACCGGTATCGGCGATTCAGGCGTCCGCTTCAAGCACGAAGTTGCCGGATCCTCCCAAATTTTTCGTGAGACACTTCCGAAACACCCGGAAACCCGCAGGAAACCCTGCCAATTAGGACCTAAGTACAGTCGCTCATTGACGGAAGTCAGGTCCACGCAGTTCGAGCATGAACCCCTTGCTGCGGACGGTGACCAATCCGGGGCCGCCGTAGCGGACGAAATCGGCCATCTTCGAGCGCAGATAGCCGATATAGACGTCGACCACGTTGAGGGAGAGGCCGCCCTGGCTGGCCCAGAGCCGGTCGAAGATCTCCGCCCTGGACACGGGCTTGCCGATGCTCGCCATCAGCATGGCCAGGAGGTCGGCCTCGCGGGGGGTGAGGCGGGCGCTGGCCTCGCCGCAGATCGCCTGCCGGGTGTCGAGGTCGAGCATCAGCTTGCCCGCGACGATGCGTGAGCGCGGCGCCTCCGCCTGCTCGCGCCGCATCAGATGCGTGCGCAGGCGCGCCACCAGCTCGTCGAACTCGAACGGCTTGACGATGTAGTCGTCGGCGCCGAGCGCCAGCCCCTCGGCGCGGTCCCGGATCTCGTCCCGGGCGGAGAGGAACAGGATCGCCCCGGGAAAGCCCCCCTCCCGCAGGGATCGGCAGACATCGTGGCCCGACCCGTCGGGCAGGTTGATGTCGAGGAGGATCGCTCCGGGGGCGGGATCGTGCGCCGCCTTCAGCGCCTCGTCGACGCAGGCCGCGGTCCCGACCTCGAAACCCTCCGCCTCCAGGCCGCGGGCCAGGAGGCCGCGGATGTCGATGTCATCCTCGACGATCAGGATCCGCGTCATGCGGCCGGCTCCCTCACCTGCGCGTCGCCGGCCGCGTCCCCGGCCGTGCCCGCCTCCCATGCCGGATCGAGCGCCGGAATGTCCAGGGTGACGCGGGCGCCGCGCCCGTCGGGACCGCCCCCCAGCCGGATCGTGCCGCCATGCTGCTCGACGATCCAGCGCGCCAGGGCGAGGCCGATGCCGAAGCCGGTCTCATCGGGGCTCGGCCCCTTGCCGCGCCGGAAGCGCTCGAACAGCTCGGCCTCGGTGGCACCCAGGCCGGGCCCGTCATCGGTCACGGTGATCCGTCCGACCGGGCCGGGTCCCGCCGCGAGGGCGACCACGACCCGGGTCCGTCCGGTTGCGTGGCGCAGGGCATTGTCCACGAGACTCTCCACCGTCTGGCGGATCCATTCGCGGTCGGCCAGGCATTCCACGTCCCGATCCCCGGGATCGAGGGCCAGCGCCACGCGCCGCCGGGCGGCCTCGGAGGCCATGTTGTCCACCGCCTCCGACAGCACCAGGGCGAGCCCGAGCGGGCGCTTGTCGAAGGCGATCTCGCCGGTCTCCGAGCGGGCGACGCGCAGCAAGTCCTCGACGCGCAGCTTCAGGCGCTGCGCACGCTTCTTGATCGTGGCGAAGACCGGCCCGGGATCGGCACCGCGGGTGGCGCCACGCAGGGCGAGGTCGCACTCGCCCAGGATGACGGTGAGCGGCGTGCGCAATTCGTGGCTGACATCGGCGAAAAAGCGCCGCCGCGACTGGTCGACCGCCTCGAGGCGGGCATTGGCGGCGCGCAGGTCCGCGGTCCGGGCCGCCACCGTATCCTCCAGCGCCGCCCGATCGGCCACGACCCGCGATTCCCGCCGGGCGAGCCGCGCCGCCATGCGGTTGACGTTGGTCATCAGCAGGCCGAGCTCGTCCCGGGTGGCCACGGACAGGCGGGTGTCGAGGGCGCCGTGCCCGATGGCGCTCGCCGCCCGGCGGACCTCCTCGATCCGGGCCAGGGTCGGCCGGGTGACGCCGCGATAGAGGATCGCCAGCAGGACCAGGGCTGCCATCACCGCAGCCGCGGCAGCCAGGCGCAGGCGCTCGGAGAGGGCCCGGGCCTGCTCGGAGCCGAGCGCCATGCTGCGCCGCTCCGCCTCGATCAGGAACGACAGGGGCTGACCCGTCATGGCGCCGAAGCCATTGAGCGCCCCCTTGATCGAATCCTGGCGCTTCTCGGAATCGGATTGGCGGCTGATCAAGGCGACCTGACGGTCCAGGACGGCGCGGGCCGCGCGCAGCTGCGCCATCGGGCGCGTCCGCGCGGCGTATTGCATCCGGTCGGCCGGATCGTCGCTCGGCGGGAAACTCGTCGCCAGGGCCTCGTCGACGGTCCTGAGGGCGCGGTCGGCGTTGTCGCGGGCGATGGCCATCGCCTCGGGCTGGCCGTCGGGATTGCCCACGGTCTCCACGGCCGCGAGGCCGAACTGTGTGAGGCGGCCGGACAATTCGGCCAGCAGTTCCAGCCGGCGCTGGGCCGCGAGGGTCCGATCGACCGTGCGCTCGGCCGCACCGATCGCCGTCAGCGCCGCGGCGGCGGCCAGCACGACCACGATGGCGGTGCCGCCCAGCAGCAGCGCGAAGCGGACCTTCAGCGAGCGCATGGTTCCGGTCCCGCTCTCATGGCGCGGGCGAGCATGTCACCCCCCGGCCGGGGAACCAAGGCGCCGTCACAGGTCCTTCGGCACGCTGCCCTTGGCGGCGCAGCGCCAGCGCTCGACGTGCCATTCGGGATGCGACGCCTGCCACGTCGCCAGTGCGCTCTGCGAGTTGCGCAGGCACACGAAGGGGCTCGAAGCCTCGAAGGACATCTCGATCCGGTCCTCGCGGCAGGTCGAGGGCTGGGCGACGAGGCAGACCGACAGCAGCAGCAGCATGGGCGTGTCCCGCAATGCCGGCCTCGTACGGGCCGGCTTGCGGGGGAGCATAAAGCGCGTTCACGCCCCTTGCCCAGGCGGCGTCAGGCCGCGACCCAGATCTCACCCTTTGCGATGGTGGCGAGGTCGCCCGAGTAGCGCCGCAGGGGCCGGCCGAGGAGCGCAGCGTGTTCCGGGCTGAGACCGCGCAGGGCCGTCGCCAGCAGGCGCAGGAACACGAGATCGTGCGCGCCGGTCTCCACGAAGGTCTGCGCCATCCGCCCATGCGCGCCGACCACCAGCGTGCCGCGGCGCATGCCGAGACCCGGGTGATCGCCGACGGCGAGCGCCGCCAGGGTGCCGGCGATCATGCGCGAGCCCGCGAAGGCGCCGGCGCGGCCGGCCACGATCGTCCCGCGCCGCATCCGGTCGCCGAGATGCGCCCCCGCAGTGCCGCGGATGATCAGCGTCGCCCCGTCGAGCCCCGCCTTGGCCGCGTAGACCGCGCCGCCCGCATAGTCGCCGGCATCGCCCTCTACCGTGATCGTGCCGCCGGTGGCGCCGGAGGCCGCGTAGGGGCCGGCATGGCCGGTGACCGTCAGGCTGCCGCCGGCCATGCCCGCGCCGAGGCGCTGGCCGACATCGCCGGTCACCCGGATCGTACCCGCGGACAGGGATGCGCCGACCCGGTCCAGGCGCTCGTGACCGCCCTCGATGGTCAGGCTGTCGGAGCCGTCGAGGGCGACCGCGAAGCAGTCGCCGAGGCGCACGCCGGTCCGGGTGGTCCCGACCTCCAGGCGCTCGGCCTCGCCCTGAGAGAGGCCCCGCAGGGCGAGCGGATTGATGTTGAGAAAGTCGAGCCGCTCGGGCGGCTCCGCACGCAGGGTGAGGGTGCTCACGGCTCAGCCCTCCGACTTGGAATCGTCGCGCGCGATCATGTCGCGCAGGTGATAGTGGTGGCGGCCGAGATTGCCGCCGTAATTGCCAGCCGTCACGGCGACCAGCCCGTGCCGGCCGCCGATCTCGGTCGCCGCGTGCAGGCCGGCCCGCATCGAATCGGACACGCCCTGCGAGGTCAGGGCGTCGATCACGATCTCCAGCACCACGCCGCATTCCGCGGGGAGCGCCGAGCCGGCACGGCCCTTCAGGGTCGGGCAATAGGCGTCATTGGTCGAGGCCATCATGCCTTTGGTCCGCCCACCGACCTTCGAACCCGAGCGCACGATCCCTCCGGGGAAGGGCAGGATCGCCCCGGGCACCGCCTTGGCGGCCTCCACGGCGATCTCGGCCACCTTGAGCGTCTCGGCATGGGTCCGGCCGAGGAACAGCAGGTTGCCGCCGCCGACCGCACCGTCCACGGCGCGGACGGAATCCTCGCACAGGAACTCGCCGTCCATCACCGGGATGCGCCAGTAGCGCCGCGCCTTGCCGGAGGCGTCCGGCAGGCGCTTGGCCACCGCGAACCCGTCGCCGAAATAGCGGATGGCGCCGCCGAGCTTGATCTTGGTCGGACCCTCGACGCCCGCGTAGCAGGCCGTGCCGGGACAAGTCAGGATGCACTGGCCGACCCGCTTGATCAGTTGCTCCTTCAGGCCGTTCGGCTCGAAGCCGAACAGCAGGATGCGCACGCCCGGACGGCCGTCCGGAGTCTCCTCGGGGGACAGCTCGGCGTCGATCCCCGCCTCGGCGCCGCAGCCGATCACCGACGTGGCGAAGCCGGTCATGGTGGTCGCGGCGATCATCGCCCACTTCGCGGTGTCGTTGGTGACGACGATGGCGGTGCCGGCCACGTCGAACGCCTCCGCGAAGGTATCGACGACCGGAATGCCGTTGAGGGAGAGGTCAGACATTGTTTGTGGACTTCCGCGACGGCCCTGGCCCTCCCCCCTCTGCGGGGGAGGGTGGCCCCTGCGTCAGCAGGGGTCGGGAGAGGGGAACCCGGCTTCCGGAGAGGTCGAGCCACGAGCAGAAACCCGCAGTGCGGCGCTGCCCCTCTCCCCCTCTGCTACGCAGGGTACCCTCCCCCGCAAAGGGGGGAGGGAAGGTTGCGTTCATCAAACCCGGCATGGCACCGCCTCGAAGGTCTCCGTGCCCTCGCCGAACGCCGCGTCCGGCACGGCGAAGCTGTCGAGACCCGCGCCGAACCGCTCCGTCAGATAGGCATCGGCGCGCGTCGCCATGGCCCGGTCCGACTCGACGGCCAGCGACAGGGTGCGGCCCGCACGCCACTCCACCACCTCGCCGTCCTCGACGATCGGCACGCCATCCTTGAGGACGAGCTTCGCGGCCGTGAACATGGCGGTGCGGTCGGTGTCGTCCCGGTAGACCGCGACGTCCGCCCGGGCGCCGGCCCGCAGGTGCCCGCGGTCGGCGAGCCCCAGAAGCTTGGCCGGTCCGGACCGGGTCAGCTGCGCGATCTCCGAGAGCGTGTACTCGCGCTCGAGGCCGGGCAGGCTCGAGCGCTCACCCACGACACCGGGCAGGGTCGCGATCTCGCGGTCACGCTCCGACTTGTCCATCAGCAGGTGAATGATCCGCGGGTACTGGGTGAACGGCCCGCCGTTCGGGTGGTCCGTGGTCAGGATCGTCCGCTCTGGGTCCGTGGAGAGCAACATGATTTCCAGGCCGATCGCCCATTGCAGCGAGCTTGTCGGACCCCGGGGTCTGTAGAGGAACGGCACCACGCCGCCGCCCTCCGCATCGCCGGCGTTCAGCACCCACTTCTTCGGCTTCGCACCCTTCCGCCCGGCGAACTGCCGCAGGATGTCGAGGGACACGGTCACGGTCTGGCCGAACACGATCTGCCCGATATCGAGGGTGGCGTTCGGATTGTCGGTGATCGCCTGCGCGATCCGCTCGGCCGCCGACCGGAACCCGCCGGTCCCCGGATTGGCCGGATCGACGGCGCCGTAGGCGTAGAACTGGGCGTGGGCGAAGTGGATGCGCCGGCCTTCCGCCGCATCGAGGGTCGCCATGAAGCTGTCGTCCGCCCCGGGCAGGCCCAGGTTGTTGCAGTGGACGTGAAGCGGGTGCGGGACGCCGATCTCCTCGACCGCGTCGAGGAGCGAGCCCATGATCTGCCGCGTCGAGAGGCCGTAGCAAGGGATCTCGTCGTCCAGCGACAGGCGCAGCGCCCCGTCCTTGAAGGCCGACGCCCCGCCCGCGTTGATGCACTTCACCCCGAGGCCGCGCGACTGCGCGACCGAGAGCGCCACGAGGTCGCGCACGGCATTCCCACCCTGGCGCTCGCGGAGCAGCTGGAGGAGCTGGTCGTCGTTGCCCATCACCGTGAGGGCGCCGCGGTCGAGCAGCGGGATGTCGGCGAGCTCGAGCTGGGTCCCGAGCGCATGGGTCGGCGGCATCGCGGGCTCGACGGCCGTCGTGTAGCCCATCCGCGCGTAGGTGGAGCCGATCCAGGCCGCCGCCCCGCCCGCATGGGCGAAGGGATGTCCCTCGGGCGCCGCCTCACTCACGTAGAGGTCCGGCAACAGCAGCCGCGAGGTGATCACGTTGCCGCCGGCGATATGCGAATGCACCTCGACGCCACCGGCCATCACCACGCAGCCGGCCGCGTCGATCACCGCGTCGGGCGCGCGGCTCTGCGGGTCGACGACGTGTCCGTCCTCGATCCAGACGTCACCGACGGAATCGCGGGACGCGGTCGGATCGACGACGCGCCCGCCCCGGATCACGCTCAGCATGCGGGTTCACTCCTCGATGCCGCGTGACCCGCGGCGAGACGCTCCGTGAGGGCGCCCAGCACCGACGCGGCCGACGGCACATCCGACGGCGCCGAGGCCGGCCAGAAGGTCAGCGCGGCGCGCTGCTCGTTCCACAGCACGCCGCCATGGTCGCGGCCAGGTTGGCCGACCGAAATCACCACCTCTGCGGCCTGCGCCTCGGCCTCCGCCACCAGGGCTACGGACGGGACCACCGACAGCCAATCCGGCCGCGCCACCGGCACGGCGGCGAGCCAGAGGACGGCATCGGCCTCACCGGCGGCGACCTGCCGTGCGGCGTCGAACCGCCAGGGATCGTGCTCGGGCACGCGGCGTCCGAAACCGCTGCGCGGCGCCTGGCCGGTCAGCCATGCCGAGACCGGCACCACGGCCCGGTCCTGCCCGACGCCGCCGACGGCGAGGGTGAAGCAGCGCGTGGTCTCGCTCAACGCCATGGCGAGGCCCTGGAGCATCTCGATACCGGCCTCGCCGAGTTCGGCGGGGTCGTAGAGCAGGACGCCGTACTGGGCGGCGGCGAGCCGGGCGGCGATCTGGCCCGGCAGCGCGTCGCCGGCGAGATGGTCGCGGGCATAGGCGCGCAGTACGCCGACGGCCTCAGGCAGGCCACCCTCGGCCGGCCAGGCCAGCGACGCGGTGGCGTTCGCGCCGAGCGCGAGGAACGCGCGCTCCGATCCGGCGGCGCGGCCACGCGTCGGCGTGGCGTCGATCAGACGCTCGAGAAGCGACGCCTGCCAGGGCGCGGCGCCGACCACCAGCACCACGTCGGCGCGTCCGACGGCCTCGGCGGGGGTCGTGGTCAGGGCGCCGACCCGGCTCAGAGCGCCGAGCTCGGCGTAGGTCCCGAACGATCCGGCGGTGTCGACGGAGGCGCCGATGCGCCCCGCGAGATCGTAAGCCGCACGGATCGCGGCGACATCGGCGCTGAGGCCGGCGATCACCGGCGCGCGCGCTTTGGCGAGCAGGGCTGCGGCCGCCTCGATGGCGGTGTCCGCGCCCGTCGCGCCACCCTTCACCCAGGCTGCCATGCTCCCTCTCGCAACGTTCTTGCTTGGTTTCGGAGCGGGCGACGGCCGTAAGACCGGACGAAGCGGGTCCACCTCAGGACGAGGGTTACCCACCGAATCGGAATGGCGCGTCCGCCCGGCAGGTCCGGGCAGGCGGCAAGCTCGGCGCGCCGTCGCGGGCCTAGGTTTGCATTCATCCGCGCACCGCGGCAAGGGGGTCGAGTCATTCGACCTCGCCGTTCCCGTTGCCCCGGCGCCGCGCCGCGTGTGAAAAGCGCGCCGATCATGCGGCCTGCCGGCGGGATTCGAGGGCCGGGATTCGAGGGTATTGTGTTGGGCGGGGTCCCCGAACGGAACAGGCTGGCGGCGGACGGCGCCGTGCGGGTCGAGGCACCGGCCCGCCTGCATTTCGGCTTCCTGGACCTGCACGGAGGCCTGGGCCGCCGCTTCGGCAGCATCGGGCTTGCCATCGACGCGCCCGCCCTCGCGCTGACCGCCCGCAGGTCCGCGCATCTGGCGGTGGAGGGTCCCGAGGCCGAGCGTGTGCGCGGCTACGCCCGGGCCGCCGCCGCCCATCTCGGGCGCGGCGCGGATGTGGCGATCACGGTCGAGCGGGTCATCCCGGCCCATGCCGGTTTCGGCTCCGGCACGCAGCTCGCCCTGTCGGTCGCGGCCGCGATGGCGCGCCTGACCGGCGAGCCCTTCGCGCCAGAGACCTTCGCGGCGACCCTGGACCGGGGCAACCGGTCCGGCGTCGGGCTCTGCGCCTTCACGGAAGGCGGCCTGATCGTCGACGGCGGTCGCGGGGCGGACGGGGGCCCGCCTCCGGTGATCGCGCGGCTCGCCTATCCGGACGCCTGGCGGATCGTCCTCATCCTCGATCCGAGCATGTCCGGCGTGCACGGCACCCGCGAGGTCGAGGCGTTCCGCAACCTGCCGCGATTCCCGGAAGCCCAGGCGGCGGAGATCTGCCGGATCGCGCTGATGCAGATCCTGCCCGCCTTGGCTCTGGCCGAGCCGCAGGGCTTCGGCGCGGGGATCACGCGGATCCAGGACCTGATCGGCGATCACTTCGCCCCGCACCAGGGCGGCCGCTATGCCAGCGCCGCGGTGGCGCAGGCCCTGTCCAGCGTAGCCGCGCAGGGTGTCCCGGGCTACGGCCAGTCCTCCTGGGGGCCCACGGGCTTCGCGCTGGTTCCGTCCGAGGCCGAGGCCCGCGCCCTGGTGGCGAGCCTCGACCGGGGTGGTCCGTTGCGATTCATCATCGCCCGGGGCCGCAACAGCGGCGCTTCGGTGACCGGACCGCGCTGAGCCCCCAGCCCGGACTTGACCCGGGGGGCCGCTCCGGGTTTGGACGGTGCGCAGGCACATCCGTCGCAAGCCGAACGAGGATTCCATGGCCCGCTCGATCCTCCACATGCTGACGCCGCTCCGGCACATGAGCCCGTTCGACGTGAACATGGCCGTGGATGCCGGATTCGAGACGGTGGTGACCTACACGGAGGTCAGCCTCGCCGACGTGGTCTCGCTCACGCAGGATTCGATCTTCTCGCGCGCTCCGGCCGACGGCACCCGCACGGGCATCTTCATCGGCGGCAAGAACGCCGAGGACGCCCTCGACATGGTCGACCGCGCCAAGAAGGCCTTCGTGCCGCCCTTCGTCAACCATGTCTTCGCCGACCCGGCGGGCTCGTTCACCACCGGCGCCGCCATGGTGGCCCAGGTCTCCCGCGCCCTGCGGCAGCGATTCAACACGGATCTCACCGGCAAGCGCATCGTGATCTTCGGCGGGGCCGGCGTGGTCGCCTATGTCGCCGCGGTGATCGGCGCCCTGCAGGGGGCCACGACCGTCCTCGTCGGCCACGACGGCGAGGAGCGCGTCTCGAAGATCGCCTTCACCATGAAGTGGCGCTTCGGCATCGAGGTCGGCGCCGTCGACGGCACGACCCCGGACGATCGCCGCGCCGCGATCCGCGACGCCGACGTGATCCTGTCGGCCGGCCCGGCGGGCATCCCGATCCTCACGGCGGAGGATCTCGAGTCGGCGCCGAAGCTCCTCGTCGCGTCGGACGTGAACGCCGTGCCCCCCGCGGGGATCGCGGGGATCGACGTCAACGCCGTGGACGTACCGCTGCCCACCGGCAAGGGCGTGGGCATCGGGGCGCTCGCGGTGGGCAACGTCAAGTATCAGACGCAGCGGCGCCTGTTCGACCGGATGCTCGCCGCCGACACGCCGCTCTGCCTCGACTTCCGCGACGCCTACAGCCTCGCCGTCGAGATCGCCGGCTAGCCCGACCCGGATGGCGGAGGCGATCCTGATCGCCGCCCAGGCCGGGCGCGCCCTGGCCGAGGCGGCCCGGCGCGCCGGGCTGCGCCCCTACGTGGCGGACCTGTTCGGCGATTCCGACACGCTGGCCCTTGCTGAAGGCTACCGGCCACTGCCGGGCCGGTTCGGCGCGGCGCCCGCCGCCGGGGCGACGCTGGCGGCGATCGGGGCCCTCGCGGAGGCCGCGCCCCGTCCGATCGGCCTCGTGCTCGGCAGCGGCTTCGAGGACGCGCCCGGCCTGATCGAGCGTCTTGCCCGGCGGCATCGGCTGATCGGAGCCGGAGCCGGCACCGTGGCGGCGCTCAAGGATCCCTTCGCCTTCGCGGCCCTGTGCGAACGCCTCGGCGTACCGCACCCGGCTGTGCGCCGGGAGCCGCCGCCGGAGCCGGGCGCCTGGTTGCTCAAGCGGGCGGGCGGCAGCGGCGGGAGCCACATCCGCCCGGCCCCCCGGTCGCCGGCGCCGGACGGACACTATCTCCAGGCCCGCGTCCCGGGCCGGCCCCACGCCCTGAACTTCCTGGCCGATGGCCGCACGATCCGGATCCTCGCCGTCACCGAGCAATGGTGCGCCCCCACGCCGATCCGGCCCTATCGCTACGGCGGCGCACTCGTCCGGGGCGCCGGGGAGCCTCCAGCGCTCCCGACCGAGATGGTGGGGGCGATCGCAGCGGGCATCGCGCGGATCGTCGCCGCGACCGGGCTGAAGGGGCTCGGCAGCGGCGACGTGCTGGTCGATGGGTCGGACTGGTGGCTCACCGAGATCAATCCCCGCCCCGGGGCGACGCTCGACATCCTCGACCGAAGCGCGACGCCGCTGCTGGCCGCCCATATCGCGGCCTGTCTCGGCGCGATGCCGGATCCCGGCCCGCAGCCGGCGGGTGCAGCGGCCGCGCAGATCTGTTACGCCGATCGGGAGCTTGCGCCTGTCCCGCTCCTCGCTTGGCCGGACTACGCGCGCGACCGCCCGTGCCCCGGCTCGGCGGTCCGCCGCGACGCGCCGCTCTGCACGGTGCTGGCCGAAGGCGCGGACCGGGCGGAGGTGCTCGCCCTGTTGGAGACGCGAACGGCGCGCCTGCGGGCCGTCCACGCGGCGAAGAAAACACATCCCGAGGAAGCCCTGTGATGAGTGCCAGCCAATCCTATCCCAGCGTCAACGCGCTCTCGGCGCCGCTGATCGAGCGGTTCGTGGCCGACGCCGCAACCCTGCGTCTTTCCGTGTCGCAGGCGGCCGGGGGCGCCCGCATGGTTGATGCCGGCGCGCAGGCGAGGGGGTCGATCGAGGCCGGGCGGCGCATCGCCGAAATCTGCCTCGGCGGCCTCGGCACCGTGACCATCGCCCCGAGCGGGCCGATCGCCTCCTGGCCGTACTCGGTGACGGTGCATGCCGCCGATCCGGTGCTCGCCTGCCTCGGAAGCCAGTATGCGGGCTGGAGCCTCGCCGACGAGGGGGGTGACTCCGGATTCTTCGCCCTGGGCTCGGGCCCGGGCCGGGCGGTGGCGGCCGTCGAGGACCTGTACCAGGAACTCGGCTACCGCGACTCCGCCACCCGGACGGCCCTGGTGCTCGAGGCGGCCGGCGGGCCGCCCGACAGCGTCGTCGCCAAGGTCGCCGAGGCGTCCGGCCTGCGGCCCGAGGACCTGACCTTCATCTTCGCCCCGACCCAGAGCCTCGCCGGCTCGACCCAGGTGGTTGCCCGGGTGCTGGAGGTGGCGCTCCACAAGGCCCACACGGTCGGCTTCGACCTGCACGCCATCGTGGACGGGATCGGCTCGGCACCGCTCTCGCCGCCGCATCCGGACTTCATCAAGGCGATGGGCCGGACCAACGACGCGATCATCTACGGCGGCCGCGTCCAGCTGTTCGTGGACGCGGACGACGCGGACGCCCGCCAGCTCGCCGAGCAGCTGCCGTCCACGACCTCGAGCGATCACGGCGCCCCCTTCGCCGAGATCTTCGGCCGGGTGAACGGCGACTTCTACAAGATCGACGGCGCCCTGTTCTCGCCGGCCGAGGCGATCGTCACGTCGATCCGCTCCGGCGCCACCTATCGCGGCGGGCGCCTGGAGCCGACGCTGGTGGATGCGTCCTTCACCTGAGGCGCCTTGCGCGCCGCCTCCCGATTCGGGGCGGCGCGAGAGGGGGCACGGCCACCGCGGCCCGTCTCCCTAACCCCCTGCGGACTATGGGACTTACGCATCGGGACCGCCCGGCATCAAGCCATTGACACACAGCGCATTTTTCCTCCCCGCAAGGGGAGGAAAGCGCGGTGCGCCTGTCAGAAGGCAAGGCTTGCGCGGATCGGACCTGCCTATGAAATGCGCCCACCCGACCTGGGTCCACTCCCTCCGGCAGAGAGGACCCGCGCGCGGCAACCCCGCCGGGCCCACCCCTGCAAACCAGTCTCTCCCGTGACGATCAGGCCCCCCATGCGCATCGGGCTCGCCGCCGATAACGGCACCTGGCACAAGAACCGGCTGCTGGCGGCCCTGCAGGCGCAGGGTGTCGAACCGGTTCTGTTCTCGCTCGCCGACGTGGCCATCGTCACCGGTCGCGGCGAGCCGCTCCGGGTCCCGGGTTTCCCCGACGCGCTTCCGGATGGCGTGCTGATGCGCACGATCGCGGGGGGCACCTTCGAGGCGACAACCATGCGCCTCGGCGTCCTCCATGCCCTCGTCGCGGCGGGCGTCACCGTCTGGAACGCCCCCACCGCCATCGAGCGCTCCGTGGACAAGGCGGCCACCTCGCTGCTCATCGCCCGGGCCGGCCTGCCGACACCCGCCACTTGGGTGTTCTCGAAGCGCGAGGCCGCCGCCGCCCTGGTCGCCGCCGAGGCCCGGCCGGGGGCGCCGCTCGTCCTCAAGCCGCTGTTCGGCTCGCAGGGGGAGGGGCTCGCCCTGATCGAGCGACCGGAGGATCTCCCCGACGAGGAGGCGGTGGCGCGGGTCTATTACCTGCAGCGCTACATGCCGCGCCGGGACGGCCTGTGGCGCGATTACCGGGTGTTCGTCTGCGACGGCCGGGCGGTCGCCGGCATGATCCGCGAGGGCGACGGCTGGATCACCAACGTCCACAGGGGGGGGCGGCCGCTGCCCTGGGCGTTGCCGCGCTCCGCCGCCGAGCTTGCGGAGGCGGCGGCCGGCGCGGTCGGGGTGGCCTATTCCGGAATCGACCTCGTCGAGGACGGGGAGGGCGGTTTTTCGATCCTGGAGGTGAATTCCATGCCGGCCTGGTCGGGGCTGCAGACCGTCTGCGAGACCGACATCGCCGCCGCAATCGTCCGCGGGTTCCTCGCCGCCGTCCGCAGCGCCAGCCGTCCGCGGCGCGTGGTGGCATGACCCGGCTCGATCCGGCGCTGATCGGGACGGTCTACCGGGCCGCTTGCCGCGCCGAACTCGACGCCCTCAAGCCCGGCAACGTCCACGCCTTCGCGGCGGGGCACCGCATGGTGGTGACCGATTTCGTCACCAGCGCCGAGGTCTCCGCACCGGCTCTGGCACAGGCCGGGGCCGGAGTCGGCGCACGGGTCCGCGCCGGAATCGCCGCGACGATGGCGGCGGTCGGACAGAACACCAATCTCGGCATCCTGCTGCTCTGCGCTCCGCTGGCGGCGGCGGCGGAGCGCGGGCAGACGCTCGGGGCGGTCCTGGACGCCCTCGACCGCGCCGATTCCGAAGCGGTCTTCGCCGCGATTCGGATCGCCAATCCCGGCGGCCTCGGCCGGGCCGCCCGGCACGATGTCGCCGCCGCCCCGCCCGATGCGCTCCGCGACGCGATGCAGGAGGCCGCCGACCGGGACCGGATCGCCCGGGCCTACGTCACCGGCTTCGCGGATATCCCGGCGATCGGCTTGCCGGCTCTCGCCGAGGCGCGGCGGCGGGGGCTCGATCCGTCCTGGTGCACGACCGCCGTGCATCTCGCCTACCTCACGGCGGTGCCGGACAGCCACGTGGCCCGCAAGGCCGGTGCCGATGCCGCCGAGGATCTTCGCCGGGAGGTCGCGGAAGCCACGCGCGGGATCGATCTCGCCAGGGCGCCGGCCGGACCGCTCCTCGCCCTCGACGCGTCGATGAAGGCGCGCGGCCTCAACCCGGGCACGAGCGCGGATTTCACGGTGGCGACGCTGTTCTGGGACGCGCTCGCGACGGCCGGGGCGGCGTTGGCCTGAGTCGCGCCCCCGTTCCGGTGGTGCCCCGGGCGGAGCAATAGAAATTCCGTCGCGGCAGGGCCTTGCGGGTTGTGAGCCGCAGGGTCGCGCTGTAGGGTCCGGCGCGCTGTCCGGCCCAACCGGCTCGGCCCAACCGGCACGGCCGGAGGATCGGGCGCCGATAACAAGGATGGCTTCCCGGCCGCTGGCATCGTCCGGCGCCGCGGCCCTATTTCGGAATCCAGGGAGAGACACCGAATGGCGAAGATCACCAAGGTTCAGGTTGGCGAAGCCCTCGTCGGCGACGGCAACGAAGTCGCTCACATCGACCTGATCATCGGACCGCGCGGCTCGCCCGCCGAGACGGCTTTCTGCAACGGCCTCGTGAACAACAAGCACGGCTTCACCAGCCTGCTCGCGGTCATCGCGCCGAACCTGCCGTGCAAGCCCAACACCCTGATGTTCAACAAGGTCACCATCAACGACGCCCGTCAGGCCGTCCAGATGTTCGGCCCGGCCCAGCACGGCGTCGCGAAGGCCGTGCAGGACGCGGTCGCCGAGGGCATCATCCCCGCCGATGAGGCCGACGACCTGTTCATCCTGGTCGGCGTGTTCATCCACTGGGAGGCGGCCGACGACGCCAAGATCCAGAAGTACAACTACGAGGCGACCAAGCTGTCGATCCAGCGCGCCGTCAACGGCGAGCCGAAGGCCGCGACGGTCACCGAGCAGCGCAACTCGGCGCAGCATCCCTTCGCCGCCAACGCTTAGATCGGGGACGGTCCTGGGCAGATTGAGCCGCCGCCCGCACCGCGGGGCCTGCTCCAGCGACTGGCCTCGATCTTCTTAGGCCGATAGGAACCACCACCGACGGGACGGCGCGAGCCGTCCCGTTTTTTTGTGTTTTGGTGAGGTGGTCCAGACGCCGCGGTCGCGCGGGCGCGAGTTTTCGCACGACGCTGTCGAGATCATTTCGGAACTGCAACGCGCGTCTCCTGCCCCCCATGCCGGGAGGGTAGCCCCAGCGTCAGCAGGAATTCGGAGAGGGAAGTGACGCGTCTGGACAGATCGCGCTGGGATTCGACGCCCGCAGCATGCCGCTGCCGTCTCTGCAGGATCTCACCCAAACGGCGAGGTGGACGGGCTTAGACATGGCGGTTGGCTGCATCCGGCTCCTCTGTATGCCCATCACAGGCGCCGAATATGAAATTTGGACGGTGTCTCCCGCAACGCTTGGATCTCGATACAACAAAAGAAAAGGGGCCGCCTCTCGGCGACCCCCTTCCTCATCTCTACGGGTGATGTGGACTTAGAAGTCCATGCCGCCCATGCCGCCGCCGCCCGGCATCGCGGGGGCGCCGCCATCCTTCTTCGGGGCGTCGGCGACCATGGCTTCGGTGGTCACCAGCAGGCCAGCGACCGAAGCCGCGTCCTGCAGGGCGGTGCGCACGACCTTTGCCGGGTCGACGATGCCGGCCTGGATCATGTCGACGTACTCTTCGGTCTGGGCGTTGAAGCCGTAGGTCTCCGAGGAGGTGTTGTCGGTGATCTTGCCGACCACGATCGAACCTTCGACGCCCGCGTTCTGGGCGATCTGGCGCAGGGGGGCTTCGAGGGCCTTGAGGACGATCTTGATGCCGGCCTGGACGTCCGGAATCTCGCTCTTCAGCTCAGCGACCGCCTTCTTGGCGCGCAGCAGTGCGGTGCCGCCGCCGGGGACGATGCCTTCCTCGACCGCCGCGCGGGTGGCGTTGAGGGCGTCGTCGACGCGGTCCTTCTTCTCCTTGACCTCGACCTCGGTCGCGCCGCCGACGCGGATCACCGCGACGCCGCCCGCGAGCTTGGCCAGACGCTCCTGCAGCTTCTCCCGGTCGTAGTCCGAGGTGGTCTCCTCGATCTGCGCCTTGATCTGGCTGATGCGGCCCTCGATGTCGGACTTCTCGCCGACGCCGTCGATGATCGTGGTGTTCTCCTTCTCGATCCGCACGCGCTTGGCGCGGCCGAGCATCGGAAGCGTCACGTTCTCGAGCTTGATCCCGAGATCCTCGGCGATCATCTGGCCCTTGGTCAGGATCGCGATGTCCTCGAGCATCGCCTTGCGGCGGTCACCGAAGCCCGGCGCCTTCACGGCCGCGACCTTGAGGCCACCGCGCAGCTTATTGACCACGAGGGTGGCCAGCGCCTCGCCCTCGATGTCCTCGGCGATGATCAGCAGCGGCTTGCCGGTCTGGACCACGGCCTCGAGCACCGGCAGCATCGCCTGGAGCGACGACAGCTTCTTCTCGTGGATGAGGATGTAGGGGTCTTCCAGCTCGGCGACCATCTTCTCCGCGTTGGTGATGAAGTATGGGGAGAGATAGCCACGGTCGAACTGCATGCCCTCGACGACGTCGAGTTCGGTCTCGGCGGTCTTGGCTTCCTCGACGGTGATGACGCCCTCGTTGCCCACCTTCTGCATGGCGTGGGCGATCATCTCGCCGATCTCCTTGTCGCCGTTGGCGGAGATCGTGCCGACCTGGGCGACCTCGTCGGAGGTCGAGACCTTCTTGGCGCGGGCGATGATGTCCTTCACCGCGGCGGCGGTGGCGAGGTCGATGCCGCGCTTCAGGTCCATCGGGTTGATGCCGGCGGCGACGTACTTGGCGCCCTCGCGGACGATGGCCTGAGCCAGCACGGTGGCGGTGGTGGTGCCGTCACCCGCGATGTCGTTGGTCTTAGAGGCCACTTCGCGCACCATCTGGGCGCCCATGTTCTCGAACTTGTCGGCGAGCTCGATCTCCTTGGCGACCGTCACACCGTCCTTGGTGATGCGCGGGGCGCCGAAGCTCTTCTCGATCACGACGTTGCGGCCCTTGGGGCCGAGCGTCACCTTCACCGCGTCGGCGAGGATGTCGACGCCGCGAAGCATCTTGTCGCGGGCGTCGGCGGAGAAACGAACGTCTTTCGCTGCCATGGTTTGCCTCTTGTCGTTAGGTTGAACCCCAAGGCCGGAGCGGCCTCAAAGGGTCGGGACGGGTGATCCGATCAGAGGGCGACGACGCCCATGATGTCGGATTCCTTCATGATCAGGAGGTCCTGACCGTCGATCTTGACCTCGGTGCCGGACCACTTGCCAAACAGGACGCGGTCGCCCTTCTTGACGTCCAGCGGGTTGATGCGGCCGGTCTCGTCGCGGGCGCCGGGGCCGACGGCGACGATCTCGCCCTCTTGCGGCTTCTCCTTGGCGGTGTCCGGGATGATGATGCCGCCCTTGGTCTTCTCCTCGCTCTCGATGCGACGGACGACCACGCGGTCGTGCAGCGGACGGAAGTTCATGAGCTGCCCTCTTGCTTCAGGTCTGAAGTTGGCGTTGATGCGGCCGCGAGGCCGCGTCCAAACCCGACTGTTAGCACTCTGTCTCGGCGAGTGCCAAAGACCGCGGTGAGGTAGGCTCGGCGGCGTGTCGTGTCAAGACGGTCGCACCCCCGCGCGACGGCGTGATGGCGGGGCGGCCGCCCGTTCTTCCAGATGGATCCCATGCGCCGATGCTGAGCCTGCACGGACCCGAAGGCCCGCTGGCGATCGAGCCCGGCGGGCGCATTCCGGACGGGGCCGTCTGGCTCGACATGAACGATCCGACCCCGGAGGAGGCCGCCGCCGTGGAAGCGTCGACCGGGCTGCGCGTCCCGTCGCGGGCGGCTCTGGCGGAGGTCGAGAATTCGAGCCGCCTGCGCCGGGTGAAGGGCGGGCTCTCCCTCTCGACACCGATGATTACCTTCGAACGCAGCGACTCGCAGCTGAAGCCGCTGGGCCTCATGCTGACGAAGGACCACCTGGTCACCATCCGCTTCCACGAGTTGCGCAGCTTCGCCTCCGCGGCGAAGCGGATCGCCGAGGGTGACGGCAGCGTGACGCCGAGCGAGGTCTTCCTGGTCGTGCTGGAAGAGCTCGTCGACAACCTCGCGGACGCGCTGGAGGACATGGCGACGGAACTCGACACGCTCTCGTCGCGGATCTTCGATTTCGATGTCCGCGGCCCCGAGCGGCGCCGCTTGGAAAGCCCGCCACCGCGGCGCCGCGATCTGGCGCTGCGCCGGATCCTGCACGGGATCAGCCGCCGCGGGAAAGCGTTGGGGAAGATTCGCGCCAGCCTCCTCGGACTGGAGCGGATCGTCCCGTTCGTTTCAGCCGCCTGTGACGGGCTGGGCCTTCCCGAGGATGGCCGCTTCGAGACGATCAAACGGGATATCGAGTCCCTCGACGAGTTCGAGACGCGGCTGGCAGAAAACGTTCAATTTCTGCTCGACGCGGCATTGGGTCTTATCAACATCGAGCAGAACAATGTCTTCCGGGTACTGACCGTCGTCTCGGTGGTCGGCGTGCCCCCGACCCTGATCGCGTCGATGTACGGCATGAATTTCAAGCACATGCCGGAATTGGACTGGACCTACGGCTACCCCTACGCCCTGGCCCTCATTCTCGTGAGCGCGCTCGCGCCGATCATATATTTTCGGATGCGGGGCTGGTTTTGATACTATAATTTTCGAGATGTTTTTATTATTTGCTATCGATAATACTGAAGTAATGGCTCTATATAATACTGTTTTCGATTGATATCAGCACCGTATTATAGAACTCAAATGACGAAATAAAAATTCAATTTAGGATTAGGATTGGATTAACGCGTCCATGGTTTTGAAAGATGCATCACAAGCGGGTGCAGCCATGTTCAAGCGGACGACCTACAGCGAATCGCAGGCCAAGATCGATGCGCTCAATCGGTCATTGGCAATTATTGAATTCAATATGGATGGTCACGTCACAAGTGCGAACGAAAACTTCTTGAAATTGATGAAATACGCGCTCGACGAAATCATCAACAAGCACCATTCGATCTTCGTCGATGATGCGTCGGTCAAATCGGACGACTACGCGGCCTTCTGGGCGAAGCTGAGGTCGGGTGAATACGTCACCGGCGAATTCCTCAGGCTCGACAAGGAGAAGCACCCTGTCTGGCTCGAAGCGACGTACAATCCGATCCTCGATGCCAGCGGCAAGCCCGTGAAGGTCATCAAGTTCGCAAGCGACATCTCGGTGAAGAAGAACCAGATCGACCGGCTGATGTCGATGATCGACAACATGCCCGTGGCGGTGATGACCGCCGATCCGCGCGACAACTTCCGGATCAATTACCTGAATACGACCTCGCGCCGTACCCTCGGTCCACTCGAGCAACATCTCCCGATCAAGGTCGATGAGATGCTCGAACATTCGTTCGACGTGTTCCACAAGAACCCCCGCCACCAGCGCTCGATGCTGGCGGATGCTAGCCGCCTCCCGCACCGCACCAAGATCAAGGTCGGTCCGGAGACGCTCGACCTGCAGGTCACGGCGGTCAACGACGAGAAGGGGAACTACATCGGACCGATGCTGACCTGGTCGGTGGTGTCGGCCCAGGTCCACATGGCCTCCGAGGTCAACCGGGTGGTCGCGGCGGTCGGGTCGGCGATCGAGGAGATGCAGCAATCGGCGGAGGGGCTCACGCAGTCGGCCGATTCCGCCCGACAGAGGGCCACCTCCGTGGCCGCGACCTCGGAGCAGATGAACAATGCCATCCAGGAGATCTCCGGGCAGGTCGGGCGGGTCTCAGAGCGGGCGCAGCAGATCGCCACCCAGGCCGGGACCACCGACGCGACGATGCGGCAGCTCGCCGAGAATGCCCGGAAGGTCGACGCGGTGGTGGGCATGATCAAGTCGATCGCCGACCAGACCAACCTTCTGGCGCTGAACGCGACCATCGAGGCTGCGCGCGCCGGCGCGGCCGGGCGCGGCTTCGCGGTGGTGGCCAGCGAGGTCAAGGCGCTGGCCGAGCAGACCGCCAAGGCGACCGGCGAGATCACCCAGCAGGTCTCGGCGATCCAGAGCGCGACCGGCGAGGCGGTCGGCGCCATCGAGATGATCACCGCGGCCGTCGGCGAGCTGTCCAAGCTGACCCTGGCGATGGCGAGCGCCGTGGAGGAACAGGCGGTCTCGACCCACGAGATGTCGGGCAATATCGGCGGCGTCTCACAGGCGGCCAACGCGACCGGCCAGTTCGCCGAGGCGGTCCGGGGCATCGCCGGAAGCCTGGCGGACCACTCCTCGAGTCTGTCGGAGAGCGTGAACCGCTTCATGTCGGCGAACTGATCCGGTCGAGCGGACGAAGCGAACCGCTGCAGGCTCAGTCCCGGGCGAGCTGTGCCCGTCCAATGGCGAAGACCCGCCCGTCTCCCAGGAGGTGGGCGGTGAAACCCTTCGGGAACAGGCCTTCGATGGCCCTGTCGCGGACGTTGAGGCCCCCCGCATAGGCGCCGAAGGCCGGCATCACCACGCGGCTGCCGTCGGTGACGAAGCAGCGGCGGCGGACCGCGCGGCCGCGCATCGCGACCTTGCCGCAGGGATGGAGGTGCCCGGCGATCTCCCCGGGCGCGTCGCCCGGGCTCGGCTCGTGGCGCAGGACCAGGCCGCCCAGTGTCAGCGCGTCGGCGTAGCGGCCGCCGACCCCCTGGCTGATTGCGGCATCGTGATTGCCTGCGATCCAGACCCAGTCCCTGCCGTCCTGGAGCGCCGCCACCATGGCCCGGTCGCCGGGCTCCATGCGCTCGGGTCCGCGGGCATCGTGGAATGAATCCCCGAGGGCGACGACCCGGGCGGGTTCGTGGCGCGCCACCGCCTCGTGCAGGCAGGCGAGCGTCTCGCGGGTGTCGTAGGGCGGCAGGAACTGGCCGGAGCGGGCCGCGTAGGACGAGCCCTTCTCCAGATGCAGATCGGACACGATCAGCGTCCGGTGCTCCGGCAGCCAGAGGCCGCCGCACAGGTCGAGCACCAGGGTCTCGCCCGCGAGGTGCAGAGTCGGGTGCTTTTGAGTCTTCTCGAGTCTCAGGCCGGCCGCCAAGATCGCATCCTCGGTGTCGTCGGGGGAGGGCGGATCGACCGTCAGGACAGGGCCTCTTGAAGAAGCTCCGCCTCGGCCTCGGCCAGGATCTCGTCGGCGCCCTCGCCGTAGACCCGCTCACGCCCGATCTCGAGCATCACGGATACGGAGAGCGGCGAGACCCGGTCGAGAGACCTGTACGTGATTCGCCCCCGGATGCGCTCTAGCATCATGCCGAGGCGCCTCACGTCGAGGAGTCCGGTTGCCGCATCCTGCCGCGCGGCGCGGAGCAGGAGGTGGTCGGGCTGGTGCTTGCGCAGCACGTCGTAGATCAGGTCGGTGGAGATCGTGACCTGGCGCCCGGACTTCTTCAGCCCGGGATGGTGGCGCTCGATCAGACCGGCGATCACCGCGCATTGCCGGAAGGTGCGCTTCATCATCGCCGACTCGTCGAGCCAGGCTTCCAGGTCGTCGCCCAGCATGTCGACGGCGAACAGGTCGCCGATGAAGTCCGGATCGAGGGCGGCGCGCTCGGACACGTCGCGGGTCGTCCAGATGGCGATGCCGTAATCGTTGGCTGCGAAGCCGAGGGGGCGCAGGCCGTCGCGCTCCAGCCGCCGGGTGAGCAGCATGCCGAGGGTCTGGTGGGCGAGCCGGCCCTCGAACGGAAACGCCGTCAGATAGTACCGCTTGCCCCGGGGAAAGGTCTCGACCAGGAGATCCTGCTCCCCCGGGAGCACCGAGCGGCGGCGCTGCTGCAGCAGATAGGCGCCGATCTGCTCCGGCAGGCGGTCCCATTCGGACGGGTCGGCGATCAGCGCCCGAACCCGCGCTGCCAAAAAGGTCGAGAGCGGGAATTTCGCCCCCGCGTAGGACGGGATCGCCGGGTCGGTACCGGGCGGCGCGCGGGTCACGAGGCACTCGTCCTCCGCGAGCCCCTCGAAGCGCAGGGTCTCCCCGGCGAACAGGAAGGTGTCGCCCACCGTCAAGGTCTCGGCGAACTCGTCCTCGATCTCGCCCAGCACCCGGCCGGACTTGGGCAGGACCGTTCCGGGCTTGCCCCGCAGGCTCCGGCCGAGGCGCACCCGCACCCGCGCCGCCTCGACGATGGTGCCGAAATTCATCCGATAGGCCTGCGCGGTGCGGGCGTCGCGCACCCGCCACAGCCCGTCCGGACCGCGCAGGATCTTGGCGAAGCGCTCGTAGGCACGCAGGGCGTAGCCGCCGGTGGCGACGTAATCGACCACCTGCTCGAAGGATTCCCAGGTCAGCCCGGCATAGGGCGTGGCCGAGACGATCTCGTCGTAGAGATCCAGCGGATCGAAGGCGTCGGCGCAGGCCATGCCGAGAACGTGCTGGGCGAGCACGTCGAGGGCGCCCTGGCGGGCGTCGGGGGTGTCCTGCGCGGCCTCCTCGACGGCGTCCAGCGCCGCTTGGCATTCCAGCATCTCGAAGCGGTTGCCCGGAACGAGATAGGCCTTCGAGGGCTCGTCCATCCGGTGGTTGGCCCGGCCGATCCGCTGCATGATCCGGCTCGCCCCCTTCGGCGCGCCGACATTGACCACGAGGTCGACGTCGCCCCAGTCGATGCCGAGATCGAGGGTCGCGGTGCAGACGATCGCCCGCAATTGCCCCGCCGCCATGGCGGCCTCGACCCGGCGGCGCTGCTGCGCGTCGAGCGAGCCGTGGTGGATCGCGATCGGCAGGGCGTCCTCGTTGAGCCGCCACAGCTCCTGGAACGTGTATTCTGCCTGGAGGCGGGTGTTCACGAAGACCAGCGTGGTGCGGTGGTCTTTGATCAGCGCGTAGATCGCCGGCATGGAGTGCCAGGCGGTGTGGCCGGAGATCGGCAGCGCCCGGCCGAGGTCGAGCATGCGCAGATCCGCCCGCGCGCCGCCAGCCACGGTGACGAGGTCGGCCATGGGCGCCGCGGTTTTCCCTCCCCCCTCTGCGGGGGAGGGTGGGCCGGCCGCCAGGCCGGGTCGGGAGAGCGGAGCGACGCTGCAAGACATCGCGCGACTGCCATGAAGGCTTTCGCCCGTTCCGGACGCCGGGTTCCCCTCTCCCCCCCTGCTGCGCGGAATACCCTCCCCCGCGGAGGGGGGAGGGGGAAGCGGGCCCTGCGGCACCAGATACTTCCGCAATTCGTCCGGCTCGCGCACGGTCGCCGAGAGCCCGATCGCCGAGAGCCCCGGGCTCAGGCGGTGCAGCCGCGCCAGCGCCAGCGACAGGAGATCGCCGCGCTTGGAGGTCACGAGCGCGTGGAGCTCGTCGAGGATCACGCAGCGTAGGCCCGCGAAGAACGCCGCGGCCTCGCGGTGGGCGATCAGCAGCGCCAGCTGCTCGGGCGTGGTCAGCAGGATGTCGGGGGGGCGGCTGATCTGCCGGGTCCGCTTGTGCGCGGGCGTGTCGCCGGTGCGGGTCTCGACGCGCACCGGCAACGCCATCTCGGCGATGGGCGCGTCGAGGTTGCGGGCGATGTCGACGGCGAGCGCCTTGAGCGGCGAGACGTAGAGGGTGTGCAGCCCCTTCGGGACCAATTTCTGGCGCCCACGCTCCGAGAGTTCGACGAGGCTCGGCAGGAATCCCGCTAGGGTCTTTCCGGCGCCGGTCGGCGCCACCAGCAGGGCCGAGCGGCCGGTCCCGGCGATCCGCAGGAGTTCGAGCTGGTGCGGCCGGGGCGCCCAGCCGCGCGTCGCGAACCAGGCCCGGAACCGCTCCGGCAGGACCGCGGACGGATCGCTCAGGCGAGCGCCATCAGGAAGCGGTCAATCAGTTCCAGGGCTCGCTCGCTCATGGGGCCCGCGTAGCGGGCGAAGACATGGCAGCCGCCGGGATAGATCGCCGTGTGCCCGCCATTGCCCGCCGCGGCCCAGCGCGCCGACATGTACAGGGTATCGTCGAGGAGCGGATCGGCGGTTCCGATGGTGAACAGGGCAGGCGGCAGACCCTTCAGGTCCGCGTAGATCGGCGACACGTCCGGCCGGCGCCGGTCGATGCCCTCACGGACGTAGCCATCGGCGAATCGGGTGAGGTCGCGGGTGTTGACCACCAGGCGCTCCTCGCCCCAGTTGCGCACCGACGGGGTCAGGCCGAGGTCAAAGAAGCCGGCATTGAGGTTCGCGCCCCGGAAGGCCCGCGGCAGTCCGTGCTGGTCGCGCAGCCGCAGCAGCACCATCACGGCCAGATGCGCCCCCACCGACTCGCCGCCGATCGTCAGCGCATGGACCCCGAACTCGGCCTTACCGGGCCCCGCCAGCCACAGGGCCGCGGCTTCACAGTCGAGGAGGGCGGCCGGGTAGGGATGCTCGGGGGCGAGGCGGTATTCCACCGACAGGACGACGAAGCCGCAGGCGTCGGCGATGCGTTCGAGCCAGGGATCCTGCTCGTCCGCGGAGCCCCAGACCCATCCGCCGCGGTGGATGTGGAGATAGGCGCCGCGCAGCTTCGCACCCGGCTTCGGGCGGATCACCCGCAGCTTGAGCGGGCCGCCGGGACCGTCGATGGTCAGCCACTCGGCCCGGGCGCTGTTCGGCATCGCGGGCGCGGCCTTGGTCCCGGCCCGGCGCCGGGCGCGCACTTCGGCGATCGGCAGCGACCAGGGATCGGGCAGCGCGGCGTGGGCGGCGACGATCTCGGCATTGAGCCGGAGCGTCTCGGGATCGATCGTCGCCGGGTCGAAGAGGGCGTGGTCGATCATCGTGCGTCTGGTCCCGTCGGCACTCGAAGCCTCTCACGAAACGTCCGGGATCCGGAAATCGCCCCCTGGCCCGGGCGGGACAACGGGAATTCGGCGACGGCTCCCTCCGTCGCCGAGTCCGACATCTTGGCGAGATCGACGCCGGTTGCCATCTCGGGTTGGCGGCAGAACCCTGCCAACGCCCGATCGGCCCTCGGGTTTCGACGCGGTGTGGTGTCCCGGCCACGGTTCCGCCCGCTTCATCCCCGATCCCCGCGGCACGACTTTTCACGAGGGTACGATGCTCGTCGATCACCAGCGGCGCCCACAGGGCTACGGGCAGGACGCACCGCCGCCGGGCGGTGTCTACGGGGCGGAGCCTTCTCGACCCCGGGACTCGGCCTTGCGGCGCTTCCTCGGCGGCTCTCCGGCCGGCGTGTTCCTGCGCCTGTTGCTCCTGTCGGTGCTGGTCGGCGCTTTCATGTCGATGCTCGGCCTGACGCCCGGGCGCCTGTTCTGGCGCCTGTACGATTCGGCGCGGGCGCTGTTGGAGATCGGCTTGGCATCGCTGCACGATTTCGGCGGCTGGATCGTCGCCGGGGCGATCGTTGTCGTGCCGCTCTGGCTGATCGCGCGGCTGTTCGCCGTCTCGCGCTGACCGACCGTCCCCCGGCGCGGGTTCACGAATCGTTCGCCACCGCTAAGCTGGTGGCATGAGGCTCATGACCACCAGTTCGGGCCGGCCGACGCATCGCCGCGTGCTGGCCCTGGCCCTGCCGATGACGCTCGCCAACGTTACGACGCCGATGCTCGGCTTCGTCGGCGCGGCGGTGATCGGACGCCTCGGCGACGCGGCCCTGCTCGGCGCCATCGCGCTGGGCGCCGTGATCTTCGACGCGATCTTCTGGTCCTTCGGCACCCTGCGCATGGCGACCGCGGGGCTCACCGCGCAGGCGGTCGGGGCCCGCGACGATGGGGAGGTCGACCGGATCCTGGCCCGGACCCTTGCGGCGGGCGCCCTGATCGGCCTCGCCCTGGTGGTGCTCCAGTGGCCGGTCGGCGAGGCCGCCTTCGCGATCAGCGGGGCGAGCGGTGCCGTGGTCGCCGGCCTGACAACCTATTTCCACATCCGCATCCTGTCCGCACCCTTCGTCCTGGCGAGCTACGGCGTGCTCGGCTCGGTGCTGGGCCGCGGGCGGACCGATCTCGGCCTGCTGCTCCAGGGGGCGATCAACCTGATCAATATCGCACTGACGCTCGCCCTGGTCCTGGGCTTTGGCCTCGGTCTGGCGGGCGCGGCGCTGGCGACCCTCGGCGCGGAGGCGCTGGGACTGGGACTCGGGCTCGTCATCCTGGCGCGGCTCGGCTCGCACCCGTTCCGGGTGCAGCTGCGCGACCTGCGTGATGCGGCGGCGCTACGCAGGACGCTCAGCGTCAACATCGACGTGATGCTCCGGACCCTGGCGCTGATCACCGGGATCGTCCTGTTCTCGGCCCTGGGCGCCCGGCAGGGCGACGTGGTGCTCGCCGCCAATTCGGTGCTGTGGAATCTCTTCCTAATCGGCGGCTTCTTCCTCGACGGCTTCGCGACGGCGGCCGAGACCCTGTGCGGCCGCGCGGTCGGCGCCCGGGACGCGAACGCATTCCGGATCGCCGCCCGCTTAAGCCTGCGCTGGTGCCTGGGATTCGGGCTGGGCGTCAGCCTCCTGTCGTTCGTCGGCGGCCACGCGTTCATCGATTTCGTGACCACGAACGGCCCGGTGCGCGAGACCGCGCGGACCTATCTGCCGCTCGCCGCGCTGGCGCCGCTCGCGGCTGCGGCACCCTTCGCCTATGACGGCATCTATATCGGTGCGACCTGGACCCGGGCGATGCGCAACCTCATGCTCTGCGCGCTGGCAGCCTATGGAACGGCACTCGGGATCGTGCAGACCCTGGATCTCGGCAATGCCGGGCTGTGGATCGCCTTCGTGACCTTCCTGGGTGCCCGCGGCGTCGGACAGGCCATCGCCTATCCCGCCCTCGCCCGGGCGACGTTCACGAGCACGGACTTGCAGGTGCTCCGCCCGGCCGCCTGACTCGGATTGCAGTGCCGCTCATCATGCAATCCATCCGCGAACCGGATGTCGCGGCGGCTCGGGCACGCCCTAATGCGGATCCTTCCAGGTCGTGGCGACGGTGGCGGGCGCAGCCGGTGCCGCCTGGGCCACCGGACGCGGGGCGCGCGCCGCCGCCGCATCCGCCCGGCGCGGGAGCGCCCGCCGCTGGGCCGCATATCCGTAGCGGCGGCTTCTCCGGACCCAGCGATGCCCCCGCTCGGACGCGTGCCCCACGAAGCCGCCGACCACCGCGCCGGCCACCGCACCGATCGGGCCACCCACCAGCGCCCCCGCGACCGCGCCGGATCCGACCCCCAGTGTCGTCCGGCTCTGAGCCGAGGCAGCCCCCGGTGCCGCGAGGGCCGCGACCATGGTGAGTGCGGCCAACACTGTGCGCATGATTGAAATTCCAAACGTAGAGACTTGCGTTGCGGCCGCCTTTAAGCGGCGGAACATGACCAAACCGCGGCCTCGTTCCGCGAAGACCCGCGCCGGTGTCAAACGGCGGCGGAACTCACGGGACCCGACTTTCTGGGTGTGGCGCGCGCCGCCGCCTGCTTTAGGGTGCGCCGCAACGACGGGAGGCCGCCCGGCGGCCGCGGGACGAAGCAGGAGGAAGACACGCATGGCCATCACGACGGATCTGCGCCTGCGCCGGAGCGTGCTCTACATGCCCGGCTCGAATCAGCGCGCCCTCGACAAGGCGAAATCCCTGCCCGTGGACAGCATCATCCTCGACCTCGAGGATGCGGTCGGCCCGGAGGAGAAGGAGATCGCCCGTACGCAGGTCTGCGCCGCGGTCAAGAGCGGGGCCTATGGCGACCGGGAGCTAGTGATCCGGGTCAACGCGCCGCAGACGCCCTGGGGCGAGGCGGATCTCCACGCGGCCATCGAGGCCAAGCCCGACGCGATCCTGATGCCGAAGGTCTCGTCCTCGGCCGTGCTGGAGAGCATCGCCGACCGGCTCGAATCCCTCGACGCGGCTGAGGATATCGCGATCTGGGCGATGATCGAGACGCCGGCCTCGATCCTCAACATCCAGGAGATCGCCCGGGCCAAGCGCGATCCGCGCAAGCGCCTGACCTGCCTGGTGCTCGGCACCAACGACCTCGCCAAGGACACCTGGGCGAAGATCGTGCCGGGGCGGGTCCCGATGCTGCCCTGGATGATGATGGCGCTCGCCGCCGCCCGGGCCGAGGGTCTCGCGATCCTGGACGGCGTCTACAACGACATCGCCGATACGGACGGATGCCGGGACGAGTGTCGGCAGGCCCGCGACCTCGGCTTCGACGGCAAGACGCTGATCCATCCGACGCAGCTGGAGCCGGCCAATTCCTCCTTCGCGCCCACCGAGGAGGAGGTGCGCCGGGCGAAACTGGTGATTGAGGCGTTCGAGCGCCCCGAATACGCCAAGCGCGGCGCGATCAAACTCGAAGGCCGGCTCTACGAGCGGCAGCATCTCGGGGTGAACCGCCGCGCCGTGACCTGGGCCGAGGCGATCAAGGCGAAGGGGTTCTGACCCACCCTCCGCCGGCTGCCGTGAAGCGCGTCCGCTGGGTGCGCGCGTCGCGGGCCGTGACGGCGACCCGCCCGCCCGCCTCGAGCTCCGCCAAGGCACGCAGCACCAGGGCATGCTCCACCCCGAAGGTGCGGGCGAAGGCGCGACTGTCACCCGGAAGGCCGAGGTCCAGCGCCGCCAGGAGTCCCGCCGCCAGCGGATCGAGGTCCGGATGCACCCCCGAGATCCGCGCGAGGGCGGCGACGAACGCCGCCTCGTCGGGCGCCTGACTCACGCGGCGGCACGTGCCCGCAGGGTCACCAGCACCGACTTGGACGTCGGCGTGTCGCTCTTCTCGCCGTAGGTCGAGAGCGGCACCAGCACGTTCAGCTCCGGATAGTAACCGGCGAGAGAGCCACGGGGCATGTCGAAGGGCACGAGGCGGAAATCCTCAGCCCGTCGGGCGACGCCGTCGTCGTGCGTCCCGACGATGTCGACCCGCTCCCCGAACCGGTCGCGGAGGTCCGCGCAATCGTCCGGGTGCGCGAACAGCACCCGGCGCTCGCCGTAGACCCCGCGGTAGCGGTCGTCCAAGCCGTAGATCGTCGTATTGTACTGGTCGTGGCTGCGGAAGGTCTGCAGGACGAAGGTGTCGCGTGCCTTCCGCGCGGCCTGATGCTCGGTCTCGGCCGGCAGGGGTTCCGCCGAGAAGTTGGCCCGGCCCGACGGCGTCTCGAACACCCGTTCGGCGGCGAGATTGCGCAGCATGAACCCGCGCGGCTTGCGCACCCGGCTGTTGTAGCCGGCAAATCCCGGGATCGTGGCGGCGATCGCGTCGCGGATCCTGTCGTAATCGGCCGCGAACCCGGCCCAGTCGATCGCCGCCGAACCGAGGGTCGCCTCAGCGATGCCCGCGATGATCGCGATTTCGGAGCGCAGGTCCTTGGAGGCCGGCTTGTTGATGCCCCCCGAGCCGTGGACCATGCTCATCGAATCCTCGACGGTCACGATCTGGGTCTTGCCCCCGGCGTTCCGATCGATCTCGGTGCGGCCCATGCAGGGCAGGAGGTAGCCGATGGCGCCCGGCACCAGATGGGCATGGTTGAGCTTAGTGGCGATGTGGACGGTAAGCCGGCAGGAGGCCAGCGCCTGCGCCACCACCGGGGTATCGGGCGTCGCGCGCAGAAAATTGCCGCCGAGCCCGATGAACGCTTTCGATGTGCCGTCCCGCATGGCGCGGATCGCCGCCAGGACGTTGTGACCGGGCGTCCGGGGCATCGCGAGCCCGAAATGATGCTCCAGGGCGTCGAGGAAGGCCGCGGGTGGCCGCTCGTTGATGCCGACCGTGCGGTCGCCCTGCACGTTCGAATGGCCCCGCACCGGGCACAGCCCGGCGCCGGGCCGGCCGATATGGCCGCGTAGGAACAGGAGGTTGGCGATCTCGCGGACGGTTGCCACCGAGTGGCGGTGCTGGGTCACGCCCATCGCCCAGGTGGCGATCACGCGCTGCGCCTTCAGATAGACGTCCGCCATCGCGGCGATCGCGTCCATCGTCAGGCCGGACTGGTCGAGGATGGCCTCCCACGCGGTCGCCTCGACGGCGGCGCGGTAGGCGTCGAGGCCCGCCGTGTGGTGCTCCAGGAAGGCGTGGTCCAGCAGCGACGGGCGGCCGGCCGCCAGGGCCTCGGCATCGCGGGCGAACACGATCTTGGCGATGCCGCGGAAGGCCGCCATGTCGCCGCCGGAGCGGGGCTGGAGGTACTGGCTGGCGATCGGGCGGCTCGCGCCGCGCAGCATCTCGACGGTGTTCTGCGGGTCGGCGAAACGCTCCAGACCGCGCTCGCGCACCGGATTCAGCACCACGACCTCGGCGCCCCGCTCGGCGGCGCGGCGCAGGTCGCCGAGCATTCGCGGATGGTTGGTCCCGGGATTCTGGCCGACGCAGAAGATCGCGTCCGCCTTCTCGAAATCCTCCAGCAGGACGGTGCCCTTGCCGATGCCGATGGCGTCGATCAGGGCGACGCCGCTCGCCTCGTGGCACATGTTCGAGCAGTCGGGGAAGTTGTTGGTCCCGTAGGCCCGGGCGAAGAGCTGGTACAGGTAGGCCGCCTCATTCGAGGCGCGGCCAGAGGTGTAGAACTCGGCTTGGTCCGGATGATCGAGCCCGCGCAACGTCGCGCCGATCTCCGCGTAGGCCTCCTCCCAGCTCACTGGCAGGTAGCGGTCGCTTGCCGCATCGTAGCGCATCGGGTGCGTGAGCCGGCCCTCGCCCTCCAGGGCGTAGTCGCTCCAGCTCCGCAGCTCGGTCACGGTGTGACGCGCGAAGAAGGCGGGCGGCGTCCGCTTGTCGGTCGCCTCCCAGGAGACCGCCTTCACGCCGTTCTCGCAGAATTCGAAGGACGAGCCGTGCTCCGGATCGCCCCAGGCGCAGCCGGGGCAATCGAACCCGTCGGGCTGATTGGCCTTCAGCAGGGCACGGGCGCCCGTGAGCGGCGCGCGGCTGCCGAGCAGGTGCTTGCCGCAGCTCTTCAGAGCGCCCCAGCCGCCAGCGGCGGAGGAACGCTTGGAAGACCCTTCGGACTGGGCCATGGATCGGTCCTGAATTGGCTGGCACGAGCGATCTCGCAAACGCGAGATAAGCGTCTGCGCATGGGCCTCACAATGGCGCGCGGGCGCAGGCCCCTCATGCGTCGGACACAGGCTAAGCTTCGGCTCCGCAAAGCCTTTCTAAACGGCGTTCGCGATCGTTCAGGCGGCCCGGGCGAGATCCGCGGCCTCGCGGCCCACCAGCGACGTCAGGCTCGTGACGCCCGCCCGGTCCATCCGCTCCAGCAGGCCCGCCTTGATGCGCCCGACGAGCCCTGGACCGTCGTAGACCAGGGCCGAGTAGAGCTGGACGAGGCTCGCCCCAGCCAGGATCTTGATCCAAGCCGCCTCGGCCGAATCGACGCCGCCGACGCCGATGAGCGGCACCGCATCCCCGATCCGCAGCCGGGCCTGCGCCAGCATCCGGGTCGCCGGCCCGAACAGCGGCCGGCCGGACAGGCCGCCGGTTTCCCGGGCGAGCCCCCGCTCGACGAGGCTTTCCGGCCGCGCCACCGTCGTGTTCGACACGACCAGCGCCTGGACGCCCCGGCGCCGGGCGGTGGTGCAGACGGCGTCGAGGGCGTCCAAGGTCATGTCGGGCGCGATCTTCAACAGGATCGCCGCCGAAGCCCCCGCGGCGTCGCGGGCCTCCACCGTCCGGGCGAGCAGCTCGTCGAGGAACGCCTCCCCCTGGAGGTCGCGCAGCCCCGGTGTGTTCGGTGAAGAGACGTTGACGGTGACGAAATCGACGAGCGGCGCAAGGGCAGCCGTGCAGGCGGCATAGTCGGCGAGGCGGTCGGTCGAATCCTTGTTGGCCCCGATATTGACGCCCACGATCCCGGGCCGGCCCGCCCGGGCCTGCAGCCGGGCGGCCACCACCGCCAGACCCTCGCTGTTCAGCCCGTAGCGGTTGATCACCGCCCGGTCGGCGCGCAGCCGGAAGACCCGCGGCTGCGGGTTGCCCGGCTGCGGCCGCGGCACCACGCCACCGACCTCCACGAATCCGAAACCGAGGCCGAGCAGCGCGTCCGGCACCCGCGCGCCCTTGTCGAAGCCGGCCGCGAGCCCGACCGGATTGGGGAACCGGCGGCCGAGGAGTTCGACGGCGAGGCGCGGGTCGTCCTTCGGAATCCGCACAGGCGGTATCAGCGCGAGTGCCCGCAGGGTCAGATCGTGCGCGCGCTCCGCATCGAGGCGGTGCAGCAGCGGCCGCACGAGCGGGAAGGCGTGCCCAATCATGCCGGGGGGAGCCCGGCGGGGAAAACGTGGCGACCGTCCGCGTCCAGGGGCAGCAGCTCCGCAGATATCACCACTTCGAGCGGCAGCGCGCCGTAGAGGTGGGGGAACAGATCGCCCCCCCGCGAGGGCTCGAAGCGCAGCGCCGCACCGAGCGTGTCGGCCTCGACGGCAATTAGGAGCAGGTCGGCCTGCCCGGCGAAATGGCGGGCCGCCGTCTCGGCGACCTGCGCCGCCGTGGAGAAGTGGATGAAGCCGTCCTGGCGATCGATGGGCGCCCCCGTGAACCGGCCTGCTGCCTCGGCTTCCCGCCACAGGCCCCGTGGGCAGATCTTGTAGACGAGCGGCATCGAAGCTCCCCGGAACCGACGCGTGGCTGGATAGAGGTGCCGCCCGCCCGCGGCAACTCGGGACCGCCCCGGGATTCGAGGAGCGATTGCATTCTGCGGGCCGTAGTTCTACTTTCCTACGATGAGGCCGAGCGTCATAGCGCAGCGTCCGAACCGGGATATGTGCGCACGACCGTACAACGTCTGGTATTTCCGCTCGTAACCGCGGGGTGTCGACCATACCCGGCGGCGCAACGTTCCAGCGCCCCCACGGCAGCCGATTCCGGGCTGGCGGGATGGGGGTTGCCGGCCTCGTCAGGGTGATCCATCGAGCCCGCTATGCTGTCGCACGAGCAGATCTGGAACGCCATCGACCGGCTCGCCGAGCGCCACGGCTATTCGGCCTCCGGCCTTGCCCGGCGCGCCGGGCTCGACGCGACGAGTTTCAACCGGTCCAAACGCGTCGGCGCCGACGGGCGCAAGCGCTGGCCGTCGACGGAATCGGTGTCGAAGGTGCTGGCCGCCACCGGATCGAGCCTGGACGAGTTCCTGCGCCTCATCGAGGCCCGCGAGATTCCGGCGCGCACCATGGTCCCGCTGATCGGCCTGACCCAGGCCGGCGCCGGGCGCCTGTTCACTGATGAGGGCATGCCGACCGGCGGCGCGGGTTGGGAGGAGATCGAGTTTCCCGATCTCGGCGAGGAGCGCGCCTTCGCCCTCGAGATCCAGGGCGATTCCATGCTGCCCCTCTTCCGGGACGGCGACGTGCTGATCGTCTCGCCCACGGCCAGCGTGCGCAAGGGCGACCGCGTCGTGGTCCGCCTGCACGGGGGCGAGGTGCTCGCCAAGGAGTTGAAGCGGCGCACGGCCCGAACCGTGGAGCTGGCCTCCCTCAACCCCGAGCACGAGGACAGGGTCCTGAACCTCGGCGAGGTCGCCTGGATCGCCCGGGTGATGTGGGTGAGGCAGTAGCCGAAACGGCCCGGGGCCCTGTCGCGAATTCGGTCACGGATTCGGTCACGGCTTGGCCGAAGCGCCGTTCGCCGCTATCGCTGGCCCGTCGCGGGCCTTCCGCATCCGCTGAGCGCGAACGCAGCATGGCGAAGCCCGAGACGGATCGAGATGCCGGGGCGCGCGTGCCGCTGACGCACGAGGCCCGCACGCTCTTCGACGCCCTGCCCACGCCGAGCCTTTTGCTCGACGCGCAAGGCCACATCCACCACGCCAATCCCGCCGCCGAACGGCTCACGGGCCACCCGGCGGAGGCGCTGGTCCGGCAGGGTCTCCACCTGATCCTGGCCGCCCGTGCGACCGCACCCGATCCGGCCCGCGACGGGGACCAGGTATTTCCGGCGGCACATGCCGACGGGACGAGCTTCTGGGCCTGCCTCACCACGGCGCCTCTGCCCGGTACGACCGAACGGATCGGCCAGCTCATCGACATCACGGCGCGCCGGGAGGCGGAGGGGGCGCTCGCCCTGTCCCGGCAGCGCGAGGCGCTGGGCCTGCTGACCAACAGCGTCGCGCACGAGTTCAACAACTTCCTCCAGATCCTGATCGGCTACATCGACGGTCTGAAGCGCCGGCTCGGCGACCGCCAGGAACCGTTCATCCAGCGGGCGATCTCCCGCTCCGCCGACGCGACCGAGCGGGCCGCCATCCTGACCCGGCAGCTGCTCGCCTATTCCCGCCGCATCGCGCCGGAGGTGCGCGCGGTCGATCTCGACGCCATCGTGGCGGATCTCGCGGACCGCATCGGGTCCGATCTACCCTCCGGGATCCGCCTGACCGTGACGGCCACGCCCGGCCTGCCGCGGGCGATCAGCAACCCGACGCAGATCGAGTTCGCCGTCCGGCATCTCGTGGCCAATGCCTGCGAGGCGATGCCGTCCGGCGGCATGCTGACGCTGTCGACCTTCCGGACCGATCCCGGCGACCGCGCGATGCAGGCGCCGGGCGAGGGGAGCGTCGGCATCCTCGTGGGCGATACCGGGCAGGGCATGTCGCCTGAGATGCTTGCCCGGGCGCTGGCGCCGTTCCAGACCAGCCGCGAAGCGGGGCGTGGCGCCGGCCTCGCGATCGTCCACGGCCTGATGAAACGTCAGAACGGCACGATCACCCTCGACAGCCGAAGCGGGGAGGGGACCCAGGTCCGGCTGTCGTTCCCGGCGGCGCCGGAGCGCACGCTCCACTGAATCTGTGGGAAACGGCATCGCGTGGATCGCGGCCAGGACTAAAACGCGCTGTGGGCCGTTCCCATATTGTTGCTGGCGCTCCGCGCCGTTCAGTTCTCGTCCTCAGAGGCGTGTACATGTTGACCCAGATCTCGCGCCGCCGGCGCGTGGCCGCCCTCCTGGCACTGGCCGCGGCGCTGACCGTCGCGGCGCCCGCCGCCGAAGCCCGTCCGGGCGGGGGCGGCTCCATGGGCTCCCGCGGCTCGCGCACCTTCACGGCCCCCTCCGCCACGCCGACGGCGCCGGGCGGCGGCATGACGATGCAGCGCTCGCAGACGGCGCCGTCCCCCGGCATGGGCAATCCTGGCCTGCAGTCTCCGGGCGCGTCCGGCCGCCGGTTCGGGGGCGGGTTCTTCGCGGGCCTGCTCGGCGCCGGCCTGATCGGCGCCCTGCTGGGCGGCGGCTTCTTCGGCGGCCTCGGCGGCCTGACCTCGATGATCGGGCTGCTGTTCCAGATCGGGCTCGTCGTCTTCGTGGTGATGCTGGCCCTGCGCTTCTTCCGCCGCCGGAACGAGCCGACCGGGGCCGGCGCGCCCTACACGCGCTCGTCCATGGACGGCGCTCAGGGTCCCTCCGGCCCGATGGGTGGTGCCGGGGCCGGGGGCGGCCTGTTCGGCGGCTCACGCCCCGTGCAGACGCGCCCGGTGCAGGTCAGCCCGGCCGACTATCAGGCGTTCGAGCGGCTGCTTGCCGATGTCCAGGATGCCTATACCCGCGAGGATCGGGTAACGCTCGGCAATCTGTCGACGCCGGAGATGGTGAGCTACTTCGATGAGGAGTTGCGCAACAACGCCGCCCGCGGCGTCGTGAACAAGATCTCCGACGTGAAGCTCCTGCAGGGCGACCTGGCAGAGGCCTGGGCCGAGGACCGCACGGAATACGCCACCGTGGCCATGCGCTACGCCCTCAAGGACGTGATGGTGGAGCGCGGCAGCGGCCGGATCGTGCAGACCGACGCGCCGGAGGTCACGGAACTGTGGACCTTCCAGCGGCAGCCCGGCCGTGGCTGGGTGCTGTCGGCGATCCAGCAGACCCGCTGACCGCAACCGCGCCCCGGGGGCACATGATTCACGCCGGCGCCGTCACAGCGGCGCCGGCGTTTCTGTGTGCGTCCCAGAGGTTGGCGAGATCGACGAAGCCCGCCACCGGAATCTCCTCGGCCCGCGCCGTCTCGGCCAGACCGGCGGCGTCCAGCAGGCGGCTGGCCTCCGGCGTCAGCGCCTTGAGGCTCTGGCGCAGCATCTTGCGACGCTGTCCGAAGGCCGCACGGGTCACCGCCTCAAGGGCCCCGGCCCGGCAGGGCAGGGGACGCGCCCGCGGCACCAGCCGGACCACGCTCGACGTGACCTTGGGTGGCGGCACGAAGGCCGAGGGGCTCACGTCGAACAGGATCTCGGCCTCGGTGCGCCAGCCGCAGAGGACGCCGAGGCGGCCGTAATCGGCCCGCTCCTCCGGCCCGGCCACGATTCGCTCGGCCACCTCGCGCTGGAACATCAGCACCGCCTGATCCCACCAGGGCGGCCAGGCTTCGCCGTCGAGCCAGCCGGTGAGCAAAGCCGTCCCGACATTGTAGGGCAGGTTGGCGACGATCCGCGCCGGCCCGGACCCCACGAGGGGCCGCGGATCGAAGGTGAGGGCGTCGGCATCGACGACATCGAGGCGGCCGGGATAGTGGGCGGCGATCTGGGCGAGCGCCGGCAGGGCGCGGGCATCGCGCTCGATCGCCACGACCCGGGCGGCCCCCTCGGCCAGCAGCGCCCGGGTCAGGCCACCCGGGCCGGGGCCGACCTCCACCACCGTCACGCCCTCGAGGGGCCCCGCGGCGCGGGCGATCCGGCCGGTGAGATTGAGGTCGTACAGGAAGTTCTGGCCGAGCGCCTTGCGGGGCTCCAGTCCGTGCCGGGCAACGACATCACGCAGCGGCGGAAGACCGTCCCCGGCGCTCACAGCTCGTCCTCGGGTTCGAAGTGCCGGGCACCCGGGGACCGGGGCCGACCGGCATAGATGCTGAACGGGATGATTTCGGCGCCGTCGGACGCCTGCGCGCGACCGGTTGCGTTGGCGGCAAGCTGCGCGGCGAGGCGCAGGGCCACCATCAGGCTGTCGGCCCGCGCGATTCCCTGGCCGGCGATGTCGAAGGCGGTGCCGTGGTCCGGCGAGGTTCGCACGAAGGGCAGCCCGAGGGTAACGTTGACGCCGTCGTCGAACGCGATGGTCTTGATCGGGATCAGGGCCTGATCGTGGGTCGGCGCCAGGGCGACGTCATAGGTCGCGCGGGCGCGGGCGTGGAACAGCGTGTCGGCGGGCAGGGGCCCGCGGATGTCGATGCCGGCGGCGCGCAGGCGGGCCACCGCGGGGGCGAGCACATCCCGGTCCTCATGGCCGATCGTGCCGGCCTCGCCCGCATGGGGATTCAGGCCGGCCAGGACGAGGCGCGGCTCGGGCAGGCCGAATCGTTGCCGCAGGTCCCGGGCGACGATGGTGGCGGTCTCCTCCACCAGTTCCTGTGTGAGGAGGCGGGGGACGTCCTTGATGGGCACGTGGATCGTCACCGGCACCACGGCGAGGTCGGTGCTCCAGATCATCATCACCGGCCGCGGCGGCGTGAGGCAGGGGGGCACCGCGAGGGCCGCCAGGAACTCGGTGTGGCCCGGATGGGCGAACCCGGCCCGGGTCAGCACGAACTTGGCGATCGGATTGGTTACCACGGCGCTGGCGCGCCCGGCCTTCACGAAGCCCACCGCAGCGGTGATCGACTCGATGGTGGCACCGGCATTCACCGTATCCGGCACGCCGGGCTCGGCGGCGACGAGGGCGCCGCTCGGAAGCGGCACCACCGGCAAGGCGCGGGGAAACACCTCCGCGGCGGTCTCGGGATCGACTTCGGCCACGGGAACGAGACGTCCGAGACGGTTGGCCAGGCGCTCGATGAAGGCCGGATCGCCCACCAGGAAGAAGGGCGGCAGCGGATCCGCGCCGCCGCGCCCGAGCCAGGCGCTGAGCGCCAGTTCCGGACCGATCCCGGCGGGGTCTCCGAGGGTGAGGGCAAGCGGCGGCATGGAGGGTCTATAGCGCCGGCGCGGCGTAGGCGCACCCGCGCTGTGATGTTCCCGCCTCTCCATTTGAGGAGGCCGGATCCGCGCGGTTCTCCCTCCCCCTCTGCGGGGGAGGGAGGGCGCATGCCTCCTCCGAGGTGCCATACCCGGCGACCCGACTGTGATCACAACCGCGATGGGTGAAGCCGCAAGCCGATCCGCGGACCGTCACCGCACCGAGGCGATGCCGTCCGCCGTGGTCGCCGTGCCGACGTTCTGGCGCAGATCCGCCTCGCCGAGCGTCTTCAGCTCGACCCGCAGCAGCACCGTCTGGTTGCGCTCGCGCACGCCCGTGGCGGTGGCGATCGGTGAGTTGATGTAGTTCAGCGAGACGGTGGTGCACTCGTCCTGATAACCGCCGCCGAAGCTCGCCCCCGAGAGGTAGAACCGTCCCGGATTCTGGTAGACCGGCACGGTCCCGACCGAGTTGGCCAGGTAGGAGGTCAGTGCGTCCTGATAGGTGTTGCGCACGTCGAGATAGTGCGTGAGGTCGACCAGCAGCGAGCCCGAGATGAACCAGTTCGGCGTGATGTTGTAGGTGGCGGTGGCGGTGATGCCCTCGCGGTAATGGCTGTAGCCCAGCAGCGGCTGCGCCTCGTAGTAGGAGTAGAAGGCCGACAGGGTCAGCGGCAGGAACGGCGCGAACCGTGCCGTCGCGCCGGTCTCGAACCGTGCCACGTGGAAGTCAGCCTGGTTGAAGCGGGCGCGGGTGATGAAGGTGATGTTCTGGTTCGGCGAGACCTGGAAGCGCCCCACGAAATCCGACCGCTGGGTCTCCAGTCCGGAATCGAGGCCGACATCGGCGATGTCGCCGCGGCGGAACGAGTTGACGCCGGCGAGCTGGATCGACTCGCCGAACAGGACGTTCGCGTACCAGCCTGACGGCGTTACGACCGAGTACTGGCCGCCGAGATTGGTGCGCACGCCGCCCTCGACCCGGTCGTAGCCCGAGAACTTGTCCCACTCGAACAGCGACGTGTCATCGAAGACGAGGCTCTGGGCGTCCTCGTTGGGCAGGTGGCCGATCCGCGTCTCGGACGGGCGCGCGATGATCTGGCCGATCGGCTCCAGGGTATGGACGCCGAGCGCGCCGAAATTGGCGACGAACGGATACCGGTAGTCCAGGCCGATCGCGGGCATCACCCGGCCGGCCAATCCCTGATCGACGTGGGCGATCTGTGGGACGAGGTCGTTCTGGTAGCCCGAGAAGCTCGTGCTGTTGAAGAATGCGTCGGTGCGCAGATAGGCGAAGGGCGTGAACTTCTGACCCATGTCGTCGATGAAGCTGCGCCGCCAGGAGAGTTCCGCCGAGGCGCGGGTGTTGTTGCCGGCGAGCCCCTGGATCGCGCAGGTCCCGCGCTGGAACACCGTGCAGGTCTGATAGAGCGGGAAGCTCACGCCGTTCACGCTCGGCGAGAACAGGTAGCTCGCGGTGCGCGGCAGGCCCTGATACTGGGTCGTCTCGCGGTTCAGGCTGGTGATGTTGGCCTGGAAGCGCACCTCGCCGCCGATCTCGGCGGGGCCGTTGACGCGCTTGTCGTAGTCGATGACCGGCGCGACGATCGGCTGCTGCTTCTGCCAGTCGAAGCTCGACAGCCCCTTGAAGTAGTAGCCCCGCGCCTCGAACCATGAGCGGTCGCCCTGGCCGATCAGGTAGCCGGTCGAGGTCGCCTCACGGAAATAATCCGTGGTGATGTTCTGGTTGCGGATCCGGTAATTGTCGAGGAACCACTTGTCGGTGACGCCGACGACGTCCCAGCCGGTGCGCCAGCGCTCGTTGATGTAGAACCGGCCCTGCGATTCAACCGAGCCGCGGAAGTCGCGCTCGCCGGCCCCGAGGGGGCTCGGCAGGAAGGCCGAGGGCGTGGTCTGCGAGATGCCGGACAGGCGCAGGTTGTAGAAGCCGTTGTCGATCCGCTGGCGGAACTCGCCCTGTGCCAGCACGCCCTGGCGGCTGAGCACGGTCGGCGTCAGGGTCAGGTCGTAGTTGGGCGCGAGATCCACGAAGTAGGGGAGCGACACGCCGCTGCCCAGAGCCGTCGTCGAGATGAAGCGCGGCGTCAGGAAGCCGGTCTTGCGCTTCACCGTGGGATCGGGCGCCTCGAAATACGGCAGATAGGCGACCGGGATCCCGGCGATCTCAAGGGTCGAATCGTCGAAGTAGACCGTGTGGGTCTCGTTGTCGTGAATGATCTTCTGCGCCTTAATCTGCCAGAGCGGCGGCGTCTCGGGGTGGTCCTTACAGGGCTCGCAGGCGGTGTAGCTGCCGGACTCGAAGCTGGTCTGCTCGCCGTTCAGGCGCTCCGCCCGGGGGGCGGAGAAGCGCGTGCGTACCGTCTCGAACTTGCGCTGCACCGTCTGCTGGCCACGGAAGGCGTCGACGAAGCCGGTCTTGAAGTCGTCGGTGAGTTCCATGCGCGCGCCGGTCACGACGCCGCCATCGGCTTCGGTGAGGCGGACGTTGCCCTCGGCGAAGACGCGGCCGGTGTTGCGGTCGTAGCGCACCCGGTCGGCCTGAAGCGTCCGCGGGCCGTAATGCAGCTCGGCGTTGCCCCGGGCGGTCACGGTGCTGTGGTCGTTGTCGTAGATCAGCTCGTCGGCCTCGACGAGGAGCTTCTCGCCCGGCTTGCCGGTCCTGAGTTCGGGCAAACCCTGGGCATGCGCCGACAGGCCTCCCGCCAGCGGCGCGGCGAGCGCCAGCATCGCCAGGAGACCTACCTTCCGCAGGATGTCGGTGACCTTACGCAACGCGCGTCCCAACCCCTGTGACGTCTGCCGCCACCAACCTCACCACCGGTCTCCCTGCCCGCGACGGATCGCGGGTGTCAGCCGTCTTCCTGGTACAGAAGCGTGAGCGTACCGAGAAGACTGCCTACCACGGCGGGGAACCACGCCGCCACCGGTGCGGCCACGAGTCCGGACGCGCCGAGCCCCTCCATGACCTGTCGGATCACGTAGAGGGCGAAGCCGGCCGCGACGCCACCGAGGACGAGTTTGCCAACACCACCAAAGCGGAAGAACCGTAAGGAAACGGTTGCCGCGACGATGACCATGGCCACGAACAGGACCGGTCTTGCCCACAGGACATCGTACTGGAGACGGTATCGCGTGGCGTCCAAACCGGCCCGTTCGGTCCGTGCGATGGTTGTGGGAAGTTGCCAGAAAGGCACAGATTCCGGGGGGGTGAAGCGCTGCCGCACCTGTCCGGGGTCGAGATTCGAAGCGATCAGGTAGGTGTCGAACGACTCGGGCGGGGCGTCCGGCGTCAGAACCCGCACATCCGAGAGCTCCCAGTAGCCGTCGTGGAGCGCGGCCCGGGCGGCCACGAGCTGGTCGACGAACTTGCCGGCATCGTCGAAGGCGAAGACCGACACACCGGAGAGGGTCGTGGTGCCCTCGATGGCGGTCTCGGCGCGCAGGATCGCCTCGCCGTCGATGCCCTTCTGACGGATCCAGAGGTCCTTGCCCGAACTCGCCTTGGTCGCCTTCGCGAAGATCCGGGCCTCGATCTCGGTGGAGCGCTGCTTCAGCAGCGCCGAGACGGGGTTGTAGATCCCGACCGCGGCGGCCCCGAGGGCCAAAGCCACGAAGATCCCGGGCTGGAGGAACTGCCACGCGGAGATCCCGGCCGCCCGGGCAACCACCAGCTCCAGCTTACGCGAGAGCTGGAGCAGCGCCGCCATGGACCCGAACAGGACCGCGAAGGGCAGCACGCCCTCCGCCACCGCGGGGGTGCGGTACAGGGACAGCTGGGCCATCAGGCCCGTCGAGGCGCCCTCGGCCTCGCCGGCGCGGCGCAGCAGCTCCACGAAGTCCAGCGTGTAGACCAGCGCGAAGACGGTGACGAAGACACCCAGCACCGTGCGGGCGAAGCGGGCGGCGAAGTACCGCCCCAGGGTCGGACCGATCAGCATCATAGGATCAGGCCGCCGGGGCGAGGCGGCGGCCCGACCCGGGGCCGCGCAGTCCCCGCGCCAGGGCGGCGTTGAAGGCCTGCACCCGAGGCCGGCAATAGATCAGCAGGCAGGACAGCCCGATCGCGAGCAGCGGCACGCCGTAGATCGCCGCCACCGCGGCCTGGCTGCGCGCGGCCGCGCTGACCGCGGCGAAGCCGGCGATCCGCAGGCCGACCACGGCGAGGATCGCGCCCGCGATGGCGAGACCGCGCCCCTGGCGGGTGGTCCTCGGATCTCCGAGCGCCGCGAAGGCGATGAAGGCGAGCGCAAGGGGATAGAGGCAGGCGGACAGCCGATCGTGCAGTTCGGCCCGGAAGCGGCCCTTCTGCAGCTTGTAGTAGCCCTCGCTCTGATCGGGGAACAGGAGCTGCGTGGTCGAGCGCTCGCGCGGCTTGTAGATCGTGTCAGAATCCGGGGGCGCGAAGGCGGCGAGGTCGATCGTATAGCGCTCGAAGGTCAGGATCGAGGAGTCGCGCGAGTCCTTCTGCTGCTGGTGGACGCTGCCGTTCTCCAGGATCAGGTAGCTCTGCCCGTCGATATCCACGGCGTTGCCGCGATCGGCGAGATAGACCTTGGTCTTGCCAGCTTCCCGGCGGTCCTGAATGAATAGGCCCTTCAGCGTGCCACCGGGTCCGCGCTCGCGGAAATGGAAGGTGATGCCGTTGTCGAGCTGGGTGAACTGCCCCTCCTTGACCACATTGGCGATGAAGTCGCCGCGGACCCGGGTGATCACGTCGCGCAGCTCCTGGAAGCTCGCCGGCATGACGACCACCACCAGGAACCCCACCAGGAAGCTGACGATCACCGCCAGCCTCCGGAACGGGCGCAGGAGCGCGCCCGGCGGCATGCCGGCCGCCGCCATCACGATCAGCTCGGAATCGCCGTTCAGCTTGTTGAGGGCATAGACACTGCCGATGAACAGCGCGACCGGGGCGATCACCACGATCAGCGTCGGCAGCGACAATCCCGTGACGAACAGGAAGACCAGCAGCGTCTGGCCCTTCGCGGTCACGAGATCGAGTTCGCGCAGGGCCTGCGTCAGCCAGATCGTCCCGGTCAGGCCGACCAGGCAGGCCAGGGTGGCGCCCAGGGCGATCCGAAAGATGTAGCGCTCGATCTGCCTCATCGACCCGGCAGTCCTGCCCCAGCATCGTCCCGCATGGCAGCCGCGGCGTCCAGCGAAAGACGATGCGTATCGAGTGAACGCGCCCGGCGCACCGAATCCGTCATCCGGCCCGTCGCTCCAATCCCTACGCGCCCCCGGTGCGGCAGGGACCCGACAAAAGGGGCGATTCGAGGGCTCTCAAGCCGCGTTGCGTTCTCCGCCTCAGCGGCTACACAGGGCGGATGGCCCGCGCGGCGGCGTGCGGGCGGTATGGACGGCTCCGGACAATCGGGCAGGGCGGACGGGTATGGCGGACGGTATCGAGATCGGTTTCGGTCCCCTCGAACGGGGCGGCCAGGGCCCGGGAGGATCCGGCGATCTCGTCGTTTTCGTCGGCGACGACCTCGCCCTCGGGACCGGAGCCCGGGAGGTGCTGGGCGCCGCCGGGGCGGATCTCGTCGCCCGCGCGGCCACGTCCGAGAAGTTCAAGGGCCGGTCCCTCAGCGCCATGGTCCTGGCCGCACCCTCGGGCATCGAGGCCGACCGCCTCGTGGTGGTGGGCCTCGGCTCCGACAAGGACCGGGCCAAGACCGACTGGCCGATGCTCGGCGGCTTCACCGCCGGCAAGGTCTCGGGCCGCACGGCCCGCGTGGTGCTCGACTGGCCGGGCGCGACCGTGACCGCCCATCAAGCCGGCGAGTTCGCCCTGGGCGCGCGGCTGCGCGTCTATACGTTCGACCGCTACAAGACCAAGAAGAAGCCCGATGCCGAGGACAAGGCCGGCACGGCACTGACCCTGCTGCTGGCGGATCACGGCGCCGCTACCCGCGAGGGAGAGGGTGCCAAGTCTCTGGCCGAGAGCGTTGTCCTGGCCCGCGACCTCGTGAACGAGCCGCCGAACGTGCTCTTCCCGGAGGAATTCGCCCGGCGCGCCTCCGAACTGGCCAAGCTCGGCGTCGAGATCGAGGTGCTGGAGCCGGCCCGGATGCACGAGCTCGGCATGGGCGCGCTGCTGGCTGTGGCGCAGGGCTCGGTTCGGGAGCCGCGGATCGTGATCATGCGCTGGAACGGCGGGCCGGCCGGCGAGGCGCCGGTGGCCTTCATCGGCAAGGGCGTGATCTTTGATTCCGGCGGCGTCTCGATCAAGCCCGGCGGCGGCATGGAGGACATGAAGGGCGACATGGGCGGGGCGGCCGCGGTGGTCGGCGCCCTGCACGCGCTGGCCGCCCGCAAGGCGCGCTGCAACGTGATCGGCGCCATCGGCATCGTGGAGAACATGCCGGATGGCGGTTCGTATCGGCCGTCCGATATCCTGACCTCGATGTCCGGCCAGACCATCGAGGTGATCAACACCGATGCCGAGGGTCGGCTCGTGCTGGCGGACGTGATCACCCATGTCGTCCGCAGCTACAAGCCGAAGGCGATGGTGGATCTCGCTACGCTCACCGGGGCGATCATCGTGGCTCTGGGCCAGGACATCGCCGGAATGTTCTCGAACGACGACGCGCTGGCGGGCAACATCCACGCCGTGGGCGAAGCGACGGGCGAGAAGGTCTGGCGGATGCCGCTGATCCCCGCCTACGACAAGGCGATCGACTCGAAGTTCGCCGACATGAAGAACACCGGCGGGCGCCATGGCGGCGCGGCCACCGCAGCCTCGTTCATCAAGCGCTACGTCGAGGACGTGCCGTGGGCGCATCTCGACATCGCCGGCGTGGCGATGTCGTCGAATGCCAGCGAGATCAACCGCAGCTGGGGCGCCGGCTGGGGCGTGCGCCTCCTCGACCGGCTGGTCCGGGACCATTACGAGGCCCGGTAGGATCGGCCCGGCCATCCCGGCCCTGCCCGTTCGAATCGCGTGCCCGGCATGAAGCCCGCCCCCCCGAGAACCGTGCCCGATCCGGGTCGGGGTGGTGCGCGCCCGGGGGGGGCGCTGCTCGCGGCGTCCGCTCCGATCCTGGCGATGCTGGCCGCGCTGGTGCTGGTGGCGGTCACCGGCTTCAGCCAGCGCTCGGCCATGCCGGAGACCGTCGAGCCCTGGGTCTTCGGATTCTTCGCCGGGCGTTACCCGCTCTTCGCCTTCGCGCTGGTCTACGGGCTCGCGCATCTGGCCCGCGTGGCGGCGGAACCGGGTCCGGCCTCCGGCGCGCGCCGCATCGTGTTCGGTGTCGCCGGCGCGGTGATCCTGGCCCTGGCGGGGCTGTATCCGACCTTCGGCGGGGTGATCCTGCGGGCGGGCTTCGCCACCGGTGGGATGGCCTACCTGACACATCAGCCCCTGTGGCTCGCCTACGGGCTCGGGGCCGGGGTGGCGGCGGCCCTGTTCGGCGGCGTCGCGGGCGTGGCCGCATTCACGGCGAATCGCCCGCTGCGGCCGCGGCTGAGGCGGCTGGGCGCCGGGGCGCTCGCCTTCCTGACCCTCTGGTTCGGTGCCATCGTGCTGGGTCTCTCCGGCCCTCTGGGGCTCGGCCCCTGGCCGCGCCGGGCCCTCCGGCCCGAGGAGACCGGCCTCGCCGCATTGCTGCTGGTCGCCGCCGCGCTGCCGCACGCCCTGCTGACGACAGCGCGCCGACTTCGTCCAGCCGCCTGAGCGCCGCGCCTTGCGGGGCGCCCGTCGTTCCCGCAGAGTCGGCGCGTTCTGCGTTGAGGGACTCGGCCGTCGAGAGTCGGGCCCGAGGGAGGCTTCGCGATGGAAGAGGCGAACGTGATCGCGCACGGCGCTCAAGCGGCCACGTCGCGGTCGACGACGGGCGCGTCGATCGAGGCGGGCTCACCGGACCGTCCCTGGCTCGATGCGTATCCCCGCAGGGTCCCGGCGGAGATCGATCCGGCGCGGCTCGGGACCCTGGTCGACCTGTTCGAGACCAGCGTGACCGCCTTCGCCGACCGGCCGGCGATGCTGTGCTTCGGCTCGACCCTGACCTACGCGACCCTGGGCCGGCAGGCCCGCGACCTTGCGGCTTGGCTCCGGGCCGAGGGGCTGTCGAAGGGTGACCGCGTCGCCATCATGCTGCCGAACGTGCCCGCCTACGCGGTGGCGATCTTCGGCGTGCTGCTCGCGGGCGGCACGGTCGTGAACACCAATCCACTCTACACCCCCCGGGAGCTCACGCAGCAGATCGCGGATTCCGGGGCGCGGATCCTGATCGTGCTGGAGAATTTCGGCGCCACGGTCGCCGCCACCCTGTCGGACCTCGCCCTCGACCGGGTCGTCCTCGTCGGGCCCGGCGACGGCCTCGGCCTGAAGGGCCGCGTCGTCAATCTCGCCAGCCGGCACGTGCGCAAGGCGGTGCCGCCGTTCCGGCTGCCGGAGGGTCTCGCGGTCCCTTTCGCCACCGTTCTGCGGCGCGCGCGGGGACTGCCCCGGGCCGCGGCCTCGGTCGGTTCGGAGGATCTCGCCTTCCTGCAATATACCGGCGGCACGACCGGCATCGCGAAGGCGGCGATGCTGAGTCACCGCAACATCATGGCGAATGTCGAGCAGTCGCAGCTCTGGTTCGACTCGAAGGATCCGAGCGTCCCGCGCTGCTGCGTCACGGCGCTGCCGCTCTACCACATCTTCGCGCTCACCGCGTGCTTCTTCCAATTCATGCGCAGCGGCGGATCGTGCCTGCTCATCCCCAACCCGCGGGATTGCGACGGCATGGTCAAGACGCTGAGCCAAACGCGCTTCACCCACCTCATGGGCGTGAACACGCTGTTCAACGTGCTGATCAACCACCCGAAAATCGGGACGGTGGACTTCTCGAAGCTCGATTTCGTGGTCGGCGGCGGCACCGCGGTCCAGCGGGCGGTGGCCGAGCGCTGGAAGGCGCTGACCGGCAACACGATCATCGAGGGCTACGGCCTGTCGGAGACCTCCCCGGTCGTCTGCGTGAATCCGCGTGGGATGCGCGACTTCTCCGGCACCATCGGTTTCCCGCTGCCGTCGACCGAGGTCTCGATCCGCGACGCGGCCGGCCGGGCGGTCCCGCCCGGGCAGCCGGGGGAGATCTGCGTGCGCGGTCCGCAGGTGATGCGCGGCTACTGGAACCGCCCGGAGGAGACCGCGCGCGCCCTGACGGCGGACGGCTTCTTCCGCACCGGCGACGTCGCCGTGATGCTCCCGGACGGCCAGTTCAAGATCGTCGATCGGATGAAGGACATGATCCTCGTCTCCGGGTTCAACGTCTACCCGAACGAGGTGGAGGAGGTGCTCGCCGCCCATCCCAACGTGCTCGAATGCGCCGTCGTCGGGGCGCCGAGCGAGGAGACCGGCGAGATGGTCGTCGCCCACGTCGTCCTGAAGGATCCAACCGTCGCGCTCGAGGCCCTGCGTGCCTACGCGCGCACGCAGCTCACCGGCTACAAGGTGCCCCGCCGGGTCGTGCTCCACGACACGCTGCCCAAGACCAATGTCGGGAAGGTGCTGCGCCGGGTGCTGCGCGACGGGACCCCGGAGGCCTGACCGGCCCGCGACCGCCGGACGCGGCCCGACGCAGGTAACTGCCCAACCCCGCTCGCCGAAAGGTGAGACTGCGGCGCTTGCGCCCCTGTCGGCCCGGGCCGATCTGTGGGCTGTTCGCGCCGAGGATGCGAGGAGGCGACCATGCTGATCAAGACCAGGCGCGGATGGGAGATCCCCGAGCACCTCGCCACGCCCGAATCCGTGTTCCTGAACCGCCGCACGCTGATCGGCGGCGCGGCCGCCCTGGCCGCCGGTTCGCTGCTCGGCAGCCGCGCAGCATGGGCGGCGGGGGGCGATCAGCCGCTCTACCCGGCTCAGCAGAACCCGGCCTACACCCTCGATCGACCGGTCACGCCCGAACGATTCAGCGCCGATTACAACAATTTCTACGAGTTCGGCACATCCAAGACCGTGCTCCCGGCCGCGAATGCGCTCAAGACCCAGCCCTGGACCCTGAACATCGACGGTCTCGTCGAGAAGCCGTTCGAGATCGGCGTCGACGACCTGATCCGGAAGGTCGGCCTGGAGGAACGGCTCTATCGCCACCGCTGTGTCGAGGCGTGGTCGATGGCGGTGCCCTGGACCGGCTTCCCGCTCGCGAAGCTGGTGGCCCTCGCCAAGCCGAGTTCGGGGGCGAAGTATATCCGGTTCGAGACCTTCATGGACAAGGCCATGGCCCCGGGCCAGCGGGCGTTCTTCTACCCCTGGCCGTACACCGAGGGACTGACCCTGGCGGAGGCCGGCAACGATCTCGCCTTCGTGGTGACCGGCATCTACGGCAAGCCGCTGCCGAACCAGTTCGGCGCTCCGATCCGGGTCGCCGTGCCGTGGAAATACGGCTTCAAATCCGCGAAGTCGCTGGTGAAGGTCTCGTTCACCGCCGACCGGCCCAAGACCTTCTGGGAGGGCCTGCAAGCCTCGGAGTACGGGTTCTGGGCCAACGTGAACCCGGCGGTGCCGCATCCCCGCTGGAGCCAGGCGAGCGAGCGGGTGCTCGGGACCGACCAGCGCGTGCCGACCCTGATCTACAACGGCTACGGCGATCAGGTCGCGGGGCTGTACAAGGGCCTGGAGGGCGAGCGGCTGTTCGTCTGAGCCGCCTCCGCGCCGCTCAGTAGGTCCAGCGCTGGGCCTTCGAGACTAGGAAGTCACGGAATGCCTGGACCCGCGCGACGGAGCGCATCTCCTCGGCGTAGACGAGGTAGCTCTCCAGGCTCGGCATCTCGGTCTCGCGCAGGACCTGCACGAGCTGCTGGTCCCCGTCCACCGCGTAGTCGGGGAGGATCCCAATTCCGGCGCCCGCCTCCATGGCGCGCTGGAGGGCGCCGATATTGTTCACCGTCAGGTGGACGTGGCGCCGCTCGCGGCCGTCGCGCCCGGCATCGGCCAGCCAATGGGCGGCGAGCAGGTATGACGGCTCGTTGCCGCCGAACGACACGAGGCGGTGGTCGTCGAGATCCTCGATCGTCTTGGGTTCGCCAAAGCGCTTGACGTAATCCTGGCTCGCGAACGCATGGTAATGCACCGTGAACAACCGGCGCTGAATCAGGTCCGGCTGGGCCGGGCGGCGCATGCGGATCGCCACGTCGGCCTCGCGCATAGCGAGATCGAGTTCCTCGTTGGTGAGGATCAGCTCGATCCGCACGTCCGGGTAGAGGTCGAGGAACTCGCCCACGCGCTGCGACAGCCAGGACGTTCCGAGGCCGACCGTCGTGGTGACCTTGAGGTCACCGGTCGGCCGCTCCGAAGTTTCCACGAGCCGCGCGCGGGTGTTTTCCAGGCGCAGCTTCATGTCCCGCGCCGCCCGAAACAGCAGGTCGCCCTGTTCGGTCAGCAGCAGACCCCGCGCATGGCGGTGGAACAGCGGCGCCTTGAGCTCACGTTCGAGGGCACTGATCTGACGGCTCACCGCCGACTGGCTGAGCCCGATGTCGTCGCCCGCCTTCGTGAAGCTGCCGGCCTCCGCGACGTTGAGGAAGATCCGGATCTTATCCCAATCCAAGGCCTGAACCCCTACCAGCGCGTGCCCGGGACCGCATCCCGGCCAGTCCGGCACGCGGCGCATCGGGCGGTTCACCGGACGACCGGCACGGCGTCGAGTGCGGACATCCGCGCGCGTCACCGCGTGGGCATGCAAGCGCAGCATCCCGGCGCAGTCGGCACTCCTATGCACACGGTGCATGGTCGCGCGCAAGCACCGGCTGGGGATTTGTGAAAATACCGGTGCAACGGTACCTGTCGCGCTCCGCCGGCGGGATTCTACTCGGCCGCGGCTGCCCGGATCGGATCCTCGCCGATCTCCAGGTTGGCCAGGAACTTCTCCGCTTCCAGTGCAGCCATGCAGCCCATGCCGGCGGCAGTGATCGCCTGACGGTAGACGTCGTCCGTCACGTCCCCCGCGGCGAACACGCCCGGGATCTCTGTCTCCGTGGTGCCGGGCTTCACGGTGAGGTAGCCGCCGTGGCGCATCGGCAGCTGCCCCTCGAAGATCGCGGTCGCCGGCTGGTGACCGATCGCCACGAACACGCCGTCGGCCTTCACCTCGTCGATCGCACCCGTGCGCGGGTCCTGAAGACGGACATGGGTGACGCTCGGCGCCGGCTTCTGCACGCCGCAGATCTCGGCGATCTCCCGGTGCCACAGCACGGTGACGTTCGGATGCTTGAACAGGCGCTCCTGCAGGATACGCTCGGCCCGGAACGAATCGCGGCGGTGGACCACGGTCACCTTGCTGGCGATGTTGGCGAGGTAGAGCGCCTCCTCGACCGCGGTGTTGCCGCCGCCGACCACCACCACCTCCTTGCCGCGGAAGAAGAATCCGTCGCAGGTGGCGCAGGCCGAGACGCCGCCGCCCTGAAACGTCGCCTCGGAGGGGATCCCGAGCCACTTGGCCTGGGCACCCGTGGCGATGATCAGCGCGTCGCAGGAATAGGTCTCGCCCGAATCGGCCTCCAGCCGGAACGGCCGCTGCTCGAGATCGACCTTCGTGATGTACTCCGACACGATGCGGGTGCCGACGTGATCGGCCTGCAGCCGCATCTGCTCCATCAGCCAGGGCCCCTGGATCGCCTCGGCGAAGCCCGGGTAGTTCTCCACATCAGTGGTGATCATGAGCTGGCCGCCCGGCTGGAAACCCGAGATCAGCAGCGGCTCGACCATGGCGCGGGCTGCATAGATCGCCGCCGTGTAACCGGCCGGACCCGAGCCGACGATCACCAGCTTGGCATGCGTGTGGGCCATCTCTCTCGGTCTCCTCAGGCGCGATCGGCCGCGCGGCGTGCGGCATAGGCATCGGCCAGCGCCTGCGCGATCACCGGCGTCGCGTCGATGGGCTTGTACGTCAGGTCCACCAACTGACCGGTGAACGGCCGCAGCGCTCCGGCGATGGCCAGACCGGCGAACATCCGCCGATGCCGGATATAGGTGCGCGGCAGGTCGAAGAGCAGGACCGGCGCGCCGGTCGCCACCGCCTCGCTCACCATGTTGGCGGAGTCCGAGGTCACCACGATCGCCTCGGCCAGCGCCAGCATGGCGACGTAGGGGTTGTCCCCGGTCCCGTCCCAGAGGAACCCGCCCGTGTCGGCGGCGAGGGCCTTCACGGCGTTCCGGAGCGGGTCCGGGGTGCGGCGGGAGATCGTCACCATGAGACGGCAACCCTGCGCCACCAGCCCGTGCAGATCCTCCACGAGGCGGATCATGTCGGTCTTGCGGTAGCTCAGATGCCGGCTGTCGCCGCCGACCAGGACCGCCACCCGCGGCCCGTCGAGGCGCGCGAGCCGCGGATCGGGGTGGGCGCGGGCCGCGGCCAGGCGCGCCGCGGTGACGAGATGCGGGGCTGTCAGCGTCGTGAAGACGTTGGGACCGCGCAGGTCGTCGTAATCCGGAACCCAGATGAAGTCGGCGCTGTCCTCGCCCGTGCGCGGGTCCTTGAGGAAGGCCGTGAAGGTGCGGCCGCCGGTGGCGTTCCGAACCGCCCGGAGATAGGGCACGGCCCGGCGCCCGGAGGCGATCAGGAGGTCGGGATAGGGCCCCGCCAAAGCGCCGGCGCGGCGACGGGGTCCCTCCCGCGGGTCGATGGGCCCCCAGGGCGCCATCCAGCCGAACGGCCCGGACGCGGGGACCTGCCGGATCTCGAAGTCGAGGCCCAGCGTCTCGGCGATCCCGACGCACTGATTCTCGTCGCCGGCCTTGCCGTCCGTGACGATCCAGGCGCGGGCGCGCGCGAGCTCGGGCAGGAGTTCGGATCGCGCCTCCGGCCGGTTGCGCAGGGCGGATTTCGCCTCCGTCACGTCGATGCTTGCCATGCCCCTCGCTCAGGAAACCCGCTTCTGCTCCGGTGCCAAGCCCGACCGCCGGAGCACCGCATTCCGAGATCGGCCCCTCAATCCCATCCCTTCCCCTCATCCTGACGTGACCGCGTCAGCGGGCCACGAAGGAGGGCTGCACAAATCGCGCGGCCAGCTGGAGGCCTCCGCTGCGCTCCGGCACCCCAGGATGAGGGGGTGGAATGGCGAACTTCACCTGAAGACATCCCGCATCGCCGCATCTCGCCTGCCTTGGCAACGTCTGTCGGCAAAGCACACCTAATCCCGCGGGAGATCCCGCGCGAGCCACTGGGCAAAGATGTCGGCGATCGCTGCCAGCCGACGCCCCTCGAATTGCGGATCGTACCACGCGCCGCCGTAGCTCGACGGCGTCGCGGTCATCTGCGGGTGTCGCCCGAGGATCTGCCCCGTCTGCCCGATGAGCAACGCCTCGCCTTCCAGGTAATCGGTCTGGAAGTTGCCACCCGAGCCATGACGGGCGCCGCTGCCGACATAGGGCCGCAGCGACAGGCCGCTCACCACCACGACGAGGCGCGGTCCTCGCCCCCCGATCCGATCCGCGAACGTCCTGCGCAGGGCCTCGGTCAAGTCGGTGGCCAACGCCTCCGCCTGCAGACCCGCGCCCTTGTCGCGCAAGGGTCGCACGTCGACGCGGATATCGGAAAACCGGGCGGTCGCCGGAAAGTCATCCGCCGCCGCGGAGCCCGCGGCGGCGAGGAGGATCAACCCGGCGAGCCGACCCCGAAAACGCGGGCCCATGCGCTCAGCCGCCGAACCGGACGGCCACGACCTCGTAGGACTTGCCTCCGCCCGGCGTCGTGACTTCGACGGTGTCCCCGACGCCCTTGCCGATCAGCGCCCGGGCGATCGGCGAGGTGATCGAGACGCGCCCCGCATGCACGTCGGCCTCGGGCTCGCCGACGATCTGGTAGGTCTTCTCCTCCTCCGTGTCCTCGTCCACGAGCTTCACGGTGGCGCCGAACTTGATCTTGTCGCCGGACAGCTTCGCCACGTCGATGATCTCGGCACGCGCGATCATGCTCTCCAGCTCGATGACGCGCCCCTCGTTGTGGGACTGAGCTTCCTTGGCGGCGTGATATTCGGCGTTTTCCGACAGGTCTCCGTGCGCGCGGGCCTCAGCGATGGCCGCCACGATGCGCTGGCGCTCCACCTGCTGGCGGTGTTTCAGCTCCTCTTCGAGGGCTGCGAAACCACGCACCGTGATCGGAACCTTGTCTATCGTCATCGTCTCGCGCCACAATGAAGAGGCCCGGCCGAGAGTGTAGCACTCCCTCCGGGCCACGAGATTAAGTCAGCGGAACCCTGAGGCTCAGGCCGCAAAGTATTCCTGCAACGCGCGGACCTTGAGATCGCCTTCTAGATAGGCCTTGATCCCCTCGGCCGCAGCCATCGCGCCGGCTAGAGTGGTGTAATACGGCACCTTATGCAAGAGGGCGGCGCGCCGGAGCGACCGCGAATCCGAGAGTGCGCCCGCCCCCTCGGTGGTGTTGAGGACGAGCTGGATGCCGCCGTTCTTGATGGCGTCGACCACGTGCGGCCGCCCTTCGAGGACCTTGTTGATCCGCTCGGCCGGGACGCCGTTCTCCACGAGGAAGCGCTGCGTGCCGCCGGTCGCCAGGATCGAGAAGCCGAGATCGGACAGGAGCTTCATGGTCGGCAGGATGCGGACCTTGTCGGCGTCGCGCACCGACACGAACACCGCGCCGGCCTTGGGCACCTGCGTGCCCGAGCCGAGCTGGCTCTTGGCGAAGGCGACCCCGAAGCTCGTGTCCAGACCGATCACCTCGCCGGTGGAGCGCATCTCCGGCCCAAGCAGCACGTCGACGCCCGGGAACCGCGCGAAGGGGAACACGGCCTCCTTCACGGCGATGTGCGGCAGGGTCTTCGGCTTCAGGCCGAAGGTGGCCAGCGGCTCCCCCGCCATGACCCGGGCGGCGATCTTGGCGATCGGCTCACCGATCACCTTGGCGACGAACGGGACCGTGCGCGAGGCCCGGGGGTTCACCTCCAGGACGTAGATGGCCCCGTCCTTGATGGCGTATTGAACGTTCATCAGGCCGACGACGTTGAGCGCCAGGGCCATGGCCTTGGTCTGCCGCTCCAGCTCGGCCATGATCTCGGGGGAGAGCGAGCGCGGCGGCAGGGTGCAGGCCGAGTCGCCGGAATGAATGCCGGCCTCCTCGATGTGCTCCATGATGCCGGCGATGAACACGTCCTTGCCATCGCAGACCGCGTCAACATCGACCTCCACGGCGTCCGACAGGTAGCGGTCGAACAGGAGCGGGTTCTTGCCCAGAACCGTGTTGATCTGCCCGGTCTTGTCGTTCGGGTAACGGGCCTTGACCTCCGAGGGGATCAGGCTCGGCAGGGTGTCGAGCAGATAGTCAGCGAACTGGGTCTCGTCGCGGATGATCGCCATGGCGCGGCCACCGAGCACGTAGCTCGGGCGGACCACAAAGGGCAGGCCGAGATCGGCGGCGACCAGGCGTCCCTGCTCCACCGAATAGGCGATGCCGTTCTTGGGCTGCTTCATCCCCAGCTTGTCGAGGAGCCGCTTGAACTGGTCGCGGTCCTCGGCGAGGTCGATGGCGTCCGGCGAGGTGCCGAGGATCGGCACGCCGGCGGCCTCGAGCGCCCGGGCGAGCTTCAGCGGGGTCTGGCCGCCGAACTGCACGATGACGCCGTGCAGGGTCCCGGCCTGCCGCTCGGTCTCGATGATCTCCAGCACGTCCTCAGCGGTCAGCGGCTCGAAGTAGAGCCGGTCCGAGGTGTCGTAGTCGGTTGAGACTGTCTCCGGATTGCAATTGACCATGATGGTCTCGTAGCCGGCCTCCGACAGCGCGTAGCAGGCGTGGCAGCAGCAATAGTCGAACTCGATGCCCTGGCCGATCCGGTTCGGGCCGCCGCCCAAAATGATGATCTTGTTGGCCCCGGTCGGCTGAGCCTCGTCCACCACCGTGCCGGCGATGGGCGCCACGTAGGTCGAGTACATGTAGGCGGTGGGCGACTTGAATTCGGCCGCGCAGGTGTCGATCCGCTTGAAGACCGGCCGCACCGCGAGCGCCCGGCGGGCGGCGCTGACCGCGGCCTCGTCGGTGCGGGCGAGCACGGCGAGGCGGGCGTCCGAGAAGCCGGCCGCCTTGAGCTGGCGGAAGGCGCCGGGCGTCGTCGGCAGGCCGTGGGCCTTGACCCGGTTCTCGAGGTCGATGATCGCCTGGAGCTGCTCCAGGAACCACGGGTCGATCTTGCAGGAGGCGTAGACCTGCTCGTGGCTGACGCCCAGCCGCAGGGCCTGCGCGACCTTCAGGAGCCGGTCCGGGGTCGGCGTGCCGATGGCCGCCTTGATGGCGTTGTGGTCGTCGCCCTTGCCAAGGCCCTCGATTTCGATGTCGTCCAGGCCGGTCAGCCCCGTCTCCAGGGAGCGCAGGGCCTTCTGGAGGGATTCCGCGAAGCAGCGGCCGATCGCCATGGCCTCGCCCACCGACTTCATGGCGGTGGTCAGAGTCGGTTCGGCGCCCGGGAACTTTTCGAAGGCGAAACGCGGGATCTTTGTGACCACGTAGTCGATCGTCGGCTCGAACGAGGCCGGGGTCGCGCCGCCGGTGATGTCGTTGGCGATCTCGTCGAGGGTGTAGCCGACCGCGAGCTTGGCCGCGACCTTGGCGATCGGGAAGCCGGTGGCCTTCGACGCCAGCGCCGAGGAGCGTGAGACGCGCGGGTTCATCTCGATCACGATCATCCGCCCGTTCTCGGGGTTGATCGCGAATTGCACATTCGAGCCGCCGGTCTCGACGCCGATCTCGCGCAGCACCGCCAGGGAGGCGTCGCGCATCACCTGGTATTCCTTGTCGGTGAGTGTCAGCGCAGGCGCCACGGTGATCGAATCACCCGTATGCACACCCATCGGATCGATGTTCTCGATGGAGCAGACGATGATGCAGTTGTCGTTCCGATCCCGGACGACCTCCATCTCGTACTCCTTCCAGCCGAGCACGCTCTCCTCGATCAGCACCTCGTTGGTCGGCGAGGCATCGATGCCACGCTCGACGATGTCGAGGAATTCCTCACGGTTGTAGGCGATGCCGCCGCCGGTGCCGCCCATGGTGAAGGACGGGCGGATGATCGCCGGCAACCCGACCTCGGCCAGCGCCATCAGGGCCTGGCCGATGGCGTGCTCGCCGTAGCGCTTGCGCCGGTCGGTCTCACCGACCGCCCAGCTCTTCTCGAAGGCGGTCAGCGCCGCCTGGCGCGCCGCGGGATCGGTGTCGGCGGCCTCGATGCGGGCGATCTCGGCAAAATACTTCTCCCGGTCCGCCTTCTTGGCCGCGGAGGCGTTGGCGAGCGCCGATTTCGGGGTGTCGAGCCCGATCTTGGTCATGGCGTCGCGGAACAGGTGCCGGTCCTCAGCCTTGTCGATGGCCTCGGCGGTGGCGCCGATCATCTGGACGCCGTACTTGGCCAGCACGCCCATCTTCTGGAGCGACAGCGCGCAGTTCAGCGCGGTCTGGCCGCCCATCGTCGGCAGGATCGCGTCGGGGCGCTCCTTCTCGATGATCTTGGCGACGATCTCCGGGGTGATCGGCTCGACATAGGTCGCGTCCGCCATGTCCGGGTCGGTCATGATGGTCGCGGGGTTCGAGTTCACCAGGACGATCCGGTAGCCCTCCTCACGCAGCGCCTTGCAGGCCTGGGTCCCGGAATAGTCGAACTCGCAGGCCTGCCCGATGATGATCGGCCCCGCACCGATGATCAGGATCGAGGAGATGTCGGTGCGCTTGGGCATCTGCGGCCTTGTCAGGCCATGCGTATCCGATCAGGCACGGCCGGTCTCGGCCCTGCTTTCGGACGCGCGTGGCGGGATTGTCGTTGAGCGCCGCGTTTACACGGGCCTCGGGCGCTTTGAAAGACCGGGGTCGGCCTGCGCGTTCCCCGGCGCCGCAGCCCGCGGATCGCTTGGTCAGCCCAGACTCGAACAATTCTCAAGTCTTTGAGTCAGCGTGCACCGTATTGCCGAGTCTTTTCCGGATCCGTGAAGGACGACCGATCGACGGTCCCGTCGATTCAAACGAGACCAATTCGAGATAGACGATGATCATGGAAACGGTCAGCGCCGCGGTGCTTGCGTTCGCCGCAGCGACAGCGGTTCACGCCACGGAAGTCTCCATCAAGACGCTCAACAGCGGCCCGGGCGGGATGATGGTCTTCGATCCGGCCTTCGTGAAGATTCAGCCCGGCGACACGGTTCGGTTCGTACCGGCCGACAAGGGACACAACGCCGAACTCATCAAGGGCATGGCGCCCGAGGGCGCGCCGACCTTCAAGACCGTGGTCGGCAAGGAGGAGACCGTGACCTTCGAAAAGCCCGGCCTCTACGGCTTCAAGTGTTCGCCGCACTACATCATGGGCATGGTCGGGCTGATCGAGGTCGGCGACAGGCCGGAGAACTTGGAGACCGCCAAGGCGGTGCAGCACGGCAAGCTCGCTGCCAAGCGCTTCGAGCCCCTGTTCGAGCAGGTGCGGTAGCGGTGCCGGGGGTGGCGCAGGCCACCCCTCCTCAGAAGCCGGCGTAGAGCGCGGCCAACGCCCGGTCGATGGAAAGATAGAAGATCCCGAAGGCGACCACGGCGGCGGCGGCGAATTCCAGCGCGACGTTGGGGAGCGTCTGCGCCCGGCGCAGGGCCTCGCGGCCGAAATACACGGAGATCCAGGCGAGGGCGAGGACGGCCGGCAGGGCGAACAGGTACGACACCGTGCTCTCGACGCGGTCGAGGCCGCCGGTCGGGTCGATCAGCGCCCGGATGTTGCGCACCCAGGGGGCGTAGACGGCGGCGTAGAGGGCCGTCAGCCACGACAGGCCGACCGCGATACCGAGATGGACCGTGAAGGTGCGGTGCAGGCGGGAGAAATCGTCGCGTGCCTCGTCGATGGTCATCCGGCATTCCCCTGCGACGGAGCCGGCCGGCGCGGATGCGCCGCCGCTCTCTGGCCGTCGTGGGTGTCCTTAAGCCAGCGGATTCGGCGGATTTTATGGCCCGGGCGCGGCCCGATTGGGATCGCGCCGGGGATCCGGTCAGGCGGGCTTCACCGTCTCCGGCTCTCCCGCGCGCATCAGCGTGACGAAGCGCTCGAACAGGTAGTGGCTGTCGCGCGGGCCGGGCGAGGCCTCCGGGTGGTGCTGCACCGAGAAGGCCGGACGGTCGGTCAGCGTCAGCCCGCAATTCGATCCGTCGAACAGCGAGACGTGGGTCTCCACGGCGGTCGCCGGCAGGCTCGTCGGGTCGACCGCGAAGCCGTGGTTCATCGAGACGATCTCGACCTTGCCGGTGGTCTTGTCCTTCACCGGATGGTTCGCGCCGTGGTGACCCTGGCCCATTTTCACGGTCCGGCCGCCGAGCGCGAGGCCCATGAGCTGGTGCCCGAGGCAGATCCCGAAGGTCGGCACCCTCGCGTCGAGCAGGTTGCGGATCACCGGCACCGCGTAGGCACCGGTCGCCGCCGGATCGCCGGGGCCATTCGACAGGAACACGCCGTCCGGTTTCATCGCCAGGATTGCCTCTGCGCTGGTGGTGGCCGGCACCACGGTGACGTCGCAGCCGGCCTCGGCCAGCAGCCGCAGGATGTTGCGCTTCACCCCGTAGTCGATGGCCACGACCTTCAGGCCCTGGCCCGGCGCGCGGGTGCCGTAGCCGTTGCCCAGCGCCCACACGGTCTCCGACCATTCCGAGGCGGTGCGGCTCGTCACCGGCGGCACAAGGTCGAGCCCTTCCATTGGCGCCAGCGCCGCCGCCCGGGCCTTCAGGGCCTCCCGGTCGAACCGGCCCTCCGGATCGTTGGCGATCACGGCGTTGGGCATGCCCCGGTCGCGGATGCGAGCGGTGAGCGCCCGCGTATCGACCCCGGTGATGCCCACGATGCCGCGGGCCTTGAGCCAGCCATCGAGATGCGACGACGAGCGCCAGCTCGACGGCTTCGTCACGGCCGAGGCGATGACCGTGCCGCGCACGCCGGAGGCCGGCGCCGCTTCGAGGCTCTCCAGATCCTCGTCGTTGGTGCCGACATTCCCGATATGGGGGAAGGTGAAGGTGACGATCTGTCCGGCATAGGAGGGATCGGTCAGGATCTCCTGGTAGCCGGTCATCGCCGTGTTGAAGCAGACCTCGCCATCCGCGATCCCGGTCTGCCCGATGCCGAAGCCTTCGAGAACGGTCCCGTCGGCGAGGACCAGCAGAGCCGTGGCGACCGGCTCCGACCAGGGCTCGGGGGCCCGGGGCCCGGGGGCATGCGCGGCGGAGTCTTGCAGCATGGGCTGAGTCTCGCTTATGTCCGACCGAAGGCGGGCGCCGCAACGCGGCGCTCTCGGCTTGCGGCATGATCGTGTGCGGCGCTCTTAGCGAGCGGCCCGCGATGGGGTCAATGTGGCCCTGCGGCCCGCAGGGCTCAACACCGACGAGCCGAAAGACCCGCAATCCGCAGGCCAGCCCGCCGTTTTTCCGTTGGAAGGTTCCTCGACATGCTGCGCGCCCGCTTCACCACCGAGATGAAGGAGGCCATGAAGGCCGGCGACAAGGGCAAGCTCGCCACCGTGCGGATGATCCAGGCCGCCCTCAAGGACCGGGACATCGAGGCCCGCGGCAACGGCAAGGATCCGATCGCCGACGAGGAGATCCTGTCGCTCCTCCAGAAGATGATCAAGCAGCGCACCGAATCGGCCGCCGTCTACGAGCAGGGTGGCCGCCCGGAACTCGCCGCCAACGAGCGTTCCGAGATCGGAATCATTGAGGGTTTCCTGCCCAAGCAGATGGACGAGACCGAGATGAAGGCGGCCGTCGAGGCGGCGATCCTGGAGACCGGCGCCACCGGCCCGAAGGACATGGGCCGGGTGATCGGCGCCCTGAAGGGCACCTTCGCGGGGCGGATGGATTTCGGCAAGGCGAGCGGCCTAGTGAAGGACGCGCTCGCCGCGAAGGGCTGACGAGCGATCAGCCCTCGCGATCCGTCCGCGCCCTCACGTAGCTCCGCAGGACCGCATTGATTCGGCTCTGATAGCCGGTGCCCGCGTGCCTAAAGTAGGCGAGTACGTCGGCATCCAGGCGGATCGAAACCGGAACCTTGCGCGGTGGCAGCACTGCCTCGGCGCGCGACCAGTCGATGTCGAGGGGCGCGGCATCGGGATCGCCCGCGACCGCTTCCACGATCTCCGAATCGCGCATCGCGCCGATCCTGTTCAGATCGGTTGATCCGCGCGCACCCTCACGCTCCGAAGCGCGTTGTGTAGGCTTGTCTCTCATTGCGCCTCGCCGCTCTCGCGGAGATGATCCGGATGATGCCAGCCCGATCGGTCCAGACCACGGCGATCACGCACTGCGCGAGCCGACCAAGGCTGACCTTCCGAACTTAGCCATTCCTGATCGTCTGTACGGTCAGGTGGGGATGATCGAAGACGCCGATCGCGTCCCGGAAATCGATACCGTGCTTCTCGAGATTGAGCGTCCGCTTGCGCTCATCCCATTCGAAGCCAACCACCGGCATGTACATAGTCCGGAATCAGGGCTGTGTCGATACAAACGTATATACAGGTTCGGCGATCGCATCGCACCGGACTCGCAGCCGTGGAAGCTTGCAGGGCCGGTCAGAGCGCATTCTCCACGCTATCCCCACCCGACATCACTCCGTCCGTGGGGCGGGACTCAACCCCCTTCGCTACGCTAGGATACGCGGTCCCGAAGCCGACCCCAGGTCCCGTGCGCTATCCGTCCCACATCCTGGAAGAGATCCGTGCCCGGCTGCCGGCCTCCTCGGTGGTGGGGCGGCGGGTTCAGCTCAAGAAAGCCGGCCGGGAATGGCGCGGCCTGTCGCCGTTCAACGCCGAGAAGACCCCGTCCTTCTACGTGAACGACCAGAAGCAGTTCTACCACTGCTTCTCGTCCTCGAAGCACGGGGACATTTTCACCTTCCTGATGGAGACGGAGGGCCTGAGCTTCCCGGAGGCCGTCGAGCGGCTGGCTGGGGAGGCGGGCGTCAGCCTGCCCGCGCCGACCGAGGACAACCGCGCCGCGGAGACCAAGCGCGCCGGGGCCATCGAGGTGATGGAGATGGCCGCCCGCTGGTTCGAGGAGCGGCTGCTCTCGAACCATGGCAGCGAGGCCCGCGCCTATCTCGAACGGCGCGCGCTCGGGCGCGAAACCCAGCAGGCCTTCCGCCTGGGCTACGCGCCGAACGACCGCTATGCCCTGCGCGATCATCTGGCCGGGCAGGGCGTCGACAAGGCGCTGATGATCGAGATGGGGCTTCTGGCGACCGGGGAGGGCGTCTCGGTCCCGTACGATTATTTTCGCGATCGGGTGATGTTCCCGATCACCGACACGCGTGGCCGGGTCGTGGCCTTCGGCGGCCGGGCGCTGTCGAAGGATGTGCGCGCCAAGTACCTGAACTCCCCTGAGACGCCGCTCTTCCACAAGGGCCGGACGCTCTACAACCTCCACGGCGCCCGGAAGGCCGCGCACGAGCGCGGCTCGATCATCGCGGTCGAGGGCTACGTCGACGTCATCGCCATGACGCTCGCCGGCCACCCCGAGACGGTGGCGCCCCTGGGCACCGCACTCACCGAGGATCAGCTCGCCCTGCTCTGGCGCCACGCCGACGAGCCGATCCTGTGCTTCGACGGCGACAAGGCCGGCCAGCGTGCGGCCTTCCGGGCGCTCGACATCGCGCTGCCGCTCCTCGAACCGGGCCGCTCGCTCCGGATCGCCCTGCTGCCCGGCGGACAGGACCCGGACGACCTGCTGCGCTCCGGCGGGCCGGGGGCGATCGACCAGGTGCTCAAGGCGGCGCTGCCCCTGTCCGAGCTGCTCTGGCGGCGCGCCCTGGAATCCGGACCCGTCGACACGCCCGAACGGCGGGCCGGGCTGACCCAGACCTTGCGCGCGACCGTCGCGGCCATCCGCGACGAGACCGTGCGGCGCTACTACCGCGACGACATCGAGGAGCGGCTTCGTGGCCTGTCGCCCCGCGGGGCGCGGGTCGCCGCGGGTCCGGGTGCCCGCGGCCGTCCGCGGTTCTTACGGCCCGGCGAACCGGTCTCGCCGCGCATCACCGGCAGCCCGAGCGCGTCGATGACGGCCTCGGCGGGGTTCACCGGCGCCGCTTCGGTCCGGGAGGCGGTGATCGTCGGCACGCTGCTGGCGCATCCCGAGATGATCGGGGAATTCGGCGAGGCGATCGGCGATCTGGACTTTGAGGACCCGGATGCGCGGGCCCTGCTGTCGGTTCTCCTGGACTGCGCGGCCGAGGGCGAGCGCACCGATCCGAACGTGTTGCAGAGCCGCATCACCCGTGCCGGGCTGAACGCAGGTGCAGAGAGGATCCTGGCGCTTGCGCGCTCGCGGGACCGCTCGACGCTGGCTCCGCACGCGGATCCCGCACACCGTATGGATGCCCTTCGGCAGGCCATGATCTTGCACCAGCAGGCAGGCGCGCTACATACCGAACTTCGCGAAGCACGGCAGGCGTTTGAGAACGATCCGACCGATGCCGGGTGGGCATGGCTCTGCGAAGTGAAGGCGAGGCTGGAAACCGTCATCGCCGCCGAGGCTGAGGCCGACTTGCCGGTGTCGGGTGACTCGACGGCCGCGTGACGGCTGTGTCATGGCGGAGGCGGCGGCAGGGAGCGGCTCGCCATAGTTAACAATCGGTCAAGCCTCAGGCTTGCATACGGAAACCGACGCAGGCGACCGGAGCGATTCGGCGCCGTTCTCTTACAGCGGCGCCGACGGCGTAGACCGGCCCAGCCAGGGCCTCCGCAACGCGCCACGTGCGAAACAATAGGCTGAACATGGCGACGAAGGCAACGGAACGGGACGAGACGGACGCTGCCCCCGAGCAGCAGACCGACGGGCCGCTCCTCGACCTGACGGATGCTTCGGTCAAGCGGATGGTCAAGCTCGCCAAGAAGCGCGGCTACGTGACCTACGAGGAGGTCAACGAGGTTCTGCCAGAGGGCCAGTCCGACCCGGATCAGCTCGAGGACGTGCTGTCGCAGCTGTCCGAGATGGGCATCAACGTGGTCGAGGCCGAGGAGACCGACGAGGCCGCCGGCGAGAAGCCCGCCGAGAGCGACGAAGAGGAGCCCGAGGGCGGCGAGGTCGCCGAGGTCGCCCCGGCGCGCGCGGTGACGGTCGCGACCACCACCAAGGAGCCCACCGACCGCACCGACGATCCGGTGCGGATGTACCTGCGCGAGATGGGCTCCGTGGAGCTGCTCTCCCGCGAGGGCGAGATCGCCATCGCCAAGCGCATTGAGGCCGGCCGCGAGGCGATGATCGCGGGCCTCTGCGAGAGCCCGCTGACCTTCCAGGCGATCATCATCTGGCGGGACGAGCTCGTGGAGGGCAAGGTCCTCCTGCGCGACATCATCGATCTGGAGGCGACCTATGCGGGCCCGGACGGCAAGAACGCGCCGCAGATCGCCGAGGGCGAGGACGCCGCCGAGGACGGCGAGCCGCCGGCCCCGCCGGAGGGCGGCGACGACGAGGACGACCTGGAGAACAACGTCTCGCTCGCCGCGATGGAAGCCGAGATCAAGCCGCGGGTCCTCGAGACCTTCGATGCGATCGCCGCGAATTACCGCAAGCTGCGCAAGTCCCAGACCGAGGGCACCGAGCGCAAGGCCGCGGGCGAGAAGAACACCCCGGCCCAGAACCAGAAGCAGGCCGAGCTGAAGGACATCGTCGTCGGCGACGTGAAGTCCCTGTCGCTGAACAACAACCGCATCGAGGCGCTGGTCGGGCAGCTCTACTCGATCAACAAGCAGCTGATCGGCCACGAGGGCCGCCTGATGCGCTTCGCCGAGAGCCACGGCGTAGCCCGCGACGAGTTCCTGCGTCACTACCAGGGCTACGAGCTCGATCCGAACTGGATGGAGCGCGTCGGCACGCTGGGGGGCAAGGGCTGGAAGAACCTGGTCGAGAAGGGCTCGCGGCAGGTCACCGACCTGCGCGCCCAGATCCTCGACCTCGCCTCCGAGACCGGGCTGGAGATCGGCGAGTACCGCCGCATCGTCAACATGGTCCAGAAGGGCGAGCGCGAGGCCCGCCAGGCCAAGAAGGAGATGATCGAGGCGAACCTGCGCCTCGTGATCTCGATAGCCAAGAAGTACACGAACCGCGGCCTGCAGTTCCTGGACCTGATCCAGGAGGGCAACATCGGCCTGATGAAGGCCGTGGACAAGTTCGAGTACCGGCGCGGCTACAAGTTCTCGACCTACGCCACGTGGTGGATCCGGCAGGCGATCACCCGCTCGATCGCCGATCAGGCGCGCACGATCCGCATCCCGGTGCACATGATCGAGACGATCAACAAGATCGTCCGCACCTCGCGCCAGATGCTCCACGAGATCGGCCGCGAGCCGACGCCTGAGGAACTGGCCGAAAAATTGGCCATGCCCTTGGAGAAGGTGCGAAAAGTCTTGAAGATCGCCAAGGAGCCGATCTCCCTCGAAACGCCGATCGGCGACGAGGAGGACAGCCATCTGGGTGACTTCATCGAGGACAAGAACGTCGTCCTGCCGATCGACGCGGCGATCCAGTCGAACCTGCGCGAGACGACGACGCGGGTTCTGGCCTCGCTCACGCCGCGCGAGGAGCGGGTGCTGCGCATGCGCTTCGGCATCGGCATGAACACCGACCACACCCTAGAGGAGGTCGGCCAGCAATTCTCGGTGACCCGCGAGCGCATCCGTCAGATCGAGGCGAAGGCCCTGCGCAAGCTGAAGCACCCGTCGCGCAGCCGGAAGCTGAGGAGCTTCCTGGACAATTGAGCCCCCGCCGCGGCCGCTGCCGCGGCGCTTCCCCGTCGTCCGCGCCGTCACGACGCCGCGCGGCATTCAACCTGGCGCCATGCTCGAACGCCGCCCGCCAACGCCCGGAGTGCCGACGGCCTTCGCGGACGGCACCGAGGCCGACGATGTCCCGTTCGGGGCCATCCAACCCTCCGTGGGCATCCGCGACTGGTTGCTGGGCGAAGGCGCGCGTCTTCAGAACGCCGACGACATGCTGTCCGGTCTGGCCGAGCGGTTGATCGCCATCGGCGTGCCGGTGGACCGGGCGTCCACGGCCATCGACACCCTGCACTCGGAATATGCCGGCGTCGGCCGGATCTGGACCCGGGATGGCGGCACCACGGTTCGGTTGTTCCCGCACGGTGCCCGCTCGACCGATGCGTACCTCAACAGCCCGTTCCACACGGTTCACGAGACCGGCGAGTGGCTGATCCTGGACCTCAGCGAGACGTCCGACGACGCCTACGCGATCGTCCCAGACCTGAAGGCGGAAGGCTACACCCACTACGTCGTGGCCCCGCTGTTCTTCACCAACGGCACCAAGAACGGCATCACCTTCGCGACCCGCTCGCCGGAGGGGTTCGGGGCCGACGACATCGCGATCCTGCGCTTCGTTATGCCGGCGCTGGCCGCCGTCATGGAGATGCGCGTCCTCAACAAACAGCTCGACCACGTGCTGCGGCTCTATGTCGGCGACGAGCCGCACCGGGCGATCCTCGCGGGCGACATCCGCCGCGGTCAGGTCACGCGGATCCGCTCGGCGATCCTGTTCGCCGACATGCGCGACTACACCCGGACCTCCGCCGACATGAGCCCCGAGGAGGTGGTGGGACTGCTCAACGTGTTCTTCGACTGCCTGGTGCCGCCGATCGAGCGCGAGGGCGGCGAGGTGCTGAAATATCTCGGCGACGGCCTGCTCGCGATCTTCCGTGAATCGGGCGACGACCTCGGGGGTGCCGCCAAGGGCGCGCTGACGGCGGCGCAGCACGCCCTGGCGGCCTTGGACGAGGCCAACGCCCTGCGCCAATTCCCGGTGCCGGTGGCTGCCGGGATCGCCCTGCATCACGGCGAGGCGGCCTACGGCAATGTCGGCTCGGGCTCCCGGCTCGACTTCACCGTGATCGGCCGGGACGTGAATCTGGCCAGCCGCCTCGCACAGCTCAACCGCATCCTCGGCGAGCCGCTGCTGATGTCGAAACCCTTCGTGGATTTCCTCTGGGGCGACCCGATCCCGCTGGGCGAGCACGTGCTCGACGGATTCCGGGAGCCGATGGCCGTGTTCAAGCCGAAATTCCTGCGCCCGCGCAAACCGGTTTGAGGCCGCGCCGCGACGGGTTCGTCCGCGGCAGCAGAAGGGCGGTTTCGTGCGGGACTTCGGAACCGTGGGCGCAGCACCCCCGAACCCCAACAACGCCGTCAGAATTGCCAGGCCGGAGCGAACTCGGCACTGTAGGCCGATTGCCGGCAGCCCCAGACGGGATCGATCATTCTCGCGAGCGCGCGCCGTGCCAGGGCACAGGAGCGCGTCAGGACGTCGTTCGGAACGTTCGGCTTTTTCAATATCTCAAGACAGGAATGAAGGCTTATGTTATATTGACAGATATGATAGGCATTGGCTGAATATTCTTCCAGCATTCCATATTCGTAGACCCAGGGATTCAGCGATATGCCTTCGCTCGGCAATGTCAGGGCAATGCCCGCCTCGGCATAGCGGAACCCCTCTGGAAATCTGTTCCTGCTCCGGCAATACCGGCTGGCCCCGTGGCGCGCTTCTGCCCGCGCCGGGCGGACCAGGATCGCCCGATCGTTCAGATGCAACACCGTGTCTCCGGGCTCATCGACGCGTTCCGCGTTCACGGCAGCCATCAGCAGGCTGAAATACACTTCTTCATCCCATCGACACAGATCAGCGCTCTTCACAAAACAATCAAGCGCCTTACGGTAGTCCTTCGCTGCATCGTATGTACTGCCCAGATACATCGTGTACCGCGCGACCATGAACGGGTCTTTCTCGACCGCCAGCGCCTGTTCCAGGACGGCGATGTCGCGGGCATCCGCCGTCGTGTCGTGATGGCGTGCCCCGTCTTCGCCCCGGCGCATCGCGAGGGGGAGAATCGGCGTCTCCGGATCCTCAGGGCATTCGAGAAACTCGTGCAGAACGCCGCGATAACGCCAGTTCTTTTTGCTGCTGACCAGCTGCTTACGCCAGTACCGCGTATGGCTGTCGACGATCTCGAACCTGTATCCTGCCTCATGAAGCTTCGGCATGACGAAGTCCGAAGGGATGATCAGCTCGTCATCGGCGTCGATGATGAGCGCGTACTGCGCGTGTGGACGGGCGAGCTTCAGGGCCTCGTTCCGATTGAACGCGAAATCGACCCAGGGCCGCTCGACGAGCCTGCCGGGCATGTCCGCCATCGCGGCGCGGATGACATCCTGCGTCCCGTCCGTCGATCCGGTGTCGACGATGACCCAGTGATCAATGATCGGGCGGACGGAATCGAGGCACCGCCGGATGACATGCGCCTCGTCCTTGACGATCATCGACAAGCAGATGGTCTGACCGGATCTTTTCATGCCAGCATCGCCTAAACATAGGTGCGTGCGTCGCGCGCGCGAACCTGTCACCTCATAGCTCAGCTCGCCGCGCGTCACAAATCAGAGAAATTATTATGCTATTGGATGCATAATAGTTTGGCGATTATCATACATTATTGGCAAATAATACTGCGTGAAAAATGATTATCGATCGATAGCGATCACGACACAGAAAAGTTTCATAAAACAGGCCCGCCCATGACGGACACGGTTCCCAGCCGGAAAGGCCGGAGAGGAGCCACCCGCTGCATTCCGTGGAACGCGAACGCCCCCCTCATCCCGAGGCGGCGAACCGGCGTTTTGGGAGGAGGACATTGGTCCCCGCGGCCAACACGCCCGACAGGCTTCCCGCCCAGCGCTTCGGGCGGTGACGAGGCGCACGCAGACATGGCCCCACCGGCTGCCCCCCCCGGGCGAAGCCCCGGCGCGGTCAGCCCCGCAGCGTCATCGTCGCGCCGGCGACGCTGAAGTCGCGCAGGCGGCGTAGGAACGACATCCCCAGCAGGCTGGTGCTGAGGCGGCCGCGCGGGATCACCACCGCCTCCACGTCGCGCACCGTAATCGAGCCGATCTGCATCACCGCGATCCGGATCGGCGCGACCCGGACGGCTCCGTTCGCGGTGTTCCAGACACGGGTGAAGTCGGTGGGGCCGACCCGGATCCCGATCCGCGCGGCATCCTCCTCGGAGAAGGCGCAGGCGCTCGCACCGGTATCCACCATCATCGGCAGCGTGCGGCCATCCAGCAGGACGGTGACGAGGAAATGGCCGTTGCGACCGGCCTGCAGGGCCACGCCCGCGGGCGCTCCGGCGTCGGGTGCCGGTTCGACCGCCGGGGCGATGATATGAGCGACCCGCTCTGTCCGGGACCGCTCACGCAGCTTCTGGACGGCGGTGGCGGCCAGGAAGCCGAACGTACAGACGAGCAGGATGGTGCGCACGCAAGTCCGTTTCTGTGCCGCGGTGCCGGCGCCCGGGACGCGAGCCGAGATCGGGCCGATGAGACCTCGAACCCATGAAGGGATCGTGCGCGCGGGCTGCGGCAGTGGCCGTTGGAGGGCCGATTCCGTTCGGCTTGGTGTCCGATCGGTGACCGCGATCCACGATTGTCGCCGGCCCGGACGGAGCTGGCCCGGCAGCGGGGTTGACCGGCGCGGGCCGTAGCGCCACATCTGCATCTGTTCCAGGGAGATCCCCGGCAAGGGGCTGAGAAACCGCTGGCACGTCCGTCAGGACTTGCGGCGCGGAAATCCTTCGAACCTGATCCGGCTCATACCGGCGTAGGGATTGGACCGCGGCCGCCTGACAGGCAGGCCACAGCTTCTCACCGAAGCACAGGGCCCATTCTCCGCGACGGCACCCTGTGGAGAGATGCGTGTCCCTGGACCGCCCCCCGTCACCGATCGGACGCCGCCGTGGCGCGGCCAGCCCCTCAGAGCGGGCCGGCCTACCCGTTCGCGCCGACATCGCAATCGTCGGCGGCGGCCTGATCGGCCTGTCGATCGCCTGGCGGCTGGCCCGTGCGGGCCGGTCCGTGGTGGTGCTGGAGCGCGAGACGATCGGCGCCGGGGCCAGTCTCGCGGCCACCGGCATGCTGGCGCCGGCGGCCGAGCACGAGCCAGGCTCCGATCCGCTGCTGCCGCTCGCCCTCGACTCGCTCCGGCGCTGGCCGGAGTTTCGCGACGCGCTGGAGGCCGAGTCAGGCCAGGCGATCGATTATCGGCCGGATGGAACCCTGGTGCTGGCCGTCGGGCGCGACGAGGTCGAGCGCCTGCGCTTCCGCCACGATCTGCAGCGCCGGTCCGGCCTCGACGCGACGTGGCTGCCCGGCAGCGAGGTCCGGCGCCTGGAGCCGGGCCTGCGCCCCTCCGTCACCGCCGGCCTTCACTGCCCGCTGGATCATCAGGTCGATCCGTGCCGTGTCATGGCGGCCCTGGCGGAGGCCTGTCGGCGGGCCGGGGTCGTCGTGGTCGAGCACGCCCCCGTGACCGCCCTGGACTGGTCGGGGGGCCGCGTCACGGGCCTGCGCGTCGGCGAGGACGGCGTCGCGGCCGGAACCGTGATCCTGGCATCCGGCGCCTGGAGCGGTGAGGGCGGGTTGCTCCCGGCGACGCACACGCTGCCGGTGCGCCCGCTCAAGGGCCAATCCCTGGCCCTGCGCACCACCGCGCGCACGGGCACCCTCGGCCGGATGGTCTGGACCGAGCAGGTCCACATGGCCCCGAAGAGCGACGGCCAGCTCATCGTCGGCGCCACCGTGGAGGATTGCGGCTTCCGTCCGGGCGTGACCGCCGGCGGCCTCTACGCGCTGCTCGAAGGTGCCCGCCGGGTGCTGCCCGGGATCGAAGAGATGGAGGTCGAGGCCTTGTGGAGCGGCTACCGTCCCACCTCCGACGACGACGCACCGATTATCGATACGCTGGCACCGGGTCTGGTCGTCGCCACGGGGCACCACCGCAACGGCTACCTGCTCGCCCCCGTCACCGCCGATGCCGTGGCCGAACTGGTCATGGGCGGCGCCCTGCCGGAGGTCGCCCGCCCGTTCACCCGGGCGCGGTTCGCGCAGCCGGAGCCCAAGAGGGCCTCGGCATGAGGCTGTTCGTCAACGGCGAGCCGCGCGACTGCGCAGCCGAGACCATCGACGGCCTGTTCCGCGTCGAGGCGGAGGAGACCGGCATGGAGAGTCCGCAGGGCATCGCCATCGCGCTGAACGGCCGCGTCGTGCGCCGCCGGGATTGGGGCGAGACCCCGGTCGCCGAGGGTGACCGCGTCGAGATCGTCCGCGCCATGCAGGGAGGTTGAGCATGGACCCCACCGTCACGCCGCTGCGCCCCGGGACCGGGGCGGATGGTTTCACCGTGGCCGGGGTGGCTCTGTCCTCCCGGCTGTTCATCGGCACCGCCGGGTATCCGACCCAGGCGATCATGCGCGACGCCGTCGCGGCGAGTGGCGCCGAGGTGGTGACCGCCTCGATCCGCCGGGTCTCGCTCCAGGGCCACGGCTCCGACACGGTGACCATCCTGAAGGGCAAGCGCTTCCTGCCGAACACCGCCGGCTGCGAGACCGCCCGCGACGCGATCATGACCGCCGAACTCGCCCGCGAGGCCCTCAACACCAACTGGATCAAGGTCGAGGTGATCGGCGACCGCGAGACCCTCTATCCGGACGTGACCGAGCTGATCGAGGCCTGCCGCCACCTCGTGGATGACGGCTTCGTGGTCCTGCCCTACTGCAACGACGACCCGATCGTCTGCCAGCGCCTGGAGGATCTCGGCTGCGCCGCGATCATGCCCATGGGGTCGCTGATCGGCTCCGGGATGGGGGTGGCCAACCCGGCAAATCTCGAACTGATCTGCCGCCGCGCCAAGGTGCCGGTGGTGGTCGATGCCGGGATCGGGACCGCCTCGGACGCGGTGATCGCCATGGAACTCGGCGCCTCCGCCTGCCTGATCAACACCGCCATCGCCAAGGCCGACGATCCGGTCCGCATGGCCCGCGCCATGGGCCGGGCGGTCGAGGCGGGGCGCGATGCGCATCTGGCCGGGCGGATCCCCCGCCGGGGCCGGGCCGAGCCGTCGAGCCCGCAGCTCGGCCTCGTCGGCTCGTGAGGATGCTGCCGTCGCCGCTGCTCGCGGTGACGGACCGGCACGGGCATCCACGGCCCCTCGCCGAGACCGTGCGGGCGATCCTCGATGGCGGCGCCCGCTGGATCTGGTTTCGCGACCGCGATCTGGAACCGGACGCGCGCCGCCGCCTCGGCGCGGCCGTGGCCGAAGCTGTCCGGGCCCGGGGCGGGGTCCTGACGGTGGGCGGCGACGTCGCCCTGGCGCGCGCCCTCGGCGCCGACGGGGTGCATCTGGGCGGCGGTTCGGGTCCGGAGGCGATCGCGGCGGCCCGGTCCGCCCTGGGGGCGGCGGCGCTGATCGGCGTGTCGGCCCACGCGGTTCAGGAGGCCGTGCGGGCCGCGGCGGCCGGCGCCGATTACGTGACGCTGAGCCCGATCTATCCGACCGCGAGCAAACCGGGCTACGGACCGGCGCTCGGTCCGGACGGTGTCGCGGCGGCGCGGGCCGCCGGTCTTCCGCTGGTGGCGCTCGGCGGGATCGGCCTCGACCAGATTGCGGCCTGCCGCGCGGCGGGCGCGGCAGCGGTCGCCGTCATGGGCGGATTGATGCAGGCCGACGATCCGTCGGACGCCGCGCGGGACCGGCTGGAAGCCTGGAACGCGGCGCCATGCGCGCGCACGTGATCGCCTTGGCGTCTAGGCGCCACTGATCCGAGCCGGCTATCCTCCAGGCGAGCCGAACCGTCCGAACGGGGTCTCATCGAGGGACCCGTCCGAGATCTACTTCTCGGACGGCCCATAGGGCGGCCGCGGAATCGCCCGGTGCGCGGCCCGCAACGCCGCCGACCAGCGCTCGCGCAGGTCGTGGAAATAGCCCTCGCCGGCCTCGATCCGGTGGTTCACCTCGAGCGTCGGCGCGTTCCGGCGGGCGACCGCGATATCGATCGGCAGGCCGACGCCGAGATTCGACCGCATGGTCGAATCCATCGAGACCAGGCTGACCTTCAGGGCGTCGTACAAATCGGTCCGGTAGGTCACCGCCCGGTCGAGGATCGGCTTGCCGTATTTGTGCTCGCCGATCTGGAGGAACGGGGCGTCCGTGCTGCACTCGATGAAGTTGCCGGCCGAATAGATGAGATACAGCCGCATGTCGCCGGTGCCGATCTGTCCGCCGAACAGCAGCGAGATCGAGAACCGGATGTTGGCCGCCTCGAACCCATCCTTCTCGATCGACCGCACCCGGCGGATGGCACGGCCGATGAGCTGCGCCGCCTGGAACATGGTCGGCGCCTCGACGAGCTTCTGCGCCGGCTCCTCCCCCTCACCGGGCACACCCTCCTGAAGCAGGCTCAGCACCGATTGGGTGATCGACAGGTTGCCCGCCGAGGCCAGCATCATCACCCGCTCGCCCGGCACGTTGAAGTGGTGCAGCTTCCGGTAGGTCGAGATGTCGTCGAGCCCCGCGTTGGTGCGGGTGTCGGCCACCATCACCAGCCCTTCTTCGACAAGGACACCGACACAATACGTCATCGTCTTCGGGCTTTCATGCGATGGGACCGCCGTCGCGGGACTCAGGACTGGGCGGCGGCCCTGCCTTGCTCGACGCGAAGCTTCACGTCCAGTGTCTCGGTCCCGCCACCGGTCCGGCTGCCCCGGATCGGCGCGGCGCCGAGATAATCGAGCCCGGTGGCCACGCGGATGTAGCTGTCGGACGGGCTCATCGCGAAGCACGGATCGAACGCCACCCAGCCGAGATCCGGCACCAGCGCCTCGGCCCAGCCGTGCGGCGCCTCGACCGTGGCCTCGCCGTCGTCGCGGGCGCGGTAGCCCGCGACGTAGCGCGCGGGGATGCCGACATGCCGGGCCGCCGCGATGAAGACATGCGTCAGATCCTGGCAGACACCCCGCTCCGCCGCGAAGGCCTTCGCGGCCGGGACGGCATTGGCGGCCGGGCCGGGCTCGTAGGCCACAACTTCGGGAACGGCCCCCATCAGGCGGTGGAGCAGCGCCAGCGGCGCCGCGTCGCCGGCCGTGGCGACGCGCTCCGCGAAGACCTGCAGCTCCGTGCTGGTTGCGCAGAGATCCGTGTCGCGCAGATAGAACGAATCCGGCAGACGTTCGACGGTTCCGCGCACGATCCCCTGGGTGTCCTCGGTGTCGACCTCGCCGCTGACCCGGATCGTCAGGGCGTCGGCGGCCTCATCGGGGGTGAACCAGTGAACCAGGTTCCCGAATCCGTCCTCGCGGGCGGTCAGGCGCCCGTCGACGGTGGTGTCGATCCGCCACCCTCGGACGTACTGGCCGTCATGGTCCCGCGGTGTCAGCCGCAGGACCTGGACGAGCCCGCGGGCCGGCTGCTCGTAGGTGTAGATGGTCTCGTGGATCACGCGGATGCGCATGCGCGGGGGGCCTGTGCGTCTTCGTCAACCGACCAGATACTGCTTGGCGATGGCCTCGCCCACCCTGTTGTTCTCGGCGATGAACGCCTCGACGAACTCGTGCAGGCCGGAGGCGAAGACCCGGTCGATATCCTCGGCCTCGAGCTTGGCCAGCATGTTGCCGGCGAACCGCTGGCTCGGTCCGCGCCGGCCATAGGCGTCGGCGATCAGGTCAAGATACTCGACGATCACCCCGTAGCAATTCGCGAAGGACCGGGGCATCTGCTTGTTGAGGATCAGCAGATCGGCCACCAGGAGCGGCTTCACGCTCTCCCGGTACACCCAGTGGTAGGCGTTGAAGGCTGAGACTTCGCGCAGGATCGTGGTCCACTGGAAGTAGTCGAGGCTGCCGCCCACCGTCTCGTCGTGGGGCAGAAGGATCTGGTACTTCACGTCGAGGATGCGGGCCGTGTTGTCAGCCCGCTCGATCGCGGTGCCGAGCCGGGTGAACCAGAAGGAGTCGTTGCGCAGCATCGTGCGGAAGGCCGAACCGTCGAAGGTGAGCGAGACGGTCTTCACCCAGTCGAGGAAGCGGCCGAACTCGTCGCGGTTGAGGTCCTTGCCGGCATAGTTGCGCAGTTCGAGCCAGGCGCCGTTGATCGCGTCCCACATCTCGGTGGTGAGCGCCGTGCGCACGGAGCGGGCGTTCTCCCGGGCCGCCTCGATGCAGGAGCGGATCGAGGAGGGGTTGTGCGGGCTGAAGGCCAGGAAGTCGCAGACCGTGTCGGCGTTGACCGCGCTGTAATGCGTCTTGAACGCGTCCGGGTCTCCGGCCGAGGCGAGGGCGGAGTCCCACTCGTTGCCCTCGCCGCCGCCGTAGCTCGTCGGCAGCGACGCGAAGCGGTGCGCCGCGTCGAGGATGCGCGCGACGAAGTCGGCGCGCTCGACGTAGCGCGAGAGCCAGAAAAGGTTGTCGGCAGTCCTGGAAAGCATTCTTTTTCAGCCACGTCGAGCGGACCGGGGAGCCCGCGCCTCGGGATGTCCGACCCCATGAAATCAGGCGTCCAGCACCCAGGTATCCTTCGTACCACCACCCTGGCTCGAATTGACCACCAGCGAGCCCTCTTTCAGCGCGACCCGGGTCAGGCCGCCCGGGACGATGCGGATCTGGTCGGCGCCGTTGAGCACGAAGGGGCGCAGGTCGACATGGCGCGGCGCGACCCCGGAGGCCACGAAGGTCGGGCAGGTGGAGAGCGACAGGGTCGGCTGCGCGATGAACCCGTCGGGGGCATGCTTGAGCTTCTTGGCGAAGTCGTCGATCTCGCGCTTGCTCGCGTGGGGCCCGACCAGCATGCCGTAGCCGCCCGAGCCGTTGACCTCCTTCACCACCAGCTCCGAGAGGTTGTCCATCACGTAGGCGAACGAGTCCTTCTCGCGGCAGCGATAGGTCGGCACGTTGTGCAGGATCGGCTCCTCGCCGGTGAAGAACTTCACGATCTCCGGCATGTAGCTGTAGACCGCCTTGTCGTCGGAGATGCCGGTCCCGACCGCGTTGGCCAATGTCACCGAGCCCCGCTCGTAGGCATTCATCAGGCCCGGCACGCCGAGGACTGAGTCGGGGCGGAAGACGAGCGGATCCAGAAAATCGTCGTCGAGGCGGCGGTAGATCACGTCGACCCGGCGCGGACCCTCGGTGGTGCGCATGTAGACCACGTCGTCCTTGGTGAAGAGGTCCGAGGCCTCCACCAGCTCGACGCCGAGCTTGTCGGCCAGGAACGAGTGCTCGTAGAAGGCCGAGTTGTAGCGGCCGGGGGTCAGCAGGACGACCGTGGGGTCGCGGGTCGCCGAGACCGGGGCGAGACTGCGCAGGGTGGCGAGCAGCGCGTCGGGATAGTTCTCCACCGGGGCGACCCGGTGCTTGGAGAACAGGTCCGGGAACAGGCGCAGCATCACCTCCCGGTTCTCTAGCATGTAGGACACGCCGGACGGGATCCGAGCGTTGTCCTCCAGGACGAAGAAATCGTTCTCGCCCGTGCGCACGATGTCGATGCCGGCGACGTGGACGTAGAGGTCGTGCGGGACCCGGAACGAGCGCATCTCCATCCGGTAATGGGCGTTGCGATAGACGAGATCGGCCGGGATGATGCCCGCCTTGATGCATTCCTGGGCGCCGTACACATCCTTCAGGAACAGGTTGATGGCGGTGACCCGCTGCTTCAGCCCGCGCTCCAGGAACGTCCATTCCGGCTTCGTGATCACCCGCGGGATGATGTCGAACGGAATCAGGCGTTCGGTCGATTCGTTGTCACCGTACACCGCGAAGGTGATGCCGATCCGGCGGAACAGCAGCTCGGCCTGACTGCGGCGGGTGTTGAAATGCTCCGGGGGGGTCGTTTCGAGCCACGTCTTGAGCGTGCCGTAGGCGTCTCGAATCGCGGCCGGATCGGCCGTGCCGGTGCCGAGCCCGGTCATCTCGTCGAAGGCCGTCACCGCCATCTCGCTCCTCCCTAACGCTCCCGCTCTGAGGCAAGAGGCGCGCCATCTGCTCGTGGCTATATCTGCCCTCGATAACGCTCAAGGCGGCGAGAGGATCAGATCAGCTTGAGGCCTTTCAGGCTCGCGTGACCGTTTCGCCCGAGGATCACGTGATCGTGGACGACGATCTTCAGCGGCGCGAGCACGGCCACAATCTCGCGGGTCATCGCCACGTCGGCGGCGGACGGGCTCGGATCGCCGGATGGGTGGTTATGGGCGAGGATGATGGCGGTGGCCGAGAGTTCCAGCGCCCGCCGGGCGACCTCCCGGGGATAGACCGGCGTGTGGTCGACGGTGCCGCGCCCCTGCACCTCGTCGGCGATCAGATGGTTGCGCTTGTCGAGGAACAGGATCCGAAACTCCTCGCGCGGCGCGAAGGCCATCGTGGCGCGCAGGTAATCCTGCAGTGCGCCCCATGAATCCAACAGCGCCCGCCCGCGGATCGCCCCCCGGGCGAGGCGCCGCCCGGCGGCCTCGATCACCTTGAGGTCGGCGGCGACGCCGGCGCTGACGCCCTGGACCTCCATCAGCCGGGCCGGCTCGGCGCTCAACACTTCGGCGAAGCTGCCGAACCGGGCGACCAGGGCCTTGGCCAGGGGCTTCACGTCGCGCCGCGGGATCGCGCGGAACAGGACCAACTCCAGCAATTCGTAATCCGGCAGCGCGTCGCCGCCCGCCGCGGCGAACTTCTCGCGGAGCCGGTCGCGATGGCCGTGATAATGCGGCGCGTCCTTGGCCAGCGACGACGCGCCGCCGGCGTCGGCGAAGAGCCCCGCCTCGGCATCGTCCGGCCGCGGCGCCATGGTCGGTCAGGATGCGGGATTGACGGGCTGGTGCAGCCCCTTCGGCGAGATCGTGAAGATCTCCACCCCCGTCTCCGTCACCGCCACGGTGTGCTCGAACTGGGCGGAGAGCGAGCGGTCGCGGGTCACCGCGGTCCAGCCGTCGCCCAGCACCTTCACGGCCGGGCGCCCGAGATTGATCATCGGCTCGACGGTGAAGAACTGGCCGGGCTTGAACGGCACGTCGTAGCTCGCCTCGACGTAGTGCAGGATCGTTGGCGCGTCGTGATAGGTGCGCCCGAGCCCGTGGCCGCAGAAATCCCGCACCACCGAGCAGCGCTCGCCCTCCGCGTAGGACTGGATCGCCCGGCCGATATCGTTGGTCGAGCCGCCCGGTTTCACCGCCGCGACGCCGCGCATCAGCGCCTCGTAGGTGATCTCGCACAGGCGCTGGGCCCGGCGCGAGACCTCGCCGACATAGGCCATCCGGCTCGAATCGCCGTGCCAGCCGTCGAGGATCAGGCAGATGTCCAGGTTGACGATGTCGCCCTCGCGCAGGGGCTTGTCGTTGGGGATGCCGTGGCAGACCACGTGATTGATCGAGGTGCAGATCGACTTCGGATAGCCGCGATAGAGCAGCGAGGCCGGATAGGCGCCGTGATCCATGGCGAACTCGTAGGCGAGCCGGTCGAGCGCCTCCGTGGTGACGCCGGGCAGGGTCGCCTCCATGAGCAGGTCCAGGGCCTCGGCGGTGAGCCGGCCGGCGCGGCGCATGCCTTCGAAGCCCTCGGGACCGTGGATCGGCGGCTCCGGGGCGCGGCGCGATCCCTGCGCGGTGGCCTGTTCCTGCTGCATGTCGGGACTTTTCGCGGCGTCATCAATCGGGCGTCCGACCTATGTACGGTGCGCGGCGCGGGAGGCCAAGCCGTGTCCGGCACGCGGACGGGCGTGGCTTGCGCCGGAAGCGGGGCTGGCGGCATAAGCGGCCGCATGGCGCCCAGTGCGCGCGGGTGGATTCGCCGCGCGATCGGTACGGGTCAGGCGAGGGCCGGATGGCAGGCAAGGCGGTACCCCACTTTCACAACGAGCCGGGTGTGCCGGTGGTCGCTGTCGGGGTGAAGGAGTTCATGTGCATCGGCGCGCTGCCGCCGTTCGACCACCCGCACGTCTTCCTCGACATGGGCGCCGACACCGAGATCATCTGCCAGTACTGCTCGACCCTGTACCGTTACCGCGCCGGCCTGAAGGCCGACGAGGCGGATCCGCAGGCCTGCGTCTGGCACGACGACGCCAAGCTCGCGGCGGAGTAGGCGCGCCGTCGCGGTGTCCTCCGACCATCGACCATTGCGGATCGGAATCGTGGGGGCCGGGATCGGCGGCCTCACGGCGGCGCTGGCGCTGTCGGATGCCGGCCATGCCGTCACGGTGATCGAGCGCCGCACCGGCTTCAGCGAGGTCGGAGCCGGGATCCAGATCTCCCCCAACGCGAGCCGCGTGCTGGCGGGGCTCGGCCTTTCGGCCGCCCTGCGCCGGGCCGCGAGCGCGCCCCCGGGCGTCGAGGTGCGCGCCCTCGACAGCGGCCGCCGTCTCGGCGGCGTCGCCCTCGGGGCGGCGGCGCAGACGGTGTTCGGCGCGCCCTACTACGTGATCCACCGGGCCGATCTGCAGATTCTCCTGCTCGATGCCCTGCGCGGACGGCCGGCGATCCGGCTGATGATGGGCCGCACCGTAACGCGCTTGGCCGAGACGGAGTCGGAAGTCCTCCTCGCCGCGGAGGGCGCCAGCGGCGTGCAGGATCTGGCCTTCGATCTGGCGATCGGGGCCGATGGGCTGCGCTCGCGCCTGCGCGGACATCTCGATGCGGCGCCGCTCCGGCCCGGCCATGCGGCGGCGTGGCGGGCGCTCATCCCGATCGAGGCCGTGCCGGAACCCCTGCGCGGTGCGGCGACGGGGCTCTGGCTCGGCCGGAACCGGCACGTGGTGCATTACCCGGTCCGGGACAGCCAGTTCCTCAACGTCGTGGCGGTCGTCCCCGAGGCGGTGGGCGACGAGGGCTGGGGCCGGCTCGGGGAGCCGGCGGTGCTGCGCGCTTGCTTTCGCGGCTGTGCCGAGCCCCTGCGCGGATTGCTCGGCCTGCCGGATTCCTGGCTGGTCTGGTCGCTGGCCGATCGGGCCGTGGCGCGCCCGCTCGCCCGCGGCCGGATCGCGCTGATCGGCGACGCCGCCCATCCGGTGCTGCCCTATCTCGCGCAGGGCGCCGCCCTCGCTATCGAGGACGCCGCGGTACTGACGCGCGCGCTCTCCGACCAAGCCCAGGTGCCGGCCGCGCTCGCCTCCTTCGCGGCGGACCGGTCGACCCGCGTCCGGCGCGTCCAGAGGGCTGCCCGCGCCAACGGCCGGACCTATCACGCCAGGGGATTGGTGGCGTTCGCCCGCAACGCCGTGATGGCGCGGCTCGGCCCCGACGGCATGCGCGACCGCTACGCGTGGCTGTACGGCTGGACGCCCCCGGCTTGATCGCGGGGCCGGCCGCGGCTACCGAAGGCCCGATGCGGACGTGGCGGAACCGGTAGACGCACGAGACTTAAAATCTTGCGGCCGCAAGGCCGTGCGGGTTCGAGTCCCGCCGTCCGCACCACCCTGTTCCCGCGCGCGCAGGACAGCCTTCGGATAAGGCGGCGATCCCTCAAATGCGCGCGATCTCCGCAACGGTCCCGCAGCGTTCGCCTGGCAGGATCGGCGCAGGGAGATTGCGCATGATCGACGCCCTTCAGACCGCCACGACCAGCATGACCCGGGCCTCCGACCGCCTCGGAAATGCGGCCCAGACCATCGCGTCCGCCGGGGCGCCCGTCGCCGAGACGGCCTTGCAACCCGCCGCGCAGGTGGACCTGTCCAGCGCCGCCGCCGAACTCGTCGGCTCCAAGTCTGCCTTCGCGCTGAACGCCGCCGTGGCGCGGACCGCCGACCGGATGACCGGCCAGCTCCTCGACATCAACGCCTGAGCGCCGGCAGCGCCAGCGACGCCAGGATCGCGGCCGCCGCGAACAGCAGGGCCACGCCGACGGCGCGATAGGCGACGACGCCCACGAGCCCGCCCGCGAGGAACGCCCCGACGGTCAGCACGTGAAGGCGCAGCCGCGTGGGGTCGTGGCGCTTCAGCGGGACCCGATCGGGCGCGGCGCGATCCAGCCAGCGGGCCAGCTCGATGCCGATATCGGTGATCGTGCCGGTGACATGCGTCGTCCGCACGCGCGCCTCGGAAATCTTCGTCGCCGCAGCGTTCTGCACACCCAGGGCGAAGCTCAGGCCGAGCACCAGGGCATGGCCCCGCGCCGGCTCCGCGAGGGGAAGCGCCACGAGGCCGATGGCGACGAGGAGCACCGCTTCCGCACAGACGCTGTAGGCGTAGGCCCCGTGCTCGGCGCTCCGGCGGCGGTAGCGGATCAGCAGCGTCGACACCGCCGCACCGAGCACGAAAAGGAGGACGAGGAGCAGCGCCTCCGCCGCCAGGACGAGGTCGCCGGTTCCCGTGCGGTCGGAGATCGCCGAGACGTTCCCGGTCATGTTCGAGGCGTAGAGGCCGACCGCATAGAACCCCGCGGTGTTCAGCGCCCCGGCCACCGCCGCCAGGGACAGGCCGAGCTTGCGATCGGCTTCAGGGGTGCGCGTCGCGCCTTCGTGGACCAGCATCGAATCGTCTTACCGCCGCGACCTGAACACCCGGTTCACGCCACGTGCGAGTGGGCTGAATGGGGCGCTGCCGGAGCGGCGCCGCGCCATGTCGCTAGCGTATCGCCCCGGACACCGAAACCACGATGGATGGCGGCCGCCGTCCGGGCCCGGGGTCGTCAGACCCAGGGAGCCATCTCACCAGCCGTAATGGCCGCGGTCGCGGTAGCCGTCGTAGCCGTCATCCCAGTCCCGGTGCCAGCGGCGGGCGGGACCGTAGCCGACCGGCACCCGCTCGTAGGTGACCGTCCGGCGGGTGGCGTAGACCGGTCCGTCCTCCTCGTACACCCGGTAGGCGGGGGCGGGCCGCACCACCACGGGCGTGTATCCGTAAGACTCACCGTACCCGTAAGCGGGCACCGCGTGGGCCTGGGTCGCGGCGCCGATCAGCGCGCCCGCCGCGAGGCCGCCGATGATGCCGGCCGCGATGGCCCCGCCGCCGCGGGCTTCCGCGGTCGAAGAGGCCAGGCTGCCCGCGCCGATCAGCGCGGCGGCCGAGAGCAGAGCGATGCGTGTCATGACCTGTCTCCATGGATGCCCGGATGCACGAGACGTCCGGGATCATGGGGCGGAGGATTCCACAGCCACGCTGCAGCCAGCCTGAATCGCGCGTGCAGCGTGCGTTCAGCTGGCGCGGCCGGCCGCCGGATCGAAGGCTTCCCGCACGTAGCCCCGGGAGATCAGCCGGCTGCGCTCGCGGGTGCGCCGCTCGGCCTCCATCAGATCGGACAGGGCATCGGCGATCGCGCAGCGCAGGGCGATCCCGGCATCGCCGCCGGCGAAGCCGAGATACGCGGCGCTGATCGCCTCGACGGGACAAGCATGCGCGTCGCGCGCGGGACTGGCAGCGGTCAGCATCGTGTTCTCCTCGTTCGCGTTCGGGAACGAAAAGAGAACAGGCCATAAAGGTTAACGAATGGTCAACGCCGGCCCCGCGGCCCGATCTTCGGCCGCGGAACCCTGTGGACAACGGGGATCCAGATGCCCGGACCCTGTGGATAAGCCGGCTCACTCGGGCATGCGCGGCAGGGGTTTGCCTTCCTGGGGAATCGGGTAGCGCGCCGCGTTCAGCTCCATGGCGAGCAGCGTGTAGTAGCCGGAGATCGCCGCGAGATCGACGATCGCCGGCTTGCCGAACCGGGCCTCGGCGCGGGCGTAGGTCGTGTCCGACACGCGCTTGGTGTCCTGCAGTTCCGCGGTGAACTCGTAGACGATGGTTTCGTCGTCGCTCATCCGCGCCGGCCGGCGCCCATCACGGATCGCCGCGACGATCTCCGGGGCGATCCCCGCCTTCTCGGCGATGGGCGCATGGACGTACCACTCGTAGTCCTGCGTCCAGCGCCGCGCCGTCATCAGGATCACCAGTTCCGACAGGGTTGTGCCGATCTTGGGCTTGAACCGGAGGTAGTCGCCCATCGACCGGGCGAGGGTCATGACCTCGGGCGAATATATCAGCGGCTCGAACGGCCCGAAGGGCGGCTTGCCCCGGGCCTGCGCGAAGGCCTCGGCCGCCTGCTTCTGCTCGGGCGTGTAATCCTGCGGCGGTATCGTCGGCAGCCGATCCTGGGCAAAGGCGGGCGCGAGCGCGAGCGGCAGCGCGGCCAGGGCCAGCGCCATCGGGCGGAATTTCATCGTTTCACTCCCAGGTCTTTTGAATGCGCCGCACGTTCGCGGCTCGGCGTGCCGGAGGCCAGGGCCGCGGAGTCGGATCGGTATCGAACGCCGCCCGGCGTCACCGGTCGGCCGCCGCGGTTGCGCCCGTCGCCGGTCCGCGCCATCAGCGGCATCGATGCCCGGTCTTCCCACCCCATTGCCGATCGAGGCGGCCCTGCCCGACCTGCGCGCCGCGCTCGGCAGGCGGAACGCCGCCGTGCTGGTGGCGCCGCCGGGCGCGGGCAAGACCACGCGCGTGCCCCTCGACCTGCTGGGGGCACCCTGGCTCGACGGGCGCAAGATCGTCCTGCTGGAGCCGCGCCGCCTCGCGGCCCGGGCGGCGGCGGCCCGGATGGCGCAGACGCTCGGCGAGCCGGTCGGCGGCACGGTCGGCCTGCGCGTCCGGCTCGGATCGAAGATCTCGGCCCGCACCCGGATCGAGGTGGTGACCGAGGGCGTGTTCACGCGGATGATCCTCGACGACCCGGAACTCGCCGGCATCGGCGCGGTGCTGTTCGACGAGTTCCACGAACGCTCCCTGGATGCCGATCTGGGCCTCGCGCTCGCCCTCGACGCCCAGGGCGGCCTGCGCGAGGATCTGCGGATCCTGGTGATGTCGGCGACCCTCGACGGCGCCCGGGTCGCGCGGCTGATGGGCGATGCCCCGGTGGTCGCCTCAAAGGGGCGCGCCTTCCCGGTGGAGACACGCCACGTCGAGCGCGACCCGAACCGGCGGATCGAGGAGGCGGTGGCCGAGGTCACCCTCCGGGCCCTGCGCTCCGATCCGGGTTCGGTGCTGGTGTTCCTGCCCGGACAGGCGGAGATCCGCAGGACCGTCGCCCTCCTGGCGGATCGCATCGGGCCGGACGTGCAGCTCACGCCGCTCTACGGCGCCCTCCCGCCGGCCGAGCAGGACCGCGCCGTCGCCCCGGCGCCCCCCGGAACCCGCAAGGTGGTGCTCGCCACCAGCATCGCCGAGACCTCGCTGACCATCGAGGGGGTCCGGATCGTGGTCGATTCCGGGCTCTCGCGGGTCCCCGTCTACGAGCCTGGGCTCGGCCTGACGCGGCTCGTGACCGCGCGCGCCTCCCGCGCCTCCGTGGATCAGCGGCGGGGCCGTGCCGGCCGGACCGAGCCCGGACTGTGCTGGCGGCTCTGGTCGGAGGCCGGCACCAGCGCCCTCGAACCCTTCTCGCGGCCCGAGATCCTGTCGGCGGATCTGGCGAGCCTGCTCCTCGACTGCGCCGCCTGGGGGGTGGCCGATCCGTGCACGCTCGCCTTCCTCGATCCGCCCCCGGCGCCCGCCTTGACCGAGGCCCGGACCATGCTGTCGGACCTCGGGGCGCTCGACCCGAATGGACGGCTCACGGAGGCCGGCGCGCAGCTGCGCGCCCTGCCGCTTCCGCCGCGTCTCGCCCGTATGGTCACGGTCGCGGCCGGGTCCGGGCGGGCGCGTGCCGCCGCGGAACTCGCCGCGGTCCTGGTGGAACGCGGCCTCGGGGGGGACGAGGTCGATCTCGACGCGCGGGTCGAACGGTTCCGCCGCGACCGGGCCGGGCGGTCGGCGGACATGCGCCGGCTCGCCGAGGGCTGGGCGCGGATCGCCGGCGGCGGCCCGGATGCCGGACCGGCGCCGGCCGGCCCGCTCCTGGCCCTGGCCTATCCCGACCGCGTCGCGCGGGCGCGGGGCCGCGAGGGCGAGTTCGTCATGGCGAGCGGCCGCGCCGGCCGCCTCGATCCGGCCCATGCGCTCGCCCGGGAGACCCATCTGGTCGTCGCCGACCTCGTCGGCGCGGCGGGTAATGCCCGCATCCTGGCGGCGGCGGCGATCGACGCCGGGGCCATCGAGCAGCTCTTCGCCGACAGGATCGAGTCCCGCACCGAGACCACCTTCGATGCGGAAACGGCGTCCCTCCGGGCCCGGGCGGTCCGGCGGCTGGGGACGGTCAGCCTCGGCGCCCGGCCGCTGCCAGTCCCGGCCGATCTGGAAAGCGCCATGATCCTGGCCCGGGGCATCGCCGCGCTGGGGATCGAGCGGCTGCCCTGGACGCCGGCCCTGTCGCAATGGCGCGCCCGGGTGTGCTTCCTGCACGCGGCGGAGGGCGATGCCTGGCCAGACCTGTCGGACGATGCGCTCGCCGCGACCGTGGATGCGTGGCTCGCGCCGTCCCTCGTCGGGCGCACCGCCCTGGCCTCGATCACGGCCGACGACCTCGGCGGTGCCGTGCAGGGCCTGCTGCCCTGGACGTTGCGCACCCGCCTCGACGCCGAGGCGCCGACCCATGTGGAGGTGCCCACCGGCTCACGCATCGCGGTGGATTACGCCGCCGACGAGCCCGCCCTATCCGTGCGGGTGCAGGAGCTGTTCGGCCTCGACCGGCACCCGCGGGCCGGCGGACGGCCCCTGGTCCTGCACCTGCTGTCGCCCGCCCACCGCCCCATCCAGATCACCCGCGACCTCCCGGGTTTCTGGCGGGGATCCTGGGCCGCGGTGCGGGCCGAGATGCGTGGTCGCTATCCCCGCCATCCCTGGCCGGAGGACCCGCTCACCGAGGCTCCGACCCGGCGGGCCAAGCCACGGGGAACCTGACGGACGGTGCCGGTTTCCACCGCCGCGACAGCTACGGACGATGCACGATGACCGACAATACCGATCCCTTCGACCCATCCGACCCGGGCTGGACACCCATCGAGGATGCCGGCTTCATCGCCCATGTCGGGCCGGTGCATCGGCGCGAATCGGACGGCGCCTACGCGTTCCGGGCGGAGCAGAAGCACGCCAACCTCATCGGCGTGGTCCATGGCGGCATGCTGATGAGCTTCGCCGACCGGGCGCTCGGCGAGACGGCCATGCGGGCGGCCGACGGCGCCAATTGCGTGACGATCCAGCTCGAGATGAAGTTCATCGATGTGGGACGTCTCGGGAACTGGATCGGCATCCGCCCGCAGGTGGTGAAACGGACCGGCTCGCTCGTCTTCATGCGCGGGGACGTGCGGGACGGGAGCCGCCTGTTGGCCTCGGCGGATGGGGTGTGGAAGATCCTGCGGCGCAGGCCCGGTTGACGCGAACAGGATTTTGGTCCCAGTCTTCGGACGCAGCGCGCCACCGATGCGCGCAGACGCGAACCGGGGGGATCGCATGCGGAACGGGGAGACAGGCCGATCCGGAGGTGGGGCGCATCGCGGGCCCGTTCCGCCCTCGCGCCGTTCGGTCCTAGCAGGGTTGGGCGCCGTCCTGGCCTCGGCCGATCCGGCGTCCGCCGAGCCGGCGCCGCCCAGCACGGTGACGAACCCGCCGCGCGACTTCCGCCCCGGCGCAGCCCCCACCACCTATTTCACCGATCCCGACGTGCTCGCAGTGGATCCCGCTTTCGAGGCCTACATCGTCCCGAACAGCGCGATCCGCCGCCTCTGGACCGGCGCCCTCTGGGCGGAGGGGCCGGCCTGGAATGCGGTCGGCCGGTATCTGGTCTGGAGCGATATCCCAAACAACCGCCAGATGCGGTGGCTCGAGGAGGACGGGCACGTCTCCGCCTTCCGCGCGCCGAGCAACAATTCCAACGGCAACAGCTTCGATTGGCAGGGGCGGCAGCTCAGCTGCGAGCACACCGGCCGGCGCGTGGTCCGCTACGAACTCGACGGCTCGGCGACGGTGCTGGCCGACAGCTTCGCGGGCAAGCCGCTCACCTCGCCCAACGACGTGGTCCAGCACGTCGACGGATCGTATTGGTTCACCGATCCGCCCTATGGCGGCCTGCTCTACGAGGGTTTGCCGGACGAGCCGGGCGGTCCCTCGAACCCCCAGGGCCATCTCAACCCGCGCCTCGGTCAGCCCGCCGGGGTCGCACCGGGACGGCGGGCGCTGCCGAACGCGGTCTACCGCATCGACACGTCCGGCCGGGTCGACCGGGTTCTGACCGACGATGCGGTTCCGGACCCCAACGGCCTCTGTTTCTCCCCCGACCATCGGACCCTCTATGTCTGTTCCACCGGCAAGGGACCGGGCGATACCGGCCCCGGGGGCAAGGGCGAGATCTACGCTTTCGACGTCGGAGACGGCGGCAGGCTCTCCGGACAACGGCTGTTCGCCGATTGCGTGGTCGACGGCGTCAAATGCGGACCGGACGGCGTGCGGACCGACGTCGACGGCAATGTCTGGGCGTCGAGCAACGCCGGCCGGGCCGTGGGCTATAACGGTGTCACGATCTGGAACCTTGCGGGGAGACTGATCGGGCGGATCCGCCTGCCGGAGGTCTGCGGCAACCTCACCTTCGGCGGCCCCAAGCGGAACCGCCTGTTCATGACGGCCAGCCAGTCGCTCTACGCCCTGACGGTGAACACCCAGGGCGCCGGACCGGCGTGACGGCCGCGACCCGGGATCCGCCATGGCTGTCCGGGCGCCGGAGCGCTATCTGTCACGGGCATGAGTGAGGATTCCGCCGACCCAACCCTGGCCCGCCTCAGCGCGGCCCTCGGGGATCTGCCGACCCGGGGGCTTCCGCCGGTGGAGCGCTGGAGCCCGCCCTATTGCGGCGAGATCGACATCCGCATCGCCGCGGACGGGACCTGGTACCACAACGGCACGCCGATCCGCCGGACGAAGCTGGTCCGGCTGTTCTCCACCATCCTGCGGCGCGAGCCCGACGGCCGCACCGTGCTGGTGACGCCGGTGGAGAGCGTCGGCATCACCGTCGAGGACGCAGCCTTCGCGGCGGTCGAGATGGCGGTCGACGGTTCCGGACCGAACCGGCGCCTCTCCTTCCGGACCAATGTCGACGACCTCGTGCCCGTCGACGCCGAACACGCCCTGCGCTTCGAGGAAGAGCCGGACGGGGCCCTGAAACCCTATCTGCATGTCCGGGGCGGCCTCTGGGCGCTCGTCACCCGGGCGCTGACCTACGACCTCGTGGATCTCGCCGAGGAGCATCCCGTCGATGGACGGTCCTGGCTCGGGCTATGGGCCGGGGGCACCTTCTATCCCATCACACCGGCCGCCGCGTGAGCGATCCCCGCGCCGCATTCCTCGCCCGCGCCGCGTCGGGACTGTCGCCGCATCCCCCCGGGCCGGACGATCCGACCTCCAACCCGCGCGGCGACCATAGCCTCGATCCGGACGGCTCGGCCGTGATCCCGCCGCCGCCGCACCGGCGGGCCGCCGTGCTCGTGCCGGTGGTGTTCCGCCCGGAGGGGCCGAACCTCATCCTGACGCAGCGCGCCGCCAACCTCCGCGACCATTCCGGACAGGTCGCCCTGCCGGGGGGTAAGATCGACCCGTCCGATCCCACCCCCGCCGCCGCGGCCCTGCGGGAGGCCGAGGAGGAGATCGGCCTGCACCCCACCGCGGTGCAGCTCGTCGGCTATATCGACCCCTACCTGTCGGGAACGGGATTCCTCGTCACCCCGGTGATCGGCCTCGTCGCACCTGAGGCGACCTACCGGCCCAATCCCGCCGAGGTGGCCGACGTGTTCGAGGTACCGCTGCCGGTGCTGATGGACCGGGAGCGCTATCGGCTGCGGTCGCGGGACTGGCAGGGCCGCACCCGGTGGTTCTACGCCGTCAACTTCGGCGAGCGGCTGATCTGGGGTGTCACCGCCGGGATTCTGAACAACCTCCGCGAACGGCTCTATCCGGAATCCGAACCGGGCGGGATCCGTCGCCCGGCCGTTTAGGCAACGAACACCCATGCTGCGTCGCGTCCTCGAAGAGTTCGGCCTCTTCCTCATCCCCTTCGGGTTATTCCTGGTTTACCTCCTGCTGGCGGGCCGCAACCCGCTGCGCCGGGTCCACTGGGACCCGCATCTCTTTCGCCTCGTGCTCGCTGGGCTGGCCGTTGTGATCGGCACGCTCGTCTACGAGGGCCTGTTCTCCGAGCGCCGGGCCGGCGGCTACGTGCCCACGCACATGGAGAACGGCCGATTGGTCCCCGGCGGCTTCCGGTGAGGCAGATTCTCGACCACGCCGGCCTCTCAGCCCTCCTCGACCGGCCGGGCGTACGCCGGGCGCTCGCCGCCTTGGATGATCCGGGTGCCGAGACCCGTCTGGTCGGCGGATGCGTCCGCGATGCCCTTCTCGGCGTGTCGGCCGCCGATATCGACCTCGCGACGACGCTTCGGCCGGACGCCGTGATGACGCGCACCCGCGCGGCCCCGGGCCTGAAGGCGGTACCGACCGGGATCGCGCACGGCACCGTCACGCTGATCACCGAGGACGGGCCGATCGAGGTCACCACCCTGCGCGAGGATATCGAGACCGACGGGCGCCACGCGGTCGTCCGGTTCGGCAGCGACTTCGCGCGGGACGCGGAACGGCGCGACTTCACCGTCAACGCCCTGTCGCTCGGCATCGACGGGCAACTGCACGACACCGTCGGCGGATTGGCGGATCTGGCGGGCGGACGGGTGCGCTTCATCGGCGATCCCGCGACCCGGATCCGTGAGGATGCGCTGCGGATCCTGCGCTTCTTCCGTTTCCACGCACGCTTCGGCCGCGGGGCGCCCGACGCGGCGGCGCTCGCGGCCTGCGTGGCCGCCCGCGACAGCTTGGACCGGCTGTCGCGGGAGCGAATCCGCGACGAGTTTTTGAAACTTCTGGCGGCAACCGGAGGCACGACGATGGTCGTGACCCTGAGCGGCACCGGCCTGCTGCAGCGGATCACGGGCGGCGTCGGCGAGCTCGGGCGGCTGGAGCGCGCCGCCGGGGCGGGTCTGCCGCCGGTGATGCGGCTCGCGGCGCTGGCGGTCGCCGGCCGGCACGACGCGGATCGGCTGCGCGATCGGTTGCGCCTCTCGAACCAGGCCCACGCGCAGCTCACCGGCTATGCCGACACCCTGGTGGATCTGCACGGTCGGGCGCTGATCGGCACGATCGAGGCGCGGGTCCTCGCGGCCGCACACGGCCTCCCGCTCCTGACCGCGACACTGGCGATTCTGGCCGGCGAGCCGAGGCCGGACATCACCGAGGATGCGTGGCGGACGCTGCGGATGATGGACGGAGAAGGGGGCGCGCCGACCTTCCCGCTGGCCGGGGCGGATCTGGTGGCGGCGGGCGTGGTGCCCGGTCCGGCAATTGGCCGGGGATTGTCCGCGGCACGCAAGCTCTGGCTGGAACGCGGCTGTCCCATCGGACCGGACGCCCGGGCCGAGCTCCTGGCCCAGGCGCTGGGCGGCGCCGGCAAAGCGTAGCGTCTCGATCCGTCAGCCCGGCGCTGTGATCGGGACGATCCGATCGTCCGTCAGAGCTTGAGCAGCGCCTTGGTCTCCCGGAGCTGGACGATCTGGCCGTTCAGCTCCTCACGCTTCTGCAGATCCTCGGTGGAATCGCGCAGCAATTCGGCCGCCTCGATATCCTTGTCGAGCGATTCGGGCGTGAGTTCCTCGATCGGCGCGGCACGCTCGGCCAGCACGGTCACGGCGGTGGGACCAATATCGGCGAACCCGCCGCGGACATAGATGCGCTTGCCGCTGCCCTGGCTCTCGGTGACCACGATCACCCCGACCCGCAGGGAGGTCAGGACGGGGGCGTGGCCCGGCATCACGGTCATCTCGCCTTCGGTACCGGGCAGCTGAACGGCGGTCACCTCGCCGGAATACAGCGTCCGCTCGGGGCCGACGAAATCGAAGTGGAAGGTGGCCATCTCAGGACAATCCCGGATCCGCGACAAGCTCTCCTCCCCCTTGCGGGGAGGAGGTGGAGGTGGGGGTGGTGCAGGATCGAGCGCAGCGGTTCCTTCTGCACCAACCCCACCCCCCAGGCCCCTCCCACCTAGATCGGGCATGCCCCGTCTGGGCAAGTCCGATTCGGATCTCAGGCATGCCTGAGATCAGGGGGGAGGGGAGGGTGCAGCCTTACGCGGCCTTCAGCTTCTTGGCCTTCTCCTGGGCCTGCTCGATCGTGCCGACCATATAGAAGGCCGCCTCAGGCAGGTCGTCGTAATCGCCGTTCACCAAGCCCTTGAAGCCCTTGATCGTGTCCTCCAGCGGCACCTGCACGCCGGGCGAGCCGGTGAACACCTCGGCCACCGTGAAGGGCTGCGAGAAGAAGCGCTCGATCTTGCGGGCGCGGGCCACGGTGAGCTTATCCTCCTCGGACAGCTCGTCCATGCCCAGGATCGCGATGATGTCCTGGAGCGCCTTGTAGCGCTGCAGGGTCTGCTGCACGCGGCGGGCGACGTCGTAATGCTCCTCGCCGAGGATCGCCGGCGACAGCATGCGCGAGGTCGAGTCCAGCGGATCCACCGCCGGGTAGATGCCCTTCTCGGCGATCGAGCGCGACAGCACGGTCGTGGCGTCGAGGTGGGCGAAGGAGGCGGCGGGCGCCGGATCGGTCAGATCGTCGGCCGGCACGTAGATCGCCTGCACCGAGGTGATCGAGCCCTTGTTGGTGGTGGTGATGCGCTCCTGGAGGGCACCCATGTCGGTGGCCAGCGTCGGCTGATAGCCCACCGCCGAGGGGATGCGGCCGAGCAGCGCCGACACTTCGGAGCCGGCCTGCGTGAAGCGGAAGATGTTGTCCACGAAGAACAGCACGTCCTGGCCCTCGTCGCGGAACTGCTCCGCGATGGTCAGGCCGGTGAGCGCCACCCGCGAGCGGGCGCCGGGGGACTCGTTCATCTGGCCGTAGACCAGGGCGCACTTGGAGCCCTCGGCCGAGCCGCCATGCTCCTTCGGGTCGACGTTCACCTTGGACTCGATCATCTCGTGATAGAGATCGTTGCCCTCGCGGGTCCGCTCACCGACGCCGGCGAACACCGAATAGCCGGAGTGCACCTTGGCGATGTTGTTGATCAGCTCCATGATCAGCACGGTCTTGCCGACGCCCGCGCCGCCGAACAGGCCGACCTTGCCGCCCTTCGAGTAGGGGGCCAGCAGGTCCACCACCTTGATGCCGGTGACGAGGATCTGCGCCTCGGTCGACTGGTCGGCGTAGGACGGGGCCGGCTGGTGGATGGCGCGGTAGGTGTCGCACACCACCGGGCCGAGCTCGTCGATCGGCTCACCGATGACGTTCATGATCCGGCCGAGGGTGTTCATGCCCACCGGAACCTTGATCGGCTCGCCGGTATCCGTGCATTCCTGGCCCCGGGTCAGGCCCTCGGACGTGTCCATGGCGATGCAGCGGACGGTCTGCTCGCCGAGTTGCTGGGCGACCTCGAGGACGAGGCGGGCGCCGTTGTTCTTGGTCTCCAGGGCGTTCAGGATCTCGGGCAGATGCCCGTCGAACTGCACGTCGACCACGGGGCCGATGACCTGGGTGATCTTGCCGACCTTGTTGGAGCCGGCGCCGGGGAGTGCGGTGTTGGCCATGATATCCTCGTTGTCCGTGCCGGCGCACGAATCGCGCCGGCCATATCCTCGATCGATCAGATCCGGCTCAAGCGTCCGTCAGCTCGAGCCGTACTTCGACACGGGCCATACGCTCGTCGAAACGGTCCATGCGCCCATTCATGGTCGCAACCTGCATCTCGATGGCCGTCAGCCGCGACTTCACGTCCTTGAGGTCGAGGCGCGCTTCGGAGACGTCACGCCGGAGGGCGCGCAGGTGCTCCAAAACCAGGTTCTCGACCTCGCTCGTCATCGTGTGACGCCTCCGGCACGCCCTCTTATCACAACGCCTCGGCGCCGGAGATGATCTCGATGAGTTCCTTGGTGATCATGGCCTGACGCGTGCGGTTGTAGATCAGCGTCTGCTTCTTGATCATCTCGCCCGCGTTGCGGGTGGCCGAGTCCATGGCGCTCATGCGGGCGCCCTGTTCGGAGGCGGCGTTCTCGAGGAGCGCCCGGTAGATCTGCACCGTCAGGTTCTTCGGCAGCAGCGTCTCCAGGATCGCCTCCTCGGAGGGCTCGAATTCCAGGGCGGCGTCGCCTCCGACCGCCTTCGCGGTGGTGTCGGCCTCGGGCAGTTCGGCCGGGATCAGCCGCTGGGCGGTGGGGACCTGCGAGATGACCGACCGGAATTCGGAGAAGAACAGGGTCGCCACGTCGAACTCGCCGGCCTCGAAACGGGCCAGGATCCGGTCGGCGATCTCGGCGGCGAACGGGTAATCCACCGGACGGTTGCCGCGGATATCCATGCTCTCGACGATCTGGTCGCGGTACAGGCGCCGCAGCTGGTCGTAGCCCTTCTTGCCGACCGTCATGATCTTGACGGTCTTGCCCGCGGCGGTGAGCTTCTGGGCGTGTTCGCGGACCGCGAGACGGACGATCGAGGAGTTGAAGGCACCGCACAGGCCGCGATCGCCGGTGCAGACCACCAGGAGGTGGGTCTGCTCCGAGCCGGTGCCGGACAGGAGCCTCGGCGCGCCGACGCCGCCGATCAGGTTGCCGGCGAGGTTGCCCAGAACCATGGCCATCTTCTCGGCATAGGGACGGCCCGCCTCGGCGGCCATCTGCGCCCGGCGCAGCTTGGCAGCAGCGACCATCTGCATGGCCTTGGTGATCTTCTGCGTCGCCTTCACCGAGGTGATGCGGTTACGCAGGTCCTTCAAACTCGCCATCGGGTGAGGTCCAGGTCCGTTCCAAAGGGCCTCTCCTCCCCATTGCGGGGAGGAGCCGGAGGTGGGGTGGTTCAGGATGGAGCGGCGCCGGTGCCTCCTGCACCACCCCCACCCCTACCCCTCTCCGCCAGGAGGAGGGGCCGGTGCCTCAGCGGATCGGGATGCCTTACCCGATCGACTTGGCGACGCTCTCGACCACGCCCTTCAGCTTGCCGGCGCTCTCGTCCGACAGGTCCTTCGAGGTGGCGATCGCGTCGAGCAGATCCTTGTGCTTCGTGCGCAGGGTGCTCAGCAGCGCGTCCTCGAAGGGACGGACCTTGCTGACCGGCATCTTGTCGAGATAGCCGTTCACGCCGGCGTAGATAACCGCGACCTGCTCCTCCATCTTCAGCGGCGAGAATTGCGGCTGCTTCAGGAGTTCGGTGAGCCGCGACCCGCGGTTCAAGAGCTGCTGGGTCGAAGCATCGAGATCGGAGCCGAACTGCGCGAAGGCCGCCATCTCGCGGTACTGCGCCAGCTCGCCCTTGATCTTGCCGGCGACCTTCTTCATCGCCTTGGTCTGGGCCGAGGAGCCCACCCGCGACACCGAGAGGCCGACGTTCACCGCCGGGCGGATGCCCTGGTAGAACAGGTCGGTCTCGAGGAAGATCTGGCCGTCGGTGATCGAGATCACGTTGGTCGGGATGTAGGCCGAGACGTCGTTGGCCTGGGTCTCGATGACCGGCAGCGCGGTCAGCGAGCCGTTGCCGGCGGCGTCGCCCATCTTGGCGGCGCGCTCCAGCAGGCGGCTGTGCAGGTAGAACACGTCGCCCGGGTAGGCCTCGCGGCCCGGCGGGCGGCGCAGCAGCAGCGACATCTGGCGGTAGGCCACCGCCTGCTTCGAGAGATCGTCGTACACGATCACGGCGTGCATGCCGTTGTCGCGAAAATACTCGCCCATGGCGCAGCCGGCGAAGGGCGCGATGAACTGCATCGGGGCCGCGTCCGACGCGGTGGCCGCAATGACGATGGAGTATTCCAGGGCGCCCTGGTCCTCCAGCACCTTCACGAACTGGGCCACCGTCGAGCGCTTCTGGCCGATGGCGACGTAGATGCAGTAGAGCTTGGACTTCTCGTCCCCGCCCGCGGCGTGGCCGGGCTTCTGGTTGAGGATCGTATCGAGGGCGATGGCGGTCTTGCCGGTCTGGCGGTCGCCGATGATCAGCTCGCGCTGGCCGCGGCCCACCGGGATCAGGGCGTCGATCGCCTTCAGACCCGTGGCCATCGGCTCGTGCACCGACTTGCGCGGGATGATGCCCGGGGCCTTCACGTCGACCCGGCGACGCTCGGTCGAGGTGATCGGGCCCTTGCCGTCGATCGGGTTGCCCAGTGCGTCGACGACGCGGCCGAGCAGGCCCTTGCCCACCGGCACGTCCACGATGGCGCCGGTCCGCTTGACGGTCTGGCCTTCCTTGATCTCGCGGTCGGAGCCGAAGATCACGATGCCGACGTTGTCCTGCTCGAGGTTCAGGGCCATGCCGCGCACGCCCGATTCGAACTCGACCATCTCACCGGCCTGGACGTTGTCGAGGCCGTAGGCGCGGGCGATGCCGTCGCCGACGGACAGGACCTGCCCGACCTCGGAGACCTCGGCCTCCTCGCCGAAGTTCTTGATCTGCTCTTTCAGGATCGCGGAGATCTCGGCGGCGCGGATGTCCATACTCGGGCCTCTGTCGCTGATGCGTTCTGTGCGTGTTCGGATCGGATGGGGGCGCTTACGGCGCGGCCCGCATCGCGAGGCGGATACCGTTGAGCTTGGTCCTGAGGGACGCGTCGACCATGCGCGATCCCATCTTCACGATCAGGCCGCCGATCAGGCTCGGATCGACGATCAGGTCGAGGTCGATATCGGCCTTGGCGATGTCGCGCAGCGACGCCTTGATCTCCTCGATCACGGTGTCGGAGGGCTTCTCGGCCACCCGCACCTGGGCGCGCACGATCCCCTTCGAATCCTGCACCAGGGCCCGGAACGCGGTGATCATGTCGGGGAGGGCGAAGAGCCGGCGGTTGGAGGCCGCCAGGCGGATGAAGTTGGCGGCGAGTCCGCCGATCTCGGCCTTGTCGAGCACCGCGCCGATGGCGGCCGCCTGCTCCTCGGCGCCGAAGACGGGGCTGCGGACCAAGCGGCGCAGATCCGCGCTCTCCCGCAACATTGCCTCGAACCGACCGAGCGCCTCGGCGACGGCGTCGACCTGGCGCTCGTCGCGCGCCAAGTCGAACAGGGCGGAAGCGTACCGGCCCGCCACGCCTGCGACCAGGGGACCAGCCTCGGAACCGTTCTGCGCCACCCGTCGCTCTCTTCTCTGGTTGCCCGCCCGCTCCGTGCGCTCCGGCGGGGAGCGCGGTGCGAGACCGTTCGGGACGTGGGGTCGCGCCGACAGCGGGCAGGGTCGAAGACCGCCCCTTGTGGCGCGGCGACCGCCTAGCATGCCGGCATGGCCGCGCGCAACACGGACGCGGCTGTCGCTGCGCGGTAGGACGGCGGAAGTGTGACGCCGGGCGGCCCTCAGCAGGCGAGCCGGTCGCAGCGCCGCATGCTCGCGATCATCTTCGCCATCGCGCGGGCCCCCGGATGGCCGAGGATGCCGCTGTTGCCGAGAACGTAGGACGGCGTGGCGTAGAGCCCGAGATCCGCGGCCATCCGCATCTGGCTCTTGAGTGCGACGCGCACCTCGTCGCTGTCGGCGATCTCCTCGATCTCCGCCTGCGGAACGCCCAGGGCGGTGGCCGCATTCAGCGCGCCGGGCCCGTCGATCCGGCCCGGCTTGCCGAGAACGGTCCGATAGAAGCCCCAGGCCGCCTCCGATCCGAGCCTGCGCTGCACGGCCAGCATGACCTTGGCGGCCTGGGCCGATTGCGGCGACAGAATCGGATTGTGGACAAGCCCGATGCGCAGTTCGGCGTCGCCGTCGTGCAGTGCCACCACGTCGGCCGCGGCCTTCCGACAATACGGACAGTTGAAGTCGAAGAACTCGTAGAGGGTGGTCCCGGGATCGCGCGGCCCGACATAGGTGACGCCGTGCAGGGTGGGGATCTGGCCCGTGATCTCGCCGGGCAGGATCGCGTTGGCGACCGGCTTCCCGTCGTCGCCGTTGACCGCGACCCGCTGTCCGTAGGATTGCGCGGCCGCGCGACCGAGGCCTGAGCCCAGCACGGCGCCGGCGGCGGCGAGGAGGTGACGTCGGGAAACGGGCATGATTCTCGTCCGGGGCATCTCGGGTCCGCTCGGGCCGCACCGGGGCGGTGGCGGATCGGAACGACGGGGTCGCGTCGGATTGATGGCCGGGCCGGGTGAACGTGGCCCTACCGGAGGCCCTTCGGCCGCTCGCCCACGGCCCAGGCCAGTGCCTGCTCCAGCCGGTCGTTGCCCCAGAACAGCTCGCCGTCATCCGCCAGGAAGGTCGGGGCCCCGTAGATTCCGCGGGAGCGCGCCTCCTCGACGCTGACCCGCAGCTTGGTCTTGTTGGCCTCGGCGGCGGCGGCCCGCACGGTCTGCGTCCCGTCGAGGCCCAGCGTGTCGAGGATCTCGGCGACGGAAGCGGGCTCGGCGATGGAGCGGCCCTCGGCGAAGCTCGCGGCAAAGACGGCCTTCGAGAACGGCACCAGCCAATCCTGGTCCTGGCCCAGGATGGCGACCCGCACGGCGCTGAGGCTGTTCTGCGGGAATTGCGCCGGGCGGGTCAGCGGTGGCAGGCCGAGGCGCGCGACCTCGCGCTCGACGTCCCGCCACATATTCTTGCCTTTGGCCGGGTAGAGGTTGAACGGTGAGGACGTCCAGCCCTGCGAGGCGAAGAGCGGCCCGACCAGGAAGGGCCGCCACCGCACCGCGACCCCGGCCTGCGCGGCGGCGTCCTCGACGCGCATCGCCGCGAGATACGAATACGTGGAGGCGAATTCGTACCAGAACTCCAGAATCGGCTGGCGCGCCATAGACTTCGCTTCTCCGATGCACTCACGCGGCGATGACGACAGGCAACGCCCGCGCCGTTTCTTGCACAGCCGCAAGGCCGCCGTGAGGCGAAACGCGGCCGATCCTCCGGCATCGGGCCTACGCGCGAGACGGCACGCCGGTTGCAGGCCGATGACACCCGCGATAAGCCGCGGATGCCCCGCCTCAGTTCCGGAAGCCGCATGTCCGTCCCCGCGAAGAGCCCCGTGAAGAAGGTCGTGCTGGCCTATTCCGGCGGCCTCGATACCTCGATCATCCTGAAGTGGCTGCAGACCACCTACGGCTGCGAAGTGGTGACCTTCACGGCCGATCTCGGCCAGGGGGAGGAGCTGGAGCCGGCGCGCCGCAAGGCCGAGCTGCTCGGGATCAAGCCCGAGAACATCTTCATCGAGGACCTGCGCGAGGAATTCGTCCGCGACTACGTCTTCCCGATGTTCCGGGCGAACGCCGTCTACGAGGGCGTCTACCTGCTGGGCACCTCGATCGCCCGGCCGCTGATCGCCAAGAAGCAGATCGAGATCGCCGAACGGGTCGGGGCTGACGCGGTCTGCCACGGCGCCACCGGCAAGGGCAACGACCAAGTCCGATTCGAGCTCGGCTACTACGCCCTGAAGCCGGACGTGACGGTGATCGCGCCGTGGCGCGAATGGGACCTGCGCTCCCGCGAGCAGCTGATCGCCTTCGCCGAGCAGCACCAGATCCCGATCGCCAAGGACAAGCGCGGCGAGAGCCCGTTCTCGGTGGACGCCAACCTCCTGCACGCCTCCTCGGAGGGCAAGGTGCTGGAGGATCCGGCCGTCGAGGTGCCCGATTACGTCTTTTCGCGGACGATCTCGCCCGAGCAGGCGCCGGACACGCCGACCGTCATCACCATCGGGTTCGAAAAGGGCGACGCGGTCTCGATCGACGGCGAGAAACTGTCGCCCGCGAGCCTCCTGGCCAAGCTCAACCAGCTTGGCCACGACAACGGCATCGGGCGGCTCGACCTCGTTGAGAATCGCTTCGTCGGCATGAAGAGCCGCGGCATGTACGAGACGCCGGGCGGCACGATCCTGCTGCCGGCCCACAGGGCGATCGAGTCGATCACGCTCGACCGCGGCGCCGCCCATCTCAAGGACCAGCTGATGCCGCAATACGCGGAGCTGATCTACAACGGCTTCTGGTTCTCGCCGGAGCGCGAGATGATCCAGGCGCTGATCGACCGGAGCCAGGAGAAGGTCACCGGCACGGTGCGGCTGAAGCTCTACAAGGGCGGCGTCCACGTGATCGGCCGCGAGAGCCCGTACTCCCTCTACGACCAGGATCTCGTGACCTTCGAAGAAGGCGCCGTCGCCTATGACCATCGCGACGCGGCGGGCTTCATCAAGCTCAACGCGCTCCGGCTGCGGACGCTGGCGCAGCGCGGGAAGCGCGGGGGCTGAGCCGCCCGCCGCTCAGGCGGGTTCCCACGCCGGGGACTCGCCGGTCCGGCGGAACGTACCGGGCCCGAGATCGGCGTAGCGCAGGAAGATCTGCAAGGCTGGCTGCATCTCGCGGTGGAGGCGGACGAGATGCGTCTGCGCATCTTCGTCGTCATTGGCGGCCGCTCCGGGGACCGCAGCCAAGTGGCGGGCCATATCGGCGGTGTAGGGACCCGGTCCGCCGTAAGGCTGCGCGGGATCGACATAGGGCACGCCCCGGGCGGTATCCCAGGCGTAGCCGAGCCGCGGAATCAGCGCGAGATGCTCCGGAGTCACCGCGAAGGTGATGTGCTCGGGCGTCTCGCCGGTCTGCGCATCCCGGAACACGTCGCCGACCGTGTTGTGGTCCAGCTTGGCCAGCGCATTGTGATACTGGTAGCGGCCGGGCTTCAGCTGCGCATTCTGTGCGAAGACCGCCAGGCCGTCCTCCAGGGCCCGGTGCTCCTCCTCAGCGCCCTCGTCGTCACCGGTGACGTTGGCGATATCGCCGTCCCGGTCGAGGCTGCCATAGGGCGCCTCCGGGTGGACGGTGGGCGCCCCCGGCTCGACACCGCCCCAGGCGACGACCATCCGGCGGATCAGCGCGATGCGCTCCAGGGTGAGGTCGTAGACGGCGTCGGTCATTGGAGGTCGGCCCCGGGTGTCACGTTTCGAAGGCACGTCTTATAGAGACGGATGGGCGCCTGCTACCGCCGCAGGCACCCCGTCAGCCCCTCGACCTGACCCATCATCGCCTGGATCCGCGCGGCGCGGCGGCGCACCCCAGGGGAGGGGTGGCCGGCGCTGCGGGTGATCGGATTCGGCAGGACGGCGGCCAGGAGCGCCGCCTCGCCGCGGGTCAGCCGGCTCGCATCCTTGCCGAACCAGTGCCGGCTTGCGGCCTGCGCGCCGTAGATCCCGTCGCCCCATTCGGCGACGTTCAGGTAGATCTCCATCATCCGCCGCTTGCCCCAGAGGGCGTCGAGCGCGAGCGCCAGCGGGATCTCCAGGCCCTTCCGGATGTAGGATCGGCCGGGCCACAGGAAGACGTTCTTCACCGTCTGCATGGCGATCGTCGAGGCGCCGCGGCTCGGCGAATCCTCGTCCTCCACAACCTCGCGGATCGCCCCGAGATCGACGCCGTTGTCGAGGCAGAAGCGCTGGTCCTCCGAGGCGATCACCGCCTGCGGCAGCACCGGCGCGATCGCCGAGAGCGGGACCGGATCCCGACTGACCGGCTGAAGCGTCAACCACCGTCCGAGCATCAGGGTCGACGGCGGCATCATCGCGCTATAGACGAGCGCCAAGACGAGCACGAGACCGAAACCGGTGGCGGGGAGCAGCAGCAGCATCCCCACGACCTGGCGGACACGGCGGGGGCGTCGCGGGCGGGCGCGCGGGAGATCGCGTTCCGCCGCATCACCCCTGCCTTCGACCCCGCCCACCGTGATTTCGTTCCCGTGCAACAGACACGCGATTGGTTTTCGCAAGGCCAGGACCGGACGCAGCGCTCGATGACCCCGACCTCCTCAACGCAGGCTCAGACTGGTTCGGTCAAGACTGGTCCGCAAGCCGTCGACTTTACCCACAGGCTGACCGAGGTCGCCGGGACGGTCGAGACCTTCCTGGTGGAACGGCTCGGACCGGAGGTGGGCACCGGCGAGATCACCCGGCCGCCCCGACTCATGGCGGCGATGCGGCACGCGGTGCTGGGCGGCGGCAAGCGCCTGCGGCCGTTCCTCGCCATCGAGACCGCCCGGATGCTCGGCGGGTCCGAGGCGGCGGCGCTGGCCGCCGGCGCCGGGGTCGAGCTGGTGCATTGCTACAGCCTCGTCCACGACGATCTGCCCGCCATGGACGACGACGACATGCGCCGCGGCAAGCCGACGGTCCACAAGGCCTACGACGAGGCCACCGCGATCCTGGTCGGCGACGCCCTGCAGACGCTGGCCTTCGAGATCGTGGCCGACCCGACCTGGCAGCCGGACGCACGGATCCGGGCCGACCTCGTGCTCGGCCTCGCCCGGGCCTCGGGCCTCGGCGGCATGGTCGGCGGGCAGCTCCTCGACCTCACCGCCGAAGGCCGCTTCGGCACGGCCACCCTGGACGTGGACGACACCCTGCGGATGCAGGCGATGAAGACCGGCGCGATCCTGGCCTTCTCGGTGGAGGCCGGCGCGATCGTCGGGGGCGCCGACGAGGGCCAGAAGGCAGCCCTGCTGCGCTACGGTCTGGCCCTGGGCCAGGCCTTCCAGATCGCCGACGACATCCTCGATCGGGAGGCCTCGCCCGAAGCCATGGGCAAGGCCACGGGCAAGGACAAGGAGGCCGGGAAAGCGACCCTGGTCGACCGCCTCGGCCTCGACGGGGCCCGGGCCGAGTGCGACCGCCTCGTCGGCGTCTGCGAGGATGCGGTCGGCCCCTGGGGCGAGGGCGCCCGGATCCTGCGGGACGCCGCCCGCTTCACGGTGGCGCGCAAGACCTGAGGGCCGGAACCTCGACATTTGAGCGGATCGGTTTGACCGGGCCGCAACCGGGCGGCGCCGATGGAGAGGCGTGCCGTCCCGCGATCCGACATACCGTCTCCTGGCCGCCGGCTTCGGCCTCGGCGGTCTCGCTTATCTGATGAGCCGATCCGAGCCCGACCTGGACGACATCGTCATCGGCCTCGGCTGCCTGGTCCTCTGCGGCGGTTTCTCGGCCATCGCACCCGCCAAGCGGCCTGCGCAGGTCGAGACCCTGCCACCGGAACCCACCGGTCGAGCGATCGCGAGCGCGGAGGTTCCGAAATCCCATCGGCTGCTCCGGATGGAGGTCCCGCAATCGGCCTCGCGCCTGCCGGAGGCACCCGCCCACCGGCGGCGCGACGGCGATCGGCGGCCGCCGGGGCAGTCGTGAGCTACGCCGGCTCGGTCAGGCCCGGTTGTTCTTGTTGTAGACGTCGAGGCAGACGGCGGCGAGCAGGACCACGCCCTTGATCACCAGCTGCCAGTCGCTGCCGATGCCCATCATCGACATGCCGTTGTTCATGATTCCGATGATGAAAGCGCCGATGACGACACCCGACACCTTGCCGATGCCGCCGGCCGCTGAGGCGCCGCCGATGAAGCAGGCGGCGATCGCATCGAGTTCGAACCCAACGCCGCCCTTCGAATTCGCGGTGTTCAGACGGGCGACCAGGATCAAACCGGCGAGGCCCGCGAGCGCGCCCATGTTGGCGAAGGTCAGAAAGGTCAGCCGCTCGGTCTTGATGCCGGACAGGCGGGCGGCCTTGACATTGCCGCCGAGCGCGTAGATCCGCCGCCCGATCGTCGTCCGCGTGGTGACGAACTGGTACAGCATCACCAGTGCGAACATCACGAGCAGCACGTTGGGCAAGCCGCGATAGTCGCTCATCTGGTAAGCGAAGGCGAGGATCACGATCGTCGTCACACCGTTGCGGGCGAGGAACGCCGCCGGAGAATCGGCCGGGCCGCCGTTTCTGACCCGCGCCTGCCGGCGGCGCCAGTTCAGGCCAACGAGCGACATCGTGAGTCCGAGAGCGATCAGAACCGCGGTCCAAGGCCCGGCGAAATTGGCGAGGAAGCCCTTGGAGAGCGCCTGAAAGACTTCCGGGAACGGCCCGACAGAGGCGCCCTGCAGGAGCGCCTGCGTCAGACCGCGGAACACCAGCATGCCGGCCAGGGTGACGATGAAACTCGGGATACCGAGATAGGCCACGAAGTAGCCCTGCAGCCCGCCGATCGCGGCGCCCACCACCAGGCACAGGACGGTGGCCGTCAGCGGATCGACGCCGAACCGGACCATCAGCAGCGCCGCGAGCGCCCCGACGAAGGCGACCACCGAGCCGATCGACAGATCGATATGCCCGGCCACGATGACGAGCAGCATCCCAAGAGCCATCACCACGACGTAGCTGTTCTGCAGGACCAGGTAGGTCAGGTTCAACGGCTGAAACAGCACGCCGCCGGTCGTGTACTCGAAGAACAGGGTGATGACGGCCAGGGCGAAGACCAGCCCGTATTCGTGCAGCTGCGCCGTCGGGAGGAAGCCGCGCCAGGATCGAGGCGCGCTGCGGGGCTCACTGGCAGCCATGGGGCCTGATAGTCCTTCGCTCACGGGGATCATGGGGTTGCGCACAGTGGAGTCGGTCATCCGTTCAGGTCCTTGGAGCGCATGATCGCGCGCATGATCGCTTCCTGGCTGGCCTCGGCGCGGGGGAACTCGCCGACGAAGCGCCCCTCGTTCATGACGTAGATCCGGTCGCACAGGCCGAGGAGTTCGGGCATCTCGGACGAGATCATCACGACGCCCCGGCCCTCGTCGGCCAGTGCGTTGACGATGCTGTAGATCTCGTACTTGGCGCCGACATCGATGCCGCGGGTCGGCTCGTCCAGGATCAGCACCTTGGGCTCGGTGAACAGCCACTTGCTGAGCACCACCTTCTGCTGGTTGCCGCCCGACAGGTTCACCGTCTGCTGGGACACGCCGAAGGAGCGGATCCGCATCTTGCTCCGATAGGCGCTCGCGACCCGGTGCTCCAACGCCTCGTCGATCACCGCGGCGGTGGAGACCCCCGGCAGGTTCGCCAGGGTGGTGTTCTTGGTGATGTCCTCACCCAGGACGAGGCCGAGCTGCTTGCGGTCCTCGGTGACGTAGGCGATCCCCGCCGCGATCGCCCGGTCGATCGTCGAGACGTCCACCGTCGCGCCGTCGATCCGGACGGTGCCGCTGATGCCCTGTCCGTAGGACCGCCCGAAGATGCTCATGGCGAGCTCGGTCCGACCCGAGCCCATCAGGCCGGCGATCCCGACGATCTCGCCCCGGCGCACGGTCAGGCCGACCCTGCGCACCACCGCCCGGTCGGGATGGATCGGGTGGTGGACCGTCCAGTCGCGCACCTCCATCAGGAGGTCGCCGATCTTCGGTTCGCGCACCGGATAGCGGTTCGCCATCGTGCGCCCGACCATGCCCCGGATGATGCGGTCCTCGTCCACCGCCTCGCTCCGGCAGTCGAGGGTCTCGATGGTGGTGCCGTCGCGCAGGACGGTGATCCGGTCGGCGACCTTCGAGATCTCATTGAGCTTGTGCGAGATCAGGATCGACGCGATGCCCTGGTCCTTGAAGTTCAGCAGCAGCTGCAGCAGCGCCGCGCTGTCCGTCTCGCTCAGGCTGGCGGTCGGCTCGTCGAGGATGAGCAGCTTGACCTTCTTGGACAGGGCCTTGGCGATCTCGACGAGCTGCTGCTTGCCGACGCCGAGATGGGTCACCAGGGTGTCGGGGCTCTCGTGGAGCCCCACGGTGGCCATGAGCGCGCGCGCCCGCGCGTAGACCTGCTCCCGGTCGATGATGCCGAACCGAGCCGGCTCGTTGCCGAGGAAGATGTTCTCGGCGATCGACAGGAACGGCACCAGGGCCAGTTCCTGGTGGATGATCACGATGCCCAGGCGCTCGCTGTCGGAGATGTCCCGGAAGCGGCCCGGATGCCCCTCGTAGACGATCTCACCCGCATAGGAGCCGTGCGGATAGACTCCGCTCAGCACCTTCATGAGCGTCGACTTGCCGGCGCCGTTCTCGCCGACCAGGGCGTGGATCTCGGCGGGCGCGACCGTGAGGTTGACGTCGTTGAGGGCCTTGACGCCGGGGAACGTCTTGGAGATCCCCCGCATTTCGAGGACGGGCTGCATGCGACCCCTTCAGGCTCGGCCTGCACAGATGTGGCTGCGCCGGTGGGATGCCGGCTCAGGATTCAGGGCACCGTCCCGAAAGGTGGCCTTCGGCGTTCGGGACGATGCGGATCGGGAAGCGGGCGCGGCGTGCCGGTTCCGCGATCCGGCACGCTGCGGGAGGGGCCGGCGCCGACCCTACGGTCACTTCAGCTGTTCGAGGGTGTAGTAACCCGTATCGACCAGGGCCGACTTCCAGTTGTCCTTGGTGACGATCACCGGCGTCAGCAGGTAAGACGGGACGACCTTCTTGCCGTTGTTGTAGGTCTTCGAATCGTTGATCTCGGGTTGCCGGCCGGCCTCGATGGCGTCGATCATCGCCACCGTGACCCTCGCCAGCTCGCGGGTATCCTTGAAGACCGTCGCGGTCTGCTCGCCCGCGATGATCGACTTGATCGATTGCGACTCGGCATCCTGGCCGCTGATCACCGGCAGCTTGAGCCCCCCGGACCCATAGCCGAAGCCTTTCACCGACGAGATGATCGCCGTGGAGATGCCGTCGTAAGGAGAGAGCACCGCGTCGAGCCGGGCATTGCCGTAGAAGGCCGAGAGTAGGTTATCCATCCGGGCCTGGGCGGTGGCCGAGTCCCAGCGCAGGGTCGAGACCTTGTCCATGCCGAACTGGCCCGACCGCACCACGAGCTTCTTCGCGTCGAGGTACGGCTTCAGCACCGACATGGCGCCGTCGTAGAAGAAGTAGGCGTTGTTGTCGTCGGGCGATCCGCCGAACAGCTCGATGTTGAACGGTCCCTTGCCATCCTTCAGGCCGAGCGCATCGACGATGGACGTCGCCTGCTGTACGCCGACCTTGAAGTTGTCGAAGGTGGCGTAATAGTCGACGTTCGGCGTGCCCCTGATGAGCCGATCGTAGGCGATGACCTTGACGCCGCGCTCACTGGCCTTCGACAGCACGTCGCCCAGGGTCGTTCCGTCGATCGAGGCGACCACGAGAACCTTCACCCCCTTGGTGAGCATGTTCTCGATCTGCGCGAGCTGGGTCGGGATGTCGTCGTCGGCGTATTGCAGGTCGGGCTTGTAGCCCTTGGTCTGCAGCAGCTTCACGATGTTGTTGCCATCGTCGATCCAGCGCTGGGACGACTTGGTCGGCATGGCCACGCCGATGGGATCGCCGTTCGCGGCCTGCGCCGACGGCATGGACACGCCGCCCAGGAGCGCGGCACCGAGAACCAGCTTGAGAAACCTCTTCTTGGCGAACATGATTCCCCCCGTCCGTGTTGTCGTGCCGGTGACGGCGTGCAGGCTACCGAACCCGCCGCGTCATCCCTGTCTTTCGGCACTGTCAGATCGTGATCTTGGAACCTCACCTACAGGCCCGCGCGTTTTGACAGACGAATATGGAAATTCGCCGCCCGATTTGCTGAGTGCGCGATCCGATAATCTGTCAATGTCTTGCAACATCACGGCCGCACTAAGCGGTCCGTGGCGGCATGGCCGCTCAGTCGGCGTGGAGGTGGCGTGATCCCGCTCCCAACTCAGGCTGGGTTGGCCCCGCCCGCTCTTCGTTGTCGAATTTGTATGAGTTATAGATCGAGCCGTCAATCGCGTCTCCGCGCCTATGGTGCGGATCGCCACGACAAATGCACAGCCGGCAACGACGCCGTGCGGCTTGGCGCCGGATCGGCGCGGAACCGGCACCCACTGTCGCGCGGCCGAAACCTCGGATCCGGGCGCGGCGCGCGCCGGCGCCGACCGGCCCCCGCTCAGCCGCGTCCGACGAACGGCATCTTGGTGGCCATGATCGTCATGAACTGGACATTGGCTTCGAGCGGCAGGCTCGCCATGGTCAGCACCGCCTGGCCGACATGGTCGGGATCCATCACCGCCTCGGCGCGCAGAGACCCGTCCGCCTGTGGGACACCGGCCTTCATCTTGCCGCCCATCGGCGTATCGGCGTTGCCGATGTCGATCTGGCCGCAGGCGATGTCGTAGGCACGCCCATCAAGGGACGTGGCTTTTGTCAGACCCGTGACGGCGTGCTTGGTCGCGGTGTAGGCGATCGAGTTGGGTCGCGGGGCATGCGCCGAGATCGAGCCGTTGTTGATGATGCGTCCGCCCCGGGGATCCTGGTCGCGCATGATCCGGAAGGCGTGCTGCGTGCACAGGAACAGCGCGGTCAAGTTGGTGTCGACCACCTGGCGCCAGGTCTCCAGCGGCAGGTCCTCCAGGGGCACCGCCGGAGCGCCGATCCCGGCATTGTTGAACAGCAGGTCGAGGCGCCCGAATCGATCCCGGGTGCGGGCGAACAGGCTGGCGATCGACTCGGGATCGGTGACGTCGGTGGGAACTGCGAGGGCGCGGTCGCCCCCGATCTCGACCGCCGTCTCTTCGAGGGGGGCCGGCCGACGCCCGGACAGCACCACGTGCCACCCGGCGCCGGCGAGCGCCAGGGCGGCGGCCTTGCCGACTCCCGTGCCCGCCCCGGTCACGATCGCGATCCGCTCCGACATCGGTTCCTCCCGGCTGTTCTCCGGTCCGCCTGTACCGGATGGCGGCCACCGCGCGAAGGGATCGGCGTTTCAGAAGCCCCGCGCGGTCACGGAGAAGGCCTGGCGGAGCCGCTGCGCTATGTTGGCCTGAGGCTCGCGAATGGGGGGACCGAGACGATGCGCCTGCGCCCGGCGGCAGGACCGCCCGCGACCGTGGATCCGGCGGTGCGGCGGTGAACGCGCCCGAAATCCCGTTCCTGGCCGGCTTCGATGCGGAGGCCGGCGCGGCCGTGCGCGCCCACATGGTACCGGTCGCGGTGCCGGCAGGCCGGATCCTGTTCGAGCAGGGTGCGACCGGCGACGCGCTCTACACGCTCGTCTCCGGTGCCGTCGGCGTCTCGGCCCGGGACCACAACGGGGTACCCACGCGGATCGCCCGCCTGCGGCCGCCGGCGATCTTCGGCGAGATGGCGCTCCTGTCCGACGCCCCCCGGGCGGCCACGGTGATCGCCCTGCGCGACACGCACCTGCTGCAGCTCACCCGCAGCGCCTTCGAGGCGGTGATCGCCGAGCATCCGCAGACGCTGCTCTACTTCGCCCGGATGCTCGCCGACCGGCTGCGCGCGCTCTACGACGGCTACTCGGTCCACCACGCACCGCGGATCTTCACGATCCTGGCGGTCACCGAAGGGCCCGACCCCGAGATCCTGGCCCGCCGGCTCGCCGCCGCCTTCGACGCGCTCCTGCCCGGGGAGACCGGCTGCCTGACCGACTGGCCCGGGGGCGCCGACGAGGCGTGGTTCCAGGCCTTCGAGGCGCGGCACGCGCGCACGATCCTCGCGGCGCGGAACATCGACTGCCCCTGGTGCCGGCAGAGCCAGCGGCGGGGGGACCACGTGCTGCTGCTGGCCGAGCCGGGAGCGCCGCCGCGGCCGGGCGCGGCGGCCTATCTTGAGCGGGTGCGCTCCGACTGGATCCGGATGGATCTCGTCGTCCGGCAGGACGCCGCGGCGCGGCGCCCGAAGCCGGTGCATCCCGCCGTCGCCGCGCTGCCCGCGGCGCTGCGCATCCAGCTCCGGGACGGCCGGGCGGCGGATCTCGATCGCCTGGCCCGGCTCGCCGCCGGCGCCGCCCGGGGGCTCGTCCTCGGCGGCGGCGGCGCCCGGGGGCTCGCCCATCTCGGGGTGCTGAAGGCCCTCGACGAGGTGTCCTGCGCCCCCGACTTCGTCGGCGGCACCAGCATGGGTGCGATCATCGCGGCGAGCCTCGCCATGGGCTGGAGCATTGCGGAGATCCAGGCCCAGACCGAGGCCTTCTTCGCGACCAGCAACCCGATCAACGACTACACGCTGCCGCTCCACGCCCTGACCCGGGGCGCCAAGGTCGATGCCGGACTCGCCGCGCGCTACGGCGGCGCGCGGATCGAGGATCTGTGGCTGCCGTTCTTCTGCGTCTCGTCCAATCTCACCACCGGCAGCACGATGGTGCATCGCGCGGGGGCACTGACGCAGGCCCTGCGCGCCAGCATCGCCATCCCGGGGCTGCTGCCGCCGGTGATCTGCGACGAAGGCGTGCTGGTCGATGGCGGCATGATGAACAACCTCCCGGCTGACGTCGCCGCCGACCTGGAGCGCGGGCCGGTGCTGGCCGTCGACGTCGGCAGCGACCGGGCCTTCCAGGACATGCCCCGGCGCGGCTGGACCGGACGCCTCGTGCGCAGGCTCATCGGCTCGCCGCCGGCGATGCCGGGGCTCGCACCGCTGCTGCTGCGCGCCGCCACCGTGTCGAGCGACGCCCAGAGCCTGATGGCGGCCGCCCACGCCACGGTCGTCTTGAAGCCCCAGCTCTCCGGGATCGACCTGCGGGCCTGGTCGCGGTTCCAGGAAACGGCCGAGCTCGGCTACCAGGAGACCCGTGCGGGCATCGCCGGCGGCAGCCTCGCCCGCTGGTTGGATCCCCTGCGGTGATCCGTCCGCGTGCGACAGCGCACCCGGACGCCACGCGGCCCTGTAACCCGCGGGGCCGTGCGCCGATCTCCCGAGTACAGACGGCCCTTGGAGCTCGACGCCATGACCCTGCCCGACACGATCCGCACCGACGCCCCGCCCGCCGCCGATCCCGCCCGCGGTCTGCTGGAGGGAGCGGCCTTCGTCCTGCTCTGCCTGTGGACCCGAACCTCCCCGGTCCGCCTGCGCGACCAGCTCTCGCCGGAAGCCGGTGCCTGCGCCACGCTCGGCTTCTGACGGGACCGCCCCCGGACAGACGGAGTATCGACGCCGATGGATGTCGCAGGTGTCACCTTTCGCCGGGTCGCGCTACCCGGGCTGAGCCTGAACGTGGCTGAAGCCGGCCCCGCTTCGGGTGCGCCGACGATTCTGCTGCACGGTTTCCCGGAATTCTGGTACGGCTGGCGCCACCAGATCGGCCCGCTCGCCGAGGCGGGCCTGCGGGTCCTGGCGCCGGATCAGCGCGGCTACGGCCTCAGCGACAAGCCGTCCGGCATCGAAGCCTATCATCTGGACCGGCTGGCCGGCGACGTCCTCGCCCTGGCCGACGCCTACGGCTTCGCAGAAATCCGGTTGGTCGGCCACGATTGGGGTGGGATCGTCGCGTGGTGGCTGGCGAGCCGGCATCCCGACCGGATCGCGCGGCTCGCCATCCTGAACGCGCCGCATCCCGCCATCGTCGGCGACTACATGCGCCACCATCCCGGCCAGTGGCTGCGCAGCTCCTATGTCGGCCTGTTCCAGATCCCTGGCCTGCCCGAGCGCCTGCTCACCGCGGATCGGTGCCGGGCCCTGCGGCGCGCGCTGACCAACACAAGCCGGCCGGGGGCCTTCGCGGCCGCCGATCTCGACCGCTATGTCGAGGCCTGGCTCCGGCCCGGCGCGATGACCGCCATGCTGAACTGGTATCGCGCTCTGGTTCGCCTGCCCCGGGCGACGCCACCGCGGGTCCGCGTCCCCACCTTGATCCTCTGGGGGCGCCAGGACACCGCGCTGCAGCCGGGCCTGGCGGAAGCGAGCCTGGCCTTCTGCGACGCCGGCCGGATCCGCTGGTACGACCGCGCCAGCCACTGGCTCGCGCATGAGGAGCCGGCCTCGGTCAACGCCGATCTCGCCGACTTCCTTGCTTGAACGCCGCTCCAGTAGAGGGGCAGAGGATCCGGCACAGTCGAAATGTGCCGTGGCTTGCAGGTCCTCTTCTAGTCTCGGAAGCGTCGAAGGATCGGGCGCGGTGTACGTGCAGGACGATCGATTAATCCTGCATTCAGAATAAATTCACTTCTGCGTTCTCAGCGACATTCCGGAACCTTTCGATCACTTTCCCTTTGGGTGGGTGCTCATGAGAGCGTTCCGGAGATACGCGACGATGTCTTTCCACACCCTGATGACTGCGGGCTTCGTCTTCGGCGGCATCATGGCCGCCACGGCGACCGCCCAGGCCGCTCCGGCCCTGCCACAGTCCGGCCTGGCCGGGCACGACTTGGTCGAGACCATCGCGATGCATGACCATCACCGGATGCACCGCCATCATTCCACCCGCCACGAGCGGCGGATGCGCCGCCTCAACACGATGCGCCACGGCAATCCGAACGCGCGCAATCCGTCGCGGCCCGGCTATCAGCAGCAGCTCGGCAACACCACCGGCGGCCCGCGCTACTGAGCCTCAGGATACGGGTACGGCGCCGCGCTCCTCCGCGAGCGGCAGCCTGCGATCATCCACCGCCGCGGCGGCTTCTCCCCAGCCGCGTCGGTGTACGCGTCCTGATTCGCGGACGCCGCTCTGCTAAGAGGCGTCATGGCTCGAACCGCCGTCCGCCCCGCCGCCGATATCACGCACGCCCCCGGCCTCGACCCGGCCGGCGCCACGCCGATGATGGCGCAATACATCGAGATCAAAGCCGCGAATCCGGATTGCCTTCTCTTCTACCGGATGGGCGACTTCTACGAGCTGTTCTTCGAGGATGCCGAGATCGCCTCCCGGGCGCTCGGGATCGTCCTGACGAAGCGCGGCCGGCACGCGGGGACCGAGATCCCGATGTGCGGCGTGCCGGTCGAGCGCTCCGACGATTACCTGAATCGCCTGATCGCCCTCGGGCACCGGGTCGCCGTGTGCGAGCAGACCGAGGATCCCGCCGAGGCCAAGAAACGGGGCCCGAAATCGGTCGTGCGCCGGGAGGTGGTGCGCCTCGTCACGCCGGGCACGATCACGGAGGACCGGCTCCTCGATCCGGCCCGGGCCAACCTTCTGCTGGCGATCGGACGCCGCAAGACCGGGGAGGGGGTGGTCGCCTACGGTCTGGCCGCCGTCGACATCTCCACCGGGCGCTTCGCCCTGAGCGAGGTCGCGGGTGGCGATCTCGCCGGCGCCATCGCCCGGCACGACCCGCGGGAGATCGTCTTGTCGGAGGCGATCCACGCGGATCCCGCCCTGGCGCGGCTCTGGCAGGAGAGCCGCGCCGCGATCGTGCCGCTCGCGCAGGCGGAACTGGAACCGCAGGCGGCCGAGCGGCGGCTGCGCGAGCAGTACGGCGTCTCGACCCTCGACGGGTTCGGCCAGTTCACCCGGGCCGAGATCGCGGCCGCCGGTGCCGCGCTCCTCTACATCGCCCGGACGCAGCTCGCGGCGCGGCCGACCCTGGCGGTCCCGACCCGCGAGGATGCGGGCGGGACGCTGGCGATCGACGCGGCGACCCGGCTCAATCTCGAACTCACCCGCACCCTGTCCGGGGAGCGCACCGGCAGCCTCCTCGCCACCATCGACCGCACCGTGACGGCCAACGGGGCACGCCTGCTGGCCGAGCACCTCGCCGGTCCGCTGACCCAGCTCGAGGCCATCGCCCGGCGCCATGCCGCCGTGGTGCATCTCGTGGACGATGCCGCCCTGCGCGGCGGCCTGCGCGACGCCCTGGCCCGGGCCCCCGACCTCGCCCGCGCCCTGTCGCGGACCGGACTCGGCCGGGCGGGACCGCGCGATCTCGCGGCGATCCGGGACGGCCTGGCCGTGGCGGCGGAACTCGGGGGGCGCCTGTCCGCCATCCCAGCCCTGCCGGAGGATCTCGCCCGGCTGGCCGGCCACCTCGCCGCGGCCGATCCGGAGCTGATCGCGACGCTGACGGCGGCCCTCGCCGACGACCTTCCCCTCAGCCGGAGGGACGGCGGCTTCGTGCGGGCCGGCTACCATGCGGAGATCGACGAAGCCCGCATCCTCGGCCAGGATTCCCGCAAGGTCGTCGCCGCCCTGCAGGCGCGCTACGCCGAGCAGACCGGCTGCCGGACGCTGCGTATCAAGCATAACAACCTTCTCGGGTACTTCATCGAGGTTCCGCAATCCGTCGGCGAAGCCTGTCTGAAGGGACTCCAGAGCGACTTCGTCCATCGCCAGACCATGGTGGACGCGATGCGCTTCACCAGCGTCGAACTGGGCGCGCTCGAATCCAAGATCTCAGGGGCCTCCGACCGGGCGCTGGCCCTGGAGGCGGCGGTGTTCGACGACCTCTCGGCCCGCGTCCTCGCCCGGGCCGACGCCGTCGCCGAGGTTGCCGAGGCGCTGGCCGGCCTCGACGTGGCGGCGAGCCACGCCGAACTCGCGGTCGAGCTCGACTGGCGCCGGCCCGTGGTCGACGATTCGCTGAGCTTCGTCGTGGCGGGCGGGCGGCACCCGGTGGTCGAGGCGGCCCTGCGCCGGGCGGGGGAGCCGTTCATCGCCAACGATTGCGACCTCTCGGGCGAGACCCGCGGCCGGATCCGGCTGATCACCGGCCCCAACATGGGCGGCAAGTCCACGTTCCTGCGCCAGAACGCGCTGATCGCCGTGCTCGCCCAGATCGGCGCCTTCGTGCCGGCCGCCGAGGCGCGGATCGGGCGGGTCGACCGGCTGTTCTCCCGGGTCGGCGCCGCCGACGACCTCGCCCGGGGGCAATCGACCTTCATGGTCGAGATGGTCGAGACCGCCGCGATCCTCAATCAGGCGAGCCGCCGCTCGCTGGTGATCCTGGACGAGATCGGCCGCGGTACCGCGACCTTCGACGGCCTGTCCATCGCCTGGGCCTGCCTGGAGCACCTGCATGAGGTGAACGCCTGCCGGGCGCTCTTCGCCACGCATTTCCACGAGCTGACCGCTTTGGGCGACCGCCTCGCCCGGCTCGAGAACGCCACCCTGAAGGTGGCCGAGCACCGGGACGGCGTCGTGTTCCTGCACGAGGTCGTGCCGGGGGTGGCCGAGCGCAGCTACGGCCTTCAGGTGGCCCGCCTGGCCGGGCTACCGGGCAGCGTCGTGACCCGGGCCGGGGCGATCCTCAAGAGTCTGGAGAAGGCCGAGCGCGGCCGCCCCGCCCGAGCCCGGATCGACGACCTGCCACTCTTCGCCGCCCTGGCGCCGCCTCCGCCCCCGGAGGCGCCCCCCGAGGATCCCCTCGGGGCGATGCTCGACACCATCGATCCGGATGCGCTGACGCCCCGGGAGGCGCTGGATGCCCTCTACCGGCTGAAGCGCGAACGGGAGGGACGGGGCTGAGGGGTTCGCCTCTGACACGTCGCGGTTGGAGAGCGGGAGCGGCCGATCGCGCCTATACTCGCCGCTGCGGACCCACCGGATTTACATATCGCTGCCGGATGAGGGCAATGATCGGACGCACGCGTGGGTCTCCGCTCCCGTCCGAGGGAAGGGAAGTGGTTTGGTAGTCCCGGGCTGCGCGTCTTCTCGATCAGCCCAAGAATCGTCCCTCGCAGACGGTTCAGTGCCGCCGCACCCCTTTGACCCGGACCTCAGACCGGTGCGGGCCAGAACCCGTCCGGACAAGCCGGCTCGCCGCGGCCGGCGCGCCGATCCGCCACGTAGTCGAGGGTGCTGGCCACCACGCGCTCGGAATAGGGCTTGGCGATCACCCCGATGGCGCCGGCGAAATCCTTGGGAATGCGCTTCGCGTTGGCGGTCATGAACACAACGGTGGTGCGCCGGTCCTGCGAGAGCGCCCGGGCGACCTCGATGCCGGTCGGGCCGTCGATGAGATGAATATCCACCAGCGCGACGTCGGGTGCGGTCGAACGGCCCATGGCGATGGCCTCGGTGGAATTTCCGGCGATGCCCACCGTGATATGGCCAAGCTCGTCCAGCAGGCATTCGAGTTCGAGCGCGATCAGCGCCTCGTCCTCCACCACGAGGACGCGGAGCGCGGCTTCCAACGCGGCGTTCCCGGTGCCCATGCGTTCTCCGTGTCACCGTGCTGTGGACGCCGCCGCAAGCTTGGAGCGTTCACACGCAAGACTCAAGACACGGACTTCAGCGGGATATCGATCTCCACGACGGTGCCCGGTCCGGCATCCGCCCAGGCTATGGTTCCGCGCATCTGCCGCACAACCATCTCCACGAGATTGCGCCCGAAACCCGCCGGATTGGGCGACACGGCCGCCAGCCCGACCCCGTCATCGCGGATCGTCAGGTGCATGCCGCTCTCCGTCCGCCGGGCGGCGATCGAGACCCGCCCCTCGCGGGCGTCCGGGAAGGCGTGGCGCAACGCATTGGCGGTCAGTTCGTGGATGAGCAGGGCCAGCGGCGCCGCCATGGCGGCCGCCACCGCGATCGGCTCAACGTCGGCCTCGATCCGCCGCACTTCCGGATCGAGGCCGGCATTCATGTCGGCCAGGAACTCGGCCGCGAAGTCGCCGAGGTTGAAATGCGCGCAGTCCCCCTCGGAATAGAGCAGCCGGTGCGCCGTCGACAAGGCACCGATGCGCTCGGCCATGTTCTGAAGCGCGTCGCGCGCCTCGCCCTCGGGCGTCCGGCGGGCCTTGAGCAGCATCAGCGATGAGATCACCTGCAGGTTGTTTTTCACCCGGTGATCGACTTCGTGCAGCAGGGCGGTCTTCTGCTCCAGGGCTGCGCTCAGGGCATGCGTGCGTGCCTCGACCAGGCGTTCCAGCTCGCCGGTGGTGTCACGCATGGTGTCTTCGAGCTGATGGACATAGGTCATGTCCGCCTGAGCGGCGTAGTAGAACGCCACGCCCTCCGTATCGCTCACCGGCGTGATGGTCATCGCGTTCCAGAACGGCGTACCGTCCTTGCGATAGTTCAGCAGTTCCACCGAGATCGGTTCCGCCACCTGAATCGCAGCGCGGATCCGCTCGACGGCGGTTCGGTCGGTCGCAGGGCCCTGAAGCATGCGGCAATTGCGCCCGACGACCTCCTGCAGGCCGTACCCGGTAACCTGCAGGAACGCGTCGTTGGCCCAGGCAACAGGGTTGTCCGGCGCGCGCGCGTCGGTGATCACCATCGGCGACGGGCTTCGAGCGAAGGCATCGACCAGCGTCGCCGGCGGCAGGGCGGGCTCGGACCGGGCACTCAACGCATCATTCCATACTCTGTGCAGCGACGTGGGGGTCCGCCGGCGTCTCCTGCACGCCGCGATCCCCCGGTGGTGGACATCGCGTTAAGCGGCGTTCGATCAAGCCTCCGGCAAGTGGCATCACAATCCGGCGAGACGCTCCGCGGCGCAAGGTTGCCACGATTTCGCGAGATCAAGGCCATGAGGGCTCAGGAGTTCCATGCCATGGGCAACCCACCACAGGCGATGCGCCGCTTCCGCCTCCGCGACATCGTCGAGGATCGGCGCATCGCGCTGATGCTCGCGCTCGGATTCTCGTCCGGCCTGCCGCTGCTGCTGGTGCTGGGGACCTTCACGCTCCGCCTCGCCTTCTCGGATATCGACGTGCGGGCCATCGGGCTGTTCAGCTATGTGGCACTGCCCTACTCGCTGAAGTTCCTGTGGGCCTCGGCGATCGACCGCCTGGACGTGCCTGTCCTGAGCGCCCGGCTCGGACGCCGCCGGGCCTGGATGGTCACGACCCAGGCGGCGGTCGCCCTGTGCCTCGTCCTGATGGCCTTCGCCGACCCGAAGACGAACCTCGCGCTGCTGGGGCTCGCGGCCTTCCTGATGGCGTTCTGCGCGGCGAGCCAGGACGTCGTCATCGACGGCTGGCGCATCGACGCGGCGGGCAGCGACTTCCAGGGCATCCTGGCGGCGACCTCGAACCTCGGCTACCGCCTCGGCCTGATCGCCGCGGGCGCGGGCGCGCTGTTCATCGCCGCGGCCGGGGGCTGGACGCTGGCCTACCTGATCATGGCCGCGCTCATGCTGGTGGGGATGGTCGCGGCGCTGCTGGCGCCGGCCTTCGACGTCGCCCGCGCAGCCCCGGCGGAGACCGCAGGCGGCTCGCGGATCGGGTCGATTCGCCGCGCCATCCTGGAGCCCCTGACCGAGCTCCACGCTCGCTTCGGGAACGCCCTCTGGGGCATCCTCCTGCTCGTGGCCCTCTTCCGCCTGCCGGACTTCCTGTCCGGGGTGATGGCGAGCCCGCTCTATCGGACCCGGGGCTTCGACCTCCGGGAGATCGCCACCGTCACCAAGCTCTACGGAATCTGGGTGGGGATCGCGGGCGGTTTCGCCGGCGGTTGGGCGCTCGCCCGACTCGGGCTTTTCCCGACATTGCTCCTCGGCGCGTTCCTGGCCGCGGCCTCGCACCTCGCCTTCGCGTGGCTGTCGGCCGGCGGGCCGGAGGTCTGGCGCCTGACCGTGGCGATCTCCGTCGAGAATTTCTGCGGCTCCTTTGCGGGCATCGTGCTGATCGCCTACATGTCGAGCCTCACCAGCAGGGCCTACGCGGCGACGCAGTATGCGCTGTTCTCGTCGCTCTACGCCCTGCCGGGCAAGCTGATCGCGGGGGCGTCGGGCTTCGTGGTCGCGGCGATCGGGTATCCGGCCTTCTTCGTGATAACATCGCTGGTCGGCATCCCGGTGCTGGCCCTCTGCCTCGCCGTTGGGCGCCGCGGCACCCGGCCGGCCGCCGAGGCGGCGCGGGCCGCCGACATGGCGGGGAACCGCATGCCGGGCGCCGAGCTTCCTTCCACGGCGCGGGCCCCGGGCACCGCGTGACCGGAACAGATCCAGGGATCTACGGATGAGCACGACCGACCTCACCCGCGCCGGCGAAATCCTGCCGGCGGTGACCCGAGAGACCGTGCTGAGCGACGCGGATCTCGCCGCCCTGCGCCGGGCGGTGGCGGCACTGGAGCGCCCGAGCCTCGCCGCGCGCCTCTCCGCGGCGGCGGGAGCCCCCCTCGACCTCATCGGCCGCTCGCTGCCCGCCCCCGTGACCGAGGCGGTCAGCCGCAGCACCGAGGCCGCGATGCGCGTGGCGTTGCGGGTCGCCCTGGCGACGCTGCCGCGCAAGGCCTTGGCGCCCACGTCGGACGATGCCCTGGGTGCGGCCACCGCGAAGGCCGCGAGCCGGATGACGCGGCTCCTCGGTTCGGGCGATGCCAAGCACAAGGCCTTGGCGGCGCTCTCCGGAGCGGTGGGAGGCGCGTTCGGCCTCACGACCCTGGCCGTCGAACTCCCGGTCTCCACGACGCTGATGCTGCGCTCAATCGCCGAGATCGCCCGCGAGGAGGGCGAGGATCTGGAAACCCCTGAAGGCGCGCTCGCCTGCGTCCAGGTCTTCGCCCTGAGCGGCCGGACGTCAGCCGCGACGGAGGCGGGCTCCGCCCTGACGGAGAGCGGCTACTTCGCCGTGCGTGCCGCCCTGGCCAAGACCCTGGCGGAGGCCGCCCGCTATGCCGGCAGCAAGACGCTTCTCGACCAGTCTGCCCCGGCCCTGATCCGGTTCACCGCGCAGATCGCGGCACGTTTCGGCCTCGTGGTGTCGCAGAAGGTCGCCGCGCAGACCGTACCGATCCTGGGCGCGTTCGGGGGCGCGGCGGTCAACACCGCCTTCATGAACCACTTCCAGGCGACGGCGCACGCCCATTTCACGGTCCGGCGCCTGGAACGGACCTATGGGGAACCGGCCATCCGGGCCGCCTACGAGGTCGAGAAGGCCGCCCTCGGCACCGCTTGATCGGCCGGCGCTCCATCCTCCAGGATAGGCCGCTTCCCTGCGGAGCGACGGAGCGGAGGCGGCATTGATCGGCAACGGGGAGATGGTGGCGCGGCTGGCGCTGGCGGCACTGTCCGGCAGCGTGATCGGGCTGGAGCGCGAGCGCTTGCTCTGGGCGGCGGGCCTGCGCACGCACATGCTGGTCTGCGTCGGGTCCTGCCTGATCATGATCGTCTCGGCCTACGGCTTCGGCGATGTGCTCGGCGTGGACCATGTCGTCCTCGATCCCTCGCGGATCGCCGCGCAGGTGGTGTCGGGCATCGGCTTCCTGGGTGCGGGCACGATCCTGCTGCGCGGCGAGGTGGTGAAGGGGCTGACGACGGCGGCGAGCCTTTGGGGCGTCGCAGCGATCGGCCTGGCCGTGGGCAGCGGGCTCTACGTGCCGGCGCTGACGACGACCGCGCTCGTCGTCGGCATCCTAGCGGGCGTGAAACCCTTCGAGGAGCGTTGGCGCGCGCGAATGCGCACGCAGACCCTGCGGCTCACCGTGCGGAAGGACGCACTGTCGATCGACACCCTCCAGGCGGCGACCGGCGAGCGCGCCTCACGGGTGCGGACCTTCACGGTTCGGCCGAGCGCCGACCCGGACTACGACGAGGTCGCCATCACCTTCGTGCGGCTATCCCGGACGAGCGTCGCGGCGATCGCCGCCAAGCTGCGGGCGCTGCCGGACGTCGTCACGGTGGAGGAGGCGGAGGCGTGATCCGCCTCCGCCGTCAAGCCGCACCGCGACTTTCGCCGTCGAGGAACAGCCGATAGGCCGGGTTCTCGGTCTCGTCGGTGGCCGGGTAGCCCAGGGCCTCGATCACGGCATCGAACCTGGCCCGCTCCGCCGGCGGGACCGCGATTCCGGCGAGCACGCGGCCGTAATCCGCCCCGTGGTTGCGGTAGTGGAACAGCGTGATGTCGAAGTCCGGACCCAGCGCGTCCAGGAACTTCATCAGCGCGCCCGGCCGCTCCGGGAACTGGAATCGGAACAGGCGCTCGTGCGCCACACCCACGGCCCGCCCGCCGACCATGTAGCGGACATGGACCTTAGCCATCTCGTTGTCGCTCATGTCGAGGGCCCGGTAGCCGGCCTCGTGCAGGGCGGCGAGCAGCGCCTGCTTCTCGCGCCTGCCGCCGGCGACGTTGATGCCCACGAAGATCTGCGCCTCGGCGCCCGGCGCGTGGCGGTAATTGAACTCGGTGATCGCCCGCGGCCCGAGGGCGTTGATGAAGGCCCGGTAGGCGCCGGGCCGCTCCGGGATGGTCACGCCGATCAGGACCTCCCGCTGCTCACCGATCTCGGCCCGCTCGGCGATGTGGCGCAGGCGGTCGAAATTGAGGTTCGCCCCCGACGAGATGGCGATCAGCGTGCCGGTGCCGCCCTCGCGCTCGGCGTAGACCTTGGCGCCCGCGACGCTCAGCGCGCCGGAGGGCTCCGACACCGCGCGGGTATCGTCAAAGATGTCCTTGACGGCGGCGCACATGGCGTCCGTGTCGACGGTGATGACCTCGTCGAGGTGCTCCCGGCAGAGCCGGAACGTCTCCTCGCCGGCCTGGCGCACGGCGACGCCATCGGCGAACAGGCCGACCGAGGGGAGGCTGACCCGGGTGTCCGCCGCCAGCGCCGCGGCCATGCAGGCGGCATCCTCCGGCTCGACGCCGATCACCTTGGTGCCGGGCCGCAGGTACTTCACGAAGGTGGCGATGCCGGCGGCGAGCCCGCCGCCGCCCACGGGCACGAAGATCGCCTCGATCGGGCCGGTATGCTGCTCCAAAATCTCCTTGCCGATCGTGCCCTGGCCGGCGATCACGTCGGGATCGTCGAACGGGTGCAGGAAGGTCAGGCCCTCCTCGGCCTCGCGGATCTTCGCCTCGGCGAGCGCCTCGTCGAAGGCGTCGCCGTGCAGCACGACCTCGGCCCCGCGCGCCCGGCAGGCATCGACCTTGATCGACGGGGTGGTGCGCGGCATCACGATCACCGCCCGGGCGCCGAGCTTGGCGGCGGCCAGGGCCACGCCCTGGGCGTGGTTGCCCGCGGAGGCGCAGACCACGCCGCGGGCGATCTGGTCCGCGCTGAGGGCCGACATCTTGTTGTAGGCGCCGCGCAGCTTGAACGAGAAGACCGGCTGCAGATCCTCGCGCTTCAGCAGCACCGGCCGGCCGAGCCGCTTTGTCATCCGCGGCATCGGATCGAGCGGGCTCTCGATCGCCACGTCATAGACGCGGGCGGTGAGGATCTTGCGGATGTAGTCCGTCACGGTGCGGGGTCTCGAGCGGGTGCGATGGAACGTGCCCGCCAGATAGACCCTCCCGGCCAGGGATGCGAGCGCCCGGCCGGCGGGGCAGATCAGCCCAGCCGCTCCACGAGTGCCGCCACCCAGACCAGCAGCGCTGCCGCCTGTGCCATGAAGGTGCCGGCGGAGGCGAGGTCCTTCACGGTGCCGATCATCGGGTGGTGGCTGGGGTGGACGTGATCGCAGAGCTTCTCGACGGCGGTGTTGAGGAATTCGGCGGCCAGCATCAGCAGCAGGCTGACCATCAGGGCGACGCGCACCCATAAGGTCGCGCCGAGAAACAGCGCGAGCGGCACGCCCAGCGCCAGCAGCGCCAATTCCTGGCGCACCGCCCGCTCGGTGCGCGCGCCGTGGCGCAGGCCGCGCCAGGAATTGAGGAAGGCGAGGACCAGGGCGTTCATCGCGCCGCGCCTTCGGGCACGGACCGGCTGATCCACTTGGCGAGCAGCGGACCGGTGAGCAGCACCACGAACAGGCGCAGCGTCTGGACTGCCAGGACGAAGGACACATCGGCCTTCGAGCCCACGGCGATGATCGCCACCGAGTCGAGGCCGCCGGGGCTCGTGGCGAGGACGGCGGTGAGCAGGTCGATCGGCAGCAGCAGGGTCAGCCCCCAGCCCCAGGCGGCGCAGAGGGCGATGACCGAGAAGGTCGCCACCAGGATGCCCGGCAGGGCCGACACGGTCAGGCGCAGGGTCTCCCGGGTGAAGCGCAGGCCGACATAGATGCCGATGCAGGCATAGGCGAGTTCCAGGATCGGCACCGGCAGCGCCATGCGGACGAGCCCGGTGGCGTGGAGCAGGCTGCCGAGCACCATCGGTCCGACCTGCGCGCCGGCCGGGACCCGGAGAGCCAGGGCCGCGCCGGCGCCCACCACGGCGACCGACAGCGTCGCCAGGAGCGAGAGCGGCCCGGTCACCTCGCCGGCCCCCGCCGAAGCCCCCGGGACCGGCGTCTCCATCAGGAAGCGGGCGGCGAGGGAAGCCGAGAACACCACCGCCGCCACGCGGACATATTGCATGAAGGCCACCAGGCGCGGGTCCGCGCCGAAATCCTCGGCCATCGCCACCATCGCGGAGGCGCCACCCGGCGACGAGCCCCAGGCGGCCGTGGTGCCGGGCAGCACGCGCAGGCGGGTCAGGACCCAACCGACGACGCCGCTGACCGCCACAGTCACCAGCACGACGGCGACGATGAGCGGGCCGTCCTCCAGCAGGGTCTGGGCGATCTGCCCGGTCACCGCATGCGCCACGAGGCAACCGATCATCGCCTGCGCGGCCTGGAAGGCGGCGCGCGGCACGTGCAGCCCGGATCCGCCGACCCCGAAGGCGATCGCCCCGATCATCGGCCCGAGCAGCAGCGCAGCCGGGAACTGCGCGGACATCAGGCCGAACGAGATGGCCGCGGAGGCGGCAGCGAGGGCGGCCCAGAGGCCGAGGGTGCGGAAGGAGGGCAAGGCGACCGACGGAGGCTACCCGCGCGGAACGTCGGGCGTGAGGCGCGCTATAGCGCAATATTGGCCCTCTTACGGCGACGTTTCGGCACGGTGGCCCCGCGCCGAGATCAGGGCTCCCGGGCCAAGTCAGAGAAGGCGGCGTCGCGTTTCCCCCGGGCGGTAGCGAGGCCCGCACGGCGTCCGGCGAGCCAGTCGCGATCGGCCTCCAGGCGCGCCCGGGCACCGGAGAGCATGCGCCGGACCTCCGCGGGCTGCGGGCCGCCGAGCCCCTTCGCCGCATCGATCATGCCCCGGGCCGACAGCGACGCCCGGAATCGGGCCTCGTCCAGGGGCAGGTCCGGCTTCAACCCCGTCCCGGCGGCCGCCTCGGCGTAGATCCGTCGGACCTCCAGGAAGGGCAGGTCGGCCGGGCGCAGGTCGTGGCTGCGCCCGTAGCTCACGAGCTCTGACGCGAAATGGTGGCCGAGGCGGAACGGCACGTCCGCCTCGCGCTGGAGCGTATCGGCGAGTTCGGTGGTGGTCGCGTAATCGGCCGCGACCTCGTCGGCGGCCCGCGCGCGGTCGACGACGAGACCATCGAAGATGCTGGTCCAGCGCCGGCACATCGTGGCGGCCTCGGCGAGGGTCCGGCCCGGCGGTTCGGCCTGATTGCGCTTGTAGTCCGGCATGCCGGAATCGACGTTGTGGGCCATGACCGCGAAGGCCTGCGCGGCGCCCACGACGTCGCTGGCCTTCATCCGCAGGGCGTAGAGCGCCACGGGATTGCGCTTCTGCGGCATGATGCTGCTCGGGCCGGTCAGCGCCCCCTCCCGCAGCAGGATCCACGGCCGGGTCTGGTGATACTGCGCGTAGAGATCCTGCGCGAAGCTGCCCGCGGTGGTCGCGAGGTTCGCGGCGAGCGCCGTCAGCTCCAGGCCCATATCCATCGGGGCGAGCTGGCCCGCGTCGTAGCTGTTCTCCACGGGCGCGTCGAAGCCGAGGAGCGCCGCCAGGCGCGCGCGGTCCACCGGAAAGCTCGACGTCCCGAGGGCCGCGGCGCCGAGGGGCGACAGGTTCAGGCGGCCCCAGGCCTCGTGCAGCCGATCCGCATCGCGGGCGAGCACCTCCGCGTAGCCCAACAGGTAGTGGCCCAGCGTCGTCGGCTGGGCCTGGACCCCGTTGGTGTAGGCGGGGACGATCGTGTCGGCCTCGCCCTCGGCCCGCGTCAGCAGGGCGGCCCGCGTTTCGTCCAGGGCCTCGGCGAGGGCGAGGAGGCGGTCGCGCTGTTCGAGCTTGAGCACCGTCGGGATGATGTCCTGGCGGCTGCGGCCGGAATGCAGGCGCGTGGCGTCCGGACCGGCCTTGGCCACGATCAGGGGCTCGATCCGGAGATAATCGTCCGGCCGGTCGGCGCCGGGCTTGGCGGCCTCCGCGGCGACCTGATCCAGGGCCCGCGCGATACGGGCTCCGAGGGCGCGCGGGACGATGCCGATCTCGACAGTCATCACCAGGGAGGCGCGGTTGATCGCGTCGACGCGGGCGAAGCTGTCCTCGGGCTCGGCCCGGGCCGCCGCGGGGGCCACCATCGCGAGAACCGCCCAGAGTGCCGTGCGCCGCATCGACCCGTTCCCGCCCCTCGCCGAGATCTCGGACGATCCACCTATCCCATCCCCGCCCGCATCCCGCGGTCAAGGCCCACGGATTCGGGGCGTCGGGCGCCGGGTCCGAACGGTCGGCCCGGGCCGGCCTTGACGACCCGCGCGGGGCTTCGAAGCGCCGTCAGACCACCGGCTCCCCGTCGCGGCAGGCGGCGGTGCCGGGCGGCGCATGGGCCCGGAAGAAGGCGGCGAGGTTCGTGAGCCCCGCGGCGCGCGGGTCGCTCGCCCGCCAGACCAGTGCGATGGTCCGCCCCGGCCCATCGACGTCGAAGGCCCGGGTGACCGTCAGCCCGGTCGGATCGGGGCCGGCAGGCACCGCGAGGGCCGGCAGCAACGTGTATCCCGCACCAGCCGCCACCATCGAGCGCAGGGTCTCCAGGCTCGTGGCGTGCCGCCCGACCGACGAGCCGGCGCCGCAGGCCGCGATCGCCTGGTCGCGCAGGCAATTGCCCTCGTCGAGCAGCAGCAAATCCGGCCCGGCGATCTCGGTCGCCGAGAGCGCGCCGCCCCGGGCCAGGGCGTGCTCGGCCGGACAGGCGAGCCAGAACGGCTCCACGAAGAGCGGCGAGACGGCGAGCCCGTGCAAAGGCAGCGGCAGGGAGACCAGGGCCGCGTCGATGCGGCCATCGCGCAGGCCATCCACGATCTCGGCGGTGCGCGACTCCGACAGCGAGAGCATCAGCGACGGGTACTGCTCGCGCAGCGGCCGCAGCACCAGCGGGAAGAAGTACGGACCCAGCGTCTGGATCGCCGCCAGCACCAGACGTCCCGTCAGCGGGGAGCCGCGCCCCTCGCTGGCGAGCGCCAGCAGGCGCTGCGCCTCCGCCAGCACGACCCGTGCCTGCCGGACGATCGCCTGACCAGCCTCGGTGAGCAGGACCCGCCGGTTCGAGCGCTCGAACAAGGTCAGGCCGAGGGCGGTTTCCAGCTTGCGGACCTGCACGCTGAGGGTCGGCTGGCTGACATTGCAGCGCTCGGCCGCCCGGCCGAAATGCCCCTCGTCGGCGACGGCCACGACATATTCAAGATCGCGGAGCGAGAGGCCAGCGAGATTCATAGACTGCGCCTATCACGCTCTTTGCAACGATGCATTTGCCTCCGGGTCATGCCGGGGTCATAACGTTTCACCAGAACACTTCCAGGTTGGCTTCGCGCACATGAGCGAGCCTTCGCCCCATGGAGAGATGCTGCGCATGAGCGATCAACGCCCGATCCTGACCACCCGCCAGGGCCATCCGGTCCGCGACAACCAAAGCACCCGCACGGTCGGTGAGCGCGGCCCGGCGACCCTCGAGAACTACCAGTTCATCGAGAAGATCACCCATTTCGATCGCGAGCGGATCCCGGAGCGCGTCGTTCATGCCCGCGGCGCCGGCGCCCACGGCTATTTCGAGGCCTACGGCAAGATCGGCAACGAGCCGGCCTCCAAGTACACCCGCGCCCGCGTGCTGACCGAGACCGGCGTGAAGACGCCGATGTTCGTGCGCTTCTCCACCGTCGCCGGCGCCAAGGAGAGCCCCGAGACCGAGCGCGACCCGCGCGGCTTCGCGGTGAAGTTCAAGACCGTCGACGGCAATTGGGACCTGGTTGGCAACAACCTCAAGGTGTTCTTCATCCGCGACGCGATCAAGTTCCCCGACATGATCCACGCGTTCAAGCCGGATCCGGTGACCAACCGCCAGGAGGCGTGGCGCTTCTTCGACTTCGTGTCCCAGCACCCCGAGTCGATCCACATGGTGACACATCTGAAGTCGCCCTGGGGCATCCCGGCCAATTACCGTGAGATGGAAGGCTCGGGCGTCAACACCTACAAGCTGGTCAACGACCAGGGCGAGGCCGTGCTCTGCAAGTTCCACTGGATCCCGAAGCAGGGCGTCCGCAACCTGACCTCGGCCCAGGCCGCCGAGATCCAGGGCAAGGACGTGGGTCACGCGACCCGCGACCTCTACGACAACATCAAGGCCGGCAATTTCCCAGAGTGGGAATTCGCCGTGCAGATCATGCCGGACGGCCCGAACGACCATCTCTCGTTCGATCCGCTGGACGATACGAAGCTGTGGCCGGTGGACCAGTTCCCGCTTCTGCCGTGCGGCCGCATGGTGCTTGACCGGGTGCCGGACAACTTCTTCGCCGAGGTCGAGCAGTCGGCCTTCGGCACCGGCGTCCTGGTCGACGGTGTCGACTTCTCGGACGACAAGATGCTGCAGGGCCGGACGCTGTCCTACTCGGACACCCAGCGCTACCGGGTCGGCGCCAACTACCTGCAGCTGCCGATCAACGCGCCGCAGCCCGGTGTGAAGGTCTATTCGAACCAGCGGGACGGCCAGATGACCTATTCGGTCGACGGGACCGGTCCGAACAAGCACATCAACTACGAGCCCTCGACGCTCGCCGAGGGCCTGCGCGAGGCCCCGAAGCCGGCCCGGGACTACCACCAGCCGGTGGAGGGCAATCTCGGCCGCTACCAGACCTCGCGCACCGAGGACGACTACACCCAGGCCGGCGTCCGCTACCGCTCGTTCCAGGATTGGGAGCGGGACGACCTGATCGCCAACCTGGTCGGTGACATGAAGCAGTGCCCGGAGCCGATCCAGCTGCGGATGGTCTGGCACTTCTGGCATGCCGACGCGGATTACGGCCGTCGCGTGGCCGAGGGCGCGGGCATCGATCTGGAGAAGGCCAAGGCCCTGCCGCCGCTGCCGGGCCGCGCCGCCCCGGGCAAGCGTCTGCAGGCCGAGACCTATACGGACGGCTCGCAGGCCCACCGGGTCGCCGCAGAGTAGGTTTTTCTCTACCTCACTCGGCCGACAGATGAGAGGCCCCGCGGATGCAAATCCGCGGGGCCTTTTCCTTGGACCGGGCGTCATCGCGAGGGGCGGTCGCCGGAAGTCTCGAGACGATGCGCCATGCCCCTTCAAGGGCAGTGGCGGCGCACATAGCCTTTGCCGACATAGGTCCAGCTCGCCGGATCGTAGGTCTTGAACCGATGCGCGCAGGCCGCGACGGCGGCAGGCTCATCCGGCGCGGGTTCTTCGGTCTCGACGATCACCTCGACCGGAGGACGATCGATGGGCGGCCTGTAGACGTAGACATCGTCGTACCAGGGATAGCCGTACCCGCCGAACAGGCCGCCGTAGCCGAGGCCCAGGCCCAAGCCTCCGAGCCCGTACACGTAGCCCCAGGGGCCATGACGCCACGGATGAGAGACGTGGGGCCGGAAGGCGAAGCCTGGGTGGATTGGCCCAACCGGCCGCCCCCAGGCGCCGACCCGGGGCCCGATCATGCCGCCATGGAACCCGCCGCCGAACCCGCGCGCCTCAGCCTTCGCCGTCATCAGAGCCAGCGCGAGCAGCGCCACCGATATCCGCGGGATCCTCGCCGTGTCGATGCCCGTCATTCCGATTCTCCGATGCCCGACGCAGTCACGCCGACCGGCCGACGGCGCGAAATACTCGGAGTAATCGAATGCCGTGGGGAACTCTCGTCAAGGGCGTTTTTGGAGCGTCGCTGAGGGGCACGCTGGGTGTCTCACCTCTCGACGGCACCGGCACCGCATGGTTGGCGGCTTACCGTGGCAACAAAACGCTGAGTATTGCGAGGCGGCGCAGCGTCTCTAGGGATGCTGCGTCGCCATGGCATGTCCGGGAGCGGGAGCTCGCCCCTCGGATCGCGCCACGAGGAGCGCCGTCAGGGTGCCCGACGATCAGGACCCGCTCGCCGGGCCTGACGTCTGGAACGCGCCCAGCGGCTGAGCGGCAGGTCCGCGCGGGTCCGGCGCTACGGCGCTGACCTTGCGGTCGCGGCCGGCGGCGAGGCCGAACAGGATCGCGGCGGTCGCGATGCCCACGAACAGGGTACCGGGCACCGCCCAGCCCCCCGTGGCCTCGTGGGCGAGGCCGAACGCCAGCGGGCCGAGGCAGGCGCCCGCGTAACCGATGCCCTGCGCCATGGCCGACAGGCCCGCGGCGCTCGCGGCATCCGCCGCGCGGAGCACGATCAGCGTGAGCCCGAGGCCGAAACAGCCGCCGATGCCGAAGCCGAGCGCGCAGGCGGCCGGGATCCGCAGGGAGGCCGACCCGAAGGCCAGGACCAGGAAGGCGGCCGCGGTCAGCCCAGCGATCGCGACGATCCACCCCCGCTGGTCGCGGGCGCGGGCGGCCAGCATCGCCGTCAGGAGGGCGCCGGGCGCCTGGACCAGCGTGGTGAGCGACGCGTAGAGGCCGGCCTCGAGCGGTGACAGGCCCCGCCCCTGGAGCAGCAGCGGCAGCCAGCCGAACAGGATGTAGGCGAGCGACGATTGCAGGCCCATGAAGCCCGTCACCCACCAGGCCAGGGGGTTGCGCAGAAACCGCCCGGCCGAGGGCGCCGCGCTCGCATGGGTCCGGCGGGCGAACGGGATCCAGAGGAAGGCGGAGACCAGCGCCGGCAGCGCCCAGACCGCCAGGGCCGACGGCCATCCGCCCCCGAGGGCATGCTCGACCGGCACCGACGCGCCGGCCCCGGCGGCGGCGCCGAGGCAGAGCGTCATGGTGTAGAGCCCGGTCATCAGACCGCCGCTGGCGGCGAAATCGCGCTTCACCAGGGCGGGCAACAGGACGTTGTCGAGCCCGATGCCGATGGCGGCGAGCGCCGTCCCGGCGAAGAGCGGGACGAGGCCGCCGAGGCCGCGCAGCGCCAAGCCGGCCGCCAGGATGGTGGACCCTAGAAGCACGGCCAGATCGGGTCCGATCCGGCGGATTAGTGGCGCCGCCAGGGCGCAGGCGATGCCGAGGCACAGGACCGGCAGGGTCGTGAGGATCGCGGCCCCGCCGGCGCCGAGGCCGGTCCCGTCCCGGATGGTCGCCAGCAGGGGACCGACCGAACTCAGGGCCGGCCGCAGGTTGAACGCGACCAGCATCAGGGCGAGGGCGAGCAGGATCCGGCGGGGGGCGGCCGGGTCCGCGCTCATGTCCGGCGTCCCGCGCGCAGGGCCCCGCCGAGACAGGCGGCGAGCATCAGCGCGAAGGCGGCGTCGCCGAAACGGCCGTACAGGGTGCCGCCGACGATGCGAGCGGGCAGGTCGGCATCGAGCCAGGTCTCCTGGTCGAGCGGCGTGCGGGCGACGATCCGGCCATGCGGATCGATCACCGCGGAGATCCCGGTATTGGCGTCCCGGACCATGGGCAGCCCCTCCTCGACGGCCCGCAGGCGCGCCTGCGCCAAGTGCTGGCGCGGGCCCGGGGTGTCGCCGAACCACGCGTCGTTGGTGACGTTCAGGATCAGCCCGGGCGGCCGATCCGACGGCGCGACGTGGCCCGCCGGCAGGATGGCGCCGGGGAAGATCGCCTCGTAGCAGATCGTGGCCACAACCGGCGGCAGACCCGGGACCGCCAGGATCCGCTGGGCCGCGCGCGCCCCCGCCGAGAAGCCGCCCGGGATCGCCACGAACTGGCGCAGGCCCAGCGCCCGCAACGCGGCGTCGAGGGGTGCGGGCAGGTACTCGCCGAACGGGACGAGGTGAACCTTGTCGTAGCTGTCGGAGATCGTCCCGTCGGGACCGATCACCAGGACGGCGTTGAAGTAGCGCAGGCGCTCGCCGGGCAGCGGCTCCTCGGCCCGGGCCGCGCCGGTGATCAGGTGTTGCCCCGGCTTGAGGCCGGCCGCCACCTTCGCCAGGGCGTCGGGATCGCGCTGGATCAGGAACGGGAAGGCGGATTCGGGCCAGACGATGTGGGTCGGCTCCGGCTCGCCGGCCTCCACCGGGCGCTGGCTCAGCTCGATGTAACGGTCGACGATGTCGGTACGGTTCTCGGGCCTGAACTTGGCATCCTGCGGCAGGTTCGGCTGAACGAGGCGCAGCCGGACGCCCGCCACCACCGGATCGGGCGGCCCGAGACGGACGGCGCCGTAGAGGGCCATGCCGATCAGGACGATCGCGGCCGCGGCGCTCGGACCGAAGAGGCTGCGCGGGCGGGTACCGGTGGCCAGCGTCGCCGGGGCCGCGCAGATCAGCACCGCCAGCACGGTGAGGCCATAGAGGCCGATCGCGGCGCCCCATTGCATCAGCCAGAGGTTCTGGGCGAGCGCCATGCCCAGCGTGTTCCACGGGAAGCCGGTGAACAGGTGGCCGCGCAGCCATTCCGCGGCCCCGATCCCGAAGGCGAGGGCGGCGATCCGCCCCGGCCCGCGGCGCCACATCAGGCCGGCGGCGCCGAAGCCGGCCCCATAGAACAGGCCGAGCCCGAAGGGCAGGCCGATGACGCCGAGCGGCAGCGCCCACAGGAACGCGTCGGCCTCCACCAGGAAGGCCTGGCCCAGCCACCACAGGCCGGCGGTGAGATAACCGAAGCCCCAGGCCCAGCCGATCAGGAAGCAGGGCCAGAACCGTCGCAGGGTGGTCCGGTCGGAAGCGGCCCCGTCCAGAAGCCACGTTGCCGCCGACAGGGACACGGCGAGCGCCGGAAGCATACCGAAGGGCGGCATCGCCAAAGCCGCGACGGCGCCCACGAGCCAAGCCAGCCCGAGGCGGCGCCAGCCGGTCAGGCGCCTGATCGCCCGGACGAATCCGGGCGCCGGGACGTTCTCGGTGCCCGATGCCGGTGCTACCCGGGCGGACCCCGCCGCCGTGCGCGTCACGCCTGGACCGTCACGGGTGCGACGTCTCGGGGGCCGGCGGGCTGGAGGGCGGGGGCAGGGCGAGGGGAACGACATTTCCAATCCGGGTGGCGCCCTTGTGGAAACGCAGCCGCTTCAGGCGCCGCGGATCGGCATCCAGCACCTCGAATTCGAGGTCGCCGGGCCCGGCGATCAGCTCTCCGCGGGAGGGGACCCGTCCGGCCAGCGTCACGATCATGCCGCCCAGGGTGTCGATCTCCTCGGCCATCTCGCCGACCGCCGCCACCAGATCCACGCCGGTCGCCTCGGAGACCTCCGCCAGGGGCGTCCGGGCATCTGCCACGAAGACCTCGCCCTCGCCGTCGACGCGCTGGACATGCTTGTCCTCCGCGACGTCGTGCTCGTCCTCGATGTCGCCGACCACCACCTCGATCAGGTCCTCGATGGAGATCAGCCCGTCGGTGCCGCCATACTCGTCGATGACCAGCGCCATGTGGGTACGCGTGGCCTGCATCCGGACCAGCAGGTCGATCGCCGGCATGGAGGGGGGGACGAACAGCACGGGCCGCTGGATGCGCGCGGCCGCCAGGGTGGTCGTCAGATCGACCTTGCCGAGGTCGAGGCCGCGCGGGACCCGGGGGACCGGCCGGCGGATCCGCGGGGGCGGGGGCGGGGGCTCGCCGGCCTCGACCTCGACGACCGGCGCCGAGGGCTTCGCCGCCGCCGCGACGCTGCGCCGGGACGGCTCGGCCTTCGCGGCGATGTGGTCCACGAGGTCGCGGATGTGGACCATGCCGCGGGGGTCGTCGAGGGTCTCGCCGTAGACCGGCAGGCGCGAATGCCCGGCCGTGCGGAACAGCTTGAGCAGGTCGCCGAGGCTCGTCTCGTTGGAGACCGCCATGATATCGGCCCGGGGGACCATCACGTCGTCGACGCGCACCTTGTGCAGGCCGAGGACGTTCTTGAGCATGATGCGCTCGAGCGGGGTGAGGCCGCTCTCGCCGGCATCCGGCTCCGCCAGCGCTTCCTCGAGCCCCTCGCGCAGCGAATCGCGCGGCTTGAGGTGGAGCGCCTGGAGCAGGCGGTCGTACCAGGGCTCCCGGTTCTGGGATTCACCCTCGGTGGAACTGGGCGCGGCCAGGGCCGCGCCGCGACTTCGATCGTTGCTCATGTCTCTCGGGTCTGGGGTCGTTCGGGCGTCGCGCGCTCAGGCGTAGGGGTCCGGGATGCCGAGGGTCGCGAGCGCCGCGACCTCGAGGGCCTCCATGGCGTCGGCCTCGGCCTCGCCGGTCTCGTGGTCCTGACCGAGACAATGCAGGGTGCCATGGACGAGGAGGTGGGCGAGATGATTCTGGAGCGGCTTCGACTGCTCCGCACTTTCGCGCACCAGGGTCTCGTACGCAAGGACCACATCGCCGAGCGGACGCGCGGACCCGGCATGAAGCGGTTGCGGGGCTGCCGGGAAGGACAGGACGTTGGTGGGCTTGTCCTTGCCGCGCCAGGTCCGGTTGAGTTCCCGCACGGCGGCGTCGTCCGTCAGCAGGACGCTGACTTCGACCGGGCCGTCCGGCCTCCCGGGGGCGACGGCGAGCCCGGCCTCTACGGCGCGGGTGACGAGCGATTCGAGGTCGGGGACGGCGGCTTCCCAGCGCGCATCCTCGACGGCGAGGTCGATTTCGTTCGGCATGGTCACCCCAGCGGCCGGCGCCGGGGGTTCGGGTTGCGGTCGGCCTCGTCCACCCCGTGGGCGGCGCGCTCGTAGGCGGTGACGATCCGGCGCACGAGGTCGTGGCGCACCACATCGACGTCCTTGAACGTCACCCGCCCGATTCCCTCGACTCCGTCCAGCACCTTCACCGCCTCCACCAGGCCCGACTTCTGCCCCGGCGGCAGGTCGATCTGGCTCGGATCGCCGGTGATGATCATGCGCGATCCCTCGCCGAGGCGGGTGAGGAACATCTTCATCTGCATGGAGGTGGTGTTCTGCGCCTCGTCGAGGAGCACCACGGCGTTGGTCAGGGTCCGCCCGCGCATGAAGGCCAGCGGCGCGATCTCGATCGTACCGGTCTGCAAGCCGCGGTCGACGTGGCGCGCCTCCATGAAGTCGTAGAGGGCGTCGTAGATCGGGCGCAGATACGGATCGACCTTCTCGCGCATGTCGCCGGGCAGGAAGCCCAGGCGCTCGCCGGCCTCCACCGCCGGACGCGACAGGATCAGCCGCTCGGCATGGCCCTGCTCCAGCAGCGACACCGCGTGGCCGACGGCCAGCCAGGTCTTACCGGTGCCGGCCGGTCCCTCGGCGAAGACCAGCTCGTTGGTGCGCAGGAGCTTGATGTAGGCGTCCTGCGCCGGGTTGCGCGCCCGCACGGCGCCGCGCTTGCGGGTTGCGATCTGCTCGAAATGCGGCTTGTCGGCTTCAGCCGTGATCGCCTCGGCCGGGAACAGGGTCGCCTGCGCGGAGGCCTCGCGGATGGCGCCGTCCACATCGCCCAGGGTCAGCGTGCTGCCGCCGGTGCGTACCCGCGCATAGAGCTTCTGGAACACCCGGCGGGCGGTCTCCGTCGCCGCCGGAGAGCCCTTGATCACGAGATGATTGCCGAGCGCCGTCGCAGTGACGTCGAGCCGCCGCTCGAGATGGGCCACGTTCTGATCGTATTGACCGAAGACGAGGCTCGCGAGGCGGTTGTCGTCGAAGGTCAGCTGCACCTCGACGGGCTCGTCCGAACCCGACGGCCGCGTCGCTGGACCGCGTCCCCGAAGAGCGCCCCGCGCGCCCGCCCCGTCCGAAGCGCTCAAGCCGTCATCCTCGTCCATCCTCAGGCGGCCGCGGCCGCGGAGATCAGCTGTCCGAACAGGCTGTTGGTGCCCGCCTCGGTGATCCGCACCGGAACCACAGTTCCGATATGGTGAGCCGCGGCGTCGAACTGGACGGCGAGCAGGTGCGGCGTCTTGCCCGCCACCTGACCCGGATGCCGGCCGGGCTTCTCCACCAGGACGTCGAAGACCCGGCCCGCCGCGGCCCGCTGGTAGGCATAGCGCTGGCCGTCGAGCAGCGCCTGGAGTTCGGCCAGCCGCGCCGCCATGACGGGTTCGGGCACCTGATCGCCCCGCTCGGCCGCCGGGGTCCCGGGGCGGGGGCTGTACTTGAACGAGTACGCGCTCTCGAAGCCGATCTCGCGCACGAGCCGCAGGGTCTCGGCGAAATCCGCGTCGGTCTCGCCGGGGAAGCCGACGATGAAGTCCGAGGAGAGGGCGATGTCGGGCCGCGCCGCGCGGACGCGGTCGATCAGGCGCCGGTACTGGTCGCCGGTATGCTTGCGGTTCATAGCGGCGAGGATCCGGTCCGCGCCCGACTGCACCGGCAAGTGCAGGTAGGGCATCAGGGCCGGAACCTCGGCATGGGCCCGGATCAGCGCGTCGTCGAAATCGTTCGGGTGGCTCGTGGTGTAGCGGATCCGGACGATGCCCGGGATCCGTGCCACCGCCCGGACCAGTTCGGCGAGGCCCACCGGCGCCCCGTCGGCGCCGGCGCCGTGATAGGCGTTGACGTTCTGACCGATCAGCGTGACCTCGCGGACGCCGCCTTCGGCCAGCCGCTCGGCCTCGGCCAGCACCGCCGCCACCGGCCGCGAGACCTCGGCGCCGCGGGTGTAGGGCACCACGCAAAAGGCGCAGAACTTGTCACAGCCCTCCTGAACGGTGAGGAAGGCCGACGCCCCGACGGTGCGGCGCCGGGGCAGGTGATCGAACTTGTCGTCGATGGGGAACTCGGTATCGACCACGCGCCGCTCCCGGGAGCGGGCCAGCAGGTCCGGCAGACGGTGATAGCTCTGCGGGCCGACCACTACGTCGACGGCCGGTTGGCGGGCCTGGATCTCGGCGCCCTCGGCCTGGGCGACGCAGCCGGCCACCACGATGCGGGTGTCGAGCCCCTGCGCCTTGCGCTCACCCTTCAGGACGCGCAGGCGGCCGAGTTCGGAATAGACCTTCTCGGCGGCCTTCTCGCGGATGTGACAGGTGTTGAGGACGACGACGTCGGCCTCCTCGACCGAATCGGTCGGCGCGTAGCCCTCGGCCCCCAGGACGTCGGCCATGCGGGCCGCGTCGTAGGCGTTCATCTGGCACCCGTAGGATTTGACGTAGGCCTTCTTCAACGCGCGCCGTCCCGAACCCGTCCACGTGATCCCTGCGCCGGCCCCGCAGGATCCGGCCTGCGGCCTGTAGCACGGATCGCGCGGGCCGTCGCGACACCCGAAACGCGACCGGCCGCCCGAGGGCGGCCGGCCATTGGGTGCAGCGGAGAGAATCGGCCTCAGTGGGCAGCCGGCGCCGCCGCGGGCAGGTCGATCACCATGTGCTGAAAGAACGGCACGTAGGCCTGCAGCATCACGAAGCAGCCGACCAAGCAGGCGAGCGCCACCGAGTGCCAGAACACGAAGCGCAGGATCTTGCCCTCCTGGCCGAAATAGCCGGTGGCCGTGGAGGCGACGACGATCGACTGGGCGTCGATCATCTTGCCCATCACGCCGCCCGACGAGTTCGCCGCCGCCATCAGCACGCCGGGCAGGCCGAGCTGCTCGGAGGTGATCCGCTGCAGGCTGCCGAACAGGACGTTCGAAGCCGTATCGGATCCGGTCAGCGCCACGCCGAGCCAGCCCAGCAGCGTCCCGAAGAACGGGTAGAGGATGCCGGTTCCCGCGAAGGCGAGGCCGAGCGTGGCGTCGACGCCCGCGTAGCGGGTGAGAACGCCGAGCGCGAGCATCGCCGCGATGGTGATCAGCGAATACCGCAGCGCCCAGATCGTCTCGAAATAGGCGGTCACGAGGCGCAGCGGCGAGAACCGCATGATCAATCCGGAGATCAGCGCCGCGATGAGCACCCCCGTCCCGGTGAAGGACATGTAGGTGAACAGGAAGACCGCGCCCTCGGGTGCCGGCTTCGGCACCACCGGCGGCACCTTCATGATCATGTTGTGCAGGCCCGGCACCTCGTACTTCCAGGTGAAGAGCGGATTCACGATGCCCTTGAACCAGCCGGTCCCCCAGATCGCCACGATGATCGAGAGGATGATCCACGGCAGCCAGGCCATCAGGATCTCGCCCTGCGAGGCGGTGCGCGCGCCGGTATGGACCGGGGGCGCCCCCGGAACGCCGGCGCCGACCGCCACCGGGCGCGGGCCCGCCACGGCGAGCGACGGGTCGTGCCCGCGCAGGGCCGGCGACGTCCAGATCTCCCGGGGCTGCCAGACCTTCAGGAACAGCACCAGGGCGAGCATTGAGGCGAGCGATGCCCCGATGTCGACGATCCACGGATTGACGTAGTTCGAGATCAGGAACTGCGCGACCGCGAAGGAGGCGCCGCAGACCAGAATCGGCGGCCACACGCGGATCATGCCGCGGAAGCCGGCGAACACCCAGATCAGCCAGAAGGGCACGATCAGCGAGAACAGCGGCAGCTGCCGGCCGATCATCGCGCCGAGGATCTCCGGCGCGTAGCCGGTGACCGAGGCAAGACCCTGGATCGGCGCGCCGAGCGCCCCGAAGGCGACGGGGGCGGTGTTGGCGATCAGCGACAGGCCCGAGGCGGCCAGCGGCGAGAAGCCGAGGCCGATCAGGATCGCGCCGGTGACGGCGACCGGGGTGCCGAACCCGCCCGCGCCCTCGAAGAAGGCGCCGAACGCGAAGGCCACCAGGAGCAGCTGCAACCGCCGATCGGCGGTGATGCCCGCCACCGATTGCTGGAGCACGGAGAACCAGCCCTTCTCCACCGTGAGCCGGTAGAGGAAGATGACGTTGAGGATGATCCAGCCGATCGGGAAGAAGCCGGTGACCATCCCGAGGATCGCCGCCCGGGTGGCGAGCCCCGTGGGCATGCCGAAGCCGACGATGGCCACCAGCATGGCGAGGCCGAGGGCGATGACGGCCGCGAGATGGGCCTTCACACGCCCGCTGGCGATCATGGCGAGCAGTGCGATGACCGGCACTGAGGCGGCGATCGTCGAGAGCCAGGCGCTCCCAAACGGATCGTAAACCTGATTCCAGGTTTGCAACGGGCGTCCTCCCATAATCCCGACTGATACGGGTTCCGGCCTAGCTAGCAGAGCGCTTCGGAGCGCTCAACGGAGATGAATCATGTATTCTCCGCCATTTCCGCCGAAATATACGCAGAGACGGATCCAGGTCTGACGGCGGCGATCGAGACCTTGTCGATCCTGCGGGCCGCGAAGACACGCGGAATCGACCGGGCCTGACGGTTGTGCGTCGAAAGCATTCATCCGCCCGTCATCCCGATCACCGTAGACAAAGTGCCGCTGGCCCTCGAACATGGACGCCATCGCCATGATTCTTTTTGGCAAAAAATCGGTATAATTTCTATTCAACGTAGCATTATCATTGTCTTGCGCTATAATATTGCTTGTCAATAGCGATACGTCGGCCACTGAGAGCCGCAGAACGCAGACCGACGATCTGACCCTGTATGCTGGCAAGAGGGGCGCGGACAAAATCGGGGGCGTCGACATCCTGCACCATCCGAAGTTCCTGGATGCAACCCGCGCGGCCGTCGCGGATCCGGTCGCCCGGGCGTGGATACAGGGACGGAAGGTGCCTCAGAATGACCCGTCAATCTCCAGGATCGGAGACTACGTGATCGTCTCCGGTTGCGAGACGCATGGCTGCGGCCCGCATCAATGGGCGGTCTACATCACGCCGGACGGATCGCGCGTGAAGGCGTGCTATTTCGATGAGGGGCGGGACCCGACGCACGCGGTCTGGTCCGCGCCGCATGGCGTCGTCCGTCTCGGACCCCCGCATTGCGAAGCCGGTAAGGACGCCAGCGGCATCGAACTGGCGATGCCGCGCCCACAGCGGTCGTGAGGGCGGTCCGGGCGATCGCTGCCGGGGAGCAGGCCGGTTCGGTGGCGCGCGCGACCGGGACACTCCCCCCGTCACGCCTCCGCGGGAATCGTCGCTCCTGACAGCCGGCGATGAGTCAAATTCCGATCCGTGGATCGGTCGGCCCGCACGGAGACGGCCCGTCGGTCAGACGGCCGCGACCTCCGGCTCGCGGAGGCCGACCTCGGGCGGTACCAGCCGCGCTGCCGCCGAAGCGCCGCTGTCCTCACGCCCCGTGACGACGCCCCGCAGGGCGGCTCGGACCTCGGCCTCCGCGGCCGCCGTGACGGCCTTCCGGTCGGTACCCACCTCGAAGGCGATCGGCGCGCACCAGGTCACGTGCACGTCGATCGGGCCGCCCTGCACGAAGGCGGCGAGGTGCGGGGCCAAGTCCATGTCGCCGTACCAGGCGATCTCGGCGCGCTCGGAACGCACCACCGGCAGGCCGTTGCGCCGGGGATAGGCGATGGCCAGGGGCTGGAGGCGGACGCGGCCGCGCTCGGCCTCCCCCTGCAGCGCCGTGCGGGCGGCACCGACCAGCGACGAGCGGAACGGAAGGAGCCGGGTGCCGTCGCCGGTTGTGCCTTCCGCGAACAGAACGACGAGTTCACCCTCGGCCAGACGATGCCCCATTGCGGCGCTGACCGTGGCGGTCGCCCCGCGCCGTTGCCGGTCGATGAAGATCGTGCGCTGCAGCCCGGCCAGGATCCCGATCACCGGCCAGCCGGCAATCTCCGACTTCGCCACGAAGGAGAGCGGGCGGAGGGCGCCGATCACGATGATGTCGAGCCAGGAGACGTGGTTGGCGAGGATGAGAGCCGCCTCGCCGGGGGCGGGCGGCGTGCCGGTCTGCGTTACGCGCACCGCGAAAAGGCGCAGGAAGACGCGGTGGAACAGGAGCGGCGCCAGGGTAGCCCGGCGGCCGAGCAACCGCAGCGCGATCCAATGCGACGGCGCCAGGATCGCGAGGGCGAGGGCCAGGGCCGCGACCCGATACGCGACGCCGAACCGGCTCACGGCGTCACAGATCGGCGCTCATCGTCAGCGCGGTCGCCCGGCTGCCGTCGGCCTTGAGGTAGTAGCCCGTGCGTGCCCCCACCTGGCGGAACCCGTGACGGGCATAGAGGCGCAGCGCCGGCGCGTTGCCCTCGTCCACCTCCAGATGCACCCGGGCGACCCCCGCCAGCGCGAGGCTCGACAGGTGCTCGCGCAGGAGCCGCCGGCTGTGGCCGCCGCCGCGGAGCGCGGGCGACAGCACGACCGTCAGGATCTCGGCTTCGTCGGCCGCCCGGCGCGAAAGCACGAAGCCCTGGAGCGCCCCCGCCCGCCACAGGCCATGCGCCTGCGTCGAGCGCTCGCAGAGCATCCGCTCGAATTCGTGGGCCTCCCAGGGGCGCGCGAAGGCGGTGGCGTGCAGGCGGGCGAGGGCCGGGGCCTGCGCGGCGTCGGCGAGCGGCGCGACATAGGGCTCGGGGGTCAGCGCGTCCCACCACGCGAACCACCAGTCGAACGGCCAGAAGGGCAGGGGACGCGTCATCGCCGGGCGATCCGCGCATGGTCCTGGGGCCGCGCATCGGGGCCGCGCAGGTACATCGGACGGGGCAAGGCCTGGACCGGATCCGCCAGGAAGCCGAGGGATGCCACCGAGGCGATGTCCGGTCCCGAGACGCCGGCGACCTGCGCGCGCACGCCGCGCGCCGTCAGCGCCGCCGCCAGCAGCGGCGCGCCCGAACCGGCGATCGCCACGGGCCCGCGGCCCACCAGTCGCTCGGCGGCTGTTTCGATGCTGAGATGCGCCGGGGCGATGCCGTCGCCGGGACCCAGGGCGTGGAGGTAGATCGCGCCGTGCCGGGCATCGATCGCCGCCGCGATCGACCCCTCGACGGTATCGGCCAGCAGGGAGGTGAGCAGCGCCGAGAGGGTCCCGACGCCGACCACGGGCTTGCCGGTGGCCAAACCGATGGCGCGGGCCGCCGAGAGACCGACGCGCAGGCCGGTATAGCTGCCGGGCCCGACCGTCACGGCGATGCGGTCGAGCGCCGCGAAACCGCCCTCCACTCGGGCAATGACCCGCTCGATCAGCGGCAGCAGCGATTCGGCATGGCCGCGCGCCATCGGGAGCGACTCGGTTGAGAGGGGCGCTTCGGCATCCTCGTCCGCGACGCAGGCGGCGCAGGTATCCAGCGCCGTGTCGATAGCAAGAATACGCACGCTCACTCCCGCGGCCGGTCCGGGCCGCCGTCGCCTCCCTCCGGCCGTGGACGGCACGAAGAGCCGCCAGCGATAGAGCAAATCCGCCGCTTCGTCAGCGCCGGGGCGGGCCGGTCACGCGCATCGCCCGCGGAGTGTTGCCGGCTTGCGCCGGTCCCGGACCACCGCCGGCCCGGAGGCCGGCGATCCCGGAGCTGGACGGCGCGAAGGCCCGGATGGGCCTCAGATCGCCTGGACCTCGCGCACCTCCGGGAGGAAGTGCTTGAAGAGGTTCTGCACGCCGTGCCGCAGCGTCGCGGTCGAGGACGGGCAGCCCGAGCAGGCACCCTTCATCTCCAGGTAGACCACGCCTTCCTTGTAGCCGCGGAAGGTGATGTCGCCGCCGTCGCCGGCCACGGCCGGCCGCACGCGGGTCTCGAGCAGGTCCTTGATGGTCACCACGGTGTCGTGGTCGGCCTCGTCGTAGAACTCGTCGCCCGCCTCGGCCTCGTCGTGGCCGCCCTCGGCCATCACGGGCGCGCCGGACTGGAAATGCTCCATGATCGCGCCGAGCACCGCGGGCTTGACCTGCGCCCAATCGGAGCCGTCCTCGGCCTTCGTGACGGAGATGAAATCGTGTCCGAAATAAACGCCGGACACGCCCGGAACCGCGAACAGAGCCGCCGCGAGGGGCGAGCGGGTGGCGGCCTCGGCGTCCCGGGCCTCGAAGGTCGATTCGGACAGGACCACGCGCCCGGGGAGGAACTTCAGGGTCGCCGGGTTCGGCGTGGCTTCGGTCTGGATGAACATGGTGGACTCACTCCGCTGCGCCGGTTCAAGGCCGGCCGGGACAGGCACCCTCAGGGCGCTGCGTTCCATGTGGACCGGCGACCGGATTTTCTCAACCTGGACCGAGGGTCTGGAGAGTGGACATTCCGCCCGGCGCGCGAGAGTGAGGTGCCGATTCGGGGCGCAGAGGAGCCGGCGGTGACCGTGACCGGGGATGAGACGTCCGTGCAGGATCTGCTCAAGGACCTGCGCGAGACCCAGGCCAGGCTGGAGGTGGCCCAGGCCGAAGCGGCATCCCTCAAGGTCCTGCTCGCCCTGCGTACGCACCAGTACGACCAGGCTTGGCAGGCCGGACAGCGCGCCGCGGCCGAGCTCGACGCCGCGCGGTCCGGGGAGGTCGCCCGGACGGCGGAGCGCGCGGACGCCTGGGCCCGGGAGGCCGACCTGGCGCGCCAGCTTGACGCGGCACAAGCGGCAGCCACGTCCCTGGAGGCCGTCGCCCGGGCCGAGGCGCGTGCGGATGCCGTCCGGACCGTGCTCGGAGCGGTCCTCGCCAGCCTGCGCGCCTGGGGCCTGGACCGTCGCCGCTTCCGAGGCCTCATCGATCAGGCCAGCCGCAACGCACCGGACGCGGGATCCGGGGCGGAGCGGCATGCCGTCCTGCTGGCGGAGGCACGACGCGTTCTGGGGCTGACCGAATAGGCGACTTTCGCATTGTCGCGTCCCGCTTTGCCGGCAGGTGATCCGCCGCACCGATAGTTTTGATCGAGGAACGACGGCGTCGTCGGGGAGACCCGCCGCGCGATCGCGGCGTTCGCCGCGCGGACCTCGCGCGCGACACTCGGCCCGCCCCGCCGAGGGCAGGATTAACGGCCCTTTAACCACGCCCTCCCATCGTCTCTCACGGGACGGACAGGAGATCGACGGCATGCAGATCAGCGAGCATCAGGTGCGCGAGTGCGCCTACTTTATCTGGGAGAACGAGGGCCGCGTTCACGGTCAGGCCGCGGCGCACTGGCTCCGCGCAGAAATCGAGCTGCGCGCCAACGCCACGCTGGCGGCCGGCGCAGCCGTCCCGGCCCCGAAGGCCGCCGCGAAAGCGCCGGCGAAGGTCGCGGCGCCCAAGAGCATCGCTCAGAAGGCCGCTGCTCCGAAGGCTGCTGCACCCAAGCCTGCTGCCCCGAAGGCAGTGATTGCCAAGCCTGCGGCCCCGAAGGCCGTCCGGGCCCCCAAGGCTGCGGCGAACGCCGCCCTGACCGCGAAGGCGAAGCCCGCCCGCGCCCCGGCCTCCATGCACTGACACGCCCGCGCACCGGCGCCAGGCTGACGTCCGAAGCCCGCTCCCCTACAGGGGGCGGGCTTCTGCCGTTCCGGCGCCGGCCGACGGAACGGGTCGCCGGTCGCCCCTGTTGACGGGCCGGAAGCGGGCACCATGCGCCGCGATGAGGCGGCCATGCGCGCGGCGATCTTCGACATCGACGGGACCCTGCTCGACAGCGTCGATCTGCACGCCCGGGCCTGGGTCGAGGCCCTCGCGCATTTCGGGGTCGAGACCGATCAGGCGCGGGTCCGGAGCCAGATCGGCAAGGGCGGCGACGAGCTGATGCCGGTCTTCCTGTCGCAGGATCGGATCGAGCGGGAGGGCGAGGCGATCGAAGCCTATCGGTCCGATCTGTTCAAGCGCAGCTATCTGCCGGAGGTCCGGCCCTTCCCGAGCGTCCGCCCCCTGTTCGAGCGGATCCGCGCGGACGGCCTCACGATCGCGCTGGCGTCCTCGGGCAAGCGCGCGGAGGTCGAGCGCTACACGGACATCCTGAAGATCGGCGACCTCGTCGACGTATCGACCAGCTCCGACGACGCCGAACGCTCGAAGCCGCATCCCGACATCTTCCAGGCCGCCCTGACGAAGCTCGGCGCGACAGCGTCCGACACGATCCACGTGATCGGCGACACGCCCTACGATGCCGAGGCCGCCTCGAAAGCGGGCTTGCGCACCATCGGCCTGCTCTGCGGCGGCTTTCCGGAGGCCGACCTCTCCGCCGCCGGCTGCGTGGCGATCTTCCGCGACCCGCAAGATCTGCTCGACGGATTCGCGCGCTCACCCCTCGCCACCCGCTGAGCGCCGACCCTAGGGATCGAAAGCATCCACAGCTTTCGTTCGGGCTGTTGCCGTGCGGTGACTCAGACCGATGCCGGCTACGTAAAACGGCGAAAAGGGCTGGTGCGGCGCGGGGGAAAGGCGTAGCGACCCGGCCGCCAATCTGGATCCTTTCGAAGGACGAGCGCCTCGCATGCCCCAGACCCATCAGGCCGAGCCGGCGGCGCGTTTCATTCCCGCCGCCAAACCGCTGCCGGAGCAGATCGCCGACGCCATCGCGTGCCGGTCGACCCCGCTCAGCCACCTGCTGCGCCTGATGTCAGCGCTCCAGGCCGAGGGCGGAAACGAGGCCCTGCGCCTGCGCCTGCGTGCCCGGATCGGCGCCCCGCTCGACGCCTGATCGGCTCCACGCCCGCCCTTCAACGGCGCCGATGGCGGCGTGGATGGCGGCGGCCCACCCGCTGGACCGGCTCGGCCGCCTGGCTGAGGCGCTTCATGCAGGCATAGTAGATCTGCCGCCCCAGTTCTTCCAACTCCAGGCCGCGCGGGTTGGGTGCCACGAACACCTTCGCGCGGGCCTCAAGACGGCAGGCCGCATCCTCTGGGCTGCGGATCGGCGGCTCGGCTCGGCTGGGGCTCGCAGCCATCACAAGGCCGATGAGCGCCCCGAACGTCATCCAGGCGGGACTGCGCGTTCTGGCCCGGAAACTCGGCATACGAACCGTGGTCCTCACTCCAACGAGACGCCGACATAGGGCATCCTGGTCCACAGTGAACCGTGTTCGAAATACGTGGCCGCCCGCAATCGCCGCGGGCGCCGCTCAGGGTACGATCCAGAGGCAGCGTCCCGCGCCGGTGATCGTCATGCACTCATAGGGCGCACCACCGATCAGCGCCCGCTGCTCCACGGACCCGATCGTGCTCCGGTCGACGCTGTGGCAGCCGGCATCGACGGCCGCGTTGCGGTCTGAGCCGGACGCCGCATCGACCCGGCGCGCCGCCAGCAGGCTGTCGCAGGCGATCGCCGTGACCTTGTCCTGCCCAAGGGCGGCGCCCGCCCACAGGATCGCGGGAACCAGCGCGAGGATCGTTCGGGAGGGCATCGCGCATGCTCGCCAATATACGGACCGCACGAATAAGTTTGGCGGGCCTGAGCGTTTGCAACACCACCGGCGAGGTTTTGGTTTCGCGAGGCCAACCTTGATCCACTTACGGTTTGGGTCGGGCGCGGATTTCGCAGCACCGCAGGGTCTGTTCTGAAATGCCGCCGCGTGGAGACGCCTGGAAACGCGACGACGCCCGCCATGGGGCGAGCGTCGTCCGGTTCAAACGGCCGTCTCCGAGGCCGCGCGACCTCAGCGCTTGACTTTGACCTTGGCCTTGCGCGCCGCATAGCGAGCGTCGCGCTGGGCTTTCTTGGCGGCCAGTTCCGCAGACTTGCGTTCCTGCGCGGCGGCGAGCTCCGCGGCCTCACGGGCGAGTTGCGCGGCGAGTTCGGCCTCTTCGCGTTGACGCTTCTCCGCGGCGGCCTTCAGCTCGGCGGCAATGCGCGCCGCCTCGCGTTCGCGGGCACGCTCCTCGCGCGCCTTGGCGATTTCGGCCCGGGCCCTGGCCTTGGCGATCATATCCGGATCGTCGGCCGGGGTCCGCGCCTTGAACTTGGCCAGGAGGGCAGCCTTGGCGTTCTGCGAGTTCTGGCGGCGGTCGTCGAAATTCCTGTAGTCGAATGCGCTCATCTGACCTTTCTCAGTTCGGTAGGTTGGGCGTCGGGCAGGGACATCCGGCAGGGCCGGAGAGGGACCTCAGTCTGCAGGCTCCGACGGCGTCCCCGGACACCGGAACCATGCCGATCCATCGGCTCACCGATGGTTCGACCTGAGCGCTCAGCCTGCGCCGGAGCGCTCAGGTCGAACCAAGTTTTGAAAAACGGAACGCCCTTAACCAGAGCGACCAGGCGGATGCAATCGCGCCCGCACACGCAGCTGACCGCCGGAGGGACAATCCGTAGCGTCTCTGTAAGAGTCTCGCCGGGCGATGCAGAAAAACATCACGTGGAGGCCGCGTTGAACACGCCGTGGCATGGGGAACGGCGTCTGTGCTGCGTGGATCTGAGATAGGTCGACGGGTGAGCCGCGGCAAGGCTACTGACGCAGCACGAAACGCCACGATGCGCTGCGAAAAACGCGCTGATGCCGAGCTTTAGGCTGGGTGGACGACCCGACCCAAGCAACGTCCGTCTTTAAAGGGGTCGCTTACTCAAGTTGATCAACCCAGGCCTGCGAATGCGGCATCGGCTCCGGCAGCCGGATTGGGGGAACGGCGACATCGGCCGATAAAGCTTGCTGCGACAGAGAGGCTCCTGCCACGCGATAAGTTGGACGCCCCATCGACGAATGCCTAGCAAATAATCAGCCCTGACTGGCTAACGTGCAATCCGCCGATGGCGGCGGTGTTGCACAACCATTGGGCAGCCAATCGGGTGCGTCATCGGCGGTGCGCGCGGCACGAGGCCTGCTACCAACTCGATCCATCCGCCACGAACCCGCTGAAGGATCGCGATGCCCGAAAGTCCCAGCCCGTTCGATCCGGAGACCTACGCGGCGGCAACGGCGCCGCTTCTCGGCCTCACGCTCGATGCGACGTGGATTGCCTCCGTCACCGCCAATCTGCGCGTCCTGGCCGCAGCCGCCGCATTGGTGCAGGACTTCCCGCTGCCCGACGAGGTCGACGCCGCTTCGAGGTTCGAGGCGTGAGTACCGACAATCCGATGGATGCGGCCTCGATCGCCGCCGCGGTCGCCGGGGGACGGACCAGTGCCCGGACCATCGTCACCGAGGCCCTGGGCCGGATCGCGCGATGCGACGACCGGCTCAATGCCTTCACCGATGTGCTCGGTGCGCGGGCCCTGGCCCGGGCCGATGCCGTCGATGCGGCCCTGCGCGGCGGTGACACGGCCGGGCCGCTCGCCGGTGTCCCCTTCGCGGTCAAGAACCTGATCGACATCGCGGGCCTGCCCACCCGGGCCGGCTCCAAGATCAATCGGGACCGCGCCCCGGCCGCGCAGGACGGGACCCTGGTACGCCGCCTCGAAGCGGCTGGGGCGATCCTGATCGGCGCCCTCAACATGGGTGAATACGCCTACGACTTCACCGGCGAGAACGCCCACGACGGGGACGCGCACAATCCGCACGCCCTGGATCGGATGACCGGCGGCTCGTCCAGTGGGTCCGGGGCGGCGATCGCCGCCGGGATGGTGCCGCTGACGCTCGGCTCCGACACCAACGGCTCGATCCGGGTCCCCGCGGCCTTCTGCGGCTGCTTCGGTCTGAAGCCGACCTACGGCCGGCTCAGCCGGGCCGGGAGCTTCCCGTTCGTCGGCAGCCTCGACCACCTCGGGCCGATGGCCCGGACGGTCACGGACCTGGCGCTCGCCTACGACGCGATGCAGGGCCCCGATCCGGACGATCCGGTGGCGACGGCCCGCGCTTCGGAGCCGACGCTGCCGATCCTCGAAGCCGGCCTGGACGGCCTGCGGATCGCGGTGGCGGGCGGTTACTTCGCCCGGGGCGGCGATCCGGACGCCTTCGCGGCCGTGGCCCGCGTCGCCGAGGCCCTGGGGGCGAGCCGGACCGTGGAATTGCCGGAGGCGCAGCGCGCCCGCGCCGCGGCCTACCTGATCACCGCAGCCGAGGGCGCGACGCTCCATCTCGACCGCCTGCGCACCCGGCCGCGGGACTTCGATCCGGCGGTGCGGGACCGCCTGATCGCCGGAGCGATGATCCCGGCGCCCTTCGTCGAGCGGGCGCAGCGCTTCCGCCGCTGGTACCAAGCGGCGGTCCTCGGCCTGTTCGACAGCGTCGACGTGATCCTGGCGCCGACCACGCCGTGCCGGGCTCCGAAGGGCGGACAGACCCACTTCGTCCTCGACGGCGTCAGCCTGCCGGTGCGGGCCAATATCGGGGTGTTCACGCAGCCGATCTCGTTCATCGGGCTGCCGGTGGTCGCCGCGCCGGTCTGGCTCGACGACGGCCTGCCGCTGGGCGTGCAGGTGATCGCCCCACCCTGGCGCGAGGATCTGGCCCTGCGCGTCGCCCGCCACCTCGAACGGATCGGCACCTGCGCGGCGCCGATCGCGGAGCTCCCCTGATGGTGATCGACGATCCCTCCGTGAAGGCCGAGGTCGAGGCCGCCTTCCGGGCCTACGAGGCGGCGCTGACCACCAACGACGTTCCCACCCTGGAGGCGCTGTTCCGGGACGATCCGCTGACCATCCGCTACGGCATCGGCGAGAACCTCTACGGCATGGCGGCGATCCGTGCCTTCCGCCGTGCCCGCTCGCCGGTCGGTCTCGACCGGACGCTCGCTCAGACAGTGATCACCACCTATGGGCGGGATGCGGCCACCGCCATGACGCTGTTCACCCGCGCGAACGCCCCCGGCAAAGTCGGTCGCCAGAGCCAGACCTGGATGCGCTTCCCCGAGGGCTGGCGGGTGGTCGCCGCGCATGTCAGCGTCATCGACGCCGCGTAGCCTCGCGCCGCCGCGGGGCGAGTGGCCGCGCGCTTGCATATGGTCGAGTGTATGCCGGCCCCTCCGGACCCGGCCAACGCGAGTACCCGATCCGCGATGCTGTCCCGTCTGAGAAACTTCGGCGCCCGTGCGGCGCTGGCCAGTGCCCTGGTGTTGTCGGCAAGCACCGCCGTCCTCGCCCAGGGGACGCTGCGGATCGGCATGACCGCCTCCGACATCCCGCTGACCACCGGCCAGACCGACAATGGCGGCGAGGGCATGCGGTTCATGGGCTACACGGTCTATGACGGCCTCATCAATTGGGACCTGTCGAGCGCCGAACTCGCCTCCGACCTCGTACCCGGTCTGGCGACGAGCTGGGGCGTCGATGCCAGCGACAAGACCAAATGGACCTTCAAGCTGCGGCCCGGCGTGAAATTCCACGACGGCTCTGACTTCACCGCCGACGCGGTGGTGTGGAACCTCGACAAGCTCCTGAAGGCCGACGCGCCGCAATACGACCCGCGCCAGTCCGCGCAGGGCAAGACCCGGATCCCGGCGGTGGCCAGCTACCGCGTGGTCGATCCGCTCACGGTCGAGATCACCACCAAGGCCCCGGATGCGACGCTGCCCTACCAGATCGCCTGGATCATGATGTCGTCCCCGGCCCAGTGGGAGAAGCTGGGCAAGTCCTGGGACGCCTTCGCCAAGCAGCCCTCGGGCACCGGCCCGTGGAAGCTGACCCTGTTCGCCCCGCGCGAGCGCGCCGAGATGGTGCCGTTCAAGGCGTATTGGGACGCGAACCGGGTGCCGAAGCTCGACAAGCTCGTGCTCGTGCCGCTCCCGGAGGCCAATGCCCGGGTCGCGGCGCTCCGCTCGGGCCAGGTCGACTGGATCGAGGCGCCGGCGCCCGACGCCGTGGAATCGCTGAAGGGTGCCGGCTTCACGATCGTCACCAACGCCTACCCGCACAACTGGACATGGCACCTGTCGCGGGTCGAGGGTTCGCCCTGGAACGACATCCGGGTGCGCAAGGCCGCCAACCTGGCCATCGACCGCGACGGCCTGAAGGAGCTGCTCGGCGGGCTCGCGATCCCCGCCAAGGGGTTCATGCCCCCCGGCCATCAGTGGTTCGGCCACCCGACCTTCGACGTGAAGTACGATCCGGAGGCCGCCAAGAAGCTGCTCGCGGAGGCGGGCTACAGCCCGGCCAAGCCCCTCAAGCTCAAGGTCGCGATCTCGGCCTCGGGCTCCGGCCAGATGCAGCCGCTGCCGATGAACGAATTCGTCCAGCAGAACCTCGGCGAGGTCGGCATCCAGGTCGATTACGAGGTGGTCGAGTGGAACACGCTGATCAACATCTGGCGTGCCGGGGCCAAGGCCGACATCTCCCGCGGCGTCTCGGCGATCAACTACTCGTATTTCATTCAGGACCCGTTCACCGGCTTCATCCGCCATCTCCAGTGCAATTTTGCCCCACCGAACGGCACGAACTGGGGCTATTACTGTGATCCCGCGATGGACAAGCTGTTCGATCAGGTCCGCAACACCTTCGACAAGGCCGAGCAGACCAAGGTCCTCGAGAAGGTTCACGAGAAATACGTGGACGATGCGCTGTTCATCATGATCACCCACGACGTGAATCCCCGGGCCATGAGCCCGAAGGTCAAGGGTTTCGTCCAGGCGCAGAACTGGTTCCAGGACTTTTCGAAGATCACCATCGCGACGGCGGGGCGGTAGCCGCGCCGTCTCCCCCCTTCCCCCTCTGCGGGGGAGGGTGGCCCCTGCGTCAGCAGGGGTCGGGAGAGGGGAGCCCGGGTTCAGGATGGGCGGAGCAGATGTGAAGGTCACCGCCTTCCCATGCCCCGTCGCTCCCCTCTCCCGACCCCCTTCGGGGGCCGCCCTCCCCCGCAGAGGGGGGAGGGGGTCCGGCGGCGGCGACACAGTATTCGATCACAAGGCCAATAATGCTGCTCTACATCCTCAAACGATTGGTCTACGTGACGCCCGTGGCGTTCGGGGTCAGCGTCGTCTGCTTCCTTCTGGTGCACCTCGCGCCGGGCGATCCCTTGAGCGCGGTGCTGCCGGCAGACGCCACCCAGGCCACCATCGACGAGATGCGGGCCGCCTACGGCTTCGATAAGCCCCTGCCGGTCCAGTATCTGATCTGGCTGTGGCACGTGCTGCACGGGGATCTCGGCGTCTCGATCGCCACCGGCCGGCCGGTGCTGGGCGAGGTCACCCGCGCGGTGGTCAATTCGCTGATCCTCGCCTCCGTGGCGACGGTGATCGGCTTCACCTTCGGCACGCTGTTCGGCTTCGTGGCGGGCTACCACCGCAACTCGCTCGCCGACCGGGCGGCCTCGGCCCTCTCGGTCTTCGGCGTGAGCGTGCCGCATTACTGGCTCGGCATGGTTCTGGTGATCGTATTTTCGGCGACGCTCGGCTGGCTGCCGCCCACCGGCGCCGGGCCCGACGGCTCCGGCAACTGGCGGCCGGACTTCGAACACCTGCGCTACCTGATCCTGCCGGCGGTGACGATGTCGGTGATCCCGATGGGCATCATCGCCCGCACGGTACGGGCGCTTGTGGCCGACATCCTGTCCCAGGACTTCGTCGAGGCCCTGCGCGCCAAGGGCATGGACGAGCGCGGCGTGTTCAAGCACGTGGTCCGCAACGCCGCCCCGACGGCGCTGGCCATCATGGGCCTCCAGCTCGGCTACCTCCTCGGCGGCTCGATCCTGGTCGAGACCGTGTTCGCGTGGCCGGGCACCGGCTTCCTCCTCAACGCCGCGATCTTCCAGCGCGACCTGCCGCTGCTGCAGGGCTCGATCCTGGTCCTGGCGATGTTCTTCGTGGTTCTCAACCTGCTGGTGGACGTGATGCAGACCGCCCTCGACCCGCGCATCGAGCGCGCCTGACCCGGAGGCCGACGATGACCGCACCCATCACCGCCGCCTCCGTGGCCCTCGACGGCGGCGTGCTGGCCGCCGAGGATGCCGCGCACGGCCCCGCAGCCGCCTTCGTCCCGTCGCGCGGCTTCTGGGGCCATGTCGGCCACCGGCTGATCCGCGACCCCGTCGCCATGGCTGCGGGCGCGGTGATCGTGCTCGTCGTCCTCATGGCGATCCTGGCGCCCTGGATCACCCCGATGGACCCCTACAAGGGGTCCATGCTGCGCCGACTCAGGCATGTCGGCGACGCAACCTACTGGCTGGGCTCCGATGAACTCGGCCGCGACATGATCAGCCGGCTGATGCTGGGCTCGCGGCTGTCGCTGTTCATCGGCGTCACGCCGGTGCTGATCGCCTTCGTGCTCGGCTCCGGCATCGGAATCCTGGCGGGCTATGTCGGCGGCTGGACCAACACGATCCTGATGCGCACCATCGACGTGTTCTTCGCCTTCCCCTCCGTGCTGCTGGCGATCGCGCTGTCCGGGGCCCTGGGGGCCGGCATCTTCAACTCGATCGTGTCGCTGACCTGCGTGTTCGTCCCTCAGATCGCCCGGGTTGCCGAGAGCGTGACCACAGGCATCCGCCGCCGCGACTACATCGACGCCGCCAAGCTGTCCGGAGCCTCGGCGCTGACGATCATGCGGGTGCAGGTTCTTGGCAACGTCGTCGGGCCGATCTTCGTCTACGCGACCAGCCTGATCTCGGTCTCGATGATCCTGGCCTCGGGCCTGTCGTTCCTTGGCCTGGGCGTGCGCCCGCCGGAGCCGGAATGGGGCCTGATGCTCAACACCCTGCGCACCGCGATCTACGTCAATCCGGTCGTCGCGGCCCTGCCGGGGGTGTGCATCTTCATCGTCTCCATCGCCTTCAACCTGTTCTCGGACGGCCTGCGCACGGCCATGGAGATTCGCCAGTGAGCGTCATCCCGGACGCCTCCGATCCCTTCGCCCGCGACCGCGGCGGCCCCGCCCAGCCGCTCCTGTCGGTCTCGGGCCTGATCAAGCACTTCCCGGTCCGCAAGGCCGGGGGCAAGAAGCAGGTGGTCCGCGCCGTCGATGGCGTCGATTTCGACGTGCTCAAGGGCGAGACCCTCGGCATCGTCGGCGAGTCCGGCTGCGGCAAGTCGACCACCGCCAAGCTGCTCATGGGCCTAATCGCGCGCGACACCGGCACGTTGCTCTACGACGGCCAGCCGGTCGGCGAGCGGGTGATGCCGTGGCGGTCCTACCGCCGCCAGGTCCAGATGGTCTTCCAGGACAGCTATGCCTCGCTCAATCCGCGCATGACCGTGGAGCAGTCGATCGCCTTCGGCCCGAAGGTCAACGGCGTGCCCGGTCGGGAGGCGGTGGAGCGGGCGCGCGCCCTGCTCGCCCGGGTCGGCCTGGAGCCGAAGCGCTTCGCCGGGCGCTACCCGCACGAGATCTCCGGGGGCCAGCGCCAGCGGGTCAACATCGCCCGCTCGCTGGCCCTGGAGCCCCGGCTGGTGCTCCTCGACGAGGCGGTCTCGGCGCTGGACAAGTCGGTGGAGGCGCAGGTGCTCAACCTCCTCCTCGATCTCAAGGCCGAGTTCGGCTTGACCTACATCTTCATCAGCCATGACCTGAACGTCGTCCGGTTCATCTCCGACCGGGTGATGGTGATGTATCTCGGCCGGGTCTCCGAGATCGGCCCCTCCGACACGGTGCTGGCCGCCCCGGCCCATCCCTACACCGAGGCGCTGCTGGCCTCGATGCCGTCCCTCGACCCCGACAACCGCACCCAGGCCGCCCTGCTGCAGGGCGATCCGCCGAATCCGATCGATCCCCCATCGGGCTGCCGGTTCCACCCGCGCTGCGCCCTCGCTGAGCCCGTGTGCAGCGAGAAGGAGCCGCCGCTCGACACGACCGGGCCGCTGCACCGGGTCGCCTGCCTGGCCCGCCAGCCGGGCTCCGGCCATTCCGCCGCCCCGGCCCGGGCGCTCGCGGCATGAGCGCCCCGATGTCGGGATCCGAGCCGGCCGTCACCCTCGAAAACCTGCGCGTCGCCTTCGGCAAGGTGCAGGTCGTCGACGGCGTCGACCTCACGGTCGAGCGCGGGCAGGCGATGGCGCTCATCGGCGAGTCGGGCTCGGGCAAGAGCGTGACCCTGCGGGCGATCCTGCGCCTGTTCGCGCACGGCCGCAGCCGGATCGAAGGCACGATCCGGGCGGCCGGCAGGGACGTGCAGGCGCTGACACAGCGCCAGCTCGCCGATTTTCGCGGCGGCGACGTCTCGATGATCTTTCAGGAGCCGCTGCTCGCCTTCGACCCGGTCTACACGGTCGGCCAGCAGATCACCGAGGCGATCCACCGGCACGAGAAGATCTCCAAGGACCAAGCCCGGAAGCGCGCGCTCGCCCTGTTCGAGCGGGTGCGGATCCCGAGCCCGGAACGGCGGCTCGACAATTACCCGCACGAGATGTCGGGAGGCATGCGCCAGCGGGCCATGATCGCCCTGGCGCTCGCCTGCCGGCCGCAGGTGCTGCTCGCCGACGAGCCGACCACGGCGCTCGACGCCACGGTGCAGATCCAGGTGCTGCTGCTCCTGCGCGAGTTGCAGCGCGACCTCGGCCTGTCGATCGTCATCGTCACCCACGATCTGGGCGCCGCCGTGGAAGTCGCGGACCGGATCGCCGTGATGTACGCGGGCAAGATCGTCGAGACCGGGACCGCCCATCAGGTGGTGCTCGACCCGCACCACCCCTACACGATCGGCCTCCTGCGCAGCCGGGCCGAGGGGGCGCTGGCCAAGGGCTCGCGGCTCCAGACCATTCCCGGCAGTCCGCCCGACCTCGCCAACCGCCCGCCGGGCTGCCCCTTCGCGCCGCGCTGCTTCCTGGCCGAGGAGCGCTGCCGCCGGGAGATGCCGCCGGTGGCCGAGATCGGCCCGGGCCACAGGGTTGCCTGCTGGCGGACCGAGGAGGCCTCGGCGGCCTACCGGGCCGGCCCGACCCCGGTCCGCGCCGCGGAGCCGGTCCCGGCCTGAACGTCAGGGCGCCGATCCCGAAGCCCTATCCAGAAGGGGCGTCGCCGAAGGGCTGGCCCCGCACGCCGGCGGCGCGCCGCAGCGCCTCGGCCATCTGCCGCACCGCCGGCCCGATGGCGCGTTCCGGCACCGCGGCATAGCCGAGCAACAGGCCGGGCTCCGGCGGTCCGGCGTGATAGGCGGAGAGCGCCACCGCGGAGATCCCGGCCCGGCTGAGCGCCGCCGCGGCGGCCGCATCGGACAGGGACGGGGCCCAGGCCGGGCCGGGCCTGGCGATCAGGTGCATCCCGCCCTCCATCGGCGCCACCGTGATCACGTCCGCGGCCACGCGCCCCGCGGCCTCGACCAGGGCACCCTGCCGCTGGGCGTAGAGGCGGCGGGTCCGCCGCAGATGGGCGGCGAGGTGCCCGTCCTCGATGAAGCGCGCCAGCGCCCATTGCCCGATTCCGGGGGGCGTCGGGCCGATCTCGGCCAGAGCCTGGTTCACCGGCGCCACGAGGCCGCGCGGCAGCACGAGGTAGCTGAGGCCGAGGGCCGGGAGCAGGACCTTCGAGAAGCTGCCCACGTAGACGACCCGCCCGGCGCGATCGAGGGCGCGCAGCGGCGCCAGCGGGCGTCCGGCGTAGCGGTAGGCGCCATCGTAATCGTCCTCGACGATCCAGCCCGCGGTGGAATCCGCCCAGGCCAGGAGATCGAGGCGGTTCTCGAGGCTCATGGCGTGTCCGAGGGGATAATGGTGGGCCGGCGTAACCACGGCGAGCCGCGCGCCGGGCGCCAGGATCGCGGCCCGGGCCATCGAGAGCCCGCCCGGGCCGACCGGGACCGGGACCGGCCGGAGGCCGGCGCTGGAGAGCGCCTGCGCGATCCCGGGAAAGCCCGGTTCCTCGATCAGGGCTGTCTCCCCGGGGTCGAGCAGCAGCTCCGCGAGCAGCCTCAGGCTCTGCCGGATCCCCGCGGTGACGATCACGTCCTCGGCCTCGCAGGCGACGCCCCGGGCCTGCGCCAGATAGGCGGCGATGGCGCTCCGCAGCGCCGGCGAGCCGCGCGGATCCGGCTCCTCGGCCGGTCCCCGCCGCCACTCGGCCTGGAGCAGCCGGGCCCAGACCGCATACGGGAAGGCATCGTGCGCCGGCCGCCCGAGGGCGAAGGCGTCCGGGGCCGCGGATCCGGCCATGTACCGCCGCGGCGGCGCGGCGACGAGGTCGGTGCCGCGCTGCGAAAGCCGCGGCCAGGACACGGCCGCCGGATGCGCGATCCGGCCGGGCGACGGCACCGTATCGTCCGGCAGGGTCGCGGCGACGCGGGTGGCCGAGCCGGGACGCGCCGTCAGGTAGCCCTCGGCGGTGAGCTGTTCCAGGGCGAGGACCACCGTGCCCCGGGCGCAGCCGAGATCCGCCGCGAGCACCCGCGATGCCGGGAGCCGGGCCCCACGCGGCAACCGGCGGTCGAGGATCGCCGTGCGCAATGCCTCCCGGAGTTGCGCATGCAGCGGAACCGGGCTCGACGGATCGAGGCTGACGGGCGGCGGCAATGGACCCCGGGCCATGGCACAAAGCGGTCCACTCGGTTTTTCGGAATTGGATCTTTTCGCTGGTCCACCGAACCGTCAAGCATCCGCGGATCGAGGCGCCAGACAGGACGTGGCCCGTGTACCAGCCGCCGCACTTCAGGGAGGATGATCGGGACGCGCAGCACGCGCTGATCCGGGCGTATCCGCTCGGCCTGCTGATCACCGCCGGGCCGGCGGGACTCATCGCCAACCCGATCCCGTTCCTCCTCGACGACGACAATGCCAACGGGATCCTGCGCGCGCATCTGGCGCGGGCGAATCCACAGGGGCAGGATCTCGCCACGGTCGAGGAGTGCCTGGTGGCGTTCCAGGGACCGCAGGGCTACGTCAGTCCGAGCTGGTACGCGAGCAAGCGCGCCCATGGCCGCGTCGTGCCGACCTGGAACTACGCCACCGTCCATGCCTGGGGCCGGCCGCGGGTGATCGAGGATGCGGCCTGGCTCCGGCGCCAGATCGCGGATCTCACCGCGCTCCGCGAGACGCCGCGGGCCGCGCCCTGGGCGGTCTCCGACGCGCCGGAGCCGTTCGTAGCCGCGCAGGTCCAGGCGCTGATCGGCGTCGAGATCCCGATCACCCGCATCGAGGGGAAGTGGAAGATGAGCCAGAACAGACCCGAGCCCGACCGGGCCGGCGTCATCGCGGGGTTCGAAGCGGAGGGCGAGACCGTGCTCGCCGGGCTGGTCGGCGGGCGGAGCGGATCATGAGCGCAGGCGTGAACACCTTCGGCCAGCCGGTCGGACCAGCCCTGCCGGACTGGACCCCGCGCCCCCGTCCGCCGCGGACGCCCCTGGAGGGCCGCACCTGCCGGGTCGTGCCGCTCGACGCGGCAGCCCACGCGGCGGGCCTGTTCGCCACCTACAGTGCCGCCCCCGACCGCAGCGGCTGGACCTATCTCCCCGACACGATGCCCGAGAGCGAGGCGGAACTCCGCACGCGGCTCGAATCCCGGGCGGCGAGCGAGGATCCGCTGTTCCACGCGATCGTGGACCGGGGAACCGGCGCGCCCCTGGGGATCGCCTCGTATCTCCGGATCGACCCGGGGAACGGCGTGATCGAGGTCGGCCATCTCCATTTCGGGCCGAAGCTCCAGCGCGCCCCGGCCGCCACGGAGGCGATGGCGCTGATGATGGGCCGGGCCTTCGACGAACTGGGCTACCGGCGCTACGAGTGGAAATGCGATAGCCTCAACGCCCCGTCCCGGGCGGCGGCCCTGCGCCTGGGCTTCACCTTCGAGGGGATCTTCCGCAACGCCGTCGTGGTGAAGGGCCGCTCCCGCGACACCGCGTGGTTCTCGGTCACCGACGCCGAGTGGCCGCGTCTGCGCGCGGGCTTCGCGGCCTGGCTCGACCCGGCGAATTTCGACGCGGGGGGCCGGCAGAAGCGCGGATTGGCGGATCTGCGCGCCGCGCTCGGGTGAGCGCGGCGACGCCGCGCGCTCAGCGCTGCCCCGAGGGTCCGGCCGCCAGGAATGCCTCGGCGGTGCGCAGGCTGAGCGCCATGATGGTGAGCGCCGGGTTGGCGGCCAGCGAGCTCGGGAAGGTCGAGCCGTCGCAGATCCACAGGTTGTCGATGTCGAAGCTGCGGCCGACCGGATCGACCACGGCGCTCGACCCGTCACGCCCCATCCGGCAGGTGCCGATCGTGTGGGCGACGCGCTCCAGCACCCAGATATCCTCGGCCCCGGCCGCCTCCCACAGGCCGCGCATCACCTTGGTGGCATGCGCGTTCAGCCGGTCCTCGTTGGTGCCGTAGCCGAAGCTGACCTGAGCCTTGCGCATCCCGCGCGCGTCGGTCTCGTCCGACAGGGTCAGCTCGTTGTCGTCGCGCGGAAGGGTTTCGCCGTTGATGCCGATGCCGGCGAGGTTGTTGTAGCGGTCGAGGTAGTCGAGGAGCGGCTTGCCCCACAGGCCGCGCCCCCGGGCCACGGCATTGCCGAAGGTCACCGGCACGACGCCGAGGCTCTGAATCAGGTAGCCGCCGGCGAAATCGGCGCCCGCCCGGATGAAGTCCTCGGTGATCAGCGACGAGGGATAGCCGCGGTTCATCCGCACCTCGTGCGGGAACGTACCCCAGACCTGGGTCGCCACGTGGCCCATGTAGTTCCGGCCGACCTGATCGCTGGAATTGGCGAGCCCCAGATGCAGCAGGAGCCGCGGGGTCTCGACCGCACCGGCGCAGAGGAACACCGCCGCGCAGCGCTGGCGTCGGTCCTGGCCGCCCTGGCGGTAGACCACCCCGGTGACCCGGCCGTCGGCGCCGCGCTCGAGGCCGTGCACGAAGGCTTCGGCCCGGATCTCCGCCCCGCGGGCGACGGCCAGCGGCAGGTAGGTGACGTCCATGCTGGTCTTGGCGCCGTTGCGGCAGCCCTGATGGCAGTAGCCGCAATTGATGCAGGCCTCGCGCAGGGGGCCGTCCTCGGACTGGAAGTCGCGCGAGACCACGGCGGCGGGGGCGTCGGCCCAGCGGATGCCGCGTGCCTCGCAGGCCTGCGCCATGATCTGCGCCGGGCCGTTGCGCGGCACGGGGGGAGGGGGTAGCGCCGCCCGGGATCCCACGGATAATCCTGCGCCCCCGAGACGCCGATGAAGCGCTCGACACGCTCGTAGAACGGCACCAGCTCCGCGTAGGCGAGGGGCCAGTCCACGCCCTCGCCGCTCTCCGTATGGAGGCGGAGGTCGCGGGCGTCGGCCCGGGGCACGAAGGCGCCCCAGTGCAGCGTCGAGCCGCCGACCCCGGTGCCGCTGTTGTTCGCCCCGAAGGCCTCCGGCGTCGCGCCGCCGCTGAGCCGCTCCTCGGTCCAGTAGATCTCGTCGGCAAGGGTCTCGTCGAAGGCGAAGCGCTCCGGCATGAAGTTCGGCCCGGCCTCCAGGGCCACGACCTTCAGGCCGGCCGCGGCAAGTCGCGCCAGGAGCGGCGCGCCGCCCGCCCCGGTCCCGACGATCACCGCATCGACCACGTCGTCCTCGCGGTAGCTCCGCATCCCCGCGAGGTTCATCGTCCCGCCTCCATCCGTTGCAGCGTGCCCTGTTGAGGTTCGGGCTCCCAGGCCTCCGGTGCGTCGAGCCCGACTTCGTGGAATCCCGGCAGATCCGACGCGATCTCCCCCGGCCGGTCGCCGCCGGCACCGATCCCCGAGAAGCCGATCCGCGCCAGTGCCGCAGGATGGCCGAGCCAGAGGCGCACCGCGTCGGCGCGCAGATCCTCGAACCAGAACCGCATCCGGTCTGCGTCGAGCCGGCCGCCGAGCGCGTCCGGGACCTTCAATCCGGTCTGCGCGCAGAGCGTGAGCAGCGCGTCCTGGTGCGCGCCGTCGAGGGCCACGAACGGGCGGTCCTGCGCCGCGCGGGCGGCTGCGTCGAGGGTGCGCAGGGCAGCCCGGTAGGCCTCCGCGTCCGGCGGCAGGGCCGAGAAGCGCCAGCCGTCGCCGTCCCCGGAGGCGAGGCGCCGATCGAGCCGGGCGGCGAAGTCGATGCCCGACGCCGGCAGGACCCGGGCGAAGGCGGCACGCAGGATCGCGAGTTCCACAGGATCCAGGGCCTCCGGGCGGTAGGCGGGATCGTCCGGCTCGGCGCGCGCATGGAGTGCGCCGCGCAAGCGGCCGTTGACCCGCTCCGAGGCGATCAGCGCCGCGTAGGCCGGTGGTACCGTTGGCGCCGGCCGGTCCGATCCTGCGGGCCGCGCCCCGAGATGCTCGCGAATCAGGCCGGCCAGGGCGTCGGGACGCTCCAGCGGCAGGAGATGGCCGACGCCGTCGACGGTGACGCGGCGATGGTGCGCGAGGTGCGGGGCGGTCAGGGCAAGCTGCGCGTCGGGGCCGAGATCGGCATCCTCCGAACCCGCCAGGATCAGCGCCGGCGTGCGCAGGAGGCCGATGCGGCGGCACCAATCTTCGCGGGCGCCGGAATCGAGCCATGCCTTCCACGCCGCCGGTGCGGCCTGGAGCACGTCGGCCACCGCCCGATCCTCGGTCTCGGCGTCGAGACCGGTCCCGACATTCGCACGGACGAACTTGCGAGCCTCGCGCTGGCGCGTCTCCGGATCGGCGTCGATCCAGCTGCGCATGTGCGAACGGCGCTCCTCAGGGATCGGCTCCGGGCTCGGCGGCGAGCCGGAAACCAGGATCAGGTCCGTGAGCCCTTCGAGGCCCGGCGCACCGTCCTCGGATCGCCGGGCCAGTGCCAGCGCAACCTTGGCGCCCATGCTGTGGCCGGCGATGGCGAAGGCGGCGGGCGCCCGCACGCGGATCGCCTCCGCCACGTGATCGGCCATCGCGTCGACGGAAAACCCCGATTGGCCGGCTTCTTGGCCGAAGCCCGGCAGTTCCACGGGCACGCAGGTCAGTGTGCCGTCGAGCGCCCGGGCGAGGGGCGCCCAGCTGCGGGCACTTCCGCCCAGGAAATGCAGGCAGAACAGGAGTTCGGGTTCAGACATCGCGGTGACATCGCGCGACCCGGACAGGCTTCAAGCGTACGCGACGCCGCACGGGCGAAGCCTTGCCACAGGGCCTGTTGGCCCGATCGCGGCCCCGTGCGATCACGGCCGCCGGAGGTTCCCATGAGCACGGACGCCGACCTCGCCTGGCGCGTGGAGGAGGCCTGCCTCAACGCCTGGCCGAGCCCGCGCCAAATGCTGGTGGACGGATACCTGCTGCGCGCCGCGGGCGGCCGGTCGAAGCGGCAGAACTCGGTCAATCCGATGCGCGGGAGCGGCGCCCCCGAATCGGTGATCCCGGCTGCATGCGCGATCTACGCCGCCCTCGGGCAGCGTCCGATCTTCCGCATCCCGACGATTGCACCGCAGATGGAACCGCTGCTCGCGCGCGCCGACTACGCGATCGCCGACGCGACTTGCACCCTGTACCGCGCCCTCGATGACCGTCCGGCTGAGCCGGATCCCGCCGTCACCGTCGCGCCGGCGCCCTGGGCCGACTGGCTGGCTCTGCGCGACACGGTGAACCGCGCCGACGCCGCGGCCGCGCAGGTGTTCCGCGACACGGTCACCGCGCTGATGCTGCCGCGGGCCTTCGCGGCGACCTCCGAGGCGGGCGGAATCGGCGCCATCGCCTTCGGCGTGCTCGACCGTGCCCTGCTGGTGATCGAAGCGGTTGCCACCCCCGAGCCCCTGCGCGGCCGCGGCCATGCGCGGCGCGCCGTGGGCGCGCTGCTCCGCTGGAGCCAGTCACAGGGCGCGGAAGCCGCCTGCCTGCAAGTCGTGGCGGCGAACGCGCCGGCGCGGGCGCTCTACCGCGGGCTCGGATTCGAGCGCGAATTGTACCGCTACCATTACCGCGTCGGACCGGAGCCGGGTTGAGCCGCCCGGCGGATCGCCGTCGACGCGGTCCACGCGAACGGCGAGCGCTCTCGCTCTGATGGCGGTGACCGGGACGCGGCGGGGTCAGAACCGCCTCAGAACCGCGCCGTCAGGAACAGCCGCAGGTTCCGCCCCGGCAGCAGGATCTCGTCCTTCTTGAACGAGGTCGAATTGCGGATGTCGGCGTTCAGCAGGTTGCGCCCCTGAAGGCCGAGAGTGATCGCGCTCGCCCCATAGACCGCGGGGTCGAGGGCCTTGGTGTAGCTCAGCTCGGCGCGCAGATCGTCGTAGCCGGGGGTCGGGGTCTCGAACACCGCCGTGGCGTCGTGGCTGAAGGCGTGAAGCAGGTTCACCCGGGCGAACCAGCCGTCGGCCCGCAGGTAGACGCCGCCGCCGAGCCGGTAGGGCGGGATGCGCGGCACGTTGGTGCCGTCATCGAATTGGGCGCGCACGAAGTCGAACTGCGCCTCGATCCCGGCAAAGCCGTTGCCCACCGGCACGAGGTCGTACTGTCCGATGATCTCGGCGCCGTAGAAGGTGGCGTTCTGCTGCTGGTAGACGATCTGCCGGTTGTCGGTGCCGATGCCACAGGAGGCGAAGTCGTCGTCGCAGGTGAGCCCGGTGTAGTTGCGGTAGATGAAACCGGTGTAGCGCGTGTAGTAGCCGGTGGCGTCGAGGCGCAGCGGCCCCTCGGCCCGGCGGATGCTGGCCTCAACCGTCCGGGCGCGCTCCTTCTTGAGGTCCGGGTTGCCGATCTCGAAGGTGGCCGTCGCGTCGTGCGGCCCCTGGGAGAACAGTTCGTAGCCGGTGGGACCGCGCTCGACATAGGACCCGGTCAGGCTCGCCACGAATCCGTAGGGCAGGTCCTGCAGGGCGCCGATGCTGGCGCTCTTCGGGGCGAAGCGGCGGGTCCGGGCGTATTGGAACGGCTCCTGCCCGTCGACCGGAACGTAGTCGGCGGGGAACTGGGCGGCCGTGCTCGACAGCCGGTCGACCTCGTAGCGCCCGGCCGCCTGGAGCCGGGTGCCCGGGCGCAGTTCCAGTTCCTCGAACAGGTAGACCGCGTTGGCCCGGGACTCGGTCTTGGGCAGGAAGGATTCGAGCTGGGTGTTGATCACCCGCCGGTCCGACTGGAAGCCCAGCGCCCCGGTCAGTTTGCCGAACGCGGTGAAGACCGGAACGTGTTGCAGTTCCAGGCGCCCCTCCGCCTCCCGGTTCTTGAAGATCGCCTGGACGCCCTCGATCCCGTCCGCGCCGAAGCCGACCTCGTTGTGGCGGTAGACCGAGTAGCCGGCCCAGTAGCGGATCACCTCGAACGGGCCGTCAAGGGGTCGGTACTCGCCCCGCGACAGCACCCGGTCCTGGTTCGGGGTCAGGCGGGTGCGGTCCTGCTCGGCGACGCCGCCGGGGATCGCGTAGACCGCGTCGTAATGGCTGAAGGAGATGCCGACGAAACCGCGGTCGCCGATCGCCGAGATGCCGACCGCGCCGCCCTGCGACTCGTTGTAGGAATTGCGCTGAATGCCGCCGGGGATCGCGTAGCTGTCGTTGGCGGTCTTGAAGCCGTCGGCATGGACCGCGATGCCGTCGCCGCCGGCATCCACCGTGGCGGCGCCGAGCCGGCCGTTGTCGACGCTGGAGAAGCCGCTGGTCACCTGAGCCTGGATGCCGTTCGCCGGGATGAAGGTCGGCACCCGGTTGTTGTCAGCCGAGACCACGCCGCCGATGGCGCCAGACCCGTAGCGCAGGGTCGCGGGCCCGCGGATCACCTCGATCCGGTCGGCGACCAGTGGGTTCACCGGAACCGCGTGGTCCTCGCCGAGGTCGGACACGCCGCCGTTGACGATGCCGTTCTCCTGGATCCGCACCCGGGCATTGTCGAGGCCGCGGATGATCGGCCGCGAGGCCGCGCCCGGGGCGTAGCTGGTGCCCGAGATGCCGGGCCGGTCGAACAACGCGTCGCCGAGCGTCCGGGGCTGATCGCGGGCGATCTGGTCCTGGGTGACGACCGTCACAGGCGAGAAGGTGTTGGTCGCCACCGGCAGGATCCCGATCGGAACGGGGGGCTCCGCGGCCGGCGCAGAACGCGGCGCCTGGATCGGGCTGGGGCTGGTGACGCTGATCTCGTCGAGGGCGACGGCCTGCTGGGCCTGTGCGGCGGGGGGAGCCAGGAGGGTGGCGCAGACGGTCGAGGAGAGGACCATGCTGGCGAGGAAGCCGGAGTGGCGCGTGGCGGACATCGAAACTCACGTATTGTTATACTGTTTCAGTGCCGCGGTATGTCCGTTCCGCGCAAGGGCAGATGAGGCCGGCCGCCCAACTCGCCGAGCAACGTTACATCATTACAACATTTTCTGACGAGCGCGCGATCGACAGCCCAGCGATCGGGCCGATGCCGCAAAAACCAAACGGTCAATCAGCACTGGGCTAAAGGGCGATGCGCACCTGCCAGCACGTCCTCCCGTGGGCCTTCAGAAACGGGACTCCGGACCGGCGCGGCGGGGCTGCCGAGGGTTTACCGGTGGCATAGCCGCGCTGCGCGCGGCGACACCGCCGCCGGGGATAGACCAACACACGGGACGCGGTCGGCGCAGGGAATGGACTATCGGCGCAGGATGCGTCGCCGGACGCGCTCACCAACCGAACGCCACAGTCAGGTCGGCAGCACCTCGGCCTCGTCGTCGACCTCGGCCTCGATTTCGGCGTCGACGTCGGTGGATTGTCCGGAGGCGCCGGCCGCCTCGGCGAGACCGCGGGCGGCCTTGCGCAGGAGCTTGCGAAGGCGGCGGCGGTCGGTCTTGTCGAGGTGATCGAGCAGCTCGGCCTCGACCTCCTCCTGGATCTGCTCGATGGCCTCCGCCTTCGCCAGACCTGCAGGGGTGAGCTGGACCCGGACCACGCGCCCGTCGCCTGATTCGGCGCGGCGCTCGACGATGCCGAGGGCGGCGAGCCGGGTCACGGTCTTCGACGCCGTGGGCGGGCGCACCCGCAGCAGGGCGGCGAGATCGCCCATCGTCATCGTGCCGGCGGAGGCCAGAGCCTGCACCACCTGCTCCTGCCCGGCAAACAGGCCGAGCTTGGCGAGGCGGTCGCCGGTGCGGGCGCGATGCAGGCGCGCCGCCTGCACGAGCGCCCAGCCGACACTTCGGACGCCGGGCGGACGCATCCGCTTGGATGACAGCTCCTGAGCCGCATCCTCACCGTCCCGACGATCGCGTTTCTGTTTATCGCCCACCGGAGCGCCCGAGTTTGTGCCGGCGGCGGCCGGATGATCCAGGGTCTGCACGATCCATCTCCGTCACCGGCCGCCCGGGACCCTGTGGCGCCGGCCGGTGACGCTGAGATGACGGGCCCGGGCCCGGAGCCGCTCAGCAGTGCATGAGTCGATGGAGGCGATCGAGGATATCCTCGCCCGTGCACGGCCGCGCGATGAAGTCGGCGTGCCCGGGCATGCGGGCCGGGTCCGGCGCCGCCCGGCCGGACACGATCAGGATCGGCAGCTGTGGCCGAGCCTCGGCCACCGAACTGGCGAGGTCGAACCCATCCGTCTTGCCCGAGAGCTGGACGTCCGTGACCAGCCCGCAGATATCCGGGCGCGCCTGGAGTATGCTGAGCGCCCGCTCGGCGGACGCGCATTGTACGGTCTCGTAGCCGCCTTCCTCCAGCACGTCGCCGAGGTCCATGATCGTCAGTGCCTCGTCCTCGACGAGGAGGATTACCGGCCGATCGCCGCCCGAAGCCGTCTGCTCACTCGCCACTGTGCACTCCCTCCGGCAGCGTCCGGCTGCGAGGGCCGCCGCACGCGTCTTCAGCCGCAGGTCCAACGGCAGAAACGGTTCCGGGTTGCAGCCGTCACGGCGTCGCGGCGCCCCGTTCGGTCACCACGGCGGTCACCGCGTCGATCAACCGGTCCAGGTCCGCCGCGCCGATGGTCAGCGCAGGCGTGAGATACACGATGTCGCCGAACGGCCGGACCCAGACGCCCCGGTCAAGAAACCGCGCCTTTAGGCCGGCGAGATCGGGAGCGCCGGCGAACTGGACTGCACCGATGGCGCCGAGGATCCGGACATCCGCCACGCCGGGCACGCGCCGGAGGGGTTCCAGCCCGTCCGCCAGCCGGGCTGCGATGACGCGGGCCTGTTCGAGGCGCGGCTCGGATTCGAACAGGTCGAGGCTGGCGTTGGCGGCCGCGCAGGCCAGCGGATTGGCCATGAAGGTCGGGCCGTGCATCAAGGCCGCCGCCGGATCCTCGGACCAGAACGCCTCGTACACCTCCCGCCGGGCGACGGTGGCGGCGAGCGCCAGGGTGCCGCCGGTCAACGCCTTCGACAGGCACAGGATGTCGGGCACGATCCCGGCCTGCTCGCAAGCGAACAGGCTGCCGGTGCGGCCGAAGCCGGTGAAGATCTCGTCGGCGATCAGCGGCAGGCCGTGGCGACGGGCGAGACGCGCCACCGTGGCGAGCACCTCCGGCGGGTGCATGCGCATGCCGCCGGCCCCCTGGACCAGCGGCTCGACAATGACGGCTGCGAGTTCTTCGCGGTGGGCGGCCAGAGTCGCATCGAGGGAATCGGTCTCGGCGAGGCTGCGCGGCAAGTCACAGAAAACCTGGGTGGGCAGATAGGCGCCGAAGCGGCGGTGCATGCCCTCCTCGGGGTCGCAGACCGACATCGCCCCCATCGTGTCGCCGTGATAGCCGCCCCGGAACGCCAGGACCTTGGTACGGCCGCGCACCCCGCGGTTCAGCCACATCTGGGCGGCCATCTTCAGCGCGACCTCGACGGCGACCGAGCCCGAATCGCTGAGGAAGACGTGGTCGAGGTCGCCCGGCAGCAGGGCGGCCAGACGGGCCGCGAGGCGCTCGGCCGGGGCATGGGTGAGGCCGCCGAACATCACGTGCGGCATGCGCGCCAGCTGGTCGGCGACGGCGCCGGCTATATGCGGGTGATTGTAGCCGTGAACCGCCGTCCACCAGGAGGCGATACCGTCCACGAGCTCGCGCCCGTCGGCGAGGACGATGCGGCTGCCATGGGTCGCCACGGCCTCCAAAGGCTGGGCGGCGCCGCGCATCTGCGTGTAGGGCCGCCAGAGGGTGTTCCGGGACGCGTCTGAGGACATGCCTCCCGCATGGTCAGCTGCCTGCGCCCGGTCAAGGGCGCGGATCCGGCTTGACATCGGGCCGGCCCGCGGCCCCATCCCGCCGGATGGACAGCCTCGACGCCTTTGCCCGCACCAAGCTCGCTGCGCTGGAGGTCGGCAGCCTGCGCCGCCGGCTGGTCCCGACCGAGCGGGGATCCGGCGCTTCGGCGGCCCGCGGGGGCAGGGCGCTCGTCTCCTTCTCCTGCAACGACTATCTCGGCCTGTCGCATCACCCGCGGGTGATCGCCGCCGCCCAGGACGCCGCGGCGCGGTACGGTGCCGGGGCCGGCGGCTCGCGGCTGGTGACCGGCGACCACCCGTATCTCGGCGCCCTGGAAGACGGGCTCGCGCGCCACAAGGGCACCGGGGCGGCTTTGGTCTTCGGCAGCGGTTACCTCGCCAATCTCGGGATCACCCCGGCGCTGGCCGGGCGCGGGGACCTCGTCGTGTTGGACGAACTCTCCCATGCCTGCATGTGGGCCGGGGCGCGGCTGTCCGGGGCGCGGGTGCTCACCTTCCGCCACAACGATCCCGGTGACCTCGCGGCGACGCTCGCCGCGCACCGAGCCGGGCACGGCCGCGCCCTGGTCCTCACCGAGCGGGTGTTCAGCATGGACGGCGACCGGGCGCCGCTCGGCGACCTCCTGGCCGTGGCCGAGGATTTCGACGCCTGGACGCTGGTCGACGACGCCCACGGGATCGGGGTGGTCGAGGATGGGCCGCGGGCGCCGCTGGAGATGGGCACCCTGTCGAAGGCGCTGGGCTCCTACGGCGGCTATCTCTGCGCCTCGCGGGCGGTGGTCGACCTGATGACGAGCCGCGCCCGCAGCTTCGTCTACACGACCGGCCTGCCGCCGGCCTCGGCGGCCGCCGCCCTGGAGGCCCTGGCGATCCTGGAGGCCGAGCCGGAGCGGCGCGCCCGCCCCCTCGCCCTCGCCCGGCGCTTCACCGCCCGCCTGGGGCTCCCGGACGCCGTGAGCGCCGTCGTACCGGTGATGGTGGGTGAAGCCCAGGCGGCGCTGGACATCTCGGCGGCTTTGGAGGCGGAGGGCTACCTCGTGGTGGCGATCCGTCCGCCGACCGTGCCCGCCGGGACCGCGCGGCTGCGGGTCGCTTTCTCGGCGGCCCATGACGAGGCCCAGGTCGATGGACTCGCCGAGGCGATCGCGGCCCTGACCGGCCGCGCCGGGGCACACTTTCCGTCCGCCAGGCCCGGACCTATACCGCAGGCCTGACACGTTTGGCAGACGGACAACCCGTTCCGGCGCTGAGCCGCGCCCGAGACCGGGACGGACACCATCGAGAGGACGACGCCATGGACGCGACGGCTTTGCGAGCCCTCCAGGCTCCGCTCAAGGACCGGTACCGCTCGGCCCCGGATTCGGCGGTCGTGACCCTGAAGGCGAAGGGTACGCTCGACGACACGAAGATCGCCTGCAAGGTCGAGACCGGCCGGGCGATCGCCGAGGCCGGGCTGCACCCGGCGACCGGCGGTTCGGGGATGGAGCTGTGCTCGGGCGACATGCTGCTCGAGGCGCTGGTCGCCTGCGCGGGCGTCACCGTGAAGGCGGTGGCGACCGCGCTGGAAATCCCGTTGCGGGCGGGCACGGTGAGCGCCGAGGGCGATCTCGATTTCCGCGGCACGCTCGGCGTCGACAAGGAGGCGGCGGTCGGGTTTCGCGCGATCCGCCTGTTCTTCCAGCTGGACACGGACGCCTCGGAGGAACAGCTCGCGCAGCTCCTGAAGCTCACCGAGCGCTACTGCGTTGTGTTCCAGACGCTGAACCACAAGCCGACCTTGTCGGTGGCGGCGACCACGGCCTGAAGGGAAACGGCCATGGCCGGCGACATCACCCAGATCGAGTACTGGAACGGCGAAGTCGGCACCCGCTGGGCCCGCAACCAGGCGGTGCTCGACGCGGTGTTCGCGCCGCTCACCGAGGCCCTGTTCGACCGCGCGGGACTGAGCCCGGGGGCATCGGTGCTCGATATCGGCTGCGGATCAGGGACGACGAGTCTCGAGGCCGCGCAGCGGGTCGGGGCCGCGGGCGCCGTCATGGGCGCCGACATCTCGGCGCCGCTCCTCGCCGTCGCCCGGTCTCGCCTCGGCGCGCAGGCGCCCGGCGCCGCGCCGGTCACGTTCGTCGAGGCCGACGTGGAGCACGCGGATCTCGGCGGCTTCGACGCGGCGTTGTCCCGCTTCGGCGTGATGTTCTTTCCGGATTCGGACCGCGCTTTCGCCAATCTCCGGCGCATGCTGCGGCCGGGGGGACGGCTGACCTTCCTGTGCTGGCGGGCCCTGCCGGAGAATCCGTGGGTTCAGGTGCCCCGCGAGGCGGTGCTGCCGCTCCTGCCGGAGGTACCGCCGCCTGTGACCCCAGATGCGCCCGGGCCGTTCCGCTTCGCCGACCCGGACCACCTCGCCGGGCTCCTCCGGGGCGCCGGCTTCGGGACCGTCGCCTGCGAGGCGGTCGACCGCGACGTCGTCCTCGGCCGGGGCGAGTCCGACGCGGCCGCCGCCGAGGCGGCGGCGCACGTGGCGCTCAACCTGGGGCCGAGCGCGCGCCTCGTCCGCGAAGCCGAGCCCGACCTGCGGGCGCGGGCCGAGGCGGCGGTGACCGAGGCCCTGCGCGGCTGTGCGGAGGGCGGCGCGGTGCGCCTGCGCGCCGCCTGCTGGCTCGTTCAGGCGGGGTGAAGCTGGGCCGCTTCACGGGGTGGCGGCGAGACGGGCATCCGAGCCGTCAGCGCGCCAGGACCTTGGCGGCCTCGCGGGTGGTCCCGACCGCCTGAGAGACGTCGGAGACCGACGTCACGATCGCTCCGATGTTGCCGGTGATGGCGGAGACCGCCCCCGAGGCGCTCTGCATGCTCTCGGCGAGGTCGCGGGTCACCGCGCTCTGCTCCTCGATCGCCGCCGCGGTGGCCACCACCGTCTCGCGCATCACCGAGACCGAGGCCCCGATCGAGCTGAGCGCCGTCACCACCTCCTGCGAGACCCGTTGCACGCTGGCGATCTCGCCGTTGATCTGGCCGGTGGCGCGGGCCGCCTGGTCGGCCAGGGCCTTCACCTCGGCAGCGACCACCGCGAAGCCGCGGCCGGCCTCGCCCGCACGGGCCGCCTCGATCGTGGCGTTGAGCGCCAGCAGATTGATCTGACCCGCGATGTTCTGGATCAGGCCGACGATGCCGGTCATCGCGGTGGCGGTGTCGGCCAGCCGCTTGGTGTGGCCGTCGGCGTCCTGGACGCAGGCATAGGCCGTGTCGGTGGCGCCCTGTGAGCGGACGATGCTCTGCGACATCTCCGCGACGGAGGCGGCCAGCTCCTCGGCGGCGGCCGCGACGGTCTGCACGTTGTCGGCGGTCGAATCCGCGGCCGCGGAGGCCAGGGTGGCCGCCTTGGTCGAGTGCGCCACCGCGTGCTCGATCTCGCCGAAGTTGCGGTCGATGAGCGTCCGCAGATCGGCCAGCAGGCGGACCTGCTCGGTGATGTCGGTGGCGAACTTCACCACCTTGTAGGGCCGACCGGCGGCGTCAAGGATCGGGTTGTAGGAGGCCTGGATCCAGACCTCGCGGCCGCCCTTGCCGAGGCGCCGGAACTGGGCGGCCTGATAGGTGCCGTTCCGCAGCGACGCCCAGAACGCCCGATAGGCCTCGCCGTCGCGATAGGCCGGCTCGACGAACAGGCTGTGATGCTGGCCGATCACCTCGGCGCGGCCGTAGCCCATCGCGGCCAGGAAGTTGTCGTTCGCCTCGATCACGGTGCCGTCGAGGTCGAAGGTGATCACCGCCTGCACCTTGTGGATCGCCGCGATCTGCCCGGCCCGATCGGCCTCCTCGGTCCGCTGCTGGGTGATGTCGGTGGCGAACTTCACCACCTTGTAGGGCCGGCCCCGGGCGTCGAGCATCGGATTGTAGGAGGCCTGGATCCAGATCGGGCGACCGCCCCGGCCGACCCGCTGGAACTGCCCGGATTCGAAGGTGCCGGACCGCAGGCGATCCCAGAAGGCGCGGTATTCCGGCGAATCCCGCTCGGCCTGGGCCATGAACAGGCTGTGGTGCTGGCCGACGACCTCCGGAAGCGTGTAGCCGACCACATCCAGGAAGTTGCCGTTCGCCGCGAGGATCCTGCCCTGGAGGTCGAACTCGATCACGCCCTGGACCCGGTCGAGGGCCGCCAGCTTGGCATGGGCTTCACGGACGTTCAGGCTGGAGAACATGGCGCGCGTGCTTCCGCTGGGCGGACCGACCGTCGCCGTGCGGCCGTCAGGGCAGGCTGCACGCCGATCCGCGAATTACACGCGAAAGTTGCACTGAGAGATTTAAAATAGAGTGACTTCTGGTCAATATAGAACGGAGGGAATACCGGTTTCGTGAGGCGAACACCGTCCCGGGATCGCCGGTCGAGCGGGTGCAGACGGGACCCCGGCCCGGCAACTCATCGGCCACCGTCCGGCGGCGAACGGGCGGACGACGGGGCCTGGCATAAGTCTCCGTTTACCATTCGCGCACAGGATCCCCCGGACCCGTGCGGACCGGCTTCCGCGCGGCCTGGAGTCGTTGCCCGGCATGATCTCACGCGCCGAACGGACCCCCCTGACCGACTGGTGGTGGACGGTCGACCGCGGGCTGCTCGCGGCCCTGTTCGCCCTGATGGTGGCGGGTCTCGTCTTCCTGATGGGCGGCGGGCCGCCGGTGGCCGAGCGGATCGGCCTGCCGACCTTCTATTTCCTGAATCGTCAGGCGATGTATCTCGCCCCGACCATTCTGCTGATCTGCCTGGTCTCGTTCCTATCCCTGCGCGGCATCCGGCGTCTGGCGCTGATGACCTGGATCTGCGGCGTCGCCCTCTGCCTGCTGGCCGGCAAGTTCGGTCCCGAGATCAAGGGTGCACACCGCTGGATCCAGTTCGGCCCCTTCGGCCTGCAGCCCTCGGAATTCGTGAAGCCGGCCTTCGTTGTTGTGGCCGCCTGGGCCTTCTCCGAGGGCGCGCAGCGCCGCGACATGCCGGGCGGCATCCTGGCACTGCTGCTCCTGCCGATCACCATCGTGCCGCTGCTGCTCCAGCCCGATTTCGGCCAGACCATGCTGATTACCATGGTGTGGTGCGCGCTGTTCTTCGTGGCCGGCCTGCACCTGATCTGGGTCGCGGTGCTCGGGGTGCTCGGGCTCGGGGGCGTCTTTGCGGCTTACCTGTTCTTCCACCACGTGCGCGAGCGCTTCAACAAGTTCCTCGACCGGGATTCGGGCGGCGGCTTCCAGGATTTCTGGTCGCGGGAATCGTTCCGCTCCGGCGGCTGGTTCGGCACCGGCCCGGGGGAGGGGGTGGCCAAGCGCCACCTGCCGGACGCCCATACCGACTTCATCTTCTCGGTCACCGGCGAGGAGTTCGGCGTGATCGTCTGCCTGTGCCTCGTGGCCCTGTTCGCCTTCATCGTGCTGCGCGGCCTCAAGCTCGCCCGGCGCACCGACGATACCTTCTCGCGGCTGGCGATCACCGGACTGACCACCTTGTTCGGCCTCCAGGCCTGCATCAACATGGCGGTGAACACCCAGCTGATGCCCGCCAAGGGCATGACGCTGCCGTTCGTCTCCTACGGCGGCTCGTCGCTGATCTCGCTGGCGCTCGGCACCGGCTTCCTCGTTGCCCTGACCCGCAAGCGTCCCCGGACCGTGATGCTCAGCCAGAAGCCCCCCGGCACCGCGCCGGCCACCGTCGCCGGGGTGATGCGGTGACCGTCTTCACCCCCACGATCCTGCTCTGCGCGGGGGGCACCGGCGGCCACCTGTTCCCGGCCGAGAGCCTCGCCCATGCCCTGCGCGCCCGCGGGATCCGGGTGGCGCTCGCCACCGACGCGCGGGTCGACGCGATCTCGGGCGAATTCCCCGCCTCCGAAGTGATCACGATCGCCTCGGCGACGCCCTCGGGGCGCTCGCTGGTGCAGCGCGCCGGCGCCGTGCTGACCCTCGGCCGCGGTTTCGGCGTGGCCGCCAGGGAGATCCGGCGGATCAACCCGGCCGCCATCGTCGGATTCGGCGGCTATCCGACCGTGCCGCCGGTGCTGGCCGGCCAGATCCTGCGGGTGCCCACGGTGCTGCACGAGCAGAACGCCGTGATGGGCCGGGCCAACGCTTTCCTGGCCCGGGGCGCCCGGACCATCGCCACCGGCTTCAAGGACGTGCGCGGCGTGCCCGACAGCGCGCGCGCGCCCCGCATCCACACCGGCAACCCGCTCCGCCCCGCGGTGATCGCGGCGGCCAAAGTCCCGTATCCGCCCTTTGGCGCGGACGATACCTTGCGGCTCCTGGTGTTCGGCGGAAGCCAGGGTGCCCGGGTCATGGGCGAGGTCGTTCCCGAGGCGATCGCGCGCCTGCCCGAGGCCCTGCGGGCCCGGCTGCACCTCGTTCAGCAGGTCCGGCCCGAGGACCTGACGGCGGTTCAGAACCGCTACCTCGCCCTGGGCCTCGCCGGGATCGAGGCGGCCCCGTTCTTCAAGGACTTGCCGGCCCGCATGGCCGCCAGCCACCTCGTGGTGGCGCGCTCGGGCGCCTCGACGGTCTCGGAACTGGCGGCGATCGGCCGGCCCGCGATCCTCGTGCCGCTGCCCGGCGCCCTCGACCAGGATCAGGCCGCCAATGCCGCGACCCTCGACGCCATCGGCGCCGCGCTGGCCATCAAGCAGTCCGATTTCACCCCGGATCGCCTCGCCGCGGAACTCACCGCCTGCTTCGCCACGCCGGCAAAATTGACCGCGGCGGCCGATGCCGCCAGAAGCGCGGGCATCCACGACGCCGCCGAGCGGCTGGCCGAGGTCGTCGTCGAGACGGCTGCCCGCACCTGATCCTCAAGGGCTCTCGCACCGGCGATCCCGCCACCAGACGGTTCGACCCATGAAGCTGCCCGACAAGCTCGGCCCCATCCACTTCATCGGCATCGGCGGCATCGGCATGTCCGGCATCGCCGAGGTGATGCACAATCTCGGCTATACGGTGCAGGGGTCGGACGCCTCCGACAACGCCAATGTCCGACGCCTCGCCGAGAAGGGCATGCGCACCTTCGTCGGCCACGACGCCGCGAATGTCGAGGAGGCCGCCCTCGTCGTCGTCTCCACGGCGATCCAGCGCGACAATCCAGAGTTGCAAGCCGCCCGGGAGCGCCGGCTCCCCGTGGTGCGCCGGGCCGAGATGCTGGCCGAGCTGATGCGCTTCAAGTCCTGCGTCGCCATCGCGGGCACGCACGGCAAGACCACGACCACGTCCCTGGTCGCGACCCTGCTGGATGCCGGCAATCTCGACCCGACCGTCATCAATGGCGGCATCATCAACGCCTACGGCACCAACGCCCGGATGGGCGCGGGCGAGTGGATGGTGGTGGAGGCCGACGAGTCCGACGGCACCTTCCTGAAGCTGCCCGCCGACGTGGCGATCGTCACCAATATCGACCCCGAGCACCTCGACCATTTCGGCTCGTTCGACGCCATCAAGGACGCGTTCCGGCGCTTCATCGACAACATCCCGTTCTACGGCTTCGCGGTGATGTGCATCGACCATCCGGTGGTGCAGGACCTCGTCGGCCACATCGAGGACCGGCGGATCATCACCTACGGCGAGAACCCGCAGGCCGACGTGCGCCTGATCGACGTGGACCTGCGCGGCGGCCAGAGCCGGTTCCGGGTGATGATCCGCGACCGCCGCCCCGGCTACCGGATGGAGATGGAGGATCTGGTCCTGCCGATGCCGGGCAAGCACAACGCGCTCAACGCCACGGCGGCGCTCGCGGTGGCGCACGAGCTCGGCGTGAAGCCCGAGGCGCTCCGCAACGCGCTGGCCGGGTTCGGCGGCGTGAAGCGGCGCTTCACCCGCACCGGCGAGTGGAACGGCGCGACGATCTTCGACGATTACGGACACCATCCGGTGGAGATCAAGGCAGTGCTCAAGGCCGCCCGCGCCTCGACCGAGCACGGGGTGATCGCCATCGTGCAGCCCCACCGCTACACCCGGCTGCAATCGCTGTTCGACGATTTCTGCACCTGCTTCAACGATGCCGACACGGTGATCGTCGCCCCGGTCTACGCCGCCGGCGAGCCGCCGATCGAGGGCTTCGACCGCGACAGCCTCGTGGCCGGCCTGCGCTCCCGCGGCCACCGCGACGCCCGGGCCCTGGAGCGGCCGGAGGAGCTGGCGGGGATCGTCGCGGATCTCGCCAAGCCCGGCGATTACGTGGTGTTCCTCGGCGCGGGTAACATCACGCAGTGGGCCTACGCGCTGCCGGGCGAACTCGCCGCGCGGGGGCGGTGAGGGGATGCGCGCGGCCGATCCGGAACGGACCCGCTTCCGGCGGGGCCCGCGCGGATCGCAGACGGAGGTGGAACGCCATCTCTGGTATCGCCTGCGCGACCGGCGCCGCGCTGGGTTCAAGTTCGTGCGGCAGGAGGCGATCGGCCGTTACGTCGCCGACTTCAGCTGCCGGGAAGCACGGCTGATCGTCGAACTCGATGGCGGCCAACATGCCGGCAGCGCGCACGATCGCGAGCGTGATGCATGGCTGACCGAGGAGGGTTACTGTGTTCTGCGATTTTGGAATACCGAGGTCGTAGACACCATCGTAAGCGATTTGGACACCATCCTGGCCGCGCTTCCCCCCTCTCGCCGCACGCGGGGAGAGGGACGCGACGCCCTCGTCGTCGGCGCGGCGAGCCCGAAGGGCGAAGGTGAGGGGGCGGCTCCGGTCGAGATACACCCGGAACCGCCCCCTCACCCTCGGCTGCCGCCTCGCTCCAGCGACGACAAGGTCGCCGGAGCCCTCTCCCCGCAGGCGGGGTGAGGGGAGAAACACCCATGACCGCATCCCTCCACGATCGCATCCGTGCCGCTGCGCCGGACCTCCGCGGGCGCCTGCTCGCGGACCAGCCTCTGGCCGACCTGACCTGGTTCCGGGTCGGCGGCCCGGCCGAGGTGCTGTTCACCCCGGCCGACGAGGAGGATCTCGCCCGGCTCCTCGCCGCCCTCGATCCGGACGTGCCTGTCACGGTGATCGGCCTCGGCTCCAACCTGATCGTCCGCGACGGCGGCGTGCCCGGCGTGGTGATCCGCCTCGGCGGCAGGGCCTTCGGCGGAATCACGATCGACGGCGACATCCTCGCGGTCGGCACCGCCGTTCCGGACATGCGCCTCGCCAAGGCGGCGGCCGAGGCCGGGCTCGACGGGCTCGCCTTCTATCGCGGCATCCCGGGGTCGATCGGCGGGGCGCTGCGGATGAATGCCGGCGCCCATGGCGGCGAGACCACGGACGTGCTGGTCGAGGCGCGCGGCATCGACCGCCGGGGCGAGCTGTGCACCTTCAGCCACGCCGCGATGGGTTTCTCCTACCGGCATTCGGGGGCCCCAGAGGACGTGATCTTCACCCGCGCGTCGTTCCGGGGCAGACCCGGCGACCGGGCCGCCATCGAGGCCGAAATGGAGCGGGTCACCGCCGCCCGCGAAGCGGCGCAGCCGATCCGCGAACGCACCGGCGGCTCGACCTTCGCCAACCCCGAGGGCGGCAAGGCTTGGCAGCTCATCGACGCGGCCGGATGCCGCGGCCTGACCCGGGGCGGCGCCCAGGTCAGCCCGATGCACTGCAACTTCCTGATCAACACCGGCGGCGCCACGGCGGCCGATATCGAAGGGCTGGGCGAGGAGGTCCGGCGCCGGGTGCGGGAGACGAGCGGCGTCGAACTGCGCTGGGAGATCCGGCGGATCGGATTGCCGTCGCCGTCTGTAAGTCGGTAAGATGTAAGCCGAACTCGGAGGTGACAGGCATGCCGGATCGATCCGCGCGGACGGCCTATTCGAAGGTCTCCGTCAAGAGCCAGACGGTCCTGCCGGTGGAAGTCCGTGAGCACCTGGCGATCGGGCCGGGGGACCGCCTGCGCTACCGGATTACGCCGGACGGCATTCGGATCGACAAGGCGCCACTGGACGGCGAGGACCCGTTCGTCGCCTTCACGGAATGGGCCGGCCCGATCGACGATGAAGATTATGCCGACCTCTGAGACGCCGCACCTGCCGGCCGGGGCCGTCGTGGTCGTGCCGTTCCCCTATTCGGATCGCTTGGCGGAGAAGCGGCGGCCCGCCGTAATCGTGTCGGGCGGGGCCGTCGCCGAAGCCGGCTATGTGTGGATCGCGATGATCACGAGTGCCCGCAACACGCGCATCGCCGGCGATGTCCGGATCGACGATACCGCGTCCGCCGGGCTCGGTGTCGCCTCGGTGGTCCGCCCGCTCAAGCTCGCCTGCATCGAACCCGCCCGGATCCTGCGGCGCGTCGGGACGCTGCCGGACGACACGGCCGCGCAGGTCTACGCCACGATTCGAAGCCTGGTCGGCGCGGCATGAGCCGATCGCCCATCCCAAGTCCCGCCCCGGAGCCTACCATGTCCAAGCACGTCGCCGTCCTCCTGGGCGGCACCTCCGCCGAGCGCGCGGTCTCGCTCAGTTCGGGCAAGGCCTGCGCGGACGCGCTGGAAGGCGAGGGCTATCGGGTCACCCGGGTCGATGTCGGGCCCGATATCGCGTCGGTCCTCACGACGCTGCGGCCGGACGTGGCGTTCAACGCGCTCCACGGCCCCGACGGGGAGGACGGCACGATCCAGGGCCTGCTGGAGATCCTCAAGATCCCCTACAGCCATTCCGGCGTCCTCGCCTCGGCCCTCGCCATGAACAAGGAGCGCGCCAAGACCGTGATGCGCGCCGCCGGGGTCGACGTGCCGGAGGGCCGGATCGTTAACCGCTTCGAGGCCGCGAAAAACCACCCCCTGCCGCCACCCTACGTGGTGAAGCCGATCGCGGAGGGGTCCTCCGTCGGTGTGATCATCGTGCGCGACGGCCGCTCGCACCCGCCCCAGATCCTGGCATCGGAGGAATGGCGGTTCGGCGAGCAAGTCCTTGCGGAGCCTTACATAGCCGGCCGTGAGCTCACCTGCGGGGTGATGGGCGACCGGCCCCTGGGGGTCATCGAGGTGAAGGCCGCGACGGGGGATTGGTACGACTACGACGCGAAGTACGCCCCGGGGGGCTCGGTCCACGTGCTCCCGGCCGAACTTAAACCAAATGTTTACCAGCGTGTCCAAGAACTGTCGTTAACGGCGCATCAAGCACTGGGCTGCCGGGGCGTCAGCCGTGCCGACCTTCGCTACGACGACACGCCGGGTGGAACCGGGCGGCTCGTGGTGCTGGAGGTCAACACGCAACCCGGCATGACCCAGACGAGCCTTGTGCCGGATATGGCGGCCCATGCGGGCCTGAGTTTCGGTGAGCTCGTCCGATGGATGGTGGAGGACGCTTCCCTGAATCGCTGAGCGGCGGTGACGCCGCCGGCCGGAGCCGTCCCGCGCGTCTCGCCGGGATGGTCCTCGGCCGGCTTCCGTCCCGGTCGCTCTCGGTCCGCCGGGCCCGGTCCGGGCAGCGCCTGAGCGAGCGCCTGCCCCGCGGGGCCGGCACGGTCGGCGCTGCGATGACCCTGGCCGCCGTGGCGCTCGCCGGTTTCGTGGCGAGCGGCCGCTACGATGCCTTCGTGGCCGATCAGGGCCGTCCCCTCGACATCGCCGCGCGGCTCGCGGGCTTCGGCGTCGAGCGCGTCACGATCTCGGGCATCTCCCGGATGTACGAGCGCGAGGTGCTGGCCGCCGCCGGCATCGACTGGCGCTCCTCCGTGCCCTTCCTGGATGTCGGCGCGGTGCGCGAGAAGCTGCTGCGCGTGCCGCTCATCGCCCAGGCCTCGGTCCGCAAGATCTATCCGAACGAGATCGCCATCACCCAGGTGGAGCGCGAGCCCGCCGCCCTCTGGCAGAAGAATGGCGAGATCAGCGTGATCGCGGCCGACGGCACGGTCATCGACGCCATGCGCGATGACCGCTACGCCAGCCTGCCCCTGGTGGTCGGCGACGAGGCCAACGCCAGGCTTCCCGAATACCTCGCCCTGATCGCCGTGGCGGGTCCGCTCGCGGATCGGATCAAGGCCGGCACCTACGTCTCCGGCCGCCGCTGGACCCTCAAGCTCGACGGCGTCGACGTGCGCCTGCCCGAGAACGATCCGGCCGCGGCGCTCGCCCGCCTCGTCCGGTACGAGCGTGAGGCCGGGCTCCTGGAAAAGGACATCATCGCGGTCGACCTGCGCATGCCGGATCGCCTCGTGGTGCGCCTGACCGAGGAGGCCGCCGCCGCCCGTGCGGAAGCCCAGAAGGCGAAGAAGAAGGGCGCGGCCAGCTGATGCCCTTCCACGCGATCTCCGCCCGTCCCGCCTTCCGCGTCCGGTAGCGTCAATGCACAGCCAACACGGCCTCACGCCGCGCCTGAAGCCGCTCTCGGCCCGACGCTCGACCACCCTCTCGGTGCTCGACATCGGCACCAGCAAGGTCGTCTGCCTCATCGCCGAGCTGCAGCCGGCCGAGGCGCTGACGACGCTGCGCGGCCGCACACACCTCGCGCGGATCATCGGCATCGGCCATCAGCGCTCGCTCGGGCTGAAGGGCGGCGCCATCGTCGATCTCGCCGCCGCCGAGGGGGCGATCCGCCAGGCGGTGCACGCCGCCGAGCGGATGGCCAAGGTCGAAGTGCAGTCGGTCATCGTCAACATGTCGGGGGGCCGGCTCGCCTCGCAGCATTTCCAGGCGCGGGTCAACGTCCGGTCCGGCACCGTCACCGGCAGCGACGTCGAGCGGGTCCTCGAGACCGCGAGCGCCCACGGGGTCAGCCCGGGCCGCGCGGTCCTCCACGCCCTGCCCACCGGCTACGGGCTGGACGGGCAGGGCGCGGTGATCGACCCGTCGGGCATGATCGGCGAGGCGCTCAGCGTCGATCTCCACGTCGTCACCAGCGAGCTGGCCGCGGCCCGCAACGTCATGCTGGCGGTGGAGCATTGCCATCTCGGCGTCGAGGCGGTGATCGCCACCCCCTACGCGGCCGGCCTCTCGGCGCTGGTCGACGACGAGGCCGAAATGGGTGTCTGCGTCGTCGACATGGGCGGCGGCACCACGAGCGTCGGCGTGTTCTCCGGCGGCCACCTCGTCCACGTGGACGCCGTCGCGGTCGGCGGCCACCATGTCACCATGGACATCGCCCGCGGCCTCTCGACCCGCATGGCGGCGGCCGAGCGGCTGAAGACGCTCTACGGCTCGGCCCTCTCCACCCCCTCCGACGACCGGGACATGATCGCGGTCCACGGCGTCGGCGAGGACGAGGGCGACGCCCCGGCCCACATCCCGCGCTCGCAGCTGGTGCGGATCATCAAGCCGCGGGTCGAGGAGGTGGTCGAGCTGGTGCGCGACCGCCTGCGCGAGGCGGGCTTCGCCGCCCAGGCCGGGCGGCGGGTCGTCCTCACGGGGGGGGCCAGCCAGCTCGTCGGCCTGCCGGAGGTCGCCCGGCGCGTGCTCCAGGGCCAGGTCCGGATCGGCCGGCCCCTGGGGATCCGCGGCCTGCCAGAAGCCGCCAAGGGTCCGGCCTTCTCGGCGGCGGTCGGACTGCTCGTCTACCCGCAGGTGGCCCATGCCGAGCATTTCGAGCCGCGGGGGCATGGCGCCTTCGCGGCGACCGGAACCGACAACTACCTGAACCGGGTCGGCCGTTGGCTCCGGGACAGCTTCTAGTTTCGCGTCCGCCCTCGGGCGGGTCGTAGAGAATCCGGCGCCTCGGCGTCGCACGGAAAGCAGAGTAAGCGAGAGGCTCGACACCATGGCCATTACCCTCCAGGCGCCGGACATCCGGGAACTCAAGCCCCGCATCACGGTCTTCGGCGTCGGCGGCGCCGGCGGCAACGCCGTCAACAACATGATCGAATCGGGCCTCCTGGGCTGCGAATTCGTCGTGGCCAACACCGACGCGCAGGCGCTCACCTCCTCGAAGGCCGAGCGGGTGATCCAGATGGGCCTGGGCGTCACCCAGGGCCTCGGCGCCGGCTCGCATCCGGAGGTCGGCTCGGCGGCCGCCGACGAGGTGATCGACGAGATCCGCGACCAGCTCTCGGGCGCCCACATGTGCTTCATCACCGCCGGCATGGGCGGCGGCACCGGCACCGGCGCGGCTCCGGTCATCGCCCGCGCGGCCCGCGACATGGGCATCCTGACCGTCGGCGTCGTCACGAAGCCGTTCCAGTTCGAGGGTGTGCGCCGCATGCGCACCGCCGAGTCGGGCATCCAGGAGCTGCAGGCCGCAGTCGACACCCTGATCGTGATCCCGAACCAGAACCTGTTCCGGGTCGCCAACGAGAAGACGACCTTCGCGGACGCCTTCGCGATGGCCGACCAGGTGCTCTATTCCGGCGTCGCCTGCATCACCGACCTGATGGTGAAGGAGGGTCTCATCAACCTCGACTTCGCCGACGTGCGGGCGATCATGCGCGGCATGGGCAAGGCCATGATGGGCACCGGCGAGGCCTCGGGCGAGAAGCGCGCCAACCGCGCCGCGGAAGCCGCCATCGCCAACCCGCTTCTCGACGACGTCTCCATGAAGGGCGCCCGCGGCCTGCTGATCTCGATCACCGGCGGCTCGGACCTGACCCTGTACGAGCTCGACGAGGCCGCCACCCGCATCCGCGAGGAGGTCGATCAGGACGCCAACATCATCCTGGGCGCCACCTTCGACGAGAGCCTGGACGGCATCATCCGCGTCTCGGTGGTCGCCACCGGCATCGAGCCGCTGCTGATCTCGGCCAACTCGCCGAACAACCCGGCCATCGCCGAGACCGAGCAGCGTATCGCCGAGGTTGCCGAGCGCCTGCGGGCCGAGGCCCGCGCCCGCGCGTCCTCGCCGGTGCCGAGCATCCGCACCGAGGCGGCCGCCCCGGCGCCGAGCCCCGCTCCGGCCCCCGCGCCGCAGCCGCCTCACGAGATGCGGCCGGAGCCCCACGTCGCCCGCGAGCCCGTCGCTCCCGTGACCCGCGACGACGTGGTGCTCGCCCAGGTCCAGCCCCGGGCCGCGGCCGCCTTCGTCCCGCCGCCCGCGCCGCTCCCGGCCGAACCCGCCCCGCAGTACCAGGCCGGCCCGTTCGTGCCGCCGCGCCCGGCCGCCCCGGGTGCCACGCCGCTCGCCCGCGCCCCGCGGATGCCGCAGATCCACGAGCTGCCGCCGATCGCCCAGAACCAGATCATGGCGAACCGCGCCGCCGAGGACTCGGCCCCGGAATCGAAGCGGACCTCGCTCCTGCGCCGGCTCGCGACGGTGGGTTTCGGCGGTCGCCGTGACGAGGTCGAGGGCGCTGCGCCCGCGGCCAGGAATGCGGCGCCCGCCATGCCGCAGCCGCAGATGGCGCAGCCGCACGTGCCCCCGGCGCCGCGCGCGCCCGTCGCTCCGGCGGTGCCGCAGTACCGCCCGGCCCAGGGCCATCTCGACCCGCAGGGCCGGGTGGCACCCCAGCCCCGGATGATGGACGACGACCAGCTGGAGATTCCCGCCTTCCTCCGCCGTCAGGCGAACTGAAGGTCCGGCAGGCTCTGGCGACGCGGAGGACCGGCGGGCGACCGCCGGCTCTTCGCGTCGCCGCATTTCAACCTGAAGTTCGGCATGGCTGGCCGTTGCCGGCCCTTGAAGTGCCGCGTGCCCTGTCGTGAGGGGATGCGTGGTGCATCCGCGACACAGAACGGCCGCGAGTTAGCCACGCATTAACCAATCTTTAAACCTCTGACGGGACAGCACTTTACGGCCACGAGGCCGCAAGCGTGTCTGTAACAGAGCGTAAGAATCCGTGATTTGGCTGCCCTGTGCGGTGCAGCTATAGAAGCATCGAGACCGACGAGACATGCATCGGGATACAACCTGATCGCGTGGGCAGGGGCATCAAGCAGCGGACGGATCAGTCAGTTTCCTCCATTCCCGGTCGGAATGGCGGACCCTGATCGCGGCCGGGGGCTAAGGAATGCGAACGCTTAAACAGACGACCCTCAAAGGGCCGGCGACTCTCTCGGGCATCGGGGTCCATTCCGGGAACCCCGCCGAGATTACGCTCCGCCCCGCCCCCGCCAATCATGGCGTCGCCTTCCTCCGCACCGGTACCACCCACGGCAACGATCGCCTGATCAAGGCGCATCATGCCCTCGTCTCCGCCACCGAGCTCTGCACCGTCCTCGGACAGGTCGACACCGGCGCGGTGGCCACCGTCGAGCATCTGATGTCCGCCCTCTACGGTCTGGGCGTCGACAACGCCCTGGTCGAGATCGACGGGCCCGAGATGCCGATCCTCGACGGTTCCGCACTCCCCTTCATCCAGGCGATCGACCGGGTCGGGATCGCCACCTGCGACATGCCGCGGCGCTGGCTCAAGATCCTGCGCCACATCCGCATCGAGACCGGCCGCTCCTTCGCGGAACTCCGGCCGATCGACAGGGGCTTCCGCCTCGACGTCGAGATCGATTTCGAGAGCCCGGTGATCGGCCGCTCGCGCAAGGCGATGGACCTGTCGCCCGCCGTGTACCGCCGCGAGATCGCCGGCGCCCGCACCTTCGGGATGATGCGGGACGTGGAGCGCTACTGGAAGGCGGGCTTCGCCCTGGGCGCCTCGCTGGAGAACACCGTGGCGGTCGGCGAGACCGCGGTGGTCAACCCCGAGGGGCTGCGCTTCCCGGACGAGTTCGTCCGGCACAAGATCCTCGATGCGATCGGCGACCTCGCTCTGGCCGGTCTGCCGATCCAGGGGGCCTACCGCTCCTATTGCGGCGGCCACCGGATGAATGTCGGCGTGCTCTCCGCCCTCTTCTCCGACCGGGCCAACTACGCCATCGTGGAGGCGCAGGGCTCGCGGCGCGAGACCGTTCTCTCGGAACTCGGCGTCGGCCTCGGCATCGCCGCCTTCGCCGGCGATCTCTGAACCGTCTCTGTGGCCTGCGGGACACAGCCGGCCAAGGATCCTCGCCGCCTCAGCCTTGCCGCTTTCGTGCCCGAATCGAACGGCACGGTTTAACGGTCCGTGAACGGCGGCCGAGACCCGAACGGGTCGAGTCCACCCACGCGATGGCATGACGGCGCAGGATGGCGCCAGTTCGGGAAAGAGCGCCAGATGCCTGTCACCATTCGTCATCGCCGGGCGGCGGCCTTCGCGGCCCCCCTCGTGGCCATCCTCGGCCTGGGCCTCGGCGGCTGCGACTTCGACCCAACCAACCTCTTCTCCGAGAAGTACAAGCCCGAGGTCGTTCCCGACGTCCCGGCCGACAAGCTTTATAGCGACGGCTTGGCCAAGCTCGAGGACAGCGACTACGAGGGCGCGGTCAAGAAGTTCGACAGCCTCGACAAGCAGTACCAGTATTCGGAATGGTCCCGGAAGGCGCTGCTGATGACGGCCTACGCCAATTACGAGGGCCAGAAGTACGACGACGCGATCAGCGCCTCGAAGCGCTACCTGCAGCGGCACCCGGCCAGCAAGGACGCGGCCTACGCGCAGTACTTGATGGCGATGTCGAACTACAAGCAGATCCCGGACGTGACCCGCGACCAGGAGCGCTCCGAGAAGGCGCTCGCCTCCCTGCAGGAGCTGGTCCAGAAGTATCCGACCTCCGAATACGCCACCGACGCCAAGGCGAAGATCCAGATCACCCGCGACCAGCTCGCCGGCAAGGAGATGGAAGTCGGACGCTTCTACCTGGAGCGGCGCAACTTCCCGGCGGCGATCAACCGCTTCCGCGACGTGGTCTCCAAGTATCAGACCACCCGCCATGCCGAGGAGGCGCTGGAGCGCCTGACCGAGGCCTACTGGGCGCTCGGCATCACCCAGGAGGCGCAGAACGCCGCCGCGGTGCTCGGGCACAACTTCCCGGAAAGCCCCTGGTACAAGGACGCGCACGCGCTCCTGGCCCAGAACGGCGTGGAGCCCCGCGAGGAGAAGTCGTCCTTCCTCTCGAAGATCTACCGCACGGTCACGGGCAAGACCGCCTCGGCCGAGTGAGGGGCCGGCCCCCGATCGGGCCGTTCTCGATATGTCAGGGCCCGGAGCCTCCGCTCCGGGCCCTTGCCGTTCTTGGGCACCGGGCGACCGGGCGGCCGCATTTTTGGGGTGAATCGGCGCCCCGTCGGGCTTATGTCTGCGATCCCGCCCTGAGGAACAGTCTCGCCGCATGCTGGCGCAGCTCGCGATCCGCGACATCGTCCTGATCGATCGACTCGAACTCAATTTCCGCTCGGGCCTCAGCGTCCTGACCGGGGAGACGGGCGCGGGCAAATCGATCCTGCTCGATGCCTTCGCCCTGGCACTCGGCGGCCGCGGCGACGGCCGCCTCGTCCGGCACGGGGAAGCGCAGGGCGTGGTCACGGCGGTGTTCGACCTGCCCCTCGGCCATCCGGCGCGCCGGATCGCCGCCGAGGCCGAGATCGACACCGAGGGCGACCTAATCCTGCGGCGGTCCCAGATGGCGGACGGCCGCACCCGCGCCTTCGTCAACGATCAGCCAGTGGGCGTCCAGGTCCTGCGGGCGATCGGCGCGGCTCTCGTGGAGATCCACGGGCAGCACGACGATCGGGCGTTGGCCGATCCGGCCACGCACCGGGCGATCCTCGACGCCTTTGGGGGCCTTCAGGGCCCGCTCGCCAAGGTGGCGACGGCCTCCCGGGCGGTGCGCTCGGCCCGCGCCGCGCTCGCCGAGCACCGCGCGCGCATCGAGGCGGCCCGCAAGGAGGCCGAGTTCCTGCGCCACGCCGTGGAGGAACTGGCCGCGCTCGCGCCACTTCCGGGGGAGGAAGCCCAGCTCGCCGAGCGCCGCAGCATCATGCAGCAATCGGAGAAGGTGGCGCGCGAGCTCAACGAGGCGCTCGAGGCCGTGGGCGGCCCCCATTCGGGCGTACCCCACATCTCGGCCGCCCTGCGCAAGCTCGAACGCCGCGCCGCGCAGCTCCCGGCCCTCGTGGATCCCTGCGTCAACACCCTGGACGCCGCGCTGGTCGCCCTCGACGAGGCCCGCGCCGTGCTCGACGCGGCGGTGGCGGAGACCGAGTTCGACCCCCGCGATCTGGAACGGGTGGAGGAACGCCTGTTCGCCCTGCGGGCCGCCGCCCGTAAATACGACGTCCCGGCCGACGATCTCGCCGCCCTGGCCGAGCGCTACGCCGGCGACGTGGCGGCGATCGATGCCGGCGAGGCGGCGCTGACCGGCCTGGAACAGGCGCTCGCCCAGGCGGAGACCGGCTACGCGGAGGCGGCCGAGAAGCTCAGCGCCGGCCGCCGCCGCGCGGCCAAGCAGCTCGATGCCGCCGTGAAGGCCGAGCTGCCGCCCCTGAAGCTGGAGCGTGCCCGTTTCATCACCGAGATTGCCACCGACCCGGAGTCACGCGATCCGGCCGGCACAGACCGCGTCGAGTTCTGGGCGCAGACGAATCCCGGGACCAAGCCGGGCCCGATGATGAAGGTCGCCTCGGGGGGCGAGTTGTCGCGGTTCATGCTGGCACTCAAGGTGGTGCTGGCCGACAAGGGCTCGGCCCCGACACTGATCTTCGATGAGATCGATACCGGCGTCGGGGGTGCGGTGGCCGACGCCATCGGCCTGCGCCTCGCCCGGCTGGCGACCACCGTGCAGGTCGTGGCCGTCACCCACGCCCCGCAGGTGGCCGCGCGCGCCGACACGCATTTCCTGATCGCCAAGGCGCCGGTGAAGGGCGCCGGCCGCGTCGCCACCCGTGTGGAGAGCTTGCCCGTCGCCGAGCGCCGGGAGGAGATCGCCCGGATGCTGGCCGGCGCCACAATAACCGACGAGGCCCGCGCGGCCGCGGCGCGGTTGCTCCAAGGCGCCGACGGTTGAAGCTTTGTCCGGCGAGGCGGCCGTCGAAGCGCGGGCAAGCGGTCGGACATCGGTCGAGGGCCCGCGGTTCGCACCAAGGCCTGCCGTGACAGGTAAGCTTAACCGTTGGTTGAGAGTAACGGTTCGTTAACCATTCCGGCTGACACTTAACAAATCCCGGCGCCGCAGCGGGTTTGGGCGGTCGATGGGCGGGAGGAAAACATGAAGCTGTCAGTCGTCGAGCCCGATGCGCTCCCGTGCGCGGGACAGCCGCTCAAACAGGCGATCGATACGCGCCAGCTCGGCCTGTCCCTGCGCACGGTCTACGAGGGCAGCGTCGATACGCAACCGATCACCGACACCCACGTGGAGCTGCTGCTGCGCCTGCGCCAGAAGGAGCGGGAGCTGCGCCGGGCGAGCTGAAGCGGAACTCCGCAGCCCCGACGCTACCAGCGGCGCGCCCCGGGCGTCCGGCGATACTCGGCGGCCCGAATCAAGGTCAGCACGCGGTCGAGATTGACCAGCAGGTCCGCCTCGTCGCGCCGTGCCGCGGCGGCGGCCTCCGGATCGGTGCTGAACTTCTGGCGCGCCTGCGCGAGGGTGAGGGCGCGCTCCACGGCTTCGCGCTCGGCATGCAGGGCAAGCCAGCCCGGATCGGCCTCACTCGCTGGATCGGCCCGTTCGCCCGCCACCAATGCAACGTCCTTCCGATGCCATTCCCGGTGAGGAACGCGCGAGACCCATGAACCGTGCCGCCGGAACTGCGGCGCGATGTCATGCCGGTGTCATCTCCCTGTCGTAACCGCGCCCCATCGGGCGGCCGGCGCTAAGTCTCATCGTAGACGGCCGCAAGGCTCTGCCGCGGGCATGAGCATGCCGGCGGGGCAGCGCAGGCTCTCGCCCGACGGCAACGGAGATACCATTGAGACCCTTCGCTTACGCGCTCGCCGTCGGCCTCGCGACGGTTCAGCTGGCGTCCGCTGCGCTCGCCGCCGACATCACCGGTGCCGGCGCCACATTTCCATTTCCGGTCTATTCGAAGTGGGCCGAGGCCTACCGCAAGGATTCCGGATCGGGCCTGAACTATCAGTCGATCGGGTCCGGCGGCGGGATCAAACAGATCCAGGCCAAGACGGTCGATTTCGGCGCCACCGACGCACCCCTGAAGGGCGAGCAGCTCGCCAAGGACGGTCTCGTCCAGTTCCCGACGGTGATGGGCGGCGTCGTTCCGGTCGTGAACATCGCGGGCGTCGAGCCCGGCAAGCTCAAGCTCACCGGCGAGATCCTGGCCGACATCTACGCCGGCAAGATCTCCAAATGGACCGATCCGCGGATCGCCAAGCTCAATGACGGGCTGAAGCTGCCCGAGACCAACATCACCCCGGTCTACCGCTCCGATGCCTCGGGCACGACCAACATCTTCACCACCTATCTGGCCCAGGCCTCGGAATCCTGGAAGAAGGATTACGGTGCGGCCACGACGATCTCCTGGCCGGTGGGTCAGGGCGGCAAGGGCAACGAGGGCGTGACCGCCACCGTGAAGCAGGTGCCGAATTCGATCGGCTACGTCGAATCCGCCTACGCCAAGCAGAACAAGCTCGCCTACGCCCTTCTGCAGAACAAGTCCGGCAAGTTCCCGCAGCCGGACGACAAGGCGTTCCAGGCCGCCGCCGCCAGCGCCGACTGGAAGTCGGCCCCGGGCTTCGGCATCTCGCTCACCAACCAGGCGGGCGACGACGCGTGGCCGATCACCGCCGCGACCTTCATCCTGATCCACAAGGATCCGGCTGATCCGACCAAGGCCGCCGCGGTGCTCAAGTTCTTCGACTGGGCCTACAAGAACGGCGACAAGCTCGCCTCCGATCTCGACTATGTTCCTCTGCCCGACAACGTCGTGGCACTGATCCACGACGAGTGGAAAAACGTGAAGGACAAGGACGGGAAGCCCGTCTTTAACATGTGAGCGTGGCGGGGAGGAGGTTTCGGCCTCCTCCCTCGCTTCTGGGATCGCACCGCGTTACCACGCCACCCTTCGCAGAGAATCGCGGATGCCCGCCTTGACTGAAACGATTGTCCTCGCCCGCACCCGAGCGACCGCCGCGCGGAAGGGGCCGAGCAAGAATCTCGACACCCTGTTCCGGGCCAGTGCCTACGGGGCGGCGCTCCTGGTGCTGATCGTCCTCGCCGGCATCCTCAGCGCCATCATCTACGGCGGCCTTCCCGCCTTCCACCAGTTCGGCCTCGGTTTCCTGACCTCGAGCGCCTGGAACGTCGGCACCGAACAGTACGGCGCGCTGGTGGCCGTCACCGGGACGCTGATCTCGGCGCTCCTGGCCCTCGCCATCGGCGTCCCGATCTCCCTCGGCATCGCGATCTACCTGACGCAGCTCTGCCCGAACTGGGCACGCAAGCCCGTCGCCATGACGATCGAGCTCCTCGCCGCGGTGCCGAGCATCATCTACGGCATGTGGGGCCTGTTCATCTTCGCCCCGCTCTTCGCGCAGTTCGTCGAGATCCCGGTTTCCAACATCGTCGAGGGCCTGCCGATCATCGGGACCGTGCTGTACGCTCGGATCCCGTCAGGCGTCGGCGTGCTCACGGCGGGCATCATCCTGGCGATCATGATCGTGCCGTTCGTGGCCTCCATCGCCCGCGACATGATCGACCAGATCCCCACGATCATGCGGGAGAGCGCCTACGGGGTCGGTTGCACCACCTGGGAGGTGGTGCGCTTCGTGCTGATCCGGCACGCCTCGGTGTCGATCATCGGCGCGATCATGCTCGGCCTCGGCCGTGCGCTCGGCGAGACGATGGCGGTCACCTTCGTGGTCGGCAACGCCAACAGGCTCTCGGCCTCGATCTTCGATCCCGGCTCGACCATCGCGTCCCGGATCGCCAATGAGTTCAACGAGGCGGACGGCATGCAGCTCAACGCCCTGATGGCCCTCGGCTGCATTCTCTTCGTCATCACCTTCATCGTTCTGGTCGCCGCGCGCATCCTGACGCGGCGCGTGCGGGTCGGTTGAGGAGCCCCATGGACGCGACCAACACCCTTGCGGCGCCTCCGCTCGCGCAGAGCCGCGTCCGTCCCGGCCGGCGCCGGGCCGACGCGGTGCTCCGCGGCTTCTGCGCCCTCGCCACGCTCCTCGGCGTCATCGTGCTGGGTTCGATCCTGCTGATGCTGATCGTCCAGGGTGTGCGCGGGTTCACGTCGACCCTGCTGACCCAGCCGACGCCGGGACCCGGCAGCGAGGGCGGCGGCATCGCCAACGCGGTCCTCGGCAGCCTCGTGCTCACCACCATCGGCATCGTCATCGCGACCCCGGTCGGCGTGATGGCCGGAACCTTCCTGGCAGAATACGGCCGGACCTCGAAACTGTCCTTCGTGATCCGCTTCCTCAACGACATCCTGCTCTCGGCCCCCTCGATCCTGATCGGCCTGTTCATCTACACGCTGATGGTGCGGCCGATGGGCAGCTATTCGGGCTGGGCCGGCGGCGTCGCCCTCGCCATCATCGCCACGCCCGTGATCGTGCGCACCACCGAGGACATGCTCAGCCTGGTCCCCGGCACCCTGCGGGAAGCGGGCGTGGCCCTGGGGGCGCCACCCTCCACGGTGATCATGAAGGTGACCTGGCGGGCGGCCTCGGCCGGCATCGTCACCGGCATCATCCTGGCTCTGGCCCGCATCGCGGGCGAGACCGCCCCGCTCCTGTTCACGGCCCTCAACAACAACAGCTGGTTCAATGCCGACCTGATGGGCGGCATCCCGAACCTGCCCGTGATGATCTACCAATTCGCGCTCTCGCCGTATCCCAACTGGCAGCAGCTCGCCTGGGCCGGGGCACTCCTGATCACCATGACCATCCTCGCCCTCTCGGTCATCGCCCGCGTGGTGATCAAGCCGCAGCGTGCCCGCTGAAGCGCAAGCCCGAAGGATCAACCCGATGAGCACCGCCGCAGCGTCCGTCACCACCGACCGCCAGTTCCAGGCCTCCGCCAAGACCGGGGCCGACACCAACGCCCCCGTGCGCATCGCCGTGAAGGGGCTGAACTTCTACTACGGCCATTTTCACGGCCTGAAGAACATCGACCTGAACTTCCACGACCGGCAGGTGACGGCCCTGATCGGCCCCTCGGGCTGCGGGAAGTCGACCCTGCTGCGGACCTTCAACCGGATCTACAGCCTCTATCCGGAGCAGCGCGCCGAGGGACAGATCCTTCTGGACGGCATGAACATCCTGGATCCCAAGATCGATCTCAATGATCTGCGCGCCCGGGTCGGCATGGTCTTCCAGAAGCCGACGCCGTTCCCGATGTCGATCTACGACAACGTCGCCTTCGGCATCCGCCTCTACGAGAAGCTGGGGAAATCGGATCTCGACGACCGGGTCGAGACCTCGCTGCGCAAGGCGGCGCTCTGGGACGAGGTCAAGGACAAGCTCAAGCAGTCCGGCATGGGCCTGTCGGGCGGCCAGCAGCAGCGCCTATGCATCGCCCGCACCGTGGCCCAGCGCCCGGACGTCATCCTGTTCGACGAGCCGACCTCGGCGCTGGACCCGATCTCGACGGGGCGCATCGAGGAACTGATCGAGCAGCTGCGCGACGAATTCACCATCGCGATCGTCACCCACAACATGCAGCAGGCGGCGCGCATCTCGCAGTTCACCGCGTTCATGTATCTCGGCGAGCTCGTCGAGGTCGGGCCGACCGACAGGCTGTTCATGAACCCGACCGAGCGGCGGACGCAGGATTACATCACCGGCCGTTTCGGCTGATCAGGCTCCGAAACCGCACCCCCGCGGCGCTGCGCGCGAGCATAGCCGCCGCGGCCGGGTAAGATCTGCATCAGACCCGAGGCATCGCACGTCCCCGAGGCATCGCACGTCGCGGCCCCCATCGAAGGATCTCCCCCATGCCCGGCCATATCGTCTCGTCCTACGATACCGACCTGGAGAACCTGCGCCGCTCGATCTCGGAGATGGGCGGCGTGGCCGAGAAGATGACCGCCGAGGCGACCGACGCCCTCGTCCGGCGGGACGACGGGCTCGCCCAGGCGGTGATCCTCGCCGACAAGCGCCTCGACGCCCTCCAGCGGGACATCGAGGAGCGGTCCGTCCTGCTGATCGCCCGGCGCCAGCCGCTCGCGATCGACCTGCGCGAGACCATCTCGGCGATCCGCGTCTCGGGCGATCTCGAGCGGATCGGCGACCTCGCCAAGAACGTGGCGAAGCGTGTGGTTGCGATCTCCGATCAGGCCCCGGCACAGAAGATCGTGCTGGGCGTCCGCCACATGAGCGACCTCGCAGAGGGCCAGCTCAAGGACGTGCTGGATGCCTACGCGAGTCGCGACATCGAGGCCGCCCATGACGTGTGGGAGCGCGACGGCGAGATCGATGCGCTGTACAATTCGCTGTTTCGCGAGCTCCTGACCTATATGATGGAGGATCCGCGCAACATCTCGTTCTGCACCCACCTGCTGTTCTGTGCCAAGAACGTCGAACGCATCGGCGACCACACCACCAATATCGCCGAGACCATCCACTATCTCGCCACCGGCGAGACTCTGGCGGGCGACCGGCCCAAGAACGATGCGTCGAACTACGCGACGGTCGAGCACGAATAGGTCCCGGAGCGAACCCACGGCGCCTCACCATCTTCGGGGCGGTCGCCGCGGCGACGGCTGGTTCCAGTTGAGACGGGCCGGGCCTCCGGAACGCGCGGTGGGTTCGCCCTTAGAACAGGTCATCGAACGTGAGCATGCAAGTCCTGATTGTCGAGGACGAGGAGGCACTGACCACGCTGCTGCGCTACAACCTGGAGGCCGAGGGCTTTCTGGTCGATACGGCGGCCCGCGGTGACGATGCGGAACTGCTCCTGGCCGAGCGCATGCCCGATCTGGTCCTGCTCGACTGGATGCTGCCGGGCCTCTCCGGGATCGAGCTCTGCCGCCGCATCCGCGCCCGGCGCGAGACCGAGCGTCTGCCGGTGATCATGCTCACCGCCCGGGGCGAGGAGGGGGACCGGGTCCGCGGCCTTGGCACGGGCGCGGACGACTATATCGTCAAGCCGTTCTCGGTCCCGGAGTTGCTCGCCCGGATCCGTGCCCTCCTGCGCCGGGCCAAGCCCGCCCATGTCTCGGATCGGCTGGCCGCCGGGGATCTCGAACTCGACCGCACCGGCCACCGGGTGCGCCGCGCCGGCGAGGAGCTGCATCTCGGCCCCACCGAGTTCCGGCTGCTCGAATTCCTGATGCTCGCCCCGGGGCGGGTCTTCTCCCGGGAACAGCTCCTCGACGGGGTCTGGGGCCACGACGTCTATATCGACGAGCGCACCGTGGACGTGCATGTCGGGCGCCTGCGCAAGGCGCTGAACGGTCCGCGCCAGCCCGATCCGATCCGCACCGTCCGCGGCTCCGGATACGCCTTCGACGAGACCTTCTCGCTCGAGGCTTGAGCGGCGCGGACTTTCAGGTTCAAAATGTCCGGGATCCAGCCCGTTTGGAAACCCTGCATCGACACCGGCCGCGCTGCTCAGCGGGTCAGCGCGGCGCTCTTGTCGGCGGTCGGAACCGAGGCCAGAGCCTGAAGCACCGTCCCCTCGGTGAGGATCTGGGGCAGCACCAGAGGCTCCCCCGCGCCGGCATAGAGCAGGTATAGCGGCACGCCGCTCCGCCCGTGCTTTTCCAGGAGGCGGGTGATCTCGGGATTCTGGTTGGTCCAGTCGCCCTTAAGGTAGGTCACGCCCCGCTCGGCCATCGCGGTCCGCACCGCCTTCGTAGAGAGGGAGGTGGTCTCGTTGACCGCGCAGGTGATGCACCAAGCCGCCGTCATGTTGACGAAGACAGGTCTGCCCGCGTTGACCAGCGTGTCGAGGCGCGCCTGGGTGAACGGCTCGGCGCCACTGGTGAAGGCCTGCGCGCCCGGACCCGCACGGTCCTGCGGGAGCGTGAGCACGAGGGCCGCGACCGCGAAGAGCGCCAGGGCCGCGCCGACCTGCGCGATCCGGGCGGCCCCGGGCGCAGCGCCGCGCCCGCGCTCCCAGGCCCAGGCGGCGAAGCCCACCAGCACCAGGCCGATCAACGCCGCCAGAAGCCCCCTCGGCTCGACCTGCTGCGCCAGGACCCAGATCAGCCAGGCCACGGTGGCATAGACCGGGAAGGCGAGCCCCTGCTTGAGGGTCTCCATCCAGGCGCCCGGCCGCGGCAGCGCCCGCAGGGCCGGCGGCCAGAGGGTCAGCGCCAGGAACGGCAGGGCCAGGCCGAGTCCGAGGCTCGCGAAGACGGCGAGCGCCACGCCGGCGCTCTGGGTCAGGGCGAAGCCCACCGCCGAGCCCATGAACGGCGCCGTACAGGGCGTCGCCACCAGCGTGGCGAGCACGCCGGTGAAGAACGAGCCGCTCAGGCCGGCGCGCCGGGCCAGCCCGTCGCCGAGACCGGCGAGCCGGCCCCCGATCTGAACCGCCCCGGACAGGTTCAGGCCCATCGCGAATAGCAGATAGGCGAGCCCCGCCACCACGGCGGGCGATTGCAGTTGGAAGCCCCAGCCGATCGCAGCCCCGCCGCCCTTCAGGGCGATCAGCAGGGCGGCGAGCCCCAGGAAGCTCGCCAGCACGCCGGCCGTGTAGGCGAAGCCGTGCAACCGGAGGCGGGCCGGGCTCTCGCCGGCATGCCGGACGAGACCCAGCACCTTGATCGACAGCACCGGGAATACGCAGGGCATCAGGTTAAGGATCAAGCCGCCGAGGAAGGCGAAGGCGGCGGCGGTCGCGAGGGTCAGCGCATCCCCGTCGGGGACGGACGCCGGCCGCGGGGTCGCCGCGTCGACCGGCGGCCCAACGGCCGGGAGCATGGGCTCGTCGCCATACGCGAAGGCGAGGTGGCGGCTGCCGTCCTCCGTCACTTCGTCCAGGGTCAGCACGCCGGGAAGGGCCTCGGGCGCCGGATCGGTCGGGCTGCTCCGGGCGAGGGTGAGGTGCAGGCCGGTCCCGTCGGCCGACATCACCTGTGCGGCGGCATTGTCGATCGCGGTTTCGGCATAGGGGAAATAGGCGGCGTTCCGGACCGCGTCGGGCCGGAGGCCAGCCGCCGCGAAGTCGAGCCGCAGAGTGTCGCCCTGGCTCGACAGGCGCAGTGGCCAAAGCGCCGGTGCGGGGAGGGCGGCCCGGGCGCGGGCGAACAGGGCCGCGATGTCGGGATCGGGCCGCGGTGCCCCCACCGGCAGGGTCAGGGCGAGGTCCGCCGAGCCCGGCACGCATTCGGTTTCGCAGACGAGGTAGGTCAGCTTGGCCCGGATCTCCACCGGGGTCGCGGGATCGAGGCTCGGCGGCGGCGTCACGGGGACGAGGAGCGTGACCTCGCCCTCGTAGCCGTAATTCATCAGCGTCGCGATCGGGATGCGCTCCGGCGCCGGCCACCGGATCGCCCCGGCGTTGAAGCCGGCCGGCAGGGTCCAGGTGACCTCGGGCGGCAGCCCGGAATCCCCCGGATTGCGCCAGTAGACGTGCCAGCCGGGCTTCACCTGCATGCGCACGGCCAGGGTGAAGGGCTGCGCCCCCGTCACCGCGCCGGGCTCGGCCACGAGGCTCGACCGCACGAGATCCGGCGGCGTGCGCAGGCCCTGCGCCAAAGCGGGCGTGCAGCAGGCGGCGAACAGCAGGAGTTGGAAGGCGAAGCGGCGGATCATGCTGTCCCTTCGCGCGCCGGGCGGGCGCGGTTTCACGCGCGGTCTCTTCGAGCCTGGGGCGGACTTTTCCGTGACGGACGCCTTATAGCGCGCCGAATCGATGCGTGTCCCGCACCCGGATGATCGACCCATGGGCCGCGACATCGACGGCCTTCAACCGCGGGGCTCAAAGAGCACCAGGTCGAGGAACGCCGTCCGTTGATCGTCCCGCAACCGGCAAAAGTGGTCGACTGCCGAGCGGGCGGAGTCCGAGGGCGGCGCGCGCATCTGTCGGAACGAACGACTGTGCGGGATCGTCATCGGCGGCCTGCCGCCGCTTCTGCAATTCCACGACCGCACGGGCGATCGAACGAAAGGGCGCCCAAATCCTCCAGCCGGCTCGGCGAGATACAGGGCACGTTGAGGCATGTGCCGATACGCTCCGGGACCACGGCCGGAGCGCGCACCGGCTTCGAGACATCTGTCGATCCGTTCTGCGCCGCGCGGCAGCACAAGAGCGGCCATCTTGCGCCCCAAGGCCGTAACGGCGTCAGCCCGGCAGCGGCGCCGTCGCCCGCTCCAGCCATGTGCGCGCGCCGGCATCAAGGACCGGTATCAGGACCTCGCGGACCCGCGCGTGATAGGCGTCGATCCAGATCCGCTCGCCCGGATCGAGCAGGTCCGGATCGATCAACCGCCGGTCGTAAGGCGCGAGCGTCAGCGTCTCGAAGCCGAGCATCGGGCGCTCGCCGCCCGCAACCGCGCGCGGCTCGACCAGGACGAGGTTCTCGATCCGGATGCCGTAGGCGCCGGCGGCGTAGTAGCCAGGCTCGTTCGACAGGATCATCCCAGGCTCCAGCGCCACCGTGCCGGTCTTGGCGATGCGCTGCGGCCCCTCGTGGACCGAGAGGAACGCCCCGACTCCATGGCCCGTGCCGTGGTCGAAATCGAGCCCCGCCTGCCAGAGGGGCGCCCGGGCGAAGGCGTCGATCTGGGCGCCGGTCGTGCCCCTCGGGAAGACCGCCCGGGCGATAGCGACGTGGCCCTTCAGCACCCGGGTGAAGCGATCGCGCATCGCGGCGCTCGGCTCCCCCACCGCGACGGTGCGGGTGATATCGGTGGTGCCGTCCAGGTATTGCGCCCCGGAATCGATCAGGAACAGCTCGCCGGGCCGGACCGCCCGGTCGCTAGCGCGGGTGACCCGGTAGTGGACGATCGCCCCATTCGGTCCGGATCCCGAGATCGTCGGAAACGACACGTCGCGCAGGTCGCCACCGGCGGCGCGGAAATCCTCCAGCGCCTCGACCACGGCGATCTCGGTGAGACCGCCCGCCGCGGCCGCATCGTCGAGCCAGGCGAGGAAGCGCACGACGCTCGCCCCGTCGCGGCCATGGGCATCGCGCGCGCCGGCGATCTCGGCGGCGTTCTTCACCGCCTTCATCCCGGTGATCGGATCCTTGCCGACATCGACGGTGCCGCCGGCCGCCTCGATCTTTTCCTTCAGGGCGACGGCGCCCGTCGCCGCATCGAGCCGGACCCGTACCCCGCTCAAGGATCCGAGCCCGTCCTCCAGCGCGGCCCGGGGCAGGATCTCGGCGACGGGGGCGAGGGCCGCGCGCAGGGCCGGGTCGACCTCCGCCGAGACCAGGAAGAGGCGTGCCAGCCCCTCGCGGGGCAGAATCGCGTAGCCGAGCGCCAGGGGCGTATGGCCGATATCGGCACCCCGCAGGTTGAACGCCCAGGCGAGGTTGTGAGGGTCCGAGATCACCAGGGCGTCGCAGCCGGCCTCGGCCAGGATCGCGCGCACCCGAACCAGCTTCTCCTCGACCGTCTCGCCCGCCAGGGCATCCGGGTGGCGGACGACCGGCCCGGCGGGCGGCTTCGGCCGGCCGGCCCAGACCGCGTCGACCAGATTCGGCACGGCGCGCATCGCGCCCCCCGCTTTGGTGGCGGCCCGGTCCAGGCGCGCGAGCCCGTCCGGCGTATGCAGCCACGGATCATAACCGAGCACGTGGTCGCGCTTGAGGTGAGCGCCGATCCACGCCTCCGGCGTCGACTCGGCCAGGGGCACGACCGTGAGGATGGCGGTATCGATTTGCTCGGGCGCCTGAAGGGTGTAGCGGCCGTCCACCACCAGGGCGGCGGAATCCGTCAGGATCACCGCGGTCCCGGCGGAGCCGGTAAAGCCGGTGAGCCAGGCCAGCCGCTCGGCATCGGCGGGCACGTATTCCGACTGATGCTCGTCGGCGCGCGGCACGACGAAACCGTCGAGGCCGGCCTCGCGCAGGGCCGACCGCAGCGCCTCGATCCGCTCGGCGCCCTTGCGGTGGCCCGGATCGTCGAAGGTCTGGAAGCGCTGGCGCGGTCGGGAAGGAGGCGGCTCGATCATGCGGCGAGGGTAGAGCGCCCGCCGCCAGGGTGGCAACCGGCCTGTTCGGCGCGCGTGCCGGTGACACGGCACGCGCGCGGGGCCGGCGGCGTCGAAGGAGCGATAGCCGCGACGGGTCCCTGTTTTACCGTGAAAAAATCGCGAACAATCTTATCACGCCGCGGGTTTTGGCCTATTTTCGAACCATGGCACGGCGCGTCTATTACTGGATCAGCGACGGACCGGACGGCACTTTCGACGCCGTCGTGACGATCGAACCCGAGACCGTGATCCGGCGCGACGGCTTCGCGTCGCTCGCTGAGGTCGAGGAGTGGATCGACGGTCTGCGCATTCTCATGGCGGCGCTCGGCGCGCCGGTAGCGCAGACGGACGCGGCCGATGCGCCGGCCTCGATCGAGGCCGAACCTGATAGGTTCTGCAGACCGGGGATTCTGCGCACGGCGCGCTAGCAGATCGGATTTTCGATCGAGTCGGTGAAGCGGAATCTTGCTGGTGGAGCGGACGGCGCTGCACGGGTAAGCGGCGACCCGCCGGGCACCGCGCTCACGCGCCAGGATCGTGCAGCCCGTGGTCAGGCCCTTGGCGAGAAGGCCGGCCCGGCCCGCGTCTGAAGTGCCAAGCCCCGGGATTGGGCCGCTGGCTCGCTCCGGGACGGCCCGCCGAGGCCCCGGGGTGCCGGCGGCTCCCTCAGCATCCGCTTGCGCCCCGGGGCCGCTTCGAGCAATCCTCGACCCTCCCGTCCCGGTTCTCGACGGCACCCGTGGGGTTTTCGAAAGAAGGACCACGTTGTCCGTGCATCTGCTGATCGTCGACGACCACCCGCTGTTCCGGGACGCCCTGGCGGCCACGATCCGTCTCGCGCATCCGGACGCAATGCTGGACGAGGCCGACGGGATCGAGGCAGCCTGCGCAGTGCTGGCGACCAACAGGAGCATCGACCTGACGCTCCTGGACCTGTCGATGCGGGGCACCTCCGGCTTCGACGGGCTGATCTCGATCCGGGCGCGCTTCCCGCGCGTCCCGATCCTGATCGTCTCCGGTCACGAGGACCCGCGGATCATGCGCGAGGCCCTGCAGCACGGGGCGGCCGGCTTCGTCCCGAAGGCCATGGACAAGGCGACGCTCACCCGGGCGATCGGTGCTGTGCTGAGCGGGTCGCTGTTCCTGCCGCCGGGCCTCACCGAGGCGGCTGCGCCGGAATCCCGGTCCAAGAAGGCGCCGCTGCCTGAGCGCCTCGCCCGCCTCACCCCGCAGCAAGTGCGGGTTCTGATGATGATCCGGCAGGGCAAGCTGAACAAGCAGATCGCCCACGAGCTTCAGGTCGGCGACTCGACCGTGAAGGCCCATGTCTCGGAGATCCTGCGCAAGCTCGAAGTGATCAGCCGGACGCAGATCGTGATCGACACGGCGTCCCTCGACTTCGACCAGATCCACAACGCTCAGCCAGCCTGACGGTCACCGGATCCGCAGGCGGGCAGTCGCGGGCCGCCGGCGGCTCCCGACAGCCCGCTTCCCGAGCGGCGTCAGCCGCCGAGCCCGCCGACGCAGAGGTACTTGGTGTTCAGGTAATCCTCGATGCCCTGGTAGGAGCCCTCGCGGCCGAGGCCGGATTCCTTCACGCCGCCGAAGGGTGCCACCTCGGTGGTGATGATCCCCTCGTTGATGCCGACCATGCCGTATTCCAGCGCCTCGGCGACCCGGAAGGTGCGGCCGAGGTCGCGGGTGTAGAAGTAGCAGGCGAGCCCGAACTCGGTGTCGTTGGCCAGGCGGATCGCCTCCGCCTCGTCGCGGAACCGGAACAGGGGCGCCAGGGGCCCGAAAGTCTCCTCGCGGGCCACCGCCATGTCGGGGGTCGCGCCGGTGATCACCGTGGGCTCGAAGAACTGGCCGCCCAGCGCGTGCCGGTGGCCGCCGGCGATCACCCGACCGCCCTTCTCGACGGCGTCGCGGATATGCGCCTCGGTCTTCTCGATCGCCGCCATGTCGATCAGCGGCCCCTGGGCGACGCCCTCCTCGGTGCCGTTGCCGACCTTCAGGCGGTTGGCCGCCTCGGCCATCTTCTCCGCGAAGGCGTCGTAGATCCCGTCCTGCACGAGGAAGCGATTGGTGCAGATGCAGGTCTGGCCGGAATTGCGGAACTTGGCGAGCATCGCACCGGCCACCGCCCGGTCGAGATCGGCGTCGCCGAACACGATGAACGGCGCGTTGCCGCCCAGCTCCATCGAGACCTTCTTCACCGTGTGGGAGGCCTGCTCCAGCAGCACCTTGCCGACCTCGGTGGAGCCGGTGAACGTGATTTTCTTGACCAAGGGGTTGCCGGTCATCTCCCCGCCGATCGCGCGGGCGGAGCCGGTGAGGATGCTCACCACCCCGGCCGGGAAACCCGCGCGCTCGCACAGCACGCCCCAGGCCAGCCCCGAGAGCGGCGTCTGCGAGGCAGGCTTGATCACGATCGGGCAGCCGGCGGCCAGCGCCGGGGCGATCTTGCGGGCGATCATCGAGGACGGGAAGTTCCACGGGGTGATCGCCGCGACCACGCCCACCGGTTCCTTGGTGACGAGGATCTTGCGGTCCCCCCAGGGGGAGGGGATCACGTCGCCGTAGACGCGCCGGGCCTCCTCGGCGAACCACAGCACGTAGGCCGCCGACATGGCGACCTCACCGCGGGATTCGGCCAGCGACTTGCCCTGTTCGGCGGTGAGGATCTGCGCGAGATCCTCCTGATGCTCGGTCACGAGCGCGGCGAGCTTGCGCAGCAGCACCGCGCGCTCGTTGGCGGTCCTGGCGCGCCACGCCGGATAGGCCGCATGCGCCGCCTCGATCGCCTTGCGGGTCTCCGCGGCGCCGGCATTCGGCACCCGGGCGATCACCGCGCCGGTGGCCGGGTTGGTGACGTCGATGCTGCCGGAGGCGGCCTCCGACCATTGGCCGCCGATCAGGCAGGCTTCGACCAGGAGGGCGCGGTCCTTCAGGGACAGGGTTTCGGTCTCAGGCATTCAACGGTTCCTTCGGCGGCTGCGGCCTGTCGGGCTCGGACATGGCCGTCCGCGTCTTGAGCGGCACGCTCTGGGACGTATTCCTCGCCTGCGCCTCGGCTTTTGTCTCGAATACATGGGGAGCCAGATCGCGGCTCGCCAACGAGGCACCGAGTTTCAATCGCAGGAACGCGCTGGTCGTGTAGCGCGACGCGGTCTCGTAGTACCGCTTTTCCAGATAGGCGATCGCCGAGAAATAGGCGTCGCTCACCGTCGGGTCGATCTCGAACCCGTCGTAATTGGCGATCAGATGGACCTTGCGGCCGATCTCCTGGCAGGCACGCTCGTATTCCCGGCGCACCAGCTCGACATCGTCGATGGTCCGGACCTGAAACCCCTCCAGGTTCGAGAACAGGATGTTGCGCTCCGGATCGTAGCTGATCCGCTCCGCCATGGAGAGGCCGAGCAGCCAGGGTTCCAGCCCCATCACGGCCTCGCGGAACAGGCGGGGATCCATCGGCTTCGGATCGCGCACGATCGGCGTGAAGCCCATCCGGCCCAGGATGTCCCGGTCGATGTCGATTCCCGGGGCGACCTCGGCGAGTTCCATGCCGGCCCGGGTCCGGCGGAACACGCAGCGCTCGGTGACGTAGAGCACCGGTTGGCCGCGCTCGGCCGCGTAGGCCCCCGAGAAAGTCACCTGCTCGACCGCGGCGATGAATTTCTGGGAGCGGCCCTCGGCGAGGATGCGGACGCCGCCGTCCTCCACCGTCACCTTCAGCCCATCGGCCGTGAAGGTGCCGGCGAAGACGAGGCTCTTGGCGTTCTGCGAGATGTTGATGAAGCCGCCCGCGCCCGCGAGCCGCTTGCCGAAGCGGCTGACGTTGACGTTGCCCTCCGCGTCGCACTGGGCGAGCCCGAGGCAGGCGAGGTCGAGGCCGCCGCCATCGTAGAAGTCGAATTGCTGGTTCTGGTGCAGCACCGCGGCCGGGTTCAGGGCGGCGCCGAAATCGAGCCCGCCCTGGGGCAGGCCGCCGATCACGCCCGGCTCGGCGGTCAGCGTCAGGTATTTCAGCACCCGTTCCTCGGCGGCGACCGCCGCGACCCCCTCGGGCATGCCGATGCCGAGATTGACCACGCCCCCCGGGGGCAATTCGAAGGCGCAGCGGCGGGCGACCACCTTGCGGGCGTCGAGGGCCATGGGCGGGATCCGGTCCAGCGGGACCCGCTGCCGGCCCGTGAAGGCATGGTTGTAGGGCGTGCCGTAGGTCTGGCGGTGGTTCTCGGGTTGGCTGAGCACCACGCAATCGACCAGGATGCCCGGCACCTGGACCTCGCGGGGGGCGAGCGAGCCGGCCTCGGCCAGCCGCTCGACCTGGGCGATGACGAAGCCGCCGGAGTTCTTGGCCGCCATGGCGGCGGCGAGATTGTCGAGGGTCAGCGCCTCCCGCTCCATGGTGATGTTGCCGGCGGGATCGGCCGTGGTGCCGCGGATCAGCGCGACGTTCACCGGGAAGGCCTTGTAGTGGAGCCAGGACTCGCCGCCGAGCTCGACCACGCTGACGAGGTCTTCCTGTGTCACCGCGTTGAGCTTGCCGCCCTCGAGCCGCGGATCCACGAAGGTGCGCAGGCCGACCTTGGTGATGTGGCCCGGCGTATGGGCGGCGATCTCCCGGTAGAGGTGCGAGACCACGCCGAGCGGCAGGTTGTAGGCCTCGATCAGGCCCTCGACCGCCATCGCGCCGAGCTTCGGTACCAGGGCCCAATGGCCGCCGACCACGCGCTGCACGAGCCCCGGGATGGCGAGCCGGTTGAGACCGCGCTCCTTGCCGTCTCCGGGGGCGGCGGCGAACATCAGCCCAATCCCGCGCGGGCCGGCGCCGGACTCAAACCGCCGGGCCAGCGCCAGAATCAGCTCGTCCGGCGTACCGATGCCGACGAAGCCCGAAACCGCGACCATGTCGCCGTCCTGGAGGATGGCGATGGCCTCGTCGGCACTGACGATCTTGTTCTTCAGGCTGCCCATGGGGTGGTCCTCTGGGCCTGGCGCGCGCGCCTTTCCCTCCCCCCTCTGCGGGGGAGGGTGGCCCCTGCGTCAGCAGGGGTCGGGCCGGGACGAAGTCCCGCAAGAGGGGAGCGACGGTGCAGGAACTGGCTGCGCCCTTCATGAAGGCTGCGACCCTTCCGGAACCCGGGTTCCCCTCTCCCGACCCCCTTCGGGGGCCACCCTACCCCGCAGAGGGGGGAGGGCGGGGGCGTCGCGCTTTGCGAGGACCGTGGCGCGATCATCCTATCCCCGCTCGCCCAGCCACTCGGCGATGCCCGACCCCAGCAACTTCTGCGCCTTGCCGCCGACGAAGACACCGACATGGCCGCCGGGCAGGCCCATCTCGGTATAGTCGTCCGTGCCGATCTGATCCTTCAGCGCCTGCGAGGTGGCCGGCGGGATGATGTGGTCGTCCTGGGCGAAGACGTTCAGCACCGGGCAGGTGATGGCCTTCAGGTCCACCGTCCGGCCGCCGAGCTCGAAGGCGCTCCGGACGAGCTTGTTGTCCTGGTAGAGGTCCTTCAGCCATTGCTTGGCTGCCTCGCCGGGATGGTCCGGACGGTCGGCGATCCACTTCTCCATGCGCAGGAAGTTCAGGAACTTCTTCTTGTCGTCCAGGGCGTCGAGCAGGTCGAGGTTGTACTTCGTCATGGTGCGCATCGGCGTCATCATCGAGAAGACCGAGCCCATGAACGACCCGGGCAGCGAGCCCTGCGCCTCGATCAGCCGGTCGATATCCTCGGGGGTGAGCGACCGCATCCAGACGTTGATGAAGCCGTGGCCGGCCCGCTCGTCCCGGACATCGGCGTGGAAGTCGATCGGCGTGATGGTCAGCACCATCGCGTTGACGGTCTCGGGGTAGAGCGCCGCGTAGCAGGTGGTGAAGACCCCGCCCTCGCAGATGCCGAGCAGGCTGATCCGTTCGCGCCCGGCCGCCTCCTGGATGACGGCGACGCACTCGGCGAGGTATCCGTCCACGTAATCGTCGATGGTGACGTAGCGGTCGGCCCGGCCCGGATTGCCCCAATCGACCACGTAGAGGTCGAGGCCGAGGTTCAGGAGGTTGCGGACCAGCGACCGGTCCTCCTGCAGGTCGGCCATCGTGTAGCGGCCGATCAGCCCGTAGACGATCAGCACCGGCGGCAGGCCTCGGCTCTCCGCAAGCGGCCGGTAGCGGTAGAGCCGGACCTTGTCCTGGCTCCAGACCAGATCCTTGGGCGTGGTGGCGATCTCCACGTCCGCGTCGCGTACCTCCGCGAACAGCTTGGCGCCCGCGCTGATGCGCTGGCCGAGGGCGCCGACCTCGGCCAGCATCTCGGCGGGGGAGAGGGCGAGCGGCACCGCCGGGCCCGTCGAACCGTCCCTGTCAGCCATGATGGATCTCCCCGTTGGCCGCGACCCCGCCGCTGCGGGCCGGCCGCGCCGCCGCCATCCGGCGTTCCCGGCGCAGGGCCCGAACCTCCCGGCGCAGTTCGGTGAGGCTCCTGTGCACGTCGTCGAGTTCGGCCCGGGTCGGTTGGCCGTAGAAATCCGCCAGGAAGGCGGCCAGATCCTGCTGCGCGAGGCGCAGATCGGTCGAGGCCTTGAGCACGGCGCGCTGCGAGGCCAGGAATTTCTCCGAGCGCTGGACCTCGAGCAGGATCGCGTTGGCGGTCTCGACCCAGCGCGTCACCATCGCCCGGGCGGAGGCGAAGCCCTCGCCGCGTTCGGCACGGGCGTTGGCCTCCTGGGCGAAGGTACCGGCAGCCCGCGTCCAGGCGTCGAGCATTACGGCCTGATGCTCGCCCTGCGTCCGGCGCAGAGCCGCCCAGGCGGTGAACAGGGCCCCGTAGCGCCGTTCCGTCTGCCACAGGTCGGCGAGCTGCGGGCCCTCGGCCATGCGGGTCAGCGCCGCGTCGAACTCGGCCGAGCCGCCGAGCCAGGCCTGCGGATCGAAGATCCGGGCGAGCACCGCCCCGGCGGTCGGGTCCGGCGCGCCGGGGCCGCCCTGCAACGACTCGGCCAGGGTCTGCGACAGGGCGGTGGCGGCGGTCCAAGCCTCGGTCAGCTTGGCCTGCGCGGCGGCGAGGCCGGCGAGATCCCCCTCCGGCAAGACCGGCCAGCCGGAGCCGGGCGCGGCCTGGCCGGCGCTCCCCGACAGGAATCCCAAACCGGTACGGGTCCAGAACTCGCCCATCGCCCGGAACGCGTCGAACTGATCCATGCTGGCGTTCCCTCCCGGTCTTTTTGGGCTTCGCGTATTCGCGAAGCCTGTCGTCAGCTTACAGACTCGATCGCATGACCCGCCTCTTCCCTCCCCCCTCTGCGGGGGAGGGTGGCCCCCGACGGGGGTCGGGAGAGGGGCGGCGCGACGGTGCAGAACAGGGCTCTACCCATCTTGAAGGCGTCCGCCCCCTTCTGAACCGTCGCTCCCCTCTCCCGACCCCTGCTGACGCAGGGGCCACCCTCCCCCGCAGAGGGGGGAGGGAAGGCGCGCGTGGGTTGGTCGTCGGTCTCATCCGTCGATGTGCAAATCCGCAAGGGATGAGGTGGATGGCGGGACATCGCACGCCACCCGCACCCTCACGCCGCCGGCCGAGTCTCTCCCAGCGCCTCAGCGTAGATCGCGAAGGCGTCGTCGTAGGTGACCTCCCGCGGGTTGTTCACGAGAAGCCGCGTCTGCTTCATCGCGTCGGCGGCCATGCGCTCCAGATCCTGGCGGGCGACGCCGACCTCGGCGAGCGAGGCCGGCACCTTGCAGTCGCGGCAGATCGCGTCGAGGCTGTCCACGAAGCGGGCGGCGGCCTGAGCCGGCGCCAGGTCCGCGGCCGCGGGATCGAGGATCGGCGCGAGTTCCGCGTAGAGCGCCTCCGCGTGGGAGAGGTTGAAGCGCATCACCCCCATCAGCACCAGGGCGTTCGAGAGGCCGTGGGGCACGTGGAAGAGAGCGCCGACCGGGTAGGCCAGGGCGTGCACCGCCGCCACGGGGGCGTTGGCGAAGGCCATGCCGGCCAGCATCGAGCCGAGCAGCATGCCGGAGCGCGCCTCGAGGTTCCTGCCGTCCGTGCAGGCCGTGCGGATGTTGGCCGAGAGCAGCGCCAGCGCCTGCTTGGCGAGCTGGTCGGAGATCGGGTTCTTCCTGTTCTTGCTGGTGAAGGCCTCGATGGCGTGGACCATGGCGTCGATGCCGGTGGCCGCCGTGACGTGGGCCGGCAGGCCCAGCGTCAGCTCCGGATCGAGCACCGCCCAGTCGGGCAGGAGTTTGGGCGCGACGACGCCCTTCTTCTCGGTGGTGGGCGTCGTGACGATCGAGATCGGCGTCACCTCCGAGCCGGTGCCGGCGGTGGTCGGCACGAGGATCAGCGGCAGCCGGTCGCCCTTGGCGAGGCCGACGCCGTAGATCGAATCGAGCGGCTCGTCGGATTTGGCGAGATAGGCCACGAGCTTGGCGGTATCGAGCGCCGAGCCGCCGCCGATCGACAGGACGAGATCGGTCCCGAGTTCCAGGGCACGCTTGGCCGCCGCCTCGATCACCGTGGAGGGCGGGTCAGCCACCACGTCCTCGTACACGTCGAGGGTGACGCCGGCTTCCGCCAGCGCCGCCTCGGCGGCCCGCGTCAGCCCGGCGCTGCGCACGCCCTTGTCGGTGACCAGCAGGACGCGCTTGGCGCCGAAGCTGCCGACGATCTCCGGCAGCTTCTTTGAGGCACCGGCCTCGAACAGCACGTTCGGCGTGGTCTGGAAGGTGAACGGGTTCATCGCACAGCCCTGTCTTTGCCGACCGATCCGCGACGCCGAACTCACTCGGCGGGTTCGAAGTCCTTCACCTTGGCGCGCAGCTCGTCGACCAGCACCCGGGTGTTCTCGGAATAGTCGATCGGCACCGCCACGAGGTGGACGCCGCCCGCCGCGAAGGCGCGGTCGAGGGTCGGCACGAGGTCGTTGACCGTTTCCACCCGGTGGCCGCTGGCCCCGTACGACTGGGCGTAGAGGACGAAATCCGGGTTGTTGAAGGTCATGCCGTAATCGGCGAACTTGTCGACCGCCTGCTTCCAGCGGATCATCCCGTAGGCCGAGTCGTCGAGCACCAGCACCACGAGGTTGAGCTTGAGCCGCACGGCGGTCTCCAGCTCCTGGCTGTTCATCATGAACCCGCCGTCGCCGCACACCGCCATCACGCGGCGGTTGGGGTAGAGCATCGCCGCCATCATGGCGGAGGGCAGGCCCGCGCCCATCGTGGCGAGCGCGTTGTCGAGGAGCAGCGTGTTGGCGACGTAGGTGCGGTAGTTCCGCGCGAACCAGATCTTGTACATCCCGTTGTCGAGGCAGACGATGCCGTCCTCCGGGATCACCCGGCGCACGTCGCGCACGAGGCGCTGCGGCGTCACCGGGAAGCGGTCCTCGCCGGCCCGGTCGGCGATGTGGCTGAGGATGTGCTCGCGCAGGTGCAGCAGCGCGCCGGCGTTGGGGAGCTTCCCGTCCAGCCTGTCGGCCAGCAGCTTCAGCGTCGGCCCGAGGTCGCCGACCACCTCGGCATCGGGGAAGTAGACCTGCTCGACGTTGGCCGGCATGTAGCCGATGTGGAGCACCTTCTGGTCCGCCTGTCCCATGAAGAACGGCGGCTTCTCCACCGTGTCGTGGCCGATGGCGATGATCAGGTCGGCCCGGTCGATCGCCTCGTGCACGTAGTCGCGCTCCGACAGCGCCGCGGTGCCCATATAGAGGTTGGTGCCGCTCGCGACGGTGCCCTTGCCCATCTGGGTGGTGAAGAACGGGATCTGGGTGCGCTGCACGAAGCCGCCGAGTTCGCCGGTGGCGCGCGGGCGGCTCGCGGCGGCGCCCAGCATGATCAGCGGCCGTTCGGCCTTCAGGATCATGGCGGCGGCGCGCTCGATGGCGGCCGGATGGGCGACCGGGATGTCGATCGGGTGCGAGGGCACGAGATCGGCCTCGGCCTTCTCGGCGGCGATGTCCTCAGGCAGTTCCAGAAGCACCGGGCCCGGCCGCTCCTCGGTGGCGACCCGGAACGCGTCGCGCACGATGGTGGGGATCGAGGAGGCGGAGACGATCTGCCGGGCCATCTTGGTGATCGGCTTCATGGAGCTGATCACGTCGACGATCTGGAACCGCGCCTGGCGGGACGACAGGATGCCCTTCTGGCCGGTGATGATGATCATCGGCATCGCGCCGAGATACGCGTAGGCCGCGCCGGTGGAGAAGTTCAGCGCCCCCGGGCCGAGGGTCGACAGGCAGACCCCGGGCCGGCCAGTGAGGCGGCCATGGGTCGCCGCCATGAAGCTCGCCGCCTGCTCGTGGCGGGTCAGGACCAGCTCAATCTTGGAGTTGCGCAGGGATTCGACGACGTCGAGATTCTCTTCACCGGGGATGCCGAAGATGCGGTCGACACCCTCGTTCTCGAGGGCCGCGACGAGGAGATCTGAACCCTTGGGCATGCGAAGTCCCGCTGCTGCATCGGCGTGACTGCGGCGCCCGGACCGTCCCGGCCAGCGCGTCGCACCGTCCCGGCGGAGAAAGCCCGTCCGAGGCGTCGGTCGGTTAGAGTGCCGCCACCGGAAGTGGTCAAGGCCGGTCCGGGCCTTAACCGTCACAAGGGTGCGTCGATGCTATCCTCCGGAGACTCGGCGAGGCCCGGAACGGCGTCGCACGGTCAAGGTTGACCTCCGCTCAGGGAATTATGAATTCATGGATCGGGCGACCAGCGAACGGGTAGAATCGGCGGATGCCGCGCCGCAATCGTCGGCGCCGGAGACGGATCCGGTGCTGGCACCGATCGCGGATTTCCCGCGCATCGACCTCCGCACCGGCGTCGAATCCTGGGACAAGCGCCGTCACGCGGGCAAGCGGCTGCGGGCGGAGGTTCCCTTCGCGGCGCAGGGCACCTTCGGGTCCGATCCCGAGCGCCCCGATCCGGTCGCCCTGATCGAGGGGGCCCATCGCGGGCGGCAGCCGCACCTGATCCCGCTGCGAGTCGCCCGCATGGCGACGTCGCCCTTCGCGTTCCTCCGGGGGGCCGCCCATGTCATGGCCTACGACCTGTCGCGCGGGCCGCGCAGCGGCATCGACGTGGTGATGAACGGAGATGCCCACACCGACAATTTCGGCCTGTTCGGCACGCCCCAGCGCGACATCGTCCTCGACCTCAACGATTTCGACGAGGTCACGATCGGCCCGTGGGAATGGGATCTGAAGCGCCTCGCCGCCGGCCTGACGGTCGCCACCGCGGATGCCGGTGCGCCCGCCACCGCGCGCCGCGAAGCCGTCATGGAGGCGGTCGCCGGCTATCAGCAGACGATGCGCCGGCTGGCGCCCCAGGGCTCCCTGGAGGTCTGGTACCAGACGACGCGGGCCGACACGCCCCACCTTGCCGGCCTGCGGCTCGACGCCGAAGCCCGGGCCATGGTCCGGCGGGCGGTGGACAAGGCGCGGCGGCGGAACAACCGCAGCCTCCTCGCCCAGGTGGCCGAGCGGCGCACCGACGGGAGTTGGCGCCTGCAATCGGATGCGCCGATCCTCACGCCGGTGGACGACGCCACGCGGGAGGACATCGTCACCGGGTTGGAGCGCTACGCCGAGACCCTCCCGCGCGAGCGGCGCTTCATGCTCGACCGCTATCACGTGGTCGATGTCGCCCACCGGGTCGTGGGCGTCGGCAGCGTCGGGACCCGGGCCTATCTCGCCCTGCTGTTCGGCAATTCCGACGCGGACGCGCTCTTCCTCCAGGTCAAGGAAGCGCTCACCCCCGCGCATGCCCCCTACCTGCCGGGCATGCCGGCCCCCTATGCCGACCACCAGGGCGAGCGGGTGATCTACGGCCAGCGGCTGTTGCAGGCGGTGGGCGATCCGCTGCTCGGCTGGACCAGCATCGCGGGCCGCCCGTTCTACGTGCGCCAGATGAAGAACCTGAAGGGCGCGATCCCGATCGCCCGGATGTCGGGCGCCTCACTCCTGACCTTCTCCTACGCCTATGGGGCGCTCCTCGCCCGCGCCCATGCCCGGACCGGGGACGCGGCGGCGATCACCGGCTATTGCGGCAGCGGCAAGAACACCGAACTCGCCGCCGCCATCGCCGACTGGACGGCGGCCTACGCCGAGCGCAACGCCGCCGATTTCGCCCTGTTCCGCGAGGCGATCGCGGGCGGCCGCCTGGAGGCCGCGGAGGATCCCTGCCTGTGAGGCAGGCCGTCAGATCATGCCGGGCGGCGGCGGCACGTGGGCGAGCTTCACCAGCTGGTCCCGGAGCCAGCGGTGGGCCGGATCGCGGTCGTAGGAGGCGTGCCAGAGCATCGTCACGGCCACGTCGTCCAGCGCCACCGGGACCGGGCTGACGCTCAGCGCCAGGGCGCTGGCGAAGGAGGTGGCGAGCCGCGCGTGCATCGTGGCGATCACCGGGGCGGCCCGCACCAGGAACGGCACGACCAGGAAGCGGGGCGTGGTCACGGCGAGCGTGCGCGACCGGCCGATCAGGGCGAGGGCATCGTCCACCACCCCGTGCGCGGTCTCGCGCAGGGAGGTCAGGACATGGGGGAAGCGCAGGTAATCATCGAGGTCGATCGGCGGCAGGAGGCCGATCAGGTCGGCGTTGAACAGGACGACGTAGCTGTCCCGGTAGAGCAGCCGCTGCTTGTGGTGGATCTGTCCCTCGGAGAAAAACCCGATGGCGATATCGACCCGGTCGGCATCGAGTTCATCGAGGATGCGAGCCTGCTCGACGGAGCGCAGGAGCAGCCGGATCCCGGGCGCCTCCCGGCGGAGCTGGGCGATGAGCCGCGGCCCGAGCAGCACCTCGACGCTGTCGGGCAGGCTGACCGTGAACGTGCGCGCGACCGTGGCCGGATCGAAGCGCTCCTCCCGATGCACCAGCGCCTGCACCTGGCGGAGGGTGGCGCGCAGGGGCTCGGCGATCTTGAGGGCCCGCGGCGTCGGCCGCATCCCGTCCGGCGCGCGGGTGAGGAGCTCGTCGTCGAACAGGCGCCGGAGGCGGGCAAGGCTCGAACTCATCGCCGACTGGCCGACCCCCACCCGGGCGGCCGCCCGGGTGACGCTGCGCTCGTCGAGCAGCGCGTCCAGGGCGACCAGCAGGTTCAGGTCGATCCGGCTGAGATCGATATGGTCGATGGCCACGGGCGCCTCGATCGGTTGGTGCCACCGCCGAGCTATAGCAACATCCGCTACCGCATCATCCCGAAAGGTGGTTTCCGGATTTCGGAAAAAGACGATGCCGAACCAAAGACCTAGCGCATCGTCCTGACTCTGATATCCAGGCCGATGCGCCAGGCTTTGGCCCGCCCCGGTCAGGCCGGCAGCGGCTCGCGCGGCTCGGTGTAGTCGTAGAGGCGGGGCGGCGGAATTTGGTCCCGGGCGCCCATCCGCGCGACGAGGTGATCGGCCACCCGCAATGCGTTGGCGACGATCGTGAGCGTCGGGTTCACCGCCCCGATCGACGGGAAGAAGCTCGCGTCGGTGACGTAGAGGTTGTCGAGCTGGTGCGCTTTGCAGTGCCGGTCGAGGACCGAGGTGGCCGGATCGTCGCCGAACCGCAGGGTCCCGGCCTGGTGGGCGGTCCCGCCGATCGGCACGTTCTTGCCGAGATAGAGCGAGCGGTCGAACAGGTGCGGGTGAATGTCGGTGAAGCTGCAGATCTCCCGCAACTTGTGCCGCAGCCGCTTGTGCGCCGCTGCGTTCGTCTCGGTGAGGTCGAGATGGACCTTGCCGTCCTTGTAGTAGACCCGATTCTGCGCCAGCGGGATGTCCTCCGAGGTCAGCCAGAAATCCACGGAGTGCTTGGCGATCCAGTCGAACGGCTTGTCGGGGAACCACTGGAGAAAGCCGGGCAGGCCCTCGCCGTGGATCTGGGCCCCGTCTGACTTGCCGACCATCTGGATGTGGCCGAGCGGGAAATCCCAGCCGTCCTTCGGGTCGGGGTCGCCGAAGTAGAAGTCGTTGACCCCGAGGGTCTTCTGGAACCGGGTCGGGTTCGGCGTCTTCGAGATCGCCAGAACGGTCGAGTTGTTGTGGCGCATGTAGTTGCGCCCGACCTGATCCGAGCCGTTGGCGAGGCCGTTCGGGTGCTGACCGCTGGCCGAGCGCAGCAGCAGCAGCGCCGACGACAGGGCGCCACAGGCCACCACCACGAGGTCCGCCGAGGCCTCGAAGGGCGCCCCGTCGCGGGTCCCGACGACGCCGGTGACGGTACGCCCGGCCGGATCGGTGACGAGGCGCTCGATGTAGGTCCGGGTGAGGAGCGTCAGGTTCGGGCAGTCCCGCAGGGCGGGATCGACCACCATGGTCTGGGCGTCGGACTTGCCGTTCGTAGGGCAGGGGAAGCCGTCGAAGGACTCGCACTTGATGCAGGGGGAGGTCGGGACGGCCCGGCCATCCTTCTCGACGAGGCGCACGCCCACCGGCAGGTGGAACGGGTGGTGGCCGGCCCGCTTCAGATTGTCATACAGCTCCTGAATCCGCGGTTCGTTCGCCACCGGCGGATGGGCGTAGGGCTTCTTCGACCACGGCTCGGTCGGATCCTCGCCGCGCTGGCCGTGGACGTGGAACAGCTCCTCGGCGGCCTGGTAGTAGGGCTCGAACTCGTCGTAGCCCACGGGCCAGGCCGGCGCGATCCCGTCCTCGTGGCGGATCGCGCCGAAATCCCGCTCCCGCAGCCGGAACAGGATCGAGCCGTAGAATTTCGAGTTCCCGCCGACGTAGTAGTGGAGCCCCGGGTGGAAGCTGCTGCCGTCGGAGGAGTACCAGGTCTCCTTGGTCTGGTAGTAGCCGTCGACGATCACCGCCTGGCTGTCCCAGTTCCGCGGCTCACGCAGCAGGTAGTCGCCGCGCTCGATCAGCAGGATGCGCTTGCCGGTCTGGGCCAGACGCCACGCCATCGTGCCGCCCCCGGGACCGGATCCGACGATGATGACGTCGTAATGCTCGCCGGGCATAGGTGTCTCCATCCGGGCCGTAATCCTGGCAGGCAACTCCCGGGGCGCCGTTCGGATCGCGGTGCGGCGAACATTTCAGGTCGCAGCATCCGGCAACCGGCGATTAAGGGCCTTTCCCAACGGCGCCTTCAGCTTCGCCTGCGATCCTGCGGCGGACCGGCCTCCTGCCGGGGAGGCATCGATGGTCGTCGAGGACATCGCGCTGGTGCTGGCGCTCCTGGTCGCGGCGGCGCTGGCGTTCGACCGCTGGCGGGCGCGGCGGGTCGGACCGGACGAGGCCGAGCGGCTGCACGACCGCCTGTGGCGGATCAGCGAGAGCGAGGACCGCTACCGGGCCCTGGTCGCCGCCACCACGGAGGTGATCGTCCAGCGCGATGCCAGGGGCCGCATCACCTACGCCAACGACGATTACGCGCGCCTGCTCGGACGCGCGCCGATCGAACTGCTCGGCGCGCAGATCGACCTGGAGATTCTGGAGCGCAACGCCGTCGAGATCGGGGCGGATGGCGTGCGTCGCCTCGAGGCGCAGGTCCGCTCGGTCGACGGGCGCGTGCGCTGGTTCGCCTTCGTGGAGATGCCGGTGGCGCATGGCGACGCGACGCACTGGCTGCAGGCGGGCCGGGACGTGACCGCCCGGGTCGAGGCGATCCGCAGCCGCGACGCGGCCCTGGAGCGGGCCGAATCGGCGAGCGTCGCGAAATCCCGGTTCCTGGCGACGGTGAGCCATGAGATGCGCACGCCCCTCAACGGCATCCTGGGGATGGCCGACCTCGTCCTCGGGACCGCGCTCGATCCGGAGCAGCGCACCTACGTGGAGGCCGTCCGCACCAGCGGCGGGGCGCTGCTCGGCCTGATCGACGGCGTCCTCGACTTCTCGCGGATCGAGGCGGGGCGCCTGGATCTCGCCGCCGAACCGTTCAGCCTACCCGCGATCGCCGAAGGGGTCGTCGAGCTCCTCGCGCCCCGGGCCCAGGACAAGGGGATCGAGATCGCCCTCGACGTGGCGGAAGGGTTCCCCGCGAGCCTCGTGGGCGATGCCGACCGGGTGCGGCAGATCCTCATCAACCTCGCGGGCAACGCCATCAAGTTCACCGAGCGCGGCGGCGTCGGTGTCAGCCTGACCTTCGAGCGGGCGGAGACCGGACCGGGGGAAGTGGTGGTCGCCGTGGCGGATACCGGCCCGGGAATCCCGGAGGAGCGCCTGCCCGTCCTGTTCGAGGAGTTCGAGCAGGGGGACGGCAGCGCCAGCCGCAGCCACGAGGGCACCGGACTGGGGCTGGCCATCACCCGGCGGCTGGTGACCCGGATGAGTGGCCGGATCGACGCGGCCTCGCGCCTCGGGCGGGGCACGACCTTCCGGGTCGCGCTGCCGCTGCCGGAGCTGGTCGCGGTCGCGCGGTCCGGCCCCGATCCGCTGCCGCGCCTGGACGGCCGCCGGTGCCTGATCGTGGCCGATTCGCCGTTCCAGGCGCCCTACCTCGCCCGCTGCCTGTCCCGGGCCGGTGCCGCGACCGTGATCGTGGACACCCGCGACGCCGGCCTCGACGCCCTGTCGGGGGCGGCCTTCGACGTCATGCTGGCGGATCGGGCCCTGGGGGACGCGGCCGTGCGGCAGCTCGCCGATGCGGCGCGCGCCTGCGGCGTGCCCTGCAGCCTCGTCCTGCTCTCGCCCTTCGACCGGCGCGGGTTCGGCGCCCCGGGCGCGGCCGGGTTCGACGGCTATCTGATCAAGCCGGTTCGGGACCGGTCCCTGTTCGAGCGCCTGTTGGCACCGACCGGCCCGTCCGAAGCGCCCGCAATCCCGCAAGCGGCCGCACCGCGAGCCGGCGCCGGGATGCGCGTCCTGCTCGCCGAGGACAACCCGATCAACGCCCTGCTGGCGACCCGCGCCCTGGAGCGCCTCGGCGCCGAGGTCGTCCACGCGCCGGACGGCCTCGCGGCGCTGGAGCAGCTCGATGCGAACGGCCCCTTCGACCTCGCCCTGATCGACGTGCGCATGCCGCGGCTCGACGGACACGAGACCGCCCGCCGGATCCGCGCCGCCGAATCGGTTGGCACCGGCCGCCTCCATCTCGTCGCGCTCACGGCCAATGTCGGCCGGGACGACGAGGCCGCCGCCCGGGCGGCCGGCTTCGACGGCTTCCTGGCCAAGCCCCTGAACCTGAAGCTCCTCCCGGCGCTTCTGGAGCGCCGGTCCGCGCGGGCGGCGTGACCGCACCCGCGTTGACAGGCCGGCCCCTCCCACGCCAACAGGACGCCATGTCGTCAGCCGCTCCCTCGTCGTCCGAACCGCGCTCGTCGAGCGGCGTGCTCGCCGCCTGGGGAACCGTGGCGCTCGTCGTCGCGACCGTTCTCCTGGGCGCGTTGCTGCCGGCCCGCCACGGGGCGGCCCCGCGGCCGGTCGCCGAGGATCCGGCCTGCCTCGAATGGAGCGACGGCTGCCGGGTCTGCCAGCGCCTCGCAGAGGGACCGGCCTGCTCGCTCCCGGGCATCGCCTGCCAGCCCGGCGTGCCGCACTGCCTGCGCCGCGGCGACGGGTGAGTTCGGGGGCGCCGGTCCTCCGCTTCGCGCCGAGCCCGAACGGGCGGCTCCATCTCGGCCACGCCTATTCGGCCCTGCTCAATGCCGACCTCGCCGACCGCATGGGCGGCCTCTGCCGCCTGCGAATCGAGGACATCGATCCCCAGCGCTCGAAGGCCGCTCTGATCGACGCGATCGTCGCGGACCTGGCCTGGCTCGGCCTGACCTATCCCGAGCCGGTGCGGCACCAATCCGCCCACATGGACGCCTACCGCGTCGCCCGCGACGGCCTGATCGACCGCGGCCTCGCCTATCCCTGCTTCTGTTCCCGCGCGCAGGTCCGGGCAGGCGCCGGGACTGCCTGCGATCCGGACGGCGTGCCGCTCTATCCCGGCACGTGCCGCGGCCTCGACCCGGCGGTCGCGGCGGAGCATCGCGCCCGGGATTGGCCGCATACCTGGCGCCTCGACATGGCGGCGGCCCTGCGCCAGGCCGGCGCGACGCACGGATACGTCGCCTTCGACGCGACCGGTGCGCGCCCCGTCGCCGCCGATCCCGCCCGCTGGGGCGACGTGGTGATCGCCCGGCGCGACGTCCCGACGAGCTACCACCTCGCCGTGGTCCACGACGACGCGCGGGAAGAGATCACCCACGTGGTCCGCGGCCGCGACCTGGAGGCAGCCACCGACCTCCACGTGCTCCTCCAGACGCTGCTCGGCCTGCCGACCCCGCGCTACCGGCACCATGCGCTGCTCCGCGACGCCGGCGGCGAGAAGCTCGCCAAGTCGCGGGGCTCGCAGTCGCTGGCCGATCTGCGGCAGGCCGGTGTGACACCCGCACAGATCCGCGCGCGGTTGGGGTTCTCCTAGCGCTCCGTCAGATTCGATGGGGGTCGTTCGAGCCGGCAGAATTTGCCGCGCGGCCGATCCTGCCCGCATAGCGCGCGGGCGCGCCCTTGATATCATTGGGAGAATTCTGGAACGCACCGTGCCTGACCTGACGGCAGGAACGTCGTGAGGGCTTGTCATGTCGGTGAACGCGGTATCAGGCACATCTCTCAAGCAGGATCTCGTCAGCGCTCTGCGCCAGGCACGTGCCGCCGGCGCCCAGCAGGTCGATGCCAGCGGGTTCAGCACGGCGAGCCAGGATGCCGGCACGACGCAGGGCACCGGCAGCGCCACGCAGACGAGCACCGCGGCCTCGACGCCGGCCATGTCCAGCGACCTGATGGCGTCGCTCCTGCAGCTGCAATCCGATTTCAGCCAGATGGGGCTCCAGACCGGGGTCACGTCCTCGGCGGACACCGGCGACGCGTCCAGCACCACGGCGACATCCGGCACCACGGCGACATCCGGCACGGCTGATGCCAGCCAGGCCTCGAGCGGCGCGGCCCCCGTCCACCACCATCACGGCCACCATGCCCCGCCGCCGGACGACTCGGATGACGCGCAGGTCGGGCAATCCGGCACCGCCACGGACGCGACCTCGACCTCTGCCTCCGCTTCGGCCACCGGATCCTCCGCGAGCATGGAATCCGGGGACGGGCTGCAATCCCTGCTGACGCAGGTGACGAAGGCCATCGCCGCCTACGCCACGGGCGGTCCCATCGGAATCGCGGCCGCCGCGCTGACGAGTTCGTCGAAGGCCTGAGCCGCCCTCCGGCAGGCGCCGCCTGGAGCGGCGGGCCGTCCTCTGGCATGATCGATCCGACCGGAGGTCGTCATGTCCCTCACCGTGCCCGTGATCCTCGGCAGCGTCCGGAGCGACCGCATCGGCATCCGGGCCGCCCGTTTCCTGACGGCGCGGCTGGAAGCGCGCGGGCATGAAGCTCCACTGGTCGACCCGGCCGAGCTGAAGCTTCCGCTGCTTGACCGGATGTACAAGGAGTATCCGGCCGGCACCGCTCCCGAACCGCTCGAACGGCTGGCCGCGCTCTATCGGCGGTCCGACGCCTTCCTGGTGGTCACCGCCGAGTACAATCACAGCGTTCCGCCGGCGCTCTCGAATACGCTGGACTATTTCCTCGAAGAGTATTTCTGGCGGCCGTCGGCGATCTGCTGCTACTCGGCCGGCCAGTTCGGCGGCGTCCGCGCGGCGATGCCGCTCCGGGCGATACTCGCCGAGATGGGCATGCCCAGCATCCCCTCGCTCCTTCCTATCCCCCGGCTCCAGACGGCGATCGACCCCGAGGGTACACCCACCGCGCCGTGGCTCGACACGTCCGCCGCTCGGTTTCTCGACGAGTTAGCGTGGTATGCCGAGGCCCTTCGCGAGCGGCGCCTGCGCGGGACGCCGTACTGAGCCAGAGACGCCGCGACGGCCGCGCACGACGGGCCCGCACGCTTTCTTCTGAGGATCTTACGGTCAGGTGGCCGCTCGCCCAGATCCGGGCCGACTCGAGACTGTATTTTGCTGTTGCAAAAAAGTGGCTGCACGATCCGGGGAAACGTGAGAGCTTAACCGTGTTCCCAGACGCGGATTGATTCCGATGAAGATCGATGAACGGGCGCTCCTCCAGGAGCGTGTACGGACTCTTGTCTTGCGTCACGCCCTCCAGGCCGTACTTGAACGCCTCGCGGCCGCCACGCGCAACGCCGGAGAGGACGCGGAAACGGAGTTGCTCGATCTAGAACAATCCCTGGTCTCGGCCGCACGCAGCATCGCCGATCGCGCCAGCGCCCAGAAGCTGGCGGTGCTGGTCGCCGTCGAGGATGCGACCACCACGATCCGGGCCGCCTTCGACACTGCGCACGACCGCCTCGATGCCCTGGCTCCGCCCCGGCTCGCCCTCGTCGGAGCACCGACCGCGGCCGCCGCGTAGCCGCCGCGCCCGGAGCCGAACCGTTCAGGCACTTAATTCCGCCCGCCCGGTCGGAGGTGCCACGGACCGCACGGGCTTCGTGCGGTTTATAGGTGCAGCGCAACGTCCGGCGCTGGGTGCCGGGGCGCATTCCGGTGGCGTTTTATGCGCCCGGGACAGGGGATGGTCCGAACAAAGCCGCGCGACACCTTGAAAGGTCTGGCCGGCTGGACTTGCGGACGGGTCTGCGCAGGCCGCCCTACGAGAGTCACTGCTTGGCGCGGTTGATGATCGACCAGAGGACCCGGGCCACGGATTCGGTGACGGTGCGACGGTACTTGCGATGGACGAGCTGGCCGTTGTGAAAGACGTCCTGCTCCACGTAGAGCCTCTCGCCGTCCCAGCGGACGATGTTGTCGGATTCGAACGTCTCCTCGACTCCGAGATCGCCTCGGATGATCGAGCTCCCTGTCTGGCTCAGCATACGCGCGTCCTCGTTCACGCCATCGATTCCCTGTCGGGAGCACCGCCCCGGCTCTCGCCGCACCGTCGCGGGCGGCCCCCGATCCGGACAGCATAGGAGGGCATGGCGCGACATGCCAGCGACGCCGCCGACGCAAACGCGCCGCCGTAACACGTCTTGGACGAGCCCGGTCGCCCGCCCGGGGTGTTCGATGTGCGCTTTTGCACGTCCAGATCTGGGCGCGGGTGCAATGATGATGGAGCGCGCCAGGGCTGCTTGCAGGACATGTCCTGGGCCCGCGAGCCCGCCATGGAGGCGCTCATGCTCGTTCGCCCGTTCCGCTTCGTCGCCCCGGCGATCGCGGCCCTTGGCCTGATCGGCCTGCGTCTCCTCAGCCCCCTCGTCGGACCGCCGACGCCCCCATCGCCCGGGGCGGTCGAGGATCGCCGCGTCGTGTTCCGTCACTACCTCTGACGCTCAGCCCCGGCGGTCGAGGACGATCCCCGGCACCGCGCAGGCGGGCTGCGCCATCGGTCCCAGAACGATGTCGCCCTGCTGCGGGTTGTTGACGGTGAACGGCGCGGTCTCCTGCAGGCCGATGAAGCCCCGTCCGATCTGCGGCACGAACAGGTCGCCGCCGAAGCGCACGAAGCACCGGTCGAGCACGGCCTCGTAGTCGAAGGTCCTCTGGGTCACCGGCGAACCCCCGGCCTGCGGCACACCGCAATAGGCGGCGAGGTCGAGCTGTCCGGGCCGTGACAGGCGCACCGGCAGGGATTGCCCCGGGAGCAGCATGGCCGGCGGCCCGCCGTCCTGGCGTGCCACCAGGACGAGATTCGAGCGGTTGTAGACTCGGCGCAGGCAATCCGCCGAGGCGCCGGAGGGGGCCGAGGCCGTCCCGGCGAGACCGAGCGCCAGCCCGAGCCATGCGCACCAAACACGCTTCGTCACCGCAAATCCTCCGCCGGTCGACCGTTCGATCAGTATCGGCCGCGTGTCACTAGAACAGCGGCCAGCGTGGCCGCGCAAGACGAACGCTGCAACACGGCGACCGTTCACACCCGCGGCGTCGATATCGCCGATCCCGGTGGTGAGCCGCGCTCAGCGCCGCTCGTAGAGCAGCCGCGCCCGGATCGTACCCGGAATCGCCCGGATCTCCGTGAGCAGCGATTCGGCATCCGTATCGGTGGCATCGGTCTCCAGCACCACGTACCCAACCTCGCCGTCGGTCTGGTAGAACTGCGCCGCGATGTTGACGTGACCGCGGGAGAACACGTCGTTCAGGCGGCCGAGCATGCCGGGCAGGTTGCGCTGGACGTGGATGAAGCGCGTGCCCGTCGGCCGGGCGGGGAGCTGGACCTGCGGGAAATTGACCGCCCCGACCGTCGAGCCGATGTCGGAGTAATCCACGAGCTTGCGCGCCACCTCGGAGCCGATGCGCTCCTGGGCCTCCTCGGTGGAGCCGCCGATATGCGGGGTGAGGATCACGTTCTCGATCCCCTGGAGCGGGCTCACGAAGGGTTCGGCATTGGAGCCGGGCTCCACCGGGAAGACGTCGATGGCCGCACCCTTGAGGTGGCCGTCGCGCAGGGCCGCCGCCAGGGCGTCGAGGTCGACCACCGTGCCGCGGGCGTTGTTGATCAGGAAGGCACCGGGCTTCATCGCCCGGATCTCGGCCGCGCCGATCATGTTGGCGGTAGCCTCCGTCTCGGGCACGTGCAGCGAGACCACGTCGCACTGGCCGAGCAGGTCGTGCAGGGTCTTGGTCGGCTCGGTGTTGCCGTGGCGCAGCTTGTCGGTGTGGTCGTAGAACAGCACGCGCATGCCCATGGCCTCAGCCAGCGTCGAGAGCTGCGTGCCGATATTGCCGTAGCCGACGATGCCGAGCGTCTTGCCGCGGACTTCGAGGGAGCCCAAAGCCGACTTGTCCCACCGGCCCGCATGGGCGCCGACGGACCGCGGCACGATCCGGCGCAGCAGCATCACGATCTCGCCGATCGTCAGCTCTGCCACCGAGCGGGTGTTGGAGAAGGGTGCGTTGAACACCGGAATCCCCCGGTGACGCGCTGCCTCTAGGTCCACCTGGTTGGTGCCCACCGAGAAGCAGCCCACCGCCAGCAGCCGGTCCGCCGCCTCGAACGCCGCGGCGTCGAGCTGCGTGCGCGAGCGGATGCCCACCATGTGCACGCCCTGCAGCGCCTCATGCAGGGCCTCCCGGTCCAATGCCTTCGGGAGCCGGGTCAGGTTGGTGTAACCGGCCGCCTGCATCAGCCCGACCGCGCTGTCGTTGATGCCTTCGAGCAGCAGGACCCGGATCTTGTCCTTGGGCATGGAGAGCTTGTCGGGCGTCATCGGCATCGATCGTCTGGCGAAGGGTCGCGGCGGCCGAGTGGCTGCCGACCGCGGCGCAGGGCCCGCAGGGATACGAGGGCGCCCTGTGCGATGCAACATGGCGCAGGAACAGGCCAGGATCGCCCGAACGGTATGCGGCCGGCTCCGGGAAAGCGCCCGCGCGCGCGACCGACATCATCGTCGCCATGCCGAATATTCGAGCACCGCGACGCCCGAAACAACAACGCGCTGTGGAACCGGGTCCACATTCGAGTTTTTACGGGCCTGTACTGTCCACGTCGCCTTCGCTCGGCCCCACGCCGATCTTCGATACGGTCCTTCCCAATGCACGTCCGCACCGGCTTCACGATCACCCTCGACACCTTCGGCCCGACCCCGATGAACCTGCTCCTGAACGTGCGTCCGGAGCGCCAGGGCGATCTGGTCACGCCGGAGGTCATCACCTTCGATCCCCCGGTTCCGGCCCACCAGCACATCGACGCCTTCGGCAACCTGTGCACGCGCATCGTCGCCCCCGGCGGCCCGATCACCATGGCGGCGGATTTCACGATCGCCGACGACGGCCTGCCCGACCCGGTGGTGCCGGAGGCGCGCCAGATCGCGGTCCAGGATCTGCCGGACGCGGTGCTGATGTTCCTGCTCGGCTCGCGCTACTGCGACACCGACAAGCTCTCGCAGACCGCTTGGTCGCTGTTCGGCTCGACCCCGGAGGGCTGGGCCCGGGTCCAGGCGATCGTCGACTACGCCCACGAGCGCCTGCGCTTCGACTACCAGCGCGCCGACGCCACCCGCACCGCCCATGACGGCTTCATGCAGCGCGAGGGCGTCTGCCGCGACTTCGCCCACCTCGCCATCACCCTGTGCCGGTGCATGAACATCCCGGCCCGCTACGCCACCGGCTATCTCGGCGACATCGGCGTGCCCAAGGACCCGGCGCCGATGGATTTCTCTGCCTGGTTCGAGGTCTACCTCGACGGGCCCGGGGGACCGCGCTGGTACACCTTCGACGCCCGCCACAACTGCCCCCGGATCGGCCGCATCGTCATGGCCCGCGGACGCGACGCCACCGATTGCGCCCTGACGACGAGCTTCGGCGCGGCGGCCCTGGTGCGGTTCGACGTCCACACGGACGAGGTCCCCGGCGCCGCCGACACGCTGGCCCGGGCTGCCTGAGGCGGTCCGCGCTGCGTCAGACGGGGTCGGCGGCCTCGCGGACGGGCACGACGGTGCGATCCAGATTCAGGAAGGTCGGGTCGAACTCGGCAACCGCCGCCAGCGCATCCCAGTCCTCGATGGTCAGCGTACCGCCGCTCAGGCTGACGAGGCCGCGCGTCCGCAACGTTCGCAGCACCCGATTCAGGTGGACGCTGGTGAGGCCCAAGGCGTCGGCCATCTCCGCCTGCTTGGGCGCCATGGGACAGCGCAGCCCGCTCGCTAGACCCACGGCGCGCTGACGGAGATAGAGTTCGCAGAACAGGTGGGCGACCCGGCCGAGGGCCTGCCGCCGGCCGAGACTCGTAATCCGTTCGCGATAATGCGCGGCATCGATCAAGGTCTCGCGCCACATCGCGCCGGTGAGGGTCGGGTATCGCCGGAAGACCCGGTGCAGGGCGTCGTGCGCGATGAACGCGATCGTGCAGGACGTCAGGCTGGCGATGTGATGGTCCATCCGGTGGAGGTGCAGGCTCTGCAGATCGGGCATGTCGCCGGCGACATAGAACGACAGGATCTGCCGCCCCCCCTCCGACAGGGCGGCATAGCGCGACACCCAGCCCTGGAGCACGAGGCAGCATTGGCTCGGCTGGTCGCCGAACCGGACGATGTCGTGCCGGGCCGGCAGGCTCCGGATGCTATGGCGCAGGTTCAGGACCGCGGCCCGCTCGGCCTCCCCCAGGCGCCCGCTGCTGTCGAGTTTCCGTGCCAACATCTCCATCGGCGTGCTGTATCCGGCGGGCATCGGACGCTCAGCCTTCCATTTTCCGGGATGCGGGACGCAGGGTATTCTGATGCCTTAGACGTGCATACTGCTATCGAAGCGACGCACGTTTCGTTCTCCGATCGCCGGCTCTCAGGCAAGCCGCTGACGGCGCCGACCCTTCCTCGACTGGGCGATCGTGTCCAGGGGGCGCGTGTCGCCGCGTCCGGACCATGCCTCCAAGGACCCGAGGTCGTACAGCGCTCCCGCGGCAGCCGGCAAGACCGCCACGGCTTCGTCATCGCCCGCCGCGGCAGCGAAACCGCCTTCGGTTGAAGTCCCGGTACTGTTGCTGTAAGGCACCCGGTGTCTTTCCGGACCCGCTCTCGCGCGCTCGTCTTCTGGCGCGCCCGCTGAGCCGCCGGACAGACCGTCCTCGTCATCCGTATCGACGCGTCGGCAAGCCGGTTCTTTTGGGACCGGTCGCCTCTCCCGGAAAATGCAGGGGGTGGCCGCGGCGGACGGGGGTGTCTGCAACGCGAGCCGCCGGCGCAACGGGCCTCCGAGGGAGGCCGTTCAGGAGATGGAATGACCGCAGGTACCGCTCTGGGGCATAGCCCGAGCCGCGACGATTTCGCCGCACTCCTCGAGGAGAGCTTCCTCGAGCACGAGATCACCGAAGGGTCCGTCGTCAAGGGTCGCGTCGTCGCGATCGAGAAGGACGTGGCCGTCATCGACATCGGCGCCAAGACGGAGGGCCGTGTCGCACTCAAGGAATTCACCGGCCCCGGCCGGGAAGGCGAGCTGAAGGTCGGCGACGAGGTCGAGGTCTACGTCGACCGGATCGAGAACGCGCTCGGCGAGGCCGTCATCTCGCGCGACAAGGCGCGCCGCGAGGAGAGCTGGGTCAAGCTCGAGAAGTCGTTCGAGAACAACGACCGCGTCACCGGCACGATCTTCAACCAGGTCAAGGGCGGCTACACCGTCGACCTCGACGGCGCCGTGGCGTTCCTGCCGCGCTCGCAGGTCGACATCCGCCCGGTCCGCGACGTCACCCCGCTGCTCGGCACCCCGCAGCCGTTCCAGATCCTCAAGATGGATCGCCGCCGCGGCAACATCGTCGTGTCGCGCCGGACCGTGCTCGAAGAGAGCCGCGCCGAGCAGCGCTCGGAGCTGGTGGCCAACCTCGAAGAGGGTCAGGTCATCGACGGCGTCGTCAAGAACATCACCGAGTACGGCGCCTTCGTCGATCTCGGCGGCATCGACGGCCTGCTGCACGTCACCGACATGGCGTGGCGCCGCGTGAACCACCCGTCCGAGGTCGTGACCATCGGCCAGACGGTCAAGGTCAAGATCATCAAGATCAACCACGAGACGCACCGCATTTCGCTCGGCATCAAGCAGCTTCTGGCCGATCCGTGGGAGGGCATCGCCGCCCGCTACCCGGAGGGCGCCAAGCTCAAGGGCCGGGTGACCAACATCACCGATTACGGCGCCTTCGTGGAGCTGGAGCCGGGGATCGAGGGCCTGATCCACGTCTCCGAGATGAGCTGGACCAAGAAGAACGTCCATCCGGGCAAGATCGTCTCCACCTCCCAGGAGGTCGAGGTCCAGATCCTGGAGGTCGATCCTGTCAAGCGCCGCATCTCCTTGGGCCTCAAGCAGACCCTGCAGAACCCGTGGGAGGCCTTCTCCGAGAAGCACCCGGTCGGGTCCGAGGTCGAGGGCGAGGTCAAGAACAAGACCGAGTTCGGCCTGTTCATCGGCCTCGAGGGCGATGTCGACGGCATGGTCCACCTGTCGGATCTCGACTGGAACCGTCCCGGCGAGCAGGTCATCGAGGAGTTCAAGAAGGGCGACATGGTCCGCGCCCAGGTCCTCGACGTCGACGTCGAGAAGGAGCGGATCTCGCTGGGCGTGAAGCAGCTCGGCGGTGACCCCTTCGCCGAGGCCGGCGAGATCAAGAAGGGCCAGATCGTCACCTGCGAGGTGATCGAGGTGAAGGATGCCGGCGTCGAGGTGAAGATCGTCGACACCGACATGACCACCTTCGTCCGCCGCGCCGAACTCGCCCGCGACCGCGGCGACCAGCGCCCCGAGCGTTTCGCCGCCGGCGAGAAGTTCGACGCCCGGGTCGTGCAGTTCGACCGCAAGGCCCACCGCGTCCAGGTCTCGATCAAGGCCCTGGAAGTGGCCGAGGAAAAGGAGGCGATGGCCCAGTTCGGCTCCGCCGATTCGGGCGCCTCGCTCGGCGACATCCTCGGCGCGGCCTTCAACAAGAAGCGCTCCGACGACGATTGAGACCGACAGTCTCGCCGCCCGGCTCGGCCGGGCGGCAGCTTCGGAAGGATCCAGAAGAGCCCGTGCGGGACACCTGTCCCGCGCGGGCTTTTTCGTGCGTTTCGTGCGGCTGCCGCTTCGCTCGGAGGGCCTGATCCGCTCCCTCCCAGATCGATCGCCTGACGTGATCGCACAGTAGAAAACTGCAATCATTACCGTCCGGGCCCGGAGGTTGGATCGATGCCGTCCATCACGATCCGCAATGTTCCCGGGGCGGTGCATCGCGCCCTTCGTACCCGGGCCGCTCTGCACGGTCGCAGCACAGGGGCGGAAATTCGCAGTCTTCTCGAGCAGGTTGCCAAGCCTGACGGTCGTCTGAAGCTAGGGTCGCTGCTGGTGTCCATCGCGCGCGAAGCCGTTGGAATGACCGAAGCGAAGCATTTCAGAGCGGTGCGCGATCAAACGGCGGTCGGACCGATGCGCTTTGAATGATCGTCCTCGATGCCAGCGTGATTTGCGAGCCCTGGAAGGTCGAACCGGATCCCAGGGTGGTCGCCTGGATCGATGGGCAGAAGATCGAAACCCTCTACCCGTCCACGATCACCATGGCTGCACTGCGCTTCGGCCCTGCGGCGATGCCGGACGGCCGACGGCGCGCGATCGATCAGGAGCGCCTGGAACGCGAGGTCCTGCCCGCCTTCTCGCGGCGGATCCTGTCCTCCGATCTGGGCCCGTCCCAGGCTTATGCCGCGCTCAGGCACGGGCGAGGGCGGCCGGCAGAGCCCTCACCGGGCGGACGGCTCTAGCGCCGCCACGGACGCTGCACGCGGCATGATGGTGGCCACCCGCGACACCGGTCCGTTCGAGGCAGACGGCCTGACCGTTATCAATCCCTCGGATGCGGTGTCGTGCTGCGATAGACGCTGACGATTCTGGTTACACTTTAGTTTCGTGCGGATTGCTCACGTCGGCGTCGCATTCGATCGGCCGTAGGGCGGCGATCGACATTTTGATCTGCCCCTTGTCCGGAAACGCGACGCTGCAGGCCACGTAAGACCAGGCTGGCTCGACGGCCGGGGCCGGGTGCCGCATTTTCTTCGCGCGGCCCATATCCAGGCCTGCGGAAAATGCTCTAGAACACCGGCCTCGTACGGCTCCGGCCGCGCGAGGCAAAGGAAACCAAGGACTTGCCCGGCGCGGAGCCTCGCCTCCGCACCCCGTCACGGGGCCGGTCCGGGCAGGCAAGGGGAAGCGTGAGCATGGCAGCCGACGCCGAACTGCTGATTGACCGGCGGCGCCTCCGCCGCGGGTTGTCCCTCTGGCGCGTCCTCGGAATCGGCGGCCTGATCGTGGCGGTCGGCGCCCTCGGTTACCGGGTGCGGACCGGTACGGAAGGCGGCTTCGCCGTGCAGCCGCAGATCGCCCGAATCTCGGTCTCGGGTTTCATCGCCGGCAGCGAGTCGACCGCCAAGCTGATGAAGCGCGTCGGCGAAGCGGATGCCGTGAAGGGCGTGATCGTCTCGATCAATTCGCCGGGCGGCACCACCACGGGCTCGGAAGAGATCTTCCGCAACCTGCGGGCGCTCGCCGCCAAGAAGCCGCTGGTCGCCTTCGTGGACGGCACCGCGGCCTCGGGCGCCTACATCACCGCCATCGCGGCCGACCATATCGTCGCGCGCGAGACGAGCCTCGTCGGCTCCATCGGCGTGCTGTTCCAATATCCGGATCTCTCGGGCCTCCTCGACAAGGTCGGCGTCAAGGTCGAGTCGGTGAAGTCGTCGCCCCTGAAGGCCGAGCCCTCGGGCTTTACCCCGACCACGCCGGAGGCGCGCGCCGCCCTGGCCGCGGTGGTCGGAGACACCTATGCCTGGTTCAAGGGCCTCGTCGCCGAGCGCCGGGGCATGGATGCCGGCCAGGTCGCGGCGGTCTCGGACGGACGGGTGTTCAGCGGGCGCCAGAGCGTGCCGCTGAAGCTCGTCGATGAACTCGGCAGCGAGCGCCAGGCGGTGGCGTGGCTGGAGGGCACCAAGGGCGTCCCGAAGGATCTCCCGGTCAAGGACTGGAAGCCCGCAACGGAGAGCGGGTTCTCGCTCTGGTCCGCTGCCGGCCTCGGGGCGGATCTCCTCGGTTTCGACAGCGTCGCGGCGCGGTTGAGGAGTGTCGGAGCGGAGGCGGAGGCTGCCCGCGGCGGGCTCCTCGCCCTGTGGCACCCGGAACCCTGACCGGGCCGCCGCACGAAGCCCGCCCCGATCCCGCGAGAAGATTAGGCGCCATGATCAAGTCGGAGCTCGTCCTCAAGATCGCCGAGCAGAACCCGCATCTCTACCAGCGTGACGTGGAGATCCTGGTCAACGCGATCCTCGATACCATCTCCGACGCACTGGCCCGCGGCGACCGGGTGGAGCTTCGCGGCTTCGGGGCCTTCTCGGTGAAGCGCCGCGAGGCGCGCCGGGGACGCAACCCGCGGACGGGGGCGGCCGTTGCCGTGTCCGAGAAGGCGATCCCCGTGTTCAAGACCGGCAAGGAGATGCGCCAGCGCCTCAATGCGGCGGGCATCGGCGAGAGCGCCTCGGCCGCGGAGTAGGAAGAGAGCTGTGAGCGCGATGATCCGTTTTCTGAAGAGCCTCGTGCTGCTGCCGGTCGCCGCTCTGGTGATCCTGCTTGCGGTCGCCAACCGTGCGCCGGTCCGGCTCTCCTTCGATCCGTTCAACGCAGACGCGCCGGTGTTCAGCGTCGACCTGCCGCTCTACGCGATCCTATTCGGCGCGGTTGCGCTGGGGATCGTCGTCGGCGGCATCTTCACGTGGCTGGGCCAAGGCAGGACCCGGGCCCGGGCCCGTCATCACCGCCGGGAGGCTGTGCGCTACGAGCGCGAGGCGTCACGGCTACGGGCCTACGCGCCGGAGAGCGAAGTGCCGGGCCCCTACACCGTGCCGAATACCGGCCGTGCGGCGCTGCCCGCGCCGCGGTAAGGTCAGCGCGCCGCCCGCGCGGCCGCCACGAAGGCTGCGATCCGCTCCGGATCCTTGACGCCGGGCTCCGATTCAACCCCCGAAGAGACATCGACGGCGCCGAGGCCGGTACAGGCCAGGGCCTCGGCGACGTTGGCGGCGTCGAGCCCCCCCGACAGCATCGTGCCCCGCGGCAAGTCCAGGCCGGCGAGGATCGTCCAATCGAAGCGCCGGCCATTGCCGCCCGGCAGGATCGCCCCGGGGGGCGCCTTGGCATCCAGGAGGATCCGGTCGGCCACGGCCGCGTAGGCGGCCAGCGGCGCGAGATCCGCGGCCGTCGCGACGCCGATCGCCTTCATCACCGGACGCCCGGTCAGGGTGCGGATCGCCGCGACCCGCTCGGGACTCTCACGCCCATGCAACTGGATCAGGTCCGGATCCACGACCTCGACCGCGCGAATCAGGATGACGTCGTCCGGATCGACCAGCAGCACCACGCGCTCGGCCCGCCCCCGGGCGCGGGCCGACAGGGCGGCGGCCCGCGCGAGGTCCACATGGCGGGGGCTGCGCGGGAAATGGACCAGGCCGATCCAGTCCGCGCCCGCCCCTAAGGCGGCATCGACGGTGTCCTCGGTGCTCAGCCCGCAGATCTTGATGCGGGGCGGGATGACGGTCTCGGAGGCCATCGGCACCTTATAGCGCATGATCCCGCCCGACGCGCGCGCGCCGGCGTCAATACAGCGCCGGCACGTGGACATTCGGGATCGGGAAGCCGCTGAAGACGAGCTTGCCGTCGACGAGGCGGAGCGGGGGCAGGTCCTTCAGCGGCACCGCGTCGGCCTGCGCATCCGGCTGCGGGCGCCGGCTCAGCCCCAGGAGGCCGCCGACGAGCTGGCCGACCAGGGCGCCCCGGTCCGAACCGAAGCGCTGGCCGACGAGATTGCCGACGAGCGCATCGATCCCGGCCGCCCGCAGGTCAATCTGGCCCGCCGGCCGGTGGGCGGTATCGAGGGCCAGCGTGCCCTTCGCCTGGACGCGCTGCGGCCCCTTGGCCAGGGACAGGGCCATGATGTCCAGGGTGCCGCCGGCCTGACGCCAGCGCTCCAGCTCCCGGGGCAGCGGCCCGGTGCGCAGCACGGTGGCCTGGGCCAGCGTCGCGTCGAGGGCGAGGTCGGCCGGATCCTGGGTGCCGGTGAGGGCGTCGAGCTGCGGAACCGCGGCCTGCGCGAGGCGCAGGCTGACATCCACCGCGCCCTCGGACGCGTAGCGGCCGGGATCGGGCCGGGCATGCAGTTCCAGATGCTGGCCCGAGATGGCGATGGGTCCCGGATCGGCACCCGCGACGGTGACCGTCGGATCGTCGATCACCACCGAGGCCCGGGTGAACCCGTCCGAGGCACCGTGGAAGCTGCCCTGCAGGGCGCGCCAGGCGGCGTCACCGACCAGGGCGCCCTGCTCGACATGGAACGGACCGGCGCTCTCGAACACGACGAGACGCGGCTGATAGACCTGCGCCACCGCGGTGCTCGGCCCCAGACGGAAGCGACCGTCCGATCGCTCCAGGGTCACGGTGCTGCAGCGCAGCTCGATGCGGAAGGGGTACCCGGTCAGCGACCGGTCGGCGCAGGCCCAGTTGCGGCCTGCGGCTGCCTCCAGCGCCATCCAGCCATCGATCTCACTGGCCGCCCGGCTACGGATCCAGACCCAGCCGATCGACCACGCGACCACCACGAGGGCGAGGAGGATGTAGGGCAGGAACAGCCCACGCCGCGACCGACCCGCGACCCGCCCCGGGGGCGTCTGTGCCGCGCTCTCCGGCCGCGTCCGATCCTGCGCCATGCGTTTCGCTCCGCACCCCAGTCCCGGCGGGGCATTCCGACCCCGGCTTGAAGCCATGCAAGGGGCGAAACTGGGGCGGCGGCTTTCCCGTTCGATGGTTGCCCGAACCGGACCGCGCGAAGACTCGGGTTTTCCGGCTCAGACCTGAGCCGGTTCCGCCGTATCCACCCGCAGGTCCGCCACGATCGCCACCCGCTCGGCCTCGTTCTCGGCGAGGCGATGCACATGCATCTCGGTGGCGCCGCCGTGCCGGACACGTTCCAGCCAGGTCCGGCGGAGATGGTCGCGCGGGCTCTCCTTCGAGGTGGCGACCGACAGCATCTCGGCGATCCCGGACGCATCGCGGCGCACCGCGATCACCACGGCCTGCGCCATCTCGTCGAGGTCGAACCCCCCGGCCGGATGAACCCCGACCACGTAGCGACGGCCGGAGCGGCCGCGCCAGGCCGAGAGCGGAAGCGCGGGCGTGCCGCGCAGGCCGGCTGTCGTCTTGAGACGTTCTTCGCGCACATCCTGCCTCCGACTGCGATCGTCCTTCAGGTCGCGGAGCGCGGCCGACCAGGACAGGGCTCTTCTGTTCGCCATTTGTTCCAACCTAGCGCGGTCTATCCACAGCCGTCAAGGACGACGTCGTTAGGTCGGAAAATGGGATCTGTACCCGTTATCCACAAGCCTGCACCGCCCGTGCGTGAGCGTTCCTGTACGCCGGTGCAGGCGGGACTTCAGTGGCGCCGCGCCGCCACCGCGCGGACCTCGGTGGCCGGAATCGGCTGGCCGGCAGCGGCCGATCCGCCGAGGCCGCCCTCCACGAGGGCGTTCGAGGCCGCCTCCAGGCGCTCCTGCGCGAGGGCTTGGAATTCCTGCCGGGACAGGCCCGGGGGAATGGTCGGCAGGAACGCGATGACCGCGGTGCCGGGTCGGCGGACGACGCTGTTGCGCGGCCAGAACAGGCCGGTGTTCAGGGCCACGGGAAGGCAGGGGACCTGCAGGGCCGTGTAGAGGTGCGACAGGCCCTGCTTGTAGGCCGGCGGCGCCCCCGCCGGACGGCGGGTCCCCTCCGGGAAGATGATCAGCTGGCGGCCCTGGCGGATCGCCTCCCCGGCGGCGGCGTTCATCAGGCTCATGGCCCGGTTGCCCTTGGACCGGTCGATCGCCACCATGCCGCTGCGCGACAGGTACCAGCCGATCAGCGGGATGAACAACAGCTCCCGTTTCAGGATGTAGGCGAAGTTCGGCAGCACCGTGCCTAGCGCCAGGGTTTCCAACGCCGATTGGTGTTTGGCCGCGACGAGGAGCGGCCCCTCCGGGATGTTCTCAAGGCCTCGGAACTCGACCCGCGTGCCAGCGACCACCCGCAGCAGCCACAGGGTGATCCGTCCCCAGAGGCGCGCCAGCCCCAGCACCGCCCGCCCGGAGATCAGCGTCGGCAGGCCGGCGACCGCCAGGACGGTCGTGACGGCGTAGAAGCAGATGTTGAAGGCGAGGGAGCGCAGGGCGAGCATCGGAATCCGAGGGGTGGCGGCCTCCCTGTAGCGCGCCCGGACGCCCGGGGCCAAGGGCGCCCGGCGCCGGTGCGTCTCACGCGGCCCCGGCCGGGCGGTCGTCCCGGGCGGGACCGGCCCCGCGACCGGCGACCAGCCAGTAGACCAGGCCGGCGCAGGCTCCGGCGACGAACAGGATCAGGGTCAGTCGCGCCTCAGCGGCCAGGCGATTCGGGTCGAGGCCGGCCTCCCCGGACCGCGTCGCGCCCCGGGCAAACCAGGGGAGGGCGGCCGTCAGCGCCCCGCAGCCGGCACCGTACCACAGGAGGCCGCGCCGCCCGAGGATCTCGCCGCCGAGGCCGATGAGCGCCGGGGGCACGACCAGCAGCACGAACAGCGCCTTGGCGAGGCCGGCGATCAGCAGCGCAAGCGACTCCGGCGGCAGGCCCGCGGAGATGTCGGACAGGGCCATGTCGAGCCCGGCGAGCGCCCCGCCGGTCAGCCATGCCTGTGCGGTCGGGTCGACGAGGAGCGCCAGGGCCAGGACGGCGAAGCCCGCCGGGACGGCGAGGAGGAGGGCGAAGGCCCCGAGGAACAGGCGGCCGAGGGCGTGCATGGTCCGAGCCTGTACACCCGGCGGGCCCGTCCGTCGCGCGCGTGCCGCGCCCGATCCCCACGGATCCGGCGCGGCTGCGAACGGCGTATCAGCCGTGGGCGGGCGCGGCGTCCCCGTGATCCCCATGCGTGTGCTTCTTGCGGAACCGGCCGAGCCAGTTCGAGAGGTGCCGGATCACCACATAGAAGACCGGGGTCAGGAACAGGCCGAAGAAGGTCGCACCGATCATCCCGAAGAACACCGCGGTGCCGAGCGCCTGGCGCATCTCGGCGCCGGGACCGGTGGCGATCACCAGCGGCAGGGTGCCGAGGATGAACGCGAAGGCGGTCATCAGGATCGGGCGCAGGCGCAGGCGGCAGGCTTCCACCGCCGCCTCCACGGGGCCGCGGTGCTCGCGCTGCTCGATGTCGTGCGCGAATTCCACGATCAGGATCGCGTTCTTGGCAGCTAAGCCGATCAGCACGATCAGGCCGATCTGGGTCAGGATGTTGTTGTCCTGCCCCCGGAACTGCACGCCCGCCAGCGCGGCCAGCACGCCGGTCGGCACCACCAGCAGGATCGCGAGCGGCAGCGCCCAGGATTCGTACTGCGCGGCCAGCACCAGGAAGACAAGCAGCACGCCCAGCGCGAACACGGCGCCGGCGGTGCCGCTCGCGGCCTTCTGCTGGAAGGCGATCTCGGTCCAGTCGTAGGCGAAGCCGTCGGGCAGGGCCTTCTTGGCAATCGCCTCCATGGCGTCGAGGGCCTGTCCGGTGGAGACGCCGGGCTTGGCCACGCCCTGTACCGGGACCGAGTAGTACAGGTTGAACCGCTGCACGATCTGCGGGCCGGTCACGTCGCGCACGGAGGCCAGCGTGCCCATCGGAACCAGCGCGCCGGTCGAGGAGCGCACCTTGATCTGCGAGATGTCCTGGATCGAGGTGCGGAAGGCGGCGTCGCCCTGCAGGCGCACCTGGTAGATCCGGCCCAGGGTGTTGAAGTCGTTGACGTAGGTGCCGCCGAGATCGGCCTGGACCGACGAGAACACGTTGGCCAGCGGCACGTTCAGCATGCGCGCAATGGTGCGGTCGATGTCGAGGAAGAGCTGAGGCGTCGAGTTGTCGAAGGTCGTGAAGACGCGCTGGACATCGGCGCTCTGGTTGGCCTGACCGATCACCTCGCCGGCCGCCGCCATCAGTGGCCCGATATCCGAGGATTGGCGGCTCTCGATCTGCATCTTGAAGCCGCCGCCATTGCCGAGGCCGCGGACGGGCGGCGGCGGAATGACGATCACCCGCGCCTCCTGGATGTCCGCGGTGGCCTTGAGCACCTCGCCGGTGATCACCCCGGCACTGCGCCCCTGACCGGCGCGTTCCTTGGCCCCCGTGAGGGTGAGGAACATCACGCCGGCATTGGTGGTGTTGGTGAAGGTCGCCCCGTCGAAGCCCGCGATGATCACCGCGTTGGCGACGCCGGGCACCGTCCTGGCCTGCTTGGCGGCCCGCAGGATCACCTCCGTGGTGCGGTCGAGGGAGGCGCCGGAGGGGAGCTGCACGACGCCGATCAGGTAGCCCTGGTCCTGGTCCGGGATGAAGCCCGTGGGCGTGGTCTGCGCGAGGTGCAGGGTGCCGGCGATCACGGCGGCATAGACCAGCAGCATCACGCCGATGCCGACGATCCCGCCGGTGAGGACGCGAATGGCCCGGCCGTAGGCGTTCGACGTGGCATCGAAGGCGCGGTTAAAGCCGTTGGCCAGCCAGGCCACGAACCGCGTCAGGAAGAACTTCGGCTCCTTGCGGGCGTGGTGCGGCACGAGCAGCAGCTTGCAGAGCGCCGGCGACAGGGTCAGCGAATTGAAGGCCGAGATCAGCGTCGAGGCCGCGATGGTCAGCGCGAACTGCTTGTAGAACTGGCCCGAGATGCCCGGGATGAACGCGGTCGGCACGAACACCGCGGCGAGCACCAGCGCGATGGCGATGACCGCGCCGCCAACCTCGTCCATGGTCTTGTGGGCGGCGTCGCCGGGGGAGAGCCCCTCGGCCATGTTGCGCTCGACGTTCTCCACCACCACGATGGCGTCGTCGACCACGATGCCGATGGCCAGCACCAGCCCGAACAGGGTTAGGTTGTTGAGCGAGAAGCCGAAGGCCGCCATCGCCGCGAAGGTACCGATTAGCGACACCGGAATCGCGATCACCGGGATCAGGGCGGTCCGCCAGCTCTGGAGAAACACCAGCACCACGATGACGACCAAGCCGACCGCCTCGAACAGGGTCTTGTAGACCTCCTGGATCGACTCCTCGATGAACTCGGTCGGGTTGTAGGCGATCCGGTACTCGACGTCCGGCGGGAAGTTCTTCTTGACCGTCTCCATCACCTTCTTGACCGAGGTCGCCGCGTCGAGCGCGTTTGTGCCCGGCCGCTGGAAGGCGCCGATGCCCACCGCCGGCGTGTCGTTGAGGTAGGAGTTGGTCGTGTAATCCTTCTGGCCCATCTCGACGCGGGCGATGTCCTTCACCCGGACGAGGCGCCCGTCCTGCGCCTTGATGATCACCTCGGCGAACTGCTCGGGCGTCTTGAATCGCGCCTGCGACTGCACGACGAGCTGGAACGCCTCGCTGGGTGCCGCCGGGGGGCCGTTGAGCTGGCCGGCCGCCACCTGGACGTTCTGCTCCTGCAGCGCCGTGGTGACGTCGGTCACCGAAAGGCCGTAGGCGGCGAGCTTGTTGGGATCGACCCAGATCCGCTCGGCGTATTCGTTACCGCCGAAGATCGTGATGTCGCCGACGCCGTCGAGGCGCAGCAGCTCGTCGCGGATGTTCAGGTAGATGTAGTTGGCGAGGTAATTCTGGTCGTAGGTCTTGTTGGGCGAGAGCAGGTGCACGACCAGCATCAGGTCGGGCGAGGCCTTGCGCACGGTGACGCCGAGGTTGCGCACGTCCGGCGGCAGGCGCGGCTGGGCGACCGAAAGGCGGTTCTGCACCAGCACGTTGGCGATATCGAGGTTGGTGCCGACCTTGAAGGTCACGGTCAGCAGCATGTTGCCGTCGTTGGTCGACAACGACGTCATGTACAGCATGTTGTCGACGCCGTTGACCTCCTGCTCGATCGGCGTCGCGATCGTGGCGGCGACGGTCTCGGCGTTGGCGCCCGGATAGGAGGCGCGCACGGTCACGGTCGGCGGCACGATCTCAGGGTACTGCGAGACCGGCAGGGTCTCGTAGGCCACGAAGCCGAGGATCAGGAAGACGATCGACGTGACCGACGCGAAGATCGGCCTGTCGACGAAGAAGTGGGCGAAACGCATCGGTCAAACCTCTGAGGCCCGCCGGTCACCCGGCCGGGGCCCTGCGTCATCGGTGCGGCGCGCGCCGTGCGGCGCGCTCGTAGGCAGTCGCGGCGAGCCCGTCGGGCTCACGTCTTGCTCGGGGGCAGCTCGACGGTCTCGGGGGTCACCTTCGCGCCGGGCCGGACCCGGGCGATACCGTTGACCACCACCGTCTCGTCGCCCTTCAGCCCGGACTGAATCACCCGGTAGCCGTCGACCTTCGGCCCGAGCACCACGTCCTTCTGCTGGATGACGTTGTCGGCGCCGACCAGATAGACGATCCGCTTGTCCTGGTTGGCGGCCACCGCCTCGTCGGGAATCATCACCCCCTGGAACGGCTTGGTGGCGGGCATCGACACGATGCCGAACAGGCCGGGCTTGATGAACAGGTCGCCGTTCGGCACCGTGGCCCGCAGCAGAATCGTGCCGGTGGCGGTGTCGACCCGGTTGTCCACGAAGTCGAGGGTGCCCTTGCGGGTCGGTTTCGCCTCGCCCGAGAGCGAGATCAGGATCGGCACGCCCTTGCCCTGCTGGGTCTGGCCCATGCCGATGCCGAGGCTGGTCTGATATTTCAGGAACGCCTTCTCATCGACCGTGAAGCTAAAATAGATCGGGTCGAGCGACACGATCGTCGTCAGCATCGTCTGGTCGGCGCTGACGATGTTGCCCTCCGTGACCAGCCGCCGGCTGATCCGGCCGTTGATCGGCGCCTTCACCTCGCTGAAATCGAAGTTGAGCTGGGCATTGTTCAGCGCGGCCTGGGCGCTGTCGACATCCGCTTGGGCGGTCTGCGAGGCCTGCCGGCGCTGGTCGGTCACCTGCTCGGAGATGTTTCCGCTCTTCGAAAGGGTCTGCGCGCGCTCCAGGTCGGTCTGCGAGAACGACTGGCGCGCCTTGGCCGAAGTCAGCGCCGCCTGGGCCTGCTCCAGCGCGGCCTTGTAGGGCCGCCGGTCGATGACGAACAGGACGTCGCCCTTCTTCACCGTCTGGCCGTCGGTGAAGTTGATCTTCTCCAGGTACCCGGTGACCCGCGCACGGACCTCGACGTACTCGATCGGGTCGAAGCGGCCGGTATATTGGTCCTGCTCGACGATCTGACGCACCACCGGCTTCGCCACGGTGACCTTCGGCGGTGGACCACCCGGGGCCTGGGCGTGCGCGGGCGTCGCGAGCGGACCTGCGGCGAGGCCGGCGGCCAGTCCTGAGAGAACGGTGAGGAGGCTGGTAAGCCGGCTGCGCATCGGGTCCTGCTGTCCATTGGCCGACCGAGGGTCGCGCCGAGCTTGACGATAGTTCCGCCGCAGACGCGCCGTAACCCGCGGGCAACGATGTTGCTTGTGCGCGAGCGCACATGACGGCAGCGCAGTCCGGATTGATCCGGCCGCTACGCGATCGTTTCCCCCGCCCCGTACCAGTCCTTGAAGCCGCCCTTGTAGTGGCGGGTGATGTCGAGGCCGGCATTCTGCGCCGCGATCAGCGCGTGGACCGAACGCACTCCCGAGGCGCAGGAGAAGACGGGCTGCCGCCCGTCCTCGGCCACGAGGGCAGCCACGGCCTCCGGATCGAATTCGGAGAGCGGATGCGAGACGGCGCCAGGAATATGTCCAGCGCTGTATTCGTGCGGTTCGCGTACATCGATGATCAGCATCGTACCGTCATCGAGCCCGCGCTTGACCGTATCACGATCGAGGTCGACCACCTGCATCGGCAGGATCTCCGTTCCACCCGAGATTGTTCGGCCGACAGGCTGCATCCGCCTCGCAGACCGACGCTTTTCCTTATTGATCGGGCCGGGGCGGCGCAACTCGGGCCATGGTCAGAGCGCCGCCAGGGTCGGTCCGACCGCGTCGAAATGGGCCGTCCAGTCCGGCGGCACGTAGGCGTCGAGTCGGGCGGCCAGGTCCCGCCGCAGCGGCGAGGCCGGAGCGGCCAGCGCCTCGATCGCCGCGAGCCAGCCCGGACCGTCGAGGGGATCGCGGAACAGGGCGAAGCCGTCGGCGATCTCCCGATGGACGGGGATGTCGGAGGCCACCACCGGCAGCCCGGAGGCCGCAGCCTCGACCAGCGGGATCCCGTAGCCCTCCGTGAACGACGGCATCAGCAGCGCCGTGCAGCTGCGCATCAGCGCCGCAAGGCCGTGGGTGGACAGCCCCGTGGCCTCGATCACGTGGGCGCGCACGCCGGGGCACCGCTCCAGCATGTCGATGGCGCTCTCGGCCTCCCAGCCGCGGCGCCCGACCACGACGAGGCGCGGCGCGGCGGCGCCGTGGCGCTCGGCCAGGAGCCGCCAGATCTGGAACAGCAGCAGGTGGTTCTTGCGCGACTCGATCGTGCCGCACACCAGGAAGGTCGGCCGGTCGGGCCGGAACCGCGGCCCCGCGCGCCCGAAGGCGGCCTCGACGCCGAGATGGCCCACCGCCACCGGCGGCCGGCCGAAGCCTTCGGCGGCCAGGTGTTCGAGGGTGCGCCAGCCGGTATCGTCCGAGTTCGCCAGGATCGCAGCGGCGTGCCGCCCGATGGTGCGCAGGCGCGCCCTGTGGCGCTCGGCCTCGCCGGCGCGGCCGTATTCGGGATGGGTGATCGGGATGAGGTCGTGGACGAAGAAGGCGGCGCGTACGTCCCGGCGCGTGTAGAGCCAGTCGAAGCGCCGGGGATCGTCGAGGCGCAGGTGCGAGGTGTGGAGGTAGAGCGTGTCGCGGGGGAGCGCGGCCACCGGACGGCCGCGCAGCACGATATCGGCCGCCGTCCGGGCCTGGATCCGGCGCCGCGCATGGGTGCCAGTCCGCCGACCCGAGGCCTCAGACGCCGAGTCGAGCCCGGCTGCGCCGCAGCGCGAAGCCAAGCGGCGGTAGATCGGATCCGCCTGCGCCTCCCGGTCCTCGACCCAGCCGGCCGCCACAGCCTCGACGATGGCGAGGGACCGGTCGCGGTCGAGGACCCGCGGCCCGAACGCCGTGGAGACGACGCCGAAGCCGGTTCGGTCACGACCGAGGAAAGCGCGGGCGTAGGCGAGATCGACGCGATCGATGCCCGAGGGGCTGGCGTGGCGCAGGCGCGTGACGAGGCGCGTGAGATCGAAGGCGATCGGTCGGTCGGTCATGATCCTCGGGCGAAACCGGGGGCAGGCGCTCCCCGTAGCGGCCGGAGACGGCGAGCGCCAGCGCGTCCGGCCCAAAGCAGCGGTTCGAAGGGGTTGCACCGGCGGGGCACGAAGGCTATGAGCCCGGAGCCCTTGGGGCATCGGAGTGTAGCGCAGCCCGGTAGCGCACCTGTCTGGGGGACAGGGGGTCGTCGGTTCAAGTCCGGCCACTCCGACCATTTTTGATTTGCTCTGGCAATGCGTTAGCAGAGGCGGTCTTCGGGCCGCCTTTCCCATGTCTGAACCCCGGATGGCTCACCGCCATCCGAGGATCACGACGGAGCCGGAGACCGCCACGGCCGCGGCCCTGACGGTGGGCGGCTCGCGCCACGCCGGGCGACTGGATCTTCGCAGGGGCATGGCGGACTATCCCCGCCCAGAGAGGCGCGCCAAAGCGTGGCCGTACCAGGGAGGGATCGATGGGCTTGTTCGGAGCCAAGGGGCATGCGGCCGCGGCCATCGTGACGGCGGCCGGCGGATGGCTGGCGGCACAGACGTCCTGGGGCGCGCCCGGCCAGGAACCGCGGTTCCCGCAACTGACGCTGGATCAGCTCACGCCGGCCCAGCGTCCGGTCGGCGAGAAGATCATGAAGGTCTCGAGCGTCGGGATCGGCGGCCCGTACAACCCGATGATCCGCAGCCCCGAGATGGCGCAGCGGATGTACGACCTCCTCGATTACCTGCGCTGGCACACCTCGGTCCCGACGCGGCTGAACGAGTTCGCCATTCTGATCCAGGGGCGCCTCTGGCGCTCGCAGGTCGAGTGGTATGCCCATTACCCGCTCGCGATCAAAGCCGGGCTCTCCGAACAGGTCGCGGCCGACCTCAAGGCGAACAGGCGGCCGGAGGGCATGACGCCCGACGAGGCCGCCGTGTACGACTTCTGCATGGAGCTCTCCACGAAGCAGGCGGTCTCCGACGAGACCTTCGCGCGCGCCAAGGCGGTGCTGGGTGACCAGGGCGTCGTCGACCTGACCACGCTCACCGGCACCTATGTAACGATCGCCATGCTGCTGAGCATGGCGCAGGAGGGCGTGCCCCCCGGGAAGGAGCCGCCGTTCAAACCGGGCGAGTAAGCGGCAGCTGCGCGACGGTATGGCGCCTGGGTTCGGCGGGCTGAACTTCGCCGAGCGTCAGCCGTTCCCGAGGCGCAACACTCGTACGGATGAGCTCATGACCCGCACTCTCGTAGCCCTGGCGAGCGCCCTCGGCATCGCCCTGGCCGGTCCTGCCGTGGCGCAGGTGGTCACCGGCGGCGCCGGCAACACCGGCGTGGCCCCACCGGCCACCACGGGCGGTGTCGCCCCCGGGGCACGCGATCTCGGGCCCAGCCCGATCACCCGGGGGAACGAGGCCAATTCGAGCAACTCGTCCGTCCCTGGCACAACGCCGGATGTGAACATCGGTGGCACGCCGACCGGTGGGCCGCCCGGTACCGGAGGCACGTCGGGCGGCCCGTCGCTCGGCCGATAAGGCCGCCTGGATATGCGCCTCACGGAACGCGTAGAGCGCCGTGATGGCACCCAGGTCGACATCGTGGCCATCGGGCGCCGCAGCAAGGAGCGCCGGTGCCGTGCGAGGCCGGCGCGGGCGCGACGGCCGGAATGCCCGGTGACCCGCTACTCGTCGGACGCGCCGGCCGCCTCACCGCCGACCACGGCGGCGGCATAGGTCATCTCGCGCGCGGCACGCTGCAGTTCGGAATGCGCGATACTGTCGGCGAGCTTGACGAGGCTCACGAGCAGCAGCGCGAGCAGCAGAAAACGGCGGAGCGTGAGCGCGGCGACGGGCATGGGGAGCGCCTCGTGGAGACGCCTGAACGCTATCCGAGCCGCCGCGCGATGGCTGCAACGGCGAGAGCACAGCGGCACGAAATGACAACGGCCATGATGTGGCGGCGATCCGGCGCGACGGTGACGACGGCCCGTGCGCTACGGTCCGGCATGCGCGCCCGCCACGAACCGCGCGACATCGTCCGCGGTCGGGGCCATGAGGCTGAAGGGAAAGCTCAGCGACCGGACGATCTGGCCGTGACCGAGCCCCGCATAGATGTGCATCTCCTGACGGGCGTGGTCGTCGCGCAGCCGATCCGCGAGCGCCATCGTTCCGGACGGCCGGACGTCCTGGTCCGCGGCGCCGGTCAGCAGCAGCAGCGCCGGGTGCGGGCCGGCGGCGTGATTGATCGGCTGCAGGGTGGGGTCGGCGCCGGTGAAGACCTGCGCGTCCAGCGGATCTGTCAGCGCGGTGACCGCGTAGGGTCCGGCGAGGCCGACGATTCCGGCCAGATCCTCCGGGCTGGATCCGGCCTGCTTGAGCCACGTCGCGTCGAGCCCCAGCATGGCCGCGGCCCAGGCGCCGGAGGAATGGCCCGCCACCACGACGCGGCGGGGATCGCCTCCGAACTCGGGCGCGTGGGCGATGGTCCAGGCGACCGCCGCGGCATTGTCGGCCAGGATGCCGGACAGGCTGGCCGCCGGAAAGTGCCGGAACTCGGGGATCACCACGACGAAACCCCGGCGCGCGAAGGCGGCGCCGACATAGGCGACCTCCTCCTTGGAGCCCGTCCGCCACCCGCCCCCGTAGAGGAACACTAGGACCGGGCTCGGACCGGGCACGCTCGGCCGGTAGATGTCGGCCTCGTGCCGGCTCCCGGGGGCGTAGGCGAGGTCCCGGTCAACGTGGACCTCCACCGGGGCGAGGAGGTTCAGGAGCACCAGGGTCGCGCTGACGAGCTTGTCGCAGAGGAGGCTCAACATGGGATGCGCACCGCCCTCGACGCCGAGTCCGGGCACCGGACCAAAGCTCCGGCCGCCGCTTTCGCAAAGGAATGTCGCCCCATCGCCACTCACAGCACCTCCAGCACGCCGAGCCGGTCGGTGACCTGAAGCGGGACGCGCCGATCGGGCGGAAGCGCATGAACACTCACGGAGCCGTCATCCGCGAAGCGATGCAGCCGCACCGCCCGCGGCTGCTGCGACAGGCGGATCTCGACCGCCCGCGGGGGAGCGTCGGGTCGGGGGGTGCGGCTGCGCCGGTCCCACCCGTCGAGGCCGAGCCAGACCGGCACCAGAACAGCGCCGTCCCGCCGGGCGAAGCGGGCGGTCACGAGGTCGGGGGTCGCGGCGGGGGCCGCGACCTCGACCGCCCCGGCGAAAGGCGCGCCGGCCGCCTCGCCGCCACCGAACAGCCGGACGAGGCTGCGCAGGGCCGCGAAACCGGGGGTCGGCCGGCCGTCATGGGCGAGGAGGCCGAAGCGGCTCTCCGGGTCGCCGTCGCCGTGATCGAAGCTGGAGATGAGTTCGTAGAGGTAGGTCCGGCGCACACCCTGCAGGTAGCTCCACAGGAGCAGGCGCGGGATGTAGCGCGCCCGGATGTCCTCGGAGACCGGCAGGTGGGCGCTGCCGGTGGCGAGCGCCGTGTGGTAGCCGTTCTCGGTGGCGATCACAGGCGCGGGCCCGAAGACCGGCCGGGCCGCCGCGACGAAACGGGCGAGGCTGCCGCCGCCGCTCGTCTCGGGGTGCTCGGCCCCCGGATAGGCATGAATGTTGGCGAGATCGACCACGGCCGCGAGATCCTGCGCGGCGGCGACGTTGCCCTGGATGTAGCTCGGTCCGGCGACCCTCACGGATCGATGCCGGGCATCCGCACGCACCGCCCGGAACAAAGCCGCCTGATGGTCGGCGGAGAGGCGTGGCAGGTCGGGCCGGCCGGCAATCGGGGGCTCGTTGCCGCCCTCGGCCACAACGAGCCCGCCGCCGGCCCAGCCGGCGATCTCGGCGAAGCGCTCCGGGGGAACCCGCGGCCCCGGCGTCAGACCGTCATAGAAGACGAGGCTGAAGCGATAGCCGCGTTCGGCTAGGGCGGCGATCCGCGCGAACTGGCCGGCCGGCTCGCCGCCGGTGAGTACGATGTCGTCGCGCAGATGGCGCAGGCCGAGCTCGTCGAGGGCGGCCGCGCAGGCGGCGAAGCGCTCGACATAGGGGCTGCCGCCGTGGCCGAGATGCACGTTCACGCCGATGGAATCGATCAGGTCCTCGCACCGGTGCAGGGGCGCGGCTGAGGCCCCCGTGGCCAAGCCCCCCGCCGCCAGGGACCCTGCGGCCAGCGACCCTGCGGCCAGCGACCCTGCGGCCATCGTCATGGCCGACCGGCGCGTGAAGGCCGTCATGTCGCGACCATGTGCCAGGTGGCCACGGCCCGATTCGGCTTCCTGGAGCGCGCCGCGGGAACGCGCCGTGCCGCGCGCAGGAGGTCGCGCACCGCGAGGCCGAGCACCGCCTGCGCCGCGGCCGAACCGAGGTTGTGGTCGGCATCAGGCACGATCGTCACCGGGGCACCGAGGCGCCGTCCGGCGCGGCTCGGCGAGCGTCCGAGGTGACGGCGCAGGGCGGCCAGGCCGGGATCGCCCGCGCTGTAGACCAGGCGGATCTCGGCGCCGCGGCGCCGGATTGCGGCCACGCGCCGGGCGACCGACCCGCCCGGAGCCTGCATCCGCCAAGCGCGTCGGACCCGCCGCAGCGCCGCGTCGAACCCGCGCCGGGCCAGGACACCGGCGATCGCCCCGACCCGGATCTGGCCGCGGATCAGGCGGCGCCACGTGGCGCCCTGGGTCAGGAGCGCTGCGTAGGTGGCGGCGCTGCCGTAGGTCTGGCGGATCACGCTGTCGACATCCTGATCCGGATCCCAGTCAAAGCAGTGGAGGTTGACCAGCAGCGCCCCGTCGATCCGCGGATCCCGGCAGAGCGCGTGGAAGGCCGCGTAGGCCCCGCTGCAGCCGCCGACGAGAACGATCGGGCCCCCTCGGGCGAGATGGTCGACCGCCCGGACCACGTCCGCGTAACCATCCGGGGCGAAAAGTGGCCGGCCGCCGTCCGCACGCCCGGCGCTGTCGCCGATCCCGCCAAGGTCGAGGCGGAACGAGCCGACGCCCTCGGCGGCCAGATTCCGGGCGAGGCGGGTGGTCTGCCGCCCCCACCCCGAGCGCACGGTCATGCCGGTGGAGACGAAGAGAATTGTCGGCGTGCTGGGTTCCGGCCTGTGCGGGGTGCAGCGGATGCCGAACAGGCCCGAATCGAGCCGGATCGGCTCCTCGGTCCAGTCCGTGCCCGCCAAGCGCGCCGGGGGCGGGACCGTCGCGGCCGCCTCCGCCGGGGCGACCCCGTCCGCCACGAAGGCGGTGATACGCTCGAAATCCCCCTCCGGCACCTTCACGAAGATCGGATCGCCCACGAGATGCGCGAGACCGGCGAAGGGTCCCGCCTCAACGGCGCAGCCGATCGCGCCAAGGCGGGCGGCCAGCGCCGCCGGGTCCGGGGCGAGGAGCAGCACGCGGGGGGCCGGGGGCTTGGCGATCCGCGCGAGATTCAGCCCAGCGAGTTCGGCCAGGAAGGCCGCATCCATGCGGAAGCCACCGACGGTGAGACCCTCCAGCTCCGGGGGCGGAGCGGAGCCGTCCGGGAGGCGCCCGATCGTCTGCGCCCGCATCCGCATCTCGCGCAGGTAGGCCCGTCCGGTGGCGACCGGCGCGAGCAGGACGAGGCGGTCCACGGGCTCCGCCTCCGCGGCCAGGGCCGCGAAGGTCGCGCCGAGCCGTAGGCCGACGAGGACGATTTCGGCGACGCCGGCCGTCTCGCGCAGGAACCGGATCGCCTGGCCGATCGCCGCGACGGAGGCAGCGACCCCAGCGGCATCGAGATCGGCGGAATCGCCCTCGCCCGGGGCGTCGAAGCGCAGGGTCGGGCAGCCCGCACCGGCGAGCCTCTCGGCCAGCGCCCGCCAGGGGCGGTACGCGGCCATCTGCTCGAATCCATGCGCGCCGCAGAGGACCACGCCGCGCCGCCCGGGTGCCGGATGAAACCAGCCGAACAGACCCGCGAAGGTCACCGGAGAGGGATCGAGCGGGCCGGGGGCGGGGGCGATCATAGCCCGGGCTTCAGATGTCATGACCGAACTCCGCGCTCTCGCTGCTGTTGATGGCCCGGACGCTGCCGCGGGGGAGCCGGGTCCGGCCGGGGAAGGCGATCAGCCGCGCCGTCCCCGGCGCCAGATGGAAGCCGGTATCGGCGGGGCGTGCGCCGGGGGCCTGGATCTGGACGCCGAGGGCGAGGCGCTCCGTGGCGATGCGCAGCGCCGGACCCGACTCGGTCATCACCGGCTCGGCACGAAGCCCGATGGCGCCTTGGGCGATCGGGCGCGGGCCGGGGAAGTGGAAGCTCTCGGCCATGATACCTCCGTCCGCCCCGGTCAGGCACGCATGGGCGACATCGTGGATCCGCGGCCCGAACCGATAACTGTCGGTGGCGTCGAAGAAGCGGCCGAGCAGTTCGGCGGAGGTCAGGGTCAGCGCGGCGCGGGCGCCGAGCGTCACGCTGCGCTCGGCCCGCGCCGCGACCCGGCCGCCGCAATCGGCGAACGTCAGCGTGACGGTCAGCGCGCGGATGTCCGCGGTCTCGTTGAGGACGTGGAGGTGCAGGCCGTCCAGACCCTCGTCGGTGAGGAGAACCTGCACCGGGCGAAAGGCGCGCTTGAGCGCGTACCATGCGGATTTCGGCTGCTGCCGCCAGTCGATCACGCCCCAGCCGGCCCCCGGCCCGAGATCGCGCAGGGCCAGGACGAGGCCGCCCGCGGTTGGCGAGCGCGGCCGGCGCCACTCCGCGAATGTCGCCTCCATCACCTCGGCGACGGCGGCACGGCCGAGGTCCAGATAGCGCTCCGGGTCGTCCAGGCGCAGCGCGGCCGGTTCGACCCCGTAGAGGAGGCCGACGTAATGGTCGCGGACGGTCTCGAAGTCCCAATCGGCACCCCGATCGCGGGGGATGCCCCCCGCCCAGGCCGGATCGGTCGGATCGACGGGCCCGGGGGTCCCCGGCTCGGGCGGGTTGGCGAAGGCAAGGCACTCGCTGGCGAATCCGACCTCGGCCCGGCGGGCATCCGCGAGGGGCCGGCGATAGGCACCGACGCCGAAGTAATGCGTGCAGCCGGCGCGCGGGGAGAACGGCAGGGCCCCGCCGGAGGGCGAGTTGGGCACGACCACGAGGTCGGGCCGCTGGGCCGCCGCCAGCGTCGCGAGGGTCGTCTCGCAGAAGGTGTCGGCCCAGACGGCACGCGGGGCGCCGAGCATGGCGGCCTGCTGCCAGACCTCGCTGCCCCCGCACAGGACGCAGAGCGACGGCGCGGTCTGGGTGCGGTCGAGGAACGCCGTGACCTCCCGGGCGAGGCCGGCGGCGAAATCCGGATCGTCGTGCGGATAGTCGAAATTGGCCAGCATCAGGTCCTGCCAGACCAGGATGCCGAGTTCGTCGCACTGATCGTAGAAGTCGGTCGATGGATAGAGCGTCGTGCCCGGGACCCGCAGCATGTTCATGCCGGCTTCCCGGGCCAGCGCGAGCAAGGTCCGGGTCCCGTCAGACCCCAGCCCGACGAGATCCGGTGGCGTCCAGTTGGCGCCGCGGCAGAAGACCGGCACGCCGTTGACGGCGAGCGACAGGCCCTCCGCGAAGGGGCGGGTCAGCGACAGGGATCGGAAGCCGACCCGGCCGAGATCGACAAGCGCCCCATCGACCCGCGCCTCGACCCGGTGGAGATGCGGCGCGCCGTGGGTATGCGGCCACCACGGGGCGACCCCGGGCAGCACGAGTCCGCCGGCGAACAGGCCGGGCGCGATCTCGGAAAGCGGCGCCTCGCGCCCGTCGCACAGGAGCACCACCGCACCGGCCCGGCCCTCGATCCGCAGGCGCGCGGCCAGGCGACCGGTATCCCCATCCAGGGTCGCACGTAGGTCGGCGGACGCGAGTCCGGGGCGCATGGCCTCGACGGTGATCGGCCGGTAGGGGCCGACGAGGTCGATCTCAGGGCACCAGCCCGGCATGAAGCCCAGGGCACTGGTGCGCATGTGGCGCAGCGATCCCGGCGTGATCATCCGCGGCCGCCAGCGCCCGCGCCTGGACGGCCTGTCGAGCACCGGGCGCAGAGCGCGGAAGCAGAGCGCGAGATCGGACTCGGCACCGAGTTCGGCCTCGACGGCGTGCGGCTCGAACATCGTGCGGGCGCTGAGGAGCGGGGCGCCGTCGAGCCAGACCTCGGCAAGCGTCGCCAGCCCTTCGAACCGCAGGCGGACGGGGCCGGGACCGGCGAGGCGGGTCCGATACCAGACGTCGCGGTCGTGGATCGGCGTTGGGGCGGTCTCGGTCCAGCGCCCGGCCGCCGTGAGGGCGGACGCGGCGGTTCCGGGAACGTGGGCCGGGATCCAGTCGGTAATGCCCCCGAGATCGCCCGGGCCGACGCAGGCCCCGGGCGGCGTCAGGGCGAGCCGCCAGGGGCCGGCCAGAGACCCCGGCGCCCGCCCGTCGACGCTGCGGATGAGGGCCATCGGGCGACCCTAGCGGCCGAGGGCGCCGTCGAGGGACGCGAACACGCGCTCGTAGGTCGCAGCCAGACGGTCGAGGCGCGGCGCCAGTCCCTCGGCCTGGCGGCGGTGGAAGGCGCGGGCGAGCTGGAACTGGAACGCCTTCGCCTCGCGGCTCAGGCCGGCGGCCGCCTCGGCGGTGGGCGCAAAGGTGCCGGCGCCGGACGCGTCGAGCCAGGTGAGGTGGCTCGCCAGCATCTCGAAATTCGCGCCGAGCTGGCGGGTCGTGTTGAACGCGTAGGCGTGGAACACGCCGAGCGGCTGAACCACGAGCCCGTCGGCCGTGACGGCCAGCGCGTCGCGGAACGCCAGGACCGGGTTGCGCTCCGGCGCCCGGTCGCGATGCTTGGCGAGCAGGTCCAGGGCGACGCCCGGAAGCTCCGACGCGGGCAGGGGCGGGGCGACCGCCTTCACGAACTCGGCGTAGGGCGGCAGGGTCGCGGGGCCGAAGATCCCGGCATAGTCCGCCCCCGAGAGGCGGAAGCGGCCGGCATTGTGCAGGTAGTCGAGTTCACCCGCCGCCGGGTCGAGGGCGAGGATGCCGATCGTCGTCTTGCTGTGGTCGCCCCCGTAAGTGGTGCCATGGGTGTCGGGCAGGTAGATCGCGTCGACCTCGACCAGCACCGGCCGGCCGGCCGCCATCTGGGTCAAGGCGTGCGCCTCGAGACCGGCGTAGACCGCGAGCTCCAGCACCTCCAGGCCGTAGAGCCGCTCGATGTCGCCGGGCGGCGGCTTGAAGAAGGTGAACTGGTCGCCCTCGAAATCCTGCCGGAGCGTGAAGCCCAGCATCGCCTCCGGGACGAGGCCGCGACCGTGCAGCAGCTCGATCCAGAGGTCGACGTAGCAGTTGGTCTCCGGCCAGTCCCGGACCCCATCGTGGAGCGGATGCGGCACGTAGGGGCCTGCCATTCCGAGCCCCGAGGGCAGGCGCAACGCCGCGGTCACCGGCTCAGCCCCACAGCGCGGTGCGCACGGAATCGGGCCATGCGGCGAGGTCGAGACCGTGATGCTTCAGGAGCGCCAGGGTGATCCGCTCCAGGCCGAAGCCGACGCAGGCGGTGTGGGCGACGCCCCCGTCCGCCTGGCGCAGCACCCAGGTGCTGCCGAAATGGTCCTGGTGGTAGTTGAAGCTAAGGCAGGCGGTCGGCTTCTCGACGCTGTTGACCGGCACGTTCAGCTCGAACTTGAGGCCCTGCGCCCGCTGGTTGTTGGCGAGCATCCGGCCGGCCCGCCCGAAGAACGGGTCGTTGGCGGCGTCGATGGCGACCGGCAGGCCGAGATCACGCATCATCGCGGTGCCGCGCTCCAGCCAGGATTCGCGGAAGGCCAGCACCTGTTCCGGGCTGCCCATGCGCACGTATTCGCGCATCCGGAACAGCTGCATCCGGGTCGGCTCCGCCGAGGGTTCGCGCCGGAAGCAGTAGGATTGCAGGTCGAACAGGCGCCCCTCGGCGGGCAGCGCCCCCCGGGCGGCGGCCACCGGATAGAGCGGGTAGCAGGCGGCCGGCGTCAGGACGACGTCGGTGGCCTCCTGCTGGCCGGTCCAGTCGCGGCCCTCCTCGACGCAGGCCAGGATCTCGGCGTGTCCCGCGCCATCGCCGCAGAAGCTGTGGATCGTGCCGGCGAGGTTCGGAAAGCCCTTGAGATAGCCGCTGCGCTCGAAGGCCGGCCGGCTCATGCCGGGCGGGAAGCGCATCACCTCGGCGCCGTCGGCGGCGCCGAGGCGCGAGATCAGGCGGTCGAGGGCCTCGACCACGCTCTCGAAGGCGCCGCTGCGGCCATAGAGGCCGTCGACGCCGGTGCGGATCAGCAGGCCGTGGTCGAACAGCCGGTCGAGGAAGGTCGGGCCGCCCTCCGGCTCGTCGTCGAGGATCAGGTCGCCCTGGGGAGAAGAGATCGAGTCCATCACGCGCTCATGAGCTGGCCGCTGCCCTTCTGCACGAGCAGGAGCTTGGCGGTGTTGGCGAGGATGCGGTCGTTGCCGATCATCAGCGGCGCCGAGAGGACGTCGCGCAGGGATCGGCCGAGGCTGTAGGGGGTGTCGTTCTTGTAGCCGGAGAGCCCGACGATTGAGAGGGCGCGCCGCACGATGTCGACCGCCATGTCCGAGACGGTGACCTTCAGGTTGTTGAGCATCACGCTGAAGCCCAGAGACCCGATCGTGTCGGCATCGCCGTGCGCGTCCTCGAACCGGCGCAGGGCCGACACGACGGTGCCGCGCATGGCCTGATGGGCGTTGACGACCTCGGCGAGCCGGAGCGCCGTGGGCGGCACCTTGCCGGGGGCGCGGCGCGCCTCGGCCTGGACGAAGGCCCGGGCGCGGTCGACCGCGTAGGTGGCGATGCCGTACCAGACGCTGCTCCACAGCAGGTGCGACGAGGCCAGCATCGAGACGGCGGCGATCTCGGCGAAGGGTTTGGGCAGGATCTGCTCGACCGGCACGCCGCGGGCCTCCAGACGGAAGCCGTCGCTGCAGGTGCCGCGCATGCCGAGCGTGTCCCACTGGCTGGTGCGGGCGAGCGAGATCTGATCGGCCATCAGCGCGACCAGCACCTGATCGGAGGTCGCGGCCTCCGGGTGGCGCCGGGCGGTGGCGAGGATCAGGTCGGCCTGGGCCCCGTAGGAGATCACGGAGGCGTCCTTGCCCAGCGAGAAGGTCTCGCCGGTCGTCTCGACCGCGCAGAGGGAGTTGCGCAGGTCGCCGCCGATGCCGGCCTCCGTGGTCGAAGAGGCGACGAGCAGCTGCTCGCGGGCGATCCGCTCCATCAGCCGGCAGTGCCACGCGCTGTCGAGCCCGTGGGTCACGAGGCTCGACACCTTGATGTGGTGCATGGCGAAGACCATCGCGGCCGCGCTGCAGGCATGGCCGAGCGTGCTGCAGACCTCGGCGATCTGCACCAGCCCGGCGCCCTCGCCGCCGAACTGTCCCGGGATCTGAAGGCCCAGAAGGCGCTCGTCCTTCAGGGCGGCGACCGCTTCCGCGGGGAAGCGGCCCTCGCGGTCGACGGCATCGGCGTGGCGCGCCGCCACCGCCGCCGCCCGCTCTGCACGCGCGGCCAGGGTGCTCATGCGGCTTCCTGCCGAACCAGGGTGGACACGGCCTCGCTGATCGCGCGGATCGACGAGAAGGACTTGCGGTTAAGGAGTTCGTCGGGGAACTCGATGTTGAAGCGCTCCTCGAGCGCCAGCATCAGCTGGACCGAGCCGAACGAGTCGAGGCCCATGTCGAACAGGCTTGCGTCGTCGGAGAGCTGATCGGACTTCCCCGCGAAGGCTTCGTTCGAGCCCAGGATCTCACGGATGTCTTGGGAGATGTTCAAGGGGGAACTCCTTAATTCAGTGCGCGGCACTTTATTGATCCGCCCCGCTGGGCGTCAAATATTCTACTGATTAATAGTAAACAATCACACCATGCGCAGCGCGAAGCTGGGAAGCGTGGCCATGAGCAACCGGACTGCACCGGCTTGGCTATAATGGACGTCAGCGCCTTTATAATGACTTTCCATCGCATATTGACGCGTGTTTCAGCCCGGACATGTGGACAACACTGTTCCGATCCCCGTGTCGGGCCGGGCCTGGGCAGCTTATTCAGCACGAATCGCGAGTCTCCGTGACTCGGCGGAGCCGGTTCCGGCATGGTGGCACGTCCTCGCCCCACCCCGGCGGGCAACCTCCCGCGGCTAGCCGGCGCGCCATGCTCTACAATCTCCAGATCCTGCGTGCCCTCGCGGCCTACCTCGTCTTCCTGACGCATTTCGGCCTCTACGCGGTACCGGTCCTGCCGCGGCCGGATTTCCTCGCCTTCGGCGCGGCCGGCGTCGATGTCTTCTTCGTCCTGTCCGGCTTCATCATGTTCGTGAGCACAGGCGCGCGTTCCGCCCGAGGGGAGGGGGGTCCGGCGCAGGCGGGCGCGTCGCGCCGGGACCGAGGCGAGGGGATCGGCGCCTTCCTGGTGCGGCGGGCCGCGCGCGTCATTCCGGTCTACTGGCTCGTCACCCTGGGTCTCACCCTCATGGCGCTGGCGGGCCTGAAGCCGATCGGCATCATGGAAGTCCGGCCGGAATACCTGCTCCAGTCGCTGCTGTTCCTGCCGTTCTCGCGGGGCGGCTACGTCGAGCCGCTGAATTCCGTGGGCTGGACGCTCAATTACGAGATGTTCTTCTACGCGGTCTTCGCCGGGCTGCTGCTGGTGCCGACCCGGGCCATGCGCGCCCTCGCGGCGGTCGCGATCTTCCTCGGCCTGAGCCTGCTGGGGCAGCTGCCGGTCCCCGGACTGTACTGGGCCTATTACACGAAGCCGATCGTGCTCGAATTCGCCGCGGGCATCGGCCTCGGCTATGCGTATTTGCGCTTCGGCGCTCCACCGGCCGGCTTCCCGGTCCGGCGCGTGGTCGGCAGCGCCGTCGTGATGGCTGGACTGCTCGTCCTCGGCGGCCAGGCCGGCGCCTACGCCCTCGGCGTGCAGCCCGAATTGACGGGGTTCGTCCGCCCCCTGGTCTGGGGTTCCGCCGCCAGCCTGATCGTCGGCGCGATGCTGCTGCTGGAGCGGGGGGGCATCACCCTGCGCTCCCGCTGGCTGCTGTCCCAGGGGAACGCCAGCTACTCGTTCTATCTGGTCCACAACCTGCTGCTCCACGCCGCCTCCAAAGTTGCGGCTGTTCTCCCGGTCGCCGGCGGCGTACGGGCCGTGCTGATCTTCCTGCTGGCCTTCGCAGCGTCCGCTGCGGTCGGGGAGGTGCTGTACCGGCGCGTGGAAGCCCCGATGAACGCGGCCCTCCGGCGGCGCTTCGACCGCCGCCCGCTCCCCGCACCCTTGCCCAGCGCGCTGACGCCGTAACGGCGATCCCGACAGCCGACCGCGCATACGCGATTCAGGGCGGGGATCGGCGGCCGTGGATTGGGGGAGGGCGGGCACGTGGCCATCCTGGACTGCCCCAAGCGCCGACCATGCGATGATCCCGAACGCGAAGGGTGAAGGCGCTGGCCCGCACACGATGGGGCAGGGCCGTCGCTGTCCTGCCGGGCGATGCTGTCCTGTGCCCGCGTCCAGCCGATGAGACCACCACCGACGGATGCGGCCCAACCAATATATTAACCATACTTACAAATGAAAATTAAGTCTGTTACCGATCACGCTCGCCCGCATAAGCACTAATTTCCGCGGCGGCTCCCGTATTCACTCCTTTTTTAAAGGCAATGTCCCATCTAGGGTCCGGTCTGTGCCTCTGCTCACCGTTTCCTGTGAGGTCGGCCGGCAGAAACTCTTTCTCCCGGCCGCGGCGCGTCGACGAGGTAGCTGTGATGCGTGTCGCGATTGTTCACGACTGGCTGTACGTCGTCGGCGGGGCCGAGCGCGTCCTGGAGCAGTTGCTGAAGCTGTACCCGGACGCGGACGTCTTCACGCTGTTCGACTTCCTGCCGGCGGCGGACCGGACGCGGATCGGCTACGAGAACGCCCGGACCAGCTTCATCCAGCGCCTGCCCTTCGCCCGCACGCGGCACCGGGCCTACCTGCCGCTGATGCCGATCGCGATCGAGCAGTTCGATCTGTCGGCCTACGACCTGATCATCTCCAGCAGCTACGCCGTGGCCAAAGGGGTGCTGACCGGGCCCGATCAGTTGCACGTCTCATATGTGCATTCGCCGATGCGCTACGCCTGGGACCTGCAGCACACCTACCTGCGCGAGAGCGGCTGTGACGCGGGCGTCAAGAGCCTGGTCGCCCGCCTCATCCTCCACCGCATGCGCCTATGGGACGTGCGCACGGCCTCCGGGCCGAACGCGATCGTGGCCAACTCCGCGTTCGTCGCGCGGCGCATCCAGAAGGTCTACGGCCGCACCGCCGAGGTGATCCATCCGCCGATCACCCTGTCGAGCCAGCGCTTCGACGGCCCGCGGGGCAACCACTTCCTCGTGGCGAGCCGGCTCGTTCCCTACAAGAACGTGGAGGCGGTGGTCCGCGCCTTCGCGCTGCTGCCGGACCTCCACCTCGTGGTGGCCGGCAGCGGCCCCGATGCCGCCCGGCTGCGGGAGATCGCCGGGCCCAACGTCTCGTTCGTGGGCTTCGTCTCCGACGAGGGGCTGCGCCAGCTCATGGCCACCGCCCGCGCCTTCATCTTCGCCGCGGAGGAGGATTTCGGCATCATCGTGGTCGAGGCTTCCTCGGAGGGCACCCCGGTCCTCGCCCTCGGCCGCGGCGGTGTGCGCGAGACGGTCCAGACGCGCGGCCCGCAGCGGACCGGCATGTTCTTCGACACGCCCGATCCCGAGGCGATCGCGGCCTGCGTGCACGGCTTCATGCAGCAGGAACACCATTTCACCCGCGAGGCCTGCCGGGCGCAGGCCGACCTGTTCTCGGCCGAGCTGTTCCGGAGCCGGTTCTCCCGCTTCGTCGATGAGCAGATGGCCCTGCACCGGGCGGCCTGCGAGCCCCGGACGCGCACCCTCCCGCGCCTCGAAGCAGTGGGCTGAGACCGATGTCCATGTCGCTCGTCACCGTCGATCTGGCCGACCGGACCCCGGTGCGCGCGGCCGCGCCTGAGCAGCCGCGGGGCGCATCGCTCGCCGCGCCGCTCTTCCGGATCTGGCGCCGCCGCTACCTGTTCGCGACGGTCTTCGCCCTGGTCATGGGCCTCGCGATCGCCGCGCTGATGAACATCACGCCGCAATACGTGGCGACCGGCTCGGTGATCGTGGCGGAGGCCGAGCCGGGCGCGCACAACGCCTCCATGGCCTGGATCCAGAAGATCGGCGACCCGGCCGACATCGAGAGCCAGATCCTGGTGATCCGTTCGCCGCGGCTCCTGCGGCTCGCGATCGATGCCGGACTCGCCGCCCCCGTCCTGGCGGAGTGCCGCTACGCCGCCGGCGGCGGGCGGCCGGGGCCCATCTCCGAGAAGAAAGACGCCGCCTGCACGAAGCTCACGGCCGACCGCAACGCCTTGGTCGAGTACCTGCAGAAGCGCTACAGCGTCCTCAGCTCCGGCCGCTCCCGGATCATCACCATCGGCTACCGGTCGCCCCTGCCCGAGACCGCGCAGACGATGACCAACGCCCTGATCGAGGCCTTCCTGGACGACCAGCGCGAAGCGCAGGCCTCGAGCCGCAAGGCGGCCTCAGACTGGCTGCACACCGAGATCAACCAGCTCGACGCCTCGATCCGCGCGGACGAGACCCGGATCCAGACGTTCCGGCGCCGCAAGGGCCTGGTGAAGGGCACGAACGCGCCGATCAGCGCCGAGCGTCTGACCAGCATCAGCCAGCAACTCTCCGCCGCTGAGGCCGCCAAGGCCGACGCCGCCGCGCGTCTGGGCGAGATCGAGAGCCGGGGCGCGCGCGGCGCCGAGACCGCGCCGGCCGTCCTGGCCAGTCCCACGATCGGGGCCCTCAAGCAGCAACTGAGCGGCGTCGCCGCGCAGCTCGCCAACCAGAGCACCCTCCTGGGCGCGAACCACCCGGCCATCCGGGCCCTGACGACCGAGCGGGCGAGCCTGCGCGAGCGCATCGATCAGGAGGTCAGGAACGTCACGCAGGGGCTGCGCAAGTCCTACGACGCCTCGAACGCGCTGGCCCAGGCGCTGCGCACCCAATTGGACAATGCCAAGACCGAGGCCGCGGCCGCCATGGACGACGAGGCCTCGATCGAGGGGATGGTGCGCAACGCTGAGATCCAGCGGACCCGCTACGCCGACCTCGTGAAGCGTGCCGGGGAGCTGGAGACCGAGCGGCGCATCCTCACCGGGAGCACCCGGCTGGTCAGCCTGGCGGAACTGCCGCAGGAGCCGTTCTCGCCCAAGGCCGTGCCGTTCCTGGCGGGGGGTATCGTGCTCGCCGGCGTGCTGGCGGCGGCGGCGGCCCTGCTGCGCGACTACACCGACCAGCGGGTCCGGACCCCGGGGCAGCTCATGGCCGGCACCGGCGCCCCGGTCTTCGCCCAGCTCCCCCGTCTGGAACCCCGCGGGCTCATGGGCCGCCTCTCCGACCGTCGGAGGGACCTCGACCTCCCCGAGGCCCTGGCACGGGCCCGGGTCGATCCGGTGATGCAGACCGTGCTGCGCAATCTGCACGCGCACCTCGTCCTGGCGGGCGGGGGCGAGTCCCGGGTCATCCTGGTGACCTCGTCGAAACCCCGCGAGGGCAAGTCGTTCACCGCCTTCGCCCTGGCCGGCATCGGCGCCGCGAGCGGGCGCCGGGTTCTGGTGATCGAGTGCGACCTGCGCCGGCCGAACTTCGACGCCTCGCTCGGACTCGGGCGCGGACCGGGCCTCGTGGGCGTGCTGCGGGGCGAGATCGCCCCCGCCGAGGCCGTGGTCTCGGCCGGCCGGTTCGACGTGATCCCGGCCGGCACGCCGACCTCGGAATCCACCGACCTGCTGATGAGCGAGCGCATGGTCGAGTTCCTGCGCTGGACCCGCCGCTACGACCTCGTCCTCCTCGATTCTCCACCCACCAGCGTGCTGATGGACGCCTCAATGCTCGCCCGCCACGCGGACGGCGTGCTCTGCTGCGCGCGCTACGGCCGCTCGCAGCTGTCGGACATCGTCGAGACCGTTGGCAACCTCCGCCGCGCCGGCGGCGTCGTGCTGGGGATCGCCATGACGATGGTCCGGGCGGGACGCCAGCCGACCTACGATGTGATGCGGCTTCCGGAGCCCCGCCACGCCGGTGACGCGCGATGACCGAGGCCCTGTCCGTCGGCATGCTCGCCGAACCTGCGTCGCTTGACCCTGCCCGAACGGCCGAGCCCCGGAACCGCCCCCGCGTCCTGTTCGTGACTCATACCGGGACGATGTCGGGGGCCGAGCTCGTCCTGCGCGATGCCGTGGCCCCCTGGGCGGGCTCGACGGCGTTCCTGTTCGAGGATGGCGCCTTCGCCGGCATCCTGCGCGGCCTCGGCCTCGAGATCCGTCTCGCCCGCCCGGGGGCCGGCCTGTCGGGCCTGCGCCGGGACGCCTCGGTCCTGCGGGCGCTGCCCAAGCTTGGCCGGCTCGCCGGGCTCGCCCTCGACATCGCCCGCGCGGCGCGGACCTGCGACGTGGTCTATGCCAATTCGCAGAAGGCCTTCCTGCTGTCGGCTCTGCCCGCGCGGCTGGTCGGGCGGCCGATCATCTGGCACCTGCACGACATCCTCGACGGCGCGCATTTCGGCCGGGCCCAGCGGATCGTACAGGCGCGGCTGGCCAATCTGTGCGCCACCCGGGTGGTCGTGCCCTCGCGGGCTGCGGCGGACGCTTTCATCCGGGCCGGCGGCCGCGCGTCCCGCGTGAGCGTCGTGCCGAACGGTCTCGATCTGGATGTCGATCCGCGATCCCCGGCGGCCCTGCGGGCGGAAATGGGGCTGCCGGCCGGACCGCTAATCGGGGTGTTCAGCCGCCTCGCGCCCTGGAAGGGGCAGGACGTGGTCATCGAGGCGCTGGCGCGCCTTCCCGGCCTGCGCTGCATCGTCGTCGGCGCGGCGCTGTTCGGCGAGGACGCCTACGCGGCGCGGCTGCACGCGCTGGCCGCGGCGCACGGCGTCGCGGACCGGGTGCTGTTCCTCGGCCAGCGGTCGGACGTGCCCCGGCTGATGCAGGCGGTCGATGCGGTCGTGCATCCCTCGGTTGATCCCGAACCGTTCGGCCGAACCCTCGTCGAGGCGATGCTGGCCGGGATCCCGGTGATCGCCACCGATACAGGCGCCGCCGCCGAGATCCTCGACGGCGGTGCGGTCGGCACCCTCGTGCCGCCGCGGCGGCCCGACCGCCTCGCCGCCGCCCTCGCCGTGCTGCTCGACGACCCGGACGCCGTCGCGGCGCGCACCCGTCTCGCCCGGGACCGGGCGCTGACCCTCTACGGCGCGGATCGGATGCGGGACGCCCTGACCAAGCTGATCCTCGACGCCGCCGCCCGCCCCTGACCGATGGGCCGTCATCAACCGCGATCGGAGCTTTCGGAGCCGCCATGCCGCGCGTTCTCGTGAACATGCCGACCCAGTTCGGCGGTCGTCCGTCGGGCGTCGCCCTCGTCGCCTTCCGGGTGATCGCCGGCCTCATCGAGCGCGGCACCTTCACGGTCGTGCTGCGCTCGCCCTGGACCCGCGCGCAGCTGCCCGAGGCGATCCGCGACCGGATCGAGGTCGTGACCGTGCCGCGCCCGCGCATCATGCTGTTGGACGTCCTGCGGCAGGCCGTCACCGTCCCGCGGCTGTGTCGAGCCTTCAACATCGACGTGGTGCTCAACGCCGATCCCTACGGTGCGGCCTTCGGCGGCCGGGCGCGGGTCAGCGTCGTCCACGATCTCTACTTCCGCACGATGCCCGGCCGAAGCCGCTCGCGCGAGGCGCTGACCACCGATCCGATCTTCCGCCTCGTCCTGGCCAACAGCGCCCGGGTGATCGCCGTCTCGGAGGCGACGCGGCGCGATCTCGGGCGCTTCTACCCGACCCTCCGGGACCGGACCCACACCGTCCCGTCGGCCGCGATGATCGACCCCGATGCGGTCGATCCGGCACCGGAACTCCCGCCGGGACCCTTCGTGCTGGCGGTGGGCAACGCCATGTACAACAAGAACTTCGCGACGCTGGCGCGGGCCCTGGCCGCGCTGGGCCGCCCGGAGATCGGCATCGTCCATGTCGGCGAGGATCCGGACGAGGCGATCGCCGGAGCGCTCGGCGGCGCACCGGTCCGGCTGACGCGCCTGTCCCGGATCGGCGAGGGCCGGCTCGCGGCGCTCTATCGAAACGCCCTGTGCCTGTGCGTCCCATCCTTCGCGGAGGGGTTCTGCCTGCCCGTGCTGGAAGCGCAGGCGCTGGGCTGCCCGGTGATCTGCTCGAACCGGTCGGCGACCCCCGAGATCGCCGGCGCGGGCGCCCTGACCTTCGACCCCACCGATGCCGGGGCGCTCACCGCGTGCCTGCGCCGCCTGCTGGACGAGCCCGGCCTGCGCGCGGCGCTGATCGACCGCGGCCGCGACAATGCCGGCCTGTACGATTGGGCCGAGACCGCCCGCCGCTACGAGACGCTGCTGCTCGACGCGCTCCGGGACTCCGCCCGCGCGGAACCGGCCGGAAAGGTGCCGCATGCGCATCCTGCACCTTAGCTCGCTCTACCCGCCCGAGCAGGTCGGCGGGGCCGAACTCATGGTCGAGACGCTGGCCCGCCTGCAGGCGGACCTCGGCCACGCGGTCGCGGTCGCCTGCGCGGCCCGGCAGGCCGCGGCCCCCGTCGTCCAGAACGGCGTCACCGTCTATCGGACCGGGTACGGAACCCCGTTCCACATCCTCGACTGGCCGCAGCGCGGGCGCCTCGACCGGATGCGCTACAAGCTCGCCACCCAGTGGAACCGCCAGACCCTCGCCCGGATGGCGGCGGCGGTGCGGGACTTCGCGCCGGATCTCGTCAATACCCACTCGATCTCGGAGCTGACGCCGGCGCTCTGGCCGATGCTCCGCCGGCTCGGCGTGCCGGTGGTGCATACGCTGCACGACTTCACCAGCCTGTGCACCAACGGCGCGATGGTGCGGGACGGCCGGGCCTGCACTGGCCAGCACCTCAAGTGCCGGATCTACGCGGCGCCGCACCGGCGCTGCCAGCGCGCGGTCTCGGCCGTCACCGCCGTGGGCTCGGACATCCTGGCCCGCCACTTGGCCGCCGGCTTCTTCGATGCGGTGCCGCCTTCGCTGCGCCGGGTGATCTGGAACCCGATCGCGCCGGGCGCACCGTCGACCCGCCGGCCGCTCGCTCCGGGGGCACCGGTGACCTTCGGCTATCTCGGCCGGATCGAGGCGTCCAAGGGCATCGACGTCCTGCTCGACGCCTGCCGGAGGCTGCCGCCGCAGGGCTGGCAGCTCACGATCGCCGGCCGGGCCGTGGACGGACTCGACCGCTACCGCGCCAGGGCTGACGGGCTGCCCGTCTCCTTCGTGGGCTTCGCCGGGCGCGACGCCTTCCTCGACGGGATCGACTGCCTCGTGGTCCCGCCGATCTGGCCGGAACCCTTCGGCCGCACCGTGGCGGAAGCCTACGGTCGCGGCGTTCCGGTGATCGGCACGGAGGCCGGCGGCATCGGCGAGCAGATCGGGCCGGGACCGTGGCTCGTGCCCCCCGGCGACGCCCCCGCGCTCGCGACCGCGATGGCCCGGATCGTCGCCGAGCCCGGCCGCCTCGCCGAGGGACTCGGCCGGGCCGCCACCATCCGCGCCGGGACCGATCCGGACGCCGTGGCGACCGCCTATCTCGACCTCTACGCGGCGGCCCGCGACGCCGCCCGCCCCGAATCGCGCTCCGCGCCCACGGAGCGCCCGCAGCTCAGCGAGTGCCGCCCATGATGACCCCGTCCCTGTCCCAGCCCTATGCCCGCGTCGCGTCCGCCACCCCGGCCTCCGAACGGCGCGACCGGCCGGTGGACGGCGCCGCCCTGCGGACTGCGACCGGGCCCCTGCGGATCCTGCATCTCAGCGCCCTCTATCCGCCCTACATCGTGGGCGGCGCGGAGCGCTCGGTGGAGCACCTCGCCGAGGAGCTGGCGGCGGCGGGCCACACCGTGGCCGCGGCCTGCATCGCTCGGGAGCCCGAGCCGAAGGCGGTGCGGGGCGGCGTCACCGTCTACCGCATGGCGCACCACAACGATTTCTGGCTGGAGGACTGGCCCAAGGCGAGCCGGTTCGGCCGCGCCTGGGCGAAGCTCAAGCAGCAGTGGAACTTCGCCGTCGCGGCGGAATTCGGACGCGTCCTCGACGATTTCCGCCCCGACATCGTCAACACCCACTCGCTGCTGGACGTCTCGACCCTGGTCTGGCGCGAGGCGGCCAAGCGTGGGATCCCGATCGTCCACACAGTCTGCGAGTACGACCTAATCTGCGGCAACGCCGCCATGTTCCGGGACGGCAAGCCCTGCGAGCGCTGGCACCTCGGCTGCAAGGTGGTCAACGCGGCCAAGCAAATCACCAACCGGTCGGTGGACGCGGTCGTCAGCGTCGGCACCGAGATCCTTAAGACCCACGTGAACCACGGGCTGTTCGCACATCTGGCGCCGGAGCGCCGCCGCGTGATCTACTATTCCTGCACGGTCCCGGGGGGCGACCCCGAGGCGCGGCGCCGGATCGACCGGACGGGCCAGCCCATGACCTTCGGCTATCTCGGCCGGATCAACACCGAGAAGGGGGTCGGCACCCTGATCGACGCCCTGCGCCGGATCGGCCCCGGCAACTGGCGCTGCCTCGTCGCCGGCCAGGCGATGGACGATTCGATCGAGCGCTTCAAGGCGCAGTCCGAGGGCCTGCCGGTGGAGTTCGTCGGCTGGGCCAAGCCCGCCGACTTCCTCAGCGAGATCGACGTGCTGGTCGTGCCCTCGTTCTGGGCCGAGCCGTCCCCGCGGACGATCTACGAGGCCTACACGATGGGCGTACCGGTGATCGGCGCGGCCTCCGGCGGCATTCCCGAGCTGATCGGCGAGGACAACGCCGACTGGCTGTTCACCCCGGGCGACGATGCCGACCTCGCCGACCGCCTGCGGACCGCGATCGCCCGCGGCCGCACCGACCTGCCGGACGAGCGCGCCTTCCAGCACGTCATCCGCGAATCGACCTCAGAGCGCGTCGCCGAGAAGTATCTCGACCTCTACGCCGAGCTCGTCGCCGAGCGCCGGGCGGCCCGTTCGTGACCGCCGGCACGCCGACGCTCACAGAGGCCGGGGCGGCCGCGGACGCCTCCGAGATCGTCCCGGGGCTCCCCTCCGGCGCCGAGGTCACCGGCCGCTCCTTCGACGCGGCCCGCTGGGTGGCGCTCGCGTCCGTGGGCAACGTCATGCTGAGCTTCGGGGTGTTCCTCGTGCTCGCCCGGCTCATCGCCCCCGCCGAGTTCGGCATGGTGGCGATCGCCGTCGTCTTCATCGACATCCTGCAGATCGTGGCGCGCTGCGGCCTGCCGGATGCGGTGGTTCAGCGGGTCGACCTCGACGAGGACTTCGCCGCCACCGCCTTCTGGGTGATGCTGGCCGCCGGCGGCCTCTGCGGCGGGGCGCTCGTAGCCCTGTCCGGCCCGATCGCCTGGGTGTTCGATCTCCCGGAACTGCGCCCGGTCCTGTGCGCCCTCTCGGCCTGCTTCGTGATCACCGCCGCGGGGGCCATCCACGAGGCCCGCCTGCAAAGGAGCTTCGGGTTCCGCAAGCTCGCCCTCCGGGCCCTGGGCTCCAACCTCCTCGGGGGCGGGGTCGCCCTGGCGATGGCGTTTGCCGGCTACGGCGTCTGGAGCCTCGTGGTGCAGCGGATCGTCGCCGCGACCGCGACCACGCTGCTCACCTGGGCGGCGTCCCGGTGGATGCCGGCCCGGCGCCTGGACCTCGCCGCCGCCCGCGCCCAGATCGCCTTCGGGTCGCGGGTGTTCTGCACCTACCTCCTGCTCGTCCTCTCGATCCGCAGCCAGGAGGTGATCGCCGCCTACTTCCTGTCGGCCGCCGATGTCGGATACCTGCGCCTCGCCTGGCGCTGCATCGACCTCGTCAGCCAGGTGGCGGTGATCCCGCTCACGACGGTGGGCCTGACCACCTATGCCCGCCTCCAGGATCGGCCGACGGAGCTGGCCACCGCCTTCTACGGTTTCACCGAGGCCTCCTCCTTCGTGGCGGTGCCGGCCTTCTTCGGCATGGCGGCCGTCGCCCCGACCCTGATCCCGTTCCTTTTCGGCGATCAGTGGCACGAGGCCGCCCCGGTGCTGCGGATGCTGGCGCTCCTGGCGCCGGAATTCGTCGCGACCTCGATGCTGTGGATGATCTTCACGGCGCTGGGGCGCAACGGGACGGCCCTGCGGCTGGCGGGCGCCCAGTTCGGCCTCGGGGCCGTGGCCGCCCTGGTGACCGCGCCCCTGGGCCTCGCGGCGCTCGCCGCCGGGCACGTGCTGCGGGCCTACCTGTTCACGCCGGTGATCGTCGCCGGGATCGGACGGCTCGTCCCGATCGGCAACCGGAGCCTGGCCCGGGCGCTGCTGCCGGTCACGGCCTGCTCGGCCGCGATGGCGGGCCTCGTGCTGGTGGTCCAGGAGCCGATCCACGCCGCACTGGGCGACCGGATCGGCCTGTTCGGCGCGGTCGGGATCGGCATCCTGGCCTATGCCGGCCTCGCGCAGCTGTTCATGCGTGACACGGTCAGCACCGCCCTCGGCTTCTTCCTGCGCCGGACGACCTGATCTCCACCCTCCGCCAACCTTTGTGCGCGAGGATGGCCGCCCGGGGGCCGGTCGCCGGGCCGGCTTGTCCGACGCCGGCTTGTCCGGTGGCGGCTTGCCTCGGCGTTCGAACGGATCGGGACCATGACGGGACAGGCGTTGCCGATCGGAGCGGGTGCCCCGGCTGTGTCGGTCGGGGCCGACCGCGCCGCCGTGTTCGTGCTCGGGGTGGCGCTGCAGTTCAACGTGCTGACCTCGAGCTTCGGCCTGCCGTTCCAGCGCCTGTCCGACCTCCTGCCGTTCCTCCTCATCCCCTTCCTCGGGATGCGCCGGGCCGTCATCGCGGAGGTCCTGCGCAACATCGCCCCGCTCGCCGGGATCGTCGTGCTGATCGGTGCCTCCCTCGTGCTCAAGGCCCACAAGGAGGCGGGTGACGTCTACCTGACGCTGGTGCTGCTGCTCTACGTCGTGCAAGCCTTCATCCTGCTGGTGCATTTTCAGGACCGGCGCGTCGAGAACGCCTTCTGCATCGGCCTGCTCGCGGGCCTCCTGGCGTCCCTGGCGGTCCTGCTGCTCGCCTCCTCGGGCCTGTCGCTGGAACGCTACGGCCTCGCGGTGCCGACCGACGGGCTCGACGAGGAGCTGAAACTCTTCGTCGAGGACAAGCAGGGCGGCCTCTGGGCGTCCGGAAACGAGACCGGCCACGTCTTCGGGCTCTGCGGTGTCGCCGCCCTGGTGCTGAGCCTGCGCTACCGGCTCAAGGCGATCTATCTCGTCTATTTCGGAGCCCTGTTGGCGAGCTTTCCCCTGACCAACAACAGGGCCGGCCTGTTCATGCCGCTGCTGGTCTTCGCCCTGCTGATGCGGCGCAACCTCCGGGCCTCCGCGGTCCTGAGCGTGCTCGGGATCCTGGGCGCCGTGCTGATCGCCTGGTCGCTGACGGGGGAGCTCCCGCTGCCCAACACCCTGGCGCAGGCGATCGAGCGCCGCTTCGCGGAGGACAACAACGTCACGAGCAACTTCGACGAGCGGTTTCTCTCGGGCATCACTGCCCTGCGCCTCGTCGTCGCCTACCCGTTCGGCCTCGGCGAGGTCGCCCGGCGGGAGGAGCTGCGGGCGCTGACCGGCCTCGTGACGCCGCATAACGGCTTCGTCTCCATGGCACTTCAGAGCGGCGTGGCCGCCGCGCTGCTCCTGATCGCCGGCCTCGTGCGGATCCTGCTGGACCCGGCGCGAGCCGGTCCGTTCCTGACCTACAGCGCCCTGTTCCTGATCCCGTCGATGATGTTCGAGGAACTCTCGGTCAATCAATACTTCCTGTTCTTCATGGCCTTCGCCCTGGCCTCCCTGGCCCGGCCGGGTGATCCCGGACCGCGGCCTGCAGGGACGAAATGACGGGGTCGGCCGGCCTACATATTTGGACAGCATCGCCACATCACGTCTCGGATTTCTAAATCTTCACGATTTGATGAGGGTCGAATTTACAGCGCCTTAGCACTTGGCATGCTTCCATTACGGACCGAAAACTGGACGCACGATATGCCGAGCGATACGTCAAATGCGTGGGGCCGCGGCGAGCTCTACGAGACCCTGTGCCTGCTCGTCATCGGCGCGGGGATCTGGTTCGTCGGCGTCACGCTCGGCACCTTCGACTCCCTGACCGGCTTCGTCTTGGCCTACGGCCTCAACGACTTGCTGATGCTGGCCGCCTGCATGGGCGTTGCCCTGTGCGGGGCCGTCATCCGCAAATCGATCCTCCTGCGCCGGCTCATGCTGGAGCGCGACGCGGCGGCCGCGCAGGCCGAGGCGATCGCCCGGCACGACGGGCTGACCGGACTGGCCAACCGCCGCCGCTTCATCGATGCCGTCGCGCGGGCGCATGCCACGGCCGGTGCCGAGCCGTCCTCGGCGGTCCTGCTGATCGACCTCGACCGGTTCAAGCCGGTCAACGACCTCTACAGCCACGCGGCCGGCAACGCGGTGCTCTGCGCCGTGGCCGAGCGCCTCCACCAGCTGCTGCCGTCCGGCGGCGTGGCGGCGCGGCTCGGCGGCGACGAGTTCGCCATGCTGGTCCCGGTGGAGCACGGCAGCGAGGGCCTCATGCGCCTGGCCCAGGCGGTGATCTCCGCCATCTCCGTGCCGGTCAGCTGGAACCAGAACGATCTCAAGGTCGGCGCCACGGTCGGCGTCGCCGTCGTCGCCGCGGACCACGCGGATTCCGACGCGGTCCTGCACGCGGCCGATCTCGCCATGTACCAGGGCAAGAAGGACGGGCGCGGCAATTACCGCTTCTTCCGCAGCGCCATGGACGAGGAGCTGCGCGCCCGGGCCCGTACCGAGGCGGAACTCCGCGTCGCGATCGAGACGGGCGCGATCGAGCCCTATTATCAGCCGGTCGTGTCGCTGCCCGAGAAGGAGATCGTCGGCGTCGAGGTGCTGGCGCGCTGGCGCCATCCGATCCGCGGCCTGATTGGCCCGTCGGAATTCATCCCCGTCGCCGAGGAGACCGGGATGATCGCCGATCTCAGCTACAACCTGATCCGCCGGGCCTGCCTCGATGCCCGGGCCTGGCCCTCCCACCTGATCCTGGCGGTCAACATCGCCCCCCACCAGTTCCAGGATGCCTGGCTGGCCGAGCGCATCCTCGCGATCCTCACGGAGACCGGATTCCCGCCCCGGCGCCTCGAGGTTGAGATCACCGAGAGCGCCCTGATCCAGGATCTGGAGGCGACCCGCGCGACCCTCCTGTCGCTCCGGCAGCTCGGCGTGCGCATCGCGCTCGACGATTTCGGCACCGGTTATTCGAGCCTGTACCACCTGCGCGAGCTGAAGTTCGACAAGCTGAAGATCGACCGGAGCTACGTCGACGCGATCACCATGAGCGACGAGCGCGCCAAGCTGGTCGATGCCATCATCAAGCTCGGCACGAGCCTCGGCCTCACCACGACCGCGGAGGGGATCGAGACGGATGCGAGCTTGGACTGGCTGTCGGACCAGGGCTGCCATTTCGGCCAGGGCTACCTGTTCGGGCGGGCGATGCCCAAGGCCGAGATGGACGCGGTCCTGAACGGTGCCGAAGCGGCGGAAGAGCCGCAGGTCCTGATCGCGGCCCTGGCGCAGGCCTCCTGAAGGCGCGCCGCAGTCGGCGCGACGGCATCGGAAAAGACCCGCCTCCGGTTCGCTGCGCCCCGGGGCGGGACCGAGCCGTCCGACGCCACGATCCGGATGCGGCCTCGCGCCGGTCGATGGGCGCCCCATATTTGGGCCTCGACGCGCCGCAGGTCACAGCATGGTACCGAGCCCGATCGCCCTCATCGCCTCCGCCGCCCTTGTCGGCATAGTCGCCGCCGGAACGGGGGCGATCGTCCTGCAGCAGGGCGCGCGCTTCAGCCATCCGCGCCGGGTCGGCGGTGCCTTCGCGATGGCAGACCTCGACGGTCGTCCGGTGAGCCAGGCCGATCTCCTGGGCAGGCCGACCGCGCTGTTCTTCGGCTTCACCCATTGTCCGGACGTCTGCCCGACGACGCTGGCCAGCCTCTCGGGGGCGCTCGGCCAGATGGGCCGTGACGCGGACCGCCTGAACCTGGTGTTCGTCACGCTGGACCCGGAGCGCGACACCCCCGACAGCCTGCGCGACTACCTGGCCTCGTTCGATCCGCGCATCCGCGCCTTCACGGGCACGCCGGATCAGGTCGCCCGGATGGCGGACGCCTACCACGTCGCCTACCGGCGCGTCCCGCTGAAGGACGGCGACTACACGATGGAGCATTCGGCCACCGTGGCGCTGTTCGACAGGACCGGGCGCATGGTCGGGGAGATCGGCTATGGCGAGGATGAGGCGCGGGTCCTGTCCAAGCTGATCACGCTGGCGCTCCCCGGCCAGTGCGCCCCCGGCGGCGGCGCAGACCTCTGGGCGAGCGACGGCGCCACCGGCACCTGCGGCCCGCGCAGCTGATCCCAGGGCCGACACGGATCGGACCGGCGCTGTTCCTGCGCGGGTGCCCGTTGCAGCTTGCGGCGGGTGGCCGTCAGGTCCCGTGTTGCAACGCCCTCGGGCTCGGCTCTACAGGGCGGCGCGGGCCAGCGAAGCTTGGCCGAATCCCGGGGGTCTCACCTTGATCACGCGTCGCGTCCTGACCGCCCTCGGGCTCCTCGCCCTCACGCCGTTCCCGGGCGCCGCCCGGGCCGCCTCCGGCGGGCCGCGGCTCGGGCCGCCCGAGCCGATGGATCTCGACCGGCTGAAGGACCTCGCCCGCAGCCTGCGCGACCAGCCCTACGCGCCGCCGCCGGAAGCGCCCGGCGCTGCGGCCCTCGATGCCCTGACCTACGGACCGCTGCAGGAGATCCGCTATCCGCCCGGCCGGGCCCTGTTCGCCGACAGCCCGTACCCGGTGACCTTCTTCCACCTCGGCAACCTGTTCCGGCATCCCGTGAGCGTCTACGCGCTGGAGGGCGGACAGGCCCGCGCGGTGCTCTACGCCAACGACCTGTTCACCTACCCGCCGGGCAATCCGGCCAAGGATGTCCCGGACGGCGCCGGCTTCGCCGGGTTCCGGTTCCAGAAGGCCCCGGCCGGGCAGCCCGGCGACGACGCCGACTGGCTCGCCTTCCTGGGGGCCTCCTATTTCCGCGCTGGCGGCGACGGGCAGCAATACGGCGCCTCGGCCCGCGGCATCGCCATCGACACGGCGCCCGGGGCCGGCGGGATCGAGGAGTTTCCGGTCTTCACGCGCTTCTATGTCAGCCCGGCCGCGGAGGGTGCGGTCACCGTGCTCGCCCTGCTGGAAGGGCCGAGTCTGACCGGGGTCTACCGGTTCGTCGCCCGGAGGGAACCGCACGTCGTCATCGACGTCGCCTGCACGGTCTACATGCGCCGGTCCGTGGAGCGGTTCGGGATGGCGCCGCTCACGTCGATGCTCTGGTACTCCGAGGGGATCAGCCGCTTCCGCGCCAGCGACTGGCGCCCAGAGGTCCACGATTCCGACGGGCTGCTGATGCAGACCGGGGCCGGCGAGATCATCTGGCGCCCGCTCAACAATCCGCCGCGCCTCAGCGTCAGCGCCTTCGCCGACCGGTCGCCCAAGGGCTTCGGCCTGCTCCAGCGCGACCGGAGCTTCGACCACTACATCGACGACGGCTTCGAGGAGAACCGGCCCGATATCTGGGTCGAGCCGCAGGGGGATTGGGGCTCGGGCAGCGTCCAGCTCGTGGAGATCCCGACGCACCAGGAGACCGACGACAACATCGGTGCGATGTGGGTGCCGGCCGATCCGCCGAAGGCGGGGGATGAGCGCAGCTTCGCCTACCGCCTGCGCTGGACCGTTCAGGAGCCGGTCGCGACCGATCTCGCCCGGTGCGTCGCCACCCGGGCGACAAAGGCCGCCTGGCTCGCCGAGGCGGATCGCCGCCCCGGCCGGGCCAACCTGGTGCGGCAATTCGTGCTGGAATTCGAGGGCGCGGCCCTGGCCGGGCTCGATCCCGAGAAGGCCGAGGTCGCGCTGACGCTCACGCGCGGCAGCGCCGAAGAGGTCGGCGCGACCTGGGCGCCCTACGGCAAGCCGAGCCCCTGGCGGGTCTTCCTGAAGGTCTACGCCGAGGGGCCGGAGCCGGTGGAGATGCGGCTGCTGTTCAAATCCGGCGGCCGGCTGCTCTCCGAGACCTGGGCGTACCAGCTCTATCCGGAAGCGCCGAGCACGGTCCTGTAGGCCCCCGGCGGATCGGACACATTGCCGGGACCGGGCCGGCCTTATTAGAGAAGTCCGGTCCCGGGCCGCCGCCGCGGCCGGGATGTCCACCGCCGCAGAGGTCGTCATGGACGGCGAAGGCCCGCCCGGCCCGCACCTGCCCGAGACGCTGACGCGCCTCCTGAAGGCACCCAAGAACGCGATCTGGCCGACGCCCGAGGATCGGCACCGCCCGCGCCTCGGCCGGCAGCGGCCGCGCAAGCCGAGCCGCGCCATCCTGGGTGTCTGGCTCTGGGCGATCCTCTACAATGTCATCGGCTTCGCGATCCTCGCGATCCTGTGGCGGACGATGCACTGACCCGATGACCCGAGCCACCCATCCCCGTCCGCGCCTCACGCGCCCGACGATCGCGGCGCTGCTGTCGCTCACCTTGGCCACCGGATCCGCGGCGGCGCAGGCGCAAGGCGACGCCCTCAACGCGGATGACGGCACCGGTGCGGTGAAGGTCTGCGCGCCGGTGGCGATGCCGCGGTGGCGCTCCATGAGCCCGGTACCGAAGACTTGGACGTTCCTCGATTGCATGGCCTTCTCGGGCGAGATGGGCGCCACCCATTTCCAGCTCGGCTGCCTGTTCACCAACGTCACGCCCTACGCGCAGAAATACGCCTGGGGGGCGATGGTGCAGATCGACAAGTCGGCGCTGGCGAAATCCCAGCCCCCGGTCCCCAATTGCGGCTGGTGAGCGGCCCGGGCACGCGGCGGGGGATTGCCAGTCGAGATCCGGCGCCAGAGGGGATGCCGGTCCGGTGCAAGCGAGCAGGTTGAACCGAGAGCGTCGTGCGGCGCGCGCCACGCAACATCCGCCCTGAAAAGCGCCCGTAACGTGCGTCACGCATGCCGGGCGAAATAAGCCCGCCAGGATCAGTCCCGCGGGGCCGCGCGCGCCGAGTGCAAAGCTTCCTTAAAGGCCGAACCGCAGACTAGCCACGCCCGCCGCCGGTTTGTCCGGCGCGCCACGCGACGCGCATCGCCGTCACATGGCCAGGGACAAACCCACCGACCCGCTTTGACGCGCGGCGACGAAGGGGCTACAGAGATCAGAGCGATTTAAGCAAGATTCATGCCGCCGATCCTCGGCGGCTGCCGGCAAACCGCGCAGGAAGGACATCGGGGCCTCCATGAGTTTGGTGCAACGGCTGGAAGTGCGTCAGGGCCAGGCCCTGGTGATGACGCCGCAGCTCCTGCAGGCGATCAAGCTCCTCCAACTCTCGCAGCTCGACCTCGCCGCCTATGTCGAGGCCGAACTGGAGCGCAACCCCCTCCTGGAACGTGCCGAACCCGAGCCATCCGGCACGGGTGAGGCCGCCGATCCGGTCGGCCAAGCCGAGGACCCGGCCGGCGATGGTTTCGAGGCGGCCGAATCCGAATCGTGGCTGACCGCCGAGCTTAATCCGAGCCGCGGCGAGATCGAGACCGATTTCGACACGCGGCTCGACAACGTTTTCCCCGACGACGTGCCGGCCCAGGCGCGGGAGGGCGGCGGCGGCGACATGCTCTCGCTGACCCCACCCCCCTATGGCAGTACCGGCGGCAGTTTCGACGCGGAGGCCCCCGATTTCGAGGCCACCCTCACGGCGGAAATCTCGCTGCGGGAGCACCTCGCGGGCCAGCTCGACCTCGCGACCCGCGACCCCGTCGAGCGGCTGGTCGGCGGCTTCCTGATCGATGCGGTCGACGAGGCGGGATACCTGCGGGAATCGGTCGAGGCCGTGGCCGAGCGCCTCGGTGCCGACCCAGCCCTGGTGGCGCGGATCCTGGCGCTGGTGCAGACCTTCGATCCGCCCGGGGTCGCCGCCCGCGACCTCGCCGAGTGCATGGCGATCCAGCTCCGGGACCGCGACCGGTTCGACCCGGCGATGCGCGCTCTGGTCTCGCGCCTCGACCTCGTCGCCAAGCGCGATTTCGGGGCGCTGCGCCGCCTGTGCGGGGTGGATGACGAGGATCTGGTCGAGATGCTCGGCGAGATCCGTCGCCTCGATCCGAAGCCCGGCCGGGCCTTCGGATCGAGCGCCGTGGAGGTTCTGGTCCCCGACGTGTTCGTGCGGGCGGCACCGGACGGATCCTGGCTGGTCGAGCTGAACAGCGAGGCCCTGCCGCGGGTCCTGGTGAACCAGAGCTACTATGCCCGGGTCGTGCGCGGCGCCAAGGCCGAGGGCGACAAGGCCTTTCTGTCCGAAGCGCTCCAGAACGCCAACTGGCTCACCCGCTCCCTGGAGCAGCGCGCCCGCACGATCCTGAAGGTCGCCACGGAGATCGTACGCCAGCAGGACGGCTTCTTCGTCTACGGCGTGACGCATCTGCGGCCGCTGAATCTCAAGACGGTGGCGGAGGCGATCGGCATGCACGAATCGACCGTCTCGCGGGTCACCTCCAACAAGGCGATCGGCACCAGCCGCGGCACCCTGGAGATGAAATACTTCTTCACCGCGGCGATCCCGGGGGCGGCCGGCATGGCGGCCCATTCCTCGGAGGCGGTGCGCCACCGGATCAAGCAGTTGGTCGACGGCGAAACGCCGGACGACGTGCTTTCCGACGACGCCCTGGTGCAGAAGCTGCGCGGGGAGGGGGTCGACATCGCCCGCCGCACGGTGGCGAAGTACCGGGAATCCCTGCGGATCCCGAGCTCGATCGAGCGCCGCCGCGAGCACTTCGCCCACGGTGGCGGCCACCACGCCGCCCTGGCGCTCCGCTAGAGAGATCGACCCGGCGCGCGGGCGCGCGCCGGGCCGGGGCCCGTCAGCGCACGACCGCGTCCCGCTGGGCCAGCGCCGTGGCGCTCTTCGACTTCTGCATGGTCGCGTCGATCTGCTCGCGCTGATGCCTAAAGTCAGCGAGCAGCCGGCCATCGAGTTCCCGGCCCCGGGGGACGCGGATCTTCATCGGATCGACGAAGTGGCCGTTGATGATCACTTCGTAGTGCAGATGAGGCCCGGTCGACAGGCCGGTGGAGCCGAGATAGCCGATCACCTGACCCTGCCGGACCTTCACGCCCTCCCGGATGCCGCGGCCGAACCGCGACATGTGATTGTAGGTGGTGACGTAGCCATTGACGTGCTGGACCTCGACCCGGTTGCCGTAGCCCGAGGTCATCTCGGACCGGATCA
>NZ_JBYQEY010000001.1:3605000-4805000 GCF_057836545.1 Methylobacterium sp. E-012 | reverse complement strand
TTCGACGACGAGGCCCGATACATCCTGGCCGGGCGGGTCGGATTCGGTTCGGTCTCCGGGGCGCCGCTCGGCGAGATCCCGGACAATTTCCGGTTCTTCGCCGGCGGCGGCGGCTCCGTGCGCGGCTATCCCTATCGCACCCTCGGGCCGATCGGGCCGTACAACCTGCCGATCGGCGGCCGCAGCCTGCTGGAGGCGTCCGTCGAAGCCCGCATCAAGGTCACCGACACGATCGGCGTGGTGCCGTTCTTCGACGCGGGGACCGCCTTCGCCTCCGCGCTGCCGGATTTCAAGGAGACAATCCGGAAATCGGTCGGCATCGGCCTGCGCTACTACACCGGGATCGGCCCGATCCGCGCGGATCTCGCGTTCCCGCTCGATCCCTACAAGGGCGGCCACGTGCGTCCGGCGGTCCTGTATCTCAGCCTGGGGCAGGCATTCTGAATGGCGGATTGCAGCGGGCGGGACGGAGCGCGGCGGCCGGTCTTCGCCCTTGGGCAGGGGCTGGGCGTCATCGGCGCGCTGGTCTGGCTCGCCGTCCTGCTCGCCGGAACCGTGACGCGCACGCACGCCGACGCGGGCGACAAGTCCGTGCTCGGCGGCCTCCTGTCCCGGGCGCTGTCCACGCCGTCGTCGCGGGTGGCGATCGGCGCGGTCGACGGCGCCCTGTCGTCTGACGCCACCATCCGGGACGTCGCCCTGAGCGACCGCGACGGCGTCTGGCTGAAGCTCGACAAGGCGCGCATCGTCTGGCGCCGCTTGGCCCTGCTCTCGGGACGGCTGGAGGTGGACAGCCTGGAGATCGGGCGCCTGGAGGTCCTGCGGCGGCCGATCCCCGGACCGACCCCGCCGGAGGCCAAGCCGGACGGCAAGCTCCTGCCGGATCTCCCCGTGAAGGTCGAGATCAAGGGCTTCCGGCTCGCGGAACTGGTCCTCGGTGAACCGGTCGCCGGGCAGGCTGCCCGCCTGTCCGCAGAGGGGCGCGCCCGGCTCGGCGCGGCGAGCGAGGGGCTGGACCTCACGGCCCGGGCGCAGCGCCTCGACGCCGCCGGGCGCTTCCTCCTCAGCCTGCTCTACGTGCCGACTGGCGACCGCCTGGAGCTGAAGGCGAACCTCGTGGAGCCCGCAGGGGGCCTGCTCTCGAAGGCGGCCAACATCCCCGGCACGCCGCCGATCGATTTCGACCTCGACGGGACGGGCACGCTCGACGCGTGGGCCGCCAAGCTCGATTTCGCCGCCGGTCCGGAGATCGGCGCGAAGGGCGGTGCCAAGATCTCGCGGATCGGCGCCGAGCGGCGACTCGCCCTCGACCTCGCGGCGCGCATTGAGGGCCTGGTGCCCGGTCCGGCCGCCGCGGTGTTCGCGGGCACCACGCAGCTCGCGGGCGGGTTCGCCTTCGCCGATAGCGGCGCCTTCCGGATCGACCGGCTGGACCTGACCTCCCAGACCGCCAAGCTCACCGCCGGGGGCAGCCTCACCGCGGACCGGATCGCGGACCTCACCCTCCAGGCCCGCGCCCTGCCCACCGAGGGCGGCATGACCCGGGCGGGCGAGGCCGAGATCGCCAAGCTCACCTTCGACGGCAGCCTCAAGGGACCCATCGCGGCACCGACCATCCGCGGCGGCCTCGACGCGGCGGGCCTGCGCGGCCGCGACTCCGCCCTGGATCGGATCGAGGCACGCCTGGACGTGGCGCCGCAGGGCGATCCGACCGCGCGGCGCTTCGCCATCGCCGCGGACGGGAAGGTCGAGGGCCTGCGGCTGGCCGATCCGGCCCTGCGGCGGGCCGTCGGAAGCCGGGCACAGCTCACGCTCCGGGCGGCAGCCGGGCCGGACGGGGTGATCGATGTCGCGACGCTCCGGCTCGACTCCGAGACCGCCCGGGCCGGCTACGTTGGCCGTATCGGGCAGAACACGCTGACCGGTACGCTGGATGCAGCTGTACCGGATCTCGCGGTGTTCTCCGGCCTCGCCGGGCGCGGGCTCGCGGGTTCCCTCGACGCCAAGGCGCGGCTGAGTGGCGACCCGGCCCGGAAGGCCGTCGCCGCCGATCTCACCGTCACCACGACCGGCCTCGCGACCGGGATCGCGGCGGCCGACCGGGTCCTCGGCCGAACGCCTTCGCTGCTGGGGCGGGTGTCGCGCTCCTACGACGGGTATGGGTTCGATCACCTGCGCCTGGAGGGGCAGGGCCTCTCCGCCACCCTCCAGGGCGAAGCGACCTCGGAGTTGGCCGATGTCGGCGGCCGCCTCGAGCTCCGGAGCCTCGCGGATCTGGACAATCGCCTCACCGGGCGCGCCGGCATCGAAGCGCGCCTCACCGGTTCCCTCGAGCATCCGGACCTCGCGGCGACGCTCACGGCGCCCGCCGCCACGGCCGACGGCAAGCCGATCCGCGACCTGCGGGTCGAGGCCCTCGTCAAGGATGGGCTCCTGGCGCCGGACGGCAGCGTTCGGCTCTCCGGCACCGTGGCCGGCAAGGCCCTGACCGGCGATGCCCATGGCGCGCGCGTGGGACCCGACTGGGCGCTCGACCGGCTCGCACTGAACCTCGGCTCGGTGGCGGTGGCGGGCAGTGCTACGGTTGCGGCCGAGACCTGGCTTTCGGCCGGATCGCTCACGGTGCGGGCTGCCAGCCTGGAGGATATCGCGCCCCTCGCCCCGGAACCGATGGCCGGCCGCCTCGACGCGGCCGTGACCCTCGCCCGCGACGGCGGTCGCCAGGATGCGGCGATCCGGGCGACCGGCGCGGGCCTGCGCTACGGCACCTACGCCCTGTCGCGGCTCGATGCCGACCTGAGGGGCCGCGACCTGCGCGCCCATCCGATCCTCGACGGGCGCCTGGAGGCCGACCGGCTGCTCGCCGCCGCCCAGCAGATCGACGCCCTCCGCCTCGTCGCCGACGGCAGCCCCGCCTTCAGCGACGTCACGCTGACCGCCAGGGCCCGCGGCTTCGGCCTCGACGGGGCGGCCCGCATCGTCCCGGCCGACGACACCCGCATCGAGCTCAAGGCTCTCTCGGCCGCCCGCGGGAGCGACCGCTTCGCCCTGGCCGGACCGGCCGTCATCACCCTCAGGAACGGCGGCGCGGTGATCGACGGGTTGACCGTCGCGGCGGGCTCTGGCCGGGTCTCGGTGACGGGCCGGGCCGGGCGCGACCTCGACCTGCGCATGGCGATCCGGGCGCTGCCGCTGTCCCTCGCCCGGATCGCCGCACCGGATCTCGCCCTGTCGGGGAGTCTCGACGGGGAGGCGGACCTGCACGGGCCGGCGGACAGGCCGGAGGGCCGCTACGCCCTCACGGTCTCGAAGCTCACGGCGCCGCAGACCCGGCAGGCGAGCCTGCCGCCGGTGGATGCCAGCGCCCGGGGCACGTTGGCCGATGGGCAGGCCAGCCTCGACTGCCGGGTGACGGCGGGGCGGGGCGTCGCCCTGACGGTGGCCGGCCGGATCCCGGTCGAGGCCGGCGGCGCGCTCGACCTCCGTGCCAAGGGCATTCTCGACGCGGCACTCGCCAACTCCCTGCTCAGCGTCGGGGGCCAGAGCGTCGCCGGGAAGGTCGCCATCGATGGCGGCGTCACCGGCACGCTCGCGGCCCCGCGGGCGCAGGGCGCGGCGACCCTGACCGCCGGCAGCTTCACCGATCCGCTCAACGGCATCCGCCTCACCGGAATCGAGGGCCGGGTCACCGGCCGGGGCGACAGCCTCGTGGTCGAGCGCCTGACCGCGGCGACCCGCAACGGCGGCCGCGTCTCGGTGACGGGCCGCGTGGCGCTGGAGCCGGATTTCCCCGGTCAGTTCCACGTCCTCGCCGACAGGGCCGAACTGGTGTCGAGCCCGCTGATGACCGCCGTGTCGAGCCTCGACCTCACCCTCGCCGGCCCGCTGGCGCGGACGCCGCGGATCTCCGGCCGGGTCGACATCGCGTCGATCGACGTCGCCGTACCGGACCGGCTGCCCGCGACCGTGCGGCCCCTGCCGGGGGTGCGCCACGTCAACACGCCGCCGGAGGCGCGCGCACGCCTGGCGCAGCGTGCCGGACCGCGGGCCGCGGCGACGCCCGGGCGAAGGTCGAAGAAACCCGTTGTGCCCTTCGACGCCACCCTCGACGTCGCGGTCGATGCCCCGAGCCGCATCTTCGTGCGCGGGCGCGGCATCGATGCCGAGCTCGGCGGCGCCCTCCGGGTGACCGGCACCTCTCTGGCCCCCAACGCGGTCGGCGCCTTCGCGATGCGGCGCGGTCGCCTCGACCTCGTCGGGCAGCGTCTCGACTTCAGCCGCGGACGGGTGAGCTTCGCGGGCAGCCTGACGACTCCGGACCTCGATTTCGCCGCCGAGACCAAGGCCGGCGACGTGACCGCCCGCGTCGCGGTGACCGGGCCGGCGGACGCGCCGCAATTCGCCCTGACCTCCGATCCGGTGCTGCCGCAGGACGAGATCCTGTCGCGTCTGCTGTTCAAGAAGGCGGCGGGCGGATTGTCACCGTTCCAGGCCCTGCAGCTCGCGCAGGTCGTGGCCCAGCTCTCCGGCGGCGCCGCCGGTCCGGACGTGTTCGAGCAGGCGCGCAAGGGCCTCGGCCTCGACAGCCTCGACGTCTCCACGGGGTCCAGCGGCGGCCCGGCGCTCGGCGCCTCGCGCTACATCTCGGACCGGGTCAGCGTCGGCGTGAAGGCCGGCGCCAAACCCGCCGACACCGCGGTCGGGGTGGATTTCGACGTTACCCGGCGGATCAAGCTGAAGGGCGAGGCGGGCAGCGACGGCCGAACCAGCCTCGGCGTCGGCGCCGAATACGAGTGGTGAACGGCCGCCGACACCGCACCGCGCCTCATCGGCGGCGCTGATCCCGCGGTCCTGGCGCATCCGGACTTATCGGCCCGGAGCGCGGTCCGCCGTCTCCAGCAAAACGCGATGCGAATCAAAACGGTAGCGCCCCGTGCCGGTTCCGCTATCCGGAGCGATGCGCTAGCGTCGTCACAAGCGGCTTCGACGACCGCGGATCGGGCGGGACATATTACGGGCGATGGACGACCTTTTCGAGACGGATGACGATCCCCCGGTTCCGGAGGGCGGGATCCTGCGCAGGCTGCCGATCATCAACCGGCGCGGCCTGCACGCCCGGGCCTCCGCCAAGTTCGTGCAGACCGTGGAGCGCTACGATGCCGCGGTTACGGTGACCCGGGCGGGCGAGACCGTGGGCGGGCGCTCCATCATGGGGCTCCTGACCCTGGGCGCCGCCATGGGGACGCAGATCGCCGTCACTGCCGTGGGGCAGGACGCCGAAGCCTGCCTCGACGCCATCGCGGCACTGGTCGCCAACCGGTTCGGCGAGGACGAGTAGGCGCGCTCAGGTCGTCTTGCCCGGCCAGGTGCACAGGTCCGAGACCGGGCATCGTGGGCAGGCGGGTTTCCGGGCCGTGCAGGTATCGCGGCCGTGACGGAACAGCCAGACATGGGCGCCGTCCTTGAACCGCTCCGGCACGATCCGGGCGAGACCGTCGGCGACCGCATCGACGGTAGCACCGGGGGCGAGCGGGATCCGGTTCGAAACCCGGAACACATGGGTGTCGACCGCGATCACCGGCTCGTGGAAGGCGAAGTTCGCCGTGACCTCGGCGCTCTTGCGGCCGATGCCCGGGAGGCGGCGCATGTCGATGGACCTGGGCGGCACGGCGCCGCCGAACTCCGCGATCAGGGCCGCCGACAGCTTGACGATGTTGCGCGCCTTCGAGGGCCCGAGCCCGACCGGCCGGATGATCTCGGTGATCCGGGCCTCGCCCAAAGCCACCATGCCGGCGGGATCCCGGACTTCCGTGAACAGCGCCTCCGCGATCCGGGCGACCGTCGGGCCGGTGGACTGGGCGGAGAGCAGGACGGTCACGAGGAGGCGATACGGGTCGCTGCGGTCGAAGCCGGCTTTCGGATCCGGGTCGGCCTCCGCCAGCCGCGCCATCACGGCCGCGACCCGATCGGCATCATGGCCGTCGGACGATCCCTCCGGCGCGGCGCCGACGCGGCGCGGGGTCGATCGGAGGCCGTGAAGGGTGTCGCGCGCCATGCCGGGCAGCTAGCGTTCGGATCGGTGCCCCGACAGGCCCGGCCGTCCGCGGCCGATTGACCGTTCAGGCCCGCCGCCAGGGCACGGAGGCCGCGCCGGTCCCGAGATGGAGCGTGCCGGCGACGATCGCGCCGGCCCGGCGCAGGAACTCGACCCGCAGGGCGCCCCGCCGGGCGAAGAGGCGGCTGACCACACGGACCAGGGACGCCTTCGCCGGATCGGCGATGATCGGCCGCTCCGCCGTGCGGGCGTCGAGCGTGAGAAAGGTCTCGACCGCGTCGCGCACGGCGTCCGGCGCGGTCACCGCGTGCATCTCCGAGGCGGGTGCCTGCCAGCCCACGGGGCGGACACCCATGAGGCGCTCCGACGGAACCGGCCGGGACCACGCCCGACGGCTCGCCGCGAGGGCGGGACGGTTCGCCACCGGGATCCCAACGGGCTCGACCGCGCCGACGAGGCGGATCGAGCGGCGCAGCGCCGCGAGCCGGGCCCGCAATGCCCGATCGACGGCCTCCGCGGCGGCCTGCTCGACCAGGGCGGCGGCTTCGGATTCGACCGGCTGCCAGGGACGGGCGCCACCGCCCCAGACCGGATGCGGCATTGCCAGCGGCACCACGCCGTGCAGTGCCTCGCGCCCGGTTTCGACGTCGCGGCTCCACGCGAGGGCGACCGCGACCCGGCGGCCCGCGGGACGGTGCTGGGCGAGCGGCAGCAGATGATCGGGGTCGCGGAGCGGATCGGTCACCGCGTTCCGGACCAGCATGGCCCGCCACGCGGAAATTGCGTCCGCATCCACGCCGCCGGGGCGGTGGAGATCGACCCGCATCACCGACGGCCGATCCGGGGCCTGCGCGGGACGCGGCTCGGGCCTCCCGGACAGGCCGCCCTGTATCACGGTGAAGCGTGGCGCCATCGCGTGTCCTGCCTCTCGACGCTTCGTCCCATATCGGGACGCATCGGCGCCTCCGAAGCGCCGCTCGGTGCGCACGCTTCAAGGCCGATGCCGCGCCGGTGCGGCGTCAGGGACCGGGGATCGCCAGGGGATTGTCGGTGAGCGCGGCGGCATCCGGGGCATCGACGCGCGGGCGGCCGAGGAACGCGTCCCACAGCCGCTGGACGAAGGCGGGGTCGAGGTCCCGCAGGATCAGCACGAGCCGGGACGTGTGGTCGGGATCCGGCCAAGCCGGGAGGGTCAGGGGGGCGTGGAACACGTGCTGGACGCCGTGGACCACCAGCGGCCGTTCGGGATCGTCGGCGAGCGCCACGATACCCTTGAGCCGCAACAGCTTCGGCCCGTGGCCCGAGCGCAGCAGGTCCATGAACATCTCGAAGGCGGGACGCGGTACGGGCGTCGCGCTCGTCAGGCAGACGGCCTGGATCGACGCATCGTGCCGGTTGACCTCGGGGTCCCGGTGATCCGCCTCGGCCCGGATTGCGTCGCCGAGCCACGTCCGCACATCCGCACCCTTGCCGTCGAGGCCGAACAGCCCGCCGAGCAGCACCTCGGCGGCGGCGTCCGGCGCGACGATCGGGGCCGCGGGATTGAGCGCGGCGAGGCGGGCGCGGATCCCGGACACGTCGTCCGCGAGATCGGCCTTGGAGAGGACGATGCGGTCCGCGACCGCCGCCTGCCGCACGGCCTCGGGATGGGCGTCGAGGGTTGCCGAACCCGTGACTGCATCGACCACGGTCACCACGGCCTGAAGCCGGTATCGGAGCACGAGATAGGGATGGTAGATCAGCGCGTGCAGGATCGGCGCCGGATCGGCGAGGCCGGTGGTCTCGATGATCACGCGGCGGAACGGCCGGATCCGGCCGTTGTCGCGCTTGCGCAGCAGATCCTCCAGGGTCGCGATCAGGTCGCCCCGCACCGTGCAGCACAGGCAGCCGGCGCCCAGGAGGATCATGTCCTCGTCGACGGTCTCGATCAGCAGGTGATCGAGACCGATCGCGCCGAACTCGTTGACGATCACCACCGTGTCGGCGAGCGCGGGATCGCGCAGCAGCCGGTTCAGCAGCGTGGTCTTGCCGGCGCCGAGGAAGCCGGTGAGCACCGTGAGCGGGATCGGCTCCGGGCGTCGCGGATCGGGGACGGGCGCAGGGCTGAATGACATGAGCGTCGAGGTGGGGTTTCCCAGCACCCGCGGCAACGCGGCGGGGCGGGACAGGGGCGCCTATTCGTCGGACGCGGCCTTCTTGGCGGCCGGCTTCTTGGCTGCGGCCTTGGCTGGAGCGGCCTTATGGGCGGCGGCTTTCGGCGCGGGCTTCGACAGGCCCTTGCCGGGTTTGGCCTCCGGCATCGTCGGTGTCTCGACAGCGGTGTAGGCGCTCGCCGCGTGGGGGAGGGGATGACCCGCCTTCGCGGCGACCTTGGCGGCCGGGGTCTTGGCCTTCGCCGCCTGCGCCTGTTCCGCGCGCGCCGCGCGGGCCTGCTTGGCCGCCTCCAGCGCCGCGAGGCGCCTGGCCCTGGCGGCTTCGAGCTTCGCCGCCCGGCTGTTGGCGACGGCGGCCTTCTGCTCGGCCTCCTGCGCGTCTATGATCTGCTGACCCTCGGCCGGGTTGCGGCCGATCCAAACGGCGATCGGCTGCAGGGGCGCCCGCGGCGGCAGGCTGCGCGCACGCAGGGCCGGGTTGGAGAAGGCGGCGAGCGCCAGGGCCGGCGAGTTCGCCGCGGCCCCGCCGATCAGCTGTGCCGCGGAGCCGGGTGCATTGAGCGCGCCGGGCCCGTCCTCGATTGCCGGGGGCTTCTTGCCGCCGCAGACGAAGGGACGCATGTCCGGCGGCGCGGAAAGCGCTGAGGCCGGCAGCGCATCCAGCGTCGGGCTGGTCCAGCCGGCACTCTGGGCGAAGGCATAATCGAACAGGTCGGCGGCCTTCACGTCGCGCTCGCGCGGGCTCGGCTGCCCCATCACGATGGTGACGATCCGCCGGCCGTTGCGGGTGGCTGTGGCCACCACGTTGAAGCCGCCCGAGCAGATGAAGCCGGTCTTCATCCCGTCGGTGCCGGGATAGCGCCCGAGCAGGCCGTTGTGGTTCGCCATCACCGCACGGCCGAACTGGATCGCCGAGATCGAGAACAGGTCGTGGGACTCCGGGAAGTCGCGGATCAGCGCCCGGGCCAGCACCGCCATGTCGCGGGCCGAGGTCCACTGGCGCGGATCGGGCAGGCCGTTGGGATTGTACCAATGGCTGTCGTGCATGCCGATCCGCTGGGCGGTCTCGTTCATCAGGGTGGCGAAGTTGTCGATCGAGCCGCCGAGATTCTCGCCGATCGCGTAGGCGATGTCGTTGGCCGACTTGACCATGATGATCTTGAGGGCGTTGTCGAGGGTGAGCTGCGTCCCGGGCTTGAAGCCCATCTTGGAGGGCGGCTCGGCGGTGGCGGCGGCCGAGATGGTGATCATCGAATCGAGCGAGACCTTGCCTTGCCGCACGAGGTCGAGGGCGACGTAGGTGGTCATCAGCTTCGTGATCGAGGCCGGATACCAGGGGTCGGTCGGCGCCTGCGCGTAGAGCACCTTGCCCGAATCCACGTCGGCGACGAGGATCGGTACCGTCACCGCATCCGCCGCGCGGATTCCGGCCAGGCTCGCTCCGAGCACACCTGTCAGCGCCGCAAGCCCGACGGTGAGACGCCGGAAGAGAGAAGGGGACATTCAGGCCGACTCGTCAGAGGATCGCCAGGATCGACGCCGCCAGGCGCCGCTATTCCGGCCGCGGGCCGGAGGGAGGCGCAACCCGGGCGGCCGAATTCGGCCGCCGCGCTGCATCTCGGCATCAACGAGGGCACCGTGGCAAGAGCAAGGCGAGAGCGCACCGCGACTCTGCGCGGCGTGGTTGTCAGTGGTCTGGGACGTGCGCGCCGCCTATCTGCAGGGCGTGCGGCGCGCGAGACGGTGGCTGGAACGGCAGTGAGTTACGCGGTCAAGGAAATCTTCCACACCCTTCAGGGGGAGGGCGCCCAGGCGGGGCGCGCGGCGGTGTTCTGCCGCTTCGCCGGGTGCAACCTCTGGTCCGGGCGCGAGGCGGACCGCGCCGCGGCGGCCTGCCGATTCTGCGACACCGATTTCGTCGGTCTCGACGGCGAGGGCGGCGGGCGCTTCGCCGACGCGGCCGCCCTCGCCGCCTCCGTCGCGGCGACCTGGCTCGGCGGCCCCGAGAACCGCTACGTCGTCTTCACCGGCGGTGAACCGCTGCTCCAGCTCGACGCGCCCCTGATCGAGGCGGTGCACGCGCAGGGCTTCGAGATCGCCATCGAGACGAACGGCACGCTGCAGGCCCCCCCCGGCATCGACTGGATCTGCGTCAGTCCGAAGGGAGCCAACCCCCTCGCGCAGCGGAGCGGCCACGAGTTGAAGCTGGTCTATCCGCAGGTGGATGCCGACCCCGCGGACTTCGTCGGCCTCGATTTCCGTCACCGCTTCCTCCAGCCCCTGGACGGGCCGGGCCGGATCGCCAGCACCGAGGCCGCGATCGCGTATTGCCGGAGCGACGCCCGCTGGCGCCTCTCGCTCCAGACCCACAAGATGATCGGGATTCCCTGAGCTTCGGCGGTGCATCGGGCCGTCCGGCCACGCCATGCCGGCCGGAGCCCTGGGTGAATCTCGGGACATCAATAGCCCATGGTCGCGCGCTGGGCCGAGGCGGCCCGGATCGCCGAGCGCGCGAACCGTCCGTTTGCCGCAGTCGGGTCGGGGGTCTCGCCGGACAGGACAGCGGTCCGGAGGGCGGTGAGCCCGAGATCGCCCCAGTCCGCAAGGAGGCCCCCGAACGCCCGGTGACGCGCCGCGTCGAACGGGATCGACCGGCCGGTCCCGTCCTTGGCCGGATGGGCCGGGTGCAGCGCCCCGATGGGCACCCAGCCTTTCGGGATCGGCGCAGTGGCGGCGTGCGTGCGCCGCAGTCGAAGCAGCTTCGGCAGGATATGGCTGTGCGGCCCGGGAACGCCGATCCCGCCGGGCGGCGGGATCGGCGTGTAGACCTCGATCCGCCCGGCGCGGGCGAGGAAGACCCGGTGCGGGCTCGATGCGGCGAGGGCCGCGAAGACCGGATTGTCCGGCAGCAAGATCGGCCGACCGGCCCCGGCGCGGAGCCGGTCGATCAGGGCCGGATCGGTCACGCGCACACAGGCATCGGCCGCCGCAAGTCCGAGGCCGAGATCGAACAGGATCCCGTCGCGATCCTTCGGACGGACTGCGGCGGCGTCGGGCCCCAGCTCGGTCAGCACCGCGCGCTGCCCCATCGCGCAGGCCGCCGCCGGCAGGCAGAGCGCGACCGCCTGGCTCCATCCGCCCGCGAAGCCGGTCTCGTAGGCGACGGGCCTGAGATCCGATGGCGGAGCGAGCGCGACCGCGCCGCGGTCCGTTGCGCACCCGAGGCGGCCGTCATCGAGGGGCCGCGCCGGCTCGCCGGGATCCCGGCGGAAGACCGCGATGGCGCCGTAGCTGCCGAGACTCCAAGTGCAATCCGGGTCGGCAAGCTGCAACCGCAACAGGGTCGGCAGGGATTGCCCCGATCGGCCCCTCATCGGTTTCCCCGCGTTCGGCATCGTAGGCGCTACGCCTTGACATGGCCCGCGAATGACCGGAAGTCGCGGGTCGATCGTCGCGGTAGAGTTCGGCGACGCGGGCGCCCAGCTGGGAACGAGCAGCGCGAAGACGCCCGCCGCGCCACGGGACCCGCGGGAAGGGCGCTGGTATGGACGTCATCGAGACCGAGATCCCGGACGTGAAGCGCATCGTGCCCAAGCGCCTGGGCGACGCGCGCGGCTGGTTCTCCGAGACGTTCCGGGTGGACGCGCTGGGGCGGGCCGGCATCGCCAACACCTTCGTTCAGGACAATCAGTCCTTCTCGGCCCCGCAGGGCACGATCCGCGGCCTGCACTTCCAGATCGCCCCGCGCGCCCAAGCCAAGCTCATCCGCGTGCTGCAGGGCGCGATCCTGGACGTGGCGGTCGATATCCGCAGCGCCTCGCCGACCTTCGGCAGGTTCGTGGCCGTGACCCTCGACGCCGAGACGGGCACGCAGCTCTTCATCCCGCACGGCTTCGCCCACGCCTTCTGCACCCTCACGCCCGACGTGATGGTCGCCTACAAGGTCGACGACTATTACAGCCCCGAGCACGACCGGTCGCTCGCCTGGAACGATCCCGAGATCGGGATCCCGTGGCCGGTCTCGGGCGAGGCCGCGATCCTGTCGGACAAGGACCGCCGCGCCCCCCGGCTCACCGAGCTCGGGCGCGCCTTTTGACCGGCCAAGCCGTAATTTTGTCACGGCGCGCAGCCTTCTGCTGCCCCGCCATCCCGTTTCCGACCCGTCCGAGGAGGTAATCCGCCATGCGCATCCTGGTGACCGGAGGCTGCGGCTTCATCGGCTCGGCGCTGGTGCTGCACCTCGTCGAGGATCTCGGCCACGAGGTCTGCACCTTCGACGCGATGACCTATGCGGCCAATCCAATCTCCCTGGCGCCGCTCGCCGACAACCCGCGCCACCGCCGGGTCGAGGCCGATATCTGCGACCGCGCCGCCGTGCAGACGGCGTTGGCCGAGTTCCGCCCCCAGGCCGTGATGCACCTCGCCGCCGAGAGCCACGTCGACCGCTCGATCACCGATCCGGGCGCCTTCGTGCGCACCAACGTGATCGGCACCCAGACGATGCTGGACGGGGCCCGCAGGTATTATGAATCCCTGCCGGAGGCGGACAAAAAGAGCTTCCGGTTCCTCCACGTCTCCACCGACGAGGTCTACGGCTCGCTGCCGCCGGACGCCTTCTTCACCGAGGAGAGCCGCTACGACCCGCGCTCGCCCTACTCAGCCTCGAAGGCGGCCTCCGATCACCTGGCGCGGGCCTGGCACGAGACCTACGGCCTGCCGGTGCTGGTGACCAACTGCTCCAACAATTACGGGCCGCGTCACTTCCCCGAGAAGCTGATCCCGCTGATGATCCTCAATGCCCTGGAGGGCAAGGCACTGCCGGTCTACGGCGACGGTCAGAACGAGCGCGACTGGATCCACGTCGAGGACCACGCCAGGGGCCTCGTCGCCGTGCTGGAGCGCGGCCGGGTCGGACAGACCTACCTGCTCGGCGGCCGGGCGGTGCGCAACAACCTGGCGGTGGTGAAGGCGCTCTGCGCGGCCTTCGACCGTCTGCGCCCGGAGAACGCCCCGCACGAGAAGCTGATCAGCTTCGTCGCCGACCGCCCGGGCCATGACCGGCGCTATGCCATCGACTGCACCAAGGCCGAGACCGAGCTCGGCTGGCGCCCCCAGAAGACCTTCGAGCAGGCGCTCGAAGCGACCGTCGCCTGGTACCTCGACAACGAGAGCTGGTGGCGCCCGATCCGCGAGGGCCGCTACAAGGGCGAGCGCCTGGGGCTGAACACCTGATGGGGGTCCTCGTTCTCGGCGGTGGCGGCCAGGTCGGCACCGAGCTGCAGGCCCTGGCCTGGCCGGACGGCGTGTCGGTGCACGCGCCGAGCCGCACCGGACTCGACATCACCGACCCGGCGGCCGTGGCGGCGGCGCTCGACAGCTGCGCGTACCGGGTGGTGATCAACACCGCCGCCTACACCGCGGTCGACAAGGCCGAGTCCGAGGTTGTGGCGGCGTGGCGCCTCAACGCGCTGGCCCCGGCGATCCTGGCGGCGGCGACGGCCGAGCGCAAGATCCCCCTCGTCCATGTCTCGACCGACTACGTCTTCGCCGGCACGAAGCCAGACGGGGCCTACGCCCCCGACGCACCCATCGACCCGCAGAGCGTCTACGGGGCCAGCAAGGCCGCGGGCGAGCTCGCGGTGCGCACCGCCAACCCGCGCCACGCCATCGTCCGGACCGCCTGGGTGGTGAGCCCGCACCGGGGTAACTTCGTCAAGACGATGCTGCGGCTCGCTGGCGAGCGCGACGCCCTGACGGTGGTCGACGACCAGCACGGCTGCCCGACCTCCGCGGCCGACCTCGCCGCCGCCCTGGCCACGATCGCGCAGCGCATGGCGACCGACGCGCAGGCGCCCACCGGCACGTTCCACTGCGTCAACGCGGGCGACACGACGTGGCGCGGCTTCGCCGAGGCGATCGTCGCCGGCGGGGCCCGGCGCGGCGGCCGCTCCATCCCGGTCGAGGGCATCCCGACCGCTGCCTATCCGACCCCGGCCCGGCGGCCGGCCAATTCGCGCCTGTCCACCGACAGCCTCACGGCCGCCTACGGCATCGCCCCGCGGCCCTGGCAGGCGGCGCTCGACGACATCCTGGACCGGCTCGTCGGGCCGGTTCGCGAGGGAGTATCCAAGCCATGAAGGGCATCGTTCTGGCCGGCGGCTCCGGCACGCGGCTGCACCCGGCCACGCTGTCGATCAACAAGCAGCTCCTGCCGGTCTACGACAAACCGATGATCTACTATCCGGTCTCGGTGCTGATGCTCGCCGGCATCCGCGAGATCCTGATCATCTCGTCGCCGGAACACCTCGACAATTACAAGCGCCTGTTCGGCACCGGCGAGCAGTTCGGCCTGCGATTCTCCTATGCCCTGCAGCCCCGGCCGGAGGGCCTCGCCCAGGCCTTCGTGATCGGCCGCGAGTTCGTCGGCACCGACGACGTGGCGCTGATCCTCGGCGACAACCTGTTCTTCGGCGCCGGCATGGGCGCGTTGCTGGCGCGGGCCGCGGCGCGCAAGCAGGGGGCCACGGTCTTCGCCTACCACGTGGACAATCCCCAGGCCTACGGCGTGGTCAGCCTCGACAAGACCGGGCGCCCGACCCGGATCGTCGAGAAGCCGCAGAACCCGGATTCGACCTGGGCGGTGACCGGCCTGTATTTCTACGACAACCAGGTCCTCGACATTGCCGCCGACGTGAAGCCCTCGCCCCGCGGCGAGCTGGAGATCACCAGCGTCAACGAGGTCTATCTCGAGCGCGGGCAGCTGCACGTGGAGCGCATGTCCCGCGGCTATGCCTGGCTCGACACGGGGACCCACGACAGCCTCCTGGAGGCGAGCGAGTTCGTCCGCACCCTCCAGCACCGCCAGGGGCTCCAGGTCGCCTGCCTGGAGGAGATCGCCTATCTCCAGAACTTCATCACCCGCGAGCAGCTGGTGGCCCGCGGCGAGATGTTCGCCAAGACCAATTACGGCCAGAACCTGCTGCGCCTCGCCCGGGAGAGCGACGACGAGCGCGCCCTGCGCTGATCCCGCCCGTCCGGTCGGCACAACCCGCGGGCGCGCGTTGTGACATGGGGAAGGGACGTCTGACCCGGCGCCCGGCGAGCGGGCCTGTCGTGAGAGCGACCCCCGCACCGTGACCCGGCGGACCCTTTGTCCCCGATGGCGGCGCGTCACGCGGGTGTGACCGCCCCGCTTGGACCCGCCGCGCGGTCTCCCGCTTTGTTCGCCTTTGCAGACCCGACGCGGCGCCGTATCAGGGGCCGCGAACCCGCCGCCGCCGCGCGGACGCGTCGAACCCCGGAGCCGCCGCCCCGATGCGGGACCCCAACGCGATCGACTTCTGGCGCGGTTTCGCCCTGGTGACGATCTTCATCAACCACATCCCGGGCAACACCTTCGAGCGCTACACCTTCTCACAATACGGCATCTCGGACGCCGCCGAGCTGTTCGTGTTCCTGGCGGGCTGGTCGATCGGCATCGCCACCCGGGGCCGCGACGGGGTTCCGGAGCCCCCCGGCAAGAGCGTGGTGCGGCTGCTGGCCCGGACCGTCGAGGTCTACCGGGCGCAGCTCACCGTCATGCTCCTGGCGCTGGCCATCATCGCGGGGGCAGCCCTCCTGCTCGACAATCCGCTGATCCTCGAATGGCACAATGCCGGCGGCTTCTTCGCGGATCCGATCCAGTCGGTCTGCGGCATGGCGCTGCTGACCTACCAGCTCGGTTTTTTCAACATCCTGCCGCTCTACGTGCTGCTGATCGGCGTCGCGCCGGTCTTCGTGCTGGTCGGCCGCGTCAGCCTCGTCGCGGCCCTGGTCCTGTCCGGGGGACTCTACGCCGCCAGCCTCGTCTTCGAGTGGAACCTGCCCTCCTGGCCCGGGGAGGGGGACTGGTTCTTCGATCCCCTCTGCTGGCAGGTGCTTCTGGTGCTGGGCTTCGTGCTGCAGCGCTGGAACCTCCGCTCCGACGTGCTGCGCCGCTGGTCGCGCCGCTTGTTCCCGGCCGGCATCGCCATCGTCGTCGCGGGGATTGTGCTTTCCGTGGCGGAGATTCGGCCGGATCCGATGCTGGTGCCGTCGCCGCGCCTGCTGTTCACCTTCGAGAAAACCTACCTGACCCCGGCGCGGCTGGTGCATTTCCTGGGGGTATTGTTGGCGTTTGCCCCCCTGTACGCATTGCTCGCCCCCCGCCTTGGCCACATCGTGGGCTATCTCACGCAGCTGGGACGAAACTCCCTGGCTGTCTTCTCAATGGGCTCGATCCTGAGTCTGATCGGACAGCTCGTGCGTTTTCAGACCGGCGGCGGCCTGCTGATCGACATGCTGGTCGCCGGCACGGGCGTGATCGGGCTGGGTTTCACGGCATGGTTCGTCGAATGGCGTACCCGCAACAGGTCTCCGAGGCCGCGCCCGTGAGCCCGGCCGCGCGCGCCGGGCGCGCCGCCCGTCCGAGGCTGTCCCTGATCCTAAGCCTGCTCCTCGCCGGCCCGGCGCAGGCGGAGCAGGTCGCCGATCCCGGGGCGGGCGAGCCCGGACTGTCCCAGGAATGCCGGGTGCCGGGCGCGCAGCTCTACGCGGCGGCGCAACTGGGGGCCGTCAAGGCGGCCCTGGCCGAGAACCGGCCCCTGAAGCTGCTGGCGATCGGCGGCTCCGCGGCACCGGGAGCGTCGGCCTCCTATCCGGCCAAGCTGGAGGCTGCCCTGGAACGGGCGCTGCCGAAGGTCGACGTGGTGATCGATCATCGCGGCCTCCCGGGCGAGGTCGCCTCCGGGGCCGCCGAGCGCCTGCGCACCATGGTGGTCGAGGCCGAGCCCGATCTCGTGATCTGGCAGGTGGGCACCCACGACGCCATCGCCCGCGTCGATGCCGAGGCCTTCGAGGGGGCGCTCACCGAAGCCGTCGCCTGGATCCGGTCCCACGGGATCGACGTGGTCCTGGTCGACCCGATCTACACCGCCAGCATGGCCGCGGACGTGGATTACAACCGGATCGTCGAGGCGGTGCGGACGGTGGCGACCCAGCAGCAGGTGCCCCTGGTGCGGCGCTACGAGGCGCTGCACTACCTGTCGAGCCGCAGCGACCGGGGCGAGGGCCACATGCTCGGTCGCCAGTTCCGGCTCAACGATCTCGGCCTGCGCTGCATGGCCGAGCACGTGGCCCTGACCATCGTCACCTCTCTGGCGCGGACCGAGGTGCCCCCGGAGCCCAAGCCCGATCCGGCCGCACCGCCCTTAACCGGGCCGCAAGGCGCACCGGGCTAGACCGACAACCAGAGGTCGGCCTTCCGCCGTCCGAGGCCCGGCGCGGAGCGCGTAGTGTCAGCCAAGGCTCTCCCCGCCCGCGCGGTCCGGCGCCTGCGGGCCCTGCGCGACGGCCCGCAGCGGATGGCGCTCACGGTTTTCGCGATCCGGGTCGGTTCGGCCGGCTTCGCCTACGTCTCCCAGGTCCTGGCGGCGCGGCTGATGGGCTGGGAAGCCTATGGCATCTTCGCCTCCGTCTGGGTCTGGACCGCGATGCTCGGCCACACCCTGACCCTCGGCCTGTCGCAGGGCGCCTGCCGGTTCGTGCCGGCCGACCAAGCGCAGGGGGATCTCGACCTCGCCCGCGGCTACATCCGCGCCGGCGCGCTGGTGACCGGCGGGGCGGCGCTGGCCGTCGCCGGGCTGGGCGCGGCCCTCCTCCTACTCGAACCGGGCCTGTTCGCGCCGGCCTATCGCGCCCCGATCGCGGTCGCCGTCTGCGTGATGCCGCTCTTCGCGCTCCAGGATTATCTGGAGGGCGTGGCGCGCAGCCAGAACTGGATCGGCCTCGCCATCGCGCCCCCCTATCTCCTGCGCCAGACCCTGATTATGGCCGGCATGATCGCGGCGATCCTCCTCGGAGCGCCGCCGCGCGCCGAGGTGGCGATGGCCTGCATGCTCGCCGCCGCCGCTGCCGCGACCGCCCTGCAGGCCGGCCTGCTCGCGGCGCGGCTGCGCCGGGACTTGTCGTCCGGACCGCACCGCTATCGCTGGCGCTCCTGGCTCGGCACGAGCCTGCCGATCGCCGCCATCGATCTGGCCAATGCCGGCTTCACCTTCGTCGACGTGATCGTGCTGGGTGCCCTGGTGAGCCCGGCCGAGGTCGGGATCTACTTCGCGGCGACGCGGATCCAGCAATTCGTGGTGTTCGTGCATTTCGCGGTCAGCGCCGCCACGCTCCAGCGCTACAGCGCGGCGCAGGCCGGGGCGAACCGCCTCCTCCTCGCCGAACTCGTGCGGCGGCAAGCGCGGGTGACCGCGGCCGCGACCGTGGCGGTCGGCGGCGCGATCCTGGCCGCCAGCCCGCTTCTGCTGGCGCTGTTCGGCGCGGGACTCGGGGGCAGCGTCCCGATCCTGTGCGTCCTCGTGGCCGGCAGCGTCGCGGCGAGCCTGTTCGGGCCCGGCGAGGACCTGCTCACCATGCTGGGCGGCGAGCGGCTCTGTGCCGGGATCACCGCGGCGTCCCTCATCGCCGCCGCGGGCCTGTGCCTGATCCTGGTGCCGCCCCTCGGGGCGCTCGGCGCCGCCGTGGCGGTGGCGCTCGCCTCCGTCGTGCGGTCCGGCCTGCTGGCCCGCGCCGCCGGGCGGATCCACGGCCTTCCGACGCCGGTCTGGGTCGCGGGAGCCGTCCGATGAGCCGGACCAGCGCCGTTCCCGCGACGTCCGACCTGTCGATCGCCTGCTCGACGGCCCCCGAGGCCGAGGCCTGGGACGCGCTGTTCGAGGCCGCCGCCGCCCCGCACCCGCATTTCTCGCGGCACGTCATGGCGGCCCACGCGGCCGCCGGCCTGCTGCCGGCCGCTCTGCGCTACGTCATCGTCCGGCGGGCAAACCGCCTCGTCGCGCTCCTGCCCTGCGTGCCGACCCGCGACCTCTCCGGTCTCGGCGGCCGGGTGATGCGGCCGTTCCTTTCGCCCTTCGTCACCGCCACGGCACCCCTGGTGGCCGACGGGCCCGGGCGGGCCGCCGACGTCGATGCCCTGGTGACCGGCCTCGCGGCGGCCTCCGGCGGACGGGCCTGGCGCTGGCCGCTGCTGCCGACCGGGGAGGGCGCGGTGCCGGAGTTGCTGGCGGCCATGCGCGCACGCGGCTGGACGATCGGCACGGTGGCGGCCTTCGAGCGCCCGGTCATGGACCGCCGGGCCGATCACGACGCCTTTCTGGCAGGCCATCCGAACCGGTCCCGGTTCAAGGATCTGCGCCGCCGCGCCCGGCGGCTCGCCGAGACCGGCGCCGTCGCCTATGAGAGCGCGACGGCCGGCGCCGACCTGGACCGCCTCCGCGCGGCGTTCCTCGACCTCGAACGCGATGGCTGGAAGGGTCTGGCCGGCACCGCCATGGCCTGCCGCCCCGAGACCGCCGCGCTGGCCCACGCCCTGTTCGCGGACGCGGCGGGCCCGGTCGGCATCCGGGCCGACGCGCTGACCCTCGACGGGCGTCCCGTGGCGGTCAGCCTCGCCCTGACCGGCAAGGGGACCGCGACCCTGCTGAAGACCGCCTACGACGAGGCCCTGCGCAGCCACGCCCCGGGGCTGCTCCTGGAGGACGAGATCGTGCGCGCCTGCCACGCGACCGGCTTCGCCGACCGCCTGGATTCGGCGACCCTGGACGGATCGGCGCTGGAGAGCCTCTATCGCGACCGGACCCCGGTGGCCGAGATCATCGCGCTCCCGCCGGGCAACCACGCGCTCTCCCTGGAGCAGCGCCTGCGCCTGGCCCGGTTCGAGCAGGAGGCGCGCGCCGCTGCCAAGCGGGCCCTGAAGCGTTGAGCGGCGGTACCGCATCATCCGCCGCGGTCGTCGCCAGTCCGCCCGAAAGCCCCACGCGGATCGGCGCCTACCAGGCCCTGTTGGGACCCTCGACCCGGTCGTACACCCCATGGCCGGTCCGGGCGCGGTAGGCGCGGCCGGCGATCTCACCGGGGGTCGGCGGCGTGCCGGGCTGGGTGAAGCTCGTCTCCGGCCGGTAGGCCGGCCCCCAGCCGATCTCCTCGTCGCCCGCCGGATCCTTGCCGGGGAACCCGGTCACGTAGCCGGTGCTCTGGGCGAGCGCCGGGGCGGCGGCGAGGGCGAGCAGGGTCGCGAGGGTGAAGCGCAGCGCTGTCCTGGATCGCATCGATCGACATCTCCGTGCATGATCCGCGGAACGGATCGTCTGCGGGGTCAACCCCGCTCCGACGCGCGGGTTGTCGAGGCGCGCAGTCATGTCGCGGAGGCGCGGGCGTCATGGAAGACTGGAAGGCGGGCCTCAGGGCCGAATTGCGGGCCATGGAGATCGCCACCGGCGAGGCCGCTTCGGCCCAACTCCCGGAGCTGCTCCGTCGCCTGCGCCGGCATCAGGCGGGGCTCGACGGCAATCCGATCCTCGCCCTGTACAGGCGCTGGCGCATCCGGCGGCTCGCCCGCGCCGTGGCCGATGCGCGCTGGCACATGGAGCAGGGGCGCGCCGCGCGCCTCGGAGGCCTCGATCCGCGGCCCTGAATCGGCGTCCCGAATGGTCCGCGCGGCGCTTGCGAAGACGCGAGGCTCGGGCCCCGGCATTACACCGCGACGGGCGATCCCGCGCGCCGGCCCGTCCGCGGCGCCTCGGGTGCGCGCGCGCTCGGCCTGTTCGATGCCGTTCGATCGGCGATCGCGGCGGGCAGGCGCACGAGGACGATGGTGCCGACCGTTTCCTCGGAGCGGATGCGGAGCGATCCGCCATGCAGCTCGACCATCGAGCGCGTGATGGCGAGCCCCAGGCCCGATCCCTTGTGGCTCCGGGTCATCTGCGCCTCGACCTGCGTGAACGGCCGGCCGAGCCGGGCGAGGTCCGAGCGCGGGATGCCGATGCCGTTATCCTCGATGAACAGATGCGTGCTGGCGCCCGCACGCCGTACGCGCAGCGCGACGCGGCCCCCGATCGGGGTGAACTTCACGGCGTTCTGGACGAGGTTGACGAGGATCTGCTGCATGGCGCTCGGATCGGCCAGCAGGTCGAGCCCGGGCGGCACGTCCACGCTCACGGTGATCGCCTTCTCCCGGGCGGCCGCCGCCATCGGCGCCAGGGCGGACGACACCGCATCCTCGGCCGAGATCGCCCGGGGGCTCAGCCGCACGCGGCGCGCCTCCAATCGGGCCATGTCGAGGATGTCGTCGATCATCGAGAGGAGATGCGATCCGCTCTCGCGGATGTCCCGGCAATATTCGGTGTAGCGGGGGGTGCCGAGCGGGCCGAGCACCGCGTTCTCCATCACGTCGGCGAAGCCGATGATGGCGTTGAGCGGCGTACGCAGCTCGTGGCTCATATTGGCCAGGAACTCGGACTTGGCCTGGTTCGCCGCCTCGGCGACGGCCTTCTGGTCGAGGTAGCGCTCGGCGAGGTCGGCGAGCTGCTGGGTCTGGAGTTCCAGCGTCCGGCGGGAGCGCTTGAGATCCTTCACGGTCTCGATCAGCTCGCGCTCGGAGGCCTGGAGCTGCTCCTGGTGGCGCTTCAGGCTGGTGATGTCGGTGCCGACCGAGACGTAGCCGCCGTCCTTGGTGCGCCGCTCGCTGATCTGGAGCCAGCGGCCATCCGCCAGCTCGGCCTCGAAGGTCCGGGCCGCCATGCCGCCGAGCGCCATGCCGACCTCCGGCGATTCGCGCCGGACCTGGGGCAGCACGCCCCGCCCCATCACATCCGTGTAGCCTTGGCCGGACCTGGCATCCTCCGGGCTCAGGGCGTGCAGGTGACGGAATTTCGAATTGCACAGGACCAGCCGGTTGCCGGTATCCCAGAGGACGAAGGCCTCCGAGATGGCCTCGACGGCATCGCGCAGGCGCATGTCGGCCGCCGCGTTCGTCTCCTCCAGGGCCCGCTGCTCGCTGATGTCGGTGGTGATGCCCACCAAGTGCTGGCTGCCGTCGGCGGCGTTGACCACGACCTCGGCGCGGGCGCGGAACCAGACATAGGCCCCGTCGGCGCCGCGCATGCGGAACGCATGGTCGATATGGGTCTGGTTGGCCGCGACGCCCCGGGCGAGGCTGTAGAGATCCCCGTCGTCGGGATGGACCAAGCCGTTGACGTCGCCGAAGGAGAGGTACTCGTTCTGCCGCTGGTAGCCGAGCAGGCCGTACATCGAATCGGACCAGTAGATCCGGCCCCGGGCCACGTCCCAATCCCAGAGGCCGCAGGCGCCGCGGCGCAGGGCCGTCTCGAGGCGGCCGTGGATCTTCTCCCGGGCGCGGTCGGCCCGGGTCGCCTGCCGGGTCTGCAATCCGTAGGCGAGGCTGACGCCGAGGATCACGAGGGCCGCCGCGGCGATCAGGACGATCTGATCGCGGGTGCGGGCGCTCCAGCCGCGCAGGAGCGGCTCGATCGGCTGGACCACGGCCACCTGTCCGAGACCGCCGGGCAGGCTGTGCATGGCGGCCAGCACGGTCTCGCCCCCCGGGAGGTCCAGGGCGATGGTCCCGGCGCGCTCGCCGAGCCCGGACAGGGGCTCGCTCGCGCCGAGAACCTGGGACAGCGTCTGAAGATCGGCCGGGAGGGGCGGATGGGACGCGACGATGCGGGTATCGGGCCGAACCAGCAGGAGGCGCCGCCCGGAATGCCGCGCGCTCTCCGGCATCAGCCCGCGTAGGTCCGTCGCGAGGATCCCCGCGGGACCGACGGCCCGGGCGGCCAAGCGCGCGAATTCCTCGACCTCGACCTTGGCGACCGCCAGGATCTCGGCACGCTGGCCGCGGATGTGCAGCGCCGCCAGCCCGATCAGGCAGGCCAGGAACACTGCCAGCGTCCCCGGCACGGCGAAGCGCAACCAGCGCTCGGCCTGACCGAACCGCGACTCCGGTGCGCGGGCCGGCCAGGAGACGGTCAGAGTCGAGTCCGCACGCGCGGAGAAGGAAGCGGAAGCCGCCTCCGGCATGGCCGAACCTCGTCCGTGGGAACAACGACCCGAGCGGAGCCCCGCTCCCCGAATCTATGTGAATACAATCACCCTGGGGGGCGGTTTGTCCACGGCTTTTTTACCATACGGCCTTGACGAACACCCCGTGTTGCAGCCGTGCCGGAGAATCGATTTCTACCGCAGGTTCAAGTGCTTAGCCACCTTCCAGGCTACGCGCGAGGATGTCGGCGCTGTCCCGGGACAGGCCGGGGATCGCCTTGATCCCGTTGAGCATTTCGACGGCTTTGGCGGCGCGCGATTTTTCCAGCCGGCGCCACGATCCGAAGGCCGTGAGCAGGCGCGCGGCAACCTGTGGGTTGGTGGAATCGAGTGCCGCGACGGTCCGGGTTACGCAGGAAAATCCCGCTCCGTCGCGCCGCGCGAACTGCGTTGGGTTGCCGAACGCGAAGCTGCCGATCAGGGCGCGCACCCGATTCGGGTTGGTTAGGGTGAAGGCCGGGTGGTCCTGCAGCCGAATCATTCGGTCCAGCGTCCCGGCTTCGGGGATCTGGGCCTGGATGGCGAACCACTTGTCGAGGACGAGGGGCTCGTCGGCGTAGCGCGCGGCGAAATCCGCCAGCGCCGCCTCGCGCTCCGCCCCGGGGATCAGCGCCAGGGTCGCGAGGGCGGCGAGGCGGTCGGTCATGTTGGTGGCGCTCGCCAAGCGGTCCGCGGCGCGCGCGGCGCCCGCCGGCGGATCGCCCGCCGCGATCAGGTCGAGGGCGGCGTTGCCGAGCGAGCGGCGCCCCGCCGAAGCGGCGTCGGGGCTGTAGGGCTCACCCGCGACCGGCGCCAGGGCGGCGTCGATCCGTTCGAGGCGGGGTCGAAGCGTCCGGCCGAGATACGCCCGCAGGTCGGTGCGGGCCCGGTGGATCGCGTCGGGGTCGACATCGGCCAGGAGGGCGTCGGCAGCCTCGCCCTCGCTCGGCAAGGCCAGGACGAGGGCCGCGAAGGCCGGATCGGCCAGGGCCTCGCCGTCGAGGAAGCGGCCCAGGGCCTCCGCGAAGGCCTCCATCCGGCCGGTGTCGGCGTCGAGGATCAGGCGCAGGGCGACATCCTGCGCCGCCTGCCAGCGGTTGAACGGGTCGCTGTCCTGCGCCAGCAGCCGCATGCGCTGCGCGTCGGTGAGGGCGAGATCGAGGCGCACCGGCGCCGAGAAGTCCCGCAGCACCGACGGCACCGGCTCCTCGGTGACGGCCTCGTAGACGATCTCAACCTCCGGGCGGTCGAAGACGTAGACGCCGTCCTGCACCTGCGCGCAGGTGGCGCCGGACAGCGGCCCGGCCGCGCCGACGAGGCCGAGCGCCACCGGGATCACCAGGGGCGGTCCGTCCGCGCCGGGCAGGCTCTGCGCCAGCCGCAGGGTGTAGCGCGCCGCCTCCGGATCATACCGGCCGGAGACCGACAGGCGGGGCGTGCCGGGGCGCTCGTACCAGCGGGCGAAGGCCGCGAGATCGCGCCCGGTCACCGACGCGAAGGCGGCCAGAAAGTCCTCGACGGTGGCGGCGCGCCCGTCATTGTCGGCGAAGTAGCGGTCCATGCCGGCCCGGAACGCCGCCGGGCCGATCAGGGTGCGCAGCATCCGGACGATTTCCGCGCCCTTGTCGTAGACGGTTGCCGTGTAGAAGTTGTTGATCTCCGCGTAGGCCCGCGGCCGTACCGGGTGGCGCAGCGGCCCGGCATCCTCGGGGAACTGGCGCGCGCGCAGGGACCGGACCTCGGCGATCCGGTGCACCGGCCGGGACCGCATGTCGGAGGAGAATTCCTGGTCGCGAAAGACCGTCAGGCCCTCCTTCAGGCAGAGCTGGAACCAGTCCCGGCAGGTGACGCGGTTGCCCGACCAGTTGTGGAAATACTCGTGGGCGATGATCGCCTCGATGGCCGCGTAATCCCCGTCGGTCGCCGTCTCGGGGCTCGCCAGAACGTATTTGTCGTTGAAGATGTTGAGGCCCTTGTTCTCCATCGCGCCCATGTTGAAGTCGGACACGGCGACGACGTTGAACAAGTCGAGGTCATAGGCGCGGCCGAAGGCGGCCTCGTCCCAGGCCATGGAGCGGATCACGGCATCGAGGGCGTAGTCCGCCCGGGGCTCCTTGCCGGGCTCGACATAGACCGCGCAGGTGACGGCGCGTCCCTCGGCGGTGGTGAACCGGGTCTCGACCATCCCGAGCCGGCCGCCGACCAGGGCGAACAGGTAGGCGGGCTTCGGGTGCGGGTCGTGCCAGACGGCGAAGTGCCGGTCGGCGCCGACCGGGCCGGCGTCGATCCGGTTGCCGTTGCCCAGCAGCACCGGCGCCTCGGCCCGGTCCGCCTCGATCCGCGTGGTGTAGACCGCCATGACGTCGGGGCGATCGAGGAAGTAGGTGATGCGGCGGAAGCCGTCGGCCTCGCATTGCGTGCAATAGACGCCGTTCGAGCGGTAGAGGCCCATCAGCCGGGTGTTGGCCGTGGGGTCGACCTCGGTGACGAGGCGCAGGGTGAAGGGCCGCCGGGGCGGAGCGAGCAGGCTGAGGCCCGACGGGGACACCGTGTAGGCGTCGCTCGCGGGTTCCGCCCCGTCCAGGGCAAGGGACACCAGCCGCAGGTCATCGCCGTCGAGGATCAGCGGCGCCCCCGGGATGCCATCCGGGTTCGGGCGCAGCGCCAGGGTCGCGTCGATCCGGGTGGCGTGCGGATCGAGGCGGATGTCGAGGTCGACCCGGTCGATCAGGTAGTCGCTCGGCCGGTATTCCTCGAGGCGGATCAGCGGCGGCGTCTCGGTGCGCATGCGTCTCTCACTTCGGGTCTGGATCGGGTCCGTTCTGGTCCCTCGCGGCGCCCGGCGCAACGCGGTCGCGCGGGCGTCCACCCGGCGCCCCCGGTCACGGCGGGCTGCGGGCCCGGTCTACCCGTGCGCCGGCCCGCGCTCTAGCTAGGAGCGCGACCGGCCGCCGCGGGCGCGCCCGGTCGTGTCCGTTTCTCGGGGGGCGTCGCGACGGCCCCCGCCGCAACAGAGGCAGTGCCGCCGATGGAATACCTGCACACCATGGTCCGGGTGGCCGATCTCGACCGGGCGCTCGCCTTCTACGTGGATACGTTCGGCCTCCAGGAGGTGCGCCGGATCGACAACGAGAAGGGCCGCTTCACCCTCGTCTTCCTGGCAGCGCCGGGGGATGCCGCCCGGGCGACGGAGACGAAGTCGCCGCTCGTCGAACTCACCTACAACTGGGATCCGGAAACCTACTCGGGCGGGCGCAATTTCGGGCACCTCGCCTATCAGGTCGACGACATCTACGCCTTCTGCGCGCGGCTCCGGGACAAGGGCGTGACCATCAACCGGCCCCCGCGCGACGGCCACATGGCCTTCGTGAAGTCGCCGGACGGCATCTCCATCGAGATCCTCCAGAAGGGCGGCGCGAAGGAGCCGCAGGAGCCCTGGGCCTCCATGGAGAACACCGGCTCCTGGTAACCGACCTTGACCCGGGCGGCGGCGCGGGCGCATCTGCCCGCGGATCAGCCGGCCGGGCGGCCGCTCCGGGCGCTTCGGCGTCCGGGGAGGAAAGTCCGGGCTCCATGGAGAGACGGTGCCGGATAACGTCCGGCGGGGGCGACCCCAGGGACAGTGCCACAGAGAGCAGACCGCCCCGGACGCGTCCGGGGTCAGGGTGAAAGGGTGCGGTAAGAGCGCACCGCGGACGCGGCAACGCGGACGGCATGGCAAACCCCACCGGGAGCAAGACCGAATAGGGGCGGCGCGCCCTTCGCGAGAAGGGCAGGCCGGCTCTCCAGGCCAGTCGCCCGGGTTGGTTGCTCGAGGCGGTCGGCGACGACCGTCCCAGAGGAATGGCCGCCACGTCGGGGCGCTCCGGCGCTCCGGCCCTACAGAACCCGGCTTATAGGCCGGCTGATCCACCACCGACCAAAAAGCGACGCGGCTGCAAGGCCTTGTCGCGGGTCGGCGGCCCGGCGGCGGGACCGGCCGGACCGGATGGCGCGGAGGCCGAATTTCCCGCGCGGCAAAAACCTCCGGTTAACCTTGGCGGGGTCAGATCGGTCCGCGCGGCAGCGCCAAGCGCGTGCGTTGACGATCCTCCGAGGCCCATGATACCCGGCATCCTCCCGTCAACGGCGCGTATCGGATCGCCGGGCGCAACTTGCCTTCGAGCAGGTCCCGTCCGTGCGCGGCGTTTTGCGCATGTCGCATCCGGTGCCGTTCCCGTCACGCGCGCCGCCCTCGGGCGGCCCGGTACAGGGCACCATGAGACGCACGAGCCGCATCAGCGCCCGGAGTTCCGGAGCGCTCCGCCATCCCGCCCCCGATCGCGCCGCCGCGCCGAGGCGCCCATGAACCGGCGACGTCCCTCGACCGCTTTGCTGACCGCGGCGCGCCAGGGCTGCGCGGAGCGGGAACCCACAGCCCCGCCGCACATCCCGGTCCTGCTCGACGCGGTGACGGACGCCCTGCGGACCGAGGGCGGCCTCGCGGTCGACGGCACCTTCGGAGCCGGCGGCTATACCCGCGCGCTGCTGGAGCGCGATCCGGCCCTGCAGATCCTCGCCATCGACCGCGACCCGACCGCGATCGCGGCCGGCCAGGCGATGGCGGCCGCGTTCCCCGGACGTCTCCGGCTGATGAACGGGCGCTTCGGCGATCTCGACGCCCTCCTGGTCGAGGGGGGCGAGGCGCGGGCGGATCACGTCGTGCTCGACATCGGCGTCTCGTCGATGCAGCTCGACCTGCCCGAGCGCGGTTTCTCGTTCCGCCACGACGGCCCCCTCGACATGCGCATGGGTGGCGATGGCCCGAGCGCCGCGGACCTCGTCAATGAGGCCGAAGAGGTGGTTCTGGCCGACATCATCTATCATTACGGCGAGGAGCGTCGCTCGCGGGCCGTGGCGCGGGCGATCCACGAGGCCCGCCGCCGCGGCCGGATCGAGACGACCGCGCAGCTCGCCAAGTTGGTCGCTGGCGTCGTCCGGGTCGAGCCCGGGAGCCACATCCATCCGGCGACGCGGACCTTCCAGGGCCTCAGGATCGCCGTGAACGACGAACTCGGCGAGCTGGTGCGCGCGCTGCACGCGGCGGAGCGGGTGCTCAGGCCCGGCGGGCGGCTCGCCGTCGTGACGTTCCATTCCCTGGAGGATCGGATCGTCAAGCAGTTCTTCGCCGCCCGTAGCGGTCGCGCCGGACAGGGCTCGCGGCACCTGCCGGGCACGCCCGTGGAGACGGTGCGCAGTTTCGATCTCGTGACCAAGGGCCCGGTCCTGCCGGGCGAGGCCGAGACCGCGCGCAATCCGCGCGCCCGCTCGGCCAAGCTCCGTGCCGCCGCGCGCACGGAATCCGAGGTGCCGGAGCCGCTCGCGGCCCTGACCGCCCTGGCGAGCCTTCCCGAAGCCGCCCGCGGGGGCCACCGTCGATGATCCGCCTCCTGAACCTCCTGGCGGTGGCCGGGCTCGTCGCTTCGGCGATCTACGCCTACTCGATCAAGTACGACACGCTCTACCAGGGCGCCCAGGTCTCGAAGCTGCAGAGCGCGCTGCACTCCGAGCGCCAGGCGATCGCGGTGCTGCGCGCCGAGTGGCAGCTCCTGACCCGGCCGGACCGGCTTCAGGCGGCCGTCGACAAGCATCTCGACCTGGTGCCGATCGGCACGAGCCACCTGGCGCGCCTCGCGGACCTGCCCGCCCGGCAGGAGCGGGGCGACGAGATCGGCCGGCTGCTCGCAGCGACGGCGACGCCCAAGGACAAGGGTGCCGTCGAGCCGCGCACCACCGGTGCGATCACCCGCACCGTCACCACGACCCGCACCCCGACGACGGCTTCGAGGTAGTCTCCCGTGTCCGATGACGCCGACCTGATTCCCGACGAGGCCGCCGTGTCGACGCACGAGGCCGCCTTGCTCGAGGCCGCCGCCCTCGCGCTCGCCGCCACCGCCCCGCGCGCGCTCCCCGAGGAGGCGCTCGCCCCGGAGCCGCGCGCCGACCGCACGAAGGCCTTCGTGCGCAGCATGTTCCGGCTGGCCATCGAGCGGTCGCACATGCGCGTGGCCCTGGTCGGGCTGGTCTTCGTCGCCGTGTTCGGGACGATCTCGGCCAAGCTCCTGATGATGGCGATCTTCGGGGATCCGCCGAGCCAGGAGCACCGGGTCGCGGCGGCGTCGTCCACGGCCTTCCGGCCCGACATCGTCGACCGCAACGGCGAGATCCTGGCCACCGACATCCGCACGGTCTCGGTCTTCGCCGAGCCCGGCAACATCTACGATAAGGACGAGGCGGTGGAACTCCTCACCGCCGTGCTGCCGGAGCTCAACGCCTCCGAGCTGCGCGCGAAGCTGTCCTCGCGGAAAGGCCGCAGCGGCGCCGGCTTCGTCTGGGTGAAGCGCGAGCTGACGCCGAAGCAGCAGGCCGAAGTCCACCGGCTCGGGATTCCCGGCATCGGCTTCCTGCCCGACCACAAGCGCGTCTACCCGAACGGCGTCGCCGCCGCCCATATCCTGGGCGCGACCAACCTCGACGGCATCGGCATCGCCGGCATGGAGAAGTACATCGACTCCACCGGCCTCCAGGCACTCAACAGCTTCGGTCTGGTGAGCAAGCAGGCCGACCTGAAGCCGGTGCAGCTTTCCCTCGACCTGCGCGCCCAGTTCGCGGTGCGCGACGAGCTCGCCTGGGGCATCGACCACTTCAAGGCGAAGGCCGGCGCCTCCATGATCCTCGACGTGAAGACCGGCGAGGTCATCGCCCTGGTCTCGATGCCGGATTTCGACCCGAACGACCCGAAGGACGCGCTCTCCCCCGACCGGATCAACCGCATGAATGTCGGCGTCTACGAGATGGGCTCGACCTTCAAGGCGATGACCCTCGCCATGGCGCTGGATTCCGGCAAGTACAACGTCAACTCGACCTTCGACACCCGCGGCGGCGTGCTGAACTGGGGCCGCCAGAAGATCCACGAGTATCACGGCACCAACCGGCTGATCACGATGCCGGAGGTGTTCACCCACTCGTCGAACATCGGCTCGGCCAAGATGGCGCTGGGCGTCGGCGTGCCCGGACACAAGGCGTTCCTGAAGAAGATGGGCCTGCTCGACCGGCTGCGCACCGAATTGCCCGAGAGCGCGGCCCCGATCGTCCCGTCGCGCTGGAGCGAGATCAACACGATCACCATCGCGTTCGGCCACGGCATCGCGGTGGCGCCGATCCAGGCCGCGGCCGCGGTGGCGGCGATCGCTAACGGCGGCGACCTGATCACCCCGACCTTCATGAAGGCGAACCCCGACGACAAGGCGCGGTCCACGCACGTCCTGTCGAGCCAGACCTCCGAGGCCATGCGCTACATCATGCGGCTGAACGCCTCCGAGGGCTCGGCCAAGAAGGCCGCGATCCCGTACTACTTCGTCGGCGGCAAGACCGGCACGGCCGAGAAGGTGATCGGCGGCCGCTACATCCACAACCGCCTCTTCACCACCTTCATGGCGGCGGCGCCGATGAACGACCCGAAATACCTGTTCGTCACGATCATGGACGAGCCGCAGGGTCTGCCCGAATCCGGCGGCTACGCCACCGCGGCCTGGAACGCGGGCGTCGTCACCGGCAAGGTGATCGAGCGCGTTGCGCCGATCCTCGGCCTGCCGCCGCAATTCGAGCCGCCGGTGAGGCCGTTCCCGCAGATGGTCAAGCTCAACGCCTACCACGTCAACCAGCTCGGCGGCCCGTGATGGTGGTGTCGTGAGCGCCCGGCTCGCCGAGCTCTTCCCGGAAGCCTCCGGCGCGGCAAGCGACCTGGCCGTGTCGGGACTGACCGCCGACAGCCGGCAGGTCGCCTCCGGCACGGTGTTCGTCGCCGTGCCGGGCACCAAGGCCGACGGGCGCCGCTTCGCCGCGCGGGCGGCCAATCGCGGCGCGATGGCGGTGATTGGCGAAGGCGAGCGACCCGCGGATCTTCCTGATTCAGTCGCCTGGGTCGCCGTAGCGGATGCGCGACGGGCGCTGGCGCTCGCCGCCGCCCGGCTGGCGGGGGCGCAGCCGGAGACCGTTGTGGCGGTCACCGGCACCGCAGGGAAAAGTTCGGTCGCCGATTTCGTGCGCCAGATCCTGGCACGGCTCGGGCGCGACGCGGCGAGCCTGGGCACCGTCGGGATCGTCACAAACCGCGGCGCGCACTACGGCTCGCTCACCACCCCGGACCCGGTGACCCTGCACGAGACCCTGGCGCGCCTGGCCCGCGAGGGCGTCACCGACCTCGCCATGGAGGCCTCCTCGCACGGGATCGAGCAGCGCCGCCTGGACGGCGTGCGGCTCGCGGCGGCGGGGTTCACCAATCTCGGCCGCGACCACCTCGACTATCACGCGAGCATCGAGGAGTATCTTGCTGCGAAGGTACGGCTTTTCACCGATCTTCTGCCCCCGGGCTGTCCGGTGGTGGTCAACGCCGACGGGGCCTATGCCGATCGGGTGATCGCCGCCGCGCAGCGCGCCGGGCGGCCCGTCCGCACGGTCGGCCGCAACGGCCGGGACCTGCGGGTCGAATCGGTCCGGACGGAGGGATTCGCCCAGACGGTCCGCATCGCCTTCGACGGCCGCGACCACACCCTCCGGCTGCCGCTCGTCGGCGAGTTCCAGGTCGAGAACGCCCTGGTGGCGGCCGGCCTCGCGCTGGCCACCCCGGCCGGCGCGGCCGATCCCGCCGGCGTCTTCGCGGCCCTGGACCATCTCACCGGCGTGCCCGGCCGCATGGAACGGATCGGGGAGGCGCGGGGCGGCCTGTGTCTCGTCGATTACGCCCACAAGCCCGAAGCCCTGGAAAGCGTGCTGACGGCCCTGCGTCCCTTCGCGTCCGGCCGGCTGGTGGTGGTGTTCGGCTGCGGCGGCGACCGCGACCGCGGCAAGCGCCCGCTCATGGGCGCCATCGCCCATCGGCTGGCCGACACGGTCATCGTCACCGACGACAACCCGCGCACCGAGGAGCCTGCTTCGATCCGCCAGGCGATCCTGGCGGCGGCCCCGGGCGCCGAGGAGATCGGCGACCGGGCCGAGGCGATCCGGAATGCCGTTCGCCGGCTCGGACCCGGCGACGTGCTGGTCGTCGCCGGCAAGGGTCATGAAACCGGCCAGATCGTGGGGGATCGCACCCTGCCGTTCTCGGATCACGCGGTCCTGCGCGCCGCCATCGCCGACGCGGCCGCTTGACGGCGACGGGGGGATCATGACCGCACTCTGGACCTGCGAGGAGCTGGAAGCCGCCACCGGCGGGCGCCTGATGGGCGCGGTCCGGCCGATCGGCGGCGCGTCGATCGATACCCGGACGCTCCAGCCCGGCGACCTGTTCTTCGCCATCCGGGGCGAGGCGCGCGACGGCCACGACTTCGTCGCCGGAGCAATCGGACGCGGCGCCGGCGCCGCGGTGGTGCGCGCGGACCGCGCCGCGGATCTCGCGACGCACGGCCCCCTGCTGGCGGTGCGCGAGGCGGGCGACGATCCGGTCCTGACGGCGATGACCCGCCTCGGGGCCGCGGCCCGCGCCCGGACGAGCGCGCACGTGGTCGCGGTGACCGGCTCCGTCGGCAAGACCGGCACCAAGGAGGCCCTGCGCCACGTCCTGGCCGAGCAGGGCGAGACCCACGCCTCGGCGGCCTCCTACAACAACCACTGGGGCGTGCCGCTGACGCTCGCCCGGATGCCGGCCTCCACGCGCTACGGCGTATTCGAGATCGGGATGAACCACGCGGCCGAGATCGTGCCGCTCGCCGCCCAGGTCCGGCCCGACATCGCGCTGATCACCACGGTCGAGCCGGTGCATATCGAGCATTTCGCCTCGCTCGCCGCCATCGCGGACGCCAAGGGCGAGATCTTCTCCGGGCTCCGGCCGGGCGGCGTGGCGATCATCAACCGCGATGCCCAGCATTTCGAGCGGCTCGTGGCACACGCGCTTGCCTCCCGGGCCGGCCGGGTGATCAGCTTCGGCGAGCACCCGCAGGCCGATGTCCGGGCCCAGCGGATCGTGCTCCGCCCCGACCTGTCGGTGGTGGACGCGGTGGTGATGGGCCAACCGGTCACCTACAGGCTCGGCACCGCGGGCCGGCACACGGCGCTGAATTCGCTGGGCGTCATGGCGGTGATCCACGCGCTGGGCGCCGATCTCGCCCGGGCCGCCCTCGCCCTCGGGGCGCTGACGCCGCCGGTCGGGCGCGGCGAGCGCACCGCGCTGGCGATCGGCGGCGGCACCGCCTACTTGGTCGACGAGAGCTACAACGCCAACCCCGCCTCGGTGCGGGCGGCGCTGGCGACGCTCGCCGGCATCGAGACCGGCCCGCGCGGGCGCCGCATCGCGGTGCTCGGCGACATGCTGGAACTCGGGCCCGCCGCCCCCGACCTCCATCGCGGCCTGGCGGAGGCGATCGAGGCGGCACGCATCGACCTCGTCTTCGCGGCCGGTCCGCTGATGCGCCACCTGTTCGAGGCCCTGCCGGTGAGCCGGCGCGGCGGCGTGGCCGACGCCGCCATCGATCTGATCGAGCCCCTCGCCGGGGTCCTGCGCCCCGGCGACGCCGTCATGGTCAAGGGATCGAACGGCAGCCGCATGGGCCGGATTGTCGAGGCGCTGAAAGCCCGCTACGCGGTCGATCCGACGCGGCGCGCCGATGTCGAGATCCGCACGGCCGCCGCCCCATGATCGGCACGCCCGAGCGTCCGGGACGTTCGGTGCCGCCCCCCGAAACCCGCGACTGAACAGAGGGGCCGAGCGCCCGGATGCTGTACCTCCTCTCGGAACTGAGCGGCACCTTCACGCCGTTCAACGTGTTCCGCTACATCACCTTCCGCACCGGCGGCGCGCTGTTCACGGCGGGGCTGTTCGTGTTCTGGTTCGGGCCCTGGATCATCTCGCTCCTGCGCCTGCGCCAGGGCAAGGGCCAGCCGATCCGCGAGGACGGGCCGCAGACCCACCTGCTGACCAAGCGCGGCACGCCGACCATGGGCGGCCTGATGATCCTGGCGGGCGCGGTGGTGGCGATCCTGCTCTGGGCGAACCCCCGCAACCACTACGTCTGGGTGACGCTCACCGTCACCCTCGGGTTCGGGGCGATCGGCTTCTACGACGATTATCTCAAGGTCACGAAGCAGTCGCACAAGGGTTTCTCGGGCAAGTTCCGGCTGGCGCTCGAGGCGCTGATCGCCATCGCGGCCTGCACGATCATCTCGATCTACTCGCCCGCGGCCCTCCAGAACCAGTTGGCCTTCCCGGTGTTCAAGGACGCGCTGTTGAACCTCGGCTGGTTCTACGCCCTGTTCGGGGCCTTCGTGATCGTCGGCGCGGGCAATTCCGTGAACATGACCGACGGGCTCGACGGGCTCGCGATCGTGCCGGTGATGATCGCCTGCGGCACTTTCGGGTTCATCGCCTACCTCGTCGGCAACTCCTTCACGGCGAGCTACCTGCAGGTGAACTACGTCCGCGACTCCGGCGAACTGGCCGTGGTCTGCGGCGCGGTGATCGGGGCCGGCCTCGGCTTCCTGTGGTTCAACGCCCCCCCGGCCCAGATCTTCATGGGCGACACCGGCTCCCTGGCGCTCGGCGGCCTGCTCGGCACCATCGCGGTGGCGACCAAGCACGAGATCGTCCTGGCGATCGTCGGCGGCCTGTTCGTCCTGGAGATGATGTCGGTGATCATCCAGGTCGCCTCGTTCAAGCTCACGGGCAAACGGGTCTTCCGCATGGCGCCGATCCACCACCATTTCGAGCAGAAGGGCTGGAAGGAACCGCAGGTCGTGATCCGCTTCTGGATTATCGCGGTGATCCTGGCGCTCGCCGGGTTGGCAACACTAAAGCTGCGCTGAGATTGTGTGCTATTCGACCGGCGGAGATCGTTGATCCCACTCAGGTCCTCATCCTGAGGTGCAGCCGCGAAGCGGGTGCCTCGGGATGAGGGATGGGATCGGCCAGATGCCGCCATCGCGTTCCGAGCCTCACCATGATTCCCATCACCGTTTTCGAAGGCAAGACCATCGCCCTGTTCGGGCTGGGCGGCTCGGGGCTGGCCACGGCCCATGCGCTGAGGGCCGGCAGCGCCGAAGTGATCGCCTGGGACGACAACGCCGACAGCCTCGCCCGCGCCCGGGACGCGGGGATCGAGACCCGGGACCTGCGCAAGGCCGACTGGTCCGGCCTCGCGGCCCTCGTACTCAGCCCCGGCGTGCCGCTGACCCATCCCGAGCCGCACTGGACCGTCCGGCTGGCCCGCGACGCGGGGGTGGAGATCGTCGGCGACATCGAGCTGTTCTGCCGCGAGCGCCGGGTGACCGCGCCGGGGGCCCCGTTCGTGGCGATCACCGGGACAAACGGCAAATCGACCACCACGGCCCTCGTCGCCCATGTCCTCGCCCAGGCCGGCCGCGACGTGCAGGTGGGCGGCAATATCGGCACCGCGATCCTGTCGCTGGCGCCGCCCGATGCGGGACGCGTCCACGTGATCGAGATGTCGTCGTTCCAGATCGACCTGACGCCGGGCCTCGATCCGAGCGTCGGCGTGCTGATGAACATCACCCCGGACCATCTCGACCGCCACGGCACCATGGAGCAGTACGCGGCCATCAAGGAGCGCCTGATCCGCGGCGCGGGTCTGGCGGTGGTCGGCATCGACGATGCCCCCAGCCGGGCCATCGCCGACCGGCGCGGCACCGACCTCGTGCGCGTGCACGTGCCCCATGGCGACGTGCTCTGCGCCGACGCCCTGACCGTGCGCGACGGCATCGTCCGCGAGCCGGACGGCACGGCGCTCGCCGACGTGAACGGGATCGGATCGCTCCGAGGCGCGCACAATTGGCAGAACGCCGCGGTGGCGGTCGCCGTGGCGCGGGCGCTGGGCCTGCCGCTCGACGCGATCCAGGCCGGGCTGAGCTCGTTCCCCGGCCTGCCGCACCGGATGGAGGAGGTCGGACGGCGCGGGCCCGTCCTGTTCGTCAACGATTCCAAGGCGACCAACGCGGATTCCACCGAGAAGGCGCTGACCGCCTTCCGGGACATCCACTGGATCCTCGGCGGCAAGCCGAAGGACGGCGGCATCTTCCCCCTGGTCCCGTATTTCGAGCGGGTCGCCCACGCCTACCTGATCGGCGCGGCCTCCGATGCCTTCGCGGCGACCCTGGAGGGGGCCGTGCCCTATACCCGCTGCGAGACGCTGGACGTGGCGGTCCCGAAGGCCGCCGAGAACGCCGCCGCCTCGGGCGCCCCCGAGCCGGTGGTGCTGCTCTCGCCGGCCTGTGCCTCCTACGATCAGTTCCCGAACTTCGAGATCCGCGGCGACCGGTTCCGCGAGCTGGTGCGGGCCCTGCCCTGAGGGCAGCCCGCCCCAGGCCGGCTCAGAGGCCCAGCGCCCCACCGTCCGAACGCGGATCGTGGGTGGCCTCGATCCGCCCGTTCCGCGCGTGGCGGACCAGCATGCCGGCATGGCCCAGGGAGTCGATGTAGGAGCCGCCAAGCTCCTCGATCTCGTGGCCCAGGCGCCCGAGGGCCGCGATGCAGGCCGGGTCGAATCGGTCCTCCACCTTCACGCTGAGCGAGGGCGCTCCCCAGGTCCGGCCGTAGAGCAGGCGCGGGGCGTCGACGGCGTCGGCCACTGACATCCCGTAATCGGCGTAGCGGCTGAAGATCTGCGCCTGGAATTGCGGCTGGCCGTCGCCGCCCATGCTGCCGTAGCTCATCACCCGGCCGTCATCGAAGCAGGCCAGCGCCGGGATCAGGGTGTGGAACGGCCGCCGACCGGGCTCCAGCGGGTTCACCGCCGCCGGGTCGAGGGAGAACGACATGCCCCGGTTCTGCCAGCAGATGCCGGTGGCCGGCAGCACCGTGCCGGAGCCGTATTCCCAGTAGACCGACTGGATGTAGGAGACGGCGAGCCCGTCCTTGTCGATCGCCCCCATCCACACCGTGTCGCCGTGGCCCGGATCGGGAAGGGGCACCCGGGCGGCGCGGCCCATATCGATCTGGGCCGCCTCGCGGGCCAGGCGCTCGGGCGTCAGGAAGGCGGCGGGGTCGTGCCGCAGGCGGCCGAAATCCGTCACCACCCGGTCGCGGATCGCGAAGGCCCGCTTCGTCGCCTCGATCAGCCCGTGGTACTGGGCCGTGCTCTCCGCCTCGGCGATGGTCAGGCGGTCGAAGATCCCGAGGATCAGGAGCGCGGCCAGCCCCTGGGTCGGGGGCGGGAAGTTGTAGAGCGTCGCGTCGCGGCGCCGGATCGAGAGGGGCGCCCGCTCGACGGCCGCGTAGGCTTCGAGGTCCGCCCGGGTCACCGGCGCGCCGAGGCGTTCCAGGTCGGCGCCGATCTCCCGGGCCACGTCACCGCGGTAGAAATCGTTGAGCCCCGCATGGGCGAGCTGCTCCAGGGTCGCGGCGAGGCGCGGCAACGCCCGGGTCTCGCCCGCCGGATAGGGCTTCCCGTCCTTCAGGAAGGTCGGGGCAAAATTCGGGGCGTCGTGGAGCGTGTCGAGTTCCTGGGGCACATAGCGCGCCTCGGAGGGCGAGACCGGGACGCCGTTGCGCGCCTGCCCGATCGCGTCGGCGAGCAGCGTCTCCAGGGGCAGGCGCCCGCCGAGCGCCCGGGCCAGGTCCAGGGCAAGGCGCCAGCCGCCGACCGCCCCGGCCACCGTCACCATCGCGTCGGGGCCGCGGGCGGGGATCGCGTCGTAGTCCTTCTCGCGGTAGCGCTGGATCGTGGCGAGGCGCCCGGCCGGGCCGCAGGCCTCGATGCCGCGCACCCGGCCGCCGCGCTCCCGCACCAGCCAGAACCCGTCGCCGCCGATCCCGTTCATGTGCGGGTAGACCACCGCGATCGAGGCTGCCATCGCCACCATCGCCTCGACGGCGTTGCCGCCCTGGGCGAGAACGGTCTGGCCGGCCTGCGCGGCGAGGTCGTGGGGGGCGGCGACGGCCGCGGAGGTGAAGACGGGGGTCTCGGGCATCGGCGGTCCTGTGGTGTCCCAGGCCAAGGGTTAGGCGAGCGCGCGGGTCCTGCAAAGACCGTCGTGGTGGCCCGCGCCCCGGTCCGGGCGGTCGCCGCAGGCGCAACGCCGCCCCACGCGGCCCGCCGGCGAAATCGGGAACGGTCCCGCGCGTCGCCTCTTTCAGCAGCATGCTGATCTTCGAGTGGGTCGTCGGCGTCCTGTTCGGCGCCGTCCTGTTGGCTGGCCTCGCGCGCCGGCTCGGTGCGCCCTATCCGGCCTTCCTGGCCCTGGGCGGCGTCGGCCTCGCCTTCGTCCCGGGAGTGCCGAATCTGCGCCTCGATCCCGAACTCGCCCTCGCCCTGTTTCTGGCGCCGGTGCTGCTCGATGCCGGGTTCGATGCCTCCATCCGGGACCTGAAGGAGAATTGGCGCGCCGTGTTCGGGCTGGCGGTCGGCGCCGTCGCGGTCACGACCGTCGCGGTCGCGGTGGTGGCGAAGCTGATCGTGCCGGACATGCCGCTCGCCGCCTGCCTCGTGCTCGGCGCCGTGGTCGCCCCGCCCGACGCGGTGGCGGCCTTGGCGGTGCTCAAGCACGCGCCGATGCCGCACCGCCTCGCCACGATTCTGCGCGGCGAGAGCCTGCTCAACGACGCCGCCTCGCTGCTGATCTACCGCCTCGCCGTCGCGGCCGCGATGGCCGGCACCTTCCACCCGATCGAGGTGGCGCCGGCGTTTCTCCTGGGCGTGGTGGCGAGCCTCGCCGTCGGGCCCGTCCTCGGCGTGATCTTCGTCGCCCTCACGCGGCGCATCACCGACCCGGCGAGCGCGATCGTGATGCAGTTCGTCGCCGCCTTCGGGATCTGGCTCGCGGCGGAGCGGCTGGACCTCTCCGGCGTGCTCACCATCGTCACCTTCGCGGTGACGGTTGCCCGTCGCGCGCCCGGCGTGACCGCGCCGCGGGCCCGGGTGATCTCCTACGCGGTGTGGGACACGGCGGTGTTCGTGCTCAACGTCCTGGCCTTCGTGCTGATCGACATCCAGATCGATCCGATCCGGGACCGGCTGACCGGCGCGGATGCGTGGCAGGCCCTGATCCTCGCCGGTGCGACCTTCGCCACCGTAGTGGTGACCCGCCTTGCCTGGGTCCTGCCGACCACCGGGATGCGCGGCCTCGGTCTCCGGCAGGCGGGCGCGCCGGCGCGTCTCGGCCCCGGCCTCGCCCTGTCCTGGGCGGGCATGCGCGGGATCGTCACGGTGGCGGCCGCCCTGGCGCTGCCCGCCGCCTTCCCGCACCGGGACCTCGTGGTGTTCACCGCCTTCTTCACCGTGCTGGGCACCCTGATCGTCCAGGGCCTGACGCTGCGCCCACTCCTGGCGTACCTGAAGTTGGAGGACGACGACCCCGTGGGACGCGAGACGGGGCGCGCCCGGGCCGCAGCCTACAAGGCCGCCCTCGACTCACTCGCCGAAGCCGAGGACGAGCCGGCCACCGACGCCCTGCGCGCCGAATTCCGCGCGGCCCTGGCGGAGGCCGAGGAGCACGAGGAGGGCCGTGCTCCGGAGAGCCTGCCGGCGGATGCCGCGCGGCGCCACGCCGTCGAGGCGGCCCGCGACGCGGTGCTGGCCCTGCGCCGCCGCGGCCGCATCGGCGACGACGCCTATTACCTGCTGGAGGAGGAGTTCGACTGGGCCGAGCTCAGTGCGACGCCGAAGGCGGAGACGTGAGCGCGGCGGACGGATCACAGTGTTTGGACATCTTCATTAAAGAACGGGCGTGAACGGCCCCGCTGCTCTCCCCCCTCTGCGGGCTACCGGATCCACACGTCGGGTTTTGTATCGCTCCGGCTGGACTTTAGACCAAGCTCCAGAGATGACACGCGCCCTCCCTCCCCCTCTGCGGGGGAGGGACATGCGATTGTATCCGACCGCTGCCCTCTAGCGTCGAAGATGTGTGCATCCGGTAGCCCGCCTGGGAGAAGGACGCATCGCGGTCCGCGACAGCACCTGTTTCTCAAACCTGTGTAGCCCGTAGCCGCAAGGGGGAGGAGAGAACGTCTCGGCCAGCGATGTGTGACCATCGCAGCTCCGCGGGGGAGGGGGTGCGCCGAGACGTCTCCGGGAGGGCGCTTCGATCACACGCCCTTGCGCGCCGTGATCCGGGATTCGATCGCGTCCCAGACCGCAACCGAAAGGTCGGGGCCGCCGAGACGCTGGATCGCCCGGATGCCGGTGGGGGAGGTGACGTTGATCTCGGTGAGATGGCCGTCGATCACGTCGATCCCGACCAGGATCAGGCCGCGGCGCGCCAGTTCCGGACCGATCGCGGCGCAGATCTCGCGCTCGCGCTCCGTCAGCTCCGAGGCGGAAGCGGCACCGCCGCGGACCATGTTGGAGCGGATGTCGTTGGCCGCCGGCACCCGGTTGACCGCGCCCATGGGGACGCCGTCGACCAGGATGATGCGCTTGTCGCCCTCTGTCACCCGGTCGAGGTAACGCTGCACCACCCAGGCCTCCCGGAAGGTCGTGGCGAACAGGTCGAACATGGAGCCGAAATTCGGGTCCTTCTCGGTGACCTTGAACACCGCCGCGCCGCCGTGCCCGTGCAGCGGCTTCATCGCCACGGTGCCGTGCTCCAGCCGGAACGCCTCGATCTCCGCCTTGTCGCGGCTGATCAGGGTCGGTGGCATCAATTCGGGGAAGTCGAGGACGAACAGCTTCTCTGGGGCGTTGCGCACCTCGAAGGGATCGTTGACGACCAACGTCTCCGGGTGGATCCGCTCCAGCATGTGGGTGGCCGTGATGTAGGCCATGTCGAAAGGCGGATCCTGGCGCATCAGCACCACATCCGCCTCGGCGAGGTCGATCCGCTCCGGCGGCGCCAGGGTGAAATGCGCGCCCTCGACATCCTGGACGGTCAGCCGCTCGACCCGGGCGGTGACGCGCCGGCCCTGCATCGAGAGCCGGTCCGGCGTGTAGTGCAGGAGGGAATGGCCCCGCCGCTGGGCTTCCAGCAGCAGGGCGAAGGTGGTGTCACCCGCGATCCGGATGTTCTGGATCGGGTCCATCTGAACCGCGACGGTCAGGCTCATCGATAACGCCCCTCGCCGGCCGCGATCGTCTCGATCGGATCCGCGCTCAATCGTCGGACAGCGACTTGCTGCCGGTACGCTTGTCGTAATCCCCGATGGCCGAACGGCACTCGGGCGACAGGCGCTTGCGGTTGCGCGTCATGCACTTCTCCGCGTCCGGGCTGTTCGGGTCGACGCCGGCGCAGAGGCGGAAATAGTCGTTCGCACAGCCGAGCTGTAGACCCTGGTCCTCGCGTTGGGCGTGGGCCGGGCCGGCGGCGAGCGCGAGCAGCGCCAACGCGGCCAGCCCGCGGCGGCGGACAGCGCGCAGGGATCGTTCCGGAACCAGTCGCATTCAGCGGTGTCCTCAAATTTCGTTCGGGCGGAGGACCGACGCGGCGATCCCCTCCACAGGCCTCCGGCATATCGGTCGCGCCGGGCGGTAGGCAAGCGTCGGAGGTTCATGGGGGTTCCGCGCGCCGACGTCGCGGCCACGCTTCGCCGGAGTGTTGCCGCCGGGCCGCATCGCCCGAGCGTCGCTCCGGACGAGGGCATCCTCACAAGAAACGGCCCCGCCCGGGATCGGGCAGGGCCTCAAGTCAAAGGGAGGAAACGCCCGCCATGGGCAAATCCGTCTTCGCAATTCGCGCGCCAACCCGTCCGAAGGGTCGAATCCCGGTGCATTCGCCGGAAAGAGTCCGTTAACCACCCCGTGTTGGATTGCCCTCGTAGCCCTTGCCGACGCCCTCCGCAGGGCCCGGGCCGGACGCTCGGACCGCCGACAGGAGCCGGAGACCATGAGCCTTTTCAAGCCGCAGGAGACCGACGACAGCCCGTGCGTCGCCATGACGGGCCGGACGCGCGAGGCCGCCCCGGCCGCGGACACGATCGTGATTCCCTTCCCCGGCCCGGAGGCGCGGAAAGCCTTCCGGATCCCGCGCTCGGACGAGCGGCGCGGCGAAATCCTGCTGTTCCTCGGCGTGCGCTACGAGCGCCTCGCCTCCTGACGGCATCCCGGCGATGCCCGAGCGGCGACGCGCCGTGTCCGCCAACGCCCCAAGGCCGGTCCGTCAGGGCCGCGTCCGCCGCGCATTCGCAGCGGCCCGGCTTGTGCCCGCCGGCGTGACGCTGGCGCTCCTGGCCGCCTGCACGCAGGGCGGCGATTTCGGCCGGCCGCGGACGGGGGTCTGGAACGGGCTCATCGACACGACTGGCAGCTTCAGCACCCATGACCGCGGTCGGCTCCTGCTGGATTCCGGGCTCACCGACGACGAGCAGGCTTTGCGCGACCGCGCTTGGCGGTTCGTGCAGCCGGCAAGTTCCTTCTCGGCTTTCCAGGACCTGCTGCTCGGCCTCGCCAGCGCCCACGCGATGCCGCCGGCCTGGCGCTTCGAGGAAGTCGGCGCCTATTACGACGCGCTGACCGCCGAGCCGTCGCGCTCACCGGTGTCCCGCTACCGCCAGCTCGGCGACGATGCCACGGCGGATGCCCGCCTGATCCCGCTGTTCACGGCGCTGGCCGCCCGGGTGATCGACGCGGACGCCGCGCGCCTGCGCAGCCTGCCCTTCGCCAAGACCCTCGAGGCCGCAGACGTGCGGGACGCCGCCCAGCGCGTCGCCGAGAACCGCTGCCTGATCGCCTGGGTGCGGCTCGAGGCCGGCCTGCGGCTCGCCCGCTACCGCTTCGCTCTGGAGCACCTGTTCGCCGCGGCGCCGGCCCCGGACTCGGTCTCGGCGGAACGGTCCATCCTGATGCTGGCCGCGCGCCGGAACCTCCTCGATCCGCTCCTCCCGGCCGACGCGGCCGCGCGCTGCGGGCTCGGACCGGTGCCGTTGCCGGTCGCACAGGCGGGGCCGCTGGTGGTGAAGGACTGAGCGGCTGCGGGCGGCGTTGCCGGTGTGGCCGCGAAACGAAGGTCAAGCGTCTCGCGTCTCTGGACGCCGTCACCGGCAGGCCTGCCGCTTCGGCTGGATTTCAGCGGGTCGACGCCCGAGCGAAACGGCAGCGCGGCGGACGTTGCCGTTCCGCCCGCTCGCGACCCTCAGCGGCATCCGTGAGCGTGCGCATGCTGGCCACCCGATGAAACGGAGACTTACGACCGGAACGGCTTGTTTCACGGACGGATGATCTATCGGACTTTGAGGACGAAAGCGCGGATCACGGCCGCCATCGACCAGGATCCCGCGCTTAAGAAAGGTGAAAAACGACAGGCGGGAGATACAGGCGATCGAGTCCGAATGCTCCGAGCGTCTCGTTGGCGCTAACAGACGTTGAATAAATCGCGCCCGGACGAGACTGATTGTTGATATGCCGATTATAAACTTACATCAATTCACTTAAGCAACTAGGCGACGGCATCGAAATGATTAGAGGATACAAGCAAGACACTATCGCATGTAATATCGAATACGAACAACCGGTTACCAGGCTGAACCGGCATCGATGCCATAAGCTTTGCCATTCTGATTTCATGGCGCGGCGGATTGCTTTTGACGCCTTTCCGAATCGCCGTCGTTCATGCCCCTCTATTGCAATACAGTCTGCTTCAAAGAAAGCACTCTCATTTTCGGCTATCGGCTGCCGAGTTCAATGAAGTCCGATTGGCGCGGTGCGGACGAACTGACGTCGGGTCGAGTTGTCGTGTCTGAACCGAGAGGTCTTGAGATCTTATGCTCGGGGTGTATACGCTCATCTGCCGGGGGCGGATTGCTCTCAACACTTCGCGATGGACACTCTTCAGGTAGTGATCGACCGCCCCAGACCAAACCTGAACGAGCTAATCGGTACCTGGCATATCTCACAATGTTGTAAGCCCGAATACGTCACCTGTGCTTTCACTCGAGAAATCTGAACTGAAAAATTTTGCAAGCAAGATTTCTGGACGCACACTTGCTGACACCGTGTCATTCGCCGGCTGGCGATATGTCTTCGAATAAAAATATCTACCTATGAAAACAGTGTTTTCTACCGAGGGGCTTCATCCCCGGAACGCCTTCAAAGCCTGGAAAGACAAGATTTCCGAGCTTGGCGCGACGGTGGAGCAGCAGCGCCTCGACGACAGCGTGTTCGAAGCCAAAATGGCGGTCGCCCGCGTCGGATCCATCGCGATGAACCGCAGCACGATGGGCGCCGTGCGAAACGAGGCGACGACATGCCTGATTCCGCGTCACGGCGACGACGGACTTGTCATGGCGACCTTCACGTATGCCGGCCGGGCGACATCTTGCCAGGACGATCGGAGTTCGGTGCAACGGAAGGGTGACCTGGTGGTGATCGACCACCGGCCAACGGTGCTGACCACGAGCAGAGGCTCAGACTGCCTCGTTCTTCAGATACCACGCACGCGCCTGGAGAGCGTCCTCGGTCCGACCCGGCTCTACACTTCGTTGACCGTGGGGTCTGAGTTCGCCTCCACGAGCCTAGCCTTGACCTTTCTGAACGAGTTGATCCAGGTGGGGCATCAAATGACGCCTGACGCGGCCGACCGCATGGCGTCGATCGGCGTGGACCTGATCGTCGCCAGCATCGCCGAGCGGATAGCGCGGGAGGTGCCCCAGCCACTCTACGGCACTGTCGTTGTCCAGCGGGCCAAGGCCTATATCGAAGCGCACTTGAGCGATCCGACCCTCGACCCACCGCAGCTGGCCGCTGCGGTCGGTGTGTCGCTGCGTCGGCTGCAGCAATTGTTCCACGAGCGCGGGCAACACATCTCCGACTGGATCTGGAAGCGCCGGCTGGAGGTCGCGGCCGCGCGCTTGGCGGACCCGGGCTGCGCTCATCTGCCGATCGGAATGCTGGCCTACGGAAGCGGTTTCACCACCCAGGCCCATTTCTCCCGCCGCTTCAAGGACCAGTTCGGTGTGTCGCCCAGCGACTTCCGGCTTGCGAAACGTTTGGACGGCTCGTAGATCGCCGCGCCGCCCGGCACGCGAGCATCGTCCCGACAGGTGGCCTCCGGCTTTCGAAGAAAAACGATGCGGAAGCAAGGACCTCCGGCATCGTGCCGGTTCCGGTATCCGACAGGATGCGGCAGGTCAGTTTCCGCCGCGCCCGCCCCAAGGTCCGGTTCGAGGACGCTCTGACGGCCAACGATAGGCCCGACACGGGGCGACCACAGCCGATCAACAGGCCGCGGTCCCGCTACCGCCCCGCACCCTTGCCGGACGAATCCTTCCCCGCCGGCTCGTCCGTCGGCGTGTCGGTGGTACACGACACGCCCTGCACCGCGGCGTTCGCGGCGGGCCGCTGGCTCGGCAGGCCGGCGATCACCCGCACCACCACGAAGCCGCGCGTGTCCGGGGCGACGATGCGCACGTCGCGGCTCGGATCGTTCTCGTCGTCGTCGGCCAAGGCCTCGTCGTACTGGGCGCGGGTGAGGATCACGAGGTCCAGGGCACCGCGGACCGCCGCCTGGTCGGTCACCGCGTAGAAGGCGCCGCGGCGGGCATGGGCGGCGAGCGACAGGGACAGCGACCCGGTCCGCGCCGAGACGCGCATCGGCCCATCGGACAGGTCGTAGGCGCAGACGCCCACCGCTACGGCGGGATCCGGGATCGGCAGCCACGCCTCGGGCGGGGAGGGGTCGTCGCCGGTGGCCACCGTGTAGATCGACTGGGGGTGATCCAGGCTCTCGCTGGTCCCGGCGCGCGAGATGGCATCCTTCTCCGACAGGACCGGGATCGCCAGGATCGCCGCGATGTGGACGATCCCGGCCAGCACGAGGCCGAGCAGCGTGGCGTAGACGACGCGCAGGCTCACGACGCGCATCCCAGGCGGGTGATGGCCGGCACCGCGTTCCGGTCGAGGGATCCGACGCTGGCGGCCGCCGGCGTGTCGTAGAGGCGCAGGGCCAGCCGGACCGGACCGCGCGCCCGGGGGCTCGGGAGCCAGTTGCCGGGCTGGACGTCCGGCGCCAGCACCACTGCGAACCGCCCGTCGGCCGTGCGCAGCACCTCCGTGGAGGTGAAGCCCTCGCGCAGGGCCGGGCGGCCGGGCTCGCGCGAGCCGCGGCCGGCGACCGTGATGGTCCAGGCCCGGGCGGGGGGCGTTCCGCCGCCGATCCGATAGGTGCAGGTGGCGTCGAGCGCCTGGCCGGCATCGTCCACCGACGCGGTCATGAGGAGCCCTTCGCCCACCGCCAGGGGGATCTCGCCCCGACGGGCATTGACCGCGCGGGTATAGGGATCGGCGGAGGCGGCGCCGGCCCGCGGCCACGCCGTCCAGGCGCCGACCTGGACCCCGCCGAAGGGATAGCCGCCGCGCGTCGCCCAGTCGGCGCTGGCGAGCCCGAGCACGCCGCCGAGCCCCAGGGCATAGACGGCGAGCCCGGCCACCGAACTCTTGCGCCACAGGGTCCGGACGAACCGGATCGCACCGCCCTGCGGCGCCCCGTCGGACGCAGCGGCGCGGCTGACCGGCGCAGAAATCGCGCGCCTCATGCCGTCACCGGACCTCGACGAAGCCGGCGGGCGCGCGGACGCCCTCGGCCACGGCCCGGGGCCGGGCCGACGGTGTGCCCGAGGCGCGGTCGTCGGGCTTGCGGCCGCCCTTCGGCGCGTCGCCGGCCCCGGATCGCGGCGCCGGTTCCGCGGCCGGGACGCGCTCCACCGTGCGGAACAGCCCGCTCAGGCCGTTGATCACCTCGAAGGAGCGACGCGACAGCTTGCCGTAGGCGCTGGCATTGGGGTCGATCGGGGCGGTCGGCCCGCCGGAGGCCTGCTGCTGGGCGGCCCGGGGGCTCTCCTTCAGCCCGGGCAGGGGCTTGATCTCGATGCCCTGGTGGGCGGGCTCCATTACGTCGTGCCAGGTCTGGGCCGGGAGCGAGCCGCCGGTCAGCTTGTTGGTCGAGGTGTGGTCGTCGTTGCCGAACCAGACCGCGCCGACGTAATTGCCCGTGTAGCCGACGAACCACGCGTCCCGGTAGGCGTTCGTGGTGCCGGACTTGCCGGCGACCTTCATGCCCTCGAGCTGCGCCCGCTTGCCGGTGCCCTCCTCGACCACCTTGTTGAGCATGAAGTTCATGTCGGCCACCACTTGGGGCGACAGCACCCGCTCGGGCGCCTCGTCGGCGTGGCGGTAGATCACCTCGCCCGAGGAGTTCTTCACCTCCATGGCCGCGTAGGGCTTGGCCTTGAAGCCACCGTTGGCGAACACGGCGTAGCCGGCCGCCTGGTCGATCACCGTGACCTCGTCCGAGCCGATCGGCATCGAGACCGTGTCGATCAGGTTCGTGGTGATGCCCATGCGATGGGCGGTCTCGATGATCTTGGCGCGGCCGGCCTTGGCGGCGCGGGCCTCGTGGGTGATCCCCATGCCCTTGCCCAGCGCGATCGAGATCTTGATCGGGATCGTGTTGATCGACTTCGCCACGGCGAGCCACATCGGCACCCGGCCGGAATAGGAGCGGCCGTAATTCTGCGGGCACCAGTTGCCGATGCAGACCGGGCTGTCGACCACGACGGTATCGGGCTTGAACAGGCCCGAGGCCAGGGCGGCGGAGTAGACGTAGGGCTTGAACGAGGAGCCCGGCTGGCGGAGCGCATCGGTGGCGCGGTTGAACTGGCTCTCGCCGTAATCCGCGCCGCCCACCATGGCGCGCAGCGCCCCGTCCGGATCGAGGATCACCATGGCGGCCTCGTCGACGTCCAGGGCGTCGCCGGACTTGCGCAGCGTGTCGGCCACGACCTCGTCGGCCCGCTTCTGGATGGCGAGGTCCAGCGGCGTCTTGACCGTGAGGACGCGGTCGCTGCGCAGCTTGCCGGCATCGGCCATGGCCTTGATCTCGCCGAAGGCCCAGTCGAGGTAATAGTCGGCGGTGATGTCGCGGGTGCGGGTGACCGGCGTCGCCGGGTTGCGGAGCGCCGTCTGGATCTGGCCCTCCGTGACGAAGCCGGCCTCCACCATGTTGTGCAGCACGTCGGCCGCGCGGGCGCGGGCGGCGGGCAGGTTGACGTGCGGGGCGTATTTGGTCGGCGCCTTGAACAGGCCCGCCAGCATGGCGGCCTCCGCGAGGCTGATGTCCTTGAGCGGCTTGCCGAAATAGTAATCCGCCGCCGCCACCGCGCCGAAGGTGCCGCCGCCCATATAGGCCCGGTCGAGGTAGAGCTTCAGGATCTCGTTCTTGGTGAGGTGGCTCTCCAGCCAGAGGGCCAGGAACGCCTCGTTGATCTTGCGCTCCAGCGACCGCTCGTTGGTCAGGAAGAGATTCTTGGCGAGCTGCTGGGTGATCGAGGAGCCGCCCTGCGTGCCGTTGCCGCCCTTCGAATTGTTGACCAGCGCGCGCAGGGTGCCGATCGGGTCGATGCCCCAATGCTCGTAGAAGCGCCGGTCCTCCGTGGAGACCAGCGCCTTGATCATGATGTCGGGAAACTCGTCGAGCTTGAGCGAGTCGTCGTGCTTGATGCCGCGCCGGCCGACCTCGGTGCCGTAGCGGTCGAGGAAGGTGACGGCGAGGTCCTGCTGCTTCAGCCAGTTCTCGCTGGTCAGCTGGAAGGCGGGCTGCGCGAAGGCCAGCAGCAGCACCGCGCCGCCGGTCCCGATGGTGACGCCCTCGCTGGTCAGATCGAGGAGGACGCGCTTCCAGCCGCGCACGGCGAAGCGGCCCGTGAAGCGCCGGAAGCGCTCGTAGGCCTCGCCGGTGGACTGGCCGCCATCGTACAGGCTGGCATTGACCCAGGCATCGAACGCGAGGGCGGCGCGTTCGAGGCGGACCTTGATCTCGGTGAGCGTCGGCAGGCGCACGATGTCGGACCCGGCTTGTCGAGAGCCTTCGCGGCGGATGGTCGAGCGTCCGCGCCGCAGGCGTGGATCCCGCGGCCGGGGCACCGCACGGCATCGACCTCCATAGCAGGATCCGCAACCGCGGGCGAGGCTCTGTGCAGGCTTGCGAATCGCCGCGGCGGGCACGCGGGGCGATCCGGCCGGCCCCGCTTGCCCCGCTGGTCCGGCTCGGGCAGAGAGACGCGCCTCCCGATCGAGAGACGATGACCATGCCGAAGCCCGAGGCGGCGCGCCGCGGGGCAGCCGAGCCGTTCTGGCGGACCAAGACGCTCGAAGCCATGACCCCGTCCGAGTGGGAGAGCCTGTGCGACGGCTGCGGCCGGTGCTGCCTCCTGAAGCTCGAGGACGACGATACCGGCGAGGTTCACCACACCGATATCGGCTGCACGTTGCTCGACGGCCTCACCTGCCGGTGCCGGGATTATCTCCATCGCCAGAAGCGGGTGCCCGACTGCGTCCGGTTGACGCCGGAGGCGGTGCGGACGATCCCCTGGCTGCCCCCGACCTGCGCCTACCGGCTCGTGCGGGACGGCGAACCGCTCTATCCCTGGCATCCCCTGGTCTCGGGCCGGGCGTCGAGCGTGCACGAGGCCGGGATCTCGATCCGCGGCCGCCTCGCCGGCCACGAGGAGGAGTTCACCGAGGACGAGTTGCCGGATCGGATCGTCGACTGGCCGGCGGCCGATCCGACGGCCGACTGACGCCTATCGCTGCTCAGTCGAGGCCGGCACCGCGGCCGAGCAGCCGCCCGCCGGCGAGCCCGTTCAGGGCGATGACGATGGCAACCGCGGCGGCGTGGATCAGGAGATCCGTCGCAGTGGCATCGTGCGGGTGCACCGGCATCAGCAGCGCCGCCGCCGCGGCCGCCACCGCGAGCCCCCCGAGCGCCGCCGTCAGGTTCGGCCGCAGCGGGCAGGCGCGGCGCAGCATCACCACGATCAGCACCGACAGCGGCACCGAGACGCAGATCAGGAAGCTGAAACAGCCCGCGACCGTATGGGCGCCCGGAATGTCGGCCCCTGGGGCGATCCAGTCGCGGAGGCACCCCATCCCGCTGGCACCGATCCAGAGAGCCAACGGCGGCAGCGGCAGCAGCGCCCATCGTCCGGAGCGGCCCGGCACGCTCGTCGCGAAGGCCGCGTAGGCGGCGGTGACCGCCGTGGCGACGGCGCCGAGGGCCGCCAGGGCGAGATCCGGCACGTGCATGCGCAGCATGAAGCTCGCCGTGTCGACCTCCGCGGCTAGGAGCAGCCCGACCAGCAGGGCCGCGGCGAGCCACAGTGTCGCACGGATCGCCGGCGCGGGCAGGGGCCGGACCGGTTCCAGGCGGCCGGCGAGCGCTTCGACGAGCCGTTCGTGACGGGAGGGGTCGTAGCCGGCGCGATCGGCCATCACTCCGTCTCCCGCGTCAGGCTGATCCGGAGCGCCTTCAGCGCCCGATGCAGATTCACCTTCAGCGCCCCCTTGGTGCGGCCGGTCAGCGCCGCGGCCTCGTCGAGCGACAGTTCGCGCAGACCGAGATGTTCCACCGCCTGCCGCTGCCCCTCGGGCAGGGCCGCCACCGCGCGGGCCAGGGCGGCGGCGCGGTCCCGCGCCTCCAACCCCTGTCCCGGAGGCGGGCCTGGATCGACCTCCGCCTCGTAGGACAGGGGGTCGCTGACCTCCCGCGGCCGCCGGCCGGCCCGGCGCAGCCGGTCGATCGCGCGGCGCTGGGTGATGGCCCGCAGCCAGGGCATGAACGGGCGGCCGGGATCGTAGCTCGCCCGCGCCCGGTGGACGGTCATCAGCGCATCCTGCACGACATCGTCCACCGCCTCGCCGCGCACGCCCTGCGCCCGGGCGATCGCCGACACCACGGGCAGGCAGGCTTTCAGCAGCGCGCGATAGGCGGCGGTATCGCCGCCCTGTGCCGCGGCCATCAGCGCCGAGAGTTCGTCTTCGAGCACCATCCGGGCTCCGCCGCCGTTCCGTTCTCCGGCTCGCGCCGCATCTTGCGCCTGCTCGGTGCCCAACGCCAGCGACCAGCCGCGCGGAGCGGGTCCGGCCGGCAGGGTGAGGATCACCGCAGGGCCTCCCGCTCGGCCCCGGTGCCGGGGGTGCCGAGGCGCGCCGCGCCGAGGATACGGCCGTCCTCCGCCTGCAGAAGCACGGCGGCATTCTCGCCCTCGGGACGCGCCGCCGGGAAGGTCGCGGCGCCCCCCGACCAGCGGCCGAGATCGTGCAGCGAGCGGACGACGTTGGCCTGCGCGATGGTCTGCCCGGCATTCTCGCCGCGGAGCACCCGGGTGGTGTGGCTCGGATCGAACCCGATCAGCAGGACATGCGCCGTGCCGCTCCCGGGGCCGACCCGCGCGACGATCCGGTCGCCGTCCCGGGCCAGCGCCACCGGGATGCCGGGCCCGGCCCCGCGGGCCCGGGCGATCGCGCCGCGCAGCGCCGCCTCATCGGATCCGACGAGGCCCACCTGCCCGTCAATCACGGCCTGCGGGGTGTAGCTGGAGCCGCCGAAGCGGGCGGCGTAGGCGTCCTGGCGCGCGGTCGCGGCCGGCAGGGCGTAGGGGTCGCGCCAGTTCAGATGGTTCCAGTAGGTGACGTGGAACGCGAGCGGCAGAACGTCGGCACGCTCCTGGACGAGCCGGCCGATCAGCGCCTCCGCGGGCGGGCAGGACGAGCAACTCTGCGAGGTGAAGAGCTCGACGATCACGGGCCGCTCCGCCGCCGCGGCCGGGCGGAGGGCGACGCACAGCAGGGCGACGGCGAGCGAGGCGAAAGGGCGCATGGCCTGAACTCCCATACGCCGACGGGTCGAGCCGGCGCATCGGTCCTTTCGGCCCGCGGCGGCGGCGGTTACGCGGACCCGGGCCCGTCGAGCTCGAACGCGTCCACGTCGCGCAGCAGCGCCACGAAGACCTGCGCCCCGTGGGCCAGGGCCGCGCGCCCAGCCTCGGCGGTTCCGAGCCGCGCGTCGCCCATCGCGCCGGAGGGATGGAGATCGCCGGCCTTCCAGGCGAAGGCGGCGGGGCGGCCGGCGCGCAGGTGGGTGAAGTCGCGGACCATCGCCAGCGACCGCGGCGGAAAATCGGCGATCCGGTCGGCCCGCACGAGATCCGGCCGCAGGGCCAGCATCAGCGCGGTCTCGACGCCGCCGGCATGGATGCCGTGGGCGATCTCCCCCTCCGGAAACAGGCCTTCCGGATAGCCGAACCGCGCCCAGGCGGTCGTCACCGCCACCATGCCGCAGCGCGCCCGCAATTCGGCCGCCACGAGGTCGATGATGGCGCTGTTGCCACCGTGGCTCGTGACGATCACGAGCTTGCGACAGCCGGCCCGGTGGAGCGCAACGCCGATCCCTGTCCAGGCGGCCAGCGCCGTCCCGGTGTCGAGGGAGAGCGTTCCCGGGAAGCCATCGTGCTCGTCGGACTTGCCCACGGCCTGCACCGGCAGGAGTAGCACGTCGAGATCTGCGGGAACGAGGTCGCGAACGGCGGCGAGGTAGCCCTCCGCGATGACAGTGTCGGTTGCGAGCGGCAGGTGCGGCCCGTGCTGCTCGATGGCGGCCACGGGCAGCACCGCGACCGCGCGCCGCATATCCCGGCGCGCCAGTTCCTCGGTGGTGAAGTCGGACCAGAACCGCGCCGCCATGCCTGTCGGGACCTCCTCCCCGCCGCCGGGGGGCGGCAGGTCACCGGAGAGGCTCTACCCGGCCCGGGGCCGCCGAGTCGACGGACATGCGTTCGGCGAGTCGGGTCAGCGGAAGAGCGCGTCGATATCGTCCTGGGACGGCACCTGCTGATCGGCCTGGGGGCCGTGGAGCATCAGGTCCTCCGCCCGGGCGCGGCGGGCACGCTCGGTCGGGTCCATGGAGGCGGTATCGCGCGCCTTCACGGCGCCCACGAACCGGGCGAGCCGCTGCTCGAACAGCCGCAGCGATTCGACCACCTTGGCGATCCGCTGCCCGGTGATGTCCTGGAACGCGCAGGCCTCGAAGATCGTGTTGATGCGTTCCTCGACGGCGTCGCGGTAGCCCGGCCCGTCGGGCAGCCCGAGCATCGCCTCGGCGGCTTCCATGATCGTGTTGGTGGCACCGGCCGTCGCCGCGACGACGCTGCCGAGCTCCTCATGCGCCATGGGGATCCGGTCTTGGCTCATCTCGTTCGCCCGCAGCGCACCGATCTCCTCGCGCAGGTGGGCGATGTAGTCGGCGATCTCGCTCAACTCGGCGATCACGGCCTGCGGCTCCCGGAGCCGCGATTCGGCCGGCCGCGCGACGGCTAACGACATGCTGTTCTCCTCAGAGCGGAAACCGTCCTGCCGGGCCTCGCCGCGCTTGGTTGTCTTCCGAGACATCGACGAGCCGGCCGGACGGGGCGGGGAGCGTGGCATCGGTCCCGATCAGCTGCCGCAGACCGCCTCGATCTTCGACTTCAGCGTCGCGGCGTTGAACGGCTTGACGATGTAGTTGTTCACGCCGGCCTTCTTGGCGGCGATGACGTTCTCGGTCTTCGATTCGGCCGTCACCATGATGAACGGCGTCGTCCGAAGGTTTTCGTCGGCGCGCACATGCCGGAGCAGCTCGTACCCCGTCATCGGCTCCATGTTCCAATCGGAGATCACGAGACCGTACTTGCGGTCCTTGAGACGGGCGAGCGCCTCGGTGCCATCGGAAGCGTCATCGACCTCCTCGAAGCCGAGCTGCTTCAGAAGATTACGAATGATGCGAACCATCGTCTGATAATCGTCAACAACGAGGATCGGCATGCTCAAGTCGAGAGCCATCGAACAACTACTCCGTATTGCCCGGCGGGAAGCCGCGGCGGCTCCCGGAAAGTTTAACGCTTCGCTAAGGCTGCAATTTAGCTGCGCTGCACGGCATTTTAAATAGCGCGTGCGCATTGCGAAGCCGTTAATCGACACCGCCGACGCATGACTCGGCTCGGTGTTGCGTTGCGGCACCCCCTCGCTTGACCCTCCGGGCACCTTTCGGCAGGGTCCCGGCCGCGTCGGGCCCCTCGCGGGCATGGCAGGCGACCTCACCCGACCCCACCCCGACCCTTCCCAGCATCCGACTCCCAAACGATGGCCCCAGGCGACGACACGGCGGCGCGGTCCTTCACCATCTGCCGCCCCGACGCGCCGGTGCCGCCGGCCCTGACGGGGGCCGTGGCGGCGATCGGCAATTTCGACGGCGTCCATCTCGGCCACCGCGTGCTCGTGGAGAGCGTGCGGGCAGCGGCTCGGGAGGCCGGCCGGCCCGCCGTGGTCCTGACCTTCGAACCGCATCCGCGGGCCTATTTCACCCCGGACGCGCCGATGTTCCGCCTCACCGGCCTCGCCGCCAAGGAGATCGTGTTCGCGCGCCTTAGGCTCGACGGCCTGATCGTGCGCCGGTTCGACGGGGCGCTGGCCGCCACCGGCGCGCGCGCCTTCGTGCTCGATTTCCTGGGGAGATCGCTCGGCCTGTCCGGGGTGGTCGTCGGCCACGATTTTCATTTCGGCCGTGGCCGCGAAGGCACGCCCGCGATCCTGGCCGCGCTGTGCCGGGAGGCGGGCATGAGCTGCCACATCGTGGCGCCGGTCGCCCTCGGAAGCGAGGCCGAGCCGGTCTCGTCGAGCGCGATCCGCGCGGCCCTCGCCTCCGGGGACGTCGCCCGCGCCAACAGCCTCCTCGGCTATCGCTGGTTCGTCCTCGGCCCCGTCCGCCACGGCGACAAGCGCGGCCGGCAACTCGGCTTCCCCACCGCCAACGTGATGCTGCCCGATTGCGGCCTGGGCCACGGGATCTACGCGGTGCGGGTGCGCCTGGAATCGGGACGGTTCCGCGACGGCGTCGCCAGCTACGGCCGCCGCCCGACCTTCGACGACGGCGCGCCACTCCTGGAGACCTACCTGTTCGACTTCTCCGGCGATCTCTACGGCCAGGAGATCGCCGTGGAATTCGTCGGGTACATCCGCGGGGAGGAACGGTTCGTGAGCGCCGACGCCCTGGTGGAGCGCATGCATGTCGACGCCGCGGCGGCTCGGGCCGTTCTGGCGGGCGACCAGACCCGGTCCATGCTGGGCTGAGCCCCCGGGGGCATCGCGGCCGGCGCCGATCGTGTAGAAGGCCGCAACGAGCAGGAGGCGGACGTGCTGGGTCGTTACGAGCGGGCGAATAACGGCGAAGCGGTGGTCGAGTATGGCGACGGGACCATGCGGGTGGTCAAGCCCGGCAGCTTCGTGCGCTGCGCCGTGACCGGCGAGCCGATCCCCCTCGACGCCCTGCGCTACTGGAGCGCCCTGCGCCAGGAGGCCTATGCCTCCCCCGAGGCGATCCTGAAGCGCCTCAAGGAGACCGGCCGGCCCTGACCGTCACGGGGCGGGTTCGAGCGCGCGCCGCAGCAGCCGGCGCAGGGTCTCCGGGTCGTCGAGGACGAGGCGCACGCGCAGCACGCGCACCCGGGCCGCGAAGCTCGGGGGCAGGCGCGCGGCGTCCTTCTCGGTGGTGACGAGATCGGCCCCGAGCCGGAGCGCCTCCCCGGCCAGGGCCGTCAGCTCCGCATCCCGATAGGGATGATGATCCGGGAAGGCACGGCGCCCGGCGATCACCGCGCCCGCTTCGGCCAGCGTCGCGAAGAACTTGTCCGGGCGCCCGATCCCCGCGAAGGCGAGGCAGCGCCGCCCCGCCAGCGCCTCCGATTCCCGGACCAAGCGCGCCCGGAGGATTGGCAGGCCCCGGCTCTCCGCCGCCCGGGCGATCCCGTCGCCCGGCGCGCCGTCGCCGATCACGATCAGACCGCCGACATGCGGCCATTGCCGGGCCAGCGGCGCGCGCAGCGGGCCCGCCGGGACGGGCAGCCCGTTGCCGAGGCCGACGGCCGCGTCGATGACGGCCAGGCTGAGATCCTTGGCGAGGGACGGGTTCTGCAGCCCGTCATCCATCACGATGGCATCGGCGCCGAGGTGGCGGCACAGGGCGGCCCCCGCCGGGCGGTGGCGCGACACCACCGTCGGCGCCCGGCGGGCGAGGAGCAACGGCTCGTCGCCGACCTCCGCGGCGGCGTGCCGGTCGGGGTCGACCCGCACCGGACCGGCCGTCCGGCCGCCGTAGCCGCGGGACAGGAAAGCCGGGCGACGGCCGAGTTCGGCGAGCAGCGCCGCGACCGCCAGCGCCGCGGGGGTCTTGCCGGCGCCCCCGAGGGTGAAGTTGCCCAGGCACAGGACCGGACACCCCGCCAATACCCCCACCCGATCCATGCGCCGGGCCGTGAGCGCCCCGTAGGCCGCCCCGACCGGGGCCAGGACGCGCGCCCACGGGTGATCCGGCCCCGCCTGCCAGAAGCCCGGGGGCCGCATCAGGCCCGCGCGAGCGGGCGCACGCGGCCGCCGCGGTCGAGGCGCTGCAGCTTCATCTGGGCGACGAACGGATCGAGTACCGCGAGGGTGCGGGCCACCGCCCCCTCGAACGGCCGCAGGGCGTCCTGCCCGGCCCGCGCCATGCCGGCAAGCCGGGCCCGATCCCCGAGGAGTTCACCCACGATCGCCGCGAGCTCGACGCCGTCCTGCACCGCCACGGCCCCCCCGGCACGGTCGAGGGCCTGATAAACCGCCCCGAAATTCTCGATGTGCGGGCCGTGCAGCACCGCCGTATCGAGGCGCACCGGCTCGATCGGGTTCTGGCCGCCCCGCGGGACCAGCGATCCGCCGAGGAACCCCAAGGGCGCGAGCCGGTAGAACAGGCCCAGCTCGCCGATCGTGTCGGCGACGTAGATGTCTACGGAGGGATGGGGCCGCCCCCCGGCCGAGCGCCGGGCGCTGCGCAGGCCCAGCGTGGTCGCGCACGCGACGACCTCCTCCCCCCGGACCGGGTGCCGCGGGGCGATCAGGGTCAGAAGCTGCGGGAACCGCTCCTTCAGGAGCGCGTGCGCGTAGGCGATCATGGCCTCCTCGCCGGAATGGGTGCTCGCCGCGATCCAGATCGGCCGCCCGGCCACCATGGCGCCGAGATAGGCCAGTTGCTGCGGATCGGCCGGCGGCACCGGCGCGTCGAACTTCAGGTTCCCGGCGATGCTCACCCGCGGCGCGCCCAGCTTGGCGAAGCGTTCCCCGTCCTCCTGGGTCTGGGCGAGGCAGATGGCGATCCGCGACAGCAGCGCCTTGGCGGTGCGCGGGCAGCGCTCCCAGCCGCGGAACGAGCGCGCCGACATGCGGCCGTTGACCAGGATCAGCGGGATCTCGCGCTCGTCCAGCGCCAGGATCGTGTTGGGCCAGATCTCCGATTCGGCGATGACCGCGAGGTTCGGCTGCCAATGGTCCAGGAAGCGCCCCATCCAGCGCGGCGCATCGAGGGGCATGTATTGATGGACCGCGCCGACCGGCAGGCGGGCGCCGATCAGCTCGGCGGCCGCCCGCGTGCCCGTGGTCACCAGCACGGAGAAGCCGCGGCCGATCATGCCCTCCACGAGCCCGATCAGCGACAGCGATTCGCCGACGCTCGCGCCGTGCATCCAGGCCAACGGCCCGACCGGGCGGGCCCGGCCGGGCAGGCCGCGCCGCTCGGAGAGGCGCAACGGATCCTCCTTGCCGCGCTGGGCCCGCCACGCCAGCAGCCCGGTCAGCGCCGGCTCGCCGATCCGCAGCCCGGCCCGGTAGACCTGCAGGGGCAGGGTCACGGACGGGCGCCTCACGCGGCGTCTCCCACCGGCGCCGACGCGGCGGCCGGTGACGCCGCGCGGTAGAGCGCCGCCCGGTCGGCGCGTCCGACCATCGCGTAGGCGCGCGCATGGACCCGATCCATCTCGGATTCGACGAAGCGCCGGAGGCTCTCGAAGGCCTCCCCGGCGCTGTCGCGCGGGACATAGATCGGGTCGCCCAGGACGATCGCGCCGCGTCCGAAGGGCAGGCCGAGGCAGGCGCGGTCCCACGATCGGAAGCGCAGATGCCGGCTCGTCACGACGGCGGCCGGGACGATGGGCCGGCCGGAGAGGCGCGCCAGGGTCAGGATCCCGGCATCGCACCGGCGCGAGAGCTTCGGCACGTCCGCGCTGAAGGCCACCGATTCGCCGTCCCTGAGCGCCCGCAGCATGGCCCGGAGCCCCTCGGCCCCGCCCTTGGCGCGAACGTCAGTCGCCCGGCTCCGGCCTCGGGCGCCGGAGGCCCGGATCACGCGCACGCCGAGCCGTTCCAGCGCGATGGTGTTGATGTTGCCGTCCGCATTCCGCGAGATGATCGTGGCGACCCGGTCGCTCGGTCGGCGCATGAACGGCATCATGATGTGCTGGCCGTGCCACATGCCGGCGATGAGCGGCGTGCGCGCGTCCATCCAGGCGTCGACCCGCCCGGTCGGCGTGCCGCCGGCCTGGATCGCGAAGCGGTTGGTCCGCTGCACCAGCCGCAGATAGGACGCCGCGAGGCGACCGAGCGCGCGCTGCACGACGGGGTGACGCAGGAAACGTTTGCCGAGGCTCATGTCATGCCCGGGATGGCCGAACCGCCATCGCCCGATCGGTTCCGGATCGCAATCGATCGCCCATGATCTAGCCCCCGCGCCTGAGACGAAACAATCGGCCTGGATCACAACCTGTGAGAGCGGCTTGCCTGGGTCGCCGGTCGCTCGGGCGCCGCCGATGCTCCCGTCGCGCGGCGAAAACACGGCGAGACGCCTTGTTTAGATTTATTCCAGCCTATAGATTGGAATCAGTCTAGAGAGGAATTCCGGGATGGCAGCCGTTTTCGAGGATACCGCCACGTTGGCCGCGGATGCGCGTCGCGCCTTCGTCCTGCGCTACGTGCAACCCGGCCTAGCCGGCCTGATCGACGGCTCGGTCTCGACCCTCGCGCCGATCTTCGCGGCGGCCTTCGCCACGGGACACAACGGCGCGACCTTCCTCGTCGGTCTCGCGGCTTCCGTGGGCGCCGGGATCAGCATGGGCTTCACCGAGGCCCTCTCGGACGACGGCAGCGTCACCGGCCGCGGCGACCCGTGGATCCGCGGCCTCGTCTGCGGCGTGATGACGACGCTCGGGGGCCTCGGCCACACGCTGCCCTACGCGATCCCCGACACGCTGCCCGCGGGCTGGTCGAATCCCTTCGTCCTGGCCACGACCCTCGCGGTGCTCGTCGTGGTGGTCGAACTCATCGCCATCGCGGCGATCCGCACGCGGTTCATGGCGACGCCGTTCTGGCGGGCGGCCATGCAGGTGATGCTCGGCGGCGCCCTGGTGCTCGCGACGGGGATCCTCATCGGGAGCGCTTGACGGCGCTGCCCGCGCCCGCGATGCCGGGGCCGTATTTTCAGGGCCGCTCCCGGCCGACTCGCGCGTGACCTCCGGCGTTGACCTTCCGCCTCGCCCACCTCAGCGACCCGCATGTCGGCCCCCTCGGCCGGGTGCGCCTGCATCAGCTCATCGGCAAGCGGGCCACCGGCTATGCCAACTGGCGGCGCGGCCGCTCGCGCAGCCACGACATGGCCGTGCTTGAGGCCCTCGTGGCCGACCTGAAGACGCAGGGGGCCGGGCACGTCGCCTGCACCGGGGACCTGTGCAACATCGGCCTGCCGAGCGAGTGGGAGACGGCGCGCACCTTCCTGGAGGCGCTGGGCACGCCCGACGCGGTGAGCTTCGTGCCGGGCAATCACGACGCCTATGTCCGCGGCTCCCTGGAAGGACTGCTCGCCGCCTGCAGCCGCTTCACCAGCGACGATTCGGGGTCGTGGGGCCGCTTCCCCTATCTCAGGCGGCGGGGGCCGCTCGCGCTGGTCGGTCTCTCCAGCGCGATCCCGACGAAACCGTTCGTGGCCACCGGACGCCTCGGCGCGCCGCAACTGGCCGCGGCCGAGGTCCTGCTCCGGGCACTCGCCACTGAGCCGGGCCGGCCGTTCCGCGTGGTCATGATCCATCACCCGCCGCAGCCGGGGGGCGCCGCGCCGGGGCGCGAGCTGAAGGACGCGGCGGCCTTCACGGCGATGATCGGGCGCGCCGGCGCCGACCTGATCCTGCACGGCCACAACCACGTCATCAGCACGGCCGCCATCCCGGGTCCGGACGGCCGCGCCGTGCCGATCGTCGGGGTCCCCTCGGCCTCGGCCCGGGCGGACGGGCACGGGGCACTCGCCGCGCGCCGGGCCTCCTACGTCCTGTACGACATCGACCGGGCCGGGGACGGCTATACGCTGGCGGCCCGGCGCCGGGGCCTCGGCGCGGAGGGGGCGATCTGCGATCTCGGCCCCGTCGATCTGACCTGATTCGTCCGACCGGCGCATCGGTCGCGCCGGCCCGTCGATCGGCAGCCCCGATCAGGCGCCGGCGGCCGTCATATTGGTGCGCTGCTGCCGGGTGAGGCTGGCCTCGTAGCGCTCGGCCTGGAGCCGGGTCAGACCGCAGATCAACGCGAGTGTCCCGCGATAGACCGTATAGGTGCCGTCGTGCGTCGGCTTGACGCGAATCACCTGTGCCATGGGTCTCTGCCTTCGCTGGAGGTGGGTTGCCGTGGACTGAGGAGAGCGATCCTTTTTTCGGATTGATCGGTCGAACGCGCGAACAGACGGCAGGTTAGCTATCGTCGTCGCGGTAGCAAGGGCTCGATACGGATGAATGCTTAGGTAATTCTGCTGCAATGCGGCAAACCCTTGCCGATACTGGCGATCCGCGGATGCGCAAAAATGCGGCGGCTGGCCTGCATATTGAATAAGGTAACCACACCCCGCGTTCGCCCCGAATCGCAGGTCGGACCCGGCCCTTCCGGGACGTTCCAAAGGATACCCCATGCAGCTCTGGCGTCTGACGGCGACCGACCTCGCGGCCCTGATCCGGACCGGCCAGGTCTCGGCCCGGGAGGTTGCGCAGGCGGCCCTCAATCGCCTGGATGCCGTCAACGGCCGGATCAACGCCGTGGTCGAGCACCGTCCGGAGGAGGTGCTGGCGCAGGCCGACGCGGTCGATGCCGCCCGGACCCGCGGCGAAATCCTGGGGCCGCTAGCGGGCGTGCCGGTGACCGTGAAGGTGAACGTCGACCAGCGCGGCTTCGCCACGACGAACGGACTGCGCCTCCAGCGCGACCTCGTCGCCGCGGAGGACAACCCGGTCGTGGGAAATCTCCGTCGCGCCGGGGCGGTGCTGCTCGGGCGCACCAACACGCCCGCCTTCTCGCTGCGCTGGTTCACCACCAACCAGCTGCACGGCGCCACGAAGAACCCGCGCGATCCGGCGCTGACCCCGGGGGGCTCGTCGGGGGGCGCCGGGGCGGCGGTGGCGGCCGGGATCGGCGCGCTGGCCCACGGCACCGACATCGCCGGGTCCGTGCGCTACCCGGCCTATGCGTGCGGGGTCCACGGGCTGCGTCCGAGCCTCGGCCGGATCCCGGCCTGGAACCCGACCGCGCCGGAGCGCGGGATCGGGCCGCAGCTGATGGCGGTGTCGGGGCCGCTCGCCCGCAGCATCGCGGATCTGCGCCTCGCGCTGGAAGTCATGGCGGCCCCGGATCCGCGCGACCCGTGGTGGGTGCCCGCGCCCCTCGGCGGTCCACCCGTCCCGCACCGGGTCGCCCTGTGCGTGCGGCCCGGGGGCCTCGCGGTCGTTCCGGAGGTGGAGACGGCCCTGCGGGAGTCGGCGCGGCGCCTGGCCGAGGCCGGCTGGGCGGTCACGGAGATCGACGACACGCCGCCGATCCGGGAGGCGAGCGCGCTGCAGCTCCAGCTCTGGCTGGGCGACGGCTTCGCGGCCCTGCGCGCCGCGGCGGAGCGGGAGGGCGATCCCGCCGCGATCGGCCTGCTGGACAGCTTCCGACCGCAGGCCGAGGCGATGACCCCCGACGCGATCGCGGCGGCGCTCACCCGGCGGGCCACCTTGGCCCGGGCCTGGTCGCTGTTCCTCGCCGAGAACCCGGTCCTGCTGGTACCGGTCTCGGCCGAGCTCCCGTTCCCGGACGGGCTCGACTGCACGGGCGATGCCGGAATCGCCCGGGCCTTCGAGGCGAACCTCCTCCAGGTCGGGCTGGCGCCCCTCGGCATCCCGGCGCTCACCGTCACCACCGGTCTCGTCGGCCGGACCCCCGTGGGCGTGCAACTCGTGGCGGCCCGCTACCGGGAGGACCTGTGCCTCGCCGCCGGCGCGGCCATCGAGGCGGCCGGCGTGCCCGAGATGCCGGTCGATCCGGCCTGACGCCGGGGCATAGGTGCAGGGCTCAGGCCTGCCCGCCCGCGCCGAGATCGGCCAGCAGAGCCGCGAACAGCCGTGCCCGCTGCGGTAGGGTCTCGATCAGGACGTGCTCCTCCAGGGTGTGGTAGCCCTGGCCGAGGGGCCCGAGACCGTCGAGGGTCGGGATGCCGTTGGCGCCGGTGAAATTGCCGTCCGAACCGCCGCCGGCGCTGCGGTGGGGCAGGGGCTGGCCCAACGCCTCGCTCAAGGCCCGGGCCCGGGCGTAGAGGGCCAGGCAGCCGGCATCCGGCTCCCAGACCGGGCGGGTCACGCCCCGAGTCACCGTGAAGCGGACCCCGTCCTCCTCCCCCGACAGGGCCAGCATCCGCGCGACGCCGCGGTCGAGATCGGCCTGGCGCTTGGCCATGCTCAGCGCCTGCCCGCGGCAGAGCGTCGGAACGCAGTTCACCCACTGGCCGCCGGAGACGATGCCGGTGGAGACGGTGCAGTCGCCATCCGACAGGGCGTCGATGGCGAGGATCATGCGCGCCATCGCGCGGATCGCCGAGCGCCCCTCGTGGGGTGCGGATCCGGCGTGGCTCGGGCGGCCTCGGGCCTCCAGGTCGAAGCGGGCGATGGCGTAGCGGCCGGTGACCACGCCGTTCTCCGGCTGGCCTGGCTCGGGGACCAGCACGAAGGCGTGGCGGGCGGCCTCGGCCTCGATCAGGTCGCGGGTCGAGGGGCTGCCGACCTCCTCGTCGCCGGTGAACAGCACGGTCACGGGCAGCGGCGTCTCGATTCCCGCCGCCGCCAGGGCACGGATCGCCGCGAGCGCGATGACGTTGCCACCCTTCATGTCGAGGATGCCCGGCCCGTAGGCGCGATTGCCCTCGATCCGCCACGGCAGGCTCCCGAGGGTGCCCACCGGATGCACCGTGTCGAGATGGCCAAGCACCAGGATGCCGGGCACGTCCCGCCGCGGGTGCGGGAAGCGGGCGCGGACGCAGTCGCTCAGGCCCATCCGGCCGGGAATCGTCTCGACCTGGGCCCCCGCGACGGCGAGGTCGCGGGCGGCGAGGCCCATCATCCGGTTGACCGCGGCCGCGTCGTGGGTCGGGCTCTCGCATTCGACCCAGGGGCGCAGGGTCGCCAGGATGTCCTGGGCCTCGACGTGCAGATCCGGGATCATCGGGCGGCCTCCGCGGCGAAGGGATCGGCGACCCGCGGCCAGTAGGCGCCGGATCGCTTGGTGTAGGGAATCGCGCCGTAATCCGGCGGGACGGCTCCGGGGGCGGCCACGTAGCGCACCGCGCTCGCGATGGGCGCGAAGGCGGCGTAGAAATGCTGCATCGACTTCACCACGACGATCTGCTTGTCGGCGAGGGTCAGCCCGAGCCCCGTGAAGGCGTCCGGCGCGAAGGCCTGCTGGCGCCTGTGGGTCAGCACCACGTGGATCCCGTCCGCCTCGACCCAGGCGGCGGGGCCGAGATGGGCCCGGCCGCCGCTGAGGCCGGTCTGGCTGTGATCGTCCGAGAGGCCGCGCACGGTGATCCGCAGGTCGACGGGATCGCCCGAGGTCACGCCGCACTTGCCGCCGATCCGCAACGTGAAGGTCGCCCCGAGCCCGGCCTCGTGGCAGATGCCGACCGCGCCGGGATCCCAGATCAGGCCGAGCGCCACGTCCTTGACGGCGCGCTCCGCGAGGCGGGCCAGGATCGCGGTGTTGTCCGAGGGCGCGCCCGCGCCGGCATTGTCGGCGAAGTCGGCGAGCACCATCGGGCGCGGGTCGGTGGAGCCCAGCGCCGCGTCGATGGCCGCATCGATGCTGTCGCACCGGCTGGCCGCCGCCTCTCGCATCGCCCAGACGGCGGCGGCGAGGTCGTCGGCCAGGGCCTGGGCCTTGGCGGCATCGCCGTCGGCGACGACGAGCATCTTGGCGCCGACATCGGGCACGTCGCCCCACGGGAAGCCGTGCCCGAAGGAGACCGACAGGATGCCATCCCTCCCTTCCAGCGATTCCATCCGGCGAACGAAGCCCGCGACCGGCTCGCGGCTGGTGCGCCACATGTTGATGATCCGGCAATCGGCATAGGCCATCACGGGCCGGATTTCCTTTGAGACGGTCCGGATCACCAGCGGATAGAGATCGCGGGCGCGGTCGACGATGTCGGTGTGGGGGTATTCCTTGTAGATCACGATGACGTCGGCGTTTCGCCGCATCGTCTCGGTGAGGTGGCAGTGCAGGTCGAGTTCGACGCCGATCGTGGTGTCCGGCCCGACGAGGGCGCGAGCCCGCTCCAGGGTGTCGCCCTCGCAATCGTCGTAGCCCGCGGCCACCATGGCGCCGTGCATGAACAGAAGCACCGCGTCCACCGGCATCGCCGCCTTGAGGTCCGCCAGCAGGGCGTCGCGCAACTCTTCATAGACGTCCCGAAGCGTGATCCCGCCGGGCTGGGCGAAGGTCGAGAGGCTCTCGATCACGCTGTGCCCGTCGGCCTCGGCCATCGTGCGCCAGGCCTTGAGGCCGATATTGCTGAGGCTCGGCGGGTTCCGCGTCCCGTCCCGGCGGGCGTAGTCGGCGCGGAAGGCGGCACGGCCGGTGGGCAGCGGCGCGAAGGTGTTGGTCTCGGTGGCGAGGCCTGCGATGAAGATCTTCAAGGTCCTGTCCCGTTCGGTCCCGGCCGCCGGGTCAGGGGGAGCCCGGCATCAGGGTGATGATGGTCTCGGTCGCCGCGTCCACGGCCGCGCGGCCGTAGAGCATCGGCACATGGTCCTGACGCCCCCAGATCGGGGCGAGGTCGGCGTAGTGCGGGCTCTCCGGATTCCCCGACTGGCCCGGCACGTTGACGAAGACCGAGCGGTCCCAGTCGCCCACATCCACGACCATGCGGAACGAGGCGCCGTGGGTGAGCCGGAACGTGTCGGTCCGGTACTCCGCGTGCATGACCGATGCCGCGGACCCGCCCACGGGCAACGGACCGACATCCCAGGCCGGATCGGGCCTCACGGCGGTGAGGGGATGGGCGAACAGGGCGTGATGCAGGCGGCCCCAGGACCAGCCGGCATCGAGGGCGGTCGTCTCCACGGATTTCCCTCCCCCCTCTGCGGGGGAGGGTGGCCCGCGAAGCGGGTCGGGAGAGGGGAGCGACGGCGCAGAACAGGGCTGCGCCCTGCCCGCCGCGTGCGCCTCTTCCGGAAGCCGGGTTCCCCTCTCCCGATTCTCGCTGACGCGAGGGCCACCCTCCCCCGCAGAGGGGGGAGGGAGGGTGCCTACTGCATCCACAGTGAACCGCCCCATCGGATCCGGCCCCAGCCGGTCCAGGCAGTCCCGGAACGCGGCCCCGAGGGCGTCCGCCAGCAGCGCATCGCGGGTCACGGGGTCGAGGCCGGTTTCCAGCCGCTCGATCAGGCTCTGGGTGTCGCCGGGCGGCAGCAGGCGGCGCGTCCCGGCATCCGGCGCGAGCGTCTCGAGCAGGGCCGGGCGCAGGTGATGCACCCAAAACACCTCCACGAGGGCGGCCGCGGCGGAATCCGGGCTCAGCCCACCGTCGAACGGGGCCAGCAGGGCTCGGGCCGCGGCGACCTCTGGATCGGTTCCCGCCGGCAGCGCCCGGATGAGATCGGCGAGGCGCAGGGCCGGTTCGGAGAAGGCGTCGCCCTGGAGGGCCTGCGAATCCGCGAGGCTGTGGTGCGTCTGGCCGCCGAGCACTGCGCGGATGCGGCGGGCGCGCCAGGGCTCGGCCCATTCGAACCCGACCTTCCGGCCCTCGGCCGGAAAATCCGGCGGCAGGTTCATCTCGTTGGCGGTGGCGAGCCAGCCCGAGGCCGGGTCGATGCTCCGGGGCAGGGTGTCCGGATCGTGGAACCCGGCCCAGTCGTAGCGGCCGTCGCCCGGGACCGGCAGCAGCCCGTCATGGGCCGGGCGGACCGGCGCCTTGCCGGCCATGAACCACGCGATCCGGCCCGTGGCGTCGGCATAGAGCTGGTTCACCGACGGCGCCGACCAGTGGCGCAGGGCCGTGCCGAAGGCCTCGGGGCTGGTGGCGCCGAGATAGGCGAGGCTGCCGAGATAGGCGGCAGCGCCGGGCTCGGACCAGACGGTCCGCAGGGCGAAGGCCAGGCCCGGTGTTTCGCGGATGACCGGCCCGTGCCGGGTTAAGCCCAGCACCACGGTCTCGTCCGGCCCGCCGCGCACCGGAATGTTCTCCACGTTGCGCGCGATCCGCTCCCAGCCGCCATCGTACCTGTAGCGGTCCGGATCCGCCGGATCGGTTTCGCAGACAAAAAGATCCTCCTGGTCCATCGGCGCGATGGTGAGGCTGAACGCGGCCTGCCCATTATGGCCGATGGAGATGCCGGGGAGCGCCGGCTCGCCGGCCCCGATCACGTCGAGCCCCGGGGCGGTGAGATGGACCGCGTAGCGCAGGGAGGGCTGCAGGTAGACCCGGTGCGGGTCGCTCGCCAGGATCGGGCGGCCGGTCTCGGTGCGGGCGGGTCCGACCACCCAGTTGTTCGAGCCCTCGGCCGGCTCCTTCGGGACGGCGCGCTTCCCCCGCGTGACGGCGCCGTGCGCGTCGACCTTGGACCAGTCCGAGGCCTCGTCGCGGGAGGCCGCCATCCGCTCAGGGCTGAACCCGACCGTGGCGGTGGCCAGACGAAACGCGTCCAGGAGATCGTCCGGCCAGGCGGCAGCGTCGATCCCGCCCGGCACCACCGGATCGTGCGGTGGGCTGATGCGCTTGCGCAGGTCGTCTGCGGCGAGACCGGCCTCCCGGGATTCCGCGCGGGCCAGCACCTTGGCGCGGGCGACCTCGGAGAGGACGTTGCGCACCAGCCCGTGGCTGCGGATGCGCACCACGTCCTCCGGTTGCCAACGGGCGGGGCGCGTATCCGTCAGGGCGAATTCCGGCGGCCGCAATTCCGGCCGGGCTTCGGTGAGCGCCACGTAGGCGTTGAGCCCGTCCACGAAGGCCGTGACGATGGCGCGCGTATCCTGCGGGCCGTAGGCGGCCCATTCGGCGGCCATGTCGCCCCGGTAGAGGAACAGCCGGGCGGCGCGGTCCTGGGCGAGGTAGCCGGGCCCGAAATCCGCCGCCAGCAGGCCGAGGCCGCGCTTGCGCCAGAGGTCGAGCTGCCAGAGCCGGTCCCGCGCCGCGTTGAAGCCCTGAGCCCGGAAGGCGTCGGGGGCGGTCCCCGCCCGGATATGCGCCAGCCCCCAGCGGTCGACGCGGATCTCGACCGGGCCTTCGAGCCCGGGGAGGGCGTACGTGGCCCCGCTCACAGTTCCACTTCGATCAGGTGCGGGCCCCTGTTGGCCAGCGCGTGCTGGAACGCCTCGATGAAGTCGGGCAGCGTCTCGACGCGTCGCGCCTCGACCCCGAAGCCCTTGGCGAGGCTGACCCAATCCACCGCCGGATCGTCGAGGCTCAGCATGCCCAGCGCCTTCGGGCCGGGATTGTGGGCGCCGACATTGGCGAGTTCCGCCCGGAGGATCGCGTAGGAGCGGTTCGACCAGACCAGCGTCACCACGTCGAGGCGCTCGCGCGCCTGGGTCCAGAGCGCCTGCACGGTGTAGAGGCCGCTGCCGTCGGCCTGGAGGTTGATGACCTTGCGGTCCGGGCAGGCGATGGCGGCGCCCGTAGCCATCGGGATGCCGAGCCCGATCGAGCCGCCGCTGAGCTGGAGCCAGGTATGGGGCGCGGCATCCCGGGTGAGGGCGAAGAAGTTGCGGCCCGTGGTGATCGACTCGTCGCAGATCACCGCGCCCTCCGGGATCAGCGCACCGAGCACCTGCCCGATCGTGTCCTGGTCGAGGGGCCCGGAGGCCGGGAGCTTCGGCCGCGGCGCCACCGGGACGGGCTCCGCGGGCGGAGCCGCGACGGCCTCGGCCAACCGCTCCAGGGCGTCGATCTGGTCCTCCTCTGGGGTGGCCAGCGTGATCGTCGTGCTGCCCTCGGGGGCGAGCAGGCTCGGCTTGCCGGGATAGGCGAAGAAGCCGACCGGGGGGGTCGCGCCGATCAGGATGATGTGCCGAAACTCCTTCAGGGCCGCGATGCCCTGGTCGATCGGGTAGGGCAGGCGCTCGATCGGCACGGTGCCGGCACCGCGGTCGATCCGGGAATTCGAGGTCATCGCCATCAGCGTCGCGCCGGTCTTGCGGGCGATCCGGTCGGCGATCACCCGGCCCTCCCCACGCACCGCCCGGTCGCCGAGATGCAGCAGCACCGGCTCGCCGCTCCGGAGCGCCGCGACGGCCGCCGCGACCGCGTCGTCGCCGGCCTTCGCCCGCTCGGGGACCGGCGGCACGGGGGCGGGGCCGGTGCCGGGATCCCAGGCGGTATTGGCCGGGAGGATCAGGGTCGCGACCTGCCCCGGGGCGGTGCGGGCGGCCGCGATGGCGGCGGCGCCGTCCGGGCCAATCTCGGCGGCGCTCATCCCGGTCCGCACCCAGGACGACATCGGCCGGGCCAGCCCCTCGATGTCCGAGGTCAGCGGCGCGTTGTACTCCCGGTGATAGGTCGCGTGTTCGCCGACGATGTTGACGACCGGGGTGCGCGCCTTCTTGGCGTTGTGGAGGTTGGCGAGGCCGTTGGCGAGGCCCGGCCCGAGGTGGAGCAGGGTCGAGGCCGGCGTGTCGGTCATGCGGGCGTAGCCGTCGGCCGCGCCGGTGGCACCGCCCTCGAACAGGAACAGCACGCAGCGCATGCCCTCGACCCGGTCGAGGGCGGCGACGAAATGCATCTCGGAGGTGCCGGGATTGGTGAAGCAGACCTCGACCCCGCCGGCCACGAGGGTCCGGACCAGGCTCTCGGCCCCGTTCATCGCGCTTGGAATCCCATCGGTCACGGGCGGCTCCCTCTCGGTCCGGCCGGCGCGGCCGGCGACACGCATTTTTTATTATCGTGGCGCAGCCGACGCGCCGCGCAAGGGGCGAGGCCTGACACCTCCTCTTCGCCCGACGCGGGGACTATGCCGGGGGCTGGCGCGGGATTTGCGGTTGGCGCGCCGCGACTTCGACGATGGGATCCGATGACATTTCGCCACCTGATTGCAGCCGCCCTGGTCGGTCCCGTGGCCCTGGCCGGCCCGGCCAGCGCCGAGAGCGTGCTGCGCATCGCCATGACCGCCACGGACATCCCGACGACGACGGGCATGCCCAATAACGGCTTCGAGGGCATGCGCTTCCTCGGCTACCCGATCTTCGAGGGGCTGGTGCAGTGGGACCTGACCAGCACGACCAAGCTCGCGGGCATCGTTCCGGCGCTCGCCGAACGCTGGGAGCAGGACCCGACCGACAGGACGATCTGGACCTTCCACTTGCGCCAGGGTGTCAAGTTCCATGACGGCACGCCGTTCAACGCCGACGCGGTGATCTGGAACCTCGACCGCTACTTCAAGAACGACAGCCCGCAATTCGAGGCACAGGGTGCCGGCATCTCCCGGGCCCGGGCGCCGCTGGTCGGCAGCTACAAGAAGATCGACGACGCGACCGTCCAGATCACCACGACGCAGGTCGCGTCCTACTTCCCCTACATGGTGGTCTACCTGCTGTTCACCGCGCCGGCCTCCTTCGAGAAGGCGGGCCGCGACTGGAGCAAGGTGGCCGCACTTCCGGCGGCCGGAACCGGGCCGTTCAAGATCACCCGCGTCGCCCCGCGGGAGGCGGTCGACCTCGCCAAGTACGACGGCTACTGGGATCCGAACCGGATGGCCAAGGTCGACCGGGTCCGGCTGCTGCCGATCCCCGAGGCCAACGCCCGGGTCGCCGCCCTGCGTTCGGGTCAGGTCGACTGGATCGAGGTTCCGGCCCCCGATGCCATCCCGTCCCTCAAGCAGGCGGGCTTCACCATCACGACGGGCTCGTACCCGCATGTGTGGCCCTACATCTACAACATCGGCGCCAAGGACAGCCCGCTCAAGGACGTGCGCGTCCGGCAGGCCCTGAACTACTGCGTCGACCGGGCCGGCATCGTCGAGCTCCTGAACGGCACGGCGGAGCCGGCCGCGGGATGGCTCAACGACAAGGATCCGAATTTCGGCTCGCCGACGAATCGCTACACGTTCGACGCCGCCAAGGGGAAGGCTCTGCTGGCCGAAGCCGGCTACACCGACAAGAAGCCCCTGAGCCTCAAGGTGATGATCTCGTCCTCCGGCTCGGGCCAGATGCTGCCGATGCCGATGAATGAGTATCTGCAGGAGAACCTGAAGCAGGCCTGCAACGTGGAACTCAGCTTCAACGTGGTCGAGTGGCAGGTGCTGCTCAATTCGAGCCGGGCACTGCCGGATGCGCAGAGCCTCCAGGGCTCGATGGCGCTCAACGTGTCCTCGCCCTCCTCCGATGCCAGCGTGATGGCGCGCTACTTCGCGGGTGACCGCTTCCCGCCGAACGGCTTCAACTTCCCCACCTGGAAGGACGATGCGTTCGACGCAGCCCTCAAGGCGCTCGCCGAGACCACCGACGCGAAGGTGATCGACGCGCAGACCACGATCGCCCACGAGCGGCTGGTGGACAATCCGCCTTGGCTGTTCGTCGTCCACGACCTCAACCCCCGCGGGATGTCCAAGAAGATCCACGGCTTCGTCTCGCCGCAATCCTGGTTCGTCGATCTCACCCGCGTCAGCGTCCAGTGAGTCCGATGTCCGATCTCGATCCCGTCCACGCCTCCGCGTCCGAACTCGCCGGGGCGATCCGGTCCCGAGCCCTGTCGCCGGTCGATGCGGTCGACGCTTTGCTCGGCCGGATCACGCAGCTGGAGCCGAAGCTCCAGGCCTTCACGGAGATCTTCTCCGCGGATGCCCGCCTCGCCGCCGAGGGGGCGGACCGGGCGATCCGGTCGGGCCACGCGGTGGGGCCGCTCCACGGCGTGCCGGTGGTGCTGAAGGACCTGATCGACCTGGAGGGCCGGATCACCATGGGCGGGTCGGCCGCCCACCGCGCGCGCCGGGCCGAACGCACCGCCACCGTCGCCCGGCGGCTGATCGCGCAGGGGATGATCGTGCTGGGCAAGACCCACACGGTGGAGTTCGCCTATGGCGGCTGGGGCACCAACCCGCATCTCGGCACGCCCTGGAACCCCTGGGACCTTGAGGCGCCGCGCACGCCGGGCGGATCGAGCAGCGGCACCGGCGTGGCGGTGGCCGCCCGGATGGCGCCCTGGGGCCTCGGCACCGATACCGGCGGCTCCGTGCGCCTGCCGTCCGCCTTCTGCGGCCTCACCGGACTGAAGGTGACGGTCGGGCGCGTCTCGACCTGGGGGATCGTGCCGCTTTCGACGACGCTCGACTCGCCCGGTCCGCTCGCCCGCACGGTGGAGGATGCCGCGCTCCTCTACGAGGCGATCTCCGGCCCCGATCCCCTGGACCCGACGACCCGCGGCATCCCGCCGGACTCCCCCTGGCCGACGCTCAACCGCGGGGTGCGCGGCCTGCGCCTCGGCCGCATGCCCGCGATCGAACGGGAGGGCGTGGCCCCCGACATGCTCGCCGCCTACGACGCGGCCCTCGATCTACTGGCCGGGCAGGGGGCCGAAATCGTGGACGTCACCCTGCCGTTCCGCTTCAGCGACTGCGTGGCGATGAGCGGGATCACCAATGCCGAGGCCTACTTGGTCAACGGCGCCCTGGCGGAGGATCCATCCGCGCCCCTCGGCGACGCCGTGCGGGCCCGGATCCTGGCCGGCGCAACTGTTTCGGCCCAGGACTACCTCGCCACGCTCCACCGCCGCGCCGCGATGAAGCAGCTCTACGCCGCCGCCCTGGACGGGATCGACGCCCTGCTGACGCCCACGACGGAATCCGCCGCCGTCCCGCTGGCCGTTGTCGAAGAGGCGCACCTGCCTTCGCGCTTCACCCGGTTCGGCAACCTGCTGGATCTCTGCGCCCTGGCCCTGCCGAACGGCTTCACCGCCGACGGGCTGCCGCTCTCGCTCCAGATCGTCTGCCGCGGCTACGAGGAGGCGATGGCGCTCCGGATCGGGCAGGCCTTCCAGCGCGCGACGGAGTGGCATGTGCGCCGGCCGCCGGTGTGAGACGGGCGGGACCTCCGGCCCCGCGTGTCAGCGGCTGAGCAGACCCCGAACCCCGCAAAGAACAGCCCGAAGAATGTGAGATTCGCGAAGAGCCGGGGCGCCGTTCAGGCCGCCGGCGCCTGTCCGGCCACGACACCGCCGAGGGTGCCGAGCAGCGACGACCGGGCCCGGCTGACCCGGCTCTTCACCGTGCCGACCTGGCAGCCGAGCTTGCTCGCCGCCTCCTCGTAGGTGTGGCCCTCGGCGCCGACCAGCAGCAGCGCCTGCCGCTGCGCAGCCGGCAGGCCTTCGAGACGCGCCCAGACCACCTTGAGGGTGCTGGCATCCTCCTGATCGGCGAGGCTGGTCATCTGGCCCGCATGCGTCCCGTCGACATCCTCGATCTCGCGCCGGGTCTTGCGCAGGTCCGAGTAGAACTGGTTGCGCAGGATCGTGAACAGCCACGCGGTGAAGTTCGTCCCGGGGCGGAACCGCTGCTGGTTGGCCCAGGCCTTGACGAAGGTCTCCTGGACGAGATCGTCGGCCCGGTTGACATCCCCCGCCAGGGACAGGGCGAAGGTGCGCAACGCCGGCAGCGCCTTGATGATGTCACTGCGGAAATCGAAGGCCACGGTCTGGCCGTGCGCCGCCACCGCCGCTTCGAAGCGCGCGACGAGGTCGTCGAGCTGTGTCGGCAGCGGCTCCTGCTCGACCAGCTTGAAATAGTCCCGGATCGGCAGGGCGAGGTGCTGGCCGATGGCCGTGGCGTAGCCCGTCGCTCCCCGGGGGCTCTCGGTCTCGGCCGGCGGCGTCGCAGCGTCGTCGATCATGAACGTGTCCTGATCCCTGGTACTGGTATACTGGATTCGCTCTAACCTAGGTACCGGTGGAATTATGAACCGTTACCAAACGCTACGGTCAGTATCGGTGGATACGACCAGCACGCCGGCGGGCACGGACATTGGTATTCACCGCCGTTCCGACGGATCGCATCAGGAAAATAATCAGGTGGATCAAAGGATTGTCGCGGCGCCCCGCCGGCGTTTGCACTTCGATCCCTGCCCCGATGGCGGGCCCCGAAACCGCGTTCCGGGGGTGGCAGAGGGGCGTCCGAGGGTGCACACTGCACCCTGCGAGGAGGGCGGGATGAGCCATCGACACGCGGATCACGATCACGTGCACCACGGCAGCGACCTCACGCCGATCGAGGCGCGGGTCCGGGCGCTCGAATCCCTGCTGACCGAGAAGGGCTACATCGATCCGGCGGCCCTCGACGCGCTGGTCGAACTCTACGAGACCAAGGTCGGTCCGCATCTGGGCGCCCGGGTGGTGGCCAGGGCCTGGAGCGATTCCGCGTTCCGGGCGCGGCTGCTGGATGACGCAACGCCGGCAATCGCCGAACTCGGCATCGGCGGAAGGGGCGGCGAGCACATGGTGGTGGTCGAGAACACCCCCGGGACCCACAACCTCGTCGTGTGCACCCTCTGCTCCTGCTACCCCTGGCCGGTGCTCGGCCTGCCGCCGGTCTGGTACAAGGCGCCGCCCTATCGGGCCCGGGCAGTGATCGACCCCCGGGGTGTGCTGGCCGAGTTCGGGGTGACGCTGCCGGAGACCACCCGGATCACCGTCTGGGATTCCACCGCCGAGACCCGCTACATGGTCCTGCCGATGCGGCCCGCGGGGACCGAGGGGTTCTCCGAGGCGGCGCTCGCCGCCCTGGTTACCCGCGATTCCATGATCGGCACAGGGCTGCCCGAGGGGATCCCAGCCGCACCAGCGGGCAGACCGGCATGAACGGCGCCCAGGATCTCGGCGGCGCGCAGGGCTTCGGGCCGGTGGTGCCGGAGCCGGACGAGCCGGTGTTCCACGCCGACTGGGAGCGGCGCGTCTTCGCCATGGCGCTGGCCATGGGCTTCACCGGCGCCTGGACCCTCGACGGCAGCCGGGCCGCCCGGGAATCGCTGCCGCCGGCGGAGTACCTGTCGTCGAGCTACTACGCGATCTGGCTGAAGGCCCTGGAGAGGCAGGTCGCCGCCGCCGGCCTGGCCACGCCGGCCGAGATGGCCTCCGGAACGGCCGCGGCGCCCGCCGGGGCCGTCGCCCGGGTCCTGGGCCGCGACGGCCTGGAGGCGCGCTTCCGGGCCGGCTTCCCCAGCAGCCGCGTTGCGGACGCCCCCGCGCGGTTCGCGGTCGGCGCGACCGTGATCGCGTGCAACATGCACCCGACCGGCCATACCCGCCTGCCGCGCTACGTCCGCGGCCGGCGGGGCCGGATCGTCCGGGTCGACGGCGTCTTCGTCTATCCCGACACCAGCGCCCACGGGCTGGGGGAGAACCCGACCTGGCTCTACACGGTCGCCTTTGCCGCGCAGGACCTGTGGGGCGAGAGCGGCGACCCGGGCGGCCTCGTCACCGTGGCGGCCTTCGAACCCTATCTGGAGCCCGCGTGAGCGATCCGGCGCCGAGTACCTTCGCGGCCCCCTGGGAGGCCCAGGTCTTCGCCCTGGTGGTTTCCCTGCGGGAGGCCGGGCTGTTCACCTGGTCGGAATGGGCGGACCGCCTGGGCCGGGCGATCCGTCCCGCGGACGCCCCCGAGCAGGCGGCCGATTACGGCGCCTGGCTGGCGACCCTGGAGGCGATCCTGGCCGAGCGCGGCGTGGCGGGGCCCGAGGGCGTCGCGGCGCGGACCGCGGCGTTCCAGCGTGCCGCCGCGGCGACACCCCACGGCCAGCCGATCCGCCTCGAGAACGACCCCCTCTACCGGCCCTGAGACCGGAGCCCGTCGAGGGGCACCGGCGCGGCGTGGGACCGGCCGCTCATGAGCTGGTCGAGCAGCGCCAGAACCTCCGACCGGCCGCAATTGCGCGCGGGCTCGAAGGGCGTCCAGGTCTGGACGAAGTCCAGCCGCTCGAACACGTCGCGGTAGCGACGCAGCTCGCTCAGGGTCAGCGGCACGCCGCGCACGAAGGCCTTGTGGGCCGAGATCGTGACCGCCCGGCGGAAATCCGCCGGGTCGAGTTCGAACTTCAGCGCGTCGCCGCAGAAGCAGATTTTTCGCGACCTGTCGTACAGGATCGCATGGCCGTCGAAATGGCCGGCGGTACGGTGCAGCTCCAGGCCCGGCAGGGGCTCCAGGAAATCGTCGTAGGGCCAGCTCACCTGCAGGGCCGCGCTCCAGGTGAAGTCGGCCGCCGGCAGGCACAGTTCCGGATCGAACCGGTCCTGGAGCTGCGTCAGCGCCCCGTAGGCATGCGGGTGCGAGGCCGAGAGCACCGCCATACCGCCGAGCCGGGCGATCTGGTCGAGGGCGGCCTCGCTGAAGACCGGGCAGGCCTCGAAGCCCATATTCCCGTGCTCGGTCTGGATCAGGTAGCCGGAGGGGCCGATGCCGGAGACCGGCTCGTTCCAGAAGCGCCACACGCCGGGCTCCAGCTCCTGCCAGTGACAGGGGAACGCGTCCTGTGCCTCCCGGGCGGTCCGGAACCGCCAGCCGTCCTGCGGCACCACGTGACGGGCGTCGAGGCACATCGGGCAGGCCGCCGGCGTCTCGAAATGGCGCTGCCAGAACCCGCAATTGTCGCAGGTATAGGCGGGGAGCTTCAGGGCCCCCGCGAAGGGCAGATAGCCGGGCATCGACGCGAACCTTTCTCGGGGCGGCTCATCTAACAGTCAGCGCGCGCGAATGCAGCCTCACGACCGGTCCGGCAGACGGCGTGCCGAGCGGGCGGCGTGGACGGTGCCGGCGAGCCCGATCAGCGCGAGCCCGGCGAGGCCCCCGACCACGAGGTCGCGGGTGCGGCTCGTGCAGAACTCGGTCCGGCTCCCCTTGGTCCGCCCGGAGAACCGGCCGTCGATCCCGACAGCGCCCGGGACGGCCTCGTAGAGGTTGCCCTCCATGTCGGAAATGGTCTCGTCGGAGAGCTGCGCCGACCACATAGAGGCCGCCTTGCGGTCGGCAAGCGCCGGCGCCAGGGCCTGGGCGGCGGCCATCATCATCGAAGAGCGCCCGACCCAGACCTCCCGGCGCGGGTGCTCAACCGCGTACAGGATCGCCTCGGCGCAGAGCCGCGGATCGAAGACCGGGTCCGGGGCGTATTGCCGGTGCCCGGTGTGGTTGCGCGCCCAATTGAATTGGGGCGTGTTCACGGCCGGCAGGTAGACCACGCTGAGGCTGACATCGACCTTGTCGTGGATCAGCTCGCAGCGCAGGGCGTCGGTGAAGCCCGACACCGCGAACTTCGCCGCGCAATAGGGGGCCTGCAGCGGCGCCGCCCGGATCGCGAGGCCGGACGAGACCTGGATGATCGCGCCGCGGTTGCGCCGCTTCATGAAGCGTAGGGCGGCGAGCGTTCCGTAGACCTGGCTGAGATAAGTGGTCTCGGTCACCCGGCGGTACTCGTCCGGGGTGATCTCGTCGGCCGGGCTGACCACGGTCGACATGGCGTTGTTCACCCAGGCGCGGATCGGGCCGAGTTCGGTCTCCACCCGCCGGGCGGCGGCGTCGACCGCGTCCGGATCGGCGACGTCGGCGCCGATCGCCAGAACCGGTCGGCCGTAAGCGGCGAGGGCCCGTTCCGCCGCGGCGAGACGGCCCGGATCGCGGGCGATCACCGCCACCGACCATCCCCGGGCGGCGAAGCGATGCGCCGTCGCGAGCCCGATCCCGGCCGTGCCGCCAGTAACGACCGCAACCCGTGCCATACTGACCTCATCACCACCGAACGATCGAACCGGCAACACGGGGCAGCGCGCTCGGTTGCGCCGCGGTACCGGGCCGCAACGTCACGGGGGCATCGATTTCCGATCCGGGGACGCAACGTCCGAGTCCGGCCGCTGTTGACTGCGTGTATTGCGTCATGCCGAACCACCGAGGGTCGAAGCCATGCGCACCGGACGACGCTTCTCCCTTCCGATCGATCCCTGGCCGCAGGCCTCCCTGGCCGAGCGGACCGCCGTCGGAATGGTCCTGACCTTCCTGCTGCTCCCGCCGGCCTGCGTGGCGGGCGCCGCGCTCGTCGTCGGCACGGCGCTCGCGGCGCATATCCACTGGTCCTACGACCTCGGCGCCTCCCTGCGCGCCTTCGTCGGCCGGCACACCGGGGCGGTCATCGGGCGACACGGCCGCAAGACCTGACGGCCGGTCCCACCGCGTATCGCATCGGGCCGGGTGCCGGCCCACACGGCGCGAGGGCGCGCAGACCGGGTTCGCTGTGCGTTCCCCTCGGTCCGATTTGACCTGACCGTCCCTGGTGGGCCAGTCAGGTTCGGAACCGAGAGACCGCCATGTTCCGTACCCTGATGACTGCGCGGCGCTTCGCGCCGCTGTTCTGGTGCCAGTTCTTCTCGGCGTTCAACGACAATTTTCTGAAGAACGCGCTCGCCTTCCTGATCCTGTTCGGGATCGGCGGCGAGGCGGACGCCCATGCGGGCGTCCTGGTGACGCTGGCGAGCGCCGTGTTCATCGGGCCGTTCTTCATCCTGTCGGGCCTCGGCGGCCAATGGGCCGACCGCTACGACAAGGCGCTGATGGCGCGGCGGCTGAAGTTCGCCGAGATCTTCGCGGCCGGCACCGCCGTGCTCGGCTTCCTGCTGCATTCCGTGCCGATCCTGTTCGTGGCGCTCGGCCTGTTCGGGACGATCGCGGCCCTGTTCGGCCCGATCAAGTACGGGATCCTGCCCGATCACCTGCGCCGCGAGGAGCTGCCGGCCGGCAACGCCCTGGTGGAGGCCGCGACCTTCCTGGCGATCCTGCTCGGGACGATCGCCGCCGGGGCGGCCTCGGCTCTGGGCGGATCCGGCCTGCTGTTCGGCGCCCTGGTGATGGGCTTCGCCGTCCTGTGCTGGCTCTCGGCCCGGATGATCCCAGCGACAGGGGAGGGGGCGCCGGACCTGCATGTCGACCGCAACATCGCCCGCTCGACCGCCTCGCTGCTGAGGGACCTCTGGGCCGACACGCGCCTGTGGCGCGGCTCGCTCACGGTGAGCTGGTTCTGGCTCGTGGGCGTGGTGGTGCTGTCGCTGCTGCCCGTGCTGGTGCGCGGCGCCTTCAACGGCACCGAGACGGTGATCACGCTGCTGCTCGCCCTGTTCTCGATCGGCATCGCCCTGGGCTCGGGGCTCGCCTCGTGGCTCGCCAGCGGCCGGATCGTGCTGCTGCCGACCCCGGTCGGCGCGGTGCTGATGGGCCTGTTCGGCCTCGACCTCGCCTGGACGATCGGGCACCTGCCCCCGCCCCCCGCGGATGCCATCGGACCGATCGACTTCCTGCGGACCGGCGAAGGCCTGCGCACCGGCCTCGGCTTCCTCGGCCTCGCGGTGTCGGGCGGCCTCTACATCGTCCCGTCCTTCGCGGCCGTGCAGGCCTGGGCGGAGAAAGCGATGCGCGCGCGCATCATCGGCGCGGTCAACGTCGTAACGGCGGCCTTCATGGTGGCCGGGACCCTGGCGCTGGCGGCCTTGCAGGCTGCGGGCCTCTCGATCGCCAGCCTGCTCGCGGTGGTGGGCGTGCTGAACCTCGTCGTCGGCGCGATCGTGTTCGCGACGCTGCCGACGAGCCCGTTCCGCGACGCCCTGTCGATCCTGTTCCGGGCCTTCTACCGGCTGGAGGTCCGCGGGCTCGACAACGTCGCGGCGGCCGGTCCGAACTGCATCCTGGCGCTGAACCACGTCTCGTTCCTCGACGCGCCGCTGGCCCTGTCGCTCCTCGATCAGGAGCCGGTCTTCGCGGTCGACAGCGGGATCGCGCAGCGCTGGTGGGTGCGGCCGTTCCTGCACGTCACCAAGGCGATGCCCCTCGACCCGACCCGGCCGCTGGCCACACGGACGCTGATCAACGCCGTCAAGAGCGGCGAGACCCTGATCATCTTCCCCGAGGGCCGGCTCACCGTCACCGGCAGCCTGATGAAGGTCTATGACGGCGCCGGGCTGATCGCCGACAAGGCGGGGGCGATGGTGGTACCCGTGAAGATCGACGGGCTGGAGCGCACCGCCTTCTCGCGCCTGTCGCGCCGGCAGGTCAGCCGCCGCTGGTGGCCCAAGGTGACCGTCACGGTGATGCCCCCGGTGCGCCTGACGGTGGACCCGGCGCTCAAGGGCAAGGCCCGGCGCCAGGCGGCCGGCGCGGCACTCTACGGGATCATGTCGGAGCTGCTGTTTCGCACCGCCGACATCGACCGCGGCCTGATGGCGGCGCTGATCGAGGCGGGCGAGCGCCACGGCTGGCGCCGCAACGCCGTGGAGGATCCGGTCACCGGCCGCCTGACCTACGGCCGGCTGGTCCTCGGCGCGAACGTGCTCGGCCGCAAGCTCATGCCGCTCGCGCCCGAGGGCGGCCGGATCGGCGTGATGCTGCCCAACGCCAACGGCGCGGCGGTGACGCTGTTCGCGCTGGCCTCCGCGGGCCGGGTTCCGGCGATGATCAACTTTTCGGCCGGGCCGGCCAACGTGCTCTCCGCCTGCCGGGCGGCGCAGGTCGACAGGATCCTGACCTCCCGGGCCTTCATCGAGAAGGGAAGGCTCGGCAGCCTCGTCGAGGCGATCAAGGGCCAGGTCGCGCTGGTCTACCTGGAGGACGTGCGGGCGACCATCACCACGCCGGACAAGATCCGCGCCCTGCTGGCCGGCCGGAAACCCCTGGTGCCGCGCGCGGGCGAGGATCCGGCCGCGGTGCTGTTCACCTCGGGCAGCGAGGGCACGCCGAAGGGCGTGGTGCTCGCCAACCGCTGCATGCTGGCCAACGTCGCGCAGGTGGCGGCCCGGATCGATTTCGGCCCGATGGACAAGGTGTTCAACGTCCTGCCGGTGTTCCACGCCTTCGGCCTCACGGCCGGGCTGGTCCTGCCCCTGGTCTCGGGGGTGCCGGTCTATCTCTACCCATCGCCGCTGCATTACCGGATCGTGCCGGAACTGATCTACGGCTCGAACAGCACCGTCCTGTTCGGGACCGACACGTTCCTGACCGGCTACGCCCGGGCCGCCCACGCCTACGACCTGCGCTCGCTCCGCTACGTCGTGGCCGGCGCCGAGGCGGTGAAGGAGACGACCCGGAGGACCTGGGCGGAGAAATTCGGCCTGCGCATCCTGGAGGGCTACGGCGTCACCGAATGCGGGCCGGTGGTGGCGCTCAACACGCCGATGTTCAACCGCTTCGGCACGGTCGGCCGGATCCTGCCCGGCATCGAGACCCGCCTGGAGCCGGTGCCCGGGATCGACGAGGGCGGCCGCCTCTCCCTGCGCGGGCCCAACATCATGCTCGGCTACCTGCGGGCGGACAAACCCGGCGTGCTGGAGCCCCCGCCGGGGGGCTGGCACGACACCGGCGACATCGTGGCGATCGACGCGGCGGGCTTCGTCACGATCAAGGGCCGGGCCAAGCGATTCGCCAAGGTCGCCGGCGAGATGATCTCGCTCGCCGCCATCGAGGCGCTCGCCGCCGAGCGCTGGCCGGACCGGGCGAGCGCCGTCGCGGCGGTGCCGGACCCGCGCAAGGGCGAGCGCCTGATCCTGTTCACCGAGGAGAAGGGCGCCACCCGGGCCGACTTCCAGAGCTTCGCCAAGGGCCGCGGCGCCTCGGACGTGGCGATCCCGGCCGAGGTGGTGGTGCTGGACGCGATCCCGCTGCTCGGCAGCGGCAAGGTCGACCACGTGGCCGTCGCCAAACTCGCCCTGGAGCGCGCGAAGGAAACCGCCGCCGCCTGAGAGCGGCCTCGCCCGGCCCGCATCATCCAAACAGGGGATGCGGGGCCCCCGGCGTTCCGCTCGTATCACGTATGCAGTTCCGACTCGCTCCACCGGCGCAATCGCGTCGTCGGAGCGGATATCGTCTGCGGTCGCATCGAGAGGGGCAGATCATGGCGAAGGACAGGCGCATTCCGGCTTGGCTGGCCAGGCGGACCTATTTCAAGCGCATCGAGCGCTGGTCGAAGCCCGGAAAGCCCCGCCCGGCCCTCCCGACGCGCGAGACCGAGGTGCTCGCGCTTCCATCCAACGTGGTGCCCTTCCCGGTTCGGCTGGATCGGCCGGATCGTCCCGACCTCCCGGATCGGCGCAGCGTCAGCATGGCGTAGGCCTCCACCGTCTCCGGACTGGGCTTGTCCGCGGCGCGGGAATTGGGAATCCTGCGCGCGGGACCGGCGGGTCCGGAACCTGGAGGACACGTGCCGCAGGACAGGCCCGATCCCGGCGTAGGCGCGCCGCGGCCCCGGCGCTCGGGGGCGCGCCTCGGCCTCGCCGGGGCGGTCGGACTCGGCCTCCTCGCGACCGGCATCGGCGTGGTCTGGACCTATGCCATCGGGCTGCCGCCCCTGGACCTCACGGCCGCGGCGGCGCGCTCGACCGTGGTGCTGGACCGATCCGGCACGCTCCTGCGCCCCTTCGCGACCGCGGATGGGCGCTGGCGGCTGCCGGTCACCGCGGACGCGGTCGATCCGCGCTTCCGGGACATGTTGCTCGCCTACGAGGACCGGCGCTTCGCCAACCATCACGGCATCGATCCGGTGGCCGTTCTGCGCGCCGCGTATCAGTGGCTGACGCGCGGGCGCATCGTGTCCGGCGGCTCGACCCTGTCGATGCAGGTGGCGCGCCTGGTCGAGCCGCGGCGCGCCCGCTCCCTCGACGCGAAGTTCCGCCAGATGATCCGGGCGGTCCCGCTGGAGCGGCAGCTCGGGAAGCCCCGCCTGTTCGAGCTGTACCTCGCGCTGGCCCCCTATGGCGGATCGATCGAAGGCGTGCGGGCCGCGAGCCTCGCCTATTTCGGGCGGGAACCGGTGCGCCTGACCGCGGCGCAGGCCGCCCTCCTGGTCGCCCTGCCGCAATCCCCCGAGACCCGCCGGCCGGACCGGTTCCCCGGGCGTGCCCGCGCCGCCCGCGACCGCGTCCTGGACATCGCCAGCGCCCGGGGCGTGCTCACCGCGTCGGAGGCCGAGGCCGCCAAGGCCGAGCCGGTGCCGACGGTGCGAAAACCCTTCCCGATGCTCGCCGCGCACGCCGCCGAGGAGGCCGCGGCGGCCGATCCCGCCGCCCCGGTGATCCGCCTCGCCATCGATGGGCGCCTGCAGGAGCGGCTGGAAGCGCTCGCCGCCGAGCGTGCGTCTGCGGCCGGCCCGGACCTCTCGGCCGCGATCCTCGTCCTTGACAATCGCTCCGGGCACGTCCTCGCCCAGGTCGGCAGCGCCGGCTACTGGGACGCGTCGCGGCGCGGCGCCATCGACATGACCCTGGCAGTCCGCTCCCCCGGCTCCGCCCTCAAGCCGTTCGTCTACGCCATGGCCTTCGCGGACGGGCTGGCACATCCCGAGACGCTGCTGGAGGATCGCCCCCGGCGGTTCTCCGCGAGCTATGCCCCGGAGAATTTCGACCTGACCTTCCAGGGCACGGTCACGGCCCGGCGGGCCCTGCAGCTGTCGCTCAACGTGCCGGCCGTCGAGCTGATGGAAGCGGTCGGTCCCGCGCGGTTCATCACGCGGCTGCGCGCGGCCGGCGCCGGGATCCAGCTCCCGCGCGAGGCGGCGCCGGGCCTTCCGGTGGCGCTGGGCGGGCTCGGCATCACGCTCACGGACCTCGCGCGCCTCTATGCGGGGCTCGCCCGGGGCGGCACGCTGCCGGACCTCCAACGCCGGCTCGCGCCGGACGTGACGGCTCCGAGCCCGTGTCCCAACGCAACCGCCTGTGCCGGGCCGACCGCCCGGGCGGCGGAGGGCCCCGGGCACCGGATCGCCGAGCCCGTGGCCGCCTGGTACGTCGCCGATATCCTGCGCGGGACGCCACCGCCGGAGAACGCCCTTCCGAACCGCATCGCCTACAAGACCGGCACATCCTACGGCTACCGCGACGCCTGGGCCGCCGGGTTCGACCGCCGCGTGACCGTGGTGGTCTGGGTGGGGCGGCCGGACGGCGCCGCCGTTCCGGGCCTCGTCGGCCGGACCGTGGCGGCGCCGATCCTGTTCGACGCCTTCGCGCGCCTCGGGATCGAGCCCGAGCCGGTTCCGCGCCCGCAGGACGCGGTGGCGGCCGGGCCCGGCGGCCTGCCACCGCCGCTCCGGCGCCTCGGCCCGGAGTCGGCCGACGCCCAGGGTCCGGCCCTGCGCATCGCCTATCCCCCCGACGGTGCCCGGATCGACGTCGGCCTGGGGACGGATTCGCAGGGCGACGCTGCGGGGCGGCCGGGGCTCGCCCTGAAGGCGCTCGGCGGCGTGCCGCCGCTGACCTGGCTGGTCGACGGTCAGCCGGTCCTGCAGACACTGCGGCGCCGCGCCGAGTGGTTTCCAGGAGGGGCCGGCTTTGCGCGGATCTCGGTCCTGGATTCGACCGGCGCGAGCGACAGCGTTGCGATCCGCGTCGAATAGCCGGACCTCATCGATATCGTCACGGAAGCTTGGCCGTTCCGAAGTTTTTCATGCAAAAACAAATGCCCGGGCCGATTTATTCATGCGGAGATTCATACGTCATCAACGAAGGGCGGTTTAATCTTGCCCCGAGAGGTCGATGATGGCGTGGAAGGTCGGCGCCGCGGTCGCGGTGGTTCTCGGGTTCGTCGGCGTCGGGGCCGGCAGCGGCAGCGGTCCCGATCCGCGTCGCTCCGGCTGGCGCGACGGCTATCGGCCGCCCACCGAAATCCCGTTCCCGGCCGAGAATCCGTATACGGCCGCCCGGGCCGAGCTCGGCCGACGCCTGTTCTTCGACCCGATCCTGTCCGGCGACAGGACCCGGTCCTGCGCGACCTGCCACGTCCCGGACCTCGCCTGGGCTGATGGGCGTGCCCGGGCGGCGACGCGTCAGCAGGGCGATATGGACCTGCGCACGCCGACGCTCATCAATGTCGCCTGGCAGGATGGGCCCCTCGGCTGGGACGGCAAGTTCCCCACGCTCGAATCGGTCTCCGCGATGCCGATCACGGCGCCGGGCAACATGAACCTGCCGATGGCCGAGGCCCTGACGCGGCTCTCCGGCGATCCGGACTACGTGGCGGCCTTCGCCGGCGCCTTCGCGGATCCGGCGATCACCCGCGAACGGCTGGAGGCCGTGCTCGCCACCTTCGAGCGCCTGATCGTGACCGCCCCGACACCCTTCGACCGGTGGATCGCCGGCCAGGAGGACGCGATCGGCGATCCGGCCAAGCGCGGGTTCGACCTGTTCAACGGCCGGGCCGGCTGCGCCAGCTGTCATTCCGGCTGGTCGTTCACCGACAACTCGTTCCACGACATCGGGGTCGGATCGGGGGCGGATATCGGGCGCGGACGCTTCAAGCCGACATCGGTCGCCCTGCAATACGCGTTCAAGACGCCGACCCTGCGGGAGATCGGGCAGCGCGGCCCCTACATGCACGACGGCTCGGTACCGAGCCTCGAAGCCGTGATCGATCTCTACGACCGGGGCGGGATCGAACGCCCGAGCCGCGCCCGAGCGATCAAACCGCTCCATCTCACCGGCACGGAGCGGGCCGATCTCCTGGCGTTCCTGGCGACGCTGTCGGCCCGTACGGAGCGGGACCTCATGACCGCGTCCTTCGCGGCCCACCCTCCGGCGCCCTGACATCGCGGCGAATCGGGTCTCAGCAGCCGATCTCGGATCCGCGCTGGCCGCGGCCCGGGCTCCGCTGCTCGCAGAACTCCAGCGCGGCGGCGAGGCGCGTCTCGTGGCGGCGGCGCCGTTGGACAGGGTCACGACCGTCCCCAGGGTCCAGGCGCCGGCGAATAGGCCGAGGCCCACCACACCCAGCAGCACGTAGGCCATCAGCCTGTTGCGGCGCAGATCGCCCTTGAGCTGCTGGATCAGGTCCCGGTTGTCTTCGGCGAGCGTGTTCCGCGCGACCACCAACTCGTTGTACATGTTGGTGATGGCGTTGGTCGACATGTACACCAAGAGCAGGTGGACGACGAAGTCGTCGTCCGTCGTGGTGTTCAGGGCGGCTGCGATCCGCACGGCGAGCTGACGCTCCCAGGGCTGGAGATCGCGGCCGTGGACCGACCGGTAGAACCGCTCGAGGTTGGTCACGGCCGGAGCGCATCCCGCCAGGCCGTATGGAAGTTGCGCCGAAGGCGGCGGCCCTCCACGCGCAGGCGCATGGGCGCCGTGTTCGCCAGGAACTGCCAGGTCATGTGCTGCACCCGCAGCGCCTCGATCAGGCGCTCTCCGATCCGCTCGATCTCGATGACGCGGAAGTTCGGCTGCTTGCGCAGAGCCTTCACGAGGTCCGACGATTCGAGATAGTCGAAGTTGGTCGCCTGCGCGGTGTTCTTCGCCAGGATCGCCCGGTCGCACTCGATCAGCATCGGACGGAGTTCCTTGAGAACCTCCAGGGCGGTCGGATCGACGGCGCCGGCCGCCACGACGACGCTGAGGCGGATATTCGCTTCCCGGCAGCTCTCGACGATGATCTCGGCGCAGCGCCGGGTCGTCTCGGTGTCGCCGGCCGGGAAATCGACCACCACGAAGCGCTCCGCGGTCTCGATCACGTGCTCGATCATGTCCTGGCACAGGGTCGGGTCGACGCGGCCGGTGCTGTCCTCCGCGCGCAGGCGCTGCTTGACGCAGGAGATGCCGGTCCGCCGCGGCACGAAATTGTCGCTGCCGGGGCTGGTCTCCTGCATCAGCGCGGTGTGGAAGTGCCGGTTGGCCGGGTCGGTGTCGATCGCCAGGACCGGGCCGACCTCGGCGCAGAGATCGGCGACCTGAAGCGCGATGGTGGTCTTGCCGACCCCGCCCTTGCCGCCCAGGCAGAGGACCAGGACTTTCGCCGCCGAGCCCAGAAGGTCGCGCTGGATCTCCTGGATCTCGTCCGGGCTGTACCAGGCCGGAACCTTGATCTGCGTATCGTCGCTCATGGGATAGCTCCTTGCTGATGGGGCAGGGCGGCCTCCGCGCGCCGGGGCGCCGGGGACCGGTCCTGCGGGGATGTCAGGATTTACGCGATGCGCCCGGGCCCGCGGGCCGCCTGCGCGGGGTCGAGCGGGTCATGCGGGCCTCCCGGGCCGCGCCCGAGGCGGCCATCGCCGCTCTCGATGATTCGCCCCGCGGGCCGGCGGGGGAGGGACGAGCCGCCCTATGCCGGTCACCGGGAGGTCGCTGACGGGAGCCGGCTGGGGGATCCGGCCGGGCAATGGCGCTGCATTGGGATGTCGCGCGGCCTTCACGGGCCGCGCGATGCGCCGGGCGTCGAAATGGCGTCCCTCCGCGCGGCGTGCACACGATCGCTCCGCCCCTGTCGACAGCGGCCCGGCCGGAGGTTTTAACCCGCGCAAGTTTATCTGGCCCAAGTTCATCTCGCCAACGTTTAAGTCCGGCCAAGATCCCGTATGAGGCCGCATACCCTGCGAGCTCCGTGATCCCGTCTCCGAAGGCTGTTTCCCGCTACAGCCTAAACATTAACGAATCAATCTCAGCACTTATTTGCTGCTTATTACTCAAACTTGGTCGACATAAGCGTCTGAAAACAAAATTCACTCGCCAAAAATTCGAACTGACGCACAGAAAATATCTGAATATCGTACGAATAGCCATGTTGAAGTTGCGGTGACGCGCGGCCGAGCGCCCGGATCAGGGCGGACTTAATCGGATCCGTGGTCGCGGGGCGTCTCTGAGGCGGACGATGGCCGGGCCTCGGACGCCACCGGCACGATGAAGCGGTCACGTGGGGAGCCGACGAGCGGGACAGCCCGGACCGGCGCCGGGACTTCGGGGGGTCTGGTGCGAGCCCCCGAGCGCGCCATCGCCGCCGCTCCGACGCGCGGGGCAGCGATGGCGGAATGCGAAGCTACCTAAGCAGAATCCACAGCGTTAACCGTCCACTCACATTCGTTAACAAACCATTGGCTAAAATCCGACGGAGATATTTAAGTAGTCCGGTAACCACGGTGTCGTTGCGCAGCGACGAGGGCTCAATGCCAGCATCCAGAAAAACGTCGCGATCGGTCGCCTGCGCCCTCGGCCTCTCGGGGCCCCTGACCCTCGCCGCGACGGGTGCAGCCGAGGCCCATGTCAAATGGTTCTGCGCCTACGACGTGGCCGGGCAGCCGCAGGGCCTCGAGCAGGTGCTCTGTTTGAATTTCGAGTGGCTGACCGGGCTCGCCCTTCTCTGCCTCATGTTCGGATGCTTGGCCGAGGGCACGCCCCTCGGGGGCGCCCTGCTCAACGCCCTCGACCGCGTGACCACGCGGATCCGCATCGACACCGAGCTCCTGGTCCGCGCCACGCTGGGTTTCTTCCTGGTCTCGCTGTTCGACCTCGGCGGCATCATCCTGACCCCGGAGCTGAAGACCGACGTGGCCTGGATCCCTTGGCTTCAGCTCGCGCTGGCGGCCTGCCTGATCTGGCGCCGGACGATGCCGATCACCGGGCTGGGCCTCGTCTTCCTGTTCAGCTACGCCACCGCGCAATATGGGCTCTTCCACCTCGCGGATTATCCGATCTTCCTGGGCATCGCCGCCTACCTGATCGCGCAGGGACTCGGCCTAAAACCCTTCGGGATCCGCCCCCTGGACATCGTGCGCTGGTCCGCCGCGATCACCCTGATGTGGGCGTCCATCGAGAAGTGGGCCTATCCGGAATGGTCGGCGCCGCTGCTCGCCGCCAAGCCGCAGATGACCATGGGCGCGACCCCCGAACTGTTCATGCAGGCCGCCGGCGTCATCGAGTTCACCCTGGCCTTCGCCCTGGCCTGGACGCCCCTGGTCCGGCGCAGCGCGGCCATCATCCTGGCGGCGATCTTCGTCTCGGCGATCGTCGAGTTCGGCAAGGTGGACGCGATCGGCCATTCCGGGATCATCGTGGTGCTCCTGGCGATCGCCGCCGACGATGTCCGGGTCCCGGTGCGCGTGCGGCAGGTACTCCTGGCGCCGGCCTGGTACGGCGCGGCGCTCGCGGCCTTCCTGTTCCTCTACTACGTGGGCCACGCCGCCCTGTTCGGCGGGCTCGGCACGATGCCGGTGATCTGACAGGCGCCCCTCGTGACGCCCGGCCTCATCGCGCCGCCAGCAGCGGTCCGAGCACGTCGGCGAGGCCGTTGAGCAGGATCTGCGTGCCGACGCACAGCAGCAGGAAGGCGAACAGGCGCCCGGTCACCCGGGCGCGGGCCGGGCCGAGCAGCGCCACCACCCGGTCGGCTGAGGCGTAGAGGAGGGCCACCGCCCCGGCGACCACGAGGGCCGCCAGCGTCACGCCGAGATAGAAGCCGAGGCGCTCGGCATAGGGCCCGGGCCGGTTCGCCCCCAGGGTGATCGCGACCGCGATCGTGCCCGGCCCGGTGGTGAACGGCAGGGTCAACGGGAAGAAGGCGATCTCCGAGAGAACGCCCGGCCCCTGCTCCGCCGGGGACCCCGGGGCGGCCGCGCCGCGCCCCCCCGAGCCCGACGCCTCGGCCTGCTTGCGCGCCTCCCGCGCCTCCGGCCGATTGAGCTGGGTCCAGGCCGACGACATCACCACCAGGCCGCCGGCGACGCGCAGGGCCCCCAGGGTCACGCCGAAGAAGTTGAGGATCGGCGTGCCGGCCCAGAGGGCGCCGAGCATCACCAGCGCGGCGTAGACGCCGATCCGGCGCGACAGCAGCACCCGCTCGGCGTGGCTGTAGATGCTGGTCACCTGCGCGAAGATGAAGGCGCCGCCGATCGGGTTCACGATCGCGATCAGCCCCGAGAGGGCGAGCAGGAACTGCTGGAGGGTGAAATCGATGCTCATCCGGACCCGTCCGCGTTGCGCGCCCTCCTAAAGCATCGGCCCGAAGGCTGGCCACCGGCTTTCCACCCACGACGACAGCCACGACACGCATCGCCGCGGCGCCGGGATCAACCCGGGGCGGGCGCCGGGACCAGGACCCGGGCCGGGGCGAGGCGGCGGGCGCGCCGGACCTGACGCACCGTGATCGGCCGGTAGAGCTGCTTCGTCGCGTCGACCACATGCAATCCGGCGAAGGGCAGGGACAGGCTGGTACCGATCCACTCCCAGGCCGGGCCGGTGCGCAGCATCGGCCGCGAGCGCACCGGCGGCATGTACAGCGTCTCGGCCCAGCTCACCGGCGAGAACAGGGTATCGCGCATCAGCCGCCCGAGCTGCGAGCGGCTGTAGGGCTGGCCATGGCCGAAGGGTGTCGCCTCGCGCCGCGCCCAGACGCCGCGCCGGTTCGGCACCACCAGGATCATCCGCCCGCCCGGGGTGAGGGTGCGCCACACCTCCTGAAGCAGCTCCGTGGGGCTCTCGACCGCCTCCAGGGCATGGATCAGGAGGATCCGGTCGACGGCGGATTCGGGCAGCGGCATCATGGTCGGATCGGCCAGCGCCGTGCAGGATCGGCCGCTCGCAGGCCAGTTCACGACACCCTGGCTCGTCGGCATGAAGGCGAGGGTGCGCTCGGCGATGCAGTGGACCGGGCTCAGATACGGCGTGGCGTAGCCGATCCCGAGCACCCGCAGGCCCGAGACCGAGCCGAGGAACTCGTGGAGCGTGCGGCCGACCACGCGATGCGTCGTGCGGCCCAGGGGGCTGGCGTAGAAGGCCCGCAAGCCGTTGACGTCGAGACGCATGGAGAAGCAGGTTACCGAACCGGGAACGGGTGCCGTACTCAATGGTGACCCGGACCGCGCGCGGCAAGCGTGAACGGAACCCGGCCGCTCGGCCGCCTGTTCACGGCGACACCGTTTGCGCCCCGAGGAGATCCCGTCCGATGGCCGCCGAGACCGAGATCCGCACCTTCCTGTGCCGCAGCGACAATATCGGCGTCCTGATTCGCGACCCCGCCACCGGGGCCTGCGCGGCGATCGACGTGCCCGAGGCCGGTCCGGTTCTGAAGGCCCTCGATGAGACCGGATGGCGGCTCACCGACATCCTCGTGACCCACCGGCACGGGGACCACGTCGAGGGCATCCCGGCGGTGAAGCGGGCCACCGGCGCCCGGGTCGTGGCCCCCGCCAAGGCCGGCGATGCGGTCCCGCTGGTGGACGTCGCCGTCCGGGAGGGCGACACGGTGCGGGTCGGCAGTCTCGAAGCCCGGGTCTGGGAGACGCCGGGCCACTGCGCCGATCATGTCACCTACTGGTTCGCCGAGGCCGGCATCGTCTGCGCCGGCGACACGCTGTTCACCCTCGGCTGCGGCCGGGTCATGGAGAGCCCGCCCGAGACCCTCTACCGGTCGCTGCGCCGCTTCGACGACCTGCCCGGCAACGCGCAGGTCTACAGCGGTCACGACTACGTACTCGCCAACGCCCGCTTCGCGCTGGCGGCCGACCCGAACAATTCGGATCTGAAGGCCCGATACGCCGAGGCCGAGCGGGCGAAAACGGAGGGCCGCTTCCTCGTCCCGTCGACCATGGAAGCGGAGCGGGCGACCAATCCCTTCCTGCGCAGCGCAGTCCCGGCCCTCGCCAAGGCCGTCGATATGCCACCCGAAAGCGACGCTGAAACCGTGTTTGTCGCTTTAAGAGCGTGGAAGAACCGCTTCTGAGGCAGGTGATAACGAGAAAAATTTGTTGCCTTCTCAAGGCAAACTGACACATAGGTGTGTTTAAGCGGTCTTAATCCGCTGAGGTAACCGGGCTCCCGGGGGGAAGCCGTAACGTCAACGCGAAGCGCCGGGACGCTTCAGCCGGTATGATGGGGGTCCGTCTCGCCCTACCACCTGTCCACTTCCCGCCTTCCGCTTCCATTCCTCAAGCCAGAATCGGACGGATGTAAGGAGGAGGCGCTCAGCGCCAAGGCCAAACTCTCCGTCGCCGATGTCGCCGAGTCCGGCCCCCTTCGGGAGGGTGCCGACGCGACTCCGGGAACCCGCCCCCGCGCGCCGGTCGCGGCCGACGTGCGGCTCCTGGGCATCGCCACCGAGCACCTCTCACGGCTTGGCCCCAAACGCGTGACCGTCGTGGCCGTGGCCGCCGAGGCGGGCATGACCCACGCCAACGTCTACCGCTACTTCCCGTCGAAGGACGCGCTCCTCGACGCGGTGGCGGGCCGATGGCTCCGCGAAGTCGAGGCGCGGCTCGCCGGCATCGCCGACGCGCCCGACCCCGCCGACGACAAGATCGAGCGCCTGCTCACGGCTTTGGCCACGGTCCAGCGGGACGCGCTGGTCGACGAGCCGAACCTCTTCGCCGTCCATCTCGACGCCACCGTGTCGGCCCGGCCCATCGCTCGACGGCACCGCGTGCGCCTGCGCAGCCTGGTGGAGCGCGTGGTCGAGGAGGGGATCACCTCGGGGATCTTCTCGGCCCGCGACCGGGAGCGGGCGATCGCCTACATCTTCGACGCCAGCTACCGCTTCACCCACCCCCTGGCGATCCAGCACGATGCCGAAGTGCCCCGCGACCTGATCGAGGCGCGGTTCGGCGCGGTGATCCATGCGATCCAGCGGGTGCTGCGCTCCGGCATTCTCTGACGCCAACGGCGGAGTTCCGACACGGCTGAAGGGCCCGGACGACGCGTCCGGGCCCTTCGCGTCTGCGCCGGGCCCTCGTTGGAACCGCGCCGGGGCAACCGCTGAAATGACAGCCCTTTGGATCTGTCATTCACGCTTCGCGCACCCTCACGGCCAGTGTGCACTGCACCTAAAACCTTCGCGACGTTGAGGTTTCGTCGCGCCGGCCGGGGACATCCCCGGGCGGCTCGCCCGCCTGATAGGCCTCCCGCACGCCCCGCATCGGGTTGAAGCGCCGGTGCTTTTCGGCCACACAGCCGCGCAGATTTCAGAGCGGCGAATCCGGCCCCGTTCCCTGGCGGACGGGCGGTCCGGGCCTCGCGCGGAAGATCACCGAACTCGACACGCAGCGGAGACGAATCCGACATGGCTCGCAACAAGATCGCGCTCATCGGGGCCGGCCAGATCGGCGGCACCCTGGCTCTTCTCGCAGGCCTGAAGGATCTCGGCGACGTCGTGCTGTTCGACATCGTCGACGGCGTGCCGCAGGGCAAGGCGCTCGACATCGCCGAGGCGGCCCCGGTCGAGGGCTTCGATGCCAGCTACGCGGGCGCCAGCGACTATGCGGCCATCAAGGGCGCCGACGTGGTGATCGTCACCGCGGGCGTGCCGCGCAAGCCCGGCATGAGCCGCGACGACCTGATCGGCATCAACCTCAAGGTGATGCAAGCCGTGGGCGAGGGCATCAAAAGCTACGCCCCGGACGCCTTCGTGATCTGCATCACCAACCCCCTCGACGCGATGGTCTGGGCGCTGCAGAAGTTCTCGGGCCTGCCCACCAACAAGATCGTCGGCATGGCCGGCGTGCTCGACTCGGCCCGCTTCCGCCATTTCCTCGCGGAAGAGTTCAAGGTCTCGGTGGAGGACGTCACCGCCTTCGTGCTCGGCGGCCACGGCGACGACATGGTCCCGCTTACCCGCTACTCCACGGTCGCGGGCGTGCCGCTGACCGATCTCGTCAAGCTCGGCTGGACCACCCAGGAGAAGCTCGACGCCATGGTCGACCGGACCCGCAAGGGCGGCGGCGAGATCGTCAACCTGCTCAAGACCGGCTCGGCCTTCTACGCGCCGGCCGCCTCCGCCATCGCCATGGCCGAGAGCTACCTGCGCGACAAGAAGCGGGTCCTGCCCTGCGCGGCCTATCTCGACGGCCAGTACGGCGTGAAGGGCATGTTCATCGGCGTGCCGATCGTGATCGGCGCCGGTGGCGTCGAGCGCGTCCTGGAGGTGACCTTCGACCCGGCCGAGAAAGCGATGTTCGACAAGTCCGTCGCCTCGGTGACCGGCCTGATCGAGGCCTGCAAGGGCGTCGACGGGTCGCTGGCGTAGTTCTGAGCGAATAGCGAACAGGGAGTAGCGAATAGGGCCCCGGCGGTCTGCTCGCTCCACTCGAACTATTCGCTACTCGCTATTCCCTATTCGCTCCTCCCCCACGAGGTCCCGATGAACATCCACGAATACCAGGCCAAGGCCGTGCTGAAGGAGTTCGGCCTGCCCGTCTCCCGCGGCGTGCCGATCTTCAATCCGTCGGAGGCCGAGGCCGCCGCCAAGGAACTCGGCGGCCCGGTCTGGGTGGTGAAGAGCCAGATCCACGCGGGCGGGCGCGGCAAGGGCACGTTCAAGGGCGCCCCCGAGGGCGCCAAGGGCGGGGTGCGCGTCACCAAGTCGATCGACGAGGTCAAGCAATATGCCGGCGAGATGCTCGGCCAGACCCTGGTGACGATCCAGACCGGCCCGGCCGGCAAGCAGGTCAACCGCCTCTACATCGAGGAAGGCGCGCAGATCGCCGAGGAATTCTACCTCTCGATGCTGGTCGACCGCGTCACCGGCGGCGTCGCCTTCGTGGTCTCCACCGAGGGCGGGATGGATATCGAGGCGGTCGCCCACGACACGCCGGAGAAGATCCACACGATCGCCATCGATCCGGCCACCGGCGTCATGCCCCATCACGGCCGCGCGGTCGCCAAGGCGCTGGGCCTCACCGGCGCCCAGGCCAAGGAAGCGGCCTCGCTGACGGAAAAACTCTACGTGGCGTTCGTGTCCAAGGACATGAGCATGCTGGAGATCAATCCGCTGGTGCTCACCGCCGACGGCCACCTGAAGTGCCTCGACGCCAAGATCTCGTTCGACTCGAACGCGCTCTACAAGCACGCCGACATCGTCGCGCTGCGGGATGAGACCGAGGAGGACGCCAAGGAGATCGAGGCGTCGAAATACGACCTCGCCTACATCGCACTGGACGGCACGATCGGCTGCATGGTCAACGGCGCCGGGCTGGCCATGGCGACGCTCGACATCATCAAGCTCTATGGCGAGAGCCCGGCGAACTTCCTGGATGTCGGCGGCGGCGCCTCGGAGGAGAAGGTCACGGCGGCGTTCAAGATCATCACCGCCGATCCGCAGGTGAAGGGGATCCTCGTCAACATCTTCGGCGGGATCATGAAGTGCGACGTGATCGCCAACGGTGTGATCGCGGCCGTGAAGGCGGTGGGCCTTCAGGTGCCGCTGGTGGTGCGCCTCGAAGGCACCAACGTCGAGGAGGGCAAGGCGATCATCCGGAACTCCGGCCTGAACGTGATCCCGGCGGACGACCTCGACGACGCCGCGCAGAAGATCGTCGCCGCCGTGAAGGGAGCCTGACCATGTCGGTGATGATCGACGCCAACACCAAGGTCATCTGCCAGGGCTTCACCGGCAAGAACGGGACCTTCCATTCCGAGCAGGCCCTCAGTTACGGGACCAAGATGGTCGGCGGCACCAGCCCCGGCAAAGGCGGCTCGACCCATCTCGGCCTGCCGGTGTTCGACACGGTGGCCGAGGCCCGCGAGGCCACGGGCGCCGACGCCTCGGTGGTCTACGTGCCGCCGCCGGGCGCCGCCGACGCGATCTGCGAGGCGATCAGCGCCGAGATCCCACTGATCGTCTGCATCACGGAGGGCATTCCGGTGCTCGACATGGTGCGGGTCAAGCGGGCGCTGACCGGCTCGAAGTCGCGCCTCGTCGGGCCGAACTGCCCCGGCATCGTCACGGCGGGCGAATCGAAGATCGGCATCATGCCGGCCAACATCTTCCGGCCGGGCTCGGTCGGCATCGTCTCGCGCTCGGGCACGCTGACCTACGAGGCGGTGTTCCAGACCACGAATGCCGGCCTCGGCCAGACCACGGCGGTCGGCATCGGCGGCGATCCGGTGAAGGGCACCGAGTTCATCGACGTGCTGGAGCTGTTCCTGGCCGATCCGAAGACAGAGTCGATCGTGATGATCGGCGAGATCGGCGGCTCGGCCGAGGAGGAGGCGGCGCAGTTCCTGCGTGACGAGGCCAAGCGCGGGCGCAGCAAGCCGATGGTCGGCTTCATCGCCGGCCGCACGGCGCCTCCGGGCCGGCGCATGGGCCATGCCGGCGCGATCATCTCGGGTGGCAAGGGCGGCGCCGAGGACAAGATCGCCGCCATGGAGGCGGCGGGCATCCGCGTCTCGCCGTCGCCCGCCCGGCTGGGCTCGACCCTGGTCGAGGTTCTGAAGGGCTGAGGCCGCGCGCCTGCGTTGCGGCCCTCGCAGGGCCGCGCCTCCCATATGGGAGATACCGAGTGCGACACAGCGGGGCGGTTTCCCGCCCCGTTTCGGTTTGAGGCGATCCGCGCCGCTGACGGAGAGCCGGGAGGGCAGGGACGCTGCCCGCGCGACAGGATGGACGGACCATGGCACGCCAGGACGTGAACGAAGCGCTCCTCGAAACCTCGTTCCTCTACGGCGCCAACGCCGCCTATATCGAGGAGTTGCAGGCGGCCTACGCCCGCAACCCCGCCTCGGTGGATCCGGAGTGGCAGACGTTCTTCAAGGGCTTGGGCGAGGACGAGACCCTCGTCGAGAAGAACGCCGCCGGGGCCTCCTGGGAGAAGCCGAACTGGCCGGTGCCGCTCAACGGCGAGCTGGTCTCGGCGCTCGATGGCAACTGGGGCGCCCTGGAGAAGGCGGTCGGCGACCGGATCGTGGCCCGCGACGCCAAGGAGCCGAAGCCCGGCAAGCCGCAGGACAGCGTCGCCGCGACCACCGGCGTCTCCGTCGAGCAGGCGGCCAAGGATTCGGTCCGGGCGATCATGCTGATCCGCTCCTACCGCATGCGCGGCCACCTGCACGCCAAGCTCGATCCCCTCGGGCTGGCGCCGCGCGGCGACCACGAGGAACTGCATCCGCAGCATTACGGATTCAGCGAAGAGACCGATTGGGATCGCCCGATCTTCCTCGACAACGTGCTCGGCCTCCAGTTCGGGACGATCCGGGAGATCGTCGACATCCTGGAGCGGACCTACTGCCAGACGCTCGGCGTCGAGTTCATGCACATCTCCGATCCCGCCGAGAAGGCGTGGATCCAGGAGCGCATCGAGGGCAAGGACAAGGAGATTTCCTTCACGCCGGAAGGCCGTCGCGCGATCCTGAACAAGCTGATCGAGGCCGAGGGCTTCGAAAAGTTCCTGGACCTCAAGTACACCGGCACCAAGCGCTTCGGGCTCGACGGCGGCGAGTCGATGATCCCCGCCATGGAGCAGATCATCAAGCGCGGCGGCGCCCTCGGGGTGCGCGAGATCGTGCTCGGCATGGCCCATCGCGGCCGCCTCAACGTGCTGACCAACGTGATGGCCAAGCCGTTCCGCGCGGCCTTCCACGAGTTCAAGGGCGGCTCGGCGTCCCCGGCCGAGGTCGAGGGCTCGGGCGACGTGAAGTACCATCTGGGCGCCTCCTCGGACCGCGCCTTCGACGGCAACAACGTCCACCTCTCGCTGACCGCCAACCCGTCGCACCTGGAGATCGTCGATCCCGTGGTGCTCGGGAAGGTGCGCGCCAAGCAGGACCAGTGGGCCAAGCCCCATATCGAGCGCCGCACGGTGCTGCCGCTCCTGATCCACGGCGACGCCGCCTTCGCCGGCCAGGGCGTGGTGGCCGAGTGCCTGGGCCTGTCGGGGCTGAAGGGCCACCGCACCGGCGGCTCGATCCACTTCATCATCAACAACCAGATCGGCTTCACCACCGATCCGCGGTTCTCGCGCTCGTCGCCCTATCCGTCCGACGTCGCCAAGATGGTCGAGGCGCCGATCTTCCACTGCAACGGCGACGATCCGGAGGCCGTCACATTCGCCGCGAAGGTCGCGGTCGAGTACCGGCAGAAATTCGGCAAGCCGGTCGTGATCGACATGCTGTGCTACCGCCGCTTCGGCCACAACGAGGGCGACGAGCCGGCCTTTACCCAACCGAAGATGTACCAGCGGATCCGCAAGCATCCGTCGGTGCTGGAAAATTACGGCCGCCGGCTGGTCGAGAACGACTCCGTCACCCAGGAGGCGCTCGACGCCCGCAAGTCCGAGTTCCGGCAGCTCCTCGACACCGAGCTGGACGTCGCCAACAACTACAAGGCGAATAAGGCCGATTGGCTCGACGGCCGCTGGTCCGGCGTCAAGGCCGTGCACGAGGACGTGGACGATCCCCGCCGGGGCCGCACCGCCGTGCCGGCCGAGACCCTGCAGGAGATCGGCCGCAGGATCACGCAGGTCCCCCCCGGCTTTCATCTGCACCGCACGATCCAGCGGTTCATGGACAACCGCGCCAAGTCGGTGGAGACCGGAACCGGCCTCGATTGGGCGACCGCGGAGGCCCTGGCCTTCGGGGCGACGCTGCTCGACGGCAACCGGGTCCGGCTGTCCGGCCAGGATGTCGAGCGCGGCACCTTCTCGCAGCGCCACGCGGTGGTGATCGATCAGGAGAACGAGCAGCGCTACACGCCGCTCAACGGCATCCGCGAGGGCCAGGCCTCCATCGAGATCATCAACTCGATGCTCTCCGAGGAGGCGGTGCTGGGCTTCGAGTACGGCTACTCCCTGGCCGAGCCGAACGCCCTGGTCCTGTGGGAGGCGCAGTTCGGCGACTTCGCCAACGGTGCCCAGGTGGTGATCGACCAGTTCATCGCCAGCGGCGAGCGTAAGTGGCTGCGCATGTCCGGCCTCGTGCTGCTGCTGCCGCACGGCTACGAGGGACAGGGGCCCGAACACTCCTCCGCCCGTCTGGAGCGCTACCTGCAGGCCTGCGCCGAGGACAACATGCAGGTCGCCAACGTCACAACCCCGGCGAACTACTTCCACATCCTGCGCCGCCAGCTGAAGCGGGACTTCCGTAAGCCGCTGATCCTGATGACCCCGAAGTCCCTGCTGCGCCACAAGCGCGCCGTCTCGACGCTGGATCGCCTGGCGGAGGGCTCGACCTTCCACCGGGTCCTCTGGGACGATGCCGAGGAGGAGGGCGCTCCCAACAAGCTCGTGCGCGACGACAAGATCCGCCGCGTCGTGCTGTGCTCCGGCAAGGTTTATTACGACCTGCTGGAGGAGCGGGAGAAGCGCGGCCTCAACGACATCTACCTGATGCGCGTCGAGCAGCTCTACCCGTTCCCGCTCAAGGCGCTGGCCACCGAGATGGGCCGCTTCCGCAACGCGGACGTCATCTGGTGCCAGGAGGAGCCCAAGAACATGGGCGCCTGGGCCTTCGTCGAGCCCTACCTTGAATGGGTGCTTGGCCAGGCCGGCTCCGCGGTGAAGCGCGCCCGCTACGTCGGCCGCCCGGCCTCGGCCTCCACCGCGGTGGGCCAGATGTCGAAGCACCAGGCGCAGCTCCAGGCCTTCCTCAACGAGGCCCTGGCGGTCTGATCGTTCGGGACCCGGCGGCGACCCCTCCGGGCCGCCGCCTCATTCTCCAGGCCGTCCGGCACGGCCCAACCGATCCGGAAGTGCGAAACGACATGGCTACCGACATCCTCGTCCCGACGCTCGGCGAATCCGTGAGCGAGGCCACGATCGGCCGCTGGTTCAAGAAGCCCGGCGACACGGTCGCGGCCGACGAGCCGATCGTGGAACTTGAGACCGACAAGGTCACCCTGGAGGTCAACGCCCCGGCGGCGGGCCAGCTCGGCGAGATCCTGGCCAAGGACGGCGAGACCGTGGAGCCCGGCGCCCTGCTCGGCTCGATCGTCGAGGCCGGCGCAGCGGCCGGTGGCGGCAAAAAGCCGGCGGCCCCGAAAGCGGTCGCCGAGACCAAGGCGGAGAGCCGGAGCGAGGCCCCGAAGGCCGACCTGGGCAAGGCCGACTCGGGCAAGGCCGAGGCTCCGGCGCAGGAATCGTCGGCCGGCTACGGCAACCACGGCGCCGCGGCGTCCCCCGCGGCCCAGCAGCGCCCGGCGGGCGACAACGGCCCGGCGGTGGCCAAGCTCGCCCGCGAGTCGGGTGTCGACCCGTCGGGCGTGAACGGTTCGGGCAAGGACGGCCGCGTCACGAAGGGCGACATGCTCGGCGCCCTGGCCAAGGGTCCGGCCCCGGCCGCCCCCGCCAAGGAGGCCCGCCCGGCCCTGCCGCGTGCGCCCTCAGCGCCGGACGATGCGTCGCGCGAGGAGCGCGTGCGCATGACGAAGCTGCGCCAGACCATCGCGCGCCGGCTCAAGGACGCCCAGGACACGGCGGCGATGCTGACGACGTTCAACGACGTCGACATGTCGGCCGTGATGGCGATGCGCAGCCAGTACAAGGACATCTTCGAGAAGAAGCACGGCACAAAGCTCGGCTTCATGGGCTTCTTCACCAAGGCGGTGATCGGCGCCCTCAGGGACGTGCCGGCGGTCAATGCCGAGATTGACGGGCAGGATCTCGTCTACAAGAACTACTACCACATCGGCATCGCGGTCGGGACCGATAAGGGCCTGGTCGTGCCGGTGGTGCGGAACGCCGACGACCTGTCCATCGCCGGGATCGAGAAGACGATCTCCGGCTTCGGCAAGAAGGCCCGGGACGGCAAGCTCTCCATCGAGGACATGCAGGGCGGCACCTTCACGATCACCAACGGCGGCATCTACGGCTCGCTGATGTCGACCCCGATCCTCAACGCCCCGCAATCGGGCATCCTCGGCATGCACCGCATCGAGGAGCGCCCGGTGGTCCGCGCCGGCAAGATCGAGGCGCGGCCGATGATGTACCTCGCCCTGTCGTACGACCATCGCATCGTCGACGGTAAGGAGGCCGTGACCTTCCTGGTGCGGGTGAAGGAAGCACTGGAGGATCCGGCCCGGCTCGTTCTGGATCTGTAAGGGCGCAACCGCGATCGCGGCATCGATCGGAAGAAGGCTGATCGATGCCGACCATCCCGATCGTCGAGGGCGTTCGGATCGTGATATTTCTCAACGATCATCTTCCTCCGCATCGGCACGCGCTGTTCGCCGGCCAAGAAGCCAAGCTTTCGATCGCCACGGGAGAAGTCCTCAGCGGGAAGCTGCCGCGCGCGAAACTCAAGACGATCCAGACGTGGCTGGGTGCCAACCGCGAAGAAGTCGCCTACATCTGGCGAGAGATCCGGGCCGGACGCTACAGCGGAGGGATGATCGCGTGACGACACATCGGATCGCCACCGTGGAGGCTCTGGACTACCCGACACTCCGTATCACGTTCGACGACGGTCTCGGAGGCATCGTCGACCTGTCGGATCTGATCGCCGACGGACCCGTCTTCGCGCCGCTGAAGGACGAAGCGTATTTCCGGACGGTTGCGGTCGGTGAGCACGGCTGGACCTTCGGCTGGAACCTCGATGTCGAGGGCGAGGAAATTGATTTCTGTCCCGACGCGACGCGGATCCGGATCGAGACCCAGATCGTGGAGGAACTGGCGAGCCGGTTCGAGACGCGACGCGTTGCAGCCGCATGAGTGAGCCGATGAACGGACCAAAGGTCGCCATCGTCACCGGCGGCAGCCGCGGCATCGGGCGGGCGGTGTCGCTGCTCCTGGCGGAGCGCGGCTACGCGGTCTGCCTGAGCTACGTGGCGGATGCCGCCGCGGCCCAGGCGGTGGTGGAGGCGATCACCGCAAGAGGCGGCCAAGCGCTGGCGGTGCGCGGCGATGTCGGCAGCGAGGCCGACGTGATCGCCCTGTTCCAGGCCGCCGACGGCCTCGGCCGGCTCGCCGCGCTCGTCAACAACGCCGGCGTGGTCGACGTGAAGTCGGATGTTGCCGACATGAGCGCGGCCCGGCTGCAGCGGATGATGCAGACCAACGTGGTCGGCAGCTTCCTGTGCGCCCGCGAGGCGGTGCGGCGGATGTCGACCAGGCGCGGCGGGGCCGGAGGCGCCATCGTCAACCTGTCCTCGGTGGCGGCGCGGCTCGGCGGCCCCGGCCAGTTCGTGGACTACGCCGCCTCCAAGGGGGCCATCGACTCGCTGACGATCGGGCTCGCCCGGGAGGTGGCCGGGGAGGGCATCCGCGTGAACGCGGTCGCGCCCGGCATCATCGCCACCGACATCCACGCCAGCGGCGGCGAGCCCGACCGGGTGGCGCGCCTCGGCCCGGGCGTGCCGATGGGCCGGGCCGGCACCGCCGAGGAGGTGGCCGCGCCGATCGCGTGGCTGCTCTCGGAGGAGGCCGCCTACACCACGGGCGCCATCCTCGACATCGGCGGCGGCCGCTGATCCCGACCTGACATTCCCTGCCCGTCCTGACGCGGCACGACCGAGCGGAAGCGAACGCACATGTCCTACGATCTCGTCGTCATCGGCACCGGCCCGGGCGGCTACGTCTGCGCGATCCGCGCGGCCCAACTCGGCCTGCGCACCGCCGTGGTCGAGAAGCGCGCGACCCACGGTGGCACCTGCCTCAATGTCGGTTGCATCCCGTCCAAGGCGCTGCTCCACGCCTCCGAGGCTTTCGAGGAGGCGAGCAAGCATTTCCCCGATCTCGGCATCGAGGTCAGCGGCGTGAAGCTCGATCTCAAGAAGATGATGGCCTTCAAAGCCGAGGGCGTGGCCGGGAACACCAAGGGCGTCGAGTTCCTGCTGAAGAAGAACAAGGTCGACACCTTCCACGGCACCGGCCGGATCGCCGGCGCCGGCCGGGTCGAGGTGGTGTCCGAGGATGGCGGCAACCAGATGCTCGAGACCAAGAGCATCGTCATCGCCACCGGCTCGGACGTGACGCGGCTGCCGGGCGTGACCATCGACGAGAAGGTCGTGGTCTCTTCCACGGGCGCCCTGGAGCTGGACCGGGTGCCGAAGAAGCTTCTGGTGATCGGCGCCGGGGTGATCGGGCTGGAGCTGGGCTCGGTCTGGCGCCGGCTCGGCTCGGAGGTCACCGTGGTCGAGTATCTTGACCGGGTGCTGCCGGGCATGGACGGCGAGGTCGGCAAGCAGTTCCAGCGGATTCTGACCAAGCAGGGCATCGACTTCCGGCTCTCCACCAAGGTGACCGGCGTCGAGGTCGGCAGGAAGGGCGTGGGCGTCACCGTCGAGCCGGCCGCGGGCGGCACGGCCGAGACGCTGCAGGCGGACGTGGTCCTCGTGGCGATCGGCCGGGTGCCCTACACCGAGGGTCTCGGCCTCGAAACGGTCGGCGTCCAGCGGGACGAGAAGGGCCGGATCCTCACGGATGCCCATTACGCCACCAACGTCACCGGCATCTACGCGATCGGCGACGTGATCGCCGGACCGATGCTCGCCCACAAGGCCGAGGACGAGGGGGTCGCCATCGCGGAAATGCTGGCCGGCCAGTCCGGCCACGTCAATTACGGGGTGATCCCCAACGTGGTCTACACGTTCCCGGAGGTGGCCTCGGTGGGCAAGACCGAGGAGGAGCTGAAGAAGGACGGCATCGCCTACAACGCCGGCAAATTCCCGTTCACGGCCAACGGCCGCGCCAAGGCGAACGGCACGACGGAGGGCTTCGTGAAGGTACTGGCCGATGCCCAGACCGACCGGGTGCTCGGGGTCCACATCGTCGGCGCCGATGCCGGCAACCTGATCGCCGAGGTCGCGGTGGCGATGGAGTTCGGCGCCTCCTCGGAGGATATCGCCCGGACCTGCCACGCGCACCCGACGCTCACCGAGGCGGTGAAGGAAGCCGCGCTCGCGGTGAACAAGCGCGCGATCCACGTCTGAGCGGGCGTTCGTCACCCGGGATTCCCCGGGAACGGGCGAGGGCCAGATCGGTCGAGACCGGGCTCGCGCCTCCCCCCTCCCTTGCGGGGAGGGGAGGCGAGCGGCGCGTGGTGCGCGGCTCATCCACCGACACTGCGCGAACGCGGTCCGCGCACGGGTGAATACTGCCCCGCCCCGTCCTGCTGTGTCGGCCCGTTCAGGCGATCTTGCGCCGGGGATTCGGCAGATCCGCGATCCGCAGCAATGCGCTCGGCGCAGGCGGCGCGGTCAGGGCGTTGAGGAGATACGGCCGGCGCAGGCCGAGGGCGTTGTGCAGGGCGAGGTCGATGTCGCGGGCGTAGAACGGCATCCGCAGCACGGCATCGACGCCGAAGTAACGGCCGGCCTGCGCGACCGATTCCGGCTCGGAGGTGGTCAGCAGGGTGATCCGCGTCGCGAGACCGAGCGGCTGGATCTGGCAGGCGAGTTCGAGCCCGTCGATGCCGGCGAGCTTCACGTCGATGAAGGCGAAATCGTAGGCCGCGAGCTTCAGCTGCTTGAGGGCATGGCGGCCGTCATCCGTCTCGTCGAGGGTGATGGCGAACCCGCTCCGGGCGACCACGCGGCTGATGGCCGAGCGCCCGGCCGGCGTCGAGCAGGCGAGCAGCGCCCGCGTCGGCGTACGGCGGTGGGCATCCGCGTGAAGCAGCTGCTCGATATGGCTCGGGTCCAGGGGCGTCTTCAGGACCTCGTAGGCGCCGAGGCTTGTGGCGATCTCCTGCCATTGCGCCAGCACGCGATTCGCGACCAGCACCAGGCAGGGCGGCTCCGCGCCCGCCCGCCGCGCCACAGCGACCGCCTCAGGTCCGCTCAGATCCTCCAACTCGAGGCCGACGAAGGCGAGTGTCGGGCGGTGCCGGAGCAGGATGTCGCAGAGTGCCTGCCCCGAGGTCGCCTCGTCGATCACGGCGGCGGGATCGAAGCGGCGCACGACGTTGCAGAGTGCCGCACGGCGACCCGCGTCACAATCCGCGATCACGACCCGTGCGGGCGTCAGCCCCCCCTCAAGCTCCATGACGTCCGTCCAAGCCATCCCAGTCCGTATCCGTCAGAGTGGCTGCAGATGGTGACAAAGCTCTTAAAGAAATCGACTGTTCACTCGTTCGAACGGATAAGCTGTCAATTCAGACCAAAAGTGGCTCGGAATTCCTTGCCTATAATAATCTATGTGAGCGGCCGGCCCTCGGATGAGCCGCCGCGTAGGCACTCATCAGCCGGGCCGCGTCGACCTGGGTGTAGAGCTGCGTGGTCGAGAGGGAGGCGTGACCGAGGAGTTCCTGGATGGCGCGCAGCTCCCCCTGGCGGGCGAGGAGATGCGTGGCGAAGGAGTGCCGCAGGGCGTGCGGTGTGGCGCTGTCGGGCAGGCCGAGGGCGCCCCGGGCGCGGGCGACGGCATATTGGATGATCCGCGGCGACAGCGGGCCGCCCCGGGCGCCGACGAACAGCGGCCCGTCCGGCGCCAGGGGCAGCGGGCAGGCGGCGAGATAATCGGCCACGGCCTGCGCGACCACGGGCAGGATCGGCACCATGCGCTCCTTGCCGCCCTTGCCGAGCACGGTGACTTGATCGGTGCCCGGCAGCGGCGCGTCCCGACGCGTGAGGCCGAGGGCCTCGGAGATGCGCAGACCCGCACCGTAGAGGAGCGCCAGCACGGCAGCGTCCCGCGCCAGAACCCAGGGCTCGCGCTCCTCACCGGCACGGATCTCCGTCCCGGTGAGCGCCACCGCGGCGGCGACCGGCAGGGGACGCGGCAGCCGGCGCGGCACCTTGGGCGAACGCACGCCGCCCAGCGCCGAGACCGTGCCGTACCCCTCGCGTTCGAGGTAGCGCCCGAAGGACCGCAGGCCGGCGAGCATCCGCATCAACGAGCGCCCCGAGACCGCGTCGGCCCGGCGCGCGGCCATGAAGGCGCGGAGGTCGCGCACCTTCAGGGCCAGGAGCATCGGGATCGTCGGCGTACCCTGGCGCGTCGCGAGGTGGCGGAGGAACTGGCGCAGGTCGCGCTCATAGGCCTCGACGGTATTGGGCGACATCCGCCGCTCGCGCGCCAGCCCGTCGATCCAGGCCAGAACGACGGCGCGCAGGCGCGTATCGCCCGGGATCAGCAGGAGGTCGTCGGTGGTGGCATCGGCGCTCATGGGTCCAATCGACCGGTTCCCCCTTGCCGGACGCTTAACGCGCGCTGCGATCCCCGCCCGACGTCACGGCGCTCGCCGCGCCCCGAGCCCTGTGCCAAGCCCCGATCATGACGTTCCTCACCTATGCCGGCGCCGCCCTCGCGGAAATCGCCGGATGCTTCGCGTTCTGGTCCTGGCTCCGGCTCGGACGGTCCGCCTGGTGGGCGCTGCCGGGCCTGGCCGCGCTCGCGGCCTTCGCCGTCCTGCTGACCCGGGTGGACAGCCCGGCGGCGGGGCGCGCCTTCGCGGCCTATGGCGGGGTCTACGTGGCCGCCTCGGTCCTGTGGCTGTGGCTGGCGGAGGGCCAGCGGCCGGATCGATGGGACCTCGCGGGCGGCGCACTCTGCCTCGCCGGGACGGCGATCATCCTGCTGGGCCGCCGGTGATCGGCCGGGTTCAGCGGCCCATCCCGTAGAACTCGGCGTTCGGGCGCAGATCCGCCACGCTGGCGATCCGGTTCGACAGGGCGAACAGGGCGGTGATCGCCGCGATGTCCCAGATGTCGTCCTGGCTGAACCCGTGCCCGGCGAGCGCGGCATGGTCCTGCGCGTCGATGGTCTGCGCGGCCGTCGCGACCTTGATGGCGAAGTCGAGCATCGCCCGCTGCCGCGGCGTGATCTCGGCCTTGGCATAGTTGATCGCGATCTGGTCGGCGATCCGCGCGTCCTTGGTCCGGACCCGCAGGATCGCCCCGTGGGCCACGACGCAGTAAAGGCAATCGTTGGCCGCGCTGGTGGCCACCACGATCATCTCGCGCTCGGCCTTGGTGAGGCCGCCGGGCCGGTCCATCAGCGCGTCGTGATAGGCCATGAAGGCGCGGAACTCGTCCGGACGATGGGCGAGCGCCAGGAAGATGTTGGGCACGAAGCCCGCCTTCTCCTGCACGAGGGCGATCCGGGCGCGCAGATCCTCCGGCATGTCGGAGAGATTCGGCACCGGGAAGCGGCTGATCGGCGTGTCCGCAGGCATCGATCGTCCCTTGGTGAAACCAGGCGTTCACGATACGTACGGCAGCCTCGGGCCGTTCGTCGAGCCGTGGAGCCCATGATCAGCCCTGTGAACAGTTCCGTCCGTATCCTCGGCATCGATCCCGGCCTCCGGCGCACGGGCTGGGGCGTCATCACCGCGCAGGGCACCAAGCTCACCTACGGCGATTGCGGCGTCGTCACCTCGGACGGTGACCTGCCGCTGGCCCTGCGGTTGCGCGAACTGTTCGAGGGGGTCGGGCGCGTGGTCGAGGCGGTGCGGCCCGACGATGTCGCCGTGGAGGAGACCTTCGTCAACAAGGACGCGCAGGCGACGCTCAAGCTCGGTCATGCCCGGGCCGTGTCGCTCCTGGTGCCGGCGCTCGCCGGGCTACCGGTGTTCGAATACGCCGCCAACCTGATCAAGAAGACCGTGGCGGGCTCCGGCCACGCCGAGAAGGTCCAGATCCAGGCGATGGTGCGCTTCCTGCTGCCCAAGGCCGAGTTCCGCGTCGCCGACGCCGCCGACGCGCTGGCCATCGCGATCACCCATGCCAGTCACCGGGACGCGCACGCGCTCCGAAGGGCGCATCTGCCCGCGGGCAAGCGCCGGAGCCTAACAGGCCAGGCGGCCGCGGGGCAGGGGCTCGAAGGGAAGGGTTTCTCAGCCGCCGCAGCCGCGCGCATCGAGGCGGCGCTGGCGAAACAGGGCTGACGGGATCGGGATATCTTGGTGGGGGAAGTAGGACTCGAACCTACGAAGCTTACGCAGCGGATTTACAGTCCGCCCCCTTTGCCGCTCGGGACATTCCCCCAAGGCGGGTTTCTCGCCCGCGGCGCCCTTATGGTGAGGGGCTCGCCGGGTGTCAACGCTTGTCGTGCGCCGATCCGCCGAACCCGGTGCATCCGGCCGCCCGGCGCGAAGGAAACGCGAACGTTCCGCGACCGGAGGGATTCACAAAGGAATCGGGATCGGCCACGGTGCGCGGATGTCGCCCTGCTTCGCCGGCCATTGACCCGCCCCGCCCCGTCCCTGCGGTCCCACCAGCGCACGCTGATGGCCCTGGTCGACGCCATGGCGCGCGGCGAGGCGGCCCATATCCAAAAAATCCTCGCGGCGGTGACGCCCGGCGGCGGCAAGTCGCTGCTGCCGGTGATCGCCGCGCAGAGCCTGATCGCGGCCGGCCTGGTCGAGCGCGTCGTCTGGGTGGTGCCGCGGGATTCCCTGCGCCTGCAGGCCGAGGAGGCCTTCGCCGATCCGCTCTGGCGCAGCGTCTTCGGACACGCCCTCAGCGTGCGCGCGGCCGATAACGAGCGCGACCCGGCCCGCGGGCTCTCGGGCTACATCACCACCTATCAGGCGGTCGCCGCCGCGCCGGCGCTGCATCTCGCGGAGGCCAAGGCGCACCGCACCCTCCTGGTGATCGACGAGGTCCACCACCTACCGGTGCCCGGCCGACCGGGCGCGGAGGCGGCCGACGCGGAGGATGCGGAGGCGGGGGCCTGGTCCCGGGCGATGCTGCCGGTGATGGAGGCGGCCGCGATCAGTCTCTATCTGTCCGGGACATTGGAGCGGGCGGACGGGCGCCGGATCCTGGGGCTGCCCTATCACCCCGCCGCGCCGGGCCGCGGGCCCGAACTCAACCTCGAAGCGCCCGGGCTCGCGGTGATCGGCTATTCCCGGACGCAGGCGCTGAGCGAGCGGGCGGTGCTGCCGGTCACCTTCGGGGCCATCGACGGCGAGGCGAGCTGGCTGGAGGGTGGCCGGATCTCCGGCGACGCGCCCCGGGTCGGGCCGCACCGGCTGGGCGCCGGATCGGTGCGGGTGACCACGCGGCCGGCCCTGTTCACGGCCCTGCGGACCGGTTTTGCCCGGGATCTCCTGAGCGAGGCGTTCTTCGCCACCAAACGCCTCCGGGCCCGCCGCCGGGCCGAGCACCGCCTCGCGCCGGGCGAGCCGGCGCGGGGCCTCGGCAAGCTCCTCGTGGTGGCGCCGGATCAGGCGAGCGCGCGCGCCTATCTGACGACCCTGCGCGGCTGGATGCCGGCGGGGCAGGGGGAGCGCGACGTCCGGCTGGCCACCTCCGGCCAGGGCGACGCCCACGCGGCCCTGGCGGCGTTCCGGCTGACCCCCGAACCCGCCGTGCTGGTGACGGTGGCGATGGCCTACGAAGGGCTCGACGCCCCCGAGGTCGCGGTGGTGGCGGCGCTCACCCATATCCGCTCGCGGCCCTGGCTCGAACAGATGCTGGCGCGGGCGACCCGGGTCGATCCGCATGCCGGCGCCTACGACACCCAGCAGGCGCTGATCTTCCACCCGGACGACCCGCTCTTCGCCCGTTTCCGCCTGGAGCTCGAGACCGAGCAGGGCAGCGCCGCCCGGCCCCGGCGCGAGCGCCCGGCGAGCGCCCTGGTCCCGGAACGGACCCCCTGGCGCGACGAGGATCCGGGCGGAATCACCCCCCTGGAGAGCAACGCTATCGGGCTCCGCTACGCCCTGCTGCGCCCGCGCCTCGTCGAGGCTGTCCCGACGACGCCCGCCCCCGAACTGCCCTCGATCACCGAGCGCACCCTGCGGCAGAGGCTCGCCGCCGCGGTAGCCGCGCAGGCGGTGGAGGACGAGGCGTCCCTGCGGGTGCCCCGCGGCGGCAATCTCGCGCATCGCTACAACGCCGTGCTGAAACGCGTGCTCGGCAAGGGCCGCGCGACCATGACCCTGCCCGAACTGGAGGCAGCGCTGAGCTGGCTTGAACGCAACCGCCTGTCGGACCATCTCGACCGTCTCGACGGCGATGCCCGCTACGCGTGGTCCGCCCGCCAGCGCCGGGGCCCCTGGCCGCCGGCACGCGCCGCCGGCCGATAGGGCGCTCGCCGCCGAGGTGGGCACCGGGCCGGTGTGAGCCCGCGCGGCGGATCGGGGCTTGGAGCCGCCGCAGGACGCGAGGAGAATGTCGTGACCGAGAGCCTGCCCGCCGCCTTCTCGGCGACCCTGATCGACGCCGCGCCCCCGGCGTCTTGGCCGGCCCCGTTGGCCGCGCTCTGGTGGCTGGCCCGGGATCCGTCCGGATCGGGTTCGACGGCCTGGGAGCGGGCACACGCCCTGGTGCAGGAGGCGCCGGGTCGTGATGCGGCCTGGGTTCACGCCCATCTCCACCGGATCGAGGGCGATGCGGAGAATGCCCGCTACTGGTACGGCCGCGCAGGCCGACCGGAATCGCGCGGGACCTGGGCGGAGGAACGGGCCGCCATGGCCTCTGCGCTGTTCGACCCGGCCTGATCCGCCACGTCGCGCGGGATCGAAATCCGGTCCGACGCCGTTCCTGCCGGGCGTCGAACGCACACCCGCATCTTATAAGCGAGTCGGATTTCTTTGATCTACTACAGGTTTAATCTTGTTCGATTGATCCCGCGGCCTGAACGCTCCGGGCGTTCATCACCGCGACCTCCCTCGTCTCACAACGTCAGATCAAACTTTTCTTCGACAGAACACGCCCGCGCGATCGAACGCCCATAATTCGGCCAATCCTGAATAACTACGTTCTTTTTTCGCTGGCATAGCGGCGAAAACTGACTATGGGTACGCACATCGATTCCGAAATCAGGGGAACACGCTGGTCGTCGTGATGAGCTTGGCTTGTTTGATCTGCGGCGTGTGTCTCGCCGCCGTCTCGCTGCGCGTTCCCGCTCGCTCCGCCACGTTGGAGCGCTGGAGCGGCGTCTGTCTCGTGCTCGGTCTCGGCCTGCTCGGCGTCGCGCTGCACGGCGCCCGCGGTTAGGATGCGTCGCCGGGGCCGATTCTCGGAACGCCCCGCGCCACCGCCAGTTTAACGCCCGCCCGACGCCTCAGTCGGGCTGTGATCATCGGAGCGGACTCATGAGCCTCCTCGGCAGCATCGTCGGCAAAATCCTCCACCCCTTCGGCGGCGGGAGCGCGGATGCGGCACCCGCACCCACGGCGGGTTCGGGCGGATCGGCCGGCTCGAGCAATCCGTCCACGTCCTCGACGGCGGGCGCTCCCGGCGGCGGCGAGCCGGTGGACGTGGCGGCGGTCCTCACCGGCCTCGCGGAGAAGAACTCGCAGACGCTCGACTGGCGCCACTCCATCGTCGACCTGATGAAGCTGCTCGACCTCGATTCAGGCCTTGCCTCGCGCAAGCAGCTCGCCGACGAGTTGCACTACACCGGCGACAAGGACGACTCGGCCGCGATGAACATCTGGCTGCACAAGCAGGTCATGCAGAAGCTTGCCGAGAACGGCGGCAAGGTTCCGGACGACCTCAAGCACTAGGACTGCCCCGCGACCGTCGAACGCAAGCCCCGGCACGGCGCGCTGCCGGGGCTCCCACCGCCTGTGGACCCGTTCTGTATCCCGGCCTCGGCCTTGTCCTGAGGCGTCCGAGGCAGCGGGTCTCGAAGAAGCTCTCCAGAGTCCGGGGCGATCCCTACTTCGAGGCCTCCGCGCCGTTGCGGCACCTCTGGATGGGGGGTCAGACCGGATCGCCTCATCCCCCCGATGCCCCCGCTCAGCGTCCCGTGCGAACCCGCGTCCAGAGCCGCGTGACGAAACGCTGCGTGCGGTCGTCCCAGGCGGTGTTGATCGACAGGCGCTGCATCGTCGCCTCGTCCGGGTAGATACCGGGATTGTTCAGGATCTCGGGCTTCAGGAACCGCTTCGCCGCGAGGTTGCCACTGGCATAGGCCACGAAGTTGGTGTTGGCCGCTGCCACCTCCGGCCGCATCATGTAGTCGATGAACGCGAGCGCCTCGGTTGGGTGGGCGGCGTCCTTCGGGATCGCGAAGGTGTCGAACCACATCAGCGCCCCCTCCTTGGGCACCACGTAGGCGATCTCGATCCCGTTCTTGGCCTCCTCCGCCCGGCGCTTGGCCTGCATCACGTCGCCCGAGTAGCCGACCGCCACGCAGATGTCGCCGTTGGCCAGGGCTTGGATATACTCGGAGGAGTGGAACTTCCGCACGGTGCCGCGCACCTTGTAGAGGGCATCCGTCACCAGGGTCAGGTCGTCCCAGCGCTTGGAATCGGCCTTGGCCCCGAAGGCCGGGAGCATGCTCGGGATCAGGTCCTCGGGGGAATCGAGCATCATGATCCCGCATTCCTTGAGCCTGTTGGCGGAGGCGGCATTGAGGACGAGGCTCCAGGAGTTCAGCGCCGCGCCGGCGCCCAGGCGCTCGCGCAGGGCGGCGACGTTGTAGCCGATGCCCGTGGTGCCCCACATGTAGTCGACCGCGTAAGCGTTGCCCGGGTCGTAGACCGCAAGGCGGCTGCTGACCTCCGGCCAGAGGTTGCCGAGGTTCTTGAGCTTGGTCTTGTCGAGGGGCAGGAAGGCGCCGGCCCGGATCAGCCGTTGCAGGTACGGCCCGGACGGCACGACGATGTCGTAGCCGGACCGCCCCGCCAGCAGCTTGGTCTCCAGGATCTCGTTGTTGTCGTAGGTGTCGTAGACGACCTTGATGCCGGTCTCGCGGGTGAAGGCGTCGAGCACCGTCGGGTCAATATAGTCGGACCAGTTGTAGATGTTGAGGACCCGCTCCTCCGCGGCCGGAGCCGCGGCGCCGAGGGCAGCCAACAGGGCGGCCGCGACGGCCGCCAGAACAGTGCGGCGGGGGCCGGTCACCGGCTCCTCGCGGCCACGACCACGATCTCGACGAGGTATTCGGGTCCGGCGAGCTTCGCCTCGACCGTGGCGCGGGCGGGGGGATTCTCCGGCGAGACCCAGGCGTCCCAAGCGGCGTTCATCTCCGCGAAGGTCGCCATGTCGGCGAGGTAGACGGTGGCCGAGAGGATGCGCGCCTTATCGCTCCCGGCCACGGCCAGCAGCCGGTCGATCTCCACCAGGATCTGCTGGGTCTGGATCGTCACGCCGGTGCCGACCGTATCGGCGGCCACCTGCCCGGCGAGGTAGACTATGTCGCCGAAGGCAACGGCCTGCGACATCCGCTTGCCCGGCTCGATCCGCTGAACATCCATACCCGTCTCCACCACCTCGGAACCGGCGTATCTGCCGCGGCCCCGGGGCGGCCGTAAAGGGCGGCGCGGCCGCGCGCCGCGGGAACGGGCGGAAATTCGACGTCCCGTCACCGGGTGCGGGCAACCGTCGCGGGCCGCGGCGCGTTCTGCCGGCATCGTCAATCACGCACTGGGGTTTGTCATGGGTATCCTCTGGACCATCGTCATCGGCTTCCTGGCCGGCATCATCGCCAAGTTCGTCATGCCGGGGCCGAATGAGCCGTCGGGCTTCATCCTGACCACGATCCTCGGCATCGTCGGCGCCTTCGTGGCGACCTTCATCGGCCAGGCGGTCGGCTGGTACGGCCCCAATCAGGGCGCGGGCTTCATCGGGGCCATCGTGGGCGCCGTGGTGGTGCTGTTCATCTACGGCCTGATCGCGAGCCGGCGCAGCACCACGATCTAAGCGTTCCGGGACGCATGAAACGAGAGGGGCGCCCCGCGGGGCGCCCCTTTTTTGTCGCTCGGAGGCCGGCGGCCGCTCAGAGATGCTCGGAGGCGGCCTTCACGGCGCAATGGCCGGTCGCCCCGCGCACCGCGAGGCCGACACCGACGACTAGGGCCAGCAGGCTCAGAAACTTGTTGGGCCGCGGCTGCGCGGCTGCGGCGGCGATCCCGAGGCCCAGGGCCACCGAGACGGCGCGTTCCGTTGTCGACAGGTTCGGCTGCCCACTGAAGATATCGTGCATCATGTCGTTGGCCATGGAAAAATCCCTGCGTTGAGGTCGCCGGGCGAACGCGGAGGGGCCGGTCGCGTTCCCGCCGCCATCCGAGCGGATTGCCGCCCACGGCAGGGGAACCGCCGGGCCGACATTCCCTCCGTGGCGGCGGATCGCCCGGAGGCGGGGATATGACGGCGGCATCGCGCCGCGGTTACGGGCTAAAGCGTCTGGGCGACAGAACCCCGCTCCCCCGGCGCGGCAGCGACGGGCTCCCGGTTCAGCGCGGTGTCGGCGCGGCCCAAAGAAAAAGGCGCGGCCCCGGAGGACCGCGCCCGTCATTGACGTCCCGCGCCGGCCGGGGCCGGTTCGGGGCGCGGCTTACTCGCCCGCCTCGCGGCGGCGCTCGCCGCGGTGGCGGCCGCCCTCGCGGGGTTCGCGCGGCTCGTCGCCGCGCTCGGGCCGGTCGGCGTCGCGCTGGGCCTTCACCTTCTCGGTGATGTCCTCGCCGGTCTGCTGGTCGACGACCTTCATGGACAGGCGGATCTTGCCGCGATCGTCCTGGCCGAGGAACTTCACCTTGACCTTGTCGCCTTCCTTGACGACGTCCTGCACCTTGGCGACCCGGTTCGCGGCGAGTTCCGAGATGTGGACCAGGCCGTCCTTGGCGCCGAAGAAGTTCACGAAGGCGCCGAACTCCATGCACTTCACGATCGTGCCGTCGTAGATCACGCCGATTTCCGGCTCCGCCACGATCGAGCGGATCCAGTTGTAGGCCGCCTTGATCGCCTTGCCGTCGGCGGAGGCGATCTTGACGATGCCGGTATCCTCGATGTTGATCTTGGCGCCGGTCTTCTCGACGATCTCGCGGATCACCTTGCCGCCGGTGCCGATCACGTCGCGGATCTTATCGGTCGGGATCTGCATCGTCTCGATGCGCGGCGCGTACTCGCCGAGTTCCGGACGGGCGGCCGTCAGGGCCTTGGCCATCTCGGCGAGGATGTGGGCACGCCCATCCTTCGCCTGGTCGAGGGCGACCCGCATGATCTCCTCGGTGATGCCGGCGATCTTGATGTCCATCTGGAGCGAGGTCACGCCCTCGTCCGTGCCGGCCACCTTGAAGTCCATGTCGCCGAGGTGATCCTCGTCGCCGAGGATGTCGGACAGGACCGCGAAGCGCTCACCCTCGAGGATGAGGCCCATGGCGATGCCCGCCACCGGACGGCGCAGGGGCACGCCGGCATCCATCAGCGACAGCGAGCCGCCGCAGACCGAGGCCATCGAGGACGAGCCGTTGGACTCCGTGATCTCCGACACGACGCGGATCGTGTAGGGGAACTCGTGGGCCGGCGGCAGCACCGGGCGGATCGCCCGCCAGGCGAGCTTGCCGTGGCCGATCTCGCGACGGCCCGGGGAGCCCATCCGGCCGGTCTCGCCGACGCTATAGGGAGGGAAGTTGTAGTGGAGCAGGAAGCGCTCCTTGTAGGTGCCTTCCAGCGCGTCGATGAACTGCTCGTCCTCGCCGGTGCCGAGCGTCGCCACCACCAGCGCCTGGGTCTCGCCGCGGGTGAACAGCGCCGAGCCGTGGGCGCGGGGCAGCACGCCGACCTCGGAGAGGATCGGGCGGACCGTCTTCACGTCGCGGCCGTCGATGCGGGCGCCGCTGTCGAGGATGTTCCAGCGGACCACCTTCGACTGGGCCTCCTTGAAGGCGGCCTTTACCTTCTCGGCCGGGAATTTTTCCGCGCCCTCCGGGCAGAGGGTGGCCATCACCTTCGCCTTCACGGCGTCGACGGCGGCGTAGCGCTCCTGCTTGACGGTCTTGGTGTAGGCGGCGCGGAGTTCGGCCTCGCAGACCTCCAGAACCGCCGTCTCGACGTCGGCGTTCTCGGGGGCCCTGAAGTCGCGCGGCTCCTTGGCGGCCTTCTCGGCCAGGCGGACGATCGCCTCGATCACCGGCTGGAAGTGCTTGTGGCCGAACATCACGGCGCCGAGCATCACGTCCTCGGAGAGCTCCTTGGCCTCCGACTCGACCATCAGCACCGCGTCCTGCGTGCCGGCGACCACGAGGTCGAGGGCCGATTCCTCCTTGGTCTCGGTGACTGACGGGTTCAGCCGGTAGCTGCCGTTGATGTAGCCGACCCGGGCGCCGCCGATCGGGCCCATGAACGGGACGCCCGACAGGGTCAGCGCCGCGGAGGCCGCGACCATCGCGACGATGTCGGGATCGTTCTCGAGGTCGTGGGTCAGGACGGTGACGACGACCTGGGTGTCGTTGCGCCAGCCCTGGACGAAGAGCGGACGGATCGGGCGGTCGATCAGGCGGGAGACCAGGGTCTCCTTCTCGGAGGGCCGGCCCTCGCGCTTGAAGTAGCCGCCGGGGATGCGGCCGGCCGCGTAGGCGCGCTCCTGGTAGTTCACGGTGAGCGGCATGAAGTCGATGCCGGCCTTCGGCTCCTTCGTGGCGACCACGGTGGCGAGCACCGAAGTGTCGCCGTAGGTGGCGACCACGGCGCCGTCGGCCTGACGGGCGACCTTGCCGGTCTCCAGCACGAGCTTGCGGTCACCCCACATCAGCTCTTCGCGTTGAACGTCGAACATTCTTGATCTCTTCCTTGCCTGCGGCGGGCCCAAGCCCGGCGCCGCCCGGGGGCAAGACGGCGAGACACTTCCACGGCGAAGTGTCTCGCGATCCTGCCCCGATGCCGGCGCCTCGAAGCGGCCCGCTTGTGGGGCGGCCGGACCCATTCCGGCAGCCCCCGATGGTGAAACGCGGCCCCGGGCCGGGCCCGGAACCGCGCGAAACGTGCCTTAGCGGCGGATGCCGAGACGCTCGATGAGGGCGCGGTAGCGGGCCTCGTCCTTGCGCTTGACGTAGTCGAGCAGCGAGCGGCGCTGCGAGACCATCTTCAGGAGGCCGCGCCGGGAATGGTTGTCCTTGGCGTGGGTCTTGAAGTGGCCGGTGAGGTTGGCGATCCGCTCGGTGAGGATGGCCACCTGGACCTCGGGGGACCCGGTGTCCTTGGCGTCCTTGCGGTGTTCCTTGATGAGCGCGGTCTTGCGCTCTGCCGTGATCGACATCGCATGCCTTTCGGGTTGTGCTGGTCGGATGCGGCGCCCCAAACGGGCGCGCGCGGGCTCGGCGTTCGGCCGGTGCCGGGATGTCGTCCAGCACGGTCACAGCGCCAAGCGGCTCAAGCCCCGCCCGGTCACCCGGGTCGAAGCTGCCGGATCCATACACGAAACTGCCAGTTATGCCAGCCCCGGGCCCGATCGCGGGTCCCCGAGGAAACGGTTAACGCCCCGGTGCTAAGCGGGAGCCCGCACGAAACGCGGCCCGGCAATGAACGGCACCCTCTCGGATGCGTGCGGTGTCCTGCTCGCGACGCTGCTCGGCGTTCCCCTCGTGGTCCTGCCGGGCTACGCGCTCGGCGCGATCACCGGCAACCTCGGCTTCCGCACGCTCGCGACCGGCGACCGGCTCCTCTGCGCGGCGCTCCTCGGCATCGGGCTCCTGCCCGCCCTCGACGGGCTGCTGGTCCAGGCGACCGGCATGCCGGTGGCAGCCCTGGCGAACGCGGCACTCGGGCTCGCCGCCCTGAGACCGGCCCTCCGGGACCTGCGCGGTCCGGTCGACCGGGGGGCTCTGGCCCTCGCCGCGCTCTGGCTCGGGATCGTGGCCTATGCGCTGATCGACATCGACACCGGCGTCGCCCTCTACCAGCCGCTCACCGTCATCGACCTCGTCAAGCACGCCGCCCTGACCCGGGGGATCGTCGAGCACGGCCTGCCGCCGGTGGATCCGTTCTTCGCCCGCCCGGAGCGGGCCGGCTACTATTACGGGTTCTACACGCTGACCGCCCTGGTGGACTGGGCCGGGGGCCGCCTCGTCGACGGGCGCACCGCCTTCGCGGGACTCGCCTTCTGGACCGGCATCGCGCTCCTCGGCCTGCTGGACCGGCTCCTCGCCGCCACTGGGCTCGTCGGGGACGTCCCGCCCCGGCTCCTGCGCCGGGCCGTGCTGGTGCTCCTGCCGGCGGGCGGCCTCGACATCCTGCTGGTCGCCTTCAACCGGGCGACCTCGGGATACTGGATCCCCATCCCGGAATGGCTGAACGAGCAGGTCGTGAACTGGCCGACCTCCCTGGTCTGGGTGCCGCATCACGTCGCCGCCGCCCTGGCGGGATGGCTCGGCCTCCTGGCGCTCGCCGAGATCGCCGACCGGGCGGAGCCGGATCGGCGCGCGCAGAGTGCCGGCATCGTCACGGCGGGGACGGCCTTCGCGGCCTGCGCGGCGCTGTCGGTCTGGGTCTGCCTGGGCACGGTGGCGGCGGCCGGGATCTGGCTGGGGCTGCTCGCCGTCGAGCGCCGCTGGCGCGCCGCGGCCCGGCTCGCGGCGGCCGGGCTGCTCGGTACGGTCCTGGCCGCGCCCTACCTGCTCGGCCTCCTGGCCAACCGGGCCGATACCGGCGGCACGATCCAGTTCGCGGTCCGGCGCTTCGGCCCCGTGGAGCCGCTTTTCGACGAGCCGACCCTTGCCCTGCTCCGGCCGATCCTGCTGCCGGTCAACTACTACGTCGCGCTGGGGGTCTTCGCGGGGGGCGCGCTCCTGTTCTGGCGGATCGTCCCGCGGCGCGAGGCCCATGCCCGCGAGGCGGGCCGGCTTTTGACGATCGGCGCGGTGTCGAGCCTGCTGCTCGGTGGATTCCTGCGCTCGGCGATCCTCTACAACGACCTCGGCGCCCGGGTGGTCCTGCTCGCGCAGGTGGCGGCGCTGGGCTGGACCGTCGTGGCCCTGACCCGGACCCGCGACGGCACCCGGCTCAGACTCGCGGGATCGCTCGGCGCGCTCCTGCTCCTCGGCTACGCCACGACGCTCTACGGCTTTGCCGGGATGCGCGCCTATCCGGCCGCCGGCCATCCCAGGTTCGCCTTCCTCAACGGCCGCCCTGACATCGACCGGGCCCTGCGCGCGGCCTATGCCTGGGCCGGCACGCACCTGCCCCGGGACCTGGTCCTGCAGGCCTCGCCGATCCCGGCGCGGGTGTTCGCTTTCGGCCTCTACGGCGGCCAGCCGGTGGCGGTGGCCGACCGCGAGGCGCGCCTGTTCGGCGCGGCCCCCGGGGCGGTCGCGGCGCGGCTCGCTACGGTCTCCCCGATCTTCGGCGCGACCCTGACCGGCGCGGAGGTGCGCCGCCGGGCCGCCGAGGCCGGCATCGGCGCGCTGGTGGTCACCGCGGCGGACGCCGCCTGGAACGCGCCGGACTCCTGGATCCGGCGCACGCGGGCCGCCTATGCGGCGCCCCTCGTGCGGATCCTGCGCGTCGAGGACCTCGATGATTGAGGCTCCCACGCGCGCCGGCCGGATCCTGCGCTGGCTCGGCGCCCAGGCGCTGCTGCACGCGGGCGCGCTCGCCCTCGGCTTCGGCGGCTTCGTGCTGCTGTTCCAGACCGAGCTCTGCGCCGGCATGACGATCCTGTTCTACCGGGGCCTCGTCCTGCTGCTCGCGGCCTTCCTGATCACCCTCGTGGCGACGGCATCCCTCGCCGGCCTCGGTCGGGCCTGGGGCCTGCGCCGCCGCGATGCGCTGGGGGCCTGCGCGCTGTCGCTGTCCCTGAACCTGAGCGTCCTCGTGGTCCTCCCGGTCACGGTCGACCGCTCGATCAGCGTGTTCCTGCTCGGACAGATGGCGGCCCATCCCGACGAGAGCTTCGATGCGGAGCGGGCCCGGACGCTGTTCGAGGCGATCTATCTCGGGGAGTTCCGCCAGATGGAGCGGCGCTTGGCCGAGCAGACGGCCTCGGGCAACCTGGCGCCAACGGCGGACGGGTACGTCATCACCCCGCAGGGCCGCGCCTTCATCCGCCTCGCCGGCCTCGTCGCCCGGGCCTTCCGGACCGATACAAGGCTGGTCAAGCCGCTGCCGACGCCCAAAACCGCGCCCGCGCCCGCGCAACGGTGGAGCCTGCGTCGGGACCGGCCCGAGTGACGGGCGCGACGGCGGTGTCCGGTTCGACCGGCCGCGGGGCGTGCATCTTGCTCCGGCGCGCAGCAGGGTCGATCAGGGGGCGATCAACGTGGATACGCGCGCGATGGCGGAACCGGCCGTGACGGGGCAGGGCAGCGACGCGTCCGGAGCGGACCGGACGCTGGCCCGGACTCTCACCGCGCCGGGGCTCGTCGCGATCGGCCTCGGCGCCACGATCGGCGCGGGCATCTTCGTGCTGACCGGGACGGCGGCGGCGCAATATGCCGGCCCCGCGCTGAGCCTGTCCTTCGTGATCGGCGGGATCGCCTGCGGCTTCGTCGGCCTGTGCTACGCCGAGCTGGCGGCCATGATCCCGGAGGCGGGCTCCACCTACACCTACACCCGGGCGAGCCTGGGAGCGTTTCCCGCCTGGATCATCGGCTGGGACCTCGTGCTCGAATTCGCCGTGGCGGCCGCGACCGTGGCGGTCGGGTGGTCGGGCTACGCGCAGTCGCTCGCGGCGGATTTCGGCCTGCGGCTGCCGCCGTCCCTGGCCGGCGCCCCCGGCGACGGCGGCCTCGTCAACCTGCCGGCGGTCGCCATCGTCCTGCTGCTCACCGGCCTGCTGACGCGCGCCACCCGGGAGGCCTCCCTGGTGACCGGGCTGCTGGTGGCCTGCAAGGTGGCGATCATCCTGGCCTTCGTGGCCGTCGGCGCGGTCCATCTCCGGCCGGAACTCTGGCACCCCTTCGTCCCGGACAATGCCGGCGCCTTCGGCGCTTATGGCTGGAGCGGCGTGTTCCGCGGGGCCGCGGTGGTGTTCTTCGCCTTCGTGGGGTTCGAGACGGTGGCCACCGCCGCGGGCGAGTGCCGGGCGCCGCAGCGCGACGCGCCGGTGGGGCTGATCGGCTCGCTCCTGATCACCACTGTGCTCTACGTGGCGATGGCCGCCGTGCTCACCGGCCTCGTCCCCTATCGCGACCTGGACGTCGCCGATCCGGTGGCCAAGGCGGTCGACGCCATCGGGCTGTCCGCCTTCGCCACGGCGGTCAAGGTCGGTGCCCTGATTGGTCTGACCACCTCGGCGCTGACCGCCCTCTACGGGCAGGGCCGGATCTTCTTCGCCATGGCCCGGGACGGGTTCCTCCCGGAGATGTTCTGCCGGGTCCATCCGGCGACCCGGGCGCCGGTGGCCAGCCAGCTGGTGATCGGCCTGTTCACGGCCGCGGTGGCGGGACTCGTGCCGATCGACGTCCTGGGCGAGATCGTCAGCATCGGCACGCTCCTGGCGTTCTGCCTCGTCTGCGCCACGGTGCTGATCCTGCGCCGGACCGATCCGGACCGGCCGCGCCCGTTCCGCGTCCCGGCGGCGACGCTGACGGCCGGGCTCGGCATCCTGTCCTGCGTCGCGCTGATGGCCTCGCTGCCGGCCGAGACCTGGATCCGCCTGGCGATCTGGCTCGCGATCGGGCTCGCCGTCTATGCCGGCTACGGCCGGCACCACGTCCGGATCAACTGAGGAGGTTGATGGTCGCCTGCGTCAACCCGTCGAGGATGCCCGAGGCGCTGAGGTTGGCCTCGTAGTTCCGGACCACCGTCTGCAGGTCGGCCGTCTCCGTTGCGGCATTCACGTTGGGCAGGCGGATATAGCCCCGGCTGTCGGCGGCGGCGCTGGATGGGTCGTAGCGGCTGCGGAACGCGCTGGTGTCGCGCACGACGCGGCCCACCGGATCGCGCGGGTTGTCGGCGACGACGGGCGTGAACACCGCGATCTTGCGGGCGTAGGGCACCCCGCCGGGCGTTTCGGCGGCCGAATCGGCGTTGGCGAGGTTCTCGGAGATCGTGCGGATCCGGCCGCTCTGCACCTGCCGGCCGGCGGCCAGCGCGTCGGAGGCCGAATGGAGGGCGCTGGTATCCGGCATGCGAGGGCCTGGTCGGGCGTCGGGGAAACCGTCACCGTTTCTTTGACGAACAGGCTTAACCGTCGGTTAAGCGCCTCCCGGAACGGCCGCCGCGACGTCGTGCACCGCGCCGGCCCTCACGGCGCCTTGCCGGAGAGGCTCAGCGCCTCCCGGAGATCCCGCCCGTCGGTCAGCCGCAGGTTCCGGCGGCGCAGGGCGGCCAGCATCGTGCGATCGGGGAACGGGCAATAGGGCAGAACCTCGGCGGTCCGGCCCTCCGGCAGGGCGCCGGTGCGGGCGACGGCGTCGAGCAGCCGGTCCAGCATCCCGCGCCCGTGGGCGTGGAGCGCCACGGCCGCCCTCGTGGCGGTGGTGCCGGGGGGCAGGGGCACCGCCTCCTGGTCGAGGATCGCCCCGGTATCGATGGCGGCGGCCAGGCGGTGGAGGGTCATGCCGAAGCTGCCCGGACCCTCCGCCAGGGCGTGGATCGTCGGCACCGGGCCGCGGTGGCGCGGCAGCAGGCCGGGATGGCCGTTGATGCCCCCGAGCCGCGCCAGCCCGATGGTCTCGGGCTTCAGGATCTGGTCGAAATGGTAGGTGAGGATCAGGTCGGGGGCCGTGTCCCGCAGGGTCTGCGCCACGGCGGGGCCGTTGACGTCGTCGACCGTCAGGGTCGGGATACCGAGGCGCCGGCACAGGGTCTTCAGCGGCGTCGATTCCGGTGCGTCACCGCTGCCGGCCACCGCCTGGGTCAGGGGTGCCAGCGGGCGCAGCAGATCGGGCAGGCCGAAATTGACCGCCAGATAGGGCAGGATCCCGGGGCCCGAGCGGGCGAGGTGCCGCCGGACCTGCCCGGTCAGGCCGCCGCTCGACGGCCGCTCGGCATTCGAGAGGCCCACCAGGGCGATGTCGGCCCGATGATCGGCGACGAGCCGGCGCACCACGCGGGCGTTCGGCAGCGCCTCCAGGACGAACAGCGCGATCCGGGGGCGGCCCATCAGCGGCGCTTCCGGCGCTGGAACCGGAACGCGTAGAGCCCGGCCCTGCGGACGCTCTCCGGCAGGAGCAGCACAGTGCGCGCCAGAGCCGTGAGGATGAATGGGAAGGCGATCACGTCGCGGTTGGCCGTGATGCCCTTGGCGATGCGCACGGCCGCTTCCTCGGCGCTGATCTCCAGGGGGCGCCAGCCCTTCAGCTCGCCGCCCATCGGCGTCTTCACGTAGCCGGGCGTCACGACGTTGACCTTCACGCCCCGCGGCCCGACCTTCTGGCGCAGGGCCAGGCCGTGGGCGACGAGCGCCGCCTTGGCGCCGCTATAGGCCGGGGCGTCCTGGAGCGGCGCATAGGCCGCCAGGGACGACATCAGGACGATCTGCCCCTGGCCGCGCCGGAGCATCAGCGTCAGGCTGGGCAGCACCACGTTGAGCGAGCCGGTGTAGTTGATGTCCGCGGTCTCGAAGGCCACGTCCTCGGACTCGACCTGCCCCTCCTGATTGCCGCCGTTCACCGCGGCGTTGGCGACGACCAGATCGAGGGGTGCGGCGGCATCCGCCCGGTGCACGAGCGCCACCGTGGCGGCCCGGTCTCGGGTATCGAGGCGTGCGGTCTCGACGGCGGCGCCGCTGGCGCGGCAATCCCGGGCGACGATCTCGAGGCGCTCGGCGTTGCGGCCGACGATGATGAGGCTCACGCCGGTCCGGGCGTAATGGCGCGCCAGCGCGGCGCCGATGCCGCTCGACGCGCCGGTGATCAGGATACGGGGCATGCGGCGGGTTACGCTGCCCGGCGTGGAAAGATCAAGGCCTCGCCGGACTCACCGGCCGTGAAAGCCGTGTCCGAGGCCGAGACGGACCCCGACGGCCAGGAGCACGATCAGTAGACCGGCGCGAGCTCGCCGTTCCGGTCGGCCGCCTCGCGGATCGCCCGCGCCGCCGCCAGCATCGAATCGGGCAGGGCGGATTCCATGCGCGGCACGGAGCCGGCCACGGCCCGGTCGATGGCCTCCTTGGAGAAGAAGCCGCCATTGACCTGCGTCCTGTGCAGGACGACCCGGCGGAAATCGGCCATCAGGCCCATGTCGGGCGGCGTCGGATTCTTCCAGAATCCGTCCAGATCGCCCTGATGGGTCAGCTCGGCCATGTTGTAGATCGCGGTGCCGACCGCGTGGGTCGGGCACCCCATCTCCAGGGACAGCATGCCCACCGTCGAGTTGACGATCACCACGCCGCGGGCCCCCTTGATCAGAGCCGGCAGGTCGCCGCCGTCGATGAAATCGAGCCGGTCGCTGACGCCGTGCCGCCGGGCCGAGTCCCGGGCGAACCGGCGCCAATTGATCAGGCCGCTGTCCAGCGGATGCAGCTTCACCAGAAGCCGGGTCGGCGCTGCGGAGGCGTCCGCGAAGGACTTGATCACCCGGTCCATGAAGCCCTCGACGCCGAGGAACGGCGAGTGGACCCGGATCTGGTAATCGCTGTCGAGCTGGAGCGGCAGCAGGAAGTAGTCGCAGCCGACCGCGCGGTAGATCTCGTCGCAGCGCGCCGCCTCGCGGCGGGTATGGGCGCGGCGGGCGAACTTCTTGATCCAGCCCGCGTACTCGGCGGCGATATGGGTCGGCCGGTGGCTGCGGAAATGCGGGAAGAGGTAGGGGAACAGGATGTTGGCGAGGTTGTAGCCGACGTCCCAGACGCTCCGGCGCGCCATGTCGCCCGTGGAGGGCATCGCCCGTCCGGGCTGGGGCAGCCGCCGCGCCAGGGCGCGGATCGCGTCGGCCGTCCGGGGCAGGGACGAGAAGCCGTTCACGCCGCCGAGCTCGCAGGTGATCCAGTTCGGGCGGATATAGCCCTCCTCGAACACGTGGACCCGCAGGCCGCGGTATTCGGCGATCATCCGGGCGGCCTTGTGGAACGGCCGGCAGTCGCCGAACAGCACGATGTCGGTCACGCCCTCGCGGGTCAGATAGGCCTCGAGGTACTCCCCCCAGGCCTCGCGGCGGCCGCGGTAATTGTCCGCCGCACCGGTCCAGAACAGCCAGTCGCCGGGGCAGAGATTGATGCGCCGGACCTCATGGCCCCGGGCGCGCAGCGCCTTCCCGAGATCGGAGAAGAACGGCGTGGCGATTCCTTGCAGGAACAGGAAGGTCGCGGGGCGGTTCCGGACTGCGTCGAGGGCGGGTTGTTGCATTCCGCGGCGCTTCTATCCTTGACCCTGTGACCGGCTGAACCGCACCGGCGAGAGACCCTGAGGTGGCACGGCGCCCGGCGGCCCCGCAATCCGAGGCCGTGCCGCAGCACGGCTTTTCCGCACCCGCGTGACCCGTCTGCAACGGTCGCACGGCAGCGGCTCCGCCTGGATTGAGCGGGCAATCACGGCGACGGTATGTCCGAATCCTTTCAAGGACGTGGCGCCCGCGCGACGGACCTTGGGTTGTCCCCGAAATCCCACACCATCCCATGCCGGCGAAAATGCGCTACAGGCGGGCGGAGCCCTTCGATCGCGCGGAGCCGGACGCCCAGACCATGCCCCTTGAACCGACCCCGTCGCTCTACGCGACCGGCCGGACGATCCGCCGGCTCCGGGCCGAGATCGAGGCCGCGACGGGCCTCGCCTTCGCGCGGGCGCATCCCGGCGCGGCCGGCGCGGTCTGGGGTGCCGGGAGCCTGACCGACCGGATGCTGGCGCTCGCCGGCCGCCGCCGCCTCGTGGTCGCCCCCGGCCCGCTGCTGAGCCCCTACGACGATCCGGAGCGCGGGTTCTCGTCCCTGCGGATCAGCCTCGACGGCAAGCCGCTCGGCGGGGAGGGGGGGATTCACTACCTCGATCCCTGGACCCGGGCACCGGTCGGCCGCGTCGCCTGCGCGGAGCGGGTGGCATGGCTCGCCGCGCGCTTTTCCGAGAACGACCGGCGGGTGGTCTATGTCGGGATGTCGCGCTGGAAGCGGCCGGCCCTCGACGTGCTCGCGGCCGGGCCCGCCGGACGGCCGGTCCACACCATGACCACCGAGGCCGCGATCGCCGCGGGGCGGCGCCACCGCGGCCGGATCCTCGCCTGGGCGACCCGGGCGCCGGGCCGGCTAGAGGAGGCCTGCGCCGGGGCCGGGCTGCCCCTGGCCCGGGTGGAGGACGGCTTCCTGCGCTCCGTCGGCCTCGGCGCAAGCCTCCAGCCCGGCGCCTCCATCGTGGTGGACGATCTGGGCATCTACTACGACCCGCGCCGGGAGAGCCGCCTGCAGCGCCTGCTGGCGGAGTCGGACTTCACCCCGGACCTCGTCGCCCGGGCCCGACGCCTCCGCGAGGAGGTCGTGGCGCGCCGGCTCAGCAAGTACAATGTCGGCCTCGACGCGGCAGCGCTCGACTGGCCCGCCGGGCGGCGGATCGTGCTGGTGCCCGGGCAGGTGGAGGACGACGCCTCGGTGCGCCACGGCTCCCCCCTGGTCCGCTCGAACCGGGCGCTGCTGGAGGCGGCGCGGCGGCGCAACCCGGATGCGTTCCTGCTCTACAAGCCGCATCCCGACGTGGAGGCGGGCTTCCGCCCGGGCCTCATCCCGGAGGCGGAGGCGCTGACCCTCGCCGACCGGATCGTGGCCGGGATCAGCATCGTCGATCTGCTCGACCGGGTGCACCACGTTGAGACCATGACGTCGCTCGCGGGGTTCGAGGCGCTGATCCGCGGGCTCAGCGTGGCGACGCATGGCCGGCCGTTCTACGCGGGCTGGGGGCTGTCGGAGGATCTCGCGCCGGGGGCCGACCGCGGGCGCAGGCTCGGCCTCGACGAGCTGGTCGCCGGCGCGATGATCCTCTATCCGCGCTATCTCGATCCCGTGGCGATGAAGCCGTGCAGCCCGGAGCAGCTCCTCGATCGCCTCAGCGCGGCCCGGGAGACGGCCCCGCGCAGCGCGCTCTCCATCGGCCGCACCGCCCATCTGGTGATGCGGGCCCGCTACGGGCTGCTCAACCCGCTGGTGCGGGTGCTGCGCAGCCGCCGCGGCGTGGGCCGCGAGGCCGGGGGCGGCCCGGGATAGGGCGTGACTGGCCCGCGACATCAAAGCGATAGCGCGGTCTTCTAACCTCGGCGGCCAGCCGTTCGCCCCGGGGCCGGCCCCGATCCCGCTGGATCAGGAACGGCCCGCAACACCTTGCTCCCGCGCGCTCTTCACCGCCGGACCCGCCCGGTCCCGGCCATAAGGATGCCCGCTCAAACGTCGAGTGCCCGAGTCTTGACGACGTTCCTCACCGCCACCGGCCTCGCCCTCGCGCTCTGCCTCCTCCTGGAGGTCGTCGTGGGCGATTCGATCACCCGGGCGAGCCTCGCCCCGCGCGACCTCGCCCTGCGCCTCACCGGCTATCTGCTGATCCTGCTGTTCTGGTTCGCCTTCTCCTGGCGTCCCTGGCTCGCCGGACTGACCTGCCTGATCTCGGTCGCGGCGCTCGTCTACGTGAGCCGGGCCAAGCGCTCGGTGATCGGCGAGCCGCTGCTGTTCAGCGATTTCGCCCTGCTGCCGCAGGTGCCGCGCCATCCCCAGCTCTACTACATCCCGCCCCTGTGGGATCCGCGGGTCTGCGTTCCCGCCCTCCTCACCCTCGCCGCCACCGTGATCTGGTACCGCACCGAGCCGAGCGTGCTGCCGGCCGCCACCCTCCCGCGGATCCTGGCGCTGATCGGCCTGCCGCTGCTGCTCGGGCTGCTGGTCCGAGCCGCGCCGCACCCGCCCCTCGCCCGGCTGATCGCCCGCTGGTTCCCCCGCCCCGACCTGGAGGCGGACGTGGCCCGGGTCGGCCTGCCGGCGAGCCTCCTCGGCTACACCGCCCGGGCGCTGGCGGGGAGCGAGCCGGCGCCCCCGGCGCCCGCGCTGCCCCCGGGGCCGGGGGACGACGTCGTGGTGGTGATCCAGCTCGAATCGTTCATCGACCCGGAGCGCCTGGGCGGAGCGCCGTTGCCGGCGATGGCCCTGTTCCGCAGCCGGGCCGCCCAGTACGGCCGGCTCGAGGTCCCCGCCCACGGCGCCTACACGATGCGCAGCGAGCACGCCGTGCTCACCGGCCGCCCGTCCGACAGCCTCGGCTTCGGCCGGTACGACCCCTACACCTCCCGCAGCGGCGACGAGCCGACGAGCCTCGCGCGGCTCGCCCGCGGCCGGGGCTACGGGACCCTGTTCCTGCACCCGTTCCACCGGGACTTCTTCCGCCGGGCGCAGGTGATGGAAGCCTTCGGCTTCACCGAGCAGGTGATGGAAGAGGCGTTCCGGGACGCGCCGCGGGTGGGGCCCTATGTCGGCGATGTCGCCCTGGGCGAACGACTCCTGGCGGAGGTCCGGGCGCGGCCGACGCCCCTGTTCCTGTTCTGCGTGACCATGGAGAACCACGGACCGTGGAAGCCCGGGCGCCTGCCGGGGATCGATGATCCACAGGCGCAATACCTCCATCACGTGGCCCATACCGGGCAGATGGTGGAGGCGATCGTGGCCGGGCTCGACCGGCTGGCCGGGGAGCGGGGCCAGACCATGACGCTCTGCGTGTTCGGTGACCACGCCCCCTCGCTGCCGAGCTGCAAGCCCGGCTTCGGCGGTCGGACGACCGAATACGGCCTGTTCCGCTTCGGCCAGCCGGCTGCGCCGGCGCGCCGGATCGACCTCGCGGCCGACGCCCTGGGGCGCGCGCTGCGCGGGGCCCTCGCCCGCACGCCTGCGGACAGCCCCGCCGGGACGTGATATGGTCAAGCTTGCCGCCGGGCCGCGCGGCAGCGCCACGCTGGTGACGCATTACCGGCGGTATAGCACGGCCGTCCGCCACGCGGTTTCCGCCCTGGCACGACCGTTAAAGCGATCGCAGCGTTTTGCGGTCAATCTGAATGTCCGGTTCGGGCCAGCGATGGTGCGGAACCGGCTGGAGAAAACTCTGTGATGCTGCGTAAGACGGCGCGCACCGCCCTGATGGCCGCCCTGGCGGCCGGATCTGCCGGCGGCTGCACGTACCTGCCCGCGGCGGGTCCGACGGCGAGCGCGATCCAGGCGGGCGCGGAGGTGGCCACCCCGGATGGCGGGATGCTGGCGCGCTACGAGATCATCGACGTCACCCCCGCGGTGGTCGAGGCCCTGCGCGGACGGCCGCTGGACAGCCTGCTCGCCTCCTTCGGCGACCACCGGTCGTCGGCCGAGCCGGTCATCGGCATCGGCGACATGGTCTCGGTCTCGGTCTGGGAGGCCGGCTCCGGCGGCCTGTTCTCCGGCCCGCTGGTCGCCGACCGCTTCTCCGCCGGCTCCAAATCCGCCCTCATCCCCGAGCAGCCGGTCGGACGCGACGGCGCCATCTCGGTGCCCTATGCCGGCCGGATCAAGGTCGCCGGCCGCCGCCCCCAGGACGTCCAGTCCCTGATCGAGAACGAACTCGCCGGCAAGGCCATCCAGCCGCAGGTGCTGGTCTCGGTCACCCGCCCGATCTCCCAGGCCGTCACCGTCACCGGCGAGGGCGCAGCCGGCGCCCGCTTGCCGCTCTCCGGCCACGGCGACCGCATCCTCGACGTCATCGCGGCCGCCGGCGGCAACCGCTCGCCGGTCTCGGAGACCTTCGTGCGCCTGTCGCGCGGGCCGGTCACCGCCACCGTCCCCCTGACCACCGTGGTGTCCAACCCCAAGGAAAACATCTACCTGCGGCCCAACGACGTGCTCACCCTGGTGCGCGATCCCCAGACCTTCCTGGCGGTGGGCGCGCTCGGCCAGGCCACCGAGCTGCCGTTCCAGGCCGACGGCATCACCCTGGCCCAGGCCCTGGCCAAGGCGCGCGGCCTGTCGGATTTCGCCGCCGACCCGGCGGGCACCTTCATCTTCCGGTTCGAGCCCGCCAGCGTCGTGCGCCGGCTCAACCCCGGCTCCAAGCTGCTGGCCACGCCGCTCGTGCCCGTGGTCTACCGCATCGACATGCGCGACCCCAACAGCCTGTTCGTCTCCCAGGCGTTCCGCATGCGCAACCGCGACCTCGTCTACGTGTCCAACGCCCCCTTCACCGAACTGTCCAAGGTCCTCTCCGCCTTCAGCGGCGTCACCGGACCCGTCTCCTCCGTCGCAACCGCCTACTACTACGCGAAGTAGGCCTGCTGGCCCACGCTCCCGCTTCGCAACAGAAGCCGGAACGCAAAACAGGGCGCGGAAGTCATCCGCGCCCTGTTGCATGTCGATGCCGGGATTAGCTGTCTGAGGTGGAGCCGATCGCCCCGCGGGACGCCCGGCGTCGCCGTCGTTAAGCCCGCTTGGCCAGCAGCTGCTCGATCAGCGAGCCGCCCTTGTCGATCGCCGCCAGCTCCTCGGCTACCGCGTTCACGGTATCGCGGATCTGGTCCGCGCTGTGCTCGGAGGTCAGGAAGAAGCGCAGGCGCGAGGCCCGCTCCGGCACCGCCGGGTGGATGATCGGCTGCACGTTGATGCCCCGGCGGAACAGCCGGTCCGACAGGGTGACGGCCTTCAGCGAATCGCCCACGATGATCGGCACCACGGCCAGCCCCAGGCTGAAGCCGGTGTCCAGGCCGAGCTTCTTGGCGGTGGCCAGGAACAGGGTCCCGTTCTGGCGCAGGCGCTCGACCCGCTCCGGCTCCGCGTGCATCACGGCCAGCGCCGCCTCGGCGGCGGCGGCGAGCGGCGGGGACATGCCGACGCTGTAGACGAAGCCGCCGGCCGAGTGCTTCAGGTACTCGATCAGCGCGATCGGTCCGCAGATGTAGCCGCCGCAGGTGGACAGCGTCTTCGACAGCGTGCCCATCCAGATGTCGACCTCCTTGGGGTCGACACCGCAATGCTCGAACAGGCCAGCGCCGGTGCGGCCGGTGACGCCGAGGCCGTGGGCCTCGTCGACCATCAGCCACGCGTCGTAGCGCTTCTTGAGGGCGACGAGCCCGGCCAGGTCCGGCGCGTCGCCGTCCATGCTGTAGAGGCCCTCGACCACGATCAGCGCCCGGCGGTGCTCGTGGCGGGTGGCCTGGAGCAGGCTCTCCAGGGCGTCGAGATCGTTATGCGCGAAGGAGCGCCGCTGCGCGCCTGAGAGCTGCGCGCCGGTCACGATGCTGTTGTGGGACAGGGCGTCGTGGAAGATCACGTCGCCGGCTTCCAGCAGGGCGCCGATGGTGGTCACGTTGGTGGCGTGGCCGCTCACCATCACGACGCAGCCCTCGGAGTGGTAGTGCTTGGCCAGCGCCTGTTCGAGGCTGATATGCCCCGGCCGCTCGCCCGCCACGACCCGGCTCGCCGACGCGGAGGTGCCATAGGCGTCGATCGCCTCCCGGGCCGCATTGCTCACCCGCGGGTGACCGTTGAGGCCGAGATAGTCGTAGGACGAGAAGTTGGTGAAGGTCTTCTGGTCGATCCGGGTGGTCGCCCCCGCCTTCGCGTCGTGAACGCGGAAGAACGGGTTGCCCAGGCCGATCAGCTCGGCCGCCTGGCGCTGCAGCTTCAGCTCCCGGTAGCCGGGCAGGTTCTCGAAGTTCTGCGCCGCCGATTTTCCGGCGGGGGAGGCCGCCTTGGCGGGGGCCGGGCGCGGCGTCGCGCGCCCGAGCCGGTTGGTCACGAAGCCGGCGAGCGCCGCGCGTCCGCCGTCCGGCCGTGCCGTATCGGTCATGAGTTGGTCTCTTTGATCTCGCTGGACGTCTGCTCGATGAGTTCCCGGAGCGGCGCCATCATCTGCGCATCGATCTCACCGCCGACATGCTTCGAGACGAGACTCATCGCGACGCCGGCTGCCTCGTCCATGGGCGCGGAAACCGCCTGAATTAAGGACTCCGACAGCTCGTTGACGGTCATGCCGGACGAGAGCCCGGCGGGCGGCGCGTCGAGGGCGAAGCGCTCCTGCAGGCTGGCGCCGAGCTCGACGCCCATCAGGGAATCGAGGCCGATCTCCGAGAGCTGGCGCACGCGGCTGATGTCGTCCTTGGGCAGGCGCAGGATCCGGGCGATGTCCTCGACGATCGCGTCCGACACGGTCTTGCGGACCGAGTCGAGGTCGCCGCCCTTGAGGAGCGCCCCGATGTTGATCGCCTGGACGCCGCCGGCCTCGGCCTGCTGGTCAGACCCGAGTTCGGCGTAGCTCGGCGAGCGCATGGTGGCGAGCCGCTCGCGCGCCTTGCCCCAATGCATCGCCGCGATGGCGATCACCGCCTCGTCCGGGGACGTGCCCTGGCTCCCCAGCGCCTCGGCCATCAGGTCGAGGCAGCGGCGGGCCTCCATCGGCGTGACGCCGACGCGGCCGGCGAGGCCTTCCATGACGGCCTTGTTGCGGGCGAGCATCCCGACATCGCCGATCGCACCCCAGGCCACCGCCAGGGCGGGCAGGCCGCGGCGGCGGCGCTGCCGGGCCAGACCCTCCATGAAGCCGTTGGCGGCCACGTAAGAGCCCTGGCCCGGGTTGCCGATGAAGGTCGTCGCCGAGGAGAACATCACGAAGTAGTCGAGGCTGCGGTCCCGGGTGGCGGCGTCCAGGTGCTGGGCGCCGATCACCTTCGGGCCGATCACCGCGTCGAGCGCAGCCGCGTCGATGTTGGCGATCAGGCCGTCCTGAAGCACCGCCGCGGCGTGGAGCACGCCCGCGAGCTTCCTCCCGCCCTGCTCGATCTCGGCGATCAGGCGATCCACCGACGAACGGCTGGTGATGTCGACCGCCTTGGCCGTGACGCTCACGCCCCGGCCGGCGAGGTCGGCGACGATCGCCTTGGCCTCGTCGGTGGCCGCGCCCTTGCGGCCGGCCAGCACGAGGTGCCGGGCGCCCCGGTCGATCAGCCAGCGCGCCGCCTCGAGGCCGAAGCCGCCGAGGCCGCCGGTGAGCAAGTGGACGCCCTCGGCCGAGACCGTGAACGGCCGCCTGGTATCCTTCATGATCGTGCCGGCCCTGGGCGGGCTGATCACGATCTTCCCGATGTGACCCGATTGCTGCATCAGCCGGAACGCGTCCGAGGTCTCGGCCGCCGTGAACGGCTGGTAGGGCAGGGGCTTCAGGCCGCCGTCGTTGAATAGTGCCATCACCTCGCGGAACATCCGCGCCCCGTCGTCGCCCTGGTGCTGGATCACCTGATCGAGGTCGACGCCGAAGTAGCTGAGGTTCCGCCGGAACGGACGCAGGCCGATATGGGTGTTGGCGACGTAGTCGCGCTTGCCCAGCTCGACGAAGCGGCCGAAGGGCCGGAGTGCGTTCAGCGAGCGCTCCATCGCCTCACCGAACAGGCTGTTCAGGACGATGTCGACCCCGTCGCCGGTGATCGCCCGGACCTCGTCCACGAAGGCCAGCGAGCGGGAATCGAGCACGTGCTCGGCGCCCAAAGCCTTCACGAGCGCCCGCTTCTCGCGGGACCCCGCGGTGGCGATGACCCGCGCGCCCTTCAGCTTGGCGATCTGGAGCGCGGCGAGGCCGACGCCGCCGGCACCGCCATGGACCAGCACCCACTCGCCGCGCCGCATCCGGGCGCAGGAGACGAGGCTGTAATAGGCGGTGAGGAACGCCACCGGCACGGTGGCGGCCGCCATCGGGTCGAGGCCCTGCGGCATCGGCGCAACCACGAGGTCGGGCACGACGATGTGGGTGGCGAAGCCCGACTGGGCGAAGGCGACGACCGGATCGCCGACCTTGAAGCCCTTCACCCCCGGACCGACGGCCGTGACCCGGCCGGCGCATTCGAGGCCCAGCCGCGGTCCGGCGAAGCCGTCCTCCAGGATCTCCTCGGGGAGCATCGAGAGCGCCCAGAGCACGTCGCGGAAGTTGAGGCCGGTGGCCTCGACCGCGATCTCCAACTCGCCCTTGCCGGGGGTGCGGCGCTCGGCCGGACCCCAGACCATCTCGCTGAGGCCGCCGGTGTTGCTCCGCTCCAGGCGCGCCGCCTCCGCCGGGACGGCATCGGCGGGATCCCGGTGCTGCGGCCGGCCGGCATGGAAACGCACCACCTGCGTCCGCTCGTCGTCGAGCACGATCTCGGTCTCCGGGGTGCCGGAGAGGATCAGGTCGCGCAGGCGCTCGGACGCGCGCTTCGACGACATCTCGGGGGAGAGGTCGATGCGGCGCACGTCCAGGTTCGGGGCCTCGTTGGCCAGCGTGCGGGAGAAGGCCCAGACGCCGGCCTCGACGTTGGTGGCCTGGCCGCCGCGGTCGCGGGTCGCGCCCGGCGCCACCACCCACAGGCGGGTCTGGCGGGCACCGAGATGCTCGATGCAGCGCTTCAGGCTGAGGCAGCGGTCGCGCAGCCGCTCGGCCGCCTCGCCGCCGCGGGTGAAGGCGCCGGCCAGGAACACCACCGTATCGGGGGTCTCCTTCTCCAGCTCCATCAGGGAGGTCTCGGAATCGAGGATGATCGAGACGTGGACGCCGCCCGCGACCAGCAGGGTCGCCAGGGACGAGGCGGTCTCGGCCGCGAACTCGTCGTCCGAGCCGATGATGAAGGCGAAGCTCTGCGCCGCGGCCGGGCCCGGACGCACCGGTGCCTCGGCCGTCAGCAGCAGGTCGTCGCCGTTGGCGGAGGCCGCCCGCTCGACCTCGACCTTGACGAGGCCGTGGGCGCTGAGCGTGCGCTGCCAGCCCTCAATATCCTCGAGCCGGCCGACCGGCAGGCCGCCCACGGCTTCCTCGAACCAGCCGGCGGTGAGGCCGAACACGAGGTCGCGGAACAGGGACGCGCCCGGCTCGACGGCCACGAGCAGGCCGCCGGTGGCGAGCGCCCCGGCGAGCTGGCCCGGCAGGGCGCGGTCGCCCCGGTGGAGGCTGCCGGCCGCGAGGATCACGTCGAAGCTGCCGGGGGCGAGCTCCTCGGCGGTCTCGACCACGGCGGCGGCGCGGCCGAGCGACAGGCGGGCGCGCTCGGCGAGCCTGCGGTCGGTCTCGAACACGGTGAGCCGGGCCTCGGCGGCGGCCGCGAAGGTCGCCGCCTGAGCCGAGAGCGGGCCGAAGCCGACCTGCAGAACCCGCAGCGCCCGCTCCTTCGGAAGCTGCACGCGGCTCCGCTCGATGAGCTTCGCGACCACGTCGGCGCCGTGGCGCGCGGTGGCCGAGCGCAGCACGAAGGCGTCGATGGCGCCCTGCGGCAGGGCGGGCGCGTCGGTCAGCGTGCCGGCGAGCAGGCGATCGACCAGGGCGCCGACATCGGCGATCAGCACCAGCTCGGCGGAGAGATCCGGATGGTCGCCGGCGATCCAGCGCATGATCTCGTCGGGGGCCGGCAGCGCGGAGCCGTCGCCCAGCGCCCAGTTCTCGCCGGCGCGCTCGGCCAGGCCGCTGCTCTCCAGGGCATAGAGGGCGTTCAGCAGCCAGGAGCGCAGGGCCTCGGGGACGCGGCGATCGGCGACCGACACGGTCTCGGCCTGCGCCAGCCCGGAGGCGAGGCGGTAGGCCAGGGAGGTCGCCCAGCCCTCCAGCAGGAGGTGCCCCGGCGACAGGGCGGCGTCGGCCGGTCCCTTCGCCTCGGCGGCGAGCGGCCGCAGGCGCGCGGCCACGCTCGGCCGGCGCTCCATCGGGATCGCGGTCGGCTCGGTGGCGAGTTCCGGCACCTGGGAGATCGCGAAGGCCGAGAGGTCGCCGCCGCTCTTGGCGCGCAGGGCCTGGAACCGGCCCTCGCGGATCGTGGCGACCACGGCCCCCTCGGCGTCGAGGAGGGTGAAGTCGGCCAGGATCGAGCGCTCGTTGCACCGGCGGGTCCGGATGATCGAGCGGGCGATCACCGCGCCGGGGCGCAGCAGCCGGACCTCGCCGAAGCGCACCGGGATATAGGCCTTACCGCCATTCTCGCCGAGCAGGTCGGCGAAGAGCAGGATCAGCCCGTGGAAGCAGGCGTCGAGCCGGTTCGGCACCAGGGCGTAGCGGCTGTCGGGCTCGGCCGGCAGCAGGTCGGACACGATGGTGACGTCGTCCAGCCGGGCGCTCATGGCGACCTGCTGGAAGCTCGGGCCGAAGGCCAGGCCCGAGGCGAGGGCCTTAGCGTACAGTGCCTCGCCGGCGAGCACGTGGTCACCCGCGGTCTCGAAGCTGAACCCGTTCAGCTCCGGCACCTTCGGGGCCGAGAACGTGCCCTCGACAATCTTGGCCTGGGCGTGAATCTGCCAGGGCGTCTGCGTCAGGCGCGGACGGCTGAGGACCTGGATGCCGTTGCCCGAGCCCGACAGGCGCACCGCGACCTCGCGCAGGGCGTCCTCGGCGAACACCATCGGCGCCACGATCTCGAAATCCGCCAGCACGACCTCGTCGTCGCGCAGGGCCTCGCGGACGCAGGCCAGCGCCATCTCGACAAAGCCGGCGCCGGGCATGATCACCTGGCCGTCGACCTTGTGGTCCTCCAGCTCGGGGACCGTGGCCGGATCGACGAAGCCGTTCCACTCCAGGCCGTCGAAGGTGGTACGCGAGCCGATCAGCGGATGATAGGGCCGGGGGCTCATGGCGCCGACGCCCTCGGTGGTGTCGGCCAGGCGGAACGGGCGGCGCTGCCACGGATAGGTGGGCAGGCGCACGTCGCCCTTCGGCGCATCGCCGAACAGCAGGGCCTCGTCGACCTGCGCGCCCTGGACCAGGGCGGCGCTGACCGCCTTGGCGATCGGGTCGCCGCCGGAGGCCTTGCGGTGCATCACGCCGACCGTGGCGGTCTCGATGCCCAGCGGCTCGACCGCGTCTCCGACGTGGGACATCAGGGTCGCGCGGGGTCCGACCTCCACGAAGATGCGGGCGCCCCGGCGGGTGGCATCCTGCACGGCCTCGCTGAAGCGCACCGGCTCGCGGATGTTGCGCCACCAGTAGCCGGCGCCGAAATTGGACCCGTCCAGCACAGAGCCGGTGACGGTGGAGACCATGGCGGTGGTGCCCGTCCGCGCCTTCAGCCCGGCGAGATCGCGCAGCAGCGGCTTCTCGGTCGGATCCATCAGCCGTCCGTGGAAGGCGTAGGCGAGGTCGAGCTTGCGGCCGCGCCGGCGCTTGCGCGACAGGGCCTTGAGGGCGGCGTCGATATCGGCCACCGGCCCGGCCACCGTCACGGCCTTCGGGCTGTTATAGGCGGCGATGTCGAGGCTCGGATAATCCTTGAGGAAGCTCTCGACCTCCTCGGCCGGCATCAGCAGCACCGCCATGGTGCCCTGGCCGTGCGTCGTCTCCTGATGGTGGCTGCGGTAGTAGATGACCCGGACCGCGTCCTCCAGGCTCAGGATCCCGGCGGCCTCGGCGGCGGCGATCTCGCCGACGCTGTGCCCCAGGACGTAGGACGGGATCAGGCCCTTCGCCCGGAGCGCGGCCGTCGAGGCGCTCTCGATGGCGAAGATCAGCGGCTGCGAGACGCTGGTGAGCGCGAGGCGCTCGTCCAGGTCCTCGGCGTAGAGGGCGTCCTTCAGCGACCAGTCCGCATAGGATTGGAACAGCGTGTCGACCCGGTCGAAGGCGGCGCGGAACGCGGGGTTCTCCGCGTAGGCCTCGCGGCCCATGCCGGCCCACTGGCTGCCGTTTCCGGAATAGACGAAGGCCACCTCGGCGACGCGGTCGACCGCGGTGCCGGTGAAGGCGTCCGGCGAATCCTCGCCCTCGCCGACGGCGCGCAGGGCCGCGGCGATATCGGTCTTGCCGTCCAGGGCGACGGCGAGGCGGGCGGGCATCCGCTCCCGGCGATGCGCCACGGCGGCGGCGATGGCCGGGGCCCGGGCGGGCTCCGCCTCGAGCCGCTCGGCATAGTCCAGGGCCAGCTCGTTCAGCGCGGCGCGGCTCTGGGCCGAGAGCAGCAGCACCTGGGCGGAGGCCCGGGGCGCAGCGGCGTCGGGCTTCGCCCAGGCGGGGGCGTCGGTGATCACGACGTGGGCGTTGGTGCCGCCGAAGCCGAACGAGTTCACGCCGGCGAAGCGCTCGCGCGGGCCGCGGCTGATCGGCAGGGCCTTGCGCACGACGCTCAGGTTGAGTTCGTCAAACGGGATCTCGGGATTGAGCTCGGCGGCGTGCAGCGACGGCGGCACGAGGTCGTGCTCCAGGGCGAGCGTCGCCTTCATCAGGCCGGCGAGGCCGGAGACCGGCTCGGTGTGGCCGATATTGGTCTTGATCGAGCCGATCGGCAGCGGCGCCTGCCGGCCGCGACCGAGTTTGGAGCCGATGGCCGAGGCCTCGATCGGGTCGCCCACCGGCGTGCCGGTGCCGTGCGCTTCCATGAAGGCGAGGTCGTCGAGGTTGATCTCGGCCTCGCGGTAGACCTTCTCCAGCAGGGCGCCCTGGGCATAGCCCGACGGCAGGGAGATTCCGGTGGTGCGCCCGTCGGAGTTGATGCCGGAGGCCGCGACCACGGCGCGCACGGTGGCGCCGTTGCGCCGTGCCGCCTCGGCCGATTGCAGCACGAACACCACGCCGCCCTCCGAGCGCACGTAGCCGTCGGCGTTCTTGGAGAACGCCTGGCACAGGCCGGTGCGCGAGAGCATCTGCGCGCTGGAGAAGCAGATGAAGTTGAACGGGCTGGCGAGCACGTTCACGCCGGCGACCACCGCCGTGTCGACGCGGCCCGAGCGGATCGCCTGGACGGCGTTGTCGAAGGCGACGAGCGAGGACGAGCAGGCGGTGTCGACCGTGAAGCTCGGACCCTTCAGATCGAAGATGTACGAGATGCGGTTCGAGATGATCGAGAGGGTGTTGCCGGTCGCCGCGTAGGCGTCGCCCGACGGCGCGTCGAGGATGCGCAGGTTGCCGTAATCGAGGGACGAGGCGCCGACGAACACGCCGATATGGCTGCCGGCCACGCTCGACGGGCGCAGGCCCGCATCCTCTAGGGCTTCCCAGGTGAGCTCCAGCAGCATCCGCTGCTGCGGGTCCATCTGCTCGGCCTCGCGGGGCGAGATGCCGAACACCGCCGGGTCGAACGACCACACGTCGTCGATGACGCCCGCCGCCCAGGTGTAGCTCTTGCCGCGCTCATGGGCCCGGGGATGCGCGAACCGCTCCAGGGAGAAGCGGTCGGCCGGTACCTTGCTGACGGCGCAGCGCCCCTCGGAGAGGAGGTGCCATAGCCCGTCGACGCTCGGGGCCCCGGGCAGTCGGCATGCGCGTCCGACGATCGCAATATCTGTACGTTGTGTCACGTTCGGTTCGCACACGCTCGTTATCGGAAGTCGGCTCGGCTCTCGACGAGTGAGTACCCTCTCACCCCTTACTGTGGCACCATTGCGGTGTCCAACCAGCCCCGATGCCAGGTCATCCCCGCCCGGCGAAATTGCCGAAGGCTGTGACATGTATTCATCAGAAGCTTATCCAATCCCGGGGCTCAGAACGCCAGGATAGGACGGGTCGACTGGTTTGAGAGACGCCTAGACGATCATCAGAAAGCCATAGTTTCGCGTCGCAGGCGAAGGACCGTCTACCGGCACGCCGCGCACGCCACGGAGAGATCTTCCAAATGGCCACGCGGCACCGGCGCCGGTTCGGCATCGCGCGGACCGCTGCGGCCCCGGCTCAAGACGGATACGGCGCGCGGGCGGCCCCGCTGCGTCCGACGCCGCAATAGGCGAAACCGTGGCGCGTGGCGGTTTCGGGGTCGTAGATGTTGCGCAGGTCGACCAGCACGGGGGCGGATCCGCCGGACGCCATGGTCCGGCGTACCCGGTCGAGATCGAGCGCCCGGAAGGCGTTCCATTCGGTGACGATCACCAGGGCGTCGGCGCCCTCCGCGCAGGCATAGGGGCTCTCGGCATAATCCACCGTCGGCATCAGGGCGCGCGCCTGCGCCATCCCCTCGGGATCGTAGGCGCGCACCGTCGCACCCGCATCCTGGAGCCCGGCCACGATTGCCAGCGACGGTGCGTCGCGCATGTCGTCGGTGTCGGGCTTGAAGGTCAGGCCGAGCAGGGCGACGGTCTTGCCGCGCACGGCGCCGCCGCAGGCCTTGATCACCTTGCGGGCCATGGCGCGCTTGCGCTGGTCGTTGACCGCCACCACGGTCTCGACGAGGCGCAGCGGCGTGCCGGCATCCTGGGCGGTCTTGACCAGGGCCAAGGTGTCCTTCGGAAAGCACGAGCCGCCGTAGCCCGGCCCGGCATGGAGGAACTTCGACCCGATGCGGTTGTCCAGCCCGATGCCGCGGGCGACCTGCTGGACGTCGGCGCCGACCTCCTCGCACAGGTCGGCCACCTCGTTGATGAAGGTGATCTTCGCGGCCAGGAACGCGTTGGCGGCGTATTTGGTCAGCTCGGCGGTGCGGCGGCTCGTCACCAGGATCGGCGCGGCGTTGAGGTAGAGCGGCCGGTAGACCTCGCGCAGCACCGCCTCGGCCCGGGCCTCCTCGGTGCCGACCACGATGCGGTCGGGGCGCTTGAAATCGGCGATGGCCGCGCCTTCGCGCAGGAATTCGGGGTTCGACGCCACGGAGAAGTCGGCGGCGGGATTGGTCTCGCGGATGATGCGCTCGACCTCGTCGCCGGTGCCGACCGGCACGGTCGACTTGGTGATTACCACGGTGAAGCCCGACAGCGCCCCGGCGATCTCCCGGGCGGCGTCGAACACGAAGCTCAGATCGGCAAATCCGTCGCCCCGGCGGGACGGCGTCCCCACCGCGATGAACACCGCGTCGGCCTCCGCCACCGCCTCCCGCAGCGTCGAGCGGAATGCGATCCGCCCCTGGCGGACGTTCTCGGAGACCAGCGCGTCGAGCCCGGGCTCGTAGATCGGCATGCGGCCGGCGTTCAGCGCGGCGATCTTGTCCGGGTCGCGGTCGATGCAGACCACGCTGTGCCCGAAATCGGCCAGGCACGCTCCGGAGACAAGGCCGACATAGCCGGCCCCTATCATCGCAATCCGCATCCGGCCCTCCCGGCAGCCAGCCCCCGGCTCGCTGCAATGCAGCATGGTCCGGGCGTCACGGCGGCGCAACCCGGGCGGCGCTGGATCGGATCCAGCCTGTCGCACGGACGCAACACACCGGAAGCATGACTGTTCTTTGACAATGCGGCCGTCGCGGCGGGCCGATTCCGCTCGGGCCCGGCCTTTTCTTGCCCGGCCCCTGCCCGGATGCGGCTTCGCAGGGGCGGCGGCTTCCTGTAGAAGCGCCACCGCCCGACGGGTGTGGTCGAAGTCCCGCCCCGAGGCCCTGACCCAAGGATCGGCGAAGGACCGTGATGACCGAATTGCCGAACGTGCACGTGCGCGCCGAGGTCCTGGCCCAGGCGCTGCCCCACATGCAGCGCTACGACCAGGAGATCGTGGTGATCAAGTATGGCGGCCACGCCATGGGCGACCGGTCCGCGGCCGAGGATTTCGCCGAGGACATCGTCCTCCTCGAGCAATCCGGGCTGAAGCCGATCGTCGTGCACGGGGGCGGCCCCCAGATCGGCAAGATGCTCGATCGGCTCGGCATCCAGTCTGAGTTCCGCGGCGGCCTGCGCGTCACCGACGCGGCCACCGTCGAGGTGGTCGAGATGGTCCTGGCCGGCCTGATCAACAAGCAGATCGTCGGCTGGATCTCGGCCGAGGGCGGACGGGCCATCGGCCTGTGCGGCAAGGACGGAAACATGGTCCGGGCCAAGCGGGCGCTGAAGACCCTGGTCGATCCCGAGAGCCAAGAGGAGCAGACCATCGACCTCGGTCTCGTCGGCGAACCGGAGCATGTCGAGCGCGGCGTGCTCGACGCGGTGCTGAAGGCCGAGCTGATTCCCGTGCTCGCCCCGGTCGCCTACGGGGCGGACGGACAGACCTACAACGTCAATGCCGACACCTTCGCGGGCGCCATCGCGGGGGCGCTCCGGGCCAAGCGCCTGCTGCTGCTCACCGACGTCCCGGGGGTGCTCGACAAGGACAAGAAGCTGATCCCGGAACTCACCGTGGAGGATTGCCGCCGCCTGATCGCCGACGGCACCATCACGGGCGGCATGATCCCCAAGATCGAGACCTGCATGTACGCGATCGAGCGCGGCGTCGAGGCGGTCGTCATCCTGGACGGCAAGGTCAACCACGCGGTGCTGCTGGAGCTGTTCACCGATTACGGCGCCGGCACGCTGATCCGGCGCGGCTGAAGCCGGTCGCCAAGCGATCGGGCGACGCGATTCGCGCGGGGCGGCAACTTCCGCTCCGCGCGCGCATTGTCCTGCTCCGGGTCAGCCCCGAGCAAGCCAGCCTTGCAAGCCTGGCCCCGTGGGTTCACTCATCCCCCCTGGGGATCACGATTCCAAAGGGATACGGTGCACCACCCCGACAAGGCCCAGTTCACCACCTCTGGCGCGCGCGGGTTCGCCGATGTCGACACCTGGGTGTTCGACCTCGACAACACCCTCTATCCGAGCGACGCCCGGGTCTGGCCGCAGGTCGACGAGCGGATCACGCTCTACGTCATGAGGCTCTACGGGCTCGACGGGCTCTCGGCCCGCGCCCTGCAGAAGCATTTCTACCACACCTACGGCACGACCCTGAAAGCCCTCATGGTCGAGGCGGATATCGATCCCCACGAGTTCCTCGACTTCGCCCACGACATCGACCATTCGGCGATCAAGCTCGACAAGGGCCTCGGCGACGCGATCGAGCAACTGCCGGGGCGCAAGCTGATCCTGACCAACGGGTCGCGGCGGCACGCCGAGAACGTGGCGGCCAAGCTCGGGATCCTCGACCATTTCGAGGACGTGTTCGACATCGCCGCCGCCGATTTCGTGCCGAAGCCCGAGCGGTCGACCTACGAGCGGTTCCTGCAGGCGCACGGCGTCGAGCCGACCCGCGCGGCCCTGTTCGAGGACATCGCCCGCAACCTCGCCGTACCGCACGACCTCGGCATGGCGACGGTCCTGGTGGTGCCCAAGATCGCCGATCCCTACCGGGAGGCGTTCGAGCAGGAGGCGGTGCGCGAGGCGCATATCGATCACATCACGGACGATCTGGCGGCCTTCCTATCCGGCTGCGTGCTGCCCGAGGCCGGCGCGGTGCCGGCCTGACGGCGCCAAGCGCGGCGCGGCTCTCATCGGCAATCGACAAGGCGGTGGCGATCCTGTAGAGAGCCGGCCAACTCACAACAGGATCGCCGAAATCCTGGTGCCCGCCGCCCATGAGGGGCAGCGCGGCGCAACGGCCGGAGCTTTGTCATGAACATCATCGAGCAGCTGGAGCGCGAGGAAGTCGCGCGCCTCGCCAAGACCATTCCCGATTTCGAGCCGGGCGACACGCTCATCGTCAACGTTCGCGTGAAGGAAGGCGAGCGCACCCGCGTCCAGGCCTACGAGGGCGTCTGCATCGGCCGCCAGGGCGGCGGCCTCAACGAGAGCTTCACGGTCCGCAAGATCTCCTACGGCGAGGGCGTGGAGCGCGTCTTCCCGGTGCATTCCCCCATGATCGATTCGATCAAGGTGGTCCGCCGGGGCAAGGTGCGCCGCGCCAAGCTGTACTACCTGCGCGACCGCCGCGGGAAGTCGGCCCGCATCGTCGAGCGCACCGACCGCTACAAGGCCAAGGACAACGCGGGCAAGGGCACCCCGGCCGAGGCGCCCGCCGCCGCCGAGTGATCGACGCACGGCCGGCCTCGCCGCGCCGGCGCCACATCGCGGCCCGCTCCGATCGCTCGGGGCGGGTTTTTCTTTGGGTGCCGCGCGCCGTCACGCCGCCCGCGGGCGGCGGCGCGCGAACAGCCAGGGCAGGACGCAGGCCGCCGAGACGGCGATCGAGAGGGCGTAGGCCAGGACCGGATCGACCTGCCCGAGCGTCAGGTGAACGCAGATGTAGAAGGCGAGCACGCCGAACGCGCCCTGGGCACTGCCGCGCACCACCTCGAGCGAGGCGCCGACCCCGTCCTGCAGACGGGCGAAGACGATGAGCGGCCAGGAGATGATCGGGATCGGCGCCAGAACGCCGCTCAGGCCCGACCCGAGGCGGGGCGCCAGGGTCGAGACCAGCAGGACCAGGGCGGTGGCCGCCGCCAGCCGGGCCGGCATGTCCCAGCGCGGGGGTCGCGCATCGCGGACCGGCGCGGCGGCCTCGGGGGCCGGCCGGCACAGGGCGATGACGGCCGCCATCGCCGGGAGGTCGATCACTGTCGCGAGCCACAGGCCCGGCCGGACGAGCCCGTGCAGCAGGGCGCCGCCCATCACGAAGGCCGCCAGGGCCAGAACGATGGACGCAACGGCGCCGATCCGCCGAGCGCAGAGAACGTAGGCCAGGTAGCAGGCCGTCACCGCCCCCAGCCCCTCCACCGACCCGACAGCGGCGTCGGCGGCGAAGCGCTCGCCCTGCTCGGCGGCGAGGTAGATCGAGATCGGCGCCGAGGTCAGCGGCAGGCCGGAGAGCAGGCCGCCGACGAGGCTGCCCCAGCGGCGCGCCGCCGCCGACACGGCCCACATCAGCGTCGGGGTGACAAAGATCTTGGCGGCGATCAGGCTCATGGCCGGCGCCGCTCAGGCCGCTTCGGGCGGCCCGTCATCGTCCGGCGCGCCGGGCGAGTTGAGGATGTCGTCCAGTTCGTCGACCAGCCGGTCGATCTGATCCTCTGTGGCGAGCACCTTGAGGATCTCGCCGGTCTCCGTCTCCACGGCCAGCTCGATATGCGGCCCGACCCGGGCGGTGAGGATCCGGGCCAGGATCTTGATGGCACTCATGCGATTGTCCCCTCCGCGGCAATGAGGCCGACCGCTGCCGCCGGCCCACAGGTCGAGATCCCGTCACGGGGCCCGGCGATCCGGTCGCCCAGCAGGTCTACGAGCGGGAGGGAGGCGCGTCCGAGCCGATCGGCCAGGCGGGCCCCCAGGAAGGCGCCGGCGCCGCACGGGATCAGGGGCGCCCGCGCGTCCATGTCCGGCCGGCCGAGCAGGAGCGCGGCCGCATCGTGCAGCAGGCGCAGCTGCGCCTCCGCGAAATGCCCCGCCAATGCGGCCCAGGCCGGCGCGGGGGCCTCGGTCCGGTCGCGCCCGACGATCCGGGCGAGCCGGGTCTCGCTCTCGGCCACGGACTTGCCCTTGCGGTCGCCGCTCGCCTGCTGGTCGGCTCCCCCGGGGAGCAGGCCGAGGATCCGGTAGGCATCCGCCATGTGGGCGAAGGTCTCGGTCATCAGCCGGGTCCGGCGGCCGCCGAAGGGCGCGTGGTCGGCGAGCGCGACCACCGGCGTGCGCACGATGCCGGTATAGACGAGTTCCGATGTCGCCAGACGTTCCGCATCGCTGTAGCCCGCGGCGGCCGGGCGGCCACCCACGATCGGGATGAGGTCGGTGGTGGTGGAGCCGATATCGACCAGAAGGGCGTCCGGGGCGATCCGCCCGGCGAGCGCCGCGGTGGCGTGCCAGTTGGCTGAGGCCACGTCGGCGGCGCGTTCAGCCGCCGCCTCCGGGGCGACGAAGCCGGACCGGCCGGCATAGATCCGCACAATCCCGGCGAGATGCGCCCCGGCCCATCCGGAGAGCGCCGCCACGCCCTCCCGCCGGTCGGCGAAGCAATCGGTCAATTCCCCCGTCATGGTGACGGCGTGCGCGGCCTCGCCGCGCGCCCAGTCCGGCAGGGCCGCGAGCGCCTGCGCCAGGGCCGGCAGACCCTGCCAGAGCGGGCACGGAACCTGGGCGGCGGCCACGACGCGTCCGGCCTCCACCAGAGCGGCCTTGACGTGAACCCCGCCGAGGTCCCACCCGATTGTCCTGGGGGATGGTGAGCGCATGGGACCGCGATGAACGCCTCGATGGACCACAGGATCGGGCGCCCCGGCTTCGCGGTGATCCCGGTGCTCGACCTCCGGGGCGGCCGCGTCGTGCGGGCGCGCCGGGGCGAGCGCTCCTCCTATGCCCCGATCGAGACGCCCTTGGCAAAGGGATCCGCACCCGAAGCGGTGGCACGCGGGCTCCTCGACGCGTGGCCGGCCGCGACCCTCTACGTCGCCGATCTCGACGCGATCATCGATCGTGCCGCCCCCGATCTCCGCGCCCTGACGGCGATCGCCCGCGCCTGCCCGGGCACCGCCCTGTGGGTGGATGCCGGCTTCGCCGAGCCCGCCGGCCTGGACGCGTTCCTGGCCTCCGGCCTCGGGCGTCCAGTGATCGGCAGCGAGAGCCAGACGGATGCCGGCCTGGTGACCCGGCTCGGGGACCGGGCGGTGTTCTCCCTCGACACGCGCGGCGCCGACCGGCTCGGGCCCCCGGCGCTCCACGACGATCCGTCGCTGTGGCCGCCGGAGGTGATCGCCATGACCCTGGCCCAGGTCGGGGCCGGGGCCGGTCCCGACCTCGCGTCCCTCGGCGCCCTGCGGGCGCGGGCGCCGGAAACCCGCCTCTACGCGGCCGGCGGCGTCCGCGGCCCGGACGATGTGCGGGCGCTGCGCGCGGCCGGGATCGCCGGGGCGCTGGTCGCCTCCGCGCTCCACGACGGCACCCTGTCCCGGGCCACGGCGCCGGATCTCGCCTGACGCTTCCGACCAGCCCCCGCGGCTGCTAAAGCCGCCGCCAGGGAACAACCGTCACGAGATCTTCAGCCGATGGAAAAATTCACGACCCTGGAGGGCGTCGCGGCGCCCGTGCGGACGATCAACGTCGATACCGACCGGATCATCCCGGCGAAGTACCTGAAGACGATCCGACGGACGGGGCTCGGCAAAAGCCTGTTCGCCGAGATGCGCTACCGCGAGGACGGCTCCGAGAACCCGGACTTCGTGCTGAACAAGCCCGCCTACCGGAACACGAAGATCCTGGTCTGCGGCGACAATTTCGGCTGCGGCTCCTCCCGGGAGCACGCGCCCTGGGCGCTGGCCGATTTCGGCATCCGCTGCGTGATCTCCACGAGCTTCGCGGACATCTTCTTCAACAACTGCGCCAAGAACGGCATCCTGGCGATCGTGGTCGCCCCGGAGGACCTGGAGAAGCTGTTCGCGGATGCCGAGCGCGGCGCGAACGCCACGCTGTCGGTGGACCTCGAAGCCCAGACCATCAAGGGACCGGACGGCGGCACCCTGCATTTCGACATCGACGCCGGCCGCAAGCACAATCTCCTGAACGGCCTCGACGAGATCGGCCTGACCCTCGCGCGCGGCGCCGCGATCGACGCCTACGAGCAGAGGCTCGCCCAGCGGGACTGGGCCTGATTGGGCCGGGCCGGACCTCGCCCCTTTAGGGAAGGTCCGGCATCCCGTTACGCCGCCTTCACGTCGGCCAGGAAGGTGGCGACCGCCCGGCCGAGGTCGTTGGAGTATCGCGAGAGGCCCTGCGCAGCGCCGAGAACCTGGGTTGCCGCGGAGCCGGTCTCGCCGGCGGCCCGCTTGACGTCGACGATGTTGCTGGTGACCTGCTCGGTCCCCGACGCGGCCTCCTGAACGTTGCGCGCGATCTCCTGAGTCGCCGCGCCCTGCTGCTCCATGGCGGCTGCGATCGCGGTCGAGCCGTCGGCGATCTCGCCGACGGTCCGGGCGACCGACCGGATCGCGTGGACCGCCTGGCCGGTCGCCGCCTGGATCTCGGCGATCTGTGCGCTGATCTCGTCGGTGGCGCGGGTGGTCTGCGCGGCGAGTTCCTTCACCTCGGTGGCCACGACGGCGAAGCCGCGCCCCGCATCGCCGGCCCGGGCCGCCTCGATCGTGGCGTTGAGCGCGAGCAGATTCGTCTGGCCGGCTATATTCGAGATCAGGGCGATCACGCCGCCGATCTTCTCCGCGGTTTCGGCCAGACTCTTGACGGCCCCGTCCGTCTGAACCGCCTCGTGGGCCGCCCGGCCGGCGGCCTGGGCCGCACGGGAGACCTGGCCGTTGATCTCCCGGATCGAGATCGACAGCTCTTCCGTGGCCGCCGCGACCGTGTTGACGTTCGACGAGGCCTGCTCGGCGGCACTCGCCACCGCCAGCGCCTGAACGTCGGTCTGCTCCGCGACGCCGCTCATCGAGCGGGCGGTCGCCTCGAGTTCCGTGGCGGCGCCCGCCAGCGCCTGCGTCAGGCTGGAGACCTCGGTCTCGAAACGCTGGACCGTGGCGTCCAGATGGAGGGCCCGACGGGCCTTGGCCTCGGACTCTTCCACGGCTGCGGCGTCACTCGCCCGCTTGGCGATGAGCGCCTGCCTGAACACCTCGACGGCCGTGGCCATGCGGCCGATCTCGTCGCGCCGCCCCCGATGCGGCACGGCCACGTCGAAGTTGTCGCGGGTCATTTCACCCATCACGTCGGTCATCTGGCGCGTCGGGACGGCGATCAGCCGGGTGAGCAGCCAAGCGCACGCAGCCGCGCTGCTGAGCAGGGCCAGGATGGTAATCAGCGTCGTCAGGTATGAGGTCGAGAACGCGTCGGCCGCATCGGCCTGACGTGTCTTCAGCAGGGCGCGCTCCGTCGCATCGATCTCGTCGACCAGGGTCCGGATGCCGTCCATGAACGCCTTGCCGACGCCGCTGGTCAGGAGGGCGCGGGCAGCAGCCTGCGTGTCGGCCTGCGCCATCATGGCGATCTCCGGCTCGGCGACCTCGGACTGCCACCGTTGGGCCAGGGCTTCGATCTGCCCGATACGGTGCTGCTGGGCCGGGTTGTCCACCGTCAGGGTCCGGATCCGCTCCGCGGCGACCGCGAAGGCTTTGGCACCGGCCTCGTAGGGGGCGAGGAACTTGCGGTCCCCGGCCACCAGATAGCCGCGCACCCCGGTCTCGCGATCCACCATGCTGCTGATCAGATGATCGTTCACGTTCAACACGTCATAGGTATGCTCGGACCATCCGGTGGTTTTGTTTATGAAAGTCAGTTTGTTGTAATTTATAAATCCACCCACAATGTTGATGAATATCAGTACCAGAAAGCAAACAATAATTTTCTTCGCGATCGATATGTTTGAAATGCGCATCATCACCTCCCCCATCATCGAGCCGGCATGATACGCGACAGAGATTAGAAAGCCACTAATTTGACTTCAAAAATGTACACGCTATGCGGCGAGAACTGATTTTACCCTCAAGATGAATATCGGTCACTTCCGGAAGTCACACCGATCACAACAACGACATGATCAGATCCACGGCGAAGTGGCCAACAGCACAATCTGCTGCCGATACTTCAATTTCCGCCTCGCAGCTCCCGGCGCAGGGCGCGCGAATCCGGGCCTATGCCTGCGACAGGTCGCGGCGCACCACGGCGGCGCAGGCGACCTGACAGCCCGTCGCTCCAGGTGCCGGGCGGACGCGGCGATCGATAGCCGGCGCCGCGCAGTGTCAGGCCGATCTCCCGGATCTCCCGCTCTCGGCCGGCCCCTCCGCTAACGCGCCGTTAACCCTCGTGCTGCCTGATTCGGCCGCTAGACGACGGGCGACACACGGGAACGCCAGGATGCGGAATCAGTCCCTCGGGTCGGGCGTCGCGCTCGGATTCGGCCTCCTCTGCGCGGGCGCCACGAGCCTGCCGGCGCGCGCCGATTTCGACAGCTGCCTGGCCGGCATCCAGGCCCAGGCGGCCGCCGCCGGCGTCTCGGCGCAGACCTTCCAGGCGGCCACGCGCGGCATCAGCTTCGACGACAAGGTGATCGAACTCTCGCAGGCGCAGCCCGAGTTCAAGACGCCGATCTGGGACTACATGGCGGCCTTGGTCGACGACGAGCGCGTCGAGGACGGGCGCGCGGCCATGCGGCAGAACGCGGCCGCCCTGGCCCAGGCGGAGGCGCGCTACGGGGTCGACCGCTACACGATCGCGGCCGTCTGGGGCGTCGAGTCGAATTTCGGCAAGAACCTCGGCAAGATGCCGCTGGTGCAGTCCCTGGCGACCCTGGCCTGCTCGAACAACCGCCGCCGCGACTTCTTCCGGGGCGAGCTGATCGCCACCCTGCGGATCATCGAGCGCGGCGACATCGCGCCGGAGCGCCTGACCGGCTCCTGGGCGGGGGCCTTCGGCCAGACGCAGTTCATGCCGACAACCTATCACCGCCTCGCCGTCGACGGCGACGGCGACGGGCGGCGCGACGTGGTCGATTCGGTGGCCGATGCGGTCGGCTCGACGGCGAACTTCCTGCACGTGGCCAAGTGGCAGCACGGCCAGGTCTGGGGCTACGAGGTCAAGCTGCCCCGCGGCTTCAACGTCGCCTCCGCCGGGCGCAGAAACAAGAAGCCGATCGCCCATTGGGCGTCCCTCGGCGTGACCCGTATGGACGGCCGCCCGCTCTCGGGCGAGGGGCCGGCCGGGATCATCGCGCCGGCCGGAATCGACGGGCCGGCCTTCCTGGTCACGAAGAACTTCGACGCGATCTACTCGTACAACGCCGCCGAATCCTACGGCCTCGCCATCGCGGTCCTGTCCGACCGGCTGCGCGGCAAGACCGGTGTCCAGGCGCCCTGGCCGACCGACGATCCGCCCCTGTCCCGCGCGGAGCGGCGCGATCTCCAGACCCGCCTGGCCGCCCGCGGCTACGACGTCGGCGAGCCGGACGGCAAGGTCGGCCAGAAGACCCGAGACGCGATCAAGGATGTCGAGCGCAAGCTCGGGATGCCCCAGACGGGCCGCCCCGGCGGCAAGGTCCTGGAGGCGCTGCGCGGCAGCTGACCGGGTTCCGGCGCCGCCATAGCGCGGTCCGATGCCTCTCTGAACGCGCCACCTCGGCGGTGATCGCCGCGCCGCCACGGCGCCCCCAAGCCACGGCCGCGGCGCGGGAGCCGCAATTCATCCCCGACCCCTCACGGGCCTTCGCCCGGCCTGCGCCCCGCGGCCAGGACGTCGCCGGTCCGTCGACCGCCATGAACCGGGGGCCGTGCCGGGGTCTCGCCGGCCGGCCGAACCGCTCAGCAAAAAGGCCGCCGCGGGATGCCGCGGCGGCCTTTCGCATTGAGCAATGCCCCGTCGCTCAGGCGGCGGTGCGCTTGCGGGCTTCCTGCTTGGTGTCCACGCCGGCCGCTTTGATCTCGGACAGCTTCTGCGCGACGTTGCGCGAGAACACGAACTCGGCCGGGCGCTGGTTCTCCAGGCTGACCTCCGGGGCCATGGCGCCGTCGGTCTTGATGCCGCGGATCGCGTGCACCAGCGGCTTCCAGGGCTTGCGGACCGAATCGACCACCGAGGACGCCTCGTAGCCCGAATGGACCATGCAGTCGGCGCACTTCTCGTAATTGCCGGTGCCGTAGGCGTCCCAGTCGGTCTCGTCCATCAGTTCCTTGAAGGTCGCCGCGTAGCCCTCGCCGAGCAGGTAGCAGGGCTTCTGCCAACCGAAGACGGTGCGGGTCGGGTTGCCCCACGGGGTGCAGTGATAGGTCTGGTTGCCGGCCAGGAAGTCCAGGAACAGGCCCGACTGCTGGAAGGTCCACTTCTCGCGGCCCTTCTCCTTGCCGTGCCGGAACACGCCGCGGAACAGGTCCTTGGTCGCCTTGCGATTCAGGAAGTGCTTCTGATCGGGGGCGCGCTCGTAGGCGTAGCCCGGGGAGACGGTGATGCCGTCGATGCCCATCCGGGTCACGCTGTCGAAGAAGTCGGCGATCTTCTCGGGCTGCGAGTTGTTGAAGAAGGTGCAGTTGATGGTGACGCGGAAGCCCATCTCCTTGGCCTTGGCGATCGCCGCCACGGCCTTGTCGTAGACGCCGCGCTGGCACACCGACTGGTCGTGCATCTCCTTGTCGCCGTCCAGATGGATCGACCAGGTGAAGTACGGGCTCGGCTTGTACTCCTTGATCTTCTTCTCGAGGAGCAGCGCGTTGGTGCAGACGATCGCGAACTTCTTCTGGGCGATGATGCCCTCGACGATCTGCGGCAGATCCTTGTGCAGGAGCGGCTCGCCGCCGGCGATCACCACCACGGGGGCACCGCACTCGCGCACCGATTCGAGCGCGTCGGCCACCGGCAGGCGCTTGTTCAGGATCTCATCCGGGTAATCGATCTTGCCGCAGCCGGCGCAGGCGAGATTGCAGCGGAACAGCGGCTCCATCATCATCACCAGCGGGTAGCGCTTGCGACCCGTCAGGTGCTGTTTCAGGATGTAGCCGCCGATCTTCGCGACGTACCGGAGGGGGATACCCAAGATTGCGGCTCCTTCACTTCGTCGGCCCAGGGGCGATCGGGGTGCTTAACACGAAAAAAATCGCGATTTCCAGCGATCTAGCTTGGAACTAATCTCAATCGACCCCGTTTCGGCGGGATCATGACATCTTATTCTGCGCCTGACGCAACGGCGCCACATGGGCCGCGAACGCCAGATCCGTGGGCGAGGACTGCCCGCCCTTGAGGACAGCACGTGCATTGCGTCGGCAATGCGACCGGGGACGCGCGATTTCGATCGCATCGGCGCCATTTCCGTGCGCTAACGCACATATCCTCCGTACGGACCGCGGCAGGGCGGCCGCGTTGCAATCTGGCATCGCGCTCTTTACTGAGCCTCGTGGCGGCGATGCAAGCCGTGGCCGACGGCGAACGGCCGCGCCATGGTCCATATCGGCCAGGCTCGGCGTGCGCATGCGTGCTGCACGGCTGGGGCGGACCGTGTGGCGTTCCGCGAACCCGGTGCGCGTTCGAACGGATCGCGGGGCGGTCGGCATGCGGGCTCTGCGCCGCGCCGGTCCCCGGGATTCCGAAGAGCTGGATGGCAAGTTCCGGGCGCGCCGGGGGTGCGTCCGAGGCGAACAGGCAGGGTGCTCGTGATCGAAAGTCTCGTCGCGTTCTCGGTGCGGTATCGGTGGATCGTGATCGCCCTGGTGGCGCTCGTCACGGTCGCGAGCGGCGGCGTCGCGGCGCATCTGTTTCGAATCAACACCGATGTCGAGCGGCTGATCGATCCGAAGGAGCCCTGGCGCCAGGACGAGATCAACTTCGAGCAGGCCTTCCCGCAGCGCACCAACACCATCGTGGCGGTGATCAACGGCGCGACGCCCGAGGTCACCGAAGAGGCGGCCGCCAACCTCGCCAAGGCGCTCACCGCCCACAAGAACCTGATCGAGACCGTCTACCGGCCCGACGGCGGCCCGTTCTTCGACAAGAACGGCCTGCTGCTGATGTCCCAGGCCGAACTCGACAAGACCCTCGAGGCGCTCACCCAGCAGCAGGGCCTGCTCGGGCCGCTCGCCGCCGATCCGTCCCTGCGGGGCGTGATGCGGGTCCTGTCCCTCGGCGCGCGCGGGGTGAAGACCGGCGACGCCAAGCTGGAGGATCTCGAGAAGCCCATGGGGCAGATCGACGCCACCCTTCAGCAGGTGCTGGCGGGCAAGCCGGCGCGCATGTCGTGGCAGGAGCTGCTGGCGAACGGCCAGAGCAGCGTCACCGACAAGATGAAGTTCGTCTTCATCCAGCCGGTCCTGGATTTCAACGCCCTGGAGCCCGGCTATCAGGCGACCAAGCTGATCCGGAACGTCGCCCAGGATCTCAAGATCGACGGCGAGCACGGGCTGCGGATGCGGCTCACTGGCACGGTGGCGGTGGCGGACGAGGAATTCGCCACCCTGTCGGAGGATGCCGGCGTCAACAACAGCATCATCGTGGGCGCGATCGTGCTGTTCCTGTGGCTGGCCTTGCGCTCCGGCAAGCTCGTCGGCGCGGTGCTGATCACCACCTTCGCGGGCCTCATCGTCACCGCCGCCCTCGGCCTGATCATGGTCAAGGAGCTGAACCCGATCTCGGTGGCCTTCGCGGCCCTCTTCGTCGGCCTCGGCATCGATTTCGGCATCCAGTTCTCGGTGCGCTACCGGGCGGACCGCTACGAGCAGCCGACCTTGCAGAGCGCGATCCGCGCCGCCGCCCGCGGGGTCGGCTGGTCGCTGACCCTGGCCGCCGTGTCGCTGGTGGCGGGCTTCTTCGCCTTCCTGCCGACCGCCTTCCGCGGTGTCTCCGAACTGGGGCTCATCGCCGGCGTCGGCATGGTCGTGGCCTTCCTGTTCGCGCTGACGCTCCTGCCGGCGCTGATCGCGGTGTTCGAGCCCAAGGGCGAGAAGGCGGCGGTGCAGACCTCGTGGCTCGTTGGTGTCGATCCCTGGATCATCCGCCACCGCAAGCCGATCCTGATCGCCGTCGGTCTGGTGACCCTGGCGGGCGCGCCCCTGCTCTGGCACCTGCCCTTCGATTCCAACCCGATGCACCTGCGCAGCACGAAGACGGAATCGATCGCCACTTATCTGGACCTGATCAAGAACCCCGAGACCAGCCCGAACCTCATCGACGTCCTGGCTCCGAGCGTGGAGGCGGTGCCGGCGCTCTCGCAGAAGTTGGCGGCCCTGCCGGTGACGGCATCGGTCAACAGCGTCGACACCTTCGTGCCCCGGGATCAGGACAAGAAGCTCGCGGCGATCGCCGACACGGCGCAGCTCCTCGACCCGGTGCTGAACCCGGGCCGCAGGCCGCCGCCGCCGAGCGATGCCGACAACGTCAAGGCGCTCAAGGATGCCGCCACGGCGCTGAACGGCGTCGCCGGGGACGCGAAGGGCGACGCCAAGGGTGCGGGGGCGGCTAAGCAGCTCGCCGGCACGCTGGACAAGCTCGCCGCCGGCCCGGTGCCGCTGCGCGAGGCGGCCTCGGTCGCCCTGACGAAGGACCTCGGTCCGCTGCTGGCCCGGCTGCGCGACCTGCTCCATCCGGAAAAGATCACGCTCGACAACCTGCCGCCGCAGCTGAAGGCCGACTGGGTCGCGGCGGACGGGCGCACCCGCATCGAGGTCCATCCCAAGGGTGATTCCAACGACGACGAGGTGCTGCGCACCTTCTCGGACGAGGTGCTGAAGGTCGCGCCCCACGCTACCGGCGCGCCCGTGGCGACGACGCAATCGACCTACACGATCCTGGGCGCCTTCGTGCAGGCGGCCGTGACAGCTTTCGTGCTGATCTTCGTCATCCTGTCGGTTGCCCTGCGCAAGCCCTGGGACGTGGCGATGACGCTGGGCCCGCTGGTGATCGCGACCTTGTGGACGCTGATGGCCCTGCGCATCATCGGCATGCCGCTGAACTTCGCCAACATCATCGCCCTGCCGCTGATGCTCGCGGTCGGCGTCGCCTTCCACATCTACTACGTCATCGCCTGGCGGGCGGGGGTGACCGACATGCTGGCCTCCAGCCTGACCCGGGCGATTTTCTTCTCGGCGCTCACGACCGGCAGCGCCTTCGGCTCCCTGGTCCTGTCGAGCCATCCGGGCACGGCCAGCATGGGCAAGCTGCTGGCCCTATCGCTGTTCTTCACCCTGATCGCGGCGTTCTTCGTGGTGCCTGCAACGCTGGGGGAGCCACCGGCACAGCCCGACGAGGACCGGCCCGAGGCGGAGAAGGCGGTCGGGGCGGCTTTACGCAAGAGCACGGCGCGCCAGGATCCGGTGCCGGCCAAATAGACCCCCGCTCAGAGGGCCTTCTCGAAGACAAGGTCGGGGTAGGGATCGTCGTTGAAGCGCGCGGTCCCCACCCGGCCCTTTTTGCGACAGGGCGCCAGGGCCGCCGGCAGGGCGCTGTCGGTGTGGAGGCGCGGCACCGCGATCGAGGGTTCCCGGACGATGGGGTCGATCCAGGGTTACTTCACCTCAGCGGTCGGGCCTCCATTGCCCTTCGGGCCGACGCATCCGCCGGGCAACCCATCCATCATGGTGGGCAGGACTACGCCGAGCCACTGGACCTTCGCCTCCGGTCCAGAACCGTGCGTCGCGGGCGCCGACATCCGCGGTGACGGCACGAGCGAAGCGGCTCGATAAGTGGTCACCCCAAAAAGTCCGAAAACCCGCCCCTGAGCGCGCCCGACGCATCGACGGTCGCCCGAGCGGCGGCGGCGATCAACGCATCGCGCTCGTCGGCGTAGAGGTAACCCGGCGCGTCGCCCGGAAAACCGCCGGTCGTGGCCGGGTGGGTATAGAGCTCGGTCAGGCCATCCGGAAGGTGGGCCAGGAGCGCCGCCACCCGCGGCGGGGTCATCGCGCCGGACCAGGCGAGACCGAGGGTCCGGTCGGGGATCAGCAGGCCGGCCTGGCGGGCGCGCACGGCGAGCAGGGCCGCCCAGGGGGCGATGTCGAGGGCCGCCCGGGGCCGGGCGCCGGGCTCGGCCCGGCGCAGCAGCTCGCGGGGCTCGCGAGGCACCCGGATCGACCGCATGCCGTAGCCGCGGCCGATGCGCAGCACGGCGCCGGCGATCAGCGGGTGGACGTGGAAATGCTTGTGAGCATTGACGTGATCGAGGGGCAGGCCGGTGGCCTGGTAGGCCTCGAACTGCGCCGTGATCTCGGCGGCGAGTTGGCGCCGGGCAGCGGGCTTGCGGGCGAGGTCGAGGCCGACGCGGGCCATGTCGGCGCGCATCAGCCCGGCAGCATCAGTCAGGTCGGGCAGTTGCGCCGCCGGCAAAGTTGGCCAAGCTTCGACCAGGACGAGGTGCAGCCCGACCCGCAGGGACGGCATCCGCTTCGCCCGGGCCACGGCATCGGCGGCCGCCGGCGCCGAGACCATCAGGCTCGCCGCGGTGAGGATCCCGTCGCGATGGGCCTGCTCGACGGCCTCGTTGACCTCGGGGCTCAGCCCGAAATCGTCCGCGGTGACGACCAGACGCTTCACAACAACCTCGTTACGGGTGTCGATGGGTCCGGGGCAGAGAGCCCCGGACCCCTGACGTCACGCCGCCTTGGCGGTGCCCTGACGCTCCTTGAGGAAGCGGTAGAACTCCACGCCCTCGCGCAGGCGGCGCTTCATCATGTCGGGCGAGCGCACCATCTCGCTGACGATCGAGGCGATCTTCGGCGCCCGGAAGTAGAACTTCTTGTAGAACTCTTCCACCGAGGTGAAGATCTCGGTGTGCGACAGGTGCGGGTAGTGCAGCGGCGCGACCTGCACGCCGTTCTCGTCGACGAGCTCGGCATTCTCGATGTCGAGCCAGCCGTTCTCCACCGCCTGCTTGTACAGGAAGGTGCCCGGGTAGGGGGCGGCCAGCGAGACCTGGATCGTGTGCGGGTTGATCCGCTTGGCGAAGGCGATCGTCTCCTGGATCGTCTCCTTGGTCTCGCCCGGCAGGCCGAGGATGAAGGTGCCGTGGATGGCGATGCCGAGCTCGTGGCAATCCTGGGTGAATTTTTCCGCGACCTCGACGCGCATGCCTTTCTTGATGTTGTGCAGGATCGCCTGGTTGCCGGACTCGTAGCCGACGAGCAGCAGGCGCAGGCCGTTCTCCTTGAGCACCTTCAGGGTCTCGCGCGGAACGTTCGCCTTCGCGTTGCACGACCAGGTCACGCCGAGCTTGCCGAGCTCCCGGGCGATCTCCTCCGCACGCGGGAGGTTGTCGGTGAAGGTGTCGTCGTCGAAGAAGAACTCCTTGGTCTGCGGGAACTCCTTCAGGCAGTACTTGATCTCCTCGATCACGTGGGCGACCGAGCGGGTGCGGTAGGTGTGCCCGCCGACCGTCTGCGGCCACAGGCAGAAGGTGCAGCGGCTCTTGCAGCCCCGGCCCGAATAGAACGAGATGTAGGGGTGCTTCAGGTAGCCGATGAAGTACTTCTCCATCTCCAGGTCGCGCTTGTAGACGCTGGTGACGAAGGGCAGCTGGTCCATATCGGTCATGATCTCGCGGTCCTCGTTGTGGACCACGACACCGTTGGCATCGCGATAGGACAGGCCCTTGATGTCCGCCATCGGGACGCCGTCGGCGACTTCCTTGACGGTGAAGTCGAACTCGTTGCGGGCGCAGAAATCGACCACCGGGGCCTGGGCCATGGCGCCGGCGGCATCGACCGCGACCTTGGCGCCGATCAGGCCGGCGATCAGCTTCGGGTTGGCCGCCTTCAGCGCCTCGATCGTCTTCACGTCGGACTTGAACGACGGCACCGAGGTGTGGAGCACGACGAGGTCGAAGTCGTTGGCCTGGGCCACGATCTCGGGGAGCTTGATGTTGTGCGGCGGCGCGTCGATCAGCTTCGAGTTCGGCACCAGGGCGGCCGGCTGGGCCAGCCAGGTCGGGTACCAGAACGACTTGATCTCGCGCTTGGCCTGGTAGCGGGAGCCGGCACCGCCATCGAAACCGTCGAAGGTGGGGGCCTGGAGGAAGAGCGTGCGCATGGGGTTCAAGGCCTCAGGGCGTTGCCGGGGGAGGGCGGGAGTCGCGGGAGCCGGAATCAGCGGGTGGGCGCGCCGGCATCGCGGCCGAGTTCGGAATCCGGGATCAGGGTACCGTCCGCAACCACGTGATAATCGTGACCTTTCCATGTCACCGCCCCCGACACGAAGGCCCAGGAGAAGTTCAAGAAGGAGAGGATGTCGCGGATCGGCAACAGTCCGTAGGGGTGCGGGGCGAGGCCGAAGGCGCGCTCCAGCTGCCGGCAGAGCAGGACCCGCCCGGCCAGGGCGAGGCCCGCGACGACCAGCGCGCCGCCCCCCCCGCCGGGCAGCAGGGCGCCCAGCACGGCGAGCGGGAAGGCATGGGTGACGATCGAACCGGCATAGCCCGCCGGATCGACGGTGCGGATGGTCCGGTTCCAGCGCAGCTCATGGCGCCAGAGGCCGGCCAGATCGGTATCGACGCTGGTATGGCCGATGGTGAAGCTCGGGATCACCACCCGGCCGCCGAGACCACGCAGGGCCGCGCCGATCGCGTAATCGTCGGCGAGGTCGTCGCGGAAGCTGCGGAACCCGCCCAGCGCCTCGAGGCTCGCCCGGGTGAAGGCGACGGTGGAGCCGAAGCAGGGCTTCGCCAAGCCCAGGCTCAACCCCATCACGACGTTGGGCAGGAACTGGACATCGATCGCCAGTGTCGAGAGCCGGTCGTACAGCCCCCGGAAGGCCGGCACCCCGTGATACAGGCAGGTGACGCCCGAGACGCCCGCCTGGGACAGTTCGGCGACCAGGCGCTCCAGGTAGTCGGGCCGGACCACCATGTCGCTATCGGCCAGCACCACCACGTCGTGGGCGATCCGCTCGGCCATGTTGATCAGGTTCGAGACCTTGCGGTTCGAGCCGTGCTGGCGGCCGTCGATCACGAGGTCGATGCGGGCCTCGGGATAGGCCTGCTTCAGTTGTTCCACCACGCCGATCGCGGGATCGGTCGCCCTCTGGACGCCGAACACCACCTGGACCGGGCCCGCATAATCCTGAAGCAGGACCGTTTCGAGGTTCTCGTAGAGGTTCGGCTCCAGGCCGCAGAGCGGCTTGAGCACGGTCACGGAGGGGCGCGGCGCGCCGGACGCCAGGACCGGCACGGCCCGGGCCGCGTAGCGGCCGGCGCAATAGGCGGCCGCCAGCCCGTAGAGGCAGCCCGCCGCCGCCAGGATCAGGCAGAGCAGCGAGAGCCACGAGGAGGCGAGCAACGCCAGGGAGGAGAGATCCATCCAATCGGGTCCGTGCGATCGTCCCGCCGCCTCAAGCGACGATGGCCGCGAACGGCCGGTTCAGGTCGGCCCAGCCGTCTATGCAGCTTGCGGCCTCGGCAGTCACGGCGTCGGCAATCACGGGGTCGGCTTGGCGGCGAGCATGCCGTCGGCGCGCTGGCGCAGGAACTTCACGGCGCCGTCCGCGCCCCCCGTCTTCAGGGGGCCCGAGAGCGCGGTGCGCTGGGCCGCGATCTCGCTCACGTCGCCGTTGAGCAGGACGTCCTGGATGCGGTTTCCGGCGTTGACGACGAAATCGACCTCGGAATCGTCCCCGTCCGCCGCGGTGACGCGGGTCGCCACGACCCGCTGGGCGCCGCGCTCCTCGACCTTCGGGGTCACGTCGAACTTGCCGCCGGCGGCGCGGGCGAGGCGGTTCGCGTAGGTGACGGTCAGGCTGCGCTTGAACGCGTCGGTGACCGCCGCCTGCTGCTCCGGGGTGAAGCTCGACCATTTCGAGCCGACCGCGACGCGGGCCATGGCGGGGAAGTCGAAAGCCTTGTCCATCGCCGGCCCCACGGCCTCGACCCGCGCGGGCAGGGGTCCGGGGCCGCCCTTCAGGGCGGCGGTGAAGGCGGCGTAGAGGTCGCGCACCGTTTGAACGGCGGGATCGTCCGCGGCCCATGACGGGGCCGGGACGAAGACGAGCACGGCCAGAAGAGCCGCGACGGGGGCGGCGAAGCGGGCGGCGGCGATCCGGCGGGTCAGGCGCACTTCTTCAACTCCTCGCCGTCGCCGAGACGCGTCCCCATGCGGGGCGGAGCGTAGCTGTAGAACGGACCGAGCGTGGCCGGCTGCAGCACCCGCTGGGCCACGCGTCCGGTCTCCGCCTCGGCCTGGGGATCCCCGTCCTCCGGCGCCTCGACGCGCTGCCGGGCCTCGATCCGGTGCCAGAGCAGGAGGCTCGGAAGGCCGACGCCGAGATCGGCGAAGCGCTTGACCAGCGACAGGGCGAGCGCCGCCTCGACGGGGATGTCGAACAGGCCGCACAGGGCGATCAGTCCCCCCTCCTGCGCGCCCAGCGCCCCCGGCACCGCGAAGGCCGCACCGCGCACCGCCTGGGCGAGGCTCTCGATCATCAGCGCCTGCGCGAAGTCGATCGGATAGCCCATGAAGCGCAGGCAGACATAGACCTCCAGGGTCCCGATCACCCAGCCGGCGAAGTGGATCACCAGCGCGGCGGCGAAGCGACCGTGGTTGCCGTAGAGCCGGCGCAGGCTGTCGTAGAGCTGGTCGATCGCGCCGAAGGCGCGCCATTCGCGGCCCGAGGCGAAGCGGCTGAGCAGCCCCTGGATCAGGCGATGGCCGGCCCGGCGCTGGATCAGGTAGAAGGCGCCCAGCGCCGGCACCGCCAGGGCGAGGCCGCCCGCCACCGTCCGGGCGATCGGCCCGTCACCGCAGATCATGACAAGCAGGACGAGGCCGACCACGGTGAACAGGAGCTGGGTCAGCGCCTGCGTCATCAGGTCCACGAACATGCTGGCGCCGGCGAGCGCCCCCGGGACGCCGCGCTTGGACAGGAGGCGCGCCCCGATGAAGTCGCCGCCGACGGTGGCCACGGGCAACAGCGTGTTGATGCCCTCGCGCACGAAGCGCAGCGAGACGCAATCGGCGAGCCGGACGGTGCCCGCCGGGAACACGACGTGCCAGCCGAGGCCCGCCCAGGCGACGGCCACGATGCGGGCCAACACCACCAGGGCGGCCCCCCAGCCGGCGCTCACGACGGCGGCCGACACGTCCTCGAGGCCCGAGGACATGAACAGGCCGACGACCGTGCAGAGACCGGCGATCGAGGCCAAGGTCGTCAGGCGCTTCATGGTCTACTTTCAAGCTCGCAAAAGGCTTGATGCGGGAAATCAGCCACGGTCGCGGCAGAAATAGGTCCGCCAGACCAAGAACGTTTCTGTCACGTTGCAGCACGGATGACCGCTGTCTATCACCCGTTTGACACAGTAGGGGCCAAAGCGGCGCGGGGTCAGAGAGCCTACGCATAAGGCCGCGGCACGTCGCAGAAGGGGCACATGTCATGGAGCGGGAAGCACCGATCACGGCCATGGAGGCCGTGACCGCGGAGACGCATGCCGATGGCCTTCCGGGCAGGACGGGACCGGGCGTGCCGGCTCCGCAATCGCCGGTGATGGCCTGGAACGAGTGGGACCCGCTGGAGGAGGTGATCGTCGGCTCCCTGGACGGCGCTACGATCCCGACCCACCACCTCACGGTGATCTTCAACCTGCCGCGCGCCGCGCAGCCGTTCTACCGGCTGGCGAGCGGCTGGAAGTATCCGAAGTTCATGAAGAAGCTGGCCCAGGCCGAGCTCGACAACTTCATCACGATCCTGGCCGGCGAGGGCGTGAAGGTCCGCCGCCCCGACACGGTGGACTTCTCGAAGAAGTTCAAGGCACCGCGCTGGTCGTCCCGGGGCTTCTGCGTGGCCTGCCCGCGCGACCCGTACCTCGTCATCGGCGACGAGATCATCGAGAGCCCGATGTGCTGGCGTTCGCGCTACTTCGAGGGCGACGCCTACCGCTCGCTGTTCAAGGAGTATTTTCGCAATGGCGCCCGCTGGACCTCCGCGCCGCGGCCGCAGCTGACCGACGACCTCTACAATTACGATTACCGGGTGCCGAACCTGAAGGCCGGCGAGCCCATGCAGTTCACCGTCAACGAGTTCGAGCCGGTCTTCGACGCGGCCGACTTCGTGCGCTGCGGCCGCGACCTGTTCGTGACCCGCTCCAACGTGACCAACCTGATGGGCATCGAGTGGCTGCGCCGTCACCTCGGCCCGGGCTTCCGCATCCACGAGATCGAGAGCCGCTGCCCGCAGCCGATGCACATCGACTCGTCGTTCATGCCGCTGGCCCCCGGCAAGGTGCTGGTGAACCCGGACTACGTCGACGTCGAGAAGCTGCCGGCCGTGCTCAAGACATGGGACGTGCTGATCGCGCCCCGCCCCGACCCAGTCGAGGGTTTCATGAGCAAAATCTCGATGTGCTCGCCCTGGACCTCGATCAACGTCCTGGCGATCACCGAGAAGAAGATCGTCGTCGACCAGAGCCAGCCGACGCTGATCAAGGCGCTCAAGGACTGGGGCTTCGACCCGATCCCGGCGCCGTTCCTGAGCTACGGCCCGTTCGGCGGCTCGTTCCACTGCGCGACCCTCGACGTCCGCCGCCGCGGCGTTCTGAAGTCGTACTTCTAGCCGTACCGCCCCGCCGCAGCGTCCGGATTTGCAAATCGGGTTTTGTATCGCTCCGGCTGGACTTCAGACCCCGCTCCAGAGATGACACGCGCCCTCCCTCCCCCCTTTGCGGGGGAGGGAGACGCGATTGTGTCCGGCCGCTGCCCTCTATCGTCGATGATGTGTGCATCCGGTAGCCCGCAGGGGAGAGGGACGCGGCGCGGTCCACGACAGCACTTGTACCTCAAACCTGTGTGGCCCTTAGCCCTTGCGCGGAGGAATTGGAGCTGGGGGTGGCGCCGGCTGGAGCGGTGCGAGGCCGCCTGCACCACCCCTGACCCCTCACCGCAATCCCGGGCAAGCCCGGGATCGCCAGGGCAGGGGAATAGCGCCACATTCTCAGAGGGCTAAGCCCGGGACAGTGCCGTGTACATTTGGCAGCCGCCGCCGGGAGGGGCGGCCCCGGCTCACCGCCCCGCGATGCCTTCGATCAGCGCCCGGTTGAAGCCTTCGGGGTCGGACATCTGCGGCGCATGGCCGAGATCGGGAAACTCCACGAGGCGCGCCCCCGGGATCGCCCGGGCGGCCGCCTTGCCGAGTTCGGGATAATGGCCGAGCTGCGCCCGCACCTCCGGCGGCGCGAGATCCTTGCCGATGGCCGTGTTGTCCTTCTGGCCGATCATCAGCAGGGTCGGCACCGCGATCTGCGGGAACCGATACACCACCGGCTCGGTGACGATCATGTCGTAGAGCAGCGCCGAATCCCAGGCGACCGCCTCCTTGCCGGGACCGGCATTGAGGCCGGCCAGCATCGTCACCCAGGGCTCGTAGCGGGCGTGCCATCGTCCGGCATAGTAGGTCGCGGTCTCGTAGGCGCGGATCGACTCGGCGCTGGTCTTCAGCTCGCGTTGGTACCAGCGCTCCAGGGAGATCGGCGGGAGCCCCTTGGCGCTCCAATCCTCCAGGCCGACCGGGTTGACCAGGACGAGCTGGGCCACCTCCTTCGGATAGAGCAGGGCGTAGTGCGCGGCGAGCATGCCGCCCGTCGAGTGGCCGACCAGGATCGGGTGCTCGATCCCCAGCGACGCCAGCAGCGCGTGCGTGTTCTCGGCGAGCTGGCGGAAGGTGAACTGATACGCCGCCGGCTTGCTCGATTTGCAGAAGCCGATTTGGTCCGGGGCGATCACCCGGTAGCCGGCCGCGCTCAGTGCCCGGATCTGGCTCTCCCACGTGGCGGCGCAGAAATTCTTGCCGTGGAGCAGCACCGCGGTCTGGCCGTTCGCCGTTTCGGCCGGCACGTCGAGATAGCCCATCTGGAGCGGCTGGCGCTGGGATGCGAACGGGTAGCGCCGCACGGGCCAGGGATAGTCGAAGCCTTCGAGTTCCGGGCCGTAGGCCGGGGCGGCGACGGGAGCCGCCGCCCCGGCAAGAACCGTCGGCACGAGGACGATAGCGGCGAGAAGGGGTCGGAGCATGGGCGGCCTCGGAGCCTGTGTGCGGGCGGCGCGGGACGCCGCGCAGCCGGCACAGATCGGGCATCCGAACGGACCTGTCTACGCATCGAGCCCGGAGCCGTCACCGCTCCGGCTCGATCGCGCCGGCCGCCGGGAGGGGGACCGCGCCGTCCCCGCCGTTCCAACTCACGCCGAGGCCGGCCGCGACGCCTCGGCCCTATCGCCCTTGATGTACCAGTCTTCGGAGATCGAGAACGTCTTGAATCTATGCTCGTACCCGTTGCGCACCATCAGGGCGCCGAGCTCTTCACGCTGCTGCGCGTCACCGCTCGCGATGCTCACCATCGTGACGGCGCACTCGGAGAAATCGAAGTGATTCAGGACGTCGAGGGTGTCGTCCTCGGCGCTGATGCACATGTAATCGATCGTGGCCGGCGCCTCCGCCGCTTGCAGGAAGCTGCGAAGCGTGACGGTCTCGACCTCGTGCCGGCGACCGCCACGCCGCGTGCCAGTCGGGACACCGGCTCCCGGTGATCCGGCGGCGGATTGCTCCTCCGAACTGTCCGGGTCGTTGAACAGCATCTTCAAGCCATTGTCCGTGTAGACGAACTTGTTCGCGACGTAGCAATTCCGTCTGCTACGCAGCTGGTCGTACCGACTACGCGCCGGTTCCGCGATCGCGCCCTGCCAGCCATAGAGCGTCTCCAGCAGCAGCGTGGTGCTGCCGGCCGGACCACCCGTGGCACCGAACTCGACGAAATAGCCGTTCCGCTTCTCGCCGAGTTCGAACAGCACCCAGAGATCCTGCAGCAGCGGGGCGCTCGAAAGCGCCGCTCTGCGGGCCGCGAACATCAGGAACTCGATCGGTTCGGCCTGAGCCTCATGGCCTCGACCGATGAAATTTCTGATCTCCGAAATCGATTCTTCGAGTGTATCTCTCACTCCTAGAACCGATCTGAAGATGACCCTGAGTTCATTTTCCACGACCTGACTCCCCCTTGCGATGTTCTGCGGTCACCGCGCGCCGGACCCCGTGTGGCCGGTCCCTCGAGACGCGGTTGTTTCTATCCTGAGCGGTGCCACCCAAGAGCGCTCGTCGACGCCAGTGCGGGCCGTCTCTTCTGCGCAACGACGGCCCGGGCTTGCCAGGACGCCCCCGCACTGGGGGGCCGGATCCGCCGTCGGGAATCGGCCGCCGCGGGGTGACCCGGGAACCTTTTCGGCCGACGATCATAGATCGGCGCGTCCTTCTGCTTCCCGGCCCGCACGGTCTCATGCCCGTGGATGTGGGCGGGAGGTCGAGCGACGGGATGCGCGCCAGCCTGGGCCATTCAGTGCTCAATCGATCGTGATCCCTTCGACCATCATCCCTTCGGCCATCGGCTGGAGTTATCGTTTCACTTCAGCGGCTACACGCGAAACACCACCCGCCCCAATGATCCACCAAAACCGTTTACTTTCCTTTTTTCATCCTGTTTTCCTCAGCATCTGAGGCTATCAATGCCTTTCACCGAGCGTAATGCGAGTAAAGTTTAAATCAATTCATACTATAAATGACATTTTTATCAATAGATTTCTCCGACCGAGCGGCGATCTGTGATCGACCTCTTGCAGAGGATTAGGAGCGAGTCAATGATGCAGCGGATCGAGTCAATGTTAACTTTGACAATCCTGGCCGGTCTTGCAGCCGGTCCGGTCCACGCCGCCGATGCGTGCGACGCGCTCACGGCCCGAGTGATCCGCGATACCGGCGCCTCGCTCGCCGGCCGGGCCGGCCCCTACGCGGTGTTCCGGGCCGAGGATGCCGAGCGGATGAGCCTCGATTGCCGGGCGCCGGCGCGGATCACCGTCGCCTCGCGCGACCGGGAGCCGCCACGGGCCTACTTCATCCTGGTCGGCCGCGCGGCCCGTGCCCTCGCCGGGGCGGATGCCGCCGCGGCCGAGGTGCTGACGCTCAACCTCCATCAGGCCAGCTTGCTCGCGCAGGCCCCCCGCCGCGGCAGCTCCGGCCCGGCCTTGATGCTGTGCGAGACCGGCTCGCGGACCGACGCGCTCCGGGACGATCTCACGGTCTGTCGGGTCGCGCCCCGCACCAAGCTCGCGCGGACCCGCCGCGCGGGCTAGGGCGATGGCCCGAGATCGGGATCGGGCCCCGATTGCAAGGCGGTCTGGAACGGCGCTAGACCGGCCGCATGTCGAATCCCGAAACATCCGGCCCCGTGGTCCAGGTCGGCGGCGCGCGCTTCGCCAACCACCTGCCGCTCACGCTGATCGCCGGCCCATGCCAGCTCGAGGGTCGCGGCCACGCCCTGGAGATCGCCTCAGCGCTCAAGGCGATGGCGGCGGATCTCGGGATCGGGCTCGTCTTCAAGACCTCCTTCGACAAGGCCAACCGCACCTCGGGCAGCGCCGCCCGGGGCGTCGGCCTTGACGAGGCGCTGCCGGTCTTCGCGGAGATCCGCGAGAGCCTCGGCCTGCCGGTGCTGACCGACGTGCACGCCGCCGAGCAATGTGCCCGGGTCGCCGAAGCGGTGGACGTGCTCCAGATCCCGGCCTTCCTGTGCCGCCAGACCGACCTGCTCCTGGCCGCCGCCGCGACGGGGCGGGCGGTCAACATCAAGAAGGGCCAGTTCCTGGCGCCCTGGGACATGAAGCACGTGGCCGCCAAGGTGATCGAGGCCGGCAATCCCAACGTCATCGTCACCGAACGGGGCGCCTCGTTCGGCTACAACACCCTGGTCTCGGACATGCGCAGCCTACCGATCATGGCGCAGGTGACGGGCGGCGCGCCGGTCGTGTTCGACGCGACCCATTCGGTTCAGCAGCCCGGCGGCCAGGGCGCCAGTTCGGGCGGCCAGCGGGAATTCGTCGCCGTGCTGGCCCGGGCCGCGGTGGCGGTGGGCGTGGCCGGCGTGTTCATCGAGACCCATCCCGATCCCGACCGGGCGCCCTCCGACGGCCCGAACATGGTGGCGCTGAAGGACCTGCCGGCTCTGCTCGACCAGCTCATCGCCTTCGATCGGCTCGCTAAGAGCCGCGCCGCCTGAAACGGGGTATCCAAAGGGCGTGCCCTTTGGTGGGTCGTCAGGGCAAAGCCCTGACCGATTCCAAGGATCCGCCCTGGACCCGCGAAAGGGCGCGCCCTTTCGAAACCCGGATCAGGCGTGCGTCAGAACGTGGATCCGGAGGGGCTGGACGAGGTCGTAGCCCCCGTCCGCCACCCGCTCGGCCGCCCGATCGAACGCCGCCTCCACGATCGGCCGCTGCGCTGCGATCACCGCCGCACGAGCGGGATCCACCGCGCAGACCCGGGCCAGGAAGGCGTCGAGGGAGGCGAAGCGCTCCCGCCGTTCGATCGTGACCTCGCGGCGGCATGCCAGGGTGCCCCGGGCCAGGGCGGCCGCGATGGCCTCCTGCGCGGCCGCCCGGACCGCGGTCTCGTCCTCGATGGGCCGGAGGGCGTCGAAGAAGCTCCCCGCCGCCAGGGGCTCCACCACGACGAGGCGGCCGCCCGGCGCGAGCACGCGTGCGGCCTCGACGAGGGCAGCCGCGGGGTCGGGCACGTGATGCAGGGCGTTGAGCAGGACGGCGCCGTCGAAGCTGGCATCTGGGAAGGGCAGGGCCTCCCCCGTCGCGGCTTCGAACCGTGCAGCCGGCACCGCGGCCCGGGCCGCGGCGAGCGCCGCCGCGCCGGGATCGATGCCGGTCACCGCCGCGCCGTCTTCCGTCAGCCGCTTCGCGAGGGTCCCTCCGCCGCATCCAATATCGAGGATCCGCTTGTCGGGGAGCGGCGCGAAGGTCTCGCGGATCAGGGTCAGGGCATCCATCGAGCGCTCCTCCACCGAAACCCTCTTACGGCCAGCGCGGTCCGAAGGCGATGTGCGTCGGCCGGACCCGCCGACCGACCCCGCACCGGATCAGGCGATGCCGGACCGGACCGGCAACCCTGGTTTGGAAACTCTTCGCAAGGTTTCGGCCCCCGCGCCGGTCGAGGCGGCGGGGCTGCGGTGGCAGCCCCGTGGGGCGTTAAGCATGAACCGGCATTCAGAAAACCGCCTGTGTGCGGATCCGCACGTCAAGACATGCGAGAACTTGGAACTGACGCGGGGTGGCTACGTTATTGGGGCATGTTCGATCGAGGATCGAGAAGGAACATTATGCGCAAGATCGGTATCATCGCCACCGCCGCCGCCCTGGCTCTCGGCAGCGTCGCCGCCACCACGGGCGCTGAGGCGCGTCCCTACGGCTTCCACGGCGGATACGGCGGGTACGGCCACGGCTACTACCGCGGCGGCCGTCGCGGCATCGGCACCGGCGCCGCCATCGGTCTCGGCATCGCCGGCCTTGCCGCCGGTGCGATCGCCGCCGGCGCGGCCCGCGATTCCTACTACGGCGGCGGTTACGGCTACGCCCCGGTCTATGGCGGCTACGCCGCTCCGGCCTACGGTTACGGCGCGCCGGCCTACGCGGCACCGGGCTACGGCTACTACGGCTACGGCTACTGACATCAGCGATCCTGACGGGATCGAGGGGCGACCGGCGCGAGCCGGTCGCCCTTTTTCGTTTGTTCGCCCGATGCGGGAGCCGGCGGCAGCGAAGTCTCTCGCCGATCCCCCGTCAGCGACCCCGATAGGGCGGCACCCCGGGATCGGGCAGCCAGACCGTCTTGGGCGGTTCGCCCGTCTGCCAGAACACGTCGATCGGAATGCCCCCGCGCGGATACCAGTATCCACCGATCCGCAGGTAGCGGGGCTCCAGGAGGTCGCGGAGCCGCTTGCCGATGGCCACCGTGCAATCCTCGTGGAACGCGCCGTGGTTGCGGAACGACCCGAGATAGAGCTTGAGCGATTTCGACTCCACCAGCCAGTCGCCAGGCACGTAGTCGATCACCAGGATGGCGAAGTCGGGCTGGCCGGTGACCGGGCAGATCGAGGTGAATTCGGGGGCGGTGAAGCGGGCGAGATAGTCGGTATCCGCGTGGGGGTTCGGGACCCGGTCGAGGCGTGCCGCGTCCGGGGATGTCGGAAGCGGCGCCGGCTGGCCGAGCTGTAGAGTCTCAGGTGTCGTCATGGGGCGCGTATAGAACGCCGCGGCGCCCCGCGCATCCCTCGCCGCCGCGGCGATTGCTCCGGGGCGCCGAACGGATGGCGGCCGCAGCGCCGCGTTCGCACCGGAATGGGCCGACTCAAAGGCCGACCGCCGACCGGCGCTTGCCGCCGAACGCGGCTTGACGGATAAGCCGCCGCGATGCGCCGCAGCCCCACTTTGCGCGCGCGCCGACCCGCGGCCCCGCAAGAGGACGTTCCATGACCGCGATCACCAATATCAGCGCCCGCGAGATCCTCGACAGCCGCGGCAATCCGACGGTCGAGGTCGACGTCATCCTGGAGGACGGGTCCTTCGGCCGCGCCGCCGTGCCGTCCGGGGCCTCCACGGGCGCCCACGAGGCGGTGGAGCTGCGCGACGGCGACATGAACCGCTTCCTCGGCAAGGGCGTGCTGAAGGCGGTCGAGGCGGCGCAGACGGAGATCCTCGACGCGGTCGGCGGCATGGAGGCCGAGGACCAGGTCGCGGTCGACGAGGCGATGATCGAGCTCGACGGCACCCCCAACAAGGCGCGGCTCGGCGCCAACGCCATCCTGGGCGTGTCGCTGGCGGTGGCGAAGGCCGCGGCCGAGGCCTCGGGCCTGCCGCTCTACCGCTACGTCGGCGGTGTCCAGGGCCGGGTGCTGCCGGTGCCGATGATGAACATCATCAACGGCGGCGCGCATGCCGACAACCCGATCGACTTCCAGGAATTCATGATCCTGCCGGTGGGGGCGGACTCGATCGCCGAGGCCGTGCGGATGGGCTCGGAGGTGTTCCACACCCTCAAGGGCAAGCTGAAGAAGGCCGGCCACAACACCAATGTCGGCGACGAGGGCGGCTTCGCCCCGAACCTGCCCTCGGCCGAGGCGGCCCTCGACTTCGTGATGGACGCGATCAGCGCTGCCGGGTTCAAGCCGGGCCAGGACATCGCCCTGGCGCTGGACTGCGCCGCCACCGAGTTCTTCAAGGACGGTGCTTACACCTACGTGGGCGAGGGCACGACCCGCGCCATCGAGGCGCAGGTCGACTACCTCGCCCAGCTCGTCGCCACCTACCCGATCGTCTCCATTGAGGACGGCATGTCGGAGGACGACTGGGCCGGCTGGAAGCTCCTGACCGAGAAGATCGGCGATCGCTGCCAGCTCGTGGGCGACGACCTGTTTGTCACCAATGTCGAGCGCCTGTCCCGGGGCATCGCGGAGGGCACCGCCAACTCGATCCTGATCAAGGTTAACCAGATCGGCTCGCTCACCGAGACCCTGGCGGCCGTCGATATGGCCCAGCGCGCCGGCTACACCGCGGTGATGTCGCACCGCTCCGGCGAGACCGAGGATTCGACCATCGCGGACCTCGCGGTCGCCACCAATTGCGGGCAGATCAAGACCGGCTCGCTCGCCCGCTCGGACAGACTGGCCAAGTACAACCAGCTGATCCGGATCGAGGAGGGCCTCGGCCCGCAGGCGCTCTATGCCGGCGCGGCGGCGCTGAAGCAGCTCGCGCGCCGCTGATCCTGCGGGGCGCCCGGCCTCAATCCGGGAGCGTCCAGACCCGCTGGGGCCGCGACAGGCCGCGCAGCTCGATCGTCCCCACCGGCTGGAGCGGCCGGGCGCAGCGCTGGGCGAAGGACTCCGACACGAGGAGCGCGTGGCCGAGCGCCGCGCACTGGCTCTCGATCCGGCTCGCCTCGTTGACCGCCCGCCCGATGATGGTGAAGTCGAGCCGGCGCTCGGTCCCGACATTGCCGTAGATCACCGTCCCGAAATGCACGACGCATTCGGCGGCGAGTTCCGGCAGCCCCGCGGCGCGGCGGCGGGTGTTGAGCGCCGCGTTGGCGGCGAGCGCGTCGGTCGCGGCCTCGAGGGCGGCGCCGCAGACCGGGCAGGGGAGGGTGCCGGCGTCCGGGACCGGAAAGATCGCCAGGAACCCGTCGCCGAGGAATTTCAGGATCTCGCCGCCGTGTCGCTCCACCGGATCGCCGAGGGCGTCGAAATGCTCGTTGAGCCACGTCACCATGTCGGCGGGATCGGCCCGGTCGGACAGGGCCGTGAAACCGCGCAGGTCGGTGAGCAGGATGGCGGCCGGCACGGCGCGGCCCTCGCCCCGCCGGATCTGACCGTCGAGGACCCGTTCGGCGGTGGAGCGACCGAGATAGGTGGCCGACACCTCCCGCAGGGTGTGTGCCAGGCCGATCTTGGCGATCGCCAGCGTCAGGAACGGCAGGACGCCACTGATGGTGGACAGGTCCGCATCCGTGAAGCCGGCGGGCCGGCGGGTACAGAACGAAATCGCGATTCCCCGCAACGCGGTTCCGGGGGCGAACTCGACGATGTGGAGGGCGTAGTCGACCCCGCCCTGTGACCCGAGGTCCCGCAGGACCGGAAAATCGAGTTCGCGTTCGGGGGCGTCGAGCCGCCAGCGGCCGAACGTCTCGCCCTTCTCTACCAGCGCGTAGACGGGACTGAGCAGCCAGTCGCTCTCCTCGTCGGCGCCGTGCGGACTGGCCACGAAGGACATCCCCTCGCCGGCATGCCAGTTCAGGCTGACGCCGCGCAGCGTCGGGTCGAGGGCCGGGGCCATCACGCTGACGCGCCAGAGGGGGATGCCGGCGCCGGCCAGCGCCTCGCAGAACCGAACCAGCAGGCCGTCGTGGTCGTCGGTCGCCGTGGCGTGTTCGGCGAGCCAGCGGCGCAGATCCGTCATGTCCATGCGTTCGGCTCGCCCTTCGCTCCCACCTGCCGCACCGCGCCCCGGTTCATAGCCGGCCACGACACGCGGGCGAGACGTTCCCTTAACCTTTCCGCCCGAGGATCGCGCCATGGTCGTCCGCCGCCGAGTCAGAATGGTCGTGTTGCCGCTGGGTCTCTGGACCCTGTCGGCGCTCGTGGTCGGCTATTTCGTGTGGCAGGCCGAGAGCGGCAACCGCGGCCTGGAGGCCAAGAAGGCCCTCAAGATCCGGGCCTACGGCCTCAATCAGGACCTAGCGGCCGTGAGGGCCGAGCGCGCCACCTGGGAGCGCCGGGTCGCCCTCCTTAAGAGCGACCAGATCGACCGCGACCTCCTGGAGGAGCGCGCGCGGATCGTCCTCGGCCGGGTCCACGCCAACGACGTGGTCGTCATCACGCCCTGATCGGCCGGCCCGCCGCCTGCGCGGGCCGCGAAACCCCTCTGACAAGAGAGGCTTCCTGTCAGAGCGGCAGCCCTCGCTTTCCATCCGACGCTGTCCTACACCCCCACGCAGTCGCGTGGAATCACGGGGAGAGCGCCGATGGACGCCGCCAAGGAGCCTGCCAGGGACGCTTCGTCCGCGCACCCGCAGGCCGCGAGCCCGCAGGCCGCCGAGGCGCACAAGCCGGCGCCGAACATGCCGCAATTCAGCCGGGAGGATGACCTCCACGCCTATCACGAGATGCTGCTGATCCGGCGCTTCGAGGAGAAGGCCGGCCAGCTCTACGGCATGGGCCTGATCGGCGGCTTCTGCCACCTGTATATCGGCCAGGAAGCCGTGGTGATCGGCATGCAGATGGCCTCGGTCGACGGCGACCAGGTCATCACCGGCTACCGCGACCACGGCCACATGCTCGCCTGCGGCATGGACCCGAAGGGCGTCATGGCCGAGCTGACCGGGCGCCGGGGCGGCTACAGCCGCGGCAAGGGCGGCTCGATGCACATGTTCAGCCGCGAGAAGCAGTTCTTCGGCGGCCACGGCATCGTCGGCGCGCAGGTCTCGCTCGGCACCGGCCTCGCCTTCGCGGACCATTACCGGGAGAACGGCAAGGTCAGCTTGACCTATATGGGCGACGGCGCCGCCAACCAGGGGCAGGTCTACGAGAGCTTCAACATGGCGGCCCTCTGGAAGCTGCCGGTCGTCTACGTGATCGAGAACAACCGCTACGCCATGGGCACCTCGGTGGCCCGGGCCTCGGCGCAGACCGACTTCTCGAAGCGCGGCCTCTCCTTCGGCATCCCGGGCGAGCAGGTCGACGGCATGGACGTGCGCACCGTCCGCGAGGCCGCCACCCGGGCGATCGAGCACGCCCGCACCGGCCAGGGCCCGTACATCCTGGAAATGCAGACCTACCGCTACCGCGGCCATTCCATGTCCGACCCGGCCAAGTACCGGACCAAGGACGAGGTCTCGAAGATGCGCGACGAGCACGACCCGATCGAGATGGTGCGCAAGCGCCTGCTCGAACTGCACGGGGTGCCGGAGGCGGATCTCAAGGCGACGGACGCGAAGGTGCGCGAGGTCGTCAACGCCTCGGCCGAGTTCGCCACCAACGACCCCGAGCCGGATCCCTCCGAGCTTTGGACCGATATTTTGTTGGATGCGCACGCCTAGCGCATTCCCGGACCACTGGCCGCCCCGACCAAATAAACGATCGCAGAGCTGAGCATGGCGACCGACATCCTGATGCCCGCCCTCTCGCCCACCATGGAGGAGGGCAAGCTCGCCAAGTGGCTGAAGAAGGAGGGCGATCCGATCAAGTCCGGCGACGTGCTCGCCGAGATCGAGACCGACAAGGCCACCATGGAGGTCGAGGCGATCGACGAGGGCGTGCTCGCCAAGATCCTGATCGCGGAGGGCACCGAGGGCGTGGCGGTGAACACGCCGATCGCCGTGATCGCCGGCGAGGGCGAGGATCCGGCGAGCGTCCAGTCGGGCGGCGGCGCCAAGCCCAACGGCGCCGGCGGCCATCCGGCGCCGACCCCCGACATGCAGGCCGAGGGCATGGCCGACAAGGCCGCGCCCGCCGCCAAGACCGGCGACGACGCCCCGAGGGCGCCCGCGGCCCCGGCCGTCATCACCACCAAGGCTCAGGAGCCGGTGATGGCGGAGTTCCCGGCCGACACGCCGATGGTCACCCAGACCGTCCGCGAGGCCCTGCGCGACGCCATGGCCGAGGAGATGCGCCGGGACGGCGACGTCTTCGTGATGGGCGAGGAGGTCGCCGAGTACCAGGGCGCCTACAAGGTCACCCAGAACCTGCTGCAGGAATTCGGGCCGAAGCGCGTGGTCGACACCCCGATCACCGAGCACGGCTTTGCCGGCATCGGCGTCGGCGCGGCTTTGTCCGGCCTGAAGCCAATCGTCGAGTTCATGACCTTCAACTTCGCCATGCAGGCGATCGACCACATCATCAACTCGGCGGCCAAGACCCTCTACATGTCCGGCGGTCAGCTCGGCTGCCCGATCGTGTTCCGCGGCCCCAACGGTGCCGCCGCCCGGGTCGGCGCCCAGCACAGCCACGACTATTCCGCCTGGTACTCCAACGTGCCGGGCCTCAAGGTGATCGCCCCGTACACGGCCTCCGACGCCAAGGGCCTGCTCAAGGCCGCGATCCGCGACCCGAACCCGGTGATCTTCCTCGAGAACGAGATCCTGTACGGGCAGAGCTTCCCGGTGCCGCAGCTCGACGACTTCGTGCTGCCGATCGGCAAGGCCAAGGTCCACCGCACCGGCAGCGACGTGACCATCGTGTCCTTCGCCATCGGCATGACCTACGCCCTCAAGGCCGCGCAGGCGCTGGCCGAGCAGGGGATCGAGGCCGAGGTGATCGACCTGCGCACGATCCGCCCGATGGACACCGACACGGTGGTGGAATCGGTCAAGAAGACCGGCCGCTGCATCACCGTGGAGGAGGGTTTCCCGCAATCCGGCATCGGCGCCGAGATCGTGGCCCGCCTGATGGTCGACGCGTTCGACTACCTGGACGCCCCGGTCCTGCGCATCACCGGCAAGGACGTGCCGATGCCCTACGCGGCCAACCTCGAGAAGCTGGCGCTGCCCAACGTGGCGGAGGTCGTCGCGGCAGCCAAGAGCGTCTGCTACAAGTGACCGGCGCGCGGGCGCCGGTCGCCCGCCCCGGCCCGGATCGAGGAACAGCCGGCGCGCCATGAGCCAGGATTCCAGCACCACCTTCGCCGAACTCGCCATCCCGCCCGACGCCCGGGAACAGGGCGGCATCGAGGTGCTGCGCGCGGCCGTGGTGGACGGTGCGGTCAGCGTGGCGCTGCGCCGCTCCTTCGACGATCCCGCGACCTGGGGCCGGCTCCTGGCCGACCTCGCCCGGCAGGCCGCCCGCGCCTACGCGCTGGAGACCGACATGTCCGAGGAGGAGGCGGTCGAGCGCATCCGCGCCGGGTGGGAGGCCGAGGGGCTCGACCCCGGCGGCCTCAACTAGCGATGGCACAGGCCCATGGCTGAGGCAGCGATCCGGCAGGCGACCTACGCGGATCTGGAGGCGGTCCCGGAGCATCTCGTCGCCGAGATCATCGACGGGGTGCTGGAGACGCATCCGCGGCCAAGGCCGCGGCACGGCATCGCCGCGGCGCGCCTGTCGGGAGAGCTGGATCGGCCGTTCGCGCGCGGCCGTGGCGGTCCCGGCGGCTGGATCTTCATGATCGAGCCGGAACTTCACCTCGGATCCCAGGTGGTCGTGCCCGATCTCGCCGGCTGGCGTCGCGCGCGGATGCCGACCGAACCCGAGGAGGCCTTCATCACGACCCCGCCCGACTGGGTCTGCGAGATCCTCTCGCCGTCCACGACCCGCCTCGACCGGGGTCCGAAGCGCCGCATCTATGCCGAGTCCGGGATCGGCCATCTCTGGCTGCTCGACCCGGCGGTGGGCGTGCTCGAAGGCTTCGCCCTCGCGGACGGGCGCTGGGTGCTCCTCGCCACGATTCAGCGCGGCGAGATCGTGGCGCTGCCGCCCTTCGACGCCGTGCCGTTCCCCCTCGACGACCTCTTTCCCTTCGACGATCCGGCCGCCCCGGCCTTGCCCGAGACCTGATGCCATGCCGATCAACGTGCTGATGCCCGCCCTCTCGCCGACCATGGAGAAGGGCAACCTCGCCAAGTGGCTGAAGAAGGAGGGCGATCCGATCAAGTCCGGCGACGTGCTCGCCGAGATCGAGACCGACAAGGCCACCATGGAGGTCGAGGCGATCGACGAGGGCGTGCTCGCCAAGATCCTCGTGCCCGAGGGTACCGCGGACGTGCCGGTCAACGACCTGATCGCCATCATCGCGGGCGAGGGCGAGGACGTGTCGGCGGCAGCCGCCGGCGGTGCGCCGAAGGCGGCCCCCAACGGGGCGGCGCCGGCCGAATCCAAGGCCAAGCCGTCACCGGCCGACCAGAACACCACGCCCGGCGGCGGTCACATGTCCTACGAGCGGGTGAACGAAGCGCCGGAGGGCGCGCAGCCCGGCGGCACTTCGGAGCAGAGCGCCGGCGGCCGGGTCTTCGCCTCGCCACTCGCGCGCCGGATCGCCAAGCAGGAGGGCGTCGAACTCGGCGCCGTCCAGGGCAGCGGCCCGCACGGCCGCATCATCGCCCGCGACGTGCAGGCCGCCAAGGCCTCCGGCGCGACCAAGGCGCCCGCGCCCCAGGCCGCCGCCGAGGCGCCGAAGGCGGCCGCGCCCGCCCCGAAACCCGCCCCCGCGGGCGGCGCGCCGGCCGGTCTCACGGTCGATCAGGTCCGGGGCTTCTTCGCCAAGGATTCCTACGAGGAAGTCCCCCTCGACGGCATGCGCAAGACCATCGCCAAGCGTCTGACCGAGGCGATGCAGGTGGCGCCGCACTTCTACCTGACGGTGGATTGCGAACTCGACGCGCTGATGAAGCTGCGCGAGACGCTGAACGGCTCCGCGGGCAAGGACAAGGACGGCAAGCCGGCCTTCAAGCTCTCGGTGAACGACTTCGTCATCAAGGCGATGGGCCTGGCGCTCACCCGCGTGCCCGCCGCCAACGCGGTCTGGGCCGAGGACCGGATCCTGCGCTTCAAGCAGGCCGAGGTCGGCGTCGCGGTGGCGATCGACGGCGGGCTGTTCACCCCGGTGATCCGGCGGGCGAACGAGAAGACGCTGTCGACCATCTCCAACGAGATGAAGGACTTCGCCGCCCGCGCCCGCGCCAAGAAGCTGAAGCCCGAGGAATACCAGGGCGGCGTCACCTCGGTGTCGAACCTCGGCATGTTCGGGATCAAGCACTTCACCGCGGTGATCAACCCGCCGCAATCGAGCATCCTGGCGGTGGGTGCCGGCGAGAAGCGCGTCGTCGTGAAGGACGGGGCGCCGGCGGTGGTCCAGGTGATGACCGCCACCCTGTCCTGCGACCACCGGGTGCTCGACGGGGCGCTGGGCGCGGAGCTGGTCTCGGCCTTCAAGGGGCTGATCGAGAACCCGATGGGCATGCTGGTGTGAGGTGAGGGCACGCTCCTCTCCCCTGTGGGGAGGAGCGTTTTCCCTCCCCCTTGCGGGGAGGGGCAGGGGTGGGGGTGGCGCAGGATGAGGCGGTGCGGTGCCTTCTGCACCACCCCCACCTCCGGCTCCTCCCCGCAGGGGGGAGGAGAGCGCCCCTCGGCTAGGGATGCGTGAAGACAGTCGTCGCTTGGGAGAAGCATAAGGGGGTGGGGTTGGTTCAAGATGAGGCTCACGGCGCCGTTTGCATCGGCTGCAAGCCTTGTCCAACCGGCAGCACACTCGTGGGTTTGGAACATCCTGCCATGCCGTGGAACGAGCCTCCGAAGACGTTCATCACAGCGCGCGCACAAACGAACGCCAAGACGCTTCGTCGGACACTGACGGAGGCGGAGAAGCGCCTCTGGTGGCACCTGCGCCACCGCCTTCCGGTGGACGGCTCGCACTTCCGCAGACAGGTCGCCCTCGGTCCTTATGTGGCGGATTTCTGCTGCTTGTTGGCCCGCCTCATCGTTGAGGTCGACGGCGAGCAGCACGGCTTCGAGGCCGGCACAGCCTACGATGGCCGCCGGAATACCTATCTCCAGTCCGAAGGCTTCCGCATCCTGCGCTTTTCGAACCGCATGGTCCTGCGGGAGATCGACACCGTCCTCGACACGATTCACGCGGCCCTGGCCGCACCCGATGCGCCCCGTCCGGTTTCGACCGGCCAAGCGGGACCACCCCCACCCCCTGCCCCCTCCCCGCAAGGGGGAGGGGAGTTCGCGGAGAGGTAAATGTCCGACACCTACGACGTCCTCATCATCGGCGCCGGCCCCGGCGGCTACGTCACGGCGATCCGCGCGGCGCAGCTCGGCTTCAAGACCGCCGTGGTCGACCGCGAGCATCTCGGCGGCATCTGCCTGAACTGGGGCTGCATCCCCACCAAGGCGCTGCTCCGCTCGGCCGAGATCTACCATTACTTCCAGCACGCCGGCGATTACGGCCTGACCGTGGAGAAGGTCGGGTTCGACACCGCCGCGATCGTGAAGCGCTCCCGCGGGGTCTCGGGCCGGCTCAACGGCGGCGTCGGCATGCTGCTCAAGAAGAACAAGGTCGACGTGATCTGGGGCGAGGCCGCAATCGACAGCGTCGCGAAGGGCAACCAGCCCGGCCAGGTCACCGTGACGGAGAGCAAGCGCGCCGAGCCGCCGAAGGGCGCGAAGGGCGCCGGCACCTACGGCGCCAAGCACATCATCGTGGCGACCGGCGCCCGCCCCCGCGCCATCCCCGGGATCGAGCCCGACAAGAAACTGATCTGGACCTACTACGAGGCCATGGTCCCCGAGACGATGCCCAAGAGCCTGCTGGTGATGGGCTCGGGGGCGATCGGGATCGAGTTCGCCTCGTTCTACCGCACCATGGGCGCCGAGGTGACCGTGGTCGAGCTGCTGCCGCAGATCCTGCCGGTGGAGGATGCCGAGATCGCAGGCCTCGCCCGCAAGCGCTTCGAGAAGCAGGGCATCAAGATCCTCACCGGCGCCAAGGTCACGAAGGTCGAGAAGGGCGCGGATTCGGTCACGGCGACGATCGAGGGCGGCGACGGCAAGACTCAGCAGATTACCGCCGAGAAGTTGATCTCGGCGGTGGGCGTCGTCGGCAACATCGAGAAGATCGGCCTGGAAAAGCTCGGGGTTAAGATCGACCGCGGAATCGTGGTGACGGACGGGCTCGGACGCACCAACGTGCCCGGCCTCTACGCGATCGGCGACGTCGCCGGCCCGCCGATGCTCGCCCACAAGGCCGAGCACGAGGGCGTCCTCTGCATCGAGACCATCCAGGGCCTGCACACCCACCCGATGGACAAGGCCAAGATCCCGGGCTGCACCTATTGCCAGCCGCAGATCGCCAGCGTCGGGCTGACCGAGGCCAAGGCCAAGGAGCAGGGCTTTGCCGTGAAGGTCGGCCGCTTCCCCTTCGCGGGCAACGGCAAGGCGATCGCGCTCGGCGAGCCGGACGGGCTGATCAAGACCGTGTTCGACGCCAAGACCGGCCAGCTGCTCGGCGCCCACATGGTCGGCGCCGAGGTGACCGAGCTGATCCAGGGCTACGTGGTGGCGATGAACCTGGAGAGCACCGAGGAGGAGCTGATGCACACGGTGTTCCCGCACCCGACGCTCAGCGAGATGATGCACGAGAGCGTGCTGGATGCGTATGGGAAGGTGATCCATACGTAGTCCGAAAACTCCTGATTTAACAGAGCCTTAGGACACTAGGCCGGCCGTATGTCGGCTGTCAAATCGATGCCCCGGAACCCTCGTTTGGGGATGATTCCGGGGCATTTTTTGTGCGGATTGTGACAGAAACTGTGACAGCCTGGACCAAAGCCAAAGCCTAATTCGACGTTCACGCGACGATGGGGTGACCCCGGGACGGACTGTAGCCGCCAGCATCAACCAGTAATCCAAGACTGTGCAATGAGTCCATAGGGGATCGTGACTGGATACTTCGAAGGATCACCACGAACTAATCGGGTATCGTGGCTGTCTGACGTAGAGCTTCTGTTTCTTCCTAGCCGTTGCCATGCTTTCTCATACACCATACGTCGATGATGCGATCCACGTGCCCACCAAACTCAAAAAATTCTCAACGTCGGTCAAAGCCGTCTGTGATAAATCGGTTCAATAATCCTTGTGCACCCCAAGAAGCTCGCGCATTCCTCTTTCCAACCGCGCCCCAATACATTGTAGAAAAATATATCGCGGATTTGATGTACTCGCTCACGGTAGGGTAGACATTTATTAGACTTCGGCGGCGAGCGAAGTCTCCGAACTTTCCTACAAAAATAGCAGCTACGGCTCTAAGGCCTTCATGGCGATTTGCGTCCACCAGAATGGTATAAGCAACCCGTATTGCATCAGGCTCCACGTCAAAACTTTGTAAAAGCGCCGCGAGAATCCATATGCATTGCCAATCACTGTAGCTGTCGTCATCGAGCTCTTTTGAAAGGAAATTGATAACATCCCGTCTTTCAATAAAGTTAGCGAGATAGGACGCATATATCTGTGTCATGGATGGCTTGTCGTCAAAAAATATCATGACATGATTGATGGCGTAATCGGATTTAACTCTTTGAAAGATAGGAATACAGAATCTTTCAATGCTTTCTTCGTGCCCCGGATAAGAAGATGTAGAGTCAAATAGTATCTCTGTAACACGTAGTTCTATATCCGCAGGAACTTCATCGTCATCTTCATCCTCTTCATCCCCGAACTTGTCATCGTCCTCCCAATCCATCTGAAAGCCATAATCATCAGAGAACTCTTCATCCTCAATCTGAGCTGAGATTTCTCTGATAGCCTCGTCAAACAGTTTCTCTAAATCGGGCTCTTCGGTGACCAGGAGATTTTTGGGTAGGATGTACGTCTTTGATTCATTAAGTATTAGATCATAGCTTCTAAGTTCGGATATTAGATATTGAAATACTTCATGCGCCTCTTTATAGCTTCGGACGAACACATATACATCGTCCACGTACCTAGCAGAAGGAACGCCGCATTCGGCCAAAAATCGGTCGATTGGCATCATGTAAAAATTTCCAAGCAAGTCTGATGTATACAGCCCCTGCAATATTCCACGAGAACTTCTATCGCCGGTAAAACCAATCAAGACGTTTTCTAGTCTTCCGGTCAGCGCAGAACCATAGCCGGCATCAGACAATATGTTGACGAGGGTGTGCTGATTTATTGATCCAAAATAGTTCGCAACATCTATTTTCAGCACATACGATATTTCATTGCTCCCGGCATATGTCGCGAGCGCCCGTTGTAAGCTGTTCCAGCAGTTCCTCGTCGGGAGGAACATAGACTCAGTGCCTTCGGCATCTAACACATGGCTGAAAGACCGCGCCCTGTCTAGATTCCTATCAACTACAGACGAAGCCTGATCGCCTAAAGCTTGATAAAGAACGCGATCCTGAGGAAGAAGTATGCTACCAGGCCGAGTAAAGTTCGGCCCGAGTCTCTTTGAATGTGATATCCGAACCCTGTTCGACTTAGGGACATCAATCGTTAGGGGAGTTCCGATGCTGAATGTTCCAGCCTTAAGTTCTCTCTTTATGTATTCAATAACACTATCGCGGGCGCGCGAATAAATGAAGCGGAAGTGAAGGGCATAAATGAAATCTGATTTCGAATCGTTCAATATACGCTTAACCGCCAGATCCCAATCTATATTTTTGACAATCGCTGGATCTAGACCAAACGCGCTACTTGAACGTGACGGCGCCATAGCCTGTTTAACTCTCAGATCATTAATCTTACTAAGGTAAACCCTAGTGATACAGCAGATTGAGATAATTAGCTTTCTGGAACAGCAACTCGTTTGAAGTGCCGTCAGCCTTTTTGAGGCAGCATAGAGCGCGGGTCAGGAGCCTCACGAAACAGGCTTTCCGCCAATGGCTATCTACGGTTAAGCGGCGTTCGAGAGCATCATCTCAGAGTTTAGCCATTCGGCAATAGGGGTTGGAATCCTCAGGTTGCAATGTGCGCCGATTTCCCAAAATCACCGGTTACGAAGCCCGAGGGATAAGCCGAATTTGAAGATGTTATCCGGCTTACCGAATTGGGCCATGCCTCATCCTGACACCCGTCGGCAGTCCAGCTTGTCAAGTCGGACGCCTACCTGAGATCGTTACCCCCGCCCCCCCTCCACCGGCTCCGCCTCCTCAAGCACCGGCACATACGCGCACCACTCACAGATCCCCCGCTCGGCCCCCCGCTTGGCATTCCGCTGCGAGCAGAGCGGACACACCAGGAGGATCAGCCGCGCGCCGGAGCGCAGGGCCAGCCCGCGGCCGCGGAACGTGACCTCGGTGGCGCCGTCCCCCGCGGGGCGCTCCCGGATCCAGGCGCTCACGACGCGCCGCCCCCGGCCGGCCGGTCACCCGACCCCGCGCGCCAAAAAAAATTCGATCCCATCCGCATGGCGAAGCCGCCCCCCAGCGGTGCTGCCCAGTCGATCACACCGGGATAAGCGGTCAGCCGGCGAATGGCTCCGCTTCCGGCCTTGCATCGGACCGGGATGCGCACGCGGACGAACGCCCGTATGACTCGCCATCACACGGAGCGGGAGCGAGGCGGGATCCGATGCAGGACGAGCGAGCCGGGGCGGACGGCCTGCCCACCTACGCCGACGTGGCGCGCGCCGCCGAGCGCATCGCCGGGGCGGCACACCGCACGCCGGTGCTGACCTCCCGCACCGCGGACGCGATGACCGGCGCGAAGCTGTTCTTCAAGGCCGAGAATCTGCAGCGGGCCGGGGCCTTCAAGTTCCGCGGGGCCTACAACGCGATCAGCGCCCTGCCGGAGGCGGTCCGCGCCCGCGGCGTGCTGTCCTTCTCCTCGGGCAACCACGCCCAGGCCATCGCCCTGGCCAGCCGGCTCCTCGGCATCCCCGCCACGATCATCATGCCGGCGGACGCCCCCGCGGCGAAGATCGCGGCCACCCGCGGCTACGGCGCCGAGGTCGTCCTCTACGACCGCTACAGCCAGGACCGGGAGGCGCTCGGCCGGGAGATCGCGGGGCCGCGGGGCCTGACCGTCATCCCGCCCTTCAACCATCCGGACGTCATCGCCGGGCAGGGGACCCTGGCGCAGGAGCTGATCGAGACGGTGGGGCCGCTCGACGTGCTGGTGGCCTGCCTCGGCGGCGGCGGCCAGCTCGCGGGCTGCGCGCTGGCCGCGGCGGAACTGTCGCCGGGCTGCCGGGTGATCGGCGTCGAGCCCGAAGCCGGCAATGACGGGCAGCGCTCGTTCCACGCGGGCCGGGTGGTGACGATCCCGGTGCCCCGGACCATCGCCGACGGGGCGCAATCGACGGCGCTGGGCGACCTGACCTTCGCGATCATCCGCGCCCGGGTCGCCGAGATCGTGACCGTCTCCGACGCGCAGCTCGTGGAGACGATGCGGTTCTTCGCCGGCCGCATGAAGCTCGTGGTCGAGCCGACCGGCTGCCTCGCGGCGGCGGCGGTGCTGCAGGGGCTCGTGGATGTCCCGGACAAGCGCGTCGGCGTGGTGATCAGCGGCGGCAACGTCGATCTGGCAACCTTCGCGCGTCTGACCGGCGAAGCGGCCTGACCGCGCCGAATGCCCGGCAGGTGTGACCCGGCGGCGGTGGACCGACCGCAGACGGATGCTTATCTTGTCCCTGTCAGAATGCGCGCTCCCGGGCCTTGAACCCGGATGGGCGGGAGGGTGACGATGTCCGTTGGTTTCAAGGTTCTCTCGCTGACCGATCGCGCCGCCGATCGGATCAAGGCGATCATGGCGGAGGCCGACCGGCCGATCGCCGGACTCCGGGTCGGGGTCCGCAACGGCGGCTGCGCCGGGATGTCCTACACGATGGAATATGCCGAGGCGGTCAAGCCCGGCGAGGACGTGGTCGAGGATCGCGGCGTCCGGGTGTTCGTCGATCCGAAGGCGGTGCTGTTCCTGCTCGGCACCGAGATGGATTTCACCACCAGCAAGCTCGCGTCCCAGTTCGTGTTCAACAACCCGAACCAGACCTCGGCCTGCGGCTGCGGCGAGTCCGTGGCGATCACCCCGGTCTCGGCCGACCGGCTGCCCGCCCCGGTCTGAGCGGGCCGGAGCGGCCGCGCGTCAGGCGACCTGCGACAACGCCTCGGCGGTGTCGTCCACGGCGCGGTTGCGGCCGCCGCGCTTGGCGACGAACATGCACAGGTCGGCCCGCTCCAGCAGCGCGGCCGGCGTGTCGCCCTGGCGCAGAACCGCGACGCCCAGCGAGACCGTGATCTTGCCCAGCGACTCGCCCGTGGAGCGCTTGACCAGCTCGCGCCCCATCACGCTGGCCCGGACCGTCTCGGCCACCTGCCGGGCCAGGACGCGGTCCGCCTCGGGCAGGATGATCCCGAACTCCTCGCCGCCAAACCGGGCGAGCTGCGCCTGCCGGCCGGCATTCTCGCGCATCACGATCGCCACGAGCCGCAGCACCTGATCGCCCGTCAGGTGGCCGTACAGGTCGTTGAAGCGCTTGAAGAAGTCGATGTCGAGGATGATCAGGCTCATCGTGCCGGCGCGCAGCCGGGCGGCCTCGACGGCCGCCTTCAGGCTCTCCTCGAAATGCTTGCGGTTCGAGAGGCCGGTCAGCGTGTCGGTGAGGCTCTCGAGCCGGGTCGCCTCGAGCTTCTCGCGGAGGGTCTCGATCTCGCTGCGGGTCTCGCGCAGACGCGCCTCGAGGACCCGGTTGTTGACCGCGACCTCGCGGGTGGTGGAGACCAGCGTCGCGACGATCTCGCCGAGCCCCGCGCCATTGGGCAAGCCGTCCGCGAGATCCTGGGCGAGTCCGCGCAGGGATTCGCCGTACTGCGTCGTGGAGCCGAGCGACAGGTCGAGGATCTCGGTGACCGCCGCGATCTCGCCCAGGACCACGCGGCTGATGTCGCCGGTGGCGTTCTCCAGGCCGTGCCGGTTCAGGTAGGTCTCGTGGAGGTCATCGATATCGGCCTCGGTGAGCGCCCCCTTTTCGGTGGTGAGGCGCTTCACCGCGTCGCCGAGCAGCGGCAGTTCCGCCGACACATAGGCGTACCAGACGGCATAGGCGCGCGGGGTCGCCGAGGGGCCGTAATCGCGAATCAGGTCGTGGGTCCGCTTCGCCAGCGCGAAGCTGCGATCCCGATCCGAATGGCTCTCATGGCTCATGCCCGTCCCGCCGCCCTCGGCCTACCGACGCTTCGTCGCATAGTGGCCCGAAGACCAGACTACGACTGCCTGGTAGACAGAGAGTTAAAGCCGTATTCGCGGGCCTTATTTATCTTTCTTCGCCGAGACTGGACGAAGCAGGAAGGCCGGAACATGGGCGCCGAGGCCGATGGGCGTCTCGCCGTCCGCCTCGTTCCGGCGCCCGCGCTCGTCGCGCACCCGCTCCGCGCGGCCGGATTCGCGCCGCGGCTCCGGCACGGGACGGGTTTCGGCCCGCGGCGCGGACACGGCGCCACGAGTCTCGGCCCGGGGTGCGGCCGCACCGCCACGGGTCTCGGCACGCTGCGGCGACGCGCCACCGCGGGCGCCACGCGCCTTCGGGCGGTCTGCGGCGGGGACGGAGCTGCCTCCGGCGGCCTTGGCCGAGCGCGCCCCGCGGCGGGTATCGCCCGAGCGACCGCGATGGCGGGTGCCGGTATCGGCGGAGGGATCGGCCACCGACGACAGGTCGCCGTCGAACCACGGGATCGGCTGGCCGATCAGCACCTCGATGGCGCCGAGGGAGCGGGAATCCTCCGGGGAGGCCAGCGTATAGGCGGTGCCGGACCGGCCGGCGCGGCCCGTCCGGCCGATCCGGTGGACGTAGTCTTCGGGGTGATGCGGCACGTCGAAGTTGAAGACGTGACTGACCGCCGGGATGTCGAGCCCGCGGGCCGCCACGTCGCTGGCCACCAGCAGGGCGGTCTCGCCGTTCCGGAACGCGTCGAGGGCGGTGGTCCGCGCCCGCTGGTCCATGTCGCCGTGCAGGGCCGCCGCGTCGAAGCCGTGGCTGACCAGCGACTTCTGGAGCAGGGCGACATCGCGCTTGCGGTTGCAGAAGATGATCCCGTTCTTGAGCTCGGCCTCGCCGCGGATCAGGTCGCGCAGGCGCTCACGCTTGGCATGGCCCTCGGAGCCGGTGGCGACCAAACGCTGCGTGATCGTGGTGGCGGTGGAGGCGGGCCGGGCCACCTCGACCCGCTGGGGATTGTGCAGGAACATGTCCGCCAGCCGCTCGATCTCCGGCGGCATGGTCGCGGAGAAGAACAGGGTCTGCCGGGTGAACGGCACCATCTTCACGATCCGCTCGATATCCGGGATGAACCCCATGTCGAGCATGCGGTCCGCCTCGTCGATGACCAGAAGCTCCACACCGGTCAGCAGCAGCTTGCCGCGCTCGAAATGGTCGAGCAGGCGGCCCGGCGTGGCGATCAGCACGTCGGTGCCGCGCATCAGCTTGGCATCCTGATCGGCGAACGAGACCCCGCCGATGATCAGCGCCACGTTGAGCTTGTGGTTGGTGCCGTAGCGGTCGAAGTTCTCGACCACCTGGGCGGCCAGTTCGCGGGTCGGTTCCAGGATCAGCGTGCGGGGCATCCGGGCGCGGGCGCGACCGTTCTCCAGCAGGGTCAGCATCGGCAGCGTGAAGGCCGCAGTCTTGCCGGTCCCGGTCTGGGCGATACCCAGGACATCGCGGCGGGCGAGAACGTGCGGGATGGCCTCGGCCTGGATCGGCGTCGGCTCGGTGTAGCCCGCCGTCGCGACGGCGTTCAGGACTTTCTCGCTCAGTCCCAGGTCGGAAAAAGGCATCTGCGTTCAGGAACCGTTGCGCGCCCGGCCAGCGCGATGGACACCGTCGCGGCAACGGCTGGGAAGGATCGCGCGGAGCGCTGGTACGCTCCCGGGGCCGCGGGGCGCATGCTGACCGTCAGTTAGGGGCTTGGCGCGGCTTGTCAATCTCGCAATGCGCGGCGACGCGCCGCGACGCACAGGCGAGCAGGGCCCGATCAGGGCCTGAGCCGGTCGGAGACGGGCCGGCGGCGGGGATCGCGCCGCGCGGCCCGTGCGGCCCCCGCGCCATCCGGGATGGCGCCGGTCGTCTCCGGGTCGGGCGGGACCGGGGCCGCCGTGGCGAAGATCCGGCCGGGAGGATCGGCCAGCTTGTTCCACCGGGCCAGCTGAGAGGCGCCGGCGACCGCCAGGAGACCGACGACAGCCGATACGCGCAGCGACCAGCCGAAGAGCGTTCCCCGGCGAACCGGATTCCTCCGGTCCAGGTCGACGGCCGCACCGGCGGGCCGCCGCCTGCCGAAGGCTTTCGAAGCCCGGTCAGGGGCGGATGTGCATGGGCGGCTCGCTCCGCCGAACGCGCGCCAGGCCTTCGGCCGCGCATCGTCGGGCACCATGGTTAACCACAGCTTTACGACGGGCGACGGTGAACGAGCAGACGGGGCGGACCTCATCCGCGCGGCGCGGCGCGAGATCGCCGTCACTTGACCAATATCGAGCGTGAATCCTCTGATTTTATCGCCATAAACAATCTCCATAAAGACTATTCACACCGATTTATAATAAATATAAGCTCCCGATTGGCGGTAACTTGATGACAGCTCACCGGATGTCGGCCACTAGGCTTCATGTTTTGTTGACGCTCTGCGGCTAGTCTGAGAACGCTTGTTGCGGGAAAGCGACAGATCTTGGGACCGGGAACGCCTAGAAGGCTGTCGGCTCCAGCTAACCCAGGACCTTTGGAATCATGAAGAAGCTTCTCCTTGCGTCGACTGTGCTGGTCGGCGTCTCCGCCGCGGCCTCGGCGGCCGATCTGCCGCGCCGCGCAGCGCCGCCGCCGGCTTTCACGCCGGTGCCGGTCTTCACCTGGACGGGGTTCTACTTCGGTGTGAACGCCGGCTACGGCTTCGATGCCAACAGCCGCAAGACCACCAATTACTTCCTGCCCTACGGTTCGGTGGTGAACTCGGCCGACACCAACGCGGTGGTCAGCGTCAACAACCGCAACAACAACGACGGCTTCACCGGCGGCGGGCAGATCGGCTACAACTATCAGTTCACGCCGGGCTCGGGCATCGTGGTCGGCTTCGAGGCTGACGCGCAGTACGTCGACTTCGCCCGCCGCGCCAACGGCACGCTGAACTACACCGGCTTCGGCGATCCGGGCGTCGCCTTCTCGCGGCCGCGCGCCTACGTCGCCACCAGCGGCAACGGCCTCGACTACTTCGGCACCGCCCGCGGCCGTCTCGGCTACGCCTTCGACCGCACCCTGATCTACGGCACCGGCGGCTTCGCCTATGCCTCGGGCCAGGACGATCAGAACTTCGCGGGCAACCGGTTCCGCGACAGCTTCCGCACCGGCTACGCGGTCGGCGGCGGCGTCGAGTACGCCCTGCCCACCGATTCGTTCCTGAACTTCTTCAAGTCCTCGGCCGTGACGCTGAAGGTCGAAGGTCTGTACGTGAGCCTCGATCGTCAGAAGAACGCCGCCTCGGGCATCTTCTACAATTACCTGCTGCCCCCGAACGGCACCGCTTACCTCAACGGTGCCGCGGCCAAGACCGAGTTCGCGGTCGTTCGCGCCGGTGTGAACTACAAGTTCGGCTCGTACTGAGATCGAATGTCGGAGACGGGCATCCCGGCTCCCTGAACGGGGTCCGGCCGAAAGGCCGGGCCCCGTTTCGCGTTCCGAGCCCGATGCCGCTCGGGCGGGTGCGACATGCCGGGCCGGAACCGGGCCGGCATCGGGCGATTGAGCCCCCGGCGCCCCAGCCGGATAGGGCGCGCGGAACGATCGTCGATGCGAAGCCGAATCCTTGTCCTGTCGCTGACAGCCCTCTGCCTTGCGGTGCCGCAGGCCCGCGCTCAGGACGCCTCCGTGATCGGCCGGGGTACGGTGCTACCCGGGACGGGGCCGGGCACTGCGACCGACGGTGCCGGAGCCGGACGCCTGATGGAGGCCGCCAGCGCCGAGGATGCCGCCAAGCGTCAGGGACTCAAGCCAGTCGCCTTCCTGGCCTCCAAGATGATCGGCGTCGAGGTGCGCAACGCCGCCGGCGACAGCGTCGGCAAGATTGACGACCTCCTGATTGCCGACGGCGGTACGCTCAAGGCGGTGGTGATGGATGTCGGCGGCTTCCTCGGGCTGGGGAGCAAGCGCATCGCGGTGGAGCCCAGCGCCCTGGTGCTGCGGCCCGGCGGCAGCCGCTTCTCGGCGGTTCTCAACATGAGCAAGGACACCATCTCGGCGGCCCAACCCTTCGATCCGGCGAAGGCGATCGCCGCGCATTAGCGCTGAGCCCGGGCTCTGCTCGCCCGCAAGACGCACGCTTCGGAAAGTTCGCGATCTTAAGTCGGACCACCGCGACGCGCCGCCTCCGTGTCATCGGCGTGCGGCGCAGCCCGGCATCCTGAAACGCCGCGGCTGCGCGAGACCGTTCCTCAGATGTCGAGATCGGCCCCCTCGGCGAAGGCGGCGCGCTCGCTGATGAAGGCGAAGCGGGCTTCGGGCTTGTTGCCCATCAGGCGCTCGACCGTGTCGCCCGTCGACTCCCGAGCCTCGTCGAGGATCGCGACGCGCAGGAGCGTGCGCTTCTTCGGGTCCATGGTGGTCTCCTTGAGCTGGGCCGGCATCATCTCGCCCAGGCCCTTGAAGCGCCCGATCTCGACCTTGCCGCCCTTGAACACTGTCTTGGTGATCCGCTCCCGGTCGGCATCGTCCCTTGCATAGGCCACCTTCGAGCCCTGCTGGAGCCGGTAGAGCGGCGGGATCGCCAGATACAGGTGGCCGCGGTCAATGAGTTTGGGCATCTGCCGGTAGAAGAAGGTGATCAGAAGCGAGGCGATGTGGGCGCCGTCGACGTCGGCGTCCGTCATGATGATCACCTTGTCGTAGCGCAGGTCGGTCTCGCGGAAGGCCGATCCGGTCCCGCAGCCGAGCGCCAGGGTCAGGTCCGAGATCAGCTGGTTGGCGCCGAGCTTGTCCCGGGAGGCCGAGGCGACGTTCAGGATCTTGCCGCGCAGCGGCAGGATCGCCTGGGTGGCCCGGTCGCGGGCCTGCTTGGCCGAGCCGCCGGCGGAATCGCCCTCGACGATGAAGATCTCGGAACCCGCGGTGCCGGCGGCCGAGCAATCCGCCAGCTTGCCGGGCAGCCGCAGCTTGCGGGTCGCGCTCTTGCGGGCGACCTCCTTCTCCTGGCGGCGGCGCAGACGCTCCTCGGCCCGGTCGATCACCCAGTCGAGGAGCTTGTTGGCCTGGGCCGGGGAGGCGGCCAGCCAATGGTCGAAGGCGTCGCGCACCGCCGTCTCGACGATGCGCTGCGCCTCGACGGTGGCGAGCTTGTCCTTGGTCTGGCCCTGGAACTCGGGCTCGCGGATGAACACCGACAGCATCGACGCGCAGGTCGCCATCACGTCGTCGGTGGTGACCGCCATCATGCGCTTGGCCTGGTTCACGCGCTCGGCGTGCTCGCGTAAGGCCCGCAGCAGAGCGACCCGCAGGCCGGCCTCGTGGGTGCCGCCCTCGGGCGTCGGGATGGTGTTGCAGTAGGAATGCGAGAACCCGTCCTCGGCGACCATCCAGGCCACCGCCCATTCCAGGGAGCCGTGCGAGCCCGGTTTGGTGATCTTGCCGGAGAACATCGCGTCGGTGACGAGGTCCTTGCCGTCGATGTCCCGGGCCAGATAGTCGCGCAACCCGTCGGGGAAGCGGTGCACGGCCTCGGCCGGCACGCCCTCCAGCCCTTCGAGCAGGGCGGGGGCGCAGCGCCAGCGGATCTCGACGCCGCCGAACAAGTAGGCCTTGGAGCGCGCCATTTTGAACAGGCGGCGCGGATCGAACTTCAGCGAGCCGAAGATCTGGGCGTCGGGATGGAATCGGACCCGCGTGCCGCGGCGGTTCTGCACCCGGCCGACCAGCTCCAGCGCGCCCTGCGCGTGGCCGCGCGAGAAGGTCTGGCGGTAGAGGGTCTGATTGCGGGCGACCTCGACCTCCAGGAGATCCGACAGGGCGTTGACCACCGAGATGCCAACGCCGTGCAGACCGCCGGAGGTCTCGTAGACCTTCGAGTCGAATTTTCCGCCCGCGTGCAGCGTGGTCATGATGACCTCGAGCGCCGACTTGCCGGGGAATTTCGGGTGCGGGTCCACCGGGATGCCGCGGCCATTGTCGGTGACCACCAGGATCCCGGATTCCTCCAGCTCCACCTCGATGAAACTGGCATGGCCAGCCACCGCCTCATCCATGGAATTGTCGATCACCTCGGCGAAGAGGTGGTGCAGCGCCCGCTCGTCGGTGCCACCGATATACATGCCGGGCCGGCGCCGGACCGGCTCCAGCCCCTCCAGCACCTCGATGTCGGAGGCGGTGTAGCCGGCCTCGGGCTCGGCCGCCGCGATGGCCGGCACCGAGGCCGAGGCGGCCAGGCGCCGTCGCGGCTCGGGCAACCGGGCGGCGGGGGTGGCCGCCTTCCCACCCGGCCCCAACAGGTCGCGCGCCGGGTCGCTCACGCGCGGCCTCCGCGGGCGCGGCACATCGGCCGGCTCGATCTCACGCGGACTGTTATGCGGTCGTGGAGCATGCGCCTTCATCCCCGCACGATAGCGGAACAAAACAGAAACATCAAAGCCGTCCGCCCCGGGGCGACGCGGCGTCACCATCGCATGCTGCGGCGCCGCGAGCGAGGGGTAGAGGGGCAACGGCGCTTCCGAACAAGCCGCCGGCCGTCATCGCGACGTTGCACAATGATGGGTTAAGGTTTTCCCGTGACGCGCACGATCAATCTCAGCAGATCGCCACCGGAACGGTTCGAAATGGTCGACGTTATTGGCGGAGACAGAACTTGACCGTGGTCAGGGAGCCGCAGTCGATGACCAATGCCGCGATCGAGGCCCGCCGCCTCACCCTGATCCGTTTCGAGCACGCGGCCGGCGCCGCCTTCGGGTGCGAGGACGAGGCGGCCGGGGTACAACCCGCCCGGGCCTTCGTGACCGCCACGACCCTCGCGCTGGCCACTCTGGCGACCGCGGTGGTGGCCACCCTCAGCTACCTCGTCTGACCTGAGCCGAACCCGCCGGCTCAGGCGGTCCCCGACTTCTTCGCGGGCGCCTTCTTGGCCGCCGGGCGCTTCGCGGCTGCACTCTTCGCCGTCCCAGCGGCCGCCGCCGGTTTCTTGGCGGCGGTTTTCTTCGCCGCCGTCTTGTCGCCGCCCGTCGCCCGTGCGGACGTCTTCCGCGCCGATCCGCGCTTGACCGGCTTGCCACCCCCCGCGGCACGCTTGGCATTCACCAAAGCGATCGCCTCGTCCAAGGTCAGGGCCTCGGCCGCCATCGTCTTCGGAAGCGTGGCGTTCACCTCGCCGTCCGTGACGTAGGGGCCGTACTTGCCGGCCTTGACCACGAGGTCGCGCCCGCTGGCCGCGTCCTGGCCGAGGGGACGACCCGGATCGGCAGCCGGGCGGCCACGGCCGCCGCCCTGCTCCTTGGCGACGATCAGGTCGATGGCGCGGTTACCGCCGATCTCCAGCACGTCGTCGTCCTTGCCGAGATTGGCGTAGGTCTTCCCGTGCTGCACGTAGGGCCCGAACCGGCCGAGATTGGCCAGGATCGGCTCACCGGTCTCGGGGTGGCGCGCCACCTCCCGGGGGAGGGCGAGCAGGGCCAGGGCCTTGTCGAGGCCGACCTCGGACGGCGAAAGCCCCTTGGGCAGCGACGAGCGCTTCGGCTTGGCCGCGTCCTTCTCGGTGGAAGCCTCGCCCAGCTGCACGAACGGGCCGAACCGCCCGTCGCGGAGCGTCACCGGCAGGCCGGTCGCGGGATCGCTGCCCAGCACCCGGACGCCCGGCTGGCCACCCTCGGCGGACGAACCGTCGCCGTCGCCATCGACACCCGAGGCCGAGAGCTGGCGGGTGTACTTGCACTCCGGATAGTTCGAGCAGCCGATGAAGGCGCCGAACTTGCCGAGCTTCAGGGAGAGCTGGCCGGCGCCGCAGGTCGGGCAGGTGCGCGGGTTCGAGCCGTCGCCCTTGTCGGGGAAGATATGCGGGCCGAGGAGGCCGTTCAGCGCCTCCAGCACGTCGGTGACGCGCAGCTCCTTGGTCTCGCCGATCGCCGCGGAGAAATCGCGCCAGAAGTCGCGCAGCACCGCCCGCCAGTCGATTTCGGCGTTGGAAACCCGGTCGAGCTGCGCCTCCAGATCGGCGGTGAAGTCGTACTCGACGTAGCGCCGGAAGAAGCTCTCCAGGAAGCCGGTGACGAGCCGCCCCTTGTCCTCCGGCTGGAGCCGTTTCTTCTCGATCTTGACGTACTCGCGGTCCCGGAGCGTCTGCAGCACCGCCGCGTAGGTCGAGGGCCGGCCGATCCCGAGTTCCTCCATGCGCTTCACGAGGCTCGCCTCTGAGTAGCGCGGCGGCGGCTCGGTGAAATGCTGGGTCGAGGCGATGCGCTCGCGGGTCAGCGGGTCGCCGGCCTTCATGGGCGGCAGGCGGCGGCTCTCCTCGTCCTCCTCGTCGTCCTTGCCCTCCTGATAGAGGGCCAGGAAGCCGTCGAACTTCACCACCTGGCCGGTGGCGCGCAGGTCGATCTGACGGGGGCCGACCTTCGCCGTGACGTCCACGGTGGTGCGCTCCAGCTCGGCCGATTCCATCTGGCTCGCCATGGTGCGCGTCCAGATCAGCTCGTAGAGCTTGGCCTGCTCGGACTCGAGGTGGCGCGCGACCATCTTGGGCAGGCGGCCCATATCGGTCGGCCGCACGGCCTCGTGAGCCTCCTGGGCGTTCTTGGCCTTGACGCTGTACTTGCGCGGCACGTCCGGCACGTAGCGGTCGCCGAACTCCTTGGCGACGACCCGGCGGGTGTCCTGGATCGCCTCCGGCGCCATGTCGACGCCGTCGGTCCGCATGTAGGTGATGATGCCGACCGTCTCGCCGCCGACATCCACCCCCTCGTAGAGGCGTTGGGCGACCCGCATGGTCTGGGCCGGCGCCATCCCGAGTTTCCGCGATGCTTCCTGCTGGAGAGTGGAGGTGGTGAAGGGCGGCTGGGGGTGGCGCTTGGCGGGCTTGGCCTCGACGCTGGCCACCTGGAAGGTCGCGAGTTCGAGGTCGCGCTTGAACGCCGCGGCCTCCTCGCCCGTCCCGACATCGAGGCGCTGGATGCGCTTGCCGTCCGCCCCCACGAGGCGGGCCTCGAAGGTCCCGCCCGCCGCGGTCGTCAGGGTGGCGATGAGCGTCCAGTACTCGCGCGGCTTGAACCGCTCGATCTCCATCTCGCGCTCGACCACGAGGCGGAGCGCCACGGACTGCACGCGCCCCGCCGAGCGGGCGCCGGGGAGCTTGCGCCACAGGACCGGCGAGAGGTTGAAGCCGACGAGATAGTCGAGCGCCCGGCGCGCCAGGTAGGCGTCGACCAGCGCCTGGTCGATCTCCCGGGGCTTGCGCATCGCCGCCTCGACCGACGACTTGGTGATGGCGTTGAAGGTGACGCGCTCCACCGGGATGCCCTTGAGCGCCTTGCGGGCGTTCAGGGCCTCGAGGACGTGCCAGGAGATCGCCTCGCCCTCGCGGTCCGGGTCGGTCGCCAGGATCAGCTTGTCGGCGCCCTTGACCGCCTTGACGATCTCGCTGACGCGGCTGGCGCCCCGGTCGGCCAGCTCCCAGACCATGTGGAAATCCTGCTCGGGATCGACCGAGCCGTCCTTGGCCGGCAGGTCGCGGATATGCCCGAAGGAGGCGATGACTTCATAGTCGCGGCCGAGATACTTGTTGATCGTCTTGGCTTTGGCCGGCGACTCGACGACGACGACTTTCATTCAGACCTCTGCCCCTCGACGGAGCCTGGCGCGACGGACGAATTCTGTTCGAAATTCGCGTGGGACGTTTGCCCGCCGTCGGGCCGGGGCCGCGCGCCGGGGACAAGTGGGTTACGGGGGACGGGTTGTCAAATGGCGGATCCGCGCAAGCCTCGCCCGAGGGACTCGTCGTAAGCCCCGCGCACGGCTTATATGAACGGTGCGCGATGGCGATCACCTACGATCCGGCCAAGCGCAGTCGGACCCTGGTGGAACGCGGGCTCGACTTCGAGGATGCGGCACTGGTGTTTGCGGGCCGGACATTCACGTTCGAGGATGTCCGTCAGGATTACGGCGAGGTCCGACTCGTCACGGTCGGCTTCCTAGCCGGCCGCATGACGATCGTGATCTGGACACCGCGAGAGCAGGACCACCACGTTTTCTCGATGAGGAAAGCCAATGTCAGGGAGCAGAAGCGCTACGCACCGCTCATCTGCTGAGGTCCCGGTGCAAAGCGACCTCGCCAAGGTGGACGCGCACGCGATCACGCCGGAGGAGTACGACGAGATCCCCGAACTGACGGACGCGATGCTCGCGCGGGCCGACTTCCATGTCGGCGACCGCTTCGTGCGGCGCGGCCCGCCCGACCTTATCTCTGGACCGGCGGACGAACCGGTCATGGTCCGCCTTCTTCCGGAGGTGGTCGCGCATTTCCGCGCCATGGGGCCCGGATGGCAGGCCCGCGTCAACGCCGTACTGATGGCGGCGGTCGAGCGCGAGCGCGGGGAGACGCCGCGCTGAGCGGTCAGATCCCCGCGTACCACTCGTAGCCGCGATCCTCCCAGTAGCCGCCGCTGCCCTGGCCGATGCCGTCAAGCGACTCCACCATCTCCACCCGCATCACGTACTTGGCCTGCTTGTAGCCGAGCTGGCGCTCGACCCGCAGGCGCAGCGGCGCGCCGTTCGAGACCGGCAGCGGCTTGCCGTTGAGGTCGTAGGCCAGGATCGTCTGCGGGTTGAAGGCGTCGTAGAGGTCAATGCTCTCGTAGTAGCGGATCGGAATCCCCGTCTCCTCGGGCTCCGGGGCCGGGCTGCCCTGGCCCCAATCATCCGTGGGGGCGTCAGTCTTCGGCGCATCGGTGGCGGTCGGCGCGCCGCCCCAATCGTCGGCGGCGGCGAGCTGGACGTACGCGTCGCGGACCGCCCCCGGATGGGTCGGGCGCCACAGGGACGCGCCCTGGCCGCGCCCCTTGCCGCCGCCCTTGGGTCCGGCCTCGACCTCCAGCGTGTCGGCGCAGTGGAACACGGCGTAGCGCGCCTGCGGCTTCAGCCCGGCCTTCTTCAGCACCTCGGCGAGCGGCACGCCGGACCATTGCCCGATGCAGCTCCAGCCCTCGACGCAATCGTGGCGGGTGATCTGGGTGCGGGCGGGCAGGGCGCGCAGATCCGCGAGGCTCAGCGACAGCGGCGTCTGGACGAGCCCGTCGACGGAGAGCTTGAAATCCGAAAACGTCTGCGCCGCCAGGGCGCGGTAGCCGCGGTCCGGCGGGTCGATGGTGCCGTTCGGCTTGAACCAGGGCGAGATCATCGCGGCCGGGAATTCCCGGGCCAGGGTCGCGGGGGACATCAGCAGGCGCTGGACGTACGCGTTCGCGTCCTCGCCGACCTTGAGGGTGCGCTGCCCCTCCTCGGTCCCGGCGAACCTGTCGCAGCCGCCGAGGAGCGCGGTGCCCATCAGGCCGGCGCCCGCGGTGAGGAGCTTGCGGCGGTGGAGGATCATCGGGCGGTCTCCCGGTCGCGGCCGAGGCTGAACCAGCCGGTGATCATGCCGCGCATGTTGTTGACGAGGCCGGAGACGATCACGAGCAGCACGTGGACCACCACGAACAGCACGATCAGCCCGGCCGCGATGAAGTGGATGCTGCGCGCCGATTGCCGGCCGCCGAACAGCTCGGTCAGCCAGGGCCAGGCGGCATCCATCCCCGGCGACATGGCGAGACCGGCGAGCACCATCGCGGGCAGGAGGCCGAGCACCAGGACGAGGTAGGTCAGCTTCTGGATGACGTTGTAGCGCTTGGCCTCCGTGCCCTCGGGGAAGCGCAGGAGCAGGTGCTCCTTCACGGAACCGCCGAAGTCGCGGATCTGGTCGCCCTCCGGGATCAGGCGCCGGCGGAGCTGGCCGCTGAACAGTCCGTAGAGGAGATAGACCGCGCCGTTGATCACCAGGAGCCACGCGAACAGGAAGTGCCAGCGCCGCCCCGTGGCGAGGTCTTGGTCGGCCGGCAGGGTCGCCCAGGACGGGAAGGCGCGCTCGACTTCGGTGCCGCCCTGCTTCGACAGGCCGAGCACGCCGGTGGTGTCGAGGGTGTGGGAGCCGACCGTCACCACGCCGCGATTCGTGCCGTCGCGTCCCTGCTCGCTGGTGATGGCGAGCGCCGGCGTGTCGAAGGTCGAGGTCGCGCCCCAGTAGAGGGCGGGGTGGGCGTTGAAGATCTGCAGGCCGCTCATCAGCAGCACGAGCAGCACCGCGGCGTTGATCCAGTGCGCCAGCCGGATCACCAGCGGGTGGCGGTAGAACCAGCGCCGCCCCGAGCGGTCGACGGTCTCGGGGGCTTCGAGGGTAGGGGAGGCGGCCACGTGTCGGGATCCCGGTTGGCGTCGCGGGGCCGGGACATCTCCGAATCCCGACTGTACCGGCAAATACGTGGCGCAGGCCGCGCCGGTTACCATCCGCGGGAAAAAACGCCGCAGGCGGTTCGCCTCGCCGAGCGACCGGCGTCACACGCGAATGGGTGAGAACCAGCGACCCACCCGCGCCCGCCCCACCCCGCAGGGGCGATCACACATCTCAATCCGGCACCGACGCTGGCGGCAGGGCGCAACAGGCCCCTCTCTCCCGTGCGGGCTACGATATTCACATATCTTCATTGGAGGCGGCCGGACACACGCGCGTCTCCCTCCCCCGCAGCGGGGGGAGGGTGGGCGCGCGGGATGCCGGGACCGCCCCTCCGAGTGACCGGACAAGCCGGCAGAAACCTCCAACCTGTGCAGGTCATAGCCCGCGTGGGAGCAGAACCCGCTTCGGCCTTTACCGACATGTCTGACCATCGCAGCCTTGCCCGCGGAGCGCGCCGCACCTACACCCGGGCCTCATCATGACGACGCCTCCGACCGCGCCCTTCCCGCACCGGCACCTCCTCGGCATCGAGGGCCTGACCCGGCCCGACATCGAGGTTCTGCTCGACGCCGCCGATTCCGCCGTGGACATCTCGCGGCAGGTCGAGAAGAAGCGCGCGACGCTCCGGGGCCGCACGCAGATCAACCTGTTCTTCGAGCCCTCGACGCGGACGCAATCCTCCTTCGAGCTCGCCGGCAAGCGGCTCGGCGCCGACGTGATGAACATGTCGGTGGCCTCGTCCTCGGTGAAGAAGGGCGAGACCCTGATCGACACCGCCGCGACGCTGAACGCCATGCGGCCCGACATCATCGTGGTCCGCCACGAATCGGCCGGTGCCGTGCATCTGCTCGCCCGCAAGGTCGATTGCGCGGTGGTCAATGCCGGCGACGGGGCGCACGAGCACCCGACCCAGGCGCTCCTCGACGCGCTGACCATCCGGCGCAACAAGGGCCGGATCGAGGGCCTTCAGGTGGCGATCTGCGGCGATGTCCTGCACTCGCGGGTGGCGCGCTCGAACATCATCCTGCTCCAGGCGATGGGCGCGCGGGTCCGCCTGATCGCCCCCTCGACGCTGCTGCCGGCCGGGATCGAGCGCTTCGGCGTCGAGACCTTCACCGATATGCGGAAAGGTCTCGTCGGCTGCGACATCGTGATGATGCTGCGGCTGCAGCGCGAGCGCATGAACGGCTCGTTCGTGCCCTCCGTGAAGGAGTATTTCCGGTATTTCGGCCTCGACGGCGAGAAGCTGGCGCTGGCCAAGCCCGACGCCCTGGTGATGCATCCGGGACCGATGAACCGCGGCGTCGAGATCTCCTCCGAGATCGCCGACGGGGCGCAGTCGCTGATCCGCGAGCAGGTCGAGATGGGCGTGGCTGTCCGCATGGCCGTGCTGGAGGCGCTGGCCCGGCACCTGCCGAACGGGTAGTGGGCCGTCGTCGCGCGCCAGATCCGAAATCCGGCGCGAGATCCGACAAGCGTCTACCGCTTACTGAGAACGCATATGAAATACCCGTTGTGCCAATCGCTATATTGAAACTTCGATTGCACTGGATGATTGCCGTCTTGTGTCGATCGTATTTCAACCATATAAGAAAGATTCAGCCCGGATTGATTGAGACCGGCGATCGTTCCAGCGCGAACTTGCTCAAAATTCCAATCGTCAACGATGAAGATTATTTCGTCATCGAAGGACGGCATGGCGAGAAGCAGCCCGTCGCGCTGATCCTCGGCGCGATGAGGTCCATCGAAAAAATAGATATTGAATTTCCCTATAGCTGAATAGTCTATTTTCCTGAAGTCGGCCTCGATAAATCGAAAATCTATATTGTCATTCTTGTACAAGTTGACATTCTGCATGAATAGGTCGCGAGGTCCCCCGAACAGCGACCAGTTGTCGACGCAGGTAACTTTCGCCTTGTTGCCATACATCGCCGCGCAAACCGTGGACCCGGCCCAGGTGCCGATTTCAAGATAACGGGCATCAGGCAGCGAAGACATCAGATTGTTTATAAAGATCCTGTATTTTTTCCCAGACATACCCTCCATACGCAGGACAGGATCGGACAATTTATGCTGTAGGGCAAATGATTTTCTTAAAGCAAAGTCTATCAACAATGCACTTAGTGACGATTTGCTGTCGCCGTGTGTCGACAAAGAAAATTCTTCATGCACACCAGTCATCGGTTATAAACCTTATATTTTTCTGTTGATTAAAATCATCGATTTCGCTATGTCGAGAGGGGCTTTTTATTTGACAGCACTGACCATTCGCTCGACTCGGGAATTGTGCGTTTCAGCGCCAGACTTAAAAGTCGACATCCGAGGATAACGACGCGCGTTCTCTTCTGCAGAATGACCGAGACGCCACGAGGGATCGCTGTTGCGACCGCGCTCGTTGGAGCATCCTTGCGCGATGATCGATGCCGAGACATCTGTCGGCCCAGCGATTGATCATCCTTCAGTTGCATAACACGGGTTTGGAAGCCCGATCATCTGATGTGGCCATGGAAACGTCTTCTGCTTCGGCTCGGCATGCGACCTGCCCCGAACTTGGCCTTCACTCGTCGTTCAAGACCGGACAACCAGGCATCGGTCTTCTGACACAGAACTTTCGGCACGGCCAGTGTTTCAAAGACGTGGCGGCCAGCGGCCCAGAACAAAATTACATCAAGTCACGGAAGACACCTTTGCGAATTTCTATTTTGGAATAATGTCTCATTATTATAAATCTCAAAATTGAAATTTAATTTATGACGGGCACGATGATGGACGATTTGTATTCAGCCGACCCATGTCAGGGCCGAGATTTTTTGAACGTTCATTTTTAGTTTACATGCGGTGAAATCTTATACATCGTCAATTTACTTGATACAAAGAATAATCATTCTATGTCCAAGTTGTGTTGGAGAAATTTGCTGAGAATTACTGCGCCGCATTTCAATCTAAGGCTCAAAATCTGCTCGTTTGTCGTGGTGTATGAATTCCGTTCGCCATACAGATTCCCGACTGACGCGCGACCGCCATGCGTATCGCCCCATGAACGCTGGATGACGCCTTCGACCCAGCTCTTTCACAATGTTCGGCACAGCGATCCCGGCACGACGGGGCGCGCGCTCCTCCCCCTTGCGGATAGGGGAAAGCGACGATTTCTCGAGGCTTCGGCATGAAGCGTAGACATAGGATCCGCTCGGTGAACCGTTCCGATCGCGACCCGATCCCACCACCTCGAAGGGTGGCGCCTTCGACCGTCACCCCTTCGCCGCCGACGCGTCCTGCATGATCCGGCGTCGAACCGCTCGACTGTCCGAGCTTCCGGTCGCTGTCGATCCCGCATCGGATGACGGGAAGGATGATTCTAATGGGAGTCGCAACCGCCCCCAACCGTGCGCCGAGGCTGGGTGCCGCAAAGCTCCCGGGGATCCGTCACATCAAGAGCCGGACAAAGCGCAGCCGTATTCACCCGCACCGCTTGCCCCCGACGCGGTCGTGGCGCAATTTCCTGCCGAATTCCGGTCCCAATCCCTATAGAACGGACCGAGCCAACCTGCAGATCGCTTCATGACCGCCTACACGCTCGCCGACCTCGCTGCCCTCGTGGCGAGCCGCGCCGGAACCGATCCGGCCACCTCCTACACGGCCAAGCTCCTGTCCGAAGGGCCCGCCAAGGCGGCCAAGAAACTCGGCGAGGAGGCGGTGGAGGCGGCTATCGCCGCCGTGCAGGGCGACAAGACCGGCCTGATGAACGAGGCCGCGGATGTCCTCTACCACTTGATGGTGCTGCTCCGGGCCGGCGGGGTCGAACTCGAGGCGGTGATGGCCGAGCTGGAGCGCCGCACGGCGCAGAGCGGAATCGCCGAGAAGGCCGCGAGGCGCCACGCGTGAACGCGGCCGCGCTGCCGGGCTCGGTCGAGGCGATCCTCGAAGCGTCGGACCGGCTCTCGCCCTATCGCCGCTTCAGCCGGGAGGAATGGGCGCAGCTGCGCGCCGACACGCCGCTGACCCTCAAGGCCGAGGATATCGAGCGGCTGCAATCGATCAACGACCCGATCTCGGTGGAGGAGGTGGAGGCGATCTACCTGCCGCTGTCGCGCCTCCTCGCCCTCTACGTCGCGGCGACGCAGGGCCTGTTCAAGGCGACGCAGCGCTTCCTGCTGGCCGAGCGCGAGACCAAGGCCCCCTACATCATCGGGCTCGCCGGCTCGGTGGCGGTGGGGAAGTCCACCACGGCCCGCATCCTGGCCGCCCTCCTGGCGCGCTGGCCGAACACGCCGAAGGTCGATCTCGTCACCACCGACGGCTTCCTGCTGCCCAATGCCGCGCTCGCCGCCAACGGCCTGATGGAGCGCAAGGGTTTTCCCGAGAGCTACGACACCGCCGCCCTGCTGCGCTTCCTCCACGACGTGAAGGCCGGCCACAAGCGCGTGACCGCGCCGCTCTACTCGCACCTCGTCTACGACCGGGTGCCCGGGGAGGAGCGGGTGGTGGAGAGCCCCGACATCCTGATCGTCGAGGGGCTGAACGTGCTCCAGCCCGCGCGCCTGCCCCGGGACGGCACTGCGATTCCGTTCGTGTCCGACTTCTTCGATTTCTCGATCTATCTCGACGGCCACGAGGACGACCTGCACCGCTGGTACGTCACCCGATTCATGAAGCTGCGCCAGACCGCGTTCCGCGATCCGCGCTCCTACTTCCGCAAGTACGCCGGAATCCCGGAGGCCGAGGCGCTGGACATCGCCGACCGGCTCTGGACGACGATCAATCTGCTGAACCTGCGCGAGAATATTCTACCCACGCGCCAGCGGGCGAGCCTGATCCTCACCAAGGGTGCCAGCCACCGGATCGAGAGCGTGGCCCTGCGGCGGTTGTAGGTCGATCCGAGAACAGGCCGCTCCGGCCCCGTTTCTCTCCCTCCCCCGCAGAGGGGGGAGGGAGGGCACGTGGCAGATACGGACCTTGCCACCTACGCGAACGGAAATTCCGCCTCCGCCAGATACGGCCCGCCCCCGGTCGAGTCCCGCGCCGAGAACAGTATCACCCGGTCCACCGCGAACGTCAGCGGTGCGAAGACCGGCGCCTGCGAGAGGTACATCGCGGCGGCCTCCGGGGTCGCGTCGCGCCGGAGCCGCGCCAGGGTCACGTGCGGGGTGAACTTGCGCCGTTCCGGTTCGACGCCAGCCCGGCGGACCAGACGCTCCTGCTCGGCCTGGAGATCGGTCAGCGCCGCATCCGGGCTCACCGCGGCGTAGAGCGCCCGCGGCTTGTCGCCGCCGAACAGGCCGAGGCCGGCGAGCGTCACCGTGAGGGGAGGGCGCGCCCGCATCTCGGAGAGCGCCTCCAGGACCTCCTCGGCCACCGTCGATTCGACATCGCCAATGAAGCGCAGGGTCACGTGGAAGTCGCCCGGCGCGATCCAGCGGGCGCCGGGCAGGCCGCCCTGATGGATCTTCAGCGCCTCGGCGACCGCTGGCGGCACGGCGAGGCCGGTGAACAGGCGCGGCACTACCGCGACGCCCCCTGCCGGAGGCCCCCCAAAAACTTCTCCACCGTGGGCAGGATGTGCGCCGCGATCGTCTCGACCCCCTGGCGGTTCGGGTGGAGCCCGTCGTCAAGGTGCTGCGCCGGGTCGCCGATGATCCCATCCAGGAAGAACGGGTAGAGGGTCAGGTCGTAGCGCTTGGCAAGCATCGGGTAGATCGCGTCGAACCGCGCCTTGTAGTCCGGCCCGAGATTGGGCGCGGCCTGCATCCCGGCGAGCAGCACCGGGATCCCCCGCGCCTTCAGCCGCTCGATGATCGCCGCCAGGGCCGCCTCGGTCACCTTCGGATCGGTGCCGCGCAGCATGTCGTTGGCGCCGAGTTCGAGGATCACCCCGGCGGTCCCATCCGGCACCGACCAGTCGACGCGGTCGAGGCCGCCGGTGGCGGTGTCGCCGGAGACGCCGGCATTGGCCACGGTCACGTCCGCGCCCCCGGCCTTGAGCAGGCGCTCCAGCACGGTGGGGAACGCGGCGTCGGCCGGCAGCCTGTAGCCGGCGGTGAGGCTGTCGCCGAGGGCGACGAGCCTGACCGGTCCGCCCGGGGCCGCCCGGGCGGCTGTCATGAAAGGGACCATGACGAGGGCTAGCGCTGCGGCAAACAGGGGTGTGCGGCGGAACACAGCGGCGCCGTCATGGCGTGGCCCCAATGCGGAACCCATATCGCGGTGCATCCGCGGCCCGTGCAGCCAAGATCGAAGCCAACCGAGGACCTCGCGCGCCATGCTCGTCATCGCCCACAGATCGGCTCGCCCGTGAGCCAAGGCAAGGTGCTCCGCGAGCCGGCGATCGCGCTGTCCGACATCGATCTCAGCCTGGGCCGGGGCGCTGCCCGGGTCCATGTCCTGCGCGGCATCTCGCTGACCGTCGGCCGCGGCGAGGCGGTGGGTCTCGTCGGCCCGTCCGGCTCGGGCAAATCGACGCTGCTGATGGTGATGGCCGGCCTCGAGCGGCCGGATTCCGGCGGCGTGATCATCGAGGAGACCGACCTCGTCCGCCTCGACGAGGACGGGCTCGCCCGCTTCCGGGGCCGGCGCATCGGCATCGTGTTCCAGGCCTTCCACCTCGTGCCGACCATGACGGCCCTGGAGAACGTGGCGCTGCCGCTCGAACTCGCCGACCGGCCCGGCGCCCTGGACCGGGCCCGCGCCGAGCTGGAGGCTGTCGGCCTCGGGCACCGGCTGCACCATTACCCGGCGCAGCTCTCTGGCGGCGAGCAGCAGCGCGTGGCCATCGCCCGGGCGATCGCCCCCGATCCGGCGATCCTGGTGGCCGACGAACCCACGGGCAACCTCGACGAATCCACCGGCCGCCAGATCGTCGATCTCCTGTTCCGGCTGAAGCGTGACCGCGGCGCGACGCTGGTTCTGGTCACCCACGACAATGGCCTCGCCCGCCTGTGCGACCGCACCGTGCGCCTGCGCTCGGGGCGGATCGAGGAGGCGGTGACGGCGTGATGACGGCATTCGAGCGCGACGGTCTGTGCGCATTCCCTCCCCCCTCTGCGGGGGAGGATGGCCCGCGAAGCGGGTCGGGAGGGGGGAGCGACGGTGCAGGACGGGGCAGTCGCCGTCATGAAGGCTGCGGCCCGTCCGGATGCCGGGTTCCCCTCTTGTGGGACTACGTCCCGACCCGACCCCGGCTGACGCAGGGGCCACCCGCCCCCGCAGAAGGAGGAGGGGGTGCGCGGCATCCCGGCTCGGTATAGCGCCATGCACGGTACCATTTCCCGTCCCCAGCCCAACAATCCCCGCCGCATCCCGCTCACCCTGCGCCTGGCCTTGCGCGAATCGCGCGGCGGCCTCAGCGGGTTTGGGGTGTTCCTCGCCTGCATCGCCCTCGGCGTCGCGGCGATCGCCGGGGTCGCCTCGATCTCGCGCTCGCTCTCGGACGGTCTCGGCCGGGAGGGCCGCCGGATCCTCGGGGGCGATCTCGCCTACAACCTCATCAACCGCGAGGCGACCGACCCGGAGCGGCAGGCCCTGGCCCGGGAGGGCCGCCTCGACGTGGTCGCCTCCCTGCGCGCGATGGCGGCGGCGAACGGCGACGCGGCCCTCGTCGAACTGAAGGCCGTCGACCCCGCCACCTATCCGGCCGCGGGCGAGCTCGTCACCGATCCACCGGGCCGGCTGACGGACCTGCTGGCCGAGCGGGACGGCGTGCCGGGGGCGCTTGCCGATTCGGCCCTGCTCACGCGCCTCGCCGTCAAGGTCGGCGATCGGATCGCGCTGGCCGGTCATCCGGTCGCGATCCGCGGCACCATCGTGTCCGAGCCGGACAAGATCGCCGGCGGTATCGGCTTCGGGCCGCGGCTGATGATTGCCGAGCCGACGCTGCGTGCCACCGGCCTCGTGCAGCCCGGCAGCCTCAACCGCTGGAGCTACCGGATCCTCCTGCCCCCCGGCGCGTCGGATGCTGACCTTGACACCGCGCAGGGCCGGATCCGTGCGGCGACGCCGGAGGCGGGATGGGAGATCCGGTCCCGCACCAATGCCGACCCGCGCTTTTCCAAGAGCATCGAACGGTTCACCCAGTTCCTGACCCTGGTGGGGCTCACCGCGCTGATCGTCGGCGGCGTCGGCGTCGGCAACGCCGTGCACGCCTTCGTGGAGCGCAAGCGCCCCTCGATCGCGACCCTCAAGAGCGTCGGCGCCCCGGGCTCGCAGGTGGTCGCCCTCTACCTGACCCAGGTGATGCTGATCGCCGGCCTCGGCACGCTGATCGGTCTCGTCATCGGCGCGAGCCTGCCCTTCCTCCTCGACGCGCTGTTCTCGGCCGACCTGCCGCTGCCGCTCAACCCGACCCTCGCCCCGGGGGAGCTGGCCCTCGCCGCCGCCTATGGGCTGATCACCGCCTTCGCCTTCGCGATCACGCCTCTGGGCCGCGCCCACGACGTGCCGGTCTCGGGCCTGTTCCGCGATACGGTCGACCCGGCCCGGGTGCGCACGCGCTGGCGCTACCGGATTTGGCTGGGCCTAAGCCTCGCGGCCCTGGTCGGCCTGTCGGTGGCGACCGCCTTCGACCGGCGCGTGGCGCTGATCTTCATCGCGGCCGCCGCCATCGCCTTCGGCCTGCTGCACGTCGTGGCCCTCGGCCTGATGGCGGCGGCCCGCCGCCTGCCGCATCCGCGCTGGCCCGCGCCCCGGATGGCGCTCGCCAACCTCCACCGCCCCGGGGCGCTGACGCCCGCCATCGTCCTGTCGCTCGGGCTCGGGGTGACGCTGCTCGTCACCCTCAGCCTGATCGACGCCAATGTCCGCCGCACGATCAGCGCGACCCTGCCGGCCCGGGCGCCGAACCTGTTCTTCCTCGACATCCCGTCCCGCGACGCCGGCGCGTTCCGGGAGTTCCTGGCCCGCGCGGCCCCCAACGGGAAGATCGAGGACGTGCCGATGATGCGCGGCCGGATCGTCGCCCTGAACGGCGTGCCGGCGAGCAAGATCCGCCCGCCGGAGGACGCCGCCTGGGTGCTCGACGGCGACCGGGGCATCACCTACGCCGATACGGTGCCGGAGGGTTCGAGCCTCACCGACGGCGCGTGGTGGAGCGCCGAGCAGGGCACCAAGCCGCTCGTCTCCTTCGAGACCGACCTCGCCCGCCAGCTCGGCCTCAAGCTCGGCGACACTGTCACGGTGAACGTGCTCGGCCGCGACCTCACCGCGACGATCTTCAACCTGCGCCGGGTGGAGTGGCGCAACCTCGGCATCAACTTCGTGATGGTGTTCTCGCCCGGCACCTTCCGCGGGGCGCCGCACTCGGACCTCGCCACGCTCACGCTGCCCGGGGGCGTCGATGCGGGGGCCGAGAACCACATCCTGCGCGATGTCGCCAAAACCTTCCCGTCGGTGAGCGCCGTGCGGGTGAAGGACGCCCTCGACGCGATCGGCGACCTCGTCGGCCGGCTGGTCCTGGCGATCCGCGGGGCGAGCGCCGTCGCGGTCCTGGCGAGCCTGTTCGTGCTGGCCGGCGCCATCGCGGCCGGGCACCGGGCGCGGCTCTACGACGCCGTCGTGCTCAAGGTGCTGGGGGCGAGCCGGTCCCGCCTGCTCTCGGCCTACGCGATCGAGTACGCGGCCCTGGGATTCGCCACGGCCCTGTTCGGCCTCGCCGCCGGCACGCTCGCCGGCTGGGTGATCGTCGCCAAGGTGATGCACCTCGACTTCCGGCTGGACCTCTCCGGGGCGCTGGTGGCGGCGCTCGCCGCGGTGGCGCTCGCGATCCTGCTCGGGCTCCTCGGCACGTGGCGGATCCTGGGGCAGAAGCCGGCACCGTATCTGCGGCAGATCTGAGTGCCCGATCGACGGACGTGCGCGGTCGTGCGCATCGCGTCATGGTTTCGAAAGGTCGAGACCTTTCGCGGGTCCAGGGCAGAGCCCTGGAGAACGCCTCAGGGCGCGGCCCAGAGAACCAGCCAAAGGGCTGAAGCCCTTTGGAAACCCAGGATTCCGGGCCGAACAGGCCGCGTGCCGCGCTTGCGCACGGTGATCGTGCCGCGCGAGAATCACCGCGCGCAACCAGAGATGGCCGTGTTCGCGCGTGGCATAAGGAAGCCGTTAAGACTTTGCGCGAAGCCTTCCTCATCACGGGGGCGCGGCAACCCGCAGTCGAACGCGCGGCCGCGGGGCCGGAAAGCATTTTAATCCCGGGCCAGATGGACAAAAATACATGGTTCGGACACGGAAAACCGGTCCGGCAACCGTGGCCGGGCACTTGTGCCGGCGACGCGGCCGCAACATATTCCTGTCCGAGGCGCCAGTCCGGCGCCAGAGGTCCTGCGTGGGCCTCGCCCGAAACACCACGCTGAGAGAGCCTCCGCAAGGAAACTCCCATGGCATTTGAGAATAGCCCCTTCCGGTACGGCGCCCAGCAGCGGCCGGCCGGCTATGCCGGCACCCAGGTCGAGGTCGATCAGGGCCTGCGTGCCTTCATGCTCGGCGTCTACAACAACATGGTCGTGGGCCTCGGGATCTCCGGTCTCGTCGCCCTCGGCCTGAACATGGCCTCGGTCGCCGCCTATCAGGGCACGCGCCCGATCCTGACCCCGTTCGGCCAGACCCTCTACCAGAGCCCGCTCAAGTGGGTCCTGATGCTCGCCCCCCTGGCCTTCATCTTCGTCTTCTCGATGAAGATGGACCGGATGTCGGCCTCCTCGGCCCGGTCGATGTTCTGGGGCTTCGCGGCGGTGATGGGCGCCTCGATGTCCTCGCTGCTCCTGGTCTTCACCGGGGGGAGCGTCGTCCAGGTGTTCTTCATCACGGCGGCGGCCTTCGGCTCGCTCAGCCTTTGGGGCTACACCACCAAGCGCAGCCTCTCGGGGATGGGCTCGTTCCTGATGATGGGCCTGATCGGCATCATCCTGGCGTCGCTGGTGAACATCTTCTTCGCGTCCTCGGCCCTCCAGTTTGCCGTCTCGGTGCTGGGCGTGCTGATTTTCGCGGGGCTGACCGCCTACGACACGCAGAAGCTCAAGGAGATGTATCTCTACGGCGGCTTCGACGGTGAGATGGCGGCCAAGATGTCGGTCAACGGCGCCCTGACCCTCTATCTCGATTTCATCAACATGTTCCAGTTCCTGCTGAGCCTGATTGGCGACCGCCGCTAAGCCTCACCAGAACCGCGGACGGAGGAAACCCCGGCGGTAAACCGCCGGGGTTTCTTTTTGCGCGCCCGGATCGCGGGATCCCGCTATCTCTCCGTGATGCGCGAAAAACTCTCCGGCCTCTCGGCCTTCCCGATCACCCCGAGCGACGCTGCCGGCCACGTCGACGCCGTGGGCCTGCGCCGGCTGCTGGAGCCCCTGGCGGCGGCTGGCGTCGGTTCGATCGGACTGCTGGGCAGCACCGGGACCTACGCCTATCTGACCCGCGCGGAGCGTCGCCGGGCGGTGACCATCGCCGCCGAGGCCGTGGGTGATCGCGTGCCGCTCCTGGTCGGGATCAGCGCGCTGCGCACCGACGAGGCGATCGAACTGGCGCAGGATGCGCGCGCGGCCGGCGCGGCGGCGGGCCTGCTCGCCCCCGTCTCCTACACGCCCCTGACGGACGACGAGGTTTTCGCGCATTTCGCGGCCGTGGCGGGGGAGGGCGGCCTGCCCCTCGTCATCTACGACAATCCGGCCACCACGCATTTCTGTTTCTCACCGGACCTGATCGGCCGGATCGCGCGCCTGTCCGGAGTGGTGGCTGCCAAGTGCCCGGCACCCGAGCCGGCCGCCGCTGCGACCGGCGTCGCGGCCCTGCGCAGCGCGGTCCCGGAGGGTTTTCCGATCGGGTTCAGCGGCGACTGGAACGTGACCGAGTCGCTGATCGCCGGCGGCACCGCGTGGTTCAGCGTGGCGGGCGGCCTGTTCCCCCGGACCTGCCTGGCGATCGTCCAGGCCGTCGAGGCGGGCGACGCGGCGCGGGCCCGCGCCCTGAACGCGGAGCTCGAACCGCTCTGGGCGCTGTTCCGGGCGCATTCCAGCCTGCGCGTCGTCTACGTCCTGGCCGATCTCCTCGGCCTCTGCCGCGCCGAGCCGCCGCGCCCGATCCGGCCGCTGCCGCCGGAGGTCCGGGCCGAGATCGCCGCGACCCTTCGCCGGATGAGCCTGGCCTGACGCAATTTGGTCAGACCGCCCGGGGCGCCGGCTCCAGAACGGCGATCACCCGGGCGAGTTCGGTCCCGCGCTTCAGGATCTGGCCGCTCGCCGCGATCACCGCGTAGGCGCCCTGACGGCGGGCGAGCCGTGGGTCCTTCTCGATCCGGTAGAGCGGCATCTCGGAAGCGCGGCGGTAGATCGAGAACACCGCCTTGTCGGGGCGGAAGTCGAGGGCATAGTCGCGCCACTCGCCGGCCGCGACCTGCCTGCCGTACAGGTTGAAGATCACGCGCAGCTCATCCCGATTGAAGGCGATCTGCAGAGGAGCCGCGCGGGCTGGAAAGGGGATGACGTGTCCCGCCGCCTCGTCGGGCCTCGGCCCGGCGCCCGTCCTCTCGGTCATCATCGCTCCCGCGTCGTCGGTCCTTTGCCGGATGATGGGCCTCGCGGCAGCGGCCCGCAAGGGTGGTCCGGCAGACCCCGTGTCACCGAAGACACACCCAAGCGACAAAAAACATGGTTCTGCCCAATTCGCGCCTTTCGCGGGCCGCGTTGCACGGGCACAACATCGACTGAACCTCGCCGAGCCCCGCCCCTCCGGCGCCCGCGACCCAGCTCCCCAGCCATCGGTCGCCGATCGGGATCCCAGGACCCGGCACTCCGAGGTTTCGAGACCCAAGACTTCAGGCCGCCCACCCGGGCGGCCTTTTTTCGTTTCGGTTCGTTCCGGGATGCGGGTATGCCACGCCCATCATGGGGCCGCCCGCCTTCGACGACGCCTTCGTGCACGACCTCGACGCGCTGTTCGCGTGGCGCCGGGACGTGCGCCGTTTTCGCGCGGATCCGGTCGGCGCGGACCAGCTGCAGGCCTGTCTGGCGGCGGCGCACAGGGCCCCCTCCGTCGGCAACAGCCGGCCCTGGCGGTTCGTGCGGGTCTCGGATCCCGGGCGTCGCGCGGCCGTCACCGAGAGCTTCACCCGCTGCAATGCGGCGGCGGCGGCGGCCTACGATGCCGTGCGCGCGGCGGAGTACCGGGCCCTGAAGCTCGCCGGCCTGCGGGAGGCGCCGGTGCATCTCGCCGCCTTCTGCGATCTGGCGACCGAGACCGGCCTCGGCCTCGGCCGGGCCAGCATGCCGGAGACCCTGGCCTATTCGGTGGTCGGGGCGGTGCAGTGCTTCTGGCTGGCCGCCCGGGCGCGGGGGCTCGGCGTCGGCTGGGTCTCGATCCTGGAACCCGCTTCCGTGACGGCGATCCTGGCGGTGCCGGACACGTGGCGGCTCGTCGCCTATCTGTGCGTCGGCCATCCGGTGGAGGAGCATCGCGACCCGGAACTGGAGCGCCACGGCTGGCAAGCCGAGGACGCCCGGGGCCGCATCCTGTTCGAGCGCTGAGCCGACGCACCGGCCAGACGGTAAGTCTTGCCCGTCCCGTCACCGGACGATTTACGTTGCTGCTTTACCGTGACCGCGGGTTTCGGGGCGCAGTCCCGCATCAACCATAGCTTTTCCTGGAACGGCAAGCTCGGCCGTGACTTACTCGGCCGCAGGGATATTGGCTTGTCGAGGATCACGAAGATGCCAGGTCGGGTCGCGGCTCTATTCGGTTTGGCCGGCGTGATGCTGGCCGGTTGCTTCGGTGCGGCGCAGGCCCGCGAGGTCGTACCCTTTCAGAACGGGGTCGCCCCGGGCTCGATCGTGATCAGCGTCTCGCAGCGCAAGCTCTATCTGGTGACCGGCGACGGGACGGCGATCCGCTACCCCGTGGCGGTGGGCAAGCCCGGCAAGCAATGGTTCGGGACCGCATCCATAGACGGCAAATACGTCGCCCCGGCCTGGTCGCCCCCGGCCGAGGTGAAGCGCGACAACCCGCGCCTGCCGAGCCTGATCGCCGGCGGCTCGCCGCACAACCCGATGGGTGCCGCCGCGATGACGCTGGCCGGCGGCGAATATGCCATCCACGGCACCAACCGCCCGAGTTCGGTGGGCACCTACGCGTCCTACGGCTGCATCCGGATGTTCAATCAGGACGTGGTCGACCTATACGGACGCGTCGATGTGGGCGCGCAGGTCTATATGACCCGATGAGGGTCGATCGCCCTCAGCCGGCGGGCGGTGCCGTCGCCTCCACGGCCGTGAAGGTCTCCAGGATCCGATAGGTGTGCTCGGCGCCCGCCGGCACGCAATACGAGTCGCCGGCGGCGAGCGCCACGGTCTCGCCCCCGACCACCAGCTCCGCCCGGCCGCTGACGACGTACCCCACGGTCTCGTGGGGGGAGGTGGTCATCGGCTTGTCGGCGTTGGGCTCCTCGGCCCGCCACATGCGCATGCCCAGCCGCTCGCCCCGGGCCAGGGTGATCTCGCCGTGCGGCCCCGCGGCCGCGCTCCGGGCCGATACCTTCGTCGCCATCGTGTCGTCTCCTGCCGGTGAGGCAGGGGAACGGGCACCGGGCAGCCCCGTTCCGAGCGTCCGCGGAACCGCATGCGCGGCCCGACGCCTCATGGCATCCCGGACCGCCGCCCCGTGTCCCGGGATCGGCGATCGGGAGCGGCCGGGAATGACCGACTGCGGAGCCTCAAAAATCGACCGCGAGCCCCTTCACCTCCCAATCGTCATAGCGCACCGGCTCCAGGCCGCCGCGGCCCTTGCGCTCGGGCGTGGCGCTGATCGCCGCGGCGCGGGCATCGATGGCCGCCCGGCGCGCCGCCGCCTCGGCCAGGGCGCGCTCCGCCGCCGGGCTGAGCCGGCGGGGCTCGGCCGCGCCGGCGTTCGTATCCTGTGCGTTCACGTCGTGTCCCTTCGCGTCTTGCATCGAGTCTTGCATCGCGCTCGCTCGGGTGTGAGGGCATGGGTCCGAGAGATTTCGGATCTGGAGCAGAAGTGGCATCGCGGGACATGGGCCGCAACACGCGGGACGGCGCTTCGACGGGCACGACCGGTCCGGACACGGCGGGTTTAGGCGCGCGACGCGCGGCGATGCAGGCGGTCGCGGCCCTGATCGGGCAGGAGCGGGCGCCCGCGCTGGATGATGCCCTGGCCCAGGCGATCCGCGCGGAAGCGCTGGCGCCGGCCGATGCCGGGCTGGCACGGGCCATCGCGGTGGCGACCTTCCGGCGCTACGGGCTGATCCGCACCGCCCTCGCGGCGCGGCTGGAGCAGGGGCTGCCCACGGCCAAACCGCAGCTCACGGCTTTGCTGGCCACCGCGAGCGCCCAGATCCTTGATCTCGCCGTGCCCGACCACGCGGCCGTCGACCTCGCCGTGCGGCTCGCCAAGGGGGACACCCGCACCGCCCACCTCGCCGGCCTCGTGAACGCCGTTCTGCGCCGGATCGCCCGGGAGCGCGACGCGATCCTGGCCGCGGGCGCGGACGCGCTGGCGGTCAACACGCCGGACTGGCTCGCCCGGCGCTGGGTCGCGGCCTACGGGCCGGAGCGTGCCGCGGCGATCGCGCGCGCCCATCTCGCGGGGGCCGCCATCGATCTGACGCCACGGGGCGAGCCCGCCGAGTGGGCCGGGCGGCTCGGCGCCGTGACGCTGCCGACCGGCTCCCTGCGCCTGGCCGAGAACGGCCCGGCGATCCCCGACCTCCCCGGATTCCAGGAGGGCGCATGGTGGGTCCAGGACGCCGCCGCCGCGCTCCCGGCGCGGCTGCTGGCACCGCGTCCCGGCATCCGGGTGCTCGACCTCTGCGCGGCGCCCGGCGGCAAAACCCTGCAGCTCGCCGCCGCGGGGGCGCACGTCACCGCCGTCGACCGCTCCGCGCCCCGGCTGGAGCGGCTGCGCGAGAACGTCGCGCGCCTCGGCCTCGACGTCGAGATCGCGGTCGCCGATGCCCTCGCCCTGGAGCCGCAGGACCACGATGCGGTGCTGCTCGACGCACCCTGCTCGGCCACCGGCACGATCCGGCGGCACCCGGACGTGGCCTGGACCAAGGCGGAGTCCGATATCGGCCGCCTCGCCGCGCTCCAGGCCCGGCTCCTCGACCACGCGGCCGGACTGGTGCGGCCGGGCGGGTCTCTCGTCTACTGCACCTGCTCGCTGGAGCCGGAGGAGGGTGAGGCGCAGGTCGCGGCCTTCCTGGCCCGCGAACCCCGGTTCACGCGTGTTCCGGTGCGACCCGAGGAGGTCGGCGGCGCCACCGGGCTGATCGACGCGAACGGCGATCTGCGGACCCTGCCGTGCCATTTCGCCGAGGTGCCGGGCGCCCGCGGCGGTCTCGACGGGTTCTTCGCGAGCCGGCTCCAGCGCGCGGGGTGAGGGGGGCTCTGCTGCACCTGTTCGACGGGACGCACGTACTCCCGCGCGCTCTCGCACGCGCGGTCTACGATGATCACGCGTCCTCAATGGATAAAGAGCCAACTCCGCCGGATCTCCCTCCCCCCTCTGCGGGGGAGGGTGGCCCCCGAAGGGGGTCGGGAGAGGGGAGCGACGGTGCAGAACGAGGCTACGCCCGCCGTGAAGGCCGTGCCCTGTCCTGAACCCGGGCTCCCCTCACCCGACCCCTGCTGACGCCGGGGCCACCCTCCCCCGCAGAGGGGGGAGGGAATGCGCGCAGCACGCCCGCCCTTGACAATGTTCCTATTCTGTGCTCATTAGCCGACACCTGTCCGCGGCGGTCCGGGAGCGATCCCGGTCCGTCCTTCGGGGCCCGCCCGGTGGCTGACCGGGCGGGTCCGGGGACGGGGCGGTGCCCGCGTCGGTGGCTCTCAGCCGCCATCGCCCCGGGCGGCGTGACCGATACGGGGCGTGTCTCGGATCCGGGCGGAGAAACACCGGGCCAACCCGGCGGGGCTGAGGAAATGCCCCCGCGCCGACCCTCCTCTGGGCCGACCCCAAGGGACCTGCGGACCCGTCCATTACGAGACGGGCAAACGGCTGGAAGGCCACAGACTCACTGCGGGTTCCGGAGGTGCGTGCACCTCGTCCGAGACCGTCTGCAGAGACGTCGCAGGATCGGGCGCGCTGAAAAGCACCGCGACGAGAAAGACGGCACCGGCCGGGGCCCACGCCCGGTCGATGCCGCGGGCGCCGCGGGGATCGGATCCCGCGCGTTCTCTCACCACCTGGGTTCCCGCGGCGTCCCGCGTCCCGCGTGTTGCTTCTTGGGCCAAGCCCCCGGCGCCGCAGGCGCGCGGGGACGATGATGCGCATCTGGAGGACAGGCTCGGGCAGGCACCGGCGCGCAGGGATGTGCCGCACCGTTGTTCCCACGCCCAAAAAATCGGTCTACACGGCCGCTCCCCTGAAACCGCTTACCTGCCGCGTATGCAGGACTGAGCCCGGAGACGTTTGATCCATGCCGATTCTCACCTTCCCAGATGGCAACACCCGGGAGATCGCCGCCGGCACCACCGGTCGCGCCGTGGTCGAGGGCATCGCCAAGTCGCTGGCCAAGCGCACCGTCGCCATGGCGCTCGACGGCACGGTCGCCGACCTCGACGATCCGATCGCCCACGATGCCCGCATCGAGTTCCTCGACCGCACCGACCCGCGCAGCCTGGAGTTGATCCGCCACGATTGCGCCCACGTCCTCGCCGAGGCCGTCCAGAGCCTCTGGCCGGACACGCAGGTGACGATCGGCCCGGTGATCGAGAACGGCTTCTACTACGATTTCTATCGCGAGACCCCGTTCACGCCCGACGATTTCCCGGCCATCGAGGCGAAGATGCGCGAGATCATTGCGCGCGATGCACCCTTCACGAAAGAAATCTGGACGCGCGCGGACGTGCGCGCGCTGTTCGAGGGCAAGCAGGAAAAGTTCAAGGTCGAGCTGGTCGACGCCATTCCCCCCGGCGAGGATCTGAAGATCTACCGGCAGGGCGAGTGGTTCGACCTCTGCCGCGGTCCGCACATGACCTCGACGGCCAAGGTCGGCACCGCCTTCAAGCTGATGAAGGTCGCGGGCGCCTATTGGCGGGGTGATTCGAACAACCCGATGCTGACTCGCATCTACGGCACCGCCTGGGCCGCCCAGGCCGATCTCGACGGCTACCTGCACCGTCTGGAGGAGGCCGAACGCCGGGACCACCGCCGCCTCGGGCGCGAGATGGACCTGTTCCACTTCCAGGAGGAGGGGCCGGGCGTCGTCTTCTGGCACGCCAAGGGCTGGACGATCTTCCAGGCGCTGATCGCCTACATGCGCCGGCGCCTGCGCGGCGACTACGCCGAGGTCAACGCCCCGCAGATCCTCGACAAGTCCCTGTGGGAGACCTCCGGCCACTGGGGCTGGTACCGGGAGAACATGTTCGCCGCGCAGTCGGCCGGCGAGGAGGCCGAGGACAAGCGCTGGTTCGCCCTCAAGCCGATGAACTGCCCGGGCCACGTGCAGATCTTCAAGCATGGGTTGAAGTCCTACCGCGACCTGCCGTTGCGCATGGCCGAGTTCGGCGTGGTCCACCGCTACGAGCCCTCGGGCGCCATGCACGGGCTGATGCGGGTGCGCGGCTTCACGCAGGACGATGCCCACGTGTTCTGCACCGAGGACCAGCTCGCCGACGAGTGCCTCAAGATCAACGACCTGATCCTCTCGACCTACGCCGATTTCGGCTTCGACCAGATCGTCGTGAAGCTCTCGACCCGGCCCGAGAAGCGCGTCGGCTCGGACGCCCTCTGGGACCACGCCGAGGACGTGATGACCCGGGTGCTGGCGCAGATCGAAGAACAATCGGCGGGCCGGATCCGCACGGAGGTCAATCCGGGGGAGGGCGCGTTCTACGGGCCCAAATTCGAGTACGTCCTGCGCGACGCCATCGGCCGCGACTGGCAATGCGGCACCACCCAGGTGGACTTCAACCTGCCCGAGCGGTTCGGCGCCTTCTACATCGACGCCGACGGCGCGCGGAAGCCGCCCGTGATGGTGCACCGGGCGATCTGCGGCTCGATGGAGCGGTTCACCGGCATCCTGATCGAGCATTTCGCCGGGCATTTCCCCCTCTGGCTGGCGCCGGTGCAGGTGGTGGTGGCCACGATCACCGGGGAGGCCGATGCCTACGCCCATGAGGTGATCCGCGCCCTGGATCGCGCCGGCCTGCGGGTCGAGGCGGATCTGCGCAACGAGAAGATCAACTACAAGGTGCGGGAGCACTCGCTGGCCAAGGTGCCGGTGCTCCTGGCGCTGGGCAAGCGCGAGGCCGAGGAGCGGACGGTCTCGATCCGCCGGCTCGGCAGCCAGCAGACCCGCACGCTGCCGCTCTCGGAGGCGGTGGCGGCCTTCCGGGAGGAGGCGACCGCCCCGGACATCCGCCGGGCTCAGGCGGTGGCCGAGGCCGTCCCGACCAGCGACACGGTTCTGGACGGGCATCACGGCGTGCAGGACGCCCCCTGATCCGCCCTCGGCGGCTGCCAAGCCCCCGGGCTTCGACTGTCGAGGCAGTCGTGATATGCTGTTTTCGCGGAGATATTATCGCGAAAACATTCTAAAAACGGCGTTTTATTGAATCTTTTGACGTCTAAACGGTGTATTGATACCAAGTCCGGCGTATTGAACACCTGCACGGGATTGTCGCGTGATCCGCGAAATCAACCTCTATCGTTGAAGGTCGCACCGCATCGTCAAGGTTGGCGAAAGGAATCCCATTCTAGATACCTCGGGGATCAGTTTCCATCCGGATTTCAGTCGGCCGCCGCAGGGCGGGCGACGGCGGGACACGAGGGGACCGGGATGACGGCGCGATCGGAGGACGATGCGGCGCGGCTGATCGGGCGTGGCGGACGGCCGGTCGGCAGCTGCCGACGCCGGAGGCCCGGTCGCAGCCCCTGCCTCGGGCCCGGCCTTATCGGCGCCCTCGACAGCCTGCCGCACGGCCTGTGCCTGTTCGACGCCGCCGATCGCCTGCTGTTCGTCAGCGCCGGCTACAGGCGCCTCTTCGGCGGCCCATCCCGGCGCGTCAGGCCCGGCCTGCAGGCCCGGGACGTGAGCGCGCTGAGCCTTGTCGGGGATCGGCGCGCGGGTCAGGATCCTGCCGATCTCTGGGCCGCGCGTCGGCGCTCCGTCGTGCAGGGCGGGTCCGGCTCCGCGCTTCAGACCCTGCCGGACGGGCGCCAGATCGCGATCACGGTCCAGCCGCAATCCGGGGGTGGCTGGGCGGCCCTGTGCGAGGACGTGACCGAGCGCCGCCGCACGGAGACACGCCTGCGCTACATGGCCCAGCACGATCCGCTCACCGGGTTGCCGAACCGCTCCCTGTTCGCGGCCCGGCTCGACCGGGCCCTGGGGAGCTCCAGCGGTGAGAGCTGCGCCCTGCTCTGCCTCGATCTCGACGGCTTCAAGCCGGTGAATGACGATTACGGCCATGCGGTGGGGGACGCGCTGCTGCAGCGACTGGCCGAGCGGCTGCAGGGGGAGCTCCGCGACTCCGACATGGCGGCCCGCCTCGGAGGCGACGAGTTCAGCGTGCTCCTGGCCGGGACCGATCCGGCGCCGGCCCTGACCTTCGCCCTGCGTCTCCAGGACAGGCTGGCGCAGCCCTACGACCTCGGGGCGGGGCGGCGGGTCCGCATCACGGCCGCCATCGGTATCGCCTGCGCCCCCCTCCATGCCACCCGGGCGCCATGCCTGACGGAGCGGGCCGACGCGGCGATGTACGAGGCCAAGCGGACCGGCCGCCCCTGCATCTGGGACACCCGTCTCCTGCCCGGATCCATGTCGGCGCCCGGGGACCATCGGCCGAACCCCGAACGATGACGTCCGGCGCATCCCCCGAACCGAAGCCCCGGATTGGGGCCTTGCCGCACGGCGTCCGGGACCGGGCGGAGGTCCTTCGGGGTAAGGCCCCGCCCGGCGCGTCCGGTGGTCGCATCGTCGGCTTGGGCCGATCGGGTGGATAAGGGTCCCCGTCCGACCGGAGCAAACCGGGTCTCGTCCGGAAAAATCCGACATTTACGCGCGATATCCGGCCTCGGTGCGGAGCCTTCAACGCCCGGAAGGACCCATGACCCGTCTCGCCTGCGTTCTTCTCCTGGCCGTCCTCGCCACCGGTGCCGCGGCGCAGGAACGGATCGATACGCGCTCCCTGACCTGCGCCGCGCTTCAGCAGCGCGTCGCCCGGGGCCGCACCGTGATCCTCGCCCGGAGCGCGACAGCCTACGAGACCGTCCATCTGGATTCGGGATCGTGCAGCCTGGACGAAACCGGCGCCCCGGCCTTCGAGCCATCCGCCGACGTACCGTCCTGCCTGGCCGGATGGCTCTGCAAGCAGCGCAACAGCGACAGCGGCCAACGCTGAGGGCGCCTGGATCGTCCGGACGGGTTCGTATCGCAGCCGGACGCCTCAGTGCGCCTTCTCGTGCTCCGCGAGCCCGACGGACTTGTAATCGTAGGTGGGATAGAACTCGGTGCGGTACGCCCCCCAGGCGGTGTCCTCCAGGACGCGATTGACCTCGCGGAGCCGCGCGGCGGGCAGACGCAGGGTGATGATCTGCCCGATCCCCATCACGACGTTCCAGGAAACGACCTCGATCCCGGGCGGCGGGAAGGCCTTGTAGAAGCCCTGTTTGGCGAGTTGCGCGTTCAGGTCGGCCAGCGGGCGCGACTGGTCGTGGCGCAGAAAAACCGTCAGCAGGATGGCATTGTCCGGCGTCGCCGCGGCGGAGCCGACCTGAGGTGGCGGCGCTGTCTGCGCAACCGCTGGGGCGATGGTGACGGGCAATGCCAGCATCGCGGCAAGAAATCCGACCGCACCTGTCGTCCGTCCCATCGGGTTTCCTCGGCCGAGCGCCCATGCCGGTCGGGCGTCAACGCAGACGGGGGCCGCGCTATCCCGGACCGCGCCGATCAAATCGCGCTTACACCCGACGCACTCGCTGATGCCGAACCGGCGTCCACGTCGACGGCGAGCGCTCAGCCATGCTCGATGTCGTAGGACAGGCGCAGGCGCAGGCGGATCGCACCCTGCGCGTCGCGCACCGCGATGACATAGTCCTGCCGCTCCCGCGGATCGGACAGACCCTGGGCCAGCCGGGTCATCATCCGGACAGCCTGCGCCCGCGCCGCGGCGAGGTCGGCGAAGTCGAAACCCTCATGGTCGCGAACGAGATTGGCACCGTCATGGAGATCGATGAAATAGCGTGGCACGGGTTCCGGGTCAGCGAGCGCATTCGCCCGCAGGATCAATCTCCGTTGTTTCTACGTAGTTTCGATGCCGTCGAAAACGGCCGTCGCGCATGTCGCATGGAGAGAACCGGGCGCCTGTCAGGGGACATCAGCCGCCGAGCAGGCTCTCGGCGAAATCCTCCGGGACGGCTCCGAACTGGCCGAGGATCGTCACGCCCTCCAGTTCGCCGGTCTCGTCATCGGCGACCACCTTCAGAGCGGCCGCGCCGGGCAGGCGTGCGGCGAGCGCCTCCGCCTTCTTGAGCGCCCCGAACTCGCTCTGCGCGGGTTCCTGCCGCGCAGGCCGCAGGCGATTCCGGTGCAGTTCGAAGGGCTGCACAACGAACGTGGTCTTCAGGGTCATGCCGGTCTCCTCGGTGCGGGCAGCTGTCGAAACCGAGGCGGCGGCCCGCGCCTCACAGGCCGCGCGTCGTGACCCCGAGCGCCAGAAGGGCATAGGCGCCGACGAAGAACCACTGCCGGTGCGCCACGACCGTGCGCCCGACCATGGGGATCCGCGTATATAGGCTGGCGATCGCGAGGCCGATCAGAACGGCTGACACGAAAAAGGTCAGGAGGCGCGGGGCGGAGAGCGTGGGCATGGCTCATGCTGACCGCGCCAGGATTACCGGATCGTTACCGATCGACGCCCGGAACGAGGGGCCGCTCGGCGGTCAGCGGCCCCGTGGAGCCGGGGAGCAGCCCGGCCTGGGCCATCCAGAGGACCATGATCGCCCCCGCGATCAGGGTCGCGAGCGAAGCCAGCCGGCCGGTCCACCGCGGCAGGACGATCATCATCACCAGGACGGCCAGCAGGGCCGCGATCAGAGCCAGCAAGAGCATGTCGCCCCATGGCATGCCGCGGCCCCTGCGTCATCACGCAAGCGTCGCCCGGTCCCGTCTGCCGGGCAGCTCGGAACGCGACGGGCTGCGACCGCCGAAGCTGCAAACCCTCGGTTCGTTGCTGGAGCGTTTCATGCGGCGAATGCACACCCGCAGTCGACGGCGCCGCGGAGATCAACACGCAAGGTCTCCGCGCCGATTGCCGAAACTACCCGCCCGCCTCCCGCAGCAGGCATGCCAATCATGCATGGGATGGTGGCTCCAGAACCGTTTTATAACTTGCATTCAGCGTTTAAAAGTAGCAGATCTCCTGTGAGGGGCAGACCAGGAATCTTGAAGTGACAGAAGAAACCACCGCGCCCACTACCAACTTCATCGAGCTGGCGGGCGACATCGTCGCCGCCTACGTGTCGAACAATCCCGTCCCCGCCGCGGAGCTGCCGGCCCTGATCGCCCGGGTGTATGGGGCCATCGCCGGCCTCGCCGCGGGTACCCTGCGGCCGGAGACGGGGGCGGCCGCCCAGCAGGCCGATCCGGACCGGCCGAGCGCGGCTCAGATCCGCAAGTCGGTCCGGCCCGACGGGATCGTCAGCTTCATCGACGGCAAGACCTACAAGACGCTCAAGCGCCACCTGACCAGCCACGGGCTCGACCCGCGCGGCTACCGCGACCGCTACGGCCTGCCGGCCGATTACCCGATGGTCGCACCGAGCTACGCCGAGCAGCGCTCCGCCCTGGCCAAGGCGATCGGCCTCGGACAGCCCGGCGCCATGGCCGAGCGCGAGCGCAAGGGTCGCCGCGCCGCCTGAGCGCGGAGCACCCTGGGAACCCCGTCGACGACCATCTCCACGGTGCCGCGACGGGGCCCATCCGCCCGGCCGACGCGGCGTGACGGCTGCGGCCGGAGCTGTCCCGCATCGGAGGGCCGGCTGCCGGGGTCAGCGTTGCTGCGATGCAACACTCCTCGACGACATGGCTCGTCACGGACAAGCTGCCACACTCTGCACAAAGCGTCTGCGCACCCCGGATCCCGAGAACGAGAACCGAGGGATACGGTGCGATGAAGCGAGAGCAGACGATAACGAGTTCGGTGGTGCCCTTCCCGGCGCATATCGCACCCACCGTGGCCGACGAGGACACCGCGTCGATCATCGCCGTCCTGCAGGACCAGCTGGCGCTCGCCCGCGAAGGCCGGCTGCGCTCGGTGGCGGTCGTCTCCGTCTCGGCAGATGGCGAGGCGATCGGGACGCAGTGGTCGTGCAAGGGCGGGGATATCAGCAGCCTGATCGGCAAGTTGACCGTGCTCGCCCACGACCTGATGGCCGCCAGAAAGTGATCAGCCGCCCCTGAGCGCTTCGGCGCCGTGACGTTCCGGATGGACGGTTCGGTCCAGGACCGAGAAGGAATGCCCGAGGATGAGACGCGCGCTGCTCGCCGCCCTGCTCGCCGCAGCGCCACTGCCCGCTGCGTCCGCCGAGGACGCCCCGGACGCGACGGCGTCCAAGCGCGCCGCGACGCTGGACGGCCTGGTACGGATCGTCGGCGCGCAGGCCGGGATCGTGCTGTATTGCCGGACACTCTATTCTGTGGATGACGCCGTATCGGACGGCCTGTCCCGGACGGCGCGGCGAGCCCTCGAAACGGCGATGGGACACCATCGGGCCGAGACGGCCATCGCGGCCGAGGGCCGGCGCGTCGCGGACGAGATCGCCTCGGTCGGCGCCGACCAATGGTGTGCCGATCAGCGCGACATCCTCAATACGGACGGCGTTCGCGTCTTCGTCGACTGAGAGCGCATCCGAGGCGTCCGAGAGGACGCGCGCCGCCTGCGACCCGTCGGAAGATCAGATCTCAGCCCGGGCTGGCGCGCCGTTCTGCAATGCAGAACAGATTATCTTCTTGTTCACCGCCTCCTCGTCTGTCATGTTTTGACGACGGATGAGTCTACACTGATCACGCTGGTCTCCATCGTCCGGACAAGAGCCCTGAAGGGCCGCGGGACCGGCGAAGGAGGAAGCGCCATGACCCGACCCGTCTATATTGCCATCGCCCTCGTCGTGTGCGGCGCCGCCCTGACGCTCTTCGCCTTCATGCGCGCGCCCCGATCGAAAGAGTTCGCCGGGTGGGACGTGGCGTTCATGAGCGGAATCGGCGCCGTCGCCCTCGGCTTCCTGACCACCCTCGTCGAGGTGATCACGGGGTAGGGATACGCCCGTACCGGGCCGAATCTGGATCGCGGAGGCCGCCCGCCGGACGATAGCGCTCGACTCTATAGTGGTATGTCCGGTCCGCGGACGCCTTAGAGCCTTGGGAAAATTCCGCTCTACACAGCCGAGCGTCGAAACGGACAATTCGACGCTTTTCGAAGAGCCTTCCTGAACGCGCTTCGCCGATCTTGGCCCATGAGTTTTCATGAGGCCGCGATGTTCGAACGACGCAGCGCTCCGCGTACGCTCCTGAATGAAATCGGCAGTATCTCGGTGGACGAGCACCGCAGCCTGCCCTGCATCGTTTACGACCGGTCTGCCGGGGGTATTCGCATCGCCCTCCCGGAAGCGGAGATCGTCCCTGACCGCTTCGTGCTCAGCCTCGATGCGCGCAACGAGATCCTCATCTGCCGGGCGGTCTGGCGCAAGCGAGAGGAGATCGGGGCCGCCACCGAGATGACCGATCCGGTGCGTCCGGAGAAGCTGGACCTGCGGCGCGAACTGGAAACGGTCTGACGGCGCCCAGGCTGCGCCCCCGTCGCCCCTGCCGCATCCCGGCACCAACGGGCCGATCGGCCGTTCCTGTCCTGCGACCGCCGTGGAGATGGCGGCTTGAAAGGCTGAGGAGGGACCATGCCGGATCCGAGATCGCCTGACGGCGACGCGCTGCCCGATCCCGATCTGCCACAGGGCCTGCCGATGCCGCCGAATACCGGGGAGATGCCGCCCCCGCGGCTTCCGCCCGCCCCGGAGGACGATCCGGCACCGCCAAGCGGGGAATCGGTCCCCGATATCGACGACGTTCCGGGCCTGTGAGAGGCCTGCCGCACCGACCGACCGGGGCGCATACGGACGCCCCATGCGGGTCAGAAACCTCCCGTGCCCCCGCCCGGCGGAATCCGATGCGTCATGTTCCCCTCCGCGGGGGTCTGCACCTCGCTGCCTGTCTGGGCTGGATGTCGACGGGTACGGCCGCCGAGCAGCCGCTCAGCATCGAGCGGCTGAACGCGGAGGGGTGGGAAATCGCAGGCTATACTGGGACCTTCGACAACCGCTCGTCCCTGATCCTGTTTCGCAAGCGGGACAGGACGTATCTCGTCCAGTGCTCGATTCTCTACGACGTGACGCGCACGCCGCGCGTCATCACCAACTGCTACGAGCTGCACTGACGGCCACGCCGGGGAAAGATCCTCATTCCCAGTCGATGTTCAGGGACCGTTCGAAGGCGGCGGCGGACATCTCCTTGCCCTTCGGATCTGAGACCATGATCTCGCGGAACCCCCGCCGGGCCAGTTCCCAGGTCTTCTCCATGGCCTGCTCGTCCGTCCCGCAGGCGAAGGTCATCACGCGCCCGGACGGGTCGATCCCCTTGACGGTAAACACAACGCTCTCCCCACTCTCCTGACCTCTATATAGGGCTGCGGTCCCGATCCTGTCTTGAATGCCTGTGGGTACGGGACCCGGGCGGGCGTCGCCGCGTTGTCGTGAGGCGGGGAGGCCTCGGATGACGGACGCTCACGAGATCATGCCGCGGGAGAGCGGCCCCGGATCACCCGACCCGGCACCGGCCGATCCCGAGGAGCGCGAGCGGGAAACCTCGAACAGGCCGCTGCCGATGACGGATGAGGATCCGGATGTCGGCCTGTCGCAGAAGGGCACCGGCGAGGAGGCCGTCATCCGTCGCGAGACCGCGATCTGACGGCCGCGGCGCGACGGGCTGTGGTCACGGAGGATCGTGGAGAGATAGGCCGCTCGGCGGATGATGCTCTGCGGCTGGGTCTCCGGCAGGCCGAACGGGCCGTGCTCCTGGCGACGGCTGTCCCATACGCTCGGCTGGGTCCATATCGCGACGGGTGCGAGATGGCGGCGACGGCTCCGGGCACCGAACCGGATCAGCAGGCGTGGACGCCTCGACGGATCGGGCCTGGCCCCCGCTGCGGCAGCCCATGAACGGCGCGCCGTTTGTGCACTGTCAGGCAGTCACGCACGGACGGTTGCGGAGGCAACCCCGCGGCGCGTCCCCGCTCCCGGGCCTCAGCGCAGAGGCGCGGCGGAGGCCTGGACCATGGACCGCTCCACCGTCGAAACAGTCCGCATGCGGTTCGCCGTCACCCGCACGGGCTGCGGCGTTGTCGTCAGGTCGGTGATCGGGCGAGCCTGCTGGGCGCCCCGGGCCTGATCCCGGTAGAGCGGCGGCGTCAGGTGCAACGGCTCTTCGGCCGAGGCGGGGCCGGCGAAGACGGCGGCCGAGGCGAGAGCGGCCGACGCCAGGATGAAGATCGTGCGCATGGTGCGTCTCCGTGTCGATCGCGTGGGGCGACCGACGACCTAAGAGACCATACTTTTGTGCACTGCGGTATGACGATGGCGCATTGCAACATAACGCAGGATCGGCATTGTCCTGCAAGAATATCTGTCTCGTCAGAGGCGGTCCCGACAATCGAATGCCCACCCCGCCATGCATTCAGCGCAAATGAATTAAACTTCCTCCGCGCATTGCTCAAATAAAAATTGAGATCGGCCGAGATAAGATTTGAGCCGAGCCCCGTTGCGAGCGGCTGGTCGGGTGAAATCTGCAGGTTGCGTCGCCGTGGTGGCGACGACACGAATCGGCAACACGTTCGCCAGATCCGCGTCACACGGGTGCGCTAAGGAGGGTTTCAACCGCGCAGCATCCGGAGCGACAGCATGACGCCCGCTGATCTCGACAAACGTGCCGAACTGACGGTCTGGCCGAAGCGTGCGCCCGGTCGATCGGCACAGGGACGGCCATTCGCGACCCTGCGCGAGGCCCTCGCCGTCGCCGCACGGGCGATCGAGGCCGAGGATGCGCAGCCCTGGATCATCACCGAAGCCGGTGACATCCTCTCGCCGCGCTGGATCCGGGCCAATACCCTGTCCCGGGTCGTGCAGTAGGACGGCCGTCGGCGTTCAACAGCCGATGCAGATGTCATGAACCACGTGCTGGTGCCGTGACCCGGTGCGCTGGTTCGGAAGCTGTCCCTTGGGGGGCGGAAACCCGCCGCCCGGTCCCCCGAGGCGCCGGCCATTGCCGGGATCGAGCTGAGGCGAGAGCGGCGACGCGGCCGGATCGGACGGCCCCGCAGGAACGCTGTTCGCCATGCCGGGATCCGCACGCGTGAGGGCCATGCCCGGGGCCGGCGGCACCTGAGCGAACTCGCCGGCTTGGGCCGGCAGGCGCGCGAGGGAAGCGAGCGGCAGGATCGCGAGGACGAGCCGGCTCCGCACAGCCATCACGCACCCTCCTGGTCCCGATCCCGGTGAGAATCGACGCGCATCTGCGCCGGCCGACGATGCGCCGCCCTCAGTAGGCGCGGCCGTAATAAGGCTGCGAGATCGGACGATAGCGGTCGCTCACCGGCCAGGTATAGGGCTGGTCTCTGCCGGTCCGCAGGTTGGCGCCGAATCTCTGCTCGTTGAAGCCGATCCCGTGCAGGCCCGACGCGGTCCCGGCCCCGTGCGGACGGGAGCCCGCTTGACGCGCAAGGGTCGCGCTCGACAGACTCAGAACGAGAGCGGCCGCGAGCGAGACGCGGCTCAGAATGACGGTTATCCCTGTCTCCTGTCCCAGCCCGGGTGCCGGTCCGGAATGAACGGCCGCGCCGGAGCGGCGGTTCCCGGGGCGGGCCGGTCAGAAGGCGTTGGCCCCGCCGAGGCAAGCCTCCGCGAGGGGACCGCTGCAGAGGTCGCCGACCCGGCCGGGCGCGGCACCCGCGCCGCTGATGCCAGCACCGCCGGACGCTCCCCCGCCGGCCTGAGCCGTGCGTGCCGATTGGACCAGGTCGAGATCCCGGCCCGCCGCGGCGCCCGAAGCGGCGGCGATCCCGGCTCCGCCCGAGGCCGTACCGGACGCGCCGGATGCCGTCACGCCGGCGTTGACGTTCGCGGCGGCGTTGACGCTCGCGGCGGCGCCGGTCGCGCTGGTGGTTCCGAAAGTCCCGAGGCCGGAGGCCGCATTTCCGAGGGCGGCGGCCTCGGCGGCGTTCGTGGTCCCGCTTCCGGTCGTCCCCGCGCTCGATGACGCCGTGGTAGCGTTGGTGCCCAGGCCCGTGGCGAAGCCCGCGCCGCTGCCGAAGGTGGACGATCCGAATGTGGAGACCCGCGACGTGGTCAGGCCGGTACCGGTGTTCAGGCCTGTGGCGAAGGTCGAGCCGCTCCCCAGGCTGGCCGTCCCGAAGCTCGACGACAGGCTGCTCCCCGAGATCGAGCCGAGGGTCGAATTCGACCCGAGGCCGAAGCCGCTCTGGGTCCCGGACGCGCCGGTCGTGGTCGTGCCCCCGGTCGACCCCGTGACCCCGGCGCCGCCGGTGATCCCCGTGCCCGAGGCGAGGCCGAGCTGGCCAGCGCCGGGGCTTGCGCTGGACGGGGCAGCGATGGTGCCGCCGCCGCCACCGGCGCCGCTGAGGCTGAGCTGACCGGCATTCAGGAGCCCGCCGGACTGGGCCGAGAGGGTCGGGAACGGTCCGGTGGTGGAGGTGCCGCCGAGGCTGAGCTGCCCGGGATTGGCGATCGCCGTGATCGGCTCCAGGGAGGCCGAAGCGGGCGCCGTGGCGGTGGCCGACAGGGTCTGGGCCGAGGCCGGGGCGGCGAGCGCGGCGAGGAGGATGACGGCGACGATGGCCCGCATGACGGTCTCCGGATGACGGGTACCTCGGCCAACCGGACCGATCCGGGGGGGTTCCGGCGGCGCGGCGTCGCGGGCCGGGCCGGGGCGGCCTTCATGCTGCCGGAAAGGCGGTGTCGTCTCGCCACCGGATCCGACCCGCTCACGACCGTGCCCTTGCCCGAACCCATCACCCGAGGCTTGCGCCGCATCGGCTGGCTCGCCGGCCTGCCGGCGCTCGCGCTGGTCTGGGCGAGCGCCAGCCTCTACGCCGCCCCGCAGATCGCCGAGCGGCTCGAGGCCACTTCTGCGCCGGTGGCGGCCGGCACCGCCACTGCCACCGGCGAGCCCTGGCTGCGGCTGGAGGCGCGGGGCCGCGACCTCGCGGCGGCCGGCGAGGCGCCCGATGCAGCGGCCCGCGCGACAATCCTGTCCCGCCTCGCCGCCCTGGACGGGCCCCGCCGGATCGTCTCCGGGCTCGGCCTGGTCGAGACCGCCGCGCCGTTCCAGTGGGCGGCGATTCGCCTGGGGCCGAACCGGGTCGCCCTGGAGGGCAGCCGGCCGGCCGAGATCGGCCGCCGAGCCCTGGAGGCGCGGATCACCGGGGCGCTGGGCCTCGGCACCAGTCTCGACGACACCGCCCGGGCCGCCCGGGGGGCGCCACCGGACTTCCCCGGCGCGGCGGCCTTCCTGGCGGCGCGGCTCTCCGGGCTGGCCGCCGGCGGGCGCGCCGCGCTCAGCGACACCGTGCTCAGCCTGTCCGGCGAGGCCCTGGATGTGCCGGCCTACGAGGCGCTGCGGGCGGCCCTGTCGGATCCGCCGGAGGGGTTCAGCATCGGTCGCATTGAGATCCTGCCGCCGCGGGTGGCGCAGTACCGCTTCGCCGTGGAGAAGACCGCGCGCGGGATCGTCCTCGAGGGTTTCGTGCCCTCCGCGGCGGACCGCGCGGCCGCCGAGCGCGCCGCAGAGGAGGCCGCGCAGGAGATCGCCGCCGGAGCCCCCGGCGGGACCGTGGACGACCGGCTCGTGACCGCCCGGGGCCTGGACCCGGCGATCGATCCGAGGAACCTGATCGCCTTCGCGTTTCGCCTCGCCGCGCTGATCCAGACCGGCCGGGTCGCCTTCGCGGACGGCGCGGTCTCGGTCAGCGGCGACGCCATCGACGGGCAGGCGATCCCCGACGCCGCCGCGCTGATGCGCGACGCCCGGCCCGCCGGCGTGATGGCCGGGCCGGTCTCGCTGATGGCCCGGCCGCTCTCGCCCTATCGGGTGGCGATCCGCCGGACGCCGGAGGCGGTCACGCTCACCGGGCATGTCCCGGATGCCGCCACCCGGGAGCGGGTGCTCGACGCCCTGCGGCCGCGCCTGTTCCGCGAGCCGATCCTCGACCGCACGCGCCTCGCCGACGGGGCGCCGCCGGATCTCGGCGCGGCGCTGGCGGCCGCGGCCCCCCTGGTGGCGAGCCTCGCCGCCGGGGAGGTGAGCGTCTCCGACCGGACCCTGCGCCTGACCGGGGAGAGCCTCTACCGCGAGGCCGCCGCCCGGGCGCCCGACCGGCTCGCGGAGGCGCTGCCCCCCGGCTGGACCGGGCAGGCCGCGGTCTCGGCCCGGCAGCCGGCGGAACGGCGCGACCCGGCAACCTGCCGGGCGGAGTTCGCCACCCTGGTCGCGGGGGCGGATCTGCGCTTCCCGGTCGGCAGCCCCGTGCCGGCTCCGTCCTTCTATCCCACCCTCGACGCCCTGGCGGCCCTGGCCAAGGCCTGTCCGGCCCTGCGCATCGCCGTCTCGGGCCCCGCCGACCCGGCGAAACCCGCGCCGGGCGCCGCCGCGGCTCCGGACGCCGCGGAGCCGACCCGAATCGCCAGCGCGGCCAAGCCGGAGGCGCCCGCCAAGCCCGACCCCAAGCCCGGCGCCGCGAACGCCGCCAAAGGACCTGGCAAGGGGTCCGGCACCGAGGCCGCCAAACGCGACAAGCCGGCCCCGAAGAAACCCGCGGAGGCCGCCGAGGAGCCGCCGCAGGACCTGCCGCGGCTGCGCGCCCAGGCCGTGGTGGAGTATCTGCTCCAGGCCGGCGCCCGCCCGGATCAGGTTGGCGCCGGGCCGGACGGCCCCGCCGGTCCGGTCACCCTCGTGCTGCTGCCGTGAGGCCCGTTCGCTCCGCCCCGCCCCCGGGCGCCGGGGGGCGCCCCGATGCGCTTGGGCGCCGCGCCCGCAGGGAGGCCGGACGGCCGTGATGCTGCTGCTCGTGGGATTCTGGCCCGGACTCGCCGGGGCGGCGGCGCTCGGCCTCGTGGTCGGGGCGCTGTCGGGCTGGCCGGACCGGTACGCCGTGCCGCTCGGCCTGTTCGTGGCCGCCGGGCTCGTGGCGGCGGCGGCCCTCGCCGCCTTCGTGCCCGGCCTGCCGGGTCTCTGGCTAGAGGGCGCCGCCCTGATCCTGCCGGCCTACCTCGCCGGCTGCGCCCTCGGGGCGCTGGGCCGGCACCTCGCCGTCCGGCGCTGAGGGCCGCCTCCGGGAACCGGCCCCGCGCAACCCGCGGCCACCCTTGGGGGTTGTTCGCCCGGGCCCGGGCTGGGCCCCGGGGGAGGGGCCTATGGGTTTGCTCGAATCGGCGATCGGCGGCGTGCTCGGTCAGGTGTTCGGCGGGCAGAAGCTGGGATCCGCGGGGATGTCGCCCCTGGTGAAGGCCCTGCTGATGCTGCTGCTGACCAAGGGCGCGAGCGGCGGCTTCGGCGACATCTTCGGCCACGGCCGCCAGGGCGAGCCGGGCCCCGGGGTCGACCGCTCCGGCAGTGCCGGGCCCTATGGAGGCGATCCCGGCCGGCCCCCCGCTGCTGGCGGGCGGGGCGCCCCGGACCCGTCCGGCGATATCGGCGGCTTCGACCAGGGCGGCCAGCGCCGCGAATCCGGCCCGGGCGCGACCTTCGACCCGTCCCTGCCGCCCGGCGATTTTTCCGATCTCTCCGGCATGCTCGACGGCCCGGGCGCCGCCCCGGCCCCGAGCCGCGCCGCCCCGGCGGGGCAGGGGGATCTCGGCGGCCTTGACGGGCTGGTCGACCGCTTCCGCCAGGGCGGCCTCGGCGACGTGATCGAGTCCTGGATCGGATCCGGCGCCAACCACCCGGTGGCCCCGGACCAGCTCGCCCGGGCGCTCGGCCCCGACACGGTGGACACCCTCCAGAGCCAGACCGGGCTGGACCGTAATGCGCTGCTTTCGCAGCTGGCCCAGGCGCTGCCGGAGGTGGTGCATGCGCTCACGCCGCAGGGGCGGGTGCCGGGGGAGGCGGAGCGAAGGGGGTGGTGATCCAGGCCTAAACTACCGACATCATTATTTGTTTTAGCTATTGCCTTTGATGTCTAGGGTGTTCCGAAGCTGGTTGTGGATATCTAAAATTTTAAGTTGCAATATCACCTAAATCTACAAAAAAAATGTCAGGTAGTGTCGAAAGGTAACTATACCGTGGCAGACCTGAATTTACCCGAATTCCCGGTAAGTATGTGGTGGAAACTTCGTTCGGCATTCAAGAAATCAATTCCAAAAAAGGTCACAGATACTTACTTATCGACAATGATCGGCGTTAATGAGAAGTCGGCCAGCAAGTATTTGGGAAATTTTATCAAGGTTGGCCTCCTAAATGCCGATGCAACGCCGACAGATATTGTGTATGATTGGCGCGATGATAATAAATACAAAGAAGTTTGTCTGCATCTACTAAAAAATTCCTATCCTGAAGAGCTGATAGAGATTGGCCAGCCTCCCGATCCAGAAGAAGACAAGATAATTAATTGGATTAGCAGGCACGAGAAATTGGGCGCTGGCGCGGCAAAACGAAAAGCCGCTGTGTATATGATATTAGCAGCCGGAGAAATTCCAAGCGAAGATACGAGTCAAGCACCTCGTCGCTCAGGCACAATTGCATCAAAATCCGCTCCCACTAAAAAAGTTGCAGCCGCACGTACACCTGACAGTGCGGCATCAGAAGTGCCAAGACCTAACCAAAGCAGCGGAGCAAATCGAGCTGAATTCGAAACATCGATCAATCTCAATATACAGATACATATTTCCGCAGATGCAACCAACACCCAAATTGAGACGATCTTCGCAAGTATGGCGAAACACCTTAGAAATTAGTGGATATGCTGCCAGTTATCGCCTTTGCTCGTGAGATCTCAGCCATCGTAAAGCGAGTTGGCTTAGGAGGTCAGCCGCTTCTACCACCGCCGCAGCGGACAATAACGCTGACGGAACGCTATTTAGCCAGCGTTAAAGACGAAGAACTAAGAAGACATACAGAGTCGCGCTTCAAAGCAGGACATTATCAAGATGCCGTTTTGGAAGCATTCAAATATGTCAATAACTATATTAAGCGCAGGGTACGAATTCCTGGACAAGATGGCGTGAAGCTAATGGAGTTAGCGTTCTCACCAAACAGCCCAATATTATGCCTGAACGATTTTTATTCTGCCTCGCAGAAAGATGAGCAGGCGGGATATATGAGGATATTCTCCGGCGCCATGCAAGGAGTCAGAAACCCGAGAGCACATGAAAACGAGTTCGACGACGATCCAGAGAGAGCCCTGGAACTGTTGTCGCTAGCCAATCATCTCTTAGAGAAAGCTAAAACCGCGAAAAAGAAGAGAAAAAAAGTAGCCGCGGATCCTAAGGAAATTACTTACAAATCCGCCGCATCAACAAAGTCTTAGCTGACCCGCCGCATCACCAGCGACGCATTCGTCCCCCCAAACCCAAACGAGTTCGACAGCACCACATCCACCTGCTTCCGCTTCGCCTCAAATGGCACCAGATCGATCTTGGTCTGGACCGAGGGATTGTCGAGGTTGAGCGTCGGCGGGATCACGCCGTCGCGCAGGACGAGGATCGAAAAAATCGCCTCGACCGAGCCGGCGGCGCCGAGCAGATGGCCGACCGAGCTCTTGGTGGACGACATCGTCGCCCCCGCGGCGGCATCGCCCAGGAGGCGCTCCACGGCCTTCAGCTCCAGCTCATCGCCCATGGGCGTCGAGGTGCCGTGGGCGTTGATGTAGCCAATCTCGGCGGGCGAGATCCCGGCCCGCTTCACCGCCGCGCTCATGCAGCGGAAGGCGCCGTCGCCGTCCGGGGAGGGGGAGGTGATGTGGTAGGCGTCGCCCGAGAGGCCGTAGCCCACCACCTCGGCGTAGATCTTCGCGCCGCGGGCCTTGGCGTGCTCGTATTCCTCCAGCACCACGATGCCGGCGCCCTCGCCCATGAGGAAGCCGTCGCGGTCGCGGTCGTAGGGGCGGGAGGCCTTTTCCGGCGTGTCGTTGAAGCCCGTGGTCAGCGCCCGGCAGGCGGAGAAGCCCGCGATGGAGAGGCGGTTGACCGGCGATTCGGCGCCGCCCGCCACCATCACGTCGGCGTCGCCCAGCGCGATCAGGCGGCTCGCGTCGCCGATCGCGTGGGCGCCGGTGGAGCAGGCCGTCACCACGGCGTTATTCGGGCCCTTCAGCCCGTGGGCGATCGAGACCTGGCCGGAGGCGAGGTTGATGATCCGGCCCGGGATGAAGAACGGCGAGATCCGGCGCGGGCCCTTCTCGTGCAGGGTCACGGAGGCGTCGTAGATGCCGCCGATGCCGCCGATGCCGGAGCCGATCAGCACGCCGGTGGCACATTGGTCCTCGTGGCTCTTCGGTGCCCAGCCGGCATCCTTCAGGGCCTCGTCGGCCGCCGCCATGGCGTAGACGATGAACGGATCGACCTTGCGCTGCTCCTTGGGCTCCATCACCGCGTCGGGGTTGAAGGTGCCGTCGGTGCCGTCGCCGAACACGACCTGCGCGGCGATCCGGCAGGGCAGGTCGGCGGATTCGAAGCCGCGGATCGGGCCGGCGCCGCTGTCGCCCGCGATCAGGCGGCTCCAGGTGTGCTCGACCCCGCTGCCGAGCGGCGTGACCATCCCCAGACCCGTGACCACCACCCGCCGCATCGCACTCGTCCCGTCCTGAAGCGCCGCCCCGCCGTCGCCGCCGCGGTCGCGCATCGTCCAACACCTCCGGAGGCGGGATCGGTCCCGGCGGACCCTTCACGACTCCGAGCCTTGAAATGCGTAACGGCGCGGGGGCTGTTTCGCCTCACCCGCGCCGCGCGAAATCCGGTCCCCGGCGCCGTCAGGCGGCGGAGTTCTTCTCCAGGAACTTCACGGCGTCACCGACCGTCTGGATCGTCTCGGCCGCGTCGTCCGGGATCTCGACGTTGAACTCTTCCTCGAAGGCCATCACCAGCTCGACCGTGTCGAGGCTGTCGGCACCGAGGTCGTCGATGAAGTTGGCGCTCTCGACCACCTTCTCGGGCTCGACGCCCAGGTGCTCGACGACGATCTTCTTCACGCGCTCAGCGATATCGCTCATCGGTCTTCCGTCCTCGTCCTTTTGGTCTGTCAGTCGTCTCGGGGTGGTGCCGTGGCCACGTCGCGCCCCTGCGGGCTTGTTGACGGGCCGGTGTCCGATCGCGCGTGCTTCGAGGTGAACCGGCGCGTTGAGCCGGGATGGCCCCGCCGGGGGGCCTTGGACTGAAAACTCGCTGAACCGTCAACCCCCTGTACGGCCGCGGGGCGTGGTAGCACAGGGTTCCGGCCAAGGCGAGGGCCGTTCAGAAACCCTTCATCGGTGTGGCACTTGCGTGTCGGCCGGGGCGATTCGGCAGCGATCGCGACCCGTATCCATCGTCTAGTACATCGCCATTCCGCCGTTCACGTGCAGCGTGTGGCCGGTGACGTAGCCCGCCTCCGCGGAGGCGAGGTAGAGGCAGGCCGCCGCCACCTCCGCCCCCTCGCCGAGGCGCCCGGCCGGCACCCGGGTGAGGATGCCCTCGCGCTGCTTCTCGGTGAGGGCGTCGGTCATGGGCGAGGCGATGAAGCCCGGGGCGACGCAGTTGACCGTGATCCCGCGGGTGGCGACCTCGGCGGCCAGCGCCTTGGTCAGGCCGACAAGGCCGGCCTTGGCGGCGGCGTAATTGCCCTGCCCGGGATTGCCGGTCGAGCCGACCACCGAGCCGATATTGACGATCCGCCCGGAGCGGCGGCGCATCATGCCCTTCACGGCGGCCCGCGACAGGCGGAAGGCGGCGGTGAGGTTCACGGCGAGCACCTGCTCCCACTCCTCGTCCTTCATCCGCAGGAACAGGTTGTCCCGCGTGATGCCGGCATTGTTGATCAGGATGTCCAGCGGGCCGATCGCCGCCTCGGCGGCCGGGACCAGCCCCTCCACCGAATCCCGGTCGGCGAGGTCGGCCGCCACGGGGCTCGCCCGCGCGCCGAGTTCGGCCGCCAGCGCCTCCAGGGCCGGCAGGCGCGTGCCGGAGAGCGCCACCGTGGCGCCCTGGGCGTGCAGCGTCCGAGCGATCGCCTGGCCGAGGCCGCCGGTGGCGCCGGTGACGAGGGCTTTTCGGCCGGTGAGATCGAACATGCGGGGCTCCTGTGGGATCAGAGCGCGAAGGCGGCGACGTCCGCGGGCGTGCCGATCGCCGTGGCCGAGGCCTGGGGGGCGATGCGCTTGACGAGGCCGGTGAGCACCTTGCCGGCGCCGAGTTCGTGGAACCGGTCGACGCCGGCCTCCGCCATGGCGGCGACGCTCTCCCGCCAGCGCACGGTGCCGGTGACCTGCGCGACCAGGGCCGCGCGGATCGCCTCCGGCTCCGAGACCGGGGCTGCCCGGACATTGGCGTAGAGGGTGACGCGCGGGGCCGCCAGGGTCACGGCGGCGAGGGCCCGGGCCATGGCCTCGGCGGCGGGGGCCATCAGGCGGCAATGGAACGGCGCCGAGACATTGAGCATGACCGCGCGCTTGATCCCGCGGCCCGTGGCGAGGCCGATGGCGCGCTCCACGGCCGGCCGGTCGCCCGACAGGACCACCTGGCCGCCGCCATTGTCGTTGGCGACATCGCAGACCGCGCCGCCGCCTGCCTCCCGGGCGGCCTCCTCGGCCAGGGCGCGGGCGGCCTCCAGATCGGTGCCGATCAGCGCCGCCATGGCGCCCGCGCCCGGCGCCACTGCCTCCTGCATGGCCGCGCCGCGCAGGCGCAGCAGCCGCGCCGCGTCCGCGATAGACAGGCTGCCGGCGGCCGCGAGCGCCGCGTATTCGCCGAGCGAATGGCCGGCCACGCAGGCGACGTCGCGTTCGAGATCGAGGCCGCGCTCGGCCTCCAGCACGCGCAACACCGCGAGGCTCGCCGCCATCAGGGCCGGCTGGGCGTTGGCGGTGAGGGTCAGTTCCTCCGCCGGCCCCTCGAACATCAGCCGCGACAGGTTCTGGCCCAGCGCGGCATCGACCGCGTCGAGCACGGCCTTCGCCTGGGGGAAGGCCTGCGCGAGGTCCCGCGCCATGCCGACCGCCTGGCTGCCCTGCCCGGGAAAGATGAGTGCGCGCATGGCTCGTCTTGATCGCTGGCGCCGGGCGGCGCCGAACGCCGCCCGTGTCGGCCGAAACTCTGGAATGGGGCGCGCACTCGCACCCGCGGCGCCGGGTGTCAACAATGCGCCGCACCATGGGGCCACGGCGGCCGGGACCGGCCCGCCCGGGGCGGGCGGGCGACGCGCGTCCTGCGCAAGCCGCTGTGCTTGTTGCACAACGGCATCCGGTGTAGGGTGGGCCCATACCCGACATCACCGTCGCTCAAGAAGGAGCCGCCCCGCATGGCGCGCGTCACCGTCGAAGATTGCATCGAGAAGGTCGAGAACCGGTTCGAGCTCGTGCTGCTGGCGAGCCACCGGGCGCGCCTGCTGGCCGCCGGCGCTCCCCTGACCATCGACCGCGACCGCGACAAGAACCCGGTCGTGGCCCTGCGCGAGATCGGCGACGAGACGATCACCGCCGACGACCTCAAGGAGCAGTTGATCCACTCGCTGCAGAAATACGTCGAGGTCGACGAGCCGGAGGCCGAGACCGTGCCGCTGCTGTCGAGCTCGCCGGCCGCCGCCGCGGTGGCACCGCAATCCTCCAGCGACGATGCGGCGGTCCAGTTCGACCGGATGAGCGAGGAGGATCTCCTGCGCGGCCTCGAGAATCTCGCCCCGCCGGTCGAGACCGACGACGAGGGCGAGTGAGCCCCGGCCCGTGGGCCTCGACACGCACGACCTGACCGAGACCGGACCCGGCGGAGACGCCGGGTTCTCTCGTTCCGAGGATGCCGCGGTCGCACCGGGCGCTTTTCCCGCTCGGGGGGCTGGCGCCGGCCCCGCGGTTGCGGAACAATCGCGCGTGATCCCGACCCCGCGTGCCCCCCAGGAGCCGATCCCGTCCCGGCGGATGATGCGGCAGTACGAACTCGTCGAGCGGGTCAAGCGCTACAACCCCGCCGCCGACGAGGCGCTGCTCAACCGTGCCTACGTGTACGCCATGCAGGCGCACGGCACGCAGAAGCGCGCCTCGGGCGACCCGTTCTTCGCCCATCCCCTCGAAGTCGCGGCGATCCTCACGGACCTCCACCTCGACGACGCCACCATCGTGGCCGCGGTCCTGCACGACACCGTCGAGGATACCGAGGCGACGCTCGAGGAGATCCGCCGGCTGTTCGGGCCCGAGATCGGCGCGCTGGTCGATGGCCTGACCAAGCTCAAGCGCCTCGACCTCGTCTCCAAGCAGGCCGCCCAGGGCGAGAACTTCCGCAAGCTGCTGCTCGCGGTGGCGGCCGACGTGCGCGTCCTGCTGGTCAAGCTCGCCGACCGCCTGCACAACATGCGGACCCTGCAGCACATGCGGGAGGACAAGCGTCACCGCATCGCCCAGGAGACCCTCGACATCTACGCGCCCCTCTCCGGCCGCATGGGCATGCAGGAGCTGCGCGAGGAGCTGGAGGACCTGGCCTTCCGCAACATCGAGCCGGAGGTCTACGCCACCATCACCCAGCGGCTGGCGCGGCTCACCGCCAAATCCGAGAGCGTGGTCGAGACCATCGCGCAGGTGCTGACCGACAAGCTCGCCGCCCAGGGCATCACCGCGGAGGTGAGCGGCCGGCAGAAGCGCCCGTTCTCGATCTGGTCGAAGATGGAGCGCAAGTCGGTGGCGTTCGAGCAGCTCTCCGACATCTTCGGCTTCCGGGTCGTCGTCGACACCGTGCAGTCCTGCTACGCGGCGCTCGGCATCGTCCATACCAGCTGGCCGATGGTCCCGGGGCGCTACAAGGACTACATCTCGACGCCGAAGCAGAACGATTACCGCTCGATCCACACCACGGTGATCGGGCCGAAGAGCCAGCGCGTCGAGCTGCAGATCCGCACCCGCGCCATGGACGAGATCGCCGAGTACGGCATCGCCGCCCATGCCCAGTACAAGGATCTCGGCCAGGATCCGGCCAAGGACTTCGGACGCACCGAGGGCAGTGTCCACCCGAAGCTGGCCGCCGAGAGCGGTGCCTACCAGTGGCTGCGCCGGACCATCGAGCTGCTCGCCGAAGGCGACAGCCCGGAGGAGTTCCTGGAGCACACCAAGCTGGAGCTGTTCCAGGATCAGGTGTTCTGCTTCACCCCGAAGGGCCGGCTGATCGCCCTGCCGCGGGGCGCGACGCCCATCGATTTCGCCTACGCGGTCCACACCGATGTCGGCAACACCGCGGTCGGCGCCAAGATCAACGGCCGGATGGCACCGCTGCTGCACGGACTCGCCAACGGCGACGAGGTGGAGATCATGCGCTCTGACGGCGCCTCGCCCCCGGCCGCCTGGGAATCCCTGGTGGTGACCGGCAAGGCCCGGGCGGCGATCCGGCGCGCGACCCGGACCGCCGTGCGCCGGCAATATGCCGGGCTCGGCCGCCAGATCCTGGACCGGGCCTTCGAGCGCGCCGCCAAGACCTTCTCGGAGGACAAGCTGCGCGGCGCCCTGCCGCGCCTGGCCCGGGCGAGCACCGAGGACGTGTTCGCCGCGGTCGGACGGGGCGAGATGTTCTCGGGCGACGTGGTCCGCGCCGTTTATCCCGATCACCGCGACGAGCGCCGGCCGCCCACGCCGCAGGGTGCCGTCAACGGCGCCGGCCGGCTCGTGCGCTCGGCCGATCAGACGATGCGGCTGACCTTCCCGGGCGCCGAGGGCAGGGAGGGCGAGGCCGAGGACCGGACCGACGCGATCCCGATCCGCGGCCTCGCGGGCGACCTGCCGGTGACCTTCGCGCCGAACGGCGGCGCGGTCCCGGGGGATCGGATCGTCGGAATCCTGACCCCCGGAATCGGCGTCACCGTCTATCCGATCCAGTCCGCGGCGCTCGCGGCCTTCGACAACGAACCGGAGCGCTGGCTCGACGTCCGGTGGGACACCGAGGCCCTCGGCGGCGAGCGCTTCCCCGCCCGGCTGGCACTCAAGTCGATCAACGAGCCGGGGGTGTTCGCGCAGATCGCCCAGGTCATCGCCGATCACGACGGCAACATCGACAACATCTCGATGAAACGGCGGACGCAGGACTTCACCGACATCACCATCGACCTCTCGGTCTGGGACCTCCAGCACCTCAACGCGATCATCGCTGAGTTGCGCGGCAAGCGTCCGGTCAACAGTGTCGAGCGCGTGAACGGCTGAGCCGGCCGGGTCGGGCGGATCTCAGGTTTATGGGATCAACTTCGGCAAATCGTCCCAAAACTTTCGGAAGATCCGTAACGATGGCCTGTTCCGGCCATTCTGCCCCCAACCGGCCATCTTCCCAGCGAAGATCTTTTCGCTCTGCTTGACAAGGACGCGCTTGCGACGGAATGGTCGTTGGCCTGGGCGACGGTCACCGGACAAGGGCCGCGCTTTTCGCCCCGGATTGCAGACTATCTCGACGATCGATCGCGCCGTCCCGACCCCGGCCCCTGGCCGCGGGCGAAGTCTGGCCGTTTCATCAGGCGATTTTCTATCCTCCCGTATTTTTCCTCAGGACTCGACCTGTTCATGACAGCATCCCAACGCAGCGCGATCTTCATTGATGGCGCCAATCTCTACGCGACCACTAAGGCCCTCGGCTTTGATATCGATTACAAGAAGCTGCTCAAGGAATTTCAGTCCCGGGACAACCTTCTCCGGGCATTCTACTATACTGCGATGATCGAGGATCAGGAGTATTCCTCTATCCGGCCGCTGATCGATTGGCTCGACTACAACGGCTACCGCGTGGTGACCAAGCCGGTGAAGGAATTCACGGATTCCATGGGGCGGCGGAAGTATAAGGGTAACATGGATATCGAGCTGGCGATCGACGCCCTCGAACTCAGCGCGCATATCGATCACATGATCCTGTTCTCCGGGGACGGCGATTTCCGCTCGCTGGTCGAGGCGATGCAGCGGCGCGGCGTCAAGGTGACGGTGATCTCCACCATCCAGACCCAGCCGTCGATGATCTCGGACGAGCTGCGCCGCCAGGCGGACGAATTCGTCGATCTGGCGAGCCTCGCCGGTCGGATCGGACGCGAACCGGGCGAGCGCCCGGCCCGGGCCGCCGGCGACGCGCCGAGCCGCTACCGCGGCGAGGGCCGTCCGAGCCCGAGCCTCGAGAACCGCTACGGCATCCGCCAGCCCGAGGCCGAGGAGGAGTGACGCTTCAGGCGCCCGCGCCGTCGAGCCAGTCGATCACCTGCCGGGCGCTTCGGTCCGGCGGGAAGACCGGGTAGAACAGCTGGCTGACCACGCCGTCGTCGATCACCAGGGTGAGACGGCGCAGCAGCACCTGCCCTCCGGCCTCGAAGACCGGCAGGCGCGCCGCCATCGCGAAGGCGCGGTGGGGATCGGCGAGCATCGGGAACGGCAGGTGCAGCCGTTCGGCCGCCTCCCTTTGATAGGCACTCGTCTGGGTCGAGAGGCCGTAGACCTGGGCGACGCCGCGGGCCTTCAGGTCGGCGTGATGGTCGCGGAAGTCGCAGGCCTGCGGCGTGCAGCCCCGGGCGCCCGGGATCGCGTCCCAGTCGGGCGTGAGACCCGGCTTCCCCGGCTCGCCGGTGCGCGGATAGGCGTAGGCCACGGTGCGGCCCGGCAGCCGCGCCAGCGAGACCGTGCGCCCGTCCGTGGCGGTGAGCGCCACGTCGGGCAAACGCATCCCGCGCAGGTGATCGGCCGCGCCATCATCGACGGGCGCGGGGAGGTCGGTCGGCAGGATGTCGTGCATGGCTGACATGGGGCGCTCCTCGCGTTCGCAGGCCCAGAACGCCGCACGGGCGAGACCACCAATGTGGGACATCGCGGGACCACAGCCAAGGCGACACACCCGGCGGCCTCCGGCGGAGGCCCGCTGGCTTGATCGGCAATGCAGATGCATTACCATTTCGGGCGTCAGATCGGAGCGTGCAATGGGCAAGGCGGCTGAGGTTCTGGAGATCCCCGCCACGGTCACGGCGCGCGGTCAGACCACCGTGCCGGTGGCAGTGAGACGGATGCTTGGACTGGGCAAATCCGGGCATATCGTGTTCCGCCGCCTGGCAGACGGCACGATCACCGTCGCGAAGGCGGATCCGCCGGCCGAGGAGGATCCTGCCCTCGGGCCATTCCTGACCTTGATTGCGCGGGATCTCGAAACACGTCCGCACGCCATCCAGCCGGTCTCCGAGGAGATCTACCGGCGCGCCGCCGCCCTAGTCGAAGGCATCGCGGTCGACTTGGATGAGGCCCTTCCAAGCGACGCGGGTTGAGCGACCGGCCCTTGCAGCTCAACGGGTGGGACATCTATGCCCACCCGTTGTTTCTCGACCAGCTCGAAAGTCTCGTCTCCGAAGTGGTGGCATCCCGGGAGCGGGATCCACTGGGCTATGCCAGCAGGCGACCCGCGAAGCTGCTCGCCGCCGTCTTGAAGGTCGCGTTCGAGGTCGTACCCGAGGACCCGACCCGGGCCGAATACCGCCAGGGCGACACCCTCGGGAGCCAGTATCGTCACTGGTTCCGCGCGAAGTTCCTCCAGCAATACCGGCTGTTCTTCCGCTACCGGGAGGATGCCGGACGTCGCGTGATCGTGCTGGCCTGGGTGAACGATGACCGATCACTCCGCGCCTATGGCAGCCGATCCGACGCTTACGCGGTGTTTCGCAAGATGCTGCACCGGGGCAATCCGCCGGACGATTGGGACACGCTCCTGAAGGCTGCGCAAGGGGAAACCGCCCGCCTCAAGCGATCCCGACCTGCGAGCCGACCTCGGCCGTGAGGCGGATCGCCTGAGCTCACCCCCGGTCCCGCAGCAGCCGCGCCCGATCGCGCTGCCAGTCGCGCTCCTTGGCGGCCTCGCGCTTGTCATGGGCCTGCTTGCCCCTGCCCAGCCCCAGCTCGATCTTCGCCCGGCCCTTGTCGTTGAAGTAGATCTTGAGCGGCACCACCGTGTAGCCCTGACGCTGGGTCGCGCCGATCAGCTTGTTGATCTGGCGGCGGTGCAGCAGCAGCCGGCGCGGGCGCTTGGGTTCGTGGTTGAAGCGGTTCGCCTCCAGATATTCCGGGATATAGGCGTTGAACAGCATCAAGTCGCCGCCGGAGGGGCCGGCATAGGCCTCGCCGATCGTCGCCTTGCCGCCGCGCAGGGACTTCACCTCGGTGCCGGTCAACGCGATGCCGGCCTCGAGGGTGTCCTCGATCGTGTAATGGTAACGCGCCGCGCGGTTGTCGGCGACGACGCGCCGACTGGGCTCCGGTTTCGGGGCCATTGTTCGTGACTCTCCTCAGCCTTCGAGAAGGCCGGCATGCCGCAGGGCGTGGTCCACGATGCGGCGCGTCGCCTCGGAGACCGGCACCATGGGCAGGCGCAACTCCTCGGCGATGTGGCCGAGGCGGGCGAGGGCGTACTTCACCGGCGCCGGGTTGGCCTCGGCGAACAGGCCGGCCTGGAGCGGGAACAGGCGGTCCTGGATCGTGAGCGCCCGGGCGTAGTCGCCCGACAGCGTCGCCTCCTGGAGATCGGCGCACAGCCGGGGCGCGACGTTCGCCACCACCGAGATGCAGCCGTGGCCGCCCTGGGCATTGTAGCCGAGCGCCGTCGCATCTTCGCCCGAAAGCTGGATGAAGCTCTCCCCCATGGCCTGACGCTGCTGGCTGACGCGGTCGATCTTGGCGGTCGCGTCCTTCACGCCGGCGATGTTCTTCAGTTCGAACAGGCGGGCCATCGTCTCGACGCTCATGTCGACGACGGAGCGCGGCGGGATGTTGTAGATGATGATCGGAATGCCGACCGCATCGTTGACGGCCTTGAAGTGGGCGTAGAGACCCTCTTGCGTCGGCTTGTTGTAGTAGGGCGTCACCACCAGGACGGCGTCGGCCCCGGCGCGCTCGGCGTGTTGCGCCCGCTCGACCGCCTCCGCGGTGGAATTGGAGCCTGCGCCCGCCACCACGGGCACGCGCCCGCCCGCCTCGTCGATGCAGGCCTCGACCACCCGGTCATGCTCGGCATGGGTCAGGGTCGGGCTCTCGCCGGTGGTGCCGGTGGGCACCAGGCCGTGGCTGCCCTGCGCGATCTGCCAGCGCACGAACGTGCGGAAGGCGGCCTCGTCGAAGGCCCCGTCGCGGAACGGCGTCACAAGCGCGGTGAGCGAGCCCCGCAGGCGTCTCCCGGTCATCTCGGTCATCTCAGGCGTCCCAACGGGTCTGGACGGGGATTTCGGCGGTCTCGGCGCCGCACGGGGTCCGCACCTTACGGTCACGGGCCGGCAGACATAGGCAATCGCGCCACGGGGCGCAAACAGATCGTGGCGACGGTTAACGCGATCTTAATGGTCTCGGCGCCATCCTCGGCCTTTCCCGCTCCGGTGATCAGCAGGGGGGACCCGTGATCCGATCCGCGGCCTCGAATCCGGTCTCGAAGCGCACGTCCCTCGGCGCCGCCGCGCTCGTCGCCACGGCGCTCACCGTCGGCGTCGCGCTGGCGGGCCAGATCGACGCGGAGGCGCCGGCGACGCAGCCCGCACCGCCCGCGAGCGACGCCGCCCTCTCGAGCGCCCAGGTCCGCGGCGCGGAGGCCGCGAAGGCCGCCGATCCGGTGGCCGCCGACGCCCTCAAGCTCGATCCGATCCCGGCTGTCCGGGCCGACGAGACCAGCGACACGAAATTGGGCGACCGGGGCGAGGAGCCCGCCCGGACGCTGCCCGCGGCGGCCTCGGCCTACGCCTCCGCCGACCCGGAGGCGCCGGTGGCCTTCCCGCTGCCCGACGCCGCCGTGACCCCGGCCGCGCCGGTGCCGGAGGTGCCGGACCCGGCGCGGCCGAAGATTTCGGGCGAGACCGACCCGACGCTGCTGCGCGGAGCGATCGACCTCTATCGCAAGGGCCGGGTCGCCGATGGCGACCGAATCCGCGACGGCTTCACCGACCCCGCCGCCCGGGCGCTGCTCGAATGGGTGGCGATCCGCGCCGGCGCCGGGATCGGCTTCGCCCGCACCGTCGCCTTCGCCCGGGCCAACCCGGACTGGCCGGCCGGTCCGCTGCTGCGCCGCCGGGCCGAGGAGGCGCTGCTCTCCGAGAAGAAGCCCCCGGCCACGGTGCGCGCCTACTTCGCCACGGCGAAGCCGGTGAGCGCGCCGGGCAAGTTCGCCCTGGCGCTGGCTTTGCGCGCCGAGGGCTACGAGGCCGACGCCGCCGACATGGTCCGCGACCTCTGGCGCGGCGAGAGCTTCGGGCGGTCCCTGGAGGGCAAGGTGCTCGACGCCTTCCCGGACGTGCTCACCCGGGTCGATCACCGCTACCGGATGGAGCGGGCGCTCCTGAAGGACGATTGGGACAGCGCCGGTCGGGCGGCCGGCTACGCGGGGGGCGCCTATGCCAGCCTCGTGCGCGCCCGCCGGGCCGTGGAGGACAAGTCGTCCGGGGCCCCTTCGGCGCTCGCCGCGGTGCCGCCGTCGCTCCGGGGCGACGCCTCCTACACCTTCTCCAAGGCGCAGTATTTCCGCCGGGCCGACAAGCCCGAGGCAGCCGCCGCCGTGCTCGCCGGAGCGCCGAGCAACCCGGACGTGCTGGTCGATGGCGACGAGTGGTGGGTCGAGCGCCGGATCGTGGCGCGCAAGCTCCTCGACCTCGGTGATGCCAAGACCGCCTACACGGTCGCCAGCGCCCAGGCGGCGCGCACGCCGGAGAAGCGGATCGAGGCCGAGTTCCACGCCGGCTGGATCGCCCTGCGCTTCGCCGGCGATCCGGCGCGCGCCGCCGAGCACTTCGCGCGGGTGACGGCCATCGCGGAGAGCCCGGTCTCGGTGGCGCGGGCCGCCTACTGGCAGGGCCGGGCGGCCGAGGCGCTCGGCCGGACGGACGCGGCGAAGCGCTTCTACGAGAAGGCGGCCCTCCAGCCGATCGCCTATTACGGACAGGTGGCCCGCGCACGGCTCGGCCAGACCAGCCTGCCCCTGCGGGCGCCCGCGGATCTGGAGGGGGCCGAGCGCCAGGCCTTCGAGGGCCGGCTCTACATCCGGGCCCTGCGCCTGCTCGGCGAGGCCGGGATCCGGGAGCTGGCCCTGCCGCTCTACATCGACGCCGCCCGGGAACTCACCGACCCGCGCGAGCTCCAGGCGCTGGGTGACCTCGCCACCGACATGAAGGACGCCCGCGCCCTGGTGGCGATCGGCAAGCTGGCCGTCCAGCGCGGCCTGCCCCTCGACGCCCACGCCTACCCGACCATCGGCATCCCCGACTACGAGACCTTCACGGCGGTCCCGCAGGTGGAGCGGGCCATGGTCTACGCCATCGCCCGGCAGGAGAGCCAGTTCGATCCCCGCGCCCAGTCGGGCGTCGGCGCCCGGGGCCTGATGCAGATGATGCCGGCCACCGCCCAGCGCACCGCCCGCCGGGTCGCCGCCGCGTTCGACGTCGACCGCCTGACCAGCGACCCCGCCTACTGCGCCAAGCTCGGCCAGGCCCATCTCGGCGAGCTCCTGGAGGATTGGCGCGGCTCCTACGTGCTGGCCTTCGCCTCGTACAATGCCGGCGGCGGCAACGTGAAGAAGTGGATCGACGCCTACGGCGACCCGCGCAGGGGCGACGTCGACGTGATCGACTGGGTCGAGCGCATCCCCTTCACGGAGACGCGCAACTACGTGCAGCGGGTGATGGAGAATCTCCAGGTCTACCGTTCGCGGCTCGACAGCCGCAGCGCCCTGCTGATCGACGGCGACCTCCATCGCGGGGCGCGGTAGCAGGCTCCGGCGCCGCACGAGCGGACGTAGCCGGCCGAAACGTAACCCGCGCGGCTCAACGGCGAAGCGTCCGGTTGTGCCTTCGGCCATTCTCTCCCTAGAAGATGGTCCGGTCCGTTGGCCGGCCCGGGCGGGCCGTGGCTGTCGAGAGGATCCTCATGCTGCGTTCGAGATTGGGTTACGCCGTCCTCTTGAGCACCGCGCTCGCGGCGGCCGCGCCGGCCCTGGCCCAGGACGCCTCCACCGCCGAGCAGACGGTCGACGCGATGAACACGCTGTTCGGCACGCATCCGGGCGCGCGCGCCAACCACGCCAAGGGTGTGGTCGCCGAAGGCAGCTTCACCCCGTCGGCCGGGGCGGCCGGGCTCAGCAAGGCGTCCCTGTTCGCGGGCCCGCCGGTGCCGGTGACGATCCGCTTCTCGGACGCCACCGGCGTCCCGACCATCCCGGACGGCGCGGCCAACGCCAACCCGCACGGGATGGCGTTGAAGTTCAAGCTGAGCGACGGCGCCGAGATGGATGTCGTCACCAACGCGCTGAAATACTTCCCGGTCGCCACCGGCGAGGAGTTCCGCGACCTCCTGAGGGCCGCGGCCGAGAGCGGCCCGAAGGCGGAGCATCCGACCGCTCTGGAGCGCTTCGCCGCCGCCCACCCGGCCGCCGCGACGGCGGGGGCGACCGCCAAGACCCCGTCGAGCCTCGCCCGGGAGACCTACAACGGCGTCAACGCCTTCATCTTCGTCGACAAGGACGGCAAGCGTCGGCCGTTCCGGTTCCGGATCGAGCCGGTTCAGGGCGAGGAGATCCTGCCCCCCGAGGAGGCGGCCAAGCGCGACCCGAATTTTTTGATGGGGGAGATCGGGCCCCGCATCGCCAAGGGGCCGGCGACGTTCCGCGTCCTGGCCCAGCTCGCTGAGCCGGGCGACCCGACCAACGATGCGACCAAGCCATGGCCCGACGATCGCAAGACCGTCGACCTCGGCACGCTGACCGTGTCGAAGGCAGTGCCCGACAGCGCCGAAGCCGAGAAGGCGCTGCTGTTCATGCCGAACAACCTCACCGACGGCATCGAGGTCTCGGACGATCCGCTGATCGACGCCCGGGTCCAGGCCTATGCCGTCTCGTTCGGGCGCCGCTCGCAGTAGCGGGCACGCGAAAGGCTCCGGGACCGCCAGACCCGCGCCCCCTCCGGAGCGCAGCCGACGATCGCTTCGTCACCCCCGGCGCCCCGAGCGGCCGATCAGCGGGTCGTGCCGGGTACCGGGGCGGATGGGGCCTTCGGGCCGCCGGTCTGCCCCTTGCCGGTGCCGGTGCGGGCACCGTCCTTCGTGGCCCCGGTACCGGTCAAACCGCCGGCGCCCATGCTGGTCGTGGCGGCGGCGCCGTCGCCCCGTCCGCCGGACGCGGGTTCCGCATCCTTGCCCTCCGCGGCCGCCGCGGCAGTGACGAGGATTCCAGCGAGCAGGACGGTGCGAGACACGCGGTTCACGGGACCTCCGAGATTCAGGCGACCCGGTCGGGCGGGCTCTCCCGACCAACCGGACCTGCCCGGGAGCGTTCCCGCTGGCTCGCGGGAACCGTCACCCGGCCTGGCCGAGCCCCGCCGCGGCGGCGTGCCGGCCGCGACGCTCGGACGGGTCCTGGAACACCCCCGACCACAGGCCGAGGCGGCGGCCCCAGGCCCGGTCGGCAGCCTCCGCATAGTCCGGCGCGGCGCGGTCGGGCACGGCGAGCCCCCGCGCCACCATCCAGGCTCCGAGATCCTCGCCGCCGACCCGGCAGAGGGCCACGACCGCGCCGTCCTGCGCCCCCGCGCCCCGCGTCTCGCAGGTGAGGGCGGCCCCGCCGATATGATCGGCCAGCGCCCGGGCCGCGTCGTGGCCGCAGGCGTAGGTCTGATCCTGGGCGTCCGAGCAGGTCTGGTCGGCATCCGGGGCGACCACGCCGAACAGGCTGACCGGGCGCGCGCCCACCCGGAGGGTCCCGCCGTCGATCACCTGGGCGGCGCCGTGCAGCGTCTCGCCGGCCTGTACGGGGCCGTGCCAGGCGAGGCCGCCCGCCAGGAGGGCGGCGAGGAGGGGCAGGCGCGTGCGCCCGGCCTTGTCGTCCGGGCAGAGGAGGGTGCCGGCGAGGCCGGCCGCGCAGGCGAGGAGGGCACCGAGGATCAACGACATGGTCTCACGTCTCCGGGAGGGGTATGGCCCCCTTGTGCCGAAGTCCCGCCCCGCCAGCCTGACGGCGCCTGTCAGCCTCCCGTCAGGCGCCGCGCCCTATCGCGTCCCCGCATGAACGCCTTGCACCCGCGCCGCGCCGCCCTGGTCTGCCTGCTCGCTGGCCTCGCCTGCGCCGGGTTGCCGGCCCGCGCCTCCGAGGATGCCGACCGCGCCCGCCGTGCCCTGGAGAAGGGCGAGATCCGCCCCCTCGACGAGGTGCTGCGCGCCGCCCGGGCGGCCGTGCCGGGCGACGTGGTGTCGGTCGATCTGAAGCACGACGACGGCCATTGGCTGTACAAGCTGCGCATCCTCGGCGCCGACGGGAAGCGCCGGACCGTGAAGGTCGATGCCGGTTCCCTGAAGATCCTGGACACGGACGACGATGATTGAGGGGAGGGGCCGGCCATGCGCGTCCTGATCGTCGAGGACGAGCCGCGCATCGCCGCCGACATCCGCCAGGGGCTGGAGCGTGCCGGCTACGTCGCCGACGTGGTGGGCGACGGCGAGGCGGCGTGGTTCCGCGCCGAGACCGAGCCCTACGACGCCGTGGTGCTCGATCTCGGCCTGCCGCGCCTCGACGGGCTGGGGGTGCTCCGCCGGCTGCGCGCCGCCGATGTGGCCCTGCCGGTGCTGATCCTCACCGCCCGGGATGGCTGGCGCGAGCGCGTCGAGGGCATCGACGCCGGCGCCGACGATTACCTCGCCAAGCCGTTCCGCATGGAGGAGCTGGTCGCGCGCCTGCGGGCGATCCTGCGGCGCACCGCCGGCCACGCCTCGCCGGTGCTCCGGACCGGGGCGGTGGAGCTCGACACCCGCACCCGCGCGGTCAGCGTCGACGGCCGCCCCGCCGAATTGACCGCCCTCGAATACCGGCTCCTGGCCTTCCTGCTGCACCGGCAGGGGCAGGTCGTGCCGGCGGGCGAAGTGCTGGACCATCTCCACGGGGTCGGCACGGAACGCGAGGCGAACGCCCTGGAGGCGCTCCTGACGCGCCTGCGCCGCAAGCTCGGACCGGGGGTGATCGAGACCCGCCGCGGCCAGGGCTACCGCGTCCCGGACGCGCCGTGAGGCGCAACGCGCTCCGCCTCCGGCTCGGCCTCGCGGCGGCGGGGCTGATCGCGCTGGCGCTGCTGCTCGCCGGGATCGGGCTCACCTTCATCCTCGACCGGGTGCTCGACGCGCGCACCGCCGACGAGCTGGACCGGACTGCCAAGCTCATCGCCGGGCGGGTCGGCCTCGCGGCGGACGGGCGCCCGACGCTCTCGCGCGAGCCGCCGGACCCACGCTTCGCCACGCCCTATGGCGGCCTGTATTGGCAGGTGGAGGCGGGCGCACAGGTCCTGCGGTCGCGCTCCCTATGGGACCGGAGCCTCGACCTCGGCCGGATCGAGGCGCGGGCTTCCGCCGCCACCGTCGACGCCACCGGGCCGGACGGGGGCCGGCTCATCGCGGTGGTGCGGCCCCTGGAGATCGGGCCGCCGGGCGCCGAGACCGGGCTGCGAGTCGTGGTGGCGGAGGACCGGCGCAGCCTCGCGGCCAGCCGGACGACCTTCCTGCGCTTGCTCGTCCCGGCGCTGGCGGCGCTGTTCGTGGTGCTGACGCTGGCGATGTGGCTGTTCGTGCACCGGGCGCTCGCCCCGTTCCGGGTGCTGCAGACGGATCTCCTGGCGATCCATACCGGGGCGCGGACGCGGCTGCCGGAGCACTTCCCCGACGAGGTCCGGCCGCTGGTCGCCGACCTCAACCGGCTGCTCGACGCGCAGGAGCGCGCCCTGGTCCGCGCCCGGGACGCGGCCGCCGACATGGCCCACGGCCTGAAGACGCCGCTCGCGGTGCTCGACGCCCTGGCGCGCCGGACCGGGCCGGCCGAGCCGGGGCTCTCGGCCGAGATCGCCGAGCAGGCCCGGGCGATGGGCGGTCAGGTGGAGCGGGCGCTGGCCCGGGCGCGGATCGCCGCGAGCGGGGACCTGCGGCGGCGGACCTGCCGGGTCGCCCCGGTGACCGAGCGCCTCGTGGCCACCATGCGCCGGCTGCCGGAGGGCGGTTCCCTCGACTGGGCGGTGGCCGTGCCGGAGGCGCTCGCCTATCCGGGGGAGGAGGGGGAACTGATGGAGCTGCTGGGCAACCTCCTCGACAACGCCCGCAAATGGGCACACCGGCGGGTCCGGATCACCGGCGAGGCCGGCCCCGGATGGCGGCGCCTCGCCGTGGCGGATGACGGCCCCGGCATGAGCGCGGCGGCGATCGCCGGGATCGGCCGCGGCCAGCGCTGGGACGAGAGCCGGCCGGGCACCGGCTTCGGCATCGCTATCGCCCGGGATGTGGCCGAGGCCGCGGGGGCGCAGCTCGATTTCGGGCGCTCGGAGCTTGGCGGCCTACGGGCGGAGCTGCGCTGGCCGGAGGGTTAGGGCCGTCGAGACTACGCGCCCGCCCGCCTCGCCCTACCTGTTGACGGTCACGCATCGTCGCACTCGAAAGCCAGCCCATGCCCCTCGAACGCTACCTGGATGGCGGCGCCCATATCCTGCCCGCCGATGACACGCTGATCCGCTTCGCCATGACCAACGGCGAGCGGGTGATCGGCATCGACGTGCCGATCCCCGTGCTCCGCCAACACTTCGGGGGCGGGGCCGAACGCGCGCCCCTCGACCTGTTCGCCGGAAACCAGGCGGCGATCGAGGCCGCCGCCAGCCGGGCCTACGACCGGACCGAGACGCCGAACGACCTCCTGGATATGGGGCCGGAGGATTTCGACCAGCCGCCAGCCCCGGCCAAGCTCTGACGGCGACGATCCATCCGCGGCCGCCGCGGCAAAACGGCGACGCGCAAATGCCGCGGGGCACTCGCCACGTTTCGGCCTGTTGAACCCGCAGATAGGACGCGTCGGGCGTGCCGCGCCCCGCGTATTCCTGGATGGATCGACAATGCCCGGTGACCTGATCCCCTGCAGCCTGTTCTTGATCGGGATCCTCACCTCCGTCGCCGCGGATTGCCGCCTCCGCCGCGTGGAGGCCGCGCCCTGGGCCAATGGCTGCATCACCGCGGCCGGCGCAGCCCTGGTCTTCGTCGCCTGCGCGGCGGCGATCCGCTGAGGAACCGTCCGGCCTCGGATGGGATTGCCCAGCGGGAATCAGGTCGCCGGGCGTTGCCCGACAGCAGGTCGGGTGAGAATGTCATGGTGTCGATACAGGCCCTTGTCGGCTGCACCCTCGTGTTGGCCGGGATCGTGATCGAGAGCGCGGCGAGCCGGCACTGGTGGGCCGGGGTCGGCGCCGACCAGCTGGACGTCCGTGCCCTCCTGGCACTCGGCCTGCCGGCGCTCGGGCTGGCGCTGATGGCGGCGCCGCTGGCGTGAACCGTCGTCTCACGCGCTGACACGGCGGCCCGCCGCGCGTTGACGCTCGGCGCCGGGCGCATTACCTCCCGGCATCGCTGGCCGCATCGGGCGAGTGCGGCGCGTCAGGCGGCCCCGCGCTCACCCGGTTCGGATCGGCCCGGATACACGGTCGTCAAGACCCGCCATGGACACCCAGCCGGACACGGCCCTGCGGCCGGACCCGATCGACGAGCCGTCGCGGCGCGCATCCGAGCGCTCGCAGGCGCTCGACCCGAAGAGCCCGGTGGCGTGCTTCGCCGCCGACAGGCCGCTGCTGACCGATGCCGGCGTCGAGCTCGCGCCGTTCCGGATCGCCTACCAGACCGCCGGCACCCTCAACGCCGCGCGCTCGAACGCGGTGCTGATCTGCCACGCGCTCACCGGCGACCAGTATTTCGCCCACACCCATCCGGTCACCGGGAAGGGGGGCTGGTGGGAGACGCTGGTCGGCCCCGGCAAGCCGATCGACACGGACCGCTACTTCGTCGTCTGCTCGAACGTCATCGGCTCCTGCATGGGCTCCACCGGGCCGGCCTCGACCGATCCCGCGACGGGACGGCCCTACGGGCTGAACTTCCCGCTGGTGACGATCCGCGACATGGTCCGCGCCCAGGCCATGCTGCTGGAGCATCTGGGCGTCCAGGATCTGTTCCTGTGCATCGGCGGCTCGATGGGTGGGATGCAGGTGCTGCAATGGGCGGCGCTCTATCCCGAGCGCGTCTTCGCCGCGATGCCGATCGCCACCGGCGCCCGCCACTCCGCGCAGAACATCGCCTTCCACGAGGTCGGGCGGCAGGCGATCATGGCCGATCCCGCCTGGGCGGACGGGCGCTACCTGGAGGCGGGGACCCGGCCGGCCAAGGGCCTGGGCGTCGCCCGGATGGGCGCGCACATCACCTATCTCTCCGAGCCGGCGCTGCACCGGAAGTTCGGCCGCCGCTTCCAGGGCGGCTCGGCGCCGACCTTCTCGTTCAACGCCGACTTCCAGATCGAGAGCTACCTGCGCCACCAGGGCCTGAGCTTCGTCGAGCGGTTCGACGCCAACGCCTATCTCTATCTCACCCGGGCGATGGATTATTTCGACCTCGCCGAGGACCATGGCGGCGTGCTCGCCAACGCCTTCCGGGGCACGAAGACCCGGTTCTGCGTGATCTCGTTCACCTCCGACTGGCTGTTCCCGACCCGCGATTCCCGGGCGATCGTGCACGCGCTCAACGCCGCCGCGGCGCCGGTGGCCTTCGTGGAGGTCGAGAGCGACAAGGGTCACGACGCCTTCCTGCTCGACGAGCCGGCGATGTTCTCCGCCGCCCGCGGCTTCATCGACGCCGCCGCCCGGGCGCGCGGCCTGTGAGCGGCGTGCCCGGCAGGACGGCGTCGGGGCAGGCGGCCCTGGGCAAGATCGTCCCCGGTACCCCGTGGGAGAGTGCCGACATCCTCCCACATACCGGCGAGGGCAACGGCGCCCGGGTCGATCACCTCGTGGTGCTCGGCCTCGTCCCGGCGGGGGCCCGGGTCCTCGACATCGGCTGCGGCGACGGTTCGCTGCTGGCGCTCCTGCGCGACCGCCGCGGCATCGACGGGCGCGGGATCGAATTGTCGCGGGAGGGGGTGAACGCCTGCCTCGCCCGGGGCCTGCCGGTGATCCAGGGCGATGCCGACACCGACCTCGCCAATTATCCGGACGACGCCTTCGACGTGGTGGTCCTGTCCCAGACCATCCAGGCGACCCGCAATCCCCGGGTGGTGCTGGAGCATCTGCTGCGGATCGGCCGGCAGGTGATCATCTCGTTCCCGAATTTCGGGCACTGGCGGGTCCGGTCCGAACTCGCCCTGCGCGGCCGCATGCCGGTCACCGAGATCATGCCGGATGCGTGGTGGGAGACGCCCAACATCCACCATTGCACGATCCGCGACTTCGTCGGGCTGTGCCGCCTGATCGGCACCCGGATCGAGCACGCCACGGCGCTCGACGCCCGCGGCCGGCCGATGCGGTTCTCGATGCCCTGGTGGGTCTGGAACCTGTTCGGCGCGCAGGGGGTGTTCCTGCTCCGGCGCGACGGCGCGGAGGCGGGGCGGTAGGGGCGTCAGCAGCGATCCGCGCGGCGGGGCGACCCGCGTCCAGCAACGGCTGCCCCCCGGGCACCCTCCCTCCACTACGGGGGAGGCCGCGTGGCGGCTTTGGACCGCCACACCCGTCGACCGGGCGATGATCCCAACATCGGACGTGCGCATCCGGCAACCCATCGAGGGGGGAGCCGGCCGGAGACCCGACGATCGCCACGGCGGGCCGGACCAGGCAGGGCCTGCGGGCGCGGAGCCGGGTTCACCGGCAAAGGAAATGCTGTAGACGGGCGCGAGACCCCGCACGCCCGCGCATCCGAGTCGCATCGCCATGTCCGCCCCCCGACCCGCCCGCCCGGAACCGCGCCCCGGAATCCTGGCGATCGACACCTACGTGCCCGGCAAGAGCGGGCGGCCCGGCGGCGGCACGGTCCACAAGCTCTCGTCCAACGAGACCCCGCTCGGACCGAGCCCCGCGGCGCTCGCCGCACTGCACGCCGCCACCGCCAAGCTGGAGACCTACCCGGACGGGCGCGCCACGGTGCTGCGCACCGCCATCGCCAGGCGCTACGGGCTCGACCCGGAGCGGATCGTCTGCGGCGCGGGCTCGGACGAGCTGCTGTCCCTCCTCGCCTACGCGTTCTGCGGGCCGGGGACCGAGGGAATCTACTCCGAGCACGGATTCCTGGTCTACCGGATCGCCATTCTGGCCTCGGGCGGCGAGCCCGTGGTGGCGCCCGAGCGGGACCTCACCGTCGACGTCGACGCGATCCTGGCCCGGGTCACGGACCGCACCCGGATCGTCTATGTCACCAACCCCAACAACCCGACCGGCACCTACCTGCCCTTCGACGAGATCCGCCGCCTGCATGCCGGCCTGCCGCCGCACGTCCTGCTGGTGATCGACGGCGCCTATGCCGAGTATGTGCGGGCGAACGACTACTCGGCCGGGCTCGAACTCGCGCTGGAATCCGAGAACGTGGTGATGACCCGGACCTTCTCGAAGATCCACGGGCTCGCCGCCGTCCGGATCGGCTGGATGGTGGCGCCGGCCCACGTGGCGGACGCGGTCAACCGCATCCGCGGCCCGTTCAACGTCTCCGGCCCGGCGATCGCCGCGGGCTCGGCCGCCATCGCCGACGAGGCGCATATGGCGGCGGCGGCCGCCCACAACGCCGAGTGGCTGCCGAAGCTCACCGAGGGCGCCCGGGCGCTCGGGCTGACCGTGACGCCGAGCGTCGCCAACTTCGTGCTGATCCACTTCCCCGACGCGCCCGGCCGCTCGGCGGCCGATGCCGACGCGTTCCTCACGGAGCGCGGGCTGATCACCCGGCGCGTGACCGCCTACGGCCTGCCCGACGCCCTGCGGGTGACGGTGGCGGGCGCCGAAGCCAACACGGCCTTCCTCGCGGCGCTCGGCGACTTCGTGCGGGGCGCCCGTGCCTGAGACATCCGTGGGCGAGCCCCCGGTCGACCGCCTCGCCATCGTCGGGCTCGGCCTGATCGGATCCTCGATCGCCCGGGCGGCGCGGCGCTACGGCCTCGCCCGCACGATCGTGGCCGTCGACCGCGACGCGGCCGTGCGCGCGCGGGTGGCCGAGCTCGGCATTGCCGACCTGGTGACGGGCGACCCGCAGGAGGGCGCGGCCGGCACCGATCTCGTGATCCTGTGCGTGCCGGTGGGCGCCATCGGGGCGGCGGCGGCCGAGATGGCGCCGTACCTGAAGCCCGGCGCGATCGTGTCGGATGTCGGCTCGGTCAAGGGCGCCGTGGTGGCGGCCATCCGGCCACACCTGCCCGAGGGCGTCGCCCTGGTCCCCGGCCACCCGATCGCCGGGACCGAGTTCTCGGGGCCGGATGCCGGCTTCGCGACCCTGTTCCAGAACCGCTGGTGCATCCTCACGCCCCCCGAGGGCACGGATCCGGCCGCGGTGGAGCGGGTCCGGGCCCTGTGGGCGGGCATGGGCGCCAATGTCGAGACCATGAGCGCCGAGCACCACGACCACGTGCTGGCGATCACCAGCCACTTGCCGCACCTGATCGCCTACAACATCGTCGGCACCGCCGCGGACCTGGAAGAGGCGACGCAATCCGAGGTGATCAAGTTCTCGGCGAGCGGATTCCGCGATTTCACCCGCATCGCCGCCTCGGACCCGACCATGTGGCGCGACATCTTCCTCAACAACCGCGAGGCGGTGCTGGAGATGCTCGGCCGGTTCAACGAGGACCTGTCGGCGCTCGCCAAGGCGGTGCGCTGGGGCGACGGCGACGCGCTGCACGCGATGTTCACCCGCACCCGGGCGATCCGGCGCAGCATCGTGGCCCAGGGCCAGGAAACGGCCGCCCCGGATTTCGGCCGGCCCCGGCCGCCGGAGGCGTAGGTCCGGATTACGCCGGCGGCCGGTTCACCAGCACCGGCTCCGGCGTCGTCCGCTCCGGAAACAGCTGCTTCAGCGCGTCGAGCTTCGGCGCGTCGTTGACGGCGATGTAGGGGTGGCCCGGATGCTGGGCCATGAAGTCCTGGTGGTAGCCTTCCGCCGGGTAGAAGGCCGCCCCCGGCTCGATCCGGGTGGCGATCGGCTTTGCATAGGCCTTGGCCGCGTCGAGCTGGGCGATATAGGCCCGCGCCACCCGCGCCTGCCCGGGATCCTGCGGGAACAGCGCCGAGCGATATTGCCGCCCGCTATCGGGGCCCTGGCGGTCGACCTGGGTCGGGTCGAGGGCCACCGAGAAGAAGATCCGCAACAGCTCGTCGTAGCGGATCAAAGCCGGATCGTAGGTGACCGCCACCGCCTCGGCATGGCCGGTGCCGCCGCCGCTCACCGTCCGGTAATCGGCGTCCGCGCGGGTGCCCCCGGCATAGCCCGAGACCGCCTGGTTGACCCCGCGCACGTGCTGGAACACCCCCTGCACGCCCCAGAAGCAGCCGCCCGCGAACACCGCGACCCGCTGGCCGGGCGCCTCGCTCGAAACGGTCGCGGCCTCGGGCAGGCGCCGCGGCGCCTCCTCGGCGAAGGCGGCCAGGCGCGGCAGCAGCAGCGCCCCGGCGAGGCCGAGCCCGAGGGCCGCCCCGACGAGCGGGCGGATCGTGTCGCGAAGAGCCATGACTGTCCTCGTGGGCTATCCTCAAGACCTGAACGCCCATTCGTCCTCCGGGGCGCGAGGTTACAGGTCGCAAGTGACGGGGCTTGGGGACGCATTGCGGCGACGCCCACATGGGTCTACGCACCCGGCAACAGATCGACCCTCGCGCGCAGGATCCGTCCCGTGACCATCGCCCCCGAGCCCAACTCCTTCCGCACCGGCCCCGACGAGCGCGGCCGCTTCGGCATCTTCGGCGGCCGGTTCGTTGCCGAGACGCTGATGCCGCTGATCCTCGAGCTGGAGGCGGCCTACGAGGCGGCGAAGATCGACCCGGCCTTCGCCGCCGACATGGCGAGCTACGGCACCCACTATATTGGCCGGCCGAGCCCGCTCTACTACGCCGAGCGCCTGACCGAGCACCTGCGCGCCAAGGCGCCGGCGGGGCAGGGCGCCAAGGTCTATTTCAAGCGCGAGGAGCTGAACCATACCGGCTCCCACAAGGTGAACAACGTGCTGGGCCAGATCCTGCTGGCCCGCCGCATGGGCAAGCCGCGGATCATCGCCGAGACCGGGGCCGGCCAGCACGGCGTCGCCACCGCGACGCTCTGCGCGCGCTTCGGCCTCAAGTGCGTGGTCTACATGGGCGCGGTCGACGTCGCCCGGCAGGCGCCCAACGTCTTCCGGATGAAGATGCTCGGCGCCGAGGTGATCCCGGTGGAATCCGGCACCAAGACCCTCAAGGACGCGATGAACGAGGCCCTGCGCGACTGGGTCACCAACGTCGCCGATACGTTCTACTGCATCGGCACGGTCGCCGGCCCGCACCCGTACCCGGCGATGGTCCGCGACTTCCAGTCGGTGATCGGTCGCGAGACCCGGGAGCAGATGCTCGCTCAGGAGGGCCGCCTCCCGGATTCGCTGATCGCCTGCATCGGCGGCGGCTCCAACGCCATGGGGCTGTTCCACCCGTTCCTGGACGATCGCGAGGTCGAGATCTTCGGGGTCGAGGCGGCCGGCCACGGGGTCGAGTCCGGCCTGCACGCCGCCTCGCTCACCGGCGGCAAGCCGGGGGTGCTGCACGGCAACCGCACCTACCTGCTGATGGACGCGGACGGGCAGATCTCCGACGCGCACTCGATCTCGGCCGGCCTCGACTATCCCGGCATCGGCCCCGAGCACGCTTGGCTGCACGAGATGGGCCGCGTCCAATACCTCTCGGCCACCGACACCGAGACCCTGGAGGCGTTCAAGCTCTGCTCGATGCTGGAGGGCATCATCCCGGCCCTGGAGCCGGCCCATGCCCTCGCCCGGGTGCTGGACATCGCGCCCCAGCGCCCGGCCGAGCACCTGATGGTGCTCAACATGTCGGGCCGGGGCGACAAGGACATCCCGCAGGTCGCGGAGATTTTCGGGACGAAGCTCTGAGGGCGGACCGGCTCGGCCCTCGGCTCGGATCGCGGCCGCCGAATCGGCGGCGTTCTGCCGGCTCGGCCGCGTCTCATCCGTCGAGGACCGTGCGGTCGATCTCGATCCCTTATCCCGCGGCCTTCGAAACGAAGCGCAGGTAATGGCCGCCCGACCCTCGGGCCTGCGCATTCGATGGCGCGGGCGGCCCCCGCCTCACCGCACCGTCACCTGATCCTTGATCCGGTCGTAGACCGCCCGGCTGAGCACCCGCTTCGACAGAAGCTGATCCACCGCCGTATAGGGGCGCTTGGCGGCGATCGCCCGGCCGATGGCCCCGCCGCCGCGCAAACGGTTCAGGTCCGCCACCGGGGCGGTGTTCAGGTCGACCACCGCCAGGGCCCGGGGGCCGGCGCTGTCCTCCGCCCGGTCGACCTCGGCCTGGCCCGCCGTCTCCTGCGCCTGCGCCTGGGCTTGCACGCCCGGCGGCGTGGCTGGATCCCCCGGGGGGAAGGCGAGGGCGTCGGACGGTAACCCGCTCGGACCGGCGGGGATCGGGACGGTCCGGGGCGCGGCGGGCGGCTCCCGGGCGGGCTCGGCCGCCGCGGGCGGGGCCGGGGGTGGCGTCGGCACGGCCGGCGACTCGGCCATCGGCGCGGGCGCGGTCATCGGAGCGGGCTCCGGGCTCGGCAGCAGGAACTGCACCACCGCCGCGAGCACACCGGCAATGATGAGTAACACCGAAATTCTGAGAATCGCAGGACCGCTGAGCACGCACCACTCGACAAGGATTAAAACTATATGACGCTATCATTTACGCTGTCCTTACCGGTCATCCAACCGGGCTCCGCTGTCCGGCGCGAAATCAGCCGGGGATGACGGAGCGGACTCCGCCCCCGGGTGAGCGCCTCGGCGAGCGCCTTGGTGCCCTGCGCTACCTGCCCACCCTGTTCCGGGAGATCGCCGCGGCGAGCCCGCGCCTGCTCGCGGCGAGCCTGTCCCTGCGCCTCGTGGCGGCCTGCCTGCCGGTGGTGAGCCTGTACCTCGCCAAGCTGATCCTCGACGGGATCGTGGCCGAACACGCGCGCCCGGCGCCGGAGGGCGGCCTCGCCGCATGGCTGGCCGATCCCGGACGGGTGCGGCTCGCCGGGCTGGTGGCGGCCGAGTTCGGCCTCGCCCTGGCCTCGGACCTCACCGGACGCCTCGCCAACCTCACCGAGACCCTGATCGGCGACCTCTACGCCAACGCGGCCTCCCTGCGGCTGATGACGCATGCCGCCGCCCTCGACCTCGCGCAGTTCGAGGACAGCGCCCAGCAGGACCGGCTGGAGCGGGCGCGCCGACAGGTCAGCGGCCGCACGGGCCTGGTCGGCACGCTGTTCGGCCAGTTGCAGGCGCTCGTCACCCTCGCCACCCTGGCGGCCGGGGTGGCGGCCTTCACGCCCTGGCTGGTGGTTCTGATCGCCGCCGCCCTGGTGCCGGCGGTCCTCAACGAGTGGCACTTCACCAAGGCCGGCTACCGCCTCGCCTGGATCCGCAGCCCGGAGCGGCGCCGGATCGACTACCTGCGCTACCTCGGTGCCAGCGTCGAGACCGCCAAGGAGATCAAGCTCTTCGGCCTCTCGGACTACATCACCGGCCTCTACGCGGTGCTGGCGCGCCGGCTGCTCGCCGACAACCGCGGCCTCGCCGCCGCCCGGGCCGGCTGGGGCTTCGCCTTCGCGAGCCTGGGGACGCTGGCCTACTACGCCGCCTACGCGGTGATCGTCTGGCGGACGGTGGCGGGCGCGTTCTCGGTGGGCGATCTCGCCTTCCTGGCCGGCGCCTTCCAGCGCCTGCGCGGCGGCCTGGAGGGACTGCTCCTCGGCTTCACCCAGATCACCGGACAGGCACAGTACCTCGACGATTTCTTCTCCTTCTTCGCGATCCGGCCGCAGATCCGCTCGCCCGCGCAGCCCGTGCCGGTGCCGAGCCCGATCCGGGAGGGACTGGTCTTCGAGGATGTCGGCTATCGCTATCCCGGCACCGAGACCTGGGCCCTGCGCGGCCTGTCCTTCGCGGTGCGGGCCGGCGAGACCGTGGCGCTGGTCGGCGGCAACGGCGCCGGCAAGACCACAATCGTCAAGCTGATGACTCGTCTCTACGATCCGCACGAGGGCCGCGTGCTCCTCGATGGGCTGCCCCTCGCCGCCTACGACCTCGACGCCCTGCGGGGGCGGATCGGGGCGATCTTCCAGGACTTCGTCCGCTTCGACCTCACCGCCGGCGAGAACGTCGCGGTCGGCCGGATCGAGGCCGCCGCAGAGGCGGACCGGATCGCCGCGGCGGCCGCGCGGGGGCTCGCGGCCCCGGTGATCGAGCGCCTGCCCGAGGGCTACGCCCAGCCGCTGGGCAAGCGCTTCGCCGGGGGCCTCGACCTCTCCGGGGGCGAGTGGCAGAAGATCGCCCTGTCCCGGGCCTACATGCGCGAGGCGGAGATCCTGATCCTCGACGAACCGACCGCCGCCCTCGACGCCCGGGCCGAGTACGATGTCTTCGCCCGGTTCCGCGACCTCTCGGCCGGCCGCACGACGGTGCTGATCTCGCACCGCTTCTCCACCGTGCGCATGGCCGACCGCATCCTGGTGCTGGAGGGCGGCCGGATGCTGGAGGAGGGCAGCCACGCGGCTTTGATGGCGCGGGGCGGCCGCTACGCCGAGTTGTTCACCCTGCAGGCGGAGGGCTACCGGTGATCGCGAGGATTGCCCGATCCCGCAAGCCTGCTATCTGCGGCGGACTGAACCGAGGTCATCCATGCGCCTGCGCCTCTCCCGTCTCCTGACGGCCGGCCTTCTCGTCTCCGCCTGGGGCGCGCAGGCGGCCCCGCCCGCCGCGCCGGATCCGGAGGCCAAGCCGGCGACCCCGTCACCCGCGCCCGGGATCGTGCTCGCCAACCACCGGGCGGTCTACGACCTGTCGCTCGCCGAGGGCGGCGGCAGCCGCGCGGTCGAGAGCGCCCGCGGCCGCATCGTCATCGACTTCCGCGGCGATGCCTGCCGCGGCTACACGATGCTGACCCGGCAGGTCACGGAACTGTCCTCCGGCGAGACCGGGGCGCGCCTGTCCGACATGCGCAGCACCACCTTCGAGGGCGGGCAGGGCCGCGAGTTCCGGTTCAAGACGACGACGCTCACCAACAACCAGCCCGCCGCCCCGGTGGACGGGACCGCCTCCGAGCAGGGCGATTCGGTCACGGTGAAGCTGAAGGGCGCCCCGAAGCCGTTCACCGTGGACGGGCCGGTGCTGTTCCCGAGCGAGCACATGCGCCGCCTGATCGAGGCCGCGCGGGCGGGCCAGGCGACCCTGTCGGTCAAGGTCTTCGACGGCTCCGACGACGGCAGGAAGATCTATGACACCTTCGCGGTGATCGGCCACACGGAGACGGGTCCGGCGCCGGCCGCCGGCACCGCCCGGGACAAGCCCCTGCGCGCGGGCGCCCTCGCGGCCATGCCGCACTGGCCGGTGCGCCTGAGCTACTACACCGAGGGCGCCGGGGAGCGCACGCCGATCTACACCCTCGGCTTCGACCTCTACGAGAACGGCGTCAGCGGCGCCCTCAAGCTCGATTACGGCGACTTCGCCATTCTGGGCGACATGACCGCCCTGGACATCGATGCCGCAGCGGGGCGGGGCGACAAGGAGACGGGGAAGGGCTGCACGCCCTGAGGGCCCACCCGCGCCAATGAGGCGCGCGCGATCCCGGACAGGTGCGGCGGAGCGGAACCTGATCCGGGACCGCGCGGCGACAGTAGCGCCGTCCGAGCGGACGCCGCGCGTCTCCCTGCGCCCGGGAGAGAGCGGCCTCCGGACGAGCAAACGCGCCTCACGCCCATTCGTCGTCGGGCCGCGGCGACAGCCGGTGCCAGGCCGCGGCGATCCGCTCCGGCTTGACGCCCAGCGCCCCCGCGCAGGCGAGGAGGACGTTCTCGTCGCCCATCACGTGGTCGAGGACGCCCACCAGGAAGCTCGGCTCCCGGACGCTTGCCCGCACGGTGTCGAGGTCGAGCCCGGTCGCCGCCAGGAACGGCAGGAGGCGGTCTTCCTCCCCCGTGATCCACAGCAGAACGTCGAGGGCGAGCCGCTCGGCGGCCTCATCCCCTTGAAGAGGTTTGCCATTCATCAACATGTGAACGCTACAAAGGTGATGGAGGGGCTTCACCGCCCGCTAATCATGATCGGCGCGCACCGGGACAACGGATCATGAAGAAGACGGTGCTGATCGTCGAGGACAACGAGTTGAACATGAAGCTGTTCAACGACCTCCTTGAGGCGAACGGCTACGCGACCCTGAAGACCGCCCACGGCATCGAGGCGATCGAGCTGGCGCGCGCCCACCATCCCGATCTGATCCTGATGGACATCCAGCTCCCGGAGGTCTCGGGACTCGAAGTGACCAAGTGGCTCAAGGAGGACGACGACCTCAAGGGGATCCCGGTCATCGCCATCACGGCCTTCGCCATGAAGGGCGACGAGGAGCGGATCCGCGAGGGCGGCTGCGAAGCCTACCTGTCGAAGCCGATCTCGGTCGCGAAGTTTTTGGCAACGGTTCGCGCGTATCTTGAGCCCCGGTGACCCCGGAGGGGCGCGCCGTTGAGGTCGTCACCCGGCCGCGCCGAGCCGGATGACGGCTTCGCCCGTCTGTCTCGATGCGCGGCCTCGCGCCGATCCGCCCGGCTCCGGGCCGCACCGCCGCGTGTCAGCGAGGAACCATGTCGGCCCGCGTCCTGATCGTCGACGACCTGTTCCCCAACGTGAAGCTTCTGGAGACGAAGCTCGGGCTGGAATATTTCGACACGCTCGCCGCCATGAACGGCCGCGACGCCATCGCGATCTGCGAGAAGGGCCTGTGCGACCTCGTCCTGCTCGACGCGATGATGCCGGGCCTGGACGGGTTCGAGGTCTGCCGCCACCTCAAGAGCAACCCGGTCACCGCCCATATCCCGGTGGTGATGGTGACGGCCCTCGACCAGCCCTCGGACCGCCTGCGCGGCCTCGACGCGGGCGCCGACGATTTCCTGACCAAGCCGGTGGACGACACCGCCCTGTTCACCCGGGTGCGCAGCCTGATCCGGCTGAAGGCGGTCACCGACGAGTTGCGCCAGCGGGCCCTGGCCTCCCGCGAGTTCGGGATCGGCGATCCCCTGGCGCTGGCCGCCGCCGAGACCGGCCTCGACGCCCGCATCCTGCTGATCGAGGACCGCCCCGGCTCGGCCGAGCGCCTGGCCGGGGCCCTGCGCCAGCACCACGCCGTCACGGTCGAGCCCGATCCGCAGGCGGCCCTGTGGATCGCGGCCGAGGGGCAGTTCGACCTCGCCCTGGTGAGCCTCGACCTCGACGGGTTCGATGGCCTGCGCCTGTGCAGCCAGCTCCGGTCGCTGGACCGGACCCGGGCCATGCCGCTGATCATGCTGGCGGAGGCGCATGACCGCGCCCGGGTGGTGCGCGGGCTCGATTTCGGCGTGCACGATTTCCTGATGCGCCCGGTCGACCGCAACGAGCTGATGGCCCGGGCCCGCACCCAGGTGAAGCGCAAGCGCTTCACGGACGCGCTCCGGGGGGCCATGCAGGCCTCCCTGCAGATGGCCGTGACCGATGCGCTCACGGGCCTGCACAACCGGCGCTATCTCGACAACCACCTCGGCGCCCTGTTCGCCGACGCGTCCGCCCGGCGGCCGGCGCTGGCGGCGCTGATCCTCGACATCGACCATTTCAAGGTCATCAACGACAGCTACGGCCACGAGGCCGGGGACGAGGTGCTGCGCGGCTTCGCCGAGCGGGTCCGCCAGCACACGCGGCCCGTCGACGTCGTGGCCCGCTACGGCGGCGAGGAGGTGGTGGTGATCCTGCCGGAGGCGGGCCTCGCCGAGGCGCAGATCATCGCCGAGCGCATCCGCGAGCGGGTCGAGGCCGTGCCGTTCCCGGTGCAGCGGGCGACCCGGTCGATCGCCGTGACGGTCTCGATCGGCGTCGCCGTGCGGCACGCCGAGGACACGGATCCCGGCGATATGCTGCGGCGCGCCGACCTCGCCCTCTACCGGGCCAAGGCGGCGGGACGGAACCGGGTGGAGCCGCAGGCGGCCTGAGCGGACTCACCGGCGTAAGGTGAGGTTGCCCCGCGCAGGTCCGGGCGAAGACCCTTAGGTCGCCCGCGCGATTCGGCTGATCAGGCGCAGGTCGGCCGGGAAGATGAGCCGCACCGTCGGCCTGCGCCACAGGACGCCGTGCCGAGCCATCCAGGGGCGGCGGAGGACCGGCGGTCCGGACGCGGCCAACACGCCGGTTGACACCACCCCCGCCATCGCCAACACCTCGCGCCCGCCGCCCCCTGCGCGGCGGACCCGGGAAGACCTGTGACACGATGGCGGTGACGCGCACCTACCTGGACTTCGAGAAGCCGGTGGCCGAGCTGGAGGCCAAGCTCGAGGAATTGCGGGCGGTCGGCGCGCGCGACGGCGCGGTCGCGATCTCCGAGGAGGTCGGACGGCTGGAGGCCAAGGCCGGCCACGCGCTCGCCGAGATCTACGCGAACCTCACGCCCTGGCAGAAGACCCAGGTGGCCCGCCACCCGCAGCGGCCGCACTTCGTGGATTACTGCGCCGGGCTGATCACCGACTTCACCCCGCTGGCCGGCGACCGCAGCTTCGGCGAGGACGCGGCGATCCTGGGCGGTTTCGGCCGCTTCCGCGGGCGTCCGGTCCTGGTGCTCGGCCAGGAGAAGGGCGCCACCACGGAGGCGCGGCTGCGCCACAATTTCGGGATGGCCCGGCCCGAGGGCTACCGCAAGGCGGTCCGGCTGATGGAGACCGCCGACCGGTTCGGCCTGCCGGTGATCGCCTTTGTCGACACCGCCGGCGCCTATCCGGGGATCGAGGCGGAGGAGCGCGGCCAGGCCGAGGCCATCGCCCGGTCCACCGAGGCGTGCCTGGCGCTCGGCGTACCCAACGTCGCCGTGGTGATCGGGGAGGGCGGCTCGGGCGGCGCCATCGCGCTCGCCACCGCCAACCGGGTGCTGATGCTGGAGCACGCCATCTACGGGGTGATCTCCCCGGAGGGCGCCGCCTCGATCCTGTGGCGCGACCAGGGCCGGGCCGCCGACGCCGCCACCGCCATGAAGATCACCGCCCAGGACCTGCTGCGGCTCGGTGTCATCGACGGGATCATCCCGGAGGCCACCGGCGGGGCCCATCGCGACCGCGAGGCGGCGATCGGCGCCGCGGGCGACGCCGTCGCCGACGCGCTCGCCCCGTTCGACGGCCTGAGCCCGGCCGAGATCCGCGACAAGCGCGCGGAGAAATTCCTCGCCATCGGCCGGAGCCTGTGAGCACCCCGGGCGCGACGGGGGGCCTGCTCGGCGCCCTCGGGCGGCTGCTCGGCCGGCGCGACGCCCGGGAGCCGGGGCGCTACAACCACGTGTCGCTCGGCTGCAATTGCCAGATGGCGCACGTGCTCAAGACGCTCGACCTGCGCCTCTGGTCGGGGCCCCTCGACTGGGTGTTCTCGATGCCCGGCATGGCCCTCGATTGCCTCGCGGACGATTTCGCCGCGCTCACCGACCGGAGCCAGCTGGAGAGCATCCCGGAACCGGAGCGGCGCGGACCGGGCATCTGGCGCGGCCGGCACCGGCTCTACCGGGAGCGCCACGGCCTCGAATGCGTGTTCAACCACCACGACCCAGCGGCGAGCGAGGCGGATTACGCCTTCCTGACCGAGGGGGTGCGCCGGCTGCGCACGGCGCTCGACACCCCCGGAACCGACAACCGCCTGTGGATGATGACCCACCTGCACACGCCCCGGGCGACGGTTGAGGCGATCGACGATCTGCTCGCGCGGCGCGCGAGCCGCAACCACCTCACCTTCCTGCAACTCGAGCCGGGACATCCGGAGGTGGCGGTGGTCGAGGCCGCGGACCTGCGGCCCTCCTTGCGCTGGCTCACGGTCCAGACCGCCTCGGAGCCGGTCGGCCTGCGGCTCGCCGACCCGGCCGAGGACGCCCGGCTCGTGGAGATCATCCGCACCGAGGCGGCAAGGCGGCCGGTGGTGTTCGGCTGAGCAGTCGCCGCACCGCTCAACCCCCGCGCATCCGCTCCGCCAGAAAATCCACCAGCACCCGCACCCGGGCCGGCAGGCCTGCGCCTCCCACGAACACCGCGTGGATCGCCTCGCGGTCCTGCGGGTTGAACGGCTCCAGCAGGGGCACCAGCCGGCCGGCGGCGAGGTCGTCGGCGATGTGGAAATTTCCGACCCGGGTGATGCCGACGCCGCCGAGCGCGAGCTGCACCAGGGTCTCGCCGTTATTGGCCGCGAGGGTGCCGCGCACCGGCAGGATGACGTCGCGTCCGTCATCGCGGAACGGCCAGCCGGGCTCGCTCCGGCGGAAGGTGAAGTCAAGGCAATTGTGCTCGGCGAGGTCGGCGGGCCGGTGCGGAATCCCGGCCCGGTCGAGATAGGCCGGCGCGGCGACCACGGTCCGGCCGGTCTCGCCCAGCCGCCGGGCGGTGAGCGGGCTGTCGGCCAGGGGCCCGAACCGGATGCCGATATCGGCCCGGCCGCCGAGCACGTCGACGATTTCGTCGCTGAGGTCGATCTCGACCACGATCCCGGGATGGCGCACCACGAAGTCCCCGAGCAGCGGCACGATCACCAGGCGCCCATGGGCGGTGGCGGCGCTGACCCGGACCCGACCGCGCGGGCAGCCCTGATCGGAGAGCGCGGTCTCGGTCTCGTCGAGATCGGCCAGGATGCGCCTCGCCGCGCGCGCGTAGGTCTCGCCCTCGGCGGTGAGGCGCAGCGTCCGAGTCGTCCGGACCAGGAGCTGCACGCCGAGCCGAGCCTCGATCCGGGCGACGACCCGGCTCACCGCCGAGGGCGTCAGCCCGAGCCGGCGCGCCGCCGCCGACAGGCTGCCGGCCTGCGCCACCGCCACGAATACAGCCATGTCCCCGGCGCGGTCGGCCTTGTCGCGCTGCATTCGTGCCTCCACCACACAGATCTTGGTCCCGCCAACGGACTACTCCCCGCACGCCGAATCCGCCACCTGCGGTCCCGGAACACCCGGAGACCCCCCATGGCGATCAATCCTCCCCTGCTGGCCCTGGCGGTCGGCGCCTTCGGCATCGGCGTTACGGAATTCACCCCGATGGGCATGCTGCCGCTCATCGCCGGGGATCTCGGCATCTCGATCCCCGCCGCCGGCCTCGTGGTCAGCGCCTACGCGCTGGGGGTGCTGGTCGGCGCGCCGCTGATGACCCTGGCCTCGGCGCGCATACCCCGCCGCCGGCTGCTGGTCGGGCTGATGGCGATCTTCACCCTCGGCAACCTTCTGGCTGCCGTCTCGGACAGCTACGCCATGCTTGTCGTGGCCCGCCTCGTCACGGCGCTGAACCACGGGGCGTTCTTCGGGATCGGCTCGGTGGTGGCCGCCGGGATCGTGCCGCCGGAGCGCCGGGCCGCCGCGGTGGCGTCGATGTTCTCCGGGCTCGCGATCGCGACGATCGGCGGCGTGCCGCTCGCCGCCTGGATCGGCGAGGTTCTGGGCTGGCGCACGGCGTTCTGGGGCATCGCAGGCGTCGGCGCGGTCGCCATGGTAGCGCTGCGCCTCGCGTTGCCCGAGTTGAAGGTCGAGGCCCGGGACGACCTGCGGGCGGAGTTGCACGCGCTCGTCCGCGGCCCGGTGCTCGCCGCGCTGGCGCTCACCATGGTTGGCTTCAGCGCGATGTTCACGCTGTTCACCTACATCGTGCCGATCCTGCGGATCGAGACCGGCGCGACGAGCCTGTTCGTCACAGCGATGCTGGTGCTCTTCGGGATCGGCCTCACGGCCGGCAATTGGCTGGGCGGTCGCCTCGCCGACCGCTCGGTTGACGGCACCATCCTCGGATCCCTGGCGGCCCAGATCGTCATCCTCGCGCTGTTCGCCTGGGGCATGCACGGGGAAGCGTCGGCGTCGCTGCTGATTGCCCTCTGGGGCACCGCGAGCTTCGCCATCGTGCCCCCGCTCCAGATGCGGGTCATGGATGAGGCCAGCGCGGCGCCGAACCTGGCCTCGGCGATGAATATCGGCGCGTTCAACCTCGGCAACGCCATCGGGGCGGCGGTCGGCGGCGGCGTGATCGATGCCGGGCTCGGCTACGAGGCCGTGCCGCTCGCGGGCGCCGCCATGGCGGCGTTGGGGCTCGCTTTCCTGCTGTGGCTGCGCCGGGACGGACGGGCGCGGGCCGCCGCAGTGGCGAGCTGCGGATAATATCGCCCGCTCAAGGACTTAGAACCATCTGCGAAGGTCTTGGATTCAAAAGGTCCGGGACCTAGCCCTTTCAAGGTGTTTGGATGGGGCCGCGTTCGGGACGTTTCGCCGACGGGTTCACACGTCTCCACTTGACGGCAACGCTCTGGAAAAGTGGCGCTTTCCCCGCCCCCTTGCGGGGCAGAGAGCGCGTCGCGTCTCGCTTGAATGGCTGCGCCAAACACCTTGAAAGGGCTGGGTCCGGGACCTTTTGAGGGCCCAGGGCAAAGCCCTGGGTCGAGCGAAGCTCGATGCATCTGGTCTCCGCCCCGATACCCCGCCAAAGGGCTGGGCCCTCTGGAAACCCGGTTCCGTCAGTGCGTGGCGCGCGACAAGGCGACAATGGCGCCGACGATGACGATCGTCTGGAAGCCGATCGAGCCGATCACCCACTTCATGATGTCGAACTTGGCCTCGGCCAGATCGGTCTTGGTGACCAGGTTCGCGAGATCGGCATCGCGACTCTCGCGGATCGCACTAGTGATCGCCTCGGCCTGATCCTCGGACAGACCGGATGCCTTGAGCCGACGGACCAGGGCATAGGTGTCGAGTGAGAGCGCCGTCATGGGCCACGCCTCCCTCTTCGCGAGCCGGTTCCGGCCGCTGTGATGCCTGGATCGATCCGGATACCGATGCCCATCGCTCGCTGATTCCGGCAGAAGCTCGCGCGTCAGGGAAAGCTGGCGATTTTGCCGAATGGGCGCAAGCTGGTCCTTGCAGCGTGCGTCTCCTCACCAACACAGCGGCTGGATGCCTCGGGGTCGCGGCAAGCCCGAAGCCGTTCAGAACAGGAATGATTCGTCGCTGGTGGCCCGACCCGGATCGCCTTCCCTGCAGGCTCGGCGGCGCCGCCATTCACCGAAGAGTCCCGTGCCCTGTTGCAGACAGGATCTTGCGGTAACAAAGGCGCAAGCTTAACGAGCCTATTGGGTTGGGGAGTGGCGCCCGATGTCGGCTATGAAAAGGCCGCCGGGCGCAGGCTAGGACGACGAGGTTCCCCATGACGGCGCGTCTCGCGACTGCGCGACTGCTGGCGGCCGCTTCCCTGCTGGCCCTCGCGCTGGCCGGCTGCCAGGACGGTTCCGGGATCAACGGCCCGAGCGCGCGCAGCCTCGCGCCGATCGACCCTCAGACGCTCGCCCTGATGCAGACCAAGGGCCTGCAGCCATCCGACCCGATCCTGATCCGCACCTACAAGAAGGAGGCGGAGATGGAGGTCTGGAAGCGGGGCGGCGACGGCCGCTACGCCCTGCTCAAGACCTACCCGATCTGCCGCTGGTCCGGCCAGCTCGGACCGAAGGTCCGCGAGGGCGACCGGCAGGCGCCGGAGGGCTTTTACACGATCACCCCGGGCCTGATGAACCCGAATTCCGCGTATTACCTCTCGTTCGATACCGGCTTCCCGAATGCGGTCGACCGGGCCAACGGCCGCTCCGGCCGGTATCTGATGGTGCACGGCACCTGCTCGTCGGCGGGCTGCTTCGCCATGACCGACGCCACCATCGCGGAGATCTACGCCATCGCCCGCGACGCGTTCATCGGCGGCCAGCGCAGCTTCCAGTTCCAGTCCTACCCGTTCCGGATGACGGCCGAGAACATGGCCAAGTTCCGCAACGACCCGAATATCGGGTTCTGGCGCAACCTCAAGGAGGGGTCGGATTATTTCGAGGCCCTGCGCGAGGAGCCGAAGATCGGCCAGTGCGGGACCAAATACGTGTTCGGCGGCGCGGATGCCGTGGCCGGTTCGTGCAAGCCGAAGGTCGAACCCCAGGTTGCCGAGAAGAGCGAGCGCGACGAGCGCACGGTCGCCGAATTGGTCGCCAAGGGCACGCCGGCGGTGCGGGTGGTCTACCAGGACGGTGGACAGAACCCGGTCTTCCGCCCGCCGGCCAACACCAGCGCCTTCGCGAGTCTCGGCGGCACCGAGACGGTGCTGCCCTACGACGCCAAGGAATACGGCCGGCACAATCTCGGCGATGTCAGCCGCCCGGAGACCCTGGCGGCGGGCCCCCAGGAGATCGAGTTCGAACCCAAGGGGCAGCCGACCCTGGTGGCGGCCGCCGAACCGGCCAAGGCGGCCAAAGCAGGCCGGGCGGTCGGCAGGGGGCCGGCGAAGCCGGTTGCCGCGACCCTTATGGCGAACCGAGCCGAGCCTGAGATCAAGGTCGACACCACCGCGGCCCTGCCCGAGAAGCCCGCGCGGATCGCCGTGGCGGACGCGGACGGCGATGCGAGCAGCTACCAGAAACTGTTCGGCACGCTCTTCGCCAAGAACAGCGCGGCCCCGACCACCCCGCCGACCCCGGCGGTCGACGCCACGCTCGTCCCCGAGCCGGTCAGGCTGGCGAAGGTGGCCGACGCGGTGTCGCCCAAGCACGTCGTGAAGGCGCACGCGACGCCCGCCAAGGGTCAGGGGAAGATCGCCCTCGCCAAGACTCAGCCGGAGGGCAAGCCGAAGGACGACAAGGCGAAGGTGGAGAAGACCAAGCCCTGATCCGCGCGAACCGGCGCGATGGCCGCCCCGCTGCGGGCGGCCAGGTCGGGCCGGGCTCCGCTGGCAATTCAGAGCAGCGGCCGGTCGCGGTTCATCAGCCAGAGGGCGTGGACGGTGCCGGGCAGCCAGCCGAGGATCCAGAGCAGGATGTTCAGCAGGAACTGGATGCCGAAGCCGGTGGTGACGAGGACCGCGATCGGCGGAATGAAGATCGCGAGCAGGATGCGGACGAGGCTGGACACGGGCGCTCCGGATCGGACGTCTCGGGGGATCCACGCTCAAACGACGCGCGGCGATGTCCGTTCCCGCGGGACCCGCAGACCGCGCGGCCGGCCTCGAACTGCGCATCGAGCGTCACGCCGGGGCGCATGATCATGGACCCGTGTCGCCGCCCCTTCGCTGCGCGCGTGCCGCCATCGCCTCGATCATCCGGAGTGCCCGCAGCCGGTTCTCTATGCCGGGCAGGGCGAAATAGGCCCTGAACAAGCGCGGCAGCATCGCAGCGCGCCGATATCCCCGCCGCAACGGAGAACCGCCCGCCGATTCGGTCATGTGCGGCGGCAACACGAAGAAATCGATGTCGGTCCCACTCGCCTCGGCGATCGTTCGCAGAAGCGCAAGGGTAATCTTGCGTTCAGGCACAACCAATCTCCGTATCTCAAATCGCATCCTGATATAAATACGTCATTACAGGTCTTAGATAAGTAACCTGTACAGTTGTAAATCTTTTTCTTATAAATTATCCGAATCTTGAACCACAGAGGCATGATTAAGTGCGCAGATATCCTTCCGTCGTCAAGCGGCTCCCACCCTTGTCGTCACCGTCAGGGACCTGAATTCAGATCGTAGTCTTGCAATAAGACAATCGATCTGGACAGATTTCTGGCTGCACTCTGCTGTTTCGACGCGGCGTGCATCACACAAGACAATGCACCCTAAATCATCCCAGAAATATCTCAGGTTGGGATGGACCAGGGTTGCGTCGGGGGGCACATCCGTGCCTGTCATGCACTGGGCAGAGCACGCGCTTCCCTGAGGGCCGCCGGAACCCGGACCGGCCATGATCGAGCATCGTTGCGGTCCCAACAGATGCGCTGGACTGCCCCCCGGAGAATCTCCGAGGTTCGACGCAGGCGCTGTTCCAACGGGCGGCGGTCCGAGAGGAAAACGGCCAGGGCTCCGTCCCGGTCGCACCACGCCGATCACAACAAGCGGCCCGTTGATCCGGGCCTCCGCATCGGCCTCGCGCTTGGAGCGCCGCACCGAGGCCCCCCGCCCTTTGCCGACAAGTGCCGCCGGGCAGGCCGGGCGTGAGCCCCGGCCTCAATCCTTCCGGGTCGGCGGCGTCGTCGCGGACGGGACGTTCACCGCCTGCTTCTCCGGGTGCTTCACCTGGCTGTAGGCGACGTTGGAGAAGGTACCGATCACGGCCGGCCAGCTGGGCTTGCCGTATTGCGGGTCGTCGTGGGCGACCTTGCAGAAGGCCGTGGTCAGCGCGTTGACCACGTCGTCGTCCGTGGCACCGGCGGCGGCCGCCTTGATCTGCGGCACCAGCCGGACCAGGGTCGGCACGAAGTCCTGCTGCTTCACGCCCATGAGGGTGTCCTGGACGCCCACTTGATTGAAGGCGGTCTTGAGCGTGTCCTGCTCGATCTCCGCGCAGGGGGCGGTGCCGGCCAGCATGGTCTTGGTGGCGGCCCGCGCTTCGGAGGCCTTGTCCCCGGTCACCGGCGGTGCCTTGTTGCCCCAGGAATTGCGGATGTAGTCGGTGACGTTTTTCACCTCGACATCGGTCATCTGCTGGCCAATCGCCACCATCGGCGCGAGCCCGCTCTGGGCGGCGAGGCCGCCATAGATCACCCGCAGGACCGTCTCGGGCCCCTCGGACATCACCGAGGTATTGCCGGCGAGCGCCGGAACCGCGCCCTCGATGCCCTTGCCGTCCGGCTGGTGGCAGGAGGAGCAGTAGGTCAGGTAGGTCGAAGCGCCCGGAGCGCCGGCGGTATCGAACGCCGCGAGATCCTTCGGCTTGTAGGTCTGCTTGGCGGGAACCGTGCGCAGGTAGGCCACCATGGCCTTCAGGTCCTCCTCCTTCACCTTGGAGAGGGATTCCATGATGGTCTGGCGCATCGGACCGGCGGCGACCCCGGGCCGGTCGCCCGGGGCGGTGCCGGTCTTCAGGTAGGTCACGACCTGCTCGTCGGTCCAAGCGCCGATGCCCTGATGGCCGTCCGGGGTGATGTTGGGGGCGTACCACCCATCGATGACGCCGCCGCCGAAGCGGCCCGCGAAGCTTGTATTGCCCACGAGCTTGTTCTCGTTGTGGCACATGGCGCAGTGGCCGAGGCCCTCGACCAGGTAGGCGCCGCGGTTCACCTCGGCGCTGGCATTGGGATCGGGCTTGAAGCGCTCCTCGGTGAAGAAGGCGGTCCGCCACGTCACCAGCGCGGTGCGCACGCTGAACGGGAACGGGATCTGGCTCTCCTGCCGCTTCTCGTTCACCGCCGGGACCGATTGCAGATAGGCCCAGATCGCCTTGGTATCCTCGTCGGTGACCTTGGTGAACCAGCCGAACGGGAAGGCCGGGTACAGGTAGCCGACGTTCTTGCTGTAGCCGTGCCGGAACGCCTTATCGAAATCCTCGTAGCTCCAGTTGCCGAGACCGGTCTCCTTATCGGGGGTGAGGTTGGGGGTCATGATCACGCCGAAGGGCATGTTCAGGGCGTAATTGCCGGCGAGGAACTTGCCGCCCGGCGCCGTGTGGCAGGCGGCGCAATCGCCCATGGTGACGAGGTATTTTCCCAGCTCGACCGGGTCGGACCCGTCCTGCGCCAGGGCCGGAGCAGCCAGGAGCAGGCTCGCCAGGATCGGGGCCGAGACCCGGCCGGAGGAGAGGGCTTTCGTGCGCTGCATGCCGCGTCTCCGTCCCTAGCGTGGAAGAATTTCAAAGTGTGCCGCGCGTGAACGCGGCCCTTCAAGCGGGAGTTCCGGACGACGGAGCCCTGCGGCGTTGTGCCGTGGCCGCCCGGAACCGCAGACCGAGGTCGGCAAGATGCGCGACGAGCCCGGCGAGCAGCCAGCCGGCGACGCTGATCCAGCCCGCCGCCACCAGGGCGGACCGCAGGGCCAGCATCAGCGCGGCCCCGGAGGCGAGGTTGGCGAGCAGCGCCGGCAGCGGCGGCCCGCCCCGGCGGCGCAGCCACGCGAGGAGGATCGCCTCCCCGGCGACGAGCAGCAGGATCCCGTCGATTATTCGGCCGGAGGCGAACAGGGCCTCCATCAGGCCCCCCGGAACGGCGCATTCAGGCGCACGATCCGCAGGTTCAGGCAGGCGGCGACGCTGACCCAGGCGAGGTAGGGCAGGTTCATGAGGCCCGCTGCGACGCTCACGTGGCCGGTGACCAGCACCAGCACGGCGATCGACAGCCACAGGGCCGCGACCTCGGCGAGCGCCCAGTCCGGGCGGCGGAACCGGAAGAACAGCACGCTCCAGGCGATGTTGAGCGCCCCGTTCACCGCGTAGGCGGCGAGCAGCAGGAGCCGGTCCGTCGGGTCGGGATCGCCGTTCCAGGCGATCACCCCGGCCGTGGCGGTGAGCAGAAAGATCACGGTCCAGACCGGCCCGAACGCCCAGTCCGGCGGCTTCCAGGCCGGGAACCGCAGGTGCCGGTACCAGCCGTCCGTGGTGGTCGCGAGGGCACCGGCCAGCGCCACCAGCACAGCCGCGAGCGCCGCCACGACGGGCGGGCCCCAACCGGTCCCGATGAGGCTCACGGGGAGACCCAACGGAACAGGTGGGCGAGGTCCTTGAAGAAGATCCGCGCATGCGCGGCGGGTTTCGCCCGGACCAGCTCCTTGTTCATGTAGCTGTCCCAGGTGAGCTGCTGCACGTCCTTGTCCCGGCAGATCGAGACGAAGCGCTCGCGCAGGCCGTCGCTACGGTACCAGACCCACTGCATCATCCCGAGGATCCAGAACACGCGCCCGTGCAGCTTCATGAAGCTTTTCCGCGCCCGCGCGAGGGCCTTGACGTCACCGGTCTTCAGGAAGACGGCGGCGGCCTCGGCGGAGAGGCGGCCGCCCAGCATCGCGTAGTAGATGCCCTCGCCGGAGGCCGGCGCCACGACGCCGGCGGCATCGCCCGCCAGCAGCACGTCGCGGCCGTTGTCCCAGCGCTTCAGGGGCTTGAGGGGCAGCGGCGCACCCTCGCGGCGCAGGGTTTCGGCATGCTCGAGTCCGGTCGCGGCGCGCAGGGCCCGGATCGAGGAGCGCAGCGAGAAGCCCTTCTTCGCGCTGCCGGTGCCGATGCTCAGCGTCTCCCCGTGCGGAAAGATCCAGCTGTAGAAGTCGGGCGAGTGCCGGCCCTGGTAATAGACGTCGCAGCGGGTCGCCTCGACCGATTCGGCCCCGGGGGCGCCGGCCTCCGGCACCCGCAGGATCTCGTGATAGGCGAAGACCTGCCGCATCTTGGCGTGGCCCGGCACCTCGGCCCGGCCGACGGGGGAACAGGCGCCGTCAGCGCCGATGACCAGGCGCGCCCGGACGGCGTGGCGGACGAGGGCTTCTCCGGCGCCGGTGCTGAAATGGACCAGCGCCGGTCCGTCATCCGGCCGGCTGATCTTTTCGTAGGCGGCCGCACGCAGGTCGGCGCCGGCCTCCTCGGCGCGGGTGCGCAACCAGGGGTCGAATTGCTCGCGGTCGACCATGCCGACAAAACCCTCGCCCACCGGCATGTCGACGGCCTTGCCGCTCGGCGCCACCATCCGGGCGGACCGGATCTTCGCCACGAGGAGCGAATCGGGGATCGCGAAGTCGCGGATCAGCCGGGGCGGGATCGCGCCGCCGCAGGGCTTGATCCGGCCGGGCTTGTCGAGGAGCAGGACCGCGTGGCCGGCCCGGGCGAGGTCGGTGGCCGCGGTGGCGCCTGCGGGACCGCCGCCGACCACGACGACGTCGTAGGACGCATCGGCACGACGCGCTTTCCCTCCCCCCTCTGCGGGGGAGGGTGGGCCGGCCGTCAGGCCGGATCGGGGGAGGGGAGCGACGGTGCCGGAAACGGCGAGCCGGGAACCGAAACCCGCTCCGTCGTGCTCCCCTTCTCCCCCCCTGCTTCGCAGGGTACCCTCGCCCGCAGGGGGGGGAGGGAGGGCGTCGCGGCCTTCACCGCCATCATCCAACCGTGCCATCGCGTCACCTCACGCCGAGGAGGGGATTGAGTGGAATCGTGCGCCGGCCCGGGGTCCGGGCGGGCGCGAGCCGCAGGGCCAGCAGCACCGCGACGAGGAACAGCGCCCCCTCCGCGGCGAAGACGGTGGCGTAGGCCTGGACCGGCTCGGCCGTGACCAGCCGCACCAGATCCACCGCGGCCGCCCCCAGAAAACCGCCGGCCCCGAAGGCGACGCCCTGCGCCGCGCCCCAGACACCCATTCGGGTCCCGCGCTCGCGCTCGCCGCCGCGCCCGGCCAGAGCCATCATCGAGCCGATGGCGGCGACCGCGTAGGCGCCGTTGGCGACCCCCAACGCGAACACCGAAGGCCGCAGCGGCAGCACATCGCCACCCGCCGCCAGCGCGAACAGGGCGGCGGCCGAGCCGGCGCAGCCGAGGGCGATCCAGAGCCGCAGGGAGGCGAGGGGGGTGCCCCGGGCCGCGAGGGTCACGCCGGCCACCAGCAGCATCCCGGCCAGCACCCCGCCGTGCTGGAGCCCGGCGAGCTTGGTGGTGGCGCCGGGGCTCATGGCGAAGACGAGGCCGGCATAGGGCTCCAGGATCAGTTCCTGGCCGCTGTAGGCCAGCATCGAGACGAAGACGAAGATCGTGAAGGTCCGGGCCAGGGGATCGGCGAGCACCTGGGCCAGGACCGCGCGAAACGGCGGCCGCGCCGTCTCGGACTCGGCCGCCCGGGTGGGCAAGCGACGCTCGATGCCCGCCACCGCCAGGAGGGCGACCGTGAAGGCGATGAGCGAGACCGCGCCGGAGACCGCGACCAGGCGCAGGCCGGAGAACGGATCCAGGAAATGGCCCGCCAGCGGGGCCGTGACGGCGAAGCCGACGATCATCATCACCCAGACGATGGTGGCGGCCGCGCCGCGCCGCGCCGGCGCGACGCCACCCGCGAGCAGCACGAGCAGCGAGGTCCCCGCCGCCCCGACCCCGATCCCGACCGCCAGGAAGGACAGGGCGGCGAGCGCCAGCCCGAGGGCGAGGTTTTCAGCGGCGAGGGCGGTACCGCAGGCCGCGCCGAACCCGCCGAGGCAGAGCGCCGCCATGCCGCCGACGATCCACGGGGTGCGCCGGCCGCTCCGGTCGGAGCCATAGCCCCAGCGCGGGCGCAGCACCTGCACGGCGTAGTGCAGGGCGACCAGCAGGCCCGGGACGAAGGCGGGCAGCGCGAGTTCCACCACCATCACCCGGTTGAGGGTGGCGGTCATCAGCACGACGACGCTGCCCAGAGCAGTCTGGACGAGACCGAGGCGGACGATCTGGGGCCAGCCCAGCGTCCGCTGGCCCGCGCTCGAACCGGGCTCACCCATCACGCCCCTCCCACCAGCGGCCGCAGCGCGAAGGCCGCGACCAGCATGCCGAGGACGTAGAGGGTCGTGCCGGTGCCGTTGTACCAGGCCGCCCGCTCCCGGGGGGCCTTCAGGAACCGGACCATCAGGGCGAGCTGGCCGACGAGCAGCGCCGCCACGAGCCCGGCATGCCCATACCGCGCCCAGCCGACGAGCAGCGCGATCACCACGACCTGCGGCACGGCCATCACCAGGCAGGCGAAGCGCGCGGCGCGCTCCGAACCCATCTGAACCGGCAGCGAGAGCAGGCCCATGCGCCGGTCGCCCTCCACCGACTTGAAGTCGTTGAGCGTCATGATGCCGTGGGCGCCTGCCGAATAGAGCAGGGCGATGACGAGCACCCGCCGGTCAGGCAGGGCGGCGGCCATCACGGCGGCGCCGGTGAACCAGGGCAGCCCCTCGTAGCAGAGCCCGACCGCGGCGTTGCCCCACCAGCCGTTCTTCTTCAGGCGCAGGGGCGGCGCGGAGTAGATCCAGGCGAGGACCAGCCCGAACAGGGCCGCCCCGAGGATCCAGGGGCCCAGGGCGGCCGCCACCGCCATGGACAGCAGCGTCCAACCGAGGGCGAGGTAGAGACCCCAGCGCCCCGGGATCCGCCCGGAGGGAATCGGCCGCCCGGGCTCGTTGATCGCGTCGACGTGCCGGTCGAACCAGTCGTTAGCGGCCTGGCTGGTGGCGCAGACCAGCGGCCCGGCGAGCAGGACCCCGGCGGCGATCACCGGCCATTGCCCATGGGTGGATTGCCCCGACGAGATAACCCCGCAGGCGAACGCCCACATCGGCGCGAACCACGTGATCGGCTTCAGCAGCTCGATGACTGCGCTCGGGGCGGGCGTAGCGGCCATGGCGTCAGGCTAGCGACCCTCCACCATGTGTCAAGTTGGATTTACACAGACCGCGGGATCGCCGGATTGGTTTGTCTGTCGAATACATCGCCGGGCTAAAATACAATATGCAGAGCCCGCGCGGTTCCGGTGTACCGAGCACCCGCGACGCGCCGAGATCCCCGCCCGTGGGGGGCCGCTGCCGGCGCGTCCGGATCGATCCCGGGGCCACGGCCGAATGCGGTCCGCGTGGTGTCACGGGCGGCGAATCGGGACAATCCGTCCCCGCACGACCGGATGCCCGTCTTCGGGATCGGCCGATCGAGAGGGCCTTATCCGGCGATCAGTCCGCTTCGACCGGACCATCGAGATCGCCGACGCCGTAGCGGCGCATCTTGGCGTAGAGACCCTGCCGGCTCAGCCCGAGCATCTCCGCCGCCGAGGCCCGGTTGTCCCGGGTGATGCGCAGAGCCGCCTCGATGCACAGCTTCTCGATCAGGTCGGTGGTCTCGCGGACCAGGGTCTTCATCGAGACCCGGCCGACCAGTTCGGTCATCTGCTCCACCGAGCGCGGCACGTCCCGCCCGCCGGAGAATCGCCCCTCGGGGATCCGGCGGGGGGTCGTCCGAATCGCGAAGCCCATGCAGGGGCGGGCGCCCGCCACGGAGACGGCCGCGACCTCCACGTCCTCGACGCCGCCGTAGGCGCCGCGGATCACGGTCGCGAAGCGCCGCACGGAGCCGTGATCGACCAGGGTCGCGAACAGGGCCTGTGCCTCCGTCTCCTCGCGGCCGAGCCATTGGTCGAGGGTGCGCCCACGAACCTGCCCCTCGCTGGCGAGCTGGATCAGCTCCAGGAAGGCGGCGTTCGCGGTGAGGATCCGGCGGGCCGAGTCGGTGACCACGAAGCCCTCGGGCATCGCCTCGATCACCGCCCGGGTGGGCGCCTCCTGGCCGGGGCCGGCCTCGACGGTGGCCGGATCGGCCACGAGCCGCATCAGGGCGCTGGCGCCGCCCTCACCCCGGAACAGCGAGACCGAGACCGAGACCTCGCCGCGCCCGTGCGGCAGGGCGGCCCGGACCTCCCCGGCCTGCCCGGTCGCCCGCAGGGCGGCGAACTGCGCCTCCAGCGCCCGCGTGCTGACGGCGTCGAACAGGTCGATCACGTCCTGGCCGGCGACGCGCTTGGCGGGTCGACCCAGCAGGCGCGCGGCCGCCGGGTTGGCCTCCGCCACCCGTCGGTTGCCGGCATCGACCACCAGCACCGGCTCGCCGGAGATCTGGAACAGGAGCCGGTAGCGGGTCTCGACGGACCGCAGGCGCTCGTAATCCCGCTCCAGAGCCTGCTGGCTCTCCATCAGGCGGCGCTGGAGCGCGGCCACCGCCCGCATGTCGCGCCCGAGCACCAGGATCGGGCCGCCCTCCGACGCGCGGATCGAGGCGTAGCGGATCGGCAGATCGATGCCGCTGGGGGAGGGGTGGTTGATCTGGCGCCAGCGGGTGATGCCCTCGGGCCGGGCATCGCGCAGCAGGGCGTCGACCTTCGGCCGGCTCTCGGCGGTCACGATATCGACCCAGCGCCGGCCCAGCCAGCCGGGGATGTTCTCCGCTTCGAGATCGGCGCCGATCGAGGCATCGCGGATCACGCCCTCGGCGTCGATCACAAGCGACAGATCTGAAGACGCCGCGACGATGCGCCCGACCGCCTCGCCGCCGAGGTGGCCGGCCACCTGGTCCAGTGCCGCGAGCGGCCCTGGGGGGGTGGGGTGGGGCTGGAGCGTCACGATCACCGTGATGTGATGAGGTGGATTGGGGCCCTTTCAGCAGGCCAGGGCCTGTCTGTCCAGCAAAGCTTCCGCCGCGGCGGGTGCGAGGCACGCGTCCAGTGCGCAGGCATCGGCGCCGACAATACTCGCATCGCCGCCGTGGCGCACGAAATAGGGACCGCCGACCAGCACGCGAACCGCCGGGTTGCGGGAGGCGCGTCGCACATCCGCCACCGTCGCGACCAGGACCGGCAGGAGCACGTCGCTCGAGAGCGACAGGCCGACCACGTCGAACCAATCGGTGGCGAGCAGGTCGAGGGGATCGAGTCCGGGCTCCGGCACCGCCGTGGTCACGTCCCAGCCGGCCTCCCGGAAGAAGCTCGCGACGATCGAGAGGCCGAACCGATGGGTCTCGCTGGGACAGGGCAGCAGCAGCACGCTGCGCCCGCAGACGGAGACCGCCTCGTCCTCCAGTTCCAAACAGAGATGCCGGCACATCGCCTGGAGCCGGCCGAGCGCCTCGGTTACGGCCAGGAAATCGCAGGCATCCTCCTCCCACAGGGCCCCGAGATGCCGGGCCGCCGGGGCGAGCAGATCGAGGAGCAGCCGCGCCAGCGGCAGGCCGGCATCCAGCAGGGCGTCGACTTCGGCGTCGAGATCCACCGGTCCGGGGGCCAGGAGGAGGGCGCTGAACGCGGCGATCTCCTGCGGTGTCAGCGTCCGCTCGACCGGGGACCGGCGCCCGGCGCCCGGGCGGTGGGCCAGCATCAGCCGCGGCAGGATCTCGGCTTCCACGACCCGGGCGAGGGAGTCCGGCAGGGGGCTGAGGGTTCGCTTGGGGGCGGACCAGGCGCGGGAAACGCCGCGGAATGCCGGGACGACATCGCCAACGGACCCGCACCCCGGCCCGGATGTCGCGTGTTCTAGGCGCGCTCCGAAATGCCTCCAGTCCCCCATCGGCATCCCTCCTTGAAACGGCCGCGGCTCGAAAAACCGGCAGCTGCGCTCACACATCGGATGCGGGACTGCGAGCCCGTCTAGTCTTCGACTTCCTCAGTCCCGGATCTGATGTGCCAAGTCACCGGACTGTCTGCTCTCGAGCCAGACGATACGCTTCCTGGCGATCTTGGCAATCATCTTAGACCAAGAAAAATTTTCGCCCCACTGTCATACATCCCGAGCGTCAAGCGCACTTGACACTTCCGGACCCGACGCCCTAGCCTCTGCCAGGGACGGGGCCTCAGGCACCGCCGAGAAACAGGGGGCGGATGCATGGGTCCCGAGGACCGGCCGGCACGACCGCTCTACACGCCTGCCGAACGGCGCCGGCGCGACGCCACGCCCTGGACCCTGGTTCAGGGCGTGCTGGCCCCGCTGCAATTCGCGGTCTTCCTGGTGAGCCTCGTCCTGGTGCTGCGCACCCTGGCCACCGGCGAGAGCCCGCTCGCCGCCGAGATCTCCGTCGTGGTCAAGACCCTGGCGCTCTACGCGATCATGATCACCGGCTCGATCTGGGAGAAGGCGGTGTTCGACCGCTGGCTGTTCGCACCGGCCTTCTTCTGGGAGGACGTGGTCAGCATGCTGGTGCTGGCGCTCCACACGGCCTACCTCGCGGCGCTGGCCACCGGCGCCCTCGGTGAGCGGGCCCTGCTCATGCTCGCGCTCACGGCCTACGCCACCTACGTGGTGAATGCCGGCCAGTTCGTGCTGAAGCTGCGGGCCGCCCGCCTGCAGGGCACGGGCATCGGGGCGCCGCGCCTCGCGGAGGCGCTGTCATGAACGCGCCCCTGCCGCGCCAGACCGCCCGGGACGCCGAGGCCTGCGGTGGCATCGACCTGCACCAGGAGCACGGGCAGCGCGCGGTGTTCTGCGGGCTCACCGGCATCGTCTGGCTGCACCGGAAGATCCAGGACGCGTTCTTCCTGGTGGTCGGCTCACGGACCTGCGCGCACCTGATCCAGTCGGCCGCCGGCGTGATGATCTTCGCCGAGCCGCGATTCGCCACCGCGATCATCGACGAGCGCGACCTCGCGGGAATCGCCGACGCCAACGAGGAGCTCGACCGGGTCGTGACCCGTCTGATCGAGCGCCGGCCGGACATCAAGCTCCTGTTCCTGGTGGGCTCCTGCCCGTCCGAGGTGATCAAGCTCGACCTGTCCCGGGCGGCGCAGCGGCTCTCGGGGCGACTCGCGCCGGTGCGGGTGCTGAACTACTCGGGCTCCGGCATCGAGACGACGTTCACGCAGGGCGAGGATGCCTGCCTCGCCGCCCTGGTGCCGGAACTGCCCCGGGCGCCGGCCGAGGCCGCGCCGTCGCTGCTGATCGTGGGCGCGCTCGCCGACGTGGTCGAGGACCAGTTCCTCCGCATCTTCTCCGCGATGGGGATCGCGGATGTCCGCTTCCTCCCGGCCCGTCGTGCCGGTGCGATGCCGGCGGTGGGGCGCGGCACCCGCTACCTGCTGGCCCAGCCGTTCCTCGCCGACACCGCCCGTGCCCTCGACGAGCGCGGCGCGCACCGGCTGGCCGCCCCGTTCCCGCTCGGCGCCGAGGGCACCACCGGCTGGCTGCGGGCGGCAGCCGACGCGTTCGGAGTCGCCGACGAGACATTCGCGGCGGCGACCGCCGCCGGCCGTGCCCGGGCCGAGACCGCGCTCGCGCCCCATCGCGAAAAACTCGCCGGCAAGCGGGTGTTCTTCTTCCCCGATTCGCAGCTCGAAGTGCCGCTCGCCCGGTTCCTCGCCCGGGAACTCGGCGCCGCGCTCGTGGAGGTCGGGACCCCCTACCTGCACCAAGGCCATCTCGCCGCCGAGATCGCGTGGCTCCCCGCCGGCACCCGGGTGACCGAGGGCCAGAGCCTCGACGACCAGATGGACCGCTGCCGGGCGGCCCGTCCCGACCTCACGGTCTGCGGCCTCGGCCTCGCCAACCCGCTGGAGGCCGAGGGCCTCTCGACGAAGTGGTCGATCGAGCTGCTGTTCACGCCCGTGCAGGGCTACGAGCAGGCCGGCGACCTCGCCGAATTGTTCGCGCGCCCGCTCCGGCGCCGCGCGCTGCTGGAGGTGTAGGGCCATGCAGCTCACCCTCTGGACCTACGAGGGTCCGCCCCATATCGGCGCCATGCGGGTCGCCACCGCGATGACCGGGCTGCACTACGTGCTGCATGCGCCGCAGGGCGACACCTACGCGGACCTGCTGTTCACGATGATCGAGCGGCGCGATGCCCGCCCGCCCGTCACCTACACGACCTTCCGCGCCCAGGATCTCGGCCGCGACACGGCCGAGCTGTTCAAGACCTCGGTGGCGGCCGCCTACGCGCGCTTCCGGCCCCAGGCGATGATCGTCGGCGCTTCCTGCACCGCCGAATTGATCCAGGACGATCCGGGCGGCCTGGCCAAGGCCCTCGACCTGCCGATCCCGGTGATCCCGCTGGAGCTGCCCGCCTACCAGAAGAAGGAGAACTGGGGCGCCTCCGAGACCTTCTACCGCCTGGTGCGGGCGCTCGCCGGGGCACCCGCCCCGCGCCAGCCGCGGGAGCCGGGCCGGCGCCCGCTCTGCAACCTCCTCGGGCCGACAGCCCTCGGCTTCCGCCACCGGGACGACCTGATCGAGATCCGCCGGCTGCTCGACGCGCTGGGCATCGACGTCAACGTCGTGGCCCCGCTCGGCGCATCCCCCGCCGATCTCGGACGGCTCAAGGACGCCGACTTCAACGTCGTGCTCTACCCGGAGACCGCCCGGGCCGCCGCCGAATACCTCAAGAAGGCCTTCGGGCAGCCGTTCACGCAGGCGATCCCGCTGGGCGTCGGCGGAACGCGCTGCTTCGTCACCGAGGTGGCGGGCCTCGCCGGCGTCGATCCGGCGCCTGTCCTCGACGGCCCCGGCTCACGCCTGCCCTGGTACAGCCGCTCGGTCGACTCGACCTACCTCACGGCCAAGCGCGTCTTCGTGTTCGGGGATGCGACCCACGCCCTCGGCATCGCCCGGGTGGCGGCCCAGGAACTCGGCTTCACGGTGGTCGGCCTCGGCACCTACAGCCGCGAATTCGCCCGGGAGATCCGCGCCGAGGCGGCCGAGCACGGGATCGAGGCGCTGATCACCGACGACTACCTCGACGTCGAGGCCGCGATCCGCGCGGCCGCCCCGGAACTCGTCCTCGGCACCCAGATGGAGCGCCACGTCGCCAAGCGGCTGGGCATCCCCTGCGCGGTGATCTCCGCACCGGTCCACGTCCAGGATTTCCCGGCCCGCTACGCCCCGCAAATGGGTTTCGAGGGCGCCAACGTCCTGTTCGACACCCTGGTCCATCCGCTGATGATGGGCCTGGAGGAGCACCTGCTCGGCATGTTCCGGGAGGACCCGGAATTCCACGACGGCGTCGGGCCCTCGCATCTCGGCGGAACCGCGCGGGCGGCCTCCACCGAGGCGGCCGCCGAGGTCGCGGAACCGGCCGCTCCGTCGGCACCCGCCCCGATCCTCCTGGACGAGCCTGTCGTGATCACGACCGCTCCCTGGGCGCCCGAGGCCGAGAAAGAGCTGAGGAAAATCCCGTTCTTCGTGCGCGGCAAAGCGCGCAGCAACACGGAGAAGTTCGCCCGTGAGCGGCGGCTGCCGCTCATCACCCTCGAAACCCTCTACGACGCCAAGGCGCATTATGGCCGCTAGAGCGCTCCCCCCCGGACGCGAGGCCGGCGCGACGCGTCGACCGCCGATCCGCGTCGTCATCGTCACCCTCGACAACCACCTGGCCAGCGCGGTCGAGCGGGCGCGCCTGCGCCTGCGCGCCGAGATGCCGGGGCTGGTGCTCGATTTCCACGCCGCGGCCGAGTGGGACACCGATCCCGCGTCCCTCGACGCCTGCCGCAGCGACATCGCGCAGGCCGACATCGTGCTCTCGGCCATGCTGTTCATGGACGAGCATGTCCGGGCGATCCTGCCGGCGCTCGCCGCCCGGCGCGACGCCTGCGACGCGATGGTCGGCTGCATGTCGGCGAGCGAGGTGGTGAAGACGACCAAGCTCGGCCGCTTCGACATGAGCGGCACCAAGCGCAGCGCCCTCGACTTCCTCAAGAAGCTGCGCGGCAAGCCCGGCCAGCAGGGCAATGCCGGCCGCCAGATGGCGCTCGTGCGCAAGCTGCCGAAAATCCTGCGCTTCATCCCGGGCTCGGCCCAGGACGTGCGCGCCTATTTCCTGACCCTGCAATACTGGCTGGCCGGCTCCGACGAGAACGTCGCCGCCCTGGTGTGCTTCCTGGTGCACCGCTACGCGGCCGGCGAGCGGGCCGCCTGGCGCGAGGGGCCGGCCGCGCCAGCACCCCTCGACTACCCCGAGACCGGCCTCTACCACCCGCGCCTGCCCGGCCGGATCGGCCAGAATCCGTCCCGCCTGCCGCGCTCGGCGGCCGCGCGGGGCCGCGTCGGGCTGCTGGTGATGCGCAGCTACGTGCTCGCCGGCAACACCGCCCATTACGACGGCGTCATCGCGGCCCTGGAGGCGCAGGGCCTCGACGTGGTGCCGGCCTTCGCCAGCGGCCTCGACAACCGCCCGGCGGTGGAGTCCTTCTTCATGAAGGACGAGCGCGCCTGCATCGACGCCCTGGTGTCGCTCACCGGGTTCTCGCTGGTCGGCGGCCCCGCCTACAACGATGCCGCCGCCGCCGAGGCGATGCTGGCCCGGCTCGACGTACCCTACATCGCCGCCCAGGCGCTGGAGTTCCAGACCCTCGAACAGTGGGAGACGGGCGAGCGCGGCCTGTCGCCGGTCGAGGCGACCATGATGGTGGCGATCCCCGAACTCGACGGCGCCACCGCGCCGATGGTGTTCGGCGGCCGCTCCTCCGCCTCCGGCAGCGACAATGCCCGGGACATGCGGGTCCACCCGGAGCGGGCCGCGCGGCTGGCCGAGCGCGTGGAGCGGCTGGTGTCCCTGCGCCGGACCCCGAAGGCCGAACGCCGGGTCGCCGTGGTGCTGTTCAACTTCCCGCCCAATGCCGGCGCGACCGGCACGGCGGCATTCCTCTCGGTCTACGCCTCGCTGCTCAACACCCTGAAGGGCCTGGCGGCGGACGGCTACGCCGTGGATGTCCCGGAGAGCGTCGACGCCCTGCGCGAAGCGATCCTGGAGGGCAACGCCAAGCGCTACGGGACCCAGGCCAACGTCCACGCCCGCATCCGGGCCGAGGACCATGTCCGCCGCGAGACATATCTCGCCGAGATCGAGGCCCAGTGGGGCCCCGCCCCGGGCCGCCACCAGACCAACGGCGCCGACCTGTTCGTGCTCGGCGCCCAGTTCGGCAACGTCTTCGTCGGAGTGCAGCCGGCCTTCGGCTACGAGGGCGACCCGATGCGGCTGCTGTTCGAGCGCGGCTTCGCGCCGACCCACGCGTTCTCGGTCTTCTACCGCTACCTGCGCGAGGATTTCTCCGCGGACGCCGTGCTGCATTTCGGCACCCACGGGGCGCTCGAATTCATGCCCGGCAAGCAGACCGGCCTGTCCGAGGCCTGCTGGCCGGAGCGGATGATCGGGGCCCTGCCCAACGTCTATCTCTACGCCGCCAACAACCCGTCCGAGGGGACGCTGGCTAAGCGCCGCTCAGCCGCGACGCTGGTGAGCTACCTGACCCCGAGCCTGGCCACCGCCGGACTCTATCGCGGGCTCCTCGACCTGAAGAGCTCCATGGAGCGCTGGCGCGGGCTCGACCTCGAGGCAGCCGTCGAGCGCGAGGGCCTCGCCCGGCTGATCCAGGAGCAGGGCGCGGCCGTCGATCTCGTAGCGGCAGAGCCGGCCTGGACCGGCGATCTCGGCGCCCGGGTCGCGGATCTCTGGTCCGCCGTGCAGGAGCTGGAGCAGACCCTGATCCCGCACGGCCTGCACGTGGTCGGGCAAGGCGTACCGGCGGAGGAGCGGGGCGACCTGCTGCTCGCCCTCGCCGAGGCCTCGCACGGGCTGAAGCCGGACCCGGCCGGCATCGCCGCGCTGGTCGCGGGCGAGGGCGTCGAGGCGGCCTTCGCGGCCTCCGGGCTGCCCGGCGACCCCGAGACCCGCGCGGCCTTCACGGCGCTGGCCGAGACCGACCGCCGCCTCGCGCAGGACCACGAACTTCCGGCGCTGATCCGGGCGCTCGACGGCCGCTTCATCCCACCCGTGGCCGGCGGCGACCTGCTGCGCAACCCCGCGATCCTGCCGACCGGGCGCAACATCCACGGTTTCGATCCCTACCGCCTGCCCTCCGCCTATGCAGTGGCGGACGGCGCCCGGCAGGTGGCCCGCATCCTCGAACGCTTCGCGGCGGACGGGAAACCCTGCCCGGAGAGCGTCGCCCTGGTCCTGTGGGGCACCGACAACCTCAAGAGCGAGGGTGGCCCGATCGCCCAGGCCCTCGCGCTGATCGGCGCCGCCCCGCGCTTCGACGGCTACGGCCGGCTCAGCGGCGCCGAGCTGATCCCGCTCGAAATCCTCGGTCGCCCGCGAATCGACGCCGTGGTCACCCTCTCGGGCATTTTTCGCGATCTGCTGCCGCTCCAGACGAAGCTTCTCGCGGAGGCATCCTTCCTCGCGGCGAGCGCGGATGAGCCCCTCGAGAAAAACTTCGTCCGGAAGCACGCCCTGGCGATCCAGGCCGAGCAGGGCTGCGACCTGGAGACGGCGGCCCTGCGGGTCTTCTCCAACGCCGAGGGCGCCTACGGGGCCAACGTCAACCACCTGGTCGATTCGGGCAGCTGGGACGACGATGCCGAGCTGTGCGAGACCTTCTCGCGCCGCAAGAGCTTCGCCTATGGCCGCTCGGGCAAGCCGGCGCCGCAGCGGGCCCTGATGCAGGCGGTGCTGGCCTCCGTCGACATGGCCTACCAGAACCTCGATTCGGTCGAGGTCGGCGTCACCTCGGTCGACCATTACTTCGACGGGCTCGGCGGCATGGGCCGGGCGGTGGCGAAGGCCCGCGGCGAAGCGGTGCCGATCTACATCAGCGACCAGACCCGCGGGGAGGGGCGCGTCCGCTCCCTGGAGGAGCAGGTGGCGCTGGAGACGCGCACCCGCATGCTCAACCCGAAATGGTACGAGGGCCTGCTCGGCCACGGCTACGAGGGCGTGCGCCAGATCGAGACCCACCTGACCAACACGGTCGGCTGGTCGGCCACCGCCAACGCGGTCCAGCCCTGGATCTACGAGCGGATCACCGAGACCTACGTGCTCGACCCCGCCATGCGCGAACGCATGGCGGCCCTCAACCCCACCGCCTCCGCCAAGGTCGCCCAACGGCTGATCGAGGCACACAAGCGCGGCTTCTGGACTCCCGACGCGGCGACGCGTGACGCCCTCGACCGGGCCGAAGAGGAGCTGGAAGACCGTCTCGAAGGCGTCACCATAGGAGTCGCCGCATGAACATCGCCATTCGCAATCCGGTCATCGCCCGGAAGGAAGAAGGCAGCCTCCAGGTCGCCCTCGATCCGGACCTGAAGATCGAGACCGCCAAGGTCTTCGCGGTCTACGGCAAGGGCGGCATCGGCAAGTCGACCACCTCGTCGAACCTGTCGGTGGCGTTCTCCAAGCTCGGCAAGCGGGTGCTGCAGATCGGCTGCGACCCCAAGCACGATTCGACCTTCACGCTGACCAAGCGCCTCGCCCCGACCGTGATCGATGCCCTGGAGGCCGTGAACTTCCATTCGGAGGAGCTGCGCGTCGAGGATTTCGTGGTCGAGGGCTATAACGGCGTCATGTGCGTCGAGGCCGGCGGGCCGCCCGCCGGGACCGGCTGCGGCGGCTACGTGGTCGGCCAGACCGTCAAGCTCCTCAAGGAGCACCACCTCCTGGAGGATACCGACGTCGTGGTGTTCGACGTGCTTGGCGACGTCGTCTGCGGCGGCTTCGCGTCGCCGCTCCAGCACGCCGATCGGGCGCTGATCGTCACCGCCAACGACTTCGACTCGATCTTCGCGATGAACCGGATCGTGGCGGCGATCCACGCCAAATCGAAGAACTACCCGGTGCGGCTCGGCGGCGTCATCGCCAACCGCTCGGCCAAGACCGACGAGATCGACCGGTTCAACGACGCGGTCGGCCTGAAGCGCCTCGCCCACTTCCCCGATCTCGACGTGGTCCGCCGCTCGCGGCTCAAGAAATCGACCCTGTTCGAGATGGATTCCTCCCCGGAACTCGATGCCGTGACCGCCGAGTACATGCGGCTCGCCGAGACGCTCTGGGCCGGGGGCGAGCCCTGCGAGGCGATCCCCATGAAGGACCGCGACCTGTTCGAGTTCCTCGGGTTCGATTGAGGTTGGGATCCGACCGATGGCCAGCGCCAGCTACGAATCCCGCCGGGGTGAACTGACCACCTACTTCGACCGCACCGCGGTCGAGGCGTGGTCGCGCCTGACCTCCGACGCGCCGGTGAGCCGGATCCGCGCCACGGTGCGGGCCGGGCGCGACGCCATGCGGGCGACGCTGCTCTCCTGGCTGCCCGCCGACATGACCGGCCTGCGCCTGCTCGATGCCGGCTGCGGCACCGGGGCGCTGAGCGTCGAGGCGGCGCGGCGCGGGGCCGAGGTGGTGGCCATCGACGTCTCGCCGACCCTGGTCGACCTCGCCCGGGAGCGCCTGCCGGCGATCCCCGGCCCCGGCGGCATCGACTTCCGCGTCGGCGACATGCTCGACCCGGGCCTCGGCCGCTTCGACCACGTCGTGGCGATGGATTCACTGATCCATTACCGCGCCGCCGACATCGCCCGGGCGCTGGCGGTGCTGGGCGCGCGCACGGACGGTTCGGTGCTGTTCACCGTGGCGCCGCGCACCGCCCTGCTGACCGTGATGCACGCCGCCGGCAAGTTCTTTCCCCGCGGCGACCGCTCGCCGGCGATCGTTCCCGTGACCGAGGGCGGATTGCGGCGGCGGATGTCGTCCGAACGGGCGCTCGACGGCTTCGCCTGGGCGGGGAGTCACCGGATCAACAGCGGCTTCTACCTGTCGAACGCCATCGCGCTGACGCGCTCTTCCCCTCCCCCCTCTGCGGAGGAGGGTACCCTGCGCAGCAGGGGGGGAGAGGGGCAGCGCGACGTTGCGGGTTTCGGCCCCGAGCGTGATCTTTTCGGAACCGTCGCTCCCCTCTCCCGACCCCTGCTGACGCAGGGGCCCCCCTCCCCCGCTGAGGGGGGAGGGGGTGCGGCGGCGACCGGGGTGCGATCATGACCACCCCCACGCAAAAACTCACCCGCGCCCTGATGCGCCTCGGCCCGGCGATCCTGCCCTTCGCGGATGCCGCCACCGTCGAGCTGCCGCTGGGGCGCCTGCTCCGGCTCGCCCTGTTCCAGGTCACCGTCGGCATGGCGGCGGTGCTGCTGATCGGAACGCTCAACCGGGTGATGATCGTCGAGCTCGGCGTGCCGGCCTGGATCGTCGCCATGATGCTGGCGCTGCCGCTGATCTTCGCCCCGTTGCGGGCGCTCGTCGGCTTCCGGTCGGACACGCACCGCTCGGTGCTGGGCTGGCGGCGGGTGCCCTACATCTGGTTCGGCACGCTGCTCCAGTTCGGCGGGCTGGCGATCATGCCCTTCGCCCTGCTCATCCTGTCGGGCGACACCACCGGGCCGCTCTGGGTCGGGGACGTGGCGGCGGCTCTGGCCTTCCTGCTGGTCGGCGCCGGGCTGCACACCACCCAGACCGTGGGCCTCGCGCTCGCCACCGACCTCGCCCCGGCGCATGCACGGCCGAAGGTGGTGGCTCTGCTCTGCGCGGCGCTCCTGTTCGGCATGATGGCGAGCGCCGTGCTGTTCGGTCTGTTCCTCGCCCACTTCTCGCCGGTGCGGCTGATCCAGGTGATCCAGGGCGCGGCCCTGGTCACCATCATCCTCAACGGGATCGCCCTGTGGAAGCAGGAGCCCCGCGATCCTCACCGCACCCGGGAGGCGCCGCAGCGCGACTTCCGCGCCTCCTGGCAGGCCTATGCCGGGCAGGGCACCGCCCGGCGGCGCCTCGTGGCGATCGGGCTCGGCACGGCAGGCTTCTCCATGCAGGACATCCTGCTGGAGCCCTATGGCGGCCAGATCCTGCATCTGTCGGTGGGCGCCACCACGGCGCTGACCGCGCTGCTCGCCGCCGGCGGCGGCCTCGGTCTGCTGGTCGCGGCCCGCTGGCTCGGGCGCGGCGGCGATCCGTTCCGGGTCTCGGCGGTGGGCGTCGGGATCGGCATCCTGGCCTTCTCGGCGGTGGTCTTCGCCGCGCCGCTGGCCTCGGCCGACCTGTTCGCGGCCGGCGTCAGCCTGATCGGGCTCGGGGGCGGCCTGTTCGCCCACGGCACGCTCACCGCCTCGATGAACCGCGCCGGCCCGGAGGATACCGGGCTCGCGCTCGGCGCCTGGGGCGCCGTCCAGGCGACCGCCGCCGGGCTCTCGATCGCGGCGAGCGGCCTCGTGCGCGACGTCGGTGGCGCCATCGCCCAGTCGGGGGTGCTCGGCGAGGGCATGAACGAGCCGGCCATCGGCTACCTGATCGTCTACCACATCGAGATCGCCCTGCTGTTCGCCGCGCTCCTCGCGCTCGGGCCGCTGGTGCGTGAGGACGCGCGTGCAGAGGTTCGAGACCGCATCGCCGGCGAGCTTGCCGGCCGAGCGGCCTGAGAGACGGGGAGGTCAGCCATGCCAACCGGCGCACTTACGGGTTACGTCGACGTCGCCCAGGTCGTGCTCTACGCCTTTTTCCTGTTCTTCGCGGGGCTGGTCTTCTGGTTGCGCCGCGAGGACCGCCGGGAGGGTTACCCGCTGGAGAACGAGGCGGTCGGGCTGCGCAAGACCACGGACCCGTTCCTGATCCCGCGCTCCAAGGCCTTCCACCTGCCGGGCGGGGAGACCACCTACGCGCCCCAGGCGGTGCATGGCCGCGACGACATCGAGACCGGCATCCCCGCCCGCAAGGTCGAGCCCTGGCCGGGCGCCCCCTACGAGCGGACGGAGTCCTCCCTCCAGGCGGGCGTCGGCCCCGGTTCCTGGGTGCTGCGGCACGATGTGCATGACAGGACCTGGGACAACGAGATCCGGATCGTACCCCTGCGGGTGGCGACGAACTTCGTCGTGCACGAGGACGGCCCGAACCCGATCGGCATGACCGTGTTCGGCACTGACAACGGCGTGGCGGGCGTCGTCAGCGACGTCTGGGTGGACCGCGGCGAATCGCTGATCCGCTACTACGAGGTGGAACTCACGACCGGCGGCCGCCGGCTGATGCCGACCACCTTCTGCCGGGCGGGCGGCTTCACCAAGACGGTGAAGACCGAGGCGCTGCTGGCCAGCCAGTTCGCCGACATCCCCGCGACCCGCGATCCCGACAGCGTCACCTTCCTGGAGGAGGAGCGGATCGTCTCGTATTTCGGCGCCGGCACGCTCTACGCCACCCCGGCCCGCGCGGAGCCCCTGATATGAGCGGCGATTTCCTCCCAGAGGGCACCCTGCGGGGGCTGCCCGGCCCGCTCCCGGCGGGCGAGCGCATCCTGTGGCAGGGGGCGCCCACCACCACGGGTCTGCTGGTGCGGGTGTTCCACGCCCGCCTGGTGATCGCGTGGTTCACCGCCTGCGCCCTGGCCTTCGGCCTCGCCGCCGGCTCGCCCGGGGCCGCGCTGAGGGTGCTGGGACCGACCCTCCTGACCGGCGGCGCCGCCGTCGTGCTGCTCTGGGTGCTCGCGTGGCTCACCCACCGGGCGACGCTCTACACGGTGACCAACCGCCGCATCGTGCTGCAGACCGGCATCGCCCTGCCGGTGACCCACAACCTGCCCTTCGCCCAGGTCGACGGCGCGGCCCTGCGCGCCTTCACGGATGGCAGCGGCGATCTGCCTCTACGGTTGCGGCCGGGTACGCGTATAGCCTACTTTCAGCTCTGGCCGCATGCCCGGCCCTGGCATCTCACCCGAACGGAGCCCATGCTGCGCTCCGTCCCGGGTGCGGAGGCGGTGGCGGCGTTGCTGGCGCGGGCGCTCGAAGCCCATGCCGACGGCACCGCGCCTCCGGTTCGGGTCGCCCGTATGGGCCGAGTGGACGAGAATCCCGGCCGCCTCGTCGCGGCCGAGTAGGGAGGGGGCAATGGGCGAGCAGGCGAAGAACGCCGGCCGAGCCACGGCACGGGCCGTCACCGGACGACCCGTGGCGGGTCCGGCGCCGGCCCTGCTGATGATCGGTGCCGGGGCGCTGATGGGCTTCAGCATGCTCGCGGTCCTGATCGGCCGGAGCGAGGGGGTCGGCCTGGTCGCCCTGCCGCCCGCCAAGCCGGTGGCGCGGCTCGAATTCCGTGCCGAGGATCAGGTCGATGGCTCCATCGCCCTGCGCAACATCGCCGACCGGCAGATCGTCGCCTGGATCCGCCCGGGCGAGGACGGCTTTTTGCGCGGGACGCTGCGCGGCCTCGCCCAGGCCCGCCAGCGCGGCGGCCTCGGCCCGGACCAGCCCTTCAGCCTGACCCGCTACGATGACGGCCGCCTGTCGCTGGCCGACGAGGCCACCGGCCGCCAAGTTCCGCTGGAGGCCTTCGGGCCGACCAATGCCGGGGCCTTCGCGCGGCTGCTGCCCGGGCAGGCCGGCCCCGTCACGGAGCTGCGCTGATGGCCCTGTTCGGCAGTCGCACCGTCACCGTGCCCTGCACCGTGGAGATCGAGCAGACTCCCGAGAGCCTGCACGCCCACGTCACCCTGGATGCCGGATTCGAGATCGAGCCCGGCGACGAAGTCCAGGTCCACGACGCGCCGACCGCGGTGCCCTACGGCGAGCGGCTGACCGTGCGCCGCACCGCCACCGTCACCCGGGCCGGCCCGCTGGAGCGGGCCTGGACCAAGCTCATCGCCCATCTCGAACTGACCGAACTCTACGAGGTCAGCTTTTCCGAGCGGAGGAAGCTGTGAACGCACCCGTCGCACCGCTCTCAGGTCAGCCCATCCCGAAGGCCCCGGTCAACGAGTCGACCAAGGCCGCGCAGGAGACGACGTTCCTCAGCCCGCGCTTCTACACCACGGATTTCGTCGAGCTCGACCGGACGAACGTCGAGCCGGTGCGGCGCGACTGGGATTTGCTCATCGCCGAGCTACGCGCCGACCCGAACAAGCGCCACTTCACCCGCAACGCCGACTTCGACTGCGACCTGTCGCAGATGGAGCCCGAGCTGCGGAAGGAGTTTTTGGATTTCCTGGTGTCTTCGATCACCGCGGAATTTTCGGGCTGCGTGCTCTATGCCGAGATGAGAAAACGCGCCAAGAACAAAGACATCAAAGAATTGTTCGGCTTCATGAGCCGGGACGAGGCGCGCCACGCCGGCTTCATCAACGATACGCTCAAGGATTTCGGCATCGGCGTGGACCTGGGATTCCTGACCAAGTCCAAAAAATACACGTTCTTCCGGCCGAAATTCATCTTCTACGCGACCTACCTGTCGGAGAAGATCGGCTACGCCCGCTACATCACCATCTTCCGCGAGCTGGAGCGGCATCCGGAGCGGCGCATCCACCCGATCTTCAAGTGGTTCGAGCTGTGGTGCAACGACGAGTTCCGCCACGGCGAGGCCTTCGCCCTGCTGATGCGGGCGAACCCGAAGCTCACGAGCGGCGTGAATCGCTACTGGATCCGGTTCTTCCTGCTCGCGGTCTTCGCCACGATGTACGTGCGCGACCATCACCGCCCGGCCTTCCACAAGGCGCTGGGGGTCGATCCCAGCGACTACGATTTCAAGGTGTTCCGGATCACCTCGGAGATCTCGAAGCAGACGTTCCCGCTGGAACTCGACCTCGACAACCCGAAGTTCAAGTCGGGGCTCGACCGGCTGCTCGCCTGCTCCCGGGCGATCGCCGAGGCGAAGGCCCGGGGCGGTCCCGTGGGCAAGGTCCTGCACGGCATCCAGATCCTCCGGGCGGCCGCGACCTTCGTCCGGCTCTACCTGCTGCCGGTCAAGGCCAACGCCCTGCCGGCCGACATCCGCCTCCAGCCGGTCTGGTAGGATGGCGACCTTCGCAACCCCGATGCTCTACGCGGTGCTGCTCTGGTGGTTCTCCACCGGGCTGATCCTGCTGCTCGATCACGCCCCGCGGCGGACGCATCCGTGGAGCATGGCTGGGGCGACCCTGCTGCTCGCCGCCGCCCTGGTGGCGATCCGCGCCAGCGCCGGGGACACGAGCGGGACGGGGGCCTACACGGCCTTCACGGCGGCCCTGGTCGTCTGGGGCTGGCAGGAGATGAGCTACTACATGGGCTTCCTGTCGGGCCCGCGACCCGCCGCCTGCGCGCCGGGTCTGCGGGGGTTCGACCGGTTCCTGGCGGCGCTGGCCACCAGCCTGTGGCACGAATTCGCCATCGTGATCGGGGGCGTGGCGATCCTGGCGCTGGTCTGGGGCAGCCCCAACCGCTTCGCCCTGTGGACTTACGGCGCCCTGGTGGTGATGAACCTCTCGGCGCGGCTCAACCTGTTCCTGGGCGTGCGCAACCTCCACGCCGAGTTCCTGCCGGACCATCTCGGCTACCTGGCCTGCTATCTGTCCCGGAAGCCGATGAACCTGCTGTTCCCGGTCTCGGTCAGCCTCGGGACCCTCGCGGCGGCGCTGCTGGGCCGCGCGGCCCTGGGCGCCGACCTGCTGGAGCACGAATTGATCGGCTTCACGGTCCTGGCGACGCTGACGGCGCTCGCCACCCTGGAGCACTGGTTCCTGATGCTGCCGCTGCCCTCGGCGGAGCTGTGGCGCTGGAGCCTGCCGGCCCGGGCGTCCGGGGAAGCGGCGAGACCGCCGGATCACGTTTAGGTCGAGGGATCGCAGCCGGACGACGCATGTCCACCAATCTGGAATTGGTCTCGTGCGAAATCCGGTGTCACAGGCGGGATCAACCCGCAGGGTTTATTCGGGGAGAGGCGACATGGATTACGAGACCTTCTTCGAAGGCGAGATCGCCGGTCTCCACCGGGAGGGGCGCTACCGGGTCTTCACCGACCTCGAGCGTCACGCCGGCAACTTTCCCCACGCCACCCACCACCATGGCGGCGGCACGCGGCCCGTGACGGTCTGGTGCTCCAACGATTATCTCGGCATGGGCCAGCACCCAACCGTCACCGGGGCGATGCACGAGGCGATCGACCGCTGCGGCGCCGGCGCCGGCGGCACCCGCAACATCTCGGGGACCAACCACTACCACGTGCTCCTGGAGCAGGAGCTCGCCGACCTCCACGGCAAGGAGGCGGCGCTCCTGTTCACCTCCGGCTACGTGTCGAACTGGGCGGCACTCGGGACCCTGGCCTCGCGGCTGCCGAACTGCGCGGTCTTCTCCGATTCTGAGAACCACGCCTCGATGATCGAGGGCATCCGCTTCTCCCGGGCCGAGCGCCACATCTTCCGGCACAACGACCCGGAGGACCTGAACCGGAAGCTCGGGCTCATCGACCCGGCACGGCCGAAGCTGGTGGCGTTCGAGTCGGTCTACTCGATGGACGGCGACATCGCCCCCATCGCCGAGATTTGCGACGTGGCCGAGGCCCACGGGGCGCTGACCTACCTGGACGAGGTCCACGCGGTCGGCCTGTACGGGGCCCGGGGCGGCGGCATCTCGGAGCGCGACGGCGTCGCCCATCGGCTTGACGTGATCGAGGGCACCCTGGGCAAGGCGTTCGCGGTGCATGGCGGCTACATCACGGCCTCGGAGAAGCTCTGCGATTTCGTGCGCAGCTTCGCCTCGGGCTTCATCTTCACGACATCCCTGCCGCCCGCGGTGGCGGCGGGCGCGGCGGCCTCGATCCGCCACCTGAAGGCGAGCGGCGCCGAGCGCGCCCGGCATCAGGAGCGCGTGGCGAAGGTCCGGCAGGCGCTCGAGGCCGCCGACATCCCGACCATGCCCAACGACAGCCACATCGTGCCGGTGATGGTCTGCGATCCCGTGCTCTGCAAGGGGATCTCCGACACCCTGCTCGACGAGTTCGGCATCTACGTGCAGCCGATCAACTACCCCACCGTCGCCCGGGGCACCGAGCGCCTGCGGATCACCCCGTCGCCGCTGCACACGGATGCCGATATCGGGCATCTCGTCGAGGCGCTCGCCACGATCTGGGGGCGGATCGGGCTCCGGCAGAAGGCGGCGGAGTAGGGCGCTCTTCCCTCCCCCTTGCGGGGAGGGGTAGGGGTGGGGGTGGTGCAGATGGCACCGCTTCGACCTATCCTGCGCCACCCCCACCTCCGGCTCCTCCCCGCAAGGGGGAGGAGAGGGGGCACAGTGTGAGTTCTGCGTGCCCACCTTCCCCTTCTCGGCCATCGTCGCCCAGGACGAGATGCGCCAGGCGCTGCTGATCGCCGCGGTGGACCCGGCGGTCGGCGGCGTGCTGGTCTTCGGCGACCGCGGCACCGGCAAGTCCACGGCGATCCGGGCGCTCGCCGCCCTGCTGCCGCCGATGCGGGCGGTGGTCGGCTGCCCGTACAATTGCGATCCCGACAGCCCAGCGGAGAGCTGCCCCCACTGCGCGAGCCTGCCGGGCGCGCGGAAAAAGTCCGAAAAGAAACCGGTGCCGGTGGTGGATCTACCGCTGGGGGCCACCGAGGACCGGGTGGTCGGCACCCTCGATCTGGAACGGGCGCTCGGCGCCGGGGTGAAGGCGTTCGAGCCGGGGCTGCTCGCCCGGGCCAACCGCGGTTTTTTGTATATTGATGAAGTGAATCTCCTGGAGGACCACCTCGTGGACCTGCTGCTCGACGTGGCAGCCTCCGGGGTCAACACCGTCGAGCGCGAGGGATTATCGCTGCGCCACCCGGCGCGGTTCGTGCTGGTGGGCTCCGGCAACCCGGAGGAGGGGGAGTTGCGCCCGCAGCTCCTCGACAGGTTCGGGCTGGCCTGCGAGGTCGCGACCCCGAAGGACATCGCCACCCGGATCGCCGTGGTGCGTGCCCGCGACGCCTACGAGCGCGACCCCGAGGGGTTCTGCGCCGCACGATCCGGCGACGAGCGGAAAATCCAAAAACAGATCCTGCTGGCGCGGGAGCGGCTGCCGTCCCTGAGCGTCCCGGATGCCGCCCTGGAGCGCGCGGCGCGGCTCTGCCTGGCGCTGGGCACCGACGGGTTGCGCGGCGAGCTGACCCTGATGCGCACCGCCCGGGCGCTCGCCGCCCTCGACGGCGCCGAGACGGTCACCGACGACCACCTCCGCCGCATCGCCCCGGCCGCCCTGCGCCACCGCCTGCGCCGCAACCCGCTCGACGAGTCCGGCTCCACCGCCCGGGTGGAGCGGGCGCTGGCGGAGGTGTTTGCGTGAGGCACGCGCCGCCTCTGGCTCCCCCCTCTGCGGGGGAGGGTGGCCCTCGCGTCAGCGAGGGTCGGGAGAGGGGAGCAGCGGTGCAGAAGTGGGCTGCGGCCTCCTTGAAGGCCGCGCCCCCTTCGGATGCCGGGTTGCCCTCTCCCGACCCCCTTCGGGGGCCACCCTCCCCCGCGGAGGGGGGAGGGAGCGCGCCGGGCGTTTGGACCGACGCTCATTGTGCCGCCTTGCTGCTCGCCGCCGATCCGGCCGCCTTCGGCGGTGCGGTCGTCCGAGCGCCGCCCGGTCCGGTCCGCGAGCGCTGGCTCGAAACCCTGCGCGCCGCGCTCCCGCCCGGGACACCCTGGCGGCGCCTGCCGCCCGCGATCGGCGATGACAGCCTGCTCGGCGGCCTCGACCTCGCCGCGACTCTGGCGGCCGGCCGTGCGATCACCCGGGCCGGCCTGCTGGCGCAGGCCGATGGCGGGATCGTCGTCGTGCCCATGGCCGAGCGCCTGCCGCCCGGCACCGCCTCGCGGCTCGCCGCCGCCCTCGACACCGGCACCGCGTCGGACCGGCCGGCACGGTTCGGCCTGATCCTCCTCGACGAGGGCGAGGCGGACGAGACCGTCGCCGAGGCCCTGGCCGACCGTCTCGCCTTCCGGATCGACCTCGGCGGCGTCGGGATCGGCGATTGCGACGCCGCCCCCGCCGACGCCGAGCCCGACGCGGCCGCGGAGCCCGACCCGCTCGGCACCCTGTGCCGGCTGGCGGAGGCGCTCGGTGTCGACTCCCTGCGCGGACCGATCCTGGCAGCCCGCGTGGCGCGATGGCTCGCGGCGGATCGCCCGGTCGGCACGGCGGAGATCACCGCGGCGGCCCGCCTGGTCCTGGCCCCGCGCGCCACGCGCCTGCCCATGCCCGAGGAGCCGCGGACGGAGGAGGCGGAGGCGCCGCCCCCGCCCCCCTCGGAGGACCGGGACGCGCCGGACGCGGCCGAGCCGGCCGACGCGCGCGTGCTCGAGGCGGTGCGCGCCGCGATCCCGGCGGGGCTGCTCGATCAGCTGATGGCGGGGGGGGCGCGTCTCTCGGCCGCGAAGGCCGGGCGGGCGGGTCAATTCGCGGCGGCGCGGACCGGCCGCCCGATCGGCAGCCGCCGGGGCGACCCGCGGCGCGGGCGCCTCGATCTGCTCGCGACCCTGCGGGCGGCTGCGCCCTGGCAGGCCCTGCGGCGCGGGGGCGAGGAGACGCGCCGCCTCGTTGTTCGGCGGGACGACCTGCGGATCCGGATCCTGCGGCAGCGGACCGAGACCACGACGGTGTTCTGCGTCGACGCCTCCGGCTCGGCCGCCCTGGAGCGGCTGGCCGAGGCCAAGGGTGCGGTCGAGCTACTGCTGGCCGAGGCCTATGTCCGGCGCGACCGGGTGGCTTTGGTGGCCTTCCGCGGGACCGGCGCGGAGCTGGTCCTGCCGCCGACCCGCTCCCTGACCCGGGCGAAGCGCGGGCTCTCGGGGCTGCCGGGCGGGGGCGGGACGCCGCTCGCGGCGGGGATCGACGCGGCGCTCGGCGTGGCACTGGGGGTGCGCCGGAGCGGCAGCCGGCCGGTGATCGTGCTGCTGACGGACGGGCGCGCCAACGTCGCCCGGTCGGGGGAGGGCGGACGGGCCCGCGCCGGGGCCGAGGCCCTGCAGGCGGCCCGCGCGCTCCGTGCGGCCGGGCTGCCGGCCCTGGTGATCGATACCGGCGCCCGTGGCGAAGGCGCGCGCGCGGTCGCAGAGGCCATGGCCGCCCGCTATCTGATTCTGCCGCGCGCCGATGCCGGGCGGCTCAGCGCGGCCGTGCGGGCCGCGCTCTAAGCATCGCGATGGCCCGGTTCAACGAACGCCGTTGAACTCTGATCAGAGATGGATGCCGGCGCCGATATCGGCCACGCGCTGGTTGTGGGACATCCATGCGTTCAGCATCTCGCGGAACAGGCCGCGGAACGTCCAGCGGCCCGGGGTCGAGGCGGCGAAGTGCTCGGTGGAGGAGGTGAAGACGATCATGGCCGGTTCCAGTGGTGCGCGCTGTGCAGGGTCAGCTCTCGCATCCGTGATGCCGTTTTTGCTGCGACGCAGCAATCCGGTTTCCGGCAGCGGTGGCATGCGGTTTCTGCATGCTTTTACAGTATGTTACGAAATACTTCCAACCCAGCACGATAGCGCAGGCCTCCGAACCTTGGCTGGCTTTGGTGCAATGCAGGATGGCGGCCGGTGCTGAATCTCCGCGATGCGGACCGTCCGGACTGGGCGGTGGATGGCCGGGACTGGCCGCACCGGGCGGCGAGCCGCTTCGTCGAGGCGGCGGGCCTGCGCTGGCACGTTCAGGAATTCGGCCGACCCGAGGCGCCGGCCCTGCTGCTGCTGCATGGAACCGGGGCGGCGACCCATTCCTGGCGCGGGCTCGCGCCGCTCCTGGCCGAGGATTTCTTCGTGACCGCCCCGGACCTGCCGGGCCACGGATTCACCGATCCGCTGCCGGATGCCGACCTGTCGCTGCCCGGCATGGCCCGGGCGGTGGCGGGCCTCGTGGCGGCGCTCGGGCGACCGCCGGTGGTGGCGGCGGGCCACTCGGCCGGTGCGGCGGTGCTGGCGCGGATGTGCCTCGACGGCGCCATCGCGCCCCGGCTGCTGGCCGCGTTCAACGGTGCCCTGGCGCCGCTGCCCGGGGCGGCCAGCCTGCTATTCCCCAGCATGGCGCGGCTCCTGTTCCTCAACCCGTTCACCCCGAAAATCTTCGCCTGGACGGCGGACCGGTCGGCGGCCAAGCGGCTGATCGAGGGGACCGGCTCGCGCCTCGACCCGCAGGGCGTCGATCTGTACCGGCGGCTCTTCGCCCGGGCCGGCCATGTCCGGGGGGCGCTGGGCATGATGGCGAACTGGGACCTCGCGGGCCTGCACCGGGCGCTGCCGGGGCTCGCGACCCGCACCCTGCTGATCGTCGGCGGCGACGACCGGGCGATCCTGCCGGACACCGCCTTCGCGGTGCGCGACCGCCTGCCCGACGCCCGCGTGGCGCTGATCCGGGGCCTGGGTCACCTGGCGCACGAGGAGGCACCCACGCAGGTCGCCGAGGCGCTGCGGGCGGAGGCGAAGGCCATCGGCCTGCTCTGAACGCGGGGACTGGCGCCGGCCTTGCCAGGGTCGTAGAGCCAGCCGCACGGGACAGGACCCGCGGCCAGGCCGGGAAGGAGCAGCCGGAACGATGGCGAGACCCGTGATCGGCGTCATCGGAAACGCGCGCCTGCTCGACAACCGGTTCCCGGCGCAGATCGTCGGTGAGAACAACATGCGGGCGCTGGCCACGGTGGCCGGCGTCCTGCCGCTGATGTTCGCCGCCGCCCCGGCGATCACCAATCTCGGCGACCTCCTCGACACGGTGGACGGTGTCCTGCTGACCGGCGGCCGCGCCAATGTCCACCCGACCCGGTTCGGGGCCGAGCCCTGCGCGGCGCACGAACCCTACGACGAGGCCCGCGACGCCGTGGCGCTGCCGCTGATCGAGGCCTGCGTGGCCCGCGGCGTGCCGCTGTTCGGCATCTGCCGCGGCTTCCAGGAGATGAACGTCGCCTTCGGCGGCAGCCTGCACCCGGAGATCCGCGAGCTTCCCGGCCGGCTCAACCACCGGATGCCGCGCCTGGAGAATGGCGAGATCCACCCGGATCTGGAGTTGATCTTCGCCGACCGCCACGCGGTCCGCCTGACGCCCGGCGGCACCTTCGCGCGGCTGATCGGGCGGGAGACCATCCGGGTGAATTCCCTGCACGGCCAGGGCATCCTGGAGCCGGGCGCGCGGGTGGTGATCGAGGGCGTCGCCGAGGACGAGACCGTGGAGGCGATCCGGATCCGCGACGCGGCGGGATTCGCCCTCGGGGTGCAGTGGCATGCCGAGCACGATCCGGCGACGAACCCGATCAACCGGGCACTGTTCGAGGCGTTCGGCGACGCGGCGGCGGCGCATCGCGGGGCGCGCGCGGCGGGACGGCGCTGACCCCGAATCCGTCTCGGGGGATCCCGATCTCGACCCGGCACGCGGCAGCAAAACGCTGCCTCGCGGCCGGATGTCCGAGTCTTCCACAACTTGATCTATGTTTATCGCGCGGCGCAGATCTATCGGTGATCTTATCTCGCCCGGGAAAATCCTTTCCGCCCCGCCGATCGATTCACCGTATCCACGGACGACCTGTCGCAGGCCGGAACGACTGCACGGGTGTCGGGTTGCCGGAGTCCCGCACATGGGCTGCCTTCTCCCGCGGCAGCCTTGCGCAGAACATGAGCACCGACCGCATGCAGTTTCCCCGCGACGACCGAGAGCACCCCCGTGCCGAGGCCTTCCGCGAGTTCATCCGCAACCCGCCCTTTCCCTGCGTCGGCGCCAAGTCGGCGCTGTCGCGCGGCCGGATGACGATCGTGGTAGCCCGGGACATCACCTCCGGTTGGGACGATATGCGGATCTACCCGGCGCTGCTCGCCTTCGTGGCGCGCTACCGCCTGCAGCCGGACCTGTTCCAGAGCTTCGCCGTCGTCTTCGAGGGCCCGGGCGACCTCTCGGAGGAGGGCTTCGAGCGCAACCTCTGGGCGCGCGCGCAATCCCTCACCGACAAGGATGCCTGGCTCGGCCAGCCGCACGATTCCCGGGTGGCGGAAGATCCGGATAACTCGCATTTCTCCCTGAGCTTCGGCGGCGAGGCGTTCTTCGTGGTCGGCCTTCACCCCAACGCGAGCCGCCCGGCGCGGTGCTTCTCCTCCCCCGTGCTGGTCTTCAATCTGCACGCGCAATTCGAGCGGTTGCGCGCCGAGGGCCGCTACGAGAAGCTGCGTGCCTCGATCCTGGAGCGCGACGAGGCCCTGGCCGGCAGCCTCAACCCGATGCTGGCGCGCCACGGCGAAACCTCGGAGGCCCGCCAGTATAGCGGCCGCGTGGTCGGGGCCGATTGGCGCTGCCCGATGCAGGGCCGCCCCGCGGCGCCCGACGCTCCGGCCACGGACGCGTGGCATCCCCCGTCCCTGTCGCTCGACGGCCTCTTCCCGGCAAATGGCGGCTGAGGGATCGGATCGCGGCAGCGCCAGCGGCGTTGCCGGCAGACGCGTGGCGGGAGCGGAGACATCATGGACCGGGCGGACGTTCAGCAGATCGAGCCGCGCTCCGGCGTTGCCTTCACCCTCGACCGGGGGCAGCGCCTGACGGTGATCGACCCCCGCGGCGAGCAGGTGGCCGATCTCGTCGCCTACAACCGCCACGACACGGGCGAGGTGATCTCCTCCGGGCGGACCCTCGATTACGCCAGCCGGATCTACCTCACCACCGGCGACCCGCTCTATTCCAACCGCTCGAACGTGCTCCTGCGCATCGTCGAGGACACGGTCGGGCGCCACGATTTCCTGCTGACCCCGTGCTCGGCCGACACGTTCCGGATCATCTACGGCGACACCGACCCCCATCGCGGCTGCTTCGGCAATCTGGCGGCGGCGCTCGCCCCCTACGGCATCGCGCCGGACGCGATCCCGGTCGCGTTCAACTGCTTCATGAACGTGCCGATCGACGGGGCGACCGGAGCGCTCACCGTCGCGCCGCCCTTGAGTCGGGCCGGAGACAGGATCGTGTTCGTCGCCGAGACCGACCTGATCATCGGCTTGACCGCCTGCTCGGCCCTGCAATCGAACAACGGCAGCTTCAAGCCGATCCATTACCGGGTCGAGGTCTGAAACCGGTCGATAGCCGTGTCCCGCGGGGCGGTCGCCGCGCCGGGATAGGGGCTCAATATTCAAACGCTGCCATGCGCGCGGATCTTCGAAAAGCTTCCGTACGATCTGTGCGATAGGCCAATAGGACGATCTTCAGGCAACAATCGCTGAGGTTGCCCGGCGTTGTTTGCCATTTACTAACTTTATCGGACGACCCTACGATGGTGCAGTGCGTCGTCCCCCGGGATCGGCGTGCGACAGGCGTTCCGGCGGCCCTTGCCGTCCCGTTCGGTGCTCGGATGACCTCCACGCAGACAGACAGCCCCCCCGCCGACCGCGTCGCGCCACGGCGGAGCCTCGCGACGCTCAAGCTGCGCCACAAGCTGGCGGCGGTGATGGCCCTCATGGTCCTGGCCATGGGCGCCCTGAGCGCCCTGAGCTTCGTCGACACGCGGACATCGGCGCTGGAGGATCGGGCGCTCATGACGCGCCGCCTCACCGATGTGGCGCAGAGCCTGCTCGCCCATTACGAGGGGTTGGCCACCTCGGGCCGGATGCCCCTCGACGCCGCGCAGCAGGCGGCCCTGGCGGCGATCAGCGCCCTGCGATTCGGCAACGACGACTATTTCTTCGTCCTCGCCTCCGACGGACGGCTGATCGCCAACGCCTTCAACGCCAAGAATGTCGGCAAGCAGGTCCTGGATCAGACCGACATCCCCGGCGGCAAGCGCTACTTCGCCGAGATGGTCGAGACCGCCCGGCGCGACGGGTCGGGCTTCGTGGACTACCTGAAGCCGCGGGCGGGCGGGACCGTGCCGGTCGAGAAGGTCGCGAGCGTGCAGATGTTCAAGCCCTGGGGCTGGATCGTCGCCACCGGTCTTTATCGCGACGACGTGCAGGAGGCCGTCCGCGGCCGCGCGATCACGATCGCGCTCTGGTCGGCGGGCCTGGCGATCCCGGTCCTGGCGCTGCTCCTGCTCATCGGCAACAGCCTGTCGCGCCCGATCGGGCGGCTGACCGCGGCGATGCGCGGCCTCGCGGACGGGGATCTCGCGGTCGCGGTCGGGGATCAGCAGCGCGGCGACGAGGTCGGCGCGATGGCCCGGGCCGTGCAGGTGTTCAAGGACGCGATGATCGCCAAGCGCGCCGCCGACGCGGCGACCGTGGTGGAGAACGCCGCGAAGATGCGCCGGGCGCAGGTGCTGGACGAGGTCACCGTCCGGTTCGACGCGCAGGTGAGCGCCCTGACGCAGGGGCTGGCCACGGCCGCCGTGGAGATGGAGGCCACCGCCCGGGAGATGACCCGCACCGCCGCGCGCACCACCGAGCAATCCGTGCGCGTGAGCGCGGCCTCCGAGCAGACCTCGAGCAACGTCCAGACGGTGGCGGCCGCCAGCGAGGAGATGTCCGCCTCGATCCAGGAGATCGCCGCCCGCGTCGCCCAATCCTCCACGATGGCCGACCGCGCCAGCACGGATGTGGCTCGCACGAACGCGCTGATGCAGGTCCTGTCCCGGGGGACGGAACAGATCAACGAGGTGATGGGGCTGATCGCCGGGATCGCCGGGCAGACCAACCTTCTGGCCCTCAACGCGACCATCGAGGCCGCCCGGGCCGGGGAGGCCGGCAAGGGCTTCGCCGTGGTAGCGGGCGAGGTGAAGGCGCTGGCCGCGCAGACCGCCAAGGCCACCGAGACCATCGCCGGCCAGATCGCGGCGATCCAGGGGGAGACCCGGCACGCGGTCGAGTCCATGCGGACGATCGGCGGCACGATCGACGCGATGCGCACGGTGGCGCTCGGCGTGGCCGCCGCCATGGAGGAGCAGGGGGCGGCGACCAGCGAGATCGTCCGGAACGTCTCGCAGGCGGCCCAGGGCACGCAGGCGGTGAGCGCAGATATCGACGACGTGCGGAAGGCGGCGGGCGAGACGGGGAGGGCCTCGGGCCAAGTCCTGAGCGCCGCGCAGGAGCTGGCGCGTTACTCCGCGCGGCTCGGGCAGGAGGTGTCGACCTTCCTCGACGCGGTCAAGGCTGCCTGACTGCGTTTCCGCGAACTGGCGGCTCGGCACCGCAACCCTGGAGTGGTGGACAGCGTCGATCCGAACGGACACGGTTCGAATCCAGCAACCCGGCCGCGGAGCCGGCCGGTTCGGCACCGTCTCATCCAGGAACCGATCGATGCGCTTCGCCCACGTGGCCCTGTGGACGCAGGACCTCGACGCGGCCGCCGCGTTCTGGAGGGCGTATTTCGGCGCCGAGGTCGGCGCGCCGTACCACAGCCGGCGCCGGCCGGGATTCGTGTCGCGGTTCGTGACGCTCCCCGGGCCGGGCGCGCATATCGAGCTGATGACCGGACCCTGGATCGAGGACGGGCCGGGCCCGGATCACGTCGGCTGGGCGCACGTGGCCATCTCGCTGGGCTGCATCGCGGCGGTGGACGCCTTGGCCGAACGGTGTGCGGAAGGGGGATGCCTCGTGTCGCCACCCCGCCGGACCGGGGACGGCTTCTACGAGGCGATCGTCGCCATGCCGGACGGGACGCCGGTGGAGATCACGGTCTGAGGGCGGCGATCCACAGGCGCGTCCCCCCGCTCTTCCGATGCGGACGGCGTGATGATGGCCCCGCAAGCGGGACGCCTGAGCAGGCGGAGACGCGGTCTCGGCGCCGGCGCGACGCCGCTCACGCGATCCCGTCGATCGCCACCCGCAGATGCTCCGGCCCGCGCAGGGCGGCGCCCGGCCGGTAGGGCGGCGGGTCCTCGATGAGGCGCGGCGCCTTCAGCCGGGCGGCGAGGGCGGTGAGCGCCGCCTCGGCCTCGAACCGGGCGAGCGGCGCGCCGACGCAGTAATGCAGGCTGCCGCCGAAGCCGAGATGGCGGGTACCGGTGCGGTCCGGATCGAACCGGTCGGGGTCCGGGAACACGGCCGCGTCGCGGTTGCCGGAGGCGAGCAGCAGCACGAGGTCGGCGCCCTCGGGGATCGTGACCCCCGCGATGTCGATGGCCGACAGCGTCCGGCGGGTCCGGAACTGCACCGGCGGCTCGTAGCGCATCAGCTCCTCGATCACCCGCGGGGCGCGCAGCGGATCCTGCCGCAGGCGCTCCAGCTCGTCCGGATGCCGCAGCAGGGTGAGCAGGCCGTTGGTGATGAGGTTCACGGTGGTCTCGTGGCCGGCCACCAGCATCAGGATCGAGGTGGCGACCAGATCGTAATCGCCCATCTTCGCGCCCTCGGGGGTGGCGTGGTTGGCCAGGCCCGAGAGCATGTCGTCCCGCGGGTGCTTGCGCTTGTCCTTGATCAGGTCAGCCATGTAGCCGCCGATGGCGTCGAAGGTCCGGCTGTTCTTGGCACGGATCTCGGTATCGGACAGGCTGTCGGGCTCCAGCGCGGTGGCGAGCTGCGTCGCCCATCCGTGGAACTTCGGCTCGTCCTCCCGGGGCACGCCGAACAATTCGCAGATCACCGTGACCGGCAGCGGGTAGGCGAGGTCGTCGACGGCGTCGATCTCCCGGGCGCCGCACTTCGCGTCGAGCAGGTCGGCCACCAGCCGGTCGGAGCGGGCGCGCATGGCCTGGACGCGCTCCCGGGAGAACTGGTGCATCACCGCCGCGCGCAGGGCATCGTGGTCCGGCGGATCGCGGAAGATGAAGACCCGGTGCCGGTCCATCATCCAGTCTTTAAGCGGCTTGACGATCAGGTCGGTGAGCGGGTTGCCGGTGCGCGGCCGGTCGGCCGGGGGCAGGGTGTCGGAGCTGACCCGCGGGTCCTGGAGCAGGCGCGCGATGGTGTCGTGGGTCGCTGCCACCCAGGTCCCGTCCCCGGTGCCGTCGTCCTGGCGCGAGACGGGAGTCTCCCGCAGCTTCGCGTAGACGGGGTAGGGGTTCGCCCGATTGGCGAAATCCTTGACCTGACCGAGGAGGCTGGCGTCGGGCATGCGGTCTCTCAGGAAAAGCCCGGCTCGAGGATCTTGATCGCCTTCGGTCGGTCGGCCGCAGCGCCGCGGGGCGGGAACGGCGCACCGGCCGCCACCATCTCGGCATGGGCCGGCAGCCACCGGGCCGAATCCACCGACAGGGCCGCGATGCAGCGCCCGGCGCGACCGTAAAGGGCGATGAATCGGCCCGCGGCGGGGTCGCCCTGGGTGATCGCCACCGCGTCGGCGCCCTCGGTCAGGCCGGCGGACTTGACCACGAGGTCCCCTTGCGTCGACCAGAAGGTCGGCAGGGCGCCGTAGGGCTCCCCGGGGGGCGTGCCCGCGAGCAGACGGCCGGCATGGACGGCCTGCGCGGCCGCGTGGCTCCAATGCTCCAGGGCGACGCGCCGCCCCTCGTAGAGCGGGTGGGAGAAGCGCGCCACGTCGCCGGCGGCGGCGATGCGCGGGTCGGTCTGCCCGTCCGTGTCGTGGACGTGCCCGGAGGCGTCGCAATCGACCCCGCCGGGATCGGCCGACAGCCCGGACCCGTCGAGCCACTCGGTGTTGCGGACGGCACCCAGCGCGATGACGGCGACATCCGCGTCGATGCGACTGCCGTCGACGAGATGGGCGCGCACCAGGCGTCCCTCGGCATCCTCCAGCCACTCGACCTCGGCGCCGCACCGGATCTCGACGCCGTGACCCGCGTGGATCGCCCCGATGAACGCCCCGACCGTGCTGCCGAGAACGCGGGCGAGCGGCGTCGGGCCGGGCTCGACCAGGGTCACCGGCAGGCCGAGCTTCCGGCACAGGCTGGCGACCTCGCAGCCGATGAAGCCGCCGCCGATCACCAGCACCCGGCGCGGCCCCGCCGCCAGGGCCCGGCGCAGGGCCGCGGCATCGTCGCGGCCGCGGAGGGTGAAGACCCCCGCCAGGCGCCCCTCGTGGGGGTTCGGCCACGGGCGGGCGCGGGTGCCGGTGGCGATCAGCAGGCGGTCGTAGGGGAGGTCGCGCCCGTCAGCGAGCAGCACGGCCCTGCGCCCGCGGTCGAGGCCGATTGCGGGGTTGCCGAGATGCCAGTCGGCGTCCAGGCCGTGGATGCCCGGCAGGGTCGTGGCGTCCGCCGGGATCGCGCCGGCGAGGACGTGCTTGGACAGCGGCGGCCGGTCGTAGGGATAATGCGGCTCGGCGCCGATCACCGCCAGCGGACCCAAAAACCCGGCTGCCCGCATCGCCTCGGCGCCGCGCAGGGCAGCGAGGCCGGCGCCGACGATCACCGCCCGCTCGGAGGTGCGTGCCATCAGCCGCGCCGCTCCGGATCTTCGACCCGGATGGCCTGGACCGGGCAGGCGACGCGCGCCCGCTCGATATCGTCCCGGTCCTGCGCAGCGGGGGCGGGATCGTAGTAGAGGGCCTCGTGCCCCTCGATGCGGAAATGCCGCGGCGCCGCGTAGCAGCACTGGGCATAGGCCTGGCAGAGGTTGAGATCGACGCTCACCCGCAGGCCGGGTGGGGAGCCGGGTGGCGCATCGGCGGAGGCGGACATGGCGGGGCAACCGCGCGCGGAGCCCGGGGTTCCGCCCCCCGGCGCGACCGCGCGGCCGCAGGCCTCACGCGTGCGGGCCTGTCCCCGGAGACCACCGGTTACCGATAGAGACAGAGTCTCGCCGATCCCCGCAGAAATGGATCGGCGTGATTTCCCCGGATCGCGGTTCGATCTATTGTCGCGCCGCCCCGCGGGCCTGTCCGGCGCGCCGCGATCCCAGGAGGGCACCATGCCGCACGGTGCGCGAACCAGCCTCGTCGCCCTGTTCCTGCTCGCCGGCCTCGGAGGCGCGTCCGCCGAACCCGCCGCGGGCTCGACCTGGACCGACCCGCCGGCCCACAAGTCGGGCACCGAGACGCCGCCGGCCACGGATCGGAAGGCCGCGGCGCCGGTTACCGCGGCCCCAACCGCCGCGACCCCGGCTGCCTCGCAGGAGGCCCGATCGGCTCCGGCCGCGCGGAGGGCGGTCGCGGCCCGCCGGGCGCCGGAGCGCAAGGTCGCGCACGCCGCGGCCCCATCGCCCGGGCGGGTCGCCGCCGCGCCGCGCCGCGTCCGGATTGCCGCGCCCCACGTCCGGACGGCCCGCGATCCGCGCTTCGTCGCCGTGGCGCCGCCCCCGCCGCCCGCGGAGGGCTACGCCCGCTACCGGTCCTACGGATATGCGCCGGGCTCCCCTTACGGCCCGGGCTACGCGGACGATCGCCTGGAGCGCCTGCGGAGCGCGGAGGCCGCCGGCTACCTCGTGGTGCGCCGCCGGACCGTGCAGTTCCCGGACGGGCGGTCGCTGCGCGTCTACCACCCCGACGACGAGGGCGAGCCGTTCTGATCCGACGGCGCGACGAAGACCTTCCGCAGCGGCGCCCGCAGCACCTTCCCGGCGGGGTTGCGGGGGAGGAGCCCGTCCCAGACCACCACCCGCACCGGCACCTTGAAGGCCGCGAGCCGGGTGGCCGCGAAGGCGCGGATCTCCTCCGGGCCGGCGCTCGCCCCCTCCGCCAGCGCCACGATGGCGCCGGGCTCCTCGCCCAGCGTCGGGTGGGGCACGGGCAGCACCACGGCGTCGACCACGTCCGGGTGTTCGTAGAGGACGTTCTCGACCTCGCAGCAGTAGATGTTCTCGCCGCCGCGGATCAGCATGTCCTTGATCCGGTCGACGATCGTCAGAAAACCCTCGGCGTCGGCGCGGACGAGGTCGCCCGTGCGCAGCCAGCCTTCGGAGAACGTCTCGGCGGTGGCCTTCGGATCGTCCCAGTAGCCGCGGACGACGTTCGGCCCCTGCACGCAGAGCTCGCCGACGCTCCCCGGCGACAGGTCCCGCCCGAGGGGGTCGAGGATCCGCACCGCGCAGACCGGCAAGGGCGGGCCGCAGGAATCGGGGTGTGCCCGATAATCCTCGGCCTGATGGTGGGTGAAGGTCGCCGAGGTCTCGGTCATGCCCCAGCCGGTGCCGGGGACGGCCTGCGGCAGGGCCTCGCCCAGGGTCCGCACGAGGTCGCCGGCCGCGGGGGCGCCGCCATAGGTCACGGCGTCGAGGCTCGGCAGCGTCCGGCCCGCCTCCCGGGCCGCCGTGGCGAGCTGCCACGCGATGGTCGGGACCCCGCCCGCGCTGGTGCAGCCCTCCGCCTCGATCAGGTCGAGGGCCTCGTTGGCGTCCCAGCGATGCATCATCACGAGGCGGTGCCCGCCGTAGAGGGCCGCCCCGAGGCTCGCGTGGCAGCCGGTAACGTGGAACAGCGGGATCACCAGCAGCGCCACCCGCTGCGGCGCGGCCGGGTCGGGCTTGGGCGGCGTTTCGCCCCGGCGCAGGCAGCTGCGCGCCGCCGAGTAGGGATAGGCCATCACCGTGGTGGCGGCCGCCCGGTGGGTGCCGACCGCCCCCTTCGGCTTGCCGGTGGTGCCCGACGTGTAGAACAGGGTCGCATCGTCCTCCGGGTCGAGGGCGATGTCGGGCACGGCGACGTCGGGGAGGGCGGCCCAGCCCGCCACCGGGCCAATCACGTCGGTCAGCGGCGTCGCCCGGGGGTCGGGCTCCATCCGGGTGGTGTAGACGCGCTCCAGGGCCGGGCATTCGGCCAGATGCGGGGCGATCCGGGCGAAGCGCTCGCCGTCGGCGATGAGCACCCGCGCCCCGGAATGCCGGAGCCCGTAGGCGAGCTCGGGCCCGGTCCACCACGCGTTGAGCGGCGTGGCGATGGCGCCGGCCAGCAGGGCGGCGTAGTAGCAGACCGGCCATTCGGGCAGGTTGCGCAGGGCGAGGGCGACCCGGTCGCCCTTGCGCACGCCGGCCTCCGCGAGGGCCCGCGCCAGATTGGTCGCGGCGCGGGAAAAGCCCGTGAAGGTCACGCGCTCGTCGCGGTAGACCACGAAGGTCTTCTCCCCGTGCCCTTGTGCGATCCGGAACAGGTCGCGGAGGGTCGGCGGGGCCTTCGCCCAGATCCGGGTCGGCACGCCGCGGATGTCGATCGTCGCGATCGCGAAGGGCGCGCCCGGGGCGGTGAGCCGCGCCTCGGCCTCCCGGAAGGGCAGGGCCGGCCAGCCGGCGGGGAGGCGGGGATCGGCGCTCATCGGGCGATCGTCACCCCGCCGTCGATCACCAGCGCCTGACCGGTGACGAACCGGCCGGCCGGGGAGGCCAGGAACACCGCCGCGCCCGCGATCTCGTCGGGCTCGCCGATCCGGCGCAGCGGCGCGGCGGAGGTCGTGGACGCCAGCATTTCGGGATCCTCCCACAGGGCCCGGGCGAAATCGGTGCGGATCAGGCCCGGGCAGAGGCAGTTCACCCGGACGTTGGCCGGGCCGTATTCCACCGCATAGTTGCGGGCGAGCTGGAGATCGGCGGCCTTCGAGACGTTGTAGGCGCCGATCACGGGCGAACCTTTGAGCGCCCCGATCGAGGAGACGAGGATGATCGCCCCGTCCCGCCGTGCGACCATGCCGGGGGCGACCTTCTGGATCAGCCAGTGGTTCGACAGGACGTTGTTGTCCAGGATCTTGCGGAACTGCGCGTCGGAGATGCCGGCGAGCGGCCCGTAATAGGGGTTGCTGGCGGCATTGCAGACCAGCACGTCGACCGGCCCGAGCCGGTTCCCGGTCTCCTCGACCAGGGCTTCCAGCTCGTCCTTCACCGAGATGCTGGCCGGGATCGCCACCGCCCGGCCGGGCCCGTGGGCGGCCTCGATCTCGGCGACCACCGCGTCGCAGGCCTCCCGCTTGCGCGAGGAGATCACCACCCGGGCGCCGTGCTCGGCCATCCGCAGGGCGATCGCCCGCCCGATGCCCCGGGACGAGCCGGTGACGAGGGCGACCTTACCGGTCAGATCGAACAGGGACATGGCGGTGATTTGCCCAGGTTGAGACGGCACGCGCCTTCCCTCCCCCCCGATGCCGGGGCTACCGGATGCACACATCTCGATTGGGAACAGAAGAATGAACAGGAAGCGCGCCTCTCCCTCCCCCCTCTGCGGGGGAGGGTGGCCCCCGGAGGGGGTCGGGAGAGGGGAGCGACGGTGCAGAAGGAAGCGTAAGCTTTCATGAAGGCCACGCCCGATCCTGAACCCGGGTTCCCCTCTCCCGACCCCTGCTGACGCAGGGGCCACCCTCCCCCGCAGAGGGGGGAGGGCAAAACCCGTGGCCGTTCGCCCCTGTCGTCAGACTGAGAAGCGTGAATCCGGTAGCCCGCCCGGGAGAGGGGGTGCGTCGCGCTCTGCCGCCGGCGTCGGACCCAGATGAATGAGTATCGAAGCCCGCAGAGGGGGGAGGGGGACGCGCGGGTCCCGCCGGCGTTGCGATCTGCGTGGCCCCCGCCCATCCTCACACCTCCGCCAGCATCGCCCGGCGCAGGCGCGCCATACCGGCGAGCCAGCGCTCGGGATCCTCGGCCCGGCGGCGGGCGTACGCCGCCACCTGGGGATGCGGCAGGATCAGGAAGCGCCCGGTCGCCAGCCCGTCGAAGGCGGCTTCGGCCACGGCCTCCGGCGTCAGCACGCCGTCGCGGGACGCCGCGCTGGCCGCCCCCAGCATGGCGGTGTCGACCCCCTGCGGGCACAGGGCGGCGACCCGGATCCCGTCCGCCGCGTGGGCGATGGCGAGGTGCTCCAGGAAGGCCAGCGCCGCGTGCTTGGTGGCGCCGTAGGGCGCGCTGCCGATCTGGCTCAAGAGCCCCGCCGCCGAGACGGTGCCCAGGAACGCGCCCCCGCCCCGGGCGCGCCAGAGCGGCACCAGCACCCGCGCCGCGTGAACGTGACCCATCACGTTCACCGACCAGGACCGCGCCCAGCTGTCGAGATCCGCCGAGGTGGCGAGATCCGGATCGGGGTCGCGCTCCAGGATGCCGGCATTGGAGCCGTAGAGCGCGATCGGGCCGATCTCGGCCTCGATGCGCGTCAGGATTGCGGCGACCGCCGCCGCGTCGCCCACGTCGAGGGCGAAGCCCCGTCCGCCGAGCGCGGCCGCCACGGCCTCCGCCCCGGGCCCGTCCCGGTCGAGGGCGACGACCCGTGCCCCCCTTGCCCCGGCCGCGACGGCGAGCGCCCGGCCGATGCCCCGGGCGGCCCCGGTGACGGCGACGACGCGGCCGGCCAAGTCGCTGCCGAGTTCCACGCTCAGGCCCCCGCCCGCGCGGCGAAGGCCCAGGCCGCGGCGGCGAGCTTCGGCACCCGCGCCGCCATGGCGGAGGCATGCTCGCTCGCGGCGTTGCCGGCCTTCGCCCGGGCGGCCACGCCCTGGAGGATGCCCACCAGCCGGAACAGGTTGTAGGCGAAGTACCAGTCGAGGTCGGGCAGGTTCTCGCGGTCCGCGGCCCGGCAGTAGAGGGCCACCGCCTCGTCGCGGCTGGGGATGCCGAGCGCCGCCAGATCGAGGCCGCCGAGGCCGCTCCGCCCGTCGGCGGGCAACTCCCACTGCATCAGCAGGTAGCTGAAATCGGCCAGCGGATCGCCGAGCGTCGACAGCTCCCAGTCGAGCACCGCGCTGACGCCGCCGTCCGCGGAAAAAATCAGGTTGTCGAGGCGGTAGTCGCCGTGGACCACGCAGGCGCCCTGCTGCTCCGGCACGGTCCGGGGCAGCCACGCGATCAGCCGCTCGACATCCGCCAGGCGCCCATCCTCGGCGGCGCGGTACTGGCGGGTCCAGCGGTCGACCTGCCGGGCGAAGTAGTTGCCGGGCCGACCGTAATCGGAAAGCCCCGCCGCCTCGGGGTCGATCGCGTGGAGGCGGGCGAGCGTCGCGATCATGCCGGCATAGTGCCGGTGGCGGGCATGGGGATCGAGGCCCGGGAGCGCCCCGTCCCAATGCACGGCGCCGTCCACCGCCTCCATCACGTAGAAGGCCGCGCCGATGATGTTTTCGTCCTCGCACAGCGCGAAGGGCCGCGGCACCGGAAAGCCCTCGCCGTAGAGGGCACCGATCACCCGGAACTCGCGCTCCACCGCGTGGGCCGAGGGCAGGAGCGGGCCGAACGGTTTTCGCCGCAGCACGTAGGCCTGGGCCGGCGTGTCGAGCCGGTAGGTCGGGTTCGACTGGCCGCCGCGGAACTGCTGCACGGTGAGCGGCCCGGAGAAGCCGCGGACATGCTCCGCCATCCAGGCGGCGAGCCGTGCTTCGTCGATCCGGTGGCGCGGCTCGACCGGCTTCACGCCGGAGAAGATCTCGGCGTCGCTCATGAACGCTCCGCCTCACGGGCATTGGTGTAGCGCCCGAATTCCAGCCGGGCGATCGAGCGGTTGTGGACCTCGTCCGGCCCGTCGGCGAGCCGCAGGGTGCGGATATGAGCGTACATCTTGGCCAGCCCGAAATCCTCCGAGACGCCGGCGCCGCCATGGGCCTGGATGGCGTCGTCGATCACCTTCAGCGCCACCCGGGGCGCCGCGACCTTGATCATGGCGATCTCGAGCTTGGCGCCCTTGGCGCCGACCGTGTCCATCATGTCGGCGGCCTTCAGGCAGAGCAGCCGAGTCATCTCGATGTCGATCCGCGCCTCCGCGACCCGCTGCTCCCAGACCGACTGCTCGGAGATCCGCTTGCCGAAAGCGACCCGGGAGACGAGGCGGCGCGCCATGGCCTCCAGCGCCACCTCGGCGGCCCCGATCGTGCGCATGCAATGGTGGATGCGGCCCGGACCCAGCCGCCCCTGCGCGATCTCGAAGCCGCGGCCTTCACCCAGGATCAGGTTTTCGGCCGGCACGCGGACATTCTCCAGCACGACCTCGCCGTGGCCCTTGGGGGCGTCCTCGTAGCCGAAGACCGGCAGCAGCCGCTCGACCCGCACGCCCGGCGTGTCCATGGGCACCAGGATCTGCGACTGCTGCCGGTGGCGGGGCGCCTCCGGGTCGGTCTTGCCCATCAGGATCGCGATCCGGCAGCGCGGATCGCCGACGCCGGTCGACCACCACTTGCGGCCATCGATGACGTAGTGATCGCCGTCCCGGCGGATCGACGTCGCGATGTTGGTGGCGTCCGAGGAGGCGACCTCCGGCTCGGTCATCAGGAAGGCGGAGCGGATCTCCCCCGCCATCAGGAGCCTGAGCCAGGCGTCCTTCTGGGCGGGGCTGCCGTAGCGGTGCAGCACCTCCATGTTGCCGGTGTCGGGGGCCGCGCAGTTGAAGCATTCCGACGCGATCCCGACCCGGCCCATCGCCTCGGCGCAGAGCGCGTAGTCGAGGTTGGTCAGGCCGGCGCCGCGGTAGTCCTCCGTGTCGTGCTCGGGGGAGGGCGGCAGGAACAGGTTCCACAGGCCCTCGACTTTGGCTCTGTCCTTCAGCCGCTCCATCGTGGGCGAGGGCGCGCGGCTCTGCGCACGCTCGGCCGCCACCGCGGCAGCGGCGGGCAGGACGGCGTCGGCGATGAAGGCGCGGACGCGGGTCAGCCAATGCGTCTGGGATTGGGAGAGGGTGAAGTCCACGGTGTCCGCTCCCTGGTGTCGTTCCGATGGGATCCGAGCGTCTCCCTCCCCCCTTTGCGGGGGAGGGTGGCCCCCGAAGGGGGTCGGGAGAGGGGAGCGACGGTGCCGAAGAAGGCTGCGGCCTTCATCACCGCTCCGCCCCTTTCTGAAGCCGGGTTCCCCTCTTGCGGGACTTCGTCCCGGCCCGACCCCTGCTGACGCAGGGGCCACCCTCCCCCGCAAAGGGGGGAGGGGGAGCCGCGCGTCCGTATGCTCCCTCACAGATACGCCGACCCCATCTCGCTGGCGAAGCGCTGCGGCGGGCCCTCCCAGACGATCCGGGCCTGCTCCAGCACGTAGACCCGGTCGGCGTGGGGCAGCGCGAAGGTGACGTTCTGCTCGCCGAGCAGCACCGTGATCGGCGTGGTCTGGCGCAGGCGCTCCAGGGCCTTTGACAGCAATTCCAGGATCACCGGGGCGAGGCCGAGCGTCGGCTCGTCGAGGATCAGCAGGCGGGGCCGCATCATCAGCGCCCGGGCGATGGTCAGCATCTGCTGCTCGCCCCCCGACAGGGTGCGGGCGCTCTGGCCCTCGCGGGCCTTGAGGATCGGGAACAGTTCGTAGAGCCACTCGCGCTGCTTGGCGCTCTCGGCCTTCGGGAAATGCTGGCCGCCGAGGTCGAGATTCTCGCGCACGTTGAGGTCGCCGAACAGCTCGCGGGTCTCCGGCACCTGGACGATGCCGGCCCGGGCGATGGCGGCCGGCTTCATCCGGGTCAGATCCCGGCCGTCGAACCGGATTGTGCCGGTATGCGGCACCAGGCCCGAGATCGCGTTGAACAGGGTGGTCTTGCCCGCCCCGTTCAGGCCTACCACCGAGACGAACTCGCCCTCGTGGACGTGGATCGAGGCGGCGCGCAACGCCTGCGCCTTGCCGTAGAGCACGTCGACGCCCGCGACGGTCAGCAGCGAATCCGGCTTGAACGCCGCCTCGGGCCGGGCCGCGGTCTCGATGCTGCCGCCGAGATAGACCCGGCGCACGGTCGGGTCGGCCATCACGGATTCGGCCGAGCCCTCGGCGATGCGCTCGCCGAGATACATGGCGAACACCCGGTCCACGAGGGCCGAGACGCTCTTCACGTTGTGGTCGACGAGGAGCACGGCCTTGCCCTCGTCGCGGAACCCCCGGATCAGCTCCGAGAAGGCCGCGACCTCGCCACCGGTCAGGCCCGCGAAGGGCTCGTCGACCAGCACCACCCGCGGGTCGCGGGCGATGGCCTTGGCGAGCTCCAGCCGGCGCAGATCCGCGAAGGGCAGGGTACCGGGGCGCCGATCGATAACCGCGCCGAGGCCGACGCGCTCGGCGATCTCTTTGGCACGCCGCGCCACGTGCGGGTCGGCGGCGAGCCGGATCAGGCTGTCGGGCAGGAGCGCGAGGCTGATGTTCTCCAGCACCGTCTGGCGCTGGAGCGGGCGCGCGTGCTGGAACACGAGGCCGATGCCGGAGCGCGCCACCCGGTGGGCCGGCAGCCCGCCGATCTCGGCGCCGTCGAGGCGGATCGAGCCGGCGCTCGGGCGCTCCAAGCCCATGATCAGCTTCATCACGGTGGATTTGCCCGAGCCGTTCGGGCCGATCAGGCCCAGGATCTCGCCGGGCCGCAGGTCGAGATCGATGTCCTTGACGGCGACGAGGCCGCCGAAGCGCTTGGTCAGGCCGCGCACCGTCAGGCACGGCTCGGCCGCCACGGGGACGGGGGCGACGGCCTGCGGCGGCGCGGGCCTCACGGCGACGGTCATCGCGCTCTCCGGAAGGATGCGAGGCCCAGAAGCCCCGACGGCACGAACAGGATCACGAGGAGCGCCACCGCCGAGACCACGAAGGTCGACAGCGCCCCGAGCGGGCGCAGCAACTCGCCCGCCGCGATCAGGAACACCGCGCCCAAAGCCGCGCCCACGATGGTGCGCCGGCCGCCGAGCACCGCCGCGATGATCACCTGCACGCCCACCGCCGTGTCGATCAGCGTGCCGACCGAGGCGGTGCCCATGTAGAAGACCACCAGCCCGCCCGCGAGGCCCGAGAAGGCGGCGCTGACCGCGAAGGCCGCGAGCTTGTGCTTGGCGACGTTGAAGCCGAGCGCCCCGGTCACCACCGGGTCCTGCCCGGCGGCCTGGAGGATCAGCCCCGCGGGGGAGCGGGCGATGGCGGTGAGGATCAGGCCGGAGACCGCCATGAAGCCCAGAGCCAGCCAGTAGTTGGTGTCGGCGTCGATCGAGATGACGTCAGGTACGGTCAGGCCGATCTCGCCGCCGGTCAGCCCGGAGAACACCACGATCATGTTCTGCAGGAGCAGCACCGCCACCAGGGTGATCAGCCCGAAATAGGGGCCCCGCACCTTCAGCGCCGGCAGCGCCAAGGCGAGGCCGCCGACCACGGCGAGCGCGGTGCCGGCAGCCAAGCAGTAGGGGATCGGCAGCTCGTAGCGGTTGTTGAGGATGCCGGCGCCGTAGGCCCCGAGCCCGATCAGGAAGGTCGGACCGAAATTCACCTCCCCGGCAAAGCCGAAGAGCAGGTCCCAGGCCATGGCGAACACGCCGAAGTAGTAGGCGATGGTCAGCAGGCCGAGGATGTAGCCGGAGACGTACCACGGGAGGGTGGCGGCCGCCGCGACGGCGAGGATCGCGATCCAGAAGCCGGGGGTGGTGAGGAGCTTCATGATCGCTCGCTGCGGGCGGGACTTTCACTCCCCCCACTGCGGGGGAGGGTGGCCCCCGAAGGGGGGCGGGTCGGGACGAAGTCCCGCAAGAGGGGAGCGATGGTGCAGAAGAAGGCTGTGCCCGTTCTGAGGGTCGCATCCCTTCCGGAAGCCGGGTTCCCCTCACCCGACCCCTGCTCACGCAGGGGCCACCCTCCCCCGCAGTGGGGGGAGGGAGAGAAGCGGCCCTGGACAGCCTCGAAAAAAACCATCACCGCCGCCCCAGCAGGCCCTGCGGGCGCAGGTACATCACGGCCACGAGCAACAGCAGCGCCGGGATCACCCGATAGGCCGGCGAGATCAGGTAGGCGGTGGCGGTCTCGAGATAGCCCACCACGTAGGCGGCGATCAGCGAGCCGGTGACCGACCCTAAGCCCCCCAGCACCACGATCGAGAAGGCGCTCGCGGTGAGCGGCCCCACGGAATACGAGGACACCCCCAGAAACATCCCGAGCAGCACCCCGGCGATGCCGGCGAGCAGCCCGTAGATCGCCCAGACGGCCACGTAGATCTTCGCCATGTCGTGGCCGAGCAGCGTCACGCCGCGCGGGTTCATGGAGGCGGCGAGCAGGACCTTGCCGGCCCGGGCCCGGTTCACGAACAGCCAGAGCAGGGCGATCACCACCCAGCAGATCACCGCGGTGAAGATCTCGTTCTTCGGCGTGCGCACCCCGGCGATCTCGATCACCCCCTCGACGATCGGCAAGACCGTCTTGGGATTGTCGGTGAAGAAGTAGGCCACCAGCTCCTGGATCATGATCCCCCAGAGCAGGGTGCCGGTGAGGACGAAAATCTCCTTCTCCTCCCGGGGGATCGCCCTGCTGCGCTCGATCGGCGCGACGATGGCGAAGTAGGTGACCAGCGCGCCGGCGAGCCCGCACAGGACGCCGATCAGCGCCCCCGCGTAGGAGCCGAGGCCGAACAAAGCCGAGGCCGCCCAGGCCGCCACGGCGGCCATCACCATGATGGCCCCGTGGGAGAGGTTGAGGACGCCCGAGACCCCGAAGATCAGGGTGAAGCCCATCGCGCCGAGTGCGTAGAGGGCCGAGATCGCGAAGCCGTCGACGAGGATCTGGAGGCCGATCACAGCGCGCTCCCCGTCCGCACTACTGCACCGCCGGCTTGACCGCGGGGGGCAGGATCAGGGTCCCGTTGGCGGCCGCCGTCGGCCAGATCGCGACCTGCTTGCCGTTCTGCCACTGGCCGAGCACGCCGGTCATCAGGCCGGGCCCGTACTTGATCGAGTGCGTGAAGGACTCGTCCCTGCCGTAGAAGGCGATGTGGCCGACGGTGCCGACCCAGTCGGTCTTCTCCAGGGCCTCGATCAGCGTGTCGGCCTCGGTGGACCCGGCCCGCCGGACCGCGTCCGCCACATAGTAGGTCGCGTCGTAGGCCATGTAGCCCGCGTAGGAAGGCGCGCCGCCGAAGCGCTTGGTGAAAGCCTCGGTGAACGGGATGGTTTTGTCGGTGAGCGCCATCCCGGGGAGCGCGACGCTGCCGAACAGCACGCTCTGGCTGGCCCCGTTGGTGTTGGCCCAGAAGGTCGAGGCGGTGGCCTGCCCGCTGATGCCGGTCATGGCGATCGGCACCTGCTGGTTCTGCCACTGCACGGTCGGCTGCACCCCGACATGGGCGATGCCGGTGACGATCAGGTCCGGCTTGGCCGCCTCGATCTTGTTGTAGATCGGCGTGAAGTCGCCCGTGTCCGGCGAGAAGCGGACGTGCTCCACCACCTTCAATCCGCTCTGCGGCAGGCATTCCTCGAAACCGGCGTCGAGCGGGCGGGTCCAGGCCGCGTCCTCGCTCATGATGGCCACCGTCTTGGCCTTGAGCTTCTCGACCAGCACCTCCTTGGCCGAATCGCAGATCCCCTGCGCCAGGGCGTGCGAGGTCAGGTAGCCGTGGAAGGTGTACTTGTTGCGCGCATAGTCCTTGTGGACGTTGACGCTGATCTCGTTCGACGCGGCCCCGGGGGTGATCATCGGGGTCTTGAGCCGGGCGGCCCAGGGCATCAGCGCCAGCACCACCTCGGAGACGTAGCTGGCGATGACGAGGTTGACCTTGTCCTCGGAGACCGCCCGCTGGAAGGCGCGCACCGCGTCGGAGGCGGAACTCTTGTCGTCGTAGGTCACGACCTGGATCTGCCGGCCGGCGACCCCGCCCTTGGCGTTGATCTCGTCGGCGGCGAGTTGCACGGCCTGCGGGATCGAGGCCCCGGCGACCGATTGCGCCTCGGCGATCACGCCGATCCGGATCGGGTCGGCCGCCCGCGCCGGGCCGGCGAGCATCGAGCCCGCCGCCAGCAGCGCGGGTAGCATGCGCCGGATCTGGACGCGCCGGGCGACGGGGCGCGCGGTCTCGGACATCGGCATTTCCTCTCTGGGCGCCCGCATTTTTTATTCGCGGGCTTGGGTCGACTGTAGCCGGCGCCCGACGGATCACAAGGGCCGGCCGGCGCGGGACGGGTGACGTTTCCCGCGAGTCGTTCGCGCCGCGTCGGCGGCGCCGCTGCGGCGGGGGTTTCACGAGGGGGTTTCACGAGGGCCGCCCTGTCCGCCCGCGGGGCTTCCGAGTCCGGCCCTCCCGGCCTAGGTTCGTGCCCGGCCCGACGCGAAGCGGGACCGACGGCCTCGAAGAAGGGCGACGGACAGGTGAGGAACGCACGCTTGGCCGCGCCCGGGACCGTCCCGCGCCGCGGCGCCCGGCCCTGCCGGGGACGACGCCCATGAGTCTGCGCTGGACCCGCCGGCCCGAGGGCTCGACCTGGGGGGATTTCGGCCCCGACGACGAGCGCGGGCGCCTCAACCTCCTCACCCCCGAGAAGGTGCTGCAGGGCGTCGCCGAGGTGCGGGAGGGCCTGACCTTCTGCCTCAGCCTGCCGCTGGACCTGCCGGGCGGCAACGTCCTGAACCCGCGCCGGCACCCGCCGCAGATCACCCCGACCCGGCGCGCCAACGGCCGGCCCAACATGAACTTCCCGGTCTGCGAGGAGGTCGAGGGTGCCACCGACGTGATCTGCGACGACCGGGCGCTCATCCACCTGCAATACTCGACGCAGTGGGATTCGCTCGCCCATGTCGGGTCGCTGTTCGACGCGGACGGCACCGGCGCGGGCCCGACCTTCTACAACGGCTTCCGCGGCGGCCGCGACATCGTCGGGCCGGAGCGCGCCGAGGCGGCGGACCAGCCGTCGCGGGCGAAGCACCTCGGGATCGAGCGCCTCGCCGAGGCCGGCATGCAGGGCCGGGCGGTGATGATCGACCTGCGCGCCCATCTCGGCGACGCCAAGACCAAGGTCGGCTACGCCCAGCTCGCCCGGATCCTGGAGGCCGACGGCGTCGTGGTCGAGCCCGGCGACATGGTCTGCCTGCACACGGGCTTCGCCGAGCGGTTGATCGCCATGGGCGGCAATCCGGACCCGAAACTGGTCCACACCCTCTGCGCCGGGCTCGACGGGCGGGACCCGGCGCTCCTCGACTGGATCACCCGCACCGGCCTGTGCGCGCTGATCGCCGACAACTACGCGGTCGAGGCCTATCCGGCCGGGCCCGGACCCGCCTGCTGCGCGACGCTGCCGCTCCACGAGCACTGCCTGTTCAAGCTCGGGGTCAATCTCGGCGAGCTCTGGCACCTGACGCCGCTCGCCGCGTGGCTGCGCGCGCACGGCCGCAATCGGTTCCTGCTGACGGCCCCGCCCCTGCGCCTGCCCGGCGCGGTCGGCTCGCCGACGACGCCGATCGCCACGGTGTGAGGGTGGGTGAGATGGAAGCTCTTGCGTCGCAAGCCATGAACGCACGGTCGCAAACGCGTCTCCCTCCCCCCTCTGCGGGGGAGGGTGGCCCCTGCGTCAGCAGGGGTCGGGTCGGGACGAAGTCCCGCAAGGGGGGAACCCGGGTTCAGAAAAGGGCGCGACTGGCCGGACGGATACAGCCTTATTCTGCAGCGTCGCTCCCCTCTCCCGACCCCCTTCGGGGGCCACCCTCCCCCGCAGAGGGGGGAGGGAGGGTGCGTGCCGGGACAGGTCCGATAAGCTTTCGACGTAACCGATCACGCGAGCGCCGCGCTGTCAGTCGGCCCGCGACCCGGATCGACATTCCACAGAGAAGGCCCGCCGCATGACCGAGATCGCGATCGTCGGGGGCGGCCTGATGGGGCACGGCATCGCCCTGGTGCTGGCGCTCCACGGGCATGCCGTGCGGATCACCGACACGCAGCCCGAGACCCGCGCGCGGGTGCCCGCCCTCATGGAATCGGCGCTCGCGACCCTGCAGGAGGCGGGCGCCGCCCCGGAGGGCTGGGATGCCGACAGGCTGGCACGCACCGTCCGGGTCGAGGCGGAGCTGGAACCCGCGGTGGCGGGGGCCGGCCTCGTGATCGAGGCGATCACCGAGAACCCGCAGGCCAAGCGTGCGCTGTTCACCGAGCTCGACCGGCTCTGCCCGGCGGACACGATCCTCGCCAGCAACACCAGCTACCTCGACGTCTTCCCGCTGATCCCGGAAGGCCGGCAGGGGCGGGCGCTGATCCTGCACTGGTACACGCCGCCCTACATCGTCGACCTCGTCGACGTGGTGCCCGGCCCCGGCACTGACCCGGCGGTCGTCGCCGCGATGGCCGATCTGGTGCGCGGGCTGGGCCAGGTCCCGATCGTGCTGAAGCGCTTCATCCCCGGCTACGTCGCCAACCGGATCCAGCAGGCGATCAGCGCCGAGGTCTTCCGGCTCCTCGACGAGGGCGTCGCCGCGCCGAGGGACATCGACGACGCGATCATCCATGGCCTCAGCCTGCGCATCCCGATCCTCGGCCACCTCGCCAAGGCGGACTTCACCGGGCTGGAGCTGACTCAGCGGGCGCTCGCCAACGCCAGCTACGCGCCGCCGCCGCCGCGCACCCGCTCGGAGACCCTGGACGCCCTCTGCGCCGAAGGCCGGACCGGGGTGATGGCGGGGCGCGGCTATTTCGACTGGGGCGGGCGCCCCCCGGAGGAGCTGTTCCGCGAGCGCGACCGCAAGCTCCTGGCGCTCAAAGCCGCGATGGCCGGGATCGGCCGGATGGAGGGAACATGATCGGGGCGGATCTGACCGGACGGCACGTCCTCGTCACCGGAGCCTCGTCGGGCATCGGGCTCGCGACGGTGGCGCACTTCGCGCGCAACGGCGCGACGGTCGCGCTGAACCACCTGCCCGACGATCCCCGCGGCCCCGCCGAGGCCGCCCGGCTGGCCGGGGAGGGGCTTTCGGTGATCGCCCTGCCCGGGGACGTCTCGGCGCCGGGCGCGGCCGAGGCGATGGTGGCGGACGGCATCGACAGGCTCGGCGGCCTCGACGTGCTGGTCAACAACGCCGGCACGGCCGGCACCACCACGCCCATCGCCTTCGAGGACCTCGACGCGATGACCGAAGACTTCTGGCAGACCATCCTGGCGACCAACCTGCTCGGGCCGTATCGCTGTGCGCGGGCGGCGGCGGCGGCCCTCAGGAAGAATCGGGGCGCCATCGTCAACACCGCCTCGGTCGCCGGGCTCGGGCGGCGCGGCTCGTCGATCGCCTACTCGGCCAGCAAGGCCGGGCTGATCAACCTCACCCGCAGCCTTGCCCGGGCGCTGGCGCCGGAGGTGCGGGTCAACGCGGTCGCCCCGGGCCTCGTCGCCACCCCCTGGACCGACCCATGGCCGGAGGCCCGCAAGGCCGCGACGGTGCAGCACACGATGCTCCGCCGCATGGCCCGGCCGGAGGACATCGCCGAGACCATCTTCTTCCTCGCCGCGGGCGCCGCCTACATCACCGGCGAGACCCTCACGGTCGACGGCGGGGCGATGTGAGATCCGGGGAGGACAGCATGTCGAGCACCACCGTCATCACCTGCGCCCTCACGGGCTCCTTCGACACGCCGAGGAAGAACCCGGCCGTGCCGGTGAGCCCGGAGGCCATCGCCCGGTCCGCCCTGGAGGCCGCCGACGCGGGGGCCGCGGTGGTCCACATCCATGTCCGCGATCCCGAGACCGGCGCCCCCAGCATGGAGCTCGCCCATTACCGCGCGGTGGTGGAGCGGATCCGCGAGAAGAACGAGGCCGTGATCCTCAACCTGACCACGGGGGCGGGGGGCCGGTTCGTGCCGGGCGATCCGGATCCGGCCCTGGCCGGCCCGGGCACGACCTTCGTGGGCCCGGAGGCCCGCACCCGGCACGTGGCGGCTCTGCGGCCGGAGATCTGCACCCTCGACATCGCCACGATGAATTTCGGCGAGCACCTGTTCCTCAACACCCCGGCCCACCTGCGCGCCATGGCGGCCCAGATCCGGGAGGCGGGCGTGAAGCCGGAGATCGAGGTGTTCGACCTCGGCCAGATCGAGCTGGCCCGGCACCTGATCGCCGAGGGGCATCTGGCGCGCCCGCCCCTGTTCCAGATCTGCCTCGGCATCCCCTGGGGGGCACCGGCCACCCCCGAGGCGCTGGTGGCGATGCGGGCCCGCCTGCCGGAGGACGCGATCTGGTCGGCCTTCGGGATCGGCCGGCAGGAATACCCGATGCTCGCGGTCGCGGCCGGCATGGGCGGCAACGTCCGGGTCGGTCTGGAGGACAACCTGTACCTGTCCCGGGGCCGGCTCGCGCCGAGCAACGCGGCCCTGGTGGAGAAGGCGGTGAGCCTGCTCGCCCATATCGACCGCGAACCGGCCACACCCGATCAGGCCCGGGCGATCTTCGGTCTGGCGCCGCGGGCGTGACGGGTTCGGGCCCTGGATGCAAGGCCGGCTAACTCCGCGCCGGCCCGACCGCATACCGTCGGCGCGCCGGCAAACCTCTCCTGTGAAGCTCCGGGCGCGGGTGAGCGGCGGATTGCCTGCGGCGCACTCGAACGACGCGCGCGTCCCTCCGCCCCGTAAAGAAGGGTTCGCCCGCGTGTACGAGAGCCCGAGGGGCGGCGGCCATGGCAGCGGGAACGCGTCACGGGTGGGCTGCGGTGGGTAGGGACGGCCGCTCAACTGCCCGTCTCTCGATCACGAGACCGCTAGCTGTCGCGACCGTGAGGCACACGGGTCAGCGCATGATGTAAGAACAGTTCTAAAGTTGCTGCGGGCGAACCTCCCTGCCATGACCGATTCGTTCTGCGATCCGAAGGACGTGGCGCTGGCCGCGCTCACCAACATGATCCGGCTGATGGGCGCCGAGTTGGTCGCCGGGCGCCACCGCGACGACCTCGGCCTCTTCATGCGGGCCGTGCAGGACAGACTCGCCGCCAGTCCAACACCAGCCTGCTCCCCCGACGTCGCCGAAGCCGGCCTCCAAGTGGCAGCGCGCTGCATCGAGCAGGCGCTCGTTCAGGTCCGGGCTCAGGCGCAGGCTGCACGGGCGGGCGATCCTGGGGCGGGCGATCCTGAGCAGGATGGCGCGGCGCCGATCCTGCACTGATCTCACCCACCCGGTAACCGATCACCCGCAGGGGTGAGGGGACGCAATCGTAGGGTGTGGCACCGCTACCCTAGGCAAGCGGCACAGTCTCTGCGTAGTCTGACCCTCGGACGCGGAGAGATGCCGTGCGACCCCATGCTGTCTGCGCGATCATCGTAGCTCTGGCGCTCGGCGGCTGCCTCGGCCCGCAATCGAACCCCGTCGTTACAGGCAGCTTGCGGTCAACCGCGGGGGCGGGCGGGATCGTGAGCCGATCGGACGAACCGGTGCGCGCCTTGGCCGACGCGGTCACCACGTGCCTGGACCGTGGAATACCGGCGCGGAGCCCGGCCTTCCGGCGTTGCGTGACCGAGGCGCAGCGGAATGCGGTTCCGCGCGCAGACGCGACGGAACGGGTCACAGCGCTTCGGTGAGGCGAGCCGGGCGCTCGTGGATGCGGCCCGGTATGCGGTTCATCGGTATTGCCGCCACGCGCGCTCGTCCCATGTCCAAGCCATGGACAGTGCCTTTCAGATCGTCGCGATCACGGATCGACCGGGCGCCAACGGTGAGCCGGAGGCGCAGGTCTTCGCGGCGCGAGCCCGGACGGCGGACGAGGCGCTCGCGCTGGCGCGAGAACAGCTGAGTCCCGCGTGGACGATCAGCGTCACGCCCGGCTTCCTGTACGCGCCCGTGGTGGTCGAAGGGCATGGCATCGGCGAGAACGAGATCACCCGGATGTGGTGAGAACCGCCGCGCCGGCCCTCCGGTGGCCGAACACCCCCGCACCCTGCCGCGGGGCGCAGGCGCCGGTCACGCGTCAACGCGCACGTCGAATCGCCCTGTCGACCGAGCGGATCACCGGTTCCAGTCCGATCGGCTGGGACCAAACGCGCGCGATTCCGGGGGTGGAGCGGCGGTCATCAGACCGGCCACTGACGGATCGACCGCATCCTCACCCGCTGCAGTATCCGGTCCGAGCGCTCACGGATAAGCTGCCTACGGGCGAGTCCCGAGCGGCGAACAACGCCGCGGGGTGTGACATCCAGGGAGAGAGACATGACGGTCCGCCACCGCGTCGCGGGACTGCTGGGACTCGTGTGCGCGCTCGGCGCCGGCGCAGCGCCGGCGGCCGACCTCGTGCCGGTGAAGATCGGCGTGCTGAACGACCGCTCGGGCGTCTATTTCGACTCCACCGGCGAGGGCTCGGTGGTGGCCGCCCGCATGGCGGTCGAGGACTTCAAGCCGGAGACCCAGGGCCTGAAGGTCGAGGTCGTGGCCGCCGACCACCAGAACAAGCCCGATGTCGGCGCCTCGATCACCCGGCAATGGTACGACCGCGACGGCGTCGACGCGGTGTTCGACGTGCCGACCTCCTCGGTGGCGCTCGCCATCGCGCAGATCACCAAGGAGAAGAACAAGGCCTTCATCAACTCGGGCGGCGGCACCGCCGATCTCACCGGCCCGGCCTGCACGCCGAACACCGTGCACTGGACCTACGACACCGCGGCGCTGGCCAACGGCACCGGCAAGGCGATGCTCAAGCGCGGCGGCAAGACCTGGTACTTCATCACCGCCGATTACGCCTTCGGCCTCGCCCTGGAGCGCGACACCAAGGCGGTGGTGCAGGCGAACGGCGGCACGGTCGTGGGCGGCGTGCGCACGCCCTTCCCGAACCCGGACTTCTCCTCGTTCCTGCTCCAGGCTCAAGGATCCGGCGCCCAGGTGATCGGGCTGGCCGATGCCGGGCTCGACGCCGCCAACGCCATCAAGCAGGCGCACGAGTTCGGCGTTCGCCAGGGCGGCCAGAAACTCGCCGCCCTGCTGATCGCCATCACCGACATCCATTCGCTCGGCCTGGAGGTCGCCCAGGGGCTCGACTTCACCGCCTCGTTCTACTGGGACCTCAACGACGGCACCCGCGCCTTCGCGGAGCGGTTCGAGAAACGGATGCCCGGCAAGAAGCCGACCTCCTATCAAGCCGGCGTCTACGCCAGCACGCTGCACTATCTGAAGGCGGTGGCGGCCCTGCACTCGGCCAAGGACGGCGCCGCCGTGGTCGCCAAGATGAAGGCGATCCCCACCGACGATCCGCTGTTCGGCCAGGGCACGATCCGGCCGGACGGGCGCAAGATCCACCCGATGTACCTGTTCGAGGCCAAGACACCCGCCGAGTCGAAGGGCGAGTGGGACCTCTACAAGGTGCTGGAGACGATCCCGGCCGAGCAGGCGTTCCGGCCGATGAGCGAGGGCGGGTGCCCGATGCTGGCCACCATGACGGCGAAGTAGGGCTTTCTCAAAGCGCGTGCCGCGTGCTCTCCCTCCCCCCTCTGTGGGGGAGGGTGGCCCTCGCGTCAGCGAGGGTCGGGAGAGGGGAACCCGGGTTCAAGAAAGAACACGGCCCTCACACAGCACAGAGCTACGTTCTGCACCGTCGCTCCCCTCTCCCGACCCGCTTCGCGGGCCACCCTCCCCCGCAGAGGGGGGAGGGAGAGCAGCGGAGCCGTTCGTTTCTGTTCCGAAGGAGATGTGCGGACACCGTAGCTCGCGAGGGGAGAAGGAAGGCGCCAGGTGAGGCCTCATTGGGCTCCCCCGATCCGATCCAGAGCCGCCAGCGCCTCCTCCGGCAGGCGAAGCTCCGCCGCCGCGAGGTTCTCGCGCAGGTGGCCGAGGGAGGACGTCCCCGGGATCAGCAGGATGTTGTGCGACCGGCGCAGCAGCCACGCCAGCGCCACCTGCATCGGCGTCGCCCCGAGCCCGGCCGCCACCGCCGACAGGGTGTCCGACTGGAGCGGGCTGAATCCGCCCAGCGGGAAGAACGGCACGTAGGCGATGCCGGACGCGGCGAGGTCGGCGATGAAGGCGTCGTCGCCCCGGTGGGCGAGGTTGTACTGGTTCTGCACGCAGGCGATCCCGGTGATCCGGCGCCCCTCGGCGACCTGCCGGGGCGTGGCGTTGCTCAAGCCGATCCGGCGGATCAGGCCCTGCCGTTGCAGATCCGCCAGCACTGTCAGCGGCGCCTCGATCGGACCCTCCGCGGGGCCGTGGGCGTCGAACATCAACCGCAGGTTGACCACGTCGAGGGCGTCCACGCCGAGGTTACGCAGGTTGTCGTGGATCGCCCGGGTCAGCTCCTCGGCCGAGAAGGCCGGGTTCCACGAGGCATCGGGCCCGCGCCGGGCGCCGACCTTGGTGACGATCACGAGCCCGTCCGGATAGGGGTGGAGCGCCTCGCGGATGATCTGGTTGGTGACGTGCGGCCCGTAGAAGTCGCTCGTGTCGATATGGTCGACGCCCCGCGCCACGGCCTCGCGCAGCACCGCGACCGCGGCTGCCCGGTCCTTCGGCGGTCCGAACACGCCGGGCCCGGCGAGCTGCATGGCCCCGTATCCGAGGCGCCTCACGGTGCGGTCGCCGATCTGGAACGTGCCGGCCTGCGCGATGTCGGTCATGGCGAATCTCCTGTTGGCGCCTTGGATGTAGCCGGCCTGGATCGATGGCATAACCGGGGACAATCGGGACGGGCTGTTCGGAATTTCGAACGATGACGACGGATCTGGCTGACCTGACCGCCTTCGTGCGCGTGGCGCGGGCGGGGGGCTTTCGCGAGGGCGCCCGCGCCGGGGGCGGCAGCGCGTCGGGGCTCAGCGAGGCGGTGCGCCGGCTCGAGGCGGGACTCGGCGTGCGCCTCCTGAACCGGACCACCCGCAGCGTCGCCCCCACGGAGGCCGGCGCGCGCCTGCTCGAACGGCTCGGCCCGGCGCTCGCGGAGGTGGACTCCGCCCTCGACGTGGTGAACGGGTTCCGCGACCGGCCGGCCGGGACGCTGCGGCTGAACGTGCCGCTGAGCGCGGCCCGGCTGGTCCTGCCGGCGCTCGTGCCGCCCTTCCTGGCGGCCTATCCCGAGATCCGCCTGGAGGTGGTCGCCGAGGACGGGTTCGTGGACGTGCTGGCGGCGGGCTGCGATGCCGGCATCCGCTACGATGAGCGGCTGGAGCAGGACATGATCGCGGTGCCGATCGGGCCGCGGCGGCAGCGTTTCGCCACGGCGGCGGCGCCGGCCTATCTCGACCGGCGCGGCCGGCCGGCGCATCCGCGCGATCTCCTCGCCCATGCCTGCCTGCTCGGCCGGTTCCCGAGCGGCGCCCTGACGGCACCCTGGGAGTTCGAGCGCGACGGCGCCGTCGTCCGCGTGGACCCGTCCGGGCCGCTGATCGTGCGGGTCGGCGCCAGCGACCTCGCCGTGGCGGCGGCCGTCGCGGGGACCGGGATCATCCACCTGTTCGAGGGCTGGCTCCGCCCGCAGCTCGACAGCGGCGCCCTGGAGCCGGTGCTGGAACCCTGGTGGCAGGAATTTTCCGGCCCGTTCCTCTACTATCCGGGGCGGCGGCACCTGCCGGCGCCGCTGCGCGCCTTCGTGGACTTCGTCACCGCGCGGCCGGCGGCCCCGGATCCGGCAATTCGAACACCGTGAGCTGCCCGCCCGGGGCCGTGTACTGCGACAGGGCCGCGTAGCCGCCCACCGCCCCCGATCCGTCTGCGGGATCGGTGAGCCCGGCCGCGAGCCCGATCCCGGCCCAGCCGCCGATACCGGAGAGCACCGCCACGTATTGCCGGCCGCCATGCAGGTAGGTGGTGACGTTGCCCACGATCCCGGACGGCGTCTTGAACCGGTAGAGTTCGCGCCCGTCCCGGGCGTCGACCGCCTTCAGGTAGCCTTCCAGCGTGCCGTAGAACACGAGGTTGCCCGCGGTGGCGAGGGCCCCCGACCAGACCGAGAAGGGCTCCGGGATCGACCACGCGATCGTCCCCCGGGCGCCGTCCCAGGCGATGAAGGCGCCGGTCCGGTCGGTGCCCTCCGGCGGATGCAGGGTCAGGGTCGCGCCGACATAGGGCTGGCCCGGCGTGTAGGTGACCCGGAACGCCTCGTAATCCATGCACATGTGGTTGGTCGGCACGTAGAACAGCCGCGTCAGCGGAGAGTAGGCCGCAGGCTGCTGGTTCTTGGCGCCGAGTGCCCCGGGGCAGATGTTCTTGGTGACCTCCTCCTCGTCGGCCTCGCCGGGGGCGTAGCGTTTGTCGACGACCGGCCGGCCATATGACGGGGCGGCGGGATCCATCTCGATCCGGCTGGCCCAGTTGACGCTCGGGTCGAATTTTTCCGCCACGAGGAGCTCGCCGGTGGCGCGGTCCAGGGTGTAGCCGAAGCCGTTCCGGTCGAAATGGGTCAGCACCCTGCGCGGACGCCCGCCGATCGCCTGCTCGGTGAGGATCATCTCGTTGACGCCGTCATAGTCCCATTGGTCGTGGGGCGTCATCTGGTAGACCCAGCGGGCCATTCCGGTATCGGCGTCGCGGGCGATGATCGCCATGGACCACCGGTTGTCGCCCGGGCGCTGGGCCGGGTTCCAGGTCGCGGGATTGCCGGTGCCGTAATAGACGAGGTTCAGATCCGGGTCGTAGGAGAACCAGCCCCAGCTGCAGGCGCCGCCGATCCGCCACTGGTCGCCCTCCCAGCTCTTCAGGGAAGAATCCCGGCCGATCGGTCGCCCGAGTTCCGTGGTTTTCTCCGGATCGACCAGCATGTCGGCATCCGGCCCGGTGGCGTAGGCGCGCCAGAGACGCTTGCCCGTCGCCTGGTCGTACGCGGTGACGTGGCAGCGGGCGCCGTACTCGCCTCCCGCCAGGCCGACGATGAGCTTGCCGTGGACCGGCAGGACCGTGGCTGTGTTGGTCTCGCCCCGGGCCGGATCGCCGTTCTTCACCGACCACAGCACCCGGCCGGTCTCCGGGTCGAGGGCCACCACGGTGGTGTCGGCCTGCTGCAGGAACAGGCGCCCGTCCGCGTAGGCGAGCCCGCGGGAGACCGTGTCGCAGCACATCACGGCGATCACGCCCGCATCCTGCCGGGGGGCGTAGCGCCACAGGATTTTTCCGCCCTGGTCGAGATCGAGGGCGTAGACCGTGTTGGGAAACGGCGTATGCACGACCATCACGTGCCCGATCACGATCGGCGCGCCCTCGTGCCCGCGCAGGACTCCGGTGGAGAAGGTCCAGGCGACCTTGAGGCGGCCGACATTGCCGGCGTCGATCCGGTCGAGGTCGGAATAGCGGGTGTTGGCGTAGTCGAGGGTCTGCAGGACGGGCGCGTCGGCGGCCGCCGCGGCGCCGGCGAGGCAGGCGAGCGGCAGGGCCGCGACGATGGAAGCGCGCATCCCGAACGTCCTCTCGTCTCGCGCGACCCGCCTCACATCCGCTGCTGCACGATGTCCTCGGCTTGCGGGTCGGGCTGATGCCCGGTCTTCCGGAGCATCGGCACCACCTCGGCCGCCTCGCGGGTGACGAGGTAGCTGAGATCGAGCCCCTCGCGGATGAAGCCGTGGCCGCGCATATGCTCGAACAGGGCGAGCAGCGGCGCCCAGAACTCGGCCACCGAGACCAGCACCACGGGCTTGCGGTGCCGTCCGAGCTGGGCCCAGGTCAGCTGCTCGACCAGCTCCTCCAGGGTGCCGATGCCACCCGGCAGGGTCACGAAGGCGTCGGAGCGCTCGAACATCAGGCGCTTGCGGGTGTGCATGTCGGGCACCACCACGGTCTCCTGCACCTCCGCCAGCATGTGCTCCCGCGCCTGCAGAAAGTCCGGGATGATGCCGGTGACGTGGCCGCCGGCGGCCAAAGCCGCCCGGGCCACCGTGCCCATCAGGCCGACATCGCCGCCGCCATAGACCAGGCGCATCCCGGCCCGCGCGAGGGCGGTCCCGAGCACCTCCGCGGCCGCGCGGAAGGCGGGGTCCCGGCCGAAGCCGGAGCCGCAATAGACACAGACTGTCCTCACCGGGGCCATCCGGCGCCCTCCTCGCGCGTCCGTTTGCGAGCCGTCAGAGAGAGCCCCGCGTCCGGCGCTCCACGCGCCAAACTGCTGAAGTCGCGCGGGATTCACCCGCCTGGGCGGCGGGACGGCTTGGTGTCGGCCCCATGTACGGTATTATGGGCGGCCCCGTCGACGGTTTTTCCGGCACGGTGGGTCAGGATCGAGGGGGGCTGAGGGTTGTCGATGTCGGGACAGGTGCGGCGCAGTCTCGTCCTGGCGCTCGCCGGCCTTATCGGCGGCCTCGCCCTCGTGCTGGCCCTGTTCGGCGGCGAGTCCCTGCGGTCGCTGACCGGGCGGCCGGCGGCGGAGCCCCCCGCCAAATCGGCACCGGAGAGCGGCGCGCGGAGCCTCGCCGATCCCGGCACCCTGGCGCGGCGAACGGACCCGCCGATCGATTTCCGCGATGACGCGCCGGGCCCCGCCGGGGCCGGGAATCCGGCGGCCGGGGCCGCCGAGACGCCGCGCTTCGACATCGTCCGGGTCGAGCCGAACGGCGATACCGTGGTGGCCGGGCGGGGTGCGCCGCACGCCGTCGTCGAGATGCTGGTCGACGGCAAAGCGGTGGCCACGGCGACCGCCGACGCGAGCGGGCAGTTCGCGATCGTGCCGCCGGCCCTGCCCGCCGGGCCCAGCGAGATCCGCCTGCGCATGACCGGCCGGGACGGGCGCGCGGCCAGTTCGGAGCAGAGCGTGGCCGTGCAGGTCGCCCCGGGCCGCGACCGCCAGCCGCTCGTCGCCCTGACCGCCCCGGACGCGGCGACCGTCGTCCTGTCGCAGCCCGGCGCGCCCGGCCCCGGCGCCCGGGTCGCCGACGCCGCACCGTCCGGCGGCCTCGCTCCGGGCGGCCCCGGGGCGGGGCCCGCGACCCGGATCGTGAGCGTCGACGTGCAGGGAAACGGCCGGCTGTTCGTCACGGCGACCGGCGCGCCCGGCGCGACCCTGCGGCTCTACCTCAACGACACGCTGATCGCGCCGGGCCGGATCGGTCCGGACGGCCGGGCGAGCTTCACCATCGGGCGCGGGGTCAAGCCGGGCCAGTACCAGGTGCGGATCGACCGGATCGACCCGGCCACCGGCAAGGTCGACACGCGCGCCGAGGTCCCGCTGACGGTACCGGAGCCGGCGCAGGTCGCCGCCCGCGGCACGGCCCGGGTGGACGGGCAGGGTGGCGGCAAGGGCGATGGAAAGGGCCGCGCGCAGGGTACGGCGCAGGCGAGGGGCAAAGCCGGGCCGGACCGGACCGGGTCGGCCGCTTCCGGCGCGGCGGCGCCCGCCCTGCCGGAGACGCGGACCCTGGCGGCGGAGGCGGGGGGTGAGGCCGCGTCCGGAGCGGTGTACGTGCCGGAGATCAGCACGGCCAAGATCACCCGGGGCGACAACCTCTGGCGGATCAGCCAGCGCACCTACGGCCGCGGCGAGCGCTACACGGTGATCTACGACGCCAACCAGACCCAGATCCGCGATCCCGACCTGATCTATCCGGGCCAGATCTTCGTGCTGCCGACGGACAAGCGCGGGTGAGGCCGCTCACTCGATGACCTGATCGTCGCCCGCGAAGGCGAGGCGGCGCAGGCGGCGCAGGGCCTGATCGAGGTCCTGGCGCGACGGCGCCGCCAGGGCGAGGCGGACGGCGTTCGGCGCGTGGCCGGGATGGACCGCGAAGGCCGAGGCCGGGAGGAGGGCGATCCCCTGGCGCAGGGCCGCCGCCGCGTAGGCCTCCGCCCGCCACGTCTCGGGGAGTTCGAGCCACAGGTGATAGGCGTCGGGCGCGCCGACCACCCGCAAATCCGCGAGCGCCGCCCGCGCGATGACCTGCCGGGCCGCGGCGTCCCGGCGCTTGGCGTCGGCCAGCGCGGCCGCCGAGCCGCCCGCCATCCAGTGCATGCCGGCGGCGAGCGACAGGCCGAGCGCGGTCCAGGCGCCCTGGCGGACGGAGGCCGCGAGCCGGTCGGTCAGGGGCGGGGGCGCGGCGATCAGGCCGACCGTCAGCGCCGGCATCACCCGCTTCGAGAGGCTGTCCACCAGGATCACCCGGTCCGGCGCGAGGCTGGCGAGGGGCCGCGCGTCGGCGAGGAAGCTGTAGACCGCGTCCTCGATGGCGGTGAGCCCGGTCCGTTCGAGGATGGCGGCGAGGTCGGCCCGCCGCGCCGGCCCCATCGTGGCGCCGAGGGGGTTCTGCAGCGTCGGCTGGATGTAGACTCCGCTCAGGGGCGCCGCCCGGTGCGCCTGGAGGAGGGCGTCCGGACACATCCCCTCCGCGTCCATGGCGACCGGCACCAGGGTGATCCCGAGCCGGGCCGCGATGCCCCGCACCGCCGGATAGGTCAGCGGCTCGCAGCCGATCCGCTCGCCCGGCCCCGCGAGGGCTGCGAGGGCCGCCGCCGCGGCCTGACGGCCATTGCCGGTGAACAGGATGTCGTCCGCCTCGGGGGCGTAGCCGTCGCGGGCGAGGAACTTGGCCGCGACCGATCGCGCCTGCGGCGTGCCCGCGGGCCCGTACTGGCCGAACCCGATCTCGGCGCCGCCGCGGGCGAGCGCCGCCAGGGTCTCGGCCAGCACGGCCTCCTGCTCGGGCAGCCGCGAATGGGTCCGCTGGAGATCGACGGCCGCCGGCGGCGGCTCCGGCTGGAGCGGCCCGATCCGGCCCGGCTCGGACCGGACATAGGTGCCCCGCCCGACTTCGCCGGTCACGAGGCCGCGGCGGGCCAGTTCCGCGTAGACCCGGCTCGCGGTCGAGACCGCGATGCCCCGCTCGTACGCGAAGTCGCGCTGCGGCGGCAGCCGCGCCCCGGGCCGCAGGCGGCCGGCGGCGATGTCGTCCGCGATGGCGTCGGCGACGGAGCGGAAGTCGATGGCCGGCATCATTGCTCCGAGGTCAATGTTTCGATTGATCCGAGAGATGTATCGGACCAATGCTGCGGCAGCAATCCCGGCCGGACTGCTCTCCCGCCACCGGATCGTCCGCGATGCTCACCTCCACGCTCTCCTCGTCACCCGTCCGCCTCCCCCGCGCGGACCCCGCCTCCCGGATACGGACCTGGCTGCGCCGAATCCACACCCGGCGGGCCCTCGCTTCCCTCCATCCCGACCAGGTCCGGGAGGCCGGCCTCGATCCGTGGCTCCTGCGCGCAGAGATCCGAAAGCCGTTCTGGCGGACGTGAGACGATGCCCTGCACGCCGTGCGGGTGATCCCGCGCGCCGCCGCGCCTATATGCGGGGCTCACGACATCCCGCCCCGCAGAACCTTTCATGACCGACGACACCGCGCCCCCGGCCGGGCCGAAGCTCCCGGCCGAGCGCCCCGGGCTGATCGCCACCTATCGCCGGCTCTGGCCGCATCTCTGGCCGCACGGCCGGCCCGATCTGCAGCGCCGGGTCTTCCTGGCGTTCGGTCTGCTGCTGGCGGCCAAACTCGTGACCATGGTGACGCCGTTCACCTTCAAGTGGATCACCGACGCCCTGGTCGCGGCGATCGGGGGCAAGGATGCGCCGGTGCCGACGGGCCTGCTCGCCGCGCCGATGCTGCTGATCGCCCTCTACGGGGTCTCGCGGATCGCCATGTCGGCGCTGACCCAGGTGCGGGACGGGTTGTTCGCCAAGGTGGCGATGCACGCGGTCCGGCGGCTGGCGCTCCAGACCTTCGAGCACATGCACCGCCTGTCCCTGCGCTTCCACCTGGAGCGCAAGACCGGCGGCCTCACCCGGGTGCTGGAGCGCGGCCGCTCGGGCATCGAGGAATTGTCGCGCCTGATGGTGCTGACGCTCGTGCCGACCATCGTCGAGTTCGTGCTGGTGCTGGGCGTGCTCGCCTACGAATTTAGCTGGACCTACGCGGCGACCGCCTTCGCGACGGTCGCGGCCTATCTGGCCTTCACCTACAAGGCGACCGAGTGGCGGATCGCCATCCGCCGCCGGATGAATTCCTCCGACACCGACGCCAACACCAAGGCGGTCGATTCGCTGCTCAATTATGAAACCGTCAAATATTTCGGCGCGGAGGCCCGCGAGGCGGCCCGTTACGACGTGTCGATGGCCAAGTACGAAAAGGCCTCGACGCAGACCTACGTGTCGCTGGCGGTGCTCAATGCCGGGCAGGCGGTGATCTTCACCCTCGGGATGACCGCGGTGATGTGGCTCGCGGCGCGCGACATCCTGGCGGGGCGCACCACGATCGGCGGCTTCGTGCTCGCCAACACCATGCTGGTGCAGCTCTCGATGCCCCTGAACTTCATGGGCATGATCTATCGGGAGATCAAACAGGCGCTGATCGACATCGACGACATGTTCCGCATCCTCGGGCAGAATCCCGAGATCGCCGACCGGCCGGGCGCCGTGCCCTTGCGGGTCGCGGGCGGGACGGTGCGGTTCGAGGATGTCCGCTTCGCCTACACCCCGGAGCGCCCGATCCTGCGCGGCGTCTCCTTCGCGATTCCCGCGGGCCAGACGGTGGCGGTGGTCGGCCCCTCGGGGGCCGGTAAATCGACGCTGTCGCGGCTGCTGTTCCGGTTTTACGAGCCTCAGGGCGGCCGGATCAGCATCGATGGGCAGGACATCGCCGCGGTGACGCAGGACTCCTTACGCGCCGCGATCGGCATGGTCCCGCAGGACACGGTGCTGTTCAACGACACGATCGGCTACAACATCCGCTACGGCCGGGCCGACGCCAGCGACGCGGACTTGCGCGAGGCGGCGCAGTTCGCCCAGATCGACCGCTTCGTCTCGGGTCTGCCGGAAGGCTACGACACCCCGGTGGGAGAACGCGGCCTGAAGCTGTCGGGTGGCGAGAAGCAGCGGGTCGCCATCGCCCGCACGATCCTGAAGGCGCCGCCGATCCTGGTCCTCGACGAGGCGACTTCGGCGCTCGACTCGTTCACCGAGGCCGAGATCCAGGCGGCCCTGGACCGGGTCAGCCGCGGCCGCACCACCCTGGTGATCGCCCACCGGCTGTCCACGGTGGTCAACGCCGACGCGATCCTGGTGCTCGACCACGGCCGTATCGTCGAGCGCGGCACCCATGCCGAGCTCTTGGAGGCGGGGGGCGTCTACGCGGCCCTCTGGGACCGCCAGCGGGAGGCCGACGCGGCGATCGAGGTGCTGCAACGGGCTGCGTCGCCGGTGGTCCCTGTCCGCACCGAGCGCGCTCCTGAGCGGCGCGTGGAGACGCAGGCCGAGCCGGCGGAGTAGGCGACCGGGCCGCGTCCGGGACATCGACCTTCGTCGCGCCCGCCCGCGAAAGGCGACGGCGATCGTCCCCGACGCAGCGCTCCGCGGAGGCTGAGACTTCGTGATGCTGCGTCGCAACATTCGATGGCACACTGATCCTCAGCGACACCCGACTTGCAGTTCCAGCTCATCTCGATATAATGCATCAACAACAAAGCTATGGATATCAGAAATTTTGAGACCGCACTGGGCTCAATAAATGGACCGACTGACTGACATTCATCGTCACGTCGATCGCCGAAAGTGCCGCTCCGCCGAAAGCGAATTCATCGGATTCGGGGTAAGGTGGGAGGAACCATTTTGAAGAGCGCGCCGAGCCCGTCCGGATCTAGACATCAGCGGTCTTCATCGACGATAATTTGGCAAAACATATTGTAGACCTGGAAGAGGCGACTATATAGGGCCTCCCATAATCGTTCTGGCATTCTGTACGCGTATGCCTGGTATGATCATGTAATGTGCCGAGTAATCCCGTCACCGAAGCTTGGAGCTGCGAAATATGCTCATGAAGGATGACGCTTTATTTCGCACCATTCATGGACAGACGAATAAATATCGGCGCAACTCTATCGAAGAGATTGACTACATTCCCCCGGGCGAGCCAACTATTTGGCCGCTATCAGGTCCCGATAGCCTGACGACGCCGCATCTTCCGTCTTGAAGACTGACTCATGAGCAGTCAGGAAACGATGCTGGTCGGTGCGCCATTGCTGCAGGTCTTCGGACGCCTCGGTTGCGGTGGCCTCATCCTGTCGACCCAGGGGCATGTTCTTGCCGCCAACGCCGAAGCGCAGCGCATCCTGCAGGATGTGATCGGATACGCGGACGCGGGACCGGATCTGCTCGACGGGAGCGGACGCGACACGATCAAGCAGCTTCTCGCCCGCTCCAAGGCGCGGGTCCAGCTCGACGGCGAGAACTGGATCTTGACCATGCGCGAGGGCAAGCGTCCGCTCATCATGAGCGCGATCCTCGTGCCGGTCCTCGGCGAAGAGATGTCCCACACCGTGCTGCTCCTGATCGACCTGGAGCAGGCGCCACGCCCGCACACGGCCGCGCTGGAACGCGTCTTCAGCTTGACCGCCGCGGAAGCGCGGCTGGCCGCGCTCCTGGCCAGCGGCGCCACGGTCAACGAGGCGGCCACGACGCACAACGTCAGCGTGGCGACCATCCGCACGCAATTGGCCGCGATCTTCGCCAAGACGCGCACGAATCGGCAGGCGGAGTTGGTGATGTTGATCTCGCGCCTCTCGGCGCTCGTCTGACGGACAGGCGACCCGACGAGCGCCGCCGCCGGCCTCAGGGCCGCGGGCCGGTCACGACGACCTCGACATCGTCGACGCCCATTCCGATGGGCGCATGCACGTGACGGCTGCCCGGCGGCCTCGGATCACGGTCGGGACGAAGATCGAACCCGATCCGAGCGGCCTTCAGCGCCTGCACCACCCGCTCCTGAAGCGCCGTGATCCCGCTTCTGTTGACCCGGAGCAGGATCCCCGAATCCGGAGGATTGGCGAGACCCAGGATGATCCCTGAGGACACATTCCATCCCGCACTCCGGAAGGCGTCCTGGAGTTTACCGCTCAGCGGTTGTGCCTCCCGGTTCCCACCCTCGTAATCGATCGAGATGTTGCCCCGTGCGGTCCCGAGCGCACCGATCAGCGCGGTCGCCTGTGCGGGGGTCAGGTCGGAATCGGGCGATCGAACCGGAGGCGCGCCCAAGCCCGCGTCCGTCTCCAGCACCGAGCGCTGTGCGCCTGCCTCTCTCACGAACCGCGGCACGTGCGGATTCTCGGCCCCGGGCTGCGCGCGGCCGGGCCCCTCGACGGTGGGCCCCGCGGCTCGATCCGCCGCGACAGCGTCCGCTCTCGCCTCGACACCGTGCTGGGCAGCGTCCTTATACCGCTTCAGATGCCCTTCTGCGGCGGCGGCGTCTCGCTTGTGGGTGATGATCGATCCAGCCGCTGACACTCCGACGAAGACCGTCGCGATGGCTGCGGCGATCAGGGAGTATATCAGAGCCCGGTCCCAGGCATCGCTGTCGAGCCCGAACATCAGCGTCGAAGCGGGCTGTCCTGTGCTCGCGATCACGGTGGCTTCCTGAGGTCCGGCTGCGTTCATGGTAGTCGTTTTGCCGATGATCACATACATCAATGCAGAAAGCGTGAAGAGCAGTCGAGACTCGAGGAAAGCAGCAATCGCGCCCCGGTCTGGACATTCCGCGATCGAACGTGCGCGACGTCTGCGGCGTCCGCATCGACGAGAGCCCCGGCCGCAGGACCGTGACGCGCGCGATCCGGTATCGGCGTGGGATCCGGATCGAGCATCGTCGCGAGACGCGATCCGACACCCGCTCCCGCGCGCACGACATAGCGCCCGTCGCATGCCGAGCGTCCACGCGGCCCTATCAGGTCGGTGCAGCGCGCGGTTGCGATCGATTCACACCGGCGTCCCGACGGGTCATTCGCCGCGCTGGAATGCAAATTCGCTCCTTGGTTGTTGAGCCCCGCGGCAGATGGTAGATCCGGAGCCGCGACATCCCACTGGGTTTGGCGGCCGGACGCCGTGGCGCTTCCGGCTCCCCGGCCCGCAGTGGAGCCCGCGTGGTCCTCCGAGGGAGCGTGATGCGCCCATATCGTGCTGCCGCAGGTCTCGGCTTTCTCATCCTGGCGAGCACCCCGTGTCTCGCGCAATCGGCACCGCCGGCGGCGCCCGCGCGTCGACCACAACCGTCCGCCGCAGTCCCGGCCCCGGCGACGGACGCGGGCCCGGTCGATCTCGAGGCGACCCGCAAGCGGTTCGATACCAATTCGGCCAAGACGGCCGCGTCCGACCGGAAACGGGACGCGAAGCTCAAACAGTCGATGGGATCGATCTGTGCGGGCTGCGAGGCGACGCCTCCGGCAAAACGCGGCCGGGCGGCGCGACCGGCGGCCACGGCTCCGGAGGATGAGCCATCGCCCGCCGACTGATCCGGCCCGAGGCCCCCGTCCGGCTCGAGGCCGACCGGCGTCCGAGCACGCGGTCATAGTCCGATGCGCGCGCACCTTGGGCGGGCCGAGACGGGAAGAAACGCTCGACCGTGTGGCCCGCATCGCGGCGACCGGCCCCTCCGGGACAGGCCCGCGTCGCGCCCGCAGGCCGCCGATCCCGAGAGGGCGAGATGATGCGCGTCACCGCTGCGGCCTTCGCCCTGATGCTCGCCGGATCGCCGGCGCACGCGGAGGCGGCCAATTCGCTGCACGCGCTCTGGGAGACCCTGGGCGCCTGCGCGCGCCGTGCTCAGGTCGCGCCCGAGGCGGCGGGGTCCGAAGTCACCGTCCTGTTCACGCTCAAGCGTGACGGGACGCTCCAGGGCAAGCCGCGGATCACCTATGCTCGGCTGGTCGGCGACCGCGACCAACAGCAGGCCTTCATCGCCGCCACCCTTTCGGCCATCGCCGGCTGCTTCCCGATAGCCATCACCGACGGCCTCGGAGGGGCCGTGGCCGGCCGGCCGATCCGGTTTCGGATGGGCAGCGGGTCCCGGGGGGCATGATGGATCTCGGTAAGCGCGGGGGCGGCATCACGCTCACACTCAGAGGCTCAGTCGCCGCCCTCGGGGCCGGTGAAGGCGCGGAACGCGGCCACGAGACGGGAGGCTTCCCGCACGTATTTCTTCCACGCGGGCTCTTCGATGCTTCTGAGGACCGCGATCCCGTCCTCCGTGACGAACGGCTCCGTCCGATCCGATGACGCGACGGAGTCGGGCTCCCTTCCGTCGAACTTGCACAGCGCACGGGCCACGCGTTCCACCGGGTCCGTCCGCCTGACGGTCTGCCAATCCAACCAAATCGGGTCGTCCTCGGCGCTCGTCTCGTCGTCCATCATCGCCGTGAGTCTCCGGATCGGGTCTGCTCTTGTGCCAGGACGATCAGCGCGATGACGGGCTGCGATAACGACGCACAACCGTTTTGGTGGAGACCGCTCAAAGCGATCGACACGCCCGATCAAAACCGCCCGCGCATCTCCGACCTGATCCGATCGGTCTCAGTACACAGCGACATCGCCGCGCCGAGATGCGCTCAATCACTTTTGCCGGCCGCACGAAAGACGCGGACGCGGCCGCGCTTCACCGGCTCGGCGTGTGCCTCGACCGCTTCCGGCGTGGCCGATCGCGATGTCGTGCCGGCCGTCATGTCGATCGTCAGGCCGCTGTTCGGCGTGTAGGGCTGCGGCTCCAGGGTGAGAAGTTCCGCCACGGCCGCATCGACGGCCTTCTGAACCGCGTTCACCGCGCCGATCTCGTCGCGCGCCGCCGCGGCGAGGGCCGCCGCGCCGACGAACTGGCCCCATTCATCGTAGACCATCACCTTCTCGGCGCCATCATGCACCCGTGACGAGGCCAGGAACAGGGCTTCACGCGCCGTGTTCCGCCGGGTGTAGGTGTTGACGGCCTGCCGCTCGGTCATGATCGTGAAGGGCATCGCGGTCTCCAGACTTCATCCGCAGCGGCGTCGCTCGGGCGCGCCGCACTCGAGGACGCCCAGCGCTCAGTACCGCTGCGTCGCCATCCGAAACACCCGCCCGTTCTTCGGCACGGGCCCCTTGGTGCCGACGGGCGCCTCGCCCGCCGCGGCCGCATCGTCGCCCGGGCGCGCCGGTTCAGGATCGCGGGCGAGAAGGTCGGTGGTGCCGCTCACGACGACAGCCTGCGTCCCGGCCGGCTCCTCGCGCTCCCGTGCCATCTGCTGCAGCGCCGAGGCGCTGACGAACACCCCGCGCGCATCGAAGACCCAGACCTTCTCGACGCCGCCCTGGACCAAGGTGGATGCGAGGAGGAGCGCCTCGTGCGGCGTCGTGCGCGTGTCCCGGCTGCTTACGCCCGCACGCTCCGATACGATGGTGAACAACATGGAACTCACCGGCAATGTTATCGATCGAGCTTAAAACAAGGGCGTAGACCGCGCAACGCAAGTCAACACCGTCTCGATCGGTCGGTCGTTCTGATCCTGCCGCGATCCAAGCTCGTCCCGAGCGGTGCGCGGGACGGCGGCGGCGGTGACGCGATCGGCGTCAGCCGCGTCACGGGGCGGACGATCCCGTCCCGATGCCCGATCCCCTACTTCTCACGCCACGCCTTGGCGATCTGATCGGACATCGGCTTGACGAGGTAGCTCAGCACCGTCCGCTCCCCGATCTGCAGGAACGCCTCCACCGGCATGCCCGGGACCAGCCGGACCCCGCCCAGGCGCGCCCGCTGGGGGTCCGCCACCGCGATCCGTGCCGTGTAGAAGCTCATCCCGGTCTTCGGATCGCTCGCCACATCCGCCGAGACCCGGCTCACGACCCCGTCGATCTCCGGCGTCGTGCGCATGTTGAAGGCCGAGAATCGCAGCACCGCCCTCTGGCCGACCCGGACGTTGTCGATGTCCTGCGGCTGGATGTGCACCTCCACCGCCAGCCGGTCAGCGTCCGGGACGACCAGCATCACCGGCTCGGACGGCGTCACCAGACCGCCGACCGTGTGCACGCTCATCTGGTGCACCACCCCGTCCTGCGGCGCCCGCAGATCGACGCGCTTGAGCTGGTCTTCGGCCGCCACCCGCTTTTCCGACAGCTCCGACCACTTCGCCCGGATCTCGGCGAGGTCCTTGCCCACCTCGGTGCGCATCTCCGCGTCCACCTGCAGGATCTGCAGCCGCGTCTCGGCGATCTTGCCCTTGGCCGAGGCGATCGACGCGGTCAGCTGCCCGCGCTCGCCCTCCAGCCGCGCCTCGTCCCGCTCCAGCGCCGTCACCCGCGAGAGCGCGACGAGATTCCGGGCGTAGAGGTCGTGGACACCCTTGAGCTCGTTGCCGATCAGCCGGATCTCCCGCGCCTTGGCGGCCACCTGCTCGCCCAGCCCGGCGATCTCCTCCTGCTGTTGCGAGGCCCGCTCGGACAGCTGCGCCCGCTGCCCGTCCCGGCTCGCCCGCCGCGCGGAAAACAGCCGGCTCTCACCCTCCACCAGCGCGGCGACTTCCGGATCGGCCCCCTGTCGCAACAGAAGCGAGGGCGAGAACGTGACCTCGCTCAGGCCGTCCCGCTCGGCCTCGGCGCGGGCGCGGCGCGCGGCCAGCTCGTCCAGGGCCTTGCGCGTCATGTCGAGGTTGGCCCGCGTCAGGGTCTCGTCGAGATGCACCAGCACGTCGCCGGCCCGGACGCGGTCGCCGTCCTTGACCCGGAGTTCGCCGACCACGCCGCCGGTGGGATGCTGGACCTTCTTCACCTCGGACTCGACCACGAGCTGACCCGGCGCGATCACCGCCCCGGCGAACGAGGTCAGCGCCGCCCAGCCGCCGATGCCCGGCACCAGCGCCACCGCGATCAGCCCGGCCGCCGCCAGCTGACGGCGGATCGAGGCCCGCGGATCGAAGGCGCCGGCCGCCGGCGCCAGGCTGGTGGCCGCGAATTGCGCGGCGGCGAAGCGTCCGGCGTCGGCCGCGAGGCGGCGGATTTCGGCGTGGGCGCCCGCGAACAGCGCCATCGCCCGCGGCGGGACGCGCCGGCGCACGCCCGCGCCGAGTCTGTGGAACGCGGCCTTCACGGCCTGGGACCCGCTCGCCATCACGCGCTCTCCCGCAGGGCGGGCGCAGGGGCCGGGCGCAGGACGCGCTTGAGCACCTCGTCCTTGGTCCCGAAGGCCTGCACCCGGCCCTCGTGCATCATCAGCACGTGATCGACCGCCACCAGCGCGCTCGGGCGGTGCGCCACCACCACGCAGATCCCGCCGCGTCCCCGCACCCGCAGGATCGCCTGCGTCAGGGCGTGCTCACCCTCCGCGTCGAGGTTGGCATTGGGCTCGTCCAGCACCACCAGGAACGGATCGCCATAGAGCGCCCGGGCCAGGCCGATGCGTTGGCGCTGGCCCGCCGACAGGCCCGCGCCCGCCTCGCCCAGCACCGTGTCGTAGCCCCGCGGCAGGTTCAGGATCAGGTCGTGCGCGCCCGCCGCCTGCGCGGCCGCCACGATCGCCTCGGCCGGGGCGTCCGGCAGGAACCGGCTGATGTTCTCCGCGATCGTGCCGGCGAACAGCTCCGTCTCCTGCGGCAGGTAGCCGATCTGCGCTCCGAGATGCTCGGGCGACCATTGCCCCAGATCCGCCCCGTCGAGCCGCACCCGGCCCCGCGCCGGCGTCCAGATCCGCACCAGCGCCCGGACCAGGCTCGACTTGCCCGCCGCCGAGGGGCCGATCACCCCCACCCCCTGGCCCGCCCGCAGCTGGAAGCTCGCCTCCTGCACCGTCGCCCGGTCCGCGCCGGGCGGCACCACGTGAACGCCCTCCACGCTCAGGCTGACCTTCGCCGCCGGCAGGGCGAGCGGGACGCGGGCCGGCGGATGGCGCTCCAGCGCCTCGGCCAGACGCTGCCAACTCTGCCGCGCGGCCACGAAGACGCGCCAGTTGGCGATCGCCAGTTCGGCCGGCGCGAGCGCGCGCGCCACCAGGATCGAGGCGGCGATGATGATCCCGCCGCTGGCCTGGTTGTTGATCACCAGCCACGCGCCCAGCGCCAGCACGCCCGATTGCAGCGCCATGCGGCAGGCCTTCGAGACCGCCCCCAGGCCGCCGGCGAGATCCGAGGCGCGCTGCTGCGCGTGGGCGTGATCCCGGTTGACCGCCCCCCAGCGCCGGCACAGCCTGTCCTCCAGGCCAAGCGCCGCCACGGTCTCGGCGTTGCGCCGCGCGGCCTCGGACAGCGCCAGCCGCCGCCCCGCATGGGCGGCGGCGCTGCGCGCGGGCGCCCGCGAGGCCATCTCGGCGGCCAGCGTCAGGCCGACCAGCAGCACGGCGCCCCCGATCGCCGCCGCCCCGATCAGCGGGTGGAACAGGAAGCACACGGCGACGTAGACGGGCAGCCACGGCAGGTCGAACAGGGCCGCGGGCCCGGACCCGGCCAGGAAGGCGCGCAGCTGCTCGAGATCGCGCAGCGGCTGACCGGCCTGATCCGGTTTCGCCCCGCGCAGCGGCGCCTGGACGCTGAGGCTGAAGACCCGCGGGCCGATCTCGGCGTCCAGCGCCGCCCCGATGCGGGCGAGGGTGCGGGCGCGCAAAGCCTCCAGCGCGCTCTGCGCGGCGTACAGGGCGAGGGCGAGCACGCACAGGCCGACGAGGGTGGGGATCGACCGGCTGGGGATGACCCGGTCGTAGACCTCCAGCATGAAGAACGAGCCGGTGAGCGTGAGGAGGTTCGCGAGCGCGCTCATGCCGGCCACGCCCATGAAGGCACCGGCGCTGTGCCAGAGCGCCGCCGACAGCTCGCCCGATTGTCCGACCTGGCGCATGCGTTCGGCCCCCCGACACAGGCCGGCCCCGGCGAGACGGGGGCCTGGCATGGTCCGTGCAGATCTCAATCAAGGCTCAACCGAGCCGGCGCAACGTTCAGACTCCAGTGAGACGCCAGGCCACGGATGTCAATAGAGCAGAATGTATTCTGACAATCGACGCCAAATCTTGAAATGATGACGGCGCCCGCAATGCCGAAAGCTTGCGGGCGCCGTCATAATGCCTTGCGATGCCACACGGCATCGCTCAATGTCTTGACATGTGACCGGCATTGCCGATCCGGATCTTATCCCCTGCGGCCGCTCGACCACCGCGGCGGAGAGCGCCGGGATCGCCCCGACAGCTGCCCTCACGCCATGTGGAACCCGCTGCCGGCATGATGCGTGTCGAGGGTGAAGATCAGGCTGGCGTCGGCCGACGCGAGACCGGCCGCATTGGTCTCGTAGACGGTGACCGTGTGCGGGCCGTCGGCACTGCCGTCGGTGGCCAGGACCGGGGCCGTCGTGGTGAACGTGCCGCTGTCGAGCTTGTAGTGCAGCGTGTCGCCGCTCACGGACGGCGCATAGGTGACCAGACCGTCGCTGGTGACGTGGGTGCCGCCTGTCCCGGTATCGTGCGTGAGCGCGACGGTCGGGGCAGCCGGCGCGGCAGCGGCCGTACCGGCGCCCGTGGCTGTCGCCGACGCGCCGGAGCCCGTGCTCGTTGCCGGGACGGTGAACTGCTGCGATCCGGTGTTGAGCAGGCTCAGGCTGCTGTTGGCGATGGCGGTGCCGTCGTGGCTGGCGCCGTCGACGTACAGGTTGCGGTCGTTGCCGGGGCCGCCATAGGTGTCGTTGAGGAAGGCGACACTGACGGTGTGCGGGCCCGCGCCGAAGTTGCCCTGTACGGTCACGGTGTCGTCCAGCGCGCTCGAACCGGCGACGTGGGCGGCGTGCGCGGTCAGGGTGCCGCCGACCTGCTGGCCGTCGACCGCGATCGTGTACTGCGCGTCGCCCTTGTAGGCGTCCTCGCTGATCTTCAGCACCAGCTGATCCGGGCCCGTGCCCACCGTGGTCGCCACCCCGCCGCCGCCGGTGCTCGGCGCGCTCGTGCTCGGCGCACTGGTGGTCGGCGCGCTGGTGGTCGGCGCGCTCGTGCTCGTGCTCGGCGCGCTCGTATCCGCACCGGAGCCCGGGACGGTGAACTGCTGGGGTCCGGCGCTGAGCAGGCTCAGGCTGCTGTTGGCGATGGCGGTGCCGTCGTGGCTGGCCCCGTCGACGTACAGGTTGCGGTCGCTGCCGGGGCCGTAATAGGCGTCGTTGAGGAAGTTGACGCTGACCGTGTGCGGCCCGGCGCCGAAGTTGCCCTGTACGGTCACGGTGTCGTCCAGCGCGCTCGAACCGGCGACGTGGGCGGCGTGCGCGGTCAACGTGCCGCCGACCTGCTGGCCATCCACCGAGATCGTGTACTGCGCGTCGCCCTTGTAGGCGTCCTCGCTGATCTTCAGCACCAGCTGATCCGGGCCCGTGCCCACCGTGGTCGCCACCCCGCCGCCGCCGGTGCTCGGCGCGCTCGTGCTCGGCGCACTGGTGGTCGGCGCGCTGGTGGTCGGCGCGCTCGTGCTCGTGCTCGGCGCGCTCGTATCCGCACCGGAGCCCGGGACGGTGAACTGCTGGGGTCCGGCGCTGAGCAGGCTCAGGCTGCTGTTGGCGATGGCGGTGCCGTCGTGGCTGGCCCCGTCGACGTACAGGTTGCGGTCGCTGCCGGGGCCGTAATAGGCGTCGTTGAGGAAGTTGACGCTGACCGTGTGCGGCCCGGCGCCGAAGTTGCCCTGTACGGTCACGGTGTCGTCCAGCGCGCTCGAACCGGCGACGTGGGCGGCGTGCGCGGTCAAGGTGCCGCCGACCTGCTGGCCATCCACCGAGATCGTGTACTGCGCGTCGCCCTTGTAGGCGTCCTCGCTGATCTTCAGCACCAGCTGATCCGGGCCCGTGCCCACCGTGGTCGCCACCCCGGCGCCGCCGGTGCTCGGCGCGCTCGTGCTCGGCGCACTGGTGGTCGGCGCGCTGGTGGTCGGCGCGCTCGTGCTCGTGCCCGGCGCGCTCGTATCCGCACCGGTGCCCGGGACGGTGAACTGCTGGGGTCCGGCGCTGAGCAGGCTCAGGCTGCTGTTGGCGATGGCGGTGCCGTCGTGGCTGGCCCCGTCGACGTACAGGTTGCGGTCGCTGCCGGGGCCGTAATAGGCGTCGTTGAGGAAGTTGACGCTGACCGTGTGCGGCCCGGCGCCGAAGTTGCCCTGTACGGTCACGGTGTCGTCCAGCGCGCTCGAACCGGCGACGTGGGCGGCGTGCGCGGTCAAGGTGCCGCCGACCTGCTGGCCGTCCACCGAGATCGTGTACTGCGCGTCGCCCTTGTAGGCGTCCTCGCTGATCTTCAGCACCAGCTGATCCGGGCCCGTACCCACCGTGGTCGCCACCCCGGCGCCGCCGGTGCTCGGCGCGCTGGTGGTCGGCGCGCTGGTGGTCGGCGTACCCGTGCTCGGCGTGCTGGTGCTCGGCGTGCTGGAAGCGGCCGGTCCCGATACCTGGATGATGAACGGATGATCCGCGAGGGCGAGGGCGACACTCGACACGTTGTTCAGGGTCTGCACCGGCGTCGAGCCGGCCAGCGGATCGAAGATCTGGACCGATGCGAAGACGTGACCCAACTGCACGGTGACCGCACTCGACGGGACGGAGATGGGTTGATGTGTCTGCTCGTTCCAGACGTCAGGCTCGTTCCAGAGCACGATCTGATAGGAGCTATCGGATTTTTGCGTCAGGAGACTGTAAGCCGAACTCGGCATTCCGCTCAGCGAGTAGTCGAGTCCCCCAGCGCTGAACCCTGCAGCGTTCGAGCCGGGATCGCTCAGAATCGTCGTCAGGTTATGAAGAGCCGTAGCCGCCTGCTTCGGTGTGTTGTCCAGATTAAATAGACCGAAGTGGTCCTGGATGTCCGAATTTGTCGGGTCTGAATAAGCATCGAGCAGCTGGTATATGTAAGTCGAGGCCGATCCGGACTGAACGGCATCCAAGACGGTGTTGAGGATCAGCTTTGCCTGTGTGTTCTCATCGACGCCTTCCCAGCCGATGGCGCTGCCGGCCGCGATCGATGTGTGATAACCGATCTCCGTGATCGCCACAGGTTTACCAGGATCGATCGCCGAGATAGCCGCCTCGGCACCCGTGATATCGCCACGAGGCTGGCCACCACTCATGTTATAGAGATGCACGTTATCCGAGTCTGACGCCGTTTTAGGCGCCGGAAAATCGGTAAAACTGAGTACCGGTATGTCTTTGAGGACCGGATCAGCGTTCACGGCCGCATAGAGATCCTGCTGATAGGCTTGAGCGGCCGCGATCCCGGTGAGACCATGATACGTGACCGGGAAGTTGTTCACCTCATTGGGCCCCTCGATTCCAGTCACCGAGCCCGGATGAGCGACCACGAAGGCATGGATCTGCGCAACCGCATCCACGGGATTGGTCGCACCGTTCACGATGAAGTCGAACTTCATCCCGGCCTGTGCAGCCGCGGCAAGATTGGCCTGGCCGGCCAAGCTCGGATCCGGCGCGGCATCACGCAGATTCGTCAAGCCGATATACTGAAGATCGTTCAAGTCCTGGGCGATATTCGCGTATTGACCATCAGTATAGTCGATATGCGTATTGACGCCGATACCATCTAAAACATCAGCAACGCGCAGCGCAGATTGAATGCTCATCGGTCTCTTCCAGATCCAACGATCGATTCACACCGATCCGGCGCGGGATGATGCAGATCAGTCCCTGACGGCACAGCTTCTCGAGCTCTTGCCTTGACTTGCCGTCGCTCTCTACATTCTCGATACGAGGAAGTACGATGACTCTGAACTCTGTACCCGCAGCGCTTCTTTGATCGAGCGCTGGGGCACCATCGCGTGTGTCCCCTTTGGCCGATCCTGCGATCGGATCGGCGATATCCGGTCGCGGCAAAGGGCTTAAGTAGTTACACCAAACTGATCGCCTCGGCCACCATGCTCATCCGTCAGCGCGCAAACCGAGCCCACGGATGCAGCTTACCATTCTGGGGACATTGCGTTTTCGTCGATGCGCCACGCGGCGCTCGAGCGATATCGACCCCGCAAGACGTAGACCAATTGTATCAGCGTCCTGAGTCCGAGATGTTGTCCGGTCCATCCCGGATGCCAATCCATGAGTTCGAGCCCGACCCCGTCGAAGCCATTGCGCTTCGGGGCTCAGCCGGGCTCGATCGATATCCGGATGGACTGGATGGTCGCGCCAGTCTGCTCCGGGTTTGGGCACTCCGAGCTTCGTGGCGAAATGGTTAATGATGTCTTAACGTGACCGCGGCAGAGACGAGTTCGGCCACGGGGTTGCGATGGACTGAAATGCCGAGCCTGGCGGCGGTTTTCATCGGATCGCGTTGAACGTCGTGCGCGGCCGGTCGCAGCGTTACCGGAGCTGGGGCGACGACAGGGATCGGAAGGCGGCGGATCGAGGCGCGTGTCGAGCCGTCTATGAGCTTTCACCGCGACCGATCCGCCTTTGAGGTTACCGACCAACGGCCTCACCTGAGACCGCGCCATGATGCCGGCGGGCCGCGTTGCGTATCGGCCCGACCGCTGGCGAGCTCGGAGGGTGCCCCCCCGTGATCGGATCGGGGCGGGTCCGAGCGTCAGGCAAGCGCCTGCGGGTGCGGCGACGGCGTTCCGGTGTACGTCTCGGGCCTGAGCGGGCAGCCGGCATGCGCTCGGCGATGTTGCAGGTTCAGGCTGCCCTTGCCGATGTAGGTCCCGGCGATGACGACTTGGCCATGGCAGGCAGGGCAGCGCTTCTGCGCCATCGTGTAGAGACCGCGCGCTTGGGTGAGCGTGGTGGGATGCCACGCCCCATCCACCTTCACTTCGCATGTTCGCTGGCTGGCCGTCAGCATGTCCGTTCCGCGCGGCGTCGCGACATCGATGCGCGACCTGAGGATCAGGCTTGACCCGATAGGGTTAACAGCCCGTTGCCCTGGCCGCTCAGCCGATGTGGCGGCGGGACATCGTCAGCGCCGCTGCCGCGCGAGGAGATCCTTGAACGGGCCGTCGATCGTCACCGCCAGCGCGTGGTCCCAGCCGTCGCCGACGCTCCCGCGGATGGCTCGACGCCCGTCTCGGCCAGCCGGCCATCGAGACCACGACACGACCAACACCACTGACCTCGCGGCTTTCTGCCCGCGATGGCCTATGTTCCGCGACCGGCCGGAGCCTCAGAGCCGGCGTCGGCGCGCTGTTCCAGCGGACGGAATTCGGCGGCCTGTTCGGCGGGCCCTACGCCTGAGAGCGCAGCTCCGGAGCGGGCCCACTCGACCGTCAGCTCGCTTCACCGAGATCCAAGTCGCGGATCAGGTCGCCGATCGGATCACCGTCACCAGCCTTCTGAGCGACCGGCGGCACCAGCGCGCCCGACAGTCTCGGCAACGTCCGCGCCCCGGGTGGTGGCGCGACCGTTGGATGGCGCGCCAATAGCGCTTCGCTGTCGGCCATCAGCGCGGCGGGCTCGCTGCCGAGCAATCTCTGCGGCGCGTCGGTCCAGATGGTCGCTGTGGTTGGCGCCGCCATGGCCACAGTGACGGACCGCGCGCCGCGATCCGACCGTTCATAATTGCCCGGATGCAGGACGTGGGCGGCGACGAGCAACCCGAGTGCAGCAATCGCCGTGGTCGCGAGGGTGGATCGATAGTGTTCCATCTCGGCAGAACAAACGGTCAAGCCCCCCGTTCCGACCGATCCGCCGCGATAGCTAACCGTGACTTTACAGCCGCCGCCGCACCCAAGCGGCGGCGTCGACCGGATCGCCCCGAGGCCGCGGACGAGCCCAGGCCTGACGCGATCACGCAGCAACGGGTCTGGTGGCGGTTGGGGGCCGATGGCTCAGGCATGCCGGGTTCGGCTCCTACTCGATCACCTCCACGATCCGCCGGCTCACCGGCTCGACGAGAACCGGGTGGCCGTTGACGATCGTATAGCTGTACTCCGGAAGCGCAAACTCGCGTGGCACGTCGTAATAGACCACCCCGTCCTCCGGCAGCACCGCCCCGACCCGCACGGGGCCCGCGAGCGCGATGGACGGGCGGTTTTCGCCGAGCGCGTAGATGCGGAAGCGCTCCCGACGGTCGACGCCGAGGATGCCGTTGGCCGTACCCACGGCCGCCCCGATCGCACCACCGACGACGGCGCCAAGCGGACCAGCCATCTCTTCGCCGCGCTCGGCCCCGTCACGGGCGCCGCGCTGCAGCCCCTGCGCATGAACGGCCGGCGTGAAGCCGAGCACCGCCAAAATCGGTAGAATGAGTATGGACTTCATTGTTTATCCTCAAAACGTCGGCCTTCAGGCCGGGGAGAGCGCGCGTCCGCGCGCTTTGAACGGACGTACTCGGCCACCACGGAGAAGGGGCCACCACCGCACGAAGCGACGGAGTAGCTCGGCGTCCACAACACACCCTGCTGGTCGCGGCCTATCATCTCTGGCCACATATCCCGGAGTTTCCGGCTGGACACGCCTTTGGGGCTGTCGACGAGCTACGACAGGCTCACCGTCGGTGGATAGGCCACGAGCAGGTGAACGTGATCGTCTTCGCCGGCGCACTCGACAAGCTCGGCTTCAAAATCGCGGCACACCTTGGCGAAGATTGTGGAGAGGTCGCGGATCGCGAGCGCCGAGAGCACGTCGCGGCTAGAGTTTGTGACGAAGACCAAATGCGTGTGAAGGGCGTAGACCACGTGTTGCCCTCTACGGATTTCCATGTTGCGGCTCCTCAGGCCAACTTCTACGGTCAGAGGATGATCGCCCGCGGCTTCCGCTTCAAGCTGCAACCGCTGCCCGAGCAGGAGGCCCTGTTCCGGCAATTCGCGGGCGTGTGCCGCCTCGTCTACAATCTCGGCCTGGAGCAGAAGGCGACTTGGGGACGCAAGCACCGGCTCGGATACGTCGCGCAGGCCGCAGATCTGACCCGGCTACGCTTCGAGTTCGACTGGGTACGCGCCGTCTACGTCTCCTGCCAGCAGCAAGCCTTGCGCGATCTCGACCGGGCATTCCAGAACTTCTTCTCGGGCCGTGCGAGCTTCCCACGGCTCCGCCGCCGCGGCGTGAACGATAGCTTCCGCTTCCCCGGCCGCGAGGTCGCCGTGCGGCAGCTCAACGCGAACTGGTCCGCCGTGCGGCTGCCGAAGATCGGCTGGGTGAAGTTCCGCGACACGCGGCCGATGCGCGGCACCCTGAAGAACGTCACCGTCCGCAGCGACGCGCTCGGCTGGCACGTCGCGTTCGCCTGTGAGATCGCGCACGAGGCGCCCGCACCAAGCCCCGATGTCGTCGGCATTGACCGCGGCGTGGCCACGACGCTCGCCCCGTCCACGGGCGAGATGATGACGCTGCCAGCGAGCTTGGGGCGGATTGAGGTTCAGAAACGTCAGGCGCAGCGCGTCGTCGCTCGCCGCAAGCGCGGATCGAAGCGCAGGCGCAGGGCTCAGACGCGCGTCGCCCGTCTCCAAGCCCGGCAAGCCCGCATCCGCCGCGACTTCCACCATCGGGCTGCGCTCGACACCGCAAAGCGTTTCGGCGTGGCAGTTTTGGAGGACTTGAACACGCGCGGCATGACCGCGAGCGCGCGGGGCACCGTCGCGGACCCCGGCCGGAATACCCGCCAGAAGGCAGGGTTGAACAGGGCAATCCTGAACGCGGGCTGGCATCAATTCGCGACGATTCTGACGTACAAAATGGAGGAACGCGGCGGGCAGGTGGTCACCGTGCCCGCTCGGTATACGTCGCAGACCTGCGCGGCCTGCGGTGTGGTCGATGCGAGAAGCCGCGAGAGCCAAGCACGCTTCACCTGCATCAATTGCAGCTACACCGACCATGCCGATAGAAACGCCGCGATCAATATCAAACGGCGGTGGAACACACCGTTGCTGGACGTAGAGGGTTTGCAACAGCAGCCCTATGAAGCGTCAACTGGACGAGACCTCACGGTCTCCGAAAATCCCCGTCCTTCAGGGTGGGGAAGAAGTTAAGGTTTATCCTCTGCCCATGTGATGAGAGGCGCGAGCGCCGTGACGACCGAACCCGGACGCGAGATCCACGTCAGCCCCAATGGCGACCGCTGGCGCCTGCTGTGCGATCCAGCGACTGGGTACAGCTTCGTCCGGCACAGGGGCAACGCCGCCTCGGGCGGCCACGTCACCGAGATTGGCCTGTCCGCCTTCCTCGCCGCCGATCGGGGCGGTCCGGAGCACCGGGCGCTCTGGCTGCTGATCGCGTCCTTGGGCGATGACGGATCCGCACCCGTGACGCCAGCCGCGTAGACCGGACCGGCACGCCCTCGAGCAGCCTGGCCTGTTCTCCGAGCAACGCCTCCGCGATATCTGCGAGCGCGGCATGCGCGATCGCGGTGATGCCATCGTGGGCGGCCACATCCACGGCCACGGGGACCACGCCCTCACGCCGCCCCATAGCGGGGCGGGGGCGCGACGGCCGTCAGGCCGTCGGCGCGATCCAACCGAGAACCGTCGCGCAGCGCTCGGCCTGGTCGCGGGTCAGCCCCGACGCGACGGCGGTGCCGTTGCGGTAGACCACGAAGGTGCCGTCGTCGGTCACGCGGATCTTGATCGAGGCCATCACAAACCTCCGGCCGCGAGGGCCCGGAGCTGCTGCAACCCCGCTGGGGTGATCTGCCAGGTCGCGAACGTGCCGCCGAGATGAGGGGCGGCCTGCTCACCGAGCCAGACGAGATCGCCCCGGCTCTCAAGACCACGGAGCCGGCTGTGATCACCCGGCCAAGCGCGGTCCAGCTGACGTTTGACGGAGACGCATCCGTCCGCGGATTGCGCGGCTTTGTTGAGCAGGCGGCGCGCGTGATCGACCAGCATTGGCTCTCCGGGGTGGGGCTGCTCCGTCCCGCGTCACATCCGTCGATCGTGGCGCGTATGGCCAAGCTCGAGCAACAGTGCGGCAACAATGTGGGTTTCTGCGGAGGACCCCGAGAGCCATGACCTTCGGGAGCCCCGCCGAGCGGCGGGGCTCGCATCGGGGCAGCCATCCGTCGGTAGACGCAGCGCTGGTTGCAGACTAAACGTTAGGACGCTATCTATAAGTCCGCTATGATACGGATCGCCTTCGTTTCGCGCATGGCTGAGAGAGGCCCGACCGCATGCCCCAGAGCCTGGACCGGCTGCGCCAAGCCTATACGCACACCCTGCTGCTGGCCGGACGGCAGTGGCGGCGCGCGGCCAACGCCGTCGTCGAGGCGCACGGCGTCTCGGACGCGACCGCGCTCCCCCTGATCCTCATCGGCCGCCTCGACGGGGAGCCCCGCCAGACCGCGCTGGCGGAGGCGGTGGGGATCGAGGGCGCCTCGTTGGTGCGGCTGCTGGATCAGCTCTGCGCGGCCGGGCTCGTCGTGCGAAAGGAGGACCCGACCGACCGGCGCGCCAAGGTCCTCAGCCTCACGCCGACCGGGGAGCGGACCGTGATCCAGATGGAGGCCGAACTCACGCGGCTGCGGGAGCGGGTCTTCGCCGACGTCGACACCGCCGACCTGGAAGCCGGCCTCAGGGTCTTCCAGGCCTTTCAGAAGCACGTTCTCGCGTTTCCGGACGGCGGGGCACGGGAGGAGGCCGCGGAATGACGCTCCCCGGCTGGCGCGACTGGACCTTCTCGATCAAGGCCTGCGCGGCGGCGGTGCTGGCGCTGTACCTCGCCATGTGGATCGACCTGCCGCGGCCCTATTGGGCCCTGGGCACCGTCTACATCACCAGCCAGATGCTGGCGGGTGCGACCCGAGCCAAGGCGCTCTACCGGGTGCTCGGTACCCTGCTGGGCGCCGTCGTGAGCATCATCCTGGTGCCCAACCTCGTCGATGCGCCGGAACTCCTGACGCTCGCCATCGCGCTCTGGGTGTCTGTGTGCCTGTACGTCTCGCTGCTCGACCGCACCCCGCGCAGCTATCTGATGATGCTCGCCGGCTACACGGCAGCCCTGATCGGTTTCCCGACCGTGGGCGAGCCCGGGACGATGTTCGACACCGCGGTGGCACGCGCCGAGGAGATCACGCTCGGCATCCTCTGCGCCAGCCTCGTCAACACGATCGTGCTGCCCCAGTCCGTGGCGCCCCTGATCACCGCACGCCTGGAGTTCTGGCTGCGGGACGCGCGCGGCTGGGTCGCCGACGTGCTCGGCCAGGCACGCCCGACGACGGACACCCAGGCCAAGAGGCTGCAGCTGGCCTCCGACGCCATCGCGTTCGACGCCCTGGCGACGCCGCTGCGCTACGACATGACCGGCGCCGAGCGCTCGGTCGACGCCATGGCGACGCTGCGCCAGCACATGCTGATGTTTTTGCCGATCGTCTCCGCGGTCGCCGACCGAATCGAGACCCTTGAACGGGAGCGGGCGGTCCCGGCCCGCGTCCGGGCGCTGCTCGACGAGATGGCCGCATGGATCGCCTCCGGGACCACCGACCCCTCCGAGGCGGCGCGGCTGCGGATTGCGGCGGACGTGGTCGACCCGGCGTTGAACGGCCGGCTGTCCTGGACCGATCTTGTGCTCGCCAGCCTCGTGGCGCGCCTGCGCGACTTCATCGACCTGCGCCAGGACGCCCGGCTCCTGCAGCGGCACATCGTCGACGGCACGCCCGTCCGGGAGGCGCTCGCCTTCCGGTACACCGCCGCCGCGCGCACGATCCGCCACCGCGACCACGGCATGGCCATCCGATCCGCCGTCGGGGTGTTCGTGGTCGTCCTGCTCACCTCCGGCATCTGGATCGCGACCGGGTGGCCGGACGGGGCCGGCGCGCCGATGATGGCGGCGGTCGGCTGCTGCTTCTACGCGGCTCAGGACGATCCCGCCCCCTCCATCCTCGGCTTCGCCAACTCGGCCGTGCTCGGGGCCGTGGTCGCCGCCCTCTACCTGTTCGGGGTGCTGCCGCAGGCCACGAATTTCGAGATGGTGGCGCTGGCGCTGGCACCCGCCCTCATCCTGTGCGGGGTCTGCATGACCCAGCCGCGGACCGCGCCGATGGCGATGGGCGCGGCGGTCAACGGCTCGGCCGTGATCGCGCTCCAAAGCAGCTATACCGGCGACTTCGCCGCCTTCGCCAACGCCGCGGTGGCGATCATCGTCGGGATGTGGGTCGCGACGCTGGTCACGCGCCTCGTCCGCTCCGTCGGGGCCGGCTGGTCGGCGCGGCGCCTCCGGGCCGTCAATCGCCGCAGCCTCGCCCGGGCCGCCGAGCGCCACGGCGCGCAGAGCGGGCTCGAGCTCGCGGCGATCATGCTCGACCGGGTCGGGCTGCTCGCCCCCCGCCTCGCGGCGCTGCCGCCGGAGGACGCGGAGTGGACGGCCGATCTTCTCGCCGAGGTGCGGGTCGGCATCAACGTGGTCGAGTTGCGCCGCGACCGCCGGCAGCTCTCCACGGGGGCCAGGGCCGCGGTCGAGCGCCTCCTCGCCGCCCTGGCCCGCTACTACGACGGTCGCGCGGTCCGGCCACCGGCCGAACTCCTGGCGGTCATCGATGCGGCGCTCGACAGCGCCGCGACCGAGCCGCATCAGCCGGCCCATCGCGCCGCGCTCATGGCCCTCGTCGGCATCCGCCGCGGGCTGTTCCCGGACGCCCTCCCTTACCGATCGGGCCTCACGACCTCTCCCGAAACGGCACTGGCGGCATGACCGGCGAACTCGACATCTACGGCGTCTTCGTCCCGAGCCTCGCGGCCTGGATGCTGCTCGCCTTCGTCATCAGCCTGGCCGTCCGCCGGGCCCTCGCCTGGACCGGGTTCTACCGCCTGGTCTGGCACCGGCCGCTGTTCGACCTCGCCCTCTACGTCGTGCTGCTGGGCTGCGTCGTCGCGGTCGCGCAGCCCCTGATCTCGTGACTGCGTGAGATCCCACGCCCGTCACGCCATCACGCCCTCTCTCGCGCGCTCGGTTTTCCCCATGACACGGCTCCTCGCCCTCTCGCTCCGGCTCGCCGTCACCCTGGCGATGGTGGCCGCCGCCGCCGTCGTCGGCCTGGCCCTGTGGGACTACTACATGGAGGCGCCCTGGACTCGGGACGGCCGCGTGCGCGCGGACGTGGTCGAGGTCGCGCCCGACGTCTCCGGCCTCGTCACCCAGGTGCTGGTCGAGGACAACCAGGTGGTGAAGCGCGGCGACGTCCTGTTCAAGATCGACCCCGAGCGCTTCACCCTGGCCCTGCGGCAGGCCGACGCCATCGTCGAGGGGAAGAAGGCCACGGCCGAGCAGACCGCGGCGGACTATCAGCGCTACATCAAGCTGAGCGACGCCGCCGTCTCGCAACAGAAGGTCGAGCTGGCGCGGGCGACCGACCTCGCGGCGAAGGCCGCCTACGATCAGGCCGTGGCCGACCGCGACCTGGCCACGCTCAACCTCGAACGCTCGGCGGTGAAGGCCTCGGTGAACGGGCGCATCACCAACATGGAGCTGCGCCCGGGCAACTATGTGAACACCGGCAGGGGCGTGATGGCGCTGGTCGACAGCGACACGTTGCGGGTCGAGGGGTACTTCGAGGAGACGAAGCTGCCGCGCATCCACGTCGGGGACCGGGCGAGCATCCGCCTGATGGGCGAGGGCCGGCTGATCACCGGCCGCGTCGAGAGCGTCGCCGGGGGCATCGAGGACCGGGAACGGTCCGCCGGGGCCAACCTGCTCGCCAACGTCAACCCGACCTTCGCGTGGGTGCGGCTCGCGCAGCGCATCCCCGTGCGGATCAAGCTCGATGCGGAGGCCGACATGAACCGGCTGGTCTCGGGCCGGACCGCGACGGTCTCGGTCGACGCGCCGGGCGCGACCGGCACGCTCGACCTGCTCGGAGGGTGGCGCCAGGCGATGGCCCGAGTCGACCCGCGGCGGAAGCCGTGATGCGCCGCGCCCCTCGTCCCCGAGTAGACTCGCGCGTGGGTACCCTGCGTCGGATACCGGTTCGTCCGCACTCCGGGTACGGATGACTGCGGGGCGGATGTTTACCTGAAGGCTGCGGGTAACTGCGTCGAGGATCCGGCGGTCGTGCTCCTCCGCGCCGTTCAGCATGACTCGCGAGCGTGGAAGCACGTCCGCAGACGACGCGCGCGGTTCGGTCACCGCTACTGCGCGAGTCTGGCTTCGTTGCCAAAGCGGAACGCCTGATCCCGATCAGAGCAAAGCTCGGAGTGCTGGCTCGGTCTGGTTTCTGCCGGGGCCTGAGGCGGCGGCACCATCCTGTCCACGCCGGGGCCAAAAACTAGGGGGCGGCGAGGCCGGAGAGGCGGGCGCGACAGGCGCTGCAGGTCATCGGTGTGTCTGGTGCGACGCGGCTTGAGAGGGGCCCTCGACAAAACGAGGGCGGGATTTTTCCATGGGCTGCGTGCGCTTGTTCATCTCTTCAGCGATCGCGGTTTTCCCGAAGCCGCACTCCTGGTCCGCCGCCGTTTGCCGGGATGAACGCGACGCCGGCCGCTTCCAGCGCGGTGGTTACCGCTCGAACATTATTCGCCATACCGGCCGCTGGGCCGGCGCTCGCTTCCATGCGCTTGAGCGTCGGCACTGAAATCGAGGCTGATGCGGCGAGTTCAGCTTGACCCATGGCGAGCAGTGAGCGCGCGGCGGCGATTTGCCTGCCAGTCACCATGGTATGATCTTTTTGGATCATTTAGATCTAAAGGTATTGAAAAGGTGCGCCGTGTGATCTATAGGTATCAGACCAAACCGAACGGTTCAACGCCATGCCTCTTCAACGCCGTATCTCTTGGAACGCAGCCCTCCGCGATATCCGCAGCGACCGAAACCGCCTCGCCCCCGGCGTCGTCTCGGCTCGCTCCCTGATCCAGGGCCTCGCCCGTATCCGCCGCACGTGCCTTGTCTCCCTGACCGGCGCCTTCGACCGCGGGGCAATCATGGCGGTGGCCGTCGAGGCAGCGAAAGCCCATCAGCTCCGCACCGGGGCCGCTTGGTCCGTCAGCATGTCGGTCGGTCTCACGGCGGCGTGGCAGGCCGCCAAGGCTGCCAAGCTCTCAGCGGTGATAAGAGAGCATGCGCCTGCCGAGCGTGCCCGAGAAACTCCTCGCTACGTCAGCTCTCCGCTCCCGCAAAGGGAAGGCGAGGGGAGTGCCACAGATTATGGTGCGCCGTCGTCATCGCGCCCTCTGATGCGCTCCCCGCTCGGTCCTACAGCGCGAGGATTTCCAGGCGCGGCTGCCAGCCTGATGTCGGCGGCTCACTAAAACGGCGGCGCATTTCAGACAAGGCGTGCCGTCCCAAGCACGCCTCTCACCACTCAGGCTGAGCGAAGAGGCCTACGATGCCCCGGAAGAGCCCCCACAGGCGCGCGGCTGATTCCACACGCCCGACAGTGGCGTCGTTGAGTCTCCAGGTGAAGCTCGTCGCTCGCGAGGACGACGCCGAACTCCGCGCGCTGATAGAGCGCTATGAACAGCTTCTCTGTGATTGGGAGGATCTCTCTCACCGGGCGCTCAAGGCGCTTGCCGGACGGCCGTCTGGTGAAGGTGAGCGCCACGATGCCCTTCGTCGCTCTTGAGGATCTCGGCACGACGCGGCGCCGGCCCTTATCGGCCCGCCGGCGGCTCCAGGCCTGGGAGCGGACGAGCGGCACCTGTGTCGTCTGTGGCTGGCGAATCGACGGGGTGCGCGAGCGCTGGATCGTCGAGCACGTCCGGGCGCTCGAACTCGGCGGATCCGATGACATCGACAATATGGGACCAGCGCATGAAGCGTGTGGTCGGGCGAAGACGCGGGACGATCACGCTCGGACTGCGCGGGCGAAGCGGCAGAAGCTTCGGCATCTCGGGGCTGCAAAAAGTACTCGTCCGGTGCCTGGCTCGCGCGCCGATGCGCTCAAACGCAAGGTTGACGGCACAGTCGTCCCGCGCGGGGGCCCTGCTCGTCCCAGCGCTGATGCTGAGCTGATAATAACGCAGGCCGTGACCATACCGTCGAAACCTACAGCATCGTCCGTGGATGCCACCTTCACGCCAACGGTTCGGCATTGCCCTCAGCCCAAGAATCCCGCTAGTGTGAACGAAGCAGGAACGAAGGAGCCGACGGTGGACCGAGATGGGGTATCGCCTGAAAAAAATGACGGCACTAACGCGACCGTTGCCGCGAAAGCCGAGCTTCGGCCGGCAGTCCCTGCGCATCTTGATTTTCTGTTTGACAACCCTCTTCTTTTGCCAGGCGAGAGCGAAGAGCAGTACGATGCTCTCCTGCGCAGCATCGTTCAGCAAGTGAAACCCGTTGATGTTATCGAAGCTCTTTGGGTTAAGGACATCGTTGATTTTATTTGGGAAGCTAAACGGCTGCGCCTCTGGCGCAGACAAGTTCTGATTTATGCCCAGCTAAAAGCCGCCGAAGAATTGATTAAACCGGGGCTACGCAATGCGGAACCGTTGGGCATGCCAAGCTTTTTTGCACCCTCCGCCGATGCACTGGCAGCAGGCTGGATAACCGGAAGCACGATCGAGAAAGAAAAAGTCGATCAACTTTTGGAAGAGCGCGGTTTGACGGCGGCGGACGTTACAGCGCATGGTTTCCTGCTCAACCTACCGTCCATTGAGCGTATCGACCGAATGGCGGCATCGGCGGATCAGCGCAGGGATACGTTGCTCCGTGAGATCGAACGCAAGCGAGCGAGCTTTGCCCAACAGGTGCGCACCGCCACCGCAGATATCCTCGAAGTCGAGCATATCGAGACCCTGTGAACTGCGGCTCCTACGTGTGACGCCCCGATGACCTCTGAGCGCGCGACGCGCGCCAATCGCCGCAATGCTCAGGCGAGCACCGGCCCACGCACTTCCGCGGGCAAGGCCCGCTCGGGACAGAACGCCCGGAAGCACGGTCTGTCGGCGGTCGATCTCAATCCCGCAGCGGAGGCGGAAGTCGAGCGTCTCACTGTCCTCATCGCGGGCGAGCACGTCAGCGATGCCGTCATTCTGGATTCCGCTCGGTCGGTGGCGGAGGCGCAGGTTCAACTCCAGCGCGTTAGAGCATTCAAGATTTCGTTGTTGCGGAGCGGGGCGTCAGTCCGTGGGTGGGGCGCGGAGCCTAATAAACGGTCTCCCATCGAGATCCCTTTGGAACTGCTCCTGCAGCTCGAAGGTCTGGAGCGGTATGAACGTCGAGCCTTGTCACGTCGGAAATTCGCAGTCCGCCACTTCTATGAACTCGTAAAGAGGGCTTCCGGTCCTATGGCCGAACCCGGTGAAATATAAGCGGATCAGCACACCGTCACACAAGCGTTGACTAAGCTCGACGTTGGCCATTCATGCGGCGTGGCAGAGGGTATAGGCCCAAGGCGCGGGTAGGCGGAAGCGGGGTTTTGTTCGGGGGCGTCGGCTAACACTACTTTGGCAGACTGACGGAACGAGGTAGAATCCGCAAAGATTCGCGTGCCATGGCGATAGTCATGGGGGATCACGATATCCGGTGCTGGCGGATAGCATGAGGATCTGGATCGATTGCTGCAGCCGTTCCTGGCTGGCCTTTCGCACCCCGCCGCGCCGGGCGATGTGCCCGCTCTATGTGGCCGAATTGATTGGCCGGGGTGATCGCAAGAGCGTCCAGCCGATGGCGGCCCGGGCCGAAGGGGTCCCCTACGACCGGCTGCACCATTTCACCGCGGCCGGGATCTGGGATCAGGCGCCGCTGCAGCAGGCGTTGCTCGGTGAGGCCGATCGCCTGGTCTGTGGTGCGGATGCGATCCTGATCGTCGACGACACCGCGTTGCCGAAGAAGGGCAGCCGCTCGGTCGGGGTGGCGCCGCAATACGCCACAACACTGGGCAAGACCGCCAACTGCCAGACGCTGGTATCGCTTACGCTGGCACGTAGCGGTGTGCCCGAAGCGGTCGGCCCGGCCCTCTTCCTGCCCGAGACCTGGACGGGAGACACGGATCGGATGGTCTCGGCCGGCGTACCCGAGGGCCTAAGTGCGGCCCGCACCAAGGTGGAAATCGCGGTCGCGGAGATTGACCGGGTTCGGGCGGGCGGCGTGCGCTTCGGCCGCGTGCTGGCCGATGCGGGTTATGGGTCCGCCCCGTTCCGGCAGGCCCTGAGCGCGCGTGGCCTGACTGGGCTGTCGAGATCTCAGGACGCAGCAAGGTCTACCCGACCGACGTGACCATGATCTTCCCCGTCGCGGGACGTGGGCGACCGCGCAAGCGTCGTGTCCCGGATCGGGTCTCGGTCGCGGCCGAAACGATCCTCGCGGACATGACCGACCGATCGGTGACCGGCGGCGCGGCACCAAGGGCCGGCTGCGCGCTCGCTTCTGCGCGCTACGCGTTGGGACCGCCGATGGTCTGACCCAGTGGATCGGCGCGATGGGCAGCCAGCATCTGCCCGGTGACGAGGTCTGGCTGATGCGTGAGGAGAGGGATTCGAACGAGCGCAAGTTCTACCTCTCGAACCTGCCCGTCGACGCTCAATCAATTCGCCGCCATGATCACGGCACGCTGGATCTGCGAGCAGGCGCATCAGCATATGAAGGAGAGCTCGGCTTCGACCACTTCGAGGGCCGCTCCCGGACTGGGCTGCATCGACACGCGCTGATGCCGATGATGGCCTATGCCTTCCTTCAGTCCCGGCGCTTGGCAGCGGCGGGGCGGAAAAAAAGAATCGCCTGCCCACCACCCCAGCCCTCGATGCCGACGATCCGGCAGGCCATCCTCGACCATCTCAGTCGGCCACTACCACGGCAATGCCCGTACTGTGACGCTGCCCTCGACCCTTCTACCTCAACAGAAATCTGCCAAAGTAGTGCTAGTGCACTGACGCAGACAGATGGTTCAGGGGATCGGCTGACCGCGGCGAGGATGTCAGTGGCAGGGTTGGTCCAGACAAAGGGTTTGGCGCGTCGGTTGTGCTTGGCGATGTAGTGTTTGATGGCCGCATGCAGGTCGACGACACCCGTGAAGGAACCGCGTCGCAACCGACGACGAATCAGGGCTGAGAAGAAGCCCTCGACCGCGTTGTGCCATGAGGCCGAGGTCGGGGTGAAGTGGAACGTCCAGCGTGGATGCCGGGCGAGACAGGCGTGCACCTTCGGATGTTTGTGAGTAGCGACGTTGTCGAGGATCGCGTGGATCGACTTGCCGGACGGGACGGCAACCTCGAAGGCGCTGAGGAACCGGATGAACTCACTGTTCCGGTGGCACTGCATGCAACGGCTGGGCACGGCGCCGGCCAGTACGTCGAGGGCGGCAAACAGCGTCGTGGTGCCGTGACGGGTATAGTGGACGGTCTGGGCGGCGGGATGGCCGCGGGCGAGCGGCAGGTCGGGGCGGGTCCGCTCCAGGGCCTGGATTTGGCTCTTCTCGTCGATGGACAGCACTACCGCGTGGGCGGGTGGGGTCATGTAGAGGCCGACGACATCTTCGACCTTGGCGGCGAAGGTGGGGTCGCACGAGCGCTTGAACGTGCGCAGCCGATGCAGCTGGAGGCGGTGCGCGTCCCAGATCCGCTGCACGGCACGCAACGAGATCCCGACCGCGTGGGCCACGGCACGGCCGGTCCAGTGGGTGACCTCGCCCGGCGGCTCCGAGCAAGTCAGCGCCAGGACCTCGGCCACCGTCTTGGTTGAATGGGGCGGCGTGTTGGGTGGACGCGTCTTGTCGCGCAGCAGACCTTCGACGCCCGCCTCAGCGTAGCGCTGCTGCCAGCGCCACACAGCCGGGCGGCTAACGCCCGCCCGCCGGGCCACATCTTGAACGCTTAGACGCTCGGCTGAGAGCAGGACGATGCGGTCACGCTGGATGTGTTTGAGTGGGCGCGATTGATCCTACGCTATCGCAGCGAGCTGGGTCACGTCGGCTGCATCGGGAAACACGCAGACAGTCTGAACCATCACCTAGAATCGCACACCTCATACCGCCCGTGAATCCTTCGTCCGCGTCACTGTACTAATGGTTGTTATGGACCTGGGTGGGTCTGATGCTCAGATGGGCTGGGATGAGTCCTGCCCGCAAGCCGTGTCCGTCCGACGTTTCTGATGAGGAGTGGGCGCTGGTCGCGCCCTAACCTGACGCTGCTGCGCGAGGATGCCGGTCAGCGTGAGCACGCGTTGCGCGAGGTCTTCAACGGGCTGCGCTGCGTCGTCAGGAGCGGCTGTTCCTGGCGGCTGATGCCCCACGACCTGCCGCCTTGGTTTGTCGAGTATCAGCAGGCCCAGCGCTGTTTATTAGCTGGCTGCTTCGAGCAACTGGCCGAGGATCTGCGCGCGGTACTGCGCATGGCCTGCCCCCTGAAAAGTGGTCCTCCCTGAGGTATGGCTTCGCGCCATGTGGAGGATGTTATGATGCGTCGGAAGAAGCATACGGCTGAAGAGATCGTCGCGAAGCTGCGTCAGGTCGATGTTTTGGTCTCGCAGGGCCGCAAGGTCTCCGAAGCAATCCGATCCATCGAGGTGACGGAGGTCACGTACTATCGTTGGCGATCCGAGTACGGCGGCCTGAAGGGTGATCAGGTCAAGCGGCTGAAGTCCTTGGAGACGGAGAACCTGCGCCTGCGTCGGGCGATCTCGGACCTGACGCTGGAGAAGCTCATCCTGAAGGAGGCAGCTTCGGGAAACTTCTGAGCCCGGCTCGCCGCCGGGCTTGCGTCGACTACGTCGTGGCCGAGCATGGCGTGTCGGAACGGTTCGCTTGCCGCGTTCTTGGTCAGCACCGCTCGACACAGCGCAAGCGCGCCGTGGTGGTCGAGGACGAGGCGGCATTGACCGCCGCCATCGTCGCACTGGCTCTCCAGTACGGGCGCTACGGCTACCGTCGGATCACGGCGATGCTCCGCCGCGATGGCTGGACGGTGAACGTGAAGCGGGTCGAACGGATCTGGCGGCTGGAGGGGCTCAAGGTTCCAGCGCGACAGCCGAAGCGAGCCCGCCTCTGGCTCAACGATGGCTCCTGCCTCCGTTTGCGGCCGGAGCGGCCCGGCCACGTCTGGTCTTACGACTTCGTCGAGCACCGCACGCACAATGGGCGCAAGTATCGGATGCTGAACGTGGTCGATGAGTTCACCCGTGAGTGCCTGGCCATCCGTGTGTCCCGTAAGCTGAAGGCGTACGACGTGATCGATGTCCTCTCGGATCTGTTCAGCCTGCGCGGCGTGCCCGAGCATATCCGTTCGGACAATGGCCCGGAGTTCATCGCCAAAGCCGTCCAAGACTGGATCACAGCGGTCGGCTCGAAGACGGCTTACATCGAGCCGGGCAGTCCTTGGGAAAACGGGTACTGCGAGAGCTTCAACGCGAAGCTACGGGATGAACTCCTCAACGGCGAGGTGTTCTACACCCTCAAGGAAGCCAGCGTCGTGATCGAGCGATGGCGGAGGTACTACAACAGCATCCGACCCCACTCGTCACTCGGCTACTGCCCGCCTGCGCCGGAGGTCGTCATCCGGCCACCGGAACCGGGCGGCTCAGTACCGTCCGCTCGCCCCGCCATCGTCACGCGACCGACGATGCACTAACTTCAAACCTGGGCCACCGGATGGGGGCAGGCCAGTCCGATCGACCAGGCCGACCTCCAGGCCCTCGATCGGCGCCGGGCTCTCGGGCCCCGCGACCCAGCGCCCGTCGTTCACCCGGACATCGCCGCGGCGCGAGACATGCCCCATCACGTCGAGCCGCGGGGCCGGCGGCGCGACCGCGGGCTGCTGGACCGAAGGTTGCGCCGAAGCCTGGACGGAGGCGCCCGGCCGCGCCTCACCGGCGAGCGACTCCAGGCGCAGCTCGGCCTCGGCGCCCCCGGACGCGAGCGCGGACGAGATGGTGATGTGCAGGCTGCTCGCCCGCTCGGCGCGCACGACCACGCATCCGCCCGGGGCCGGGATCGATCCGGGGCGCTCGCCGGGCGGCGAGATTACTTCGACGACATCCTCGCTGCCCGGCGACGGCCGCACGAACACGTGCGGCGCACCATGGGCTGTCGGCGCCTGGACGTACCGCAGCACGTACAGCCCCGTCTCCAGCGGCACGGATGTGACGCGCTCAGCCATTGTCCCTTTCCGCATTCGATCCGAGCGCTCGGCGCGCATCTGGTCTTTGTTTACGAGACACTACTGAATTCGGTCAATGAAAACTTAAACCAGGATTCAATGGCAGTTCTACTTAGGGTTACCGCGTTGCAAAATCGCAACGAAAACACGGCGAGAATCAACCCAGAGCGTCGTCCGGGCAGCCCGAGAACATCGAGATTGAGACTGTTTTTATTGAACTTTATCAGCCCGTTACGCCCGTCTGCCGCTGGCGGCGCCGGATCTGTGGTTCAGCAGTTTTCCGACGCTCTCGATCGGAAAATGCCGTTTCTCAGCCCGGCCCGGAATCGTTAACGATCCAGCACGCGGCGGGCTGAGGCAGTTCAATACTTAATAAACCGTCAACAGGGCCTGTCATCATTCATTTGAGTGAGACCAGTATAGTTTCTCGCCCTGAAGCCCCAAGACTGTCTGCGCGCCGCAATCTGAGCGCTGCAGCACACCGTCGCGGTGGTTCGAACGACCGCGACGCGCGTTCAGGCCGGTGACGGTGATTCGGCCCCGTGTCGGTCGGGATGATCAGTGTATCGGAAGGCGGCAGAATTTTGATCCAGCGCGGGGGGCATCGGCCTTCAGATGCGGGCCGTCCGCCTTCGAACAAGCATCGCCGGCCGGCGATGTCCACCGGGAAACGGTCGCGCGGCAGTCTCGTCGTGGGCCTCTCGCATGTGCGAAGCCTGTGCCGGGCAAGGACGGCGGCCGCGCGGCGCCGGGCTTGCGGGCGTTCCCCTGCCAGCCGCATGCCCGGGATAGCGTTCGCGTGACTACCCCAGATGCGCGATGACACGGGGCCGCGCCGCGCCTACGGTGCCTCCCATCGGGACGCGTGTTTCACCCGGCGAGCGAGACGATGGCGATCTATCTTGCAAGCTTCGACATGAGGGCGGTCGGCCACGATTACAGCGTGCTCTATGGCCATCTCAGCGCCATCGATGCACATCAGGCGCAGTCTTGTGCGTGGTTGATCGAGAGCACGGAAACCTTGCGGGTCCTTAGCGAAAGCTTGCTCGGATATCTGCACACGGACGACAGCCTCCTCCTGATCGAAGTCGCCCCCTCGACCGCCTGGGCGGCCACGCATCTCTCCGAGCAGACCGGCGAGTGGTTGAAGCGCAAACGGCCGTGACCCCGCCGGGCCGCACCTAGGGCCGCCCCCGCGTCCCGGGTCTACCGGGCGTACGTTCGCGCGGTCCCGAAATTCCCGGCGCTGTGCGACGTCAGGGGAGGGCGTTTGACGGGGTGGGGGGCGGACCGACGTGATCCCGGGCGGTCACGCGCCGCTCGCGGCCAGCGATTCGAGCAGGAAGTCGGTGAGGACCTTGATCTCCTGCGCGGCGTTGCTCGCCGGCGCCGCGGCCGTCACCGAGACGCCCTGCGTGAACGCGCGTACGAAATAGACGTCGTGGCTCAAGGGGGGGCTGACATTCTCGCCGAGGGCGCTGAGTTCGTCAGTGATCTGCTGCCCCTCCGGGGTGCGCACGTCGACCCGCGTCGGGACGATGGCGATCTGCGTGCGCGATCGGGCGTCGCTGCGCAGCGCGGAGACCACGTTCAGCAGCGTTGTGCGCGCGGCGTTGATGTCGAGGCTCGACGGCCCGCACGGGATCAGCACCAGATCGGCGACGTCGACGGCGGCGCGAAACACGGGACTCAGACCGGCCGGCGTGTCGATCAGGATCACGTCGGCGCGCTGCTTGAGGATGTTGCGCAGCCAGATCGAGAGCGTGCCGTTGGCCAGGAGTTCGGCCTTCACCTCGAACCCCAGCTTGCGCGGGAAGGCCCAGGCGGTGGCAGACCCCTGCGGGTCGGCGTCGACCACCATCACGGACAGGCCGCGCTGCTTCAGGGCGCCGGCGACGTTGATGGCGAGCGTCGTTTTCCCCACGCCACCTTTTTGCTGAACGATCGAGATGACCTGCATGGGAGCCGTGCGAGAGAGGCCGCGGGCGCAGCGTTCGGGGGGAGGGCAGCGACGTCCCGCACCGGTGAAGCCGGGGCTGTCGAAGGCGGGGAAGACTGACGATCGCTGTGTCGCACGAGTGATCTGTTACCGGCAACAGAAGAACCGTGGGCGTGGAAAGCCTCTATCTCCGGCGCACGCCGCGATGGTCAATCGATCCGGCCGACGCCCCCGAACGCGGCCCATGCCTGTTGCCATCGGGCGACACGCTTCACCGGGCCCGGGGCAGGGTACAGGTACACCCGGACCAGATTGGCCCCCATCTGGTGGAAACCCCGACCCTCTCTCCCGGAGCCTGTTCGGGCCACGTCGAGGAGATAGTCGTCGAGCCCGACGGCGCCCCAGACGGCCCCGACAAGACCAGTCGCTCGCCTCCGACAGGGTCGAGGCCGTCTCCCATGCCACCACGGTCCGATCGAGACGGTTCGGTCGCGCCTCGTCGCTGCAGAGCCACTCGCGGCGGATCACGCTGCCGCCGGCGGGCGCCGGATCCTGCTGGTACTGTGCCTGGAACGTCAGCGAGCCTTGGGCGCGGCGCATCTGCGCCAACACCGCCATCGGCTCGCGCTCAGGGTGCAACAGTTCCCCGCCCTGGCGCTGGTAGACGTCTCTTCGGTGTGTCGCTCGGGCGATGACGGGTCTCATCCGCGGTGATCGCGGGCAGCGACACCACCTCCGACGCATCCCGCTCCACGACGTGTCCGACCAGATCGTCAGCGTGCAGCCGCTGCGGCACGATGACGATCGCACCGCTGATCGTCCAGGCGCGTGCGCAAGGTGTCGTCGAACGCCTCGTTGACCCGACACCGCTCGGCCCGCGAGGGCGCGTCCACCACCGTGATCGGATGGTCGCGCGATCAGCTCGCGTCATTCGGATCGGAACATCGTCAGAACACCGCGTGGTCGCCACGCTCGGCGACGGCCTGACCACCGATCACGCGCGCATAATAGTGAAACAGCGTCTCCGACCCCGTCGAAGGGGTGGCCTGCGCATCGTATCGCCCGGTCGCCGGGTCCCACACGAGCATGGACTCGGTCGCGTAATACCGGCCGATCCGAGCGAGTTCGGATTTGGCGGCCACGGTCGGCACCCATCGTCCGATCGTCGCCAGGACCGCGACGATCACATCCAAGAGCGCCACCGGAACGTGGGTGAAGCGCGGTTCGCGCCCGAGCAGGGCGAAGAGCCGCTCGCCCTGCGCCTTCGGGGTGATCGCTTCGCCCGGCCCACCGATCGGCAGCACGCGATTGCGCCGGTCCTCATCGTCGAGGCAGTCCGCGAGATAGCGCCCCAGGTCGTCGTCACTGATCGGCTTGCAGGCGGTCAGAGTCCCGTCACCGAAAACCAGGAACGGCTTGCCGCGTTTCAGGCGATCGATCTGCCCCGAGAGCGATTTGAAGAAGGCCGTCGGCCGAACGATCGTGTAGTCGAGCCCTGAACCGATCAGCTCCGCTTCGAAGGCAAGTTTGGCGTGCTGGAAAGCCAGGACCGGCTTCTGGACGCAGATCGCCGACAGGAGCACGACCTGCGTCACGCCGGCCGCCCGGCTCGCGTGCAGGGCCTTGACATGCGCGCCGTAATCGATCGCCCAGGCGTCGTCGGGCAATCCGGTGCGCGATGCGAGGCACGACACCAGGACGTCGAACGGTTCGCCGCGGACGCCCGCGCGCGCCAGCGATCCCGGATCGGTCAGATCCACGATCCGCTCGGTGGCGCCTGCGGGGATGGCGGTGGCGGCGGGGCGCCTGACGAGGCAGACGACCTCGTGACCGCGGGCCACCAGCGCCCGCACGGTCGCCCGGCCGATCGTGCCGGTCGCCCCCAGAAGGAGGACGCGGCGCGGCCTCACGCGCTCCGGTCGATCCGTAGTCATGATCGCTTCATCCTGCCCTTCCGCCGTCCTCGCGCGACGGCGACGCTTGCGCTGCTCAGCCGAGCGGCACAGGCGGTGTCACGGCGCGGTTCGCAGCGTGATCCGCGTCAACTCGGAGGGGCGGCCGAGCCGAAGCGCGAAGCCCGGCCACAGCCCGGTGCCGTTGCTGACATAGAGCAGCATGCCCCCGACCCGGTACGCCCCGGAGACGAAACCGGCGTTGCCCCGTGCCACAAGCCGGTCCAGCCCACGGATCATGCCGCCATGGGTGTGCCCCGACAATTGCAGCCGCACCCCGTGCGCGGCGGCCCGTGCCGCGTTCGCCGGCTGGTGATCCAGCAGCACGACCGCCGCCCCTGCGGGCGCGCCCGCCAGCGCAGCGGCGAGATCTGGCCCCCCATGACCGGTCGCGGGCGCCGAGCGGTCGGTCACGCCCGCCACCACGAGCGCACCGCCATCGCGCCTGAGGACCGTGTGGGCGTTGGCGAGAACGCGTATCCCCAACCCGGCGAGGTGGGCCATCCAGGCGTCGTAGTCGAAGAAGTACTCGTGGTTGCCGGGCACGGCCCAGACGCCGTCCCGCGCCATCAAGGCGCGCAGGGGCTCGACGTCGGTCCGTCGGGATGCGAGCGACCCGTCGATGAAGTCGCCCGTCACCACGATCAGGTCGCTCCGGAGGGCGTTGGCCCGTGCCACCACGGTCTCCGCCCACGCTTCAGGGAACAGACGGCTGATGTGCAGGTCGGAGAGATGCAGGAGCGTGTAGCCGTCGAAGCCGGGGGCCAGATCCGGGATCGCCACCGTGACGTCCTTCAGCGGCGGTACGCGCACGGCCTGAGACACGGCCACCACCGCCAGCACCACGGCCGCGAGGACCGCCACGTAGCGCCAGGCCATGGGGACCGCCCATCCGCCCCCGGACAGGACCCAGCCCACCAGCGACGCGGCATCGAGGGCAAGGAGCATCGGTGTCGCCAACGCGAGCGCGCCGAACGCCCCGTTGAACAGGATCACCACCGGGCGGGGGAACTCCGGCGCGAAGACCGATCCGGAGGAGAGGCGACACCAGAGATGGTATTGGGATGCGACGAGCAGGAGGACGGTGACGCTGAGCTTGAGCGCGAGCGGCCACGGGCTGGGCCACACCACGCGTACGATGACGTAGACGGCGGGCAGGCTGGGGATCAGTCGGATCATGGGCCGCTACATGGCGAGCGGGCTCCCCAAAGCAAAGCTTACGGCTTGGCCCCGGGGCGCGACGGCGTTTGTGGCCGCCGCGGTGATCGTCAGATGACGGTCTGCGCGGATATCGCCGGCGCGCCGACCGCCTCGATGCCGAGGTCGCGCACGGCTGCTCTTCAGCTGGGTATGGCCGGGCAGGGGCTGACGGGCGCGTCGGTCGCCCGCGAGCTGCCCGAGCGCAAATATCCGTCCGGTCACGTTGATGCGGCGACGGGCCTGACGACGACGTCCTCGGCGGAAACAAGGGTCGCCATGATCCCGGACTGGATCTGGACGAAGACCGCGTCGAGATCACCGATGCTCTGCATCAACACAGCGCACGACAGGGCGACAATCTGCGGCGTGCGATCGGTCCCTTCGGCGAGGAACGCGCGGATCGCATCGCCGAATGACACGCAGGCATCCGCCTCCACCGAGGCGCCGACGACCTGTGCGCAATCCTCCCGCAGCGAGGCGATCTCACCATCGACGACCGAGACCCATTGGCGCTTATCGTCATAGATCAGCCAGCGCACGGACCCCATAGCCACCGGGGCTAATCCCGCGAGATAGCGCTGAGCGGCTGCGTCATCGAACATGGCATGGGCTTTAACGCCCGCCCTTCGGCACGCCAATGCCCAGCGATCCGATGCTGTCGATCGCGCGGCATCGCGGTAACGCAACGCGACTGCGGAACAAATCAGTGGTCAAAATCTCACGTCCATAGACGGTCCGGAATTCGCCAGGCACCGGAAGCGGTGGTTGACGTATCGGGACGGGCCCGTCGGTGGAGCGCAGCATGGGACGGCGACGGGAACTGCTCCTCGGGATCATCACCCTCGCAGCGACCGGACCCGCGCGCGCTCAACGCTCTGAGCCAGAGCTGCGTCTGACGCTCGGGACGGCGACGCCCGGTGGCTCATTCCCCGCCTTCGGCCGGGCGCTGATCGCCGCCGTCCGTGAGGTCGACCGAGGTGTGGTGATCGAGCCGAGGATCACGAGGGGCTCAACGGAAAACCTGACCCTGCTCAGAACGGGCACGCTCGACCTGGCCCTCGTGCAGGGTGAGTATGCTTACGAGGCCTTGTCCGGTGGACCGGCCGACGGGAGCGGCTTGTCGGTCGTGGCACCCATCGATGCCTCGCCCGGCATGTTTGTGGTCCCCGCCTCCAGTCCGATTCAGAACGTGCAGGATCTGCGCGGCCGTGCCGTCGCGCTCGGCACGCGCGGCTCGGGCTTCACGATCATGGGGCGAACCGTGCTCCAAGGCTCCGGCATCGATCCGGACCGCGACATCACGCCGATCCTCCTCGACGACGCCGGCGACGGCGCAACGCAAGTTCTCGACGGCCGCGCGACGGCTCTGTGGGGCGCAAGCCTCGGCTGGCCAGGTTTCAAGACCCTCGCGGACGCGCCCGGCGGCGCCCGCTTCTTCGGCCCTGCGCCCGAGGCGATCCCAAAGATCCTGGCCCTGCGCGCCTCGATGCGCCGCCTGACCGTCCCGGCCGGCTCCTTCCGCGGACAGGATGCCCCCATCGCAACCGTCGGGTCTTGGAGCTTCATCCTGGCTCGACCCGGCCTCGACGCCGCCCGTGTCACCCGGCTCGTGCGGGCGATCGACCGAGGTCGGGAGGCCCTGGCCCGCGCCTATCCCCAGGGCCGCGAGAGCGACCCGCGCACCCTGGCCTCGACCGTACCGGCCGCTTGGCTGCACCCGGCGACGGCGTCGTATCTGCGCGAGATCGGAGTTCGTCCGGAGTGACCAGCGGCTGACGACGTCCGAAAAGTCGATCGTTCGACGGTCGATCCGTGCGGGCGCCGCAGCGTTCGGAACGTTGCGCAGGCGCTGTCTTCCGCAGCTACTCAGAACGAATCATCCGCCGCAGGTCCTCGGCGTCCCGCAGAGAGCCCGCCGCTCTCAGGCTGCGCCTTCGTCGGGCCTCCGGCTGTCCTCCAGGGCCGTCGGCTCGGTGAGCGTAGCCGTACGGGCCGCCGACGCCGCGCGCATCAGCCGGTCCGGCGGATCCCTCACGGGGCTCGCTGCCCCGACCTAGATGCTGGGCGCGGTCCAGCCGCCGAAGCGGGTTTCGAGGCGCCGGACGAGGGCGAGCGCGACATCCTCCCGCCACGGGCGAGCCGCCACCTGCACGCCGAGCGGCAGTCCCTCAGGCGATGTCCCAATGCGCACCGTCGCGGCCGGCCAGCCGGTCAGATTGTGCATCTGCGCGTAACCGATGCCCTTCTGCAGTTCCTCGTCGAAGCTCGTGCCATGTGGCGGCGCCACGTAGGGCAGGACCGGCGAGAGCAGGGCATCGTAATCCTGCATGAAGGCCAGCATCGCGTTGCGGTAGGCATCCCAGCGATTGAATGCGGCGAGCGCCTCCGTGATGCTTCCCATCGCGGGCGAGGAGCGCGACTGCAGCGACCGCTCGAACAGCGGCGAGATCTGCTCGGTGCCCACCGATTTCAGGAAGGCCCGGACACCGGCTGCGCCGTCGCCGCGTGTCATATCGTAGTAGATGGTCCCTGCCTTGGCCGCGTCCGGGGGCCGGCGCTCCGTCACGGCCACGCCCGCCTGTGCCAGGGCCTCGACCGCCTGGTGTACGGCCGCGGCGATCTCGGCGGTGGGCGATGCGAGGCCATCGTCATCGAAATACGCCAGCCTCAACGTCGCGATATCGACGCTATGGCTGTCGAGCAGCGGCATATCGACGACGGTGTAATCCTGAACATCGGGCCCGGCGATGATCGGCAGAGCCAGCGCCAGATCATCCACGCTCCGGGCGATCAGGCTGACGTGGAAGACCGCGTTGCGCGCGCCCATCGGCCGGGGGAACTGGCCGGTCCGCGGGACGCGCCCCGCGGTCGGCTTGAGCGCGGCGAGGCCGCAGTAATGCGCCGGGACACGGATGCTGCCGCCCGCATCGGTCCCGAGGCCGAGCGGCGAGCCGGCCGCCGCGACGATCGCGGCTTCGCCGCCGCTGCTTCCACCCGGGGTGCGGGCGAGATCGTAGGGATTGTTGGTTCGCCCGTAGACGAGGTTGTCGGTCTCCAGGGCTCCGGCCAACTCCGGCACGTTGGTCTTCCCGAGCACGATCGCTCCGGCCGCCCGCAGTCGCGCGACGGCGGTGGCGTCGGTCCTCGGCACGGAGTACGCCCGCCCGAGGGTACCGCCCGTGCAGATCGTGCCGGCCGTCTCGAGCGTGTCCTTGATCGTGACCGGAACACCGTGGAGCGGGCCCTTGACCTGACCACGCGCCAACATCGCATCGGCCTCGTCCGCCTCCCGGCGCGCCGCATCGGCGGTCAGCTGGACCACGGCATTCAAGCGCGGGTTCACCGCGGCGATGCGTTCGAGGTGCAGATCGACGATCTCGCGCGCCGAGCGGCGGCCGCCCCGGATCGCGGCAGCCAGTTCGCCCGCGGAGGCGGTCGTGCTCGAACCCGTCGCACCTGTGGCCGGTCCGGGCCCGACCGCCGACAGGGCACCGGTGGCAGCCATGCCGACGAGCGCGCTCCGGCGGTTGATCTGGTCAGCCATCGTGTCCCTTATCTTCCCCGCCGGATGTCCGGATCGCCATCGCGAAACTCGTGCCCGCATCCAAATCCTGGCCCCATCGCCGTGGAGGTCGTCCCGCGGAACTCGAGCACGCGGCAGAACGGCTTCACCGGTCCGGCGGGCGCAGGCGTAACGGGACCGCGCGAAGTGCTCTTGCGGCGATCGCAGGACGGACATCGCTCGGCCATGCCGATCCCGCGATGCGGCAGCCCGCGCGTCCGGCCGCGGCGCCGAGAGGCGGAGATTGGCGCGATCGGCGCGCCATGATCGCCGGCCGGATGCGATCGCGTGGCCCGGTATCGTGCCGCTGAAGCGCGACGATCCAGCCGGGAGCGCTGCGGTCGCCGTGGGGTTGGCCGCGCAGCCTGGACGATGCGGGCCGGGCGTCAGACGCTCAGGACGATCTTCCCGAAATGCGCGTTCGCCTTCATGCGCGCGAGCGCGGCCGGCGCCTCGGCCAGCGCATACCGGCTGTCGATCGGCAGGCTGAAGCCCCCGGTCGCGATAGCCTGCCCCAGGTCGGACCGGACGCGCGCGGTGATCGCGCGTTGCTCCTCGATCGTCCGGGTCCGGTTGGTCACGCCGATGTAGCTGATGCGCTTCGTGGCGTGCAGGTCGAAGTCGAACTCGCCCCGGCTGCCGCCGAGCCGGCCGACGTTGACGATGCGTCCGAGCACGGCTGCGGCCTGCAGGTTGCCGTTGGCCACCGGCGCGGAGACCTGATCGATGATCACGTCGACGCCCCGACCGCCGGTCGCCGCCTGCACCTGCTCGGGCCAGGTCGGATCCTTGGTGTCGATAGCCAGCGTGGCGCCGAACTCGGACAGGCGCGCGCGGTGCTCGGGGCTTCGCGACGTACCGATCACGACCGAAGCCTCGCGCCACCGGGCGATCTGAAGCCCCATCAGCCCGACGCCGGAACTCGCCCCCTGGATCAGCACGGTCTCGCCCGGCTGCAGGTGCGCCTGCGTGATCAGGGCGTCGTGCATCGTCTGCAGGGCGACCGGTAGGGTCGCGGCGACCTCGAACGACAGGCCCGCGGGGAGCGGAAGGGTCCGCCCGTGATCCGCCACGGCATACTCGGCGTAGCCCCCGGCGCCGGAACACATGACGCGGTCACCGGGATGGATATCACTCACGGCCGCGCCGACCGCCACGACCTCTCCGGCCCATTCCAGGCCCGGCACCGCGCCGGAACCACCGGCCGGGCCGTGCGGCTGCCCGGCGGCGACGGAGAGATCGGCGCGGTTGAGGCCGGCCGCCCGAACCCTGACGAGCACCTCCGTCGGCTTCGGGGAGGGAATGTCGATCTCGGTGAGGCTCGCCCCCTCCGGTCCGGCGACGATTGCCTTCATCCGGCCGCTGACCGGGGGGATGGGGCGATCCTCGGCCGAGGCGGTGCGGATGGGCAGGAACTGGGCGGCCGCGCCGGCCAGGAGGACGCGTCGGTCGATGTCCATGGGTCTCTCCTGACCTTTACCCCGCCCGCTGTCGTACGCCGTCCAGCGGTGATGACGGGCGCGCGGGAGATCCCGCTCGCATGCGTGGGACGTCGCGGCGCACTGCAGCCGGATCGCGGCAGACATCGTAAAACCATCCCGCGCGAACGGCTATCGTGCCTGGCGGGCGCGGCTCGGATCATCGCGGCCCAACATCGGCGGTTCGCCGACGCCTCCCAGTTCGACGCCGGTCGTCTCGGGTAGCGCCAGGGTCGCGGCGAAAGCTATGGCGTAGGCGCCCAACGCGCACACGCCCATCGCGGTGCCGAGCGGAGCGGTCGCCGCGATGAGCCCGACCAGGGCCGGCATCACCGAGCCGAACCCCCGGCCGCCACCGAGGCAGAAGCCCTGGGCGTTGCCCCGCAGGCTCGTCTCGAACAACTCGGCGAAGGTCGGCGTCATGCCCGACGCCAGGGCGTTCTGACAGGCGCCGAGGGCAAAGCTCAACCCGATCAGGGGGCCGAGGCTCGGCGCCGCGAACACGTACAGGCTGACATTGAGCGCTTGTAGGAGCAGGAACACGCCGAAGGCCGGCCGGCGGCCGACCCGATCGGCCAACTGGCCGTAGAGGAGGGGGCCGACCAGCGAGCCGGCGATGTTGGCGGCGAGGTACCCCGCACTGGTCGCGACCGTGAAGCCGAGCGCGGTCCGCAGATACGTGGGCAACCAGATGATCATCACGTAATTGCCGCCGAAGATACCCGTCGACAGGGTCGCGGCCACGAGCGTCGTCCGCCGATGCGCACGCGTGAAGATCCGCAAGACATCGAGTCCGCCGGTACGGCGCGATGCGGCGGCGCTCTCGGCGTACACGCCGGATTCCGGCACGAACCGGCGGATGAGGAATACCGCCGCGGCCGGGATGAGCCCGATCGCGAAGAACACGCGCCAACCGAGGTCCTGCGGGAACAGGCTGGCTATGATCGGAAACAGCGCCACGGCACCCGCGTAGCCGACGGCGTAGCCGCTGCTGACCGCGGAGGCGACGCGCCCGCGCAGGGCGGGCCGCACCACCTCGCTGATCAGGGTAGCCCCGACCGCTGCCTCGCCGCCGTAGCCCATGCCCTGGCCGAAGCGCAGCAGGGCCAGCGGCGCGAATCCGGTCGCGAATGCGGCGCCGAAGGTGCACAGCGCGACCCATAGGATGGTCCCTTGCAGCACGCGGATCCGGCCGATCCGGTCCGCCGCCACGCCGGCGCCCCAGCCCCCCACCGCCGCGCCCAACAGCGCCGCGGTCGCGAGGTAACCCGCCTCGGGCCGCGTGATTCCGAGCGTGGCGATCAGGGCCGGGATCACCAGCGCGTAGATGCTGTTGTCCATGGAATCGAGGCCAAAGCCGGCAAAGCAAGCCCAGAACGTCCGGCGCTCGGTCGCATCCAGTTGGCCGTACCAGCCGATCGCTTCCGCTCGTGTCCGCAAGGGGTCCTCCCGGCCGTCTTATTCGGGGTGCCTTCGCGGCGCTGAGCCTCGTACCGCCGCGGGGGGCGCCTCAGCGACCCTCAGACCGGCCATCGGCTCCCGCCAAAAGGGCGCCGTACCCCGGAACGGCCTCGCGCAGGCCCGCGGCGCGAAGCGCGTTCCACATCATACCCGAGGCTGCCGAGATCACCGGCTTGCCGAGGTCGCGCTCCAGCGTGGCCATCGTCGCAAGGGTGGGCATCCCGACGCCGCTCAGCACCAGGGCCTCGGCGTCGGGATGATCCACGAGGCGACCGAGGCCGTAGGCCCGCTCCGCCGTCTCGTCGTAGATGTTGCGCACGCCCGGCAAGTTGCCGTGATTGACGACGGCGAAGCCGTGCGCCTCGAGCAGCGCCTTGCCCTGCAGGGTCGCCTCCAGCGCGTAAGGCGTGCCGAAGGCGATCGTGCGGACACCGAGGTGCCGGAGCCCGGCCACGACGCTCCCGAACGCGGTGATGAAGCGCGTGGCGTAGCGCTCCTCCATCCGCGCGACGAGGGCGGCCTCCTCGGCCTGCCCGAGCGTGTAGCTGGTCGCGGTGTGCGCCAGCACGACGACCTTCGGCTTGACCAGACAGAGCAGGGCCATGTTCGCGTCGAGGCCGGCGATCTGCTCGCGGTTGCGCGCATCCTGTCCCGCGAGACTGCCGGTCTCGCCGGTCGCGTTCATCCGGGTGTAGTGGACCGAGACGCCGGGCACGGCGGCCAGAGCGCCCATCTCGACCTCGACCGTCGGATTACCCGGAGGAACCAGGAAGCCGAGGCGCGCCCGCCATCCTATCATGCCCGCTCTCCCTTCGGCTCTATGTCGGTTTGGATCGCGCCCGGTCGGACCGTCATCCCGCTGCGCGAACTCATACTGGCCTGGGCGTCGGCAGCGAGTGGCTCCGCCCCCGCCGAGCAAGGCGACCGGCTCGCCAGCCGGCGACGACCTTATGAACTTACGGCCAGACGCAGGAAACTCACCGCGCTTGCAAATCCGGCAAAGGCACACCCAAGGCCCATGGCGAGCGCCGATCCGTGCACGCCCGCGACCGCGAAGCACGCAGCGACGAGGGCAGCGCCCAGGGTCTGGCCGAGAAGCCGCGCCGTCGCCACGATGCCGCTCGCCCCGCCCGAGCGGGCCGGCGGCGCGCTCGTCATGATGGCGCGTAGATTCGGGGCCTGGAAGAAGCCGAATCCAGCCCCGCAGATCGCCATTCGCCAGATGATATCCGGGACGCTCGGATTCGCGGGCAGCACCGCGAGCAGACCCATTCCGACCGCGAGGCCGGCGAGCCCGACCCCGCCGAGCAGACCCGGGGCATACCGATCCGAGAGGCGCCCGGCCACCGGCGCCAGAAGCGCGACCACCACGGGCCAGGGCGTCATCAGGAAGCCGGTCTCGACCTGCGAGCGGCCGAGCGTGTGCTGGAACAGGAAAGGCAGCGAGACGAAGGCGAGGCCCTGCGCCGCGAAGGCGCACACCGCGGTCAACGCCGACAGGGCGAACAGGGGGCGCTTCAGGAGATCGGCAGCCAACATCGGCGCCGGGTGGTTCCTTTGGCGACGGAGAAGGAGGGCGCCGCAGACGAGCGCGCCGCCGATCTCCGCCATGACGCGCCAGAGCGGTTCCTCGTGTGCCGCCTCGCCCAATCCGAGCACGAGCAGCGCGAACGCGGCCGCGTTCAGGAGCGCGCCAGGGGCGTCGAAGCTGTGCCCGGACCGTCCTGTGTCGGGCAGGGCGATCCAGGCCAGTGCGAGAGCACCGAGGCCGATCGGCACGTTGACGGCGAACAGCCAGGGCCAGGGTGCGGCTAGCAGGATCAGCGATGCCACGGTCGGACCGACCGCGAAGCCGACGCCGACGACGAAGGCATTGAGCCCGACGCCGCGGCCGAGTTGATGCGCGGGGTAGATGAAGCGGATCAGCGCGATGTTGACCGCCATCAGGGCGCTCGCCCCGATCCCCTGGAGCACGCGCGCGGCGACGAGGGTCGGCAGGGACCAGGCCAGGGCACAGACCAGCGAGGCGCCGATGAACAGGATGAGCCCGGCGACGTAGATCCGGTGCTGCCCGACGATCTCGCCGAGTGCCGCGATCGGCAGCAGCGTCGCCACGACCGCGAGCTGGTAGGCGTTCACGATCCAGACCGAGGCGCCGGGATCGACCCCGAGATCAGCGGCGATGGTGGGCAACGCCGTGTTGGCGATCGCGGTGTCGAGTGTGGCGAGCGCCACTCCGGTGAGCACCGCGGCCATGGCCCGGCCGCGCTGGCCCGGCGGCAGCCCGTCGCGCAGTTTCGCAGTCGGTTTCAGCGTTGTGACAGACATTCGGACGGAAGGTCCCGCGTTTCGAGCCGATCTCGGCCTGCGCCCCCTGCCGCAGCTTGGCAATCAGGCCCCGGCATCACCTCTGCGCGAGACGGCGCCCGTGGTCCTGCCGGGGAGACGGTGTCGACCCAATGGGGCCCCAGCGGCGATCCTGGCTCCGGCCCGGCTCATCGACAACCCGGGCCCACGCGCGCGTGCAAGCCTGCGCCGGCGGATCGGCGGGATCGACCGCCCTCACCACCGAACTGGCTACCGAGCGCCCTGAGAAGCCCACGGCCGGCGACGATCGCCGAGGGCGAGGTGGACGGCTGGTATGGGGCCGTCGTCGTGTCTCAAAGCCGGGCAGCGAGGTCACACGGCGATGGCGTGACGGGCCGGATCTGCCGATGCGGACGCGCCGGCGGGATGAGATCGCCTTGCTACGCCCGAGTGCTGCGGCGGCGGCTGAAGACACAGTCGGCCGGCGGCGCGATGTGCGTTGCCGGCTGGTGGGCCACTGGGGACTCGGCATGTCATGTCTGAAATGCGTCCATCCTGGTCATGCAAGAAACCGCCGAAGCCGCGCCAGAGCGGACCCAGCGTATAGCTGCTGCGTGGCTGAATTCATCACATCAGGGCGCTGTCTCAGCTCAAAGCCGCGTGCGGAGCGTCGATTTTCTTCTGCGATCCGATAGCGAATGCTTGAAGGCAACGCCCCGCGATTGGGTGACGGATGATCGCGAAGGGCCAAACGCGATCCACGGACTTACCGTCACGAAAATTTTCGCGATCTGGACATCTAATCCGAGCAATTTTTAATATTATATCAGCACAAACATCCTTGTTGTCTAAAATCCAGACATTGTCTCTCGATGTTTCTGATCGTCACGCGCGATCGACATCATCAAATTGCCGCACTGGCCCTATGAATGCATAATACGGTATGCGGATGAACGCGGTCGGCGGCTTTCGTCGACCGAACTGATTGAGGCGGATCCAAAGCATGGCGGCGATCGTCCGACTGGCTCTGCTGCGGCCTTACACCTTCGTCGTGATGTCGATCCTGATCCTCATCTTCGGGGTCATGTCGATCGTCCGGACGCCGACCGATATCTTCCCGCGCATCGGCATCCCGGTGATCAGTGTCGTCTGGCAGTATACCGGTCTGCAGGCCGATGACATGTCGGGTCGGATCGTCTCCGTATTCGAGCGCTCTCTGACCACCACGGTCAACGACATCGAGCACATCGAATCCCAGTCGGTCCCGGGCTATGGGATCGTGAAGATCTACTTCCAGCCCGGCGTCGACATCACCGCCGCCCAAGCGCAGGTCACCTCGATCTCGCAGACGCAGCTCAAGCAGCTGCCGCCGGGCATCACGCCGCCGCTGATGCTCGCCTACAACGCGTCGAGCGTGCCGATTATTCAGCTCGCCCTGTCGAGCGACAGCCTCTCGCAGACGGCCCTCAACGACCTCGCCCAGAATTTCATCCGGCCGCAGCTCACCACGATCCCCGGGGCCCAGCTGCCCTACGCCTACGGCGGCGCGGCGCGGCAGGTGCAGATCGACCTCGACCAGTCGGCGCTCCACGCGCACGGCCTGTCGGCGGCCGACGTCGGCGCGGCACTGGCCCGGCAGAACCTGATCAACCCGGTCGGCACGCAGAAGATCGGGACCTTCGAGTGGATCGTCGATCTCAACGACTCCCCGAAGACGATCGAGGCGTTCAACGACCTGCCGGTCAGGGTCGTCGACGGCGCCGTGGTGTTCATGCGCGACGTCGCCCATGTGCGCAACGGCTCGCCGCCCCAGACCAACGTCGTCCAACTCGACGGCAAGAAGGGCGTGCTGATGTCGATCCTGAAGATCGGCAACGCCTCGACGCTGGACATCATCGCCGAGGTCAAGGCGCGCCTTCCGGCCATCCAGGCGACCCTGCCGGCCGGGGTCGACCTCAAGTACGTCGCCGATCAATCCGGCTTCGTGCGGGAATCCGTGGTGGCGGTGGTGCGCGAGGGCGTGATCGCCGCCGCCCTCACCGGCCTGATGATCCTGGTGTTCCTGGGCAGCTGGCGCTCCACCCTGATCATCACCGTCTCGATCCCGCTCGCCGTGCTGTGCTCGCTGATCGCGCTGTCGGCGCTCGGGCAGACCATCAACGTGATGACGCTGGGCGGGCTCGCGCTGGCGGTGGGCATCCTCGTCGACGACGCCACCGTGACCATCGAGAACATCAACCGGCACATGGAGGAATTCGGCGAGGATATCGTCACGGCGATCACCCGCGGCGCCCAGGAGATCATGCCGCCGGCCACCATCGCCCTGTTTTGCATCTGCATCGCCTTCGTGCCGCTCCTGGCGCTCGGCGGCGTGGCGGGCTTCCTGTTTCGACCCCTGGCGATGGCGGTGGTGTTCGCGATGATCGCGTCCTACGCGCTCACCTATACCCTGGTGCCGACGCTGGCGCGCTACCTGCTGACCGAGCACACCCACGGACAGGACCCGGCCGCCAAGCCGGGCCCGTTCGCCCGGTTTCAGGGGGGCTTCGAGCGCCGCTTCGAGGCGCTGCGACAGGCCTATCTCGGGCTGCTCGCCCTGGCGCTGGCACATCGGAAGACGTTCGCGGCCGGCTTCCTCGGGGTCGTCGCCCTGTCGTTCGGCCTCGTTCCCTACCTCGGGCGCGACTTCTTCCCCGATGTGGACGCGGGCGCGTTGCGCATTCACCTGCGGGCGCCGACAGGCACGCGCATCGAGGAGATGACGGCGCTGACCGGGCGGGTCGAGGGGCGCGTGCGCGCCCTGATCCCCGCGCGGCGCGTGGCCAGCGTCGTCAACAACATCGGGCTTCCGATCAGCGGCATCAATATTTCCTATGGCAACAGCGGCACCATCGGCACCTTCGACGCCGACATGCTGGTGACCCTCGACGAGGCCGGCGGCCAGGGGGAGGCGGCGGGCGGCCCGTCGACGGCCGCGTTGACCCGCGCCCTCCGCGAGCGGCTGCCGCAGGACTTTCCGGGTGTTACCTTCGCGTTCCTGCCCGCTGACATCGTCAGCCAGATCCTGAACTTCGGCTCCCCCGCCGCGCTCGATGTGCAGGTTGCGGGTCGCGACGTCGTTGGGGGGCGCGCCTACGCCAACAAGCTGCTGGCCCGGGTCCGACGCGTGGCGGGGGTCGCCGATGCGCGCATCCAAGAGCAGGCGCGCAACCCAGCCCTCCGGGTCGACTTCAACCGCGCGCTCGCGGGTGTCGTCGGCCTCACCGAGGGAGACGCCGCCACAAGTATCCAAGCGACGCTGTCCGGCAGCACGCAGACGGCCCCGACCTACTGGCTCGACCCGCGCAACGGCGTGTCCTACCCGGTCTCGGTCCAGACGCCACAATACGCGATCGATACGCTGGGCGACCTCAACAACCTGCCGATTACCGCCGCCCGCTCGGAACAGCTCCTGGGTGGACTGGCGTCGATCGCGCCTGAACCGCTCAGCGCCGTGGCGACGGACTACAACATCGCGCCCACCGTCAACATTCTGGCCACGACGCAGGACCGCGACCTCGGCGGTGTTACGGCGGACATCGAACGGGCGATCGACGCGACGAAATCCGACCTGCCGAAGGGGTCGACCGTCACCGTGCGCGGGCAGGCGGTGACCATGGCGCAGGCCTACCAGCAGCTGCTCGTCGGTCTCGCCTTCTCGATCGTGCTGATCTACCTGCTGATCGTCATCAACTTCCAGTCCTGGATCGATCCGTTCGTCATCGTGACGGCGCTGCCCGCGGCGTTGGCCGGGATCGTCTGGATGCTGTTTGCGACGCACACGCACGTCTCGGTACCGGCGCTGACCGGGGCGATCATGTGCATGGGCGTGGCCACCGCCAACTCGATCTTGGTCATCAGCTTCGCCCGCGAGCAGCTCCGCGCCGGGCGCAGCGCGCTCGAGGCCGCGCTGGCAGCCGGAGCGACGCGGCTGCGGCCGGTGATGATGACCGCGCTGGCCATGATCATCGGCATGGCGCCGATGGCGATCGAGCCAGGCCAGAACGCGCCGCTCGGCCGCGCCGTCATCGGCGGCCTGCTGTTTGCAACGCTGGCGACGCTGTTCTTCGTGCCCGTGGTCTTCGGCATCGTGCACGGGCGGCCGCGTCGAGCGGGAAGCCGGCGCATGACGCCGCTCGACGCCGCTGCCCATGCCGTCCCGTCCTCGTCCGCCTGATCCGGATCCCGCATGCATCCCCGAGACGACATCGATCGCGATCGCGTCGAACCTCCCCTCGCGCCGCCCCGCACGCCGTCGGCGCGCAGGGTCAGCCTGCTCCTGGCCGGCGTGGCAGTCGGCGCGGCGGCGCTGGCCTGGCTCGGCATCGGCGACCGGGCGAGAGGGATGCAGGACGTCGAGGCTTGGACCGAACGCCAAGCGGTACCCACCGTCCGGGTCGTGCAGGCGCGGCGCGGCCCTATGGACGAGGACCTGACTCTGCCCGGGTCGCTCAACGCCTTCTACACGGGCTCGCTCTACGCGCGCGCCAGCGGCTACGTCACGGCCTGGCATCGGGATATCGGCGCCCGGGTGCGCAAGGATGAGATCCTGGCCGAGATCTCGGCGCCCGACCTCGACCAGCAGTTGGCGGAGGCGCGCGCCACCCTCGTCCAGTTGCAGGCCGCGGTCGATCAGGCCCAGGCGAACGCCGACCTCAGCGCGGCCACCAACAAGCGCACCGCCCGCCTCGTGACACAGGGTTGGTCGAGCGAGGAGCGCGGCGACACAGACCGCTTCACCGCGGCCTCCCGGGCCGCGGCCCTGTCGGTGGCCAAGGCAAACATCGTCGCCCAGCAGGCCAACGTCGGGCGCCTGGAGGAGCTGACGCGGTTCAAGGAGATCAAGGCGCCGTTCGACGGCGTCGTGACCGCGCGCAATGTCGACATCGGCGACCTGCTCACGGCGGGGGGGACGGCGGGGCGGCCGCTCTATCGGGTGTCTGACATCCATCGCGTGCGCGTCTACGTGAACGTGCCGCAGGCCTTTCTGGCCGTGATGAAGCCGGGGCTTCAGGCGGCCCTGAGGGTGCCTGGGCAGGAGTCGCCGTTCACCGCGGAGGTCACGTCCATGTCCAACGCGATCGCGGAGGATTCCCGGAAGGGCTTGGTCGAGCTTCAGGCGGACAACCCCGAGGGCAAGCTCTGGCCGGGCGCGTTTGTCGAGGTTCGGTTCCACGTGCCCTCCGACCCCGGCATTCTGCGCGTGCCCGCCACCGCGCTGATCTTTGACCGCAACGGCACGCAGGTGGCGGAAGTGGCGGACGACGACAGGGTCGTCTTGAAGCCCGTGACGCTGGGCCGGAACCTCGGCAACGAGGTCGAGGTGCGCTTGGGCATAACGACCGCCGAAAAACTCATCGACAACCCGCAGGAGTTCCTGGCCAGCGGCGATGTCGTGCACATCGCCGGAGGGGAGGTGGCCCCGCGCACGGCGGCGGCCGACTGATGCGCATCTCCCGCGGCTGGCGTTCCACACCCCTCGGAGGCCGGCAGGACCGACCGTCGCAGGGGGGACGGAAGCGTCGTGCGTTCCGATCGCGCGACGCTTCCGTGCGCCGCGGACGATCAAACCCTGCGGATCGGAAGCAGACGCCTGCGGGACCCGTCCTGACCGCTTCCGGCACGGGTCCCTGTATGGCCGCATCGACCTCACCGCTGCGGCCTGACCGCGCTCGGCCGGTTCCGACCGGCCGCTCGGCACCCGACCCGGTCATTCCGGGCCATTCGGACCCGGAGCCGGAGGAGACATTCAGCGCGACACCCGCGAGGCCGGGCCGTTCGCAGAAGTCCGGCTCCATGACACCCGCCCCGACCCCACGGCTTCGGATCGGCGAAGGCGCCGCTATCGATCGCTCAGCGAGGCCGGGATGATCCGGATCAACGCCGCGCCCACCAGCATGCAGGCGGCCACCGCGTAGAGGCCGATCGCCGGATTGCCGGTGAGGACGTTCAGTCCCCCGACCATGTAGGGCGAGACGAACCCGGCGAGGTTGCCGATGCAGTTGATCGTCGCGATCCCGGCGGCCGCCGAGGTGCCGGCCAGGAACGCGCAGGGCACACCCCAGAACAGCGACAGCGCCGAGAGCATGCCGGCGGTGCCGACGCACAGGCAGGCCACCGCGGCGGCGGGGCTCTGGCCGACATAGCCGGCGAGCGCCAGGCCGACCGCGCCGGTCGCCAGGGCCACGGCGAAATGCGCCCGGCGCCGGCGGGTGCGATCGGCACTGATCCCGGTGAGGATGATGGACGGAATCGCGACGAGGTAGGGGATCGCCGAGAGCCAGCCGATCGTCGCGACGTTCGTGATGCCGGATTCCTTCACGATGGACGGCAGCCAGAAGCTGATCCCGTAGAGACCGATAATGGTCATGAAGTAGACGCCGCTGAGCTTCCAGATCCGCGCATCCCGCAGAAAGGCCGCCGAGGAGGCGTGCGTCACCTTCTCGCCGTCCTCCCGGCGCAGCTCGGCACTCACCTCCGCCTTCTCGGCCTCGGTCAGCCAGGAGGCCTGCTCGGGCCTGTCGACCATCAGGAAGAGCACGGCGATGCCGGCCAGCAGGGAGGGCGCCGCCTCCAGCAGGAACAGCCACTGCCAGGCCTTCATCACGGTGGAGCCGCTGAAATGCTCCAGGATCAGCCCCGAGACCGGACCACCGACGACGCCCGCGAGGGGGATCGCGATGTAGTAGAAGCCGAGGGCGAAGCCGCGCTTCTTCGCCGGGAACCAGTAGGTCAGGTAGAGCATGATCCCGGGCGAGAACCCGGCCTCGGCCAGCCCCAGGAAGAACCGCGCCACGTAGAACTGGAGCGGGGTCGCCACGAACAGCGTCAGGGCCGAGATGATCGCCCAGCTGATCATGATCCGGGCGATCCAGACCCGGGCGCCGAGCCTGTGTAGGGCGAGGTTGCTCGGGACCTCGAACAGGAAGTAGCCGATGAAGAAGACCCCGGCCCCGAAGCCGTAGACGGCATCGCTGAAGCCGAGATCCGAGATCATCTGCAGCTTGGCGAAGCCGACATTCACCCGGTCGAGATATGCGCACAGGTAGCAGACGACGATGAACGGCATGATCCGCCACGTGATCTTGCGATAGACGTTCGTCTCCGCCACCCGCGCGTTCAGGCCGAGGCTGGTTGCATGGTCCATGGTTTCCTCCGATCGGCCCGTTGGGTGGGCTCTGTCGCGGTCGTGCTGGACTGTGGCCCGCTCCGCCGCACGGGCGGGGCGGGCTCCCGATCAGGGGGGCGGGGCGGACGCGCGGCTCAGGCGACCTTCCGGGCGGCCGCGCCGAGGCCCAGTTCCTGCCGGAACAGGCCCTCCATCTCGCGCCGGACGCGGATCGCCTCCTGGCCGGCGTCGAACGCGACGTCGCTCCAGCGCACGGCCTGGCCGGCGGGCACGTCGTTCCTGAGCACCATGTTGTGGGCGAGCCCGATCGGCAGGGCATCCTGCGCCAGGGAATCGCGGGTCGGCATCAGCTTGCCGTAGACGGTGAAGCCACCCTCGCCGTCGAGCTTCTCCCCCGCCCGCAGGGCCCGCTTGGCCGTGGCCGCCACGTCGCCGCGCCAGTCCCCCGTGGCGCCCGTGGCCTCGCCGCGGACCGCGATGGAGGCCACCGAGATCCCGAGTTCCAGGCCGATCAGGTGATAGGGCTTGTAGGTGGCGGCGAAGCGGCCGCTGTCGTCGGTCTTGAGGCCGTACTGGGCGAAGCAGTCGCGCACGTAGGGGCTCGGCGCCTCGAACACCGCGTAGACGCCCCAGCGCAGGTCCCGGAACACCGGCCGCCCGTCCCGCTCCAGCGACGAGACCACCTCGACGGTGCCGCGCTCGGTGAGGCAGCCGCCGTCGGCCACGGGCCGCAGGACGCTCGGCAGGTCGTCGACGCCGCAGGGCGGGAAGGCAAGCCCGTCGCGCGGGGGTGTCAGGCAGCAGGCATTGGCCACCGCGGCCATCTCCAGCGCCGACTTGGTGCCGTCCAGGAAGGAGTTGAACATCTGCGGGTTGAAGTCGCCCCCCGCCACCTGCTCAGCGCTGAAGCCGTAATGGCCCCAGACCGTGTCGGGCGTGGAGGCGTGGTAGGCCGGCAGGTACTTCGTACCCTTGCCGGCGCAGATCACCTCAAGCCCGATGGTGCGGGCCCAGTCGACGAGTTCGGCGATCAGCGCCGGCTGGTCGCCCGAGGCCATCGAGTAGATCACCCCGGCCTCCGCGGCCCGGCGGGCCAGCAGCGGGCCGGCGAGCACGTCGGCCTCGACGTTGACCATCACGACGTGCTTGCCGTGCGCGAAGGCCGTCAGGGCGTGGTGGATGCCGGCGGCCGGGCTGCCGGTGGCGTCGATGACGATGTCCACGAAGGGGCTCGCGATCATCGCGTCCGTATCCTCGGTGACGAAGGTCGTGCCGGCCTGCGCCGCCGCCTCCATCCCGCGCGCCGCGAAGCCGGCCTCGTCCCAGCCCACCCGCCGCAGCGCCTGGCGCGCCCGGTCCGGCGACAGATCGGCCACGGCGATCAGGTGGATCCCGGGCGTGCGCGGCGCCTGCGACAGGTACATGGAGCCGAACTTGCCGGCGCCGATCAGGCCGACCCGCACGGGCCGCCCCTCCTGCGCCCGCCGCTGAAGCTTGGAAAACAAGGCCATGTGGCACTCTCCCTGGACGATCCGCGATCGGTCCGGCTTCGGCCCGGTCCCCGCCGCGTTTGCACTTTGTCGCAAGATCGGAATTATCATTCGATCTGGCGCACGCCCATGCGAAGGATTGCAAAGGCGCCGTGCGCGAATTCCCATGCCTGGCACCGGCGGGGCGCGATGTCCGACTTCGACTGGAACGACCTGCGCGCCTTCCTGGCCGTCGCCCGGCTCGGGCGGCTGACGATCGCCGCCCAGCGCATGGGCATCGACCATTCGACCCTGAGCCGCCGCCTGTCCGCCCTGGAGGGCGCCCTCGGCACGCGCTTGTTCGACCGGCGCCCGTCCGGCTTCGCCCTCACGGCTGACGGCGAGCGGTTGCTGGCGGACGCGGAGCGGATGGAGAGTGTGGCGATCGGCCTGCGCGGGCGTCTGGACGTGGATGCGCATCAGGTCGGCGGCACCGTCCGGCTCGGCACCCCCGAGGCCTTCGGGACCTATTTCCTGGCCCCGCGCCTCGCCGAATTCTGCGCCGCCCAGCCGGCCCTGGAGATCGAGCTGGTGGCCAACCCGCGCAGCTTCAGCCTGTCGAAGCGGGAGGCCGACCTCGCCATCGGCATGACCCGGCCCGAGACGGGCCGGCTCTACGCCCGCAAGCTCGTGGACTACGCGCTCGGCGTCTACGCGGCGCGGGCCTACGCGGATTCGGCGGGCGCGATCCGGTCCGCGGACGACCTCCCGCACCACCGCTGGATCGGCTACGTCGACGATCTGCTCTGGACGAGCGAGCTCAACTACCTGCCGCAGGTCTCGGCGGCGATCCATCCGCAGGCGCGGATCTCGAACGTGATCACGCAGCTGGAAGCGGTGCGGGGCGGGGCCGGCCTCGCCGTCCTGCCGCATTTCCTGGCCCGCACCTGCCCGGACCTCGTGGCGGTCCTGCCGGGGGCGGTGCGCATCGTCCGCGCCTACTGGCTGATCGCCCACGCGGACACCCGCGACCTGCCGCGGGTCCGATTGGTCTCGGACTTCCTGACCCGGCAGGTCGAGGCGGCCGGCGACGCCTTCTGGCTGGGATCACCGTGACCCGGCCCCGTCGCGTGCGGGCGGATGCGGTCGGGCCCGGCTCGCCTCCTCCACCGCCAGGAGCCAGTGGCGAAAGGCCTGGATCTTCTGCAGCGCCCCGTCCCGCTCGCGGTAGCAGATGAAGTGAAGGTCCCGGTACAGGCTCTCGACCTGGCCGCCGCCCAGGCGCACGAGCTGGCCCGCGCCGATCTCGCCTTCTGCGAACCGCAGGGTCTCCAGCGCGACCCCGAGTCCCTGAACCGCGGCCGAGATCACCAGGGAGCCCCGATCGAAGGCCGCACCGGCCGCCGCCGCCGGGACCGGCAGGCCGTTGCGGGCGAACCAGTCCGGCCACCGCACCGGGCTGAAGGACGAGTCCAGCCGCGTGAAGCGCCCGGCCACCCCGGGCCCGACCGCCCCGATCGTCCGGGCGAGCTCCGGCGTACACAGGGCGGCGATCTCCTCCGGTCCGAGGGATTCGACGGCCAGGTCCGGCCCGCGCGGCGGCCGGCCATAGGCGATCAGGATATCGATCTCCCCGTGCCGGCCGAGATCCACCGGATCGGCGCTGGTGGAGAGGTGGATCGCGATGCCGGGATGCGTCTCCACGAAGGCGGGAAGCCGGGGCCCGAGCCACTTGGCCGCGAAGCTCGGCGTGCAGTGCACGGCGAGCGACGAGGGCGGCGGCGGGCTCAGGTCGGCGCAGATCGTCTCGATCGCGTCGAAGGCACCGGTCAGCCCCGCGAGCAGCCGCTGGCCGTCGGCGGTGAGCGTCGCCTGGCGGTTCGCCCGCCGGAACAGGGCGCGCCCGAACCAGCGCTCCAGGGCCCGGATCTGGTGGCTCACCGCAGACGGCGTGAGGTGCAGCTCCCCGCTCGCCCGGGCGAAGCTGCCGAGGCGCGCAGCGGACTCGAAGGCCCGCAGGGCGGGGAAGCTCGGGATCCGGCGCATGGGCAATCCATGAATTGAATTCATGAAACGCGTGAAAAATCGTCGTTTGTCAACGCCCCGACCGCGCAGGATAGTGCCGCTCGCACCGCAGAGACGGTCGCGGAACGATAAAGTCTAGGGAGACGACGCGATGGCACAGGGGGTCATGACCCTCGTCGAGCCCAGTCTCGACGAAACGACGCGGGTCTACCGCAAGGTCACGTGGCGCCTCGTGCCGTTCCTGTTCGCCTGCTACGTCGCGGCCTATCTGGACCGCGTCAATGTCGGCTTCGCCAAGCTGCAGATGCTGAGCGACCTCCAGTTCAGCGAGACGATCTACGGCCTCGGCGCCGGCATCTTCTTCCTCGGCTACTTCCTGTTCGAGGTGCCGAGCAACATGATCCTGCACAAGGTCGGCGCCCGGATCTGGATCGCCCGGGTCATGCTCAGCTGGGCCTTGATCTCGGCCGCCATGATGTTCGTGACGTCGCCGACCTGGTTCTACGTGCTGCGCTTCCTCCTCGGCCTCGCGGAAGCCGGACTGTTTCCGGGGGTGATCCTCTACCTGACCTACTGGTACCCGTCCGAGCGGCGCGGGGGCATCATCGCGCTGTTCATGACCGGCATCCCGATCGCCGGCCTCGTGGGCGGCCCACTGTCCGGGTGGATCATGAATGCGTTCGCCGGCACGGGCGGCCTCGCGGGCTGGCAGTGGCTGTTTCTGATCGAGGCGCTGCCCTCCTTGGTGCTGGGTTTCTGCGTCCTCGCCTATCTCGACGACGGCATCGACAAGGCGAAGTGGCTCAAGCCCGACGAGAAGGCGCTGCTCGCCCGCACCATCGCGGCCGACGGCGCCGCCGTGACCGCCCACCGCTTCCGCGACGGCTTCACCAGCGGCTGGGTCTGGCTGCTCTGCGGGATCTATTTCTTCTTCATCATGGGGCTGTACGGCGTCGGCTTCTGGCTGCCGACCCTGATCAAGGGCGCGGGCGTCTCCGATCCGCTGCGGATCGGCCTCCTGACCATGCTGCCCTACGGCGCCGCCGCGGTGGCGATGATCACGGTCGGGCGCCTGTCCGACGCGGCCCGGGAGCGGCGCTGGCACATCACGGTGCCGGGCCTCGTCGGGGTGGCGGGCTGGCTGGTCAGCATCCGGTTCAGCACCGACCTGATCGTCGCCGAGGCGGCGCTCACCGTGGCGACCATCGGCGTGCTGGTGACCCTGGCCCAGTTCTGGTGCCTGCCCACCGCCATCCTGGCGGGGGCGGCGGCCGCCACCGGCATTGCGGTGATCAACTCGGTCGGCAACCTCGCGGGGTTCGTGAGCCCCTACCTGATCGGCTGGATCGTCGACACCACCAAGTCCACGAGCCTCGGCGTCTACACCCTCGCCGCCTGCCTCGCCCTGGGCAGCCTCCTGGCGCTGACGGTGCCCAAGCGCCTCGTCAACCGCTGATACCCCGCACCCCACTGCGACCGAAAGGATATGCCATGCTCGACGATCATTCCCACGACGCGGCGACCACCCTCGACCTGCCCGACGACGATGCCGGCCGCAAGCGGACCTCGATCTACCAGCCCGAGCAGGCCGGCCTGATCTTTCCGGAGATGCCGGACTTCGCCAGCCATGCCGAGGCGCGCGACTACCGCAAGAAGCACCTCGTGGCCGCCTGCCGGGCCTTCGCGATGCACGGCTTCGACTACGGCTTCGCCGGACACCTCACGATCCGCGATCCCGAGCGTCCGGAGCTGTACTGGACCAACCCGATGTGCGTGCACTTCTCGCAGGTGCGGATGTCGAACCTGATCCTGGCCGACCACAGGGGCCGGGTCGTCGAGGGACGCCACGCGATCAACCGGGCGGGCTTCGTCCTGCACGCCGCCGTGCATGACGAGCACCCCGAGGTGATGGCGATGTGCCACGCGCACACCACCTACGGAACCGCGTGGTGCGCCACCGGCCGACCCCTCGACATGATCAGCCAGGACGCGGCGGCCTTCTACAACAGCCACGCCGTGATCGGCGCCTCGGCCGGTGCCGTGGCCGTGGAGAAGGAGAGCGGCCTCTCGGTCGCCCAGCAGATCGGCCGCAACCGCGGCGTGCTGCACCAGAACCACGGCCTGCTGACCTGCAGCCACCACAGCATCGACGATGCGGCCTTCTGGTTCATCGCCCTGGAGCGCGTCTGCCAGCAGCAACTCCTGGTCGAGGCCAGCGGGATCAAGCCGCAGCTCCTCTCGGAGAAGACGGCCCGCTACAGCCGCGAGCACGTCGGCAGCGACTATATCGGCTGGCTGCACTTCCAGACGTTGTACAACCACATCGCCGAGACCCAGCCCGACATGTTCGCATGAGGTCGGCGGGGCCGGCTGCGAGGCCGGTCCCCTGCCGCCTGTTCGGCCTGGGGGCTTCTGCGCGACGGGCGGCCACCGAGCGCCGGCTGGACCCGTACACTCCCGGTCGTGAAAGCCGGCCTGCTGTACCGGAGGCCCTGTAAAGGCGCGAGAACAGGGCGCCGCGTATCCAGGCCCGTCATTTGACCGCGCACGCGGCACGGCCCCCCCCGCCTCCGCTGCATCGCGCGCGGTCCGAGCGGTCAGACAGGCTCAGTGCAGGAACGGGCTGCCGGCCGTCTTGCCAGGGGTGCCGCGCGGAAGGGCGGGGGTGCAGGTGGATTGGGCCTGCCGGCGGATCCGCTCGAGGGCCTGTTCGACCTGGGCGGATGCGAGGGCGAGGCCGGCCCGCACGGTCTCCGTCGGGCAATCGGCGATCTCGACCGCGCCGACCTTGGCACGCACGGCCCGCTCGAACACGGCGATGTCGTCGCGATGGCGTCCGGCCACCAGTTCGGCCCCCATGAGCCGGATCAGGTTGGTGAGGGCGGCGAGCGCCACGTCCTTCGGGTCGCAGGATGCCTCAGCCACGTCGAAACCTCCGTCCATGCAGCGGAGAACGCCGCACGAATCAAAAGGTTACGCGGCGCCTGTTGCTGGTGCGTTAGCCGCTACGGCGTTCCGCCGCCCCGGCCGCGGCGGGTTTTCGCGCGACGCCCTCCGGTGCGGCTGGCGGGTCGGGTCAGCGCAGCGCCGACTGGAGGAGGGCCAGTTGCCCGGCGGCGGCGCGGCGGCGTTCGAAGCCGGCGGTCGCCGTCTCCCGCGCGCGCTGCCTGAGCCCGGCGAAGCGTCGGGGGTCGCCGAGCGCCGCGATGGCGGCGGCGGCGAGGCTGCGCGCGTCGAAGAACGGCACGAGCAGCCCGTTCTGGCCGTGGGTGATCACCTCCCGCACCGGGGCCGTGTCCGAGCCAACGATGAGGCACCCGGCGCTCAACGCCTCGATCAGCGACCAGGACAACACGAACGGGTAGGTGAGATAGACGTGGGCGCGCGAGACCTGGAGGAGTTGCAGGTAGTGCCCGTAGGCGAGGGCGCCGACGAAGTGCACCCGGCGCGGGTCGAGCCGGGGCGCGACCTCGCCCCAGAACACGTCCTTCCAGGTCCGGCCGTCCGGCGAGGACGGGCCGTACGAGACCCCGTCGCCGCCCACGATGACGACCTGCGCCTGCGGGCGGGCGTGCAGGATCTCCGGGAGGGCGCGCATGAACACGTGGTAGCCGCGCAGCGGTTCGAGGTTGCGCGCCACAAAGGTCAGGACCTCGGTCTGCGCCGTGAGCGCGAACCCCGAGGGCAGATGGAACACGGCGCGGTCGTCGGGGCGGACGGCCTCGGTGTCGACGCCCTCGTGCGCCACCGCGATCTTGCCCTGGAACGCGTCCGGATAGGTCGAGCGCTGCCACAGGGTCGGCGACAATCCCAGATCGCATTCGGCGAGGGCCAGCAGCTGGCTGGCGTTCTTGGCGCGCAGGTAGGTCATCCCGTCGACCCCGAATTGCGGGAATTCCGGGTCGAAATGCACGTCCTGGCCGTGCTCGCGATAGAAGTACTCGCAGTACACGATGAGGCGCGCGCGCGGGAACTTGGCGCGCAACGGCAGCGTCTCGCCCCAGCCGCTATGGGCCACGATCACGTCGGGGACGAACCCAGAATTCTCGAGCGCGATGAGCGTGTACAGCACCTGCTCGGCCCGGCGCGCCTCGGAATCGAACCGGCGCGCGAAGGAATGCACGGCCGCGTGCCCGACGTCGTGGAAGTGGTACCGTTCCAGCCTGACCCCGCGCAGCTGGCCGGCGGTCTGGGATCCGATCGCGGCGACCCGGTGTGCGGGGTCGGCCGCCAGGACCTCGGCGAGGTAGCGGAATTGCGCCGGGAAGTTCGTGTGAACGAACAGGATGTTCATGAGGTCCGGTGCTACCCAGGTTCGAGGCCCGAACGCGGTGCGACGCGCCCCGCGCTGACGGCGGTCACTGGGTCAGGGCGCGCTGTTCCGTCCCGGCGAAGATCGCCTCCAGCCGCTCGCTGCGCGCCTCCGGCATCAGGGCGAGCGCCCAGAGATCGAAGAACCCGCCCTTGGTCGTGCGCACCTCCGCGAAGCCGGCGTCGAGGCAGACGCGCGCCATCCGGTCCGCGGTGAAGCCCGTGTTGTGCGCCATGTAGACCCCGCCGGACGCGATCGACTGGGAATGTCCGTAGAGCATGTCGAGCGTGGAGATGGGCCCCGCCGGCGCCGTGTAGATCGTGGCCTCCGCCTTGCCCTCGAGGACGAGCGAGGCGATCGCTTGCAGGTCGGGACAGGTGATCAGCGCGAACCCGTCCGGTTTCAGGACGCGGCGGAGTTCGCGAAACGCCGGCAGCACTTCGTGCGTGTGCAGGTGCTCGACGTTGTGGGACGACCAGATCGCGTCGAACGACGCGTCGGGCACCAGGGCGCGCATGTCGAAGACCGAGCCGACCAGATCGGGGTTGAGGCGCGCGTCGATGTCGAGGCGCACCTCGTGCCAGCCGCCGGTGCGAAAGGCGGGATGCAGCTTCAACGGATTGAAGGGACCACTGCCCGTGTTCAGGACGCGCTTCAGGTGCGCGGATTGAGCTTCGCCGAACAACAGCTATTCCCCCCGACAAGAGTGACATCAGGTTGTTTTTTGATCGCCGACTACGCTTACCATCGCACGCGGCGGCGAGCCAATTCTCACAGTCCCGAGGGCATTGCGGCCGGCGCCCCGAGGCTGCGCCGGCGCGGATCCTGGGCCCGCGGCGGGCAGGCCAGCGCCGTGTAGGGCGGCTCGGACAGCGCCAGGAGCGGATTGTAGGCCGGATCGGCGAGCAACGTCGCGCCCCAGCGCGCGCGCAGGGCGGTCAGTTCACGCGCGCGGCGGGCGCGCGCGCCGGCCGACAGGCCCCGATCGTCATCGCAGACCCCGTGATGCACCAGGTCGAGATGCGGTGTGAGGACCACGCGGCCGCCCTGCGCGCCGAGCCTGAGACAGAGGTCGACGGCGCCGAAGTGAGTCGGGAAATGGCGCTCGTCGAGGCCGCAGGCGGCTCGGTAGGCCGCCCGGCGCACGAGCAGGCAGGCCGCCGTGACGGCGCTGGGTTCGGATGCGACCCGGAGCAGATCGGCGTGGCCCGCGTCGTCGGCCATCCGATCGGTCATGGCGGGGCTCGCCGCGACTTGCGGCCCCAGGACGATGCCGCCGCTCCGGACGAGGCCGCTCGGCCGGCGCAGCACCGCTCCGGCGGCCACGGTCGTGGGCTCGCCGAGGCGGCTCAGGAGCTCCGGGAGCCACCCGTCGCCGCGCGCCTCGACGTCATCGTCGAGCAGACACACGAGGGCGCCGCGGGCGGATTCCACGGCCCGATTGATCAGGCGCGCCTGCGTGAACGGTCCCGGCTCGGCCAGGACGCGACCGCCCGCCGCCCGGACCCCGTCGAGCAGCGCCGCCATGGCCGGATCCGAGGAGCCCGTGCCCACGACGACGAGCTCGGCCCGCGCCCGATCGAGGGCCGGCCGGATCGACGCGAGGCAGCGCGCCAGGCACGCGGCGCGATCGCGCGTCGGGATGATGACGCTGACCTCCGCCTCGGCCGGCCGGCGCGTGACCCGCACGGCGGGCAGGATCGCGCCGCGGCCCGGCTGCACCTCCCCCGGCATCGCCCGCGCCTCGAGATGACGGAGCGTGGCGGCGGCCAGCGCCCGCGTCGCCGCCGGCAGGTCGAGGTCCGGCAGGATCCCGGCGACCCCCGGCAGATGCACGACCGCCGCGCGGGCCCGGGGGAGATCGTCGAACTGGGCGTTGGCGAGGCGGTAGAGGCTGTTGGCTCCGGCCCGCGCCGCCTCCGCGGCAGAATGCGGGCGCAGGGCGAAGACGAGCGCGCCGTAGCCCTGTTCGAGCCAGCGCTCGTAATCGAAGCTCGGGAAGGCCAGGACGGTCGACCGGTCGGGCGGACCGACGGCGAGATCCCCGTACACGAGACGCGCGTCCGGATCCGCCTCCAGGATCCCGGCGAGGCGTCCGGGGGCGCCCGGCTCCAGGATGATGCCCGCCGGGACGATCAGCAGGCTGTCGGAGCCGGCGGCTGCGCCGTCGAGGAAGGCGAGGAGATCGGCCGGGTCGAAGCCGATGCGATCCGGGGAGGGCAGGACCGCCACGGGCCAGGACGGGTCGGGCCTGTCGCCGAGGCTGTCGCGCGTGCGAGCAACGTCGGCCGGCCCATCCCCCACGATCGCGACGGCCGATCGGCCCGCGCGCAGGGCGGGCGCGGCCGGCGGATATCGCCGCAGCCAGGGTCTCAGCTGGTCGAACGGGAGCGTACGGGGCAGCAGCGTGTCGAACAGACGGGCGCGGGCCGCTGTCGTCCCGGCGTCCGGCCCGTAGGCCCGGGCGGCCAGCACCTCCAGCGGGTCGGGAAAGGCCACCAGGGTCAGGGGGCTGCCGCTCAGGGGCGTGCCGGACCCGTCGGTCACGATCACCTGCTGGGTCAGGCCGGTCGCGAACCGGTCGGGCAGGTGCAGCGCGAAGGCGGGGGCCGGCGGCTCGCCGCCGCGGCCGCGCGGATGCCAGCGGTCGGGCCGTGCCTCCACGATCAGCTCGCCGTCGATCCAGACCCGGGCGCGCAGGCGCGCCGGATCGCGGCCCGGGGCGAGCCAGCCGCTCACGTGGAGACCGCCGCGCCATTCGACCGATCCCGCTTCGCCGCCGGGGGAACCGCGGGTGACGGCCGGGCGATCCAGGGGGATCGGCGGGGCGAGCGCGATGGCGAGATTGGCCAGCCCGACCTGGACCAGGCCGCCCCCCGAAACGGCCTCCGGGGCGAGGACGAAGCTGAAGCCGTAGCGGCCGTCGCCGATGCCGGCCCGCTCCAGGTCCGGCCGATAGATCTCCGCCCGCGCGAGCGCGACGGGCAGGCCGTCGATCGTCAGCTCGACGACGGGGTGGGCCGAGGGGTCCGCCGGATCGTAGACGAACCCGGTGATCGCGGCCGGCCCGCTCCGTTCGACCTGCGCGACGTAAGGGTGCGCCGCATGCGCGATGGCCGGAGGAGCGCTCGGAGCGGTCAAGACGGTGGATTCGACGGGGCTGCGAGCCAGCGCACGATCTGCGCGGCCGCGCCAGTGTCGCAAATCGCCGGATCGAGGACAAGGTCGCCGGGTTCCCGCCCGTAGGCGCCGTCCGACCAGTCGAAATAGGCGCGGCGCCCGCGGCCAGCCTGCTCCAGGCACGCGAACAGCGCGTCCCGATAGGGCAGCAGCAGCGCCGCGCACCGGAATCGCGTTGCGCTTTCGGCGATCTCGTCGGCGGCGATGGGCCCGGTGACGAAGGTCGCGCTCCCCGCCATCAGGCCGAGATCGTGCAACGTCCCGCCGATGACCAAGAGTTGCACCGCGGCGCCGACCTGACGGGAGCGGGCCTCGATCGCCAGCGTGAGACGGCTCACCGCCGCGCTCGGCAGGGGGCTCAGGATCCCGAGGCGCAGGCGACGGGACGCGGGCCGATCCGGGCTCGCCGCGACGGTCCGGCCGACCCCGGCATCCGGGCGCGCTCCCGCCGCGGCGGCCGGCGGCACGAGCTTCCGGCGCATCGGCGCCGGCAGCGCCGCCCGCGCGCGCGCCAGGGTCATGCCGTCGCCGCACAGGAGGCGGTCGGCGCGCCTCCAGAGCCGCGCGAGGTCGCGGGGGCCGTTCAGTTCGGCCTCCGGCGGTGCCGATTCCGCCGGAGCCTGCGCCGGCGGGACCGGGGCGGGGGGCAGGAGATCCCGCGCCCCGGCGACGAGGAGGTCTACGGGCACGCCGAGCCTGTCGCATAGGGCGCTCAGGACCCGGGGGCAGCGTTCCGGCGCGACCACGACGACGCGGTCGAGATGCACGGCCTTGAGGTAGGCGACCAGGGCGCGCCGCTCCCGCGCCACCCCGAGGGCGAAGCCCAAGGATTGCGGTAGGCTGCCGGCGCTGCCGCGGAGCCGGACCCGGAGATCGCAGGCCTGCCCATCCAGCTCCACCCAGAGGCAGCGCAGGCCGGCCGCACGCCAATGCGCGAGCCAGGACGCCAGCGCCGGACCGACCGTCGGCAGGGGATTGACGATCACGACGTCGTAGGGGGGAGGGGCGATCCGACGCTCGACCGCCGCGTAGGCGACGCGGAGGGGATCCGCCAAGCGGAACGCCTCGATCTCGGCGCGATAGTCCGGGTAGCGCAGGTCGAGGCTTGCGGCGTTGCGGACCACGAGCCTGCGTTTCCCGGCGCCGAACGACAGGGATCCGGCATGCCCCACGACCAGGTTCGTCGCGCAGAGATTCTGGAACCCGAGCTGGCGCGCCTTCAGGCAGAGATCGACGTCCTCGTAGTAGCCCCGTCCGTAGGAGAGCGGCATCCCGCCGACCGCGGTCCAACACGCCCGCGTGACGAGCAGGCAGAACCCGATCCCGTTCGGAAGCGCGACCGGTTCCGGGGCGGCCAGTCGCGCGGCCCGGTCCCAATCCGCCAGTTCCTGGACCGAGGGAAGGTCGTTGGCCGCGTGTCGATTGGGGAAGCTCGTGATCACGCCGTTGTTCGAGATCGGCGTGATCGTCCCGAGGTTCGGCGTCGCGGCCGCGAGCGCGAGGAGGCGTTGGAGCGCTTCGTCGGGCAGGATCGTGTCGGCGTTCAGGAGCAGGAGATCGCCGGCCCGGGTCTGGCTCGCGGCAAGGTTCACCGAAGCGGCAAACCCCCGGTTGGAACCGTTGCTGATCAGGGTCAGCCGTCCCTCAGCCGCGCGCCGCGCCACATCCGCGACCAGCGCGGCATTCGGACTCGCGTCGTTGATGACGATGATCCGCCAGCGCCGCCCCGGCAGAATCTGAGCTTCCAGGCTGTCCAGGCAGATCCGTGTCGCCTCGGCATCCTCGAACACCGGCACGATCACCGTCAGCGCGCAGGCGTCGTCCGCTTGGGGTGATCGCGGCTGCGGCGGATCGGCTCCGGGGGGACATCGCGGCGGGAACGTCTGCCGGCGGGTGGCCGGTGACGCGCCATCGCAGGACAACCGGATCTCGACCGCGCCGAGGCCGGGCCGGGGACACGCGAAGGCCGCGGCGTGGTATCGCTCCCCGGCGAGTGGATGCCCGGGCTCGGCCGCGACGACGCGGTGCTCCGGCGATCCCGTGCCGAGGATCGTGCCCTCCAGGCGCTGTCCGGCCGGCCAGGTGACCCAGCCCCGCAAGCCTAAGTCGTCCGCCTCGATCCGCCCGACGATGCCGGCCTGCTGATCCTGGAGGACCGCGACGGCGATCCGCAGGGCATCGACGGGCGTTCTCGGATCTTCGACCAGGGCCTGCGCCGCGTCGAGGCGAGCTTCCCCCTCCGCGAACCGGAGCGCGTGGAGATTGACAAGCGTGTCGGTCGGGTCGAGTTCCAGCGCCTTCTCGATGTCCGCACGGGCGTGCGCGGCGTCGCCGAGCCGCCGTGCGGCTTCGGCCCGGAAGAGGAAGCCGCGCGCCCGAGCCCGCACGGACAATCGGCAAAGCCGATCCGCGGCGACGTAAGCGGTCTCCCACGCGCCCGCCAGCAGGGCTTCGGCGGCGATGCGCGACAGGGCCTGGAGGTGTCGGTCCGGATCGAGGAGCTGGGCGCGCTGGTCGGCGGTGAGATCCCACGCGTTCACCGCCTCCGCCCCGTCGCCACGGCCACCGGCGCGCGAACCGGACGACGCGGACCATGCACGCGGGGAGGGCAGCTCACCACGCGCTGTATCGCCCGTTGCCGCTCGTCGCCGTGTAATGCGCGATGCTCGCGTTGACGATCGGGCCGAACGTGATCAGCAGGCCGAGGAGGAGGAGCGCCACACTCATCCGGCCGGGCCGCTCGTCGAGCCGCATGAACCCGAACAGGGCGATCGGGAGACCGATCATCACACCGCAGGCTGCGAGCACCAAGTCCATGGCCATGTTCGATGGTCCCGCATCCAGTCTAGAGCGCCGTACGAACTGTCCGGTCGCCGGCCGTCCTCGCCCCGCACACCGCGGAACTGTCTTGAGGGGCTTTCAAGCGTCCCGGTGGAGGTGTTGATCTGGTACAATGTGGGCTGAGCGGGGGTCAACGTGACGCTCATCCGCTCGCCGGGGCGAAGCTCCGAGGCCGGCGGATCGCTGTGTCCCGGAGCGGTGACGCCGGGCCTTGGCCCCTGCGCGTAGCCCTTCCGAGGTTTTCACGTTATCGATATCAATAGAGATCTGGGTCTTAATGCCTGCCGCACCTGCCAGGCAGGCGTGGGCCGGGCGAACGGTCAAGATGTCTGCCCGGCTCCACAGTCGTGTCCGGCCCGGATGAGCGCGCCCCCGACTTGATGAACGACCCCATGGACGACCTTTCAGACGCGAGCGCCCGACGCAGAGTCTTCCGCGGCGTTCACCGTGCGTCGAACCCGTTGGAGGACCAGTCCGATCCGTTGCGGCCGGAACACGACGCCCATCCGACGCCGGTCACGGACGACGACGACCCGCACGCAGGCTTCCTCCAGGCGGGCAGGACCGAGTTCTTCGGCGAGGACGACGCCCAACCCGGAGCGTATCCCGGCGCGGGCTGGGATCCCGATCGCGACGCGCCGCCGCTTCCGTACGCCTCGCACGGGCATGCCCATGGGCAGGACGATCCCACCCCGGATCTGTTCGCGCAGGACGACGGACGCATCGCCGTCGCGGACGGGCTGAGCGCGGCGCCCGTCACGTTCCTCCATCAGCGCGTCAGCCACACCGGGCGTCCGACCCATGTGGCAGCCCCCGGTGCCCGGTCCGTCCCCTTGGATCCGCCCCCCGGTACGCGGGATGATCTCAGCGAACCCGCGCTGATCTTCAGCACGTTCGAGCCCGCTCCGGACCTCACCGACACGTTGCGGGGCGATGCCCCCCCCGACGGTGCGGCGCGGGCGCCGGCTTACCTGGGACGACCTGTTCCGCCGGTCGCCGAGATACGCCATTTCGATCCGTCAGCGGAGGACGGGCGCGGTTCCGCTGCACGCCCGATCCCGGACATTCACCCCGCGTCGGATACGCCGACGGCGTACGGACCTTTCGAAACATCTCCCCCGCTGTCCTACGCGCATCACCGCAACGATCGAGGACCGGACGATCTTCGGTGCGACAGCGATGTCCCGCTGGGCGACGGCAGCCCCGGGGGACAGGGTCGGGACCTTCCGAACCTGCAGAGTGCCGGCGCAGAAGGACCTGCGGCGGCGCTCCGCGACGCAGTGGAGGGGGCCCGAGGAAGTGGTGTCGACGGGGAGATCGGCCGGCCGAAGCCGCGGGAGACGGCTTCGGCGAACGAAGCAGGGCAGATCTCAGAAACGTCCGTCCGCGAGGATGCGGCGCAATTTCGCGCCTCGGACGAGGAATCGCTCCCTCAAAATGATGGGCGGCCCTCAGCCAAACACAGGGGAATAAATTACAAAGTCATAGCCGCGCTTACTGTCGTCATTCCGGCCGCAGCTGCCGTTTATATTCTATACGCGCAATACAACACCCTGAAATGGCCAGATGACATCGTCAACGCTTTCAAATCCACGATCAGTGACCGGATCCGGGGCTCGTCGGCCACCGCAATCGATCCCCCGGACGCGGCACCCCCGGCGTCTCAGCCCGGCGTGCCTCCAGAGGGCCAGGCACAATCGCCCTCGACCCCGCGACCGCCAGAGACCGGGCCGCTGTTGAAGAGCGGGTCGCTTGGCATACCGACGCTGACGAACGACCCGCTCCCGATCCTGACGGGGATGCCTCCATCGACGGCCACGGCAGACGCCGAGGATCGCCAGGCCGCCACATCCGAGGGCGCGCCGATACCGGAGGCGCGCGGCGCCGAGGCGCAGCCCGCGCAGGGGCCGGATAGCGCGTCGCTCGCACCGCCGGGCAATTCCGAGGCGTTGGGCGGCCCACAGGCGGATCAGGCCAGCCCAGGTGTCCGTTCCGGCAGCAGACCGACGTCGGTGGAGAATACGCGCGCCGTCACGGCTCGCCCCCCGACCCCCGCGCTTCTCCCTGACAGCCGCCCTGACGCCGAGGGCCAGGCTGCCAGAGCGCAGAGATCGACGGCGCGTCACCGGAGATCCCGGTCCGGCTCCGCGGTCGACGAGGCCCTCAACGTCAAGGCGGAGCGGCTCCTGGCCGCCGGAGAGGTTCTGGCAGCGCGCACCCTGTTCCAGAGCCTGGTCACCGCGGGGGATCCGCGCGGCGCGCGCGGCGTCGCACAAACCTTCGACCCGCGTACGCTCGACAAATTCCCGGCCTCCGGCGTCAGGCCGGACCAGGACGAGTCGGCGCGCTGGCAGGCGATCGCCGCGCGCCTCGAGAGCAGGCAGCGGAGGACCCAGGGCGAGCCGCAGCAATAGGCCCTGCCGTGCCGCACCGGTCGATCGCCGAGCCGTGAGGATCCCGCGCTCGCCCCGTTTGCCACGCGTCGATCGGAGATGCGCCGTCCGGCGTCGCCAGGACCGGTCCGCGCATTCCGGATATCGCTGCGGGCGAACGGGACTGCGCGCTGGGTTCAGCGGCGGCCTCAATCCTGTGAGCCTTGGGTTGACGCACGTCCACGCGCGGAGGGAGGGGCAGGCCCGCACCGGCATTCATCCGCCTGCACCCTCCCTCCGCCCGGATCTGGCGATCAGGCCTCGGTCCGGCCCGGGGCAGCATTCCGATCGGGGTCGGGGGCCTTCGGCAGGACGAACCCGTTTCGTCACGCACCCGTCCGGGCATGGCGCGGAACCGGCGGAAAGTTGACGGCGGCCCGGCGGGCTGCCATCCGCGCGTCCGACATGTCCGCCCGATGCCCCCCGCGGCGCCGTTGAGTCCGAAAAGCCCATGACCGACCTGATCGAGACGATCCGCCGGACGCTCGTGCCGATTCACAAGGAGGGCTATCCCTTCATCCTGATCGGCATCGTGCTGACCGTGCTGGCCGGCTATTTCTCCCAGTTTTTCGGGTGGATCTTCCTGATCCTCACCCTCTGGGTCTGCTACTTCTTCCGCGATCCCGAGCGGGTCACCCCGGTGGTGGACGGGCTCGTGGTCTCGCCCGCGGACGGGCGCGTGAACCTGATCGCCACGGTGCTGCCGCCCCCGGAACTCGACCTGCCGCAGGTGCCCACCTTGCGGGTGTCGGTCTTCATGAACGTGTTCGACTGCCACGTGAACCGGGTGCCGGTCGCAGGGCGGATCGGCCAGATCCACTACACGCCCGGCCTGTTCCTCAACGCCGAACTCGACAAGGCCAGCGACGACAACGAGCGGAACGGGATGGTGATCGAGACCCACCATGCCGGGCAGGCGAAGCGCGTCGGCGTGGTGCAGATCGCCGGCCTCGTCGCCCGGCGCATCGTCGGGTTCGTCTCGGCGGGCGACGTGCTCGGCGTGGGCGAGCGGTTCGGGCTGATCCGGTTCGGCTCGCGGGTCGACGTCTACCTGCCGGCGGGGTCCAGCGTGCTGGTCGGGCTCGGCCAGAAGGCGGTGGCCGGCGAGACGGTGCTGGCCGATCTCGGCGGCAGCCCGGAACGGCTGTTCAAGCGGATCTAGACGGCCATGGACGATCTCTTCCCACCCTTCGCGCCCGATCCGAACGAGCCGCGCCCACGCCGGTTCAAGCCGGTGCCGTTCCGGATGATCGCGCCCAACATGATCACCCTGATGGCCCTCTGCCTCGGGCTGACGGCGATCCGGCTCGCCTTCGAGGGCAAGTTCGAGCCCGCCGTCATCGCCGTGGTGGTGGCCGGCGTCCTCGACGGCATCGACGGACGGGTGGCGCGGCTGCTCAAGGGCACCTCGCGCTTCGGGGCCGAACTCGATTCGCTCGCCGACTTCGTCAATTTCGGCTGCGCCCCGGCCCTGATCCTCTACGGCTTCGTGCTGTTCCACCTGAAGTCGGCCGGCTGGATCGTGGCGCTGATCTTCGCCATCGCCATGGCGCTGCGGCTCGCCCGCTTCAACGCCATGCTGGACGATCCGGGCCGGCCGGACTGGAAGAAGGATTTCTTCGTGGGCATGCCGGCGCCCGCGGGGGCGCTCACCGCGATGCTGCCGCTCTACCTGCACTTCCTCGGCTTCGGCCTGGAGCGCTGGGCCGCGCCGGCGATCCTGATCTACGTGCTGGGCATCGCCCTGCTGGTGGTGTCCACGGTGCCGACCTACTCGGGCAAGACCATGGGCAAGCGGGTGCCGCGCAGCCTCGTCCTGCCGATCTTCCTGTTCGGCGTCGCGGCCTTCGGCATCCTGATCAGCTACCCGTTCGAAGCCCTGGTGGCGGTGAGCGCCGGCTATCTCGCCACCATCCCGGTGGTCGCCGCACAGTACCGCCGCCGGCTCAAGGCGGAGCTCGCCGCCGGCGCCGAGGACAGGACGGCCCTCCTGCGGGATGAGCTTACCGGGCTGGATTGACCCTGGCCCGCGCGGAACCGACCCCTATCTTGGCAGCATTCGGCGGGGAGTCGGTTCATGCTCGAAGAGTTCAAGAAGTTTGCGCTGCGCGGGAACGTGGTTGATCTCGCCGTCGGCGTGATCATCGGCGCCGCGTTCGGGGCCATCGTCAATTCGGCGGTCCAGGACCTGTTCATGCCGGCGATCGGCGCGGTCACAGGCGGGCTCGATTTCTCGAACTACTATATCCCGCTCTCGTCCAAGGTGCAGGCCGGCCTGCCCTACGCGGACGCCAAGAAGCAAGGCGCGGTCTTGGGTTATGGCCAGTTCCTGACCCTGACGCTCAACTTCCTGATCGTCGCCTTCGTGCTGTTCCTGGTGATCCGGGCGATGAACAAGCTCCAGCGGGCCGAGGACAAGAAGCCCGACGCGGTCGCCGAGGTGCCGGCCGACGTGAAGCTCCTGTCGGAGATCCGCGACCTCCTCGCCGCGAAGCCGCGGGTCTGAGCCTCAACCCTCGCGTCCGTCCGTCTCCCCGGGCTTGACCCCGAAAGCGTCGAGGATCTGGTCCAGGACCTGGCCGACCGCGCCGGTGCCCTCCTCGTGGGTCTTCAGCCGGGTCTCGAGCCGGCGGATCTGCGGCTCGAACAGGTCGGGCACGGAATCGTCGCCGAGGAAGCGCGGCTTGTCGGTCTCGACCGGCAGGACTCCGCGCAGTTGCTGGCCGAGATGATCGCGCACCGGTTCGGGCAGCACGGCACCGGGCTCACTGGTATGGTCGCTCATGGTCGCCTCACGGGTCGAACCGTATACCAACGGCCGGTCGCAGGAAGCGTTGCGCCGACGGCCGCGGCCAACGGAAAGACCCCGGAGCGGGGGCTCCGGGGTCCAGGGGGCCGGCGCGTGACCGGCCCGCAGGATCAGTCGATGACCTCGACGATGCGGTGGCCGCGGTCGACCAGCACCGGGCGATCGTTCACCACGGTGTAGCGGTAGCCCGGCTGCACGCGGTACTCGCTCGGCACGTCGTAGTAGGTCACGCCCGAAGCCGGCAGGGTGGAGCCGACGGCGACGCGGCCGTCATAGTCGTAGGAGCGGACGTTGCGCTCGCGGACGTAGCTGCGGAAGCGCGGGGCCATGTCGACGCCGAGAATGCCGCCCACCGTGCCGGTGGCCGCGCCGACGGCGCCGCCGACGATCCCGCCGATCGGGCCGGCCGCATCGGCACCGGCGGCGGCGCCGCGCTCGGCGCCCGGGATGGTACCCTGGGCCTGGGCGGCCAGCGGCAGGGACAGGACGAGGGCCGAGGCGGCGATGAGGGTCTTGAGGGTCATGCGGGACTTCTCCGTTCCGTGGCGTTCCGCCGCGGACACGCGGCGAAGCTCGGCCCGGTAACGCCCGATCCCCGGAATCGGATGCATCTTTTTCGCGGCGTGCCGAATATGGCTAACGCCGGATCGCGCGTCCCGACCCTAGGCGTCCTTGGGCATCGCCGACTGGATGAACCGGTCGGAGCCGAGATCCTCCTCGTCGTAGCCCAGCAGCTCCGCGAGGCGGCTGCGGGCACGGCTGACCCGGCTCTTCACCGTGCCGACCTTGCAGCCCATGATCGCGGCGGCCTCCTCGTAGGACACGCCCTCGGCCCCGACCAGCACCAGCGCCTCGCGCTGATCCGGCGGCAGCTTGGCGAGCGCCGATTGCAGATCCTCGACGTCGAGCCGGTCGCCCTGGTGCGGGGCGGTGGCGAGCCGGGCGGCGTAGGACCCGTCCTGGTCCTCGACCTCGCGCACGCGCTTGCGGTGATCTGAGTAGAAGATGTTGCGCAGGATCGTGAACAGCCACGCGTTCAGGTTGGTCCCCGGCTGGAACCGCGCGCGGTGCTGCCAGCCCTTGAGCAGGGTGTCCTGGACGAGGTCGTCGGACCGGGCGGGGTTCGAGGTCAGCGACAGCGCGAAGGCGCGCAGGGACGGCACCGCGGCGAGCAGGCCGTTGCGGAATTCCGGCTCGATCGCCTCGCCCCGGGCGCGGAGCGCCGCCTCCAGCTTCTCGATCAGCTCGGCGAACCGGGAGGGCAGCGATTCCTCGCCGATCCGCTCGTAGACGGTGCGCAGGTGTTCCCCGAGATGCGTGCGGATGCCGGGAGCCAGGTTCGGGCGGCCATCCCGATTCCCGTCCTCCGCGGACAGGACGGTGTCGGTGTCGTCGCGGGTCATGCGTGTCGCACTCGTCAGCTCTTCGTGGCTCGACCCTTGGTCCCGAGGGGGTCGAGGCGGATCGCTTGCCGGCCAGAACCCATGGAAATCCGGCCGCTGCTTTCCTGTTACGGGCGTTCTAGCGCATCGGGCGCAGCCATGCACCCTCGGCCGACCTACCCGTGAGATGCGTTCGCCGGTCTCAACAGGCGGATCGCCCCGTCCCGCAGGGTGAGGACATCGCCGCGGGCGAGATCGGTCCAGCGCTCGTCGCGGGTCAGCGCCTTCGTGGCGATGACGGTGACGATGTCGTGCTCGGTGGTCTCCCGGGCGAAATCGACCTGCCAGTCCTCGTCGATCAGGGTGGCCTTGCCGAAGGGGGCCCGCCGGGTGAGATAGCAGAGGCGCTTGCCGCAATGGGCGTAGAGGGTGCGGCTGTCGGTGAGCAGCATGTTGAACACGCCGAGCCCGTGCAGCTCGCCCGCGAGGTCGGCCACGGCCCGATCCAGGGTCTCGGGCCGGGGGAGGGCCTTGTACCTTTCCTGCAGGCGGCCCAGCATCCAGCAGAAGGCGTGCTCGCTGTCGGTGCTGCCGATCGGCATGAAGCCGCCGAGCGGCAGGCGCTTCACGCCCTTGAGCTGGCCGTTATGCGCGAAGGTCCAGCGGCGGCCCCACAATTCCCGCGCGAACGGGTGGGTGTTCTCCAGGCTGACCCGGCCGCGATTGGCCTTGCGCACGTGGGCCACGACGATCCGGCTCTTGATCGGCATGTCGCGCAGGAGCCGGGCGAGCTGCGAGCGGGCGCTCGGCTCGGGCTCGTGGAAACTGCGGCAGGTCCGCCCGTCGTAGAAGCTGATGCCCCAGCCGTCGGCGTGGGGCCCGGTCTCGCCGCCGCGCCGGGCCAGCCCGGCGAAGGAGAAGCGGATGTCGGTCGGCACGTTGGCGCTCATGCCGAGCAATTCGCACATGATAAATCAGTCCAGGAGGGTCGCGCGGGATCGTCGGTCTGACGCCATCCAAGGTGGCCCGCGGCGGGCGTTCAGTCGCCCGACACGCGTCCGGCCGTCCGACGCTGCGCACGTTCATGGAGGAACACCGCCGTCCAGCCAAGAGCGAGAACCAGTGCGGGCGTCACGACGAAGGCGACGACAAAACTCGCGTTCATCCGGCTAATCCCCTGAGCACGCGCCTTGCCCCTAGATGTAGGCTGACCGCGATCGAAAGCCAAACGGTCGTTCCGATAAGCAGAACCCAGGGCTCGACCAGCGTACGGAAGTTGCTGACATTGTAGATATAACCGGCCAGCGGCGTCGCGATCCCCACCGTGACGCAGGACGTCGCGACCGTGTTGAGGGCCGATGCGAGCAGCTTCGTCTGCTCGACGCGTACGGGATCGGTCACGCGCGTGTCCTGGCTCCTACCGCGCCAGATAATCCGTCAGCGTCATTCCGACCATGATGGCGACCCAGAAGAAGCCGAGCCCCGAGAACAGCCGGATCAGGGGCGGCTCGTGGATCACCTCCATGGAAACGAGGAGGATCAGCATCACCATCACGGCGACCACCAGCAGTTCGACGATCCAGACCTCCGCGAACGGCAGGGTGGCGCCCAGCGTGACGTTGACGGCGAGCAGCGCCAGCAGCGCCAGGAAGGTCAGAACCGGCGTGCGCAGGCGCTTCCGGAGGAGGGCGCGGTCGTCGGCGCTCAGGGCGGCGAGGGGGCTGCGCATCCTACCGGTTCACCACGTAGAGGATCGGGAAGGCCAGGATCCAGACCAGATCGATGAAGTGCCAGTACAGGCCGTAGACCTCGATCCAGTTCTGGTGGCGGGACAGGAAGCCGGCCTTGGCGGCCATCCAGGTCATGCCGAGCAGGAGTCCGATGCCGGTGAACAGGTGGAGCGCGTGGAGGATCGTGGCGACGTAGTAGAGGTTCACGAACAGCCGTGCCGCCGGCGTCTCGGCGAGCGCGAAGGGACGCTGGCTGAGGAACGGCATCATGTGCTCGGCCCAGTCGGCGTAGTACTCGTAGCCCTTGAGCACCAGGAACAGGCCGCCGAGCGCCGCCGTCGCCAGCATCGCCCGGACCATGGCGCGCTGCCAGCCCATCCGCGAGAATTCGATCGCCATCGACATGGTGAGCGACGAGCAGATCAGCACCACCGTGTTGGTGGCGCCGATCCAGAACTTGAGGTGCCGGGCCGCCGCCACCGTGGCCTCGGGGTGCTGGATCCGGGTGATCAGCGCCACCAGGAACAGGGCCGAGAACAGCAGCAGCTCGGTGATCAGCCACGCCCAGATCCCGAGCGTCGCCGCCGCGCGCTGCTGGGCCACGGTCTCGAAATGTCCGGCGCGGGCGACCCCGACGCCGTCCGCCAGGGACTCGCTCATCCGTGCTGATCCTGGGATTCCTGCGACTGGATCGGGTAGTCGTAGGGGACGCGCGGCACCTCGGGGGGCGTGAGGAAATTGTGCGTCGGCGGCGGGGAGGCGGTCTCCCATTCGAGCCCCTTGGCGTTCCACGGGTTGGCGGGGGCCTTGCGCCCGGACCACAGGGAATAGACGAGGTAGACCATCGGGAAGATGTAGCCCGCCGCCAGGATCGTGGCGCCCGCCGAGGACAGCACGTTGAGGAGCTGGAACTCCGGCGGGTAGGTCGCGTAGCGCCGCGGCATCCCGAGATAGCCGAGGATGAATTGCGGGAAGAACGTCACGTTGAAGCCGAGGAAGATCAGCAGCGCCGAGACCCGGCCCCAGGGCTCGCTGTACATCCGGCCGGTGAATTTCGGCCACCAGAAGTGCAGGCCGCCGAGGAACGCCAGCACCGTGCCGCCGACCATGATGTAGTGGAAGTGGGCGACCACGAAATAGGTCGCGTGGATGTGCTGGTTGATCGCCAGCGTCGCGAGGTAGAGGCCGGTGAGCCCGCCGAGCACGAACAGGCCGATATAGCCCATCGCGTAGAGCATCGGCGTGTCGAGCCGTAGACTCCCCTTATGGATCGTGGCGGTCCAGTTGTAGACCTTGACGGCCGAGGGCACCGCCACCGCGAAGGACAGGGCCGAGAACACCAGCGAGGCCAGGTCGCTCTGGCCGTTGATGAACATGTGGTGGCCCCAGACGAAGAAGGTCACCGAGGCGAGCCCGATCGACGCGTAGGCGACGAAGCGGTAGCCGAACAGCTTCTTCTGCGCGAAGGCGGGGACGATCTCGGAGATCACCCCCATGCCGGGCAGGACCATGATGTACACGGCCGGGTGCGAGTAGAACCAGAACAGGTGCTGGAACAGCACCGGGTCGCCGCCATAGGCCGGGTCGAACACGCCGATATGGAAGCCGCGCTCCGCGATCAGCAGGATCAGCGCCGTGGTGATGACCGGCGTCGCCAGCAGGAAGATCAGGCTGGTGGCGTAATGCGTCCAGACGAAGATCGGCAGCTTGAACCACGTCATGCCGGGCGCCCGCATGGTGTGGATTGTCACGACGAAGTTGAGGCCCGTCAGGATCGACGAGAAGCCCACGATGGTGACGCCGATCAGCGCCGGCAGCACCCAGGTGTTCGAGAAGGCGGTGGAGAGCGGGGCGTAGAAGGTCCAGCCGGTATCGACCCCGCCGAGCACCACCGAGACCAGGGTGAACAGGGCGCCGGTCATGAACACGTACCAGCTCGTCAGGTTGAGTTTTGGGAAGGCGAGGTCCTTGGCCCCGATCATGAGGGGGATCAGGAAATTGCCGAAGGTCGCGGGGATCGACGGGATCAGGAAGAACCAGACCATCACCACCCCGTGGATGGTGAAGGCCTTGTTGTAGGTGTCGTTGGCCATGATCGCGCCGTTCGGCACGATCAGCGCGAGGCGCACGATCCCGGCCGCCAGGGCGCCGATCACGAAGAATCCGGTGATCGAGGTCAGGTACAGGATCGCGATGCGCTTGTGGTCGGTGGTGAGGAACCACGAGCGCAGGGTCGATTCCGCGTGCAGGTAGTCGGCCTTGCGCCCGATCGTCGCTTCCGCGGCGTGGGGTTCCCGGCGGGCGGTGCCGCCGATGCTGCCCGATGCGCTCATCGTGTCGCCCGCAATAGAAGGGGATGAAGGCCAAGCGTTGGGACGATCGCGCGGGTTGCCCTCCCCCCTCTGCGGGGGAGGGTGGCCCCTGCGTTAGCAGGGGTCGGGAGAGGGGAGCGACGGTGCAGAACAGGGCGCCGGCCTTCATGAAGGCCGCGCCCCTGCCGGAAGCTGGGTTCCCCTCTCCCGACCCCCTTCGGGGGCCACCCTCCCCCGCAGAGGGGGGAGGGGGAGCGGCCCGCCCGGTGATCGGACGGCAGGATGTCCAGGGTGACGCCGTTCATCATCGTGTCGCGTCCGCTGCCTTTGAAGTCGGATACGCTTTCAAAAAATCGATCAGCGTCCCGAGTTCGTCCGCCGGGATCCGGCCGGCGAAGCTCGGCATGACCTGCTTGCCGCCCCCGGCGAGACGGTCGCCGTTCGGGTTCAGGATTTTTTCGCGCAACCACGTCGCGTCGGCCGTGACGGTGCGGCCGTCCGCGAGCTTGACCTCGGATCCGTAGAGACCGGCGAGGCTCGGGGCCTTCACGGGGGAGCCGGGCTCGTGGCAGCCGGCGCAGCCATAGGCCTCGTAGAGGGCGCGCCCCGCCGCGACCTTGCCCTGCTGGGCGCCGGCATGGGTCAGCCAGTCCTGGTAGTCGCCGGGGTTCATGAAGGTGACCTCGCCGCCCATCACGGAATGGTCGGTGCCGCAATATTCCGAGCAGTAGAGGTGGAACGTGCCGGTCTTGTCGGCCTTGAACCACAGGTCGGTGTAGCGGTCGGGCAGGGCGGCGACCTGCAGCCGCACGGCCGGCAGGTAGAGGGCGTGGATCACGTCCTGGCTGATGATGTGCAGGCGGATCGGCTGGCCGATCGGCAGGTGCAGGTCGTTGATCTCGGACTGGCCGGTGGGGTGCTGGAACTTCCACATCCATTGCCGGCCGACCGCCTCGACCACCAGGGCGTCGGGGGGTGGGTTGCGCGACTGGACGAACAGCTTCGCACCCCAGACGAAGAAGATCAGCGTCAGCAGGAACGGGATCAGCATCCAGCTAATCTCGATGAGGTTGGAGCGGATGCCCGAGGGGCTCCGGTCCGCCGCGGAGCCCTCCCGGTAGCGCACGGCGAAATAGGTGATCGCCACGAAGACCGGCACGGTCAGCAGCAGCGTCAGCACCGTGAAGGCCAGGATGAGCAGGTCGGTCTCGCTCGCGACGGCCGAGACCGCGGCGGGCCAGAGCTGGAGGGAATCGTGGCTCGGCGTCATCGCGCGACGGGCTCCGCCGGGTCGAGGGGGCGGCCGACGATCAGATCCATGGCGCGCCCGATCGGGATCCGGGCCCGGGTGCGGGCCGCGTCGCGGTAGCCGTAGCCCGCCAGATGTGCCTCGGTCGCCGCCCGCTGGCGATCGATATCGGCATAGGGGTTCGCCTGGAGGTTCGGGGGCGGCGGCGCGAGGCGGGCGGTCTGCTGGGGCGTCAGCGTCGGCAGCGCCCGGCGCTGGCCCGCCGCGAAGGTGCTCATCAGCCAGATCATCGTGCCGATGACCGTCAGGGCCGCGAGCGCGAGGCCGGCCATGACCAGGGCGGTGTTGCGGACATTGACGTCGCGGACCTCGTGCCCCGGGTCGTCGGGGTCCCGCTGGCTGTTGGCGGGCGGGCGCGACGGGCGCCCGTTCAGGACAGAGCTGCCCCGCAGGGTCAGACCCGCCAGGATGGCGGGGATCAGGCCGGAGGGGCCGCCCGCGCTCATGCCGGCCTCCCGGCGCGGCGGGGGGACGCGGCCGCGCCGAGGCGCAGCGCGGGGCGGAGCGCGGCGGCGAGGCAGGCCACGGCACCGGCCGCCAGCCCGTCGCTCGGGCGCAGCACGAACCGGTCGCGGATCGCGGGAGTGACGAGCCAGAACATCTCGAGGGCGTGCACCGCCAGCGCCGCCCCGGCCAGGATCCGCGTGGTCGGCCGACCGGGCCGGAGGGTCGCGAGCCCGGCAAGCACCGCCACGGCGCCGGCCGCGATCGACAGGGCCCGCCCGAGCCAACCGCCGCGGGCGAAGTACCACGCCACCTCGGGGGGCAGGTTTGCCGACCAGACGATCAGGAACTGCACGAAGTGCAGGTAGGCCCAGAGCCCGAGCAGGACGACGAGGGGCACCAGCCGGCCGCGCCCCGGGGCCGTCCGACCGCGGCCCACCGGTTCCGGCTCCTCCCAGGCCAGCAGGATCGCCGCCGCGAAGGCGAGGCCGCTCCAGGCTGTCATGACCAGGAGGCCGAGCAGGGTCGAATCGAGCCGCGGGTCCAGGGAGGCGATCACGTCGGTGACGAAGAGCGTGCCGATCACCGCATGGAGGCCCACCGCCGGGACGGTCCGGCCCTCGCCGGGGGCGTCGAAGGGCCGGGCGAAGCGCAGCGCCAGCCAGGTCCAGGCGGCGAGATAGGCGATCACCCGCGCGGCGAAGAACGGCACCGTGAACCAGAGGGCGGCGAGCGGTGTGCGCGCCGGGGCGCCGGCCCACGGATAGAGCAGGGGCGCGGCCGCGAGCAGCGGCAGCGCCAGCACGGCCGCCACCGGCATCAAAGTCGTCAGGCGGCGCAGGCCGGCCAGCATCTCGACGCCGCCGCGCGCACGCACGCGCTGGCCGAAGCGCTCGGCCACGATGACCACCGGCAGGGCGCCGACCGGCAGGGCGAGGAGCACCAGCCAGGCGGCGAGGTACGAGGCCGCCGCCCCGCGCCAGCCGCCCGCGAGCCCGCAGCAGGCCAGGAGCGCGAGGCCGGCCAGGCCGAGGAGGGCGGGGCGCCTCACCGGGTCGCCTCCAGCCGGGCCCGATCCGGCTCCGGCAGGCTCGTGACCGGGGCGTCCTGGCTGAGCTGGAGCGCGCGGACATAGGCGACGATCGCCCAGCGGTCGGCGGAGGGGATCATCTGCGCCATGCCGAACATGGCCCTCCGGCCGTTGGAGATCGCGTCGTAGAGCTCGGCCGCGGAGGCCCGGGTGACCGGCTCGGCGGCGAGATTGCCGGCCTGCGGGAAGCCGCGGGCCACGATCATGCCCTGGCCGCGGCCGTCCTGGCCGTGACAGGGGGTGCAGAACACCGCGTAGCGCTGCCGCCCCCGGTCGAGCAGGTCGCGGCTGACGGTCTCCGGCTGCGGCGCCGGCCGGGCGGGGTCGTTCCGCGGCACGGTGCCGGCCACCGGCTGGCGCATGGTGATCGCGCGGGGGAAGAACGGGTTCCGGTCCCAGGTCTTGGCCCGGGCCTGATCGGCCATGTCGGCATCGCCGCAGGCCGAGAGCGGCGCCAGGGCGAGGAAGGCGAGGGGGAGGGCGCGCCTCATCGCGGGATCCGCCGGATCTCGAGGGGGCGCCCGGCCTCGGCCGGCAGGCCGGTGAGCCGCCGCTCGATCCGGCCCGCGTCGAACCGGTCGCTCCGGGCCTCCGCGGTGAGGAAGAAGCGGTCGTCCGAGGCGCGCAGGAAGCCCGGGATGTTGAAGGCCGGGTGGTTCAGCCGCGGCAGGCGGTTGAGCACCAGGAGCGCGCCGTGGATCGCCACGCAGCCCGCCATCGTGGCGAACGACAGGCTCGGCACCACGAAGGACGGCCAGGACAGGCGCGGCCGCCCGCCGATCAGGAACACGTAATCGTAGGCCGTGGCGTAGACGCACATCGCGAAGAAGCCCGCGCCGCCGAGCAGGGCCCCGGCCAGGGCATAGGGCAGGATCGAGCGGCCCTCCAGGCCGAGCGGCCGGAGGGTCCGGGGCATCGGCACCGGGCCGTGCCCGTCGAGGCGGACGTGGTCGGGGCCGAGGCCGGAGACCGCCTGCAGGGCGGCGGCGAGGTCGCCCTGGCTCGCGAAGGTGGCCGACACGCCCCACAGGGGGGCCGCCACCGGATCCTCCTCCGGCCGGGCGGCGGTCCGGGACGTGGCCGCGCGCGTGGCCTCCTGCGCGGCCGGGACCTCCGCCAGGGCGAGGCGCCGGCTCTCGACGATCGAGACCGCCGGCAGGTAGCGCAGGAACAGGAGCAGCAGGGTCAGGAACAGGCCGATCGAGCCCGCGAAGGTGGCGATGCCCCAGGGATCGACCCCGTAGGGAAGCCGCGAGGAGGGCAGGAAATCCTGCGTCAGGGTCACGACCAGGACCATGACGTGGTCGGCATAGGCGCCGATCGCCACCAGCAGGCCGACCGCCGCGAGGATGAGGGGCGCCGTCCGGGCCCGGGCCGACCACAGGACCTGGGCCGGCAGGACGAGGCCGAGGATCGCCGTCCAGGAGACCAGGGCGTGGTCGCCGGTCAGGCGCCGCACCAGCACGGCGCGGCCCTGCGCGTCGCCGTTGAGAAACGTGTCGAACGCTTCGGCGGCATAGCAATAGGCGCTGGCGCAGCCGAGGCAGAGCAGCAGGCGCCCGAGCACGTCGAGGTGGCGCGGGGTCACCAGGGTATCGAGGCCGTAGACCAGGCGGATCAGCATCACGATCATCGCCGTGACGCCGACGCCGGAATAGACGGCGTTGATCAGGAAGCTCACCGGCAGCAGCGTGCTGTGCCAGCCCGGCATCAGCGAGCCCGCCAGCATCACCGAGGCGCCGGTCTGGACCGAGACCACCAGCAGCACGCCGAGCAGCGCCACCGTCCGGTAGGCCTGGACCCAGATCTGCCAATGGGCCGCCGAGCCGCGCCAGCCGGAGGCGACGATGCCGTAGACCTGCGCGCGCAGCAGCGCGAGCCCGCGGGTCGGCGCCTTGGCGTCGGCCTGGCGCATCGCCTCGGCGAAGGCGCGGTCGCGCAGGGTCGCGAGATCCGGCAGCAGGCCGATGAACCACAGGCTCACGCAGATCACCAGGAAGGACACGATGTCGATCGCGTCCCAGAGCAGCGGCGAGCGGAACTGCGGCCAGAGATCGTAGGTGTTGGGGTAGGGCAGGTTCCAGAAGAAGAACCACGGGCGACCCAGATGGATGATCGGGTAGAGCCCGGCAGCCGCAGTGGCGAGCAGCGCCAGGGTTTCGGCGACCCGGTTCACCGCCCCGCGCCATTCCGCCCCGAGCAGGAGCAGGATCGCCGAGACCAGGAGGCTCCCCGAGGCCACGCCGATCCACCAATCGTAGCTGGCGATGTCCAGCGCCCAGACGACGGCGTTGTTGTTCCCCCAGATCCCCGGGCCGGCATAGAGCAGGTAGGCGAGGGTGACGGCGAAGATGCCCAGCAGCGCCCCCGCCCCCGCGAAAGCGATCCACCACCGCCGGTTGCCCGGATGCGTCAGCGGGATCGCCGTCACGGCGCCGCCGATGCCCTGGAGGGTTTCCTCCGGCGGGATCAGGGAACCGTCCACGAGGGCGCCGGCCATGCTCAGCCCTCCCGACCGCTGCGATCCGCGGCGGGCGCGAGCCCGGCGAGGTAGGTGGTGCGCGGCCGCGTGTTCAGGTGGCCGAGCAGCGCGTATTCCCGGGGATCCCTGCGGGCGGCCGAGACTTGGCTCCCCGGATCGGCGACGTTGCCGAAGGTGATCGCCCGGGTCGGGCAGGCGCCCTGGCAGGCGGTCTCGACGGCGCCGTCGGGGATCGGGGCGTGGGCGTCCTTGGCGGAGGTGATCCGCGCCGCGGTGATCCGCTGGATGCAGTAGGTGCACTTCTCCATCACGCCGCGGGCGCGGACCGTGACCTCGGGGTTGCGCTGCTGCTGCTCCACCGGGGTCATGCCGCCGGTATAGTCGAGGTAGTTGAACCGGCGGACCTTGTAGGGGCAGTAGCTCTGGCAGGTCCGGGTGCCGACGCAGCGGTTGTAGACCTGCAGGTTCAGGCCCTCGCTGTCGTGCAGGGTCGCCTCCACGGGGCAGCCGAGTTCGCAGGGCGCCTGCTCGCAATGCATGCACGGCACCGGCTGGAAATGCGTGGTCGGCGCGTCGAGGTCGCCCGCGTAGTAGCGGTCGACCCGCAGCCAGCCCATCCAGCGCCCCTTCTCGACCTCCGCGCGGCCGACCACCGGGATGTTGTTCTCCGCCTGGCAGGCGGTGACGCAGGCGTTGCAGCCAGTGCAGGCGTCGAGGTCGATGGCCATGCCCCATTGCGCGGCGACCCAGCGGTCCTGGCTCTCCGGGGGCGGGTAGAACGAGGCGGGGCTCGGCGCGCCCCTCGGGTCGCCCACCGGCGCGGCGCCGAGCGCCTGCACCCGGACGATGTCCTCCCCCTCCATCGTGCCGAGGTGCTGGGTGGTCGCCGGCATGCTGCGCCGGCCAGTCTTCGTCAGCCGCGCGCCGGCGAGCTGCCAGGCCGAATCCGCCGGTCGCAGGGGTGACGCGTCGTAGCCGAGGCCGCGGGACAGGTGATCCGGCACGTCCCGGCCGTAGCCGAGGGTCAGGGTCAGCGTGTCGTCGGCCTGTCCCGGCAGGATCCAGGCCGGCCCCTCGACGGCGCGGCCGTCCGCCTCCAGCCGCACGATGTCGCCGGTGGCGATCCCCTCACGCTCGGCCAGCCGCGGCCCGAGGGCGATCACGTTCTCCCAGACCACCTTGGTGAGCGGCTTCGGCAATTCCTGAAGCCAGGCGAGGTCGGCCGGGGTGCCGTCCCAGACGGTGGGGTCGGGGCGGAACAGGACCTCCAGGGCGCCGGTCGATGGCGCCTCCGGATTCACGTGTCTCCCTCCCCCCTCTGCGGGGGAGGGTGGCCCCCGAAGGGGGTCGGGAGAGGGGAACCCGGTTTCCGGAAGGGGCTCAGCCTTCATGGAGGCCGCAGCCTTACTCTGCACCGTCGCTCCCCTCTCCCGACCCTCGCTCACGCGAGGGCCACCCTCCCCCGCAGAGGGGGGAGGGAGGGCGCGTGCTAGATCTGGCGTATCCGTTCCGTCGAAGGGTTCAGGCGGAGAGGTCGCCTCGGCCGGGGGGGTGTGAACATCGTAGGGGGAAATCGCAGCCCCCTGCGTCAGCGCCACGGTCTCGGCCGGCCGCGCGCTGTCGGCCCAGAAACCTTGGCGCAGGGCCTCCGAGAAGCCGGCCTCGAACGCCGCCTCGTCCGTGCCCTGCTCCCGCCAGCGCGCCTTGAGGAGGCCGAGGGCGTCCCCGGCGCCGTCCCCGCCCGTGCCGTCCGCCAGGAAGGCCAGCATCTGCGGCAGGGTGCGGCCGTTGTAGAATGGGGCGATGGTCGGCTGGATCAGCCCCACGGTCCCGTCGAGGGACCGGACGTCGCCCCAGGATTCGAGGGGATGGGCCACGGGCAGGTGCCAGTCGGCATGGGCGGCGGTCTCGTCAGCGTAGAGCCCGGCATGGATCTTGAGCGGCACGCGCCCCATCCCGGCGGCGAAATCGAGGGCTCCGGGCGCCTCGTAGACCGGGTTGGCGCCGAGCACGATCAGCGCCGTGACGGCACCGCGCGCCATCGCGTCGGCGAGGTCCGCCAGCGTGCCGGCCCCCTGCGCCTCGGCGGGCTCGGTGTGCCGCAGGGTCGTGCCGGTGTTGCCGAGCGCACCGTTGAGGCGGTGGACCAGATCGTGCAGCGCCGGACTCGCCGTGAGCCCGGCCGTGACCAGGCCGGCGCCCCGGGCCTCGGTCAGGGCCTTGCCGGCGCCCCGCGTCCAGCGGGCCACCGGATCGTCGCCGGACGGTGCCGCGTCGCCCTCGGCAAGCCCCAGGAGCGCCCGGGCGAGGGCTTCGAGCCGGGCAGCCTGGACGGGAACGGAGACATCCGCCTTGGCGCTGGTCAGCGTCGGCGTCGGCGCCGCCGCGTGCAGGGTCAGCAGCCGGCCCTCGGCGTAGGCCGCGCGCCGGGCCGCGCTCCAGCGCCGGGACAGCCCGACCTGGCCCGGGCCGAGGTCGAGGAAGTCGCCGTCGAGCGCCACGATCGTGCGCGCCCGGTCGAAATCGGGGATCGTCTCCAGCGGCCGGCCATAGGCAAGGCGGGCACCCTCGTAGAGCCCCGCGCGCCCGGCACCCGCGCCGACATGCCAGCGCAGGGCCGGGTAGACGGCCCGCAGCCGGGCGATCTGCGCCGCCACCGTGGGCGAGGTCACCGGGCCGGTGAGCAGGGCGAGGCCCGCGCCGCCGGTCCCGCGCCAGGCCGGCATCTGCGCCTGCAGGTCCGCACGGAACGCCGCCCAGGAACTCGGCCGGCCGAGATGCTGAACCGCCTGGGAGCGGAACGGGTCGTAGAGGCCGAGCACGGAGGCCTGGGCCAGGACGTCGGTGCCGCCGCGGCTCCAGGGATGGTCGGGATTGCCCTCGATCTTCAGGGGCCGGCCGTTGCGGGTGGTGACCAGGATGCCGTTGCCGAACCCGTCGAACAGCGCCGAGGAGGCGTAAGCCAGGTCGGTGCCCGGCACGATCCGCTCGGGCTGGTTGACGTAGGGCACCTCGTGGTCGCGGCCGCCGGCCCCGCCGCAGGCGGTGAGCCCGCCGAGCGCGAAGGAGGCCGCCATCAGCTTCAGGAAGCCGCGCCGCTCCGGAGCGGCGGCGAGCCGGGAGGCCGAGGGGAACTCGGCGGCGAGGTAATCGCGGAATTCCGGGCTGTCGGCCACGGCGTCGAGGCTGCGCCAGAAGCGCGGGCCGTCGCCGCTCGCGAGTTTCGCACGCAGGGCCGGGAAATCGGGAGGGCCGGTCATCGGTGGCAGATCCCGCACTCGGTGAGCCGCGCGCCGCCGCGGATGTGGTACTCGGCCGCGAGCTTCGGCCCGAGGGCCGCCTGGTCGGCCGGCGGCGTCCAGGTCATGTTCCAGACCTGATCGGGCGGGCGGACATACTTCTCCGGCGCCCGGTGACAGTCGAGGCAGAAGCGCATCTCGAAGGCGTTGGCCCGGTAGGTCATCTGCATCGCCGTCACGTCGCCGTGGCAGGTGGAGCAGCCGATCCCCTTCGTCACGTGGACGGAGTGGTTGTAGTAGACGTATTGCGGCAGCTTGTTCAGCCGCTTCCATTCCAGCGGGATGTCCTGCGCGTAGCTGTCGCGCACGGGCTTGAGCATGTCGGAGCCGGTCCAGATCTGCGAGTGGCAGGTCATGCAGGTCTGGGTCGGCGGGATGCCGGCGGTGGCCTCCTTGTCGACGGTGGTGTGGCAGTAGCGGCAATCGATGCCGAGCTCGCCCGAATGGTGCTTGTGGCTGAAGGGCAACGGCTGGGCCGGCGCCACGCCGACGCTGGTCACATAGTTCGAGCGCACGATTCCGGCCGCCAGCACAGGCAGCCCGACCAGGCAGGCGACGCCGGTCATCAGGGCGAGGCGGTAGAGCGCATCCGCGCCGGGCGTGAACAGCTGCGCCATCAGCCGCGCCCGCGGGACGACGGAATGATCGGGAGATCGCGTTCGATCGGCTCAGCTCCTGGCCACACGCGTCGCCCCACGTTCCGATCCCAGCCAGACCCATGCCGCAGTCCGGTCCGCGCGCGGACCGGGCGACCGAAGCGGCCGCGTTGCGCCGCGGCGGCGCCCCTATCGGGAGCCGTGCGCTGCGGTCCATAACCTAGAGCGCTTCCAGACCGGAACCAGAACTTGGATCAGGCTGGCGGACATGTCGCAGTGCGGCAGCGACAGGTCCCGCGCCCTGCGCCGAGCCCTGGGGCATCGTCGCGAGAGGGGCCCGCCGGTTTTCAGAAAAAGGCGATGCCGATCAAAAAGCTAGCGGATCGCACCGGTTCCGGTCTCCGGCGCGATGCGCTATGCCCCTGGCCGCGGAAGGCCCCCCGATCCCGCCCGGAGACGCATGGAATCCGATCCCCTCGTCCTGACCTGGCGTGCCGCGCGGCGTCTGCATGCCGCGGCGGCGGCCCTCGCGGTCGGGATCGGCGTGCCGCTCTGCGCGCTGGCCCTCCTCTGCCTGCGCGACCTCGTGGCACTGCTGCCCCGCGACGGGGCGGCGGCGCTGCCCTTCCTGCGCCTCGCCGTGCCGCTCCAGGGCGGCGAACTCGTCCTGGCACCCGGCCTGCCGCTGCGTCCCGCCGGGCTCGAATTCGCGGCGTTCCTGTGCATCGCCGCCTGCGCGCTGATCCTGGCGGCCCTCGGCTGGTGGGTGGCGCGCCTGTGCTTCAAGGCCCAGAACCGGGCCGCCGACGCGGTCCGGGACAGCGTCCTGCGGGCGATCCTCGACGCCCCGGCCGGGGCGCGGGACGAGGCGCGCAGCCTCGCCCGCCTCGTCGGCGACATGCTGGCGCGGGCCGACCGACTGCTCGCCGCCGGGATCGTCCTGCCGGCGATGACGCTCGCCGCCCTGATCCTCGCCCTCGGCTTCGCCGCGCTGGCGGCGCCCCGGCTGGTCCCGGCGGCAATGGCCGGCCTCGCGGCGGTCGGCCTCGCCTACGGGCTGGTGCTGGAACGGGCGCGGGATCGGCAGGAGTTACGCCTGCGCACCGGCGCGCGGGCGGAGGAGAACCTGAACGACCTCGTCCGGCGCCTGCCGGCCGTGCGCAACCACGGAGCCGCCGCCCTGGAACGGACGCGCATCGCGGCCCGCGTGAGCGCGATGCGCGGCACCGTGGCCCGCGCCGAGGCGCGGCTGGCCTATGCCCGGGCGCCGGCCCTCGCCCTGGCGGTGATCCTGCCGGCGATCGCGGTCGGCACCGCCCTGTGGCGCAGCACGGCGCCGGGGGTGCCGCCGGCGCCGCCGGTGGATCCGGCCGCACTCCTGGCGGCGGCGGGCGCCTTCGGCCTCGCGGGCTGGCTCGCGGCGATCTGCGCGCGCCTCTGGACGGTGCGCCGGGCCGTGCGCCCGCGCTTCCGCGACCTCGCCCGCATCATCGCGGCCCTCGAAGGCCGGCGGGCACGGACCGGCGCCCCCGTGCCGCTGCCCCGGTCGGGGCTCCTGGCGACCCAGGGCGTCGGCGCCTTCGATCCGGTCACGGGCGAGCGGCTGACCGGCGTCGACGTCGCCGTCACCATGCCGGGCCATGTGGCGATCACCGGCAGCCGCGGCAGCGGCGCCCGGGCGCTGGCGGCGGTGCTGGCGGGGCAGGTCGAGCCGACGGCCGGCGCCGTCACCTATGCGGGCACGGACCTGCGCGGCTTCGACGCCGCCGAGCGCGCCCGGCGCATCGCCTTCGCGGCCGGCGAGGCGATCCTCATGGCGGGCTCGCTCCGGCAGAATCTGCTCTACGGCACCGACCCGGCCCGCGCCCCCGACGACATCGCGCTCATCGGGCTCAGCCGGCTGACCGGGCTCGACGGCTTCGTCTACGCCCGCGGCCTGACCGGGCGGCTCGACCCCGCGGCCCAGCCGCGGCTCGCGGCCGCGGTCGTCGCCGCCCGCCGGACCATGCGGGTGGCCCTGGCCGCCAAGGGGGCCGAGCGCCTGGTCGAGCCGTTCGACCCCGACCGCTACAACCATCAGGCGAATATCGGCGAGAACATCCTGTTCGGCGAGCCGGTGGGCGGCGCCTTCTCGCCCCTGCGCTTCGCCCGCCATCCCTACCTGCGGGCGGTGCTGGAGGCCGAGGGGCTGGTCCGGCCGCTGACGGAGATCGGCCTGTCGGTGGCCCGCAGCACCGTGGAGATCTTCGCCGACCTGCCCAACGACCATCCGCTGTTCGACGCCTACTCGCTGTTCCAGGCCTCGGAGCGGGGCTATTTCGAGGATCTCGTCGTGCGCCTGGCCGACGCCGCCAGCCTGCGCCGGGGGCCGGCGGGCCAGCGCGACCGCACGCGCCTGATCGGACTGGCCCTGCGCTACAGCGAGTCGCGCCACCGCTTCGGCCTGATCGACGCCGCGTTCGAGGCGCGGCTGGTCCAGGCGCGGCGCTCCTTCGCGCGGATGCTGCCGGCCCATCTCGCCGGCGCGGTGGAGTTCCACGATCCCGGCCGGGTCAACCCGGCCGCCAGCCTGGAGGAGAACTTGCTGTTCGGCCGGATCAGCCTCGGCGAGGCCAATGCCGAGCCGCGGGTGCGGGCGCTGGTCCGGCGCGTGCTCGCCGAGGAGGGGCTCGAAGCCGCCGTCTACGGGCTCGGGCTGGACAGCAAGGTCGAGATCCAGCCGAGCACCGGCGCGCTGGCGGACGGGGCGATCAACGCCCGCGAGCGGATGGCGATCGAGCTGGTCCGCTGCCTCGCCCGCGAGCCCGACATCCTAGTCGTCGCCCTCGCTCCCGACGAGCGGAGGGAGGACCTGCACGACCGCCTCCTCGGGCTGCGCCGGGCGCGGGCCGGGCGCGGCCTGATCGTCTGCCTGCCCGGGACCGCCGTGTCGGAGGGTCTCGCGCCGTTCGACGCGGTGATCGCGGTGGAGAACAGCGCGGTGGTGGGACCGGTGACGGTGCCCGCGGAGGCCGAACTCGCCCCGGCGGGTTGAGGCGGCCCCGGTCGGGAGATTTCGGGGCGCAGCCGTCCTTCGACGGGGGCGCGCTAACGCGGTCGCGCCGCGATCAGGACCTCGCGCTTTCGGAGGCGAGACACGGTCGCCCGCGTCCGGATCGAGCGGGGTGCCGATGATACATTGTCCTGGACTTGAATAGCCGTCCCCTTGCAGAGACAAGCTCGGCAGTTCATTGATACGGCGCCTTGAGCGAGCGTCATGCCCCGAGATAACAAGATCAAGGCGGGTATCGCCGCAAGACTATCGCTCCGAAGAAGATGACGGCTCTTGCGCAGCCCAGCCTTCCTAGCCCTCTGCGCATGCGCCTATCTCGGCACCGATCACGCCGCCGCGCAGACCGGCCGACCCCGCGACCTTGAGGAGTTGTCCGTCGTCCTCGACCGCGCCCCCACGCCTGCCGACGCCGAACCGTGGGCCGCGCGCGGCGATGCGGGGCCAACCCCGCCGGGCGGCACAGCGCCCGGCGTCGGGATCACGTTCGGGGGGGGCCGCGACGACGATCACCCGGCGGGACGCGATCGCCGATCGGCCGGCCGCCGACATAGGCTCGATCCTGCTCGACAGCCCCGGTGTCACCGTGCGCCAGGGGACGGGCGGCCGCGACGTCATCGTCTCGATCCGGGGCGCCAACGCCCGTTCCACCGGCGTGAACCGCTCCATCGCCGTGGTCGAGGACGGCTTCCCGCTGACTCAGCCCGACGGTGGCTCGCGCTTCGACCTCACCGACCCGCACGCCTACGCCGACGTCACCGTCCTGCGCGGGCCGCAATCGGCGCTGTTTGGCAACTACGCCACCGGCGGCGCCATCGCGTTCCGGACCCGCACCGGCGCCGAGATCGACGGCTACGAGGTCGGTGCCGACGCCGGTTCGTTCGGGTATCTCAACACCTACGCCGCCGCGGGGCGGGCGAGCGGCCCGTTCGATCTCGCCCTGTTCCTCAGCGACGCACGGGCGAACGGCTACCAGGATCATGCGAGCTACGACACGCAGACGGTCAACCTGATCGCGCGCTACGCGCCGACCCCGGACGACCGATTCACCATCAAGGCCATCGACAACCAGCTGCACGCCGATGTCCCGGCGCGCGCGTCGCTGGCGCAGTACAGGATCAACCCCTACCAGCGCGGCTGCGCGGCGGCGGCCACGGCAGCGCCGGGCTGCACGACCTACGCCTACTTCGCCAACGGCGCCTACGGCGCGACGGTGGCCGTGACGGCGAGCGAGGCGGCGCTGCTGCGCGACGACAGGCGCACCGTCCTCGGCCTCCGCTACGAGCACGAACTCGATGCATTCACCACCTGGAGCGCGCAGGCGGTGCTCGATGAGCGCAACTTCTTCCAGCCGTTCTACACCGCCTCACCCCAGGGTTCGTACCCGTCCCAGAACCTCCTCACCGACGTGACCCGGCGCGCCGACCTGTTCGGTCTGCCGGCGACCGGCTACGCGGCGCTGTCCTACGACCGGATCGAGACCCACGCCGCGATCTACACCCGCGCCCCTTACGGCGGACCGCGCCTGGGCGCGCTGACCAGCGACCAACGGGCGGTCCAGGACAACCTCGGCGCCCGGGCTCGGGTGGAGCTACAGCTGTCCGAACGGTGGTCGGTGGCGGCCGGGCTCGGCGCGCAGGCGACCGGCGTCGCGGGCGCAACATCTTCTACACGACGACCCCGGGCGGCACGGCTGGAGCTGGGGTCGGCGTGGACCGCACCTTCCTCAACGCCGCGCAGGACCTGTCGCTGACCTACCGGCCCAGCGCGGACTGGCGGTTCCTCGCCCGCGCGGCGACCGCCTACGCGACTCCGGCGGCCACCAGCCTGTTCATCACGCCCGCCGGAATACCGGGCAACAACACGCTGCTGAGGCCGCAGCGCAACCTCGGACTCGACCTCGGCGCGACCTGGATGCCGCTGCCAGGACTGCAACTGTCGGTCACCGGCTTCTACGAGTTCCTGCGCGACGAACTCGTCTCGCAATCGCCCGGCGGCGGCCTCCTGCCGTTCATCGTCAACGCGCCGGCCTCGGAGCACCGCGGCGTCGAGGTCGGCGCGACCTGGGCGTCTCCGGACGAGTGGCGGGCGACGCTGGCCTATACCCACGACGACCAAGTCTACACGCGGTACACCGAGCAACTCAGCGCGGGGGCGAGGACCGCCACGTTCGATCGGGCGGGCCGGCACATCCCGGGTGTGCCCGTCGATGCGGGGCTGGTACGGCTCGGCCACGAATGGACGACCGGCCTGCTGCACGGCCTCGGGGCGTTCGTCGAGGTGGTCTCCCAGAGCGGTTTCCCGCTCGACAACGCCAACGTGCTGAAAGCCCCGGGCTTCGGGATCGTCAACCTCAACGTCCACTACGACCGAGCGCTCTCGGGTCGGGCGGATGCCGGCTTCGCCAAACGCGTGAGCGTCTATGTCGAGGCGCGCAACGTGCTGGGCCAGGTCTATACGAACGCCGCCCAGAACGTCGCCGACACGATCAGCGCGGTGAACGGACAGCCGAACGGAGCGCGCGTCCTGGCCCAGGCGACCGGCTCCGTATTCGCGGGTGCGCCGCGCAATTTCGTCGGCGGTGTACGCGTGGCGTTCTGACGATGAGGGCCGCGCGTCATACATCGGGCGATGGCCGGTTTCTGGAGCCGTGCCGGCCGCCATCGGCTTCGACCGCGCAGCGCACGTCGCCAAGCCCCGGACGACGGCCCGAAACGGATCAGCCGCGCCCGTCCGTCGGTGCGGTCCGAGCCACAGCCTCACCGCCGCCGCAATGGCCCGGCAAGCCGATGGCCCGCGTCCGTCCGGCGCCATTCCGGCCGATCCAGTGCGGACGGTTCATGCCTCGAACGCTCCCGATAACGCTCGCCGCCGGTCTGGCGCTCCTGGTGGCCCATGGCGGCCCGGCCGCCGCGCAGGCCGGGAAGGCCGAGGCGCCGATCCCGGCCGCCACCCTGGCGCTGATGGCCCACAAGGGTGTCACGGCCGCGTCCCCGGTCCTGTTCCGGGCGTACAAGAAGGAATCCGAGATCGAGGTCTGGAAGAAGGGCCCGTCGGGCTACGTCTTCATCAAGACCTTCCCGATCTGCCGCTGGTCCGGGCAGCTCGGGCCCAAGCGCCGGAGCGGCGACCGGCAGACCCCGGAGGGGTTCTACACGGTGCCCCGGGGCCAGATGAACCCGAACTCGCACTACTACCTGTCCTTCGACGTCGGCTACCCCAACGCCTACGACCGGGCCCACGGGTCCACCGGCTCGGCCGTGATGGTCCACGGCATCTGCTCGTCGATGGGCTGCTTCGCCATGACCGACGGCACGGTCGGCGAGATCTACGCCATCGCCCGCGACGCCCTAAAGGGCGGGCAAGCGGCGTTCCAGTTCCAGTCCTACCCGTTCCGGATGACCGCCGAGGCCATGGCCCGGCACCGGCTGGACCCGAACATCGCGTTCTGGCGCGAGCTCAAGGCCGGGTCCGACCGGTTCGAGGCGAGCCGCGAGGAGCTCCAGGTCTCGGTGGTCGCCGGCCGCTACGCCTTCGCCCCGTCCCGGAATCCCGCCGTGGAGGCGGCCGTGGCGACCCGGCGGGCCGTGGAGGACGCGCGGATCGCCGCCCTGGCCGAGACCGGGGAGCCCGCCGTGCGCATCACCTATTCCGACGGGGGGCAGAACGCCTTCTGGGCGGCCTACACGGCCCGGGGCGGCACGGTCGGCGACATCAGCCGCCCGGAGGCCCTGGCCTTCGCCGGACAGGAGGTGGTGGTCGTGCCGGCGCACCGCGCCCCGCGCCCGGTGCCCGAATCCGTCTGGGCCGCCTGGGCCGCGGCGGATTCCGTGCTGTCCCCCCGGCGGATGGTCGGCTTCGTCCCGGTCTACGAGCGCGCCGCCGACCCGTTCGGGGCGCTGGCCGCCCCCCTGCCGACGCGCTACGGCGACAGTCTGCCCTCCTGGCTCGCCGCCGGCCTCGGCGGCCGGGTTCCCGGCTCCCCGAATCTGCCCGGCGCGACGCCCGGTCTCCTGGCCTCGGCCGAAGGCCCTTGAGGCATGCAAGCGCCCGGCCCGGCGACCCATCCGTGTGCGAAGACGCACATCACGGGGGCTCTCGGCACACCAATTCATGGTACGGCAGGGGACGAACGGTACTCTCGTTCCGTCGGCCTGCCGTAATCAGAGCACTCTTCCCGGAACGGCGACGGGGTTTCGATCGTAACGGATCGGGATTGACGTCCGCAGATTCGTGATCGCCATGTCCAATCGTTTTGAGCCGGCCCTCCCGGCGGCCGACCAAGACCTCGTCCTCCGGTTCTGGGGCGTGCGCGGCTCGACCCCGGTCAGCGGCCCGCAATACGCGGAGTTCGGCGGCAACACGCCGTGCCTGGAGGTGCGCTGCGGGCAGCGCCTCTTCATCGTGGACGCGGGCTCGGGCCTCTACAATCTCGGGCAGGGCCACCGCACCGACCTGCCCCGGGAAGTCGACCTGCTGTTCAGCCACCTGCATCTCGACCACACGGCGGGTCTGCCGTTCTTCAAGCCCGCGGTCCTCGACTGCGACCGCGTGATCAACACCTATTGCGGCAATCTCGGCGGCGAATCGGCCGGGCCGACCCTCGACCGCCTGTTCGCGCCGCCGCTCTTCCCGGTTACCCTCGACAAGCTGTGCTGCACCTTCCACCACCACGGGTTCGAGGCGGGGCAGACCCTAACCTTCCCGGACGGGGTGCGGGTCGACACGATCCCGCTGAACCATCCGCAGGGCTCGGTGGGCTACCGGTTCGAGCATGGCGGCCGGCGCCTGTGCCTGATCAGCGACATCGAGCACAGCGATCCCTGGCCGGACCCGGAGCTCGCCCGGTTCGTCGCCGGCGCCGACCTGATGGTCTATGACGGCATGTTCACCGACGGCGAGTACCCGACCTGCCGGGGCTGGGGCCATTCCACGTGGCAGAAGGGCGTCGAGCTGGCGCGGGTCGCGGGCGTGAAGGCGCTGGCCATCATCCACCTGCATCCGGCCCATTCCGATACGGCGCTCCGCGACATGGAGGCCGATCTCCAGGCCGAGATGCCCACCGCCTTCATCGCCCGCGAATCGCAGAGCATCACCGTGGGCACCCCCCGGACCGTGACCCGCCGTCCCGCCGTGGCGCGCGAGGTGCGCCGCCGGATCAAGGTCGCCTGAACCGCCTCAGGCGGAGCGACCCGCCGCCCGGGCCCTGCGCGCCCGGTCGAACCGCCGGAATCCGAACAGCACGAACAGGGCGACGCCGATCGTCAGGATGCTCCAGCCATAATTGCTGACGAGCTGGGCGTCGATCGGATGGCCGATCCAGCCGAGGGCGACAAGCAGCCCGAAGGCGGCGATCGCCGCTGAAACGAGCATCCCGACAATCATCGAATTCTCCGGCGAACCGCGCCCGCACCGTCCGACGCGGCGCGCGAGACCGGAAGAATGCGCGGGACCGGCAGCCGTTCCGTGCCTCCGCCGGGCATGTCCCCGGCACTGCGGGACCCCGTAGCGGGGGCCATACGGCGTCAGGAAGCGGCGCAAACCGCGATCTTCGCACCGCACCTGATTGCAACGCCCTCGGGCCCCGCTCTAAGTAGGCGCCCTGACGGCGCCCCGGGGCGCGCGCGGAACCCGAGACCACGGCGATGACCGGCCACCAGAACACGACCGCGGGCCCGACCGCGGATACGGCGGCGAACACGCCCCAGGACAGCGGCCCCGCCACCATGGCCGGCCCCAATCTGCTGCGCCCGCAATCCCAGCTCGTGACGATCTACGGCGGCTCCGGCTTCCTCGGTCGGCACGTGGTGCGGGCGCTGGCCAAGCGCGGCTACCGGATCCGCGTGGCGGTGCGGCGGCCGGACCTGGCGCTGTTCCTGCAGCCCCTGGGACAGGTCAACCAGATCGTGGCCGTCCAGGCCAACCTGCGCTACCCCGAGTCCGTGGCCCGCGCCGCCGAGCGCGCGGACGTGCTGATCAACCTCGTCGGCATCCTGCAGGAGACCGGATCCCAGAGCTTCGCGCGGCTGCAGGTCGAGGGCGCCGAGACGATCGCCCGGGCGGCAGCCCGGCAGGGGGCCCGGATGATCCAGGTCTCGGCGATCGGGGCGGACCCGGCCTCGCCGTCGCTCTACGCCCGCACCAAGGCCGAGGGCGAGGCCAAGGTCTTCGCCGCCTGCCCGGACGCGGTGGTGTTCCGGCCGTCGCTGATCTTCGGCCCCGGCGACGGCTTCTTCAACCGGTTCGCCGGTCTCGCCCGGGCCCTCCCGGTCCTGCCGCTGGCCGGCGGGCAGTCGCGCTTCCAGCCGGCCTTCGTGGGCGATGTCGCCGAGGCGATCGCCCGGGCGGTCGACGGCACGGTCGCGGGGGGCCGGGTCTACGAACTCGGCGGCCCGGAGGTGGGCACGCTGGAACACTTCGTGCGCTACATGCTCAAGACGATCCAGCGCAAGCGCGTCGTGGTCGATCTGCCCCTGCCGGTCGCCAAGCTTCAGGCCCGCATGCTGGAGGTCGCCGACACCCTGACCTTCGGCCTGCTGCCGGACTCGCTCAAGCTCACCCGCGATCAGGTGATCCTGCTCCAGAACGACAACGTCGTCTCCGAAGCGGCGAAGGCCGAGGGCCGGACCTTCGAGGGCCTCGGCATCCTCCCGACCGCCGCCGAGGCGGTGGTGCCGGGCTACCTCTGGACCTACCGCAAGGCGGGTCAGTTCGCCACCGATCGGGACGAGGAGCTGCTGTCCGAAGTGCCTGACACGCTGGCATCGAAGCCCATGGCGGCCGGCTCGCAGCACAGGCCCCAGACCGCCTCCGGCCCGGCGATCGGCGCCGATGCCGGCAGCTCGCCGGGGCGGGGCGGCGGAAGCGTGCGCTGGGGCACCCGGAAGCCGGGCTAGATGGCGCATCCCAGCCCGAGCCGCGCGCAAGCGGCGCCCGCGCACCGCGAACCGGCGGTCCGGGCGTGAGGCGCATCCTCGTCACCGGCGCCGCCGGCTTCGTCGGCGGCCACGTCCTGCCGCTCCTGGCGGCGGCGGGGGATCGCGTCGCGGGGATCGGCCGGGGGCCGTCCCCCCGCCTGCCGGAGGGCGTGACCTACGAGACCGTCGACCTCCTCGACGACGCCGCCCTCGGCGGCTTCGTGGACCGGTTCCGGCCGACCGCGATCCTCCACCTGGCCGGCCTCGCCTCGGTGGCGGATTCCGCCAGCGGGCCCGGGCAGACCTGGCGGGTGAACGTCAACGGCCTGATGAACCTCGTCGCCGCCGTGGAAGCCGTGCCGGACTGCACGTTCTTCTTCGTCAGCTCCGGCGAAGTCTACGGCAGCGCCTTCCTGGCCGGCCACGCCCTCACCGAGGCGGCCGAGCCGCTGCCGCGCAACACCTATGCCCGGTCAAAATGGGTCGGCGAGCAGCTCCTGCACGACCTGCTGCCCCGGATCGGCGTGAAGCTCGTGGTGCTGCGGCCGTTCAACCATATCGGACCCGGCCAGGACGAGCGCTTCGTGGTGGCCTCCTTCGCGGGCCAGATCGCCCGGATCGAGGCCGGGCTGGTGCCGCCCCGCCTCGAAGTCGGCAACCTCTCCTCGCACCGCGACTTCCTGGACGTGGCCGACGTGGCGCAGGCCTATGCCGATCTCATCGGCCGGGCGGAATCCCTGGCGGATGGCAGCGTGTTCAACATCAGTTCCGGCGCACCGCGGACGATCGCGAGCGTGCTCGAGGACTTGCGCACCCGGGCCCGCGTGCCCTTCGAGATCCGGATCGCCCCCGAGCGGGTGCGCCCGGCCGAGATCCCGATGGCGGCGGGCGATGCCGGCCGGTTGCGCGCCACCACCGGCTGGCAGCCGCGGGTCGCGTGGGACGCCGCCCTGAACCGGGTGCTGGACGATGCCCGGGCCCGGCTGGCGGCCGCGCACGGCGCCGGGTGAGGGCGCGCGTCGCCGCTACCGCACCACGCCCTTCGCGGTGAGCGCCGCCCACGCCCCCGCCGGGTCGTCCAGGCACTCCGCCAGGATCTCCGCACTCGAATCCCCCAGGCTCGGCGGCATCCGGCGGACCGGCAGCCGCCGCCCATCGAGGCGGTAGGGCGGGGCGATCACGTGCGCGTTCCCGGAGCCCTCGACCACGAGCCCGGCCTCCCGGGCCCGGTCGCAGGTCAGCGCCTCGCGCAGGCCCATCACCTCGCCGCAGGGGATGCCCGCCGCCCGCAGCCGGGCGATCAGCGGCGCGCGTTCCCACGTGGCGAGTTCGGCCTCCAGGATCGGGATGAAGGCGGCGCGGTTCTTCGAGCGGTCGAGATTGGTGGCGAAGCGCGGATCGGCGACGAGGTCCGGCCGCGCCAGGACCTGCTCGCAGAAGCGGCGGTACTGGGCGTTGTTGCCCACCGTGATCACCACCGGCCCGTCCCCGGCCTCGAACACCCCGTAGGGCACGATCGACGGATGGGCGTTGCCGTAGCGGGGCGGGTCAATGCCCCGGGCGAGCGCCTCCAGGCCGTAATAGGAGGTCAGGGCCACGCCGCAATCGAACAGAGCGAGGTCGATGGTCCGGCCGCGCCCGGTCCGCTCCCGCTGGAACAGGGCCGCGAGCACGGCCTGGGCGGCGTATTGCCCGGTGAACAGGTCGACCGCCGCGACCCCGAACTTCAGCGGCGGCCCCCCGGCCTCGCCGTTGAGTGCCATCACGCCCGATTCGCCCTGCACCACGAGGTCGTAGCCGGGCCGGCCCGCCTCGGAGCCGGCCGGGCTGTAGCCGGCGATCGAGCAGTAGATCAGGCCGGGATTCTCGGACGCGAGCGCCGCGTAGCCGAGGCCGAGCTTCTCGGCCCCGCCGGTCTTGAAGTTCTGGACAAGCACGTCGCTGTCGCGGGCCAGCGCCCTGACGATCGCCAGTCCCTCCGGCGTGGCGAGGTCGACGCCGATCGAGCGCTTGTTGCGGTTCACGCTGTCGAAATACGAGGTGTTGCCGGGGGTCGTGGTCACCCCCCAGTCGCGGGTGTCGTCGCCGCGCTCCGGATGCTCGACCTTGATCACGTCGGCCCCGAGATCGCCGAGCACCTGCGCGCACCACGGCCCCGCCAGGACCCGGGACAGGTCGAGGACCCGGATCCCGGCGAGCGGGAGGTCGTGAGCCGGATCAGCATCCATCGGAGGGCTCCTCGGTGCGGGGGTCGCGCATCATGAATGTCCCGGAGTCAAAAGGTTTTCGACCCTTTGGGAACCTGCTCGTCATCAGCTAGGCGCCCATCACGCCGTCGAGGCTGCGCACGGCGGCGATCAGTTTCGGACGCGCCACCTCCATGAGGAAGCGCGGATCGGTGATGACCGTCGGGGCGCCGCAATTGACCGACATCGGCGGCAGGCCGCCGCCGGGATGGAACCCCACCGCGATGGCGCAGACCGTCTCCTGCCATTCGCCGAACGAGGTGCAGCAGCCGATCTCCCGGTGCTCGGCCACCGCCCGGTCGAGGCCGGCGCGGAGGGCGGGCCACGCCACCGGGTCGAGGGCCTTCAAGTCCTCGTAGATGCCCACGCGCTCGCGGTCCGGGCAGATCGCCACGTAGGCCCGGCCCATGGCGCTGCGGGCGAGCGAGATGCGCGAGCCGGTATCGAGGTTGAGGGAGATCGCCGCCGGGCCGCGCTGGCAGTCGACGTAGCGCATGCTCAGCCGGTCGCGGACCCCGAGCCCCACCGAGGCGTTGGCCGCCTCCGCCACCGCCCGCAGGACCGGCCGGGCGATGCCGCGCACGTCGAGCCCACCCAGCGCCGCCGAACTGAGGGCGATGGTCGCGGTGCCGAGCCGGTAGCGGCCGAGCTCGGGCATGTGCTGGAGATAGCCGAGTCTGGTCAGGGTGTAGGTGAGCCGCGACACGGTGGAGCGGGGCAGCCCGCAGGCCTCGGCGATGTCGTGGTTGGCGAGACTCGTCCGCCCCGGGCCGAAGCAGGCCAGCACCGCCAGCCCCCGGGCCAGCGCCGTGACGAAGTGGCGGTCCTCCTTCGCCCCCTCGGCACCCGGCCCGGCCGGATCGGGCAGCACCGCCCCCTCCGCACTCATCGGCGCAGGAACGCCGCGAAGGCCGCCTGCGCCTCCGGGCTCCGGCGGAGCGCGTGGAACACCTGCGCCTCCTCGGCCAGCGCGCGGGCGACGCTGTCGTCGTGGCCCCGGCGCAGGGCCCGCTTGGTCGCGGTGATCGAGGCCGGGGGCAGGGCGGCGAGCGACCGGGCTCTCGCCATCGCGGTGTCGAGCGCTGCCTCCTCGGGCACCGCGGCGTTGATGAGACCGGCCGACACCGCGTCCTGCGCCGTGAAGGGCTCGCCGAGCAGGAGCAGTTCGGCCGCGCGCTTCGTGCCCGCCGCGAGGGGAAGCAGGTAGCTCGACCCGCCCTCCGGGCTGAGGCCCAGAGCCGTGAACGGCAGGCGGAACCGGGCGCCGGCCCCGGCATAGGCGAGGTCGCAATGCAGCAGCAGGGTCGTGCCGATGCCGACCGCGTGCCCCTCGACGGCCGCGAGCACCGGCTTCGGGCAGGCGCGCAGGGCCTTGAGGAAGGTCAGGCCGGGGCTGTCGCCGGCGGTCTCGACGTCCTGGAAATCCCTCAGGTCGTTGCCGGCGGTGAAGCAGCCGCCCGCGCCGGTGAGCACCACGGCGCGCACGCCCTCGTCGCGTCCCGCCGCGTCGAGGGCGGCGGTCAGGCCGGCATAGGACGCCCGGTCGAGGGCGTTGCGCCGTTCCGGGCGGTCGAGGGTGACCAGCCGGATCCCGGGCTCCGGATCGGCGACGCGGAGGCTCACGGGACGGCCGCGCCGGCATAGTCCCCGGAGAGGCCCGCGAGGCCGGCCCGGGCCGCCGCGTAGTCCCGGGCGAGCCGGGCCACGAGGTCGGCGGTGGCCGGCGCATCCGCGATGGTGCCGACCCCCTGGCCGGCGCCCCAGACGTCCCGCCACGCCTTCACGCTGGCGCTGCCGAAATCCATCGCGGTCTTGTCGCGCACCGGCAGCGCCTCGGGATCGAGCCCGGCGGCGCGGATGCTCGGCGTCAGGTAGTTGCCCGCCACGCCGGTGAAGTACGGGGTGTAGACGATGTCGGCGGCCGCGCTGCCGGCGATCATGTCCTTGTAGGCGGGAACCGCGTTCGCCTCCCGGGTGGCGATGAAGCGGGTGCCCATATAGGCGAGGTCGGCGCCCATGGCCTGGGCGGCCAGGATCGCCGCGCCCGAGGTGATCGCCCCCGACAGGATCAGCGGCCCGTCGTAGAAGCGCCGGATCTCGCCCACAAGGGCGAAGGGGCTGAGCGTGCCGGCGTGTCCCCCGGCGCCGGCGCAGACCAGGATCAGCCCGTCGACTCCGGCCTCCAGGGCCTTCTCGGCGTGCCGGACGGTGGTGACGTCGTGGAACACGACGCCGCCATAGGCATGGACCGGGCGGATCACCGCGTCCGGCGCCCGCAGGGAGGTGATGATGATCGGCACCCGGTGCCGGACGCAGGCCTCGACGTCCTGCGCGAGGCGGTCGTTCGAGGCGTGGACGATCTGGTTCACCGCGAAGGGCGCGATCCTTTTCGCGGGGTCCGCCGCCCGGGCTTCGGCGAGGGTGCGGGTGATCCGCGTCAGCCATTCGTCCAGCAGGTCGGCGGGCCGGGCGTTCAGAGCCGGAAACGACCCGACCACGCCGGACAGGCACTGGGCGATGACCAGATCCGGCCCGGAGACGATGAACATCGGCGCGCAGATCACCGGCAGGGCGAGCCGGCCGCGCAGCACCTCCGGCAGGCGGGCCCCGGAGACCCGTTCGGGACCGTCGCTCACCGCCCGCACTCCGCCGCCCCACAGGCGCTTCCGGGCCGCTCGCCCCGCTCGATGCCGCGCACCGCGATCCTCCCCGTGATTCCGGCGCTCCGCCCGCGACCCCAGCAGCGGTCGTAGCCGGGTCCCAGCCCGCCCAGGGCCGTTTTGATGGCATGGTCCCCCGGCGGTGGTCAAACGGCACCCCCGAGCGCGCTTCTGCAATGCGGAACAGGGGCGGTCGCAGTGTCGGCAGCCGGGATCCATCCTTGACGCAGACCCTCGCTCGGACCAACATTCCGCGAAATTGCAGACGATCATTCTGCATCGCAGAACGACAAGGAGGCTCGGGTTGGTTCGTCAGGAGGTCGATGGCGGCGTGGCCGTGCTCACGCTTGCCAATCCGCCGGTCAACGCGCTCGGCGCCGCGTTGCGGGCGGCTCTGGACGCGGCCTTGGGCCAGGCCATCGCGGACGATTCGGTCCGGGCGATCGTGCTGGCGGCCGCGGGCAAGGTCTTCGTGGGCGGCGCCGACATCACCGAGTTCGGCAAGCCGCCGCAAGCGCCGAGCCTGCCCGACATCCTGGACCGGCTCGATGCCAGCCCGAAGCCCGTGGTGGCGGCGATCGGCGGCGCGGCGCTGGGCGGCGGCCTGGAGCTGGCGATGGCCTGCCACGGCCGCCTCGCGGCGCCCACCGCCACGCTCGGCCTGCCGGAGATCAAGCTCGGGATCATCCCGGGGGCCGGGGGCACGCAGCGCCTGCCCCGCCTGATCGGGCCCGACGCCGCCTTCCCGATGATGCTCACCGGCGCGCCGGTCTCGGCCGAGAAAGCGGCCGCGCTCGGCATCGTCGATGCCGTGGTGCTCGGCGACCTCGTGGCGGCGGCCCGGACCCGTGCCCTGGAGATCGCGGATTCGGGCCGGCTTCCGCGGGTGCGCGACCGGTCGGACAAGCTCACGCCGGAGGCGCGCGAAAAATTCGACGCCCAGGCCGCCGAGGCGGTCAAGCGTGACCCCGACGCCACCAACGTCCACGCCCTGGCCCGGGCCGTGCGCGCCGGCCTGGAGCAGGGTTTCGACGCCGCCGTGGCGGCCGAGCGGGCCGAGTTCCGGGCCCTGGTGGAGGATCCGCGCTCCAAGGCCCTGCGCTATGCCTTCTTCGCCGAGCGCGAGGCGGCCCGGGTTCCGGGACTGGCGAAGGACACGCCCCGCCGTCCGATCCACACGGCCGCTGTGATCGGCGCGGGCACGATGGGCGGCGGCATCGCCATGTGCTGCGCCAATGCCGGCATCCCCGTCACCGTGATCGAGACCGAGGCCGGCGCCCTGGAGCGCGGCCTCGACCGGGTGAAGGACCTCTATGCCGGCTCGGCCAAGCGCGGCTCGATCACCGAGGCCCAGCGGGAGGAGCGGGTCGGCCGGATCACCGGCGCGGTCGGCCTGGAACACGCGGGCGAGGCCGACATCGTCATCGAGGCGGCCTTCGAGGATATGGGCGTCAAGCGCGCGATCTTTTCGAAGCTCGACGGCATCGCCAAGCCTGGGGCGATCCTGGCGACCAACACCTCCTACCTCGACGTGAACGCCATCGCGGCGATGACCGGCCGGCCGCAGGACGTGCTCGGCCTGCACTTCTTCAGCCCGGCCAACGTGATGCGCCTCGTGGAGGTGGTCCGCGCCGAGAGGACCGCCCCGGAGGTGCTCGCCACCGCCCTCGACCTGGGCAAGCGCCTCAACAAGCTGCCGGTGACGGTGGGCGTCTGCTTCGGCTTCGTTGGCAACCGCATGCTGGAGCGCCGCAGCCGCGCGGGCGAACGCCTGCTGCTGGAGGGCGCGCTGCCCCACGCGGTCGACGCGGCGGTCACCGGTTTCGGCTTCCGGATGGGCCCCTTCGCCATGGGCGACCTCGCCGGCCTCGATATCGGCTGGCGCTCGCGCAAGGATTTCGGCGGCCGGGCGCCGATCGCCGACTCCCTCGCCGAGCAGGGGCGCTACGGCCAGAAGACCGGCCGCGGCTTCTACCTCTACCCGGACGGCGCCCGCACCGGCACCCGCGATCCCGAGGTGGACGCGCTCATCGAGAAGACCGCCGCCGAGCACGGCATCGCGCGCCGCAGCTTTGATTCGGAAGAAATCGTGGCGCGGCTGATGTACCCGATGGTCAACGAGGGCGCGCGGATCCTGGAGGAGGGCATCGCGGCCCGGCCCGGCGACATCGATACGATCTGGATCAACGGCTACAACTGGCCGGCCTGGCGCGGCGGCCCGATGCACTGGGCCGACACGGTCGGGCTCAAGACCGTCGCCGGGGCGCTGTCCCGATTCGCGGCCGAGACCGGTGACGACAGCCAGGAGCCGGCCCCGCTGCTGCGGAGGCTGGCGGACGCTGGCGGCCGCTTCGCCGACTGGAAGGCGACGGCCTGATGGCCTGTCGGGCCGCGTCCCGGTTTCGAAAGGTCCGGGACCTTTCGCGGGTGCAGGGCAGCGCCCTGCTGGCGGCCGAGGCCGCATCCGACGGGGCGTCGCCCCGACACCCCACCAAAGGGCGTGACGCCCTTTGGAAACCCCGGAGGACCCCGGCATGACCGACGCGGTGATCGTCGCGACCGCCCGCACGCCGATCGGCAAAGCGCATCGCGGCGCGCTGAACCTCACCCGCGGCGCCGACCTCGCCGCCCACGCCATCCGCGGCGCCCTGGACCGGGCGCGGCTGGAGCCGGAGGTGGTCGAGGAGGTGGTGCTGGGCTGCGGCTATCCGGAGAACGCCACCGGCGGCAACGTCGCCCGGCACGCCGCCCTGGTGGCGGAAATTCCGGTGGACTCGGCCGGTGTCACGGTCTCGCGCTTCTGCGCCTCGGGGCTGGAGGCGATCGCCAGCGCCGCCCGCCGGATCATCCTCGACGGCGTGCCGGTGGCGGTGGCCGGCGGCGTCGAGTCGATCAGCCTCGTCCAGCCGAAGGTCCAGCGGGACTTGACCCGCAATGCCTGGCTGGAGGCGCACCTGCCGGCGATCTACATGCCGATGATCGAGACCGCCGACATCGTGGCGCAGCGCTATGGGATATCCCGGGAGGCGCAGGATGCCTTCGCGCTTGAGAGCCAGCGCCGCACCGCGGACGCCCAGGCACGCGGGCTGTTCGACGACGAGATCGTGCCGATGTCCGCCGTGATGGCGGTGACCGACAAGGCCACCGGCGAGACCCGGGAGATCGAGACCCGGCTCGCCAAGGACGAGGGCAACCGGCCGGATACGACGCTCGAGGGCTTGGCCAAGCTCAAGCCTGTGCGCGGGGAGGGCGCCTTCGTCACGGCGGGCAATGCCAGCCAGCTCTCGGACGGCGCCTCGGCCAGCGTGCTGATGTCGGCCGCGGAGGCCGCACGGCGGGGACTGACCCCGCTCGGCACCTTCCGGGGCTTCGCGTCGGCGGGCTGCGGGCCGGACGAGATGGGCATCGGCCCGGTCTTCGCGGTGCCGCGGCTCCTGGAGCGGCAGGGCCTCAGCGTCGATGACATCGACCTGTGGGAGCTGAACGAGGCCTTCGCGTCGCAGTCAGTCTATTGCCGCGACCGGCTCGGCATCGACCCGGACAAGGTCAACGTCAACGGCGGGGCCATCGCGGTCGGCCACCCGTTCGGCATGTCGGGGGCGCGGCTCGTGGGCCACGCCCTGCTGGAGGGTCGCCGCCGCGGGGCGCGCTACGCCGTGGTCACCATGTGCGTCGCCGGCGGCCAGGGCTGCGCCGGCCTGTTCGAGATCGGAGGCTGACCATGGATCTCCGCTTCACGCCGGACGAACTCGCGTTCCGCGACGAGGTCCGGACCTTCTGCCGCGAAGAAATCCCGGCGGACATTCGAAAAAAGGTCTCGGAGGGCCGCAGCCTCACCAAGGACGATTACGTCACGAGCCAGCGGATCCTCAACGCCAAGGGCTGGGCGGTGCCGCATTGGCCGCAGGAATGGGGCGGCCGGGATTGGACCTCGATCCAGCGCTACATTTATACGGAAGAACTGTTCCAGGCGGCGGTGCCGCTGCCGCAGCAGTTCAACTGCTACATGTTCGGGCCCGTGCTGGCGACCTTCGGTCAGGACGACCAGAAGGCGCGCTTCCTCCCCCGGGCGGCCAACCTCGACGATTGGTGGTGCCAGGGTTTCTCCGAGCCCGGCGCCGGCTCGGATCTGGCCTCGCTGAAGACCAAGGCCGTGCGCGACGGCGACCACTACGTCGTCGACGGCCAGAAGACCTGGACCACGCTGGGCCAGCACGCCGACTGGATTTTCTGTCTGGTCCGCACCGATTTCGAGGCCAAGAAGCAGCGCGGCATCTCTTTTCTTCTGATCGACATGACGACCCCCGGCATCACCGTGCGCCCGATCCTGACCCTGGAGGGCCGGCACGAGGTCAACGAGGTTTTCTTCGACGCCGTCCGGGTGCCCGTGGAGAACCTCGTGGGCGAGGAGAACCGGGGCTGGGATTACGCGAAATTCCTGCTCGCCAACGAGCGCACCGGCATCGCCCGGATCGGGCTCACCAAGGAGCGGATCGCCCGGATCAAGCGGCTCGCCCGGGAGATGCCGGCCGGGCCCGGCACGATGTGGGACGATCCCGCCTTCCGCGCCCGGGTCGCCGAGGTCGAGGTCGAGCTGAAGGCGCTCGAGATCACCCAGATGCGGGTGGCGGCCAAGCAGGGCCGGGCGGATTCGGTGGAGCCCGATCCGGCCTCCTCGCTCCTCAAGATCCGCGGCTCGCAGCTCCAGCAGGCGGCGACCGAATTGCTGGTCGAACTCGCCGGGCCGTTCGCGCTCGCAGCCCCGGCGCGGGGGGCGGGGGCCAACAACCTGCCCGGCGGCTTCGACTGGGTCGATGCCGCGGCGCCGAGCTACTTCAACAACCGCAAGGTCTCGATCTACGGCGGCTCGAACGAGATCCAGCACAACGTCATCGCCAAGGGCATTCTAGGGTTGTGAGGGGGTCCCGGGACTGACGCGCGTATGAAAATCCCGGCTGCGTCTTCCCTCCCCCCTCTGCGGGGGAGGGTGGCCCCCGAAGGGGGTCGGGAGAGGGGAGCGACGGTGCAGACCAACGCGCCGCGCCGCGTGAAGGCGGCACCCTCTCCTGAAGCCGGGTTCCCCTCTCCCGACCCCTGCTGACGCAGGGGCCACCCTCCCCCGCAGAGGGGGGAGGGAAAGAACGAGGACACCATGGATTTCGACCTGAACGAGGACCAGTCGCTCCTGCGCGACAGCGTCGAGCGGCTCTGTGCCGACCTCTACCCGTCGCTGGAGAGCCGGCAGGCGCGGCTGAAGGCGGCGCTGGGATTCCCCGCGGAGGGCTGGGCGGCCTTCGCCGAGCTCGGCGTCGCCGGCCTGCCCTTCGCCGAGGAGGAGGGCGGGCTCGGCGGTGGGCCGGTGGAGACCATGCTGGTGATGGAGGCGGTGGGTCGAAACCTGGTGGTCGAGCCGCTGCTGGCGAGCCTCGTCCTTGGCTCGACGGCCCTGCGGCTCGGCGGCAGCCCGGCGCAGAAAGAGCGCCTCGTCCCGGGCCTCGTCGCCGGCGACCTGCGCCTCACCCTGGCCCATACCGAGCGCCAGTCCCGCTACGACCTCTCCGACGTGGCGACGACGGCCCGGCGCTCCGGGGACGGTTTCGTCCTGAGCGGCGCCAAGAGCGTCGTGCCCAATGCCGACGCGGCGGGCCTGATGGTCGTGTCGGCACGGGTCTCCGGGGAGCGGCGCGACCCGCACGGGATCGGCCTGTTCCTCGTGCCGGCCGATGCAGCGGGGGTGGCGATCGAAGCCTATCCGACCCAGGACGGCGGCCGAGCCGCCGAGGTGTCCTTCTCGGACGTGGCGCTCCCAGGCGACGCGGCGCTCGGCGACCCCGAGGGCGGCCTGCCGCTCCTGGAGCGGGTGGTGGAGCACGGCATCGCGGCGCTGGCCGCCGAGGCGGTCGGCTCCATGGACGCGCTCCACAGGCTGACCGTGGACTACCTCAAGACCCGCAAGCAGTTCGGCGTCAGCGTCGGCTCGTTCCAGGCCCTGCAGCACCGGGCCGTGGACATGCTGATCCAGCTGGAACAGGCCCGCTCGATGGCGCTCTACGCCGCCATGATGGTCGACACGCCTGACGCCGCGCCGCGGGCCGCGGCCCTCTCCGCCGTGAAGGTCCAGATCAACAAGGCCTGCCGCTATGTCGGCCAGGAGGCGGTGCAGCTCCACGGCGGCATCGGCATGACCCTGGAATATATCGGCGCCCACCACTTCAAGCGGCTCGCCATGATCGAGTACCAGCTCGGCGACACCGCCCACCACCTTCGGCAGATCACGCAGGGTGAGAACGGACTGCTGGCGGCGTGATCCAAGCGAATAAGGGTTTCCAAAGGGCGAGCCCTTTGGTGGGGCGTCGGGGTGAAACCCCGATGAACAGGTCTCCGACCCCCGGAAGGGGGCCGGAGACCTGTTTTGCAAGGCTCTGCCCTGCACCCGCCAAAGGACTCGTCCTTTGGGATTCCGTTTTCGGATCGTCGCGCGATCAGTTGAACAGCGAGCCGACCCCGCCCTGCACCCGGCCGAGGCCGGCGCGCGCCACGGCGTTGTTCGGGTCGATCGCCGAAGCGCGCTGGTAGTTCTCCATCGCCTCCTTGCGCTGGCCCGACTTCTCGTAGGCCAGGCCCCGATAGGCCCAGGACGTGGCGTCCTTGTTGTTGACGTTGAGCGCCGCGTTGTAGTCCTCGATCGCCTTCGGATACTGGTTGGTGGCGATCAGGCTCTGGCCGCGGGCCGCGTAGGGGGCGGACTTGAACGGGTCGCGGTCGATGGCGGCGTCGAAATCGGCGATCGCCTGGGTCTCCTGACCCTGCTTCTGCCGCACGAGGCCGCGGGCGTGGTACGCCTCGGCCGATTCGGGCATCAGCCGGATCGCGACGTTGAGGTCGGACAGCGCGGCGTCGAGATTGCCCTGGGCGCGCTCGACATTGGCGCGGCCGATATAGGCCGGGCCGTAATTCGGATCGATGCCGATCGCCTTGCTGAAATCCTGCAGCGCGGGTCCATCGCGGCCGATCTGGCGGCTGGCGAGCGCCCGGTTGTTGTAGGCGGAGGCCGAGTTCGGGTCGATCTGGATCGCCTTGGTGAAGTCGGCGATGGCGTCGTTGAACTGGCCGGCCCGGGCATAGGCGGCGCCGCGGGTGTTGTAGGCGGCGGCGTCGTTCGGGTTGCGCTGCACGACCTCGGTCAGCGACGCGATGTTCACGGTGGTGGCGCCCGTGGTGTCCGTCTCCAGCACCGCGTATTGGCGCGGGCCGGCGGCGCTGCCGACGGTCTCGCAGCCGGCCAGAGCCGCGGCCGAAACCAGGACCGCACCGATCAGTACCGTCTTCCGTGCCCGCCCGTTGCGTACGATCATCGCCCCACTCTCCCCGAGGCGCGGCGCGCATCCCGCGCGCCCGCCCCGCCCCTCGCCGTTCAAGTGCCCGCGCCGCGCGCCGGGCCCACCCCATCCGGGGCACCGTCGCGCATCACGGTGAAGGCCGGCTTAAGAAGCGCCGCGGGCTGACACGACCCGTCGCCCGTCCCGGGAGGACACGGGCGGCGCAGGTGAATCGCACGACGGCATCGGGCACCGGCCACGGCATCGTGGAAGCGGCGGGATGTGGCGAAGGTATGACCCGGCGGCGTCCCGGCGGGGCCTCGGGGTCGTTGCCCGTCACGCGGCGGCGCGGGTGTGCCCTCGAAGCCTCAGGAACCGGCCGGATCGGACCCCAGCCGGGTGACGTGCCCCATCTTGCGTCCGGGCCGGGCCTCGCCCTTGCCGTAGAGGTGCAGGTGGGCGCCGGGCTCGGCGAGCAGCGCGGCCCAGTCGTCGGCCTGGTCGCCGATCAGGTTGCGCATCTCCACCGGCAGCCCGCCGACCCGGGCCGGGTCGCCGAGCGGCCAGCCGCAGACCGCCCGGACGTGCTGGGCGAATTGCGAGGTCCGCGCCCCCTCGATGGTCCAGTGCCCGGAATTGTGGACCCGGGGGGCGATCTCGTTGACCACGAGGCGCTCCGCCCCGTCCTCCCGGACGAGGAACATCTCCACGGCGAGCACGCCGACATAGTCGAGCGCGTCCGCGATGCGCTTCGCGATGTCGAGGGCGGCGCGGCCGGTCTCGGCCGTCAGGCCGGGGGCGGGCACCCGGGTCAGCGCCAGGATGTGGTCGCGGTGCTCGTTCTCGCACAGGTCGAAGGCCGCGAAGCTGCCGTCGCGCGCGCGGGCACCGACCACCGAGACCTCGCGCTCGAACGCGACGAAGCCCTCCAGGATCAGCGGCGCGCCGCCGAACTCGGCGAACAGCGCGTTGCGGTCGCCCTCGGAGCGCGCGCGCAGGATGCGCTGGCCCTTGCCGTCGTAGCCGAAGCGGCGGGTCTTGAGCACCGCCGGCAGGCCGATGGCCTCGATCGCCCGGTCGAGGTCGTCGGGCGCGTCCACCGCCCGGAACGGGGCCGTCGGGATGCCGAGGCCGTTGATGAAGTCCTTCTCGGACAGGCGGTCCTGCGTGGTGGCGAGCGCCCTTGCGTTCGGGTGCAGGGCAGCGTGCCGGGCCAGGATGTCGGCGGTGGCGTGGGGGATGTTCTCGAACTCGTAGGTGACGACGTCGACGCTCGCCGCGAAGGCCGCCAGCGCCTGCGGATCGTCGTAAGCTGCACAGGTGGTGAAGGCGGCGACGTCGAAGGCGGGGCTGTCCTGGTCGGGGGCGTAGACGTGCACCTTGAGCCCGTAATTGGCCGCCGCGAGCGCGATCATGCGCCCGAGCTGCCCGCCGCCGACGATGCCGAGGGTGGAGCCGGGGCCGAGGGTCTTGTCCGTCACGATTGCGCTTCCGTCTCCGGCCGCTCGGCCACCGATGCGGTCTGGGCCGCACGCCATGCCTCGAGGCGCTCCGCCAGATCGGGGTCGGCGAGCGCCAGAACCGATACGGCCAGCAGGGCCGCGTTGACCGACCCGGCCCGGCCGATCGCCAGGGTCCCCACCGGGATGCCGGCCGGCATCTGGACGATGGAGAGCAGGCTGTCCTGCCCGGACAGCGCCTTCGACTCCACCGGCACGCCGAAGACCGGCAGGCGGGTCATGGAAGCCGCCATGCCGGGCAGGTGCGCGGCGCCGCCCGCGCCCGCGATCACGACCTTGAACCCCTCTGCCACGGCGCCCTTGGCGAAGGCCACGAGGCGGTCGGGGGTGCGGTGGGCCGACACGATCCGCGCGTCGTAGGGCACGCCCAGCGCGTCGAGCGTCTCGGCGGCGTGCCGCATGGTCGCCCAGTCGGACTGGCTGCCCATGATGATCGCGACCGGAGGCGACGCCATCGTTGATCCCGGCAAAAGAGGGCGCTTACAGGCGGCGCGGGCCCGCGGCAAGGCGCGGCCCGGCGGCGTCCACCGGCATCAGGCGATGATGTCCGGGGTGATCATGTCCTCGATGTGGAAGATCCGGTCGCGCAGGGTGAGCTTGCGCTTCTTCAGGCGCTGGATCTGGAGCTGGTCCCCGGCGACGCTGTGCTCCAGCGCCTCGATGGCGCTGTCGAGATCCCGGTGCTCCTCGCGCAACCGGGCCAGCTCGACCTCGAGGTCCGGCTGCGCGCTCTCACCCGACTCTGCCGCCATCGTCACCCGCGGACCCGTAAACCGTTCATCGCCCCAGAGCATGCGTCACGCCCTTCCGCGGGACAAGCCGGACCGGCAAGCATTCACCAAGCTTGACCAGAGAAAACGCTTCAACAGGTGCGGCATCCTGTGTCAGTCTCGGCATGTCAAAACGATGACAGGAGATTCGACTCATGTCGCTGCAGACGCATCTGAGCCAACTCGCCCGGAAGCACGAAGCCCTCGAGCGCGAGATTCAGGAAGCGATCCACAGGCCTTCGGCAAACGACCTCCGCATTGCCGAGCTCAAGCGACGGAAACTCCTCCTCAAGGACGAGATCAACAGGCTGCAATCGGGCAGCGGCACGCTGCACTGAGGCGCTGATCCGTCCACCCGGACTGTAAACTCAAACACCACGGACGCCGCCGCATCGGGAGCCCCGGTGCGGCGGTTTTCCTGTGACGCGCGCTGAGCCGCTGCAGCCCGTCTCGACGGAGAGCCGGGGCCCACCGCGCGATCGTCAGGGTTGGGACCGAACCGGCCTCGCGCCTGCGCAGGAATGATCTACTCTGCGCCGACCGCCGGAGAGCGGCGGTGGGGGAACGCCGAGACGATGACGACCGCCAGCCTGCCGGGCCGCTATCCCGGGATCTACGAATCGGCCAGCCGCGATCCGGAGGCGTTCTGGCTCGACGCGGCCCGGGCGCTCGCCTGGTCACGGGCGCCGAGCCGAGCCTTCGCGGCGGAGTCCGGCCCCTACGGCCGCTGGTTCCCGGACGGGATGCTCAACGCCTGCCACAACGCGGTGGACCGCCACGTCGAGGGCGGCCGGGCGGACCAGGTGGCGATCCGCTACGATTCCCCCGTCACCGGCACCAAGCGGAGCATCACCTACCGGGCGTTGCGCGACGCCGTGGCGGCGCTGGCCGCCGTGCTGGCCGGGCTCGGCGTCGGCAAGGGCGACCGGGTCATCCTCTACATGCCGATGGTGCCCGAGGCGCTGTTCGGCATGCTGGCCTGCGCCCGGCTCGGCGCGGTCCACTCGGTGGTATTCGGCGGCTTCGCGGCGAACGAACTGGCGGTGCGGATCGAGGACGCGGCGCCCAAGGTCGTCCTGGCCGCCTCCTGCGGGATCGAGCCGAACCGGGTGGTCGCCTACAAGCCGCTCCTCGACGCGGCCATCGCCGCCTCCAGCCACAAGCCGGATGCCTGCCTGATCCTGCAGCGCCCGCAGAGCCCCGCGACGCTGGTGCCGGGGCGGGACCGCGACTGGGCCGAGGCGGTGGCGGCCGCCCAGGCGGCGGGGGAGCGGGCGGATTGCGTGCCGGTCGCCGCCACCGACCCGCTCTACATCCTCTACACCTCGGGCACGACGGGGAAGCCTAAGGGCGTGGTCCGCGACACCGGCGGTTACCTCGTTGCGCTCGCGTGGTCGATGCCGAACCTCTACGGCGTCGCCCCCGGCGAGACCTATTTCTGCGCCTCCGACATCGGCTGGGTCGTCGGCCATTCCTACATCGTCTACGCGCCGCTGCTCCACGGCTGCACGACGGTGCTCTACGAGGGCAAGCCCGTGGGCACCCCCGATGCCGGGGCGTTCTGGCGGGTCGTCGCCGAGTACGGGGTCGTCTGCCTGTTCACCGCGCCGACGGCGCTGCGGGCGATCAAGAAGGAGGACTCTTCGGGCGCCCGGATCGCCGACCATGACCTCTCGGCCTTCCGCAGCCTGTTCCTGGCCGGCGAGCGGGCCGACCCGGATTCCGTCGCCTGGGCCGAGCGGGTTCTGAACCGGCCGGTCATCGACCATTGGTGGCAGACCGAGACCGGCTGGCCCATCGCCGGCAACCCGCTGGGGCTCGGCCTGCTGCCGGTGAAGCACGGCAGCACCTGCGTGCCGATGCCCGGCTACACGGTCGCGGTGCTCGACGAGGGCGCCAAGCCGGTCCCGGCCGGCACGATGGGCACGATCGCGCTCCGCCTGCCCCTGCCCCCCGGCTGCCTGCCGACCCTCTGGGGTTCGGATGCGCGGATGCGGTCGAGCTACCTCGCCACCTTCCCGGGCTACTACGACACCTCGGATGCCGGGGTGATCGACGCGGACGGCTACATCACGGTGCTGGGACGGACCGACGACATCATCAACGTCGCGGGCCACCGCCTGTCCACCGGCGGCATGGAGGCGGTGCTGGCCGGCCATCGGGACGTGGCGGAATGCGCGGTCATCGGCATCCGCGACGCCCTGAAGGGCGAGGTGCCCTGCGGCTTCGTGGTGCTCAAGGCCGGCGTCGACCGGCCGACCGAGGCGATCGAGCGGGAACTCGTCGCCAAGGTGCGCGACGAGATCGGCCCGGTGGCGGCGTTCAAGCTGGCGCTGACCGTGCCGCGGCTGCCAAAAACCCGCTCGGGCAAGATCCTGCGCGCCACCATGAAACGCATCGCCGATCACGAGCCCTGGACCATGCCGGCGACGATCGACGATTCCGCGGCCCTCGACGAGATCGGCGAGAGCCTGAAGGCGCGCGGGATCGGCGCCGACTGACCGCCGACGGACGCCGTCGCTCCGCCAGCCCTTGTAAGTACCGCGCCCATAGCCATCTCTAGACCATCCAACCGGATGGCCTGGAGACTCCAAACCGATGAGCGAGCCGGTAAACGCGCCGCGCCCGAAGGTCCCGGACAGCGAGAAGATCACCGTCAATCTCGGCTTCGTCGATCTCGGGCGCGTCGACCTGATGGTCCGCGACGGGTTCTACGCCAACCGCGCCGACTTCATCCGCACCGCGGTGCGCAACCAGCTCGACCGCCAGAACGAGGCGGTCCGCCAATCCGTGGCCCGTCGCCAGCTCCGCCTGGGGGTGGCGCACTACACCCGGGCCGATCTGGAGGCGGCCCGGGATGCCGGGACGCCGCTGCACATCCAGGTCCTGGGCCTCGCCACCGTCGCGGGCGACGTCACCCCCGAACTGGCCCGCGCCGCCATCGCCGCCGTGGAGGTGCTCGGCGCCTTCCAGGCCAGCCCCGCCGTGAAGGCCGCCCTGGCCGACCGGATCACCTGACGCCCCCCGATGCACCGGTCCCAGAGACGGATGAACCGTCCGGCCGCGTCCGAACCGCTTCCCGAAGGATCGGCCCCATGTTCCGTTTTCCCAAACTCGACTTCTCCAAACTCGATCCGTCGAAGCTCGAAGGGCTGGATCCCGGCCGCTTCGGCTCCGGTGCCGACCCGACCGGCCGGTTCACCGACGCGATGGCCAAGCTCCGGCGCGAGCAGGCCGCGGCCTTCGCCCGGTGGAAACAGAGCTACGGGCAACCGGGCGATCCCCCCGCTCCGGCGGGCGGCGACAGCGCGATCATCGACATGGAGGCGCCCGCCGCCCCCGGCGGCGCCTGGACGGCGCCCCGGCCGGACCGGACCGGCACGGCGGAGCCCGAAGCGGGTTCTAAAGCGCGCCCCAAGGCGGGGCTCGACCTGTCGGCGATGATGCGCGGCCTGCGCGAGGGCCACCCGGCGGGAAGCGGGGGATCGCCGGCCCCGGTCCCGCCCGGCGCCCGGTTCGAGGAGCGGGTCTTCACGGGGGCCGCCGGCAGCCGGCGTTACAAGGTCTACGTCCCGAGCGGCCATGCCGGGCAAGCGCTACCCCTGGTGGTGATGCTGCACGGCTGCACCCAGAATCCGGACGATTTCGCCGCGGGCACGCAGATGAACGCCCTGGCCGAGGCGCAGGGGTTCCTGGTGGCGTATCCGGAGCAGTCGCAGGCCGCCAACATGCAGCGGTGCTGGAACTGGTACGCGGCCGGCGATCAGGCCCGCGCGGGCGGCGAGCCGGAACTCATCGCCGGCATCGCCCGGGCGGTGCTGGCGGAGTTCTCGGGCGATCCCACCAAGGTCTACGCGGCGGGACTCTCGGCCGGCGGCGCCGCGGCGGCGATCCTGGCGGCGACCTACCCGGACCTGTTCGCCGCCGTCGGCGTCCATTCCGGGCTGGCCTGCGGCGCCGCCCGGGACATGCCGACGGCCTTCGCGGCGATGAAGGGCAAGGCGGGGGTCACCGGGCGCAACAGTCAGGCGGTGCCGACCATCGTGTTCCACGGCGACGGCGACCGCACGGTGCACCCGGCCAACGGCGATCAGGTGATCGCCCAGGCCGGCGCGGCCCCGGGCCTCGCCGAGACGGTCAGCCGGGGCACGAGCCCGGGGGGCATCGCCTATACCTGCACGACCCGCAGCGATGCGGATGGACGGCCGGTCCAGGAATACTGGGTCCTGCACGGGGTCGGGCATGCCTGGTCGGGGGGCAGCCCGGCCGGCTCCTACACGGAGCCGCGGGGCCCGGATGCGAGCGGCGCGATGGTGCGCTTCTTCCTGTCCCACACACTCCAGCCGCGCCCCCGGACCTGAGGCCGGGCGACGCGGCCGGGACGCCGACGCCCCTCAATCGGCGTCGGCATCGTCGTCCGGCGCGAGGCCGGGCTCGGCCTCCGGCATGCCCCGGGACAGGACCGGCGCGTCGGCGCCGGGCCGCATCGTGGCGGCGAGGGCGGTCGGCGCGCGTTGCGGGCCGGGCTCGGACGGGATCAGGGTCGCGGTGGCCGCCACGAAGCCGGCCATCGCGCGCAGATCGTCGGTCTGGCGCGGATCGCGGGCGATCAGCGCGGCCTCGCGCTTGAGGCGGAGGTTGCAGGCCTGCGAGGGCATCCCACCCTCCGGCGTGCAGGCGTCATGGCGGGCGCAGGCGGCGTCGAGGGCGTCGATCGGCGGCATCGGGGCGTTGTTGCCCGGACCGCAGTAATTGCCGTGGATCAGGATCTTGGGTCCGCCGAAGGCAGCGGGCTGGGCCTGGGACGGCGCCGCCAGGACGGCGCAGCCGGCGGAAAGAAGAAACGGGGCGGCGTGTTTTGCGAGCATCATCGGAACCTCGGGCGATCTCACCCCCTCAGGCGGTTCGCGTCGTGGTGACAACGTCAAAAACCGGTGGCCGCGCCGGCAGGTTCCCGGCACGCCGTCCCGATGACAGGCTCTTGAACGCCCCACGGCTGCGCGACGGCGCCGTCATGGCTGCCCTGCCGGAGCGCACTGGCCGGCGGGTCCGTCCTGCGCCAGATTGACACCACGCTTCCGGAGCCGACCATGACCGCCGCGACGACCGCCCGCCTGTTCGAGCCGCTGACGCTCGATGCGCTCACGCTCGAGAACCGCATCCTGATCGCGCCGATGTGCCAGTATTCGGCCCGGGACGGTGAGGCCACCGACTGGCACATGATGCATCTCGGCCATCTCGCCGCCTCGGGGGCGGGCCTGCTGACGCTGGAGGCCACCGCGATCTCCCCCGAGGCGCGGATCACCGCCTGGGATCTCGGCCTGTACTCGGACGGATGCGAGCGGGCGCTCGCCCGGGTGCTCGACGCCGTGCGCGAATACGCCCCGATCCCGATCTGCATCCAAATCGCCCATGCCGGCCGCAAGGCGTCGAGCGACGCGCCCTGGGCCGGCGGGCAGCAGATCCCGCCGGAGCACCCCTACGGCTGGCGCACCGAGGCGCCCTCGCCGGTGGCGCACGGGGAGGGCGAGGTCCCGCCCCACGCCCTCGACGGCGCCGATCTCAAGCGTATCCGCGACCAGTTCGCGGCCACGGCCAAGCGCGCCGTGCGCCTCGGAATCGAAGCGGTGGAGCTGCACGGGGCCCACGGCTACCTGCTGCACCAATTCCTGTCGCCGCTCGCCAACAAGCGCACCGACCAGTACGGCGGCAGCCTCGAGAACCGCATGCGTTTCCCCCTGGAGGTCTACGCCGCCGTGCGCGACGTCGTCCCGGCGGGCAGCCCCGTGTGGCTGCGCGTCTCGGCCACGGACTGGGTGGAGGACGGCTGGAACCTCGACGAGACCGTGGCGCTGGCCCAGGCCCTGAAGCGGGCCGGCTCGCCCGCGATCCACGTCTCCACCGGCGGCGTCTCGCCCAAGCAGGCGATCACCCTCGGGCCGGGCTACCAGGTGCCCTATGCCGAGCGGATCAAGGCCGAGACCGGTCTCATCACCATCGCGGTGGGGCTCATCACCGAGGCCCAGCAGGCGGAGGCGATCCTGCAGGAGGGCCGGGCGGACGCGATCTCGCTGGCCCGCGCCATGCTCTACGACCCGCGCTGGCCCTGGCACGCCGCCGCCGAACTCGGCGCCCGGGTGCGGGCGCCGAAGCAGTACTGGCGCTCGCAGCCGCGGGAGTACAAGGACCTGTTCACGGATACGGCCTTCGGGCAACGCTGAGCGTTCGTCTCAGCGGGCCACCGCCCCCACCAGTGGCCCCAGCGGCCGGCTGATGTCGGTGCGGCCGAGATTGGGCGCGTAGAGGCTCGACACCGAGCCGTCCAGGAACAGGGCGTTGCGGCAGCCGAGATCGTCCCGGAACAGCCGCGCGAAGGCCCCGAAGGTCACCGGCCGCTCGGAGATGGCGAAGATCGCCACGTGCCCGTCCTCAGCCATGCCGACGCCGTTGCGGATCTTCTGGCTCGGCCCGTCGGCGGAGATCTTCGGGTGGATCTGGCCGTCGATCACCAGCATCGGGCCGGATTGCGTGGCGTAGTCCGGCCGGATCTTCGCCCGGAGATAATGGGCGGTGTCGAGCACCCCGGCCCGCTCACCCTTCACCCAGAAAACGCCGTTGGGCTTGAGGTGGAAGTTGCCCGGACCATCGGCGGTCGAGACGTGCTTCATCTCGTGCCCGCCCTCGACGTAGAGGCCCACCGGCGCCTGGTCCTTGTCGTACATGCCGGCATTCATCGCGAAGCTGAGGAGCTTGCCCTGCGCCGCGGCCAGCGTCCCGAGGGCCCCGTAGGGCCGCCCGTCCGCCTGCAGCCAGAACAGCTGCAGGCGCTGCCGCCGCAGATCGATCGTGCAGACCGTGAAGCTCTCGCCCTGGGCCTCCATCGCCCGGCAGGGCTCCGGGGCCGCCACGGCCCGGCCGGGTACGGCCAGGGCGAGGAGCATGATCAACAGGGCGTGAGCGGGGCGCATCGTCATCACTCGGTCCGTGCCGGCTTTTCAGGGGCTTGAGGGCGCTGGGGGCGCCTGTCACCCCGGAAAGCGGCGATTTTCGAGTCCCGAGCCGTGCCGGGGCTTGCCGGCCAGCGTCGGCAGGTCGCGGGCGCCACCTGAACTGTTTCACGCCTTCCACGTTTCTTGCCCCAGAGGGCGGTTTTCGACGGAGATGACGTGATGAAGGGTGCAGTGCTCGGCTCGGCCCTGCTGGCAGCGGGTGCCTTGGCTCTCGCGCCGGCCAGCGCGGATGCCCGCGGCTTCGGCGGCGGCGGCTTCCATGGCGGCGGTTTCGGCGGCGGGTTCCACGGCGGCGGCTTCGGCGGCTTCCGGGGCGGCGGCTTCGGTGGCGGCTTCCGCGGTGCCGGCTTCCGCGGCGGATACGGCCGCGGCTACGGCTATCGCGGCGGCTATGGCTACGGCCTCGGCGGCCTGGGTCTCGGCGTCGGGCTCGGACTGGCGGCCGGCGGCCTCTACGGCGGCTACGGCTACCCGGGCTACGGCTACGGCGGCTATGGCGGCTACGGTTACGGCGGCGGCTACGCCCCGGTGGGCTACGGCTACGGCGGCGATTACGGCTACGGCGGCGGCGGCGGCTGCTACACGGTCCCGCGGGTGCGCTGGACCCCCTACGGCTACCGCCGGGTCCTGGTCGAGCGCTGCTACTGAGCCGCGTTTCGACAGCGAAAAGACTGGAGAGGCCGCCTTCGGGCGGCCTTTTCTTTGCTTGATCCCCCCGCGGCGTTGGACAGCTCCGTCCCGGACGCCGATACACGTATCGGGCGGCGGGAGAGGGCGGATGAGCATGGCAACCGGGCAGGGGCATTCGGGCGTGGACGCGGTCGAGATCCGCGACGCCAGCCTCATGGCCTTCTACCGCTCCATGACGCCGCCGGAGCGGCACACCTTCTGGGCGTGCGCCGCCGGGTGGTGCCTCGACGGCATGGACTTCATGATCTACCCGCTGGTGATCGGGACGATCATGGCCCTGTGGCACGTCGATTCCGGTACGGCCGGGCTCGCCGCCACGGTGACGCTGCTGGCATCGGCGCTGGGGGGCTGGCTCGCGGGCTTCGTGGCCGACCGGATCGGCCGGGTGCTGACCCTGCAGATCACGATCCTGTGGTTCTCGGTCTTCTCCCTGCTCTGCGCCTTCGTGCAGAATTTCGACCAGTTGCTCATCGCCCGGGCGATCCTGGGGCTGGGCTTCGGCGGCGAGTGGGCGGCCGGGGCCGTCCTGATCGGTGAGACGATCCGGGCCGAGTATCGCGGCCGCGCCGTCGGCTCCGTCCAGTCCGGCTGGGCGATCGGCTGGGGCCTCGCGGTCCTGTCGCAGGCTGTGCTGTTCTCGCTGCTGCCGCCCGAGACCGCGTGGCGCTGGATGTTCGGGGTCGGCGCGCTGCCGGCGCTTCTGGTGTTCTACCTGCGCCGCTACGTCGAGGAGCCGCAGGTCGCCGCCGAGACCCGCGCCCGGGCGGCCGCCTCCGGCGACCGACCGCAGATCTGGGAGATTTTTTCGGGGCCGATCCTCAAGACCACCCTGCTCGCCTCGCTCGCGGCGGCGGGCTGCCAGGGCGGCTACTACGCGATCACCACCTGGGTGCCGCGCTTCCTCACCACCGAGCGCCACCTCTCGATCGTCTCCTCCACCGGCTACCTCTCGGCGCTGATCGTCGGCTCGTTCACCGGCTACCTCGTCGGCGCGTGGCTCGCCGACCGCCTGGGGCGACGGCCGCTGTTCCTGATCTTCTCCGTCGGCGCCATCGCGGTGGTCGTCGCCTATACGCAGATCCCGCTCTCCAACGGCATGCTCTGGGTGCTGGGCTTCCCGCTGGGGTTCTTCGCCTCGGGCTATTTCTCCGGGATGGGCGCTTTCCTGACCGAACTCTACCCGACCCGCCTGCGCGGCTCGGGGCAGGGGTTCTGCTACAATTTCGGCCGGGGCGTCGGCGCCCTGTTCCCGGCGCTAGTCGGCTACCTGTCGGAGCGCGCCGGCCTCGCCTCGGCCATCGCGATCTTCGCGGCCATCGCCTACGGGGTGTTCTTCCTGGCGGCCTTCGCCCTGCCCGAGACCCGCGGCAAGGTCCTGCACGCGGATTCCTGACCATGCCCGAGATCCGAGACTGCCCCGCCCCGGACCCGCATCCCCGCGGCCCGACCCGCTACGCCGTGCCACCCGGCGCGGTCGACACCCACGCCCACGTGATCGGCCTGCCGCCGGCCTACCCGCTGGCGCCGGACCGCAGCTACACGCCCCCGGCGGCCCCCGCGGACCGGTATCTCGCGATGCTCGACGGGACCGGCATGGAAAACGGCGTGCTCGTCCAGGTCAGCGTCCACGGCACCGACAACCGGCTGATGGTCGAGACCCTGCGCGCCAATCGGGCGCGCCTGCGCGGCATCGCGGTGATCCCGCTCGGCCTGCCCGATACGGAACTCGCCGCCCTGAAGGAGGCCGGGGTGGTCGGCCTGCGCCTCAACGTGCTGTTCGGCGGCGGGGTCGGGCTCGACGCGGTGGACGCCTACGGGGCGCTGGCCCGGGAGATGGGCTGGCACCTCCAGTTCCTGCTCGACGCACGGCACCTGCCGCCGATCGCCGGCCGCCTGTCGCGCTTGGCCGTGCCGCTGGTCTTCGACCATATGGGCCACATGCCGGCCTCGGCCGGATTGGACCATCCGGGCTTCCAGGCGCTGCTCGGTCTCGTCGCCGACGGCCAGTGGGTGAAGCTGTCGGGCGCCTTCCGGGATTCCGTGACCGGGCCGCCCTACGCCGACACGATCCCCTTCGCCCGCGCCCTCAACGAAGCGGCCCCCGAGCGCTGCCTCTGGGGCTCGGATTGGCCGCACGTGGCCGCCTGGGACGGGCCGCCCCGGACCGCGGCGCTCCTCGACCTGATGGCCGATTGGGTGCCGGACGACGAGCGCCGCCGGATGGTCTTCGTTGACAATCCGCGGCGGCTCTACGGCTTCGGGTAGGGCGCGCTCAGACCCGCAGGTCGACGCTCTGGCCCTGTCCGGCGGGCGCCGGCGGGCCGGCGCTGTCCGCGCCCTGGGCGCTGTCCGCCACGAGCCCCGCGACCGCCTTGTCCGATGCTACCTGCTGCCGGGCGACGGCGATGCCGATCTGCTGGTTCTGGGACGACGCCAGCATCTGGACGGCGGCGGTGGCGGAAACGGGATCCATGACGCCGATCCTACATCGCGGAGCTGAATCCGGCGTTAGCCGGATCCGGGGCCTTTGAGCGATCGGCGCTCATCCGTCGAGGAAGCCCCGCTGCCGGGCCCGGTAGCCGCCGATCAGCGTCACGCAGACGAAGGACACGCCGGCCAGCACCGTGCCGAACGCCGCGATCGGCCACCAATGGCCCTGGAAGCGCTCGGCCAGGACGGTGCCGACGATCGGCGTCAGGCCGCCGGCCAGCGCCCCGCAGAACTGGTAGGCGATGGAGATCGCCGTGTAGCGGATCCGGGTCGGGAAGGCCCCCGCGAGGTAGCCGGCGATCACCGCGTAGAAGGTCGCGCTGCCGATCACGTTGAGGGCGAGGCCGAGGACGATCAGCGGCACCGACTTGGTCTCGACCAGCCAGAACAGGGGATAGGGCGCCAGCATCGCCCAGATCAGTGTCCCCTGCAGGAACAGGCGCTCGTTGCGGATCGCCTCCGCGATCCGGGCGCCGACCGGGGTCATGATCAGTTGCACGACGGCGGCGATCAGCAGGGCGTCGAGGATCGTCCCCCGGGCGATGCCGAGATACTGCGTGGTGAAGGCGATCATGAAGGTGTTGAACAGGTAGACGGAGGCGATCGCGAAGGTGTTGGCGCCCGCCGCGAGCAGCACCGGCTTGAGGCAGGTGGTCAGCACCTCGCGCACGGGGGCCGGCGGCGGGCCGCCCGCGGCCCGGGCCTTCTCGAAGGCCGGCGATTCCGCGACGCCGAGGCGGATCGCGAGCCCCACCGCGAGCAGGAGGATGCTGATGAGGAACGGCACCCGCCAGCCCCACGCCAGAAAGCTCTCCTTGTCGAGGAGGCCGGCGAGGCGGAAGGCCAGGAGCGACAGGATCTGCCCGGCGGGGCTGCCGAGCTGCGCGAAGGAGGCATAGAAGGTGTTGCGCCCGGCCGGCGCGTGCTCGGCGGCCATCAGCACCGCCCCGCCCCACTCGCCGCCGACCGCCAGCCCCTGGATCAGCCGCAGGACGACCAGCAGCACCGGTGCCCACAGGCCGACGGCGGCGTAGGTCGGCAGCAGCCCGATCCCCGAGGTGGCGATCCCCATCATCACCAGGGTCGCCACGAGGGCGCGCTTGCGCCCGAACCGATCGCCGAGCGTGCCGAAGATCAGGCCGCCGAGCGGCCGGGCCAGGAAGCCCACCGCGAAGGTGCCGAAGGCCGAGAGCGTCGCGATGTAGGGCGATTCCGCCGTGAAGAAGAGCGGCCCGAACACCAGGGCCGCCGCGGTGCCGTAGATGAAGAAGTCGTACCACTCGATCGTGGTGCCCACGAAGGCCGCGAGCGCCGCCCGGGCGGATTGGTTCGTCCCGGGTTCCGCGACCGGTGCTGCGGTGGTGACGGCCATCGATCCTCGCGTGGCATTCTGAATTCAAGCGTAAGTCCTCATGCCCAGCCGGGCAGCCCACCGCAACGCCTGCACGCGAAAGGGCGCGTGTTTCAACCGGACGTGGAGTCGCCTGTCGCGGTCTTCCAAGGTTGCATCTCCACGACGAGCCGGCACCTCCATCCAATCCCCTCATCCTGAGGTGCCCGCGTCAGCGGGCCTCGAAGGAGGGCTCCAGGGATCGCGCGGCTGGCTGGAGGGCTCCTTCGAGGCCTCCGCTGCGCGCCGGCACCTCAGGATGAGGGGATTGGATGGGAGTCCTGGCGCCCGCCATTTTTCAAAAACTCGGTGGCGTGCAGGCGCTCACCACCTCGCAGGGGTTGGGCCCGACGCAGCGGAAGCGGTGCGGGCGGCGGCTGTCGAAGCTGTAGGCGTCGCCGGGGCCGAGGATCCGGCGCTCCGCGTCCACCGTCACCTCCAGGCGGCCGGAGAGGACGATGCCGCCCTCCTCGCCCTCGTGGGACAGGGGCACCCGGCCGGTATCGGCGCCGGGCTCGTAGCGCTCCTTCAGGATCTGGAGCTTGCGCCCGAACAGGCTGTCGCCGACCTGGGCGTACGAGATCGCCCCCTTGGCGGCGCGCCGGCCGATCTCGGTGAGTTCCTCGGCCGCGAAGAACACCTTGCGCTCGGGCTCCGGCTCCAGGGCGAAGAACGCGGCCATGCCGATCGGCACCCCGTCGAGGATCCGCTTCAGGGCGCCCACCGAGGGGTTCACCCGGTTGGCCTCGATCAGCGAGATCGCGGAATTCGTCACCCCGGCCCGCTTGGCGAGCGTCCGCTGCGACAGGCCGTGGCGGGCGCGCACGAAGCGCAGCCGGGCGCCGACATCGATGCTCATCCGGCGTGGCCCCGTTTCAGGTGTTGCAAATCCCGCAACAGTGCCGTCCTCGGCCCCGTTCCTGCAAGGGGTTGCCGGCGGCCAGAAAAGGACTTGTTGCCGGATCGGCGAAGGTGTCCCCTGGCCCGGTCGCCCGATCCGCGCCGTTCGCCCCGGAGAGCCGCCCCATGACCGATCATCCGCTCCGCAACACGCCCGCGATGGACGCCTTCTGGATGCCGTTCACCGCCAACCGCCAGTTCAAGGCGGCGCCGCGCCTGCTCGTCTCCGCCGAAGGCATGCACTACACCGCCGACGACGGCCGCACGATCCTGGACGGAACCGCGGGCCTCTGGTGCGTGAATGCCGGCCACGGGCGCCGGGGGATCGCGGCGGCCGTGGAGCATCAGCTCTCCACCCTCGACTTCGCCCCGACCTTCCAGATGGGCCACCCCATCGCCTTCGAATTCGCCGAGCGGCTGGCCGAGATCGCCCCCGGCGGCCCCGACAAGCGCCTCGACCGGGTGTTCTTCACCAATTCCGGCTCGGAATCGGTCGACACGGCCCTCAAGATCGCGCTGGCCTACCAGCGGGCGATCGGGCAGGGGACCCGCACCCGGCTGATCGGCCGCGAGCGCGGCTATCACGGCGTCGGCTTCGGCGGGCTGTCGGTCGGCGGCATCGTGTCGAACCGGCGGGTCTTCCCGCAGCTCAACGGCACCGACCACCTGCGCCACACCCACGACCCGGCCCGCAACGCCTTCGTGAAGGGCCAGCCCGAGCACGGGGCGGAACTCGCCGAGGATCTGGAGCGGCTGGTGGCGCTCCACGGGGCGGAGACCATCGCGGCCTGCATCGTCGAGCCGGTGGCCGGCTCCACGGGCGTGCTGGTCCCGCCGAAGGGCTATCTGGAACGCCTGCGCGCGCTCTGCACCCAGCACGGCATCCTCCTGATCTTCGACGAGGTGATCTCCGGCTTCGGCCGCCTCGGCGCGCCCTTCGCCACGGATTACTTCGGGGTCGTCCCGGACCTCGTGACCAGCGCCAAGGGCCTGACCAACGGCACGGTGCCGATGGGCGCGGTCTTCGCGAGCCGGGCGGTGCACGACGGGCTGATGAACGGCCCGGACGGGATCGAGCTGTTCCACGGCTACACCTATTCCGGCCACCCGATCGCCTGCGCGGCCGGCATCGCGACCCTCGACATCTACCGGGACGAGGGGCTGCTGACCCGCGTCGCCGACATCGCCGACGACTGGGCCTCGGCGATGCACGACCTGCGCGGACGCAAGGGGGTGATCGACATCCGCACCATCGGGCTGATCGCCGGCATCGAGCTGGCGCCGCGCCCCGACGCACCGGGCAAGCGCGCCTACGACGTGTTCGTGGACTGCTTCGAGCGCGGCCTGCTCACCCGGGTCACCGGCGACATCGTCGCGCTGTCGCCGCCGCTGATCATCGAGAGGGACCAGATCGGCGAGATCGTGGACGTGCTGGGCGCGGCGATCGACCGGGCCGCCTGAGCGGTCTCCGTCCGGGTTTCCAAAGGGCGTGCCCTTTGGTGGGTTGTGAGGGCAAAGCCCTGACCGTCTCGGGCGCAGCCCGACACCAGGGCTCTGCCCTGGACCCGCGAAAGGTCTCGACCTTTCGAGACCAGGACGCGATCCCACCGCATGGGTGTCCGCCCTGCACGGCGGGGTTGTCGCGACACCGCCCGTGCCCATCTGCCCCGGACCCGGATTTGGACCGGGCACGAGGCTTTGCATGTCGAACACCGCCCTGATCGTCGGCGCCAGCGGAATCGTCGGCAGCGCCACCGCAGCGCTGCTCACCGAGGAGGGCTGGCGGGTGGCCGGCCTTGCCCGTCATCCGGTGGACCAGGCGGGCGTCGAGCCGGTGGCGGGCGACCTGCAGGATCCGGCCTCCCTGGAGCGGGCGCTCGCCGAAGTCGCACCGACCCACGTGTTCCTCGCCACCTGGCAGCGGCGCCCCACCGAGGCGGAGATGATCCGCGTCAACCGCGCCATGGTCGAGAACCTGCTCGACGCGCTCCGCCCGAAGAAGAGCGTCCGCCACGTGGCCCTGGTGACCGGGCTCAAGCATTATCTCGGGCCGTTCGAGGCCTACGGCAAAGGCAGCCTGCCGCAGACGCCGTTCCGCGAGGACCAGGGCCGGCTCGACATCGAGAATTTCTACTACGCTCAAGAAGATGCGGTGTTTGCCGCCGCCGCGCGCGACGGCTTCACCTGGAGCGTGCACCGCCCGCACACGATCATCGGCAAGGCGGTGGGCAACGCCATGAACATGGGCACGACGCTCGCCTGCTACGCCACCCTGTGCCGGGAGCTGGGGCGACCCTTCGTCTTCCCGGGCTCGGCCGCGCAGTGGAACGGGCTGACCGACATGACCGACGCGCGGCAGCTCGCCCGCCACCTGCTCTGGGCCTCCACCGAACCGCGGGCCGCCAACGAGGCCTTCAACGTGGTCGACGGCGATGTCTTCCGGTGGAGCTGGATGTGGGGCCGGATCGCCGCGTGGTTCGGGATCGAGGCGGTGCCGTTCGACGGCACGCACCGCCCCCTCGAACCCCGGATGGCGCAGGACGGGCCGGCCTGGGCCGAGATCGCCCAGCACCACGGCCTCGCCGAGCCGAACCTCGAAAAACTCGCCTCCCCCTGGCACACGGATGCCGATCTCGGCCGGCCGATCGAGGTCGTCACCGACATGAGCAAGAGCCGCCGCCTCGGCTTCACGGCGTATCAGCCGACCGACGACGCGTTCTACGATCTGTTCGGGCAGCTTCGGGCGGACAAGCTGATTCCGTAAGCCTCATCCAACCCGGCGGCCGCGGGGGAAGTTTCCGCGCCTATGCCGCCGGGGGCCTCGCCGTCGTCCTTTGAGGCATACGCCGCCGTCACGATGGCGGCCGCGCGGAACCGCTCGCCCGGTCCCGCGCGCCTCCTGTTCGCGGCGGTGTCGGTGCTTCCGATCGTATTCGGTCTCAGAGCGACCTGGCGCGAAGCCCGGTCGACTGAAACGCTGGCGGTCTACGGCTCCGGCGTCAGCGCGTCCTTCCTCCCCCAAGGGCCCGGCATCGCCCAGAGGGCTTTTCCGTCAGAGCACGTTCGGATCCGAAACGTCCCCCTCCGGCGACGGCTCCAGAAGGTCGATGAGCTGCGCCAGGGCCCGCGGCGCATCGTGACGCCACATGGCGTAGGCCACCCCGAGGTGGTCGCCGTGATGCTCGAGGCCGAGGGCGCACCAGGACGCGTCTGCGGCCACCTGCAGTTCCATGATGCGCAGCCCGTCCCCGGCCGGCCAGACCTGTTCCAGACGGTCGCGCAGGGGCTGCCCGTCCGCCGCCCCGGCGCCGGCCGGCGCCTCCGGCCCGCAGGCTCGCCCCGCCTCCGGGCGCCAGAGGACCACGATGCCCCCCCGGGCCTGGGCGAGGGCCCGGCGAGCCGCGCGCAGCGGGGGCAGGGGTGCCACGTGCGTCAGGATGGTCGCGCCCGCGAGCCGCCCGAGGACGTGATGCGTGTCGTCGATCGCGGCATTGTCGACGATCACGACCTCGCCCGGCGCGCGGCGGCGTTCCGAGAGGACGCGGATCAGGTGCAGGAACCGCGCCGGGCGGCCGTCGAGGACGGCGAGAACCGAGACGAGCGGGGCCGCGCCCAGCGTCAGGTCGATCGTCGCCCCAGCCGCCAGGAATGCGTGCATCTCGGCGCGGATGCGGCGCTCCGCGTCGTCCCCGGCCCCCGCCCGGGCGAGTTGCGCCAGCGTCGCGTCCGCCGGGGTTGTGTCGTAGCCGCGCCCGGCCATCTCGGCGCGCCAATCCGTGGTCTCGACGTCCGGGACGAGGGCCCGCGCCGTCCCGACCTTGAGATAGGGGAAACCGGCCCGCAGGAGCCTGCGCCAGTTGTGCAGCGTCGCGTCGAGCCAGTCGGGCGTCGGGAACAGGACCTCCGCGCGAAACCCGCGCGCCGTCGCATGGCGTGCCAATTGGGTTTCGTACTCGTTCACGACGTCGTTCTTGTGGGTGTACGCCACCACGCCGTCGAAGAACGCCCGCCCCGCCGCGGATCCGAGGAAGCGCTGTTTCAGGGCGAGGAAGTAGCTCTGGACGTGCCAGCCGCGGTCGGCGTTGTCGGTCAGGCCGACGAGGTCGGCCGCGCTCGTCCGGATCCGGGCGACCACCCGCTCCAGCGCCTCCGGGCTCGTGGGGCCGAAGACGCTGTCGTTGATGAGGTACAGGATCTCCGCGCCGAAGAGTTCGGGATGCCGGCGCAGCACGTGGGCCCAGGCGGCGAAATCGAAACCTGCATTCGCCCGCCGGAAGACGTGGTCGGCCCGGTCGAGGGCCGGGCCCGTGACCGGCGCGTCACCGTCATCGCAGACCACGATCAGGGCACAGGCGATCCCGCATCGCTGCAGACCCGTGACATGGTGGACGACATGCGGCTTGATCGCGCCGTCGCTCGTGTGCGTCACGAACAGGGCGACCTCGGCGGCGAATGCGCCGCCCCTCAGACGATCGAGCCGCGCCGCCGTGACCGGCTCCGACTCGAGGACCGCGTGCGGGTTGGGGCGGCGGCGGTCGACAAGGCCTTCCGTGAGGAAGTGCTCCAGGGGGTCGAGCCCGCGCCGGGCGACATCGGGATTGCGGGCGCGGTACCAGTCCGGATCGAAGATGCCGTGCCATACCGCCCGATCCTCTTCGGCCGCATTGGCCGCCCGGCCCTCCAGGAGGCCGATCCGTCGGAAATGCTCCAGGGGGTCGTCCCGGTAGGGACCGAGATCCGCGTTCCGCGCCCGGTACCAGCTCGGATCGAAGCGGGTGTTCCAAACCTCCCGCGGCTCGCGATCGGCGTTGGGAAAGCGGCCCTCGGCCCGACCGTAGAGGAGGTAGTGCCGGACCGGATCGGCGCCCGTGGCGGCCACGTCCGGATAGCGGGCGCGGTACCAGGCGCGGTCGACGCTCTCTCCGAGAGCCCTCATCTCAGCCTCGGGATTGGGATACCGCCCCTCCGCCTGTCCGTGGGTGGCGTAGTGCGCGCCGGGATCGACCTGCGCCGACGCGACGTCCGGGTAACGCAGGGTGTACCAGTCCCGATCGAACGCACCGTGCAGATCCGCGGCGGGACCTGAGCGTGAGTCAGCGGCGCGGGCATCCTCGGTCAACGATCTGGTTCCTGTGCCTGGCTACGGATCGGTGTCCGGCCGGGCCGGATCGTCTCGCTCCAGCCCCGCGCCGGCATGGGTCGGCGCCGGTATGGCGGAGGAGACGGGGCGCGGCGCGGGCTCGGCCGCAGACCGGTTCCTTAGCCATGACCCTACGCCGGGTAGCCATGACCCTACGCCGGGTTCGTCGGTAAATCGACACCGCCGCACCGTCGAGACACGGTCGGCCATTCCGGCTCGGATCAATCCCCCGCGTTGATCCTCCGGGATGCGGACAGCCACACCATCCCGGCAGCGCCGTGGCTCGCGGTGTCCTTTCAGCGCGAGAGCCGCAACCAAACGCGGGCTCATCGGGCCCTACGGGCGACTCACGGCATAGCAAAGAATGATTTCGCGTCAGCTCTGCTTCGCCACGACGTGTTTGAGCAGCAGTAATCCCACCGTCATGCATGTGAGCGAGAACATATACACGTAGAGATAATCGACCTGCAGATTAAACGCGGGATAGTAAGCCGATCTGACCCATTCCACGACCTGAACGGCGGGATTGAATTTCATCCAATAGTAGACCCGATCCGGCATGAAACAGGCCATGAACATCACGCCGCTGGACACGTACATGATGATGCTGAACAACGCGTAGCCGATGATCCATCCGGGGAAGAAGCCGACAATCGCGACGTTGATCGTTCCGATGCCGATGCCGAGCAGGATGGCCGCGCTATACCCGCCCACGGCTGTGAATGGATCGATGGGAAGCGGATTATCGCCGATCGCCACCAGGATGAGGGATACGACGACCAGCCCGAGGAAGCCGGTCACGATTTCCACCAGCACCCGAGCAAAGACAATGTCGAACAACTTGACTTGTGGATAGTAGGTCAGCGGCCTGTTCATAATGACCGCCTTCATCACCTCTCTAGATATGTACTGGAATATCAAGACCGGCACGGCGCCGCTGGCGAAAAACACCGCGAAGCTGCCGTCGACCGGGACGGGGAGATGCTGAAAGCTGTAGATCAGAATCAGCATGAACACGTGGACGCATGGCCACAGCACGACCACGCCGTATCCCCACAGTGATCCACCGAAGCGCGTCCGCATATCGCGCAGCATCAGCGCGTACAGCACATGCAAATACGACTCTACTGCGCTGCGCGGCAGGCGCTCGGTGCTGGACATCGATCAGGACCCACCTTCCACACAATGGCCATCGCGCCGAACTTCGGCCAAAATACGACCTCTCCCGAACGGTAAAGTCGGCTGCAGCGGGCCTTCCCGCCCTTTGTGGGCCGGATCAGTCTCCTCAAAACCGGCGCGCGAGCTTGGCGGATCGTACGGCGGAATGGCGCCTTCCGACCCTTGGCCGAGGCGAGCCGCCCTCGGACACGACCCTTGAAGATCAAGCAGCACCGCGCCTGGCAATCTCCGATCGAGTCCCCCCATGAATGCGCATACAGGGTACGCCACGGGTATTTGACGATCGTACGGACCGAAATCCCCGGCAAACAATCACATTTGAACAGCAATCGTGTGGGCCGCCGTTTGGCAGCCGCGAGCCTCGCCCCTTGCTTGGGGGAACAATACAGATGACATATGTCGCTGATCGAGCCTCATCGCAGGGCAGCGATCATCCACTGTAGGGACGTTGTACCTTGGCCGCCACGGACTGCACTTCGTCCCAGTCGCGGATCAGAGTGACTGCTTCCACGCGCATCCGTGCGGCGATTTACCCGAAATCATTCCAAAATTCTTACTTCAGATTACGATCGCATTTATCGAACTTTGCGATCAATATTCCCAGTATTAGCTCAGTCGCAGCGAGTTTCGGAGCCACTTTATAATCTGGAAGAAGACCGATTGTCGGTCCCTCATCCATGCCAAGCTCCACTCGCATGCGAAAAATAGCACCGAGAAAACCGCCAAGTTACGAAACATCGCAGATAATCGGTAGCAGATCAAAGCCGGCAACTTCGGCCAGGGCCGCCCCCAAGAGCGGCAAGCCCGGAGATCCGCGGGGCGAACGCGCGCCGCTCGGGCATCGCGCGCCAGGCAAACATGGCCCCTCCGTTCCGATCGCGCCGTAACGGCCTGTAAGCAGGTGGCTAAGTCGTTATGCCGTCTGTCGATCTGTACCGGCGACTCGTGGCCCAGCCCGATCGCGCATGGCCGGCCGACCTTCGAAGCCGATTATTTCCAGCACGCTCGGATGGCGACCCGGGTGTCGCCGTCGCCCGAGCAGGCCGGACTGTCGTCTGCGGTGCGCTTCGCTGTCCCCGCCGCCCTCGGCTGCGTGAGGCGAGGACAGGTCTCGCAGCCCGACCGCCGCGCCGACCGAGCTTGAATCCGCCGGGGCCGACCGGCGCGCCATTATCACAGACAGCCTCGAAGACGGCCGCCCCGGCGACCCGCAAACCGAGCACCAGATCCGCGTCTTCAATCTGGAAGATCCGGCGGTCTTCCAAGGACTGACGATCGATTATTTCGAGGGCCCTTCTCGAAAGATCGGCGTCAAGGTGACGTACGAGCAGTTCTGCGCGCCTCCTACGGCGGTGCTGCTCAACGATCTGATCTTCCACGACTACTTCATGATCCGCGATCCGCGCGGCATGGCCGCCTACAAGCGCCTCAGCAACGTCCTGAAAGCCATCAAAAAGGCATTCCTGATCATCGTCGATGATTACGTCAATTATTTCAGGACCCGATAGCAGTTCTTTTTGGGCTCAATCCGAAATTCATGCGTGATCCCAGCGCGGAACTGCTCGCCTGCCGTTTCCAACGCTACACCTGGGATCAGCATCTTCATCCCATTCGCGTCATCTCGCTTCAGGAAGCTGCCGCGAAATCGAGGGATCCTTGGAGCAGCTGTCGTCGTATCTCGGCGCCCCGGTCTTCCGCGTCGCGTTCCAAAACATGAAGGGACGAAAATCCGCCGCATGAGAGTACGTTTTCGGCGCCTACGATCCGGGATGCGATCTCTACGTAGACGAGGAGGTCGGCTTCGATGAGGCCGGGGTTTAGCGCTCGCTCGGTGGATACATAGGGGCGGACGTGAAGACACTGACCCGCGCGAACGACGCCAAATACTTATGCTACACAATCAAAATATTTCGTTTTTGTGTCGATATTATAAGCAACCGAAAAATGAATACCTTGATCGATTATAACGACCGTTTCTTGACCTATGGCGCAAATTCAAGCCTGTTATACCTCCGCAATGAAATCGAGAAAACAGGAATCTCCTACGTGGAAATCAAGACCTGGGAGACGGAGGGTGCGCCATTTGTCGAATAATTTGATTGTGTTGTCGAAACCGGCAGCTGGACACCCACGTAAATTCAGGGCGAAATATCGATCTACCACTTATATTTTTCTGGATATACTGAAATTCTGAATACGCTATAGGATGATGAATGCTAGTGCTACAAACACTTTGAAACATATTTAATGTTACAGACCACGATGGACAGTCTGTTGAGGGACGCTACGCCTGAGGCGGTTTTGAACATGTGCGATAATTTCAAACACGCGACCCTCAATTAACTGATCGCAACTGGCAACCAACCGTCCGAATTTTCGCCGCGCTTCTCCAGTCCACAGGCCGGCAGAGGGTTCGGACGTCGGTACAGATGCACGCGTTCAAGCCCGGCATCGCGCGCGGACTGGCTCTGCGCGGGCCGAGTCGCTCAAACGGCCAGAGGCATGCTCAGCAGACCTGAATGGTGCTGGCCGCCGATCAGACTGAACAACACCGCCATGCGGCCTAATGGTCCACTGGTAAGCAGACGGCCACTACGTCGCGTCGACCGTTCGCCATAACACTGAACCCGACACAAACGTCGCCTCGTCGAGGGCGTCAGTATCAACCAGCCTTTTTGATACTGAAAATCAAGCCCGTCGTATAATTTGATCCCTCGCCGGCGTCCAGATCGATCGGCTTCAACCTGTCCGGGAGCTCATGGCTGAAAAATATCCGATCGACATGCGGAGTGAAGAGCTCTAAGTAATCGTCGGTCTTACTGAGCTGCTTTCCAAGCGCCCCGACCGCCGCGATGCCCGTCTCAGGTATCGTATCCTGAGAAATGCAGATCAAACCGCCAGACTTGGTGACGCGGACCATTTCGTCGCACGCCTTCTTCGGATCCGTGGAATACACCAAGACACAGCTTGCGATCACGATATCGAATGTATTGTCTTGGTAGGGCATCGCATGCATATCGCCGAGATCGATCATGGGGCTGTAGGAAATCAGATCTAGGCCGCGAATATTCGGCATCCGGAAGCCGTATGCCATCAACGAGAAGAGTTCGCCCTCCGTGCGTGGCCCAATGTCCAGAACCATGGCCGTACTGATGTAATCCTGATCGTATCCCCGGCTCGCAGCCGGCATGATGGATAAGGGCCGATAGGTCTCGATAACGGACAGCGGTCTGATGATGCGAAGCCCGCGTATCCCTCTGATATCATGCAAACCTTCGAGGTTGTGTTCGATCGTCGATAGCCCGGATTTCATGATGGTCATCCGCCGATTGTCGCCATCCCAGACCCGCAACGCGTTTTGCCGCTCGATGAAGTACCGCTTTCTCCAGGCGACGACCAGTTCGCGAAAATAGTCAACCCGCAAAAGAGTATACCAGCGTGTCCACTCCATTTTGGCCCACATCTTGGCCGAGATGCTCATGATTAGATGGTCAATCAAACGCATATCAGCTTCCGGTATCCGTGAAGCTCGGAGACCGAGCGGAGTCTTGCAAACCTTATATAGAGCGCCGGACGATTTTGGATCCCGTGCATCGGCCTGGAAATCGAATTTCGGCTTTCGGTACATGACCGCGGCCGGATCGCGCTGGTCGGCGCCGTGCGGTGGGGCCGGACATATGTCCGTTCGCGACGGTCCGAGCGCCGTCGTTCCGCGAATCTACCCCGTTCAGAGGGCCTGTGCCACGGACGGCGAGGCCGCGCCGAACCGGGTGATCAGAAGCGGGTCTGTCGCGATGGCCCACCGTTTTGCCCCAAAGTCCGGCTTTGTATAACGCCGCCTTTATCGAAGCCCGCCGGGGCAATCATGTCAGGACACGTCATGAGCGAACGTACGAGTTGGTCCCAAAGCGCCAACGAACTCTATCCGCACATCCGTGCCGTCGCTGCTGGCATGCTCGCTCACATGCGCGGCGAACCCAATCCGCCCGAAGCCTACCAGTCCATGATCATTCTGCACGGCCAGACGCAGGGACGGTCGACGCGTCTGATCTCGACGCTTCTGTCGGCGCACCGCCCTTACGTGCAGGGCTCGATGAAGTCCGGGATCTTCGGCGATGTCCCGTCCGATCTCGCCCCGTCCATCGCCAAGGAGGTTCGCGAGACCGGCTTCGCCATGCTGCCGATGAAGCTTCCGCAACCGATGATCGACCGGCTCACGGATTTCGCCCGGACGAACGAGGCGAACTTCAAGGGCGGCGATGTGGAGGGACGCGGGCTGTTCGACGCCGCCACCCCCCGGGCACGGATCTACTCCTTCCCCGCCCGCGACTGCCTGCGCTCGCCCGACATCCAGGACGTCCTCGGAGACGAATTTCTTCTCTCGCTGGCCGGGCGCTACCTGGGCGTGACGCCGATCGTGGATCTGCTGACGATGTGGTGGAGCGCCGTCTTCGAGGAGGGGAACGCCTCCGAGGCGGCGCAGCTCTTCCACTTCGACATGGATAAGCCGCGCTGGCTCAAACTGTTCATCTATCTCACCGACGTTGACGAATCCGCCGGTCCGCATGTCTATGTCGAACGCAGCCACCGCTTGCGCAACGACAAGGTCGGCAGCCTCCTCCGTCGCGGCTACACCCGCATCCCGGACGCCGATATCGTCGATGCCTACGGCGCGGACTCGCTGCGCTCGATCGGCGGGCCGGCCGGAACGATCTTCGTCGCGGACACGATCGGCTTCCATAAGGGTCTCCCACCGACGGGCCGGGAACGGCTCGTCCTGCAGCTGTCCTACGCGACGACCCTGTTCGGCGGCGCCTCGACACCCGTCCCGATGCCCAGCCCCGTCACGCCGACGCTGGCTGCCGCCATGAAGCGCCGGCCGAAGACCTACGCGCTATTCAGGGGCTGAGGCGGCCTCACGCGTCCGGGCTGCCGCCCGACACGTCCTCCCAGGAGAGGGCATGCCCGCGCGCGAGCGCCCGGGTTGCGCGCCGGCCGAGAATGGCCAGCAGGTATTTCGGCGACAGGCCGTAGCCCGGGCGGATCGAGCGTAGCGTCTCGGCCGTGAAGGGCGCGCCCGGCGCCATGTCGCGCACCACGTAGAGCGAGCGCCGGAAGACCTGGCTCGCCCGCTCGGCCTCCGAGCGAGCGTAGCCGAGCCCGCCGAGCGAGAGCCAGGCGTCGCGGCACTCGCTGACGAGGCGGGTGAACTCGTCGGGTTCGAGGCTGAAGGTGGCATCCGGCCCGCCCGCGCTGCGGTCGAGGGTGAAGTGCTTCTCGATTACGCAGGCGCCGAGCGCCACCGCGGCCACCGCGCAAGCGGTGCCCGGCGTGTGATCCGAGAGCCCCGCGATCACCCCGTAGGACGCCGCGAGGTCGGGGATCGTGCGCAGGTTCGCCTGCTCGTAGCGGGCCGGATAGCAGGACACGCAGTGGAGTAGCACGAGATCCTCGGCGCCGCCCGCCCGGGCGGCCTCCACCGCCTCGCCAATCTCAGCACGGTCGGCCATGCCGGTGGAGATGATCATCGGCTTGCCCTCGGCGGCCACGCGGGCGATCAGGGGCAGGTCGACCGCCTCGAAGGAGGCGATCTTGTAGGCCGGCATGCCGAGCCCCGACAGCAGGGCGACGGCGGTCTCGTCAAAGGGGGTCGAGAACAGGGTGACGCCGCGCTGGCGGGCGCGCTCCACCAGCGCGGCGTGCCATTCGTAGGGCGTGAACGCGGTCTGGTAGAGTTCGTAGAGCGTCTGTCCGTCCCACAGGCCACCGCGGATGCGGAAATCGGGGCCGTCGTGGTCGATGGTCAGGGTGTCTGGCGTATAGGTCTGGATCTTGATCGCGTCCGCGCCGGTTGCGGCGGCAGCGTCGAGCAGCGCGAGGGCACGCTCCAGGCTGCCGTTGTGGTTGGCCGACAGTTCGCAGATGACGTAAGGGGGATGGTCGAGCCCGATTGGACGGCCGTCGATCGTGATCGCGGGGGATGTCATCGTCCTGTCTCCGTCTCGGCCGGGCGCTTGCGCAGGATGATCTCGTAGACGAACCCGTCCTTCTCGAAGAAGGCCGGGAAGCGCTCCGGATCGGCGACCTGGAGGATCGGGAACTGCGACCGCAGGGGCTGGTCGATGTCGATCCGGCTGTCCTCCGGGGTGCGCCTGCGGCGGTAGCTCGCCCCCGTCTCCGGTTGCGGCACCGGAACGACGGTGCCGCACCGGGCGACCGCGAAATCGAGCAGCTCCAGCTCCACGGCGAACAGCGCCGCGTTGATCTCGTCGTGCAGTTCGTGGCCGCCCAGGGTGAAGCTCCGCTTGGCCCACACCGCTCCGGTATCGACGGGCTCCACGGCCTCGAGGAGCGAGACGACGATCGTGCGGCGCCCTTCCACGATGCTCCAGATATGCGGGGACCAGCCGCGCCCTTCGGGCAGGTCGCTGGCATGCAGGACCAGGGCGTGCTCGTAGGCGGCCAGACGATCGGCCTTCACCACCTCGTGCGTCGAAACCAGGAACAGCAGGGTCCCGCCGCTTAGGTCAGCCGCGCGGGTCACGAACTCGCACGCATGCCGCGCGCGCGTTCGCTCCACCCAGGCCGCAACGTGCGGGAACACCGGATGGGCAGGATCGGAGCAAAGGACCGAGATCCGCATCGCTTTGCCTTCAGTCATGGCGTGGAACACCGCGCCGGCGCCCAAGGATCTCAAGACCATCCCATCGCGTCCGTCACATGGTCGGCGCCGCTGCCGTCGCAAATGTCGGCGGCACGGTCACTCATGCGCATCACTGTATCCGGCGACAGGCGCCGGAGAGTTTCAGCTATCCGATCGCCCCCAGCTTCCGCGTGCCAGCCGAGGTCGAGCGCGGCGCCCGCATCCGCAACGCCCTGCGCGAGCGCGACTTGGTTCGGCGCGAGGCTGACGATGAGGGCGGGACAGCCCAGCACGCAGCGTTCCCACACGCTGGTGCCTCCGGCGCCGATGGCGAGATCGGCCGCCGCAATCAGCGTCTCCATATCGGCCCGTTGGACGTGGAGCGTGGCGCCGGGCAGGGTCCAGCAGAGCGCCTCCACCGTCTCCCGGTTCCTGGTGTTCCGGCCGATCACCACGTCGACCATGAGGTCGGACCGGTCCAGAGCCTGCAGGCCGCGCAGCGCCGTCGGCGTGTAGTCAACCGGGTCGGTGCCGCCCATCGACACGAGGATCCGTCCGATGCGGCCCGTCCGGCGCCCGAGGGAGGCGGCCCGCAGAGTGCCGAACCCGGGACGGATCAGAGCGTAGCCCGGCCCGAGGAGCGCGCGGCCCGCGAAACCGCGATAGCCCTCGTGGAGCGGATTCGCCAGGTTCTGATCGAGGATCAGGTCGGTGGCGTGCGCGCGTCCGAGATCGTCGATCGCCAGGAGCGCGCGCGCGCCGGTGCGCATCCGCGCCTCCCAGGCGGCGCCCAGGTCGTAATGATCGACTACGACCCAATCGACGCGCCCGCCGGCCGTCAGGGCCAGGCACCGGTCCGCGTCTTCGACCTCGCTCGCCGCGCCGGGCAGGCGGATCGCGGGGAAGCTGCGCGCCTCGATCTCGGCGATCAGGTCGCCCTCCGCCGGCCGGGTCAGGAACAGTGCCTCGTGCCCCCTGGCGACCAGGCGATCGGCTAGGCACAAGCACCGCATCAGGTGGCCGGCGCCGATCGACCATGACGAATCCGTCCGAAAGACGATGCGCATTCTTCAGCCGCGTCAGCCGGAGGTGCGGCCGCCGGCCAGCACAGCATGCCGGATCTCCGCCTCCGCCCAATCCTCCGGCGTGTCGATGTCGACGACCCGGTGGCGCGGCAGCAGCACGAGGCGAGAGCGAGGGCCGAACAGGGGCGTCCCGTCTGTGAAGGCCGAAGCCCGGCCCCAGTAGAACTGCCCCGCGTCGTGATAGGCGGGCTCAAGGTCCTGCGAGCGCGTCATCAGCGCCTCCGGCTGGAACATCCCGACCGCGCCCGCGGCGTCGATTTGAAGCGCCCGCTGGATCGGGAAGGCGTAGTCGGTCGCCGAGAACGCAAAGGCGACCGCCGGGTCAGCCATCATCGCGAAACCCCGCCGCAGATCGTCGGGCCGGATCAGCGGCGCGGTGGCGTAGAGGCAGCAAGCGAGCTCGACGGCCTCTCCCGCCTCGGTGAGCCACGCCAGCGCGTGGGCGACAACCGCGTTCGTGCCCGAATGGTCGTCCGCCAGAGCGGCCGGACGCAGGAACGGCGTCTCGGCGCCGTATTCGCGGGCGACCGCGGCGATTTCGGGGCTGTCCGTCGAGACGATCACACGGTCGAACAGCCCGGTCTCGCGGGCCGCAGCGATCGGGTAGGCGATGATCGGCCGGCCGGCGAAGGACCGGATGTTCTTGCCCGGGATGCGCTTGCTGCCGCTGCGCGCCGGGACCACCGCGACCCTCACGCGGCCACGCTCCGGCGCTGCTCCGGCGAGAGCGGCAGGGACTCGATCACCCGGTCCTGCTCCTCCTCGGTCAGCGTCGCGTGCAGCGGCAGAGTGATGGCCCGGGCGTAGTACGCCTCTGCGTTGGGGAACTGCCCCGGCCGGAAGCCCTGCGCCCGGAACAGCGGCTGCAGGTGAACCGGCGCGTAATGCACCTGAACGCCGATGCCCGCGGCGCGCAGGTGCTCGAACGCCGCGCGCCGGCCGATCCCGGCGCGCTCCGCGTCCCAGCCGATCACGTAGAGATGCCACGCGGAGTCGATCCCGGGATCGACAGGCGGAAGGGTGAGACCCGTGCCGGCGAGCCGGCGGGTGTAGCGCGCCGCGAGTGCCGCTCGGCGGGCGACGTAGCCCTCCAGGCGCTGGAGCTGGCTCGAACCCAGAGCCGCCTGGAGATCGGTCATCCGGTAGTTCCAGCCGAGCTCCAGGGCCTGATAGGTCCAGGGACCGTCCGGCGGGCCGTCCATCTCAGCCGGGTCGCGGGTAGTGCCGTGCGAACGCAGGCGGCGCATCCGGGCGGCCAGCTTGGCATCCCCGGTCAGCGCGGCGCCGCCCTCGGTGGTGGTGATGACCTTGACCGGATGGAAGCTGAACACGGTCACGTCCGCGTAGCGCCCGCTTCCCACGGGATCGCCCCGGTAGCGGCCGCCGATCGCGTGGGCCGCGTCCTCGACCACCGCGAACCCGTATCGCCGGGCCAGCGCGTGGATAGGCTCCATGTCGCAGGAGCGGCCGGCAAAGTGCACCGGCACCACCACCTTCGGCAGGCGCCCCGCCGGCTCGGCGGCAGCCAGCGCATCGGCCAGGGCGGTCGCGCTCATGTTGCCGGTCGCGGGCTCGATATCGACGAAGTCGACCGCGGCGCCGCAATAGAGCCCGGCATAGGCCGAGGCCAGGAAGGTGTTGGGCGAGGTCCAGAGCCGGTCGCCCGGTCCGAGGCCGAGGGCCGCGCAGGCGACGTGCAGCGCGGAGGTCGCGCTGTTCACGGCTACCGCGTGGCCGGCCCCGGCCTGGCGGCAGAGATCGGCCTCGAACCGCTCGATGGCCGGCCCCTGGGTGAGCCAGTCCGAACGCAGCACGGCGGTCACTGCCGCCACGTCGTCGTCGGTGACGTGCTGGCGTCCGTAAGGGATCATGCCGCGATCCGCGGTCCCGAGGTCAGGGCGGCCCGATTGGCCTCGATCCAAGCCTGCAACTCCTCGACGCTCATCCATTCGTCGTTGGTGTCGGAGGCGTAACTGAACCCATCGGGCACCTTCAGGCCGTTCTTGATCCGGCTCGCATGGCCCCAGGGGGCGATCGCCGGCAGGATCTTGTAGTAGCCGTCGTACGCGTAGGTGTGGGCCGCGTCCTCGGCGCTGATCATCTGCTCGTGCATCTTCTCCCCGGGGCGGATCCCGACGACGTCGATCTCTGCCTCGGGGCAGACCGCGCGGGCGATGTCGGCGAGCCGCATCGAGGGGATCTTGCGTACGTAGATCTCGCCGCCCTCGGTATCGAGAAGCGCGTGGCACGCCAGGGCCACACCCTGCTCCAGCGTGACCATGAAACGCGTCATCCCGGGATCGGTGATCGGCAGCCGGCCGGCGGCGCCCAGCGACAGGAAGTGCGGGATCACCGATCCGCGCGAGCCCATCACGTTGCCGTAGCGCACCACCGCGAAGCGCGTATCGTGCCCGCCCGCGTAGGAATTGCCGGCGATGAACAGCTTGTCGGAGACGAGCTTCGTCGCGCCGTAGAGATTGACCGGGCTGCTCGCCTTGTCGGTCGAGAGCGCCACCACGCGCTTCACGCCCTTGTCGAGGGCGGCGTCGATGACGTTCATCGCCCCGTCGATGTTGGTCTTGACCGCCTCGAACGGGTTGTACTCGGCCGTGGGCACGATCTTCAGGGCGGCGGCGTGGATGACGTAGTGGATCCCGTCCATCGCGCGGGCGAGGCGGGCGCGGTCCCGCACGTCGCCCACGAAGAAGCGCACCCGGCCCTCGCCGTCGAAGCGCCGAGCCATCTCCCACTGCTTCATCTCGTCGCGCGAGAAGATGACGATCCGGCGCGGTCCGTGCTGGCGCAGCATCTGCGCGACGAAGGCATTGCCGAACGAGCCGGTGCCCCCGGTGACGAGAATATTAGCGTCCTTCAGCACAGTCATCGATCAGCCGTTCGCCTCAACCGAGCTCCAAGGATCACACCGTGGGATCGCGCCGCGGGTCGGCCGATACAGCGAGATGCCGCGGACGCGTTCCGCATCCGACCGGGAACCAGGTCGCGCACCTCAGAAGCCGCGCTGCGCCGCCGGAGGTCTGCGGCTGTCCCGGAACCGCGAGCTACGGTCGGTGGCGCGCCGATGTCAAGGATGACGTCGCGGATCGACCACGGCCATGCGGCTGGACGACCTGTCCAGCTTGCGCTACTGCGCTTCCCGATGCAGGGCACAGGCCGGTTGGCTGAGGCTGATCGCTTCGGAGCAGGTCCCCGGGTGACGGGACGCTGTTCGATCAGTCCCGACCGGGGCGATCTCGTCGGCCTGGCGCCGGCTGACGGATCCTGCCGCCGGGCGCGCCGCAGCCTCAGAGCGGCCATCCGCCGCGCGATGTCCGCACTGGCTCCTCAATCGGCGCAATGGGACTCACGATGGCGCAGGACGACCTTCACACGCTGCTCGATGATACCTTCGATCGCCTGTTTCCCATCCTGCGCAGCATCTCCGGCCCCGGCCTCGAAGCGAGCTACCGTGTGCTGGGCGAGCATATGCCGCTCGATTACTTCGGGGTGCCGACCGGCCAAACCGTCTTCGACTGGACGACGCCGCCCGAATGGCATTGTCGGCGGGCGACGCTGACCGACCCCGACGGCACGGTGGTTTGCGATACCGACGTCAGCAACCTCCACATCCTCAACTATTCGGAAGGCTTCCACGGCACTGTTCCGCTCGACCGGCTGCAGAGCCATCTGCACAGCCTGCCGCATCTGCCCGACACGGTCCCCTACGTCACCAGCTACTACAACCGGACCTGGGGTTTCTGCCTCGCGCACAACGTCCGGCAGAACCTGAAGCAGGGCGATTACCGCGTCGCGATCGATGCGGAGTTCAAGGACGGGCAGATCCCCCTCGCCCAGGCCGTGCTGACGGGAAGCACCGACCGGGAGGTGCTGATCAGTTCCTACCTGTGCCATCCCTCGCTCGCCAACAACGAGCTGAGCGGCCCCCTCGTCCTGCTGGCCCTCTACCGGGCACTCTCCAAGTGGGAGCACCGCACCTTCACCTACCGCTTCCTCCTGAATCCCGAGACCATCGGCAGCCTGTGCTATCTCTGGCTTGACGGGGAGCGGCTGCGCACGACAATCGAAGCCGGTCTGGTCCTCACCTGCCTTGGAGGGCCGTCGAGGCGGCTCAGCTTCAAGGCGACCCGCCGGGGCGACACCCGCATCGACCGGCTCGCCCGCTCCTGGGCGGACCGGGAGCCCGAGACCCTGGAAATACGACCGTTCACGCCGACCAGCGGCTCGGACGAGCGGCAATTCTGCTCGCCGGGCTTTAATCTTCCGGTCGGCCAGTTCGCCCGAACGATCTACGGGGAATATGCGGGATACCACAACGCCCTCGACACCAAGGCGTTCATGCGGATCGAGACCCTGGTGGAAAGCGCGGGCCTCATCGAGCGCTTCCTGAAGGAGCTGGACGCCGCCGGCCCCTACATCAATCAGGCCCCGTTCGGCGAGCCCCAGCTCGGGCGGCGCGACCTGTACCCGACTTTGAACTCGGCCGCGACCTGGCAGCATTCGAGCGACGCGATCTTCGACGGCCGCACCATCTTGGAGCGGGTGCTTACGATCCTGAACTACAGCGACGGGACGTACGATCTCATTGACATCGCCGGAAAGTGCAGGTGCAGCGTCACCGAATTGCTGCCCGCCGTGAACAAGCTGAAGGCCGGCGGGCTGCTGAAGGATGCCCGGACATGAACGTCGTCTTCCTCACCGGCGATCACCCGCGCCACGCCCAGCTCGCCCAGTCAGTCGCCGCGAGCGGCCATCTAGCGGGGCTTGTGATCGAGACCCGCGAAGCTTTCGTCCCGTCGGCCCCGGAGCGGCTCGCGCCGGAGACCCGCGCGCTCTTCGACCTGCATTTCGCCCGCAGGCACGCGTCCGAGAGCCGGCATTTTGGCGCCTCCCTCCCGGACGTCCCCCGGCTCGACGTCTCGATCGACACCCTGAACGCGCCCGCGACCGCGGACTTCATCAACAGCCTGCGCCCGGACCTCATCCTGTCCTACGGCGTGCACAAGCTGACGCCTGAGACCCTCGGCCGGATCGCCTGCGCGCGGAAGTGGAACATCCACGGCGGATTGTCGCCCTGGTATCGGGGCGTTACGACCCATTTCTGGCCGAGCTACATGCTCGAACCGCAGATGACCGGCATGACCGTCCACCAGCTCACGCAGGACATCGACGGCGGCGACGTGATCCATCAGACCCAGGCGACCCTGGTCCGCGGAGACGGGCTGCACGACCTCGCTTGCCGGGCCGTCCAGTCGCTGTGCGACGACCTGCCCGAGCTTCTCGACCTGGCCGGGCGCGGAGCCGACAGCCCGGCGCGCCGTCAAGGTACGACCGGACGTATCTGGCGCTCCGTCGACTGGCAGCCGGCGCATCTCCACCTGATCTACGAGACCCACGGCGACCGCATCGTGGACGCCTACCTCGACGGGCGGTTCGCGGTCAGGGATCCGGTCCTCGTCCGCCAGTTTTGAGGAATTCGCTCCCCATGTGGCTCCGGGATCTCAAGCTCCGGGATCTCCTGCAGGGCCATGCGGCCCCGCGCAGGATTGTCGCCTTCGCGCCCAACGCCTTCTTCCCGTCGATGATCGCCGCGCCGCTCATCGTCGGCAAGGTGCTCGCCGAAGCCGGGCACGCGGTCACCCTGGTGACCTGCTCGGCCGAACGGCAGAGCTGCACCATCATGGACGGGCTCGCCCCGACCGAGCCGCGGCCGACCCGGGCGTTCTGCCCCGACTGCCGGGCGCGGGCTGAGGAATACCCGACCCGCTACGGGATCCCAGTGACCACCGACGGCGCGCTCCTCACGGCGGGCGACGAGGCTGAGGTCGCTCGCCTGCAGGAGACCGTCGTCGACGATCCGCGCCGCTTCGCGATCGACGGCATCCAGATCGGTCTGCTGGCTGCCGGAAACCTCTCGGCGATCTGGAAGCGCGACATCTTCGCGAGCGCCGATCCGGACGTGCTCGACCGCGTGCGGGTCATGGTCAAGGACGGGCTGCGCTCCTACGTGGCGGCCAAGCGGGTGGCCGCACTCTACCGGCCGCAGATCTTCGTCTACTACGCCGAGTACTACACCGAGATCATCTACGGCTCGGTCCTGGGCCGACGCGGTGCCCGGGTCGTGCCCGTGGTCCACAGTGGCCTCAACGGCAACGACTTCCGGCGGATCCAGATCATCGACGCGATGCCTCAGGTGCTGGACATGCAGCGCCGGCTCCCAACCTGGCCGCAATGGCGTGACCTGCCCCTCGATGCCCGCGAAGTGAGCGACGTGACCGACGATTCGATCACGCGCATCCTCGGGCGCTCGTCAATCGTGTTCTCGCCCGGAGCCCGCGAGATCAGTGCGTTGACCGAACGGGTCGACCCGGCGCGGCGGACGCTCGTGGCGTTCACGAGCAGCGACGACGAACTCAACAACACCAAGCAGCAGCGGCGCCTGTTCACCACGGATTTCGACGAGCGGCCCGAGGCCTTCGCGGACCAGATCGACTGGCTGCGGACGATCGCGCGTTACGTCGCCGAGCGCGAGGATCATCAACTCGTGGTCCGGTTCCATCCCCGGCTCGCCGCCAATCACCGCTCCAGCGTGCGCTCGGAATACGGTGCGCAGGTCGATGCCGTGATGGAAACGGGCTGCCCGCGCATTCACGTCGTCCTGCCGGAGAGCGACGTCTCTTCCTACGCGCTGGCGCAGCTCGCCGATCTCGTGCTGACGAGCTGGACGTCGATGGGAGTCGAGTGCGTCCGTCTCGGCCTGCCGTCCCTCCAGGCCTTCCGGGGCGTCGACATCTTCCCGAAGGAGGACGTGCTGAACTACACCCGGGACCGTGCCGCCTACATGGCCTGCCTGGCGGATCCGCCGAAGGTCTCCCCGCAGCAGTTCCTGTGGGCGATGCGCTACACGCAGATGTTTCTGTGCGGCTTGGCCGTCGATGTCGGCGACCTCGTTCCTGCCTTCGACGATCCAACCCTTCCGGACTATCGAACCCCGGCCAGCACCCCGGAAATCGTCGACACCATCATCAAGGGACGGCCGCTATCGGCGCAAAGGCTGCGCCGGAGACGGCGGATGGCGGGCCGCCCGTTCCTGGACCGCGAGCGGACAGCCGCCCGCGGCGCGATCGGACGCCTCATCCACGTCCTCGCATTCTGGGCGGATGCCAGCCCGTCGAGCCTCGTGATCGAGGACCGTGTCGAAGGCGAGACCGGATCGGCGGATCAAGCCGCGCTGCGGGTTCGGCACGCTGGGAACGGTCAGTTCGACGTCCGTTTTGGCGAGAGCCAGACGATGCTCAGGTCGCGGGCGATCGAGAACCTGATCGATCTCCATGATACCCTGGGTCAGGAATCTGCTGCCACATCGTGACGGGCCGTTGTCCGGGGCCTGAGGGCCGCGGTCGACACCCCATACGCCTTCCTCGATGAGCCTCTCACTATCAAGTCCCGCTACGCCGGCGCGGCCAGCGGAAGGGCTCCCAGGCATTGGGAGTGGGACGAGGCTCTCTGGGGAGAAGGATAATCGCAACCGACTATGACGCGCGCCCGGCCGGCCGGACCATCCGCCATTCCCGCACCTACTTCGATGCGCGCTACCTCTCGCGCGCGCTGGCGCTGTACCGCTCGCTCGTCATTGCCCGTCCTTCCGGCTCCACGCCTTCTGCCTGAACGACACCTGCTACGACGCTCTCGCCAGGGCGGCCCTGCCGCATCTCGTCCCGATCCAGCTCCCGGATCTGGAACGGATCGATCCGGCGCTCGCCGCGGTCCGGGCGCGACGCGGCCGCGGCGAGTAGTATTTCACGCTCACGCTGACCCTGCCGCTGTTCATCCTGGCGAGCGAGCTTGAGATCGAGCTGATTACTTATTTCGACGTGGATCTTCTGTTTTTCAGCAGCCCAGAGCTCCTGTATTCGGAACTCTGCGAGCGGTAGATCCTGATCAGCGGCCACCGCTTCTCCGAACGCAACGCCCACCCCGCGCAGTACGAGCGCTTCCACGTCGGATGGCTGACGTGGCGAAACGACCGCCAGGGACGCGCCTGCCTCAACTCGTATCGCGAGCGGTGCCTCGAATGGTGTTACTGCTTACATGGAGGACGGGCGCTTAGGCGATCAGCGCTACCTCGATGCGTAGCCGGAGATCTTCAGCGGTCTTGTCGAGGCCAGTCATCGCGGCGGCAATCTCGCGCCTTGGAAAATCGACGCGTATCCACTCACGCTGCGGAACGGCCACGTGTTCGTCGGCGACGATCCGCTCATTTTCGACCATTTCCACACCCTGAATAGCACGACCGAGCTCAGTCTGTCGGCCACGGGATCGACGAGTATGTGCCCGATCTAGTCGGCCTCAACCGGGCATTGATCTTCGAGTCGATCTATCTGCCGTATCTCCTCGCACTCGTCGAAGTGGAGGCGGAGGTCGCGACCTTCGGCCTCGAGGCGTCCGAGAACGTCGGAACCTTGGTTCAGGTGCCCCCGTGGCGCGATAGCTTCGCCTGGGTGCATCAGGTCTCCGAGACGTCGGCGTGGAACCGGCCGCCCGCAATCGACGCGCATGCGGTCTGGTATGCCGGGCCGACGCCAGGGCCGAGGCCGAACGCGACGCGGGCGCGGCGATCCCGGCGGCCGACTCCTCGAACCCGACCCTGTGCGCGCGTTGATCATCGACCATGTCTTTCGCGATGCCGCGTCCGATGGCCCCCTCGACATCCTCGATTGGGGGGCCGTGCCGGGCTGCCGGCCCTGTCGCTGGCGCGCAAGCGCCGGGGAGCGCGGACGCTGCGCTACCGCCCGCTCGGTAGAGTTCGGCGTTCGCGCTGGTCTCCAGCCCGTTCCCGGGCTCGGCAGTCAACCGGTAGCAGCCCGCCGCGATCCGGCAGCCGAAGGGGCGCACGAGCAGCACCTGGGGGTCGTCGCCCGTCACCGACCGGGCGTCCGATGCGGGGCCATCGCGCCGCAGGTGGTGGAGGGGCCTGGCTTTCAGGCGCGTGTGCGGACGTCCGGGCGACGGGGCGCAGCCGCGATCCGGAACGGCGTCATCAGGAGCCACGCGGCGCCCACAATCCCGTCCCGTAGAAATCGGCCAGGCCTCCGCCAGACGGTTGGTCAACCGGTCCTGCGACGCGGCGGCGAAGCGCGCGCCCACCTTGCCTCTCAGGTCGGCGACCTCGCTGAAGGCGCCATCCTTGACCCAGACCATGTCGCCCTGGAACGTGAACGGGACCGCGCGAGTGCGGGTGCCCTGCAGGGATTGCCCGGTCTTTCCGCTCTGAAGGCGCCGATGCTCTTATCGTTGATGCAGTTAATGAACGCGATGAAGATGTAGACCTTGGCCTCGGATTGATAGTCGGTCCGTACGATCGCGTTCATCGCATCGACCGTGCGCCAGAGCGCCGCGAAATCGATCTGAACCCAGTCCAGGATCTCGGCATCCGTGGGCGGCTCGACCGGCTTCGGCGCCGCGGCGATGACGGCCCGGAAGGATGCCAGCGGGTCGTCGGACGTCGTCCCGGTTGCGCAGTCTCTGTTCGGACGCAGAGTGAAGCCCGGCCCATGGGCGTCTCAGTGGACACGGCACACTCGCTCGGCACCAGATTAGACCAGGCGGTCAAACCTCGGCGGCTGCGCCTGGGGCCAGATACCACGTCGCGGCGTGGTTCATCACAGTCAAACCATGCTTGGCGGCGAAGTCCTGCACGGCCTTCTGCACCGGGTAGACGTCCGGCTGCCCCTCCGGCGACCACCACCAGTCGTCGCCGCTGATGACAGCCGAGGGCCACAACGCGCGGCAGACATCGAGATCGACCAGTTCCTTGTCGCTGTCAAAGTAGACGAGGTCCGGGACCACGCCGAGCGCCGCGACCGTGTGCAGCATCTCCGGTGAGCGGCCGCGGATGGGCACGAACCGATCTCGAAAGTCCCAAAGATTGCTGATCGTCGCGAAATAAGCTGCTTCGGGCCGCAACAGCTGATTCAGAAACGAGTCGTCGGACAGGCCACCGGCGTCCAGATTGTCGATGCCGTAGGCGTGGCGGTTGCCCCACCAGTATCGAACCTGGTCCGCGTCGAACGCCCAGGGGTCGATGCCGATCAGGGTTAGATCGGTCTTGTGGCGCAGCCATTGGAGCGCTGAGCCGCCGTAGAGCACGCCGACCTCTATCATCACCCGCACGTCGCGCGACGTGATCAGATCGAGGATCAGGTCCCGGCCGCCGCCGTCCAGCTTCCATGAGAAGGGGGCGAAGTCCGGCCGCTCGGCGGGCAGGGGGAATGCGTCTCGGATCCGGCGGTCCAAAATCCGTGCTCCGCTTCTGTGCGACCGCGGCGCGGCCTGGATTTCGGCGTGGGCGGCTCGCCCGGCCCCCGCGAGCATGGGGTGACCCATGTGTAAGGTCGTGCCGTACCGGTCAAGGATGGCGCCTGCGAAGCGGCCCTTCTAGGCTGCGGGAGGCCCGGCGTGTCAAGAGGGCGCGGTGCCCGCGATCCAGCGCGGACGGGCCCGATCCTGCCCGTCCTCCGGCGCGCAGAGCCGGCCCGATCCCGGGGTGGCCGCGCTTATCCTGCCCGTCCGCGGGAGGGTAAGAGCGCCCCTCGCGGATGGCGCATCGAGATCTCGATATCCGTTCGAAATCGGGGCGAAACCAATATTAGGTGCCCATGCGTCCGTCCCGGCTGCATGGCCCTCGGAACCTCCACTATGACGAGTTTGCCTCCGCCGCAGCCCCTGGATTGGACCGGACGGCGCGTGCTGATCACCGGCGGGGTCGGGTTCATCGGATCGAACCTCGCCCGCCGGCTCGTCGATGCGGGCGCGCAGGTCACTTGTTTCGACGCGTTCGTGCCCAACGACGGGGCGGAGCTGTTCAACCTGGACGGTTACCTCGATCGTCTGCGCGTCGTGCGCGGCGACGTGCGCGATACCCCCGCCATCACCGCTGCGCTCGAAGGACAGGAGGTCCTGTTCAACCTCGCGGCGCAGACCTCCCACGTGGAATCGATGCGCGATCCGCACCCCGGTGACCTGACCGGCTGGCTTTGGACCGGGCCGATTGAGGGGATCGGCTTGGACCAGAGGCCTCGGGGATGAAGCGAGGACGAAGGCTTCGGAGCACGGTGGGAATTGAGGTGGCGAAGCGGCAGCGGGGCTTCCAGGCTGTGGGGGCGCCGCGCCCATTTCGGCTGGAGTGTCGCGGTGAACCGGACCCAATCCGCGGACCCACGCGACCGGCACAGGACCTATGCCGGTCTAGATCGCTCGTTCCGGCCCGTGGCCGTACCGCACGAGCCGGACGCGGCCGTCCGACAGCCGCAGATCCTGCCTCTCGCCCTCGGGAAGGCGTCCGCCTCCATTGCGACAGCCTAAGCGGGCGGGCGGCTGCCGCCGGCGCGCAGCACGTCCGTCAGGGGGATCGTCGATGTCCTCGGGCTGACGAAGCCGAACACCTTTGGGAGGTGTCTCGATGGTGTATCGCACGCGCCGAGAGGTTCTCCGGCAGTCTCGACACGCTCTCTCATCTGCGCATCCGCGGTGAGCCCGAGACAGTCGCGCTTCACCCACTCCGAACCAGGCAGATTGAAGGACCGACGCGGTGGCCCTCGACCGGGACATTCACAAGACGCCCCTCGATCGGATCATCGCCAGCGAAGGCGGCGTCGAGGCAGCGCCGGCACAGCTCAGCGTAGACCATGCAGCGCGAGTGCTGTCCGCCGACATGGATGCCGGTTCGGCGCAAGACAGCAGGTTCGCACACGGAGTCAGAGCCGTTCCCTGTAGCAGCGCGACCGGAAACGGCTCCGAGGAGTGGAGGAGACTGATCGGTCCCGGCCCCCGCGATTCGTCGCAAACGGGCGGAGCGCGGCGCCGTGTCGGTGCTTCGCTCGTTACGTCTCACGCCGAACCGGTATCCCCCGCGTGGGGCGACGCGTCAGCGCGGGACGAAGATCCCCGGAATGATCCGCCCGGACTGGCCGAACAGCGCCTCCGCACGGATGCAACTGCCCGGTACGTCCCTCTGGTACGCGACGAGATAGCTCCGCGCCTGGAGCATCAGGGCACCGCGGTCGATCTCTGCCGGATCGACACCCATCGCCCGGATCGCCCCCTTGAAGCGCTCGTCGTCCGTGCGAAGCGTGTCGCAGGAGACGTTCACGAAGCCGGCAAGACCCGCCAGCTTGGCCGCGCTCAGCGTCTGCGGCGGCAGCGCGGCCGGCTCCTCGGCCCGCAGGATCGATCCGGTCATGGACAGGGCGATGGTCACGACGACGAGACCGAGAGACCGCATCACGCTCTTCTCCATTCGAAACACCCCGTCCTCGCCATTCGCACTGGTTTTCCGCGGGAGCACCACGCCGGGCCGAAGGACGCCGGATCGCGCCCGGACGTCCTCACCGGCCGCGGCCGGCGGCTACTCCTGGTCCGAAGGCGCAGAGCCTTGCAGCACGCCGCAGGTGCGGACCCTTTCGCTCAAGGTCAATTCCCGGGTGTCCCCGATGGCGGACAAAGACCTCATCGCCTTGCCCATGCGGTTCGTAACATCGGTCTTGTCGGACATCGGGGCTCTCGGCCAGAGCGCGGCGCGATCGTCCATTTTCCGTCGGGCCGAAGCAGGACCCGATGACAGGACACACTAAGATCATAAGAAGACCGCAACGCGCATCATCGACCTCCCATTTCTGCAGTGGAAATACTTAGCCGGACGGTAGTTGTTCAGTCCATATCGACTTGCGCCAAATGGAATGCCGGGTGTCAAACCGGGCACTGGGCGGCGATCGACGCGATCGCGGCCGAGATCGGGGGCTCGGGCGGGCCGCTCCGGAACGGGAGCCGGCAGTGCGAGGAGGGGACAGCGATCCGCGGGGCGATCCTTGACGCGCCGGGCGTACGGCGCCAATCGGCCTGACAGCGCCCGGCCGCCAGCGAAGCCCGGCGCGGGACCGTCCCGATCCACGGACGGAGCATCGGAGAGCGTCCATGACCCCACCGCTGTACCATCCCGCCTGCGGAGGCCTTCCGGCGCAGACGAGCCTGATGACCGGGCGGGCGGTGTTCACGGAGGCCTACGCGGTGATCCCCAGGGGCGTGATGAGCGACATCGTCACGAGCTTCCTGCCCGGCTGGGAGGGAACCCGTGCCTGGATCCTGGCACGCCCCCTATCGGGATTCTCCGAGACCTTCGCCCAGTACCTGATGGAGGTCGCTCCCGGCGGCGGCAGCGCGGCGCCCGAGCCCGACGGCCAGGCCGAGGGCGTGGTGTTCGTGGTGGCGGGCCGTCCGAGCCTGGAACTCCACGGCCATGCCCATGCCCTGCGCCCCGGAAGCTTCGCCTACCTGCCGCCGGGCGCGCCCTGGCGCCTGCGCAACGGCGACGCCGAGCCGGCGCGGTTCCACTGGATCCGCAAGCGTTACGAGCCCGCGCCGGGCCTCGACGTGCCGGAGGCCTTCGTCACGCACGAGGCCGAGGTCGCGCCGGTCGGCATGGTCGGCACCGACGGTGCCTGGGCCACGACCCGCTTCGTCGCCCCCGACGATCTGCGCCACGACATGCACGTCACCATCGTCACCCTGCAGCCCGGCGGGACGATCCCGTTCGAGGAGACGCACGTGATGGAGCACGGCCTGTTCGTCCTGGAAGGGAAGGCCGCCTACCGGCTCAACCGCGACTGGGTCGAGGTCGAGGCGGGCGACTTCATGTGGTTGCGCGCCTTCTGCCCACAGGCCTGCTACGCGGGCGGTCCGGGCCGGTTCCGCTACCTCCTGTACAAGGACGTCAACCGGCATCCGGCCCTCGCGCCGCGCGGGCTCGCCCGATGAGCGCGCCGGCGACGCCCCCCGCGGCCCGATCGGTCCTCGCCCGGCCTCTCACGGCGGAAGCCTTCGCGCCGTTCGGCACGGTGATCGACGGGGCGGGTGCCGCACCGCGCCCGATGAACGCCGGGCTGGCCCGCCGCTTCCACGATCTGGCGCAGGTCGAGGTGGTGGGCGAGGGGGCGCGCACGGTGATCGGCCTGGTGGAGGCGGAGCCCTACGCGCTGCCCCTGCGCCTGAGCCTGGTCGAGCGCCATCCGCTCGGCGCGCAGGCCTTTGTCCCGCTGAGCGCCGCGCCGTTCCTGGTCGTGGTCTGCCCGGACGAGGGCGGGAGACCCGGTCCGCCGCAGGCCTTCGTCACCACCCGGCCGCACCAGGGCATCTGCTACGCGCGCGGCACGTGGCACGGCGTGCTGACGCCGTTCGGGGCGCCGCAGGATTTCGTGGTCATCGACCGCGGCGGCCCGGGCGGAAACCTGGAAGAATACGTGTTCACAGACCCCTGGACGGTCCATCTCCGGGAGTAGGCTCCGGACGCGGGTGCCGGGCCCCGGGGAGACCCGGCTACAGATCGACGGTCTCGGGCTGCCGCTCGGTCAGGGTGAAGACGACTTCACCGGTCCGCTCGCAGGTTACGCTCACGGAGGTTACGCCGCTCAGTGCCTGCTGGTGCGGAAGCTGTGCTCTGGCGTGGGCGATGGCGGCCTCCAGATCGCAGGGCCAGAGCTTCGTCGCGCTGATCCGCTTTCCTTTTCGAAACGTGATCTTGTAGGCCATGACTCCCTCCATTTCGGGCCATGATACACCCGCCGCCGGGAGGGAGCCGTCCCCGTGGGGCATGCCAACGATGCGCGGCGAGCGGGGAGGGGCCGGACGACGGCACTGCGCCGTTCCTCACCTGTGGGTGCGCGCCGGCAGCCGCCGGGTGTCCGGCCATCGCACCGTTTTCGTGTCGCGGACAGGATGCCCGCGACACGGTCGGGACGCCGCCGGCATCACCGCGTCGGCGCGGCGGCGGCTACGATCCGCGGAGCCGCCGGGGAGGCCGGGACGAGGCGCGGCGTCGTGGCGAGTTCGGATGCCGGACGCACGGTGGCGATAGCCCGGGCCTGCTCGCGGTAGAGCGGCGGCGTCAGAGTGACGGTGTCGTCCGCCAGCGCGGCACCGGTCATCGGGATGGCGGCGAGGGCGGCCAGAATGAAGGTACGAACGGTCATGATACGCGATCCTCTCGATGTCCGGGCTCGGGCCCGGCTTCGAGGGGATATCTACGCTGCGGAGCAACATGATCCAAACAGATTGGATCGATAGCCGATATTGATGACATCGCTTTTGGCGGCGGCCACGCCCTCGGCCTACCGGTCAGCGGCCGAGGTCCACCGGGATGCTGAGATCGGCCATCCCGGAACCACTTAGCAACCCGGCGGGCGGCGCTGTCAGCAGGCCGACGGCCTGAACGGCGCGGAGCGCCCGCCGATCGAGCGCCGGCGAGCCCGAGCTGCGCTCGATCTCGGCCTGCTGCACCGCACCATCGGCCGCGATCTCCATATGGACCACCACGGTGCCGGCCCTCCGGCCGGGACCCGTCCGGCGCTCGGCGCGGTCCGCGGCGTCGATCCGCGTGACCAGATCGGAGAGCCAACTGCGCGCCGCCGGCCCCGGCATCTCCCGGGCCTGGGCGGCCCAGGGCCCCAGGAGCAGGCCGAGAACCGTGATCCGGTGGACGAGCACTTGCAACGGCATGCGGGAACGGGGGCTGCGTGAGGGTCGAGGGATCCTACGCGCCCGGGACGGCCCCTGCGACACCGAATGATCGCGCTCAGGACAGGATTGCGGGCATCCCGCCCGCGAGACCTGGCGGCGGCGGCATCCACGTGCCGATCCGGCACCGCAAGTCGGCGATGGCCGGAGGATGCCCGGGAGGATGGGAACCTGTGCGGCGATCGTATCGCCGTCGGACGCGTGCAGACGCATGACGGCCGATCACCGGTGGGGGACAGGACCGGCGGTTCGGCCATCAGCGCGCGATCCCGAACCCATGTCTGCAACATAGATCAGCCAAGTCCGAGATCTTCGAATTGATCGATGACACCCTGGCTGATAGCCTCGACAAATCTGCGCGTCGGTCGGACGGTTTCGATACGCATGTCCGGATCGAAGATCTGTCCCCCACCCCGGCGCATCTTCCGGCCAGGACGGAAGATCATCGCGGCGGCGGGCCGAGAAGCGCGACCGTGCCGCCCTGATCGCACGCTGAACCCGGGATCACGCGCATGTCACGATTGTCGGACCTCGAAGACGACCCGGCATTCCAGGAAGCCGTTCGCGCGGTGCGCGGCGCAGCCAGCACGTTGAGCGGGCGGGCCGTGACGGCGGACGAGGCGCGCTTCCTGGTCGGCATCGCGCTGACGACCTTCGCCCATGCCGGCGGCCTGAGCGAGCCGAGCCGCAGCCGGCTGGCCCGGTTCTCGGAGACGATCGGGCCGGATGCGGTGGTCGAGACGCTGACGAAACACTGAGGCCGGCGGCCGGCGCCCTCTGCGGCCCGAGGGCGATCACAGCAATCCGGTCCTCCGGGCGAGCATCACCCCGAGGGCGAGGCAGGCGGCCACACTGACGATCAGCATGGCGACGTTCGTCCAGAACCGGACCGGCCGGCTCGATCCGTCGATCCCGCTGGCGCGCAGGCGCACCCAGGGCACGTAGAGGTAGAGCGCGATCAGCGTCAGGATTAGGAATGCCAAGGTCGGCAGCCGGCCGCTCACGAGGGCGGCGCCGGCCAGGAGGGCCCAACCGAGAACGAGGCTCACCATCGTGAACAGGGCTGTCGAATTCACGTCCGCACGGTCCCTTCAGCGGATGATCGCGGCGCGGTGCCGGAGCGCCACCACGGACCCCGTCCATTGCCCCGCCCGAACACGGAATCGGCGCCGGGCCGGCGCGCGGCTCTCGTATTTCCTGTGGCCGCACAGGCACTTGGATGCAACGGTACGCGCCAGTGTGGGAGCGTTCGGCACGCGCGTCAACCCGGCGCCGCGGCCGATTCGGGCGCCGCCGCGAATCGGCGCAGCCCTCATCGCGACCGCCGATCCCCGGGAGACCCGGACATGCTGGGCACGGGGTCGCGGCACGATATAACCGGGTTTTCGAGGCCGTTCCGAGCGCCGCGGCGCAGGCGTCGGGCGATCGGAACGCAGGACAGGGACAGTCGTGACACGGAGATCGCCGCACGCATCGCTCGTCGCAGCCGCAGTTGCAGCGCTGGTCCTGTCGACGGCGGGGCAGGCCGGCTGGCAGGGGCCGGAGGCGCAGGCCCTGTTCGTCAACGAGGCCAACCCGAGCGGGTACAACTACGCCCCGAGCGTCATCACCGAAGGCGGGACAACCAACATCTGGTGGTGCGGACAGGGCAAGACCGACGTCATCTTCCACCGCGCCTACAGCGCGCAGGCCGGGTTCTCTCCGGCGCAGGTCGTCTTCCAGCCCACGCCCGGGTCCTGGAACCGCCAGTATGTCTGCGATCCGAGCGTGATCAAGGGCACGTTCCACAATCCCGTCGACGGGCGGTCCTACGCGTACGCCATGTACTATTCGGGATCGGACAATTTGCCGGGCCACAACAACCAGACGGGCCTGGCCTTCTCCAACGATAAGGTGACCTGGGTCGATTACCCCACGCCGGTCATCGCCCCGATCAACCCGGCGGTCGCGCAGGGGAATTACGGCACCGGGCAACCGGCCACGATCAACATCGACGGCCGCTCAAGCCTGTACGTGTTCACCACCGATCTGACCGGCCCGCAGGGGGTGCCGGGGTTCGGCGATCTCTACGTGCGCCATACGGCAGACGGGGTGCATTTCGACCCGCCGGTGCGGGTGCCCAACGGCACGACCGACGGCGCGACCATCAATCCGAATTCGGATTTCGCCTACGACCCGTCCTCGGGCGACGTCTACGTGATCACGGGCCTGCCGGGGCGCGACTGCCAGCGGGTCGCCTGCAAGGATCCGGCGCGCAACCCGGATCGCGAGACCTTCCAGATGGGTCTCTACAGGATGCCGATGAAAGCCCTGATGGGCGGCAGCCCGGCGAAATGGAGCCCGATCGGCTACCTGAACGCGGATGTGACGGGCTTCTATCTCAATCACAGCCCGGGCTTCCAGCGCGACACCTTCGGCAGCATCGGCCCGTTCCTACCGAACATCACCGTCTACTTCTCGGGGGGCGACCCCTATCCGGGCACCTGGCGGATCGCCGCGGCGACCGAGACCCGGGCCTCCGACCGTGCCCCCCTGAAGCGGGCGCTCGGACCGGGCGGCCACTGGGTCACGACGGGCTACATCGCTCCGGATTACCGGATCGAGCACGCGCTCGGTGCGCTGTTCCTCCTCCCGAGACCGGGCACCGCCATGCTGATGAGCTGCATGGCCGGCGCGGATCATTTCCTCAGTCGCGATGCGCGCTGCGAGGGCCGGACCCCGCTGGGACAGACCGGCTACCTCTACGACGCGCCTCGGCCGGGCAGCCATCCGATCTTCCGCTGCCTGGCCGGCGGCCGGGATCACTTCGTATCGACCGACGCGCGGTGCGAGGGTCAGGCGACCGAGGGCCTGCTCGGCTACGCCCTCGACTGAGATCCGGGGACCGCATCCGGGCCTGGCGCGGCCTCGGTGCGGCGTTGCGCCCGGGAACACGGCGGGGCGCGTCGCCTTTCCTGATCCTGCGGTCGGCTGCGGCCGGACCCCCGTCCAGGAGACGCCTCGGATGCTGAATTTCTCGCGGGGCTCGGCGGCCCTCGTCGCGCTGCTCGTCGCGGGGCCGGCCTTCGCGCAGGGCAAGCCCCTCCCGCCTCCGGCAAACGACGCGATGCCGCCGGTGGAGCTGACCATCAGCATGAAGGACGGGAAGCCGGTCTGCGAGCCGGCCGAACTGCAGCTCCCGGCGGATACGAACATCGCGCTTCACGTGGTGAGCAGTGCCGACGCGCCGGTGACGCTCACCGCGCCCGGTCAGTTCGAGAACGGCCTGGTCCTGCATGCGGACGGCGATCTGGTCCACGTGGCGAGCGAGAAGGGCTACACCGTCAAGCAGAACGGCCAAGGCACCCTGCGTCTGCGGACGATGAAGGCGGGCCAGGAAGAATATGCCTGCACCAGCACGCGGAATGCCGACGCCCCATTCAAGGGCAAACTGATCCTGATCCCGGCCGCCAATTGAGGACGGGCCCCGCAGGCGGGCAGGGGGCCGATGATCGATCTGGGAGCTTCGGTGCAGGCATGAGCGACGGCGCATCGGGGCAGACGCTCCAGGTCTTCTACGACGGCGATTGCCCGCTCTGCCGCGCAGAGATCGACCATTATCGCGGGTGCGCGGGCGCGGATCGGCTGGCCTTCGTCGATGTCGGCCGGACCGTGGCCGCGCCGACGCTCGGACCGGACCTCGATCGCGACACGGCCCTGCGGCGCTTCCACGTGCGCACCGCGGATGGGGGGCTGGTCTCCGGCGCGGAGGCGTTCGCCCGCCTCTGGACGACCCTGCCGGGCTGGCGCTGGCTCGGCCGGCTGCTCGACCGGCGCGTCTTCGGCCGCCGACCCGCGCTGATGATCGCCGAGATGGCCTACCGCCTCTTCCTGCCCCTGCGACCGCGCCTAGCGCGGCTGATCGCGCGGCGGTCCTGACGGGCGGCGGCGGGTGGCGCGCTGCGTCCATTATGTCGGCTTCCGCGACGACCGCTATTGGAACGCCTTCCGGATCTTCGGGGGACCGCGGGTCATCCATCGCCGGTGGGATTTCTACGCCACCCGTGACGTCGGCCCCGAAGACATCGTGGTCTTCGCCGAGGGTGACGACACGCAACCCATCGCCGCGCGAAACGCCACCGACCTCGACGAGCGCTGGCTCGCACGTGCCGCCCCGGGGACCGGAACCGAGACGCTGGGCTGAGCCCCGCTTCGGATCGTCCCCGCAAGGAGAGGCCGGGCCATCCCTTCGCACCGCGCTGCAGGGGCTGCACGGCGCAGCGGATTTCAGCCTCGGAGAGCGAAGACGCCTCGAAACCGGAGCCCGGTGCCGTGTCCCGTCGCGGCGGGCGCATCCCCGGCCGCGGAGCCGGTCCCGTCCCCGGCCGGGCGCCGCCACGGGGCTTGGCTGTTGACGACACGCGCATGCGGCTCGCCACGGTTCTGGTTTAGCTCTACAAGTCGTTTCAGTGGTTACACCATTCGATCCTCTTTCGGGACGATTTAATGGCTTGTTAACCAGCGTTGGTGCTGTTTGGCTCGATCGAATGGAGCCTGTGCCGTGATCTCAACAAGTCTCCTCGTCGTGATCAGTGCCGCGCTGAGCGCAGCCGCAGCGGGCGCCGTCCGCGATCCGAACGCGCGCAGCCGATAACGCCCTCCGGTCGGCGGGTCCGTGATCCGTCGGCCACGCGCGGTCTCGCGTCTGTCGGGTCGGGGACGGTCCTCGAACGGACCCTTCGGCGTGACGGCCCGCGACCTCTGATCCGTCGACCGCCGCCGAGAACCCTTCGGTCTGCGGCCTCCGTCAAACAGGCGATGCGGTCCAGCGCCCGGCGGGGTAATTCGGCACTTCCCAAACCCCAATGGCGCACTCAAGCCCGTCCGGTCCGCCGGAACGGGCTTTTTTCATGCCGCGGCCCCGCAGGGAGCGGGGTCTTTGCAAGGTGCTCTGAACTGGCGCATCCTCCCGATCGCGGATGAAAACTATTCGCTTCAAAAGAACAAGACCACGATCGGGAGGACGCGCCGATGCTGTCGAGACGAGGCTTCGTGAATTGTGCGCTCTGCGCGGTGGCGACCGGCTTCGCGGCCGTCGCCGTCGAGTCGCAGGCACAGCCGGCGGGACAGACCTCCGGCGTCACGCGCAAGATCCTCAGCACCGAGGAGCTCCCGGACGGACGCTACGTCGTCGTCCAGGTCGCCGCCGAGATCGCGCCGGGGGCGACCGTCGCCCGCCACACGCATCCGGGCATCGAATCCTCGGTGATCCTGGAAGGGGAGGCGGAACTGCTCGTCGACGGCCAGCCGAACCGCACCTTGCGGGCCGGGGACAGCTTCCAGATCCCGGCCGTCGCCCCGCACAGCCTGCGCAACGGGTCGGGGGCCACACGGGTGGCTGGGACCTACACGGTGGAGAAGGGCAAGCCCCTCGCCTCGCCAGCCTGAGCCGTTTTGGCGGACGTCTCAAGCGGCTTCGCATCGACGCCCGAGCCCGGACGCGTTCCCCCGTGCAGCGGGTGACCGGGCCCGTTCAGTTGCCGGGGCCGAAGCTCGGCCTCTGCGGCGGGAGCGGGGGACGCGCGATGGGGGACCGAGGCGGGACCGGTCCGGGATCGCCCGTGGCCGGCCCCTCGGGTCCGGGCCTCGCGGCGGCGGACAGCGTCGGGGCCGGCGGCGGGGGCTTGCCGGAGACCTGCTGCGGGATTCCGGCGCCGCCGGGCGCGGGCAGCGTGCATTGCTCGCCGCAATTGCTGACCACCGCCGGGTAGGCCTTGCCGGCGATCGTTGCGGAGACGATGCAGCGTGCCGGATGGTAGACCAGCTCGTACTGGAACTTGCCGCCGTCGTCCGACTCGGTGCGGAACTGGCCGTCCAGAACCACGGGCATGTGCGGCTGATCGGTGGTGCCGACCACGTAGAGCCGGCCCGTGGCGATCGCCGCGATCGTGATGTCGGAGGCCGCCCGCGCCGCTCCGCAGCTGAGCAGGGCCGCCGTGCCTGCCGCGGCGGCGATCGAGATCAAATGAGCCAACCGGCCTCCCTCCTGACGGACGCGCTCAACCCGGAGGCGCCGCCGATATGCCGCCTGCGAATGGCGGACGGCGTCGCTGCACCGGCCCGGACCGGCACCGGCGCGGGCCACGATGCCGCCTGCCTCGCCCACCGCAACGAAGAACCGGCCGGCTTTGCTCCATCGCGGCGCGACCGTTCCGGCCGGCGCACGGCGCTCCCACGTCGCAGGGGTCGGCCGTGACGGTGGAACCGCCACGAAGGGAGCCCCGCCGCGGCCGGGCGCGATCGCGGGCCGCCCCCCCTCCACGGATGGTCACGACCGCTTCAAGGCGCTCAGAGACCGTGTCAGATGCACGACGACATCGTCCCCCTTCGGTCCCGGAAGCGCCTCGGCCGACGGCGCCTCAGCAGCCTGCAAGCGCTGGGCGACCTCCATCACGACGTGCTCGACGGATGGTGGCCATGGCACCTCATTGTCCAGAAGCATGCGAGCCGCGCGGACGAGCATGCGGAACTGCTCGGGCGGGATCGACGTCCCGGCCGCGTGCTGGTCGAGGATGCGATCGGCGATCGCGGCAGCCAGCCCGGCGACTTCAGCCATCTTGTCTGGCTTATCGCCGGACTCTGTCATGCGCCTCAGCCCTTCGCCTTGGGTGCCCGGTGCGGATCGAGCCCTGCTCCGGAGCCGCCGATGCCTCGGCGCCATCCCGGACCGGTGCGCGCCGGGGGCGGCCGTCTCTGCCCGGCGGCCGATCGGACCCGAGCCTGTCCCCAGGCCATCCGTCCTGGCAAGTGGCCACGCCGATTGGTTATTACGGGGCGAGCCCTCCGCATATTGTTCCGTTAGCAATAAGAACAGGCCGCGCGGAAGAGTTCAAGCGTCCGGCCGGCGCCCCGCCTGCTCCCCCCTCATCGCGGCTGGGGCGTGGCCGCGATGCCCGCCCGCCCCTCAGACAGAGGAGGGGGGAGATGCGTGCGGGGCGGGCGTGGCGTTCGGGATGGGTGCCCGACACCTGCCGGAAGCCAGAACGATGCACCTACCGCCGCCCCGCGGCCCGGGGATCGCATGCGCCGGTGTTGTGAGACGCCGGCCTGCGCAAACAGGCGCTCATGGCGGGGGCGGACGCGTCCGTATCCCGGCCATCCCACCCCATCCTCCGCCACCGGCCGGCGTCGCTCGGGGGCCGCAGGTTTTGCCGGCGCTGCCCTTGGGATCCCGAGGCGACCGCCGCCAGCCCCGGCTTCCCGGGACGATCGGCCACCAGACGACGAAGCCGCGTGTTCCTGCGCGCCAGATCCGTCATCCTCCCGGCCTGATCGCCCCGCAGACCGCCACATTCCTTGGCGCCAGCGGTCGGAGCTCCGCTCGGAGACATCCGCCTCCGTGCAGGCGACGGCGATGCTCTTGCCATGCGCAGTCCGTATCTCGATCCGGTGCTGCATCCGCACAGCCCGCGTCGCGCTCGGGCTCCGTCAGCGCTGTATCCCAGCTTTTCCCGTCCGGGCCAATCTCTCAATCAGCCCGGTCCGAATTCAGCCGCTCAGATAGCAGACCTTTGTATACCCAATACATCGTCTTTATAATCAAAGATTTTATAATCTTGATTGATCAGCATATTTTTTGCCTCCGCGGCATCGTCAGTCGATAAATGTTTTTTCTCGTACAAAACACCTGTCGGTAAGAAGGTTGAAAAATCCATCGTTTTCAAGACAGCAAGATCGGCCCCTTCTGTGTCAACATGAAGGAAGTCAATTTTATCCACCTTATGCTCGACTAAGATTTCGCTCAGCGTTGAGCATCTCACCTGATCTTCGATGATATACGGCTCAAGCTTCCCATCCAGATGCTTAACGATATGATTCCTGTCGAAGGACCCCAGCTGGTTCCACCATTCAGGGAGATTGGGTATCTCTTTTTTGGCATCGCTGGAAACGTAATAAAATTTTCTACTCGGACCGTCCGAAACCGCTCTATTGCAAAATATAAATCTGTCCTCATTGCCGTAATTCGATTTTAATTGCTCAAACGCATACTTGACTGGTTCTATTAATATACCTGTGTACTTCGAGTTATATCTGGCCAATTTATTGAGTGGATCCCCATGCAATCCATCGTTTGAACCAACTTGAACAAAGAAAACCTTATCCTTCTTCGAGAAAATCCCCTCGATCCGTCGTGTGATGAAGGGCTTGTCGTTTTGCACCGTATGCAATAATCGCAATAAACCTGGTGTTTTCTTCAAAATATTTTTTGCCAGGGTTTTCATCACCGGCTCCTAATAATTGAAAGGCCAAAGCGTGACCTTAGCCTATTCGTGGCGCTGTATAGGTCAAGGCCGTTTCTGGGTCGATTGTCGAAGGAGGGAACCCTTTTGAATCAGCCCGGCGCCTGCGTAAATTCTTCGTGGGCACGGTGGCCGATCGTTAGCAAAGCAATAATTCGATAGTCTAACCGCAATAGCTTTCGAATCGGCACGGCCCGCTCAACGACGTTGTTATGAAGTCCTGCGCCGTCTTTGGATGAAGGCATCTTTTTATCGATCACATCATAGATTCTCGATGCTGAATCCGATTCTTAGACCCCATCGTTCGGCTCTATCACGCGGATAAATATCAACATGACCTAGTTCGAAAAAATTTTAAGGCACTTGAGTACATTTTTTATCACAAATTAGTTCTTTAAGATAAGAGAAGATTTTTTTAGCTGCCCTGAGCGGGGTTTTTATTCGAAACAACTGTGGTTGGCTCCGCGGGTCGTGATACAGATCCAGGGACAATTCACGCTGCTCTCAGGTCGTCCGAAGATAAACCGCCGAGTTCGGGGCGATGGCCCATCCGCGGCATCGAGCAGGGACCGGACGTCGCGCACCGGCGCACGATCGACAGGTGGTTCGGGTAGGTAGAACACCGCAGGTGGGACACGACGCTCGTCTGCAATGGGCGAAGCTGGCCAGTCAGCCCGTCGTCGCTGTTGCCGTGCTCCCAGGCGTCTGAATCTGACTCGCAGCAGCTTCACCGATCGTGTTCGGTGCCCGCGTGTCCGTCCAGTTTGAGGCTCGACGTTCGAACAGATCCCCCACGGTCGGGGCGGGGGCGGTGATCGTGGGCGGCAAGGGACCGTCGATGGGAGCGGGTTCAGGTTCAATGGGGAAGATGACGGCCACCCCCACTCTCATCCGTGTGGTGGATGGGTCACGCCCGCGTTCGGCGTTCCAGATCCGTTTCAGGACACCATCCGCGCGGCATGTCTGACCCGTGCTCCCCGTGGCTCCTGAGTCCTCAAGAGGCCTCGGCGATGGGACGAGCGACGGTTCGCCCTTCGACCATTCAACAGGGTCGATCGGGGTGCATTGACGTCGGTCCCAGACCCCCGGCTTCGGGTTCTCCGATGGTACGGCAATACGAAGCGACAACCTGTGAGACCGCCCTGTAAGAGCGCGGTCATCGCCGGCAGGTCGCTTAAACCCAACCTATGGAAATCGTTTGAAGATTACTGGTGCTGCGAGACAGGATTGAACTGTCGACCTCTTCATTACCAATGAAGTGCTCTACCACTGAGCTACCGCAGCAGGTGACCGGAGCGCCCCGCGGGGGGCGTGTCCGTCCGGCCGAATGGGGCCATAACGGATCGCCGCCGCGTTGGCAACGCCGCACGTTCCATCCGGACGTTTTACGTGCGGCAGGCGGCGCGAATGAGGGCGGCGAGACCCGGCTCGGACACCGCCTCGGCCGCGTCCCTGGGCGAGAACCAGCGCAACTCGCGCTGGTTCTCCTCGGGGAAGTGCTTGAGCTGCTTGCGCACCTCGAGCGGAAAGACCTTCACCTGACACAGGACGGGTTCGAGGTTCTTCAGGCGCTTCTGGTAGAGATAATGGCCGATCGGCCGCTTGCCGACCGCCCCGCGCAGCCCGGCCTCCTCGTAGGCCTCCCGGGCCGCGGCCTCGAACGGTTTGCGGCCCTTCATCGGCCAGCCCTTGGGGATCACCCAGCGCCGGCTTTCCCGGGACGTCACCAGCAGGATCTTGGGCTTGCCGTCCCGCCCCTGCCGGAACGGCAGGGCGCCGACCTGCCGCCGCGGCTCGCCGTCATCGTCGAGGACCGTCACGGCCGCACCGCGCGACACGAAACGACTCGGGGATCCGGCCGGGCCGGCGGCGTGTCCGAAGCGGGCGGGGGGAGGCGGATGATCGGGTCCTCGAGTCGGCGGCGGCGCGGTGCACAGCCGGGATCACAGTCTCGCGACGGACAGCGCTAGAGGGATGTCTACGGCCCTTATACAACACCTGTACCACCGGCCGTATCCCGGAGCGCCCGCGCAACCGCGACGAAGCCGGTCATCCGGTCCGGAGCACCGCGCGATCGGCGGAACCGGAGGCCGGCAATGCGACCGCCGCCATCCCGGCCGAGACCGGATCCGTCCCGGCGGTCCTCGGCGCGCCCGTCGTCGGCGCAGCGACGGCGGGGTTCGGTCCCGGCGCGCTCTTTTCGATCGGGACCGGACCGGGTCCGCTCGGTCCGGCCGGGACCAGGACGGGCGCGGCCGGTTCCGATTCCGGCTCGACCGCAGCCGGGGCGGCCAGCGTGTTCGGCGGTTCCCGCCACGCGAAGGCGTCGAGCCGGCCGCTGACCGGCGATACCGGAGCCCAGGTCTCGGAGGCGATCCCGTCGGCGATCCAGACGCGGTCGCGGGGGGCCCGAGCGGCCCGGGCGAGCCACTCGCGGGCCTGGCCCGAGGCGGCGCCGTGCTCGGCCTCCTCGATCGCCGCCATCATCAGGCAGGCGCGGACGGTCGGGCGCTCGGCGAGCAAGGGCTTCACGGCCTCCCGGGCGCGCTTGTAGTCCCGCGCGTCGAGGGCGGCCTGACCCAGGGCGAGACGGGCCTCCGGATCCCAGACGGACAGCTTCGCCAGGACCTCGGCGCGGGCGAGGCGGTCCCGGACGGAGTCGCCCGGGCGCAGGCCGAGGTAAACCTTGGCCAGGTCGGGATGGGGGTTGGCCTTCCAGGCCGCCTCGACGATGCGCGCGGCCTTCCGGAGGTCGCCGCGACGGGCCAGCAGCCGCCCGGCGATGCAGGCCGCCGGAACCAGATCGGGCGCCAGCTTGACGGCGTGCAGGGCGCGCTCGGCGGCGAGTTCGGGCTCGCCGGCCTCGCGCTCGCCCGCGATCGCCGTCAGGAGGACGGCCCGCTGGCGCCGGGCGCCGGCCTTGTCGATCAGCCCGAGCGAGGAGCGCCGCTCGATGGTCTCCAGGGCGGAGACCCAGTCCCCGTCGGCGCTCTGCGCCTCGAGCAGGGCCTCGTTGGCCCAGGTGACGCTCGGGGCGAGGCGGGCGGCCTCCGCCGCGTAGGCGCGGGCGGCGGTCTCGTCCTCCCGGCGGCGGGCCTCCACGAACAGGCCGCGCAGGCCCAGCACCCGGGTCTCCGGATCGTCGACCATGCGCTGGAAGGCACTCTCGGCGGCATCCCGGTCGCCGGAGATCTGCGCCGCCTGCGCCTTGAGCAGGAGGGTCAGCGGCTCGGTGCCCAGGAGCCGCTCGGCATCGCCCGCGAACCGGCGGGCCGCCAGGGGGTCGCCCGAGCCCACCGCCACCATGCCCCGGGACAGGGCCGAGAGGCCCTTGGCCCGGCGCCGCTCGGCGGAGCCGCGGACCAGGTATTCGGGCAGGCCGATGACGCCGCGCACGATCGCCCAGAGCAGCCCCAGGACGACGGCCGCGACGATCACGCCGACGAGGGCGAGCGCGAGGCTGGTGCCGATCTGGTACCCGTCCCACACGATAGTGACGGTGCCGGGCCTGTCGGCGATCCAGACCGCCCCGAAGGCGGCGAGTGCGAGCAGGGCCAGGAAGGCGAGGGCGCGCCACATGGGATCAGTGTCTCCTGTCGACGGCCGCGCGGCGACGGTCGCTGTGTGCGGGAGGGGCGGAGCGCCTGCACGCCCGCCCGGAGAGGTAGCGGCCGCGCAGGGCGCGGATCGCGGCAATCACCGACCTAGCGGCCGGGGGACGCGGCGGGGGCGGATTCGGAGGCGGACGCGGTGCCGGTCGGGAGGGCCTTGAAGGCAGTTCCGAGCAGCGTCCGCGCGGCCTCCTCGGCCTCGGCCCGCGCCTTGAGCTTGGCGCCGAAATCGCCGGCCTCGTCCCGCGCCTCGGGCGGCAACGCCGCGAAGGCCGTGGCGGCGGCGGGCAGGTCGCCTTGATCCAAGGCCGCCTGGACCTTGCCCTCGGGCTGATCGGCGGCCTCCGGGGCCGGGGCATCGGCCTTGCGCACCTGCACGAGGCCGTCGGCCATGCTCAGGAGCTTGGCGCGGAAGTCGCCGGTCCCGGCGGCGGTCTTGACCCGCTGCGCCCGCCGCTTCGCGGCGATCCGCTCGGCGATGGGCCGGAACGCGTCGGCGAGTTGAGCCGCCGTGGGGGCGCCCGCCTCCGCGAACGGCGCGAGCGCCTTGGCCTGCGCCTCGGTGGCCGGATCGAGCTTGCGCAGGGTCGCGAGAGGCTCCGCATACGAAGACCCGGCTTCCAGGGCCGCGGCCACGCGGTCGGCGACGACCACCCGCAGGGCCGCCTGGACGGTGGCCGCCTCCGCGCGCTGCGCCACGCTCTTGTCCAGGGCAGCGATCTTGTCGGCCTGCTCCTGAAGGCGCCGGTCGACCGCCTTCGTGGCCTCCGCGGCCTGGGTCTGCCCCGCCTCGGCGGCGGTGCGGCTCGCCTGGGTGGCCGCCTGGACCGCCTCCGTGGCGGCCTTCACCCGCGCGTCGAGCGTCTGCTGGAGCGTGTCGAGGCGCTGGCCGAGGGCCGCATCGGCATCGGCGTTCGCCTTGGTCCTCTGCTCCACCTCACCCTGAAGCGCGGCGATCTTTTTGGACGCCTCCTCGGCCGCGCCCGGCTTGGCGCCGTCCGCTTCCAGCGCCTTCAGCCGCGCATCGAGATCCGTGAACTGCTTTCCGTTGTCCTGGACCGCGTTGAGCTTGGACTCCGCCGGCTGGTCCCGACCGGGCTCCTCCTGGAGGGCGGCCACGCGCTGATCGAGGCTGTCGAGCCGCGCCGCCAGATCGGCGGGCACGGCCGGCGCCTGTGCGGCGACGGATCCGTCCGCCGCGGCCGCCGCCGGTGCGCTGGCGGCCTTGTCCAGGGCCTGCTTGGCGGACGATTCGGCGGTGGCGACCCGCTTGTCGAGGGCAGCCAGGGCGTCCCGGGGCGCGAGCCCGTCGAGGCGGGTGCCGAGGGCGGCGATCTGACCCGAGAGCTTCTGATCGAGGGCGTTCAGGCGCGGGTCCGGGCCGAGACCGGCCGTCTCGGCCGCGAACAGCAGGCCGGCCCCGATCACGCCGCCGAGCAAACCCGCGGTGGCGAGGGAGCCGAAGCCGGCGCGCGACCGGGCAGCCGGCGCCGCGGCGGCGGACGCGGCGCCGCCGGGAGCCACCCCCGGGATCGGCCCCTTCGGCGGCTCCTTCGCGGACTCCCGTGACGTCTCCTTCGACGCCTCCTTGCCGGGGGTCGGCGGATCGGGGATGCGCTTGGCCTTCATGTCGATGATCGGCCCGGACGTCACCGCGCCGGCCGCGACCGTGCCCGCGGCACCCGAGGCGGATGCGCCCGGACGCGGGCCGGAACCCGGCTGCGGGCCCGCCCCCGGCTGGCCGGGCTTCGGCGGCTCGCTCCGCGCGGGATCGGGTCTACCGGGCTCGACGCGCCCGCCGGCCGTGGCCGAGGCCGTCGACGCCCCCGCCTTCGGTGGCTCGGCCTTGTCGGTCTCGGGCTTCGATGACGTATCCCTGGAATCCGCGGCCTTGGCGGCCTCCGACGTCAAAACGTCGGGCTTGGCGGCGTTCGGCTGCGCGGCCGGGCCGACCGACGGCTTCGGGCCGTCCGCCGCGGAGCCGGTCTTGCCCGTTTCGGGCTTCGTGTCGATCGCGCCGGGCTTGGCGGCCACGACCGGCTCGGTCGCCGGCTTCGGCGGCACAACGGTTGTCTGCGGCGGCACAACGGCCGTCTGCGGCGGCTTGGCGGCCCCGGACGATCCCGGCAGGCCCGGCTTCGGGCCTCCGGTCACGCCGGCCGGCGCGGCGGACGCGCGGGTCTCGGCCCCGGACGGATTGGGCTGCCCGGGTCTGGCGGGCGCGGGATCGGGCCTGCGGCCACCAGATCCGGGCTTGTCGGCGTCGCTGGGTGGTGGCGTCACGGGCAAGTCCTCCAACTCTTCGGCGTCGCCGCGCCCCCCTAGCACCGCCACGGCCCCGGGCGCGAGGGCGAGATACGGCGGCCGGGCCTCCCTGTCACCGCACGCCTAGCCGGGCGCGGGCGTGAGAGCATCCAGCAGGTCCACGTCCCGCGGACGCACCGCGACGAAATGGACCGGAACACCTGCCGCTTCCAGGGGTGCGGCGACATCCGCCGACAGGCAGTAATGCCTCAACCGGCGGAAAGCTCCGCCCAGGCCCGCGCCTTCCGCCAGCGCGAGGGCGACCGCGGCGCTGCGCCGGGAATAATGGAGGGCGGCGTCGAGGGCGCCGCCGCCCAAGGCACTGCCGACGGAATCCGGCAGGCTGCGCAAAGCCTCCGCCGTATAGGCCACATAGGTCGCGACCCGGAAGCCCGCCGCCGCCAGCGTCGCCCCCGGCTCGGGCTTGCGCTCGGCCCCGGCCGCGTGGAGCAGGCGCGCCCCCGGCGCGAGCGTGCCGGCCACCAGGGCGGCGAGGCCGTCGGCATCCCCCGGCCCCTCCCGCACGGGGCCGAGACCGGCGCGCCCCGCCAGCGCGGCCGTCCGGGGGCCCACCGCGAAGACCGGCAGGCCCCGCGGGACCGCGGCGTCCCGCAGCATCGGTACCGCGTTGGCGCTGGTCAGCAGCAGGGCGTCGAACGTCCCGTCCGGCGGCAGCGCCCCGGTCGGCCGCACCACCAGGACCGGGGCCACCAGCGGAACGTGGCCCCGCGCCGTCAGCGCCGCGCCGGTCCGGGCCGCCCCGGGCTCGGGCCGCGCCACCCAGACGCGCATGCCCTAGCTTTCCAGGGTCAGTCGGACGCCGTGGCGCGCCGTGGCGCCCGGGGCGAGCAGGCGCTGCGAATCGCGCTCGGCGAGGGTGCCGGAAAAATCCGCCCAGTCGGCGTAGCCGGTCCAGCATTCGAGGGAGAGGAACGGCGCCGTGGGCTTGGTCCAGACGGCGAGATGGGGAAAATCCGCCATCTCCATGCGGATCGCCCGTCCGGGTCCGGCGAAGCGCATCCAGCGGCTCTTCGCATTCCGGAGCACGAAGGCCTCGGTGAAGAGCGCCGGATCGAGGGGCAGCGCCGCGCCCGCGAGGGGGATCGGCTGTTCGTCGCGCAGCAGCAGCCCGCCGGGACCGACCTGCGGGGCGAAGGGCCGCTCCGGGTGCTCGAACGCCACCGCGTAGCCGCCGTCCCGGGCCCGCTCGCCGCCCGCGAAGGGCCAGGGGAAGGCCGGATGGAAGCCCAGCGCGTAGGGCAGGGGGACATCGCCGGGATTGGTGACGGTCACGTCCAGATCGAGACCCGCCGGGCGCACCCGGGCGGCCACATCCAACCGGAAGGCGAAGGGGTAGTGCACCCGGGTCTCGGGTCCGTCGGTCAGGCGCAGGGTCACCGCCTCCGCGCTCCGGTCCAGCACCGTGAAGGGCAGGTCCCGGGCGAAGCCGTGCTGGCCCATCGGGTAGCTCTCGGACCCGACCGTCACCTGACCGCCGGCCGAGGCGCCGACCACCGGGAAGAGCCAGGGCGCGTGGCGGTTCCAGTGCGCCGGGTCGCCGCTCCAGAGATACTCGGTCCCGCCGACCCGCCAGGAGACGGGCTCGGCGCCGTGGGTGGCGAGCGCGGCGGTGGTGCCGTCCGCTGCGGTCAGCGCGATGCGCGTCGTCACGGTGGTCTCCCGGTCATCTGTCGCAGCAGGCGAGGTAACGGAAGCGGGCGGCCGCGCAAGGGGTGTCGACCGGGACGGTCCTCCTCACGCCGCCGTGCCGAGCCCCGGCAGCACTGTCCCGGGCGCCCCCGAGGCCACGAGCCGCCCCGCCTCCAGCACGTGGACCGCGTCGGCGCCCTCGAGGGTCGAGAGGCGGTGGGCGATCAGGATCAGCGTCCGCCGCCCCGAGAGCGCCCGCAGCGCCCGCATCACCGCCCCTTGCGTCTCCTCATCGAGGGCGGAGGTCGCCTCGTCGAACACGATCACGTCGGGGTCGTGGTAGAGCGCCCGGGCGATGCCGATGCGCTGGCGCTGGCCGCCCGAGAGCCGGGCCCCGCGCTCGCCGACCCGCTCCCCGTAGCCATGCGGCAGGGCCGAGACGAAGTCGTGGGCGCCCGCCAGCCGCGCCGCCCGCTCGACGGCGGCGGGATCCGGCGTGTCGAGGCCCAGCGCGATGTTCTCGGCGACCGTGCCGTCCACCAGGAACACGTCCTGCGGCACGTAGCCGATGCGGTTCTGCCACGCGGGCAGGGTGCCGGGATCGAGGGGGCGCCCGTCGATGGTGATCCGCCCGGCGCCCGGGCTCAGCACCCCGAGGAGCAGGCCGGCCAGCGTCGACTTGCCCGAGCCGGTCCGCCCGGCGAGGCCGATCGTGGTGTTGACCGGGATCGTCAGGTCGATGCCGGCGAGCGCCGGCCGGCCGGTGCCGTAATCGAAGCCGATCCCTTCGAGCCGGATCTCCCGGGAGAACGGCAGCCGCTCCGCGGTGCGGGGCGGGGGCGCCCGCTCGTCGGCGAGTTCGTCGACGATCACCCGCACCGCCGGCAGGGTGAAGCGCAGCAGCGCCACCGAGGTGAAGATGTTCTGGAAGGCCGGCAGCATCCGGTAGCCCGCGAAGGCGAACAGGCCGAGCAGCGGCAGGATCCCGGCCACCTCCAGGCCCTGAGCCAGGGCGAACAGCACCACCACGATCACCCCGCCGAAGGCCAGCGCCTCGATGACGAAGCGCGGCATCTGGCCGGTGAGCAGGCTCGCCGCGGTGGCGAGGGCGTAGGCGCGGGCCGGGGCGTCGAACCGGGCCGCGAAGGCCTCCGCCCGGCCGTAGAGCTTGAGCTCGGTAAGCGCCCCGAAGGTCTCCTGCACGATCCGAAAGCGCGCCTCGTTGTCGGCCACCGACCGGCTACCCAGCCGGGCGAGCCGGGCGCGCATCACGAGATAGATCCCGACATAGAGCCCCCCGAAGCCGCCGCCGAGGATCAGCGCGAGCTGCGGCGCGTAGGCCAGCAGGAAGGCGATCACCGCGAGCGCAGAGCTCGCCCGGGAGGCCAGCACGGTGGCAGGCGTCAGGGCGCCGACCACCAGCCGGTCGGTCTCGGACAGCACGTTCTTGGCGAGTTCGGCGCTGTTGGCCTGCGCGAAGAACAGCCGCTCCCGGTCGAGGTAGCGGAACAGCAGGCGCCGGCTGAAGCCGTAGCCCGCCAGATGCGTGAACCGGAGTTGCGCGTAGGTCAGCCCGGCATTGGCCAGCGCGGTCACCAGGATCGCCGCCAGCGCCGCGCCGCCGGTCACCAGCAGGAAGCCGCGCTCATCGGTCAGGCCGAGGACGGACCGGGCCTGGGCGAGGTAGGGGATGCGGGCCGCCGCCGCGGGGTCGCCGACCAGCGTCAGGAATGGGATCACCGAGGCGACGCCCACCACCTCCAGCAGGGCCGCCCCGGCGAGGCCGAGGGCGATCAGCGCGAGGCGCCGCCGGTCGGGCGCCCGCAGGGCGCGGACGAGGTCGATCAGCGCGCGCATGGCGTCGGCGGGGTCGGCGGGGCGTCTCGCATGGCCGGGCCGGGCTTAAGCGCGCCGCCCCGGCCTGTCCACGCCGGGCTCAGTCGAGCTTCTTCAGGGATCCGAGGTCGACGTCGCCGTTCTGGCTGGTGAAGGTCAGCGACTTCGTGCCCCCGTCGGCCTGGGCGACGCCGCCGATCCGATGGTCGCCGCTGTCGTAGGTCGAGACCTGCCCGTCGCGCTCGATCACCAGGCGGTGCTTGTCCGGAAAGAAGGCGTATTTCATCCCGTTCTGGGAGCCGCTGGTCGACGGATCGCCGAGATCCTTGGGCCAGAACGGCTCCATGCCCTTCATCGGCTTCATGGGTTCCATGGGCTTCATCGGTTCCATGGGCTTCATCGGTTCCATCGGCTTCATCGGTTCCACGGAGCGCCTCCTGTCCGGGTGAGAGACAGGAGGACGCGGCAGGGGGAAAACGGTTGCATCGATCCCCTGCAACCGGCCCAGGGCTCAGGGCCGCGCACCCGGGACCGGCCGCTCGCGGACCTGTCCGTCGAAGCCGACATGGAGCTGGTGCTCGCCCCCGTCCCGGTCCTTGGCGGCGACCTCCAGGTGGCGCGGGCCGCGGCCGGTGACGCGCACGTCGCTGTAGCCGGCCGCCTGCACCGTGGCCGTCAGGGCGGCGACATCGGGTTTCGGCCCGAGGCCGATCCGATCCTTGGCCCAGTCGAGGCTGCCCGTCGGCGGTCCGCCGGCCGGACCGAGCAGGACCTTGCGCCCGTCGCCGTGGGTGAGGACGCTGGCGTGCAGGAAGCCCTGCTCGAACCGGCCCTGAACGGTCACGGCCTCGCCCTTGGCGACGAGGCCGCCGCCCTCGCCGGCACGGCCGGTCTCGACCAGCGCCCGGCCGGTCCCGTCCTGGACCACGAACTTGTTGCCGAAGATCTCGGCGACCGCGCCCTTGACGGCAATGGCTCCGGAGGGGGCCAGCGCCTGGATCGCCACCGGTTCCACGGGTGTCGGCTGGAAGGTCGTCCCCTGCGCCAGGGACAGGCCCAGGGCGCCGAGCACCAGGGGCGCCGCGACGGCGCCCACCACCCAGGTCCGCCGGGGGACCGCGCTCCGGCCGCGGGGTTCGGTACCGGCGGCGGGCCCGCGGATCTCCCGGGCGGTGCCGTCGATGGTTGTCTCGTCGCTCATCTCTCGTCCTCTCGATGGGTCCGGATCCGTTCGATCCGTGGCCCCTTCGTAAGGGGGCGGCTCCAATCCGGTCTGAACCGGGTGGTTCAGGTCCGGTTAAACCCGTCGCCGTAGAGCGGCGTCGCGGGGAACCCGTGCGGTCTCAAGGGCTTGAGGACGCGGGCTGATGTCGGGCGATCGAACTGACACAGTCCATGAGGACCTCGCCCTAAATTCCCGTGGTCATTGGGTTTTGGGGCCGGGTGGATGAAAGGGATCGTGCGGCGTCCCGCTCAGTGCTTCGACGCCGCCGTCTGTGCGCGCGCACCGAAGCAACCCGGCAGCGCCACGATGCCGGCCGTGGCGCTGCCCTGGGTCACGTCGCTGCGCGCGTGCTGACGGAGAGGCGATCTCAGGCGCGTATTTCACCGGGACGCCACACGGAATATCCGGTCCGGCACGGCCTGTCGGACCGGGCACGGCCCGATCTGCGGAGACCGGGGCCGGAGGAGGGAACGGGTGAAGATCCTGCTGGTGGAGGACGACGCGGCGCTCGCCGCCGAGGTGGCCAAGGTGCTGCGCGGGGAGAACTTCGTGCTCGACCACGCCGCCACCGGCGAGGACGCCCAGCATCTCGGCGAGACCGAGGGCTACGACGCGGTCGTGCTCGATCTCGGCCTGCCCAAGGGTGACGGCGTCTCGGTGCTGCGGGCGTGGCGGGCGGCCGGGCGGACCCTGCCGGTGCTGGTGCTCACCGCCCGGGACGGCTGGAGCGACAAGGTCGCGGCCTTCAAGGCCGGGGCGGACGATTACCTCGTCAAGCCGGTCCGGGTGGAGGAGCTGGTGATCCGCCTGCGCGCCCTGGTGCGCCGGTCGCAGGGCGGCGGCGCCAGCCGGATCGCCTGCGGGCCGCTGAGCTTCGATCCCGGCCTCGGCGCCTTCGAGCACGAGGGCCTGCCGCTCAAGCTCACCGGGCTCGAATGGCGGGTTTTGTCCTGCCTGATGCTCAACCGCGAGACGGTGGTGCCGCGCCCGCACCTGATCGAGCGGGTCTACGAGGGCGACGCGGACGTCGATTCGAACTCCGTGGAGGTGATCATCACCCGCCTGCGCCGGAAGATCGCCCCGGCGCGGATCGAGAGCGTGCGCGGCCACGGCTACCGCCTGCACGCGGATCCCGCCTGATGGGCGAGGGGACGCCGCGCCGCTCGCTCCGCGCCCGCCTGCTCGCCGCCGCCCTCATCCTGGTCCTGGCGGCCCTGGTGGTGGCGGGCCTCGCCATCGGGGTGATCCTGCACCGATTCGTGCGCGGGCAGCTGGACGGGCGGCTCGACGCGCAGATCGTCGCCCTTCGAGCCGGACTCGAGGCCGGGATCCTGCCCCAGACCCTCGACGCGCCGCCCTACGACCGGCCCGGCCCCGGCTGGGCCTGGGAGGTGCACCGCGGACCCGAGACGATCCGCTCCGGCTCGCTGCGGGGCGGGGACATCCGCCTGTCCGATCCGGGGCCCGAGGACGATCCGGGCCGGCCGCACCCGGCCTCGGGCACGGGGCCGCAGGGCGAGCCGCTTGTCGCCCGGGTGCTCGCCCTGCCCGGGCCCCCGCCCGCGACGATCGTGGTGGCGGCCCCGGAGGGGGAGTTGCGCGGCCCGCTGCGCGAGGCGCTGACGAGCCTCGCCTTGGCGCTGGGGATCCTCGGCCTGTGCCTGCTCGCCGGCCTGGCCGTCCAGGTGCGCCTCGGCCTCGCGCCGCTGAGGCGGCTGCGCGCCGACCTCGCGGCGGTGCGGGCCGGCCGGCGCGAGCGGGTGCCGGCGGAGCAGCCCGCCGAGATCGCGCCGGTGGTGGCGGAACTCAACGCGCTCCTCGACCAGAACGCGCAGAACCTCGACCGCGCCCGCGGCCACGTCGCCAACCTCGCCCACGCCCTCAAGACGCCCCTCGCCACCCTGTCGATGGCGCTGGCCGACCCCGCCCGTGACCCGGACGGCGGCCTGCGCCGGCAGGTGGAGGATATGGACCGCCGGGTCCGCCATCACCTGCGCCGGGCCCGGGCGGCGGCGCTCGCCGGCTCGGCCCGGGGCCGCACGCCCCTGGCCCCGCGGCTCTCGGACCTGCGCGACGCCCTGGCGCGCCTCTACGCCGAGAAGGGCGTGGCCCTCGATCTCGCCGTACCGGACGACCTCTCGGTGGCCTGCGAGGGCCAGGACCTCGACGAGATGCTCGGCAACCTCGTGGACAATGCCTGCCGCTGGTGCCGGGGGCGGGTGCAGGTCTCCGCCTTGGCCCGGGACGGGGTGGTTCGCATCCGCGTCGAGGACGACGGGCCGGGTCTCGACGGCGCGGCCGCCGAGGCCGTGATGGCGCGCGGCCGGCGCCTGGACGAGGGCGTGCCGGGCCACGGCTTCGGCCTGCCGATCACCCTGGAACTCGCCGAACTCTACGGCGGCGGCCTGACCCTCGGGCACGGAGATCTCGGCGGCCTGCGCGCGGACCTCGTCCTGCCGGCCTGACCTCCCGGCCTCAGCCGAGCGCCTCCCGCAGGATCGGGCGGATGCGCGGATCCGCACAATGGGCGACGTTGAAGCGCATGTAGCCGTTCCAGGCCTCCGACAGGCTGAACGAGGTCCCCGGGGCCAGCACCATGCCCCGGGCCAGCGCCCGGCGGGCGACCGCGGCCCCGTCGCGGCCGTCCGGCAGACGCATCCACAGGAAGAACCCGCCCCGGGGCTGCGCCCAGGGCTCCAGGCCGCAGGCGCGCAGTTCCGCCGAGGCCTGCACCATGGCGCCGGCGAGCCGCCGCTTGGTCTCGGCGAGGTGCCGGCGATAGCAGCCCTCAGTGATCAGGCTGTGCACCAGGGCCGCCGTGACGTGGCCGTTGCCGAGGCTGAGCGCCAGCTTGAGATCGACCAACGGCTCGACCCAGTCGGCCCGGAGCGCGATCCAGCCGCAGCGCGCGGCCGCCGACAGGGTCTTGGAGAAGCTGCCGATCTGGATCACCCGCTCCAGCCCGTCGAAGCCGGCGAGCCGCGGGGCCGGATCGGGCTCCAGATCGCCGAAGATCTCGTCCTCCACGATCAGGGTGTCGTGGGCCTCGCACAGCTTCAGCAGCCGGTGCGCCACCTTCGGCGCGAGGCTCATCCCCGTCGGGTTCTGGAGCGCCGCGTTGGTCAGGTAGAAGCGCGGCCGGTGCCGCTCCAGCAGGGCGGCGAGAACCGGCAGATCCGGCCCCTCCGGGGTCATCGGCACGCCGACCACCGCGACCCGCTGGGCGCGCAGCAGCGCCAGGAAGTTGAAGTAGCAGGGATCGTCTACCAGTACGGTGTCGCCGGGCTGGAGCAGGAACCGGCAGACCAGGTCCAGCGCCTGCGTGGCCGATTCGACCAGCACGATCTGGTCGGGTTCGGCGCCGACGCCCTTCTCGCCGACCTTGCGGGCGATCTGGTGGCGCAGGGGCTCGTAGCCCAGGGGCCGGTCGTAATCGGTCATCTCGGCGCGGTCGGCCTTGGCCACCCGGCGCAGGCCCCGCCGGATCGCCTCGTGGGGCATCCAAGAATCGGGCAGCCAGCCCGCCCCGGGCTTGAGCTGGTCCGAACCCGCCTGCTGCGCCTGCCGGGTGATCCAGAGCGGATCCACGATCCGATCGAGTTGCGGCCCCATCGCCTGGAGCGAGAGCGGCCGCGTCTTGCCGGCGACGTAGAAACCCGAGCCCGGCCGGGCCACGACCGCGCCCTCGGCGGCGAGCCGCTCGTAGGCCTCCACGACGGTGGATTTCGAGACGCCCATCGCATCCGCGAAGGCCCGCACCGACGGGATCCGGACGCCGGGGACGAGCCGCCGCGCGGCGATCCGATCGCGGATCTCCCCGGCCACGGCCTCGACGCGGGTTCCCGGGGCTCTGACGGCCAGCGACATCCGTACTGCTCATTCTGCCGGACAATTCTTTCGAACCGTACCGAAGTGTTCCTGTCGCCGCCAGCCCTGCTGCTCCACGGTCGCCCGGCCCCGGAGAGACAGAGGAGGGGGAGCCATGGACCATTGCCTGACCGAGACCGCCGAAGCCGAAGCCGAAGCCCGGACCCCGTGGATCGCCCGGGCGGTCGCATTCCTCGCCGCGTTCGGCGCCGACCTGCGGGCCGGCCTGTCGCGGGGGGCGATGAACCGGCGCGTGCTGCAGCGTCTCTCGACGGTGACCGAGCGCGAGTTGAAGGATATCGGGCTGACGCCGCAGGACGTGGCGGATGCCGGCGTGCCGGGCACCGGCGATGCGATCCTCCTGCTTGTGGGCCGGCGTGACGCGCGGCGGCGCACCTGGGCGGTGATCCGGCGTTGGTGACGTGACGGCCGGCGCGCGTCGGGCCCAGCCCGACGCGCCATCAAGGAGATCCCACAGATGAGCAGAAGTCCCGTGATCGCTCCGGGCGCGACGGCGGTCGGCCCCTACGCGCACGGTGTCCGCGTCGGCGACACGGTCTACCTGTCGGGCCAGACGCCGATCGACGGCGCGACCGGCCGGCTGGTCGAGGGTGGAATCGCGGCGCAGGTTCACCAATGCCTCCGAAACCTCGGCGCGGTTTTGACGGCGGCCGGGCTCGGCTTCGGGGATGTGGTGAAGTGCACCGTGTTCCTGACCGACATGGCCGACTTCGCCGCCATGAATCGGGTCTACGCGGACTATTTCGCCGAACCCTACCCGGCGCGCACGACGATCGGCGTGGCGGCACTGCCGCTCGCGGCACGGGTCGAAATCGAGATGGTCGCGTCTGTCCCGCGGCCCTGAGCGCGCATGCGTGCCGCGATCCGCGGCGCGCTCGGGCAGTCACTGACCGGATGCAGTCGGCGTGCCCCGGGATCGAGGCGCCGAAGGCGGCCCGGCCAAAGATCGGAAAAACTCCCCCATGCCAAGGCTGCCCTCGGACAGGAACGGGTCCCTGGCTCGATCGCGGAGAAGGTCTGGAGGAATATCTGGAAGGACGTGGCGCGGGCGACGGGGCTCGAACCCGCGACCTCCGGCGTGACAGGCCGGCACTCTAACCAACTGAGCTACGCCCGCACGGCGTGGTCGCCTCAAGGGGGCGTTTCGCCCGGCGACGGGGCGGGGTTTATGGGCCGCTTCGGGCGCTGTCAAGCGCATCCGGGTCGGATTCGTCGCGGGGCCGCCCCGGGGGCCTGCGCGCTTCCGTCGTGTTGCGGCCGCGCCCGGCGCCCCCATCTCCCGACGTGACGGACGGCGTGGTTTGTGCGACGCGACAAGCCATTGTCACGGCTCGGCGGGTCGACTAAGCCTCCGGCCGCGCGCATCCTGGCATAAGAACAATTCCACGGGCGAATCCGGGTCGGCGTCGCACCGCGGTTTTCTACGTCTCGCGAGGCCCTGGCATGACCGGATTGTTGGCGGATTACCTGCCGCTCATCGTGTTCATCGGCGTGGCACTGTTCATCGCCACGGCGCTACTGGTCGTGCCGTTCCTCGTCGCCTTCAAGAGCCCCGATCCCGAGAAGCTCTCGGCCTACGAATGCGGCTTCAACGCCTTCGACGATGCCCGCATGAAGTTCGACGTGCGCTTCTACCTCGTGGCGATCCTGTTCATCATCTTCGATCTTGAGGTCGCGTTCCTGTTCCCCTGGGCCATCACCTTCGGTGATCTGGGCTGGTTCGGCTTCTGGTCGATGATCGTCTTCCTGGGCGTGCTGACCGTCGGTTTCGTCTACGAGTGGCGCAAGGGCGCCCTTGAGTGGGATTGAGTCCCGTCAGCCCCCGCCCGCACCGGATTCCGAGTCGCCGATGGCCCTGATCACCGACACGACCCAAAGCCTGTCCCGCGCGCCCGCAGTCGCGCCCCAGCCGAAGGGGATCATCGATCCGAACACCGGCCGGCCGATCGGCGCGGACGATCCGACCTTCCTGTCGATCAGCGACGAGCTGGCTGACCGCGGCTTCCTGCTCACCACCACGGATGAGCTGATCAACTGGGCCCGCACCGGCTCGCTGATGTGGATGACCTTCGGCCTCGCCTGCTGCGCGGTCGAGATGATGCAGATGTCGATGCCGCGCTACGATTGCGAGCGCTTCGGCTTCGCGCCCCGGGGCTCGCCCCGCCAGTCCGACGTGATGATCGTCGCCGGGACGCTCACCAACAAGATGGCCCCGGCGCTGCGCAAGGTCTACGACCAGATGCCGGAGCCGCGCTACGTCATCTCGATGGGCTCCTGCGCCAACGGCGGCGGCTACTACCACTACTCCTACTCAGTGGTGCGCGGCTGCGACCGGGTGGTGCCGGTGGACATCTACGTACCCGGCTGCCCGCCCACCGCCGAGGCACTGCTCTACGGCGTGCTGCTTCTCCAGAAGAAGATCCGCCGCACCGGCACGATCGAGCGCTGAGGGGCGGCCATGACGAACGGTATCTCGATCCTGTCGCACACCCAGCCCGCAAGCGGTGAGGCGGCCCTCATGGCGATGGCCGAGCGCGTCGTCGGCGCCCTCGGCCCGGCGGTGGTGTCGCATGCCATCGCGTTCGGCGAGCTGACGCTGGTGGTCCAGGCCTCCGACATCGTCTACGCGCTGACCTATCTGCGGGACGATCCGGCCTGCGCGTTCCGCAGCTTCATCGACATCTGCGGCGCGGATTACCCGCAGCGCGAGAAGCGCTTCGACGTGGTCTACCATCTGCTGTCGCTGCGCCACAACGCGCGCATCCGGCTGAAGGTGCAGACCGACGAGGTGACCCCCGTCCCCTCGGTGATCGAGGTGTTCCCGGCCGCCAACTGGTACGAGCGCGAGACCTACGACCTCTACGGCATCCTGTTCTCGGGCCATCCGGACCTGCGCCGCCTACTGACCGACTACGGCTTCGAGGGGCATCCCCTGCGCAAGGATTTTCCGCTGACGGGCTTCGTCGAGGTCCGCTACGACCAGGACCAGGCGCGGGTCGTCTACGAGCCCGTCCAGCTCACCCAAGAATTCCGCAACTTCGACTTCCTGTCTCCGTGGGAGGGCACCGACTACGTGCTCCCCGGCGACGAGAAGAAGACGGCTTGAAAGTGAGTAGCGAGTAGCGAGTAGCGAATAGAAGGCGATCGTGGATCGGTCTGCGATCATCTCCTATCGAGATTTGAAAGTTTGGCAGGACGCCATGGCACTGGCTGAGGCATGTTATCGGGAGACGCGGTGTTTTCCGCGTGAGGAGATGTTCGGTCTGACCGGGCAGATCCGACGCGCCGCAACGTCCGTCGCCGCCAACATCGCCGAAGGTCACGGGCGAGAGACCGGGGGTGCGTTCGTTGGGTTCCTGCGCATCGCGCAGGGCTCCCTCAAGGAGCTTGAGACCCACATCATTCTGTCGGAGCGCGTCGGTTTCCTGGCGGCAACCCCGGCGGACTCGCTTCTCGGGCGATGCGAGGAGATCGGAAAAATGCTGCGTGGATTGATCCGCGCAGTCCAGAAAAACACTCGGGTCGATAGGGGTTGATGATGACGCCACTTCCCTACTCGCTACTCGCTACTCCCTATTCGCTCTCCGGCGGAGCCGCCCGATGACAGAGCACAACATCCGCAACTTCGCGATCAATTTCGGCCCGCAGCACCCGGCGGCGCACGGGGTGCTGCGCCTCGTGCTGGAACTCGACGGCGAGGTGGTCGAGCGGGTCGATCCGCATATCGGGCTGCTGCACCGCGGCACCGAGAAGCTGATCGAGCACAAGACCTACCTGCAGGCGACGCCCTATTTCGACCGGCTCGACTACGTGTCGCCGATGAACCAGGAGCACGCCTTCTGCCTGGCGATCGAGAAGCTGGCCGGGATCGAGGTGCCGCGGCGCGCGCAGCTGATCCGGGTGCTGTTCTGCGAGATCGGCCGGCTGCTGTCGCACCTGCTCAACGTCACCACGCAGGCGATGGATGTCGGCGCCCTCACGCCCCCGCTCTGGGGCTTCGAGGAACGCGAGAAGCTGATGATCTTCTACGAGCGGGCGAGCGGCGCCCGGCTCCACGCCAATTATTTCCGGCCCGGCGGCGTCCACCAGGACCTGCCGCCGAAGCTGGTCGACGACATCGAGGCGTTCTGCGACCCGTTCCTGCAGGTCGTCCAGGATCTCGACGACCTCGTGATGGCCAACCGCATCTTCAAGCAGCGCAACGTCGACATCGGCATCGTGTCGGTGGACGAGTGCATGGAGTGGGGCTTCTCCGGCGTGATGCTGCGCGGTTCGGGCATCCCGTGGGACCTGCGCAAGGCGCAGCCCTACGAGTGCTACGAGGAGATGGACTTCGACATCCCGGTGGGCCGGAACGGCGATACCTACGATCGTCAGGTGATCCGCATGGAGGAGATGCGGGAATCGGCCAAGATCATGAAGCAGTGCTGCGCCAAGCTGCGCGAGCCGGCCGGGCAGGGCCCGATCGCGGCGCTCGACGGCAAGTTCGCGCCGCCGCCGCGCCGGGAGATGAAGCGCTCGATGGAGGCGCTCATCCACCACTTCAAGCTGTACACCGAGGGCTTCCATGTCCCCGAGGGCGAGGTCTACGCCGCCGTGGAGGCGCCCAAGGGCGAGTTCGGCGTGTATCTCGTGTCGGACGGGACCAACAAGCCGTACCGCTGCAAGATCCGCGCGCCGGGCTTCGCGCATCTGCAGGCGATGGACTGGATGTGCCGCGGGCACCTTCTCGCCGACGTCTCGTGCGTGCTCGGCACGCTCGACATCGTGTTCGGCGAAGTGGATCGGTAAGTTAGAGCGATGGCCAACCGCAGACTCGCCCCCGCCTCCGAGCAGCCCCAAAAGTTCGCGTTCTCGCCCGAGAACGCCGAGTGGGCGAAGACCCAGATCGCCAAGTACCCGGAGGGCCGGCAGGCCTCCGCGGTGATCTCGCTCCTGTGGAAGGCGCAGGAGCAGAACGGCGGCTGGCTGCCGCGGGCGGCCATCGAGGCGGTGGCGGCCGAACTCGGCATGCCCAATATCCGCGTGCTGGAGGTGGCGACCTTCTACACGATGTTCGCCCTGGAGCCGGTCGGGCGGTACTGGATCCAGGTCTGCGGCACGGTGCCGTGCGATTCCTGCGGCGCGCGGGGCCTCAAGGAGATGCTCCAGGCGCGGCTCGGACCGCCGGGCCACGTTTCGGCCGACGGCCATTTCTCCTGGCTTGAGGTCGAGTGCCTCGGCGCCTGCTGCAACGCCCCGATGGTGCAGATCAACCAGGATTATTACGAGGACCTGACCCCCGAATCGCTCGGGACGCTGATGGACGATCTGGCGGCCGGTCGGCCGGTCAAGGTCGGCTCACAGACCGGGCGCGTCTCCTCCGAGCCCCTGGGCGGCGCGGATACGCTCACGGACCCGACCCTGTTCGACGGATCGCGGATCGGCGCCTGGCGCAAGCGCTTCGAGGAGGCCGGCAAGGCCGAGGAGCCGGCCGGGGGGACCGGCGAGGCGGCCGCAGCTACGCAGCAGGCCGCCGAGAACCCGAAGCCAGCCCGGCCCGATGCCGGCCGTCCGGTCGAGCGCACGGTGTCCGACGCGCCGGCCCAGCGCGCGGCCGCGGGGGAGACGCCGGTCAAGCCCGAGGACCGCGCCGACGCCGCCGAGCGCGGCCGCTCCACCGCCAAGCACGGCGCCGCCCGCCCGGGCGACGCGGACGTGCTTGACTCGCCGGCCAAGCGCGTCGCCGAAGGCGAGCCGGCCGCGGGCGAGCAGGGCCATGAGGCCATGCCGGACCGTGACGTGGTCCCACAACAGCCCGAGGCGTCCGGCGCCAGCGAGGGCGAGGTCGCCGCGGAGGCCGAGGAGGCTCGCGTCGCCGGGGCGCTTGCGGCGCTGCCGAAGGATGCGAGCCCCGAACAGAAGGCCGACGCGGTCGGCCAGCGCCCGCCGGGCCTGGATGCGGCCCGCGCCGGACAACCCGACGACCTCACCCGGATCAGGGGGATCGGCCCGGGCAACAGCCAGCGCCTGAACGGGCTCGGCATCTACCATGTCGACCAGATCGCCGCCTGGTCCCGCGACGAAATCACCTGGGTCGGCACCTACCTCGCGTTCCCGGGTCGCATCGACCGCGAGGATTGGGTGGGGCAGGCCAAGGCACTGTCGGGCACCAGAGCGTGACCGCCATGGCCGAGGTGTCGAACGACCTAATCTACGAAGTACTGAAGGCAATGCAGATGCGCCTGGGCACTGTGGATGAGGGGCTACGGGACGTGCGTGGTGAGCTGAAAGGCATGCGCATCAGTCTGCAGGCGCAGCAGGTCCAGATGAACGCCGTTCAGGCCGATGTAGGCAACCTTTACGAGGCCTTCGGCGCCCTCGACTCACGGCTCGCCCGCATCGAACGCCGCCTCGACATCACCGACGCTCCGGTCAGCTGAAGGATTTCAGGACATGCTGTCGGATCAGGATCGCATCTTCACCAACCTCTACGGCCTGCAGTCGCCGGGCCTGGAAGCCGCCAAGCAGCGCGGCGCCTGGGACGGGACCAAGTTCCTCCTGGAGCAGGGCCGCGACTGGATCATCGAGGAGATGAAGGCGTCGGGCCTGCGCGGCCGCGGCGGCGCCGGCTTCCCCACCGGCCTCAAGTGGTCGTTCATGCCCAACAAGTCCGACGGGCGCCCGCACTACCTCGTGGTCAACGCCGACGAGTCAGAGCCGGGGACCTGCAAGGACCGGGAGATCATGCGGCACGATCCGCATCTCCTGATCGAGGGCTGCATGCTGGCCTGCTTCGCCATGGCGGCGCATGCCTGCTACATCTACATCCGCGGCGAGTACGTCGCCGAGAAGCACGCCCTCCAGAAGGCGGTGGACGAAGCCTATGCGGCTCGCCTCGTCGGCCAGTCGAACGTGCACGATTACCCGTTCGACATCTACGTCCACCACGGCGCCGGCGCCTATATCTGCGGCGAAGAGACGGCGCTGATCGAGAGCCTCGAGGGCAAGAAGGGGATGCCGCGGCTCAAGCCGCCGTTCCCGGCCAATATGGGTCTCTACGGCTGCCCCACGACGGTCAACAACGTCGAGTCGATCGCGGTGGCCGGCACGATCCTGCGCCGGGGCGGCGCGTGGTTCGCCGGGCTCGGCGGCAAGAACAACACCGGCACCAAGCTCTTCTGCGTCTCGGGGCACGTGAACACGCCGTGCAACGTCGAGGCGGAGCTGGGCATCACCTTCCGCGAGCTGATCGACCGCCATTGCGGCGGCATGCGCGGCGGCTGGGACAACCTGCTCTGCTCGATCCCGGGCGGCTCGTCGGTGCCGCTGGTGCCGGCCGACCAGATCATCGACGCGAAGATGGATTTCGACACCCTGCGCGGCCTGGGCTCCGGCCTCGGCACGGCGGCGGTGATCGTGCTCGACAAGTCCACCGACATCGTCGCGGCGATCACCCGAATCTCGTACTTCTACAAGCACGAATCGTGCGGCCAGTGCACGCCCTGCCGGGAGGGCACCGGCTGGATGTGGCGGGTGATGCAGCGCATGACCGAGGGCCGCGCGCAGAAGCGCGAGATCGACATGCTGTTCGAGGTCACCAAGCAGATCGAGGGTCACACGATCTGCGCGCTGGGCGACGCGGCGGCCTGGCCGATCCAGGGGCTGATCAAGCACTTCCGCCCCGAGATCGAGAAGCGGATCGATCGCTACACGGCCAACCCGCATTCCGACCCGATCCCGATGGCCGCGGAGTGAGGCCGTGACGAGCCAGCCTGACAACCTGATGCTCGTGGACCTGCGGCGGATCGACAGGGTCGAGCTTCGCATCGAGCGGACCGAGCGGCGCCTCGATCTCGCCGACGCCCCGCACTGAGATGGCACCGATGACAAAAATCCGCGTCGACGGCACCGAGGTCGAGGTTCCGGCCGAATACACCCTGCTCCAGGCCTGCGAGGCCGCCGGGGCCGAGATCCCGCGCTTCTGCTTCCACGAGCGGCTGTCGATCGCCGGCAATTGCCGGATGTGCCTCGTCGAGCTGAAGGGCGCGCCCAAGCCCGTGGCGAGCTGCGCCTACGCGGTGAAGGATTGCCGCCCCGGCCCGAACGGCGAGCCGCCGGAGGTGCTGACCCGCTCCGGCCTAACCAAGAAGGCCCGGGAAGGGGTGATGGAGTTCCTCCTCATCAATCACCCGCTCGACTGCCCAATCTGCGACCAGGGCGGCCATTGCGACCTGCAGGATCAGGCCATGGCCTACGGGGTCGATTCGACCCGCTACCAGGAGAACAAGCGCGCGGTCGAGGAGAAGCATATCGGCCCGCTGGTGCGGACCGCGATGAACCGCTGCATTCACTGCACCCGCTGCGTGCGCTTCCTCGCCGAGGTGGCGGGCGTGCCCGACCTCGGCGCCATCGGCCGCGGCGAGGATATGGAGATCACGAGCTACCTCGAGCAGTCGATGGCCTCGGAGCTCCAGGGCAACGTCGCCGACCTCTGCCCCGTGGGCGCCCTGGTGCATCGGCCGCAGAGCTACAACGTGCGGTCCTGGGAGCTGAACAAGACCGAATCGGTCGACGTGATGGACGCGGTTGGCTCGTCGATCCGCATCGACACCCGCGGCCGCGAGGTGATGCAGATCGAGCCGCGGGTCAGCGAGGAGATCAACGAGGAGTGGATCTCCGACAAGACCCGCTATCACATCGATGGGCTGCGGATGCAGCGCCTGGACCGGCCCTACCTGCGCGAGAACGGCCGCCTGCGCCCGGCCTCCTGGGGTGAGGCGTTCCAGGCCATCGCCGCCAAGGTGAAGGGGACGGATCCGAAGCGCATCGGTGCCGTGGTCGGTGACCTCGCCGGGGTCGAGGAGATGTTTGCGCTGCGCGAACTGATGCGCGCGCTGGGCACGCCCAACCTCGATTGCCGCCAGACAGAGACCGGGCTCGACCCGGCGCTCGGCCGCGCCTCCTATATCTTCAACCCGACCATCGCGGGGATCGAGGGCGCGGACGCAATCCTGATCGTCGGTGCCAACCCGCGCACAGAGGCCTCGCTGCTCAACGTGCGCATCCGCAAGCGCTGGCGCATGGCACCGCTGGCGGTGGGGGTCATCGGCGAGCCGGTCGATCTGACCTATCCGAGCCACTACATCGGCGCCGGCCCGGACTCCCTCGCGGCGCTCGCCCGCGGCGAGCACAGCTTCCTGGAGGTGCTCAAGGAGGCCAAGGCGCCGCTCGTCATCGTCGGCGCCAACGCCGAGCCCGGCATCCTGGCCGCGGCCGCATCGCTGGCCAAGGCGGTCGGCGCGGTCTCGGAGGGGTGGAACGGCTTCGGCGTGCTGCACACGGCAGCCGCCCGGGTCGGGGCCTTGGACCTCGGCTTCGTGCCGGGGGAGGGCGGCCTGGCCGTCTCGGGGATGCTGGAGCCGGGCGCCCTCGACGTGCTGTTCAACCTCGGGGCCGACGAGCGCACCGTGCCGCCGGGCGCCTTCATGATCTATCAGGGCACCCATGGCGACCGGGGCGCCTCCCGGGCCGACGTGATCCTGCCGGGCGCCGCCTACAGCGAGAAGTCGGCGACCTGGGTGAACACGGAGGGCCGGGTCCAGCTGGGCAACCGCGCCGCCTTCCCGCCGGGCGATGCCCGCGAGGATTGGGCGATCCTGCGCGCCCTCTCGGACGTGCTGGGCCAGCGCCTGCCCTTCGATTCGCTGACCGCGCTCCGCCGGGCGCTCTACGCCGCCCACCCGCATCTCGCGGCGGTCGGCGCAGTCGAGCCCGGCAATGTCGCGGAGGCCCTGGGCCGGCTCGCCGGCCTCGGCGGCACCGCGACCGGTCCGGCCTTCGCTTCGCCGGTCACCGACTTCTACCTCACCAACCCGATCGCCCGCGCCTCGCGGATCCTCGCAGAGTGCTCGCGGCTGGCCCGGGAGCGCGCCGCCGAGGCGCGACCCCTGGCGGCGGCCGAGTAGGAGCCAAGACCGATGACGTCGCTCGAAATCCTCGGGACCGTGCTCCTGATCGTGCTGAAGAGCTTCGTGCTCCTCGCCGCGCTCCTCGTCTTCATCGCCTACGCGCTGCTCGCCGACCGGAAGATCTGGGCGGCGGTGCAGCTCCGGCGCGGCCCCAACGTGGTCGGCCCCTTCGGCCTGTTCCAGTCCTTCGCCGACCTGCTCAAGTTCGTGCTGAAGGAGCCGGTCATCCCGGCGGGCGCCAACAAGGCGATCTACCTGCTGGCGCCGCTGGTCTTCGCGATGCTGGCCCTGTCGAGCTGGGCGGTGATCCCGCTGGCCGACGGCTGGGCGATCGCCGACATCAACGTCGGCATCACCTACATCTTCGCGATCTCCAGCCTCGGCGTCTACGGCGTCATCATGGGCGGCTGGGCCTCGAACTCGAAATACGCCTTCCTGGGCGCGCTGCGCTCGGCGGCCCAGATGATCTCCTACGAGGTCTCGCTCGGCTTCGTGATCATCTGCGTGCTGCTCTGCGCAGGCTCCCTGAACCTCTCGCGCATCGTGATGGCGCAGGACACCAGCCTCGGCCTGTTCGGCTGGTACTGGCTGTGGCTGTTCCCGATGTTCGTGGTGTTCTTCATCTCGGCGCTCGCCGAGACCAACCGCCCGCCCTTCGATCTGCCCGAGGCCGAGTCGGAGTTGGTGGCCGGCTACATGGTCGAATACTCGTCGACGCCCTATCTGCTGTTCATGCTCGGCGAGTACGTCGCCATCATGAGCATGTGCGCGCTCGGCACCGTGCTGTTCCTGGGCGGCTGGCTGTCGCCGATCCCGTTCGCGCCGTTCACCTGGGTGCCGGGCGTGATCTGGTTCATCCTGAAGGCCAGCTTCCTGTTCTTCCTGTTCGCGATGGTGAAATCCATCGTGCCGCGCTACCGCTACGATCAGCTCATGCGCCTCGGCTGGAAGGTCTTCCTGCCGATTTCGCTGGTCTCGGTCGTCGTCGTCGCCTTCGTGCTCAAGCTGACCGGCCTCGCGCCGGGCGCCTGAGCCCACCCGCCGAATCGGAGATCCGGGCCATGAAGCTCGATCAGGTCGCAAAGAGCCTGCTGCTGAAGGAATTCGTGTCGGGGATGATCCTCGGCATGCGCTACTTCTTCAAGCCGAAGGCCACGATCAACTACCCCTTCGAGATGGGGCACCGCGGTCCGCGCTTCCGGGGCGAGCATGTCCTGCGCCGCTATCCGAACGGCGAGGAGCGGTGCATCGCCTGCAAGCTCTGCGAGGCGATCTGCCCGGCCCAGGCCATCACCATCGAGGCCGGTCCGCGCCGCAACGACGGCACCCGCCGGACGACTCGGTACGACATCGACATGGTGAAGTGCATCTACTGCGGCATGTGCCAGGAGGCCTGCCCGGTGGACGCCATCGTGGAGGGGCCGAACTTCGAATTCTCGGTGGAGACCCGGGAGGAGCTTCTCTACGACAAGCAGAAGCTCCTGCTGAACGGCGACCGCTGGGAGCGCGAGATCGCCCGCAACATCGCGATGGACGCACCGTATCGCTAACGCATCATCTCGAAAGGCAGGCCCCGGCTTTCGGAAAAGATGATGTCGAATCAGGGATCTAGGGCCTCGCAGCGGTTCCGCTTTCCGGAGCGATGCTCTAGAGCCATGCCGGGGGCGCTGTTGTGCCCCCGCCGACCGGGTTCTATAGACGGGCCGCCCGCTGCGGCCCGTTTCCACGCACGGCAGAAGGGGCCGCTCCGGCGGCCGATCCCGACCAGCGCATGACCGCAGCAGCCGCCTTCTTCTACCTGTTCGCGAGCGTCACGGTCGCGTCGGGCTTCATGGTGATCGCCTCGCGCAATCCCGTCGCCTCGGTGCTGTTCCTGATTCTCGCCTTCGTGAACGCCGCCGGGCTGTTCGTCCTGATGGGCGCCGAGTTCCTCGCGATGATCCTGGTGGTCGTCTACGTGGGCGCGGTGGCGGTTCTGTTCCTGTTCGTGGTGATGATGCTCGACGTCGACTTCGCCGAGCTGCGCCAGGGCTTCCAGCAATACCTGCCGGTGGGCGCCCTGATCGGCGCGATCTTCCTGGTCGAGCTGCTGCTGGTGGTGGGCTCCTGGACCATCGATCCGGGCCTCGTCCAGGCGCCGCTCGGCAACGTCGCTTCGGCCGAGAACCTGACCAACGCTCAGGCGCTCGGCCGGGTGCTGTACACGGACTACGCCTATTTCTTCCAGCTCGCCGGTCTGATCCTGCTGGTTGCTATGATTGGCGCGATTGTGCTGACCCTGCGCGACCGGCCGGGCGTCAAGCGTCAGGACATCGCTGTCCAGAACGCCCGCACCCAGGCGATGGCGGTTGAGACCCGCAAGGTGCCCTCGCGCCAGGGCGTCGAGGTCTGATGAAAGCCGGGAGCTTCGAACGATGATCGGCCTGAGCCACTATCTCACCGTCGCGGCGATCCTGTTCACGCTCGGCGTGCTCGGCATCTTCATCAACCGCAAGAACATCATCGTCATCCTGATGTCGGTCGAGCTGATCCTGCTCTCGGTCAACATCAACCTCGTCGCCTTCTCGACGCAGCTGAACGACATCACCGGACAGGTCTTCGCCCTGTTCGTCCTGACGGTCGCGGCCGCCGAATCGGCGATCGGCCTCGCCATCCTGGTGGTGTTCTTCCGCAACCGCGGCTCCATCGCGGTCGAGGACGTGAGCATGATGAAGGGCTAGGGCCTCCCTCCCCGCGCGCCCCGATTCACATCCGGACGCCGCCGCCCAGCGGCCGGCCCGGAGGACGGACTGCAAGAGAGCGATGTATCACGCGATCGTCTTCTTCCCGCTGATCGGCTTCCTGATCGCCGGCCTGTTCGGCCGGTACATCGGGGCCCGGGCCTGCGAGTACATCACCACGGCGTTCCTGGCCTTCACGGCCCTGCTCGCCTGGGGCGTGTTCCTGGAGGGCGGCCATGCCGAGCGGGTGCAGGTCGCCGCTTGGTTCTCGGCCGGCGACCTTCAGGTCGACTGGGCCTTCAAGGTCGACACCCTGACCCGGGTCATGCTGGTGGTGGTGACCACCGTCTCGACCCTCGTGCACCTCTACTCCGTGGGCTACATGGAGGAGGATCCGCACCGGCCGCGGTTCTTCGCCTACCTGTCGCTGTTCACCTTCGCCATGCTGATGCTGGTGACGGCCGACAACCTCGTGCAGATGTTCTTCGGCTGGGAGGGCGTGGGCCTCGCCTCCTACCTGCTGATCGGCTTCTGGTACGAGAAGCCCTCGGCCAACGCCGCCGCCATGAAGGCGTTCATCGTCAACCGGGTCGGCGATTTCGGCTTCTCGCTCGGCATCTTCCTGGTCTTCGTGCTGACCGGCTCCGTGGCGTTCGACGCGATCTTCGGCAAGGTCGACGCGATCAAGACCCTGAGCTTCCACTTCATCGGCTACGACTGGAACGCCCTGACGCTGGCCTGCCTGCTGCTGTTCATGGGCGCCATGGGCAAGTCGGCGCAGTTCCTGCTGCACACGTGGTTGCCGGACGCCATGGAGGGCCCGACCCCGGTCTCGGCGCTGATCCACGCCGCCACCATGGTGACCGCGGGCGTATTCATGGTGGCGCGCCTGTCGCCGCTGTTCGAGGAGGCGCCGAACGCGCTCGTCGTCGTCACGGTGATCGGCGGCATCACGTCCTTCTTCGCGGCCACGATCGGCCTCGTGCAGAACGACATCAAGCGGGTGATCGCCTACTCGACCTGCTCGCAGCTCGGCTACATGTTCGTGGCGCTCGGCGTCGGCGCCTATTCGGCGGGCGTGTTCCACCTGTTCACCCACGCCTTCTTCAAGGCTTTGCTGTTCCTGGGCGCCGGCTCGGTTATCCACGCGATGCACCACGAGCAGGATATGCGGAACATGGGCGGCCTGCGCCGCTACATCCCCTACACCAGCGCCATGATGGCGATCGGGTCGCTGGCGCTGATCGGCTTCCCCTACACGGCCGGCTACTACTCGAAGGACGCGATCATCGAGGCGGCCTATGCCTCGACCCGGCCCGGGCACACGCTCGCCTTCCTGTGCGTGGTGGCGGCGGCGTTCTTCACCTCGTTCTACTCCTGGCGGCTGTTCTTCATGACCTTCGAGGGTCCGGCCCGCTGGGGTGCGCACGCCGCCCACGATCACCCCGACGCCCCCGCGGTGGCCCACTCGACCATAGCGCACGAGGCCGACGGCCCCCCCGGCCACACCGAGGGCGCGGCACACGACGACAAGGGCCACGATATCGAGCCGGCCCACAAGAGCGACGTGGTCGCCGACGACCATCACGGGCACGGCGATCATACGCCCCATGAGAGCCCGCTGGTGATGACGATCCCGCTGGCGATCCTCGCCTTCGGTGCGCTGTTCGCCGGGATCATCTTCCACGACCGGTTCATCGGCTCCGGCATGGACGCGTTCTGGGGCCACGCCCTGGCGCACGGCCCGAACAACCACATCATGCACGAGATCCACGAGGTCCCGGCGCTGGTCTCCTACTCACCGCTGATCATGCTGATCCTCGGCTTCGTCCTGGCGTTCTGGATGTATATCCGCCGGCCGGAACTGCCGGGCGCGCTCGCCGCGCAGCAGCCGTCGCTGTACCGGTTCCTGCTCAACAAATGGTACTTCGACGAGATCTACGATCGGATCTTCGTCCGCCCGGCCAAGGATTTCGGCCTGTTCCTGTGGAAGCAGGGCGACGGCCGGATCATCGACGGGCTGGGCCCCAACGGCATCGCGGCCCGTGTCGTGGACGTGACCCGCGGGGTGGTCCGCCTCCAGACCGGATACCTCTACCACTACGCCTTCGTCATGCTCATCGGCGTCGCCGGGCTGATCAGCTGGTATCTGATGGCCGGCCTTCCGAAGGGCGGGCACTGATGAGCGTTGCCATGATGAGCGCAGGTCGGCGCGCCGCCTTCCCCCTCGCCCCTTTGCGGGGGAGGGTACCCTGCGAAGCAGGGGGGGAGAGGGGAGCGACGGTGCAGGACCGGGCTTCGGCCTTCACGTTCGCTCTGGCTCCTTTGGAAGCCGGGCTCCCCTCTCCCGACCCTCGCTCACGCGAGGGCCACCCTCCCCCACAGAGGGGGGAGGGAGGTGCGGCGTCGGCCGGATCGAATCTCGGATACAGGATCGTTCACTGATGCTCGGCCTCGGCATCCTCTCCGGCCTGCTGATCGTGCCGCTCTGCGGCGCGGCCTTCATCCTGACGCTGAACGGCGACGAGGCTTCCGTCGCGCGCAACAGCCGCTGGGCCGCGCTCGCCACCACGATCGTCACCTTCGTGCTCTCGCTGGTGGCCTGGGGCCGCTACGACGCCGCCTCGGCGAGCTTCCAGCTGGTCGAGAGCCATCCGTGGCTCGCCGAGACGATCCGGTTCAAGCTCGGCGTCGACGGCTTCTCGATCCCGCTCGTCCTGCTGACCACCTTCCTGATGCCGTTCTGCATCGGCGCCTCGTGGCACTCGATCCACTTCCGGGTGAAGGAGTATTTCGTCGCCTTCCTCGTCCTCGAGACGACGATGATCGGCGTGTTCGAGTCGCTCGACCTGCTGCTGTTCTACCTGTTCTTCGAGGCCGGCCTGATCCCGATGTTCCTGATCATCGGCATCTGGGGCGGGCAGCGCCGGGTCTATGCCAGCTTCAAGTTCTTCCTCTACACCCTGCTCGGCTCGGTGCTGATGCTGCTCGCCGTGATGGCGATGTACTGGCAGGCCGGGACCACCGACATCCCGACCCTGCTGCAGTACCGCTTCCCGGTGCAGGTGCAGACCTGGCTGTGGCTCGCCTTCTTCGCCTCCTTCGCGGTGAAGATGCCGATGTGGCCGGTCCATACCTGGCTGCCCGACGCCCACGTGGAGGCGCCGACCGCCGGCTCGGTGATCCTGGCCGGCATCCTCCTGAAGATGGGCGGCTACGGCTTCATCCGGATCTCGCTGCCGATGCTGCCGGTGGCGAGCCACGACTTCGCGCCCCTGGTCTTCGCCCTCTCGGTGATCGCGATCATCTTCACGTCGCTCACCGCGATGATGCAGACCGACATCAAGAAGCTGATCGCCTACTCGTCGGTGGCCCATATGGGCTTCGTGACGCTGGGCCTGTTCACCCTGAACGAGCAGGGCATCCAGGGCGCGCTGTTCCTGATGATCTCGCACGGCATCGTCTCGGGGGCGCTCTTCCTCTGCGTCGGCGTCGTCTACGACCGGATGCACACCCGCGAGATCTCGGCCTATGGCGGCCTCGTCAAGCGGATGCCGCTCTACGCGGTGGCCATGATGGTGTTCACCATGGCCAATGTCGGCCTGCCCGGCACCTCCGGCTTCGTCGGCGAGTTCCTGTCGATGCTCGGCGCCTTCAAGGCGAACCCGAACGTCGCCTTCTTCTCGACCTTCGGCATCATCCTGTCGGCGGCCTACGCCCTGTGGCTCTACGCCCGGGTGATCTACGGCAAGCTGGAGAAGCCGAACCTCCAGGGCATCCTGGATCTGGATCTGCGCGAGAAGATCATCCTGGCGCCGCTGGTCGCGCTGACGATCTATTACGGCGTGCATCCGGCCCCGGTGCTCGACGTGTTCGCGCCCTCGACCGACGCGCTGATGGCCAGCATGAAGGCCGCCCTCTCGAACACCCAGACGGCCGCGGCCGCGCTGCCGATCCCGCGCTGAGGCGGACACCATGCCCACCGTCCACTCCGTCCTGCCCTCGCTGGCGCCGCTCCTGCCCGAGCTGATCCTCGGCATCGGCGTCCTGGTCCTGATCCTCTACGGCGCCTGGCGCGGCGAGCGCTCGGCCGAGACCGTGAGCGTCGGCGCCCTGGTGCTCCTGCTCGTCGCCCTCTCGGTGGTGATCTCCCAGCCGGTGCATGGCCGGGTCACGACCCTGTCGGGCGCCTTCGTGTCGGATTCCTTCTCCAAGGTGATGAAGTCGCTGGTGCTGCTCGGCTCGGCCTCGACGATCCTGCTGGCGCACGACTTCTTCAAGCGCGAGCGCATCGACCGGTTCGAATTCCCGGTGCTGATCGTGCTGTGCACCATCGGCATGATGGTGATGGTCTCGGCCAACGATCTGATCGCGCTCTACCTGGGCCTGGAGCTGCAATCGCTCGCCGCCTACGTGATCGCGGCCTTCCATCGGGACGACGCCAAGTCCACCGAGGCCGGCCTCAAATACTTCGTGCTCGGTGCGCTCTCCTCCGGGATGCTGCTCTACGGCGCCTCCCTGGTCTACGGCTTCACCGGCACCGTTTCCTTCCCCGGCATCGTCTCGGCGCTGAACGAGAATGCCGGTCTCGGCATCGTGCTGGGGATCGTGTTCCTGGCCGCCGGCGTCTGCTTCAAGATGTCGGCGGTTCCGTTCCACATGTGGACCCCCGACGTCTACGAGGGCTCGCCGACCCCAGTGACCGCCTTCTTCGCCACCGCGCCCAAGATGGCGGCGGTGTCGATGACGGTCCGGGTGTTCATCGGCGCCATGCCGGATGTGACGGCGATCTGGCAGCAGATCTTCATCTTCGTCTCGGTGGTGTCGATGGCGCTCGGCTCCTTCGCGGCCATCGGCCAGAGCTCGATCAAACGCCTGATGGCCTACTCGTCGATCGCCAATATCGGCTACGCCCTGATCGGACTGGCCTGCGGCTCGGAGGAGGGGATCAGCGGGCTCGTCACCTACATGATCATCTACCTCGCGATGACGCTCGGCACCTTCGCGATCATCCTGTCGCTCCGGCGCCGGGACGTGATGTTCGAGTCGATTGAGGATCTGTCCGGCCTGTCGCGCACCCATCCGTGGCTGGCCTTCTGCCTCGCCGCGATGATGTTCTCGCTCGCCGGCATCCCGCCCCTGGCCGGGTTCTTCGCGAAGTTCTACGTGTTCGCCGCCGCCATCAAGGCGGGGCTCGTCACCTTGGCGGTGATCGGCGTGGTCACCAGCGTGGTCGGCGCCTACTACTACCTGCGCATCGTGCGGATCATGTATTTCGACGAGCCGAAGGAGCCCTACGAGGCGATGGCCCCGGGCCTGCGCGTGGTCCTGGCGCTGTCGAGCGTCGTGGTGGTGCTGTTCTTCCTGCTCCCGGGACCGCTGGTGGGTGCCGCCGGCCGCGCCGCCCGGTCGCTGTTCTAGGATCGCCTTGCGCTATCGACTCGGGCCCGAGGCCCGCGCCCAGGGCCACCGCCTGCACGTCCACGATACCCTCGGCTCCACCAACACGGAGGCGATGGCTCAGGCGCGGGCCGGTGAGACCGGACCGCTCTGGGTGGTGACCCATCGCCAGGAGGCGGGCCGCGGCCGGCGGGGCAATGCCTGGGCGTCCCTGCCGGGCAACCTCGCGGCGAGCGTGCTCTGGCCGGTGGCCGGTGTGGCGCCGGACCACCTCGCCGAGCTCGGATTCGTGGCCGGCCTCGCCTTGATCGAGGCGCTGGAGGCGGCCTGCGGCACCCTGCCGGATACCGGATCGGAGCCCGGCACCCGATCTTTCCAACTCAAATGGCCGAACGACGTGCTACGCGGTCGGGCCAAGCTCGCCGGCCTGCTGCTGGAAGCCGAGACCTTGCCGGGGGGCCGGCGCGCCGCAGTGATCGGCTTCGGCGTCAACGTCGCGGCAGCGCCCGAGGGACTTGGCGCGACGAGCTTGGCCGCGATGGGTTACGCGGGCGGCGCCGAAGCGCTACTGGAACATCTCTCGGACCGGATGGCCGCGCAGGCGCGCGCCTGGGACCGGGGACGGAATTTCGCTGCCCTGCGCGCCGACTGGCTTGCGCGGGCCGCCGGTCTCGGATCGGAGATCGCGGTGCACAGCGGCGGGCGCATCCTGCGGGGCGTGTTCGAGACGATCGACGAGGGGGGGCGGCTCGTGATCCTCGCCCCCGATGGGAACCGGCATACCGTGACGGCGGGCGAGGTGCATTTCGGATCGGCCGCGACGGCGGCCTGAGTTTGGACGACGACAGATGGTGATGGGACAGGAGGAGCTGGTCTTCCTGCCGCTCGGCGGCGTGGGCGAGATCGGGATGAATGCGGCCCTCTACGGGTTCGGTCCGGAGAAGGGCCGGAAGTGGATCATGGTCGATTGCGGCATGGGCTTTGCCGGCGAGGAGAACATGCCGGGCATCGACCTGATGTTCCCCGACCTCTCCTTCATCGAGGAGCGGCGCAAGGACCTGCTCGGGATCTTCATCACCCACGCGCACGAGGACCATATCGGCGCGATCTCGGAACTGTGGTCGCGGCTCAAGGTGCCGGTCTACGCGACGCGCTTCGCCAAGAACCTGCTGGAGACCCGCCGCCTCTCCGAACCCGGTGCGCCGAAGGTTGACCTGCGGGAGGTCAAGCCCGGCCAGCGCATCACCATCGGGCCATTCGAGCTCGAATACGTCCCGGTGTCGCACTCGATCCCGGAATCGAATGCCATTGCGATCCGCACCGCCGCGGGCCTCGTGGTCCATACCGGCGACTGGAAGATCGACCCGACCCCGGTGGCCGGCGAGGTCACCTCGCCCGAGGCGTTCACGGCCCTCGGCGACGAGGGAATCCTGGCGCTGGTCTGCGATTCCACCAACGTCGTGCGCGAGGGCTTCTCACCGAGCGAGCGCGAGGTGGCCCAGACCCTCAAGACGCTGGTCGCGGACGCCCCCCACCGGGTGGCGGTGACCACCTTCGCGTCGAACGTCGCCCGCATCCGCGCGGTCGCCGAGGCCGCGGTGGCCTGCGGCCGCGAGATCGTCGCGGTCGGCCGGGCCATGGACCGGGTGATCGACGTCGCCCGCGAGTGCGGCTACCTCGACGGGCTGCCCGAGTTCCGCCGGGCGGATTCCTGGAAGAGCCTGCCCCGCGAACGGGTCGTGGCCCTGCTCACCGGCTCGCAGGGCGAGCCGCGGGCGGCGCTCGCCCGCGTGTCCCGGCGCGACCATCCGGATATCGGCCTGACCGCCGGCGACCGGGTGATTTTTTCCTCACGGGCGATTCCGGGTAACGAGCGCGATGTCGGGTCGATCATCAACGACCTGATCGAGCAGGGCGTCGAGGTGATCACCGACCGCACCGAGCTCGTCCACGTCTCCGGCCACCCGCGCCGGGACGAGATGGTCGAGATGTACAAGTGGACCCGCCCCGGCACCGCGATCCCGGTCCACGGCGAGGCGCTCCACCTCGACGAGCATGCCCGCTTCGCCCGGGCGCAGGGCGTCCAGAACGTGGTCAAGGCCCGCAACGGCAGCCTGATCCGGCTGAGCCCCGGCACGCCCGCGGTGATCGACCACGTGAAGGCCGGCCGCCTGTTCAAGGACGGCGACGTCCTGATCGACGAGAAGGACCGGGCGATCCCGGAGCGGCGCAAGCTCATGCAGGCCGGGCTCGTCTCGGTGGCCATCGCCATCGACGAGGACGGCGTGGTGCTCGGCGAGCCGGCGGTGGACATCATCGGCCTGCCCAACCGCGGCCGGTCCGGCGACCCGCTGATCGAGACCGTGGTCGACGCGGTCACCCGGACCCTGTCGGGGATGTCCCGGGGCAAGCTCAAGGACTCCGAGGGCGTCGAGAAGGGCGTCGACCGGGCGGTGCGCACCGCCGTCAACGAGGTCTGGGGCAAGAAGCCGGCCTGCCACGTGCAGGTCGTGGAGGTTTGAGACTGGCTGCCGATTTCAGGGCGCTCTAGTGTCCAGGACGTACCGGCTCATCCGACGCCGGCCGGATGCAACGCGCGTCCCCCCTCCCGCCCGGGAGAGGGGGCACGTGGCGTCCGCCAGCGGCGGCTGAGCCTCCAGCCGAACAAAATCGCTCTCGAAAAGAGGGCTTCTCTCGTGGGGAGGAACCAAACATGATCGGCCGTCTCAACCACGTCGCCATCGCGGTGCAGGATCTCGAGGCCGCCTGCGCGGTCTACCGCGACACGCTGGGCGCCACGGTCACGCCGCCGCTGCAGCAGCCCGAGCACGGTGTCGCCGTGGTGTTCGTCGAACTGCCGAACAGCAAGGTCGAACTGATGGCGCCCCTCGGGGAGGACTCGCCGATCGCGGCCTTCGTGGCCCGCAACCCGGGCGGCGGCGTTCACCACGTCTGCTACGAGGTCGACGACATCCTGGCGGCCCGCGATACGCTCAAGGCGCAGGGCGCCCGGGTGCTCGGCACCGGCGAGCCGCGGATCGGCGCCCATGGCAAGCCGGTCCTGTTCCTGCACCCGAAGGACTTTCTGGGCACCCTGGTCGAGCTGGAGCAGGTCTGAAGCCCATGATGACCACGCTGGCCCGCTCGACGCCGGTGACGCTCGTCGTCATCACGGTGCTGGTCGCGGCCTTCGTGGCGGCGGGGGTGGGCCTGTTCAAGCTGACCGTGGGCGGCGCCATCGCCCTCTACTTCGTGGTGTGGTGGACGCTGCTCTTCGCGATCCTGCCCCTGCGCAACCAGCCCGAACGCCGGGCGACCCACATCGTGCCGGGCCAGGATCCGGGCGCACCCGCGGCGCCGCGACTGCGCGAGAAGGCGATCTGGACGACGCTGGTCGCGGGGGCCGCCTTCCTCATCGCGCTGGCGGTGTTCCCGCTGACGGGGCTGTGACAGGCTCAGAGTAGCGTTCCGGAGGACGAGGTCACCGTCAGCGACTTGCCCGCCCGCGCCACGAGATGCGCGAAGGCCAGGGCCGCCGCGGAGGCCTGCGCGGCCGACGGGAAGGTCTGATCCGACTCGGCGATCGTCTCACGGGCCTCGTTGCGGAGGATCCAGTCCCAGCCCGTCGCGGCCTGGCGAATCTCGAAGTGCATGGCGGGCTCACCCAGGCTGCTGAGCCCATCCTGTGCGGCGCAACAGCCTGCCGGGTTAACGGCCTGCCCCACGCGAGCCGGAGCCGCGTCTTCTCCGCGCTTTCACCAGTCTTCACAGGGTCCCGGGACGCCGCGGCCGGCCCCGGAGAAGCGCCGCCGCGTCGCTGCGCCTGAAATAAAAAAAGCAAGGCCCGAGGCCTTGCTTTCAAGCTTCACTGGCTCGACCATTAAAGTCCTCCGCATTTCCTGCGGGGCGGTCGTTTTTCCTCCCGAGACTCGGACCTTGCGCCGCCTCTTCCGGGCATCGCAAACATCGCCGGACGCTTATAGGAACAACAATTCGTGTTGTCACCGGGTCCAAGCGAAAAATCTGCGCTTTCTTGCCGGCAAACGGGCAGATCGCCTCTGTTTCGGCCAGCGGACGGCTGAAAGGCGAGGGCGCCTCCGGTTCGCCGCGATTACGCCGCGCCGTGGTCGTGCAGTGCTTGTAATTTGCGTCTCCGGCGTGTTGTGTGCCGGCGCGCCGCGGCTCCTCCCGGCCGGATCCACCATCCAAGACCGGACGATATGCGTCTCTCCCGCTACTTCATGCCGACCTTGCGCGAGACGCCCAAGGAAGCCGAGATCGTCTCGCACCGGCTGATGCTGCGCGCCGGCTTGGTCCGCCAGGAGGCCGCCGGAATCTACGCGTGGCTGCCGCTCGGCCTGCGGGTGCTGGAGCGCGTCTGCGCGGTGATCCGCCGGGAGCAGGACCGCTCCGGCGCCATCGAGATCCTGATGCCGACGGTGCAGTCCGCCGAACTCTGGAAGGAATCCGGCCGCTACGACGCCTACGGCAAGGAGATGCTGCGCCTGAAGGACCGGCACGACCGCGAGATGCTCTACGGCCCCACCGCCGAGGAGATGGTCACCGAGATTTTTCGGGCGAGCGTCCGGTCGTACAAGGATCTCCCGAAGAACCTCTATCAGATCTCGTGGAAGTTCCGCGACGAGGTGCGGCCGCGCTTCGGCACGATGCGCTCGCGCGAGTTCCTGATGAAGGACGCCTACTCGTTCGACTTCGACCAGGCCGGCGCGCGCCACGCCTATAACCGCATGTTCGTGGCTTACCTGCGCACCTTCGCGGGCCTCGGCCTCAAGGCGATCCCGATGCGTGCCGAGACCGGCCCGATCGGCGGCGACCTGTCCCATGAGTTCATCATCCTGGCCAAGACCGGCGAGAGCGAGGTCTTCTGCGACAAGGCCTATCTCGACTTCGCCATCCCGCCGGAAACGGTCGATTTCGACGACATTCCCGGCCTCCAGGGCATCGTGGATGCCTGGACCTCGCACTACGCCGCCACCGAGGACATGCACGAGCCGGCGGCCTTCGCGGAGGTCCCCGAGGAGAGCCGCCTCGCCGCACGCGGCATCGAGGTCGGGCACATCTTCTATTTCGGCACGAAATATTCCGAGCCGATGGGCGCCAAGGTCGCCGGGCCGGACGGGATCGAGCGGCCGGTCCATATGGGCTCCTACGGCATCGGCCCGAGCCGGCTGGTGGCGGCGATCATCGAATCCAGCCACGACGAGGCCGGGATCATCTGGCCGGATTCCGTGGCACCCTTCGACGTGGCTCTGATCAACCTCAAGGTCGGCGATGCCGCCACCGACGCCGCCTGCGCGCAGATCCAGTCGGATCTCGAGACCGCCGGCCTGACGGTGCTCTACGACGACCGCGATGAGCGCCCGGGCGCGAAATTCGCCACCGCCGACCTGATCGGCCTGCCCTGGCAGGTGATCGTCGGGCCGAAGGGGCTGGCCGAGGGCAAGGTCGAGCTGAAGCGGCGCGCCGGCGGCGAGCGCGAGAGCCTCGCGATCGTCGACCTGCTGACGCGAATCCGGCGCGTCTGAGGGCTCCGATGGCGGCATCCGCGGCGATCGACCGGGTGAGGGGCTTCGCGGCCTCGTTCCGCCAGCAGGGGACCGCGCCGTTCGCGCCGTTCGAGTGGATCCTCGCCGGCCGCTACCTGCGGGCGCGGCGCCGGGGCGGGGGCGTCTCGGTGGTGGCGTTCTTCTCGGTGCTGGGCATCGCCCTCGGCGTCGCCACGCTGATCATCGTCCTGTCGGTGATGAACGGTTTCCGGGCAGAGCTCCTGTCGAAGATCGTCGGCATCAACGGTCACCTGTTCGCCACGCCGATCGACCGGCCGTTCAACGACTGGACCGACCTGTCGGAGCGCCTGTCCAAGGTGGCTGGGGTGCGCGCCGCCGTGCCGCTTGTGGAGGGTCAGGCCTTCGCCTCGTCGCAATACGGCGGCTCGGGCGTGATCATCCGCGGCGTGCGCGCCGCCGACCTCGACGCCCTGGCGGCGGTCTCGTCCTCGATCCGCGGCGGCACCCTGGAGGGTTTTGACGACGGCACCGGCGTGCTGATCGGCCGGCGCCTCGCCGACACGCTGGGCCTGCAGGCCGGCGACACGATCACGCTGGTGACGCCCAAGGGCTCCTCGACCCCGTTCGGCACCGCGCCGCGGACCAAGAGCTACACCGTCAAGGCGGTGTTCGAGGTCGGCATGACCGAGTTCGACCAGACCTTCGTGTTCATGCCCCTCGCCGAGGCGCAGGCGTTCTTCAACAAGGACGGCGACGTCAGCATGATCGAGATCTACGTCGACGAGCCGGACCATGTCGGCGAGATGCGCGAGCCGCTGGAGATGGCGGCCGAGCGCCCGATCCTGCTCACCGACTGGCGCCAGCGCAACCGGACCTTCTTCGGGGCGCTGGAGGTCGAGCGCAACGTGATGTTTCTGATCCTCAGCCTGATCGTGGTGGTGGCGACGCTCAACATCGTCTCCGGCCTGATCCTGCTGGTGCGCGACAAGTCGAGCGACATCGCGATCCTGCGCACCATGGGGGCGACGCCCGGCACGATCATGCGGGTGTTCCTGATCAACGGTGCGCTAATCGGCGTCGTCGGGACGCTCGGCGGGCTGGCGCTGGGCGTCCTGATCACGCTGAACATCAAGCCGATCCAGCACGTGCTGTTTCCGGGCGCCTGGGACCCGACCGTCCGGTTCCTGGCGGAGATCCCGGCCCAGATGAACCCGAAGGAGATCACCGCCGTGGTGATCACCGCGCTGCTGCTGTCGCTCGCGGCGACGCTCTATCCCTCCTGGCGCGCCGCCCGGCTCGATCCGGTGCAGGCCCTCCGCTACGGCTGACGGGCCACCCGCGCATGACCGACTCGAGCCAGATCGCCGGCGACCAGCCGGTGCCGGCCCTGTTCTTTTCCCGCGTCGAGCGGCGCTACGCCCAAGCCGAGGGGGCGCTGGAAATCCTGCGCGGCGCCGACCTCGCGATCTGGCCGGGGGAGCTGGTGGCGCTGGTGGCGCCCTCGGGCGCCGGCAAGTCGACGCTGCTCCACCTCGCCGGGCTCCTGGAGCGGCCGGACGGGGGGGAGGTCTATATCGGCGGCCAGCCCACCGCCGCGATGGCGGATTCCGAGCGCACCCGCCTGCGGCGCGAGGAGATGGGCTTCGTCTACCAGTTCCACCACCTCCTGCCGGAGTTCTCGGCGCTGGAGAACGTGGTGATGCCCCAGCTCATCCGCGGCCTGAAGGCCCCGGAGGCGAAGAGCCGGGCCACCGAGCTCCTGAGCTTCCTCGGCCTCAAGGAGCGGCTGCCGCACCGCCCGGCGGAGCTGTCGGGGGGCGAGCAGCAGCGCGTCGCCATCGCCCGGGCGGTGGCCAACGGGCCGCGGCTGCTGCTGGCCGACGAGCCAACCGGCAACCTCGACCCGGGCACGGCCGGCCACGTCTTCTCGGTGCTGATGGCGCTGGTGCGGGCCTCGGGTCTCGCGGCCCTGGTGGCGACCCACAATCTGGACCTCGCCGCCCGCATGGACCGCCGGGTGACGATCCGCGACGGGCTGATCACGCCGCTCGACTGAGGATGGGCACACGCACCGGGGGGCCCGGAGGGCGCCGGACCTGCGCCCGACACGCCAGAGCGCCCGCGCGTTTTAATCCGTCGTGCCACGTGCGGCCCGTCACGCCGCGAAGTTTATCTTCCAACTATATTGCAGTTGTTGAGGACGAGCAGTGCCGATCTGAGACGATCGCCCTGCATAAAATTTGGAGAGACACCATGAAGACTAGCATTGCTGTTGCCGTCACTGCGCTCATGCTCGCCGCCGCGCCGCTCCCGTCCGCCCTGGCCTCCGACGGGGCCCGCTGGACCGGTTTCACCACCGCCGCACCCGAGACCACCGGCGCGCTCGGGCTCGGCCTCGGCGTCCACGATACGCCGCTCTACGAGGGCTGCCCGATGAGTTCGGCCGCCGAGGGCAACGCCAACCAGCAGACCCGGCCGGTCAAGCAGTACGGCCAGACCGCGGGCGGTCACCGCTGCTGATCCGGCGCGGCGACGGGTGACGCTCAAGCCCTTCTCCTATGTCATGATCGGCGCTTTCGCAGGCGGCGTCGTCATGACCCTGATCGGCTCGGCGCTCGTGCTGCTGGGCCCGTGATCCCGCGGCATCGCTCCGGAACCGGAGCGGTGCCGCGCCCGCTCAAGGCGCGGGTGGCGATCCGCGGCCGCGCCCCGCATGCGTCGCCGCGGCGCGCGCGGCCGCCAGGGCCTCCACCTGGTCGCAGGCCTCGGTGATCGCGTCGCGGCCCTCCGCCATCCGTGCCCGGGCCGCCGCGGTGGCGCGCGCCACCGCGGGATCGGCGAGCAGCCGGCGCAGGATCCGGGACGCCCGAGCGGGGCGGAAGGCGCGACGGCTCACGGTCGCGCCGAGGTCCCGGTCCTTGAGCCGCCGCCCCTCGTCGAAATGGTCGAACGCCACCGGGACCACGAGTTGCGGGATCCCCGCCGCCAGCGCCTGCGCCACCGTCCCGACGCCACCGTGATGAACCAGGGCGGCGCTGCGCGGCAGCAGGGTGCTCAAGGGCGCGTAGGGCAGGTGGATGATCCCGTCCGGCAGTGGCTTGGGGATCTGCCCGCCCTGGGGGGCGAGCAGGACGCCGCGCCGACCCATGCGGCGGCACGTCTGCACCGCGGTGTCGAAGAAGCCGGCCCCCTGGCGCATCGCCGAGCCGTAGGTGAAGACGATCGGCGCGTCGCCCGCCGCCAGGAAGGCGTCGAGCTCCGGCGGCATGGTGGGCACGTCGCCGAACCGGTCCACCAGCGGGAAGCCGAGCTGCACCGCCTGGGTGGGCCAATCCGCCTGCGGAGCCGCGTACCAGTCCGGGAACATCAGAAGCATGCGCGTCGGGCTGTTCCACCAGTGCCGCAGCCGGTGGACCGGATCGAGTCCGAGGCGCGCGCGCAGGGCGTTCAGCGGCGGCAGCGTGAACGGACCGACCGCGAACCGGTCGACCCCGAGGTTGACGTAGGCCCGGAGCGCCGCCGGCAGCAGCCGCGGCAGGGCGAGCCCGGGGAGACGGGGGGGATCGGACCGGCTCTCGATCAGGAACGGCATCACGTGCAGCGTCGCGGTCGGGAGGTCGTAGAGATCCTGGGCGAGTCGTGCGCCCCAACCGAGGGGCGAGGCGACCACCAGCAGGTTCACTCCGCGCGCCCGGGTCGCCCCCAGCCACAGACAGGTCGCCTCCGCCATGCGCAGGGCATAGTCGAACATGGGCCGGAAGCCCTGTTGCGGATGCCACAGATCCGGCTGGCGGATCACCGCCTCGTAATCGGCCACCGTCCCGAGGGGCTGGAACGCGAGGCCGGCCCGGCGCGCCATCGCCTCGAACGGGGCCGGGGCGGCCAGCGAGACGCCGTGACCGCGCGCGAGCAGCTCATGCCCCAGCGCGATGAACGGCAGCACGTCGCCATGCGTGCCCACGGCCACCAAGGCGACGTCGAAGCTCTCGGCCGTCGGATGCGCGGGAATGGCTTGCTCCTTACAACCCCCCCAATGCGGTGACGGGCTCGTTTCGAGGGCGGGGCATGCCAGCCCGCCCGATGCGCATCAAGACACTTTTTACCGTAACCCCAAGACGTGACCGCCTGACGCGCGCCGGCCCTTTCCTTGGAACAAAACATGAACATACTGGGCCGGGCACACGGGAGGCACGGCGATGCAGAAGCGGGTGGTCTTGACCGGGATGGTCGAGCTGATGATCGAGCTCATGGCGTTCGGGATGCTGTTCGCGGCGGTGGGGGCGTGGGCGATAGCCTTGGCACCGGTGCGTTAGCGGGTTTTCGCCGATGGCCGTCCGGTTCCCGCCGCCGGGGGCTTATGCACAGGCGATCACCCTTCGGCGCCCGATTATCCACAGAGGCGGCCGGAACTGGTGCTCAAGGGGCACGACCGGTGGATATCGTCGGCCGATGGCCCGGCCTACGTCGACTTGGTGACGGCGAGGGGGGATGCTGGGCGATCCCTGTACAAGGTCGGCCATGCCACGTCAGCTCAAGGAGGTCGGCTTCGTCCACCTCCATGTCCATTCGTCCTATTCCCTGCTCGAAGGCGCCCTGAAGGTCGGTACCTTGATCAAGGCCGCGGTCGCCGACCGGCAGCCGGCCCTGGCGCTCACCGACACCAACAACCTGTTCGGGGCGCTCGAATTCTCCGAGAAGGCGGCCGGGGAGGGCGTGCAGCCGATCGCAGGCGTGCAGCTTTCGGTGGCGTTCGAGGCCGCGGATCCCCACCAGCGAAACGCCCCGACGAGCCACAGCATCGTGCTGCTGGCCCAGGACGAGGCCGGCTACGCCAACCTGTTGCGGCTCGCGAGCCGCGCCTATTTCGACACCGCGCTCGGCGAGTCCCCCCGCCTCGATGCCGCGGCGCTCGTCGGATCCTCGGACGGGCTGATCGCGCTCACCGGCGGCCTGTCGGGCCCCCTCGACGCGGCCTTCCGGGCGGGCCGGCCCGAACTGGCGCTCGCCCGCCTGAAGCGCCTCAAGGAGGCCTTCGGCGAGGACCGGCTCTATGTCGAGCTCCAGCGCCACGGTCAGCCCGAGGAGGGGCGGGTCGAGACCGCGCTCCTCGACCTCGCCGGCCGTCACGGCCTCGGGATCGTGGCGACGAATGAGCCCTACTTCGCCAAGCCCGACGATTACGACGCCCATGACGCCCTGCTGGCCATCGCGGAGGGGCGGATCGTCTCGGACGAGCGCCGCCGGCGGGTGACGCCGAGCCACGCCTTCAAGACGCGGGCCGAGATGGCCGAACTGTTCCGCGACCTGCCGGAGGCCCTCCAGGCCACGGTGGAGATCGCCATGCGCTGCGCCGTGCGGGCGCGGACCCGTAAGCCGATCCTGCCGAATTTCGGAGCCGTGGCGGCGGGCGAGAAGCCCCCGATGGCCGACGCGCTGGCCGAGGCTTCGGAGGCGGGTGCCCAGGCGGTCTCGGCCGACGAACCGACCGAACTGCGCCGTCAGGCCGAGGCCGGACTGGAACTGCGCCTGAAGCAGCACGGCACCGCGCCCGGCTTCTCCGAAGACGATTACCGCAAGCGCCTCGCCTTCGAGCTCGACGTCATCGTGTCGATGAAGTTCCCGGGCTACTTCCTGATCGTCTCCGACTTCATCAAGTGGGCCAAGGACCACGATATCCCGGTGGGGCCGGGCCGCGGCTCCGGTGCCGGCTCGCTGGTGGCGTGGTCGCTGCTGATCACCGACCTCGACCCGCTGCGCTTCGGCCTGCTGTTCGAGCGCTTCCTCAACCCCGAGCGCGTCTCGATGCCGGATTTCGACATCGACTTCTGCGTCGAGGGCCGCGAGCGGGTGATCCGCTACGTGCAGCAGCGCTACGGCGAGGGGCAGGTCGGTCAGATCATCACCTTCGGCACGCTGCTCGCCCGCGGCGTGCTGCGCGATGTCGGCCGCGTCCTGGAGATGCCCTACGGGCAGGTCGACAAGCTGACCAAGCTGGTGCCGCAGAACCCAGCGAACCCGGTGACCCTGGCCCAGGCGATCGAGGGCGAGCCCAAGCTCCAGCAGGCCATGGAGGAGGAGCCGATCGTCGGCCGGCTCATCGACATCTCTAAGAAGCTCGAGGGTCTGCACCGCCACGCCTCGACCCACGCGGCCGGGGTGGTGATCGGCGACCGCCCCCTGGAGGAGCTGGTCCCGCTCTACCGAGATCCGAAGACCGGCATGCGGGTCACCCAGTTCAACATGAAGTGGGTCGAGCAGGCGGGGCTGGTGAAGTTCGACTTCCTGGGGCTCAAAACCCTCACCATGCTCCGGTGCTGCACCGATCTCCTGAAGAAGCGCGGCATCGACATCGACCTCGCGGGCCTGCCGCTCGACGACCCGAAGACGTACGAGCCGATGGGCCGGGGCGAGACCGTCGGCGTGTTCCAGGTGGAATCGGCCGGCATGCGCAAGGCGCTCTGCGAGATGCAGGCGGACCGGCTGGAGGACATCATCGCGCTCGTGGCGCTCTACCGGCCGGGCCCGATGGCCAACATCCCGGTCTATTGCGAGCGCAAGCTCGGCCGTGACGCCGGCAATGAGGCGTCCTGGTACCCGGACCCGAAGCTGGAGCCGATGCTGAAGGAGACGTTCGGCATCATCGTCTACCAGGAACAGGTGATGGAGATCGCCAAGGTCCTGGCCGGCTACTCGCTCGGCGAGGCCGACATGCTCCGGCGCGCCATGGGCAAGAAGATCCGCGCCGAGATGGACGCGCAGCGCGACCGGTTCCTGAAGGGCTGCATCGAGCGCGGCCTGACCAAGGCCAAGGCCAACGAGATCTTCGACCTGCTCGCCAAGTTCGCCGATTACGGCTTCAACAAGAGCCACGCGGCCGCCTACGCGCTGCTGACCTACCAGACCGCCTACCTGAAGGCGAACCATCCGGTCGAGTTCCTGGCGGCCGCCATGACCCTCGACATCGACAACACCGACAAGCTCGCGGAATTCCGCCAGGACGCGCAGCGCCTCAAGATTACCGTCGAGCCGCCCTCGATCAACACCTCCGGCGAGGTGTTCGAGGTCCGCGACGGAAAAATCTTCTACGCGCTCGCCGCCATCAAGGGCGTCGGCCGCGAGGCGGTGCGGGCGCTGGTGGAGGCCCGCGGCGACCGGCCGTTCAAGGACCTCGACTGCCTCGCCCGCCGAATCAATCCGCGGATGATCAACAAGCGCACCCTGGAGAGCCTCGTCCAGGCCGGGGCGCTGGATTGCATCGAGCCCGACCGGGCCCGGGCCTTCGCGGCGGTGGAGCCGATGATGAAGCTCGCCGCCAGCGCGGCGGAGGCCGAATCCGCCGGCGTCACCGACATGTTCGGCGGCGTCGTGGCGGACGACGTGTCGTTGCGCATCCCGCCCCACGAGATCTGGCCGATGGCCGACACGCTCAAGCGCGAATACGCGGCGATCGGCTTCTTCGTCTCGGGCCACCCGCTGGACGAGTACGGCGACCTGCTCGACAAGCTGCGGGTGCAGAGCTGGGCCGATTTCTGCCGGGCGGTGCGGGCCGGGACATCGAGCGTCGGCCGGGTCGCGGCCTCGGTGCTCGACCGGGCCGAGCGGCGCACCAAGACCGGCAACAAGATGGGCATCGTCACCCTCTCGGACCGGACGGCGCATTTCGAGGCGATCATCTTCTCCGAGGGCCTCGGCCAGTACCGCGACATCCTCGAACCGGGCCGCCCCCTGGTGCTGCAGCTCCAGGCGAACCTGGAGGGCGAGGATGTCCGCGCCCGCATCCTCACCGCCGAGCCCCTCGACCAAGCGGTGGCCCGTCACCAGAAGGGCATCCGCATCCACCTGAGCGACCCCCGCGGGGTCGGGCCGGTGCAGCAGCGGCTGTCGATGCGCGGTGAGAGCGAGGTGTCGCTGATCCTCAAGCTCGACGGCGGGGAGCGCGAGGTCGAGATCCGGCTGCCGGGCAAGTTCCAGGCGACCCCGACGCTCGCGGGACAGCTCAGGACCGTGCCGGGGGTGGTGCAGGTGGAGGTGAGTTAGCAGGCCGCTCGAACGTCGCTGGCGGCTTGGTCGTGGAGCGGATTCACGTCGCCTGAATGAGGGGCGGCGTTGGGAGGGCCCCATTTCCGGGGGGCGATCCCAGACCCCAGGACCGCATGCGATCCGGGGCGATTCAGAGGCGCTTCGGCACGGGGCGCCGACAATAGCCGCGGGCCTCCGCGGTCGAGAGACCGTCCTGCGCGGCGATACATTGGTCGAGGGTCAGCCCGATGCTGGCGGCGTAGGGCTCGTTCGGCGACAGGGCCTCGCGGGCGAGGTTGGCCAGGTAGATCAGGAACGCGGCCGCCGCGAGCACGACGGCCGCAAGCACGGCTCGGTTCAGCATCGCGTCCACGCCCCGGCGCCGCAGCCCGTCACGGGAAGCCCGCGAGCAGGAGCGCGAGCACGAGGACCGTGAGTCCGACGGCGATCAGTGCGGCGGCGGTGCGGTCGATCCCCGATCGGCGCCGGCCGGGTTGTCCGATCCGGATCACGCGCCGCACATCCCGGCGGCATCCCGCACCGGGCTCACTGGAGCAGGCCCCAGAGGCCCGTGGCGAGGCCGAAGGTGAGCGAGAGCATCGCTGCGCCGAGCAGGACACGATCGATCACGCGGGCGGCGCGATCCTCCGGCTGGAATTCAGTCATCGTGGCGTCTCCTCCGCGCCGAGACTGACGGGCGCCTGTTGCTGCGCTGTGTCGATGCGCCGTCTGGGCCGGGTTCCGTGTCGTCGCGCCGGACAGGCACATCCCGCAGCGGCGGGCGCGGAGGTGCCGCAGGGCCGGAACACCCCGGAGGCTTCCTGGTTGGACCGGCATTCCAAACGGAGACGACACGTGACCACCGACCCGCTGCACAAGTACCCCCGCCCGCCCTTCGAGGCGCAGCCGCAGAGCTTCCCCGGCAAGACCGGCCGCATGGCCCCGGAACCCGATCACGGCGAGGCGAGCTATGCGGGTTCGGGCAAGCTCACCGGCAAGGCGGCACTGATCACCGGCGGCGACAGCGGCATCGGCCGCGCGGTCGCCATCGCGTTCGCCCGGGAGGGCGCGGACGTCGCCATCTCCTACCTGCCGGAGGAGCAGGCGGATGCGGAGGCGGTGGGCCAGTGGATCGAGAAGGCGGGCCGGCGCGCGCTGCTCCTGCCGGGCGACCTCAAGGATCCCGCCTACGGGCGCCAGATCGTCGCCCGCACCGTGGAGAGTTTCGGGCGCCTCGACGTGCTGGTCAACAACGGTGCGTTCCAGCAGCCGAACCAGGGTCTCGACGCCATCGACGACAGCATCTTCGAGGATCACTTCCGCACGAACGTGTTCGGACCGTTCTACGTGACCAAGGCGGCGCTCGCCCATCTGAAACCCGGCGGCTCGGTGATCTTCACCTCGTCGGTCAACTCGAAGCACCCGATGCCGTCGCTCATGGCCTACAGCGCCACGAAGGGCGCCCTGAGCAACATGGTGCTCAGCCTGGCACAACTGCTCGCCGAGAAGGGCGTGCGCGTGAACGGCGTGCTGCCCGGGCCGATCTGGACCCCGTTCATCCCGTCCGGCATGAGCCAGGATGCGGTGACCTCGTTCGGCAGCCAAGTGCCGTTCGGTCGCCCCGGCCAGCCGGCCGAGCTCGCCTCGGCCTACGTGATGCTGGCCTCGGACGAGAGCAGCTACACGTCGGGCGCGCTCGTCACGGTGGCGGGGGCGATGCCGGTGCTCTGACAGCGCCCCTCGATCGGGCGTGCGGGAGACCCGGCCGCGGCGAGCCATCCGCGACCGGGTCGGGTCGCCGCCGCGGCCGGAACGGCACGCCGGTCTCAACGTGCGCGCCCGAACAACCCGACGCCACGGTGCGGCATGGGCGCGTGGGTACCCGGCACCTGCGACAGCGGCCGCCTCGAGCCGCCGCGATCAGACCATCCGCCGAGGAAAGATCTCGAACTTCCGTTCGGCCAGCATGCTCACCCGTCGCTCATAATCTTCCAAGCTGTAGAGCTTGTCGTATTCGGCGACCAGGGCATGGTTGAGACGATCGTAGGCGGCACAATCCCGCCCTAAGCGCGTCATCAACGGGACGATACCATCGATCAGAGCTTCTGCGCTCTCAAAGAAATTGGGGAACCGCAGAAAATCTTCCGATGGGAAAAACTCCTTACGAAAGATCGTTATCCCTATGCCGCCCTGGAAGATCGGCTGTGCAACGTAGCCATCGAAGCCCTCGCCAAACGAGATCGAGAAGCGACAGCGGGTCGCCAACTCCATGTAATGATCGAAGGGCATGCCGCGCACCTCGATCAGCTGGCAATGCGGGAACGCCTCCCGCACACGCTTCAGACAGCTCGTCTTGTAAATGGCGTCATCGAGCGAGTAGATTATAAGCTCGCTCTTATGCTTTGCCGGAATCTTTCGGTAACCGCGGAGATCCGTATAAGCCGGCAGCAGCAATGTCGGCAGATTTCGGCGATCGGCTTCCGCCTGGTTGAAGTAGGCGTGATGCGCGACCGATTGACTGAGCTCGTCGGCAAAGCGACGCAACGCCACGAAGGTGCTGGCATCCGGCATGAGTTCGATGTTTTGATTAAGCAAATTGATGTATAATTTTCTGCGCGATGAAAGATAGCGTATGACGTCCCCCGAGCATCGATCAATAAATCCCGGCGCAGTATACTCCGGAATATGAATATATAATTCCTCAACGCCCTGACAGTATGTAAGCTGATCGAATCGAAACACATTCTCATCGTTGCGGAAATTTGTCTGTCGCGCATAGGTCGCCCCCTCGAGGTTCGGAGCGGTCATCACGACGACTTCATAGCCGTGCTCCCGCTTCAAGCTCCGAAGAGTCTTCGCGATCGAAAACATCGAGAAGATGCCTCCACTCATGGCATCGTGTTGCGGCACAACCATGACGATGAGCCGCCTTGTTATCTCAAGATGTAGAGGGAACGTCATATCTTGATAGCGGGCGAAGATCTGATCCGTTGAGAAGCGGTCGATTCCAGACACCACCTCAAGGTAAGGTCGCCGTGACTTGGCAACACGTTGCTGCCCATGTTTTACATAATGCAAGAACGGCGCAAGGCCCGATTCGGTTACATCGACATAAGCTCTCGCGTAGAAAATCGTCGAGAATTCAGCATTCGGATCCCACCCGTCTTTCCACCCGACGAGCATGTAGTGCTCGAACGGATCGAGGCCCACAGTTCGGATCTCTGGATGACATCTCAAGTAAAAATCGGGATCGAAGGCCTCGACCAACTCAGGCAGCCGTTCGGCTTCAGAGAGCCGGTGCGAACTGACATAGTTCTCCTTCTTGCCTTGCAGCATGTAATGCACGAACGGATTGGTGCCGACTTTGAGCCGACTGCGATAAACCTTGAGATAAAACCACGTAGAGAAATTTGGATTCGGATCAAATCCGAGCAACCACCCGATCGTGAGGTAATGTCGAATGGGCTCAATCGAGGTCTCGGACGGATACAGATAGCTGCGACGGTAAAAATCCGCGTCGAAGCCGGCTTCTAACGCGACGAGTTCCTCATCTGTCACGACCAGGCGGGCCGGATATACGCGGTCAATTCCATACCGGATGAGATGAAGCATCGGGTTAAGTGCGGCTGGTTCACCGACCATGTACTGCGCCCGGTACCAGCGCGTCGCGAAGCTCGCGCTGGGGTCGCGTCCCTCAGCATGACCGTGGAGCAGATAATGCTCTTCCGGACCGAAGTCGGCCTGGCTGACATCCGAGTTTTGTCCCAAGTAGAAATCGCGATCGAAGTAATGCTCGATCTCTTTGACCTGACTCTTAAGGTCGTCAATCGTCGTTTCGCCTCGAAGCGCCGTAAGATAATGAACGAACGGATGCATCCCGTCGGGAATTGCATCTTTGTGCGCCATCATATGGGCCGCAGTCGAGAACCTGGAATTTGGATCTCGCAACTCGGAAGCGCCGTTTTGAAGGAAATGCGCGAACGGATCCAACCCGGATTTCTTGACATCCGGATTTTTTATTAAGTAGAAATAGGGATCGAAATTCTTCTTCACGAGCTCCATGACGTCAGAATCGAGCGATCTCAAGTCATAATTCGACGCTGAACCGCGCATAAATCACCTCGCATGAACGATGATGTACGACAGGCGCTCCGTGGAACCTGCGCCTTTACACCCTGCGGCCTCCCCAATGGCCGCCGTGTCGGCCTATCGGGCATGCCTGTCGATGATGGATCGCACCAAGTGAGCGATACTGCGCGCCGTTCCATCTGCCAGATCACCGTAGAAAGGCAAGCAGAGAACGTCCTGGGCTGCCTTCCTGGCCTCCGGTAGACTGTCGAGGGGAGCGAGGTGGCGATAGGGTTTGAAATCGGCGATGAGAGGGTAGAAATACCTGCGACTGAAGACATTAAATCTTTTAAGTTCGTGATATATTACGTCTCTGAATTGCTCTATCCTGATCGGAAAATACTGATAAGATCCGCCGACGCAGGCGGGATAATCCGGGATGTGGACCTGCCGCACGGGCGATAGCTCTTCGGTGTAAATCGCCCTGACATCCCGGCGCCGGGACAATTCCTGCTGGTAGGTTCGGAGATTCAACAGCCCGAAGAGAGCATGGACTTCGCTCATTTTGCCGTTCAAGCCGACGCTATCCACGGTATCTTCGTCTATGATGCCGAAATTCCGGTAGTTTTTAAGACGGTCGTAGCGCTCCAGCGAACGGGTGCTCACCGCTCCACCCTCGATCGTGTTGAAGAGTTTTGTGGCGTGGAAAGAAAACACGCTCGCGTCACCGAAATCGGCGATGGATCGACCGCCGACTGTCGCGGCGAAGGCATGCGCCGCGTCGTAGACGAGCCGAAGGTCATGCTCCGCGGCGATGGCGGCAAGTTCATCGAGCCGGCACGGGAATCCGTAAACGTGCACGGCTAGGATGCAGCGGGTGCGATCCGTGATCTTCTTGCGGACTTCGATAGGATCGAGGGTCAGGTGTTCCGGTTCGATATCGGCGAAGACCGGCTGCAACCCGACGGCCTTGATGGAATGGGTGGTGGCTGCAAACGAGAACGGAGTCGTAATGACTTCAGAGCCGGGCGGCAGGTCAAGCGCCTGCAACGCAGCCATCAGCGCGATCGTGCCGTTATTGTACAAGACTAAATTATGGCCGCCCAGCACGGCGCGCAGTTCGAGTTCCAATTCCTGATGCATGGGGCCCATATTCGTAACGTTGCCGCTCTGGTAGACGCGCTCCATCCCCGAGGACAATTGCGACAGAGGCGGCAACATCGGCTTGGTTATGAAGATGGGATGCGAGAATGCCGGCATCATTTGAAATTGACCGTCGAAATCGTGAGCAAACCGAATACTTAATTATACGCAAGCATATCCCTAATCATACCCCTCCTTCGGAAGTAGATACTCCGTCGTCGGACAATATTCGTAGATCTCGCGGCTCAAAAAGGACTCGTAGAGATCGTTTGCGGCCTCGGCAGAAGTCGTTTCGAGGAAGAGGACGCCGGATCTGGCCTTCTGATCGGGAAGAAGGGTCTCGCCCATTCGCTGGATCGGATAAAAGGCGCGGAGCGGCAGCGGATGCTTCAATTCCAAGCCGGAATTGATGCCGCTTCGAGTCGACGTGACCGTATGCCGGACGACGAAACGGTCGAGATCCGAGGGGCCCGTCACTGTCTCGCCGATGAAGTAGGACGCATAGCGGGCTGCGTAGGGGAAACCTGTCGCGTATTCGATCAGGAGCGCGTAGAGATCGCCGGGGCAGCGGCGGGTCGCCTCGATGAGGTACGGCTGCCCGTCCCGCAGGACGAACTGGATGTGGAGAAGCCCGTCCTTCAGGTCGAGGTACTCGCTGATCCGGTGGACATAGGCGGCGAAAGCCGATGCCAGCGCCGCGGGCATGTCCCGGACGACGAAGCTCGTGTCGACGGCAAAACGGTTGGCGGAGGAACCTTCCTGGACGAAAAAAGCCTGCGTGGCCTCAAACTGCTCCACGAAAACTGTGTAGCTGTAGAGCGGACCGGCGATAAACTCCTCGACGAGGATCGAGGCGGTCGGGCTCGTCCCGGTCGCCGCACGACGGGCGGCGGCGAAATCTCCAAGATTGTTGCCGTCGAAGATCGTGATACCGCGCCCGCTGAAAGAATCGGCCGGCTTGCAGATGAAAAGACCGCCGCGGGGAAATGCGGTCTCAGGCACCACGGGGGGCGCTGGTAGGCCAAGTCCGCGGCAGAGCTCGCGAAACTTCCTCTTGTCGCTCAGGACGTCGATCACGGACGGCGGATCGATATGGGGGGAGACAGCGGCGGCGGCCGCGGCCGCGAGCGAGACATCCGTACATCCCGGAACGACGAGTCCGCAATCGTGCTCGCGGAGCCAGATCTTCACGGCCTCCAGTTGGCTATAGTCCTGCTGCACCCAACGGGCCCCGGCCTTCCTCGCCAGGATGTCATCTGCGCGCGAGCCCATGACCCAGAGGTCCATGCCCCTTTGAGCAAGGTAATCGTATATGGGCAGCGCGGAGAACGCCGGATCCAGCAAGAGTACCGGTCTCATAATCCAAGTTTCCGTTCTGCAGCGCTCGGGAGCACTGATAGATCTGGGTACATTTAGTGCGGCACAACGACGGTCCGGCCGTCCTTCGCGGCCCGTAGGATCGCGTCCAGTACCACCATGTTGTTGTAGCCATCCCGTGCAGACACGAGCGGCGTGGCCCGACCGCGGATCACGTCGATGAAACGGGCGATCTGGCGCTCCAGCGGGTCGGCCCGGTCGGTCTCGAGTTCGCGGCTCTCGAAGGGTCGCCACCAGGATGGCGCTTCGGCACCCGAATAAAGTCTTGCCTTCATACTTGGGAAATCGAGCGATCCATTTGTACCGGCCAGATGGTAGGCGTATTCATCCCCATAGTATGGATATGCTGCATTCTCGCCGCTGGTCATCTCCCAACTCTTGCTGCTGGCTGCGACATCCGAGAGGATGAAAGTGCCGAGGCATCCGTTGTGGAAGCGGAGCCCCACCGCGAGGGTGTCCTCAACGGGGAACCCCCGCACGGCATTGCTTGCGAGCGCGACAACACGCTCCACCTCGCCGCATAGCGACCGCATGATGCCGATCTCGTGGATCAGGTTGATGAGGGCCGGCCCCCCGCCCGGCCTGCTTCGCCAAGGTCCGTCCGCGAAATATTCGGTGGGCTTGTAGAACTGGGCCGAGCCCTGGACGGTCACCAGCCGGCCGAATTCCGGCGCCTGGACGAACGCGCGGGCCCGCTGCAGCAACGGGCTGTGCGCCCGGTGATGTCCGGTCATCACCGGGACGCCGCTTTTCTCGGACGCCTCCACGATCGCCTGTGCGGTGCCGAGGTCATCGGATAGCGGCTTCTCCACCAGCGTCGGCAGACCGGCTGCGATGCAGGCAAGCGCCTGCGGGCCGTGGTTCCCGTTGGGTGAACTGATGATCGCACCATCGAAGCGGGAGCCCGCCAGCGCGTCTTCGATGGTGGTGTGGAAACTGGCCCTGATGCCCTCGGCGGCGTCGCGGTGGCCGTTCCTGTCCGGAGCGACGATCGCGGCCAGGACGCAATCGTCCCGCTCGCGGATTCGCGCCGCATGGACGAGGCCGATCAAGCCAGGGCCGGATAGGAGCAATCTGAGCGGTTGATGCATGCGATCGACCCCGCCGCCGTTACGCTGAAGGGGTGTGCTTAGCTTCAAAAATCGTCGCTCTGTCAAGTTAAGCCGAGAAAACCATGGGTTGTTATAACGAACAATCAAGTAAAGTTTGATTTTTTTTGAAGCAAATATTCCATTTGTATTATTTCATTATACAAATAAATTTTTATGATAGGCAATTTTGCATCTTATTTTTCCATATCTTAAATATTTCAGACAATATCTGTTTCACATTAGAGATATTTTGATTTTCAATTTGCTTTTTTTAATTTGTAAAACATGTCTTTGGCGTTCAGTTATTTGGATTTCGCCTTCGCTGAAAAAGTATCCTATGTTTTGTTGAGGGATCGAATTATATCACCAGCCATCGAGCGTGAGGGAATGTGCAGGTTGATCGGTGCCCTCGACGGGCGACGGCCCGTCTGCGCGTCGATCACGCCGATGCGAATGCCCCGATCGCGGCGGTGGCCGTGTCGACACCGCCGCGATCGGCGGCTTGGATGGCGGGCTCGGCGTCGGGGCTTTGCCCTGACCGACCGGCCCGCCCGGGGGAGGGGGGTGACGGGCTCCGGGGCTGAACCGGCTGTCGCTTCGGGGGCGCGCGTTCTGATGGATCCCGGCCGGTTCGACGCGCGCCGCCGTCACGGAGGCAGGCTTTCATCCGGCGGGCGGTGATTGCGGGCCGGTCAAGACGCTGGCGCGCAGGGCCGGCCGCAGGGGCCCGGGAGAAGATACAGAGTGTCTCCTCGACGCGCCGGCCGCAGGCCCGCTTCCGCGACGAGCCGCCCCCCGCTCTTTTGAGGACTATCCGGGCATGATAACCCAACGCCCGGATCTCACGCGCGCGCGTCCCATCGCGGCGCGGCACGCACAACACGGGTGGATGGCGATCCATCCGAGGCCCGATGGCGCACGGTGAGGCGCGGGACATGACGAAAGCGACAGCACGTGATTGCCGCCCCAAAAGACCCTGACCCTCTCGCCGGCCGGCGCTTCTCCGTCGCCCCGATGATGCACTGGACGGATCGCCACTGTCGGGCGTTCCACAGGACACTCTCGACGCGGGCGCGGCTCTACACTGAGATGGTGACAACGGGGGCGGTGCTGCACGGTCCGCGCGAGCGCCTGCTCGGCTTCTCGGAGGTCGAGCACCCGGTCGCCGTCCAGCTCGGCGGCTCGGACCCGGCAGAGCTGGCGCGGGCCGCGCGGATCGCTGCGGAATTCGGCTACGACGAGGTCAACCTCAATGTCGGCTGCCCCTCGGACCGGGTGCAGGACGGCCGCTTCGGCGCCTGCCTCATGCGCGAGCCGGCCCTGGTCGCCGATTGCGTGGCCGCCATGAAGGCGGCGGTCGCCGTGCCGGTGACGGTCAAGTGCCGCATCGGGGTCGACGATCAGGATCCCGAGGCGGCCCTCGACGCCCTGGCCGACGCGGTGGTGGCCGCGGGCGTCGACGGGGTGATCGTCCATGCCCGCAAGGCCTGGCTCCAGGGCCTCTCACCCAAGGAGAACCGGGACGTGCCGCCGCTCGATTACGGCCGGGCGGCACGGCTAAAGCAGCGGCTGCCGGGCCTGCCGCTCGCGGTGAATGGCGGCCTGCGCGATCTCGACGCCGCCCAAGCCCGCCTCGCCGAGGTCGACGGCGTCATGGTCGGCCGCGCCGCCTATGCCGAGCCGGCCCTGCTTCTGGGCGTGGATCCCGCGCTGTTCGGAACCCCCGCACCGGCCCCCGACGCCTTCGCGGCGGTCGAGGCGTTCGAGCCGTATGTCGCCGCGATCCTGGCCGGCGGGGAGCGCCTCCACGCGGTGACCCGGCACATGCTCGGGCTATTCAACGGCCAGCCCGGCGCCCGGGCCTACAGGCGCCACCTCTCGACCCACGGGCTGCGGCCCGAGGCCGGGCTTTCGACCCTGCGCGAGGCCGTGGCGCTGGTCTCCCGGGAGGTGCCCGCGGCGCGGGCGGCCTGAGCCGAAGGCCCGTCAGGGCGGGCTCAGGATCAGGCGGTCGCCACGGACCGCATAGCCCGACAGGCGTTGCAGGAAGCTCTGTCCGAGTAGATTGGCCGACAGCGCGCCGGGCTTGACCACCATGGCGTTCAGCCGCCGCTCCATGATCGGACCGATGCTGAGCGAGTCGAGCTGGACCGGCGCCGCGTAGGCGATGCCGTTGGCCGTGGACACGCGCGCCGTGAACGCCGCGGCGGCGGGTGCGAGGCCGAGGGCGGCGGCGTTCTCGGCGGTCAGGACGACGCTGCTCGCACCCGTATCGAACAGGAACGCTTGCGGTCGGCCGTTCACCTCGGCCTCGACCCGGAATTCGCCATCCGCCCGCCGGACGATCGTGACGGCACCGTCAGGGCCCGGGATCGCGGTTCCGGGCCGCACCGCACCGACCACCCGGGCGCCGAGGCCCCGGATCCGATCCCGCTCGCCGTAGCCGATGACCAGGGCGAGGCCGATCAGCGCCCAGGCGAGGAGCGCGCGCAGGTTCGCGCCGAGCGAGGCGGTGAACGTCCGCCAGAACCCGGCCACCACCAGGATGAGGATCATCCCGGTCCAGGCGAGGCTCGCGAGCTGGTCCTGCCCGATCAGGCCGCCGACGCTGTCGCTGCCGTCGCTGAGCACGAGGGCGGCGAGGACCAGCGCGAGGGCGGCGAGCCCGATAAGGATCATGACGGCAGCGCCACCTCCGGCGGCGTCAGGTGGGCCGCGCGCATCCGGGCGCCGAGCCCGGCCATGACGGTGCGGCGCTGCGGCTCCGACATTCTGCCCCAGGCGGCGATCTCGTCGCGGGTCCGGCCGCAGCCGCGACACAGCCCGGTGACGGGTTCGAGCACGCAGACCCCGGTGCAGGGGGAGGAGAGTTTTTGCGCGGGCGGCATCCGAAAACCCTGGCCGGCGGATCGTGGCCAGGTCATGACCGATCAGGGCGCCGCGGCCGGGGCGTCACCCCGCCGCCGCCGCGACCAGGGCCAGCAGGGCGGCGATCTCGGAGACCTGCTGGCAGGCCCCGATCACGTCCCCCGTCTGGCCGCCGATCTTTTTCCGCGCCAGCCGCGTCAGGCCCAGGGCCGCGAGGCCCGCGCACGGGATCATCAGCGCGATGCCGCCGAAGGGCAGGCCGAGGGGAACGGCGGCGAGCGCCAGACCCGCGCCAAGGCCGAGGGCGGTGGCGAGGCTCGCCCGATCCGGGCGTCCGACCGAGGCGGAGAGCCCCCCCGGGCGTGCGGGCTCCAGCAGCACCATCGGGGCCAGGGCGGCGACCCGCGACACAGCGGCGGCGAGCCCGAGCGCGGTGGCGGCCGCGTAGCCGGTGCGGTCGAGGAGCGTCGCCAGGGCGCCGATGCGCAGGGCCAACGCCAGCACCAGCGCCGCGCCGCCATAGGCGCCGATGCGGCTGTCGCGCATGATCTCCAGGCGGCGCTCCCGGGTCGTGCCGCCGCCGAAACCGTCCGCCACGTCGGCGAGGCCGTCCTCGTGGAGGGCCCCCGTGGCCACCACCAGGACCGCGACGGCAAGCGTCGCCGCCAGGAACGGCCCGAGCCCGATCCACCAACCCGCCGCCAGCACCAGGGCGGCCGGCAGGGCGACGATCACGCCGGCCAGGGGCAGCATCCGCGGCAGGCGGGTGAAATCCGGACTGCGATGCGGATCCGGCTCCCCGGGCAGTTGCGGCACGGGCAGGCGGGAGTAGAACCGCACGCACCCGGCGAGGTCGTACAGGGCGCCGCGCCCGGGCCAGTCGGCCTCGCCGCCGGTCTGCCTGTCCATCGCGGTCTCCCGCACCGCCCGCCGGTGGCGCGGGCCGGCCCGGTATACCCGCCCCGATCCGGCTCCGTCTGCCCGCGCCCACAGGAAATCATCGCCGCCATGACCGAGGCCAACCCGTTCGACGATATTCGCAACCTGCTGCGGGCGATGCCCGGACCCGATCAGGAGGCGCAGGACGCCGTCGCCGCAAGGGACGCCACCCTGACCAAACCCGCGGGCTCCCTCGGGCGGCTGGAGAGCCTCGTGTCCTGGCTGGCAGCCTGGCAGGGCAAGGCGCCGCCGAGCCTCGACCGCCCCCTGGTCTGCGTCTTCGCCGGCAGCCACGGGGTGACGCGGCGGGGCGTCTCGGCTTTCCCGGACGCGGTCAACCGGCAGATGCTCGACAATTTCGCGGCGGGCGGAGCCGCGATCAACCAGATCTGCGCGGCCTACGGGCTCGGCTTCAAGGTGTTCGACCTCGCCCTCGACCTGCCGACCGGCGACATTACCGAAGGGCCGGCCCTCGACGAGCGCGCCACCGTCGCCACCATGGCGTTCGGCATGGAGGCGGTGGCCGCGGGCACCGACTGCCTCGGCATCGGCGAGATGGGCATCGGCAACACCACGGTGGCCGCCGCCCTCTATGCCGCCCTGTTCGGCGGCGATCCCGCCCACTGGGTCGGGCACGGCACGGGCGTGGACCGGGAGGGCTTAAGCCGGAAGGTCGCGGCCGTGGAGGCGGCGCTCGCCCACCATGCCGGCCATCTCGGCGATCCGCTCCAGGTGCTCGCCCGCCTCGGCGGCCGGGAGATCGCCGCCATGGTGGGGGCGATCCTGGCGGCCCGGCTGCAGCGGATCCCGGTGGTGATCGACGGCTACGTGGCGACCGCAGCGGCGGCCGTGCTGCACGCCGCCGACCCGTCCGCCCTCGACCATTGCCTCGCCGGCCACGTCTCGGCGGAGGGCGTCCATGCGGAGGTTCTGGAGCGGCTCAGCCTCGTGCCGCTGCTGGCGCTCGGCATGCGGCTCGGCGAGGCCTCCGGTGCCGCCATGGCGATGGGCATGCTCAAGGGGGCGCTGGCCTGCCACACCGGCATGGCGACCTTCGCGCAAGCGGGGGTGTCCGGGAAGGGGGCGGCTCCCACGGGCTGACCCGTCGGGGTTTCACCCCGACACCCCACCAAAGGGACACGTCCCTTTGGAATCCCCGATCATACCGGCGGCCGTAGACACGGACTCTTCCAGCGTTCGGCCGTCGGCAAGCGCGAACGCGCGTCGCCGCCCATGCGGCGGTTCGCCCACGAGGCGTCAGCCTCATGGGCCACTGTTATCAGCCGGTCTTCTCGATGTTCCAGAAGAACTGGACGGGGGCCATGACCATGCCCTTGAGCTTGGTGCTGACGGCCATCGGCTGCTGCACGAGGCCCGCCGGGGCGTAGGGGACGACCTCGAAGGCGCGCGCCTCGATGCGCGCGGCCAGCGCCTTCTGCTGCGCCTCGTCCCCCGTGGCGATCCATTCGCTCCGCAGCGATTCCAGCGTCGGGTCGTCCGGCCAGCCGAACCAGGCGGCCGGACCGTTGGCCCGGATCAGCGGGTGCAGGGCCGGGTTCAGCACGTCCGCCCCCGACCACAGGGTGTGGAAGACCGACCAGCCGCCGGCATCGACGGGCCCGCGGTTGCCGCGGCGGGCGATGAAGCTGCCCCAGTCGGTCGAGACCAGGTCGACGTTCATCCCGAGCTGCTTGAGCAGGTCCTGGGTCACCAGCGACTGGTTGTAGGCGATCGGCTGGTCGGCCGGGGCGAGCAGCACGATCGTCTCGCCCTTGTAGCCGGCCTTGGCCAGCATCGCCTTGGCCTTGGCGAGGTCCTCCTGCATGGCGGCGCCCCCGCCGGCGCCGGTCGACATCGGCGAGCCTGGCGTGAAGAAGGTCTTGGCCTCCCGGTAGTAGTCCGGGTCGCCCACCACCGCCTGCATGTAGTCGTCCTGCTTCATGGCCATCATCACGGCCCGGCGGATCTCGGGATTGTTGAACGGCGGCTGCGTGTGGTTGAACCGCATCAGCAGGATCAGCCCGAGCGGCACGTTGCGGATCTCGATCCCCGGCTTGCCCTTGAGCACGGGGATCAGGTCGATCGCCGGCTGCTCGTACCAGTCGACCGCCCCCTGGATCATCGCGCCGACCGCCGCTGAGGCCTCGGTGATGGCGAGCCACTCGATCCGGTCGACCTTGGCGACCTTGCCGCCGGCCGCCCAGGACGGCGCCTCCTCCCGGGGCCGGTAGCCGGCATGGCGGATGTAGATCGCGTTCTGGCCCGGGATCCATTCCCGCGCCTCGAAGCGCCAGGGCCCGGAGCCCATGGCGTCGGCGATCGGCTTGGACGCGTCCTGCAGGGCGATGCGCTCCGGCATGATGAAGGGCACGTTGGACGACAGCTTGCCCAAAGCCGCCGGGAGCAGGGGGAACGGCCGCTTCAGACTGATGGTGAAGGTCCGCGCGTCCGCCTGGCCGTATTCCGCCACGAAGCCCGCGAGCGTCTGCCCGAACGCGTCCCGCTTGGACCAGCGCGCTATGGACGCGATGCAGTCCTTGGCCTCGACGGGGGTGCCGTCGTGGAAGCTGAGGCCGTCCCGGAGATGGAACGTCCAGCGCAGGCCGTCGGGCGCGGTCTGCCAGTCGCTCACCATCTGCGGCTGGATCCGGAAGTTCTCGTCCGTGGCGAATAACGTGTCGTAGACGAGGTAGCCGTGGTTGCGGATGACGTAGCTCGTGGCGACGATCGGATCGAGGGACGGCAGGGGCGTCGACGGGATGAAGCGCAGCACGCTGCCGCCGGGCTGGGCCCGGGCGACGTACGGGCGGCCGAGGCCGGCGGCGGCCGCGCAGGCGGTCCCGGCCAGAAGCTGGCGGCGGTCGAGCGTCATCGCGGGCACCCTTTCCGGATCGAGCCCCGACGCCCGATCGATTTTATACAATTTCAACACCCGACTGCTGCCGTCAAGGGTCCCGCGGCGCTTCCGGGACGGATGGGGAGCGAACCATGAAGAACCGGACCATCGCAAGTTCGATCGGGTTCGAGATCCGGCGGCGCATCCTCGATGGGCGCTATCCGGCCGGGTCGCAGCTCCGCCAGGACGGCCTCGCGTCGGAGTTCGGCGCCAGCCGGATCCCGGTCCGGGAAGCCCTGTTCCAGCTCGAGGCTGAGGGCCTCGTGCGGATCCACCCGCACCGGGGTGCGACGGTGGCCCCGCTCTCGCCGGCCGACGCGGCCGAAGCCCTCGAACTCCGGGGCGTTCTCGAACCACGCCTCCTCGCCCTGTCGACGCCCCGGCTGACCGGGGGCGACTTCGATCGGGCGGACGCCCTGCTGGAGGACTTCGCGGCGGCGCTGCGCGACGGGGCGACTGCGCGCTGGGGCACCCTCAACACGGAGTTGCACCTGCTCCTGTACAGCCGGGCCGACCGCCCCCGCACCCTCGGGATCGTCGGCGCGCTGCTGGCGGAGTACGACCGCTACACCCGCCTGCAGCTCTCCACCGATGCGGCGGAGCTGGAGCGAGCGGACCGCGAGCATCGGGAGATCGTCCGGCTGTGCCGGAACGGTCACGCCTCGGCCGCCTGTGCCCTCCTGGCCGACCATATCGACCACGTCGCCGCCTCGCTGATGGCCTTTCTGGGCACGGCGCCAAAGCCATAGATCCCGCGGTTGATTGTATAAAATCCTTGCCCGAATCGCCCGCTGCTGCCATGGGGAGACGCGCCGTCCCGCGAGGCCGCCAGGCCGGCGGGGACGATCCCCCTCCCAGCAGACGAGCCGGCGATGGCCTCCGACCGACAGATCTTCTCCGGCACGATCCCGGCCCTGATGACGCCCTGCCGGCCGGACCGCACGCCCGATCTCGACGCCCTCGCCCGGAAGGGGCGGGACCTCGTCGATGCCGGGATGTCGGCGGTGGTCTATTGCGGCTCGATGGGCGATTGGCCGCTGCTGACCGACGCGGAGCGGATGGCGGGCGTCGAGCGGCTGCTGGCGGCCGGCGTCCCGGTGATCGTCGGGACCGGCGCGCAGAACCCGAAGCGGGCAGCGGCGCTCGCGGCCCACGCCAAGGCGGCCGGGGCGCAGGGCCTGATGATCATCCCGCGGGTCCTGTCGCGCGGCAGCTCGGCGGCGGCGCAGGAGGCCCATTTCGCCGGCATCCTGGAGGCGGCCGTCGACCTGCCGTCGGTGATCTACAACAGCCCCTATTACGGCTTTGAGACCCGGGCGGAACTGTTCTTCCGCCTGCGCGACCGGTACCCGCACCTCGTCGGGTTCAAGGAGTTCGGCGGCGCCCAGGCGCTCACCTACGCGGCCGAGCACATCACCGGCCAGGCGCCCGACATCACCCTGATGGTCGGGGTGGATACGCAGGTGGTGCACGGCTACGTCAATTGCGGCGCCCGGGGCGCCATCACGGGCATCGGCAACGTCCTGCCGCGGGAGGTGCTGCACCTCGTCGCCCTGTGCGAGAAGGCGGCCGCCGGCGACGTCCTGGCCCGGCGGCGGGCGGAGGAGCTCGACGCCGCCCTCGCGATCCTGTCGAGCTTCGACGAGGGGACCGACCTCGTCCTGTACTACAAGCACCTGATGGTGCTGGAGGGGAACGCGGAATACGCGCTCCACTTCAACGCCTCCGACGCGTTGAGCGCCGGGCAGCGCTACTACGCGGAGAATCAGTTGCGGATCTTAAAGGCGTGGTACGCGCGGTGGTCGGAGGAGAGCGGCCAGGACTGACCTTCGCCGCAGCGGCCCTCCTCGGCCGTGGGGGGCGGGGCGGGGCACGCCCCGGGACACAGCGCCTTTGCGCGGGACGGCCGGTCGGCGCTATTGCGAGTGCGAGATCGGTCCCAGCCCGCGAACCCCGCCCATGAAGATCACCCAAGCCTTCACCTTCGAGGCGGCCCACCGCCTGCCGAACGTGCCCGAGACCCATCGCTGCCACCGGATGCACGGGCATTCCTACCGGGTCGAGCTGACCGTGGCCGGGCCGGTCGATCCCCACACGGGCTGGGTGATCGACTTCTACGAGATCGAGTCGATCTTCGGCCCGCTGCTCGCCCGGCTCGACCACCATTGCCTCAACGAGATCGAGGGCCTGGAGAATCCCACCGCCGAGATCATCGCGGCCTGGATCTGGCATCGCCTGCGACCGGACCTGCCGGGCCTCGCCCGGGTGCGGGTCGCGGAGACCCCGATGTCCTGGGCGGAATACGATGGCGACTGAGACCGTGAGACCGGGTGACCACTCAGCGCTTGTGCTGTTCTCCGGCGGCCAGGATTCGGCGACCTGCCTCGCCTGGGCGCTGGACCGGTTCGACCACGTCGAGACGCTGGGCTTCGACTACGGCCAGCGCCACCGGGTCGAGCTCGACCGCCGGGCCACGCTCCGGGACGGGATGGGTCGCATCGATACGGCCTGGGCCTCACGCCTCGGCGACGACCACACGATCGCCCTCGACGCCCTGGGCAAAATCTCCGAGACGGCGCTGACCCGGGATGCGGCGATCGGTTACGAAGCGTCGGGCCTGCCCAACACCTTCGTGCCCGGGCGCAACATCGTGTTCCTGACCTTCGCGGCGGCGCTCGCCTACCGGCGGGGCCTGCGCCACGTGGTCGGCGGCATGTGCGAGACCGACTATTCCGGCTATCCCGATTGTCGCGACGACACGATCAAGGCGCTGCAGGTGGCGCTGAACCTCGGCATGGACCGCCGCTTCGTGCTGCACACACCGCTGATGTGGCTCGACAAGGCGCAGACCTGGAGCCTTGCCGAGACCCTGGGGGGGGCGGCGCTGGTCGACCTGATCGTCGAGGAGAGCCACACCTGCTATCTCGGCGCGCGCGGACAGCGGCATCCCTGGGGCTACGGCTGCGGCACCTGCCCGGCCTGCCAGCTGCGGGCGGCGGGCTACGCGCGCTTCATGGCGTCCTGAGCCCATCGACCAGCACCGCCAGCGTCCCCCGGAAGGCGTCGGGACTCGCGAACAGGCGCTCCATCAGCAGCGCCCCCTCCAGGGTGGCGATGACGTAGCGGGCGAGCGCCGCCGGATCCGCGCCCGCGCGCACGCTTCCCGCCGCCTGGCCCTCCCGCAGGACCGCCTCCAGCCAGGCGAGGTGATCCGCGAAGAAGGCCGCGATGTCCCGGCGGAGGCGCTCGGGCAGGGCCTCGCCCTCGATGGCGAGCGCCGCGCACAGGCAGCCGAGCCCCTGCTCGACCCCGCCGAGATAGAGTTTGCCGTAGGCCTCCACCCGGCCCGGCCCGTCCGGACCGTCGGCGCGGATCACCGCCAGGGCGGCGGCGTAGCGGGCCGCGTAGGCCGCCACCAGGGCGGCCCCGAGATCGACCTTGGTGGGGAAGTGGTGGTGGATGCTCGCCTTGCGGATGCCCACCGCCTCCGCGAGGTCGGCATAGCTGAACCCGGCATAGCCGCGCCCCCGGACCAGGGTCTCGGCCTGCATCAGCAGCTCGGCGCGGGTGTCTCGCATCGCCTAAACCGTCTCGTCCGGCTCGCGCGAACGTGTCACCGTCCGGCGTCCGTTCCCCTGTCTGCCACTTGACCGCCCAAAGATCTACCTACTTAATGGTAGACAACAAGATCGGGAGGATTCGGCATGACGGCGTCCGCCGTCCAACCGTGGGAATCCGTCGTCGCCGGCCGTCGCACCGTGTCGCGGCGCGGCGCGCTGTTCGGCGGCTTGTGCCTCTGCTGCCTGCCGACCCTCGGTCGCGCCGCCGAATCCGTCACGATGGCGGAGGTCGGGCCGGGCATCTTCATGCGCAAGGGCCTGATCGCCGACGCCACCGCCGAGAATGCCGACGCCATCGCCAATATCGGCTTCGTCATCGGCCGGGACGGCGTGCTGGTCACCGAATCCGGCGGCAGCCTCGCCGACGGCCAATGGTTGCGCGCCGAGATCGCCAAACGCACCCCCAAGCCGATCACCCACGTGGTGCTGACCCATGTCCACCCGGACCATGTCTTCGGGGCGGGGGCGTTCGTGCAGGACAAGCCGGTCTTCATCGGCCACGCCAAGCTCACCGAGGCGCTCTCGGCCCGGGGGGAATTCTACCGCAAGCGCCTGAGCGATCTCCTCGGCGAAGACCGGACCGGGCCGGTGGTCTACCCGACGATGACCGTGGCCGACACGGCCGAGATCGACCTCGGCGACCGCCGTCTGACCTTCACGGCGCACGGCCCGGCCCACACCACCTCGGACCTGTCGATGATCGACTCGGGCAGCGGCCTGCTGTTTCCCGCCGACCTGCTGTTCGTGAACCGCATCCCCTCCCTCGACGGCAGCCTGAAGGGCTGGCTGAAGGAGGCCGAGCGCCTAAAGGCCATGGGTCCCGCCCGGGCGGTGCCGGGCCACGGGCCGGTGACGGTGGATCTCGCCCCGGCGCTCGCCGACCTCACCGGCTACCTGACGGCGCTGCGCGACGGCACCCGCGCGGCGATCGCCAAGGACGTGTCGATCGAGAAGGCGGTCGACAGCGTCGCGAAGGGTCAGCGGGACAAGTGGGCGCTGTTCGACACCTACAACGGCCGCAACGTCACCGTAGCCTACCAAGAACTCGAGTGGGACTAAGTTTCCGGACCGCCCTATCGTAACCAGACGGGAGACACGCCATGACCTCCAGGATCAACAGGACCGTTCTCGCCCTCGGGCTCGCCCTCGCGGCGACCGCCGTGACCGGGCCGCTCGCCGGCGCCGCGCGGGCCGCGGGCGCCTCCGACACGGATCAGGAGCGGGCCGCCCGCTGGCACGAGATCGCCACGTCGATCTTCGGCGACCGCGCGATCACGCCGACCGACAGCCTTGTGAAGATCGATGCACCCGTGCGCGCCCTCGACGCCGCCCTGGTGCCGATCACCCTGACCATGCCCAAGGACGGGCAGATCAAGGCGGTGTCGCTGATCATCGACGACAACCCGGCGCCCTACGCGGCCCGGTTCGCGTTCGGCCCGGCCGCCGACCCGGCGGAGCTGAAGCTGCGCGTGCGGGTCAACAACTACACCGACATGCACGCCGTGGTGGAGACGCAGGACGGCAAGCTCTACGAGGCCAAGCAGTTCGTGAAGGCGTCCGGCGGCTGCTCGGCCCCGATGGGCATGAGCGACGAGGAGGCCATGAAGGGTATGGGCGACATGCGCATGAAGTTCGCCGACGCCCAGCCCGGCCAGCCCGTGGAGGCGACGCTGATGGTCCGCCACCCGAACTTCTCCGGCATGCAGATGAACCAGGTCACCCGGGACTTCACGCCGGCCCGCTACATCGACAAGATCGTCGTCTCGGCCGGCGACCAGACGGTCTTCACCCTGACGGGCGACATCTCGATCTCCTCGAACCCGGTGATCAACTTCGCGTTCAAGCCGGACGGCAAGCCGATCCAGGTGGCGGCCTCCGACAACCAGGGCGGGCACTGGCAGCACAGCTTCACCCCGCCGAGCCCGACGAACTGAGCGATGCGGACCGCAGGCCCGATCGTCCGGATCGCAGCGGCCCTGGCGGCGCTCGGCGGCCTCGCCGCCGCGCCGGCCGATTCCCCCGTCAACGTCCCGGAGCCGGAGGGGCTCTATGCCGGTCCACCGAAGGGCTATACGCCGCCGACCCTGACGGGCGCGGCGGTGGTCGACGCCGGCGCCGTCGCCGCCCTGCTGGCGGGGCCGGACAAGCCGGTGCTGATCGACGTGGCGGCGCCGGACCGCAAGCCGTCGAACTTCCCCGCCGGCCGCCTCTGGCTGCCGGTGCACCCCTCGATCCCGGGCGCGGTCTGGCTGCCCGAGGCCGGGGCCGAACCCCTGGCGCCCGAGCGCGAGGCGCTGTTCTACGCGCGCGTCGCCGCGCTGACCGGCAACGACAGGGCCAAGCCCGTCGTGGTCTTCTGCCATGTGGAGTGCTGGGGCAGCTGGAACGCCGCCAAGCGGCTGGTGCGCAAGGGCTATACCGGCATCCGCTGGTTCCCCGAAGGCGTCGAGGGCTGGCAGGACAAGCATGAGACCGCGGCCTTGCGCGTCGATCCGGCCTGGCAGGCGGGGACCGAGCCGCAGGCGGGGCGCTGACCCGGGGGGCAGGGCGGTGTAAGAAGCGCGACGAGGCCTGACACGCGCGTCTCCTTCCCCCCTCTGCGGGGGAGGGAGACGCGCGGATACCGAAAGGGATCTGAACCATGTCGCAGGTCGTGCAGTCCCGCCGGCTCCGGGCGATCGATATCGGCAAGCGCAAGGCCGAGGGGCGCAAGATCATCGCGCTCACCGCCTATCACGCCCACACGGCCGGCATCGTCGACCCCTATTGCGATTTCATCCTGGTGGGCGATTCCCTCGGCATGGTCATGCACGGGATGGAATCGACCATTCCCGTGACCCTGGAGATGATGATCCTCCAGGCCCAGGCGGTGATCCGCGGCACCGAGAAGGCGCTCGTCGTGGTCGACATGCCGTTCGGCTCCTACGAGGCGAGCCGGGAGCAGGCCTTCCTCAACGCCGCCCGGGTGCTGAAGGAGACCGGCGCCGGGGCGATCAAGATGGAGGGCGGCGCCCATTTCGCCGAGACCGTGGCGTTCCTAGTCCAGCGCGGCGTGCCGGTGATGGGCCATATCGGGCTCACCCCCCAGGCGGTGAACACGATGGGCGGCTTCAAGGTCCAGGGCCGCGCCCCCGACGACGAGCGTCGCCTCCTGGAGGACGCAAGGGCGATCTCCGAAGCCGGGGCCTTCGCGATCGTGCTGGAGGGCATCGTCGAGCCGGTGGCGCGCGCCATCGCGACATCGCCCCGCGTCACGGCGGCCACGATCGGCATCGGCGCCTCGGCGGTCTGCGACGGGCAGATCCTGGTGCTGGAGGACATGCTCGGCCTGTCCGAGCGCACGCCGAAATTCGTGCGCCAGTTCGGCAGCCTGCGCGGCCATATCGAGGAGGCCGTGAAGGCCTATGCCGAGGAGGTCCGGGCCGGGCGCTTCCCGGCCGAGGACCACACCTACGGGTAGGAGCGCCGTCAACCCCGCGGCAGCGGCCGGGCCGGGTTGCCGACGACGGTCGCGCCCGCTGGCACGTCGCGGGTGACGACGGCGCCCGCGCCGATGATGGCGTCGTCGCCCACCGTGACGCCGGGCAGGATCAGCGCGCCGCCGCCGATCCAGACATTCGCCCCGACCACGATGGGCCGACCGGATTCGACACCCGCCCGGCGCAGCGCCGGATCGCGCGGATGGTCGGCGGTCAGGAACTGCACCCCGGGGCCGACCTGGGTGAGGTCGCCGATCGACACGGGGGCAACGTCGAGGATCACGCAGTTGAAGTTGAGGAACACCCCGTCGCCGATCGCGATGTGCTGGCCGTAATCGCAGAAGAACGGCGGCCGGATTACCGCGTCCGCGCCGACATGGGCGAGGAGTTCGCGCAGGAGGACGCGCCGCTCGTCGGGGGAGGCGTCCAGGGTGGCGTTGTAGCGGACCATCCAGGCGCGGGCGCGCCGCGCGTCGGCGGCGAGCTCCGGGTCGCCGGGCCGGTAGGGCTCGCCGGACAGCATTTTTTGCTTTTCGGTTTTGGTCGTCATGCGGTTTCTCCTGCGGTGCCGGGCGGGGGCCAATCCTGTGCCTGCTTGATGGCCTCGGCCTGCCGAAGGCCACGGCGACACATTGCAGGGGCGTTGAGAGCGACCGTTGATGACCATACGGAATTTCCGTATCGTCTCGCTCGATGACGGCCGACCGGTTCGCTCCCATTAAGGATGCGAGCAATCGCAGGAAGCACAAGCTGTCCCTGGCGTTTGGCGACCGGATCTTCGAGGACGGTGATCATCTGCTCATCCCCTCCATTCGGGAGATCGACGGAGAGGGACGGTTCAAGGTGGTCGGGCTGGTGGAGGGGACGCTGTTCACCGGCGTTTTCGTCTGGCGGGCGGACCGGGCCCGTTTCATCTCGGTGAGAAGGAGCAACACGGGTGAAGAGCGAGCCTATCGCGCTGCCGGCTGATCCGGCGGACGCCGAGGATTTCGATACGACGGCCGAGGCGCTGGACCGCGGTCAGCGTGCCCGCCTGATCCGCAGGACGCGCACCGGGCTCGGCCTGTCGCAATCCGAGTTCGCCAGCCGCTTCCGGGTTCCGATCGGCACACTGCGCGATTGGGAGCAGGCGCGGACCGCCGCCCCGGATTTCGCCATCGCCTACGTGCGGGTGATCGGGCAGCATCCGGAGATGGTGGCGAAAGCCGTCGCCTAGGCGATCATCGACCGGGTGCTCTCAGCCCGCAGCAGCCGAGCCCCATTACCCCACCCGCCGCAACGGCAGCCGCAGCCCCGGCGCGGGCCGCTCCAGAAGCACCTCCCGGCGGAACCGCACCAGCCGCGCCGGTCGGCCGGCGGCGCCGCTGGTGACGCTCTCGGTCTCCTCCACCAGCCCCTGCTGCGCCACGAGCCGGCGAAAATTCTGCTTGTGCAGCTGCGTCCCCGACAGGGCCTCGACGGTCTTCTGGAGCTGGAGCAGGGTGAATTCCGGCGGCATCAGCTCGAACACCACCGGGCGGTACTTGATCTTGCCCCGCAGCCGGCCGATCGCCGTGGCGAGCACCCGGCGGTGGTCGAAGGCCATGGGCACGCCGGCCGGGTCGTTCGGGAGCGCCGGGCCGGCATTGCCGCCGGCCTCCGGGATCAGCCCGGCCTCGAACAGCAATTCGTAGCGCTCCAGCACGCGCTCCTCGTTCCAGGTGCCGCCGTTCATGCCGAAGGTCAGGCCCAGGCGGTCGAGGCGGCGGGTCCGGGTGGCGCGGTCCTCGGGCTCCCCCGCCCAGGCGGAGAGCCGTTCCGCGATGGCGTCGAGCTGGGGCGGACGACCGTTGCGGAAATCCTCGTAGGGCAGGTAGCGGTACCAGTTCTGCCAGGCCGCCTCGGCGAGGCCGGCCGGGCGCTCCTCGCGGACCAGGGCGAGGTAGGCCACCGAGAGGGAGTGCACCTCCGCCATGTCCGAGGCCCCGGAACGGTCGCGGTCGCCGAAGGTGTAGAGCTGCTCCACGTAGCCGAGGCGCTGGTGCGTCTGCCGCTCCACCCAGGCGCGCAGGCCCCGCTCCAGGGTGGCGTGCTCGGGAACCAGCGGACCGGCCGGCAGGCCGTCGCCGCGGCCGGGCGCCTGGTCGGGCACCCGGATCGTGAGGGCGCGCGGCTCCCCCCCGGTCGCGGCGACGATCACCGCGACGAGGCCTACGGAGGAGCGCTCCGGCGGGGCCTGCGCCCCGCGCGCACCCGTCTGCGCCGCGGCACCCTTCATCGTCCCTCGACCGCCTCTCCCCGCCGATCCGCCCTAAGATCTTGATCCACCGCGCGCGCGTCCGCCGACCGGCATCCGCTCCGGCGGCGCGCGCTCTATAGGGGGGCAGGATCGCCGCGCGTCAACGCCGCCGTTGACCGCGCGGCACCGGCGCACGGGACACGCTTGCCAAGCCGGCGGGGGCTGCCCAAACAGGGCCGCCCGGGACGGGCCGGCGCGGGGCCGGCCGGGGCGGGGGCCGAGCGACAGCGATGCCAGAGAGCGCGAACGCCGCACCGACCGGGGGCCGCGCGGTCGACCTGCGGCTCTACGGTCTCCTCGATGTCGGAATCTGCGGCGGCGACGGCGACAGGCTGGGGCGGCTCGGGGCCGAGGCGGTGGCGGGGGGCTGCACCCTGCTCCAGTACCGCGAGAAGGACATCCCGGACGCCCGCGCCGCCCTGGCGCGGATCCGGGCGATTCGGGAGGCGGTGGGCGGACGGGTGCCGGTGCTGGTCAACGACCGGGTCGACTTCGCCCTCGCCGCGGGGGCGGAGGGCGTGCATCTCGGCCAGGGCGACCTCCATCCGGCCGAGGCCCGCCGTCTCCTGGGGCCGGACGCGATCATCGGCCTCACCGTGAAGACGGCGGCCCAGGCCGACGAGCTGTACCGGCTGCCCGTGGATTACGCCTGCATCGGCGGCGTGTTCGCCACCACGAGCAAGGACAATCCCGACCCGCCAGTGGGCCTCGACGGCTTTTCCAGCATCGCCTTCCGGGCGCGCCTCGCCCGGGGCGCGGGCCTGCCCCTCGGCGCCATCGCGGGGATCGGCCTGGAGAACGCCGCCGCCGTGATCGCCGCCGGGGCGGACGGCGTCGCGGTGATCACCGCCCTGTTCGGGGCGGAGCCGGTGCGCCCGCGCGCCCGGGACCTGCGCGCCCGGATCGACGCCGCCCTGGCGGAGCGGACGCGATGAGCGGCCCGATGAGCCGCGGCCCGGTGCCGATCGCCGTGACCATCGCGGGCTCGGATTCCGGCGGCGGCGCCGGCATCCAGGCCGACCTCAAGACCTTCTCGGCGCTCGGCGTCTACGGCGCCAGCGTGATCACGGCGCTGACCGCGCAGAACACCCTCGGCGTCCAGGGCATCCACGACGTGCCGGCGGCGTTCGTGGCCCGGCAGATCGACAGCGTGTTCTCCGACCTCGCGGTGCGCGCCGTGAAGATCGGCATGCTGTCCCGGCCCGCGGTGATCGAAGCGGTGGCCGAGGGTCTCGCGCGCCACGCCGGGGCGATTCCCGTCGTCCTCGACCCCGTGATGGTCGCCACCAGCGGCGACCGGCTGATCGCCGACGACGCCGTGGCGGCGCTCCGGGACCGGCTGATGGCACGGGCCGACCTGATCACCCCCAACCTGCCGGAGGCCGCGGTGCTGCTCGGCGAGTCGGTCGCCGAGGATGACGCCGCGGCGGTGGCGCAGGCCCGGCGGCTCGTGGCGCTCGGCGCCCGGGCGGTGCTGATCAAGGGCGGCCACGGGACGGGGCGGGAGAGTATCGACCACCTCGTGACGGCGGACGGGACCCTGCGGACCCTGGCGGCGCCGCGGATCGCCACCGCCAACACCCACGGCACCGGCTGCACCCTCTCGGCCGCGGTGGCGGCGGGCCTCGCCCGGGGGCTGACCCTGCCGGAGGCGGTGGCCGGCGCCAAGGATTACCTCACGGCCGCGCTCGCCGCCGCGGACCGCCTGGGCGTCGGGGCGGGCCACGGGCCGGTCCACCACTTCCACGCCCTCTGGCCGTAGACCGGGCGGGCAGCGGCGCTTTCCAGTGCGCCGAGCCCCCTCCGCCTTGCGCCCGGGCGGCGATTGCGTTTGAAGAAGCGCACGATCGTTCGGATAACGGAACGGCGCAGGCGGACCGGAGATCATGCAGGATCAGGCGGAACGGCCCGACCGGGGACGCGGGCGCGACCTGCTGACCGGGGCGCAGGTGCTCTCCGGCCAGCTCGGCAAGACGATCCAGCGCCTGCGCAAGGCCTACAACCTGTCGCTCTCGGAACTCGCCGAGCAATCGGGCGTGGCCAAGTCGATCATCAGCCAGATCGAGCGCAACGAGACCAACCCGACTCTGGCGACGATCTGGCGGCTCTCCCAGGCCCTCGACGTCTCGATCGAGCGGGTCCTGGCGGCGGGCGACGAGGAGCCGTTCATCGAGAAGACCTCCCGGGCGGACACGCCGATCCTGGTTTCCGAGGACGGGAAGGTACGGCTCGCGATCATCGGCTGGCTGAAGACGATCGAGTGGCTGCAATGGTACGAGGTCACGGCCGATCCCGGCGGGGTCCTCGATTCGGACCCGCACCAGCGCGGCTCGGTGGAATCGCTGTCGGTCGCCGAGGGGGCGTTCGAGGTGGAGATCGGCGGGGTCGTGCAGCGGGCCCGGGCCGGCGAGACCCTGCGCTACCGCTGCGACCGGCCCCACCTCGTGCGCTGCACCGACGGACCGGCCCGGGCCACCATGGTGGTGATCCTGAAGGCCGCCGTGATGGAGTGAGGAACCAAGCGGTCGTCTTGCGCGGACGCGCTGCCTGAAACAATCTCTAACGCCGAACGGGATCTATCAGAATCAGAGGCGGCTCGGTGGAGCGCATCAGGCGGTTGCTCTTCGACCATCCGCTCATGAAAGCACTCGGCCTCGGCCTGCTTGGTCTGGTTGGCACCGTGCTGTCGGGCGCCTACATCTTTGAGATCACGACGACACGCGACGGAGTACAGACTCTCGACTGGAGTGCAACGCCACACAGCCGCTCGTTCTAGCTGCTCCTGATCGTCCTCCTGGGCATGGGGTTATACGGGTGGGGCGCCGCCCGCTCTGAAAATCGGGTGCGTCGCGCGTTGAGCGAGACAGATGTCCTGGGCATTGCGTTGCAGGAACTGGTGGGGCCGATGATCGAAGCGGCAAAACGCGATATCCGAGACGGGAAGCTGCGCACGCTCGACGATATCAAGCGCATGTTCGGATCCGAGCCGGGGGATCGCCAGACATGAACGCAGTCTTCACCCAGCACGCCGTCGATCACATGCGCGCGCAGGGCCTCAAAACCGTCGATGTGGATCGGCTTCTTCAACGAGTCGAGCGTGTCGCGCAGGATCGCGAAACACTGACGCATTCGGACGATGTCGTTCGCCTGGGGATGCTCAGCGGCGAGGAGGCTTTCCTCGTTCGCGCCGGTGACATGAGAGCCGTCCTGGCGGTCACCCGCGACCGTCCGGAGCGGGTCGTCGTGGTCGGTGTGTATCGAGCCGACGAGACTCTGCCCGCGTTCGAACTTGAGCTGCGTAATTAGATCGGCATGGCTGGTAAGCAGGCGGTCTTCGTACGTCCCGCCACGCCGGCAGATTTGCACGTCCTGGTCGCGCTGAACGCTATCGTGCAGGCGCTGCACGTGCGGCTGGAGCCGGACGTCTTCAAAGCCGAGGTCGATGCGGCCGAGTTGCGGGCCTTCTTCGCGAGCCTCCTCGACAAGCCCGAGAACGACCTTCTGATCGCCGAGCAGTCCGCCGAGCCGGTTAGCTATCCCTGGTACGAGTTGCAGGAACGTCCGCCCACGGTGCTCACGCAGGCGCGCCGGCGCATCTACATCCAGCGCATCGCGGTCCGGGAACCCGCCCGCCGTGCCGGCGTGGCGACCGCGCTCCTGCGCGCGGTGGAAGCCGCGACCACGGCTCTGCAGGTGGATCGCCTTGTCCTCGACGCGTGGACGCGGAACGAAGAGGCCCTCCGCTTCTTCCAGGGGCGCGGCTTCCGGCCGTTCAACGTCGTGCTGGCCAAGGCGCTGCGGTAGAGCGCGCCTTCGCCGAGACAGGTCCGGCGTCGGCGAGGGCGCTCAGCCGCAGATCGTAGGGCGTGTCCGAAAGGGCCCCGCCCGTCCAATCCTCCACCTCATCCTGTGGCGCCGGAGCGCAGCGGAGGCCTCGAAGGAGCCCTCCCGCCGGCCGCGCGATCCCTGGAGGCCTCCTTCGAGGCCCGCTGGCGCGGGCACCTCAGGATGAGGGCGTGGACGGGACGTCATCCTTCCAGAGGCGCACCGTCTGACGATGCCAGAGCGTTTGCGGACGATGCGGCCTCACCGCCCCGTATTCACCCACCGCACCACGTCGGCCAGCACGGTGATCAGCGCCTGATCGAGGGCGTGGGCGCTGGTACCGGCATCGATCTTGGCCACGGGGACCCGGGCCGTGAAGATCCGGGCGGCGGTCACTTTGCCGGTGCCGTCGGCCACGAGCTTTAGCGACAGGTCGACCACCGCCTCCCCGGTCCCGGCCTGGACGTCGAAGGCGCGGATCTCGCTGATCAGCTGGTAATCGGCCACGACCTTGTCGCCGGGCCGGCTCACCGAGCGCAGCCGACCGGAATTCTCCAGGCTCTGAATGATCCGCGTCTGGATCAGGCGCGGCAGGCGGTCGGCCCATTGGCCGCCGCCCAGGAAGGAGAGGGCGCCGCCGGGTTCGCGCACGATGATCCGGTCGGCCTCGAAGGGCTGGATGCCCACCGGCTCCGAGACCGCGATCGAGCGGACGGCCGCGACCGGCCGCCCGGCTGCGGGCAGGGCCGCCAGGTCGAAGGTGAGGGGCGCGGCGCCGCCGCCGCAGCCGCCCAGCAGGGCAGCGAGCAGCGCAGCGGCGGCGATGTGGGACGAGCGGACCATACACGCAACCTGAAAAGCCCCACCGGCGAACGGCGGAGCTGTATAAGCTATGCGGTTAAAACTACGCCGCCGCGGCATCCGTGCCGTGCGACGGGACACATCGGCCCGGCGACCGGTGATTTCACCGGCCGCCGTTGTATTCCGGCAACGACGGCTTGCCGCCGAAGATCACCTGGCTCGGGTCGCGCTCCAGGCTGCGGACCGTGCGGTTGAGGGTGCTCAGGGTCCGCTGGCCGTCCCCGGACAGGGCCTCCACCTCCCGGCGGCCGGTGCCGCTGAGCCGGCCGAAATTGGTCGCGATGCTGGCGGTGCGCTTGTCGAGGTTCTCCGACATCACCCGGAAGGCCTTGCCGGCGTCGCGCACCGAGACCGCGGCGGCGCGGATCTCCGAGAAGGTGCTGGAGCCCTCCTGGCCCGAGGCCGAGCCGAGGAAGCCCTGGGCGCCGTTGAGCACCGCGTCGATCTTGTCGGCCGAGGCGTTGAGCTTGGCGGCGAGCGACCGGGCGTCGTGCAGGCTCCCCTCGATGTCGGGGCTGGCCTTGGACAGGGCCTCCGAGAAGCGGTCGGCGTTGTCGATCACGTGGCCGAGCTTGGCGCCGTCCACCGCCTTGACCAGGGCCGAGATGTTCGGCCCGGCATCGGCCAGCGTCTTGGAGAAGGTCTCGACGTTGGTAAGCGAGCGGTTGATCGCGCCCTCGTTGGCCGAGACCAGCCGGTCGAGGCGGGCCAGCATGTCGTCGGCCCGCTGCGCCACCTGGCGGGCGAGCGCCATCATGTCCTGCATGTCGGAGGAATCGGCGAAGATCGTCGGCGGCTCGCCGTTGGCCATCGGGGTCAGCGCCGGCGCATCGGCGTTGCCGCCCGAGAGGGAGATCACCGAGACGCCGGTGAGCATCGCGGAATCGAGGCGGGCGCGGGTATCGGCCCGCAGCGGCGTCGCGGGCTCGACCTTGATCTGGGCCAGAACCCGGCGCGGATCCTGCGGGGCGAGGCGGATATCGGTGACCTCGCCGACCTTGATGCCGTTGAAGTTCACGCTCGACCCGCGCGACAGTCCCCCGACCGAGCCGGAGAAGACGATCCGCACCGTCTGGCTGACCTGCCGCGACGAGCCGCCGGACAGCCACAGCACGGTGCCGAAGCCCGCCAGGATGACGGCGATGGTGAAGGCCCCGATGAGGGCGTAGTTCGCGCGGGTTTCCATGCGCTCAGCCTGTTCTTCTGCCTGGCGGACGGGACCCGTCCGGGCGTCGGGCCTCAACTCCCGGACAGGAGCGGGGCGGGATCGGGATGGGGAAGCGGTCAGGCATGGACCGCCGCACCGCCCGTGGCGATGGCCCGGGCGCGCTTGCCGTGGAAATAGGCGCGCAGCCAGGGATGGTCGCTCGCCAGCATCTCGTCGATGGTGCCGGCCGCGATGATCTGGCCGTCGCCGAGCGCCGCGATGCGGTCGCAGGCGGTGTAGAGGCTGTCGAGGTCGTGGGTGACCATGAAGACGGTGAGCCCCAGCGTCTCCTTCAGGGTCGAGACGAGGTCGTCGAACTCGCCCGCGCCGATCGGATCGAGGCCCGAGGTCGGCTCGTCCAGGAACAGGATCTCGGGGTCGAGCGCCAGGGAGCGGGCCAGAGCCGCGCGCTTGATCATGCCGCCCGACAGTTCCGAGGGCAGCTTGTCGGCGGCGTCGGGCTTCAGGCCGACCATCTCGATCTTGAGGCGGGCGAACTCGTCGAGCAGGCGCTCGGACAGGTTCAGGTGCTCGCGCATCGGCACCTGGATGTTCTGCTTGACGGTGAGCGACGAGAACAGGGCACCCTGCTGGAACAGAACGCCCCAGCGCTGCTCCATCCGCCGCCGCTCGGCGTAGGTCAGGTCGTCCACGTCCCGGCCGAACACCTCGATCGTGCCGGCCCGCTTCGGGTTGAGGCCCAGGATCGTCCGGGTCAGCACCGACTTGCCCTGGCCGGAGGGGCCGACGAAGCCCAGGATCTCCCCGGCCCGGATGTCGAGGTTCAGGCCTTTGAGGATGTCGCGGTCGCGGAAGCCGACCACGAGGTCGCGCACGCGGATGATCGGGGCGGGGGCGGTCATCGAGGCATCCATCGGGGCGGCCTCAGAAATCGATCGCGGCGAAGAACACCGCGAACAGGCCATCGAGGACGATGACCATGAAGATGGCCTTCACGACCGAGGCGGTGACGTGGCGTCCCAGCGACTCGGCCGAGCCCTCCACGGCGAAGCCCTCGATGGTCGCGATGATGCCGATGGTCAGCGCCATGAACGGCGCCTTGATCAGGCCGACCATCACGTGGTGGATGCCCACCGCCGCCTGGAGCCGGGCCAGGAACTGGTCGAGGGTCAGCCCGCCGTAGAGCATCGCGGTGAGGCCGCCGCCGGCGAGCGCCGCGATGTCGCCGATCAGCGTCAGCATCGGCAGGCCGATCATCAGGGCCAGCACCCGGGGCACGATCAGGATCTCGACCGGGTCGAGGCCCATGACGCGCAGCGCATCGACCTCCTCGCGCATGCGCATGGAGCCGATCTCGGCGGTGATCGCCGAGCCCGAGCGGCCGGCCACCATGATCGAGGTCAGGAGCACGCCGAGTTCGCGCAGGATCAGCAGGCCGATCAGGTTGACCACGAAGGTCTGGGCGCCGAAGCGCTGGAGCTGGAAGATGCCCTGCTGGGCGACGATGCCGCCCACCAGGAACGAGATCAGCACGATGATCGGCGTGCCGTTGAGGGCCACCTGCTCGATCTGGTTGACCAGGGCCGTGCCCCGGAAGGTGCCGGGCCGCAGGGCGACGCGGCCGCAGGCGGCGATCAGCTCGCCCAGGAAGGCGAGGGCGGTGACGAATTCCTGCCCCCCGCGCACGGTCCGGCGCCCGGTGGCATCGAGCCATCCCACGATCCGGCCGTGGCGCCGCGGCGGCGGCGCCTCGGGCTCGCGCAGGCGGACCTCGCCCAGCAGGGTGCGGTGCTCGGACCGCACGCCGAGATAGGTGAGGCCGCCCCCGGCCCGCTCGATCTCGGCGCGGGTGCGCTCCAGGACCCAGGCGCCCAGGGTGTCGAGGCGCTCGATCCCCGCCAGGTCGAGGGCCACAGGCCCGGCCCGGCCGGCCGCCGCGATGCGCGCGGCCGCGGCCTCGACGGCGGGCGCCTGGTCGGCGGTCCAGCGGCCGTCGAGCGCCAGCCGGCCGTCCGACGTCCGGTCCCGCACCGATGCGCCCGCCAAGGCGGCGGGAACAATGCCCTCGCTCAGCAAGACTTCACTCCTCGATCGAGGCACCACCCTGCCGGGCGGTTATGTCGACATTACGGTTGACGATCCGTGTCCGCCCTCACCCCTGCCGCAGGGCGGGCGGCGAGGGCGAGCCCGAGGCCGGCGGCGGCCAGCGGCGCCATCAGCAGGAAGGCGAGGGGGCCGCCGGCCCGGTAGGCGAGGCCGCTCACCAGGGTGGCGACCACGGAGATACCGGCATTGACCGCGCTGAGCGTGCCCTGCGCGCGCCCGCGGGCGCCCTCCGGGGCGTAGGCCGAGACCGCCGCCATGGCGCCGAGCTGCGTCGCCCCGAAGGTCAGGCCGTGGAGGGCCTGCAGCGGCACCAGGGCGGCCAGGCGGTCGCCGAGCAGGAACATCCCGATCGCCCGCAGGATGGCGGCCCCCCCGCCGAGGGCCAGGAGCCGCACCGGGCTGCGCCACGCCGCCGGCAGGGCGGGCAGGGCGGCGAACAGCGCGATCTCGGCCAGCACCCCGGTCGCCCAGAGCGATCCGACCCAGGCCGCCGGGATGCCGCGATCAATCCAGTAGATGCTGCCGAACCCGTAGATCGCGCCGTGGCTCGCCTGGATCGCCGCGGCGGCGCCGATGCAGAGCCACAGGATCGGCGGCAGGCGCGGCCGTCCGGCGCCGGCGGCGGGCTGCGGCAGGGCCGCCACCGCGCGGCTGCGCCACGCCACCAGGGCCGCCCCGAGGGCGAGGCCGGTGAGCAGCAGCGGCACCGCCAGCCGGCCGCCCAGCGCCGAGAGCAGGAGCCCGCCGGCGAGGTTCGCCAGCAGGAAGGCGACGGAGCCCGCCATCCGGATCCGGGAATAGGCGAGGCGGGCGTCCCGGCGCACGGCCGCGAGCGTCAGGTAGTCGATGCAGGGCACGAGCGGTGCGCCGGCGACCGCGTTGAGCACGATCAGCGCGGCGAGCCAGGGCCAGGCGATCGCCGCGGCGGTCGGCATCAGCGCGTAGGTCAGGCTGAGCGCGAGGCTGCCGAGCAGGATCATCCGGCGGGGCCCGAGCCCGCGGTCGAGCAGGCTCATCAGCGGCGCGGTCGCGGCGATCCGGGTGGCGATCGGCAGCGCCAGCAGCACGCCGATCACCCCGGCATCGAGCCCGAGGGCGTCGAGCCAGACCGGCATGAACGGCATGGCGATGCCGATCTCGGTGAAGACCACGGCGTAGAGCAGCGACAGGCGCGCCGGGCCGGACGGGCGGGGCAAGACGGGCTCGGGGGCTTTCGGGGAGGCCCGGCGGCGGGCCGCCCCGTAAGTGCCCGTTAAACGGATCCTGTCAAATTGCCGCGGTGTCGCGCTCGCCGCGGGCGTTCAGGGAAGCTCATGTCCGGTCCCGCCACCCCGAGCCCGAACGCGCCGGCCGAGTACGACGCCATCGCGGCGACGATCGCCGCCTCCGAGCGCGGGCGCTGGTTCCTGGCCGAGCATGCCCGCCGGAACCGGGGGGCCGAGACCGAGACGCTGCTCGGGGCGATCGCCCGTCTGGAGCGGAACGTCGTCGCCGACCGCGGCCACGAGGCATTCGGACAGATGCGCGGCAACCTCGTCGAGATGGCCGAAGCGATCAGCCGGACCAAGAGCGAGATCGCGGCGATCAGCGCCGCGGACCGCCAGCAGACCCGTCTGACGCAGGCGTCGCTGGCCCTCGACGGGATCGTGCGCGAGACCGAGCGGGCGACGTCGGACATCCTCGGCTCGGCCGAGGCGATCCAGGAATCCGCCTGGACGCTGCGCGAGCGGGGCGCCGATGCGGCGGCCTGCGACGCCCTCGATCTGCACGCGACCGCGATCTACACGGCCTGCTCGTTCCAGGACCTCACGGCGCAGCGCACCGCCCGGATCGTCTACACCCTGCGCTACCTCGAAGACCGCCTGTCGGCGATGATCGCGATCTGGGGCGACAGGGCCGCGCGGGTGCCGTCCCCGCCCGGCGCCGGGACAGGCGCGCGGGCCGGCGCCGGGGAGGCCGAGGCGGGCGATCTCTGCCAGAGCGACATCGATCGCTACATCAGCATGGAGGTCCCGGCGGTGACGGCGGCCGCCCTCGTGGCCCGGCCGGGGAGCCCAGCGCTGCACGAGGATCTCGTGTTCCTGCCGGTCTCGGACGGCGCCCAGATCGGGGCCGACGCGGACAGCGAGCCGGCCCGGGAAATGCCCGAACTCGACTGGGCCGGGATCGTCGCGGCCGCCCCCGCGCCGGGCGGGATGCAGACGGAGGCAGGGCAGGGGGAGGCGGCGCTGAGCCTGGCCGAGATCGACGCCCTGTCGCCGGAGCAGCGGCTCGCCCTGTTCGCCTGACCGGCGCGCCGCATCGTGAACGGACCGGCGGCGCCCCGGATGGGGCATCCGCCGGCGCGCAGGTGGTCCGGAAGACCCGGTCCCCCTTTGCCCGATCATGCTCTATCAGGGGCCCCCGCCGAGACAACCGAGACCGCGCGCCCGTGGCCCTGCACCTGATCAAGCTCTGCGTCGGCCCCGCCTCGATCGCCGATCTCGAAGCGCGGCAGGCCCGGGTCCTGGCCGAGGCGCTCCGGGAGGGGCGGGCGGCCGCGCCGTCCCACGTCACCCGGACCCTGCCCAAGCGGCACCGCGAGATCAGCGGCCAGGGCTCGATCTACTGGGTGATCCGCGGGACCCTCTCCTGCCGGCAGGCGATCACCGCGATCGAGCCGGTGACGGGCGAGGACGGCATCCCGCGCTGCCGCCTGGTCTTCGATCCAAGCCTCGTCCCGGTGGCCCCCCGGCCCTGCCGCCCATTCCAGGGCTGGCGCTACCTCACGGCCCACGATGCGCCGGCCGACCTCGGCGCGGCGGCGGCGGGCGACCTCGCCGAGATGCCCGAAGCCCTGCGGCGGGAGCTGGTCGGCCTCGGCCTGCTGTGACGGCGCCGCCCGTCCCGGGGCAGGCCGGCGGGACGCGTCACAGAACCCGGCCCTTTCAAGATGTGTCCGGAGGTGCCGGGACACCGACCAGGCGCGGGATCCCCCTCACCATCGCTACGATGTCCACACATTGGCTCGGGAAGTCGCGACAGGCCCCCTCTCCTGTGCGGACCAGCGAATTCACGCTTCGCGTTCGGTATCATCGCCCGGTCGACGGGTGTGCCGGTCCGGCGTTGCCACACACCCTCCCTCCCCCGCAGAGGGGGGAGGGAAACGCGGTGAACATCGTAGCCCGCACGGCAGAAGGGACCCGCGCCCCGTCCTGTGCCCAAGTAGCCCGGCTCGATCCGTGAAGCCGCAAACCCGAAAGGCGGAGGGGAAACACGCGGCTTTTTCACGATGTTACAGCCATGGATCGTGATCCATGCACCCAGCCCAAACACCTTGAAAGGGCTGCTTCCAGAGCCGGTCCCGGTCGCGCTGCGAAGGGGACCGGCTCTGGCTCCTTGTTCGAACGGGCTCTCCTAAGCCGAACCGGCATCCACTGCGGCGGACAGCACGCTACGCCCCGTCGAAGCGCCCGCTGGCATGGGCCAGCATCGTGTAGACCTTGCCGGTCTCGGAGGTGAGATAGGCGTCGGTCCGCTTGGCGTCGCTGTCGTTCTTGACCACGTCGCCGAGCAGGCGCTCGAACTCGCTGACGTAGCGGTCGACGCTCCGGCGGAACTCCGCATCCGCCCGGTAGCGGCGCTGGATCTCCGTGAAGGTCGTCCGGCCCTGGGGCGTGTAGATCCGCGGATCGAACAGGTTCGGCTCGCCGCGCCGGTAGCGCTCCCACAGGTCGACGGCGGTCCGGTGCTCGATCATCTTGGCGATGTCGGTCGAGATCGTGTCGAGGGCGATCCGCCCGGTCTCGGCGGCGGCCACCGGGGTCCGCCGTCCCGACGGCGCGGCGGCGGCCAGCGCCTCGGCGCCCGGTTCGGCCTCCTGATCGTCGTCCAGCGAGGCGCGGGTCAGCAGGTCGGACAGCCAGCCCCGCTTGTCCCCGGCCTGCGCAGGGCCGGCGGGGCGGGCCGGGGCGGCCGTGCGCGGTGCCTCGATCCGGGCCGCCTGACCGGCCGCCGCGGGCCGCGACCGCGCCGGGGGCGCCGGCAGCGTCAGGGGCGGCATGGCGGGGGGTGCCGACGCGAAGGACGGGGCCGGTGCAGGAGCCTGGATCGCGGCCTGGGTCGCGGCCTGGGCGGCCGCAGGCACCGCGGCGGCCCGGCCGCCGCCCTCGGCGACCCGCCGCTGGGCCTGCGGCTGGGCGACGTCCACGGAGCGGCCGGAGCGGGAGACCAGGGTCGAGAGCTCGTTGAGCGCCTTGATCTGGTCCGCCACCACCCGGCGCATCTCGCCCGTGGCGTCCTGCGTCTCGCGGGGCAGGTCGAGCACGCCCTTGGCGAGTTCGGCGCGGGTCGCGTCGAGTTCGCCGCGGATCGAGCCCGCCATCTCGCGCAGCGCCGAGAAGGAGTCGCCGAAGCTGGCCTGGGCCTCCTGGAAGCCGCTGCGCATCTCCCGGGACGCCTCCTCGATGGCCTGCCGCACGCCGTGGGCGGCCTTCTCGCCCTCGGCGCTGGCGCTGTCCTTCAGGTCGGCGAAGGCGCTCGTCACCGAGGCGCCGGCGCCCTGCGCCGTCCGGGTCAGGGTCTCGCCCACGCTGCGGGCGCGCTCCTCGGCGGCGCGCAGCGTGCGCTCGATCGTCTGCGCCAGGGCGTTGCCGTTCTGCTCCAGGGCGGCGGCGCGGGCCTCGAAGGTGGCCAGCGCCTCCGTGAGCGCCGTCTCGCGGCCCGACAGGGCCGAACCCAGCCGTTCCTCGATGGCGGCGAGCGAGGCCGCCGCCCGGTCGAGGGTGGCCACATGGGTGACGGTCTGCTCCCCGAGCGAGCGGCCCCGGTCGTCGAGGGTCTCGGCCAGGCGGGACGCCTCGCTCAGGGCCCCGTCGGCGGCGCCGCGCAGGGCCTCGACCTGCGCGGAGACACCCGCGCTGGCTCTTCCGGTCTCGGCGGCGATGCGCTGCAGCGCCCCCTGAACCTGCTCGATCCGGTCCGCGAGGCTCCGCTCGACCGCGCCGAGATTCGTGTCGGCCCCGGCGACCAGCTCGCCGAGCGCCGCGTTGGCGGTCTCGATCCGCTGGAGCAGGGTGCCGAGTTCCCGGCCCATCCGGTCGTTGGTCTCGAACAGCTCCGACAGGGTGCGGCCCGCCCCGTCCTCGACGGCGGCGCGCAGCAGCTCGGCCGAGGCCCGCGACTGCACGGCCAGCTCCTCGGTCCGCTCCCGCAGGCTCTCGGCCAGGGGCAGGCCGGTCTCGGCGAGGGCCCGCTCAATGGCGTCGGCCCGATCGGCCAGGGCATGGGACAGGTCGAGCATCGGCCCGTCGATGGCGGCCCGCAGGCGCTCGACATGCCCCTCCAGGGTGTCGCCGACCGCGCGTCCGCTGTCGTCGAGGCCGGCGAGGAGGGCACCGCCCCGCTCCTCGATGGCGCGCACCAGGACCTCGGCGCTCTCGGCGAGGCGGCGGGACAGGGCCTCGCCGCGGGCGTCCACGAGGGTGCCCAGGGCGTTGATCCGCCGCTCGAATCCGGCCCCGAGGGCCTCCGTGCGGTCGTCGATCAGGCCCGCCAGGGTCGCCTCGCGGCGGCTCAGCGTCTCGGCCAGCGCCGCGTTGTGGGCGTCGACCTGCTCGGCATGGGCCCGCGCCCGCTCGTCGAGGGCTGCCACGAGAGTCGCGGTGCGCTCGTCGATCAGGCCCGCGAAGGCCTCGTGGCGGTCGTCGAAGGCGTTGGCCAGCGTGTCGGCGCGCTGCGCCACCAGGGTCGCGAACAGCCGCATGCGGCTGTCGATCCGCTGGGTGAAGGCGTCGGCGCGGGCATCGACACCGCGGGCCAGGGCCTCGCTGTGCGCCTCCACGGCCTGCGCCAGGGCCGCCGCGCGGCCCTCCACGACCCCGTCGAGGTCGCGCAACCGGGTGTCGAACACCTCGACCAGTGCGCCGGTGCGGCCCTGGGCGGCGTCGATCAGGGTCCGGCTGCGCTCGTCGAGCAGCCCCTCGATCGCCGCGCGCGCCTCCTCGAAGGTCGTCCGCAGGGCCTCGATCCGCGTATCCACCCGCTCGGACACGTCGCGGCCGGTCCCCTCGACGATCGCGCCGAGGCGGCCCTGCACCCGCTCGAACAAGAGCTGCAATTCGCCGGTCCGCTCCTTGAGGAGCTCGGCGAGCTGGCCCTCGCGGGTCTCCAGCAGGCCGGCGATGGCGGGATTGACCTTCTCGATGGTCGCCTGGAGCGCCTGCGTCCGGTGCTCGATCGTGCCGGCGATCTGGCGGCCGCGGGTCTCCACGAGGCGGTCGATCTCGCCCTGCGCCCGCTCGAACAGGCCCTGGAGGTCCGAGAGCCGGTTATCCAGCAGGTCCGCCAGCTGGCCGGGCGCCGTGTCGAGGATCGTGCGCAGACCCTCGGTCCGGGTCGCGATGGCGTCGGCGACCTCCTGGCCACGCCCGTCCACGAGGTCGCGCAGGCCGGTCTGGGCCTCCTCGAACAGGGTCTGGAGGCGCTGCGTGCGGGAATCGAGGGTGGCGGCGAGCTGGCGCTCGCGGGTCTCCACCAGCGCCGAGACGGCGGCGGGGGCCTCCTCCAGCACGCTGCGCAGGGACTGGATGCGCGCGTCGACCGAGGCGGTGAAGCGGCCACCGCCGTCCTCTACCACGGCGTCGAGGGCCGACTGGGCCTCCTGGAACAGGGTTTTGAGGGACTGGGCCCGCTCGCCGAGGGTGTCGGCGAGGCGGTTGCCGCGCCCCTCGACCAGGGTCTCGAGGTGGCCCAGCCGCTCGTCGAACAGGCTGCCGAGCTGCCGGGTCCGGTCGTCCAGGGCCCCGGTCGCGGTGCCGAACGCACCGTCCAGGGCGGCGACCAGGGCCTGACCGCGGCCGTCCAGCGCCGCGTTGATCGGGCCCATGCGGCCGTCGAGGGTGGCGGCCAGGGTGCCGGCGTGATCGTCCAGCATCACGCGGATCTGGTTGGTGCGGTCGTCGAGCAGGGTGTGGACCGTGCGCACGCCGTCGTCGAGCAGGCCGCTGATGTCGGCGGTACGGCTCGACAGGGTGTGGCCCAGGCGGCCCTCGCCGGCATCGAGCATGCGCTCGGCATCCGCGATGGTCTGCTGGAGCTTGGCCAGGACGCTCTCGCCGCGCTGGTCGATCAGTTCGGCCAGCGACGTGCCGCCGCGGTCGAGCAGGCGGGCCAGTTCGGTGATCCGGCCGCCGATCGCCCCGAACACCGCCCGGCCCTTCTCGTCGAGCTCGCCCGACACGGCGGCGATGCGCTCGTCGATGAGGCGGCCGAGCAGATCGGCGCGCTCCGCGAAGGCGGCGCGCACGGCCTCGGTGCGGGCGGCCAGCGTCGCGTCGGCGCTCTCGGTGCGCTCGTCCACCAGCCGCACGAGGGCCTCGGCGCGGCCCGACAGCGACGCCTCAAGGCCCGTGGTGGCCGCCTCGATCGTGGCGGTGAGAGCGCGGACGCGCTCGGCCATGGCGCCGTCGAGGCCGCCGGTCCGGTCGGCGACCATCGCCACGAGGTCGCGGGTCCGGCCGGCCAGTTCCTCGTCCACCGCGCGGGTGCGCGCCTCGATGAGCCGGATCGCCTCGAAGGCCTGGACGCCGAAGCTCTCGTCCACGAGGCGGGCGCGCTCGTCGAGCGTGTCGGCGATCGCCTGCAGGCGGCCGATCACGCCGGCATCGAAGTGGCCGGCGCTCTCCTCGATCCGGCGGGCGATCTCGCCCGTGTGCCGGGCGATGTCCTGCCCGAGCCCGGAGGTGCGCCCATCGAGCATCTCCACGAGGCCGCGGTGGCCCTCGGCCACGATGCGCGCCATCTCGTCGGTGCGCGACCGCAGGGCCTCGTCCATCGCGGTGGCGCGGCTGCCGAGCTGGCCGTCGATGTGTCTGACGAGGTCCGCGACGGCCGCGCCGATCTCGGCGGCCCGCTGGGCGGAGCGCTCCTCCAGCCCCCCGAGATGGGTCTCGATCAGGCTGCCGGCCTCGCGGGCCCGGGCCGAGATCGTCTCGGCCACGGCCTGGCCCTTGCCGGTGATGAGCCGGTCCATCTCCTCCAGCCGGGCGCCGACGGTCTCTCCGAGGGCGGCGGTGTCGCGGCCGATCCGGTCGGCCAGGATGTCGCCGCGGGCGATGGTCTCCTGCAGGGTGGCGAGGCGGCTTCCCAGCGTCTCGTCGATCGCCCGGACCCGGCCGTCGGCGGTCTCGGCGAAGCGCGCGCCGGTCTGGCTGAGGGTGTCGGCGATGCGGGCGCCCTGACTCGCCACGGCGAGCACGATGTCGCGGCCGGTGCCGCTGATCCGGGCCTGGGTCTCGTCGGCGTGGCTGGCCAGCAGGCCCGCGACGCTCCGGCCGTGCTCCCCGAAGGTGGATTCCATCGCGCCTATCTGGGCGGCGAGGTCGTCCGAGATCGCCCGGGCGGCCTCGGCGAGGCTGCCGGTGGCGTCGCCGGTGCGGGCGGAGAGCTCGCGGTTGAGATCGTCGAGGGCGGCGCGGACGGCCGAGACCGCCTCTGTGCCGCGGGTCCCGAGATCCGTCCCGGCGCGATCGGCGGCTTCGAGGAACCGGGCCATGAGGGACGCGGTCTCGGCCTCGACGGTGCCGGCGACCTCCGCGGAGGCGGTGCGCAGGGTCTCCAGGGTCGCGGCCAGCCGGGTGGCGGCGTCGCGGGCCTGTGCCTCGGCGGCGGTGCCCGTCCGCTCGGCGGCGGCGGCGAGCGCCTCGGCCGCCTCCTCGGTCCGCGCCGCCAGGGCGGCGGCCGAATCCGCGATCCGATGCTCGAAGGCCCGGACGGCCTCGAGGGTCCGGGTCTCGACCGCGCCGGTGGCGGCCTCGGTCGTCCCGTGCAGGGCGGTGGTGGCCTCCTCGGCGCCGCGCCGGAGCGCCGCGACCGCCTCGGCCGCGCGTCCGTCGATCTCGCCGGACAGGCCCTCGACCGTGCCGCGCAGGGACTTGACCGCGGAGGCCGCCCCCGTCTCGAAGCCCTGGCCCAGCGCCGAGAAGGCGGCCTCCAGGTTGGCCGCGACCGCGTCGGTCCGCCGCGCGATGCCGCTTCCGGCGCGCTCGGCCGCCGCGGCGACGCGGTTCTCCAGATCCGCCGCCCGCACCGTCACGGTCTCGTCGAGCCGCGCCGCGATGCCGTCCATCCGGTCGGCGACGCCGCCGCCCCGCTCGGCGAGGGCCTCGGCGATCCGCTCGGCGGCGCCGAGCAGGTCGTCGCGAACCGCGCCGGCCCGGGCCGTCAGGGTCTCGCCGACGCCGCTGGCGGCGAGCGCCAGGGCAGCCTGGGCGTCGCGCCCGCGCCCCTCGATCGTCTCGGCGACCGCCAGGCCCGCGCTCTCGATCTCGCCCCGCAGCGCCGTGCCGCGGCCGGCGATGTCCTGCGTGAGGGCCGTCCCGGTCTCGGCGAAGCGCGCCGTGATCTCGGCACCCATCGCGCCGAAGCGGTCGGTCAGCTCGGATCCGCGCGACAGGAACACGGTCTCCAGCCCGGTCGCCGAACGCTCGAAGCTCTCGCGCACCGCGCCAGCCTGGCGCTCCAGCGCCGCGCCGACCCGCGCACCGGTCTCATCGAGACTCCGGGCCAGGGTGCCGGCATTCTCGGACAGACGGCCCGCCAGGGCGGTGCCGGCGGCCTCGAAGGCGCCGGTCGCCTCGCCGGCGTGGCCCTGGAACGTGCGGGTCAGGCTCTCGCCGACCTCCTGGAGGCTGCCGCGCACCGCGTGGCTGGTGGCCGTGAGATTGTCGATGAGGTCGCTGCCGCGGGCGTTCATCAGGCCGACGACCCGGTCGCCGGCCTCGCCCAGGGAGGCGGTGATGGCGGCGCCGCGGGTCTCCAGGGCCCCGGTGACGCGCTCACCCGCGCCGTTCACCGCGGAGACGATCCGGTCGGAGGCGCCCTCCAGCTCCTGGCTCAGGCTCTGGTGCGAGCCGGTGATGGCTGTCCGCACCCGGTCGGCATTGGTGACGATGGCCTCGCGCTGGGCCACCAGCTCCTCGACGAGGGAGCGGATCCGGATCTCGTTGTCGGAATAGGCCCGTTCCAGCGTGGCGATCTCGCCGCGCACCAGGGTCTCCAGCTCGCCGGCCCGGGCGAGCGCCCGCTCGACGCCGTCGCCCACCGCCGCCACCTCCCGGCGCACGGTCTGCGACATGGTCAGGACCGCGTCGGTGGAGAAGCTCTCGGGCTCGGCCAGCCGCACCGCGACCTCGCCGACCGCGCGGGCGACGAGGCGCATCTCCTGGGCGCGCACCGCCAGCATGGCGGCGATGACGAACAGCACCACCGGGCCGAACAGGGCCGCGGCGGCGACGCTCGCCTGGAGGGCCGAGAGCCCCGCGACGACGCCGCGCAGGTCGCCCTCGGACTTCGTCCAGGCGATCAGCACGAGGGCGCCGATCCAGGCGAGGCCGGCGGCCAGCGCGAACAGGTAGGGCTTCGGCGAGGAGCGGACCCGGAGGGTCTGCTGCAGGATGCCGATGTTGCGCCGGTCGTCGTTGGCCACGAGCGAGCGGTCGGGGGGCAGGAGGCCGCCCTCGCGGCGCGGGCGCTCCAGGCCGGGCGGGGGCAGGTCGGAGGCGAGCGGCGGGTCGAGGTCGAGGCGCGGCGGCATGGTCCGCCCGACCGGGTCGAGGCTCCCGTCGAGCAGCGGATCGGCGTCACCGACATCGGGCAGGCGCGGCTCGGCGCGACCCTCGGGGCCGGTCGGCGTCAGGGCGTCGAGGTTCAGCGCCTGCTCGATCGCAGAGAGCGCGGCCTCGGCCGGATCCTTCAGCTTCTTCTCGGTCGCCATTCAACGCCTCGTCACACGGGATCACCGGCACCTGGGGAGGCGGATGCCGGAGACGCAACGCCCCGTTTACCATTACAAGATTAGACCTGGGCAGCGATTGCCGATACCCGAGCCTCCGGCCGGCCCCAGAAAACGTTAACCGAATGGTTACCGACCCTGCCGCTCACCGCCTCCGCATCCTGCCGCACGGGAGGGGTCCGGCGCGATCCCCAGCCGGCGAATCGGGGGGTGAATTGTGTGGATCAGACCCGCAATCCCCGAAGAACACCGAGTCCGGGAGCCCCGGCATGCCGCCGATCATGCCGCCGATCGACCGCGCGGCGCTCGACGCCCAGACCGGCGGCGATGCCGACCTCGCCCGCGAGGTTCTGATGCTGTTTGCCGGCCAGTGCCGGTCGATCCTGCCGCGGCTCACCGACCCGGCCCTCCCGCGGGGTGAGCGCGCCGACCTCGCCCATACCCTGAATGGCTCGGCCGCGGGGGTCGGCGCCACGCGGATTCACGCGCTGGCGGATGCCGCGGAGACGCGCCTGCGGGACGGCGGCGGGCCGGTGCCCCTCGACGACCTCGCGGACGCGGTCGCGGCGGCGCTCGCCGCGGTCGCCGTCTGGCACCCCTGACGGGCCCGGCCGCGATGCGGCGATCGAACCGGGATCGGCGTCAATTGCCGCGCTTGCATTCCGAAGTTTCAGCCGCCAAGCAGTCACGCCGCCCGTTGGACTGAATGCGCCCGACGCGAGCCCGGAGCCCCCAGCATGCCCAAGATCACCTACGTCGACCACGCCGGGACGGAGAGGACCGTCGAAGGCAGTGTCGGCGCGACCGTGATGGAGACGGCTCTGCGCAACAACGTGCCGGGCATCGACGCGGAATGCGGCGGCGCCTGCGCCTGCGCGACCTGCCACGTCTACGTCGGCGACGCGTGGATCGAGGTGGTCGGCAAGGCCCAGGACATGGAGCAGGACATGCTCGATTTCGCCAGCGACGTGCGCGACAATTCCCGCCTGTCCTGCCAGATCAAGATCACCCCGGCACTGGACGGGCTCGTGGTGACGACGCCGTCCCAGCAGGGCTGATCCGGCTTCGGTTCCGGTCGGTTCCGCCGGCCTGTCTCTAACCCGCCATCGCGCGCGCAGCGAAGCGACCCAGGGCAGCGTGACGTCGGCCGGCATGGTACCGCTGGGCGGGTTCGCTGTGCTCGCAAAGGCGGCGGGAGCGGGCGCTCAGCGCCGCGACGACGGCACCAGGAAACGGCGCCTCACCGCACCAGCGCCCGCGCGGCCGCATCGAGCCCCTCCAGGGTGAGCGGGAACATCCGGCCGCCGACGAGCCGCTGCATCATCCCGACCGACTGGGTGTAGCCCCAATGCGTCTCGGGCACCGGGTTCAGCCACGCCGTCTTCGGGAAGTGATCGAGGAGGCGCTGCATCCACACGGCGCCGGCCTCCGCGTTCCAGTGCTCCACCGAGCCGCCCGGCGCGGCGATCTCGTAGGGGCTCATGGAGGCGTCGCCCACGAACACCACCCGGTAGTCGCTGCCGTAGGTGCGGATCACGTCCAAGAGCGGCGTCTTCGCCTCGTGCCGGCGCCGGTTCTCGGTCCAGACCGCCTCGTAGGGGCAGTTGTGGAAATAGTAGTGCGCGAGGTGCTTGAACTCCGAGCGCGCCGCCGAGAACAGGGTCTCCGCCTGCTCGATGTGCCAGTCCATGGACCCGCCGACATCGAGGAACAGCAGCACCTTCACGGCATTGCGCCGCTCCGGCCGCAGCTTCACGTCGATATAACCCTGGCGGGCGCTCGCGCGGATCGTGCCGTCGAGGTCGAGCTCCTCGGCGGCGCCGGTCCGGGCGAAGCGGCGCAGGCGCCGCAGGGCGAGGCGCATCGTGCGCGCGCCGATCTCCCGGTCGTCGTCGAGATCCTTGAACGCACGCTTGTCCCAGACTTTCACCGCGCGGAAGTTGCGGTTGCCGTCCTGGCCGATGCGGATCCCCTCGGGATTGTAGCCGTAGGCGCCGAACGGCGAGGTCCCGCCGGTGCCGATCCATTTCGAGCCGCCCTGATGGCGCCCCTTCTGCTCGGCCAGCCGCTGCTTCAGGGTCTCGAACAGCTTGTCCCAGCCGAGCGCCTTCAGCTCCGCCTTCTCGGCCTCGGTCAGGTACTTGTCGGCGATCCGGCGCAGCCATTCCTCGGGGATGGCGGTGGGCTCCACCGCCTCGCCCAGGGTCTCCAGACCCTTGAACACCGTGCCGAACACCCGGTCGAACCGGTCGAGATGCGACTCGTCCTTCACCAGGGCCGTGCGCGACAGGAAGTAGAACGCCTCGACCTCGTGCCCGGCGAGTCCCCGGTCGAGGGCATCGAGCAGGGTCAGGTACTCCCTCAGGGAGACGGGGACCTTGGCGTCCCGGAGGGCCGTGAAGAACTGCAGCAGCATCCGCCAAGAACGCGCCAGCCGGCGGCGCGGGTCAAGTCCAGGCGAATCGGAGTCACTTAGACCAAGCTTGGCAGGACTTCCCGGACCGGATTCCGAATCTTCAGCGATGGTCGACAAGATTCAGCGCCGCGTCACCGGTCGATTCCGACGCCGCGCGGAGTCTCTCCGGACACTCGGGCCGCAGAAGCTGGGTATAAGTCATCGAATCTGTTGATATGTGCCGCCGGACGCCTCGTGCGGTCACTCATTCGGTCATGGGAATCGCTCAACTCGAAGGATCGAGTGTGTGCGGACGCGGCCACGCGGACCGGACAGGGCAAGCGAGGAGACCTGCGATGGCGGTCATCCTGCGGAATCTGACGGATTTCAAGCGGTTTCTCGGGAAGCCGGGCGCGACGATTCAGTTGGTGCGCAACACCTTCATGGACCGTCAGCCGGAGGCGACCCGGGAGGGCTACCGCGGCAAGGGCATGTACGCGCCGCGCGCCGTGCAGGCCCTGTCGCGCAAGGCCGCGGTGTTCACCCTGCGGGGCTATCCCGGAACGGTCTGGCTCTACTGGGACAAGGGCGCGCGGGGCTGGCGCTTCTCCGGGGACACCGTGACGGTGCCGCTGGTCACCGGCCTCGGGCCGGCGGACGAGCTGGTCTACCGCTGCAGCTTCGCCGACGGGTTCGAGCCGGCGCAGCGCAACCGCGTCGTGCGGCGCCCGAAGCTCGCCGAGGCTCATCCCGCCCCGGCCTGAGGCCAGCCGCGCCGGACGAGGCCCGCGCGGCGATCCCGGGTCGGACGGGCCCCGGGCTCACGCCTCCTGGCCGGCCGCCTCCTCCCGGCGCCCGGGCTCCCGCTTCACCGCGGGCTTGCCCAGGGCCTTCCCGACGGTGCGCCGCGCCCGGAAGATCGGCTTCGCCTCGTTCTCGCGCTTCTTGAGGAGGGCCCGGTACTCGTCCCGCCGCTCGTGGATCGACGCGATGACGAGACCCATCGGCACGCCGACATCGACCAGCACCGCCTCGGACAATTGCAGGGACGCCTCGATCGTCTCCGGCACCGCGTCGTCGACGCCGAGTTCGTACAGCGCCGTGGCGTGGCGGGCGTCGCGGGCCCGGGCCACGATGGTCAGGTCCGGCCGCTCGGCGCGGGCCGCCGTCACCGCCGCCTCGACGGCCCGGGGATTGTCGAGGGTCACCACGAGGGCCCGGGCCGAGGCGATGTCGCAGCGGCGCAGGATCTCGGTGTTTCCGGAATCGCCGAAGAAGACCGGCGCGCCGGCACGACGCTGCTCGGCCACCCGGGCGGGGTCGGAATCGAGGGCGAGATACGGGATCTTGTGCCGCTCCAGCATCTCGCCGACCTGCCGGCCGACGCGGCCGAAGCCCGCGACGATCACCCGGTTCTCCACCCGGTCGGGCAGCGGTTCGGTCCCGGCGGCCGCCCGGGCGTTGGCCGTCGCCCGCAGCTTGAGCCGCCGGCCGATCGCTGCGAGCCCCGGGATCATGATCATCGTGACGGTGGTCACCACCAGGGCGGCGGATCCGACCTCCTCGGGCACGAGGCCGGTCGCCATCGCGCCGCCGATCAGGACGTAGGCGAACTCCCCGCCCGGCCCGAGCAGCAGCGCCGTCTCGATCGCCACCGGCCGGGGGATCTTCATCACCGGGGCGGCCATCACCACCACGGCGGCCTTGATCAGGACCAGCGCCAGCGACAGGCCCAGGATCGCGCCGGGCGTCGCCATGAGCTGGGCCGGATCGAGGTTCATGCCCACCGAGACGAAGAACACCCCGAGCAGCAGGCCCTTGAACGGGTCGATGGTCGCCTCGATCGCCCGGCGATACTCGGTCTCGGCCAGCAGAAGCCCGGCCACGAAGGCGCCCAGCGTCATCGACAGGCCGCTCGCCGCCGCGGTCAGCGCCGTGCCGACGATGACGAGCAGGCAGGCCGCCATGAACAGCTCGGTGGAGCGCGTGCGCGCCACGAGCTGGAACAGCGGGCGCAGGGCGAGGCGCCCGGCGATCACGATCAGCACCAGCGCGATGGCCGCCTGGCCCAGGGCCATGGCGAGCGCCCAGCCCTTGTCGCCCCCGTCGTCGCGGCCGAGCACCGCGATGGCGAAGAGGGCCGGCGCCACCGCCAGGTCCTGGAACAACAGGACCGCGAAGCTCGCCCGGCCGGTGGGGGCGTTGAGCCGCTTCTGTTCCGCCAGGACCGGCAGCACCACGGCGGTCGACGACAGGGCGAGCCCGATCCCCACGATCACCGCGCCGGCCAGCGGCACGCTCAACCCGTAGAGGATGATCGCGAGGACGAGGGCGGAGCAGCCCACCTGCAGGGAGCCCAGGCCGAAGACGAGGCGGCGCAGGATCCTGAGGCGCTCCCAGGACAGCTCGATCCCGATCATGAACATCAGGAAGATCACGCCGAACTCGGCGAGATGGGCGATCTCCGTGCGGTTGCCGATGGTGAAGAGGTGCACGTAGGGATGATCGTCGGCGAAGCGCCCGAGGCCGTAGGGTCCCAGCAGGGCGCCGGCGCCGATGAAGCCGAGCACCGGCGAGATCCGCAGACGGTGGAACAACGGCACCACGATGCCCGCGGTGACGAGGAACAGGATCGCTTCCTTGTAGGAGCCGGCGTGGAGCTCTGGCATCGGCGGCGGATCGAACCTCGCTGTTCGGGACGGAGCAGGCGCCGATCACGGCTGCGCGATCATGGGTCGCCTCCGCCCGGCGGGCAACCGGTTTCGGCGCTGGCGCGGCCGGCCGCGTGCGATCTGACACAAGCCGGATACACGATCCGGGTGAGACATTTCGGCCACCGGACCGGTGCCCACAGGCGCCCGGACGGTCGAGGCGTGCAACGCGGCCCAAAATCGGCACAATGCACGCATACACGCGGGAGTTAACCGAGGGTTAAGCGTGGGCGGGCCGTGCCCGGGACTGGACCCGATGGATGCGACGAGGCCGATGATTTCCATCAAATCGATTTTCTCCGGCCCGGCCGCCCCTCCAAGCCGCGACCGCAAGCGCGAGCAGCGGGAATGGAGGCTCGAATCCGACCGCTGGCGCCACCAGCGGCACGTCGACCGGGGCTACCGCGTCAAGTGGGGCTACGTGGCGATCGCCTACCTCGTCGAGTTCATGGTGATCGGCGCCTCGCTCTGGGGCGCGTGGCTGTTCGCCAGCGTGTACAGCGACGGCGACTGGCACGCGTTCTACTTCATGTTGCTGGCGCCCCTGGTCTACGCCGCCGTGGAGCTGTGCCGGGTTCCCCTCGGCATCCTGGCCCGCACCCAGCGCTCGTATTTCGTGCGCGCCCTCGCCGTGCTCGGCATCGTCTTCGCCGCCGGCGTGACCACCAAGTCGGTGTCGCAGCTCGGCGAGATGATGTTCCACCCGCGCCTGATGGAGGCCGCCAAGGCCAAGACCGCCCTGAAGGATGCCCAGGCCGACCGCGCCACGATCGGCGACCGCATCAAGGCGGCCGACGAGCGCGTGGCGCAGTACACGGCCGAACTCGACCAGATCGAGAAGCGCGCCTCCGACAACGCCCAGCAGCTCGCCGGCCTGCCGGCCCAGCGCTGCGAGCGGGTCTTCGGCACCAACAGCAAGGGCCGGAAGTACCAGAACCTGAAATGCCTGGCCGACCCGCGGGTGGCCGCCCTCTCGGCGGGGGTCACCAAGGCCTCAACGGACCGCGCTGCGCTGATCAAGAACCTCGAGGAGGCCCGCAAGGCCCGGGCGGCCCTCGATCCCGGGGCCGCCGACCGGCACGTGGCCGATGCCGAGCAGGCCTATCGCAACGCGGTCAACCGCTCGCAGCTCCACTCCTTCACCGCCATGGTCTACGGGGTCGACCCGATCGACGTGAGCGAGCGCCAGGTCCACGCCTTCCTGCGGATCTTCGTGTTCGTGCCGGCCCTCTGCGCCGCCTTCGCGTCGACGATCCTGGCGCTGTGCGCGGTCTCGACCCGCCGGACCTTCATGGACGAGGACGACCTCGGCGCCGCCGTGAACCCGGAGGCCGCCCCCTACATGCTGGACGCCATCGCCGACGCCCTGCGCTCGAATCCTGAGCCGATCCTGCCCCGGGCGGCCAACGCCTCGGGCGCGGTGATCCCGATGAACCGGCCGGTGCCGGGCCAGCAGGCCCTGCCCGGACAGACCCATCCGGGCCAGACCCTCCCGGCCGCGGGAGCCGGCGCATGAACTACGTCGCCAACGGCACGCCGGAGAACGTCGCCCTCGCCCAGCAGGTGAATTCCCGGCTGCGGGCGGATTCGAGCTACGTCGCCGCCCGCGCCTTCCTGTTCCGGGCGCTCGGCTTCGGCGCCTTCGCGTGCCTCGCGGGCATCGGCGTCGGGGCGGCGGCCTATGGCTGGGCGACGCTCAACCAGTTCGACACCGCGGCGGAGAAGATCGCCGCCGCCATGCAGACCGCGCTCTCGGACGTGACCCTCAAGACCAAGGGCGAGGTCACGCTGACCGACAACACCCTCAAGCTCGAGGGCCTGCCCAAGATGGGCGGGGGCACGCCGACGCCCACCCGGGCGCAGCTCGGCAGCGACGCCGCCCCGGCCTCGAAGGCGGCGGTGAACACCACCTTCACGGTGTTCAAGCAGGTGCCCTACCTCGACGGGCAGATCGTGACCGGCTGGAACTTCAAGGATAATGCCGACCAGCCCTACCAGCAATATTGCTACTTCTCCCGCCGCTCCAACGAGTCCAAGGGTCAGGTCGAGATCAAGATCGACCTCGCCATGGACGGCAAGACCTTGCCGCAGCCGCAGAAATCCGACGTGAACCTGGAGATCCTGGCCCGGAACTGCGTCTGGCACGAGAAGGGGTAGGCCCGGCTCGCTTGCGGGGCGGCGTCGCCACGCGCTACCGGTTGCGTCCAGGCCAGTTTCTCCGAGAGCGCGATGCGATTTTCCGGAACCGAGTCCTACGTCGCGACCCCCGACCTCACCGCCGCGGTCAACGCCGCCGTGGTCCTGGAACGGCCGCTCCTGGTGAAGGGCGAGCCGGGCACCGGCAAGACCGTGCTGGCCGAGGAGATCGCCAAGGGGTTGAACGCCCCGCTGATCGTCTGGAACATCAAGTCGACCACCAAGGCCCAGCAGGGCCTCTACGAGTACGACGCGGTCTCGCGGCTGCGCGACTCGCAGCTCGGCGACAAGCGGGTCTCGGAGATCGGCCACTACATCCGCCGCGGCAAGCTGTGGGAGGCGTTCACCGCGCCCGAGCGGCCGGTCCTGCTCATCGACGAGATCGACAAGGCCGACATCGAGTTCCCCAACGACCTCCTGACCGAACTCGACCGGATGGAGTTCCACGTCTACGAGACCGGCGAGACCGTGAAGGCCGTGCGCCGGCCGATCGTGATCATCACGTCGAACAACGAGAAGGAGCTGCCGGACGCGTTCCTGCGCCGCTGCTTCTTCCACTACATCACGTTTCCGGACGCCGAGACGCTGCAGCGCATCGTCGACGTCCATTATCCGGGCCTCAAGCACCGCCTCGTCGAGGAGGCCCTGCGGACCTTCCTGGCGATGCGCGAGGTGCCGGGCCTCAAGAAGAAGCCCTCGACCTCGGAGCTGCTCGACTGGCTGAAGCTCCTCGTCTCCGAGGACATCGCCCCCGAGACCCTGCGCGAGCAGGACGGCCGCAAGCTGATCCCGCCGCTGCACGGGGCGCTCCTGAAGAACGAGCAGGATGTCAGCCTGTTCGAGAAGCTCGCCTTCATGATGCGGCGGGAGCAGCGGGGCGGCTGACATCCGAACCGCCGCGGTTCCCGCGCGCCGCGCTTTCGGCTAACCCGGCCCGGCGAGACCGCGGCGCCGGTCCGGATTTCTGGCCAGGGGCTCACGTCATGCGCAGGCTGATCCTGTTGCGGCACGCCAAGTCGGACCGACCGGCGGGCGTCGCCGACCGCGAACGTCCGCTCAACCCCCGGGGCCGGCGGGCGGCGCCGGCGGTGGGCGCCCGTCTCGCGCAGGACGGGCTGCGTCCGGACCTCGCCCTGGTCTCGACGGCCCAGCGCACCCGGGAGACCTGGGCGGCGATGGCGGCCGCGCTCGGCGACCCCGAGACCCGCTGGCAGCCGGAGATCTACGAGGCACCGGCGTCCCGGATCCTGCGGGTGATCCGCGAGGCGCCCGACAGCGCCGCCACGGTGATCGTCGTCGGACACAATCCGGGCCTGGGCGACCTCGCGTCGGACTTGGCTGGGGACGGGCCCCGCGCCGCCCGCAACCGCCTGGGCCTCGAATTTCCCACCGCCGCGTACGTGGTGATCGATTTCGACACCGACCGCTGGGCCGAGATCGCCCCCGGCCAGGGGCGTTTGGACCGGTTCGTCCGCCCCCGCGACATCGACCCGGATCTGGGCGGCTGAAGTCTTTGGGATCCCAAAGGGCGAGCCCTTTGGTGGGGTATCGGGGTGAAACCCCGATGTCGGGCTTCGCCCGAGCCCAGCAGGGCGCTGCCCTGCACCAGCGAAAGGGCTCGCCCTTTCGAAACCCCGTCAGGCCACCGGCACCGCGGCGTGCGTGGCGACCTCCGCGTGGGAGGGCAGGGGGGAGCCCGGCACGAACGCCTCGAAGGCCGCCCAGAAATCCTGCCGGATCGCGTCGCGCTCGGACAGGATCTCGTGGCGCGAATCCGGCAGGACCAGGATGTGCCCGGCCTTGAGCCGCGCGGCGAAGCGCTCGGTATCGGGGGTGCCGCAGACCGGGTCGGCCCCCGACGCCACGATCAGGGTCGGCACGGCGATACGCGGGGCCGCCCGCGGGTCGCGCAGGCGCGCCATCGCCCGGAACGCCTCGGAGAGCCACGCGATCGTCGGGTCGCCCACGGCGCCGGCACCGACCTGCCGGGCCGCGGCGGCGTTGCGGGCGTAGCGGACGGGATCCCGCGAGAGACGGTTGCCGGCATAGGGGTTGGTGGCGATGGAGACCGGCTTGCCGAACGGGATGTAGCGGCCCCCGAGCCCGAGGCGGTGCAGGCCCCGCGAGAGCAGGGCCGCCCCCGCCGGCCAGCGGATCATCCGGATCGACAGCATCGGCGCCAGCGCCACGAGGCGGCGGAACGGCAGCGCGCCGTCGAGCGCCGCCAGGAGCGCCACGCAGCCGCCCATGGAGTGCGCGAGGCCGATATGCGGCTCCGGCATCAGCGGCACCAGCACGGTCTCGGCCACGGCCCTCAGGTCGAGCCGGTAATCGTCGAAGCGGGCGACGTGACCCTTGTGCGGATCGTCCACCCGCCGGTCCGACTCGCCCTGGCCGCGCCAGTCGAAGGCCACGACCGCGAAGCCGCGGGCGCGCAGGTCGTGGATCGTCTCGTAATACTTCTCGATGAACTCGGCCCGGCCCTGCAGCAGGCAGACCGTGCCCCGGCAGGTCCGGGCCGCCGCAGGCCAGTAGGCCGCCCGCAGGGTGCAATCGTCGCGCGTGCCCACCGCGATCAGCGTGCCGCCCGGCGGCACCGGGTTGTCGGGCGTGCCGCGCAGGGTCAGCAGCGGCGGCTCTCCCCCGGTCTCACCGTCGAAGCGTCTCACGGGCCCACCTCAGCACGTCGGTCCACCGCCGGATCGTAGCGAAAAAATCCCGCCGGCCGCCATGGCGCGGCCACTTGAAGCCCGATTTTTCCCTCCCGATATCTCACCCGTGCCGGCCTCCGGGCGGCACGAGAGACGGGTCCGGCCCCTTCGGGCGGACCGATCCAACATGTTGCTCACACGAGGATATGTCATGCGTCAGTTCGACCTCGCCCCCCTCTATCGCTCCACCGTCGGCTTCGACCGGCTGTTCTCCGCCCTCGACCAGTTCGCCAGCGCCGAGGCTGCGCCCACCTACCCGCCCTACAACATCGAGCGCACCGGCGAGACCGCCTACCGCATCACCGTCGCGGTCGCCGGCTTCACCGAGTCCGACCTGTCGATCGAGGTGCGGGAGAACGCGCTCACGCTGAAGGGCGAGCGCACGGCCGAGTCCAAGGCCGAGTTCCTGCATCAGGGCATCGCGGCCCGGTCCTTCGAGCGCCGCTTCCAGCTCGCCGACCACGTCCAGGTGACGGGTGCGGCCCTGGAGAACGGCCTCCTCCACATCGACCTCGTCCGCGAGGTTCCGGAGGCGAAGAAGCCGCGCCGCATCCAGATCGCCACGGCGGGCCGCGCCGGCGCCCCGGTGATCGAGGGTGACGTCCGCAAGGATGCGGTCCAGCAGGCGGCCTGATCCCGCCCGCACGCGAGCTTCGGACCCTCTTGCAAAGCTCTGAAGCGCCCCGGCCGCCCGGCCGGGGCTTTTCATGTGTCGGCTGTCATAATCGCGTGTGCGCTTCGTGCTCTGTTTCCGGCGAAGCGGCGCATGACGCGCGCCCGGAGTGAACCGGACCATGGTCGCCAATCTCGCCCGCGGAGCCTACAGCGCGCTCGGAGCCGGCTGGCACAGGGGCGTGCAATGGGGCGTCGGCGCGCCGATCGCGAAGCTGCGCCGCCGGCAGATGCATCGCCGGGACCTCGCGGGCGGCCCGGCCGGCATCGCCGAAATCCTGTCGGCCGAGCAGGCGATCCGCCTGCCCGAACCGTTCGAGGGCCGCAGCCTGGGCCGGATCGGCAACCTCGAAGTGCGGCTGGCGACCAGGAAGTCCGAGATCCGCCGGGCGCAGCGCCTGCGCTTCAAGGTGTTCTACGAGGAGATGTCGGCGGTCCCCACCGGGCTCGCGGCCCTGTCGCGCCGGGACGCCGATGCCTACGACGCGCTCTGCGACCACCTCCTCGTCCTGGACCACGGGGCCAAGCGGCGGAAGAAGCCGTTCGTCGAGCACCGGCCCAAGGTGGTCGGGACCTATCGCCTGCTGCGCAGTGACGTGGCGGAGCGCCATGCCGGATTCTACTCCGAGGGCGAGTACGACCTCGCGCCGCTGCTGGCGGCCCAGGGCCACCGGCGACTCCTGGAACTGGGCCGCTCCTGCGTGCTCAAGCCCTACCGGAGCAAGCGCACCGTCGAACTCCTGTGGCAGGGGATCTACGCCTACGTCCTGCACCACCGGATCGACGCGCTGATCGGCTGCGCCAGCCTGGAGGGCACCGATCCGGACCGGCTGGCCCTGCCGCTCGCCTTCCTCCACCACCATGCCCGCGCCCCCGAGGGCTGGCGGGTGCGGCCGCTGCCGGAGCGCGCGGTGGCGATGGATCGTCTGCCGCGCGAGGCGGTGGACCCCAAGGCCGCCCTGCAGGCACTGCCGCCCCTGATCAAGGGCTACCTGCGCCTCGGCGCCACCTTCGGCGACGGCGCGGTGATCGACCGCCAGTTCGGCACCACCGACGTGTTCGTGACGCTGCCGGTGGAGGCGATCGGCGCCCGCTACCGCGGACATTTCGCGCCTGCGGGGTAAGCGGACCGGAGTGCCCCGGTGCCGTCATCCCATCCAACCACCTCATCCTGAGGTGCCGGAGCAGAGCGGAGGCCTCGAAGGAGCCCTCGAGATGGCGCCGCGATCCCTGGAGCCCTCCTTCGAGGCCCGCTTCGCGGTCACCTCAGGATGAGGGGGTCTGTTAGGAGGGGCGACCAAACCCTCTCGCCGTCTCCTACAGATCCCCCAGCGCCAGCTGGCCCTGATTGCGCGCCTTCGGGGCCGCCGTCTTGCGCTCCTTGGGACGCGCCGCGGCGGCGGGCTTCTTCGGCTTCGGGTCGCCGCGCATCCGGGCGACCGCCCTGTCGCGGGCCACCGCCTCCGGGGCGCTCGGATCGTCGGTCAGCCACTTGCCGCGCTTGATCACCTCGTTGACCCGGCCCTGATTGACCCCGACCTTGAAGGCGATCTCCTGCTGGGTCATGCCGGTCGTCGCATGCAGGTCCAGGATTGATCGGGCCAGCTCCGGAGTCATCTTCTGGCCGGTCAAACGCCGGGCCGGCTTGACCGTGCGGGTCGCGCGGTCGCGTTCGCGCAGGCGCTCCAGAAGCGCCAGCGCCATGTTCATGCCGTGCTCGCGCAGGGCTTCCTCGAATTCCTTCAGGGTCGCCATCGGCGCCATCCTCCGCCGGGCTCAGGGGCCGGTACTGGTGCGAGAACGTGCCGGGAACGCGACCGTTGCGCAAGCACCCGGGGCGGGCGCCCGCCCCCGTGTCGGTGGACGGACGGTGTCATCCACCGGAAATGGCGCCGGACCGCCGCCCCTGGTGTCCCCGCGGCGGCTCGGCTACAGGGGGCCGACCCGTTCCGGCAGCGCCAGCCCGCACACGATGATCAGCCCGATCCGCACCGTCGTCCCCGGCGAGACGCAGGGCTCCCTGGCCCGGGAGCTGGAGGCCGGGGCGGTGCTGCTGTTCCCGGACCTGCCCTTCCCGTTCAGCGATTTCGAGCGCCGGTTCACCGCGCGGCCCTTCGCGGACGGCAAGGCCAAGAACGTCAGCATCCGCGGTGAGGCCGCAGAGCTGCGCGGGGCGGCCGGCACCCCGGAGGAGCAGGAGGCCCTGCGCCAGCTCCTGATCCGGTACCGCGCCTTCGCCCGGGACCTGATCGGCACCTACCTGCCCGGTTACGCCGACCGGGTCAGCCTCGCCGGCACCTCCTACCGCCCCTTCGACGTGGATCAGCGCAAGCTCAGCTGGCGGCGCGACGACACCCGGCTCCACGTCGACGCCTTCCCGTCGAACCCGATCGGCGAGAAGCGGATCCTGCGGGTGTTCCGCAACATCAACCCGTCGGGGGAGCCGCGCCGCTGGCGCGTCGGCGAGGATTTCGGGTCGATGGCGCAAAAATTCCTGCCGCGGCTGCCGGGCTACGCGCCGCTCCCGGCCCGCCTGCTCGCGGCGCTCCGCATCACCAAGGCCAAGCGCTCGGAATACGACCACCTGATGCTGCACCTGCACGACGCCCTCAAGCAGGACGAGACCTACCAGGCCGAGGCCCCCCAGGCCGACGTGGAATTCCAGCCCGGCGCGACCTGGGTGACCTTCTCGGACCTCGTGATGCACGGGGCCATGGGCGGCCGCTACATGCTGGAACAGACTGCCTACCTGCCGGTCACCGCCCAGGCCGACCCGTCCTTGAGCCCGCAGCGCATCCTGGCGGCCAAGCTCGGCCGCCCCCTTCGGACCTGAGAGAGGAACGTCACACCATGATCCTCGAAATCGCGCAGATCGAGATCAAGCCGGGTATGGAAGCCGCGTTCGAGGCGGGCATCACCGAGGCCTCCGCCATCTTCAGGCAGGCCAAGGGCTGCCGGGCCTTCGAGGTGCGGCGCTCGATCGAGCATCCGCAGCGCTACCGGTTGATGATCCACTGGGACACGCTGGAGGCCCACACCAAGGACTTCACCGGCTCGCAACCCTGGCAGGATTACCGCGCCCTGGTCTCCCATTGCTTCGCCGGGCCGGTGGCGGTCGAGCATACCGAGCAGGTCCTGAAGGCGTTCTGAGCGGCCCCGATCGGGTCCCTGGGGCCCGAAGCGTTGCGGCGCCCTCCGCCGGTGCTAGGCTCCCGGGCGACGGCCCCGGGAGCGAATCATCGGGGAGGCGACACTTCGGGGACAGGCTCGGGGGACAGGCTGATGGCGCGACTCGGACGGCTCGCGGGTGTCCTGCTTCTGCTCGGATGCGCCGCCGCACCGGCCCTCGCCCAGACCGCGCCGGCGGCCCGCACCGCCCCGCGGCCGGCGGCCGCCGCGCCGTTCTCCAAAACCTTCGTCCGGACCGACCTCGCCAGCGAGGCGATCCGCCTCGAGACGGCACTCAAGGGGGAGGCCGGCGGTCCGCTCCGGCCGGCCGCCCAGTCCCGCGCCGCCGGCCAGGCGCTGCTCGCCGCCGACAAGCCGGACGAGGCCCTCGCGCCGCTCGCCGCCGCGGTGACGGCCGACCCGGCCGATCCGCGCAACTGGCAGGCCTACGCGCGCGCGGCCGCCGCGGCCGCCCCCACGCTGGACGAGAACGACGATCAGGGCCGGGCACGCCTGCGCGATCGGGCGACGGCCGCCGCCTACCAAGCCTACGAGCGCGCCGCTTCGGCCGGCGACGCCGCGGCGTCCCTGGCGCTGCTGGGCGCCACGCAGGCCGAGCAGGAACTCTGGCGCCCGGCCCTCGATGCCTACGCGGCGAGCCTGGCGCTGGCCGACGACGGTGCCGTCCGCGCGACCTACGAGACGCTGCGGGCCGCGCACGGCTTCCGCATCCTCGCCTACACGGTCGATGCCGACGGGGCGGCCCCGCGCGCCTGTTTCACCTTCTCGGAAGCCGTGAGGCCCAAGACGGATTTCGCCCCCTTCGTGGCCGTGTCGGGCAGCAGCGCGGCCGCGGTGACCGGGGAGGGCTCCCAGATCTGCGTCGACGGGCTCAGGCATGGCGGTCGCTACGCCATCGTCCTGCGCCAGGGCCTGCCCTCGGCGATCGGCGAGAGCCTGCTCAAGGCCGCCGACTACGAGATCTACGTGCGCGACCGCGCCCCGCAGGTGCGCTTCACCGGCCGCAACTACGTCCTGCCGCGCACGGGCCAGGCGGGGGTGCCCCTGGTCACGGTGAACGCCGCCAAGCTCGACGTCGAGGTGCTGCGCATCGGCGACCGCGGCCTGCTGCCGACCCTGCGCTCCGAGGATTTCCTCGGTCAGCTCAGCGGCGCCACCGCCCGGACGATCGCGTCCGAGAAGGGCGTGCGCGTCTGGACGGGCACCCTCGATACCGCCACGGCCGAGCTGAACCAGGAGGCGGTCACCGCCTTCCCGGTCCTGCAGGCCGTGGGCAAGCTGGAGCCTGGGATCTACGTGATGCTGGCCCGGCCCACCGGCACGGCCGCGTCGGACGACGCGGGCTACGACGCCCAGGCGACCCAGTGGTTCGTGGTCTCGGATCTGGGGCTGACCGCGACCAAGGGCCGGGACGGGGTCCACGTGGTCCTGCGCTCGCTCGCCTCCGCGCAGGTCATGCCGGGCGCCGAGATCCGGCTGATCGCCCGCAACAACGAGGTGCTGGGCACGCGCACGACGGACGCGCAGGGGCACGCCGCCTTCGATCCGGGGCTGGCGCGCGGGGAGGGCGGGACGGCGCCGAGCCTCGTGGTCGCCCAACGGGGCGACGATTACGGCTTCCTCGACCTCAACCTCGGCGCCTTCGACCTCACCGACCGCGGCGTGAAGGGCCGGCCCGAGGCCGGCGGCCTCGACGCCTACCTGTTCCCGGAGCGCGGGGTCTACCGGACGGGCGAGACCGTCCAGCTCACCGCCCTCCTGCGCGACCCCCGCGGCGCGGCGGTCCCGGACCTGCCGCTGACCCTGGTGGTGAAGCGGCCGGACGGCGTCGAGTACCGGCGCGTCTCGGTGCCCGACCAGGGGCTCGGCGGCCGGGCGCTGCCGCTGCCGCTCCTGTCGGGCTCCATGCACGGCACCTGGCGGGTCACCGGCTACACCGACCCGAAGGCGCCCGCGATCGGCGAGACCAGCTTCCTCGTGGAGGATTACGTCCCCGAGCGGCTGGAGGTGAGCCTGAAGCCCCGGCAGCCGGCCCTGCACCGGGGCGAGGCGGCGCAGGTCGACGTCGCCGCGCGCTACCTCTACGGCGCCCCGGGGGCGGATCTCGACGTGTCGGGCAGCGTCGTGGTCCAGGCCGCCGCGGCGAGCGGCATCGCGGGGCTTGAGGGCTATGCCATCGGCCTCGACGACGAGGCCGTCGAGCCGGTCACGCAGGAGCTTCAGAACCGCGCGACCACCGACGCGCGGGGCGCCGCCGCCGTGACGGTGCCGGTGCCGGTGATTGCCGCACCGCGCGCCCTGGAGGCGAAGCTCACCCTGGCGGTGGGGGAGCCCGGCGGCCGGGCCCTGTCGCGCAGCCTGACCCTGCCGATCCTTCCGGATCATCCGGTGCTGGCCCTGCGCAAGGGCTTCGCGGATCTCAAGGACGGCGGGATCGCGGGGTTCGACGTGGTGCTCGCGACGCCCGAGGGGGCGCTCCTTGCCCGGCCGGGGGTGAGCTGGACCCTGTCGCGGATCGACCAGTCCTATCAATGGTACCGGGCGGACGGGCGCTGGTCGTTCGAGGCGGTCAAGACGGCCCGGCGGGTGGCCGACGGCACCGTCGACCTGAAGGCCGGCGCGCCGGGCCGGATCGAGGCCCCGGTGAGCCTCGGCCGCTACCGCCTGGAGGTCTCGGCCCCGGGCGCCCCCGAGGCGGGCGCGAGCCTCGGTTTCGAGGTGGGCTGGGGCGGCTCGGAGACGGCGGACGCGCCCGACCTCCTCGACCTGACCCTCAACAAACCCGCCTACGCGGCCGGCGACACGCTGCGGGCCAGGCTGAGCCCGAAGTTCAGGGGGCAGGCCAGCCTGATGGTGGTCAGCGACCGGGTGCACGAGACCCTGGAGGTCGGCGTGCCGGAGGGCGGCACCACGGTCAGCCTGCCGGTGAAGGCCGAATGGGGTGCGGGCGCCTATCTGGTGGCCACCGCCTACCGGCCCCTCGACCAGGCGGCCAAGCGCCTGCCCGGCCGGGCGCTGGGGCTGGCGTGGTTCTCGGTGGACCGGGCGCGGCGCAGCCTCGGCGTCGCCGTGACGGCACCCGAGCGGGCACGCCCGCGCCAGGATCTGACCCTGCCGGTCCAGCTCACCGGGCTGAAGGCCGGCGAGCCGGCGCGGATCACCGTGGCCCTGGTCGATGTCGGCATCCTCAACCTGACCCGCTACGCGGCGCCGGATCCGACCCAGTACTTCCTCGGCCAGAGGGCGCTGGGGCCGGAATTCCGCGACCTCTACGGCTACCTGATCGACGGCATGCAGGGCTCGGCCGGGGCGATCCGCTCCGGCGGCGACGCGGGCGGCGCCGAACTCGCCGATTCGCCCCCGACCCAGGCGCCGCTGGCCCTGTATTCCGGCGTCGTGACCGTGGGGCCGGACGGGGCGGCCACCGTCACCTTCCCGCTCCCGGCCTTCAACGGCACCGGCCGCGTGATGGTCACCGCCTGGAGCGGCGACCGGGTCGGGCAGGCCCAGGCCGACGTGATCATCCGCGATCCGGTCGTGCTCGCGGCGACGCTGCCGCGCTTCCTCGACACCGGCGACCGCACGCGCCTGTTCGTGGCCCTCGACAACGTCGAGGGGCAGGCGGGCGACTACACGGTCGATCTCAGCCCGGCGGGCCCGGTCGTGGTCGGCGCCGGCGCCCTGCGGCAGACGCTGCGGCTGGAGGCCGGGGCCAAGGGCCAGTTCGCGATCCCGCTCACCGCCGCCGGCCCGGGCACCGTCCGGCTCGACCTCGCCCTGTCGGGCCCCGGGCTGACCGCGCCGCTGAGCCAGAGCTTCGCCCTCGGGATCTCCCCGGGGACCGGCGCCCTGCTGCGCCGCTCGGTGCGCAGCCTCGCCCCCGGGGCGGGTCTGACGCTGACGCCGGACCTCCTCGCCGACCTGCAGCCCGGGACCGGCAGCGTCTCCCTCTCGGCTACGCCCCTGACGGGGGTCGACGTCGCGGCCCTGCTCCGGGCGCTCGACCGCTATCCCTACGGCTGTTCCGAGCAGGTGGTGAGCCGGGCGATGCCGCTGCTCTACGTCAACAAGCTCGCCGCCCTGGAGAAGCTCGCCCTCGACGCGGGCGCGGACGAGCGGGTGCTCGAGTCGGTCGAGCGGCTCCTCGCCCGCCAGGATTCGAGCGGCGATTTCGGCCTGTGGTCGGCGCAGGGGTCGGGCGACCTGTGGCTCGACGCCTACGTGACCGATTTCCTCACCCGCGCCCGGGAGCGCAACGTCCCGGTGCCGCAGAAGGCGTTCGCGCAGGCCCTCGACTACCTGCGCAACGCCGTGGCCAACGCCACCGAGGTGCGCAACGGCGGCGCCGACCTCGCCTACGCGGCCTATGTGCTCGCCCGGAACGGCCGGCCGGTGATGGGCGACCTGCGCTACCTCGCCGACACCAAGCTCGCCGCCTTCTCGTCGGCGCTGGGACGGGCGCAGCTCGCCGCCGCCCTGGCGCTGCTCGGCGACCGGGGCCGGGCCGCCCGGGCGATGGATTCGGCCCTCGCCGTGCTGCGCGGCGAACGGGACAGGGGCCTGTACCGCACCGATTACGGCTCCCGCCTGCGCGATGGGGCCGGGCTGATCACCCTGGCGGCCGAGAGCGGGCTCACCCAGGCGGCCCTGGGCCCGGTGGTGGCGGTGCTCGGCGAGGAGCAGCAGGCCGAGCGGGTGACGAGCACGCAGGAGAATGCCTGGCTGGTGCTCGCCGCCGAGAGCCTGTCCAACGAGGGCGGTGCCCTGTCGTTCACCCTGGACGGCGCACCCCAGACCGGGACGCTCGCCCGGGTCTACCGGGAGGCGGGCCTGGGCGATCGGGGCGTGCAGCTGGTCAATACCGGCCGCGGCCCCGTGCAGGTCGCCGTGACCGTCAACGGCAGCCCCCTGGCGCCGGAGCCGGCGGCGGCGCAGGGCTACACGATCGAGCGGAGCTTCCACCGCCTCGACGGCAGCCCCGTCGATCCGGCGGGCGGCCTGCGCCAGAACGACCGGCTCGTGGTGGTGCTCAAGGTCACCGAGGCCAAGGCGGAGGCCGCGCGCCTCCTGCTGGTCGATCCCCTGCCGGCCGGCCTGGAGATCGACAATCCGAAGCTGCTCGACGCCGACGCGCTCCAGGGGCTGGCCTTCGCCAAGTCCGACGTGCAGCCGGTCCACACCGAGTTCCGCGACGACCGGTTCGTCGCGGCCTACGACCGCGATCCGGGCCAATCGGCCTTCTTCACCGTGGCCTACACGGTCCGGGCGGTCTCACCCGGGACCTACGTGCATCCGGGGGCCACCGTGGAGGACATGTACCGCCCGGCACGGTTCGGCCGGACTGCCTCGGGGAGCGTGACGGTCGGGGCGGTGAAGTAGGGCGCGCAAGCCCCCGCTCCGGGGCCGCCGCGCCCGTCCGGGTTTCCAGAGGGCGTGCCGTTTGGCCGGGGGGGGTCTCGGGCGGAGCCCTGCACCCACGAAAGGTCTCGACCTTGCGAAACCGTGACCGGTTCAGTCGTCGGCGCCGGCGTAGAAGCTCTCCACGCCGAGACCCTCCTCCTGCATCAGCCGGGCGCGGGCGCGCAGCTTCTCGGTCTCGCTCTTGAGCTGGCCGCAGGCCGCCAGGATGTCCCGGCCCCGGGGCGTGCGCACCGGCGAGGCGTAGCCGGCGTTGAACACGATCTCGGAGAAGCGCTCGATCCGGTCCCAGTCGGAGCATTCGTAGCGGCTGCCCGGCCAGGGGTTGAACGGGATCAGGTTGATCTTGGCCGGGATGCCCTTGAGCAGGCGGACCAGCTCCCGGGCATCCGCGTCGGAATCGTTGACGCCCTTCAGCATCACGTACTCGAAGGTGATCCGGCGGGCGTTGCTCAGCCCCGGATAGGTCCGGCAGGCCTGGAGCAGTTCGGCGATCGGATACTTCCGGTTGAGCGGCACCAGCTCGTCGCGCAGGTCGTCGCGCACCGCGTGGAGCGAGATCGCCAGCATGGCGTTGGCCGCCTCGCCGAGGCGGGGGATCTGCGGCACCACCCCGGAGGTCGAGACCGTGATCCGACGCCGGGACAGGCCGAGCCCCTCCTGATCCGACATCACCGCCACCGCGTCGACCACGGCGTCGAGGTTGTACAGGGGCTCGCCCATGCCCATGAACACGACGTTGGTCACGAGCCGGCCGACCTCGCCGGCCCCGCCCGCGTCGCGGCTCGGCATCTGGCCGGGCCAGTCGCCGAGCTCGTCCCGGGCGGTGACGAGCTGCTGCACGATCTCGGCGGCCGAGAGGTTGCGCACGAGGCGCTGCGTGCCGGTGTGGCAGAACGAGCAGGTGAGGGTGCAGCCGACCTGGCTCGACACGCAGAGCGTGCCCCGGTCCGGGCCCGGGATGTAGACGCACTCGATCTCGGCGCCGCGGTTGTGCTCCTGCGGGTTGGTCGGCGCCATGCGCAGCAGCCACTTGCGGGTGCCGTCGCGGGAGACCTGACGGCTCGCTACCTCCGGGCGCTCCAGGGTGAAGTGCTCGGCGAGCTGCGCCTTCAGGGCCTTGCCGACATTGGTCATGGCGGCGAAGTCGCTCGCCCCGCGGAAATTGACCCAGTGCCAGATCTGGCCGGCGCGCATCCGGCTCTCGCGCTCGGGCACGCCCATGCCGACGAGCTGCGCCTTCAGGGCATCGCGGGTGAGGCCGACCAGGGATGGCCGCCGGCCGGGCAGCGCCTCCGGCTGGAGGTCGGGGGCCTTCTCGATCGCGGCCTCGGCCGCGCGGGCGCTGTCGAGCGACGGCGTCGCCATGGCGTTCAAACAATCCGTGCGATGGGAAAGACTTCGGTATACGCGATCGCACCGGCGAACGCGAATGCGCCCGGCCCGCGGGTGACCCGACCGGGCGCGATGGCAGCCGGGCACGCAAAAGGGCGCCCGCAGGCGCCCCGATCCGTCTCGCGAAGTCCCGATAAACTCAGGCGGCTGCGGTCTTCACCGGAACACCCTTCTCGGCCAGGAAGGTCTGCAGCTCGCCGGACTGGAACATCTCCCGGGTGATGTCGCAGCCGCCGACGAACTCGCCCTTCACGTAGATCTGCGGGATGGTCGGCCAGTTCGAGAAGGCCTTGATGCCCTCGCGGATTTCCTGATCGGCCAGCACGTTCACGCCCTTGAACGGCACGCCGAGGTAATTGAGGATCTGCACCACCTGCCCCGAGAAGCCGCATTGCGGCATCTGCGGCGTGCCCTTCATGAACACCACCACGTCCTGGGAGGTGATCTCGTTCTGGATGGTCGTGTTGGCGTCGGTCATCACTCTATCCTCAGTTCTACGGTCTCGTATGTGCGGTCTCAATCAGCGGCGCGCAACCGAGGCGGCGATCGTTCGCAGCGCACGATCGATATCGAAATGGTCCGACAGAAGGTCCTCGGGCACGATCGGGCACGCCTCCGGCAACCCCGGAAGAAGCTGATTCCCATAGGCACCGAGACCAGCCTCCGCGGTCGTCACCGCGGATTTCCAGATCCTGGGCCAGTTCAACCTCTGCCGCATAGACGCCTCGTAGGCATTCCAGGCCGTGATCTGAAATGTCGCGATCTCTTCCCTCCAATGCAAGCTTGATGGGGCGAGGGGCGCGGAGGCGCGCTTCAGGAGGTGGGCGAGCGTCTGGATCAGCAGTCCCTCGACCGCCCGCAAATGGGATCGCCCCACGCTTTCGATCTCCTCGGCGACGTTCTCCCAATCGAGTGCATTCGACAGATCGCCTCGGGTTCCGAGGGCGCGCAGAGCCGCCGCCTGCTCCTCGGCCCAGGTCACGATATCGTCGTCGTAGAGGCTCGGCCGGTCATCCATGGGGGGCGATCCCGCGGGTCAGCTCAATCCTGCGGGACGCCCGTGGTCAGCGCAAGGGCGTGGAGCACCCCGCCCATCCGGCCCTGGAGGGCGCCGTAGACCATCTGGTGCTGGGCGACCCGGGTCTTGCCCTTGAAGGCCGACGACAGGACGGTGGCGGCGTAGTGGTCGCCGTCGCCCGCGAGGTCGCGGATCTCGACCTGCGCGTCCGGCAGGGCCTCGCGGATCATGCGCTCGATCTCGCCCGCATCCATCGGCATCGGGAAATTCCTTGGGTCGGGGGTTCAGGACGCCGGAGCCGCGGGCTGGCTCGCCATGTAGGCGGGCAGCCAGCCCTCATGCGCCGCGGTGAGGTCGGCCAGCGATATGGTCTCGCCGCCCGGCAGGGTCAAACGGTCGGAGCCGGTGACGCCCACGGAAGCCGCCTCGACACCCTGGGCCGCGGCGGCGGCGAGGAGGTCGCTGGCGGCCTCCGGCTTCACAGCCAGCAGGTAGCGGCCCTGGTCCTCGCCGAACAGGTAGGCGTGGACTGCCAGATCCACCGGCACGTCGGGCAGCGCCGCGCCGAGGCCACCCGCCATCGCCATCTCGGCGAGCGCCACCGCGAGGCCGCCATCCGAGAGATCGTGGACCGTGTCGACGGTGCCCGCCTGGATCAGCCCGCGCACGAAATCGCCGTTGCGGCGCTCGAGCGCCAGATCCACCGGCGGCGGCGCGCCCTCCTCGCGGCCTTCGATCACCGAGAGATACGCGGACTGGCCGAGCCAGCCCTCGCTCGCCCCGATCAGCACCAGCACGTCGCCCTCCCGCTTGAGGGCGATCGTCGCGTGGCGCGCCACGTCGTCGAGCACGCCGACGCCGCCGATGGTCGGGGTCGGCAGGATGCCGACGCCGTTGGTCTCGTTGTAGAGGGAGACGTTCCCGGACACGACCGGGAAGTCGAGCGCCCGGCAGGCCTCGCCGATCCCCTGGAGGCAGCCGACGAGCTGGCCCATCACCTCGGGCTTCTCCGGGTTGCCGAAATTCAGATTGTCGGTGATGGCGAGCGGGCGGGCGCCGACCGCGGTGATATTGCGCCAGGCCTCGGCCACGGCCTGCCGGCCGCCCTCGACCGGGTCGGCCTCGCAGTAGCGCGGGGTGACGTCACAGGTCAGCGCGAGGCCCTTCGGCCCGTCCTCGACCCGCACGATGGCGGCGTCGCCCCCGGGCTTCTGCACGGTGTTGCCCAGGATGAAGTGGTCGTACTGCTCGAACACCCAGCGCTTGGACGCCAGGTCGGGCGAGCCGACGAGGCGCTTCAGCGCGTCGGTCAGCGAGGCCGGGGCCGGGACCTCGGAGGCCGCGAGCACCGGCAGGTGGGTGTTCGCGAGATGCGGCCGGTCGTAGAGCGGCGCCTCGTCGCCGAGTTCCTTGATCGGCAGGTCGGCCACGGTCTCCCCGTGCCACTTGACCACGAAGCGCAGCGTGTCGGTGGTCCGGCCGATCACCGCGAAATCGAGGCCCCACTTCACGAAGATCGCCTCGGCCTGCGCCTCCATGCCGGGCTTGAGCACCATGAGCATCCGCTCCTGGCTCTCAGACAGCATCATCTCGTAGGGGGTCATGCCCTCCTCGCGAGCCGGCACCTTGTCGATGTCGAGTTCGACGCCGAGGTCGCCCTTGGCGCCCATCTCCACCGCAGAGCAGGTGAGCCCCGCCGCGCCCATGTCCTGGATGGCGATGACCGCCCCCGAGGCCATCAGCTCCAGGCAGGCCTCCAGCAGCAGCTTCTCGGCGAAGGGATCGCCGACCTGCACGGTCGGGCGCTTCGATTCGGTGGCCTCGTCGAACTCGGCCGACGCCATGGTGGCGCCGTGGATGCCGTCGCGGCCGGTCTTGGAGCCGAGATAGACGATCGGGTTCCCGATTCCGGCGGCGGCCGCGTAGAAGATCCCGTCGGTGCGGGCGAGGCCCACCGCCATGGCGTTGACCAGGATGTTGCCGTCGTAGCGCCGGTGGAAGCCGGTCAGGCCGCCGACGGTGGGCACGCCGAAGGAGTTGCCGTAGCCGCCGACCCCCGCCACGACCCCGGAGACGAGGGCGCGGGTGCGCGGATGGTCGGGGGAGCCGAAGCGCAGGGCGTTGAGGGCCGCGATCGGCCGCGCGCCCATGGTGAACACGTCGCGCAGGATGCCGCCGACGCCGGTCGCCGCGCCCTGGTAGGGCTCGATGTAGCTCGGGTGGTTGTGGCTCTCCATCTTGAAGACGCAGGCCAGCCCGTCGCCGATGTCGATGACGCCCGCGTTCTCGCCCGGCCCCTGGATCACGTGTGGGCCCGAGGTCGGCAGCCCGCGCAGATGCTTGCGGGAGGACTTGTATGAACAGTGCTCGTTCCACATCGCCGAGACGATGCCGAGTTCGGTCAGCGTCGGATCGCGCCCGATCAGGCCGCGGAAGCGCGCGTACTCGTCCGGCGTCAGTCCATGCTGGGCCACGAGCTCGGGGGTGATGGGAACGTCGTTGCGGAACATGCGGCGGTCTCGGCAGGAAGCGGCCCGTCCCGGGAGACGCGTGCCGCGGCGAGCCCGAACCGGGCGGGGATCCAGGCTGCCCCGGCTCTAGAGCGGAAGCGCCCGCGCTGGCAACATCCCGGGGCCGATCGAGGCCGGACGGGGGTGGATCGCCACGGCCGGGCGGGGTTGTCCGGGGCGCGTCTCGGCCCCCTGCGGTCAGAGCTCGGCTCCGCCGTCCGTGCCCGGATCGTGCCCCCGGCATCGGGCCGCGAGGGCATGCACTGGCTCCGGTCCCGTCACCAGATCGAGATAGTCGAACCCGCTGCCGCTCTGGCTCGCCATGAGCAGCTGGAAGTGCATCTGGAACAGGTTCCACTGGCGCCGGCGGACGTCGGCGCCGGTGATGAGATCGCTGATCATCACCCCGAGCACGGCCGGGCGCCCGGGATCGGGGGGGACGAGGCCGCAGGCTGCGAGCGGGTGGCCCTGATGGATCGACAGCCAGTCCCAGGGCGCGCGCAGGTCGAGCCAGCGGACCTGCGCCGCCCGCCCGAAGCGCAGGAGCGCATCCCGGAATCCCTGGGCGGCCGGGTCGAGGCCGAGCCACGGGATGACGCTGCCCATGCTCACGAAGGTGACCGGCGTCCCGCCGCGGCCGAAGCCGGGCGCGCGGGCGAGCACCCGGTCCAGCACCTCGATGCCGAGGAAGCTCGACGAGGAATGGCCGACCACCACCACCTCGTCGGCCTCATGCTCCGCGGCCCTGATGCGCGCCGCGAAGGCGTCGAGCCGGGGGGCGATCTCGGGCGCCGCACCGGCCGCGTAGGCGTGGGTGAAGGCGGTGTCGTCCACGAGGTGCGCGACGTAGAAGGGCTTGCCGCGGGTCGCCCGCATCAGCCCCGCCAGGATCGCGAAGGCGAGGGGCGGCACCGCCAGGAGCGGCCAGGGCTGGAGCGCGGCCGGCGCCAGGGTCGCGAGGCCCCAGGCCGCGCCGAGGCTCAGCAGGACGAGCGCGCCGTAGATGGCGTGGACGCCGTAGATCACCGTGAAGAAGCGCCAGCCGTTCCGGCGCAGGTCGGCCATGTAACCCGACCGCCACAGCCGCCAGAGCAGCACCGGGACGCCCGTCAGCCGCGCCCAGCCGGATTGCGGGAAGCGCGCGCGGACGACGTCGTCCCAGCGCAGGAGGACGTAGCGGGTGGAGACGCCGCGCGCCCGCACCGTCCAGGCGAGCGCGATCCCGTCCGCCGAACGGACCGGATCGCCCACCGCGATGGCGGCGCCGCGGCGCGCCGCGGTGAGACGGGCCTCGCGGCGGAACAGGCCCCAATAGGTCTCGGGTTCGCGCGGGTCGAAGCCCGGCAGGTAGAACACGATGCGGGAGGTCAGCGTCCGCGGATCGCGCGCGACCGACGGGGCCGCGGTTTCGCCGGGGCGCGGGGCCTCGGCGACGGGCACTTCTATCGAGATGACGGGTCCGATCGATTCGGTTGAGAGGCGGGCGCCCTGCCTACACGAACCGGCCCGGCGCGCCGAGGGCGATCGTCCTCCGAGCCGGACCTACGCCGCCGGCGGCTGGGCCAGGAACTCGGCGACCGCCGTCACGAACCGTTCGCCGTAGGCCTCGCGCTTGCGCTCGCCGACCCCGTGGACCGCGCGCAGGGCCCAGAGGTCGACGGGCTTCTGACGGGCCATCTCGATGAGCGTCCGGTCGGGGAAGACCATGAAGGCCGCGATGCCCTCGGCCCGGGCCAGCGTGGCGCGCAGCCCGCGCAGGTGCTGGAACAGGGCCTCGTCGGCCTCGGAGAGGGTGCTCTCGCCATCCTCGCGCGGCGCGGCCCGGCGGCGCTCGCGCGATTCGGCCTTCGGCTCCGGATCCGGGCGGAGCTGGACCGGCTCCCGCCCGTACAGGATCGCCTCGCCCTTCTCGGTCATCGACAGGCCGCCGTAGCCGTCGGCATTCTCGGCGATGGCCCCGGCGGCGAAGAGCTGGCGCAGGATCGCCCGCCAGGCCGCCACCGGCTTGTCGGCACCGACCCCGAAGGTCTTCAGGCTCGCATGTCCGTTGCGGCGGATCGGCTCGCTCTCCTTCCCGTGGACCACGTCGCAGATATAGGCCGCGCCGAAGCGCTGGCCGGTGCGGACGATGGCCGAGAGGATCTTCTGCGCCGGGACCGTCCCGTCCACCAGGGTGACGCCGCCACGGCACAGGTCGCAGCGGCCGCAGGCGCCGCTCGTCTCGCCGAAATAGGCGAGGAGCGACTGACGCCGGCAGGTCGCGCCCTCGCACAGGGTGATCATCGCCTCGAGCTTGCGCCGCTCGACCCGGCGGCGCTCGTCGGAGATCTCCTTCTCGTCGATCTGGCGGCGGCGGAGCGCCATGTCGTCCAGGCCGTAGAGGGTGAGCGTGTCGGCGGGCAGTCCGTCGCGGCCGGCGCGGCCGATCTCCTGATAGTAGCCCTCGACGTTGTTGGGCATGTCGGCGTGGCAGACGAAGCGCACGTCCGGCTTGTTGATGCCCATGCCGAAGGCGATCGTGGCGGTCATCACCACCCCGTCCTCCTGGAGGAACCGGTCCTGGTTCCGCATCCGCGTCCCCTGGTCGAGGCCGGCATGGTAGGGCAGGGCGTCGAACCCGTCCTTCCTGAGGGTCTCGGCGAGCTGCTCGACGCGCTTGCGCGAGGAGCAGTAGATGATCCCGCTCTCCGCCCGGCGGTGCTTCAGGAAGCGCTCGATCTGGCGGGCCGGGTTGTCCTTGGGCTGGAAGGTCAGCCGGATGTTCGGCCGGTCGAAGGAATGGACGAAGATCTTCGGCGGCCGGCCCTGCGGGAACAGCCGCTCGGCGATCTCCGTCCGGGTGGCCGCGTCGGCCGTGGCGGTGAGCGCCAGGGTCTGGATGTCGCCGAGCGCGGTCCGGGCCCGGGCGATCTCCCGGTACTCGGGCCGGAAATCGTGGCCCCATTGCGAGACGCAGTGGGCCTCGTCCACCGCAAGGCGCCGGACCCCGGCCCCGCGCAGGGCCTCGATGCACCCCTCCATCAGCAGGCGCTCGGGGGAAACGAACAGGAGGCGCAGCTCCCCCGACCGCAGGCTGCGCCAGGTCTCGCGCGACTCCGCCTCCGTCACCGTCGAGTTGAGGGTGGCGGCCTCGACGCCGACGCTGCGCATCTGCTGCACCTGATCGTGCATCAGGGCGATCAGCGGCGACACCACCACGGTCAGCCCCGAATCGATGAGCGCCGGGAGCTGATAGGTCATCGACTTGCCCGAGCCCGTAGGCATCACGGCGAAGACATCGTCGCCGTCCAGCACCGCGCCGATCACCTCGTCCTGCCCGGGCCGGAAATCCTCGTAGCCGAACGTCTTCTTCAGCGCGGCGCGGGCCTCGTCGAGGCGGGTCATCGGGATCCTTGTTCGGGGTACGCGCCGCGCTTGCGGCTCTGGTGTGTAGGCACTAGCCTCCCTGCGTCTACACGGAGGCTGTCGTGCCGCTCAACATCCGCAGCGAAGAGGTCAACCAATTGGCCGAGACGCTGGCATCGCGGGCCGGCGTGAGCAAGACCGAAGCGGTGCGAATCGCGCTCGAAAACGAGATCGCGCGGCGCAGCCGACGCGTGCCGCTCGCGGAACGCCTGAAACCCTTGCTCGACAAGATGGATGCCGTACCGCGCACGGGCCTGGAGGCCGACAAGGCGTTCTACGACAGCCTGAACGACGAGTGATGTTCGTCGACGCCTCGGCTCTCGTGGCGATCCTGACGGCCGAGCCGGAACGTGCCGTCCTGCTGGACTGCCTCGATGGCGCGATGACGCCGCTGACATCGGGCATCGCCGTCTTCGAGACGGTGGTCGCGGTGGCGCGCAAGAAGGCGATCTCCGTGGCAGACGCCGAGACGGAGGTCGCCGCGTTCATCCGTATCGCAGGTCTGCGAGTCGTGCCGATTTCGGCGGCGGAATCCGCCCTCGCCCTCACCGCCCATGCCCGTTTCGGCAAGGGCCGCCACCCCGCCCGCCTGAACCTCGGCGACTGCTTCGCCTATGCCTGCGCGCAGGTCCACGGCGTGCCCCTGCTGTTCGTCGGCGACGATTTCCCGCGGACCGATATCCGCTCCGCCCTGACGTAACGCCTCACCCGGCGTGGAATGCCGCAACGTGCTGCGCCACGATCGCGTCGAAGGAGGCGTCCGCCCGGAAGCCGAGGGCGAGGGCCGCCTCCGGCTCGAACGCCTCCGGCCAGGAGCCGACGATCCGCGCGATGGTGGCGTCGGGCTCGCGCCGGATCAGCGCCACGGCCCTGTCACCCGCCGCCCGCCGCAGGGCCTCGATCTCCTCGGCCACCGTCGCCGAGACGCCCGGCATGGTCAGGCTGATCCGCGGGCCGATCGCCGCAAGGTCGAGCCCGGCCGCGTGGATCAGGAAGCCCACGGCGGCATCGGGGCTGGCGAACCAGTGCTGCACCGTGTCGGGGACCGGCAGGATCGCCTCCTGGCCAGCCAGCGGCTCGCGGATGATCCCCGAGAAGAAGCCCGAGGCCGCCCTGTTGGGCTTGCCCGGGCGCACGCAGATGGTCGGCAGGCGCAGGCCGATCCCGTCGAGGAAGCCGCGCCGGGCGTAGTCGGCGAGCATCGATTCGCCCATGGCCTTCTGGACGCCGTAGGACGAGGCCGGGCGCAGGATGAAGTCGTCCGGGATCACCTTGGGGAAGGGCGGTCCGAACACGGCGAGCGAGGAGGTGAAGACGAGCTTCGGCCGGTAGCCGTCCGCCGCGTTGGCGTGGCGGATCGCGTCGAGGAGCAGGCGGGTGCCGTCGAGATTGACCCGGTAGCCGAGTTCGAGATTCGCTTCGGCCTCGCCCGAGACCACCGCGGCGAGGTGGAAGATCACCTCCGGGCGCCCGGCGATGGCGGAATCGGCGGCGCCGGGGGCGGTGAGATCCGCGGCCTCGGCCCGGACCGGGCCGGAGAACCCCTCCGGTGCGGCGGGCGGCACCACGTCGAGCAAGGTGAGGGCGGTGAGCGGCTGGCCACCGACCCGGCCGTCCTTCACCAGGGCGTCCACGAGGCGGCGGCCGATCATGCCGGCGGCGCCGAGAATCAGGGCGTGCATGCAATTCCTCCGGTCACAGTGTGAGGCTTCACGCCATCATGTCGAGGGCGCGTCCGAAGAAATCCGGGCCGCCGAAATTGCCGGATTTCAGGGCGAGCAGCATCGGCTCGGGCCGTCCGGCACTGCGCAGGACGGGGACACCCGCGGCGATCTCGGGGCCGAGCAGGAAGGCGCTGAGGCCGAGCCGGTCGACCACCGCGCCGGAGGTCTCACCCCCGGCCACCACGAGCCGGCGCACCCCCCGGGCGACCAGCCCCTCGGCGATGGCGGCCAGAGCCGCCTCGATGGCGTGGCCGGCGGCGTCGACCCCGTGCCGGGCCTGGAGGGCGCGCACCGCCTCGGGGGGCGCCGAGGAGGCGATCAGAACCGGGCCGGCGGCGAGGCGCTGCTCCGCGAAGGCCAGGGCCTCGGCGACCACGTCGGCGCCGGCGAGCAGCCGCGCCGGGTCGAGGCGCAGCACCGGCATCAGCGCCTCCGCGGCGGCGACCTGCTGCAGCGTCGCCTGCGAGCAACTGCCGGCGAGGCAGGCGGCGCCTCCGCCCACCGGTTCGCCGATCGCCGCCCCGGCGGCGTCCTTCGTGCCGCGCCCGTCGGCGGCGAGCGCCCGCGCGAGGCCGAGCCCGAGGCCCGAGGCGCCCACGGAGAATTTGCGTCGAACGATCGCCCGGCCGAGCACTTCGAGGTCGCTGTCGAAGATCGCGTCCGCGATGGCGGCACCCTTGCCCTCGGCGGCGAGCGCGTCGAGGCGGGCCGCCACGGCCTCCGCGCCCCGGGCGACCGTGGCGGTGTCGACGAGGCCGACCGGGCTCGCGCTCTGGCGCCCGAGCACGCGCACGAGGTTGGCGTCGCGCATCGGGTTGAGCGGATGGTCCTTCAGCGGGCTCTCGTTCAGCGGCACGGCGCCGACGAACAGGTTGCCCTGGTAGACGCTGCGCCCCGTCTCCGGGAAGGCCGGGGTGACCAGCGCGATGGCCTCGCCGGCGTCAGCCCGCAGGGCATCCATCACCGGGCCGATATTGCCCGCGTCGGTGGAATCGAAGGTCGAGCAGACCTTGAACATCACGTGGGCGGCGCCCCGGGCCCGCAGCCAGGCTTCGGCCTCCCGGGAGCGCGCCACGGCCTCGTCGGCCGGGATCGAGCGGCTCTTCAGCGCCACCACCACCGCATCGGCCTCGGGCAGGGCGCGGCCCGCCTCCGGCACGCCGATGGTCTGGATCGTGCGCAGGCCCGCCTTGGTCAGGGTGTTGGCGAGGTCCGAGGCCCCCGTGTAGTCGTCGGCGACGCATCCCAGGGCGAGGCTCATCGGGCGTTCCCCTTGTAGGCGGCGAGCCAGCCGAGGCCCGCGACGGTATCGGCGGCCGGGATGTACTCGCAGCCGACGAAGCCGGCGTAGCCGAGCCGGTCCAGCTCGTCGAACAGGAAGACATCATCCATCTCGCCGGTGCCGGGCTCGTGCCGGTCCGGCACGCTGGCGGCCTGGACATGGCCGATCATCGGCATCAGCGCGCGCAGCCGCATGGTCACGTCGCCGTGCAGGATCTGGCAATGGTAGAGGTCGAACTGGAGCTTCAGGTTCGGCAGCGCCAGGTCGCGGATCAGGTCCGCCGCCCGGCCGAAATCGTTGAGGAAGTAGCCCGGCATGTTCCGGCCGTTGATCGGCTCCAGGACGAGGTCGAGGCCGGCTGGCGCCAGGCGCTGCGCCGTCCAGGCGACCGCCCGGCGATAGGCCTCGGCGGCGCGCGGGTCGTCGTGCGGCGCGAGCCCCGCCATCAGGTGGAGCCGGCCGACGCCGGTCGCCTCGGCATAGCGCAAAGCCGTCTCGACCCCCGCCTTCAGTTCATCGAAGCGCCCGGGAAACGCCGCCAAGCCACGCTCACCCTTGGCGAAATCGCCCGGCGGCAGGTTGAACAGCGCCTGGGTCAGGCCGTTGCCCCGGAGCCGCGCGCCGATGGCCTCCGGCGGGTGCTCGTAGGGGAACAGGAACTCGACGGCGTCGAACCCGGCTCTGGCGGCGGCCTCGAACCGGTCGAGGAACGGAACCTCGTTGAACATGAGGCTCAAATTGGCGGCGAAGCGCGGCATTGTTCTGGGACTCCCTACGCTCGATCCGGCTACGCTTGACCGGGCAGCTTGGCCCCCGAGACCTGCGCGTAGAGCCGCGCCACGGAGGCATCGTCGTCCCGGCCCATGCCGGCACCGGACGCCATCAGGAACATCTGCAGCGCCGCCGCCGCCACCGGGACCGGGTATTTTTCGGCCCGGGCCATGTCCTGCACGATGCCGAGATCCTTCACGAAGATGTCGACGGCGCTCTTCGGGCTGTAATCGGCGTCGAGGATGTGGGGCACCCGGTTCTCGAACATCCAGGAATTGCCCGCCGACTTGGTGATCACCTCGTAGACGCGGGCGAGGTCGAGGCCCTGCTTGGCGGCGAAGCTCATCGCCTCGCAGGCGGCGGCGATGTGGACGCCCGCGAGCAGCTGGTTGATCATCTTGAAGGCCGCGCCCTGGCCGGCGGCGTCGCCGAGCTCGTAGAGCGTGCCCGCCATGGCATCGAGGGCGGGCCGGGCCTTCGCGAAGGCCGCCGCCGAGCCCGAGGCCAGGAAGGTGAGGCCGCCATCGGCCGCGCGGGCGGCGCCGCCGCTCATCGGGGCGTCGAGGTAGTGCCGGCCGGTGGCCTCCAGCCGGGCCGCCAGCGCCCGGGCGACGGCCGGGTCCATGGTGGCGGAGGAGACGAACACGGCGCCTTCGGGCATCGCGCCGGCGGCGCCGGCGGCGCCGAACAGCACCGCCTCGGTCTGGGCGGCGTTGACGACGACGCTCACCACCACGTCGGCGTCCCGGGCCGCCTCGGCCGGGTTGGCGGCGGCGCGTCCCCCGGCGGCGGCGAAGCGCGCCACCGCCTCCGGGTTCACGTCGCAGGCGGCGACGGAGAAGCCCGCCCGCAGGAGCGAGCCAGCCATGCCGGAGCCCATGGAGCCCAGGCCGATCACCGCGGCGCGGTGTGTTGGGTTGGTCATCGGGAGCGGCTCCTGCCTGGAGTGGTGGAAGGGGTCGTTACGTCGCTGAGTGGGGTGCATCGGGAGCCGCATTTTTCCCTCCCCCCTCTGCGGGGGAGGGTGGCCCGCGAAGCGGGTCGGGAGAGGGGAGCGACGGTGCAGAATTGAACGCCGGCCTTCATGAAGGTTGCGCCCTTTCCTGAACCCGGGTTCCCCCCTTGCGGGACTTCGTCCCGACCCGACCCCTGCTGACGCAAGGGCCACCCTCCCCCGCGGAGGGGGGAGGGAGACCGGCGCGCTTGGCTCAAGGCCTCAGCGGTTGACCATCCGGGCCGGCGTGACGAACACGCAGGCCGCGCCGACCACCAGCATCACCGCGAGGGCGTACATGCCCGCGGCGGTGCTGCCGGTGGCGTCGCGCAGGGCCCCGATCACGTAGGGGCTGGCGAAGCCCGCGAGGTTCCCCACCGAGTTGATCAGCGCGATGCCGGCCGCCGCGCCTGCGCCGCTCAGGAAGGCGGTGGGCAGGGACCAGAACAGCGGCGAGCAGGTCAGCACGCCGGCCGCCGCCACCGAGAGCGCCGCCACCGCGACCGTCGTCGAGCCGGCGCTCGCCGAGACCACGAAGCCGACGGCGCCCAGCAGGGCCGGGACGATGAGGTGCCAGCGCCGCTCGCGCATCCGGTCGGCGCTCAAGCCCAGCAGGACCATCACGATGGCGGCGGACAGGAACGGGATCGCGCTGATCAGCCCGATGTTGAAATTGCCCTGCACCCCGGACGCCTTGACGATCGTCGGCAGCCAGAAGGTCAGCCCGTACTGGCCGGTGACGAAGGCGAAGTAGATCAGGCTCATGAACCACACCCGGCCGTTGCGGAACACGGTGGCGATGGAATGCGGGCTCGATTCCTTGCCGTGGTTGTCGGCGGCGATGTCGCGTTCGAGGACCTGCTTCTCGGCCTCGCTCAGCCACTTGGCCTCGGTGGGGCGGTTGTCGAGGTAGAAGAACACCGCGAGGCCGACCAGCACCGCCGGCACCGCCTCGATCAGGAACATCCACTGCCAGCCGGACAGGCCGTGGGCGCCGTTGAACCCGTCCATGATCAGGCCCGAGAGCGGGTTGCCGAAGATGCCCGAGATCGGGATCGCCGCCATGAACACCGCGATCACCTTGGCCCGGCGATGGGCCGGGAACCACTGCGTCGTGTACAGGATCACCCCCGGATAGAACCCGGCCTCGGCGAGCCCGAGCAGGAAGCGCATCCCGTAGAAGGTCCATTCCGAGTTCACGAACACGAACGCGCCGGAGATGATCCCCCAGGTGATCATGATCCGGGCGATCCAGACCCGGGCGCCGACCCGGTGCAGGATCACGTTCGAGGGCACCTCGAACAGGAAGTAGCCGAGGAAGAAGATCCCGGCGCCCAGCCCGTAGACCGTCTCGGAGAACTTCAGCTCCTGGGACATCTGGAGCTTGGCGAAGCCGACATTCACCCGGTCGAGATACGCCACCACGTAGCAGAGCATCAGGAACGGCACGAGGCGCCAGAACACCCTGGCGTAGGTGCGGTCGACGAAGGATTTTTCGTCCCTGGGTGCGGCGGCACTCCCCAGCGGAGCGGCTTGGACCGGCATCGGCGTTCTCCCGGGTCCGGGGCAGGGGCCCTCGGACGATGGTCTTCGCCGCACGGTTGGCAGCGCTGGGCCGGTGGCATATCTCCTTTTGGCAGCGCTGCCAATCCGGTTGTGCGACATAATGCAGGCCGCTATGTCGGGTGTCGAAGCGCCGAGGACGGTCTTCCCATCAACCCCCCTCATCCTGAGGTGCCGGAGCGCAGCGCAGGCCTCGAAGGAGCCCTCCAGCCGGCCGCGCGATCCCTGGAGCCCTCCTTCGAGGCCCGCTGACGCGGGCACCTCAGGATGAGGGGGTTTGCGTGGGAGAAGCGACCGGCGTCGCAAGAAAAATCGCGCCGGGAGAAGCGGGGCCATGGACGACCTTCAGCCGCCGGGGCGGCTCGTGACGCTCACCGACGTCGCCCGGGAGGCCGGGGTGGGCGAGAGCACGGTCTCGCGGGTCCTGCGCAACCACGGCTCCTATTCCAAGCGCGCCGGCGAGCGGGTGGCCGAGGCGGTGGCCCGGCTCGGCTACGTGCCGAACCGGCTGGCCGGGAGCCTCGCCGGGCCGGGGGCGAGCACGCGGCTCGCAGGGGTCGTCATCCCCTCGCTCGCCAACGTGGTCTTTCCCGACCTGCTGCGCGGCCTGACCACGGCGCTCGATGCCGAGGGCATCCAGTGCGTGATCGGGGTGAGCGACTACGATGCGGACCGCGAGGAGGCGCTCGTGGCCGCGCTCCTGTCGTGGCGCCCGGCGGCGCTTCTGCTCACCGGGCTGGAGCACACGCCCGGGACGGTGGCCCTGGCGCGGGCCGGGGGCCTGCGGGTGGTCGAGATGATCGACACGGACGGGGCCGGGATCGACGCCGTGGTCGGCTTCTCCAACCGGGCCGTGGGGGCGGCGAGCGCCCGCCACCTCGTGGGGCGGGGCTACCGCCGCATCGCCTATCTCGGCCACGATCTCGCCGTCGACCTGCGCGCGGGCAAGCGGCTGGCCGGGTTCGAGGACGCCCTGGCGGAGTCAGGTTTGGCGCTCTGTGGCAAAGACATCCGCCCCGGGCCGTCCTCGCCGGGTTCCGGGCGGGCCGGGCTGGAGGCGCTGCTCGCGCGCCGCCCGGACCTCGACGCGGTCTACTTCTCCAACGACGACATGGCGCTCGGCGGCTACTTCGCCTGCCTGGCGGCGGGCCTGGCCGTGCCGGAGCGGATCGCCCTGTTCGGCTTCAACGGGCTCGACTTCGCGGCGGCGATGCCCCAGCCCCTGTCGACGGTGCGCACGCCGCGCCTGGAGATCGGCCGGCAGGCCGCCGCCTGCGTGATGGGCGAGCGTGCCAAACAGATCGATCTCGGATTCACGCTGATCGAGGGAGCGACCGCATGAATGAGACGGCGTTGCGCGAGGAAATCTGCCGCTACGGCCGCTCGCTGTTCGAGCGCGGCCTGACGCCGGGCTCGTCCGGCAACATCTCGCTGCGCCTGCCCGACGGCGGGTGGCTGGTGACGCCGACCAACGCCTCGCTCGGCTTCCTCGACCCGGCGCGGATCTCGCGCCTCGACGACGCCGGCCGGCTGGTCTCCGGCGACAAGCCGACCAAGGAGATCCCGCTGCACAGCGCGCTCTACGAGAGCCGGAGCGGCGCCAAGGCCATCGTCCACCTGCACTCGACCCACGCGGTGGCGGTCTCGATGCTGCCGGAGATCGACCCGCGCCAGGTGCTGCCGCCGCTGACGCCCTACTACCTGATGCGCACCGGCGGCACCGCGCTCGTGCCCTATTACCGCCCCGGCGACCCGGCGGTGGCGGACGCGATCCGGGGGCTCGCGGGGAAGTACAGTTCGGTGCTGCTCGCCAATCACGGACCCGTGGTGGCCGGCGACAGCCTGGAGGGCGCGGTCTTCGCCACGGAGGAATTGGAGGAGACCGCCAAGCTGTATTTGTTACTCCGCAACCTCAACCCGCGGCAGCTCAGCCCGGGGCAGGTGGCCGATCTCGTCAGCCATTTCGGCCTGACCCTGCCGGAGACCGACGCGCACCACGATCACGGATGAGGCGCGAGTCTCCCTCCCCCCTCTGCGGGGGAGGGTGGCCCCTGCGTCAGCAGGGGTCGGGAGAGGGGAGCGCGGCGTCAGGAAAAGGCGCGGGCCTTCAAGACGGGCGCAGCCCCATTCTGCACCGTCGCTCCCCTCTCCCGACCCCCTTCCGGGGGCCACCCTCCCCCGCAAAGGGGGGAGGGAGACGCGTCGTGCCTCACCCCTCGATCTTCGAGAACTCCGCCACCTCCCGCGTCGCGGCGCGGAGCGCGTTGAGCAGCAGCAGGCGGTTCGCGCGGAGCTTCGGATCGGGGGCGTTGACGGTCACGTCCTGGAAGAAGGCATCCACCGGCGCGCGCAGCGTCGAGAGCGCCTGCATGGCGCCGGCAAAATCCTCCCGGGCGACCGCCGCCGAGGCGGTCTCCCGCACCTTGGCCAGGGCCTCGGCGAGCGCCCGCTCGGCCGGCTCGCCCGCGGCGGCGAGGGCGGCGTCGGGTTCGGAATCGTAGGAATGATCGTCCTTTCGCTCCTCGATAGAAAGGATGTTGGCTGCGCGCTTATAGCCCGCGACCAAATTCTTCCCATCCTCTGTTTTTAAGAATTGTCCAAGCGCTTCAATGCGATAAATTGTCATCAACAGGTCAGATCGACCCGGGAGCGCGAAAATCGCATTGATCGAATCGTGACGGACACCTTGATCCCGAAGATAGACATTCAAGCGATTATCGAAAAAGTCCAGCAATCCATTTGGTCTATCAAATATCCGCTGACGCATGACATATTCGTTTTTTTCACCGGATATTTTCCCGCACCAAGAAGCATAGTGTGCAAAACATACTTCAGCCAGATCAATCCTAATCTTATTCTCTAAAATTAATCGAATGACCCCTAATGCGGCTCGCCTTAGAGCGAAAGGATCCTTACTTCCGGTTGGTTTTTCATCTATAGCCCAAAACCAGATAAGCACATCAAGCTTGTCAGCCAGCGCCACTGCAAGGGAGACTGGATCACTCGGCACCTGATCGGAGGGGCCGACTGGCTTATAGTGCTCCTCAATAGCAGCACAGACGCTCTCATGTTCCCCCTGGAGCGCCGCGTACTTGCGCCCCATCAGCCCTTGCAACTCGGGAAATTCACCAACCATTTCGGTTACAAGATCAGCTTTGGCGAGGCGGGCTGCATCCTCAGCAAGCTTCGCATCAGCACCTACAAGCGGCGCCAAATACTTCGCAAGCTGCACGATCCGTTGGATCCGCTGTCCCTGACTCCCCAGCATTTTATGGAACACAATATTGTCGAGCTTCGGCAGCCTATCTTCCAGGCGCACCGCCTTGTCGGTCTCCCAAAAAAACTTCGCGTCCGACAGGCGCGCGCGGACCACCCGCTCGTTGCCGGCGGTGATCGCCAGCCCGCCGTCCGAGGCCACGAGATTCGAGACCAGGATGAAGGCCGGGGCCAGATCCTCTGAGCCCGCTTTCCGCAGCACGAAACACTTCTGGTTCGCCCGGATGGTCGCGCGGATCGCCTCGGCGGGGATGTCGAGGAAGGCCTCGTCGAACGAGCCCATCAGCACCACCGGCCATTCCACGAGGCCGGACACCTCCTCGAGCAGGCCTTCGTCCTCCACGAGATCAAGGCCGCGGGCGAAGGCGAGGTCGCGGGCGTCGTGCAGGATCACGTCCTTGCGCCGGTCGGGATCGAGGATGACCTTCGCCCGCTCCAGGGCCTGGATGTAATCGTCGAACCGGCGCACCTCGATCGGCTCCGGCGCCAGGAACCGGTGGCCGTAGGTCACGGTCCCGGCCGGGATCCCGCCCACCGTGAACGGCACGACCTCCGGGGTCTCGGTCTCGGGGCCGAAGGTCGCGACGATCGATTGCAGGGGGCGCACCCAGCGCAAGGCGCCCGGCTCGGCCGAGGCCGCGCCCCAGCGCATGGATTTCGGCCAGGGGAAGGTCTTGATGATCTCGGGCAGGAGTTCGGCCAGCACGTCCAGGGTCGCACGGCCCGGGCGCTCGATCATCGCGAGGTAGAATTCGCCCTTCTTCGGATCGGTGATTGTCTGGGCGTCCTCCAGGCGCGCCAGGCCGGCGCCCTTCAGGAAGCCCTGGATCGCCGCCTCGGGGGCGCCGACCCGCGGGCCGCGCCGCTCCTCGCGCACGGCCTCGCCGCGGGCGGGCAGGCCGGCCACGTGCAGCGCCAGCCGCCGCGGCGTCGAGAAGGCCTTGGCGCCCTCGTAGAGGAAGCCGCGCTCGACCAGCGCGTCGGTGACGCGTTTCTTCAGATCCTCCGCCGCGCGCCGCTGCATGCGGGCGGGGATCTCTTCCGAGCGGAGTTCGAGCAGGAGGTCGGGCATGGCGCGGCCATATCGCCGCGCCGCAGGCCTGTCGAGGGCCGCGGGCGGGGGCTCAGCGCGCCTCGCCCTTCAGGATGGTCGAGAGCTGCCACTTGCGGTCGCCGATCGCGTGGGCGTCGGACACCTTCCAGCTCCCGTCCTCGCGCACGAGGTCGTAGACGATGGATTTCGAGCCGTCGCCACCCTTGCGCTCCACCGTGACCTTGGCCTGGTCCTGGCCCTCGGTGGCCTCCTTGAAGGTCAGGGCCTTCACGGTGTCGGGCTTCAGGGGTTCGCCGTTGAGGCGGTAGTCGAAATCGAGGTTGCCGGCGGCGCCGTTGGCCTGCTTGGCGTCGGCGTCGAACAGGCCCTGGAGCCGTTTCGAGTACACCGCGGAATGATTCGGATGCGGCTCGGCGTAGAGCTTCTTGACCACCGCCTCGGGGCCGGGATCGGCCGCGAGCGCCGGGGCTAGGCCGAGCCCGAGGATGCCGAGGGCGAGGAGGGACTTTTTCATCGAACGGTTCCCGCGTCTGCGGACGCGCCGGGGCGCGCCGGTTGGCGGGGGTTGCAACGCGCGAGGGCTCAAGCGGCTCCGTTGGGGCCGGCGGGCGAATCGATCAGGGCCCGCGGTCCGTTGGACGCTCGATAGCCGGAACCAAGCGGCCACTGGGTGATTCGAAAAGGTCAGCGCGTTTCATGAAGTGCAATCCGAGGGTCCGCTTCACGCCCCCCCGGCCGCCGTCCTCAGCCACGCCGCCCCGCAGGCCTTGGCCAGGTCCCGCACCCGCAGGATGTAGCTCTGGCGCTCGGTGACCGAGATCACCCCGCGGGCGTCGAGCAGGTTGAAGACGTGGCTCGCCTTGATGCACTGGTCGTAGGCCGGCTGCGCCATGCGGTGGCGCTCGCCCTCCGCGGCCGGCGCGCCCGCGTCCAGATAGGACCGGCAGGCGGCCTCCGCGTCGGTGAACTGGCGGAACAGCATCGCCGTGTCGGCCGCCTCGAAGTTGTGGCGGGAATATTCCTGCTCGGCCTGGAGGAACACGTCGCCGTAGGTGACCCGGTCGGCGCCCGCGGCGCCGTTGAAGTCGAGATCGTAGATGTTCTCGACGCCCTGCACGTACATGGCGAGCCGCTCCAGCCCGTAGGTCAGCTCGCCCGCCACCGGCGCGCATTCGAACCCCGCCACCTGCTGGAAATAGGTGAACTGGCTGACCTCCATCCCGTCGCACCAGCACTCCCAGCCGAGGCCCCAGGCGCCGAGCGTCGGACTTTCCCAGTCGTCCTCGACGAAGCGGATGTCGTGGAGCGTCTGGTCGACGCCGATGGCGGCGAGCGAGGCGAGGTAGAGCTCCTGCAGGTTCGGCGGGTTCGGCTTCAGGATCACCTGGAACTGGTAATAGTGCTGGAGCCGGTTGGGGTTCTCGCCGTAGCGCCCGTCCTTGGGCCGGCGCGAGGGCTGGACATAGGCCGCCTTCCAGGGCTTCGGGCCGAGCGCCCGCAGGGTCGTGGCCGGGTGGAACGTGCCGGCGCCGACCTCCATGTCGTAGGGCTGCAGGATCACGCAGCCCTGCGCCGCCCAGAATTCCTGAAGCGTCAGGATCAGCCCCTGGAACGATTTCTTTTGGGACATGGGTGTCGGCGGCTCGGGATCGTGCGGCCGGTCGGACCGCTGGCGCGCCGGTTTAAGTGCGGGCCGGCGGGGGTGCAAGGCGCCCCGGCTTGCGCATCCGGGGCGGAGGATGGTCCGATCCCGCCGGACGGAACCCGGAGGACATCATGGACGCTGACACGGCCGGCATCGCGATTCGCCCGATCGGACCGGGCGACCGGGGGGCGTGGGGGCCGCTCTGGCGGGGCTATCAGGCCTTCTACAAGGTCGACCTGTCGGAGGCGGTCACCGACACCACCTGGGCCCGGCTCAACGACCCGGCCGAGCCCGTGGACGGCGCCCTGGCCTGGCGCGGGACGGAGGCCCTGGGCCTCGTCCACCACATCCGCCACCGCTCGGCCTGGACGGTCGGGGACTATTGCTACCTGCAGGACCTGTTCGTGGCCGACGGCGCCCGGGGCCTCGGGATCGGCCGGCGGCTGATCGGCCACGTCTACGCGGTCGCCGAGGCGGCGGGCTGCGCCCGCGTCCACTGGCTGACGCACGCGACCAACACCGACGCGATGCAGCTCTACGACCGGATCGCGGAGAAATCCGGCTTCGTGCAGTACCGCAAGATCTTCTAAGCTCAGACGCCCCGGGTGCGGCGGGACACCGAAGCCGGGCGGTTTTCGGGCAATAAGCCGGAACCGCCGAGCTGACGGCCAAGTTATCAGCCCAACAGGGGATCTCGGCACCTTCGCGCTGCCGACTCGAATGCATCGGACGACCAGCCATGCGCAATGCTCGCACCATCGACACCTTCGGCCGCAAGAACATCGCCGTCCTCGCCGCGCTCGCCATCTCCTCCCTGGTCGCCACGCCCTTCGTAATGAGCGCCAGCCGCGCGCTGGCCACCGCGGAGGATCAGCCGATCGCCGCGACCCTGCGGGTCGAGCCGGTGGAGGTCGCCCCGGTGGCGGCGGCGCCCAAGGCGACCTGCCTGCGCAAGGTGCGGGTCGTCTACAGCGGCTACGGCCAGCCGGCCGATGGCTGCGCCGCCCACTGACGGCCCCGCGCCCCGAACTAACCATGGGCCGGCGCGGTGCCGGCCAGGCGCTTGAGGTGGAGCTCCTCCAGGTCGAGTTCCGTCTCGAGCTGCCGCAGCACCGAACTGTGGATCCGGTTCTCGCGGTGCAGGCCGATCAGGGCCGACCGGCCGGACCGCACCGCGAGCAGCGCGGCGGCGAAGTGCTCGGTCTTCTCGGCTTGGAGCGCCGCGCGCTCGTCGCGGTCCCGGGACGCGGCCCGGACCCGGCGGCGGTACTCCTCGACGAGGCGCGGGTGCTGCAGGCCCCCGGTCTCGGGACGCACCAATCCCTCCAGGGCGACGAGCCCCGCCTCGTGCACCACCACCCGGGCCATGGGCGCATCGAGTTGCCCGTCGGGCAGCTGCGCCGCGGGGTCGAGGCCGAGCCGACGGATCAGCGGCCCCAGGGTCGTCCCCTGCACGAGCACGGTGAACAGGATCACCGCGAAGGCCGCCACCAGGATCGCGTCGCGGCCGGGGAAGTCGACCGGCAGCGCCAGGGCCGCCGCCAGGGTCACCACCCCGCGCATGCCGGCCCAGCCGACGATCAGCGGCACCGCCGGCCTCGGTGCGGGTTCCTGCGCCCGCACCCGGGCCGAGAGGATCCGCCGCAGGTAGACGGCGGGAAAGACCCAGAGCAGGCGGGCGACCACGCACGCCGCCGTGACGGCGAGCGCCAGCGGCAGCCCGGCCGAGAGCGATCCGAGTTCGCCGCCGGTCCGCGCCAGCACGCCGCGGAGCGCCAGCCCGATCAGCACAAAGACCAGCGCCTCCAGCACGAAGACGACGAATTCCCACACCGCCACGGCGTGGCGGCGGGCCTGGGCGTCGAAGGTCTCGTGCTCGCGTCCGCCCATCATCAGGCCGCAGGCCACCACGGCGAGCACTCCGGAGGCGTGGACCTCCTCGGCCAGCAGGTAGGCGATGTAGGCGGCGAGGAAGCTCAGCACCGTGACGGCGTTCACCGCCATCCCGCAGGCGAGCCCGATCGCGACGCCGGCCACCGCCAGCCAGGCGAAGCTGCCGACGGCCGCCGAGGCGCTGAAGCTTCCGGTCAGAGCGGACGCCACGGCGAAGCGGTAGAGCACGAGGCCGGAGGCGTCGTTGACGAGGCTCTCGCCCTCCAGGACCGTGATCATCCGGCGGGGCAGGGCGACGCGAGCGAGCACCGCCTTGGCGGCCACGGCATCCGGCGGCGAGACGATGGCGCCCAGCGCGAAGCAGGCGGCCCAGGGCAGGGCCGGCGCCACCGCGTGGGCGACGAGCCCGACCGCCAGGGTCGTGAACAGGACCGCGCCGAGGGACAGGGACAGGATCGGGCCGAGGCTCGCGCGGAAATCGCGCCAGACGGTGAAATAGGCCGATGCGAGCAGGAGCGGCGGCAGGAACAGGACCATGATCAGGTCCGGATCGAGGTCGAAGGCCGGCAGGCCCGGCACCACCGCGAGTGCCATGCCGCCCAGCACCAGGGCGGCGGCCGGCGGGAACCCGAGCCGCCCGGCGGCCAGCGACACCAGCAGGGCCGCCCCGAGCAGCGCGAGGATCACTTCGAACAGGGCGACGGGCGTCATCGATCGGCCATAGCGCGGTCTTCCGAGAAACGTCAGGGTTTCAAGAGGTCCGAGGCCTTTTGCGGGTCCACGGCAAAGCCCTGCAAATCTCGAAGGCTCCGCCCCCGAACCCCGCCGAAGGGCTCAAGCCCTTTGGAAACCCCTCTCAGAGCGCGCCCTCGCGCACCGCACCCGGATCGGCCAGGGCGTGGAGGATGCGCGCGGCGCTGTGGGCGAAGCGCAGGGTCACCGCCTTGCGCCGGGCGCCGCTCAGCGGGTGCTCCGGGGCCTCCCGGAGGATCCCGGCGCCGTAGCCGTCGGCGACGATCAGGCCGCATGCCTCCGGGATCAGGGATTCCGGCACGTCCTCGGGGATCGCGAAGAAGAAGCGGTCGCAGAAGTCGCGGTAATCCGGCCATTTCCGGTCGGCGCGGAAATCCGCCACGCTCGACTTGATCTCCACGATGGTCAGCCGGCCCGCGCCGCAGAGCGCGATCACATCGGCCCGGCGGCCGTTGACGAGGGAGAATTCCGGCAGGGTGACGCAGCCCATCTCGGAGAACAGCCGGCGCACCCCGCGCTGGATGCGCAGGGCGGTGGGCGACTGGCGCCGGTCCGGCGGCAGCAGCGCCTCCACGGCCGGGGCGGCGGAATCGGGCAGGCTCAGGGAAGCGGACATCGATCGGGGCGTGTGTCTGTGCCGAATCGGGACATCCTGCCGATCCGGACGCCATCCGTCACCTGCGGCGCGGCAGCGCCCCGGCCTCAGCCGCCCAGGCAGGCCCGGATCGCGTCGAATCCGTCGGTCAGAGCGGCCGGACCCGGCTGCAGGATCAGCGGCGCCTTGATCTCGTGGATGCGCCCGTCGCGCACCGCCGGGATCGCCGCCCAGCCCGGGCGCGACCGGATCCGGTCGATATTGACCTTCTTGCCGCACCAGGAGGCCAGGATCACCTCGGGCGCGGCCGCGACCACCTGCTCGGGCGTGACGATCCGGTCCCGGGCGGCGGGCTGCCGGCTCAGCGCCGGGAAGACATCCCGGCCGCCGGCATAGCCGATCAGGTCGGAGACCCAGCCGATCCCGGAGATCATCGGCGCGTCCCATTCCTCGAAGTAGACGCGCACCGGCGGGCGGTGCCGCACCGCCGCTTCGGCCTCCGCCAGCCGCGCCGCGAACCCCGCCGCCAGGACCTCGGCCCGCTCCGGGACCCCCACCAGCGCGCCGAGGGTGCGCACCATGGCGAGGCATCCGGCCACGTCGCGCTGGTTGAACAGGTGGACCGCGATGCCCGCCCGGGCGAGGTCGGCCACGATCTCGGCCTGGAGATCGGAGAAGGCCAGGACGAGGTCCGGCGCCAGCGCCAGGATCTTCGGGATGTCGGCGCTGGTGAAGGCCGAGACCCGGGGCTTCTCCCGCCGGACCCGGGGCGGCCGCACCGCGTAGCCCGACACGCCGACGATCCGGTCCTCCTGCCCCAGCAGGTACAGGGTCTCGACCGTCTCCTCGGTGAGGCAGACGATCCGCTCCGGCGGGAAGCGGCGCATCAGCGGGCGCGCCGGGTCATCGGTTGAGCCGAGTCACTGGTCGAGCCACGCGAGCAGCCCGGCCCCGGGGGCGAGCAGCACGAAGGCCCAGACCAGCGCCGAGGCGACGTTGGCCGCCTGGAACGGCAGCCGCGACAGCCCGAGGATGCCGGCGAGCAGCGGCACCAGCGCCCGGGCCGGCCCGAAGAAACGCCCCAGGGCCACCGCGGCGATGCCCCAGCGCCCGATGAAGGCCTCGGCCTTCGCGGTGAGGTCGGGATAGCGCCGCAGGGGCCATTTGGTCTTCGCCCCCGGCCCGAACCAGCGCCCGGCCTCGTAGGAGACCCAATCCCCCAGGGCGGCCCCGCAGGCGGCCCCGAGCACCACCGGCCAGAACGCGAGATCGGCGCCACCGACCAGGGCGCCGATGCCGATCAGGATCACGGTGGCCGGCACGAACAGCGACAGCACCGCGATCGACTCGCAGAAGGCGAGCCCCCCGGCGATCAGCGGCGTCCAGACCTTGTGAGCCTCGACGAAGGCGAGGGTCGCGGTGCGCAGGGCTTCGATGTCCATCGGGCTCGGGGGGCGGCGGGGCGACCGGACGCATCTGAGGTGGGGACGGGCGGGGGACAAGGGTTTTTCGGGGTTTAGGCTTGCCTGGAGGCGCAAGTGAGAAGCGCCGCCATGGGCGGACCTTCGCCATCGGCTTATTCTTCCCGGTATGGAGAGGCCGCTCCATACCGGGGTCGAGACCGAGATCTATCTGCGTTCTGCGGAGCGCGTGATGGATGAGGCGGAGCGCGATGCGGTGGTCGACCACCTGTCGGCCAATCCGCAGGCCGGCGATCTGATTCCCGGGACCGGCGGTATCGGCAAGGTTCGGGTTCCCCTCGCCGGGCGGGGAAAGCGCGGCGGCGACCGCGTGCTCGCGTACCGTCTCGTGGATCGCGCCGTCTACCTGCTGCTGGCCTACGCGAAGGGCGGTCAGGCGCCCCCCTCGCCCGAGCAGGTCCGCATCCTGAAGCGGCGGATCGAGGATCTGTCCGGAGGGATCGCCGCGGCGCGCCGGGGCTCAGGCCGCCCGAGCCAGATCCCCTTCGATCGCGGCGAGCGCCCGCTCGAGCGCCGCGAAGCAGGCCGGGTCGAACGCCGTACCGAGATCCGCGCGCATGATGCCGAGCGCCTTCTGCAGCGGCATAGCCGCCCGGTAGGGACGGTCGGCGGTCAGCGCGTCCAACACGTCCGCCACCGAGACGATCCGGGTCTCGGGTGCGATCGCATCCCCTGCAAGCCCGCGCGGATAACCCTTGCCATCCAGCCGTTCATGATGGCCGCCGCCGACAAGGGCCATCTCGTGGAACGCCGCCACCCGGGTCAGGATGGTTTCGGACAGGGACGCGTGATTGCGCATGTCCCGCCACTCCGCCTCGTCCAGCTTGCCGTTCTTGTCGAGGATCGCGTTCGAGACCCCGAGTTTGCCGACATCGTGCAGGAGCGCCGCCCGCTTCAGCCAGCGGCGGCGTTCCGACGTATAACCGAGCTCGGCCGCGATCATGTCGGCGTAGACCGCGACCCGCTCCGAGTGGCCGGAGGTGAACGGGCTTTTGGCATCGATGATCTGGGCGAAGGCACGGGCGATATCGTCGAGGTAGTCCTCGTCCACGACGATCGAACTGTGCGGCGCCAGGGCCAGCACCGCCGCCTCGACCTCGTCCGAGGCCAGGGTTTCCCAGAAGCCGGGCTCGGCCGCGACGGCCTCGAAGCAGGCCACAACCTGAGGATCGAACCATGTCCCCGAGCGTGCCCGCACCTCGGCGATCGCGGCCGCGGGGCCGGCCGTCGTGTGGAAGACGTCCACGACCTGAGCCAGCAGCGCCACGCGTGCGTAGAGCGGGATTGCAGGGCCTGCGAGATGGTCCGGCCGGCCCGCGCCGTTCCAATGCTCATCCAGCGCGTGGATGGCTTCGCAGACGCTCGCGGGGAACCGCAATTGCCGGGCGATCTCGGCACCGCGCTGACAGCGGGTTTGGATGAGGTCGTCGACGATCGAGCCGCCGTTCTGCAAGATATTGAGCACCGCACGGAAGCGTTCGGCCAAACCGGCCTTCAGGCCCGTATGCGAGAAGACAAAGCCGAGCACCTTCGGAAGGCTATCGCTCACTGTCTTGAAATCACGCTTGAAACTGAGATCATCGGATAGATAGAGCTCGCAAATGCGCGCGGCGTTACTTGAGCAGCCGAGATCCTTCAATATGATCGTGTGATAGAGCTCCCAGAGCTTCGACTCAGGTAGATCAAGCTTCCGGCCGATTTGGAAGCCGATCCACGTCGCGCGGACACAATGACCCACGGGCTGACCTTCCGTCAGGTCGAGGGCGTGGCTCAGGGCGCCGAGGATTTCGGAGAGCGCAACCGTCTTGTCTTCCGCTTTACCGCCCGCCACGATCTGCATCGCTGTAGCCAACTCTAGACCTGTTCAGCAGTAGTATTATTCTCAAAGTCTAATAAAAGCGTTGCCGTTTCGTCCGAGCCGGATGACGAATGCGCAGCCGGTACGGCACGCACGAGCCGCACTCGGATCGCAGCCGGGCCAAACGACCGCGGTGCCTTCGGGGCAGGGCCGTAGGGCAGCGGCACTGAGGAGGCCCGCCTCGACGCTCCGGCCGCCCCGGGGCAGAAAGCCGCCGAACCGCGCGTCGCAGACCATCGGAGACGGTCACCAACCACCGAGGCCAAACCACCCCACGCCCATCGCACCCCCGCGCTTGCACCCGCGCCCCGGATCGCCGACAGCTTCGGCACCCCCACGGCACCGGGAATCACCCGCGTTGAACGTCCTGTCGATCCAGTCCCACGTCGCCTACGGGCATGTCGGCAACGCGTCGGCGGTGTTCGCGATGCAGCGGCTCGGGGTCGAGGTCTGGCCGGTCCACACGGTGCAGTTCTCCAACCACACCGGCTACGGGGCGTGGCGCGGCGCGGTCTTCGAGGCGGAGGCGATCCGCGAGGTGGTGCGGGGCATCGGCGAGCGCGGGGTGTTTCCCACCTGCGACGCGGTGCTGTCGGGCTATATGGGCTCGGCCGCGATCGGGGAGGCGATCCTGGAGGCGGTGGCCGCCGTCCGGGCCGCCAACCGCCAAGCGCTCTATTGCTGCGACCCGGTGATCGGCGACGTCGCGGAGGGCGTCTACGTGCGGCCGGGGATCGAGGCGTTCCTGCGCGAGCGCGCCGTGCCGGTGGCCGACATCCTCACCCCCAACCAGTTCGAGCTCGACCTGCTCACCGGCCTGCCGAGCCGCACCCTGCCGGAGGCCGCCGCCGCCATCGCGGCGCTCCAGGCCCGGGGGCCGCGGGTGGTGCTGGTCACCTCGGCTCTGTGTGCCGATACGCCAGCCGAAAGCATCGACCTGCTGGCCGGGGCGGAGGGCCGGGTGTTCCGGGTCCGCACCCCGCGGCTCGCCATCGCGGTGAACGGCGCCGGGGACTGCATCGCGGCCCTATTCCTGGTCCACTACGCCCGCACCGGCTCGGCCGCCACGGCGCTCGGCGCGGCGGCGGCCTCGGTCTACGGCCTGCTCAGGCGCACCGCCGAGGCGGGGTCCCGGGAGATCCTGACGGTGGCCGCGCAGGAGGAATATGTGAATCCGAGCGCGGTGTTCTCGGTCGAGGCGGTGTGAGGCGCGGGACCGCGCGCATCCGCCCTCACGTCCCCTCGCGCACGATCGTCGGCTCGTGGGCCACGGAAAAGTTCACCGAGCGGGCGATGAAGCACAGGGCGTGCGCGCGCCGGTGCAGCGCCAGGGCCGCGTCGGGGTCCGAACCCGCCGCGATGGTCACGCGGGGGCGCAGGATGACCGCGGTGAACTGGCCGGTGCCGCCCGCCTCTTCGGTCATGCGGCCCTCGGCGGCGTCCTCGTAGGCGGTGACGACGATCCCGGCCTGCGCGCACAGGCCGAGATACCAGAGCTTGTGGCAGGCGGCGAGCGAGGCCACCAGCAGCTCCTCGGGGTTCCAGCGGCCGGGATCGCCCCGGAAGGCCGGATCGGACGAGCCGGCGATAGGCGGCTTGCCCGGCGCCGACAGGGTGTGGGCGCGGGCATAGCCGCCAGACGTGCCGGTCCCCGTCCCGGTATTGCCCGTCCAGGTCACCGTGACGGTGTAGCGGTGCAGCGTCTCACCCATGGATCCCCCCCCGCGACAGATTCGGTCCGCCCGCCGTCCAGGCCTCCGGGCCGGGTCGATACGGCGCGCCGCACCGTGTACCAAAGGCGCGCCCCGCCCTCGAATCGCGGCCGTCCCGCCGCCGGGCCCGCGCGACACGGAAGGTCCGACACGATGGCGCGCCGCTTCGTCACCCTCGACGTGTTCACCGCGCAGAGGCTCGCCGGCAACCCGCTCGCCGTGGTGCTCGACGCGGAGGGCCTCGACGCGGCCGCCATGCAGGCCATCGCCCGGGAGTTCAACCTGTCCGAGACGGTGTTTGTGCTGCCGCCGACGCAGGCCCGGCACCGGGCGCGCCTGCGCATCTTCACCCCCGGCCGGGAGCTGCCCTTCGCCGGTCATCCGACGGTGGGCACCGCGGTGCTGCTCGCGCTCCAGGATCCCGCGCGGGGCGATGCCCGGGCCTTCGGCCTGGAGGAGGAGATCGGGGTCGTGCCCTGCGTGGTCGAGACCCTGGCGGATGGCAGCGGCGGACGGGCGCGGTTCAGGCTCCCGGTCCTGCCAGACTATCTCGGTCCGGGCCCCGAGCCCGCCCTGCTGGCGCCGCTCCTCGGCCTGGAGCCCCGGGATATCGGCGCGGGCCGGCACGCGCCGAGCCGCCACGGGGTCGGCCCCCGCTTCACCTGCGTGCCCGTCGGCTCGGTGGCGGCCCTCGACGCCGCGCGGCCGGCCCAGGCGCCGGAGCCGGGGGACGGGCTCTACCTCTACGCCCCGGACCCGGAGGGCACGGGCGCGAGCTGGCGGGTGCGGATGTTCGCGCCGGATCTCGGCGTCCCGGAGGATCCCGCCACCGGCGCGGCGGCGGCCGCCTTCGCGGGGGTGCTGATGCAGTTTGAGGCGATGGGGGACGGCACCCACGACGTGGCGATCCGCCAGGGCGAGGTTATGGGCCGACCGAGCGCGATCGCACTCCAGCTCACCCTCGCGTCGGGCGCCCTGCGCGCGGTGGAGATCGGCGGCGCCGCGGTGATCGTCTCGGACGGCACGCTGCATGTCTGAGGGTTTTCGCAGCACGCGCCTCACCGACGTGACGGCGCGGTTCGTGGATCACGCCTGGGCCTTCCCGCGGGCGCACGAAGCCGCCATCGCGGCGCATTGGCAGGCCCGGATCGCCCGCAGCCCCGGCCTGTTCGACGGCACCGTCCTCCTGTGCTGCGCCCACGCCATCGTCGACGGGGTCGCCCAGCTCGACCTGTTCGCGACGCGCTATTCCATCTTCACCTACTATCGGCATGTCCGGCACGCCGATCCGCAGGTGCGCAACGCCTTCGCGGCGATCGTCCCCTGGACGGCGGACGGCGCCGTCCTCCTCGGCGCGATGGGCGCCCACACGGCCAATGCCGGCCAGCTCTACTTCCCCTGCGGCACCCCGGACCCGGACGACGTGCGCGGGACGGCGGTCGACCTCGCCGGCAGCGCCGCCCGGGAACTCGCCGAGGAGACCGGCCTCGAACTGCCGGAGGCGGCCGAGACGGCGTGGATCCTCCTCGAAGGCGAGGACCAGCTCGCCTTCCTACGCCCCGTGCGCTTCCCGGAGCCGGCCGCGGTGATCGCGGCGCGCATCACGGACCACCTCCGGAGCGAGGCCGAGCCGGAACTCGCCGGGATCGCCGTCATGCGGAGCGCCGCGGAGATCGACCCGGCCCGCATGCCGGGCTTCGTGCGGGCCTATCTGGCGCAGGCCCTGCCGAAGCGGGCCTGAGGCCGTCCGCGCGCCGCGCCCGCTCCGATGACAACGGTCTCGCCTCGCGTAGCGGCATGGCCCCCACGGGACGACGCCGGCAGGGATTTTTGCGGCATCGCGGGAGCTTCGCAGTTGCCGGCACGTTCACTGGACGCTCCCCGCAGCGGCACGTGGCCGTGCGGGTCGCGTTCCGGAGTGTCCATGTTCGATTCCCGACGTCCTGCTTCACAGGCCCGCGCGACCCGCACGCGCATCGAGGAAGGCCAACCCTATCCGCTCGGCGCCACCTGGGACGGGCTCGGCGTCAACTTCGCCCTGTTCTCGGCCCACGCCACCAAGGTCGAGCTCTGCCTGTTCGACGATGCCGGCGAGCGCGAGATCGAGCGGATCGAGTTGCCCGAATACACCGACGAGATCTGGCACGGCTACCTGCCCGATGCCCGCCCGGGCACGATCTACGGCTACCGGGTCCACGGCCCCTACGAGCCGAAGGCCGGCCACCGGTTCAACCCCAACAAGCTGCTGATCGACCCCTACGCCAAGGGGCTCGTCGGCTCGATCACCTGGAACCCGGCCCTGTTCGGCTACCAGATGGAGACGGGCGACGACCTGACCTTCGACGAGCGCGACAGCGCGCCGTTCAACCGCCGCTCCCGGGTGATCGATCCGGCCTTCACCTGGGGCCGGCACCGCAAGCCGAACGTGCCGTGGGAGAAGACGATCTTCTACGAGACCCACGTCAAGGGCATGACCAAGCTCGACCCGCGGGTGCCGGAAAAGTTGCGCGGCACCTATGCCGGCCTCGGCACACGGGACGTGCTCGACTATATCAAGAGCCTCGGTGTCACCTCGGTGGAGCTGCTGCCGGTCCATTCCTTCGTGCAGGACGATTACCTGCAGGAGAAGGGACTGGTGAATTACTGGGGCTACAACACGATCTCGTTCTTCACCCCCGCCAGGCGCTACGCGGCGGTGCCGGACTTCGCCTTCTCCGAATTCAAGGAGATGGTCTCGCGCTTCCACGGCGCCGGCCTCGAGGTGATCCTCGACGTGGTCTACAACCACACCGCCGAGGGCAACGAGAAGGGCCCGACCCTGTCCTTCAAGGGGGTCGACAACGCCTCCTACTACCGGCTGCTGCCCAACGAGCCGCGCTATTACATCAACGATACCGGCACCGGGAACACCTTCAACCTGTCGCATCCGCGGGTGCTGCAACTCGTCACCGATTCCCTGCGCTACTGGGCGACCGAGATGCGGGTCGACGGCTTCCGGTTCGACCTCGCCACGATCCTCGGCCGCGAGCCCTACGGCTTCGACGAGGGCGGCGGCTTCCTCGACACCTGCCGGCAGGACCCGGTGCTCAACGGCGTCAAGCTGATCGCCGAGCCGTGGGATTGCGGCCCCGGCGGCTATCAGGTCGGCGGCTTCCCGCCCGGATGGGCCGAGTGGAACGACCGGTTCCGCGACGATGTCCGTGCCTACTGGAAGGGGGACGGCGGGCTGCTGCCGGATCTCGCGGCGCGCCTCGCAGGCTCGGCCGACAAGTTCAACAAGCGCGGGCGCAAGCCCTGGGCCTCGGTGAACTTCCTCACCGCCCATGACGGCTTCACCCTGCACGACACGGTGGCCTACAACGAGAAGCACAACGAGGCGAACGGCGAGGGCAATCGCGACGGCCATTCCCACAATCTCTCGTACAATTACGGCGCCGAGGGCCCGACCGACGATCCGGCGATCCGGGCGGTGCGGCTGCGCCAGATGCGCAACATGCTGGCGACCCTGTTCCTGTCCCGGGGGACGCCGATGCTGCTCGCCGGTGACGAGTTCGCCCGGACCCAGAACGGCAACAACAACGCCTATTGCCAGGACAACGAGGTCTCCTGGCTCGACTGGGCGGCGATCGGCGAAGAGGAGCGGGATCTGGCCGAGTTCGCCCAGCGCCTGATCATCCTGCGCAACGCCCTGCCGATCCTGAGCCGCGGGCGGTTCCTCACGGGCCGGTACGACGAGGAGTTCGGCGTCAAGGACGTGGCGTGGCTGCGCCCGGACGGGAGCGAGATGACCCCCGAGAACTGGACCGACGGGGGCGCCCGCGCCTTCGCGGTCCAGCTCGACGGCCGCGCCCAGGCCACCGGCCTGCACCGCCGGGGCGGCGACGCGACCCTGCTGATCATGTTCAACGCCCACCACGACCTCGTGACCTTCACGCTGCCGGAATCGGTGGGCGGGGTGGCCTGGACGCGGCTCCTCGACACGAACCTGCCCGACAGCCAGGACGTGGAGAGCTTCCGGTTCGGCACCGGCTACGCGGTGACCGGGCGCTCGCTGCTGATGTTCGTGCTCAAGCCCGAGGACAGCCCCGGCAGCGGCGACGACGCCATGGAGCGCTCGTACCAGCACGTGATGCAGGCCTTCGAGCGGGCGAACGTGGAGCATGTCCGCTTCCACCTCGACGACGAGGCCTGAGACCCAAGGCCGGGCGGTTTTCACGCCGTCCGCGCCTTGCGCGCGGCGGCGCACCCGGCTAACAGCACGGCACCGCGCGGCCCAGGCCGCGTCCGGCGCCCTGCGGGCGCGCCCGGACGCCCGGTTCGCGGCTGGAGGGGTGGCCGAGTGGTTGAAGGCGCACGCCTGGAAAGTGTGTATACGGGAAACCGTATCGCGGGTTCGAATCCCGCTCCCTCCGCCACTTCAGTGGCTCAAGTAGCTGTTGTTACATGTAAAATCGAAATAGTTGAGGTACTCAACCCACGTTTCGTCCCACATTTTATAACGGCTTGTACCGGCTCTTACCGGACACAAATGGACGATGCGGCCTCGCGCGGGAGGGTAAAACTCGCTTCTCGTTCTCAACACGGCTGTTATCATTCAGGCTCAGTTTTGCGGCTCAGCCTGGGTAGGGACCCATGCGGCGGCGGTCATGCTCGATGGCGAACACGTGACTGTACAGGTTGGCCACCCAGCTTCGTCCCTCGACTGTGAGATCGAGAAAGCGAATCGCGTCCCCAATGACTGGTTCGATCTTGCCCCAGAAGAATGCCGGGTACCGCTCCGCGAGGTCAGCCGGGCCGGCGTAGCCAAGCTGGTCAGCGAGGCCGACTTCAGCGAACTCGTAGAACAGCGCATTCAATTTACGGGGGTAGAGCGGATCGCCGAGTTGCCCGATCAAGTCCGCAGCCCGCATCAAGCCGGCTTCGGTCCCAGTCTCCCGGTGCTCGTCGTCCGCGGGCACGGGGAAGCGGGTCAACTCGATGGCGCGTATCACGCGCTGCGCATCGACGAGGTCATTCGTGCCGAAGCGCTCCTGCACCGCCAGCTTCGAGCGTTCGATGTGGTAGGGCGCCAGCGCCGCGTCCGAGGCACCCCGCGGCAGACCGATGGTCGTGCCCTGCGCGTCGATGACGAAGGCGTTCGCCCGGTCACCTGAGCAGACACCGCGCACGTAGCCGATGTCGTGGTACAGGGCGGCCAGGATCATGTGCAGCCAATCCTCCGGCGTGATGCCCTTGTCGAGGAACCGGCCGCGCAGGATGTCCTGCGCCACGAGGGTGACAAGGGCGGTGTGGTCGCCGTCGTGGTAGAGCGCATCGCTGCCGACGATGCGCTCGATGGTCAGACGTGCCGACGCCTCGATCACCTCGGCGAAACGTGGTTCACGACTACCGAAGGTGCGCTGGTAGGTGAGCGCGAGGTGCTCGCCCAGCGCGTCGGCCAGCATCTTCGTCACGTCGAACATGACTGGTCTCTCGCAAATCGAGCCGACGCCCACACGGCCTGCTGTGTCGATCAGCATCATGACATCAAGTGAGCGGCGGCCCATATTGAGCAAAGCGCCCCCCAAAATGTCGGGGCCTCAGACTCCGGGGCAGGCTTGTAGGATCCCATAGCCGCCGTGGCTGCGCGCGCATTCCCCGGCTCGGCCGGTCCAGAGATCGAGGCGCTGGCCGGTACCATCGAGCGCGTCACCTTTCACAGCCCCGAGACCGGCTTCTGCGTCCTGAAGGTCCAGGCGCGGGGCAAGCGCGACCTCGTGCCGGTGATCGGCCATGCCCCCGCCATCGCGGCCGGCGAGTGGATCACCGCCACCGGCATCTGGCACACGGACCGCCAGCACGGCGTGCAGTTCAAAGCCGATACCCTCAAGGTCACGCCGCCCACCGGGGTCGAGGGCATCGAGAAGTACCTCGCGTCGGGCCACATGCGCGGCATCGGTCCCGCCATGGCCAAGCGCATCGTCGCGGCCTTTGGGGAAGGCACCTTCGAGATCATCGAGGCTGAGCCGCAGCGGCTGCCCGAGGTCGCCGGCATCGGCCCGAAGCGCGCCGCCCGCATCATCGCCGGCTGGGCCGAGCAGAAGGCCGTGCGCGAGATCATGCTGTTCCTGCACGCTCACGGCGTCGGAACGGCGCGGGCGGTGCGGATCTTCAAGACCTACGGTCACGAGGCCATCGCGGTCATGACCGAGGATCCGTATCGGCTGGCCAAGGACATCCGCGGCATCGGCTTCAAGACCGCCGACGCCATCGCGATGAAACTCGGGCTGACCCCGGAGGCGCCGCAGCGGCTGCGCGCGGGCATTTCGTTTGCCCTTCAGACGGCGACTGACGGCGGCCACTGTGCCCTACCTGTGGCGGAGCTGATCAAGCTCGCGGGTGAACTGCTCGGCGTTGAGGCCACGCTGATCCGCTCGGCGCTGCTCAACGTGCTGGAGACCGGTGAGGTCGTGCAGGACATCCTCGGCGATAAGGCGTGCATCTTCCTGGCCGGGCTGCACGCCGCCGAGCGGATGATCGCCGAGCGGCTACTCCGGCGAGCGAAGGGCACGCCGCCCTGGCCCGAGATTGACCTCGCCCGCGCGCTGCCCTGGGTCCACGAGAAGACCGGCAAGGCACTCTCACCCTCGCAGAGTGAGGCTGTCCGCCGCGTGCTCGGCGCCAAGCTCGCGGTGATCACCGGCGGTCCGGGGGTGGGCAAAACCTCGACGCTCGACACGATATTGCGGATCCTGCGGGCAAAGGGCGTGCAGGTGCTGCTCGCCGCCCCAACCGGCCGAGCGGCCAAGCGCATGACCGAGCAGACCGGGCTGGAGGCCAAGACGATCCACCGCCTGCTGGAGATCAACCCGAAGCACGGCGGCTTCTCGCGTAACGAGGACAACCCGCTCGCATGCGACCTGCTGGTGATCGATGAGACTTCGATGGTCGATGTGCCACTGATGAACGCCCTAACCAAGGCGATCCCGGAGCACGCTGCGCTGCTCCTCGTCGGCGACGTCGACCAGCTGCCCTCCGTTGGGCCTGGGCAGGTCTTGGCGGACGTCATCGCTTCGGGAGCTATCCCGGTGGCGCGGCTTACTGAGGTGTTTCGGCAGGCGGCCGAGAGCCGGATTGTCATGAACGCGCACCGGATCAATGCCGGCAAAATGCCCGAACCGGCCGCACGGGGCGCGGACAGTGACTTCCACCTGATCGAGATCGACGAGCCCGAGCCGGCAGTGGCAACGCTGATCGAGGTGGTGACCAAGCGCATCCCGGCCCGCTTCGGCCTCGACCCGGTCCGGGACATTCAGGTGCTCACCCCGATGCAGCGCGGCGTGCTCGGCGCGCGCAACCTCAACCATGAGCTTCAGGCGGTGCTGAACCCGAACCCCTCCGTCTCGGTGGAGCGGTTCGGCTGGCGCTTCTCGCCCGGGGACCGGGTGATGGAGAGCCAAAACGACTACGACCGGGAGGTGTTCAACGGTGATCTCGGCACGGTGGCGCGCATCGATCAGGACGAGGGGGCGGTGATTGTCGATTTCGAGGGGCGGGAGGTGATCTACCCTTACGGCGAGCTGGACACGCTGGTACCGGCCTACGCCACGACCATCCACAAATCGCAAGGCTCGGAGTACCCGGCGGTGGTGATCCCGCTCGCCATGCTGCATTGGACCATGCTGGCGAGGAACCTCCTGTACACGGGTGTGACCCGCGGCACGCGCCTCGTCGTGCTGCTCGCACAGCGCAAGGCGCTCGGGGTCGCGGTCCGCGGCGGCAACATGCGGCCGCGTTGGACGAAGCTTCGTGAATGGCTCAGGGCAACGCTACAACCACAGTGATGGCTGTCACGAACGGGAACGCGAGAATGTATGGCGCAGGGCCGTGACCGTGACCGTGCCCTGCTGATGCGATGCGTCGCGGCCTGCGCCGCCGATAACTACCTAAGGCCGCGCTCTGGTATTTCGGGGATGGTAGCGCCAAAGCCGGCAGGAAGGCGAGATCAACCCTGGATTTTGTTCCTAATTTGTTCTAAATGGCCTCACGGATCGAGCCCTTGTTCAACCCCTCGGTTGCTCCGAGCTGCCCCTTATTATGGCCGATACCGAAATCCCGCCCCTCAGCCCCGACGACGCCAAGCTGATCCGCAACGAGCGGGCGAAGCTGACGGCGATGTGGGTCAACGGCGTCGCAGTCGCCTCCGTGGCTGTCGGCGGCATCTCCCCATCAGTGGCAATCTTCTCGGGCACCGCCAGCGCGCTTACTGCAAGCGCACTTCTGATTGGTTGGAGTCTCCTGGCAGGTATACTACATCTGGTGGCCAGACGCCTGCTCGGAGCCCTGCGCGCGTGAGCCTGACGCTCGCACAGACGGTTGTTCTTTTTCTCGGCCCGCTCGTCCTGGCGACGATGGTCGGCATCGTCCTTTGGCTGACGCACGAGAAGGAAACTGACCGTCTCAAACGCGCTGAAGCTGATCGTGCGATATGGCTTAAATATCAAGCTGAGCGTAAATCGGCCGGAGAGTAGTCTGGCCTGCCCCCATCCGGTGGCCCAGGTTTGAAGTTAGTGCATCGTCGGTCGCGTGACGATGGCGGGGCGAGCGGACGGTACTGAGCCGCCCGGTTCCGGTGGCCGGATGACGACCTCCGGCGCAGGCGGGCAGTAGCCGAGTGACGAGTGGGGTCGGATGCTGTTGTAGTACCTCCGCCATCGCTCGATCACGACGCTGGCTTCCTTGAGGGTGTAGAACACCTCGCCGTTGAGGAGTTCATCCCGTAGCTTCGCGTTGAAGCTCTCGCAGTACCCGTTTTCCCAAGGACTGCCCGGCTCGATGTAAGCCGTCTTCGAGCCGACCGCTGTGATCCAGTCTTGGACGGCTTTGGCGATGAACTCCGGGCCATTGTCCGAACGGATATGCTCGGGCACGCCGCGCAGGCTGAACAGATCCGAGAGGACATCGATCACGTCGTACGCCTTCAGCTTACGGGACACACGGATGGCCAGGCACTCACGGGTGAACTCATCGACCACGTTCAGCATCCGATACTTGCGCCCATTGTGCGTGCGGTGCTCGACGAAGTCGTAAGACCAGACGTGGCCGGGCCGCTCCGGCCGCAAACGGAGGCAGGAGCCATCGTTGAGCCAGAGGCGGGCTCGCTTCGGCTGTCGCGCTGGAACCTTGAGCCCCTCCAGCCGCCAGATCCGTTCGACCCGCTTCACGTTCACCGTCCAGCCATCGCGGCGGAGCATCGCCGTGATCCGACGGTAGCCGTAGCGCCCGTACTGGAGAGCCAGTGCGACGATGGCGGCGGTCAATGCCGCCTCGTCCTCGACCACCACGGCGCGCTTGCGCTGTGTCGAGCGGTGCTGACCAAGAACGCGGCAAGCGAACCGTTCCGACACGCCATGCTCGGCCACGACGTAGTCGACGCAAGCCCGGCGGCGAGCCGGGCTCAGAAGTTTCCCGAAGCTGCCTCCTTCAGGATGAGCTTCTCCAGCGTCAGGTCCGAGATCGCCCGACGCAGGCGCAGGTTCTCCGTCTCCAAGGACTTCAGCCGCTTGACCTGATCACCCTTCAGGCCGCCGTACTCGGATCGCCAACGATAGTACGTGACCTCCGTCACCTCGATGGATCGGATTGCTTCGGAGACCTTGCGGCCCTGCGAGACCAAAACATCGACCTGACGCAGCTTCGCGACGATCTCTTCAGCCGTATGCTTCTTCCGACGCATCATAACATCCTCCACATGGCGCGAAGCCATACCTCAGGGAGGACCACTTTTCAGGGGGCAGGCCACCGCCATGAACGAGCATGCTGATTTGGCAGTTGGAGTGGTGTCGGCTGGCACGATGCATTCCTGGACCTACCACAAAACACATCTTATGACCGATACGTTGACCTATGCACCTGCATTTGATGGGATTGATGCACGGTTTCATCGAGAAGTTTGGATAGTGTTCTGAAGATTGTCACCTTCATCCTGATGTGGCTTTCCTGTGATGGCAGGTATAGGGACGGGACCCTTGCCAGACATAGAGAACGGTTCCACCCACGACTTCACAGCGTGCCCGGAATGCGTTCTATGTGCTAGATGCGCTTAGAGCTGTGAGAATGGGCGAGGCTGCCACCAGCAGGGCAATGCCGCCACACAGGGACAACACGAGCCAATTTATGGCGCCGAGAGCGGGGCGCCTTGGTTCCTCCGTCTTCTCGTACATCGGCGGTACGGGCGCCAGGAAGGCCAGGGTCATGCCGGCCCAAGCGAGCATAGCCATAATCTAACGGAGCCTGTGAACGGCCGCAGGCTGCTTGGCCTGGACGCTCGGCTCTCCCCTCTGCGCCAAGGCGACGAGACCCACGAACGGACCGAGGCTTACTACGAGGAGCAGGAGGATTGCCGTTACAGCTTGAGGATGCCGTCCGGCTATCTGGATCACCGCGCAGCCGGAGGTGAAGATCGAGGCCAGCAGGATCGCGAACGCTTGCTCATTCATGGCGTGATTTGCCCCTTTTGGGGTTCGGTCCCGCGCTCACGCGACTGCATACGTGAACGGACCATCCTTCGGTCCAACCTCCGTCCGATCCCCTAGGACACGACGGCCTGAGGCGATGATTTGGACGGTCTGTCGGCTATGGCATTCTGTCCGCGCCATGGCCTCCAAATCACGCAGATATGAGATCAGCAATGCATATGGAATATCATCTGTGTTAAGTGCCTCGCCTACTTTTGACGAAACGTTATGCTCAAGATCGACCCAGAAATTGCTGGGATTTTCCGTTCGATGGGTCATGGATATCACTCGGTCTGAAGGTGCAGACCCTTGTTGGCCATCAACAGTTTAAGCAACTCATCGAATGATGGGTTTGGATCATTTTGACGGACAGCTTTACCACCAGCGAGCAAGCCGCCTTCACCGCCGGCTTCGAGACCGCCCGCCAGATGGCGCTCACCGCCGCCGTGACGACGGAAACCCGGGACGACGCCCGAGAGGTCCGCCAGCAGACCGCCATCGCAGCGCTTTACGGGCTCGCGGCCGGGCTGCATGCAGCCTCCATCGCCCCGCCGACCGAGACCGATCCCCTGCGCCGCATCATGGCGACGATCGCCGCGGACCCGGCCGAGAGCGGCACCGTCGCGTGCCCGACGTGGCAAGGGCCGGTTGGCTTGGGTGCGGGAAAGCAGCAACGGCCACCTTCACGGCCAGTGCGAGACGACCGGATGCCTCCGGTCGATGCAGTAGGCCAATCCCGTTGTTAGGTGTTATCTATCGAGCGGTTCAATTGGATAGGGATTATCCAAGACCTTCACTTTCACCTCGCAAAGCTTGAGGGCGCAGTTCGCGGTCCGAAGTTTTGCCCTGTCCGCCTGGCGCTCCAGCTCGGTCGCGCTCGAAGACAGATACGACGTTGTCGGCGATCAGGGTGGCAAACCGCCCCACTTCAGCCCGGGATCACGTCTGGCACGATCCGCGGGATCAGGAAGGTAACGCCCATAGTCGTGTTGCGACGCCACACGACCCTGACTGGCAGTGCGGTGCTGGCCCTGCCGATCGAGAGATCGAACGTGTTCGGCACTTTCATGCCCGCGGCGAACAGGATGCATGCGCCGTTGGAGCTGTGGTTGAGCACCAGGCAGGGGGATTGAACGGGGGTGCCCGCGAACGATGCGCGTCCCTCTAACGTTGACGTCACACGAAGCTTGGCGCGGCGCTCTAACATCGCGATGCACTACTGAGATGAGATCATCACGATGGCACGTGATCCTTAAACCTTTATAGCTGATGATGAGAATCGCAGGGTTAGCCGATTGAGCTTGGACCAATGGTGCAAGGCGCGCTACCGTGGCCGCCTTCTATAGAGCGCCCCCCTCAGCACTCATTGATCCCCCGTCGACTCGCTCACGTGCTACATCGCATCTGTCGCTCCGGCTCGAACGCTGAGCGGCGCAGTGCCGAACCACGTCGGCACGGGATCCGGCCCGCCCCCTCATCATGGACGCATCGTCACCGAGCCGTCGTTGGCGTCGATTGCCTCGACGCGAGGGCAAGTGAGGCCCATCATGCCGACAGTGTTGTCGAGGGCGTGGTTGCACGCGGCAGTCAGAGTGTTGCTGCACTGAGTTGGCATCACGGACAGGATCTCGCGCAACAAGCGAGCTACGACGGTCTCTCGGGATAAATCGTCAAAGTCCGCGCCATCGCACGCGTGCACGAACGCCGAGGCTACGTTCTCGGCGATGATATGCGCGGCGCTTTCAAGGCCTGGAACCTGCATCATCGCGGTATCGATAGCAGCAGAAATACAAATTCACCCTTGAATATGATTGCATTTTGACACCCGTCCACAGAATATGCGTCTTCAACAAAGGCAGGTGCATCGTGGACAAGAACGCAGAACCATCGAGGCTGCTGCCATCGATTATATAGAGCTCACGGTTGACCTCGCCTCGGCCTATGTGTCCAGAAATTCGGTACGACCGGCCGAAATGGCGGTGCTGATCGCCACTACGCGCGCTGCGCTCACGGGGCTTGGCAATGCCGGCGCACTTGCTGCTCCGGCCACTGATAAGATCACACCCGTCCAGATCCGCAAGTCGATCACGCCGGACGCGCTGATCAGCTTCATCGACGGCAAGCCGTGCAAAACGATGAAGCGCTACCTCACCGGCAACGGTCTGACGATCGAGGAATACCGTGAGCACTATGGCCTGCCTAGGGACTACCCCTCCACAGCAGCAAGCTACTCGGCGCAGCGCTCGGCGCTCGCCAAGAGCTTCGGCCTCGGCAGCCAGCGCAAAACGGCGGCCGCGAAAGCTGCTGAGCCCGCGGCGAACGTCTCCGACAAGCCGAAGCATGCCTGGTCGACCGCGAAGGGTCAAGGAGCTTGTAGAGGCTTAAGATCGATCAATCCGGCTTCTGCTTCAATCATTTGACTACGCTGAACCAGAGCCGTGGGATTAGGAACAACTTGCCCGCTGCTCCCCATCGATCCAGTAGGCACCTCTTGGAGGACCGCCATGGGTCTGGCCGCTTTCGCGTTCTTCGTCGTGCCGTGGATGGTGCTCGCGGTCTGGCTGTTCCGTCTTCCTGGCGCTCTCCGCCTCGGTACCTCTGCCACGCCCTGGCGCGCACTCACGGACTTTCCCGATCCGCCGCGCGACCAGCACCACGAGGTCAACCCCCACAACTCCGGCGTCAACGATGGGACCGGCAAGGCAGGCGGCGATAAGCACAGCCCGCTCATCAATCCCTAGGGGCATATCTGGACACCCGCTCCGTCGCGGCATCTGATTGCCGCACGCGTTCAAGAGCGTCTTGCGCTTCTTTTGCCACAGCAGAGTTAGATCATCAGAATAAGACGGCTTTTTGTTTTAAGTTTTAAAAAGTCGTCAAATTTCCGAGCTGAGATGTTGAACGTGTGCAACGTTGGTGCGTCAACGCTGAGGGCCAACGGCTTTGGCACCGCCTGCGCTGGCAATTTCTCCTCCCGAGCCGCCAGCGCAGGCCTCCAATATGGAGGCGTCGGACATGGCATACTGCGTCAAGATCGATCGAATCGGGAAGGTTGGGGTGCCGCGGAGCGCGCCCCGAGTTTACCAAGCGAAGGACGAGGCGGACGCTATTACGATAGCGACCTACGAGGTCGACGGGAGCAGGCCTGATCGCCCTCGTATCGCCACCGTCACTGACGCCTCCGGGCGCATGCTGTTCACCTATTCCGGCCGCGCCCAGCCGGCTCCTCCGGCGTGATCGGGAAAGAGCGCGAGGACCCGGCGCTCAACGACCGCGATGCTAGAGCCCTCATTAGAGCTGTTGCCGTTTAGGTTGGGTCATAAGCGTCGTATCCGGCGGCGGCGATGTAGTTGCGGCATTCCGCTGGGGTGAAGGCTGCGAAGGCCCGGGCGATGGCTGCCCAAAGGTCTGGGACGGTTCGGGCAGCGGCGGTGCGCAGCAGCGCCTTAAGCTTTGAGAAGGCCTGCTCGATCGGGTTGAAGTCGGGTGAGTAGGCCGGGAGGTAGAGGAGCCGTGCGCCGACCGCCTGGATAGCTTCGCGCACGCCGATGACTTTGTGGGATTGCAGGTTGTCGGGGATGACGGTGTCACCCGGCTTCAGCACCGGGACCAGGGTGTCGGTGACCTAGGCGCGGAAGCGCGCGCCGTTGGTGGCGCCGTCGAACAGGGTGGTGGCGACCAAACCGCTGGTGCGCAGGGCGGCGGTGACGGTGGTGGTCTTGTAATGGCCCTGGGGCACGAGGAACCGGCAGCGTTCGCCGCGTGGAGCCCGACCGTAGGTGCGGGCCATGTTCGTGGCGGTCGCCGTCTCGTCGATGAAGACGACGGCATCGGGGTCGAGGTCGAGTTGTCTCTCGAACCACACCTCCCGTGCGGCTCTCACGTCCGGACGCTCCTGCTCGGCCGCGTAGACAGCCCCTTTTTACGGGTGATCCGAAGCCGGGCGAAGAACCGCCACAGCCCGCTGACGCTCGTGCGGACACCCTGCTCGGCCAGGATATCACGCACCTCGTGCAGGAAGGCTTGCGGCTGCTCTCGATCGATCTGAAGGATCCGCTCAGCGTGCGCTTCGATGGCGAGCGCAGGTCGCGGCCCGCACGAGGGCCGGGGTGCGATCACGCCCTCCGCCTGGAAGCGTTCGTACCAGCGGATCGCACTGGACGGGCCAATCCCGAAGCGCTTGGCCGCCTGGCGGCGCGAGGCTCCTGCCTCGATCGCCGCGATCACCCGTTCTCGCAGATCCACCGATAGCGCTGACGGCATCCCGACCTCCTCGGAAAGCCTAACATCGAATCAGATCCGCAGACTGCCCGCTACCTCAACGATTCAACACAGCCGGACACGGCTCTAATCGAGCAAAACATCTTGAGCCGTGGTGTATGTCGCTTAAGCGACGGCGCGGTTTGGCACAGCGGCCATATTCTGTCCCTCTACGACCTCGGCGCCGAGAAGGGGGCAACGGATCTCCTGCGGGTCCTCGTAAAAGACCGCAACCAAGGTTCGGGCACGGTGCATCCAGAGATCGCGCTCGACCTGCAATCGATCGCATACGGCATGGATCTCGGCCACGGCGATGTGCATCTCGTCCACCGCACCCCGGAGCTCCATCGTCCGGCCACGCTCGTCCGCGAGAGCAGCCTTCAAGACAGCCAAGGCAGCGACGCTCTCTTGATCCCAGGTCGCGTTTTGCCGTTCGGCTCTCGCCACCGTTTCGGAACTGAAATGCGCTACCTCCTCGCGTGCCTGCGGCCCGTCGAACGATTGAGGAGGAGGCGTTTCGTCTGTCAAAGCGTCGGTAGGGCTGCCAAGTGGCTCCTCCTCCAGCACGAGATCGTGCAGCATCGTGAACACCGCATCTGCGTTGAAGCGCTTGAGATCGAACCCGCTCTCCGCCGCCAGCTCATTCCACAGCGCCTGACCGCGAACCGACTGCCCGACGAAGGCCATCGACCAGTTCACGAACCCACGCTCCCTGATCGGGCCGCCCTCCAACACCGTCACGTCGCCGTGGTGGGGATCGCGCTGGATACGTTCGAACGTCTCCTCGACGCCCTTTTGCGGCCCTTCCAGCACCTGCGCGAAGGCGCCGCCGTTGAACATCAGCGCGCCAGTGACCCCCGCGCGCTCGTTGTTCCGTCGCGATGCCACGAGGATTTGTTCGATTGCAGCCTCGGCCTCAGTCCCTGTCAGAAGGTTTTTGCTGGCGTAGACAAGGCGGTACAGCACGCTCATCGGCAAGTCTCCGTCCGGTCGGCAAGTCGTAATCAGCGAATGTGAGCGGCATGGGCTGCTCGATCGTGCGCCGCCGCCCGCATGGACGGGTCGAACGCTGCGGCTATCGGCTGGAACGCGCGCACGAGATCGCCATCGAGGCGACCGACCATCCCATCCAGAATGCTGAAGGCTTGCTTGCCGGCCATAGGCGCGCGGTAGGGCCGCCGCTCGATCAACGCTCCATAAACATCGCAGACCGTCACCAACCGCACGAGGTCTGGGATCTGCCCGCCCAACAGTGCATCGGGGTAGCCGGACCCGTCGAGCATCTCGTGGTGCGAGCGGACCACGGTAAGCATCGCATCCTCAAAGCCACAACCCAGGAGCATGGCGTGACCAAGAACGGGATGGGTGCGCATCACTGACAATTCCACTGCGTCGAGTTGACCCGGCTTGTTCAGGATCGCGGGCGGGACGCGGATCTTGCCGACATCGTGCAGCAACGCGGCCTTCGTCAGACGATGACGATCGGCTGCGGCAAACCCGAGGCGGCTGGCGAAGGCGGCGGCGAGGCCTGCGACCAGCAGGCAATGCTGGTGCGTGGCGTTGTCAAAGCGGCGTACCGCTTGGATCCAGGCGCGGACACCGGCCTCGCGGATGGCGCGGGTCACGAGACCGGTCCCCGTCTCGATCGCCGCCGGCGTGACCAGCACACCCGGTACGAACATGTCCGCGAGCAAGCGCTGCGCCGCCCCGGCATGGCGTTCCACCGCGGGGGCGGACGGATCCTCGCACCAGTGCAGACCTTCCAGCGCCGCCAGAAGGGTCTGCGCAGCCACGCCGAACCCGAGAGTGCCGGTAGCGCCGAGAGCTTGAGCCTGAGCTTCGGCGCGGGCGGCGTTGCCATGCACCAAAAAAAGGTATGGCACGCCATCACCACGGACCCGACCCAGGATCCGACGGAGCCGCAGGACCGCGTCGGAAGTCAGGGTACTGACGTCGCTGACGATAAGCGCGGGGGTGCCGGTTTCCAAAGCCTCCGCGTACAGATCGTGTATACGGCAGGCGCGAAAGGTACCGAGATCTTGCGCCAACCGTTCGCCGCGGCGCGGGTCGTCCGTGATCAGCAGAAGCTCACTCATGCCGCGTCCTCAAAGAACGTCGCTCGACTTCCCCACCAGCGCGACATGACCAGCTGGTCCCACCCGAACCGCTCGGATCACGCGACCACGCGCGCCGCCTCACGCACTTGGCGTGTTGCCGTATCGACCTGCTCGTTCGCTCGAGCGATCGCCTCCATGCCGCCGGCGATCGTCGCTACCCCGTGGGCGGCCGTATGCATGCTGCCCGACATCTCCCGCGTCACGGCGGACTGCTCCTCGACCGCCGCCGCGATCGCCGCTGAGACCTCGTCGAGGGATCGGATCGTGCCTTGGATCGCGCCGATCGCATTGACCGCCTCGCGTGTGGCTGCCTGCGTCGCGGTGATCTGCCCGCGGATCTGGTCGGTGGCCTTGGCGGTCTGCTCGGCCAAGGCCTTCACTTCGGAAGCCACAACAGCGAAACCCTTACCCGAGGCGCCGGCTCGCGCCGCCTCGATTGTGGCGTTGAGCGCCAACAGGTTGGTCTGCGCGGCGATCCCCTGAATCATCGTCACGACGTCGCCGATCTGCGTGGCCTGGCCGCTCAGGCCCTCGACGATGCCGCTGGTATGACGCGCCTGTTCGACCGCCTCGCCGGCCATGCGCGCGGCGTGGCTGACCTGCTGGCTAATCTCCCCGACTGAGGCCGACAGTTCCTCCGCGCCCGAGGCGACACACTGGATGTCGTTGGAAACCTGTCCCACTATGCCGGCGGCCTCGGCGGTCTGGCGCGTGACGGCCTCGACCGCGGTGCCGATCGCATCGAGGTCAGTGCCGATCGCGCGCTGCGCCTCGGCCCGCCGCTGGCGCTCCTGCACCTGCGCGGTGATGTCGGCGGCGAACTTCACCACCTTGAGCACCGTCCCATCCGCATCGGTGATCGGGTTGTAGCTCGCCTGGATCCAGACTTCGCGGCCCCCCCGGGCGATGCGCCGGAACTCGCCCGCCGCGAAGGTGCCCTGGCCTAGCCGGTCCCAGAACCCACGGTAGGCCGGGCCGGCCTGCTCGGCTGCGTCCACGAACATGCTGTGGTGCCGGCCCTGGATCTCGTCGAAGCGGTAGCCCATCGCGTCGAGGAAGTTGCTGTTGGCGTCGAGGATCATGCCGGTTGGATCGAAAGCGATCACCGCCTGGGAGCGGTGCAGGGCGGCGATCTGCCCGTTGGCATCCAGTGCACGCAGCTTCTGTGCGGTGATGTCGGCGGCGAACTTGACGACTTTCACGACGCGCCCGGCGCGGTCGAGTACGGGGTTGTAGCTCGCCTGGATCCACACGGCGCGACTGCCTTTGGCGATGCGCTTGAACTCGGCGGACTGGAACGTGCCCCGTCGCAGGTCATCCCAGAAGGTCCGGTATTCGACGCTATCGCGGTAGCGGGGCTCAACGAACATGCCGTGGTGCTGCCCCTGCACTTCGGGCAGCGTGTAGCCCATGGCGCTCAGGAAGTTGGCGTTGGCGGTGAGGATGGTGCCGTCGGGCTTGAACTCGATGATGGCTTGCGATTGGCTCAAGGCGTCGAATTTGGCGACGAGATCGGCATGCGTCCGCGTTCCACCAAGCATAGTCATCGACTCTCAGTGATCAATGGAGGCTTTTCGACAGCGAACACAGAGGCTAAGCAAAACTGATGTTTGGCGGCTAAAGAGCCATGTTATTTTGTAGCTGTGTTATAATAATGCACTATTGCTCCTAATTAATCGTTAAAAACCGTAGTTTTGACGTAAAAAGCAACAATCTATCATTTGACGGCTTCGTATTACAAGTACCAGCGCGATCAGTATTTCCAAGATACAACTCAGGCGTGTTCAAACGCGGCGAGTGTCCGTAGCGCCGCAGTTAACGAGTCGTTACTTACGCTGGTCGGCTCGTATCGTCCGGCCGCGCTAGTGGCGGGGCGCCCGATCCGGCGGACGACCTCGCGCTCGAACGCGACAAAGTTTTCGACTCGCCCACCGGCGGCTCACAGAGGCCGGCAACCGATTTCGAACCGGTACTTGGTATCATCAGAGCGGTAGTTGGTAAGGTAGCCATGAAAGCGCTCACCAACTGCGAGCGCCCGGCCGAAAGCGTCAAGCGCAGTCCGGCGGGGTTCCTTACCCTGCATGAAGCAGGGGCTTTGCCAGACAATGTTAACGAGACTGCGTCTAACCACAAACCTGAAGGCGACGTTAGCATAAATGATAGTTGGTCCAGGCGAGTCGATCGCCGCATCGGTGACAATGATACCGATGGCAGCGTCCTGCACCAGAGCGCGGATGAGTTCGAAACCCGTCATGTTGCAGCAACGCTTTGACCAGGCAGGTCGCGCAGAAACTGTACTTAACGCATAGTACGCGAACGATACACGCACCGTTAATCTCGACACATCGCCACTCCAATGTCTGGTATACTATCTGCCTGCAGACCCTCACCGCACGGCTGGACCGCCTACACTACCCGCGCGGATTCTCGCACGGTCGGATCGATCGAGGTCGCCCGCCGCTCGTCGGCAGCCCTTCTTTGGTTCCGTTGTCCTAGATTCTGACAGGACTAGAATTTTAGTAGGCGTGTTCGTGTCGTTATGAAAGCCGGTGATCTGGCGCTCCTCGACCGTCACGAGACCGAGCTTCCGGGCTTGGCGGATGGCGTTGCGCACGGTGGTCTCGGCCACGCCGGTGACTGCGGCGAGGTTCGGCACAGACAGGCGACAATCCTTCCGGCGAACGACCTCGGCGGCTACGAGGGAGAGGACGGCCTGCTCGGCCAGGGTGAATCGGGCCGCAAGACCAGGTGGAAGGCGCGCGAGGCCGGGCGAGCCGTGATGGTATGGCCGCCCGGCCAGCCTACTACAGGGTCGGTCCACTTCTTCGCCGCCTCGGAAGTTCGGCCGCAAGAGAACGAACCGTCGCCTGCCCCGGTGATTGTCTCAATGAGATGAGCCCAATCATCGTCATCGCCACCTCCGCCGGTGGCCTCGGTCCGCTCATGCGGATCGTCGAGGCTCTGCCCAGCACGTGTCGCGCCTCCGTGTTCATCGTCCAGCACATCGGGACACATCGAAGCTGCCTCCCTGACATCCTCACCCAACGTGGCAATCTTCCGGTAGCCTTCGCACGCCACGGGGAGGCGATCGAGTGTGGCCATATCTACGTTGCGCCACCCGACCACCACATGCGGTTGCGCTTCGGTGCGATCAGTCTTGATCGAGGGGTCAAGTTCCACTTCGCGCGCCCGGCCGCTGATCCCCTGTTCATCTCAGCGGCCAAAACCTACGGCGAGCGCGTCGTCGGGGTCGTACTCAGCGGCGCGAACATTGACGGCGCCGAGGGGATGCGGGCGATCACGGCGCATGGTGGCCTTGGCTTGGTCCAAGACCTGGAAGAGGCCGAACATCCCAAGATGCCCTTAGCGGCGGTGAGGCGCGATCACCCTGAGGCACCCCTTACGAGCGACCGGCTCGCTGAGCGCGTTGCTGCTCTCTGTGTTGGTCGCTGAGCTTCAAAAAGCCGGTGGCTCTGGCGTAGGTTGAGCTACCCAGCCGAGTCAGTGGCCTTTGAAGGACGCCCCACGAAGCACGGTGCCCGCAACGACATCCCCGCCACGGTGACGGCGATCAAGCGCAGGGGCGTGATGGCTTAACTCGAGATCGAACTAGTCGGCACGACCTACTGGATGTCCTCGGTGATGATGATCGACGCGGTGGAGGCGATGGGCCTCAAGGAGGGCGACACCGTCCACGTTCTTGCAAAGGCCGTGAACGTCCTGCTCATGAAGCCCTGTGGCAATCGCGAGAAATCCTATCCCAGGATCGCATATGGCGCCGACATGGGCTGTACAGATGAACGATCGTCAGCCGCTCCAGAACAGGTGCTGCCGCCTGGGAGCGCCGTGCGCTTCCGCCTGTAACGCAAGGCGATGCCTCGATGGCTTCGAAGCTCCCCCACGTCCTCTATCCGCTCATCCGCAAGCTGGAGAGCGTCAGCCGCCTCTTGGATGAGGAGCGGCATGCGATCGAGAGCCTGCCGGTCCGGGTGCGGACCCTGTCGGCCCGACAGGACATCGTGCGGGAGGGCGATCTCGCGACCCAGTGCTGTGTCATCCTGGAAGGCTGGGCCTACCGCTACAAGTTCCTGAGCGAGGGGCGCCGCCAGATCTTCTCGTTCCACATCGCGGGCGACACCCCGGATTTGCAGAGCCTGCACATCCCACTGATGGACCACAACCTCGGGACGATGACCCGGGCAACGGTCGCGTTCATCCCGCATGGGAGCATGCACGACCTCACGAACCGCTTCCCGGGTATCGCGGCCACGCTCTGGCGTGACACGCTGATCGACGCGGCGATCTTCCGGGAATGGTTGATCGCCATGGGGCGCCGCCCGGCATTCGAGCACTTGGCGCACCTCTTATGCGAATTGTACCTGAAGCAGGAGGCGGTCGGTCTGGCGGGCGACCACCGCTGCCCCCTACCGATCACTCAGACCGATCTCGCCGATGCCACGGGTATGACGCCCGTCCACATCAACCGCGTGTTGCGGGATATGCGCGGTCGCGGGCTGATCACGCTGCACCGGCACACCCTGGTGGTGAAGGCGTGGGATGAGCTGATCCGCGCCTCCGAGTTCGACGCGACCTACCTGCATTTGCGGAAGCGAGCGGGGGGATGACGCTGCATCTTCAGCCGGTGCGAGTCGCCACCAGCAGTCAAGACCGCAACGGACAACTCGTGTTCGCGGACGGCTTCCTCGTGGCAGTCCTGGTTCGGCTCTCCGACCAGCACGGTGCCGATGTGGGCCTGTGGTTCTTGGAAGCTGGCTTCGGCCCGACCGCAGTGATCGGTGCTCCCCTGTTCTTGGACCTGGACGCGGCTCAGGACTGGATCGAGCAGCATCTTAGCAGCAAACGGGTCGGCGCGTAGCTTGGGGTGGGACTGAGAAGGTTCTCAGTGGCCGCCCGGTGCCGAACCCGTAAACAGCCGTTCGTATTCGGCTTCCGGAGCGCCGTAGGAGGGGCCGGCTAGAGCGAGCAGCGCCGCGCGATTGCGGACGATCAGGGTACCGCGCTGTCGACCGATCACGCCAGAACGCTCCAAGACCGAGATCGCGCCCGTCAGGCCCGGACGATTGACCCCAAGCATCAGCGAGAGAAACCGATGCGTCGTCGGCAACTCGTCGCTCTCAGTCCGATCGTGGACCATGAGCAGCCAGCGGGCGAGACGCGGCTCCAGGGTGTAGCGGCCGTTGGCTAGGGCCGTGGACGTGGCAAGCACGCCGAGGACGTGCGCATACCGCAACAGGTGATTGTGCAGGCGCGGACTGCTCCGGAGCGCCTCGGAGAAGGCGCTCACGGGTATGACCTGCGCCAGCCCGATAGCCTGAACCCGGGCCTCGTCTGGCGTCCGCTCGGCGTCGAGCAGGATCGGCACGCCAACCATGCCCTCGCATCCGACGAGCCCGACCTCGACCTGCTGGCCATCTGCCGCGACGCTGACGAGCGAGACGATGCCTCGTTCGACGAAGGCAACCCGCGTGATCGGGGTGTCGGCTTTGATCAGCACATCGCTCAACGACAGGACCACGAGTTCGAGGTGCGGCCGCAGGAGACAGAAATCGTCCGGATTCAGGGATCTAAGCAAGCGATTGAGGCAGCTATCCTGCGTCGGTTGCGACATGGTCCCGTTCACTTGGAGCGGGAGGCCCAAGAGCTCTCGGTCGGGAGCACTTGAACGTGCCTGCGCCCGACGCCTGCTTGTCTTTGAGCCTAATCTCCTAAGAGGGCAAGATATCAATCAAATGATGGAGATTTGGTCGGATATCTGACATAGTGGCAGATACCGAGGTGCAGCGATGTGAGCCCCATGCAGCAGGCGCTGACGCGGAAGCTTGAGAGCTTTGAACCGCTGTCCGACCAAGCCCGCTCGGCCTTGAACAACCTGATACTCAAGGTCCGGCAGGTCGGAGCGCGCCAGGATCTGATCCAGGAAGGCGACAAGCCCGATAACGTCCTGCTGATCCTCGACGGCTTCGCCTGCCGGTACAAGGTCCTTCCGGACGGCCAGCGCCAGATCATGGCACTCCTCGTACCGGGCGATTTCTGCGACCTGAACGTGTTCATCCTCGACGAGATGGATCACACCATCGGCACCATCTCGACGTGCCAGGTCGTTGATATCCCGCGCGGGGCCATCGATAAGATTGCAGCGCAGCACCCGAGCATCGCGCGCGCCTTCTGGTGGTGCTCCCTGGTCGATGGAGCCGTCCTGCGCGAGTGGTTGGTCAACATGGGCGCGCGCGCTCCGGACCAGCGCATCGCGCACCTTCTGTGCGAACTTCTCATGCGCTTGGAAGCGGTCGGACGTGTTACCGACAACAGCTACGCGTTTCCGCTCACGCAGTCCGAGATCGCCGACACGATGGGCCTGTCTGACGTGCACGTGAACCGGACGCTGCGCGAGCTTCGCGCCCTCGGCCTGATCCACCTCAAGCGACGCGTGCTGACCATCCTCGACGTCGAGCGAATGAAGGCCTTCTGTAGCTTCGCACCGAACTACCTGCACCTGCGCAACACCCGTTGGGGAGAGCGCCGCGACCTGAGTTGGCCTGGCCGCGCCCAGGAGGGCTAGCCGATGTCCGAGCGGGGCAACGTCGAGACGCTGATTGTGCTGCAGCCGATCGCGGTCGACACGGGCAGCCTTGACCACGACGGCATGCTGGTGATCGCCAACGGCCTGCTCGTGGCAGTGCTGGTTCGCCTCGCCGAACCCGAGCATGCCAATGTTGGAGGCTGGTTCATGGAGGCGGGGTTCGGCCGGCTGCAAGGGCAGAGGGTCCCTGCCTTTCCGGCTCTGGAAGATGCAACGCGATGGCTGCGACGACATTTTAAGCCGGTTTGAGCCATCTCGCCGGTGATCGGATGGGAAATCCTGCACGCAAACTCCGATTGGGACGCTGCGGCAGGGGCCACAGGGCAAACCGTGAGCGAACCCGAACAAGGCAGTGCCGAGGCGGTGTACGTACCAGCCATGGTCGGCAAGATGATGCGGCACGTTCTCAGCGATGCCCTAGTCGACCTCGCGCGGACGAAGGCTACGAGCTATCTCGACATGTTCGTGCAGCGTGAGCCGATCTGTTCCGGGAGCAGCCGGACGATACAACTGAAATCACCAACACGTTACACGCCTGGTTCGCGATGGAGGGTAGCGCCGCCTTGCGGGCTGTCGTCGAACGCGCAAGCGCGACTAGCGCAGCGCGCTAGAGCTGTTCCCGCCTATGTAGCGACGGCCAAGTCATTTTCGTAACCGGCAGCTGTGAGGCAGTTGCGGCACTCGTCTGAGGTAAAGCCGGTGAAGGCTTCGCGGATGGTTGCCCAGAGGTCGGGCACGGTGCGGGCGGCAGCAGTCCTGAGCATCTGCTTCAGCTTGGCGAAGATCTGCTCGATGGGATTGAAGTCGGGACTGTAGGGCGGAAGGTAGAGGACCCGGGCACCCACCGCCTCGATCGCCTCGCGCACGCCAGCGACCTTGTGGGCCTGCAGGTTGTCGAGGATCACGGTGTCGCCGGCTTGCAGCACCGGGACGAGGTTGTCGGCGACGTAACTGCGGAAGCGCTGGCCGTTCGTGGCGCCATCCATGAGGCTGAGCGCGCACAGGCCGGTGGTGCGCAGCGCCGCGGTGACGGTCGTGGTCTTGTAATGCCCCTGCGGCACGAGCAGCCGGCAGCGCTCGCCGCGGGGGGCGCGTCCGTAGCGGCGGGCCATGTTGGTGGCGGCCGCGGTCTCGTCGAGGAAGACCAGCGTGTCGGGGTCGAGATCGGGCATGGCATCGAACCAGGCTTGGCGCTCGGCTTTCACATCCGCGCGCTCCTGCTCAGCCGCGTAGACAGCCCCTTTTTACGGCTGATGCCGTGGCGGGCGAAGAAGCGCGACAGCCCGCTCGTGCTGGTCGTCACGCCCCGCGCGGCCAGGACATCGCGCAACTCGCGCAGGAAGATCTCGGGCCGGGCCTCGTAGGTGGACAGGATCAGATCGGCCTGCGCTTCGATGCCCGAGAGGCGGTCGCCGCTGTGCGTGGGGTTGGGCGCGACGTGACCTTCCTGCGCGAACCGGGCCGACCATCGGCTTGCACTCGACACGCTCACATCAAACCGGGCCGCCGCTCGATGGAAAGACGCGCCCTCGGTCACGGCCGCTACAACGCGCTCGCGCAGATCGACTGATAAAGGTGATGGCATTGCCGCCTCCTTAACCGGTCAACGCGGCAACCCCGGCTCCGTCGCAACGCCTCCGGGAACAGCTCTAGTGCACTGACTCAGACGGATGGTTCAGGGGATCGGCCGACGGCGGCGAGGATGTCGGTGGCGGGTTTGGTCCAGACGAACGGTCTGGCGCGTCGGTTGTGCTCGGCGATGTAGCGTTTGATCGCCGCCTGTAGGTCGACGACACCCGTGAAGGAACCGCGTCGCAGCCGACGCCGGGTCAGCGCTGAGAAGAAGCCCTCGACCGCGTTGAGCCATGAGGCCGAGGTCGGGGTGAAGTGAAACGTCCAGCGCGGGTGCCGGGCGAGCCAGGCGCGCACCTTCGGATGCTTGTGAGTGGCGACGTTGTCGAGGATCGCGTGGATCGCCTTGCCGGGCGGGACGGCGGCTTCGACGGCGTTGAGGAACCGGACGAACTCACTGTTCCGGTGGCGCTGCATGCAGCGGCCGAGCACGGTGCCCGCCAGGACGTCGAGGGCGGCAAACAGCGTCGTGGTGCCGTGACGAGTATAGTCGTGGGTCTGGGCGGCGGGATGGCCTGGGGCGAGCGGCCGGTCGGGGCGGGTCCGCTCCAGCGCCTGGATCTGGCTCTTCTCGTCGATGGACAGCACCACCGCATGGGCGGGCGGGTCCATGTAGAGGCCGACGACATCCTCGACCTTGGCGGCGAAGGCGGGGTCGTGCGAGCGCTTGAACGTGCGCAGACGATGCGGCTGGAGGCGGTGAGCGTCCCAGATCCTTTGCACGGCCCGTAACGAGATCCCCACCACGCGAGCCACGGCCCGGCCGGTCCAGTGGGTGACCTCGCCCGGCGGCTCCGAGCAGGTCAGCGCCAGGACCGCGGCCACCGTCTCGGTCGAATGGGGCGGCGTGCCGGGCGGACGTGTCTTGTCGCGCAGCAGACCTTCGACACCCGCCTCGGCGTAGCGCTGCTGCCAGCGCCAGACGGCCGGGCGGCTGACGCCCGCCCGTCGAGCGACGTCCTGGACACTCAAGCGCTCGGCCGAGAGCAGGACGATGCGGGCGCGTTGGATATGTTTGAGCGGGCGGGAGCGGTCGCTGGCAATCGCAACCAGCCGTGCCGCGTCGCTCGCATCGAGAAGCACGCATACCGTCTGAGTCATGGCCTAGACTCGCATGTCTCGCCGGCAGCGTGAATCCTCCGTCCGCGTCACTGCACTAGACCGTTTTATCCCCGACTCGACCCCGCCGCTCGATTTGCTCACGGGTTGGTGGGGCTTATGCCTTTTCTCACGGCGAGGAGCCGAATACGCGACGCGGCCCGAAATGCAGGATGGGGGAGGGCGGTTAACCGAGCCTCAACGGCGTTTCCTAGCACTGGCCCGAAGTGGGAAAGGCTACGCTTTTTCAGGCGACGTAGGCCCCATAACTGCTGACGCACAGTCAGCAACGTGTTCATTTCGTTATTGAGCCGCCTCTCGGCCTTGGCAGAGTCAGCTTCGGCGCTACCGTCCCCGTAGGAAGAAGAACCAGAGCAGGATCAGGACGGGGATCGGCACCCCTAAAAGCCACAACAGGCTACCCGTCAGCATATCGTCCTCCCTGAAGTGGCAGAGTAAGCCCGCAGACCGCAGATCCGTTCCGGTGCACCTGGCCTACGCGTTGGCGGTGAACTACGGACAGGCGTGAGGGACTGGCTCACTGACTATTAAACCACGATCACCGAACCGTCGATTTGATTGACCGACACGACACGCGGTCCGCGAACATCGGGGTCCCGCTGCTCCCAGGCCGACAAGGCGACGTTGGCGGCCTCGACGATCGCCCCCGGAGAGCTGCCGATCTGTGGACGGATCGCCTCAACAAGGCGCGTCAGGATCGTCTGCTCCTCAAGCCGGTGCGCAGGCATCGTGGCTTGCTGGCAGAACGCCACGTAGACGTTCTCGGCGATCACGCGGGCGGCGCGGTCGGGTTCAGGCGTGTCGCTCATCTCAGATAGCCCTTCGCCTTCAGATGCTAGGTGGTACGACCTGACCACCCCAACGCCTACCCCTTCCGCACCCGGAACCGGATCCCGGCCCCGCCGCCGTCCTCAGGGATGAACTTCAGGCCGGGGGTTATCACACCAGCCCGGCGAGCCCGCAGGCCGCCAGCGCAGTAACCAGGACTGTGAAACCGACGAGCGAGACGGTGCCGCCGATCCCGCCATGAGCCCCTTCCGTCATCGGCCCGCGACCTTCTTCACATACTCCCAGACCGGAATGCCCCAGACCTGACCTTGCTTGGTCCGGTAGCCTGAGCCGTCTGCGAACACGATCCTGGTGGGTTCCACCTCCAAAGCCTTGCTCCCGGAGACCATCATCACCCCACAGTAGTCGAGCCGCAGCCTTCCATGCTCTGGATGAAGCGCGAACAGCTCGGCCGCCGTCCAACCGAGCGCATGGGCCTCAGCCCCGAGCCGGTCGCAGAAATCGATGGCAGCCTCACGGATCGGCACCCAGCGGGTAGGCGTCAGATACCGGCAGGGCGAGGCGTGCGGGGATAGATCCTCAAGGGCGCTGCGCCACACGGCAGCGGCGTTCGGGAGCATGGTGGGTGCGAAATCGGAAGCCGTACGGCCGAGCTACGGGAGCGAGACCAGGAACGCTATGCGACGGAAAGCGGGGGGGGGACCCTGCGGGCGACGAGCGGCGGCCCGAGCCGGCACCCTCGATCCCGCCTGACGGCGGACGGCTGCGCCGTCTGCGCGATGACAAAGGAATTCAGGCAGCAAGCCACATCAGCAGGTTGGCAGCAGCACTCCGGCTCAAGCCGAACGGGTCCTGTAGCGCGTTGGCGAGTTGCGGACGGCTGATCCCGATCTGACGTGCGACTGCCCCTTGCGTCATCTGGCGCACCCGCTGCGCACCACGCACAGCCCGCACGAGGTTGTCGGGTAGGACACCGCCGGCATAGTCGCTGAGGGGAGCGGCAATGTGTCTCCACTCCCCACCACCGAGCATGTCGGGGTGCTCAAAAACTCCTTCCTCCGGAAACGGCAGCGCGACAGCACGACCTGACGGGATCGCCCTTACCTTGGCTCCGGGCGCATGCCCGACAGCGCCAGACTGCGGGCCGGCTGACACCGGCCTGCCGAGCCACGTCCTGCACGCTCAAGCGTTCGAACGAGAGCAGGACAATGCGCGCCCGCAGGATGTGCTTAAGGGGGCGGGATCGATCTCCGGCGATCTTGGACAACGCTAACTTGGTGGCGTCGTCGAGGAGCACGCAGACAGTCTGAGCCATCGCTCAGACCCGCATGCATCACGCCCTCCGTGAATCCTATGACCGCGTCAGTGCACTAGGCTTACGCCATGCCGTAGCGCCGCGCGCGGTCGGTGAATCCAGGATAACCTATGAAGTCCTCGAACTCCGCGACCTTGTCCCTGACGCCGGGGACACCATCGGCCGTGCGTGTTCGCCGGAGGGCTTCCAACGCCGCCTGTGCGCCCGAGTAAGCGGCCAGCAGCGTGTACCCGTAGTAAATGACGATGTCGGCGCCAGCCCGCTCCTCGTCAGCGACCGAGCTCCCGGGCGTGTCAGTGATGAGTACCTTGCCCTTGATCCGGCTTCGGACCTCCCGCAGTCGGTCCGGCCCGATCCCTGACGCCATTACGACGTCGGCCCCGGCCTCAGTGAAGGCGTTCATGCGCCGGATGCCTTCCTCCATGTCACCGTGGGTCCAGATCACATCAGTGCGCGCGATAACTAAGAAGTTTGGGTCTTCACGCGCGTCGATGCAGGCCCGAACCTTGTGGACCATCTCGTCGAGCGGCGCGACGACCTGGGGGACCGGTGCGTGCTTTCCGAAGGCATGATCCTCAACGTGGACGCCGCTGATTCCTGCCTGCTCGAAAGATCGAATGGTGCGCCACACGTTGGGCGCCGCGTTCCAGCCGTTTTCAGCATCGGCTAGGACCGGAACAGAGACGGCGTCGGTCACGGCCCGGGCGTGTGCCACCATCTCTTCCATGGTCACGAGGCCGACGTCGGGCATCCCAAGCCGCGCGGCTGCCGTCGCGTAACTTCCCACGTAGACGGCTTCGAACCCGGCACGCTCGACGAGCATCGCGGAAACTGGATCGTGCGCCCCTGGCACGATGAGCGTCCCTCCATGGGCGATCCGCTCCTTGAGCCGGTGCCGGTTCTCATATGCCTTACCCATGTCAGATCTCCATGCCGCAGCCCGTCTCAGACGACGCGATGCTCCTTGAGGAAGAGGGCGGCGACGAAACCGCCCAGTGCGCACGCGGTCCCGATCACGAAGACGCCCAGATACGATCCCGTCCCATCGATGATGTATCCCGACACAACGGGCGCAGCGGCGCCGACGAGTTGCGCGGACGTGTTCATGAACCCGCCGATAGGGCCGCCGACCGACGTCGGGAACATAAGCGTCGTGAACGGCCAAGCCAGAACCCACATGTTCACGAAGAACGAGAACATGACCGCAAGTGCCAGGACCGCTTCCCAGGGAACCGAGGAAGGGCCCAGGAGATCGGCAGCCACGAAGCCGCAGCCGCAGAAAGCGGTGGCGAGTAAAGCCGCCGAGACGGCCCGCACGCGGCCGATCCGATCCGACATCCAACCCGCGAAGGGCTGGCTGATAAAGCCGGGGACCGACGCAGCGAGCGCCCAAAGGATGCCGGCCGCCTTTACATTGATGCCGTAGGAGGCGTTGAGGTACGAGGCGAACCAGGTCCAGATGAAGTACAACGCACCGAGATATCCGGCGTAGACCCCGGCCAGCAGGTAGGGATATCCGGAATGCGTCATGACGTGGAGGAAGCCGGGGCCTACGGCCTCGGCCTCCTCGCCCAGCCGGTGCAGGTCGAGGGAGCGCAGCCCGACCTTCTCGGGCCGATCCCGAATGACCATTGGGACCACGAGGACCATCGCCAATCCGGGCAGGGCTGACCAGAGGAAGCCGGTCTGGATGGCCGAGAGCCCGAACAGTGTCACCGAACCGGACACCAGGATGGGCATGAGGGCGCCCCCGGCCAGCGTGCCCGCCGCGCCACCTGAGCCGAGGATGCCGGTTTGGAGCCCGCGGTGAGTGGGGGCGAACCAACGGGCGAGTGCCGGGTTCAAGGGCACCCAAATCGCGGCGGCGCCGGCTCCGATGACAGCCCGGGCTGCAATCCCGAGCGCCAAACTCTCGATGTGCCATGCGAACGCCACGCTCGCGACGGCGATAAGGGCGGTGCCGATGGTCACCGTCCACTTGGCGCCGAGCCACCGCTCGCTAACATAGCCCCAAGGGATCTGCGTCAAGGCGTAGGCCCACAGGTAAGCCGAATCGACCCAACCCACCGTTGCGGCGCTCCAGTGGTACTCGGAGCGGAGGATCGGCATCACCGTCGGAATGTTATAGCGCATGAACACGTCCACGAAGTAGACGAGCCACGCGACGGTCAGGATCGCCCAAGAACGCTGGTAGTACCCGATGCTCGGCGATGCGACCCGCGCTATCGTCCCGGCGACGTTTTGGGTGATGGCCAACGGTTTCCTCCGGGCGCACTGGACTGACTCCGTCTCGGTGCGGAACCAAGCCGGCATGTCAGCGTGAAAGGCATCTCAGGGGCAGCGATAGGAGGCACTTCAGTTTCGTCAGCGCGCGGCCCGCGGCCAAGCCGGCTTGGGCGGCGACAGCCTTCACGGCAGATCACGCTGACCGACGCGACCGCCCCCTGGGTTCCCACTCCTTCGAAACCCGGAGAGGACAGTCGTTCGCGCTTATCGTTCGCGGGACTGTCCGCGCCCTTTTCAATTCGGAAGGCGCGTCGCTTTCACGGGACGTGTGCTGGGATAGCTGCAACCTGATCTGGCGCGGCGACACTACCTCCATCGCGACGAAGCAGCCGCTCTAGGCCGATCACCACCGCCGGCGTGATGAGCGCGATGTAGATGTCGTCGATCCCGAAAGGATCGCCCATCATGTACCAACCCGTCGTAGTCACAGCCGCGCCGATCAGGCCAAGCGTTGCACCACGGTTGCTGCCAAAGCGTGGGAAGTAGAAGGCAAAAACTGCCACAACCGTGACCGCCAGCCGCAATGCCCGAGTGAAGAACGACAGGTGAAGCACCTGTGGGGCAAAAAAGACGAGCAGCAACGGCAGGAAGCCAATCGGAATAGCGAGCAATCGGGACACCCTAAGCTCCCGCTCAGGGGTCGGCTTGCACATCGGAACATAGAAGTCCCGGACGATCAGAGCGGAGGCCGCGACCACAACTGTTCCGACGGCCACTAGGATCGATGCGATAATTGAGACCATCACGACGCCTGAAAGGAATGGCGACAGGTGGTTCAGGAACACTGGGAATGCGTAGAGGCTCTGCATTTCCGGGAACAGAAACTTCGCAGAGACCCCGATGAAGCCGAGGGCGAGGCTAACCGGCAAGCACAGCAACGCGGAGACGGCACAGGCGCCCCGTACATCCTGGGGTCCCTTGAGCGACGAGATCGCCTGGACGATGAACTGCGTCGAGAAGATCGCGCCGACGCTCGCGATGGTCCATGCGATAATTGTCGTCAGTCCGATGGATCCATCCCAGGTGAAGTAGCTTGGCGGCAGCGCGGCCATCACTGGCGTGACGCCGCCGGTCATGGTCAGCGCGGCAGCGCAGACGATGGCAACGCCGATGATCTTGAGGACAGTATGCATGAGCGAGACGTATGCCGTGCTCTTCTGGCCGCCGATCATGCAGTAGGCCGTGCTGATGCCGGCGATCAGAAGAGAGGAGCCCCCTAAAGGGAGGCCGAAGACGGATGCCAAGACAGCGGCACCGCTCACATATTGCGCGACGAGCACGAGAAGCAGCGCGTAAATCATGATCAGCGAGACTGTGAGCTGTGTCGAGCGGCCATACTTCTTTGCGATGGCGGCCGAAATTGTGTATTCCCCTGTTGCGTACAACTTTTTGGCAAATCCTAGTCCGAACAGTAGAAAGCCGAGGGCAACGCTTGCGACAGCCCATGAAGCCGCCATGCCAGACTCGAACGCGGCTTGAGCAACGCCGATGGTTGATTTCGGCGCGATAAACTCGGACATCATGAGTACGCCGATGACTACCGCTGGAACTGAACGGCCCGCAACCATGTAATCCGCCGATGTCTTGGCACGGTAGCGGTACGTCAGCCAGGTCGTGACTGCGAGATACGCGACGATCATGGTCACCGTGACCGTGAGGACCGTCCCCTGTGCTTTAAGTGCCTCCATAACCCTTTCCTCCCGGGTTTACCGCGCCCTCTTTCCGAACGGGACGCTGGCCCGTTTCGGCGTGACGCTGGCCTCGTTTTTCGTGCCGTCACTGCGTGACGGCCGGCGCGTTAGGTCGATGCCTGACCGGCCTCGCGCAGGAACGTCACGACCGCGGACCCGGTCGCTTCGGGCTGCTCTTGCTGTACCCAGTGTCCGGCGCCCGCGACGAAGTGCGGCTCGCCCATGGCGGAGAAGACGGTGGTCCGCATCCTCTTGAGACCGCCCGGTATCTGATAGGCCCCCCAATCGCGATCACCGGAGAGGAACAGCGCGGGACAGTCGATGGTCCGACCTGAAAAGAGCGCGAGGCCGTGGGCCAGGCCGCCGTCCATCCTCATGCGGTACCATTGCAAGCCGCCTTGGAAGCCGGTACGCGTGTATTCGCTGCTGTAGAACGATAACTCGGCTTCAGTCAGCCAAGTACAGACATCGATTTCTACTTGGGATGGCATCTCCGGCGCGACGGCCGCAGGCATATCCTGCGTCAGCGGCATGATGTAGTAATGCGGCATCCGCGCAAGCTCGGCCGCCGACCACGAGGCAAGCTCGAACGGCCGATTGCCAGGCCAGTCTCCACTTTTATAATGATAGTATGCTCTCAAAAACGCATGGACGCCTTGCGGACATCGCCACAGGTCGTCATTCGCCTGCGGTGTCGCGAAGTAATTTTGATAATGTTTGCGCGGCGGCTCAAGCGCAGCGAGATCAACATTGATTGGATCATGCGTGCGGGGCGGCGGGAGCGGCCAAGATGGCGGCCCAGCAAATGGCGAGCTCATGATCACAAGTGAGCGGAACAGATCTGGTCGCACGAGCGCGCAGGCTGCTGCGACTGACGCTCCGTAATCGTGACCGACAACGCCAGAAACCGAATCCGCGCCGAGCGCAGCGGCGAGCGCAACCATATCCCGAACGAGGTTCAGGATACTGTACGGCGCGAGATCTTGCGCGAAGGGGATTGGATGCGGTGATGTTTGTCCGTATCCGCGCTGGTCCGGGGCGATGACGTGATAGCCGGCTTGCGCAATCAGCCCCATGACGTGCCGCCACGAGAAGGCGAGCTCTGGGAAACCGTGCAGGAGGAACACGACTGGACGCCCGGGTTGCTCCCATCCTGCCTCAAGAACGTGGAACGTGAGACCGTTCACGTCCGGCACGATCCGTGACCGGATTCCGGACGGCAAAAGGGCGGCGAGGGCAGCCTGCGGATCGCTCATGCGCGGGCTCCCGGCGCGGGTTGGCATGATGGTGTGCGGAACCGTCCCGGCCGAGCGTGAGCCGCCACCCGGTGCCTTGCAAACCCTTCGCGTTTCACGGACATCCGACCATGCCGGTCCCCGAGGGACGTGGCCGTAAACATCAGGAAGCCCTCAGCCCTATGATGCCGCAGGACGAGCCGGAACAGGCACGCTACATCGTGACGGCGCTTCGCCGCGGGTTGTCCATTCTGACCCTCTTCCACCGTGAGAGACGGGTCATCAGCGTGCCCGACATCGCCTCCGAGCTGAGGCTCTCGCGGGCGACGGCATTCAGAATGGCCTATACCCTGGAGCGGGACGGCTACCTGCAACGTCTTCCGAACTCCAACGCCTTTCAGCTCGGGGCGAAAGTGTTGATGCTCGGCTTCGACTATCTCCAAGGCACGGAGGTCGTGTCGTGCGGGCGGGAGGCAGTCTACGCCCTGCGCGACCGAACCGGCTTCTCCGCCCACATGTGTGTGCGCGACGGGACGGAGATCGTCTATGTGCTGAACGCCGCCTCCCATCACCGCTTGCGCGGCGACATACCGGTTGGAACGCGCTACCCCTGCCACGCGGTCGCCTCGGGCCGTGCGCTGCTCTTCGGCATGACTGAAGCCGATCTTGCGACGCTCTACCGAGGCGTCACAATGCACGCTTTCTCCGACCAGACGCCGACCACGGTGGCGGAGCTTTTCACAACCATCGAAAGCGAGCGCGAGCAGGGTTACGCCGCCAACATATCTGGCTTCGTCAGTGGCATCGTCAGCTTGTCTGCGCCCGTGCGGGACCGGGACGGCAGCATCGTAGCGGCGATCAACGTGTCCGACTCCGAGACGGTGCTGAAGGAGTTGGCCTCCGTTCGCGATGAAGTGCTGCTGGCCGCCGCGCGGGTTTCCGCCCAACTCGGTTGGCGCGGCTGAGGCACTGCCGCTCGAACCAAACAACGTCATCGAAGTTCGTCCGCGTGCAGCGGCATCCCAATCTCGCGAAGCGCAGCCTGGACGCGCTCGATGGGCACCGAGCGCACCGTGGTGTTGCCCTCGAGCGCAATGGCTGCGGCAATGCCTGCTGCCTGCCCTGTCGCCATGCAGGCTGGAACGTTGCGGCTTCGCCCGTGGGCGGCATGGTCTGCCGAGATGCAACGTCCGGCGACCAGCAACTGCTCGACACTGCGCGGCACCATGCAGCCGTAAGGCAGCTCGTAGGGACGCAAGCCCTGGAAGTCGACGTCGCCACCTTTTACGTCGTGAACATCGAAGGCAGAGACGTCGGCTGCGATGCTGTCCGGGAAGGACTTGTCACCACGGACGTCACTCTCGGTCAGAGTGTACTCGCCGATGACATGCCGGGTCTCCCGCACGCCAAGGACGGGCGCGATCTGAGCGATCTTCGCCTTCTCGAATCCTGGAACCTTCGCGACCAAGAAGCGGGCATACTCGACGATCTGCCGGTAGCACTCCACAACGGCGGCGCTGAACTCGGTCGGGGAGAAGACGTTGACACCAAGAACGCGGGTCGCATTCACGTACATGAGGCCGTTTGCCGTCTTGAGTGTGATGTTCTCGCGCGGCAAGTCGATGTCCGTCGCAGACCGGTAGGCCCGGATTGTGTTATTGAAGCCTGTCAGCCACAAGCCGTAGTCCAGATCTGCGTCATTGTCGGGAATCGCCTGCGCAGGAATGTCGTCTGTCTGCCGCGCCCAACGGGCTAGGGCGACTACATCGACGTCTGACATAGTGAAGTACATGCCGACCGGCTGCATCTTCATCGCGTCGCCATCCTCACCCGATCCCATCACGAACGGGGCACCAGCACCAGCCGCGACATCGCCATCGGCCGAGCAGTCAATGACGACCTTCGCGCCAATGAAGCTACGGCCGGCCTTGTTCTCGATCACGACGCCGGTGACAGTGTCTCCATCCAGAACCGGCCGTGAGACGACCGTCTCAAACAGTATCTCGACCCCCGCATCCGCGCACATGCGGGTCAGCAGCATCTTCATGATCTCAGGATCGCAAGGCGAGGCGATCTTTACCTTTCCGGTCTTAGTCCCCGCGAAATAGTCTAGCCCGGCCGCGCCTGATGCACGGGCCAAGGTCCACAGTTCCAGAGGTATTCCGCCGACGAGTGCACCGGACGGCTTCGTGTTCAGGCCAAGCGTAAGGTTTCCGCCCAGGGATCCGAAACGCTCAATCAAGACAACCTTTTTGTTGCGGCGTGCGGCGGCGACGGCCGCTATTGGACCGGTCGTACCACCACCAACGACAACGATGTCGGCGTCCATCAGGACGGGGATCTCGCGCGCAGGCTCACGGATCGTACGCATTTGATTCCTCCCTTGATGCTTCATATTCGAAGCATCAGTTCATTTCTTAGAATGCTAGCACGTCGGGGTCACTCGTCAATGGGGACTTTTGAAACCGGGCTCGGTCTGATCCGGCAGGCTCAATCGACACTCGGCAGCAACTCGCGAACGCGCTCGGGTTGCATCAGGCTGTCGATGACGGGCCTTCCAAGCCAGCCGAATAATCCGCAGTACGCGCGAGGTACTTGCCCAGGATCGGCGACTGGTTGCCCTCGTGGAAGCCAAGCACCAGCTCAATCATCGGTTGCGCTCCGAGCAGCGGACGGCTGAAGGAGCCCCAGCACGGGCCCGACCAGGAAGCCCAGCCTGAGCAGGAGAACGATGGCTGGAACGCGTAGGCGAGCGGCAAGGCACTGCGCGGCGACACCACCGGCAACGATGCACAGGACTGCCGTTGCTAAACCCTGATCCATGCGGAACGCTTTTGAAGGGGCCAGACCTGGTGGACGGTGGCGGGAAATCCGTTTGGCCGGTCGATGCGACGTTGAAGAGTAAGTCCGCCACCACCCAGCTGAGCCAGTGAGGACCTGTTCTCAGCCTCAGGCTCGCGAGGCTCTGCGTGGCTTGACTAGTGCCTCGATGAAGTTGCGGAGTTCCGTCAAGCGCTTGCTGTCGTCGCTCACCTGCTAGTCCAACCCGAGCCTCCAGGCCAAGTCGCGCCGTCCAGGCTCGCGATGCAGCGCGTCGACGAGGTCGGCGTAGGCTCTTACTTCGCCCCGGCTCTGGGCGAGACCAGCCTCGATCAAGCCGTCCGCTTGCCGGCGGAGGGCTTCGGCAATCTCGTCGAGCGCGATCTCGGGATGGTACTGCACGCCCCAGAACGCCCCGCCATCAAAGCGGATCTCGGCGGCCTGCACTTCAGTGACTCGATTGCTGGCCATGAGCACTGCTCCTTCAGGCAGGCTCTCGACCTCGTCGGTGTGGACCGCTGGAGCGTCGTAGCAGGTCGGGCGCCCGGCCAGGAGCGGGTGGCTTCGACCGAGCTTGGTCGAAGTAATGCGCCGGGCGAACGCAGCCTCGAAGCCACGTGCGTTCGGGCGCACCGTTCCGCCGGCGGCGACGGTGGCTACCTGAAGGCCCGCACACGAGCCGAATGACGGCGTGCCGGAGGCGAAGACCGCACGCATGAACTCGACTGTGCGCCGCGTCTCGGGCGTCTCCTTGTAGAGGTGGGCGGTGACGTGAACCGGCCGCCGACAGCGAGTGTCCCGAAGTGAGGCGCCCGGTTCCTGCCAGCTCAGCAGGACCAGCAACTTCAACATGATCCATGTCGCGGTTGAGGCTGGCGTGGCGAGCAGGGTCGAAACCGCGGCCAGAACGTCTTCGCCAGCGGCCGCCTCACGGGCCAGCGCGGCGGTCAGCCCGGCTCGTGCCCGCCGCTTCAGCCCAAAGCCGCTGGCCGCCCTGCAAAGCCCGCTGAAGCCGTTCGCGCTGCCGCCCCGGTGGCACGTGCCGCTCAATGGTGGCGCAGTCGGCGGCGAAACGGGGTCGAGTGCCGTCGGCAGAGGTAAGCCGCACCCGAGGGTAGCCGATTTCCGCGATCAATCCCGGCTCAAGCCAATCGGCCTCCGCGAGGGCGGCTTCGTGCCTGGCCAGCAGGGTTCGGTAACGCGCGAACAGCGCGAGGATCAGGTCTGGGGGTGGTGTCCTGTTCAACCGGTTGGTTGGCGCGGCACTGCTCGGCTGATCCGCTGCCGTCGCCAGGAGGCCATAAGGGCCAGCAAACGCCGCCGGGTCGGTGCCGCACCCGTTGTTGTCTCGGTCGAGATGGAGTTTGGCGTGTCGCCAGCCTCGCCACGGCTGGCGTTCGGGTCCATGGGAAGGCCGGCGCTCACAGCTTAATACTCGTCGGCGCGCATGATGGTGAGCACGCAGGTCGTCACCCCGGGGTCGGCCGGATCCGGCGAATGGCCGAGTAGCGCCCGGTCGTAGGTGTCGATCTTCCAGAAGAAGCTCTCGCTCCCGACCTCGACCGCCCCAAAGTCGTGCTCGCCGTCAGGGTCGTTGTCGGCGTCGAAGCTGGCGAAGCGTTGCACGGCCAGCAGCAGGGTGATTCGGTCTGCCTCCTGCAGCTCGACCACCGCCGGGGTCACGACGACCCGCCCACCGGCAAAGCTGCGCCGGAAGGCATCGTTCAGGGCCCGCACCCGCTCGGCGGGGTCGTGCAATGCGGGGCTATCTTTCGAAGGCGCGGATCGGTGGCTGGCGGCGTTCAGAATCGTGATGGTCACGAGGCGCTCCTGAAACGAAGAAGGGGCCCATGAGGGACCCCTGCGTGATGTCGGTAAGATAGGTTTGACGGACTGCGGCCCTGGCACCTTTTGCCCGTGCTGGCGATATTCGTCGGAGGGGCGGTGGCGGCATTACAAGCCTGCGATCGACGGAGGGTGAGGCGTATCAAATATAGGAATATAAGCATTAAATCAAGGTTACGGCGGCGGCAGGGCTTGAAGCCAAGAGCTTCGGTCAGAGGTGCACGGCAGGTTTCTCGTCGCCCCTACACGAGATGCATGAGCTACACGGAGTTTTGCAGCGGTAGGTGTGGGGTGGCGGCCAGGCGCCGGGATGCAGTCGCCCAACCCCCGTCGATGCACTCAAACTCTAGCACAACGCTGCCAAACGCCCCCCAGAACACGTCAGAACGCCGTTCGTTGGTTTTACGATCGTTGTGATCAACGCCGAGCCGATCGCCCACGCTTATGGCCAAGCTCAGCCTGGTCGACGGCATTTACCCGTCCAGCTCGAATTTGAAGCGACTCGATCATCGGCCTTATTCAAATTTTTTCACAGTCAACGAACAACTCGGAACAGTCTCTGCGTCACTGCGGGATTCAGGATGAGTGGGATTAGTCTGAAACGCTAGGCTCGGTTAACAACGTGAGGGCCGCTACCTCAGCACCAGCCGCGACACGGTTATATCACGACTTAAATCGCTGCTGAACATAATCAGTTAGAGAGTTGCCGGCCAGCTCCTGCGTTGTGTTGCCGGCCCGGACATAGAAACGCGACGTGTTTCCGTCCTTCACGAAACATGGCTTATAAGCCGGATCTGCCCGCACAACGAGAACGCGTTTGTCCTGGCTGTCCTCAAAATGCACGTGCGCGTAGGTTAGAAACACATCGCCGAGCCGCCCCTTGATCAAGCTGATTAAATGTTGACCCATCTTATCTTCATTCTCGAACCCATCCGCCGCAAGTCCGAGGGCAACCCCGGCGTCCGAAACCCCGATCAGAAGCGTCCCGCCTTTAGCGTTCATGAAGCCTGCGATGGATTTGAGTGAGGCCAGATGCATCTTCTCGTCAAATTGACCGGTATGTAAATTGGTTCTCAATGTCGATTTAAACTCGATGCCGTCGCCTTCACCCGAGGCTAAAAGTTCCTGAATGTTAATAGCAAGAGTTTCCGGCTTCGGTCCGTGATTGCAAAGCTTGCTGTAAGCTTCCCGAATGAGCGCGGCCATTCGCGACCTGCGTGCCTTGAGGAATTCTTCGTATGGCAGGCTCCACCATTCATGAGGTAAAGCATGCCACTTGAGCATCTGATCACGATCGAGCCCACTCATGGCCGCGTCGAACGCAGGCGCGTAGTCCTTGGGGGCTTTGTCGGAAATGACGAGGTTATCCGGCCACTCGACTACAGCGAAGTTAGCGATCTGATTGACCTCGCGAATCTCTGTGATCCCCTGTTTCTTGAGGTATCCGCGGGGGAAAAGATGATGTTGTTCGAAAGCGGCCTTCGGACCCTTCACCGCGGGATCGATCATATCCGCGACCTTCAAGGGACTGTAGAGTGCCTTTGCGTTCAGCAATACGAGAGCCGCTTGGTAGGCGAAGCGAGAGGGGCTGCGCGAGGCGGCCGTGGCCAGCGCGTTTGGTAGGGTGATCTCCCAGTAGTCATTCGTTAGTGTGGTTTCGCAGATTTGACGGAGCATAGCGAGATAGGCTTCGCCCGATTGAAGACCGCGCAGCTGTGCGATGTCGAATTCAAAGCTGGTTTCCGGAGAACTCGTATAACGCCCAGTCATTGAGGCCATGAAGAAGAACTCGGCCACAGCCTGACGCATGATTGTTTTTGGAATGCTGTGGTCGACGATGCCGATCATGAAGAGAACGTAGCTGTATATGATCGCCGTCTGGGACGAAATCATATTTTGGTGGCGATAGCCTGCGAGTGATAGAGCGCCGAGGAAAAAGTGCCAGTTCGTGAGGTTTAGGGCTTTGGTTTGCGCCTCTGCCACCATCGCGAATTGTGCCTTGCTCTTTTCCTTGTCGACCTCCCCCGTCATGGCGTCCCGCCCACGGAGGACGCCGTAGACGTTTTCTAGCCGTGCTCTTTTCAAGCCCAGGCCGACGCTGACACGGAGCATCTGATCCGGAGCCGGCTTGATGAAGTGATTGAACGGGGACGCCCTGTCGGGGGTCGGCAAGGTAGCCGCGCGCGCGAAGGTCTCCAACTCAACACGCCCCTCTTCCCACGACACCGACATGAGGGTCATGATGAAGTCGGATTGGTTTAGCTTCTTGCCTTCACCATTGATTCGGACGAACACTTCAGCGACAATGTCCGGTCCGACCGAGGCGTTCAAAGTCAGGGTTGTAAACGAATATGATTGAAGCGCATGCAGTTCGCTGATCGATTGATGTATTTTGTTGATCTCTAGTTCTGAAACTTCACGTGATTTCTTCAAATCATTTATGAAGGCGGACGCAAAAGGATATAGGGCGGTGCCCGTCTTCCATATCTCCGAGATATCCGGGATGTAGGATTTGTCCTTGATCGTAGAGGCGTCTGCGACATCAAAACGCTCTTTCAAGGGGTCGAAGGCAATCTTGATCCGCTCCTTACGGAAATCGGCTCGCAAGACCTCTTTACCTTTCATCACCGCGTAAAGTGAGGTCAGTCTCTGTTGGCCGTCGACGATCGCCAGGGAGGCGGGCTTGCTATCGGCCGCGGCACCAATCGCCTTGACGGCGCTGTCCATGCCGGTTTCCCAAAATAACAGGTAACCGGCAGGGTAACCCTTGTAGAGGGAGTCGAAGAGGTTCCTGACGTTGACGTTCGGCCAGACGAAGGGACGTTGTAGGTCGGGGAGGCCAATTTTGCCGTGCTCGATGTCCACGACCAATGACGATAGAGGATATGACGTCGTTGTGAACAGAGGCATCGTAGCTGAGCACCCTACCGAACCACGTGCGGAACTGTGCAAGGCATAAGCCTCGTTTCGCATGCTGTCGATGCCAACCTACTATTCGAGTCGGGGGTGGTCTCTGGCCTGCCCCCATCCGGTGGCCCAGGTTTGAAGTTAGTGCATCGTCGGTCGCGTGACGATGGCGGGGCGAGCGGACGGTACTGAGCCGCCCGGTTCCGGTGGCCGGATGACGACCTCCGGCGCAGGCGGGCAGTAGCCGAGTGACGAGTGGGGTCGGATGCTGTTGTAGTACCTCCGCCATCGCTCGATCACGACGCTGGCTTCCTTGAGGGTGTAGAACACCTCGCCGTTGAGGAGTTCATCCCGTAGCTTCGCGTTGAAGCTCTCGCAGTACCCGTTTTCCCAAGGACTGCCCGGCTCGATGTAAGCCGTCTTCGAGCCGACCGCTGTGATCCAGTCTTGGACGGCTTTGGCGATGAACTCCGGGCCATTGTCCGAACGGATATGCTCGGGCACGCCGCGCAGGCTGAACAGATCCGAGAGGACATCGATCACGTCGTACGCCTTCAGCTTACGGGACACACGGATGGCCAGGCACTCACGGGTGAACTCATCGACCACGTTCAGCATCCGATACTTGCGCCCATTGTGCGTGCGGTGCTCGACGAAGTCGTAAGACCAGACGTGGCCGGGCCGCTCCGGCCGCAAACGGAGGCAGGAGCCATCGTTGAGCCAGAGGCGGGCTCGCTTCGGCTGTCGCGCTGGAACCTTGAGCCCCTCCAGCCGCCAGATCCGTTCGACCCGCTTCACGTTCACCGTCCAGCCATCGCGGCGGAGCATCGCCGTGATCCGACGGTAGCCGTAGCGCCCGTACTGGAGAGCCAGTGCGACGATGGCGGCGGTCAATGCCGCCTCGTCCTCGACCACCACGGCGCGCTTGCGCTGTGTCGAGCGGTGCTGACCAAGAACGCGGCAAGCGAACCGTTCCGACACGCCATGCTCGGCCACGACGTAGTCGACGCAAGCCCGGCGGCGAGCCGGGCTCAGAAGTTTCCCGAAGCTGCCTCCTTCAGGATGAGCTTCTCCAGCGTCAGGTCCGAGATCGCCCGACGCAGGCGCAGGTTCTCCGTCTCCAAGGACTTCAGCCGCTTGACCTGATCACCCTTCAGGCCGCCGTACTCGGATCGCCAACGATAGTACGTGACCTCCGTCACCTCGATGGATCGGATTGCTTCGGAGACCTTGCGGCCCTGCGAGACCAAAACATCGACCTGACGCAGCTTCGCGACGATCTCTTCAGCCGTATGCTTCTTCCGACGCATCATAACATCCTCCACATGGCGCGAAGCCATACCTCAGGGAGGACCACTTTTCAGGGGGCAGGCCACATCGCCCCATCTGGGCCGAGCTAGTATCTCTTGAGCGCGTTTGGTCGCGCTTGATAATTCGCCATCAGCATCCGATGTGATTACTTTTGATTCACCGCAATCAGGTTCGGCCTGAGGTGACGTGCCAACGCCGGATTTGCTCTTTTGATCTTGGTCATATGCATTCAAAAGTCTAATTGCTTCAACGAGATTACGCCGCGCCTCCTGACGATACCGCTTCTGATCGGCCTCCTCTTCTTTACCAAACATTCGATCGCTATATGACGCCGCAAGCAGTGCCGAGGCATGGCTCGTCAAGATGGCAGCCTGCCAACCCATTTCTTCGCCCTTGAACCCTCGGATATCGCCAAAGCAAGAGAAGTCTACATTCTTGATGTTTTTCGAAATCTTTATGATCGCCGGAGATATTCGGTCTAAATTTGCGGCTGATTTGACATATGCATTAGCCGCAGACGTAAAACTCGACATTAGCAGTCTTTCATAGTACGATTTTGTTCTGCACTCACTTGACCATTTCTCTAATTGGGGATTGCCAAGAAGTGACTGATAAGCTGGGAATGTATGAGAAACATAATTATAATAAAACGGATTCCTTTCTGCGTCCGGTAGATTGTTTGATAGTAGAATTGCCAGCTCAATCTGAGCTCGCATCAAATGCCATGGATGCGCTTTGGCACGATTAATTTCGATCCAAGTGGCGAGTTCCAATATAGCCCGGTCCGAAGAGCCGACTGCGCTCAAAACATAGCTAAGAAGAATGGTTTTGTATGGCAAAGCGTTGTTTGCCAGCGTAGGCGCGAAGTCGGCTGAGGCAATCGCTTGTTTCGCATGTTCGCAAATCTCATTTTTGTCTCCAGCGAGTGAGATGTACAGTTGAGCCTGATTTATCAACGATCCTATCGAATTTTTCATAAGGCCTGACACGATAGTCGCCTTGTTGATATTTTCAGGGCGATTTACCATTGCACTCATGGCCTGAATGAATGGTTTGATATCTATTAGTAGAAGCCTGTAATCAAGGTATCGATTGGAATATGCCTTTAGACACATCTCAACAGGCTTGAGTTTATTAAGAAATTCTAGGTCGCTTTCGTAGTTCTTTAGGGTCACTTGATCTTGATCGGCACTTCTCGATTCAGATGGATTTATACTATCAATTATTGAAATGTATTTTTTGTCGCGTTGCATCATTCCGTGGCAAGCATCCGGTGTCGGTTTGCCATTTTGTGACTCTTCTTCAGATATGTTCATTATTGTATCGATGGCCGACGGAAGATCATTTGCGCCAACTTGGATAGCCGATGATCCGCCCGGTCCTGCGATGAACGTTCCCGCTTGTGTTTGAGTCGACTGCCTTGCGTCAAATGTAATCTTCCCGATTGTTGATATTTCGACTGACGTTGCATTAGGAAGTAGGCGGTCGAAATAGGGTGACAGCAGTGCGAACGCAGCCAACCCATAAATTGGTATATTAAGAGCGCGGCGCAGTTTTAGTTGCCGCTCCTTCAAATCGTCAGTGTAATAAAGTTTTAGCTGATAATGGACTAAATAACCGATTACAGCGCCGATCATGAACTGTTGCGCCGTAAAGCTGGTAAGCTTTTGGTATTGTATGGCCCCGTCTTCCCAAACATCCTGCCTACTTCCCTGCCATAGAACAAGGAATGTTTTCAGAATAATTGATATGATTGCCGAACTAAGCAGCAGGACTGTAACGAATACCAAAATATATGTCTTTGGTTTCTTATGGTAACTTACATTGGATGCTGTTTGGATTATAGGCAATAGGCGGTGGATCAAGAATGCGCATATCGCTCCCGATAGCACTCCGAGCCCTATAAAAAGTATTCCAGCGCTCATATGGCTCGTCCCTAGGCGCAAAGGCATGTCGCGTATTTCGTCGGTATCAGTATTGAATGGGAGACTGGTCGGCAAGCCCGATTTAGCGTCGCGACACGCGGTGACCTGTTCGGTTGGCTTTGGACTGAGCGGATTGAAATGGTCAGCCCTAGTCAGACGAATTGGGGACGAACTCGGAATAAAACCGGATCGCGAAAGGGGACGTGCCTATGCTGAGCCAGTTTGAGCCGACGCGTGCCTTCACGAGAAAGTGTTTCACGCTGGAAGCGCAGATCGTAATCGGTCGATGGCAGAGCACTTACATCCGCGTCCGACTTCATGCGTCGTTGGACTATTGGCCGCCCGCGCCCGGCAGCTTCCCGGATCTGGCCTTCCGCCTACCACCGCCGCTACAATGCAGTAGCCTCACACCTGGCCCGGTCCAAAATACCGGTCAGGTCACGTGCGGGAAAAGTTCACCTGCCGCGCCTGCGAGGCGATCTCCCAGGCACCCGCCCCCTTCCACGTGTTGTCGCGCGGCTTTGCCGGTCCGAACCTGCTAGCCTGCGTGTTGTTCGAGAAGTACGGGCAGCACCAGCCCCTGAACCGGCAGGCGGAGCGCTATGCCCGCGAGGGTGTGCCGATCAGCCTCTCGACCCTGGCCGATCAGGTCGGTGGCTGCGCGGGCCTGCTGCGTCCGCTGGTCGAGCGGATCTGCGCCCACGTGCTGGCCGGCGACCGCGTGCATGCCGACGACACGCCGGTGCCGATCCTGGCCAAGGGCAAGGCCGCGACCGGGCGAGCCTGGGTGTACGTGCGCGACGACCGGCCGTTCGGCGGTCGTGACCCGCCGGCTGCGCTGTTCCAGTTCTCGCGGGATCGCAGGGGCGAGCACGCCGAGCGCCATCTCGACGGCTTCACCGGCGTGCTGCAGGCGGACGCGTTTGCCGGATTCAACCGGCTCCACACCCCCACGCGCTGTCCCGGACCGCTCGTCGAGGCGGCGTGCTGGGCCCACGCGCGACGCCGCTTCTTCGTACTCGCCGACGTCACCGCCAAGGCGTGCGGCCGGCTGCCGGTGCTGGCGCCGCTCGCGCTAGCGGCGGTGGAGCGCATCGACGCGATTTTCGCGATCGAGCGAGAGATCAACGGCCTCGACATCGCCGCCCGCCTTGCTGCTCGGCGGGAGCGCCTCGCACCGCTTGTGACTGGGCTGGAGACCTGGATGCGAGCCGAGCGGGCGCGGCTCTCGCGCCATGCCGACGTGGCCAAGGCTTTTGACTACATGCTCAAGCGCGGGGCCGCCTTCGAGCGCGTCGTCCATGACGGGAGTATTTGCCTCTCGAACAACGCGGCCGAAGGGGCGCTGCGCGGGATCGCCCTGGGCAGAAAAGCATGGCTGTTTGCCGGCTCCAACCGCGGCGGTGAGCGCGCGGCGGTGATGTACACGCTGATCCAGACCGCCCGCCTCAACAGCGTCGATCCGCAGGCTTGGCTGGCCGACGTGCTCGCGCGCATCAACGACCACCCCGCCCGCGACCTCGATGCCTTGCTGCCCTGGAACTGGCGACAATCCGCCGGTGATCAGCCCGTCGCCAACGCAGCCTGACGCGTCCCGCCTATCCGGATCAGCAGCCCTGCGGCCCAGGCCGGATGCTTACTCTGTTTCGCCGCAACTGTCAGCTACTGGTTATGAGTCCGGACGCTAAGTCTGACCGGGACGCCGTAAAAAATCTGCTCGGTGCGCCAGAGGTTCGGCTGCAAATTGGCATCAGAGCTTACGTTGTACCTGTCCGTCTGCGCCTTCGATCAACGGTCGACCGCATCGCTAGCCAGGTTGAAATATCAAACCCTGTAAGAAAATCGTCAATTCACCTTAGCTCTGCCCCCTCGCGCCACTGCTCTCCGCGCAACGCTTAGCAAACGGCTCCTGGCCTGCAGGTCTGTGATGCAATCCCACAGACGCAACAGTTCAAGCAGTCGAATTTCTTCGGTCGGCGGCTCGTCCTGGAAGAAAGTGTCGAGCGGCTTTCCAAGCACATCAGCGATGCGGCGCAGAGAAGCGAGGCTTTTCGGATCAACCGGCGCACTAGAGCTCATCGTGGCCTCGTGACACGCAAATAATCACGTCTTCGGGTCTGCTGTCGGTCTGCGCGATGATTTAGTTTTCCATCTGGGAGCCCGACGTCTCGCGCGTGCTGAGCACGGCCGCGAACGTCAGCATCCCGAGGATCGTCAGAAACAGCGAGATCGGCCACGTCGAGCCACCACTCCAGCCGACAGAGGCTGCGGCGATGACTGGCGTCAAACCGCCCCCGATCGCCGCACCGATTTGGAAGCCGAGAGATATGCCACTGTAGCGCACCCTCGTGCCGAACAGCTCCGGCATGAAGCTCGCGTGGAGAGCGAACACCATGCCTTGCGCCAAGCAGATGCCCATGACGATGGTGACGAGGATGATCGTGGGATCGCGCGTAGCGAGCAGCCAGAACAGAGGAAACGCGAAGGCGATTCCGAAGCCCGTCCCTATGAGGTAGATCACACGTCTCCCGAACTTGTCCGACAGCCAGCCTGACAGCGGCATCACGAAGAGCTCGACGACGGTCGCCAACGTCACCGCGTCGAGCACGAAGGATTTTGCCATGCCGAGCTGTGTGGTGAGGTAGGAAACGGCGAAAACGGTCAGGATGCCGACCCAGGCGACCTCGGTCACTTTGAGCCCGATCGCGGTCACCGTCTCGCGGCGAAAAGCGGTCAATGCTTCAAGGACCGGCATCCGTGCGGTCGCACCGCTTCGTCGGAGATCCTTGAACGCCGGCGTCTCGTCGAGGCGGGTCCGGATGAACAGTCCAACAAGAACCAGCACGATGCTCGCGAGGAAGGGAATGCGCCAACCCCAACTGAGGAAGTCGGCATCCGGCAGGCGCGTGGCCAGCGCGAATACGCCCGTGGCGACGAGGCGGCCGACAGGGTTGCCGAGCTGGACGAAACTACCATAGAGCCCGCGCCTCGAAGCAGGAGCGGTCTCCGCGACCATCAGGACCGCGCCGCCCCATTCGCCCCCTAGCCCGATCGCTTGGATGAGCCGGAGCAGCACGAGGCAGATTGGGGCGAGGATGCCGGCCTGCTCGTAGGTCGGCAGCAGTCCGACAAAGAAGGTGCCGAAACCCATCAGGAGCAGCGACAGCACCAGCATCGAGCGCCGGCCGAGACGGTCCCCGAAGTGCCCGAAGATCAGGCCACCGAGCGGTCGGGCGAGGTATCCCACGGCGTAGACGCTGAAGGCGGCCAGTGTGCTGACCAGCGGATCCGTGGCAGGAAAGAACAGCTTCCCGAATACGAGTGCCGCGGCGGTGCCGTAGACAAAAAAGTCGTACCACTCGACGATCGTGCCGAACGCACTGGCGACGACCACGCGGGCGGTCGGCCCGGGCTGCGACGAGGTCTTCAGCACCGAGGTCGCTTCGTCGGGCAGGCCGCAGGCCACGACCTGAGAACCCTCGGCCATTACATCCTCCATTGCTACGGGCGTGGTCGAGGTCGCGGCGATGTCGACCTGTCGCGGAGTGCGTCCTCAGCCGAGCACAGAGTCGTCGCCACGCAGGACACGGCGGCTGTAGTATGCGAAGGTCGCTGCGATCGCTTTGGGCTTGAGGCGGTAGTCATGCGCCTCCTGCGCCAGGGCCGGATCGATGGGCAGGATCGTGCCGGCCGACATCGCCAGCAACTGAAGCTTGGCGGCGCGCTCCATAAACATGCCGAGGATCGTGGCCTCCTCGACGCTCTCGCAGGCGGCCAGCTGCCCGTGATGTGCGAGCAGGATCGCCCGCTTGTCGCCCAGCGCATCCGAGATGATGCGGCCTTCCTCGTCGCCGATGGGCGTGCCAGGCCATTCCCGAAGCCAGGCGCAGTCCTCGTGAAACAGCGACGTGTCCATGTGCGACACGGCGAGCGGCACGCCGATCATCGACAGGGCCGAGACGTGGGGTGCGTGCGTGTGCATGATCGAGGCGACGTGCGGTCGCGCCCGGTAGATCCAGAGGTGAAAACGGTTGGAAGGGTTGGGCATGCCCTCGCCTTCGAGGACGTTGAGGTCGTCATCGACGAGCAGGAGGTTGTCGGCCGTGATCTCGTCGAAACCCAACCCGAATCGCAGCATCAGGTAGGTACCGGGGCTTTCGCCGCGGGCGGTTGCCTGACCAGCCAGCCCCGAATCATGGCCCTCAGCCGCGAGAATACGGCAAGCCAGCGCGAGTTTCTGTCGGGCGGACCACTCGGGCAGCGCGAAATGCTGGTTCATCCGCTCGGCGGTCTGCTGGTGATAGGTGTCCTTGTCGCGCACGATGACGTTCATGGCGGTTCTCTTCAGCGAATGAAGGGAGGACACCACGAAAGACACAACGTGTCATGCAGGAAAATTAGTCATCTGCTGCTTATTCCCGCGCCGGATTACTCGGGGGCGACGACGACGAGGGCCTCGGCGATCGCAGATCCAAGCGAGCGGGAGCGGTGCGGGAGGTGCGCGTCGAAGTAAGCGCAGTCGCCGGAATGCAAGATGTGGCTCTCGGAGCCGTACTCAAATTCTATGATGCCCGAAATCACGAAGATCATCTCCTGCCCGGCATGGTCGAAACGCCGGTCGTCCTGAAAGGCCAGGGGTGGCCGCATGATGTACGGCTCCATGCTCTTGAAGCGCTTTTTGCCCGCCAGCAGTTCGTAGTCGTAGCCCGATGCGCTGCCGCTGCGCATGAACGACGGGCGCTCGCCTCGCCGGACGATGGAGATAGCGTCAGCGTATTGATTTTCGCCGAGCAGTTGTCCGACGCTGAGATCGAAGCTTTGTGCGAGGCGCATGGCCGTGGAGATGGACGGCACGGAGAGACCGCGCTCCAATTTTGACAGATAGCTCTTGGTCAATCCCGTCGTGTTCGCGAGCTGGTCGAGGGTCAGGCCGCGCTGGCGGCGTAAAAAGGCGATGCGTGCGGCAAGTGTCGTCCGTGAGTCCTGCGCCGGCGGTGCATCTGACGGCTGCGAAGGGAGCATCGAGAGGCTTTCCTGGGGGTCGAAGAAGTTCGGCTGCGCTGCCGGAGGGCACGGATAAATAAGCCCCCACTCGGTTCAGACGTTAGTGCGGCAAACGAACGGCTGCCGCCCGCTTCGGTTCGCACAATCCTGGTCGCGCCTGCCGCATGATAGGCAGGTGTGGCGAATTGGATGCTCGTGATGCCCACGGATCTTTTCGCTTCTGGCATGAGCATACGCACCGCGATCGACGGCGCTATGCCGCCGGCGTTAATCCTATCGCCCCTGCGGCTACCATAAGCTTACTCCGGCCGATGAGGGGCCTGTTCATCACCTTCTCGACCTCGGCGCGGGCGTCGGTGGAGATGCCCAGCGAGCGCATCGTGCTGACCGACGGCCCGCAGCTCGTCCAGCTGATGATCCGCAACAGCATTCGGTGCCGAATCGAGGAGACCCTGGCGGTCAAGCGCCTCGACTAGGAAAGTGCTCGAAACCTAATGTCATGCCTCAGGTCAGGGTGGTGCAGCAAAATTCGATCTGCCGCCCCAAGCCCCGATTGACGCAGATGCGGGGCTACCCGTCATGCTTGTGGCGAAACCCGAGTTCTTACAGGAGCTCGACCCCGATTGTGACCGGCTCCGGCTTGCCCCTAATCTGATACCGGGGTCGACAACAGCGGCATTTCCGAGCCCCGCATCTGCGTCAATCGGGGGTCTGGGGCGGCGCTCATTCGCTGATAAGCGTGGGCTAATCATAGGCGACGGCAAGTTCCTCGTTATCAGCCATGTTGCCAATGAGCCGTTTGGCGGAGATCCTACGTCAGCGCGCTTGAGGCCGCGATCTTTGAAACCGCCTCCGTAACAGGGGTTATTTTTCTTGGTCACAATCGCAAAATAGGCGGCCAACCCCATTCTCGATGATCTCAGTCGGCAGTGATGAAAGTGATATTAATTTTTAACAGCCGAGTAAATTTTTTGTTTGATAATTTGGTGTAATAGCTAGTCATGTCATGGGTTGATGGCTGAAGCTTCACTTTCGTCACCTCCGACCAAAAACACAAACAACATGGCTTGGCCGGCGGAACGAGGGGGTCAGGAGCGCAGACGCAGCCCCTGGATCTTCGGCCCCTGATTGCCGCGCCCGACCTTGTAGCCGAAGCTCTCAAGGTTGCGCTGGAACCCGAGGCGCTGCTGAGCGATCGTGATCCCGGCCGCATGGGCCCAGTCCCGGTAGGCTGCGTACAGCGCCTGGACGTAGGCGCTCCCGGCCTCCTCGCATCGCTCGGCCAGGAAGGCCGGGACGGGATTGGCGGCCTTCAGCAGCTCCGCCTTGGCATCCAGGGAGTCCGTGGGCGGTTCGAAACGCCAGCCCCGACGTATCACCTGCCGCAGCCCGTCGAGGTAGCGGTTGAGCACGCCCGGCATCTCCTCGGCCCAGATCTGCGGGAACAGCTTCGAGTTGGCCTCTTGATCAGAGAACTTCCGAGCGAAAGGCACCACGATCAGGCGCCGTTGCATGCCGTGCGAGAGGTCGGCGAGCGTGGGCGGGGGGTTGAAGAGCATCAGGATGGCAGTCCGCACTGTGAAGGTGAACGGCGGCCCGAACTTGTTCTCGCCCGTGATCGTCTTCTCCTCGCTCAGGCGCTTCAGTTGCCCGTCGGGTAAACGGGTGCCAGCCTTCACGTCGTCGTCGATGATCGCGAGCTTGCCAAGAAGGTTGCCACCGGTGAACCGGCTCTTGTCGATGTCCCCGATCGGCATGGCCACAATCAACTCGCGTCCGACCAACCGCACAAACGTCTCGACAAGCTTAGTCTTGCCGTTGTTGCCGCCACCCCAGCCCAGCGTAATGAGGGGGATCGGCCGCCCAGGTTGCAGCATATAGCCCATGAGTTCGTGCCATAGCCGCACCATCGCGGCCGGGTCACTCGCCTTGGCGAAGATCCCCTTGATCGCGTCGTCGTAGTCGGCGCTGACCGCCAGCGGGTCATAGTCAACATCGAGACAGTGCCTCAGGAAAGAGTCGGCTCGATGAGGGCGAAGCTCGGGCCGCCCATTGTCCTTGATCCAGAGCTCGCCGTTGCGGCAATTGATGACCGGCAGAGGGGGGGCCATGAACCGCAACACGTCGCCATCCGCCGCGACCTTCGCCCCGATCAGCCTGACAACCTGGCCAATCAGCGGCGCGGTCTGCCCCTTCGGACGAAGGGGTAGTCCCTGGATCGTCGTGAGAATGCGGCCCTCGAGCACTTTCTCACTCAGGGGTGCCCAACATCGGCCATCGTACGACCAGAAGCGCCCGTCGAAAGCCCGGAGCAGGTGAGCGCCGCCGGCGAAGTGCTGGTCGAGGACTGCTTGCATGACAGCCTCAGCCTGGTCGCCGTCCATCGACCCGACCGGGTACCGCAGCACGCTGGCTACGATCCCAGCGATCTCCTGGTCGTCGAGTGGCGGCCGGCAGCATGCAGCGTTCTCGGCCTTGAGGGCGGCCAGCAGCCCTGCCTCAGACGCCCCGGCGCGGCGGATTGCGCCGGCCTGTTTGGTGAGGCGGGTGTTGCGCTCGCCCTCGGGAATCAAGCGCTCTGGTGCGCTAGTCTCGGGCTCCGGCTTAGATGATGCGCCACCCTGTAGGCGGTCTAGCCACGCCCTCGGGAGGGGTGCTACGTCTATCGAGAGCGGATCGCGCCCCTCTCGGTAGCGGTAACGGCGGCCCGAGGCGTGCAGGCTCGGCGGGACCACGATGAACGACCCGTCCGCCTGGAAGTCGATGCCGGCAGCCCCGTGTTTCGTTTTCGTAGGGGTATCCGGGCAACGGTAGACACGATGGCTCCCGCCACCTCCGGTTCGCATGCGAACCGTACGCGGAAGTCGGCCTAGCTCGGCACTGAGCTGCCGGAAGGTGGCTCCCCCGCCGTTGCGAGGATCGACATCGATCGCGACGAGCCCAGAAGCCTGACCCATGGCGATACCGATGTTGGCGTCAGGATTATCGCACCAGATCTGCCTGACCTCATTCTCGTTGATCGTTGCTACTTTGTAGCCACCCGCGAGCATTGGGTGCTTCCCAGGTCGCTTGCAGGCGGCGCCCTCCGAACAGGTGCAGACCTTGTTACGGATCGCGTGGAGTGGAAGAACGGGAAAGCCGCGCTTCGCGTAGGTCATCGCCGCGCGCGCGAGGCTATCAAATGATCCCTCAGAAGAGGACTCGGCGAAGGCGGAGGCCGAAGTTGCCTGCGCGACTTTGCTCGACAGCGGCCGACTTGTAGCTTTTCTCTTGGATGAAGCAGTGCGGTAGCCATGACGATTAGGCTGCTTTCTAGACGTACTGTACTTAGTCATGATGGTTTCTGCCTTTTTAGTCGTAGGAACTTCAATCGGATGGTGTATTAGCGCGCGAGGGAGGTCGACCCCCCTCGGGTTTGAGGTAATCACAGCATCACTCTGCTTCGCAGACGGGACGAATGATGCTCGCGCCTAGCTCCACACGATCCCCGTCGCGCTCAGTGCATTCGATCATCACAAGAAGCTTGTCGCCCCTATTCATCTCAAGAAATGCAGCACGCTCATTCACGCCGGGAGCAAATACGATAGGATCGATCAAATCGAAGGGATCGCTGTCCAGCGTATTCAGTTGGATCGGCTGCGCTATGTTCTGATCATCAGACAAACTGTGTCTTTTGTTGCTAGATTTTCTGCACACGGCGACTATCCGCATCGGTCTCGCTTTCTTTCCGGAACTTCTCCGCCGCCGAGCTGATCGAGGATATTCCGTCACGGCCATCTTGTAGATGCGATCGATGCCACCGGGTTGAACTAGCTGAGCCAACACTTCCTGTTCCGTGCGATCCTTTCGAATTAGGTATTCGACGGCCCGTCCCTTTTTAGCCGCAAGATCATCGCCACGCCTGCTTCCATTCGAAAACATAAAATTCGCAATAAAGTGACTCCGATATCCTTCGTCATCCGTCAGTTTGGGCTTGATGTGCCGGTGTTTCCACCTCGACAATTCAGAGATAATCTTCCATTCACTGTCATCTTCGACGACCCGCTTGGTGAGTTCCCAGCCGATGAAAAGCAGCGCGCGACCAAGCGCGTGATGCGACGCCTCCATATTCAGGTGGGCCGCACTGCTCGCTGTGAGACAATCGACGACATTTCCACCGCGCTGCGCCCCAACTTGAGCGTAGAATTCAAACGGTGTGCACACCTCTGCCGTTTGATCGTTTACATGCAGAAGCTGAAGTCCGATTTTTTCGGACTTTACATCGTCCGGCGAGTGAAGGACGCGGACGTTTTGGTGCAGGTGAGGGACGCTCATTGAGCGCCTCCCTGCGTGCGGCGCTGCTCAAACTCACGCAACTCTTCGACGCGGAATCGCTTGGCGCGCCTCCCAATTGGGTGAAGCGGGGGCAGCCACTTGAGGTCCAACCAGAGGTACATCGTCGAATTGGAAATCGAATATCGACGCTGCACCCACTTTGGCGTGACAAAACCTGACTGCGGCAAATCGGTATTGTAATTCATTGGATCTCCTCGGTTATCCGTGGAGCGTCCATAAATAATCAGAAGCACGGTCGCGCAAGCAAATTTGTCATAGAACAAACTTGTCAGAGAAAATCCTATTTTTTTGGCCGCCGCTCAGCGACGGCGCTAAAGGCGCTCCTCACTTGGTTAGCTGTCGTTTGACTGTCTAGACAATATGCAATTAAATGCACAAACTGATGTTCACGCTTTACGAAGTCCTGCAGATGAATGTTACTTGATTTATCGCCCTTTTTCGGTAGAATAACAAAATTCCTTGAGAACTTTCCATCGAATAACTCTTTCCACAAATCGCTTGATCGGTGGCAGGCATTCCTGAGACTAGTTCTACCAACTCTTACGTTTGGCTCCCGGGCGATTGGAAGCGATGCCCGACCCACAAGCAGGGTCATATCTCGCAGTTGCAAGAGGGCATCTTCTTCATTGACTCCTCTCCGACGCAGATGTGGGACGGCTTGATGATTGATCGTCTGTCGCGCATCTAGCTCGAACGCTCGTAGCGCACAAAGCATCGATGCAGCTGCTTTCCTGAACGCCTTGACATCGGCTCGGATCTTTGCACGATCGAGACGATGGTCATAATCCCAGTCCGCCCAATAATGCCGGACTATCTCTAGCAATGCTGGGCGTAGCGTCGTCTTTACATTTCGCCAATCCTTGCCACCCTGACCGGGTGGCGGCGAGCGCAAAAATTTGCAGATCGAACGATATGCGAGCTTAGTACATTGCCTTACTCTTTCGTCGTCAAAGATTCCTGGGCCTGGATTGCTGCCGATGTACGCGTAAACGGACCTGGGCGGTTCAAGAGGCATTCAAGTATTCCGCGTCGCAGAAAGACCCCCATAGTTCCATCAGCTCGCGTCGCTTCTCAAGCAGGTCACCGCGCCGGTAGGCGGCTTCAACGCGGTTTTCGATCGTGTGGGCCAGCGCCATCTCGGCCACCTCCCGCGGGAGGTTGGTTGCCTCGGCTGCCCAATCCCGGAACGACGACCTGAAGCCGTGGGCGGTGATCGATGCCCCCATCCGTCGCAACGCCATCAAAAATACCATGTTTGACAGCGGCCGGTCGCCCGCGCGCCCAGGGAACACCAACGCGCTGCCGCCCCCCAACTCCCGTGCTCGGGCCAAGACCTCGCGCGCCCGTTCGCTCAGCGGCACCCGGTGCTCCCGCCCGGCCTTCATCCGCGCCGCCGGGACAGTCCATAGCGCCTCTGCCTTATTGATCTCAGACCAGTTGGCGCCCAAGACCTCGCTGGTTCGAGCAGCCGTGAGGATCAGGAATTCGAAGGCTATGCGACCGACTTCGCCCTGTCCGGACATGGCCCGCAACCGGGCAACAAAGGCTGGCACCTCGGCATAAGGCTGGGCCGCATGGTGCCCCTGATGCTCGCTCTGCTTCGGCAAGCCTTTCACGACACCATCGACCGGATTATCGCCGCTGCGGTGACCGGCCGCCTTCGCCCAGTCCAGCACCGTCCCGATCCGCTGGCGCACCCGCCGGGCCGTCTCCCCCTTCGTCAGCCAGATCGGCGAGAGTGCCCGCAGCACGTCGGGGGTCTCGATCAGGTCGACGCGCTTCGCGCCGAGGTGCGGGTTGGCGTAGGTGCGTAGGGTGGTGATCCACTGCGCGGCGTGCTTCGGGTTCTTCCACGTCGCCTTGTGCTCGGCATGGACGAGTTCGGCCGCCTCAGCGAAGGTCGGGATGGTCGCCCGCGCCTTCGCCCGCTCAGCCAGGGGGTCACCGCCGTCGCGGGCGGTCTTACGATAGGTGAGAGCCTTCTCCCGGGCCTCGGCGAGGCTGACGAGGCCGGCGCCGCCCAGGCCGATGTCGCGTCGGTGCCCCTGCACGACGATGCGCAGGAGCCAGCGTTTGGCGCCCGAAGGGTCGACGACGAGGTAGAGGCCGTGGCCGTCGGCGTAGCGGCCGGGGCTCTTCAGCGCCCGCACCTGGACGGTCGTCAGTGCCTTTTCGGGATGCCGCCCCTTGCCACCCATTGCCGGGTCCGCCTAACTCGCTCACCCCACATTTTGAACCACATTGCGCATCAGCTGCAAGTAGATCTTACGGGATCGTATCGGACTAGCGCGTCTGCGTCGAAGCCCTGCTATCCTCTTGGTCGGCAATAGCGGATCGGTCGATTTTGGTCCCTCTCGGATCTGATCGGATGATCGGATTTGGCAGACGCTCCCTCCGCCAGCCTTTCGCCCCGTGGCTGATCCGCCGCGAAGCACACTGAAATCAAAGGCTTACGTCTCGGCGACGGCTGAAGACGTCTCGATCGGGCGACGGGGGACGTCTTCCCGTCGCCCGCTTGGGTTTGGCGGGCTGGCGGATCGGCGACGGGGCCGTTCCCGCCGCTGATCCGGGGCACCTGATCGTCGGTCCGATGAACCCGTCCAAACGGCTCAGCGGGCCGCGGTGATGACCGCCTCGATCAGGACCTGCGGGCCGAGTTCGGCGACGCCGATGGTGGAGCGGCTCGGCAGGATCTCGGGCGCGAACCACGCGGTCCAGGCCGCGTTCATCTCGTCCTTGAGCGCCATGTCGGTGATGTAGAGCGTGGCCGTCAGGATCTTGGTCCTGTCGCTGCCCATCTCGGCGAGCAGCGCATCGATCCGCACCAGGATCTGTTCGGTCTGGCCCTTCATCGCGGCCGATCGATCCTCGGCCACGATACCGCCGAAATAGAGAACGCCGCCGTGCTCTACCACGCGGTGCATGATCGGCGTGCGGATATGGCGCTGGATCATCGAAACGAGTCCTTCCGTTTGCGGGGGTTCTAACCGGCGGGCTGGAGCAGCGCCGACCGGGTCTCGGGGACGGCGCCCGGCTGGCCGAAGCGGGCCGGTGCGAACGCCGCGATGGGGTGGTGCGCGGCGCCGTCGAGCAGCAGGCCGGCGACGATCTCGCCGACGAGGGGCGCCAGGGCGAAGCCGTGCCCGGAGAAACCGAAGGCGTGCACCAGGCCGTCCGCCACGGCGGATCGGCCGATGACCGGCAGTTCGTCCGGCGTGACACCCTCGATGCCGGCCCAGGCATGCACGATCCGCGCGCCGCGCAGGATCGGGAACAGGTCGAGGGCCGTGCGCGCCGAGTAGGCGAGGCGCGGGACGTCGAGTTGCACCGCGCCCGTGTCGAGGTCCGCGTGCCCCTTGTGGCCGCCGCCGATCATCACGTGGCCGCTCTCGGACTGCTTGAAGGACAGGGGCCGGCCGGTCGCCCCGACCACCGGTGCCAGGAACGCCGGCCGCGCGTCGGTGAGCAGCATCTGGAAGGCGTTGAAGCCGAGGGGGATCGGCTCCCCGGCCGCGCGGGCGAGGCGGCCGCCCCAGGCGCCCGCGGCGTTGACCAGGAGGGGCGCGGCGTGCGCCGCGCCGCCGCGGGTCCGCAGGTGCCAGCGCCCGGCACGCCGCTCCACGGCCGTGACGCGCGCCTCCTCGACGATCTCGGCTCCGGCGGCCCGCGCGGCGCGGCCGAAGGCGAGCGTCGTGCGCAGGGGGGCCGCGAAGCCGTCGCGATGCGCGATGATGCCGCCGACGACGTGCTCGGCGACCGCGGGGAGCAACCGGCGCACGGTCGCGGCGTCGGCCAGTTCCTCGTGCGTCCAGCCCCCGGCCTGCAGGCGCGCGACCCGTTCGGAGAGGAGCGCGAGCTCCGCCCGGTTCTCGGCCACCCGGACCTGCCCGGCGGCATGGAAGCCGCAGCCGTCGCCGACGAGGTCCGCGATCCGGTGCCAGCGCGCGACCGCCTCCAGGGCGAGCGGCACCTCGGCGATGTGGCGGCCCAGCGTGCGCACGCCGCCCGCCGAGTAGCCCGAGGCCTGGGCCGCGACCCGTCGGGCCTCCAGCACGCGGACGCGTTGACCGGCTCGGGCGAGGAACAGGGCGGCGGACAGGCCGTGCAGGCCGCCGCCGACGACGAGGATGTCGGGATCGGTCATGCGAGCGAGCCCTCGTCCCCCTGCGGCGGGACCGGCTCCGGCAGGGTCGCGGCGAGGCCGGCCAGGGCCGCGAGACCGACGGGCCGGGCCGGCACCACCGCGCCGAGGATCGCGCCCTGCGCGAGCGCCGCCCCGGTCCGCTCGGGTCCGGCGGGCCGTTCGAGCAGCGCCGCGAGGGCGACCGGATCGAGCCGCGTCACGGCGGGGTCCGCGGCCGACGGCGGCGACGGTTGGATCGGGGGCCCGGCGCGCAGGGCGCGGGCCGCGGCGACCGCCTGCCGCTCCGCGGCCCGTGCCGTCGCCGCGCCCGCGACGCGGCCGGCCGCCCCGATGCCGGGCACGCTGGTCCGACCGTCCGCGTCGGTGCGCACCCGGCCGTCCGAGATTGCGCAGCCGAGCGCCGCCAGCAGCAGCGGCTCGTCGGCGCAGACGAGCAGGACGTCGAACGGCTCCGCCCAGACCCGCCCGTCGCCCTCGACCCAGACGCGGCCGGGCTCGGCGTGCCAGGCCGTGGCGTCGGGCCGGGCGATCAGGACGGCGCCGGGCAGTTCGGCCAGGGCGGCGCGACCGGCCGGGCCGCCGCCCACGATCACTGCGCGGGGGGTGTCCGCGGCGCTCACGCGGTCAGCTCCGGCATCGCGTCCGGCCGCCCGTTGGCCAATTCACCCACCGTCATCGGCTTGAACGGCGCCCGCGGGCGCAGGGCGCCGACCGTCTCCATGGAGGCGCCGCGGGTCTCGGCGATCAGCCCGGCGACGACGGTGCCGCACATGCGGCCCTGGCAGGGGCCCATGCCGGCGCGCAGATACGCCTTGACCTGGTTCGGGCCGGCAGCGCCGAGGCGCGCGGCCCCGCGGATCTGCCCGGCCGTGATCTCCTCGCAGCGGCACACGACCGTGTCGTCGGCGGGGGCGAGGATGCCCGCGGCGGGGCGGTAGAGACGGTCGAGGAAGGGCCGGAGCGCCAGGGCCGCGCGCTGCGCGCGCAGGGGCTCCGCGGCACGGGCGTCGCGGGCGGCGGCGTCCAGCCGGCCGAGGCGGAGGGCCGCGTCAAGGGCGGCGAGCCGTCCGCCCGCCGCGGCGGCCTCCCAGCCGCCGATGCCGCCGCCGTCGCCCGCCACGGCCAAGTTCGGATGGCTGGTGGCGCCCCAGGCATCGAGGCGCGGCCGCCAGCAGAGCTGCAGGTCGTCCCAATCGTGGTCGAGGCCCAGCGCCCGGGTGATGTGGGTCGACGGGATCACCCCCTCGTGCAGGAGGAGCGTGTCGCAGGGAAGCACCTGCTCGCGGCCCCCTTGGCGCCACCGCACCGTCGAGACCCGGCCGTCGCCCTCGGCCCGCAGGTCGCGGACGTTGCGGACCACGGTGAGGCCCCGCGCCCGGGTCTCGCGCATCAGGGCGATGCCCTTCGTCAGGAGCCTGCGGCCGGTCCAGAGGCCGCCCGCCCGCAGGGCGTCCCGGAGGGCGCCACCGGCGCCGGTCTCGAGCAATGTCAGCCGCTCGACCCCGGCGCGCAGGAGCTGCACGGCCAGCAGCCAGCAGAGCGGCCCCTGCCCGGCGATCACCACGGACCCTTCCGGCACGGCGCCCGCCGTCTTGAGCAGGATCTGGGCGGCGCCCGCGCTCATGACGCCCGGCAGCGTCCAGCCGGGGATCGGCACCGGCCGCTCCTGGGCACCGGTGGCGAGGAGGACGCGCCGCGCCTCGATCTCCGCGGTGGCGCCGGCCGAGGCCACGGACAGCAGGCCCGCATCGGGATCGAGGTGCCAGAGGGTGGTCCGCGGGCGGTAGTCGATCCCCCGGGCCGCGCGGAACCGCGCCGCCAGGGCACCGCCGGAATCGAGGAACTCGCCGGCGAGCGCCGGGTCCCCGGAGGCGGCCTCCACCGCCCGGAAGACCTGGCCGCCGGGGGCGGGCTGCTCGTCCAGCACGGCGACCGAGAGGCCGAGGGCGGCGGCCTCGATGGCGGCGGCCATGCCGGCCGGGCCGGCGCCCACGATGGCGAGATCGTGGCTCATGCGGCGTCCTCGATCCGCGCCGCGCGGGCGCCGCGCTGCGGCTCGATCCGCATGCCCGGGGCGACCGGCACGAGGCAGGACTGGCGGTTGGCTACGCCGTCGATCTCGGCGAGGCAGTCGAAGCAGGCGCCGATCATGCAGTAGGGCAGGCGCGGCGCGCCGCCGACCGGGGTGGTCCGGATCGCGGGCAGGCCGGCGAGCAGGACCGCGGCGGCCGCGGAGGCGCCCTCCGGCACGCGGACCGGCCGGCCCGCGACGAAGACCTCCACCAGCCGGTCCCCGGGGGCCGGACGGGCCTCAGGCCGCCTTCTGAACATCGAAGCGTCTCGCACTGAAGGGGGACAGGTCCGGCGTGAGCGCGCCCGCCGCGATCATCGGGGCGAGCAGGCTCGCATGCGCGCCGGCCAGGGTGACGCCGGAATGGCAGTTGGCGATGGTCGCGCCGGGGTAGCGCTCGGATTCGTCGTAGATCGGCTTGCCGTCCGGCGACATGACGCGCAGCGCCGCCCAGGCCCGGACGATGTTGAGCTCGGCGATCCACGGGAAGGTCTGGACCGCGCGTTGAGCGATGGCCCGCATGATCGCGGGGGTCTGGGTCAGGGTGTCGAAGCCCATGTCCTCCTTGCTGTCGCCCAGCAGCAGCGAACCCTCCTCGGTCTGGCGGACGACATGGGTCGGCAGGGCGAGCACCTGCCGGGTGCGCTCCGTGACCAGGATCTGCCCGCGCTCCGGCCGCAGGGGGGCGGACAGGCCGACGAGGGGCGCGAGGTCGGCATTGCCGAGGCCGGAGGCCAGGACGAGGCGCGGGGCACGGACGGTCTCCGCCCCGATATCGACCGCGAAGTTGCGCGGAGCCGCCGTGACGGCCGTGACCTTGGCGTTCGGCCGGTAGAGGCCGCCCAGATCCTGGAACGCCGCGTGGAGCGCGCGCAGGAGATGCAGGGGGCTCGCGTGGCCGTCATAGGGCGTCCACGAGGCGCCCACGACCTGCGGCCCGAGGCCCGGCACCAGGTCGCGCAGCTCGGCGGCCGGGATCATGCGGTATTCGTAGCCGGCATTGCCGGCCTCCCGGCGCAGCTGGCCCATCAGGGCGTCGCGCTGGGCCATCTCGTCGTCCGAGAAGCAGAAATGCAGCCCCCCCGGCTGGTGCAGCCCGACGCCGATGCCGGTCGTCTTGAGGAGATCGGCGGCCAGTTCCGGCCACGCCCGGGCCGATGCGTGGGTCCAGTGCTGATAGTGCGGCGCGCCGAGGCCCTTCGACTGGACCCAGACCAGCCCGAAATTGCCCCGGCTCGCCCGGTGGGCAACGTCGCCCTCGTCGAGCATCACGGTCGACAGGCCCTGGCGCTGCAACCCGTAGGCGATGGCCGCGCCGACGAGGCCGCCGCCGATCACGATCGCGTCCTGCATCTGGTGTCCGGTCATGCGCGGCGCTCCCCGGTGAGCAGGCGGTCGATCGGGTAGAAGCGATCGAGGCCTAAGAGGACCAGGGCGGTGACGACGATCAGCGCCGCCGAGACCGACGCGACCAGCGGGTCGGTCATCTGGTCGATGTAGTTGAACAGTTGCACCGGCAGCGGGTTGGCGGCGGGCGAGGCCAGGAACAGGCTCACCGTCAGCTCGTCGAAGCTGGTGACGAAGGCCAGGATCCAGCCGCCCGCGAGGCCGGGGGCGATCAGCGGCAGGGTCACGCGCCGGAACACCGTGAGCCGGTCGGCGCCGAGGCTCTCGGCGGCGCGCTCGATGCGCGGGTCGAGACCTGACAGGCCGGCGCCGACGAGGCGCAGCATGTAGGGCGTGATCACGATGACATGGGCCGCCACGAGGCCGGCGAAGCTGCCCGACAGGCCGAACCCCGAGAAGAAGCGCAGCAGCGCGACGCCGAGCACCACGTGCGGGATCATCAGCGGCGAGGCGAGGACCGCCACCAGGGTGCCCCGGCCGGGGAAGCGCCAGCGCGCGATCGCCAGGGCGGCCGGGACGGCGATCAGGGCCGAGAGGGTCGCGGCCGTCACGCCGAGGCGGGTGCTGTACCAGAAGCTCTCCAGGAAGCGCGGGTTGTCGCCGATCGCCCGCCACCAGCGCAGCGACAGGCCGTCGAACGGCAGGGCGAGGTAGCCCTGGCCGGTGAAGGACACGGCGATCACCACCAGCAGCGGCGCCAGGATGAAGGCCAGGAACAGGGCGTGGAAGGCCAGCGCCAGGGGGCCGTTGCGGCTCATGCCGGGCCTCCCTGCGCGACCGCGCCGAGGCGCCGCAGCGCCCGCTTCTCGACGAGCCGCGTCCAGAGGAGCGTGGCGAGGAGGATCGCCGCCATCAGCACGGTGGCGAGCGCGGCACCGAGCGGCCAGTTCAGGGTGTTGAGGAACTCGTTGTAGGTCATGCTGGAGACGACCTTCAGGCGCTTGCCCCCCAGCATGGCGGGGGTCGCGAAGGCCGAGGCCGAGAGGCAGAACACCATCAGCGCGCCGGCCATGACGCCCGGCATGACGTTGGGCAGCACGACCCGGGTGAAGATCGTGAACCGCCCGGCCCCGAGGCTGGTCGCCGCCCGCTCCAGCACCGGATCGAGCCGGCCGAGGCTCGCCCAGACGGACAGGACCACGAGCGGCACCATCACGTGGACGAGGCCGACCACCACGGCGCCCTCCGTGAACATCAGCCGGAAGGGCGCTCCGGGCACGTGGAGGGCGGTGAGCGCCTGGTTCACGAGGCCGTTCGTGCCGAGGAGCACCATCCAGCCGAAGTTGCGCACCACCACCGAGACCAGCAGCGGCCCGACCACGACGAGGAGCATCGGCCCGCGCCAGCGCGGGTCCATGCGGTGGATGATCCAGGCCTCCGGCACCCCGATGAGGAGGCAGATCAGCGTCGTCAGCCCGGCGATGCGGAAGGTCCGCGCCAGGGCTTCGCCGAACAGCGGATCGGTGAAGAGATCCTGATAGTTGGCGAGCCCCCAGCCGGGCAGCACGCCCTTCTCGAAGTCGAAGCCGTGCAGGCTCAGGGCCAGCACGCCGGCCAGCGGCACGAGCAGCGCCCCGGCATAGACGAGGGCGGAGGGCGCCGTCAGCAGCGCGGGGGTGAGGCGATCGGGGCGGGTCATGCCGGCTCCAGCCGCCGCAGGCTGTGAGCGTCCCAGTCGAGCGTCACCGCGGCGCCCTCGTCAAGCGGCGTCGCGCCGGTGTTCTGCGCCATGACCGCAAAGGCGCCCAGCGCCGTCTCCACCGTGTAGAGCCAGAACCCGCCGAGGAAGAGCCGCGCCTGCACGCGCCCCTCGAGGCCGGGCGGACTCCCGGGCGCCCGCTCGCAGCGGATCCGCAGGCGCTCGGGCCGGATCGTCAGGAGGATGTCGCCCTGGCGGTCGGCGAGTTCCGGCGGCAGGCAGAAGCGGTGCCCCGCGGCCTCCGCGTGGCCGGAGGCGGCCCGCGCCGGCAGCCGGTTGCTGCGGCCGAGGAAGTCGGCCACGAACGCGTCGGCCGGGATGTCGTAGGCCTGCCAGGGGGCGTCGATCTGGACGACCCGGCCGCCCTGCATGATCGCGACCCGGTCGCACAGGGCCATGGCCTCGGCCTGATCGTGGGTGACCAGCACCGTGGTGACGCCGATCCGGCGCTGCAATTCGCGCAACTCGACCTGCATCTCCTCACGCAGCTTGGCGTCGAGGTTCGAGAGCGGCTCGTCGAGGAGCAGCAGGCGCGGCTCGACCACCAGCGCCCGCGCCAGGGCGACGCGCTGCTGCTGCCCGCCCGACATGTTGCGCGGGAAGCGCTCGGCGAGGTGCCCGAGGCGGACCTGCGCCAGCGCCTCGGCGACCCGCCGGCCCCGCTCGGGCCTCGGCACCCGGCGCATCTCCAGACCGAAGGCGACGTTCTCCGCAGCCGTCATGTGCGGGAACAGCGCGTAGGACTGGAACACGAGGCCGATGCCGCGCTGGGCCGGCGGCGTGCCGGTCAGGTCGCGCCCCTCCATCAGGATGCGGCCGCGGCTCGGGGCCTCGAAGCCGGCGATCATCTGCAGCGTCGTGGTCTTGCCGCAGCCGGAGGGCCCGAGCAGGCCGAGGAACTCGCCGGGCGCGACCGAGAGGCTGACGTCGCGGACTGCGGTGACGGTGCCGTAATCCTTGCCGAGACCGTCGAGGGTGAGGAAGGCCGGCGCGGACATCAGCGCTCGACCTGCCGCTGCCACTGCCGGGTCCAGTCGGCGCGGTTGCGGTTGACCACGTCCCAGTCGAGGCCGATCAGCGAACGCACCTGGTCCTCGCCGTAGATCACGCGGTCGGCGACCTCCGGCGGCAGCTTGGTGGCGCGGTTGGTCGGGCCCGCCCCGTACTGCGTGGCGAAGGTCTCCTGGACCTTCGGCGAGACGAGATAGGCCAGGAACTTGTCGGCGAGCGCCGGCTCCGGGCTGCCGGTGATGGCGCAGCCCGCCGTCATCAGGACGACGGCGCCCTCCTTCGGCCGGGCGATGGCGAGCGGAAAACCCGCCTGCTGCATGGCCGCGACCCGGGACGAGCCCCAGACGGCCAGCCAGATCTCCCCCGACTGGAACATCTCGCTCATCTTGCCGGGGCTGCTCTCGTAGGCGAGCACGTTCGGGTTGATCTGCTGGCGCATGACCTTCAGCCCCGGGGCGATGTCGCTGTCGCCGCCGCCATGGATGCGGGCCATCATCGCCAGGGTGTGGACGCCGTAGGTGTTGTCGATGCCGGGGATCGCGATCCGCTGCCGGTAGTCCGGCCGGGCGAGGTCCATCCAGGAGGTCGGCACCGGGAAGCCGCGCTCCTTGAACAGCTTCGTGTTGTAGGCGATGCCCGTGAAGCCGAAGCCGGTGCCGACGGCGTGGTCGTCGCCCAGGACGGCGATCGGATAGACCGCGTCGCGCACCGCGTCGGGGAGCTTCCGGCACAGGCCGAGGGATACGGCCTGCACCATCGGGCCGTCGTCGAGCACCGCCACGCCGACCGTCTGGTTGCCGCGCTGCGCCTGCATCCGGGCGAGGTTGTCGGAGGAGTTGCCGGTCAGGTAGTCGATCTTGACGTCGTTCTCGCGCTCGAAAGCCGGGATCACGCTCGTGCGCATGATCTGCTCGTAGCTGCCGCCGTACCCGGCGACGGTGAGGCGCGGCTCGGCCGAGGCCGGGGATGCCGCCCCGGCGAGCGCGGCCGCCATCGCGGTGAGAAGACCCAGTATCGGCCGCAGCATTGCTTTGCCCCCGTGAGCAATCGGAAAGCTGTTCGTGAGCAAGAAGCGGGCAAGGCGCCCCTGTTCTGAGCATCTCCGCCACGTATCAGTCCCGAATGCTGATCAACGTGCGATCTCTTGACGAGGGAGGCAAATTCATAATTTTTGCCGTTTCATTCCTCACGGTAGCGAGGGGCGGGATTTTCGATGACGCCGAGCCGGCTCCGCCAGTTGGAAGCGTTCCGCGCGGTCATGCAGAGCGGCTCGGTCAGCCGCGCGGCGCAGCGGATGTATCTCTCGCAACCGGCCGTCACGAAGCTGCTGCGCGGCCTGGAGGACGAGACCGGGCTGCCGCTCTTCGACCGCTCGCGCCGCCACCTCCAGCCGACGCCGGAGGCCGTGAAGCTGGAGGGCGCCGTCGCAACGCTGTTTGCGGCCGCCGACCGCCTGGATCGCACCATCGACGACATGCGCGGAATCGGGAGCGGCGAATTGCGCGTCGCGGCCATGCCGCTCATGGGGCTGTCGCTCATCCCCCGGCTGCTGGCCCAATTCGCCACCGACGTGCAGCCCGTGCGGATCTCGCTCGTGGTGGCGAGCTCGCGCGAGGTCTACGATCTGGTGCAGGCCGGCAATGCCGATCTCGGCTTTGCCCTGCCGGTCGGCCGCAGCGCGCTCGTGGCAGCCCCACCGATCGAACTGCCCGGGCTGGTCGTCCTGCCGCCCCGTCATCGCCTGGCGCGCAACAAGGTCGTTCCGCTCTCCGAGCTCCACGATGAGCCCTACATCTCGCTCGGTCGCCAGTATCGCCTGCGCGATCAGGTCGACGAACTCTTCACCAACAACGGCGTCGCGCCCCGGCTCGTCGCGGAGACCCAGAACGCGGCGGCCGCCTGCGCCATGGTCGCCGCGGGCCTCGGCTTCACCATCGCGGAGGCCGTCACCGTGCGCGCCCTGAAGGGACAGGTCATCGCGCGCAGCCTGCGGCCGACGGTGACCTACACGGTCACGGTCCTGGGCAGCCCGGGGCACCCGCTCTCGTCCACCGCGCTGGGCTTTCTCAAGCTGGTCCGCGGCGAATTGAGCAACTGACGTCGGATCGGGCCCGGTGGGCGCGCGAGGATCGATCTGGGCCTCGCTACGGAGGGGCTGTTCCGCTCGAATCCTTGACCGCAGGCCGCCGCCGCGTCAGCGGGATCGGCTCTGACGGCACAGGCCCTCGACCCGCCTGGAGGGGCGTGGCCGGTTCCGGCGCTCGCTGACGGAACAACCGTTCGCGTGATGCCCCGGGCTCCAGGTCCAGCGCCCCGTCCTGAGGGCTCTCGTCGGCGGCCGATTAAGTCGCACGCCGTGGCGCCCCGTGAACCGGACGATCCGGATATCCTGTGGGCGTTGCCGAGGGTGACGACGGCCGACCGACCGCGCGCGGCGCCCGTCGCAGCCCGGCGGGAGGACATTGTGGATCGCCGCGCCGCGCGCCCTCGAAGACGCGGTCCCCGCGCGGATCCCAGGCCGTCGGGCGGCGCATATCCGGATCGGACAGGAAGGCGGTACCGATGACGACCCAGGATCTGTCGGACTTCCCGCGGGAGGCCTTCGCGAAGCACGATCGTGATCCCGATCCCCTGTTCTACGCCCAGCCGCGCTTCGTCACCCATATCGACGCCGCCGCGATCGCGGCCGTGACCGAGATGTACAGGACGGTCGTCCCTGCGGGCGGTGTCGTCCTCGACCTGATGTCGAGTTGGGTCAGTCACCTGCCGGACGAGGTCGCCTACGCCGGCGTCATCGGTCACGGCCTGAATGCCGCGGAACTCGCCGCCAACCCGCGCCTGACCCGGCATTTCGTGCAGGACCTCAACGCCGACCCGCACCTGCCCCTCGACACGGCCTGCGCGGATGCCGCCCTGGTCTGCGTCTCGGTGCAGTACCTGCAGCAGCCGGTCGCCGTCCTGTCCGAGATCGCCCGCGTGCTGCGCCCGGGCGCCCCGGTGGTGATCAGCTTCTCGAACCGCCGCTTCCCGACCAAGGCGGTGGCCATCTGGAACGCCCTCGACGGCGCGGGACACGCGCGCCTCGTCAGCCTGTATCTCCAGCGCGCCGGCTTCGCCGATCTCGACGTGCGCGTCCTGAAGCCGGAGGGAGGGCCCAGCGACCCCATGACGGCGGTGATCGGCCGGACCGCCGCGGCCTGAGGGGCCCGGCGGCCGGTCCGGACGGGGCGGTCGTGCGGGATCGCGTTCGCCGAAGACCCCGGTCGCCACGGATGGCCGGTCAGGCCGGGGGGCGGGTCGGGAACCAGTTGCCGTGGAAGCCCGGCGGGATCCGGTGCGCGAGGCGAACGCTGGCGATGGGCGGGGCCTCGAACGATCGGGCGTCGAGGATGACGAAATCGGTCGTGTCGTTCGCGGTGTCGATGACGAACCCGACGAGCCAGCCTTCGTCCTCTGCGGCCCCGGCGCGCGCCGGCACGAAGACGAACTCCCCCGGGACGCGGTCGGCACCGAAGGCGTGCACGCGGCGGCCGCCGGTCTCCAGGTCGTGCTTGTAGAGCTCTGTCGCCCCGGCCAGCTGCGTGTTGCCGTCGGCGGGGACACTGACGGTGTAGACGTACCGGTGGCGCTGCCCGAGACGCCGCTCGTCGATGCGGGGGAACTCCTGCGCCGCGGGGTCGAGGACCCGCCGCGCGACCCGCTTCGTGCCAGGGTCGATCGTCCAGCGTTCGAGCCGGCCCGGCCTGTCGAGCCCGCCCCCGGCCGAGGCGAACACCGTCTCGTAGGCGACCACGTCGAGGATCACCCGCCCATCCGCGTCGTCGTAGGCGTTGGCGGCGTGGAACACGAAGCACGGTTCGACGGCGCACCACACGATGTCGGCGCCTTCGCCCTGCCGGGGCAGGAGGCCCACGCGGGCCCCGTGGCCGGGGTTCCAGCGGAACGGGAAGCGGTAACCGGCGAGCAGGGCCCGCAGCGAGAAGGTCACGGGCAGATCCAGGACGATCGCGAAGCGCGCCGTGATCGCGCAGTCGTGGATGCAGGGGCCGTGCGCAACCGCCACCGGCACGTCCCGCACGACCCGCCCGGTCGGCGCGACGACGACGTGGCGGACGCTGTCCCAGACGCGGCCGTCATAGGCGATCGCGTGGGTCTCGCCGGTCAGCGGGTCGCGGTGCGGGTGTCCGGTGAAGGACCCGGCGAGCGTCCCATCGAACGGGTTGTAGCGCTGCGCCTCCAGGGTCCGCCCGAGTTCGACCGGAAAGCTGCCGGCCTCCACCACGGCGAAGATCCGGCCGCCGATCTCGACCACGTTGGTGTTGACGGTGTCGTTGCCGCCCCGGCGCGGCCCGGACGCGGCGGGACGGCCGAGCGCGGCGGCCGCGGTGCGCGAACCGATCCAGCGGTTGCGATACCACAGCGCTTTGCCACCTTCGATCGCGAGACCGTGCACCATGCCGTCGCCGAGGAACCAATCGTGGCCCCGCCTCGCCGGGCGGACGGGGTTGGCCCCCATCTTGAGGTAGAGGCCGTCGAGCCCCAGCGGGACCGCCCCGGTCACGGCGAGGTCCCGCAGCGTCAGCTCTTCCCGCATCGGTTCGTGAACGCCGACCACGAAGGGGTTCTGCGTTCCGGGCAGGCGCAGGCGGTTGCAGGCCGCCACCAGGGCGACGCCGCCCTCGAGGGCGGCGCGGACAGCCGACTGGACGGGGTTCGGCATCGGCAGCGATTCCGGGGTGAGGTGGCAGACCGGGATCTAGTCGGGCGGGGCGCGCCCGGTTCCCGTCGGGGAGGGATCCGAGGACCGATCCGGCCCGCACGCTGACGGAGGCCGAGCCGCACGCGCGCCACGCCGGGCTGTGCCGTCGAGGCGGCGGATGTCGGGTGCCCCCGACCCTCCTCCGTCGGCGTGACGGCAACTGCGAAAGGTTGGTCAAGTCGGGGCGATGCACAAGGGCGACGCGCCGCCCCGCCCGCGCGGTCCCTGACGTCTCTGCCGCGCCCGACGACCGGCGGTGACTCTGCCGCAGGAACACGACCGTCCCGCCCCGGTTCGCTGACCGAGATCGATGGACGGGGATGCGAGACATGGCGCAGATACGCGGATCGACGGTGGTGATCACCGGCGCGTCGAGCGGCATCGGACGGGCCGCCGCCTATGCCTTCGCGGCCAGAGGCGCGCGCGTCGTCCTCGCGGCCCGCCGTGCCGATGTGCTCGACGATATCGTGCGGGAGATCCGAGACGCGGGCGGCGCGGCCGTCGCCATCCCGACGGATGTGACCGATTCCGACGCGGTCTTCGCGCTGGCGGAGGGCGCGCGCCGGGCCTTCGGCGGCATCGACGTCTGGATCAACAACGCGGGGGCCGGCGTGTTCGGGCCGCTCCTCGACGCGCCGCTCGCCCTGCACCGGCAGACGATCGAGATCAACCTGATGGGCGCCATCCACGGTGCCTACGCCGTGCTGCCGCACTTCCGGCGCCAGGGGCACGGCACGCTGATCAACACCATCTCGATGGGCGGCTGGGCGCCGACGCCGTTCGCGGCCGCCTACACCGCGAGCAAGTTCGGCCTGCGCGGCTTCTCGGCGAGCCTGCGCCAGGAACTCGCCCGCCACAGGCACATCCACGTGTGCGGGGTGTTCCCGGCGATCGTCGACACGCCCGGCCTCGAACACGGGGCCAACGTCACGGGCAAGACGCTGAACCCGGGCCACCTCTACTACGCGCCGGAGGACGTGGCCGCGACCTACCTGCGCCTGGTCCGGCACCCGCGCCACGAGACGGCGGTCGGCTGGCCGGCCCGCCTCGCCCAGGCCGGCTACGCGCTCGCGCCCGCGCTGACCGAGCGCATGATGGGCGCCGGGTTTCGCTTCGCCCTGGACCGTGCCGACCCGGGGCCGCGGACCCACGGGGCGCTGGAGAAGCCGATCCCGCAGGGAACGGGCGCCGACGGCGGCTGGCGGGCGCGCAAGGGTGTCCCGTCGGCGGGGACGATGAGCGCCGGGCTGGTCTGGGCCGGCGTCGGTGCCGCCGCGCTGCTCGCCCTCGCCCTCGGCACGCGGAGGGCGGGCCAGCGGAGCTAGCCGCATCCGCTCGAACGATCCGCCGGCACCGATGGGCCGGGCCTGGGGGCATCGCCGCGCCGTCCGCACCCGGCCCGACCGAGCCGGAGGACCGTCGCCGGGACTCGATCGAGGATGCGGCCCCCTGCGGGGAAGCAGGCCGTGAGCGTTCGCGCATGAGCGAGGCCATCGTTTCGCGAATTCCACATCGAAGATCGCGCTGAGCCCCCGACGAAGACTGGGATTCCGGCTTCGCGCCCACCGCGGACCCGCCTCGGGAAGAAGGATCTTCCGAGGCGGCTCTGAGTCCACTCCGCCGACGCGCCGCCTCTAAGGATAGGCCGCCGCCAAGTCATCGGACATCGCGCACGAAATTTTGGAACATCTCGCCAGCTCTGTCGGCGCGATCGGCGGGAACTGATAAGAAGAGACTCTGACCTGCCGGTGTAATGAACCCGTCAAGTCTTCTCGTGCGTGGCACGCGTGTTGCTAAAACGGTGGGACGCCTGAGGAGTCTTCCGGCTTGCCCCCTTCGTTCAACGTGACCGATCTCTCCCGCCGCACGGTGCTGGCGCTTCCCCTCGGGCTCGCGGCCGCCGCGAGCGGCGCGCGCGCCGCCGAGCCGAGGCGTGGGGGCACGATGGTGATGATCGTGCATCCCGAGCCCTCGACCCTGGCCCATTACGCGGTGTCGGCGGGCAACATCCCGCCGATCGCCACGCAGGTCTACGAGGGGCTGTGCACCTACGACTGGGACCAGAATCCGCAGCCGAACCTCGCCAAGGCCTGGGACGTCGCCCCCGACGGCAGAACCATCACCTTCACACTTCAGGAGGGCGTGACCTTCCACAACGGCAAGCCGTTCACCAGCGCCGACGTGCAGTACTCCTTCATGGAGATCCTGAAGAAGTACAATCCGATCGCCCCGGTCATGCTCGCGGAGCTGGTCGCCGTCGACACGCCGGACCCGATGACCGCGGTCCTGCGGCTCGCCAACCCGGCCCCCTACATCATGAAGGCGCTCTCCGGGCGGGACCTGCCGATCCTGTGCCGCTCGGTGTTCGAGGGTACGGACGTCCTGCAGAATCCCAGCGCCAACAAGCCGATCGGGACCGGTCCGTTCAAGTTCGTGAGCTGGGAGCGGGGCCAGTCCGTGCGCCTGGACCGCAACGCGGCCTACTGGAAGCCGGGCCTGCCGTATCTCAACCGGATCGTCGCCCGGTTCATCCCGGACGCGGCCACCCGCTCGGCGGCGATGGAGGCGGGCGAGGCGCATTTTGCCGGGTACAGCGCGGTCAACTACGCCGACCTCGCCCGGATGAAGACCAACCCGATCCTCGACCTCACCACCAAGGGCTACGAGATGACGCCGGCCCAGAGCGTCCTGGAGCTGAACGGCCGGCACCCGCAGCTCCAGAAGAAGGCGGTGCGCCAGGCCATCGCCTACGCCATCGACCGCAAGGTCATCCTCAGGGACGTGATGTTCGGCTACGGCCTGCCGGCCACCGGACCGCTCAGCCGCAAGTTCAAGACCGCCGGCCTCTACACCGACGACGTGCGCCAGTACGACGTCCCGGACCGGCTCGACATCGCCAACCGGCTGCTCGATGAGGCCGGCGCCCCGCGCGGCCCGGACGGGACCCGCTTCGCCCTGCACCTGGAGGTGAATTCCTTCGGCGAGCAGTGGCTGCGGCAGGCCGAGTACCTGAAGCAGGCCCTGGCCATCGTGGGCATCGACGTGACGCTCCGCTCGGAGGACACCGCGACCTGGCTGCGGCGGGTCTACACGAACTACGATTACGACCTGAACGAGCCGTTCCTGAGCCAGGGCGTCGACCCGGTCTACGGGCTCAACAAGCAGTTCCTCACAAGCCAGATCCGCAAGGGCGTGACCTTCGTCAACGACACCTTCTACGCGAATCCCGAAGTCGACCGCCTGCTCGGCGAGGGCGCGCGCGAGCCGGACCCGGAGAAGCGGGGCGCGCTCTACAAGACGGTCCAGCAGATCCTGGCCGAGGACAGCCCAATGATCTGGCTCATCGACGTGCAATACGTCAGCGTCTTCAACCGGCGCCTCAAGGACCACACCACCGGCCCCCTCGGAACCCAGCAAGCCTTCGAGCGGGCCTGGATGGACACGTAGTCCCGTGCGGCTCGCGCGTTTCCTCGGCTACCGGCTGCTGCTGGCGATCCCGGTGGTGCTGGGCATCGTGGTGCTCAACTTCTTCCTGATCCACCTCGCGCCCGGCGACGCGGCCTCCGTACTGGCCGGCGAGAGCGGGGCGGCGAGCCCCGAATACATGGAGCAGCTGCGGCACAAGTTCGGCCTCGACCGGCCGCTCCTGGCGCAGTTCGGCGTCTATCTGCTGAATATGGCCCACCTCGATCTCGGCTACTCGTTCCGCAACGACAGCCCGGTGGCGAGCCTGATCGTCGACCGGCTCTGGCCCACCGGCCTGCTGATGCTGACCGCCTTCGCGGCCGCGTTGCTGATCGGGACGCTCCTCGGCCTCGTGGCCGCGACGGGCCGCAATTCCTGGCGCGACGGGATCATCTCCCTCCTCAGCCTCGTGGCCTACGCGACCCCGGGCTTCTGGCTCGGGCTGATGATGATCGTGGTGTTCGCCATCCGCCTCGGCTGGCTGCCCACCAGCGGCTACGACACGGTCGGCGCCGACAACGAGGGCTGGGACGAGGTCTGGGACGTCGGCCGCCACCTGGTCATGCCAGCCGTCGCCCTCGCGCTGTTCTACCTCGCCGTCTACGCCCGGGTGATGCGCGCCTCCGTGCTGGAGCAGATCGGCATGGATTACGTCACCACCGCCCGCGCCAAGGGCCAGACCGAGGCCCGGGTGATGACCGGGCACGTCCTGCGCAACGCGCTGCTGCCGGTGGTCACCATGGCGGGCGTGCAGGCCGGCAACCTGATCGGCGGCTCGATCGTGGTCGAGACCGTCTTCGGCTGGCCCGGGATCGGCACCCTGGCGTTCAACGCCCTCCAGTCGCGCGACCTCAACCTGCTCCTCGGCATCTTCTTCGTCTCGGCCTGCCTCGTGGTGGTGATCAACCTCGTCGTCGACCTCGTCTATGTCGGCCTCGACCCGCGGATGGAGCTCTAGCGATGCGCACGGCCCTGGCGCGGTTCGCGCGCAACCGCCTGGCGCTCGCCGGGGCGGCGGTTCTCGTCGGACTGGTCGTCCTCGTGGCGCTCACGCCGCTGCTCTATCCCGGCGACCCGTTCCGCCTCGTCGGCCCGGCCCTCCAGCCGCCGGGCCGGTCCTTCCTGTTCGGCACCGACACGCTGGGGCGGGACGTGGCCGCCGAGATCGCCTACGGCGCCCGCACCTCCCTGATCATCGGCCTCAGCGCGACCGGGGCTGCGATCCTGCTCGGGACCCTGATCGGCGGGCTCGCCGGCTATTACCGGGGCGGCGTCGAGGTCGCGCTGATGCGGCTCACGGAGTTCTTCCAGACGATCCCCGCCTTCGTGCTGGCGATCCTGATCGTGGCGATCCTCTCGCCGTCGCTCGGCAGCGAGGTCGTGGCCATCGTGGCCGTCTCCTGGCCCGGCATAGCCCGTCTCGTGCGCGGGGAGTTCGTGGCGCTCGGCGGCCGCGAATTCGTCCTCGCCTGCGACGGCCTGGGCGCGGGCGACGCCCGCATCGTCTTCCGCCACATGCTGCCGAACTGCACCTCGGCGATCATCGCGGTCGGGACGCTGCTCATCGGTACGGCGATCCTGATCGAGGCGGGGCTCGCCTTCCTGGGCCTCGGCGATCCCAACGTGATGAGCTGGGGGCTGATCATCAGCTCGGGCCGCGCGGTCCTCCGGTCGGCGTGGTGGATCTGCACCTTCCCCGGGCTCGCGATCCTGCTGACCGTCCTCGGCATCAACCTCGTCGGAGACGGGCTGAACGAGGTCCTGAACCCGAGGCTGCGAGAGCGATGAGCGACGCCGTCCTCGAGATCGAGAAGCTGACGATCACGCTGCCGCCCGGCGCGGACCGGCCGCACGCCGTCACCGATCTGGATCTGGTCCTGCGCCCCGGCGCGGTCACCTGCCTGATCGGCGAGAGCGGATCGGGCAAGTCGATGGTGGCCCGCGCGATCCTCGGGCTGCTGCCGGGGCCGCGCGTCCGGGTGGCCGGCGGCCGCATCCAGTTCGAGGGCGATGATCTCGCGGCGATCACGCCGCGGCGGATGCGCGGCGTCCGGGGCGCGCGCATCGCGATGATCTTCCAGGAGCCCATGACGGCGCTCAACCCGCTCCACACGATCGGGCGCCAGATCGACGAGGTCCTGCGCATCCACACCCCGCTCGGGCGCGGCGCCCGCCGGACGCGCATCCTCGCGCTCCTCGACAGCGTCCACTTGCCCGACCCGGCCCGGCTGCTGCGCGCCTACCCGCATCAGCTCTCGGGCGGCCAGCGCCAGCGGGCGATGATCGCCATGGCGCTGGCGCTGAACCCGCGGCTGCTCATCGCCGACGAGCCGACCACGGCGCTCGACGTCACCACGCAGGCGCAGATCCTCCACCTGATCCGCGCCCTGCAGCGCGAGCACGGCACGAGCGTCCTGTTCATCACGCACGATTTCGGCGTCGTGGCCGACATCGCCGACACGGTGGCGGTGCTGCAGAAGGGCGTCCTGGTCGAGCAGGGGCCCGCGGCCGCGGTGCTCGGGGCGCCGCAGCATCCCTACACGCGCGCCCTCATCGCCGCCGTGCCGAAGCTGGCGCCGCCGCCGCGCCGGGCCGCCAGCACCGCCCCCCTGGTGGTGGAGGCGCGGCGGGTCGAGAAGACCTACGGCGCCCGGGGCCTGTTCGGGGGCCGCGTCATCCGCGCCCTCGACGGCGTCGACGTCACCCTGCGGCGGGGCGAGACCCTGGGGCTCGTCGGCGAGAGCGGCTCGGGCAAGAGCACGCTCGCCCGGGCGATCACCCGGCTGATGCCCGTCGATGGCGGGGAGATCCTCCTCGCCGGGCACAGCGTCGCCGAACTGAGCCGCCGCCAGATGCGCCCGCACCGGCGGCGCGTGCAGATGGTGTTCCAGGACCCCTACGGCTCCCTCGACCCGCGCCAGCGCGTGATCGACATCGTCGCCGAGGGGCCGATCATCCACGGCACCGAGCCCGGGACCGCGCGGGCCGAGGCGCGCGCGATGCTGGCGCTGGTCGGCCTCGACCCCGCGGCGGCGCAGCGCTACCCGCACGAGTTCAGCGGCGGCCAGCGCCAGCGGATCGGCATCGCCCGGGCGCTCGCCATGAAGCCCGAGATCCTGGTGGCCGACGAGCCGGTCTCGGCCCTGGACGTCTCCGTGCAGGCGCAGGTCCTGGCGCTGCTCGCCGACATCAAGGCGCGGCTCCATCTCAGCATGCTGTTCGTGACCCACGATCTCCGGGTCGCGCTGCAGGTCTGCGACCGGATCGCCGTGATGCGGGCCGGCCAGGTGGTCGAGGTCGCCCCCACGGCCGAGATCTTCTTCGCGCCCAAGCACCCCTACACCCGGGCGCTGTTCGCCGCCGTGCCCGGCGCCCAGTGGCAGGAGCCGATCCCCGCATGACGCCCGAGCAGCTCCTCTCCACGGACCCGTTCCTGCCCGGGCCGCGGGCCCGCGTCGCCGGCGCCGCGACCGGACCGCTCGCCGGCCTCGCCTTCGCCGTCAAGGACCTGATCGACGTCGCGGGCTTCCCCACGGGGGGCGGCAATCCGGACTGGCCGCGCGTCTACCCGACGCCGGACCGCCACGCCGGCGTGGTGCAGGTGCTGCTCGATGCCGGCGCCTCGGTCGTCGGCAAGACGGTGACCGACGAGGTCTCCCTGGGGATCCTCGGCGAGAACGCCCATGACGGGACGCCGTTGAACCCGGCGGCGCCGGACCGGGTGCCCGGCGGCTCGTCGAGCGGCTCGGCCTCGGCGGTGGCCGCGGGCGCCTGCGACTTCGCGTTGGGGACGGATACCGGCGGCTCCGTGCGCGTGCCGGCGAGCTTCTGCGGCCTCTACGGGATCCGGCCGACCCACGGCCGGATCGACTTCGCCGGGATCTGCGTCCAGGCGCCGAGTTCGGATACCTGCGGCTGGTTCGCCCGGGACGCGCGCACCTTCGCGCGGGTCGGCGAGGTCCTGTTCGGCCAGGCGATGCCGGACCACCTGCCGCACACGCTGCTCGTGGCCGCGGACGCGCTCGGCTTCGCCGACGCGGCGGTCCAGGAGGCGCTGGCCCCGCGGATCGACCGCCTGGCCGCGCTGATCGGCAATCGCCGCGACGTGACGCTGGCGCCGCAGGGCCTGTCCGTGTGGCAGCGGGCGCAGCGCGTCCTGCAGAGCAGCGAGGCCTGGCAGACCTTCGAGCCCTGGCTCGATAGCTGCAACCCGCGCCTGGCCTTCTCGGTCGCCCGGTCCCTGATCCAGGGCGCGACCATGACCGATGCCGAGCGCAGCGCCGCCAGCCTGATGCGGATCGAGGCCCGGGCCCGCCTCGCGCGGCTGCTTCCCCCCGGCACCATCCTGTGCCTCCCGACCACCCCGTTCCCGGCGCCCCGGCGCGGGCTGCCCCTCGGCGCGCTGCACCCGCTGCGGGAGCGCATCGCGTGCCTGACGAGCCACGGCGGCCTCACCGGCGTCCCGCAGGTGAATCTGCCGGGCGCGCAGGTCGACGGCGCTCCGCTGGGGCTGTCGATCATCGGGGGGCGCGGGACCGACCTCGACCTGATCCGCACCGCGGTCGCCCTGGAGGGCTGAATGGACGTGACCCTGATCCGCCCCGCGGTATCCCGTGACCGGGCGTAACGACGGCTCCCGTCCGGGATATCGCCGACGGCCGCCCGCCTTCTTGGGGGCTGCGGCCGCCGAGACCACCGTCGGGGTGTTCGCACGGAACGCGGCGGCTCGGGCGTGCGGGAGGCGTCGATCCAATTCCCGAGGCTGCGGAACGCCCGCGCCGACCCGCCCTTCGACGCCGCCGCGGGTGTCGGCGCGCGCGACGGCGCCGGTCGCGCACTGATCGATCCCGCCGCGGGTCAGACCGGAGACGTCATCCGCTCGGCAGCGGCGACGACGGCTCTCACGCGCGCGTCCAGACCTGCCTTCAGGGCAATCCACCGCTGCCGGCCTCTTCCGGGACCGGTCGCGCGCGCGATGCTCTGCATCGGTCCGAGACGCGCCACGATGATAATGCCCGCCAATTGCAATGAATCCGGCAACACGTCAGTCGCTCAGGATTCTGTGCCAATGTCGGACGAATTCATCCCGTTCTGGAGATTGTTGGTCTCCGCGGAAGAACAGCTTCAGTGGGGCATCGAGCCGGAGACCATGGAGGATACGGCCCGAACGCTCGCGTGCCGGCATCCGGGCAGCGCATTGGCCGAGCGCCTGATGGCGCGGGCGGCCTATGTCAGGGTCATGGGCGCGCGCATGCCGAGCCACGGGACACGAACGGCGTCCGCACCCCCGCGAGGGGCCTGAGCGCCACCGGATCGCCCCACGGGCGAGACGGGGCTCAGGCGACCCTGTGGCGGTCCGCCGGGGCCTGCGGCGCCGGAGCGGCGGCGTTGGCCTGGTCGGTCAAGGTCCGAAGGGCCGCCACCATCGCGTCGGTCTGCGCGTCCAGGGTCGGCGTGGCCTGACCGTCGCGGCTGCCGCGCCACACCATCAGGAAGCTGGCCAGCACGGCCGCGGCGCTGGCCACGAACGGTGCGGTGATCAAGGCGGCGAGCGGACTGACGGGCCCCAGCAGGGCGGCCGTCGCCACGCCGCCGCCGAGTGCTGCCACGACCAGGAAGAGCATCGGAGCCTCGCCCGACAGAGGGAGCCGACCCCATCGGTCGGCCCCTGTCCCGCCAATAGGATGAATTCGTTACCGACCGATTAACGACAAGGTCTACGGTCAGCATAGATCTTAGCAATTCGGGTTCAGGCGAAGCTTCGAACCCATATCCCGACGACGTGACCGCAATCCGCAGGTCCCGAGCGGGATCGCGCCGCCATACGTCCCGGAGGCAGCCGGCCCGGGCATTGTCGACGGTCGAGCCGGGCCCCGCAACGCGGACGTTCCTGGACAGGACAGGGCTATCGGGCCATCGATGACCCGCAACACCCCTTAAGATTTCGCAAACCGCGGCGAGAGACATGCCGGATCTCGCCGCACTGCAGCGAAGGCACCGGGGGCCGGCCGTCGCATCCTCCCGGAATCTTGAGCCGGCGGCCGGGACGGGCGGTTAACCATACGCCACCTGCCGGAGCCGCACGATCGGCCCGCCGCGCCGGCCGGGTTGCAATCGATCGCTAAATGGCTAAGCTCATGCGTATGTACTACTGAGGAGGGCGGCGATGAAATCAGTCTATCCCCAGGGCGAAGACCGTATGGAAGCCCCGCTTCCGTCGGCACCGGCGATCCCTTCGCTGCACGAGGACCTCGTCCTCCAGGAGCAGATGCGGCGCCTCCACAATACGCGCGCCCGTCAGCGCGCCGCCCGGCATCATCGCGCCGGCCGATAACCGCTGTAAATGCCGTGCTCGATTCCGTGCTCCTCGTCTGCGCCGTGATCGCCATCGTGGGGACGGCGGTCCGGATCGGCATCGCCGCCTCCGTCCCGGCCATCCGCCGCCGCCGAATCGAGTGGGACGATCCCGCCGAGGCGGAGGGCTGAGGGGAAGGGCCGCCAGCGGGCTCGGCAGGCGTCAGCGCCGGTCTTTCGGGCCGGATCGACGGTCCGGCGAAGGTCGGGGCTCGCGCCATCCCCCGCGCGTTTCGGATCGACGCGGGGGCGCGGCGCCCCTATACGCGCCCGGCGGGCGGCGCGGTGATCGGCGCCTTCGCGTCCGCTGAGGGATCCGGCGTGGCGGAGAGCGTGGCAATCGTCGGCCTGGGCTATGTCGGGCTCCCGCTCGCCCTGGCCTTCGGCCGGACGCGGACCACGATCGGCTACGAGCACTCCGCCGACAAGGTGGCGGCCTACCGCGCCGGGCGCGATCCCGCGGGCGAGATCGACGCGGCGGCGTTCCGGGCCGCCGAACACCTCGCGGTCACCGACGACCCGACCCGGCTGGCGGCGGCCGACGTGATCATCGTCACGGTCCCGACCCCGGTCGACGCGGCCCAGCGCCCGGATTTCGATCTGCTGATCCGGGCCTCGGCGCTGGTCGGGCAGCACATGCGGCCCGGGGCGACCGTGGTGTTCGAATCGACGGTCTATCCCGGCGCCACCGAGGAGATCTGCATCCCCGTCCTGGAACGGTGCTCCGGCCTGCGCTGGAAGACGGGTTTCTTCGTCGGCTACTCACCCGAGCGGATCAATCCGGGCGACCGGGAGCACAGCCTCGCCCGGGTGGTGAAGATCGTCTCCGGCGACGGCCCCGAGACCCTGGCGCGGCTGACCGCCCTCTACGGATCGATCATCGAGGCGGGGATCCACGCCACCGCGTCGATCCGGGTGGCGGAGGCCGCCAAGGTCATCGAGAACACCCAGCGCGACCTGAACATCGCCCTCATGAACGAATTGTCGCTGATCTTCGACAAGCTCGGCCTCGACACGCTAGAGGTGCTCGAAGCCGCCGGGACCAAGTGGAATTTTTTGCCGTTCCGCCCGGGGCTCGTCGGCGGCCACTGCATCGGGGTCGACCCGTACTACCTCACCCACAAGGCCGCGATGATCGGCCACCACCCGCAGGTGATCCTGGCCGGGCGGCGCATCAACGACAGCATGGCCGCCCACGTCGCCCGCGGGACGGTCAAGCGCATCGTCCGGCAGGGCGGAGGCGGCCGGAGCGCGCGGGTCATCGTGCTCGGCCTGACCTTCAAGGAGAATTGTTCGGATGTGCGCAATTCCAAGGTCGCTGATCTCATCCGGGAGCTCGGGGAATTCGGCTGCGCCGTGTCGGTCCACGACCCCCGCGCCGGGAAAGCGGAGGCCCGGGCCGCCTATGGCCTCGACCTCGTCGACTGGGCCGACCTGCCGGGGGACGCGGACGCGGTGGTGGTCGCCGTCCCGCACGGCGACTACGCCCGGCTCGGGCCGGCGGCGATCGCCGCGCGGGCGAAGCCCGGGGGCCTGATCGTGGACGTGAAGGGGCTGTACGACCGGGCCGACTTCGAGCGGATCGGCTACGAGGTCTGGCGGCTGTGACCGCCGCGATGTCCGGCCCTGCGACGAACCCCGGGATGAGACACAGGCCATGATCGAGACGGGCGACGATGACCGGCACGCACGCTACCCCGACGCGCGGATCCGCGCGATCCTGAACGCCACGCGCACGATCGCCCTGGTCGGAGCCTCGGCGAACCCGGCGCGCCCGAGCTGGATCGTGCTGAAATATCTGCTCGACCGGGGCTACGCGGTCACCCCGATCAATCCCGGACTCGCCGGCCAGGATCTGCTCGGGCGCCGGGTCGCGGCCTCGCTCGCCGAGGTCCAGGCCACGCTGGGCGGCCCGCCGATCGACATGGTCGAGATCTTTCGCAATTCGGCCGCCGCGGGTCCCCTGGTCGACGAGGCGCTGGCCCTCTCGCCCCTGCCCAAGGTCATCTGGATGCAGCTCGGCGTGCGCGACGACGCGGCCGCCGCCCGGGCCGAGGCGCGCGGGCTCACGGTGATCATGAACCGCTGCCCCAAGATCGAGTACGGGCGGCTCTCCGGGGAGATCGGCTGGACCGGCGTGAATTCCCGCATCCTCAGCGCCAGGAAGCCCGTGCTGGCGGGCCGGGGCGTCCAGCGGCTGACCATCGCCGAGCGGGGCCGGCGCGGGGACCGTTGACGGTATTCTAGTACCTCATCTCATAAGTCGTTGCAGAAGGGCGATTTTTCGCGATTTCGCGATTCCGTGTTGACCCGCCATCCGGGTCCGGCTATGCACCCGGCACCGCCGCCGCGTGCACCCCACGCGGCGGCTCGTTTTTCGGCACCCCGATGCCGGAGGGCCCCGACCTGTCGGAGCCGGACGCGTCGGAACCCCTGGGATTTGGCTATGAAGACCACCTCGCTGAAGCCCGCCGAGGTCGACAAGAAGTGGATCGTGATCGACGCGGAGGGCCTCGTGGTGGGCCGGCTCGCGTCGATCGTGGCGATGCGCCTGCGCGGCAAGCACAAGCCCGCCTACACGCCCCACGTCGATTGCGGCGACCACGTCATCGTCGTCAACGCGGACAAGGTGAAGTTCACCGGCCGCAAGTACGTTCAGAAGCGCTACTACTACCACACCGGCTATCCGGGCGGGATCAAGGAGCGCACGGCCAAGTTCATCCTCGAGGGCCGGTTCCCCGAGCGCGTGGTCGAGAAGGCCGTCGAGCGCATGCTGCCCCGCGGCCCGCTCTTCCGTCAGATCCTCGGCAACCTCCGCGTCTACAAGGGCGCCGCGCACCCGCACGAGGCCCAGCAGCCGCAGGCGCTCGACGTCGGCGCCCTCAACCGCAAGAACGTGAGCGCTTGATCATGGCGACCCTGCAGTCCCTCGCCGACCTCAACCGGGCGAATACCGGCGCGGTCGACCCCGCCAACGAGGCCCCCATCCACGTCCAGAAGCTGGACGCGCAGGGCCGTGCCTACGCCACCGGCAAGCGCAAGGACGCGGTCGCCCGCGTCTGGATCAAGCCGGGCAACGGCACGGTCACGATCAACAAGCGTCCGGTCGAGGTCTATTTCGCCCGTCCGGTGCTGCGCATGATCCTGCGCCAGCCGCTGGAGATCGCCGGCCGCGTCGACCAGTACGACATCAACGTCACGGTCGCCGGCGGCGGTCTCTCGGGCCAGGCCGGCGCCGTGCGCCACGGCCTCTCGAAGGCGCTGACCTACTACGAGCCCGAACTGCGCGCCCCGCTCAAGCGCGAGGGCTTCCTCACCCGCGACGCCCGCGTGGTCGAGCGCAAGAAGTACGGCCGCAAGAAGGCCCGCCGCAGCTTCCAGTTCTCGAAGCGCTGAGATCCGGTCACAGAGGTGTCACGGAGAGGGCGGTTCCTGCGGGGGCCGCCCTTTCGCATTTTCAGGCTGCGGCGCGGCCGTTGACAGGATGGGGCACCGCGCTCACCTGATCGGTGACCGTGGGGCCCGAGTCGGGCGGCGCGTGAGGATCGAAGAGCGAGACGGACGATGGCTGGCGACGGCGCGACGAAGCCCACGGTGTTCATCGACGGCGAGGCCGGCACCACCGGCCTCGGCATCCGCGAGCGCCTGGAGCGCGACGGGCGGGTCGCCCTGCGCAGCATCGCCCCCGAGCACCGCAAGGATCCGCAGGCCAAGCGCGCGCTGCTCGCCGAGGTCGATCTCGTCGTGCTCTGTCTGCCCGACGAGGCCGCCAAGGAGACGGTGGCGCTGGCCGACAGCCTGCCCGGCGGCGGCCCGCGCGTCCTCGACGCCAGCACCGCCCATCGCGTGGCCGAAGGCTGGACCTACGGCTTCCCGGAGATGACCCGGGCGCAGGGCGCCGCGATCGCCCGGGCCCGGCGGGTTGCCAATCCGGGCTGCTACCCGACCGGCGGCATCGCGCTCCTGCGCCCCCTGGTGGAGGGCGGGCTGATCCCGGCCGATCACCCGATCAGCGTCAACGCGGTCAGCGGCTACAGCGGCGGCGGCAAGAGCATGATCGAGGCCTTCGAGCAGGGCACGGCCCCGCCGTTCCAGCTCTACGGCCTCGGCTTCGCCCACAAGCACGTGCCGGAGCTGCAACGCTACGGCGGGCTGTCCCGGCGGCCGATCTTCGTGCCGTCCGTGGGCAATTTCCGGCAGGGCATGCTGGTGAGCATCCCGCTCCACCTCGACGCGCTGCCGGGCCGGCCCGCAGCCGATGACCTGGAGGCCGCCCTGCGCGACTGGTACGCCGGCCAGCCGCTGGTGCAGGTCGTGCCGGGCGCCGGCACGGGGGCGCACCGTGAGAAGATCGAGCCGGAGGATCTCAACGACACCGACCGGCTGGAGCTGCGGGTGTTCGGCGCCTCCGACCACGGGCAGGCGGTGCTGGTGGCCCGCCTCGACAATCTCGGCAAGGGCGCCTCCGGGGCGGCGGTGCAGAATCTCGGGCTGATGCTCGGGCTCGACGGCTGAGGCCCGCGCCCGGATCGACCGGCGATCCGGGCGCATCGTCGGCGACCAGCCGATCGCGCGGCGATCGCCATCGGTCTCCCCCGCGGAAGCTTGCAGCACGCGGCGTCGATCGGCGCGGATGCCCCACGCGCCGCCCCGATCCCCCCACGCCGATCCCTTCCGGCGCATCGCCGTCCCGACGGCCGCGCGGGAGCGACCTTTACCGCCCATGGGTTGACGCTCCAAAGCGCGTGCCACGCAAGGCGCGCGGGAGGCGTGAGCGCATCGCAGCCGGCGCTCTCGACGGCAGAGCCATGGAAACCTCATGACGACCGAGCCCGACATCGACGCGGAGAAGCAGAAGCTGCTCAGGCACCTCGTGACGTTCGACGCGCGGATCCGGTATCCGGCGCCCTACGTCGCCTTCGCCGGGAAGCCGTCGTCCCAGATCTTCGAGAACGGCTGGCACTACGACGGCCTGGGATACCGCAACGACGTGACGGTCGGCCCCCGGGGCAGGGCCGAGGCGGCCCGGGTGTTCATCGTCGGCGACAGCACCCTGGTCGACGGCCTCGACACCGCCGATACCGTCCCCGGCCGCGTCCAGACCGTGCTCCGTCAGAGCCTCGGAGCGGGCGCGCACGTCTACAATTTCGGCGCCATTTCCAACTGCCTGAATCAGGCGATCATGCTGATCACGACGAAGCTCATCGATCTGGAGCCGGACGCGATCGTCATCCTCGCCGGCGGAACGGACATCTTCCAGCCCTGGACCTTCGACCCGCGCCCCGGTCAGCCGTACAATCAGTTCGCCATCGAAGCCATCCACGACGACCTGTTCTCGCAGGGCACCGACACCCGCGCGGCGAGCATCGTGGATCAACGCGCGATGTTGGAAATCCTCTTTTCGAGACTGCGCAACCTGCGGCTGGTGACGTGCTGGAAGGAGGCCGCCTGGGAATGGGAGGTGGTGCGGAATTTCGAACTCTCGGTCGACCGCATCGGCCGGCTCTCCACAGGCATCGGCATTCCCATCCACCTCGTCCTGCAGCCGATGGTGGTGCGCAAACCGGCGCTGTCGGAAGAGGAACGGTCGTTCGCCACGCTCGAATTTCTCGAGTATCTCGATCGTCAATACACGAGGCTGAAGGCCGTCGTCGGAGATTACGACCGGAAATTCGGCCGGCGGAAATTCTTCACCGTCCATGATCTCAGCGACTTGTTCTTTGATCACACGGACAGCGTCTTCACCGACATCGTGCACTACAACGCGGGCGGCCGACAGAGGATGGCGGAGGAACTCGTCGGCCTGCTGAATATCGTCCGGCCCGGCGCGGCCTGACGGCAACCCGGGACCTGGGGTCGGGGCGTCGCCCGACGCCGCCCCAGAACGGCGCCCCGAGGCCATTCCCGACCCGGAGCTTCGACGCCCGAGGGACTTAGTTTGGCATGTCGTTTTCGATCTTCGCGTCCGAGTCGCGCGATGCCGGCGGGGCCTCGAACGTCGCGGCGGTGGCGGACTGAGGCATCCGGACTTGATCACCGCCCCCCGGGCACTGCCTTGACTCGGCCGTTCCGAGGGCCCTAAAGCCCGCCGCGATCGGATTGCCACACTTTACGCGACACGCTGACGGGGCCGGTCCTTCCCGAGGGGAGGGTGATCCAAGCCACGCCCGCTTCCTGAACTGCCGAAGCGCAGCGGCGTCCTCCGGGGATCGCGCGGCCGGCCGGAGGCCTCCTTCGGGCGGGATGGGATCGCCGGGTGCCGGGCACGGCGCCGAGCCCTCGACCGCGCGCGCCGCCGAACCGGTGTCCATCGTCCATGCTTCGACGGGATCGCGCGGGATGACCACGATGACCAACGCCGCCCTGACCGTCGCGGATTATGCCTTCGCACAGGCGGAGTTCTACACCTGCCGGCGAACGCTGGCCGACTACGCCGCGCGGCTGTCGGAAGCGGCCGACCTGCTGCGCGCACGGACCGACCGGGTGAGCATCACCGGCGTTGGCCCCATCCCCCGGCCCGCCGGCGCGCCCGTCATCGACGGTTCGGCGCTGCCCGCGGCCACCGACATCCAGCGGGCCCTGGAGCGCTATCGCGGCGCCTACGACAGGCTGCGCCGGGCCTGGGACGGACTGCCGCCGACCGAGCGCCAGGACCTGCGGCCGCCGCCCTCCGAACTGCCGACGCTGCGGCCCGCGGACGGTTAGGGCCGCGTCCCGGGAGGCCGCGCGGCGCCCGGGCGATCTCGGTGCCGGCCGTTGCGGCCCGCCGGAGCCCTGGCTATCAGTTGCGCCCGCTCGAGACCTCAGGACGACATGGACGCCGCGCCGCACTCCGACCTGTCCGCTCCGGAACGTTCGGAGCCCGCCCGCGCGGTATCCCCCGAGACCGCCGCGGTCGCGCAGGCGATCTCGGAATCCGGCCTGTTCGACCCCGCCTGGTACGCGGCCCGCCATCCGGAGGCGGCGGAGGATCCGCTCGCCCACTACGTCGCGCACCGGACCGAGGCCGGGTTCGATCCGAACCCCCTGTTCGACACCGCGTGGTACCGGGCCCAGGCCCCGCAGGCCGGGGCGGGCGCGCTCCTGCACTACGTCACGCACGGCGCCGCCGCGACGCTCGATCCGCACCCGCTCTTCGATACCGCCTGGTACTTCGCCTGCAACAGCGACGTGGCCGGGGCGGGGGCGAACCCGCTGCAGCACTACCTCGCCGAGGGGGGCCGCGAGGGCCGCAACGTCCATCCGCTGTTCGACACCGGATGGTACCTGCGCCAGCGCCCGGACGTGCGGGCGGCGGGACTCAACCCGCTGCTGCACTTCCTCGCCGATGGCGGCCGGGAGGGCGTCGATCCCCACCCCCTGTTCGACAGCGCGTGGTATCTCGCCCGCCACCCGGAGGTCGCGGCCACCGGCGAGAACCCCCTCGTCCATTACCTGCGGGCCGGCGCGCGGCTCGGCTACGACCCGCATCCGCTGTTCGACACGGCGTGGTACCGCGGCCGGTTCCCGGATGCGGGGGAGAACGCGCTGCTCGATTATCTCGGCCGGGATCCCGAGGACGGCGCCGAGCCGCACCCGCTGTTCGACTCGCCCTGGTACCTCGACCAGGCGCCGGACGTCGCCGAGAGCGGGATGAACCCGGCGATCCATTATCTCACCGAGGGGGCCCGGGCCGGCCTCGGCCCGCACCCGCTGTTTGATCCCGCCCACTACCTGCGGCAGGTGCCGGAGGCGGCCGAGGCCCGGGCGAACCCGCTCCTGCATTACCTGAAGGACCGCGGCGAGACCGACCCGCATCCCCTGTTCGAGGCGGCCTGGTATCTGCAGCGCAACCCGGCGGCCCGGGGCGGCAACCCGCTGCTGCATTACCGGCTGCACGGCGCCGGGCTCGATCCGCATCCGCTGTTCGACGCCGCCTTCTACCGCGCCCGGAACACGGATCTCGTCGCGAGCGGGGGGAGCCCGCTCGCGCATTTCATCGCGGGGGGCGCCGCCGAGGGCCGCGACCCCTGCCGGCTGTTCGACACGTCCTGGTACCTCGCGCGCAATCCGGACGTGGCCGGCTCCGGGCAGAACCCCCTGGTCCACTTCCTCGGCGACGGCGGCCGGGAGGGGCGCGACCCGCACCCGCTGTTCGACAGCGGCTGGTATCGCGGCCGGGTCCCGGATCTCGGCACGGCCAACCCCCTCGTCCACTATCTGGCGCACGGGATCCGGGCCGGCATCGATCCGAACCCCCTGTTCGACGCCGCGTGGTACCGGGCGCGCCATCCCGAACTCGGCCCGGATGCGGATCCGCTGGCCGACTACATCGCGCGCGGGGTCCATATCGGCTCCGAGCCGCACCCGCTGTTCGACGGCGGCTGGTACCTGCGGACCTATCCGGACCTGATCGACGCCCACGAGACGCCACTGCACCATTACCTGCATCTCGGCGTGGCGGAGGGACGGGATCCGAGCCCGGACTTCTCGACCCGCTGGTATCTCGAACGCCACCCCGACGTGGCGCGCGCCGGCCTCAACCCCCTCGCCCATTTCGCCGTCGCCGGGCGCGCCGAGGGTCGGGCGCCGCTGCCGCTGGAGGCGCTCCATGCCCGGCGCGTCGCCGCCGAACGGCTGGCGCTCGCCGCCGAGATCCAGGACATCCACCGCCATATCGGGCTGATGGTCGTGCGGCCGACCTTCGTCGTGCTGGTCGAGGGCGGGGAGGCGGCGGAGGCGGCGCGCACGCGCGCCTCGCTGGCGCGGCAGATTTACGACCGGATCCAGGTCTGCGACACGCGGGCGGCCGCGGCCGAGGCCCTCCGGGATCGGGCGGAGGCCTACCTGCTCTGGCTGAAGGCCGGCGACGCGCTGCCGCCGCGCGCCCTCTACGACCTCGCCTGCGACATCAACCGGGCCCCCGCGGCGGACCTGATCTACGGGGACGAGGAGATCGAGGGGCCGGACGGGATCCTGCCGTTCTTCAAGCCCGGTTGGAGCCCGGACTACCTGGAGAGCGTCGATTATATCGGCCGGGCGGCCTGCTACCGCGGCGCGGCGGTGGCCGACCTCGTCCCGGACGCGCGCAGCGCCTTCGCGCTGAGCCTGCGCCTCGGGGCGGCGGGCGCCCCGGTGCGGCACCTGCGCCGGATCCTGCTGCGCGGGCCGGACCGGCGCTCCGGCGCGGACGAGACCGAGCGGGCGCTGATCGGCGAGCACCTGGCGCGGACCGGCCGCGCGGGCGCCCGCGTCGAGGCCGCGCGCGGCGCACGTCGCTACGCCGTCGCCCCGGGGCCGCGCGACGAGACCGTCTCGCTGATCGCCGCGCTGGCACTCGGGCCCGCCGGCGGGGAGCCGCGGGCGGTCGCGGCCTTCCTCGATCGGATCGCGGCGATCCGCGAGGCATCGAGCCACGCCCCCCTCGACGTGGTCGCCGTCCTCGACCGGGAGGCCGGCGCCGCCGAGGCGGGGGCGCTCCGGGCGGCCGGATGCCGGACCGTCGCGGCCGAGCCCGCGGCCGGCCCCGCGCGGGGGTTCAACGCCGGCGCCCGGTCGGCCACGGGCCCGTTCCTGCTCTTCCTCGATCCGGATCTGGAGCCGGTCGAACGCCACTGGATCGAGCGCATGCTGATCCAGTTCGACAAGCCCGCGATCGGCGTCGTCGGGGCGCGCCTGATCGGTGCGGACGGGCAATTCCGGCATGCGGGCATCGTGATGAACGGTGGCAGCCCCGAGCCGATCCGCGAGGGCCATGGCGGCGCCGACGGCTACTTCTTCAGCGCGGCGGCGGCCCGGAATTTCCTCGCCGTGAGCGGCGCCTGCCTGATGACCCGGGCCGAGGCGTTCCGCGCGGCCGGCGGCTTCGACGCGGGTCTGGACGGGGCGCTGTGGGACGTCGACTACTGCCTCGGCCGGCGCGCGGCGGGCCTCCGGGTCGTCTACGAGCCGGGGGCGGTGCTGGCCGACACGCGCCCGGGGCGGCCATCGCCGATCCGGGCCGACGAGGCCGCGCGCTTCACGCGGCGCTGGGGGGCGCGGATCGCGCACGATCCCTACTACAACGCGGCCGTCCTGCGGCTGGGGCCGCCGAACTACGATGGCCAGCCGGTGCCCTGAGGGCGCGGGCGGGCGAGTTTACGGGGCCGAGCGGTTCCATTAGTGCGCTCAGCGAGACCACATCCGCGCGGCCATCGACCGCCGCCCCAGCACCGAGTCCTCCGGCACCAAGTCCCCATGAGCCCGACCGACCCGATCCGCGCGACCGCGCCCGCGAGCCCTGCGGGCGCCCTGCGCCCGAGCCGAGAGGTGCCGTGATGGTGCTGCGCTTCACCCGGGGCGGCCGTCGCAGCCTGAGCGGCCTCGGCCGGACCGTCGGCACAGCCATCGCCCACAGCGGCGCCCTGCGCGCGCTGAGCCGCCTCGACGGGCGCTATCACCGGTGGGCGGGGGCGCCGGAGACCCGCGCGAGCCGCAATCCCCTGGTGCGCCTCCTCGCCCGCGGCGGCCTGCCGGCCGCCACCGATCCGACCGCCGAGGCCGAACAGCTCGCCGCCCTCGCGCCCCATTTCGACGCCGCCTTCTACGAGAGCTGGTACGGGATCGGCGGCCCGGCGGCGCTGCGCGACTATCTCCGCACCGGCTGGCGCCAGGGCCGGGACCCGCGCCCGGACTTCTCGACCGCCGCCTACCTCGCCGCGCACCCGTTCCTCGCGCACACGGAGGTGAATCCGTTCCTGCACTACCTGCGCGCCCTGCTGGCCCGGGGCGTGCAGGCGATCCCGCAACCCGACCCCCGCCGCGCGGCCCGCCTCGCGCGCCGGCTCGTCGACGCCGACCATTATCTCGCCGGAAACCCCGACCTCCGGGCCGCCGGCGTCGATCCCGGCAGCCACTACATGAGCTCGGGCTGGCGCGAGGGCCGCGACCCGTCGCCGAACTTCGACGTCCCGTATTACTGCCTGTCGCACGGCATCAGCTACGCAACCGAGAATCCGCTGCTGCACTACGTCCGGCACGGCGGCAAGGCGCGGCCGGCGAGCGAGGACGAGGCGGTGGCCTTCCGGATCGCGACGATCGCGCCGTATTTCGACGCCGCCTATTACCGCGGCCGCGGCGACGACCGGTCCGACGAGAAGCTCCTGCGCGCCTACGCGGCCGGCGCGTGGCGCGAGATGCGCAGCCCGCGCCAGGACTTCGACCCGGCGGGGTTCGTGCAGGCGCGGGCCGACAACCGCGTGGTGCGCGGCGACCCGTTCTTCCGCACCATCGCCGAGACGCTGCTCGCGGGGGAGACGCCGTTCTCGGGTCCCGGCCAGATCAGCTTCCCGGCGGTCGACGACGACTGGTACCGGGCGACCTACGCGGACGTGCGCGGCAGCGGTCTGCGGCCCTACGCGCATTTCGCCAGCACGGGCTGGCGCGAGGGCCGCGATCCGGGACCGCAGCACGCGACGCTCTACACGTTGCTGCGCGTCTGCGGCTTCCGCCCGGAACGGCCGCCCGTGGAGGACACGGCCTGGATCGCGCAGATCGGCCGCGAGCCGGTCGACCGCGAAGCGTATCTGCGGCTGCAGACCGCCCTGGCGGCGCTGCATTTCGATCATGCCTACTACCGCGCGCGCTACGGCGTGCCCGATACGGTCGACGCGGTCCGCGACTATTGCGAGCGCGGCTGGCGGACGGGGCGGAATCCGCGCGCGGATTTCAACGGTCAGGACTACCTCGACCAGCACGGTTCCGTGCTGGAGACCGGGGTGGCGCCCTTCGTCCACCACCTCGCCACCGCGGTGATGCTCGGCGTCGACGTCGCGGCCGGAACCTTCGACCCGCGCTACGGGGCGCCGCCCTCGGAGGCGGACGAGGCCCTGGCCGACGAGGCGCTCCTGATGGAGCCCCATTTCGACGCCGATTTCTACGCGAGGCGCTATCCCGACGTCGCCGGGGCCCGGGGCGGGCCGCTCGCCCATTTCGTCGCCCACGGCCAGCACGAGGGACGGCTGCCGAACAAGCGCTTCTCGTACGATTTCTACGGCAAGACCTACGGCCACCTGCTGGCCGCGGGGGAATCGCCGTTCCTGCACTACGTCCGCACCGGCCACGCCGCCGGGCTGATGGCCTGCCCCGAGGATCTCGGCACCTGGCCGGCCATGACCGCCCCCGAACCGCACGAATGGGACGGCCTGCCCCGGGCCCTGCCGATCGCCGGGGCCGACGTCGTCGTCATCATGCCGGTCTACAAGGGGCGCGGCGAGACCCTGCGCGCCATCCATGCCTGCCTGTCGGCCCGGCAGCGGACCCGGTTCACGCTGCTCGCCATCAACGACCGCTCGCCCGATCCGGGTCTCACCGCGGAGCTGGCGGATCTCGCCGGCCGCGGCCTGTTCCACCTCGTCGAGAACGCGCAGAATCTCGGCTTCGTGCGCTCGGTCAACCGCGGCCTGTCCCTGCGCCAGGGCAAGGCCGTCGTCCTGCTCAATTCCGACGCCCAGGTCTTCGGCGACTGGCTCGACCGCCTGGTCGCCCATGCCGAGGCCCGGCCGCTTGTCGGCAGCATCACGCCGCTGTCGAACAACGCCACGATCTGCAGCTATCCGAAGTTCAACGCCAACAACAGCATGCAGCTGGAGATCGCCCGGCCCGAGCTCGACGCCGCCGTGGCCCGGATCAACCGGGGGCATGCCGTGACGGTGCCCACCGGCGTCGGCTTCTGCATGTACATGACGGCGCCCTCCCTGGAGGCCGTCGGGGTGCTCGACGAAATCGCCTTCGGCAAGGGCTACGGCGAGGAGAACGACTGGTGCATGCGCGCGCTCAAGGCGGGTTACATCAACCTGCTCGCCGAGGACGTGTTCGTCTATCACGCCGGCCAGATCTCGTTCGGGCTCGACGAGGGCGGCGAGTACGACCAGGGGCAGGCGGCCTTGCTCGCCAAGCACCCCGACTATCCGGCCGTGGTCGGCCAGTTCGTCCAGGCCGATCCCGGCCGCCGGACGCGGGCGCGGATCGACCTGTACCGGCTGGCCCGGCACTTCCGGGAGCGGGCCGTCCTGTTCGTGACCCATAGCTGGGGCGGGGGCATCCAGCGGCACATCGAGGACATGATCGCCCGACTCCAGGGGGAGGGGACCAGCGTGGTCCTGCTGTCGGTCGACCGGGACCGCAACCTCCAGATCAACGTCTCGTACCGCAGCGGCGACCTGCTCTACCTGCCGACGGTCGAGAGCCTGTATCTCCCCCACGACGAGGCCCAGATCGCCGAGTTCCTCGGCTGGCTGGCGCCGCAATTGATCCACGTCCACTCGCTGGCCGGCCTGCGCTGGTCGGCGGCGCGGACGATGATGCGGCTGGTGGCGGAGTCCGGGCGCCCCTACGTCTGGACGCTGCACGACTTCTCGCCGGTCTGCCACCGCAACCACCTGGTCCAGCCCGACGGCAGCTATTGCGGGCTCGCCCCGGTCCCGGTCTGCCGCGGCTGCCTGGATGCGGACCAGCAGGGCTTCGAGGAGCCGGATCCGGAGGCGCGGCGGGCGGCGTTCGGCGGGTTCCTGGCCGGCGCCGCGCGGGTCTTCGCCCCCTCGCCGGACACGGCCGGGCGGCTCGCCGCGGCCTATCCGGATCTCGCGATCACCGTGCGGCCCCACTTCGAGGCGGACCGCCGAATCCGGCCGGCGATCCGCAAGCGCCAGGAGGGCCGGCGCCGGGTGGCGGTGCTCGGCGCCATCAACATGATGAAGGGCGCACGCTTCCTCCAGGCGCTCGCCGTGGATGCCCGCGACCGGGACCTGCCGATCGACTTCACCATCGTGGGCTTCTCCGACCCGGCGCTGCGTCCGGCGCTGAAGGCCGTCGGCGTGACCGAGACCGGCCGCTACAGCAGCGACGACGAGGCCCTGGACCTCACGGCGCGCGCCTTCGCCGACATCGTGCTGCAGCCGGCGATCTGGCCGGAGACCTACTCCTACGCCCTGACCCTGGGCCTGCGCACCGGCCTCCCGGTGGTGGCCTTCGACCTCGGCGCGCAGGGAGAGCGGCTGCGGTCCTATCCGCACGGGCACGTCCTGCCCTACGGGCTGATCCACGATCCGTCCGGGTTCAACGACCGCCTGCTCGCGGTCGACGTCTCGCCACGCGGCCGGATCCGCGGGCCCATCGCGGCGGCCGAGTACGGCGATCTGATGCGCGACTATTACGGCCTGGACCCGGCGCCGGCCGGGACGGAGCGCCTCGCCGCCGCGGACGCGGCCTGATCGCCGTCCCGGGCGATCCGGGCTTCAATCGCCGTCGCGGTCATGCTCTGGGCAGAGAGGGCGCGGGTCTCCGCTCGCGTGTGGGCTACGGAGTTCGCACAGCGCGGCCGGATGCAGGCCAGGCCGCCCCCCGCGCGTCTCCCTCCCCCCTCTGCGGGGGAGGGTGGCCCCCGAAGAGGGTCGGGAGGGGGGAGGGAGGGCGCGCAGGTACGGCCATTGCCCCCATCCGGCAGCGATACGCGAACATCGAAGCCGGCTTACCTTTTTCTGTGCCGGAGGCCCATAAATCCGGCGGCTCAGATCGTCCCGTCGAGGCGCAGGTTGGCAGCCGGGTAGTCGATCATCGTCCGGCGCTGCTCGGGGGAATTGGTCCAGCCGCCCGGCCGGATGTAGTCGCCGGTATCGACCACCTCGACCACGTTCCGGACCGTCGGGATCTCCCGGAACCGGTGATCGTAGCCGTTGGCGAAGGTGACCACGGTCTCGACCGAGTCGGACAGGTAGCAGATCGCCGGCCCGAGCGTCCCGAACCCGAAGACGAGGTGGCGCCCGTTCACCAGGGCGGCGGTGTCCTCGACGATGGTCCCGCTCTGCACGGTGAACGGGATCGCCCGGGCCGCGAGATGGGCCTCCAGCGCCTCGATCACCGGGTTCAGGCGGTTCTCGTAGACGAGCTTGACCCGGCCGATGCGGCCCGCCTCCAGGAAGCGGTCGATGACCAGGGTGTAGAAGGACAGCGGCGGCTGGATATAGGCCGCGTTGACCCAGGTGCTGAACACGTCGCCCGACCGGAGATGGATGATCAGTTCGTCCTCGGGCTTCGGCGCGAACACGGGCGGCAGCAGGTTGTAGAGCGGGTGGATGACCGTGCGGACCATCGCGCGCTTCTCCTGCGGCGTCAGCAGGTCCCGGGCGAAGCGGGTGTGGTGCTCCAGCTCCCAGAAATAGCCCTCCAGGAACCAGCCGCCCGGGGGCAGGGGGTCGGCGGCCGGCAGGAAGGTGAGGCCGCCGAGTTCCACCGGCTCGGTACGGGCGATCACCCCGCTGCTCTCCCGGGTGGCGAGCTTGACGTAGCGCAGGCCCAGCCTGCGGGCGACGGCGATCGCCATCGAGTGCTGCATCAGGCCGTTGCCGAGGGCGGCGTTGAGCACGAGCGACACGCCGATCAGCGGGGCGTCCCGGGTGCCGGGGGCGCCGACGAGGGCGTAGCTCATCTGCTCGACCGCGCCGGGGGTCTCGGCCAGCAGCGGCACGTCGAGGCCGATCGCGTCGCGCAGGCGGATCAGTTCGAGGGCCGGCCGCTCGACGAAGACCTCGACCTGGGTCAGGACCAGCGGCTGGCGCTCGTCGAGGGAGACCCTGACGAAGCGGGCCCAGACCAAGCCGGCCAGGGGAAGCTGCAGGGGGATCGCCTGCCCCTTCGCCCGGAAATGGGTCAGCCCGGCGTGGATCAGGGTCCAGGCGGTCCCGCCCTCGGAGACCTCGACCCGCAGCGAGCGGGCCGCCTCCCGCGCGACGTCCCGCCGGTTGTGGACGACGATCGCCGCCAGGGGCAGGCGCTGGCCCAGGTCGACCTGCCACCAGGCCGGCGGGTCCGCTTCCGTATGGGCGTTGTATTCCCGGCTGAAATCCCCGTCGACGAGCCCGTCCGGACCCAGGGGGCACCAGGCCGGCCGGGAACTCTGGCTCGCCGGCCTGCCCAGGGCGACGTTGACGTAGAGGTCCGGATCGTCGAACGGCGCGGTCATCGCCGGGCTCTGAGCAGGTCGCGGGGGCGCGGTCAACCGCCTTGCCGGCACCAGGCCATCCCGCGGCCGCCGCGCCTTGCCTGGCCGCGAGACATCCGGCTAGAGCTGCGCCCGCGCGGGGCGTGACGCGGTCCCGTCACCGCGTGGCCCTGTCGGACGCGCCCGGGCGCGCCATCGCCCCGGAACGGGCGGAAGCGGCTCGACCCGGCCGCCCGCGCGCCGCCGTAAATGCCGGTCCGCCGACCGTGACGGGGGCATCCGGGAGCCGACGAGAGCATCGCATGGCCGCAGCAGCCGATCGGACCGAAGATTGCGTGGATGTCGCGGCCACCCGGGATCAGACACGCGCCCACGACGGCATGGCGCTGACGCTCCAGGTCGATCTCGGCGCGCGCTTCCCGATCTCGGCCGTGTCGGTCAGCCCGGTCGAGGACGGCCGGAGCGGGGCGGGGGCCGCCCTCCGGCTCGCCGTCTCGTCCGACGGGCTGACGTGGTCGGAGGTGGAGCCGGCGGGACAGACCGAGGCGGACGGGGCGATCCGGCTGGCCGTCGCCGCCGGGGTGGCGGGTTGGGCCCGCCACGTCCGCGCGGTGCTCCCCGCCGGAGCCGGGGCGACGCCCGGGCGGCTGCAGGTCTGGTGCGCTGCCGCAGCGCTCGACCTGATCGCCTTCCGAAGCCAGCTCGGCGTCGCCTTCAACATCCTGCACGAGCGTCCGGAGGCGGTGCTGCACACCTCCTACAGCCTCGTGTGCGCGCCGCATCCGCGCTCCAAGGCGATCGTCGGCCTCGCGCTCCTGGAAAACGGCGCCTTCGGCAATTGCCTCGTCCAGTATGCCATCGCCATCTCGGTGGCGCGCGCCCTCGGGCTGAAGCTCGTGAAGATTCCCAAGATCGACCGGAGCCAGGTGATCTTCCTCACGGAGCGCCTGACCTGCGCCGGGATCACGTTCATCCCCGCCGACGAGCCGCTGCCGGACGACGGCTACTTCCTGTCGGGGATGTTCTTCGATTCGCCGTTCCAGCCCCTCGTGAACGCGCGCGATCCGCTGCCGGTGCGCGCGATCGTCCACACCTACATCCGCCGGGTGTTCAACGGCCTGCCGGCGGCGTTCCCGGCCAAGCCCGCGGACGAGTTGATCATCCACATCCGGTCGGGCGACATCTTCAGCACCTGGATCGACCCGAACTACCCGCAGCCGCCGCTCGCCTTCTACCGGATGGTGATCGAGCGCCTGATGGGCGAAGGCCGGATCCGGTCGGTCAAGATGGTGTTCGAGAACCGGGCGAACCCGGTGATCCCGGCGCTGGAGGCCTATGTCGCGGAGATCGGCCTGCCGCTGACGACGCAGAGCGGCACCCTCGCCGACGACGTCGCGGCGATCGCCGACGGCCGCTACCTCGTCTTCGGCTTCGGCTCGTTCGGCCCCGGCGTCTGCCACGTCTCGGAGCGCGTGGAGCAGGTGTTCTACTTCTCATGCAACTGGCCGCAGGGCTTCCAGTCGATCGAGACGGTGGGCCAGGCCATCGAGGTCCGGGATGTCGGGGGCGGGTACATGAAGATCGGCGACTGGGCGAACACCGAGGCCCAGCGCCGGCTGATGATCGACTACCCGGCCGCGAATCTGGCCTTCGACGACCGGCTCTGAGCCGGGTGTTCAGAGGGCCACTCGACACCTCGACATGGGCTGGGGCCCGGACCTTCCGAAACCATCACGTCCGAGGGTCCTAAGCCTCGATCACGGTGGCGGGGATCGCGCGGCCCCAGGATGCGAAGGTCACCTCGGTGCGGGCGCGGGCGTCCATCGCCTCGAAGCCGCGCGTGTAGTTGTCGTGCACGAGCAGGTTGGCCTGGCCGCCCTGCCGGGAGGTCTCGCTCTCCGGCCAGAGCGGCGGCGCGTAGCCGCGCCCGTCGGCGCCGACGATCAGGCAGGTCAGGCCCAGGGCCATGACCCGCCGGGTGAGGCCGTCCGGGCCGCTCTCCGCGAAGAAGGCGTCGAGCTTGGACCGGATGGCATAGGTGCCGAGCAGGGCGGCGGCGTGCTCCCGCCGCATCGCGAAGGCGTTGGTCCGCAGGTGCGGATTCGGGAAATCCGGGAACAGCCGATTGATGTAGCGCAGGCTCTCGAAGGACCCCGTCGCGCCGACCAGGCCGACGCCGCAGCTGTCCAGGTTGCGCAGCAGCTTGGCGAGCCAGTGCGGGGCGTTGAGCTCCGCGTTCGTGTTGAGGAAGCAGACGTGGTCCTCGCGCACGCGCGACAGGGCATCCGCGTAGGCGCCGAGGTCGAAGCTGAGATCGTCGGTGTCGATCGCCTGGACGGGCAGGCCGTCGAAGGCCTCCTCCGCGGCCGAGCGCTGCGTGGCGTCGGCGAATCCCTTGAAGATCACGTAGAGCGCGTGGTCGTGGCCGGCCGGATGCGCCCGGTAGGAGGCGGCGAAGCGCCGGAACCGGTCGGCGTGGTCGGCGTCGTAGCCGCGGGCGAGGTAGAGGACGGCGGCGGTCCGGGTCGACATGGTCTTCGGGCACTCCGACGGCGTGGCGGGCCCGGGCGGCCGGACCGCGGGCCTTCACGGCGAGGCTGATAGAGGCTGCCGGCCGGCGTGACGAGGGGGGTCCGCGCGGGCGGGGGCTCCCGCCGACCCGGCCGCGTCCGGAGGAGGCGTCGCCGCCCGGGGTGATGACGGGTTGTACAGCATCGGCCTTCGCGCGTAAGCCGCACGGGATCGGAGTGGAAGGCCGGCCCCCGCGCCGCCGGCGCGGCGCGACGCTCCGGCGGGACCGACGGGATTGCCGGGGAGGCAGGGATGAAGGCGGTGATCTTGGCGGGCGGCCTCGGGACGCGCCTGTCGGAGGAGACCGGGACGCGCCCGAAGCCGATGGTCGAGATCGGCGGCCAGCCGATCCTGTGGCACATCATGAAGGGCTTCGCGGCCCACGGGGTGCGCGAGTTCGTGATCTGCCTCGGCTACCGCGGCTACATGATCAAGGAATTCTTCCTCAACTACCGGCTCCACCTCTCCGACGTCACCGTCGAGACCGGGACGGGCGCGATCGAGTTCCACCGCAGCGGCGCCGAGGACTGGAGCGTGTCGCTGATCGAGACCGGGCCCGAGACCATGACCGGCGGCCGGCTGAAGCGCGTGCGCCCCTATCTCGGGACCGAGCCGTTCTTCATGACCTACGGCGACGGGGTCTCGGACGTGGACCTGACCGCGCTCGCCGCCTTCCACAGGGCCCACGGCCGGATGGCGACCCTGACCGCCGTGGCCCCGCCCGGGCGGTTCGGCGCCCTGGAGCTGGAGGGCGACGCGATCCGCAACTTCCGGGAGAAGCCCGCCGGCGACGGCGCGGTCATCAACGGCGGCTTCTTCGTCCTCGACCCGCGCGTGCTCGACTACGTGACGGGCGACAGCACCGTGTGGGAGAACGAGCCGCTGGAACGCCTGGCGCGCGAGGGGCAGCTCCAGGCCTACCGGCATACCGGGTTCTGGCAGGCGATGGACACCCTGCGCGACAAGAACCAGCTCGAGGCGCTCTGGACGCGCCGGGCCGCCCCCTGGATGGTGTGGTGATGGGCGCGCGCAATCCGGATCCGGGCTTCTGGGCCGGCCGGCGGGTGCTGGTCACCGGCCATACCGGCTTCAAGGGCGGCTGGCTGAGCCTGTGGCTCACGCATCTCGGCGCCCGGGTCACCGGCTTCGCGCTGGCGCCGGAGACCGAACCGAGCCTGTGCGCGCTCACCGATCTGCCGGCCCGGATCGACAGCCGGATCGGCGACGTGCGCGAGGCCGCGGCGCTCGCCGCCTGCGTGGCCGAGGCGCGGCCCGAGATCGTCCTGCATCTGGCCGCCCAGGCGCTGGTCCGGCCGTCCTACGCCGACCCGGTCGGCACCTACGCCAGCAACGTCATGGGCACGGTCCACCTGCTGGAGGCGGTGCGCGCCTGCCCGTCGGTCCGCGCCGTGGTGATCGTCACGAGCGACAAGGCCTACGAGAACCGCGAGTGGGTCTGGGCCTACCGCGAGGACGAGCCGATGGGCGGGCGCGATCCCTATTCCAACTCGAAGGGCTGCGCCGAGCTCGTCACCAGCGCCTACCGCGCCTCGTTCTTCGGCGCAGGCGCCCACCCCGCGCGGATCGCCAGCGCCCGGGCCGGCAACGTCATCGGCGGCGGCGACTGGTCCCTCGACCGCCTGGTCCCGGACGCGGTGCGCGCCTTCGCGCGCGGCGCGCCGGTGGAGATCCGCGCGCCGGGTGCGGTGCGGCCCTGGCAGCATGTCCTGGAGCCGCTCTCGGGCTACCTGGCGCTGGCCGAGGCCCTGTGCGGGGCGGACGGGGGACGCTACGCGGAAGGCTGGAACTTCGGCCCGGCCGACGCGGATTGCCGGCCGGTCTCCGAGGTGGTGGCCGGGCTCGCCCGGGGCTGGGGGGCGGGCGCGCAGTGGCGGCTTTCCGCCGGCCCCCACCCGCACGAGGCGACCTTCCTCAAGGTCGACGCGTCGAAGGCGCGCGCGCATCTCGGCTGGGACCGGCGGCTGGCGCTCGCCGAGGCGCTCGACTGGACCGGGGCGTGGTACCGCGCCCAAGGGGAGGGCGCGGACGCCGCCGCGCTGACGTTGGATCAGATCGCGCGCTACGCAGCGCTGGCGGAGACGGGGGACCGGGCATGAGCGCAGGAACGGAACCTCTCCCCGCCGCCGCGGCCCGGGCCTGCTGCCGATCCTGCGGTGCGCCGCTCACCCGCACCGTGGCCGATCTCGGCCTGTCGCCGCTCGCCAATGCCTACGTCCCGCCCGAGCGGGCCGGGCAGGGGGAGATGGTCTACCCGCTCCACGCCTATGTCTGCGAGACCTGCTGGCTGGTGCAGCTCGAAGCGTTCGAGAGCCCGGAGCAGATCTTCTCCGACTACGCCTATTTCTCCGGCTTCTCCGCGGGCTGGCTGCGCCACGCGGAGGCCTACGTCGCGGCGATGACCGGGCGCTTCGGCCTGGGGCCGGACAGCACGGTGGTGGAGGTCGCGAGCAACGACGGCTACCTGCTCCAGTACTTCGTCGCCCGCGGGGTGCCGGTGCTCGGCGTCGAGCCGGCCGCCAACGTCGCGGCCGCGGCCCGGGACAAGGGCGTGCCGACCGAGGTCGCGTTCTTCGGCCGCGCCACCGCCGAGCGGCTGAAGGCCGAGGGCCACGGCGCCGACCTGATGGCGGCCAACAACGTCCTCGCCCACGTCCCCGACATCCTCGACTTCGTGGCCGGATTCCAGGTTCTGCTGAAGCGCGACGGCGTCGGCACCTTCGAGTTCCCGCACCTGCTGCGCATGATCGAGCACAAGCAGTTCGACACGATCTACCACGAGCATTTTTCCTACCTCTCGCTCGGTGTCGTGTCCGGCATCCTGGAGCGCTCGGGCCTGCGGGTGTTCGACGTGGCGGAACTGCCGACCCATGGCGGCTCGCTGCGGGTGTTCTTCTGCCACGCCGACGGGCCGCACGCGCCGACGCCCGCCGTCGCGCGGGTGTTGGACGCCGAGCGGGCCGGCGGCCTGTTCTCGGCCGAGGGCTACGCGCGGTTCGCCGAGTCCGTGGTCGCGATCAAATGCGCGAGCCTGGACTTCCTGATCGCCGAGCGCCGGGCGGGCCGGCGGGTCGTGGGCTACGGGGCGGCCGCCAAGGGCAACACCTTCCTGAACTATTGCGGGATCGGCCCGGAGCTGGTCGCGGCGGTGGCCGACCGCTCGCCGCACAAGCAGGGCCGGCTCCTGCCCGGCAGCCGGATCCCGGTGATCGCCCCCGAGGCGCTGCTGGCGCTGCGCCCGGACACCGTGCTGATCCTGCCGTGGAACCTGAAGGCCGAGGTCATGGAGGAGATGGCCGGGATCCGCGCCTGGGGCGGACGCTTCGTCACCTGCATCCCGAGCCTGAGCGTGGAGTAGGCCGGTGATCGTCGAGGAGCTGCCGCTGGCGGGCGCCTATCGGATCGGGATCCGCCCGCACACGGACGAACGCGGCTTCTTCGCCCGCACGGTCTGCGAGGACACGCTGGCCGAGCGCGGCCTGGTCGGCCGGTTCCGGCAGTCGAGCGTGTCGTTCAACCGGCTGCGCGGTACGGTGCGCGGGATGCACTACGCCCTGGCCCCGCACGCCGAGACCAAGCTCGTGCGCTGCACGATGGGGGCGATCCACGACGTGATCGTCGACCTGCGCCGGGGCTCGCCGACCTATCTCCGGGCGGCGGGGATCGAGCTCTCGGCGGAGAACCGGGCGGCGCTGTACATCCCGGCGGGGTTCGCCCACGGCTTCCAGACGCTCCGCGACGACACGGAGGTGCTCTACATGATCGACCGCGCCTACGTGGCCGAGGCCGCCCGCGGCCTGCGCTGGGACGACCCGGCGCTCGCCGTGGCCTGGCCGGAGCCCGTGGCGGTGATCGCCGAGCGCGACCGCACCTATCCGGCCTGGACCGGCGCGGATTCGGTCGTATGAGCGTGGGCGCGCGCCGCGTCCTCCTCACCGGGGCGACCGGGTTCGTCGGCGCCCACGCGATCCCGGCGCTCCAGGCCCGCGGCTTCGCGGTCCACGCCCTCGGACGCCGGCCGCCGGCCGCGGAGACCACCTTTCACCCGGTGGACCTGCTGGACACGGCGGCGATGCGGCGTGTCGTCGGCGCCGTCCGGGCGAGCCACCTTCTGCACCTCGCCTGGTACGCCGAGCCGGGCCTGTACTGGCGCTCGCCCGCCAACCTCGACTGGGTCGCGGCGAGCCTCGCGCTGGTCCGCGCCTTCCGGGAGGCCGGCGGTGCGCGCGCGGTCGCGGCCGGCACCTGCGCCGAATATGCCTGGGGGCCGGAGCACCTGCGCGAGGACGCGCTCTGCGCGCCCGCGACCCTGTACGGCGCCGCCAAGGACGGCACGCGGCGCGTCCTCGATGCCTATGCGGGCGAGACCGGCCTGTCCCTCGCCTGGGGGCGGCTGTTCTTCCTGTACGGGCCCGGGGAGAAGCCCGGCCGGCTGGTCGGCGACGCGATCCGGGCGCTGGAGGCGGGGACGCGCTTCGGCACCAGCCCGGGCCACCAGCGCCGGGATTTCAGCCACGTGGCGGACGCGGCCGGGGCGTTCGCGGCCCTGGTCGACTCGGAGGTCGCGGGACCGGTCAATATCGGCTCGGGGACGGCGCCGCCGGTGCGGGCGATCCTGGAGCGGATCGGCCGCCTGACCGGCCGCCCGGACCGGATCGATTTCGGCGCCCGGCCGCTCGCTGCGGGCGAGCCGGCCTGCATCGCGGCGGACGTGACCCGCCTGCGCGCGGAGGTCGGCTTCCAGCCCCGCTTCGATCTCGATGCGGGGCTCCAGGCGACGCGGGCGGCGTACGGGGCGGGGGTGTAGCGCCTGTCAGCGCGCGGCGCGTCTCAGCCCGGCCGCCGCTCCGTCCCGCACCATTCGGCCACGAACAGCGCCATCGCGGTGGTGCAGCGCTGCACGGAGGCCAGGCTCACGCGCTCGTCGAAGCCGTGGATCGCCTCCGCTCTCGGCCCGTAGCACAGGGCCGGCACCCGGTCGTAGAGGGCGTGGACCCGCGTATCGAGGTAGCTCGCGCTCATGAAGCTCTGAAGCGGCGCGCCCATCGCCCGTTCATGGGCGCGGCCGAGCACGGCCTCGGCCTCGGAACCCGCGTCGAGCACGTAGCCCTCGGCGAAGAAGCCGTTGAACGCCACCCGGGGCGGGTTGTTGGCCAGGAACGAATCGGTGCGGGCGAATCGCGCCACCGCGGCCTCGATCTCGGCCGCGGCCCGCGCCGCCGGCACACCCGGATAGAGCGCCACCCGGCAGTCGATCCGGCACCAGGCCGGGACCGAGGAGGCCCAGTCGCCCCCCGCGATCCGGCCGATATTGAGGTTGATCGGGTGGTCCTCCCCCTCGAAGTGCCGGTGCCCGGCCGCCTCGGCGTTCCAGCGGGCCTCGACCTCGCGGAGCGCGCCGATCACCCGGTAGGTGGCGTCGATGGCGTTGGCGCCCGCACCCATCTCGCGCACGTGGACCGGCACGCCCCGGACCTCGACGGTGAACCACAGCACGCCGGTATTGGCGCGCACGAGCTTCTCGTCCTCCGGCTCGGGGATCAGCACGGCCTCGGCCCGGTAGCCGCGCAGATGGGTCATCAGGGCGCCGTTGCCGGTGGATTCCTCCTCGACCACGGACTGGACCGTCACCGAGGCCGCCGGCTGCAGGCCCAGGCGGGCGAGCGCATCGAGGGCGAACAGGTTGGCCGCGTGCCCGGCCTTCATGTCGCCGGCGCCGCGGCCGTACATCCAGTCGCCCTCGATCACCGGGTCGAAGGGGGGATGGGTCCAGAGGTCGAGGGGGCCCGTCGGCACGACGTCGACATGGGCCTGCAGGATCAGGGAGCGCCCGGTCTCGGTGCTCGGCCGGTGGTGGCAGACGACGATCGGCGCGTCCGAGTGGTGCGCCGGGTCGATCTTCGAGCCGCCCGGATGGGCCGCGATGGCGTCCCGGTCCATGGCGAAGCGCTCGGTGGCGTAGCCGCGGGATCGGAACCGGTCGAAGACGTAGTCCTGGCAGGCATGCTCGGCGCCGCGCAGGGAGGCGAACCGGACCAGCGCCTGCGTGTGGGCGACCTGATCGGCAAAGCCCTCCGCCACGGAGGCTTCGATCTCGGCGGCGAGGGCGGGGTCGAGGGCCATGGGATCTCCGGCAGGTTGCAATCGGGAGGAAGCGCCCGGCCCCGGACGCGTGTCAACCGAGGCGGGATCCCGGCTCGATTCGGGCGCGGCCCGGGCGGCGGGCGGGGGACCGCAGGCCGGCGCTCCGCAAAGCGTGACCGCCTGTGCCGGGAACCGCGGTGTTGCCAACGGCTTAGCCAATCGGCAAACCGTCGCGGTTTCGCAGTCGGAGTGGCTCATGCGTATCGGTCTGGTCTCGGTCCTGTCCGGCCTGCTCCTGTGGGCCGCAATCCCGGCGCCCGCCTCCGCGGACGTGCTCGTCAGCGTCGACAAGGGCACGCAGCGCATGGAGGTCTCGGTCGACGGTCAGCCCCGCTATTCCTGGCCCGTCTCCACGGGCGTCGAGAGCTACGACACCCCGTCCGGGTCCTACCGCCCGTTCCGGATGGAACGCGCGCATTTCTCGAAGGAGTGGGACGACGCCCCCATGCCCTTCGCGATGTTCTTCACGAACCAGGGCCATGCCATCCACGGCACCAACCACGTCCGCAACCTCGGCCGGGCGGCCTCGCATGGCTGCGTGCGCCTGTCGTTGCGCAACGCCGCGACCCTGTTCAATCTCGTGAAGGCGCAGGGCATGGGCCGGACCCGGGTGGTGATCGAGGGCGCGGACATGCCGGTGGCCGAGGGTGAGCCGCGCGCCATCCGCGTCGCCCGCCGCCGCGGATCCGACGCGCCGGAATTCCTGCAGGCGGATGGCGACCAGATGGGCCGCCGCCCGCGGCCGGCCTACTACGAGAGCCGCCCGACCTACGTGCCGGCGGCGGGGTACGGCTACCCGGTCGACGCGAACCCGACGGACGCCTGGTAGGCCGCCCGCGTCCCGCACGGCGGCGCCGGCGGGGGCCCGGCAAAACCCCTCCGCCCGGACGATCGCCGGTCGCGTGGTCCGGGCGCGAACGTCATGCGCGGTGGCGCCCGCCCATTGCCGCGGACCCCGTCCAGGCTTAGCTCCACCGCGGCCCCAGAGCCCACGCGGCTGCGGCCGCGATCCGACACGGATGGAGACACCCCCGAAATGCCTTTCGCGTTCTGCCGGTCCCTTCCCCTCGCCGCCCTGGCGCTCGCCGCGGCCACCGTGCCGGGCTACGCCCTGGACGTGACGCGCTCGGCCGACATCGCCGCGCCCCCGGCCAAGGTCTGGCAGACGATCGGGGAGTTCTGCGGCATCGGCGACTGGCACCCGGCCATCGAGAAATGCGCCCTGTCCGACAAGGACGGCATGAAGGTCCGCACCCTCAGCCTGAAGGGCGGCGGCACCATCAAGGAGGAGCAGGTCTCCCGGGACGACAAGGTGATGAGCTACACCTACACGATCCTGGAGAGCCCGCTGCCGGTCTCGGACTACAAGTCGACCCTCTCGGTCGCCCCCGCCGGCTCCGGTTCGAAGGTGACCTGGACCGGGACCTTCAACGCCAAGGGTGCGCCGGACACCGTCGCCGTCGACGCGGTCCAGGGCATCTACGATTCCGGCCTGAAGGCGCTGGCCGACAAGGCGAAGTAGCCGCCGTCACGATTTGGCGTGCGCGGCGGCACCGTGATGGCGGCCGCGCGCGCCAAGCCCCTCTGACGACACCGGAATTCCGCGCGGCGGGTATCCGCCGCCCCGCATCCTGTGATCGATGATCCTATCGCGGCGGCGATTGACCCGCTGCCAAGCTCGGCTCAAAACCCGGGCGGCGCTGCCCCTCGCGCCCCAACAGGATGATCGCCGTGCCCGCGTCCCGTCTCCCGATGCGCCTCAGCCTCGCCGTGCTCGCCGTCGCGGCGCTGGGGGCCTGCCAGTCGCGGACCACCCCGGCGGTCATGGAGCCTTCGCCCGTGATCCCCGCCCCGGTGGCCCTGCCGACCGGCAGCGGCTGCGGTCCGGAGATCGCGCGCACCAAGGCGATCGTCGACAGCGACGTCGCCACCGGCAACCTCAACAAGCCGGTGGGCGACCGGTTCAACGCCGATCTGGCGCAGGCCGCCTCGGAATGCGCCGCCGGCAAGTCCGGCGAGGCTGTGCATCTCCTGGCTGCCGCCAAGAGCCGGTACGGGTATCGCTGAGCGGAGTCTTTCGGTTCGGCGCGCCGTTGGGGCCTCTGGTTTCAATCCTCAACGTGCGTCCAACCCATCTCCCTCATCCTGAGGCGCCGGAGCGCAGCGGAGGCCTCGAAGGAGCCCTCCAGCCGGCCGCGCGATTCCTGGAGCCCTCCTTCGAGGCCGCTCCGCGGCACCTCAGGAGGAGGGGGATTGGCTTAGGATAGGGATTGCCCCAACGCGGGCGCAGTTCAGCTAGATCACGAACAGCAGGTTCAGCCCGGCCCGCCGGAACCCCTCCTCGGCGATCTTAAGATCCAGCCCGTAGGCGGCGATGTCGTCCGCCACCGGGTCGAGGGTCGGCGCCCGGTGCTGGTGCAGGTGCTTGATGTAGCTGTGGCAGGTCGTGCAGGTCTCGACCTGGACGTCCTTCGAGACCTCGTCGAGGCCGTAATAGCTGACGCCCTCGCCTGCGCCGCAGGCGGTGCAGCGGATGCGGACGTGGTTCCAGAAGGTGCCGCAGAGCGAGCAGCTCAGGTAGCGGGCCTTGTCGGCCGGGGTCCAGGCCACGATGACGCTCGCCACCGGGGCACCGCCGCAGCACGGGCAGACGCCGTCGGCCACCGGCTTCAGGACCTTGGTGTCGAGGCGGGCGGCCTGTTCGGCGAGGCGGATCTGCAGGGCCGCCGCCACGAACACGCATTCGGCGATCCGGTCCATCGGCAGCGCCCCCTCGAAGACCTGCAGGGCGAGGTCGAGGCGATCCGCCGGGGACGCCGCGCGCAGGGTCTCCCGCGCCGCCTGAGAGGCCTCCGGTGCCGTGGCGAGGTCGACGGCGTCGAGGAGGCCCAGGAGGCAGGCGTCGAAGCCCGTATCGGCCTCCAGGCTGTGCCGCGACAGGGGCGGCATGCCGTGCTCGCTCCGCAGCGCCAGATCGGCCGCGTCCGGCGGGATGGCCGGCGGCCCCTTCGCCTGGAGCGTCGCCTGGGCGCGGGCGATCGCGGCCACGAACCGGAGATAGGCCTCCAGCGGGTGGCCGGGCGCGACCGCAATCAGGCGCTCGGCCCGGTCGGCGAACAGCGTCGCCGGATCGGGCAGGCGCACGAACGGGACCGAGCCCGAGATCCCGATCTTGTCGGGGTCGGGCTGCAGCTCGGAGAAATCCCGGCGGCGGGGTTTCGGTTCGGCCGCGACAGGGGTCGACTCATCCGCGGCCGGCGCCGCGGGCTTGCGCCGGAAGAAATTGGCCACGCCTCAGGATCCGCTCTTGTCCACCGCGCCGTCGCGGGCCTTGCTGCCGGCGATCTGCCGGAACCACTTGCGGTGGTGGCGATAGGCCCAGCCGCCCGTGACCGTGCCGCGGACCATCGCCCGGCCGGTGCCGCGCACCCAGATGCCGGCGTAGATGTGCACGACGATGATCGCGATGGCGATCACGGCGGCGAGCGAGTGCGCGAGCAGCGCCCAGCGCTGGGTCTCGATCGGGGTGAAGCCGCCGAAATAGGTGTTCCAGATCACGAGGCCGGTGACGAACATCACGCCGATCAGCGCGGTCTGGCCCCAGAACACGCCCTTCTGCCCGGCATTGTACTTCCCGAGTTCGGGCAGCCGGTCCTCACGGTTGGTGACCACGTCGCCGATCTTCATGGACCACGCGACATCGTCCTTGTTGGGGATGTTCAGCTTCCAGAAGCGCACGAACAGGAAGAAGAAGCTCACGGCGAGCGCCACGCCGAACCAGGGATGGATCGCCCGGGTCGCCTGCCCGCCGCCGAACAGGCCGGTGAGCGAGAACAGGTAGGGCGTGAACATCGCCAGCCCCGAAAGGGTCAGCAGCGTGAACAGGATCGCGGTGATCCAGTGGTTCACGCGCTGCACGCCGGTGTAGCGCGGGACGTACAGCACCTCCGGCGTCTCGGCCTTGGCGTGGTGCAGGGGGCGGGGATCGCCGTCGCGGATATCGCTGTGGATCGTCATCGGCCTTCACTCGCCTGACGGGGCCGGCTCCGCGGCGCGGGGCGGCCGTTTCGTACAAGATAGGGTGTGGCGGCGGTGCCGTCTCCACCCTGTCGATTCCGGAACCGCGCGCCTTTCCCTCCCCCCTCTGCGGGGGAGGGTGGCCCCTGCGTCAGCAGGGGTCGGGCCGGGACGAAGTCCCGCAAGAGGGGAACCCGGGTTCAGAAAGGGGCGGAGCGGTGATGAAGGCCGCAGCCTTCTTCGACACCGTCGCTCCCCTCTCCCGCCCCCCCTTCGGGGGACACCCTCCCCCGCAGAGGGGGGAGGGAGACCGTCGGCTCTTAGTGCGGCCGTGCCTCGCCGCCACCGGTCTCCCGGCGCTTGGCCTCGTCGTACTCGACCGCCTCTTCCTCCTCCTCGGGCACGACCTCGTTCGGGCCGGCCGTGACGTAGTGGAAGAAGCCCGCCACCGCGGCGAAGCCCATGGCGGCGAGCCCGAACACCTTGGCGCCGCCCTTCCAGAAAGCGACCAGCGGCGAGATCTTCGGGTCGTTCGGCAGGCCGGCATAGAGGCTCGGCTGGTCGGCATGGTGCAGCACGTACATGACGTGCGTGCCGCCGACGCCGGCCGGGTCGTAGAGGCCGGCATGGGCGAAGCCGCGCGACTTCAGGTCCTCGACCCGGGTCTCCGCCTGCTCGATCATCGCCTGCTTGGTGCCGAACATGATCGAGCCGGTCGGGCAGGCCTTGGCGCAGGCCGGGGCCTGACCGACCGCGACCCGGTCCGAGCACAGGGTGCACTTGTACGCCTTGTGGTCGGTCTGGCTGATCCGCGGGATGTTGAACGGGCAGCCCTTCACGCAGTAGCCGCAGCCGATGCAGTTCTCCTCGATAAAGTCGACGATGCCGTTGGAGTACTGCACGATCGCGCCGGGCGACGGGCAGGCCTTGAGGCAGCCCGGCTCGGTGCAGTGCATGCAGCCGTCCTTGCGGATCAGCCATTCGAGGTTCTGGGTCTCCGGGTTCTCGTACTCGGTGAACCGCATCAGGGTCCACGACTTCGGGGTGAGGTCGTGGGGGTTCTGATAGCTGCCGGTGTTGACGCCGATGTCGTCGCGCAGGTCGTTCCACTCTTCGCAGGCCGATTGGCAGGCCTTGCAGCCGATGCACTTCGACACGTCGATGAGTTTTGCGACCTCCACCTGGCGGCGGATCTCCGGCGGCGTCTCCGTGGAGGCGGAGCGCTGGCGGATGTCAAGGGAGCTGTAGTCGGCCATGTGTCAGCTCCCCCTATGCGACCGCGTCCGACGGCGGCGTGGTCGGCTCGATATTCACGAGCCAAGCCTTGAACTCCGGCGTCTCGGTGTTCGCGTCGCCCACCACGGGTGTCAGCGAGTTCGGGTGCCATCCTTTCTTGGTCAGGCCCATGAAGCCCCAGTGCTGCGGGATGCCGACGACGTGGACGGGCTTGCCGTCGCAGATCAGCGGCTTGATCCGCTTGGTCACCATGGCCTTGGCCTTGAGCGAGCCGCGCTTCGACCAGACGCGGACCCATGAGCCCCTGGCGATGCCCTTCTCCTTGGCGAGTTCCTCGGAGATCTCCACGAACGCCTCCGGCTGGAGGATCGCGTTGATCCGGGCATGCTTGGTCCAGCCGTGGAAGTGCTCGGTGAGCCGGTAGCTCGTTGCCGCGTAGGGAAACTCCTTCGCGTCGCCGAGATCGGCCAGGTCGTCCTTGAAGATGCGGGCCGCAGGCGCGCCCTTGATCTTCGGGAACGGGATGTTGGCCACCGGCGATTCGAACGGCTCGTAGTGCGTCGGGAACGGCCCGTCGCGCATGAGACCCCGGGTCCACAGGCGGGCGACGCCCTCCTGGTTCAGGATGAACGGGCCGACGCCCTTATCGGGGGCGACGGTGACGCCGTAATCCGGCACGTCGAAGCCGATCCACTGCTTGCCGTTCCACTCGATGAGCTTCTTCTTCTCAGACCAGGGCTTGCCCTCGGGGTCGCAGGAGGCCCGGTTGTAGAGCACGCGCCGGTTGGCGGGCCACGCGAAGGCCCAGTTCGGCGCGATGCCGCGGTCGCCGGGATCATTGTTGTCCCGGCGGGCCATCATGTTGCCCTTCTCGGTGTAGCAGCCCGAGTAGATCCAGCACCCGCAGGCGGTGGTCCCGTCGTCCTTGAGCTGGGCGAAGCCGTCGACCTGCTTGCCCGCCGGGATGATGGTCCCGTTCAGGTCCGGGGTCGGCGCCAGGGTATAGCCGTTGAGTTCGCGGGCCAATTCCACGGGCGTCGGCGACTCCGACATCGCGTAGTCCCACTTCAGATTGACGATCGCGTCCGGGAACGCCCCGCCATCCTTCTTGTAGGCCTCCTTCATGCGGAGGAAGATCCCCGACATGATCTCGATGTCCGAGCGGCACTCGCCCGGCGCTTCCTGGGCCTGCCAGTGCCATTGCAGCCACCGGCTCGAGTTCGAGAGTGAGCCCTCCTCCTCCACGAACAGGGTGGTCGGAAGCTCGAACACCTCGGTCTGGATCTGGGTCGGATCGACGTCGTTGTACTCGCCGTGATTCTCCCAGAACCGGGCCGTCTCGGTCTTGAGCGGATCCATCACCACGATGAACTTCATCTTGGAGAAGGCTTCCGTCATCTTGGCGCGATTCGGGAACGACATCAGGGGGTTGAAGCCCTGGATGACGTAGCCGGTCATCTTGCCCTGCTTGGCGAGCTCGAACCCGCGCAGCACGTCGTAGGTCGCCACATCGAGCTTGGGCAGGTAGTCGTAGGCCCAGTCGTTCTCCTTGGTGGCGTAGTCGCCCCACATCGCCTTCTGGAACGAGACGAAGAACTTGTTGTAGTTCTGCCAGTAGCTCGTCTGCCCGGGACGCAGCGGCTTGAACTGCCGCTTGGCGGCGTAGCTCGCGTAATCGGGCTCCTTCTCCACCGGGATGTTCAGATAGCCGGGGATGAGGTTGCTCATCAGCCCGAGATCGGTCAGCCCCTGGATGTTGGAGTGGCCGCGCAGGGCCTGCATGCCGCCGCCGAGCATACCGATATTGCCGAGCAGCGTCTGGACGATGCACATCGCCCGGATGTTCTGCGAGCCCTTGGAATGGTGCGTCCAGCCGAGCGCGTAGAGCGAGGCCATCGTCCGCTCCGGAGAGGACGTGGTCGCGATCATCTCGCAGACCTTCAGGAAGGTCTCCTTCGGCGAGCCGCAGATCCGCTCCACCATCTCCGGCGTGTAGATGGCGATGTGCTTCTTGAGGAGCTGCATGACGCAGCGCGGGTGCTGCATCGTCTCGTCGACCACGGCGTAGCCGTCGGGGCCGATCTCGTAGTCCCAGGTGGTCTTGTCGTAGTCGCGCTTGTCGGCGTCGTAGCCCGCGAACAGGCCCTCGCTGAAGTCGTAGCCCTCGCGGACCACGTACCCGGCGTTGCTGTAGGCGGAGACGTAGCGGTGCTGCAGCTTGTCGTTGTCGATCAGGTACTTCGCGACGCCCGACAGGAACGCGATGTCCGACCCCTGCCGGATCGGGCAGTACAGATCGGCCACCGAGGCCGTGCGGGTGAAGCGCGGATCGACGACGATCAGCTTGGCGTTGTTATGGGCCTTCGCCTCGACGACCCACTTGAAGCCGCAGGGATGCGCCTCGGCGGCATTGCCGCCCATCACGGTGATCACGTCCGCGTGCTTGATGTCCATCCAGAGGTTGGTCATCGCACCGCGTCCGAAGGAGGGCGCCAAACTGGCGACCGACGGACCGTGTCAAACCCTGGCCTGGTTATCGAAGACCAGGGCCCCCATGCTGCGGACTGTCTTGTAGGTCAGCCAAGCCGTCTCGTTGGTGGTGGCCGAGGCGCCGAGGAAGCCCATCGTGGTCCAGCGGTTGACCGTGAGGTCGCCGTTCTTGGCCACGAAGTTCTTGTCCCGGTCCTCCTTCATGAGCTTCGCGATCCGGTCGAGGGCGAAGTCCCAGGAGACGCGCTTGAACTCCGAGGAGCCCGGGGCGCGGTGGAGCGGGTACTTGGTGCGGGTCTCGGCATGCACGAAGTCGAGCAGCGCCGAACCCTTCGGGCAAAGGGTGCCGCGGTTGACCGGATGATCCGGGTCGCCCTCGATGTGCATCACCGAGGAGCGGGCGTTCTTCGAGCGGTCGCCGAGGCTGTAGAGAATCACGCCGCAGGCGACCGAGCAGTACGGGCAGGTGTTGCGGGTCTCGCGCATCTGCGCGAGCTTGAACGGCCGCACCGCGGCGGCCATGGCCGGTTCGAGGCCGCCGAACCCGAGCGCGCCGAGCGTGCCGCCCGCGAGGCCGGCGCCGGCCCCCCTGAGCAAGCCGCGCCTTGAGACCTGGACCGTCATCTCCGCCTCACAAAAAAGCGATCTGGTATAATTCCAGGGTGTCCCAAAAAAGCGTGCGCGAGGCAAGTGCGGTTGCGTGACACAGCATCCGATCCTGTCCCGGATGAAGCGGCACGTTTCCCCGGTCCGGTATCGTCCTCCGGGGAAACGGTTTTTTTACTTGCTCGGAATCGCGGGATTGGTTCCCGAAGGCCCCGCGGTCCGGTGTTCCAGGGGCGCCTGCGGCTCGGTGGCGGAGGAGCCGCCCGTTTCGGCCTTCGGGACCGGACGGTCGGCATTCTCCTTGGTCGACTGGCCGCCGGGATCCGGCGCGTCCTTGGCGGCCGATTGTTCCCGGGGCACGGGGGCCTGGCTCCAGCCGTCCTGGGCACTCCGGGACTTGTCGCCCATCGCGTCGACGCCCTTGATCTCCCCGGGCTTCGTCTGGGCCAGGCACGGCGATCCGGCCATGACCGCCACCAGAAATACCAACGTCGTCAACGGGATCGGGCGGGACACGGGCGGCTCCGGGCAGCAGGATTGTCAAAGGTGAGCAACGTGTCCCCGGCGGCGCCAGTTCCGGCCTGCGACACCGCCCCGGCGGTCGGCGCGCCCCGCCCGGCCGGAGGAGACTTGTCCTTAACCAAGCTTTGCCATTCTGGTCCGGAGCCGATGCCAGGATGTCCCGATCATGTCGAAGCCGCATCCCGAGCGTCCATCTCCGCCCGGACCGGCCGCGCGCGCGACGCCCCTTCCCACCGGAATCCGGCGCCACCTCGGCCAGAACCTGCGTGTCTACTACGCGGAGGCCCTCGCGGCCCCGGTGACGCAGCGCCTGGAAGCGCTCATCGCCCAGCTCACCAAGCCGAAGGTCTGATCCGGACCGGAATTTTACAGGCGCGCTCGGACGAGCGGGCTCGTCACGCCCGGCAGGCGGACCTGCGGGCCAGATCGGTGTGCGCCACCACACAAGAGATCGTTCGTTCTATGGAACCAGCCGAGACGTCATGTTTCTTCCCCTCGATCCGATCTCGGGAGAAGATCCATGCCTTCTAGCCGGCTACGCCCCTGACGACGCTTGCCTTTCCAACGGTCTCCCGGATTCTCCCCACCGCAGGGCATCGGGCATTTCCGCGGCTGGACTTGACTTCGTTCGATAAAACGAACGATTTCTGGCTCTCCGGGGGGCGACCCCTGCATCGCAACCGCGAATGGCCGGGGATCGGACGGGATGACGTACGCTGCGGGTCGAAGCCGAATCGTCCGGGCGGTCGCCCTGTCCCTGCTGGCCGGGGCCGGCCTGTGGACCGGCCCGCACCCGGCCGCCGCCGAGACCGCCCTGCTCAACGTCTCCTACGACCCGACCCGTGAGCTCTACCGGGAGATCAACGCGGTCTTCGCCGAGGAGTGGAAGGCCAAGACCGGGGAGGCGATCACGGTCCGCGCCTCCCACGGCGGCTCGGGGGCGCAGGCGCGCACGGTGATCGACGGCGTCGATGCCGACGTGGTCACCCTGGGCATCCCCTCGGACATCGACGCCATCGCCCGGCTCACCCACAAGATCCCGGAGGATTGGCGGACCAAGCTCCCCAACGAGGGCGTGGCCTACACCTCGACGGTGGTGTTCCTGGTCCGCAAGGGCAACCCGAAGGGCGTCAAGGACTGGGCCGACCTCGCCAAGCCCGACGTGAAGGTGATCACCCCGAACCCGAAGACCTCGGCGGGCGGGCGCTGGAACTTCCTGGCGGCCTGGGGCTACGCCTACGGTCAGGACAAGGACGCCGCCAAGGCCGACGCCTTCGTGGGGCAGATCTACAGGAACGTGCCGGTGCTCGACACGGGCGCGCGCGGCTCGACCGTGACCTTCGCCCAGCGCGGCCTCGGCGACGTGCTCCCGACTTGGGAGAACGAGGCCTATCTGGTGCTCCAGGAGTTCGGCGCCGACAAGTTCGACATCGTCTCGCCGCCGAGCTCGATCTACGCCGAGCCGCCGGTGGCCCTCGTGGCGGTGAACGCCGAGCGCAAGGGCACCACCAAGGCCGCCCAGGCCTATCTGGACTTCCTCTACACCGACCGCGCCCAGGCGATCTTCGCCAAGCACCATTATCGGCCGATCAAGCGGGACGCGGCGGCGCCCGCCGACCTCGCCCAGCTCCCCGAGATCAAGCTGTTCAAGATCGAGGACCTGCAGGGCTCCTGGGACGAGATCCAGAAGCGGAACTTCGACGCCGGCGGCCTGTTCGACCGCTTGAGCCGCGCCGGCCGCTGAGGCTCCGGACCATGGTCGAGACGCCGCGTCACAAACGCACCTTCCGCCGGCCGAGCGTGATCCCGGGCTTCGGGATCAGCTTCGGCTACACGCTGACCTGCCTCGGGCTGATCGTGCTGCTGCCGCTCGCCGGGCTGGTCGCCAAGGCCTCGGGGCTCGGGCTCTCGGGGATCTGGGGGGTCGCCACCGATCCGCGGGTGGCGAGCGCCCTGCGGATCAGCTTCGGCGTCTCGGCGCTCGCCGCCCTCGTGGCCTCCGTGTTCGGCTTCCTGGTCGCCTGGGTGCTGATCCGCTACCGCTTCCCGGGCCGCAAGCTCGTCGACGCGGCGGTGGACCTGCCCTTCGCCCTTCCGACCGCGGTCGCCGGCATCGCGCTGGCCTCGCTCTATGCGCCGGACGGGCTCGTCGGCGCGCCCCTGGCCCGGCTCGGCATCCAGGCGGCCTACACCCCGGTGGGCATCTTCATCGCCATGGTGTTCATCGGCCTGCCCTTCGCGGTGCGGACCGTGCAGCCGCTGATCGCCGAGATCGACAAGGAGATCGAGGAGGCCTCCGCAACCCTGGGCGCCACGCGGATCGTCACCTTGACCAAGGTCGTGCTGCCGCCGCTGATCCCGGCGGTGCTCACCGGCTTCGCGCTCGCCTTCGCCCGGGGGGTCGGCGAGTACGGCTCGATCATCTTCATCGCCGGCAACCTGCCCTACGTGTCGGAGATCGCGCCGCTGCTGATCGTGATCAAGCTCTCCGAGTTCGACTATGGCGGGGCGGCGGCGATCGCCACGATCATGCTCGGGATCTCGTTCCTGACGCTGCTCGCCATCAACCTCATCCAGACCTGGTCACGGCGGCGGTTCGGCTATGTCTGAGATCTTCTCCCCGGCCTACGTGCCGTCGGCCAAGCCGGACTCGGTCGCCTCCGAGGGGGCGGCCACCCGCGCGGTCCTGATCGGGATCGCCGTGGCGTTCCTGGCGCTGTTCCTGGTGCTGCCGCTGATCGCGGTCTTCACCCAGGCCCTGTCCCACGGGCTGGCCGCCTTCCTGGACGCGTTCCGGGAGCCGGACGCCTGGAGCGCGATCCGCCTGACGCTGACGGTGGCGGCGATCGCGGTGCCGTTCAACGTGGTGTTCGGGCTCGCCGCCTCCTGGGCGATCGCCAAGTTCGAGTTCCCCGGGAAATCCCTGCTGATCACCCTGATCGACCTGCCCTTCTCGGTCTCGCCGGTGGTCTCGGGGCTGATCTACGTGCTGCTGTTCGGTTCCCAGGGCCTGTTCGGCGGATTCCTGCTCGATCACGGCATCCAGGTGCTGTTCGCCCTGCCGGGGATCGTGCTGGCTACGGTGTTCGTGACCTTCCCGTTCGTCGCCCGGGAGCTGATCCCGCTGATGCAGGAGCAGGGCACCGCCGAGGAGGAGGCGGCGCTGACGCTCGGCGCCTCGGGCCTGCACGCGTTCCGCACGGTGACGCTGCCCAACATCCGCTGGGGCCTGCTCTACAGCGTGCTCCTCTGCAATGCCCGGGCGATGGGCGAATTCGGGGCGGTCTCGGTGGTGTCGGGCCACATCCGCGGCCTGACCAACACCATCCCGCTCCACGTGGAGATCCTCTACAATGAGTACAACTTCGTCGCCGCCTTCGCCGTCGCTTCGCTCCTTGCCGCCCTTGCCCTCATCACCCTCGTCCTCAAATCCGTCCTCGAATGGCGCTTCTCAGGCGAACTCGCGGGCGGCCGGGCGCACTGACGCCCCCTCGGACCGCCCGTCGACGGCGATCCGGGTCGAGAGCGTCTCGAAGACCTTCGACACGGCGGCGGTGCTGCACGACCTGTCCCTCGACGTGCGGGCGGGGGAGCTGATCGGCCTGCTCGGCCCCTCGGGTTCCGGCAAGACGACGCTGCTGCGGATCATCGCCGGGCTCGACGCGCCGGACCGGGGCCGGATCCTGTTCGGCGGCGACGATGCCACCGGCCTGCCCGTGCAGGAGCGGGCGGTGGGCTTCGTGTTCCAGCACTACGCCCTGTTCAAGCATATGAGCGTGGCCGACAACATCGCCTACGGGCTGAACGCGCGCCGCCGCGCCGACCGGCCGGCCAGGCCTGAGATCAAGCGCCGGGTCGGCGACCTCCTCGATCTGATCCGGCTCTCCGGCTTCGGCGACCGCTATCCGTCGCAGCTCTCGGGCGGACAGCGCCAGCGGGTGGCGCTCGCCCGGGCGCTCGCGGTCGAGCCCCGGGTGCTGCTGCTGGACGAGCCCTTCGGGGCGCTGGACGCCCAGGTGCGAAAAGACCTGCGCCGCTGGCTGCGAGAGATCCACGACCGCACCGGCCAGACCACGATCTTCGTGACCCACGACCAGGACGAGGCCCTGGAGCTGTCCGACCGGGTGGCGGTGCTCGACCACGGGCGCCTCGAGCAGGTCGGCACCCCCGACGAGGTGCAGGAGCACCCGGCCTCCGCCACCGTGATGAAGTTTTTGGGGGATTCCGTCGAGGTCGAGGCCATCGCCGAGGGCGGCCGCGTCCTGGTGCGGGGCCGGGAGACGCCGGTGGTGGCGCCCGCCGGGGTGATCGGCCCGGTCAAGCTCTACGTGCGCCCCTGGCAGCTGCAGCTCGCCGAGCCCGAGACCGCGCATCTCACCGGCACCGTGCGCAGCTCCTACCGGACGCAAGGACGCCAGCGGATCGAGGTGGCCGATGCCGAGGGGCGTCTGCTCGCCGTGGAGGATTTCGACGGCGTGCGCTACCCGGCCGGGCACCCGGTGGGCCTGCGGATCAACGGGGGGCATGTGTTCGGGTGACGCTCGCCAGCCCCGGTGCACCTGCCTAGGTTCCCGCCCATGACCGAACCGAATCGCACCGCTCCGGATGTCCTCGCCGCCATCGGCGACACGCCGCTGATCCGCCTGCGCCGGGCCTCCGAGGCGACCGGCTGCGAGATTCTTGGGAAGGCCGAGTTCCTCAATCCCGGCCTGTCGGTGAAGGACCGCGCCGCGCTCGCCATCGTGCGGGACGCGGAGGCGCGGGGCCTGATCCAGCCGGGCGGCACCATCGTGGAGGGCACCGCCGGCAATACCGGCATCGGCCTCGCCCTGGTGGCGTCGGTGCGCGGCTACCGGACGCTGATCGTCATTCCGGTCACCCAGTCCGAGGAGAAGAAGCAGACCCTGCGGCTCGCGGGGGCGCGCCTCGTCGAGGTGCCGGCCGTGCCCTTCGCCAACCCGAACAACTACGTCCACGTCGCCCGACGGCTCGCGGACAAGCTCGCCGCCACGGAACCGGCGGGTGCCTTCTTCGCCGACCAGTTCGACAATGTCGCCAACCGGAAGGCCCATGTGGACGGCACCGGCCCGGAGATCTGGGCGCAGACCGGCGGCCGGGTCGACGGCTTCACCTGCGCGGCCGGGACCGGGGGCACGCTGGCCGGCACCGCCGCGGCCCTGCGCGCCCGCAATCCGCAGGTGAAGATCGCCCTCTCGGACCCGGAGGGCTCGGCCCTCTACGCCCACTACACGACCGGTACCCTGAAGGCCGAGGGGTCCTCGATCACCGAGGGGATCGGCCAGGGCCGCATCACGCGGAACCTCGACGGCTTCACCCCGGATCATGCCTTCCGCATCCCGGACCGCGAGGCGCTGGACATCGTGTTCGGCCTGATGCGGGAGGAGGGGCTGTCGCTCGGCGGCTCCTCGGGGATCAACGTCGCCGGGGCGATCCGGCTGGCCCGGGAACTCGGGCCCGGCCACACCGTGGTGACGATCCTGTGCGACGGGGCGGCGCGCTACGCCTCGAAGCTGTTCAACCCGGCGTTCCTGACGGAGCGGAACCTGCCGGTGCCGGGCTGGCTCGACGCGCCCGGGGACGCGCTGCCGGACTGGCACGCCTGAGACCCGGGCGCCCATCCGAAACTTTCCTCACAAAAGCGTGGCGTGGGGTTGAACGGAACGGAATGTCGCAGCGTTTGAACGGTCACGCTCGCATCAGCGCGACCGTCCGGAGAGTTCGACCATGTCCCTCGTCACCATCCTCCTCATCATCCTGATCATCCTGGCCTTCGGTGGCGGCGGCTTCCTCGGCGGCGGCGCCTATCGCGGTCCCGGCTTCGGCCTCGGCGGCATCCTGCTCATCGTGCTGATCGTCCTGCTGGTCACCGGCCGCCTGTAATCCGCGGGCCGGTGCCCGAAGCCTCACCCCGAAAGACGGCCTCCGGCGTTCGGGGTGAGGCGGATCGAGGGACGAAGGCATCGTCCCGATCGCGATTTCGCGGGACGGTGCGCCGGCGCCGCTCCCGAACGTGCCGGACCACGGTCGTCGACCTTGCGATGACGGAATGGACCGGCGTTCGGCATCCCACCCCGACCGCCCTTCGCCGGGGGCGCCGGAGCGCAGCGGAGGCCTCGAAGGCGGGCGCGGGCTGGATGGCCAGGGTGCCCAAGCCAAGGGTCCCCAAGCCTCGGGCCTGACCGCGCCCTTGGGAGGCGCTAGCGGCAGGCGATGCCCACCACCGCCCGCGCCACCGCCCCGGGGCCGCCGTCCTGAAGCGGCTTCGCCTCGGCGATGCCCTGGGCGGCGAGGAACGGGCCGATCGCCCGGACCGGCACCAGCGGCAGGCGCGCCGGGGGCACGATCCCGGCGACCCGGCGCGGCGCCACGGGATAGCGGGCGACCAGCCCGACGAGCCGACCGGACCGGTCGAGCACCGGCGCGCCGGCCGAGCCTGGCTGGAGGGCCGCGATCACGTCGCCCCCGGCCGCGCTTCCGGGGGCGGCCCCGATTCCGTCCGGGCCCGGGGCAAGGGCGATCAGGCCGTCCTCGGCCCCGACCGGCTCGACCCGCGCTGCGGGCCGGAGCGGGGCGGGGGCCCCCGGCGCGTCGAGGAGCGCGAGACCAGCCGGGTCGGCGGCGAGCGTCCGGGCCGGCGCGCCCCCGATGCGGGGCAGGGTGCAGCCCTCCAGGACCGCGGCGGCCGTGAGCACGCGGCCCGGCGCCACCGTGAGACCGGCCCCCGCGCTGGAGACCTCCTGTGCCGGGGCAGGGCCGGCCTCGGGCCGGGCCGGAGCCGGTCGGGCCGTCGCAGCGGATCGGTCGGCACCGCGGCGGCCTCCGGGAACGGCGCGAAGGCGTTCGCCACCGCGATCACGAGGCGGTCGACCTCCGGCGCCAGGGCCCGGTCGTAGCCGAACAGGAAGCCGCGCACGCCCGCCGGCCCGGCGGCGTAGCGGATATAGGACCGGCCGGTCCCGGTCTCGGCGGTGACCACCACGCTGTCCGGCCGCCGCAGCCTGTAGGTGACCTTGCGGCTCGGCAGCGGCGCGGTGGCCTTCTCGAACAGGCTGTCCAGGGTCTCGGTCCCCGGCGGGTAGGCCCGGGTCTCCAGGGTCACGCGGCCGTCCTGGCTCTGCCAGCGGGTCCCCGAGGGGAGGGCGGTGCGCTTCGCCAGCAGGCGCTCGGGCACGCCCATCGCCGCGCCGCTGCCGGGATCCACGGCGACCCGGAAGCGCGCCGCCGCCCTGGCCGCGGCGCCGGCCGCCAGGAGCGCCGCCCGCCCGCGCGGGTCGAGGGGGTCGGCCCCGCCGGCGCGGGTCCGGTAGGCGTCGAGCGCCTCGAAGGTCCGCCGCCCGAACGCCCCCGAGACCACGGCGTTGAAGGCGCCGGTCCAGACCAGGGCCTCCTGGACGGCCCTGCGCTCCGCCTCGGGCAGGGCCTCGAACGCCGCCTTCGCCGCCTCGAAGGCGGGATCGACCGGTATCCCGGCCGCCGGCGCAGCCCGGGGCGGGACCGGCCGGGTCTGGGTCTGGGCTTGGGTCTGGGCCTGGGCTGCGGCGAGGAGGCCGGCGAGCAGCACCGTCGCGCCCCGGACCCCGTCCAGCCACGATCCGCCCGAATCCATGTTCGCCCCCGATCCCACGGCCCGATCCTGGCAGAGGCCGATGCGGCAGGCCAGATCGCACCGTTTCGATCCCCGCCGACGCTGTGCCACCGTGCGTCCCCCGCCGCGATGCGCTACAGGGCGCCTGTCCGGCCCCGGGCGGCGGCCGGACACCCGAATCGGCCTAGGGGCCGCGCGACGCCGCCACGGTTCGAGGGGGCCGGCATGAGCGAGACGAACAACACCTTCAAGAAGGCGCCCAAGCGCAAGGCCGCCAAGGGCAAGAGCATCAGCGTCTCCCCGGAGATGCGGCAGGCCTATGCCGACCTGATCCAGGAGCGGGCGGAGAAGCAGGAGGTCTACGGGCGCCACCTCCCGCAGGACGAGCCGCGCAAGCGCTAGGCGCACCGCCGCATTCCGCCCGCAACGGGCTCAGCGCTTGCGCACGAACTCGGTGCGCAGGACGAGGCCCTTGATGGTGTCGTGGCGGCAGTCGATCTCCTCCGGATCGTCCGTGAGCCGGATCGACCGGATGACCGTGCCCTGCTTCAGGGTCTGGTTGGCGCCCTTGACCTTGAGGTCCTTGATCAGGGTCACCGAATCGCCGTCGGCGAGGATGGTACCGGCCGCGTCGCGGACCGCCACCGTCTCGGGGGCCGCGCCCGCCGCCCCCGGCGGCAGCCACTCGCCGGTGGCCTCGTCGTACACGTAAGTCTCGTCGTCGCCCGTCAAATCCTCAGCCCCCGGGTTCGGTTCGGGGCAGGGTCCGGTCAGGATCTCGCAGGCCCGTCATCCGCGCGTCCCCACGCACCGAGCCAGTCGCCGAGTCGGCGGGGGACGGACGAGCTTAGCCGATCGGGCGGCCCGGGCGCGAGCCCGCACTTGCATCGGGCGCGGGCCCGCACTGGCCAGGCGCGCCGCCCCCGGGGCCGGGCGGGCTACCGCTTGAGCGGCCCGGCCTCGATCACGTCCTCGACGGTGCGCAGACCGGCGCGGGGGGAATTGACCAGGCAGGCCATGTTGCCCGGCGGGTGCAGGTTCTTCCACATCTTGGTGTGGGCCTGGGGGATCTTGTCCCAGGGGAACACCTCGCTCATGCACGGGTCGATCCGCCGGTCGAGCACGAACTGGTTGGCCGAGGACGCCTGCTTGAGATGGGCGAAGTGCGAGCCCTGGATCCGCTTCTGCCGCATCCAGACGTAGCGGGCGTCGAAGGTGATGTTGAAGCCGGTCGTGCCGGCGCAGAACACCACCATGCCGCCGCGCTTCACCACCAGCGCCGAGACCGGGAAGGTCGCCTCGCCGGGATGCTCGAACACGATGTCGACATCCTGCTTGCCGGTGATCTCCCAGATCGCCTTGCCGAATTTCCGCGCTTCTTTCGTCCAGGCGTGGAACTCGGGCGAGTTCACCTTGGGAAGCTGCCCCCAGCAGTCGAAATCCTTGCGGTTGATGACGCCCTTGGCGCCGAGGCTCATCACGTAGTCGCGCTTCGACTCGTCCGAGATCACCGCGATGGCGTTGGCGCCGGAGGCCGCGCAGAGCTGGACGCCGAACACGCCGAGGCCGCCGGAGGCGCCCCAGATCAGCACGTTCTGGCCCGGACGGACCGTGTGCGGCGCGTGGCCGAACAGCATGCGGTAGGCGGTGGCGAGCGTCAGCGTGTAGCAGGCCGCCTCCTCCCAGGTCAGGTGCTTGGGCCGGTGCATCAGCTGGCGCGACTGCACCCGGCAGAACTGCGCGAAGGAGCCGTCGCCGGTCTCGTAGCCCCAGATCCGCTGGGTCGGCGAGAACATCGGGTCGCCGCCGTTGCACTCCTCGTCGTCGCCGTCGTCCTGGTTGCAATGGACGATGACCTCGTCGCCGACCTTCCAGCGCTTCACCTTGGCGCCGACCTTCCAGACGATGCCGGACGCGTCCGAGCCGGCGATGTGGTATTCGCCCTTGTGCACGTCGAAGGGCGAGATCGGCTCGCCGAGGCCGGCCCAGACGCCGTTGTAGTTGACGCCCGCCGCCATGACGTAGACCAGCACCTCGTCGTCGCCGATCTCCCAGACCGGCAGCACTTCGAGCTGGTGGGACTGCTCCGGGGGCCCATGGCGCTCGCGCCGGATCGCCCAGGCATACATCTTGGCCGGCACGTGACCCAGCGGCGGGATCTCGCCCATCTCGTAGAGGTCCTTGACCTCGCCGGTTGCCGGACCGACCGCAGCGCTCGCCGCCATCTCGCTCTCCTCTCGTCCCGCGTGGTTCTCAAAGGCCGCGGTTCTCCCCCGCGCTATAGCGGCGATGCCGAAGGTGTCCAAGTGGGCCGAAAGTCGAAACCGAAGGGTTTCCGCCAGGAAAAAGGCCCCGGCACAGGGACGGCGCCCGCGTATTCAAATTCGGCTTTTCGGCAGGCCAAGTATTATTCCGCGCCGGCCTTGCGGGTGTCGGGTCCGAGACCTTGCGCCGCCCAGGAACCGAAGATCGGGTGGACTTTATACCAGCGATCGATCCTCCGCCCCGGGATCGGGGGTGGACGATCGCCCAACGGGGTGATTCCAGCCTTCGCGCGCCGCCGGCTCGCGTATCGGGACCGACTGCCCGGCCCTAGACGGATCGAAGACCGAAGAGGGCCCTCAAATCAGGCTGTCCGGGCGGGCAAGTTTTTTAAAGGCCGGCCGGGACCCGCGGGAGCGACTTGCACGTCTGTCCCGGATGACGCGTCGCCAAGGCTTCGCTACGGTGGCCGCAAGACCGCGCCCCGCGCGCGGACATAAGATCATATGGAGGCGAGGGATGGGCGCGAACGTCGCGGAGACCAAGAGCGACAAGTCGAGCCGCGACAAGCCCTGGATCATCCGCACCTATGCGGGCCATTCCAACGCGGCCGAATCCAACGCGCTCTATCGGGGCAATCTCGCCAAGGGCCAGACCGGCCTGTCGGTGGCCTTCGACCTGCCGACCCAGACCGGCTACGATCCCGACCACGAATTGGCGCGCGGCGAGGTCGGCAAGGTCGGCGTCTCGATCGCGCATCTCGGCGACATGCGGACCCTGTTCCAGGACATCCCGCTCGCCCAGATGAACACCTCGATGACCATCAACGCCACGGCCCCGTGGCTGCTGGCGCTCTACCTGGCGGTGGCCGAGGAGCAGGGCGCGCCGTTCGACGCCCTCCAGGGCACGACCCAGAACGACATCATCAAGGAATACCTGTCGCGCGGCACCTACGTGTTCCCACCCGCGCCGAGCCTGCGGCTCACCAAGGACGTGATCCTCTTCACCACGAAGACCGTGCCGAAGTGGAACCCGATGAATGTCTGCTCCTACCACCTGCAGGAGGCGGGGGCGACGCCGGTCCAGGAGCTGTCCTACGCGCTCGCGATCGCCATCGCGGTGCTCGACACGGTGCGCGACGACCCCGAATTCGACGAAAAGAGTTTTTCCGACGTGTTCGGGCGGATCTCGTTCTTCGTGAACGCCGGGCTGCGGTTCGTCACCGAGATTTGCAAGATGCGGGCCTTCGCCGAACTCTGGGACGAGATCGCGCAGGAACGCTACGGTATCGACGACCCGAAGAAGCGCATCTTTCGGTATGGCGTTCAGGTCAACAGCCTCGGACTGACGGAACAGCAGCCCGAGAACAACGTCCACCGCATCCTGATCGAGATGCTGGCCGTGACCCTGTCCAAGCGCGCCCGCGCCCGGGCCGTGCAGCTGCCGGCCTGGAACGAGGCGCTCGGCCTGCCGCGCCCCTGGGACCAGCAATGGTCCATGCGCATGCAGCAGATCCTGGCCTTCGAGACCGATCTTTTGGAATATGACGATATCTTCGACGGCTCGAAGGTCATCGAGGCCAAGGTCGAGGCTCTGAAGGCCGAGACCCGGGCCGAACTGGAGCGGATCGGCGGCATCGGCGGCGCGGTCGCGGCGGTGGAGACCGGGGCGCTCAAGCGGGCGCTGGTGGAATCGAATGCCCGGCGGATCTCGGCGATCGAGGCCGGCGAGCAGATCGTGGTCGGCGTCAACAAGTGGCAGCAGGGCGAGCCCTCGCCGCTCACCGCCGGGGAGGGGGCGATTTTTTCCGTCTCCGAGACGGTGGAGATGGAGGCGCAGGGCCGGATCCGCGAGTGGCGCAGCAAGCGCGACGACCGGGCCGTCGGCCAGGCGCTGGACGCCCTGGAGCAGGCGGCGCGCTCCGGCGCCAACATCATGCCGCCCTCGATCGCGGCCGCGAAGGCCGGGGTCACCACGGGCGAGTGGGGCGAGCGCCTGCGGCAGGTCTTCGGCGAGTACCGGGCGCCCACCGGGGTGAGCATGGAGACGGTCTCCGCCGGGGCCGCCGAGGAGGCCAAGCTCCTGATCGCCGATCTCGGCGAGCGCCTGGGCGAGACGCCCAAGCTCGTGGTCGGCAAGCCCGGGCTCGACGGCCACTCGAACGGCGCCGAGCAGATCGCGCTGCGCGCCCGGGACGTCGGCTTCGACGTCACCTACGACGGCATCCGCCAGACGCCCGCCGAGATCGTCGCCAAGGCGAAGGAGACCGGCGCCCACGTGGTCGGCCTGTCGATCCTGTCGGGCAGCCACGTGCCACTGGTGCGCGAGGTCCGGGCCCAGATGCGGGAGGCGGGGCTCGACCACATCCCCGTGGTGGTCGGCGGCATCATCTCGCCCGAGGACGAGTTGGTCCTGAAGAACATGGGCGTGCGCGCGGTCTACACGCCCAAGGACTACGCCATCGACCAGATCATGGTCGGGCTGGCCAAGGTGGTGGAGAAGAGCCTGGAGCGCCGGGACGACCGGCCGCGGGCGGATGCGCAGGTCTACTGAACCGGGCCACGCGCAAGGCGAAGCGCGTCTCGATCGCGCACCGAACAAGGCGGAGCCGGGGGGCGACGCGGAAGATCGTCCGCCACGTCGCCGAGGCGGCCGCCGGCACCGGCGCGGTGACCGGCACCCTCGCGAGCCTCGCCCATTCCGCCGCCGCGCAGGGGCTCGGGGCCGCGCGCGCTGTCGCGTCAGTCCGAGCATCGGGAGCCGAGGTGGCGCGCTTCCGCACCACGCGGGCGGCCCGACCCCGCCCCTTCCCGGCTGCGCGGCGGATCGCGTAGGACGGCGCCATGCCGTCCGCCCTGCCCACGATCCTCCTCCTCGCCGTCCCGCTGGCCGCCGCCCTCTCGGCGGGGCTGATCCTGCGCCTGTTCCCGCTGCTCCGGCGCTACGCCCTGGCGCGGCCGAACGCCCGCTCCAGCCACACCATGCCGACCCCGCAGGGCGGCGGCATCGCCGTGGTGACGGCGCTCGTGACGATCTCGGGGCTGCTCATCGCCGCGCCGGAGATCGGCGGCCGGCCGGACTGGATCTGGCTCGCAGGCTGTACCCTGGCCCTGGCTTTCCTCGGTGCGGTGGACGACCTCCGGCCGCTGCCGGCCGCCCTCCGGCTCGCCGTGCAGGCGGTCGCGGTCGGGCTGCTGGTCTGGCATCTCGACGGGCGGCTCCTGCCCGGGGCCCCCCTTTGGTTCGAACGCGGCCTCGCGCTGCTGGCGGGGCTCTGGTTCGTGAACCTGTCGAACTTCATGGACGGGCTCGACTGGATGACGGTCGCCGAGACCGTCCCGGTGGCCGGGGCGCTGCTGCTGCTCGGGCTCACCGGATGCCTCCCGCCGCTGCCGACGCTCGTGGCGGCCTGCCTGCTCGGGGCGATGCTCGGCTTCGCGCCGTTCAACCGGCCGGTCGCGAAACTCTTCCTCGGGGATGTCGGCGCGCTGCCGGTCGGGCTCGTCACCGCGTGGCTGCTCTGGCATCTGGCCCTGGCGGGGGGCCTCGCGGCCGCTCTGCTGCTGCCGCTCACCGCCGTGGCCGATGCCACTTTGACGCTGGCCGCCCGGGCGGCCCGGGGCGAGCGGGTCTGGGAGGCCCATCGCGGCCACTACTACCAGCGCGCCACCGTGAACGGCCTGACGGTTCCGGGCGTGGTGGGGCGGGTGTTCGCGGTCAATCTCGCGCTGGCGGCGCTCGCCGCCGCGACCTTGTTTTGGCCGTCCTGGCCGGTCACCCTCGCGGCGCTCGCAGCCGGGCTCGCCCTGGTCGCGTCCCTGCTCCGCCGCTTCGCCCGCGCCCCGGCGCCGGCCCCCGCCGAAGGTGCCGCCCACCCGTGACCGGATCGATCGCGCTCACCGGGGCGACCGGCTTCATCGGCCGCCACCTGCTCGCCGACCTCACGGCCCGCGGCTACCGGGTCCGGGTGCTGCTGCGCCGGCCCACGGCCCTGCCGGAGGGCGCGGCGAGCGCGGTGGTCGGCGACCTGACGCGCCCGATCAACATGGCGGCAGCGCTCAGCGGCGTCGACGCCGTGGTGCATTCGGCCGGTCTCGCCCATGCGATGTCGGGCGCCCCGGAGGACGATTACCGCACCCTCAACACCGAGGCGACACGCCGGCTTGCGGAGGCGGCCGCGCGCGCCAAGGTGCGCCGGTTCGTGTTCCTGTCCTCGATCCGCGCGCAGGTCGGCGCCAGCGCGCCCGGCGTGATCGGCGAGGGCGATCCCGCGGCGCCGACCGACGCCTACGGCCGCTCCAAGCTGGAGGCCGAGCGGGCGCTCGCCGAGACCGGGCTCGACTGGGTCGCGCTCCGCCCGGTGCTGGTCTACGGCGCCGGCGTGAAGGGCAACATGGCCGCGCTCCTGGGGCTCGCCCGCAGCCCCTATCCGCTGCCGCTCGGGGGGCTGACGGCGCGGCGCTCGCTGATCGCCCTGGAGAGCCTGTCGGCGGCCGTGGACGCGGTGCTGCGGGCGCCCGAGCCGCTGCGCCAGGCGCTGATCGCCGCCGACCCGGATCCGCTGAGCCTTCCCGAGATGATCGCCGCGCTCCGCGCCGGCCTCGGCCGCAATCCGGGGCTGGTCCCGGTGCCGGCGGGGCTCCTCGGGCTGGCCTGCCGGCTGACCGGGCGGGGGGCGCAGTTCGCCCGGGTGGCGGAGGGCCTGGAGGCCCGCGCCGACGGCCTCGCGGCTCTGGGATGGCGCCCGGCCGGGCCGACGCGGGACGGGCTGGTGCGGCTGGCGCGGGACGGGGGTTGAGCGCCGGACTGTCGTGTCGCGCCTGTTCTCCCTTTCGGGAGAGCCGTATTCCTACATCGGAGCCCGGACCAAGTGCACGATGGCGGCCTGCGCCGCACCGCCGAGTGAGGGGATTCACGCATCGGGGATGGGTCTTCAGGACCGGGCGCAGATCCCCTCTCCCGTGCGGGCTACCGGATGCACACATCTTCGACGTTAGAGGGCAGCGGCCGGACACAGTCGCGTCTCCCTCCCCCCTCTGCGGGGGAGGGAGGGTGCGTGGCTGTTCTGAACTGCCATGGCCGTCGACCGGGCGATGAACCCAAACCCGATCTGTGAATCCCGTAGCCCGCACGGGAGAGGAGGGCGGCGGCGCTCTCGTCCTTCAACGCAAGACGCGCGGACGTCATAGCCCGCGGACGTGACGGGCGTGTGCCCGATCAGCCGGTCACGGCCGGCGCCGCACCGGCCGACGGGTCGGCCTCGATCGTCACCGCGGCACGCGTCGCACGCCCGGGCGGCCTTTGTCCGTGGCGCTCGCGGAAATGCGGCACCGCCGCCTCGAACACCGCCTCCGCGGCCGCCCGATCCCCCGCCGCCACGGCGTCGCGCAGCTGTGCCACCCAGCCGTCGAGCCGGCCCCGGTCGGCGAAGACCGGCCGCGCCGCCATCACCCCGTCGATGCCCGGCAGGGCGACCCGGGGTTCCTCCCGGGCGAACAGGATCTCGTTCAACCGCTCGCCCGGCCGCGCCCCTGTGAAGGCGATCTCGATCTCCGCGCCGGGCTCGAAGCCGGCGAGCCGGATCATCCGCGCGGCGAGCTCGGCAATCCGCACTGGCTGGCCCATCTTGAGCACGTAGACCGCGGCGCGCTCGGTCTCGGCCGCGGCGCGCGCCTCGGTGTCGGCGTGGGAGGCGGCGGTCAGCACCAGGTCGCAGGCCTCGCGCACGGTCATGAAGTAGCGGACCATGTCGGGGTGGGTCACGGTGACCGGGCCGCCCCGGGCGATCTGCGCCTTGAACACCGGCACCACCGAGCCGGCCGATCCCAGGACGTTCCCGAAGCGCACGGCGATCAGCCGGGTCGGCGGAGGGGACGCGGGGTCCGGCCGGGCGGATTGCTCCGCGTCCAGCGCCTGGGCGACCATCTCGGCGAAGCGCTTGGTGACGCCGAGCTGCGAGACCGGCTCGATCGCCTTGTCGGTGGAGATCATCACGAGCGCCCGGGCGCCCGCCGCCACGGCGGCCTCGGCGACGTTGATCGAGCCGAACACGTTGGTCTTGATGCCCTCCTGCCAGTCCCGCTCCAGGTAGGGCACCTGCTTGAGCGCGGCGGCGTGCAGGACGTAGTCCGGCCGGAACGCCGCGATGACCTCATGCGTGCGCGTCCGGTCGCGGATATCGGCGAGCACGCCGGTCACCGCGGCCTCGGCGGCCAGGATCGCCGGGTGGGTGAGGATGCCGTGCAGCGCCGGCTCGGAGGAATCGAGCACCAGCACCGCCGCGGCCCCGAAGGCCACGGCCCGCAGGCAGATCTCCGAGCCGATCGAGCCGCCGCCGCCGGTGACCACCACCCGGCGGCCGATCAGGAACGCCTCCAGCCGCGTCCGGTCGATGGCGACCGTGGCACGCAGCAGCAGATCCTCGATCTCCAGCGGCGCCAGTTCGGGGCCCTGCGCGCCCTCGCCGAGCCCGACCACCCGGGCGAGCGGCAGGCCGAGGCGGCGGGCGCGGGCGAGGAGGTCGTCGGGGGCAGCCTCCGGCACCAGGGCGCTCGGGGCGGCCACCAGCCGCCGCACCGGCTCGCCGCCGGCGGCCAGGTCCGCCACCACCCGTTCGAGATCCCGGAAGCCGCCGAGCACGGGCACGCCGCGCATGAACTGCCCGGTCTCGTCCGCCCGGGGCGAGAGGATCCCCCGGGGCGCCAGCTTCCTGACCGAGCCCGCCTCGATGGCGCGGATCAGGACGTCGAGATCGGCGCCGCGCCCGAGCAGCAGCGTCGGGACCGTGGCGGCCCGGGCGCTGGATTGCCGGGACCGGGTGTCCTTGAGGTACCGGAAAGCGAGGCGGGTCCCCCCGAGCAGAAAGATCTGGAGGACCCAGTACAGAAGAATCGCGATCTTGCCGAAGAAGTAGAAGCCGTACAGGTCGGAGGAGACCAGGACCCAGTCGGTCACCAGCAGGGCGAGCGCCAGCACGCTCGCGGCGCGGACGATGCCGGCGAGATCCTGCAGGGAGGCGAAGCGCCACTTGGTCCGGTACAGCCGGAAGCGGCCGTAGACGAGCCCGGCGCAGGCCAGGAACGGCGGCAGCAGGAGGGGCAGGGCGTGCAGGCGCTCGTCCAGCATCCCGCCCTGGAAGCGGAACAGGAAGGTGAGCACCACGGCGGCGGCGGTCGCCGCGAGGTCGTGGGCCACCATCACCGCGGTCTTGTAGAGGCGCTGCTGCATCGGGGGCCGGATCGGGTGCCGCGGGGTATCCGCCGCGCCACCGGTCCTGTCAACGCGCGGCATCGGCGCCGCGCCACACGGACGCGCGACCGCCCGGGCGGCCGCGGTACCGCCTACTTGACGAACGCGCCGGTGAAGCCGGTCTTGAAGTTCTTCCGGTAGACACGGCCCTTGACCGGGTCGAGCTTGTCGACGAGCACGATGCGGACGCGTTCGTTGAAGTCTTCGGTGGTCACGGTCTGTGCACGACCGGTGATCAAGGTTCGGGCCATCATCGTCTCCGCTGCGTCGCCCATGGCACAGGATTGCGCGGAGGGTCCGTTTTACTTGGGGTCCGGGCGGCCGTTTACAATCGCGGCGGATGACAAACCGCCGAATCCGGGTCGCGCACGCGGCTCAGGTCAGCGCCCGGGCCGCCGCGCCGGCGGCATCGTCCACGCGGTCGATGTCCGGGGCCTCGATGCGCCGGTAGCGGGCCTGGATCAGCCCGAAGGCCCCGAAGGCGGCGTGGCCCGCCGCCACGAGCCCGAGCAGGATCCAGCCGTAGGGCTGGGCGCGGAGCAGCGCGAAGGCCTCGGCCAGCCCCTTGGCTTCGGAGGAGCGCTGGTGCCACGCCGCTGCCACGAGGAACCCGCCGATGATCAGGAAAGCCAGGCCCCGCGCCGCGTAGCCGAAGCGGCCGATCGGGCCGGCCCAGCGCGCCCGGGCCTGCGCGTCGAGGGCGAGTCGGTCGGTGACGTCGCCGCGCCACGCCTTGCCGAGGAAGCCGAAGCCGCCGCCGACGACCGCAAGGCCACCCAGGGCCACGAGCCAGCGGCCGAAGGGCTTGCCCAGGAGCCACGCCGTCCCGTCATGCACGCCGTCGCCGCCGCGCATGCCGAGGCCGAGGCTCAGGGAGGCGGCGCTGGCGGCGAGTCCGAGATAGAGCGCGGCGCTAACCACGTGCGCGCCGCGCACCGCCAGGCCCTTGATCGCGGTGCCGCGCCGGTCGGCATCCGTGATGCCCTCGACGAGGCGCCAGAGGGCGAAGCCCGAGAGGCCCAGCGCGATCAGGCCGACGAGCGCCGCCCCGAAGGGTCCGGCCAGCACGGTACGCAGGGCGTCCTGGCTGTCGCCGGCCCGCCCGCCATGCCCGAGCGCCGCCAGCAGCGCCAGGGCACCGACCACGATATAGACCACGCCCCGGGCCCCGTAGCCGAGGCGGGCGATGCGCTCGATCGTGTTGCGGCCGCCGGGGAGGGGGCTCATGCCGGCCCCCGGGGCGCGGCGGATCGGACGTTCGGCGGGGATGGCATCGACGGGCGGCATCCGGTGGGGCGGGACCGGCCAACGCCCGGCCGCGCGCACGCGATCCATGGCCGGCACGGGGACCCGGGCCGATGCCCTATGGCGGCGTCCGCTCGGCCCGCCCGGCGAGCGCCACGTAGAACCCGAGCCCGTCCTGACCCGGCAGGGTCTGCAGGCGCTCGATCAGGCCGCGGCGCTTCGCGTCAAGGAGCAGGCGCCCGGCCGGCTGGAACAGGGTCTCGCCGCCGCCCTCGGGGGGCGGGTCGAGCCGGATCGCCACGGTCTTGCCCTTGGCGAAGCGGCTGCGCTCCAGCATGTCCTTGAGCGAGGCCTCGGCGGTGGCCCGGTTGGCGCCGCGCAGGTCGAGCACCGAGTCCGCGTCCGTCACACCGAGGGAGCCGCGCAGCTTGGCCGCGTAGAAATCGTCGAAATGGGGCAAGTCGGTGCCTTGGTGCTCTGGCGGGCCGGGGAAGCCGGCCGTTGCGATCGGGTGCGGCTCAGACGCTGAGGCCGCGATAGATGTCGCGCACCGGCACGGCGCCATCAAGCTCCGGCAGCGTCACGGTGCCGTCGAGCCCGAGCGCCGTCACGCTCCAGTCCGCCGCGTCCCGCCGCCAGAGCTCGACCCGGGCCTCGTCGGAATAGACGATCAGCAGGACCGCGAGGCCCGGCACGGTCCGGTAGAAATCGATCTTGCGGCCCCGGTCCAGGCTCATGGTCGAGGGTGACAGCACCTCGGCGACGAGGAGCGGATCCGACGCGTAGCCGTCCGGCAGGGGCGGCCCGCAGCGCACGACCACGTCGGGGATCGGCGCGAAATCGTCCATCGCGGCGCTGAGGATCGCCAGGCCCGGCAGGGCGCGGCAGCCCCGCGGCTCCGCCAGCGAATCGAGGCGTCCCGCTAGATTCATCACGATGCGCTGATGCTGCTCCCGGGGCGGGGCCATGAGCACGGGGTCCCCATCGAGCAGTTCCCAGCGCTCGTGCTCCGGGCGGGTCTCCACCCAGAGCCGGAACGCCGACACGTCCATCCGCGCGTCTCGCTTCGCGGCCAGAGCCATAGCCGACCTCCGTTCCGGACTCAGACTAGCATCGGCGCGGCGCGCCCGCACCGGCGGCACCTCAGAAAGCCACCCGGGCGTAGACCTCGGCCAGCGGCAGGGTTCCGCCCAGCTCCGGCAGGTCCACGACGGCCTCCGCGGCGGCCACCCGCATGGCCCAGCCGGCATCCCGGCGCCAGACCTCGATCCGCGCCTCGTTCTGATAGATGATGAGGAGGGACTGCAGGCTCGGCACGGTGGCGTAGAAATCGAGTTTGCGCCCCCGATCGTTGATCATGGTCCCCGGCGAGAGCACCTCGACGATCACCAGGGGATCGTCGACGAAGCCGGTCGGCGGCATCGGTCCGCAATGGACCACGACATCCGGGTAGGGCGCGTAATCGTCCATCGCCGCACTGAGGATCGCCAGCCCCGGATAGGCGCCGCAACCGCGTTGTTCGGCCAGGGCGTCGAGATGCTTGACCAGATTCGTGACGATCCGCTGGTGCCGGGCGCTCGGGGGCGCCATGAGCACGGGCTCGCCGTCGAGCAGCTCCCAGCGCTCCTCGTCCGGGCGCGGCTCCACCCAGCGCCTGTATTCGGCGACGCTCATGCGCGCGTCGCGCTTCACAGCCAAAGCCATGACGGCCTCCGATTCCGGCTCGGAGGCTAGCACGGACCGGCCCGGTCGGCGACGGATTCAGTCGGCGTCGCGCTGCGCGCTCGCGAGGGCCGTGCCGGCATTCAGGAAGCGCTGCGGGTCGACCGGCGCGCCGTCGATGCGGGTCTCGTAGTGCAGATGCGCCCCGGTGGAGCGCCCGGTGGAGCCGACGGCGCCGACCACGTCGCCCGCGGCGACGCGCTGCCCCGGGCGCACCGCGATCCGGGCCAGATGGCCGAACCGGGTGGTCAGGCCGTGACCGTGATCGATCTCCACCATGTTGCCGTAGCCGCCCGCGGCCTCCGCGGCGATCACCCGGCCGGGGGCGGTGGCGCGGGCGGGTTCGCCGTATTCCGCCTTCAGGTCGAGCCCGGTATGCAGGGCGAGGCCGCGGGTGAACGGGTCGAGCCGCGTGCCGAACGGGCTCGATACGGTCGCCGCGCCCCGGATCGGCCGGGCCAGCGGCAGCGCGGCGGCCGTCAGGCGCAGGCGCTCGCTCTCCAACAGCGCCCGGCGGGCCAGGGCGAGGCCGGCCTCGAAGCCCGCCGCGTCCAGGATGCCGGCGTCGAGGGGGACCAGCGGGCCGCCGAGGCCCGCGGCCGGCGCGTCGAACCGCCCGGCATCGAGACCGGTCCGGCCGATCAGGCCGCGCATCCGACGGACGGCGTCGCCGGCCCGCGCGGCCAGGCCGGCGAGGCGCTCCCCCTGCGCCGCCTGCACACCCGCCAGGCGCGCCTCGAGCCGGATCAGGCCGGTCTCGGTCTCGAGGGCACTGCGGCGCGGCAGGGGGCGGTCGGGCCGGCGCTGCGCGGCCCCCTCGCCGGGGCGCAGGAGCGGTTCATCGTCGGCCGGCTCCAGGCCCGCACCAGTCTCCGGACCCGCACGGGAGTCCAGGCCCGCATCGGGGCGCGGCGCCAGCGCGCCGGTGACGGTCGGATCGGGCAGAGCCTGGCGCTCCAGACCGGCCAGGGCCGCCATGCGCCGCTCCAGCTCGGCCTGCCGCTCCAGAGCCGCCGCGACCCGGTGCGCCAGGCCGGCCTCGGTGCCGTCCCGGCCGTCCCGGTCGCGGACGATCCGGTCCTGCAGATCGGCGATCCGCGCCTCGTAGGCGTCACGCATCGCCCCCTGACGGGCCACGAAGCCCGCGAGCACGTCGTCGTGGAACACGATCAGATACGAGGCGCCGAGGGCCCAGAGCAGCGCGCAGCCGGCGGCCAGCCAGGGCAGGGCCCGGAGCGGCGCGCGGGGCGGGAGGATCTTCGGAGGAAGCATCGGACGGCCCCGCGGGATCCGCCATTGAGGCCCCCGTAAGGTTAAGGATCCGTCGCGCCGCGCCCCTCCGACCCGTCAGGGGAGGGCCCGGGCGGCCGCCAGCACGGCCTCGGCGTGGCCCGGCACCTTGACCTTCGGCCAGATCCTGGCGATGCGGCCGGCGCGGTCGATCAGCACGGTGGTGCGCTCGACGCCCATGTACGTGCGCCCGTACATGCTCTTCTCGACCCAGACGCCGTAGGCCGCGAGCACGCCCTTGTCCTCGTCGGAGGCGAGGGGAAACGCGAGCCCGTACTTGCCGCAGAACTTGTCGTGGCTCTTCACCGGGTCCGGCGAGACGCCGACGACCTTCGCCTCGGCCCCCGCGAAGTCCGGCAGCAGGCCGTTGAAATCCTGCGCCTCCAGGGTGCAGCCGCTCGTGTCGTCCTTCGGGTAGAAGTAGAGCACGACCTTGTGACCGCGGAGCGCGGACAGCGCGATCCGCCCGCCGCCCGAGGCCGGCAGGTCGAAATCGGGAGCCGGATCACCCTCTGATAGCGGCATCGTGCCTTCCTTTCGGCCGAATGATGGTGTGCAACCGATCGCGTGCCCGGCAGCACGCGATTGCGCCGCGCACACCCGAGCCAAAACCGGAGTCGCCGCCGCTGTAAAGCGGGGGCGCGCTTCGATCCACCGGCCGCGGAGCCCGGGAGCCCCGCGCGCAGAGTCCCCGGAACAAGGGTCCCGATGGCGGACGAGACGACGTCGGCAGGCAGGCCCCGGGGGAGGGCGCGGCGCGTGGGGGGCTTCTGCCTCGTGAGCGCGCTCGCCCTGGTGCTGGTCCTCGGGGCCGGGATCGGCTCGATGGCCCTGCGCCTGTCGAACGGGCCGCTGCAGATCGACGGCCTGTCGCGCCGGGTTGCGGCCGCGGTGGCCGAGCGGATCGGCCCGGGCTGGAGCATCGGCATCCGCGGCAGCAGCCTCGAACTCGACCGCGAGAACGCCCTCAGCCTGCGCTTCTCCGGGCTCGACATCCGCAATCCGCAGGGCGCCCTCGTGGTGCGCGCGCCCCTGGCGCTGGTCAGCCTCGATCTGTGGGGTCTCCTGCGGCTCAACCTGCAGCCGCGCGCGATCGAGTTCCGCGAGACCCAGACCACCGCGCTGATTCACCGGGACGGCTCGATCGCCTTCGCGGCCTCCGAGGCCAACCGCCCCGTCGACATCGAGCCGGTCACCCCGCCGAGCGTGGACGGGGTGCGGGGCAGCGTCTCGCCGCTCTCGGCCGCCATCGCGTCGATTTTCGGGGTGGTGCTCGATCCGAGCGGCGTGGTCGGCGCCCTCGACCGGGCGCGCGTCACCGATGCGCGGCTGCGGCTGATCGACGAGGAGGGCCACGAGCGCGCGGTGTTCGCCCGGGTCAACGGCCTGTTCGGGCGCGATCCGGTCAACGGCACCCGGAATTTCGAGCTTCGGCTCGACGGCCCGCACGGGGAATGGCGGTTCGGCGGCTCGCTGCGCGACGGCGGCGAGGGGCAGGAGCGCTCGGGCCGCATCACCCTCGACGACCTGCCGGTCACCGATCTCCTGCTGCTCTCGGGCCAGTCGGAGGTGCCGCTGACCACCGACCTGAAGGTCTCCGCCCGCGCCGACGTGAGCCTGGCGGCCGGGCGCGTCCGGACGATGACCGCCAAGCTGCATACCGGCGACGGCACCTTCCTGATCGAGGAGAAGGACTTCAACCCGGTGACGGTCGAGAGCCTCGACGCGTCGCTGGACTGGGACGAGGCCGGCCGGGTGATGGCGCTCACCGGCCTGGACTATCGGGGCGCCGGCAACGCCGTGCACCTGAGCGGGGCGTGGGCGGGCAGCCCACCGGGCGCGGGCATGGCCTGGACGGCGACGCTGACGGGCCGCGACGCCACCCTGCGCGGAGCGACGCCGCAGGACGCGCCGGTGAAGATCAAGGCGATGGACGCGCAGCTCTCGGGCCGGGACGGCGGCATCGCCATCGACGCGCTCACCCTGTCGGCTCCGGGGGTGACCGGGGCGATCACCGGGACGATCGGCACCACGGCGGACGATGGCGGCCTCAACCTCCACATCGTCGGCCGCGACGGCGAGGTCCGGACGGGCCTGCGCCTCTGGCCGGAGCATATCGCGCCGCCGGCCCGGACCTACCTGGTGGATCAGCTCCGGCACGGCCGCGTCGAGTCCGTCGACATCCGGGTGAAGATGTCCGGGACGGTGCTGGCCGCCGCCACCCGGGGCGAGCCGGCCCCGGACGACGCGGTCCATATCGACTTCCACGTCTCGGACGCGGCGATCGACGTCACCGCGGACGCGCCGCCGGTGACCAAGGGCAACGTCGTCGGAACCATCACCGGGCGCTCGACGACGGTGCGCAACGTGACCGCCGAGGTCCACGGGCCGGACGGGCGCGGGCTGGCGATCACGGACGGCAGCTTCGTGATCCCGCAGATCACCCCCGACCGGGTGGTGGCGCAGATCGGCATGCGGCTCTCCGGGGGCGCCGACGGGATGGCGTCCGTCCTCCAGGCGAAGCTGTTCAAGAGCGTGATGAGCGTCGATCTCGACCCCGCCACGATCAAGGGCAGCGCCGACCTGCGCGTCGATTTCCCCCTCGACCTCAAGCACATCGTCGATCTGCCCGACCTGCCGGTGACGCTGACCGGCACGCTGGCCGACCTGTCGGTCGACAAGGTGATGGGCAAGGACCGGCTGGAGGCGGGCCGGTTCTCCCTGTCGTATGATCGCGGCGCCTTCAGCTTGAAGGGCGATGGCCGGGTGGCGGGCGCCCCCGTCTCGGTCGAGCTGCGCCAGCCGAAGGTCGGCCAGCCGGGCGAGGCGGTGGTCAACCTGTCGCTCGACGACGCCGTCCGGGGCCGCAAGGGCCTGCCGACGGCGCCGCAGCTCACCGGCACGATCCCGGTCCGCGCGGTCGTGCCGATCGGCCGGCCCGGGACGGGCAAGCCGCCGATCAGGGTCGAGGCCGATCTCGCCAAGGTCGGGATCGACGGGCTGCTGCCGGGGCTGACGAAGCCGGCGGGCAAGCCGGGACGGCTGACCTTCACCCTCGTGGATAGCGGCCAGGGCCTCGACCTGCGCGACTTCGCCTTTGACGCGGCCCCGGCCTCCGCCCGCGGCACCGTCGCGATCAGCCCGGAGGGCGGCCTGGAGCGGGCGGAGCTGACGAACGTCAAGCTGTCGCCCGGCGACGACCTGCGGGTCAGCCTCGACCGGACCGGCGGCGGCTACAAGGTCGTGGTCCGGGGCGCGGTGGTGGATGCCCGGCCGTTCCTGAAGTCCCTCGGCGGACCGGACGGCAAGGGCGGCAAGGAAGCGAAGGATACGAACCCGAAGGATATCGACGCCGACATCCAGGTGCCGATCGTCACGGGCTTCAACGACGAGGCGCTGACCGGCGCCAACCTGCGGCTGTCGCTGCACGGCAAGACCCTGCGGGCCGCCACCATCACCGGGCGCTTCCGCGCGGCGCCGTTCGCCGCCTCCGTCGCCCGGGGCGAGCGCGGCGTGCCGACACTCGCGGTGGATTCGGCCGATGCCGGTGCGACCCTGCGCTTCGTCGACGTCTACCGGCGGATGTATGGCGGCCGGCTCAATGCCGGGATCGGCCTGAATGACGGCCCGCAGGCGGGCGTCGTTCAGATCCGCGACTTTATCCTGCGCAACGAGCCCGCCCTGTCGAGCATCATGGCGCAGGGGCCGGAACCGGCCGATACCGACGCCGCCCGGGGGCGCCGGATCGCCCCGGGCCGGGGGGCGAGCGACGTCACCTTCGACCGGATGCGGGCCAACTTCGTGCGCAGCGGCAGCCGGGTCGATTTCAGCGACGCGGCGATCTCGAACGCCGCCATGGGCTTCACCCTGTCGGGCTGGCTCGATACCAGCCGCGAGCGCACCGACATAACCGGCACCTTCGTGCCGCTCTACGGGCTCAACAACGTCGCCTCGCAATTGCCCCTGCTCGGGCCGCTGCTCGGGGGCGGGCACAACGAGGGCCTGTTCGCGGTCAATTTCCGCGTCTCCGGCAAGCTCGCCACGCCGGACGTGAGCGTGAACCCGCTCTCGGCCATCGCCCCGGGCTTCCTCCGCAAGCTGTTCAGCGCCGGCGGCGGCCCGTTCGCGGACGGGATGCCGACGGTGGCGCAATAGGCTTCGCCCTGGAAAGTCCTCGCCGGCTTTCGGGGGAGACTGCGCCTGAAACGATTGGCGCACCCGCCGGCGCCCCCGGCCCTGGCGCCGGTCTATCGCGTGCAGCAAAAAGCCCGGCGCGGCGAACCGCACCGGGCTGAACGCGACGTCGCAAAAGACTACTTCTCGACGAAGGCCTTCTCGATCACGTAGTGGCCGCCCTCGCCATGGTTGCCTTCCTCGTAGCCGCCGCCCGAGAGCAGCTCGCGGGTGTCGCGGATCATGTCCGGCGAGCCGCAGAGCATGAAGCGGTCGGCCTCGACCGACATCGCCGGCAGGCCAATGTCGGAAAAGAGCTTGCCCGAGACCATCAGATCGGTGATCCGGCCGCGGTTGCGGAACGGCTCGCGGGTCACGGTCGGGTAGTAGATCAGCTGGTTCGAGATCATCTCGCCCAGGAACTCGTGCTTGGGCAGGGACTCGGTGATGGTCTCGCCGTAGGCGAGTTCCTGGACCTGCCGGCAGCCATGGACCAGCACGACCTTCTCGAACCGGTCGTAGGTCTCCGGGTCCTTGATGATCGACAGGAACGGGGCGAGCCCCGTGCCGGTGCCGAGCAGGTAGAGGTGCCGGCCGGGCAGGAGATTGTCGAGCACCAGGGTGCCGGTGGGCTTCTTGCCGACGATGATCGGATCGCCGACCTTGAGATGCTGGAGCTTCGAGGTCAGGGGGCCGTCCTGGACCTTGATCGAGAAGAACTCCAGTTCCTCCTCGTAATTGGCCGAGACCACCGAGTAGGCGCGCAGCAGCGGCCGCCCCTCGACCTCCAGGCCGATCATCGTGAATTCGCCGTTGCGGAACCGGAACGCCGGGTCCCGCGTGGTGCGGAACGAGAACAGGTTGTCGGTCCAGTGGTGCACCGACAGCACGCGCTCCTCGTAGAACTTGCTCATCGACGGATCAGTCCTCGAATCCTCTGATGCTCGGCACACGGTCCCGACGATCCGGGTCTTATGGTTCGGCGGATCCCCGCCGAACCATCCGGATTCGGATGATGGATATACAGGCGCTGCTTCTTTCGCAGTTGCAGCACGCCCGTCAAGGCGCGCTGGGATCACACCCGCGGAAGAAGTGAACGGCCTGGAATCGTTCGAATATTGAGCCTCCCCGGCGCCGTCCGCAGCGCCGTCCCGGACATGGCAGGGTTGTCGCCGGGCGGGGCGGCGGTCAGCCGATGGTTCCGGGCCGGAGGGGCTTCAGCCCGGCCTCGATCTCGGCCCGGCGTGGCTCCAGGAACGGCGGCAGGGCAAGGCGCTCGCCCAGGGTCTCCAGGGGCTCGTCGGCGGTGAAGCCGGGCCCGTCGGTGGCGATCTCGAACAGGATGCCGTTGGGCTCGCGGAAGTAGAGGCTGCGGAAGTAATAGCGGTCCACGGGTCCGCTGGTCGGCACCCGGGCCGCCTTGAGCCGGTCGGCCCAGGCTCCGTAATCCGCGTCCGGGATGCGGAAGGCGACGTGATGCACCGCCCCCGCCCCCTGCCGGCTCGGCGCGGACGGATCGGCCAGGAGCTGGATCTCGGCGGCCGGGCCGCCGGGTCCCATGGCGTAGACCGCGACGGGCCCGTCCGGCGTCTGGAACGCCCGGTCCCGGCGCATGCCCAGCACCGCGGTCAGCACCGCCGCAGTGCGCCCGGGATCCGGCACCGAGAGCCGGATCGGCCCGAGGCCGCGGATCTGGTAGGCGGCCGGCACCGGCGAGCCGTCCCAGGGATGCTCGGGGCCCGTCCCGCCATCGTCCACGAGGGCGAGGCGCTGGCCCTCCGGGTCCTCGAAATCGACGGTGAGGCGCCCGTCGCGCGGGACGGGCTCGGCCTCTACGATCCCGGCCTCGCGCAGGCGCGCGTGCCACCAGGCCACGGCGGCCTCCCCCGGGACGCGCAGATGCGTCCGGGTGATGCTGTTCGAGCCGCGCTGCTCCCGGGGCGCCGGCCAGTCGAAGAAGGTGATGTCGGTGCCGGGGCTCGCCAGCCCGTCCGCGTAGAACAGGTGGTAGGCCGAGACGTCGTCCTGGTTCACCGTCTTCTTGACGAGGCGCAGCCCCAGCACGCCGGTGTAGAACGCGACGTTCTCCGCCGCGCGGGCGGTCACCGCGGTGAGGTGGTGGATGCCGGTGAGCTGCATGGGGGTCCGGGGGTTCAGGCCGATCGGCCTCAGGTGGGGATCGGAGCCGGCGTTGCGAGGGCGGGGCCATGATGTACGAAACCGATGCCGTCCTGCCGCCGCTGCATCCCGGCGAGGTTCTGCGCGAGGATTTCCTGATTCCCTCGGGATTGTCCGCTGGGTTGGTCGCGCGCGCCTGCCACGTTCCGCGCACGCGGATCGAGCGGATCGCCGCCGAGCAGATCGGGGTCTCCACCGACACGGCGCTGCGCCTGGGCCGCTTTTTCGGAACGAGCGCGGAGTTCTGGCTCAACCTGCAACGCCAGTTCGAGCTCGAGACGCTGAGCCGCACACTCGGGCCGGAGATCGAGCGGATCGCTCCCCTGGCGAGCGAGGCGGCTTAAGAATAGCAACACAGGACTGCCGCGGTTCGTCAGAGCCCGGAAAAGGCTGTTGCGCCTAGCGAATCGACATCCTGGCTTCGGTCGTCATGGCCCGCCCATGCCGGATAACGGCTTGCGGGCCGCGTGGCGAAACCGCTGCACGACGACCTCATCGTCGCCCATGAAATAGTCGATGTGGTAGGGATAGGGTGTCAGGAAGATGCGCCGAACTCCGGGATCGACGTCCGCGCGCCGATATGAGGATGATCGCGCACGACTGCGATGAGGGCTGTCAGCCGAACCTCGACCTTGGCTGCGCCCTGCGGGGATTGCGCCGCGATGTGGCTTAGGGCGCGGTCGATCTGCTGCAGGGCACGCCGCTGAAGGCGAAGCTTCAAAGGCGATATTTGGACAGGACGGCCTCGACTTCGGCCTCCGTCGCGAAGTCCCCGCGCATCCTCTCGGCCTGCGCCTCGATTAGATCGGTGATTTCATCAGCCGTGAGTTCGATCACGGCCTCGTCCCGGCCCGCATAGGCCAGCACGAGCCGAGCGATCTCGTCCTGCATCTCGGGGGACAGCGCGCGGGCGGTCTGCACGGCTCGGTCAAGAAGCTCGGTCATGCGTCCACCATTGCCTCAACCGCCGCTCGAGAAAAGCGACAGCCTGTTCGACCCGAGATAATCTCCAGGGCTCCGCCCTGGACCCGCGAAAGGTCTCGACCTTTCGAAACCATCACGGGAGCGAACCGCGCGCGCCCGTCGAACAGGCTATCAGAGCCCGACCGGCCGTCCCGCGGCGACCACCAGCATCTTCCCGTCCGCGAAGGTGCGGGCGGCGGCGCGGCGGATGTCGGCCTGGGTCACCGCCGCCACCAGGGCGTTGCGGCGGGCGATGTAGTCCATGCCCAGCTCCTCGAAGGCGATCTGCACCAGTTGGTGGGCGATCTTGGTCGAGGTGTCGAAGCCGAGCGCGTAGGAGCCGGTGAGATAGTCCTTGGCCTTCTGCAGCTCGTCGTCGTCCGGCCCGTCCGTGATCAGCCGGCCGATCTCGTCGCCGATCACCGACAGCGCCTCGCCCACGCGCTCGTTCTTGGTGGCGGTGTAGCCCCAGGTCATCGAGGCCGACCGGTGGCTGACCAGCGAGGTCCCCACCGAGTAGGCCAGCCCGCGCTTCTCCCGCACCTCCTGGAACAGGCGCGAGGTGAACACCCCCCCGCCCAGAATGTGGTTCAGCACGTAGGCCGGGATGAAGTCCGGATCGCGCCAGGGCACGCCGGCCATGCCGAAGCGGATCACCGATTGCGGCACGTCGAGATCGACCACGATCCGCTGGCCGAGACCCTGCACCTCCGTGCGCGGGACCGCCTTGAGCGCCCCGGCCTCCGGCAGGGACCCGAAGGCGCGGTTCAGGCCCTCGGCGAGTTGCTCGGCGCCGATGGCGCCCACGGCCGCCACCTTCACCCGGCCGCGCCCGATGATGCGGGCATGCATCGCCAGGAGGTCGTCCCGGGTGATCGTGGCGATGCTCTCCACCGTGCCCGAGGAGGGGTGGGCATAGGCATGGCCGGCGAACGCCTCCTGGAAGAACCGGCGCGAGGCCAGGACACCCGGATCGTTCTGCTGGTAGCGCAGGCCCGCGATGACCTGGCCGCGGACGCGCTCGACGGCGTCCGGATCGAGGCGCGGCTTGGCGAGCGCCAAGGCGAGGAGCCCGATGGCCTCGTCGGCGTGCTTGACCAGCATCTTGAGGGAGCCGCCGACCGCGTCAGGCCCGGCATGGAACGACAATTCGATCGCCCGGGCGGCGAGCCGCTCCTGGAACATGTCGGAGGTCAGGTCGCCCGCCCCCTCGTCGAGGAGCCGCGCCAGCATCTGCGCACAGCCGGCCTTGCCGGCCGGGTCCTGCGCGGCACCGCCCTCGAAGGTGAAGGCGAGGGCGATCATCGGCACCACGGGGGATTCGACGTGCCACGCCTCGACGCCGGCGGCGGTGGCGACCGGCAGCGCCGTGGTGGGCGAGTTGGCGGCGGGGGCGACGGTCTCGACCAAGGTCTCGGTCAAGCTCATGGGAACCTCTTGTCTCTGTCTCGGGCGGCGGCGGAGCGGGCCAAGGCTCCCGTTCGGTGCGCGCCCCGACACCGCCCGGCGGTGGGCGGACGGGGCCGCGCGCGGGGTTACTCGGCGGCCATCGCCACCGGGGCGTCGGGATCCTGCGCCTTGGTCAGGTAGCCGGTGACCGAGCGCGCCGGCATCAGCCAGCGCTCGGCGGTGGTCTTGAGGCGATCCTGCGTCACCGCCTCGATGTCGGTCGGCCAGCGGCGGACCTCCTCGATCGTCTCGCCGATCGCCAGGGCCGAGCCGTAGATCCGGGCGAGCGACGACTGGCTGTCCGACGAGTAGACGGTCTCGGCCACGAGGCGGGTCTTGGCGCGCTCGATCGCCTCGGCGTCCAGGGCCTCCGCGGGGGCGCGGCGCAGGACCTTGTCCACGGCCTCCTCCAGCTTCTCCAGGGGCACGCCCTCGGCGGGGATCGCGTAGACGGAGAAGCGGGTGTCGTCGATCGCCGAGCCCATGTACCAGGCGCCGGCATTGACCGCGAGGCCGGTCTCCAGGACCAGCTTGCGGTAGAGATAGGAGGTCGAGCCGCCGCCCAGCACCTCGGCGAGCAGTTCGAGGTCGTGGCAGCCGCCGTCGCGGGCGGTGATGCAGGAGGGCGTCAGGTAGAGCCGCTGCAGGGTCGGCTGCTCGACCTTCGGGTCGGCGACCGCGACCCGGCGGAGCGCCTTCGGCTCCGGCTCCCGGGGGCGCAGGCGCTCGGGCCGGGCACCCTGGGGCGTGACGCGGCCGTAGGTGGTCTCCGCGAGCCGCCGGACCTCGTCCGGGGTGACGTCGCCGGCCACCACCAGGATGGCGTTCTCGGGGGTATAGAAGCGCTTGTAATAGGCCAGCGCGTGCTCGCGGTTCAGCCCCTCGATCTCGTGCATCCAGCCGATGATCGGGATGCCGTAGGGGTGGTGCACGAACAGGCCGGCCGCCATCGCCTCGGAGAGCTGGGCGGAGGGGTCGGTCTCGACCCGCATGCGCCGCTCCTCCAGCACCACGTCGCGCTCGGGGGCGACGACGGCGTCGTCGAGGACGAGGCCGCTCATGCGGTCGGCCTCGAATTCCATCATGGTGCCGAGATGGTCCCGGGCGACCCGCTGGAAATAGGCGGTGTAGTCGTAGCTGGTGAAGGCGTTCTCCTGGCCGCCGAGGCCCGACACCGCCTTCGAGAAGGCGCCGACCGGGTGCGTCTCGGTGCCCTTGAACATCAGGTGCTCGAGGAAGTGGGCGATGCCCGACTGGCCCAGCGGATCGTCGGCCGAGCCGTTGCGGTACCAGATCATGTGGGTGGCGACGGGGGCCCGGTGATCGGGCACGACCACCACGTCGAGGCCGTTGTCGAGGGTGAAGGCCGTGACCTCCGGTCCGCCCGCCTCGGAACGCCCGAACGGCGCGGCCTCGCCCCGGCCGGCGCTGGCGCCGAAGGGCGAGCCCGGACGCAGCGGGAAGAGGGGGGGCGTCGCCGTCCTGAACAGGTGCATTCCGCTTTCCTTCTGCCGGCCCCGCCGTGCGCCACCGCTCGGGATGCGCGCGGGTCGGGACCGTCCTGGCCTCCGGCGGGCAAGAACCGCACCGGGGCAAACACCACATGTTGCCACGCCGGGCCGCCGTTGCAACAGCGCCACGGCGCTCCGGTTACTGCTGCGCCCTCTGGCGGAGATAGGCCTGCGGATCCGCCTCTTCGCGCTCGCGGCTGGCGTTGTTGATCGGGTCGTTCGACGGCGGGCGCGCCAGCTTCTTCGGCGATTGCCGGTAGCCGGTCGGCGGATCCGTGAGGACGTCGCGGTTCGGCTCCACGTCGGCCGGCTCGGCGTTGGCGCTCTTGCCCTTCAACAGCTCGAAGGGGCTGAGCAGGCTGTCGTCGCGGTTGTTGTCGCCGGGCTTGCGCTCGGCCTCGGTGGTCACGTTCGCGCCGGCGCGGCGGCCGTTGCGGATCTCGTCCACCGAGAGGGTGGCGTTGTTGTCGTCGTAGCGACCCCGGGCCTGGCTGCCCGTCGGGCGGCGGCGCTCCGCGGCGGCATGCTCGCGCTCCACGATCTCGGGATCCTTCGGCCAGGCGGTGCTGGTGGAGCGGGCCCGGGGCTGGGGCAGGGCCTTGCCGTCGATCTTGGGCGGCATCACCAGCGGCGGCCGCTCGTGATAGTCGATCGGGTCCTGGCGCTTCTCCAGCAGCCCGATGCCCGACAGCGCGTCGCGCATGAACTCGCCACGCTCCTGCGCCTGGGCACCGGCCACGAGGAGCGGCGTCAGGGCGACCGCGGCGGGAAGGAGAAGACGAAGCCTGCGATGCGCGGTCATGCTGCCTCACGGGTTCCGGACGGGGGAGTCCGGCTCAGGGATCGCCGCGGCGCGGCCCGATCCGACGGGTCCCGGCCTGAGACCGGTTTCCGGCGATCGTATGGCGCCTTGGCTACGTCGCGCCAGGGCGATCGGGCAGGGCGCCCATTGTGTCGCACGGATCACAGGCGCGGGGCCGGATCGCCCGGCGCGGGCGCCGTCCGTCCCCTGCGGCCGGCCGGGGACAGGCTGTCGAGGATCAGGCCGATCACCCCGGCCACGATCGCCGCGTCGGCCACGTTGAACACGTACCAGGACCAGCCGCCGGCATGCAGGTGGACGAAGTCGAACACCGCCCCGTAGACGGCCCGGTCGACGGCGTTGCCGAGCGCGCCGCCGACGATCAGCCCGAGGGCGACCGCGAGGAGCCGCGAGCCCGCCCGCATCATCCAGATCCCGAGCCCGAGGGCGGCGGCGAGCGACAGGACCACGAGGAGCCAGCGCCCGAGCCCGCCCTCCTGCTGGAACAGCCCGTAGGAGACGCCCCGGTTCCAGACCACCACGAAGTCGGCGAAGGGCGCCAGCCGCCAGGGCTGGGTCAGGACGAGGTCGGTGCCGACATAGAGCCCGAGCTTGGAGGCTTGGTCGAGCACCAGGGTGAGGAGGAGGGCCAGCAGGCCGGCGCGGGCGGGGGTCATGGGCGACGGACCCAGCACGCGTCTCCCTCCCCCCTCTGCGGGGGAGGGTACCCTGCGAAGCAGGGGGGGAGAGGGGAGCGCCGGGGCAGAAGAACGCAGTGTCCTTCATGTCGGTCGCGCCCTCTCTTGAAGCCGCGCTCCCCTCTCCCGACCCCCTTCGGGGGCCACCCTCCCCCGCAGAGGGGGGAGGGCGATGTCGCGAGCGATCTCACGCCGCGCTCGCCTCCGGATGCGCCGCGTCCCACTCGCGCAGGGCCTGGGCGTCGCGGGGGGTCACGTCGGGAAAATCCGGATCGCTGCCCACGTCCGGGCTGACCCGCCAGGAGCGGGCGCATTTGCGCCCCTCGGCCGGGCTCGGGACCACGGCGACGCCGCGGACCTCGTCGAGGCGGAAGGCGTCGGCCGGGCCCTCGCCCGCCACCACGGTGATGTCCGAGGTGATGCAGGTATCGGCGAAGGCGCAGCCCTCCAGCGCGGCCAGAAGCTCGGGATCGGCCACGTAGACGGTCGGCGCCGCCTCCAGGCTCGCGCCGATCCGCTTGGCCGCGCGCTCGATCTCCAGGGCGCCGGTGACCACCCGCCGCACCCGCCGGATTTTCTGCCAGCGCTCCGCGAGGGCGTCGTCGCGCCATGCGGCCGGGGTGTCCGGCAGCGTCTGGAGATGCACGGAGCCATCCGCGGACGGGTAGCGGTCGAGCCACGCCTCCTCGGCGGTGAAGGCCAGCACCGGGGCGAGCCAGATCGCCGCCCGGTGGAACGCCGCGTCGATCACCTGCAGGGCCGCCCGGCGGCGGACCGAGGAGACGGGATCGCAGTACAGGGCGTCCTTGCGCACGTCGAAGTAGAAGGACGACAGGTCGCCGGTCATGAAGCCGTTGAGCAGCGCCACCACCCGCTTGGTGTCGAAGGTCGCGTAGGCCTCGCGGATCTCGCCGTCGAGCTCGGCCAGCCGGTGCAGGATCAGCCGCTCCAGCTCCGGCATTTTTTGGAACTCGACGTCATCGCCCGGCACCCGATGCGCCAGGGAACCGAGCATCCAGCGCAGGGAGTTGCGCAGCTTGCGGTAGGTCTCCGCAAACGTCTTGATGATCTCCGGTCCGATGCGCAGGTCGTCGGTATAGTCCGAGGCCGCCACCCACAGGCGCAGGATGTCGGCGCCCGAATCCTTGATCACGCTCTGGGGCGCGACGACGTTGCCCTTCGACTTCGACATCTTCAGGCCCTTGGCGTCGAGGACGAAGCCATGGGTCAGGACGATGTCGTAGGGCGCCCGGCCGCGGGTGCCGGAGGATTCGAGCAGCGAGGACTGGAACCAGCCCCGGTGCTGGTCCGACCCCTCCAGGTACATCACCCGGTCCTGGCCGCCGTCGCGGACCCGCCGCACCCCGGCCAGCCCCGGGAAGGCCTCCGGATCGTCCAGCACGAAGGCGTGGGTCGAGCCCGAATCGAACCAGACGTCGAGGACGTCGGTGACTTTTTCGTAAGACGCCGGGTCGTGGTCGGGCGCGAGGAACCGCGCGGCGGCATCGTCCCGGAACCACGCGTCGGCGCCCTCCGTGGCGAAGGCGTCGCGGATGCGGGCGTTGACGGCCGCGTCCTTCAGGATCTCACCGGTCTCCCGGTGGACGAAGACGGTGATCGGCACGCCCCAGGCGCGCTGGCGCGAGACCACCCAGTCCGGCCGGTTCGCGACCATGCCGGTGATGCGGTTCTTGCCTTGCGGCGGGACCCATTGCGTCTCGTCGATGCCCCGGAGCGCGACCTCGCGCAGGGATCGGTTGCCGAGGCTGTCCACCGGCCGGTCCATGGCGATGAACCATTGCGGCGTATTGCGAAAAATCACCGGCTTCTTGGAGCGCCAGGAATGTGGGTACTGGTGGCGCAGCACGCCGCGGGCGACGAGCGCCCCGGCCTCGGTGAGCGCGGCGATGACCGCCTTGTTGGCGTCGCCCTTCTCGCCCTTGTCGGTCAGGACGCGCTTGCCCTCGAAGCCGGGGGCGGCCTTGGTCAGGGCGCCGTCGGCATCCACCGTGTAGGGGATGGCCGGGTCGATGCCGCGCTCGGCGAGCAGACGGCCGCTCGCCATCCACAACTCGAAATCCTCGCGGCCGTGGCCCGGCGCCGTGTGGACGAAGCCGGTGCCAGACTCGTCCGTGACGTGGTCGCCGTCGAGCATCGGGACGGGGAAGTCGTAGCCGCGGCCAGCTAGCGGGTGCTTCAACCAAGCCACATCATCGAGTGAGAAGTCGCCCAGGCGCTCGAAGGCCTCGACCTTGGCCGCCTTAAACACTGTGCCGGCCAAAGTATCGGAAAGGACGTAAGTGTTCCCGACCTTAGCCCAGTTTCCCTCCGGCGCCGCCGTCACCTGATAGACCCCGTACCGAAGCTTGCGCGAGTAAGCGACTGCTCGGTTGCCTGGGATAGTCCAGGGCGTCGTGGTCCAGATGACCACCGAAGCGTCTTTCAGTAGCGGATCGGAACTTGGGGTGATTTCCGCGGGCGTGTCTCGGTCGTAAAACTTCGCCATCCGCTTGTCCGATCTCCGGACGATCGGAAACGCACAAAAGATCGTGTCGCTGACATGCTCCTCGTACTCGACCTCGGCCTCGGCGAGCGCGGTCTTCTCGACCACCGACCACATCACCGGCTTCGAGCCCCGGTAGAGCTGGCCCGACATCGAGAACCTCATCAGCTCGTCGGCGATCACCGCCTCGGCCGGGTAGGCCATGGTGGCGTAGGGGTGGTCCCAGTCGCCGGTGCCGCCGAGGCGCTTGAATTCCTCCCGCTGCACGTCGAGCCAGTGCGCCGCGAAGGTCCGGCATTCCTGACGGAACTCGATCACCGGCACGTCGTCCTTGTTGCGGCCCTTGGCGCGGTACTGCTCCTCGATCTTCCACTCGATCGGCAGGCCGTGACAGTCCCAGCCCGGGACGTAGTTGGCGTCGAAGCCGAGCGCGCCTTGCGAGCGCACCACGACGTCCTTCAGGATCTTGTTGAGCGCTGTGCCGATGTGGATGTTGCCGTTGGCGTAGGGCGGGCCGTCGTGCAGCACGAATTTCGGCCGGCCCCGGCCGCGGGCGCGCAGCTTGCCGTAGAGGTCGATCTCGTTCCAGCGCGCGATGAGGAGCGGCTCGCGGACCGGCAGGCCGGCGCGCATCGGGAATTCGGTCTGCGGCAGGAACAGGGTCTTGGAATAATCGCGGGCGGGCGCGGCGGGCGCAGTCTCGGGGGTGGTCATCGGATCTCGCATCGGCGGTCGGGCCGGCGGCGGACGGCCGGCAGGTTCGGGTCAGGCGGCAGGAGGATCCCGGACCTCCGCGCGGCCGCGCCGAAGCGGGCCCTCAGGCGGAGGCCGGGCCGGTAATTCGAATCGGGCGGCCGGGGCCGCGCGGGGCGCACGAAGCGGGCATGACGCGTTCTCTATCAGCCGCCCCGGCCCGAGGCCAGCGGCAGGGCCGATCACGCGAATGCGAGCGCGGATGAGACCTTTCGGCGCCTGGGCCGTTGACCCGGACATCCTCCGCGCCCGAGGCGGCGCGGAGCCGTCCCAGAGGAAGACCGGAGAAACCCCCATGAAGAAGCTTCTGATCACGACCCTCGCCCTGGCGCCGCTGGCCTTCGCGGGTGCCGCGCAGGCCCAGGGCACGGCCCGCGGCGCCCAGCGCGGCGCCGAGGACGGTGCGGCCGCGGCCGGCCCGGTGGGCGGGGTCGTCGGCGGTGCCATGGGCGCGGCCACCGGCACCGTCGGCGGCGTGCTCGGCACCGATCCGGATCCGGCCCGCCGCGCCCGCGAGGATCGCCGCGAAGAGCGCCGCGAGGATCGGATGGACCGCCAGGAGCGCCTTGGTCGCTGAGCTGATCCCGGCCGGTCGCCTCAGGCGGCCGGCCGCGCCTCCCGGCGGATCGTCTCCTGCGCCAGGAGATACAGGCCGGAGCCGACCACGATCATGGCGCCCGCCACGGTCCAGCGGCTCGGCAGGTCGCCGAACAGCAGGAAGCCGAAGGTCACGGACCAGAGCAGCTGCGTGTAGATGAACGGCGCCAGCACGTTGGCCGGCGCCCGGGCATGGGCCAGCACCAGCAGCCAGTGGCCCAGCGTCCCGAACAGGGCGACCCCGAGCAGCAGCGCCCACTGGGTCAGGCTGGCCGGGCTCGACCAGATCCACGGCAGGAGCGGGGCCATCAGGCCGAGGCCCGCGAGCCCGGTGTAGAACATGGTGGTGGCGGTGGAATCGTAGGCCGCGAGCTTGCGCGTGATGATCGCGTAGAAGGCGTAGACGACCACGTTGGCCACGCATAGGAGCGCGGCCGGGTGCATCCCGCCGACCCCCGGGCGCACGATCACCAGCACGCCGAGGAAACCGACGCCGATCGCCGCCATCCGCGCCCGGGAGGACCATTCGCCCAGCAGCGGCCCGGCGAGCAGAGCCACCGTCAGCGGCGCGGCGAACTGGATCGAGATCGTCTCGGCCATCTGCAGGTAGCGCAGGGCCAGGAAGTTCAGGGCCGTGGAGGCGAAGAGCAGCAGCGAGCGGATGATCTGCAGCGGCAGCCGCCGGCTCTTCACCACGGCGGGGGTGCGCACCGGGTTGATGAACAGCGAGATCATGGCGACGCTCGCCGCGTAGCGCATGAAGGTGGTGACCAGCGGGTCGACCCCGGCCCGGGCCAGCGTCTTGCCGCAGGCGTCGAGGCTCGCGAAGAAGGCGACCGCCCCGCACATCAGCGCGATGCCGACGAGCCTCCGGCGGCCGGCGAGATCCGCGTCGGGGGCGGGGCGCGCGGGGGCGATGTCATCGGTAACGGACGTCGCGACCCGCGTGCGCATCTCGGCTCAACCTCGCTGGAGGCCGATACTCCTGCCACGCGCGCGCCCGCTCGGGTATCGGCCGGCTTGCAGGGGAACCATGCAGGCGGCACGGTCGGCAGGCGGCCGGCTCAGCGCTTGGCCGCGACCTTCTCGGCCGACGCGGTCCGGGTCGCCGCCTTGGCGAGCTTCGGCTTCGACGGCGTCGCGCCGGCGATCAGGGTGGCGAGGTGCGTCTGGTCGAGACCCGAGACCGGACCGATCCCCGCCGCCGGCACCACCGGGGCGGGCGGAGCGCCCGCGGCGGCGAGCGGACGCTCGACCCGACGGGGCTCGATCGATCCCGTCACGGCCGGCTCGGACGCGGCGGCGGCCGCAACGGGGAGCGCGGCCTCCCTCTGCACGCGCAGGGTCCAATGGGCGGCGGTGGACAGCGCGGCGACCGCCAGGATCGCCTTGATGCCGCCGGTGAGCAGGGCTCGCATGATCTCAGGCCCGAAAGAACGCGGTTACGCCGGACCGGATCCCCGGCCTCCTGGCATCATCGCCCCGGAGCGTGAACGAAGCCGCAATCGCCCCGGGCGGGCCCGTCCCGGAACGGGTCAGGTCCGCGCTGCCGGGTGTCGAACGGGGGAAGCGATGTGGGCCTTGCGCCGAACCCGCGGTTCCTGTTCCCCGCGCTCCCGACACTCCTGCAGCGACTCGGCCCACTGAGCCTCACAGGAACGGCCCAGAGAACTGGTCCGGACCGCCCCGTCACTACCGACCCCGCTGCCATGCAGGCCCGAGCGGGCTCGCGAAACCTTCAGGCGCATCGGCGGCCGGGGACAGCCCGTGTAGAGGCTGACAGCCGAGCCGGCAACAGAGGCGGGATCGTTTCGGCGCCCCCCGCGGCGATCAGCGCGTCACGGCGGCCGCGGCGAAGCGCATCAGGGCCGCGATGTCGGCCTCGCCGGCCTGTGCGGCGAGGTGCCGGTAGAGGCCGGCATAGCCGGTGAAGACCTGCCGGCCGGCCGCGTCCGCACCGAGGAAGTCGGCGATCTCCGCCATCTCGGGCGCCCAGCGGTAGGCCTTCGGCGCCATGTCGGGCAGGCCCTTGGCGAAGCGGGCCAGCAGCGCCGGCTCGTTCTCGGCGAGTTCGGCTAGGAGGGCCGGGCCGGCCCCGGCGCGCTCGGCGGCCAGGATCATGATCGCGGCGAGCGCCGTCAGGCCCTTGTTGAGGCCGGCATAGCTCATCTTCAGGCTGGAGGCGGCGCCGACATCCCCGGGGCAGACGCGCAGGTCGAGGCCTAGATCGCGCAGGACCAGGGCCGGGGCGGTGTCGGCGCCCGAGACGTAGACGCGCGGCCCCTTAGTGCCGGGCTGCGGCGGCAGGCCCAGGATCGCCCCGTCGAGGAACGGCGCGCCGGTGGCGGCGACGATCCCGGCGATGCGGCCGACCGTATCCGGGCTGACGGCGTTGGCGTCGATGTAGACCGGCTTGCGTGGGGCGGCCGCCAGGGCGGGCGCGAGCCGGAGGGCCAGCGCCTCCGCGTCGGCGGGGGGCACGATCGAGAGCACGAGGTCGGCGGCGGCGAGGTCGGCATCCGCCGCGTGGACCATCCCGGCGGCCTCGGCCCGGGCCCGGCTCGCGGCCCCTCGCCCGTCGAGGGCGGTCAGGACGCGGGCGCCGTGCTGGACAAGCCGGGCCCCGACGGCGCTGCCCATGGCGCCGGGGGCGATCACCGCGATGGTGGGCATGGAATGGCTCACGATAACTCAGGAGCCGGACATGGTAGTCAGGAGCGCGGCCGAGGACTAGCATGAGGCACGGCGCGCGATCGGACCCGCCACACCATGCCCCAGATCAAGCCCCGGGAAGGCCAGTCGAAGGCCCAGCGCTATCATCGTGCCCTGCGGCGTGACGGCATGAAGCTCGTGCGCATCTGGGTTCCGGATCCGTCCGTGCCGGGCTTCAGGGAGGAAGCCGCCCGGCAGGCCGCGCTCCTGAAGGGCGCGCCCGAGGAGGCCGAAGCCCTGGACTTCATCGCAGCGGCCTTCGATTGGCCCGAACCGTGACGCGCGGCGACATCGTCACCGTCTCACCACCCGGTGCCTACGGCAAACCGCGTCCCGCCCTCGTCGTCCAGTCCGACTGGCTCGTCGAGACCGACAGTCTCCTCGTCTGCCTGCTCACGAGTACGCTTCGGAATGCGCCTCTTTTCCGTCTGACCGTCGAACCGACGGCGGCCAACGGATTGCGAAGCGTCTCGCAGATCATGACCGACAAGATCATCGCGATGCCACGCGCGAAATGCAGCGCCCCCATCGGCCGATTGGAGCGCGATACCCTCACCACCCTGAACCGGATGCTCGCCCTCGTGCTCGGAATCGCCGACTGATCAGGCGATTCCGTTTGCGGCGGCCTCCGTGGCTCGGCGGGACGGAGGCGTACGGCCCCCCGTTCGAGACGCTACCGCAGCGAGCCGCAGAACCGCTGGATCCGCCGGCAGGCTTCCTCCAGCACCGCGTTGGAGGTCGCGTAGGAGATGCGCAGGTTCGGGCCGAGCCCGAAGGCCGAGCCGTGCACCGCGGCCACGCCCTCGGCCTGGAGCAACTCGGTGACGAAATCCTCGTCGGTCTCGATGGTCTTGCCGGCCTCCGTCCTCTTGCCGATCAGCGCCGCGCAGGACGGGTAGACGTAGAAGGCGCCCTCCGGCGTCGGGCAGGTCAGGCCGTTGGTCTGGTTGAGCATCGACACGACGAGGTCGCGCCGGCCCTGGAAGGCCGCGCGGAACGTGGCGAGGTGATCCTGCGGCCCGTCGAGAGCGGCGACCGCGGCCCATTGCGCGATCGTGGTGGCGCCCGAGGTCTGCTGGCCCTGCACGAAGTCCATCGCCTTGATGAGTTTTTCGGGTCCGGCCGCGTAGCCGATCCGCCAGCCGGTCATGGCGTAGCCCTTCGAGACGCCGTTCATCGTCAGCGTGCGCTCGATCAGCTGCGGCTCGACCTGGGCCGGGGTGACGAATTCGAAGTCGCCGTAGGTCAGGTGCTCGTAGATGTCGTCGGTCAGGATGTGCACGTCGGGATAGCGCAGCAGCACGTCGGTGAGCGCCTTCATCTCGTCGCGCGTGTAGGCGGCCCCGGACGGGTTCGAGGGTGAGTTCAGGACGATCCACTTGGTCTTCGGGGTCAGCACCCGGTCGAGCTCCTCCGGCTGGAGCTTGAAGCCGTGGTCCATGTCGGTGTCGGCGAAGACCGGGGTGCCGCCGCACAGCCCGACCATCTCCGGATAGGACACCCAGTAGGGGCGGGGGATCACGACCTCGTCGCCGGGGTTCAGGGTGGCGAGGAACGCGTTGTACAGCACCTGCTTGCCGCCGGTGCCCACGATGGTCTGAGAAATCTTGTAGTCGAGCCCGTTCTCGCGCTTGAACTTGCGCACGATCGCCTCGCGCAGGGGCGCGATGCCGGAGACCGGCGGGTAGCGGGTCTCGTTGCGGTGGATCGCCTCGATCGCGGCCTGCTTGATGTGGTCCGGCGTGTCGAAATCCGGCTCGCCCACCGACAGGCTGATGACGTCGACGCCGGACGCCTTCAGGTCCCGGGCCTTCTGGGTCATCACGATGGTCGCGGACGGCTTCACCCGCGAGAGGACGTCGGCGAGGAGAGCCATGATGGGCGATGCTCCGGTTTTTCGAGATCGGATGCCGCGGCTCCGCGGCGCGGCGGGACCCTAGGCCGGGGACGCTGAGCCGGCAAGCACGGGACGCCGGGGCGGCGCGCGGACCCGCGTTCTCTGCTACCATGGTCGAGACTCGGGACGGAACGCGAGGCCCTGCCGATGGGCGAGACGATCAGCATTACCCTGGCGCCGGACACGCTCCGCGCCGTGCGCGCGAGCGTCGAGGCCGGCGAGTACGCCTCCGTGGACGCGCTCCTCGACGAGGCCGTGCACGCCCTGCAGCGCCAGCGCCGGGAGGATGCCGAACGGCTCGATGCCATCCGCGCCCGCATCCGGAAATCATTGGACGATCCGCGGCCCGATCTGAGCATCGACGAGGTTCAGGAGGATCTCGAGAGGGTGTTCGCCGAAGCAGAGCGCGACTTCCGTCGTGCGTAGACTGCCGGTGGTGTTCCGCCCGCAGGCGCGAACCGACCTCGCCGATATCTTTCGAACGATCCTGCATCGGAGCCAGGACATCGTGACGGCGCGGCGGTTCACGCAGCGGATCAAGGACCGGTGTGATCGCATCGGTGACGCGCCGCATGCGGGCCGGCCCCGCGACGATCTCCTGGAAGGTCTGCGGACGGTGTCATTCGAGCGGTCCGCGGTCATCACATACCGTGTGGAGCGCGGAGCCGTTCGCATCTTCAATGTCTTCTACGGCGGACGTGACGTCGCGGCGTTCTACGGGGATGGGACAGGGGACGAACCGCGTGGGCCGTCCTCGTAACGCAGCGCCCTCGCACCGCCCGGCCCGCACACCCATCTCTCTCGGCATGACCCCGCTCTCCGTCCTCGACCTCTCCTTCGTCAGCGCCGATTCGACCCCGGCGCAGGCGCTGCACGACACCCTGGCGCTCGCCCGGCACGTCGATGGGCTGGGCTACACCCGCTACTGGCTCGCCGAGCACCACGCGCTGCCGAACGTGGCGAGCCCGGCTCCCGAGATCATGATCGGCCAGATCGCCGCCGCGACCCGCCATCTCCGGGTCGGCTCGGGCGGGATCATGCTGCCGAACCACGCGCCGCTGATGGTGGCCGAGCGCTTCCGGGTGCTGGAGGCGCTGTTTCCCGGCCGGATCGATCTCGGCCTCGGGCGCGCGCCGGGCACCGACGGCCTCACGGCCCGGGCGCTGCGCCGCCGGGAGGCGCCGGGGGAGGGCGGCAACGACGACTTCCTCGACCGCCTGCAGGAGCTGCTGTTCTGGGACGCGGGCTTCCCGGAGGGGCACCCGTTCGCCCGGATCACGGCGAGCCCGGCGGATGTGAGGCTGCCGCCGCTCTTCCTGCTCGGCTCCTCCGACTACAGCGCCCAGCTCGCCGGCGAGATCGGCTGCGGCTTCGGCTTCGCGCAGCACTTCTCCGGGATGCCCGCCGAGGCGCCGATGCTCGCCTATCGCCGCCTGTTCCGGCCGACGCGGCTCGGCGCCCGGCCACACGCCATCCTGACCGTGGCGGCGATCTGCGCCGCCACCGATGCCGAGGCCGAGCGGCTGGCCGCGAGCGCCCGCCTGTCGACGCTCCGACGGGAGCGGGGGGAGTACCGGCCGCTGCCGAGCCTCGCGGAGGCGCTGGCCTATCCATATTCCGAGGCCGAGCGGGCCCAAATCGAGCGCGGCCGTGACAAGCTGCACGTGGGCGACCCCGAGACCCTGCGGGCGCGACTTGCGGAGCTGGTCGAGCACACGCAAGCGGACGCGCTGATGATCGTCTCGGCGATTCCCGACCAGGCGGCGCGGCGGGAATCCTACACGTTGCTGGCGCGGGCCTGGGGCCTTGCGGGGACCGTCGGATAGGGAATCCCGCACTCTATCCCGGCGGAATACGGCCAATTGCGCCCCAGATACCTTCTATCTGGCGCATGGATACGGGCCAACGCCTCACCAAAAAAGACGTCTGTTCCGTGAAATCAATTTACGAGGCCGCGACGGGAAGTTAAAACACCCGAAACCGAACGGACGGGCGCCGCCATGAGCCAGACTGCCGCGAATCCAGCGCGCGCTGCGCCGGCCGCTCGGACCCTCGTGGTTGTGGTGCACGGTCTCGGAAGTTCGGCGCACCGTCTGCGCGACGTCATCGCCGCGGCCCGGATCGCCTACGGACCGGATACACAGATCTTCGCCCCGGACCTTCCCCATGGGAGCTGGCTCTCCGGGGCACGGGCCGGCGCGATCATCGGCCTCCTGCTCGACGGCATCGACGAGCAGGTGCGCCTGCGCGAGCCCGACCGGATCGTCCTCGTCGGCCACAGCGTCGGCGCCACGCTGGCACGGCGCCTGTTCCTGGTCGCGGCCGGCTGGCCCAGCAACTTCCGGCAGGAGCGCGATCTCGGCCATCAGAGGCCGCGCGACTGGGCCTACAAGGTCGAGCGCATCGTCATGCTCGCAGCCTTCAACCGCGGCTGGAAGATCTCCGAGCGGATGAGCTGGTACTACACCATCCTGTTCAACCTCGTCGGCCTGTTCGGTCACATTCCGACGCCGGGGAAAGGCTGGACCCCGACCGCCTTCGATTTCCGGCTCGGCGCGCCGTTCATGGCGCAGATCCGGCTGCACTGGCTCGCCTATCGCAGGAACCCGCCGCCCCACCTCGTCGACAAGGACCGCCCGATCCTCATCCAGATGCTCGGCACGCAGGACGACTTGATCTCGCCGGTCGACCAGGTCGACCTCGCGGTCGACGGCAGCAAATGGGCCTTCCAGGAGACCGGCTACACCGCAGCCCCCGCCGGTCCGACCCAGCAGGACTACTTCCTGATCGAGTTGCCCGACACCGACCATGCACAGGCGATCACGCTCACGGGCGATCCGGCCGCCCTCCGGCGCGGGCATCTGGTCCAAACGGCCCTGACGGCCACGCGCCCCACCTTGGCGAAGGCCGCCCTCGATCCGGCCCTGCTCGTCGATGAGATCGACGCCGTCGATTTCGATGTCGGCAACACGGTGTTCGTGATCCACGGCATCCGCGACGACGGATTCTGGACGCACCGGATCGCCGAGAAGGTCCGGGACAATGGCGGCAAGGCCGAGAGCGGGGTCACGCAGTTCCGAAGCTGGACGCCCAGCTACGGCTACTTCGCGATGCTGCCGTTCGTGCTGCCGTGGATCCGGCGCGAGAAGGTCGAGTGGTTCGCCGATCAGTATGTGACGGCCTTCGCGCAGTACCCGAAATCCGACTTTCACTATGTCGGGCACTCGAACGGCACGTACCTCGCCGCGCGGGCGCTGACCGACTATCCGGCGATCCACTTCAGGCACGTCCTGTTTGCCGGCAGCGTCGTGCGCCGCGACTACCCGTGGGCGCAGATGCTCAATAATGGACGCATCACGGCCTTCCAGAATATTGTGGCGGCCGACGATTGGGTGGTCGCCCTGCTGCCGAAGAGTGTCGAGTGGATCCGCGCATTCGATCTCGGGGGCGCGGGCTTCGACGGCTTCCGGGATGCCGGGCTGCGGCCGGCCCTCACCGAGTACCGCTACCTCCTGGGCGGACACGGGGCCGGGATCGGGGAGGCGCACTGGCCCGAGATCGCCGCTTTCATCGTGGGCGGGAAACCCTTTCCGCCCAACCCGACGCGGACGGTGCCGGGTCTTCACGATACGGCCCCCGATCCGACCCTCGCGATCCTCGGCAGGCTGCGGATCGGCCTGCCGGCGCTCGTCCTCGCCGGCGGTCTCGCCTGCTACCTCGCTTGGTCCCACGGCGGCCTCTTCGGCCTGTTGCTCGCGATCCTCGTGCTCCGCTTCATCGTGCTGCGGGTGTGATGCGAAGGCTGTGAACGCAGGCGTTCCGGGGCGACGGAGCGGATGTCCGTCCGGCGCCCCGGATGCTCAGCGCCCGAACAACCGTCCGAGGCGACCGAGCAGGCTCGGTCCCTTCTCGCCAGCCTGTGAAGCCGCCGGCTGGGACGCCTGGATCGTGGGTGCCAGAACCAGCCCCAAGGCCGCCGTATCGGTGGTCTCGCGGTCGATCAGGATCAGGCTGCCGGTCTCGCGATTCTCCGCGTAGGCGTCCACCGCCACCGGCCGGTCGAGGCGCAGGGACACGTCGGCGATGTCGTTGGCCGACAGGCGCTCGGCCGGGCCGGGCTTGCCGGTCTCCGGGTCGATCCGCGAGACGATCCGCTCCACGGTCGCGGTGACCGTGGCGGTGCCGATCTTGGCGAACAGGCTGGCGCCCGGGCTGAGATCGGTCTCGGCCGCCCAGAACAGGCGGGCGTCCAGCGTCTCGGTGACCCGCATCGGCGCGTCCGTCGCGACGATCACCTGCCCGCGGGAGGCGTCGATCTGGTCGGCGAGCACCAGGGTGACCGACTCGTCCTCGCCGGCCTCCGCCAGGTCGCCGTCGGCGGTGTAGATCCGCGCCACCGTGGAGGTCCGGCCGGAGGGCTGGACCGTCACGGAATCGCCCGGGCGGACCCGGCCGCTGCCGATCCGGCCGCTATAGCCGCGGAACTCGGAATTGGGCCGGTTGACCCACTGAACCGCCATCCGGAACGGCGCGTTCAGCGCCTCCGCGTGGACCGGCACGGTCTCCAGGTAGCGGAGCAGCGGACCGCCCGTGTACCAGGGCGCCGCGACCCCGGCCTCCACGACGTTGTCGCCGTTCTTGGCCGAGAGCGGGATCGCCTTGACCTCGGAGAAATTCAGCCCCCGGGCGAAGTCGGAAAAACCCGCCACGATGCCGTCGAAGGTGCCCTGCGCCCAGCCGGCGAGGTCCATCTTGTTCACCGCCAGCACGACCCGGCGGATCCCGAGATTCGAGACCAGCAGCGCGTGGCGCCGGGTCTGGCGGGTGAGCCCCTGACGGGCATCCACCAGGATCACCGCCACGTCCGCCGTCGAGGCGCCGGTGGCCATGTTGCGGGTGTACTGCTCGTGGCCGGGGGTGTCGGCCACGATGAACGAGCGCGTGTCAGTGGAGAAGAACCGATAGGCGACGTCGATGGTGATGCCCTGCTCGCGCTCGGCCTGGAGGCCGTCCACCAGCAGCGCGAGGTCCATCTCCGCACCCTGCGTCCCGTGCTTGCGCGAGTCGCGCTGGAGCGCCGAGATCTGGTCGTCGAAGATCTGCTTGGTGTCGTGCAGGAGCCGGCCGATCAGCGTCGACTTGCCGTCATCCACGGAGCCGCAGGCGATGAAGCGCAGCACGGCCTTGTTCTGGTGGGCGGCCAGGAACGCCTGATAGGTGGCGGCACGGTCACCGAACGCGGTGGGAGCCTGGTGCACCGTCATCAGAAATAGCCCTCCTGCTTCTTGCGCTCCATGGCGCCCGCACCGTCCTTGTCGATCACCCGGCCCTGGCGCTCCGAGGTGCGCGCCGCCAGCGTCTCGCCGACGATCTCGGGCAGCGTCGCCGCGTCGCTCTCCACCGCGCCGGTCAGCGGGTAGCAGCCGAGCGTCCGGAACCGGACGAGGCGCTGCTGCGGAACCTCGCCGGGCTCCAGGGGCAGGCGGTCGTCGTCAACCATGATCAGCTGGCCATCGCGCTCCACCATGGGGCGCTCTTTCGCGAAGTAGAGCGGCACGATCGGAATGTTTTCCTGCTCGATGTAGAGCCAGATATCGAGCTCGGTCCAGTTCGAGAGCGGAAACACCCGCAGGGACTCGCCGCGCTTCTTCTTGAGGTTGTAGAGGTGCCAGGGCTCCGCGCGCTGGCGCTTGGGGTCCCAGCGGTGCTGCGCGGTGCGCAACGAGATGATCCGCTCCTTGGCGCGGCTCGCCTCCTCGTCCCGGCGGGCGCCCCCGAAGGCGGCGTCGAACTTGTACTTGTCGAGGGCCTGCCGCAGCGCCTGCGTCTTCATCACGTCGGTATGGACCTCGGAGCCATGGCTCACCGGCCCGACCCCGCGGGCGAGCCCGTCCGGGTTGGTATGGACCAGAAGATCGAGGTCGAGTTCCTTGGCGCGGGCGTCGCGGAAGGCGATCATCTCGCGGAACTTCCACGTGGTGTCGACGTGGAGCAGGGGGAACGGCAGCCGCCCGGGCGCGAAGGCCTTGAGAGCCAGGTGCAGCAGCACCGAGGAATCCTTGCCGATCGAGTAGAGCATCACCGGGTTCTCGGCCTCGGCGACCGTCTCCCGAAAGATGTGGATGGCCTCGGCCTCCAGCCGCTTGAGGTGGCTGAGGCGGTCGGCGGGGGCGCTCGGCTGCACGGCGGCGGCGAGGGCGGCGCTCATCGGGCGAACTCCGGCTGGCGGGTCTTCACGTCTGAATTGCTTTCGAAGATTGCGGGCTCCTGGCCCGGTTGCACCGACGCGGAGGGCTGGCCGACATGCAGGCCGCACTCCTTCTTGTCTTCCTGCTCCCACCACCAGCGGCCGGCGCGCTCCGGCTCGCCGAGCTTCACCGCGCGGGTGCAGGGGGCGCAGCCGATCGACGGGAAGCCGCGGTCGTGCAGCACGTTGTAGGGCACGAAATTGTCGCGCACGAAGCTGTCGACCTGCGCCCGCGTCCAATCGGCCAGGGGGTTCAGCTTGATCAGGTTGCGCGCGGGGTCGAATTCGGCGAGCGGCGTCTCGGCGCGGTTGGCCGATTGGCCGGCCCGCAGACCCGTGAGCCAGCCGCTGGCGCCCTCTAGGGCGCGGCCCAGGGGCTCGACCTTGCGGAAGCCGCAGCAGGCCTGCCGGGCGGCCACCGAGCGCCGGAAGCCGTTGATGCCCTCGTCCCGCACGAAATCCTCCGCGGCGGCGCGCTCGGGCGCGTAGGCGGTGATCCGGATGCCGTAGGCCGATTCGGTCTCGGCCCAGGTGTCGTAGGTCTCGGCGAACAGGCGGCCGGTATCGAGGGTGACGATCGCGATCCGACCCTTCGTCAGCCCCTTGGCCAGGCCCGCCATGGCCAGCGCGTACGTGAGCGCCTGATCCTCGACGCCGAGGCTCGTGGTGAAGACGAGGCGGCCGGGAATCGCGGCGGCGATCGCGTGAAGGCGGCCTGGAAGGTCGAGCCCAGACAGCCGCTCCGCGAGGGCTTCGGCCGTCTGTCGGTCAAGACGGGTCATCGCACCATGTCCCGGGGTTCGTGAAGGAATAAGGACGCGGTCGGTGCCGCACCCCGTTGTCGAGGGGTCGAGATGTTCGCTATACCGAACGAAGTCAAGGCGCATCGGCGCGCTTGTCGGGCCTGGAGACGCGGTCCGGCGTGCGGTTGCACACAGCGGCCGCCGCGGCCCCGCGGCACCCAGGTGAAAAAATCTTCTTCACCGCCCCCGGGCGACCCTGTACCGATCGCGGGCCTCACCCGCGTGGACGGACCCCACGGAGACAGCCTTGGACGCGATCGATCTCAAGATTCTCGCCCTGCTGCAGACGGACGCGACGCTCTCCATCGCGGCGATCGGCGAGCGCGTCGGCCTGTCCCAGACCCCGTGCTGGAAGCGCATCCAGAAGCTGGAGGCCGACGGCGTCATCGACCGGCGGGTGGCGGTGCTCGATCCGGTGAAGCTGGGCCTCGGGCTGACGGTGTTCGTCTCCATCGAGACCGCAGACCACTCCCAGGATTGGCTGCAACGCTTCGCCGCAACCGTCTCGGCCATGCCGGAGGTGCTGGAGTTCTACCGGATGGCCGGCGATGTGGATTACATGCTGCGGGTCGTCGTGGCCGACATGCAGGCCTACGACAGCTTCTACAAGCACCTGATCGCGGTGCTGCCGCTCAAGAACGTCACCTCGCGCTTCGCCATGGAGAAGGTGAAATCCACCACCGCCCTGCCGTTGCCGGCCCCGCCCAAGAACGGCCGGCACCTGCCCGGAACCGGGCCGGTCCTTGCGGTGGTCGGAGAATGATCTTCTCTTTCTTCGCAGCGCAACGAATGTGATGTTCTAATCCTCGCCCGTTCTGCAAAACGAACGTTTCTCGATTGACACCGGCCCCGTAGGCCCCGACATGGTCACCTGATGTCACGCCAGAATCTCCTCCCGCGCACCGCCCCGTTCGGGGACGGCGAGCGCGCCAGCCTCGACGCGGTGCTCGGCGCCGCGAGCCCCACGCAGCGCGCGTGGCTGGCCGGCTTCCTGGCCGGGCTCGACGCCGCGGGCGGGCAGCCGGCCGCCGTGCCGGCCGCCCCGCCCAAGGCCGCAGCGCCGCTGACGGTGATCTACGCGAGCGAGTCGGGGAATTCCGAGGCGCTCGCCGGGACCGTCGCGAAGCTCGCGCGCAAGCAGGGCTTCAAGCCGAAGGTCGTGGACTTCGCCGATCTCGACGTGGCGACCCTGCCCAAGGCCGGCAAGCTCGTCGCCATCGCGGCCACTTGGGGCGAGGGCGAGCCGCCGGCGCGCGGCGTGCGGGCCTACGGCGAGCTGATGGGGGAGGGCGCCCCGCGCCTCGACGGCGTCGAGTTCGCGGTGCTGGCGCTGGGCGACACCTCCTACGCGGAGTTCTGCGCCATCGGGAAGGCGCTGGACGCGCGCTTCGAGGCCCTGGGCGGCAAGCGCGCCGCCGAGCGGGCCGACCTCGATCTCGACTTCGAGAAACCGGCGGCCGACTGGATCAAGGCCACGCTCAAGGCGCTGGCCCCCGCGGAGGCGGCCGACAACGTGGTGGCGGTCGATTTCGCCCGCGTCGCCGCGGGTGAGGACGACGAGGCCGAGCCGAGCCGCGAGCCGCTGGTGGTCGAGGTCGTCGAGCACGTGAACCTCAATTCCTCGCGCTCCGACAAGGAGACGATCCACCTCGCGCTGGCCTTCGAGGACGGCGCCCCGGCCTACGAGCCGGGCGATTCGCTGGAGCTCTTCCCGGAGAACGATCCGCAGCTGGTGGACGAGATCCTCACCGCCGCGGGGCTCTCGGGCGACGCGGCCCTGCGCAACGCGCTCCTCGCCGAGCGGGACATCACCACCCTGTCGGCCGCCACGATCGAGCGCTTCGTGAAGGCCACCGGCCACACGGACGCGCAGCGGCTCATCGAGAGCGGCGAGGCCAAGGCCTGGATCGAGGGCCGGCACCTGATCGACCTGATCGCGACCTTCCCGGCGACGCTGACGGCCGAGCACCTCACCGCCATCACCCGGCCGCTGCCGCCGCGGGCCTACTCGATCGCCTCCTCGCGCAAGGAGGTCGGCGACGAGGTCCACCTCGCCATCGTGGCGGTGCGCTACGAGACCCACGGCCGGGCCCGCTCCGGGGTCGCCTCGGTCCACGTGGCCGACCGGATCCGCGACGGCGCCAAGCTGCGCGTGCGGCTGAAGCCGAACCGCCATTTCCGCCTGCCGCAGGATCCGGCCACCGACATCATCATGGTCGGCCCGGGCACCGGCGTCGCGCCGTTCCGCGCCTTCGTGCAGGAGCGCCGCGCCATCGAGGCGCCCGGACGGTCGTGGCTGTTCTTCGGCGACCGCCACTTCACCCACGACTTCCTCTACCAGCTCGAATGGCAGGAGGCCCTGGAGGATCGGTCGCTCACGCAGATCGACGTGGCCTTCTCCCGGGACCAGCCGGAGAAGGTCTACGTGCAGGACCGGATCACCCATCACGCGCGGGAGCTGGTCTCCTGGCTGGACGGCGGCGCCCATTTCTACGTCTGCGGCGATGCCAAGAACATGGCCAAGGATGTCCGGAACGCGGTGGTGAAGGCCTACGAGACCGCCAAGGGCCTGAGCCCGGCCGAGGCCGAGGCGCAGGTCGCGGCGCTGGAGCGCAGCCACCGCTACCAGCAGGACGTATACTGAGACACACGGAACCCTCCCCCCTCCGCGGGGGAGGGTGCCTGCGGAGCAGGCGGGAGAGGGGAGCGCGACGGTTCAGGATGAATCGCCCGTCGCGACATCTCCGGTCCCGGCGCTCCCCTCTCCCGACCCTCGCTCACGCGAGGGCCACCCTCCCCCGCAGAGGGGGGAGGGAGGTCCCGCGGCAAGCGGTTTGATCATTTGAAGACGAACGCCCATGACTGACACCAAGCGCGTCTACGAGACCCCGCCGACCGAGCGGCCGATCACCGATGCCGAGGCCGCCCGGGCGGCCCAGCTCGCGGCGAACGAGCACATCAAGATCGCCAGCGGCTATCTCCGCGGCACCCTGGCGGACGGCCTCCTGAAGCACGCCACCGGGGCGATCTCGGAGGATGACGGGCAGCTCGTGAAGTTCCACGGGATGTACCTGCAGGACGACCGCGACCTGCGCCCCGAGCGGACCAAGAAGAAGCTCGACAAGGCCTACAGCTTCATGATCCGGCTGCGCATCGCGGGCGGCGTCATCAGCCCGAAGCAGTGGCTGGTCCTCGACGACATCGCCCGGACCTATGCCGGGAACGCCCTGCGCGCCACGACGCGCCAGACCTTCCAGTATCACGGCGTCATCAAGTCGAACCTGAAGCGCACGATGGCGGCGATCGACGCCACGCTGCTCGACACGATCGCGGCCTGCGGCGACGTCAACCGCAACGTCATGGCGGCGACCAACCCCGCCCAGGTCGGCGCCCACAGGGCCGCCTACCAGCTCGCCAAGGACATCTCCGATTCGCTGCTGCCCAAGACCAGCGCGTGGCGGGAGATCTGGCTCGACGGCGAGCGCGTGGCCGGCGGCGAAGAGGAAGCCGAGGTCGAGCCGGTCTACGGCCGGACCTACCTGCCGCGGAAGTTCAAGACCGTGGTGGCGGTGCCGCCGTCGAACGAGGTCGACATCTTCGCCCACGACCTCGGCTTCATCGCGATCCTCGACGAGAAGAACCAAGTCACCGGCTGGAACGTCACGGTGGGCGGCGGCATGGGCATGACCCACGGCGAGCCCGACACCTTCCCGCGCACCGCCGACGTGATGGGCTTCGTGGAGCCTGAGGACGCCATCAGGGTCGCCGAGGCGGTGATGACCGTCCAGCGCGACTGGGGCAACCGCAAGAACCGCAAGAACGCCCGGCTCAAGTACACGATCGAGCGCTACGGGCTCGACGCGTTCCGGGCCGAGGTGGAGACGCGGATCGGCAAGCCGCTCGGAGCGCCGAAGCCGTTTACCTTCACCAACAACGGCGACCGCTTCGGCTGGACCGAGGGCGACGACGGCCGGCACCATCTCACGCTCTACGTCCCCTCCGGGCGGATCAAGGACATCGAGGGCGGCGCGCAGTTCCTCTCGGGCCTGCGCCGGATCGCCGAGGTGCATACGGGCGATTTCCGCCTCACCGCCAATCAGAACGTGATCATCGCCAATGTCCCGGCGGAGCAGCGCGCCGCGATCGAGGCGCTGGTCGATGAGTACGGGCTCACCAAGGGGGCGGGGGCGCTCCGGCGCAATTCCATCGCCTGCGTGGCCCTGCCGACCTGCGGCCTCGCGCTGGCCGAGAGCGAGCGCTACCTGCCGGACCTGATGACCGAGTTGGAGGAGAGCCTCGCGTCCCATGGCCTCGCCGAGGAGGAGATCACGATCCGCTCCACCGGCTGCCCGAACGGCTGCGCCCGGCCGTTCATCGCCGAGATCGGCCTCGTGGGCCGCGGCCCCGAGCGCTACCACCTCTATCTCGGTGCCGCCTTCGACGGCTCGCGGCTGAGCAAGCTCTACCGGGAGGACGTGCAGGCCTCCGAGATCCGCGACACCCTCGATCCGCTGTTCGCCGACTACGCGAAGGGCCGGCAGCCGGGTGAGCATTTCGGCGATTACCTGATCCGGGCCGGGCACGTGGCCCGCACCACCAACGGCCCGGACTTCCACGAGCGGACCGGCGCCCTCAAGCCGGCCCTGCAGGGCTGAGACCCGATCCCACGGATCCCGCAAGTCCGGGATCCGTGGGATCCGGCGGACGAGAGCCGCCGCCCCCGCGCGGGCGGACCGCACCGCGCCTCTCGCGAACCGGCCACCATCTTCCCGGGCGGGCGACGCGCTTCGCCGCCCGTGCACGCGCCCTGCCGCAGGGTCCACAGGACTGTCGCGCGGGAGATCCCGTATCGGGATGTGCAGCCTCCGCACGCTGCGGAGTCCGGGCAAATCGGCTCGGCGATCTTGAGTTATTCCAATGCGACAATGTGTCCGCTTGGTCACGTCCGGCAAGTAACGGTCGAATCCAAGCCGCATCCCGCGCACGCGCATTGAAAAATCATCGGCGCTTCGCTCAAGGATCCGTACACCCGATCGGTGCGGTTTCTCTTGAGAGCGATTATAAACTATGCCCGGGGGCCGCAGACGTACGGACAGCATTCGCCGCAAGTGCCGTGGAAACAGTCTCTCCATTGGACGTGTTTTCGCGACGACTCTGTTTTCTCTGGCGACGACTTCCGTACAGGCGGAAATTGACGGTCCATCGGGCGACGTTGTCCTTTCCGAGCTGAGCGTCACCGGCACCGGTCCCGCGGTCGAGCGAGCCGGCGGGCCGGTGATCGGCTACCGGGCCACCCGCTCGGCCACGGCGACCCGCACCGACACGCCCCTGCGCGACACGCCGCAATCGGTGCAGGTGGTGCCCCGGGACGTGCTGGTCGACCAGCAGGACATCCGCCTGGGCGATGCGCTCCAGAACGTCAGCAGCGTCCAGCCCGGAGGCACGATCCAGGGCCGGAGCGACACCTTCATCATCCGCGGCTTCAGAACCCAGACCTACGCCATCGACGGCGTGCTCCTGAACCAGGCCGGCAACTTCTCGACGGTCACCCGGGATCTCGCCGACGTGGAGCGGATCGAGGTGCTGAAAGGTCCGGCCTCGGTGCTGTACGGCCGGGGCGAGCCCGGCGGCCTGATCAACATCGTCACGCGTCAGCCGACGCTGGCGCCGTCCGGCGACATCAACCTGCAGGGCGGCAGCTTCGGCTTCCGCCGGGTCCAGGCCTCGGTGTCGAGCGCGATCGAGGGGGTGGAGGGCCTCGCCGGACGCCTCAGCTTCGCCGGCCAGTCCGACCCGACCTTCCGCAACTTCGGCGACCGGAACAATTCCCGGACCTTCGTGGCTCCGGCCTTCACGTGGAACCCGAGCCCGGATACCCGGGTCTCGTTCGTCGGCGAGTTCACGCGGCTGGATTCGCAGTATGACGAGGGGCTTGTCGCCCGGAACGGCGGCGTCCCGCTCGACAATATTTCACGCTACTACGGCGAGCCGTTCTCCCGCTACAACGGCACGGCGAATTTCGGCCTGCTGAAAGTCGAGCATGACCTCGACGAGAACATCACGCTCCGCGAAGTCCTCAACGCCCAATGGGGCGGCTTCAACTTCCTGGCGACACGCGCGACCGGGCTCGCCAGCCGCAACACGCTGGTGAGCCGGCGCGAGACCGCGGGCTACTCGACCTACGCCTCCGTCGACAGCCAGACCGAGATCGTGGCGAAGTTCGACCTGCTGGGCTTCCGGCACACCGTGCTGGCCGGGATCGAATACAGCAACGGCTACCGGCATTCCTACACGACGCAGAGCACCAACTACCCGTCGGTCAACTTCCTGAGCCCGGTTCCCGGATCCGCCATCGTCGGCCTTCAATTCCAGTCGGATCTGAAGCAGAAGAACGAGCTGAACGGCCTCTACGTGCAAGACCAGATCGATCTCGGCCTCGGCCTGCAACTGTTGATCGGCGTCCGTTACGATACCGGCACGCAGTATTATTTCAGCCGCATTCCGACCTCGCGCACGATCCCACCCGAACAGCAATTGTCCGGCACCTCGCCGCGCGTCGGCCTCGTCTACCGGCCGGTGGATCCGCTGACGTTCTACGCAAGCTACACGACCTCGTTCAAGCCGCAGACCGCCAACATCCTCAACGTCACCAACCCGCCCCCCGAAACCGGCGAGCTCTACGAGGTCGGCAGCCGGCTCGACCTCACCCCCGACCTGACCCTGTCGGCGGCCGCCTTCCGCATCACCCGCAACAACGTGTCGGGGACCGACCCGAACAACAGCCTCTACTCGGTGATCACCGGCCAGCAGCGCTCGGAGGGCGTGGAGGCCGACCTTGCCGGCCAGATCCTGCCGGGCTGGAAGGTGATCGGCGCCGTCAGCTTCCTCGACGCGCGGATCACCAAGGATCAGGTCTACCCGGTCGGCAACCGCCTGCCGGGAGCGCCGTCCTTCAGCGGCAGCATCTGGTCGACCTACGCGTTCCAGGAGGGTTTCCTGCGCGGCTGGAACGTCGGGGCCGGGATCACCTATGTCGGACGGCGCACCGGCGACCTCAACAACAGCTACACGGTCGGCGGCTATGCCCGGCTCGACGCCGCCGTGTTCTACGACTTCGACGAGCACGCCCGGTTCTCGATCAACCTGCGCAACCTGACCGACCGGCGCTACATCGAGCAACCCTTCAGCCCGACCGACAACCTCCCCGGCGCGCCGTTCTCGGTGCTGGCGACGATCACCGCGCGGCTGTGAGCCGGGTCGGATCGGGGACGGTCAGGGTTTCAAAAGGGCAAGCCCTTGTGCGGATCCAGGGCGGAACCCGGACCTCTCAGGGGCTCCGCCCCTGAACCCCGCCGAAGGGCTCGCCCTTCGGAAACCCGGCCTTCGCCCCCGGCAGGACGCTCCGGCGCCGCGTATCCGCGCGGCGACGCAGGACGTAGAGGGTCAGGCCGGTCGCCGCGAAGCCCGGCAGGGCCAGCGCCGCGAGGCAGAACAGCAGGGTGAACGGGGCGCCGAAGAAGCGGCCGCGATGCACCTCCAGGATGTTGTCCAGGATCCGCCGGCCCAGCGGCGCGTCGGCGGCGCGCTCGGCCGACAGGAGCGCCCCCGTGGCGGCATCGTAGCGCGCCTCGTTGCGGGCGCTCGGATCATCGACGCCCTTCGGCAGCCAGCGGATCCGGATCGCCTTCGCGTCGGGTTCCGGCAGGGTCAGGATCGCGGTGCCCGCCTCGCGCCCCGCGCCGGACCGGAACGCCGCCCAGGCGCGGTCGACGGCCGCCGGTGCGGATGCGTCGGCCGGCGCCTCGGGGGCGGCCCTGCGGCCGGCGGCACGCATCGGCTTGCCCGTCTTCCGGTCACCCACCAGCAGCCACGCGGCGGCGTCCTTGAAGGACGGGTAGGACCACGTCAGGCCGGTGAGCGCGGCGACGAGGTAGACCGGCATGAGCCACGTCCCGGCCACAGCGTGGAGCGACCACCAGCGCGGCCGGCCGGGGCGGGACAGGCTCGGCTTCAGCCAGATCCGCCAGCGGTGGACCTTGGGCCAGCGCAGGTAGAGGCCGGTGGCCAGGAAGGCCAGCAGCGCCAGCGTGCAGGCCCCCGTGATCGTGCGGCCCCAGCCCTTCGAGCCGCCCGGCAGCAGCAGCCAGCGATGAAGGTCCCGGATCGTCGCGAACGCCGCCTCCAGCCGCACGGGGCCCAGCACCGCGCCGTCATAGGGGTCGGCATAGAGGGCGGGCGGGCGCTCGCGGGTCTCCGGATCGCGGGCGAAGCGCACGGCGACGCTGGCATGCGGGTCGTCCGACAGGGTCAGCGCGCTCACCCGGCGGCCGCCCGCCCGGGCCTCGATCCGCGCCGCGAGGGCCGCCGGCGGGAGCGCCGCGCGGTCGCCGGCGACCACGGCCAGACGGTCGCGGTTGGCGAAGGCGGTGATCGCCTCCTCGTAGCTCATCAGCGCCCCGGTCAGGCCCATCAGGGCGAGCACGAGACCGGCGGTGAGGCCGAGCGCCCAATGCAGGCGGAAGAGCACGGTCCGGGGGGAGGGAATCGGCAGCGTCATGGCGGTGCCGGCTGCCTACCAGTTTCCGGCCAAGCTGACGACGCCGCGGGACGCATGGGCCGTGGCCGGGCCCCCCGGTCTCAGGTGATCGGCGCCGGGTTGAACAGGGTCAGGTCGTTGAACAGGCCCCAGCGGTCCGACCAGGGCTGCTTGCGCCCGCTCGCCACGTCGAGGATCAGGTGGAACAGCTCCCAGCCGACCGCCTCGATCGTAGCCTCCCCGGTGGCGATCCGGCCGGCATCGAGGTCGATCAGGTCGGACCAGCGCTCGGCGAGCTCGGTCCGGGTTGCCACCTTGATCACCGGGGCCTGGGCGAGACCGTAGGGCGTGCCGCGGCCGGTGGAGAACACCTGCAGGGTGATGCCCGAGGCGAGCTGGAGCGTGCCGCAGACGAAGTCGCTCGCCGGCGTCGCGGCGAAGATCAGGCCCTTCCCGCGGACGCGCTCCCCCGGGGCCAGGACTCCGGAGATCGCGCTCGTGCCGGACTTTGCGACCGAGCCGAGTGCCTTCTCGACGATGTTGTTGAGGCCGCCCTTCTTGTTGCCCGGGGAGGGGTTGGCCCGGCGGTCGGCCTCGCCCTTGGCGAGATAGGCATCGTACCAGGCCATCTCGCGGATCAGGGCCTCGGCGACCTCCGGGCTCTTCGCCCGCGGGGTCAGGAGATGGATCGCGTCGCGCACCTCCGTCACCTCGGAGAACAGCACGGTGGCGCCGCTGCGCACGAGGAGATCGGCCGCGAAGCCCAGAGCCGGGTTGGCGGTCACCCCCGAGAAGGCGTCGCTGCCGCCGCATTGCAGGCCGACCACCAAGTCGGCGGCCGGGCAGGTCTCGCGGGTGCGCCGGTTCAGCACCTCCAGGCGGGCCTCGGCCATCGCCAGGATGCTGTCGAGCATGGCGGAAAAACCCCGGTGGCGCTCGTCCTGGAGGCGGACCACCCCGTCCCCGGCCGCGCCGTTGTCAGGCAGCAGGCGCTCCGAGACGAGCTTCTCGCAGCCGAGGCCGACGACCATGACCTCGCCGCCGAAATTCGGGTTCTGCGCGAGGCTCTGGAGGGTCCGGATCGGCACCACCGCCTCGGGGGCGTTGATGGCGACGCCGCAGCCATAGGCGTGGGTCAGGCCGACCACGTCGTCGACGTTGGGGTAGCGCGGCAGCAGCTCCTGCTTGATCCGCCGGATCGCCACGTCGAGGGTCCCGGCGACGCATTGCACGCTGATCGAGATCGCCAGGATGTTCTTGGTACCCACCGACCCGTCGGGGTTGCGGTAGCCCGCGAAGGTGTAGCCCTCGAGCGGGGGCAGGGGGGCCGGCACCCGCGTGGCCAGGTCCAGGGCGTCGAGGGCGGGGGCCAGCGGCGTCGCGACCCGGGATTCCTCCACCCAGGCGCCCCGCGGGATGTTTTGGGTGGCGATGCCCACCACCTCGCCGTAGCGGCGCACGTCGCCGCCCTCGGGGATGTCGGTGAGCGCCACCTTGTGGCCCTGCGGCACGAACTCGACGAGCTCCAGCCCGTCCGGGAACACCGTGCCGGCCGGCAGGCCGAAGGCGTTGACCACGATCGCGACATTGTCCCGTTCGCTCAGGCGGATCGTGCGCGGCAGGTCGCCGGACGGGCGCTCGCGGGACGGGGCTTCGCTCTCGGCCTGCATCGCCATCCCCTCAACTTGGCGTCCGAAAACGCCCGGCCAAAGCCTCGGCGTTGCGGGCGAGCAGCCCCATATCGGACCCCACCGCGGTGAACCGGGTGCCGGCGGCGATGTAGCGCTTGGCCAGCTCCTCGCTCGGGGTCAGGATCCCGGCCTGCTTGCCGGCCTTCCCGATCCGGGCGACCGCGTCCTCGATGGTGCGGACCACCTCGGGGTGACCCTGTTGGCCGAGATAGCCGAGGCTGGTGGAGAGGTCGCCGGGGCCGATGAACACCCCGTCCACGCCCTCGACCGCGGCGATCGCGTCCAGATTGTCCAGGGCACGGCGCGATTCGACCTGCACCGCCACGAAGATCTCGGCCTCGCAGCGGGTGTGGTAATCGGGAATGCGGCCGAACCGGGCGGCGCGGGGCGCCTGCGAGAAGCCGCGGATGCCCCGGGGGGCGTAGCGCGTCGCCGCGACCACCCGCCGGGCCTGTTCGGCATCGTCGATATTGGGGATCATCAGCGACTGCGCGCCGGCATCCAGGATGCGCTTGATGGTGATCGGATCATCGCTCGGCACCCGCACCATCGGGTGGGTGGGGCCCTCCATCATCGCCTGGAGCTGGGCGTAGATGTCCCGCAGGTCGTTGGCCGAGTGCTCCATGTCGAGGAGCAGCCAGTCGAACCCGGCCCCGGCGACGATCTCCGTGGAGATCGGGCTGGCGAGGCTGCACCACAGGCCGATCTGCTGGCGCCCCTCGGCGAGCGCCGCCTTGAAGCGGTTGGTGAGGCTGTCCATCGCGAGTCCCTCCCTGGGCACCGGGCGTCTGCGCGCCGTCCGGTGCCATCAGGCGCAGCCTTCCGCCCCGAGGTCAAAGCCAAAGGCTGGATCGATCGATGCGAGCGCGGCATCGATGCACCCGTCGGGATCAGCCGGTCGGCATGTCCGACAGGATCGAGACCAGCTGCGCGATCAGGGGATCGTCCGCGTCGCGCCGCCAGGCCAGGAGCAATTCGACCGGCCGCGGCGCGGACAGCGCGAGCGGGCGGAACACCACATCCGCGAAGCGCAGGCGCTCGGCCGCCGCCGGGACCAGGGCGATCCCCACCGCGGCCCGGACCAGGGCCAGGATCGAGTGGATCTGCGTCAGCTGCTGGACGATCCGCGGCTGGATCCCGGTCTCGACGAGCAGGTCGCGGGTGAGATCGTGGAAGTAGCGCGCCTCGTTCGGCGCGTAGCCGATCAGAGCCGCGCCGCCGAGATCGCCGGGACCGAGCCGGTCGCGCGGCGCCAGGGGATGGGCCGCCGGCAGCGCGACCACCAGGGGCTCGGCCAGGACCCGGATCGCGGTCAGGTCCGGATGCGTCACCGGCGGACGCACCAGAGCGGCGTCGATGCGGCCGGCCAGCAGATCCGCGATCTGATCTTTGCTCACCATCTCGCGCAGGGCGAGGGTGACGTCCGGCAGCGTCCGCCGGACCGCGGTGACGAGGCGGGGCAGGACGTCGTAGGCCGAGGCCGCCGTGAAGCCGAGCTTCAGGACGCCCGCGCGTCCCGCCGCGACCTGCCGGGTGACATGGGTCGCGGCCTCGGCGAGGCGCAGGATCCGCTGCGCCTCGGGAAGGAAGCTGCGCCCGGCCGCGGTCAGCCGGACGGAGCGGCTGGTGCGCTCCAGGAGCCGGACGTCGAGGATCCGTTCCAGCACCTGGATCTGCCGCGACAGGGGCGGCTGCGTCATGTTCAGGCGGGCCGCCGCGCGTCCGAAATGCAGCTCCTCCGCGACTGCCGCGAAGCACCGGAGCTGGCTGAAGTCGAACATGGGGGCTCCGGTGCGCGCCGCGATGCGGGCCGGGAGCATAATCCGTGGCCACCGCCGCGTCCCCGCGGCGACGTCAGTCAGGTTAGGCCGTGTACCGGCGAATTCGGCACGGCCACGACACCCCGTCCGCTCAGCAGCTCAGCCGACGGCCTTCCCGGCGCCCGAACGTGCGGTAATGCGCGGCCCCGGATTCCATCTGGCCGTTGGCGATGGCGCGGCGGACATCCGGATTGCAGCGCAGGTACTCGCGCTCGTCGAACTCGAAGGTGGCGCGCCCGCGATACTCGTCCCGGTCGCGATAGCCGCGATCCCGGTACTCGTCCTCGCCGCGATCCCGATAGACACGGTCGCGGCCGCGATCGCCGTAATCCTCGTAATCGGGACGGGGCTGCGCCGAGACCGGGCCGACCACGCCCAGAATACCGAGGCTCACCGCGGCCGCTGTCAGAAGCGCCTTCATTGTTCCAGATCCTTCTTCCGGTGGCGTGAAACGCATCGCACCGGGAATGGTTCGATCGGCTTGGCCGTGAGATCGGGGCGGGTGGCCGGCGCCCGCCGATACGCGGCAGGCGGGCGGTTCGGAGGCCGGACGGCCATCCCGTGCAGTGCCGCCGCGGGGCAGGCCCCGCGGCGGATCGGCCTCACATCCGGTGCATCATGCGGTGGCGCATGTCGCGGCGCATCATGTGACGCTCCATCCGGTGGCGCATCATCCGGCGCTCCATGCGGCGGTGCATCATGCGGTGCTCCATCCGGTCCATCTGAACATGGGTGACCATGTCGGCGGGGGCAGCGGCGGCTCCGGGCCCGATCGGCGCGGCCGAGGCCGGCAGGGCGACGGCACTGCCGAAGACGGCGATCAGTGCGGCGGTGATAATCGTGGTGCGCAAGGGGGTGTCCTCTCTCGCCGCCGGTGAGGGCAGGCGTTTCCTCGAGACCGTTGGCGGGAGTAGATTCTCCCACGGGTCGGCCAGGAAGCCGCTTGCGGCCCGGATGGTTCCCACCGACCCGGCCGTGTTCGGGGCCGACGGGGGCCGACGGGGCGCCCACAGCCTGGACGGGCCGGGATGACGAAGGGTGCCGGAGCGGCCGGCGCGAATGCCGCAGGTGTCGCGGCAAGGATTCCGCAACCATCGGGTGAGAAAGCTGCCGTCTCAGCACCGCCGTCGGTGCTTCGGGGCGCGGTTCGCGCCGGTCGAACGGATCCGCGAGCGCCGATGCAGACAGACGCGCCTTCCCCGGTCGCGCCGCCGAGCCCCGCCGCGCCCCCGGCCACGGGCGAGCCGGCCCCCTGGGACGGAGCCGCCGGATTCGGCCAGTGGCGCCTCGATCCGCTCAGCCGCCGGGTGACCCGGTCGGCGGGGCTCGCGCGCCTGCTCGGGGCGCCGGAGGCGCGCGACCTCGCCTTCGAGGACCATTTCGCCTGCTACCATCCGGACGACCGCGCCGCCGTGACCGCGCGGGTCGAGGGGATCCTGTCCGGAAACCGGCCGGCGAGCCCCTATCAGGCACGGGCCCGCATCATGCGTCCGGACGGCTCGCACCTCGACGCGATCATCCAGGGCGTGCCCGAATTCGGACCCGACGGCACGCTCGTCGCCCTGCACGGCATGCTCCTCGACGTGAGCGACCTCGTCCGGTCCGAGCGGCGCGCCCACGAAACCGACCGGCTCCTGCACGGGACGCTGGACAGCATGGACCAGGGCCTCGTCGTGCTCGATGCCGAGCAGCGGGTCCGCGTGTTCAACCGCGCCGCCGCGGAGCTGCTCGACCTGCCGGGCGACGTGCTGCGCGCCGGCGTCGCCTTCCCGGACATCCACGCCTACCAGCGCGCCCGGGGCGACTTCGCGGCGGCGGAATCCGACCTGCGGCTCGGGCTGGTCGGCCGCGACCTGCGGGCGCTCCCGCCGCTGTTCGACTGGCGCCTGCCCACCGGGATCACCCTGGAGGTCCGCCGCTCGCCCCTCGCCGATGGCGGCGCGGTCCTGACCTTCAGCGACGTCACGCAGAACCGGATCGCCGAGGGCGCGATGGAGGAGAGCGAGCGCCGCTACCGGCTGCTCGCCGAGAACGCCACCGACATCATCATCTGGTCCGACCTGAGCACCTGCCGCCGCTACGTCTCCCCCGCCGTGCGCGCCGTCCTCGGCTACGATCCGGAGGCGCTGATCGGGACGCAGCCCCTCGCCGACGTCCATCCCGACGACGTCGCGGCCTACCGCACCGTCCTCGACGGCCTAACCAGCGGCCGCACCGAACGGGCCCTGACCTGCCAGCGCTACCGGCACCGGGACGGCCACTGGGTCTGGCTGGAGATCTCCTTCAGCCTGACCCATGACGGGGTGACGGGCCAGGCGGATGGCTACGTCGCCACCCTGCGCGACGTGAGCGGCCGCAAGGCCGCGGAGGACGCCCTGCGCCTGAGCGAGGCGCGCTACCGGGCGCTGGCGGACGCGCTGCCGCAGCTCGTCTGGATCGCCGGCACGGGGACCGGGGAGGCGACCTACGTCAACCGGCGCTTCGAGGATTATTACGGCCCGATCGGCCCGTCGCGGGCCGCGCGGATCGCCCGCAACCATCCCGAGGACGCGGAGCGGATGGAGCAGCTGTGGTGCGCGGCGCGCGAACGGCGGACCGCCTACGAGGTCGAGGGGCGGCTGCAGCGGCACGACGGCGCCTATCGCTGGCACAAGCTCGTGCTCCTGCCGATCTGGCACGGGGAGACGATGGTCGGGATGCTCGGCACCGCCCTCGACATCGACGAGATCGTGACGGCGCGCCGCGAGGTCGAGGAGGCGAGCAGCCTGCTGCATCTGGCCCAGCAGGCCGCCAAGGCGGGCACCTGGCACCTCGACCTCGACACCGGCCGGATCGACTGGTCGGCGGAGAGCGCGCGCCTGCACGGCATCGAGACCGACCGGGATTACGGGCTCGACGCGCAGACCTGGCTCAGCCTGATCGATCGCCGGGACGGGGAGTGCGCCCTGCGGACCGCCGCCGCGGCCGCGGAGACGGGGGAGACCTTCTCGATCGAGTTCCAGGTCCCGACCGCGGAGGGGGGCGTGCGCTGGATCAACGGCGTCGGGCGCGGGGCCCCCGGGCCGGACGGCCGGACGCGGCGGATGATGGGCCTCAACATCGACGTCACCGCCCGCAAGGCCGCCGAGGCGGCGCTCCTCGCCGCCAAGGCCGCGGCCGACGCCGCGCGCCTGGAGGCGGAGCGGGCGAGCGCGGCCAAGAGCGAGTTCCTGGCGGCCATGAGCCACGAGATCCGCACGCCGCTGAACGGCGTGATCGGCTACGCCGACCTGCTCCTCGACGAGACGGACCTCGGACCGGTGGCGCGCCGGCACGCCGACCACATCCGCACCGCGGGGGCGGCGCTCCTGACGGTGGTGAACGACGTCCTCGACTACTCGAAGGTCGAGGCCGGGCAGGTCGAGATCGTGCCCCGGCCCTTCGCCCTCGAAGCGCTCATCGACAACGCGGTCTCGATCGTGCGCCCGTCGGCCGAGCGCAAGGGCCTCGCCCTCACCATCACCCGGACGCCGGGCCTGCCGGCCTGGCTCGAGGGCGACGAGGATCGCCTGCGCCAGGTTCTCCTCAACCTGCTCAACAACGCCGTGAAGTTCACCCCGGCGGGACATATCGGCCTGCGGGTCCTGGCCGGCCCCGGCGGTGGGGCCGGCGCGCCGACCCTGCGCTTCGAGATCGACGATACCGGGATCGGCATCCCGGCGGACAAGTGCGACCGGCTGTTCCGGCGGTTCTCGCAGGTCGACGGCTCGATCAGCCGCGAGTACGGCGGGACCGGCCTGGGCCTCGCCATCTCCAAGTCGCTGGTCGAGCTGATGGGCGGGACGATAGGCGTCGCGAGCACGGTGGGGCGCGGCTCGACCTTCTGGTTCGAGGCCACGCTGCCCGAGACCGCCCCGGCGGCGCCCGCGGCGGCCTCCGCCTCGGCCCGTCTCAGCGCGACCGGCAAGCGCCTGCTCCTCGCCGAGGACGTGCCGCTGAACCAGGAACTCGCCCGGACGATCCTGGAACGGGCCGGGCACGCGGTGGACGTGGTGGGCGACGGCGTCGCCGCGGTTTCGGCGGTCCAGGCCCGGCCCTACGACCTCGTCCTGATGGACGTGCAGATGCCGGTGATGGACGGGATCGCGGCGACCCGGCGGATCCGCGCGCTCGGCGATGCACCGGGCCGCGTCCCGATCGTGGCGATGACGGCCAACGTCCTGCCGGAGCAGGTGGCCGAGCTGCGTGCGGCCGGGTTCGACGACCATGTCGGCAAGCCGTTCCGCGCGCAGACGCTGCTCGCCGCGATCGACCGCTGGACCGACCGGCCCGCGGAGCCGCCGTCCCCCGGCGGCACGATCGACCGCGCCGTCCTCGACGAGATGACCCAGATGATCGGCCGGGCGCGGATGAACGATCTGCTCGCGATGCTGGCCAAGGAGCTGTCCCAGCGGTTCGGCACCGCCGCGCCCGAGACGAGCCGCGACCGGCTCATGCTGGACGCCCACGCGATGGTGTCGGCGGCCAGCATGGTGGGCTTCGCGACGCTGGCCGAGACCTGCCGGGCCGTCGAGGCGGCCTGCCAGTCGGGGGCGGATGTCGCCCCGATGCTCGGCACGCTCCGGGACCGCACGGCGGTCACGATCGCCGAGATCGAGGCCCTGCGGGCGGCCTGATCCCGCCCGCGCGGCGTCGCGTGGCTATGCGGGCGATGCCGGATTGTGCTGGACGGCCCGGACCCGTCGGCGGTGGTGGTGCCGGCGCCACTTCAGCACGGCGTAGCGCAGCCTGCTGTAATAGGCGTACAGCCGCGAATTGCGGTGCTGCCGGTGGGCGAGACGGACGCGGGCGATCCGCGGCGGCACGGCCGCGTACCGGGCCACGGCCCTGTCCGGCGCGGCGGCGGGCTTCGCGTTCAGGACGGCGACCGGATCCACGTAATTGACCTTGCGCACGACCTGGGTCTCGCCGCAGCCGGTGCAGAGGGAGCCGTTGAGGCGCTGCCACATCAGCTGTTCCCGCGCCAGGACCCGCCGGTCATTGGCGTCCGACAACTCGACCGGCGCCCGCAGCAGCGTCGAGCGGCTGCCGAAATTGGGCTTGTTGAGGATGATGCCGAGATCATTGGGCACCTCCAGCATCGGCAACCTGACCTGCTTCGGCTTGCCGTAGCAGGTGGCCGGGAAGACGACCGTAGACGCCAGGAGGGACAGCACTGCGGATTCGAGTGCTAGACGGTGCATCCTAGTCTCCGAGCTGGGTGGACGCTATCACATAGCGCCAAATCGGCAGCTTCCCTACAACTAATTTGCGTTTAGAATATCCGTCTGCGGGCTGCGGGTTCATGAACCCACGGTAAGCAATAATAATATGGCCACGCCTCAGTAGCGATTGCGGAGGATGGACAGGCGCAAGCGTTGCCGTAAGGCGTTCTCGACCCGTCCGGGCCGCGATCGGGGCCACACTCTACCCACGAAGAACGGCGCGTCGGCAAAGCCTTGCCATGGACGTGCCACCCGCGACGGCTCGCACCCGCCACTGCGGGGCGCGCGGTCTCGCCGGAGGGGAAGCCGGCGGCGCAGGCGTTTTGTGAAGGGCGCTTATTGGCAGACCGGCCTTTCTCGATCATCGACTTCCAGTTGAGACGGCCACGGGCACGGGGCGACACGGCGCAGGACCGCCCCGACCAGCGAGGAACAGTTCAGATGGATCAGGCGGCGGACGATGTCGTGTCGGAGGCGGCGCTCTGTGCGGCCCTCCAGGCCTCCGGCGGCGTCGGCTTCTGGACCTGGGACATCGCCAGGGACGATGCGCGCGCCGATCCGGTCAGCGCCCTGCTGTTCAACATCAGCCCCGCCCGGTCGCGCGCCGGGGTCAGCCTCGCGGAGATCCTGGAGGCGGTCCATCCGGACGACAAGGCGCACATTGCGCAGGTGATCCTGGATTGCGTCGAGTCCGGCGGCTCCTACGCGGCCGAGTACCGCGTCTGCTCGCCGGCGGGTCGGCTGCGATGGGTGTTCACCCGCGGGCATTTCTACCTGGACGAGGCCGGCCAGCCGACCACGGGCCGGGGGGTGATCGTCGAGATCTCGGACAGCAAGTCCGCCGGCACCGCCTTCGCCCAGCGCGACGGCGCCAGCATCGACGACGCCCTCAACCGGACCGCCGACCTGTGCCTGTCGCTGCACAACGCGGTCTCGCAGCTCGACGACGCAGGCATGCAGGCGCTGACCGAAACCCTGCTGCTGGAGATCGGCCGACACTTGGCGGCGCGGCAGCGGATCGCGCACGACACCGCGCTGCACTGACCGGGCCCGCGGGTCCCGGCGCCGCGTCGCGATGCGCGGCGCCCTCGGTCGGAAGGGCCGCCCCGGCGCTCAGAACGGGTAGTAGCGCAGGGAGGTCAGGCCGGTGACGAGGTGGTTGGAGGGGGCGATCCCGAAGGCGCCCCGGAACGCGTCGCGCTCGGTGTAGGAGACCTGGGCGCCCGCCACGAGGCGGCCGTAGCCGCCCTTGTACAGGTCGTGCCAGAAGCCGCCGGTGATCTGGCGGATGTCCCGGGTCTCCGCCTGGCAGGTCCCGCTCGCCGCCCCCTCGACGTCGCAGCCCGTCACCACCAAAGTCGGCGATCCGTAGCCCGTGGCGTTCGGCGCGCCCGCCCGGGACGCGTGCTCCCACCCGGCATAGAGGTAGACGTCGGTGCCCGGCTGGACGTGGGCGACCGCGCCGGCGAGCAGCTGGAAGGCCGGGACCGGCGCGATCGAGCCGTCGGCCTTCAGGGCGAAGTCGGGCAGCTGCGCCGAGCCGTAGCGGCCGATGCCCTGGCCGACGAGGCCGCTGACCTGGAGATCGAGGCGCTTGTCGATCACCGGCAGGGTCGCGGCGCCGCCGATGCCGTAGCCCACCGCGGTGTCGGAGTGGCCTGGGAGACGGGTCGCGGCAGCGAGGGTGGTGGGGCTCAGCCGGTCGTCGAAGAAGCGCACCAGCCCCTTCAGCTCGAAATGCCCGAAGCCCGGCTCGATGGCGAGCTTGCCGATGAGGTCGGGGACGCTGCTGTTCGAGTAGGTGGTGGAATTGTTGAGCAGGCCGGCCGCGTCGCCGGTGTTGTTGACATTGACGAGGCTGGGCGCCGCGAAGGGGCTCGGCGGCAGGACGCTCTGGGGCGATTCCGCCGACAGGCCGGCCCACAGGCCCGGGGCGATGTCCTTGACGACGCGCACCTGCGGGTTGCGGGTCCAATTGAAGCCCGGCACGTACTGGGCGTCGATGGTGAGCGGGATCTGCTCCTTGAGCGGCGTGATGCCCGACAGGTCCGTGGTGACCAGGCTCCAGGCCTGGCCGGCGAGCACGTGCCAGCCGCTATCGAGGGCGTCGACAGTTGTAAAAATCTGCCGGACGCGGGGCGTGTAGCTGTTGCTCTCGCGCGAATTCGAGGTGGTGCCGGCCGCCAGGAAGTCGATCTCGTAATAGCCCGAGATCTGGAGCGTCGGCTCGACCCGGGCGGTGAACAGCCCGCTCAGCCGGCTCTGCCGGGCGGAGAAGCGGAACTCGCTCTCGCGGGACTGGGGGCTGTTGCGGAACGGGATGCCGTTGAAGTCGGTGGCGGTGTCCGAGACCGTGTTGGGGTTGCGGAAGATCCCCGCCAGCTCGACGAAGCCCCCCGGGGTGAAGCAGATCGCCGGCCCGAGCGCGTAGCTGCCGGCGTTGCAGACGAGGTCGTTGGCGAGGATCACCGGCGTGTGCTCGCTCACCCCCGGCCGGGCCCCGCCGGGACCGCCCGCCTGCGCCACGCGCTGCTGGTGCTCGGTCCGGGCGGCGAGGCGGGCCTGATCCCGCGACAGGACCCGGCGCTCCCGGGTCTCGCCGGCGAGCGCCGCCCTCTGCGCGCCGGACTGCCGGCGCAGGGCGGCGAGTTCCTGCTGCATGGACAGCATCTGGCGCTGCATCGCGTCCATGCGCGCGGCCATCTCGGCGACGGTCTGGGCCTGGGCCGGACCGGCTCCGAGACCGGCCGTGAGACCGAGGGCGAGACCGGTCGCCGCCGCAGTGGCGCGGGCGCTCGGCAGGTTCAGGCGCAGCATCGGTCCTCACCCAACGGGGTCGGGGATCCCCGGGCGGGATCCGCGGCGAACAGCCCGAGGTTGTGGGATGTGGCATACGACGCTCGCATGACGTTTCCCCGCGGGGTACCCCGGAGGCGGGGGAAAACGCCGGCCGGCGACCGGTTCCGACGCGCTGTGGCGCCGCCGCCACGGTCGCTAACCCCTTGTCGTCACACGAATTCGTTGGTTCGGCCCGGCGCGGCGCCCCCCGCTCACCGCCGCGCCGGGCCGAAGCGGGCCGGCGACCCGGATGGGAACGAGCCGCAGGGAACTTGGCCGTGCCGAGCCTGCGTTCTCTGGTTGTACGGGCCTCAAATCCCGCAGCTTAACAAAGGTATCGGCCATGGCCACCGACACGCACGAGATCTACGTCACCGCCCTCAAGAACACCCATGCCGTCGAGATGCAGGCGCTCCAGATCATGGAGCGCCAGGTCGAGCGCCTGGAGCATTATCCGGAGATGGAGCAGGCCCTGCGCCGCCACATCGCGGAGACGCACGGCCAGCGCCAGCGCCTGGAGGAGGCGCTCCAGAGCCTGTCCGAGAGCCCCTCGGCCCTCAAGGAGGGGTTTCTGGGCTTCGTGGGCAACATGATGGCCCTCGGCCACGCGCCGGCCCAGGACGAGATCCTGAAGAACACCTACGCCAACCACGCCTTCGAGAACTTCGAGATCGCGGCCTACGAGTCGCTGCTCGTGATCGGCGACGCGGCCGGCCAGCAGGGCCATCGAACGGCCTTCCAGCAATCGCTGAAGGAGGAAGAGGGCATGGCCGCGGCGGTGCGCTCGCTGATCGGGCCGACCACCGAGCGCTACATCAAGCTCACCACCGCCGGCGCGAAGGCCGACCGGTAGGGGCTTCCGGCGGGATCCGCGACCAGACCGACCGTGACGGAACCGGCCGGGCCGCGAGCGTTCGGCCAGTCATGGCCAAGCTCAGGCGAGATCAGGCCGGACCGCCCCCGAGGGCCTTCCGGTTTCCGGACACGCGACACCCGCCGATCCGGACACGAAAAACAGTCCCAGCGGGCGAACCTGTGGCGGGTGTGACCGTTATGTCTCCAAACACGGTTCCGGAGGACAGGTTATGGCCAAGCACGAGATCCTCGGCTACTTCGAGCACCGCCGCGACGGAGCCTGGGTCTGCGTCCGGCCCTTCACCCTGACGACCCGGGACGCCAGCGTCGACATCCGCCAGGGGATGCGCTTCGATTACGGCAAGCGGGTCGGCGGCGTCGACCTCGCGGAATACCTCGAGCGGCTGGGCTCGCAGTTCGGCTCGTAGGGCCCGGGCGGGGGCCGTCCCCCGCCGAGCCCGTTCAGCCTACGAGGCGCCGGACCCGGGTCCGGCGCCTCGCGTCGTTTTAGGCCCCGCCCCATTGCATCGTCAGCCCGCCATCGACCACGAGAGTGTGGCCGGTGACGTAATCGGACGCGTCGGAGGCGAGGTAGAGGATCGCCCGGGCGATCTCCTCCGGCTGGCCGGCCCGGTGCCACGGGATCCGCTCCAGAGACCGGTCGAGCACCTCCGTCTTCTCGAAGCGGTCGGCGGTCATCGGGGTCTCGATCAGGCCGGGGGCGACGTTGTTGACGTTGATCCGGTCCTCGGCGAGTTCCCGCGACAGGGACCGGCACAGGGAGCCGAGCCCCGCCTTCGACATGCCGTAGGGGGCGCTCTCCGGGGTCGGCAGGTGCTGGGCCACGGAGGAGACGAACACGATCTTGCCGTTGCCGCCCTGTGCCCTGCGCATCTTGATGAACGGGCGCGCGCAGAACAGCGGCCCCATCAGGTTCACCCGCAGGATCCGCTCCAGCAACGCGTCGTCCATCTCGGCGACCGGCACGCCGCTCATCGCCTGCCCGGCATTGGCCACCAGCACGTCGAGGGTGCCGAACTCGCTGCCGATCCGGTCGAAGGCGGCCGTGACGGCAGCCGGATCGCCGACATCGAGCTGGAGCACCAGCGCCCGGCGACCGGCGGCTTCGACCCGGGCGGCGGTCTCGCGGATGCCGGCCTCGTCGGTGTGGTAGGTGATCGCCACGTCGGCGCCTTCGCGGGCGAACAGCTCCGCGGTCGCCTGCCCGATCCCGGAATCGGCTCCGGTGATCAGGGCACGGGTATCGGTCAGGGTCATCGTGCTTCCTCGCAGGCGCGCCGCGGTCGCGGCCGGATGCCGGGGCAATGGGCGCCGCCGGACCCGGTTCCGCACGCGCGCACCGGCCGCAGGCGCCGCGCGGGGGAACCCGCGTCGCGCCCTCTCTTTGACGCTCCGCGTCCGCATGGCCTACTGAGGACCCATGTCCGTCGATGACACGATCCAACTGGTCGCGGAGGAGTGCGCACCCGACACGCGCAGCCGCATCCTCACGGCGGCGGACGCGTATTTCCGCGAGATCGGCTACCAGAAGACGACGGTGGCCGACATCGCCCGGACGCTGAAGATGAGCCCGGCCAACGTCTACCGCTTCTTCGAATCGAAGAAGGCGATCAACGAGGCGGTGCTGGAGCGCCTGATCGGCGAGGTCGAGGCGCTGATCTCGGAGATCGCCGACCGGCCGGGCCTCGACGCCACCGCGCGGCTCGTGGCGGCGATCGAGACCCTGCACCGCGACTGCACCCGCCGCTGCGAGGCGTTCCCCCGGCTGCACGAGATGATCGAGGCGGCGATGGCGGAGAGCTGGGAGGTCTGCCGCCACCACGTCGCCCGGATCACCGCCGGGTTCGAGCGCATCATCCGCGACGGCGTGGCGCGCGGCGCGTTCGAGGCCGCGGACCCGGCTCTGGCGGCGGCCTGCATCCACGCCGCGATCGCCCGCTACACGCATCCGGTGCTGGTCGGGACGTCGATGCTCCAGCCGGTGCCGCCCGTGGAGGCCATGACGGCGTTCCTGCTGCGGAGCCTGGCGCCGACGGCACCCCGACCGTAGCGCGCCGGACGCGAATCCTGTTCCGACGGCGCCCGGCCTGCTTCCGCTGCCGCGAAGGCCCGCCGAGGCTGCTGCCGTGACACGGCGTTCTCCCGTACCGGGCGATTTCGGGACGCCTCTCCGAGGCTGCTTCGCAGCACCTCGGGATGAGGAGAAGATCGGGATACACGTCCGTCAAAAGCGTCACGCGCCGGCGATCGCGCCGTCAGACCGGCGCTCCGGCGGCACGTCTATTCGGAGGCCGCCCCGGCTTCCGGCGCCGGCTCGGAGGCGCTCGGCTGCGCGCCGTCATAGCCCTCGATCACCAGGATCTCGGCCTCGACGCCGCCGCGCTGCTTGGCCTTGGCGGCCTGGTAGAGGTCGGAGTTCCAGCAAGCGAGGGCGTCTTCGTAGCTCGGAAACTCGATCACCACGTTGCGCGACCGGGCCTGGCCCATCACCGCCTCGTGGGCTCCCCCGCGCACGAGGAAGCGACCGCCGAACTTGGCGAAGGCGGCACCGTTGGCCGCCACGTAGTTTTTGTAGGCCTCCGCGTCGCGGACATCGACCCGCGCGATCCAGTAGCCCTTCGTCATGCCGGCGCCTCCTCGCTCGGGTGCGAAGTGGATCCCGGGCGTCCGAAGGCAATGGCGGAGGGGATCAGGTCAGCGCGGCGACGATCGCCTGCACCGCGGCCCGCGGATCCGCGGCACCGGTGATCGGCCGCCCGACCACCACGTGGTCGATCCCCGCGTCCCGCGCCTGCCCGGGCGTCATGACCCGCTTCTGGTCGCCGGCCGCCGCGCCCGCCGGGCGGATCCCCGGGGTGACGATCAGCCTTTCCGGCCCGACGATCCGCCGGATCGAGACCGCCTCGGCCGCGGAGCAGACCAAGCCGTCGATGCCGATCTCCGCGGCCTGGGCGGCCCGCTTCGCCACGAGCTCCGCCACCGGCAGGGCGTAGCCGGCCTCGGCGGCGTCGGCATCGTCGTAGGAGGTCAGCACCGTCACGGCCAGGATCTTCAGGCCCGCGCCCCGCCCGCGGAGCGCCGCCCGCATGGTCTGCGGATAGGCATGCACGGTGAGGAAGGTGGCGCCGGATCCCGAGGCCGCGCGCACGCCCTCCGCGACGGTGTTGCCGATGTCGTGGAGCTTCAGGTCGAGGAAGACCTTGAGGCCGCGCGCCGCCAGCCGCTCGGCTAGCGCCAGCCCGCCCGCGTAAGCGAGCTGGTAGCCGATCTTGTAGAACGTCGCGGCCTCGCCGATCCGGTCGATCAGCGCCTCGGCCTCGGGCACGCCGGGCAGATCGAGGGCGACGATCAGGCGATCGCGGGGGTCGGCGGTGTCGGTCATCGGGCGTCCTTCCGGCTCGCGGCACGGATCACGGCCCGGCCGGGGCTGTCAATCGGCCGCCGGACGCTCGATCGCCCCTATCGGCCCTGCCGCCCGCGCCGCCCGGCCGGGCCCGGCCCCGACCACCGCGCCATTTTTCGCACGGTTGCCGTCTCATCACCCCGCCATAGCTGCACCGCGGGAACCTGATCGACCCCGGGGCCTTCTCCCACCATCTGATAGATCCTGCCGCGCTTGCGCCCCGGTGCGCGCGGCCAATGACGAGGACGGTGGCCCGATGCGGCGCGCCCACAGCATGGATTTCGGGGCCGAGATGGTCGAGGGCGGCGTCCGCTTCGCCCTCTGGGCCCCCACCGCCAAGAGCGTCGATCTCGTCGTCAACGGCACCGACCATCCCCTGCCCGAATCCGGCGGCGGCTGGCGGCGCACCGCCCTGCCCGGGGTCAAGCCCGGCGCCCGCTACGGCTTCCGCATCGACGGCGACCTCGTCGTCCCCGATCCCGCCTCCCGCTTCCAGCCGGACGACGTCGGGGGCCTTAGCGAGGTGCTCGACCCGCGCGCCTTCGCGTGGTCGGACGAGGCCTGGACCGGGCGGCCCTTCGAGGAGGCGGTGATCTACGAGTGCCATGTCGGCACCGCGACCCCGGAGGGGACCTATGCCGGCCTCCAGGCGCGCCTGCCCGACCTCAAGGCGCTCGGCGTCACCGCGATCGAGCTGCTGCCGCTCGCCGACTTCAAGGGCTCGCGCAACTGGGGCTACGACGGCGTGCTGCCCTACGCGCCCGACGGCGCCTATGGCCGCCCGGACGACCTCAAGCGCCTGATCGACGCCGCCCACGGGCTCGGGCTGATGGTCTATCTCGACGCGGTCTACAACCATTTCGGCCCGGCCGGGAACTACCTCCACGCCTACGCCAAGACCTTCTTCACCGAGCGCCACCAGACCCCCTGGGGCGCGGGCATCAACTTCGACGGCAAGGAGAGCGGCGCCACGGTGCGGCAGTTCTTCATCCAGAACGCCCTGTACTGGCTGGAGGAATACCGTTTCGACGGCCTGCGCTTCGACGCCGTGCACGCGATCCTCGACGATTCGCCGCGCCATTTCCTGGCCGAGCTCGGCGAAACGGTCCGCAAGACCTTCCCGGACCGGCAGATCCACCTGATGCTGGAGAACGAGGCCAATCAGGCGCGCTGGCTGGAGCGCGACGCCGCCGGCCGGCCGAAGATGCACGACGCGCAATGGGCCGACGACCTGCACCATGGCTGGCACGTGCTGCTCACCGGCGAAGACGCCGGCTATTATAAGAGCTTTGCCGACAAACCGGTCGCCCACCTCGCCCGGTGCCTCGCGGAGGGATTCGCCTATCAGGGCGAGCCGTTCGCGACCCTGGACAACCACCCCCGCGGCGAGCCCTCCGGGCACCTCCCGCCCTCCGCCTTCGTGACCTTCCTGCAGAACCACGATCAGGTCGGCAACCGGGCGCTGGGCGAGCGGCTCAGCCACCTGGCGGATCCGAAGAAACTCGATCTCGCCCGGGCCGGGCTGCTGCTGGCCCCGCAGATCCCGATGCTCTGGATGGGCGAGGAATGGTCGGCCTCGGCGCCGTTCCTGTTCTTCGTCGACTTCGCCCCGGACGAGGCGCTGAACACGGCGGTGCGCGACGGCCGCCGCCGGGAATTCAAGAGCTTTGCCGCCTTCGCGGACGATACCGGCAAGATCCCCGATCCCACGGAGCGTGAGACCTTCGAGGCCTCGAAGCTGGACTGGTCGGAGCGCGACCGCTCGCCCCATCGCGAGGTGCTGGCCGAGACGACGCGGCTGCTGGCCCTGCGCCGCGACGTGGTCGTGCCCCTGGCGAAGTCCGGCTACCGGGGCGCCGCCGCGACCCTGCCGCGGCCGGACGTGGTCGACTGCACGTGGCGCTTCGGCGCCGGAACCCTGCGCTGCGTCGCCAATTTTGGGGACGCGGCCTATGCGGTCGATCCGGGCGGCGCCCGGGTGGTCTGGACCAACGCCCCCGACACGACCGGACGGGACCTGCCTTCCTGGACCGGCGTGTTCCTCTCGGAGTCCCGCTCGTGAGCCCCCTGGAACAGCTCGCCGATCTGGTCGGCGTCGCCGCCGGCTACACGGACGCCTTCGGCAAGCCCGTCGAGACCTCCCTGGAGGTGCGCCGCGGCCTGCTCGCGGCCCTGGGTTTCGCGGTGGACGACGAGGCCGCGATCGCCGGGAGCCTCGCCGAGGTCGAGCACCTGCGCCGCGGCCCGATCCCGCCGCTCCTGCCGGTGGAGGCCCGTCGCACCGCCCGGGTTCCGGTCCGCGTTCAGGACGGCGCGCCCCACACCCTGGTCTGGCGCCTCGTGGACGCCCGCGGGACCGCCCGCGAGGGCCGGGCCAACCTGCAGGGTCCGGAGCCGGGCTTCGAGCTGCCGCCGCTGACGCCCGGCTATCACCGCCTCACCGTCCAGGTCGGGCAGAGCCGGGCCGAGGCCTGGGTGATCGCCGCGCCGCAGCGCTGCTGGCGCCCGCGGCCCTACACGGAGGAGGGGGCTTCCGACTGGGGCCTGGCCGCGCAGCTCTACGGCCTGCGCTCGGCCACCAATATCGGCATCGGCACCTATGCGGATGCCGGCGAGGCGGCCCGCGAGGCGGCCCTGCGCGGGGCGGCCTTCCTCGGCCTGAGCCCGGTCCACGCCCTGTTCGCCTCCGACCGGACCAAGATCTCCCCCTACTCGCCGTCCTCGCGTCTGTTCCTGGAGACCCTGTTCATCGCGCCCCGCAGCCTGCCGGGACTGGCGGGATCCCGGGCCGAGGCGCTGCTCGCCGCGCGCGAAGACGCCATCACGGCGTTGCGCGAAGCGGCGCTGGTCGACCACCAGGGCGTGCACGACGTGCTCGAGCCGGTGCTCCGGGCCCTGTGGGCGGATTCGCCGGCCCGGGCCGGGACGGACGCGGGCTTCCAGCGCTTCCGCCAGGAGGGCGGCGCGGATCTCGAAGCCCACGCGGTGTTCGAGGCCCTGGCGGAGCATTTCCGGGGGCAGGGGGCCCATTGGCTAGGCGACTGGCCGGAGGAATACCGCCGTGCCGGCACGGAGGCGGTGCAGGCCTTCGCGGCGGACAACGCGGAGGCCGTCGGCTACCACGCCTGGCTGCAATACCTCGCCGACCGGCAGCTCGCGGAGGCCTCCGCGGCGGCGCTCGGGGCCGGCATGCGGGTCGGGCTCTACCGCGACCTCGCGGTCGGCGCCGACCGGGGCGGCTCCGAGATCTGGTCGCATCCCGAGCGCTTCGCCGACAAGGTGTCGATCGGCGCGCCCCCGGACCTCCTCGCCCCCAAGGGCCAGAACTGGGGCCTGCCGGCCTTCGACCCGCTGGCGATGGAGCGCGACGGCCTCGCGGCGTTCCGGGCCCTGGTCCAGGCCAACATGCGCCACGCCGGCGCGATCCGGATCGACCACGCCTTCCAGCTCGCCCGCCTGTTCCTGATCCCGCTGGGCGCGGGCGCCCAGGCCGGCGCCTACGTGGCCATGCCGTTCGAGCCGATGCTGGCGGTGCTGCGGCTGGAGAGCCACCGCAACAAGTGCTTGGTCATCGCCGAGGATCTCGGCACCGCCCCCGAGGGGTTTTCCGACGCCCTGATGCGGGCCGGCGTCCTGAGCTACCGGATCCTGGCCTTCGAGCGGGAAGGGGACGGCCGATTCAAGGCCCCATCGGCCTATCCGCGCGACGCGCTCACCGCGATCACCACCCACGATCTGCCGACCTTCGTCGGCTGGTGGCGCGGGGTCGACACCGACACCCGCCAGTCGCTCGGCCTGTACGATCAGGACCGCGCCGAGGCCGAGCGCAACGAGCGGGTGGTCGAGCGCCGCCGCCTCACCGAGGCGCTGGCCGGGGAGCAGCTGCTGCCCTCGGCCGAGCCGCCGGAGGCCGCGCCCTTCGAGGCCGCCGCCCGCTACCTCGCCCGGGCGCCGTCGATGCTGACCGCCGTCCAGTACGAGGACGTGGTCTCGGAACTCGCCCAGGCCAACGTCCCGGGTTCCACCGAGGGCTACCCGAACTGGCGGCGCAAGCTCGACCGGGACCTGACCGACATCGCCGCCCCCGGCGGCCCGCTGGCCAAGCTGGCGGCGGCGCTCTCGGCCGAGGCGCGGGGGCCGCGCTCCGGGGCCGCCCGGCTCGCGGTGCCACCGCCGCAATCGACCTATCGGCTCCAGTTCCACAAGGACTTCACCTTCGCGGATGCGGAACGCATCGTCCCCTATCTGAAGACCCTCGGGATCAGCCACGTCTACGCCTCCCCGCTCCAGAAGGCCCGGGCCGGCTCGACGCACGGCTACGACATCGTCGACCACGGGGCGCTCAACCCGGAACTCGGCGGCGAGGCGGGCTTCGTCGCCCTGTCCGACACCCTGCGGGCGCACGGGATCAAGCTCCTCCTCGACATCGTGCCGAACCACATGGGCGTCGGCGGGGCCGACAATCCCTGGTGGCTCTCGGTCCTGGAATGGGGCTCCCTGTCGCCCTTCGCCGACGCCTTCGACATCGACTGGCAGCGCCTCGGGGCCGGTCGGAACCTCGTGATCCCGTTCCTCGGCGACCGCTACGGCGAGGCCCTGGAGAAGGGCACGCTGACGCTGAAGTTCGACCCCGAGACCGGGGCCTTCAGCGTCTGGCACTACGAGCACCAGCTGCCGATCCGGCCCCTGAGCTACCCGACCATCCTCAACCGGGTGATCGCCGCCATCGGGGCGGTGGACGACGACACCACCGCGGAGCTGCTCGCCATCTCCGAGCGCCTGCGGGCCATGGCGATCGACACCGACGAGACCCGCCGCAAAGGCTTCCCCGAGGAGGCGGAAGGGTTGAAGCGCCGGCTCGCCGAGATCTACGGCGTGTCGCCGCTGATCCAGGAGGCCACCGCCAGCACGCTCGCGCTGCTCAACGGCTTCAAGGGCCGGCCGGACAGCTTCGGGCCGCTGCACCGGCTGCTGGAGGCCCAGGCCTACCGGCTCGCCCATTGGCGGGTGGCCTCGAGCGATATCAACTACCGCCGGTTCTTCGACGTGAACTCGCTCGCCGGCCTGCGGGTCGAGCTGTCCGACATCTTCCACCGCTCCCACGAGACCGTGTTCCGGCACGTCCGCGCGGGCCGGATCGACGGGTTGCGCGTCGACCACATCGACGGGCTGGCCGACCCGCTGGGCTACGCGCGGGCGCTGCAGGCCGCCGTGGGCCCCGGCTTCTACGTGGTGGTGGAAAAGATCCTGGAGCCCGGGGAGCGGCTGCGGCCCTGGCCGGTGGCCGGGACCACGGGCTACGACGTGCTCAACCAGCTCGACGGGATCCTGGTCGACAAGGGTAGGCGCGGGAAGGTCGAGCGCCTCTACACCTGGGCCACGGGCTTCGACGAGCCCTACGGGTTCCAGCTCCGCGCCGCCAAGGCCGAGATCCTGGAGATCAGCTTCGCCAGCGAGCTGGAGGTGCTGACCTCCGACCTGAAGGAGGTCGCCGACGCCGACCGGCGCACCCGCGACTTCACCGTCAACGCGCTCCGCCGGGCGCTGATCGAGATCATCGCGCGCTTCCCGACCTACCGCAGCTACCTGCCGCCGGAGCTGGAGGAGGGCGAGGTCGAGCCCGAGGACGTGCGCCTGATCGAGGGCGCGGTCGCCAAGGCCAAGCGCTGGTCGGGCCTGCCGGACCGCTCGGTCCACGATTTCGCCGCCGAGGTCCTGCTCGGGCGGATCGAGACGACGGGCCCGGGCCGTCCGGACCCGCGGGTGGCCCTGCGCTTCCGCCGCCGGTTCCAGCAGCTCACCGGCCCGGTCATGGCCAAGAGCCTGGAGGACACGCTGTTCTACCGGTACGCGTGCCTCCTCGGCCTCAACGAGGTCGGCGGCGATCCGGGGGAATACGGCATCGACGCGGAGCATTTCCACGACCTGCAGGTCGCCCGCGCCCGCGACTGGCCGAACGCCATGATCACCACGGCGACCCACGACACCAAGCGCGGCGAGGATGCCCGCACCCGGCTGCTCGCCCTCTCGGAGATCCCGGAGGAATGGGCCGGGGCCTGGGACCTGTGGCAGCGCGCGGCCGGACCGCATCTCGCCCGGATCGACGGCGAGCCCGCCCCCGACGCCAACGACCAGTGGATGTTCTTCCAGGCGATCCTCGGCGCCTGGCCCCTGGAGCTGCTGGAGCGGGACGAGCCCGCCGTGATCGCGACGTTCCGCGACCGCCTGATCGCCTATGGCGAGAAGGCGATGCGCGAGGGCAAGCGCCGGTCGAGCTGGGTCAATGTCGACGAGGTCTACGAGGGCGCGGTCAAGAAGCTGTTTTCCGCGCTGATCGCCCCGGGCTCCGACTTCCTGCGCGCGCTCCGGCCCTTCGCCCGGCGGCTCGCCCATCTCGGCATGCTGGCGAGCCTCGGCCGGACGGTCCTGAAATGCACCCTGCCGGGCCTGCCCGACACCTACCAGGGCACGGAACTCTGGGACTTCTCCTTCGTCGATCCCGACAACCGCCGCCCGGTGGATTACCCGGCCCTGGAACGGATGCTCGAACAGGGCGGCGAACCGGCGGCCCTGCTGGCGCATTGGCCGGACGGGCGGGTCAAGCAGGCGACGCTCGCACGGCTCCTCACGGAGCGGGCCGAGCGCCCGGACTTCTACGCCAGCGCCGCCTACGAGCCCGTCGCGGCCGCGGGCGCCCGGGCCGACCACGTGATCGCCTATCGGCGGACCGATCCGGGCCAGGAGGGCGGCGACCTGTTCGTGGCGGTGCCGCGGCTCGTGGCCGGGCTCGTCGGCGAGACAACCTGGTCGGGGGAGGCTTTTGCCGGCACCCGGGTCGATCTGGGGGTCGGGACCCGCTGGCGCGACCTCGCGACGGGGCGGATCGTCGAAGGGGAGGGGGCCGATCTCGGCCAGCTCCTGCGCGATCTGCCCTACGTGGTGCTGCGGCGGGAATCGTGAGGGGACCGGCGCCCCCGCTTCTCTCCCTCCCCCCTCTGCGGGGGAGGGTGGGCCGGCCGTCAGGCCGGGTCGGGAGAGGGGAACCCGGGTTCCGGAAAGGCCAGGGCAGCGGTGAGCAGCGCGGCATCGTCTGCGCCGTCGCTCCCCTCTCCCGACCCGCTTCGCGGGCCACCCTCCCCCGCAAAGGGGGGAGGGGACGCGCAGGGTGGCAGGTGCGGCAGCGCGGATTCCAAAACGTCCCTCCGCAGCCGTGTCATCCAACTCTGCTGAGAGACGTCGAACCGCGCGGCACAGCCACACGCTTCGGGCGTTACGACACAGTGAACGGGAGCCAGGGGCCAGCATGAACGCACCGACCAAAGCCGCCGCGACGTCCGGGGCCGAGGCCGTCCTGCCCGCCGCCCTGGCGCCCCGGGCCGAGGGGCCGCGGATCTACAACCTGTTCCCGCTCCTGGTCGGGCGCGTGTCGGACTGGACCGCCGAGCTGCCCCGGATCGCGTCGCTCGGCTTCGACTGGATCTACCTCAACCCGTTCCACCAGACCGGCGGCTCGCGGAGCCTCTACGCGGTCGCCGATCCCGAGCGCCTCGACGAGCGGTTCCGGGATCAGGATGGCACCCCGGACGACGCGCAGATCCAGCGTTTCTGCGCCGCCGCCAAGGCCGCCGGCCTGTCGGTGATGACCGATCTCGTGATCAACCACACCGCCGACAACGCCCGGCTCGCCACCGAGCGGCCCGACCTGTTCATGAAGGAGCCCGACGGCTCGATCATGCACCCGGCCGCGGTGGATCCGGACGATCCGTCGATCCGCACCGTCTGGGGCGACCTCGCCGAACTCGACTACCACACCCAAGCCGCCCGGGACGAGCTGACCCGGATCTGGGGCGCCTACGTCGCCCGGCTCCAGGGGCTCGGCGTGGCCGGCTTCCGGTGCGATGCCGCCTACAAGGTGCCGCCGGAGACCTGGCGCGTGCTGATCGGGGAGGCCAAGGGCCGGGATCCCGCCTGCCTGTTCGCCGCCGAGACCCTCGGCTGCACCTTCGAGGAGGCGAAGGCCACGGCCGGCGCCGGCTTCGACTACCTGTTCAACTCCTTCGCGTGGTGGGACCTGCAGAAGCCCTGGGCCCTGGAGCAGTACGAGCGCCTGCGGGTGCTGGCGCCCTCCATCGCCTTCCCCGAGAACCACGACATGAAGCGCCTCGCCGCCGGGATCGGCGGCGGCCCCGAGGCGGTGGCGGCGCATCTGCGCACCCGCTACGCCCTCGCCGCCTTCTTCTCGGCGGGCGTGCTGATGCCGATCGGCTACGAGTGGGGCTACCGCCGGGCGCTGCACGTGGTCGAGACCACCCCGCGCGACCGCGAGAGCGAGACCGGGATCGACATCTCCGGCTATGTCCGGGCGGTCAACGCCCTGCGGGCCGAGCTGCCGGCCGCCAATGTCGAGGGTGCGCAGCTGCGGATCTCCGCGCCCGACAGCGACCTGGTGGCGCTCGCCCGGTTCGACACCGGCCATCCGGCCTCGGCGCGGCACGGGCTGATCGTGCTCTACAACCCGACCGAAAGACCGGTGCCGGTGGATGCCGGCACGCTGATCGCCCGCACCGGCGGGATGCTCGGCGCCTTCGTCGACCGGACGCCCGGGGCCGAGCCGATCGCCTTCCATCCCGGCAGCGCCATCGATCTGCTCCCGGGCGAATTGCGCATCCTCGCGGCGGGCACCCAGCAGGCCGCGGAGTTCCCCGATCGGGGCTCCCCGGACGGTGAGGGCCGGGTCGTGATCGAGGCGGTCACCCCCGAGATCGACGGCGGCCGCTCGGCGGTGAAGCGGATCGTCGGAGAATCCCTGCGGGTCGAGGCCGACATCTTCTCCGACGGCCACGAGATCATCGACGCCGCGATCCTGTCCCGGGTCGCCGGCAGCGAGGGCTGGCGCGAGGACCCGATGGTCTTCGCCGACAACGACCGCTGGGCCGGGCACTTCCCCCTGGAGAAAAACGCCCGCTACGAGTTCACCCTGATCGCGTGGCGCGACCCGTTCTCCTCCTGGATCCGCGACACCCTGAAGAAGCGCGCGGCCGGGGTCGACATCCGCCTGGAGACGATCGAGGGCGTGACCGTCGTCGAGACCGCCGCCGCCCTCGCCCGGACCCGGGGCGGCCGCGACGCGGAGCGCCTCGCCGCCCTGGTGGCGGCGCTGGCCGCCGAGGAGGCGGGCTCGCCCGCCCAGCTCGACCGGATCCTCCAGCCCGACGCCGCGAGCCTCGTGCGCCGGAATGCCGAGCGGGTGAATCTCACCCGCTATCCCGTGACCCTGCCGGTGATCGCCGACCGCCTCGCGGCCCGGTTCTCGGCCTGGTACGAGATCTTTCCGCGCTCGCAATCGATGGACGTGAACCGCCACGGCACCTTCGACGACGTGATCCGGCGGCTCCCCGAGATCCGCGAACTGGGCTTCGACGTCCTCTACTTCACGCCGATCCACCCCGTGGGAAGAACCAACCGCAAGGGGAAGAACAACACCCTCAAGGCCGAGCCCGGCGATGTCGGCTCGGTCTACGCGGTGGGCGCGGAGGAGGGCGGCCACGAGGCCGTGCATCCCGAGCTCGGCACGCTCCAGGATTTCGAGCGGCTGGTGGCGGCGAGCCACGCCTACGGGATGGAGATCGCGCTGGACTTCGCGATCCAGTGCTCGCCGGACCATCCCTGGATCAAGAACCACCCGGAATGGTTCGAGTGGCGCCCCGACGGCACGCTGAAATTCGCCGAGAACCCCCCGAAGAAGTACGAGGACATCTCGAACGTCCATTTCTACGGCGGGGCCCTGCCCGGGCTGTGGATCGAATTGCGCGACATCCTGCTCGGCTGGTGCGCCCGGGGCGTGCGCATCTTCCGGGTCGACAACCCGCACACCAAGCCGATCCCGTTCTGGGAATGGGTGATCGCCGAGGTCAACGGCCGCTATCCGGACGCGATCTTCCTGGCCGAGGCCTTCACCCGGCCGAAGATGATGAAGAAGCTCGCCAAGGCCGGCTACCAGCAGAGCTACACCTACTTCACCTGGCGCAACACCAAGCAGGAGCTCACCGATTACGCCCTGGAGCTGGCCGGGGAGATGGGCGAGTACTACCGCCCGAATTTCTTCGCCAACACACCCGACATCAACCCGTACTTCCTCCAGACCAGCGGGCGCGCCGGCTTCGTGATCCGCGGTACGCTCGCCGCCACCCTGTCGTCGGTCTACGGCATCTACAACGGCTTCGAATTGTGCGAGGCGGCGCCGTATCCGGGCAAGGAGGAGTACCTGAACTCGGAAAAATACGAGCTGAAGGCCTGGGACGATCACCGGCCGGGGAACATCCGCGCGCATATCGTCAAGCTCAACACGATCCGGCGCGAGAACCCGGCCCTCTGGGATTTCCGCAACGTCGTCTTCACCGGGGCCTTCAACGATCAGATCATCGCCTACGCGAAGGCGACGCCGGAGCGCGACAATTGCGTCTTCACCATGGTCAACCTCGATCCGAAGAACCGCCAGGAATGCACCTACGAGGTGCCGCTCTGGCTGTTCGGCCTGCCCGACGACGGTGCCGTCGAGGTCGAGGACCTGCTCCAGGGCTACACGTTCGAGTTGCGCGGCAAGACCCACCGCATCGCCCTCGATCCGGCCGAGCGATCCTGCGTGATCTGGCGCCTCCGGGCGCCGCGGCGGGTTGCGGGCTGAGCCCGCCCGTGGCACTCGGCCATGGCAGTTGAATCCTGCGGCGGGCGTTCCCGTCGCCGACCCTTGCACCCGCGCGGCGGCCGACCGACCGCGTCCCGGCCGGTCCCCCCGCCGGTCCCGTCAGATCCGACCGATGAGGCAGCGACGCGATGATCGATCGCAGCGACCCGCAATGGTACCGTGACGCCATCATCTACCAGATCCACGTCAAGTCGTTCTTCGACGCGAACAACGACGGGATCGGCGACTTCGAGGGTTTGACCCAGCGCCTCGACTACGTCCGCGACCTCGGCGTCACGGCGATCTGGCTGATGCCGTTCTACCCCTCGCCGCTGCGCGACGACGGCTACGACATCGCCGATTACGAGGGCATCAACCCGTCCTACGGGACCATGGAGGACTTCAAGGCCTTCGTGGCGGCGGCCCATGACCGGGGCCTGCGGGTGATCACCGAACTCGTGATCAACCACACCAGCGACCAGCATCCCTGGTTCCAGGCCGCCCGGGAGGCGCCCCCCGGCTCGCCCGAGCGCGACTTCTACGTCTGGTCGGACACCGACGAGCCGTACAAGGACACGCGGATCATCTTCCTCGACACCGAGGCCTCGAACTGGACCTGGGACCCGGTCGCCAAGCAGTATTTCTGGCACCGGTTCTACAGCCACCAGCCGGACCTGAACTTCGACAACCCGAAGGTGCTGGAAGCGGTCATCGCGACGATGCGCTACTGGCTCGACATGGGCGTCGACGGCCTGCGCCTCGACGCGATCCCCTACCTGATCGAGCGCGACGGCACGAACTGCGAGAACCTCGCCGAAACCCACGATGTGATCAAAAAAATCCGGGCGGCGCTGGATGCGAGCTACCCCGACCGGATGCTGCTCGCCGAGGCCAACCAGTGGCCCGAGGAGACCGCCCAGTATTTCGGCGACGGTGACGAATGCCACATGGCGTTCCACTTCCCGCTGATGCCGCGGATGTACATGGCGATCGCCCGGGAGGACCGGCACCCGATCACCGACATCATGCGCCAGACCCCTGAGATCCCGGAGGGCTGCCAGTGGGCGATCTTCCTGCGGAATCACGACGAGCTCACGCTCGAGATGGTGACCGCCGAGGAGCGCGATTATCTCTGGTCGTTCTACGCCGCCGAGCGGCGGGCCCGGATCAATCTCGGCATCCGCCGCCGCCTCGCGCCGCTCCTCGAGAACGACCGGCGCAAGATCGAATTGATGAAGTCCCTCGTCCTGTCGATGCCCGGCACGCCGGTGCTCTATTACGGCGACGAGATCGGCATGGGCGACAACATCTATCTCGGCGACCGCGACGGCGTGCGCACGCCGATGCAGTGGACCCCGGACCGCAACGGCGGCTTCTCCCGGGCGAACCCGCAGAAGCTGTTCCTGCCGGCGATCCAGGACCCGATCTACGGCTTCGACGCGATCAACGTCGAGGCGCAGATCCAGGCGCAGACCAGCCTGCTGAACTGGACGCGGCGCATGATCGCGATCCGCAACAACAGCGTCGCCCTGGGGCGCGGCACGATCCAGTTCCTGTATCCGTCGAACCGCAAGGTGCTCGCCTGGATCCGCGAGCACGAGGACGAGCGGGTCCTGTGCGTGGCCAACCTGTCGCGCGCGCCCCAGGCGGTGCAGCTCGACCTGTCGGAACTGCGCACCGCGGTGCCGATCGAGCTCACCGGCGGCACCGAGTTCCCGCCGATCGGCGACCTGCCCTACCTGCTGACCCTGCCGTCCTACGGCTTCTACTGGTTCTCCCTGAGCGCCGCCCGCTCGGGGGCGATCGGCCCGCAGCAGGAGCCGCCGGAGCTGTTCACCCTGGTGCTGACCGGCGGCATCGAGAGCCTGATGTCGGGCCGCGAGCGCGTCGCCTTCGAGCGCACCGTGGTGCCGCCCTTCCTGACGAGCCGGCGCTGGTTCGGCGCCAAGGGCTCGCGGATCAGGGGCGTGAAGGTGATCGACTGCGCCGCCGTCAAGGACGTGGACGGGAGCGCGCGCTTCCTCCTGCCGCGCCTCGACGTGCAGCTCGCCAACGGCGAGACCCACCAGTACTTCGTGCCGGTGGGCGTCGACGAGGGCCGCGAGGACGAGACGCTGCTGCCCTTCGCGGTGGCGCGGGTGCGCCGGGGGCCGCGCACCGGCCTGCTCTACGGGGCGGCCGGCTCCAACGACTTCGCCGCCGGCCTGATCGACGACATGCGCCGGGCCCGCGAGATCCCCACCGAGAGCGGGCGGCTGGTCTTCGCCGCCACCTCGGCCTTCGACCCGGAGGTCACGGTCGACGTGGCCGACATCCGCCGGCTCTCGGCGGAGCAGAGCAACACCTCGATCGCCATCGGCTCGAAGATGATGCTCAAGCTCCTGCGCCGCCTGCAGCCGGGGATGCATCCCGAGATCGAGGTCGGTCGCTTCCTCACCGAGCAGGCGGGGTTCTCCAACACCCCCGCGCTCCTCGGCACCCTCGAACACGTGGCCGAGGACGGCACGCGGACGGCGCTGGCGGTCCTTCAGAAGTTCGTTATGAACCAGGGCGACGCCTGGACCCTGATGCTGGAGGGCCTGCGCCGGGACTTCGAGACCGTGGTGCTCACCCCCGAGAGCGAGGCCGCGACCCCTGAGGAGGCGTTCCAGGCCCACCGGCCCTGGGCGGAGCTGCTCGGGCGGCGCACCGCCGAGCTGCACGCGGCGCTGGCGACCGAGACCGACGACCCGGCCTTCGCGGCCGAGCCGTTCACCGAGGCCGACCTCGCGGTGCTCGCCCGGGACGCCCGCCACCAGGCCGAGCGCGCCTTCCGGGCGCTGAAAGGGCTCACCGAGCGCGGCCTCGACGCCGGCAAGACCGCTTGCGCGGCCCTCCTCCCGCGCCGGCAGGAGGTCGAGACGCTGATCGACGCGCTCACCGACGCGCCGCCTCTGGGCGCCTACAAGACCCGCATTCACGGCGACTACCACCTGGGGCAGGTCCTGGTCGCCGAGAGCGACCTGATCATCGTCGACTTCGAGGGCGAGCCCTCGCGCCCGGCCGACGAGCGCCGGGCCAAGTCGATGCCCCTGCGCGACGTGGCCGGGCTGATGCGCTCCTTCGCGTATGGTGCCGAGACCGTGACCCGCGAGATCGCCGCCCGGTTCGGCGACACCGAGGAGCGGGCCCGCGACGCCGCCACCGCCTGGCGCGGGATGATCGAGGCGGCGTTCCTGGACGGCTACGAGGCCGCGGTCGTGGGCTCCCGGGCCGCCGTGACCGACCCGGGCACGCGGGCGCGGCTGCTGCGCCTGTGCCTCCTGACCAAGGCCCTGTACGAGGTCGACTACGAGGCCAACAACCGGCCGGACTGGATCGAAATTCCCGCCCGCGGGGTTCTCACCATTCTGGACGCGGACCGACACGAGCCCGGAGCATCGGAATGACGGCGATCGACGAGACCTTCGCAACGCGGGCCGACCCGGAAGCGGCGACGGCGCGGGACGCGGAGGTCCCCGGCTCCGCCGCCACGGCGCCGAGCGTCCATCCGGACGCGATCGCCGCCCTGATGAGCGCCAGCCACGGCGACCCGTTCGCGGTGCTCGGCCCCCACCGGGCCGGGCCGGATGCCTGGGAGGTGCGCGCCGTCCTGCCCGAGGCCCGGGCCGCCACCCTGGTGATGGACGGGCGCAGCGTGCCCTTCGAGAAGCGCCACCCGGACGGGTTCTACGTCGCCCGGGTCGAGGGCGAGCACCGGCCGCTCTACGAGATCGAGGTCGAGGCCTGGGACGGATCGAAGCGCCGCCGCTACGACCCCTACGGCTTCGGCTCGTCGATCGAGCAGTACGACGTGGCGACCCTGCGCGAGGTCGGCACCAACCTCGTCTACCGGATGCTCGGGGCCCAGTCCGGGCGGCTCGACGGCATCGACGGCTTCCGCTTCGCCGTCTGGGCGCCCAATGCCCGCAAGGTCAGCGTGGTCGGCGACTTCAACGACTGGGACGGGCGGCGCCACCCGATGCGCCTGTGGCAGGACGGCGGCATCTGGGAGCTGTTCGTGCCCGGGCTCACCGCCGGCGTGCGCTACAAGTTCGAGATCCGCGGCCCCGACGGGGCCCTGATCCCGCTCAAGGCCGACCCGGTCGCCTTCGCGGCCCAGCACCCGCCGGAGACCGCCTCGGTCACCCACGGGACCGGGGAGTTCGACTGGCGCGATTCCGGCTGGATGAGCACCCGCGGCGCCAAGGACCCGCGCCACGCGGCGATCTCAGTCTACGAGGTCCATCTCGGCTCCTGGGCGCGGGTGCCCGAGGAGGGCAACCGCTACCTCACCTACAAGGAGCTGGGCGAGCGGCTGATCCCCTACGTCAAGGATCTGGGCTTCACCCATATCGAGATGCTGCCGATCACCGAGTTCCCGTTCGACGGGTCCTGGGGCTACCAGCCGGTCTCGCTGTTCGCCCCGACCAGCCGGTTCGGCACCCCGGAGGAATTCGCGGCCTTCGTGGACGCCGCCCACGAGGCCGGCATCGGCGTGCTGCTCGACTGGGTGCCGGGCCACTTCCCGCTCGACGCCCACGGGCTCGGCCAGTTCGACGGCACGCACCTCTACGAGCACGCCGATCCCCGCCAGGGCTTCCACCAGGATTGGGGCACCTACATCTACAATTTCGGGCGCACGGAGGTCGCGACCTTCCTGGCCGCCAACGCCCGGTTCTGGCTGGAGCACTACCACCTCGACGGCCTGCGCGTGGATGCGGTCGCCTCGATGCTCTACCTCGACTATTCGCGCCGCCAGGGCGAGTGGATCCCGAACCGCTACGGCGGCAACGAGAACCTCGACGCCATCGACTTCCTGCGCAAGACCAATGAGGCGACCTACAGCCACGCCCCGGGCACGATCACCGTGGCCGAGGAATCGACCTCGTGGCCCGGCGTCTCGCACCCGACCTATACCGGCGGGCTCGGCTTCGGCTTCAAGTGGAACATGGGCTGGATGCACGACACCCTGCATTTCATGCAGGAGGATCCGATCCACCGCCGCTACCATCACCACAACCTGACCTTCGGGCTGCTCTACGCCTTCTCGGAGAATTTTATCCTGCCACTCTCCCACGACGAGGTCGTGCACGGGAAGGGCTCGCTGCTGAACAAGATGCCCGGCGACCGCTGGCAGAAATTCGCGAACCTGCGCGCCTATTTCGGCTTCATGTGGGGGCATCCCGGCAAGAAGCTGCTGTTCATGGGCGGCGAGTTCGGCCAGGAGCGGGAGTGGAATCACGACACCAGCCTGGACTGGCACCTGCTCGACGACCCCCTGCACAAGGGCGTCAAGGACGTGGTCCGGGACCTCAACCGGCTCTACGTCGCGACGCCCGCCCTCCACAGCCGCGACGTGGAGCAGACCGGCTTCCAGTGGCTGGTGGCGGACGACCAGGACAACAGCGTCATCGCCTGGGCCCGCAAGGGCGCCGAGCCGGGCCAAGTCGCCATCGTGGTGTCGAACTTCACCCCGATCCCCCGGGAGGGCTACCGGATCGGCGTGCCGGAGGCGGGCTTCTACCGCGAGGCGTTCAACTCGGATGCCGGCGTGTACGGCGGCTCGAACCTCGGCAATAACGGCGGCGGTCACAGCGACGGACAGGCGAGCCACGGCCAGGCCCAATCCCTGTCGCTGACCCTGCCGCCGCTGGCGACGATGATCTTCGTGCTGGAGCGGTGACGTGAATCCCTCCCGCCCTCTGCGGGCTACCGGATCCACACGTCTCAGTCTGACGCCAACACGCTGAAAACAGAGCGCTTTTCCCCTCCCCCTTGCGGGGAGGGGTCAGGGGCGGGGGTGGCTCAGAAGGCACCGCACCGCTCCATCCTCCAACTCCTCCCCGCAAGGGGAGGAGAGAGCGTCTCGGCCAGCGATTGTGCGCATTGTAACGCTGCGGGGAGGGTGGCCCCTGCGTCAGGAGGGCCCACCCTCCCCCGCAGAGGGGGGAGGGCGAGAAGCGGATCCGTCTGTAAAAACCCTACGCGGCGCGCCAGCGGAGCGCCGGGCTGTTGCCGATGGCGCGGGCGTAGAGGCCGGCGTAGTTGTCGGCGGCCCGATCCCAGCCGAAGCGGGCCGCCATAGCCCGCCGCCGCATGGCGTTGAGGCGCTTCTTCTGGCCGAAGGCCTCCAGCGCCCGGCGGACCGCCGCCCCGAAGGATGCCGCCGAGGGTTCGGCGAAGGTGAAGCCCGTCACCCCGTCCTCGACCGTGTCGGCGAGGCCCCCGGTCCGGCGCACGATCGGCAGGGAGCCGAAGCGCTGGGCGTACATCTGGGCCAGCCCGCAGGGTTCGAAGCGCGAGGGCATCAGCAGGAAGTCGCTGCCCGCGAACATCCGCCGGGCCTGGGCCTCCTCGAAGCCGACATGGACACCGACCGCGTCGGGATGGCGCCTGGCGAGGCCGCGCAGGGCCTGCTCGAACCGGCCCTCGCCCTGGCCGATCACCACGAGCTGGCCGCCCTCGGCCACGATCGCCTCGGCGGCCTGCAGGCTCAGGTCGATGCCCTTCTGGTGGACGAGCCGCGACACGATGGCGAAGAGCGGCCCGCGGGAGACCGCCAGCCCGAACTGGTGGCGCACCGCCTCGGCATTGGCGCGCTTGCCCTTCCAGTCGTCGACCTCGAACCGGGTCGCGAGGTGGGGGTCGGTGCTCGGATCCCAGGTCTCGTCGATGCCGTTGAGGATGCCGGCGAGCCGGCCCTGTCCGGCGCGGGTGCGCAGCAGCCCGTCGAGGCCGCAGCCCAGCTCGGGGGTCTGGATCTCGCGGGCGTAGGTCTCGCTCACCGTGGTGACCTGCGAGGCGTAGAAGATCCCCGCCTTGAGGAAGGAGAGCTGGCCGTAGAACTCGGCGCCGTCCACCTGGAAGGCCGAGTCCGGAACGCCGAGGCGGCCCAGGCTGTCCCGGGGGAACAGGCCCTGATAGGCGAGGTTGTGGATCGTCAGCACGCTCGGGATCCGGCGGCCGCGCCAGGCGAGATAGGCCGGGGCGAGCGCCGCCTGCCAATCGTTGAGGTGCAGGAGATCGGCCGCCCAATCGGCGTCGATGCCGGCGGCGATCTCCGCGGCCGCGAGGCTGAGCCGGGCGAAGCGCAGGTCGTTGTCGCCGAAATCGCCGTGGGCGTCGCCGTAGGGCGTGCCGTCGCGCTCGTAGAGGTCGGGCGCCAGCAGCACGTAGATCCGCAGCCCGTCCGCCGCCTCGACGAGGCCGAGGTCGCAGGCCGGGACCCCCGCGAAGCCGTCGAGGCGCGCGACCACCGGGATCTCGGGGAACGCGGCCCGGACCTCCCGGTAGCCCGGGATCAGGACGCGGATGTCGTAATGCGGCACCATGGCCCGGGGCAGGGCGGCCGAGACTTCGCCGAGACCACCGGTCTTCACGAAATCGGCCATCTCGGGGGTTGCGTAGAGGATGCGGCGGCGCAGCGAGGCCGGCCGGGCGGCCGAAGGGACATGAACGGCGCCGTCCCCTTCGCCCGACGGCCGATCGGCGAAGGGATCACCACGGCGCGCATCGAGCATCGGCATTGATCCTGGCCGGGCGGGATGCCCCGGTCTGGCAGACGATCGGGCAGACACGGCTGTCGCGATCTCAACCACGGTCAATGCTCCTCCGTCGCGACGGTTCCGCTGCGACGCACAAAATAGGCCACCGGCTGCGTTAAACTTCGGTTACGCCGCGTGCAATGCGGCATGAGCTGCACCCAGACGGAGTCCCTCCAGCCGCCGACACTTCTATTCGCGGCGCAGGATCACCCCCTCGGCGGCGTCGAGGGCCAGGGCGGCGCGGGCCGCCTCGCCCGTGCGGCCCGGGCGGGTCGAGAGCAGCACGGTCCAGCCGCCGTCGGGCAGCGGCAGGCTCCGGGCCGCGCCGCCGAAGTTCAGGACCATCCGCAGGACCTCGCCGCCGAGGACGCGCTCGTAGGCGAACACCCCCTCGACCCCGAGGGGCACGCCCCGGTAGTCGCCGACCGCGAGCGCCGCGTGGTCGCGGCGCAGGGCCAGCAGCCGCCGGTGCAGGGTCAGCATCGAGGCCGGGTCCGAGCGCTGGGCCTCGACGTTGCGGGTCGCCCAATCCTCCGAGAGGGGCAGCCAGGGCTCGGCGGCGGACGAGCCCGCACAGAAGCCCGCCCGCGGGCTGTCGTCCCACTGCATCGGCGTGCGCTCCGGGTCGCGGCCGTGCCCAGGCTCGTTGCGTTCCCAGGGGTCCCGGGCGCCCCCCGGGGGGATCGGCACGTGGCCGAGCCCGATCTCGTCGCCGTAATAGAGGGTCGGCGTTCCGCGCAGGGTCAGGAGCAGCATCGCGGCGATGCGGGCCTGGGCCTCCCCGACCCGGGCGGCGATGCGCGGCTGGTCGTGGTTGCCGAGCACCCAGTTCGGCCAGCCGCCCGGGGGCAGGGCCGCCTCGTAGCGCGCCACGAGGTCGACCACGGCCTCGGCCCGCCACGGGGTCTGGATCAGCTGGAAGTTGAAGGGCAGGTCGGCCCCGGTCAGGTCCGGGCCGTAATAAGCCACCAGCCGCTCCACCGGCAGGTAGATCTCGCCGATCAGCACGCGCTCACCATAGCCGCGCAGCACCGCCCGCATCCCGGCGATCACGTCGAACACCTCCGGCCGGTCGGCGGAATAGACCTGGAGGAAGCGGGTGATCCCGGGCGCCCCCGGTGCGGCGTCGGGATTGACCGGGTTGTCGCGGAACGCCGGATCCTTCATCAGGTGCCAGATCACGTCGACTCGGAACCCGTCGACCCCGCGCTCCAGCCAGAAGCGGAGCACGGCGTGCATGGCCTCCCGCACCGCGGGGTTGCGCCAGTTCAGGTCCGGCTGCTCCTTGAGGAAGGCGTGGTAGTAATACTGGCCGGTGGCCGGATCCAGCGTCCAGGCCGGGCCGCCGAAATTCGACAGCCAGTTGTTGGGCGGGCCGCCGTCGGGGCCCGGATCACGCCAGATGTACCAGTCGCGCTTCGGGCTCGTGCGCGACGCGCGGCTCTCCGTGAACCACGGATGGGTGATCGCGGAATGATTGGGCACGAAGTCGAGGATCACCCGCAGCTTGCGCCGATGCGCCTCGGCGACGAGCGCGTCGAAGTCGGCGAGCGTGCCGAACAGAGGGTCGATCCCGCAGTAATCGGCGACGTCGTAGCCGAAATCCGCCATGGGCGAGGGGTAGATCGGCGAGATCCACACGGCGTCGACCCCGAGCCAGGCGAGATGGTCGAGGCGCGCCGTGATGCCCGGCAGGTCGCCGACCCCGTCGCCGTTCGTGTCCTGAAAGGAGCGGGGATAGACCTGGTAGACGGTCCCGCGCTTCCACCAGACGGTGTCGGTCATGCTGCGCCTCTCGCGTTGCCGCCCTGAGCAGACTTAGATTGGCGAGCCAGACCGTACGCGACAGGCACGCCATCCTCGCCGAATGGGGCGCGGGTCCCCTCTCCCGTGCGGGAAAGGGACAGGGTGCGGGATGAGAACATTCAGGAAAAGGCTCGGCCTTTACGCGCGTCGATGGCGCGCTCCATCCTGATTCCTCCCGCCCCTCACCCCAACCCTCTCCCGCACGGGAGAGGGGGCTCGTTGCGCTTGCCAAACAAGTCGGCGCACGACTGTCATGGACCGTGGGAAGGCCAATCCTGCGTCCGCTCAGATCCTTGGTTGGTCAAAGGTTTTCGTCGCAAAACCAGCAGCTCCTTTTGCGAAACCCGCTCAGGGTCAGCGGCAGACCCCACCGCCCGCGACCGGCAGTGCGGCCTGCCTATCGGACGCGTGTGACTGGAATGTCACGAGGGCGTGCCATATCTCCCGGGCCGTGCCCGTGCGCCGTAAAGGCGCAGCGCTGCCACGACTTCGCCGGAAGCCGGCCGCACACTCGGACGCTTCGGGGCACGGATCGCCCACCCGTTCACGGGGCGGCAATCCACAGAAGAGATAATCCGCCCACGATTGCCCCGGCGCCAAAAGCCGGGGGCCAGACTTTGGGGGACTCGCACGTGTTGAACGATGTTCTGATCCGGCCAGCGCCGCAGGATGCCTCCCGCGAGGAGCGCGCGCCCGAGGCCCCGGCGCCCGTGTCTTGGACCGCCCCGGCCCTGTCCGCAAGCGGCGACGCGGTGGTGGACCTGCGGGAGGCGATTCGCGCCAAGCTCACCTTCGCGCTGGGCCGGACGCCCGAGGCGGCCCGCCCGCGCGACTGGTTCGCGGCGACCGCTTTGGCCCTGCGCGACCGGATCGTGGCGGCCTGCATGGCCGCCGAACGCCGGGTGCCGAACAAGCGGGTCTACTACCTGTCGCTGGAATTCCTGATCGGCCGGCTGATGTCGGACGCGCTGAACAACCTCGGCCTCACCGAGACCACCCGGTCCGCGCTCCGGGAACTCGGGGTCGATCTCGACGCCGTGGAGGAGGCCGAGCCCGACGCGGCGCTCGGCAATGGCGGCCTGGGGCGGCTGGCCGCCTGCTTCATGGAGAGCATGGCCAGCCTCGGCATCCCGGCCATGGGCTACGGCATCCGCTACGACCACGGCCTGTTCCGGCAATCCTTCGAGGACGGCTGGCAGCGCGAGGCGCCGGAGACCTGGCTCGCCGAGGGCAATCCCTGGGAATTCGCCCGGCCCGAGGCGACCTACGCGATCGGCTTCGGCGGCACGGTCACGATGTCCTCGCAGGCCGAGGGCGTGATCCGGCGCCACTGGCAGCCGGCCGAGACCGTGCGGGCGGTGGCCCACGACGTGCCGGTGGTCGGCTGGCGCGGGCGCCACGTCAACGCGCTGCGCCTGTGGAAGGCCGAGGCCGGCGAGCCCGTCGACCTCGCCTTGTTCAACGGCGGCGACCATGTCGGGGCGGTGGCGGCGCGGATGCGCGCGGAGGCGATCTCCCGGGTGCTCTATCCGAGCGATTCCTCCGCCGCGGGCCAGGAGCTGCGCCTGCGCCAGGAATACTTCTTCACCGCGGCCTCCCTCCAGGACCTCGTGGCCCGCCACGTGGCCGAGCGCGGCGACGTCCGGTCCCTGCCCGATCACGCGGCGATCCAGCTCAACGACACGCACCCGGCCATCGCGGTGCCGGAGCTGATGCGCCTCCTCCTGGACGTGTACGGCCTGTCCTGGGAGGATGCCTGGCACGTCACCACCAACACGCTGCACTACACCAACCACACCCTCCTGCCCGAGGCGCTGGAGACCTGGCCGGTGGAGCTGATGGAGCGGCTGCTGCCGCGCCACATGCAGATCATCTACCTGATCAACTGGATGCATCTGGAGGAGCAGGCCAAGCACGGCCGGCAGGGCGCCGAGACCGACAAGGCCGCCTACCTCGCCTCGATCTCGCTGATCGACGAATCGCACGGCCGCCGGGTGCGGATGGGGCACCTCGCGTTCCACGGCGCCCGCCGGGTCAACGGCGTCTCGGCGCTGCACACGGACCTGATGCGCTCCACGGTCTTCGCCGACCTGCACGCCCTGGATCCGGACAAGATCGTCAACAAGACCAACGGCATCACCTTCCGCCGCTGGTTCCACAACGCCAATCCGGGCCTCACCCGGCTCGCCGTGGAGACCGTGGGGGCGGGCGTCCTCGACGATCCGGAGCTGCTGCGCGGCCTCGAGGCCCATGCCGAGGATCCGGCCTTCGTGGCGCGCTACGCCGCCGTGCGCCGGCAGCGCAAGGAGGCGCTGTCCGCCCTCGTCGCCGCGCGCACCGGGATCGACATCGATCCGGACGCGCTGTTCGACGTCCAGGTCAAGCGCATCCACGAGTACAAGCGCCAGCTCCTCAACGTGGTCGAGACGGTGGCGCTCTACCAGGCGATCAAGGCCGAGCCGCACCGGGACTGGACGCCGCGGGTGAAGATTTTCGCCGGCAAGGCGGCCCCGAGCTACGTGCAGGCCAAGCTGATCATCAAGCTCGCCTGCGACGTCGCCAAGGCGGTGAACGACGATCCCGAGGTCGCGGGCCGGCTGAAGGTGGTGTTCCTGCCGAACTATTCGGTGAGCCTGGCCGAGGCGATCATCCCGGCCGCCGACCTGTCCGAGCAGATCTCCACCGCCGGCATGGAGGCCTCCGGCACCGGCAACATGAAGTTCGCCCTCAACGGCGCGCTCACGGTGGGGACGCTCGACGGCGCCAACATCGAGATCCGCGACCATGTCGGGGCGGAGAACATCTTCATCTTCGGCCTGGAGGCCGACGGGGTGCGGGACCGGCTGGCCGTGCCGGACCATGCGGCGCGGGCGATCCAGGCCTCGCCGCGGCTGGCGGCGGCGCTAGACATGATCGCCGCGGGGCGGTTCTCCCCGGAGGAGCCGGGCCGGTTCCGCCCGCTCACCGACGACCTGCGCCGCCGCGACCAGTACCTGCTCACCGCCGATTTCGACGATTACTGGCGGGTGCAGCGGTCGATCGACGCCGCGTGGCGCGATCCCCGCGGCTGGTGGGCGAAGGCGATCCGCAATACCGCCCGCATGGCGTGGTTCTCCTCCGACCGGGCGATGCGCGAGTACGCCGCGGAGATCTGGCGGGTCCGGCTCGGCTGACCGGCCCGGGATCACGGATCCGGCACGTCCGCGAGCCGCCCGCGGCTGCCGGGGCCTCACGCTGTGGCCCATGGCGGCGAGCCCGCCCATCGTCGCGACGCGCGCCGTGGGAGCGGACGCCGCCTGGCCGCGGGGAGCCACCGTCGCGGCCGGCATCCCGTGGAACGCCAAGGGCGGCGGGCGCGGCGGGTGGCTGAAGCCGGCGGTGATCGACCCGGCCTCCCCGGCGGCGACCCGGGGTTCGGCGCAGGACACACGAAGGCAGGCTCCAGGACGCTGGATCGAATTCAATTGTCGTGACGGCTATTCAATAGATTCCGACCGCACCGAGCCGACATCGGCCACGAAAACTGTGGGCCGGCGCCTCAAAGGCCAAGGTTAAAACACAATTCGGGCCTGCCATGGCGCCCTGCCACGGGAGCGCCCATGACGATCCTCGATCCGACGACCGGCGAGCTGGTCACCATCCCCATACCGCGGCCCCGTCCCCGGCCCGATCCCCGCTGACGGGGGAGCCCGGCCCCATGGCGCATCCGATCGATCCAGGGATTGGCCGCCGGACGGCGCGCGCCGAAGGCGGCCGGATCCGGGGCCGGATCCGCACGGTGCCGCCGGGCTTGCTGCTGGTCGGCACGGTCCCGGGGACGAGCGGCACGCCGAGCGCCGCCGACCTGATCGCCCTGGCCCGGGCGGCGCGCCGGGACGAAGCAGACCGGAACGCCCGAGAGCGTCCGGAGCAGGGTTGAGGCGGTCCGGCTCCGGCGGCGCGCTGAACCGACACGGACGAGATCGCGCCGCGCGTCACGGGATCCGGGTCAGGATCCGCGGTGTCGCCGGGACTGGGGAAGGGGCCGGCGCGCCGCTCAGCAGCCGGAGCAGATCGGCTTGGCGGCGCGGCGGCCATCCTGCTCCAGGCGGTCCATCACCACCTCCCGGTTGTAGGTCGGCGCGGCGGCCTTGGCGGCCGGACGGTCCGCGGCGAGCGCCCCCGTCTCCGCAACGCTCGCGTGCACGAGCGCCCGGTCCATGAAGAGCGGCCTGGTCAGCTCCGCGGGGCGCATGACCGTCCAGGACAGCCGCGCCCGCGCCGAGGCCTCCAGGACATCCGTGGGGTTCACACCCTGTCCTCCACCCGTCGCGACACCGCGTCCCAGACCCGCACCCGGGATGCGGATGGCCGGCAAAGCCGCCTCCGGAACCGCCGTCACGGCGAGACTTGTCGCAGCGAGACTCGTCGCGGCGGGGCTCGTCACGGTCCGCGCGAGCTCGTGGGCCGGCGCGACCGGCGGAAGGGAACTGTACGCGGTGGGCACGCTCGGCAAACGCGAACAGGCACTTGCCAGGAGCACGATGAGTCCTAGAACCGCGATCCGCGACACCATATTGCCACCCGAAAGCAATACTCAGCCCTTCTGGCCAAGCTTGATCCCGGTGATATACGAGCCAGTAGGCAGTGTCCAATGACGGCCAAGGCTGATCCCCCCCGACGGGATCCGTGCCGGGCTGTGGCTTTCGCGCCGGGGCGCGGACCCGACCAGGGCGGCCGCGCTCTGCAGGGCGGCCAGCCCCGTCATCGGCCCGGTCACCCCCGCGCTGCCGGGGGTCTGGAACAGGGTCACGACCCGGAACGGCGTCACGATGGATGCAACGCCCGCCATGGCCCGGGTCCGCGCCGCCGGGCTTCCGGAGACCCGCTTCATGATACGGGCCGGGCTCGCCCGAGTCTCGCACCCTGGCCGGCGCCCGGGCGCGTCGTGGCGGCGGCCACGGCGTTCCCTCGGCAGCCCGCCGTGACGGGACGGGCCCCGATTCAACGCGGCGGTGCCGCGGGACATGCGCCAGATACGCAGCGCCGCGCATGCCGACGCGGCGTTAACGGAGGACGATGATGAGCACACGACGCGACTTCCTGCACCTCTCGGCGGCCGCGACGGCGGCCGGCGTCCTGGCGGCGCCTGCCGCCGCGCAGGCGCCCGACGCCGGCCCGGGACGACCGATCCCGCCCGCGGGCGGGAGCCAGGGGGCGCTGCGCCTCGCCACGTTCGTCCCCGAGGCGGGCGGCACGCCCCGGCTCGGCGCCGTGCGACCGGACGGCCGCATCGTCGATCTGTCCCGCGTCCCGGATCTCGGCTTCGACGCCGCGCGGATGGTCGCGCTCATCGAGGCCGGTCCGGCGGCGCTGGAGCGCGTCCGCCGGGTAGCCGCGTCAGGCGACGGCCCGTCGGTCGAGACCGTGCGGCTCCTCGCCCCGATCCCGGCGCCGACGCGCAACATCTACGCGGTCGGCTGGAACTACCTGGAGCACTTCGCCGAGGGTCAGGCGGTCCGCGGCACCCATGCCGAATACCCGGCCCATCCGGTGTTCTTCACCAAGGGCGTCAACACGGTGAACGGGCCCTACGACCCGATTCCCTACGATCCGACCGTCTCGACCGCCATCGACTGGGAGGTGGAGCTCGCCGTGGTCATCGGCACGGGCGGGCGCAACATCGCGGAATCCGACGCGATGGGCCACGTCTTCGGCTACAGCGTCATCAACGACACCACCGCCCGCGACATGCAGATCAAGCTCCACGGCGGCCAGTGGTTCAAGGGCAAGAGCCTCGACGGCCACGGGCCGATCGGCCCGTGGATCGTCCCCGCGGCGGATCTCGACCCCGCCGACCTCCGGCTCCAGACCCGGGTCAACGGGGTGATCAAGCAGGATGCCTCGACCCAGCAGATGTACTTCAAGGTCGCCCGGATCATCGCCGAGCTCTCGCGCGGCCTCACCCTGGTCCCGGGCGACATCATCGCCACCGGCACGCCGCCCGGCATCGGCAACGCCCGCAAGCCGCCGGAATTCCTCAAGCCCGGCGACGTGATGGAGACCGAGGTCGCGGGCATCGGCACCCTGCGCAACGTGATCCAGGCGGTGCCGAGCTAGGGCCGCCCCCGGATTCCAAAGGGCTCGGCCCTTTGGCGGGGCTCGGGGGCGGAGCCCCTGAAGGACCAGGGCTCTGACCCGGACCCGCAGCAGGGCTCGCCCATATGAAACCGGATTCTCAGCCGCGCAGCTGCGCCACGAAGGCGCGGATGAACGGCGGCAGCCCGTCGAGATCGCGCAGGCACAGGGTCAGGTCGCGTCGCGCCCAGGGGTCGGCCAGCGGCACCACCGCGAGGGCGAGGCCCTGCGCGGCGCGGGCGGCCGCGCTCTCGGGCAGGATGGCCAGGCCGACCCGGGCCTCCACGAGGCGGCAGACGGCGTCGAAGTCGCGCAGCTGCACCCGCAGGCGCATCGGGCGTCCCTCCCGGGCGGCCTGGGCGACCAGGAACCGGCTGATGGCGCTGCGCCGGTCGAGGCCGACGAGGTCGTGACCGAGCACCTCGGCGAAGGGGATCGCCCCGCGCCCCGCCACGGGATGGTCCCGGGCGGCGACCAGCACGAACCGGTCCTCCCGGAACGGGAAGGTCCGGAGCGAGCCGGTATCCACCGTGCCGGACAGGATGCCGAGATCGGCCACCCCCTCGGCCACCAGCCCGACGATCTCCTCGGAGGTGCGCTCGTCGACCTCGACGCCGATCCCGGGGTGATCGGCCAGGAAGGCCGAGAGCGCGTCCGGCAGGAATTCGGTCAGCGCGTTGGTATTGGCCAGCACCCGGATCTGGCCGAAGGCCCCGCCCGAGAAGGCCGACATCTCCTCGCGCAGGCGCTCCACCCCGGCCAGGACCTCCCGGGCGTGGACGAGGAGCGCGCGCCCGGCCGGGGTCGGGCTCACGCCCTGGCGCCCCCGGGTGAGGAGGGCGGCCCCGAGGGAGTCCTCCATCAGCCGGATCCGCGTGGAGGCCGCCGCCAGGGCGAGGTTCGCCCGCGCCGCCCCATGGGTGATCGAGCCGGCCTCGACCACGTGCCGGAACAGGCCGAGATCGATGAGATCGAACCGCATCATCGTCCCGGCGCCCTCCGTCCACCCGCCGCGTCGCGCCGTCCGACGACGGTAGCGTCGGCCCGGCCGCGTGTCAGCGCGCCCGGGCCGACGCGGCACCTGGGGCGCCCGAAGACGGGGCGGCCCGGCCCGGAGCAATTCTGTTGATGGCTATGCACCCAAATCAGTACAGTAGATCCAGCTATCAGCTGCTCGTAACATCGATAAGTCTGATACAAACACGTCAAAAACTACCCTTCCGGGCCAAAGATAGATATTTCTATGCAACAATCAAAGCTTATATTTCTTGAGATCGAAAGCATTATTCACTGGTCATTAACTCAGACAGTCCAATGATCTCCGACACGGTCTGGATCATCTGAGTCGATGGCAAAACGATCCCTGGCGCCTGTCACCGAAGCGAACGCGGCCCACCGGTCCGGGCGTCCGCGGGCGCCCGCCACACGCTCCGAGAGCCCGTGATGGACGCGCTTCTGGTTGACGACAGCGCGACCATGCGCCTGCGGCTGCGCCGGCTGCTGGAGGCCAAGCCCGATGTGAACGTGACCGACTACGCCGATCCGGCGACGGCCCTCGTCGAGGCCCAGATGAAGGCCTTCGACCTCGTCCTGGTGGATTGCCACTCGCCCGCCATGGACGGGATCGCCTTCATCCGGTGCATGCGGACGATCCCGCACTACGCGCAGGTGCCCATGGTGATGATCACCAACGACATCTCCGAAGCGGTGCGGCTCGCCGCCCTGGAGGCGGGGGCGTCCGATTTCCTCGACACGTCCATGCAGGGCGTCGAGATGACCGTGCGGCTGCGCAACGTGATCCGCCTCGCCAAGGCCGTGCGGCGGCTGGCCGAACAGGCGGCCTGGCTCGACGGCGAGGTCGAGGCGGCCCTGCGCCACATGCGCGAGCGCGAGGAGGAGATCATCTTCCGCCTGGCCCTGGCGGTCGAGTACCGCGACAACGACACCGGGGACCACACGTGGCGGGTCGCCCGCTACAGCCAGATCGTGGCTGAGGGGCTCGGGCTCGCCCCAGATTTCTGCCGCAGCCTCTATCTCGCGGCGCCGCTGCACGATGTCGGCAAGGTGGGCATTCCGGACGGCATCCTGCTGAAGCCCGGCCGGCTCGACCCGGACGAGTTCGCCCTGATCAAGACGCATGCGACCATCGGCAAGCGCATCCTGGGGGGGAGCGCGTCCGAGCTGATCCGGCTGGCCGCCGAGATCGCCGAGGCGCATCACGAGAAATGGGACGGCAGCGGCTATCCGAGCGGCCTCGCGGGCACGGCGATTCCCCTGGCGGCCCGGATCGTCGCGGTGGCGGACGTGTTCGACGCCCTGACGACGCAGCGGCCCTACAAGGCGGCGATGTCCTTCGAGGCGGCCCTGGCCTGCATCCGCGCCGAGAGCGGGCGCCATTTCGACCCGGCCTGCGTCGCGGCCTTCTGCGCGCGCTGGCCGGACATCGGCGTCGCCGGCGGGCAGGGACAGGCCGAGATCCGGCCGAGTGCCGGACCGGTCACCGAGCCCTGGGCGCGGGTGCCGACCCTGTTCCGCGAGATCGCCGCCGCGGCGCCCGAGCCCGCGGGCTGGCTCGTCCGCAACCCGCACACCCTCGTCGCCCGGGAGGACGGCCCGGTGAAGCCGCCGCCGGTTCCGCCGTTGCGCCGGGACCCCGACGGATCACGGACGGAGCCTCGGCATGACCGCGCGATGGATGACGGTGCCGGCGATCGCGCGGGAGCGTCACAGCTCCCTGGACGCAGCGCAACGCCTGGTGGACGCGACGGGCTGCCCAAAGGTCGTCCGCACGGACGGCGCGGTCGACCTCATCTGACCGCCGCACGGCCTGAGGACGGCCGGCCCGGACGGACGGCCTGACGCGGCGTTCGATCGCCCCCGATCCCCTCTCGCCGGACCGGATTCCGCGTCGGCGCGGGGCGGTCGGGAGCATCATCCCGAAAGGCGGCCTCCGGCTTCCGGAAGAAGAGGATGCGAAATCAAGGACCTACAGCATCGTCGTGGTTCCGATGTCCGGGACGATGCGCTAGCCTCGCGGGATGCGCGTCCTCCACAGCCCCGACTCGGCCCGGCACGATCCCGCGCTCTACATGCGGCGCGGCACGCCGATCCCGCATCCCGAGCAGGCCGCGCGCTACGCGATCCTGCGCGACGCGGCGCTGCAGGGCGGCCACGTCCTGGCGGAGCCAGGCGACCATGGCCTCGGCCCGATTCACGCGGTCCACGATCCCGACTACGTCGCGTTCCTGGCCGAGGCCTGGACGCGCCGGGCGGAGATGCCGGGCATCGCCGACGAGATCCTCACCGGCGCCTTCGCCCGGCCGCAGATGCACCGGAAGCCCGCCGGCCTACTCGGGCTCGCCGGCCTCTACATGGCCGACACCTCGACGCCGATCCGCGCCGGGACATGGCCCGCGGTCTACGGCGCGGCGCAATGCGCCGTCGCGGCCGCCGATGCCGCCCTGGCCCTGGGCCAGGCCTACGCCCTGTGCCGGCCGCCCGGCCACCACGCCTACGCGGAGTCCGCCGGCGGCTTCTGCTTCCTGAACAACAGCGCGATCGCGGCCGCCCGGATGCGCGCCGCCACCGGCGGTCCGGTGGCGATCCTCGACATCGACGTGCATCACGGCAACGGCACGCAGGGGATCTTCTACACGCGCGCCGACATCCTCACGGTCTCGGTGCATGCCGATCCGGCGAACTATTTCCCGTTCTACGCGGGCTATGCCGACGAGACCGGCGCGGGGGCGGGGGCGGGCTTCAACCGCAACCTGCCGCTGCCCGAGGGTTCGGGCGACGGGCCCTGGCTCGCCGCCGTGGAGGCGGGGCTCGCGGCCATCGCCGCGCGGGGCGCGCGTGGGCTCGTGGTGGCGCTCGGCCTCGACGCCGCCGGGGACGACCCGATCGGCGCCCTGAGCGTCACCCGGGCGGGTTTCGCCGGCGCGGCGGCGCGGATCGCCCGGGCCGGGCTGCCCACGGCCCTCGTGCAGGAGGGCGGCTATCTCTGCGCCGCCCTGCCCGAGAACCTCACGGCGTTCCTGGCGGCCTTCGACGCGGCCCGGACCTTGAACCCCGCGCCGTCTCCGTGCCGCGGCCCCGCGGACGGCCGGGCTACGCCTCGTCGTCCTCGTCCTGGTGCCGGCCCTTGAGCTTGGCGAAGACCGAATCGGCATCGAGCCGCTCCTCGCGACCGCCATGCTCCTCCGCCTCCTCGGGCTCGGACTCCCGGGCCGTGGAGATTTCCGTGGGCAGGAGCGAGGCCCCGGATTCGGCCGCCACCGCGGCCGGGCGGTCGGCCGCAGCGCGCTGGACCTCGAAGTCGAGGTTGATCTGGGTGGCGAGCCCCAGCGTCACCGGGTCCATCGGCTGGAGCGAGCCCGAATTCCAGTGGGTGCGCTCGCGGATCTGCTGGATCGTCGACTTGGTGGTGCCGACCAGGCGGATGATCTGCGCATCCTTCAACTCGGGGTGGTTGCGCAGCAGCCAGAGGATGGCGTTCGGCCGGTCCTGGCGGCGGGAGAGGGGAGTGTAGCGCGGCCCCTTGGTGGTGCGCTTCACCTCCGGCAGCTTCACCTTCGAGACGGCGGGCTTGAGCTTGTAGTGCGGCGCCTTCTGGGCCTTCTCGATCTCGTCGCGGGTGAGCTGGCCGGTGGAGACCGGATCGAGCCCCTTGATGCCGGCCGCGACCTCGCCGTCGGCGATGCCCTTCACCTCCAGCGGGTGCAGCTTGCAGAAATCGGCGATCTGCTCGAAGGCGAGCGAAGTGTTCTCGACCAGCCAGACGGCGGTCGCCTTGGGCATCAGCGGACCCTGGGACATGTCTTCTCGTGCTCCGGCCTGGCGGGACGGGGGCCGGGCATCGGGCCGCGGGCTCCGGATGGTCGATCCGGATGTCCCGTCTCACGCTGTTGAATGGGGATGAGGCACTATAGGCCGGGGCCGGGAGGGGCGCAATCGCGGGTTCGAGGGTTCGGCGGCCACGGATCGATTAACCGGCGTCCGGAGGCCGGCTACAAACGGGCCGTGAGCCTGACCGACTCACCCGCGAAGGCCGCACGCGGCCGGTTGCGGCCGGGAGTGCAGAGGATGGTCATCTCTCTGGCAGTCTCAAGAACGGGAAATGGCGAGTGGAGCATTCACCTCCGACTCGCCATCCACCCGATCTTCTTGAGTTGGCTATACCCTAACGGGTAATTGCCAGGGGCCAGCGGTAGCCGCCGCCGGTCCCACTCCCGAACATAGCGCGGCCCGGGCCACCCAACAACATTCCGGCGCCGGCCGCCGGTCAGCGCGGGCGCACCCCGTCGAGGAACAGCCGCACCGCCGCCCGCCGCCGCCGCTCCTGCGTCTCCGGGTCGGTGGCGATGCCGTAGAGGGACGCCTGGGACGACCGGCCGAGGACGAGGCTGAGGAACAGGTCGGCGGCGATCTCAGGGTCCGCCACCGCGATCCGCCCGCGCCGGGCGAGGGCGTCGAGGAGCTGCGCCACCGCGCGCACGCCGCGCAGCCAGCCCTCCTCGTGGGCGAGGCGGGCAAGCTCGGGGAACTGCAGGGCCTGGGCCACGAGGTTGCGCTTGAGCATCGCCGCCCCCGGCGACTGCCCGTGGGCCAGCAGGGTGCGGCTCAGATCGTGCAGGGTCGCCTCGACATCGTCGGTCCCGGCCTGGGCCGCCTGCGCCTCGGCGGCCGCCGCCAGGGGCGCCAGCCAGGCGGCGATCCGCTCGCGCAGCACCGCCTCGAACAGGGCCCGCTTGTCGCGGTAGCGGGCGTAGACGGTCGGCTTGCTCATCCCGGCGGCCTCGGCCACCGCGTCGATGGAGGTGGCGTCGAAGCCCCGCTCCAGGAACAGAGCCGTCGCCACGGCGATCAGGTGCGCCTCGCGCCGGGTCGCCTCCGCGCGGGTCGGCCGGCCGCCCCGCCGCGGCCCGGCCTCCGCCCCCTCGATCTCCGTGACCGTCACCCGCGATCCTCCTTGCCTGACAGCGTCGTTCGGATTATCAAAACGATACCGTACCGTTTTAATTCTGGCCAGACCTGATGGACGCACGTCGCAGCGACAGCTTCAAGAGCGCCGACCCAGTTGCGGGCGGCACGGCGCCCGTCGCGGGCGGCGCGGCGCCTGTCCCGACCCCCGCGGTGAAGCCGCGGCGCGGCCGGGCGCGGGTCGTCCTGCCCCTGGTCGGGCTGCTCGCCCTCGGCGGGGCGGGGAGCTACGGCTGGCACTGGTGGACCATCGGGCGCTTCCTCGAGACCACCGACGACGCCTATCTGCAGTCCGACAAGGTCACGGTGGCGCCACGCGTCGCCGGCATCGTCGCGGAGGTGATGGTCGGCGACAACCAGCCGGTGAAGGCCGGCGCCGTGATCGCCCGCCTCGACGACCGGTCCTACCGGGTCCAGCTCAAGCAGGCCGAGGCCGAGGTCGAGAAGGACAAGGCGCAGATCCTGGGCGTCGCCTCGGCCATCATCCAGCAGCGGGCGCAGGTCGCCTCGTCGCGGGCCGATCTCGCCAATGCCGAGGCCGCGCTGACCTTCTCGCAGCAGGAATACACCCGCTACCAGAACCTGCTGCAGACCGGCTCGGGCACGGTCCAGCGCCAGCAGCAGGCGGATGCCGACCTGCGCCAGCGCCACGCCGCCCGCGACAAGGCCGCCGCCTCCCTCGACGCGGCGGAGAAGCAGATCGACAGCCTGAAGGCGCTCGAAGCCAGCACCCGGGCGAGCCTCGCCGGAGCGCAGGCCAAGGTCGAGGGGGTGACGCTCGACCTGAGCTACACCACCGTCACCGCCCCGATCGACGGCGTCGCCGGCGACCGGGCGCTGCGGGTCGGCCAGGTCGTCTCGGCCGGCACCGGCCTCCTGACCCTCGTGCCGATGGGCCGGGACATCTACTGCGTGGCGAACTTCAAGGAGACCCAGACCGGCCACATGGTCGAGGGCCAGCGCGTGACGTTCACGGTGGATGCCTTCGGGGACCACGAATTCCAGGGCCGGATCGAGAGCTTCTCCCCGGGCACCGGCGCCCAGTTCGCCCTGCTGCCGCCGGAGAACGCCACCGGCAACTTCACCAAGGTGGTGCAGCGGGTGCCCGTGCGCATCGCCCTCGATCCCACGGACCCGCTGGTCGCCCGCCTGCGCCCCGGCCTGTCGGTGGAGGCCACGGTCCACACGGCCGATCCGGTCGAGCCGGCCCTGGGCCGGCCGAAGCCCGCCCCGGCGGCGCTGGTCAGCGAGGCCCTGCCCCGATGAGCGCCGTGCCGCCCGTGGCGGTTTCCGAGAAGGCGAGCCTCCGGGACTGGCTCGCCGTGTTCGGCGCGATCCTCGGCGCCTTCACGGCGATCCTCGACATCCAGATCACCAACGCCTCGCTCGCCGACATCCAGGGGGCGCTCGGCGCCTCCACCGAGGAGGGGAGCTGGATCTCCACCGCCTACCTGATGGCCGAGATCATCGTGATCCCGCTCACCGGCTGGCTGTCCTCGGTGATCGGCCTGCGCCGCTACCTCGCGGTGAACACGATGCTGTTCACCGCCTTCTCGCTGGCCTGCGCGCTCTCGACGTCCCTAAGCCAGATGATCCTGTTCCGGGCCGGCCAGGGCTTCACCGGGGGCGTGCTGATCCCCACCGCCATCGTGATCGTGCGCACCCGCCTGCCGAAGGGCCAGCAGGCGGTCGGCATCGCCCTGTTCGGCCTGACCGCGACCTTCGCGCCGGCGATCGGCCCGACGGTGGGCGGCTGGCTCACCGACAACCTGTCCTGGCACTACATCTTCTACCTGAACCTGATCTTCGGGCCGATCGCGGCGGCGATCCAGCTCGGCGCCTTCGAGAAGGCCCCGGCCCGCTGGGGCGAGTTGCTCAAGGGCGACTGGATCGGCATCGGCCTGATGGCGACCGGGCTGCCGGCCCTGACCTTCGTCCTGGAGGAGGGCCAGCGCAAGGACTGGTTCGGCTCCCCCGTCATCGTCGAGGCGAGCGGGCTGGCGGCGGCCGGCATCGCCGGGTTCATCGTCCGCGAATTGACGGCGGCGCGGCCCTTTATCAACCTGCGGGTGCTGGCCAGCCGCTCGGTCGGGGGCGCCTGCGTGCTGATGACCGTGCTCGGGGCGGTGTCCTACGGGTCGATCTACATCATCCCGGTCTACTGCGCGCAGATCCAGGGCTACAACGCCGAGCAGATCGGCACCGTGGTGATGTGGTCGGGCCTGCCGCAGCTGGTCCTGTTCCCGATGATGCCCCTGCTCATGCGCGCCGTGGACGCGCGGCTCCTCGTGGTCACCGGCACGCTGTTCTTCATCGCGAGCTGCTGGATCAATGTCGGCCTGACCCACGATGTCGGCGCCGACCAGCTGATCCTGCCGCAGGTGATGCGGGCCATCGGCCAGCCGCTGTTCACGATTCCGCTCTCGCAGCTCTCCACCGTGGGCCTGAGCCCGCGCGACACCGCCGACGCCTCGGCGTTGTCCAACATGATGCGCAACCTCGGCGGCTCGATCGGGATCGCCCTCCTGTCGACCATGATCGACCGGCGCGAGCATTTCCACTTCTCGGTGCTGGCGGAGGCGATCACCGTCAACGCGACCCGGACCCAGGACCGGCTCGCGGCGCTCGCCGCCGGGATGCACGCCCGGATCGCCGACCCGCTGGCCGCCAAGGGCGTCGCCCTGGGTCAGCTCGCCGCCCAGGTCCGCCGCGAGGCCTATGTCATGGCCTATGCGGACGGGTTCTGGCTGGTGGGGGTGAGCCTCGTGGCGAGCCTCGCGGTGGTGGCGATCCTCAAGAGGCCCCAGCGCGCCGCCGGGCCCGTCGAGGCGCACTGACGGGCGGATGCGGCGCCGGGGGCTACTTCCCCGGCAGCCCGTGGACGATCGGGAAGAACGTGTCCTTCCAGTCCTTGGGCTCGGCCTTGATGGTCTTCATCGCGTAGAAGTGCCGGGCCTGGAGCATGATGCCGTAGGGGGTGGTCGAGAAGTTGGTCCCGGGCTCCTTCATGATCGCCACCAGGGTCTCGGGCGGCGTCTTCTCGTTGGTGGCCGCCACGTAGTCCTTGGCCGCCTGGAGCGGGTCCCTGGCGATCTCGGCATTGGCCTCGTCGATGGCGGCCACGATCGCGGCGGCGAGCTTCGGATTGCGGGTGTACCAGCCGGTCCGGGCGTAGAAGATCGCGTTGCTCACCGGCTCGCCGACCAGCTCGTAGGAGTTCAGCACCACGTGGATCGCCGGATCCTGCAATTCGCGCTGCTGGAACGGCGGCAGGGAGAAGTGGCTGTTGACCTCGTTGCGGGGGCTGGCCAGCGCCGCCACCGCGTCGGGATGGCCGAGCTGGACGGTGAGCGGGTCGAGCTTGGTTGCGTTCTCGGGCCCGAAGGCCTTCGTGGCGGCGATCTGGAGCAGCACCGCCTGCGACGAGACCTTCACGGAGGGCAGGGCGATCTTGTCCTTGCCGGAGAAATCCTTGACCGTCTTCACGTCCGGATCGCGGGTGAGCAGCAGCATCGGCGTCGAGCCGACGCCGCACAGGCCCTTCACGTCGCCCCGGGTCCGGTCGTTCAGGAGCAGCATGTTGGTGGAGCCGCTGTCGACGATGTCGATGTTGCCCGAGAGCAAGGCGTCGTTGCCGGCGGCGCCGCTCGTCAGGTTGACCCAGTCCACCGTCACGTCCCCGAGGCCGGCCGCCCTGGCGTGCTTCTCGATGAGCTTGTGCTGCTCGGCGAGCACGGCGGGAAGGTAGACGAAGCCCGGCTGCCGGCTGATCCGGACCCTGGCATCCTCGGCCCGGGCGGGGGCGACGAGCGCCAGCCCGGCCAGCAGGAGGGCGGCCGGCCCCACCCCGAGGAGGCGGCGGCGACCCAGCCGAAACGAGCCCGTCCGCGACGCGCGCACCATATCGATCCTCCCTGCGGCCCGGCCGGTTCGTATCGGGCGCCGGGCTTCGTTGGCGGCGAGTGGACAGCCTCGCGCCGGTGCGCGCAAGGCCCCGCCGCCGCGCTCCGCTGACGGCCACGCCCGGGCGCCTCCTCTTTTTCCCGGACGGCGGTCCGCGCGGCCGGCACGGCGGCCCGATCAGCCGCGCTCCGCCGGGGACGCCGCCAGGAACCCGGCCACGGCCTTCGAGAATTCCGGCGTCCGCAGGTAGCCGTAGGATTTGTGCCGGTTCTCGGTCCCGTCCGGCCCCCGGTAGGCGTTGATCACCGGCACGTCCCGGACCCGCACGCCGGCGGCGTTCGGCGCGCAGATCGCCCCGAGATCGTCGCCCACCGTGGCGATGTCCTGGCGGTCCATCAGGTTGGTCCAGGCGGTCAGCGCGGCCGGGACGCGCAGGGCGCCGTGCTCGTCGGCGAGCTTCAGCTTCAGCTCGGCCAGCCCCAGGGGCGAGCCGAGGGTGACCAGGGTGCAGCGGGGCAGGGGGGTCCCGTCGGCCTCGGCGGCGCGCAGCACGTCGTAGGCGATCAGGCCGCCCATCGAGTGCGCGGCGATCAGGACGTCCTCCCCCGCGGCCTCGGCCAGGGCGACGCGCAGGCGCTCCCGGGCGGAGGCCCGGAACGCCGCGTCCGCATAGTAGCCCCAGAGGTCGTCGAGGCGGTATTCCAGGATCAGGTCGTCCACCGGGGTCAGCCCGGTGGCCTCCTGCAGGTGCGAGAGGCCGCGGTAGATCCGGTCGGTGAGCGTCGGCGCGGCGCTGGCCGGATCCCCCGCCGGCGAGGGGAACGGGCCGAGGCCGTGATCGGGGCGGTAGGGCTCGCGGTTGCCCGCGCCGGTCAGCGGCTGCGGGTAGCGCAGGTCCGCCCAGTAGACGAAGCGGAAGGGCAGGCCGGCCTCGGGCACCTGCAGCCCGAGATTGCGGGCGAGCCCCTCGCGCATCGCGGCGTGCCACCACGCCGCCTTCTCGTCGCGCGGCGGCTTGTTGGCGAGCCCGTGGATGCCGATGATGCGCGCCCGACCCAGTGTCCGCTCCCAGACCGAAGAGAGTGCCGAACCGGCCAGATAGGGCCCTCCCGCCCGGACGGGACTGCGGCTCAGTTTCCGGGGGCCGCGCTCAGTCGAACAGGCTGGAGACGCTGGATTCCGTCGCGGTCCGGCCGATCGCCTCGCCGAGGAGCGGCGCGATGGTCGCCACCCGGATGTTGCGGGCGAGCTTGACGGCCTGGGTCGGCTGGATCGAATCGGTGATCACCAGCTCCTTCATCCGCGAGGCGGCGATGCGCGAGACCGCCCCCCCCGAGAGCACGCCGTGGGTGATGTAGGCCGAGACGTCCCTGGCGCCGGCGTTGAGCAGCGCCTCGGCGGCGTTGACCAGGGTGCCGCCCGAATCGACGATGTCGTCGACCAGGATGCAGGAGCGGCCCTCGACCTCGCCGATGATGTTCATCACCTCGGACTCGCCCGGGCGCTCCCGGCGCTTGTCGACGATGGCGAGCGGGCAGTCGATCCGCTTGGCGATGGCGCGTGCCCGCACGACGCCGCCGACGTCGGGGGAGACCACCATGCGGTCGGCGCTCGGCAGCCGCTCCTTGATGTCGCGCACCATCACGGGGGCGGAGAACAGGTTGTCGGTGGGGATGTCGAAGAAGCCCTGGATCTGGCCGGCATGGAGGTCGAGGGTCAGGACCCGGTCGGCCCCGGCCTCGGTGATCAGGTTGGCCACCAGCTTGGCCGAGATCGGGGTGCGGCCCGAGGTGCGCCGGTCCTGCCGCGCGTAGCCGAAATAGGGGATCACCGCCGTGATGCGCCGGGCCGAGGACCGGCGCGCGGCGTCGATCATGATCAGCAATTCCATCAGGTGGTCGTTGGCCGGGAACGAGGTCGACTGGACGATGAACACGTCCTCGCCGCGCACGTTCTCCTGCAGCTCGACGAAGATCTCCATGTCGGCGAAGCGCCGCACCATGCATTTGGCGAGCGGCAGCTCGAGATAGGCCGCGATCGCCTCGGCCAGGGGCCGGCTGGCATTCCCGGCGACGATCTTGATGGAGGATTTCATGGGCGGCCGCTCACTCGCGGCCGGGCTGCCCGCCGCGCTCCGATGACCGGTCCCGTGATGGGCCGGAACGATGCGATGACGGGCGAGGCTCTTAGCAGCGGGCCGGAAGTGTCACAATGCCTTCACGCAGTCCTTACGGATGTGCGCACAGGCCGCTCAGGCGACCGGGGGTTCCAGCAGCCGGTGCAGGTGGACCACGAAGTAGCGCGTCTGGGCGCTGTCGACGGTGGCCTGCGCCTTGGCGCGCCATGCGGCCTGCGCCGAGGCGTAGTCCGGAAAGATCCCGACGATGTCGAGGTTCGCGATGTCCCGGAAGCGGATGCCGTCGAGATCCTGCAACTCGCCGCCGAAGACCAAGTGCAGCTTCTGGTCGCTGTCGATCGCCGTCGCCATGGCCACTCCTCCACGCTCATCCGCGGCGCTCGCAAATGGCGGGCGTCCGGTCAAGCCTGAAACGCCGCATCCGAGCCCTGCCGCCGCCGCAGGCCTCCCCGGCGACGGCCGCGAAATCGCCGGGGCGTCATGCTAGGAGCGGCCCATGACACGCTTCCGTCTCCGCATGGCACTCGTCGCGCTCGCCCTGTCGGCGCTGCCGGCCTCGGGCGAGCCGGCGGGCCGGGCCCCGGGCCGGGCCGCCCCCGAGCGGCGGGCCGGGCCACCGGTGATCGGCTGCCCGTCGCTGGCCAATTACCGGATGCTGATGCGTGGCGGCGCGCAGGCGGCGGCCGTGCAGCTCGCCGATCCGAAGGCGGACCATCTCGGCTGCGCCGCACTGCCCCGCGCCGACATCACCGGCATCGCCGACCGGGTCGCCCTGGGCGGCCGGAGCTACGACTGCGCCGCGCTGCGGAGCACCACGGCCTGCCACTGGATCGAGGCCGGGGCGGCCGACCGTCCCGCCCCGGCCGGGCGGTGACGGCCTCAGCGCAGGTGGCCGCTGGCGCGCAGATCCCGCTCCACGGCCTCGTGGACGGCCAGGAGCGGGTTGTCGTTCGTGGCGACCGGCGGGCGGAGGGGCCGCATCGCCGCGGGCTTCGGGTCGCGGCCCGCCAGGGGGACGGAGCCGCCGGGTCGCCGGGCCGGCCAAAGAGCCACCAAGGGCGCCGCCGTGGCGCGCAGCGCCGCGCGGAGACCGGGCGGGAAGAGCGTGACGAGGGTGTCCAGCATGGCCGGCCTCAGGGAAGGCGGCCGGCGGACGGCGCGGGGCCTACGGGCCGGCGCGGGCCAGGAACCCCCGGCACGGGAGCGGCCCATCGGAGTAACCGGCCGGGAAAGTCACCGTTCTGAACCGTCACGATCGCCAATTTCACTGCAGCTAACCCTTCGGATAATGACGAACATGAAGTCATCGGTCCGGACTGTCGAGAGCGCGGCGCAGCCGATGTCCGGCACGCGCGGATCCGCGGCGCTCCGCCACCTCCGCCCGGATCTGTGTGGGCCAGGGATTCTAAGGGGTTTTAACGCGCATCCGATCCGGTGGCCCTCACCGGGATCCGCCGCGATCCACCGCTCGCATCCGGGCCGGCGCGGGTTGAGCGACTGCGCGCGTCGCGCGTTGGCGTCCTGTCCCCGCCGAACCGGAGCCCCGATGTCGAGCCTGTCCGAGCGCAAGGCGCGCCTGATCGTCCACGGCGACCAGCCCTACAATGCCGAACCGCCCCTCGGCCGGCTGCGGGACGCCTACCGGACCCCCGCCCGCGACTTCTACGTCCGCTCCCACGGCGACCTGCCGGAGATCGATCCGGACACGTGGCGCCTGATCGTCGATGGCGCAGTCGGCACCGCGCTGGACCTCACGCTGCACGGCCTGCGCACCCGCTTCCCCGCGGTCACGGTGACGGCCACGATGCAGTGCGCCGGCAATCGTCGCGCCGACATGCGGGCGGTTGCCCCCGTTTCGGGCGATCCGTGGGACGGGGGCGCCATCGGCACGGCCGACTGGACGGGCGTCCGCCTCGGCGACGTCCTGCGCGGGGCCGGGATCGGCACGGATGCGGGCCTCCACGTCGCCTTCGAGAGCCACGACACGGTGGAGGGGCACCCGTACGGGGTCTCGATCCCGCTCGCCAAGGCGATGGCCCCCGAAACCCTGCTGGCCTACGCCATGAACGGCGAAGCCCTGCTGCCCGAGCACGGTTTCCCGGTCCGGGTGGTGGTGCCGGGCTTCGCCGGCGTGCGCAGCCCCAAATGGCTCCGGCGCATCACGGTCCAGGCCCATCCCTCCGACAACCCGATCCAGGCCGGCGACTACAAGCTGTACCCGGCCGACGTGACGGCCGAGACCGCCGACCCGACCCGCGGGCACACCATCGAGGCGATGCCCCTCAACGCCGCGATCTGCGAGCCGGCGCGCGGCGCGGCCCTCCGGGCCGGACCGAACGCGGTGCGCGGCTACGCGGTGGCGGGCGACCGGGCCGTCATCCGCGTCGACGTCTCCGGCGATGGCGGGCGGCGCTGGGCGCAGGCCGCCCTGGAGCACGCCCCCGAGGCGCCGTTCGCCTGGACCTTCTGGACGGCCGAACTCGACCTGCCGCCCGGGGAGCACGAGCTCGCCGTCCGGGCCTGGGACTCGGCCGGCCAGACCCAGCCGGCGCGCCCCGACGACACCTGGAACCACAAGGGCTACCTCTGCACCTGCTGGCACCGGGTGCGGGTGACGGTCGCCTGAGGCGCGGAAACGCCGCCGCAGCGTCCGGGCGGCGCGAAGGACCGACACGCCCGATGGCAACCGGTTGCGCGGGGCCGTGTTGCCCCACCCGGAGGTCGCTTCCCCATGGCGCGTCGCATCCTGATCACCGGCGCCAGCATCGCCGGCAACACCGCCGCCTGGTGGCTGAGCCGCAGCGGCTTCGACGTCACGGTGGTCGAACGGGCCCCCGCCTTCCGGGACGGCGGCCAGAACATCGACGTCCGCGGCGTCGGCCGCGCGGTGCTGCGCGGGATGGGCCTGGAGCGGGCCGCGCTCGACAACGGCACCGGCGAGGAGGGCACGGCCTGGGTCGACGGACGGGGCCGGGCGGTGGCCCGGTTCGACGTCGCCGGGTTCGCGGGCGACGGCCCGACCGCCGAGATGGAGATCCTCCGCGGCGACCTGGCCTGCCTCCTCTACGATTCGGCCCGCGAACGGGCGCGCTTCCGCTTCGGCGACCGCGTGGCGCGCATCGACCAGGACGATGCGGCCGCTTCCGTCACCTTCGCGGGCGGCGGGGTCGAGCGCTACGATGCGGTGATCGTCGCCGAGGGCGTGGGTTCGGCGACCCGGGACCTCGTCTTTCCCGGGGAGAACGAACCGCGGTGGATGGGCCTGACCATCGCCTACTTCACCATCCCCCGGACGCCCGACGACGACCGGATGTGGCGCTGGTTCAACGCGACGGGCGGGCGCGGCATCGCGCTGCGGCCGGACCGGCACGGCACCACGCGGGCGATGCTGATGCTCCGACAGCCGCCCGGCGCGGAGCAGGGCTGGGACGCCGCCCGGCAGAAGGCCTACCTGCGGGCGCGTTTCGCCGATGCCGGGTGGCAGGCGGAGCGTGTCCTCGCCGGCCTGGAGGGGACGGACGACTTCTACGTCGACGTCCTGCGGCAGGTGCGGATGGCGCGGTGGTCGGCCGGCCGCGTCGTGCTGACCGGCGACGCGGCGTGGTGCGCGACGCCGCTGGCGGGGATCGGGACCACGCTGGCGCTCACCGGCGCCCGCGTGCTGGCGGGCGAGCTGGCGCGCACCGACGCGGTCGCCGACGCGGTCGCCGCCTACGCGCGCGTCATGCGCCCCTTCGTCGCGAAGGCGCAGGGCGTCCCCACGCTCGCGCCGAAGCTGATGAACCCCCGCACGCGGCTCGGCATTCGCCTGCTCCACGGGGTGCTGAAGGTCGCGAGCACGCCCGCCATCCGGCGCACGGGCGCGAAACTGTTCGGCGGCCCCTCCGGGGAGCCCGACCTCTCCGGCTACGGCGACCCGACCTGAGACCGCGCCCCGGCGCACGCAGCTCAGACCGAGGCCCGTCCGCGATCCCCGGCTTGGCCCGGGACAGGCGCTCGACCACGCTAGAGACCGCACGCCGATCACACTCGATCGTATCCAAACCGGATCAGGACGGTCTCGCCCCGGCCGCTTGGGCAACGATTAGCTATCGATATGGCCGCGCTTCAGGTAGAGGCTGTCTGAAGACTTTGGTGAACCTGCGGGATTTCTAGCATGGCGGTCGATGGAACGGCGGCGCTGACCCAGACCGTCGCCGCTGAGGAAGCGGGGATCCGCGCGGCCTGGCTCGCGCTCCTGAAGGCGGGCGGCTCGCTCCAGACGGGCCGCATCCGGGAGGCGGAACTCGACACGCAGGCGCGCACGGTCCTGGAGCAGCTGCGCGACGGCCTCGCGGCCGCCGGGACGGATGTCCGGGCCGACGCCTATGCGGCCCTGCGCGACACCCTGTCCGAGATCTCGCGCTCGCGCGCCATCCAGGGCTTCACGCCCACCGATACCGCCAATTTCGTGTTCTCGCTCAAGGAGCCGGTCTTCGCCGCCATCGACCGGACCCATGGCGGCGACCCGGCGGCCGCGACCGGCGGCACCTGGGCGGCGAGCCATCTCCTCGACGCCCTCGGCCTGCACACCATGGAGGTGTTCCTCGCCGGCCGCGAGGAGGTCATCGGGCGCCAGGGCCAGGAGATCGCCGAGCTCTCGACGCCGGTGGTGCGGCTGTGGGACGGGATCCTCGCCCTGCCGCTGATCGGGACCCTGGACAGCGCCCGCACCGGCGTCGTGATGGAGAACCTCCTCCAGGCCATCGTCGACGAGGAGGCGGAGATCGCCATCATCGACATCACCGGGGTGCCCACCGTCGACACCCTGGTCGCCCAGCACCTCCTGAAGGCCATCGCGGCCGCGCGCCTGATGGGCGCCGATTGCATCGTCTCCGGCATCCGGCCGCAGATCGCCCAGACCATGGTCCATCTCGGCGTCGAACTGAACGTGGTCTCGAAATCGACCCTGGCCGATGCCTTCGCCCTGGCCCTGAGGCGGACGGGCCGGATCGTCACCCGCAGGCAATCTGCCCTGTCCCCGACCGCCTCCTGATCGACGGCCGATTCCATGGACCGCATCCCGATCCTCAAGCTGGGTGGCGTGCTCATCGTCACCATCCAGGTCGACATGCACGACCGGCTCGCCCTGGCCCTGGAGGAGGACCTCACCGCCCGGATCGCCGGGACCGGCGCGCGCGGCGTGCTCATCGAGATCTCCGCGCTGGAGATCGTCGATTCGTTCATCGGCCGGATGCTCGACAACATCGCCGCCATCTCCCGGGTGCTCGACGCCGAGACCGTCGTGGCGGGCATGCGCCCGGCCGTCGCCATCACCCTGGTCGAACTCGGCCTGGAGCTGACGGGCATCCGGACGGCGCTGAACGTCGAGCGCGGCCTGGCGATGATCCGCGACCGGCTCGCCGAGGACGACGACCTCGAGAGTGCACGTGCCCGTCACGACGACTGAGGTCCTGCCGATCCGCACCAGCGACGACGTCGTGCGCGTGCGCCAGGCCGTGCGGGTGCGCGCCGTCGGGATCGGCCTGGGCCTCGTGGATCAGACCAAGATCATCACCGCGGCGAGCGAACTCGCGCGCAACACCCTGGATTACGGCGGCGGCGGCGAGGTCCGCCTCGACGTGATGCAGGAGGGCGCGCGCCGGGGCCTGCGCCTGAGCTTCGTGGACCAGGGCCCCGGCATCCCGGACATCGCCCGGGCGCTGACCGACCACTACACGACCGGCGGCGGCCTCGGGCTGGGGCTCGGGGGAGCGAAACGCCTCTCGAACGAGTTCCATATCGAATCGACGCCCGGCGTCGGCACCCGCGTCACCATCGCCCGCTGGAAATGACCATGCTCAGCGTGCCCGTGACCGAGGCGAGCCAGGTGGCGGAGACGCGCCGACGGGCCGTGACGATGGCCCAGGGCCTCGGCTTCGACGAGACCGCGGCCGGGCGCGTCGCTATCGTGGCGACGGAGCTGGCGACCAATCTCGTCAAGTACGGCACCGCGGGCGAGGTCCTGATCGGCACCTTCGAGGACGAGACCGGCACCGGCATCGAGCTCCTCGCCCTCGATCGCGGGGCCGGCTTCCCGAACGTCGACGACGCCCTGCGCGACGGCCACTCGACCGGCGGGAGCGCGGGCACGGGCCTCGGCGCGGTCCGGCGCCAGTCGCAGGCCTTCGACGTCATATCCTGGCCCGGACGGGGCACCGCGGTGGTGGCCCGCCTCCAGAAGTCCGTCGCCGCCTCGGCGGCCCCGCAGGCGACGGTCGCCGCGGTCACGGTGCCCCTGAAGGGCGAGACCGCCAATGGCGACGCCTATTGCGTCCGGCGCCGGGGCGACGGATGGACCGCGATCGTCGCCGACGGTCTGGGGCACGGTCCCCTGGCCGCCCAGGCCTCGGATCAGGCGGTCCGGCTGTTCCGCAAGCACGAGGACGCGCCGCCCGGCGCGATCCTGGCCGCCGTGCATGCCGGCCTCGGGCATACCCGCGGGGGCGCCGTCTCGGTGGCGCGCTACGATCCCGACAGGGCGCAGGTGACCTTCGCCGGCATCGGCAACGTCGCCGGCGCCGCGGTCGGGGCCGGCGGGACCAAGCGCACGGTCTCGCTGCCCGGCACCGCCGGCCACGTCGCCCGCCGCATCCAGGAATTCGAGTACCGGCTCGACCCGGACGGCCTGTTCGTGATGTGCTCGGACGGCATCGGCACGGCCTGGGCGCTCGAGGCCTACCCGGGCCTGATCGGCGCGCATCCGAGCCTGATCGCGGGGGTGCTCTACCGCGACTTCACCCGCGTCCGCGACGACGCGACCGTGGTCGTGATCCGGAACCGGCCCGCGTGAAGTGGCCGCTGCTCACCGCACCGATCGCGCACGAAGACGACATCGTCGCGGTGCGCCAGCGCGTGCGTCGGATCAGCGACCGGATCGGCTTCGGGGTCCAGGACCAGACGCGGATCGCCACGGCCGTCTCCGAGATCGCGCGCAATGCCTACGGCTATGCCGGCGGCGGCAAGGTCGAGTACGGCCTGGACGAGGATCGCGAGGGGCAGTTCCTCGTCGTCAGGATCAGCGACCGCGGCCCGGGGATCGCCGATCTCGCCGAGATCCTGGAGGGACGCTACCGCTCCTGCACCGGCCTGGGCATCGGGATCACCGGCTCGCGCCGCCTGATGGACCGGTTCGAGATCGCGTCCGCCCCCGGGCAGGGCACGGTCGTCACCTTCGGCAAGCTGCTGCCGCCGAACGGGGAAGCGTTCACCGGCCCGAAGCTCGCCGCCCTCGCCGACGCGGCGGCCCGGGCGCAGGCCGAGGATCCCGGCGCGACCCTGCGCGAGCACAACCGCGACCTCCTGCGCAGCCTGTCCGACCTGGCCGAGCGCGAGGAGGAGGCGCGGCGCCTGAACGCCGAACTCGCCGAGACCAACCGGGGCGTGGTCGCGCTGTATGCCGAGCTGGAGGCCCAGGCCGGGCAGCTGCGCGCGGCCGGGGCCAACCTGGAGCGCCAGGTCGCGGCGCGGACCCGGGAACTCGCCGAGGCCAACGACCGCCTGCGCGCCGAGGCGGTCGAGCGCGGACGGATGGAACAGGATCTGCGCCAGTCGCAGAAGATGGAGGCGGTCGGGCAACTGACCGGCGGCATCGCCCACGACTTCAACAACCTGCTCACCGGCATCGTCGGGTCCCTCGACCTGATGCGGTCCCGCATCGCCCAGGGCCGGATCGAGACCCTCGGGCGCTATCTCGACACGGCGATGAGTTCGGCCGACCGGGCCGCCGCGCTGACCCACCGACTGCTCGCCTTCGCCCGTCGGCAACCGCTCGATCCGAGCGTCACCGACGCCAACGCCCTGATCGTCGGCATGTCCGACCTGCTGCGCCGGACGATCAGCGAGGCCATCGATCTGCGCATCGAGACCGCCCCCGGGCTGTGGCCGACCCTGTGTGACCCGCACCAGCTCGAGAACGCGATCCTCAACCTGGCGATCAACGCCCGCGATGCGATGCCGGACGGGGGCACGCTGACGATCGAGACCGGCAACGGCCGTCTCGCCGACACGGACGCCGCCCCGCGACCGGGCGCGCCGCCGGACGAGTACGTCCGCATCGTCGTCCGCGACACCGGCACCGGCATGCCCCCCGAGGTCATCGCCCGGGCGTTCGACCCGTTCTTCACGACGAAGCCGCTCGGTCAGGGCACCGGGCTCGGCCTGAGCATGATCTACGGATTCGCCAAGCAGTCGGAGGGCCATGCGCGGATCGAGAGCGCGGTCGGCACGGGGACGTCGATCACCCTCTACCTCCCCCGGCACCACGGCGACGCCGATATCCGGACGGGCTCGGTCGCCGGCGCCGAGATGCGGCGGGGGGCCGGCGAGACGATCCTGGTGGTCGAGGACGAACAGGTCGTCCGCGACCTCATCGTCGAGGTGCTGCAGGATCTCGGCTACCGGGTGCTCGAAGCCGTGGACGGCCCCGCCGGGCTGCGGGTCCTGCAGACCCCGGGGCGGATCGACCTGCTCGTCACCGATGTCGGCCTGCCGGGGCTGAACGGCCGCCAGCTCGCCGATCAGGCGCGCGAGACCCGGCGCGCCCTGAAGGTGCTGTTCATCACCGGCTATGCCGAGACCGCGGCGAGCGCCTCCGGGTTCCTCGATCCCGGGATGGCGATGATCACCAAGCCCTTCCCGATGGAAGCCCTGGTGGCGCGGATCCGGGCGATGATCGAGGGCGGCACGGCCTGAGATCCCGGACGTGTCCCGCCTGCGGAACGGTTCCAGGGCCGGGCGGAACGCCGACAGGGCTTCACCCCGGTCGGGATCGCGGGGGCCCTGTCGTGCCGTGCAGGCAGGCTCGGGGGCGGATTTGGCGGAAGCGGATGGTCCGCCTAAGCACCTGATTTACCACATTTGAATCAAGCGCTTAGTCAAAGCTATTGCCGACATACCCACGCCTTGACCCATGTAAACGATGTGGCTCTGAATGAGCGGTGTTGGACGGTAACGAACGATCTCCGGTCGCAACCGTGAACTCACAAGGAAGTGAGGATGTGTCATAATTGCCGCAAATGCCGCAGTGCTCCTAAAACCCGTGGACGTCGATGTTGCCTCTTGGGCCTGCCTCGCCGGGTTTGAGGCCCGAAATCAACGTACTGCTTATGACGCCCGACTTCGTTTGGAACGCCTCTTCCTGCCTCGCTTCGGTTAGAGCCGGATTGAGAATCTAACGCGCCGCCAACTTGAAGCGTGGCGCGACGGCTTGGTTCGGGTTGGTGAAGACGCCAAGCAGCGGCGCCGAAGTCAGGACACCGCCGACAGGGTGCTCAGCATCGTCAAAGCGATGCTCAACCACGCCGTTGGCGACCTAACTAACGGTCTCTCCGACGACAGCGCTTGGCGGCTGGTCCGTCCGTTTCAGCAGGTTGGCCGAGCTCGTGAGGTGCACTTCACGCCCACGGAGCTCCGGCGTCTGCAAGAAGGTTGTGACGATGCTGGCTTTCGCGATTTACTAACGGCCGGGTTCCTGACAGGCGCGCGCTATGGCGAGCTTGCCGCGTGTAATGTTCGCCACTTCGATGCGAAGGGTGAGAATCTGCACGTGCCGCGCAGCAAGACGGGCGCCTGCATCGTCATCCTGCAAGCGGAAGCGGTAGCCTTCTTCTCAAAGCTATTAGGTGAGCGCGAGCGGGATGCTCCACTGTTGCCGCGCGTCGACGGCAACGCTTGGGGAGCGAGCCATCAGGTACGGCCAATGAAGAAGGCGTTGCTGACCGCGAAGCTCGATCCATCGGGCACATTTTACGCGCTACGACACTCCTACATATCCCGCGCGATTGAGGCGGGGGTGCCGCTGAACGTGGTGGCGGAGAATTGTGGGACGAGCGTCCGGATGATCGAAACGACTTACGCCAAGGTGCTGGCCGCAAAGCGGCGAGAGTTCATCGCGAACGGCGCGCCACGTCTGTTCGCAGCCGTCTCACCAGTTTGACGCCAAGCTCGCGGGATCGAATCCCTCCGTCTCCGCCACTCATTTTCACCATCGCTAAGTCGTTGTCAGCGCTCATTTTTTACGAGTGTAGATTTCGCATTTGTCCCCGATTTGTCCCCGCAACATTGGGCTGTGGAAACCTGCCGAACCGGTGCGTCCGATGACGGCCAACGCGGTCAGGGTTGGCGTCCTACCCGGTGAGTCGGCGCGTGGACGAAAAATCCGATCCTTCGTAATCGTCCCGCATCACCCTCAGCGACCTTCCCCAGTTCCAGACAGCAAGGCAGCATGCTGTCTTGCTGTCTTGCTGTCGCGGGATGCAGGAGAACGGTGGCTTAACAGCATGCTGTCATGGCTGATCGCCGATGGCTCAAGGACCGGATGCGATGCCGAAGACGTCACCCTCGGCGGCCAAGCACAAGGTGATGGTCTACCTCCCGCCCACGTTGCGGCGGGCGGTCGGCGTCCTGGCGGCGGAGAGCGGGCGTAGGATCAGCGACGTCCATGCGGAGGCGCTGGGCGAATACCTTCGGTCGCATCGGACTTTTCCAGGGACGGACGGAGGTGACGAAGCCAGGGGCGGCGAGCATGTGGTGCCGGCCGCCTCGGGCCTGGGGCCGGGCTCACTCGATCGCATTCTCAAGCGGCTGGACGGTCAGGCGCGGGCGCTGGTCACGATCCTGGCCAACACGGCCGATCTCGTCCCGGCCGTGGAGACTCGTGCGCTCGCGATCGTCATCACGGCTCTGGTGCGGTCCGGCCACGCCGGCCTCGACGGACCTGAGGTTCGGGCGCTGCTTAACGAGCACGGCTTCAGGCACTTGAGGACGACGACCGTCCGCGACGCGCTCGTCCAGGCCGGGGTGGCCCGATTTCATGACGGTCGCTGGATCGGCCTGGACCCGGTCACCCCTTCGAGCCTGGAAGAGGACTGAGAACGACGGCGCACCGGTGATCGCGTTCCCCCTGACCGTCCCCGACGCCGGACCTGACGGCGCGGACGAACCCCATCGGCATCGTGCGGAAACTCGTCTCGATTGTCAGGCAACGGACAAACGCTACCTTTCGTGTCCGCTATTGGACAAAGCAAGATTCGCCCATGGGACCAACCGTGCGAACGGTCGAGCCACGCCCCGTCGACCTCGACGCCAACCTGCTGCTGCAGGCATTGGAACCGCGCGACCGCGCCCTGATCGCGAGGTGGCTGGAACCGCGCGATGTCCGCCGCGGCGATGTCCTGTTCCGGGCCGGCGAGGACGCCTCCCACGTGACCTTCCCGTTGGATCGCAGCATCGTCACGCTGCTGGTGACGCTGCGGGACGGCAGGACCGTCGAGACGGCCACGGTCGGGCGCGAGGGCGCCATCGGCGGCGTGGTCAGCAACGACTACCTGTCGGCCTTCTCGCATGCCGTCGTCCAGGTCAAGGGAAAGGTCCTGCGCATTGAGGCCGAGTTGTGCAGCCAGCCCTCCTCGATGAGTTGCACCGCCCAATCGTCGAAGCCGTCGATACCGGTCCGGCCCTCGGTCGCGGCCTCGTAGGTCCGGCGCAAACCGGGCTCGGCAGCGAGACGCTTCCGGCCCACCGCGGCCCGCGCGAGGTAATCCGCCCAGGCTGCGGGGTGGATCTCCAAATGACCCTTGAAGTAGGTCCACCAGAACACCTCGGATACGAACTTCTCCGCGCCGCGGTCGCCGTACGTTGGATGGCGGCATGCGCGACCTCCTCCTCGGTGGTCAGGCGGCGGCGCAGTTAGGGCGACAGCGCCGAGGTCGTCGGCGTGGCGTTGCGCCCGCCCAAGCTGCGACGTCTATCAGGGCTTAAAGGTATTGTTTGACGCGACGATCTTCTCGATCGCCTTGATCATCTTAGAAGGTCTGCCCACGGATACTTTCTCCAATTTAAATACCTGTCGGAGAAAATCGCCGCCCTGCCACTTCACGTTCATCTCATTGATTATAGCTTTGAATGTTTTCGTGCTCCTAGTTATTGACGCAAAAGTTGATGGATCCAGGTCGTTATAAATATAAGCGTTGCAAACCCCCATTCTTAGCCGTCGGCATCTATCCCATCCCCAATAATCCCAACTATCAGGTAAAAACGGCTCGATCACGAACCAGGCGTCTCCGATCCTGTCTCGGGCTGCGGCGGCATGAAGGGGGTCGAACGAGAATGCCATGAGTCCCTCGGCACCCCTCCTCGGTTGGTCCATCGCCAAGGCGAGGATGTGCGCCGCGGCCCGAAGGAAATCATCGTCAACGAGATTGTTCCGGGCTTTAGAAAGCAAATGTGCCCAACTCGATGGTCCCAAAGCTCGTACGTCAGGGTTCCGAGCTCCGCATCTCTCCAGGATAAGTAATATTGTCGAAAGATTTACAGCGGGACGATCGACCATTTGACGCAGTAGGTCGCCTACGTTCTCGAAAGCCGCATCGATCCATATTTTGGGAATCGTCACAGCGCGTTCAAGGGCGCTGATTACGCAATCAATTGCAACGAAAGCGCATCTTGCAAATATGTGCCTTACTAATGCTTCATCTTCGACGAAATATCCAAATTTCAAAAATAAAACTGGATCTATCGATTCATTTAAAACTGCATCTTTCAAAGCATTTCGACCGTTCTCTGTGGCTGAGATCCTGGGATCGAGCAGCAACTCGACGCGATCCCTCGCGAATATGCAGAATAGGTCCCAGCGACCTCTGGTACCTTCGATGACCTCGTCGATGCTTGCCTCCAGGGCAAGGTTCGCTAAGGCGCCGGCCGTCCAACCCAACTCCTCGAAGGCGAAGCCATCGCTAGCGATCTCGAAACGACGATACACGGGGAGCGCGTCGAAGCTTTCGCCTAGTGCCTTCGATACGACATCGGCATTGAGGATCTTTCGTACGTCCCCGACTTCTAGGAGCATCATCATCAGCCATTCGAAGCGGGAAGTAGCGTTGATCGCCGGGAAAGCGATCCGACCACCGATCACGTCAGCCTTAAGCTTGGCGACCTCGTTCGTTCCCTCGAACTCCTTTCCGAGTACACGACCGAAGTTCTGTGCCGACGAGTTCGCATCGGGGTCGACGAGGGCGCAGTACGCCGATGCCAAGCCTGCGAAAGCGGCCCGGCCCCCGCTCGCGTCGGCCCCATAGCGCTTGAGGAACGGCCGCAGGACGCATGGCTCGACGCTAAGCAGATCGATCCCGGCGATATCCGCCCAGTCAATCCCCAAGTGCCTCCCCCGGTACGCGTCGATTGGTTCGAAGCTCTCAAGTCCCGGCCGTGCAATCACCTCGGCGGCGTGGGCGTGCCGCGATGAGACATCAAAGCGAACGATCTGCAGGTCGGAGATCTGGGGGTTCCCGGAACGGTCGGCGCTTTCCCTCGTCGAGATCCGAAATGAACGTCGCAACCTCGGCCATTGCTGAGACCAGACCTCGCAGGCTAGCGCGGTCCATTCCCGGAACGCATCCTCGTCCTCGGCCACGACTTCGACGATGCTTGTCGGCTCGCCGTACAGGGCCATTAGTAGTTTACCGGCACGGCCGGGACGGATCGGGAAGCGTCGGTCGACCACCGTGGGTAGCGTGTCCTCGGGGATCCCGCGCACGTAGCTGGCCTTCGTTGCCCCCGCGAGTGGCCGACGGAAAACATTGAGGAGAACAGCGAGATCGGGGATCCTGCCCAAGGCGGCGAAGGGGATCAGTAGCGTGTGAGTCCAGACACAGCCTGGCCTAGGCATCTCCGGAGCCGCCCAGGTGCTGGAAAACGCGTACAGACCGAATTCGGCGAGTGGGAAGCCCGTGAGGACCCCCCGTTCGTGCTTCGACGTGGTTCCAACCGGAAAGTCGCTGGCCACCAATAGCGTACGTGCGGCCGCCGAAGGCAGCTCGACCGAGGAATTGAGCAGACGATGCCCGCGGTCGTAGCCGAACAGGCATTGCTGGATGACTGTCCCGGGAAAGATCTCGGCAAGCCGTCGGACCTCAGCCATCTGCGCCCGTCCACAGCAACAGCGCCGTGAGGTCGTAATCCTCCCCCTCTCCGCCGGTCACGACGATCCGTTCCTGGGGAAGGAGGCCGATGGACGCCTCGTAACCACCGTCAGACTGATCCAAGCCTTGGCAACTCACCCCATAGACACGGGCATCGATCGTCTGGGGGTTCGAATGGATGTACTGATCCAACAACGGCATCTGCTCGGCAAGGTAACGCGCTGGGTCGCGTCCCAACCCGGACACGAGATCCCATGCGGATATCACCACCGCGAGGCGACGCCGACGAGTCGAGGCGGCTTCGAGGATCTGGAGGAGATCCACTAGCATGAGCTGCGTGGGCGCCTCGTCCGGCGCGTAAGGTTTGGGACCCGACGCTTTAGGGGAAGCGGGATCCGGGGCCTCGACGATCGAGCCCTCCGGTCCCGTCAGCTCTTCCGCAAGAAGCCTGATCTCAAGTAAGTTACCGGGCATCAGAAAATCGACGGGATGAATGAACAGTAGGACCCCGTCGGCTTCCCTGGCGGCCGTCATGTATTCGACGGCGCATCGTCGATCGCGCCATTGTCCCTCGAAGCCCTCGCCGGACAGATCGGGCAGGTGAAGGACTGTTTCGGCCCCGCCTCCGGCCGGACCCAGGATCAATTCGACCCAACCTTCCTGCTGGAGCTTCGTCCTCCCCATTTCGCCGCCCGCCAGCCATAAGTTGGCGAGTCGCTCAAGCCGACGTCGATCCCCGGCCAATCGGCGAAGCTGTAGCGCCGTGCTGACGTCCGCGGCGTTCAGGAGGGCCCAAAGCGCCGCTAGAAAGGTGGTCTTGCCTGAGCCAGGCAGTCCGATCATCAACTGGCGTTTCATGGACGGCTATCCCCGGACCGTCAGACCGAACAGATCGTACGCCGACATGACGCCGGGATCGAGAGTGGGTACCTCCACCGGCGGTGGCAGGGGTGCGGACAACTCCGACAGTACGCATTCGACGATGGCTTCGAGGCCGTGGCCGAGGGGCAGCGTTCCTGTGACAGCGCGTGCCGCGACCTTAAAGGCCTTCACCCTAATCACCGTGCCGTATGAATTCCTCAGCCTGTCCACGATGCCGTCGAAGGCCTGCAGCGCAGCCGCCTTCTCCGCCTCCTCCGTCGGCATCAGGTCGATTTTGGTCAGCACGACCATGACGAGGACGCCGAAAGGCAGGAGGCCCCCCTGATCGAGCGCCCCCATGGTGAGGGAGGCCTTGTGCCTCTCGCCGCCACGAGTCGACGTGCCGCTCAACTTCTCGCCGTCGACCAGCAGCAGGATCAAATCCGACCGCTTGACCTCGACGAACTCACCCAAGTTGTCGTCGGATTGCCTGAGCTCCTCGTACTCCTCCCCCGCACGGTCCGCGAACAATATCTCGAAGCGTGACTGCGTCGCCTGCTCCAGCAAGGCCATGTGCAGAAAGTGAAGGCCGCGGGCAGTTCGCGGTGTCTCGGGCACCATTCGGTCGGAGCGTACGGTCGAGTCGTGGCAACGGCGGTCGAACCCTCGGGGCGTTCGCGTGCCGGCGAACGCACATCCGGCGAACGGCCCTTGCATGAACTTCTGGATGAGGGACGCCAGCAAGGTGGTCTTGCCGGCCTTGTGATCCCCGACGAACGAAACCACGCTCATCTCCCGCGAGCCTATCGCAAGACCTGCTTCCCGCAGGCTGAGCTGCTCCCCATGGCTGACCTCGACCTCGATCTCGGCCCGCGGCGGCGACGGGGCGTCCGTCGGGTCCCCGACATCCTCGGCGTCGTCGGGAAGGACGATGGCCGACGGACAATCGCTGGGCGTCTCGAAATCCTCCAGGCAAACGCCGTCGAGCTCCAGTGTGCAACCCTCCTTGGCACATGACAGCCTCGGGGTTTCGGTCACGGTAGGTGCGTTCGACACTGAATTCGCTCAACCGAGCTGCTTGATCGTCAGGCGCTCATCGTAGGCTTGTCGCGCAAGTTCGCGAACCGACAGCTTCGTACCGACCTGGAGCCCCGTCGCGTTAAGGAAGGCTTTCTTCCAGCTCTCCTGATCCTCGCGGGCTTTCGTGATTGCCAGAAGAAGAGGCGTAACCCTGCCATATCTATCCAGGTCCTGCGACGGAAGCGACCAAGCCTGCAACAGCTTCTCGGGCATGGCACCGATCGCGGCCTCGACTGAGATCTTGCTCTGATCGGAGACGCCGTGCTGCACGAGCGCCCGGTCGATGATTGCTTCCAACGCGAACGGAGCTGGATAAACACGCGTGAAATCGGCCAGCTGATGGCCAATGACGATCCCAGCGGCTGGCCGCTTGACGTCCCTCAACGGACCGTTCCAGGCCGGTATCCATCCTCCCAACACCGTCCAGACCATGTCGAGTTCTTCGCGCTGGAGCTCTGTGCGTAGAACGAGTTCATCGAGGGAGGCTTGCAGACCTTCGATCGCGGCCGGGACGGTGTCGAGGTTCCTCCCGAGATCGGCCAAGCCCTTCGCAAGTCCCTCCGACGAGGGTTCCTCGACCAACGCCGTCAGTGATTGCCGCAGCTCCTTCGTGAGGATCACGGGGGTCTTCACGGTCTTCGGTTTCGCGGCTCGGCGATTGTCGACCTGCCTCCTATGTATGGTCGCCTTGGCCAGTTCGGTCAGGGACGGCAACGTTTGCGGACGTCGACTGCCCTGGAACGAAGCAGCCGCGATGACGGTCGCCAGATCACTCCAATCGGACCTGTGACTTTCGAGCAACAAGGCCAGAGTACATCCCGCGAGAACGGCTAATCCGTTGTCGTTGTCCTCAAGAGGCAGCGTCGGATCCGCCGTCTTCATCGCATCCACGAACCAACGGACATCCTTCGCATCCCGGCCCAGCCCGAACACGACCTCGACTAGGTCGATGACGGAGACCACGTTGTTATTGAGGTGATCGCCGGCGCCTTCCGCGGCGGCAGACCTAGCCTGTAGTTCGCTCGCGGTGGGGGCTGCCGAAGCTTGGCGGTACCAGTCTGCGAACTTTTGGTGCACTCGATGATCCTCCGCCGCCGATTCGGATGAAAGCGTTAGGATACTAGGCCGCGAGCCGTTCCGCGACCGCCGCCAGCAGACCTTTCTCCTTCGCCCTTTGAAGAATGAGCCGGGACAGCGGTCCGGCCTCCATCTGTCGTTCGTCGCGCTCGATCAGGCCCAGCTCCTCCGCGATACGTACGCGCATGACGAACGGCGCCTCGTAGAACCGCTTCACCAGCTCGAACAGATCGACGCCGGGCGCGGCGGTGCGTCTCGGCGGATCCGATCTCGCAGGCGCCGATCCGTCGAGCGGCTCGCCCCGGTCGGACGCAAGCACCCAATTGTCCAACGCCGTCGAGACGAGTTCGAGGCTGGCAATGGGACGTGCGGCATACGCCTCCCTGAGCAATAGTGGCAGTAACCCTTCCGTGTCGGCCCATCGGACGAGGGCCGACGTCGGCTCCTCGGCTCGGTCATGCACCGGGAGCTCCGCGACCGACGCCGACAAAGCCCTCGTTGCTAGATCGACGAGTTCGGAGAGGACGGGAAAGGCTTCCCTTAACGCGCGGGATGCCTCCCGTCGCCATTCAGGGCACCGGAACCGGATCAAGCCGGCAAAGGCGTGGGCATCCTCGCCCTCCAGCTCCGCGCCTGCCAACAGCCTTGGCAGGAGCTGGGCAAGGTCTTCTGGCGAGGCACCCTCGACGAAACGTGCCCACGCGAGGTCGAGCTCGTCCGTGCCCGTGATCGAGACGCCTGCCCGGCGGGCGAGCGTGCTGCCCGTGTCGCCGATCCGTCCCGATGTCCTCCTATCCCAGTCCGCAAGAGCCTGGGCGAGCGCCGACTTCTCGGCGGCCGAGAGGGCGAAGAGCTCGACGTGGCTGAAGAACGCGGCGACGGCGCGCTCGTCGCTATCGCCTGCCAATGAAGCATAGCGGCGGAGGACCTGAGGATTGGCCCGCACGTCCGCATCGCTCAAGCTCGCGAAGGAAACGGACGCGTCACGGACCAAGCCTCCGACGGCCGGTTCGTCCCTTCGGTGGCGCGCGCAAGCGAGCGACATCAGCGTCAACTCGAATGACTCCAACGCCATTCCCAGTCCCGCCGCCACCTCGACGCCGGCCCGCGCGATGGCAGAGGCGTCGTCAAGCCTTCCAAGCCCGAACAACATCTCGCACCGGGCATGGCACGCCACGAGATAGCTCGTCGGTTGGTGCCGCGGAACGCGCGCCAGTGCCTCGACGGCCTCGGCCCATCGGAAAAGCTGTCTCAAGGCCTCGGCTTCGAGAAACACCGCTGCGACGTCGTCGCGTTCCGCGACCGGAACGTCGACGAGCACGGCCAACGCCGCGTCGGGCTCGTCCCGGCGGAGGTGCTCCGCCGCTTTCGCCCGTGCGGCCGCACGCCGTTCGGCCGATGTGGCGCCTTCGTCCAGGAGCAGCGGAACGTCGCCGAGCAGCACGCGCAGCATATCGGCCGCGCGGTCGGGCAACTCGGCCACGGCGGGACGCAGCGAAGGTGCGGCCTCCGCGATCCAAAGGCGCTCGATGACCTCGAAGGGCTCGGCCAAGCAAAGGCGGTGATAGATCTCCTCCGCACGCTCGACCGCACCCGCGCCGGGACGGTCCCTCCAGTAGGTGGCCGCCCGCCTGTGAATGTCGTCGATCGCCTTGCCCCTGTCCTTGTACATCAGGCTTAGGGTCTGGGCTCGAACGTCCTTTCTGTGGCGTAGGTGGTCGCCCTCGTCGACCACCAGCGTTCCCTCGCTCGCGAGCCCGTCATAGAGGCCGGCGGCCTCCCGGTCATCGACTTCCATCCCGCAGGAGGGAGCGATGACATGTCGGATGACGTCGGGCGTGATCCTGCGGACGACGAGGCCAGGATGCGCGATGGCTCGGACGCCGGCGTCGTGGATATGGCCGAGCACCCGGTCGTAGAGCTGACCGAGGACGAGCTCATGGTCGATCTTCTTCCAGAACCAGCCGGTCTCGGCGAGGTCCCGTACGCCCGAGACGTCGTGACCATCCTCCTCGATCACCTTGACGGCCAGACGCAAGGCCAGCGGCAGCCCACCGACCTGACGCGTGACGGCGACCGCGAGCTGAGGTGCGAGCCCCCGCACCCTAAGGTAGGCGACCGCCGAAAATGGTTCGAGCTCGTTCAGATCCACGCCGTCGGCGAAGTCGATGAGACCCGGGGACGAGCGGCCCGAGATAATCACCCGAAGGGCCGGCAACACCTCTCTCAACACCTCCAGCATTTCCCGCACGCGGCCAAGGCGCAGACACGACCGGTGCTCGGCCTCCTCGAACGTGTCGAGAACGAGCAGGAAGGGGGACAGGGGGGATCCCAGTGCGGCCGACAGCGCCCGTACCAGGGGAGGCAGACGCGGGTCCGCGCAACTCACGGCCAGGGACGGGTCGGCGGAGGCGAAGCCGGTCGTCTCTTCCGCGGTGTCGGCCCGGGAGGCGACGTAACCCTCCGCGAGGGTGCCGATGATGCCATCCAACTCCCGCTTCCGTCCCGGTCCCTGACACGAGATCTGACGCAGCATCTCCAGGACCAGACCGGCTGGATCGTCCGGCGATAGGCTCGCCCTGTCGAAGTCTAGGTAAGCGAACGGAGGCCGGTGGTGGGCATCGACGTCCTGGAAGTCGAGGATGAGCTTCGAGATCAGGGCGGACTTCCCTGCGCCGCCGACACCCGTGATTGCGAAGGCACCCGCGGAGCGGGGAGTTCGAAATGCTTCGATGCCGCGTTTCCACCATATGGGCTGACGCGCCGCGTCCGGGACATCGAGAAAAGCCTTGAGCTTGCTCAGTTCCTCCTTGCGTCCCGAGAAATGCGACCCGGGACCGGCCAGTTGGCACAGAGGCCGCAGCAACTCTTGATAGGCGGCGGCCGACGCGACCTCGTCCGGGTCCGGAAGCCGCTCCACGAGCCCGGCGAGCCACGTCACGACCCGTCCCGTCCACGCGAGTTCCTCCAACGTCTGGGTTTCGATCGGTTTTCCATGACCCTCGGCGTACGCGCGAAGGGTTCGTGCCAGTCCATCGTCGATCCCGATCCTGCATTCGTCGATCGAGCGCCCGAGAGATCCGTCGTCGGCGAGGGTCCGGAGGTGCGACACGCGAGGCTCCGTGTCGAGCAGCCACATGCGCCGGTCGCCGCGCACCACGACGGCGCAGTTCTGCCTCAGGATATCGAGGGCCTTCGACGAATCGTCCGGGGCCAGCCGCTCTCGCACTTCCTGAGGGTCGAACGACGAGGAAACGGCCGCCATGGTCAGCGCGCGCGCGTAAACGGCGTCGGTCTTCGTCGATGTCTCGCCCGCGCGCCGCGCGCGCAAGGCACCCATCAGTGCGGTGAAAGCGACGCCGCCAGCCGGGCTTGCCTCAAGGTCCATCGTTCATGCCCATCAGCGCCTCTTGCAGCACGCGCACTTCCCGGATGAGTTTCTCCCACGTGCGATGTCCATCGGCCCCCAGTTCCGAGAACACGGCGTCGGCGATCTCCGCCGCCTCCTCGGGCCTCAGGTCGTTCGCCCCGGCCGTCGGCAGCGCAAGAAGATAGCGCGAAATGTCCTCCGGCACGATGGGCACGACACGCTCAAGGAGCGCGCGCTCTCGATGCCTGCCAGGTAGGAGATGGACCCCACCGATGACGACAAGCCTGAGTTCCGGCATGTCGAAGACACGCTCCACGATCTCGGCCAGCAGTTCCCTCACCCCCTCGCCGAGCCCGGTCACTCCCACGCAATCGAAGACGATCCACAACGGCCTGTCCGTCCGTTCGTGACGCAGACGCGCCTTGCCGGCGATCCAGGCCGCGAGCAGCTTCGACCATCGTGTCGCCTGCCGGTCTGTCGGACACGGCGGGATCTCCTTGGGATCCGCACCGAGTTCAAGCGCGAGCCAGTGGCACACCTCACCCGGGCCGCCAGTCGCCATCGCCTCCAGTGACACGAGGATGCAGACCTGGCTGCGGCTTTCGGCGAGCTTGCGGATGATCGAGCGGGTGAACTGGCGTCCGGACCCCTCGCTTCCATCGATCATCAACACACGGCGCCCTCGCGGGGCGCACATGCCGACCACCGATCGCTGCAGTGTTTCCCTGTCGAGGACGGGCTCGTCAGGCTCGATACATGTTAGTACCTTCGCTCCGTCGTACGGGCCCAAGCAAAGGTGTTCCAATGCGACTTCGCCCAATTTCGCCACGATGGAGGAGATGGGTACGCCCTGGTTGTAGGTCGCCCTCCGACCCGTCATCCCACCGGCGGGATCGCCCGACGAATGTATGGCGATCAAGTTCATGTCGTTGTCGAGGCACGGACCTCCCGAGACGCCATGGGCGGTGTTGAGGTCGTAGCGCAGTCGGGTCGCGTTGTCGTTCACCCAAAGGACCCGGCCGTAGTCCTGCATCAGGTGGCGCCCGTGGGGAAAGCCGAACACGTAGACCTTCTGGTCCGACGTCGGATCCTCGGCATTGGAAGCCATGCCGTACCAACCGCGCAACGTCGAAGATCCGGGTGCAGCCGTGTGACCGACGTACTGGGCAAGCCGCACGATCGCGAAGTCCAGCGCATCCGTGAAGTTGCATCCCGGATGGTCGCCGGGCAGGCAGTCCAGCTCGTGATGTCGGCTACCGGTCACGTGCCAATCCTCGGCGAACGCGAAACGCCTGCCGGCGGCATGCTCGGACGTGAAATCGAAGCGCGCCTTCGCGCGAGCGGCAGAGCCTGGGACCGCGGCGCCGTCCGACAACAGGCTCTCGACGACATGGTGGTTTGTGATCGCGATGTCGGGGCCGATGAGGAACCCGGTGCCGAGGTGCCGACCGTCGATCTCGATCGAGAAGACGCGTTCGCTTGCCGTTCGCTGAGCCTCCGACAAGGCGATGGTCGACGTCATCGGATCCATGGTGTCGAGCATGCATTGATGGAAGTGACCGAGGGTTCCCGAACGCCGGAAGAACGCGACGGTCGCCGGATCAAGATCAATTGCCAGTGTCAGTGATTGGAGGAGCGGTCGCTCCCAGCCTTCCGCGACAGCCGCATCAAGGACGATGCCGGCGACCTCGCCGATGTCCGTCCGTGCCGTGATGAGGTCGAGGTCGCGCCGCAGGTGCAGGCGGAGATGCCGCCTGAGACCGACCGTCGTCATTCCCTCCGAGATAAGGGCGGATAGGTGCCGGCGATCATCGAGGTCCATCCGCACCGATACCGATCAAGCCAGTTGCCCGAGCCCGTTCCGGAGGAAGTCTCCGAGCTCGGCCAAGGCGTGAGCATGGTTGCCGTCCCGCGCGACACCGCCCAGGTGCAAGCCTATCACGATGGCTCCGTCGCCGCCGAGGTCCACCATTGGCGAACCTGAGCTGCCGCCTAGGGTCGATGCGTCATGACCGAGGCAGCGGACCGCGGGGGATGCGGTCTGAAAGGCTTCCGTTATGAACCCGGGGGAAAGCCGCTTCACACCCTCCACGCCCCCCAGGAGAAGATCGAGCACGTCCTCGAATTCATGCCCGACCTCCGGCGTCCCGCCGGTCGGACCGGCAGAAAGGGGTCGGCCAGGATAGCCCACCATGTAGACTTGGCCACCCACCCGCGTGTCGTGCGATTGCCCGGCGATCTCCAACGGCGCGGGAAACCTCATCGCTCCGTTGCCGGCCGACACCTCAAGCACGGCGATGTCCAGTTGCGAAAGGTCCATCTCGTCGGCCAATGGGCCGTCCGAGCAGAACCGGACTTGCTTCACCGGAAACTGCTTGCGTACCGTGCGCCCCTCCTCGGCCACGAAATCGACGACGCATCCCTCCGGGACGTCCCAACCCTGCGCATTCTTAATTGCGAGTTTCTCCAGGACATGTCGGTTGGTCGCGATCAGCCCATCCCCGATGACCCAGCCCGTTCCGGCGTGGCTGGCGCCACCGGATAGTCCGAGACGACCGACCGATCTCAGGACACGCCTGATCGAGCGTCTACGCATGATCAAGGCGTCGCGCCAGAATGGGGACAGCGGCTCCCCGTCAAGGTCCACGTCGTCGTCACGCACCACTACCAAGGGCCGCGAGCCGTCGGCGATCACGATCGCCTCCCGTGCGGCGCGTTGCCGGGGTGTCAGCCCTATGTCCGGACCGTCCGATGCCATTCGTTCGAGGACCTGGGATGCCGACTGCCAAAGCCGCTCCGAGCCCTCGGGATCCCGCGTCCGGCTGTTGGCCAACGCGGCTCTCAAGCGCTCCAGGAGCTCGTGGCGACGCGCGATGTCGATGGACCTGTCTTGCGCACTGGCCATCATGGCAGGTGCATCACGGGTGGATTCGCGGCACATTACTCATAGCTTCCGGCAAGCTCGAACAAGGGTGGGACAAGCAAGGGTAACATGGTCGGATCAATTAGCGACGCCTCACGCCCCCAACTTCCGGAATGGGAGAGCGTCCGCGTCTGGCTATCTCAACTCGCTCGCCAAGATCAGGACGCGTACCGGGCGCTGATGGCGGAGATCAGGGAGCGCGGCGGCGACCCTGCGGCGAGCCTCCGTGAATCCGGCGTGATCGCATCCACGACCCGTTCGGCGACCTACGAGACGATCGTCCGACATGGGCGCCCCGTGTTCCTCATCAACGACGGGCGCATCGTCCATGACGAAGGCGGATCTGCCGGATTGGGACGGCGGCTGGTCGAACGGATGACATCGGCCGCCGATCTCCTGCATCGCGCCATACCGCTCGTCGGTCGCATCGAGATCGTTGGCGAGGGTCCCCCCCAACACCTCGGAACGGGATGGTTGGTCGACTTCGACGTCATCGTGACGAACCGGCACGTCGCCCAATTGGTGGCGAGGCCCGATGGCCGATCGTTCGCGTTCAGAAGCAATTCGCGCGGCGACGCCATGGCTGTTGGGATCGACTATCTGCGCGAGTATGGTAACGCCATGACCGCCCCGTCGGCGATCGAAAGCGTACTCTGGATGGAGCCGGACGCGGCCTCGTTCGACATCGCCTTCCTGAAGGTGTCGCGCAGCTCGGACGGCACGCGGTGCGATAGGATCGAACTCGCGCCCCATGATCGCAGCCCTGGCTCGGACGTCGCGGTGGTCGGGTATCCGGGGCGCGCGCCGGTTGGCGTAATCCCGGACCAAACATGGATGGAAGCCATTTTCGGCGGCATCTACGGAGTCAAGCGCATTGCGCCTGGCCGAACGGGGCCACTCAAGGATGGTGCGCTGACCCACGACTGCACGACGCTCGGGGGCAATTCCGGGTCAGTCGTCCTTGGGTTGGATGACGGGAAGGCCGTGGCGCTGCATTTCGCTGGGGCGTACCTTATCGAGAATCACGCGGTGCCGGCCAGCGCGATAGCGCGATACATCCGCGAGGCCCCTTGGCAAGGACACGGCACCGGGACGCTTGCTTCGCAAGCATCCCCATCCACGGGCCAGGACGCCACGGTCGATGGCGGAACGACCGACATCGCGCGGCGGTTGCGGACCCTCCTCGGCACGGGACCCGTCGCCGTTCGACCCGGATACCTGATCCGAGACGGGGAGCTATCCAACGACGAATGCCTCGTCGTCTCCTGCCTTCCCGAGCAATTGTCGATGCTGCGTGAGCTGGTACCGAGGATCCACGAAGGCCTCCCGGTGATCTGTCGAAGAGCTGCGCTTGACGATCAGATTGGCATGATCGACCCAACTGCCGAGGCGCCGACGCGAACGCGATACGACGACGAAACCCGAACCGAGAATGCTTTCTCGTTCGAGCCATTTGAGGAGCACGTAACGGCCACCTGCCACGTCGGGCCGGACCGGGGCTGGGAGGTGCTGTCCAGGTTCTTGGACGAGACGCGTACCGACCTCGTCGGGGGCATGTACGAGTTACAGGCTGCCCATATTGCTACACGCATCGAGCGTCGTCTCGAAGCAGGCGCCAAAGTCACGCTGATCTTGGACCGAGCGTTGCGGGATCCGGACGTGGCGGATGTCCCTGGCGACGAGTTCGCGACGAGGACGACTTTTGAGGCATGGTCCAACGCCCATAGCGGTCGTTTCGAGTGGGCTTACGCGCCGAAAGGGGCTGCTGGCATGGTAGCGAACGCCTACCACGCGAAGGTCGCGGTGCGTGACGGCGAAACGGTGTGGCTATCGAGCGGGAACTGGAACCGAACGAGCCAGCCCATGATCGCGGACGCCGACCGCGACGATGCAAGGTGCGTGGCGAGGGCCGGGAACAGGGAGTGGCACATCGTGATGGAAAGCCCGACCCTGGCCCACCGCATGCGAAGCCACCTCCTCGCGGATTTGTCCCTCGCACGCAGTCTTGGGGGTCGCCCGGAGGCGGTTGATCGCGAGATCTTTCTGGACGTGCCGCGGCAGGATCCGGAGGTCGAGTCGGAAGCCGCCGCCCGCGACGTGCTTGACGTTTTCACTGTCTCGAAAACCCTCAGGATCACGCCTATTCTCACTCCCGATCACCAGGGTTCGCGGTATTACGAACCAGTTCTGGAATTGTTAGACTCGGCAAACGAGGAGATACTTTTACAAGTACCGTATATCAGCTTGGCGACATCAGTGGATGGTCCGCTGACGCGAATTATGGATGTGCTGGCGAAAAAATCTAAGACGGTTCAGGTTCGGATCATCGTACGTTCCGGCACCAGTGGTCTCATCGACAACATGGAGGCACTGAAACGTCGCGGCATGAACATCGCCGCGTGTGTCCGAGGAATGTCGCGCACGCACACCAAGGGCATCGTCGTGGACAGTCGACGCGTCATGCTCGGCAGCCATAATATGAGCTCTCCCGGGGTGAGCTCGAACCGGGATGCAAGCGTCTTGATTCACGATACTGAAGTGGCGGGCTATTATAAGTATGCGTTCGACATGGACTGGGACCGAGCAAAGCCTCTGAATTTTTTCATCGAAAATCTGAATCTCGTGCGAATTGCAGATTCGAAATCGCCACAGCCTAATTTTCAACGGATCGCCATATCAGATTATCTCAACGGCGAGACAAATTAATCGCGAGACCGATCGCGCACCTACTTGCGGTGTTTTTTGAGTTGCAAATATTATGGCTTGCTGGAGGTCATACTGTAGCGTGCTATCACAGGGTGCCGAACCGGTTTGTCCGACGGGTCTCGATCTCGTGCGGACGGTAAGCATCCTACTGCAATGCTCGAACTTCGGTCTTCTTCGACATGGCCCGCGTAGCGGACGCACTGATCGGCCCCCACCCGCTTCCGCTGCGCCAGAAGGCGGTCGCACGCCAAGAAGACCTGATCCCGCTCTGGCATCGCACCCTCCGACCTCCGCGGAAGCCTGCCCCGGACACGGTTAACCAACACTCAGAAAGGTAGCGGGAACCAGGTAGCGCTTCCCGCTCCCCACTTCCCTACGAGTCGCGCTCCGCCCGCACTCCGGGCTCCCCCGACAGGCACGATGGCCAACGCTCCCGCCGCATCCGCGTCCCGTGACACCCACCGTAACCACTACCGACAGCTGACGAATCCGCCCCGCGCCACCTTGACCCCGCGCGCGTCCAGGCTCACCTGGCCGGCGTACCGGATCGCACCGGACCTGATCGGATTTCCCGTGACCCACGCCCCGCGCCTCAAACGGAAAGCCGCGCCCGAGCGCCCGCTTTCCCTTCCCGCCCACGGGGCCTGACCGACGCCACTCTGCGCGCGGCGGCCCGAGGAGGCCGTCATGCCCGACACCCAGACGCACGTCCCCGCCATCGCGGCGCCACCGCTCCGCACCGACGATCCTGCCCGGTCCATCGGCGACCTTTTCCGCCGCCTGGCCCTCGCGAGCGAGACGTTCGGCCCGCCAGCCTTCGAGCGCATCGTCGCCGCCGTGCTGGTCGCCCTGGGCCGCGCCGCCCTCGAAGAGGCCGAGCGCGAGGCCCGACGCTGGCGGGAACGCGAGACCCTGCGCCTGGGCGAGATCCCACCGCTCCGGGCCATCCACGCCGGTGACTTCGACGGCTGGGACCCCGGCGATCCGGAGTAGGTTCGAGACGTGCCGGCGGTCCCGGGCACGGTTCGCAGCGCCGCCGTCGCGGTCCCTTCGGCGGCGGCGGAGCGCGTCCAGCCATGCCGACGCCGGGCTCCCGTCGCTTCAGACGGTTTCCTCAAGCATCAACCGCGGCTTGCCGACAGCCGCCTCGACCTGCGTCTCGGTGGGCGAGGAGTAACCGAAGACCCTCATGTCGTCCCGTGCCCCGGGGTCGAAGTCGTACGCCGCCCCGCTCGAAAGCGCGTAGACGCCGCCCCCCGCCTGCGCGCCATGAGCTGGATCCACTTCGCGGGAGAGAACCCGGGCGGAAGGCGCCAGACCAGGTGCAGGCCGCCCTCGCTGCCGAGGACGATGGCGGGGTACCAAGCGTCGGGTTCTTACAGCTAGGCCGGCACGAGGCCGATGCTTGCCGTATCCTCCGATGCGACGCCATTCCTGCGGTGGCGAAAGTCGCTCAACGCCCGGTAGACCTGAAGGCGCGCCCGCATCACGGAGCCGAGCGGCCGGTGAGCCGCGAGGCTGTGGGCCGGGCGGAAGGTCATCACCTCGTCGAAGTAGCGCACGCGGTCCGGCGCATAGGCATCCTGGCGGTGCAGGCGCAGCGTCGCGACGGTGCGATAGGGGCTGATCGCGACCGGCCAGTCGACCGAGGCGTCCTCGATGGGTTGCTTCTCGGCGTCGGCCCAGAGCTGGGCCTTCAACTCGAACACCACCTCGTTCTCCCGGAAGAAGGCCACCGTGGCGTGGCGGAAGCCGTCCTCGTCCTGGTGCGGGTCGAGGCGCCACTCGGACAGGGCGCGCTGGCCTTCCGTCGACGGCACGACGCCGAGCTTGGCCACGTAATCGCCGAAGCGGACCGGCGCCTGGCTGAAGTAGCTGTCGGCCAGGGGATGGCTGTAGGGATGGCCGAAGAAGTCGGCGAGCGCGCTCTCCGTCCCGAAGGCGTGCAGTGCCCGGTTGAGGTTGCGCATGGTCGACGAGACCGCGCTCTTGACCCCCTCCGGCAAACCCGTCGACTTGCCGATCACCGTGCCGTCCCGAAGAAAGCCGGCCGCCGTGCCCGAGGGGAAGGTGGTCCCGGTCGCGAGCACGAAGTCCTGCGTGTCGACGGCGTGGCCGGGCAGCTTCTCGCCGGGGACGTCGAACACCTTAATGGACATCCCGCGATGGGTCGAGACGCGGTCGCCCAGTGTCTCGCCCGGACCCTGGGCGAAGCGGACGGCGACCGGGTGTGTGCCGGGGTTGGCGAAGAGCCCTTGGGCCAGTTCGGGCGGCAGACCGGCGGCGATCGTCAACTCGCCGGTGACGCAGGCCGAACTCTTGGCGTGGCTGGCGCGCACGGCATGGTGCTCGCGTGTCTCGACGGTCTCCGATTGCTGCGTCATGCCGTTGATGATGCCGTCGATGGTCTCCTGCTCGTCCGCGGCGGGCTTCTCGATGTCGGGTGCGTAGCGAAGGTAGGTCATGATCTTCCTCACGGTGATCGGGGAACTGAAGAGCACCGCGGCGGATAAGAGCGCGGCGAATTCGGGGGTCGACGTACTGAGCCGGAAACGGGATCCCGTTCCGAACATCGAGGGGGCCGGGGGCCGTTCCCGGGCAAGGACGACCTTGCGTCCGTAGAAGGTCTGCCCGAATTTGGCTGCGCTATAAGTTGGCTTTCAAGGGCTGCTACGTTCTTGCGGCCATGGAAGACCGGACCACGGACCCTCTCCAGGGCGGAGGCGGCAAGCTCGGCCGATATGCTCGACGACCCGTGGACGACCGCGGGCTCGGGTGTGCGACGAGCCATTTCAAGGCGCATCCTTCCCAACCGTCTCAAGGATCACGCGCGCCGTCTCGGCAGGCTGATCCCAATGCGGGAAGTGGCCGCAGTTCTCGAACCAGTGCAGCCGTGCCGACGGGAAGGCTGCCAGGGCGCGTGCAGCCTGGCGCGGCAGCAGCAGGTGGTCTTGGCGGCCCCAGCCTATGGTGACAAGGCCGGGCGTCCTTGCCGAACCCTGCTGCAACGGCCCGCGTGCCAGTTCACGCAGCATCGCATCGAACACCGGTGTGGCCGCCAGGCTCCGCAGCTCCCCTACGACGAGCTGCGGTGGCAGCAGCCACGGACGGGCCGACAATTGGGCCAGTAGCAGTGTACGGGTGACGGCGTGCCGCGACAGGCCGGGATGGAAGGGCCGCAGCAACCGCACCAGGCGTATCGATGCCGCGAGCGACCAGTGTAGCCAGCGCGTTTCCCACCCGCGCCAGAAACCGCCGGGATCGAGCGCCACGCAGTGCCGACCGATGCCTCGCCGCGCCAGCTCCAGCACCAGCCGGCCCCCCACCGAACTGCCGACGAGGTCCGCCGTCGTCAGGCCTTGCGACTGCACGAAGCCGTCGAGGGCGTCCGCATAGGCCTCCACCGTCTGCCGGCCCGCGAGCGGGGCCGATCTGCCGTGTCCCGGCAGGTCGACCAAGATCAGTTCGCGCGAGCCGCCCAAAGCGGTCAAGAGCGGATCCCAGGTGCGGAGATTGGCCCCCAGCCCATGGACCATCAGTAGCGGACGGCCCGTGCCGAGGCGTTCGGAATGTAGGGACATGACGGCATCGTCCTTCAATGTTCGCGCTGCAGTCCGAACATTGGTCCGTCGCAGGTTTCGTCAGGCCGGATGTGCCGGTCAGGTTCGCGGGCCGCTCATTTCGGACGCTTCGAGGCCGAGTCGCCGGTCTGATAGCCAGCTGCGCGGCGCTGACTGTACTTTGCAGCTTTGCAAGGGCCGGATGTCGCCGCGAAGCCCCCCCCGGAGTTCGCCAGGAGAGATGCGCTTCCAATGCTCGCGGAGAGGTAGACGTCACGTCCGCGCCAACTCAGATGCCGGCGTACCAGGCGTAGCCCTGGTCCTCCCAGTATCCTCCCTTGCCATCGCCCAGATGGGCGAAGCTCTCGACCACCTCGATGCGCATCACGTACTTGGCCTGCTTGTAGCCGAGGTTGCGTTCCACCCGCAGGCGCAGCGGGGCGCCGTTCGAGACCGGAAGCGCCTTGTCGTTCATGTCGTAGGCGAGGATCGTCTGAGGGTGGAACGCGTCCACGAGATCGATGCTCTCGTAGTACCTGACCGGTGATCCACCACTGGCCGCAGTGTCATCAGACGCCTGCTGGCCGCCTGAGTCCTTCCTGCTCTCTTCACCGCCCGATTGCTTCGTCATGGCTGGGTTGGCATTGCCGGCAGGGATTGTTTCGTCGGAGCCGTCATCCTCCGCGGTGTCCGCTCCGCCGTTGTCCTCTCCTTGGTCCATCGTGTCCGCGCAGTGGAACACCACGTAGCGCCCCTCGGGGTTGAGCTTGGCCCGGTTCAGGAGGTCGGCGAGCGGCACGCCGGTCCACTTGCCGATGGCGCTCCAGCCCTCGACGCAATCATGCCGGGTGATCTGGGTCCGGGCGGGAAGCTTGCGGAGCTCGGCCAGGGACAGCCTGAAGGGCGCCTCCACGAGGCCGTCCACCTGCAGGTGGTACTTGGCGAACCCGCCCTTCGCGAGCGCCTTGTAGTCCCTGTCCGGCGGATCCTCGGTGCCGTTCGGCTTGAACCACGGCGAGATGTCGGCCTCGGCGTATTCCGGGGCCAGCGTCCGGTCGGTCAGCAGCAGGCGCTGGACGAACAGGTTGGCGTCTTCGCCGGTCTTGAGGGTGCGCCGGAACCACTCCGCATTGCCCAGGCGGTCGCACCCGCCAAGCATGGCCGCCGCGGCCGCGGCGGAAGCCCCCGTCAGGAGGGACCTTCGGCTAAGAAGGCGGCTCATGCCCGGGTCTCCCCGGTGACGGGTGCCGGCTCGACCTTGCGCTCGATCACGAACCAACCGGTGAGCATGCCGCGCATGTTGTTCCAGAAGCCCGACAGGAGGACCAGGGCGACGTGCACGACCACGAACAGGACCAGCAGGGCCGCAACGACGAAGTGGACCGTACGGGCCGACTGGCGCCCGTCGAACAGCGTCAGCAGGAACGGGAAGGCCGCGTCCATCGCCGGCGACATCGCGAGGCCGGCGAGGACCTGAACCGGCAGGAGCACGAACAGGACCACGAGGTAGGTGAGCTTCTGGATGACGTTGTAGCGCTTGGCCTCGTCGCCCTGCGGGAAACGCAGCGTCAGGTGCTCCCGGATCGACGCCCCGAAGTGACGGATCTGGTCGCGTGACGGGATCACGCGGAACCGGAGCTGCCCGCTGACCAGCCCGTAGAGCAGGTAGGCAAGGCCGTTCAGGACGAAGGCCCAGGCGAAGAAGAAGTGCCAGGAGCGACCGCCGGTGAGGTCCTGGTCGCTCGGAAGCGTTGCCCAGCTAGGGAAGCCGCGGTCGGCCGCCTCGCCGTCGCTACCGGTGGATGAACCGAGATACCCGGTGGTATCGAAGGAATGCCCGAGGACCGTCGTGACGCCCTTGGGCGGATCGTCCTCGGTGGAAGACATCCCCATCAGCGGCGTATCGAAGGTCGAGACCTTGCCCCAGTACAGGGCCGGGTGGGCGTTGAAGATCTGAAGGCCGCTCATGAGCAGCACCAGGAGGCAGACCGCGTTGACCCAGTGGGTGACGCGGATCACGACCGGGTGCCGGAACATCCATCGGCGGCGCTCGACCTCGCCCGTGTCGGGCGCGGAGCGCGTCAGGTAGGTGCGAGGCAAACGGTCTCCCTCGGGATGTCGGTCGTCCAGGGCGGAGGCCCCCGTGACGGGGCCTCCGGATGCGTCGGCGATCACATGCCGCGGTTCATCATCCGCTTCTTCATCATGCGGCGCTTCATCATCTGCTTCCGCATCATGCGCTTCTTCATCATCATCCGGTCGCCGTGCATCATCCGGACCTGGGTGACGCCGCTCTCGGACTGGAGGCCATTGACGGACATCGGGGCGGCGGAGGCCGAACCGGACGCGAGGGCGATGCCGCCAAGGGCGGTCAAAGCGGTGAGGGCGAGTGTGAACTTCTTCATGCAAGATCTCCTGTAGTGCTGAATGCCATATTCAACCTTCGTCACAACAAGAATTTTCCGGCATTGTTCCGATCCATAAAATCTCGTCAATTGATGGTTATTCACCATTCGGCCAACCGGTAGCGTTTACCGAAGCAGAGCCTTCGGCACGAACGTCAATGGGTCGTCTGTAGGCGGTACGACACCCGCTGATTTTAAGTTTCAGATTTAAACACCGGCGGTCAGGATGCCGCGGATGACTGCCCGAGCCCTTGCAAGCAAGTCCACCGGGTTTGCCGCAGTCCGACGTGCGCAGCGACCGGCTCGTCACCGACGTCGGCCTGCCCAGCGGCATGAACGGACGCGAGATGGCCGATGCGGCCCGCGTCGAGCGACCCGACCTAAGGGTGCCGTTCGTCACCGGCTACGCCGAGAACGCCGTGCTCGGCCACGGGTACCTCGAACCCGGCATGGAGGTGCTTACCAAGCCCCTCGCCATGGAGGCGCTCGCCTCGCGGATCAAGGAACTCATCACCGCGCGACGAGGGTAGACCTGGTGCCAGGCCCTTGAAGATGAATCGCTTTCCCGATCGCCACGGTATTTCTGGGCCATTGGCCTTCACTTGATCGACCGATTTGAGTCAAGGTTTTCCACAGTAACGAGACGATCCCCTTTCGAGAAGACTTGCACTTCCACCCGTTTACCTGCACTTAAGGCTCATGACCGCGCAGACGAAACGCACGGCGGACCGGGTGGCCCAGGCCTCACCGGCGCGCACCGATTCCCCCTCCCGCGGATAGCCGCGCGCACCATCGCGCCGCTCCGGGAGGCTCCCCTTGATGGACACCTCCCGATGATCACGTCCCGTCCCTTCCGAAAACGGCTGCCTTCGGCCCGGGTCCGTCCCGGCCGCGAGACGTCACGGGCGCATTCGCGCCTTCCCGACCCCCCCCCAGGGCTGAGCCTTGCCGCCATCGTGAGCGGACGGCTGCCCCTGCGCGGAGACAGCCATGATCAAGAGCCTTCGAAAGCCCATCGTCGACCCTGTGACCGCGGAGGAATTCCTCGAAGGCGACGAGGCCGACCCCGTCGTGCCACCCGCGAGCGTGGCCGCCGCCACCCTGCTCGCCCGCCTCCTCCTTGGGACCGCCCTCACGGCCAGGATCAGGCGCCGCATCGTCGGTGAGCGCGGCCTCGCCCTACTCGTCGAGGCGCCGACCGCCGCCTGGGTCGTGCCCCTGCGCAGGGCCCTGAACGGCCTCGCAACGTGGGACGTGGACGAGGTCCGCGATGGTTCCACCCGCCACCGCAGGAAGCCGGACGAAGGCGCCGAGGAGCTCGCGGAATGCATGGCCCGTGGCAAGCGCGTCGCGGTCGTCTGCCACGCCCCCGAGGCCCACGTTCCGCCGGCGTTCGTCGCCGCCGTCGACCTGCGCCTGCGACCAGGCCGGCCGACCAAGGCGCTGGTGGCGGCCGCCATCCACGCCGTCACCGGCACCAGGCCCAGGACCGTGCCCGCTGGCGTGGAAGGCCTCGACCTGCCCGACCTCACCTCCGCCCTGCGCGGCGGCACCGGCGGCGCGACCGCCTGCGTCCGGCGCCTGGAGCGAGCCATCGCCGCGCGCGCCACCTCCTCGGCGAGGCTTCGCGACGTGCCCCACGTCCGCGACCTGCAAGGCTACGGCGGGGAGGCCCTGGAATGGGCCCTCAAGCTCGTTGAGGATCAACAAACCCTGGACGCCGACGCGTTCTGGAAGTCTGCCGACAAGTCGTGCTGCCTGTTCGGTCAACCCGGAGTCGGAAAGACAAGTCTCGTACATAGCATCGCCAAGTCTCTGCGACTACCTCTTGTCGAGACCTCTGTTGCGAACTGGTTCGAGAACTCTACGTATCTCGACAAGACCGTGGCGTCGATGGTGAACGCCTTCGCATCGGCCAGGTCGATGCCGAACGGCTGCGTACTCCTACTTGACGAAATTGACGGCCTGCGGAGTAGGGATAATCCTCAGGACAGGAATTCCAGTTACTGGGCTCCTATCCAGGCCGCATATCTTCGAGAGCTGGAGTTGACCGCGGCCCCGGGATCGCGCGTGATCCTCGTAGGAGCGACCAACTATCCGCGGCGGGTCGATGCCGCGACGCTTCGGCCGGGACGTCTCGGCCGCTTGCTCCATGTCGGCCGGCCTGACACCGCCGGCCTCGCCGCCATCCTTCGGCAACACCTGGGCGGCGACCTGCTCGGCGTCGACCTCGCCGGCGTGGCGGTCGCAGGCGCCGGGGCCACGGGAGCGGACGCGATGTCCTGGGTCGCGGCGGCCAGGCGCTCGGCACGGGTCGCCGCAAGGCCGATGACGGTAGCCGACCTCATGGCGGCGGTCGTGCCGCCCGACGAGCGGTCCCCCGCCGACCGACTTCTTTGCGCGATCCACGAGATCTCCCACGCCGTGGTCGGGCATTCGGTCGGCGCGGGTCGCATCAAGCGGATCACCCTGATCCAGACCGGCGCCAGCGGCGGGTCGATCACCGCGGCCTTCGACGGCGCCATGGTCCATTCCACCGGCCGCCTCCGCGCCATGGTGGTCATGGCGCTCGCCGGCCGCGCCGGGGAGGAAGCCTTCGGCTACGGCCCGAGCACGGGCAGCCACGACGACCTGGCGCAGGCCACGAGCATCGCGGTCTCGATCCGGGCCTCGTTCGGCCTCGGCGGCACGCTCCTCCATCGACGCCCGATGGATCGTGCCGTCGAGCTCCTCGATCTCGACCCGAACCTGCGCGACCAGGTCGAGGCCGACTTGCAGCATTGCTACACGGCCGCCCTCTCATGCGTGCGCCTGAACCGACGTCTGATCGAGGCGCTCGCCCGGCGCCTCCTCGTCGATCTCGTGATCGAGGGTGACGACTTCCACAGCCTCGTCCGCGAGCACGAGGCTGCCATGGACGCGCATGCCGGGCAGGTGATGGAGGCGCGCCATGGATGAGCGCCTCCTCGCGTTCCTCGGCACCCTGGTCGAGATCCGCCAGGAACTCGGCGACGGCGTCTACGAGGCCGCCGTCGAGAGGGCCAGGGTCGCCGTCGCCCACGAGTGCCTCGTCGAGGCCGAGCGAAGGGCACTGCAACGACGGTGTACCGCGCCGAGAGCCAGCTGCGTCATCGTCAACTTCCCGTCGTCTCGAATCGAGACCGACACATCAGGGGAAACGCCATGAGTTTCTGGTCTCACACCGGATCGGCCACAACGTTTGATCGTCCTGGCCGCGGCGATCGTACCGGGCTCGGCATTCTGATTTCTTCGGGGTGCCCGATGGGTGACGACGCTGCCGCGGGCGCAGGGGAGCATCCCCTGCATCGCCATCACGAAAGGTCGGGAACGACGCCAATGAGCAACGGGGAAGGACTGTTCTTCTTCCACTTCAACCAAGCCTACACCGTCGAGGATGTCGCGAGGCGGCTCGACATTTCGCCGAGCCAGGTCCGTGCCCTCATCAAGGACGGCACGATGGTCGCCATCGACGTCGGGCGCGGTGCGGATCGGCGAGACCTCCGCGTCCGCGCCCGCCGTCTCGGCGCATCCCGCAACGCTGTGCGCCGCTGGGTGCGGGCGGGCCGGTTCATGCCCTACCGCCGCGCACCGGGTTCGAGCCTGCTCGATCGCCATCTCCCTTTCGTCGAGGCACGCTGGCGGGAGGGCCAGCACAGCGCCACCGTCCTCCACCGCGCGTTGTACGCGCAGGGCTTCATCGGCAGCTACGACATCGTCCGGCGCTGGGCCTCACGACGGAGGCAGGATGCGCCTGCGCGATCACCGTCCGCCCGGGTCCCCTCGACGCGCCGCATCACCCGTTGGCTCACCGCCGACCCGGCCGCACTGTCGCGGGAGGATCGCGCCTTCACCGAAGCGCTCTGCAGCGCCGCGCCGAAGCTGAAGCAGGCCGCCGAGGATATACGCGCCTTCGCCGACCTCCTGCGCCAGAACGATCCCACCGGACTGACGCCTTGGCTGGAAGCTGCAGCCGCGACCGATCTCGTCGGCTTCGTCACCGGGCTCCGACAGGACGAGCCAGCCGTGCGCGCCGCTATCGTCGAGCACTGGAGCAACGGCCCCGTCGAGGGGCAGGTCAACCGCCTCAAACTGATCAAGCGGAGCATGTATGGTCGCGCCGGTTTCGATCTCCTGCGCCAACGCGTCCTGCATGCTGCATGAGCCGGGATCGGCAAAGCTTGATTGGATGCCAAACCTTCAGCACCGAAAGTGCGGAAGAACCCCGCTTTAACGCCGATCCACACTCCAGCACAAGATCGGCCACGATCTCCTCCAGCGCGCCCGCCTCGCGACGCAGATCCTTGACCTCATCGGCCGTGGCCGCGCGGGAACGCGGCGTGGGCGACGGTAGGGGTCGTTACGCCAGCGTCGAACGTCAAATGGATGGATATCTGCAGCATCCCGGTGCACGGCGCCTTCTGCACCGCCATCAGGAGATGCTCGCCATCCTAGACCGACTCAACCCGTTCGCCAGCAGTATCAAAAACGGGGCAATCCCAGCACCCGACCAGTGGACGAAATCGTGCGTGAACGTCGACGCGTTGCTGCTGAGCGTCGGGATGGCGGCGCGCGCCGGTAGCCGGATGGTGTTGCTGACTGGCGGATTACCGATGAAAGCTTGCGCCCTTACGCACAAGCCGCCTAATGTTCTAACACAGATGGACAAGAGCCCCGCCCCCAACATCGCAAACCGCCTCAAATCACGTCACGAGGGGCAATAGCAATTATTGATAAGATTAATTTGTAGGGCGATCTTTGATCATGAACATCGAGCGCGCGATTCGCATTCTTCTTGACGCCGAAATAAATGGAATTGCATATGAACGCGAATTGGCAGTGGGAGCGTTTGCTTCTTGGATCAATTCATCAGATGAGGAATGTGAATCTGAGTCAGGTTTTTTTTTCGTTTTGAATAGAATTTGGGCACAAATTCGATCGGAAGGAAAAGAAATAGATCCATTAATACTTAGAGAATTTTACAATCCGTCCGAAATATCAAATATCCTAGATAGGCACTGGATTGCAATCCCATATAAGTGGCAAAAACATGAATTTGAGAACTACAATGAGATAGACTATGTTGCTGATATCGTACGATTCATGTTGAGCTACAACCCGCCGACCAAAGATAAACGTCTTAAGGCAAGTTTAGGAAGAGCATACGACTTCATTAATAAACATGGTGGCTTCGATCGCCCGAAAGAGTTTGTTCGTTTTTACAAGCCAAGCCCAGCAACCCATCAACAACAGTGGAAGTTGCTCAAAAGATCAGCTTCATTTCAATTCGTTCGATCGTGGGGCAACTCACTTGATTGGTATATTGATCCCGCATCCGAGGGATTTCTAAAAAGAATATCTGATATTGCCAAAAATCGAAACGATCTAGCAAAATATTTCGGCAAAGTGCGTTGGACGCAGCAAAAATTACTTGATCGCATCGACCCAAGATCGATGAGTGAGGATGAATTTGTCGAATTGCCTGCAAGCCTCAAACCGGTAGCTGTGAAGGTCCCAAAGTTTCCGAAGCGTGGATATGAAGCTCTGAAGGACTATCAGCGGAACCGGGCTGAGAGGCTCCGCTGATATTGAAAAATCGCTTTACTAACAGTGGCTTAAAAGTCCTCTTGCAGCGATCGCAGTGACATATAATGCTGCTGGAACAGTGCAAAGCATTATAGCATGTGAGAATTTGATGGTCCCGAAACGGAAGGGACCTAGACAGATGATAAGTAAAGTCGATGATAGGTCATCGGCAGTTGATAATTGGCCTCGATACGGCTTCGTTCGGTTGAGCTAGATACTGGCACCGAACGGACCAATCCCGATGAGCAAGAGCAGCTGGTGGCAGGGCGTCGCTGACGGGCGATTCCCGCAACCGATCAAGCTCGGCCCACGCACGACAGTTTGGCGCGCGGAAGAGATCCGGGCGTTCATCGAAGCTCAGTCCTCGCGAGGCTGAAGCGTTCAACGCGGCGACTGCAGCGCCGCCCTTATCCCTCCCCACCGAATAACCCCCGCCAGCTTCGCGTAACGCGGAACTGCGTGCTCGTGGCTGGCTTAATCATGAGCGACAGCGATGAAAAAGCCTAAGCCGAAAAAGACGAAGGCGCCGGAGCTAAAATACCACCAGTGGGAAAGCGCCGCCAAAATCGCACGTCAATTACAGGCCTTCTACAACGCCGTGATGACCCGGCACAACGAAGCACTCTACATAACGTTGGCCGGCGCCTTGATCGTCAGAAAAAAGTATGAGGACGATAAGGAGTGGCAAACACAATGCGACGAACCGTTCTGGGAAAAGCGCGAACCGCGATACAGGCCGAACCCAGATACGAGTAGCCCAATGCGATCGCATTATACGGGGCTATTTCTATTCGCCGGTAAAGATTTCGTTCGCGTTAACAGGGCGCAAAAGTACGGCAGAGTTCTCGATTACTACTTCAATCTAGGCATCGATCCGGTAAAACTGAAAGCCAAGATCTTCACTGATGGAGGAATCGAGGCAGTTTTAAAGAAGGTCGCTGAGAATGACCCACGCTACAAAAAGCTCGATGTCGAAGAGCTGCCAGAACCACAAGCGAAGGATATCTACGGCGACGATTTTGTAGCCGACGATGAAGAAGATGACGGAGATGACCAGAAAAGCACCAGCAGCGGCAAGAAACAAAACAGCCAAAAGCCGAAACAAAACCCCTACCGCCTTGGCATCGACCTGACGAAGGAGGAGTTTGAAAGGGCCATGAAGCGGCCGATCGGCAAGAAAATCCGAGTCATAGCGGTGCGTGAAGCAGGGCAGGGGGCGTACAAACCCTACCGGTCTACAAAATTCGGTCTTTACCCGAAGAAAAAGTAGCGGCCCTACGAGTGAGGTGGGCGTGGCGGCCATGAACCGCCACGCCCTTGTCGTTCAGTGTACAGCTTCGATCAAGGCCAAATCTCAAGCCAGCGGCTCGGGCGCATCGCCGCGCGGCTACTTGATTGAACCTCGCCAGAGGTCCGCGGCAGCACGAACAGACCGTCGACGCCGATCGAGGCGCGCTTGACTACGGTTTTGAAGCCGTACCCAACCACGTAACACTCCTCGGTTTCGATCTGGGTGATATACATCCGCAACAGCTCGTGAAGCCCATGAATGTAGATGTGCATGAAATCGGCGAAGTGGCCTTCTATGCTGCCGGCGAAGCGCCGATCGCGGTGATAGAGGGCGGCGACATGCAGGTGGAGGCCGTCGTTGACCCGCACCTCGTCGAGCATCACTTTCTCCTGCTTGGCGACCGGGTAATCGGGCGAAGCGATCCAAATCGGCAGCTTGCCGCGGTTTGCAGGCGCGTTCGGCCGGCGGAAAAGGCGGCTTAGGTGGGTGGCGTATACCCGGTACAGCTCCTGTTCCATCGCCCGTAACTTGGCCGCTTCAGATCCTGGGATTTGTTTGAACATCAAGGTGATGAGGTAGCCTTCCCATCCAGCATTCATCTTCTCCTTGAAGTAGGTACCCCAGGCTTCGATGTATGCTTTGCGGGTGGGGTAGCTGTTCGTATCAAGCATCGTCATTTCAACTGTTCCCATTTCCAATTAGGCAATAGGCCGCCATATACACAGCAGGTCTGCAGTGCATTGGCTCTTCTGATAAAGTAGGGGCGGCGCAGCGGGCGCTTCCACGCGTTGCTTTGGCCTACGTTTTCAATTGGTTTTTACGAGTTTGGCGAAGCCCACTTCTTGGCCTCAGGATCACGTCGCCAGGGATCACGAGAGAGCCGCGACGGTGGGTTCATGCGTTCGCGCTCGGTCTTCCCGCCTGATGGACGCCCCGATACCCGTGACGTGGGCGCTGCAATTCCAGAAACTTCACGACGCCGCGACATCCGGCGGGATCTACCCCCCGTTCCCGCCAGCCATGAGGCTTATCGATTCGGCGCGATAGCCCAACTCCAATTCGCGGCAGCCTCGTAGCAAACACATCCGACGAGCTCGACTGAACCGGGACCGCGCGAACACATGGCGTCCCGTCCTGATTTCCTCGGTTTTGCCGTCACGCCTATTCCCAGTTTGGCAATTTCCGCGAAACACACCCGTGCGAGTTCAGCCGAACTTGCGTTAGACGGGGCCGCTATCAACGCATTGAGGGCGGAAAACATCGCGGCTATCGCGAAGTCGCATGGCCCTTCAAGCCTATGAAGATCACGAGCACCCGTTTCCCCGATCCACTCGACGAGCACATCCAAATTATCGATTTTAAGCTTGAGCTCAGGATCACTTGCACCGAGCCCCTCGAACTCGATCACATTGCGAGGCCGTAAAAAGCTCAACGTGTCTTCACAGCTGATGCGAATTTCAGAAACTGCAGCGCCCCATCCGCTGCAGCTAGTTGGACGAACAATCGTCACGCTGATCGAATTTGTAAATAGTCCCAACATTGATTTTCCCCTCAGGTCGATACCAATCGGATCGCCCAAAGGATTTTTACGAGTCTCGAAGCTGCGCAGATCTCATTACATCGTTTAAGTTAGCCAGAATTTCCAACCATCCTGGACTGGTGCAATCTTGCCAACGAGCAGTTCTTCTCCATCAGCAATACAAATCGGGCTCTTCTGGAAAAGAACGGAATGATCCGGAGATGTACGAGTCTGAGAAGGACAGTCGGTACCTTTAGGGTGTCCCGTCGGGTTCAGCCGCGCTGAGACAAGGAGCGGCCGGGAGCTAATTGTCGGTCGCCGGTCTTCCAAAAGCGTTCGTCGGAAAGCAGACTTTGAACAAGCCGAGTTGTCCGAAACATGGGATTGAGGCAGCGCCGGCTGGGCCTTCGAGATCGCGCATCATCGAACACAGCGTCACGGCGCAGCAGCCTCCTGACGCCCAGCGCGGTTGCAGGCAGCGACGTGCTAGAACACAACGCGAACAATTCATCGCTCGTAGCGAGCGCCTTCGTGGGCAGCGACATGTCACCACCGGGTTCCGGCCGCACGCTGTTCTTCTTCGAGAAGCCCTCGGCGATGCGGCAGCTGCAGCGCTTCTTTCGCTCGCCGAACACCGTCTGCGTGGCTGCCGAGGGGCACCTGCTGTCCGCCGAGGAGCCGGGCAGCATCCGGCCCGGATGGAAGCCATGGCGCTTCGACGCGCTGCCCATCACGCTCGCCACGATCCCGGTCAGCTACGGCACCAATCGGTCCAGGCAATCGCACGAGCCGAAGATCGCCGCCATCCGGCAGGCGCTGAGCGGCGTTGAGCGCGTGATCATCGCGACCGATCCCGGGCGCGAGGGTTCCATGATTGCTTGGGAGGTGCTGGAGCACCTCGGCTGGCGCGGCCGGGTCGACCGGCTCAAGCTTGGCGCGCTCGACGATGTCTCGATCCGGCGCGCCTTCGCGGCCCTGGCGAAGGAGCCAGGCTCGGGCGAACGCGACTACGCCGCCTACCTTGAAGCGCTGTGCAGGCAGTACGAGGACTACCACCTCGGCCTGAACGGCACGCGGGCCATCTCGCTGCGCCTGCGCCCACCCGCCTTCCGGGAACCCTGGCGCTTCGGTGGCGTGCAAACGCCGACCCTCGCCATCCTGGCCGACCTGGAAGAGCGCATCCGCTCCTTCGTGCCGAAGGACTTCTTCAAGGTTGCCCTGCACCTCGGCACCCAGTCAGGTGCCGAACTGACCCTATGGCATGCCTCCAAGGAGCGGATCTTCGACGCAGCGGTCGCCGAGACGATCCGAGCGGCCGCCGCGACATGGTCGGGTCCCCTGGCGGTCGAGCACAAGGACGTACGCCGCGCACCGCCTCGGCTGTTCTCGAAGGACACCTTGGCGCGGCGCTGCGCCAAGCGATTCGGCTGGGACCCTCAGCAGACGGCCGGACTCGCCCAGGAGCTGTACGATCAGGGCTACTTCAGCTACCCGCGTACTGAGTCCGAGTACCTGCCGGAAGGGCAGGCGGGTGATGCCGCCGCGATCGTTGCCGCCATCGCGACCGTGTTGACCGACGTGCGCGACGTCAGTCCGGGAGGCGAGGTGCCCCTGATCCGACGCGGGGCGAAGGGGCACTACGTCAAGGACCCGGGCGAGCACCATGCCATCGTGCCCCTGCGCAAGGTGCCGGAACGCAGCCGCCTCTCCGCCGATCAGTTCCGGTTGTGGGGGCTCGTCGCGAAGGCGTACCTCGCCGCCCACCTGCCCGACGGCATCGACGCCCGTACGAGCGTCACGGCCGAGGTCGGGACGCCGCTGGGCGCGAAGCGGTTTGCCATTTCAGGCAGCGTCATCCGCGTCCCGGGCTGGCGTGCAATCTACGGCAGCGAGACCGAACTTGAAGCGGACGTGGTGCCCGGCAAGGCCAAGCGGGAGGCGGAGGCCACGTCGGCGCGCCTGCCACTGGTGAACGACGGGGAGGGCGCAACGGCCACGAGCGCAGATGTTGCCACCGCGATGACCGAGCCGCCGCGGCGGATCACCCGAGGCGAGCTGCCGGTGGTGATGGGCCGGTTGATTGATCAGGTGGATGATTCGGCGGTCAAGCGCGCCCTGGAGAACCCGGTCAATCCGAACGAACCCAAGGGCCTCGGCACGGCCGCCACGCGCGACACGATCCTGCCCAAGCTGCTGAAGAGCCGCTACATCACGCTGGCCAATGGCAAGGACCCGGCCATCGAAGTGACCGAGGTTGGGCTGGCCTTCATGACGGCGGTGCGGCGCGTGTTTCCGGCCTACGGCGACCCAGTCGGACGCGCCCTGTTCGAGGCGGAACTGGCCGAGATCGGTCGCGCGGCCACACGGGCCGAGGCCGTCGAGCGGGCCAACGCCTTCCGGCAACGCACGCGCGCGCGCCTCGATGAGCTGATCGCCGCGATCTCGAACTCGCCCGTCGTCAGCCTCGATTCAAGCCTGATTCCGCCCAGTCAGGCCGACAATCGGCCGCCGACGCCGGCCATGGTGTCGTTCGCGGTGAGCTTGGCCGAGCGGAAGGGCGTGAAGCTGCCACGCGGCTGCAAGAGCAGCATCAGCATCTGCAGGGCTTTTCTCGACACTCATGCCGGGCAGCGCCCCCCCCAGGAAGGTGACGGTGACCAATCCACCGACCGCAGGGTACCGAGCGCGGCGATGCTCAAGTACGCACGCAGCCTGGCCGAGCAGCGTGGCATCCCCTGCCCATCGGAGGCTGAGACCGACTTTGACGCGCACGCGGCGCGGCCGCAGCGTGAAGGGGAGACGCCGAGTTCCGGCGCAGCCAAAGCCAGGGAGCCTGCCGGGCGCGGCAAGCGGCAGGGTAGGGTGCCATCGGCATCGCGACAGGCAGCACCACGACGTCGAGCCTGAAGCGATCGAAGGGAGTGATAAAAAGCCCTTTCATGATCCGATTGCCGAAGGTCGGTGATGACCGGGCCGCACAGAGCGTGATTTTGTGCGGCCTCAGCGCCCAATTTGATTTAAATGAGGCTCGTTCCGTCCGCGCGCTTGAAGAAATCAGTAATGATGACTTCCGGTCCGCGTTCCATCGGTCCCGCTTCTCTGTATGGGTCGATTAATTCATTAACTCGCATAACTAGTTGCTTCATGGTCGGGATAGGCTCGATCCGATCGGCTAGCTTCAGAACACAGCGCCAAAGCGAGCGACGTAGTGTGTCGATCTCATGCACGCCAGTGCGAGGCGACTTGCCGTCGATGCTTCGAAAAAGGCGCCGAATTTTGCCATCGGCCTACCCGCTGTCAATAGGCGTCGAAGCCTCACCCCTCCCGAAATTGGGTTCAATGCGTTGAGATATGTGCTGAATTTTACTTTGAGGTGGGGTCACGGTCGGCGCCGATAGTGACCCCACCTCGATCTCGATTTTTGCATTTTGAAGAAAGAGTTAGCTAAGTTTTCGCCGGGGCCATACTTCGAAGCCGATTCACAGCCTCATACTCGTTGCGGACTACAGCAGGCTGGTGCCGTCGGCACGTTTGGCGAAGTCGAAGGGACTGACCACCGGTCCCGGTTTCAACCATCCCGCTTCCCGGCACGCGGAGATCATGAGTCCGCACTGCATCGCCAACTCAGCCATGGCTACGAACGGGCCGAGCGCATCGGCGAGCTGCAGGACCCGCGCCCAGGTCAGACGCCGGAGCCCGTCGGCGGCGCGGCTGGCCTCGCACGACAGCAAGCTGTCGGCGCGCGCGATGAAGGCATCGTAGTCGGCTTCTGGTTTCGCCCGCAGTTGCCCCGCGTCAGTGTAGCCCTCAAGCATGACGCTGCTCATGGCCGCCATCTCAGATGCCGCCTGCAGCGGACCGATCGCTTCAGCGCGCAGCTGTATGCACCGTAAGATTTCGCCCGGCAGAGGGTGAATGGGCCGATCGCATCCAGGCTTCGACGTATACGTGCGACGATTGCTTTTCTTGGTCATCGTGTTGCTCGCTAATCTGGAATGCGGCTGTGCATCCCTCGAGCTTTTACGAGTCTGGCCGCGGACACCTCGGGCCGAGATCGAGGCGGTCGCCGAAGCGCTGACGTTGTTAGCGGGTCCGTATCACTTGACTCGCACATAGATCCACTCTGGCTTGACTGGATCCTTATCGATCACGCCATCCACACCACCGGCGCCGATTTGCCGATCAGTGTCTTGTCGAGGTCGTTGACGGATCCGCTTCTTGATGCACCTCGGTTCTGTAATGCTCTCTCGAAGAGCAGCCAAAGGCCGAGCCTAAGCGTTTCGATGCCGCTGCGGCACGACCGAGGCAGGGGTGGCTTACCTCATGCTCGAGACACACCGCAGCAGCGGCTTTGGGGCCGTTCCAAACCGTATGCTCATGATCACCGCGATTGCATGTGCGGTCGATTTAGAACAAAATACGAACAGGCTGCCATGTGCAGCGGGCGCCTCCGCGGGCAGCGACATGTCACCTTCGTGTTCCGGCCGCACGCTGTTCCTTTTTTTAGAAGCCTACGGCCATGCGTCAGTTGCAGCGCTTCCTCCGCTCGCTGAATACGGTTTGCGTTGCTGCCGAGGGACATTTTCTGTCGGCCGATGAGCCTGTCAGCATTCGGCCCGAATGGAAGCCCTGGCGCTTCGACGGGCTGCCCATCTAGCTTGCTACGATTCCGGTCAAACGAACATCCCGGCAAAGACCGACCGCATGTCCGGCACCGACTCCAAGTTCTGCACGGAGACCACGATCCGCTCGGCTCTATCGCGCGGCAGACCAGCAAACTCCGTGCAGTCCTTGAATTTGCGCACCTCGTCTTCAAAGCTCATTGGATTCTGCGGACTGCCCCGGGCAAAATCGTCCTGGCCCAAGAAAATCCGCCCATCCTTGAGCCGGACGGTGACAAGGCTGCGCATCTTGTCCGCTCCCGCCGCGTCGGCCGCTGGGTCGTTGTAGAAGTCAATTCGCTCAACCATCGCCCGCAGGTCGGGGCGGCTCACCACATCGTCCTGGAACTGTGCGAGTCCGGCCCTCCCCAGCACGAGGAGGACGGCCATGCAGTACTCCATGCTGAACTTGCCTTGCAGGCCCGTCGTCGGGCGATGGTGGATCAACGTGTTCAGCATCTGCCGGTTGGTGCCAACCCGCACTTGTTCCACGTCCTCCGGCTTGATGCCGTGCTGTGCGATCAGCCCGGCCATTACGTCCATCGCAGGGTGGGTGAGCGAGCCGGATGGGTAGGGCTTGATCGACACGCCGGGCGAAAGGAGCGACCACGGCCGGCCAAACCGACCCACGATCGCCACAGGGTCGAAGCCGCCGCCGAAGGCCGCGAAGAACCCGCGCTTGGCCTCGAAAATGTCTTCGGCCGCCGTCCATCCAAGCGCGGCAAGGTCAACGGCGGCAATCCCGGCCTCGGCGGCGTGGCCGGCCTGGAACGGCTTGGTCATGGTGCCGAAGTTCTCGCGCAGGCCGCCGGCTTCCGCCCCGGCAACGCCGAACGCGTTGCGCACCTGCTTTGCGTCAAGGCCGCGCAGCTTGCCCGCGGCCGCCGCCGAGCCGAACACGCCGCACATACTGGTGGAATGGAAACCGCCCTCGTAGGAGCGGGGCGCGATTGCCTCGGCAAGCTTCGTCGTGACCTCGACGCCGAGATGGTAGGCCAGCATGAAGTCGCGGCCGGACTTAGCCAGCGCCTCCGCCACCGCGAGCGCGGCGGGCAGGTTCGGTACGGTTGGGTGAGTGAGCAGGCCGTAGACCCGGTCCTTGGCCACGGCGAGCTGGGTGTCGTCGTAGTCGTCAGCGTGGATGGCGACGCCGTTGGCGAAGGCGGCAAAGCGTGGGCCGGCGTGCAAATTGGTACCGAGCACGGTGGCCGGTCCGTTCAGCACGCCGATGTCGGCGAGGTAGCGGCGCACGATCGGACCGGTCTCGGCCTTCTCGCCGGCGATGGCGAGCCCGATTGCATCGAGGATGTGCTTTTTGCCGAGCGTGATCAGCTCGGGCGGCAGGTCCTCGTATTGGGTCGAGACCACGAATGCTGCGGCCTCCGCCGTCACTTCCGGGGCGGGGGACTTGTGACCGGCGGCTGTATTAGGATCGGCCGCTTCCGGGCGGACCTCCGCCCGGGGCTCGTCGCCCGCCGCCCACGTGCGTCGGCCCGTCCCGGCGAGAGTCGCCGCGGCCCCGATCGCTGACAGGCCGGCCAGGAGTTGCTTGCGGTTGAGCATAACCCATCCTCCTCGTCTCGACGGGGCTGGCTCAGGCGGCCACCCGCACCGTCTCTTTGAACGGCCAAATTGATCCAATTTTCGATTGTCGATCAGAGAGGGCCCTGAAGCAGATACTTTCGTAGGCTATGGGCACCTACGTCTGCCGCGTAGATGTTGCCGTGCTCATCGGCGGTGACGCCGGACGCCGATGACCCGCGCGCCACCGTACTCAGATCGGCCGGGTCGGGGATGAAGGCTTTCAGCATCCCGTCCTTGGCGCTGCCGACGATGATCCCCCTGATTAGGCCCTTCGTCGCCGTTGGGTCATTTTGCGCCGCACCTGTATAGGCGGGGTCTGGATATGCCGTCCCGGCGTAGATCGTGTCGTCCGCGCCGACGAACACCGAGTTCACTTGGCCGAACTGCGGCCAGGCGGCGATGAGCTTGCCGTCCTGGTCGAACACCTGGACGCGCTTGTTCTGACGGTCGGCCACGTAGACGTGCTGTTGGGATCCGCCGATACAGATATCGTGCGGCCCATCGAAATCACCCGGCGCCGACCCCAGCTTACCCCAGCTTTTGATGAAGCGACCGCTCTTATCGAATTTCATGATTCGAGCGTTGTGGCGCGCGTTTGGGTAGTGGCCGTCCGAGACGAAGATGTCGCCGTTGGGCGCGACGGCGACGCCGGATGGGCGGTCGAAAGTGTCGGAGCTGCTGCCTGAGATCCCCTCCTTGCCCAGCGTCAGCAGCACCTTGCCGGTCGGACTGAGCTTGAGGACGTCCTGGCCCATCACCGCGCCGTCAGCGTTCGTCGCGGGCAGGCCAAGCACAGCCGCCTCGTCGTTGACGTCGGTGACCAAGAGGTCGCCCTTTTCGTCGATGGCGAGGCCGTGTGGGTAGGCGAGCAACCCAGCGCCGAAACCAGCCAGCAGCTTGCCCGACGGGTCGAACTCCAGGATCGGCGGATAGTCTTTGTAGGCACCGAGGCAGACGGCGCTGCCGGGCGGCGTGACGGCGAAGCAGCGGTGGAGGACCCAGATGTTGCCGCGCGGGCCGACCTGCACCCGGCTGACCTCGCCCCAGCGCCCGCCGTTCATGCTCGCTGGCAGCGTAGGCCAATCCTCGACGAGGCGGTATGGGTTTGGCAGATCGGTTGGCTGCAAAGGCTGAGCCTGCTGGGCCTGCGCCGGGCAGCCAAAAACGAACGCGCATATGCCGAGCATGACTCCGCGCGGCATTCGACTGCGACGCCACAGATTCATCGGATGCATCGCTGATCAACTCCCCCCACCCTTTTGGTGCGGCTCGCCCCGCTCGCAAGAGCGATAGTCTTACCGCCGCACCACGCCCTCACAATTACAATCCGGCGAAGCTTTGGATCACCGCAGTATTCGGTCTCGCTGCGGGGACATTAACTTCGCCGGAGGCGATGAGCACTCGACCAAGCCGCCTTGACGGCCTGTGCCATCAACGCCGCAGCCTTTCCCGCTCCCACTATGACCGAGCAACCATAGGGCGGCTCCGATAGATGCCGGGCAAGGCTAGCGGCGGGATCAGACACGGCGCCCGTCTTACTCGTTGTCGCCCTGAACGGCAGCGATCACCGCGTCCGTGACCTGACGGGTGGTGGCCTTGCCGCCAAGGTCAGGCGTGTGCAGGCTCGGATCGGCGGTGACGCGCTCGACCGCACGCATCAGCCGGTCGGCCGCGGGCTTCTCGCCGAGATGCTCCAGCATCTGGCAGGCGGTCCAGAAGGTCGCGATCGGGTTGGCGATGCCCTTGCCGGTGATGTCGAAGGCCGAGCCATGGATCGGCTCGAACATCGACGGGAACGTGCGCTCCGGGTTGATGTTGGCGGTTGGCGCGATGCCGAGGGATCCCGCCAGCGCGGCCGCGAGGTCCGACAGGATGTCGGCGTGCAGATTGGTCGCCACGATGGTGTCGAGGGTCTGGGGCTTCACCACCATGCGCATGGTCATCGCATCGACCAACATCTTATCCCAGGCCACGTCCGGGAAGTCGGCTGCGACCTCGGCGGCGATCTCGTCCCACATCACCATGGCGTGGCGCTGAGCGTTCGACTTGGTCACTACCGTGAGCAGCTTGCGCGGGCGGGACTGGGCGAGCTTGAACGCGTAACGGATGATGCGATCGACGCCGCTACGGGTCATCATCGACACGTCGGTGGCGACCTCGTTGGCGTGGCCCTGATGGACGCGTCCGCCGACGCCCGCGTACTCGCCTTCCGAGTTCTCGCGGACGATCACCCAGTCGAGCTCCGGACCGGTGACGTGGCGCAGGGGGCTGGTGATGCCGGGCAGGATACGGGTCGGGCGGACGTTGGCGTACTGGTCGAACGGCTGGCAGATGGCGAGCCGCAAGCCCCAGAGGGTGATGTGGTCGGGCACGTCAGGCGCACCGACCGCGCCGAAGAAGATCGCGTCGTGGTTACGGATCTGCTCGCGTCCATCGGTGGGCATCATCACGCCGTGCTTTTTGTAATAGTCCGAGCCCCAATCGAAGTGATCGAACTTGAACTTGAACGTCCCGTTCTTCTCGGCCAGGGCGTCTAGCACCTCGATGCCTGCGGCGATGACCTCGATGCCGATGCCGTCCGCGGGGATGGCGGCGATGCGAAATTCTTTCATAGATTTATCCTTTTATTTTCGTTGTAGCTCAAGACATTTTGATGGGGTGTTGTTGATTTTATTGATAGAGAAGACAAAACTTAAGCGTCTGATCTTTTAATGTCTGATCGTGGCGCTACATGGTGTCATCATGCACCTCATCGCTGAACGCTCAAGCGCCAAGTTTTTCAGCTAGATCTATGAGATCATTTGACATCAGATCGAAATAACTTTCAGGCGCGAGATCAACATTGCCCCTCGGCCCGAACTCCAATGGACGTGGCACAAAAGCAACTCGAAAACCGAACGCTTTGGCAGCTTTCAAATCATATTTGTGGCAAGCAACCATCAAGATCTGACTCGGCTTGAGCGCAAGAGCGTTCTGTCCTAGCTCGTAGACCTTCGGGTCCGGCTTTGATGATTTGACCAATTCCGCAGTAAGGATGCAATCGAAAGGAAGTTGGCCAAGTTTTGCGATGCTCACCACTGAGGCCATGCTGCCGTTGGATAACGTCGAAAGCGTATATTTCCGGCGCAAACGTTCGAGGCCGGGCCGCGTGTCGGGCCATGGCTCAAGCTGCGACCACAGTGCGTTCAGCCGGTCCCGGTCGCCGCCGTTGAGCTTTTGACCCCACTCATAGGTCGCGAGCAGCGTGTCGAGGGCGCTACGGTAGATCTGATCGGTCGATCGCCAAGTGATGCTGCCCGCAATAACCTGATCGAGTTGGCGACGATATTCAGTTCTCCACTGGTCTGCGATCCGGGTCCAGTCCGCTTCTATTCCATGTTCTTTAGTAAAAATCTCCCCTTTTCGAACTATCGTCGTGTAGAAGTCGACTATAGTTCCTTGAACGTCGAATAACAAAGCTTTAATCGTGTCAAGATTGAAGGATGCCTCTCGTTCAGATTGCTGTGCTGCAGCATACTGAACTTCCACGGCAGGCCACGCGCCGGCGGCGACGGCGGCGAAGGTTAGGAACTCGCGACGACCAAGTGTGGGATTGGGCATTGGAGATGATTCCATCAGGGCGCATACTTTCAAATAGTTTGTGTCATGGCGTGAGTTGGAGGGATTTTACATTTTGCTACGCGCAATTTTTGCGTGCGAGTTGTTGTTGCTGATGTCGTAGGTTGTCACACACGACCTCAGTGAGTCGGCGTCCAGTTCAGCGCGCGATGGCGCTTGAGGGTTCAGCACGCCGCCCCGCACGAGCGACGAGGAGGGTGACGACGGCGGAAAGGACGAGCAGCCCGGCCACGAAGATCAGGCCGCCCATGAAGCTGCCGGTCTGGTCCTTGATCCATCCGATCGCCCAGGGGCCGACGAAACCGCCGAGGTTACCGATCGAATTGATCGTGGCGATGCCCACCGCTGCCGCTGAGCCGGAAAGGAACATTGTCGGCATGGCCCAAAGTGGTGGCTTGGCCGAACTGATGCCTATGTTGACGAGGGTAAGGGCGGCGACGACTGCTAGGGTCGAGGACGCAGCCCCGGCCAGCAACAGACCCGCTGACGCGAAGAGGCAAGCGATGACGACGTGCCACGTGCGCTCGCGTGCCCTGTCGGAGTGCCGCGCCCACAGGATCATCGCGATGATCGCGATGGTTGGCGGCACGCCGTTTAGGAAGCCGACCGCCATCGTGGACAAGCCGAAGCTCTTGATGATCTGCGGAGCCCAGATGCCGAGTGTGTACAGACCGGCCGAGGTGCCGAAGTATATCAGCGCGAGCGCCAGGACGCGGGGGTCGCACATCCCGGCTACAATCCCATGCTTGGCGACCACCTTCTTGCGCGCGTGCTCTTCGTTCATCTCCGCCACGAGCCACTTGCGCTGATCGTCAGGGAGCCACTTCGCCTTCTCGGGCCGATCGGTCATGTAGAACAACGTGATCACGCCGAGGATGACGGCCGGAACGGCTTCAACGATGAACATCCACTGCCAACCGTGCAGACCGAGGATGCCCTCCATCTCCAGCAGTGCGCTCGACACCGGCGAGCCGAGCGCGACCGAGATCGGCGCTGCGGCCATGAACAGTGAGACGACGCCCGCCCGGTAGCGGATCGGGAACCAGTAGCTCAGGTAGAGGATGATACCGGGGAAGAAGCCTGCCTCGGCTGCGCCGAGCAAGAACCGCAGGGTGTAGAAGCTGTACTCGCCCCACACGAAGGCGAACGCGAACGAGATGACCCCCCAGGTGATCATCACACGGGCTATCCACAGCCGTGCGCCAACCTTATCGAGGACTATGTTCGAGGGAATCTCGAACAGGAAATAACCGAAGAAAAAGATACCCGCTCCGAAGCCAAATACGGCTGACGTGAAACCGAGGTCCTTGTTCATCGTCAAGGCTGCGAACCCGATGTTCACACGGTCTATGAATGCGATGAAATAGAGCAGGCAGATGAAGGGGACCAACCGCCACGAGACCCGGTGCATGGTCGCCTTTTCAAGCGGTGCGTCCATCGTTCCCTCCTGCCGCCGGGATGCTCCGTTGATTCTGGAGCGCCATCTTCCATGCAAGCTAGAATACGGTTAGGGGCCCCAGATACAGGTGTCAATCCCCGTTCCTCAGTAGGCATGGAAGATGATAGGCATACTGCAACGGGAGATACAAAGAATGGCGCGAGTGCGAGCCGAAGTACGTCTGGACACGGAAGAGAGCGAGAAGAAGACCTCGCTCGTGGATGACGCCTATGCCGCCATGCGTGCAGCGATCCGCGACGCTAGCTTCGCGCCGGGTTATCAGGCATCCGAGCAGGAAATCGCGTTGCGGTTGGGCATGAGCCGCACCCCCGTGCACGAGGCCGCGATCCGTCTGCAAGAGGACGGGCTCGTGCGGGTGCTGCCGCGCAAAGGCATCTTGATTCTGGCGCTCGCGCCTGACGACGTGCGCGAGATTTACGACGTGCTCATCGGCATTGAGGGACGTGCGGCAGAACTCGTCGCGGCGCTACCCAAGGTCGAGCGGCTTGCCGCCGCGCGTGTCCTCGATTTCCACACGGACGCGATGGCGGACGCACAGCAGAGCGGAGACTTGCCAGCGTGGGGCGAGGCGGACGGTGCGTTTCACGCGGCGCTTATCGAGCACGCGCGCAACGGTCGGATGAGCCGGATCATCCAGACGGTAAACGACCAGTCCCACCGCGCGCGGATGCTGACGCTCAATCTACGCCGAGGGCTCGACGCCTCGATCAACGAGCACCGCAAGATCATCGAAGCCATTCGCACAGGCGAACCTGTTGAGGCGCTGGAGGCTGCACGTCTGCACCGTATCCGCGCACGAGACGATCTACTTCCGATTCTCAAGAGTTATGGGCTTAAGCACCTGTGAAAGCGCTCTTGACCTACGGACAGCCCGCATCAAATACAAGCTTATGCAGTCAAGTCTGATCTTCCAAAATCCGCTCGTATTCGAATGTGTACTTCCAAGCATTGGCGCGTAATAGCTTGACTTTTCACATTTATAATTCGCAAAATTATGATGCAGGCAACGTAGTTTTTCAAGTTTCGTTGGCGACTTTGCTTTTTACGGGTAAAGTTCCTGACTTTGCGGGGATAGACTGGGACAGAAGGCAGTTCGCACGCAATAAAATGCTTAGATTACTCAATTAGCACGCAATCAATCAACTATGTTATTGCACCAGAGACGGGAGAATGCAGATCGAGATCGGGATAATGGCTGAATTTATTGGTCCGCGTGAGCAATCGCGACATTGCCGTGTCCGTAGTGTGCAATGTTCTAGAGGATGTCAGGAACGGCCCGGAGATGTACGGACCGCAAAAGGACATTCAGAACCGATAGGCTGGGCGGCGGGGCTCATCCCAGCCGCGTCCCAGCCGCGTCCCCGGGGCGGCCAGTGGCTCGCCATCGGTCGCTATCCTTCCAACTAACGAGTTGAAGGGGCAGACTTGGAGCTCAACAGAGGGAAAGCAGCTCGGCCGCGTCGCGAACAAGCTGGTTCTTAAAGGAGGTAATCGGATCCCGTCCGCGGGACCGGCGGGCGGTGCGGTGACATTCAGTCCGGCGGAAGCGATACTCTCCTGAAGAAATATGGGAGGCGTTTTTGATGCGGCTCAGGATGGCAGCTATATTGATCGGGTTGTTCTCAGGGCTTCCCGGTGCGGCTAACGCGCAGTGGGCGATCCCAGACGGTGTCAAAACCGCGGCGGTGCAGGGTTATCCGCTCGCCTACCAAGAGGCTGGATCCGGCGAGCCGGTCGTGCTGGTTCATGGGTCGCTCGGCGACTACCGGATCTGGTACGCTCAAGCCCCGGTGCTGTCGAAGCAATACCGCGTCCTATCCCTCAGCCTGCGCCACTACTATCCCGAACGCTGGGATGGTGTCGGTGAGGACTTCTCCATCTCGCAGCACGCGGCCGACGTGGCCGCACTGATCCAACACCTTAACCTTGGACCTGTCCACCTGCTCGGCCATTCACGGGGCGGAGCCGTGGTTCTGACGGTGGCCAAAGAGCACCCCGAGCTGATCAAGACCCTGATCCTGGAAGATGCCAGCGGCATGGAGGGGCTGCTCCCAGAGACGCCTGAGACCAAAGCCATGGCCGGCGAGGTGAAGGGTTTGGTGTCGACGCTACGAGCCAACCTTGCGGCCGGGGACAAGGAGAAGGCGGGTCAAGAGTTCACCGACGGGTTGAATGGGCCTGGCACCTGGGCCAAGCGCTCTGCCCTTCAGAAGGAGATCCTGCTCGACAATCTCGGCACCGGGGTCGACAGCGGCGAACGGGGAAACATCACCTGCTCCGACATCGCCAAGTTCAGCTTCCCCGTCCTGACGCTGACCGGCGAGCGCAGCCCGAAACGGTATCCGGAAGGATTTGCCGCAGCCCGAAAGTGCAATCCCACGATCCCGGCTGCGATCGTGATCCCGAACGCGGCCCATGCGATGAACCGGGACAACCCCGAAGCCTTCAACGCCACCGTGCTGGCGTTCTTGGCGCAGCACCAAGGGCATCTACCGGCGAGCCGCTGAGCCGGCCGCGTAGCTCGCGCACGACTTACTCGGCTGGTTCGCCTGCCACCGAGGGGAGCCGCCCTCATCCCCGACATGGTCACGGCACCTGCCTGTCCCGCCGTGCCGCGAGGATCGTCGCCGCGGCAGCCTGAAAGGCGAGCGCGGCATCGACCCCGTCCATGGCGTATTCCGGCCAGCGGACGGGAGCCATGCGGACGGCGAGCGTGACGCCGGCCAAGAACGTGGTCGCGATCGCGTCGTTGCGCGCGCTGAGCCAGGTTGCCTTGATCAGCGGATTGGTGTCGTGGCGGAACCGCGCCAGGCTGCCCGCGGTGAGGTAAGCGATCACCGTCGCACTTGCGGCGGAGAAGCCGAGCAGCCCGGGATCGATCGGCCGCGGATCCGCTACCTTGTCCCACAGGTCGTAGAGCGTTTGCAGGCCCCCGACTGTCAGGACGGCGGCGATGAGGTAGGCGGACAGTTGCTCAGCCCGTGCGCCGCGCCCGAACACAAACGCCGCCACGGCGTTCAGCAGGACCGTGTAGATCCAGTCGAGCGCATCCTTGAGGAACTGGGCCGAGCTGACGGAGAGGGCGTACGTGACCTGTGCGGCGGCGAAAATCGCGATGCCGATCGCGATCGCCCAAACCGTACGTTTGTAGGCGCGCCCGTGTTCGTCGAGCGTTCCACTCACGACGCCGTCGGTCATACGGATTCCATCCCCGAACCTTCCGACAGGCCAAGCGCGCTCAGGACGCCACGACGAGGCGCGTGAAGCTCGCCGCGCTCGCAAACCCAGCAAAGGCCGCCCCAAGCCCCATCGCCAGGGCTGGACCGTGCGCTTCCGCGATCGCGAAGCACGCCGCAACGAGGGCGGCGCCCAGGGTCTGACCGAGCAGCCGCGCCGTGGCGACGATACCGCTCGCCCCGCCTGATCGGTTAGCTGGTGCGCTCGTCATGATGGCGCGCAGGTTTGGGGCCTGGAAGAAACCGAACCCGGCCCCGCAGATCGCCATCCGCCAGATGATGTTCGGGACGCTGGGGTCCGCGGGCAGCAGCGCGAGCAGCCCCATGCCGAGCGCGAGGCCGGCGAGTCCGATCCCGCCGAGCAGGCCGGGGGCATAGCGATCCGAGAGGCGGCCGGCTACCGGCGCCATCAGCGCGACCACCACTGGCCAGGGCGTCATCAGGAAGCCGGTCTCGACCTGAGAGCGGCCGAGCGTGTGCTGGAACAGGAACGGCAGCGAGACGAAGGCGAGCCCCTGCGCTGCGAAGGAGCATACGGCGGTCAGAGCTGACAACGCGAACAGCGGGCGCTTTAGGAGATCAGCGGCCAGCATCGGCGCCGGGTGCCCGGCCTGGCGACGCAGGAGCAGGGTGAAGCAGGCGAGCGCCCCGCCGACTTCCAGGAGGATGCGCCAAAGCGGCCCCTCGTGTGCGGCCTCACCCAACCCGAGCACGAGGAGCGCGAACGCGGCGGCGTTGAGCAGCGCGCCGGCAACGTCGAAGTTGTGCCCGGAACGTCCGGTCTCCGGCAACGCGGTCCAGGCCAGGGCGAGGGCGCCGAGGCCGATCGGCACGTTGACGGCGAACAGCCACGGCCAGGGCGCGGCTAGCAGGATCAGCGACGCCACGGTCGGACCGACTGCGAAGCCAACGCCGACGACGAAGGCGTTGAGCCCGACGCCGCGACCTAGCTGATGTGCGGGATAGATGAAGCGGATCAGCGCGATGTTCACCGCCATCAGTGCGCTCGCCCCGATCCCCTGGAGCACGCGCGCAGCGACGAGTGTCGGCAGGGACCAGGCCAGGGCGCAGACGAGCGAGGCCCCGATGAACAGGATGAGACCGGCGACGTAGATCCGCCGCTGCCCAACTATCTCGCCCAGCGCCGCGATCGGCAGCAGCGTCGCCACGACCGCGAGTTGGTAGGCGTTCACGATCCAGACTGAGGCGCCAGGATCGACCCCGAGGTCAGCGGCGATGGTCGGCAGCGCCGTGTTGGCGATGGCGGTGTCGAGCGTGGCGAGTGCCACCCCGGTGAGGACAGCTACCATCGCTTGGCCGCGCTGGCCCGGCGGCAGCCCATCGCGAGCTATCGCGGTTGGCTTCAGGGTTGTGACAGACATTCGGAGGGAAGGTCTCGCGTTTCGAACCGACCTCGGACTGCGCCCTCTTCCTCAGCTTGGCAATCGTGCAGCATCATCACCCATGTGCGAGGCGGCGCCGCCATTGTCCCGCCGGGCGGAAGGTGTCGACCCGAAGGCATGGGGCACCCCAGCCGCGGTCTCGGCTTTGGCTTGGAGACCAGGCGGCCGGACTTTGGCGCTCGATACTCACTTGCGAGGTCTGAAGGGGGAGCGGAGGTTGGGTCGACGCTCAGAAGCGGACGTTCGGCTTTGCGCCCAACCTGGTCGTTCAAAGCGTGTAACCGTTATCCTGTAAGCGGACACGCCTAAAACGCCGTCAGCCCGTCGTATGAGGCGCACTTACGAAGTCAGAAGCCATAGGTCGGCGTCACCTGCTCTCTGACGCACAGCTTACAAGATCAAGGGTGTCGAAGGCACGCCCTATAATGCCGCCTCCGACTCTACCATCACCGGTGCGGAGCGAGAGGGAAAGTTGATGCTGAGAAACTAGCCCCGTGCCCGCGCAAGGGCGTCGTCTCGGATGGCGTCCAGCGTGCGGGTGGGCGTGAGCGCCTGCGGATCGACCAAGCAGTGCAGCATCGCCGGCAGGCCCGATGCCAGCGCCCGCTCGAAGGCGGAGGAGAACGCTTCGGTCCGCTCGACCCGCTCGCCATGGCCGCCGAAGGCGCGCGCCAGCGCCGCGAAATCCGGGTTGCGTAGGGACGTGGCCGAGACCCGGCCCGGATACTCGCGCTCTTGGTGCATGCGGATCGTGCCGTACATGCGATTGTCGAGCACGACCACGACGATGGCGATCCCGTACTGAACCGCGGTGGCGAACTCCTGCACGCACATCATCACGTCGCCGTCGCCCGCCAGCGCGACGACGATCCTGTCCGGTTGCGCGCGCTTGGCCAGCACCGCGGCGGGCAGGCCGTAGCCCATCGAGCCCGAGGTCGGGGCGAGCTGCGTGCCGAAGCCGCGGAAGCGGTAGTAACGGTGCACCCACGTGGCGAAGTTGCCCGCCCCGTTGCAGATCACCGCGTTCGCCGGCAGCCGCTCGCGCAGCCAGACCATCGCATCGCCGTACTGGAACGCGCCCGGCAGCATGGCCGGCCTCTCGGACCACGCGCGGTAGGAGGCGTGCGCCTCGGCCGCGCGCGCCGTCCCGGTGGGGGCCGCGGTCTCCAGCACGTCGAGGGCGGCGCAGAATGGTCCTGGCGCGGAGTGGATCGCCAGCGCCGGCTGGTAGACCCGGCCCAACTCGTCCGCATCGGGGTGGACGTGCACCAGCGGCACGCCGGGCTCCGGGATGCCGAGCAGCCCGTAGGATTGCGACGGCATCTCGGACAGCCGCCCGCCGATCAGGATGAGCAGGTCCGAGCCGCGCACGCGCTCCAGCAGAGCCGGGTTCGGGCCGATGCCGAGCTCGCCCGCGTAGTTCGGGTGGTCGGCGGAGAACAGCCCAGCCCGCCGGAACGAGTTCGCCACCGGTAGGTCGAAGCGGCTGGCGACCGCGGCGAGCCGGTCGCGGTCGGCCTCGCGCCAGCGCGAGCCGCCCACCAGCACCACGGGTGATTCCGCGCGGGCCAGCCTCGCGGCGAGGCGCTCCATGTCGGCCGGCGGGGGGGCGGGCTCGCTCGGCTCGATCCGGGGCGCGTCGGCCACCGTCACGACGTCGTCCAGCATGTCCTCGGGCAGCGCGACGACCACCGGGCCAGGCCGGCCCTGCATCGCGACGCGGAAGGCGCGGGCTACGATCTCGGGGATGCGTGCGGCGTCGTCGATCTCGACCGCCCACTTGGCGAGGTCGCCGAAGGTCTGGCGGTAGTCGACCTCCTGGAAGGCCTCGCGCCCGCGCATGCGGCGGGCGATCTGCCCGACGAACAGGATCATTGGCGTCGAGTCCTGCCGGGCGATGTGCACGCCCGCCGAGGCGTTGGTGGCGCCGGGCCCGCGGGTGACGAAGCAGATGCCCGGCCGCCCGGTGAGCTTGCCGGCGGCCTCCGCCATGATCGCGGCCCCGCCCTCCTGGCGGCAGACGAGGACGTCGACGGTCGCGTCGTACAGGGCGTCTAGGACGGCGAGGTAACTCTCCCCTGGCACACAGGTCAGCCGGTCGACGCCCTGGATGAGCAACTGGTCGACCAGGACCCGGGCACCCATGCGGGCCATGCCACAATCAGTCATGAAGGTATCCATTTCTGACCACTATTAAAGTTTTATTCTTTACGTCTTCGATATTTATTATCTTAAATCACATCAGTCTACATAAACACGTATGTTTGTGGCAGATGCGACGGTCTCGCCTCGTTGATTGAGGCACACGACCTCGGCCATGATGCGCCGCCGCGCTGGATCGATTGAAGAGATGGTGTAGCGCGTCTTAATCGTATCGCCGAAGCGTACAGGGCCGACGAACCGGACACGATCGTATCCGAGCGAGACGGTCCGACCGATCCGCACCTTGGCGGACGCGGCCGACATGAAACCCATCAGCAGGGTCCCGTGCGCGATGCGCTCTCCGTACCGGCCAGCCTTCATGTACTCGTGATCGATATGGTTCGGCGAAAAATCGCCGGTGATGCCCGCGTAGACATACACATCGGACTCGGACACCGTCTTGGTGAAGACGACGCTGGCGCCGATCTCCACGTCCTCAATGCGACCGCTCGTCGACTGAAAGTATTCCTGTTCCATCGCAGCACTTTCCCCCGTATTTCATCGCGCCGAGTTGTCGTAATCCGGCTTCGTGCTGGGCTCGGAGCTACACGATCTGTGCGGAACGGAGTTCCTCGATCCACTCGGAGGGATAGCCCAGCCACTCACTCAGGATCTCCGTGGTGTGCTCGCCGAGCTGCGGCGGCGCGGTCCAGCCGGCGGTGATGTCGAACTGCGAGTAGCGGGCGGCAGGGCCGAGCGTCGGCACGGTCCCGTAGTTCGGGTGATCGAGTTCGATACGCAGACCGCGGTGCTTGACCTGCGCAAGGTCGAAGACTTCGCGCATGTTGTTGACCCGCGCGCAGGGTACGCGGGCACGCTCGAGAGAAGCGATGATGTCGATGGTCGTGAACTTGAGCACCTCGGCGTCGAGGATCGCGTACAGTTCATCCCGGTTTGTGACGCGCACGGCCATCGTGCTGTACCGGGGGTCGGTGACGAGATCGTCTCGACCCAGGATCGCGCAGAACGCAGCATAGAAGTTTTGGAAGCCCGCGCCGATGACCGCCCAGCTGTCAGCCGTTCGGAACGCCTTGTACGGGACCTGCTGGGCGTGCTCTGAACCCCACTTAAGTGGCTCCGTCCCGGCGATCAGGTATTCCAGCGCCGCGTTGGCGAGGAATGCCACCTCGCTCTCGAGCAGGCTAGTCGTGACGTGCTGGCCGCGCCCAGTGGTCGCGCGCTGCAGCAGGGCGGCGATGATCGCAGTCTGGCAGTTCATCCCCGCCAACATGTCGAAAGCCGATGTGCCGAGCTTTATCGGCGCACCGGTGCTCTCGCCCGTTATGCTCATGTATCCGCCGAGCGCCTGGATTGTCAGATCGAACGCACCCTGCTCCGCGTCGGGGCCGTCGGGGCCGAAGCCCGAGATCGAGGCATAGACGAGGCGTGGGGCCTGCGCGCTGAGACTGGCGTAGTCGAGGCCGAGGCGCGTCATCACGCTCGGACGGAAGTTCTCGAGCACGACGTCGGCTTTGAGGCAGAGGTCGCGGGCGACCGCGCGGCCGGACTCCGCCTGCAGATCGAGCGTGATCGACCGCTTGTTCCTGTTCGTCGCGTACCACGTAATGCCGTTGTCCGCGAAGAAGGGTGGCCCCTGAGTGCGCAGTGGATCACCGGTCACCGGCAACTCCACCTTGACGACGTCCGCGCCCAGATCGCCGAGGAGTTGCGCGCAGTACGGTCCCGCGAAGAAGCGCGTGAAATCGACGATCCTGATGCCGGTGAGGGGCTTAGTGCTGGGCTGCGTCATGATCGATCCGTATCCGTGCGGCCGTCCGTCGTAGCGGGATCGGCAGGTGGTCCGTAGGCGCGGTCTTCAACGTCCGGTGAAGACCGCCCGGCGCTTCTCGAAGTGCGCTCGCATGCCCTCGGCGTAGTCCTGCGTCGCATCGAGCGGACGGCGCAGGGTTTGATCGAGCGCGGCCGCGTCGGGCAGCGACAGGGAGAGGCCGTCGTTGATCGACCGCTTGAGCGCCGCTAGCGCGAGGGGGCTCGTCGCCTCCATCTCGGCGATCCAAGCGAGCGCGGTGCCGCTCAGCCGCTCGCGCGGCACGACGCGCTGCACGATACCCAGCCGCTCCGCCTCCTGCGCATCGAAGTTACGCGCCGTGAAGAGGAGGTCCTTGGCGCGTGCAGCCCCGACGAGCCGCGTGAGCGTCACGGGACCGCCGCTGCCGGGATAGGCACCGAGTCGCATCTCCGGAAACCCGAAGCGCGCATCCTCAGCGGCGATGCGCAGGTCGCAGGCCAGCGCGAGTTCGAGCCCCCCCCCGAGGCACCAGCCGAAGACCGCCGCAACAACTGGTTTCGAGGACCGCCAGATCTCCTCGCCGAGGGCAAGCAGAGCCTGGCTTTGTGCCCCTTTACCCGCCTGTGAGAGCTTGGTGCGCTCCTTCAGATCGGTTCCGGCCGAGAACGCTCGGTCGCCCGCACCCGTGATGACGATGCCGCGGACGTCGCGGATGTTCTCGGCGGTGCGCACCGCCTCGCGCAGGGCGGCGACGAGCTCGTTGGAGAGGGCGTTGCGTACCTCGGGCCGATTCATCGTCAGGACGAGGGCGCTGCCATGCCGCTCGGCGTTGAGCACCGTCATACCGCCCCTCCCGTCGACCCTCGGCATGTCCAGTCCGGCATACCACGATACCCTCTGCAATCGTGTCCGCTCCCCGCAACGACGGACCATCCGATCTCACGTGCCCGGCGGCCACGACGGACGGACGCGCGGGCCCGTCCGGGGCATCGACGCGTCAAGTCTCGAGGAGCCGCACGCGATCGGCCGGGATGTGCATGCCGACGTCCTGGCCTTCCTCGAACAACTCATTGGGCAGCGCGTGCACGCGCAACGCCCCGCCCGGCCAGGCAAGCGTGTAGTCCACCGTGTCGCCCAGAAGGGCGCGGCGCGTCACCCGGGCCGGCCACCGGTTCGGTCCGGGTCGATGCTCGCGCGTGAGTTGCGGATACACCGCGTGCACCGCCGCGAGCCGCTCGTTGGAGAGCGCCGCGTCGGTCAGGGGCCTCTCGCAGGTGAGATCCGCCTCGCCGGCCCGGCACTGGAGTGAGCCATCCTCGTTCTGCGCCACCACGTGCACTGGCAGGATGTTGGCAGCGCCGATAAAGTCGGCCACGAAGCGCGTGCGTGGCCGATCATAGACGTCGAGGGGTGCTCCCTCCTGCTCAATGCGCCCCTCGCGCATCACGATGATGCGATCGGAGATTGCCATGGCCTCCTCCTGGTCGTGCGTCACGTAGATCGTCGTCACTGATGTCTTGCGCTGCAGTTCCTTGATCTCATCGCGCATCTGGACGCGCAGGACGGCGTCGAGGTTCGAGAGCGGCTCGTCCAGGAGGATGGCCTTTGGCTCGAACGCGTAGGCGCGGGCCAGCGCCACGCGCTGCTGCTGGCCGCCGCTCAGCGCGGTGGCCGGCCGATCGATCATTGCGTCCATCCCGACCATCGCGAGGGCGTGGCGCACGCGGCGGCGCAACTCCTCGCCCCGCACGCCCCTGAGCTTCAGACCGAACGCCACGTTCTTCATGACGCTCATGTGCGGCCAGATCGCGTAGGACTGGAACACCATTGAGAGCCGTCGCTTGTTGGGCGGGACGTTGATGCGCTGTGTGGACGAGAAGACCGTGCGCCCGTCGACGACGATCTCGCCTGCCTGCGGAGTCTCCAATCCGGCGATGCAGCGCAGCACCGTCGACTTCCCGCATCCCGACGGCCCGAGAAGTGACAGGTGTGAGCTTGTGGGGACGGCGAGAGATAGGTCGTGCACGACGGTCCGACCCTCGTAGCCGGCGACGAGGTTTCGGACCTCGATGAAGCTCGCGCCGCCGCGTCGCCCTTCCGCCGCTGTCCAGTGCGTCGAAGCGTCCACCACCACGTCTTCGTGTGCCATGTCTTCGGCCCTTCTCATCGGCTAACTCCGGGCGAGGGCGGCGGTCCCGCGCCCGACGAGCATCATCGTCAGCAGCACGATGCAACTCTGGACGAGGATCAGCGCGCTCACTTGCGGGAGCCCCCCGGATTCCCAGAAGTTGAGGACGGCCGGTCCGAGCACCTGGATGCCGCCCGACACGAGGAAGATCGATGCGCTGACCTCGCCGATTGAGACCATGAACAGCAACGCCCACGTGCTGATCATCCCCGGGCGCAGCAGCGGCAGCGTGATCGACCACAGTATGCGAACGCGGCCCGCGCCGAAGACCTGGGCGGCCTCGTCGAGTGCCTTGTCCACTTGCACGACGACGCCGCTCATCGCTCGATATCCGAGCGGTAAGAAGATAACGAGGTAGCCGAGCAGCAGCGCGAATAAAGTTCCGTAGATCTTGAATGGCAGGAGTAGGATCATCCATAGAAATCCGAACGCGAAGATCAGCCGCGGAAAGGCCTGCGGCAACATAATCACCTGCTCGAGGATGCGCCCGACGCGGTTGTTGGCGCGGTGGACGATGATGGCGAGCATCGTGGATAGGAATACGCCGATCGTCCCAGTGGCGACACCAAGAATGATGCTATTGACGATCGCCTGACGTGTCGTCGGTAGGTCGAGGATAACGTACGCGTAGTTGGCGAGCGTCCAGTTGGACGGATCGAAGCGCAGGTCGGAACTGGTCTGCAAAGAGGCGATCAGCAGAGTGCCGAGGGGGAGGACCAGCGACAGGAACACGTAGAGGCAGACGATGCCGGTTAGTAGAGGCGTCCATCCCCGCACGTCGATCGGCTGCGGCCGGTAGGTCTTGCCCGTGACGACGACGTATGACCGGCCGCGTAGGACTCGGGCGTAGAGCCAGACCGAGAGGGCCGTGAAGGCGATGAGCAGCAGCCCCAGGGCGCTCGCCAACGGCAGGTTGGGCGGATAGCCCTGGAACAGGACGTAGATCGCGGTCGTCACCACGTAGAAGCGCGATTTGGCACCTAGGATCGCGGGGATCGCGAACGCCGCCATGGTGGCTGAGAACACGAAGACCGCAGCGCTTAGGATAGCTGGCATCATCAGGGGCAAGCTGATGCTGAGTGCCGTGCGCCAGTGGTTCGCCCCGATCACAGACGCGCATTCCTCCAGGGCTGGGTTCATCCGATCCATCGCGGCACCGACCATCAGGAAGACGACGGGCGCCTCGACGAGAGCCAGCACGAACATGATCCCGCCGAGCGACGTGATATCGATGAGCGGTCCCGACATGCCCGTGAGGCTCACGTAGGCTTTGTTGATCAGGCCACCGTCCGGCGCGGCGAGCTCGACCCAGGCCAAGGCACCGACGAGGGGTCCGAGCGGGTAGGGGATCGTGATCAGGATTCGAAAGAGCCCGGCCGCCGGCAGCCGGGTCCGGTTCACGATCCAGGCGAGCGTCACGCCGATCGCCACGCACAGCACCGTGGCACAGGCCGACATCGCTAGCGAATGCCAGATCCAGTCGAGGTGCTCGAAGATCTCGAGGATGGGCCCGAACCCGTATTCCGTGACCGGCAGCGCTTCGGGATCGCCGACGTTGAAAGCGTTCGTTACGATCAGCGCGCTCGGCACGCCGAGTAGGCTAGCCAGCACGAGAAGCGGGACTGCGATGTCGAGGGACAGTCCGGGGCGTGCGACGGGCGCCGTCACGACGGGGTGAGCCAGAGCGGACATGCGCATTCACATCCCCGTGACGCTGTTCCAGAGCTTCACGAACTCGGCGTGCCGCGCAGGCGACGCATAGTCCTTGAAGTCTGTCGGCAGCAGGATCTTGACTCCCTCGAGCGTCGGCACGTCGGGGATCGTGACGTCCCTGCGGGTCGAGGACGAGCCTTGGATGCGGTTCCAGGTCGTCTGACCCTCTCGGGACAGAAAGTAGTCGATGAAGACTTTCGAAGCGTTCGGCCGCTGAGTCGCAACGATGATGCCGACTACCTCACTCTGGGCCGGCGAACCCTCCGGGGGATAGACGATCTCGATGGTTTGACCTAGCCGCTTGGCCTTCACGTACTGGTAGTTGCTGACCTTGCCTCCGATTTTGAGATTGCCGTTCTGAATATCCGAGAGGATCTGCGTGGAAGAGGCGTACGCCCGGGGTTTGATTTGAGCGAGTTTTGTCCAGTAATCCTTCGGCAGGACATCCTTAAGCAGATACCACCACGTGTACTGAGTGCCAGCCGACGAGTTCTGAAAGCCGACCTGTTGCGACCAACGCGGATCGAGGAGGTCCATCCACGTCTTCGGCGCGATGGCCGGATCGACGTACCGGGGATCGTACAAAATCGATCCGACGTTGATGAAGTACGTCGTCCAGTAACCGACCGGATCGCTCCTGAGATTGGGTGCGTAAGCGTCCATCTCCGGCGAGACGTAGGCAAGTAATTGCTTGCGCTGCCGTAGCACATCCATGAGTCCGGGATCGGAGCACATGTACGCATCGACCTCGCTGGCACCAGTGCGCAGTTCAGCCTGAAGCTTCGGCATCGCCGAGCCCGGGAGCGCGCGCTGCTGGAGCGCTTGAATGCCAGACTTTTCAGTGAACGCGCGCAGGAAATTGACGACGTCGTTCTCCTGGTCGCTGTGCATCACCACGAGTGTGCCCTCCTTCCTGGCCTGAGCCAGATCGGGGGGGGCGTCGGCCGCTTCTGCCGGCGCACTCGCGACGAACGGTGCCGCGAGTCCGGCCGCCGCGAGCCCTGCAAGCAGACCTCGCCTGTCAGGATTGAACGCGGCTGGTCGCCGCACGCTGAAGCGCATCGAACCTATCCTCCCTGCTCGTCTAAGGTGCTGGCCCGGGTCATTCATCGCCCAAGCCTACACACCCGGCGGATCAAACGAATGCATTCAAGCCGGTCAGGGCCCGTCCGATGATCAGCCGATTGATCTGCGTGGTGCCGTCTGGGATGGTCAGCATCCGCGCGTTCCGGAAATGCCGTTCTAGTGGGAATTCCTTGGTGAGGCCGAAGGCGCCATGAACCTGGATGGCGTCGGAGGTGATCCGCTGCGCCGCCTCGGTCGCGAAGACCTTCGCCATCGCGGCCTCGGTGTCGCACCGCCGTCCTGCGGCCATCAGCGCCAGCGCGCGGTAAACGAGGAGGCGGGCCGCGTCGAGGTCCGTCGCCATCTTCGCTAGCATGTCCTGGACGAGCTGGAAGCCGCCGATCTTCCGGCCGAACTGCTCGCGCTCGCCCGCGTAGCCGAGGCTGGCATCCAGCGCTGCGCGCGCGATGCCGAGCGCCAGCGTGGACACGAAGCAGCGCGAGCGCTCGAAGCCCTTCATGGTCTCGGCGAGACCGCCCCCGATCCGACCGAGCACGTAGTCTTCGCTAACGACGGTATCCTCGAGGACGACCTGGCCCATCGACCACCCGTTGAGGCCGAGCTTGGGGATCTCGCGGGTGGTGAAGACGTGCTCCCTGCGGTCGAGCAGAAACAGGGTCAGCTCGTCCTCGCTGGTCCGCGCTAGCAGGAGCACGAGATCGGCGACCGTCGCGTTCGACGTCCAGATCTTCTCGCCGCTGATCCGGAAGTGGCGGCCGTCGCGGACCGCCTTGGTCCGCACGCCGCGCGCGTTCGATCCGCAGCCCGGCTCGCTGATTGCCGAGCAGCCGATGAGCGTTCCCGCCGTCAGCCCCGGCAGGTAGCGCGCCTTTAACGTGGGTGACCCGACCTGTTGCAACTTCAGCGACGCGCCCTCGGTGACCCACGCGAGCCCCGCCACGTCCGGGGACCAACGCGCCAACTCCTCAAAGAGCAGGCCGCTCGAGACGAAGTCGAGGCCCGCCCCGCCCTCGTCCTCGGACACCCATCCGTTGCCGACGCCGAACCGCGTGGTCAGAGCGAGCAGCTCGCGCGCGACCTCGTTCGAGTACGCCGCATCGTGATTGCGCCGCGCGAGGGGGGCTAGGTCGCGCTCTAGGAAACGCCGCCACGCGTCGAGGCCCAAACGCTGCTCTTCACTCAGCTCAAAATCCATCGGGTTGACCTCCCGGGTGCCGGGGATTGCAGAACTTTACGTCGAACATGCTGAAGTCGCGATCTTAAGAGAAAGTAGAGTTCAAACGATTGCATGGCCTCGTCACACGGAACGCCTCTCTCAGTGGAGCGGAATGTACTCGACCTCGGGCACGAGATGCGGCCCAGCGCGAAAGCCGATGTGGCGCAGCCAGACTGCGTCGTTCTGCTCGGGATGATCGGTCCGCTGATGGGCCCCGCGGCTTTCGGTGCGCAGCAGAGCGGCCTCGACGATGGTCTGGGCGGTCTGGACCATGTCGCGCGCCTCGATGGCCCGGACGGCAGCGGTGAGATCTGGTATCGCGAGGGGCCCCTCGATATCGCGCGCGAGCCCGCGCAGGGCCGTGAGGCCGGCCGCGAGGGTCGCCTCCCGGCGCCAGATCGCGGCGGCGGACGAGACCGACCGGCACACCGCGGCTTTCGCCTCGACGGGATCAATGTCGCCACGCTGTCCGCTCAACGCGCGAAGCTGTTCGATCGCCCCGCGCAGGGCCAGCGCGCGGCTCGACCGCTCAGCGGGCAGGAGACCCGCCGCCGCGCCGCGCCCGGCGACGGCGCCGAGGACGATGGTGTCGGAGCAGCCGTTGCCGGCGATGCGGCTCGCCCCGTGCAATCCGCCGACCGCCTCGCCGCCCGCGTAGAGGCCCGGCACCCCGCACGACCCGGTCTCGTCGATGAAGATCCCACCCATCTGGCTGTGGGCCGCGGGGCGGACCCGCGGACCCTGCTCGCGCGGGTCAAGGCCGGCGGCGCGTAGGCGGCGGCAATGCGAGACGTAGCTCTCGAGCTGCGCCGGCGGCACTGGGCGGGTGTCGAACAGAACCGTGCCGTCCGGGAAGCCGCGGCCGGCGTCGATTTCGGTCTGGATGCACAGCGACATGCGCGCCTTCTCGATGTGGCGCTCGCCGTGCTCGGGGTTGTACCTGAACATGAACCGGTCGCCCTGCGCGTTCAGCAGGTGCGCGCCCGCCCCCAGCATCGCGGTCGGCATCTCCATGCCCGCACACCCGACGGGATGCACCGTGACGACCGGCTCGAACTGGACGAACTCCATATCAATCAACCGTGCGCCCGCCTGCAAGGCCAGGCCGTAGGCGCCCGCCGAAACGTCCGCTGGATAGGTGCTGTCGTCGAACAGACGACCTATGCCGCCCGCGGCCAGGACCACGGCCCGCGCGTGCACGGCCGTCAGATTCTGCTTCTGTGGATGCCACAGCAGTGCGCCTGTCACGGTCGCCCCGTGCCGGAGCAGCGTCAGCGCCTTCCATCCCGAAAGCGTCCGGATTCCGTCGCGCTGTACCTGACGGGCCAGCGCATCGATGATCGCTCGGCCGGTACCCTCGGCGACATACACCGAGCGGGGGACTCGATTCCCCGAGAGGTGCCGCAGTTGCACGCGATCCCCATCGCGCGCGAAGGACACACCGAGTTCGCAGAGCTCGCGAAACCCGCTCGTCGCCTCCTCGGCGACGAGACTCACCAAGCGGCGATCGTTCAGTCCGTACCCACCCCTGACCATATCCTCGGCGTAGATGGCCGGCGTATCGCCCGCATCGGGATCGAGCGGCACGTTGCAGCCGATCACGTAGGGGGACGCGCCCCGGGCTGGGTAGGCGATCGTGACCGCGGCACCCTGTTTGTGCGCGGCCAGCGCGGCCCGATGGCCGGCCATTCCGCCACCGAGGACGAGGACGTCTGTCTCGATCTGATCGATGTCCTCGTCCATCAACGTGGCGCCCCCCTCCGCGCGGTTCCCGCGTCGTCCGTTTCAGCCTGAAGCAGCTACCGATGGAGGGCAAACGATACTATCTTATGTGCTCATGACTTTTGCTCATGGCTACGGTGGGGATGACCTGGACACTGCCCTCTCTCTCCGCGTTGCGCGTGTTCGAAGCCGCGGGACGCCACATGAGTTTCACGCGCGCCGCGATGGAGCTCCACATCACCCAGAGCGCGGTGAGCCGGCAGATCCGCACGCTCGAAGATCACCTCGGCGTGCATCTGTTCGAGCGTTCCGTGCGCGGTATCGCGCTCACGCTCGCCGGCGAAGCCTACCTCAGGGACATCCGCGGTTCCCTAAACCGCATCCAAGAGGCGACGCTCAAGCTGCTGACGGAGCCGATGGGCGGCATGCTGAATGTCGCCACGCCCCCAGCTTTCGGGATGAGATGGCTGATCCCGCGGCTCGACCGCTTCCGCCGTGCCAATTCCGACATCCTCATCACGCTCGTGACACGGAGCAGCATCTTCGATTTCGCTCAAGAGAGGCTAGATGCGGCGATCCATTACGGACACAACGACTGGCCTGGTGTGACATCCGAGCCTTTGGTCGGCTCTCAAGTTGTGCTCATCGCGGCTCCACGGTACCTGTATAGTATCGGCGGAATTGATGACCCTTCTGATCTGGCGCGTGCTACCCTGCTTCAGCACATTCGCAAGCCTGATAGTTGGCGCCTCTTGCTGGAGGCGATCACCGCGCAGCATGTAAATGCTTGGGCTGGTCCGCGCTTCGAACACTTCTACATGATCATTCAGGCGGCCATCGCCGGCCTCGGGATTGGCCTAGTTCCTCGTGTAATAGCAGCGGACGATATCGAAGCCGGTCAACTCGTTGTTCCATTCGAGACCGAATATGTTAGTGATCAGAACTATTGCCTCGTTTACCCAGATAGCAAAGCTAACGACGTGCGGTTGAACCGTTTCCGAAGCTGGCTTGCTGAGGAGGCTCAAAATTATAATCTATGTATTTGATTTTATGTGACAAATCGACAGACGAAGGCATTCTCTCGGTAATATGTGATGGCCGATTTCTACTGTCACGAGGCGGATACCACCTCCAATGTCGTTCTGACGTCCGCGGTAATGTGCGTCCTGTCAATTGGTGGCTACTTCGTTGTAGCTGCAAGACTAAGCTGCATCTTATACTTATCCTCATTTATCAGGACCCATGTGCCCATTGGCGAAGTCCGATGGATATGATGCGCCAGAGCTGGGCGATGAGCTTTTTCCAGGCATCGCAGCAGGGATCGAGGATGTCGGCGTGGGATTTGAAGATCTGGTTGCCGAGCCAGTTGTCGCGCAGGAACTGCCAGAGGTTCTCGACCGGGTTGAGTTCGGGTGACCGAGCCGGAAGGGGCAACAGGGTGATGTTGTCCGGGACGGCGCGTTTCTTGGTGGTGTGCCAGCCGGCCTGGTCGAGCAGGAGCACGGCGTGGGCACCGGGAGCAACGGTCGTGGCGATCTCTTCGAGGTGGTGGGCCATCGCCTCGGTGGACCGAGCCTGGTGGCCGCCGACAAGCGTCTGGCCGTCGAGACGGAGGACCATCCGCTCGATTACCTGCGCTGGGAGGGTGCGATCCCGAAGGGCCAGTACGGCGGCGGTACCATGATCGTCTGGGACACCGGACAGTGGGAACCGGTCGGGGACCTCGCGGCCGGATTGGCGAAAGGTCACGTCGAGTTCGTCCTCCACGGTCAGCGGCTCAAGGGCCGCTGGCATCTCGTGAGGATGAAAGGCCGCGGCAGCGAGAAGAAGGAGCCGTGGCTGCTGCTGAAGGCCGAGGACGAGCATGCGCGCGTGAAGGGCGTCGCAGACATTCTCACGGAACACGACACCTCGGTCCTCTCGGGCCGCACCAACCGTGACCTCGCGTCAGGCGGACCAGTCAGGGCCGATCACGAAGCTCGTGCACAGGTCGCGGCCACTCGAGCCGCCTCACGCCGAGAGTTGCCCTCGATAAACACGAACTGCCGAACGGCCGCGTAAACTTCCACGGCGAACATCCCCGGCTCCTCTCGAAAGGGAAGCCTCTCCACTGGCCGGCTTTTACGCCGCCCGCATCAGCACGACGCCGACGCTCCAGTGGATGGTTTTGTCACCGCCCTACACAGCGGTCGAAGCGCTTGCCGCGCCGCGGCGGTGTCAGGCGCGCCACGGCGTTCCACAGTTCCGCATCCGGTCGCTTGCGACTTTCGACGACGGCAAATGCCCCCGGGGGTTCGGCGATGATCGAGAGGATGAAAGGGCCGTTCGGGGCGGTCGTGAGGGAGGTGGGACGCTGGGGCAATGTTATGCACTCCGAACCCCGCCGCCCACCGAATGGCGGGGTTTCTGCGGGGCGCGGTGATATAGCTGGCGGCGACCTCGAGGCTGCAGGCTGAAGAGGGGCTAAGGTTGAAGCGTTGGGGCGCCGCCGGTGCGGCGGGGTCTGCACCAGCACTTTGCCTCGGTCTCAGCTGACATCGAGGCAGCGCAGCCCGGACCGAGACCGTGTACGCAGAAGCCCTGATTGTGGATCGAGCGCGTCTGCACAGGAACGCGGGCCGATCAGATCAGATCAAATGAGGCCGGTCCGGCGTGCCTACAAGAGATGGGGGCGGACATGAAGTCTCGCACGCGCGAGCGGGGCGTCTGCATAGCGGGACGGGCTGCATCTCGATCGCGACGGAGGATTGCTGCCACGCTGCGCCTGCGGTCCGCGTCAATCGCCGCGAGGCGACCCGCAGCGTCACCGAGGGCGCGGTCGCCGGGATTAGCTCGGATGAGCTGCAGCGGTGGAAGCTCGGCTATAGTGGCGGCGCGGGCGTAGGTGCGCAGGTCGAGTTGTATCGGTGTAGGTAGACTGTTCAGCGACATAACAGGGTTGACGGACACGGACGGGTCGCGGTCGACGGACCTTTTGTGGATCGCGTGGCATCCGCGACGAACACATCCACACACCGGCTTACCGGGGACACATCAACTACTGCCTATACTGTAAATATGCCGAAAAGCAGCCGGACGACAGCCGCCGGAATAACCAATCGTAGCAACAGGTAGAGCGTTTCAAGCGCGGCCATCAGATCGCTCACGGCCGCGCTTTCAACCGAACAAGTCTGCTGGGCGTCAGATCACGCCGAGGCGGCACAGCCAGGAGGGGTGCCCGTGCTCGCAGGTGCCGTCCGGCTCGACGCGGCAGCCGTCGCTCGCCTCGGCGCAGGCGTCGACGATGAAGCCTGCGAGTATGATGAAGGGTGGCTCCGGTACCGTCGGCTCGGGCCAGTGCAGACCAGTGACGGGGTCGTGGGTCAGGTGCGGTACCGCTTCATCTTCGGGGTCGAGACCAGGTGCTGGTACGAAATGCGGATGCGTCATGCCGTAATCCTTCCCGCAGTTCGGGCCGCTCTGGCGTAGGCCGACAGTAGCTGACCGGCTACGAAGTGCCGATCGCGTTCGACCGTTAGTCGCTGACAGCCGCGTAGGCGTGCGAGTTCGTCGAGGTCATCCATACCCAATGCCGGCGCCAGCTTACTGGACGCCACCGGTGCTGGGCCCTTCCGCTCATACGCGTCAACTGATCCGCGCTCAGTTGAAGCGTGTTGCGGCACGCCGGTCAGAGCTCGGTCTGTATGATTAGTTGTCACGCCAGAACCGGGCGGGGTAATATGTCGAGATCCCGCCCGGGCGCTATCTGCGTAGCGACGCGCTGAAGTGCTGGCAGTGCTGCGTGCCTTACTGGCAGAAGCCAATCGGTTCTGAACTGTACATGACATACCAGCCGTCGGTCTGCATCCTGTTTGAAGTGCAGAGGCCGCTGCTCAGCTGACGAATTCAGGGAAAGATCTCAATACATTGCGTGCCGCTTTCCGGTCGCCGTGTGACTGTGGGGCGTCCGATGGTCAGCTCCCCATTCCGCCGGTCCGAAACCGCTCCACGAACATTGCGAAACGTAGCTGTCGTATCAGTAATCGTACGAGTCGGCCTGCTCGAACCTAACGTGCTTGAGATAGCTCTTCCGGCGGATGTGGCTTTGAACGCCACACCATGGTCGAGTCATGGTCCCCGGATAGAGGCATGTCGATCTTCAGCGGTTAAAACTGCCATGGACGCATAAGCAGAAGCTGTACAATTTAGTCTTTAGCAAATATATTAATACTGTGCGTCTCTCGGATGAAGATGGCGCCGATCAAGCACGAGATGGCAGCTACCGCAACCGGGTACCAAAGGCCCGCGAAAGCGTCACCGGTTTCTGCGACGACAGCGAAGCAAATTGCTGGGAGAAAGCCGCCGAAGTAGCCGTTACCGATATGGTAGGGGAATGACATGGCAGAGTATCTGATCCGCGTTGGGAACATCTCCACGAGGGCCGCCGAAATCGGTCCAAGCGTCATGGCGCCATAAGCCATCAGTATTGTAAGCAACAGGATGATTATCGGCTTATTGATCGCGGCAGGATCGGCGTGAGCGGGGTAGCCAACATCGGCGAGTGCCGTCTGCAACCGGGCGGCAAACGCTTGCTCCAGCCGCTTCGCCTCGACTGGTGGCTGGTCGGCGAGCGCAGGAACTTCGACAGTGGCTGCTCCGACTTTGACGTTCGCAGAGTTAGAGCTGTTCCCGGAGGCGTTGCGACGGAGCCGGGGTTGCCGCGTTGACCGGTTAAGGAGGCGGCAATGCCATCACCTTTATCAGTCGATCTGCGCGAGCGCGTTGTAGCGGCCGTGACCGAGGGCGCGTCTTTCCATCGAGCGGCGGCCCGGTTTGATGTGAGCGTGTCGAGTGCAAGCCGATGGTCGGCCCGGTTCGCGCAGGAAGGTCACGTCGCGCCCAACCCCACGCACAGCGGCGACCGCCTCTCGGGCATCGAAGCGCAGGCCGATCTGATCCTGTCCACCTACGAGGCCCGGCCCGAGATCTTCCTGCGCGAGTTGCGCGATGTCCTGGCCGCGCGGGGCGTGACGACCAGCACGAGCGGGCTGTCGCGCTTCTTCGCCCGCCACGGCATCAGCCGTAAAAAGGGGCTGTCTACGCGGCTGAGCAGGAGCGCGCGGATGTGAAAGCCGAGCGCCAAGCCTGGTTCGATGCCATGCCCGATCTCGACCCCGACACGCTGGTCTTCCTCGACGAGACCGCGGCCGCCACCAACATGGCCCGCCGCTACGGACGCGCCCCCCGCGGCGAGCGCTGCCGGCTGCTCGTGCCGCAGGGGCATTACAAGACCACGACCGTCACCGCGGCGCTGCGCACCACCGGCCTGTGCGCGCTCAGCCTCATGGATGGCGCCACGAACGGCCAGCGCTTCCGCAGTTACGTCGCCGACAACCTCGTCCCGGTGCTGCAAGCCGGCGACACCGTGATCCTCGACAACCTGCAGGCCCACAAGGTCGCTGGCGTGCGCGAGGCGATCGAGGCGGTGGGTGCCCGGGTCCTCTACCTTCCGCCCTACAGTCCCGACTTCAATCCCATCGAGCAGATCTTCGCCAAGCTGAAGCAGATGCTCAGGACTGCTGCCGCCCGCACCGTGCCCGACCTCTGGGCAACCATCCGCGAAGCCTTCACCGGCTTTACCTCAGACGAGTGCCGCAACTGCCTCACAGCTGCCGGTTACGAAAATGACTTGGCCGTCGCTACATAGGCGGGAACAGCTCTAGAGGGAACGCTCATGAGAGTGTAGTTCGCTGCGCTCGCGGCCAGGACCTTCCGCGCGATGTCACAAGGGCTCGTGAAGCGTGCCGTACCGATGGGATTGAACTGCAGGGAGCAGGCGGCCGCATTCGTGACTAGGATGATGGATGTTCCTTGGCGCGCTGTGGCAAGGGCCGGATTGGCAAACACCATCAGCCCGTTGAAGATCGGGAAGATGGTCAGTGCCGCCAAGAACAAGCCTCCCAGGATGACCGGCTTGCGTCCGATCCGGTCAGAGAGGCGTCCGAACAACACGTACATCGGTATGCTGATCACCAGCGCGGAACCGACAAGCAGGTTGGTGGTGGCCGGATCGACCTTGAGTGTCTGAGTCAAGAAGAACAGCGAATAGAATAGCGCCGTAAACCACACCACCGCTTGGCCGGCGAGTAGACCGAACAACCCTTGCAGCACGAGCCTGACGTTACTCCATTGTCCGAAAGCTTCACGCAGGGGGGCTGGAGAGGTGCGGCCGGCTCCTTTCACCCGCTCGAACGCGGGCGACTCGGACATCGAGCGGCGGATGTAGACCGAGATGACCAGAAGCAGGGCTGAGAACAGGAACGGGATCCGCCAGCCCCACCAATCGAACCCTGTTCCGGAGATCTGCCGAGCGGTCGTCACGACAATGAGAGAAAGAAGCAGGCCGATGGTGGAGGTCGTCTGGACCCACGCCGTGTAGGAACCCCGCCTGTCCTGAGGTGCATGCTCGGCAACGTACGCGGCCGCGGCACCGTATTCCCCGCCGATCGCAAATCCCTGGACCATGCGTAGCAGGATGAGGAGCGCCGGGGCCAAAACGCCGATCTGTCCGAAGGTCGGCAGGGCGCCGATAAGCACCGTCGCTCCGCCCATTAAAACCACGGTGAGCATGAAAGTGCGCTTACGTCCCTTCTGATCACCCATGCGTCCGAACACCAGCGCCCCGATCGGCCGAACGATGAAGCCCGCCGCAAACGTCAAAAGCGCGAAGATGAAACCGGTGTTGGCGTCGAGGCCGGTGAAGAAGTTGCTGGCGATAGTCGCCGCGAGTGCGGCAAATACGAAGAAATCGTACCATTCTAGGGCCGCGCCGACACAGGCGGCGAGCACGACCTGGCGCTCGGCGTGACCAATGGGGGCGGTAGCATCGCTAGCCAAGCTGTCGGCCGTCATACCGTCCTCCCTTTTCCTCCGGCTACTCTTGCGGTGGCCGGTTCCCGGAAAACTAGGAGGCTAAGGGGGGAGGTCCGGGCCCCCTAATCGTTTAATGGTATGTTGTCATTGACCGGCTGAATAAGCGCTCGGCGCTGCCGCCGCCGCTCTCAGTCGCTGTTTCAGCCAGCGTATCGCGTCATTGCCTTCATTTCGGCGGTGCCAGTAGATCGTCCAATCGAAGGGAGTAGATGGAAGCGGCAGGTCGCGTATTGTCAGCGCACCTCCCGTAATCGCGAGTGCGAATAGCCGCGGCATGACGGAAATCAGGTTTGAACGCTCGAGTACGTAGGGCACGAGCATCCAGTGCGGCAGATTAAGTACAACGTTGCGTGTTTTGCCGAGCCGCGACAGCACGTCGTCGGCGAAGCGGAGGTCGGTCGGCGACATCGACACCTTGAGATGCTTTGCGGCGAGAAACGTGTCGGGCGTCAATTCGACGAGTGCCGCTGGGTGCTCGGTGCGCATCACGCACACCATGCGGTCCTCCATCAGCGGTTCGGACTGGATCGAGGCCGCATGCTCAAGTCCCATACTAACTGCGAGATCGATCTCTTCGCGTTCCAGTGCGTCCGTGGTTCGCTGCGGCGACAGGTGAACGACGTCGAAGCGGATCGCCGAGGAACTCCCGGCGAGATCCTCAATGAGCGCAGGCAGCAGCAGTCGGCCGAGAAGGTCTGACAGACGGATCACAAAACGACGGTCTGACGAGATTGGGTTGAAGCGCGTGTCACCTTCCAACACGCGCTCGATAGAGCGTAGTACCTGCCGCACAGGCTCGGCAAGTTCACGCGCCCGCGGTGTAGCCTGCATGCCCTGCGGCGTGCGCACTAGCAGTTCATCCTTGAAAACGTGCCGCAGACGCGACAGCGCGTTGCTCATCGCTGGCTGGCTGAGACCGACCTTCTCAGCGGCACGTGTGACGTGAACTTCGCTGAGCAGAGCGTCGAGCGCCACCAGCAGGTTGAGGTCAACCGACCGTATGTTCATGCCCTCCAGTCTCCTTTCCTGGGTCATTCAGCCGGTGAATGTGAGCAGATCAAAAACCCATTTTACCGATCGCTCGAAATGCGGGCCTGATGGAGGCGGACAGAAATTTCGGGAGGATGAAGGATGGCAACGGACGCGGAGGCTCTGAAGACCAAGATCAAGGTTTGTATGTTCGATCAGTACGGCACGGTGGTCGATATGCAGGGCGGCCTCGTCAAGGTCGCGACCCCTTACCTCCAGAAAAAGGGCTGGACAGGCAAACCCAATTCCTTCGTGACTTGGTGGCGACGCACACACTTCGAGAACTCGATGATCGATGCCCTGCTCCATCGCAAGCACACACCCTACCGAGAAATCGGTTTTGCAGCGGTGTGCAGCGTGCTCGATCGCGCGAAGATCTCATACACCGACGACGAGGTGCGAGAGCTGGTTGCCGCAATCGAGAGGCTCGAGTGCTTCCCGGAGGTGCCGGAGGCACTGGCGCGTCTGCAGACCCGCTACAAGCTTGTGGTCCTCTCCAACGGTGACGCCGACATGCTGGAAACGGCGAAGCGCCACCACAACATGCCGTTTGACCAAGTCATCTCGGTTGCCGAGGCGAACGCGTTCAAGCCGCACATCGCGACCTACCGCAAGGCGGCCGAACTCGCGGGCGTTACCATGGACGAGGTGCTGTTCGTCGCCAACCACGAGTTTGATTGTGTCGGCGCCAAAGCAGCGGGCATGCACACTGCTTTCATCAACCGCCGCAATCGTCCATTCGTCAGGACTCCCTATCGACCGGACCTCACCGTACCCACCATGGCGGACTTGGCCGATGCAATGGTCTGACGCCAAGCCGCTCGAAGGCATCAGGGTGCTCGACCTGTGCCGGGTTGTCTCCGGTCCGTTCGCCACCATGCAGCTCGGCGACTTTGGCGCCGATGTGCTTAAAGTTGAAGAGCCGGTGCACGGAGACGAGTCCCGAACCTACGGTCCACCGTTCTGCGGCGGGGAGAGTGCCTACTTCCTGTCGATCAACCGCAACAAGCGCAGTTGCATCCTCGATTTGAAGTCCGAGGCCGGCCGGGATCTGGCGCTTCGGCTCGCCGCCGTCGCCGATGTCGTCATCGAGAATTTCCGGCCCGGCACGATGGAACGGTTGGGGCTCGGTTATGAAATCCTTACCGAGTCGAACCCGCGGCTGATCTACTGCGGCATCTCCGGCTTCGGCCGCGGCGGACCAGAGTCAGAGCGTCCGGGCTACGACCTCATCGTGCAGGGCGAGTCGGGCGTCATGGACATCACGGGCGAACCGGATGGCCCGCCGACAAAGGTTGGCACTTCGATCGCCGACTTGATCACGGGCCTATACGCTGCACAGGCCGTGTTGGCCGGTTTGGCGCAACGCGCCCGCACGGGCCAAGGTGGCCGAGTCGACGTATCTATGCTCGACGCCATGGCCTCGCTTCTCACTTTTAACGCGGGCATGTACTTCGCCACCGGTCAGAGCCCCAAGCGGCGGGGCAACGCCCATCCGACGATCAGCCCCTACGAGACATTTTTAGCCTCGGATGGATGGTTCAATGTCGGTGTGGCCAACGATCGTTTCTGGGCGGCTTTCACCCACGTGATCGGACGCCCGGACCTCCTCGCTGATCCCCGGTTCGGCAAGGCGACCGACCGCGTCGTTAACCGCCCGGCGCTGAAATCCATTCTCGACCCGCTGTTCGCTGCGCACGACCGCGATCATTGGACCGGTGTGCTGGGGGCAGCTGGTATCCCGTGCGGCGCCATCCGCACAGTGGGTGAAGTCTGCGAGAGCGAGCAGCTTGCGAGCCGCGGCGTCGCCCGAACGGTCGAGCATCCCCATGCCGGCCCAGTGCGTTACCTCGCGAGCGCGATCCGCTTTGACGACCGGCCGCCGCCCGACGCAGCACCTCCCCCGATGCTCGGTGAGCACACGAGGGAGGTCTTAGCTCGGTGGCTGTCGCTTGAGGATGCTGAGCAGGCGGTCTTCGCCGATCGAGGCGCATTCGGCGGGAAGGCTGGACTATGACAACGCTAGACGACCGCATTGAGTGTGCTCGGATAGGTGAGGCTATGCTCGCCCGCGCAGTGGGGGACCCTCGTCAGGAGTTCGGCTCCTTCTTCCTGTCGCGCCTTCTCGGCTTTGAGGTGAGCTACGGCGACGCGACATGCTCAGTGAGTTTTTCTGTCGAGCCGCCATTGTTCAATCCGCAAGGCACGTTGCACGGTGGTATACTTGCAACTGCGCTCGACATTTCTATGGGGCACCTACTCAACCATTTGAGCGGCCCTGGCGCGACGTTAGAGATGAAAGTGCAATACCTCGCGCCAATCACGACTGGTCAGGTCCGCTGTGAGGCTTCGGTGCTGCGGACTGGCCGCAGCGTTTCGTTCCTTCAAGCCTTTGCATTTCGCGAGGATGATGTCCTCGCCGCTCATGCGACAGCGACTTGGAAGCTTCTGAAGAGCGTTTAAGCATGCGATCTGCCATTGCGGCTGCGCGCCACTTCGAGACGCGGGTTCACTCCAAATAGCGGACGTTCGGCTTGGCGCCCACTTCGGTCATTCAGCCCGTTCAGGAGAATGCTCCGAAGCGGACGTAGCAATGGTCGAGGTCGCGAGCCTGGATTGCCATCACCGGACTTTTGCCAACGCGTTTCGGGTAGTCCACAGGCGATGCGGAAGCGGACCTCGATGTGGGTAATCGATACCTGGGGGCCAATCCCTGTGCAGGATTGCCGTTCAGCCGACCGGATCCTGAGCGCTGGCTCGGTCCGCCAGGGCTGATGAAGAAGCGGACCTCGAAGCACACTGGGCCAAGTTCTGCGGGCACCTGCCAGTTTAGATCCTGCGGTTGCAGGCCGGAAATACGGCGCTGTTTGGCCAAGCAGACTCAGAACGGTGCGTTGGGTCGATCGCGCCGTCCGTCAGTTGCGCTCAGGGGTCCATTCGAAACCGACACTGGCCGTCACCTAGCATCGGTGCCGTACGATCAAGGGCCAAGGAACTGCGGGAGAAGACGAGCGGGGTACGTAAGCCAGGGATACCCCCGGGTGCGACGACGAGCCCCCGCGCCGCGGCCTGCGGCTCGCGGAGAGCCTCCGCCACGGTGTTGATAGAGCCGCCGGGTACGCCCGTGGCCTCAAGTGCCGCGATGAGGTCGGCGCGGCTCCGATCTCGGGTCCGCGCAGCGATCTGCGCGCAGAGGATATCGCGGTGAAGGACCCGACCCGCATTGGTCGCGTAGGCGGGATCGAGGGCGAGGCCGTCGAGGTCAAGCACGCGGCACAGAGCCACGAATTGCCGATCGTTGCCACAAGCGATGATGAGGTGGCCGTCGGACGCCGGGAACAGTTGATATGGAACGATATTGGGATGGGCGTTGCCCATCCGGTGCGGCATCTGTCCGCCCGCAAGATAATTCATCGCTTGATTGGCGAGCACTGCGACGCCGGTATCGAATAGCGACAGGTCCACGTGCTGACCACGTCCCGACCGGGCTCGCTCGGCCAGCGCCGCCTGAATCCCGATGACCCCGTACAGGCCGGTCAGGACGTCGATCCAGGCGACACCGACTTTTTGCGGCTCGCGGTCCGACTCGCCGGTGAGGTCCATGATCCCGGACAGTCCTTGGATCAGGAAGTCGTAGCCTGGCTGCGCGGCGCGCGGCCCGGTTTGGCCAAAGCCGGTGACGGACGCGTAGATGACCCGCGGATTGATCTCGGAGACTCCCGGATAGTCGAGGCCGAAACGGGCCAAGCCTCCGACTTTGAAATTCTCCACCACGACGTCGGCCCGCGCGATCAGTTCCTTGAGACGAGTGAGATCCGCGGTATTCGAGAGATCGCAGGTGACCGAGGTCTTGCCACGGTTCGCCGCGTGGAAATACGCGGCGACCGGGATCGACTCGCCGTCCTTCCCCATACGCTCGATGAACGGGGGGCCCCAGTGACGGGTATCGTCGCCCTCTGGGCTCTCGACCTTGATGACCTCGGCGCCGAGATCGGCCAGCGTCTGTCCGATCCACGGTCCGGCCAAGATGCGCGCCAATTCAACCACCTTCAGTCCCCGCAGCGGCGGGTGGGTGTCGTCGCTCACGGCCATGCTCCGTCCCCGACCAGTCCTCAGAAGAATGCCTGCAGCCCCGTCTGAGCCCGGCCCAGGATCAGAGCGTGGACGTCGTGGGTGCCCTCGTAGGTGTTGACCGTCTCGAGGTTCTGGGCATGGCGCATCACGTGGTACTCGCCCATGATGCCGTTGCCGCCGTGCATGTCGCGGGCGGTCCGGGCGATGTCGAGCGCCTTACCGCAATTGTTGCGTTTGACCAGCGAGATCATCTCGGGCGCCATCCGGCCCTCGTCCATCAGCCGCCCGACCCGCAGCGAGGCCTGGAGGCCCAGCGTGATCTCGGTCTGCATGTCGGCGAGCTTCTTCTGGACCAGCTGGGTCTGTGCCAGCGGCCGCCCGAACTGCTTGCGCTCCAGCGTGTAGTTCCGCGCGCGGTGCCAGCAATCCTCGGCGGCGCCCATCGCCCCCCACGAGATGCCGTAACGGGCCCGGTTCAGGCAGCCGAACGGCCCCTTTAGGCCGGAGACGTTCGGCAGCAGCGCATCCTCGCCGACCTCGATGCCCTCCATGACGATCTCGCCGGTGGTGGAGGCGCGCAAGCTGAGCTTGCCCTTGAGGGTCGGCGCCGAGAGGCCCTTCATGCCCTTCTCCAGGACGAAGCCGCGGATGGCCCCGTCATGCGCCTCGGACTTCGCCCAGACCACGAACACGTCGGCGAACGGCGCGTTCGAGATCCACATCTTGGCGCCCGAGATCCGGTAGCCGCCGTCGATCTTCTCGGCCTTGGTCTTCATGCCGGCCGGGTCCGAGCCGGCATCCGGCTCTGTGAGGCCGAAGCAGCCGATCCACTCCCCCGAGGCGAGCTTCGGCAGGAACTTCTGCCGCTGCTCCTCGGAGCCGTAGGCGTGGATCGGGTACATCACCAGGGAGGATTGCACGCTCATCATCGAGCGGTAGCCGGAATCCACCGCCTCGACCGCCCGCGCCACGAGCCCGTAGGCGACGTAGGAGGCGCCGGCGCAGCCGTATTCCTCGGGCAGGGTTACGGCGAGAAGGCCGAGCGCGCCCATCTTCCGGAACAGGCCGGGATCGGTCTTCTCGGTAGCGTAGGCCTCGACGATCCCCGGCAGCAGCTGCTCCTGGGCGAAGCTCTGGGCGACGTCGCGGATCGCCCGCTCGTCTTCGGTGAGCTGGTCCTCCAGCAGGAACGGGTCTTCCCAGACGAAGCGCGTCGAAGGCGACTTCACCGTGGCGGGTTCATACGTCTCCGCCGCCTTCCACGGGTTGGCATCCATGGTGGCTTCTCCTTCGCCGATTGTCGTCGTAGTTGGTCTTGAACGGGTACGGGAGGCAGGCGCACGGATCGAGCCGAGCGTCTGCGCCGTGTGGCGGATCGTTTAGAACTGGTCAGGAGGCGACGTCCAAGAGCTTGTCGCGCACCACGATCCCAGCATCGTAGAGGCCGGCGATCTCCTCCTCGGACAAGCCGGCGACCTCGCGCAGCACGTTCTCGTTGTGCTCGCCCAGGAGATCGGCCTTGATGTCCGGGTTGGTGGGCCATGCCGAGAACCGGGCGGGCGGCCCCGGTATATCGAAGGCGCCCAGGTGCCGGTCGTCGACGGTGCGGACGCTGCCGCGCTCGCGCATATGTGGATGGTTCATGGCCTCGTGGACGGTCAGGACCGGCGCGCAGGGCACACGGTGGCGTTCGAGCGCGGCGACTGCGGCGTCGCGGGACGGGAATCGGCTCAGCCAACCTTCCAGGATATGACGCATGTCCTCCTTGTGGTCGCGCCGCGCCTGGGGCGAGGCGAAGCGCGGGTCCGTCTCCAGCTCCGGCATCCCCATCGCCGCCACGAGCTGCCGCCACTGGTGCGGCAGGACCATGATCGCGACGAAGGCGTCGTCCGCATAGCGGAAGACGCCCGTCGGCCCCCCGTCCGGGTGCAGCGACCCGCTGCGTGCCGGGGCCCCCCCGGACCCACGAAGCGAGACCCGCGGCAAATTGATCTCCTGCATGTGTAGGTAAGCATCGATCAATGCTGCCTCGATATACTGTCCTTCCCCCGTGCGCTCCCGGTGCAGGAGCGCGAAACCCACCGCCATGGCCGCGGCCACGCCGGTATAGCTGTCGCCGATCGCCATCGCGAATTGGATCGGCGGGCGGTCGGGCTCGCCGAACAAGCCCGTCGCCCCAGCATATGCTGCGGCCATGTAGTCGAACCCGGGAACTTGGCTGAGCGGCCCGCGCTGCCCGGCCATCGAGATCGAGCACATGACTAGCCCGGGATTTAGGGCCTTGAGATCCTCGTAGGCCAAGCCGTAGCGCGCCATGACGCCGGGGGCGAAGTTCTCCACCACGACGTCGACGTTCGGAACCATGCGCCGGACCACGTCCTGCGCTTGCGGGCTGCGCAAGTCGAGCGCGAGGCTCTTCTTCGAGTGGTTGTGTTGCACATAATGCGTGGACAGGGTCGAGCCCTTGTGCAGCGGATCGCGCGGCTTCAAGCCGCTCGACCGGCCGCGATCGCCGCCGGGAGCGAGCTCGACCTTGATGACCTCGGCCCCAGCCTCGGCTAGCAGGCGGGTGCAGGTCGGGCCGGCCACAATCTGCGTGATGTCCAGCACGCGGTAACCGGTCAGCATCGGGCGCTTATCAGGCGTCATCGGAGGCCCCCTCGGATCCCTTTTGCGATTTATCGGCCGGAGAGCGTTTCTGTCCCTGGCCGAACAAGGTGTTCCAGGCCTCCCCCTCGGGCTTGCGCCGGTTGCGCTCCAGGCGCTCCGACAGGACGGCGAGGCCGCGCTGGACGGCCGGGCGCCCCTTGACAGCATCGTACCAGCGCCGAATGTTCGGGTAGTTGGCCAGGTCCTGACCCTGCCATCGATAGGGCCTGATCCACGGGAAGACGGCGATGTCGGCGATTGAGTAGTCGCCGGCGAGGTACTCCGCCTCGCCGAGCCTCTCCTCCAACACGCCATACAGGCGCGTGGCCTCCCGGGTGTAGCGATCGACCGCGTACGGGATGGGTTCGGGGGCGTAGCGCCGGAAATGGTGGGCCTGCCCCAGCATCGGGCCGATCCCGCCCATCTGGAACATCAGCCACTGCAGAACGTCGTAACGCCGCCGCGGCTCCGCTGGGAGGAGCGGCCCTCCGTCCTTGTCGGCGAGGTAGATCAGAATCGCACCAGACTCGAACAGCGCGATCGGCGCGCCGCCCGGACCGTCGGGATCCAGGATCGCCGGAATCTTGCCGTTCGGGCTGATCCGCAGGAACTCGGGGGCGAACTGCTCGCCCTTGCCGATGTGGACTGGCACCGCACGATAGGGGACGCCCAGTTCCTCCAAGAGGATCGTGACCTTATAGCCGTTCGGCGTCATCCAGAAATAGACGTCGATCACAGCTGCCGCTCCAAACCCTTCTCCTTCAGGCGCATCTCCAGGAGGCCGATGCGGTCGTACCCCCAGAATTTCTCGCCATCGAGGACCATGATCGGCACGCCGAAGATCTCGTCAGTCGCCGACTCCTCCTGGATCCGCTCGTATTCCGCCAACCCCTCCCCAGCGAGGAAGTCACGGAACGCCGCCTCATCCAGGCCGAGTCGCGTCAGCACGCCCGCGATCGCGTCCGCCTCGTCGGCGGCGAGCTCGCGTTTGAAGAACGCCTCGTAGACCGTACGGCCGTACTCGACGAGCTTGCCGTGGCGCTCGGCGAACAGGCTGCCGATCAGGGCCGGCGTCGTGTCGAAGATCTTGAGCGGACCGCGCAACATGAGCCCCCCGCGCAGGTTCGCCCAGCGACGAGCGTCCATGTAAGAATACTTGACTTTGTACTCGGAATAGACGCTGCGCTGACCTTTGCCCTTGAGCCTCAGCTGAAAGGGCTTCCAAGAAATCTTTACCTGGTACCGTGACTCCAGGTCCATAACGGGATCGAAGGCGAGATACGCGTACGGACTCTTGAAATCAGTGTACAGTTTGATCTCGTGCAGCTTCTCGATCTCATCGGACATCACTTCCTCCTGAAAATGGACGCAGATCACTTCGTGGTCGTGGTGATGTATGGATTTGTCATCAGGCGGCGCCGCGATCGATTGGTGTTCGCAGCCGAACAGTAGGCTTCGAGGAACGACTTTAGTGCCGTCCGCTGCTATTGCAATTTGCTTTCAATGAAACGGATTGATGCGATTTCTGCATGCTCAGCCGAGCACGGCGTTGGGCAGCCACAGCGTCATGGCCGGCACGTAGGTGATCAGGATCAGAACCAGGATCAGCAGGACCAGGAAAGGCAGGATGCCCTGAATCACTTCGCCGATCCGGGCGGACGATATGGTCGAGAGGACGAACAGGTTGAGACCGACGGGCGGGTGAATCAGCCCGATCTCCATGTTGTGCGTGAAGATGATCGAGAAGTGGACCGGATCGACGCCCAGCGGCTTCAGGGCCGGTGCCAGGATCGGCAGCACTAGGAGGAGCGTCGCCGTCACCTCCAGGAAGCAGCCGAGGACGAGGAGCAGCAGGTTGATGACGAGCAGGAATTGCCAAGTCGCTAACTGATGATCGAGCGTCCAGCGCACGAGCTGCGCCGGGATCCCCGACTGCGTCATCCAATGGCCGAAGGCGAGCGCGGTGACGATGATGAGCATAATGCTGGCCGCGCTTCGGATCGCGTCGGCGACGACGCCGAGCGTCTGCGATGGCTTGAAGCCGCGGTAGACGAGCAGGCTGACGAGCATCGCGACGACCGCGGAGATCGCCGCGGCTTCCGTCACGGTGACGAGGCCGCCGTAGATTCCGACCAGCACGACCACCGGCACCGCGAGAGCCGGCAGCGCGCGTACCGTCACGCGGAGGCGCTCCCTCCAGGGCAGCGCAGGTTCTACCGGGAAGTTGCGGCGGCGCGCGTCGTACCAGACCCAGGCGAAGAAGACCGCGGCCTGCAGCAGTCCAGGCACGATGCCCGCGAGAAACAGGCGCGGCACCGACTGCTCCGCCACGATGCCGTACAGAATGAGCGGAAGGCTCGGCGGGATGACGATTCCGATCGTGCCCGAGGCGCCGATCACGCCCAGTGCGAAGGAGCGGGGATAGCCGCGCTCGATCATCGCCGGCAGCAGGATGGTCCCCATGGCGAAGGCGGTGGCGACCGAGGAGCCACAGATCGCCGCGAACAGGGTGCAGGCGACCACCGTGACGAGGCCGAGCGACCCGCGCACGCCGCCGAGCCAGGCGGTGGCGAGGTCGACCAGCGCCTTGGCCACGCCGCCCTGGCGCATGAAGGCCGCCGCCATCACGAAGAGGGGCAGCGCCATCAGCGTCGTCGAGTTGACTCGGTCAACGATGACCTGCGCGACCCCGACGAGGGGTTCGCCAGACAGCCAGAACAGGACGGCGCTGCATAACCCTAGGACGAGGAAGATCGGCGTCCCCGCCGCGAGCAGGCCGAAGAACAGGACGAAGAAGGCGAGCGTGATCATCCGCGTCTTACCGATCGTGGCCAGAAGGCGCGTCGATGGGCATCTCGTGGGCGGCAACGTGCCCGACCGTCATCCGATCGGGGTCGTAGCGCCACGCGAAGCGGGCGAGGCGGATGGCGTATCCGATGGCCATGGACGCGGCGCCGGCCGGCAAGGCCAAGTAGTAGAGCCACATCGGGAACTCGATGCCGCTGGAACTGCGCTCGTCGAGCAGCCAGCCTGTCTCGAAGACCTGCCAGCCGTACCAGGCAAGCCCCGCGCAGAAGGCGATTCCGACGACGCAGTTGAACAGTTCGAGGATCCGCTGCCGCCGGGGCGGCAGGAGATGGAGGAGCACGTCGGAGCGCACGTGTCCGTCGGTGCGCACGAGTTCACCTGCGGCGATCATCACGGCCCAGACCACGAGGTAGACGATCGCCTCCTCGGCCCAGCTGATCGCGTGGGCCGGCGCCGCGTAGCGCCCGAAAACCTGCAACAAGGCGATCGCCAGCGCGGCGGCGCCGAGCAGGCCGATGACGCCCCGCTCTATCCAAGCCAGCGCGTTCCGCCGGGGGGCAGGCTCAGGCAGCATCGCCAACCACCGCCTTGATGGCGGCCAGGAGATCCGGGGAGACCTTGACGCCGGCGGTCGCCCCGCCCGGCTCGGCGAGCATGCGTTTGCGCGTGACGGCGATCTCTTCCGCACTCGGGGCTGCGAAGGCGACCCTGTGCGCCAGCATGGTCTCGCGCGCCCGATCCTGCGCCGCCGCCATGTCGACGCGCCACTGGCCGATGCCGTCGGCCCAAACGGTGGTCATCTTCGCCTGCAGGTCGGGCGTCAGCCTGTTCCAGAACGCGAGGCTGACGAGGGGGATGTACTCGCCAACGAACTGATGGTCCTCCAGGGCATAGCCGATGCCCGACTCCCAGAACTGACCGCTGGCGATCGTCTCGTTGGTGGTGGCGATTCCGTCGAACGTCCCTTGGGACAGCGCGAGCGGTACGTCGGGCAGCGCCGTAGTGTTGGGGACCGCGCCGAAGAACCGGGCCCGCCAAGCCTGCCCTGCGCCGCCTGCGTTGCGGATCTTGAGGCCCTGCAGATCCACGAGCGATTTCAGTGGCTTGCGGGTGGTGTACCAGTTGAAGAACCCGAGATCGAGCCACGGCCCGAGGACCTGGACCTGCAGCTTCTTCGAGATTTCACCAGCCAGCAGCCGACCCGGCGATCCGTCGATGACACGGTGCACCTCCTCCAGGGTGCGGCCGTAGAGCGAGGGGATCTGGAAGAAGTCTGCGTCGGGAATGAAGCCCGTGAGCGTCCAGCTCCCCGGCACCGCCATATCGACCTGGCCCTGAAGAAGAGCCTTCGAGACCGCGAGATCGGGATAGAGCTGACCGCTCTCGAAGAGCTCCACCCGGACTGCGCCGGCCGCCGCCTCTTCGAACCGTTTGAGGAAGATCCGCACGCCGGCGTTGCGCGTGTGCGAGGGGACCGTATCAAGGGAGCAGCGCAGGCGCAGCGGCTCGGCCGCCGATGCCCGCCGCACGGCGGGAATCGCGAGCGGCAGCCCGAGACCGGCCGCCACGAGCCTGCGGCGCGTCATCGTCGCGTTCATATTCTGGCCCTCCCCATGCGCGCGGTAGACCGCGCTGATATCCGGAGCCGTACCCAGCCTCGATGGGCTCGGAGCGGCTCTCACCCGTACCGTCTCCTACGCGGCGTGCTCGTCAGATCACGCCGCGCCGCCTCAGGTCGTCGAGCTCGTCCGCGCGCAGGCCGAGACCGCGGCCCAGGATCTCGGCGTTGTGCTCCGCGATGGCTGGCGCGGCGCCGTAGCCGACCGCGGCTGCGCTGAACTTGATGGGGAAGCCCGGCGCGAGGACGTTACCGTCCGTGTCGCAGTCCGGGTGCCGTAGAGGCACGAGCATCTCGCGATGGCGCAGGTGGGGCCACGCCGCCAGGGCGTCGGCCGAGCGGACCGCGCTGCAGGGGATGTCGCGCCCGTTCAGGCGTTCAAGAGCTTCGGCACTCGTCAGGGCTGCCGTCCAGAGCGAGACCAGTTCATCGACGACCGCGTTGTTCGCGAGGCGCCAGGAAAGGCTCATGTATTGCGCCGATGTCAGCAGGTCCTCGCGGTGGATCACCTTCAGCAACGCGACCCAGTCCCGGGGGGTCGCAGCGCCGAGGGCCACAGTACCGTCAAGCGTCGGATAGGTGTTGAACGGGGAGAAACGAGCAATTCGGTTGCCCTGGCGCAGGTTGAGTCCGAGGCGGTGATAGATGTCGAACGGCTCGTCCATCATCAGCGACACGAGGCAGTCGACCATCGACACGTCGATGGACTGACCGCGGCCGGTGCGCTCTCGCTGCAGCAAGGCGGCCAAGATCCCCGACAGGGCGAACGTGCCGGCGATGCCGTCGGAGAGGGAGGAGCCGGTCTTCGAGGGCGGCGAGTCGGGCGAGCCGGTTATGCTCATGATGCCGCAAGCCGCCTGCACCATGAGGTCGAAGGCCTTACGCGGCGCGTCCGGCCCGGTCGCGCCGTAGCCGGTGATGCGGCAATGGACCAGGCGGGGGTTGCGCTCCCGCAGGGCGTCCCACGCGATGCCAAGCCGTTCCGTCACGCCCACCCTGAAGTTCTCGACGAGGACGTCTGCCCCATCGACGAGCCGCAACAGGAGTTCGCGACCCTCGGGTGCTTTGAGGTTTAGCGTGATCGCCTTCTTCCCACGCGCGCGCTTGAGGTAGGCGATGCCGAGATCGTCCGGCGTCTGGCGTTCGAGCGAGACGCCGTGGGGGCCGAGCAGCGGGGGCGCGGATGCCGTCGGATCGCCGGCGGGTTCATCGATGCGGATCACCTCCGCGCCGAGGCCGGCTAGGAACAAGGTGGCCTGTGGACCAGAGAGAAACCGCGTCAGGTCGAGAACGCGAACGCCGTCCAAGATGGCGACATGACCAGCGTCGTCCAACGCGCGTCCTCCCTCGGCGATCGGTTGCCCCGACTTACCGGCGACGAGACTTCCCCAGAAGGCCGGGCTATGTCAATAAACTAGAAATACCATTGATTGATGCGAAGTTCGCATAGGTGTTCGCTCATGGACGAGTTGCCGGATCTGACTGTGAAGCAGCTTCGCGCGGTGGTGACGCTGAGCAAGAGCGGCAAGTTCACGGCCGCGGCAGCGGAACTGGGCATCTCGCAGCCCGGTTTGAGCCGGCTCATCCAGCAGACCGAGGAGCTTCTAGGTGTTGCGCTATTCCTCAGAGGGACGCGCACCGTGGCCCAGACGGAGGCCGGACGCGCGTTCATCCCAACAGCGGAGAAGACCTTGGACGAGCTCGTCCAGCAAGTCCGCAACGTCCGTACGCTGGACGGGGAACTCCGCGGTCAGATCGTAGTATCGTCGCTGATGTCGATCTCGCATCATGTGCTGCCGATCGCACTGTCCAAGTTCCGCACGCGTTATCCCAAGATGCATATCCGCATACGGGAGGGTTTGCAGAGCAGCGTTTTGGAGGACGTCCGCAGCGGTGTCGCGGATTTTGGCGTCGGAAGTCCGCCCACGTCGCGGCACGGCATCGACGTGCAATCATTGATCGACGAGAGTTGCTACGCGATCTTGCCGCGTTCACATCCGCTCTCGCAGTCTGCAGTCGTGACGCTCGGCGACCTCAGTCGAGATACGTTCGTATCCATGCCAACCGATTCCGGCCTGCGGCGCCTCGTGGACGCCGCAGCAGCTGCGCAGGGCGTGACGCTGGACCACGGCATCGTCATCAACCAATATCAATCGCTGTTCGACTTTGTGACCAACGGTCTCGGCGTCTCCATCGTCCCTGCATCTGCCCTGTCTCCCTCCCGCGAACCGGCTCTTGGCGTATGCCGCCTGCGGCCGCAAATTCAACGACAGGTCGGCATCCTTCACCGAGCAGAGAGGCCTCTATCCGTGAATTCGAACGAGTTCCTCAAGATATTCCAGCCGATGTTCGTCGAGGCAGCAGAGCGCCCCGTCGGCGGCCCTAGTCGATCAAAATTAGAGCCTGAGCTCTGAGCTGCGCTTGCAATGTTTTGTAGCAGCGTCCCGAGAAGGCTGATTCTGTGGAGCGCTCCGCCCCGAAGCTATTTCCGGAAGCCTTCGAGTCGAGGAGATCAGCATCTTTGGCCGGCACGTCCGATCTTCGAACAAGGCATGAGGTGAGTTGGGCTGCCGAACCGATACGAAGGCCAAATGTCTACTTTAGGACGTCAGCCGCTCCGCAGCAGAACAGCCGCTTTCCGCCGATTGTGTTGAAGAACTCCGAGGCGGCGCTTCAAATGTCGCCTGAGGCACCACGCTGGAGAATATTCGTGTTAAGCCGACCACATAATCCTGCGATGACGGGCTGTTCTCGGCCATGAGATAGTAGGATTTTCTCCAACCAGCGCGCTTCACCGCGTTGCGTTGGCACTGCCCAGAGTTTTTCAACAAAATCGGCCATGTCCGGTCTTCCTGGCCGGTGCCGTCCGAGAAGACGACGATGTTCTTGGGCATGACGCAACTCGCCTCTCGGTGCTGCTCGGGCGGCGGACCCGGACAATGCCCGGGTCCGCCGCGATGGTCTCAGCGCTCCTTGCGGACACCCTTGAACGGGGTCCCGTCTTTCTTGCCGTCCATGAACCGGCCGGTGTCGGAGTCCCGCTTCGTCCAGGTATCCGTCTTCGGGTTGTGGACCTGGGAGCGGTCCCTGACCGCTCCGTTGCGGTGGCCGTCGCCGGCGGGGGGATTGGTAGCCATCATCGTCTCCGTCGAATGCACCGGGGCATCGCCACCGGTCCTGGGATACGTCAGGATGCATCCGCTTTTTCGGGGCCGATGGCCCCGGGGCGGCCGAGGGGTCCTGACGCGGAGCCCTCGGTCCGAGGAAGGGATGCGGCATAGGGACTGAACGCCGACGCAGCCTCGTGGGTTTCGTTAATATCTTGCAAACTGGCATCTTGCAAGATAGGCCGAGCGGATGGGGCACAACATGACACCAGCATCGACCGGCACCCGACTGAAGGCGCTTCGCGAGCGACGCGGTCTGTCGCAGGAGCAGCTCGCCCAGACGTTCGGATTCAAGAACCATCAGACCGTCGCCCAGATCGAGGGCGGGCAACGGAAGCTGTCCGCAGAGGAACTCGTCGTCGCCGTCCAGACGTTCGGGGTCGATCTGGACTATTTCACAAACCCCTTCCTGATCGTCGGGGAGGCTCGGTTCTCCTGGCGCCGTCGAACCGAGCTCGAAGCGACCGAGCTCGACGCGTTCGAGAGCAAGGCTGGTGAGTGGATCGGGGCGTATCGCGAACTCTGCGTGACGACCGGCCGTGGCCTATCGCCCATCGTGCATCGGCTGAATTTGACCCGCTTCGACAGCTACGAAGCCGCCGAAGCCGCAGGCGAGGGCGTCGCCGCCTTCCTCGAACTTGGACCGGTCCCGTCGCGCAACCTCGCCGAGGCGATGCAGGAGAAGCTCTCCACGCTGGTGCTGATGGTCGACGCCCAGAACGGCATCTCCGGGGCGTCGTGCCTGGTGCGCGACCTGGGCGCCGTTCTGGTCAATCGGAACGAGTCCGTCGGGCGTCGCAACTTCGATCTCGCGCATGAGCTTTTCCACGTCCTCACCTGGGACGCGATGCCCCCTGACCGGCTCGACGACGGGGTCGGTTCCGGCAAGATCCAGAAGCGGATCGAGACGATGGCGGAAAAGTTCGCCTCCGCGCTGCTGATGCCCCGGGACGTGCTCGGCCGTCATCACGAGGCGTCGGTCGACTATGGATGGTTGAACCGGACGGCGACCGCGCTCGGCGTTTCTTCGGTGGCGCTGAAGTGGCGGCTGGTCAATCTCGGACTGATGGACGCCGATACCGCTAGGACCTTCGACGACAGGCTATTGTGGAACAACGGATCGCCGGGCGGGATGGACGACGGGTTGCCGCCGCTCTTCGGGAGGCAGTTCATGACGGTCATGGCCGCCGGCATCGAGAAGGGACAGGTCTCGGTGCGTCGCGTGGCCAAGCTGCTCGCAGTGAGCATCGACGGGCTCGGGGAGCTTTTCGACGTCCACGGCATTCCGCGCCCGTTCGACATGTGAGGCGTGATTGCCGGTTCATCGCGGGCCCGTCCTGATGGATGCGAACTCGGTCATCGAGGCGCATCGCGTGGGTGCCTGGGGGGCGCTCGCGTCCCGCTACCACCTCGTCATGGTCGACAAGTGCATCGACGAGACCCAGACCGGTCATCAGCAGCGCAACCCCGAGGAGACCATCGATCAGGCCGCCACGGTGGGCATCCTGGCCGCGAGCTTGCCGCTGGGGACGGCAATGGGCGCCTGCGCCCTCTGCGCCTACGGGGTCGCCTTCTGCGCGGCGCTGCTCATGCCAGAAACGGCCGGAACGGATCTCCACGACCAGAGTGGCGGGCAGGCATCAGCAATCGGTCAAACTCAACACGCATCGCGCGTCGTGTCGGCCTAGATCTGCAACCGAGCGGCCGCGTCTCAACCTTGGGGGCTGAAAGCCGCTGGTCCGCTTTCGGCCGATTCTGTTGAAAAACTCGGGTGTTGCAGCGGTTGTGATGAGGTGATTCACTCTTGTCGAGAGACGGAGATCGAAGCAGATGATGGGACCTCGGCAAGTCGAGCAGGGTGCCTTGTTCTACGAGTTCTCGCTCGACACTCACGTTCCCGCCGACCATCTGCTTCGCTCCATCGACCGCTTCGTCGACCTTGCCGGCCTGCGCCAGGAGCTAGCCCCGTTCTACGCTTCGACGGGCCGCCCCTCCGTCGATCCCGAGTTGATGATCCGCATGCTGATCGTCGGCTACTGCCTCGGCATCCGCTCGGAGCGCCGGCTGTGCGACGAGGTCCACCTCAACCTCGCCTACCGCTGGTTCTGCCGGCTCGGACTCGACGGCCGGGTGCCGGATCATTCCACCTTCTCCAAGAACCGCCATGGCCGCTTCCGCGACAGTGACCTCCTGCGTCGTCTGTTCGAGACTGTGCTCGCTCGCTGCATCGCCGAGGGCCTCGTGGGTGGCGAAGGCTTTGCCGTCGATGGCAGCCTGATCAGAGCCGATGCCAATCGGCAGAAGGGGGTCGAAGGCTCTGCCGGCCTGCCGCCTGAGGTCGTGAGCCGCGCCGCTCAGGAGTACCTCGCCGTCCTCGACGAGGCCGCCTTCGGGGCCGCAACGCCGGTGCCGCCCAAGTTCATCTCGCCCGCCGATCCGGCCGCGCGCTGGACCGGAGCGCACGGCGGGCAGGCGTTCTTCGCCTACACAGCCAACTATCTGATCGACCTCGACCACGCGATCATCGTCGACGTCGAGGCGACCACGGCCATCCGGCAAGCCGAGGTCACAGCGGCTAAACGCATGATCGCGCGTTCGCGCGAGCGCTTCGACCTCTATCCGGCCCGGCTTGCCGGCGACAGCGGTTACGGTTCGGCCGCGATGCTGGGCTGGCTCGTCTACGAGCAGGGCATCGAGCCGCATATCAGCGTGTTCGACAAGTCGGCCCGCACCGACGGCACCTTCTCACGCGCCGACTTTACCTACGACCAGCCGGGCGACGTCTACCGCTGCCCGGCGGGCCAGGTGCTGACCACGACCGGCACCCTGGTCAATGACGGGGCGACGCTGCTGTACCGCGCGAGCAAGTTCGACTGCGCGCCATGCCCGTTGAAGGCGCGGTGCTGCCCGAACGAGGCGGTGCGCAAGGTTCCGCGCTCGATCTACGAGGGCGCACGGGACATGGCCCGCGACATCGCGCGCTCCGAGGAAGGCAAAACCTCGCGGCGCGAGCGCAAGAAGGTTGAGATGCTGTTTGCCCACCTCAAGCGTATCCTGAAGCTGGACCGCCTCCGGCTGCGAGGGCCGAACGGAGCAAGAGACGAGTTCCACCTCGCAGCCGCCGCCCAGAACCTGAGGAAGCTCGCAAAGCTCCTCCCGATCCCGCAGCCGAGCCCGGCCTGACCGGCTGGCGACACCCAGCTCGAGGGCGGGGGCTCATCCCGCCCCTCTCCGATCTCGGCCGCCAACGAGTTTTTCAACGAAATCGGCCATAACCGGTCATTCGGCACCGCACCGCCTGCCATCAAAAACTTTCGCGGTGATCGCCTGCCAGAATTTGATTCAAGTTTCCGATCGGCCATTGCGCCGGCAAAAATGACTATAAATTAGAAGTTGTTTGACAGGCTTATTGCGGCAATTGATAAAGTTGCCAGCATGAAGCTAATTTATAGCGATGCAAATCAATCTAGCACAGATCTATGGGCTCATCTTTATCGCGTGGTTGAACCTGCGCTTGCCCTCGCTCCGGCCACCTTTCTAAACCACCTAGAGGACCATCAAAAATCAAACGGTGTTTCGCAAGCAGTCGCGACTTACGACAGCGCTCCGATCTTCGACTGGATGATGAGCCTCGTGCCGCTTCAGGGTATCTCCGATCAGATCGCATCCCGCTACGCCGAACAGCATGGCGGGGTGACAAACGCCGAAATCCAGGCGGCCTTGTCGGTACCTCAGAGGTGCACACGCCTTACGAGCTACTGGCATTTCGCTGAGTGCGGGTATCGCAGGGTCGACCGGACCTGCGCCGAACCGGCTCACATCGACGCCTGCACCTTACCCCTCCCGAGGCTGAGGAAAGGATCGCTGAACCAGGCCGCCTACAGCCTCGCCCTCTTCATTCGCGATGTCTGCGACAACGACTTCGTCGGCTGGATCGATAAACGGCTCGCCGAGGCCGATCCCGGCCCTGGGGCACGGGAGCGTGCTCCGCGCATGCGGGAGGCCGTTCTCAGTCCCCTCTGCGAAATCTACGGCATCGGACCGAAGCTCTGGGCGATGATGCTGGCTGACCTTCTGCTCGGCGCCGACCAGAACCGGGAACGCTGGGTCACAGCTGGATCGTGGATGATCGCCGTCGACTCCCTCGTCCATAATTTCCTGCGTCGGACCGGCACCTTGGCGCGCTTCAACGCCGAACACGCCTTCGGGCCGGCCTGTACGTCGCCTGGCGGCTGCGCGGAGATCATCGAAGGCTTGGCCTGCAGGATCGATGCCCGGGCCTACAACCCGGACTTCCCAGCGACCTTCCCGCGTTTTGTTCAAGCAGCGCTGTGGGGCTTTTGCTCAGAAGCTGGTTGGGACATCTGCAACGGCAATCGCATCGACGATCGGGCCAGCTGTCAGCAGCGGCAGTGCCCAGCTTTCGAGGTCTGCGACCGTCGCCAGAACTGACGCGCGAACGCGCAACCCTGCTAAGCAGGTTGACAACAAGACTAAATTCCTATATGTGTTGTGGCGGGTGATGCGAAGCTGCCCAAACCCCGAGGCCATGATGATTCGACCGCCGCCCACTCGAAAGCCACAACATTGCCGGCAATGGTCACGGTCTGCATTGAGCCTCACCTACCCATCCACACCGAGCAAGGGGTCCCATCCGGGGCCCCTTTCGCATTTCAGGAACTTGCCATGATCGCGATCGTCACCAAGGCCGAAGAGCAGTCGACGAATCCCGACCCAGCGAGGGGCCCCGACATCGACGCTCAGGCGGAAACCCCGGCTGCCAAGCCCACGCCAGCGCTGATTGTGTTCGGCGCCGATAAGGATGGGAAACCGCACGCCTCCTGGTTCGCCGAGCCCGACGCTGCCCTCGCAATGAAGGCCGCGGAGGTGATGAACATGTGGACGCTGCCGCTCAGTACCGAGGCGCATCGAACCCTTGCGACAGAGCTTCCCCAGGGCCGGGTGTTCGCCTCGGGGCGGGCCTTCGTGCCTTTCGTCAAAAAGGGCGTGTACGACCGCTTAAGTGCCTTGGCTGGGCCTGCCGAGGCACAGTCAACAGCGGCAGGCAAAACCGTTGCGCAGGGGCCAACTACGGCGACGGGCGATGTAGGCGACCAAACCTCGAAAGCGACCGCAACCGGCGAAGCCCGATATCCGCGGAGCTGGGCCGGCGTCGCGATCGGCAGCCTCGTGCTGATCTCTGAAGGCGAGCAGGACGGCTGGTACGAGGCCGAGGTGATCGAGGCGAAGACCGGCGGGATCTACACCCTACGCTGGCGCGACTGGCCGGACCTGCCCCTCCTCGTGCGCCGGCGCGAGCATATGGCCCTGCTGCACCCCAACACCGCAGCGATCGAAGCGGCCTGAGGGGGATCGGTTATGTACACCCAGATCCATAACGCTGGGTCGAACCCCGCGGCGGCTGACCCTGTCGCGCGGGTGCGGGCCCTGAACGATGCATTCCGGCGCAGCTTCGCCGGGGGGCAGGTCGTTGAAACCCCGGGGGTGGTCGACCTGCGCGAGGCCGACCGCATCGCCCTGTTGCTGGCCGTGCGCCGCTTCGATCGCTTCGACGCCGAAAACGATCCTCACGGCGAGCACGACTTCGGCGCGGTCGAGGTCGGGGGCGAGCAGTTCTTCTGGAAGATCGACGCCTACGACCGGGCACAGCTCGGTCATTCGCCGGACCCAACCGACCCCGCGGTGACGACCCGCGTGCTGACCATCATGCGCGCCGATGAGTACTGACGTGGCCCCCCTCTGCAAGGTGCCGCGGGTGACCCGAAGCGATCTGCCTCATGCCAGTGACGCCATACGCCCGCAGCCGCGGGGCGAGGCCGAGCTCGATGCCGACACCGAGTGGGACGCGGACCGGCCGGCCGATGACGACGGCGACTGGTCCGGCTGTGCCCGTGACGGCGACCGTGAGGGAGGTTGAAGGTGCGTCCCAGCCCTCCCGACGGAATCAGGTTTGTCACCGCAGTTCTCACCACCGAACCCGATGCGGTGGACGGACAAGCGGTATCGCTGGGCCCGTCACCGACACGACGACGCCTGCTCGCCCTGATCGCCATGCTGCCAGCGACCAGTCCATTTGGCAGCACAAGAAAAGCCATGTCGCGGTCAGAAGTCCTACTGCGACCAGACTCGACACCTCGTCTGTTCGCCGCCTTCCAAGCCCGTCTGGCGGAGCACGAGCAGGCTCTACGGCATTGTGACCGCCTCAAAGGACGGCTGGTGTCCGAGATTGGCTACCTGCGGGTGCGATTGCCAACGCGGTCCGAAGTGCCGGTCCGCTACGCGATCAATACCGATACCCTTGATCGGCATGCCCCGTCCGGACGGCGGCGCGAGCGGATGCAGCAGGTACTCAAGCAACGGCAGAAGCGATGGGTCGAGGCCGCGCAAGCTTGCGGGCTCACGCAGGCCCAGGCGCGGGAGGAAATCCTGTTCCGCGGCGTCCGGGCCGCGGCCGATACCCTGTACGCGATGCCGGCGACGACGCCGAGGGGAATCCTACTCAAGCTACTCGTGCTCTTGAGTTTGGAGGAGCCCGGTGAGTCATTCCGCGAAGCGTCGCCCTGGCGCGAGCTGCGTTTCGTCCTCGCAGACCTCAACATTATGGCCGCCGGCGGCAAAAACTCATGATTTTGTGAGGGGGGGGGGGGGGGGGGGGGGGGGGCGGGTTGCTGTACCGGTTCGGTAGCGGCAAACGCCCGTGCTCCCGCCAGAGATAGCTCCGAGGCCCCCGTTTCGAAGGACAGCCTCCGGCTTCGATCCTGCCGCTCGCAATCAGTAGCAGTGAGTGGTGCAGGTCCGATTGTTACCATTGCCGGAGCAATGCGTCGTACAGGTTCGTGCCGAGGCGGGAACGCTGATCGCCAGTAGCGAGAGCGCACCCATAACGATGATGATCTTAGTCATTTCCGCTTCCTATTTAACTTTAGAACAGCTGTAGTTTGATAGTAATAAATTGCAAGTTTTCAATGTTACTCAGAACTGCAGAAAGCCACTCTCTCATATAATCATCGTTGCTGCGGGCGTGGTCGTCGTAGAGCTGAGCGGCCGGCGCTCGGTTCGGCAGCGACGATTTCCATTAGCCTGATACGTCGTTTGAATGACGCGCGCCCGGCCTTGCTTGCCTAAGGCTCGTCGCCAAGCTCGCGCAGTCCAGTGACAGTGATCCGCACGGTAGACTCGGTGAGGTCCCCGACTGTGGTGTCGACACCTATGAGTTGGCGTGTGCCGTTCCGACGGAATACGAAGGTGCAGCTGGCGCCGGTCAGTGCCTCACTCTCGCACAGGGCCTCGGGCCAAGTATCGCATAGCCCTTCGAGCAACGGCGTGCATCGCTGCGTCACCGACTCCGGGACTGTGACGGCGCTGTAACCCCGCTGGAGCAGCGAAGCGCGGACCAAGCCGTAACTCTGCATCCAGTAGGCTCCGGCCACCGCATCAAGCGGTGATGGCGGGCGCGGCTTGACCGGCACATCCTTGCCCTCGAGCCCGGCATCGAGCCACAGCTTATTGAGGAACTGTGGCTGGTCGAAGCCGCAAACCACCTGCTTGGGCTCGTTGCCGGTGTAGACCCGATATCGATCCTCACCCACGGGTTCGATGAAGACGCTCTCGAGATCGACGTATTGCACGGGCCGCAAGCGTTCGGCGTAGGCGTGTTCGACGAAGGAAGCAGCCTTATCCTTACCCTTCACGGTCGTGAGTGCCTTACCCTCCGCGCGCAGATCGTCGAAGGTTTGCATCGCCTCAGGCCATGCTTTGCAGTCCGGCGACTTGGCGTAGGCGGCCTTGTCGCCGTTAAAGTAGAAGACGTGGTTGAGTTCGAGCGTGTGCGGCGATGCCTGCCCGAACTGAGCTGAGGCGGGGCCTGATCCCGCAAGGGCGGAACCGACGAAGCCGGCCGCCAACACAGCTATCGAAACGCGTGAGCGAGGGGAGCGGGGCGGCATCACGGGCTCACCCCCGTTCCGCCGATGGGGGATTTGCGCCGGCGCTGCTCGCGCACGCCAAGGTAGGCCATGGCGGCAAGGGCGAGGGCGACGAAACCCCAGATCCGCAGGTCATGAAAGCCCGAGCTGCTGCCGACGATAATGCCGAGCGGGGCGGCGATCAGGAACATGGCGACCGAAGCCCGCGGCAGGCCGAGGGCGAAGGCCGAGCCGAGCAGGTAAAGCAGAGCGACGAGGACACCGACGGCTCCGCCCGCGCTGATTGCCTGATCCTTGGCCATGCCGCCACCCAGGCTGACGGCACAGGATTGCAGGCCGACGGCGAGGGACAAGCACAGTCCGATGATCAGCACGGCGATGCGCATGGTTGGTCCTTGGCTGCGCTGATGGGGATCGGAGTTCTGGCAATTGAGCTTTGAAGATACCGAAGTCGCCGATGGGAGCGGTCAGGCGACAGGCGAAACCTGACGTCCGATTCATGTCGAATATATTCGGTGTTTTTAAGCTGGGCAAGGTGATGCCAGTGCCGGCATGGAAGGCCGAGCGCGCGTCGCCTGGAACCTGCGGCGTCTGCGGGTTGAGCGCGGCATTACCCAGGAAGGTCTGGCGGTCGATGCCGGCGTGGACCGCACCTACGTCAGCGGCATCGAACGGCGCGAATTTAACCCGAGCGTGGATCTGCTCGATCGCTTGGCGACGGCTTTGGCGGTCGACATCCTCGACCTGCTGGCAGTGCCGGCGCGCGATGAGACTGCACCGTCACCCCTGCCGGCGGGACGAAAGCGGCGTTGATCAGACCCTGCACGGGATGCACGCGATGCACGGGCTTTTGCGAGGGTGGGTAGGGGGGCAGACATCGGCGGGGTGCAGTTGCCCAACCCCATTAACCAGCTCCTCGCTACCCTCAAACCCGCCTCTGATCGGCTCAACCGGGTCGAAGACGCCAGCAACGAGGGTCTTGGTGGTTGTCTGCCTTTAAGTCTCGTCATGGTCGATGGGACGCATATGGCCAAGCTCGGCTGGGGCGGCGTGGCAAGTATAGGTGCTCGGGCCGGCTGAACCTCGGCCCTAACTCCGTCGATCGGTTCGTCGACGGTTTCAGACCCGTCCTTTATGCCGTTGCCTACGGGGACTGATTGGAGTTGGGACTTGCGATTCAACCACGTCGCCACCCGGGTGAACCCGGCTCATTTCCAGACCGTCGTGGACATGTTCGCCCGGCAGCTGGGGTTTGTGGAGCTGCGGCGCACCGAACGCGCCGTGTGGTTGCGGCAACCCGGGGCCAACGTCGACCTGCAGCTCAGCCGTAGCGACACCGGGCACCGAGATCATGACCGGGAGCGCTCGCAGATCTCATTCCTCAGTGACACACCGGAAGCCGACCTCGCCCGGCTGGCCTCGTGGTTCACAGCGAGGGGGCTGCCAGCTCATGTCGGTGCCTACTCTGATCGCGAGTTCTACCTGGACGTGCCGGCAGCTTTCGTCGATTTCGTCGTCGAGGCGATGCTGCCTGAACTCGCCGATTACGATCTCGCGACATGATGATCGCCTGTCCTGTATGGTAGTTGCGATGTTCCCGCGGAGCATCAGAGGCGATACCAACCGGACGTGTAAGGGGCCTTCGCATAGCGCTGCAGTGATCGCGCTCTAACCAGGCAAACAGCATGAGCAGCACCGGGCGGAACTGACCCTTTGCGGACCTCCCGCCCCGCCTATTCGAATGTCCGCTTGGAAGGCGAAGCAGCCCTGGAAGCTGGTACTACGCCTAGGACCAGACGGACCTGGTCTTGAACCGCGGACTGGACCTATGAGGCCACGGGCATGTGCATCACGCGCGCCGGCGTGTTCTCGTCGGCTAGCTTGCGCAGGGTCCGCGTGTCCTCGGGCGTCCAGGGTTGCCCGGACTTCGGCAGTGTATTCGCCATCATGCTCTCCTGCGTTTCCTCACGCCGCGGCCTTCACGGCCGGCAGCCGGTGGAAGGGTTCGAACTCCGGGGCGACCTCCCCGAAGAAGTGACGGCGCAGGTCGGGGAGTTGCTCATGCGCGCGAGCAGGTTGATGAGGTAGGCCTTGCGGTGTGCCAAGCGCTGATCAACGAACATGCGCATCTCCATCGAGATGGGCGGCGCGCCAATCTCCATAATTGAAGCCATTTATGGGGGTGCGGCCGAACGTCGTCAAGGGTCCGTTTATCACGAACCCCGGCGGCTTAGGCGATACGCTGGTAGACGAACTCGACGCCGCCCGTATCGGCAACGCTTTCCCGCCGCAGCAGGAAGCCGCTCGACCAGAGCTGCTTGAGCTTCATGGAGGCGTTCGCCACCGTGACGTGGATCGCGTCCGCGATTTCGGCGGCACGTGCGTGCGACCGTGCCACGACGAAATCGAGTGCGGCCTTCGATCCGGCGCTGGGCTCGGAACCGATGAAACGATGACCCTTCGCATCGGCGACAACCAATGGCTGCTCGACACGTCGGGCTGCCGCGTCGACATTTTCCTCGATGTAGGGCGTGGCGATCTCGAACAGGTAGAACCCCTTCTCACCCTTGTAGCGGCGGGCGAGCTGAACGACCGTCTCGGACGCGAAGGAGTAGTCGACCTGCTTCACGCCCTTGAAGGAGATTGGGAAAATTGTCTGGTCGGGATTGCGTTCGACATGCTCGACGAGCTTCGAGAAAACCGGTCGACCCATCTCCCGGCCCCAGCCCTCGGACTTGGGCATCATATCGCGAAGCACGATCATCGGAGCACCTGGTTCATGTCCGTCATTTAAGCGGTGATGATGGCGTCAGACAAGAGACAGCTCGAAAGCGATGTGAGTTCCGGCGAGCTTCGGTAACTCCGATGATAGGATGGCGGTGTTTGGAATGTACGCCTCCCCCGAGGGCACCAGCGTCACCGCTTGCGACCTCAGCCGCACATCGAGCGTAGCTCGATATTTGATTGCTTTGGTCGCGCACCCCTTCAGGCCATTTCCGTGAGAGGGGTCGTCGAAACGCGACAAGCCATCGCGGAACATCTCCACGAGCAAGTCTACGTCCCGGACGTGGCGATAGCTCGGGTCTCGATCTTCCAAGGGGGGCCGGATGGTTTGCATCAGCCCACGCCCATTATCAGAGACCACGACACGCGCCTTGTTGGAGGCAGGGTACGATTGGAAGGCCGCATGCCCGGTCGCACCGTCGCCACCGTGCAGGTACACGTTCTCGATGAGCTCCGAGAGGATTGTCGACATCGCATCCTCGAATTGCGGAAAATCGGTCCTGGCCCCGCAGGTGGCGCCAATGGTCTCCTTCAGCTTAGAGATCAGGTCATGGGCATCGATCCCCGGGCGGATGGCACAGATTTCCACGAGGCCCCGATTGTTGCCTCCGAACACATACGCGCCGGACACGACAGGACGATCCGGCGACACCTCAACCTCAGGCGTGAGGTGATCGAAAAACCCCATCCGGTCGAGGTACCCCATCGCAGGGCCGTCTTCGAACACGAGCCGGACTGGGATGCCTTCCGCGATAATTTGGTTCGAATAGGCAAGGAGGCGAACGCAAGCGTCGAGCAGCATCTTGGTCCCGCTCGTCACCTGGAAGGTGACCGGCGCAGGGGAGGCGAAGGGATCTCCCCCCGAACGTACCGCCCTGTCGACATCACTCGCCCTGAGCCAATTCCCCCACAGTCGGATCAACATGCTCGACGGCGCTCTTGGAGACGAATCGGCGATGATGCCTGGGCGGCCGGGATACCGGCCTCTGACCCACGCCACAGCTACAACTAGGCGCTCAACCCAAGGTTCGTGAGGCTTTCGTCGATCACGAGCCCCTTCTCGGCCGCCCACTTATCAGCGGCCTCTCGCTGCCGGCGGAGGCTGTCGCCGTGCATCTGCTCCGGGTGCGGGAAGCGGATGTATGAGTATGCCATGGCCATGACGGCGACCGTATCGACGCCCAAAGGTTAGGGTCAACTTTATGGGGCACGACATGAGGACGTTGTGGTCGCCGGACCGACCATTCCATCTCAACGGCAGCTATCGGACTCCAAGCGGCCATTCAGGTGGTTTTGCCCGAAGGTCCGCTGATGGCGCATTCCAGAAGCGAGGTTGATCACAGCGCTCCGCCGTCGGCTCAGTCAGCGAGTCGAAGCTTCGCGCTTGGCCACCATTTGAAGACCTTTCAAGCGCCGTCGCAGCCCCACGATCTCAGCCCCCAACAGGCCGGTGATCGCGTAGCGGCGCTGTGCCTTCCGGGAGCCGTCCGGCCGCCGCGTCGTGATCGCTACCTCATGGATCAGCGCCCGTTGCCGTGCCTCAACCTTCGCTTGACGCGCCTCCGCGATGGCATTCGGCGGGGACACGGACACTCGCTTCGCCACTGCCCTCTGGCGCGCCCAGGCATGCAACCCCTCGCCTGGGATAGCTGCCAGCGCCTGAACCCGGCTCGGCAGCACCTTGGCAGATTCGAGGTGCTGAATCGCTCGGACGTCCCGGCTAATCAGCTTACGCGCCGCCAGCCGCTCGGCCGCAGTTTCACCGCCGTAAGAGACGAATCGCTCGACGATGAGGTGCAGGTCGTGAGTGGTCCGCGAGCGTTTGCGCCCGCTCAGGGTCTCAAGCTCGGCCATAATCGCGACATTTAGCGGGCTCGTGCTGATGCGGATATAGGTAGCGTAGGCCAGGGCGATGGCTTCGAGGTGCTGGGCGTCGGATGCCTTGCGGATGTTGAGACCGGCTCGCTGCAACCAGTCCGCGCTGCCAAGCGGCTGAGACCCATTACCCTTGGCTTGGTGCAGGAAGCGTTCGGCGTCGGCGGCCACGGCGTCGCGGCTGCCGGCCTCAGCGTTGGTTCGAAGTGACGCGGCCGGCTTGCTTGCAGGCTTTGCGGCCATCGACCCGTTAGTCGCTTTCACCGGATCGTTTCGACGCGGCGGCTCGGTCGAAGGGGAGGGGGGACGAAGTCGGTTAAACCGAAAGGCTGGAACCGTATCGTTGAGCATGGCCTGCATCCATCCCGAGTGAGTCACCGCGCTTCGAGTGAGGGCACGGCTTTGTCGGTATGAATTGGCGTGACCCCAAACAAAGCTCTGCCCGGCACCAATTAAATAAAACTGGAATTTAGAAAAATAAGCTTATTATTTTTATATTACTTCGCAAAAATTAGCCCAATCATCCATTAATTCGCGCCGCTTCTCGAACAAATCACCCCGCCTATAAGCTCGCTCGACCTTTGATTCGACGACGTGAGCTAGCGCCATCTCAACTACTTCGGATGGATAGTGCGTGATCTCGCTAGCCCAATCCCGGAACGAGGATCGAAAGCCGTGAACGGTCAGGTCGCTACGATCCATGCGCCGCAACAGCACCAGCATCGCCATGTTGCTAAGAGGACGACCATACCGGCCGCCGGGAAAGACAAATTCGCTGGCACACACCACGGCCATTTCGGTCAAAATGGCTTGCGTGGCAGCGGAGATGGGCACCCGATGCTCAACACCGCCCTTCATCCGTTCGGCTGGCACAGTCCAGGTTCCGGCCGCTAGGTCGAACTCGCACCACCGGGCACCGAGAGCCTCGCCTGTGCGAGCAGCTGTAAGAACCGTGAACTTTAAGAGCCGAGCCGCGATGCCCGGTTGCTCGGCAACACGCCTTAAGAATTCCGGCACCTCAGCGAAGGGCAGGGCAGGGTGGTGGGTGACGCGCTGAATTTTGGTTTTGCGGGGCAGGAGATTTTGAAGATGCCCTCGCCAACGCGCTGGGTTTTCACCAGCCCGGAAACCTCGGGCCTTTGCCCAATCGAGGATCGACTCGATTCTACCACGCACGCGAACAGCGGTTTCCGGCTTTGTGGTCCAGATCGGCTCGATCGCCTTGATAACGAGACCGGTGTCGATGGCTTGAACCGACAAATCACCGAATATGGGGTGCACGTAAGCTTCGAGGGTGGCGAGCCACTGAGCGCCGTGTTTCTCGTTCCGCCAACCCGCCTTGTGTGATTCGATGTAAGCTGCGGCGCACTGCCGAAACGTCATGGCACGCGCTGATTCGAGGGCCGCCGCTTGGCGCTGCTGACGGCGAGCTTCGATCGGATCGATACCCTCGTAGCAGAGCTTGCGGCACGTCAGAGCTTTGTCACGCGCTTCAGCCAACGAAAACGTGCCCGCCGAACCGAGGCCCATCTCACGCGATTTACCGCCCAGCGTGAACCGGAAGATCCAACTCTTGGCACCGTTGCCGGTAACTTGAAGCCACAAGCCACCCCCATCCCCGTACATGCCGGGGACCTTGAGCTTCGTAACTCCAAGGGCAGTCAGCTTACCCGGCACAGCATTCGCACCCACCCCGTTACCCACATCATAATTGTGGATTTGGCCAAACGCCAGCAGACACTCTCGGACGACTGATCCGATAAACCGCTTGGAGGTCAGGGGGTTAATGGACGAACGTGGACGTCGATGGATACGTCCTTGGCGGAAGCGGATGGGAATCGAACCCACCGTACGCTGTTGGCGTACCGCTGGTTTTGAAGACCAGGAGGGCCACCAGACCCCGTTCGCCTCCATAATCGGAGCTAGGGGCCGCGGCCGCCGGGGTCAAGGTCCCGGCCGCCACGTCCCGACGCGACGGCAGGGCCGCGTCCCGACGCGACGGCAGGGCCGCGCGCAAAGGTCGCGGCCGGCCGGATCCCGCCCCCGAATGCCCCGACCGTCGGGATCGACGCCGCCCGCTCAAGGCCCCCGCTCGTCCGGCGCCAGCGCCAGGCCGACCGACGCCCCGGTCCGGGCCGACGTGAGCGCCGCCTCGAGGCAGGCCATCACGCGAACGGCCTCCAGCGCCGCCGCGTCGTCGACCGGCCCCCGGGCGATCGTCTCGGCCACGCCCTGGTAGAATCGGCGCTGGTCCCCGGCCACGGCCGGCACACGCGTCACCCGCCCGGCCCCGTCATGGATCTCCAGCGCGTCCGGATCCGCGCCCCATCCCGGCGCCCCGGGGGCGAGGCCCGCCAGCAGCTGCCGTTCCTGGAGGTCCGGCCCGTGCTTGATCAGGCTGCCGGCCTCGCCGTGCACGCGGAAGCGGGGCGACCCGCCGGCGACGAGCATGCTGGCGTGCAGCACCACGCGCAGGCCCGGATAGTCCAGCACCACGTGGGCCCAGTCGTCGGACCGCGCCCCGGGCCGGAGCCGCGCCAGGGCGGCGGTCACCCGGTCGGGCAGGCCGAAGAGAAGGAGCGCCTGATCGAGGAGATGGGGCCCGAGATCGTACCAGATCCCGCTCCCGGGGCCGTCGCCCTCGCGCCACCGGTCGCGGACCTGGGGGCGGAACCGGTCGAGATGCGATTCGAAATGCCGGACCGGTCCGATCACGCCCCCGGCGATGGCTCTGCCGACGGTCAGGACATCGCTGTCCCAGCGCCGGTTGTGGAACACCGCGAGCAGCCTGCCCCGGCGCCGCGCCGCGTAGGGTGCGCGCCTCCGCGAGGTCGAGGGTGAAGGGCTTGTCGACCACCACGTGCTTGCCCGCCGCCAGGGCCGCCCGCGCCAGGGGGGCGTGGGTGTCGTTGGGGGTGGCGATCACCACGAGGTCGACCGCCGCCGCGGTGGCGACCGCCACGGGATCGGCGACGACCGCCAGACCGGGCAGGTCGGCCTCGACCCGGGCGGGATCGCGCGAGCCGACCATCCGGAGATCGAGGCCGGCGACGGCGCGGATCAGGGGCGCGTGGAAGGTCCGGCCGGCATAGCCGTAGCCGATCAGGCCGACCCGGATCGCGGCGGCGGGGGAAACGCCGGTCATGCCTCGGTCCTCCTCCGGCCCCGCCGCGCGGCCGGCCCCGGGTTACGCCCGGGGCCGGCCGAGTCGCCACCGGAAAATCCCGGCGCCGCGGCGTGGCGTGCGGTGGTGGACCCGCGATGAATTCAACTTGCGCGCGTCGTCACCGACGGGCCGAGTCGTATTAATTCCGCCACACTGTTGTGGCCCTGCACCAGTCATGCCGTTCCTGCAGCGCTCACCGACAGAGGAAGGCCCCGCGCCGGACCCGGAAGGGCCGGGCGAGGGGACGGGTCAGGACGCGGCGCTGGCGGAATCGCTGCGGCCGGGCCCCCGCGGTCCGGGCTGGGTCGGGGCCGCCGTGGTGGTCACCGCCCTGATCTCGGCGCTGGCGACCTTCCTGATCCTGGCCGGGGTGATCCGGGTGACGCCGACGCCCGCCTACGGCGTGACGCTGCTCGGCATCAACGCCGCCCTGGTGCTCGGCCTCGCCTTCATCATCGCCTGGGAGGCGCGGGTCTTCCTGCACGCCCGCAAGGCCAACGCCGCGGTGGCGCGGCTGCACACCCGCATCGTCGGCCTGTTCTCGCTGATCGCGATCCTGCCGACGATCCTGCTCGCGGTGGTCGCCTCCGTGACCATCGACCGCGGCCTGTCGCTCGGCTTCACCGACCGGGTCCGCGACGTGGTGCTGAAATCCGTGGAGGTGGCCGACGCCTACCAGGAGAACCAGTGTCAGAGCCTCGCCCGGGAGATCCGCATCCTGGCCGACGACCTCACCCGGGCGCGGCCGAACTTCGACGTGAACCGCGACTGGTTCCAGACCTTCCTGACGACCCGGGCGACCAATCTCGGCCTGCCGGTCGCCCAGATCATGCGCGGACCCACCGAGGTGGTGGCCCGGGCCAAGATCGACGTCCTCAAGACGAACCGCCTGCCCTCGGCGGCGGCCTTCGAGGACGCGGCGACCTCCGCCGACCCGATCTGCCTGCTGCCCACCGAGGGGCGGGTCTTCGCCGCCCTGGTGCGGATGCCCGCCTACGACGACGCCGTGCTGATGGTGCAGCGGGAGGTGAGCCAGCTCGCCATCGAGTTCCCCGGCGTGTCCCGGGCGGCGGCGGCCGAGTACCTGACCTACGATTCCCTGCGCCGCTCGATCCAGATCACCTTCGCGTCGGTGTTCCTGCTGATCGCCCTGATCGCGCTCCTGTCGGCGGTGTGGTTCGGCATGAACTTCGCCAACCGGTTCGTGGCCCCGATCCGGCGGCTGATCAACGCCGCCGACCAGGTCGCGTCGGGCAATTTCTACGCCCAGGTGCCGACCAGGAAGACCAGCGGCGACCTCGCCCATCTGGGCGAGGCCTTCAACAAGATGACCCAGGAACTGCGCCGCCAGCATGCCGGCCTGCTCGCGGCGAGCGACCTGATCGACACCCGCCGCCGGTTCACGGAGGCCGTGCTGTCGGGGGTCTCGCCCGGGGTGATCGGCCTCGACGCGTCGGGCTTCGTCACCATCGCCAACCCGGCCGCCGAGCGGATGCTCGACCTGGAGAGCGACGCCCTGGTCGGCCAGTCCCTGGCCCGGGCCGTGCCGGAACTCGCCCCGGTGCTCGCCGAGAGCGAGGCCCGCCCGCGCAGCCTCCAGCAGCAGCAGATCCAGCTCGCCCGGTCGCGGGGCGAGCGCACCATCACGGTGCGGGTGACGAGCGAGCAGGCGCAAGGCTCGTCCCGGGGCTCGGTGGTGACCCTCGACGACATCACCGACCTCGTCCAGGCGCAGCGCAGCTCCGCCTGGGGCGACGTCGCCCGCCGGATCGCCCACGAGATCAAGAACCCCCTGACGCCGATCCAGCTCTCGGCCGAGCGGATCCGGCGCAAGTACGGCAAGGTCATCACCGCCGACAAGGAGGTGTTCGACCAGTGCACCGCCACGATCGTGCGCCAGGTCGACGAGATCAAGCGCATGGTCGACGAGTTCTCGGCCTTCGCGCGGATGCCCAAGCCGGCGATCGCCCCGAACGACCTCACCGAGATCGCCAAGCAGAACCTGTTCATGATGCGGGTCGCGCATCCGGACATCGACTTCGCCTTCTCGGCCGAGACGGGCGCGGCGGAGGGCGGCGCGGCGAACTCGGAAAAGATCGTGGCGGCCTTCGACATCCGGCTGCTCAGCCAGGTGATCACCAACATCCTCAAGAACGCCGTCGAGGCGGTGGCCGAGGTGCCGGAGGCCGAGCTCGGCAAGGGCAAGATCGGCTTGAGCCTCGCCGTCGAGGACGGGTTCGCGGTGATCGCCGTCACCGACAACGGCAAGGGATTTCCCGCCGAGGGACGCCAGCGGCTGCTCGAGCCCTACATGACCACCCGCGAGGGCGGCACCGGGCTGGGGCTTGCCATCGTCAGCAAGGTGCTTGAGGAGCACGGCGGCGGGATCGAGCTGAACGACAATCCCGCCGGCCGCGGCGGCCAGGTGCGGATGCGGATCCCGCGCGAGCACGGGCCCGAGCCGGCCGGGGCGAACCCCGGCACCAGTCCCGTCACGACAGAGGAGAAGGGCGCCGCGCCGACGGCCCCCCGGATCGCGGAGATGCACGCATGAGCGCCGATATCCTGATCGTCGACGACGAGGCCGACATCCGCGACCTCGTGGCCGGGATCCTGGACGACGAGGGCCACCGCTGCCGCACGGCCGGCGGCTCGGACGAGGCGCTGGCCGCCATCGAGGCGCGCCGGCCCCACCTGGTGTTCCTCGACATCTGGCTGCAGGGCTCCCGGCTCGACGGCCTGCAGGTGCTCGACCTGATCAAGGCGGCCAATCCCGACCTGCCGGTGGTGATGATCTCCGGCCACGGCAACATCGAGACCGCGGTCTCGGCCATCAAGGCGGGGGCCTACGACTTCATCGAGAAGCCGTTCAAGGCCGACCGGCTGATCCTGGTGGCCGAGCGGGCGCTGGAGGCCTCGCGGCTGCGGCGCGAGGTCCGCGACCTGACGGCGCGCTCCGGCACCACCAACCGCATCGTCGGCGCCTCCCTGGCGATCAACCAGCTGCGCCAGACCCTCGACCGGGTGGCCCCGACCAACGCCCGGGTGATGATCACCGGGGCGCTGGGCTCGGGCAAGGAACTCGCCGCCCGCAGCCTGCACAAGGCCTCGGCCCGGTCGAACGGCCCGTTCGTGCTGCTCAACGCCGCCGCGATCCTGCCCGAGACCATGGAGGCGGAGCTGTTCGGGGTCGAGGGCGAGACCGGCCGGCGGGTCGGCGCCCTGGAGGAGGCCCATGGCGGCACCCTCTACCTCGACGAGGTCGCCGACATGCCGCGCGAGACCCAGAGCCGGATCCTGCGCGTCCTGGTCGACCAGAATTTTCAAAGGGTCGGCGGCACGACGCGGGTCCACGTGGATGTCCGGATCATCTCCTCGTCCTCCCGGGACCTGCAGGAGGAGATCGCGGCGGGCCGGTTCCGCGAGGACCTGTTCCACCGGCTCTCGGTGGTGCCGATCCGGGTGCCGGCCCTGTCCGAGCGCCGCGAGGACGTGCCCGAGCTGATCCAGTTCTTCATGGACAACATCTCGTCCCAGACCGGCCTGCCCAAGCGCCGGATCGCCGAGGACGCGATGGCGGTGCTGCAGTCGCACAACTGGCCGGGCAACGTCCGCCAGCTCAAGAACAACGTCGAGCGGCTGATGATCCTGACCCAGGCCGATCCGGAGCAGGAGGTCACCTCCGAGATGCTGCCCTCCGAGATCGGCGCCCTGGTGCCGACGACGCCGGGGGGCGCGGGCGGCGAGAAGCTGATGAGCCTCGCGCTCCGGGAGGCCCGGGAGATCTTCGAGCGCGAGTACCTCGTGGCGCAGATCGCCCGGTTCTCGGGCAACATCTCGCGCACCGCCGAGTTCATCGGCATGGAGCGCTCGGCCCTGCACCGGAAGTTGAAGTCCCTGGGTATCGGCCCGTGAGCGGGAGAGTCGGGCCGACGCGGTGAGAGTGGTGCCGATCCGTCACGGATGACGCCGAAGCGGGGGTTGCTTGCACCCACGCTTTCACCAAGTCATGGTGCTTGTATACAAAGCCGCGGGCGGGATGGTCGGTGATCCGGCCCGCGACATACCCATCCCGGGCGGATCGAGCCGGGACAACAAGAAGGCCAAGAAGATGGCGGGCGAACGCGCACAGAACCTTCAGGACACGTTTCTCAATCATGTCCGCAAGAACAAGATCCCGCTGACCATCTTCCTCGTCAACGGCGTCAAGCTCCAGGGCGTGGTGACCTGGTTCGACAACTTCTGCGTGCTGCTGCGCCGGGACGGGCATTCCCAGCTGGTCTACAAGCACGCGATCTCCACGATCATGCCGGGCCATCCGGTGCAGCTGTTCGAGCCGGACGAGACCGCCGAGAAGGCGTGATTTTCGCGGGAGGGCGGCACCGTCCCGAACCGCCCTGGGCTTGGACGGCGCGGGTCCGGTCTCCCGGGCGGGCCACGCGGTTCAAACATCGGCATTTGTATCGCTCCGGCTGGACTTCAGGCCCGCTCCGGAGCTGACACCCGCCCTGCCTCCCCCCTCTGCGTCAGCAGGGGGCGGGAGAGGGGCAGCGCGACGGTTCAGGATGGATCGAGCGGCGCGACATTTCCTACAGCGGCGTTCCCCTCTCCCGACCCCTGCTGACGCAGAGGGCGCCCATTGGGCCACCCGCCCCCGCAGAGGGGGGAGGGGGACGCACCTGGGGGCTGGCCGTTGGCCTCATCTGGAGGCGGCGTGTGAACGTCACAGCCTCTGCGGGGGGCGGGTGAGGGCCCCATCCCGCCGTGGGATATCTGCGGCGGTTCCCGGCCGGCATCTTGGCCGGGCCCGCCCGCATCCCCATTTCGTCGAATCCGACTTCTCGAACGAAGCCGCCGGCGTTCCGGCGGCGCTAAAGGCTGCATGAGCGAGACGCTGACGTCCGGCGAAGCCCGCCTCCAGGCGCAGGCCGCCCCCGAGGGCGAGATCGCCGCGGCGACCCACACCCTGGTGATCGGCCCCTACCTCGCGCGCGGCGCATCGGGGTCCGGGCACGGGCCGGCGGCGCCCACGCGCTCCGTGGAGGCGCGCCTCGACGAGGCCACCGGCCTGGCCGCCGCCATCGAGCTCGACGTCGTCGAGAGCCTCGCCGTCAGCCTGCCGCGGATCCGCCCCGCGACCTATCTCGGCAAGGGCCGGGTCGAGGAGATCGCCGGCCTGATCCGCGCCCGGGAGATCGGCCTCGTGGTGATGGACTGCGCCCTGTCGCCGGTGCAGCAGCGCAACCTGGAAAAGGAATGGGGCGCGAAGGTCATCGACCGCACCGGCCTGATCCTGGAGATCTTTGGCCGCCGCGCCTCGACCCGGGAGGGCACGCTCCAGGTCGAGCACGCGCACCTCGCCTACCAGAAGTCGCGCCTCGTCCGCTCCTGGACTCACCTGGAGCGCCAGCGCGGCGGCTTCGGCTTCCTGGGCGGCCCCGGCGAGACCCAGATCGAGGCCGACCGGCGCATGATCCAGGAACGCATGACCCGGATCGAGCGCGACCTCGACGCGGTGGTGCGGACCCGCGGCCTGCACCGGCAGAGCCGGGCGCGGGTGCCGTACCCGATCGTGGCGCTCGTCGGCTACACGAACGCCGGAAAGTCGAGCCTGTTCAACGCCCTGACCCGGGCCGAGGTCACCGCCAAGGACATGCTGTTCGCCACCCTCGACCCCACCGCCCGGGCGACCAAGCTGCCCCACGGCGAGACCGTGATCCTGTCCGACACGGTGGGCTTCATCTCCGACCTGCCGACGCCCCTGATCGCGGCCTTCCGGGCCACCCTGGAGGACGCCATCGAGGCCGACGTGCTGCTGCACGTGCGCGACGTCAGCCACGTCGATTCCGAGGCCCAGGCCGAGGATGTCGGCGAGGTGCTGCGGGAACTCGGCATCGAGACCAGTGCCGAGCGGATCATCGAGGTCTGGAACAAGGCCGACCTGCTCGACGACGACGAGCGCACCCGGCTGATGAATCTCAGCGGCCAGGGCAAGGTCCGCAACGACCGCGACAGCGCCGCGCCGGTCCTGGTCTCGGCGCTGACCGGGGAGGGGCTCGCCGCCCTCAACAGCCGGATCGAGGCGCGGATCGGGCGCCACCGGGCGAGCTTCGCCGTGGCGCTGCCGCCGGAGGACGGGGCGGCGCTGAACTGGCTCTACGAGAACGCCGAGATCCTCGACCGGCGCGCGGAGGCGGACGGCACGCTGCACCTCGCGGTGCGGATCGCCCCCGAGAAGGAGCCGCGCTTCCTCAACCGGTTCGCGGCGGCCCGGCGCCTCGACCGGGGCGGCTGATGGCCCCGGGCGGCGCCGAGAGGCCGCCGCTTCCCGCCCCGCTCCCCGCCCGGGCGCAGGCCGAGGGCCGGGCGGCCGCGGGTTCGGACGACGCGGCGGTGCTGCGTGCGATGCAGGCGGGCGGGGGCCTGCGCCTGCTCGGGCTGCGCGCCATCATCGTGCTGGTGCTGCTGATGGCGGCCCAGGCCTATGACGGCTCCCTGCACGCCCTCAGCCACTGGTTCATCCTCGGCCTCTATGGCTTCGGGACGGTCTGGTTCGGGCTCGGCGAGCGGAGCGGCGGCGCGCGCGCCACACGCTGCAGCTGGGCCGGCACCGGGCTGAATGCCGGGCTCGCGGTCTACGTGATCATCGAGCACATGCTGGCCGGGGGCGGGGCGGGCCTCGGCGCCGACGCGGTGAGCCGCCTGCCGGCCTTCCTGCTCCTGCTCCAGACCGGCCTGAGCATGCGGGTGGCGCAGACCCTGGTGTTCTGCGGGCTCGTGACCGCCTGCTGGAGTGCGGCCTTCCTGGCCGGCCTGATGCGGCCGGACCTGTTCCCGGGGCCCGACACGTTCCCGACCGCGCAGGTGACCGGGCTCGCCACCTTCGTGGCGGCGGGGCTCCTGGTGGTCGACGGCGTGAGCCGCCTGCGCGGGGCGGTGACCCGGGCGCTGCGGATGGAGCACGAACGGGCCCGGCTCGCCCGCTTCGTGCCGGATCCGGTCGCCCTCGATCTGGCCGCCGAGGAGGGCGGTTCGGCGCCGGGCGTCCACCGGCGCCACGCCTGCCTGATGATCCTCGACATCCGCGGCTTCTCCTGGCTCTCCCGGGAGCACCCGCCCGAGACCATGGTGGCGGCCCTGCTCGCCGTCCGGGCGGCCGCGCAGGCGGCGGTGGCCGAGCGGGGCGGCCTCGTGGACAAGTATATCGGCGATGCGGTGCTGGTGCAGTTCGTGGTCGGCCCGCCCGCCGCGCAGGCGCGGGCGGCGCTGGCCTGCGCCCTGTCGCTCCGCCGCCGGATCGCCGCCCTCAACGCGGCCCGGGCGGCGGAGGGGCTGTTCACCCTGCGGGTCGTGGTCGCCCTGCACGCGGGCGACCTCCTGGTCGGGGTGTTCGACGACGGGGTCCGGGCCGAGTACACGGTGCTGGGCCCGGCCATGAACGCCCTGTCGCGGATCGAGGCCCAGGCCAAGGCCGCCGAGATCGAGGTCGCCGCCTCGGGGGATTTTTTGGATCTGCTCCGGGGCGCCCTGCCGGCCGGCATTCGGGCCGTCCCGGTGCCGCAGGCGACCCTGCCCGAACCCCTCACCCTGTGGGCCATCGCGGCGGGTCCGGGGGCCTGATCCGGCCCTCCCCCCGGGCGGGTGAGGCGAGGCGGGGATCGGAGGAAGCGGTCGCGGCCGGGGCGACCCTGCGCCCTGTCACAGGATGCCGCGCCGCGATTCCGGGCCGCATCCGGAACCGGATCGCCCGCAACCCGTTCGGTCGGCGCGGCGCAGGGTCGCGGAGAGATACTCGTCCCATGAACAAGATCATCCTCGGCGCGACGCTCGCGCTCGGCCTCGTCCTCGGCACGGCGGCCCCGGTCCTGGCCGCCCCCGGCGACGGCCTCGACCGGAACGCCGCCGCCCAGGGCAACGGCAATTTCGGCGGCATGCACCGCAACGCCCGGATGCAGTCGGGGATGATGCGCCATCGCATGATGCACCGCCATCACCGCCACCACATGATGCGCCGGCACATGCGCTGACCGATTGGCCCCCGCCCGCTCCTCGGAGAGCGGCGGGCCGGGGGCCTCGACCGGGACCGGGCGCGGCTCTACCGCGGAGACGCGGTGACCCTTCTCACCACTTGTAGCTGACCTTCGCCAGGACGCGCCGGGCGTCGCCGTAGAAGCAGGAATTCTCCGCCTGACAGGAGGAGACGAAGCGCCGGTCGGCGAGGTTCGTGGCGTTCACCTGGAAGCGCCAGTTCTCGTAATCGTAGTGGACCTGCGCGTCGAACAGCACGTAGTCGGGCAACCGCAGGGTGTTGGCGACGTCGGCGAAGGAGCGCCCGATGTAGCGCACGCCGCCGCCGAAGCCGAAGCCGCGCCAGTCGCCGGCCGGGATCGTGTAGTCGAAGAACAGGTTGGCGAGGTTCTCCGGCGTGTTCACCGGGACGCGGCCGATCTGGTCGGCATTGCCCCGTACGCTGTTGATCCCGAACACCGTGTAGGAGGCGACCACGTTGAGGCCGTCGAGCACGTTGGCCACCAGCTGCGCCTCGAAGCCGGTGGAGCGCACTTCGCCGATCTGGGTCTGGAACAGGGTGTTGACCGGGTTCGGGGTCTGCACGTTGCTGCGGTGGATGTCGAAGCCGGCCAGCGTCAGGAAATAGCCCTGGCCCGGCGGCTCGAACTTCACGCCGCCCTCGATCTGGTCGCCCGTCTCGGGCTTGAAGGTCTGGCCGTTGATGTCGGTGCCGATCAGCGGCTGGAACGAGGTCGCATACATCACGTACGGCGCGAGGCCGAAGTCGAAATTGTAGATCGCGGCCGCCCGGTAGGTGAAGGCGCTGTCGTTGCGGCCGTTGGTGTTCGACGGGGTCAGCCGGTCGTAGACTGTGTTCTCGACGAAGTCCTGGCGGCCGCCGAGGATCAGGCTCAGCTCCGGCGTGAGCTTGATCTGGTCCTGGAAGTAGAGCCCGATCTGCTGGAACGAGTCCGCCTGGATCAGGTAGGGCGTGGCCGAGACCGTCTGCGGGCCGTAGATCGGCGCGAGGATATTGAGGTTCGGGCCGGGGAAGCCCGAGGCCTGGTTGTCGTGGATCTGGAAGTTCCGGTACTCGACGCCCATCAGGACATCGTGTCGGAAGAAGCCGTCGGAGAACTTGGCCTCGGCCTGGGTGTCGACGTCGAGCTGGGCGACCTTGGCGTGGTCGCGGAACAGGTAGCGGGCGAGCTGGGTCTGCTGGGCGTCGGCGTAGCCGAGCTGGCCGATATAGGAATTCTGGTTGCTCTCCGCGAAGGCGTAGCGGGCGTTCTGGCGCACCGCCCAGGTGTCGTCGAAGACGTGCTCGAACTCGTAGCCGATGGAGGCCTGGTCGCGCTGGAAGGTGTTGAAGCCGGCGTCACCCACGTTGAGGGAGCGCGGGATGCGCAGGCCCAGCACCGTGGGCTTCACCGTGCCGTAATAGGGCAGGAAGTTCGAGGTCACCGCCGTGTTGTCGTGCTGGACGCTCGACAGGATGGTGAGCTTGGTCGACCCGTCCGGCTTATAGGTGAAGGCCGGGGCGATGTAGTAGCTGTCGTCCGGCGCGCCCTGGACCTGTGTGCCGCCGTTGCGGGCATAGCCGGTCAGGCGGGTGAACCAATGGCCCTCCTGGTCGGCCGGGCCGCCGACGTCGAAGGCGGCGTAGCGCTGGTCGAAGGAACCGCCGCCGACCTCGATGGAGCCGAACGGGGTCTCGGTCGGGCGCTTGGTGACCTGGTTGATCAGGCCGCCGGGATTGCCGGCGCCGAACAGCACCGCGGCGGGGCCGCGCAGCACCTCGACCCGCTCCAGCCCGTAGGTGTCGACCCGGTAATAGGCGAAGCCGTAGTTCAGGAGCTGCAGGCCGTCCCGGTAGAGGCCGTAATCGCTGGCCACGAAGCCGCGCAGCTGGAAATAGTCGAGGCGCGTGTCGGCGCCGAAGGTGCCCGCATAGGTGCCGGCGACGTATTGCGTCGCCTGCTGCAGGGTCTGGGCGTTCTGGGTGTCGAGCTGCTGGCGGCCCACCACGGTGATCGATTGCGGGGTCTCGATCAGCGGCGTGTTGGTCTTGGTGGCGGTGGCCGAGCGCCTGGCCACGTAGCCGTCGACCGGGCCGGTCGGGCTCTCCACCGCCCGCGCGGTCGCGCCCGCCCGGGCCACGGGGACCGGCGCGCCGCCCCCCTGGCTCTCGACGCTCAGTTCCCCGAGCTGCACGCTGCTCCCGGCCGGCGAACCGACGCCGCGGCGGGGCGCGTCCTGGGCCAGGCTCGGCGCGGCCTGCGCCAGGACCGCGAACGAGGCACCGGCCAGCAGGGTGCGGGCGAGCGGGGTGCGGCAACGGGGGTGAGCAACTCTCATGGGACCTGGCCGGATGCGACGCCACGGGCAGCCGGCCGCGATCGCCGGGATGGCCCCCGCCGCCGATGCCGCGCTGTTTAGAATTGTGCTAAACTACTGTTTTGATTGGTCTTTCGTCTTCAAGACCTACGCGCAGCCATGCGCGGCCGCAAGCGGCCCTCGCGCATCGGGCGAGGGCTGTTGCGGTCGAGACACGCATCGGTGGCAAGCCGGGCCGGGCCCGGCGGGGCGGATAGGGGAGGGGCGGCCTACCGGACGCGCCCCGCGAGCCAGCCGGCCACGAGATCGGCCACGGCGTCGCTGTTGGTTTCCAGCATCATCATGTGGCCGTTGCCGCCCAGACCCCGGTCGGCCAGCGGGATCACGTCGGGCTTGGCGCCCGCCTGGGTCAGGAAGGCGGCCGTGCAGGCATCGTAGGGGGCGTGGAAGGAAGCCTCCGCGGTCACCAGCACGGTCGGGACCTTCGCGAGGTTCGGCAGGGTGCGGACGGGCTCGCCCTGGAGCCAGCAGCGCACCCGCCCCTCCGCCGCCTTGCTGTCGGGCCCCTTGTCGGGCCCCTTGTCGGGCCCCTTGGCCTCCTGCGCCACGATCAGGTCCTCGGGCGCCCTCACGGCCGGCGCGAAGGTCAGCGGCATGCGGGTCAGCCCGTAGGCGCGGGCGCGCCCGTCCCCGGCCTTCTCCCAGAACTCCTTGCCGCCGCGGAACTGCACGTCGAAGAAGGGCGGTCCGCTCGGCTCCACCGCCACATGCGCCTTCACGAGGTCCGGCCGGGCATCGGAGGCCGCCCAGCCGAACAGGGCCCCCTGGCCGTGGGTGAGCAGGATCGCCGGGCCGATCCGGTCGAGGAGCGCGATCAGGGCGGGATCGACCAGCTCCTCGGTCTGCTGGCTGTTGGCGAGGAACGGGACCTGGCTGGCGAAGAACTGGTCGAAGCCGGCATTGCCCTGCACGCCGGCCCCGCCCGGCCAGCGGGTGTGGAGCTTGGCCTGCGGGTACAGGTCGTAGACCTCCGGCGCCGTGTGGGTCCTCTCGAGGCTGCGCGTGCCGAGCCGGTCGTAGGGGCCGTAGACCTCCGGGTTGGTCCCCGAGCGCCCGCGCCCGACCTGATCGAGCACGTAGACCTGATAGCCCTTCTCGACGAAGCGCTGCACCCAGCCGGGCCGTCCGTCCGCGGTGGCGAGGAAGTTCACCCCGGTCTGGGCGAGCCCGTGGACCATCACCACCGGGTAGGGCTGGGTGACCCGCTCCGGGGTCCGCGACTGCACGAACATCTGGCCGATCATCACGGTCTTGTCGCCGAGCTTCGCGTAGCGGCCGCCGACGTAGAAATAGCCGGCCCGGGTCACGGGCTCGCCCGGGGCCGGGCCGGAGGCCAGCGATGCCGGCGTCGGGACCTTTCCTGGCTCGGGCACTTGCGTAGGCACTTGCGTAGGCACCTGCGCCGGCACCGTTTCCTGGGCGCGGGATGGCCCCGCGGTCAGGATCGCCGCCTGAAGGGCGAACCAGGCCGCGAGGGCGCCGTTCGCGATGCCGTTGCCGGCCATGCCGTCTCTCCCGGATGCACCCCGCTCCGCGCGGGGGGCTTATTGCGGGAAACGCAACGCTCGGCCACCTCGGAAAGCTGCACGGTCCCGGTCTTCGCGCCGCCGCCGCACCAGTGCCGGCGGGGCGCAGGCCGTCCGGGACCCGGCGAGCCCGAACGTGGGCGCATGCCAGGCGCGACCATGCGGCGCTGGCGGCGCGGGGCCGGCACGCCCACCTTGGGATAGTGCCGACGCCGTGATCGTGGGCGCCTCGCCCGGACCGTCCGCGGCGCGATTCAGCTAAGGACTCCCCGCCGTGGACCCCGCAACCGCCAAGACCCTGGTCTCCGCCGCCCTGGTCGCCTCGATCGCCCTGTTCAGCCTGGTGTCGTTCCAGGCGTTCTTCGCCCAGGTCCTGGCCGACCTGCGCGACGCCCGGGCCGTGCGCGTCCCGGTGCGCGCCGACCGCCGGGATCCCCCGCGGACCTGACCGGCCGGGCGGTTCCGGCGAGCCTCGGTCTCAGGCCTCCTCCTCCCGGGCCCGCGCGCGCAGGACGAACTTCTGCACCTTGCCGGTGGAGGTCTTGGGCAGCTCGCCGAACACCACGTGGCGGGGGAGCTTGTAGGATGCGAGCCGGCCCCGGCACCATTGGATCAGCTCGTCGGCGGTGGGCGTCGCCCCGGGCTTCAGCTCCACGAAGGCGCAGGGCGTCTCGCCCCATTTCGCATCGGGCTTGGCCACCACGGCGGCGCCCGCCACCGCCGGGTGCTTGAACAGGGCATCCTCGACCTCGATCGACGAGATGTTCTCGCCGCCCGAGATGATGATGTCCTTCGAGCGGTCCTTGAGCTGGATGTAGCCGTCCGGGTGCTTCACCCCGAGGTCGCCGGTGCGGAACCAGCCGCCTGTGAAGGCGGCCTGCGTGGCGGCCGGGTTCTTGAGGTATCCGCGCATCACCACGTTGCCGCGCATCATCACCTCGCCGATCGTCGTGCCGTCGGCCGGCACCGGCGCCAGCGTGTCCGGATCGCGCACGTCGAGGGCCTCCAGCACGGGATAGCGCACCCCCTGGCGGGCTTTTTTGGCCGCCCGCTGATCGGCCGCCAGGGCGTCCCAATCGGCGTGCCAGGCGTTGACCACCGCCGGGCCGTAGCTCTCGGTCAGCCCGTAGAGGTGGGTGACGTCGAACCCGGCCTCGGCCATGCCGGCGAGCACCGCCTCGGGGGGCGGGGCGGCGGCCGTGAAGAAGGCCACGCGCCGGGGCAGGTCCCGGCGCTCGGAATCGGCGGCATTGATCAGCATCTGCATGACGATCGGCGCGCCGCAGAGATGCGTGACCCCGTGCTCGGCCATCAGCCGGTAGAGCGCGTCCGCCCGCACTTGGCGCAGGCAGACATGGGTGCCGGCCACGATCGACAGGGTCCAGGGGAAGCACCAGCCGTTGCAGTGGAACATCGGCAGGGTCCAGAGATAGACCGGGTGCTGCCCGAGGCCGCCCGTGACGACGTTGCCGAGCGCCAGCAGCGCCGCGCCGCGGTGGTGGTAGACCACGCCCTTCGGGTCGCCCGTGGTGCCCGACGTGTAGTTCAGCGTGATCGCGTCCCACTCGTCGTCCGGGAGCTGCCAGTCGTGGTCCGGATCGCCGGCCGCCAGGAACGCTTCGTAGTCGGTCTCGCCGAGGCGTTCGCCCGGGCCGTCATAGACCGGATCATCGACGTCGATGACCAGGGGCTTGGTCTCCAGTCCCTCCAGGGCCGCGGCGGCGGTGCGGAAGAATTCGCGGTCTGTGATCAGCACCCTGGCCTCGCCGTGCTCCAGGCAGAAGCGGATCGCGGCGGCGTCGAGGCGGGTGTTGAGGGTGTTGAGCACGGCCCCGGTCATCGGCACGCCGTAGTGGCACTCGATCATCTCGGGGGTGTTGGCCAGCAGCGCCGCCACCGTGTCGCCGCGGCCGATCCCGCGCCGGGCCAGGGCCGAGGCGAGCCGCCGGGCCCGGGCGTAGAGGTCGCGATAGGGCCGCCGCAGGGCGCCGTGGATCACCGCGACCTGATCGGGGAACACCCGGGCCGCCCGGTCCAGGTAGAGCAGGGGGGTCAGCGGCTGGTGGTTGGCCGGCACGCGGTCGAGGTCGCGGTCGTAGATCGTGTCGCGGGCCATCCCGTCCTCCCCGGCAATTCGTTGTCGGGACAGTAGCTTGCCGGCGTCGACGGCTCCAGTCGTGGTTTCGAAAGGTCGAGACCTTTCGCGGGTCCAGGGCGGCGCCCTGGAGAACATCTCAGGGTCCAAGATCTCAGGGCTCCGCCCCCGAACCCCGCCAAAGGGCTCGCCCTTTGGAAACCCGCTTCAATGCCGCGATTCGTCCTCGGGCTCGGGCAGGAAGCGGGCGAGCTCGAAGCCGATCTCGATCATCAGGTGTTCGATCCGGTCGGTGAGCGCCGGCCGGTGCAGGGCGCGGGCGAGGTCGCGCAGGGCGATGATGTGCTCGGCCATCCGGTTCACCACGCGCTCGCTCTGCACGAGGTTGACCGCCTGCTCCTCCGTCCGGTCGATGGCGATGCCGCGCCCGCGCGTCGCCCGCCCGGTGGGATCGTGCTCGATCCGGCCGCGCATCAGCAGCGTGCGGATGCCGTCCCGGGTGTCCCGCGTGCGGAACTCCGCCTCCACGGAACCGCCGATCACCGCGGCCGCATGCAGGTAGCTCTCGATCCGGACGCGATCCTCGGGATGGGTGCGGTCCAGGAAGGTTTCGAGGGACACGCCACTCGCCGCAGCCGCCGGGTCCAGGCCGAGCAGGCCTGCGAAGGAGGCCGAGAGCTCCAGCTGCCCGGCCCAGTAGTCGTGGACCCACGTGCCGACCACGCCGGAGGCGTCGAGGACGGATTGCGGGATCGGGGCTTCGGCCATGCCATTCCTCGCGGGGATGTCCGACGTTCTTAAACTTGAGGTTATCAACCCCGCAGACTCCCCATGTCGGTTGTGCCCAAGCTACGGTATCGACGCCGACGTGGGAAGTCTGTTAACCCATTTCAGGCCAAAAATCTTAACCTGAAGTTTAGGATCTCTCGAGGTGCGCCGGTGCGATCTGCATGAGGCGGGCCAAACGCGCTCTTAACGCTCCGTTAACCATGTCGGCGCCACCGTGCCCGTGGGCCTCCTCGGGCTCCGGGATCGCGGCACCGGGCGATCCAGCCACCTGAGGTTGGCTCAAGCGGCGCCGTGACCGCGAGTCGCAGGCGCCCGGACGGATGCGCGGGGCCTTCTGGAGGACGCCCAGGATGAAAGCGATCACCTTCGTCACGCAGAAGGGCGGCAGCGGCAAGAGCACGCTGTGCATCTCCCTGGCGGTGGCCGCCCGGGAGGCGGGCCACACGGTCTGCATCCTGGAGATGGACCGCCAGGCCACGATCTCGGACTGGGCCGACCACCGGACCGTCGATGGCCCGGAGGTCGCGCAGATCGACGCCACCCAGATCGACGCCGTGATGGAGCGCCTGCGCGACTCGGCCTACGACTACGTGTTCATCGATACGCCCGGCGTCGATTCCACCGGCACGCTGTCGGCGATCCGCGCGGCGGATCTCTGCATCATCCCGTGCCGGCCGACGCCGGCCGACCTGCGCGCGTTCAAGCCGACCCTGGCGGCCGTCTACCGGCTGGAGAAGAAATTCGCCTTCGTGCTCAACCAGACCCCGCCGCGCTCCTACCGGGTCCGGGACGCCGCGGACGGGCTCGCCGTGCTCGGCATCCTGCCCGACGTGAACATCGTCGCGCGCGCCGACCACCAGGACGCGATCGGCCTCGGGCAGGGCGTCACCGAGTTCAACCCCAAGGGTCAGGCCGCCGGGGAGGTCCGCCGCCTCTGGTCCTGGATCGAGCGCCGCACGCAGTCCCTGAGGACGGGCCAGCATGTCCAAGCCGCCTAAGCTCAGCCTCGCGGCGATCGTCGCCTCGGCGAGCCCGCCGGCCCGATCCTCCGCGGCGCCGCGGCCGCAGGGCGCCGAGATCGTCGCCCTGACCCTGGCGCCCCCGGCGCCGAGACAAGCGGCCACGCTCAAGCAGCGCGCCCGCCAGATGTCGGTCTACCTGGAGCCGCCGGTCTACGATCAGGTCCGGGACCTCGCCTTCGCCGAGCGGACCAAGATGCACGCCCTGATCCTGGAGGGCCTCGACCTCCTGTTCAAGCAGCGCGGCGCCCGGTCGATCGCCCAGCTGACCGAGACCCGCTCCCGCTGAGGGCGGCTCCACATCCGTCCCGCCCCCTCTGCCGGCTGGGACGGTCCTACATCTTCATCGGAGGGAGGCAGGATCCGCGCGTCTCCCTCCCCCCTCTGCGGGGGAGGGTGGCCCCCGAAGGGGGTCGGGAGAGGGGCAGCGCGACGGTGCAGAATTGGGCCGTGCCCGTCATGCGGGTCGCGCAATTTCCTGAAGCCGCGCTCCCCTCTCCCGACCCCTGCTGAAGCAGGGGCCACCCTCCCCCGCAGAGGGGGGAGGGAGGGCGCGTGGGAAGTCGGGACCGCCCCTTCGAGAGACCGAACGATGGCCCCCGAGCCAGCTATGTGACTCCGCAGACCGGCACGGGAGAGTGCCCCCGTGCCTCCTCAAGCGGACAGGCGAGCCCGCTCAAACCTGTGTCGCCCATAGCCCTGCGGGCCGGGGAAAGGCGCGCTTTTCTCCAAGTGCTGGTGCCACACCGGGACGTGTGAATCCGATAGCCTCAGCGGGGAAAGATGTCCGCAGAGGCGGAAGGCACGCGCGCTGCACCGTGTCAATTTTTTTCCTTCCAAGATGAAGACTTGTCCGTCGATCTTGAGATCGCGCGCGAAGCGTTCGGCACCGCCGCGCCCCCCCCCTGAACCCCCGCCGCCGGCAGCGTTCAGGCTTCCTTTACGCGATCGCTACAATTCTGGGTGGACCCGGTCGCGAGCCTCTTGGCGCGGCCGGGTTCGGTCCGGTCCGGACCCCGGTCACGCGTAGAGTTTGGTGAAGTCCACGATGGTGCGCACGACCCTTTCCCGGCCTGCGCGCGTCGCCCTGCGGCTGCTGGCCGTCTCGGGCGTGGCCCTGGCCACGGCCAATTGCGCCACCGCGCCCCAGCAGAAGCTCGCAGCCGGCAACGGGGTCGACCCGAAATACGGGGTCAAGGCGAGCCCGCGCCTCTACAACGAGGGCGACGTCATCCCGAAGGGCGGCGGCCGCCGCTACACCGGCAAGCCCTACGTGGTCGCCGGCCAGACCTACGTACCCAAGGAGAACCCGCAGGGCTACGTGCGCGAGGGCCTCGCCTCCTGGTACGGCTCCGCCTTCCACGGGCGCATGACCGCCAACGGCGAGGTGTTCGACCGCCACTCGATCGCGGCCGCCCACCCGACCCTGCCGCTGCCCAGCTACGCCCGGGTGACCAACCTCGACAACGGCTCCTCGATGGTGGTGCGCGTCAACGACCGCGGCCCCTACCATGCGGGCCGGGTCATGGACGTGTCGGAGGAGGCCGCCGACGCGCTGGGCTTCCACCGCCAGGGCACCGCGCATGTCCGCGTCGAGTATGTCGGCAAGGCCTCGGTCGCCGGCAGCGACGACCGCAAGCTGCTGGCCAGCCTGCGCACCGACGGGCGCCCGGCCGGCCGCTCGGCCGTGATGATGGCCGATCTCGGCCCCTCCGAGGAGCCGGAGCGCTACGAACGCTCCGCCCCCGCGCCCCTCGCCTTCAAGCCCGCCCCCGAGCCCGAGGAGCCCGCCGCGTCTCCGGCGCCGCGGCCCGCGCCGGTCCGGGCCCCGATCGTGCTCGCCGCGGCCGCCGTGACGGTCCCGGCGGCGGTGCAGCCCACGGCCCCGCGGGTGCGGGAGTTCCACCCGGCCCCGATCGCCGCCAGAGGCGCGAACCTGAAGGTCGCGGGGCTCAACCCGGCCGCCATCGAGGCCGCCCCGCAGGCGGCCGGGCATGGCGCCTCCCCGAAGGCCGCGGCACCGGGCCGCCTCGCCCTGGCCGAGGCCGGCCGGCGGCCGTCCGCGGTCTCCGGCCCGGCCCGGACCCCGGTTCCGACGCGGCTCGCCCAGGCGGCACCGGCGGCGATGCCGGGTCCGGCCAAGCAGGCCATGGCACGCCTCGCCTCCGCGGCGGCGCCGGGCAAGGGTACGACCGTCAAGATCGCGATGGTGAAGGACGCGGCGGTCAAGGCCGGCGCGGCGCCGCGCGGGGCGGCGGTGCATGCGGCCGCCCCGCAGGCCGCCCCGGCCGTCAAGGCGGCGGCGATCAAAGCCACGCCGGCCAACACGGCGCCGACCCGGACGGCCGCCGCCGGAACCCGGCCGTCCCGGATGGCCGGGATCTACTGACGCCCCGGCGGCGTCCGACCGCCCGGGGGAGGAGCCCGGGGGCGGATCCGGCCGCCGATGAGACATTTCGCATTCGATCCGGCGCCGAAACCGTAATATGGTTACGCTTGTTATTGGGATAGGGCCGGGGTCTCCTCCGGCCGGACGACAGGCGCGGGACGGAGCGGCGATGCGCAGGACCCTTCTCACCCTTCTCGCGGCCGCCTGCGCGCTCGGCGCGGGCCTCGCCGGCGCCGCCGCGCAGGGCTTCCAGACCGCGGCCCCGCACGCGATCCTGATCGACGCGGATTCCGGCTCGGTCCTGTTCGAGAAGGCCGCCGACGAGCGGTTCTCGCCGGCCAGCATGGCCAAGCTGATGACCACCGACATCGTGTTCGAGGCGCTGAAATCCGGCCGCCTGTCGATGGACACGGAGTTCACCGTCACCGAGGACGCGTGGAAGCGCGGCGGGGCCGGGGGCGGCGGCTCGTCGATGTTCGCGCAGGTCAACAGCCGCATCAGGATGTCGGACCTGCTGCGCGGCCTGATCGTGCAGTCGGGCAACGACGCGGCGATCACCATCGCCGAGAACATGGCCGGCTCCGAGGAGGCGTTCTCTGGGCTGATGAACCAGCGCGCCAAGGAGATCGGGCTGACCAACTCGACCTTCCGCAACGCCACCGGCTACGCGGCCCCCGACCAGAAGGTCACGGCCCGGGACATGGCCAAGCTCGCGCTGCACATCATCGACACCTACCCGGACTACTACAAGATTTTCTCCGAGAAGGAGTTCACCTGGAACAAGATCCGCCAGCAGAACCGGAACCCGCTGCTGACCCTCGACATCGGCGCGGACGGGCTCAAGACCGGCTACCTGGAGGAATCCGGCTACGCGCTCACGGGCTCGGCGGTGCAGAACGGCCAGCGGCTGGTGCTGGTGGTGTCGGGCCTCAAGACCGCCCGGGACCGCGCCTCCGAGGCGCGCAAGCTGATGGAATGGGGTTTCCGCGCGTTCGAGACGCGGCAGATCTTCGGGGCCGGCGAGACCGTGGCCGAGGCCTCCGTGTATGGCGGCCAGGCGGGCTCCGTGCCGCTGGTGGCGAAGAAGCCGGTGCGGGTGCTGCTGCCCCGCGGCTCCAGCGACCGGGTCAGCGCCAAGGCGATCTATACCGGGCCGCTCGTCGCCCCCGTGGCGGAGGGCCAGCCGGTCGGCGCCCTGCGCATCCAGCGCGGGGACACGGTCGCCCTCGACCAGCCGCTCTACGCCGGGGCGGCGGTGGAGCCCGGCACGCTGCCGCAGCGGGCCATGGACGCCGCGCTGGAATTCGGCACCGGCCTCGTGCGCAAGGCCCTCGACCGGGCCGGCAAGGGTGGCGACAAGAGCAGCGACAAGGCCGGGGCCGGGGCCGCCAACCCGTCGTGACCGCGCAGCCGTGATCGTGCCACGCTTCGGGGATCCCGCGGAGGCGCGGGGCGCCTTCGTCACCTTCGAGGGCGGGGAGGGGGCCGGCAAGTCGACCCAGATCGCCCGCCTCGCCGAGACCCTGCGGGCGCGGTCCGGACGGGGCGTCTGCGTGACCCGCGAGCCGGGGGGCTCGCCCCGGGCGGAGGAGATCCGCGCCGCCCTGCTCGGCGGCGTCGCCAAGCCCTACGGCCCCTTCGCCGAGGCCCTTTTATTCTGCGCCGCCCGGATCGACCACCTCGACCGGCTGATCCGCCCCGCGCTCCAGCGGGGCGAGACGGTGCTGTGCGACCGGTTCATCGACTCGACCCGGGCCTATCAGGGCGCGGCCGGGGGCCTCGATCCGGACGTCCTCACCGCCCTGGAGCGGGTCGTGGTCGGCCCGACCCGGCCGGACCTGACCCTGATCCTCGACCTGCCCCCCGAGGTCGGGCTCGCCCGGGCGGCGGTGCGCGGCGGCGGGCAGGGGGCCGACCGGTTCGAGGCCGAGGCCCTCGACTTCCACGTCCGGCTGCGGGAGGCCTTTCTGGCCATCGCCCGGGCGGAGCCCGAGCGCTGCGCGGTGATCGACGCGGCCCGCGACCCCGACGCGGTGGAGGCCGCGATCCGCGCCGCCGTCGCGACCCGGCTGCCGGACCTGCTCCCGGGGGAGGGCAGCCGCGGCGATGCGGCGTGAGGGCGCCGCCGAGGTCAGGGCTCCCGGGGATCGCGCGATCCCTGGAGGCCTCCTTCGCGGCGGCTTCGCCGCACTTCAGGAGGAGGGGGATTGTCGGGCGGGATGTTGCACCGCCCCCCGCCCCCTCAGGCGGCCTTCTTCCCCCGCTCGGCGATCTTGACCAGGCTGCGCAGCACCTCGGTGGCGGTCTTGAGCCGGGCCGGGACCGTGGTCAGCTCGCGCACGAACACCACGCTCATGTCGGGCCGCACCTTCGCGAAGGAGGCCTGCTCGGCGACGTAGGCCACCAGCCCCTGCGGGTTGGCGTAGGACCGGTCGCGGAAATGGACCACCACGCCCTTCGGCCCGGCCTCGACCTTCTCGACATTGGCCTTGCGGCACAGGATCTTGATCGTGCCGATCTTGAGGAGCTGCTCCACCTCCGGCGGCAGCGGCCCGAACCGGTCGATCAGCTCGGCCCCGAAGCTCTCCATTTCGGCGTCGTCCTGGAGGGTGGCGAGCCGCCGGTACAGGGCGAGGCGCACGCCCAGATCCTCGACGTAATCCTCCGGGATGGTGACCGGCGCGCCGAGCGCGATGGTCGGCGACCACGCCTCCTCGGGCAGGTCCTCGATGCCGGCCTTCAGCGCGGTGACCGCGTCCTCCAGCATCTGCTGGTAGAGCTCGTAGCCGACCTCCTTGATGTGGCCGGACTGGGCGTCGCCCAAGAGGTTGCCGGCGCCGCGGATGTCGAGGTCGTGGGAGGCGAGCTGGAAGCCCGCCCCCAGGGTGTCGAGGCTCTGCAGCACCTTGAGCCGCTGCTCGGCCTGGGCGGTGAGCTGGCGGTTGGCCGGCGTCGTGAACAGGGCGTAGGCCCGGGCCTTGGAGCGCCCGACCCGGCCGCGCAGCTGGTAGAGCTGGGCCAGCCCGAACATGTCGGCCCGGTGCACGATCAGCGTGTTGGCGGTGGGGATGTCGAGGCCCGATTCCACGATCGTGGTCGAGAGCAGCACGTCGAACTTGCCCTCGTAGAAGGCCGTCATCACGTCCTCCAGCTGCCCGGCCGCCATCTGGCCGTGGGCCACCGCGACCTTGATCTCCGGCATCTCGGCGTCGAGGAATTTCTTGACCTCGGCCAGGTCCTCGATCCGGGGCACCACGTAGAAGGCCTGGCCGCCGCGGTAGCGCTCGCGCAGCAGGGCCTCCCGGATGGTCAGCGGGTCGAACGGCGTCACGAAGGTGCGCACCACCAGCCGGTCCACCGGGGGCGTGGCGATGATCGAGAGCTCGCGCACCCCCGTCATGGCGAGCTGGAGCGTGCGCGGGATCGGGGTCGCCGAGAGGGTCAGTACGTGGACGTCGGCCTGGAGCGCCTTCAGCCGCTCCTTGTGGGCCACGCCGAAATGCTGCTCCTCGTCCACGATGATCAGGCCGAGATCCTTGAAGGCGATGTTCTTGGCGAGCAGCGCGTGGGTGCCGACCACGATGTCGAGGGTCCCGTCGGCCAGACCCGCGCGGGCCTGCTTCATCTCCCCGGCGCTGGCGAAGCGCGAGAGCTGGGCGACCTGAACCGGCAGCCCCTTGAACCGCTCGGCGAAGGTCCGGAAATGCTGGCGGGCGAGCAGGGTGGTGGGCACGATCACCGCCACCTGCTTGCCGGAGATCGCCGCCGCGAAGGCCGCGCGGAGCGCCACCTCGGTCTTGCCGAAGCCGACATCGCCGCAGACCAGCCGGTCCATCGGCCGGCCGGCATTGAGGTCGTCCAGCACCGCGTCGATGGCGTTGGCCTGGTCCTCGGTCTCCTCGAACGGGAAGCGGGCGGCGAATTCTTCGTACAGGCCCTCGGGCGCCTTGAGGGACGGGGCCTTCCGGACGAAGCGCTGGGCCGCGACCTTGATCAATTCGCCCGCCATCTCGAGGATGCGGCGCTTCATCTTGGCCTTGCGGGCCTGCCACGATCCGCCGCCGAGCCGGTCGAGGGCGACCTCCGAATCCTCCGAGCCGTAGCGGGTCAGGAGCTCGATGTTCTCCACCGGCAGGAGCAGCAGGCCGCCGGTATAGGCGAGTTCCAGGCAATCGTGCGGGGCGCCGGCGGCGTGGATCGTCTTCAGGCCGGAGAACCGGCCGATGCCGTGGTCGGCGTGGACCACGAGGTCGCCGGGCTGGAGCGCCTGGACCTCCAGGATCACGTCCTGGGGCCGCTTGGCCTTGCGCTTCTGGCGCACCAGCCGGTCGCCCAGGATGTCGCCCTCGGACACCACCGCGAGGTCGCCCGCGACGAAACCCGCCTCCAGGCCCCAGACCGCCACGGCCGAATCCGCGCCGCGCTTCAGCGCGTAGACGTCGGTCAGCCGGGTGATCGCCACGGGCTTCCTGAGGCCGTGATCGGTGAGCACGCCGCAGAGCCGGTCGCGGGAGCCGTCGGACCAGGCTCCCAGGATCACGTGATGACCGGATCCCTGGAGGTCGCGGATATGGGCCACCGCCGCGTCGAACACGCTGGCGTTCTCGTCGGCCCGCTCCGGCGCAAAAGTCCGTCCGGCCCTGGCGCCGCAATCGATCACCGCGCGCTCAGGCGATTCGGGCTGCGCGAAGGGCGTCAGCCGCGCCACGGTGGCGGTGCCGATCCGCTCCTTCAGCTCGTTCGGCGTCAGGTAGAGGGCCCGGGGCGGCAGCGGCTTGTAGGGGGCGACGCCCGATTGCGGCGTCTTCATCGCGCCCTCGCGGGCCTGGTAATAGTCCTGGACCAAGCTGATCCGCTCGGCGGCGGCGTCCTCCACCTGCGGATCGAACACCAGCGGCACGCCGGGCAGATAGTCGAACAGCGTGTCGAGGTGGTCGTAGAACAGCGGCATCCAGTGCTCGAGGCCGGCGTAGCGCCGCCCCTCGCTCACGGTCTCGTAGAGCCGGTCGTCCCGGGTCGCGGCGCCGAAACTCTGGATGTAGCCCTGGCGGAAGCGCCGGATCGTCTCGGTGGTGAGCTGGACCTCGCTCATGGGCATCAGGTCGAGCGAGCGGAGCTGGCCGGTGGTGCGCTGCGTCTCCGGGTCGAAGGCGCGGATCGATTCCAGCGTGTCACCGAAGAAGTCGAGGCGGATCGGCGCCGGCAGGCCCGGCGGCGACAGGTCGAGGATGCCGCCGCGGACCGCGTACTCGCCGGTGTCCCGCACCGTCCCCGTGCGCAGGAAGCCGTTGGCCTCCACCCAGGCGACCACGTCGTCCATGGCGATGACGTTGCCGATCGCCGCCGAGAGCGCCTCCCGGGCGATGTGGGCCCGGGGCGGCACCCGCTGCACCAGGGCGTTGACCGTGGTGCAGAGGATGCGCGGGCGGTCCTCGGCGGAGCGGGTCCGGGCCAGGCGGGCCAGAGCGGTCATCCGGGCGGCGGCCGTGGCCGTGGTCGGCGAGACCCGGTCGTAGGGCTGGCAGTCCCAGGCCGGCAGGTTCATCACGTCCATCTCGGGCGCGACGAAGCCGAGCGCCGCCTGGAACGACGCCGAGCGCCCGGAATCCCGGGCGACGTGGACCAGCACCGCGGGGGCGTCGACGGTCGGCGCCAGGGCGCGGGCGAGGTCGGCCAGCGCCAGGGCGTCGAACCCTTCGGGGGCGCTCGCCAGGACCGGGCTGTCGCCGCGCTTCAGGGCGTCGATCGCCTGGGCGAGCGCCGAGGATTTCGGGAGGGCGAAGCGCGCGACCTGCGGCTTGGCGGCGGGGGCAGGGGGCTTCGGGGACGATTTCGGCTGGGGCTTGGCCATCGGGTCTTTCGCGGGGAGTCCCGCCGGGCACAGGGAGGGCTGACGCGGGCCGGCGTTAGCCCATTGAGCCGTCGTGATAAAGCATCCCGCCGGCGGCGTTGGGGTGGCTGACGGTGCCCTATATGGCGGCGACGCTCCAGCATGGAACGCGTGTTTGGCTGCAATTCGGGACAGCGTGCGCTGCTGCTGGAGGCGCGGCACTTCGACCTGTTGGATATGGCCGAGGTTTTCGCCGACGACGCGCGGCTCGATCTGTTGGACGATCGACGCGAGTACGGCGGGGAACGCCGCGTGACCGTCGGCCGGGCGCTGGGAAGCCGTCTCGCTCAAGCTCGACAGCGACGTGCTACAGGACTTCCGAAAAGCCGGCCGCGGCTATCAGGCCCGGATCAACGCCGTGCTGCGGCACCACATGCGGGCGGCCGGCAAGGGGCGCTGAGCCCTACGCGTCGGGCCCGACGATCTCGGCCAGCGCCGCCTCGACCCGGCCGCGGAAGAAATCCGCGTTGGGCATGTGCGCGGTCATCGCGGCGGCCCGGTCGGTCGCCTGCCGCAGGATCGCGCCGCGCAGCGCCGGATCCGAGCGCTCCATCATCTCCAGCATGATGCGCACCACAAGCTCGGTGGCGATCGAACGGGCGGGGTGGTCGTAATTGGGCTTCGGTTCGTCCATGGCCGCCTCGCGTCAGGAATGGATCGGCGCGTCGTGCCGGTGGAACGCCCGCACGCGCTGCCAGACCGACGTGTCGTAGTTCGAGGGCGTCTCGGCCTCGCCGGTGAGCCACTTGAACAGGTCGCGGTCCGGCACCTCGATCAGCGCCTCGAACTGGTCGAGTTCCGTCTCCGTCAGGGTGCCGATCTCGGCATCGGCGAAGCGGCCCATGATCAGGTCCATCTCGCGGATGCCCCGGTGCCAGGACCGGAAGAGCAGGCGGCGGCGGCGCGGATCGAGATCGGCGCTGGTGCGGGTGGTGCCGGACATTGTTTGGGGCTTTTGCGTCGGAGGGGCGGGCAGGACCAAGATAGGCGGCCGGGGGCGCGGGATCCAGGATCCGGGCCCGGATCGGGCCACAACCGCAGGGCGAACGGCAAAAAGAAATTGCCTCCGGCGGCCGCTCCGTTATCTGCGGCTGCAACGCCCCCGAACGGGGCGGCGAGCGGGAGTACGACGATGCCGAAGGCAATCCGGGTCTACGCGTATGGCGGCCCCGAGGTGATGCAGTTCGAGGACGTGCCCCTGGCCGAGCCGGGCCCCGGGCAGATCCGCGTCAGGCAGGCGGCCATCGGCGTCAACTTCATCGACATCTACTTCCGCACCGGCGCCTACAAGTCCCCGCACCTGCCCTACACCCCCGGCAAGGAGGGCGCCGGCACCGTCACGGCCGTGGGCGAGGGGGTCACGCAGTTCAAGCCGGGCGACCGGGTGGCCTACGGCTCGGTGGCGGACGGCTGCTACGCGCAGGAGCCGGTGATCCCGGCCTCGGCGGCCGTGCCGATCCCGGAGGGCGTCGACGCGACGACCGCCGCCGCGATGATGCTGAAGGGCCTCACGGTCGAGTACCTGCTGCACCGGACCTACGCGGTGAAGCCCGGCGACACGATCCTGTGGCAGGCGGCGGCCGGCGGCGTCGGCTTGATCGCCTGCCAATGGGCCAAGCACCTCGGCGCCACGGTGATCGGCACCGCCGGCAGCCCCGAGAAGGCGGAACTCGCCAAGCGGAACGGCTGCGACCACGTCATCCTCTACCGCGAGGAGGACGTGGCCAAGCGCGTGCGCGAGATCACCGGCGGCAAGGGCGTCCCGGTGGTCTATGACGGCGTCGGGCAGGCGACCCTGATGGGCTCGCTGGACAGCCTCGCGCCGCTCGGCCTGCTGGCGAGCTTCGGCTCGGCCTCCGGGGCGATCACCGGGCTCGACCTGGGGCTGCTGGCGCCGCGCGGCTCGCTCTACGTGACGCGCCCGACGCTGGCGACCTTCTCGTCGAACCGCGCGACCCTGGAGGAGGCGGCCGCCCGCCTGTTCAAGGTGGTTGGCGACGGCGCGGTGAAGATCGCCGTCAACGCCACCTACCCGCTCTCCGAGGCGCAGCAGGTGCACCGCGACCTCGCGGGCCGGGAGACCACCGGCTCGATCGTGATGCTGCCGTAGGGCTCAAGCCGTGACTCCCGGCGGCGGCGACCTGCTCCTCGTGATCGACGTGCAGGTCGATTTCCTGCCGGGCGGGGCGCTGCCCGTCCCGGAGGGCGACGCGGTGGTGGGCCCGGTCAACGCGCTCCAGCAACAGTTCCGGCACGTCGCCCTGACGCAGGACTGGCACCCGGCCGACCACGTCTCCTTCGCCGACAATCATCCGGGACGGGCAAGCTTCGAGACCGTGGCTCTGCCCTACGGTCCGCAGGTGCTGTGGCCCCGGCACTGCGTCCAGGGCAGCAAGGGGGCGGGTTTCGCGCCGGGCCTCGACACCGACCGGGCCGGGCTGGTGATCCGCAAGGGGCTGGATCCCCGGGTCGACAGCTATTCGGCCTTCCTGGAGGCCGACCGCACCACCCGCACCGGCCTCGCCGGGGCGCTCCGGGAGCGCGGGATCACCCGCCTCGTCCTGTGCGGGCTGGCCACCGACTTCTGCGTCGCCTGGAGCGCGCTCGATGCCCGCGACGCGGGCTTCGACGTCTGGGTGGTGGACGATGCCGTCCGCGGGATCGACGTCGACGGAGCCCTCGCGCAGGCCTGGGCGCGGATGCGGGCGGCGGGGGTGCACCGGATCGCGGCGGCGGAGATCGGCTGAGCGCCCGCACGGCCCCGGAGGCGAACCGCCGCACGGGCCCCGGGCGACCGCATCGGCCCCGACGCGTTGGCCTCGCTCCGGAACGCGACAGGAGCCAGCATGTCAGGCAAGCACCCCAAGACCGAGACGCCCACCGACGCCGACCTCAAGGGCAATCCCGGCATCGGCACCTCGAAGGGCATGAGCGGCGCCGACCCCGCCGATCTGCAGGCGGATTCGACCTTCGAGGGCGACGTGGACAACGAGACCAAGCTCGACGGCGGCATCGACCCGAACCACCGGCCGCGCAAGAACGCCTGAGCCAAGAACGCCCGAACGATGCAAACCTCACGTTGTCCCGGACGTCGAGCGGGCGCCCGGGCCTGCGGCTCGTTCAGCGGGCCGGCATGCGGGCCGGCGCCTTCTGCCCATGCGGAGCGGCGGCAGGGGCGGGGGCGGCGATGGAGCTGGTGATGAGCCGGTCCTCGTCGCTCTCAGTCGGCACATAGAGGCGGCCGGGGCTCGCGGTGTTGCCCATCAGCAGCGCCGTGTTGGAGGCGCTGAAGGCGGAATTGCCGTCCGCGAGGGCAGCGCCGGCCGACAGGGCCAGCGTCAGGGCAGCGGTCGCGACCAGCGCAGTGGGCTTCGTCATGGACGGGGGTCCTTCTCTCTCGGCGGCGCCCGTCCGTACGGTGCGGCACGCCGTGCCGCCAATCTGGTGTTGCCCTGCCGAACCGAAAGTGCGGCATCGCACGATGGGCGCTGCGTCGCAGCATAGGACCTGTAACCTAAAATTGATCGCCTCTCTATAGCTCTAACCCGAGTTGCATCGGCCCCTCGATCTCCCCCTGCGCGAAGCCCGACAGCGAGACGCCGACCAGCCGCGCGCTGCGCCGGAGGGGAAACAGGCCGGCGAGCAGGTCGAGGCCGATCCGATCCAGGCTCGCCCGGTCGGCGACCGGCGCGGCGAGCGACTTCGCCCGGGTGACCTGGGCGAAATCCGAGAACTTGAGCTTCAGGGTCACGGTCCGGGCGCGCATGCCCTTGGCGTCGGCCCCGGCCCAGACCTTGTCGAACAGCGGGGCGAGGCGGGCGGCCAGGACCGCGAAGGCGGCGGTGTCCTCCGAGAACGTGGTCTCCGCCCCGATCGACTTGCGCACCCGGTGGGCGCGCACCGGCCTGTGATCGATGCCGCGGGCGACCGCGTGGTAGTAGGCGGCCGACGAGCCGAAGATCTCGCGCAGGCGCTCCAACGTCCAGGCGCGCAGATCCGCCCCGGTGTGGATCCCGAGGCGCTTCATCTTGGCCTCGGTGACCGGGCCGACCCCGTGGAACCGGCCGATCGGCAGATCCGCCACGAAGTCGGGACCCATGGCGGGGGTGATCACGAACAGGGCGTCGGGCTTGCGGTGATCGGAGGCGACCTTGGCCAGGAACTTGTTGTACGAGACCCCAGCCGAGGCGACGAGCCCGGTGCGCTCTAGGATCTCGGCCCGGATCGCCTTCGCCACCGCCGTGGCGGTCGGCAGCCCCAAGAAATTCTCGGTGACGTCGAGATAGGCCTCGTCCAGCGCCACCGGCTCGATGAGCGCCGTGTGCCGGGCGAAGACCGCCCGGATCTCCTCAGAGACCGCCCGGTAGACCTCGAAGCGCGGCTTCACGAACAGCAGGTCCGGGCAGAGCCGCCGGGCGGTGGCCGACGGCATGGCCGAGCGCACGCCGAACGTCCGCGCCTCGTAGCTCGCCGCCGCCACGACGCCGCGCTCCCGCGAGCCGCCCACCGCCAGCGGCTTCCCGCGCAGGGCCGGGTCGTCGCGCTGCTCCACGGAGGCGTAGAACGCGTCCATGTCGATGTGGATGATCTTTCGGAGCGCGACCTCCGGATCCATCGCCGCCTCGGGTGCCGGGCTTGAGTTCCTGTTATGTTCCAAACACACAGGACTGGAGGTCCGGGTCAACCGGCCCGGTCCCGTAGCGCACAGGGGATCGCGTGAAGTCCGAAAAAATCAGGCCACGCTGCCGTACAGATCGTACGCCTCGGCCCGGTCGACCTTCACGGTGACGATGTCGCCGACCCGGACCGGGCGCCGGAAGGCGGCGTGGACGGTGCCGTCGATCTCCGGTGCGTCGGCCTTCGACCGGCCCCGGGCGACGCCGCCCTCGACGGCATCGACGATCATGGCCAGCCGCTTGCCGACCTTGGCCCGCTGCAGCCGGAGCGCGATCCCGTTCTGCGTCTCCATGAACCGGCGTTTGCGCTCGGCCTTCAGCGCCGGCGGGACGAGGTCGCCCAGCGCGTTGGCGGTGGCGCCCGCCACCGGCTCGTATTCGAAGCAGCCGACGCGATCGAGCTTGGCCTCCTGGAGCCAGGCCAGCAACTCCTCGAACTCGGCCTCGGTCTCGCCGGGGAAGCCGACGATGAAGGTCGAGCGGATCGCCAGATCCGGGCAGACCTGCCGCCAGCTGCGGATCCGGTCGAGCTGGCGCTCCTGGTTGCCGGGCCGGCGCATGCGCTTGAGCACCGAGGGGCTCGCGTGCTGGAGCGGCATGTCGAGGTAGGGGAGCACCCTGCCCTCGGCCATCAGCGGGATGACCTCGTCCACGTGCGGATACGGGTAGACGTAGTGCAGCCGCACCCAGGCCCCGAGTTCGCCGAGCTCCTTGGTGAGATCGTAGAACTTCGCCCGCACGCTCCGGTCGCGCCAGGGGCTCTCGGCGTAGCGGATGTCGACCCCGTAGGCGCTGGTATCCTGCGAGACCACCAGCAGCTCCTTGACGCCGGCGGTGACCAGTTTTTCCGCTTCCCGCAGCACATCGGCGGCGGGGCGGCTGACGAGGTTCCCGCGTAACGATGGGATGATGCAGAAGCTGCAGCGGTTGCTGCACCCCTCCGAGATCTTCAGGTAGGCGTAGTGGCGCGGGGTGAGCTTGATCCCCTGCGGCGGCACGAGGTCGAGGAACGGGTCGTGGGCCGGGGGCACCGCCTCGTGGACGGCGGCCACCACCGACTCGTAGGCCTGGGGCCCGGTCACCGCCAGGAGGTCGGGATATTTCTCGCGGATCTCCTCCGGCTGGGCGCCCATGCAGCCGGTGACGATCACCCGGCCGTTCTCCGCCATGGCCTCGCCGATGGCCGCGAGCGATTCCGCCTTGGCCGAATCCAGGAAGCCGCAGGTGTTGACGATCACCACGTCGGCCCCGTCGTGGCGGCGGGCCAATTCGTAGCCCTCCGCGCGCAGGTGCGTGAGGATCCGCTCGGAATCGACCAGCGCCTTCGGGCAGCCGAGCGACACGAACGAGATCTTCGGAGCCGAGGCCTTGGGGGCGGATCCGCTGGGGGCGGGCGTGGCGGTGGCGGTCATGGGCGCATTCGACGGGTCGGACGCCGCCCGCGTGTGGCCGGTGGGGCAGCCACACGGAGCGCGGGGACGAGAATTCGGGGTCGCATCCCTATAGCGGTTCCAGCCCGCCCGCGCGAGACCGTCCGCCGCAGGGGTGGCCGGCCCGGGGCGCGAGGCTACGATAAATCAAAAAACCCTTTTCTCTTGCAGAAGGTTCTAAATGATTCCTCAGAGATCACATGAGCGTTTGCCCTGTGTCTCGCATCCTGCCGGAGGCACACAAAGCTCGCGGCTAAGCGCAACCGCCTGACACACCCACGTCTCCCTCCCCCCTCTGCGGGGGAGGGTGGCCCCCGAAGGGGGTCGGGAGAGGGGAGCGACAGTGCAGAACGAGGCTTATGCCCGTCTTGAAGGCCCCCGTCTCATTCTGAAGCCGGGTTCCCCTCTCCCGACCCCTGCCGATGCAGGGGCCACCCTCCCCCGCAGAGGGGGGAGGGAGAGACCCGGAGCCCTTCGCGCCTGTTATCCGACGGAAAAATATGAGGTCATTGGCCTGCATGGAGGAGCGGGCCGGTCGCGCTCGACCGTCAGCGTCGGTGTCCGCCTCAGGGTGTATCCTGCGCCGCGGACACGTCCTGCCCGCACCGAGCGGCGGTGCCTGCGTGGAACTGCCGCTTCCCCCGCGGCATCGCCTGTGCGACGGCAGCGGATGACGCATAGCCAGAGGATAGCGGCCCCGAACCCGGCCATGTGGACCCGAGAGATCCCCTTCATCGACCCGGTGGCGGCAGCGGCCCGGCTGCGGTCCCTGCCCGGGCTCGCCTTCCTCGACAGCGCCATGCGGCACGAGTCCCTGGGACGCCAGTCGATCGTGGCCGCCGACCCGTTCGCCCGCTTCCGCTACCGCGACGGGCGCGCGACCCTCGACGGGCGCCCGGTGCCGGGCGGTCCCTTCGCGGCCCTGCGCGCCTGCCTCGCGCCCTACCGGATCGCGCCCGACCCCGAAAACCCCTACCCGGGCGGGGCGATCGGCTATCTCGCCTACGATCTCGGCGCGGCCCTGGAGCGCGTCGCGGCACCGGCCCGGCGGGCCGGGCTCACCGACGACATCGCCCTGAACCTCTACGACACGGCCCTGGTGATCGACCACGCCGCCGGCACCGGCCGGCTCGTCGCCACCGGCTTTCCCGAGCGCGACCCGGAGGCCCGCCAGGCCCGGGCGGCGGCGCGGCTCGCCGGCTTCGCCGACCGGCTCGGCAGCGCCGAGCCCGCGGATGCGGCACCGGACCGGCCGGGCACACCGCTCGCGTGGCGCTCGAACTTCGACCGGCAGCGCTATGAGCTGGCTGTCGAAAAGGTCCGTGATTACATCCGCGCCGGCGACATCTATCAGGCCAACATCGCCCAGCGCTTCACCGCCGATCTGCCGGCCGGGTTCGATCCGTTCGGCCTCTATCGGCGCCTGCGCGCCACCAACCCGGCGACCTTCGGGGCCTATCTCGAGCTGGAGGGGCTGCGCGTCGCCTCCTCCTCCCCCGAGCGCTTCATCCGCCTCGACGGCCGGCAGGTGGAGACGCGCCCGATCAAGGGCACCGCCCGCCGCCTCGACGATCCGGAGGCCGACCGGGCGGCGGCCGCCGCGCTCCAGGCCTCCGTCAAAGAGCGGGCCGAGAACGTCATGATCGTCGACCTGCTGCGCAACGACCTGTCCCGGGTCTGCGCGCCGGGCAGCGTCGCCGTGCCCACGCTCTGCGGGCTGGAGACCTACGCCAACGTCCACCATCTGGTGTCGGTGGTGACCGGGCAACTCCGCGACGGGCTCGACGCCCTCGACCTCCTGGAGGGCACCTTCCCCGGGGGCTCGATCACCGGCGCCCCGAAGATCCGGGCCATGGACATCATCACGGAGATCGAGGGCGACGCGAGGGAGCTCTATTGCGGCGCCATCGGCCGGATCGGCTTCGACGGGGCGCTGGACACATCCATCGCGATCCGGACCGTGTTCATGGACGACAGGCAGGCGGTGCTGCAGGCCGGCGGCGGCGTGACCCTGCTGTCGGAGCCCGGGCCGGAATACGACGAGACCCTGGCCAAGGCCGCCCGGGTGTTCGAGGCCTTCGCATGATCCTCGTCCTCGACAATTACGATTCCTTCGTCTTCAACGTGGTCCGCTACCTGGAGGAACTCGGCGAGGAGGTCCGGGTCGTGCGCAACGACGCGCTGGACGTCCCCGGCATCCGGGCGCTCGCCCCCGAGGCCCTGGTGGTCTCGCCCGGTCCCTGCACCCCGGCGGAGGCCGGAATTTCCCTGCCGGCGATCCGGGAGCTGTCGGGTGCGGTGCCGATCCTCGGGGTCTGCCTCGGCCACCAGGCCATCGGCGCGGCCTTCGGCGGCCGGGTCGCGCGGGCGCAGCGCCCGCTCCACGGGCAGGCGACGCCGATCGCCCATACCGGCGAGCGGCTGTTCTCCGGGCTGCCGGCGCCGATGCCGGTCGGGCGCTACCACTCGCTGGTGGTGACACCGGAGCCCGGCATGGAGAAGCACCTCACCGTCGACGCGGTCTCGCCGGAGGGGGAGGTGATGGCGCTCTCGCACCGGACCCACCCGACCTACGGCATCCAGTTCCACCCGGAATCGGTCCTGACCGAGGGCGGCCACGCCCTGTTCGCCAATTTCCTGGGCCTGGCCCGCGCCTGGCGCGCGCAGCCGGAGGGACGCCGCGATGCTGTGGCGTGACGGGGCGATCGTCCCGGGGACGCACGCGCCCCTCGACCACACCGACCGCGGCCTGACGCTCGGCGACGGCCTGTTCGACACGGCGCTGGCGCTCGGCGGCCGCGTCGCCTTCGAGGACGCCCATGTCGACCGGCTCGTCGCCTCCGCGGCGACGCTCGGGATCCCGGCCGAGCCGGAGCGGATCCGCGCCGCCATGCGGTCGCTCGCCGGGCAGGGCAGGGGGGAGACGGACAGGCTGGCGATCCGCACCACCCTCACCCGCGGCTCCGGCCCGCGGGGCCTGAAGCCCCCGGAGGATCCGCACCCGACCCTGTTCGCCACCGCGGCGCCGAGCGCCCGGAGCGCGGCCTTCGCGCCCCTGCGCCTGTGGCCCACGGCCATCGCCCGCAACGACACGGCGCCCACCGCCCGGCTGAAGACGCTGGGCTACCTCGACGCGGTGCTGGCCGCCCGGGAGGCCGCCGCCGCGGGCTTCGACGAGGCTCTGTTCCGCAACACACGGGGCCGCGTCGCCTGCGCGGGCACCGGCAACCTGTTCGCGCTGTTCGGGCAGACCCTGGCGACGCCGCCGCTGACCGACGGGGTGCTGGCCGGGATCGTGCGGGCGGAGGTTCTGGGGCTCGCCGCCGGCTGCGGCCTGCGCGCGGAGGAACGGTCCCTGAGCCTGCCCGACCTCCTCGGCGCCGAGGCCGTGTTCCTGACCAACTCCCTGCGGCTGCTGGCGCCCGTGACGGCCATCGGCGACAGGGCGTTTCCCGGCGCCGGCCACCCGGCCTCGGCCCGGCTCATGACGGCGCTGCGCGCCCGGGTGGCCCGGGCCTGCGGCGTACCGGAGGACGGGGTTGCATGACCGATCAGGCGATCGAGACGGGGCGGCGGCGTCTGCGCTACGGGCTCGCGGCCGTCTACCTGTTCATCGGCGTCGTCCACCTCGTGGCCACCGACGCGATGCTGCCGCTGATGCCCGACTGGGTGCCGGCGCCGCGCCTCGTCCTCCAGGCCACCGGCCTGTGCGAGATCGCCGGCGCGGTCGGCCTCCTCACCGGGCGGTTCCGCCGGGCGGCGGCGATCGGCCTCGCCCTCTACGCGGTCTGCGTCTACCCGGCGAACCTCAAGCACGCCTTCGACCATGTCCACGTCGACGGCATCCCGGATTCCTGGTGGTACCACGGCCCGCGGCTCGCCTTTCAGCCGGTCTTCGTCTGGGCGGCGCTCTGGGCCGGCGGCCTGATCGACTGGCCGTTCCGCCGATCCCGCAGACCGGCCGGGATCGCCCGAAAACCGTGATCCCGGGATCCCAGGATCCTGGCAGGCCCTGATCCCGGGATCCCGGGCCGGGGACAGGACCCGGTGCCGCCGGGCGAAAAATTCCTCCGGCGGGGGACGAGATCGGCCGGATACGCTTGGCCGGACCGGCGTTGCCCGTCCGGTGGCCGCCGATCCGAGGGTGGCGCCGCAACGGAGACAGACCGCCATGGCCAAGCAGAAGACGCTGCACGACGCCTTCTACGAGACCCTGAAGGACGTCTACTACGCCGAGAAGCAGTCGGTGAAAGCCCTCAAGAAATCCGCCAAGGCGGCGGAGCACGGGGAGTTGGCCCAGGCCTTCGAGACCCATGCCGAGGAGAGCGCCCAGCAGGTGGAGCGCCTGACGCAGGTGTTCGAGATCATCGGCAAGCCCGCCCGCGCCAAGACCTGCGAGGCGATGCAGGGCATCGTCTCCGAGATGGAGGAGGATCTCGAGGATTTCGAGGGCAGCCCCGCCGCCGACGCGGTGCTGGCCGCCTGCGCCCAGGCGGTGGAGCATTACGAGATCGCCCGCTACGGCACCCTGAAGACCTGGGCGTCCCAGCTCGGCTACGCGGACGCCGCCAAGCTCCTGGACGAGACCCTGCAGGAGGAGAAGAAGACCGACGCCCTGCTGTCGAAGATCGCCACGTCGATCAACACCGCCGGCACGCCCGGCGACGATGCCGAGCCGCCGGCCGAGCCGCCGAAGGCCAAGGGCAAGAAGGCCGCCTAGGCCACGGACGAGAAGGCCGCCTGAGCGCTCCCAAGAGAAGGCGCTGCTCCCGCGCATCATCCCGAGCGGTGCGTTCCGGCTTTCGAAAAGAGATGGCGCCAAACCAAGGGCCTAGCGCCGCGTCCTGGTTCCAATATCCAGGACGCGGCGCTAGGCGCCGCCGGCCCCGCCCGTCCTGCGCCGCCGGGACGCGCCGCCGGCGAGAAGACCGATTAACGACAGACTCGATCTTCCGACGGGGACGAATAACGCGATCGATCCGCCGAATACCCAAAATATTTAAATCGATACTCGAATATATCTCCTACCTGTCGGATGATGCCAACTGCATTCGTCCGAGATTGGAATCCGTTCTGCAGACTCGATCATGCTAATTCATTGAGCAGAGAGAGTCAGCGTGCTAGGGCGACGCCAACCGCGACAGCGGCCAGACCGGCGCAGGCAGCATTGACCGCGCGCCCGATGACCAACACCGCTGGATTGGCTTCCGATGAGACTCCTCGACGACATCAAGATTCTTACGAAGATCGTCGCGCCCCTGGCGATCACGACCCTGATCAGCGCGATCACCGTCTTCTACGCGCTCAGCACGATGTCCTCGATCCAGGCACGCAGCAGCTACGTCGGGGATTATCTGGCCGGTCGCCTGACGGGGCTCCAGAACACCCGGATCCATCTGGGCGACGCCGCCCTCATGAACCGCAACATGATCATCGGAAAACCGGAGGCCGACCTCGTCGCGTTCAAGAGCCGCTACGACGAGGCCGCCAAGGCGACGCTCGACGACCTCGACCGTCTCATCGCCGCATCGAAGACCGATGCGGAGAAGGCGAAGATCGAGACCATTCGCGCGGCCGCCGCTTCGGTGTTCGAGATCGTCGCGCGCAGCAACCTCGCGGCCCTCAAGGGCGACCGGGACGGGGCCATCCAGATCTCGGTGAAGGACGCGCAGGCGATGCGTCAGGCGTTCCACACGGCGATGCAGGGCCACATGCAGGAGGTGGAACGGCAGATCGACGACGGCAAGCGCGCCACCCAGGCCGAGGTCGAGCGCGCGGGCACCATCCTGATCGTCACCGCCGTGGTCGGGCTGCTGGCCGCGCTCGGCGTCGCCTGCGGGATCGCGGTGCTCGGGGTCACGCGCCCCCTCGACAGCCTGGTGGCCGCCCTGCAGCGCATGGCGGGCGGCGAGAGCGGCACCGCCCTCGCGGTGGCGGCCCGCCGGGACGAGATCGGCGCGGTCGGCCGCGCGGTCGAGGGCATCAAGGCCATGGTCGCCCGCAGCGCCGCCGAGGAGGCGGAGCGCAGGCACGCGGACGAGGCCGCCGCCGCCGCGCAGCGCAAGCGCTCCATGATGGACCTCGCCGACGCCTTCGAGCGGGCGGTGGCCGGCATCGTCGGGCTGGTCTCGTCCGCGGCCGCCACCCTGCAGGAGACCGCCCGTCGGATGTCGGCGACCGCCCAGGAGACCGCCGAACAATCCACGGCCGTGGCCGTGGCCGCCGAGCAGGCCGCCGCCAACGTCAACACGGTGGCGGCGGCCACCGAGGAACTCGGCAGCTCGATCCAGGAGATCAGCCGGCAGGTGACCGGCTCGACCGACCTCGCCCAGAAGGCCGTCGGCGAGGCCGATCAGACCGCGGCGCTGGTGGGCGCGCTGAGCGAGGCGGCCACCCGGGTCGGCGACGTGGTGCAGCTGATCTCCGGCATCGCGGCCCAGACCAACCTGCTGGCGCTCAACGCCACGATCGAGGCGGCGCGGGCCGGCGAGGCGGGGCGCGGCTTCGCGGTCGTCGCCGCCGAGGTGAAGGAACTGGCGAACCAGACCGCCAAGGCCACCGGGGAGATCGCCGGGCAGATGTCCCAGATCCAGGGCGTGACCGGCGAGGCGGTGGGGGCCATCGGCACGATCATGGGCCGCATCCGCGAGATCAACGCGGTCGCGGCGACGATCGCGGCGGCGGTGGAGCAGCAGGGCGCGGCCACCCAGGAGATCGTGCGCAATGTCGGCCAGGCGACGGCCGGAACGCAGCAGGTCACCGGCAACATCGCCGGCGTCGCGCAGGCCTCGGAGCAGACCGGCCGGGCGGCCGACCACGTTCTCACGGCGGCCACGGACCTGTCGCGCCACGCCGAGCAGCTCTCGGCCGAGGTCGAAAGGTTCCTCAGCACCGTGCGGGCGGCCTGAGGGACCGGGTTCCGGCCCCGGCGATCTCAGTTCGGCGTCGCGATCGCGCTCAGCGGCGTCCAGTAGCAGCGGTCCTGCGCGCCCTCCGGGGCGAGGCAGCCGTAGCTCATCGTCCGGGATTCGAGCCGGACCGCCTCTCCGGGCTTCCAGGACCGGCACTCGCCGCTGGCGAGACTGCCCCGCAGGAGTTGCCCGAAGCCCGACTCGTCGCCGGCCATGACCAGCTTGAACAGGCGGTCCGTGACCTCCTGGCTGTGGCAGCCGAACCGCCCCTGGACGATCGTCTCGGCTGCGGCGGGCCGGGACAGGGACGCGGCGAGCGCGAGGGCGGCGAAGGCGGGGAGGGCGAGACGCATGGGCGGAACATATCCGCCGGTCGGGGCCTGTCGAGCCCTCGGGGATGGCCGCGCCCCGCGCAGGATCGTCGCGCCGGCCCGGCCCATCGTCCCCTCCGGAAGCCGGAAGCCGCCTCTCGGGACGATGCGCTCGCTTTTTGATCCGCATCGTCTCGTTCCGAAAGCCGGCCTCCACCTTTCGGGACGATGCGCTACCTGATCCGATGATCCCCCTCGTCGCGCTTCGCCGCCTGCCAGGCGGCCTCCATGGCGGGCAGGTCCGACCGGCCGAGGTCCCCGCCGGCCGCCCGCAGATGCGCGGCCATGGCGGCGAAGCGGCGCTCGAACTTGGCGGTGCCGTCGCGCAGGGCCGCCTCCGGATCGATCCCGGCATGGCGGGCGAGATTGGCCACCGAAAACAGGAGGTCGCCGATCTCTTCGGCGACGGCCGTCCGGTCGGCCGCCGCCAGGGCCTCGGCGACCTCGTCGGTCTCCTCCCGGACCTTGCCGACCACCTGGGCGGCGTCGTCCCAGTCGAAGCCGTAGGTGGCCGCCCGCCGGGAGATCTTTTCCGCCCGGGCCAGAGCCGGGAGCGCGCGGGCGACCCCGTCCAGCGGGTCCGGCGCGGAGTCCGCCGCCGCCCGGGCCGCCCGCTCCTGCGCCTTGATCGCCGCCCATTGCGCCTCGACCTGCGCCGGATCGCGCAGCGGCGACCCCGCCGGCAGCAGCGTCCCGTCCGGCGCGAACACATGCGGATGGCGGCGCACCAGCTTGTCGCCGATCGCCCGGGCCACGTCGTCGAACGCGAAGGCGCCCTGCTCCTCGGCCATGCGGGCGTGGAACACCACCTGCAGGAGCAGGTCGCCGAGTTCGTCGCGCAGGTCGTCCCGGTCGCCGCGCGCCACCGCGTCGGCGACCTCGTAGGCCTCCTCGATCGTGTAGGGCACGATGCTGGCCGGGGTCTGCGCCACGTCCCAGGCGCAGCCGCGGACGGGGTCGCGCAGCACCGCCATCAGGCCCAGGAGCCTGCCCAGGGGGGTCTCCGCCGGCGCCCCCCCGGTGGGCGCCCCGGCGCCACCGGATCGGCCCGTCTCGCGTGTCTCGCTCATGCCGGTGGCGTTAGCGCATCGCCCCGGAAACCGGAACCGGAACGATGGGCGGATGTCGCGACGGGCATCGCGTCCGTCGAACGCCGACGACCGCAGGATACCCGCGCACGCGTCAGGTCCGGACGGCGCGCTCGCGCACCTGCTCAGCCTGCAGGGCGTTGAGATAGCCGGTGAGGCGTCCGCTGACCGCCGGGTCGGCGCATTGCACCCAGAGCGGGGCCGGCAGCGCCCGGACGGGCAGGCGCAGCAGGAACGCCTCGGCCGACAGGGCCGCCTCCCGCTCGGAGGCGGCGGCCAGCAGCCGGGCCCCTGCCTGCGTGCCGATCAGGATCGCGATCGTGGCCATTGGTGATCATCCGCTTTCGGACGACAACGGCACGAGAGCCGCAAGTGTTGCGCGGCAAGTGTTACGCGGCAAGTGTTACGCTGGAAGTGTCGCGCCGGATTCAGCGCGCCGGGCGGATGCAGATCATGAGAACGCGCGATCCCGCGCCGGGGGCTGCCCGCGGGTGTGACCCGGGGCCTCGTCCCGAAGGACGGTTGCCGGGACGGCGCGCACGGGTCGCAGCCGGCCGCTCCGGGACGTGCGCGCCAGGCCGTGCGGGGTCTTGTTCCAGCGCTCGGGGGCGCGGACCAGCTCGATCAGCGCCAGCCACGCCGCCACGCTGACCAGGAGGAAATAGGCGGGCATCAACGGGACCGATTGGGCGAGGTCGCCCCAGCCGCGCCGGGCGCAGCCGAGCAGGGCCGGGAGGATCAGGGCGACGAGCCCGGTCCCGAACAGGGTGATCGCGAGCCCCGTGGCGAGATTGTCGAGGAAGACGGGGGCGGCCGGGATCTCGCGGACCAGGAAGGCCCAAGCCGCCGCGGCGAGGCACACCGGATAGGCCAGCGCCGAGGCCACGGTGCCCGGAACCAGGGCCACGGCGCAGAGCATGTCCAACGCCCCGAGGCGGCGCGCATTGGCCAGCGGATGGCGCCCGTGGGTGAGGCTGGTCTGGACCAGGCCCTTCAGCCAGCGGGTGCGCTGGGCGAGCCATGGCCCGAACCGGGCGGGCGCCTCCTCGATGGTCGCGCTCGGCAGGTCGCCGACCGTGTAGCCCGCGAGCGCCAGCCGGATCCCGAGATCGGCGTCCTCGGTCACGTTCGCGGGGTCCCAGCCGCGCAGGGCCCGCAGCACCCGGGTGCGCAGGTGCATCGAGGTGCCGCCGAGGGGGACCGGCAGGCCGCACCGCGCGAGCGCCGGGTTCAGCACGTCGAACAGGCCGGCATATTCCAGGGCGAAGGCGCGGCTGAGCCAGGAATCGCCGGCATTGTCGATCACGAGCCGGCCCTGGAGGCAGGCGGTCCGCTCGGGCAGGCGCGCGAACAGCGCGGCGGCCAGCCGCAGCTGCCCGGGATCGGGGGCGTCCTCGGCGTCGTAGACGGTGAGCAGGTCCCCGCGGGCGAGCGGCAGGGCGGCGTTGAGCGCCCGCGGCTTGGTGCGCGGGCCGCCCGGCGGCACCGTGATCACCTCGAACCGGGCGGGCAGGGGCACGCGGGCGAGCGCCGCCCGGGTCTCCCGGTCGCCGGCCTCCAGCAGCAGCTTGATGTCGAGCTTGGCCGGGGGATAGTCGAGGGCCGCCAGCGCCCGGAGCAGGGCCGGCACCACCGCCGCCTCCCGGTGGAGGGGGACGAGGATCGTGTAGACTGGGAGGTCGGCGTCGGCGAGGGGCGGCGCCTCGGCCGTCACCGGGGCTGCGATCACCAGGGCGGCGATGCGGAAGGTCGTCATGGCCAGGAACAGGCTCTGCCCGGCCAGCAGCACCGCGCGGGCGAGGGGCGCCGGGAGCGCCGCGCACAGGCAGAGCCCCGCGGCGAGGGCGAGGGCGAGGACCAGCAGCCCCCAGTAGGCCGGCTCCCGCGCGGTCGCGCGCTCGGGCGCGTGCCGCGCCAGGTCGTTGGCCGCGTGATCCGCCACCTGCCCGGGGATCGCGGCGAACACGGCCTCGCGCAGGTGGGTCGGGCTGGTCAGGGCCAGCAGGCCGGTCCGGCGCGGGCGATCGAGCAGGTCGGCGATCACCCGGCCGCGGGGCGCCAGCACGCAGGGGACAACCGACGGGACAACCGACCCGAGCGCCAGGGGCGCGAGACCGGCGACCAGGCTCTCGGGGAAGCGCAGGCCCGGGCCGAACGGGATCGGCCCGTCGAGGTAGGGGGTGCCGAGCGCCCGGGCCAGGGCCCGATAATACGCCGCCTCGTCCATCAGGCCGGCATTCAGGAGCGCGGTCGCCGCGTCGGTGCCGGCCGCGGCCGCGTCGGCGGCCGCCCGGTCCAGCAACCGCCCGTCCACGCCCTCGGCGCGCAGGAACGCGATCTCCGGCGGCAACGCGTGGGGAGGCTGGAACGGCACGCCGGCGCTCCCCCGGTGGCCCCAGGTCGTGATAGAGGAGGGGGGTGAGCCAGTCCCCAGCCCCGCGCTCCGAGAGGAGCACCGCCCCCGCCCCGCCGTCAAGAGGCGGGCGGACAGGATTCCCATGGCGGGTCGCGGCGGTCGTGGTCGCCGCCGCCCTCTGCACCGGACCGCGCCCCGCCGCCGCCGCGCCGCCGGAGCCGGAGCCGCAGAGTGCCACCCCTGGCACCCCCGCCGTCACGGTCCCGGATTTCTGGAACCCGCGCAGCCGCGGCGAGCGGGTGGAGGCGCCCCAGACCGGCCGGGCGGTCCGCTTCCTCACCGACGACGAGTTCCCGCCGCTGCACTTCGCCGGCCCCGACGGCAACCCGACGGGTTTCGTGGTCGAGCTCGCCCGGGCCGTCTGCGAGAAGCTGACGATCCCCTGCACGGTGCAGGCGCGCCGCTTCGACACCCTGCTCGACGCGCTGGACGGCAAGCAGGGCGACGTGGTCGCGGCGGCGATCCCCCTGACGGCGAAGCTGCGGGAGAAATTCCTGACGACCCGGCCGTATTTCCGGTGGCCGGCCCGCTTCGCCGCCCGGGCCGACAGGGGCCTGCCGCTCCCCTCGGCGGCGGCGCTCGCCGGCCGGAGCGTCGGCGTGATCGACAACAGCGCCCACGCGGCCTACCTCAAGGCGTTCTTCCCGAAGGCCGTCCCGAAGGACTTCACCGATCTTGCGGCGGCCGAGGGCGCGCTCAAGCGCGGCGAGATCGACTACCTCTTCGCCGACGGCCTCAACCTCGCCCTCTATGTCGGCGGCCAGGAGGCGGACGCGTGCTGCGCGCTCACCGGCGGCGACTACCTGGAGAACCGCTATTTCGGCGAGGGGATCGGCCTGATCACCCGCCAGGAGGACGCGGCCCTGTCCCGGGCGCTGGACGACGCGCTGCAGCGGGTCTGGGACGACGGGAAGTACACCGAACTGTACCTGCGGTTCTTCCCGGTGAGCCCGTTCTGAGGGCTTTCATCGCGGCGGGGAATCGGGAACCCTGCCCGCCGGGCTTCGGCTGTCGGAGGCACCATGACGGATCTTCTCGAACAGGCCGTGGCGAAGGCGCGCGACCTGTCTCCGGACCTGGAGGACGCGATCGCGCGCCTGATGCTGGCCTTCGTGGGGGATGAGGACTCGGTCTACCAGTTCACCCCGGAGGAGGCGGCGGAGCAGGACGAAGCCGACGCCGAGGAGGCCCGCGGCGAATATGCCACCGATGCGGAAGTCCGCGCCATCTGGGCGAAGTATGGCCTGTGAGGCTGCGGCTGACCCGCACCGCCGCGCGCCAGCTCGATCACGTGCTGGCCGATATCACGCGCCATCATCCGGCGGGTGCCGACGCCGCCAGACGACTGACCGGCGTGGCATTCGGCGCATCGTCGTGACACCTTACCCCTACATCAGACCTATCGCGTCGGTTCCGATGAAGTCATCGTGCGCAGCATCCGGCACACGGCGCGGCGGCCGATAGCTTGAGCGACACGCCCGCAACAGGGCGCCTGCGGGTGAGCGGGTCTTCGCATTGCACCGCCGGGCGTTCCGCTCCGGTGCGAACCGCTCTAGGGTGCGCGCGTCCACATCGCGTTCATCCCAAAAGACATGCAAGCCGCGCCCCCAGCCCTGACCCTCGACCCCGACACCATCGAGGCCGCCGCCAACGCCGCCGCCTGGCCCTTCGAGGAGGCGCGCAAGCTCGTGGCGCGGCTGGAGAAATCGGGCAAGACCGAGGTGCTGTTCGAGACCGGCTACGGCCCCTCGGGGCTGCCGCATATCGGCACCTTCGGGGAGGTCGCCCGCACCTCCATGGTGCGGCACGCCTTCCGGGTTCTGACCCGCGACGCGGTGCCGACCCGGCTGCTCGCCTTCTCGGACGACATGGACGGGCTGCGTAAGGTCCCCGACAACGTCCCGAACCGGGCGATGCTCACCGCCCATCTCAACCAGCCGCTGACCCGGGTGCCGGACCCGTTTTCCACCCATGACAGCTTCGGGGCGCACAACAACGCCGAGCTGCGCCGCTTCCTCGACGCCTTCGGCTTCGCCTACGAATTCGCCTCGGCCACCGACTACTACAGGGCGGGCCGGTTCGACGCGGTGCTACTGCGGGTGCTGGAGCGCTACGATTCCGTGATGGAGATCATGCTGCCGTCCCTGCGCGCCGAGCGCTCGGCGAGCTACTCCCCGTTCCTGCCGCTCCACCCGGTCACCGGCCACGTGATGCAGGTGCCGATCGACGCGGTGAAGGCGCAGAGCGGCACCATCGTGTGGCGTGATCCCGCCACGGGCGAGCGCTACGAGACCCCGGTGACCGGCGGCCACGCCAAGCTGCAATGGAAGCCCGACTGGGCGATGCGCTGGGTGGCGCTGGGCGTCGATTACGAAATGGCCGGCAAGGACCTGATCGATTCGGTCAAGCTCTCCGGCAGGATCGCCCGGGCGCTCGGCGGCGAGCCCCCGGAGGGCTTCAACTACGAACTCTTCCTCGACGAGAAGGGCCAGAAGATCTCGAAGTCGAAGGGCAACGGCCTGACCATCGACGACTGGCTGAAATACGGCACGCCGGACTCGCTCGCCCTGTTCATGTACAACAAGCCCCGCGAGGCCAAGCGGCTGTTCTTCGACGTGATCCCGCGTCACGTGGACGAGTATATCGGCTTCCTCGACCGCTATGCCGGCCAGGACGCCAAGCTCCGGCTCGGCAACCCGGTCTGGCACCTGCACGCCGGCAAACCGCCCGAGCCCGAGCGGGTCGAGGGCGCGAGCCTGACCTTCGCGATGCTGCTCAACCTCGCCGCGGTGGCCAACACCGAGGATCCGGCCGTGCTGTGGGGCTTCATCCGCCGCTACGCGCCGCAGACCGGGCCGGAGACCCATCCGGGCCTCGACCGGCTGGTGGTCCACGCGCTGAAGTACTTTTCGGATTTCGTGCGGCCCGCCAAGACCTACCGGGAACCGACGCCCGAGGAGCGGGCGGCCCTGGCGGATCTCTCGGAGACGCTCGAGGGCCATGCCGGCTCCACCGATCCGGAGGCCCTGCAGGCGGCGGTCTACGAGGTCGGGCGGCGCCACTTCCCCGACACGTCCGGCAAGGCCAAGAGCCCGGACGGGCGGCCCGGCGTGTCGCAGGCGTGGTTCACGAGCCTGTACAACGTGCTGTTCGGCGAGGCCCGGGGCCCGCGCTTCGGCTCCTTCGTGGCGCTCTACGGGGTGGCGGAAACCCGCGCGCTGATCGACGCCGCCCTGTCCGGCGCCCTGGTGGCCGAGCACGAAGCCTTCGCGGCCGGCGGGACGGTCGCGTGAGCGGGGTGATCATCGACAGCCTCGCGGCGCTGGAGGCGATCTACCACACGCCCCCGGCGCCCGCCTCCACCGCCAAGGTGGCGGCCACGGTCACACCGGATTACGCGGCGCTGATCGCCGCCTCGCCCTTCGCGGTGCTGGCGACGAGCGGTCCCGAGGGACTCGATTGCAGCCCGCGCGGGGACGGCCCGGGCTTCGTGCGGGTCGCCGATCCGCGCACGCTGATCCTGCCCGACCGGCGCGGCAACAACCGGATCGATTCCCTGCGCAACATCGTGCGCGATCCCCGGGTGGCGCTGCTGTTCCTGATCCCCGGCTCGGGCACGACCCTGCGGGTGAACGGCACGGCCCTGATCTCGGCCGATCCGGATCTGCTGGCGTCCTTCAGCGTCGACGGCCACGCGCCGCGCACGGCCCTCGTGATCACGGTGAACGAGATCTACTTCCAGTGCGCAAGGGCAATCATCCGGGCGCGACTCTGGGATCCGGACGCCCACGTCGATCCGGCACGCCTGCCGAGCCCGGGGGCGATCCTTGCGGCGCTCACCGCCGGAGAGATCGGCGGCCAGCGCTACGACGCGGAATGGCCGGAGCGGGCGGCGAAGACGATGTGGTGAGGACTGGGTTCGGCAGCCGCCGACGCTATGCGACGCCGAGAAATAGCGCGAGTAACCGCGTCACGGCCAACAGGGTCACGTCATCGAGCCGCCCGATCGGCGGCCCGACTTTCGCCCGCCTGACCGTCATGACCTTGTCGATCTGGACCTGAGACGGCCTTTTCAAGCCGTTTTGGGGTGTTGGCTGCACGGACAGCCGGATCAGCGGGGCATCCACTTGCGTCGACGAGAGCAGCAGGACCGTCACCGAGTTGGTCTGCACGAAGGTGTCAGCCTGGATCACGAGTGCCGGACGCGGCTTTCCGAAATCCCCCGCCATGGCGACGGTGACGAGATCGCCGCGTTTCACGGCTCGGCCGGATCGTCGAGATCGGCGAGCGCGGCGTCGAGGAAGGCGTTCAGTTCGTCATCGGCCGCATCGGCCTCCGCCACCAGCAACGACTGGCGCCGGCATTCCTCGGCGAAACCTGGCTGGCTCGAGTCCGGAACCCAGATCTGCACCGGCCGAAGCCCGGCCGCGCGCAATGCCTCTCGACGCTTCCGAACTCTCTCGACGACCGGCGTGCCCATCCGAGTCTCGCATCCAGTTACATGTAACATGTAAGAACGCGGGTCGAACTCCGTCAAGGCGAGGAGGGCGAAGACGCGGCCCGTCGCGTTTTCGTAGCCGGACGCCGTCTCACCCCACCAGCGCGAGATCCTGCGTCTCGGTATCCGGGATCACGTCGACCTCGACCTTGAGGCGCTGCTTGCCCGAGCCGCTGACGATGCCGTCGACGGGGGCGACGTCGCCGTAATCGCGGCCCCGCGCCACCACGATGTGGTCGTCGCGCACGGCCACGCCGTTGGTCGGGTCGAGGCCGAGCCAGCCCGCGCCGCACCAGACCGCCACCCAGGCGTGGCTCGCATCCGCCCCGCGCAGGCGCGGGCGGCCCGGCGGCGGCACGGTGCGCAGGTAGCCGCTGACATAGGCGGACGGCAGGCCCATGCCCCGCAGGGCGGCGATCATCACGTGGGCGAAGTCCTGGCAGACCCCGGCCCGTAGGGCGAAGGATTCGGCGAGCGGCGTGTAGACGGTGGTGGCCTTGGAATCGAAGCGGAAATCGGCGCCGATCCGCAGCATCAGGTCGTGGGCCGCCCCGTAGGCGCTGCGGCCGGGCGCGAAACTCGGCCTGGCATAGTCGGTCACCGCAGGCAGCAGCGGCACCCGGCCGGTCGGGAACAGGAAGTGCACCGGCGCCCGGCCGCCGAGCTCGCGCCCGGCCACCACGGCGTCGCGGACCCGCTCCCAGGCCATCCCGGATTCCGGCGGCGGCGGGGTCGGGCGCTCGACCCGCACGGTGGAGAGCGCCTCGACGCTGAAGGTGGTGTGGGGCACCTCCAGGGTGATCGCCATCGCGTCGATCCCGAAATAGTCCCGGCGCATCACCGCCGTGGTCGGGCTCGGGTCGATGGTGACGGCGCTCGCCAGCACGCTCTGCCCCTCGCCGTCCTGCGGCTTGAGCCGCAGGGCGCAGCGGGCGAAGCGCACCGCCCTGCCGTAGCGGTAGGTGGTGCGGTGGCGCAGCGTGTAGATCATCCCGGCGGCCGCGCGGCGCGGCAGGGGCTGCAGACCGTCCCCGTGGCGAGGGCGTTGCCGGCGCAGGTCATCAAGCCAGTCCCGTCAGCTTCTCGGGGCGCAGGGCATTCGGCCCGGTGGGGAAGTAGCGCGCCGCGATGCCGTCGGCGAGGCGCTCCAGGTCGGTCTCCAGGGCGGTGAGGCGCACGGCGTCGAAATCGGCGGCCTCGCCGCTGCGCAGCTCCGCCAGGATCCGGGAGGCGAGGCGGCGATGCGGCTCGGGGATGCCGTCGGCCGAGAGCGCCGGCAGGTCGTCGAGGTGCCGGGCGATCGCCTCCGCCTGGAAGGCGATCGAGCGCGGGTTGTAGGGGTCGAGCACCACCATGTCGCGCACCGGGTCGAGGGCCGCCCCCTGCAGGTAGCGCCGCCCGTAGCTGATCTGCGAATCGCAGAGCGACAGCATCACCCCGAGGCAGCCCGGGGTCGCCTCGTCGTTGGCGAAGGCCAGCGCGAAGGTGCAGGTGTTGATCGCCCGCTCGATCCGCCGGCCGAGTTCGACGAAGTGCCAGCCCTCCGCCCGGCTCATGTTCTCGTGGGTGAGGCCGGAGAGCGCCGCGAGGTGGCTCAGCGCCCGCTCGGCGCGGCCGGCGAGCTGCGATTCGGTCAGCGCCCGATCGGGATCGAGGGACAGGAGCTCGTTCAGGTCGGCGAGCACCCGCCAGGCCTCGCCGGAGAGCCGGGCGCGCAGGGCGGCGACGTTGCGGCGGGCCGAGACGATGTGGGCGCGGGCCGAGCCCGCGCGCTCGCGCCCGGCCAGGGCCTCCTGGGCGAGGCGGGCGGTGGGCAGGTCGGCCGCGCCGGTGGCGCCCCATTCGTGCAGGAGGGCGCGCAGCGCCAGGGCCGCCGGGGTGTCGAGGGCGCCGGAGATGTCGGCCCCGACCGCGTCGCCGACGCTGCGCAGATGGGCCAGCACCAGCCGCATCACCGCCTCGGCGCGCTCCAGGTAGCGGCCGAGCCAGAACAGGCCGTCGGCGGCCCGGGCGGGCAGGTGGCCGCCGACCCGCCGCACCCGCGGGGCCGCGTGCGATCCGATCAGGGGCGCGGCGACCGGCTTCTCCGACAGCACCCAGACATCCGCGGAGCGGATGCCGAGCCGCATCTCGATCGGGTCGACATCCGCCCCCTCCGAGACGCGGCAGAAGCCCCCCGGCATCACCTGCCAGCCGAGCGGCGTCCGGGTGGCGAAGACGCGGACCACGAAGGGGCGGGGCACGAGGGTGAGGCCGTCCGCCCCGCGCTCCCAGCCCGGCATGGTCGAGAGCGGCGCCGCCTCCTGGGCGACGTAGTCGAAGGGCCGGTCGCGCAGGGCCGCCACGACCTGCGCGCGCTCCGCCGCCAGGGCCGGGCCCGCCAGGATCGCGTCGCGCCCCGCCCCCCGCTGGGGCGTGGCGGCCGGGCGCAGGATCAGGCTGTCGAGATTGGCCTGCGCGTGGGCGAGGCCCTCCAGGTCGCCGCACCACCACGCCCGGGGGTGGCCGAGCCGCAGGGGCTCGCCCCGCAGCCGGCGGGCGATGCCGTCGAGATACGGGGCGAGCGCCGCCGACTCGACCAGCCCCGAGCCCGGCATGTTGGCCATCACCAGGGAGCCGTTGCGCAGGGCGTCGAGGATGCCCGGCACGCCGAGCCGCGAGGCCGGGTTCAGCTCCAGGGGATCGAGGAAGTCGGCGTCGATCCGCCGCCACAGGGCGTCGGCCCGCTTCAGGCCCGAGACGGTGCGCACGTGCAGGCGGCCGTCCTGCATGACGAGGTCGTCCCCCTCCACCAGCATCAGGCCGAGATAGCGGGCGAGCGCCGCCTGCTCGACATAGGTGCTGCTGTAGGGGCCCGAGGTCAGCAGGCAGATCCGCGGGTCCGCGCGCTCGGCCCCGAGCGCCAGCCCGTCGCGGAACGCCTGGAAGAAGGCCGGCAGGCGCTCGACATGGAGATCCTGGAAGAAGTCCGGGAAGGTCCGGGCCAGGACCATGCGGTTCTCCAGCGCCCAGCCGAGGCCCGAGGGCGCCTGAGTGCGGTCGGCCAGCACCTGCCAGCGCCCGTCCGGACCCCGGCCGAGATCGGCGGCGTAGAGCTTCAGGTAATGGCCCCCCGGGGGGACGACGCCGTGGAGCGGGTGCAGGAACTCGGGGGTGCCGGCCACGATCGCGGCGGGCAGGAGCCCCTCCTCGACCAGCCGGCCCGGGCCGTAGACGTCGGCGAGGATCGCCTCCATCAGTTCCGCGCGCTGGACGATGCCGGCGCTCAGCGCCTCCCACTCCGCCCCCTCGATCACCAGGGGCAGGCAGCCGAGCGGCCAGGGGTGCTCGCGCTGGTCCCCGGCGATGCGGAAGGAGATGCCCGCGTCCCGGATGTGCCGCTCCGCCGCGACGAAGCGGGCCGTGATCTCCGGCTCCGTGAGGCCGCCGAGCTGGTCGAGCAGGCGCGGCCACGCCCCGCGGGGCTGGCCGTCCGGGCCCAAAAACTCGTCCGGCCGGCCCGGGGCGGGGCGGTAATCCGCCGTCCAGCGGGCGACGCGCGCCCGCGGGTCCTCCGCCGGCTCGGCCCGGGCGAGGCTTGCCGCGAGCGCCGCCTCCATCACGGCCCCCCGGTCATTGCGGCTCGCGGATCCACACACCGGGTTCGGGAGCGCAGTCCGCTCATCGTTGAGGCGGTCCGGAGCCCCCACGCGCCCTCCTTCCCCCCTGTGCGGGGGAGGGAGGCCCCCGAAGGGAGTCGGGTCGGGACGAAGTCCCGCAAGGGGGGAGCGACGCTGCAGAACGAGGCACCGGCCTGCATGAAGGTTGCGCCCTCTTCGGAAGCCGGGTTGCCCTCTCCCGACCCGGCCTGACGGCCGGGCCATCCTCCCCCGCAGACGGGGGAGGGAGGGCGCGTAGGAGGTCTGGTCTGCCCCCTCCATCGACCGGACCACGATCCCGACCCGGATGCCTGAACATCGGGGATCATTGCGGGACCGGTGTCCGCAGGTCGAGGGTCAGCGGGAACTCGGCGCTGGCCTCGGCACGCGGCATCTCGACCCGTCCCGGCGTGTGGCCGAGGGGCTCGAAGCGGGCGAGGCGCCTTCCCTCCGCCTCGTAGGCGTTGACCGGGTGGGTCTCGTAGTTCCGGCCGCCCGGATGGGCGACGTGGTAGCGGCAGCCGCCGAGGGACCGCCCGCTCCAGGCATCCAGGATGTCGAAGGTCAGGGGCGAATGGGCCGGGATCGTCGGGTGCAGGGAGGAGGCCGGCTGCCACGCCTTGAAGCGCAGGCCCGCCACGGCCTCGCCGCCGCGGCCGGTGCCGGCCATGGGCAGGCGGCGGCCGTTGCAGGCGATGACGTGCCGCCCGGGCACGAAGCCCTCGACCTTGACCTGCAGTCGCTCGACCGAGCTGTCGACGAAGCGCACGGTGCCCCCGCTGGTCCCTTCCTCGCCCATCACGTGCCAGGGCTCCAGCGCCTGGCGCAGCTCCATCCGGACCCCGCCCTGCTCGACCGTGCCGAAGACGGGGAAGCGGAACAGGGCCTGCGCCTCGAAGGCGACCGGATCGAAAGCGTAGCCCGCCACCCGCAGATCCTCCAGCACCGAGAGGAAGTCGGACCAGAGGAAATGCGGGAGCATGAAGCGATCGTGGAGGTTCGTGCCCCAGCGGACACAACCCCCGGTCTGCGGCTCGCGCCACAGCCACGCCACCAGCGCCCGCAGCAGCAGCTGCTGGGCGAGGCTCATGCGGGCGTCCGGGGGCATCTCGAAGGCCCGGAACTCCAGCAGGCCGAGGCGGCCGGTGGGCCCATCCGGGGAGTAGAGCTTGTCGATGCAGATCTCGGACCGGTGGGTGTTGCCGGTGACGTCGACCAGGATGTTGCGGAACACCCGGTCGACCAGCCAGCGCGGGATGTTGGGCGTGTCGGGGGCCGGGATCTGGGCCAGCGCGATCTCGAGCTCGTAGAGCCCGTCGTGGCGGGCCTCGTCCATGCGCGGGGCCTGGCTGGTCGGGCCGATATAGAGGCCCGAGAACAGGTACGAGAGCGCCGGGTGGCGCTGCCAGTAGAGCACGAGGCTCTTCAGCAGGTCGGGCCGGCGCAGGAACGGCGAATCGTCTGGGGTGACGCCGCCCATGACCACGTGGTTGCCGCCGCCGGTGCCGGTATGGCGCCCGTCGACCATGAATTTTTCCGCGCCGAGCCGGGTCTGCCGGGCCTCGGCGTAGAGGTCGGTGGTGATCGCCACCGCCTCGCGCCAGGAGGCGGCCGGGTGGACGTTGACCTCGATCACGCCCGGATCGGGGGTGACCTTGATCAGGCCGATGCGCGGGTCGTAGGGCGGCTCGTAGCCCTCGATGTGGATCGGCAGCTTCAATCCGGCGGCGGCCGCCTCGAGATGGGCGGCGAGTTCGAGATACTCGTCGGCCCGCTGGGTCGGCGGCATGAACACCCGCACGATCCCGTCCCGGGGCTCGATCGCCAGCGCGGTGCGCACCGCGACGCCGGTGATGCCGGCCCCGTTGACGACGGTCCTGGCCATCGGGTCACCGGCGAGCGGGCCGCGGGGCTCCAGGGGGTCCTGGGGCTGGTAGTAGGGATAGTGCTCGGGCGGCACGTAGGGCAGGGACGACAGGGGCAGCCGGAAGCCGAGGGGCGAATCGCCCGGCACCAGGAAGGCCTGGCCCCGGCGGAAGTCCCACATCTCCGAGATCCAGACCCGGTCGGCATCGCCGTCCTTGCCGGTGGGCAGGCTCGCCAGCGGCAGGACGTAGCCCGCCGGCTCCCCGAGGCCGCGGGCATAGACCCGCTGGATCCGCGCGTCGAACTCCACCGAGCCGGACCGGGCCGCGGCCGGCGTGACGTTGACCGGCAGTTCGGCGGTCTTTTTCTCCCAGAGGTCGCCGTCCTCGAAGGCCGGGATCACGTAGTCCGACAGGCCGAGGCGGCGGGCCAGCGCGTCGGCGAGCGCCCGGGCCTGCGCGATGGTGGCGGTGCCCGCCTCCCCCGCGGCCATCTCGGGGGCGATCAGGGCCGGGTCCGTCCAGATCGGCTTGCCGTCCTTGCGCCAGTACAGGGCGAAGGCCCAGCGGGGCAGGCTCTCGCCGGGATACCACTTGCCCTGGCCGTAATGGAGCAGGCCGCCCGGGCCGAACCGGTCGCGCAGGCGCCGGATCAGCTGGTCGGCGCGGCCGCGCTTGGTCGGGCCGACGGCGGCGATGGTCCATTCGGGCGATTCGAAATCGTCCACCGACACGAAGGTCGGCTCGCCGCCCATGGTCAGGCGCACGTCCTGCGCCGCGAGGTCGGCGTCGACCCGCTCGCCGAGCGCGTCCATGGACGCCCAGACCGCCTCCGAGAACGGCTTGGTGATCCGCGGCGTCTCGGCGACCCGGGTGATGCGCATCGCGAAGTCGAAGGTGGTCTCGGCCGGCTCCATCGCCCCCGAGATCGGCGCCGCCGAGCGGTAATGCGGCGTGGCGGCCAGCGGGATGTGGCCCTCGCCGGTGAGCAGCCCCGAGGTGGCGTCCAGGCCGACCCAGCCGGCGCCCGGCAGGTAGACCTCCGCCCAGGCGTGCAGGTCGGTGAAGTCCGCCGACGCGCCGGTCGGGCCGTCGACCGCGGTGGTGTCGGGGACGAGCTGGAGCAGGTAGCCGGAGACGAACCGGGCGGCGAGGCCGATCCGGCGCAGCACCTGCACGAGCAGCCAGGCCGAGTCCCGGCAGGAGCCGCTCTTGAGGCGCAGGGTCTCGGCTGGCGTCTGGACGCCCGGCTCCATGCGGACGCCGTAGGCGATCTCGCCGGCGATCAGGCCGTTGAGCGCCACCAGGAACAGGACGGTGTTGGGCTCCTCCGGGAGCCGGGCGAGGAGCGCCTCCATCTCGGGGCCGTCCGCGTCGACCAGGGCGCGGTAGGGCGCCAGTTCCTCCGCGAGGTCGGGATCGTAGGCGAAGGGGTGGGTCTGGGCGTAATCCTCGACGAAGAAGTCGAACGGGTTGATCACCGCCATGTCGGCGGTGAGATCGACCTCGATCTTGAGCTCGTCGGCCTTCTCCGGGAAGACGAGGCGGGCGAGCCAGTTGCCGCTCGGGTCCTGCTGCCAGTTCAGGAAGTGGTTGGCGGGGGTCACCTTGAGCGCGTAGGCCGGGACCTTGGTGCGCGCGTGCGGGGCCGGGCGCAGGCGGATCACCTGGGGACCGAGGCTGATCGGCCGGTCGTAGCGGTAATGGGTGACGTGGTGCAGGGCAGCTTTGATCGACACGATGGCTCCATCGGAAGGATCGAACGCGGTCTCGTCGCCGGTCCCGGGCGCCGCGGCGGGCCGAACGCCGGCCCCCGCCGGGCGGTTATGCGACACAGACCGCGTGACAAGCAATTTCCATGCGGCGCCCTTCCGCCGCCGCGCGCCGGCCGGAACTTTGCTGCCCGGCCCCGCTTGACCGCCCAGTGGGCCCGCTGCCGGCCCGGGACCGCACGATGAAGATCTTCCAGTGCCAGGCTTGCGACCAGCCGGTCACCTTCGAGGCGACCGCCTGCGAGAGCTGCGCCCGGCGTCTGGGCTATGTCTGCGCGGTCCACGAAGTCTCGGCCCTGGAGCCGCAGGGCCACTCGGCCCATCCGCTCATGGGCGGCGCCCCGGTGTTCCACGCCTACGCGGATCCCGGCCGGCGCTACCGGTTGTGCAACAACGCCCTCTCGGGGGCCTGCAACTGGCTGGTGCCGGAGGACGACCCCGACATCTACTGCACCGCCTGCCGCCACAACCGGGTGGTGCCGGACCTGGCGCAGCCCTGGAACCTCGCCCGCTGGCGCCCGGTCGAGGCCGCCAAGCACCGGCTGTTCTACTCGCTGCTGCGCCTAAACCTGCCGCTGGCCACCCGCGCCCAGTACACGGACGGGCTGGCCTTCGATTTCCTGGTCGACCCGTCCGAGAGCTTTTCCGGCGGGCCGCCGGTGCTGACGGGCCACATCAACGGCCTGATCACCATGAACATCGCCGAGGCCGACGACGTCGAGCGGGAGCGCCGCCGGATCCTGTTCGGCGAGCATTACCGCACCCTGCTCGGCCATTTCCGCCACGAGATCGGGCATTATTTTTGGTATTTGCTGGTCATGAACGGCCCCACGATGGGGGCCTTCCGGGCTTTGTTCGGCGACGAGAGCCGGAACTACGTCCTGGCCCTGCAGGACCACTACGCGAAGGGTGCGCCGGCCGACTGGGACGAATCCTACGTCTCGGCCTACGCCACCGCCCATCCCTGGGAGGATTTCGCCGAGACCTTCGCGCATTACCTGCACATCGTCGACACGGTGGAGACCGCCTCGACCTTCGAGTTGCACGTGCGCCCGCGCCTGCGCCACGGGCGGCAGGCGCCGACCGTGATCGACTTCGACCCCTACAACAACGCCGATCTCGACCGGCTGATCGCCGCGTGGCTGCCGCTGACCTACGCGATCAACTCGCTCTCCCACAGCATGGGCCAGCCGGCGCTCTACCCGTTCAAGCTGACGCCGACGGTAATCGCAAAGCTCGCCTTCGTGCACGAGCGGATCTACGCCTCCCGCACCGGGATCCTGCCGGATGACGGCGAGTCCGGGGCCGAGATGCTGCGCGCGGTGATTTTGGGTTTGCGCCAGAAGGTGGCGGCGGCGACGGGGTGAAGCTCGCGGAGCACCGTCAGGGGCGGGGACGCGGAAGGGGCTTCAGCGTGATGAACCGGGCCGTTCTGGACGGGTCGCCATCGTCGATCTGCCAGACGGTCCTGACCTGCGGGCTCACGCCGATCAGCGCTGCGAGCGGCCCCTCGAAATAGAGCTTGATCGCCTGATAGCCCGGGAGGACGCCCCGGAAATACGCCCGGCGGCAATGCCCGAGCAGCGCCTGCCTGAGGTCGTCCGGGTTGTGTGCCGTGAACCCGAACGCGGCGAGGAAGCGGCATTTTGCAGCGCCGTCCTTGTGATTCGCGTTGAGTAAATAAGCCGTGATCTTGGCGGGGGCGACGTGAAAGCGGTTCGGCCAATTCTCTTGGTCCGCGGTCACCTGAGTGCGCGCTCGACGAGGCACACTGTGGCGGCATCGACCGTCGCCAGCGTGTCGACGGGTTCCGTGAACTCGACCTCGAACGCCGCACCGTCAGCATAGATCCCCACGACGGTGCCGGTCGCGCCCGCTGGAACCGTCAGATCATCGTCGCCGATCACGGACCGCAGAACCCGGACACGATCGAGTTCACGGACCGGCTCATCCGCGTCAGCCCCGGTCGGCGACGGCACGCCCGATTTCGGAAGTTGGGCTCGCATGGCACACACGATAATCTCCTCTCCCACGATCACAACGCGGCCCGTCGCCCGTCACGCCCCCCCGTGCCCCTCCACGAAGGCGCGGAAGGCCGCGAGGGTCTCGGCGCTGACATGGTGCTCGATGCCCTCCGCGTCCCGCCGGGCCGTCTCGGGGCTCACCCCCAGCGCCCGCAGGAAGCGCTCGACGATACGGTGGCGCTCCCGCGCCTGGGCGGCGAGCCGGCGGCCGGCCTCGGTCAGGAACACGCCGCGATAGGGCCGCTGCTGGACGAACCCGTCCTCGCACAGGCGCTTGAGCATCTTGGCGACGGTCGGCTGCGCCACGCCGAGGCGGGCCGCGATGTCCACCTGCCGCGCCTCGCCGCCATCGCCGATCAGGTCGTCGATCAGCTCGACGTAATCCTCGACGAGTTCCGAGCGCCGCGCCTCGCGGGCCTGGCGAAAACTCTCCACGTGCTGCTCGGGATCGACCAGAACGGTCTCGGGCGCGCCCTGCTCGGACGGTTCCTGCATCGGCTCTCCCCCCTCGGCACGCGCGCCGCCCCGCCCCTGTCTAGCAAGAACCGGCCATGGGAGGGGAGTCCCACGGGCTCGGCAAATGCCCCCTTGAATCCAGCTCGGCCAACCCTGATTATAGCTTGGGCTATATCTTTGACGAGAGGGTGAGCATGGAGGCGCCGAACGCCGCGACGGTCCCGGGGGGCGCCGCCCCGGGGACGATGAGCGGGCGGGCGGAGGGCGCGATCCGCGACGTCCTCGACGGACGGCCGGGGGGAAGGGGCCGGTTTCTGCTGTTCGCGGGCCCCGCCGTGACGGCGTCGATCGCCTACATGGACCCCGGCAACTTCGCCACCAACATCCAGGCCGGCGCCCGCTACGGCTACGGCCTGCTCTGGGTGGTGCTGCTCGCCAATCTCACGGCGATGCTGTTCCAGGCGCTCTCGGCCAAGCTCGGGATCGTCACCGGAAAAAACCTCGCGGAGCATTGCCGGGACGCGACGACCCGCCCGGTGCGCCTCGGCCTGTGGGGCATCAGCGAGGTCGCCGCCATGGCCACCGACCTCGCGGAGTTCCTAGGCGGCGCCATCGGCCTGTCGCTGCTCACCGGCCTGCCGCTGATGGCCGGGATGGCGGTCACCGCGGTGATCACCTACGCGATCCTGCTCCTGGAGAACGGCGGCTTCCGGCCGCTCGAGATCGCCATCGGCGCGATGGTCGGCACGATCGGCCTCTGCTACGCGGTCGAGCTGCTGGTGGCGCCGGTGGCCTGGGGCGAGGCCGCCCGGGGCCTCGTCACCCCAAGGATCCCGGACGCGGAGGCGCTGACCATCGCGGTCGGGATCATCGGCGCCACCGTGATGCCGCACGCCCTGTTCCTGCATTCCGGCCTGACCCAGGGGCGGGGCAGCCCCCGCAACGATTCCGACCGGCGCCTGCTGGTGCGCTACTCGAACCGCGAGGTGGTGGTGGCGCTGCTGCTGGCCGGCCTCGTCAACATCGCCATGGTGATCATGGCGGCGGCGGCATTCCATCTCGGCCACAGCGCGGTCGCCGAGATCGGCGAGGCCTACCGGACCCTGACGCCGCTGCTCGGCCCCGCCGCCGGGGCGGCCTTCCTGGTGTCGCTCCTGGCTTCGGGGATCTCGTCCTCGGTGGTGGGCACGCTCGCCGGCCAGATGGTGATGCAGGGCTTCACCGGCTGGCACATCCCGCTCCTCGTCCGCCGGCTCGCGACCATGCTGCCGGCCTTCGTGGTGGTGGCGATCGGGGTCGATCCGACCCGGGCGCTGGTCCTGTCGCAGGTGGTGCTGTCGCTGGCCCTGCCGGTGCCGATGGTGGCCCTGGTGGTGTTCACCCGCCGCCGCAGCGTGATGGGGGCCTTCGCCAACGGTCCGCTCACCCAGGCGGCCGCGGTGGCGGGGGCGGCCGTCGTGCTCGGCCTCAACGCGGTGCTGCTGGCGGCGGCGTTCGGGGTGCCGGTGCCGGGGTTGGACTAGCCGCCCCTCACGTCGCCCGCACCACCACCTCCACCAGATTGGCGCCCCCCGACCGGATCCCGGCCTCGATCGCCGGGGCGATGTCGGCGGCCTGGGTCACCCGGCGCGCCGGCACCCCCATCGAGGCCGCCAGCGCCAGAAAGTCGATCCGCGGGTCGGTGAGGTCCATGGCGATGAAGCGGTTGGCGCGCACCGAGGCGTAGTGCGCCTGGCCCTTCATGAAGGTCTTGAGGATGTTGTACTCGGCGTTGTTGATCACCACGAAGGTGACCGGCAGTTTTTCGTGCGCGGCGGTCCACAGGGCCTGGGGCGAGTACAGCGCGGCCCCGTCGCCGACCACGCAGACGACCGGCGCGCGGTCGAGGCCTAAGGAAAATCCCACCGCGGCCGGCATGCCCCAGCCGAGCACGCCGCCGCGCATCGCCGCGTATTGATGGGCCGAGGGGCTGTCGAGGAAGGTGCGCAGGTGGGTCAGCGTCGCGGGCGCCTCGTCCACGATGGTGGTCTGCGCCCCCACCGCCCGGGCGACCTCCCGGGCGGCGACCAGCGGGGCGATCACCGGATCCGCAAAGGCCGCGTCGGCGGCGGCGGCGAGCGCCGCCCGGCGCTCGGCCCGGGCGGTCACGGCTTTGGCGCGCAGGTCCGCGAACGTCGCGGCCCGGTCGACGAGGCGGGGGCCGAGCAGCGGCAGCAGGGCGTCGAGCGAGGCGCGGATGTCGCCCACCGTCGACAGGCCGGTGGCGTAGGTCCGCCCGAGGTCGCGGACATCCGCAGAGAGCTGGAACACCCGCACCCCCGGCGGCACCGCCGAGACCTCCGAGTAGAGCACGGTGATCAGCGACTTGCCGCCGAGCGCGAACACCGCGTCGTAGCGCCCGAGGATCTCGGCGATGGAATCGGCCCGGGTCGGCAGGTTGCCGGCCCAGAGCGGGTGCGCGGTCGGGAAGGGGATGTGGGCCGGCCAGGACGAGCCGTAGACCGGTGCCGCCAGCAGGTCGGCCAGCGCCACCATCTGGGCCGAGGCGTCCGAGGCGTCGATCTCGTCGCCGGCGATCAGGGCGAGGCGGCCCGGCGCGATCGCGGCGAGTTTTTCGGCCAGCCGGTCGAGGGAGCCCGCCACCGCCCGCTGGTCGATGGTCGAGGTCTCCCCCGCCGGCACCGCGGTCAGGGCGTCCATCACGTCCATGGGCAGCGACAGGAAGACCGGGCCGGAGGGGGCGGCGGCGCAATCGTGGAAGGCCCGGCGCAGCAGGATCGGGATCTGGTCCGGGCTCGTCACCTCCCGGGCCCATTTCATCACCGGGTCGGCGATGGCCACGAGGTCGCCCATCAGCAGCGGGTCGGTGAGCGCGTGGCGCAGGTCCTGCTGCCCGGCGGTGACCACCAGCGGCGTGCCCGAGACCTGCGAGTTCACCAGCCCGCCCATGGCGTGGCCGAGGCCGCCCGCCGTGTGCAGGTTGAGGAAGGCGGGCCGGCGCGCGCCCTGCGCGTAGCCGTCCGCCATGGCCACCGCGGTCGCCTCCTGCAGGGCGAGGATGTAGGCGATGTCCGGCGCCTCGGTGAGGGCGTCGATGAGCGGCAATTCGGTGGTGCCGGGATTGCCAAAAATGTAGCGCACGCCCTCCGAGCGCAGCACCTCCACCAGGAGGTCGGCGCCCCGGCGTCGGCCGGCGGCCTCCACGGTCTCGATCGCCATGCCCGGCCCCCGATGGAATCGGCCCGCAGGCTAGCCCATGGGCGCCCCGGGGCAAGGCCCGGCGACCCGCGCGTCGGGCGGCTGCGGGAGCGGGGCCCCGTCTTGGCTTTCGTCCCCCGGACCGCGCCGATCCCGACCCCGGGACGGGATCGGTCAGACTTGGTATAAGTCCTTGATGTGATGCGCGCGTTCACGCCGGACCGGTCTCCCCGTCGGCGGCGTGCGCTCTGGCCGCAGAGCACGAGGGACCCGACCCCCTGGGATGCGCGTATACCCCGAGCAGCAGGCGCTGGTGGTCGACCGCACGGTCGGGATGCACCCTGCCGCGGCCGTCGGAAGGACACCATGGACCAGCGGACGCCGCCCGATCTGATCCGCGACGCCGAGGCCGCGGCGCGCGCGGTCTCCCTGTCGGCGGCGTTGCGCGCCGGCGCCGAGGATTGCGACGACGGGTTCCCGCGCGCGGACGTCGCCGACCTCGCCCGCCTGGGCCTGCTCGCCGCGCCGGTCCCGGCCGCGATGGGCGGGGCGGGCCTCGGCGCGGAGCCGGGCGCCGGGACGCTGTCCGAGGTGCTGCGCCTGATCGGCTACGGCAGCCTCGCCCTCGGACGGCTCTACGAGGGTCACGTCAACGCGCTCCAGCTCATCGCCCAGCACGGCGCGGCCGGCCAGCGCGCGCGCCTGTTCGCCGACGCCCGGGCGGGCCACCTGTTCGGCGTCTGGAACACCGAACCGGCCGGGGCCGGCCTCGCCCTCGAGGCGGACGCGGAGAGCCTGCACCTGAGCGGCGCGAAGTCCTTCGCCTCGGGCGCGGGCTTCGTGACCCGCGCCCTTGTCACGGCGCGGTGTCCGCAGGGAAGCGGCACGCTCATGCTGGTGGTGCCGCTGGAGCCGGGCACCCGGGCCGACCTCTCGGCGTGGCGGGCCCACGGCATGCGGGCCTCGGCCACCGGGACCCTCGATTTCGGCGGGATCACCCTCGGGCCCGAGGCCGTCCTCGGCGATCCGGACGCGTATTTCGGCCAGCCGGCCTTCTCGGGGGGCGCGTGGCGGTTCACGGCGGTGCAGCTCGGCGGTATCGAGGCCGTGTTCGACGTGTGGCGGGCGCATCTCGTCCGGACCGGGCGCGGGACCGACCCGCATCAGCTCGCGCGTCTCGGCGAGGGCGCCATCGCGGTCGAAGGCGCCAGGCACTGGGTGACGCGGGCGGCCGCAGTGGCCGCGGGGGGAACAGTGCCGCCCGCGCGCGTCGTCGCCTTCGTCAACCTCGCCCGGCTCGCCGTGGAGAAGGCCGGGCTCGACGTGCTGCAGCTCGCCCAGCGCTCCGTCGGCCTGCAGGGCTTCCTGCGCGGGCATCCCCTGGAGCAGCGCGCCCGCGACCTCGCCACCTACCTGCGGCAGCCCGGGCCGGATCGGGCGCTCACCAGCGCGGCGGAGGAAATCCTGGCGGCCGGGGACCGGGTCTCCGACCTCTGGGACGGAGGCGCCCCGTGAGCCGGAGCCCGGCCGACCGCGCCGGACCGGTCCGGGCCGTCTGGCGCGACACGCCGCAGGGCTACGGCCGCGTCAGCCGCGGATTCCACTGGCTGATGGCGGCGCTGTTCGCCTGGCAGTTCGCGGGGGCGCTGCTCTATGTCGGCCTTGGCGACACGGCACTCACGCGCTTTGTCGGCGGCAGCCACTTCACCCTGGGCTTCACGCTGTTCGCCCTCGTGCTGCTGCGCGGGGCCTGGGGCCTCGCCAACCTTACCCGGCGCCCGCCGCATGCGGGGCGCCTGGGCCGTGCCGCGGTGGCAGGCCATGCCGTGATCTACGCCCTGATGATCGTCGTGCCCGGCCTCGCCCTGCTGCGCCAATACGGGTCGGGGAAGCCGTTTTCGCCCTACGGCCTCCCGGTCATGGCGGCGCGGGACGGCAAGATCGACTGGATGGTGGCGCCCGGCGACCTGCTCCACCATTGGCTGGCCTTCCTCCTGCTGGCGGTGCTGCTCGGCCACATCGCCATGGCCGTGCTGCACCGCGTACTCTGGAACGACGCGGTCCTGACGCGGATGGTCCGGGGCTGAGCGGGGCGGATCAGGGCATGTCCCAGACCATCGATCGCGGCACCCTCGACCGGCTCGTCGCCCTCGGCCGGGCCCGGGGGGAACTCTCGGCGGACGACCTGCGGGCCGCGCTGCCGGTGGCGCACATGGAGGTCGACGCCCTCGTCCTAGTGATGCTGGAACTCGAGGCCGCGGGAATCAGCGTCGAGCCGGACGCCTTCGGCCCCCCCGCCGACCGGCCGATCCCGGCCCCGGCGATCCCCCCGGCGCGGGATCCCGGGCTCGCCCCGCCGGTCCGGCCGGCCGAGCGCGCGGACGCGGCGGTCTCCGGGGCGGAATCCGGATCGCGGCCGGCGGCACCGGGGGCGGAGCCGGACGACCGGGCGGGGGTCAACCGGGCCGTCGCCCTGGCGGGCCTCGCGACGCTGCTCGTGCTCGCGGCCGTGCTGCTGCTGTGGTGAGGGCCGGGGGCGGGGAACGCTTCCCCCGGCGGCTCCGTTGGCCCGGCGCCGCGTCGGGACCCAGCCCTCCGACAGGCCCGGTCCGACCCGATCCGCCGCCTCGCGGACGCGCCCCAGAGGAAGATCCCGCCCCATGCGCCAAAGCCCCGACGGAACCCTGGCCCTGCTGGTCGCGGCCCTGCGCGAAGGCGCGGCCCATGTCGAGGCGGTGCTGACGCTCGCGCGGATCGAGGTCGACGGCAACATCCGGACCCTGGCGTCGCTGATCGCGATCGTGGGAACGATCCCGGTGCTCCTGATCGTGACCTTCTTCCTCGGCCTCGACGGCGTGGTGAAGCTGCTGGCGCTGCCGCTGGGCTCCGAGGCGCCGGCGGCGCTGATCGTCGCCGCGCCCTTCCTGGCCATGGCGCTGTGGCTCGGCTGGCTCGGGGCGCGCCGGATGGCGCTCTCGAACCTGGAACCCTGGCGGACCTGGCGGCAGGTGAAGCGGGACGCCCGGGCCGTGGCGCGGACCGAAGCCTGACGCCGGAGCCGGTCCTCAGCGTCCCCGGGCGGCCCGCGCCTCCGGGCGCAGGTGCAGGAAGCTGCGCTCGCCCGTGGCCGCCTCGGCGACGTGCTGGATCGTATCGAGCAGCTCGGCCACCGCCTGCGGCGCGACCGGCCGGAATTCGGCCTTCGGCGCGACCCAGCGCTTCCGCGTGCGTCCCGTGGCGATCTGCGCCTCGCTCAGCGCGTCGAAATCCCGGCGTCGGGTCATGGATCTTCCCTCCAAGCTGGGCCTGCGATGGGAAAATCTGCCCGGAACATGGTTGATGGATGGTTAACAGTTGGCCCGGTTCCCCCGTTCGGTCCCCGATCCGATACGGCGCGCGCACCGTCGCGGCGCCGTCCGGAAGGCGACTCGATGCTGTCGGCTTGATCCCCGGACGGGATCCCTCTAAGCAGTAAAAACCTTGGTATATCAATAGATTGGTGTGATTATAAACTGCAGCCTCCGGGCCGCCGCCGGATCCCCGCCGCGGTGACCGGACCCGCCGGACTCGCGCTCGGCACCCGGGTCGCCGGCTCTCTGGCCGGCCTGCGGCCGCTGGCGCCGTTCGTCTGCCTGTACGTGACCTTCGGGGCCACGCTCGGCTTCCTGTCGGGCGGGGCGCCCCTGATCCTGCGGGCGCGGGGGGTGGAACTGGCCGAGGTCGGCCTGCTCCAGCTGATCAACCTTCCGGTCGGGCTCACATTCCTGTGGGCTCCCCTCCTCGACCGCCTGCGCCTGCCGGTCCTGACGCACCGCATCGGCTGGATCGCGGCCGCGCAGGGGGCGACGATCCTCCTGCTCGCCGTCCTCAGCCTCGGCGAGCACTGGCCGCTCCCGCTGCTCCTCGCCCTGGCGGTGGCGGCCTGCACCGGCGTGGCCACCATGGACATCGCCCTCGAAGCCCTGGTGGTCGAGACCGTGCCGGCGGACCGGCGCGCCGCGGTGGCCTCCGCCAAGCTGGCCGGGGCCTCCCTGGGCGGCATCCTGGGGGTCGGCGTGCTGGTCGGCTCCTACGACCGGATCGGCTGGCACGGGGCGGTCCTGGCCTGCGCGGCCCTCGACGCCCTCTGCCTCCTGCCGATCCTGGGCTACCCGGAGGCGCGCCTCCGCGGGATCGGGAACCGGCCGGAGCGATGGTCGGGCTCCCTGTCCCGCCTGCGCGTCCTCGGGGGGCGGGTGCTGGTGCTCGGGGCCTACTTCGCCGCCGCCTACCTGCTCTCCGGGCCCAACGCCCTGGCCCTGCTCGATCTCGGCGTCCCGCTCGGGCCGGTGGGCTTCCTGACCGGCACCGTCCTGCCGGCGGTCAATCTGGTCATGGCGCTGGCGGCGGGCGGCCTCGCCGCCCGGTTCGGCACGGTCCGGCTGATCGCCCTGGGCGCCGCCGGAATCCTCGCCTCCGGGGGGCTGATGGCCGTCGCCTGCGCGGGCGGGATGGCGGACCTCGCGGTCGCCGCCACGGTCCTGAACTTCGTCGCCGGCGGGTTCCTCGGCGTCCCGGTGTTCAACATGATCTACCGCTGGGCCCAGGGGCCGAAGCCCGCCACCGACTACGCGCTGCTGTTCGGGGCGGCCTTCTTCGCCGCGATGCCCCTGCGGGTCGCCGCCCCGGCGCTGGCCGGCTGGATCGGCTGGCCGGGCTACTTCGCCGCCGCCCTGGCGCCCTACGCGGTCGCGGTGGCCTGGCTCGCCGTCGCGGTGAACCGGACCCTGCGGGCCGACCGGGCGGGGCTGCGATGACCGCCCGACTGATCGCCGAACTGGCCGCCCGGGTCCCCGACGCCCTCGCGGCCTACCGGGACGGCGTCGCGGCCGGCCCCGGCGGCCCGGCGGCGACGCCGCTCCGCGCCCTGCGCGATCCCGGCGTGTTCGACGCGACCCTCGCGGCCTTCGCGGCGGGGCTCGGCCCGGATGCGGGCCGCGACCGGCGCGTCCTGGTCTCGTACTGGAGCCAGTTCTACCTCGCGGCCCTCGCGACCCCGGCGCTGACCGCCCTGGTGCGCCTCGGCCGGCCGCTGCCGCTCGCCTTCGACGCCGTGAGCCTCGAATGCGACGGGGCCGGCCGGCCCTGCCGCTTCCGCCTCCCCGCGGACGCGCCCGGCCGCACAGCCTGCCCGGCCCCCGGCCTCGCCGGGCTGGTGGAGGCGCACCTGCGCCCCTTCGTGGACCTGTGCCACACCCGGTGCGGGATCGCCCCGCGGATCCTGTGGGGCAACGCCGCAGTGATCCTCGACCACGTCGCCCGGGAACTCGGCGCCCCGGAGGCCTCGTCCTGTGACGACGTCGCGTCCGGCCTCGGATGGCGCGGCGGGCCGGGCTGCTCTATGAGCCCCCTGGCCCAGGCGCTCTGCCCGGGGGACTCGGGCTGCCGGCGCCGGCGTGTCTGCTGCCTGCGCCACCGCCTGCCGGGGGTGCCGTCCTGCGGCGCGCTCTGCCCCGTCGACTGCGCCGCGAAACGCCGATCCGAGCCGCGATGCTGAAGGCCTTCCTCGCCTATTACCGGCCGCACCGGACCCTGTTCCTGGTCGATTTCGGCTGCGCCGTGCTGTCCGGCCTTCTGGAGCTCGGCTTCCCCATCGCCGTGAAGGGCTTCATCGATTCCCTGCTGCCCCGGCAGGATTGGGGGCTGATCGTGCTCGCGGCCGCCGGGCTGGCGCTGATCTACGTGGCCAATGCCGGGCTGATGGTGGTGGTCACCTACTGGGGCCACGTGCTCGGCATCAACATCGAGACGACGATGCGGGAACGGGCCTTCGACCACCTGCAGAAGCTGTCCTTCCGCTTCTACGATGCCCAGAAGACCGGCCACCTCGTCGCCCGGGTGACCAAGGACCTGGAGGAGATCGGCGAGGTCGCCCATCACGGGCCCGAGGACCTGTTCATCGCGGTGATGACCCTGGCCGGCGCCTTCGCGCTGATGCTCATGGTCCACGCCCCGCTGGCCCTGATCACCGGGGCGATCCTGCCGGTGATCGCCTTCGTGTCGATCCGCTACGGCGGCCGCATGACCCGCAACTGGCAGGCGCAGTACGGCCGGGTCGGCGCCTTCAACGCCCGGATCGAGGAGAATGTCGGCGGGATGCGGGTCGTCCAGGCCTTCGCCAACGAGGCCCACGAGCGCGCCCTGTTCGCCCGCGACAACGCCCGCTACCGGGACACCAAGCTCGAGGCCTACCGGCTCATGGCGGCGGGCCTGTCGATCAACTATCTCGGCCTGCGCCTCGTGCAGATCGCGGTGCTGCTCGGCGGCGCCGCCTTCGTGGTCCGGGGCGACCTGACGCCCGGCGGCTTCGTCGGCTTCCTGCTGCTCGTCGGGGTGTTCTACCGGCCGCTGGAGAAGATCGGCGCGGTGGTCGAGACTTATCCGAAGGGCGTTGCGGGCTTCCGCCGCTACCAGGCGCTGCTGGCCACCGAACCCGACATCACCGACCGGCCGGGCGCCCGCGCGGTGGAGGCCTTGCGCGGCGACATCCGCTTCGCGGGGGTCGGCTTCGGCTACGGCCCCGGCCGGCCGGTCTTCACCGGCCTCGACCTCGCAGTGGCGGCCGGGGAGACCGTGGCGTTCGTCGGGCCCTCGGGCGTCGGCAAGACCACGCTCTGCGCCCTGCTGCCGCGCTTCTACGAGGTCGAGTCCGGCCGGATCACGATCGACGGGATCGACATCCGCGATCTGACGCTGGCTTCCCTGCGCCGCCAGATCGGCATCGTGCAGCAGGACGTGTTCCTGTTCGCCGGGACGATCCGGGAGAACATCGCCTACGGCCGCCTCGACGCCACGGAGGCGGAGATCGACGCCGCCGCCCGGCGCGCCCGGCTCGGATCGATGATCGACGCCCTGCCCGAGGGGCTCGGCACGGTGGTGGGCGAGCGCGGGGTGCGGCTGTCGGGCGGCCAGAAGCAGCGCATCGCCATCGCCCGGGTGTTCCTGAAGAACCCGCCGATCCTGATCCTCGACGAGGCGACCTCGGCGCTGGACACGCAGACCGAGCGGGAGATCCAGCGGGCGCTGGCCGATCTGGCCAGCGGGCGCACGACCCTGGTGATCGCCCACCGCCTCGCCACGATCCGGGACGCCGACCGGATCGTGGTGCTGGGGGCGGGGGGCGTCGTCGAACAGGGCCGGCACGCGGCGCTGCTGGCCGCGGACGGCCCCTATGGCCGCCTGCATGCGGCCCAGTTCGGGGGCGTCCGCGCGGCGGAGTGAGGCCGCCGGCCGCCGCGGCGGCCCACCCGCCCCGACAAAAAAGCCCGCCGCGGCACGGGCCGGGCGGGCTTTGAGGTGATCTCGTCTCGGAGACCTTCTTCGTAGAGACCGAACCGGGGCGATGCATCCCCTATCCGGGTGAGGCCGGCACACGATCCTGCGACCGCACGCGCGATCCGGGCCGCGGCGCTCTCAGCCCCCGAGGGCGCGGGGCGGCAGGCCCCGGACGCCGACGTCGAGCTCGAACAGGGCCCCGGCCTCCGGCACGGACTCGGCGCCCCGGGACGCCGAGGTGACGAACAGGCGGTCGAGCCCGTCGCCCGCGAAGGCGCAGCTCGTGATGTTGGGGGCGGGGAGGGGGATCGCCCGGATCAGGCGCCCGTCCGGATCCACCCGGCTCAGCCGGGCGCCGCCCCAATGGGCGATCCAGAGGCAGCCCTCCTCATCCGTGGTCATCCCGTCGGGCCAGCCCCAATCCTCCGGGAAGCGCAGGAAGGCCCGCTTGCCCGAGAGCGTCCCGTCCGCGGCGAGGTCGAAGGCGTAGACCGTCCGGGCGGCGCTGTCGCTGTGGAAGATGATCCGGCCGTCGAGGCTGAAGGTCGGCCCGTTGGCGACGCCGTAATCGCCGTCCATCCGCTGCCAGGTCAGGTCGGGGTCGAGCCGGTGCAGGGACCCCGAGACCGCGGTCTCGGCCTGGTGCATGCTCCCGGCCCAGATCCGGCCGGCGAAATCGACCTTGGCGTCGTTCAGGCGGTTGTCCGGATGGTCCGGCTCGGGGTCGCCGATCGACGTGAGCCGGCCGGATTCCAGGTCGAAGGTCGCGAAGCCGCTCTTCAACCCGACGATGAAGTCCCGCCGTCCGGCCCGGGGGATGATCCAGCCCAGCGGCTCCGGGAACGGGCGCGTGCCGGTCCCGCCGCCGGCGAGGTCGAGCCAGTTCAGGGCCGGCGCCTCGATGTCGACCCAGAACAGCCGCGCCCGCTCCGGCACCCAGATGGGCCCCTCGCCCAGCCGGTCGCGCCCGGCACGGGGGACGATGCGGATGTTCGGATCCATGGATTCCCCCTTCCGGTCAGGCCGACGGGGCGGGGCCGGGCCGGCAGCCCCACAGGGCGTAGGCCAGGACGTAGAGTTCACAGGCGGCCGTGATCAGGAAGGAGCGCTGCAGCCCGAACCGGTCCGCCGCCCAGCCCTGCACCACCACCAGGGCTCCGCCCGCGATCGCCATGATCAGCAGCCCGGCCCCCGCCTCGGTGAGCGGCCCCAGGCCGCGGATGCCCAGGGTGAAGATCGTCGGGAACATGATCGCGTGGAACAGCCCGACCGAGATCAGCGCCCACAGCGCCACCGGGCCGGTGGCGAAGGCCGCCACCAGCATCACCGCGCAGGCGCCGACCGCCGCCGCGGCCAGCACGGTCTCGGCCGGACGGCTCTGCATCAGGTAGCTGCCGGCGAAGCGGCCGACCATCATCCCGCCCCAGAGCAGGAACAGGTAGCGCGACGCCTGGGCATGGGTCAGGTCGCCGATCTCCGGCTGCGACGCGAAGCTGATGAACAGGTTCGACACCCCGATCTCGGCGATCAGGTAGATGAAGATCGCCGGCACGCCGAGCACGAGGTTGCGGTGGCGCCAGAGCGATCGGCCGGCGCGCGCGGCCCCGGCGGCCCGGCGGGCGGTGCCGCCGTCCCCCATGGCGGGGAGCGGGAAGCGGGCGATCACCACGGCGAGCCCGATCAGGATCGCCGCCACGATCAGGTAGGGGAGCTGCACCGACTGCGCGTCCGCCAGGCGCTCGGCGGGGGTCAGGACGGAGCCCGCCGCGGCGTTGCCCGAGGTCGAGCGGCCGAGGATCAGGTAGCCGCCGAACAGCGGCGCCAGGGTGGTGCCGAGGGAATTGAAGGCCTGGACGAGGTTCAGCCGCGCCGGGGCGCTCTCCGGAGGGTCGACCACCGCCACGTAGGGGTTGGCGGCGACCTGGAGCAGGGTGATGCCGCTCGCGATCACGAGCAGAGCCGTGAGCGTGACCGCGAAGGAGACCCAGTGGGACGCCAGCACCATGCCGAGGGTGCCGGCCGCCATGATGCCGAGGCCGATCACCAGGGCGCGCTGATAGCCGACGCGGGCGATCAGCGCCGCCGCGGGCATCGAGGCGACGAAATAGGCGATGAACCAGACCGACTCGATCAGCGTGGTCTGGGTGTAGTCGAGGTCGAACACGCTGCGCAGGTGCGGCAGCAGGGTGTTGTTGATGACCGTGATGAAGCCCCACATGAAGAACAGGCTGGCCAGCAGCGACAGGGCCGGGCGGGCGCTCACCTGCTCCTGCGCGCCGGTCCCGGCTGCAGCCGGCCCGGCGCTCGCGATGGGTGCTGCCATCGAGCGGTTCCTCTCTCGGCGGGCCGCCTTACCCCGGGCCCGCTTGCCCAGGGCCAGCTTGGCTCCGCTCATTTGTCCGAGTATCGCTCGGTGTCGCGGGCGTCAACCGGGACAGCGCCGACGCGCCCGACCATCGCAGCGGCGGGCGAGACCTGGACGGGGCGATGCGGCATCCTCAGCCTGCCCCGGCAGCGACACCCCGCGAGTCTCGGGCTGGATTGCCCCGCATCGTATCGGTCGCAGGCCCATCGAGGCTCGTCACCGGAGGCCTCGGCATGGGCGGCCCCACCACCCGTGCGGTCACCGATGGTCCTCTCGTCGGCGCGGCCGGCTACGATACCTCCGGCCTCAGGGTCTTGTACGATGGCCGGTACGAGGCCCGAGATCCGGATGCCATGAAGCAGATCTCTTCCGCGGTCTTGCAGGAACCGGGCAATCGCTCCAGCGACGCCCGCACTGATCGGATCCTGGCCTTCAGCAAGACCGACTGAGAGAGGGCCCGGCGGCTCGGGACGCGCAGCGGGGCGCGACCGCCATATTGAGAAAAGCCCTGACCGGCCCGTCGCGGCGAAGAGCGCCAACGGCGACGTTGCGGTCTGTCGGGGCGCCGTGTTGTCCATTTTATTTGTAGGAGTATATGATCGGATTCGCGGAGATCAACCGCGGCCCCCGTCGCGAACCGGCGCATGATCGCCGGGACGGGGGATCCACAACAGGGGAGGAAGCGATGCGTGGAGTCGGACTCGTGGCCGTGTGCGCCGGTGTAGCCATCCCGGCCCTGGCTCAGGCCGGGGCGCCGTCCAGGACCGTGTTCGGCACGCTCCCGGACGGGCGGACGGTGGAGGAAGTGACGCTGACCAACGGGAAGGGGGTCACCGCCCGGATCCTCTCCTGGGGGGCGCTCCTGCGGTGTCTCGACGTGCCGGATCGCGCGGGCAAACCGGCGGACGTGGTGCTCGGCTACAACGACCTCGCCGGCTACATGGCCAAGCCCAACTATTTCGGCGTGAGCGTCGGGCGCTACGCCAACCGCATCCGGGCGGGCCGCTTCACCCTGGACGGGCAGGCCTACACGCTGGCCACCAACGACGGCCCGAACGCCCTGCACGGCGGCGCGGCCGGCTTCGACAAGCGGCTCTGGACCATCACCGGCGTGACCGGCGGCGCGGCCCCGTCGGTCACCCTGCGCTACGTCAGCCCGGACGGCGAGGAGGGCTATCCCGGCACGCTGACGGCGACCGCCACCTACAGGCTGGACGACACGAACACCCTCACGGTCACCTACGAGGCCACCACCGACAAGCCGACGATCGTCAACCTGACCAACCACAGCTTCTTCAACCTCGCGGGGGAGGGCTCGGGCCGGTCGATCCTCGACCAGACGCTGACCATCCCGGCGGAGCGCTACACGCCGGTCGACGCCACCCTGATCCCCACCGGGGAGCACCTGCCGGTGGCGGGCACGCCCTTCGACTTCCGCACCCCCACGGTGATCGGCGCGCGCATCCGCGACGGCCGGGACGTCCAGATCGCCCGCGGGCGCGGCTACGACCACAACTGGGTGGTGACCGGCGCCCCCACCGCCGAGCCGCACCTCGTGGCGCGGGTGGAGGAACCGGGATCCGGCCGCGTGCTGGAGATTGCCAGCACCCAGCCGGGGGTGCAGTTTTATGCCGGAAACTTCCTCGACGCGACCGCGGTGGGCAAATCCGGCCTCGCCTACCGGCAGTCGGACGCCCTCGCCCTTGAGCCGGAACTCTTCCCCGACACGCCGAACCAGCCGGCCTTCGGGTCCGCCCGGCTCGACCCCGGCCAGACCTACCGGAACGTGATCACCTACCGCTTCTCGACCAGCCCCGCTCACCGGACCCGCCAATGACCGACCGACCGATTGCACGCCCCCTGCGCTCGCGCGCCTGGTTCGACAACCCCGACAACATCGACATGACGGCGCTCTACCTGGAGCGCTACCTGAACTTCGGCCTCAGCCTGGAGGAGCTGCGCTCGGGCAAGCCGATCATCGGCATCGCCCAGACCGGGTCCGACCTGTCGCCGTGCAATCGGCACCACCTCGTCCTCGCGGAGCGGATCCGCGAGGGCATCCGCGAGGCCGGCGGCATCGTGCTGGAATTCCCGGTCCACCCGATCCAGGAGACCGGCAAGCGGCCGACCGCGGGCCTCGACCGCAACCTCGCCTATCTCGGCCTCGTGGAGCTGCTCTACGGCTATCCGCTGGACGGGGTGGTGCTGACCACGGGCTGCGACAAGACCACCCCGGCCTGCTTGATGGCGGCCGCCACCGTGAACATCCCGGCCATCGCGCTCTCGGTGGGGCCGATGCTGAACGGCTGGTTCAAGGGCCAGCGCACCGGCTCCGGCACCATCGTGTGGCGGGCGCGCGAGATGCTGGCGGCGGGCGAGATCGACCACGAGGGCTTCATCAAGCTGGTCACCTCGTCGGCGCCCTCCACCGGCTTCTGCAACACGATGGGCACGGCCACGACCATGAACACCCTCGCCGAGGCCCTGGGCATGATGCTGCCCGGCTCGGCGGCGATCCCCGCCCCCTACCGCGACCGGCAGGAGGTCGCCTACCTGACCGGCAAGCGCATCGTCGCGATGGTGGCCGAGGACCTGAAGCCCTCCGAGATCCTGACCCGCGACGCCTTCCTCAACGCCATCGTGGTCAATTCGGCGATCGGCGGCTCGACCAACGCGCCGATCCACCTGGCGGCGATCGCCCGGCACATGGGGGTCGAACTCGACATCGCCGACTGGCAGACCTACGGGCTCGACGTGCCGCTGCTCGTGAACCTGCAGCCGGCCGGCGCCTATCTCGGCGAGGATTACTACCGCGCCGGCAGCCTTCCGGCGGTGGTGGCGCAGCTCATGAGCCGCGGCCTGATCCGCGAGGGCGCCCTGACGGTGAACGGGCGCACCATCGGCGAGAATTGCCGCGGCGCGACGATCGAGGACGCGGACGTGATCCGGCCGATCGACACCCCCCTGATGGAATCGGCCGGCTTCCTGGTGCTGCGCGGCAACCTGTTCGAGGCCGCGGTGATGAAGACCAGCGTGATCGGGGAGGAGTTCCGCAACCGCTACCTGTCGAACCCGGAGGATCCGGACGCCTTCGAGGGTCCGGTCGTGGTGTTCGACGGGCCCGAGGATTACCACCACCGGATCGACGATCCGAGCCTCGGCATCACAGCGGAGACCCTGCTGGTGATGCGGGGCGCCGGGCCGGTGGGCTATCCCGGGGCCGCCGAGGTGGTGAACATGCGCCCGCCCGCGGATCTGATCCGGGCCGGAATCCACGCGCTGCCCTGCCTCGGCGACGGGCGCCAGTCCGGCACCTCGGCCTCGCCGTCGATCCTCAACGCCTCCCCGGAGGCGGCGGCCGGCGGCGGCCTCGCGCTGCTGCGGACCGGCGACCGGGTGCGGGTGGACCTGCGCCGCGGCACCGCCGACATGCTGGTCGACGCGGACGAACTCGCCCGCCGCCGCCGCGCCCTGGAGGAGGCCGGCGGCTACGCCTACCCGGCCTCGCAGACCCCCTGGCAGGCGATGCAGCGCGCCGCGGTGGGGCAGATGCATACGGGCGCGATCCTGGAGGGTGCCGAGCGCTTCCAGCGGATCGCGCAGACCAGCGGCCTGCCGCGCGACAACCACTGATCGGATTCGAAAGGTCCGGGACCTTTCGCGGGTGCAGGGCGGAGCCCGCTGGGTTCGGGCGAAGCCCGATATCGGGGCCAAAGGACTCGGGTTTCTGCCCGATGCCCCGCCCAAGGGCTCGCCCTTTAGGATCCCGGACTTTCAGGGCCGCAGCGCCGTCTCGGTGTCGGCGAGGGCGAGGCGGACCAGTTCGGTCATCGTCCCGCGGGCGGCCTCCGGGTCGCCCGCCACGATCGCCTCGTAGAGGACCCGGTGGTCGGGCATCGGGTCCCGGGGCAGGCCCTGGCGGCGATGCTTGAAGATCGTCGTCCACGTCACGGCCGCCGCGATGGAACTCGACAGGGCGATCAGCGGGCCGTTGCGGGCGGCCTCCAGGATCGCGGTGTGGAAGGCCTGGTCGGCGGCCCGGCCGGCCTCCGTCGTGAGGCCGTGGCGGCCCATCTCCTCGAGGGCATGGCCCATCCGGGCGATGTCGAGGCCCGAACGCCGGGCCGCGGCGAGCGCCGCCGCGGCCGGCTCGACGATCATCCGCAGCTCGAACAGGTCGCGGATGAAGGTCTCGCTCGGCTCCGACTCGAAGGCCCAGGCCAGGATATCGGGATCGAGCAGGTTCCAGCGGCTGCGCTGGCTCACCCGCGTCCCGGTGCGCGGGCGGCTCTCCACCAGCCCCTTGGCGCTCAGGATCCGGATCGCCTCGCGATAGGCGGTGCGCGAAACCTTGAGCTGCTCCGAGAACTCGATCTCCCCGGGCAGCACGTCGCCCGGCGCGTAGCGCCCCGCCAGGATCGCCGCACCGAGGTCGCGCGCCACCGAGCCGTGGATGCGCCGCGAATCCGACGCGAGCGGGAGCCTGACATCCTCGTATCCGCGATCCTGTCTCACCCATGGCCTCCGGTCCGAGCCACCGGGACGGGCCAGGAACGCCGGGATCGTATCTGGAAGTTGTACGAGTGCAAGCGTCGACACCTATAAGCAAAGGGACCGGAACTCTTGCGGCCCAGAGGAATCTGATCTAGCTTATTTGTATGAGTAAAGAACCCGCCAGCGACGCGACGATCCGGGGCAGCGTCCTGGTCGGCGCAACGGATGTGACGACGGCCGAGACGTTCCGGGCCGCCGATCCCGCGACCGGCGCGGCCCTGGAACCGGCCTTCGCGTCGGCGGGCGCCGAGGAGGTCGCGGCGGCCTGCGCCCTGGCGGAGGCCGCGTTCCCGAGTTTCTCGGAGACCGATCCCGCGGCGCGGGCCGGCTTCCTCGAGGCGGTGGCCGCTCGCATCGCCGACCTCGGCGAAACCCTGATCGCGCGGGCGACGGCGGAGACCGGGCTGCCCCGCGCACGGCTGGAGGGCGAGCGGGCCCGTACGGTCGGGCAGCTCCGGATGTTCGCCGCGCTGGTCCGGTCGGGCAGCTGGGTCCAGGCCACGATCGATCCGGCGCAGCACAAGCGCCAGCCGCTGCCCCGGCCGGACCTGCGCCGCCGCCACGTCGCCCTGGGTCCGGTGGCGGTGTTCGGGGCGAGCAACTTCCCGCTGGCCTTCTCGGTGGCTGGCGGCGACACCGCCTCGGCCCTGGCGGCGGGCTGCCCGGTGGTGGTCAAGGGCCACCCGGCCCATCCCGGGACCGGGGAGCTGGTCGCCCGGGCCGTACGCGGCGCGGCGGCGGACTGCGCCCTGCACCCGGGCGTGTTCTCCTATCTGCCGGGGCCGTCGAACGCCCTCGGCGCGGCCCTGGTGGCGGATCCCCGGATCAAGGCCGTGGGCTTCACCGGGTCCCGCGGGGGCGGGCTGGCGCTGATGCGGGTGGCGGCCGGCCGAGCGGAGCCGATCCCGGTCTATGCCGAGATGAGCGCGGTCAATCCCGTCCTGCTCCTCCCCGCCGCCCTGCGGGACCGGGGCGCGGCCCTGGCGGCGGGCTTCGTCCAGTCCCTGACCCTGGGGGCGGGGCAGTTCTGCACCAATCCGGGCCTGCTGATCGGGATCGCGGGGCCGGAGCTCGACGCCTTCGCGGCGGCCGCCGGGGCGGCGATCCGGGCGAGCGCGCCGCACACCATGCTCACGGCCGACATCCGGGCGCGGTTCGAGGACGCCGTCGCCGCGATGGCGGAGCGCCCGGGGGTGACGGTGGCGGCCCGCGGGGCGGCGGCCGGACCGGGGGGCGCCCCCGCCGCCCTGCTGCGCACGCAGGCCAGCCGGGTCCTGGCGGATCCGACCCTGGCCGAGGAGATGTTCGGACCCGCGGCGATCCTGGTGGCGGCCGCCGACATCGCGGAGGTCGCCCGGGTGGTCGAATCCCTCGGGGGGCAGCTCACCGCGACCCTGCAGCTCGACCCCGCGGACGAGCCCCTCGCGGCCGGGCTCGTGCCGCTGCTGGCCCGCAAGGCCGGCCGGATCCTCGCCAACGGCTGGCCGACCGGCGTGGAGGTGGCCCCCGCGATGGTGCATGGCGGTCCCTTCCCGGCCACGTCGGACGGGCGCAGCACCTCGGTCGGCACCCTGGCGATCGAGCGGTTCCTGCGCCCGGTCTGCTACCAGGACCTGCCCGCGGCGCTCCTGCCGCCGCCCCTGCGCCCGGACAATCCCTGGCATCTCGTGCGCCGGATCGACGGCGCCCTCGAACCACAGCCCGGCGGCTGAAGGACAGGCGCAGGTCACGCACAGGCGCGCGGCCGGCCTCGGCCGCGCATCGGGGCGGCCCGCAGAGGCCGCCCTCGGAGGACATCGGGATGGGTCGATCACGCCTTCAGGTTCGGAAGCCGGACGGGCCGCAAAGCGGCGCTCCGGGCGCCGAAGGCTTGGCGCGGCGGGTGCGCGGCGTCCCGGCGACCGCACCCTGCGTGCGGGAGCTCTGAGATGGCGCAGCCGATCCGCATCGGGCTGGTGGGCGTCGGCAAGATCGCCCGCGACCAGCATCTTCCGGTCATCGCCGCCTCCCCGGACTACGCCCTGGCGGCGGTGGCGAGCCGCCAGGGCGGCCTCGACGGGGTGCCGAGCTACCGGACGCTGGACACGATGCTGGCCGCCCGGCACGACCTCGACGCCCTCGTCCTGTGCCAGCCGACCCAGGCGCGGTTCGAGGCCGCCCGGGCGGGGATCGCGGCGGGGCTTCACGTCTTCCTGGAGAAGCCCCCCGGGGCGACCCTGGCGGAGGTCGGGATCCTGGTCGAGGCCGCGCGGGCGCAGGGCGTCAGCCTGTTCGCGAGCTGGCACTCCCGCTACGCCCCCGGGGTCGAGCCCGCCCGCCAGTGGCTGTCGGGCCGCCGGATCCGGTCGGTGTCGATCGCCTGGCTGGAGGATGTCCGGCACTGGCATCCGAACCAGGACTGGATCTGGGAGGCGGGCGGCATGGGCGTGTTCGATCCGGGGATCAACGCCCTGTCGATCGCCACCCACATCCTGCCGCCCTTCGTCCTCACCGGCGCGACCCTGTCGGTCCCGGAGAACCGGCAGGCGCCGATCGCCGCCGACCTGCGCTTCACGGATTCCGACGGCACCCCGATCCAGGCCGCGTTCGACTGGCGCCAGACCGGCCCCCAGACCTGGGACATCCGGGTCGAGACCGAGGACGGGGAACTCGTGCTGTCGAAGGGCGGCGCGGTCCTGGCCGTAAACGGCCGCGACCAGCCCCTGCCGCCCGAGGCCGAGTATCGCGGCCTCTACGACCGTTTCGCCGCCCTGGTCCGCTCCGGCGCCAGCGACGTCGACCTCAATCCGCTGATCCACGCCGCCGACGCCTTCCTGCGTGGCGAGCGCCGCAACGTGGAGGCCTTCACGGACTGACCGGGAGGCCCCCCTGCGGGACACGAACGCGACAGAGCCCAGAAGGCCGCGCGATTAAGGGGGAGTTACGATGATAGGACAGCATGCACGGTGGGCAGCGCTCGCGCTCTGCACCACGATGGCGGCCGGCATCCGCTCGGCCGAGGCTCAAGGCGCGGCCACCGCGCCGGACGGGGGGCCATCCCTGATGAATCCGGGTCCGAAGGCCAGCCCGGCCCAGAAGGCCCAGTACCGGGCGAACCGCGCCCGGCGGCGGGTCATCCGTGAGGCACGGAGCGCGGCCGGTCCAAGCAGCGCGGCGGCCGAGGGCATCACGCAGGGCGCCACCGCGGCCCCGCCGTCGCTGCCGCCCGGCACCGTCGACCTCGGGCACGGGATCACCGCGATCCTGAACTACACGGGCGAGTTCGCCGCCAACCCGAAGGGCGGCCTCCGCCAGGGCTCGGACTATGCCGGCCAGGTCTTCTTCGGCCTCGACGCCGACCTCGGCCGCCTCGCCGGGATCGACGGCGGCTCGATGCACGCCATCGTGACCGACCGCCACGGCCGCAGCCTGTCGCGGGACCTGATCGGCAACAACACCAGCGTGCAGGAGATCTGGGGCGGCGGCCAGACCGTGCATCTCTCGTCGCTGTCCTACGAGCAGAAATTCTTCGATAACCGCCTCGACATCGAGGTCGGCCGCCTTTTGGCCAACCCGAATTTCCTTGCCTCGCCGTTCTACTGCAATTTCCAGAACAATGGAACCTGTGGTGCGCCGAAATCGGCATTCAAAATGACGAACATCACCTGGTGGCCGATCGCCACCTGGGGCGCCCATGCCAAGGCCTGGGTGACCGACAAGGTGTTCGTGCATGCCGGCATCTACGAGGTGAATCCCCGCGATCAGCAGGACAACCAGAACGGCATCGACTGGTCGACCAACGGCGCCACCGGCGTCGTGGTGCCGGTGGAGGTCGGCTACTCGACCAATTTCGGCAACGACGCTCTGCCGCGCAACTACAGCGTCGGCGCGATCATCGACCAGTCGGACTATAGCGATCCGGTGCTCGACATGCGTCGGGGGGCCCAGCTGTTCAGCGGCCTCGACCCGCTGACCCGGTTCGGCCGCTCGGCCGTCTATGCCCGCTTCGACCAGATGGTCTGGCGTCCGGATCCGAACGGCGTCCAGGGCCTGTCCCTGTTCGGCGCCGCGGTGTTCGGGACCGGCGGTCGACAGACCCAGGACTACTTCCTGGAGGGGGGCGCCGTGCTGACCGGCACCTTCCCGGGCCGGCCCTACGACACCCTCGGCTTCGTGTTCGCCATGGAGCACCTCTCGCCCCTGGGCACAGCCAATATCCGGGCGGCCCGGGCTTCCTATGGGCTCGGCAGCCGCAACGTCGAATCCCTGCAGACCATCCTGGAGCTGAGCTACGGCATCCAGCTGACCCCGGCGGTGCGGCTGATGCCGAACCTGCAATACGTGATCGATCCGGATCAGACCCGCTTCCCATTCCGGCCGAAGCCGATCCCGGACGCCTTCGTGGTCGGCGCGAAGCTCTCGGTGGACCTGTTCACCCTGGCGGGCTTCTCCAAGGGCCCCGGGAGCCTCTGAGACGGCCGCCGACCCGCGCGAGCCGGCATCGCCCGGCTCGCGGACCGACGAAACGACAGGGCCGCGCGGACGATCCACGCGGCCCTGTCGTTTCCAAGGGATCATCCGTTCGCCGCAGACGGGCCGGGGCCAGCCGCGATGGCCGGCCCCGGCCGTTCCCTGCGCCGAGACGCGGAGCGCCCCGGAGGCTCACTCGGCCGCGGTCATCTCGGCCGTGAAGTGGCCGCACCAGTCGCTCGAGGTGACCACCGGCCACAGGCCCTTGGATTCCGGCTCCGGCTGGCTGACCGGCGGGTTGAACCGGCACAGGCCGGCATCGGCCTGGGGCGCGGCGCCGTTGCCGGTGTGCTCGTCGAAGAACTTGCAGCTCTCGCAATGGGCGTTGGCCATGTCGCGTATCTCCCGGTGAAGATCGGCTCCGTGCCGTTCTGTTGCGAATTAGAACAGCTATAATCTAGAAGTCAATGCGGGATTTCGGGCGCGGCTCCCCGCACGCGACCGCACAGCCCCCTGAACCCGGCGCGCGCCGCGGGCCGGGGCGCCCCGTCGGCCCGCCCCGCGGGCGGTCTCCGGATCCCGGGGAAGCGTTTTCCCGCCGTCGCCCCGCCGGGGGATGATCGTCCTCCCGGCCCCGGGATCGGGAGATCTGTCGGGCTTTCCGGGTGGCCTGCGGGCTCAGGCCCTGTCTCCGGCGAGAAAAATCCGCGTCCGGAGCGAGACGAAACTTCACCCATGACGCCGGATTACGGGGAGAACATTTTTCTCGCTCCGACGAATAGGGAAAACCGTTTCATTGACCTGCGGATAGGGGGCGATCCATTCTCGTCACCCGTTCCGAGATCCGGCCGCGCCGCCTTCCGTCCGTCCCGGCCGGAGCGCTTCGCCGTCCCGCCCATCGCAAGGCACAAGGCAGCCAGAATGACACGACCGAGACTCGTCGGGCTGAGCGCGAACGTGCAGCGGCCGTCCAAGACCCGCACGCTGGTCGACGCGGTGCTGCGCGAGGCCAGCGCCCAGGCCGCCCTCGACGCCCGCATCCTGGACTTCGTCGATGCCGGCTCCGGCCTCGGCGCCGCCTGGACCCGCGACCGGCTGCCGCCGCCCGCCCGCGCGGTGCTCGACGCCATCGAGGAGGCGGACGGGCTCGTCGTCGGCTCGCCGGTCTACAAGGGCGCCTATACCGGCCTGTTCAAGCACCTGTTCGACCTGGTCGATCCGGGGGCGCTGGCCGGCAAGCCCGTGGCCATCGTGGCCACCGGCGGGGGGCTGCGCCACGCGCTGGTGGTGGAGCACGCCTTCCGGCCGCTCTTCGGCTTCTTCGGCGCGCTCCAGATCCCCACCGCGGTCTACGCCTCGGACGCGGATTTCGACGACGGCGTCCTGACCCAGGCCGGCGTGCGGGCCCGCGCCGCGGAGGCGGGCGGGCAGCTCGCCGCGCTCCTCGTCCACCGCGCGGCCGCTTCGGCCCCGGTCGCGCTCGCCGCCGCCGAGTGAGCCCCGCGATGCTCGACCGCCGCACCCTGCTCGCCGGCCTGCTGGCGCTTCCGACGGGCCTCGCCGCCGCCCGGAGCGCCGGGGCGGCCGAACCGGGACTCCTCCGGATCGGCTACCAGAAGAACGGCATCCTGGTGGTCGCCAAGCAGCAGGGGATCCTCGAGCGCCGCCTGGCGCCCCTCGGGCAGACGGTGCGCTGGATCGAGTTCTCCTTCGGGCCGCCGCTGCTCGAGGCCCTGTCGCTGGACGGGATCGATTTCGGGCAGACCGGCGATGCGCCGCCGGTCTTCGCGCAGGCGGCGCGGTCCAACCTCGTCTACGCCGCCGCCCAGGAGGCGGGCGGCTCCGGATCCGGGATCCTGCTGCCGAAGGGCTCGACCCTCACCGGCCTCGCGGATCTCAAGGGCAAGCGGGTCGCCTTCGCCAAGGCGTCGAGCGCCCACAACCTGACCATCGCGGCCCTGGAGAAGGCGGGGCTCGGCTACGCCGACATCGAGCCGGTGACCCTGGCGCCCGCGGATGCCGCCGCCGCCTTCGCCCGGGGCAGCATCGACGCCTGGACGATCTGGGACCCGTACTTCGCCATCGCCGAGGCGGGGGAGGGGGTGCGCGTGCTCGCCTCCGCCACGGAGATCGCCCCGCAGAACAATTTCTTCCTGGCGAGCCGGCCCTTCGCGGAGAGCCGCGCCCCGGTGCTCGCCGCGGTGATCGGGGGCCTCGCCGAGGTGGCGGCGTGGTGCACGCAGAATCGCGGTGCGGTCGCCGAGCTCCTGTCGCAGGGCACCGGCGTGCCGCTGGCCGCGACCCGCCGGGCGGTGGACCGGACCGACTACGTGATCGGCCCGATGAACGACCGCGTCGCCGCCGCGCAGCAGCGCGTGGCCGACCGCTTCCACGCCCTGAAGCTGATCCCGAAACCGGTCCGGATCGCCGACGCGGTCTGGACGCCCCCCGCCCGCAACGGCTGAGTCATGACCGACCGAACGCCCCGCGCCCTGTCCCTGGCGCCGTCCGCCGGGCTCGCCCCGAGCCGCCGCCTGCTCCTGTCGGCGGGCCTCGGCCTCGCGGCCGCCTGCGCCCTGCGCCCCGCCCGGGCCGCGGGCGGCACGATAAGGATCGGCTACCAGAAATACGGGTCCCTCGTGCTGCTGAAGGGCCGCGGCACCCTGGAACAGGCGCTCCAGCCCCTCGGCACCGCGGTGGTCTGGTCGGAATTCCCGTCCGGGCCGCCGCTGATGGAGGCGCTGAACGCCGGGGCGGTGGATTTCGGCTCGGCCGGGGAGGCCCCGCCGATCTTCGCGCAGGCCGCGAGCCCGGACCTGCGCTACGTCGCCGCCGAGCCGCCGGCCCCGAGGGGCGAGGCGATCCTGGTGCCGAAGGACAGCCCGATCCGCAGCCTCGCCGACCTGCGCGGCCGGACGCTGGCGCTCAACAAGGGCTCGAACGTCCATGTCCTGGTGGTGCGCGCCCTGGAGAAGGCCGGCCTGCCCTACGACGCGGTGAGGCTCGCCTTCCTGGCCCCGGCCGACGCCAACGCCGCCTTCGTGCGCGGCGCGGTCGACGCCTGGGCGATCTGGGACCCGTATCTCGCCGCCGCGGAGCGGGCCACCGGCGCCCGGGTCCTGGCGGACGGGCAGGGGCTCGCGCCCAACCGCCAGTTCTACCTGTCCCGGCGCGGCTTCACCGACGCGAGCCCCGAGATCGTCTCGGCCGTGCTCACGGCGATCGGCGCGGTCGATGCCTGGGCCGAGGGCCACGCGGACGCGGTGGCGGCGGAGCTGGCGCAAGCGGTGGGCATCCCGGCCCCGATCCTCGGCGTCGCGCTGGGCCGCCTGTCCTACGGCGTGGCGCCCCTCGACGCGGCGACCGTGGCCGACCAGCAGAAGGTCGCCGACGCCTTCCACGGCCTCGGCCTGCTGCCCAGACCCGTCCGGGTCGCCGACGCGGTCTGGACCCGGCCCGAACGCCGGGCCGAGAACCGGGGGGAGACCCGCTGATGCCTGTTCTGACCCGCGCGCGCCTGCGCGACACGGCCCTGCCCTGGCTGCTGCCGGCCGCGATCCTCCTGGGCTGGCAGGCCGCGGTCTCGGCGGGCCTCGTCTCCAACCGGTTCATGCCGGCGCCCCTCGACGTGGTCCGGGCCGGCTGGGAGGCCGGGCGGACCGGGGAGCTCTGGACCAATCTCGGGGTCAGCACCCTGCGGGCCCTGGCGGGCTTCGTGGTCGGCGGCGGCATCGGCTTCGGGCTGGGCCTGGCCAACGGCCTGTCGCGGCTGTCGGAGACGCTCACCGACACCTCGGTGCAGATGGTCCGCAACGTGCCCCACCTGTCCCTGATCCCGCTGGTGATCCTGTGGTTCGGCATCGGCGAGGAGGCCAAGCTGTTCCTGGTGGCGCTGGGCGTGTTCTTCCCGATCTACGCCAACACCCTGCACGGCATCCGCGCGGTGGATCCGGGCCTCGTGGAGATGGGCCGCGTCTACGGCATGTCCCGCACCGAGCTGTTCACCAGGGTGGTGCTGCCCGGCGCCCTGCCGTCGATCTTCGTCGGCCTGCGCTACGCGCTGGGCATCATGTGGCTGACGCTCATCGTCGCCGAGACGATCTCGGCCTCCTCGGGGCTCGGCTACATGGCCATGCAGGCGCGCGAGTTCATGCTGGTCGACGTCGTCGTGCTGGCGATCCTGATCTACGCGGTCCTCGGCAAGCTCGCCGACGCGCTGACGCGCAAGCTGGAGCGCGTCTGCCTCGCCTGGAACCCCGCCTACAGGAGCGCCTGATGCTGCTCGACACCGTCCGCCGCGAGGCGCTTCCCGACGCAGCGACCGCCCCCCGGCAGGCCGGAGACCCGGAACCGGCGCGGTCCGCGGCGGAGTCCGCCCGCGGGATCGCCGTGACCGCCCGCGACCTGCACAAGAGCTTCGACGGCCATCCGGTCATCGCGGGCCTCAACCTGTTCCTGCCGGCCGGCGGGTTCACCGCGGTGGTCGGCCGGTCCGGCTGCGGCAAGAGCACCCTGCTGCGCCTGATCCTCGGGCTGGAGACGCCGACCGGCGGCCGGATCGAGCTGCAGGGGCCGGAGGGCAACCCCCGCCGGTCCGAGCCGCCCCGGCGGATCATGTTCCAGGAGCCGCGCCTGCTGCCCTGGGCCCGGGTGGTGGACAACGTCGCGGTCGGCCTGTCCGGCCAGGGCACCCGGGCCGGGCGCCGGGAGCGGGCGCTGGCGGCGCTCGCCGAGGTCGGCCTCACCGAGAAGGCCGGGCAATGGCCCGCGACCCTGTCGGGCGGCCAGCGCCAGCGCGTGGCTTTGGCCCGGGCGCTGGTGAGCCGGCCGGGCCTGCTCGCCCTCGACGAGCCGCTCGGCGCCCTCGACGCCCTGACCCGCATCGACATGCAGGATCTGATCGAGCGGATCTGGCGGGTGCAGGGGTTCACCGCGCTGCTGGTCACCCACGACGTCGCCGAGGCGGTGGCTCTGGCCGACCGCATCCTCGTCGTCGAGTCCGGACGCATCGCCCTCGACCTGCGGGTCGAGGTGCCGCGCCCGCGCCGGCGCGGGGATCCGGATCTGGCGCGGCTCGAAGGCCGTATCCTCGATCATCTGCTCGGCGCGCCGCAAGCCGCCTGAATCGTGACGGAGACTCCGATGACCGCACCGAATGACGGGCGCGCCGACGTCCTCTGGTTCCTGCCGACCCACGGCGACGGCCGCTATCTCGGCGCCCAGGAGGGGGCCCGGGAGGTCTCGCTCAGCTACCTGCGCCAGATCGCCCAGGGCGCCGACGCGCTCGGCTATTACGGCGTGCTGCTGCCGACCGGGCGCTCCTGCGAGGATTCCTGGATCGTCGCCTCGGCGCTGGCGCCCCTGACCGAGCGCCTGCGCTTCCTGGTGGCGGTGCGGCCGGGCCTGATGGAGCCCTCCGCGGCGGCCCGCATGACCGCGACCCTCGACCGGATCTCGGAGGGGCGCCTGCTGATCAACGTCGTCACCGGCGGCGACCCGGTGGAGCTCGCCGGCGACGGCGTGTTCCTGTCCCACGACGCGCGCTACGCCGTCACCGACGAGTTCCTGACGATCTGGCGGGGCCTGCTCTCGGGCGAGACCGTGACGTTCCAGGGCGAGCACCTGCGCACCGAGAACGGCCGGCTGATCTACCCGCCGGTGCAGAAGCCCTACCCGCCGCTCTATTTCGGCGGCTCCTCGGCGCCCGGCATGGCGGTGGCGGCCGAGCATTGCGACGTCTACCTCACCTGGGGCGAGCCGCCGGCCCAGGTCGCCGAGAAGATCTCCTCCGCGCGCCGCGCCGCGGAGGAACGTGGAAAAACCTTCTCCTACGGCATCCGTCTGCACGTGATCGCCCGGGAGACGGAAGGAGAGGCCTGGGACGCCGCGGAGACGCTGATCTCGAAGCTCGACGACGCCACCATCGCTAAGGCGCAGGAGACCCTGAAGCGGCAGGATTCCGTCGGCCAGAGCCGGATGATGGCGCTCCACGGCGGCCGGCGCGAAAACCTCGTGGTGTCGCCCAACCTCTGGGCGGGCGTCGGCCTCGTGCGCGGTGGGGCCGGGACGGCTCTGGTCGGCTCGGCCGACCAGGTCGCCGACCGGATGAAGGAGTATATCGACCTCGGGATCGACCGCTTCATCCTGTCGGGCTACCCGCACCTGGAGGAGGCCTACCGCTTCGCCGAGCTGGTCTTCCCGAAGCTGCCGCTCCGCGCCACCACGGGCCGCCCGGCGAGCAACGCCCGCAACGACGGCCCGTTCGGCGAGATCATCGCCAACGACCTCGTGCCGGCCCAGCGGGTCGGGGCGCATTGACCGGTGCGCAGACATGGCTGATCTGCACGCGCGCCATCCGGGCGTCATGGTCACGCCATTCTTGGCTCGCATCCGTCCGGCCCATCGCCGCGCGACACGCTCGCGCGGCCCGGATGCGTGAAGGATATCCATGACTTCGACCAAGACGGCCCTGACCGGCCTCCTGGCCATCGGCCTGTCCCTCGGTTCCGCCGCGGCCTTCGCGGAGCCGTCGCCGGCCCGGGAGGCCCTCAAGCAGCACTGCACCGGCGACTACATGGATTACTGCAGCGCCTACGCGCCCGGCGGCCCCGAGGTCGAGGCCTGCTTCAAGGCCAATCTCAAGAACCTCACGCCGGGCTGCTCCGCGGCGATCACCGCCTACAAGAAGGAGCAGAAGTCGACCAAGCGCTACAGCGAGGCGCACTGACGAACCGGGCGCCCGCGGGACGGTCGCCGCGCTTCCCCGGACGCGGCCTGCTTCCGCGCAAGATTTCGACAGTCCTGCGCGCCGCACCGGGACCGATCCGGGGGTGCCGGCCGGGCTAGGCGGCCGCAACCCCAGATGTCGGCCGGACGGCGTGCGTGAAATCTCTGGACGCATCCGGAGATCATCATGAAATTTTAAGCGTGCGGCCGCGATGACGAGGCGCTAGTTCGGACAAGCCTGATTCCGACGGCCCCGGGCGGATCGCGCGGCGGCGCGGAACTGAGTCCCGGCTCCGTCGGAGCTTCGTAGACCCGGATCCCGTGCCGATGACGACCACCGACAGGACCTCCGCCGGAGGCGCGGCGCGTGCGGTGTCGGCGCGCGTGTCGCGGACGATCCTGGCCGCCGGCGTGGCGACCATGATGATCGTGCTCGATCTCATCGTGTACTCGCAGCTGATCTTCTCGGGTCCCCTCGCCGAGAGCCGCACCGCCGGGGTGGCGGCGATGTTCGCGGCCTACGTCCTGGGGGGCCTCGTCTTCGCGGCGCTCAAGCGGGACATCGTGATCTCCCTGTCGTTCTTCGGGGCGGCGGCCATCGTGCAGGCGGCGATCGCCGCCGCGATCGCCGGGCAGCTGCACGGGGCGGGCGTGACCGATCCGGACGCGGTCGGCCAGATCGTCCTCCTCGCCTGCGGCGTGACGACCCTGCTGACGGGCCTCGCCTTCGTGTCCCTCGGGAGCCTGCGCGCCTCTCTGGTGGCCCAGCTGCTGCCCTACCCGATCCTGATCGGCTTCCTGTCCGGCGTCGGGCTGCTGCTCCTGCGCAGCGGCGTGCAGATCGGCGCCCATATCGACGACGCGCTCGCGGCCGTGCTGGGCAGCCTCGATCCGGTGACGCCGACCCCGGGCCCGATCGATCCCGGCACCCTCGGGCGCATCGCCCTGACCCTCGGCATCGGCGTCTGCGCCTTCTACCTGCCCCGGCGCCTCCCGCATTGGGGGACCTTCCCCGCCATCGTCATCGCCAGCTTCGCCCTGGTGCATCTCGGCCTGTCGGCCCAGGGTCTCGACACGGCCGCCGCCCAGGCGGCCGGGTGGCTGGTCGATCCGCTGCCGCCGGGATCCCTGCTGCGGGCACCGGCCATCGGCGGCCTCCCGGCCTTCGATCCCGCCCTGCTCCTGCCGATCCTGCCGAAGATCGCCACCGAGATGCTGGTCGCGGTCATCATCCAGATCCTCTACGTCGTCAGCGTCGAGCTGGACCTGCGGCGCGAGTTCGGCATCGACCGGGTCTTCGTCGCCGCGGGCTGGACGAACGTCCTCGGCAGCCTGTTCGGCAGCCCGGTGATGGGATTCGACCGGACCTCGACGCTGTACCTGCACACTATCGGCGGCGGCCAGTGGCTGGGCCGGTGGCTGACGCTCACCGTCATGGCGGCCGTGCTGGTGTTCGGGGCGAGCGCCCTCGGCCTGCTGCCCCGCCCCCTGGCCGGCGGCGCCCTCATCGCCATCGCGCTGGGGCACCTCTTCAACCTCTCCCGCGCCCACCGGACCCTGCTGCCCTGGGAAGTCGCGGTGGCGCTGGCCGTGTGCGCGACGACCGCCCTGTTCGGGGCGACAGTGGGCTTCCTGACCGGCATGCTGCTGGCGATGCTGATCTTCGCGGTCCAGTACGCCCGGATCCCGACCATCCGCCGGGTGCTCTCCGGGGCGGAGCGGCGCAGCAGCATCATCCGCGCGCCCGACACCGCCGCCCTGCTGCGCGAGGCCGGGACGCGCACGCGGATCTACACCCTGCAGGGCTTCCTGTTCTTCCTCAACGGCCAGGCGATCTACCAGCGGGTCGCCGCGGAGGCCGGAACCCTGCGCGTGCTCGTCCTGGACTTCCGGGACTGCGTCGGCCTCGACAGCTCGGCGCTCGTGGCGTTCCGGAAGATCGGGCAGCGCGCCGAGGCGCAGGGCTTCGACGTGCTGCTGGTGCATCTCGGGGCGAAGGCGCTCCGGCTGATCGAGCGCAACGGCCTCACCGCCGGACCGCGGATCCGTGTCCTGCCGACCCTCGACGAGGCCCTGCGCGCCGCCGAGGCGACGCTGCTGTCGGAGACCGGGATCTCCGGGGCCGGCGCGACCGCGCGCTTCGCCCAGCATCTGTCGGATCAGCTCGGCTGCGCGATCGAGCCCGGCGACCTCGCCCCCTACGTGACCGTGCGCACCCTGGACACCGGCGCGGCGCTGATGCGCCAGGGCGAGGCGGCCGACGCCCTGTATTTCCTCGAGCAGGGCCTCGTCTCGATCGAGATCGCGGTGCCGGGGCGTCCCCATATGCGCCTGCGCACCACCACGGCGGGCACGGTGATCGGCGAGGTCGCGCTGGTGCAGGGCGGGCGGCGGACCGCCACGGCCGTCGCCGAGAGCCCCTGCCGCGTCACCGGCCTCGACCGGGCGGGCCTCGCCCGCATGGAGCGCGAGCGCCCCGACCTCGCGCTGTACGTCCAGCGCTTCCTGATCCTGGAACTGGCCGGCAAGCTCACCGACACGAACCGGCTGCTCGAGGTCGAGCTGCACTGAGACCCGGTCTCCCGGATCCGGGGTCGGGCTCATCGCGGTCCGGTATGAGGCCCCCGGATCCGCGCGATCAGGCCGCCGCCAGGATCGCCGCCAGACTGATATGGGTCGCTTGGTGGAGGAACTGGTCGATGCCGATCAGCCACCAGAACCGGGCGTCGGTGGCGGGGAAGCGCGTGCGCCGGCCGATCAGGCTCTTTCCGCGGTCGATCGCCGTGTGCACGGCGAAATCCACCAGCGCCAGCCACCACAGGGCCGGCTTGACCGGCAGCGCGATCAGCAGCGTGCCCAACCCGTGCAGGCCGGTATGGGCGCAGAGCGGCACGGCCCAGGCCGAGGCGCGGTCCTTGCCCCGCGCCATCCAGGTGGTCTGGAGCAGGAAATCCGCCGCGAGCTGCTTCACCGCGAAGGCGAGGAACAGCAGGGCCAGGGCGCCGACCGGAACGGGCGTGTCGAAGGACGGCATCGCAGCGCTGGGTCTCCTGCCGCGCTCGAGCGGGCCGACGGCGCGGGCGCCGAATCGATGGGTCTCCAGCATACACCCCCGGCCGGCCCCTGGCTCGGTTCGGGCCGCGGCCACGCCGCGGGGGCGGGGGGGGAAAGGGGAGGAAGGGGAGGGAGCGGGCGCGACCGGACGACCGCGCCCAGACGCGCGGCGATCCTCACGGGCGGCCGATCCAGGCCGCGCGCAGCACCCGGAGGTTGGCCGCCGGGACCGGCGCGGCCGGTCGGGACGCGGGCGGTCCGGACCGCGCCGGATCGATCACCGCCAGCCGGGCGACCTCCGCGGCCAGACGGGTGTAGTCGGCCAGATGCACGCCGTCCTGGTGCAGCCCCGGCCCGGCGAGGCCGCCGGCGCCGGCGCGCAGGGCGGCGAACGGGTCGAAGAAGGCGTGGCCCCGCGCGGCGCAGAGCGCCGCGAGGCGGTCCGAGAAGATCGCGACGGCGGCCGGGTCCCGGCCGGTCGTCCAGGCGCCGACCGGCGGCACGGCGGCGACGAAGACCTGCGCCGACCAGGTGTCGAGGAGGTCCAGGATGCGCCGGACCTCGGCCTCGAACCGGCGCACGCTCCGGTCCCGCTCCGGGTGGCGCCAGCGCAGGATGTCGTTGGTGCCGATGATCAGAACGGCGGCCGCGCAGCGGACCGGGACGGGCAGATCCGCGAGGTGGCGGGCGCAATCGGCCGCGGTGCTGCCGCCGACGGCGACGTTGAGGCTGGGCCGGCCGCCGAAATCCGGCGTGCCGATGAACTCCGCGTGGGAATTGCCCGCCAGCAGCACGCTGTCCGGCGTGGCGGCGCGGAGCGCGGCGCGGAGGTCGGGCCGCCGTTCGGCGAGCCGCCGCCCGACGATCCGCCGGTGCCGCCAGTGTCGGATGGCGGTCTCGATCCAGGGAGCGCGCATGGCTGTCCTGAGCAGGCGTGAGGGATCGGCCGCGCCGGGGGGCCGGAGCGGGGTAGGGAGCGGGCACGGGCCGGATCGACTATCGGTGACCGCAGGCAGGCGACGGAGAAGTCAGGCTTTCATCATTCAGGCGCCGGAAACACACGGAAATACTTTCCAATACTGCGTGCCGACGGTGCCGATCTATAAGTGGGAAAATTTCACACGTCAATGGCCACGCTGGCCGTCGCCCGGTCCGGGTCCGGCGGCTTCCGGCTCCGGCGCAGCCGCGCTAGAATGCCGTCCGCCGGAGTGGATACCGGTTCGGCGCGAGAAAGCACGTCACCACAAGACCCTCGGTCGGGGGTCTCAGGGGCGGCCGCGCCGCGGCGGCGGCCCGGGACGGTCGGGGAAAGCCGGGATGGTCAGGGATCGCGTCTTCATCGTCACGGGCGCCGGCTCGGGGCTGGGGGAAGCGGCGGCGCGCGGCCTGGTGGCGGCGGGGGCGCGGGTCGTGGTGGCCGACATCGCCCGGGAGGCGGGGGCCCGGGTGGCGGCGGAGCTGGGCGCGCAGGCGCGCTTCGCGGCGACCGACGTCACGCGCGAGGCGGACGGGCAGGGGGCGGTCCGGGCGGCCCTCGACGCCTTCGGGCACCTGCACGGGCTGGTGAACTGCGCCGGGATCGCGCCCGGGGAGAAGGTCCTGGGCCGCGAGGGACCGCACCGGCTCGACAGCTTCGCCCGGGCGGTCTCGGTGAACCTCGTCGGCACCTTCAACATGATCCGGCTGGCAGCCGAGGCGATCGCCCGGGAGGCGCCCGATGCGGACGGCGCCCGGGGCGTGATCGTCAACACCGCCTCAATCGCGGCCTTCGACGGCCAGATCGGGCAGGCGGCCTACGCGGCCTCGAAGGGCGGGGTCGCCGCGATGACCCTGCCGATCGCCCGGGAACTCGCCCGGCACGGCATCCGGGTCGTCACCATCGCGCCGGGCATCTTCGCGACGCCCATGATGGCGGCCATGTCCCAGGACGTGCAGGACGCGCTGGGCCGCTCCGTGCCGTACCCGCCCCGGCTCGGGCGCCCGTCGGAATACGCCGCCCTCGTCCGGCACATCTGCGAGAACCCGATGCTGAACGGCGAGACGATCCGCCTGGACGGGGCGCTGCGGATGCCGCCCCGCTGAGCGTCTCTCAGCCGATCGACACGCTGGTCAGGATTTCGGCGGCCCGGCGCACCTCCGCGGCGATCATCTCCTCGCTTGGCCCATCGATCGGCAGGTCGGACAGGATCGCCGCGACGTCGCGCTTCACGTCCTCGCGGATCTCCGGATTCTCCTCCGACAGGCGCCCGATCAGGACGCCCAGCACGATCTCCAGCGCCGACAGCTTCGCGTGTAGGCGCGTGACGTCGTCCAGGGGCTCGGGCTCGTGTCCGGTCATGGGCGGCTCCGTCTCGGATGGGGGGCCGACGCGCGCGCCGGCGGGCTCGGCGTCTCATACAGCCGCGGCGGCCGGCCGTCTCGCCGGACGGTGCAGCGTCCGGGCCGGCGTCGCATGGGGGCGGGGGCGGCGCTCCGAGGGCCGGCGCGCCACGGCCGCCCCGCCGCTGCATGGTGTCGCCCCGCCGCGGGAATGCGGAGCCGGACGGCCGCCCCGGCGATTGCTCCCGGACGCGGCGTCCGCCAGGGCGTGGATCGCAGGGCGCTGATCGGGAGGGCGGCATGGCTGCAGGTGCGCGGGATTCCGGAGCCGAACTCGGCAAGGCCCACACCCGGGTCGAGGGGCCCGACAAGGTCACGGGCCGGGCCCTCTACAGCTCCGACCGCACCGGCCCGGAGGCGGGCACCGCCCACGCCGCCCTGGTGACCAGCCCCATCGCCCGGGGCCGGATCACCGGGTTCGACCTCGCCGCCGCGGCCCGCATGCCCGGCGTGCTCGGCCTCTTCACGCATCGGGACTTTTCCGGGGCGGTGGCGCCGGTGAAGCACCTGATGGCCGGGGGCTACGCCAACAGCACGCACCGGCCGCTCGAATCCGACGCGGTCGCCTATGCCGGGCAGATCGTGGCCCTCGTCGTGGCCGAGACCCTGGAGGTGGCCGAGGCCGCGGCGGGCGCCGTTCGGGTCACCTACGCGGAGGAGCCCGCCGCCGGCGGCTTCGACGCGCCCGGGGCCGAGACCGTGCGGCTCGCCGACCTCAAGCCCCACCACGCGGACATCGCCCGGGGCGACGCCGAGGCCGGCCTGGCGGAGGCGGCCGTCCGCGTCGAGGCGCGCTACGAGACCCCAGTCCAGCACCACAACCCGATCGAGCTGTTCACCACCCGGGCCGCCTGGGACGGCGACCGGCTCACCGTGCACGAGCCGACCCGCTACGTCGGCGCCGTGCAGCACGGGCTCGCGGCGCAGCTCGGGCTGAATCCCACGCAGGTGCGGGTGGTGGCCGGCCTGATCGGCGGCCATTTCGGCTCGAAATTCGCGCTGTCGCAGCACACGGCGCTGGTCGCCCTGGCGGCCAAGCGGCTCGACCGGCCGGTCTCCCTGGTGCCGACCCGGCGGCAAGGCTTCACCATCGCCAATTACCGGCCGGAATCGCGCCACCGGATCCGGCTCGGGGCCGACCGGACGGGCCGGTTCACCGCCCTGGTGCACGAGGCCGAGACCGTGACGTCGCGCTTCGATCCCTTCGTCATGGAGGGCGCGGAGGTGACGGCGAGCCTCTACGCCTGCCCGAACATCCGCACCGAGGAACGGGCCGTGCGGGTCGACCGCAACACCCCGGGACCGATGCGGGCGCCCCCGGAGGTGCCGTTCCTGTTCGCCCTGGAGAGCGCCGTCGACGAGATGGCGGTGGCGCTCGCCATGGACCCGATCGAACTGCGCCGGATCAACGACACGGCGGTCGATCCGGTCTCGGGCAAACCGTTCTCGACGCGGCCGCTGATGGCCTGCTTCGACGCGGGCGCCCAGGCCTTCGGCTGGGCGCGCCGGGCGCCGCGCCCGGGTTCGATGCGCGACGGTCCCTGGCGGGTGGGGCTCGGCTGCGCCACCTCGGTGCGACCCGTAAAGATCGCCGCCGCGACGCTGCGGGTCCGGCTCGGCCCGGACGGTGCCGCGGAGGTGGCCTGCGCGCACCACGAGATCGGCAACGGCATCATCACACTGCTGGCGATGGGCGCGGCGGACGGGCTCGGGGTGGCGGTGGAGCGGGTCACGGTCCGGCTCGGCGACACGGACCTGCCGGCGGCGGGCATCTCCGGCGGGTCGAGCACGACCACCAGCCTGATGAACGCCCTGACGCTCGGCTGCGGGCAGATTCGCGCGGTCCTGGCGCAGGCCGCGACCGGGCAGGGCGGGCGCCTCGCCGGCCGGGATCCGGACACCCTGCACCTCGGGGGCGGGCGGCTCGCGGCCCCGGACGGGACGGGAATCGCGCTCGCCGAGGCGGTGGGTCCCGGGGGCGTCGAGACGCTCGCCGCGTTCGTGCCCGCGGGGGGCGACCGGGACACGGCCCTGGCGGCCCTGCGGCAGGGCCATATCGGGCTCTCCCTCGGCGGCGGCGGGCAGGCCGTGTCCTGGGGCTTCGGGGCGCAGTTCGCCGAGGTCCATGTCCATGCCGAGACCGGGGAGATCCGGGTGGCCCGGCTGACCGGCGCCTTCGCGGCGGGGCGGATCCTCAATCCGCTCACCGCCCGGAGCCAGCTCACGGGCGGGATGATCTGGGGCCTCGGCTCGGCGCTCCTGGAGGAGACGGTGGTCGACGGCGCCGCCTACCGCAACCCGGACCTGGCCGAGTACCTCGTCCCCACGGCGGCCGACGCGCCGGAGGTCGAGGCGCTGCTGGTGCCCGATCCCGACGCCCAGGTGGATGCGCTGGGCCTGAAGGGTTTGGGCGAGCTCGGGATCATCGGGGTGAACGCGGCCATCGCCAACGCCGTCCACCACGCCACCGGGCGGCGCATCCGCAAGCTGCCGATCCGGCTGGAGGACGTGGCGTGAGAGGGGCCACCCTCCCCCCTTTGCGGGGGAGGGTGGCCCGCGAAGCGGGTCGGGAGAGGGGAGCGACGGTGCAGGAGGACGCTATTGTCCGTCTTGAAGGCCTCGCCTCTTTCTGAAGCCGCGCTCCCCTCTCCCGACCCTCGCTGACGCGAGGGCCACCCTCCCCCGCAGAGGGGGGAGGGAGCGCGCCGTTCTGAGACCGACCTACTCCATCGTCGGCGCGAGCGTCTTGACCCCCTGCACGTCCTCGCCGAGCCACGCCGCGTTCTTGGCGGTGCCGTCGAAGGTCGCGCTCGTCTTGAACAGCTCGTACTTGCCCTCCAGCGCGTAGGGCCTGGACCGCGACAGCAGCTCGGCCACCGCCGCCTTGTCCATCGGCTCGAAGGTCTTCACCGCCTCGAACGCCTGGTCGAGGTCGCGCTGGTTCTGGATGCCGGTGATCACCACCGAGACCGGCAGGTTCAACGAGAAGTGCAGGTACTCGATCGGCTTGATCGGGGCGTCCGCCTTCAGGATCACCCCGTCGCCAAACGTCTTCATGGCGAGCGGCGCGATGCCCTCGGCCACGAGGTGCGGCAGCACCAGATGGCCGAACGAGCGGAAATGCGCGTCCATCACGTTGAGCGGCATCTGGCAGGAATCGAAGGCGAAGCCCCGCTCCTGCGCCACCGCCAGCATCTGCAGGTGGATGCGCGGGTCCTTGTGGCCGGTGAAGCCGATGTAGCGCAGCTTGCCCTGCTTCTTGGCCTCTAAAAAACCCTCCATGGCGCCGCCCTCGGCGAAGACCCGGTCGGGATCGTCGAAGCGCAGGATCTCGTGGTGCTGGACGAGGTCGATCCGGTCCGTGCGCAGGCGCAGGAGCGACTGGTCGATCTGCTTGAGCGCCTCCGCCTTGGTCCGCCCGTCCATCTTGGACATCAGGAAGACCTTGTCGCGGTAGCCGCCCTGCGCCAGCGCCGCGCCCATGCGCAGCTCGGAGCGGCCGTCGTTGTAGTCCCAGCAATTGTCCATGAAGGTGATGCCGCGGTCGATCCCGGCATGGATCAGCCGGGTCGCCTCGTCGTCGGTCACGGCGCTCTTGCCGAGGTGGAACCCGCCCATGCCGATGGCGGAGATCTTTTCGGAGGTCTTCCCGAAGGTCCGGTAGAGCATCTCGCCCCGGCGCTCGCCGGGATCGGTGACGAAGGGCAGGTCGGCGGGGTCCTGCGGGCGGGTGTTCGGGAGTGCGGGGGCGTTCACGGCCGCACCTGCGCTGCCGGCGCCCGCCAGAGTAGTCCCTGTAAGCCCTGCGCCGAGCACGGCGCCCTGTAGGAAGCTGCGGCGTTCCATCGGCTGTCTCCGTTCGAGGATGTCCGGGTGAGGGGAGGTAACAGGTCGTACCGGGTCATCGTTCGCGCTCCTCGGCGAGGCGTCCTGCCGCGTTGAGCAGGCGCAGGGCGGCGCAGGCGGCGCCGTAGCCGTTGTCGATGTTGACCACCGTGATGCCCGGCGCGCAGCTCGCCAGCACGGCGTCGAGGGCCACGCGCCCGCCCGCGGCGACGCCGTAGCCCACGGAGGTCGGCACCGCGATCACCGCGCCGGCGACGAGGCCGCCGACCACGCTCGGCAGCGCCGCGTCCATGCCGGCGGCGACGATCACCACCGGATGCGCCCGGATCTCCTCCAGCCGCGTGGTCAGCCGCCACAGGCCGGCGACGCCGACATCGGCGAAGAGTGTCGCGGCCCGGCCGGCATAGGCCAGCGTCCGGAGCGCCTCGCGGGCGACGGGGACGTCCGAGGTGCCGGCCGCCACCACGGCGACCCGGGCCGGTCCCCTGACCTCCGGCGGCGCGCCGAACACGGCCGTGTGCGAGACCGGGCAATAGTCGAGCCGCGCCATCTCCCGGAGGCGGGCGCATTTCTCCGGGTCGAGGCGGGTGAGGAGGAGCGAGGCGCCCCGGGCGCCGGCGGCCGCCAGGATCGCGTCGATCTGTTCCGGATTCTTGCCGGCGCAGTAGATTGCCTCCTCCAGCCCGATCCGCTCGGGCCGGGCGAAATCGAGGGTGAATTCTTCCGTGACGCTCATGATGGGGACGCCCCCGTCAGGAACGCGCTGCCGACCCGGTAGGGGGCGAAGCGGACGAGCCCGGCCAGACGCGGCGGCGCGATCGCCCGGATGCCGGCCCCGAGTCGTTCGCGATCCTCCGCGGCGAGGGCGGCGAGGCTCTCGGCATCGAGCTCCACCACCACGCCCTCGGCGCGGACCCGGCATCGGACGGCCCGCTTGGCGCCGGCCCCGGCGTCGAGGGCCCCGCCCACCAGGCGCTCGACCGCGTGGATGAAGCCCAGGGTCTCCGGCTCGATGGCGATGCCGGTCTCGACCCGGCTCGACAGGCAGGGCGCGGCCGGCAGCTCCGCCACCGCGCCGAGGCCGAGGTCGCGGGCGAGCGCCCGGACCGCCGCCTTGTCGAACCCGGCCTCCACGTAGGGGTGGCGGACGCCGTGCGCCCGGGCGGCGTCGAGGCCGGGGCGGTACTCGCCGAGGTCGTCGCGATTGGCCCCCGACAGGATCTGGCGGTCGGTGACCTGCCGGACCGCCCCGTACAGGTTGGTCTTGCAGAAGAAGCAGCGGTTGACCGGGTTGGCCCGGTAGGCCGGGTCGGCGAATTCCCCGGCCTCGATCACGCGCAGGTCCCAGCCCTCGCGGGCGGCCTCGGCCCGGACCCGGGCGGTCGCCTCCCCGGGAACGGCCGGCGAGACCGCGTGGACCACCAGGGTCGCCCCCGGCGCCAGCCGGTGGGCGAGGGTGGCGAGCGTCAGGCTGTCGACCCCGCCGCTCACCGCCACCGCGACGGGGCCGAGCCCCGACAGGACCGATTCGAGATGCCGGCGCGTCACCGCCCCTCCTCCTGCTCGAGCGCGCGGCGCTCGGCCTCCCGGCGCAGGGTCGCCCGGGCCGCGTGGCCCGCCTGGTCCCGGGCGTCGTCGGCCTCGGCCTTGGCGGTGCGCCCGCCCGGCCGGTCGACGACCTTCACCCGGACCGGCCGGCCGCCCTGCTCCACCGTGCGGGCGTCGCGGTCGAGCACCGCGCCCTCCACCCGGTGGTAGCGCAGGCCGATCGTGGTGGTCTCCCGGAAGCAGGCCTCGATGGCGGCCTCCAGGCTGTCCGGCCGCACCAGGGCCTGGATATGGGCCATCATCCGGCCCTTCTTGCCGATGACCGGGGCCTGCACGACGTCCAGCATCCCGGGCTCGGCGCGCAGCCGGTCGAGGCCCAGGGCGAGATCCTCGCCCGACTGGTCGTCGACCTCGAAGGCGATCACCGCGAGATCCCGCCGGCTCCCCGCGGCGGCGTCATCCTCCAGCACCAGGGCGCGCAGGCAGTTGCTCAGGCCCGGCAGCACCTTCGTGCCGAAGCCGATGCCGGTGCGCCCGAGGATGCCCCGGGGGCGGCCCCGCCCGGGAGCGCCGCCGCAGAGATGGCGCAGGATCGCCGCCCCTGTGGGGGTGACGCGCTCGCCGGGAATCCCGTCGTCGAGGGTGGAAAACCCTTCGAGCAGCAGGGTCGTGGCCGGCGCCGGGACGGGGAGGGGGCCGTGCTGGGTCTTCACCCGGCCGGACCCGAGCGGCAGGGCCGAGACGCTCCAGCTCCGCGCCTCCAGGGCGGCGATCAGGTGGGCGGCGGCCACGATGTCGGCGATCGAGTCGACGGCGCCGACCTCGTGGAACGCCACCGCCTCGACCGCGAGGCCGTGGACCCGGGCCTCGGCCTCGGCGAGGTGGCCGAAGATGGCGAGGGCATGCGCCCGGACGGCGGGGGCGAGGTCGGCCGCCGTCAGCGCGGCGCGGATCTCCGACCAGGGCCGGTGGCCGTGAGGCCCGTCATCGCCGTGATCGTGCCCGTGATCATGGGGCGTGTGGGCGTGTCCGGCGTGGGCGTGCCCGGCGTGGGCGTGCCCGGCGTGGGCGTGCCCACCGTGATCGTGCCGATGCGGCGCGGGGGCCCGGTCCGCCCCGGGGGCCGAGACGGCGAAGCGCAGCCCGCGCAGGATGCCGTCGTTGTGGGCCTGAACCGCGCAGGCGATGCCCGCGTCGGCCGCGCGCACGCTGGCGCGCACGCCCTCCAGGTGTTCGGGAAAGGCGTCCAGCAGCGCGGCGGCGAACATGTCGCCGGCGACGCCGCCGAGCGCGTCGAGGTGGATGTGCATCGTCTGCCGGTCGATCTGCCGTGAATCACGACGTTTCGCACAGATCGGCCGCGGACGCGGCAAGGCAAGGTTCGGCGGATGACCGCGACCGCGGCGTTTCGCCCGAAACCCGCGGCTCGAACGGAGCCATCCTGGTCCATCGATGGTGCAGGGCAGTGCCCTGCGCCATCCGCGGGGCTCTGCCCCGAGACGCCGCCAAAGGGACGATCCCCTCGGAATCCACGCGATCGGGTCGACAGGCGATCCCGCGCGGCAACGGTCTACGTGGCGGCCCCGACCGTATCGGCCATGTGCGCCCGGCGCGTGCCCAGGGGTTCCGGCTCGCCCACGGTCGTGTCCTCGGCGGTCTGATGCTCCATCTCGGCGTTCACCTGGGCGCCGGCCAGCACGATCATGGTCGAGAGCCAGATCCAGGTCATGAATCCGATGGCCGCGCCGAGCGAGCCGTAGGTCTTGTTGTAGCTGCCGAAATGGGCGACGTACCAGGAGAACAGCAGCGACGCGACCAGCCAGAGCAGGGCCGCCAGGCCCCCCCCCGGCGTGACCCAGCGCCAGCGCGGGGCGTCCCGGCTGGGACCGTAGCGGTAGAGCATGGCGAGGCCGAACAGGACCGCCACGAGCAGCGTCGGCCAGCGCAGGAGCGTCAGCCACCACGCATCCGTGCCGAGCCCGACATAGGACAGCACCACCGGCAGGACCACCACCGCCGCCAGGGCCAGGACGAGGAACAGCAGCGCCCCCGCGGTGAAGGCGAGGGAGGCGAGGTTGAGCATGACGACGTTGCGCTTCTCGCGCTCGTTGTAGACGAGGTTGAGCGCGTCGAAGACGTGCTTCATGCCGCCGTTGGCGCTCCAGATCGACAGGACGATGCCGAGGAGCAGGCTGAACCCGAGGGTGGTGTCGCCCTGCGCGTTCAGGCGCTTGACCTGGTCGCCCACGATCTCCAGCGCCCCCTGGGGCAGGATGCCCTGGAGGCTGGCGAGCTGGTCGTTGATGGTCGAGGCGTCGGCCACGAGGCCGTAGCAGGAGACCAGGGCCGCCACCGCGGGGAAGATCGCCAGGAGCGTGAAGAAGGTGACGCCGGCCGCGATCAGCGAGAGCCGGTTCTCGCCGATGGCGCGATAGGTGCGGAGCGCAATATCCTTCCAGCCCTTGGCGGGGATCTCGGTGGGTCCCGCGGCGGCGCGCCCGCGATCGGTCTGGCTGCGGGCGACGGCGTGCGCCGCGTCCCCCGCATGCGCGGGGGACGGCCGGCGCGCCCCGTCCTGGGCGGGGGCCGGTCCGGCGGGCCGCCCCCCGTGCGGGCGGGTTCGCGGGAGGGCGACCACGCCGATCAGCGCGGTGGCGAGGGCCAGCGTCCAGACCATGGAGGCGGGTCCCTGAGGACCGGCATCCTCGGGGCGGGCGGGTTCGGGGGCTGGCATGGCGGATCTCGGACGGGGTCGGGCCGGCGACGGGGCGGAGATTCCGAGGCGTGTGACGACGCGTCCGAAGAGCCGCAGCTGCGAGGGGAACGCCGCATCGCGTGCAACGGTTCGCCCTGCAGTTGAAACATGCACGGTGAACCACCCAGGCCGGCGGCCGCGGCCGAATGGCCTTCGGGGAAAGCGCTAACCCATGTTGCGGCATCGGCCGCCCGGGCACGCCACAACGATCCCGCGGGTTCGACCGGCCCGCGCCGACGCCCGGACCTGAATGCCCGACACCGCAGGCTCATCCCTCTTCGATCCCGTCGAGGAAGCCCGGCACGGCCTGCCGGAGGCCGTGCGCGCCCATCTCGGCAGCCTGCTCGGCCATACCTACGACCGGATCGGCCCGGCGCCGGGGTCCGCCTCGGACCGGTTCGCCGAGCTCCTGGCCCGCCTCGAGACCGCGCTCGCGCAGGAATCGGGCGCGCGTGAGGCGTCCTTCCGCGCCGGCCTCCTGGAGGTGGTGCCGGCGCTGCACCGCTTCGCCGTCTCCCTGACCCGCGACCCGGCGGCGGCCGACGACCTCGTGCAGGACACGCTGCTGCGCGGCTGGCGCGGCCGGGGCGGCTTCACCACCGGCACCAATCTGGAAGCGTGGCTGTTCACGATCCTGCGCAACGTCTTCTACAGCCAGCACCGCAAGCACGGCCGGGAGGTCGCCGACACCGACGGCAATTACGCCGAGCGGCTGACCAGCATCCCGGAGCAGGGCGGCCACCTCGACCTCCAGGATGTGCGCGCCGCCCTCGACCGGCTCGCGCCGATGATGCGGGAGGCACTGGTCCTCGTGGCGATCGAGAACCTCAGCTACGAGGAAGCCGCCGCCGTGATGAACTGCCGGATCGGCACCGTGAAGAGCCGCGTCTGGCGCGCCCGCGAGCAGCTCGCGCGGATGCTCGGCTACGGAGGGGACGAGATCGGCAGCGACGGCGTGATGCTGTCGGTGACCGGCACCACGGCCTGATCGGCGGCGAGCGCCGTTTTCAACGTCGAACGATCAAATTCGGCATTTATCCAGATGTATTCATCAGGAATTTGACTTAGGTAAAAGCGCCCGGGCACAGACCTGGGCGATATGAGGAGGGTTGGGCCGATCCGTCGGCTCGGCTCGGTTCCCGTCGGTGTGACATCCCCCCGATCCACCGACGGGAGCCCCCTCGGATCCTCAGCGCGCAGCGCCGTCCGCTCGGTCCGCGTCGAGTTGCAGCAGCAGCTCCGCCAGGCGCGGATCCAGGACCTCGTCGATCACCGGATCGTACATCGCCCGCAGCTGGCGGCCGAGCCGCACGCGCGTCTGCGCGTCGAGGACCGGGCCGCCCGCGACCGGGATGACCCGCAGGGCGACGGGTGCTCCGCCGGGCCCCGTCCGCGCGGCCTGTCTGGAAGCGGCGGGTCTCGGGGCGGCGTTCTGGGGTTCGAAGTGAGGCATGCCTCCTACATCGGCCCGCGGCGGGGCGACGGCAACCGCCCGGCCGCACGGAGTTTCGGGGACCGGAGCGATGGCGCATCGTCCCGCCCCGGTCCGGGGGGTCAGCGCAGCCCGTGGGCCGCGAGTTCCTCCGGTGCGTGCCCGGCCGCCGCCTGCCGCGCCAGGATCGCCTCCAGCGCGGCCGGACGGTCGTCCCAGGCATCGACGCCGACATCGCAGGACCGGGTCGTGTCGGCCAGCCAGCCGTGGCTGTGGCCGTAGAGGTGGCGCGTCTCCCGCCACAGGCCCGGCCAGGCCCGGTGCGCGTAGTGCGACAGGAACAGGCGGTGCTCCCGGCCCTCGGCGTCCGGGATCGACAGGCGGGCGCTGTCCACGGGCGGCTCCGCCCAGGGCAGATCCAGCACCCGGTTCGAATCGTGGTTGCCCCGAATCAGGCGCTTCGTCCCGTTCAGCCGGGCGAAGATGGCCGCGCAATGGGCGCGGCTCGCATGGGCGGCGAAGTCGCCCAGGTGCCAGACGCTGTCTCCGGGGCCGACGACGGCGTTCCAGCCGGCGACCAGGGCCTCGTCATGGGCCTCGACGGTGTCGAACCGGGCCCGGCGCTGCCGGAGGATGTGCGGATCGCCGAAATGCGTGTCCGCGGTGAAGAAGATCGCCATGCCGCCGAGACCCGCCCCCGCACTCGCATCCCTCGAGACCGTCACGCCGGACCGCGCGTTCGCGCATCCCGGTGGACCGGAGCGCACGCCCCGGAATCGGCATCCGGTCGACGGGCGCGGCGCCGGTCGCGCCGGTGGGTGCCGGCCTCAGCGGCCGACCGTCCGGCGCAGGGCCTCGACCATCGCCTCGACCGTTTTCTGGGCGGTCTCGCCGAGGTCGATCTGGGCCTCTCCGGCGGTGACGAGGCCGCGCCCCGCCAGTTCGGTGACGCCCTCGGGATCGGCCTCGTGGCCGGCGCCGTCCCGGCGGATCACCGAGGTGACGCGCTCGCCGCTGACGAGCCGATGGTAGGCCGCGAAGGCGAAGATCGAGAGCGCCTTGTCGGAGAGTCCGTTCACGTCGTCGGCCATGCCTGCTGTCCTCGCCTGCGATCCCTGCGTGCAGCCCCGGGGTCGGGCCCGACGGACGAACGCCGCACGCGGCCGGCGGCTCCGGATGCCGGCGGGGGTGCGACGACGGGTGCGGCATCGCCGACACGCGCGCATCGCACCGGGACTGTCTTCCTGCTAATCTGCCGCCCTCCATGACCGCACAGACCGACCTGACCGAAGTGGAACCCAGCCCCAGCGCGCCGCGGGGGCTTGCGCGTCCCGATCTCGACTATCGCCTGCGCCAGCAGGCGATCCTGTCGGAATTCGGCGTCGAGGCCCTGCGCGGCACCGACGTCGACCACCTGCTACAGCGGGCCGCGGCGCTGTGCGCGGAAGGCATGGGCGCCGAGTTCTGCAAGGCCCTGGAATACCGGCGCGGCGCCGACTCGCTGCTGGTACGGGCGGGCGTCGGCTGGGGGCCCGAGGTGATCGGTCGGGCCCGGGTCGGGGCCGACCTCGCCTCCCCGGCGGGCTTCGCCCTCAAGACCGGCCGGCCGGTGATCTCGAACCACCTCGCCGCGGAGACCCGGTTCCGCACGCCCCAGCTCATGGCCGACCACGGCATCCGCCGGGCGATCAACGTGCTGATCGAGAACCGGGACGGCGCCTTCGGGGTGCTGGAGGTGGACGACACCCGCGAGGGCATGTTCGAGGAGGCCGACATCGCCTTCATGCAGGGCTTCGCCAACCTGCTCGGCGGCGCCATCGAGCGCCAGCGCACCGAGAGCCTGCTGCGCGCCGCGCTCGCCCGCCAGGATCTCCTGGCCCGCGAGATGAGCCACCGGGTCAAGAACAGCCTCGCCATCGTGGCGAGCCTGCTCGCCCTCCAGGCCCGCGCCGCCGAGGCCGAGCCGGCCGTGCGGGCGGCCCTGTCGGACGCGCGCAGCCGCGTCGAGGCGATCGCGGGGGTCCACGACCAGCTCTGGCGGCAAGGCGACGAGGCCGAAGGGCAAGGCGAAGGGCAAGGCGGAGGGGAGGGGGTTCCGGGCGAGCTGGATCTGGCACCGTTCCTGGAGAAGCTCGTGGCCAATCTCGCCAGCGGCAAGCCGGGCCAGCGGCTCGTCTGCACGGCCGCCCCGCACCGGATCTCGGCCGACCGGGCGATCCCGATCGGGCTCCTGGTCAACGAACTCGTCACCAACGCGCTCAAATACGCCTACCCGCCCGGGACGCATCCGGAGGGCGGCGAGATCCGGGTCCGGGCCGAGGCCAGGCCCGAGGGCCTCGTGGTCGAGGTCGCCGACGACGGGGTCGGGCTGCCCCCGGGCTTCGCGATCGGGCGCGCCTCGAAGAGCCTCGGCATGCGGGTCGTCGGAAGCCTGACCGGCCAGCTCGGCGGCAGCCTCACGACGCCGCCGCGGGCGCGGGGGGCCTGCTTCCGGCTGGAGGTGCCGCTGACGGCGTGAGGGCAGGGGCCTTCTCGGGCTCCCCTGCGCCGGGCCCGCTCAGGCCGCCCGCAGGCGGCGGCGCGCGCCGGAATCCTGGGCCACGGGCATGTCGGATCCGGCGATCGGCCGGAAGCGCCCGCCCGCGCCGTCATAGGCCAGGAGCGCGCCGGTCTCGATCTCGAAGAACCAGCCGTGCAGGCGCAGGCTCCCCTTGGCCAGCGCGGCCGCGACGCTCGGATGGGTGCGCAGGTTGGCGAGCTGCACCACCACGTTCTCGAGGGCCAGGGCGTGGTGGCGGGCCTTCGCGTCCATGTCCTCGGGATAGGCCTCGCAGACGATCCGCTCGGCGGCCTCGGCGTGGCGCAGCCAGGCCGCGACGCTGGGCATCCGCGCCAGGAGATTCCGGTTCATCAGCCCGTGCATCGCGCCGCAATCGGAATGGCCGCAGACCACGATGTCGCGCACCTGGAGCGCCACCACGGCGTACTCGATCGCCGAGGAGACGCCGCCGATCACGTCGGAGGCCGGGGGCACGATGTTGCCGGCGTTGCGGCAGACGAACAGATCACCCGGCCCCGCCTGGGTGATGTGCTCGGGGGAGACGCGGGAATCCGCGCAGGCGATGACCAGCGCGCTCGGGTGCTGCCCGTCGCGCACGAGCTGCTCGTACATCGCGCGCTGGCCGGGGAAGACGGTGCCCTGGAAGCTGGCGATGCCCTGGATGAGGCTGTTCATGACGGGATCCCTGACGGTGGGGGGTCGGGGGGAGCGGGGGATGCGGCCGCCCGGGACGGAGCCCGGCCCGATCGCGTCGTCCCGCACGGTCATCCGCCGACGTCGGGCACGTGCCCGGGCCGTCGGAGCGACCATGGGCATAGGCACCGCCGGGACGGTCGGATGTGCGTCCCGACACGGGACCAGGCGGAGCTTCCCGATCCTCCGCCTCGGATCGACCCGGTGCGCGCACGCCTCTCGGCACGCCCGCGCGGGTTTGACGGGTTCAGCCAGCGGACGCGCGCCGCGGATCGATCGTCCCGCGCCGCCGAGCGCCTCCCGGGTCCGGGGCCATGAGAGCGCGGGTCGCGTTCCGCTGTCGGGCCAGGAACGAGATCAAGAGCGGGATCAGGAGCGGGATTGCCTGGCCCGCAGGCCCGGCGGCGGTGCCACGGCCTCCGCGCGGGCCACCGGCAGGGGGACCGCCGCCACGTAGACGAAGCCGTCGGCCTCGTAGGCGAGACGGGCCGAGTTTCGACCCGCCAGGCCCCGCTCCAGGAGGCGCGTGCCGAATCCCGTCCGGGCCGGGGGCACGACCGGGGGACCGCCGCGCTCGCGCCAGCTCAGCCGCAGGGTCCGGGCGCCCGGACCGGTCTCCAGCGTCCAGGCCAGCGCTACCCGGCCCCCCGGGACCGACAGGGCGCCGTGCTTGACCGCGTTGGTGCACAATTCGTGCAGGATCATCGTGAGCGCGAGCGCCCCTTCGGGCGGCAGCCGCAGGTCGGGGCCCTCCAGGGACAGGCGGGGCGACGCCCCGCCGGAGGCGGCCTCCGCGGGAAAAATCTCCCCCAGGAAGGGACGGACGGCCTGGTCGGCCACGCTGCGCAGATCCGCGCTCGCCCAGCTCTCCCGGGTCAGGATGTCGTGGGCGCGCGACAGGGCGAGGAGCCGCGCCTCGAAGGCGTCGCGCCCGGCCGCGGCCCCGCCGCCGAGATTGCGCAGGCTCTGGGCCGCCATCGACTGCACGGTCGCCAGGGTGTTCTTCACCCGGTGATTGAGCTCGTCGATCAGCAGCCGGTGGGCCTCCGCGCGCCGGGCGAGCTCGTCGGCCGCCGCGCCCAGGGCGTCGGCGATCATCTCGCCCTCGCACACGAGGGAGCGGGGGAGCGGCGGCAGGGGTCGGTCGCGGCCCAGCGCCCCGGCCGCGGCCGCCAAGTCCCGCAGGGGGCGGGCGATCAGGCCGGCGAGCAGCCACGCGAGCAGCGCCGCCGCGAGCGCCACCGCGCTGCCCGCCGCCAGGATGTCCCCGCGCAGGGCCGCCGCCGCCGCCAGGGCCCGGTCGGCGGTCTGGCGCACCACCACCTGCCAGCCGAGGCCGGGATAGTCGCGGTAGCCCGCCGTCGCGGCGCGCGCGCTGAGATAGGCGGTGCCATCGGGCCAGGGACCGACCCGGCTCGTGCCCTGCGGGTCGAGGACCCGCCCGCCCGCCAGCGCGTCCCGGGGCAGGGGGCCGCCCAGCAGGGCGGGGGGCCCGAGGAGCACGGTGCCGTCGCGGGCCAGGATCAGGATCTCGGCCCCCTCGCGGCGACCCCGGAGCGAGCCTTCGAGGGTGCGGGCCATGTCGCGCGCCCAGGTCCAGTCGAGATGGGCGGCGAGCACGCCGACGACGCGCCCGTCCGCGGCCCGGACCGGGGCCGCGACGTCGAGGAGGCGCAGGGGTTCATGGACGGGGCGGGGTTCATGGGCAGGGCCGGGCTCATGGACGGGACCGGGTTCACGGGCCGCATGGCCCGGGGCCAAGACCGCCTGCAGGAGCTTGGCCGGGTGCACGTCCTCCACGAACGGGGTCTCGCGGCCGCGGCGGAAATAGGACCGGCCGGAGACGTCCGTCCCCTCCAGGGCCCCGGTGCTGGTCACCGCGACGCGCCCGTCCGCATCGATCAGCCCGATGATCGCGTAGGCCGGATAGGTCGCCTGCATGCGTTCCATCAGGGCGCGCTTGGCGGCCGGCCCGATGCCGGGATCGCGCAGGCTGTCCGAGGCCGCGGCGATCTGGATGTCGCGCCAGCGCTCGAACATCCCGAGATCGAGGCTGCGGGCCATCTGGCCGGCGATCTCGGCGAGCTGGCCGCCGACCTCCGCCTCGAGGCGGCGGCTCGCCTCGCGGCTCACCAGGGCGGCGAGTGCCAGGGTGGCCAGGAAGCCGAGGGTGCCGAAGCCCAGCGCCAGGACCACGCGCAGCCGCGGCACCGGAAACCCGCGGCGCGGATCGGTCCGGCCCGGGGGATCGGCCGGCCCGGCCGTAGACGCGGTCGCAGAAGGGGCTGCAGAAGGGGATTTCGATCGCGCGACCGCTTGCATCCGATCTCCCGCGGATCCGGCCCGTCTCCGTCGACCAAGCCTTCTCGACTTCAAGCCGTCGTCCCACCGTCTGAGCACGCACCGGTGGGCGCAACAAGGGTGCGGCGCCTCAGGGGGATGCGGAATCTCCATCCTGAGTTGCAAATATGACCCGGCCGCCCCGGATCCTTCAGCCCACCAGCAGGGCGTGGGCCGCCCGGACCAGGATCCCGTCCGGCCGGCGCAGGGCGTCGAGGACCGAGAAGTGCTCGGCTCCGGGCACCGGCAGCAGCGGCCCGGGGGCGTGGGCGGCCGCCCGCAGGGCATGCAGGTTGCGGGCATCGTGGATCAGAGCCGGCAGTTCGCCGGTGCCGTAGGCGATGCACAGGGGCTTGCCCACCGCCGGCAGGCGCAGGGGCGAGAGGGTCTCGACCTCCGCGTCGCTGAGGCCGAGCTTGGCGTCGAGACCGGTCTGGCGGATCGGCGCGAGATCGTAGACGCCCGAGATGGCGAGCCCCGCCGCCACGGCCGGGTGGCCGAGCTGCACCGCGGTGAGCAGCGCCCCCGCCGACCAGCCCGACAGCACCAGGGGGCCGCGGATCCCGTGGGCGGGCCCCTGCGCGGCGAGCCAGTCGAGGGCCGTGCCGATCTCGGCCGCGATCTGAGTGAGGCGCGCCTCCGGGGCGAGGGTGTAGCCGACCATCGCCACGGACCAGCCGGCGGCGTTCGGTCCTTCCGCGAAGCAGGCGAACAGCTCCCGGGCGCCCCGCTGCCAGTAGCCGCCGTGGAGGAAGACCAGGCAGGGCGCGGTGCCGTCCCGGGCCGGATAGAGGTCGAGGGCGTTGCGGGCGCCCGGGCCGTAGGGCCGGTCGAGATGCCCCGGATGCGCGGCCCGGTAGGCGGCCGAGGCGGCGTCCCGGGCCGCGATCTGCCGGGCGCTGTCGGCCACCGCGCGGGTGTTGTCGTAGCAGGCGTCCCGCGCCTCCGGATCGAGGGCGGTCCAGTGGCGGCGCGGATCGGCGGGGGTCGGATCGTCCAGGCGGAAGTCCAGAACCATCGTGGGTTGTCTCCGGCATCCCCATCACCCGCACCATGGCAGGATGCCGGGATCGGGTCGAGGCGGGTCAGTAACCCGGCCAGGCTCCCGGAATCGTCCCGCCGTAGCCCCAGCCCGTGAAGGGCGGCGCCGCGACCCGCTCGCGCGTGGCCGGGGCGAAGATCCGGGCGAACGGCCGCGGCTCCTGCCAGGCCCGCCAGTCCCGCAGCCGGTCGCGGTCGGCCATCCGGGCGAGCGTCCGGTCCATCTCGGAGGCCGGCCGTGGATGCCGCCCCGGCTGTGGCCGGGCCTCGGCGCGGGCCAGGGTCAGCAGGAGGAGGGGGAGGATCAGGGCCGGGAAGATCGCCTTGGGCGGGGGGCGCATGGGTCTCGGGCTCGACGGGAGGGGCCTGCACCGGCAGCTACGCGGCGGGCGGTCCTCCGGTTCCGGGATCCCCCGACGGCCGAAAACCCCGTACAGTCCCGGCCGGTCCCTCCTGATGATTCGCGCGGTCCATGACAGAGCCCGGACAGAACGCCGCCCCGCGCGCCGCCGAGGCCCCCGACCCGGTGGCGCTGCTGGCAACCCTCGTCGGCTTCGATACGGTGAGCGACCGCTCGAACCGGCCGCTGATCGACTGGGCGGAGGCCTATTGCCGCCGCCACGGCGCCGCGGTGGAACGGGTGCCGGACGAGACCGGCCGGAAGGCCGCGCTGCTCGTCAGCCTCGGCCCGTTCGCGAGCCGCCCCGGCTACGTGCTCTCCGGCCACAGCGACGTGGTGCCGGTGGCGGGCCAGCCCTGGTCGTCGGACCCGTTCACCCTGCGGGAGGCGGGGGGCCGGCTCTACGGGCGGGGCACCTCCGACATGAAGGGGTTCCTGGCGGTCTGCCTCGCGCTCCTGCCCGAGATGGCGGCGGCGGACCTCGCCACCCCGCTCCACCTCGCGATCTCGTACGACGAGGAGGTCGGCTGCCTCGGGGTGCGGCCGCTGATCGCCCGGATGCTGGAGCGCGTACCCCGGCCGCTCGGCTGCTTCGTGGGCGAGCCCACCGGGATGGAGGTGGTGGTCGGCCACAAGGGCAAGGCCGCCGCCCGCCTCACCTTCCGGGGCAAGGCCAGCCACTCGGCCCTGGCGCCCCAGGGCGTCAACGCGGTGGAATACGCCGCCCGGTTCATCGAGCATGTCCGGCTGTCCGCGGAGGCGCTCGCCCGGGACGGCGCCCGCGACGGCCTCTACGACGTCCCCCACACCACCGGCCTGTCGAGCGTGGTCCAGGGCGGCGCGGCGCTCAACATCGTGCCCGACACCTGCAGCGTCAGCTTCGAGTACCGGGCGATCGGCGCGGACGATGCCGGGGCCCTGGCGGCTTCGGCGATCGCCTACGCCACCGACACGCTGGCGCCGCTGATGCGGGCCGTGGACCCGGCCTGCGGCGTCGAAGTCGAGCCGCTGATCGACTATCCGGGCCTCGACACCGACCCGGAGGCGCCGATCGTGACCCTGGCCAAGGGGCTCGCCGGCCGCAACGGCCATTCCAAGGTCTCGTACGGGACGGAGGGCGGCCTGTTCGAGCGGCTCGGCGGCGTGCCCGCCGTGGTGATCGGCCCCGGCTCCATCGCCCGCGCCCACCGGGCCGACGAGTACGTGACCCGGGCCGAGCTCGACGCCTGCGCGGGCTTCGTGCGCCGCCTGATCGCGACCTGCCGGACCTGAAATCAGGGGATCCCAAAGGGCGTGCCCTTTGGTGGGGTGTCGGGGTGAAACCCCGACGAACGGCTCTTCCACGCCCTCGCGAGGGGGTGGAAGAGCCGTACCGCAGGGCTCTGCCCTGCACCCGCGAAAGGTCTCGACCTTTCGAAACCATGATTTTCGCCGATACGCCGCCCTATCTCGCGGGGATCTGATCCGAACCCCGGACCCCGCGATGGATGATCCCCGGCACGGCCGCTACGCCTACAGCGCCCTTCCCGACCGGCCGGTCTACGACTGGCCCGGCGGGCGGCGGCTCGCGGTCTATGTCGGGCTCAATCTCGAGACCTTCGATTTCGGGGCGGGGCTCGGGGCCGAACTCGCCCCGGGCGGCCCGCAGCCCGACGTGCTGAATTACGGCTGGCGCGACTGGGGCAACCGGATCGGGGCGTGGCGGCTGCGCGACACCCTCGAGGCCCTGGCCCTGCCGGCGAGCGTCCTGGTGAACAGTCGGCTCTACCGGGACTGCCCCGGCCTGATCGAGGCCTTCCGGGCGCGGGGCGACGAGATCGTCGGCCACGGCCGCACCAATGCCGAGCGCCAGGGGACGCTGCCGGAGGCGGAGGAGCGCGCCCTGATCGCGGAGGCCACCGCGATCCTGACCCGGCAGGAGGGGCGGGCGCCCGCGGGCTGGCTCGGCCCGTGGATCTCCCAGTCGCGGGTCACGCCAGACCTGCTCGCCGAGGCCGGCTACCGCTACCTGCTCGACTGGTGTCACGACGACCAGCCGACCTGGATGGCGACCCGCGGCGGCGGCCGGATCCTCGCCGTGCCCTACCCGCAGGAACTCAACGACATCCCGGCGATCGTCGCCCGCAAGGAGACGGGCCGCCAGTTCGCCGATGCGCTCGTCGACGCCTTCGACGAGATGCTGGAGCAATCCGCCACGGCCCCCCTGGTGATGGGGATCGCGCTCCACCCCTACATCGTCGGGCAGCCCCACCGGCTGCGGCCGCTCCGGGCGGCGCTGGCCCACATCGCGGCCCACCGGGACCGGATCTGGCTCACCACCGCGGGGGCGATCGCCGCGCAGGTCCCCGGCCCCGGCCCCGGCCCCGAGATCGGAACCGGGCCGAGGCCGTCGGCCTTTGACACCGCATCGTCTTTCTCCGAAACCCGGTGACCATCCGTCAGGACGATGCTCCAGACCGCCGCCATGCTGCGCCTGCGGGACTATCAGCGCGCCAGCCTCGACGCGCTCTCGGCCGCCTGGGGGCGGGGAGGGGGCGACGCGGCGGCGCCCGGCCACCTGGTCGTGCTGCCCACCGGGGCCGGCAAGGCCCTGGTCATCGCCGCCCTCGCCCGGGAGACGCTCGCCGAAAACCCCCGCGCCCGGGTGGCGATCGTCACCCATAGCCGCGAGCTCGTCGCCCAGAACTTTTCCGAACTGACCCGCTACTGGCCGGAGGCGCCGGCCGGGATCTTCTCCGCCGGGCTCCGGCGGCGGGAGGCCGGGGCGCAGGTGCTGGTCTGCGGCATCCAGTCGGTGGCCGACCGGCTCGACGCGGTGGGTCCGCGCGACCTCGTGATCGTCGACGAGGCCCACCTGATCCCCCGCGCCGCCGACACCCGCTACGGCCGGTTCCTGGCGGGCCTGCGGGCGGCGACCCCCGGCTTGCGGGTGGCGGGCTTCACCGCGACCCCCTACCGCCTCGATTCCGGTCGCCTCGACGAAGGCGCGGGCCGCCTGTTCTCCGGGATCGCCTACGAGGCCGACACGTTCGACCTGATCCGGCGGGGGTTTCTGGCGCCCCTCGTGTCCAAGGCGACGCTGACCCAGCTCGATGTCTCCGGGGTCGGACGGCGCGGGGGCGACTACATCCCGGGGGAGCTGGAGGCGGCGGTCAACCGCGACGGGATCACCCGGGCCGCGGTCGCGGAACTGGTGGATTATGGCCGGGGGCGGCGGGCGTGGCTCGCCTTCTGCGCCGGCCTCGCCCATGCCGATTCCGTGCGCGACGCCGTGCGGGCGGAGGGCTATGCCTGCGAGACCGTCTCGGGCGAGACGCCCCGCCGGGAGCGCGACCGGATCGTGGCGGGGTTCCGGGCCGGACGGACCCGCTGCCTGACCTCGGTGGGGGTGCTCGGCACCGGTTTCAACGTTCCCGAGGTCGATCTTGTGGCGCTCCTGCGCCCGACCCGCAGCACCGGGCTCTACGTGCAGCAGGTCGGCCGGGCGCTGCGCTGCGCGCCGGACAAGGCCGACGCGCTGATCCTCGACTATGCCGGGCTGGTGCGGATGCACGGCCCGGTGGACGCCGTCACCGTCCGGAGCGCCGCCGAGGTGCAGGGCCAACTGCGCGGCGGGGCAGGGGGCCTGCGCGCCAAGCCTTGCCCCGGCTGCGGTGCCCTGATCGCCCTCAACGCCTCGACCTGCGAGGCCTGCTGGACCGAGCCGGAGGCGGAGGCCCTGCCCCCGCACGACGCGGCGGCCGACGACGCGCTGCTGATCCTCTCGACCGATCTCGGCGGGCACGGCATCGGACCGGGCGGCCCTGCCCCCGCGCCGGAGCCCGCCTGGCATCCGGTCACGGGGCTGAGCCTGCAGGCCGCGCCGGACGGACTCGACCTCGTGATCGGCTGGCGGGACGGCGCCGCGGAGGCCGATTGGCACGTGCGCCTGCGACCCGAGCGGAGCGGCTACGAGCGCGAGAAGGCGGTGCACTGGTGGCGCGGCCTCGGCGGCGGCCGGGACGCGCCGATGACCGCAGCCGGGTTCCTAGACCGCGCCGCCTGCCTGACCCGGCCGGCGGCGATCCGGATCCGGCCCGGCCGGCTGTCGGAGCAGATCGAGTGCCGGGCGCCGGACGGGCGGATTCTCGGCGCAGTGCGGCGGCGGCCCGGGTACGACGCGTGACATCCGCGCGGGGAGGGGACTGGGACCGCCCTCGCCCGGCCGGCCCGGTGCAGATTCAGCGCAGCCTCGGCGAGTCCGGCGGAGCACGCCGCCCCGTCCGCCGCAGCGTTCCCGAAGGCTGGATTTCCAAAGGCTGGATTACCGCCGCCGCACGGCGATCCAGGCCCCCTCACCCCGCCGCATCGATGCGTCTAGTTCCATAATATATCTTATGCGAATTCCGGATGGGCATGGGCCGAGAGCAGCCGGGGTGTCGTCTTGCGGTCTGTCGGCGGTTCCGGCGTCGCCGGACCGAAGCCGGGCCGCCGCTCCGCCGGGACGGCGGTGTCGGAGATCGTCCGCCTCGGAGTCGGAGGCAGCCCCGTGGCTGGACGGATCGGACCGCGCCGTCGATCGGGGGCAGGGCCGGTTGGGTCCCCTCCCCGCCGGTCGGACGCCGCTCCGGTCGCCTGCCGGCCTTGGCGGTGGTCGCCCGGGATGGGGCCACGGTGAGATCGTGGCTTGAGGGCATCGTCCTGAAAGTCGGGATCAGGATGATGGACTGTGATCGCGCCCGTTGCCGCGCAGGATCGCCTGTCGACCCGATCCCGTGGATTTCAACGGGATCATCCCTTTGGCGGGGTCTCGGGGCAGAGCCCCGAGTCGGTGCGGTGGCCGGTCACCACCGCTCAGCCGGATCGGGGGTCACTTCGGGGACCGCGCGGCACGCGCGCCCGGTCGGTCCGGCAGCGGCTTCCGCATCGCCCCGGACGGTGCCGCCCCCGGCGGTCGGGATAGGCCGTCGCGCCCGGGGAATCGAACGTATCGATCGGCCGCACATCCGGCAGGGTCCGATCGTTTTCATAGACCAGACCGATATACGAACTTGGGACTTGGTTAATCCTAAATCTTGGCACGCTCTTAACGCGCCGCCGCCTAGGGTCGCCCCGCCGGTCGGTCCTGCTGCGCAGGCCTGGCCGACAGGGTCATTCTCGGCAGGAGCTTCGTCGATGCTCAGGTTCCTCGCGGCGCCCGCCGCCTGTCTGATCCTGTGCGGCGCCGCCGCCGCGCAGGACATGCCGGGGCTCGCAACCCTGGCGCCCCCCGATCTGATGCAGCCGAGCCTCGTTGCGCCTGAACGGGGAGCCGATACCGACCGCCCCGACGCCGGCCCGGCCGTGCCGGTCGGCGCCAGGGCCGGCCAGTCCCCCCTCGGGGCCCGCGCGGCACGCGGCGATCCGGGTGGGAAACAGGCGCTCGCCGACCTGAAGTCCGCGCCCGCCCGGCCCTGGTGCGCCCAGGATCGCCGGGTCGGGACCGGCGCCGGCTTCTGCCTGATCAACTGAGCCGGCCGGTCCGGCGCGGGGCTCACGAGGCCGCGTAGACCGAAACCTCGTCGAAGGTCTCGTCGGCCCCCGGCGCGTAGGCGAGGGAGGCGACGAGCAGCACCAGCACGGCCGCGCCGATCGCCGCGGCGACGAGCAGGCGCGTGAGGAGTTCCGCGTGCGCCCGGGCGGCATGGATCACCGCGCAACCGAGCACGAAGGCGCAGGCCTGCGCCGCCGGGCTCACGAGGGCCGGCGTCACCACCCGCCTCCGGGGCTCCGATCCCGGTCGATCCCGCCCATGGTCCCCTCCCCGGCCCGAACGGCCCATCTCCGGCGCGGTCCATCTCCGGCACGGTCCATGCCGCCGCCTTCGAGACGGCGGCTCGCCCTGCCGCGGCGACGGTACGATCCGGCTCGCCCGCCGCGCGACCCCAATATGGGGGACCCGGCCCCGCGGCCGGCGATCCGTCACGCGTTCGTGACCCGTCCGCGCAGGGTCACGCGGGCGTCGAATCCGGGGTCGCCAGCGCATAGGTGGCCTCGCCGACGCGGCGCAGGGGTCCGCCCGGGCCGGACCGCTTCCACAGGCGGGTGTTGAGGGCCGCCACGGGATCCCGGCCCGGCAGGGTGAAGCCCTGGGCCAGGAGGCGTTCCAGGATCTCGGCTGCGTGCAGCGGCCGGCCCGCCTGCGCGATCGCCGTGCAGGCGGCCTGGACCAGGGCCCGCCCGTAGCGCCGGGCACCGGCCGCATCCTCCGTGAAGGCCACGGCCGGCGGGACCGCCCCGCGCGTCTCCGCGGTCCCGGAGGATCCGCCGCCGGACGCGCGCCCCGCGATTGGCGGTGCGGGGAGCGGGACCGCGTCCGGCTCGGGCGCCGGACCATCGGCGGGGCCGGCACCCGGTTCGGGCGTCCGGTCGCGGGTCGCGGCCCCTGCCCCCAGGCGGCGGCCGAGGTCGCGGTACAGGATGAGGTCCGCGATGTCCCGATCGAGCGCCTCGCGCTGCCGGCGCAAGGCTTCGAGCCGCATCGCGATCTCGGCGTCGGACAATCCCATCGGCCATTCCCTCTCGTCGGAGGGAACATACACGCTTTCCATTCCTAGGGAACAGAGGTCGCTACCTTCCGTGCGGGCCTTCCAGAATATTCCTACCAGGCCGACCGGTCAGATAAAATATTCCATCGTGCTTGTCCGGTGCCCGGCCGGCCCACGGATCGAGCGCGGTCTGCCGCGCGTATCAGGGATCGCCGCCCGCCCGCCGGGCCGGTCCCTCAGCGCCGCGCCCGTATTCCCTTGGCCGCCGGCCGGGGCGGAACCAGCAGCGCGCTCGGATCGGCCGGGTGCAGGGTCAGGCCGCCGTCGTCCAGCATCATCGGCAGGCGGGGGAAGACCTCGCGCAGATGGGCGAGATCCGCCTTGAACGCCTGCCGGAAGCTGCGGATCGAGGCGTTCTCGGCGCCGAACTGCGCGTGGAGGTTGGACCATGTCAGCCGCAGCGGCCGCTGCAGGGACCGCAGCCGGTAGCCGGTCCAGAACAGGAGGTCGAGCTTGCGCGCCGAGCCCGAGAAGGCGCGGGCGGCCCGGACGTCGACCGGCAGGGCGTGCCGGATCAGGGTCTCGTAGAATTCCGGATCGAAGCGCACGGTGCGCCCCGCGGTGTCGTCGCCCTCGCCGGCGCGGGGGCGCCACAGTTCCAGGCTGCGGAACGGCGGGACGTTGAGGGTGGTGGCGCTGTCGCGCCCGTCCCAGAGGCCGATCTGCATGGAGCAGGCGGCCAGGCGGTTCAGCTGCTCCTTGAACTGGCGGATGGTGCCGCGCTCGCCGCCCGTGACCGCGAAGCCCATCTCGCGCATGAAGCCCGACAGGGTCTCGGCGACCTTCACGGTGGGGCTGCGCTGGCGCACCGCCTCGGTGCAGAGGTGGAGCAGCACCAGCCGGGCCTTCGGCCCGTAGGGCAGCCCCTGGGGCGTGAAGGCGCCGGTTTCGGGGTCCTTGATCCGTCCGGCGATCAGGCTGAGCGAGTTGCGCCCGTAGGTCCGCGAGAACTCGCGGACCGGCCCGGGGTCGCGGTAGGGCAGGCCGCACAGGGCCAGCACCGAGTGGATGTGCTGGAGGCTCGACGGCAGCGCCGGCTCGCTCTCGATCACGAGCCGCACGGCGTCGCGGCGGCGCTGGTCGCGCGAGAGGGCGGCGCGGCGGAGTTCCGCCTCCCCCAGGAGGGCGGCCTGTGCGTCCCGCTCGCGCTGGCGATGCAGGACGTGCTCGACGATCTGCGCGAACAGGAAGCCGCCGCGCGCCGCCTCGACCTCGGCCCGCAGGTCCGGATCGTGGATGTCGGCGATCTTCTCCTCGATGCCCATCGCCCCTCGGCCCGAATCGCACGGACGCGCGCCTTCCCGGCAGACGGGAGGGCGGCCCGATCCTGCCATGCCACGATTCGGCCGCCGAAGTCCGGGGGCGGTCCGGCTTGTCCCGGTAATCCCCGCTTCCCGCCCCGTTTCCCGGGGCCGCGGACAGCCGAGCGCGCAGACTTGCATACGGCCCGGATCGGTCGCCGCATCCGGCGCAGAGTTCGATACGGCCGGGGGTGCGCATTCCGTCCCCGCTATCCACCGCGCCCGGCTCGAATCCGCGCCGAATCGGATACGCCGCCGCGCAGACTCCGATACGCCGCCGTGCCGCGCCGGCGCAGACTCCGATACGTCCGGGCGCAGAGTTCGATGCGCGACCGCGCAGAGTTGGATACGAGAAACGGGCTCAATGCCCTGGCGCAGCTCACGAATTTCGCACCCATATAGCTTGCTGAACTGACTCTCTGAGAGATTCTTACAGATAATCTTCCTAGTTCGTCGGAGCTCGTTCGTTCTGACGAACGCACCTCTGGACGGGCACGTCTGCACATGGTTTCAAGGGAATATGCCGGTCTTGTCCACATTCCGGATCCGCCCGGGACCACGGCACGGCCGCATCCCCGCTCCCGACCCGGTCGCCCACGGGCGCCTTGACGCGGACCGCGCCGCCCGGTTTCTCGGGAGCGCCCGAGAGGGCGTTCAGAAAGGCCGAGCCGATGCCCCGCTTCCCGATCGCGTTCCGATGACGGACCGCCGCACCGACGGCCGTTCCCCCGAAGGCCGGCCGCCCCGCCCCCGTCCGTCCGGACCCCGGGGGCCGGGCACCCGGCCCGGGAACCGGTCCTTCACGAAGGGACCGCGGCGGGACCTCGACGACGACGGACCTGCGGTGCTCTACGGCTGGCATCCCGTGGTCCAGGCACTCGGCAACACGGCCCGCGGCCTGCATCGGCTGCTCGCCACCGAGAACGCGGCCGCGCGGCTGGAGGCGGAGTTCGGCGGCGCCCTGCGGATCACCCCGGAACTGGTCCGCCCGAGCGAGATCGGCCGGCTGCTCGGCCCGGACGCGGTCCACCAGGGCCTCTATCTCGAGGCGGAGCCCCTGCCCGCCCCCGGGCTCGACGACCTGCCGGCCGACGCCCTGTTGCTGGCCCTCGACCAGATCACCGACCCGCACAATGTCGGGGCCATCGTGCGCACCGCCGCGGCCTTCGGGGTGTCCGGCATCCTCACCACCGCGCGCCACGCGCCGGGCGCCACCGGGGTCCTGGCGAAATCCGCCTCCGGCGGGCTGGAGCACGTGCCGTTCGTGACCGTCCGGAACCTCGCCGAGGCGCTGATCGCCCTGGGCGAGCGGGGGTTCACGCGGGTCGGGCTCGATTCCGACGCGCCGGAGAGCCTCGACGCGCTGACGGTGGCCCGGCCGCTGGTGATCGTGCTGGGCGCCGAGGGCAAGGGCCTGCGCGAGCGCACCCGGGGCTGCTGCGACGTCCTGGCCCGGATCCCGTTCTCGGGGGCGATCCGCAGCCTCAACGTCTCGAACGCCGCCGCCATCACCCTCTACGCCCTGGGCCGGGCCTGAAACGTCGCGGAGCGGCGCGACGGGGTTCCGGGGCGTTGCGCCGGACACGTTCGGAAACACCAAACCGGCCGCGGACGCCGCTGTCCCGCCTAGGCAAACTCCTCAACCTTCCGTAGAACGGGTGGCGAGGGGGGCGTAGGCTCAGAGGCACGCGCCGGATGCTGGACGATGCGTTTACCTACGGGGGCTGGGCCTTCAGCCTCGTCGCCGTCGGCGTGTGGATCTGGCTCGCGCGCCGGGCCTTCCCGAACTTCGAATCCTTCGTGAGGGGGTTCGACGACGAATTGCAACTGGGCGCCAGTTCCGAGGAACGTGCGCGCAACGCGCGCTGGCATCAGGTCCGGCAGGCCGCAATGGCCCTGACGGCGGTGGCGGCCCTGTGCCTGTCGATCGGCTTCGCGATCCCCGACTGACCGGGGGCGCCGCGTCGAGCGTCGTCCCGGTTCCGATCAGTAGGCCGCGTCCTTGCTGTCCGCGGCGGCGCGGTCACGGCGCAGCAGGTAGATATCCATGATCCAGCCGTGCCGGCTGCGGGCCTCCGCCCGGATCCGGCGGATCTCGTCGCCCACGCTGCCCAGCCGGCCGGCGATCAGGATCTCGTCCGGGCCGCCGAGATAGGCGCCCCAGTGGATCGCCAGGTCCGGATCGAGATGGGCGAAACTCGGATCGCCGTCGAGCATCACCACGACGCTGTCGGCGCCGTCGGGCCAGCCGGCCGCGAGGCGCCGGCCGGTGGTGATCAGCACCGCGCCGCCGATGCCGTTCAGCGGCACCCCGTGGCGGGCGGCGAGCACCTGCACGCTGGACAGGCCGGGGATCACCGTGCGGGCGAAGGCCACGCGTCCGTGGGCGGCGATCCGGTCGAGGATCCGCAGGATGCTGTCGTAGAGGGCCGGGTCCCCCCAGACCAGGATCGCCCCGATCTGCCCGGCCCCGAGCTCCGCCGCGAAGGCCGCCTCCAGCCGCGCGGCCCGGGCCGCGTGCCAGGCCTCGACGGTGCTCCCGTAATCGGCCGGCCGGCGCTCCCGGGGCGGGTCCTCCACGGTGACGACCCGATGGGCTTTCCGGATATGGGCCGCGCAGATCCGTTTGCGGATCGCCACGAGGTCGGCGGTCTCGGCGCGCTTGTCGAGCACGAACACGACGTCGATGTCGGAGAGCGCCCGCACCGCCTGGAGGGTCAGGTGCTCGGGATCGCCGGTGCCGATCCCGATGACCCGGATCTGCCTGTCCTGCATGCGCAATCCCGGTTTCAAAGGGGCCCCGACCGTTTGCGGGTGCGGGGCTTGCGCCCCGATCACCCGCCGGAGGGGTCATGCCCTCTGGACGCCCATTTGGCCAGGATCGCCCGGGCGATGGTCAGGTCCTGCAGGGCGATGCCGGAGGAGTCGAACACCGTGATCGCCTCCGGATCGGTCCGGCCCCCCTCCCCGGCCCGGAGCACGTCGCCGATCGCCCGCAGGGCCGCCAGGGCGCGCGCGGAGGCGTGCTGGAACTCGCCGAGGGTGCGCGCCTGCTCCGGCAGGTCGCAGAACAGCTGCGCCCGCTCCAGCAGGGCGGGGGGCAGCTCCTGCTTGCCCGTCGCGTCCGCCCCCATGGCGGCGACATGCGTGCCGGGGCGGACCCACGCGTCCTCGAACAGCGGGGCGCGCGCCGGCGTCGCCGTGACGATCACGTCGGCGGCCGCGCAGGCCTCCCGGGCGGCGGCGGCCCGCACCGCGATCCCGGATCCCCCCTGCCCCGCCAAGCGCTCGGCGAAGCCCGCGACCTTGGCCGTGTCCCGGGCCACGACCAGGACCTGGCGGATCGGCAGCACCCGGGCGAGCGCCGCGCACTCGAACGCCGCCTGGTTTCCGGCCCCGAACACGGCGAGCACCGTGGAATCCGGACGGGCGAGGACGCTGGCCGCCACCGCGTCGGCGGCGGCGGTGCGGTAGGCGTTGACGCGGCCCGCCTCGATCACCGTGTCGATGCGGCCGACCGCCTGGTCGAACAGCAGGATCACCGAATTGTGCCGGGGCAGGCCCCGGTCCGGGTTGCCGGGCCAGAACGAGCCGACCTTCAGGCCCGCGTAACCGGCGGTCGAGCTCGACTTGATCGAGAACCGGTTGGCCGGCTCCGAGCCGTGCCCGAGCACCGCCGGGAACAGGGTGGTGCCCGGCGCCACCGCGGCGACCAGCGCCTCCCGGGCCGCCTCGAACGCCATGGCGTGATCGACCAGCGCCGCCGATTCGTCCTCCGAGATGAAGCGCATGACGTGAAGACCTCCAAAGTTAAGGTTTCAAAAGGTCGAGACCTTTTGCGGGTGCAGGGCAGAGCCCTGCCGCCGGGCTTCGCCCGGTATCGGGGCGCCGCCCCGATACCCCGCCAAAGGGCCGAAGGCCCTTTGGAAACCCATCTACAACGTCATGCCGCGGGCGGTGACCGGCCAGATCGCCTCGACCCGGCCGTTCCGCACGCCCACGTACCAGTCGTAGACGTTGACCGTCGGGTCGCAATGGCCGGGGATCAGCTTCAGGCGCTCGTTGAGCTTGAGGACGTTGCCGGGATCGCTGAGCACCCCGTGCTCGTCCGAGCACTTGATGTATTCGACGTCGTCCCGGCCGAAGACCTTCGGCAGGCCGCTGTCGATGCTCTGCGCCTTCAGGCCGGCATCGCAGATCGCGACATCCGCCTTCGCCTTGCTCATGATCGCCGTGTAGATGAACAGGCTGTTCTCGAAATCCGCGATCGGCCGGCCCTCGGCGTCCTTCACCCGCTGGTAATCCGCGTCCATGAAGACGTAGGAGCCGCATTGCAGCTCGTTGTAGACGCCGCTGCCGCCCTCCAGGGCGAAGCTGCCGGTCCCGGCCCCCGCCACGATGGCGCAGGCGAGACCCTCCGCCTTCAGCAGGTCGACGGTGCGCTTCGTGTCGTCGATCGCCGCCTGGATCAGGGCCCTGCGCTCGGCGTAGTCGCGCACGTGCTGGGCCTTGCCCTGATAGGCCTGCAGGCCCGCGAAGGTCAGCCCCGGCGCCGCCGCGATCTTTTTGGCGATCGCCACCGCGGGCGCGCCCGGGGCGACCCCGCAGCGGCCGGCGCCGACATCGATCTCCACGAGGCATTCGAGGGTGACGCCGTACGTCACGGCCGCCGCCGAGAGGGCGTCGACATTGCCGGAATCGTCGACGCAGACCAGGACCCGCGCCCGGGTCGCCAGCGCCGCCAGGCGCGCGATCTTCTTCGGCGCGGTCACTTGGTTGGAGACCAGCACGTCGCGGATGCCGGCGCTCACCAGGGCCTCGGCCTCGCTGACCTTCTGGCAGCAGATGCCGCAGGCGCCGCCCCGCTCGATCTGCATCACCGCGATGTCGGAGGATTTGTGGGTCTTGGCGTGGGCCCGGTGGCGCAGGCCGTGCTCCGTCATGAAGCGGCCGAGCGTGTCGATGTTGCGCTCGAGGGCGTCGAGATCGACCAGCAGGCAGGGGGTGTCGACCTCCTCGACCGGCATTCCGACGCTGGCGGGGATGTTGTTGCGCATGGGTGTTTCCTCCGGATCTGTATTGGCGGGTCCCGTCAGGGGGCGAGGCCCAGAAGCTCGGCGATGCGCGGCGTCGCCTTGATGCCGGTGCCGGTCAGCACCACCACGGTGGTCTCCCCGGGCCGGATCGCACCGCCGGCGGTGAGGTCGGTGAGCGCCGCCGCGGCCATCGCGCAGGTCGGCTCGACGTAGAGGCCCGAGCGGGCGAGCGCCATCAGGGCCGCCTCGATCGCGGCTTCGGAGACCGCCACGGTGCCGCCGCCGGACCGGCGCAGGGCCGCCAGCACCGCCCGGCCCCGGACGGGCTGGGCGATCGATGCGCCCTCGGCCAGCGTCGGGCGCGGGGTGACGGGCACGTAATCCGCGGCGCCGGCCGTGAACCCCGCGTGCAGGGGCGCGCAATGGGCGGGCTGAACCGCGTAGAGGCGGGGCAGGCGGGTGATCGCGCCCCGGCGCAGCAGCTCCGAGAAGCCGATGTCGCAGCCGAGCACGTTGCTGCCCGCGCCGCAGGGGATGATGACATTGTCGGGCGCGGAGAAACCCAGATCCTCCCAGAGCTCGTAGGCGAGGGTCTTGGTGCCCTGGAGGAAATGGGCCTGCCAATTGTGGCTGGCGTAGAAGATCGTGTCGGACTGCCGGATCGCGGCGTCGGCGGTGTCCTGGCGGGTGCCGGGGACCAGCTCGACCTCGGCGCCGACGGCGCGCATCTGCACGGTCTTGGCCGGGGAGGTCGAGGCCGGGACCAGGATCCTGGCCCGCATCCCGGCGGCGGCCGCGTAGGTCGCCACCGCGGCGCCGCCATTGCCCGAGGAATCCTCCAGCACCGCGTCGATCCCCTGCTGGCGCAGGATCGACAGCATCACGGACGCGCCGCGATCCTTGAAGCTGCCCGAGGGGGCGAACCATTCGAGCTTGAAATGGGCGTGGCCGCCCCGCCAGGGCCGGCGCACCAGCGGCGTGCAGCCCTCCCCGAGCGTGACCGGGTCGGCCACCGCCACCGGCAGCGCGGCGGCGTAGCGCCAGAGGGACCGCACCCCCGTGTCGATCGCGTCCCGGCCGATCCCCGGTAGGTCGGTGATCATCAGCGGGCCGCCCGAATCCGCCCGCCAGCGGGGCGTCTCGATCGGGTAGGTCTCCCGGGTGACGGGATCGAGATAGGCGGGGGGCGCGGGCATCGCGGCTCGGGTTCCGGGGCGTCTCGATGATAGAATACAAAATAATCTGGGGAAACGCGCCGTCCGTCCCCCCGAAAGGACGGCGCGTTTCATCCCGGTCCGGCCCCGTATGGCCGGCCCCGGACCGGGATCGTTTTCGCCGGTCGCCGCGCCGGCGCGGTGGTCAGGCCGCGAGCGGCAGGCTGGTCCCCTCCGGGGCGTGCGCGGCGGCGAGCGCCCCGGCGACGATCTCGGCGGTGGCGCCGGACAGCGTCCAGCCGAGATGGCCGTGCCCGGTGTTGTAGAAGACCCCCGGCAGGCGGCCCCGGCCGACCTTGGGCAGCATGTTCGGCAGCATCGGGCGCAGGCCGCTCCAGGCCACCACCCGGTCGGTGTCGACCAGCGGGAACTGCTCCCGGGTCCAATCGACCAGCGGCTGGATCCGGTCGTGGCGGATGTCGCGGTTGAAGCCGTTGAACTCGGCCGTGCCGGCGACCCGCAGGCGCGCGTCGCCGAGGCGGCTGGTGACGATCTTGGCCGCCTCGTCGAGGATGCTCACCTCGGGGGCCGCCCGCTGCGCCTCCGGCGTCATCAGGTTCACGGTGATCGAGTAGCCCTTCACCGGATAGACGTTGACCCGGTCCCCGAGCATCGCGGCGAAGTGCCGGCTGGCGCAGCCCGCGCAGATCACCACGGCGTCGACGTGCAGGACCTGCTGGGCGCCGGCCGGATGGTCGGCCTGCTGGCCCGCCTGCCGCCAGCCGACGGCGTAGCCCCCCTCCCCCGGCGCGATCGTCTCGACGGTGGCGTCCTGGATGAAGCGGACACCCTTGCGGGCGCAGGCGGCGGCGAGGCCGCGGGTGAACTTGTGGATGTCGCCGGTGGCGTCCGAGGGCGTGAAGAAGCCGCCGTGATAGGTCCCGGCGAGGGTCGGCTCGAGGGTGCGGATCTCCTCGGGGGTCACGGCGTGGCGCTCGAGCCCGCCCTCCCGCAGCAGGGCGTTGACGGCATGCGCCTTCTCGAAGCTCGCCCGGTCCCGGTAGAAATGCAGGATGCCGCGGGTCTTCAGGTCGAAATCGATGCCCTCCGCCTCCGCCATGGCGAACAGGGCCGCCCGCGCCTTCAGCGCCAGCCGCACGGTCTCGACGGTGTTCTCCCGGTAATGGGCGATCTCCCGCATGAACTCCGCCATCCAGGACAGCTTGTGCCAGGAGGGGGTGGGGTTCATCAGCAGCGGCGCGTCGCGGCGCAGCATCCACTGGACGCCGTGGAGCACGGTGGAGAGCTTGTTCCAGACCTCGGCGTTGCAGGCCGAGAGCTGGCCGCCATTGGCGAAGGAGGTCTCCATGGCGGCGTAGCGCTGCCGGTCGAGGACGGTGACGCGGTAGCCGCGCTGGGTGAGCGCGTAGGCGGTCGTCACGCCGGTGATGCCGGCGCCGATCACGGCGATATGGGTCATGGGTCGGGAACTCCGGAACGTCTGGACGCGGGAAGGCCGCCCTCACGCGGTCGGCCGGTTTTCGCGCCCCATCTGTCCCGATGCCTGAGAGCTTGATCCGCGCGGCCCTGGCAAGGCTCCACGCGAACGTCCCCTTCGGCGGGTGCCCACGGGTATCCCCGCTGCACCGCTCTCCAGATCGCCCTGACGACACGGTTCCGGTGCCTGAGAGTTTCCGGGGCGGTTGCTCCGTCGGCGCCGGGTCCCCCTCTGTGGGGCGATCCCGGTCTCTCCCGCATCGTCGCGATGGGCTGATCCCTCGATACGCCGATTCGGCCGCGCGGGAGAAGCCCGGATTCCCCGCATCCTGCCCGTTCGGCGGACAGCGGGTGCGTGCTGTCACCGGCCGGGAGCGATCCCGGCCGCCGGCCGTTGACGGAGGATCCCTCAGGAGACGCCCGATGCTCACCAGGACCGCGATCTACGAGGGCACGGTGCGCGACGGCCAGGACGAGGCGTTCTTCCGCCGGGTGCGGGCGGAGCTGGAGCCGTTCTGGCGGCGCTTCCCGGGGGTGACCGCGGTGCGGGTCCAGCGTCTCGTCTCCAAGGATCCCGACGCGCGGCCGATCGCCATGATCCTGGAGATGGATTTTTTGGACCAAGCGGCCCTCGACGCCTGCCTGGCCTCTTCGATCCGCCCGGAATCCCACGCCGCCACCGAGGCGGTGATGCAGATGTTCGACGGCCGGTTCTACCACCTCGTCAGCGAAGGCCGGACCCTGCCGCCGGCCGATTAGCGCATCGTTCCGGACATCCGGACATCCAGGCCCGGATCGGCCGCTATCCGTGGCGATGTGTTACCGATCATAAACCTATCAATACGAAAATACCGGTCGAAGTGACAAATCTCTGCGAGATCCAAACGACTGGCAATCGATTTTAAGTCCCTCGGCACAGGATCCCTCAAGACGAAATCCCACCGGTCTCAGGCGGCGGCGCGATGGCGAAGTGGATACCGGGCGCGGCCATCTTCGGCCTGCTGTGCCTGATGGTCATCCCGGCTCCCGGGATCTGGGGCGTTCTGATCGGCGCCGCCTGCGTGCTGGCGATCGTCGGCAGCCTGTGCATGCTGCTCCTGGACCGGACCGCGACCGCCATCCTCGCGTGGCGCGCCCGGGCCCGGCAGACGCGCGGGAACCGGGCCCGGGCGGTGCGGGCCGGTTTCGGGATGACCCGGAAGGTCTGACGGTCCGGCGGGGACTGGATTCGCCGTCCCATCGGTGCGAGGTCCCGGCGGCGGCGCGCCCAGGGTGCCGCGACGGCGCCACGACCAACCGGGACGGTCCGATGAAGCTCTTCTACTCCCCCGCCTCCCCCTATGCCCGCAAGGTGCTGGTCCTCGCCCACGAGACCGGGCTGATCGACCGGATCGAAGTCACGGCCGCCACGGCCTCCCCGACCGGCTCCGCCGCGGAGGTCGCCGCCCACAACCCGCTCGGCAAGATCCCCGCGCTGGTGCTGGAGGACGGCACCGCCCTCTACGACAGCCGGGTGATCTGCGAGTACCTCGACGGCCTCTCGGCCGGCCCGCGCCTGTTCCCCGAAGGCGCGGCCCGCTGGGACGCGCTGACCCGGCAGGCGCTCGCCGACGGCCTGCTCGATGCGGCGCTGCTGACCCGCTACGAGCGGGTGCTGCGCCCGGAGGCGCAGCGCTGGGAGTCCTGGGAGGCCGGCCAGACCGGCAAGATCGCGGCGGCGCTCGACCGGTTCGAGGCCCTGGTCGCCGGCATGCCGACCCTCGACATCGGCACGGTCGCGATGGCCTGCGCGCTCGGCTACCTCGACCTGCGCTTCCCCGACCTCGCCTGGCGCGCGGGGCGCCCGGCCACCGCCGCCTGGTACGCGGTCATCGAGGGCCGGCCCTCGATGACCGCCACGATCCCGAAGGGGTGAGGCGCCGGCAGAGGACTCCGCAGGGCCTGCGCCCTGCATCCGCAGGAGGTCCCCCGGATCGCTCGAAGCCAGGATCGGCCCCTACGGCCGGTCCTGGACCGCGTAGGGGTGGGACGAGGCGAGCGGGTCGGCGAAGAAGTCCTGGACCGTCCCGGCGCCGGTGCCGAAGGTGATGAGCAGGAAGCCGCCCGCCAGCGCCACGTTCTTCAGGAAATCCCAGAACAGCCCCCGGCCCGTGCCGCCGGACCAGAAGTCGCCCGGCACCCAGAACTGCTTCCAGAGCAGCGCCGTGACCCCGCAATAGCCGGCCAGCACGAAGGCGGCGGCCCGGTCGGCGGTGCCGGTCAGGATGCCCAGCGACATCCCGATCTCGACGCAGAGCCCGGCCAGGATCAGCGCCGTGGCGGGCGCGGTGGCGTGCACCGCCTCGCGCGCCTGCCCGACCGCCCCCCTGAAGTTCAGGATCTTGTCGAGGGCGCTGAACGGCAGGAACAGCAGCACGAGGAGCAGGCGAACGCCGAATGCGATCGCGACGCTGAGGCTGGCCATGGGCGTGACACGCTTCCCGATCCGGCCCTGCGGCCCGTTGCTCATCTAGCGTGCGTTCCGCCGAAGGGGATGCCGGTTCGGCGCAAGAAAGCACGTTCCGACACGGAGCCGGAGCCGTTCCCCGTCGCAACGCGGCCGGGGGCGGCTCTGCGCAGCGTCCCGAAAGGTGGCCCCCCGCGATGATCCGCGCGCGCCACCGAAGCGGGCACCGGCCCGGTCAGGCCGCCCGCACCCGGGTCAGGAAGCCGCCCACGGCCTCGCGCAGGGCGCCCGCCTGCCGGGAGAGGTCGCCCGCTGCCTGCAGCACCTGGGCCGAGCCCTGGCTCGCGGTGTTCGCCGCCGTGCCGACCCCCGCCATGTGGCCCGAGACTTCGCGGGTGTCCTGCGAGGTCTGCGCGGTGGTCCGGGCGATCTCGGCGGTGGCCGCGCCCTGCTGCTCCACCATGGCGGCGATCTCGGCGCCGATCCGGGCGAGGGTGCGGATCACCTCGGTGATGCCGCCGATGGACCGGACCGAGGCCTCCGTGGAGTCGGTGATCTCCGCGACCTTGGCGGTGATCTCCCCGGTGGCCCTGCCGGTCTGCTCGGCGAGGTGCTTCACCTCGGCGGCGACCACCGCGAAGCCGCGGCCGGCCTCCCCGGCGCGGGCCGCCTCGATGGTGGCGTTGAGCGCCAGCAGGTTGGTCTGCCCGGCGATCTGCGAGATCATCGCGACGATCTCCCCGATGCTGCCGGCCGCCGCGGCGAGGCGCCGGACCTCCCCGGCCATGCCGTCGGCGTCCCGGGTCGCGGAGGCCGCGAGATCGGCCGAGGCCCCGACCTGCACGCCGATCTCCCGCACCGAGGCGGTGAGTTCCTCGGTGGCCGCCGCGACCGTATCGGCGGAGTGCGCGGCCGAATCCGCCGTCCCGGCCACCGCCCGGCTGAGGTCGGTGGTGTCCTGGGCGGCCCGGGCCATGCCGTGCGCGGAGGCCTCCAGCTGGGCGGCGGCGGCCGAGACCCCCTCGACGATGCCGCCGACCTGGCGCTCGAAGCTGTCGGCGAGGCCGAGCGCGGCCTGGCGCCGGGCGGCGTCGGTCTCGGAGGCGCGCCGCTCCTGCGCGGCCCGGGCCGCGCGGCGCTCGGCGACGCTGTCGCGGAACGTCAGAGCGGCCGCGGCGATCGCCCGGACCTCCTGGGGGCCGCCCGTGGGGATGTCCAGATCGGCGTCCATCCCCTCCTCCCGGCCGATCGCCGCCAGCACCCGGGCCATCCGGGCGAGCGGCCGGGCGATGGCCGTGCCGAGCCAGACCGCGAGGCCGGCCGAGAGGGCGAACAGGGCGAGGCCCCCGGCGGCCCAGAGGGTCAGCATCCGGTCGGCCCCGGCGCGCACGGCGCCGGCGGCGGCCACCAGATCGGCGGTCAGCCGGTCCTCCATGCCCTTCAGGGCATCGATGCGCTGCGTGGCGAGGCGGAACCAGGCGGGGGCGTCGCGGAAGGCGAGGGCCGCGCCCGGCATCGTCTCCTGGGCGGCCTGGCGCAAGCGCGCGACCTCCCGGGCCGGCTCCGTCGCCTCGGCGGCGTCGAGCAGGGCCGCCTGCCCGGCCCCGGCCCCGGCCCGGAACAGGCCCGCATAGGTCGCCTGCTCGGCCGAGAGGGTGACGAGCCGGCGGGCGGCCGCGAGGTCGAGGCTCCCGGACGCGAAGGCCGCCGAGGCGGCCGCCCGCTCCTGGCCGGCGGCCTCCTTCAAGGCCAGGAAGGCCGCGTAGGCGTTCGCCCGGGCGGCGAGGCCGGCCTCGTCGATCACCCCGCCCATCTCGCGCACGAGCCCCAGCCCCTCGCCGATCAGGCCGGTATAGAACGCCGCCGCCTGGGGCACGCCCGGCGTCAGGGCGTCCACCGCCCGGCGCTGCGCCGGGAGCCCGGCGAGCACCCGCGTGAAACCCGACCCGCGCGCCGCGAAGGCCGGGCCGAAGCCCGTCGCCGCCGCCATGGCCTCGGGCAGGCCGGCGAGCGCCGCATCGGTGCGCCCGCGCTGGGCCGCGAGTTCGGGCCCGAACTGCGCCCCCTTCGCGCCCAGGAACAGGCTGGAGGCACCGCGCTCGCGCTGGGCCTCGTGCACGAAGGCGCTGATCCGGGAGGCGAGGCCGACGAGGGTCTCCACCCGGTCCATCTCGACGCGCCGCGCCCACTGGTCCGACACCGCTAGGCCCGCCGCCGCTGCGAAGGCCAGGGTCGGAGCGAGCGCCACCACCAGGATGCGGGCGCGGAGGGAGGAGAGGACGGGCATTGCGGCGGTCTCGGGTCTTGGCAGCTTCAGAACGCCCGATGTCGCCGCATTTGGTAAAGGTCCGGTTTACCAAGGCGATCGGCGATCTCTGTAGGTCTACATTCGGTCGGCGTTCTGATCAGCATCGGTGACTTCGACAGACGGATAGATAAAGATGTTTGCATTGAATATAGCTGTGCTGAAGGTGAGAAAAGCTTGTCGGCGGTGTATTAAACCACTGGTTGTGATGTGGCGTAGATTTTCCGCGTGGCCAGACCGTCCGCCGCCATCTCGCGCAGCGGCGTCGTGATCCTGTTCGACCGGGCGCGCATGCCGGGTTGACCCGGGCCGCCTGCGCGCCATCCTGGGTGAGCATCACGGGCGGATCGACGCCGCGACCCTCCGGCACCCCCGGGCGCGCCGAGGGCGCGATCGTGTACCGGGCTTTGTGGCGTGAGGGGAACGCGATGGCCGAGGCGGATCCGGGAACCGGCATCTTCGACCTGGCGGCGCTGGCGGCGGCTTTGCCGGACAGCGCGGCGACGCTCCTGGTCGACACCTACCTGACCGACCGGGCGGCGGCGAGCGCCCGGGTGTTCCGGGTCTATCGGCCGACCCCGCCGCATTACCATGCCACCTGCGACGAGTACCTCTACTGTCTCTCGGGCCGGGGCCGGGTCTGGCTGGGCGACCCGGCCGCCGTGACGGCGTTCGGCCCCGGCCAGCTGCTGTTCTTCGAAAAGGGCACGGTCCACGCGATGCCGGAGCTCGACCCCGGGGAACCGGTGGTGTTCCTGTCGATCGACACGCCCCGGCGGGCGCCCACCGACATCGTGTTCGTGAACCCGGAGGACGGCAGCCCCGCGACCTTCATGGCGCGCAACGCCGGGGCTTGAGCCTCAGACCCGCAGGGACCGCCCGGCCGCCGCCACGCCCAGGAGCAGGGCCGCCACGATCAGGAACGCCGCGGGCAGGCCGAGCGCCTGCGCCACGAAGCCGATCAGGGCCGGGCCCGCCAGCACCCCGGCATAGCCGAGCGTCGTCACCGCCGGCACCGCCACGCGCGCGGGCATCGCGGTCTGGCGGCCGGCCGCCGTGAACAGGACCGGGACGATGTTGGCGCAGCCCGCCCCGACCAGGGCGTAGCCGGCGAGCGCCGCCTCCCAGGCCGGGACCAGGACCGAGAGCGCGAGGCCGGCCGCCGCCAGGAGCCCGCCGAGCACGACCACCCGCCGCCGGCCGAGCCGGGCCACGATCCGGTCGCCCGCGAGCCGCCCGGCCGTCATGGTCACCGAGAAGGCCGCGTAGCCGAGCGCCGCCCAGGCGGGGTCGAGCCCGCGCTGCTGGATCAGGAACACGGCGCTCCAGTCGAGGGCCGAGCCCTCGGTGAGGAACACCACGAAGCAGAGCAGGCCGAGCACCAGCACCGGGCCGCGGGGCAGCGCGAAGGCGGGTCCGCCGCCGCCTGCTCCGTCCGCCGGCAGGATGCCGGGCCAGGAGGCCGCGAACAGGGAAGCGAGGCCGGCGACCAGGAGCAGCACGCTCCGATCCGCGCCGATCCCGGCAGCCAGCAGGCCGCTGGCGATGAGCGCCCCCAGGATGCAGCCGAGGCTGTAGAGGCCGTGGAAGCCCGACATCATCGGCCGGCCTCCGGCGCGCTCCACCGCCACCGCCTGCAGGTTCATGACGCAATCCACCGTCCCCATCCCGGCCCCGAACAGCAGCAGCGCCCCGGTGAGCGGCACGAGCCCCGAGGCCGTGGCCAGCACCGGCAGGGCGAGGCCGAGGGCCAGCGTCCCGGCGAGCAGGACCGGCCGGAAGCCGAGCCGCGAAGCCGCCGCCCCGGCGCTCGGCATCGCCAGGATCGAGCCGATGCCGAAGGTGAGGAGCAGCAGGCCGAGCCCCGCCGCGTCGAGGCCGGCGCGGGCCTTCACCAGCGGCACCAGGGGCGCCCAGGTGGCATTGGCGATGCCGACGATCAGGAACAGCAGCCGGGTGGACAGGCGCTGCCGGCCGGCGGCCCGGTCCTCGGCTCCGCCGCGGGCGGCCGGGGCGGTCAGGTCGAGCGTCGGCATCGGCACCAGCGGTCAGGAGGGTCTGGGGGCGGAACGGAAAAGCGCGCGCCGAAATCAGTCCGACGCGACGTGGGGCCTTGGCTGCTGCTGCGCAACATGGCGGATGGGTTGGGCCATACCGCTTTGGTTGCGCTCTCCGTCATCACGCGCGCAGCGAAGTGACCCCGGGCAGCGCGACACCGGGAAGCGTAGCGCCGACTGGATTGCTTCGCTTCGCTCGCAACGACGGTTGCCTTTCACCGCGTGGTTGCCGACGTACGCGTTTCGTTCTAGCAAGGGCGGCATATGACGGGCCTGCGTCCCGCCGGCCCCCACCTTGCCGTCGGCCCCCTCGGGCTCGACATGTGTCGGAGCGGCGGCTGGCCCGCGCGCGAATCCGATCCGGAATCCGATCCGACTGCGTCGACGCCTCGAAAGACCGCTGCCCTCATGGCCAAAGCCCAAGCTGGAAGTCGTGCCGCAAGCCGCGCCGGTGCTGCTCCGAAAGCCGCCGCCCCGGCACCTTCCAAGACGGCTCCAAAGGCGCCCTCCAAGACCCCCGTCGCTGCCAAGACCCCCGTCGCTGCCAAGACCCCCGAGCGCAAGGCACCCCAGCCCAAGCCCGACCGCGCCGGGTCCGAAAAAAGGCGCCCGGCCCGGCCCGGCGCGGCCGCGGAGGCCGCCACCGACGCCAAGCTGGAGGCCCTGTTCGACGCCGCGCCGACGCCCGACCTGGACCGGCGGGTCATCGCGGTCCGGGGCGCCCGGGAGCACAACCTCAAGAACGTCGACCTGACGATCCCCCGGGACAAGCTCGTGGTCTTCACCGGGCTCTCGGGCTCGGGCAAGTCGTCGCTCGCCTTCGACACGATCTACGCCGAGGGGCAGCGCCGCTACGTCGAGTCGCTCTCGGCCTATGCCCGCCAGTTCCTGGAGATGATGTCCAAGCCCGATGTCGACCAGATCGACGGGCTCTCGCCGGCGATCTCCATCGAGCAGAAGACGACCTCCAAGAACCCCCGCTCCACCGTGGGCACGGTCACCGAGATCTACGACTACATGCGCCTGCTCTGGGCGCGAGTCGGCATCCCCTATTCGCCCGCCACCGGCCTGCCGATCGAGAGCCAGACCGTCCAGCAGATGGTCGACCGGGTGCTGGAGCTGCCGGAGAAGACCCGGCTCTACCTGCTCGCCCCGGTGGTCCGCGGGCGGAAGGGCGAATACCGCAAGGAAATCGCCGAGTACCAAAAGAAAGGCTTTCAGCGGCTGCGCATCAACGGCGAATATTACGCGATCGACGACGTGCCGAAGCTCGACAAGAAGTTCAAGCACGACATCGACGTGGTGGTCGACCGGATCGTGGTCCGGGCCGACATCGCCGCGCGGCTGGCCGATTCCTTCGAGACGGCGCTGGAACTCGCCGACGGGATCGCCGAGATCGTGTTCGCCGACGTCCCCGAGGGCGAGACGCCCCGGACCATCACCTTCTCGTCGCGCTTCGCCTGCCCGGTCTCGGGCTTCACCATCGCGGAGATCGAGCCGCGGCTGTTCTCGTTCAACAACCCGTTCGGCGCCTGCCCGACCTGCAGCGGCATCGGCCACGAGATGCGGATCGACCCCGAACTGGTGATCTCCGATCCGGCCCTGAGCCTGAAGCGCGGCGCGGTCGGCCCCTGGGCGAAGTCGACCTCGCCCTATTACGGCCAGACCCTCGACGCGCTGGCCGAGCATTACGGCTTCAAGACGAGCGTGCCCTGGCAGGGCCTGCCGGAGGCGGCCCGCGCCATCGTGCTGTACGGATCGGGCAGCCAGGCGGTCCGCTTCGCCTACGACGACGGGTTGCGCAAATACACGGTCAACAAGCCGTTCGAGGGCGTGATCCCGAACCTGGAGCGCCGCTACAAGGAGAGCGATTCCGACGCGGTGCGCGAGGAGATCGGGCGCTTCATGAGCGAGACGCCCTGCGCGGCCTGCGGCGGCAAGCGCCTCAAGCCCGAGGCCCTCGCCGTGAAGATCGCCATGGCCGACATCGCCGACGCGACCGCGCTCTCGGTCTCCGAGGCGCACCGCTGGTTCTCGGACTTGCCGGACAAACTCACGCCGAAGCAGAACGAGATCGCGGTCCGGATCCTGAAGGAAATCCGCGACCGCCTGAGTTTTCTGGTGGATGTCGGCCTCGAATACCTGACGCTCGCCCGGGGCTCCGGCTCGCTCTCCGGCGGCGAGAGCCAGCGGATCCGCCTCGCCTCGCAGATCGGCTCCGGGCTCACCGGGGTGCTCTACGTGTTGGACGAGCCCTCGATCGGCCTGCACCAGCGCGACAACGAGCGCCTGCTAGGCACGCTCAAGCGCCTGCGCGACCTCGGCAATTCGGTGATCGTCGTCGAGCACGACGAGGACGCGATCCTGCAGGCCGATTACGTGGTCGATGTCGGCCCGGGCGCCGGCATCCACGGCGGCGAGATCATCGCGCAGGGGACGCCCGCCGAGGTGCTGGCCAACCCGGCCTCGCTCACCGCCCAATACCTCACGGGCAAGATGTCCGTGCGCACGCCGACCGCGCGTCGCAAGGGCCGGAAGGGCAAGCTCGGCCTGTTCGGCGCACGGGGCAACAACCTCAAGGACGTGGATGTCGAGATCCCGCTCGGCACCTTCACCTGCATCACCGGCGTCTCGGGGGGCGGGAAGTCGACCCTGGTGATCGACACCCTGTACAAGGCCGTCGCAAAAAAACTGAACGGCGCGCTGGAGCACCCGGCCCCCTACGGCCGGCTGGAGGGGCTGGAGCACCTCGACAAGGTCATCGACATCGACCAGTCGCCGATCGGGCGCACGCCGCGCTCGAACCCCGCCACCTATATCGGCGCGTTCACGCCGATCCGCGACTGGTTCGCGGGCCTGCCGGAGGCCAAGGCGCGGGGCTACCAGCCCGGCCGCTTCTCGTTCAACGTCAAGGGCGGGCGCTGCGAGGCCTGCTCGGGCGACGGCGTGATCAAGATCGAGATGCACTTCCTGCCCGACGTCTACGTCACCTGCGACGTCTGCAAGGGCAAGCGCTACGACCGCGAGACCCTGGAGGTGAAGTACCGCGGCAAGTCCATCGCCGACGTGCTCGATTCCACCGTCGAGGAGGCGGCCGAACTGTTCAAGGCGGTGCCGGCGATCCGCGAGAAGCTCGAGACCCTCAAGCGCGTCGGCCTGCACTACGTCCATGTCGGCCAGCAGGCCACCACCCTGTCGGGGGGCGAGGCCCAGCGGGTGAAGCTGTCCAAGGAGCTGTCGAAGCGCGCCACCGGCCGCACCCTCTACATCCTCGACGAGCCGACCACCGGCCTGCACTTCCACGACGTCGCCAAGCTGATGGAGGTGCTCCACGAGCTCGTGGACCAGGGCAACACGGTGGTGGTGATCGAGCACAACCTCGAAGTGATCAAGACCGCCGATTGGGTGATCGACATGGGTCCCGAGGGCGGCAACGGCGGCGGCCGGGTGGTGGCCCAGGGCACCCCGGAGGAGATCGCCCGGTCGACGGCGAGCCATACCGGCCGGTTCCTGCGCGCGGTGCTGGAGCGGCGTCCCGCCCGCCGCAGCGCCGCCGAGTAGCCCACCGGGTAGCCCGCCGCGTCACCCGCCCGGTCGCCTGCGACGCGCGGATCCGGTGGCGCAGGGTGCTCCGACCCGGCAGGTTTTGCCGGGTGGCAGCCGGATCCGGTCCGCATCCGGGGTGATTCGAGCCGTCCTGCCGCCGTCCGGACCCGGCGCCGGCGCGTCCGGACGCGGATTTCGGCCGCCTCCGGGCCCGCAGGGTCGGCGCGCCCCATGCCCGATCGCCCCCCTCGGGCTTGCCGGTTTCTCCCGCGAACCGCGGCGCCAACAGCTTGACCATTCAACGATATTCTTCCGGATGGGACGCTCCGCGCCGGTCCTGTGGACAGTGTTGCATCGCCGCAAAAATGCGGCTTTTGCGCAACGGTTCGGCCGGTTGTGCCGTTTCAGCGAGCATTCCACTGTCTTTCCGCAGGTCTCTGTAGAATAGTTGCAGACGTTGAGACGGGCAGGCTCCGTGGGGGCGCTCGGCAGGTCCGAAGCCGGCAGCCGCGATGGGCGAGCAGACCGGCATGGAAATGCCGAATGCGGGACGGATGCCTTGGGACCTTGGGAAGGAATGAGAAAATGATGAAACACTGGCTCGCGGCCGGCGCGGTCGCGCTCACGGTCGGCATGACGTCGACGATCGCGCAGGCGCAGACCACGACCGTGCCGGGCGAGCAGGTCGGCCTCGCCGTCGGCGCGCCCCTGCCGGAAGGCATCTACGCGATCAACACGTTCACCTACCGCCGCACCGACGGCCGGAACGACGCCGACACGGCCGTCAACATCCCGGTCCTGGTCTGGTCGACCCCGCTGGTGCCGCTCGGCGGCCGGGTCGAGCTGCTCGTCGCCCCCCCGACCGTGTTCGCCTTCACCCGCAACCCGGCGGGCCAGGCCAACAAGGACATCTCGATCAACGTCGGCACCTTCGTCGGCGGCATCTGGGCGTTCGACCTCGGCAGCAACTTCGGCGTCAGCTTGCTCGGCGGCGTGTACCTGAACGACCTCGACGGCGACCGCGGGTCGATCAATGGCCGCGTCGTCAACGGCGTTGTCACCGGCACGCCTGTGCTGCCGCAGCTCTCCTCGAACACCTACCGCTTCGGCGTGGCCGGCAGCTACACCGGCGACGGCTGGAACATCACCGGCAACCTGACCGCCAATATCTACGACTCCCCCGGCCGCTTCCCGGGCCAGGTCGGCGCCGCGATCGGCCCGCTGCGCCTGTCGGACGCCCTGAACTTCGACATCACCGCGACGAAGAAGTTCGGCAACTTCGAGATCGGTCCGGTCGCCTACGGCACCTACAACTTCGACATCAGCCAGTACAGCGCGGCGGCCGGCAACCGCGGCCGCTTCGCCATCGGCGGGCTGGTCGGCTACGACTTCAAGATCTTCACCGTCCAGGCCTACGTCGCCCGCGACGTGGTGACCGGCGCGAGCTACACCAACGCGTTCGGCCGCACCCGCAGCGACTACTCCACCGACGGCTGGATCCGGTTCATCGTCCCGCTGTACTCGCCGGTCGCCGCCGCGTCGCCGATCCCGGCGCCGCTGGTCCGCAAGTACTGAGACGCGCCCCCCGGTCCCCCGCCCCGCGGCGGGTGACCGGGGGCTTCGACAGACCGTCCCTCCGGACGGTGGACCGCCCGGCCCCGGCCGGGCGGTCTTGTCATTTGGCCGGTGCGGCGAATGGCGTGCGGGTGGCCTCGCATGGGTGTCGCCGGCGGCGCGGGCATCCTATCTTGTGCGCTTTCGTGCGCCCGGTTCCCGCCAGGGCGCGGACGAGCCGAAGGACTCTCATGGCGACGCAGGGTGAGTGGAAGATCCCCGCGCAGGCCCAGCCCAGGCCGGCGGATTACGGCTACGACCTCGACCGGGCGCTCTCGGCGGTGCTGGCCCTGTCGGCGCGGGTGCCGGACGGCGCCTTCACGGCTGAGACGCTGGGCACCGAGCGCGCCGGCAACGGCGTGGTGATCCGCGAGGACGGCCTCGTGCTCACCATCGGCTACCTCGTCACGGAGGCCGAGACCGTCTGGCTGACCACCCGGGACGGCCGCTCGGTGCCCGGCCACGTCCTGGGCTTCGACGCCGCCACCGGCTTCGGCCTCGTCCAGGCGCTGGGGGACCTCGGCGTGCCGGCCCTGCAGCTTGGCCGTTCGGCCGGGCTCAAGACCGGCGACCGGGCGGTGCTGGCGGGGGCGGGCGGGCGCCAGCGCTGCGTCGCCGTCGAGGTGGTCGCCCGCCAGGAATTCGCCGGCTACTGGGAATACGTCCTGGACGAGGCCCTGTTCACCGCCCCCGCGCACCCGCATTGGGGCGGCACGGCGCTGATCGGGCCCCAGGGTGAATTGCTTGGCATCGGCTCGCTGCAATTGCAGCAGGGCGGCTCCGGCAGCGCGCGCCCGATCAACATGGTGGTGCCCATCGACCTGCTGCCGCCGATCCTCGACGACCTCGCCACGCGCGGGCGGGTGAACCGGCCGCCGCGCCCGTGGCTCGGCCTCTACGCCACCGAGAGCGAGGAGGGCATCGTGGTGATGGGGCTGGCCGATGGCGGCCCGGCCGAGACCGGCGGCCTCCAGCCCGGCGACGTGATCGAGGCGGTGGCCGGCGAGCCCGTGGCGGATCTCGCCGCCCTGTTCCGCAGCGTCTGGGCGCTCGGCGCGGCGGGGGTGCGGGTGCCGCTCAACGTCCGCCGCGAGGGGCGCGGGGTGAAGCTCGCCCTGGTCTCCGCCGATCGGGAGCGGTTCCTGCGCACGCCCTCGCTGCACTGACGGTCCGGACACCCCTGCGGCGTGCGTGGCCTTGCCTGCACGGACTTGCCCGCGCGGACTTGCCCGTGCCGCCGCGAGCCTGTCCCCGGCACAACCTGTGGCTCAGCGTTGGTTCAGGCGGCCGCGCCGAATCTCCCGCGGCCGGCCGTCGATCCGCCGGATGTGAACGAGGAGATCCCATCATGACGATTCCGGGCGCATCGCGCGTGAAGGCGCTCATCTTGGTGGCCGCGGTCACCGGCGGCCTCGGGCTCGCCGGCTCCGCCCAGGCGGCCGGCGGCTGTGGCCCCGGCTTCCACCCCAATCCCTGGGGTCTCTGCCGCCCGAACTGGGGCCCCCGGCCCTACGGCTCCTGGCGCCGTCCGGTCTATTACGGCGGCTACGGCTACGGCCGGCCGCGGCCCGTCTACCGGCCCTACGGCTTCTACGGGCCGCGCCCGTTCTATTGATACCGGACCTCACGGATCCCGACCCGCGGTCGGGATCCGTGAGACCTGGGGGAGCGGGCACGCCCCTCGCTCCCGGTCATCGGGGCGCTCCGCGGCCGGTGCCACGCGCGCCAGAGGCCGGTGTCCCGGACCGACATGCGCCTAAAGAATGACCATTCGTAAACCTTGCCGATTTCTTAATCCGGTCATGCAATCATCGCAGGTCTGATGCTTGAGCTTGGGACTCCTGCTGCGCTGCAGCGGGTTTATATGTGCGTTGCACCAACAAGAGGCAGCGATGCGCAAGGAAGCGTCATCGTCTGCCCGAGCAGAGGTCACAGCACATATGTCCGCCGCCCGTAGCGTCCTGAGCCGCGTACGCGCCTATCTCCGGTACCGCGACACCGTTTCCCAGCTGTCGCGCCTGTCGGATCGCGATCTTGCCGATCTCGGCATCAACCGCAGCGAGATCCACGGCATCGCCCGCGCCTGATCGCAGCGTCCGCACGCCGATCGAAGGACCGCCGCCCGCTGATCCGGACGACGGTCCTTCGCGTATCGGGACCGCAGCCGGCCGGGCGCCCCGCACCGAAAGCGGCCGAAGCCGTCGGGATACGGCCGGGCCCCGCGCCCTTTTCACCGCCGGACCGGTGACCCTGCCGGCGAATGGTGCTTAATCGCGGGCATGACACAGACCATCCACATCGTCGGCGGCGGCCTCGCCGGGTCCGAGGCCGCCTGGCAGGTGGCCGAGGCCGGCCACCGCGCCGTCATCCACGAGATGCGCCCGGTGCGCGGCACCGAGGCCCACCGGACGGACGGGCTCGCCGAGCTCGTCTGCTCGAACTCCTTCCGGTCGGACGATCCCGAGGCCAACGCCGTCGGGCTGCTGCACCAGGAGATGCGCAGTCTCGGCTCGCTGATCATGCGGGCCGCCGACGCCAACCAGGTGCCGGCGGGCGGGGCGCTCGCGGTCGACCGTGAGGGCTTCTCCGCCGCGGTGACCCGGGCCCTGGAGCAGCACCCCAACGTCACCCTCGTGCGCGGCGAGGTCGAGGGCCTGCCGCCGGAGGATTGGGGGCCCTGCATCGTCGCCACCGGCCCGCTCACCGCCTCGGGCCTGGCCGAGGGCATCCGCGGGCTCACCGGCGCCGAGTCCCTCGCCTTCTTCGACGCCATCGCGCCGATCGTCCACCGCGACTCCATCGACATGGAGGTGGCGTGGTTCCAGTCCCGCTACGACAAGCCCGGCCCCGGCGGCACGGGGGCCGACTATCTCAACTGCCCGATGACCCGCGCACAGTATGACGGGTTCGTGGCCGCTCTCGTGGAGGGCGAAAAAATCGGGTTCCAGCAGTGGGAGGGCACGCCCTATTTCGACGGCTGCCTGCCGATCGAGGTGATGGCCGAGCGCGGCGCCGAGACCCTGCGGCACGGCCCGATGAAGCCCGTGGGGCTGACCAACCCGCGCGACCCCCTGGTCAAGGCCTGCGCGATCGTCCAGCTGCGCCAGGACAACGCGCTGGGCACCCTTTACAACATGGTCGGCTTCCAGACGAAGCTGACCTATGCCGAGCAGGTGCGGATCTTCCGCACCATCCCCGGCCTGGAGCGGGCCGAGTTCGCCCGGCTGGGCGGCCTGCACCGCAACACCTACCTCGACAGCCCGCGCCTGCTCGACGCCACCCTCCGGCTGAAGGCCCGGCCGTCCTTACGCTTCGCCGGCCAGATCACCGGCTGCGAGGGCTATGTCGAGAGCGCTGCGGTCGGGCTGATGGCCGGCCGCTTCGCGGTTGCGGAGGCCGCCGGCCACCCCCTCGCGCCGCTGCCCCAGACGACGGCGCTGGGCGCGCTCATCGCCCACATCACCGGCGGCCATGTCGCGGCGGATGGCGAGGCCAATGCCCCGCGCTCGTTCCAGCCGATGAACGTCAATTTCGGCCTGTTCCCGCCCCTGGCGCAGGCGCCCCGCAACGAGACCGGCCGGCGCCTGCGCGGGCCCGAGAAGGCGGTGCTGAAGAAGCGCGCCCTGACCGACCGGGCCCGGGCCGACCTCGGGGCCTGGATGGCGGGGGCGCACCCGGCGGACTGGAGACAGGCGGCGGCGGAATAGCGCCGCGTCCCGGTTTCAAAAGGTCCGGGACCTTTTGCGGGTGCAGGGCAGCGCCCTGCTGTCGGGCTCCGCCGATTGCGGGGCTCGGCCCATTGCGGGGCTCCGCCCCACGACACCGCCAAAGGGCTTGAGCCCTTTGGAAACCCCGTACGCGCATGGGCCTTGCACGGTCCGGGTGTTCAGCACCCGGGCCGCCCATGACTGCGATCGACACCCAAGCCTTCCTGGCCGACCTCTACGAACTGCGCGCGATCGGCCGGTTCCGCACCGGCGTCCACCGCCCGACCTTCTCGGCCGCCGACATGGAATCCCGCCGCTGGCTGATGGCCAGGCTGGAGGCCTGCGGGCTGGAGGCATCCATCGACGGGATCGGCAACGTGCTGGGGCGCCATCGCGGCCCCGGCCCGCATCTCCTCGTCGGCAGCCACATCGAGACCCAGAACGAGGCCGGCTGGCTCGACGGGGCGCTCGGCGTCGTGGCCGGGGTGGCGTTGGCCCGGGCCGGGCTGCCGGTGGACGTCGTCGCCTTCGCCGACGAGGAGGGCCACTTCTCCGGCGGCTTCCTGGGCAGCCGCTCGGCGATCGGCGACCTGACCGAGGCCGAGATCGATGAAGCCCGCAACCGCACCGACGGCACCGCCTTGCGCGCGGCGCTCGCGACCGCCGGCCTCGCCGGCCTGCCCCGGATGCGGCTCGACCCGGACCGCTACCGCGGCTTCCTGGAGATGCATATCGAGCAGGGCACGCAGCTCGAATCCGCCGGCCTGCATCTCGGCGTGGTGAGCGGCATCGTGGCGATCTGGCAGTTCCGGATCGTGTTCGAAGGCAACCAGGACCACGCCGGCGGCACCACCATGGCCGAGCGCCGGGACGCGGGTCTCTCGGCGGTGCGGCTCCTGGCGGCGATCGACCGGGCATTCCCGACGGTGTGCGGCCCGCGCAGCACCTGGACCACGGGGCGGATCACCCTGGATCCCGGCGGCTACAGCATCATCCCCGGCCGGGCCGAGGTGGCCTTTCAGTTCCGCGACGTGGCGATGCCGGTGCTGGAGCGGATGGAGGCCTGTCTGGAGGCGCTGGTGCGCGAATCGAACCGGCGCGAGCGCTGCCCCGCCACGCTAACGGCCCTGTCCAAGGCGATCCCCGCCCCCTGCGATCCGGCGCTGATGCGCGCGCTCTCGGAGGCCGCCGACGCGGTCTGCCCCGGGGGCTGGCAGGTGATGCCCTCGGGCGCCGGCCACGACGCCCAGAACGTCGCCCGGATCCTCCCGGCCGCGATGCTGTTCGTGCCCTCGATCGGCGGCATCAGCCACCATTGGGCGGAGGATACCAGCGACGCCGACCTGGCGCTGGGGGTGCGGGCGCTCGGGGATGCGGCGGCGCGGGTGCTGGCGGGGTGAGGGTGTCATGGAGCGTAAGGCCGCAGGGCACCGTCAAAGGCCTTCGACGGCAAAGCCGTAAGTATTTATTTCGATCATATGGGAAATTTCGTAAATAATTCAAAATATCGAACTCTAAGGGATCGGTATTTACTGCGTCTATTGAGTCAGTGAAACCTGATCCGACGCAACGGCTATGGCCAGGCGGATCCCGCGAGGCCTTGCCTGAACGCCGGTGGGCATCCTGGGAGCAAGGACCCGCAACGCAAAGCCGGTTTCGGGCCGCGTCGTCGGGCGAGCATTTCCCAACGTCCAAGGTCTCGGCAAACGCAGATATGCTGCTCTGCGAACTATTTAATCAAGTCCTTCAAAATGATATAAAATCATCTCAGCGCCACGCACCGTTTGGAAAGCCCTTTTTGGCGCAAGGCGACTGACGCGCGAACCGGCCCAAGCCGTGGGAAATTTTTTGAACAACTATACGGTTATATAAATTCCCTATCTCAAATAAAAATCCGAATTTTTACTTCAAAGCATCTCGCAAAAATCGCGAGACAGTCGATTTTTTGACCCTAAACGGCGCTTGACGCGTCTCTGTGTGGCATATAACTCACAAACTATGCTTGATAGGCATGTCATTGTTTGGAGATGAGCGAATCAAATCGATATGAATGTCTACAATAACTAATGTTATGCAAATAAAAACCTCGGAACGGCAATAATATTAGAAGATATATTACTATATGTAATATATAATCAGCGGTCTTGCTGGGAATAAGTGTCTCAATATTGAAAGCTGATCGAGCGTCGGGGTCGGAGGGACAGGTGGCAGCCACTGCCTTATCGGTCGGGGTCATCATACCGTCGCGCCTGCAGCGGATTGAGCCCGAGTCGCGGACGAGTAAGTATTTCGTGGAGCGCGCGATCGCCAGCGCATTGGCGCAGTCCATCGTCGTAGAGAACAATGTCAGGCTCAGTTTCATTGTGGGCATCGACACGGATGCGGATATCCCGCCGCATCTTGCGGAGCGCAGCGATATCGTCTGGGCGCGCAGCGACGGTCGTTCTCAGGCTGGAGCCCTGAATGCCGGTATCGATGCGGTCGGAAGTCAATTCGACTGCATCGCATTTCTGGAAGACGACGATCGCTGGAACCAGAACTATCTGAATCTGTGTTCGGCGGCGCTGAGAAGCTACGGCTTCGTCTCGACGACCCAGCTCGAAGTCGACGAGAGCGGCGAGATCGTCCGCATCAACGACTTCCCGACGCCGTCCGGCTGGATCATGCGGCGCGACACCCTCCGGCGCGTCGGCCGCTTCGATCCCGCGATGCGCTGGCATCTCGATAACGAATGGCTCGGCCGGCTCGGTGACAGCGGGATCCGGCGTTGCCACCTCATCGACGCCCTGGCGCCCGCGACCGTCGCACTCGCGGAGCAGGTGCGGCCTTGGATCGCCAACGTCGCGCGACTCGGCGGGGCCAATTCGGAGTTGCAGCGCCATACCCTGCTGGCGCCCCTGGTCACGCGCCTGGTGCATTCCCGCTCGGGCATGGCTCGGATCGCCGCCGATCCGGCCCTCATTCAGGAGAGCCGGACGGAATACGCGACGCTCAACCGCCGGTACGGCCGCATCCCCTGGTGAGACAGCCCTGGGCAAGGATCCGGCGTGATGAGACGGAGGCCAGAGATGGTGGACGGGATTGTGGAAGGGGCTGCGTTCAGTGTCCGAACAGCTGCATGTTGCGATCGACGCGCGGGCAAACCTCGGGGCGGCCGGCGGCGTGGCCGAGGTCACGCGCGGACTGGTGACGCATCTTTATCATCTCCCGCCGGACGCGTTCAGATTTTCTCTGATCGTGGATTCCGCGGCGCGCGACGATCTGCGCGCCATCATGCCCGATCATTGCAAATTGCTGCCGCTGCAGGGGGAGGCCCTACCCGTGCGCGAGCGCGAATTGAGGCTGGCCGGCACGCAAGTGGCCAAGCGGATGTTCAATTTCCAAGATGCGAGTGCGACCCTTCAGGTTAATCTCTTAGACGCCACCGGACCCTTGCGGGCCGCAGGTGTGGCGGCGGTGCACGCCCCGACGCAATTTACGCTCGATTCCGATCTGCCGCTCCTTTACCATCCGCACGATCTCCAGCATCTCCATCTGCCGCAGTTCTTCTCCGACGATGATCTCCGGCATCGCGAGGTCATCTATCAGTACTTTTGCAGAGCAGCGACGATCGTTCCGGTGGCCTCGCGCTGGATCGCCGATGATGTCCATCGGCAGTACCGCGTACCGCTCGAGAAGATGCCCATCATTCCGTTCGCGCCGCCCGCCTCCGACCGCACGCCGCCGACACCCGCCGAGGTTCGGGCGATCTGTGAGCGTCTCCAGCTTCAGCCCGGCGGTTTCCTGCTCTATCCGGCGGCCGGCTGGGAGCACAAGAATCACATCCGCCTGGTGGAGGCCGCCGCCCTGTTGCGGGCCCAGGGTCTGACGGCGCCACTCATGGTGTTCACGGGTGCGTTCACGCCGTTCTCGCTGCGCATCCTGGAGCGGGCGGCCGAACTGAACGTGACCGATTGCATCCGGTGGGGCGGTTACATCGCCCATCGCGATCTGGTCCTGCTCTATCACTTGGCTCGGGGTGTCGTCGTGCCGACGAAGTTCGAGGCCACCAGCTGCCCGATCTACGAGGCGTTCGCGATCGGTTGCCCTGTCGCCTGCTCCACCGCGACGTCGCTTCCGGCACAGACGGCCGGGGGGGGCGCTCCTGTTCGATCCCGACAACAGCGGCGAAATCGCCAGCGCTCTCTTCAAGCTGTGGTCGGATGCGCCGATGCGGGACCAACTCGTCGCCCGCGGGCGGGAGGTCGTCGCCCAGCACACCTGGGAATCGGTCGTGCGTCGGTTCGGCGTGCTCTACCGCAAGGCCGCCGGTCGGCCGTTGAGCGAGGCGGACGAGAGACTGCTCGCAACCGGTCCGTCCGTCTGATCGGGACCGTGCGTCCCGCCCTCCGAGGGCGCGTCGCCCCGGCCTGGCCGGGCGGCAGTCGCCGCTTGACGCGGCTTGCGGGGCCCCTCCCCTCGGAGGGCGCCCGCGATCCCGGCAGCGCCGCGAAGGCCGCTCCGATGCGGGCCCGCCGAGGCAACGCTCTGCCGTCTCGCCCGTTGCTCCGAAGCGACACCGGAGGGCGGCCATGCAGATCCGCAAGGAAGCGACCTACGACGGGGTGTGGACCGTGTTCGTCGGCGAGGGGCTCTGCTTCAGCGATCTGAGCGAGCCGGCCGCCGACGCGCTGGTGGCGGCATTCGTGCGGTTCGCCCTCTCCCGGCACTGAGCCTCACCCCCCCGGCACCAGCGACCGGAGCGGGATCACGTCCGGCCGGTATTCCTGCATGCCGCCGGCGATCCGCTCCTCCACGGCGTCGAGGAATTTTTCCGGGTCGGTGATCGAACACTGGCGCAGGTCCCAGAAGGCGTAGCGCCACCATTGCACCTTCAGGTAGCGCTCGATCAGTGTGTCGGGGAAGCGCATCTTCACCACCCGGGCCGGGCTCCCGGCCACGATCGCGTAGGGCGGCACGTCCTTGGTCACCACCGCCATGGCGCCGACGATCGCCCCGTCGCCGATGGTGATGTCGGGCATCAGGAAGGCGCCGTGGCCGATATAGACGTCGTTGCCGATGCGGACGCGCTTGGGCCAGAGATACGGGCCGCAGATCTCGTAATCCTCGGCCCGCGGATCGACGCGGTCGAACACCGCCGCGTGGTGCGTGTAGAACAGCGGCGAGGTCGAGCCGCAATGCACCGGGTGGCTGCCGCGGCCGACCTGCACGCTCTCGCCGATCGAGCAGTAGCGGGCGATGTCGGCGCCGAAATAATAGCCGCTCACCGCGTAGGAGAACGCCCCCATGGTGAGGCAGTAATCGACCCCCATCCACTTGAGGCTGCACGGCGGCTCGAAGGTGCAATCCTCCGGCAGGCCGAACGGGGCCGGATGCAGCACCGAGATGCCGCGCCGCAGCATCTCCTGTTTCATGTCCTCGTTGACGGAGATCATGCGGCGTCCTCGGCGATGGGGCGTTCGGTCCGGACCCGCGCCCTGTCGGCGCCGACCCCGAGGCGGCGCCGGATCTGCTGCGGGGCGGAGGTCCCGCGGCGCGTCTCGGGGCTCGGCGGAGGCGCCCTCACCGCCTGCCGCCACGGGGCGCGGTCACGGCAGCGGTCTCGGATCGGGTCATGGGCGGCTGTCGGGGGGGCGTCGGGATGTGCGGGATGGCGGCGTCGGTGACCGGTCGCACTAACGGAACCGGCGAGGCCCGTAAACCGGGGTGCCCCCGGACGATCCTGGTCCCGACGCGGCGGCCCCGCAGATCCGAGCGCCGGGTCGCCCGCCCGAGCCGTTGCATGCGGCGGAATTTCGATATATCTAAAACGACGTCATATCGAGAGTGAGTCGACATAGGGGCATCCCGATCCCATGGACACCTTCCGCAGCGATCCGTTCCACACCCATCCCTTCGACGCCTATCGCGTCCGGGCCCATCGCGGCCCGATGGGGGGCGATCCCCATGGGCGACACGGTCCCCACGGGCCTCACGGCCGCGGCGAGCGCCGGATGTTCGGCCGCGGCGGCCGCGGCGACCTCGCGCGCTTCTTCGCCCATGGCGACCTGAGGCTCGTGATCCTGCACCTGATCGCCGAGAAGCCGCGGCACGGCTACGAGATCATCAAGGCCATCGAGGAGCGGGTCGGCGGCGCCTACAGCCCGAGCCCCGGCACGGTCTATCCGACGCTCACGCTCCTGGAGGAACTCGGCCACGTCACGGTGACCCAAGGGGAGGGCACCAAGCGGCTGCACACGATCACCCCGGAGGGCCAGGCCGTCCTCGACGGCAACCGCCCGACCCTGGAGGCGATCCTCGCCCGGATGGCGCAGGCGGAGGCCGCCCGGGGCGACGGCCCGCCGCCCGCGCTGGTGCGCGCCAGGGAGGGGCTGACGCTCGCCCTGCAGATGCGCCTCGCCCGCGGGCCGCTCGACGCCGGGCAGGTTGCCGCCATCACGGCCGCCCTGGAGGCGGCGACCGCCGCGGTGGAGCGGGCGTGACCGGCCGCCATCGGGATACGGCCGGTGCCTGATCCGCGGCTGGGGCGCGTCGCCGTCGGGATCACCCTGTTCCGGCCGGACCCGCGCCAGGTGGACCGCGTCCTGGCGCAGGTCCCGGCCGGCTACGCCGCGGTGATCGCCTTCGACAATGGCGGTCTCGCCGCCGGGGATGCGGCGCGCCTCGCCCGCGCCGGGGTGACCCTGCTGTCGGAGGGGCGCAACCTCGGCATCGCCGCGGCGCTCGACCGGATCGCCGGGGCCGCCCGGGCCGCGGGGGCCGACGCGCTCCTGCTCCTCGACCAGGATGCCGAGCCGCCGGCCGGCCTCGCCGCCGCGCTGCTGGCGGCCCGCGGCCGGCTGCGGGCGGCCGGGATCCCGGCGGCGGTGGTGGGCCCCGCCCCGGCGCCGGCCCCCGGCCACAAGGCGCCGGCCTACCCGCGCCGCCCCGGCGCGCGGGCCTGCGGCGACCTCGCCCCGGTGCAGTTCCTGGCGACTTCGGGCTCGCTGATCGACCTCGCCGCCCTGGCCCGGATCGGCCCGTTCCGCGCCGACTTCTTCATCGACGGGGTCGAGCTCGAATGGTGTTTTCGCGCCTGGAGCCTCGGCTTCGGCTGCTATCTCGCGCGCGCCGTCGCGATCCCCCACCGGGTCGGCGGCGGGGTGATCCGCGCCTTCGGGATCACGATGCCGCGCCAGCCCCTGTTCCGCATGGCGACCTACCTGCGCAACGCGGTCTATGCTTGGCGGCTGCCGCACGTGCCGCTGCGCTGGAAGCTCGCCCAGGCCGCCTACCTGCCCGTCCAGGCCGGGCTCTACTGGGCGGATTCGGGCTTTCGGCCCGCCGTGCTGCTGCGGCTCCTCGCGGCCGCCCGCGACGGTGCCCTCGGGCGCCTCGGCCCGCCGAAGGACCTGTTTTGACCGACCGCCCTGCCCCCCGGGCCGATCTGGACGTGGTGATCGTCAACTGGAACGGCGGCACCCTGCTCCACGCCTGCCTGGCGAGCCTCGCATCCGTCCAGGATGCCGGCTCCGTGCAGGTCATATTGGTCGACAACGCCTCCCGGGACGACTCGACGAGCGACCTGCCCCCCCTGCCCCGCCCCCTCCGGCTGATCCGGAACGCGGAGAATCGCGGCTTCGGCCGGGCCTGCGACCAGGGGGCCGCCGCCGGGGACGCCCCGGCGATCCTGTTCCTCAACCCCGACACGCAGGTGGCGCCCGACGCGCTCCGCCTGGCCCGGGCCGCCCTGACGGCCGATCCGCGGACCGGGATCGTCGGCGCCCGGCTCGTCGACCCCGAGGGGCGGACTGCGCGCTCCTGCGCCCGGGCCCCCTCGGCGCTCGGCCTCCTCGGCCGCGCCCTGGCGCTGGACCGGATCGGGCTCGTGCCCCCGCATTTCCTCCTCGACTGGGACCACGCGGAGGACCGCGCCGTCGATCAGGTGATGGGCGCCTTCCTGATGATTCGCCGCGACCTGTTCCGGGCCCTCGGCGGGTTCGACCCGCGCTTCTTCGTCTACTGGGAGGATGCCGACCTCTGCACCCGCGCCCGGGCGGCGGGCTTTTGCGTGCGGCACGTGGCCGGGGCGGTCGCCCGCCATCTCGGCCAGGGCACGACCCGGCAAGTGCGGGCGCGGCGGCTGTTCTACTTCCTGCGCAGCCAGATCCTCTACGCCGGCAAGCACCACGGCGCCGCGACCGCCCTGGCCGTCACGGCGGCGAGCTTCGGCGCGCAGGTGCCGCTGCGGCTCGCCCTGGCGCTCGCCCGCCGCGCGCCGGACGAGGCCGCGGCGGTGCTGCGCGCGGCCGGCCTCCTGGCGGCGGCGCTGCCGGGCCTCGTGCGAAGCCTTCTGGCGCGGCCGACCGGCTGATCCCACGGGTTCGGGCCAAGCCGGCAGGAGCCGGCAGGAGCCGACAGGAGCCGGCAGGAGCCGACAGGAGCCGACCGGGCCCGATCTCCGAGTCGCGTCCCGGACATGCGCGCGTCGCGAATAATAGAGGCCGGGTTGGTCCGCGTGCGCACACCGTCGCGGCGACCTCCCGGACCTGTGCGCGACCGCATCCGCGCGCCACGCGGTCGATCCGGACCGATTCAAATTTTCATCTGTTAAAATTCGACCAGTTTGGTCAATAAATCATAAAATTCCATCTTTAATATAACAATTCAAATATACATGATCGAATATTAGAATATATATTTGCATTACTTCGGGATCGAATGTTGCATAAATCCGTCAGTTACAATTTTTTGATGGCCGGGTGATGCCCTGTCACTTGCGCTTCGAAATTTGAATTGCAAACACGCGTCACGGTGAAAAAATTCCATGGGCTCTGGAGCTTTTTTATCAGGCTGCGAGATCAATCATGAAAACACCCACTTATAGTGTGCTTGACTTGCGCCAGGCCCTTACATTTTCGGCCGCGGTCGCGAGCGTTGGAATCTTCGCGATGGCGGTGGCGCCCGGACATGTCCTGGCGCAGGGTGTGAATGTCGGGACGCTCAACAACGGGTCAGGTGGCACCATAACCGGTGGAGCTGGCAACGTCGGTCCCGCAGGTGCGGCCGGTACACAGGGGGCCACCGGGACGGCAGGTGCGACAGGCGGAGCGGGCACGGCGGGGACTTCAGGGGCGGACGTTTCCGGCAGCAATGCGAGCAACAGCAACGCGGGAACCGTGACCGGCGGGGCCGGCGGGGCCGGCGGCACCGGCGGGACCGGTGGCGCTGGCAGAGACAGCAGCGCTCCCTTCTCCCCGGCGACCGCGGGGCACGGCGGGGATGGCGGCCCGAGCGGCGCTGGCGGTGCCGGCGTGTCGGCCACGGGTTCGAGCGTGACGTTTTCCAACACCGGCACCCTCGGAGGCGGTGCAGGCGGCGTTGGGGGCGACGGCGGCCCCGGGGGACGAGTGTATTTCAGCGGCACGGACGGTGCCGGGGGCTCCGGCAGCACCGGCGGTGCCGGCGGCATCGGGGCTGTCTTTTCCGGGGCCGGCGCCGCGTTCACCAACGGGGGCCGGGTCCAGGGTGGCCTCGGCGGTGCCGGCGGCCGTGGCGCCACCGGCGGGGGTGACAGCCTGCTCAATTACACCACCGACGGCGGCGCCGGCGGTCATGGCGGCGACGGCGGTGCCGGCGGCTTCGGCGTCTCGTTCTCGGGACCGAACGCCGTCTTCACCAGCAGCGGCACCATCATCGGCGGCTCCGGTGGCGCGGGGGCCGCCGGCGGGACCGGCGGCGTGAGCGGCGGACCGAACAGGACCGGCAGCGGCGGTGACGGCGGCGATGCCGGAAACGGCGGCGCCGGCGCCGCGGGCGTCTCGTTCACCGGGACGAACGCAACGTTCACGAATACCGGCACGGTGACCGGCGGCAGCGGCGGGACCGGCGGCGACGGCGGTGCCGGTCAGCCCAGGGGCGTCAACAACACGTCAGGTTCACGCGACGGAATCGGAGGTCGGGGCGGAAACGGCGGTCCGGGCGGTCCCGGCATCGTCGGCGCGGGCGCGGCCATCACCAATTCCGGCACGATCAGCGGTGGCAATGGCGGCGCGGCCGGAAACGGCGCGGGGGGGAGCCCCAACGGCACCCCTGGCCTCGGAGGCACCGGGATCACCGGTTCCGACCTGAGCGTCGTCAACGCCGGCACCGTCTCGGGGGGCCTCGGCGGCGACGGTACGACGCGCGCCAATGCCATCACCTTCACCGGCGGGACCAACCGCCTGGAACTGCAGGCGGGCTACACCGTCACCGGCCTCGCGGTGGTGCAGGGTGGCACCGCCACGTTCGCACTCGGCGGCGCGACCAATGCCAGCTTCGACGCATCCCTGCTCGGCCCCGTCGGCTCGCCCACGGCCCAGTATCAGGGCTTTTCCACCTACGAGAAGACCGGAGCCTCCACCTGGGCGCTGACAGGGACCAACAACACCCTGTCCGACCCCTGGACCGTCAGAGGCGGGATTCTCAACGTCACCGGTTCGCTCTCGGCGGCACCGTTCACGGTCGGCTCCGGTGGGACGCTGGCGGGGTCCGGCACCATCGGGAGTCTCGCCGTCGCCAATGGCGGCCTCGTCAGTCCCGGTGCGGTCTCGGGTGCGCCCACGACGCTGACGGTCAATGGATCCGTCACCTTCGCCGCGGGCGCGACCTACGCTGTCCGCGCCACGCCCACGGCCTCCGATCGCATCGCCGCGACCGGTGTCGCGACGCTGGGCGGCGCCCAGGTCTCCGTGCTGGCCGGCTCGGGCACCTACGCGGCCTCCAACACCTACAATATCCTCGCCGCTCAGACCGTGTCCGGTACGTTCGGGTCCGTAACTTCGAACATGGCGTTCCTGACGCCGAGCCTCAGCTATCCCAACAACACGGTGGTGCTGACGCTCACGCAGACCGCGCCGGTCCAGAGCGTGTCGACCACGCCCAACCAGACCAGCACCGCCACAGCCGTCCAGGCCGCAGTCTCGACGACACCCCCGGCCGCGACGCCGGCCGCGACGCCGGCCGCGACGCGATCAACGCCGCCAGCCGCAGCGCAATCCACGACACCGGCTGCGACGCAGCCGACGACACCGGCCGCGGTGCAGTCCACGACACCGGCCGCGACGCAGTCCACGACATCGACCGCGGCGCAGTCCACGACACCGGCCGCGGTGCAGTCCACGACATCGGCCACGGCGCAATCCACGACGCCGGCCGCGGTGGTTGCTTCGGCGGTCCTGACACAGTCAGCACCGGGTGCGATCCAGGCGCTCAACGCCCTCTCGGGCGAGGTCCAGGCCAGTGCCGCGAGCGCCCAAGCCCAGATCGCCTTCCTGGTCCAGGAAACGATCTTCGACCACCTGCGCTTCGGCGAGAGCAACGGTTTCGCTCAGGGCCTCGGCCTCGGCGGCCCCGGCCTGACGGGCTCGATCGGCCAGCGCTTCGCCCCCGGCACCACCCTGCCGGCAACCTACACCACCGGCGGGTCCGGCGCCCCGACCGTCAGCCTCATACCGGTGCGGCCCTTGCCGCCGACCTACGCGGTCTGGGGCCAGGTCTTCGGCGCGTTCGGCGAGACCGCCAGAACCGCCAACACCGACCGCCTCACCGCGCAGGCCGGCGGGTTCATGCTCGGCATCGAGACCGCGCCGGGCGTGCTCGGGGGACCCCTGGACGGGTGGCAGGCGGGTATCGCGGCCGGCTACAGCCTCACGGCCTTCGACGTCAGCGCCCGGCAGTCGACCGGACAGATCGAGAGCGGTCTGGTTGCGATCTATGCCCGCGGGCCGGTGGGGCCGCTGCAGGTGCGGCTCGGGGCGGTCTACTCGGGCGATGCGCTGGACACGCGCCGTACCGTGATCTTCCCCGGCTTCAGTCAAGCGCTGACCGGCAAGGCGGGGGGTGACAGCGCCTACGGCTTCGGCGAGGTCGGCTACCGGTTCGCCTGCGCGCAGGGCTATGTCGAGCCGTTCGTGGGCGGGTCTGCGCTGCACGTCCACCGCGAGGGTTTCACGGAGGTGGGCGGCGCCTCGGCGCTGACGGTGTTCGGGCGCTCCTACGACATCCAGACGGCCACGACCGGCCTTCAGGGGCAGGTGCTGCTGGATCTGTTCGGGACGGAGCGCCCGGTGGTCGCACGCGGTCTGATCGGCTACCGGCGGGCGTTCGGAGATGTCGTCCCGTCCGCGCTGCTGGCCTTCGGGGGTGGGACGCAGACATTCCAGACGGCGGGCGCACCGGTCGCGCGGGATGCGCTGGTGACCATGGTCGGTCTGGACTGGCAGGTGGCGACCAGCACGACAGTGGGCGTAGCCTATGTCGGACAGGTGGGCGAGCGGGCAGAGAGCCACGCCATCAAGGGAAGCTTCAACGTCCGTTGGTGACGCGGCTCCGTCCCGCCCGGGGTGTCCCGCAGGTTCCCGATCGCGCGACGCCGGGTCCATGACCGGGCGCGGCGCCCGGCACCTGCGGGACACTCGAGACCGGCCAGACCTGCGACCGAGGGGTCGAAGCCGGACCGTCCGTCACCGGCCGATATGCGCGACGGAGGCGATCTCCACGCGGGCGTCGGGCTTCACCAGCCCGCACTGGATGCAGTACCGCGCCGGCTTCTCCCCCGGGAAGTATTCCGCGTAGACGGCGTTGATCGCCGCGTAATCGGCCCAGTCCGTCAGGAAGACGTGGTTGAAGGTGACGTCGTCCATCGTGCCGCCCGCGGCCTCGACCACGCCCTTGATCGTTTCCAGCACGTGGCGGGTCTGGGCGCCGGCGTCGCCGACATGGACGACGTTGGCTTGCCGATCGAGCGGCAGCGTGCCCGAGACATACAGCACCCCGTCGGCCAGCGTGCCCGGCACATAGGGCGCCAGGGGCTTGGCCGAACCCGGCGGAACGACGACCTGCTTCGGCATCTTTTTGGGACTTTCGCGTTGCGGGTGCCGGGACGGCGGGCGGTCTATCCGGCTGCGGTGCGCGTCTGCGCGGCCAGGGCCTGTTCGAACGACGCCACGTCCGAGACCCAGCCGAAGAAGGTCTCGATATTGGCGAGCGCCCCCTCGTGCAGGCTCCGCGGCCCGGCCTGATGGGTGGCATCCGCCAGCACGATCCCGAAATACTCCCGGTGGTAGCCGTCCCGCAGGGTCGATTCCACGCAGACATTGGTGGCGATGCCGGTGAAGACCAGCGTGTTCACGCCCCTTGCCCGCAGCATGCTGTCGAGCGGCGTGTTGTAGAAGCCGCTGTAGCGTGGCTTGCCGAGCACGATATCCTCGGGCTCCGGCTTCAGGGCGTCCACCAGGGCGTAGTCCCACGAGCCCTTGGCGAGCAGGCGCTCGTTCATGTCGGGTCGCCGCCGCATCGTCTTGAGGGCGTTCGACTTGTGCCAGTTCGGCGAGCCCGGGCCGCCGGCCTCGACGTAGTCCGGGTCCCAGCCGTTCTGGAACCACAGAACCCGGATCCCGGAAGCCCGCGCCGCCGCCACCGCGCGGACGATCTGGGCGATGACCGGGCCGGTGCCCGACACGTCGAACCCCGCGAGGTCGAGGTAGCCCCCCGGGCTCGCATAGGCGTTCTGCACGTCCACCACGATCAGCACCGTGGCGGCGGGATCGAAGGCGATCGGTTCCGGCCGGGCCGGCAGCGTCACGCCGCCGTGCCGGCCCCTTGCATCGCGGAACCCCGCGGGGGCGGCGTCCATCACGCGACCTCCGCCAGCGGTGCCGCGGCGATGTGCCGGCGCGTGCGCATCAGCGGCTGGATCCGCGTCCCGAAGGCGTCGAGCCCTTTGAGGAAATCGTCGAACACCAGCAGCACGCCCTCCACCCCGGCGATCGCCCCGATCGCGTCGAGCATGGCGGCCACGGTGGCGTAGCTGCCCACCAGGGTGCCCATGTTGAGGTTCACCGCCCCGGCGGCATCGGCGAGCTGGCGCACATTGGTGTCGGCCCCGGAGGTCGTGTCGGCCGCGCCCTGGCGGCCGAGCCACGCGATCGCCTCGGCATCCGCCCCGGCCCGGTAGTGCTCCCAGGTGGTCATGGCCGCGGCGTCGGTCTCGTCGGCGACGATCATGAACAGGGCGTAGCAGGTCACCCGCCGCCCGGTCTTCGCGCTGGCCTCCGCCAGCCGCTCCACCACGGGGGCGAAGGCGGTCGGCGTGTTGAGCCCTTTCCCTAAGCAGAAATTGTAGTCGGCGTACTGCGCCGTGAAGGCCAGCCCCGCCCCGCTCTGGCCGGCGCAGATGATCTTCACCGGCGCCTGCGGCCGGGGGCTCAGGCGGCAATCGTTCATCTGGAAATACGTGCCCTTGAGGTCGCTGACGCCGGTCTCCCACAGCGCGCGCAGGACCTGAGCATACTCGGCCAGGTATGCGTAACGATTGGCGAAATACGCGTCGCCCGGCCACAGGCCCATCTGGTCGTATTCCGGCTTCTGCCAGCCGGTGACGAGGTTCAGGCCGAAGCGCCCGTCCGAGATCGAGTCGATGGTCGCGGCCATGCGGGCGACGATCGCCGGCGGCAGGCACAGGGTCGCCGCGGTGGCGAACAGCCGGATCCGGGTGGTGACGGCCGCGAGCCCGGCCATCAGGGTGAAGGATTCGAGGTTGTGGTCCCAGAACTCGGTCTTGCCGCCGAAGCCGCGCAGCTTGATCATCGACAGGGCGAAGTCGAACCCGTAGCCCTCCGCCTTCAGGGTGATCGCCTTGTTGAGCGCGAAGCTCGGGCGGTATTGCGGGGCGTTCTCCGACAGGAGCCAGCCGTTGTTGCCGATCGGGATGAACACCCCGAGGCTCATGGCCGCCTGTCCGCCCGGCGTCCCGCCGGCGGGGTCCCCGGGCGACGGCGCCCCCGTCGCGGCCTCGCTCTGCGTCATCCACCTGCACTCCACCGGGCCGGCTCCCGACCCCCGGGACCTGAGTCGGCCGATCGGAGGCTCGCAAAACCGGGCTGGAGGGTCAAACCCGCGGCGGCGATTCGGCGCGAAAATGCCTCTCTTTCCAGCGGCTTGCACAACCGCAGCGCGATGCCTGCCCAACCCATGCGCGCTCGATGCGTGCGGGCCGCAGGGCCAGAACAGGTTTCCATGCGGGAAGTCTGAATGCGATGTCGCGCGCCGATTGTCGTCGCCGAACCGGAGACCATTTCCTGACGTCGATGATAAGTCTCGGTTCGGTCTTGCCGGAGTGACAGCGATGCGCGCGTGGCCCGCCCTCCTCCTCGTCCTCGGCCTCGCGGGACCGGCGGCCGCCGACGAGGGGGGCCGGGCGGCGGCCCGGGCGGTGATCGCCGCGCAGGAACAGGCCTTCGGCCGCGACGACGCGCAGGCCGCCTACGATCAGGCCGCGCCGGCGATCCGGGAGCTGTTCCCGAATGCCGACCTGTTCCTCGGCATGGTGCGCAACCAGTACCGCCCGGTCTACCGCCACCGCAGCTTCGTCTTCGGCGAAGCGCAGGACACGGACGCGGCGGGGGTGACGCAGTCGGTGGCGATCCAGGACGAGTACGGCGTCGACTGGACCGCCGAATACAGCCTCGCCCGGGACGCGGACGGGCGCTGGCGCATCACCGGCTGCCGCCTGATCAAGGCGCCGGGCACCAACGCCTGAGCGGCGGCGCCCGGCGCCGGCGGGGTCAGCGCGCGTCGGACCGGAGGGTCGCGAGCTTGTCGAGGAGCTGCAGGGTGATGTCGGCGCAGGCCTTCGTCGTCTCGTCGTCGGCGCATTTCACGTCGAGGCGGGCGTCGCCGCGCGCGATCACGAAATGGGCGCCCTTCGGCGGCGGGGGCGGCGGGCCGTCGGGGCCGGGGCCGCGCCGGGGCCCGCCCGGGGGCGGCGGCGGAGGCGGCGCACCGGCCTCGGGGCCGGGTCTCGGGCCACCGGGCGGCGGCGGCGGGGTCTGGGCGAAGGCCACGGTGCCGGACAGCAGGGCCGCGACGCCGGCCAGGGCGATGATTCGGGTCATGTCGGCTCTCTTCGAGGATCGGTCCGCCCGCATCTTTGCGCAGAGATCCGCGCGCCGCCGGGCCATCCGGCTGATAGGCGTCGGTGTCCGAACCGGCCCTGAACCGTGCCGTTCAGCCCCGGTTAAACCACCGGCCCTGCCCCGCGGGCAGACCGGCCGCGCGGCGGAGGCCGCCCTCTTCTTTCGACACGCCCGCCGGCATCGTGTAGACGGGGCGCCTTCCTCGGAGGCCCCTGTGCTCCACGTCTCGACCCGCGGCGAGGCCGCGCCGCTCTCGTTCTCGGACGCGCTCCTGGCGGGCCTCGCCCGCGACGGCGGGCTCTACGTGCCCCAGACCTGGCCGCAGCTCGGCCGCGCGGAGATCGCCGCGCTGGCGGGCCGGCCCTACGCGGAGGCCGCCAAGCGCGTGCTCCGCCCGCTGATCGACGGCGAGATCGCCGGCCCGGACCTCGACCGGATGATCGACGAGTCCTACGCCACGTTCCGCCATCCGGCGGTCTGCCCGCTGACCCAGCTCGACGACAACCTGTTCCTGCTGGAGCTCTTCCACGGGCCGACGCTCGCCTTCAAGGACGTGGCGATGCAGCTGCTCGGGCGGCTGATGGACCACGTCCTCGTCCAGCGCGACACCCGCGCCACCATCGTGGGCGCGACCTCGGGCGATACCGGCTCGGCCGCCGTCGAGGCCTTCGGCGGCCTCGACCGGGTCGACATCTTCATCCTCTACCCGCACGGGCGCGTGTCCGAGGTCCAGCGGCGGCAGATGACCTCGGTGCCGGCCCAGAACGTCCACGCGCTGGCCGTCGACGGCACCTTCGACGATTGCCAGAACCTGGTCAAAGCCCTGTTCCAGCACGCCGATTTCGCCGATGCGGTGCGCCTGTCCGGGGTCAACTCGATCAACTGGGCCCGGGTCGCCGCGCAGGCCGTCTACTACTTCACCAGCGCGGTCGCTCTGGGCGCCCCCCACCGCCCGGTCTCCTTCGCGGTGCCCACGGGCAATTTCGGCGACGTGCTCGCCGGCTGGGTCGCCAAGCGGATGGGCTTGCCGATCGAGCGGCTGATGATCGGCACCAACGCCAACGACATCCTGGTGCGCACCCTGGAGCACGGCGCCTACGCGCTGCGCGGGGTCGTGCCCACGACCTCGCCCTCCATGGACATCCAGATCTCGTCGAACTTCGAGCGGCTGCTGTTCGAGGCGCTCGGCCGCGACGCCTCGTCCCTCGCGCGGCTGATGGCCGGGCTGAAGCAGTCCGGCGGCTTCTCCCTGAGCCCGGAGGTGCTGGCCACAATCCGCTCCGAGTTCGACGCCGTCGCGGTGCCGGAGAACGACGTGATGGAAGAGATCGCCCTGACCCAGGCCGCCACCGGGGTGGTCCTCGATCCCCACAGCGCCATCGGCGTGCGCGCCGCCCGCCGGCTCCTGGAGCAGGACCCCGCAACCCCTGTCGTCGCCCTCGCCACGGCGCACCCCGCAAAGTTCCCGGACGCGGTCGCCAAGGCCACCGGCGGCCTGCGCCCGCCGCTGCCGCCGCACCTCGCCGACCTCATGGACCGGCCCGAGCGCATGACCCCAGTGGCCAACGACCAGGCCGCCGTGGAGCGGCTGATCCGCGCGCGCGCCCGCATCACGAGGGGCGCGTGAGCTTGGCGCGACGGTCCCCCTTCCCCCTCTGCGGGGGAGGGTGGCCCAATGGGCGCCCTCTGCGTCAGCAGGGGTCGGGCCGGGACGAAGTCCCGCAAGAGGGGAGCGACGGTGCAGGACATCGCTCGGCCTTCATGAAGGCTTTTGCCCCTTCCGGAAGCCGGGTTCCCCACTCCCGACTCCCTTCGGGGGCCACCCTCCCCCGCAGACGGGGGAGGGATCCCGCGCCGGATTCGGCCCCCCACGCGACGAGCCGTCGATGAACCAGCACTTCTCCACGCACGCCGCCTCCCCGTCCCTGCGCACGACGCAGCTGCCCAACGGCGTCACGGTGGTCACCGAGCCGATGCCGGGCGTGGCCACCGCCAGCCTCGGCGTCTGGGTCGGGGCCGGCTCGCGCAACGAGCGGGCGGACGAGGCCGGGCTGTCCCACCTGATCGAGCACATGGCGTTCAAGGGCACGCGGACGCGCTCGGCCCAGAGAATCGCCGAGGAGATCGAGAATGTCGGCGGCGAGATCAACGCCGCCACCTCCACGGAGGGGACGAGCTATACCGCCCGGGTGCTCGGCGAGGATGCCGGCCTCGCCCTCGACGTGATCGGCGACATCCTCACGGATTCGGTGTTCGACGCCGGCGAACTCGCCCGGGAGAAGGGCGTGATCCTGCAGGAATACGCCGCCGTCGAGGACACCCCCGACGACGTGGTCTACGACGCCTTCACCGAAGCCGCCTTCCCGGACCAGCCGGTCGGCCGGCCGATCCTGGGGCGGCCCGAGACGATCCGGAGTTTCGACGAAGCCGGGATCCGCGCCTATCTCGCCCGGGAATACACGCCGGACCGCATCGTCGTGGCCGGGGCCGGGGCCGTGACCCACGAGGCGATCGTGGCGGCGGCCGAGCGGCATTTCGGCGCCCTGCCGGCCGCGGGGGCGCCCGCCGCTGTCCCGGGGGTCTATGGCGGCGGCGAGCGGCGGATGCCGCGCAAGCTCGAACAGGCCAACGTGGTGATCGGCCTGCCGGGCCTGTCGTTCCGGGACGCGGGCTACTACGCACTGCACATGTTCGTGCAGGTGCTCGGCGGCGGCCTGACCTCCCGGCTCTGGCAGGAGGTGCGCGAGACCCGCGGCCTCGCCTACGAGATCCAGGCCTTCCACTGGCCGTTCTCCGATTGCGGCCTGTTCGGCATCGGCGCCGGGACCGCGGGGGCGGATCTGCCCGAGCTCGTGGACGTGACACTCGCGGCCACCGCCCGGGCGGCCCGCGACCTCGACGCCACCGAGATCGCCCGGGCCAAGGCGCAGCTCAAGGTCTCGCTGCTCTCGGCGCTGGAGACCCCGGGCGGGCGGATCGAGCGCAACGCCCGCCAGATCCTGGCTTGGGGCCGGGTGATCCCCGCCGGGGAGGTGATCGCCAAGGTCGACGCCGTCACGGTGGCGGATGTCCGCGCCGCGGCCGCCGCGATGCTCAAGGGCGCACCGACGCTGGCGGCGATCGGCCCGATCCGCAAGCTGCCCAGCCTGGACCGGATCGGAGCCGCGCTCCGGGGGGCGTGATTCTTTGGTGGGCCGCGCGGGCGCGACAATGCCGTGCGCCCTCCCTCCCCGTTGCGGGGCAGGGTGGCCCCCGGAGGGGGGCGGGGCGAAGTCCCGCTAGGGGGAAGCGACGGTGCAGGATGAAGCTGCGCCCGCCATGAAGGCTGTGCCTTATCCTGAAGCCGGGCACCCCTCTCCCGCCCCGGCCTGACGGCCGGCCCACCCTCCCCCGCAGAGGGGGGGAGGGAGCGAGGCGGAGCCGCTTGCGCCCACGCGCCGACGAAGATCTGTGAAGCCGACAGGGATCGGCGCGCAGGGGAGAATCCGAGGCGGACAGGCCCTGAGACGCCCCGGAACGGCCAGCCCCTGCCCCGCCCAACTTGATTTGGCCGCAAAGGAGCGCGATCCGCGGCATGTGGACCGGCCCCGGGGCGACCTTGCCCCGGGTCGGGCCCGCACCTATCGATCGAGGCCGCCCGGGCGGTCGATGCCGCTTCTCGCACGGCCGGAAGTCAAGACACCCTTGCGCATCCTCGCCCTCCTCCTGACCCTGGTCGGCGGCCTCGTCGGTGCCCTCGCGCTCAGCGGTCCCGCCCGGGCCGTGGAGGCGGTGCGCGTCACCCTCGACGCGCCGGTGATCGACCTGACCTCCGCCATCGAGCGCTATCGCTCGGACGGCGACCTGATCCAGATCTCCACGGCCCCGGGCAAGGACGGCATCGTCCGCCGGATCGTCGTGAAGGCCCGCGATGCCGGCGCCCGGCCCGACTGGATCGTGTTCGCGCTCACCAACGACACCGACGAGCAGATCGACCGCATCCTGGTCGCCCCGCATTTCCGGCTGGTGGATTCCGGGGTGATCTGGCCGGATCTCGGCGGCTCGCGGATCGCCGCCATCACGGCGAGCCAGGGCATCCGCCCGGAGCGGGACGAGAATCCGGAAGCCGACCAGTTCACCATCACCCTGGATCCCGGCACGACCATCACCTACGTGGCCGAGTTGCGCGGCGCCAACATCCCCCAGCTCCACCTCTGGGACCAGGACGCCTATCGCCGGAAGGCCGCCGGCCTGACCCTCTACAAGGGCATCATCATCGGCATCAGCGGGCTGCTGGCGCTGTTCCTGACCATCGTGTTCGTGGTCAAGGGCGCGATCATCTTCCCTGCCGCCGCCGCGCTCGCCTGGTCGGTCCTCGCCTATGCGTGCATCGATTTCGGCTTCCTGCAACGGGTCTTCCCGGTCACGGAACTCGCCGAGCGGGTCTACCGGGCCTCCGCGGAGGCGGTGCTCGGGGCGACGCTCCTGGTCTTCCTGTTCGCCTATCTCAACCTCGCCCGCTGGCACGTGCGCTACAGCCACGTGGCGTTCTTCTGGCTGGCCTTCCTGGCCGGCCTCGTCGGGCTCGCGGTGTTCGACCCGCCGGTGGCCGCGGGGGTGGCGCGCATCTCCATCGCGGCGGTCGCCGGCATTGGGCTGCTGCTGATCCTCTACCTCGCGGTCCATAACGGCTACGACCGGGCGATCCTGCTGGTGCCGACCTGGCTGCTGCTGGTGATCTGGGTGACGGCGGCGGGCTTCGCGGTCACCGGCCAGATCGGCAGCGACCTCGTGCAGCCGGCGCTGATCGGCGGCCTCGTGCTGATCGTGATGCTGATCGGCTTCACGGTGCTCCAGCACGCCTTCGCGGGGGGCGGCCTCAGCCACGCCCTCGTGTCCGACACGGAGCGCCGGGCGCTGGCGCTGACCGGCGCGGGCGACGTGGTGTTCGACTGGGACGTGCCCGCCGACCGGGTTTTTGCGGGTCCCGAGATCGAGGCCCAGCTGGGCCTGCCCCGCGGCACCCTGGAGGGGCCGGCGACCAACTGGCTCGGCACGCTCCACCCGTTCGACGTGGAGCGCTATTCGGCGGCCCTCGACACGGTGATCGAGGAGCGGCGCGGCCGCATCGTCCACGATTTCCGCCTGCGCTCGGCCGCCGGCACGTTCTTCTGGTACCGGCTGAAGGCGCGGCCGGTGATCGGCGCCGACGGCGAGGTGATCCGGGTGGTCGGCACCATCGCGGACGTCACCGAGATCAAGACCGCCGAGGAGCGCCTGCTCCACGACGCCGTGCACGACAGCCTCACCGGCCTGCCCAACCGCGAATTGTTCGGCGACCGCCTCGACGCGGCTCTGGCCTTCGCCAGCCAGGACCCGCGCCTCAAGCCGACCGTGCTCGTGCTCGACGTCGACCGGTTCAAGGGCATCAACGACGCGATCGGCCTGTCGGCGGGCGATTCGATCCTGCTGACCCTGTCCCGAAGGCTCGGCCGCCTGCTGCGGCCGCAGGACACGCTGGCCCGGGTGGCGGGCGACGAGTTCGCGGTGATCCTGCTGTCGGAGCGCGAGCCCGACCGGATCCTGGCCTTCGCCGAGATGATCCGCCGGGCGATCGCCACGCCGATCACCTACGCCGACCGGGAGATCTTCCTCACCGTCTCGATCGGGCTCGCCCTTCACGAGGCCGGCGCCAACCTCAAGCGCGAGGAGGTGTTCAAGAGCGCCGAGGTCGCCATGATCCAGGCCAAGCGCAACGGCGGCGACCGGATCGAGGTGTTCCGCGCCCATATGCGCACCGACCGGACCGACCGGCTGATGCTGGAGAGCGACCTGCGCAAGGCGATCGAGCGCAACGAGCTGAAGGTGCTGTTCCTGCCGGTGGTCCGCCTCGAGGACCGCACCGTGGCGGGGTTCGAGACCGTCCTGCGCTGGGACCATCCGAAGCTCGGGCGCATCCCGGCCACGACCTTCCTGCCGCTCGCCGAGGAGAGCGGCTTCGTGGTCAATCTCGGCATCTTCGCCCTGGAGCGGACCGCCCTGGAACTCGCCGCCTGGCAGCGCTCCCTGGAGGTCGAGCCGCCGATCTTCGCGGCCTGCAACCTGTCCTCGCGCCAGCTCCTGCGCCACGACCTGCTGCACGACGTGAAGACCGTGCTGGCCCGCTCCGGGGCGCTGCCGGGCTCGCTCAAGCTGGAATTCAGCGAGAGCCTGGTGATGGAGAACCCGGAATACGCCGCCCAGATGCTGGCGCGGATCCACGACCTCGGGGCCGGCCTGTGCCTGTCGGATTTCGGCACCGGCTACTCGGCGCTCTCCTACCTGCAGCGCTTCCCCTTCGACACGATCAAGGTCGATTCGACCTTCGTGCGCCAGATCGGCACCGGGCAGACCGCGATCCTGCGCTCCATCGTCCGCATGGCGAGCGAATTGAACCTCGCCATCGTGGCGGAGGGCTGCGAGTCCGAGGCCGACGCCCAGGCGCTCGCCGGGCTCGGCTGCGAATACGCGCTCGGCCCGGCCTTCGGCGAGCCGATGACCATGCTCCAGGCCCGCCAGATCGTCGGGGCAGCGCCGGAGGCGGCGTGAGGTCGGGGCCGGCCCGGCCGATCCGGTCCGTTGCCGACCGGCGATCGCCGCGGTGGCAGGGGCGGTGACGACCTGGCACCCTGTTGGGCTCCCGGGCCGGAGTTTCGGGGACATGCCTTGGGGGCCCGGTGCGCCCCGCCGACGGGCACAAAGCGATCGATCAGTTTAAGCCGCCCTTAACCATGCCCGCGCAAGATCCTGTTGATGGACGGGTCCTTCAGCGCCCGGGATGGGGATGGTCGGATGGCCGAGGCGGCGCGGCGTTACCAGCAGGCAGGCAGCTCCGATCTCGTGCGCCGCCTGATGGCGCGTCCGGTGCGGCTCGAGCAGCAGGCCCGGACCCGTCTGCCCCTCCCCGGCCGCGATCCGCGCCCCGCCGAGGCGGCTGCCGACGACCTGCTGGACGACCTGTCGAACGATCTGGACGAGGCCGACGAGATCGTCCGCCTCGAGACCGAGCTTCAGGTGGTCAAGGCGGTGCTCCGCGCCCAGCGGCAGGAGGTCGAATCGCTGCGGGCGCAGCGCCAGCTCCTCACCGAATCGGCCCCGACCGACGACGTCCGCGCGACTCGGGAACGCTGGGCGGCCCTGGTCGACTCGCTCCTGATCCGTGCCCGCTGATCGCGCGGCGGACATGCGGGGTCAGGCCATGGGGGCGCGCTGCTCGCTCGTCGTCAACGGTCGGTCGGTGCGGGTCTCGACCGGCGACACGCCGCTCGAGGCGGCGCTCGCCGAGGGCATGATCGCGCCGCTGCAGGCCCAGCCCGGCACCCTCCTCGCCGGCCAGGGGGCCGTCGCGCCGTCCGGGCGCCGTCCGCCGGCCCGCCGGGCCCGGGCCGAGGCCCTGCGGCCGGCCCTCCCGGGGCCCCCGATCCCGGGCCAGGAGGCGGCGGCGGCCCAAGCCGTCACCGTCCGCAAGGGCCATGTCACGGAGATCCGCCGGCTCAGCCCCGGCATCGTCGAGATCGTCGCGACCCTGACCCGGCGCCCCACCCTCGAACCCGGCCACCAGGCGCTGGTCACTTTCGCGGGGATGCAAGCGCTGACGCTGTCCCCGACCCTGCGGGTCGACGGCGCGGCCGAGATCAACGAGGCGGTGTTCCACGTCGCCCGCGACCCCGAGGGCGGCCCGGTCGACGCGATCCGGCTCGACCAGCCGGTGCGCCTCAAGGGCCCTCTGGGCCGGGGGCAGTACCGCCCCGGGGGCGGGCGCCTCGTCCTGGTGGCGGCCGGCGCCGGCTTCGGCGCGATCTGGGCGATCGCCCGGGCGGCCCGCTACGTCGAGCCCGCCCGCGAGATGGCGCTGGCGGTCGGGGCCCGGGACGCCCTCGACCTGTACATGCGCGAGAGCCTGGACTGGCTGCGCCGCACCGGCGTCGCCCGGATCGTGCTCTGCGCCGACCGCGGCCGCCAGCGGCCGCCGGACGTGCGCTCGGGTCCCCTCACCGCCCACCTGCCGAGCCTGCGCGCCACCGACGTGGTCCACGTGGCCGGCGACGTCTCGACGGTGGGCGCCGTGCAGGTGCTCGCCGCCTCGGTGGGCGCCCGCTGCTACCCGATCGTGCTCGACTGAGGACCGCCGCCTCGACGCGGGCGGGATCGGCTGGTACCTGGCCCGATCCCCCTCCCCGACCGTGAGCCGAGCGGTTCCCCCTTCCGATGGTCCGCGTCCTCTGTCTCGGCTACAGCGTCACGGAGCTGCCGGGCTATGTCGAGCGGGCCAACGCCCTGGCCGAGGCCGAGGGCCGCCCGGTCACCTTCGTCCGGAGCGGCTGGGGCGGCCACTCCCTGCCCTCCATCGCCGGCCTCATCGACGAGATTCTGGACGCGATCCCCTGCGACCACGTCCTCCTGGAGCTGTTCACCGGCAACGTCCGCTATTTCGACGGCGCGACCCTGCGGGCCTATCTCGACGACATCCTCGCCGGGACCGCCCGGCGGAACCTGCCGGTCGCCTTCCTCAACCTCCACCAGGGCGGGGTCGACTACGCGGCCGAGCCCGTCGCCGGCCTGCTCGCGGAGTACCGCGCCCTCTACGGCATCCGGACCCTCGATATCGCCGCCCCCGTGGCGGCGGCCGGCGCCGGCGACATCACCTATCTCCTGAGGGACGGGACCCATGCGAGCCCGGCGGGGGCCGACCTCTACGGCACCCTGGTCTACAGCTTCCTGCGCGCGCCGCCGCCGGGCCGCGACTACCTCCCGTGGTTCCGGGGACTGCCGGGCCGGTTCGAATCGCTGCCCCTGCGCACCCTCCCCGGCCAGGTCTGCGGGTTCGATCTGCGCCGGAACGGCATCCCGCTGCACTTCCGGGAGATCCCTGAGGGCGCCCGCGCCGAGATCCCCCTGGGGCGCCCCCGCGACGTGATCGGCATCCTCGTCACCTACGGGCCGCGGTCGGGCACGCTGATGGTGCAGGATCCGGAGACCGGGCGGGGGCGCGGCCTCGTCGCCTACGATGAATTCTCCTACTACACGCGCGCGATGTTCCGCAGCGTCACCCTCCGGGCCGCCCGCGTCCTGACGATCGCGCAATCGGCGGAGCGCCCGGACATCCCCCTGCGCAAGGGCGAGCCGGATCCGGGCCCGCGGCTCGGGCGGGTGTCCCACGTCTTCTGTCTCCGCCGGCTGAGCCTCGCCGAGCGCGCCGCGCTCCTGCGCCATCGGGTCCGGCGCAGCCTGCGCCGCGTCGGGCTGCGGCTCGGCGGCGTCCGGAGGGCGTGACGCCAGCCCGCACGGGGCACGGACGGGGCACGGAGCGCGGATCGGGGCCGGGCACCACGGTCTGCATCCCCGCGCGCGGGACCTGCGGTTGGGGGAACTCGACGGGGATCCGGCCCTTCGAAGCGCGCGACCGCCCCTGGCGGCACGGTCGTGACACCGGACCGTTCCGGCATCGCCCCGGGGCGTCCCCTCCCCCGCGAGCGACCAGGATGGGATCCCGATCCATCCGGTGAATCCCGGCCCCGGGATGAGGCACGAAGCGTCCGCTTCGCGTCATCCTGAGCGTCGGCGACCGCCTTTCGGGATGCGGGGCCCGAACGCGAAGGCCATTTCGGTCCTGGCAAAGCACAATCGGATTTCTTGAGATCAGAAAACAGGCGTCAAAATTGAGTGCTGTCTTATTCAACTATTAATTTATAAAACGATCGATAAATCCACGACGATTTCAAAACATGCAGTGCAAACGTCGGGAGATTTCGAGGCCCTGTCATGGTACCGTCGCGACGAGAGCACGTGGGAGAGAGAGAAGCATGCGCATCCTGCAGAACGCCGGATTGCTCGTCAAAATATCCGCACCCATCTTGATCATGGTCTGCACCAGCACGTTTATCGTAATTTATTCGATGAATGCGCTCCATCTTATGGAGCAGAGAAGCAATTATATGGTCGATTATTATTTTTCGCGTCTGGAAATGTTCGCGCAAGTCCGCGAGAAATTCGTCGACGCGACCCTCATGAACCGCAACATCGTCATCGGCCAGCCGGAGATCGACCGTCCGGCCTTCAGGAAACAATACGATGCGGCCGTCAAGGCCGTGGCCGACAATCTCGAGACGCTCGCCGCGGGTTCGCGGCGCAAGGAGATCCGGGACATGCAGCGCAACCTGGGCACCATCGCGCGCGACTATTTCGATCTGCTCGACCGCTCCAACGCTCTCGCCCTCAGGAACGACAGGGCCGCGGCGATCCAGGTCGGCGTCGTCGCGGGCCGTGAGATCCGGGCGCGGTTCAACGCGGCGGCGGAGGCTTACGAGGCGCAGGCGGCAGCCCGTCTCGGCGAGGCGAAGATCGCGTCGCAGCGGGAGACCGCGCAGGCCCGGATGGTCCTGATCGGGTCCGCCCTGGGGGGGCTGCTCGTCGCCCTGGGCCTCTCGGCGGCGATCGTCATCCTCGGCGTGGCGCGGCCCCTCTACCGCCTCGTCGCCGCACTGCAGCGCATGGCGCGGGGGGATATCGGGGCCGCGATCCCGGAGGCGCGGCGCGGCGACGAGATCGGGATCGTCGGTCGCGCGGTCGAGGAGATCAAGGCCATGGTCGCCCGCAACGCCGCTGCGGAGGCCGAGCGCAGGCAGCAGGCGGAGGCCGCCGCCGCCGCCGAGCGCCGGCGCGGCCGGTTGGATCTGGCCCGGACCTTCGAGGAGGCGGTGGCCAAGATCGCGGACCGTGTCTCGTCCTCCGCGGGGGCGCTCCAGAACACGGCCCACCAGATGAGCCTGACCGCCCAGGAGACGGCCAGCCAGTCCGGGGCGGTGGCGAGCGCCGCCGAGGAGGCGGCGGCCAACATCACCACCGTCGCGGTCTCGACCGAGGAACTCGGCCAGTCCATCCAGGAGATCGGCCGCCAGGCGGGCGACGCGTCGAGCCTCGCGCACCAGGCGGTCGGCGAGGCCGACCAGACCGCCGGCCTCGTGTCCGAGCTGCAGACGGCGGCCCGGGAAGTCGGCGACGTGGTGCGGCTGATCGCGTCCATCGCCGCGCAGACCAACCTGCTGGCGCTCAACGCCACCATCGAGGCGGCGCGGGCCGGGGAGGCCGGCCGGGGCTTCGCGGTGGTGGCGGGCGAGGTGAAGGCGCTCGCCGAGAAATCTGCCCGGGCGACCGACGGGATCACCGCGCAGATCGGCCGGATCCAGGGCGTGACCGGCGTGGCGGTCGGCGCGATCGGTACGATCATCGACCGGATCCGCGAGATCAACGGCGTGGTGACCGCGATCGCGGCGGCCGTGGACGAGCAGGGCACGGCGACCCGGGAGATCGTGCGCGCCGTCGCCCAGGCGACGCAGGGTGCCGCGGAGGTGACCGGCACCATCGCCGGGGTGGCCCAGGCCTCGGAGCGGACGGGGGGCGCGGCCGATCAGGTGCTCACGGCCGCCACGGCCCTGCTGCGTCAGTCCGAGGGGCTCTCGGCCGAGATGGACCGCTTCCTGGTCGGCATCCGCGCCTGAGGGCGGCGGCCGGCCGGCGAAGCCGCCGATCCCCCGACACGGCTCGACGCGGCCCCCGCGGCCTGCCACCATCGGCCTCCCGGGCGGCCGCGGCCGCCCGCAGCCAAGGGTGCGCCATGATCGGATCGGTATCGCGGGCCGTGATCGTCCAGCCGGGGGGCGGCTTCGACCGGGTGGGGTTCGGCGAGCGGCCGGTCCCGGAACCCGGCCCCGGCGAGATCACCGTCCGCCTGCGGGCCAGCTCGCTCAACTATCACGACTACGCCGTGGTCAGCGGCCTGTGGGGCCCGAGCGAGCCCCGCGTCCCGATGTCCGACGGGGCCGGCAAGGTCGAGGCCCTCGGCCCCGGCACCGACGCCTTCGCCGTGGGCGACCGGGTCGTCAGCACGTTCTTCCCGACCTGGACCGAGGGCACGCCGCGGGTCGAGGGCTTTGCCACCGTGCCGGGCGACGGGGTCGACGGCTACGCCCGCGCGCGGGTGACGGCGCCGGCGACGGCCTTCACGCACGCCCCGCGGGGCTGGGACCACGCCGAGGCGGCGACGCTGACCACCGCCGCCCTGACCGCGTGGCGGGCGCTCCACGCCGATGCCGGCCTCAAGGGCGGCGACGTGGTCCTCGTGCAGGGCACCGGCGGCGTGTCGCTGTTCGCCCTGCAATTCGCCAAGGCGGCGGGCGCCACGGTGATCGCCACCTCCTCCAGCGACGCGAAGCTGGAACGCCTGCGCGAACTCGGCGCCGACCACGGGATCAACTACCGCGCCGACCCGGCCTGGGGCGAGACCGCCCGGCGGCTGACCGGCGGGCGCGGCGTCGACCACGTGCTCGATGTCGGCGGCCCGGCGACGCTGGAGCAGTCCATGGCCGCCGTGCGGGTCGCCGGCCACGTCTCGGTGATCGGCATCCTCTCGGGCCTGGCGGGGGAGCTGCCGCTGGTGCCGGCCCTCCTGAAACAGATCTGCCTGCAGGGCGTGCTGGTCGGCAGCCGGCGCCATCAGATCGAGATGATCCGCGGGATCGAGGCCTGCGGGCTGCGGCCGGTGATCGACCGCCGCTACCCGCTGGACGATCTCGTGGCGGCCTTCCGCCACCAGGAGAGCAACCGCCATTTCGGCAAGATCTGCATCGAGATCTGAGGTCCGGGGCGGTCCATCCGGGCCGGGGCTCAGCGGAAGGCGATCCCGAGCCCGCGGGGCATCGCACCCGCGCGGCGCGGCTCCGGCCGGCTCGACGGCGCGGGGGCATGCGCGCAGCCGTTCTCGCAGAAGGCGCGGAGCGTCCGCCGGTCGAGGCCGATATCGTGGAGCGCCGCGTCGTCGAGCGCCGACAGGACGCGCAGATTGCGCGCCGCGGCACGCCGGCTCCGGATAGACTTCAGGAACGCGACGATCATGATTTAGCCTCCGTCGGGTCGATCGATCACGGGTCATCCGTGATCCGCCCACGCAGCGTCGCCGTCTCGCCCCGTCTTCGCATCCTCCATTCTGACGGTCGCCCGCGGGTTGAAACCACCCGCGGGCAATTGTCGACCGCGCGACGCCGCGTCGACCGCGTCCGCGATGACCCGGGGATCCGGCTGTGTCCCGGGATCACAGGACGACAGGACAGGCGGCCGTTCCCTGGGCGCGGTCGCCTGTCCTTCGGATCGACACGCGGGGGCCGCCAGGGTTCGGCGGAACCGGGCGCGCCGCGCGATCGCCTCAGTAGCGGCAGACGCGCCGCGGCCCGAAGGGCGTCGGGCGGAAGAAGCAGCGCGGGCCGTAGAAGCGCGGCCGGCGGTAGATCGGCCGGCAGCGGCCATAGGGGCCGGGCGCCCAGCCGGGGCCGCAGCCGAAGGCGACGGTGCCGACCGCCGGGGGACCGGCGATCGTATCGGTCCCGACGGGCGTCAGGGGCGCCGCGCCGGCGGAGGCGAGGCCGAGGCCGCCGATGACGGCCGCGGCGGCCGCGAGCATCTTCACGTGCATCATGATCAGACCTTCTGTTTGGGCTCGCGCCGGGCCAGCCCGGCACGAGGGCGAGGCAGATCGGTCATCGCGCCTGAATAGCGGCTGACCTTGGCCGTAATCGTCCGGAAACAAGCGATTGGACGTCCCGGGCGGCTCTACAGGGCGGAATCGGCTCCCGGTGCCGGTCGGGCGCGACGCCCGTCGATAGCCCCCGACCCGTCGGGCCGGCCGACATAGCCGGGGATAAAGCGGGGCGCGTCAGGTCCGCGCGCCGCGCCGCCGGAACGGAGCCGCGGGCCTGGTGTTGTCTGCCAAATCTTTATTCGGAGACACGACGATGTCGGGAACCGCCCAGAAGACCGATCCCAAGCTGTGGGAGAAGGTCAAGAAGGATGTCACCAAGTCGGAGAAGGGCGGCAAGCCCGGTCAGTGGTCGGCGCGCAAGGCGCAGATGGCGACGGCCGAATACAAGAAGGAAGGCGGCGGCTACGCGGGCAAGAAGGCGGATGACAACCACCTCAAGCAATGGACCGACGAGGAGTGGGATACGAAGTCGGGCAAGGCGAGCGGCAAGACCGGCGAGCGCTACCTGCCCAAGAAGGCCCGCGAGACCCTGAGCGACGCGGAGTACGACGCCAGCACGGACAAGAAGCGGGCCGATACCGCCAAGGGCAAGCAGTTCTCGAAGCAGCCCAAGGCCGCGGCCGAGAAGGCCGCCGCGGCGCGCAAGACCGGCAAGGCGGCCGGCAAGGCAAGCGGCAAGGCAAGCGGCAAGACGGCGGGGACCACGAAGGCCGAGCTGATGCGCAAGGCCCGGGCGCAGAACGTTCCCGGCCGGTCTCGGATGTCGAAGGCGGAGCTGGAGCACGCCGTCCAGGCCTGACACCGGACCGCGATGAGCCCGATTCATCGCAATCCGCCCGCGCGGCGGCGGCCGTCCGCCGAACCTCACGGATCCCGACCATGGATCGGGATCCGTGGGCTGGTTGAGGCGGTCATCGGGACGCCTGGGGGCGCCCCCCACGATGCGAGACATCCCGGGAGAGATTCCAGGGCCGCTCCGCGGCGCGAACGGCCGGTCTGATCGGGCCCGGGATGCTCAGGTCGAGGGACGGTGCGGCGGGGCCGGGGTGGCCCGCAGGTCCGCCATGACCGGACGGGTCCCCGCCGTGCCGGAGGGCGCGGCGGGGTGGCTGGCGGCCGGGTCTCAGTAAGAGCCGAACTTGTAGTTCAGACCGACGCGCCCGAGCACGCCCTCGTTCCGGAACCGCGTGGCGAAGGAGCCGAAATTCCCGATGATCGGCAGGAGCGGGACCGTGCGGCTGCCGAGGTCGTAATAGAGCGCCTCGGCCTTCACCGTCACCGCGTTGGAGTGGAAGACGTTCAGGAACGAGTCGGTGGGGAGGGCGTACTCGACGCCGCCGCCGACCGCGTAGCCGGTCTCGGTGCGCGAACGGGTGCCGAAGAAGACCGGCGGCAGCCCCGCGAACTGGAAGAGGCTGCCGCGGTAGGTCTGGTTGGCATAGGCGAAGCCGCCGGTCGCGTAGAACAGGGTCCGGTCGACGGCATAGCCGAGGCGGCCGCGCACGGTCCCGAGGTAGTCGCCGGACTGGTTGTAGGTGTTGTTGCCGATGACCTTGCTCTGGAAGCTCCGGGTGCGCTTCAGATCGGTGTAGGCCGCATCGGCTTCGACGCCGACGACGAAACCGGAGCCTGGCGTGACCTGATAATTGTAGCCGACCTGCCCGCCGCCCGTGAAGCCGTCCCGCGGGAGCGGGATCGTGCTCGTGTAGGAGCTCGGGAAAATCACCCTGCGGCTGACCAGGGTACCCGCGGTGTACGCGGTGTCCTGGGTCGAGGTGATGTAACCGGCGTTGATGCCGAAATAGGCGCCCGTCCAGGTGAAGACCGGCAGCGGAGCCGGCACCGGCTGAAGGGCGCGGCGGGGCAGATCGGCGGCCGAGGCGGTCGCGGTCAACGCTGCGAGGGCAGCCATGGAGGTGAGGATCTTGCGCATGCTGGATTGTTCCAAGGACAGGATGTGTCGTCCGAGGTAAACGATCCGGTCGGGACGTTCTGTAGCAGGTCGGCAACAGTCAAAAGTGAAGTCTATTGGCCAATAATTAGCGGATTTCTCCAAAATTTTGCGGAAAAATTGCCCGCCAGAAAGTGGAATTTCCGCATGGATCGTCGGTAGATTTATGGTGAGCCGGTATTTTAGTTTGAAAGCCGAGACTTATACGGCGCGGGCGACGGTCCTTCGGCGTGAGGGGCCTGAAAAGACAACGGCACCCGATCGGATCGATCGGGGCCGTTTCCGGCCGCCGGCTTCTCGGCATCGCCTCGCGCCGAAGTGTCATCCGCTCCGGTCGCGCCTCTCGGTAGGGGACTCGATCGGCTTGAGCGTGCGGCGGCTGCCTTCGACCCAACCTAGCCGCGCGGGTCTCCACGGGCGCTTGCCATGAGCGGCCATGCGTGGGCCGTCCGGCAACCTCGCCTCAGAGGTGGACATCGGACGTTGCGGGCAGGGATAGTTCGCGCAGAACCGCCCGGTGGGACCGATCATGCTGCAACTGCAACCTGTGCCGAAGGTGATCACCTTCGATTGCTACGGGACTCTGGTCCGGTGGCATGACGCTGTCCGGTCTGCGGCCCGCGCGATCCTGGCCAAACGCCTCACGGAGCCTGATGCGCAAGATCAATCGGTCGCTCTGGCTGACCGGCTGCGCAGCGCCGCCGTGGAGCGGCAGCAGCGCCCGCCCTACTGCGACTACAAGTCCGTCCTGCGGTCTGCCCTCGCCGTGACCCTCGCCGAGGCCGGTCATACGGCGAAGCCCGAGGACGAGGAGATGCTGCTATCGACCCTGGGCCGGATCGAGCCGCACCCCGACGTCCCGGCCGCGCTCGATCGCTTGCGCACACGCTACCGGCTCGCGGTCATCAGCAACACGGACGACGACCTGATCGCCGGCACCATCGCGGCGATCGGGGTGCCGATCGACTTCGTCGTCACCGCCGAGCAGGCTCGCGCCTACAAGCCCGACCACCGGCTCTTCCTGCACGCCTACGCCACCTTGGGCGTGACCAAGGTGGAGACCGTGCACGTCGGCATGGGACAGTTCACCGACCTCAAGGTCTGCCACGAACTCGGCATCCGGTCCGTGTGGATCGACCGGGTCGGCGAGCCGCTGAACCCGGACTGGCCGCCGCACGCCAAGCTGGACGATCTTGCGGGTTTGCCCGACATGCTGTCGGTCTCTTGAACGGCTTCCGAGCCGGTCTGTGGGTCCGCAGAGGGTCGCGACCGGGTGCGACGGCGATGCCTGATCTCTTCGATTGTCGCCCGGAAGCGGACCGGCGAAAACCCACCCTTCTCAGACGTTATCACGGCCACGCTGATTGAGTTCAGGCCCTGGAGCGCGCGCCGCCGACGTCAGAGACCGGTTCGGCGGCGCGCGCACGTCACATCCAGGCCTTCAGCCGTTCCCTGTCGCAACGCGATCGGGCGCGGCTCTAATGGTCGTGGCCGCAGCCCGGGCCGTGCACATGGCCCTGCTCGGGATGCGCATGCCCGTGGTCATGCGCATGGCCCTGCTCGGAATGCGCATGCCCGTGGTCATGCGCATGGCCTCCGGCGTGGTCAGGGCCGTGATCGTGGCCGTGCGTGTGGGCATGCCCATGGCCGTGCTCGGGACCGTGATGGTCGTGCCCGTGATCGTGCCCCTGCCCGTGATCGTGGCCGCAGGTGCTGTGGTCGTGGGCCGCGTTCTCGGGCCGGAAGGCCCGCGAGACCGGGCTCGCGAGGCAGCCCTGGCCGCGCACCAACTCGGCCGTGGCGGCACTGGCCGGGATGTAGAGCGCCTCCGCGGCGATCTCGGCGGGGACGTGGCTGCTGCCGAGCTGCCAGGCTAGGCGCATCAGCCGGGCCGGGTTCTCGGCGCGCACGGCGAACAGATCCTCCGCGGCGGCCCGCACCGCCACGAGCCGGCCGTCGTCGAGGCGCAGCGCGTCGCCGTCATCGAGGGTCGCGGCCTTGGTCAGCGCCACCGCGAAGCCGAGCCCCCCCTCGGCGACCAGGGTTCCCGGGAGCGCGGCCCGGCCCGCGTGGTCGAGGCTCACCGTGTCGGCGACGCGGTCGGGGCGCACCGCGGCCCGGCGGACGATCGTGGTGGCTGTCGGCATGGGACCCTCGGACAAGACCTGCTGCACCCCGGCCGGGGTGCCCCTCGGGGCCGAGGCATAGGGCGAGACCGGAACCGGGCGCAACTCCGGTCCCGGGCCGATGGAACCTTAGCCGTAGGCTCGCCATTAGCATTCCTGCTAAGCTCGGCGCGATCCGCCACGATCACGGCCAACGGCCGGACCGGATGCCAAGGGAGTTCTGGGGACCATGAAGAAGCTGACTGCCGCCGCCCTCGCCACCATCGCCGCCCTCTCGCTCGGCGCCTGCAACACCCCCGAGGACCGGGCGCTGGGCGGTGCCGGCCTCGGTGCGCTCACCGGCGCGGCGATCGGCGCGGCCGCCACGGGCCGCGCGGGCGGTGCCCTCGCCGGTGCGGCGATCGGCGGCGCCGGCGGTGCCATCGTGGGCGCCTCGACCGCGCCGGCCTGCCCCTACGGCACCTACCGGGACGCCTACGGCAACGTCTACTGCCGCTGAGACGGGGGCGGGCCGGGCGCGTCCCGGCCCTTCCGCGGGGCTTGAGGAGCGGCTATCCCGGCCCTCGGCCGGGGCGTCCCGGTGCCGGACGCAAAGCCCCTCGCGATGATCGCACCGAGTCCACGAATCGCCCCGGAACCGGTCTGGCCATGAATGCGGCGGCCGAGTCCCAGGGCGTCTGGGGCAAGATCGGAGGCGCCGGCCTCGGCCTCGCGATCGGCGGTCCCCTCGGGGCGCTGGTCGGCGGCGTCGCCGGCCATTTCCTGCTCGACCGGGTCGGCGCGCCCTTCGGCCGGACGCCCCGGGACGTGGTGTTCACCACCGGCCTGGTGGCGCTGGCCGCCAAGATGGCCAAGTCCGACGGCGTGGTACTGCCCTCCGAGGTCGAGGCCTTCGGCCGGGTCGTGCGGGTGGACGCGGCGGCGCGGCCGGGGGTCGAGCGCCTGTTCGACCTCGCCAAGAAGACGACGAACGGTTTCGAGGCCTATGCGCGCCAGCTCGCCGCGACCTTCGGCGACGAGCCGGCCCTGCTCGAGGACGTGCTCGACGGCCTGTTCCAGATCGCCGGCGCCGACGGGGCGCTCCACGAGGCGGAGGAGCGCTACCTGCGCGCCGTCTCGGGCATCTTCGGCTTCGACGAGGCCGCGTTCCAGCGGATCGCCGCCCGGCACGTGCGGCTGCCGGACGACCCCTACGCGGTCCTCGGGCTCGACCGGGACGCCGACGAGGCGGCCCTGAAGGCCCGCCACCGGGCGCTGGTCGCCGAGCACCATCCCGACCGGGCGCTGGCCCGGGGCCTGCCCGCCGAGGCGGTGGCGATCGCCACCCGGCGGCTGGCCGCCATCAACGCCGCCTACGACCGGATCGCGCAGGAGCGCGGGGTGCGGTGAGCCTCACCCCGGACAGCCCCCTCGCCCGCCGGGTCGCCCCCTCGCCGAACCACGGCGCGCGCCGGGGCGGGCGCCTCGACACGCTGGTCCTGCACTATACCGGCATGGACAGCGCCGCCGCCGCCCTGGCGCGGCTGCGCGACCCGCTGAGCGAGGTCTCGGCGCATTACCTCGTCTTCGAGGATGGCGGCCTCGTCCAGATGGTGCCGGAGGCGCGCCGGGCCTGGCACGCGGGCGCGGGGGCCTGGAAGGGCGAGACCGACCTCAATTCGTGCTCGATCGGGATCGAGATCGTCCATCCGGGCCATGCCGGCGGGCTGCCGCCCTACCCGGAGGCGCAGGTCGCCGCGGTGATCGCGCTGGCCCGGGACATCCTCGGCCGCTGGCCGATCCCGCCGGAGCGGGTGCTCGCCCATTCCGACATCGCCCCCGAGCGCAAGGAGGATCCCGGCGAGACGTTTCCGTGGGACAGCCTCGCGGCGGCGGGGATCGGCCATTTCGTGCCGCCGGCACGCCTCCGGGACGGACGGTTCTTCGCCCAGGGCGATGCCGGCCAGCCCGTGGAGGCGCTGCAGGCGATGTTCGCCCTCTACGGCTACGACCTGCCGGTTTCCGGGGTGTTCGACGCGCGCACGCATGCGGTGGTCACCGCGTTCCAGCGCCACTTCCGGCAGGCGCGGGTCGACGGCGTGGCCGATGCCTCGACCATCACCACCCTGCGCGACCTGATCGCGGCCCTCGGCTGACGCATGTCCAGAGCGTTCTTCCCGTCTAGGCGGGGCGTCGGGGTAAAACGCCGACCCGCGCGGAGGGAGATGTTTCGCGCCGCCGCAGCACCGATGGCCGCGATACCCGAGCCTACTTCAGATAGACACGTGTGTCTGTGAATTGAACTGAAAGTTAAAATCTATTTTTTCAAGCATTCATGTCTTGCAGACAGGTGCTGTTCAGATTGTTTTCCATACTGGCATCCGTGAGCGGATCCACGACGGCCGCTATCCTGTCTATGAGCTGGCGGACATGAATAAGTCAATATCATCCACGGCTTTCGCGCTTCTCTTCTGTCTTGGCGGATGTGGAAAGTCGGGCTTGACCAGCGAAGAGATCGAGAAGGCATTTCGATCCATGGCTCCTTTCAACGAGCGAACGTCGCCGGCCTTTCATGATTTCAAGGTCCGCCGGTGCGATGCCGTGACGGATGACAAGGTCTTCAACTGCGAATTTCAGTTTATGCAGATGGGCAGAACGGAGGTCGCGAAGGCGCAGTTCAGCCGCAGCCGTGACGGCTGGGCGATGGTCGATTTCGCCTCGATCGCCTCCTACAACGATTCGAAATAGAACCCGGACGGCCGGGACATCGACCCGCGCAGGACCGCGCCTGGGCCGGGGGATGCGCAGGCATCGCCGGCGAATCGTCCGGGGTCGGCGCCGGGCCCCGCGCCCGTTTCCCGGATCGCAGCGCGCACGGCGAAGCCGGGGAGCCCTACGCCCCGTGGGCCCGTGCCTCACGCTCGGGCTGGCCCGTGTCCCGCTGCGCCTTGTCCTCGCCGCGGGTCCGCCACAGGCTGTAGCCGACGCCCGCCGCCAGCAGCGCCAGCGTCACCACGAGGGAGACCCAAGGCGGGACCGCCACGAGGCCGAACGTGTCGGCGACCACGATCTTGGCGCCGATGAAGATCAGGATGAAGGCGAGCGCGGTCTTGAGATAGGCGAAGCGGTCGACCATCGCGGCCAGCGCGAAGTAGAGGGCGCGCAGCCCCAAGATCGCGAAGATGTTGGAGGTGTAGACCACGAAGGTGTCGGTGGTGATCGCGAAGATCGCCGGCACGCTGTCGACGGCGAAGATCACGTCGGCGCCGTTGACCAGCACCAGGGCGAGCGCCAGCGGCGTGAACCACAGGGCCCTGCGACCGGTCTTCGGATCGGTCCTGCGCACCGCGAAGCGCTGGCCGTGCAGGTCGGGCGTGACCCGGAAGGTCGTCTTGAACCAGCGCACGACGGCGCTGTTCTGGAAGTCACCCGCCTGTTCCTCGCCCGAGAGCAAGATCTTCAGCCCGGCGTAGATCAGGAAGGCGGCGAAGAACGAGAGCACCCAGTGCACCTGATGCACCAGGGCGGCGCCGAGCCCGATCATCAGGCCGCGCAGCAGCACGGCGGCCAGGATGCCCCAGAGCAGGACCCGGTGCTGGGCGGCGCGCGGCACGCCGAGAGCCGTGAGGATCATGGCGATGACGAAGACGTTGTCCATCGACAGCGACTTCTCGACCACGAGGCCGGTGACGTATTCCTCGCCCGCCTGGGAGCCGAGATACCACCAGACCCAGCCGCCGAAGGCGAGACCCAGGGCGAGGTAGAAGCCGGTGAGCAGGAGGCTCTCCCGGACGCCGATCTCGTGCTCCTTGTCCCGGTGCAGGAGGCCGAGGTCGAAGGCGAGCAGGCAGGCGATCAGGACGTGGAAGCCGAGCCACATCCACAACGGCTTGCCGAGCCATACGACGGTGAGGACGTCCATCATGCGCGGGACCTGATGCTGATTCCGAATGGAAAGCATCGGCTCCGACATCACGGGCGCTGAGAAGCGCCCGCCAGAGGGGCCCGCAGCCGATGGGGCCGAGGTAAGCGGTGATCCGGGCGAATCAAGGGCAGGCGCGGCGGCTGACGGCCGGGTGGAGCGCGCCCCGCCGAGGTGGAGACCGGTTCGGCGCCAGCGAGCCCGTCGCATCGCGGATCTGGCGCCGCCCGCGATCGGGGGGCGGATCTAGATCCGGAACGGGAGCGAGTGGCCGAAATTGGCCACCACGGCTTCGGCCGAGACGATCTGCTGGCCGTCGAAGAAGGCCTCCAGCGCCGCCCGGTCGTTGGGCATCGCGTGAAACTCCGCGACGATGTCGAGATAGCGATCCTCCAGGACGGTCGAGGACGGATCGAGGTTGGTGAGGCAGACCAATCCGGTCGGGGCGCAATCGACGAGGATCACCTTGAGATCCGGACGGTATTTCTGGATGATGGGGATGATCTTCCAGACATCACCCGTCCAGGCCGCCGCCCACGGACCGGGCGTCCGCCCCGGTGTATTGTTCTGCCGTTCGATCATCTCGCCGTCGAACGGCAGGCAGTCGTGGATGGTGATCAAGCCGGAGCGGCCGGACAACCGCTCGGTGTTGTACACGTCCCGAAGCAGGTATTCGAACAGATGCATGCCGTCCAGGAATGCGAAATCCAACGGTCCGGCGGACCGGACTTCGTCGGCGTGATCGCGGAAAAACCGATCGCTCGTCATCCGATAGAGGCGCAACGACTCCTTCCGCGCCGTCGGATCGACCGTCAAGGCGAACCCAGGATCGACGCCGAAAGCGGAGGGGACGGAGATCTTGGACAGATTGATCCCGTTTTGGACACCGATTTCCAGGTAGGTCCGTGCTTCCCGCTCGAGGACGAGCCGTGCGATGAAATCCTGGTAGAGCAGGCCAGTATAAGGGGAGTCCGTTATCTGTGCCATGGTCTATCGTTCCCCGTCGCGCCATCGATTCGGCTGGCGTCGAATGCTGTGCAGGATGTCCGCAAGCCTGGACTTGTCGAGAGCCTATCGAACTCTGTCGGCATACGCCTTCAGCAGGGCGCCGGTGTAGTTGAGAGCCGCCCCCTTGCAAAGCACGTTCTCGGCGAAGTGCGACCCGGCCGCCGCGATGGGCGCGTATAGGCCCGGGGACCGCCGCTCCTCCCGGACGATCGCGATGACCTGTTCCTCGCTGGTGATGTCCAACATGTTGCGGCCGTCGATCAGGCCGCTGGAGTAATGCAACAGGCAATCGCTTCTGTATTTCATCAGCACGCAGTTGCTCTTCAATATGATCGCCGGCCTGGAACAGGCCGCTCCATTGCCGTCGAGGGACAGCGCAAACTTGCCGCGGTAGGTAAAGTCCCAGTCGAGGGGGCCGGTGCCGAAACCTTCGGCGCGCATCAGGGCATCGGCCTCCGGATCGCATTGCACGACCGAGGTCAGCCTGAAGTCGGCCTCGGGGCGATCGGCGAAGAACCGCGCTGCGCGCAATCGGGGGAAGCGGGCCCCGCGCACCGCGTCCGCCGTGATGTGACCGCCGCCCGTGGTCGATCCGCAGAAGGTGGCCACCGGCGTCTTGTCCGCGTAGGCGCGGTGGTCTTGCGGAGCCGCCCCGAGATAGTCGAGGGCGATGAGGTCGACATCGGGTAGGAGCAGGTTGCGCTGGCCGGCCAACTTCTGAAACGAGAAGACGGGAAGCCCTTCATGGTCCGGCGCCTCATCCTGGATGTCGACCGCGATCAGCATGTCTCGCCGCGTGGGAAAGGCGCGGAACGTTTCGATCAATAGCCTCAGGTAGCAGTGAAATCTCGATACGTAACTGGGATGTACGAATACGTCCGCGGGCTTGTCGAGAAGGCTGACGGTATCGTCCGTTGCTTGGAACAGGCCGATGGACGGAGAAGTGTTCAATCGTTTCAGGCGATCATTCAGGTCGACGACGCCGAAGGAGGCATCCTGCCACGGCCGCATCTGATCCGCGACGAAGCTGCTCAGCAACGTGCCTGTATCAGGGGGAGATCGGCCGGTCATAACGCGCTCTTGAACCTAGACAATACGGGGCCTGCCATCGGCGGCCGCGAGATCGCAGACCATGCCGTCCCGATCGATCACCGGCGCCGATACGGCAACGGGCCGATGTCGATGATGGAAGCGGCGATGCAGGAGCGATCATCGCAGGCGAGGGCGCACCATAATGCATCCGCGATAGGCGGTACAGTCAAGCTCGTGGTCTCTGCCTCGCTGCCGTCGCGCGGCGTGCGATGCAAGCGCGTCGTCTCTGTCCCGGGGGCCGGCACCGCCGTTCGGGACGATGCGCCGGCTACGGCCCCACGCCATCCTGGCGGTGGGGAGGCCCGATCGGCTCGGCCGCGTCGCCCTCCGGATGCCCGCCCGCGGCCGGCCCGCCGCCCATCGTCGGCGAAGAGCGCTCGCCGAGCGGCCGCTCCTCCATCAGCGCCAGGAACGCGAAGGCCGCCAGGAGCCCGAGGCAGGCGGCCACGAACACGAAGCGGAACGTCAGGGCGAGGCGGGCCGGGTCGGCCCCGCGGATCAGGCTCTCCACGTCGTGGCCCCCGGACGTACCCGCGACGCCGCCCAGCACGATCGTGCCGAAGGCCGCCACGATCAGGGCTCCGCCGAGGGACCGAAAAAAATTCATCGACGCCGTGGCGATGCCGAGCTGGTGGCGCGTCACCGCGTTCTGGATCGCGATGGTGGAGAGCGGCAGGATCGTCCCGATCCCCATGGAGAGCAGCGCGAACAGCAGCTCCATCAGCCAGAAGGGCAGCGCCCGCCCCTGCCACGCGATGACGGCGCAGCAGGCGATGCTGAGGCTCATCATGGCGAGCGGCACGCGCTTGTAGTGCCGGAAGTAGATCATCGACCGGCCCGACAGCGTCGCGCCCGTGACGGTGCCGACCATCAGCGGCACCAGGGCCAGGCCGGATTCGCTCGCCGAGAGGCCGATCACCCCTTCGAGGAAGATCGGCACGTAGATGGTGAGCCCGATGAAGGTGCCCATGGCGAAGCAGGCGGCCAGCGTCGCACTGTAGACCACCTGGTTCCGCAGCACCTCGGTGGGGATCAGCGGCTCGGCCGCCGTGGCGAGCCGCGCCGCGAAGCCGCCGCCGAGCAGGAGGGCCAGGGCGAGGAGGCCGAGGACCGGCGCGGAACTCCACGGGTAGCGCACGCCGCCCCAGCTCAAGGCCAGCAGCAGGGCGATGGAGCCGGAGACCATCAGGGCGGCCCCGGGCCAGTCCAGCCGGTGCCGACGGTCGTGGCGCGGCAGGCGCTTCAGGTTGGCGTTGGTCAGCGCGAAGGCGAGGCAGCCGATCGGCAGGTTGATCCAGAAGATCAGCGACCAGTGCAGGTGCTCGGCGAAGAAGCCCCCGAGCAGCGGCCCGGCCACCGAGGCCGCCACGAACACGCCGGCGATCACCACCTGATAGCGCGCCCGCTCCTTGGGCGACATGATGTCGGCCAGGATGGTCTGCGCCAGCGCGATCAGCCCGCCGCCGCCGATGCCCTGGAGGCCCCTTGCCAGCGCCAGCGTCACCATCGTCGGCGCGAGCGCGCAGGCCAGCGACCCGAGCACGAAGGTCGCGATGGCGATCAGCAGCATGATCCGCCGGCCGTGGATGTCGGACAGCTTGCCGTAGAGCGGGGTCACCGCCGTGGAGGCCAGAAGGTAGGCGGTGACGATCCAGGGGAGGTTGGCGGCGTCGCCCAGCGCCAGCCCGATGGTCGGCATCGCGGTGGCCACGATGGTCTGGTCGAGGGCCGCGAGCAGCATCGCGGTCATCAGGCCGTAGACGATCGCCCGGATCTCGAGGGGACTGGGGCGGGCCTGCGCGGCGGAGGCGGCCGGCGTGGACGGGGCGGCGTCCGCTTCGGTCGCGGGGACGGTGGTGGAGAGCGCCACGGGTCGGAAGCCTCTTTCTGGTCCGCGCCGGACCGGCCGGCTGGACGGGAACGAGGTCGCAGCGTCACGGTTGCGCGGGCGATACGGCATTCGCTGCCAAACTGGACACCGGTTCGGCGCCAGCGAGCGCGTAACCACAGGGGCTTTAACGACGCGCAGCCCCGGATCCTACGCGGCCCGCGGCCCCCTGCCTTGTGCCTGAGACGGGGTGAAAGCTGTGCCGGTACGCTCCAGGTGTCCGGGCATGGCAGGCGCCGGAGCGAAGGGCTGCATTCGGCATCGGATCCGGATCGGCCCTGATTTGCCTCACGCGACGGCCGGCGCATAATTCGACGATGGCCGACATCATCTACCGTGCCGCGCGGGCGACCGACGCGCTGACCATCGCTGCGATCCACGTGGCCAGCTGGCGGGACGCCTATCGTTCACTCCTCGATCCGGTCTTTCTCGCCGGCCCTATCGAAGACGATCGCCGCTCCCATTGGCTCGGGAAATTCGACACGCCGTCCGCGAATTTCCTGGTGGATGTCGCCGCGACCGCCGATGGAAACCTTGTCGGCTTCGCCGCGACACACCGTGATCGCGATCCGCGCTGGGGCAGCTTGCTGGACAACCTGCACGTCCTTCCGGAGATGCGGGGCAGGAAGATCGGTGAGGCCCTGCTGCGCTCGGCGGCGCGCGCCCTTGCCTCTCGGCGGGCGGACGATGGCCTGCACCTCTGGGTTTTCGAGGCCAACGCGGCTGCCCTCCGGTTCTATACGCGTTTGGGCGGCCATGTCGTTGAACGGAAACTTTCGCAGGCCCCCATCGAAAACGACAGGATGATTCTGCGTGTTCATTGGCCGGCACTGTCGGACTTGCTTTAGAGCATCATCCCGAAAGGCGGTTTCCGGCTTTCGGGAAAAGTTGATGCAAAACTAAAGACCTAGCGCATCGTCCCGGTTCTGATATCCGGGACGACGCGCTGGAGATCGGGGCAGGCTCGCACGGCCACCCCAGCCAGACGGTCCGGCCTCGGAAGGCCGGCCGGCCGCGGCCCCATCTTGACAGACCCGCGCCGCCTGCCGCTCTCCAGGCGGATGCCCGACGACATCCATGACATCGCCCGAGAGGTGGCCATCGTGGGCGGCGGACCGGCCGGGCTGGCCGCGGCCGAGGTGCTGGCGCAGGCCGGCCACGCGGTCACGGTGTACGACCGGATGCCGTCGGTGGGCCGCAAGCTGCTGATCGCCGGGCGCGGCGGCCTCAACCTCACCCACAGCGAGCCCCGGGGGGCGTTCCTGTCCCGCTACCATCCGGCCGGCCACCTGGACGCCGCCATCGCGGCCTTCCCCCCGGAGGCCCTGCGGGACTGGTGCGCGGAACTCGGCGAGCCGACCTTCGTCGGCTCGAGCGGGCGGGTCTTTCCGCAGAGTTTCAAGGCCTCGCCCCTGCTGCGGGCCTGGCTGGCGCGGCTCGACCGGCTCGGGGTCCGGATCCGCACCCGCCACCGGCTCGCGGCGATCGCCGAGGCGCTGTCTTCCGCGGACCCGGGAGATCCCGATTCCGGGTCGGGATCGCCGCACCTGCAGCTCTATTTCGAGACGCCGGACGGCCCCCTCGTGGTCCGCCCCCGGGCCGCCCTCCTGGCCCTCGGCGGGGCGAGCTGGCCGCGGCTCGGCTCGGACGGGCGCTGGGTGCCGCTGCTGGAAGGGCTCGGCGTGGCGGTGGAGCCCCTGCGCCCGGCCAATGCCGGTTTCACCGTGGCGTGGTCCGCCCTGTTCCGGGCGCGCTTCGCCGGGGCGCCGCTCAAGCGGGTGGCGCTCGCCTGCGACGGCAAAGCCGTCCGGGGCGAGGCGGTGATCACCGCCGCCGGGATCGAGGGCGGGGCGGTCTACACCCTGTCGCGTCCCCTGCGCGAGGCGGTGGCGGCGCGGGGCCACGCCCGGCTGCTCGTGGACCTGCGCCCCGACCTGACCCGGGAAGCCCTCGCCCGCCGCCTCGCCGGCGCCCGACCCGGCGACTCGGCCGCGACCCGGCTGCGCAAGGCCGCGGGGCTCCCGCCCGTGGCGGCGGGCCTGCTGCGCGAGGCCGCCGGGGCCGCGCTCCCCGCGGAGCCCGAGGCGCTCGCCGGGCTGATCAAGGCCGCCCCGCTCACCCTCACCGGCTCCGCGCCGATCGACCGGGCGATCTCGACGGCGGGCGGGGTCCGGCTCGACGCCCTCGACGGGCGGTCGATGCTGCGCGCCCATCCCGGCCTGTTCCTGGCCGGGGAGATGCTCGACTGGGAGGCCCCGACCGGCGGCTACCTGCTCCAGGGCGCCTTCGCGGGCGGCCGGGCCGCCGCCGCCGGGCTGTGCGACTGGCTGCGCGCCGCCGGTGGCTGAGGCGCCGGCCTCACGGCCGCGCGCAGAACCCGACGATGCCCGCGGCCTCCGCCGGGCAGCCGGCGCCCTCCCCGTCATAGACCGGGGCGCCGGCCTTGAGGCAATGGGCCGTGACCAGCGTTTCTTCCGACGGACAGGTGATGGCGCAGCCGCCCGCGCAGTCGGACTTGCGCACGGCCCGGAGGGCGGACGCGCCGGCCTCGCCCCGGGGCCCTGCCCCGCCCGGTGATCCCGCCTGACCGCCGGGACCCGGCGGACCCTGAAGGCCCGGGGCGCCCGGATCGCCCTTCGGACCCGGCGCGCCCTGTGGGCCGACCGGACCGTTGGGGCCGGCCTCGCCCCGGGGTCCGACAGCCCCCTGCGGGCCGGTCTCGCCCTTGTCGCCCGCCTCGCCCTTGGCACCGGTCATCCCGGGCGGGCCCGCGGCGCCCTGGGGGCCGGGCGGTCCCTCGGGGGCGCAGTTGGCCACCACCGCCTCGCGCTCGTCCGGATCGGACTTGAGCGTCACCACGCAGGTCGCGGGCCGATAGGGGAGCCGGACGGTGAACCGCCCGCGCCGGTCGGCCTGGACCGAGATGTCGTCGTCCAGGACCACGATCGCCCCCGGCTTGCGCACCGAGCCCGAGATGCGCAGGTCGCCAGCCTCGATCCGGGCGTCATAGACCATGATCGGCTGGCTCGGGGCCTGCGCGTGCCGGGGCCGCGGCCTGGCCTGGCGCGGGGGCGCCTCGGAGGATGGGGCGGGGCCGGGATCCGGCGGCTGCTGCGCGAAGGCCGCCCCCGAGAGGGCGAGCAGGATCGTCAAGGCGAGGGCTGGGCGCATGCTCGGACCGTGTCGGCCGCGTCTGGTGCGGCACACGACTTGTGGTCCCGGGCCGCGGACCCGGTCAACCGTGGCTTTGGTCGCGGGCGGCCCGGCCGATTCCACAGGCGTCCACATCCATCCACAGGCCAAGCCGCTGAACCAGCGTCCGATTCCGCGACCCTGCGGAAACGGTTTGAAGATGTTCCTGTTATGTTCCTATCGTCCGGCATGATCGGAGCACGCGCAGATGGGGCTGGACCCTGCGAACCAGACCGGGCGGGATCCCGCTCCCGGCAGCCCCCGGGAGCAGCTGGCGGCCCTGCGGGTGCGCCTGGCGGGTCCCGGCGCCCCGGCGGCCCCGCGACCGGTCCTGCCGCTGGGCCTGACGGCGGTCGACGCGCATCTGCCCGGCGGCGGGCTGGCCCTCGGGCCGCCGCACGAGGTCGCCCCGGCCGAGCCTGCGGATGCGAGCGCGGCCCTGGGCTTCGCCCTGGCGCTCTGCGCCCTCCACCTCGCCCGCGCGCAGGGCGCGGCGCTGATCGCCGCTGCGCCGAACCAGCCCCTGCCCCACGGTCACGGCCTGGCCGGCCTCGGCCTCGATCCGGCCCGGCTGCTGCTCTTGGAGGCCGGCAGCGACGCGGAGGTGCTCCGCGCCCTGGAGGCGGCGCTCCACGCCCGGGCCCTGCCGGCGCTCGTCGGTCTGCTCGCGGACGGCCTGCCGCTGAAGCCGGGCCGGCGCCTGCAGCTCGCCGCCGAAGGGGGGGAAGGCGACGCGCCGCCGCTCCTGGTGATCCTGCGGCCCGCCGAGGCCGGGCTGCCCAACGGTGCCGCCACCCGCTGGCGGATCGCCTCGGCCCCGGCCGCCCGGGACCGGTTCGGCACCCTGGACAACCCGCGCTGGCGGGCGCGGCTCGAACGCTGCCGCAACGGGCGGGGCGGCGCCTGGCTTCTGGAGTGGGACCATGCCGCGCATCGTCTGCGTCTGCCTGAGCCACTGGCCCGTGACGCGGCTGCGGCGGGCCGGTCTCGCGCCTGATCAAGGCCCGCTCGCGGTGGCGGCCGAGGGGCCCGGCGGCCTGCGGCTCCTCGCCCTCGACCCGGAGGCCCGCGCCCTGGGCCTGCGGCCCGGCGAGCCCCTGGGCCGGGTCCGGGCGCGGATCGGCGTGCCGCTCCAGGTCCATCCCGCCGATCCCGACTCCGACCGGGCGGCCCTTCTGCGGCTCTGCCGCTGGGCGGAGGGCTACGCCCCCGGGGTGGCGCCGTTCGGGCCGGCCGAGGCGGCGGACGGGTTCTATGTCGACGTCGCCGGGGCGAGCCATTTGCGCGGCGGCGAGGGGCCCCTCGTGGACGACCTCGCCGGGCGCCTGGCGCGGTCAAAAATCCCCGCCCGGATCGCGCTCGCCGACACGCCCGGCGGCGCCTTCGCGCTGGCCCGCTACGGGGCCTCCGACCGGGTGATCGTACCCCCCGGCGGGGCCGCGGAGCCTCTGCGGGCGCTGCCCGTGGAGGCCCTGCGCCTCGATCCCGGCACGGTCTCGGGCCTGCGGCGGCTCGGCCTGCGCCGGGTCGGCGAGATCGACGCGCTCGCCCGGGGGCCGCTCGCCCGCCGCTTCGGCGAGGCGCTGCTGCTGCGCCTCGACCAGGCGATGGGCCGCCGGCCCGAGCCCCTGGCGCCGCTCACCGCGGAGGCCGCGTATCGGGCCGCCCGGGGCTTCCTCGACCCGATCGGCCGGCAATCGGACATCGTCGTCACCGCCCGGCTGCTGATGGCCGAGATCACCCCCCGGCTGGAGCGGGATGGGCTCGGCGCCTGCGCCCTGCGCCTCGTGCTGCACCGGGTCGACGGGGTGATGCGCGTCCTCGATCTCGGCCTGTCCCGGCCCGAGCGCTGCCCCGAGCGCGTCGCCGCCCTGGTGTCCCTGCGCCTCGACCGCCTCGGCGCCGGCCTCGATGCCGGCTTCGGCTTCGAGACCGTGGCGCTCGCCGTGACAATGACCGGCGCCCTGTCGGCCCGCCAGACGGAACTCGGGGCGGCGCCCCAAGGCGACGGTATCGACGCCCTCGCGGACGCCCTGGCGCAGCGCCTCGGCCGGCCGCTCCTGCGCCTCGGGGCGCGGGCGAGCCACATCCCGGAGCGGGCCGCCCAGCCCCTCCCCTGGACCCGCGCCCCGACATCCTGGCCGGATCACCTCCCGCCCCGGCCCCTGGTGCTGTTCCCCCGGAGCGAGGCCGCCCTCGACGTGCTGTCCACGGTGCCCGAGGGACCGCCCCGGCGCTTCCGCTGGCGCGCCCGGATCCACGCGATCGTCCATGCCGAGGGGCCGGAGCGGATCGCGGCCGAGTGGTGGCACGCGCCCGGCGCGGCCCGGGACTATTACCGGGTGGAGTGCGAGGCCGGCCGGCGGCTCTGGCTCTACCGCGACGGGCCGCACGCCCCCGGCCGCCCGGCCGCGTGGTTCGTCCACGGGGTGTTCGCGTGAGCCATCCCGCCTACGCCGAGCTCGCCCTCACCACGAATTTCTCGTTTTTGCGCGGCGCCTCGCATCCGCAGGAATACGTCGTGCAGGGGGCGGCCTACGGGCTCGCTGCGATCGGGATCGCCGACCGCAACACGGTCGCCGGGGTGGTGCGGGCGCATGCGGCGGCGCAGGCCCTCAAGGCGGAGGGTTTGACGATCCGCATCCTGCCGGGGGTGCGCCTCGTCACCAAGGACGGGTTCGAGGCCGTGACCTATCCCGCGGACCGGCAGGCCTGGGGCCGCCTGTGCCGGCTGCTCACCCGAGGGAACCGGCGCAGCCGCAAGGGGGCGTGCCAGTTCTCCTTCGCCGAGATGCTGGAGGCCGCCGAAGGACAGATGTTCATCGCTATCCCGCCGGGCCAGCGTCTGCGCCCCCCGGACGGTTTCTTGGGCCGGCTCGAAGCCCTGGCCGCGGCCGCCCCGGGCCGGACCTGGCTCGGGGCGAGCCACGCGCGGCGCGGCGACGAGCGGCGCCGCCTCGGCCTCCTCGCCGAGTTGGGCGAACGCTCCGGGGCGCCCATGGTGGCGGTCTCGGACGCGCTCTACCACCATCCCGACAGGCGCCCGCTCCAGGACGTGGTGGCCTGCATCCGTGAGCGCTGCCGGATCGGGGAGGCCGGCTACCGGCTGGAGGCCAATGCCGAGCGCCACCTGAAGTCGCCCGCCGAGATGGCCCGGCTGTTCGCCGACCATCCGGAGGCGCTCGCCCGCACGATGGAGATCGCCGAGAGCTGCGACTTCCACCTGTCGCAGCTGCACTACGAGTATCCCGACGAGCCGGTGCCCCCCGGGCGCACGCCCCAGGCATACCTGGAGGAGAAGACCTGGGAGCGGGCGGGCTGGCGCTATGCCGGCACCATCCCGGCCGCCGTCGAGGCGACGCTCCGCGAGGAACTGCAGCTCATCGCCCAGTTGGACTATGCCCGCTACTTCCTGACTCTGTTCGACCTGGTCGAGTTCGCCCGCGGCAAGGGCATCCTCTGTCAGGGCCGCGGCTCGGCGGCCAATTCCGCCGTGTGCTTCTGTCTCGGCATCACCGCCGTGGACCCGTCCAAGCACCGGCTGCTGTTCGCCCGGTTCATCTCGGAGAACCGGGGCGAGCCCCCCGACATCGACGTCGATTTCGAGCACGAACGCCGGGAGGAGGTGATCCAGCACCTCTACGACCGCTACGGGCGGGAGCGGGCCGCCCTCTGCGCCACGGTGATCCACTATCGCCCGCGCATGGCGATCCGCGAGGTCGGCAAGGTTCTGGGCCTCACTGAGGACGTGACCGCTTCGATCGCCGACACGGTCTGGGGCTCCTGGGGCAAGGACGTGCCGGACAAGCACGTGCGCGAGGCCGGCCTCGACCCCGACAACCCCGCGCTCCGGCAGGCGCTCGATCTCGCCCACCAGCTGATCGGCTTCCCCCGCCACCTGTCGCAGCATGTCGGCGGCTTCATCCTGACCCGCGGCCGCCTCGACGAGACCGTGCCGGTGGGCAACGGCGCCATGGCGGACCGGACCTTCATCGAGTGGGACAAGGACGACATCGACGCGATCGGCCTGATGAAGGTCGACGTGCTGGCGCTGGGCATGCTGACCTGCCTCAAGCGCGGCCTCGATTTTTTGGAGAAGGACCACGGCGCCTTCTACGAGACCCTGGCCGACCTGCCCCCGGAGGATCCCGAGACCTACGCGATGCTGGCGAAGGCCGATTCCGTCGGCGTGTTCCAGGTCGAGAGCCGGGCGCAGATGTCGATGCTGCCGCGCCTCAAGCCGAAGGAATTCTACGACCTCGTGGTCCAGGTCGCGATCGTGCGCCCCGGCCCGATCCAGGGCGACATGGTCCATCCCTACCTGCGGCGGCGCTCGGGGATCGACCCGGTGGTCTATCCGGCCCCGCATCCGGACCACGGGCCGGCGGACGAGCTGCACACGGTGCTGCACAAGACCTATGGGGTGCCGCTGTTCCAGGAACACGCGATGCAGATCGCCATCACGGCCGCCGGCTTCACCCCGGCCGAGGCCGACGGGTTGCGCCGGGCGATGGCGACCTTCCGGCATGTCGGCTCGATCGGCGGCTTCGAGCAAAAATTCGTGGGCGGGATGACGCGCCGCGGCTACCCGGCGGAGTTCGCCGAGCGCTGCTTCGCGCAGATCAAGGGCTTCTCCACCTACGGCTTCCCGGAGAGCCACGCGGCGAGCTTCGCGCTCCTGGTCTATGCCTCGGCCTGGATGAAGTGCCGGCACCCGGACGTGTTCCTGGCGGCGATCCTCAACGCCCAGCCGATGGGCTTCTACCAGCCGGCCCAGCTGGTGCGCGACGCCCGCGCCCACGGGGTCGAGGTGCGGGGTGTCTGCGTCAATGCCAGCGCCTGGGACTGCACCCTGGAGCCGGCCGGGGATCCGAAGCGGCACGCGGTGCGCCTCGGCCTGCGGCAGGTGAGCGGTCTGCCCGAGGCCGCCATGCACCGGCTCGTGCGGCTGCGGGCCAACGGCTATGCCAGCATCGAGGGCCTGCAGGCGGCCCTCGCCCTGCCCCGCAACGCCCTGGAGCGGCTCGCCGAGGCCGACGCGTTCCGGTCGCTCGGCCTCGACCGGCGCGCCGCCCTGTGGATGGTGCGCACCCTGGAGGGGACCTCGGCCCGCAGGGCGGCCAAGGCCGACGGCGCCGAGCGCCGCGGCCACCTGCTGGAGGCGCCCCTGCCGCTGTTCGCCTGGCACGCCGATGACGGCCTGTTCCGGCACGAGCCGGCGGTGGACCTGCCGTCGCTGCCGCTCTCCGAGGCGGTGGCCGAGGATTACGCCGCCACCGGCCTGTCGCTGCAGGGGCACCCGGTCGCCTTCTTCCGCGGCCGGCTCGCCCGGATCGGCGCGATCCCGGCCCGGGCCCATCTCGACCCGGCCCTGCCCCAGGGCGCCCGGGTCACGGTGGCGGGCCTCGTGCTGATCCGCCAGCGGCCGGGCACCGCCAAGGGCGTGGTCTTCCTGACCCTGGAGGACGAGACCGGCATCGCCAACGTGATCGTCTGGAAGACGGTGTTCGAGGCCAACCGCCGGGCCGCCATGCAGGCCCGGTTCCTCGCCGTGCGCGGCCGGGTGCAGCGGGCCGAGGGGGTGGTCCATCTGGTGGCCGAGGGATTCCGCGATCTCACCGAATCCCTGCGCGACCTGCGCGCGGCCGGGATGAAGCTGCCGCCCGAGACCACGGATTTCGGCGCGCCCCCGGACCGGCGGGTGTATCCGAGCCGGGATTTCCACTGAGGCCGGCCCGGATCGCCGCCGCGGACGCGCCGGCCCGCGCGGCCCCGGTGCGGCGTTCTGTCTATCCCAATCCGGCGCCAAAGCGCCCCGGCCCTGAACCCATCGCGTGGATCGTCCGTTAAGGCAGCGCCTGTGACTGCGCAGGCAGAAGCCGATTGCCGGAGGTGACGAACGCCGGGCACGAAAGAGCAGGGACGATGGAACAACCCGACGCCTGGCATCAGACGGACCAGCTCGACGCCGCGCCGGGCAAGGGCGATCCGTTCGCCGCGGCGGTGCGCGCCACGCGGATGGCGATGATCATCACCAACCCGCGCCTGCCCGACAACCCGATCGTGTACGTCAACGACGCCTTCCTGCGGATGAGCGGCTACGCGCGGTCCGAGGTGCTCGGCCACAATTGCCGGTTTCTTCAGGGCGCACAGACCGACCACGGCGCCGTCGCCCTGATCCGCGAGGCGGTCGAGGCCCGCACCGATATCGCGATCGACATCCTGAACTATCGCAAGGACGGGACGCCGTTCTGGAACGCGCTCTATCTCAGCCCGGTCGCCGACGAGTCCGGCGAGGTTCTGTTCTTCTTCGCCTCGCAGCTCGACGTCACCGACCGCGTCGACGCGCATATGCAGATCCAGCAGGAGAAGGACCGCTTCGAGGCCGAGGTCGCCAAGCGCACCCGGGACCTGACCGATGCCCTGGCCACGCAGACCATGCTGGTCCACGAGGTCGATCACCGGGTGAAGAACAACCTCCAGATGATCGCGGCGCTGCTGGCCATGCAGACCCGGGCGATCACCGATCCCGCGGCGCGCGCCGCCATGGAGGCGATGCTGACCCGGGTCGAGGCCCTCGGCACGGTCCATCGCCGGCTCTACCAATCCAACAACGTCGAGCGTTTCGACGTGGCCGAGTTCGCCCGCGACCTCGCCAACGACCTGGTCCGCGGCTCCGGCCGCGACCGGATCCGCCTGCACCTGGACCTGGAGACCGTGGAGATCCCGGTCGCCAAGGCGCCGCCGGTGGCGTTGATGATGAACGAGTTGATCACCAACGCCCTCAAGCACGCCTTCCCGGACGACCGCCCGGGGCGGCTCTCGGTGACGGTGGCGCCGGACGGCACGCATGTCACCATCAAGATCGCCGATGACGGTGTCGGCATGCCGGTTCAGGCGATGGAGCAGCGCTCGTTCGGAAAGCGCCTGATCGGCACGCTCTGCCGCCAGCTCAATGCCAGCATCGCCTGGATGACCAATGATCCGGGCACGATCGTCAGCATACGCCTGCCGCGCGAGATGGCCGGCGGTCTGGAGGCCCCGTGACCGAGCCGCTGCGGATCCTCGTCGTCGAGGACGAAGCCCTCATCCTGATGCAGATCGAGATGATGCTGGAGGAGGCCGGCCACAGCGTCGTGGGGACGGCGATGACCGCGGGCGAGGCCATCGCCCTCGTCCACGAGACTCGGCCCGAGCTGGTCCTCATCGACCTGCGCCTCGGGGACGGCTCCTCGGGTCTCGACGTGGCGCATGCCGTGCGCGATCTCGGCGGCATCACGGCCGCGTTCATGACCGCCAACGCCCGGGCGCTCAGCGACGACATGGCGGGGGCGACGGCGGTGATCGCCAAGCCGTTCACCGGCACGGTGCTTGAGGAATCCCTGGCCTATCTGGAGGATTGCGTGCGCCGGCCGCCGCCGGACGCGCTGGTGCCGGCGGGGATGCGGGTCGCGCCGGCCTGGCTCGCGAGCTTCGCCCAGATGCGGGCCTGACCTCGACAGGCGCCGCGCCGCGGGTAGAGTGCCGCCATGCCGAGCCTGACCGTTCCACGCCTCCTCGCCGCCCTGGCCTGCCTGCCGCTCCTGGGATCGGCCGCCCGGGCCGATCCCTGCGACGACCTCGCCCGCCAGATCGCGGGGGCCATCGGAGGCAGGGTCGGCAAGCGGGCCGGCCCGAGCATCGACATCCGCCTCGCCGGCCCGATCAAGTTCGACGTGACCTGCCGGGCCGAGCCGATCGTGCAGGCGACCTCCGCCGAGCCCGCCCCCTCGGCGACCTTCTTCCACGACCTGTCGGCGGCCTCCGAGATCCTGATCGGCGAACCGGCCGCGACCGTCGAGCCGATCATCGCCAACGCCTACCGGACGTCCCTGTCGGAGCGGCGCAAATCGTTCATCCAGCAGAGCGGCTGGTCGGCCTCCTGCTACACCGACCCGGGCAGCACCACGATGCGCACCCTGTGCTCGGTGGGGCGCATCCCGCCGGGATGACGCGCCCTTGACCGGGGGGAGCGCCGGCGGGATCCTCGATCTGCGTCGACTCGGCCCGGGCTGTCCACGATGATCCCATGACGATTCTCGAGACTCCGCCCGTCCACAGGACCGATCCCCACCAAGGATTCTGGGACTTCATCGAGACGCGGCCTGATGAGGAGAAATGGGAACTCATCGGGGGCCAGATCGTGATGCAGGCCCAACCCAACCTCGTTCATCAGTTCATTGCCAGCGCCTTGCAGCGATTTCTCGACGGCGGCCTCAGGCGGATAGGCTCACCACGCGTTACCCTGCAGAATCCCGCCGTCGACCTATGGCCGGTTCGCGAGGGCCATATCTACGTGCCCGACGTTGCGGTTCTCGATCTGGCCGACATCGAGGCCGGATTGAATGCTGTCGAGCGCTGCTACTTGGCCGCCGAGATCCTGTCTCCGAGCGACCACCGCAGGCTTCCCGGCACGCGCCAGAAGAAGATCGACGTCAAGTGCGCCGGCTACGAAGCCCTGCCGCTGTGCGAGGCCGTGCTCCTGATCGAGCTGAAGAGCCCCGCCCTGACCCTATCGGCGCGAACCCGAGAGACCTGGACCCGCACCCGCCTGACCGGGGACGACCGTCTGGTCCTCCCCGGCTTCGGCCTCGACTGCGCGGTGGCCGATCTCTATGCCCGCACGCCCCTCGTGCGGGCGCAGGGCTGATCAGTACTCGATCACGCCGTCCAGCGCGTAATGCTTCACGGTCTTCCGGTTGGCGATCAGCTCGTCCACCGTCGGCTCGCCCTTGAGGGCGCGGGCGATGGCGAGCTTCGTCGCCTCGTAGTTGGTCCTGTAGAGGTCCTTCTGGTCGAGGTTGTCGTCCTCGGCGCAGCGCTGATCGAGCCAGATCATGATGATCATGCACAGCTCGTCGAGGCCGTCCTTGGGCAGGATGCCCTCGATGATGCAGTCCACGATCGCGTCGCCGGTGGCCGCTTGGACCACGCCGCCGAGGAGCTCGGCATACTCGGCCGTGTGGATCGTGACCTTGGTGGTCATCATCGTGGCCGGGCGCACCAGCTGGTTGAGGTCGCGGACCACGAACATCCGGGTGTGGCCCTGGACCTGCCCCATCATCGACGCGAAGGCCTGGCCCACCGGCCCGCGCACGGAACCGATCAGCACCTCCGGCATGGCGTCGGTGTACTGGCCCTCGGCCGCCAGCACCGTGGCCTCGCCCGTACGGAACCAGATCTCTTGCATGTCTCGACTCCACCTGATCGGAGCCCGCGGGAGACATCATCGCGCCGCCCGCGTCAATCGGGTCAGAGCAGGCCGATCCCGTCGAGCACCCCGACCATCGCGAAGGCGATCGTGAGGCCCGAGACGGCGTAGACCACCCACTTGTAGGCGCCGTCCACGCGCTTCCCCTCCGGCAGGGCCCGGGTGGCGAGCAGGATCAGGAGGCCGAGCGCGAGCGGAAGGAGCAGGGCGTTCATCACCTCGACCGCGATGTTGAGCGCCACGAGATTCGGCACGAGCTGCACGGACACCGCGCCGGCCGCCACCACCAGCGCGAAGGCGCCGTAGAAGGCCGGCGCCTCCCGGGGCGATTGCTCCAGGGAATGCGGCTTGCCCGTCACATCGCCAAAACCCCAGGCGAGGGCCAGGGCCACGACGTTCAGCGCCACGAAGGCCGCCGCGATGATCCCGACCCCGAACACCACCTGCCCGAGCCAGGGCCCGAGGGCCGGCGTGAAGGCCCCCGCGAGGTCGCCCACGGTCTGCAGACCGTCCTTCGTGCCCTGCCCGGCCCTGCCGATCGTGGCGGCCGCCGCGATCAGGATCGCGCCCATCACGCATTGCGAGATCACCGCGCCCAGGAGCGTGTCGAGCCGCGAGCGCCGTGCGTGGTCCCAGCCGAGGCCTTTGTCGACGATCGCCGATTGCTGGTAGAAGATCATCCACGGCATGATCACCGCGCCGATATTGGCGGCGATCAGGACCCGGTACTGGCCGTCGCCGAGCGGCATGTGGGCGAAGGATGCCACGATCGCCCCCGGATCCGGCCGCGCCGCCACGGCGAGCCCGATGAAGACCAGCTCGAACAGGCCGACCGCGATCGCCACCCTCTCGACCCGCCGGTAGCTCCCGGTGAACACGAGGCCGAGTAGCAGGGCGGCCGGCAGGCCGAGGCTCACGAGCCGCGGCACCCCGAACAGGTCGCCGATGCCGGCGATGCCGGAGAATTCCGTGACGATGGCGCCGATCCCGGCGACCACGAGGCCGCCAAAGGAAATCCAGGCCCAGACCGGCCCGTAATGCGCCCGGATCAGCTCGCCGTGGCCGCGGCCGGTGGCGGTCCCGAGCCGCACCGTCAGCTCCTGGACGACGTAGAGGATCGGCACCAGCAGGATCTGCAGGAGCAGCAGCGAGTAGCCCCAGCGGGCGCCGCTCTGGGCCGCCGTGATGAGGCTTCCGACATCGGTGTCGGCGAGCATCACCACGAGTCCGGGGCCCGCAGTCTTGAGGAACGCCGCGAGGCGGGGCAGGGAAGCGCTTGGCACGGCTCGGGAACAGTCCCGGGCCGGGGCAGTTCCGGCGGGAGCCTGCGGCGTTTTCCCGGGGCGCACCGGGAGGGTTGAGCGATGGCGGAGAGCGCGGAACGGGGGCCGGGCTGGAGCCTGCAGGCGAGCGCCGTGCCCGAGGGGGTGCGGCTGGAACTCGCCCTGTCGGATCTCGGGGGCGGGCCGGTCACCGCCGCGATCGTGCTGGACCGGGCCGAGGCCCGGGCCTTCGCGCGCGCCCTGCTGGCGGCGGCCGGCGACGCCACCGAGCGCACCTTCCCGAAGCCGGATGCCTGACGCATCCCCCCGGCACCGGTGTCCCGGCCGGCGGGTCAGGGACGCCGGACCCCTCCGGCCCGGCGGATCAGCGCTGGGCGGGCCCCGGATTGCGGCCGGGCAGGCGCGGCACCACCGTGCCCCGCCTCTCGACCGGCGCGTCGCAGGCATAGGCGAACTCGGTCTTCAGCGGATCGAACACGGTCTCGCCGGTGACCCGGCACTCCTCCCGCACGGTCTCGTCGAGATAGGCGCGGGCGGCGGTGCGGAAGCGCTTGACTCGGGTCGCCTCCGGCTCGGGATCGATCCGGACCTCGCTCAGGTTGCAACCGGCATATTCGCGCAGGGCGTTCGAGACGATCAGCATCCGGCGCAGCTGCCGGTTGTCGTAGACCTCGTAGGGCTCCTTGCAGCCGATCGTCACCACCTGGGGGGTGAGCGCCACGTAGTTCCGCGAGATGTACGAGAAGCCGGTGGTGCAGCCGGCGAGCGCCGAGCCCAGGAGGGCGACGCCCAGGGCGAAACGGATGGACCCTGGCGCCGCGAGCTGTCGCATCCTCATCATTCCCAGCCCGATACCGACCCGCCGCCGGAGCCGCCGGTCTTGTCCGGCGGGGCGCCCGGGTGCATTGAAACGGCTCCGCTTGTGCCGTCAATGCGTTTGTGCTCCGCCTCTGCCGCCGGGACACGAGCGTGGCCGTATTACGCTTGCGGAACACTTGCGGAACGTTTAACGTGTTCGCGATTTGTTTCAGCGGCCGCCCTGGGGCGGTCCGCCAAGCCGCGAGGCCCCCTTCGATGCTCACGCGCAAGCAGCTGGACCTTCTGCGGTTCATCCAGAGCCGCATGCAGGAATGCGGCGTTCCCCCGTCCTTCGACGAGATGAAAGACGCCCTCGACCTGAAGTCGAAATCGGGCATCCACCGGCTGATCACGGCCCTGGAGGAGCGCGGTTTCCTGCGCCGCCTCCCGAACCGGGCGCGCGCCATCGAGGTGATCCGCATCCCCGAGAGCCTGCACCGGTCGCCGACCCCGGCCCCCGCCCCCGAGCCGCGCCGCTTCACCCCGAGCGTGGTCGAGGGTGGCAAGTCCAGGCAGCCGTCCCAGCCGTCCCAGCCGGCGGCGACCCGGATGATCGACGACGGCGGCCGGTCCATCTCGATCCCCGTGATGGGCCGGATCGCGGCGGGTACGCCGGTCTCGGCGATCCAGAACCAGAGCCACGCCATCACCCTCTCCCCGGACTTCCTGGCCGGGGGCGAGCACTACGCCCTGGAGGTGCGCGGCGATTCGATGGTCGAGGCCGGAATCCTCGACGGCGACCTCGTGGTGATCCGCAAGCAGGACACCGCCAATACCGGCGACATCATCGTGGCGCTGATCGACGACGAGGAGGCGACGCTCAAGCGCCTGCGGCGCCGCGGCTCCTCGATCGCCCTCGAGGCCGCCAACCCGGCCTACGAGACCCGTGTGCTCGGTCCCGACCGGGTCCAGATCCAGGGCCGGCTCGTCAGCCTCGTGCGCCGCTACTGAAGCGGTTCCGCCGGGGCGTCGGCCGGGGCTTGCGGCACTTCGGATGAGGCCATGCCGCCGGTTCCCTCGGCGGGGAGATCCGCCCCCGGCTCGGAGCCGGCCGGCGGTGCCGCCCGCGGACGCCAGGGCAGCGACCGTCCGTCGCCGCGGGCCGCGCGCATCGTGAACCCGCCCCCGTCGACGCGCAGGGCGACGGCGCCGTGCGCCGCCAGGACCCGGCGGTCGATCACCAGCGGCCCCGTGCAGGTCGGCGGCGCCGTGAGACTCGTGATCACCACGGCGGCCCGGGCGCAATCCTCGGGGAAGGCGCGCCGGTCCCGGATCAGGGCCACCGCCCGTCCGTCCGGCAGAAGCGCCGTACAGCCGAGCCGGTCGCAGCGGCCGCCGGGCCCCGCTCCGGCCGCCCGGTCGGGCCGGCGCCCGTCGCCATCCGCCTTCAGCCATTGTTCCAGCACGAAGCCGGAGGGGCTGCCGAGGGCGGCCAGGCGGCCGTCCGGCCCCCGCACCGCCGCGCCCCAGCCCTGCCGGTCGACGTAGAGGTCCTGCCGGTCCGGAAGGGCCGCGAGGCCGAGCCCGAGCAGGAGGGGCGGCACGGCGAGCCAGCGCAGCCGCGAGGCCGGGAGCGTCGCCAGCAGCAGGCCCGCCGTCATCGCGGCCAGGGCGCCGGTGCCGAAGGCCGGCAGCACCACGGTCGCCCGCTCGAACCCGGCGATCCACGCGGAGATCGCCAGCATGCCGCCGACCGCCTGCCCCATCAGCCACCAGACCGGCCGGTCGAGGGCGAAGGGATAGGCCAGGATCCCGATGACCGCGGACGGCATCACCACCAGCGAGACCAGCGGCAGGGTCAGTGCGTTGCCGACGAGGCCGAACGGCTGGACCGTCTGGAAATGGTAGGTGGCGAAGGGCGCGGTGGCGACCTGCGCCACCAGGGTCGTCGCCAGGGTGCCGGTGACCGCCGACAGCCCGGTGCCGACGAGCCGGCCGATCCGCCCCGCCCCGGGCCGGACGAAGAGGCGCCCGTCGATCAGCCGCGCGCAGGCGATCAGCCCGGCCACCGCCCCGAACGACATCTGGAAGCTGGGGCCGAGCAGGCCCTCCGGCTCCCGCGCCAGGGCGATCAGGGCGGCCAGCGCGAGGTTGCGCATCGACAGGGCCGGCCGGTCGGCGAGGATCGCGCCCAGCATGATCAGGGTCATGATCAGCGAGCGCTCGGCGGCGATGTCCCAGCCCGAGAAGGCGCAGTAGGCGCTCACCCCCACCATGGCGAAGCCGGCCGCGATCTTCTTGATCGGCCAGAACAGCGCGCAATGGGGGACCAGGGCGAGGGCGGCCCGGACCAGCCAGAAGACGACGCCGGCGGCCAGCACCATGTGGAGACCCGAGATCGAGACCACGTGGTAGATGCCGGCGGCGCGCAGCGCATCGTTGGTGGCCGGGCCGATCAGCCCGCGCTTGCCCGTCACCAGGGCGGCCGCCACCGCCCCCGCCTGGCCGCCCTCGGCCCCCGCGATCCGGCGGGTCAGCGCGTTGCGGGCCTCGTCCAGCAGGGCGGCGAGGCGCAGGCGCAGGGGCGGCGGCTCCGCGGGTGCCCGGACCGTGACCGCGCCGACCAGGGAGCCCACCGCGCCGATGCCCTGGAAATAGGCGTCCCGGGCGAAGTCGTAGCCCCCCGGCCGGGCCGCCTCCGGGGGTGGCAGCAACCGGGCGGTCGCCGCGATGGACTCCCCGGGCCGCGGGATCGGCGTCTTGCGGAACGAGACCCGCACCCGGGCCGGCCGCAGCTCCGGCGCGAGCCCGGCAAAACTCTCCACCCGGATCACCAGCCGGGCGCCGACCTCGCGCTCGTCCAGCGCCTCGACCATGCCGGTGAGCGGCCCGATGGTGGTCCGGGCTAGGATCGGCGCGTCGACCTGCGCGACCCGCCAGGTCGCCGCCGCGAAGCCCAGGAACGCGGCCGCCGCCGCCAGGGCCAGGGCCAGGGCCGCCGGCCGCGCGCCCAGGACCGGCACCGGCGCCAGGGCGAGGGCGGCCCCGATCAGCGGGGCGGCCAGGACCGGCTCGCCGTCCGCCGCCGCGAAATAGACCAGGATCCCGGCGCCGAAGGCCACCGCCAGCCAGGGGAACAGGCGGCGCTGCTCGGCCTCCCGGGCGAGGCCCGCGGCGGCCCAGTCGCGCAGCGCCGGGAGCGCCGCCGCGCGCGGGGTGGCCCGCGTCAGCACGCCCCCCGCCAGCCTCGCGCCGATCCGCCGCATTGCCGCCGCCCCGATCCGCGCGATCTGTCGACGCCGGCCCAGCGATTCCCGGCCCGATTCTTAACCCATCCGGCGGCCCGTGCTACAGCCGGCGCTTCGTGCTAGGGCGCCGTGTCGAGCCCCGCGCCGCGCCTTGCGCCCCCTCCCGACCCGCCCCCGAACACACCGGACCGATGTCCTCAGCCGTCGTCACGCGCTTCGCCCCCTCGCCCACCGGCTACCTGCATATTGGCGGGGCCCGCACGGCTTTGTTCAACTGGCTCTATGCCCGCCACACGGGCGGCCGGATGCTGCTGCGCATCGAGGATACCGACCGGGAGCGCTCCACCAAGGGCGCGATCGACGCGATCCTCGACGGCCTCACCTGGCTCGGCCTCGATTGGGACGGGGACGTGATCTTCCAGTTCGCCCGGGCCGAGCGCCACCGGGCGGTGGCCGAGGAGCTGCTGGCCGCGGGCCGCGCCTATCATTGCTACGCCACCGCCGAGGAACTCACGCAGATGCGCGAGACCGCCCGGGCCGAGGGTCGTGCGCCCCGCTACGACGGGCGCTGGCGCGACCGCGACCCGGCCGAGGCCCCCGCCGGGGTCAAGCCGGTGATCCGCCTGCGGGCGCCCCTGGAGGGCGAGACCGTGGTGGAGGACGCCGTCCAGGGCCGGGTGACCTGGGCCAACAAGGATCTGGACGACCTCGTGCTTCTGCGCTCGGACGGCACGCCCACCTACATGCTCGCCGTGGTGGTCGACGACCACGACATGAGCGTCACCCAGATCATCCGCGGCGACGACCACCTCACCAACGCGGCGCGCCAGAGCCAGATCTTCTCGGCCCTGGGCTGGGCGATCCCGAAGATGGCCCATATCCCGCTGATCCACGGGGCCGACGGGGCGAAGCTGTCGAAGCGCCACGGGGCGCTCGGCGTCGAGGCCTATCGCGACCTCGGCTACCTGCCGGCGGCCCTGCGCAACTACCTCGTGCGGCTCGGCTGGAGCCACGGCGACCAGGAGGTGTTCTCCACCGACGAGATGGTCTCGGCCTTCGATCTGGGGTCGGTGGGGCGCTCGGCGGCGCGGTTCGACTTCGCCAAGCTCGCCAACCTCAACGGGCTCTACATCCGCTCCAGCGCCGATGCCGACCTCGTGGCGGCGATCGAGACGATCCTGCCGAATGTCGGGCCCGAGCGCGGCCTCGCGGCGCCCCTGCGGCCAGAGCTGAAGGACAAGCTCACCCAGGCCATGCCGGGCCTGAAGGAGCGGGCCAAAACCCTGATCGAACTCCTCGACAGCGCCTATTATCTCACCGCGCAGCGCCCCCTGACGCTGGACGACAAGGCCCGCGCCCTCCTCTCCGACCAGGGCCGCGCCCGCCTCGCCGGGGTGCGCCCGATGCTCGAAGCGGTGCCCGACTGGAGCGCGGCCTCGACCGAGGGCGCCGTGCGCCACTACGCCGAGACGGCCGGCTGCAAGCTCGGGCAGGTGGCCCAGCCCCTGCGGGCGGCGCTCACGGGGCGGACCACCTCCCCGCCCCTGTTCGACGTCATGGCGGTGCTCGGCCGGGACGAGACCCTGGCCCGCCTCGGCGATCAAGCGCCGCAGGGCTGAGGGTCTCCGCGGCGTGCGGGATGGGACCTGCGGCCTTCGGCCCGGATTTCGCTTGGTCAAATTCGCTTGGCGTCGGGGTCCGGTTGTCACCGACCCCGTTGCTGCTGCAGTGCCGTTTGGGTAACCCATGACAGTGAGCACCCGCAGCATACGGCGCGGTGCTCAGGCCCCCGGGACCGGCTCGGGCAGCCCGAGGCCGGCATCCGCCACGTCGCCACAGAAGGGTCCACGATCCATGAGCGCACCCAGCACCATCACCGTGGACGGCAAGTCGATCGAGCTGCCGGTGAAATCCGGGACGATCGGGCCGGACGTCATCGATATCGGCAAGCTCTACGCCCAGACCGGCGCCTTCACCTTCGACCCGGGCTTCACCTCGACGGCGAGTTGCGAATCGAAGATCACCTACATCGACGGCGACGAGGGCGTGCTGCTCTACCGCGGCTACCCGATCGAGCAGCTCGCCGAGAAGGGCGACTTCCTCGAGACCTGCTACCTGATGCTGTTCGGCAGCCTGCCGACCGCCGCCCAGAAGGCCGATTTCGACTACCGGGTCACGCGCCACACCATGGTGCACGACCAGATGAACCGGTTCTTCACCGGCTTCCGGCGCGACGCGCACCCGATGGCCGTGATGGTCGCCTCGGTGGGGGCGCTCTCGGCCTTCTACCACGACTCGACCGACATCACCGACGAGAGCCAGCGGATGATCGCGTCGATCCGCATGATCGCCAAGATGCCGACACTGGCGGCGATGGCTTATAAATACTCGATCGGCCAGCCCTTCGTCTATCCGAAGAACGATCTCGACTACACCTCGAACTTCCTGCGGATGTGTTACGCGGTGCCGTGCGAGGAATACGAGGTCAACCCGGTCTTCGCCCGGGCGCTGGACAAGATCTTCATCCTGCATGCCGACCACGAGCAGAACGCCTCGACCTCGACGGTGCGGCTCGCCGGCTCCTCGGGCGCCAACCCCTTCGCCTGCATCGCGGCCGGCATCGCCTGCCTGTGGGGCCCGGCCCATGGCGGCGCCAACGAGGCGGCGCTCAAGATGCTGATGGAGATCGGCACCCCCGAGAACGTCGGCAAGTACGTCGCGAAGGCCAAGGACAAGAACGATCCGTTCCGCCTGATGGGCTTCGGCCACCGAGTCTACAAGAACTACGACCCACGCGCCCGGATCATGCAGAGCACCACGCACCAGGTGCTCAAGGAGCTCGGCAAGACCGACGATCCGCTGCTCCACGTCGCCATGGAGCTGGAGCAGATCGCCCTCAAGGACGAGTACTTCATCGAGAAGAAGCTCTACCCGAACATCGATTTCTACTCGGGCATCACCCTCAAGGCGATGGGCTTCCCCACCGACATGTTCACGGTGCTGTTCGCGGTGGCGCGCACGGTCGGCTGGATCGCCCAGTGGGCCGAGATGATCGAGGACCCGATGCAGAAGATCGGCCGGCCGCGCCAGCTCTATGTCGGCCCGGCCCAGCGCGACTACGTGCCGGTCGACGCCCGCGGCTGAGGCGGGACCTGTCCCGGACGACGAGCAGCGGGGCGGCCGAGAGGCCGCCCTTCGCGTTTGCGGAGGCGATCGAGCTTCGCCTGCCCTATCGGCCGCCCTACGATTGGGCGGCGATCCGCGCCTTCCTGGCCAAGCGCGCGATCCCGGGCGTCGAGACGATCGACCCTGCGGCAGCCTACGCCCGCACGATCCGCGTCGCGGGGCGGCACGGCCTCGTGACCGTCGAGTCCGGCGACGGCTGCCTGCAGGCAACGCTCCGCGGCGTCGGGACCAGCGACGCGCCGGCGGTCTCCGCGCGCCTGTGCCGCCTGTTCGATTGCGACGCCGACCCGGCCGCCATTGCCGTCTGCCTGGCCCGGGATCCGGTTCTGGCCCCGCTCGTGGCGGCGCGGCCGGGCTTGCGCTTGCCCGGCGCCTGGGACCCGTTCGAGACCGGCTGCCGGGCGATCCTCGGCCAGCAGGTCTCGGTCGCCGCCGCGATCGGGCTCGCCGGGAAGATGGTGGCGGCCTTCGGGACGCCCCTCGCGGAGCCGTTCGGCGGCCTGACCCACGTCTTTCCCGCACCGGCCGATCTGGTCGAGGCGGATGTCGCCCTGGCGCTCAACATGCCGCGGGCCCGCGGCGCGGCGATCCGGGCGCTGGCCGCGGCGGCGCTGGCCGACCGGGACCTGTTCGCCCCGGCCGAGTCCCTGGAAGCCGCGGTGCTGCGCTTCACGGCGATCCGCGGGATCGGACCCTGGACGGCGCAATACATCGCCATGCGGGCGCTCAAGCTGCCGGACGCCCTGCCGGTGGGCGATGTCGGCCTGCTGCGGGCGCTCGCGACCGCCACCGGACGGCCGAGCGCGGCCGAGCTTCTGGCCCTGGCCGAGGCGTGGCGGCCGTTCCGCGCTTACGCGGCGCAGCACCTCTGGGCGGCGGACGAGGCGGCCGTGACGGGGCGGTGATCGGGGTGCCAATCCCCCCTCCGGCGCCGCCGTCTTTGCGAGCGGAGCGAAGCGATCCAGTCGGCCCCGCGCTGATGGATGCTGCGCTAACCCTGGGTCACTTCGCTGCGCTCATGATGACGGAGGACCGGTTCGCATCGGCGTTCAATCACCATGGTTGTTTGCGGGGTCATGGATGGCGCCATACATTGGGTGCGCGGCACCCGCCGCGGATCCTTTGCCCATGACGACAGCCCAGTTCCTTCTCCTGCTCGCGGTGCCATTTGGTGGCGGCGTGCTGGCCTTCGGCGCGCTCTGGCTCGGCCAGCGTTCGCACTGAGACGGGGTCTGTCCCACCCGCGCCCTCATCGCCTGACGGATCTACACTTCGCCTTTGGGATCCTCGTCCGGCTGCCGAGTATGGCATTCCGGAACTGCCACGCGCGCGCGCTCCCCCCTCTGCGGGGGAGGGTGGCCCCTGCGTCAGCAGGGGTCGGGCCGGGACGAAGTCCCGCACGAGGGGAACCCGGTGTCCGGAAGGGGCGCGACCTTCACATAGCACAGAGCTATGTTCTGCACCGTCGCTCCCCTCTCCCGACCCCCTTCGGGGGCCACCCTCCCCCGCAAAGGGGGGAGGGAGACGCGCGAATCCGGCCTCGTCGAATGAAGATGTGTGAACATTGAGCCCTCATCCTGAGGTGCCGCAGCGGAGCGGAGGCCTCGAAGGAGGCCTCCAGCCAGCCCGTCAGCGATGAGGGGGCCGGTCGGAAGCCCGTCACAATCTCACTTCGCTCAGCGCCCGAACCGTTCGAACTTCGGAAAACTGCGCGCCATCATCAGCCCGACCTCGGCCCGGTGGCCGAGCCACTTCTCCAGCACCGCCGCGTTGGCCAGCCGCCCTTCGGCCGAGCCGTCCTGCCAGGGCAGGCCGTCCGCCAGCTTGAACACGTGCGCGTCGAGCAGCCCGCCGCTGCGGCAGCGCTGGAGGCGGACGCCCTTGCCCCGGGCGAGCTCGGCAACTTCGGCGACCGGGAAGACCAGCAGCAGCTTCTCGGTGTTGACCACCGCCACGTGGTCGCCGTCCGCCGGCACCAGCACGGCCGCCGTGGCGTCGCCGTCCAGGCCGAGCACGCTCTTGCCCTTGCGGGTGTTGGCCACCAGCGCGTCGGCCGGCGCCACGAAGCCGCGCCCGTCCGAGCCCGCGATCAGCAGCTTGGTCTCCGGCCGGTAGGGCAGAGCCGCCACGATCTCGGTGCCGTCGTCGAGGTCGGCCATCAGCCGCACCGGGTCGCCGAAGCCGCGCCCGCCCGGCAGCTTCGAGGCCTCCAGGGTGAACACCTTGCCGTTCGTGGCGAGCAGCAGGATTTTCTGGGTGGTCTCGGTGGGGAAGGCGATCTTCAGGCTGTCGTCGCCCTTGAACGCCACCCCCGAGAGGTCGGCGACGTGGCCCTTGAGCGCCCGGATCCAGCCCTTGGTGGAGACGATCACGGTGATCGGCTCGCGCTCCACCAGGGCCGCCGTGAAGTCGATGCCGCCGACATCCGGCGGGCTCGCCAGCGTCGTGCGGCGCTTGCCCAGCTTGGTCTCCGGCCCGAACGTCTTCTTCACGGCGCGGATCTGCGCCTGGATCGTCTTCCACTGCGCCGGCTCGGAGGCGAGCAGATCATCGATCTCGGCCTTCTCGGCGGTGAGCGCCTCGAACTCGCGCTTCAGCTCCATCTCCTCCAGCTTGCGCAGGGAGCGCAGGCGGGTGTCGAGGATCGCGTTGGCCTGGAGTTCGGTCAGCTCGAACCGAGCCATGAGGGCGGCCTTGGGCTCGTCCTCCTCGCGGATGATCCGGATCACCTCGTCGAGGTCGAGGTAGACGATCAGCAGGCCGCCCAGGATCTCCAGGCGGCGGTCGATCTGGCCGAGGCGATAGCGCGAGCGGCGCTGCAGCACCACGCGGCGGTGGTCGACCCATTCCCGCAGGCACTCGACGAGCCCGATCACCTTCGGCACGAGGCCGCCGACCAGGACGTTGAGGTTGAGCGGGATCCGGGCCTCCAGCTCGGTGAGCCGGAACAGCGATTCCATCAGGATCACCGGATCGACCGTGCGCGAGCGCGGCTCCAGCACCACGCGCACGTCCTCGGCCGATTCGTCGCGCACGTCGGCCAAGAGCGGCAGCTTCTTCTCCTGGAGGAGTTCGGCCATCTTCTCGATCAGCCGTCCCTTCGGGATGCCGTAGGGGATCTCGGTGACGACGATGTTCCAGGTGCCGCGGCCGAGATCCTCCTTGGTCCAGCGGGCGCGGACCCGGAAGGCGCCGCGGCCGGTCCGGTAGGCCTCGGCGATCGACTCGGCCGAATCGACCAGGATGCCCCCCGTGGGGAAGTCCGGCCCCTGCACGAATTTGGCGAGATGCGCCGAGGTCGCCTCGGGATGGTTGATCAGGTAGAGCGCCGCGTCGCAGAGTTCGGCGGCGTTGTGCGGCGGGATCGAGGTCGCCATGCCGACCGCGATGCCCTGGCTGCCGTTGGCGAGCAGGTTCGGGAAGGCCGCCGGCAGAACGACCGGCTCCTCCTTCTCGCCGTTGTAGGAGGGCCGGAAATCGACCGTGTCCTCGTCGATCCCGTCGAGGAGCAGGCGGGCGACCTCGGTGAGCCGGGCCTCGGTGTAGCGGTAGGCGGCGGGGCCGTCGCCGTCGATGTTGCCGAAATTGCCCTGCCCGTCGACCAGCGGGTAGCGCTGGGCGAAGTCCTGGGAGAGCCGCACCAGGGCGTCGTAGATCGCCTGGTCGCCGTGCGGGTGGAAGTCGCCCATCACGTCGCCGACGATCTTGGCGCATTTCTTGTGCGCCGTATTCGGATCGAGGCGCAGCAGCCGCATCCCGTAGAGGATCCGCCGGTGCACGGGCTTCAGCCCGTCGCGGGCATCCGGCAGGGCCCGGTGCATGATCGTGGACAGGGCGTAGGCGAGGTAGCGCTCTTCGAGCGCGGATTTCAGCTCGACGCTCTCGATCCCGTCGCCGGATGGCGGCTCGAAGGGCTGGCCCATGACGGCTCCTCAATGCAACGTTTCGAACGCCCGGCGTTTCGCCCCCGGGGCCGTGCGGAAAGGCCCGGATGACGGATCCGCCGCGGTCACCCGCCGGCGTGGCGGATCTGGAGGCGGGGCTTGGCCGGAATGCCCCGGCCGAACGGGTTCGAACAGAACAGGAACATTACCCGGCCTCGCGACCGAGCGCAACGAATCGCGCCCGCTCCTCGGGGGGGGCGAGGCCGCGCGGGCCCCAGACGTGCCGGTCGAGGAAGTACCCCGTCAAGGTAAACCCTTGGGCAACGCCGTCCGGCCCCGGCGATCCGCCCGCGTGCAGGAAGGTGGGGAGGGCGAGCAGCCGATCGCGAAAAGGCTCGCCGGCCGAGGCGCTGACCGCCCGGCCGCTCCGGGGCGACACGTAGGCCAGGGCGTCATTGCCGCCGGTGGCGGCGCAGGCGGTCAGGTCGAGGCCGAAGCCGAGCTCCGACAGGATCTCCAGCTCGAAGCGCACCATCAGGGGCGGCGCGATGGCCGGATCGTCGAGGTGCTCGACCAGGATCCCGGCCGCCGCATAGAGCGCCGGGTGCGGGTCGCGCTCGGGGAGGAGCCGCAGCAGGGCCGCCAGGTGGCCGATCCCGTAGAGGGCGAGCCCCGACCCGATCAGGCGCGAGACCTGCGAGTCGAGGGGCTCCACCGCGTAGGCGCCGAGACCCTCGTCGAGGCGCGCCCGCCAGGTCAGACGGACCCGGTTGCCGGGCTGGAGCACCGGCTGCATCCGGCGCGAGCGCCCGCCATGCACGAGCCCGAGATGGCGCCCGTGCGCCTCGGTCATCGCCTCCAGGATGACGCCGCTCTCCCCGTGCCGGCGTGAGCCCAGCACCAGCGCGTCGTCGGTCCATTGCATCGGGGTCACATCACCGGCGGGCAGGGTCGGGATCGCGGCCTCCGTGAGCCGCGTCGAGGCCGTCATATAAGATGCCGTTGCCCGGATCCCGAGCCGTGGTCGGGATCCGTGAGGTCCGGCGGCCGTGCCGCCTTTGCGCGGCCGGCGGGGGGCGGTAGCTTGGCCGCGGAGAATCGCCCGCATGCCGTCTCGCGCCGTCCTGGCTCTCGCCGCCCTGATAATCGCCTCGGCCGCCGCGCTGGCCGCCCCCAAGGCGACGAAGCCGCCCGCCGCCGAGGACGCGCCCTCCCCGGCCCTCAAGGCGCGGATCGCCGCCCTGGCCCTGAGGCAGGTCGAATTCGGTTCGGTCTCGCTGCTGCCGGTGCGGTTCGAGGGCAGCCGGCTCGCCGGCCCGGTCGCGGATGGCGGCCGGACGATCTACTGCGTGTCGAGCCGGATGAGCGGCCGGACCTTCGGCAAGCCCGAGCGGCCCAAGGCGGTGATGCACTACCAGGCCGACCGGCTGGAGGTGATCGACGACGACGAGGTCTGCACCGGCCATCGCAGCCAACCCTTCCCGGAACTGGACGCGCTCGGCAACGCCCGGTGAGCCGGCCGCGTTGACCGCCATGTCCCCGATGCCGGCACGCACCCTCGACCTCAGCCTCGACCTGATCGCCCGCGCCCATTCCGTCCCGGTGCCCGATGATCCGAGCGCCCTCGACCTCCTGAGCGACGCGGAACTGCGCCCGGGGCTGGAGGCGATCGTCGCGGGGCGCGCGGGCCGCGACATCTGGGTCTTCGCCTACGGCTCCCTGATGTGGCGCCCGGAATTCCCCGTGGCCGAGCGCCGGCTCGGGACCGTGCGCGGCTTCCACCGGCGCTTCTGCCTGCTCCAGCGCCGATTCCGCGGAACGCCGGAGCGGCCGGGCTTCGTCCTGGCGCTCGACCGCGGTGGCCTGTGCCGGGGCGTCGCGTTCCGCCTGCCCGGGACGGAGATCCGCACGGCGCTGATGCCGGTCTGGCGGCGGGAGATGCGCGGCCGGGGCTACGTCGCCCGCTGGCTGCCGGTGCAGACCGAGGCCGGGACCGTCCCGGCGCTGACCTTCCTGGCCAACCGCGCCAGCGAGCGCTACGCCGGCCGCCTCTCCGACGCCGAGATCGCGGAAAAAATCGCCGTCGCCTGCGGGCATGCCGGCCCGAGCGCCGAGTACCTGTTCCGCACCGTCGAGGCCTGCGAGCGGCTCGGCATCCGCGACCGGCACCTGTGGAGCCTCCAGGCCCTGGTGGCCGCCCGGCTCAGGGCCTGCGCGGCGCCGGCCTGACCCTCACGACCAGGCCCGCTTCATGGCGATCACCACGCGGCCACCCGCCTGCTCGGTATCCGGGTTGCGCGGCTCGCGGATGCCCGGCGCACGCCCGGTCGTGACGTAGACGACGAGGGTCAGGGCCAGGAGGATCTTGATGCGCATCGCGACGCTCAGGGTTGAGCGGGCGTGCATAGGATCGATCGGTTTGTACGGAGTTTCCGCCGGGCTCACAGGTTGCGGTTGTGGGCCGTTCCCGCGAGCATGGTGAACGAAGGGTTGCGGCCGGGCCGCGATCGTCCGGAGCATCATCCCGAAAGGTGGTTTCCGGCTTTCGGAAACAGATGATGCCGAACCAGAGATCTCGCGCATCATCCCGAAAGGTGGTTTCCGGCTTTCGGAAACAGATGATGCCGAACCAGAGACCGCGCGCATCATCCCGAAAGGTGGTTTCCGGCTTTCGGAAAAATGATGCGGAATCAAGGACCTGCGGCATCGTACCGGGTCCGATTGTCGGGACGGTGCTGGAGCGCATCGTCCTGGTTCCGATGTCCAGGACGATGCGCTATGCCGCCGGCCCGGGTTTCCCACGGGTGGAGGACAGGATGCGGCTCAGGATCGGCGTGGCTCTGGCGATTCTGGTGGTTGCGGTCGCTGTGCTCGTGGCGGGTCCCTGGCCGCACGGCGTCCGGCTCTCGGACGTCCTGACCGGAGGCACCCCCGTCCTGCCCGATGGGTCGCGGCCGGTGGCGGGATTCATGGAACTCTCCGGCCATGCCACCTTCGGCGCCGGCCAGCATCCGGCCACCCTGCGGCTCGCCTGCGATCCGGCCGGATCCGGCCTGTCGGCGGTGCTGACGGTCCCGCACGTCGCGGCAGCGGCGGAGGGCTTCGATGTCGCCGGCCTGGAGGGGGACGGACATGCGGCGCCGCTCACCGGCATCCTGGTCGCGAATGCCGGCGGCGTCCGGTCCGTGCGGATGCCGGCGCAGGGCGCGGAAACGCGCGATCCCGACACGGGCTTCAGCCTGACGGTGGCTGGCTCCCGCCGGGGCGAGGATCCCCTGCGCGGCGTCACCCTCGCCCTGACCCAGGCCGGCACGCGGTTGACCTGGACACAGGCGAGCCCGCGCGCCGGGGATCAGACCCTGACGGCGGGTTTTTCGGTCGCGGACAGTGACGCGGCGGCGCTGAGGACGGCGCTCGGCGGCTGCCTCGCGGTGCCGCCGCTTTAGGGGGCGTAGCCGGGTCCGGCGTCGCCGGACCCGCGGTGATCAGCGCCCCTTCTTGTAGAGCTTGCTGGCGATCTCGAAGATCTCCTCCGGCGCGTAATCCGGCGCGAAGGCGCCGTAATTGCCGTCGAGTTCCGGGATCTTGCCGCCCTCGGGATAGCCGTCGACCACTTCGAGGTTGCCCGGCGGGTCCCCCGGCAGCGCCACCTCGTCGTTCGACCAGACGCCGGCGGCTTCCTGGTAATCCGCCTCGCTGAAGGTGTAGAGGCGCCGGTGCTTGCCCTCGTCGAGGTACTTCTGACACTCGGGCACCCGCGACAGGTCGATGTTCGGGGTCGGCAGCATCTTCTCGATCTCGACGCCGGTCAGCTTCTTCAACGCCAGCGCGTAGGCGTGGGCGTGCAGGGATCCGCGCACCAGCAGGTAGGCGCAGACTTCCCGGCCGGTCGGCTCGATCATGGTCTCGTAGACCCGCAGCTTGTGGATGCGCGCGCCGCATTCCAGGTGGAAGTTGTGCAGCAGGTCGATGATCAGGTTCCCGGTCGTCGTCACCATGTCCATGTTCCAGGACGCGGCGTTGGCGTTCATCGGCATCGCGCCGCCGCCATTCGCCAGGAAGCTGCCGGCGAGGCGGACATCCTGCATCTCGGCGAAGGGCGCCTTGGAGATATCGACGTCCTTGGCCGGGTTGCCCGGGCCGTTGTTCAGCATGGCGATGCCGGTCGAGACCAGCTCGACATGGCCGATTTCCTCGGCAAAAATGCTCGACACGAGGCTGTAGAATGGCCGCAGCTTGGTCTTGTTGCGGAAATTGAAGCTCTGGAACATGTAGTTCCCGAGGGTCGACATCTCGCCATACTTGCCACCGAGCAGTTCCTGCAGGGCGGCGGCTGCGTTGGGCTCCGGCTTCTTCGGCTCCGGCAGATCCGTCAGCAGGCGGTCGATCTTCATGAACATGCGGAAAGCTCCGTTTGCGCGAGACGCGCATAGGGCTTACCGGCGAGGCCGCCACATGTTCCGGTTGTAACCGTCGATCTTCGCCCCCGGGGCCGGTCCATGACGCCGCGGCGGTCCGGGCGCGACGCGGCGCAGCCGTGCGGATTCCCATGATGGCGCGGACCGCCGGAAGCCCGCCAACCTCAACGACGATCGCCCGCAGGCCATCGCCTTCCGGGCCTCGGCCCCGAAACCCCGGGCGGTCGGCGGCGCGGGCGTCGGCCAAAAACAAACCACGCGGCGCGCGTTCGGTGCGCCGCGTGGTTCGGGTGGTCACTCTGCAGCGTTCCGAACCGACCCTGCCGAACAAGCGGCAAGGTCGGGCCGTCAGTCACTGCCCTCGCTGTCGGATCTCAGTACGAGCCGAACTTGTAGTTCAGGCCGGCGCGGATGACGGCGAACTCGTCGGAGCGGCGGCCGAGGGTGTTGTACGCCACCGGGAAGTTGGTGGCGGCGTTGATGACGAACGCGCCCTGGTTGCGGGTGTTGCGGTCGAGGTTGACGTACAGGCCTTCGACCTTGAGCGTCACGGCCGAGGAGCGGAAGAAGTTCAGGAACGAGTCGGTCGGGAGGGCGTACTCCATGCCGCCGCCGACCGCGTAGCCGGTGCGGAAGCTGTCGTTGCCGGCGTAGCCGCCGAAGGAGCGGTCGGCGCTGCCCGAGCCGTAGGCGAAGCCGCCGGTGCCGTACACCAGCACGCGGTCGAAGGCGTAGCCGAGGCGGCCGCGGACGGTACCGAAGTAGTCGAGGCTCGACAGGCCGCGCGGGTCGGTGACGTAGTAGCCGGGGGCCAGGCCGCCGACCAGCAGGGCGTTGTTCCGGCTGCGGCCGAAGTCGAGGTACTGGGCGTCGGCCTCGATGCCGACCACCACGCCCGAGCCCGGGGTGAACTGGACGTTGTAGCCGACCTGGGCGCCGCCCGAGAAACCTTCCTGGTTGCGCTGGCCGAAATAGGCCGTCGTGCCGTTGCCGTACGGGGCCGGGACGGCGAAGCTCGAGGTGTTGTTGCTGCTGGCGTCGAACGCGTAGCCGGCGTTGATACCGAAATAGGCGCCCGTCCAGGTGAACACCGGCACGGGGGTGAACACCGGCGGCGGCGCGGCGCGGCGCGGCAGGTCGGCGGCCGAGGCGGCGCCGGTCAGGAGGGCCGTGGCGGCGCTCGCGAGAAGAAGCTTCTTGATCATCTGGTCCTCTGTCTCCCGTTGGGCGGGATGTGTACCCGATCACAGAACGACAGGTTGCGGCCGCGCGATAGTGCAGCGCTGCAACAGCGCGAAGTGATGTTTTCGGGCGGCCGATAATCCCGTGCGCTGCGGCACATTCCCGATGAAAGTGCCGCGATGCCGGTATTCCAGATGATTCCGTGAACAAGAAGCCCCGCCGCGCGAAGGCGTGCGGGGCTTGAGTTCGCTCGTGAACGTTCCCAGGACCAACCAGGAAGCTTCCCGGTGCGTTAGACCGCACCGGGTGACGGCCCGCAAGCCCACGCGGCGCGGCAGAAAGCGGTTACCCTTAACCGACGCCCGGTTGCGATCGTGCCCGCCGTCGAACGCCCGGAGTCCCGGCGGGTCGCCGCCGCGTTCCACCGGGACCTCACGTCAATCTTCCGCGGGTCGGACCGGCCGGCGCCTGAACATGACCAGTGATCGCCGGGGCTCATCCGCCGCCGACAATTGTGGCTCATCTCGGCGACCCGCGGTTTATGCCCTTGGCCGATGGGGTTTCAGCAGTGCAGGGTCGCGCCGAACCGACGAATCGCGGGGTAAATCACGCGTCCTCGCACGATCTGGCGCCGGCACAGCCCGCGCCCGGGCGGAGCGACCGGCCTGTGGAGAAGCGGCAGATATCGAGCGTGAGCGAGCGGACCGCCCGGCATCAGCGGATCGTGGCGCCCCTCCCCGGCCCGTATCCGGCGCTGCGGTCACGATCCCGGGACACGCGCATCAACCCGGTCGCGCGGCCGTTGATGGCGGCTTGCGCGCGGGGGCCATCCTGTGGTGACCCTGTCGGCATGGTGCCGCCGCGATTCCCCGTCCGAGCCGGTCCCGGGCGTGGCCCGGGCGTGCCGTGCCTGCGGGCCTAGCGCGCCGATGTTCGGCTTCTCCCTCAATGCCACCGAACCCGACAGCATCGCGCACATCATCCAGGTGGCGCTCGCCCCCGCCTTCCTGCTCTCGGCGCTGGCGACGCTGCTCAACGTGTTCTCGACTCGCCTGGGCCGGATCTCCGACAAGGTCGACGCCCTCTCGGCCGAGGCCGCCCGGGCGACGACCGCCGAGGCCGCCCGCCTGTCCCGCCGGCTGACCTTCCTGCGGCGGCGCTCCTTCGTGCTCGACGTGGCCGTCGCCCTGGCCTCGCTCGGGAGCTGCCTGATCGGCCTGGCCGTGCTGACGCTGTTCGTCGGGGCGCTGCGCGACGGCGCCGCCGCGTCGATCCTGTTCGCGTGCTTCGGGGCGGCCCTGGTCTGCACCGTCGCGGCGATCACCGCCTTCATGACCGAGATCCTGATGGCCGGTCGCGGCGTGCGCGACGAGGTCGACCGCCATCAGGAACAGGCGCACGCGCGGCGGTGACGCCGCCGGCCCCGCACCCGGCGCCGTGTGCGCTCCGATCCCGTCCGCGCCGCCGCTGGCCGTGTTTCGATTGCATCTTGGCGGGAACCGGGCCTTAATCGGCTCGGTGCTTCATGTCGCCGCACGCGACGTCCGAGGGTTCCGTCATGACGATCGCGATCCTGGTGGCCCTCCTGGCCGGAGCTCTCTCCCTTGGCGTCCTGTCGTCGGTCGCGCCGTTCCGGCGTCGCGAAGAGATCGAGCTGGATGACGGTGGCCCGCTCGACGATGCGCTCTTCGATCCGGCCGGTCCGGTGATCGATCTGGAGCCGCGTCGCTAGAGCCTCGTCCCGACAGGCGGCTGCCGGCTTTCGGACCAAGACGAGGCCAATCAGAAACTCAGCACCTCGTGCCGCTGTCGATATCCGGCATGATGCGGCGGACGCGGCCGGGCCGGCGCTCTCCGCGGCGGCGTTACGATTCGGTCTCGGGCGCCCCCGCCCCGGAGGGCGTGTTCTTCTGCCCGGACCAGACGATCCGGCCGGCCGCGTCCCTCAGGGCCGCCGAGCCCGAACGGCCGGAGAGGAGCTGCGCGAATCGGGCCTTCGCGTCGGCCACGGCCGCGGCCTCGGAGGGCGCGCGGATCTGCTCGTCGTGGATGATGATGCCGCTGGCGCTCTCCCGGTGCACGACGCAGTGCAGCCGATAGGGCGCCGGCGGTGGGGGCGCGGCCATGGCGATCTCGGGACCGGCTGACGGCACCTACGCGGCGACCGGGCCGCCGGGCGCCGAGGATCCCCCGTCCCGGCTCGCGAAGACACAGCCCGACACGTACACCTCCCCAGTCGACCCTTGGGACAGATGGCATATCAGAAATATCCGGCCCGAAAACGCGCGCCCGAGATCGGTCTTTCCCCCGGCCGATCCGGTTCCAGCCCCGCAGACCCGGTCGCGAGTGCGTTCCGCCGCAGGGGATGCCGGTTCGGCGCAGGAACGCACGTTTTGACCCGGAGCCGGAGCCGTTCCCCGTCGCAACGCGACCGGGAACGGCCCTCGCGCATCGTCCGGGATATCGGAACCCGGACGATGCGCGTGGTCTTCGGTTTCGCGTCATCGCTCCGGAAGCCGGAAACCACCGTTCGGCCTGATGCTTTACCGGCGCCGATGCGTGTGCCGCTCGACCACCCGCTGCCGATGCGTCGGCAGGCCGAGCCCGCGGGCGGGCGCCGTCCGGAGGCCGGCGGGGCGGGGCGCGGGCAGCAATTCCGGCGGGGCCCTGGGTGTCTCCACCACGACGGCCTCCAGAACCATCGGCCGTACCGGTCGCGCGGGGCGCGTCGGCCGCGCCGCGAGGGTCCCGAGGGCCCAGAGGCCGAGGCAGAGCAGGCCGACCAGGATCCCGTCCCCGGACGGCTCCGCGCGGCACATCAGGATCCCGGTGCCGGTGAGGGCGGCGGCGGCCGCGAAGAGCCGCGGTGTCGGATCGCCGGAAATCATGCCGCAGCCTCCGCGCTTCGTGCTGAATTCCCCTCGACGAGGCCGCTGCACGTGTTGTCAGCGGCCCGGCGCGCCGGACCTGTCCCCAGGCCGGCGCAGAACGCTCCCGCCTCAGCCGGCCAGGCTGGATGGCGGCTGCCACGCGACCCCGGGATGCTCGCGAATGTCGCCCGCCCTGGTCCCGGTATCGGCATCGCTCGTCCAGTCGCCGGGCTCCGCGATGGCGGCGATCTCGGCCTCCGGATAGGCCGCCGTCAGGAACAGGCGCGCCTCGCCCTCGGCCTCCGCCCTGACCGTGACGAGGGGCTTCTGTCCCCGGGCGTCGCGCACCTGCGCGATGAACAGCTTGGTCATGATCCCTCTCAGGCCTCCACTTCCTCGACGTGAAGGCCGCCGGCCCGCAGGTGGGGCGGGATGCCGGCACGGTCGCGGTAACCGGCCGCGTGGGCCATCGCGTCCAGGGCCGTCAGGGAATCGAGCGCTGCGCCGATCCAGAGGATGACACCCGTCGCCGCCTGCATGATCCGGAAGACCTTCACGCCACACTCGCGTCCGCACAGCCCCATTGGTCGGACAAGCTCGGCGCCCGCCCGGCTGTTCCCGGTCGAAACGGTCGCGACGAACGATTGTGCCAACGCCGCCGAAGCGGCTCGCCCCGGAACGGGCCCGGCCGGCCGGCGTTGTTCGGCCCGAGCCGGCGGCTGCCGGTGGTTTCAAGGTCATCGCCGGCTGCAGCCGGCACGGTGAGACCCGATCGGGACGGAGCATCATGACCAGCCGCACCGTCCCGTCCGCCCTGCTCGCCCGCGTCGCCGGCTCCGCCGGACTGGCCGTCGCGCCGCGCACGCCCAACGGCAGCACCGGCAATGGCGCCATGGGCAGCGACGCAGCGCCCGGCGGCCGGTAACGCGCCGTTAACCATGACCACCGAAACCCCGGGGCCTCACGACCGTGCAACTTTCCCGTCCCGCAGCCGTCCGGCTCGCGGGACGTCTCGTATCCGGCCCGTCGTCCCGGATGGCCGCAGGCGCGGCACCCCTCGGCGCGCAACGCGCTCACGGGTCGAGGGCGTCGTCATCGCCGTGATCGCCGGCTTTCGGAACCAGGCGAAGCCCCCGCGCTGTCCGGGTCCGCATTCGATCACCGGCGGGGCATCGTCTCTTCCTCTTTTCTTTAAAGCCGCATCTCCTGTAAGAGGCGCGGCCGGACGAGTACTCGAACACGGGGGTGTACGACACGGGTGATGCGATCGAACTCAGTTCTCCGGCTCGAGGATGAGCGGCCAGGTCTTCATCAGGCGGCGGCCTGGCGCGAGGCCGTCGCGCCGTTCTGGACCTTCGCGATCCGGAAGGAAGATCTCGCGGATTTCCGCGGCCGGTCGCATGTCCAGCACCTCGGCAATGCGATCTTCTGCCGTGCCGGCGCCTCGGGCCTGCGCTTCACCCGCGAACGCGTCCTCGTGGCCCGCATGGGGGTCGATCACATCCTGGCCCATGTCCGCCTCTCCGGACGGTCCCGGATCGAGGCCGGCGGCGGCGAGCGGGATTGCGGCCCGGGCGACATCTGCCTGCTCGACCTATCGCGGCCGCTCTCCGCCTGCTCCACGGACTACGAGGCCCTGACGGTGGTGCTGCCGCGCGGGCTCTTCGGCGCGCATCAGGGCGGGCTCGATTCCCTCCACGGTCGGGTGATCCCGGGCGCGAGCCCGTTCGGCCGGATGCTGAACGATCATCTGCGCGCCCTCGCCGCGCACGCCCCCGGCTTCTCGGAGCCGGAGGCCGCGGCGGCCGCGCAGGCGACCGCTTTGCTGCTCGGCACGGCGGCCTCCGGCCTGCCCGGCGCGGGGCCGGCCGGCCGAGACCCGGACAGCGCCCCGCTCCGCCTCGCCCTCCGCCGGTTCATCGAGGCCGAGCTGGCCGCCCCCGACCTGAACGCCGAGACGCTCGGGCGGCGGTTCGGCCTCTCGCGCAGCGCCCTGTACCGCCTGTTCGTCCCGCTCGGGGGCGTGTCCGGCTACATCCGTCAGCGTCGGCTCGCCCGCGCCTACCGCGACCTCGCCGCGGGCGGCGGGCGCGGCGCCCGCATCTCGGAGGTGGCGTATCGCTGGGGGTTCGAGAGCCCCGCACATTTCGCCCAGGCCTTCCGGGCCGCGTATGGCCACGCCCCCCGGGACCTCCGGACCCGGCCCGAGGCCCCCGCGGACGCGGCCCCGACCGAGGCCTGGACGGATTTCTACGGCTGGGTCCTCAGGCTGGCGGCCTGAAGCGCAGGCCCGTGCGGAGCCCGCGTCGGGACAGGCCCCTTGTGCGCCCCGCCCCGCATCGACCATAACCCCCGCAATGATCTTCGGGGTTCGGCATGGGCGCGCCGTCCGGGCGCGGGGCTGGTGGGCGCTCGCCGTCCGCATGCTCGCGCTCGTCCTGACGCTGTCGGTCGCCGGACCGGGCTTCGGCCTCGCGGCGGATCTCGCCTTCCACGCGGGCAGCCATCACGGCCGGGGCGCGGGACCGGCCCTCGACGCGCCGGCAGCCGCCGCTACCGTCGATCCCGGCCTCGACACCCACCTCCATTGCGGCTGCCATCAGGCCGCCCGCCTGGAGATCGCGGCGGTGGCGCCGGCCGCCGTCCCGGGCCGGCCGCTGCGGGCCGGCCGCGCTGAGGTGCGCGCCTCCGTCAGTCCCGACCGGCTGCCGCGGCCCCCGCGGGCGTGAGCTGACGCCGCCGACCGGCGCGCGTCCCGCCCGGAGACCGGAAACGGCCCGGGCCCGCCCTCACGCGACCCCTGAACCGGACCTCCGGGCCGCCGCGCGCGGCGCCCCGCCGTCCCGGCCGAGCCGATCCCATGCGCATCCTCCCGTCCGCGGCCCTCGCCGGGGCCCTTCTGGCCGCCGGCATCGCCCTCGGTGCCGCCGTTCCGACCCTGCCCGCCCGCCTGCGGCAGGCCCTCGCCGTCGCCGGGCTCGCGCAGGCCCCGGCCGCCGGCGACGGTCACACCGCACCGGACGACCACCCGCACGACGGCCCGGCCCACGAGGCGGGCCAGGCGGAGGGGGCGATCCGGATGCGGCCCGATCAGGTCGCGGGGCAGGACATCGTCACGGCGCCGGTCGGCGGCGGCACCCTGGCGCGCCACCTCCTCGTGCCCGGCACCATCACCCCCGACACCGACCGGATCGCCCGGGTCCCGGCCCGGGTGGTCGGGACCGTGGCCGAGATGCGCAAGCGCCTCGGCGACGCCGTGCGGACGGACGAGATCGTGGCGATCCTCGACAGCCGGGAGGTCGCCGACGTCAAGAGCGAGTACCTCACCGCCCAGGTCCAGGCCGAGCTCCAGCGGATCAACTACGAGCGCCAGCAGAAGCTGCTCGCCTCCCGGAGCGCCTCGGAGGCGGCCTTCGAGACCGCCCGGGCCGCCTTCCTGGAGAACCAGCTCCGGGTCGACCTCGCCCGCCAGAAGCTGTCGGCGCTCGGCCTCGACGCCGGCGAGGTCGCGGCCGCCCAGAAGCGCGACGAGGCGACCCCGAACCAGTCCACGCTCCGGCGCTACCCGCTGCGCGCGCCGCTCTCCGGCCGCATCGTCGAGCGCCGGGTCGATGTCGGCACGGCGGTCGGCAAGGAGGGCGACCCGGCCGACCTCTACACCGTGGCCGATCTCTCCACGGTCTGGATCGAGCTGTCGGTGCCGACGCTCGATCTCGCCCAGGTGCGGGAGGGCGCCCGCGTCACGGTCACCCCGGGCCGGGCGGGCGAGGCGGAGCGCCGCGCGGAGGGACGGGTGATCTTCGTGAGCCCGTTCCTCAACGCCGACACGCGCTCGGCCCGGGTGGTGGTCGCCCTGCCGAACGCCGACCTCGCCTGGCGGCCCGGGACCTTCGTCACCGCCGAGGTCGCGATCGCCGAGGACGTGGTCCCGGTCCGGATCCCCAAGGCGGCCGTCCAGACCCTCGCGGGCCGGAGCGTGGTCTTCGTGCGCACGGCCGAGGGTTTCGCCGCGCGCCCGGTCACCCTCGGCCGCTCCGACGACGAAGCCCACGAGGTCACCGCCGGGCTCGAGCCCGGCGCCGAGATCGCGATCGGCAACACCTTCCTGCTGAAGGCCGAGCTCGGCAAGGCCGAAGCCGGCCACGACGATTGAGGCGGCGGACCATGATCAGTCGCATCCTCGCCGTCTCGGTCCGCCAGCGCTGGCTGGTGCTGCTCCTCGTGCTGCTGGCGGCGGGTTTTGGCGCCGCCGCGCTGACGCGGCTGCCCATCGACGCCGTGCCCGACATCACCAACAACCAGGTGCAGATCAACACCCTGGCGCCGTCGCTCTCGCCGGTCGATGTCGAGCGCCAGGTCACCTACCCGGTCGAGACGGCGCTCGCCGGCATCAAGGGGCTCGACTACACCCGCTCGCTCTCGCGCAACGGCTTCTCGCAGATCACCGCGGTCTTCGCCGAGTCCCTCGACATCTACTTCGCCCGCCAGCAGGTCGCCGAGCGCCTGTCGCAGGCCAAGGAGGACCTGCCGCCCGGGATCGAGCCGCGGATGGGCCCGATCTCCACGGGGCTCGGCGAGATCACCATGTGGTCGGTCCAGTACGCCCCGCCGGCCGAGCGGACCGTGGTGCCGGCGGGCCGGCCGGGTTGGCAGCCGGACGGGCGCTACCGGACCCCGGAGGGCCAGATCCTCGCGACGGAGCTGGAGCAGGTCGCCTACCTGCGCACGGTCCAGGACTGGATCATCCGGCCGCAGATCAAGTCCGTTCCCGGCGTCGCCGGGGTCGACGGGATCGGCGGCTTCGAGAAGCAGTACCACGTCCAGCCCGACCCGACGACGCTGACCGCCCTCGACCTGTCCTTCGCGGACGTCGCCCGGGCGCTCCAGGCCAACAATGCCAACCAGGGCGCCCGCTACCTGGAGGAGAACGGCGAGAGCTACGTGGTGCGCGCGGCCGGGCGCCTGGAGAGCCCGGAGGCGATCGCCGACGTGGTGGTGGCCAGCCGCGGCGGCGTGCCGGTGCGGATCCGCGACGTCGCCGCGGTGCGGATCGGGCGCGACCTGCGCACCGGCTCGGCCAGCGAGAACGGGCGGGAGACCGTCATCGGCACCGCCCTGATGCGGATCGGCGAGAACAGCCGCACGGTGGCGGCCGCGGTCGACGCCCGCCTGGATCAGATCCGGCGCGCCCTGCCCCCGGGCATCGTGGTCCAGACGGTCCTCGACCGGACGCAGCTCGTCGACGCCACGATCCGGACCGTCGCGAAGAATCTCGCCGAGGGCGCGGCCCTCGTCATCGTGGTCCTGGTCCTGCTGCTCGGCAACATCCGGGCCGCGCTGATCGCCGCCCTGGTCATCCCCGTCGCCATGCTGATGACCGTCACCGGCATGGTCGCGGGCAGGATCTCCGCCAACCTGATGAGCCTCGGGGCGCTCGATTTCGGCCTCATCGTCGACGGGGCGGTGATCATCACCGAGAACGCGCTCCGCCACCTCGCCGAGCGGCAGCAGGTCCTGGGGCGTACCCTCGCGCTGGAGGAGCGCCTGGAGACGGTGCGGGTCTCGGCCGAGGAGATGATCGCGCCGTCCCTCTACGGGCAGGCGATCATCATCCTGGTCTACGTGCCGCTCCTGACCTTCACCGGCGTCGAGGGCAAGATGTTCCAGCCGATGGCGCTGACCGTCATCCTGGCCCTGGCCGCAGCCTTCGTCCTGTCGCTGACCCTCGTGCCGGCCCTGATCGCCATCGCGCTCACCGGCCGGGTCACGGAGGCGGAGAACCCCCTGCTGCGCGGGCTGAAGGCGGCCTACCGGCCCGTCCTCGGCGCGGCGATCCGGGCGCCCGCGCCCTTCGTCGGGGCGGCGCTGCTGCTCCTGGCGGGGGCGGGCCTGCTCGCCGCCCGGCTCGGGACCGAGTTCATCCCGCTCCTCGACGAGAAGAGCATCGCGCTCAACGCCACCCGGATCCCGTCGACCTCCCTGACCCAGTCGCAGGCGATGCAGCTCAAGGTCGAGCAGGTGATCGCCCGGTTCCCGCAGGTCGCCTACGTGTTCTCGAAGACCGGCACCGCCGAGGTCGCCACCGACCCGATGCCGCCGAATTCCTCCGACACCTTCGTGATGCTCAAGCCGCAGGCGGACTGGCCCGACCCGGCCCTGCCGAAGGCCGAACTGCAGGCGCGGATCGAGGCGGCGCTGAGCGAGCTCGCCGGCAACGTGTACGAATTCTCCCAGCCGATCCAGCTGCGCTTCAACGAGCTGCTCGCCGGCACGCGGGGCGACCTCGCCGTCAAGGTGTTCGGCGAGGCCTTCGCGCCGATGCTGGAGACCGCCAACCGGATCGCCGCGATCCTGCGCGGGATCCCGGGGGCCGACGACGTGAAGGTCGAGCAGATCGCCGGCCTGCCGGTCCTCGAGATCCGGATCGACCGGACCGAGGCCGCCCGGCTCGGCCTCAGCACCGGGGCGATCCAGGAGGTGATCGGCGCCGCCATGGGCGGCAAGGCGGCCGGGCTCGTGTTCGAGGGCGACCGGCGCGTCCCGATCGTGGTGCGCCTGACCGATCAGGTTCGCGAGGACCGGGAGGCCCTGGAGAACCTGCCCGTCCCGCTGCCCCCGGGGCCGAACGGCAAGGCCGCCTCCGTGCTGCTGCGGCAGGTGGCGCAGTTCTCGGTGACCGAGGGGCCGAACCAGATCAGCCGCGAGGACGGACGGCGGCGGGTCGTCGTCACCGCCAATGTCCGCGGACGCGACATCGGCTCGCTGGTGGCGGAGGCGCAGGCGCAGGTCGCCGCTCAGGTGAGGCTGCCGGCAGGCGCCTCCGTGACCTGGGGCGGCCAGTTCGAGAACCTCGCCTCGGCCCGGGCGCGCCTCTCCGTGGTGGTGCCGGTCTGCTTCGTGCTGATCGTCCTGCTGCTCACCGCGGCGCTCGGCGGCGCCCGGGACGCGCTCCTGGTGTTCAGCGCCGTGCCGCTGGCGCTCACCGGCGGCATCGCGGCCCTGTGGCTGCGGGGCATGCCGCTGTCGGTGCCGGCCGCGGTCGGGTTCATCGCGCTCTCGGGCGTGGCGGTGCTGAACGGCCTCGTGATGCTCAGCGACATCAAGCAGCGCGTGGTCGCCGGACGGCCCCTGCGGGCGGCGATCCGGGACGGCGCCCTCACCCGGCTGCGGCCCGTGGCGATGACCGCGCTGGTGGCGTCGCTGGGCTTCGTGCCGATGGCGCTCGCCACCGGCACGGGCGCGGAGGTGCAGCGGCCGCTGGCCACGGTGGTGATCGGCGGCCTGATCAGCGCCACCCTGCTGACCCTGGTGGTCCTGCCGGCGCTCTACGCGCGATTCGGCCGGGCCGGCGGTTCCGCATCGCCCGGAGGGTGACGGGATCCGGGCCCTGCATGGGTGCTGCGCGTCGGCGGCGGGCCCTGCCGAGACGCACAGGCATGTGCGGCATCCGGAATATTGAGGAGCCGACTTTGGATAAGTGCCGCCATCATTCGTTCTGTCGTAACTATTGTTTGTGATACTCGACATGTAAATTTCCGTATAAACCAAACAATATTACGACATGATTCCAAACTTGACAGAGTGCCGTTTAACTTACAAGAAATAGTGTTTTATGAACACACTCATATCCGACGAAGAGGCCTGGAAATTTATGAAAATCGGCATTCGTTTGCGACTATACGCGGGATTTGGGCTGCTTGTTCTGATCGCCGCCGGTATCAGCGGATATTCGCTCTACCAGCAAGCTGTCATCAACGAGCAATATGCGCTCCGCGGCCGCCTGGAGCTGATTGCGCAGACGATCTTCACGGTCAACAGCCTCGCTGCGCGCCTCGCCGGTGAGGCCGAGCAGTACCGGCTCGCCCCCACGCCCGAGCGGATCGTCGCCCTGGAGCAGACGCGCCGCGACATCGAGGAGACGGGCAAGACGCTGATCGGATTGGCGATCACGGAATCGCGCCGCAAGGTGTATGGCGAGATCGAAGACAACGCCCGCGCCCTGAAGCCGGAGCTGGACCGCCTCGCTTCGGCGGGCGTCAGCCTGTCTCAGGCCAAGGAGCGCCTGTTCACGGGTGGCGACGAGTTGACCAGCGCGACCAATACCCTGGTCGCCGAGGCGCACGCCCGCGCCAGCGCGGCGCTGCTCGGCGACGCCCAGACCGTCGAGAGCGCCGTGCTGCTGGTTCGCGTCGCCAACTGGCGCTTCCTGGCGACGCTCGACCCGAAGGGCCCGGCGACCTTCACGAAGAACGTCGAGAAGGCCGAAGCCACCCTGAAGGCCCTCCAGGGCGCCGAAGGGAGCATCGCCTTCGCCCCCCAGATCAAGGCGGTGATCGAGAAGCTGGAGGCCTATGGCAGCAACTTCCAGACGACCGCGAGCGCCCTGGACGGCCTGAGAACCGTGTTCGAGACCGGCATCAAGCCGCACACGGGCGTGATCGTGGCGCGCAGCAACGCGGTGCGCGACGGCATCAACGTCGCGGTCGAGGAGAACGCCCGGGCCGTGGAGACCGCGGTGGCGAGCGCGCGCAGCGTCCAGTTCGTGCTCGTCGGGCTGGCGCTGGTGCTGGGCGTGGCCCTGGCCCTGGTCATCGGCCGCAGCATCATCCGCCCGGTGGCCGGCATGACCGATGCGATGCGCCGCCTCGCCGCGGGGGACACCACCGTCGCGGTGCCGTCGCGGGACGCCATGGACGAGATCGGCGCCATGGCCAAGGCCGTGGACGTGTTCCGGCAGAACGCCATCGCCCGGACCGATCTGGAGGCCGCCCAGGCCGCCGAGCAGGAGGCCCGCCAGAACCGGGCCGACCGGATCGACCAGCTCGTCCGTGCCTTCCAGGAGAAGATCGCCCATTCGCTCGGTATCGTCACCGCGGCCACCACCGAGCTCGACGCCACGGCCCGCGCGATGACCCGGGTCGCCGCCGACACCAGCAGCCAGGCGGTCGCCTCCAGCAGTGCCGCCGAGCAGACCGCGTCCAACGTCCAGACGGTGGCGGCGGCGGCCGAGGAGATGGTGTCCTCGCTCCAGGAGATCGAGCGGCAGGTGGTGCGCTCCAACGCGGTGGCCGGTCAGGCCGCCCACGAGGCCGAGACGACCAACGCCGCCATGGCGAGCCTGCGCGCGGCCGCCGAGCAGATCGGCGCGGCGGTGACGACGATCTCGGGGATCGCCGGGCAGACCAACCTGCTGGCGCTCAACGCCACGATCGAGGCGGCGCGCGCCGGCGAGGCGGGGCGGGGCTTTGCCGTGGTGGCGGCCGAGGTGAAGGAGCTGGCCGGCCAGACCGCCCGGGCCACCGACGAGATCGGCGGGAAGATCGCCGCGATCCAGGCGGCCACGGGTCAGGCCGCGGAGGCGATGCAGCAGATCGCCCGCACGATCGCCAGCGTGAGCGAGATCAGCGGCGCGATCGCCTCGACGGTGGTGGAGCAGACGGCGGCCACGGGCGAGATCTCGCGCAATGCCGGCCAGGCGGCGAAGGGGACGCAGGACGTGTCGGCCAACGTCGCCCGGGTCCTGACGGCGTCGGGCGAGACCGGCAGCGCCGCCACGCAGGTCCTGAACGCGGCGGCCGAGCTGGCCAAGCAGTCGCTGGCCGTCAAGCAGGAGGTCGATGGCTTCCTCCGCGACATCCAGGCCGCGTGACCGGCGGCCGGGGCCCGGATCCGGCGCCGCCGGTCCCCCGGAACCGGCGCCGTCAGGCCGGGAGGAGGTGCAGCAGGGTGCCGACCACGCCGAACGCCCCGAGGCCGATCAGCCCGACGAGGATGTACATACGCATCCGGCTCGCGCCGGTCTCCGACGTCAGCTGGGCGTCTTCGGGCAGGTCAAACCAATCCATCGGACCATCGCATCGGCTCGGATGAGCGGAGGGGCGACCCTATGCCGGCCCGATGACGCTTGGACGACCATTCGCCGGAGGGCAGACAGCCCGCGGCTCCGCCGCCGAGCTGTGTCCGCCGGATGCGGCCGCGCCCGGGAATCGCATCTCGGCCAATCGATACGGGCTGTTCCGAGGTTTCGGTCGGACGGATTTTCGTCTGAAATGCGGACCGGGCGTTGTTATATTGCTTCGGCGTTTGAATTCGCCCGTGCCGGCGGTTGCACGGTGGTGATTCCTGTGCTCCAATATTCTGAGCGTCAGTATCTCATCAGATCGTCGGGGACCGATTGCGGTGCATCGCGCGCCGTAAGGAGGCCGAGCATGTACGCTCCAACCAAGTTCAACGAGAAGACGGATTGGGAGCTGGTCACTATCTTCGGTGTCTGGATCGTATGCGAGGCATGTATATTGATGGCGTGCTTGTTTGTGCTGTAATACATTGCCTCGCCGTGGATGATCACGAAGGGCGCGCCCGCGCGGCGGCGCATGCGCGATCGCCGGATCGCGAACGCCGAGGAGGCGGGTCGCCGGGCATGTCCGGGTTCGATGGTGGGCCCGGCAGGACTCGAACCTGCAACCAGACCGTTATGAGCGGCCGGCTCTAACCATTGAGCTACGGGCCCGGCAGAGGCGAAGCCTCCCGGGAAGCGATACCCGAAGGACACGGTCGCGTCACCCCGGCGGACCCGCGGGTCCCCGCTTTCCCGTTCCGGACCGGATCGGGTCCGCGCGCGTCCCGGTCAAGTCAGCATATCGGCGCAAGCTGCACGAATCGTGAGGTTGCGCACATCGCCGTCACCCGTGGCCTCGCCGGGGGCGAAGGTCCGGCTATCTGTAACGGTTCCAGCCTTTGCAAGCCGGGACCCCCATGACCATTCCCCTCAGGCTCACCCTGAACGGGCAGCCGCGCGAGATCGCCCTCGACGATCCCCGCGTCACCCTCCTCGATCTCCTGCGCGAGCGCCTCGGCCTGACCGGCGCCAAGAAGGGCTGCGACCGCGGCCAGTGCGGCGCCTGCACGGTGCTGGTGGACGGGCGGCGGATCAACAGCTGCCTGACCCTCGCCGCGAGCCTCGACGGGGCCGAGATCCTGACCATCGAGGGGCTGGCCGAGGGCGACCGGCTCCATCCGGTCCAAGCGGCCTTCATCGCCCATGACGGCTTCCAGTGCGGCTTCTGCACCCCCGGCCAGATCATGAGCGCGGTCGGGCTGATCCGCGAGGGCCAGGCTGGGACCGATCCCGAGCGGATCCGCGAGGGCATGAGCGGCAATCTCTGCCGCTGCGGCGCCTATGCGGGCATCCTGGACGCCGTGCAGGAGGCTTCGCAGGCGGCCTCGGCCCGGACCGAGCAGCGGGAGGACGCGGCGTGAGGCAGTTCGACTACATCCGCCCCGCGAGCCTGCCGGAGGCCGTGGCGGCCGGGCAGCAGCCCGACACCGCCTATCTCGCCGCCGGCACCAACCTGGTCGATCTGATGAAGGGCGGCGTCACCGCCCCGGCCCGGATCGTCGACATCACCCGGCTGCCCGGCCTCTCCTCGATCGAGCGGCTGCCGGACGGCGGCACCCGGATCGGCGCCCTGGTGCGCAACAGCGACCTCGCGCACGACGCGATGTTCGAAAAGACCTACCCGATGGTGGCCGAAGCCCTGCTGGCCGGCGCCTCGGCGCAGCTGCGCAACGCCGCCACCGTCGGCGGCAACCTGATGCAGCGCACCCGCTGCCCGTACTTCACCGACGCCGTCTCCCCCTGCAACAAGCGCGCGCCCGGCTCCGGCTGCGCGGCCCTGGGGCACGCCACCCGCATCCACGCGGTCCAGGGCTGGAGCGAGCACTGCATCGCCACCCACCCCTCCGACTTCTGCGTGCCCCTCGCCGCCCTCGACGCGGTGGTGGAGATCGCCGGGCCGGACGGCGCCCGGGCGGTGCCGCTGACCGCGTTCCACCGCCTGCCCGGCGACCATCCGGAGCGGGAGACGGACCTGCGGCCCGGCGAGCTGATCACCGCCCTGCGCCTGCCCCCGGAGGCGGAATCCTTCCGGGGCCATGCCCGCTATCTGAAGGTCCGCGACCGTACCTCCTACGCCTTCGCGGTGGTCTCGGCCGCCGCCGCCCTCACCTTCGACGGCGGACGGATCGGCCGGGCCCGGCTCGCCCTCGGCGGGCTGGCCCTGAAGCCCTGGCGGGTGGCGGAGGCGGAAGCCGCGCTCGCCGGACAGGCGCCCGCCCCCGAGGTTTTCGCGAGGGCCGCCGACGCGGCGCTCGCCGGTGCCAAGCCCACCGGCGAGGCCAACGCCTTCAAGATCGAGCTCGCCCGCCGGGTGGCGGTCCGCGCGCTGACCCAGGCCGCCGCGGGCACGCCCGCCCGGATCCCGGCGCTCCCCGCCTCCCCGTTCGGCATCGTCTGAGGAGACCCGCATGACCGCGACCTCCACGCCTGTCTCGAATCTCCCCGCCGGCGCGATCCGGCACGGCTCCAGCATCGGCCAGCCGCTGACCCGGCGCGACGGCTTCCTCAAGGTGACGGGCCAGGCCCGCTTCTCCGCCGACAACCTGCCCCCCGGCACGCTCCACGCGGCGCTCTGCGTCGCCCGGATCGCCAAGGGCCGGGTCACCGGCCTCGACGTGGCCGCCGCCGAGGCCCATCCCGGCGTCGTCGCGGTGATGCGGCCGGGCCACGCCCCGGCGCTCGCCAAGGACCCGGACGCCAAGGACGGGCCGTTCACGTTCCGCCTCGACCTCCTGCAGAACGACACGGTCCGCTACGCCAACCAGCCGATCGCCGTGGTGATCGCCGAGACCCTGGAGGCGGCCACCGAGGGCGCGAGGCTGCTCGCCCCGACCTACGCGGCCGAGACGCCGCGGATCGGCCTCGACGCGGGCGACGTGTTCACGCCGCCCTCCGTGGGCGTCGGCGCGCCGGCGACCGAGAGTGACGGCGACGTCGAGGCGGGGCTCGCATCCGCGGACAAAACCATCGCGGCCACCTACGAGACGCCGGCCCAGTACCACAACGCCATGGAGCCGCACGCGGCCGTGGCCAGCTGGGACGGGGACCGGCTGACGCTGCACATGCCGACCCAGGCGCTCGCCATGTCGCAGGCCCGGCTCGCCGGGCTGTTCGGCATCGACGCCGACGACATCCACATCGAGAGCCCCTATCTCGGCGGCGGCTTCGGCTCGAAGGGTGTCCCGGCCGGGCCGCAGGTGCTCGCCTGCATGGCGGCCAAACTCGTCGGCCGCCCGGTCAAGCTGGTGCCGACCCGGACCCAGATGTACGGGCCGATGGGCCATCGCGGCCCGACCCGACAGACGCTGCGGCTCGGCACCGACGCCGCCGGCAAGCTCACCGCGCTCGACCACCACATCCTCACCGCCTCGTCGAGCTTCGACGATTTCTTCGAGCCGGCGGGACGGGCGACCAGCACCCTCTATGCCAGCCCCGCCATCGCCATCCGGCACGAGGCGGTGCGGCTCGATACCGGGACGCCCCTGTTCATGCGCGCCCCGGGGGAGGCCACCGGCAGCGTCGCCCTGGAAAGCGCGCTCGACGAGATGGCGCACGAACTCGGCATGGACCCGCTGGAGTTCCGGCTCGCCAACTACGCCGAGGTCGAGCCGCTGACCGGCAAGCCGTTCTCCTCCAAGGGCCTGCGCGAATGCTACCGGCGCGGCGCCGCGGCGTTCGGCTGGGCCGGGCGCCCGCTCCAGCCCCGCCAGACCCGGGACAGGGACGGGTTCCTGGTCGGCACCGGCATGGGCACCGCCACCTTCCCGGCGCTGATCTTCGAGGGCATGGCCCGGGCCGAGATCCGCGCCGACGGCACCGGCACGGTGGAGCTCGGGGCGATCGACATGGGCCAGGGTTCCTGGACGGCGCTCGCCCAGATCGCCGCCGACGGGCTCGGGATCGGGATGGATTCCCTCACCTTCCGGATGGGCTCCTCGGATCTGCCGAATGCCGGCATCGCGGGGGGCTCGGGCCACACCGCCACGGCGGGCGGGGCGATCCACGCCGCCGCCGGCGACGTGATCCGGCAGCTCTCGGATCTCGCCACCAACGACCCCGCCTCCCCGCTCTACGGGGCGGGCAATGCCGGCGTGACCGCGGCGGACGGGCGGCTGACCCGGCGCGACGACCCGGGCCGGAGCGAAGCCTTCACCGACATCCTGGCGCGGGCCGGCCGGTCCAGCATCGAGGGCCAGGGCAAGGCCGGGGCCGATCCGGCCGCGCAGGCGGCCTACGCCATGCACGCCCACGGGGCGGTCTTCGCCGAGGTGAAGGTCGATCCCGACCTCGGCCAGATCCGGGTGAGCCGCCTCACCGGCGCCTTCGCGGCCGGCCGGGTGATCAACCCGCGCCTCGTCCAGAGCCAGTATTACGGCGGGATGATCTGGGGTCTGTCCTTCGCCCTGCACGAGCGGGCCGAGATGGACCCGCGCACCGGCCGCTTCCTCAACGACAACCTCGCCGAATACCACGTGCCGGTGAACGCCGACATTCCCGCGATGGAGGCGATCCTGGTCCACGAGGACGACGCGGTGGTGAACGCGCTGGGCGTCAAGGGCGTCGGCGAGATCGGCATCACCGGCACGGTGGGGGCCATCGCCAACGCGATCTGGCACGCCACCGGCGTGCGGGTGCGCGAGATGCCGATCACGCTCGACAAGCTGCTCGGCTGAATCCGTTCCGGGCGCGTCGCGGCGCCCGGGATTTTTTAGTATGGGGCATGCCATCGGCGGCCGGCGGCCGCCGCAGCAGCGCGGAGACCGGCATGCCCCTCCTCACCAGCGATATCGGCGGCGTCGTGCCGATCGCCCCGACGCCGTTCCACCCGGACGGACGGATCGACGAGGCCTCCCTCGACCGGATGACCGATTTCTTCGGCGCCGCCGGGGTCGACGGCCTGACGATCCTCGGCCAGCTCGGCGAGGCCGGCAAGCTCGACCACGTCGAGGGCATCGCGGTGGCCAAGCGCGTCCTCGGGCGGACACGGCTGCCGGTGATCGTCGGCGTCACGGCGCCGGGCTTCGCGGCCATGCGGGCGCTGGCCCGGGAGGTGATGGAACTGGGCGCCGCCGGCGTGATGATCGCGCCGCCCAACACCCTGCGCACCGACGACCAGGTGGTCGGCTATTACCGCAACGCCGCCGAGGCGATCGGGCCGGACGTGCCCTTCGTGCTGCAGGACTATCCCCTCACCTTCTCGGTCCAGATGACGCCCGGCGTGATCCGCCGGATCGTGTCCGACAATCCCTCCTGCGTGATGCTCAAGCACGAGGACTGGCCGGGGCTGGAGAAGATCTCGATCCTGCGCGGCTTCGAGGCCGAGGGCGCGATGCGCCACATCAGCATCCTGGTCGGCAATGGCGGCCTGTTCCTGGATTTCGAGACCGAGCGCGGCGCCGACGGGGCCAATACCGGCTACGCCTTCCCGGAGATGCTGGTCGACGTGGTCCGCCTCGGCCGGGCCGGGGACCGCGATGCCGCCCACGACCTGTTCGACGCCCACCTTCCCTATCTGCGCTACGAGCAGCAGCAGGGCCCGCTCGGGCTCGCCGTGCGCAAATACGTGTTCCAGCGCCGGGGGATCTTTTCCTCCGACGCGCAGCGCAAGCCCGCGCAGGCGCTCACCCCCCAGGCGAAGGCCGAGGTCGAGTACCTGCTGGCCCGCCTCGCCCGCACCGATCCGCGGGCCAAGCTCCAGGCTTCATAGGGCGTCGTTTTCTGGGGCATCGTCTTTTGGGGCATCGTCTTGTGCCGCAGGCCGAGCGGGTCAGGCCCCCGCCTTGCCCTCCGGCCGCAGGGCCACCCGGTCCCCGTCGCGCAGGGAGGCCGGGGGCCCGACGATGACCCGCTCGCCGCCGGACAGGCCGGTGCGCAGTTCCAGCAGGCTCTGGGTCTGGCGGAAGATCGTCACCGGCCGCATCCGCGCCACCGTGGTCCCGTCCGCTCCCGTTTCGACCACCGCCACGCGGGTCCCGTCCTGGTCGAAGATCAGGGCGTCGTTCGGCACCGTCACGGCGGGGGAGACCCGCGGGATCTCCAGCGTGACGGTGATGTAGAGGCCCGCCTGGAGCGCGCCGTCCGGGTTGGGGATGTCGACCTGCGTCACCAGCGTGCGCGCGGAGGAGAGCAGCGTCGTCGACGAGCGCGCCACCTTGCCGGGGAAGATCTTTCCGGGGATCTGCGCCACCTCGACCCGGGCGTTCAGCCCGTCGCGGATCCCGTCGGCGGCGTAGAGCGGCACGTTCACCGCCATGCGCAGCACGTCGTCCCGGGCCAGCGTCAGGAGAGGCATCCCCGTATTCGTGTCCGCCGTGACCGCGTCGCCGACATCGTTGTTGCGGGTCGTCACCACCCCGTCGAAGGGGGCGCGGATCTCCTCGAAGCCGGTCAGGACCTTGAGCCGGGCGACCTGCGCCTCCTGGGCGGCGATGTTGGCCTCGGCGACCTTCACGGCGGCCTTCACCGCGTCGACATTGGCCGCCTGGGCGAGCACGCCGGCCTGGGACGTGTCGGCGTTCTGCCGGGTCTCGGCCCCGGTGCCGGCCAGCGTCGAGGTCCGCCGGTTGGTCACGTCCGCGAGGTGGCGGTTGGCCTCGGCCTGGTCGACCATGGCCCGCGCCTGGATCAGCGCCGCCTGCAACTGCAGCACCTGCGCCTGCGCCTGAACCAGCTGCTGGTCGAGGTCGGGGGCGCTGATCCGGAACAGCAGGTCGCCCTTTCGCACATGCGAGCCGATATCGACCTGCCGCGCGACGATGTAGCCGGTCGCCCGCGGGTAGAGGCTCGCGGTGTCGAAGGCCTGGGTGGTGCCGGTCTGCGTGAGGGTCAGGGGGCCGGAGGCCCGCGCGGCCGCGGCCGCCCGCACGGTCGGCGGCTTCGCCGCGGCCGATTGCGGCGGGCTCGCCGCCCGGGACTGGTCCGGCCAGTAGCGGTATCCGAGGAACCCGGCGCCCGCCAGCGCCAGGAGGGCGAACCAGACGCGGCCGCGATGCGCGCGCGGGCCGGCCTCGCCCGCCGCTGAACTGTTCCGGTCCGCCATCCTCGCCCTCGGGTCGCGCTGCGCATCGACCGCCGTCACGGCGCTCGCCGACCGGCCGGGATGCGTCCAGTGCTCTGTTCAATACATAGGCCGCCCGCGGGGTCCGGGCGAGATGCCGCACTGCACGATCGGAGCCGGATCCTGCGGGCGCGCTCCCGGTTACCCTGCCGAACATCAGGGACCGATCGACCATGACCGAGATTTCCAGGCGCGCCATCATCGCCGCGGCGGGCGGCGCCATGATGGCGTCCCCCGCAGCGGCGCAGTCCTCCGGCCCCGCCGCCCCGCTGCCCGAGCGCGGCACCAAGGGGGCCGACATCCTGGGGCCGCGCAACCAGCCCCGGGCCGCCGAGGAGCCGTTCACCCTGGCCCCGCCCACCACCGACCACGGCACGATGCCGAACCTGAAATGGTCCTTCGCGGACAGCCACATGCGGCTGGAGGAGGGCGGCTGGGCGCGCCAGACCACGATCCGCGAATTGCCGGTCTCGAAGGCCATGGCCGGGGTCAACATGCGCCTCAAGGCCGGGGTGGTCCGCGAGATGCACTGGCACAAGGAGGCCGAGTGGTCCTACATGATCAAGGGCAAGGCCCGGATCACCGCGGTCGATCAGGACGGGCGCACCTTCGCGGACGATGTCGGCGAGGGCGACCTCTGGTACTTCCCCGGCGGCATCCCGCATTCGATCCAGGGGCTGTCGGCCGACGGGGTCGATGGCTGCGAGTTCCTGCTCGTGTTCGATGACGGCGCGTTCTCGGAGGATTCGACCTTCCTGCTGACCGACTGGCTGGCGCACACGCCCAAAGACATCCTGGCCAAGAATTTCGGCCTGCCCGAGAGCGCCTTCGCCAAGATCCCCGAGAAGGAACTCTACATCTTCCCCGGGCCGACGCCCGGCCCGCTCTCGGCCGACCTCATGGGCGGCGCCGGCCAGATCCCCAAAACATTCAGCCACCGGATGCTGGCGCAGGAGCCGATCCGGACCAGGGGCGGGCGCGTGCGCGTCACCGATTCCACGGTGTTCCCGGCCTCCGTGACGATCGCCGCGGCGCTGGTCGAGGTCGAGCCCGGCGGCATGCGCGAGCTGCACTGGCACCCCAACGGCGACGAGTGGCAGTACTACCTCTCGGGCACGGGTCGGATGACCGTGTTCGGCTCGGAATCGAAGGCCCGCACCTTCGACTACCAGGCGGGCGACGTGGGCTACGTGCCCTTCGCCATGGGCCACTACATCGAGAACACCGGCGACACGACGCTCACCTTCCTGGAGATGTTCAAGAGCCCGCGCTACGCCGATGTCTCGCTGACGCAATGGCTGGCGCTGACCCCGCACCCCCTGGTCCAGGCCCATCTCGGGATGGATCCCAAGCAGATCGATGCCCTGCCGCAGACGAAATCACCCGTCGTGTCCGGTTGACGCGCCCCGGAACCCGGCCCGATCCTGGGGCGTCGACCCCGATAGACATCCCGCTACGGAGCACGGAGACAGCCATGCGCGCCGCGTCCCGCGCGCTCCTCGCCCTGGCGCTCGCCTTCCCGGCGGGCGCCGCCTGGGCGCAGGTGCAGCAGAACGACCCGAACGCCGCCAACGCCTCGTTCGGCCTGCAGAGCCAGATCCGCACGCTCAACCAGCAGCGGGTCACGGACTTCAACACGCTGAACCAGTCGATCCAGCGCAACGTCCAGTTCGAGCCCTACGCCCCCTATCTGCCCGGCCGGGGCCTCTACGGGGGCCGACATGCCGGCGCGCATATCGGCCGCCATCTCAGCCGGGACGGGATCGTGCGGCGGGGCGGCGGCATCAACACGAGCGTGTGCACCGGCTGCTGAGCGGCCGGAAAGGCTGGGCAGAGCGGGGAAAGCCCGAAAAAATCCTTTCCCCGCCGACAGGCTTCGCCCAGAAGCTCAGCCCATGGTGGCGTGCGCATGAACATCCTGCTGATCGGCTCCGGCGGCCGTGAGCACGCCCTGGCCTGGCGCCTCGCCCAGAGCCCCCTGTGCACCCGCCTGTTCACGGCGCCGGGCAATCCCGGCACGGGCCGCCACGGCACCAACCGGCCGGAGCTCACGGTCACGGACCACGACGCGGTCGCGGCCTTCTGCGCCGCGGAGGCGATCGGCCTCGTGGTGGTCGGGCCCGAGGCCCCCCTCGTCGCCGGGCTGGTCGACGACCTGACGGCCGCCGGGGTCCGCGCCTTCGGGCCCACCCGCGACGCCGCCCGGCTCGAGGGCTCGAAGGGCTTCACCAAGGACCTCTGCGCCGCCTGCGGCATCCCCACCGCCGCCTTCGCGCGCTTCACGGCGCTGGAGCCGGCCCTGGCCTATACCCGCCGGCAGGGCGCCCCGATCGTCGTGAAGGCCGACGGGCTCGCCGCCGGCAAGGGCGTCACCGTCGCCGAGACCCTGGATCAGGCCGAGGACGCGCTCACCGCCCTGTTCGCCGAGCCCGGCGCCGAGGTGGTGGTCGAGGAATGCCTGTTCGGCGAGGAGGCGAGCTTCTTCGCCCTGTGCGACGGCACGCGGGCGATCCCCCTCGGCACCGCCCAGGACCACAAGCGCGTGTTCGACGGCGACCGCGGCCCCAACACCGGCGGCATGGGCGCCTATTCCCCGGCCCGGGTCGTCACCCCGGAGATCGAGGCCCGGGTCATGGCCGAGATCATCGCCCCGACGCTCGCCGGCATGCGGGCGCGCGGCTGCCCGTTCACCGGCATCCTCTACGCCGGCCTGATGCTCACCGCCGACGGCCCGAAGCTGATCGAGTACAACACCCGCTTCGGCGATCCCGAGGCGCAGGTGCTGATGCCGCGCCTCGCCTCCGACCTCGTGCCGGCCCTGCTCTCGGCCTGCGACGGCGACCTGTCCGGGGTGACCCTGGAATTCGACGCCCACCGGGCCGCGCTTACCGTGGTGATGGCGGCCGCCGGCTATCCGGGCGCCGTGGTCCGGGGCTCGGTGATCCGGGGGATCGAGGCGGCCGAGGGCGAGGGCGTCCACGTGTTCCAGGCCGGTACCCGGGCCGAGGGCGGACAGCTGCTGGCCGATGGCGGCCGGGTTCTGGCGGTCACGGCGCTCGGCGACAGCGTCACCGACGCCCAGGCCCGCGCCTATGCGGCGGTGGCCCGGATCGACTGGCCCGAAGGGTTCTGCCGGCGCGACATCGGGTTCCGGGCCGTGGCGCGGGAGGCCGGCCAGGGCTGAACAGTCCCGGTCCCGGGCGAAGCCCGAATGTCGGGGCCCTGCCCCGACGCCCCGCCAAAGGGCTCGCCCTTTGGAAACCCCTACTCGCCGATCGCCGCCCCGGCCGGCCTCCGGTTGTCGTTGGCGCCGTAGAGCAGGTCCGGCCGCATCCGCTCCGTGCGCGAGGCGTCGTTGCCCGAGGAGGCCGCCTCCGGCGCGGCTGGCCCTGCGCCGCGCACCGCGATCAGCTCCTGCGCGCCCCAGGGCTTCTGCTCGTGGATGATGTGTCCCATGCCCTTCAGGATCGCCTGCGTATCCGCCGAGAGCGCGAAGGGTTCGGCATAGACCGTGTCGGGCAGCCACTGGTGGTGGATGCGCGGGGCGTCGACCGCCTCCTGCGGCTCCATGCCGAAATCCAGCATGTTGAGGATGGTCTGGGCGGTGATCGTGATGATCCGCGAGCCCCCCGGGGAGCCCGCCACCATCACGACCCGGCCGTCCCGCAGCACCAGGGTCGGAGCCATGGACGAGAGCGGGCGCTTGCCCGGCTGGATCGCGTTCTTGGTCCCCTGCACGAGGCCGAACAGGTTCGGCACCCCGGTCTTGACCGTGAAGTCGTCCATCTCGTCGTTGAGGAAGAAGCCCGTGCCGGGGGCGATCACCCCGGCGCCGAAATAGCCGTTGATCGTGTAGGTCAGCGAGACCGCGTTGCCGGCCTTGTCCATCACCGAGATGTGGGTGGTCTCGGCCCGCTCCCGCGTCTCCAGGCCGGGATCCGGGCGGATCTCGGCCGAGGGGGTCGCCCGGTCCGGCCGGATCGAGGCCCGGAGCGTCTCGGCATAGGCCGGCGACAGGAGCCGGGCGACCGGATTGTCGACGAAGGCCGGATCGCCGAGCAGCAGGTTGCGGTCGGCATAGGCGCGCCGCATCGCCTCGACCATCAGATGGACGCTCCGGGCGGAGTTGAAGCCCGCCGCCCGCAGGTCGTAGCCGTCGAGGATGCCGAGGATCTCGCAGAGCGTCGTGCCGCCTGACGAGGGCGGCGGCGCCGACAGGATGGTCGCGCCCCGGTAGCGGCAGGTCAGCGGCTCCGACTCGGTCACCGTGTAGGCGGCGAAATCGGCCGCCGTCAGCAGGCCGCCCCCCGCCCGGGAGGCCGCCGCGACGGCCTCGGGGACGGCGCCCTTGTAGAAGGCGTCCGACCCGCCCTCGGCGATGGCCTGGAGGGTGCGGGCGAGGTCGGCCTGGACCAGCCTGTCCCCGGGCCGCCAGGGGCTCCCGTCCGGGCGCAGGAACACGCGGGCGACGTTCGCTTGAGCGGCGAACAGCGTGGTGCCGGATTCGAGGATGTCGGTGTCGCCCCGGGTCAGCACGAACCCGTCCCGGGCCAGCGCGATCGCTGGGGCCATCACCCGGGCCAGCGGCAGGGTCCCGTATGCGGCGAGGGCGGTGGTGAGGCCGAGCACGGTCCCGGGCACCCCGGCGGCCTTCCAGCCGCGCAGGCTCGCCCCCTTCACGACTTTGCCGGCGGCGTCGAGATACATGTCCCCGGTCGCGGCGGCCGGCGCGGTCTCGCGGAAGTTGATGAACCGGCTCGGGCCGTCGGCGCGGTGGAGGACCAGGAAGCCGCCGCCGCCGAGATTGCCGCAGCACGGGTTCACCACCGCCTCGGCGTAGGCCACCGCCACCGCGGCATCGACGGCGTTGCCGCCGGCCTTGAGGATCTCGGCCCCGACCTGCGAGGCGAGGCGCTGGGACGAGACCACCATCCCGTTCTCGGCCTCAACCGCCGGTCCCGAGGCGGCCCGGGCCGCGGGACTTGCGAGGGTGAGCAGGGCGGCCAGGAACAGCGCGCGTGCCGGTGCGATCATCCCTGCCCTCTCCGGTTCGGGTCCCGCGCCGCCATATAGGGGACCACACGCCAGAGTCGCCGCTCCCACCCTCCACTTCATCCTGGGATCAGGAGGTGGGGAGGGATGGGAGCCGTGTTTGCCCGGCTTCAACCGTTGCGGAAGGTGTAGCTGTAGCCGTTGAGCGCCGGCGCGCCGCCGAGATGGGCGTAGAGCACCCTCGCGCCCTTCGGGAAGAAGCCCTTCTTCACGAGGTCGATCATGCCCTGCATCGACTTCCCCTCGTAGACCGGGTCGGTGATCATCCCCTCGAGCCGGGCCGAGAGCCGGATCGCCTCCACGGTCTCCTTCGAGGGCACGCCGTAGACCGGGTAGGCGTAATCCGCGTTGAGCACGACGTCGTCGGCCACGATGTCGCCCGCGCCGACCAGGGCGGCGGTGTTCTGGGCGATGTCGAGCACCTGGGCCTTGGTCTGGTCCGGGGTGCAGGAGGCGTCGATGCCGATGACGTTGCGGGCGCGCCCGTCGGCGGAGAAGCCGACCAGCATGCCGGCATGGGTCGAGCCGGTGACCGTGCAGACCACCACGTAGTCGAAGCGCAGGCCCATCTCGGCCTCCTGCTTGCGCACCTCCTCGGCGAAGCCGACATAGCCGAGCCCGCCGTACTTGTGCACCGAGGCGCCCGCCGGGATCGCGTAGGGCTTGCCGCCCTCGGCCTCGACCTCGGCCAGCGCGCGCTTCCAGCTGTCGCGGATGCCAATATCGAACCCGTCATCGACGAGCTGCGTCTGCGCCCCCATGATCCGCGACAGGAGGATGTTGCCGACCCGGTCGTAGACCGCATCCTCGTGGGGCACCCAGGCCTCCTGGATCAGCCGGCACTTCATGCCGATCTTGGCGGCCACCGCCGCGACCATGCGGGTGTGGTTCGACTGCACGCCGCCGATCGACACCAGCGTGTCGGCCCCGCTCTTGATCGCGTCCGGCACGATGTATTCGAGCTTGCGCAGCTTGTTGCCGCCATAGGCGAGGCCGGAATTGCAATCCTCGCGCTTGGCGTAGAGTTCGACTTCGCCGCCGAGATGGGCGGTGAGACGCTTGAGCGGCTCGATCGGCGTCGGGCCGAAGGTCAGGGGATAGCGCTCGAATTGGTCCAGCATCGGGTCTCTCCGGGTCTCGGGACGCATCCAGGCCGAAGCGGTCTCGGCCCGGCCCGGATGCGTCGAGGCGACGCCCACAGGACGGCCGGATCGGGGGGAAACCGGTTCGTCTGCGAGGCGCCGAGGAAAACTACCAGACGTCTGCCGAAAGGTGCTCTCGATCTTTCCGCGTCGAAGGCCTGACGCTTGCATTGCCAGGCCGAGATGCCGCAGAGGATTTCGAATTCGGGATCCAAGGTGAAAGAATCCACCATGGCCGCAGGGCTCGACCGGATCGACCAGAAGATCCTACGCCTGCTGCAGGCGGACGGCCGCATGGCCAATGCCGAGATCGCCGAGCGCTCCGGCACCAGCGCGGCCACCTGCCACCGGCGGATCCAGCGCCTGTTCGCGGACGGGTTCGTGCGGGCGGTCCGGGCGCTGATCGACCCGGCCCGGGTCGGGCGGGGCACGCTGGTCTTCGTCGGCGTCGTTCTGGACCGCTCGACGCCCGAGAGCTTCTCGGAGTTCGAGGCCGCCGTGCGGACGATCCCGGTGTTGCTCGACTGCCATCTCGTGGCCGGCGACTTCGACTACATCCTGAAGATCCGCGTCTCCGACATGGCCGATTTCAACCGGCTCCACAGCGCCACGCTGATCGGCCTGCCGGGGGTGCGCCAGACCCGGACCTTCTTCGTGATGAAGGAGGTGATCGACAACGCGCCGCTGGCCCTGTGACGCGCGGGGCCGCCGCATCCGGGCTCCGGCCGGATCACCCGCCAGGGGGCTGCGTGCCCTTGGGAACCCCGTGACGGGGGCGGCCTACCCCTCCCCGCGCCGCGCCCTGCGCAGCGTTTCCCACCGCTCCAGCCGCTCGGCCAGGCGGCTCTCGTAGCCGCGGTCTGTGGGCGCGTAGAGGTGCTGGCGCCCCAGCGCGTCGGGCCAGTAATCCTGGCCCGAGAAGGCGTCGGGCTCGTCGTGGTCGTAGCGGTAGCCCTCGCCGTAGCCGATCCGCTTCATCAGCTTGGTCGGCGCGTTCAGGATGGTGCGCGGCGGCGGCAGGGAGCCCGCTTCCTTGGCGAGCCGGGTCGCGGCCTTGTAGGCCTCGTAGACGGCGTTCGATTTCGGCGCGCAGGCGAGGTAGAGCGCGGCCTGCGCCAGCGCCAGCTCGCCCTCCGGACTGCCGAGGAAGTCGAACGCGTCCTTGGCGGCGTTGGCCACCACCAGAGCCTGCGGGTCGGCGAGCCCGATATCCTCCACCGCCATGCGCACCAGCCGGCGGGCGATGAACAGCCGGTCCTCGCCGGCATCGAGCATCCGGCAGAGATAGTAGAGCGCCGCGTCCGGATCCGAGCCGCGCACGGTCTTGTGCAGCGCCGAGATCAGGTTGTAGTGGCCCTCCTGCGCCTTGTCGTAGATCGGCGCCCGCCGCTGCACGATTCTTTGTAACTCTTCGGCGTCGAGGGTCTCGCCCGGTTGCGCCGAGCGCCAGACCTCTTCGGCAAGCGTCAGCGCCGCCCGGCCGTCGCCGTCGGCCATCCGCACCAGCACGCCGCGGGCCTCCTCGGTGAGCGGCAGGGCCTGTTCGGTCAGCGCCTCGGCCCGGACCAGCAGCCGGGCGATCGCCCCCGGATCGAGGGCGCGGAACAGCAGCACCCGGGCGCGGGACAGGAGGGCTGCGTTCAGCTCGAAGGAGGGGTTCTCGGTGGTGGCGCCGACCAGGGTGACGGTACCGTCCTCCATCACCGGCAGGAAGGCGTCGAGCTGCGCCCGGTTGAACCGGTGGATCTCGTCGACGAACAGCAGGGTCGCCTGTCCGGCCGCCCGGCGCCTGCGGGCGGCCTCGAACACCTTGCGCAGCTCGGGCACACCGGAAAAGATCGCCGAGATCTGCTCGAAATGCAGGTCGGTGCCCTGGGCGAGCAGCCGCGCCACGGTGGTCTTGCCGGTGCCGGGCGGTCCCCAGAAGATCAGCGAGCCGAGGCTCTTTCCGCGCAGGAGGCGGGTGAGGCTGCCGCCCTCGCCGGTCAGGTGCTCCTGACCGACGACCTCGGTGAGGCTCTGCGGCCGCAGCCGGTCCGCGAGGGGGCGGGCTGCCTCGGGGCCGGGCGCGCGCCCGGGATCCGGCGTGGCTGGGGGCTCCGCGGAGGCGAACAGGTCGGACATCCGCGCATCAACACCGGGCGCGGCCGGGGGCGCAAGCCGGTCGCCGGCGATCGCGCGGGATCAGCCCCCGAACACCGAGGTCAGGACCTCGCCGTTGCGGTTGATCGCGACCTCCCAGGAATTGAGGCTGTTGCGGGTGACCCGGTCGAGATCCTTGGTGGTCGCCATCGGCACGCCGTTGACCGCCACGATCAGGTCGCCCCGCTGCAGCCCGACCCGGGCCGCGACGGAGTTCTCGTCCACCGCCTGCACGGCCACGCCGTCGGCGGGGAAGTCGACCTGCATCTCCTCGGCCACCGCCGGCGAGGTGTTGACCAGCGTCGCGCCGAGGAAGGGCGAGCGGGTCTTCACCTTGAGCACGTCGCGCGGGCGCGTCTCGGGGGCCGGGGCGAGCTTGACCGCGACGGTCTGGCGGGCCGTGCCGCGCAGGATCCCGAACCGGGCCTGGCCCTGGACGCCCTTGAGCGCGAAGCGGTACCCGAACGCCTCCGGGTCGGCGACCTCCTGGCCGTCGACCGTGAGGATCAGGTCGCCGCGCTTCAGGCCCGCCTCGTCGGCCGGGCTCTTGGCCTGCAGGCTCGCCACCAGCACGCCGGTCGGATGGTCGAGGCCCATGCTGTCGGCGATGTCGGGGGTGACGCTCTGGATGCGTGCGCCGAGCCAGGGCCGGCGCACGACGCTCGCCCCGTCGCGGGCGGCGTCGACCACCGCCTTGACCATGCCCACCGGGATCGCGAAGCCGATGCCGTGGCTGCCGCCCGACTGCGAGTAGATCGCCGTGTTGATGCCGACCAGCTGGCCGCGCAGGTCGACCAGCGCGCCGCCCGAATTGCCCGGGTTGATCGCCGCGTCGGTCTGGATGAAGTACTGGTAGTCCGCCGAGCCGACCTGCGTACGCGCCAGCGCCGAGACGATGCCCTGCGTCACGGTCTGGCCGACGCCGAACGGGTTGCCGATCGCCATCACGAAATCGCCGACCTCGAGGGCGTCGGCGTCGCCGAAGGGCATCGGCACGAGGTTCTTCGGCGGCTCCTTGATCTTGAGCACGGCGAGGTCGGTGCGGGTGTCGCGCATCACGATGGCGGCCTCGAACTCCCGCCGGTCCGCCAGCGCGATCCGCACCTCGTTCATGTTGTCGATGACGTGGTTGTTGGTGATGACGAGCCCGTCGGCATCGACCAGCACCCCCGAGCCCAGGGATTTCTGGGCCCGGTCGCCCCGCGGTCCCCGGCCCCCCTCCGGCTCGCCGAAGAAGCGGCGCATGAACTCCTCCATGGCGCTGGAGCGCGCGCTGGAGCTCTTCTCCACGTGGGAGGCGTAGACATTCACCACCGAGGGTGCGGCCCGCTTCACCACCGGGGCGAAGGAGAGCTGCACGTCGGCCTTGCTGAGCGGCACGGCCTTAGCCGTCCCGTCCCTGACGGCGTCCCGCGCCTCGGTGCGCGCCATCTGGGCCGCGGCCGGGCCGGCGGCCATCAGGACCGCGACGAGGGCGGGCAGGGCGAGGCGGTTCAGCATGCAGGGCTCCGGCGTCAGGGCGGGCACGCCGTCCAGGCCGGGACGAGGGGCGCGCGCCGCGCACCCCTACGCTATCGTGACCGATTGCGGCAGGTCCACGACACCGTCGCCGCAAGGGGCCGGGATCCG
>NZ_JBYQEY010000001.1:1705000-3597500 GCF_057836545.1 Methylobacterium sp. E-012 | reverse complement strand
CAGGTCGCGCAGGTCGAGGATCGGCGGATAGGCGCTGCCGGGGGGCGTCTCGAAGCAGTAGCCGAACCGGGCGGTGAGCAGCGCCCGCGTCAGGGCGTCGGCGTAGACCGGGATGCGCGCCCGCATGGCGATCACCAGCGGGCGCAAATCGTCGATGCCGTGGGTGTGGTCGGCATGGGCATGGGTGTAGGCGACCCCGTCGAGGCGCCGCACCCCCGCGTCGATGAGCTGCTCGCGCAGGTCCGGCGCGGTGTCGACCAGGAGCGTGGTCCGCCCGGCCCCGGCGGTACGCTCGACCAGGATCGAGCAGCGGCGGCGGCGGTTGCGCGGCTCTTCCGGGTCGCAGGCGCCCCAGCCGCTGCCGACCCGCGGGACCCCGCCGGAGGAACCGCAGCCGAGGATCCGCAGGGTCAGGCTGGCCATCCGGATCCCCCGCTCCGCCCCGCCGCCTCACCGGGGGCCGCCCTGTCGAACAGCGCAAAGAAATTCGCCGTGGTGATCCGGGCGAGGTCCTCCGGGGCGAGCCCCAGGGTCTCGGCCAGCGACCGGGCGGTGTCGGCCGTGTAGGCCGGCTCGTTGGTCCGCCCGCGATGGGGCTCGGGGGCGAGGAACGGCGCGTCGGTCTCCACCAGGATCCGGTCCAGGGGCACGGCCCGGGCGATGTCCCGGAGATCGTGCGAGCGCCGGAAGGTGACGATGCCCGAGAACGACACGTACAGCCCCAGCTCCAGCCCGGCCTCGGCCAGCCGCCGGCCCGACGAGAAGCAGTGCAGCACCGCCCGGAAGGGTTTTTGGCCCATCTCGTCGGCGAGAACCCGCTCCATATGGTCGTCGGCGTCCCGGGCGTGGATCACCAGGGGCAGGCCGGAGAGGCGCGCCGCCGCGATATGGGCGCGCAGCACCCGCTCCTGCACGGCCTCGGGGGCGGCGTCGGGATAGTGGTAGTCGAGCCCCGCCTCGCCGATCCCGACGCAGCGCGGGCTGGAGGCGGCGATCTCCGCGATCGTCTCGGCCGACACGTCCGGCTCCTCGGCGGCGCCGTCCGGATGGGTGCCGATCGTGTGCCAGACCTCGGGATGGGCCTCGGCGATCGCCCGGTAGGTCTCGGCCCGGGCGACCCGGGTCGAGATGGTGAGCATCCCGGTGACACCCGCGGCCTTCGCCCGGGCGATCACGCCGGGCAGGTCGGCGGAAAAATCGGAAAAATCGAGGTGGCAGTGGCTGTCGATGAGCATCGGGTCTCGGGGCCGGCGGGCGGCAGAGTCCTTCACGCGGAAGGGACTCAGGCGGAGGGGGCTTCGGGGCGCTCGAAGCGCGGGAAGATCGGCGCGGGGGCAGGCAGGGCCGTGCCGGGCACGAGGCGGCCCCCCTCCCCCACATCGGCGAGGCTGCGCCGGTCGGCCGGCACCGCCAGCAGATCCAGGAGCTTGGCGGCCGCACCGGGCACGAAGGGCTGGATCAGGATGCCGAAGGCGCGCAGGGCCTCCAGCGTCGTGTAGAGGACGGCGTTCATCCGCGCGGGGTCGGACTTGCGGAGCTTCCAGGGCTCCTGGCCGGCGAAGTAGCGGTTGGCCTCCGCCACCACGGCCCAGATCTCGGCCAGGATCGTGTGGAGCGCGAGGTCGCCCATCAGGTCCCGCGCCCGCTGCGGCAGGGCGTCGGCCTGGGCGAGCAGCGCCCGGTCGGCCTCCGCCAGTTCGCGGGGATCCGGCACCGCGCCATCGCAGTTCTTGGCCACCATTGACAGCGAGCGCTGGGCGAGGTTGCCGATGTCGTTGGCGAGGTCGGCGTTGATCCGGCCGATGATCGCCTCGTGGCTGTAGCTGCCGTCGCCGCCGAACGGCACCTCGCGCAACACGAAATAGCGCACCGGATCGACCCCGTAGGTGTCGGCGAGCTCGAACGGGTCGAGGACGTTGCCCAGCGACTTCGACATCTTCTCGCCCTTGGAGAGCAGGAAGCCGTGGCCGAAGACGCGCTTGGGCAGGGGCAGCCCGGCCGACATCAGGAAGGCCGGCCAGTAGACCGCGTGGAACCGGACGATGTCCTTGCCGATGATGTGCAGGTCCAGCGGCCAGAATTTTTTCCCGGCGGCTGACTCGTCGGGGAAGCCGGTGACGGTCAGGTAGTTGGTCAGGGCGTCGACCCAGACGTACATGACGTGGTTCGGGTGCCCCGGCACCGGCACGCCCCAGTCGAAATTGGTGCGGCTGACCGACAGATCCTTGAGGCCGGAGCGCACGAAGCTCGCCACCTCGTTCCTCCGGGTTTCCGGCCCAATGAAGTCCGGCTGGTCCGCGTAGAGCTTGAGCAGCCGGTCCTGGTAGGCGGACAACCGGAACAGGAAATTCTCCTCCTCCATCCACACGACGGGCGTGTCGGTGGCGAGGCTGCGGCGGCTGCCATCCTCCAGCAGGCGGGTCTCGGCCTCGTCGTAATAGGCCTCGTCGCGGACCGAGTACCAGCCGGCGTACGTGTCCAGGTAGATGTCGCCGTTGGCCTCCATCCGCCGCCAGATCGCCTGCGCGGCCTCGTAATGGCCCGGCTCGGTGGTGCGGATGAAGCGGTCGTAGGCGCAGTCCATCCGGTCGGCCATGGCCTGGAAGCGGGCGGCGGTGCCGTCGACATAGGCGCGCGGGCTGGTGCCGGCCCGGGTCGCGGCCTGCTGGATCTTGAGGCCGTGCTCGTCGGTGCCGGTGGAGAACAGCACGTCGTACCCGTCGAGCCGGTGGAACCGCGCGATGGCGTCGGCGGCGATCACCTCGTAGGCGTGGCCGATATGCGGCGCGCCGTTGGGGTAGGAGATCGCGGTCGAGAGGCCGAAGGTCTTTTGGGGCTGCGCCGGGGTGTTGGACGTCACGTCGAGGGTGTTCCGGATCATCGCGAAAAGCTGCCCGCGTTGTCGCGCGGCAGCGGCCGGGACGCAACCGCCGCCCGCTCCGCGGACGGCACCGTCCGGCCCCCGGACACGCATCGGCGTCCCCACCCGCCGGAGGCGCCGGGGGCAGGGCTCCGGATACCGGGATGCGGGGCCCGCGGAACCCCGCGGGTGCCGCCGCCCTTCGCCTGCGACGCCGACCGCGAGGCGTCCTACGGGGGCGGCTTCGCCCGGTGGTGCAGCAGGTTGAGGATCAGCGCCGTCCAGCCGGTCTGGTGGGAGGCGCCGAGACCGCGGCCGGTGTCGCCGTCGAAGAACTCGTGGAACAACAGGGCCTCCTCGGCGCCCGCGGCCGCCGGGATCGGCGGCCGGTCGCCGAAGGCCGGGCGGCGGCCGGCCCCGTCCTTGGAGAACAGGGCGATCAGCCGGTCCCGGAGCGCGTCGGCGATCGCGGCGAGCGTGTGCATCTCCCCCGAGCCGGTGGGGAATTCGACGCGAAAGTCGTCGCCGTAATAGGTGTGGAAGCGGCGCAGGGCCTCGATGATCAGGTAGTTCGTCGGCATCCACACGGGCCCGCGCCAGTTCGAGTTGCCGCCGAACATGTTCGAGGTGGAATCGGCCGGATCGTAGCGGACCGTGAAGGAGGCGCCGAACTCGTTCAGGGCATAGGGCTGGTCGCGATGCGCCTTCGACAGCGAACGGACGCCGTAGGGCGAGAGGAACTCCGCCTCGTCGAGCATGCGCCGCAGCAGCGCCTTCATCCGGTGGCCGCGCAGCAGCGACAGGAGCTTGCGGTCCTTCACGCCGCCCTCGTCCCAGCGGGAGACGAGGCGGGCGAGATGCGGGCGGTTCTCCAGCAGCCAGTTGAGGCGCCGGGCGAAGTCCGGCAGGCGCTGGAGCACCGAGGGCTCGATCACCTCGACGGCGAACAGCGGCACCAGCCCGACCATGGAGCGGACACGCAAGGGGAGCAGCCCGGCACCGGGCATGTCGACCTCGTCGTAGTAGAACTCGTCGTCCTCGTCCCAGAGGCCGAAGCCCTCGCCGCCCATGTCGGTCATCGCCTCGGCGATGAGCAGGAAGTGCTCGAAGAACTTCGAGGCGGTGCTCTCGTACACGTCGTTGTGGAGCGCGAGTTCGAGGGCGATGCGCATCATGTTGAGGGCATACATCGCCATCCAGGCGGTGCCGTCGGCCTGGTGCACCATGCCGAAGCCCGGCGGCGGGCGCGACCGGTCGAACACGCCGACATTGTCGAGGCCGAGGAAGCCGCCCTGGAAGACGTTGCGGCCGCCCGCATCCTTGCGGTTCACCCACCACGTGAAGTTGATCAGCAGCTTGTGAAAGACGCCTTCGAGGAAGGCGAGGTCGCCGCGTCCGCCGCGGCGGGCGCGGTCGATCTCGAACACCCGGTAGGTCGCCCAGGCATGGACCGGCGGGTTGGTGTCGGAGAACTCCCACTCGTAGGCCGGGAGCTGGCCGTTGGGGTGCATGTACCATTCGCGCGTCAGCAGCAGGAGCTGCTTCTTGGCGAAGTCCGGGTCGAGCAGAGCCAGCGGCAGGCAGTGGAAGGCGAGATCCCAGGCGGCGAACCACGGATATTCCCACGTGTCCGGCATCGAGAGCACGTCGGAGGCCGCGAAGTGGCGCCACTGGGTGTTGCGGCCGCCGTCGCGCTCCCGGGGCGGCACCGGCTGCAGGGGATCGCCCTTGAGCCAGACCCGCACGTCGTAGGCATAGAGCTGCTTCGACCAGATCAGCCCCGCCGCGGCCTGCCGGAAGATCGCACGGGCATCCGGTTCGGCGATCCCGTCCTGAAGGTCGTCGTAGAAGGCGTCGGCCTCGGCGACGCGCAGGTCCCGGAGGCTGCCATCCGCATCGAGCGGGCGCGTCCGCACCCCCGCCGACAGCCGCAGGCGGATCCGCCGGGTCTCGCCGGGCTCCAGGCGGAGCGCGTAGTGCAGGCCGAGCTTGGTCCCGGCATCGCGCCGGATCGCGGCGGCGTCGCCCCCAACGATCGCCGCGTGGAGCCCGTCCTTGAACGGGCCCTCGGCCTCGGGCTGGCCGGCGTGGCGGCGCAGGTTCGTGTCGTTCTCGCAGAACAGCACGTCCGGCGCGCCCTCGAAGACCAGCCGGTAGGGGCCGAGGCGGGGATGCTCGCAGGCGACGCCGCCCTCGGGGTGGATCGCCAGACGCGGGCGCGGGCCGTTCTCCCGCCACGACCACGTGTTGCGGAACCAGAGCTGCGGGACGAGGTGGAGGTCGGCGGCCTCCGGGCCCCGGTTCGTCGCCGAGACGGTGACGTGGATGTCGTCGACATCCGCCTTGGCGTATTCCACCGTCACGTCGAAGAAGCGGCCGCCGTCGAAGATCCCGGTGTCGTCGATCTCGTATTCCGGCACCTCGCGGCTGCGCTGCAGCCCCTCGCGCACGAGGTCCTCGTAGGGGTAGGCGGCCTGCGGATAGCGGTAGAGGAACTTGAGGTAGGCGTGGCTCGGGACCGCGTCGAGGTAGTGGTAGTGCTCCTTGACGTCCTCGCCGTGGTTGCCCTGCTCGTTGGTCAGGCCGAACAGGCGCTCCTTCAGGATATGGTCGCGCCCGTTCCAAAGGCCGAGCGCGAGGCAGAGCAGGCCGCGCTCGTCGCAGAGGCCGGCGAGCCCGTCCTCACCCCAGCGATAGGCGCGCGAGCGCGCATCGTCGTGGGTCAGCGAGCGCCAGGCATTGCCGTCGCGGCTGTAATCCTCGCGCACGGTGCCCCATTGCCGCTCGCTCAAATACGGCCCCCAGAGCGACCACGGCCGCTCGCCGCGCGCCTGCTCGGCGATGCGGCGGCGCTCCGCCCAAGCGATCGCGTCGCTCACGCCCGCCCCTTTCGAAGGCGGGCCCGCCGCGGCGGGGCGAGGGACAGGATCGTCCGAACGGCCGCGCGATGAGGCAGATCGTGGGTCATGGCATTCCGGGCGGCCAGGGATCGAGCGGGGGCGCGATGCATCATCAGAGCCAAGCGCCGCAGGCCGGATGCCGAGCAGGCGGGCGGGAACGCGCGTTCGATCGCCGCCCCGCGATGGGCCGACGTCGGGATCCTCGCCCGGCCAGCCCTTTCACGGTGTTTGGCGCAGCAATTCAGGGGCGACGCGCGGCGCCCTCCTCCCCCCGCGATCCCGGGCCTGCCCGGGATCGCACGGGCGTGCGGGGAGGCGTTGGAGGTGGGGGTGGTGCAGGATCGAACGGGGCGGTGTCGTCTGCACCACCCCCACCCCTGACCCCTCCCCGCAAGGGGGAGGGAAAGCGCACGTTTTTCGACGCGTCGGCGTCAAGTGGAGAGGTGTGAACCCTTGGGCGGACCGTCCCGAACGCGACCCAATCCAAACACTTTGAAAGGGCCGGCTCCGCCCGGCCCCTACCCGACCTCCGCCAGATCCCCGAACAGCGACAGCACCACCGGGCGCCGGTCGAGGTTGTAGATCGCCGCCTCCCGGGCGGCGCGGCCGAACCGGTCGGCGACCTCCACCAGGGCCGCCAGCCGCGCCGGCGGCTCGTCCCGGCGGCGGTCGAGCTCGGCCGAGACGAAGCGCAGCACCGCGTCCTGGGCGGCCGCGAACCGCGTCTCCGCGTCGCGCCCCGCCAGGGTCTCGGCGAGCTTGAGCACCCGGCCCCAATCGGGGTCGCGCGCCCGCGCCAGCAGGGTCTCGACCTCCGCCACCAGCCCGGACGTGACCGGGTCGAGCATCGCCAGGGCCCGGGCCACCGAGCCCTCGCACTGGGCGATCGCCCGGGCCAGGGCCGCCTCCTCGGGCTGCGGGAACGGCTCCGGCAGCCCGCGCACCACCCGGGCGACCTCCCCGGCCGCCAGGGGGCGCAGCATCAGCGCCCGGCAGCGGGAGCGGATCGTCGGCAGCAGCCGGCCGGGCTGGTGGGACAGGATCAGGAACAGGGCCCGGGGCGGGGGCTCCTCCAGCACCTTGAGCAGGGCGTTGGCGGCGTTGGCGTTCAGGTCCTCGGCGCTGTCGAGGATGCAGACGCGCCAGCCGGAATCCGTGGCGGTCGCGGAAAACAGGTCCAGGGCCCGGCGGACCATGTCGACGGAGATTTTGGTCGGCAGCGCCTTGGCGCCCGCGATCCGGTGGCGGCGCAGGGCCACGAGGTTCGGATGCGACAGGCCCGCCACCTTGCCGGTGACGGGGTCGCCCGCCGGCAGGTCGAGCCCGGGCGGGCCCCCGCCCCCGGGATGGGCGAGCAGGCGCCGGGCGACCCGGTAGGCGAGCGTCGCCTTGCCGATCCCGGGGGCGCCGCCGATCAGCCACGCGTGGTGCAGCCGCCCCGCCGCGATGCCGGCCGCGAAGGCGTCGGCCGCCGCCGCGTGGCCGACCAGCCCCAGGGTCTCCCGCGGGCGCGGGATGCCCGGCAGGTCCCCGGGCTCGACGTCGTCGGCGGCGCGGTCGATGGGCTTCATGGCGGTCCCTGGGGCTCCCGTCCGGCCGGCGATCCCGGTGCCGCTGCTTACAGGGGTGGGCGGGCGGCGCCCAGCGCCCCGGGCGGGCCTTGGCGGGCGACCTTGCGGTGCAAGCGATGCCGCGCGCCCCTTGCGGGAGGCCCGGTGCGACGGCCCCGCGCGCGTTGCACCGCGCGGCCGGATCTGCTCTCTCCCCCACGCAGCTCAGGAGAGGCGTGGATGGCAAACCCGGCGCAGGTCACCGGCGCGCCCGACCCGGTGAAGTCCGACACCAACGCCTTCCTGAAGCCCCTGTTCACCGACCGGCGGGTCATGGCGGTGCTGGGGCTGGGCTTCGCCCAGGGCATCCCGTTCCTGCTCGTCTACGCCACCCAATCGGCCTGGCTCGTCCAGGCGAAGGTGCCGCTGGCCACCATCGGCCTGATGAGCGAATTGACCATCGCCTACAAGTTCAAGTTCCTCTGGGCACCGTTCCTCGACCGCCACGACCCGCCGCTGCTGGGGCGGTGGCTCGGGCGCCGTCGCGGCTGGATCGTCGCCACGCAGATCCTGGTGGCGCTGGCGCTGGCGGGGGTGGCCTTCGGCGACCCGGCGCACTGGCTGGCCTGGACCGTGGCCTTCTCCCTGGCCCTCGGGGTGGCGGGGGCCACGCAGGACGTGGTCATCGACGGCTGGCGGATCACCGCCGCGCCCCCCGCGCAGCAGGCGCTGATGTCGTCCTGGTCGGAGATCGGCTACCGGATCGGCAACCTCGCGGCGGGCGCGGGCGCCCTGTACCTGTCCGACGCCTATGGCTGGCGCGCCGCCTACCTGTGCATGGCCGCGCTGATGGCCCCCGGCACCGTCGCGGCCCTGCTCGCCCCCGAGCCCCCCGCCCCGGCGACGCCGGCGATGGGCGGCTTCGTCGAGACCGTCTGGGCGCCGATCCGCGACCTCCTGGCCCGGCTCGGGCCGCTGGCCGTGCCCGTGCTCGCCCTGGTGGCGGGCTTCCGGATGCCCGGCTACGTGTCGAGCGCCATGGCGATCCCGCTGTTCAAGACGCTGGGCTACTCCAACACCGACATCGCCACGGTCACCAAGCTGTTCGGCTTCTGGATCGCGCTCGGCGGGACGTTCCTGGCGAGCGCCATCATCCCGCGGATCGGCATGATGGCGAGCCTGCTCGTCGGCACGGTCACGGCCTCCGCGTCGCACCTCGCCCTGGCCTACCTCGCTTGGCACGGCGGCCATGGCGGGGCGGCGTTCTGGACCTTCGCGGCCACCGTGGGGATCGAGGGCTTCGCCTACGCCTTCGCGTCGATCGTGCTGATCACCTACATGTCCCGCCTCTCGGCGACCGCGCATGCGGCGAGCCAGTACGCCCTGCTCACCTCGCTCTGCGCCCTGCCCGGCAGCCTGCTCGCCGGGGTCTCGGGCTTCGTCATCGAGCGGACCGGCTTCCCCTGGTTCTTCGTCGGCACGTCGCTGATCGGCGTGCCGGTGGCCCTGCTCTGCCTGCTGGTCGCGCGCCGGCACGGGCCGATGGAGGCCGCCGAACAGGCGCCCTGAACGCGTATTCGCCGCGGCGTGCGCGTCTTCAGCAAGACTTAACCATAAGGCCGCTTAATGGGGCGGACGGTTGAAGTCCTCCCCAGACGGGCAACCCAGGCCACGCGCGCGGAACAAGCCTCCGCGGGCGAACGGCGGCGGCTGCCCACGGGGAAGCGCGTGCGCGAGTTCCCCGAATGGCCCAGGCTGCGTCGTCCCGAACTGCGGACCCCCGAATTGCGCACCCCATGGCGGAGCCCGCCCGGCGGACGGCGCCCCCGCGGGTCGTCTATGTCGAGACCGCCTACGATCCCGTCGCCCGCACCCGGGCCCCCTATCCCAGCGCCATGCGGCGCGCCCGCCGCCGCACCCGGCTGACGGCGCTGATCGCCCTGACGGCGGTGAGTCTGTCCGGCTGGGCGATGCTCGCCGGGCCGCCCGCCCCCGACGAGCGCGCGCCCCTCGCCGCGCCCGCGCTCCGGCCGGCGCTGGCCACCGCCCCGCACGCCGCGCCGCAGCCGAACATCGCCTGGATGCTCGATCCGAGCCCCGCCCTGGGCTCCGGAGCGGCGATGGCCTTCGGCACCGAGGCGCTGCTGACCGGATTCCAAGTCGCCACGCAGATCGCCGCATCCGAGCCGTCCCCGGCGATCCGGGAGATCGCCCGGCAGGTCGCCGGCGCCGAGCAGGTCAGGGCGGCGCAGATCCGGACCGCGCGGGCCCCGGGGGCGTCGCCCAGGACGACGGTCGCCGAGGCGACCTCGGCCCCGCTGCGGCTCGCCGCGGCCGAGCCGACGCCGGCCGCCCTCGTCCCGCTCCCGGTGGCGCGCCCGCCGGAGCTGCGGCGTCCCGCCCCCGCCCCCCGGGTGGCGTCCCGCGCCCTGCCCCGCACCCGCGACGTGTTCCGCGCCGCCATGGCGGAGGAGCCTTCCTTCTTCGAGAAGCTGTTCGGCGTCGGCGCCGCGGCGCCAGGTCCGGAATCCCGCCAGGCCCTGGCCTATGCCAGCCCGGACGCCCTGCCGCGCGAGGCCCCGCGCACCCGGATCAGCCCGGCGCCCGACTCCGTGGCCGGCACGGCGGTCTACGACATCAGCGCCCGCACGGTGACGCTGCCCTCCGGCGAGGTGCTGGAGGCCCATTCCGGCCTCGGCGAAGCCATGGACAACCCGCGCTTCGTCCACCTGCGCATGCGCGGCTCGACGCCCCCCGGCACCTACGCGTTGACCGAGCGCGAGAGCCTGTTCCACGGGGTGCGGGCGATCCGCCTCACCCCGGTCGGCGGCAGCGGCGCGGTCCATGGCCGCGACGGCCTGCTGGCCCACACCTACATGCTGCGTCAGCCCGGCGCCTCGAACGGCTGCGTCTCGTTCCGCGACTACAACCGCTTCCTCCAGGCCTTCCTGCGGGGCGAGGTCCGGCGCCTCGTGGTCGTGGCCGGCAGCGGTGACTTCTTCGGCCGGATCGGGATGAGCGACCGCGGCGGCCGGCGGGGCTAGGGTATGGTCACGGGATCCCAAAGGGCGAGCCCTTTGGTGGGGTGTCGGGGTGAAACCCCGACGAACGGCTCTTCCACCCCAGCGCGGGGGTGGAAGAGCCGTACAGCAAGGCTCTGCCCTGCACCCGCCAAAGGACTCGTCCTTTGGAATCCAGGATCGGGCCCGATTGCAATGCGATCGGGATCGGCTCTAACGGGGGCGGACGCCAGCCCTGACAAGAGGCACCCGATGAAACTGCCCCGCCGCTTCTTCCAGCCCCTCGCCACCGGCGCGCCGGCCCCGTTCCGCGAATTGCCGGTGCGGCTGGAGCGGATGATCCACTTCGTGCCGCCGCACAACGACAAGGTCCGCGCCCGGGTGCCGGAGCTCGCCGGGACCGTCGACGTGGTTCTGGGCAACCTGGAGGACGCGGTCCCGGCCGACCAGAAGGAGGCGGCGCGCAAGGGCTTCGTCGCCATGGCCCAGGCGACCGACTTCGCCGCCACCGGCACCGGCCTCTGGACCCGTATCAACGCCCTCAACTCGCCCTGGATTCTCGACGACCTGTTCACCCTCGTCGCCGAGGTCGGCGCCAAGCTCGACGTGGTGATGGTGCCCAAGGTCGAGGGCCCGTGGGACATCCACTACATCGACCAGCTGCTCGCCCAGCTCGAGGCGCGGCACGGGATCGCCAAGCCGATCCTGGTCCACGCGATCCTGGAGACCGCCGAGGGCGTGGCCAATGTCGATGCCATCGCGTCGGCCTCGCCGCGGATGCACGGGATGAGTCTCGGGCCCGCGGATCTCGCGGCGTCGCGCGGCATGAAGACCACCCGGGTCGGCGGCGGCCACCCGGATTACCGGGTGCTCAGCGATCCCGCGGGCGACGCCCCGCGGGCCACCGCGCAGCAGGATCTCTGGCACTACACGATCGCCAAGATGGTCGATGCCTGCATGGCCAACGGCCTCAAGGCGTTCTACGGCCCGTTCGGCGACTTCTCCGACGGCGCGGCTTGCGAGGCCCAGTTCCGCAACGCCTTCCTGATGGGCTGCGCCGGGGCCTGGACGCTGCACCCGAGCCAGGTGGCGATCGCCAAGCGGGTCTTCGCGCCGGACCCCGCCGAGGTCGCCTTCGCGGCCCGGATCGTGGCGGCGATGCCGGACGGCACCGGGGCGGTGATGCTCGACGGCAAGATGCAGGACGACGCCACCTGGAAGCAGGCCAAGGTCATCGTGGATCTGGCGAAGCTCGTGGCCGCGAAGGATCCGGAACTGGCGGCGGTGTATCAGCTGGGGTGAACCCCCTCTCTCCCGAACCTACAAGGGGCACACATTTGCGCCGACGCGCTCTCCTCCCCCCTGTGGGGAGGAGTTGGAGGTGGGGGTGGTGCAGGCGGCACCGGAACGCTCGATCCTGCACCACCCCCACCCCTGATCCCTCCCCGCAAGCTCGAGCGATCCCGGGCAAGCCCGGGATCGCCAGGGGAGGGGAAAAGCGCTAGCCCCCGAACCGCGCCCGGTACTCCTGCGGCGTCGCCGCGACGTGCCTTAGAAAGCTGCGCCGCATCGTCTCCTCGGAGCCGAAGCCGCAGGTCCGGGCGATGCGCTTCACCGGCTGCGCGGTCTCGGCGAGCGCCCGCCGGGCCGCCTCCACCCGCAGGCGCTCCACGGCCTTGGCCGGGGTGAGGCCCGTCGCCTCGAGATAATGCCGGCTGAGGCTGCGTGCGCTCATCCCCGCCGCTGCGGCCAGCGCCGGCAGCGCGAGATCGCCCGACAGGTTGTCGGCGATGTAGGCGTGGAGCCGCCCGAACCGCTCCTCCCCCGCCTGCAGGGCGAGCGCCGCGCTGAACTGCGCCTGTCCGCCCGGACGCTTCAGGAACATCACGAGGTGGCGCGCCACCGCCAGGGCGAGGGGGCGGCCGAGATCCTCCTCGACCAGCGCGAGCGCCAGGTCGATCCCCGCCGTGACCCCCGCCGAGGACCAGACCGGGCCGTCGCGCACGAAGATCGGATCGGGCTCGACCCGGACCCGCGGGTAGCGCCCGGCCAGTTCGCCGCAATGATGCCAATGGGTCACCGCCCGCCGCCCGTCGAGGAGCCCGGTCGCCCCCAGCAGGAACGCCCCGGTGCAGACCGAGGCGACCCGGCGCGCCCGTCCGGCCCGCGCCCGGACCCAGGCCACCAGGGTGGGGTCGTCGCAGGCCGCCAGGATTCCGGGGCCGCCCGCGATCACCAGCGTGTCGACCGGCATGTCGTCGCCGGGCAGCGGCTCGGCCACCAGCCGCAGGCCCGCCGAGGTGGTGAGCGTCGGCTCGCCCGTCGCGATCACCCGCGGCGCGTAAGGTTGGCCCACGCCGCCGCGCTCGTTGGCGGTGGCAAACACCTGGAGCGGCCCTGCCACGTCGAGGAGCTGCGCCGACGGGAAGGCCAGCACCTCGACGGGCCGCGGCGCATCTGGCGAAAAACGAGGGCTCTTTGTCATTCGGGCCAGAGCGTGACGCGGTAGGGTCGCCCTGTCCACCCCGGAGGCTCCGATGATCCCGCCCGACACCCACCTACAGATCGGCTCGCTCCTGTTCGAGGGGCTCGACCAGATCGACCTCACCGGCCCGTTCGAGATCCTGGCCCGGATCCCGAACAGCACCTACCGGATCTACGCGGCCACCCCCGATCCGGTGCGCGACGTGCGCGGCCTGCGGATCCTGCCGGACGCGACCCTCGACGCCGCGCCCCGGCTCGACGTGCTCCATGTCCCGGGCGGCCAGGGCCAGGAGGCGCTGATGCGCGATCCGGCCGTGCTCGGCTGGATCCGGGAGCAGGCAATGGGCGCCTCCCATGTCCTCTCGGTCTGCACCGGCGCCCTCCTGCTGGGGGCGGCCGGCCTCCTGGTGGGGCGCCGGGCGACCACCTACTGGAACGCGGTCCACCTGCTGCCCTTCTTCGGGGCCGAGCCGGTGGATGCGCGGGTGGTGATCGACCGCGACGCGGAGGACCGCACCTGGGTGTTCGCGGCCGGCGTCACCGCGGGGATCGACGGGGCGCTGCGCCTCGCCGCCGAACTGCGCGGCACGGAGACCGCGCAGGGCATCCAGCTCGGGATGCAATACGCCCCCGAGCCGCCCTTCGACAGCGGCACCCCCCGGACCGCCCCGCCGGCCGTCGTGGCGCAGGCGCGAGCGCGGGCCGCCGACCTCACCGCCCGGCGCGAGGCCACCGCCCGGGCGATCGCCGCCGAACGCGGCATCCGGCCCCCCCAACCCGCAGGAGATCTCCGATGAACCTCACCCATGTCCGCGCCTTCGCGGCCGCCATGCAGGCCAAGGATCCCGACGGCATGCTCGCGCAGATGGCCGACGGCGTCGTGCTCAACACGCCGCTCGCCGCCGAGCCCGTGCGCGGCAAGGCCGCGATCCGGCCGGTGGTCGACGCGCTGCTCGCGACGATCGACGCCTTCGAGATCCGCGAGATCCTGGAAGGGCCCGGGCGGGCCGCCGCGTATTTCGGGGCCTCGGCCGGCCCGCACCGGCTCGACGGCGTGGACGTCTGGCGCCTCGATGCGGCCGGGCTGATCGCCGAGATGAGCGTCCTGTGGCGGCCGCTGCCCGCGGCGCTCGCGGTCCGGGACCGCCTGGCCCAGGCCGCCGGGACGGGGGGATCCGCGCCCACCCGGTGACAGGCCCCGTCATCGGACCTATCTGTCCCGTCAGGACGGACTGAACCATGACGGACGTAACCCTGAGAACCGCCAAATTCGCCATCGGTGCCGTGGTGCGCCACCGGATCTACCCCTTCCGGGGCGTCGTGTTCGACGTCGACCCGGTCTTCGACAACACCGAGGAATGGTGGATGTCGATCCCCGAGGAGGTCCGGCCGCGCAAGGACCAGCCCTTCTACCACCTGCTGGCCGAGAACGCCGAGACCGAATACGTCGCCTACGTGTCGGAGCAGAACCTTCTGCCCGACACGTCGGGCGAGGCCCTGCGCCATGCCGGGATCGCCGAGATGTTCGTGCGCGACGCCGCCGGCGCCTACCGGATGCGCGCCCGCGCCACGAACTGACCGAACTCGTAAAGCTTCCGACACGGGCGGCGCTTTAGCCTCGGTCCGACGGCCGCCGTGCCGTCGGACGAGTTCGCCGCCATGTCCGCCAAGCCCCGATCCGCCGCCGCGACACTCCTGGCCGCGGCCCTGCTCTGCGCTCCGGCCCGCGCCAATGACAGCGCTGCCGAGCTCGATGCCGGCGGGCTGGTCCTGGTGCCGGAGCCGGGGATCGCCCTCGCCAGCGAGGATCTGTCGATCGGCCTCGACCGGATCGACGTGTCCTACGTGTTCCGCAACCGGGTGGATGAATCGCGCACGGTCCGGATCGCGTTCCCGCTGCCGCCGATCGATGGCCGCCTGCTCAGCGCGTCCGCCCTCAAGCTGCCGCAGGCCGAGCGGGCGAACTTCGTCGGCTTCACCGTGACGGTCGACGGCCGTCCGGTCGAGCCGGCGCTGGAGGAGCGCGCCTTCGTGGGCGAGCGCGAGGTGACGGACCTGCTGCGCCGCCACGGCCTGCCGTTCAACCCGCTGCGCTTCGCCGACCTCGCCGCCGCCGAGAAGCGCCTCGGCCAGGCGGACTGGGCCGAGCTGGTCAAGGCCGGCCTGTTCCCCGAGGGCGCGGGCACGACCGAGGCGCCGAACGATGGGCCGATCGAGGGGCTGTGGCGCAGCGAGGCGAAATTCCACTGGCTGCAGACCTTCCCGCCCGGGACAGAGGTCCGGATCGCCCACAGCTACGCCCCGGTCAGCGGGTTTCACCTCCTCGATCCCAAGGAAGCCGCCCGCGCCGGTTACCGCGCGACTTACTGCCTGGACGGGGCCGTGCTGGCGGCGATCCGGCGCCTGCACGCCAGGGCCCCGAACGCGAGCGGCCACCTGCGGGCCTTCGTGGTGCCCTACATCGTGACCACCGCGCGCAACTGGGCCGCGCCGATCGGGCGCTTCACGCTGACGGTGGATAAGGGGACGCCGGACGCGGTCGTGAGCTTCTGCCGCACGGGCGTCCGGAGGATCGGACCCACCACGTTCCGGTGGGAGGCCCGGGACTACGTGCCCGACCACGACCTCCGGATCCTGATCGTCCTGCCCGGTCCGGGCCCGATGGGGATCCGTTAGCGCATCGGCGGCCGCGAACGCGAAAGGGCCGGACCTGCCCGGTCCGGCCCCCGCGGGTCGCGCGCTGCGCGGCGGTTACTTCGCCGCCGGGGCGGCACCGGCGGCCGGGGCGGCGCCGCCCTGCTGCTCGAGCTTCTTGCGCATGTCCTCGGAGCGCTTCTCCAGCTCCGCCTGGAGCTTCTTCTGCTGCTCCTCCAGGACCTTCGGGTCGATCGCCGGGCCGTCGAAGGCCTTGCCGAAGCCGGCCAGCGGCACCGCGAAGGTGACCTCGCGCTGGGTCTGGTTCTGGACCGAGACGTTGAGGGTCGTGCCCTTCTTCATCGCCGCGACGACGCCGGCATCGACGCCCCCGGCCTCGGCGAAGCAGCCGTTCGGGAAGCAGACCGCGAAGCGGCCGGGCGTGCCGGCCTGGCCGTCGACGTTGAAGCGGATGCCCGGCTGCAGCAGCAGGCCGAGCGGCAGCAGGTAGCGCACCACGCGCACCTCCTGCTTCTGGGCGGCGTTCTTCATCTCGTAGACCGCCACCGCCAGCACCGGCTGGCCCTGGTCGGACACGAAGTCGCGGGTCGTGTAGCAGATGTCGGTGCCCGAGCCCTGATCCTTGCCGCAGACCTTGGTCCAGTCGGCCTGGCTCGGCTCGGACTTCACCGCCACGATCTGCGGGCCGGTCTGGGCCGCCGGGGTGTTGGCCGCCGGGGTGCCCGGCGCGGCCGGGGCCGGGGCGGTCGGGGCGGGCGCGGTCGGGGCGGGCTTCTTCGGCTGCGCCAGCGCCGGAGCGGCCGCGAGGCCGAGGCCCGCGAGACCGAGGAGGGCGGCGCGCACGTGCGGCGCGGGGCGGGTGAAGGACATCGGCTCTGACCCCTTGGACGAGATGTGGTGTGCGGTGAACTTGCAGGATGCGGAGCCCGCCTGGCGGCAGGTCCGCCGGACCGTCCGGGTGCGCGCCGCCGTGGCGTGCCTTCCGGAACTCCGGATGAATCGGTCCGGCCATCGGGGGGGACGGGCGCCCGGATGCGCGCAGTTCCCGCCCCGGCGACCGGGCGGCCTGCCTTTCCCCTGGAATGAGGCGAAGGCATGACACCGCGGCCTGGCGGGCCTCTCGGGGCCTTCCGGGCCGCGGCCGGCCCCCCGATAGGCCCGCGCCCGCCCGGCCGCAAGCGCGGCCTTGCAAGCACGACCTCGCACGAGGGCGTGATCGGTCCGGCCCGCTTTGGCCCGGCCGGCCGTCACCCTCCGGTCTTAGCGGTTGGTTAACCGTAATCGGCCGACCATGCCGGCGGATCTGCAGTATCGGTGGGGGCGGTGGGTTGAGCGCGTTCGCGGTGGCGGAGAGGGCGGCCCGTGCCGCACCGGACGCGTCCGCGCGATCCGCCGGCCTGCCCGCCTGCCTGGTCGCGGCGGCGCGTTCCGCACCGGAGCGCACGGCGCTGCGTGATTCGGGCGACCGGGCCGCGTGGTGCGGGCGCCCGCCGATCACCTGGACCTACGCGGCCGCCTCCGAGATCGTCGGCCGGCTCGCCCGCGGGATCGGCGCGTGGCGGCTCCCGCCCGGCAGCCGGATCGGAGTGTGGTTCTCCGGCGGTGCGGAGGCGGCTCTGGCCCACCTCGCCGTCGAGGCGGCCGGCCATCTGCCCTGCGCGATGCCGGCCGGCTGGGATTCCGCGCAGCTCTCTGCCGGGATCGAGGCCGCCGACCTCCTGGGCGTGCTGACCGAGGGCCGCCGCGGGGCGCGCCGGCCCGCGGAGGAACTCACCCACGTGGCGATCCGCCAGTTCAGGCTGCGCTATCTCGCCGCCTTCGGCCCGGGCGTGCCGGACGGCGTGATCAGCCTCGACGCGATGGCGCTGGAACGCGGCGTGGCCGAACCGGTCGCCAGCCGCGGCCTCGTGACCTTCGCGGACGGCGATCCGGAGCGGCCGGTCTACCGCACCGCGGCGGCGCTCGCCGCGGCGATCGCCGCGCATCTCGACGTGCTGCCCCTGGCCGCCGACGAGCGGATCCTGACGCTCCTGCCCGCCCACGACCTGCGCGGCCTGGTGACCGGCCTCGGCGCGGCGCTGACGGCCGGCGCCGGTCTCGAGACCGTGATTCCCTTCGAAGCGGCCGGCTTCGGATCCGCCCTGCTGCGACCCGTGCCGACCCGGCTCGTCGTCCCGGGCGTGGCCCAGGCCGCCCTCGCCGCCCTGCCCCTGCCCTGGACCGTGCGGACCCTCAACGTGGTGCATCGGGCGCCCGTGGACCTGGGCCTGCGGGCGGGCGCCGAGGCCGGCGCGCCGCCGCGCCTCGAATCCCTGGTCTTACGCGAGAATGCGGTGCTCACGCGCCCCGGCCTGCGCGATCTCGCCGCGACCCTGGCCTATCCGGAGCGTGCGCCCCTGCCCCGGGCCCTCCTGGCCATCGCCCGCGACGCCGAGGGGAACCTCACCTATCGCGGTCCGGCCTGCGCGGCCGCGCCGCTGCCCCGCGGTGCGATCCCCGAGACCGACGCCCAGACGTGGCGGAGCGCCGGCTATCGCCCGATCCTGTCGGGCGGGACCGCCGTGGCCGTGGAGAACGCCTGAACGGTACCGGTCCCCCCGGCCGCGGTTCATCCGGCGCTCAGGCGCCGTGGGTAGTCTCGCATCTGCACACGGACCGACGGATCCGATCCGCCCCCTCGCGGGTTCTGCAAAGGATTGTGGTCACGGCTACCTTTCCAATCCGTGCCGGATGGAGTACCGCTCAAGCTTATGGGTGCGCTGCAACAAGTGCTCGTGGTCGACGACGGCGTCCGTGCCGTGGACCGTTCCCTTTCGGGCGAGCTAGCCAGCCTCGGCTACGCGAGCGTGACCGCCTCCATGGAGGCGGCCGACGACGTATTGGCCGTGATCGCACGGCCGGCCGCGGTGCTGCTGCAGGCGCCGACCCGCCGGGATCCCGCCTATGCCCGCCGCGCGGCCAGGCTGCGCGCCCAGCTGCGCGACCGCGGCATCCCGGTGATCCTCATCGGCGATTCCGCCGAACCCCGGGCCGGCGGCCCGGTCGACCTCGCGACCCGCCTCGGCGCCTACGTGACCGCCCAGCCGGAATTCTGACGGAGTCCCGGCGGGACTCCGACCCGGCCCGCGGAGCCGAGCGGCCCGGTCAGCGCGCCGCGCGCATCAGTTCCGGTGCGCCGAGCCGCGGCAGCACCCCCTCCCGCATCACCAGCCGCCGCAGCGGCCCGAGCTGCGCCATCGCCAGCAGGCCGAGGCCCCGCAGCGCGTCCACCGGCAGCAGGTCGGTGAGCAGGCTGCGGTTGAGCAGATCCACCGCGGCGGTGCGTGCGGCGGTGTCGACGCGGCGGGCGCGGGCGTAGCCGTCGAGCACCGGGCGCGAGCCGGGATCCCGTGCGTCCCGGGCGGCGCCCAGCACCACGTCGCGCAGGGTCGCGGCGTCGCGCAGGCCGAGATTGAGCCCCTGCGCGCCGATCGGCGGGAAGACGTGGGCCGCTTCGCCGATCAGGGCCAGCCGCTGCGCCACCGGGCGCGCCACCGCGAGCCCGCGCATGGGCACGAGGCCGCGGGGTCCGTCGACCCGCATGGCCCCGAGCATCGACCGGGCCTGCCGCTCCACCGCCAGCCCGAGATCTGCGTCGTCCAGCGCCGCCAGCCGCCGGGCCGCGGTCTCCCCGGTCACCCAGACCAGGCTGGAGCGGTGCCCGCCCGGCAGCGGCACCAGGGTGAACGGGCCGGAGCGGGTGTGGAACTCGGTGGAGACGTCCCGGTGCGGGCGGTCATGGGCCAGGATCGTGGTGAGCGCGCTCTGCGGGTAGGTCCAGTCGCGCACGCGCAGGCCGCTGGCGGCCCGGAGCGGCGAGCGGCCCCCGTCGGCGCCGACCACCAGCCTCGCCTCGACGGTGCCGCCCGCCGCCAGGGTGATGCGGGCGGCCGCCTCCCCGGGGGTGGTGCCGGCGGCATCCGCCTCGACCAGGGTGAGGTTCGCCTGGGCCCGGGCGCGGGCGCGCAGGCTCTCGACCAGGCGGGCGCTCTCGACGTTCCATCCGAAGGCGTCGAGGCCGATCTCGGCGGCCTGGAAGCGCACGGGCGCGGGCCGAAACAGGCTGCCGGTGTCGTCGATGATCTGCAGGGTGCAGAGCGGGCTCGCCAGCGGCGCCACCGCCGCCCAGGCGCCCAGCGCCTCCAGGAAGCGCACCGACCCGTCGAGCAGCGCCACGGTGCGCCCGTCCGCCACGGGGGCGTGGCGGCCGACCAGGGCCGTCGGGATGCCCTCCCGGGCGAGGCTCAAGGCGGCGGCGAGGCCCGCGGCCCCGGCCCCGACCACGGCGACGTCGAATCGAACTGCGCGCGTGTCGGACATGGCTCCCTGCACGGTTGGCCCGCTCGCCGGACCCGAGCGGCGCGGCGACGGGCTCTATCTGCGCCTTTCCGCGCGCCTGCCAAGGGCGGCCGGCTCCGGCCCGCGGGGTCACGGCGCCGCAGCCCGGTCCTCCGGCGTCCTGCTCAGGCGAGGAACGCCGCCAGCTCCGAAACAACCGCGTCCGGCCGCTCCTCCTGGAGGGTGTGGCCGCAATCGAGCGCCCGCCCGGAGACAGCGGTCGCCTTCTCGCGCCAGGTCGCCAGCACGTCGTAGGTCTGGCCGACCACGCCCTTCGCCCCCCAGAGCGCCAGCAGCGGCGCCGTGATGCGCGCGTCTGCATCGGCGGCGTCGTGCTCCAGGTCGATCCCGGCCGCCGCCCGGTAATCCTCGCAGATCGCGTGGCGGCAGGCCGGGTCGGCATAGCAGCGCAGGTACTCGGCGAAGAGGTCGGGCGGGGTCGAGCCGGGGGTCTTCGACTGGCCCTCGACGTGGTGGCGCAGAAAATATTCCGGATCGGCCCCGATCAGCGTCTCCGGCAGGGGATGGGGCTGGATGAAGAAGAACCACCAGAAATAGCGGGTGGCGAAATCCTTGTCGGTGCGCGCGTACATGGTCGCCGTGGGGGCGATGTCGAACACCGCCAACCGGTCCACCGCGCCGCTATGGTCCAGGGCCAGCCGGTGGGCGACGCGGCCGCCCCGGTCGTGGCCGACCACGGCGAAGCGCTCGTGGCCCAGCGCCCGCATCACCGCCGCCGCGTCGGCCGCCATGGCGCGCTTGGCATAGGCGGCGTGGCGCGCCCCGCCCGGGGGTTTTGACGAATCGCCGTAGCCGCGCAGGTCCATCGCCACCACGGTGCGATGCTCTGCGAGACGCGGGGCGACGTGGAGCCATGTGGACAGGGTCTGCGGGTGCCCGTGCAGGAGCAGCACCGGTGGCCCGGCGCCGGCCGAGCGGGCGTGGATCGTCACCCCCGGCGCGGTCTCGATCCGGTGCCGGCCGAAGCCCGGCAGGAAGTCGCTGGCCATGGGATCGATCTCCGGGGTCGGTCGCCATCACGACGCACTGGCGCGCCGGGATGCACCGGATGATAAGGCGCCTCCGGCACCATGTCCGCCGTACCGCCATGACAGATGCACGCGCGCTTCAGGACGCCGCCCCCCGGGACGCGGCACCGAACGACCCCGAGGCGCCCGGGGGCGAGGCCGTCCGCGCGCCCGCGCTCCGCCCGAGCCTCCTCGATCCCCTGTTCGCCCCGGCCCGCACCCTGCCGGGCATCGGCCCCAAGATGGCCCCGCTCATCGAGAAGCTGCTCGGCACGCCGGAGCGCGAGGCCCGGGTCGTGGACCTGCTGTTCCACCTGCCCCAGGGCGGCGTGGCGCGGAAGCTCATGGGCTCGGTCGGCGAGGCGCCGGTGGGCGAGCCGGTCACCCTCGGCGTCACCGTGGTAGAGCACCGCCCGGCCCAGATCGGCTCGGGCAGGCGCCCGCACCGGGTGGTGGTGGAGGATGCCTCCGGCCACGACATCACGCTGGTCTTCTTCGGCATGCCCCGCCCCCGGGTGGAGAAGATGCTGCCGCTCGGGGCGCACCGCTACATCACCGGCCGGATCGACCTCTGGGACGGGACGCGCCAGATGGTCCACCCGTCCCGGATCGTCGACGAGGCGGGGCTCGCCGAACTGCCTGCCGTCGAGCCGGTCTATGGCGCCACCGAGGGGCTGACCTCCCGGGCGATCAACAAGCTCGCGGTGGCGGCCCTCGACCGGCTGCCGGTCCTGCCGGAATGGCAGAATGCGGCCTGGCTGGAGAAGAACCGTCTTCCGGCCTTCGCGGACGCGCTGCGCGCCGAGCACCGTCCCGAGGAGGCGCCGCCGAAGGCCGAGGACCCGCTCCAGCCGCCGCCCGCGACGCCGTCCCGCAAGCGGCTTGCCTACGACGAACTCCTCGCCTCGCAGCTGGCTCTGGCCCTGCTGCGCGCCCGCCAGCGGCGCAAGGCCGGCCGGGTCAATGCCGGCGACGGCGCCTTGAGTGGGCGCATCGAGGCCGCCCTCCCCTTCGCGCTGACCGGTGCCCAGGCCCGGGCGGTGGCGGAGATCCGGGCCGACCTCGCGGCGCCCCGGCGGATGCTGCGCCTGCTCCAGGGCGATGTCGGCTCCGGCAAGACCGCGGTGGCTTTGCTCGCCCTGGCCTCGGCGGTGGAGGCCGGGCGTCAGGGCGCGCTGATGGCGCCTACCGAGATCCTGGCCCGCCAGCATTTCGAGCGGCTGAAGCCGCTGGCCGGCTCCCTGCGCCTGCGCCTGATGACCGGCCGCGACCGGGCCGCCGAGCGCAAGAGCACGCTCGCCGACCTCGCCGCGGGGGAGATCGACATCCTGGTCGGCACCCACGCCCTGTTCCAGGAGGCGGTGACCTTCCGCGATCTCGGCCTCGCGGTGGTGGACGAGCAGCACCGGTTCGGCGTGCACCAGCGCCTGGCCCTCGGCGCCAAGGGCGAGGCGGTCGACTTCCTGGTGATGACCGCGACGCCGATCCCCCGCACCCTGGCGCTGACCTTCTTCGGCGACATGGACGTCTCGGTCCTCGACGAGAAGCCCGCCGGCCGGCAGCCGATCCGCACGATCACCCTGCCCACCGAGCGGATCGACGAGGTCGTGGCCGGCCTCGCCCGGGCGATCGCCGGGGGGGAGCGGGTCTACTGGATCTGCCCGCTGGTGGAGGAATCCGAGTTCATCGACCTCGCCGCCGCCGCCGAGCGTTTCGACGACCTGCAGAGGCATTTCGGCGCCGCGGTTGGGCTGATCCACGGCAAGATGCCGGGGCCCGAGAAGGACGCCGCCATGGCCCGGTTCGCCGCCGGGGAGACCAAGCTTCTGGTCTCGACCACGGTGGTGGAGGTCGGCGTCGACGTGCCCGAGGCCACCATCATGGTGATCGAGCACGCCGAGCGGTTCGGGCTGGCGCAGCTGCACCAGCTCCGCGGCCGGGTCGGGCGCGGCTCGAAGGCATCCTCGTGCCTGCTGCTGTACCGGGGGCCCCTCGGGCAGGTGTCCCGGGCGCGGCTCGAGATGATGCGGTCGAGCGAGGACGGGTTCCGGATCGCCGAGGCGGACCTGAAGCTGCGCGGCGAGGGCGAGGTGCTCGGCACCCGCCAGTCGGGGCTGGCGGCGTTCCGGCTGGCGCGGATCGAGAGCGACGGCGCCCTGCTGGAGGCCGCCCGCGACGACGCGCGGATGATCGTGGAGCGCGATCCAGGCCTGAAGAGCCCCCGGGGGCAGGCCCTGCGGGGGCTGCTCTACCTGTTCGAGCGCGAGGCCGCGATCCGGCTGATCGGGGCCGGGTGACCGGCGCCGTTCAGGAAAGCCCCCCGTTCAGGAAAGCCCCGCATTCAGGTGCGATCCCGCACCCGGTGCCGCCTGATCGGTGATCCGATGCAGCGATGTCACAGCCGTCCTGAAAAAGCGTTGCGGATCAGTGCGTTATCGGATTCCGGCGGAAGCTTTGCCGCCTCCGTCGAAGCCGCGGGCGAGCCGCCGGCAAGGGCCGCGACCTTGCAACAGCCACAATCTTCCCTTAACTGCAGATGAACGAATGGCCCGGTAAGCCGGGACATCACGGACGAATCTGGAGGACGAACATGTCGAACGGACTGTTCCAAAACCTGCCGGGCTCAAACGAGATGGCCGGCATCCAAGCCCTGCCGACCGAGCCCTGGCTGCTGCCGATCACGGATCGCGCCGCCGAGGCCGCGAGCCGGACCGCGGAGGATCTGCAGGCCGCCGTGCGGCGGGCGGCGCGCCCCTTCTGGATGGCCGCCAACGGCCTGTGCATGGCGCTGGGTCTCGCCCTGGTCCTGCAATGCGCCACCGGCTGGATGCCGGCGGCGCACCGCGGCACCGTGACGGTGGCGCAGGCGACCCCGCCGACCATCGCCCCGCAGACGGCCTCGCTGCAGCGCTGAATCCTTCGACCCCCGCGACCCATCGGAGGGCCGGCCCGCATACGCGGGTCGGCCTTTTTCATGGCCGGCGGCCCGCCGCCGTCACGCGTCCTGCGGTTCCCGCCGCGGTGCCGGTCCGCCCGCCTGGTGGGCCGCCCGCAGGGACGCGGCCATGCCCTGGAGCCGGGCCTGCGGATCCTCCGGCTGGATCACCCCCGCCGACATCACCAGCTTGGCCGCGTCGTCGACGCTGATGGCGAGCTCCACCACCTCGGCCCGGGGCAGGTAGAAGAAGAACCCCGTGGTCGGGTTGGGCGCGCAGGGCAGGAACACCCCGACCAGCTCGTCCGCGGCCGCCCCCCGGGCCCGGAGCGGGCCCTCGACCTCGGGGGCCGCGGGGGCCGACACGAACACCACCGACCACGTCCCCTTCACGGGGAACTCCACCAGCCCGACGGTGCGGAACGAGGTGCCGTTGGCCGAGAACAGGGTCTCGAAGATCTGGCGCAGGCCCTTGTAGAGGCCGGAGATCACCGGGGTCCGGGCGAGCAGCACCTCGCCGAACTCGATCACCGAGCGGCCGACGAGGTTGGCCGTGAGGAAGCCGAGCAGCGTCACCGCCAGGAACGCGATGACGAGGCCGAGGCCGGGAATCGAGAACGGCAGGTAATGGTCGGGCAGGTAGCTCGCCGGCACCAGCGGCTTCACGAAGGAATCGATCAGCGCGATGAACCACCACGTGATGTAGGCGGTGATCGCCAGGGGTCCGGCCACGATGATGCCGGTGAGAAAGTAGGTGCGCAGCCGGCCCCGGGTGCTGACCCGGGTCTTGGGGGCGCCGCCGCCGGGCGCGGGGGCGTCGGGCTCGGGGACCTGGATCGGCGGGGGACTCGGCGCCACGGCTGCCCTCTCGGCCGCTCGACGCGCGGCGATCCTGCTGCGGGGGCCATCCCCCGATGGCACAGGTAGCGGCTGCGCTTGCCCGTCTCAAGGGCGCCCCGCCCCGGGCGGCGGCACGCGCTCGCCGCCGTCAGGCCCCCGCGCCGGAGAACGCGCGGTCGAGGGCCGGCATCGCGTCCCGGGGGATCACGGCGCCGCGATGCCCGATCACCGCGCCGGCGAGGCGGTGCGCCCGGGCCGCGGCCGCCTCCGGGGCCAGCCCGGCGATGCGGGCGGCGAGATAGCCCGCGGCGAAGCTGTCGCCCGCGGCGGTCGTGTCGATCACCCGTGCCACCGGCCCGGCCGGCACCGCCACGTCGGATCCCCCGTGCAGCACCCGGGCGACCGGCTCGGGTCCGCCCGAGGCCTTGAGCACGATCTCGGCCCGGGCGCGGTGGCGCAGCACCGCGTCCTCCCCCGCCGCGCCGAACAGCCAGTCCAGATCCTCCGCCGAGGCGAAGATCAGGTCGGCCTGCGCTAGGGCCGTCCGGAACGCGGCCTGGGCGACGTCCCGGTCGGGCCAGCCGCGGGGGCGGTAATTGGTGTCGAAGGCGACGCGTCCGCCTCGGGCGCGCAGGGCCGCCAGGGTCTCGGACAGGGCCGCGCGGCCGGCCTCGCCGTAGAGCGAGAGGCTGATGCCGGAGAGGTAGACGAGGTCGTAGGCCGCCAGGGCGGCCCGGGTCCCGGCGGCCCCCGGTTCGGCGAACAGGTCCCGGGCCGCGGCCCGGTCGCGCCAGTAATGGAAGCTGCGCTCGCCGGCCTCGTCCGTGCGGATGATGTAGAGACCCGGCATCCGCCCCGGCAGCCGGCGGACCCGGTCGAGGCCGATGCCCTCGCGTGCCCAGGCCGCCGCCATCTCGGCGCTCCAGACGTCGTCGCCGAGGGCGGTCACGTAATCGACCGCGACGCCGAGGCGGGCGAGGTAGAGCGCGGTGTTCAGGGTGTCGCCGCCGAAGCCGCGGGCGAGGCTCCCGTCCGGGCGCTCCGACAATTCGACCATGCACTCGCCGATGCAGGCGACCTTCATGTGGCTCCTCCCGGTGTGCCGACCCGCTCCCCACCGTCCGGCCCGCCTCGGCGCCCCGGGGCGCTCGTGCGGGCGTCGGCGGGAACCGGGCGGCGCACGTGCTTATATCCGCGCCGGATGATGTTGTCTCGCGTGTGCATCTGCCGAAAGACACCTGTTATGAATAGATATTTTCAATATTCAATGTGGAAATATTTCGGAATATATTGGTAGTCATCGGGCCGATGTCATTGCGACAAGACTTATGAATCTGTTTCATGGGTTGGAAACTGCGCGGTTTAAGCCTGCTTTAGTGCGTGCCGCGGTAAGGGCCTCCCTTGTCCGATCCGAACGCATGCCGGCCGCGGCGTCTCATGCCGGACGGGCGCCGGGGTCCGCTCGCGTGAGGGAGATCGCGGTTCACGGGTTCCGTCTCCTGCACGGAAACCATGTCCGAAGTTCAGGCCTGCGCTGGCGTCGCTCCAGCAACCGGTTTCCACTGTTGCGAGGCGGTTGACCCTGTGAAATGCTCGCCGGCGCCGAACGTGTTCCGAGTTCCGGGCGCGTCCTGAATCTTGCCGCGCCATCGATTCGTCTGTCGCTCGGTTCGAGGCCGGCGAGAATCATCTGTCGAATGCACCGGGTTCTCTGGTATGTTTCATTCCGCTCTCAGTGCCCTGACGTTCTCGTCCGGAGAGTTCCTGACCATCACCGAAGGTCGGGGCATCAGCGGCGCCTGGAGCTGGGTTTTCGCCGGCGGCGAGCAGGTCTGGTCCCCGGGCTTCTACCGCCTGCTCGGCCTCGTCCCCAATGCCGCGAAGGCGCATTACGAACTGCTGCTCTCCCTGGTCCATCCGGATGACCGGCCCCTGATGCCGTCGCTCGCCGATGTTTGGCAGGGTCATGTCCCGCGGGAGGCGATCGTCCGGGTGCTGCGCCCGAACGGCACGCAGCGCACCCTGTCGCTGACGATGGAGATGCGCTTCTCGGCCGAGGGGCGGCCCGTCGCCGTCAACGGCACGGCCCTCGACGTGAGCGACCGCGAGCAGCTGGCCCATGCGCGCCACGAGGAGCGGCGGCGCCGGGCGGCGCTCTACCTGACTGAGCGCATCGCCACCTTCTCGATGGGGCTCGACCGCGTCCGCGAGCTGCCCTTCGAGATGGCGCAGGTCCACGGTGTCCCGTTCGAGGAGATCTGCATCAACCCCTTCCTGCTGATCGTTCCCGGGGAGCGGGCGGCCTTCCGGACGATGGCCGAGGAGCATATCGAGCAGCAGACGGTCTACCAGGGGACCGCCCATGAGCGCCTCGCCGACGGGGAGCTCTGGCACTTCCGCATCCTCACGATGCCGGTCTGGGATCCCGACGGTACCTATCTCGGCCGGTGCGGTCTCAAATACCCGGTCGGCGCCGGCGCGCGGGTTCCCGTGCCCCTCCGCGCGGGTCTGGAGCAATCCGTGACCGGACACCACCTGCGCGCCGCGCGGGCGCTGCTCGACTGGTCGATGATGGACCTGGCTCAGGCGAGCGGCCTGTCGCACTCCACGGTCCGGCGCCTGGAGGACGACAGCGAGCATCGCGGGAGCCGCTCCCGTCTCCACGCCGTCGAGGCGCTCCGCCGCGCGGGGGCCCGCTTCGTGGCCATGGACGACGGAACCCTAGCTGTGGCGCGGGCCTGAACCCGACCGCCGCGATCCGCGAGGCCGATCGGGCGGCCCCGCCTTCGGAAAGGCGGAGTCCGGAACGTCCCGCGCGCGCCGTCCGGATGCGACGCACCGGCGGCGGCCGGATCGGGCCGCTGCCGGTGGCGAGGCGATCGCGCCTCTCAGGCCGCCTTATGGCCGAGCTGGATCGCCTTGGCGATCTGCGACCGCTTGGCGGCGTAGCCCGGGGCGACCATCGGGTAATCGGCCGGCAGGCCGTACTTGGCCCGGTAGCGCTCGGGCGTCAGGCCGTGGGCGGTGAGGTGGCGCTTCAGGGTCTTGTAGGACCGGCCGTCGATGAAGCTGATCAGGCCATCGTGCTGGATCGAGGCCTCGATCTGGGCCGCGCTCGGCCCGGTCCAGCCGGCGCCCGAAGTGCCGTTCTGCAGGACCGAGATGGCCGTGTGAACCTGATCGATCAGAACGGGCAGGTCGCCGACACCCACCGCGTTCCGAGAGACATAAGCCGCGACCAGAGAAGCCGTGCACTTGATCAGGTCCGTATTCGGATCTGAGGTCTTTTCGTACAGATCGATGGTGTTCATGGAATCCCCCGGTTACGCGAAGAAGCAAAACGATCCGACAGGAGACGGAAGACCGACGCTGCGATCGGAATTACCCCATCCGTACCCTGTCGAACTGCTTCGGATATGCCAAAATTGGCGCCTTACAATACAAAAACTGCTTGAAATGTCTAGGCTTTATCTTAGGATACACTCTGAACATATTTTGCTCGGACGCGTAAACATGAGGTTGTCCTGCGGTGAAGTCGCAACAATTATTGCGCACCTTCGGGGATTGAGCGGCATCACCCGCGCGATGACTTCAAATGCCCATGCGATGACAGGCTGTGGGCGCGCGAATCAGTCCCGGAGACGCGGTCCAACCGTCCGCTGCGGGGCCCCGGCCGTCGGCGCAATGGCGCATAGGTTTGTGTCGCCGCGGCCGCTACCGCTTCGGCCGCGCGGTAGCGCGTGCCGGGCGGCGTGTTCGTGCCCGCACGCGTCTCGATCATCGAAGATGCGGATAATATTTCGAAGGTAATTGTATTTATTGTAGAGATGTTGGGACGTTTGCCGATCCATCAGTCTAAGGGTGACCCGGCATCCGGCGGTCAGACCGGCCGTCGAGCCCCGGTGTCCGCACGGCGATATAGTATTTTGGATGCACCTGAAGCCCCGCCCCGCGGGTCCGGCGATCCCGCGGGGCGGTCGCGGGCAGACGGGTGGGCAGGCCGGCGGGCAGACCGGGATTGCGACGGGCGGCGCCGGTCCGCCGTCGCGCCGGGTCCTGCGGTGCGTCCGATCTTCAGAGATCGTTAAGATGATCCGCGTCTCGGTCGCGGGCGCGGGCGTGCATCCGGGGTCCGATTAAGGAAGTCCTCAGCCAAGGCGCAGATGTTGCCTCCGGAGAACCTTGCGCAGCGCCCGATCTTCGCCCGATCCGTCGCACCGCCGTTTCGGTGCGGCCGCGTTCGTGCGAGAGGCTCTTCGATGTGCACTTTCGAGGGCGACCGTTCATGTCCGGACCCTGTACGACATCTCTTCCGCGCGCCCTCTCGACCCTGGCCGAGCCGGGGAACGCGGATCCGGTGGGCGGCCGGATGGCGCCCCTCTGGCTGCTGCTCGTGGGACGGGCCGCGGTGGGCCGGCACTGGCGCCTCATCCTGGCGGTCGGCCTCCTCTGGGCGCTGCTCGGCATCGTCGTGGTGGTCGATTCCCTCGACGGGGCGATCCACGTCCCGGACCGGTGGTTCGGCCTGATCCTCCTGGCCGACGGCGTGATCTCCCTGGCTCTGGGCGCGACCGCCGTCGGGGCCGCCCGCCGGCTGCGCGTCCTTCAGGGGGGCCTTCTGACGATCATGGCCGTCCTGATCCTGATGGCCACGCGGCACAGCAACTTCCTGCTCGCCCTGATCTTCGGCGTCGCCTTCACGGTCGACGGGCTGGTCCGGGTCGCGATCGCCAGCCTGCTGAAATTCGCCGGCTGGCGGATCTCGGTGGCCTTGGGCGCGCTCAGCATCGCGTTCGGCCTGTTCCACCTTCAGCCGTGGCCGACCTGGTATGCCGGGACGGTCGGCTACTGCATCGGGATGTTCCTGATCCTGAGCGGCGCCAACCTGGCGCTGATCGGCCTCCGGGCGCGGCGCCTGCGCGTCGCCGCACCGGAGCCGGCCGCCACCGAGCCCGGCAGCCTGACGGTCTATGTCTGGACCCCGACCGGACAGGCGACCACCCCGGCCAGTCAGCGGCTGATCCGGCGCTACGTGGCCTCCGTCGACACGGCCGGCCGCTATTCCACGGGCCACGCGGCCCTGGGCCAGGGGGATGACCTGTACATCAGTCACTACCCCGCGGTGGAGGTCGACCATTCCCCGACCAACCTGCGGTCGACGTTGCGCGCCGGGCCCGAGAACGACGTGGCCGGGCGCTTCCTGCCCTCCCACGCCGCCGAGGTGGCGGATTGGTGCCCGCCCACCGTCGCCGTCACCCTGAACGGCATCGACGCCCCCCGGTTGCGGGCGTTCTGGGAGGCGTATCGCGGCGACGCCACCTACAACTTCATCAGCCGCAACTGCTCGACCACGGCGGCCCGGGCCCTCGACGTCGCGGTCGAGGGCGCGTTCAGCCGCGGCGGCCACCCCTGGCGCCGGCTCGCGGCGGCGCTGACCACCCCGGAATTCTGGGCGGCGGCCCTGCTGCGCACCGGCGCCCGGTCCATGACCTGGACCCCGGGTTTGGTGCTCGACTACACGCGGGCGCTCAGCGCCCTCATCGATCCCGCCTCGCCGGTGCCGTCCATCGCGTGGAAGCGCGTCGGCTGGCGGCTCGTCCGCAACTGCCGGGCGCGGTCCCTCGCCCGGCTGCACCAGATCACCCGGCGCCCGTCCCTGACGGATGCGGGACCGACCGGGGCCTGACCGACCGGGGCCTGACCGCGGCCGTCGCCCCGCGCGGGCCCTCAGGGCGCCTTGCGGCCCCCGGCGAGATCGGCCGCGATGGCCTGCATCACCGACAGGGTATCGATCTCGTCCTGCTCGGCGCCGTGGTCGCTGAGTTTCACGATCACCGTGCCGGTCTCGCGGTTGACGTAGACGTACTGGCCGTAGACGCCGATCGCCGAGATGTCGTCGGCATCGCCGCCGGGGGCGTGCCACCACTGGGCCGAGTATTGCCAGCCGTCGACCGCGCGCCGGGCCGGCGTCAGGATCCGCTCGATCCACCGGGCCGGGATGATGCGGGTCTGACCCGCCCGGCCCTGATCGGCCACCAGCAGCCCGAGGCGGGCGAAGTCCCGGGCGGTGGCGTTGATGCAGCAGAACGCCTTCTCCATCCCCCCGGGCCGGTCGAGGTTCCAGGTGGCGTCGGCCTGGGCGCCCATCGGCTTCCAGATCCGGTCCGAGAGGATGTCGGCCAGGGGCCGGCCCTCGGTCCGGGCCAGGATCAGGCCGAGCAGTTCGGTGTCGATGCTGCGGTAGCGGCCCTGGCTGCCCGGCTTGAACGCGAGATGCGCGTGGTCGCGCACGAAGGCTTCGATGTCCCGCGTCAGGTACATCCCGGCGGTGCCGGTCAGGGGATGCCGGGGATCGTAGCTCTCCGGCACGGCGATCCCGCTCGCCATGTCGAGGAGGTTGCGCACGGTGATCTGGCCGAAGACCGCGCCGTTCCTCAGCTCCGGCAGCAGGGCGGAGACGCGGTCCGTCTCGGCGAGCTGGCCGCGGGCCACCGCGGCGCCGACCAGCAGCGAGACGATGGACTTCGCCACCGACCAGGACGGGAACAGCGTCGCCGGACCGGTGCCGGGCCGCTGCCACTCGTGGACCAGGACCCCGTCCTGCACCACCAGGAACGCGTTGGTGTGGGTCTCCGCCAGCACGTCCATGAGCGGGACGGTCCGCCCCTTCCAGGGGACCCGGTCGAGGAGCGGGCGCGGCCGGGACGGCAGGTCCCGGGCCTGCGCCGGCGCCTCGACGACCCGGCTCGGGAACCACGGGCCCACCGAGGACGGCTCGACCAGGGCCAGGGCCGCGAGGGTGACGGGGTCGGGGACGTTCAGCAGCCCGCAGGCGGCCCAGGTGCAGCAAGCGGCCGCCGCGGTGCCGGCCGCCGCGATCGCACCCCAGCGGCGGCCCCGGCGCGGGCGAGCCGGTGTGTCCGGGATCGCGGAGGACGCGGTCATGTCGGATCTGTATCGCTCTGGATCGTCACGGTCGCGCGGCCGGCGACGCGGTGGACGGCCGACGCGCAGTCATCATGGTCAGGATGGCTTAACGAAAGCCCCACTCCGTCGGCGGGCGAAAGACTTCCGAAGGTTCGGTGGAACGGCGGTTCGGAAATGTTCATGGATTCCATGGAGACGTGTTGGGCGGCGTCCTGTCGATGACGACATCCTGTCGACGAACCGGATCGGACGTGCCGCGGCGGCGCGATCCTTCATCTGCCGGGGCTTCCGATTCGAGGCAGATCTCTACACGCGTCCCGCGTCGCATTCACGTAGCCGTCCCGCGCAGAAAGTTCGCCGTGCCATGAATCCGTTCCTGATCCTCGGGCTCGCCATCAGCGCGGAGGTCACCGCCACCCTGGCGCTGAAGGCGGCCGACGGCTTCACCCGGCCGGGGCCGACGCTGATCGTGGCTGCGGGCTACGGGACCGCCCTGTGGCTGATGTCGACCAGCATGGACATGTTGCCGATCGGCGTCGTCTACGCGATCTGGTCCGGGATCGGCATGATCGGCGCCGCCATCGGCGGCGCGTGGCTGTATGGCGAGACGGTGAACCCGACGATGCTGGCGGGCATCGCGGTGATCGCCGTGGGCGTGACCATCCTGGCCACCGGCCAGGGCCGGCCTTGAAAGCACGGCCCGCCGCGTCAGGACCGCCGCGACCGGTCGACCGCCGCTGTGGCCCTTCGGCGACACGACCGGGCCCGGCCGGCGTCCCGGACCCGCGCCACATCCTCGCCGCGAACGTGCCGTCAAGCTTGCCCGGCGCCGAGGCGCAGCGGAACGCGGACGACGCAGAACGGAGCGGGCCTGCATGCAGGGTAGCGAGCGGACGAAGATCATTCCTGTCCTGGTGGCCGTGGCCTGCGGCCTGGGGGCCTGCAATACGGCCGCGCCGGTGCTCACGACGGGATCGATCCCCGGCCACAAGCCGCCGGTGGCCGTCAGCGATGCCGAGCGGGATTGCCTGGGCCGGGCCATGTACTTCGAATCGAACCGGAGCGACGAGGGCGGCCTGATCGCGGTCGGCACCGTGGTCATGAACCGGCTGGAGAATGCGATCTTTCCGGGCGGCATCTGTGCCGTGGTCGGCCAGCCGGGCCAGTTCGCCGCGGGGGTCCTGACCAAGCCGATGCAGGACAAGGACCTCCAGAAGGTCGCCGACGCCGCCGACGCCGTCCTGGCGGGCGAGCGTCACCCGCAGGTCGGCAAGGCGATGTATTTCCACACCGCGGGGCGGCACTACGCCTACACCAACATGCATTACGTGGCCGAAGCCGGCGGCAACGCCTTCTACGAGAAGCGTGACGCCCGCGCGGCCAAGCCCGAGACGGCGGCGGCCCCCGCGTCGATCCCGACCTTCGCGGCGGCCCCGACGGCGGCCGCGCCGTAGCGTCCCGATCGGAGCCGGGTCTCCGTGGCAACGGGCCCGGTGTCGCGAGCGGGGCTCGGCCGCCCCGTCGCCGCGGCCGTTGCCGAAAAGGCGTACAACCGTAAGGTTGTATTCCCGCGGGCGATCAGGTTATGGCAGCGCCATGCCCGACGACGACGGTTTTGACCGCATGGTGAGAGCCGCCATCCGCGCCCACCGGCTGATGGGATCGCACGGTACGCCGATGATGCAACTCCTGTCGCGGCTGCTGCTGATGGAAATCGGACTCGCCCTCGCGGCCCGGTGCGAAGTCGACCCCGCCGCCAACGACAATCCGGACGAGACCGAAGAGTAGAGCCTCGTCCCGAAAGGCGGCCGCCGGCTGTCGGACAACGACGTTGCGCCGGGCGGTTTTGCGTCTCGCGGGCGCCCGGTGCCCGGGGCCGCCGGGGGGCGATGAAGACCGGGTGGTCCTGGGTGCTGGCCGGCCGGATGCTGCCGAAGATCCCGGATCGACCATGAGTCACTGATCGAAATCCATCGAATGCCGCCGGGAAACTGTTGATCGACCCGGCTGGCCGGGCATGCGGCATTTACACCGGGCGGCGACGGTCTAGCTTGTCGGTAGAATCTACCCACGAATCACGGATGTCACGCCGATGATTGCCAACCGGGTAGCCCTCGCCGGTGCGCTCCTCCTGCTGAGCATCACGCCATCGGCGTCCCAGTTGCGCCGCCCGTTGACCTGTACGGAGGCGGCATCGGTCGGTCTCGACACCGCCGCCGTGCCGGAGGGGACGAAACCGCCGCCGCCACCGCAGAAGGCCCGCACCTTCTCCCTGGTCTCAAGCGGCGGCCTGCTGACCGTGATCTCCGCCGGACGCTCGGACTATTACGAGTGCCAACCCGCATCGCCGCGGTTGAATGAACGCTCGCCGCACAACGCGATCAAGTGCCAGAACGGTGTCTATTTTTTCCTGATCGACCTGATCAAGCTGAACTTCGTCGAGGCCCAGCTCAACCCGCAAGATCGCACCGAGATCAAGATCAGCTACGGAAGCTGTCGGGGTCTGTGATCGTGGCCCCCGGCGGAGCCCGATCCGCCGCTCGGCCTCACCGGCAGAACCGCGCCGCGGCCGGCGTCCACTGCCCGAAGCCCGTCGCGACCATGTTGGTCATCACCCGGCAGACATAGACCCTCTGCGCCGCGTCGTTGTGCGGCCCGGCATGGTAGCGCGCCACCGCCAGCGTCCAGCTGCCCTCCCGCTGCTTCAGCGCCCGGAGGAATTGCGTCGCGTAGTCGACATTCGCGTGCGGGTCGATCATGGCCTCGACCGAGCCGAACTTGCCGCCGTGGTAATGGTGGTTGATCTGCATGCAGCCCAGGTCGATCAGGCGCGCGCCCCTGCGCCGCGCCTCCCTGAAGCGGGCGATCACGTCCCCTGGCCCGGTCGCGAAATAGGCCGCGCCCTCGATGTTCATGGCGTAGGGCTGGAGGGAGCCGCGCTTGCCCGTCTCCGCGAGACCGACGGCGTAGAGCACGCCGAGGGGCACGCCGTAGCGCGCGGAGGCGCGGCCCATCTCGGCCTCGCAGACATTTGCCGCCGCCGGGACCGCGCTACAGATAAACGCCGCCGTCGCGAGGACGTATCGTGTCATCTCCCCGCTCTCCCTCCCGTCTGCCGGCGGCCGGACCCTGGTCCGCCTGTCGCTGCCTGTCCCCGCCCTGGCCCGGTCGGGCGCCCCCGGAAAAGCCGGGCTGCCCCTGCGCGGGGGCGTTGCCGGAAAAGCCCCCCGCCTCGGCCGGGCGCGCCTGGGCGACGGTGACCTCGGCCTGGTAGTTGGCCTGCTTCAGCAGATCGGTGAGGATCGCCGCGTCCCTGTGCAGGAGGGCCGCCGTCTCGGGCTGCGAGGCGCGCAGGTGCGTTTCGAGCTGGCCGTTCGTGAGCCGCAACTCCACCGTGACGGTCCCGAGATCCTCCGGCCTGAGCTGTATCCTGAGCACGCGCACCGGACCGTCTGGGCCGGTCCGGACCGCCGGATCGGCCTGGACCCGGGGTGCCGAATCGGTGGCGGCGGCGCGGTCGATCTCGTCCTTGATGGCCGCCGCGATCGTCGGCAGGGCGCCGGCGGGCAGGCTCGGTGCGGTCCCGTCCAGCCCGGTCGGGCCGGGGGCGTCCGCCGCCTCGGATCCCCCGGCGGAGGCAAGCCCCGTCCTGGCGATTCCCGTGATCGCACGGGTATCCGCGAGGGCGGTGACATCCGCCTTCTCCAGTCCGGCACCGGCCGCCCGGGCCGCCGCACCGGCGGGATCGGGGGCCGGTGCGCCCTGGTTCTGGGGCAGGCTCAGGGCTTGCGCCCCGGGCGCGGCGGCGACCAGCTCCGGCAACCCGGCCCGGTTCGGTTGAGGCTTGGTGGCGGTCAGCGCCGGCGATCCGGCCTGGGCGGCTTGCGGCCTAGCCCCGGTCCCGTCCACGGAGGCCGGGGCCGGCGGTGTGGCGAGCGCCGGGGGGCGCAAGATCGGCTTCGCGACGACGGGCTTGAAGTGGACCGCCCGGTCGAGCACCGCGACCTTGGGCAGGCGGCCCGGATCGATCCCCTCCGGCCGCGCGGTCGCCGTGTTCGCCGCCCCCAGGATGGTTCCGGCCGCCGGGAGCGCTCCGGAGCCGGCGGTCGCGGCCGGTGCGGAGGCGGCCGTGCCGATCGCGGCGGCATCGCCCCCGGTGGCCCCGACCGCCGCTGCGCCCGCGGTTCCGGGACGGCTCTTCGCGTCGCCCGCCGTGGCGGCCGCCGGAGCGCCCGCCGGCCCCCCCGCCGTGGGGGCCGCGGGAGCGCCCGCCGGTGTCACGGCGTTCAGGATGTTGGCGAGGATCGCCGCTGTCGCGTTGGCCGCATCGGCTGCGGATGGCGGCGCTGCCAAGAGTGCCTGGGCCGCCGGCACGGACTCGGCCGTCCCGGCAATCCCGTCCGGCTCGGCCGCCTCACCGGTGTCGCTGTCGCCCCGGGGGGCCGCCGGCCGGCCCGAGGCCGCGCGCAGGGCGGCCGAGAAGCCCCGCTTGGCGCCCGTTTCCGGCGCGTTCGGGGCGTCGGCCTCCGATTGCGGGGGCGACACGTCCCGATCGGGTTGCGGGATCGCCTTCTGGACCGTGGCGGAGATCGGGTTCACGGGTTCGCCTTCCTCAGAAGCAGATCGATCCGGTCGATCATGGCCTGGGCCCGGGGGATCAGCTTGGCGGGCTCGTCGGCCGCCGCCGCGGCCTGCGCCGGCTTCGCCGCGGCGGTGTCGGCCTCCGGCAGGCCGGGCTTGCCGGTGAGCCCCCGCCGGATCTCCTCGGCCGTCGCCAGGGCGGTATCGAGGAGGAGGGTGTCGCGCCGCGGCAGCCTGGACCTGTCGATGGCTTTCAGGGTCCGCAGCCCGGATTGGAACGTCGCCAGGCTCACGATCTCGGCGGCGGCCCGGTAGAGCCGCGCCTGGAGCGCCTCCGGGCTCTCGGGGGGGCAGAGGGCGAAGGCCCGGTCGGCGGCCAGGAGGGCCGAGCGCGTCTTGCCCTCCTGGATCGCCGTGCGGGCGATCAGCAGGTACAGGTCCTTCCGGCTCTCGGGGCCGAGCTCGTCCAGGATCCGGCCGAGCGCGGCGAAGCGCCCCTCGTCCTGGCCGAAATCCAGCTTCGTCAGCTGATAGGCGAGGCGCTGGCGGAAATTCCCCGCGTAGATCGAGTGCGGGAAGCGGCGCAGGTACTGGATCGCCAGGGCCTCGAACTTTTTCAGGTCGCCCACCTGCCCGAGGGTGAAGATCTCGCGGCGCAGGGCGCCCTCCTCCGACAAGGTCCCCGGCAGGAGCAGGCGGACCTGATCGAGCAGAGCGATCGCCCGGATCGGGTTCTCGGTCACGGTGAGCGACGCCTGCGTGAGGCCGATCGCGGCGGCCAGCGTCAGCGGCAGGCCGGCGATGTCGACGTCCTTGAGCAGGCGGCTCGCCTCGGCCTCCCGCCCCTCGACGTAGGCGAGCGCCCCGCGCGCGAGCGTCGCCTCGGGCTCGCCGAGACCCTCCTGCTTGGTCAGGCGCCGCAGGATGGCCGGGCCGCCGCCGCTCAGGGCGAACACGATGGCGGCCTGGAGATTGTGCGGATCGGTCCAGACCTCCGGGGCCGCACCCAGGAGATCCGCGTTGATCCGGGCGATCACCACGGGCTGGCCCTCGTGGGCCGCCAGGGATCCCGTGGCGACCCGATCCTGAAGCAGCTGCAGCGTGCGCACCCACGCGACCGGCCCGTCCTTGCGGGGCTGCGCCTCCGCGGCCGGCGCGGGGGACGGCCCGGGATCGGCCGGCAGGGGATTGGCGGCGACCGGATTGGCGGCCACCGGATTGGCGGCCACCGGATTGGCGGCCACCGGATTGGCGGGCGCGGCATCCGGCTGTGCCGGGCGCTCCGCCTGCGGAGCCGCGGCCGGCGCAGGGCCCGGTTCCGCGGCGGCCGGTCCCGGAAGCCCGGTGACGAGAAGAAGGCCGGTGACGAGAAGGCCGATCAGGCCAGGCAGGGACCGCCTCATCCCGGAGACGCCTGAAGCAGGATCTCGATCCGCCTGTTCTCGGGGGCCTTCGGATCCGTTGGATTGCGCGGCATCCGGTCGGATGCCCCCTCGACGCGCCAGATCCGCCCCTCGCCGATCCCGGCCCGGGTGAGCATGTAGGAGGCCATGTGGGCCCGCGCCGTCGAGAGCCGCCAATTGTCGTAGACCTCCGAGCGGAACGGACGGCTGTCGGTATGACCGCGGACGATGATCCGGCCCGGTCGCCCGGCGAGCGCCTTGGCGAGGCGCTCCATGGCCCGTACCATCTCCGGCCGGGGCTCGGCCGAGCCCACCGCGAACATGCTGAAGGTCAGGTCGTCCGTCACGTTGATCAGGAGCCCTTCCGGCGTCCCCTGGACCTCGACATGGGGACCGGGCGCGCTGGGCGGGAAGATCCTGGCGATCTCGGCCTTCAGCGCGGCCTGGGCCTCCGCCTGATTCTGGCCGATCCCGTTCGCCGACGCGCCCTCGGCCTTGACCTCCCCCGCCCCGGCCGCCGCCGTCTTGACCGCGCCCGATTGGGCCTCCCCGGACTTGGTCTCGACTACCTTGGTCTCGCCCGCCTTGGTCTCGCCCGCCTTGGCCTCGCCCGTCTTGGCCTCGCCGATCTTGGCGTCCCCCATCCTGGCATCCCCAGCCTTGACCTCGCCTGCCTTGACCTCGCCCGGTTTGGCGTCGGTGACCCCGGCGGCGCGGGCATCGGGCCTGGTCCGCTCCGGCGGCGGCGTGATCCCGGTGGAGGCCGGCCGGTCGGCCTTCGCGGGCGACAGGGTGGTGACTTGCCAGTAGAGCGGGTCGAACGGATCGCGCGGGGCGTCGCCGCCGCGCCGGCCCGCTTCGCCCAGATCGCCGATCGTGGCGCTCTGCGGCTTGTCCGGCTCGGCCTCGGCGGCGAGCGTCGCCAGGACCGTGTAGGGATCCTGGAACAGCTCCCGTTCCCGGGCCACCGATCCCGGCGGCAGGGCGCCGCCCTTTTCCCGCCCGCTCGCCTCCGATTCGCCGTCGCCGTGGCTCGCGGTCGGATCCGCGGCGGCGGGCTGCGCATCGTGCACACCCTTCCGGACCGGCAGGGCCTCGGACAGGCTGATCGGATTGAAGTAGTTGGCGATACTGGTCTTGGTCTCCTCGTTCGAGGCCTTGATCAGCCACAGCACGAGGAAGAGCGCCATCAGGGTCGTCATGAAGTCCGCCAGGGCGATCTTCCAGACACCCCCGTGATGGGCGTGTTCCTCCTCGGCCGCCCGCCGGACGATGATGATCTCGGAATGGCCGTCGGCCATGGTCAGCCCTCCTCGATCAGGGCTGCCACGCGCGCCCCCCAGGCCCCGAGCCGTGTCTCGACCACGGTTCCGTTCAGCCGGATGCGCAGATCGGGGCTGCCGTCGGCGGTGACGGTGAGGCGGCCGGGCGGCAGGTCGAGGCGCTGCGCGAGCGCCGCGACGAGATCCGCCGGACCGGTCACCGCGAGGGTCCCGGCCTGGTCGTCCGTCACCAGGGCCGCGAGCGTCGCGTGCAGCTCGTGGATCGCCTCCCGCCGCAGGGCCTCCGCCAGGAAGGGCTGGAGGACCCGCGCCAGGCTCTGCGCCAGGCGCTCCTCCAGCGCCCGGACCTGCTCGGCGAAGGCGCTCGCCAGGGCCGCGGATTCGGCCTCGACCCAGCGCTGCCGGGCCTCGGCGAGCGCGGTGGCTGCGGCCTCCCGCGCGGCCGCGGCGTGCGCCTGCGCCGCCTCCCGGGCCCGCGCCTCGCCCTCCCGGCGGCCCTCCGCCCGGGCGGCGGCCGCGACGGCGTCGAGATCCGGCGGCGGCGGCGCGTCCGGCTCCGCGCGCTTGGGAGCCAGCGCCGTGAAGGTCGAGGAGGATCGCTGGCCCGTGCCCGAGAAGACGGTCCAGACCGGGGGCGTATCCGCCATCACGCGGCCTCTTCGCGGGTGAGCCATTGCTTCAGGATGTTGGCGACCTGCTCCTCATCGAGCTCCACCAGCTGTTCCAGCCTGCGGACCGGCGAGCGGGCCATCTGATCGGTCAGATCCTCGATCAGGTTGGGCGGGGGCGCCGCCGCGGCCAGCTGCGCCGCCTGCAGCGCGTCGAACGCCGCGTCCTCCTCCGGCGTGGCCAGCGCCAGTTCGGTGCTGATCTCGGGTGAGCGCGCGAGGATCGCGTTGACGGCCGGACGCAGGCCGAACCAGATCAGCAGGCACCCCACGATCAGGATCGTGGCGGCGTTGATCAGCGTGCCGGACTGGCGCATCAGCACCTCGCCGAAGCCGAGGGTCGGGACCGGGGCGAGCGGCTGGCCGTCGTTCAGGAAGCTGACCGCCGCGACCTTGATCTGGTCGCCCCGCCCCTTGTTGAAGCCGGAGGCCGAGGCGACGAGCTGCTCGATCTCGGTGATCTGCGGATCGAGGTCGACCTTGGCCCCGTCCTTGGCGCCATCCTTGGCCCCGCCCGCCAGGGATTCGAGCCGGGTCCGGTTCACCAGAACGGCGACCGACAGGGTCCTGACCGAGTAGCCGTCGCTGACGGTCTGCACCGTCTTCGACGAGACCTCGAAATTGGACAGCTCCTCGCGGCGCTGGCTCTCGGAATTTGAGCTCTCGTTGCCCGAGGACTGGACGTTCTGGCCGGGCAGGTTCTGCTGCGCGGTGGTCGGCTTCTGCGGCGCGCGGTTCTGCGAACTCTCCGTTTCCTTGACGGTCCGTTGCGAGCGCTCGACCTTTTGGTCGGGATTGAAGATCGTCTCGTCGGTCTTGGTCTTGTCGGTGTTCAGCCGCGCGACGACGCTGACCTCGAAATTGTTCGGCCCGAGATAGGGGGTGAGCGTCCGGCGGATGTTGTCCTGGATCTCCCGGTTAATGGTCTGTTCGAGGGTCGCCAGGCGGCCGGCCGGCGCCGTGGTGGCGTCGTCCCCCGCGAGCAGGACCGTCCCGTCGGTGTTGAGAACGGTCACCTTGTCGGGCTTCATCCCGGGGATCGCGGCGGCCACGAGCTGCCGGATGGCGGGGGCGACCGTGGGATCGTTGGCCGGCTCCGTGCGCACCACCACCGAGGCCGAGGCGGGTTGCTGCTCCCGGCGGAACGAGCCGGGATCGGGCATCACGATGTGGACCCGGGCCGCCTTGACGCCCTTGAGCGTCTGGATCGTGCGGGCGATCTCACCCTCCAGGGCGCGGACCCGGGTGACGTCCTGCATGAACGAGGTCAGCCCGAGGGAGCCCAGGTCGTTGAACAGTTCGTAGCCGGCCTTCCCGCTCTGGGGCAGACCCTTCTCGGCGAGCAGCATGCGCGCCTGCGCGGTCTGCCCGTAGCTGACCAGGAGTGCGGTCCCGTCCGCGCTGACGTCGAAGGGGATCCCGGCATCCTTGAGCGCGGCGCCCATGCGGGTCACGTCATCGCGGCTCAGGCCGGCATAGAGGGTCTCCCGCAGGGGGCGGCTCAGATAATAGGCGCCCAGGCCGACGGCCAGGAACACGGTGAGCCCCACCAGTCCCAGGGCGATCAGCCGCCGGGGACCGAGCTCCAGGATGTTGTTCCACAGCTTCTCGAGGTGCGCGCGACCGGGCATCGACGGGACTCAGACCTCCACCGCAGGGGCTTGGCGCCAGGGTGGCGCATCAATCTTGTGTGGGGATGGCGACGCGCGGGGCGCCGCCGCGACGAAAAAGGCCGCGCGCCCGAAGACGCGCGGCCGGCATCCGCCCGGGGGCGGATGCGGTGTTCGCTGAGCGGTCGAACTTACGACCGGAACAGGCTCAGGATCTGCTGCGTGCTCTGGTTGGCGATGGAGAGCGACTGGACGCCGAGCTGCTGCTGGACCTGGAGGGCCTTCAGCTTGGTCGACTCGTCTTCCATGTCCGCGTCCACCAGGATGCCGACGCTCTTGTCGTTGTTCTTCATCAGAACGTCGACGAAGTTCGACTGCGTCTGGATCTGGGCCTGCACGGCGCCGAGCTTGGTGGCGACGTCGGTGATGTTGCTCAGCACCTTGTCGGCCAGGTTGACGTAGGCGCGCAGCTTGGACAGGTCGGTGTTCTGAATCGCCCCGATGTCGATCTTGTCGACGCTCAGCGAGTAGCTCTTGTAGAGGCCGTTCTCGTCGGCACCGAAGACGGCATATTCCTTGTTGAGGATGCCGCCCGTGCCGTCTGCGCCCGCCGTGGCCGTCCCGCCGGTCGCGGCAGCCGTGTTCGCGGCCGTGACGGCGGTGTCGAAGGATGCCTTCGCCGTGTTGTAGTCCTTCTGCGCCGCGGTGTAGGTCGCGAGGGCACTCGTGCCCTTGTCGCTGGCGTTGAACGCTGTCGTCGCCGTGTCGTAGCTCGTCTTGGCGGCGGTGTAGGTCGCAACGATGCCGCCGGTCGTGCCGGAATCGACTGCGCCGGTACCGGTCGAGCCGGCCGAGAACTTGGCGTCGTAGAGCTTCGTCTCGTCGGCGTTGACCGTCACGGTGCCGACCGAGATCTGACCCTGGACGCGGCTGAACGACGCGACGATCTTGCGGTTGGCCGTGTAGTTGCCCGAGCCCGAATCGACGGCGAGCCAGTTTTCACCGTTCGTCGCCGCGCTGGAGGCGACGGTCCGAAGGTCGTTCTGGCGGGCGGCGATTTCGGTCTGGAGCTTGTTGCGGTCGACGTTCGGGTTCAGGGCCGCGGTCAGGCGGTTCTTGATCTCGAGGAACGAGTTCTTGACGTTCTCGAGACCCGAGACGGCCGCGTTCACGGTCGCCAGGCCGAGGCCGATGGCGTCCTTGACGGCGCCCAGCGAGCCGTTGTCGGCGCGGATGGTGGTGGCGATCGACCAGTAGGCGGCGTTGTCGGAGGCGGTCGCCACCTTCTGGCCGGTGGCGATGCGGTTGCTGGACTGCTCGAGCGACTGGTTGGTGGTCTTGAGGGTGGTGAGCGCCGTCATCGCGGCGGTATTGGTCAACAGACTCGACATGAAGATGTCCCTTCGTCAGTTACGGAAGTGGGACATGCCGGATTTTCACCGGTATGGCAGCGCGGCGTCATGCCTTTGATCCGTCGTGCTGGGCACGGGGACTAATCTGCCATCGATAGCGGGCCCGAAACATCGCAGCGCCTGCGTCGACGCCGCAAAATTCTTCGTTCCGACACTGATGAGATGAAGCAATCCAAGACCTGAGTCAACACGCGTTTCGAAATTCGGATCGCGAGTCTGAAAAGTTTGCCAATTTTGCCATCGAATTGAGGTATTTCAAAAATAGGATCTGACCAAACCACTGATTAGCATATTCCACCCGTCAATCAGGACGAAGAACAGGATCTTGAACGGTAACGAGATCACTGTGGGCGGCAGCATCATCATGCCCATCGACATCACCAGCACGGCGATGATCATGTCGATGACCAGGAAGGGCAGCGCGATCAGGAAGCCGATCTCGAATCCCCGGCGCAACTCGGAGATCATGAAGGCCGGGATCAGCACGCGCAGATCGGTCCGGCCGCCATCCGGCGCGTTGGGGAGATTGGCCGCCGCGATCTCGGCGAAGGTGTCCAGGTCCTTGGGGCGGACATGGGCCAGCATGAAGTCCCGGAACGGCGCGGTCACCTTGGCGAAGGCCTCCTCCTCGGTGATCCTGTTCTCGGTCAGCGGGCGGACGCCGTCCTGCCACGCCCGGTCGAAGGTCGGTCCCATGACGTAGAAGGTCATGAACAGCGACAGGCTGATCAGCACGAGGTTGGCCGGGGAACTCTGCAGGCCGAGGCCCGACCGCAGGAACGACAGGGCGACGACGAATCGCGTGAAGCTCGTCACCATGACGAGGAGGCCCGGCGCGATCGACAGCACGGTCATCAGCGCGATGACCTGGATCATCCGCCCGCTGATCGACCCGTTCCCCGGCGGCAGCACTTGGTCGAGGCTGAAACCCTGGGCGCTCGCGGCCGTGGCGACGAGGAGCAGCGGGCCCGCCAGAAAAACGCGACGCAGCATGGCGTGACCGGTCCTGATGTTCGGCGGCCGAGACGGACATCCCGAAAGATGGCCGCCGGCCTTCGGGGAAAGACGATGACCGTCGGAGACTCGGCGTCCGGTCCCGGGACGGGCGCCCGCGGGCGGGACCGGCCGGTCGACCTACTGGACGACGAGGGATTCGATGAAGAAGTCGCGGACCTGGCCCTTGCTGCGGATCTGGACCCGCTCGGTCAGGTCCTCCCGCAGGTGGCTCAGGCCGCTCGGCCCCTCGATCTGGGCCAGGGACACCGTGCGCAGGTAGCCGATGATATCCTGGCGGATCTCGGCCGCCATGGCCTGCGGGTTGGCGAAGGCCCCGGTCTTCACGACGACCGACGATTCGAGGCGGATCCAGACGTCGCTCGGGGTGGCGAGATTCGTCACCACGGGGCCGAGACTCGTCAGGGTCGATCCCGCATCGTAGGTGATCACCCGCTGCACGTTCTCCTCCTCGGCCTTCTTCCGCTCGTCCACGGCCTGCTCGACCCGGTTGATCATGTAAAGGCCGCTCGCACCTCCGACCCCGACCGCCAGGATCGTGAGAACCGCCAGGAGAATCAGCCAGCGGAGCTTGGAGCGCTCGGTCCCCGAATCTGAAGCCATGGATCGTCCCCGTCTCGGCGAGACTGCGCGCGCCTCGAAGAAAAATTGTGCGCCCCGTGATCCGGGATCGGATGTCTCGGTTTCAAAAGGTCCGTGACCTTTTGCGGGTGCAGGGCCGAGCCCTGCCGGGGGGCGAAGCCCGATCCGAAGCTTCGGCCCCGAACCCGGCCAGAGGCCGTGCGGCCCTTTGGAACCCCATGATCCGGCGTCGATGCGCGACGATGTCCCCGTGCGGACCCGCGGAGACGCTCTAGAACGGAGAGACGAGATCGTAGACCTGCTGGACCACGGCGGGCTGCTGGACCTCCATGAGACGTCCGCGGCCGCCGTAGGAGACCCGCGCCTCCGCGATCTTGTCGTAGTCGATGGTGTTCCGGCGCGAGATGTCCCGCGGCCGCACGATGCCGGCGATGTTCAGCACGCGGACCTCGTAGTTGACGCGCGTCTCCTGCGATCCGCTGATCATCAGGTTGCCGTTGGGGAACACGTGCGTGACCACGGCCGCGATGGAGAGCCGGAGCTGCTCCTTGCGGTCGATCGTGCCCTGCCCCTTGGCCGAGGTGTTGCCGTTGACCTCGTAGTGGTTCTTCGATTCCGTACCGATGCCGAACAGGTCGTACTGGAAGTCCAGGCTCGACTTGACCCGCGAATCGCGCGACCGGTCCGTGGAATTGTCGAACTGGGCCTTGTCGTTCATCGCGACCATCACGGTCAGCACGTCGCCGACATTCTTGGCGCGCGGATCCTGGAACAGGTCGGCACTCTGCTGGGCCCAGGTCGAATGGTAGCCCTGCGCCTGCGACGCGACGGCCAGGGGCGGCACCGCGTTGTGGCTCGGGTCGATGCCGAAGCCCACGGGGCTCAGGGGCGGCGCCTTGCCGATCTCCTGGATGGGCGTGGCGCAGGCGCCCAGCGCCGCGAGCGCCGCGATGGCGGCCAGAGCCGCGCCCGATCGCACGGCGACCCGGAGCGATTCCGGACCTGTGCCGCCGCGCGCGCCCGTGCCCGAACCCGGGTTCCCCTGCGCTGGCAGGCGCTCGAGCCGCTTCATCCTGACTTCTCGCTGTTCTGCGGGCGACGGTCCCCCGTGTCCGAGCGCGGCTCGGGGGGGGGCTTGGTCGCCTCGTCCGGCCTGAACGGCACCGGATCCTTCGGGGGCGTGTTGGTGATGACGTTGGCCAGGCGCGCGGCCCGGCCGGGATCCATCTCGTTCATGATCGCGCTGGCCGCGCGCGGATCGAGGCGGGTCAGGATCGCGGCCGCCGCCTCGCTGTCCATGGCGGTCAGTTGCTGGGACGCCGCCTCGGGGCGCATCTTGGCGTAGATCGCCGTGACGCTCTCGTCCGCCTTGGCGAGGAAGGCCTGCCGCCGCTTCAGCCACGTCTCGTACTCGGCACGCTTGGCTTCGAGCTGGCCGATCCGCGCCTCGACATCCTTGCCGAGCGCCGTGAGCGTCTCCTTCTGCCAGGTGAAGCGGGCGTCGGCGGCGGCGTTGGCGATGCCCGCGCAATATTGCGACGGCTGCGCCTCCTCCGCCTTCGCCTCGGCCGGCTTCTGCTGGGCCGCCGCCCGGGCGGCCGGCAGGGCGGCGGCGACCGCGACCGCGAGGCCGAGCCAGCCGCCGCGCCGGCGGCCGCCTGGGCGGCGCCGATCGTCCCCGCCGCTGCGGCTCTGCTGGACCGGGCCGGTCATTGGATCACCAGCTCCGCCTGAAGGGCGCCTGCGGTCTTCACCGCCTGGAGGATGGCGATCACGTCCGTCGGCTTCATCCCGACATTGTTCAGGCCGCGAATCAGGGTCTGCAGGTCGGGACCCGAGACGATGGCCAGGCGGCCCAGCTGCTCGGCCGCCTGGATGTCGGTCCGGGGCACCACGGTCGTCTGCCCGTCCGAGAACGGGGCCGGCTGGGACACCTGCGGCGTCTCCGTGATGCGCACCGTGAGGTCGCCATGGGTCACCGCCACGGTGGAGACCTGGACGTTCCGGCCGATCACGACGGTGCCGGTCCGCTGGTCGATCACCACCTTGGCGGGGATGTCCGGCTGGACCTGCAACTCGCCGATCTCCGCGACGAACCGCGTCCGCCCGACATGGCCGGGGCGGGACAGCACAACGGTGCGGTAGTCGCGCGGGCTCGCCGCCCGGTGCCCGTATTTCTGCAGCGTGTAGGCGTTGATCGCGTCGGCGATCAGGACGGCGGTGTGGAAGTCCGGGTTCTTCAGTTCGAGCGACATGCCCGGCAGGTCCCGGAACGTGCCCGCCACCGCGCGCTCCACCAGGGCGCCGTTGGGGATCCGCGCCGCCGTCGCCACCCCGGAGATCAGCGATTCCGCCTGGCCGGTGGCGCTGAAGCCCGAGACCAGGAGGGCGCCCTGGGCGACCGCGTAGACCTGCCCGTCGCCCCCCGAGAGCGGCGTCATCAGCAGGGTGCCGCCGCGCAGGGAGGTGGCGTCGCCCATGGAGTTGACCGAGACGTCGACCCGCGAGCCCGGCTCGACATAGGCCGGGAGATTGGCCGTCACCATCACGGCCGCGACGTTGCGGGTCCGCAGGCGCTGGTCACGCACGTTGATGCCCAGCCGGTCGAGCATCGACTGCAGGGATTGCTCCGTGAACTGCGAGTTGCGCAGGGTGTCCCCGGTGCTCTGCAGCCCGGTCACCAGCCCGTAGCCGACGATCTGGTTGTCGCGGACCCCCTGGAGCGACGCGATGTCCTTGATCCGCGTCGCCGCCGCGGGGGCCGGCCAGAGGCCGAGTGCGGCCAGGAGGAGGAGGGCCAGCCTGCGCATCACGGCTGCCCCGTCCGCACCCGGCCGTCGGGCTGGACGACGCCCTGGACGATGCGCCCCGTGGCGGTGTTCCGGACGCTGACCGGCTCGTTCACCGTCGCGTTCGCCAGGGCGGTGCCCAGGGTCGAGATCTCGACGCCGTGCTCCTCGAACAGGATCGTGGTCGGCGCGCCGCGGGTCACGAGCTTCGCCTCCTCGAGGGCGATCGACGGGATCGCCTCGCCGGGCAGCAAGGTCCGCCGGGCGATCCGCCCGACGGCCCGCGCCGCCGAATCGACGGCCGGAAGGCGCGGCCTGTAGTTCTCCGGAAACGCCTGCTCGCGCAGCATCGTGGGCTTGATCACGTCGCCCGCGTAGATCGTCGCCACCGGGACCGGCAGCGTCTGCTCCGCCGCCACGGCCGGGACCGGGCCGGGGCCGAGCGCCCAGACGGCACCCAGAGCCCGGGCGATCCGCGCCGCGATTCGCACGGGGCGAGCGTCTCGGGTCATGATCTTAGCGGATGCCCTTCGAGATCGTGCCGGCCATCTCGTCCGCCGCCTGGATCACCTTCGAGTTCATCTCGAACGCCCGCTGGGCCGAGATCAGGTTCGTGATCTCCCGGACCGGATCGACGTTGGACGTCTCGAGATAGCCCTGCTCGACCTTGCCGAAGCCCGGATCGGCGGCGAAGCCCGTCACCGGCAGGCCGGAGGCCGCCGTCTCGCGGTACAGGCCGTTGCCCAGGGGCTCGAGCCCGGCATCGTTGGTGAAGTTGGCGAGCTGCAGCTGGCCGATCGTCTGCGGCAGCTGCTGTCCGTCGACCTTGACCATCACTTGGCCGGTCTCGTTGATCATCACGTCGATGGCGTTCTGCGGGATGATGATCGCCGGATCGACGCTGTAGCCCTCGGCCGTGACCAGGCGCCCGTCGGCGTTCTTGTTGAAGGAGCCGGCGCGCGTGTAGTTGATCTCGCCGTTGGGCATCGTGACCTGGAACCAGCCGCGGCCGTTGATCGCCAAGTCGAGGGGGTTCGTCGTGTTGGTGAGCGGGCCCTGCCGGTGCAGGTTCCGGATCGCCGTGTTGCGGACGCCGAGGCCCAGCATGGCCCCCTCGGGGATCGCCGATTCGCCGGCCTGGATCGGGACGCCCGCCGGCCGCTCGGCCTGGTAGATCAGGTCCTTGAATTCCGCGCGCGCCGCCTTGAAGGCCGTCGTGTTCAGGTTCGAGATGTTGTTGGCGATGACTTCGACGTTCAGCTGCTGGGCGTTCATGCCCGTGGCCGCGATGGCGAGCGCTCTCATGATCAGGTCCTTGCGCCGGAGAGGGGGGTGATCCGTGTGCCGGCGGCGCGCGGACCCGGGGCGGGCAGCCGCGTCAGATCGCCATGCGGACGATTTCCAGGTAGGCGGCGACGACCTTGTCGCGGACCGCCACCGCCGTCTGGAGCGTCTGCTCGGCCGACATGACCGCCTGGACCACCGCCTGGGTCGAGGCGGTGCCCTGGATCCCCGCGATCGCGGTCGCTTCGCCGGTCTTCACGGTGTCCCGCATCTGTCCGGCGACCTGCGTCATGAGATCGCCGAAGGTGGCGGCCCCCGCCGTGGGGGCCGTCTGCCGGACTCCCGGCATCGTCAGGCCGAATTCGCCCGGTCCGAAGACGGAGGTCTTGTCGGTGGTGCTGGCGAGGGCTGCGAGGGACTGGATCATCACGGCCTCAGGAGTTCGATGATGCTGGCGACCATCGAGCGGGTCTGCTTGATCATCTGCAGATTGGCCTCGTAGGAGCGGTTGGCCTCCCGCATGTCGGCCATCTCGATCAGCATGTTCACGTTCGGCAGCTTGACGTTGCCGTTCTGATCCGCCGCGGGATTTCCGGGATCGTACTCGACCCGGAACGGCGCCTTGTCCTCGCCGATCTGCCGGACCGACACGGCCGCGGTCCCCGAGGCCCGGTCGAGGGCGGTGCGGAACGTGATCGTCTTGCGGGTGTAGGGATCCGAGCCGGCGGTCTGCCCCGTCGACTGGGCGTTGGCGATGTTCTCCGCGATGACGCGCATGCGCTCGGATTGCGCGCCCATGCCCGAGCCGGCGATCCGCGAGGAGGCGACCAGGGGATCGATCATTGCCCGGACTTCACGCTCGTGGCCAGCATCCGGTTGAAGGCCTTGACGATGCCGCCGTTGAGCGCCTGGTCCCGGCTCACCTCGCCGGCCTTCATCAGCTGCTCCTCGAGATTGACCGAATTGCCGGAATGGACGACGTCCCAGCCGTCCGAGGCGGCCGCCCGAGCGGGACGCGCGCCGGGGCCGTCGATCTCCAGATGGCCGGTATGCGTCGCCGCCATCGACAGCGCCGTCTTGTTCAGCACCTCCCGGAACGGGGTCAGGTCCCGGGCCTGGTAGCCCGGCGTGTTGGCGTTCGCGACGTTCCCCGAGATCACGGCTTGGCGGGCCGTGAGGTGCTGCAGCTGGCGGGCTGCGAGATTGAACAGAAAGATCGGGTTCATGACCTGTCGGCTTTCCGGCTTGGCAAGGACGGCGGCAGGGCCGCCCCCGAATCGGGGAGCGGATCCCGAGCCGCTGCATTGGGATGGCGGTCCGCTGCAGCGTGACAATTGCCTGTCGGCGGAACTTTGCGCGGGCTGTCTTGTCCGAAGCTTGCGGTGACGTGCCGCCGGCCCCTCGAACCCGTGCATGACGGTGGGTCTGTCCCGGCCCGCCGGACGCCCAGGCCGGGCGAAGCCGGCACCGGCCGGTCAGTTCACGAAGGCGTATCCGAGATAGCGCCGGACCTCGATCGGATCGAAGCTCAGCTTCTGCCGGAGCTTCTTCCGAAGCTTGCTGATGTGCCCCTCGATCACGCTCTCGTCCACGTCGTCGGTGAAGGCGCCGTAGACCGCGTTGAACACCTGCTCCTTGGTCATCCGGCGCCCCCGGTTCCGGACGAGGAACTCCAGGATCTGCCGTTCGCGGCGCGGCAGGGCGATCTTCTCCCCGTCGATGTCGGGGTCGCGGCCGTCGAAATACACCTTCAGCCGCGCGGTCCGATCCAGCACGGTCGCGTCCTTGGTCGCCTGGCGCTGCGAACGCCGCCATACGGCCTCGGTCCGGGCGAGGATTTCTCGGACATGAACCGGCTTGCGGACGACATCGTCGATGCCGGCTCTGAAGAGCTGCAGCGTCTCGGTCAGGCAGCGCGTCTCGATCATCGCGATGATCGGCGCGCGGGATCGCTTCTGGATCAGATCCGCCCAGTCCGAGCGCTGCTCGCAATCGCCCAGGAGGAATCCCTGCACCGCGTCGATGTCGCTCGACGGGGCGGATTGCAGCCACTCTTCAAAATCCGCCGACAGCAATCCGACCGAAGAGACGCCTTCTCTGAAAAAGCTCGCTACGTATCCATCCGTAACTATCGGCCTTTCGTCGACAATGACGTACATTGTCAGCAGTCTCCTTCCATTTCGATCCGTAGATCTGATGTGAATAACGCTCTGAAAGACATGACTCTTAACTGCGGGTGCACGGTGACGTAAGTCATCGATCGGGTCAAGAATTTGGCCGGCGTCTTGACCGCCAAGCGCAGATGTAAAGTCCGACAAAAATTCAGAATCCATAGCAATCTTGAGCGCATTTTGACGAAAACTTTATAGGAAATCATCGACCCTGGACAACGTAGCTTCAAAATGCTGCGGTATCGGCTCGTGCGGTTGCGTGCCGCGCGCCGCGATCCGGTTTTGCGAGAATTGCCCGATCCGATGCACGAACATCACGCTATGGCGCCCGCATCGGTGCGGGCGGACGCGAGCGCTGCGCGTCCCGCGGATTCGGACCCCGTCGTCGGCAATCGGAATCGCTGGTCCCGGGCGGCCTTCTCGTTTCCGGGCCTCACCGCCGATCAATGGTATGAGTTCAGCGCATGCATGCTCTGCGCATCCACCGAGGCGGCCTCCGCCGCCAAGGACTTCGTGGCGATCGGCTTCGCGTTCCTGGCGCAGGACCGGTCCGAGGTCGATTTCGCGCATGTCCCGGGGCTGGCCCGGACCTCCATGGATGCGCACGGGGACTGGCTCGCCGGGCCCGCCGCGGCGGGCCAAGGCGGCCGCGCCGTCCCCGTCCGGCGCCGCTTCTACCTTCCGGCCCCGGCCGCGGAGGTGACCGTCGTCATCCGGAGCTGGCGCAACGCGCAGCCGTTCCGGATCATCGACGCGGAGATCCGGCCGGCGGCGCCCGGCGCGTCGCTCCCGGCGGAGGCCGCCGGACCGCCGCCGCGCCGGCTGACGCGGGACGGCCGGATCGTCCTCGGGACCAAACCGGTCTGGTTCCGGCACGGCCTCGTCCCGGGGCGACCGCTCGTCTTCAAGGGGCAGGTGATCGCGCGGGGACGGACCGAGGGCGCCCTGGCCCGCCTCGCCTTCCGGGATGCCCGGGGCAGCCCGATCCCGCCCCCCTACCCCGACACGATGGCCACGGTGGCGGTTCCCGCCTTCCTGGACATCCCGGTGCATCGGCAGGCCTACCGCTTCACCCTGAAGGTCACGCCGCCGCCGCAGGCCGCGACGCTGGAGATCGGGTTCGCCGCCTGGGACGCGGATGCGGATCTCGCGCTGGCCGGCGCGCCGGACGTGCTGCTCGACGACGATCTGCGGCTGGCGGATCTGGCGGACGACGCGGATCCGGGCGCCGCGGCGTTCCTGGCACGGCTGCTCGGCCGCCTCGGCGCCCCCCGGCTGGGGGGCGCCGAGGCGGCGGCATCGATCCGGCCATACCTCGATCGCGCCGCCCTGGCGGAGGGGCCGTCACCGCTGCGCAGCTTCGCCCGTCTGCGGGACGGACCCGATGCCTGCGCCTTCGCCGCGGGCGCCGTCCGGATCGCGGCCCACCCCGATTGGCCGCTGCCGGACGTGCCGGACTGGGCGGCCGATCCGTTCCGCTCGCGCGCCTGGCGCCTGGCGTTCCAGTCCCTGGCCTGGGCCTGCGCCGCCGCCGCGGGCTCGGACCCCGGGATCCGCGCCCGCGCGGTCGCGGTCGCGGTCGCCTGGTCCCGGGCCAATCCCTGGGGCCGGCCGGCGGATGGGCTGAGCCTGCATCCCGCCTGCATGGCGCTGCGCCTGGAGGCGATGCTGGGCCTGCTCGGCGCCGCGCAGGCGGCGGAGCCGTCGGACGCCGCCGCGGTCGAGATCCTGGGCGGCGAGGTCGTCCGGCATGCCGGGGCGCTGGCGGAGATCCTCGCCCAGCACACGGTGGCGGGCTCGCCGCTGGAGGTCCAGGTCGCCGCCGCCCTGCTGGCGGCGGGCCTCGCCCTCCCGTCCTTTCCCATGGCGCCGCACTGGACCGGCCTCGCGGTGAACGCCCTGGAGCGCGGCTTCGCGGCGCTGATCGATCCCGAGGGGGGCATCGCCGAGCCCTCCTATCACCGCAGCCTGGAGATCCTCACCCTGGCTCTCGTCCTCGTGCCCGTCCTGGCCGCGCGGCCCGCGCTCGCGGCCCTGGCCGGCCTCCTGGACGCGCGCGTCCCGAAGGCCTGGGCAAGCCTCGCCGCCCTGTTCGAGCCGGACGGCGCCCTGCCCCCGTTCGACGATGCCCCCGACCAGACCGACGGCGCCGGCTGGCTGAGGCGGCTGGCCGCGTCGCGGGCGCGTCCCGCGGCCGCCGCGGCCGCATCGCCGCCGGGACCGGTGGGCGGCGGAGCGTCCGCCCCGGTCGGGGCGGTCCGGCCCGGCGCGCTCAGCCTGCGCCGGCCGGGCGACGGCACCGGATGGTCCGCCTTCACGGCGGATTTCTCCGAGCAGGTTCATCCGCAGGACCATCGGGACTGCACGGCCTTCACCTTCGCGGCGGGGGGCCTGCGCTGGATCACGGAGGGGGAGGGTCGGCACCTGCCGGCGGCGCGGGCACACAACGTCGTCGTTCCGGATGGCCGCGAGCCCGGGGCGGGCGCGGGCTTCGCCCGGCCGCCGGTCCGGCTGGGCGAGGCCACCCTGCACCGCATCGCGACCAGCGTGCATGGTCCCGATTACCGGCACGGCCGGGCCTTCGTGCTGCTGGAGGATCTCTCCGGCTTGGCCGTCCTCGACGGGTTCGTCACCGGGGACCGCCCCCTCTCGGTCGAAGGCTCCCTGCACTTCGACCCCGCCGTGGCGATCGCCCTCGACACGACCCGGCGCGTGTTCGCCCTGCACGGCGAGCGGCGGCTGCACATCGTGCCCCACGCGATCGCCGGCCGGTTCGACGACCTTGCGGCGGGCCGCACCTGGACCGGGTCCCGGGGGCCCGTGCTGCGCTACGGCCTTTCGGGCGTGCGCAGCGTGGCCGGCGGTCTGCTGATCGCCGTGTCCCCGGAGAGCCTGAACCGGCTCCTGCGCGCGGTCGAGGCGGAGGCGGTCCGGCGTACCTTCGCAGAATGAGCCCTGCGCGGCGCCGGATACCCGACTGCCGCATCCGATCGGCGCGCCTCGTCCCGGGGCGGATCGCGGATCGTGTCCCGCAGGCCCGCGACGGAGCGCGGCTCGCGTCCCGGTTTCAAAAGGTCCGTGACCTTTTGCGGGGGCCGGGCAGAGCCCTGCGCTCGGGGGCTCCGCCCCCGAACCCGGCCAAAGGGCCGCAAGCCCTTTGGAAACCCATGATCGGGGGTCGATGCGCGGCGATGTCTTCGTCAGACTTCGAAGACGTGCTCTAGCTGCGAATGTCTTTCTTCGTGACGAAGTTGAAGTTCTCGACCATCACGTCCTTGACGATGTCTGAGCCCAGCCGCTCGTTGACGCGCCGCTTGATCTCCTCCAGGCGCTTGTTGATGTCGTATTTCTTGAGATTGCGGAAGTCGAGGTCGCCGTCGCCGTAGATCTGCCGGAACGATTCGTCCATCACGAACGGTGCCGGGGTGACGCCCATGCCCTTGATCAGGTGCGAATCGGCCGTGAAGATCATCGTGGCCATGACGTAGCCCTGGACGTTGCCCTCCGCGATGATCGGGATGCTGAGGGGGCGCAGCTTCTGGTAGGTCAGGCCCTCCAGGTACTCCTCGGCCTTCGGCTTGGGAAAGGCCGGCATCCAGGTGATCACCGCGAAGCTGGACAGGACCGTGATCGCGCAGATCCAGAGGCCGGTGATGACGATGCGGGCCACGGGCGGTCACTCCTGATAGCGCAGGCCGGCCGAGTAGGTGCCGTCGGATTCCGCGCTCTGGATCATGGTCGAGACGATGTCGGAGACCTCCTGCATGGCGCGCAGGTGGATGCCGAGGAGTTCGTGGTTGCGCCTGAGCTTGGCGCGGACCCGTTCCAGGCTGTCGATCTCCGGGGGGCTGAGCTGCGTCGCATCCACCGCCCGCCCGAGGCGCGCGAGCTCCACCAGGCTCTGGCTCTTGCGGCGGTTGAAATCGTCCTGATCCCGCAGATCGTGCGCCGTGAGCGCGTCGGTCTCGGCATCGATGATGGCTTCGAGGCGGCTCAGGGATGACAGCAGCATGGTCCGTGTCCGTGGGGGAGGCGTGGGCGGCCGGGCCGGCCTCAGGCCGCGGGAGTCCGGCGGCCCGGTGCCGGCTGCCCGGCGCCGGGATGCGCGGCCTCGATCATCCGGGCAATGCCGATGCCGCCGGCCTTGGCGAGCTGGGCCCCGAGCTGCTCGGCCAGCATCGACTTCCAGATCGACCCGGCATTGCCCTTGCCGAAGACCGCCGAGGCCCCCTGGGGCAGCATCGATTCGACGAAGCTCTGCAGGATGAAGGCCTCGAATTGCTGGGCCGGTTTCCCCTTGGGACCGGGGGCCGCGAGGGTTGCGGCGGTCCGGAAGCGGGTCAGCACGGTGTCGGCGCTCGGCTGCGCGAAGGCGGAGACGCCCCCATGCGCGGCCGCGGCCGCGCCGAGCGCGTCGGCGAAGGTCGCGGGCGAGCCCTCCGTGAGCTTGGTCACGGCGGCCTGATAGCGGGTCGGATCGGCGGCACGCGCCACGTCGAGGACGATATCGGAGGGCGGCTGGACGCTCACGGCGCGCTGGTATCCGGAGGGCTGGGCCCGCGTCCGGTCCGGTCTTCGGGGCCGACCGGATCCGTCGCGGGTGTGGGCACGAGGGGTTCGTCCGGTAGGCTATCCGGTCTGGCTGGCGGGAGGCTTGCCGCTGCGGCGACGCCGGCGGACAGGAGATCGAGCCGCTCGGCCCAATCCTGCTTCTCCCGAGAGCGCTGGTGCGCGTCTTCGAGGCGGCCGACCCACTGCTCGGTCCGCTTGTGCTGCGTGGCCCGATCCAGGAGCTGCCGCGCGGAGACCGCCCGTTCGGCGCGCAGCCCCTGCGCGGTGACCGCGAGCCTCTTCAGGCGATCGAGCGCCGTCGCACGGAGCGGCTCGTGAAACGCCGACGCTTCGTTGAGGGCGCGAATCAGATCGGCCTGGGCGGTGTCGGCCGCCTGGACCCGGCGCTCCGCGACGGCGAGTTCCCGCTCGGCGAGCTGGCGCATCCGGTCCTGCAGGCGGAGGAGCCGGGTGGCCCGGCGGAGGCGCGTCCGCATGTCAGCCCCGCTTCAGCCAGTGCTCGTAGGCGAGCATGAACTGCACGAGCATGTCGTTGGAGAGGACCATCAGCAGGAGCAGGCCGCCGAACAGGACGAACGGCGTCGCGATGAAGAAGACCGGGATCTGCGGCGTGAGCTTGTTGGCCAGACCGAGGGCGAGGTTCACCATCACGGAATAGACGATGAACGGGCTCGTCACCCGCAGGGCCATGACGAAGGCCTCCGTGATCCGGTCGACGAAGCCCGCCAGCATCGGCCCCGAGCCGAACGGGGTCCCGGCCGGGATGCGGTCGTAGGAGGCGACGAGCCCGCGGAACAGCTCCCAGTGGAGGTCCAGGACGAAGATCAGGATCGTCGCCGCCGTCATGATCAGCGAGCCGGCCAGCGAGGCCCCCTCGGTGTCGGCGACCGGGTTTCCCGGGATGCCCCCGAGACCGATCATCGTCGCCAGGCCGGTCGCCATCGTCTCGAGGGCGAAATAGAAGGCCCGGCCGAAGAAGCCGATGGCGATCCCGGTGAGCGTCTCGCATCCGATCCACCACAGGGTGTCGGCCGGCGCGGCGTTGCGCAGCTGCGCGCTGAACTTCGGCAGCAGCAGCGGCGCCACCGCGAGGGTCACCGTCAGGGCGATGAACAGGCGGACGCGCTGCGCCACCCGCGTGCTCGACAGGCCCGGGGCGACCATCAGGCAGCCGCCGACGCGGCAGAAGATCATGAAGACGCCGAGGATCGTCTCGGGACTCATCCGGGGTCAGGAGATCGTGCCGAGGGACTTGATCTCGACGCCCCGGGCGATCTCGACATGCGACAGCACGGCGATCGTCGGGAAGAGGCGCTCGATGATCATCCGCACGTAGCCGCGGACTTCCGGCGCGGTGACCAGGGCGAACTTGTGGGACGATTTCATGTGCGCCCGGATCGCCTCCGAGGCCTCGACGCCGAACTGCTCGATGAGCCGCGGATCCATGTCGATCTCCGCCACGTCGCCCTTGGCGTCGCGCTTGAGCGCCTGGTGGAAGCTGAGATCCCAGCGGCTTCCGAGGCGCAGGACGCTGAGCACCCCGTTCTCGGCGATGTCGCCGCAGATCTGCTGCGCGATCCGCAGCCGGACATGCTCGGCGATCTGCTCCGCGCGGCGCGCGTGGGGGACGATCTCGGCGATGGCCTCGATGATCAGGTGCAGGTTCCGGATCGACACGCGCTCGGCCAGCAGCAGCTTGAGCACCGCCTGCAGGCCCGAATACGAGATCTGCGACGGGCAGATGTCGTCGACGAGGCGCTTGTATTCCGAATCGAGCCGGTCGATCAGCATCCGCAGATCCTTATAGGACAGGAGCTGCGGCAGGTTGTTGCGGATGACCTCGCTGACATGGGTCAGCATGACCGAGTTGCAGTCGATGGGGCTGAATCCCTCGCGCTTGGCCTCCTGGGCGTAGGCGTCCGGCACCCAGACGGCCCGCATGCCGAAGGCCGGCTCGCGCACCTCCTCGCCGGTGATGGTGGGCAGCGGCCCGTCGCCCACGACGATCAGCATCTCGCCGGGCCGCACCTGCTGCGCGGCGACGACGGTCCCGTGGATCGCGATCTCGTAATTCTTGCTCGGGACGGTGTGCGATTCGACGAGCTTGATGTCCGGGACAACGAACCCGTATTGCTGCGCGAACTTGCGGCGCATCCGGCCGACCCGGTGGGCCAGTTCCTGCTGGGCGCTCTGCATCTGCACCGCGAGATGCTTGCCCAGGCGCAGTTCGATCTCGGCGGTCTTCAGGGATTCCTTGACGGCCTCGCTCTCGCGGTTCTCCAGGAGGCGCTGCTGCTCCTTGACCTGCGCCTCGGCGTCGACCTTCGATTGCGCTTCGGCGATGCGGCGCGGGACCAGATAGGCGACGGTGCCCATCAGGACGCTCAGGAGCGCGAAGGGCACGAACGGCATCCCGGGCATGATCGCGAAGACTGCCATCATCCCGGCGGCGACGAACAGCGCCCGCGGATAGGCGCCGAGCTGGCCGAGGACCGCCTGCTCCGCCGTCCCCCGCGTGCCGCCCTTCGAGACCAGCAGGCCCGCGGCCAGGGACACGATCAGCGCTGGGATCTGCGCGACGAGGCCGTCCCCCACCGAGAGCTTGGTGAAGACGTCGGCCGCCTTCGCCAGCGGCAGGCCGTGGCGGGTGACGCCGATGATGATCCCGCCGAAGATGTTGACCGCGATGACGATCAGGCTCGCGACCGCCTCGCCGCGCACGAATTTCGAGGCGCCGTCCATGGAGCCGAAGAACGCGCTCTCCTCCTCGAGCTCCCGCCGCCGCTGCTGGGCCGCCTTCTCGTCGATCAGGCCCGCCGACAGGTCGGCGTCGATCGCCATCTGCTTGCCGGGGATCGCGTCCAGGGTGAAGCGGGCCCCGACCTCGGCGATGCGGGTGGCGCCCTTGGTGATCACCAGGAAGTTCACGGTGATCAGGATGGCGAAGACCACCAGGCCGATCACGAAGTCGCCGCTCATGACGAATTGCGAGAAGCCCTGGATCACGTGGCCGGCCGCGTCGATGCCCGCATCGCCGTTGGCCAGGATCAGGCGCGTCGTCGCGATCCCGAGCGCGAGACGCAGGAGGGTCGCGATCAGCAGGATCGTCGGGAAGGACGAGAATTCGAGCGGCTTCTGGATCCAGAGCGCGACCATCAGGATCAGCACGGACAGCGCGATGGAGAGCGCCAGACCGATGTCGATCAGCACGGCCGGAACCGGCAGGAACAGCACCGCGAGGATCGCGATGATCCCGAGGGCGAACCAGACATCCCGCCGGACTCTGCCGTCCGGCGCGAGCGCTTCTACGGCCGCTGCCACGCTCTCAATCCCCTCCGTGTCGAGGCCGCTTCTGGACCATCAAGCTTGCGCCTGGATTGCGTCTGCGGCGGCCGCGCCGCCGCAGGGGAGACCGGTTCGGCGCGGGCGCGCGCGTCACATCAAGGGCTGGGAGCCGTTCCCCGTCGCGACGCGATCGGGGGCGGCTCCCGCGTTTCGACCCGCATCGTCCTCGTCCGACAGCCGGCCGCCACCGTTCGGGACGATGCCTAGAAGCCGGAGACGATCCGCCCGTAGACCATCTCGGTGAAGGCGTAGATCTGGCCGCCGACGAAGGATCCGGTGACGATCATCACCACCAGGACGACCACGATCTTCGGCACGAAGGTGAGGGTGACTTCCTGGATCTGGGTCAATGCCTGGAACAGGGCGATCAGGACCCCCACGACCATGGCGGCCGCGACCGCCGGCCCGGAGGCGACGATGATCGTCCAGATGGCGGTGCGGACGAGCTCAAGCGCGTCGATCTCGTTCATGGTGTCGGCGCGGCCCGGCCGCTACGAGACGGTCATGTCGGGCTCGTACGGGACATCCTTGCCGGTATCGAGATGCGCGACCAGCCCGTCCTTGGTCATCTGAACCGCGGTGACCGTCCCGGTGGTCTTCTGGTCCGCCGAGGTGACGGTGTGGCCGATGAGGTTGCCGGCCTGGGACATGGCCGAGGACGCGAGCAGCGCGTCGAGCTTGCTGTTCGTGTTGACGCTCTGCTCGACCTGCGAGAACGTCGCGAGCTGGCCCATGTAATCCGTCGACTTCATCGGATCGGTCGGATTCTGGTTCTTCATCTGAGCCAGGAGGAGCTTGAGGAAGGTGTCGTAGTTCAGCGTCGTCTGCTTCTTCGCGGTCGCCGTCGCGGTCGTCGCGCCCGTCGACGTGTTCGCGTATACGGTGCTGGTGGCTGGCGGTACGGACATGATTCAACCTCGATCCGGTGTGGGTGTCGGGCTTCGGAGCGCCCTCAGGCGACCCGATGGGTGATCGCGGCCGCCGCGTCGGAGGTCCGCGAACCGTCCGATTCGAACAGGCCCCGCAGGATCCGCAGAACCTCGAAGGGCCGGCCCGCCGCCAGGAAATTCCGGGCCGCCGCCAGGGCCGACGTGATCTCGGATCCGGGATCGCTCGCGACGATCGCGCGGTCGACTCCGTCGTAGGCATCCCGGACCCGATCCGCATTGCTGGGATCGATCAGCATCGCCTGCGCGATGAAGTAGAGCTGGCGGATCGGCGTATTCACCTGCTCCGCCTGCAGCACATGCGCCTCCAGCAGGAACGTGGCGTCGTTGAGCAGCTCGATCGTGACCTTGCGGTCGACCCGGAGGACGGCGCCGTTGATGAAGATCCGCTCGTGGCCCCGCAGGCTGAGATTGATCGAGCGGCTCATTGCAGACCGTCCCGGACCAGGGTGTTGACGTAGATCAGGGCCGCGAAGCCTTCGGCGTCGCCGCGCAGGATCTGGTCGGCCCGGCTCATGTTCCACAGGCCGATGGAGATCAGGTCCGCCCGCAGCTCCGTCGACAGGGCGTTCTCGGGATTGGCGAGATCGTCGATGAACAGGCTCCAGAGGCGCTGCAGGAAGCTGGTGGCCTCCTGGCGCAGCTCCAGCGGCGCATCGGCGGATTCCGCCCGCTTCATCAGATCGATGGCCCAATCGAAGGCGGCCCGCTCCCGTTCCCGGGCAAGCGCGGACGATTCGTCCATGATCTCTGCGTAAGACGCGCCGTACATCGCAGAAGTGCCTCTTGCCTCAATGTGTCGAGCAGGTCCGGCCGGACGATGGTCTGTCAGGGCCGCTTCGGTTCAATGCAGCTCTCAATCACCGAACGTAGTCGAGAAGATTGAGTTTGTTGACTTGACCGGTCAGAGAATACGCGATTTCCAGCTGCGTGGTCAGGCCCTTGACCCGTGCCGCAGCTTCGATCGGATCACCGCTTTCGAAGTTCTTGACGGCGGTCTGAACAATATTCTTCTGCGCGTCCATCTGTTTCCCGATGGTCGTGATCCGGGCCTGCACATTGCCCACATCCGCCTGGATCCCGGTGACGCCCCAGGTCGCGCTGCCGGAGAGGCTGCGCAGCTTGTCGTAGACGACCGTCTGCGCGGCGGAGGACAGGCTCGACAGGCCGATCGAGGAGCCCAGCGTGTACATCATCGCCAGCTGCCGCAGGGGCTGGGCGTTGGCGCTCACGGAGGTGTCGACCGCCTCGTTGCGGGCGATCTCGCTGCGGACCGGCGTGTCCGACGCCTTGGACCAGTTCGCGCTCCATTGCGCATCGGAGGAGAGGGCCGCGAATCGGCCGCCATCCGCGAGGAAGGTCTGCATCTGCGCCGCGGTGATGGTGCTGGATTGCGGCTGCGTGCCCGGCGCGAAGCCGAACTCGGTCTGGAACGCGTCCAGGAAGGCCTGCTTGGCCGCCGAGGCCGTTCCCGACGTCGTGTCGTAATCCGCGATCGGAACCTGCCCGGTGTTGATCCCCCCGAAGAGATACTGGCCGCCCGTCTGCGTGTTCAGCTCGCCGATCAGCGCCGTGAGCTTCGAGGCCGAGGCCTGCGCGATCGTGCTCGCGCTGGTGTCGGTCAGCTTCCCGGGCGTCAGGGTCGCCATGAAGGCTTCCCCGTCCGACCGGACCCGGTCGAGGGCTTCGTAGGCGCTGTTGATCCGGGTGGTCGTCAGGCCGTTGCGCTGTGTCTGTGCGTCGATGCTGTCGAGCTCCTGCCGGAGATCGAGGGTGAGCCCGGTCCGATAGCCGAGCTGGAGGCCGACATCGGCGTAGCGACCGTCGTTCGTGCTCTCGAAATTGGCCTTGTCGAGGTCCGATTGCAGGCGGTTCATGTTCGACCGCGGCGTATTCAGGAAGCTGGCCGTTGAAATGTAGTTCGTCCGCATCGGACTACCTCACCGCGTCGAGCAGGGATTGCAGCATCGCGTTGACCGTCGCGATGAGCTTGGCGGAGGCCGCGTAGGACTTCTCGAGCTGGAGCATGGTCGCGATCTCGTCGTCGCGGTTCACGCCCGTCGCGTTCGAGAGGGCCGTCGAGGTGCTGCTCAGGACGGCCGATTCATTGTCCACCTGGACGGAGGCCGCCTTGCGGGCGGCTTCGAGCCAGCTCGCCGACGACTGGGCGGCCGTCATCACCGAGGCCGAGAGCGGCAGCTCGGTATCGGTCGGGAAGGCCCGGTCCGCCCGGAGCGCTGTCTGGAGGGCGCGCAGGTGATCCGAGAAGGCGGCGGCCCCGGTGGTGTTGTACTGGTATTGCGTGCCGGCGTTCATGCCGCCGTCGCGCAGGGTGAACGGATTTCCGCCCTGCTCGGGATCGGCCGCCGCGTTCACCCGGAGGCTGGCCGCCAGCCCCGCGGTCCCGGCCGCCGGCAGGCCCGGGCCGCCGGAATAGGTCAGGAGGCCCGCCAGGGCCGTCCCGGTCGCTGAGGTCTTGTCCGTCTCGGCGAACGCCGTGATCATGCCGCCGGCGAGCGCGTCGAACTGCTTCTGATAGGTGACCGCGACCTCGTCGCGCACCGTCATCTGCCTGACGATGCGCCCGGTCTGGAGCGGCATCAGCGACCCGCTGCCGGTGACCTGCACGCCGTCGATGAAGACCGCGTTGCCCGACGTCCCGGCCGCGAAGGCGGAGGTCGGCGCGAAGGTCACCGTCCGGGCGATCTTGTCGAAGAGCGGCGAGCCGTTGTCGGCGTAGATCGCCATGTCGTTGTTGGCCCGGACGACCGTGGTGATGCCGAGCTCCTGCGACAGCTGCGTGAGGATCTTGTCGCGATTGTCCAGGGCGTCGCTGATATCGGCCCCGGCGATCGTGCCGACCATCACCGCCCTGTTGGCCTTGTCGAACTGCGTCAGCAGGTCGTTGATCGTCTGAACGGAATTGCCGATCTCGTCGTCCGCGTTCTTCCGGGCGGACTGGATCGTGCTGCTGGCCTCGTTCATCGACCGGGCCAGGTCCTTCGCGGCCGCGACGGCGGCCTTCGCCAGGTTCAGGTCGTTGGGCTGGTTGGCGGCATTGCCGAGCGCCACGGTGAGGGCGCTGACCTTGGCGGCCACGGAGCCGTCCGCCTGCGTGTCGCCGACCGTCTGCTCCAGGCTCTTCAGGCCGGCCAGGATGGCCTGGCGTCCGGCCAGTTCGGACGTGCTGCCGATCATCCGGTCGAACAGGGCCGTGTTGCTGGCCCGGTTCACCACGACCCGGACCGGCCCGTCGGTCGTGACCAGCGAGGCGATCTTGCGCGAATAGGCCGGATCGGAGACGCCCGCGACGTTGCGGGACACCGTGTCGGTCTGCGTCCCGTTGGCCAGCAGGGATCCGCGCGCGGTGTTCAGGGCGACGGAAAGGCTCATCTCGCGCGTTCTCTCGTTGTCGCGTCCGGGGTCAGCGCTTCAGGTTCACGAGGGTCTCGAGCATCTCGGTGCCGGTCTGGAACACCTTCGAATTGGCGCCGTACCCCGTCTGCGACGCGATCATGGTCGCCAATTCGTCGCCGAGGTCGACCGTGGATTGTTCGAGCTTGCCGCTCAGGATCGATCCGCGGCCGTCGATATTGGCGAATCCGGTCCGCACCACCCCGGAGGTGCTGCTCAGGTCGTAGACGTTGCCCGCGCGCGGGGTCAGGTTGTCCGGGCTCGCCACCGTCGCCAGGGGGATCCGGTAGGCGGCGTAGCGCGAGCCGTCCTCGTAGACCGCGTAGACCGTGCCGTCCGTGCCGACGTCGGTGCTCTTGACCGCACTCGGCGCGTTGCCGTCTATCGCCGTGGTCTTCATGCTGTAATCGCCCGCGTTCTGCGTGATCGCCGACAGGTCGAGGGTGAAGGACTGGCCGTTGGGAACGGTCCAGGTCAGCTTCGGGGTGCCGGTCGGCTTGCCGGACCCGTCGAAGGTCATCGGCGCGGTGGCGAGCTGGGTCGGCGGGGTCGTGCTGCGGTCGTAGGCGGCGGCCTGCCACGTGCCGGTGCCGGTCTTCAGATAGTAGATATCGGCATTCACGGAGCGGCCGGCATTGTCGTAGGTCGTGATCGAGTACGTCTTCGTGTAGTTGTTCGGCCCCGCGGCGCCCGTGCCGGTCGCGGCGTCGATGTAGAGGTTGCCCGCCAGGCTTCCGGCCGTCGAGGGGGAGGTCTTCCCCGAGAAGCTCGCCATGTTGACCGGCACGAGGCCGTCATAGCTGTTCAGCGACACCTTCGGATCGCCGTTGGCGAGGCTGTAGCCCTGCAGCGTCATGCCGGCGGCATTGACCAGGGTGCCCGTCGGCCCGTCGACGACGAAATTGCCCGCCCGGGTGAGGTGCGGCGTGCCGCCCCGGTCCTTGACGAGGAAGAAGCCCTCGCCGTTGATCGCGAGATCGGTGCTCGACGTGGTCGCCATCGTCGTGCCCTGGTTCTGGATGCCGCCGATCCCGTACCGGATGACGGTGTTGACCGATCCGGCATTGTAGGACCCGGCATTCGAATCGGTCAGCATGGAGGAGAATTGCGCGTTTCCGCGCTTGTACCCGACCGTGTTCTGATTCTGGATGTTGTCCGCGACGACGCCCAGCCGGTTCGACTGCGCATTCATTCCGGACACGCCGGCGTTCAGCACCCCGTACAGACCCATGGTCGGAAGCTCCTCGTCGAAAATTCTGTCTCAACTCAGATCAGGACTCGCTTGCGCGAGGCTTTCGCTGCCGCGATCCGCATCACGCCCGCCGCACCGCGCTCAGGCCCGCAGGGCGTTGGCCAGATCCAGGAAGGCGTCGTGGCTCTCCGGCTCCGTCGGGTCCTGCCGCAGGGCGGCGTAGATCTTCGGGATCAGCATCACCGCCTGGTCGAGCTCGGGATCGGTCCCGGCGTGGTAGCCGCCCATCAGGCGCAGGTCGCGGGAATCCTCGTAGCGCGCGATCATGCTCTTGAGCGTGCGCACCAGCTCGCGCTGCTGCGGGGTCCAGACCAGGTCGGCGAGGCGCGAGATCGAGCCGAGCAGGTTGATCGCCGGGTAGCGGCCCTGGTCGGCGATGGCCCGGTCGAGGACGATGTGCCCGTCGAGGGTGCCGCGGATGCTGTCGGCCACGGGATCGTTGTGATCGTCGCCGTCGACCAGCACCGAGAAGATACCGGTGATCGTGCCCCCGCCCTCCGGGCCCGGCCCCGCCCGCTCCAGGAGGCGCGGCAGGTCGCCGAACACGCTCGGCGGGTAGCCCCGCGCCACCGGCGGCTCGCCGGCCGCCAGGGCCACCTCCCGGGCGGCGTGGGCGAAGCGCGTCACCGAATCGATCACGAGCAGCACCGACTGGCCCCGGTCCCGGAACGATTCGGCCACCGCGACCGCGAGCATCGGCGCCTGCCGGCGCATCATCGGGCTCTCGTCGCCGGTCGCCACGACCACCACCGACCGCGGCCGGCTCTCCAGGATCGGGCCCTCCAGGAACTCCCGCACCTCGCGGCCGCGCTCGCCCACCAGGGCGACCACCACGGCGTCGAAGCCGGAGCAGCGGGTGAGCATCGACAGCAGCGTCGTCTTGCCGACGCCGGAGCCCGCGAAGATGCCGATGCGCTGGGCCGCGCAGAGGGGGGTGAACAGATCGATGGCCCGCACCCCCGTCCGCAGCGGCCGGTCCACCCGGGCCCGGAGCAGGGCCGGGGTCGGATCGGCGTCCAGCGGCATGGCCCGCTCCCCCCGGGGCAGCGGGCCCTTGCCGTCGATGGGCTGCCCGAGGGCGTTGATCACCCGATCCTTCCACCCCTCGCACGGGCGGGGCAGCGAGGCCGCCACCCGGTAGGCCGGCGCTCCGAGGCCGGCCTCGATCCGGCCTTCGAAGGGCTTGAGGATCACGCCCTCCGCGTCGATCCGGACCACCTCGCCCTCGATCGGCCGCCCCGCGGATTCGATCCGCATGCGGTCGCCGAGCCGCAGCAGCGGCGTGGCGATGCGGATCCGGCAATGGCCGAAGCCGATCTCGCGCACGGTGCCGCCGACCCGGACGAGGGGGGCCTCGTCCCGGTCCCCCAGCGCGTCGGCCAAGCGATCGAGCGCGGTCATGGCCATCCCCGCACGCCCCATCCCCGCACGTCCCACGCCTGCACGCCCCATCCCCCGGGGCCGCCGGCGGCGTTCACGAGGTCGGGCCGAGGCCGCGGATCGCGTCCTGCAGGGACGATTCCGTCTCCGCCACCGCGGACGCCGCGCTCTGGAAGGTGCGGGTGATCTCGATGAGCCGCGACATCTCCATCACCGGGTTGACGTTGGCGCCCTCCTGGAAACCCTGCTGCACCCGGACCGTGGTCTCGCCGCGCTGGTTGAAGTCGAGGATCGGCTGACCCGGCAGGTTCGACGTCACCGCGCCGCCGGCGACGCGGGTGAGCGTGGCCGTCGGGGGGAGGCGGAACACGCCGAGGGCGCCGATCTGGTTGACGCCCTGAGTGATGATCCCGTCCTGGCCGATCGTGATCGCCGGTCCCTCCGGATCCACCGTCAGGGGCGATCCGCCGGGATCCAGGATCGGGCGCCCGCTGAGATCCTCGAGGTCGCCGGCCGCCGAGATCTGCATGCGGCCGTCCCGCGTATAGACCGGGCCCTGCGGCCCCCGCACCGCCAGCCAGCCGTCCCCGTTGAGACCGACATCGAGGGGCGAATCGGTCTTGGTCAGCGGGCCGCCCTTGCGCGACAGGAAGGTGTCGCCCGGCGTCGCGAACGCGACCTCGCGCCGGCCCGCCTCCGACAGGATCGTCCCGAACTTCACCTCCTCGGCGCGGTAGCCCGCCGTGTTCAGATTGGCGACGTTGGTCGCCACCGTGGTCAGGCGCTGCTCGAGCGCCATCTGGGCCGAGAGCGAGACGTAGAGCGACGACTGCATGTCACAGGCCTCCCATTCGGATGCTCTGCAGCTTGATCAGCACGTCCGAATCGAACCCGGATACGGAATCGGTGAGCATCGACAGCGCCGGGGGCGTCGTCGGCGCGTCGTTCTTGGCGTCCCACAGGATGGTGAAGCGCTTGATGAACTGTTCGAGCTTGGCCGGATCCCTGAGGCTCGCGAGGTCGACCTTGCGCTCGATCAGCCGGGCCTGCGTATCGAGGCTGCTCTTGGCCGCCTCCGGGGGGAGGCCGATCGCGGTGCGCACGACCTCGGCCAGGGCCGCGTCGGCCAAGAGGCCGTAGGCCGATTTGACGCCGCCCACCTTGCGCCGGAAATACAGGGCGAGCCGGGTGCCTTCGTTCTCGTTGCCGGCATCCGTCTCCAGGGATTGCTCGACATAGGTGGTCACCGTGGCCGCCTGGGCATCGGTGCGCAGGCCCTGGAACTTGTCGAGGAAGGCGTTGAGCGTCTTCGGGTCCCGCAGGCTCGCTACGTCGAGCTTCTGGCTGATCAGCTTGGCCTGGTCGTCGGAACTCCGCGCCGTCAGGTCGGCGGGCAGGCCCAGGGTGCTCCCCACGACGTTGGCCAAGGCCGGGTCGTTGACGATGTCGGCTGCGGAGTTCACCGTCCTCAGCTTGACGCGGGCATAGTCCACCAGCTTGCCGACCTCCGCGTCGGACGCCGCGTAGGTTCCGGCCGCGCGGTAATAGGGATCCATGATGGCCGCCCGGCCCTGCCGGCGGGCCGCCAGGAAGCGATCCAACACGTCGACCATCTGCCCGGGATCCTGGAACGTCGCCGCGTCGAACTTGCTCTCGATCTGCCGGGCCTGCGTGTAGGCGTCGTCGTCGTCCGAGGCCGGGGGCAGGCCGACCGCCGTCCGGACGAAGCTCGAGACCTTGGAATCCGCGACGATATCGTCGGACGTGTGGATGTATTGCGCCATTTTCTGAATGTACTGCGTAATATTGTCGGTCTCGGTATCGTAGTCGGTCCGGCGCTGCTGCACGGTCTTGATGCCGCCGAACTGCTCGATGAGCTCCTTCATGTCCGGATTGTCGTCCAGATTGAGCGGCTTGGTCGGATCGTCGCCATACGACCGGAAGTTGAAGGCCGCCGCGAAATCCTGGTAGCGGGAATCCTGCAGGCGGTCGACCAGGGCATGTCCGCTGCTGTCGGGCTCGCCCAGGAGGACCTTCCGCATGAAGCCCTTCGAGGAGATCATGTCGTCCAGGCCGTAGGCCTTCATGGCGAAGGTGAAGAGGCGGCTGTTGCCGAGGAAATCGTCGATCGTCTTGACCTTGCCGATGTTGTCTTGGAAGTACTGAATATCTTTCTTTGTGCTGGCTTCGGACTCTTTTCGAGTCATTGTCGCAGTTAAATTTGAGGTGATGATTTTATAGTCAGTGAAGGTCGAAGTCATGATGCTGGCCCTTCATCTGCGGGATGGCCGGATTCCATGGGCCTGATCTTGACAGAAACCTGGCCTGATCGGAAGTCGGAATGTGGGTCCGGGCGGAGATGCTGCTCCAGCCTTGCGCAAGCCTGGCGCTCTAGGACCCGAGGGCTGTTCGCATGGGTTGAGGGCGCCGCGCGTGAGTATCATCATCGGCTTGCTGATCGCGGTCGTTTGCGTCGGCGGCGGGTTCGCGGCCATGGGTGGCCATCTCACGGTGATCTGGCAGCCCTTCGAGTTCATCATCCTCGGGGGCGCGGCCCTCGGCGCCTACGTGGTGGCGAACTCGACCAAGGTGGTTCTGGGCACGGGCGCGGCGATCATGGACGCGGCCCTCGCCCGCGTTCCCAAGGAGGAGGATTACCTCCAGCTCCTCGGCCTGCTGTTCGCCCTGACGCGGGAGCTGCGCGCCAAGCCGCGCAACGAGGTGGAGGTCCACCTGGAGGATCCGGACAATTCCGAGATCTTCAAGGCCTATCCGCGGGTGACGCGCGATCCGGAATTGCGGCTGTTCATCTGCGACTACGTGCGTCTCATCCTCATCGGCAATGCGCGCTCCTACGAGATCGAGGCCCTGATGGAGGAGGAGATCGTCACCCATCGCCAGGACAAGCTGAAGGTCTACACCGCGCTCATGGGCGTGGCCGACGGGCTGCCCGCGCTCGGCATCGTCGCGGCCATCCTGGGGATCGTGAAGGCGATGGGCGCGCTCGATCAGTCGCCGGCCCTGCTGGGCAGCCTGATCGGTTCGGCCCTGGTGGGCACCTTCACGGGCATCTTCGTCTCCTACGGTCTGGTCGGGCCGCTGGCCAACAAGATCAAGGTCGTCCGCGAGACCCAGGCGCGGGTCTACATCATCGTGAAGCAGACCCTGCTCGCCTACATGAACGGCGCCCTGCCGCAGATCGCCGTCGAGCACGGCCGCAAGGCCATCACGGCCGGCTATCGGCCGACGATCGACGAGGTCGAGAAGGCGACGATCACGGGCGGATCGCGCAGCGACGCCGCGCGCGAGGCGGCCTGACCATGGACAAGCAACAGGCCGCCGCCGACATCCGGGACCGGCTGCTGGACGCGGCCGGGCTGTCCCTCGAACGCCTGCCGATGCTGCACGTGATCCTGGACCGGGTCGCGAACTTCTGCGCGGATCAGCTCCGGCATTTCGCGGCGTCCCCGGTCTATTTCTCGCTGAGCAACGTCGAGAGCCAGCGCTTCGGCGACATCCTCGAACCCTACGAGTCGAACGCGATCGCCGGCATCTTCCACGCGCCGGAATGGGACAGCCACATCCTGGTCGGCTTCGACCGCGACTTCATCTTCACGATGGTCGAGGTCATGCTCGGCGCCGACGGCTCCGAGCCGCCCCTCGACGAGGAGCGCTCGTTCTCGAATATCGAGATGCGGATCGCCCAGCGCCTGTTCGAGCAGATCGGCAAGGCGCTGCAATCCGCCTTCGCGCTGGTGGCGGACACGCCGTTCAAGCTGGAGCGGACGGAACTGCGGATGGATTTCGCGGTCATCGGCCGGCAGAACAACCAGGCGGTCGCGGCGAAATTCCTCCTCCAGGCGCTCAATCGCGGCGGCGAGATGTTCATCGTCATCCCGCAATCCGTCCTCAACCCGCTGCGCCAGAGCCTGGCGCGGATCCTGGTCGGCGAGAACTCGGCCCGGGATTCCCGCTGGAACAAGCAGATCGCCGGCGAGGTGCATAAGACCCCGGTGACGCTGAAGGCGATCCTCGAAGAGAAGCACCTGACGCTGGGCGAGATCGCCGATCTGAAGGTCGGCGAGGTGCTGGAGCTCCGGGCCACCCCGCGCAGCCGCGTCAAGCTCGTCGGCAACGACCGCGAGCTGTTCTGGTGCGACGTCGGGCAGGCGGATGGCAGCATCCTCCTGCGCGTGGACCGGTTCATCGATCAAGACCAGGAGTTTATCGAAGATGTTCTCGCCCGCTGAGGCCCTGCTCTTCGCCGCGCTGGTCGCGACGACCGCCTGCCTCGTGCCGATGTACATGCGGCTCAAGCGTCTCGACCGGTACCACGCGCAGTACCGCGACATGGTCGATTGGAGCGCCTGCGCCCTGGTCGGCGCGAGCAATGCCGTGCAGTCCTTCGCGCAGGACGGGCGGATGGTCCTCGAGGATCTGAGCCGCGAGATCGAGTCCGCAAGGGCCGCCCTCGACGAACTCAAGGCGGAGCGGCTCCGGCTGACGAGCGCGGCGCAGGCCGCCGACACGCCCCAGGAACCGCCGGTCGGCGCCAGCCTGACCGGCGCCTGAGGCCGGCGCGCCGCCCGTCCCGAGATCGTGCCCAGAGACCGTGCCCCGCGGCCGCGCCGGGCGCATCCCCTTCCCTAGGAGTGCCCGATGTCACCGCCCCCTGACCAGCCGAACGCCGATTCCGCGACCGGCCACAGCGAGAGCCTGTTCGCCAAGATCGAGGCCCATGCCGCCGAGCAGCGGGCGGAGGACGAGCGCCTGGGTGCCGGCCGGAACCTCGATTCGATCCTGCGGATCCCGGTGCTGATGCAGGTGGTCCTCGGCTCGGCGACGATGCCGGTCTCCAACCTGATGAAGCTGGGGCGGGGCGCGATCGTCCCCCTGGACCACCGCGTCGGCGAGCCCGTGGACGTCGTCGTGAACGGCCGCATCATCGCCCGCGGTGAGGTCGTGGTGGTCGAGGACGACAATTCGCGCTTCGGTGTGTCCCTCACCGAGATCGTCGGTTCCACCGTGGCCGAACCCAACGGCTGACAGGAAGCATCGCCATGGCCGCCGGTCCTTTGACCAAGCCGAACGTCAGGGTCTTGACGCCGTCCGAGCAGGTCGCCGCCGTCCTCATCTCGATGAACAAGGCCACCTCCAGCCGGCTGATCAAGTACTTCGACGGTACGGAGCTGAAGCAGATCACGCGCGCCGTCGCGCAACTCGGACCGGTGCCGCGCGATCAGCTCGAGGCGCTCATCGAACAGGTGGCCGCCCTCTTCGCCGACGGCGCCAACCTGATCGGGACGGCGCGGGAGATGGAGAAGCTGCTGGAGGGGGTCCTGCCGGCCGAGCAGATCTCCGAGCTCATGGCCGACGTCCTCGGCGCGGGCGAACGCTCCATCTGGGACCGGATCTCGAACGGATCGGAGACCGCGCTGGCCTCCTTCCTCATGAAGGAGCACCCGCAGACGGTGGCCCTGGTCCTGTCGAAGGTGAAGCCGGCCTGCGCCGCCAAGGTGATGGCCCAGCTTTCGATCCCCCTGCGCAACGGCGTCATGCGGCGGATGCTGACGTTCAAGCCGATCGTCGAGGCGACGATGAAGCTGATCGAGCAGACGATCCATGAGGACTTCATGATCAATCTGGCGCGCAACGCCGCGGCGGACACCCATTCGCGGATGGCGGACATCATCAACAAGATGGAGCGCCAGAGCATGGAGGAGGTCCTCGACAACCTCTCGCAATCGCGGCCGAAATCGGCGGAGATCCTGAAGAGCCTGCTCTTCACCTTCGACGACATCGTCCACATGACGCCGCGGGCGCGCACGACCCTGTTCGACCAGATCCCGCACGAGAAGGTCATCCTCGCGCTGAAGGGCACGAATCCCCAGCTGCGCAGCGTCGTGCTCAGCGGCCTGACCGCGCGCGCCCGGCGCCTCGTGGAGCACGAGCTGGAGGGCGGCGAGCCGGCATCCCAGCGGGACGTGCTCGAGGCCCGTCGCTCGATCACCGATCAGGCCCTGGAGATGGCGGCCCGCGGCGAGATCGAGCTCAACGCGGCCGATTCGGAAGACACCTACATCCGCTAGAGCCGTGCCCGATCGCGCCGCGATCGGGCACGGCACCGGGCTTCCGCTCGACCGCCCGCCGTCCCGCCGAATCGATATCCGCTCCGGTGGAGCGCGCTGGAGACTGACCCGCCGCGATGTCCGACGACGACAAGGAGAGCAAGACCGAGGCCGCGAGCGACAAGAAGATCGGCGAAGCGCTCGCCCAGGGGAACGTGCCGTTCTCCCGGGAGGCCCCCGTCTTCGCCTCGATTCTGGGCCTGCTCGTCTTCCTGGTGTTCGTCGCGCGGGATCAGGGCGCCCCGCTCCTGCAGCGGCTGGCGCTGCTCCTCGAGCAGCCGCGAAACTTCCCCGTGGAGACCAGCCGGGACGCCATGCACCTCGTCCACGCGCTGTCCGTGGAGATGGGGCGGTTCCTGCTGCCGGTCCTGTTGATCCTGCTCGTCGTCGGGCTCGCGGCCTCGATCTTTCAGAACGCACCCCGCATCGTGTTGGATCGCATCCAGCCGCAATGGTCCCGCATCTCGCCCGTCAGCGGCTGGAGCCGAATCTTCAGTGTACAAGGCCTCGTCGAGTTCGGGAAAAGTCTCTTCAAGTTCCTGGCGATCGGCAGCATGTCGTTCATGGTGCTGAGCGCCGACCGGCACGAGATCGTGAATGTCATGTTTATGGACCCGATCGAGCTGCCCGAATTCCTCCTGACCCTGTCGGTCCGCCTGATCTCCGCGGTCAGCGTGGCGACCATCGCCCTGGTCGCCGGGGACCTGGTCTGGACGCGGCTGCGGTGGCAGCGCGACCTGCGGATGTCGCGGCAGGAGCTGAAGGACGAGTTCAAGCAGGTCGAGGGCGATCCGCTGGTCAAGGCGAAGATGCGCTCCCTGGCGCAGGACCGGCTGCGCAAGCAGATGATCGCGGCGGTGCCCCGCGCGACGATGATCCTGGCCAACCCGACCCACTACGCCATCGCCCTGCGCTACGACCAGACCGAGAACGACGCCCCGATGGTGCTGGCCAAGGGCACGGACCTGATCGCCCTGCGCATCCGGGAGATCGCCGAGAAGCACCGGATCGAGATCGTGATCGACAAGGCCCTGACCCGGGCGATGTACGACCATGTGGAGATCAACCAGGCCATCCCGGCGGAATTCTACCGGGCGGTGGCGAACCTGCTGGTCTACGTGATGACGCGCAAGCGGCGCTGAGAGATCTCGGGAGGCCCGGGCTACCGCCCCGACCGGCGTTGCCCGGGCGGTCGCGGGTCGGGAGGTCCCGGTTTCAGAAGCGCCGCGACCGTTTGCGGGTGCCGGGCTGAGCCCTGCGCTCGGGGGCGCCGCCCCCGAACCCGGCCAAGGGGCTTGCCGCCCCTGGGAGACCCGTGATCTCGTCCCGGCCAGCCTCAGGCCTCCCGGCGCTTCGCCTCCCGGCGGAATCGGTGCAGCACGAACTCGGTGTAGCCGTTCGGCTGGTGGGCGCCCTCGAAGACCAGGGCCTCGGCGGCCCGGAAGGCCGGCCCGTCGAAGCCCGGGGCCATGGGCCGGTAGGCCGGGTCGCCGGCGTTCTGGCGGTCCACCACGCCCGCCATCCGCCGCAGGGCTGCGCCGACCTGATCCCGGTCCACGATCCCGTGGCGCAGCCAGTTGGCGATGTGCTGGCTGGAGATCCGCAGGGTGGCGCGGTCCTCCATCAGCCCGACCTCGTGGATGTCGGGCACCTTCGAGCAGCCGACGCCCTGATCGATCCAGCGGACCACGTAGCCCAGGATCCCCTGGCAGTTGTTGTCGAGTTCTTCCTGGATGGCCTCCGGCGCGAAGGCGCCCGCGGCGAGCGGCAGGGTCAGCATGGCGTCCCGGGTCGCCGGTGCCCGGGTGCGGAGCTCGGCCTGGCGGGCGCGGACATCGACCTGATGGTAGTGCAGCGCGTGCAGGGTCGCGGCGGTGGGGGACGGGACCCAGGCGGTGTTGGCGCCGGCCTCCGGATGGGCGCCCTTGGCCTCGAGCATCGCGGCCATCCGGTCGGGGGCGGCCCACATGCCCTTGCCGATCTGCGCGTGGCCCGGCAGCCCGCAGGCGAGGCCGGCATCGACGTTGCCGTCCTCGTAGGCCTGGATCCAGGCGGTCGCCTTCATGGCGTCCTTGCGGACCACCGGGCCGGCCTCCAGGGACGTGTGGATCTCGTCGCCGGTCCGGTCGAGGAAGCCGGTGTTGATGAAGAACAGCCGGTCGGCGGCCGCGGCGATCGCCGCCTTGAGGTTCAGGGTCGTGCGCCGCTCCTCGTCCATCACGCCGATCTTGAGCGTCCGCGGCGCGAGGCCGAGCAGGGCCTCGACCCGGCCGAACAGCGCCACCGCGAAGGCGACCTCCTCGGGGCCGTGCAGCTTCGGCTTGACCATGTAGACCGAGCCGGTCCGGCTGTTGCGCAGGGGGCCGGTGCCGTTCAGGTCGTGCAGGGCGATCAGCGCGGTCACCGCCGCGTCGAGGATCGTCTCGGGGATCTCGGCGCCGTCGAGGGTCACGGCGTCCGTGTACATGTGGTGGCCGACATGCCGGACCAGCATCAGCGACCGCCCGGGCAGGGTCAGGCGCCCGCCGTCGGGGGCCGTGTAGGTCCGGTCCTCCGCGAGCCGCCGCTCGAGCGTGCGGCCGCCCTTGGACAGGCGGGCGACGAGGTCGCCGCGCATCAGGCCGAGCCAGCTGCGGTAGACCGCGACCTTGTCGGCCGCGTCCACGGCGGCGACCGAATCCTCCATGTCCATGATGGTCGAGAGGGCCGATTCCAGCACCACGTCGGCGATGCCGGCCGGGTCGGTCCGGCCGATCGGGCTCGACCGGTCGAGGACGATCTCGATATGCAGGCCGTTGTGGCGCAGCAGCAGCGCGGTCGGCGCCGCGGCGTCGCCGGTGAAGCCGGCGAGGTCCGCCCCGCCCGTCAGGCCGGCGCTGCGGCCGGCGCCGAGGGCGACGGCGAGCCGCCCATCCGCCACGGAGAAGCCCACGGCATCGGCCCAGGCGCCGACGCTGAGCGGCGCCGTCGCGTCGAGGAACGCCCTGGTCCGGGCCACCACCGCGGCGCCCCGGGCCGGGTCGAACCCGGTGCCGGGGGCGCCGTCCTGCGGGATCGCGTCGGTGCCGTAGAGGGCGTCGTAGAGGCTGCCCCAGCGGGCATTGGCGGCGTTGAGCGCGTAGCGGGCGTTGGAGATCGGCACGACGAGCTGCGGGCCGGCGATGGCGGCGATCTCGGCGTCCACGTGCTCCGTGGTCACGCGGACCGTGCCGGGTTCCGGCTGCAGGTAGCCGATCCGCGTCAGGAAGGCCGCGTAGGCGGCCGGGTCGTGCGGCCGGCCGCGATGGTCGCGGTGCCAGGAATCGATGTCGGCCTGGAGCCCGTCGCGGCGGTCGAGGAGCGCCCGGTTGCGCGGTGCCAGATCCCGGACGAGGGCCGCGAAGCCGGACCAGAACTGGTCCGCGTCGATCCCGGTGCCGGGCAGCGCCTCCGCGTCCAGGAAGCTGCGGAGTTCGGCGGTGACGACGAGACCCGACATGGTGATTCCTTCGCGCTGCGGCGGCGCCCTCCGTCAGAAAAAGTCGAACGGCGCGTGAAAATTTTTTGAGGCCTCCAGGGTTAGACCCCTTGGCGCCCGCGAAAAAGGCGCCAAAAGGGATTTGATTCTTTCCGCAGCGTTGAGAATGCACGACCAGAGCGACCTGGAGATCTTCGCCCGGGTGGTCCGGACCGGCAGCCTGACCCGGGCCGGGTCCGAACTCGGCCTGTCGGTGGCGGTGGTGTCGAAGCGGCTGAAGCGGCTGGAGGAGCGGCTGGCCGTGCGCCTCCTGCACCGGACCACCCGCCGCCTGGTCCCCACCGATGTCGGCGCGGAATTCTTCCGGCGGGTGGCGCCGATCGTCGACGCCATCGCGGAGGCCGAGAGCCTCGTGTCGCAGAACGCGACCCGGGCCCGGGGGACCCTGCGGGTGACGGCGCCGAGTTCCTTCGGGCGGCTGCACATCGTCCCGCACCTGCGGGCCTTCTTCGCCCTGCACCCCGACCTCGTGCTCAACCTGGAGCTGAGCGACGATTTCGAATCGATCGTGGAGCGGGGCTACGACCTCGCGATCCGGGTCGGCGCGCTGGCGAGTTCCGGCCTCACGGCGGTGCGCCTCGCCCCGGTGCGGCGGGTGCTGTGCGCGCAGCCGGGCTACCTCGACGCCATCGGGCGCCCGGAGACCCTCGACGACCTGCGCGGCCATGTCTGCCTCGCCACCGAGAACCAGAATCCCTGGCGGCTCATCGGACCGGACGGCCCCTGCACGGTCAGCGCGTCGGGGCCGCTGCGCACCCATTCCAACGAGGTGGTGCGCGAGGCGGTGATCGGCGGCCTCGGGATCGCCCTGCGCTCGACCTGGGACGTGCAGGCGGAGCTGCGCGACGGGGTGCTGGAGGTGGTGCTGCCGGCCTACGCAGCCGCGGCCTCGGCGGGGATCTTCGCAGTCTATCCGAGCCGGGCCTTCGTGCCGGCCAAGACCCGGGCGTTCATCGCGTTCCTGAAGCAGCGCTACCGGTCGGGCGGCACCGGAGCGGAGCCGTGAGCGGGGGCGCCGCGCGCGACCCGTCGCAGGATCGGCGGATGCGGCAGTCCGCAACTGCCCCGCGCCCGCCCTCCCCCGCAGAGCGCGGAGGGCGAGGCGCCCCGGTCCGGACGGTGCCCGTATCCGGGCGCCGCGCGCGCCTCACCCCTGCGGAAAGACATCCGGATCGGTGCGTGCCAGCATCCGCTTGAACGCCGCCCACTCGCTGTCGGGCGCCCCCTGGCGCGCGACGCGGTCGTAGCCGGCGGCGTATTGCCCGGCGGTCTTGGCGGCGACGGCGGAGGAGGGCCGGATCACCGGGGCGCCGGCGGCCTGGACGGCCAGCTGGGCCCGGCACGACCGCTCCAGGTTGTGCATCAGCTTGAACGCCTCGCCGACCGAGCGGCCGCAGGTCAGCAGCCCGTGATTGCGCAGCACCATGACGGGCTGGTCGCCGAGATCGGCCACGAGGCGCTGGCGCTCGTCGAGGTCGAGGGCGATGCCCTCATAGGCGTGGTAGGCGACGCGGCCGGCGAACTGCATCGACCACTGATTGAGGGCGAGCAGCCCCTCCTCCTGGCAGGAGACCGCGACGCCGGCCACCGTGTGGGTGTGGAGCACGCAGACCGCGTCGTGGCGGGCAGCGTGGATGGCGCTGTGGATCGTGAACCCGGCCGGGTTGATGCCGAGCCCCATCGGATCCGCGATCACCCGCCCGTCGATATCGACGGTGACGAGGTTGTCGGGGGTCACCTCCTCGAAGCGCAGCCCGTAGGGATTGATCAGAAACCGGTGCCCGCCCCCCGGCAGCCGCGCCGAGATGTGGGTGTAGATGCTGTCGTCGAGCCCCAGCCGGTGAATCAGCCGGTAGGCGGCCGCGAGATCGACGCGCATCGCCTGGATCTCGGCCTGAAGTTCCGGGCCGGGCTCTTCGGAGTGGTCCGCGACGATCGAGTGGGTGGGTGCGTTCATGCGACGGCTCCCTGATGGTTTTTGGGATCGCCAGTCGGCGCGGACGGTCCCGGGATCCCCGGGCGGACGGCGCATCGCGCGGTCGCGGGCCTGGGACACCCACAAGGTGCACCATGGGGTGCCGGTCGGCAATGCGGGGTGCGAGACGGCGGCGGCCGATTCTCATTCCCACCCGCGCCCTCATCCTGAGGTGCGGCCCAGCCGCCTCGCGGGAGTCCTCCTTCGAGGCCCGCTGGCGCGGGCGCCCCAGGATGAGGGCGCGGGAGCGCCACACCCCCCGGCTCGGGCTGGGCGGCGGCCGGCGGAGGAAATGCCCCGGCCGCTCAAGGCTTTGAGGCCGACCCTGTCCTGGGCGGTGCGGCGGTTTGACGGCGCCCTCCACGACGAGGGGGCGTGCGACGAAGGCTCGCTCGGAAGCGCCGGGGTGCGATGCGCAACCCGGGACCGGCTTAGCGTCATTCGCGCCCCCCGCGTGACGGACACCGGACGCACAATCGGACGGGGACGGGCACCGGCCTGCCGGTGCGCGCGCCCGTCCGCGGGACGCCGGGAAGCCGGCTTTGCAACGTTGCGTTCGGGCTTCGCGGCGTCCCGCGTCTCCCCGGCGGCGGGTTGGGCCATGCCCCCGGCGGCGCGTCGCGCGGGGCCGCGGCGGCGTGGGTGGACGCGGCGCTCTCTCCTCCCCCGTGACTACGAGATCCACACATCGCTAGTCGAGACGCTCTCTCCTCCCCCTTGCGGGGAGGAGCCGGAGGTGGGGGTGGTGCAGGAGGCACCGGAACGCTCGATTCTGAACCACCCCCACCCCTGACCCCTCCCCGCAAGGGGGAGGGGAAAAACGCTTGTCTTTGAAGTCCTCGGCGTTCGACAGCGATGTGATCCAGATCCGGCCGAGGGCCGGTCCCCTACCCCGCCAGCGCCGCCTCGATCCCGGCGCCGATCGCCAGCAGGCGGCGGTCCTGGCCGTTCCGGGCCAGCAGCATCAGCCCCGCCGGCCGGGCGAGGCCGGGCATCGGCAGGGACAGGCCGGTGAGGTCGAAGAAGTTGCCGAAGGCGGTGTTGCGCAGCATCAGCCGGTTCGCCGCCAGGAAGGCCGCGTCGTCGGCCTCCAGAGGGGCGATCCGCGGCGCCGTCGTGGCGGTCGCCGGGAGCGCCAGCACGTCGAGGGGGGCGAGGTGCCCGTCGAGGGCCGCGATCAGCGCGGCGCGGCGGCGCAGCGTCCGGACATAGCCCGCCGCCGACGCGGACCGGCCGGCCATGATCCGGCGGTGGACCCGGGGATCGTACTGCTCGGCCCGGCTGTCCAGCCAGTCGGCGTGGATCGCGGCGGCCTCGATCGCCGCGATGGACCCGTCCGGCAGCGCCGCGTCCATGGCGGCCAGCAGGTCGTCGATCGGGTGGTCGGCCACCCGGGCGCCGGCCCGGGACAGGGCCGCCAGGGCCCGCTCGAAGGCCTCCGCCACCAGCGGCTCGGTCTCGGTGAACAGGACGCCCCGGGGCACGCCGATCCGCAGCCCGGCCAGGGGGAACGCTTCGAGCGGCAGGGGCTCCTCGCCGGCCATCACGGCGTCCGCGGCGGCGCAGTCCGCCACCGTCCGGGCCAGCGGGCCCAGGGAGTCGAGGGCGTAGGACAGGGGGAAGGCGCCGGCCAGGGGCACCCGCCGGGCGGTGGGCTTGAAGCCGACCACGCCGTTGAGCGCGGCCGGGATCCGCACGGAGCCGCCGGTATCGGAGCCGATCGCGATATCGCTCGTCCCCTGCCCCACCGAGACCCCGGCCCCGGAGGACGAGCCCCCCGGAATGCGGTCCGGATCGGCGGCGTTGCCGGGGGTGCCGTAATGCGGGTTGAGCCCGAGCCCCGAGAAGGCGAATTCCGACATGTTGGTCTTGCCGAGGATCACCGCCCCGGCCCGGCGCAGGCGGGCGACCACCGGGGCGTCGGCCCGCGCCGGATCCGCATCCGCCAGCAGGACCGAGCCGGCCCGGGTGGTCTCGCCGGCCACGTCGAACAGGTCCTTGATCGAGACGATCGCGCCGTCGAGCGGGCCCAGCGCGACGCCGTCCCGGCGGCGGGCATCCGCCGCGTCGGCCGCCGCCCGGGCCGCCCCGGGGTAGAGGCGGGTGAAGACCTCCGGATCGCCGGCCGCGATCCGCGCCAGACGCGCCTCGACGGTATCGCGTACGCTCATGATCCTCCCCGCGTGATCCCCGGGCGCCCATGCAAGCGGGGGGCCCGCCTTCAGAACGTGCCGGGATAGGCGCCGCCGTCCATCAGCAGGTTCTGCCCGGTGATGAACCCGGCGTGCCGGCTGCACAGGAACGCGCAGGCCGCCCCGAACTCGTCCGGCTGGCCGAAGCGCCCGGCGGGGTTGGCCGCCGCCCGCGCCGCCAGGAACGCCTCCACGCTGGTGCCGGCCTTGGCGGCGCCGGCCGCGGCGTTGCCGCGGATCCGGTCGGTGTCGAAGGGGCCGGGCAGCAGGTTGTTGATCGTCACGCCGTGCCGCACGGTCTGGCGGGCAAGGCCGGCCACGAAGCCGGTCAGCCCCGAGCGGGCGCCGTTCGACAGGCCGAGTTGCTCGATCGGCGCCTTCACCGCGGCGGAGGTTATGTTGACGATCCGGCCGAACCCGCGGCCGATCATGCCGTCGACGGTCGCCTTGATCAGCGCGATCGGCGCCAGCATGTTGGCGTCGAGCGCCCGGATCCAGGCGTCCCGGTCCCAGTCGCGAAAATCGCCGGGGGGCGGGCCGCCGGCGTTGGTGACCAGGATGTCGGGCTCCGGGCAGGCGGCGAGGGCCGCGTCCCGGCCGGCCGCGGTGGCGATGTCGCCCGCCACCACGGTGACCGCGGCGCCGGTCTCGCGGCGGATGTCGTCCGCGGTCCGCTCCAGCGTCTCGGCGGTGCGCGCCGTGATCGTGACGGCGACGCCCTCCCGGGCCAGCGCCAGGGCGCAGCCCCTGCCCAGACCCTTGCTCGCCGCGCAGACGAGCGCCCGGCGCCCGCTCAAGCCGAGATCCATGTCAGGCCTCCCCGAACCGGCCCCCGTCGCGGGGGCCCCGGCCCCATCCTAGCGCATCGTCCCGGGTCCGGTCTTCGGGATCGGCCTCGCGCTCAGGCGCAGGCCCTGGCGCCGGCGCGCTCGGCCTCCTGGCGGGCGAGGCTCAGGACGCGGCGGCGCGCCTGACCGTCGCCGATGGCCAGCCAGTGGCGCACCAGGTCCAGGAGTTCGCCGGCCTCCCCGTCCGACGGCGCGCCCGGGGCACTCTCGGCTGCGGAGGCATCCGCGAAGAACCGCTCGACCGGCACGTCCAGCTCCCGGGCGAGCCGCTGGAGCAGGGCGTCCCGGGGGCCGGCGGAGCGCCCCCGCACGGCTCCGCCGGGCAGCCGCTGAGCCGGGGGCACGATCGTGAGCAGAGTCATACCCGGAAACGGCGCTGGCCCCGGAGGGTTCAGGACCCCGCCCGGTAGGGTGAAGGGAGTCTTAACGGACCCGGCCGGCCTCACCCCCTGCGCGGGTCGCGGCCACCCGGCGAATCGGGGAACTCCTCCCCCTCCGGCGCGACCCACCCGGCCCACAGGAGGGCCATCGCCCCCGTGAGGAGCGGAAGTGCCGTGCTGAGAATGATGCTGAGCGTCACGGCGATCCTGCCGGCAGACGTCGGGGCGACGCGAGCCGGCACTCTTGTCCGATCACGCGTATGCGCGGGATTAAGCCGATCGGTCGCATTGCGGATACCGCCGCGCAGGCTGCGGACACCCCGCGTCGGCCGGCCCGTCCGTCGTGCCTGGACGGCCATATTCATCGGGCTGTTACACGGCCCGCCTATGGGCGGCCGTCGAGGCGCGTGCGGAGGAGCAGGCGGATGCCGGCGCATTACTGCATCGATCCCCTCGACCCGCATGCCGAGGCGCAGGTGCTCGTCATCTACAGCGACGGCCGGCCGCTCCCCGTGGTCACCTCCGTCCGCGACCGGCAGGGCCATGATCTGTTGCCGGACCTGTCCGATGCCTGTGTCCGGATCCTGGAGCTCGAGATCGCGGTCTATTTCGGCCGCGGCGATCCCTTCGCCTGGGCGTTGCACGCGGTCGACGTGATGGCGGCCCCGGCGCTCGCGTAGAGGGTCGTCCCAAACGGCGCCCCTGACCGCTCAGGCCTGGGCCGCGTCCTGGGTGAGGGTGCCGAATTCGCTGACCATGCATTCGTGCATGCGGCGCAGCCAGGACCGCGCCTCGGCGGCCTGGGCCTCCGCCCGCTCGGCCCGCTCACCCGCCGCGCGGGCCTGCGCCTCGGCCCGCTCCGCCCGTTCCACCGCCTCGCGCAGCAGGGCCTCGGCGTGCCGGGCCCGATCCGTGGCGGCGCGCGCGACCGTCTCCGCCTCGCGGACCGAGCGTTGCGCCGCCCGCACCGAATCCTGGGCGCTCTTCTGCAGGGTGCGCACCCGGGTCGCGACCCCGCGCACGGCGTCCAGGGAGGCCGACCAATCGTCGCCCTCCAGGGCGGCGGCCGGGGCGGGGCCGGAGAACAGCGCCACGACCCGGTCGACCGGATCGCCCCGGCCGTCGCGCGACCCGGCGGCTCCGCCGGAGCGGTTCCCCGGCGACGCGAGCGCGGCGCTGGCGGAGCCGCTCACGCCGCGGCCTGCTCGGTCAGATCGGAGAACTCGGCCAGGATCGCCTCCTGGACGCGTCCGAGCCACGCCTCGGCATGCCGGGCCCGCTCCTCGGCGGCGCGGGCGCGCGCCTCGGCGGCCTTCGCCCGCTCCTCAGCCGCGATGACCTGCGCCTCGGCGCGCATCTGGGCCTCGCGGGCCTGCATCTCCGCGATGCGGGCGCGCTCGTTCGAACTGCTGATGTCCTCCCGGACCTGCTCCAGCACGTGCTCGATGCGCGCCTCCCGTTCCCGAGCCTGCGCCTCGATCACGCGCGCCTGGCGGGCCGCGGCCTGAACCCGGTGGATCAACCCGTCCCAATCCTGGGGCGGCGCGTGCGGCGCCGGGATTTCGGCCGGCTCGTCCATCGACGACACCACCCGCAGGACGCTGCCGAGATTGGCTTCGGCCACGGCGCCGGGCTCCTGCTTGGTCCTGTCCGCGGGCCGGAACCGCGGGTCGTTCAGAAGCCTCTGCAGCTCGCTCACGGACCATTCACTCCCTGCCAGCCGGAACCTGGTATGACTAAACCGTTAAAACTGGTTAACGAAGCCTTAAAATCGGAGCGGCCCAGCGGGAATGTTGTCGTGGCGCCGGTCGTCCCGGCCGAAAGCGCGGGTCGTGCGCCGCGGACCGGGATCTCGCCGGATCATCCGCCAGGATGTCCATCGGCGGCCGCCCGAGATCAGCGCCAGCGCTCTTTCGTGCAGGCCAGGACGTACACGGTGCGCATGCAGCGCTCCTGGTCGACCTGCGCATGCGCGCTGCCCATGCAGGCATCCATGCCCGAGGTGAGCAGCAGACGATCGATGTCCTTCTTGGACTCGCAGGTGAAGATCGGCTGAAAACCCTCGAACTGGCTGACCTGCCAGAAGATCGCCACGACCAGCATCAGGCAGAAGGCGCAGACCAACAGCCGGCTGTCGTAGAACCAGTGCCTGCGCTCGGCAATCATGGCGGCCATGCGACCCTTCCGGTGCCGTTCGCTGAATCCGCGCCAGGCTCGCCGAACCTGAAATTCATGCGCCGCGGCCGTCCTGCGGGCGGTGGGTGCGACAGGGATCGAACCCGCCGGCCCCTACCATGTCGACCCCGCGCCCGCAACGAAACGCGCGGACCGCGCCGGGCTTCGGCCGGGACCCGGCGGCGGGAATGCCGTGAGGATCCGGATCGGCGTGCAGGTCCGGGTGCGACGAGCCCCGGGAGGGCCGCACGGGTCGGGGCCTCCGCCCGCCCAGCGCCCCGCGACCGCACCGATACCGGCCGCCGTGGACCGAGCGCCGCGATCAGGCGGGCCCGAACCCGTCACAGGCAGCGACGGCGTTCATCCGACAGTAAGCACGGGACGAACGATTCCGATGCTTTCCGCCCGTGTGCAACCGCGGAGCAAGAGGAGCCAATATTTAGTGCCGACAGCTTTTTCAGGGATGCACATGATGGCCGAGAAACGTCTAGCCGGTCGGACGGATTGCTTCAGCGCCGGCCACATCCTGGTCGACGATACCGACAAGCGGGTGCGGTGCCTGGTCTGGAACATGTCGGACACGGGCGCGCTGCTCGAAGCCGGCGAGGCAGATGCTGTCCCGGAGGCCTTCACCCTCCTGACCGCGATCGACCAGACCGCGCGGCGCTGCACGGTCGTCCGGCGCACCGGCGCCCGGTTCGGCGTCGTCTTCGCGGAAAGCTGAGCGCCGGAGCATCGACAGACGGGCGCGCCGCGGCCGGTGACCGGACGCAGAAACCGAACCGGGCCGCGGCTCGGACCGTTGATGGCGATGCCCGACCTGACGATCCCGCTGATCTCGGCCGCCGTGTTCATCGCGGTGGGCTGGCTGATCGTCCATGCCGGGCGGGACTATGCCGATGCGATCCGGCACACCCTATCGATCTTCGCCCTGGTCTTCGGACTGCTGGTCATGATCGGCGTGACGGCGAAGCTGCGCGGGCTGCTCGGCGTCGGACGGATGACGCACCGGGTCGAGGCCCGGTCGCAGGTCGATCCGCCGAGCCTTCGCCGGCGGACGGGTCTCGACCCGGCGGTCTGCCAGCACGGCGCCCAGCCCGTCGATCGGACCTGTTCCAGGTTCGCCGAACCTGGGATCACCACTGGGAAACCGGTCGCGGTCCCGAAGTAGTGGTGGAGACGACAGGGATCGAACCTGTGACCTTTCCCATGTCAAGGGAATGCACTACCGCTGTGCTACGTCTCCGTTCCGACCTGTTCAGGTTCGTCGAACCCGAAACCGCCGAAATAGCTTAACCGGATCAGCGACTTATTGGGGGAAACCCCTACCCTGTCAAGGTAGTGCTCTCCCGCTGAGCGACGCGCCCGGGCCGGAGCCGTACGGCTCCGGTGGGCGGGGCCTATAGCGGCTGGCCGGCGGGGGCGCAAGCGGAACCTGTGTTCTGACCGGCGGGCGGGCACCCGCCGCGGGCCGTCCGCCGGCACGAGGTGCACGGGGGCGGTAAAATGCGCTATGGGCCTGCCCCCCGGCATCCGGCCGCGCCGCGAAGCGCCGGCCCGCCGCCTCAAGCTTCGAGACATGCGCCGCTTCATCGACCACGATCAGGGTGATTCGACCCGCGGCCGGATCGCGGCGGACCGTCCCGGCGGCCCCGTCCGGGTCCCGGCCTCAGCCGATGGGCGGCCCGCTTCCGCCGGGCATCTCGGATCGGTCGGGGCGACGATCGGCGGCGATGGGGCCCCGCGGGACCGCGTGCGGGCCACCGCGGCCGACGCGAGCGGGCTCTGATGGTGTCCTCGACCGGGCCGAAGGCCCCCGAATCCCGCCTCCCGCCGGTGCAGGTCGCCGGGCCCTGGCGCGGGCCGCGCCCCCTCGCGGCGCGGGCGGCCCCGGACGGGCTGCGCGTCGCGCTCCCGGGCCTTGCGGGCCGCTGGGTCGAGGTCGTCCTGTCCAACGATCCGGCGGAGGCCCGGGACACCGTGCCGGACATCAGCCTCGTCGGGTCCGATGGCCGGCCGGGATCGCCGCTGCCCCAGGAGGCGCGGGGCGGGGGCGCCTGCGCGTGGATCGGCCGCCTGCCCGAGGACGCGGCCGAACTCCGCGTCGCCGACCCGTCCGGACGGGTGCCGGCCCACCTGAGGCGGATCGCGGTGCGCCGCCTCGCCCGGCCGATCCTGGCCCTGCGCGGCCTCCTGCGCGAGCCCGGATTGACCGTCCAGGCGCTCACCTGGCGCGTCCTCGGCAAGAAGGTCCGGGCCCGGGGCTTCCTCGGCCGGGCCCTGCGCCACCGGCGGGTGACCGGCTACGAGGCCTGGCTCGGCACCCACGCCCTGCGCCGGGCGGAGCGGGACGGGATCGCCGCCGAGATCGCCGCCTGGGCGGACCCGCCCCTGATCTCCGTGCTGATGCCGGTGCACGATCCTGATCCGAAGGTGCTCCGGGCCGCCCTCGCCTCGCTCAGCGCGCAGCTCTATTCCCACTGGGAGCTCTGCGTCGTGGACGACGCCTCCACGCGGCCCGCGATCCCAAAAATCCTGGCCCGCGCCGCCGAGGCCGATCCGCGCATCCGCGTCCATACCCGGTCGGAGAACGGCCACATCGCCCGGGCGACCAACGATGCGCTGGGCCTCGCCCGGGGCGTCGCCTGCGCCTTCATGGATCACGACGACGCGCTCACCGAGGACGCCCTCTACGAGGTCGCCCGGGCGCTCCGCCGCGCTCCGGACCTCGTGCTGATCTACAGCGACGAGGACAAGATCGACGGGCGCGGCCGCCGGTTCGACCCGCATTTCAAGGCCGCCTTCGACCGCGAGCTGCTCTACGCGCAGAACTACATCAACCATCTCACGGTGGTGCGGACCGAGGCCCTGCGGGCGGTCGGCGGCCTGCGCCCCGGCTTCGAGGGCAGCCAGGACCACGACCTGCTGCTCCGGCTCACCGATGGCCTCGATCCCGCCCGCATCCGCCACATCCCGCGGGTGCTCTACCATTGGCGCGCGGCGCAGGGCTCCGGCACCTTCTCGGACCGCTCGCTGGCCCGGGCGGAGGCCGCGCGCCTGCGCGCGCTGGAGGAAATCGTGGCGCCCTGGGGCGGCCGGGCCGAGGCCGGCCCCAACGGCTTCAACCGCCTGATCCGGCCCCTGCCGGAGCCGCCGCCCCGGGTCTCGGCGATCATCCCGACCCGGGACCGCGCCGAACTCCTGTCGGTGACCCTCGACGGGTTGCTCGCGGCCACCGGCTATCCCGATATCGAGGTGATCATCCTCGACAACGACAGCCGCGAGCCCGAGACCGCCGCCCTGTTCGCCCGCTACCGCGACGATCCGCGGGTGTGCGTGGTGCCGGTGCCGGGGGCCTTCAATTTTTCCGATCTCTCCAACCGGGGGGCGGCAGCGGCCACCGGGCCGATCCTGCTGTTCCTCAACAACGACATCGAGGTGCTGGAGCCGGGCTGGCTCACCGAGATGGTCCGCCACGCGGTCCGGCCCGAGATCGGCGCCGTCGGGGCCAAACTCCTCTATCCGGACCGGACCATCCAGCACGGCGGAATCGTGCTGGGGATCGGCGGCGTTGCCGGGCACAGCCATCTCGGCGTGGCCGACGCGGATCCGGGCTACTTCTGCCGCATGGTCATCGCCCACGAGGTCTCGGCGGTGACCGGCGCGTGCCTGGCCATGCGGGCCGACATCTTCGCGCAGGTCGGCGGATTCGACGCGGCCGCCCTGAAGGTCGCCTTCAACGACGTCGATCTCTGCCTGAAGGTCCGCCGGGCCGGCTACCGCATCGTCTGGACGCCCTTCGCCAAGCTCATTCACCACGAGTCGAAGAGCCGCGGGGCCGAGGACACGCCCGAGAAGCAGAAGCGCTTCGAGGGCGAGGTGCTCACGATGCTCGACCGCTGGGGCCCGGAGCTGCGCGCCGACCCGTACTACAACATCAACCTGTCACGGAATTCCGCGCACTACCGCGTCTGAACGGCCAGTCCGACTCGGCGGATCGCGCACGGTGGCATGCATGCGTCAGTGGGTGAACTTGCGTCCAGGGCCGGTTGCGATACCTCTGGACATGCCGCAAGAGGCGGTTCCGGCCAAGGCGTCCCAGGGGGCGCGCGGCGAGGGCGACAGCCAGCGATGAGTGCGAACACACCTACGGTCACGGGCCTCGAGCGCGACGCCCAGCAGGCGATGGGGGACCACAAGGTCCATCCCAACGAGATCGCCATCGGCGTCGTCATCGGCCGCGCGTCCGAATACTTCGATTTCTTCGTGTTCGGCATCGCCTGCGTGCTGGTGTTCCCGAAGGTGTTCTTTCCCTTCGTCGATCCGCTGAAGGGGACGCTCTACGCCTTCGCGATCTTCGCCCTGGCGTTCATCGCCCGGCCGATCGGGACGGTGATCTTCATGGCGATCGACCGGCGCCACGGGCGCAGCGTCAAGCTCACCACGGCCCTGTTCCTGCTCGGCGCCTCGACCGCGGCGGTGAGCTTCCTGCCCCGCTACGACAGCATCGGCATCGCCTCCGTCTACATCCTGGCGGCCCTGCGCGTGCTGCAGGGTCTGGCGCTCGGCGGTGCCTGGGACGGCCTCGCCTCGCTGCTCGCCATGAACGCCCCCCGGGAGCGGCGCGGCTGGTACGCGATGATCCCGCAGCTCGGCGCCCCGCTCGGCTTCATGGTGGCGAGCGCCCTGTTCGCCTTCTTCCTGGTCAATCTCGACGAGGCCGACTTCATCGATTGGGGCTGGCGCTTCCCGTTCTACTGCGCCTTCACCATCAACGTCGTGGCGCTGTTCGCCCGGCTCCGGCTCGTGGCCACCGAAGAGTTCGCCCGGATGATGGATCTCGACCGGCTGCGGCCGGTGCCGGCGCTGGAACTGTTCCGCCACCATGCGGGCGACGTGATGCGCGGCGCCTTCGTGCCCCTCGCCGCCTTCGCCCTGTTCCACCTCGTGACGATCTTCCCGATCGCGTGGCTGGCGCTCAACCCCACAAGCCGCTCCCCCGGCGACTTCCTGATCGTGCAGTTCTCGGGCGCCATCGTGTGCGCCGGCGCGGTCGCCGCCTCCGGGCTGATCGCCGACCAGATCGGACGGCGCAACTGCCTGATCATGAGCGCCTCGCTGATCGGCTTCTTCGCCGTCGGCAGCATCATCGCGCCGCTCCTGTTCGGCGAGAGCGCCATCGGCCAGACCATCTACGTGACGATCGGCTTCATGCTGCTCGGGCTCGCCTACGGCCAGACGGCGGGCGCAGTGACCGCCCGGCTCGGCAACCACTACCGCTACACCGGGGCCGCGCTTACCTCCGACTTCGCGTGGCTGATCGGCGCCGGCTTCGCCCCGCTCGTGGCGCTGTTCCTGTCGCAGCGCTACGGGCTGGCGATGATCGGCGTGTACCTCCTGTCCGGCGCAGTCTGCACCCTCGCGGCCCTGTACTTCGATCGCTCGGAAATGCGTCAGATGTAGCCGGGACGGCGGGCCGCGCGGGCCGCGCGGCCGTCCGGGATCTGACAGGAACGCCGCCTCGCGCGGCACGGCTGAAGCGCCGCGGCAGCGGCATGGCAGAGCGCCGCATTCGCGGCATGGCAGAAGCGCCGCATTCGCGGCCTGGGATGACGAGACGCGTGCTGTGACCTCCACGACCCATCGACCGGACAGGACCGACACCGTGCGAGCCCGGGGCGGTCGCGGGCGGCGCCTCCTGCCGCTCCTCGCCCTGCCGCTGCTGACGCTGCTCGGCGGCTGCAACTTCGTGGTGCTGCACCCGGCCGGCTACGTGGCCGAGCAGCAGCGCAACCTCGTGCTGGCCGCCACCGGGCTGATGCTCCTGATCATCGTGCCGGTGATTGCCTTCACGCTGATCTTCGCGTGGCGCTACCGGGCGACCAACGCGGACGCGGTCTACGATCCCGAATGGCACCACTCGACGCAGCTCGAAGTGCTGATCTGGACCGCACCGCTGATGATCATCATCGCGCTCGGCGCCCTCACCTGGATCGGGACCCACACCCTCGACCCGTTCCGGCCGCTCAGCAAGATCGACCCCAAGCGCGACGTCCCGGCCGGCACCCAGCCCCTCGAGGTCGAGGTGATCGCCATGGATTGGAAGTGGCTGTTCCTCTACCCGCAATACGGGATCGCCACGGTCAACGAGCTCGCCGCGCCGGTGGACCGGCCGATCCAGTTCAAGATCACCGCCACCGACGTGATGAACACGTTCTACGTGCCGACGCTGGCCGGCATGGTCTACGCGATGCCGGGGATGCAGACCCAGCTCCACGCGGTGATCAACCGCGCGGGCGCCTACGAGGGCCGCTCGGCGCATTACAGCGGCGCCGGCTTCTCGAACATGTTCTTCAAGTTCCACGGCCTGACCGATGACGCCTTCGGTCAGTGGATCGCCAAGGCCAAGGCCGAGGGCGGCGAGCTCAGCCAGGAGGCCTACCTCAAGCTCGAGGAGCCGAGCGAGGCCGAGCCCGCGCGCTACTACAAGTCCTACATGAAGGGCCTCTACGACCGGATCATCGGCATGTGCCCCCGGCCCGACCAGATGTGCGTCGGCGAAATGGCGAAGATCGACGCCCAGGGCGGTGCCTCGGGCGAGGAGGCGGAGGCGAACTACAAGCGGCTGCAATACGACAACCGCCTGGCGGAGCGCGGCGTCGAGGGGCCCGGTGCGACGACCCCGGCCTCGGGGACCGGCCCGCACGGGCAGACGCAGCCTCAGGGCATGCGGCCGCGGCCCGACATGGGCAACCCGGATTCCCGCGGGCGGACATCGCCCGAGGACCAGGGCAAGGGCTCCGGCGAGGGCCAGAGCGAGGGCGGTCAGATCGCGCCCAAGCAACTGAACCAATGACGCAGATGAACCAAAGACGACATCGCTCCCCGGAGAGCGAGCCTTACACCGTATGACCGGCGGTCGCCGTCGAACCCACTGAACGGGCCGATCCCATGTTCGCAAATTTGGACTTACAGCAGCTGATCCTCGGGCGGTTCACGTTCGAGCAGATCCCCTACCAGGAGCCGATCCTGCAGGGGACGTTCGCCGGCGTGGCGGTGGTCGGTCTCGCCGTGATCGGCGTCATCACCTATTACCGCTTCTGGGGGCCGATGTGGCGTGACTGGATCACGTCGATCGACCACAAGAAGATCGGCATCATGTACTGCATCTTCGCGGCGGTCATGCTGCTGCGCGGCTTCGCCGACGCGATCCTGATGCGCTCGCAGCAGGCCGTGGCGTTCGGCTCGGAGCAGGGCTTCCTGCCGCCGCACCACTACGACCAGATCTTCACCGCCCACGGCATGATCATGATCTTCTTCGTGGCGATGCCGTTCGTCACGGGGATGATGAACTTCGCCGTGCCGCTGCAGATCGGCGCCCGCGACGTCGCCTTCCCGTTCCTGAACAACTTCAGCTTCTGGATGACGGTGGCCGGCGGCATGCTGGTCATGGTCTCGCTGTTCGTCGGCGAGTTCTCCCGCGCGACCTGGCTCGCCTACCCGCCGCTCTCGGAGGCGTCCATGAGCCCCGGCGTCGGCGTCGACTACTACATCTGGGCGCTGCAGATCGCCGGCATCGGGACCCTGCTCTCGGGCATCAACCTGATCGCCACGATCGTGAAGATGCGCGCGCCCGGCATGACCATGATGAAGCTGCCGATCTTCGTCTGGTCGTCCCTGTGCACCAACATCCTGATCGTGGCCGCCTTCCCGATCCTCACGGCCGTCCTCGCGATGCTGTCGCTCGACCGCTACGTCGGCACGCACTTCTTCACGAACGATCTCGGCGGCAACGCCATGCTGTACTTCAACCTGATCTGGATCTGGGGCCACCCGGAGGTCTACATCCTGATCCTGCCGGCCTTCGGGGTGTTCTCGGAGATCACCTCGACCTTCTGCGGCAAGCGCCTGTTCGGCTACACCTCGATGGTCTACGCGCTGGTGGTGATCACCATCCTCGCCTACCTCGTGTGGCTGCACCACTTCTTCACCATGGGCTCGGGCGCGGACGTGAACTCGTTCTTCGGGATCACGACCATGATCATCTCGATCCCCACGGGGGCGAAGATCTTCAACTGGATGTTCACGATGTACCGCGGCCGGATCCGGTTCGAGGTGCCGATGCTGTGGGTGGTGGCGTTCATCGTCACCTTCGTGATCGGCGGCATGACCGGCGTCCTGCTGGCGGTGCCCCCGGCCGACTTCGTGCTGCACAACTCGCTGTTCCTGATCGCCCACTTCCACAACGTGATCATCGGCGGCGTGCTGTTCGGGATGTTCGCCGGCGTGACCTTCTGGTTCCCGAAGGCCTTCGGGTTCAAGCTCGACGAGTTCTGGGGCAAGGTCGCCCTCGTGTTCTGGGTGACCGGGTTCTACGTCGCCTTCATGCCGCTCTACGTGCTCGGCCTGATGGGCGTGACCCGGCGCATGCAGCACTTCGACGACCCGTCGCTGCAGATCTGGTTCGTGATCGCCGCCATCGGCGCCGCGCTGATCGCCTGCGGCATCGCCTCGCAGATCGTCATGTTCGTGGTCTCGATCCGCAACCGCGACAAGCTGCGGGACCTGACCGGCGACCCGTGGGGCGGCCGGACGCTGGAATGGTCCACCTCCTCGCCGCCGCCGGACTACAACTTCGCGTTCACCCCGGTGGTCCACGATTCCGACGCGTGGTGGGACATGAAGAACCGCGGCTTCGCCCGTCCGATGCAGGGCTACAAGCCGATCCACATGCCCAAGAACACCGCGACCGGGGCGATCCTGGCGGGCCTGAACTTCGCCTTCGGCATCGCCATGATCTGGTACGTGTGGTGGCTGGCGGCGCTCAGCTTCCTGGCGATCTTCGTCGTGGCGATCGCCCATACCTTCAACTACAAGCGTGACTACTACATTCCCGCCGACACGGTCAGTCGGACGGAAGGTCAGCGGACGCGCGAACTGGAGATGGCGTGATCCGATGATGCACGCGGAGACTGCACCCCCCGGCGCCGCGGCGCCGGTCTTCTACCAGACCGACGAGGAGGGCCATCACTCCGAGGGCTCGACCATGCTCGGGTTCTGGCTCTACCTGATGAGCGACTGCCTCATCTTCGCGACGCTGTTCGCGACCTACGGGGTGCTCGGCCGCAGCTACGCGGCCGGGCCGACCCCGAAGGAACTGTTCGACCTGCCGGGCATCGCGGTGAACACCGCCATGCTGCTGTTCTCGTCCATCACCTACGGCTTCGCCATGCTGGAGATGGACCGGGACCGGGTGAAGCAGACGCAGATCTGGCTGGCGGTGACCGGCCTGTTCGGCGCGGCCTTCGTGTTCCTGGAGATCCGGGAATTCGTCCACCTGTTCCATGAGGGCGCACCGCCCTGGCGCAGCGCCTTCCTGTCGTCGTTCTACACCCTGGTGTCGACCCACGGCCTGCACGTCTCCATGGGCATCCTGTGGCTGATCGTGCTGATGGTGCAGGTGCGCAAGCACGGGCTGATCGTCGAGAACAAGCGGCGGCTGATGTGCCTGTCGATGTTCTGGCACTTCCTCGACCTAATCTGGATCGGCGTCTTCACCGTCGTCTACCTGATGGGAGTGCTCGAATGAGCGCCGACGCACACCACCTCACCGGTCACGGCCAGGACACGCACGATTCCCACGCCCATAGCGGCGGCGGGCACGGCACCGTCCAGAGCTACATGACGGGCTTCGTCCTGTCGGTGATCCTGACGGTGATCCCGTTCTGGCTGGTGATGGGCAACGTGCTCGACAACAGCCTCGTCACCACCCTGGTGATCCTGGCACTCGGCGGCGTCCAGATGGTCGTGCACGTCATCTACTTCCTGCACATGAGCACGAAGTCGGAGGGCGGCTGGACCTTCATGGCGCTGATCTTCACCATCACGCTCGTGGTGATCATGCTCTCCGGCTCGGTGTGGGTGATGTACCACCTCAATCACAACATGATGCCGATGGATGCCCACGACGTCATGAACAACGCCCGCTGAGCGGGCGTGCGGACGTGACCCCGTCGGGGTCGGCGGGGAGCTCCGGTGCGGGCCCCTCCCCGGCCCCGTTCTCGTTGCGGCGCCGCATCGTGTTCGGTGTCGCGGCGGCCCTGGTCTGCGTCGTCCTGCTCGGACTCGGCACGTGGCAGGTGGAGCGCCGGGCCTGGAAGCTCGACCTGATCGCCCGGGTCGACGCCCGGGTCCACGCGCCGCCCGTGCCGGCCCCCGGCCCCGCCGACTGGGCGCGTGTCGGCCCCGACGACGCCTACCGGCATGTCCGGCTCTCGGGCAGCTTCCTCCACGACCGCGAGACCCTGGTCCAGGCGGTCACCGAGCGCGGCGGCGGCTTCTGGGTGCTGACGCCGCTGCGCCGCCCGGATGGCAGCCTCGTCCTGGTCAACCGCGGCTTCGTGCCCGGCGAAAACCGGGACCCGGCGCGCCGTGCGGCCGGACAGGTCGCGGGCGAGGTCACGGTCACCGGCCTGCTGCGGCTGACGGAGCCGAAGGGCGCGTTCCTGCGCTCCAACGATCCCAAGGACGGCCGCTGGTACTCCCGGGACGTGGCCGCCATCGCGTCCGCCCGCGGCCTGAGCGATGTCGCGCCCTACTTCGTGGACGCCGACGCGGCGCCCAATCCCGGCGGCCTGCCGGTGGGCGGCCTCACGGTGATCGCCTTCCCCAACAACCACCTCGTCTACGCGATCACGTGGTACGGGATGGCGCTGATGCTCGCAGGGGCTCTGGTCTACGTCCTGCGGGGCGCACGCAGGCAGGACGGGGTTTCCAAAGGGCGCACGCCCTTTGGCGGGTGATCAGGGCAGAGCCCTGATGCCTGGGGCGCTGCGCGCTCTTGTAGAGCCCTGCCCTGGCGCGCTGACGGATTCCCATGTCCCCGTCTGACGCCAGCGCGAACGGTCCCGGGTCTCTCCCTCCCCCCTCTGCGGGGGAGGGTGGCCCCTGCGTCAGCAGGGGTCGGGAGAGGGGAGCGCGGCTTCAGGAGAGGGCGCCTCCTTCAAGACGGGCATAGCCCCATCCTGAGCCGTCGCTCCCCTCTCCCGACCCGCTTCGCGGGCCACCCTCCCCCGCAAAGGGGGGAGGGAAACGCGCGGTTCGCGCTTTTTCCCCCAAAAGGAGAAGCGTGAACATCGTGCCCGCGCAGGGGAGCCGCACTCACGCCCTTGACAACATTCCTATTCTGTGCTCATTAACCGCCACCTGTCCGCGGCGGTCCGGGAGCGATCCCGGTCCGTCCTTCGGGGGCCCGCCCGGTGGCTGACCGGGCGGGTCCGGGGACGGGGCGGTGCCCGCGTCGGTGGCTCTCAGCCGCCATCGCCCCGGGCGGCGTGACCGATACGGGGCGTGTCTCGGATCCGGGCGGAGAAACACCGGGCCAACCCGGCGGGGCTGAGGAAATGCCCCCGCGCCGACCCTCCTCTGGGCCGACCCCAAGGGACCTGCGGACCCGTCCATTACGAGACGGGCAAACGGCTGGAAGGCCACAGACTCACTGCGGGTTCCGGAGGTGCGTGCACCTCGTCCGAGACCGTCTGCAGAGACGTCGCAGGATCGGGCGCGCTGAAAGGCACCGCGACGAGAAAGACGGCACCGGCCGGGGCCCACGCCCGGCCGATGCCGCGGGCGCCGCGGGGATCGGATCCCGCGCGTTCGCTCACCACCTGGGTTCCCGCGGCGTCCCGCGTCCCGCGTGTTGCTTCTTGGGCCATGCCCCCGGCGCCGCGAGGCGGGTGGGGACGATGGCGCGTGTCCGGAACCACGGCCTAGCGTCCGCGCCCAGACAGGTTCTCCTGCCCGGGCAAGCCCCGGGATCGCCAGGGGGAAGCGCGCCGGGTCGGCGCCCGAAACATCCGACAACACCGTGAACGGGCTGCGTCCGGGGCCTCCTGAAATCAGACCGTCCGGCTCGACCACAAGGGAGTAGCCCGCCTCAAGCGCGTCCCTATAATGGCATGACAAACGCCACAACGAGTCAACGCCATGACCTCCCGCATCCCGAACTTCGCCGACATCCCGCTCGCCGGCGAATCGCTCGCGGTCGCGGCGCCCGATCTGGGCGAGCCCTGGATGACGCCGGAGGGGATCCCGGTGAAGGGCCATTACGGGCCGGAGGATCGCGAAGGCATCGAGTTCCTCGACACCTATCCCGGCCTCGCGCCGTTCCTGCGCGGCCCCTACCCGACCATGTACGTCACGCAAGCCTGGACGATCCGGCAGTACGCCGGCTTCTCCACGGCCGAGGATTCGAACGCCTTCTACCGGCGCAACCTCGCGGCCGGGCAGAAGGGCCTGTCGGTGGCCTTCGATCTCGCCACCCACCGGGGCTACGATTCCGACCATCCCCGGGTCTCCGGCGATGTCGGCATGGCGGGCGTGGCGATCGACTCGATCTACGACATGCGCACGCTGTTCTCCGGCATCCCGCTCGACGAGATGACCGTGTCGATGACGATGAACGGCGCGGTGCTGCCGATCCTCGCCCTCTACATCGTCGCGGCGGAAGAGCAGGGCGTGCCGCCGCAGAAGCTTGCCGGCACGATCCAGAACGATATTCTCAAGGAATTCATGGTCCGCAACACCTACATCTATCCCCCCAAGGGATCGATGCGGATCATCTCGGATATTTTTGCGTACACCTCGAAGAATATGCCGAAGTTCAATTCGATCTCGATCTCCGGCTACCACATGCAGGAGGCCGGGGCGACGAACGACCTGGAGCTCGCCTACACGCTGGCCGACGGCGTCGAGTACATCAAGGCGGGGCTGGCCGCCGGCCTGACCATCGACCAGTTCGCCCCGCGGCTGTCGTTCTTCTGGGCGATCTCGACCAACTTCTTCATGGAGATCGCCAAGATGCGGGCGGCGCGCCTGATCTGGGCCAAGCTCGTGAAGGGGTTCGACCCGAAATCCGAGAAGTCGCTGGCGCTGCGGACCCATTCGCAGACCTCCGGCTGGTCGCTCACCGCCCAGGACGTGTTCAACAACGTCACCCGCACCAACATCGAGGCGATGGCGGCGACGCAGGGCGGCACGCAGTCGCTCCACACCAACGCCCTCGACGAGGCGCTGGCCCTGCCCACCGACTTCTCGGCCCGGATCGCCCGCAACACCCAGCTGTTCCTGCAGCAGGAGAGCGGCACCACCCGGATCGTCGATCCCTGGGGCGGCTCCTACTACGTGGAGAAGCTCACGGCCGACATCGCGGCCCGCGCCTGGGAGCATATCCGCGAGGTCGACGGGCTCGGCGGCATGGCCAAGGCGATCGAGGCCGGCATCCCCAAGCTGCGGATCGAGGAGGCGGCCGCCCGCGCCCAGGCCCGGATCGATTCCGGCCGCCAGACCATCGTGGGCATCAACAAGTTCAAGGCCGACGACGACATGGCCATCGACCTCCTGCGGGTCGACAACGGCAATGTCCGCCGCCTCCAGATCGACAAGCTCAAGCGCCTGCGCGCCGAGCGCGACGAGGCCGCGGTCACGGCCCGGCTCGAGGCGCTCACCCGGGCCGCGGACGGCGACGGCAATCTGCTCGAACTCGCCGTCGAGGCGGCCCGGACCAAGGCGACGGTGGGGGAGATTTCCGAGGCCCTGGAGAAGGCCTGGGGCCGGCACCGCGCCGAGATCCGCTCGATCTCCGGCGTCTACAAGCGCGAGGTGGGGGGCATGTCGCCTGTGGTCGAGGAAGTCCGGGCGCTGGTCGAGGCGTTCGAGGAGAATGACGGCCGCCGGCCGCGCATCCTGGTCGCCAAGATGGGCCAGGACGGGCACGACCGCGGCCAGAAGGTGATCGCCTCGGCGTTCGCCGATCTCGGCTTCGACGTGGATATCGGGCCGCTCTTCGCCACCCCGGCCGAGGCCGCCCGGCAGGCGGTGGAGAACGACGTGCACATCGTCGGCGTCTCGTCGCTCGCGGCCGGCCACCTCACCCTGGTGCCGGAGCTGAAGGCGGCGCTCACCGAGCAGGGCCGCGACGACGTGATGATCGCCATCGGCGGCGTGATCCCGCCGGGCGACTACGAGGCCCTGCGGGCCGCCGGTGCCGCGGCGATCTTCCCGCCCGGCACGGTGATCGCCGAGGCCGCCGTCAACCTGATCCGGGCGCTGAACGAGCGGCTGGGGTATGGGGCCCGGCAGGCGGCGGAGTAGGCGGTCCGTTCCATCCTCGCCCTCATCCTGAGGTGCCGCACCGCAGGATGAGGTCAATGGGTTGGAGTCCCACAGGGGGCGACCTGCGGTTGCCGCGCCCGGGATCACGGCGCGGCGAACGAGAAGCCGTCAATTCAGCGCCTGCGGATCCGCCTCCGTGAGGAACGCCCCGACCGCGTGGAGGAACTGCATGCGGTTCTTCTCCATCATCACCGTGTGGGTGCCCTCCCCCAGTTCGACGAAGCGCTTGTAGGGGGCGTGCGTGAGCTTAGTGAAGTATTCCTGGGCCTGGTAGCTCGGCAGATCCGCGTCCCACTCGGCGTGGATGATCAGCACGGGGACGCGGATGTCGCCCGGGTCGTAGAGCGGCTTGCCGGCCTGCCAGTAGTCCTTGGAATCGGCGACGACGCCGTTCGGCGCGCGCAGGACCGGCGGGGTCTGCTTCGCGCCGACCGGATCGGTGGCGAAGGTCGCGTCGGCCCAGAGATCGAACCAGCCGGGCGGGATCAGGTCGGCCGTCTTGTCCTCGGGCACGCCGGTCAGCCAGCGCGCCCGGGCGCTGTCCCGGCTGACGCTGCGATAGGCGCCGAGCGGCCCGTTGCCGCCGATCAGGGCCGGCGTGCGCGCCAGCCATTGCGGCGCGTAGAGGACGAGCCGGTTGACCCGGTCGTTGTGGGTGCTGGTGTAGAGGCCCATGGTCGAGGTCCCCCAGGACCAGCCCATCAGGTCGATTTTTTCGACGCCGCGCCGCTTGGTGATGAAGTCCACGACCTGTCCGACAACCTTGGCGGAGTCGGGGGTCCGCATGAAGGGCGCGTTGTCCGAGGCCGGCGCGTCCATCGCGGCCGGGCGTCCGGACAGGCCGTAGCCCGGCAGGTCCACGAGGTAGACGTCGAACCCCAGCCCCGCGAGATAGTCCATGGCCGACATCCCGCCGAGCGGCAGGTCGAAGGCCGTGGAGGCCGGATAGGTCGCGCCGTGGACGTAGAGCAGGATCCGGTCGCCCGGGAACCGATCGATCCCGGCGGGGCGCTTGTTGCGCACGTAGATCTCGACGCCCGGCTCGCTCCAGGGCAGGCGGAATTCCTCCGTCTCCAGCCGGCCCGACGGGGCCGCCGCCGCGACCGGCGCGGCCGCCACCGCCATCCCGGCGGCGAGGGCTCCGACGAGGTGGCGGCGCGGCAGGCCCCTGCCCGGCTGCGCCCCACCCGGCGGCGTCTGCTGTGATCTGTCCGACATGGCGTTCTCCCGTCCGCCTTGGCCGGCGGCTCGACCGATTCAACCCACCGATGCCGGCCGGCGCAACGCCCCGGGGCGCGGGCCGGTCGACAGGCCGCCGGTTCCGTCGCCCGATCCGGTCAAAGCGCGTGAAAAATACCCGCCCCTGTCGCCGGAACGCGTGACGCCGCGCCTCCGGGCGGGCATGGAGGCGGGAGATCCCGGGAGACGCCCGCCCATGACGACTCCGACCACCGTCACGACCACCCCCTTCCCCGACCAGAAGCCGGGCACCTCCGGCCTGCGCAAGAAGGTGCCGGTGTTCCGGCAGCCGAACTACGTCGAGAACTTCGTCCAGGCGATCTTCGACACCCTGCCCGACAAGGCCGGCGCCACCCTCGTGCTCGGCGGCGACGGCCGGTTCCTCAACCGGGAGGTGGTCCAGACGACGCTGCGGCTGGCCGCCGGCAACGGCTTCGGCCGGGTCCTGGTCGGGCAAGGCGGCCTGCTCTCGACGCCCGCCGCCTCCTGCGTGATCCGGAAATCCAAGGCGCTCGGCGGCATCGTCCTGTCGGCGAGCCACAACCCGGGCGGGCCCGAGGGCGATTTCGGCATCAAGTTCAACGCCGCCAACGGCGGCCCGGCGCCGGAATCGGTCACCGACGCGATCTTCGCGCGGGCCAGGGCGCTGACCGAATACCGCCTCGTCGAGGCCCCCGACCTCGACCTCGACACCCTCGGCGAGACCAAGCTCGGCGCCATGACGGTGACGGTGATCGACCCGGTGGCCGATTACGCGGCGCTGATGCGCACGCTGATCGATTTCGACGCGGTGTCGCGCCTGTTCGCCTCCGGCTTCCGGATGCGCTTCGACGCCATGAGCGCGGTGACCGGCCCCTACGCGGTCTCGATCCTGGAGGGCATGCTCGGCGCGCCTCGGGGGACGGTGGTCAACGCGATCCCGAAGGAAGATTTCGGCGGCCACCACCCGGATCCGAACCCGGTCCATTGCCACGACCTGTTCGAGCTGATGCAGGGGCCCGACGCCCCGGATTTCGGCGCCGCCTCGGACGGCGACGGCGACCGCAACATGATCGTGGCCCCGGGCCTGTTCGTGACGCCGAGCGACAGCCTCGCGCTGCTGGCCGCCCACGCCCACCGGGCGCCGGGCTATGCGGGCGGGCTCGCGGGCGTCGCGCGCTCCATGCCCACCAGCCGCGCCGCCGACCGGGTCGCGGCGGCTTTGGGCATCCGGGCCTACGAGACGCCCACCGGCTGGAAGTTCTTCGGCAATCTCTTGGATGCCGGGCTGATCACCCTGTGCGGCGAGGAGAGCGCCGGCACCGGCTCGAACCACGTGCGCGAGAAGGACGGGCTCTGGGCGGTGCTGCTCTGGCTCAACATCCTGGCGGCCACGGGCGAGCGCGCCGATGCCCTGGTGCGGACCCATTGGCGGACCTACGGGCGCGACTACTACGCCCGCCACGACTACGAGGAGGTGGATGCGGACGCCGCTAACGGCCTGATGGACGCGCTCCGTGAAAAACTCGCCGGGCTGCCGGGGACCCGGATCGGCGACCTCACGGTCTCGACCGCCGACGAGTTCGCCTATCGCGATCCGGTGGACGGCTCGCTCACCGAGCGCCAGGGCATCCGCATCGGCTTCGCCGAGGACGCACGCGCCGTGTTCCGCCTCTCTGGGACCGGCACCGCCGGGGCGACGCTGCGGGTCTATCTGGAGCGCTACGAGAACGCCCCGGACCGGCTCGACCTGCCCGTGGCCGAGGTTCTGGCGCCGGTGGTGGCTGCGGCCCGGGCCCTCGCGGAGATCGAGCCCCGCACCGGCCGGGCCGAGCCGAGCGTGGTGACCTGAGGGGCAGGCTGTCCTGGCGCCGCAGGACGTGGATCTGCCGTCCGCGCGGGCGGAGCGAACCCATCCGGCCGCGCTTCGCTCAGTACGGGCGCGCCGCCCTGGTTCGCGTCGCTGCGCTCGCGACGACGGCGGGATCGATCGCCGAGCCGCTCACGCCAAGTCCCTGACCATATGCACGGTGACGTCGTCGTCCCGCGTCCGGCCCGGGCCGTCATAGGGTTCCTCCCGTTCCACCCGGTAGCCGAGCGACCCGTAGAGGCGCAGATTCGCGACGTATTTTTTATTTGTGTAGAGCCTGAGCCGCGCAAGCCCCGCCCCGGCGGCGATCGACTCGGCCAGTCCCAGGAGGCGGGTGCCGAAGCCCCGCCCCTGGAAGGCCGGATGCACCGCCACGTTGACGACCAGCAGGTCGTCGCCCTCCCCCGTCGTCTCGATCAGCGCAGCCAACGCGTCGCCGACCTGCAGCAGATCGAAGCGGTGGTGCCGGAGGGCGTCGCGGTAATCCGCCCGCATCGGCGTCGGCAGGCGGCCGATCACCGGGATCCACTTGGTGTAGGCCGCCTCGACCAGCGCCCGGATCGCCTCCGCGTCCGCCGGCGCCCCGCGCCGGATCGCGACCTTTCCATCCATCCTGAATCCCCCGGTGGTTGACCCGGACGCGTCCATCCCCTGAAGACCCGCCCGTCGATGGGCTCCGCGTGGGGCCCCGTCGCGTTCTACGCGCACCCGTGTCGGCGGTCCCGGGTCGCGAACCCGCTCCGCCCCTGTGAAAGGGAATTTAGTGTCGGATAGGGAAACCGTCTTCGAGATGACGGTTTCATGACACCGTGGCCGCCGAGGCGGCCCCCGGCCCCGCCGCGCGGCAATGCGGCGCCCATCCTGCACGAGAGCCCACACGCGCGATGAACATCCATGTCCGGTCCGATGACGGCCGTGAGGCCGAGCTGTTGCGGAGCCGGCGCCTGTGCAAGATCGCGGCCTCGCCGCTCGCCTATGTGCGCGGCTCGACGGCCCGGTTCTACGAATGGGTGGCGCAGTTTCCGCCCGGCACCCTGCCGGAGGGGCCGCCGGTCTGGATCTGCGGGGATTGCCACCTCGGCAATATCGGCGCCCTGGCCGATGCCGAGGGTCGGGTCCGGATGCAGATCCGGGATCTCGACCAGAGCGTCGTCAGCAACCCGGCCTTCGACCTCGTCCGGCTCACCCTCTCCCTCGTGACGGCCGGACTCACGGCACCGCTGTCCGGCCTCGTGGTCGCGCGGATGATCCGGGCGATCGCCGAGGGCTACGCCGCGGGCCTGTCCGATCCGGACGAGACCGGCGTCCCGGACGCGGATTCGGTGATCGTCGCCACGACCCGCCGCCTCGCCCATGGCCGGCGCTGGCGCCACCTGTCGAAGGAGCGGCTGCGGGGCAAATCCGCACGGCTTCCCCGGGGCAAGCGCTTCCTCGATCTCCAGCCCGGGGAGCGCACGGGGGTCGAGACGCTCCTGCGCGAGCCCGCCTTCGCCCGGCGGGTCCTCGGCCTCGACGCGGAAGCGCGGATCGACCTCGTCGACGCCGCCTTCTGGATCAAGGGCTGCAGCTCGCTCGGCCGGATGCGCCTCGCGGCCCTCGTCCGCATCGAAGGGGCGCAGGACCGGGCGCGGGTGGCGCTGATCGACGTGAAGGAGGCGGTGCCGCATCTCGCGCCGCTGGCGCCCGGCGCCACGATCCCCGCCGATCCCGCGCACCGCGTCGTAGCGGGCGCCCGGGCCCTGTCCCCGGCGCTCGGCGAGCGGATGATCGCCGGGCAGATCGGCGCGACCCCGGTGATCGTGCGCGCCCTGCTGCCGCAGGACCTCAAGATCGTCGCCGAGCAGTTCTCCAAGGGCGAGGGCGTGCGCGTGGCCAGGAGCCTCGCCGTCGTGGTCGGCCGCGCCCACGGCCGGCAGCTCGCGCCGGAGGCGCGCGCCGCGTGGCGGCGGCAGGTCGAGGAGGGGGGCTGGGACGGGCCCGCCCCGCACTGGCTGTGGTCGTCCGTCACGACGCTGATGGGCCTCCATCAGAGCGGTTACCTCGACCATTGCCGCGACGTCGCCCGCGACGAGCGCCTCGCGCCCTTCCTCTAGATCGGCCTTCCTGTCCCGCCATGCTCGCCGACCCGACCATCGAGACCTTCCTCATCCGGCTCGCCCTGAGCTTCGGCGCGGCCGCCCTGCTCGGGTGGAACCGCGAGGAGCTCGGCCACCCCGCCGGCCTGCGCACGCACGTGCTGATCTGCGTCGCCGCCTGCACGGCGATGCAGCTCGGCAACTGGCTGCTCGTGGAGACCGGCCAGACCGGCAATGGCCTGTTCAAGCTTGACCTGATGCGGCTCGCGCAGGGCGTCCTGGCCGGGATCGGCTTCATCGGCGCGGGCACGATCCTGAAGCAGGGCAACATCGTCCGCGGGGTGACGACGGCGGCGACCGTCTGGCTGGTGACCGTGATCGGCCTGTGCTTCGGCGCCGGGGCGTGGCGGCTCGGCCTGTGCGCCACCGGCGCGACCCTCGCCACCCTGCAGGGGCTGGGATGGGTCGAGCGGGCGCTCAGGCAGCGCAGCTACGGCACGATGACCGTCGCGTTCGACCCCCGCACGACCTCCCACGCGACGCTCCTGAAGGTCCTCGCCGGTGCCGGCCTCGGGATCCGCTCGCGCGTGCTGGAGGCAGATGCCGAGGCGGCAAGCCTGCGCTGCATCGGGGCCTACCGGGGGCGAGAGGCGGCGGCGTGGTCCCTGGGCCTCGTCGAGCGCCTGCGCGGTCTGCCCGGCGTCGGGCGGGTGACCTGGGAGGAGATGGGCTGAGCGGGCGGCGGTTGACCCCGCGGCGCGCCTCCCGTATGGAACCGGCCGTCGACGGGGCTCCTCAACGGGGCCCCGTCGCGTTTTCACGCGCACCCGTGGGCGGGATCCTCCCGCCCTGTCGTCCCGGACCGTGAGCGTCCGGGAAGAGGAGGGCGCGTTCCTCAATCTCGATACCGAGAGGACGCGAATACATGTCGAAGCGGATTCAGGCGAAGCACAAGCTCGACCGCCGCATGGGCCAGAACATCTGGGGCCGCCCGAAGAGCCCCGTCAACCGCCGCGAATACGGCCCCGGCCAGCACGGCCAGCGCCGCAAGGGCAAGATGAGCGACTTCGGCACGCAGCTGCGCGCCAAGCAGAAGCTCAAGGGCTATTACGGCAACATCACCGAGAAGCAGTTCCGCCGCTACTACGCCGAGGCGATCCGCCTGCGCGGCGATTCCGGCGAGAACCTAGTCGGCCTGCTCGAGCGGCGCCTGGACGCCGTGGTCTACCGGGCGAAGTTCGTGGCGACCCCGTTCGCGGCGCGCCAGTTCGTCAACCACGGCCACGTCAAGGTCAACGGCGTGCGGGTCAACATCCCGAGCTACCAGGTGAAGGCCGGCGACCTGATCGAGGTCAAGGAATCCTCCCGCCAGCTCGAGATCGTCATCGTGGCGAGCCAGCTCCCCGAGCGCGACGTGCCGGACTACATCGAGGCCGACCACGCCAAGATGACCGCCCGCGTCACCCGCATCCCCAGCCTGTCCGAGGTGCCCTATCCCGTTCAGATGGAGCCGAACCTCGTCATCGAGTTCTACTCCCGCTAAGGTCTCCCCGGAGACGGTCGCGACGGAGGGTCTGCCCGGATCGGGCGGCCCCTTCGCGTTTCGGGCTCAGCAGCCGTGGCAGATCGAGCCCATCGTGTTGCGCATCCGGCCGTCCCAGGCCTTCGAGCGGGCCTCCGCGGCCTTCTGGGCCTTGATCATCTCGGCCTCGTTCACGGGCGTCGGCGGAGCCGCGGGAGAGGCGGGGGGCGGCTTGGTCTGCCCCGTGGCCGTGAGGCGGCGACCGCCGACCGGGGCCGCGTTCGGCGCCGTGTTCACGCCTGCGCCCGGGGCGACGCTGGCAGCCGGGCTCTGCGCCAGGGCCGGCGCCGTCCCGAGCAGGAGGCCCAGGATCACCGCGTGACGAAGAACTGCCATGGACCTGCTCTCTCCCCGGCGGGGGATCGTTCGTCGCCCCCGCCTTCTTCTCCGGGTGACCTTAACCGATCCGCGTGATGAAATCATGCGGCCCGCAGGTTTGCACCCCGCAGGATCGCACCCCGGACGACCGCTCGCCCGATGAACGATGCCCCGTCACCGCCCGTGAACCGCCGCGAGGCCGTGGCCGATGCCCTCGCCCACCTCGCCCCGCGCCTGCCGGACTTCGAGGCCGATTCCATCCTCGGCCGGGCGCTGGCGAGCCCGGGCCTGCGCGGGGCCACCCCCGGGACCGCTGCACGCCTCGCCCTCGTCGCCTATGCCCGCCACGTCTTCACCGACTACGACGACCTCCTGGCGGAGGGCTACGACCGGGACAGCGCCCGGCACTTCGTCCTCGACGACCTCAACGCCGCGCTCGCCGCCTGGGGCGCCGCCCCCGTCCCGGAGGCCGACCCGGAGGCGGGGGGCGACCCGGAGGACGACCCGCGCTGAACCGGTCGCGCCGGACGCCGTCATGCTGTAGGAACCGCCCCCGAAGCCGCCCCCCGGGCGGTTCGCGGAGTTCGGGCCAGAGCATGAAGATCAGCGCGCGCAACGTCATCAAGGGCACCGTCGTCTCCATCGACAAGGGGGCGACCACGGCCCACGTGAAGATCGAGATCAGCCCTGGCCAGGTGGTGACCGCCTCGATCACCAACGAATCGGTCGACGCCCTCAAGCTCGTCGCGGGCGGCCCGGCCTACGCGGTGATCAAGGCCTCCGACGTGATGGTCGCCGTCGACTGAGCGGCCCCGGCACCGGGCCGGCATTGCACCGGCCCGGTGCCCGGACTACGCCGTCCCGGCAGGCCGCTGACAGAGGGGACGCCCCGTGAAGACCGTGCTCGGCATCGAGACCACCTGCGACGAGACCGCCGCCGCCGTGGTCTCCATCGACGAGGATGGCGTCGGGCAGATCCGCGCCAACGAGGTGCTGAGCCAGATCGCCGAGCACGCCGCCTATGGCGGCGTCGTGCCCGAGATCGCCGCCCGCGCCCATGTCGAGGTGCTCGACCGGCTGATCGCCCGCGCCCTCGACCGGGCCGGGATCGGCTTCCCCGACCTCGACGGGATCGCGGTGGCGGCCGGGCCCGGGCTGATCGGCGGCGTGCTGGTCGGCCTCGTCACCGCCAAGACCCTGGCGCTGGTGACCCGCAAGCCCCTGCTCGCCGTGAACCACCTGGAGGCCCACGCGCTTACCGCGCGGCTGACCGACGGGATCGCCTTCCCCTACCTCCTGCTCCTCGCCTCGGGCGGCCACACCCAGCTCGTGGCCGTGCGCGGCGTCGGCGATTACGTGCGCCTCGGCTCCACGGTGGATGACGCCATCGGCGAGGCCTTCGACAAGGCCGCCAAGCTCCTGGGCCTCGGCTATCCCGGCGGCCCCGAGGTCGAGCGCATGGCCGAATCGGGCGACCCCGAGCGCTTCGCCCTGCCCCGGCCGATGCTCGGCCGGCGCGAGGCGGATTTCTCCCTGTCGGGGCTCAAGACCGCCCTGCGGATCGAGGCCGAGCGGATCGCGCCACTCGCCGAGCGCGACGTCGCCGACCTGTGCGCGGGCTTCCAGGCCGCCGTGGTCGACGTGGTGGTGGACCGCGCCCGGGTGGCGCTGCGGGCCTTCTCGGGGGTCGCCGGCCGGCCGACCGCCCTGGTGGCGGCCGGCGGCGTCGCGGCCAACGGTGCCATCCGGCGGGCGCTGGCGGCTTTGGCCGGGGAGGCGGGCCTGGACTTCGTGGCCCCGCCCCTGCCGCTCTGCGGCGACAACGGCGCCATGATCGCCTGGGCCGGGCTGGAGCGCCTGCGGCTCGGGCTCGTGGACGACCTGACGGCACCGGCCCGGCCCCGCTGGCCGCTCGCCGCCGACCCGGCCCGGGACGCGGTCCCGGCCGGATGACCGACGCGGACCGGCGCGCGCAGTGGCGGGACCTGGTCGCGCGCCGCCTGCCCGGGGCCGCCCGCCCGGACTGGCCGGTGCGGCTGGACCATTGCTTCGCCCGCATCCTCCTCGACAACGCCTGCGGCGGCCCCTGGCGCGACCATGTCCGCCCGCCCGCCCACGCCAACATGCCGCTGGATCGGCTGGAGGCGGCGATCGCCCTGGGCGAGGCGGTCCTCGACGGGACCGCCGATCTCGCCCTGTTGAATCGGCGCTCCCTGGCCTGGCGCGGCAAGATCGCCGGGGCGGCGGGCCCGCCGGGCGTCCAAGCGCCCGACCGGCTCGACCTCGCCGGGGAGGCCCCATGAGCGCACCGATCAACGTCGTCGGCGGCGGCGCCTGGGGGACGGCGCTGGCCAACGCCGCCGCGGCCGCCGGACACCCCGTGACCCTGTGGCTGCGCGACCCGGAGGCCGCGGCCAAGCTCCAGGCCGAGCGTGAGAATCCGCGCTATCTGCCGGGCGTGCCGCTCCATGCCCGGATCCACGCGACGGCGCTCTCCGAAACACTCGCCGGCGCCCGGGCGACCCTGCTGGTCGTGCCGGCCCAGACCGTCCGCGGCGTGCTCGAGGACCTGCGCGGGCCCCTCGCCACGGCCGGTCCGGTGATCCTCTGCGCCAAGGGGATCGAGCGCGGCAGCGACAGCTTTCTGAGCGCGGTGGCCGAGGCGGTCCTGCCGCCGGGAACACCGGTGGCGGTCCTGTCCGGCCCGAGCTTCGCGGCCGACGTCGCCCGCGGCCTGCCCACCGCCGTGACCCTGGCGGCGGCCGATCCCGGCCTCGCCGCGTCGCTCTGCGCCCTGCTCTCGGGCCCGAGCGTCCGGCTCTACCACACCGACGACGTGCGCGGCGTCGAGATCGGCGGCGCCGGCAAGAACGTGCTGGCCATCGCCTGCGGGATCGTGGCGGGACGGGGGCTCGGCGAGAGCGCCCGGGCGGCGCTGATCGCCCGGGCCTTCGCCGAATTGATGCGCTTCGCCCGGGCCTTCGGCGGCCGGCCGGAGACGCTGATGGGGCTCTCGGGCCTCGGCGATCTCGTGCTCACCGCCTCCTCGCCGCAATCGCGCAACTTCGCCTTCGGGCAGCGGCTCGGCGCCGGGGCGGCCCCGGAGGAGGCCGCCGGCGGCAAGCTCGCCGAGGGCGCCTTCACGGCGGCGGCGCTCGCCGGATTGGCGGCGGCCAGGGGGATCGAGATGCCGGTGGCGCAGGCCGTCGCGGCGATCGTGTCGGGCCGGGCCGGCGTCGAGGACGTGATCGCCGGCCTGCTCGCCCGGCCGCTGCGCGGCGAGACCGATTAGGGTTCCCGAAGGTCCGGGACCCCGTGTGGGGCCCGGGCCGCCCGGGTGGCGACTCGGGGACTCCGCCCCCGAGCCCCGCCGAAGGGCTCAGCCCTATGGGAACCCGGTTCGGTGGGTGAGACCCTCAAGCCACGGAGGCCGCCCGCTCCGGCCCGGGCCCGTGGGTGTGGGCGGCGAAGCGCGCGATCGGCGCGGGACGGCCCAGCAGGTAGCCCTGGGCGAGGGTGCAATTCTCCTGCGCCAGGAAGGACAGTTCCTCGGCCGTCTCCACCCCCTCGGCCACCACGGCGAGCCCGAGGCCCCGCCCCAGGCCCAGCACGGAGCGCACGATCGCGGCCCCCTGCGCGTTGCTGTGGACCGCCTTGATGAACGAGCGGTCGATCTTGATCCGGTCGAACGGGAAGGAGCGCAGGTTCGACAGGGACGAGTAGCCGGTGCCGAAATCGTCCATGGCGATCCGTACGCCCAGCGCCTTGAGCTGGCGCAGGGTAAGCAGCGCCCGGGCCGGATCGCGGATCAGCGCGGTCTCGGTGATCTCGATCTCCAGGCGCTCGGCCTTCAGGCCGGTCTCGAACAGGGTGCCGTGGACGAACTGCACGAAATGCGGGTTGTGGAGCTGCACCGCCGAGACGTTGACGGCGATCGCCAGGGGTTGCGGCCAGCCGGCCGCCGCCCGGCAGGCCTCGCGCAGCACCCAGGCGCCGATCTCAAGGATCGCGCCGGTCTCCTCGGCGATCGGCACGAACAGGGACGGGGAGACGTCCCCGCGCTCCGGATGGTGCCAGCGCAGCAGCGCCTCGAAGCCCGTCACCGCGCCGGACTCGATCTGGGTCTGGGGCTGGTAGACGAGTTCCAGCTCGCCCCGGGACACCGCTTGGCGCAGGTCGTGTTCCAGCATGCGCCGGTCGCGGATTTGCGCCCCCATGCTGGCGTCGTAGCGGCGGCAGGTGCCCCGCCCCTCGGCCTTGGCCCGGTACAGGGCGGCGTCGGCGTAGCTCAGGAGCGCCCGCTGATCCTCGGCGTCGTCGGGATAGACCGCGACGCCGATGCTCGTGGCGATCACCGGGCCGGAGGCCGCCGGCACCGCCGCGAGCGTGGCCAGGATCCGCTCCGCCAGCCGCTCGGCCGAGTCGCCGGTCTGGGGCGTCAGGATGGCGAACTCGTCGCCGCCGAGCCGGGCCATCAGCTGCGTGCCGTCGAGCAGGCCGCCGACCCGCAGCGCGAGGTCGCGCAGCATCGCGTCGCCGGCCGCGTGCCCGAACAGGTCGTTGACCTCCTTGAAGCGGTCGAGGTCGAGGCACAGCACGGCGAGCCGGGTCCCGAGGCCATCCGCCGCCCGCATCTCGCGCTCGATCCGCGCGTGGAAGCTGGTGCGGTTGGCGAGCCCGGTGAGGGCGTCGTGGTGGGCGAGGTACTGGATCTGGCTCTCGGCGCGGCGCCGGGCGCGCAGGTCGCGCACCGCGACGGCGTAGTGCGGCTCTCGGCCGTACTCGGCCAAGGGGCGCAGGATCACCTCCACGGGGACGAGCCCCCCGCCCGACGGGACGAGTTCCGCCTCGATCGGGTGGTCGGCCGTCCCAGCCGCGGCCGTGAGGCCCGGCAGGTAGACCGACAGGCGCGTCCCGACCAGGGCGGCCGTGTCGAGGCCGGTGAGCCGGGCGAAGGCCTCGTTGGCGCTGACGATCTGGCCGCTGCGGCACACGACGAGACCCTCGACGGCCGCGTTGGCGAGGCTGCGCAGGCGTTCGCGCTCGAACGCGGTGCGCTTGCGCTCGCGCAGATCCAGCGCGAGGGCGGCGGCGGCCAGCAGCAGGATCAGGCAGCTCGCCAGCGCCACGGCGGTGGCGAGCCATTCGGTCCGGATCGCGCTCTCCGGGATGGCTACGGCCGGATCCGGCTGGACGGTCACCGCACCCATGCCGGTGAAATGGTGGCCGCAGATCGCCAGCATCAGCAGCCCGGCGCCGAGGGCCCGGCCGCGATAGGCGGCCGCCGACAGGCCGACCACCAGGGCCACGGCGCCCAGGGCGCTCCCGATGACCACCGAGAGCGCCACCACCGCGGGGTTCCAGACGAGATGCCCCGGGACCTGATAGGCGGCCATGCCGGTATAGTGCATCGCCGCGATGCCGCCGCCCGCCACGGCGCCGCCGATCGCCGCCCGGATCCGGCCGCCGGTCGAGGCCAGCGCGAAGGCGAGGCCGGTGATCGCGACGGCATCGACGTAGGAGAGGAGCGTCAGCCCGACGCCGTAGCCCGACGGCAGCCCCGGCGCGTAGGCGAGCATCGCCAGGAAGTGCGTCGCCCAGATTCCCGAGCCCCCTGCCACCGCCGCCACGGCGAGCCAGGTGTAGCGGCTCCGGCCTCCGGCGCGGACGGCATGGGTCAGCAGCTCGATGGCCGCAACGCTCGCGAGGGTGCAGACCAGCGCGGCCAGCGCCACTAGCCACAGGTTGTGTTCTCCGACGAAACAGCCGACCACCGTGAGCATGAAGACAACCACAGATAGTTAGAGCATGATCATGTTCGTAATGATGGCAAAGATCATTTAATATTCAGCGAATGACAGATTTTTAAAGATCTCTACAAACATAGATCGGCTTTTCCCCCGGCGGCGGAACCCGAGTCGCGTCCGGTTCCGCGACCCGGCGCCTCCGCCCGACGGCCGCACCCGCGCGGTATCCGGCCTGTTCCCCGGGGACGAAGCTGGGCTATGGCAGGGCCCGCCGCCGCGACGGGCGGGGCCCTGGAGACACGCGGCGATGGCGCACTGGCTGTTCAAATCCGAGCCCGCGACCTGGTCGTGGGACCAGCAGGTCGCGGCCGGGACAGCCGGGACGCACTGGAACGGCGTGCGCAACCATCTCGCCAAGAAGCACCTGATGGCCATGCAGGTCGGCGAGCAGGGCTTCTTCTATCACTCGAACGCGGGCAAGGCGGTGGTCGGCATCGTCGCGGTGATCCGCCCCTACTACCCCGACCATACCGACGAGACCGGCCGCTTCGGCATGGTCGACCTGGCGGCCGTGCGGGCGATGCCCCGCCCCGTGGCGCTGGACGCGATCAAGGCCGACCCGGCGCTCTCCGCCATGGTCCTGGTCAACAATTCCCGCCTGTCGGTGCAGCCGGTGACCGAGGCCGAATGGGCCCGGGTCTGCGCCCTGGGCGGGCTCGATTGAGACCGGTCCCCCGGCGTGCGGGTCAGGCCGCCCGGGTCAGGGCGCCCTTGGCCGGCGCCGGGGACTGCGGGTCGAGGTCGAGGGGCAGCATCGTGTCCATCACCCGGCTGGCCGGCAGCGTCACCACCACCTCGGTGCCCTCGCGGGGTTTCGAGGACAGCTGGAACTGCCCGCCATGCAGTTCCACCAGACCCTTCACGATCGGCAGGCCGAGCCCGGAGCCCTGCTCGGCGGTCTTGATCGCCAGGGAGCCGCGGCCGAACGACGACAGGACCGTGCCGAGCTCGTCCTCGGGGATGCCGGGGCCGCTATCCTTCACCGACACGTATTGCCCGCCCGAGGCGGTCCAGCCGACCTTCAGCCAGATCGCGCCGCCCGGGGGGGTGAACTTCACGGCGTTCGACAGGAGGTTGAGGACGATCTGGCGCAAGGCCCGCTCGTCCGCCCAGAGCCGCGGCAGGGCGTCGTCGACCAGCCCGTGGAAGGTCTGGTTCTTTGCCTTGGCGCGCAGACCCATCATGTGGCGGCACTCCTCCACCACGTAGGCGAGCTGCACCGGCTCCTCGTTGAGCTCGTAGCGCCCCGCCTCGATCCGCGACAGGTCGAGGATCTCGTTGATCAGGTTGAGGAGGTGCATGCCGCTGTCGTGGATGTCGTTGGAGTATTCCCGGTAGGACGGCGCCGTGTGGATGCCGAACACCTCGTTCTTCATCACCTCCGAGAAGCCCAGGATGGCGTTGAGCGGCGTGCGCAGCTCGTGGCTCATGGTGGCCAGGAACCGCGACTTCGCGAGGTTGGCCTCCTCGGCCCGGCGGCGGGCCTCGTCGGAATTGGCCTTGGCCTGCTCCAGCTCGCCGAACACCGCGTCCTTCTCGGCGCGGGAGCGCAGGGCCCCCACCGTCGAGGTGTAGAGGCGGCGGGACAGGCTGAGGAAGAACAGCTGCGCGCCGCCGGCCATCGTGACGAGGAGGAGCCCGTCCATCTCGCGAAAGAAGGCGGCGAGCGACGCGGTGGCCAGCGCCAGCGGTACCAAGGCGGCGACGGCCGCCAGCGGCACCGTCGCGGCCAGCATGGTGGTGACCGCGGAGGCGATGACGAGGCCGAACAGCGCGAAGGTCCAGCCGCCGGTGGCGCCGAGCCCGATCATCGCCGACCACGACAGGCTCTGCAGCACCTCGCCGATCAGGAAGCGGCGGCGCCAGCGCGCCAGCGGGATCGTCGCCGGGTCGGCCTGCAGGAAGCGCCGGCTCAACGTGGTGTTGATCGCGATCAACACGAGCACGGCCAGGGCCCAGGATGCGGTGACCGGCGGCGCGATCCAGAACGTCGCCGCCGTGGCGAGCGCCGCCGCGAGCAGCGCCAGCGCGAGGCCGGCCCCGGCCCGGTACTCGGCATAGTGGCGCAGCAGCTCGTAATCGAAGGCCCGTTCGAGGCCGGTCTGCGAGGTCAGCTTCTCGCGGGCCGAGCGGATCTCGCGGGCGACCCCGAGGCGGCGGGCGGCCTCCTGCGTCGAGGGGCCGCGACCGCGCTGGACCATCTCGACGGTGAGATCGGACATGCGCGTGGTGAGACTCGGGAAGGGCGGTGCCGGCCGGGATTCGCTCGCCGAGAATGCGGCGGATATGTTAAGAAGCACCTGCCGCCATCGCTCGGATCTTAAGGATTCCGGCCTGGACGCGACCGCCGGACATCCGGCCCGACGTGCGCTGGCGCACAGCGTGCAGGCCGTGACGATCGCTAGCGTCGCGCATGGCTCCCAGCGTGCCGCGCGGCGCGCAATCCGGACGCCGCGGCGTCCAGCGCCGATGAGAGGGTGTCGACCATGCCGAAACTCACCGTCAACGGCGTCGCACACCTGATCGACGCCGACCCCGACATGCCGCTGCTCTGGGTCCTGCGCGACCGGCTCGACGCCACCGGCACGAAATACGGCTGCGGCATTGCCCAATGCGGCGCCTGCACGGTCCATCTCGACGGCCAGCCGGTTCGCTCCTGCCAGACACGGCTGGGCGATGTCGGTGCCGCGCAGATCACGACCATCGAGGGCGTGTCGGGCCGGGTCGCCGAGGCGGTCCAGGCGGCATGGCGAAAGCTGGACGTTGTCCAGTGCGGCTACTGCCAGTCCGGCCAGATCATGTCGGCGATCGGCCTCCTGTCCGGCAACGCAAAGCCCAACGACGCCGATATCGACGGTGCCATGGACGGCAACATCTGCCGCTGCGGCACCTACCAGCGGATCCGGGCGGCGATCCACGAGGCTGCCCGAAGCCTCGCCTGATCTCGCCCTGATCGGCCCCTCCCAGCGGTCCTGACCGGAGCCTCGCCGCCATGCTGAACGCCCGTCGACCGAGCCGCCTGCCCGCCCCCCGACCCAGCCGCCGCGGCCTCCTCGCGGGGGCCGGCGCCCTCGTGGTGGCGTTCCGGCTCGACCCCAAATCCGCCCGCGCCGCCGCCGGCCCGAACCTCGCCGACGTCAAGGCGCAGCCCAACGCCTTCGTGCGGATCGCGCCGGACGACACCGTCACGGTGGTGATCAAGCATCTCGACATGGGCCAGGGGAACACCACCGGCCTCGCCACGATCCTGGCCGACGAACTCGGCGCCGACTGGAAGAATGTCCGCACCGCGTTCGCGCCCGCCGACGCGACGCTCTACAACAACAGCCTGATGGGCCCGATCCAGGGCACCGGCGGCTCCACCGCGGTGGCCAATTCCTGGTTCCAGCTGCGCAAGGCCGGTGCCGCCGCCCGCGAGATGCTGATGGCCGAGGCCGCCTACCGCTGGAAGGTTCCGGTCGCGCAGATCACGGTCGAGAAGGGCGTCGTCAGCCACGCGCCGTCCGGCCGGCAGGCCCGGTTCGGCGAGCTCGCGGCCTCGGCGGCCTCCCTGCCGGTGCCTTCGGAGCCGCGGCTCAAGGATCCGAGCGAATGGCGGCTGATCGGCCAGACGATCCCGCGCCTCGATTCCGTGGCCAAGACCGACGGCACGGCCACCTACTCCCTGGATATCCGCCGCCCCGACCAAGTGACCGCCCTGGTGGCCCGCGCCCCGCGCTTCGGCGCCACCGTGAAGGCCTTCGACGCGACGGCCGCCCGCAAGGTCGCCGGGGTGCTCGCCGTGGTGCAGGTGCCGACCGGCGTGGCGGTGATCGCCCGCGACACCTGGGCGGCCATGAAGGGCCGCGAGGCCCTCACGATCACCTGGGACGAGAGCACCGCCGAGACCCGCTCGTCCGAGGCGATCCTCGCCGAGTACCGGGAGCGTGCCAAGGGCCCCGGCCTGACGGCCTCCGAGCGCGGCGACCCGCAGGCGGCGCTCAAGGCGGCCGCCACGGTGATCGAGGCCGAGTTCACCTTCCCCTACCTCGCCCACGCGGCGATGGAGCCCCTGAACGCCACGATCGAAAAGGCGGACGACGGCGGCTACGACGTCTACGCGGGCTTCCAGTTCCAGACGATCGAGCAGGCCACCATGGCGGCGATCCTCGGGGTGACGCCCGACCGGGTGCGGCTGCACAGCAACTGGGCCGGCGGCTCCTTCGGCCGCCGGGCGACCCCCACCGCCGATTACCTCGCGGAGGCCGCCACGGTCCTGAAGGCTTATGGCGAGAAGGCCCCGGTCCACCTCGTCTGGACCCGCGAGGACGACATGGCCGGCGGCTACTACCGCCCGACCGTGCTGCACCGGGTCCGGGCCGGCATCGACGCCAAGGGCGCGGTGGTCGGCTGGGACCACGTCATGGTCGGAAAGTCGATCATGATCGGCTCGCCCTTCGAGGCGATGATCGTCAAGAACGGCATCGATTCGACCACCGTGGAGGGCGCCTCCGACACCCCCTACGCGCTGCCGGCCTACCGGTTCGGCGTCCATAACGGCCGCGAGGGCGTGCCGGTCCTGTGGTGGCGCTCGGTCGGCCACAGCCACACGGCCCACGTGATGGAGGTGATGATCGACGAGCTGGCCCACGCCGCGAACGTCGATCCGGTGGCCTACCGGCTGTCGCTGCTCGCCCAGGCGCCGCGGCTCGCCGGCGTGCTCCGGCTCGCCGCCGACAAGGCCGGCTGGACGGAGAAGCCTGGGGCGAAGGGCCGCGGCCTCGGGGTCGCGGTCCACGAATCCTTCGGCTCCTACGTCGCCATGGTGGCCGACGTCAGCGCGCAGGAGGCCGGGATCCGGGTCAACCGGATCGTGGCGGCGGTGGATGTCGGCGTGCCGGTCAACCCGGATGTGATCCGCGCGCAGGTCGAGGGCGCGGTCGGCTTCGCCCTGTCGTCGGTCCTGCGCAACCGCATCACCCTGAAGGAGGGCCGGGTGCAGGAGCGCAATTTCGACGCCTACGCGCCCACCCGGATGAGCGAGATGCCCAAGGTCGAGGTGCACATCGTGCCGAGCCAGGTGGCGCCCACCGGGATCGGCGAGCCGGGCGTGCCCGTTTTGGGTCCGGCGATCGCCAACGCGGTCTTCGCCGCCACCGGCCAACGCCTGCGCGCGCTGCCCCTCGACCTGTCGGGCGTGAAGGGCGCGTGAGGAATCGCACCGTCCGGCGGCTTCGGGCGGCGTAAAACGTTTGGGCCTTCCCCCAAGGCAAGAGACCCGACTGAAGACGGCGCGGCGCAACACCGCGCCGTTTCTTTTTTGCGCGGCACCGCGCCATCTCCGGGCGATGCCCGCCTTCGAAGACACCGCGACCCGCCTGCGTGCCTGCCGCCTCTGCCGGGACAGCCCGCTCTACGGGCCGCCCCTGCCCCAGGAGCCCCGGCCGATCGTGCAGGGCAGCACCGGCGCCCGCCTCTGCGTGGCAAGCCAGGCCCCGGGCACCCGGGCCCATCGCACCGGCCTGCCCTTCATGGACCCGTCGGGGGTTCGGCTGCGCGCCTGGCTCGGCCTGGACGAGGCGCAGTTCTACGATCCCGCGAAGGTCGCCATCGTGCCGATGGGCGCTTGCTTCCCCGGCCTCGACGCCAAGGGCGGCGACCGGCCGCCGCGCCGGGAATGCGCCGAGCGCTGGCGGGCGGAGCTGTTCTCCGGCCTGCCGGAGCTCGACCTGATCCTGGTGATCGGCCAGTACGCGCAAGGATGGCACCTGGGAAAGCCGGAGGGCGGATTGACCGGCACGGTCCGGCGCTGGCGGTCGATCCTGTCCGCGCCGCGCCGCCCCCGGATCCTGCCCCTGCCCCACCCGTCCTGGCGCAACAACGGCTGGCTCAAGCGCGAGCCCTGGTTCGAGGCGGAGCTGCTGCCTGTGCTGAAGGCCGAGGTGGCGCGGGTGCTGGCGGGATGAGGCTCCGTCGCCGGATCCGCCCCGACTCGACGGTTCGGCGCGCCCGATCCGACCGACACCCCCGCGCGTGGTCGGAAACGCGCCGGAGCGTCTGAAGCTTTGCCGGGTTCCCCCGGAGGATCGCCGAACGGACCCCGCCGACGCGCAGCCAGGCTCAGGACGGGAGATTTCGCCGCTCATCCGGTCGGGATCATGCGGTCGAACCCGCCCTCAACCCCCCGGCACCCACCCGCTCCGCGCGCCCGCCCCTACGCCTGCCGCCGTGAGAACCAGGACCGTGCGGCCGGGCAGCGGCACGGCGGCGCCGGCCGCGTAGGACGGAGCATCCGGCGGGACCGCGCCGGTGGCCGTCCCCGTGTCGAAGACCGGGCTCCACGGGCCGCCGACCACCTGGGCCAGGTGGAAGTCGCAGGCCCCCGCCCCGGCGTTGAACAGCATCAGCAGGCGGTCGCCCGGCTCGCCGTCGTTGCCGATCTGCATGCCGAAGACCTGGAGCCCGTCGTCGGACCAGTGGCGGTCCCCCATCTCGGTGCCCTCGGGGGCGAGCCAATGCACGTCGCGCAGGGGCTCGCCCCGGTCGATCAGCGCGCCGGTGAAGAAGCGCCGCCGCCGCAGGGCTGCCTGAGCCCGGCGCAGCGCCAGCAGGTTGGCGACGAACTCCGTGAGGTGTGGGTCCGGATCGGTGCTCCAATCCATCCAGCTCGTCGGGTTGTCCTGGGCATAGGCGTTGTTGTTGCCGCCCTGGCTGCGCGAGCGCTCGTCGCCCATCAGCAGCATCGGCACGCCCTGGGCCAGCATCACGGTGGCCAGCATGTTGCGCTTCTGGCGGGCGCGCAGGGCCAGGATATCCGGGTCGTCGGTGTCGCCCTCGACGCCGTAATTGCGGCTGACGTTGTGGTTATGGCCGTCGCGGTTGTCCTCGCCGTTGGCCGCGTTGTGCTTCTCCTCGTAGGCCACCGTGTCGGCGAGGGTGTAGCCGTCGTGGCTCGCGATGAAATTGACGCTGGCCAGCGGCGAGCGCCGGGACGGCGCGAACACCTCGCGCGAGCCGGTCAGCCCCTGGGTGACCTTGGCCAGCGTGCCGGAATCGCCCTTCCAGAAGCCCCGCATGGCGTCGCGGAACTTGTCGTTCCATTCGCTCCAGCCGCGCGGATAGCCGCCGAGCTGATAGCCCCCCTCCCCGATATCCCAGGGCTCAGCCACCATCTTGACCCGCGCAAGCACCGGATCCTGCGCCACCGCCTGGAAGAAGGCCGCCTCCGGGGTGAAGGCCAGGGGCGCGCGCCCGAGGCTTGAGGCGAGGTCGAAGCGGAAGCCCGCGATGCCGTAGGCGCTCACCCAGTGGCGCAGGGAATCCAGCACCAGCTGCATTACCCGCGGGTGGCTCACGTCGAGGGTGTTGCCGCAGCCGGTGCAGTCGATGGTGCGGCGTGGATCGGCCGGGTCGAGCTTGTAGTAGCTGGCATTGTCGATGCCGCGGAACGCCAGGGTCGGCCCGGTATGGTCGCCCTCGGCGGTGTGGTTGTAGACCACGTCGAGCCAGGTCTCGATCCCGGCGGCGTTCAGCTCGCGGATCGCCGCCTTCAGGCTGCCGGGCCCGCCCTCCCCCAGGTAGCGCGGATCCGGGGCGAAATAGCTCACCGGTTGATAGCCCCAGAAATTGACGAGGCCCCGCTCGACCAGGAAGCGGTCGTCCGCGAAGCCCTGGATCGGCAGCAGCTCCAGGGCGGTGATGCCGAGCTTGACGAGGTGCTCGATGATCGCCGGGTGGGCGAGCGCCGCGTAGGTGCCGCGCTCGGCCTCGGGGATGGCCGGATGGGTGCGGGTCAGCGCCTTGACGTGCGCCTCGTACACCACCGTCTCGGCGAGCGGCCGGCGCACGGGTGTGAGGGCGAGGTCGGGCACCTCGGGGGCGGTGACCACGCATTTCGGCATGTAGAGCGCGCTGTCGCGCCGGTCGATCCGGTCCTCGCGCCGGCTCTCACCGCCCCTGCGGTGCCCGTAGAGGGCGTCGTGCCAGCGGATCCGGCCGCGGATCTCCCGTGCGTAGGGGTCGAGCACCAGCTTCGACGGGTTGAAGCGGTGGCCGGCGGACGGCTCCCAGGGGCCGTGCACCCGATAGCCGTAGAGCTGCCCCGGCAGCACACCGCGCAGGTAGCCGTGCCAGACGTCGTCGGTCCGACCGGGCAGCCGGACGGTGCGGGTCTCGTGCCGCTCCCCGGGCTCGAACAGGCAGATGTCGACCGCGGTGGCGTGCTCGGAGAACAGGGCGAAATTGACCCCGCGCCCGTCGAAATGCGCCCCGAGCGGCGCCGGGACCCCGTCGTCGACGGCGATCATGGGCGGGTTCCGGGCGTGAAGGTGACGGTCGAAGACGGGCCGTGCAACGTCATGGTCTCAAAAGGTCTTCGACCTTTTGTGGGTGCCGGGCAAAATCCTGCCGGGTTCGGGCGACGCCCGACATCGGGGCTCTGCCCCGAGAGCCCGCCAATGGGATGATCCCTCTGAAAACCCGGGACAGTGACGGTTCCACCGCCGGCTACTCGGCGGCCGCCGCGGCGGTGGGCGGCTCGCGCTCGACCGTGCGGAAATTCTCGAGTTCCGCCAGGAAGTTGCGCGCCCACCAATCGACGTCCTCGCGGGTCATCCGCTCGACCATCGGCTTCCAGCGCGCCAGCCGGTCCGCCTTGGGCATGTAGAGCGCCGCGCGGATCGCCTCCGCCACCTCGAACCGGTCGTAGGGATTGACCAGCAGCGCCTCGGGCAATTGCCGGGCGGCGCCGGCGAATTTCGACAGGACCAGCACGCCGGGATCGTCCTCGGCCTGGGCGACCACGTATTCCTTGGCCACGAGGTTCATGCCGTCGCGCATGGGCGTCACCAGCCCGACCCGGGCCGCCCGGTAGAGCCCGGCCAGCACCGGCCGCGGATAGGCCTTGGTGATGTACTGGATCGGCGTCCAGGCCGGATCGCCGAGCGCGCCGTTGATCTCGCCGACCTTCTCGTTCACGTCCCGGGCGAGCTGCTCGTATTCCGGCACCTCGCTGCGGGATTTCGGCGTGATCTGGATGTAGGTGACGTTGCCACGCTGGTCGGGATTGGAGGCGAAGAAGCTCTCCACCGCCTCCATCCGCTCCGGCACGCCCTTGGAATAGTCGAGCCGGTCGACGCCGATCAGCAGCTTGCGGGTGCGCAGGCCCGCCATGGTCTCGCGCACCACCTTGTTGGACCCCGCTTTCTCGGCGGCGTCCTTGAAGCCCGCGACGTCGATGCCGATCGGGAAGGCGCGGATCCGGGTCCGGCGCCCGTCGACCATCAGCGAGCCGCCGCCCAGGGGAATCGCCCGCTGCGTGTCGACGAGGTTGCGCTGGAGGTTCTGGACATCCGCCTCGGTCTGCAGGCCGATCAGGTCGTAATCGACGATGGCGCGCAGCAATTCGGTGCTCGCCGGCAGCGAGTTGAACACGTCGGCGGCCGGCCACGGGATGTGGTGGAAATAGCCGATCGGGTTGTCGAGCCCGAGGCCGCGCAACTCGGCGGCCAGCGGCAGCAGATGGTAATCGTGGACCCAGATGATGTCGTCGGGCTCGACCAGTTTGGCCAGCGCCCGGGCGAAGGTGCGGTTCACGCGGCAATAGCCGGCATAGTCCGAGCGCGAGAAGGCGCCCAGCCCCAGCCGGTAATGCATGATCGGCCATAGGGCACGATTCGCGAAGCCGGCGTAATATTCCAGGTGGTCCTGCGGCGAGAGGTCGACCACGGCGTACTGGACGCGGCCCCGGTCGATCAGGGTCGGCTCCTCGGAGGGCTCCTCCGCGATCGTGCCGCTCCAGCCGAACCACAGGCCCTCGTAGGCGGTGAACGCCTCCTTGACGGCGACCGCCAGGCCCCCCGCCGCGACCGCCTTGCCGCCCTCCTCCGGGACGGCGACGCGGTTCGATACGATCACAAGGCGTGCCACGCGGGTCGGCTCCGGATCAGGGGCGCGGGTCAAGTCAAGGGCCTTGCCGCGCCTGCATCGAGACTTCGTGATGGTCAGAACGCGCGGGGGGCCTGCGCGATCCTTTGATGGTCTTGGGGCAACCCAAGCGTGAAGCCGGGCGCGGGTCAAGTCGAGCCCGTGCCGTTCCGGGACAGGGCGGCCGCTCCGTCCTGGCACCATGTCGTTCCCGTCGAGGCCTTTCCCGCCGGGCCGACCGCGTGCGCGGCGGTGACGGCCCCTCGGGTCCCCGTTGTCGAAGCGTGGCGGTTCTGCCAGACCGTGCCTGAACGCGGACTGAGCGGCGCCGCGAGTCGCGTCCGGAACGGGCATCGGTCCGGCCTGCACGTGGCACCGGAACCGGTCACAGCCCAGTCGGTTACTCAGCCATCGCGGGGGCCGCGGTCGCCGCGAGCGGCGGCGTCCCCGCGTCGCGAGGAGTGTTTTCGAGATGGCCGGCACTGAGTTCCCGCAGAACGCGCCCAAGGATCCGCTGAAGGATCCGCCCCACGAGCCGTCCCAGGAGGCACCCCACGGGGCGACCCCGGAGCGCGCCCAGTGGCGTGCCCTGCAGGGTGACGTCGAGGGGCTGGCCGACGTGGCGGCCGAGCGCGGGCGCGGTCTCCTGGACGCAGCCCGGGTCCAGGCGCAGACCTATGTCGAGCAGCGCAAGAGCGACGCCGCGCAGTCGGTCCACGATCTGGCGCAGACGATCCGCAATTCCGGCCGCGACCTCGGCGACAAGCCGAACGTGCGCGCCTTCTTCGACAACGCCGCCGACGGGCTGGAGCAGCTCGGCTCGCAGATCGAGCGACGCAGCCTCGGCGATTTCTATAGCGAGGCTGAATCCTTCGCCCGGCGGGCGCCGGTGGCGGTGGCGGTGGGCACCTTCGTGGCCGGCCTGATCGCCGCCCGCTTCATCAAGTCGTCGAGCCTGCCGCCGGAGGCGTCGGACGGCGACGCCCGCGACAGCTTCCGGGCCTGACGCCATGGCCCAGGGTCCAGATCCGCGCCAGACCGGCGCCTCCAGCATCCAGAGCCTGATCGGCGATGCCCTGCGCGAGACCAACGAGCTCGCCCGCAAGGAGATCGCCCTGTTCCGGGCCGAGATGGCTGGCAACGTTCGCCAGCTCATCGTCGGCCTCGCCTGCATGGTCGGCTCGGCGGTGTTCGCCGTGGTCGCCCTGCTGGTCCTGATCGGGGCCTTCGTGAAGTGGCTCGCCACCATCGTCGGATCGGAGTGGCTCTCCGCCCTGATCGTCGGCGGCGTGCTGCTGGCCCTCGCCCTCGGCATGGCCCTGTGGGCGCGCAGCGTCCTCTCCCTCTCGACCCTGGCCCCGACGCGCACGACGCGTCAGGTCCGCCAGGATGCCCAGGCCCTGTCGGAGCGCGTGTCCGGATGAGTACGATGAACGACCTCGAGAAGGAGATCGAGGAGAGCCGCGCCCGGCTCGACGACACGATCGACCGCATCCAGGGCCGGCTCTCGGTGCCGAACCTCGTGGACGAGATGCTGGGCAATGCCCGGCGCGTGCCGGCCCTGAACAGCACCTACGACAGCGCGCTGGACGCGGTGCGGCGCAACCCCGTGCCGGTGCTGCTGATCGCGGCCGGCGTGGGCCTGCTGGTCAACCGGATGGCGCGCGACGCCCAGCGCCGGCGGACGGAGGTCTCGGCCGAACGCGTGGCCGCCCTGAACACCGGCACGGCGCGCGGCTACGACCCCGATCTCCCGACCGCGCGCCCGGCGCGCGATCCCCTGGACAAGACCGAGATCTGACACCCCGGCAGGACCGGACACGAACGACCCGAGGCCGGCCGAGCGGCCGGAACGAACGGCGCCGCCCGCGGACAACCGCGCGCCGCCGAGAGGACATCCGAGGACAGCGCCATGACCGACAAGCCGGGCACCCCCGCCACCCCCTCCCGCACCCCCGAGCAGATCGCCGCCGAGGCGGGCATGCCGCACGGAACCAGCGACAGGAGCCTCCGCCCGGATCCGGCCGGCCTCGGCGATCCCGGAGCGCCGGGCACGGCGGCGGGTGACTTCACCCTTCGGCCCGACCCGCGCGGCTTGCACGATCCGATGCCGCATGGCGCCGCGCCGCTCTCGAGCGGCGGCTATGCGAGCGGCGGCTCCACGACGTCCGCGCACGCGGACGCGGCGTCCGCCACGGTGAAGGAAGGCGTCCAGGCGGCGGGTGATAAGGCCGCCGACCTCGCGGGACAGGCGGGCCGGACCGTGTCGGACCTCGCCGACGACCTCAACGGCCGTCTGGGCGGCGCCGCCGATCAGGCCCGCGAACGCGCCTCGGCGGCCTACGACGACGTGCGCGAGCGGGCGGGCGCACTCCACAGGCGCAACCTGCGGGCGCTCGACGACCTGACCAGCCAGGGGATCGACGGCCTCCAGCGCGGCCGTACCGCCGTGGAACGATTCGTGGACGACAACCCGCTCCTCGTCGGGGTGGTCGGCGTCGCGGCCGGCCTGCTGCTCGGTGCGCTGCTGCCGCGCACCCGCCAGGAGGACCGGAGCATCGGCCCCTGGGCCGACGAAGTGCGCGACCAGGGCCTGCGCTACGCCCGCGAGGTGACCAGTATCGGCCGCGAGTTCGTCCAGACCGCCCTCGACCCGGACAATCTCAACGCCGCCGCCCGCAAGGTGACCGATCCGGACGACCACACGCCGCCGGAGGGCGAGCGGACGCAGCACAACCTCTGAACCGGGTTACGGCGCAAGCCGTACCCGCACCGTTATCAGGTGCGGGCGCAGTGACCCTGGGTCACTGCGCTCGCGAAGATGGCAGAGGTATTCTTTCGCACCGGGGACCGAACCGGGAGCCTCAATCAGTCCCTGTACAGCCCCGCATACGCCTCCCGGAGCAGGTTCTTCTGAACCTTGCCCATGGTGTTGCGCGGCAACTCGTCCACGAACAGGACGCGCTTGGGGCATTTGAAGCGGGCGAGCCGACTCTCCAGGGCGGCCTGCACCCCGGCCTCGTCCGGGCATCCCGGGCCGCCCACCACCACGGCGGTGACCGCCTCGCCGAAATCGGGATGGCCCAAACCGATCACCGCGGATTCGACCACGCCAGGCAGGGCATCGATCTCGGTCTCGACCTCCTTCGGGTAGACGTTGAAGCCCCCCGAGATGATCAGGTCCTTGCCGCGCCCGACGATGTGGACGTAGCCCTGTGGATCGACCTTGCCGAGATCGCCGGTGATGAAGAACCCGTCGGCCCGGAACTCGGCGGCGGTCTTCTCGGGCATCCGCCAGTAGCCCTGGAACACGTTCGGGCCCTTCACCTCGATCATCCCGACCGCGTCAGGACCGAGGATCGCGCCCCCCTCCGGATCGACCACCCGCAGGGACACGCCCGGCAGCGGGAACCCGACCGTGCCGGCGACCCGGTCGCCCGCGTAGGGGTTCGAGGTGCTCATGTTGGTCTCGGTCATGCCGTAGCGCTCGAGGATGGCGTGGCCGGTGCGGGCCTGCCACTCCCGGTGGGTCTCGGCGAGCAGCGGCGCCGAGCCCGACACGAACAGGCGCATGCCCGCGGCGGCCTCGGGCGTGAGGCCCGGCTCCTTCAGGAGGCGCGTGTAGAAGGTCGGCACGCCCATCAGGACGGTGGCCCGGGGCATCAGAGTCAGGATCAGCTTCGGGTCGAGCCGGGGCAGGAACAGCATCGCGCCGCCGCTCGCCAGCACGGTGTTGGTCGCCACGAACAGCCCGTGGGTGTGGAACACCGGCAGGGCATGGATCAGCACGTCGTCGGCGGTGAAGCGCCAGGACTCCACCAGCGTCCGGGCGTTCGACGCGAGGTTGTCGTGGGTCAGCATGGCGCCCTTGGAGCGCCCGGTCGTGCCGGAGGTGTAGAGGATCGCCGCGAGATCCTCCGGGCCCCGGGGCACGTCGGCGAAGTCGCGGCCCGCCGCCCCCGCCCGGTCCGCCGCCTCGGCGGCGCTGCCGCCGCCGGCGGCGTCGAGGGTCCAGACCTGGCGGACACCGGACGCCGCCTCGGCGAGCGCGTCGCGCCGGCCGGGGTCGCAGACGAACACGGCCGGCTCCGCGTCGCCCAGGAAGTAGCCGATCTCGGCCGGGGTGTAGGCGGTGTTGAGCGGCAGGAACACGGCGCCGGCCCGGACCACACCCAGGTAGAGAAAAATGACCTCCGGGCTCTTCTCAACCTGCACGGCCACCCGGTCGCCGGGCGCGACGCCCGCCGCCCGCAGGGCCGCCGCATAGGCGCCGGCGCGGGCGATCAGGTCCGCGTAGGTGTATCGGCGGCCCTCCGGCGTCTCGATCACCGGCTTGGCGGGATCGGGTACGCCGTCCCGAATCAGGGAGAAGAGGTGGTTGGTCATCGGGCGGCTTGAATTGTCGCGGGCCTTCGTGTCGCCCGCACCCATAGCCGCCTCAGGGGCCTCCCGGCGAGCCCTTTCAGGCGGCGAGCCGCTGCCGCGATGACAGAAGGCGCCCCCGGCTCACGCCTCGGCCAGCACCACGGCGCGCGGGGGCGGCAGCTTGGCGCGCAACTCCCGGCTCACCGCCGGGGATGCCACCACCGTGCCGAGATTGGCGTAGGTCTCGTGGTTCCGCTCGATGGCGGCGAGGTCGTAGAGGTAGTTCACCATCAGGCCGTGGGCCTGGGACAGGCCCTTCTGCGAGGTGTCGCCGAGGAAATTGATCCGGTCGAGGCGCGCGCCGTTGCCGAGGTGGAACCGGGCCACCGGGTCGAGGGGGCGCCCGCGCTCGTTCTTGGCGCGCAGGAAATAGGCCGCCGCCGCCGGGATCAGCGCCTTGCGCACCGCCTCGACCCGGGTCTTGTCGGCGGCCCAGTCCGGATCGTCCAGCGCCCGCAGGGTCTCGACGTCCTCGGGCAGGAGACCCTGCGGGCTGTCGGCCCGGCGCTCCCGGGCGAGCCACGCGGAAAAGCCCGGCACCGGCGACAGCGTCACGAAGGTCTTGAGCGTCGGGACCTCGCGGGTGAGATCCTCGACCACCTGCTTGATCAGGAAATTGCCGAAGGTGACCCCGGCCAGGCCCTTCTGGCAGTTCGAGATCGAGTAAAACACCGCCGTGTTGGCCGCCTGCGGCTGCAGCGGCTTGCGCTCCCGCGACAGGATCGGCGCGATGGCCGGCACGATCTGGTCGGTGAGCGCCACCTCCACGAAGATCAGCGGCTCGTCGGCCAGCGCCGGGTGGAAGAACGCGAAGCAGCGCCGGTCCGGCGGCTCGATCCGGGCGCGCAGGTCGTCCCAGCCGGAGATGGCGTGCACCGCCTCGTAGCGGATGATCTTCTCCAGGATATGCGCCGGCGTGGTCCAGTCGACGTGGCGCAGCACCAGGAAGCCGCGGTTGAACCACGAGGCGAACAGGTGCTCGAAATCGCAATCCAGGCTGTCGACCGCGTCCAGCAGGTCGGGATCCGAATCCTCGCCGGAGCGGAGCGTCCGGCGCAGGTCGAACAGGTCCTCGCGCATCCGCACGAGGCTCAGCGTGCCGCCCCGGGCGAGGTTGAGGCGGCGGATCAACTCCTGGCTGCGCGGCTCGGCCGCGTCGTGCAGGCTGCCGAGCCGCGCCCGGGTCGGGGCGGCCCGGTAGGCGGCGATCGCCGCGTCCACGGCGGCATGGTCCGCGTCGAAGTCGAGGGCGATGGCCCGGAGGAAGGCGTGGCGCTCCGCCTGGCCGAAGCTCGCGTAGCGGTCGAGGATCAGGCGGGCCAGCGCCACCCCCGAGGCCTCGCCCCGCCGGGAGATCAGATCCTCGCACAGCTTGACGAGGTCGCCCGCGCTCGCCCGGGAGGCCAGGTCGCCGCGCCCGATGCCGATCAGGTCGCGGCCGCGCTCGCTGATGGTCTGAAGCAGGTCGCCGAAGAAGGAGATCGCCGCCATGACCCTCGCACTGGCTCCCGTCGGCCCGGACTCGAAGCGCGTCCCGCTCCCCGGCGCCGATTCGCCGTTCGGACGCGGGCGCACCCGGATACGCGTGCCGCCGGCCCCCGCCGGGGAGGCCGGATCGGCATCCCGATCCTGCCGGCCATTCTACGGCGGTGCGGGCGCTGCGACCAGAGCTTGAGCGTCCGCCGGGTGCGAAGATCGAGCGTGCCGGTCCGGCACGAAGGTCGTGTGACGGACCGGGGCCGGGCGAATCAGAGCCGCTCGGCCACGGTGGCGAGGTCGGCCCGCTCGCGCCAGTCGCCGACGCCGTGCTGGCGGGCGAAGCGGAGTTCGGCCGCGCGGCGGGCGCGTTCGGGATCGCGGGCCCGGGTGATCTCGACGGAGCCGATCGTGAACGGCACTCCGAGGATTTCCTTGGCGAAGTCGACGCGGTAGTTCGGCATCCCGTACTCCCTGTTGCGGCGGTTCCTGCTGCGGTCGCACGGAACGAACCGCCCTCTCGTTCGTCGTCCGGTGCGGAACCGTGATCGGCTCGACGCCCGGCCTTCGTGTTGTGCGGCACCCGATCGTGCGCCACCGGCGCCGGCCCTGTCGATCGCATATGGTGCGACGGCGGCGGCCGTGAAGGGGCGCGGGGCGTGCCGGCAGGGATGCATCGCCGCAGCTTGCCGGCCGGCGCGCTGGGCCCGTATCGCTGACGGATCGAATGCCCTCCCCGAGACCCGGACCCGACCATGGCCCTTCCGCGGCGGCGTACCTGCCTGCCCTCGACCCAGCCGTGACGCCGATGCTCGACGCGAAAGCCCGTCTCGGCCTGACGCTGATCGCCGGTGGGGCGGTGGCCAACATCTACTACAACCAGCCTCTGCTCGGCCTGATCGTGGCCGAGTTCGGCGACCGCGCCGCCCTCTGGGTGCCGACCACGGCGCTCGTGGGTTACGGGCTCGGCATCGTCGGGCTCGTGCCCCTCGGCGACGCGCTGCCGCGGCGCGCGCTGATCGTGTGGCAGTGCCTCGGCCTCGCCCTGGCGCTCCTCGCGGTGGGGCTGGCGCCCAACCTCGCGAGCCTCGCCCTCGCCCATCTCGTCGTCGGCGTGTTCGCCTGCGCCGCCCAGCAGGCGGTGCCGTTCGCGGCCGAGCTCGCGCCGGATGCGAGCCGCGGGCGGGTCGTCGGCCAGGTGATGACCGGGCTGCTCACCGGCATCCTGCTCGCCCGCACGGCGAGCGGGTTCCTGGGGGCGCATCTCGGCTGGCGGCCGGTCTTCCTGGTCGCGGCCCTGCTGGCGCTGGTCATGGCGGGCATCGCCCGGGCGACCCTGCCCCAGACGGTGCAGACCCATCCCCTGCGCTACCGCGCCCTGATGCTGTCGATCCTCGACCTCGCCCGGACCCAGCCGGTGCTGCGCACGGCGAGCCTGTCGCAGGCGCTGCTGTTTGCCGCCTTCAACGCCTTCTGGGCGACCCTGGCGCTGCTGGTGGAGGGGCCGCCCTTCGGGCTCTCGGCCGCCGGGGCGGGGCTGTTCGGGGTGATCGGCGTCTGCGGGGCCTTCGTGGCACCCCTGTCGGGCCGCTTCACCGACCGGCGGGGGGCCAAGCCCGTGGTGCTCGGCGGCAGCCTCCTGGTCGCCCTGTCCTTCGTGGTGCTCTGGGCGGGCACGTGGTCGCTCGTCGCAGTGGCGCTCGGCGTCCTGCTCATCGACATCGGCATCAACGGCGCGCTCATCGCCAATCAGACCCGGGCCTACGCCCTGGTCCCAGGGGCGCGGGGGCGGATCAACACCGTGCTGTTCACGACCCTGTTCGTGTTCGGGGCGCTCGGTGCCTATGCCGGCTCGCAGGCCTTCCTGCTGGTCGGTTGGGCGGGGGTCTGCGCGGTCGGGTTCGCCTTCTCGGCGCTGGCCGTGCTGGTGGCGGCCCGCGATCCGCATCCGCCCGGGGGGCGCTCTACTTGAGCACCCGCGACAGCCGGCACCACGCCGCCTTCCCGGCCGGCAGGCCGAAGCGGAGGCGCTCCGGGCGCTCGGCGAAGCGCCGCACCGCGATCCCCGCCGCTGCGAGCCGCCGGTAGAGGTCCAGCCCGTCGGGAAACGCCGCGGTCCGGAACAGGCACGTGCCGCCGACGACGGTTCCGCCGCCCCGGGCGATCATCCGGTCGAGGCGGCCCGCATCCGCCGCCCGGGCCTGCGCGGCCTCCGCGCGCCACGCCGTATCCGACAGGGCGGCCGTTCCGATCGCCAGGGCCGGCCCGGACACCGCCCAGGGGCCGAGCGCCGTGGCGATCCGCTCCGCCGTCCCGGGATCGGCGACGGCGAATCCCAGGCGCAGGCCCGCGAGCCCGTAGGTCTTGCCGAAGGAGCGCAGCACCACGAGGCCCGGCGCCGCATGCGGGCACAGGCTCTCCACCGGCTCGAGATCCGCGAAGGCCTCGTCGGCCACCAGCAGGCCGCCGCGGGCGCCGAGCGCCGCGGCCAGGGCGCGGCGCGCCGCCAGCGGATGGGTCCGCCCGTCCGGATTGTTGGGATCGACGATCACAACGACCCGGGCATCGCCGACCGCTTCGGGGCCGGAGATCTCCGCCACCGCGTGCCCGGCCCGGGCCCAGGCGGCGGCATGCTCGGCATAGGTGGGCCCGAGGACCGCGACCCGGGTTGGGGCCAGGAGCCGGGGCAGGGTCTCGATCAGGATCTGGGTGCCGGGGGCGGCCACGACGTGACCGGCACCGGGGGCGCCGTAGGAAGCGGCGGCGGCCTCTCGGAGGGCCTGGACCTCGGCGGCTTCGGGCAGCCGCGTCCAGGCGCTGGCCTCCATCGGCGGCACGGGATAGGGGACCGGGTTGATCCCCGTCGAGAGGTCGAGCCACGGTTCCGGCGCGTCGGGAAAGGCCAGCCGCAGCGCGCCGAGATCGCCGCCATGGGCGATCGGGGCGGGCTCACGCGCGAGAACGTTCCACTCCGAATGGTCCATCTGCCCGGTACGTTTGCCGACACGCTCGCCATCCTCGCCCTCGCCCTCGGGATCGAGGCGGCGGCCGGCTACCCGGACGCGCTCTACAAGGCCATCGGCCACCCTGTCACCTGGATCGGCCGGCTGATCGCCGCCCTGGAGCGCGGCCTCAACCGCGGCGGCGCCTGGCGGCGCCGGGCCGCGGGCTGCCTCGCCCTGGCGCTCCTGCTCACCGCGGTGGGGCTGCCGGCGCTCGGCCTCACGGCTTTGGCGGGCCTCGCCGGCCCCCTCCCCGCCTGGCTGCTGCTCGGCCTGATCTGCGCCAGCCTGCCCGCGCAGCGCAGCCTGCACGACCACGTCGCCGCGGTGGAACGGGCCCTGCGCGCCGGCGGCCTGGAGGCCGGGCGCCGCGCGGTGGCGATGATCGTCGGGCGCGACCCCGAACGGCTCGATGCGCCGGCCGTGTGCCGCGCCGCCATCGAGAGCCTGTCGGAGAACTTCTCCGACGGGATCGTCGCGCCCGCCGTCTGGATCGGCGGACTCGGCCTCCCCGGCGGCGCGCTCTACAAGGCAATCAACACCGCCGACAGCATGATCGGCCACCGGACTCCGCGCTACGCCGCCTTCGGCTGGGCGGCGGCCCGGCTCGACGATCTGGTGAACCTGCCGGCCGCGCGGCTCGCCGGCCTGCTGATCGCCGGGGCGGCCGCCCTGCGCGGCGCCGACGCCCGCGGCGCGTTCCGGGCCATGGCCCGCGACGCCAGCCGCCACCGCTCGCCGAATGCCGGCTGGCCGGAGGCGGCGATGGCCGGCGCCCTCGGCCTGCGGCTCGCGGGACCGCGGGTCTACGACGGCGCCCTCGTCCCCGACGCCCATATGGGCGACGGCCGGGCCGAGGCCACGCCGGACGACATCGCCCGGGCGCTGGCGCTGTACCGAACGGCCTGCTGGCTCCAGGGCGGTCTCGTGCTGGGGCTTCTCGGCATCGGCCTTGCCCTGACGGCCTGATCCGGACCCTCTGCGCGCGCGACTTGGCGCGAGGCGACTTGGCGCGGCAGGGGCTTTGCACCGCCCGCGCACCGGACGCATCGTGGGGACGGAACAGGGAGATGCCGATGCGCGCGGTGTTCGTGGATGCCAACGAGACCCTGGCGGCGGTGGCCCGGCGCCTGCTGCGGCCGGACGACCCGCCCTTCGCGATCCACGCGGAGCCCGCCATCGGCCCGGAGGACCTGCCGGGGATCCTGGCCGGGGCCGCGGTCGCGGTGATCGACCACACCGCCCTCCCCCTGGCCGTGGCCCGCGCCTGCACGGGGCTGAAACACGTTGTCTTCCTCGGCACCGGCGCGCGCAGCTACATGGACCCGGAGGCGCTCCAGGCCGAGCTCGGCGTGACGGTCCACACCATCAAGGGCTACGGCGACACGGCGGTCGCCGAATGCGCCTTCGCGCTGATGTGGGCCGCCGCCCGGGGGATCGCCGCCATGGACCGGGGCATGCGTGCCGGATCTTGGCTCCGCACCGAGGGGATGCAGCTCACCGGCAAGACGGTGGGCCTCGTCGGGTTCGGCGGGATCGGGGCCGAGATGGCGCGGCTGTGCCAGGGCGTCGGCCTGCGGGTGCTCGCCTGGAACCGGACCCCGAAAACCCATCCGGGGGTCGCCTTCGTCGCGCTGGACCGGCTGCTCGCCGAGAGCGACGTGGTCTCGCTCCACCTGCTGCTGACCGACGAGACCCGCGGCTTCCTCTCGGCCGCGCGCCTCGCCGCGATGAAGCCCGGCGCCATCCTGATCAACACCGCCCGGGGCGCGGTGGTCGACGAGGCCGCCCTGGTCGAGGCCCTACGCACCGGGCCGATCGCGCAGGCCGGGCTCGACGTGTTCGCGGTCGAGCCGCTGCCGGCCGATCACCCGCTGGCCGGCCTGCCCAACGTCACCCTCTCGGCGCATTCGGCCTTCCGGACGCCGGAGGCCAGCGACAACCTGATCGGTGCCGCCCTCGACCATTGCCGGCGGATCGCCGCCGGCTGACGGCCGGTGATCCGCTCGGGGATCGAGGGATCCCAGAGGGCTTATGCCCAGCCCTCTGAAGGTGTTTCCGGATGTGCCGGGACACCGACCAGACGCGCTCTTTTCCCCACGGGGGCCACGAGGTTCTCACCGCGCCTCGGGAAGGCGTGACAGGCCCCCTCTCCCGGGCGGGAGGGGGGACCCGTGCCTCGTCCTGTGCCCGCGTGGCCCGGCTCGATCTGTGAATCCGCAAGCCCACACGGGAAGGCGAAACACGCTGCTCTTTCACGATGTCACAGCCGTGGATCGTGATACCCGCACCCAGCCCGGACACCTCGAAAGGGCTGGATCCCGGACCTTTCGAACCTGAGACCTTCGCTTATCGGCGCGGCCCCGCCTCGACCGGAGTCGACAACGCGCTCAGTGCTCGGTGCCCGGCATGTTGGGGCGCGGCGCGCCGCCGTGATGCTGGATCACGTTGGAGCGCTCCGGGCTGCCCTTGGCGTCGGCGACCTGCTTCCGGGCCGCGGCGGCCAGGAACCAGATGCCACCGAGCGTTCCGAAGGCGAGAATCATAAGCGGAAATCCCTGACTCATCGCGGTTTCCTCCTTGATGGCACCCCGCGGGCGCGCGGGGTCGCATCATCCTGCCGGTCGAGCCGGCTTGAGGAAGCATAACGCACCAAGCCGTCGGGTGTTCAGGCCGCCCGCGTCGCGGCCGGCACGCCCCGCCGCTCCGCGTCCCGGCGCAGGGCGGAGAGCACCACGAACATCAGGCCGGCCCCCACGGCGAGGCAGGCCGACAGGAACAGCATCGGCACGAGGTCGCTGCGGGTCTGGTCGCGGATGAACGGCACCGCGTTCTGTGCTACGAAGCCGCCGAGATTGCCCACCGAGTTGATCGCCGCGATCCCCGTCGCCGCCGAGGCGCCGCGCAGGAAGGTCCCGGGCATCGACCAGAAGACCGGCTGCGCCGAGAAGGTCCCGGCCGCCGCCACGCACAGGCAGGCGAACTTCACCGCGTCCCCCGGCAGGACGACGCTGAGCGCCAGCCCGGCCGCGCCGACCAAAGCCGGCCCGACCACGTGCCAGGTCAGGGCGTCGCCCTGCGCGCCGGTGCGGGCGGCGTGGCGCGGGACCCACCACAGGGCCACCGCCGTGGCCATCCAGGGGATGATGTTGAGGAAGCCGTTGGTCAGGTTCGAGACGCCGAAGCCCTTGACCACGGTCGGCAGCCAGTAGCCCAGGCCGTAGGCGGCCAGCGGCAGGCAGATGTAAACGCCGGCCAGCATCAGCACCCGCCGGTCGAGGAGCGCCGCGAACGGGTTGCCGTGATCGACATGGCCCCCGCCCGCGCGCTCCGCCTGGAGGGTCCGGGCGAGCCAGTCGCGCTGGGCCTGCGACAGCCAGGGTGCGGTCTCGGGCCCGTCGGGCAGGACGAGCAGGACGATCACGGCCATCAGGATCGCCGGCACTCCGGTGGCCAGGAACACCCATTGCCAGCCCGCGAGGCCGAGCACGCCGTTCAGGCCGAGGAGCGCCCCGCCGACCGCCGCGCCGACCGCGTTGGCCACCGCGCTGGCGATCATGAACCAGCCGATCATCCGGGCCCGGTGCCCCTGCGGGAACCACAGGGTGAGGGCGAACAGCACGCCCGGGAAGAAGCCGGCCTCGGCGACGCCGAGCAGGAAGCGCAGCACGTAGAACATCGCCGTGCCCCGGGTGAAGCCGAGCAGCACCGTGACGAGGCCCCAGGTGATCATGATCCGGGCGAACCAGATCCGCGCCCCGACCCGCTCCATGAACACGTTGGCCGGCACCTCGAACAGGAAGTAGCCGAGGAAGAACAGCGAGGCCCCGAGGCCGTAGGCGGTCTCGCTGAGGCCGAGGCTGCCGACCATCTCCAGCTTGGCGTAGGAGACGTTCTGCCGATCGATATAGGCGATCAGGTAGAGCAGACCGAGGAGCGGCATCAGCCGCAGGGTCACCGTGCGGACGGTGCGCGCGGCGAGATCTGCATCCGCGGGCGCTTGGATGGACATGCGGCGTTCCTCAACTCGCTGCGGCCCTTCGTCGCGAAGGCCTGCCACAGTCCTAAGCAGACTCGCGCCGGCAAGCCAACTCGCCGTCTGCTTCGGTTCTTCAGGAGGGGCAGGGTTTTGACGCGCGGCCACGGTGGGCCGGGCCGGCCTCTGCTTGCGCGCGTCTCGGAGCCGGGGCCGCGTCTACCGGGCGAGGGCCAGGAGCCGGTCGCAATCGACATGGGCCGCGATGTGCCGCGCGAGCCCGTCCAGCGCCGTCTCGACGCCCGCCTCGTAGCCCGCGCCGTCGGACGCGGCCCCGAGGCGCCCGAGCCAAGCCGCCCGCTGGGCATCCTGCGCGAACAGGCCGTGGACGTAGGTCCCGGCCACGCGCCCGTCCGCCGAGACCGCCCCGTCCAGGCGCCCGTCGGCCAGAAGCAGCAGCGGCCGGGCCGCGTCGGGGCCCGCCGTCGCGCCGATATGCATCTCGTAGCCGGAGAACGGCACGCCGTCGGGCAGGCTCGTGCCGGTGACCGCGGCGAGGCGCTTCTCGGGGGTCATCACGGTGTCGATGTCGAGGAGCCCGAGGCCCGGCACCGTGCGGGGCGCCCCCTCGATCCCGTGCGGGTCGGCGAGGGTGCGCCCGAGCATCTGGTAGCCGCCGCACAGGCCGAGCACCCGTCCGCCCCGGCGGACATGGGCGCGCAGGTCGATGTCCCAGCCCTCGGCGCGGAACCGGTCGAGATCGTCGATCGTGGTCTTGGAGCCCGGCAGCAGCACCAGGGCGGCCTCCGCGGGGATCGGCGTGCCGGGCTGGACCAGCACCACCGACACGCCGGGTTCGGCCCGCAGCGGGTCGAGATCGTCGAAATTGGCGATCCGCGGCAGGACCGGCACCGCCACCGTGACGGCCCCCGCCCCGCGCGGGCCCGAGCCGGCCAGGCCGAGCACGTCCTCGGCCGGCAGGCGGGCGGCCGCGGGGAAGTGGGGCACGAGGCCGAGCGCCGCCCAGCCGGTCCGCTCGGCGATCAGCCGCATCCCGTCGGAAAACAGGCTCGGGTCGCCGCGGAACCGGTTGACGATGAAGCCGGCGATCAGCGCGGCGTCCTCCGGCGCGATCACCGCCTTGGTGCCGACGAGGCTGGCGATCACCCCGCCCCGATCGATGTCGCCGACCAGCACCACCGGCGTGTCGGTGGCCCGGGCGAAGCCCATATTGGCGATGTCGCCCGCGCGCAGATTCACCTCGGAGGCCGAGCCCGCGCCCTCGACCAGGACCAGATCGGCCTCCGCGGCGAGCCGGGAAAAGCTTTCCAGGACGGCCGGCATGAGCTTCGGCTTCCAGGCCTGGTAGTCGCGGGCCTTCACGGTGGCGACCATCCGGCCCTGCACCACGACCTGGGATCCGACCTCGCTCTGGGGCTTGAGCAGGACCGGGTTCATGTGGACGGAGGGCGCCACCCGGGCGGCCCGGGCCTGGAGCGCCTGCGCCCGGCCGATCTCGCCGCCATCGGCGGTGACGGCGGCGTTGTTCGACATGTTCTGCGGCTTGAACGGCCGGACCCGCAGCCCCCGGTCGGTGAAGGCGCGCGCCAGCCCCGCCACGATCAGCGACTTGCCGACATCGGAGCCGGTGCCCTGGATCATCAGGGCCCGCCGCATCGGAGCCCTTGCTGGCCTGTCGGCATCGTCACATCCTGGGCATCGTACGAATCGAGATGGCCGTGGACCTGACCTTTCCGATCGAGTTCAACGTCCCGGGCACGCCCGTCTCGCTACAGGCCAAACGCGCCCGATCCAAGGAGGCGTGGAAGGAGAAGGTCCGGGCGGCGAGCCGTGGGGTCGTTCCGGAGGGGCATTTCGCCACCGAGCGGCCGGTTGCCGTCACGCTCTACTATTTCACGGCCCTGACCCGGACGGGGGACATCGACAACATCCTCAAGCCGACGCTGGATGCGCTGATCCGGCACATCTATCTCAACGACGGGCAGGTCGAGCGCATCGTCGCTCAGAAGTTCAAGCCCGGCGACGTCCTCCCCTTCGCTGCCCCGAGCCCGATCCTCACCGAGGCCCTGCAGAGCCCGAGACCGCTCGTGTATATCAAGCTGTCCGACGATCCCTTCGAGGACCTGACATGAGCGCCACGGAACGCGAGCGGCGAGTCCTCGACCTGATCACGTCGCGCCTGAAAGCCGAGGGCTACGACGTGTTCACGCAGCCGGCGCGCGGCCTGTTGCCGGCGTTCATGCGGGATTACCAGCCCGATGCCATCGCCCTCGGGCGCCCGAGGAACATTGCCATTGAAGTCGCCCGGGATGACACCGCCGCGCGGCCGCAGGCTGCTGCGCTGAGCGAGCGGTTTGCCCAGAGTCCGGATTGGGAATTGCGCATCGTCTATGCGCCGGAGGGCAGCGACGACCGGCCGGTACCCGGCGTGACCCGGGACGAGATCCCTGCGGCCCTCGCGCGGGTCGAGACCCTGCTCGCCGCGGACCATCCTGAGGCGGCCCTGCTGCTCGGCTGGTCGGTCCTCGAAGCGATCGGCCGCCTGCTCCTGCCCGGCGCGGTATCGCGCCCGCAACCGGCCGGCCAACTCCTCGAGCGGATGGCCCTGGAGGGCGTCGTGACGCCGGACGAGGCGGACCGGCTGCGGCAGCTCGCAAACCTGCGCAACCAAATCGCCCACGGCGCCCTCCGGGTGCGCGTCCCACGCGAGGCGGTCGCGGAGCTGATGGCCATCCTGCGCACGGTTCTCGCCGAGAGCGAGGCGCCGGCCGCGTCATAGGCCCGTTCAGAACTCGATCCCCTCCTGCGCCTTCACGCCGGCCGAGAAATGGTGCTTGACGCTGCCCATCTCGGTGACGAGGTCGGCGGCCTCGATCAGGGCCGGCTTGGCGTTGCGGCCGGTGACGACCACGTGCAGGTCCGGCCGGCGGTCCGTGAGGGCGGCCAGCACCGCGTCGAGGTCGAGGTAGTCGTAGCGGAGCGCGATGTTGAGCTCGTCGAGGACGAGCAGGCGGATCGTGGGATCGGCCATCAGCCCCGCGGCGACGTCCCAGGCGTGGCGGCAGGCGGCGATGTCCCGGGCCTTGTCCTGGGTCTCCCAGGTGAACCCCTCCCCGAGGGTATGCCAGGCGACCCGGTCGCCGAAGGCCGCCACCGCGTGGCGCTCGCCGGTGTCCCAGCCGCCCTTGATGAACTGCACCATGCCGACCCGCCAGCCGCGGCCGAGCGCCCGCAGCATCAGCCCGAGGGCGGCGGTGCTCTTGCCCTTGCCGGGGCCGGTATGGACCAGCAGCAGGCCCTTCTCGACGGTCTTGGCCGCCACCTCGGCGTCCTGGACGGCCTTGCGCTTCTCCATCTTGGCGCGGTGGCGGGTCGCGTCGTCGCTCATGCGGGGGCTCCTGGCTTCACGATGAGGGGCAGCCCGGCGACGGTGAACACGACCCGGTCGGCCCGGGCGGCGAGCCGCTGGTGCAGGCGCCCGGCCTCGTCGCGGAAGCGGCGGGCCAGGGCGTTGTCGGGCACGATCCCGAGCCCGACCTCGTTGCCGACCAGCACCAGCGGTCCCGGCGCGCCGGCGCAGGCGGCGAGCAGCCGCTCCACGGCCCCCGCCACGTCGGCCTCGGCCAGGATTAGGTTGGTGAGCCAGAGCGTGAGGCAGTCGACCAGGACGGGCCCCGCGGCCCCGGCCACCGCCTCCGGCAGGGCCAGGGGCACGTCGCGGGTGCGCCACGCCCCGGTGCGGCGCGCGCGATGCTGGGCGATGCGCGCGACCATCTCGTCGTCGAAGGCCTGCGCGGTGGCGAGGTAGAGCCACGGGCCGGGACAGGCCTCGATCAGCCCCTCCGCGTAGGCGCTCTTGCCGGACCGCGCCCCGCCGAGGACGAGGGTCATGCGAGGGGGAGGCTGCATGCCCCTCCATCGCCCCAAGCCGGCCTCCGGTCAAACCCGGGCGGTGTGGCGCTTCGGCGGTTGCCGGGCGCGCCGCCTCCGACTATAGAACCCCGGTCCCGCCAAAGCGCCCTTCGTCTAGCGGTCCAGGACGTCGCCCTTTCACGGCGAAAACACGGGTTCGATTCCCGTAGGGCGCGCCAACGAAATCAAGCACTTAGCTCAAGCCGCCGCACTCGGTGTCCAGTTTGTGTCCCGTCGAGCGGGCCGGACAGCCTTGGACGAAGCTGGCTTTGGTCGGCCATCAGCACGTCGCCAATTCATACCAACGAGGTGTCGCGCTAACCCGACGTGCGGCCGTTTGCTCGGAATGGATCAAGGCCATGCTCAATGATACGGTCCCAGCCTTTCGGTTTAACCGACCTCGTCCCCCCTCCCCCGCAACCCAGCCGCTTCACCGCCACGAGCCGTTGAGGGCGCATACCGAGCCGAATGCGGCAAAGCCTGCTAGTGAACCTGCCGCATCAGATCGAATCAGCGCCGAAGCTGAAAGCCGCGACGCCGTGGCTGCCGACGCCGAACACTTCTTGCATCAGGTCCGAGGTGCGGGAACGCAGCCGCTCGACAGCGCGGGTTGGCTGCAGCGGGCGGGTTTGAACATCCGCAAAGCATCGGACGCGCAGCACCTTGAGACCATCGCGCTCGCCTACGCCACATACATCCGAATCAGCGCCAGCCCACTGCAGACCGCGATCATGGCCGAGCTTGAAACGCTGAGCGGGCGCAAGCGCTCGCGCACGACCCACGACCTGCACCTGATAGTCGAGCGATTCGTCTCTTACGGCGGTGAGACCGCGGCCGAGCTGCTGGCGGCGCGCAAACTGATCAGTCGGGACGTGCGGGCGATCCAGCATCTCGAATCAGCCAAGGTGCTGCCGAGCCGGGTTCAGGCGCTTGCGGCCTCGCCGGGCGAAGGGTTGCACGCCTGGGCGCGTCAGCGGGCAGTGGCGAAGCGGGTGTCCTCATCCCCGCCGAATGCGATCGCGACTGCGCGTCAAGCGAAGGTCGAGGCACAGCAGCGCGCGCGGATCCACGAGGTGACGATCACGACTCGGCGGCCGGACGGTACGCGGAAGGCCCGGCAGCGGTACAGGATCTCCGGGGTGCTAAGTTCGGAGATTGCCGGGCTGCGGCGGCGCCTGAAGGGCCTGGAAGGACGATCCGCTCGCAAAGCTTAGCTGGGATGACCGAGCCGACAGCTGAGCGGCATCAGGTCAACCAAGTGCCGCTATGCGCCATCAGCGGAACTTCGGGCAAAACCACCTGAATGGCCGCTTAAAATCCGACAGCTGCCGTTGAGATGGAATGGTCGGTCCGGCGACCACAACGCCCTCATGTCGTGCTCCATAAAGTTGACCCTGACCTTTGGGCATCGATACGGTCGCCGTTATGGCCATGGCATACCCATACAGCCGTTTCCCGCGCCCGGAGCAGATGCACGGCGACAGCCTCAGCCGGCAGTGGCCTGCCCCCTGAAAAGTGGTCCTCCCTGAGGTATGGCTTCGCGCCATGTGGAGGATGTTATGATGCGTCGGAAGAAGCATACGGCTGAAGAGATCGTCGCGAAGCTGCGTCAGGTCGATGTTTTGGTCTCGCAGGGCCGCAAGGTCTCCGAAGCAATCCGATCCATCGAGGTGACGGAGGTCACGTACTATCGTTGGCGATCCGAGTACGGCGGCCTGAAGGGTGATCAGGTCAAGCGGCTGAAGTCCTTGGAGACGGAGAACCTGCGCCTGCGTCGGGCGATCTCGGACCTGACGCTGGAGAAGCTCATCCTGAAGGAGGCAGCTTCGGGAAACTTCTGAGCCCGGCTCGCCGCCGGGCTTGCGTCGACTACGTCGTGGCCGAGCATGGCGTGTCGGAACGGTTCGCTTGCCGCGTTCTTGGTCAGCACCGCTCGACACAGCGCAAGCGCGCCGTGGTGGTCGAGGACGAGGCGGCATTGACCGCCGCCATCGTCGCACTGGCTCTCCAGTACGGGCGCTACGGCTACCGTCGGATCACGGCGATGCTCCGCCGCGATGGCTGGACGGTGAACGTGAAGCGGGTCGAACGGATCTGGCGGCTGGAGGGGCTCAAGGTTCCAGCGCGACAGCCGAAGCGAGCCCGCCTCTGGCTCAACGATGGCTCCTGCCTCCGTTTGCGGCCGGAGCGGCCCGGCCACGTCTGGTCTTACGACTTCGTCGAGCACCGCACGCACAATGGGCGCAAGTATCGGATGCTGAACGTGGTCGATGAGTTCACCCGTGAGTGCCTGGCCATCCGTGTGTCCCGTAAGCTGAAGGCGTACGACGTGATCGATGTCCTCTCGGATCTGTTCAGCCTGCGCGGCGTGCCCGAGCATATCCGTTCGGACAATGGCCCGGAGTTCATCGCCAAAGCCGTCCAAGACTGGATCACAGCGGTCGGCTCGAAGACGGCTTACATCGAGCCGGGCAGTCCTTGGGAAAACGGGTACTGCGAGAGCTTCAACGCGAAGCTACGGGATGAACTCCTCAACGGCGAGGTGTTCTACACCCTCAAGGAAGCCAGCGTCGTGATCGAGCGATGGCGGAGGTACTACAACAGCATCCGACCCCACTCGTCACTCGGCTACTGCCCGCCTGCGCCGGAGGTCGTCATCCGGCCACCGGAACCGGGCGGCTCAGTACCGTCCGCTCGCCCCGCCATCGTCACGCGACCGACGATGCACTAACTTCAAACCTGGGCCACCGGATGGGGGCAGGCCACTGCACGGTGGCGACGGTGCGACCGGGCATGCGGCCTTCCAATCGTACCCTGCCTCCAACAAGGCGCGTGTCGTGGTCTCTGATAATGGGCGTGGGCTGATGCAAACCATCAGGCCTCCCTTGGAAGATCGAGATCCGAGCTATCGCCACGTCCGGGACGTAGACCTGCTCGTGGAGATGTTCCGCGATGGCTTGTCGCGTTTCGACGACCCCTCTCACGGGAATAGCCTGAAGGGGTGCGCGACCAAAGCAATCAAATATCGAGCTACGCTCGATGTGCGGCTGAGGTCGCAAGCGGTGACGCTGGTGCCCTCGGGGGAGGCGTACATTCCAAACACCGCCATCCTATCATCGGAGTTACCGAAGCTCGCCGGAACTCACATCGCTTTCGAGCTGTCTCTTGTCTGACGTCATCATCACCGCTTAAATGACGGACATGAACCAGGTGCTCCAATGATCGTGCTTCGCGATATGATGCCCAAGTCCGAGGGCTGGGGCCGGGAGATGGGTCGACCGGTTTTCTCGAAGCTCGTCGAGCATGTCGAGCGCAATCCCGACCAGACAATCTTCCCGATCTCCTTCAAGGGCGTGAAGCAGGTCGACTACTCCTTCGCGTCCGAGACGGTCGTTCAGCTCGCCCGCCGCTACAAGGGTGAGAAGGGGTTCTACCTGTTCGAGATCGCCACACCCTACATTGAGGAAAATATCGACGCGGCAGCCCGACGTGTCGAGCAGCCATTGGTCATCGCCGATGCGAAGGGTCATCGGTTCATCGGTTCCGAGCCCAGCGCCGGATCGAAGGCCGCACTCGATTTCGTCGTGGCACGGTCGCACGCACGTGCTGCCGAAATCGCGGACGCGATCCACGTCACGGTGGCGAACGCCTCTATGAAGCTCAAGCAGCTCTGGTCGAGCGGCTTCCTGCTGCGGCGGGAAAGCGTTGCCGATACGGGCGGCGTCGAGTTCGTCTACCAGCGTATCGCCTAAGCCGCCGGGGTTCGTGATAAACGGACCCTTGACGACGTTCGGCCGCACCCCAATAAATGGCTTCACTTATGGAGATTGGCGCGCCGCCCATCTCAATGGAGATGCGCATGTTCGTCGATCACCGCTTGGCACACCGCAAGGCCTACCTCATCAACCTGCTCGCGCGCATGTGCGCCGAGCTCGACATCACCGAGAGCCGGCTCCAGCAGGCTAAGGAGCGCTACGAGGGCGTCGCCCGGTGGCTCGGTGCCGGCGAGCACTTCCTGCTGCACGACCTCTCCATCTACCTACAGGGCTCCACCGCCCTCGGGACGTCGGTGCGCCCCATCGGCAAGAACGAACACGACGTTGATCTGGTCGCGTTCATGCCCGCAGGGACCACTGTGTGGACGCCCGCCTACATCAAGAAGGTGATCGGCGACCGCCTTAAGGCGCACGCGACCTACGCCCGGCTGCTGGAGGAGAAGATCCGGTGCTGGCGGCTGGTCTACGCGGACGAGTTCCACCTCGACATCACGCCCTCGATCCTGAACCTCGCCTGCCGCAACCAGGGCGAGCTCGTCCCGGACAAGAGCCTGCTGGAGTGGAAGGGCAGCAACCCGCGCGGATACCGCAAGGCTTTCGAGGCCCGCGCTGCGCTGGTGCCGGTCATCATGCTCACGAAGACCGTGGACGAGGCGATCAAGAGCCGCGCCAACATTGAGCCGTTCCCCGTCGCCTCCAGCGGCCGCAGCATCCTCTGCAACATCGTCCAAGTGGCCAAGCGGCACCGGGACGTCCACTTCGAGGGGCAGGATCTCGCCCTCTGGCCGATCTCGGTCATCCTCACCACGCTGATCGCATGGAGCTACGAGCGCTGCGTCAAGGCGGGAGTCTACGACACCGAGTTCGACCTCATGATCGCCGTGCTGCGGGGGGTGCCGGGCTTCATCGGCCGGACGCTGCCGGACGGATCCCCGGGCTGGTACATCCCGAACGAGACCACCATCGACGAGAACTTCGCGGAGCGCTGGAACGACGACCCGGACAAGGCGAAGGCCTTCTTTACCTGGCACGCCAAGGCGGTGGCCGACATGGAGAACCTCGCGCGCGTCGATGGCACCGACCAGGTGCGGAAACGGATGGACGAATCGTTCGGTCCCCGCCCGGTCGGCGCCGCCTTCACCGCGCTCGACAACGAGATCGCCAGCGCCCGCCGCTCTGGCCTGCTGGGGGTGGCGCCGCTCGTCGGGCTGACGGCCGCGCCGGCCGCTGTCCCCGTCAGGAGCAACACGTTCTACGGGCGGGACTGCGGATGAGCCCCCCCTCTGGTCCGCGGCGCCTTACGCTCGCCCAGCAGCACGTCAACCTTAAAGCCAGCCCCATCATTCGGGGCGATGGCGGCATCGCGGGCGGCGCGCTGACATGGCGGTTCCAGGCCTCCCCGTCCCCGATCTCGCGCACGTACGACCTGCGCCTGACGTATCGGGTCAACGGGGTGCCGGCCACCTTCGTCGATCAGCCCGACCTGACCTCGCTCGCGAACGGAGCGAAGATTCCGCATCTCTACTCCGAGCGGCCGGCGCGGCTCTGCCTGTACCTTCCCAGCGCCTACGAGTGGCGGCCCTCCATGCTGCTGGACCGCACCATCGTGCCTTGGGCGGTCCTCTGGCTCTGGTACTTCGAGGACTGGCTGGCGACCGGAGAGTGGCGGGGCGGAGGCGTCCATGTCTCCCCCGATGTCGAGGCCAAAATCATCGTCAACAACCCCGGCCTCATCGAGGTCCTTCAGACTGCAAAGGAGGCCGCGTGATGAAACCCGGCAGCGACGGTCCCGAATTCCGTAAGATCCTCACCCTCGACGGCGGCGGCATCCGCGGGGTCTTTCCGGCCGCCTTCCTCGCCAAGCTCGAAGAGCATCTCGACGAGCGCATCGGCCGCTACTTCGACCTGATCGTCGGCACGTCCACCGGCGCCATAATCGCGGCCGGACTGAGCCTCGGCCTCACCGCCGGGGAGATCCTCCGCTTCTACGAGGAGAAGGGCCCCGCCATCTTCGACCAACATCGCGGCCCCATCGCGAACTGGATCACGAAGCAGGCGCGGTCGACTCGCCACTGGATGGGCACGAAATATTCCAACACGAGCCTTCGGGAGGCGCTGGACGAGGTGATCGGCGGTCGCCTGATCGGCGAGAGCCAGACCCGGCTCGTCATCCCAGCCTGGCATCCGATCCTGGAGCGCGTCTATCTTTACAAGACCGCCCATCACCCGCGTTTCGAGACCGACTACCTTCAGCCGGCGGTTGATGCCGCAATGGCGAGCGCGGCGGCGCCGACCTTCCTCGACCCCTACCTCACGAAGGAGGAGATCGAACTAGTCGACGGCGGTGTTTGGGCAAACAATCCTATCGGCGTGGCGGCGGTCGAGGCGGTCGGCGTTCTGCGGTGGCCGGGTGACCGGCTCAAGATCCTTAGCATCGGAACGACCAACGACGTGAAGGCGCCGAGCCGGATCGGAGGCAAGCTCGGTGCGGCGCCGAACCTCGCCCGGCTCTTCATGGCAGGTCAGTCCCACAGCGCCCTCGGCGCCGCGAAGATCATCACAGGCGACGTGCACGACCGCAAGGCGATCTGGCGGATCGACCAGACCGTCCCGCTGGATCGCTACACGCTCGATGACGTCTCGCGCATCGCCGAGATGAAGAACCGGGCCGTCGTCGAGGCGCGCGAGCAACTCCCCGACCTGCGCCGTCACTTCTTCGGGGAGGTCGCCCCGGAGTTCGAACCCTTCCACCGGCTGCCAGCCGTGAAGGCCGCGGCGTGAGGAAACGCAGGAGAGCATGATGGCGAATACACTGACGAAGTCCGGGCAACCCTAAACGCCCGAGGACACGCGGACCCTGCGCAAGCTGGCCGACGAGAACACGCCGACGCGCGTGATGCACATGCCCATGGCCTCATAGATCCAATCCGCGGTTCAAGACCAGATCCGTCTGGTCCTAGGCGTAGTACCAGCTTCCAGGGCTGCTTCGCCTTCCAAGCGGACATTCGAATAGGCGGGGCGGGAGGTCCGCAAAGGGTCATACCTCGACGTCGTAAGCGGCGAGCTCGGGCAGCATCGCCTCGAGGACGAAATCGACGAACGCCGCCGGCACGTCGAGGTAGAACTCGCGATCGGAATAGGCGCCGATATGAGCAGGCAGCCCTCTTGCTGCGAACCACGAGGCCAGCCGATCGAGGTCGGCTTTTGGGGTGTCGCTCAGAAACGAGATCTGTGAGCGCTCCCGGTCGGGATCCCTGTGCCCGGTGTCGCTAAAGCTGAGCTGCAGGTCGACATTGGCCCCGGGCTGCCGCAACCACACAGCGCGTTCGGTCCGTCGCAGTTCGACGAACCCCAGCTGCCCGACGAACATGTCCACCACGGTCTCGAAATGACCCGGGTTCACGCGGTTGGCAACATGGTTGAACCGCACGCCCCAGCTCCCGCCCGTCACAGTGGGCAACGGCATAGAGGATGGATCCGATAGCGTCGAGGAACTAGTTGACCGGGTTGGGATCGAGGTTCAGCAGTCCCAAACACCTACCTTGCCGCGTCGCCCCCCGCCGAGCTTGGCTATGTACTTCACATCGATCATGACAAGACTCGAAGGTAGGCAACCATCTAAACTCGCTCTGGCGGCGTTTCTGACCCGGTTGAGCCGTTCGGAGGCGGGTTTAGGGGCTTCGAGGGGCTGTTTGACCGGTTTGGGCAACTGCACCTGGGCGTCGACGCCTGAACCCCCTGCCCACCCTTCGAAAAAGCCCATGCATCGCGTGTATCCCGTGCAGGCGCCTAGCGGACAAACCAACGTGTACAATCCTCACGCTCTCGCCTCGGCGGTGAAAACCGCCTTAGCCGGGGAAGGTCGAGGTCACCCGTTCGCCGCTGCGAATGAAAGTGATCGTCCAACGTGGACTCACCCTGTTCGCCACCCTGCTGAGGTCCTGAATGCTTCTGACCGGCACCCCATCGACCTGAACGATCACATCACCGCGCTTGAAGTTGCTGCACGTCGCGAAGTCGTCGGTCCGGCAGGAAGCCATGACTGCCCCATAAGTGCCGACGCCGATGCCGAACTGCTGCGCGGTGGCTGGCGAAACATCGACGAACGTCGCGCCTCGGAACGGGGAGCGAACGTTCATCACCAACGCCGGACCGGAAGGAGCATCCGGGCTTTCGGGCGCCGCAGCATTGGGCCGAGCTGCATCCGCTTGCACTGCCGCGTTGGGGACGGCGACAGCCAGAGTGCGTCCCTTGCCCTCCATCAGCCGGTTGGCTTCGGCAAGCAGGGTCTGATCGAACCCGATCAACGGTGCCGCGAATGGCAGCGCCGCGCCCACTGCCAAGCCCGAGCCGACGCATCGGGTGTCCCTCGGTACGGCTGGCTTCGGCGACCCACTGAAGCTCGGATCAGCTGTGTAGGGTGAGCCTTGCAGCGCGAAGGCGGTCATGTTGCCGAGGATGTCGTCGGCATCCTTATTCTCGCGCAGCGCACGTCGCCATCGGTAGGGCTCGGTCTCGGCGTAGTGCTCGCGCAGCCGGTCGAGCGCCCGGCCTACGATCGGTTCGTAGAAGCAGCGCTCGGAGCTCTTCTCGAAGGATTGAACCGCTATCGCGGTCTGGGTCAGCCCGTCACCGAACTGCGCCGACGCCGGCCGAGGGTGCAGGAACGTCGCCACGGCGCTCGCGAGCGCAATGCTGCACAGGATCCTCATCGGCTCTCTCCATCGGTGATCTGCTGGATGTCCATCAGGGTGACGACGCCTTCACCGGCGGCCCTGTGCCAGGGCCTCGGCCTTCATCACGTCGAACTCGGCCTCGCTTAGGTGCCCCTCCCGGCGCAGGCGGCCCAGGCGTTCGAGCTCGGCGATCACGTCGACCCGGCCGGTGGTGGTGGGCTGGAGGGGGGTCGGGGACGGACTTCCGATGGCGGCCTGCCCGATGCCCCCGCCCGTGCCGTCGCCGACGAGCGGATCCGGCCCGTAGCGGTTCGGCCCCGGGGTGCCGGGCATGCAGGAGAACGCGATCAGCGCCAGTCCGACGAAGGGGATCAGCAGCAGCAGGATCATCCAGCCTGACCGATCGGTGTCGTGCAGGCGGCGGGCTGTGACGGCGTAGGACGGGAGGAGGTGAGCGAGGACTACCAAGGCGGTGAAGATACCTGCGGGGTCCTTCTTCGAAACGACATCCGTTTCTTGGGTCACGGCGGCGTCGATGATGAGTGTCACGAACACCAGGCCGAGAAGCACAGCGGTGAACTGCCAGAACTCGGCACGCGACGCCCGGCCCTGGAACACCGCGTAGCGCCTCATCGCTTTTAGGTAGCCCCCCATCCCCCTGTCCCCTTCGTTCTGTGGTCGATGTTGCGATGCTGCGTTGCCGACAGCTTGAGGTAATCAGGGACTGTTGGTCCGTCGATTGTCAAGCCGTCGATCGTGCCCTGTCGCGAGATGGACGCGCGGGGCATCATCGGTTGGAACCTGCGTCGGCTGCGGGTCGAGCAGGGCCTGTCTCAGGAGCGGTTGGCGCTCGCCTCGAGCATCGACCGGGCCTACGTCGGCCGGGTCGAACGCGGGTCCGAGAACGTGACGATCGCCACCCTCGAAGCCTTCGCCACCGTCCTTGGCGTGCCAATCGCCAACCTGCTGACTGAACCGGATCAAGGCGCCGCCAGACCCAAACCATTGCGGGCCGGGCGAAAGCCGAAGCCGTAACCCTAGGGCCAGACCGATGCTCATGACCAAGCCGTCAGCGCGTCGAGGTCGGATAGGATCAGGTGCAGCTCGCGCCAGGGCGAAGTGTCCCGAAGTAAGGCGCCCGGTTCCTGCCAACTCAGCAGGACCAGCAACTTCAACATGATCCCTGTTGCGGTTGAGGCTGGCGTGGCGAGCAGGGTCGAAACCGCTGCCAGAACGTCATCGCCAGCGGCCGCCTCACGGGCCAGCGCGGCGGTCAGGCCAGTATTGACCGCCGCTTCAACCCAAAGCCGCTGGCGACGCTGGAAAGCGCGCTGAAGCCGTTCGCGCTGGCGCCCTTGTGGCACATGCTGCTCAATGGTGGCCTAGTCGGCGGCGAAACGGGCTCGGATGCCGGCGGCGGAAGGTAGGCGCACCCGCGGGTAGCCGATCTTCGCGACCAATCCCGCCTCGAGCCAATCGGCCTCCGCGAGCCCAGCTTCGTGACTGGCCAGCAGGGTTTGAAAATCCGCGAACAGCGACGGGATCGGGTCTGGGGTTGGAGTCCTGCTCGACGAGGCCGTGGTGGTTGGCGCGGTGTCGATCCGCTGATTCGATGCCGTCGCCAGGGAGCCCATCAGGGCCAGCAACCGCCGTCTGGTCGGTGCCGCCCCTGTCGTCTCGGGAGCGATGGATCTTGATGTGTCGCCCGCCTCGCTCTGGCTGACGTTCGGGTCCGTGGGAAGCCCGGCGCTCACGGCTCAATACTCATCGGCGCTCATGATCGTCAGCACGCGGGTTGTGACCGCGGGATCGGCCGGGTCCGGCGAGCCTCCGAGCAGCGCCCGGTCGTAGGTGTCGATCTTCCAGAAAAAGCGCTCGCCCCCGACCTCGACCGCACCGAAGTCGTGCTCGCCGTATGGGTCGTTGTCGGGATCAAAGCTGCTGAAGCGGCGTACGGCCAGCAGTAGGGCGATGCGGTCGGCCTCGGCCAGTTCGACCACGCCGGGGGTCTCGACCACCTGCCCACCGCTGAAGGTTCGCCGGAAGGCGTCGTTCAGGGCCCGCACCCACGCGACGGGGTCAGCCGCCGCGGGGCTCGACCCAGCGCTATAGATCTGGGTGTTCATGGCAGATCCCCCTCAGGCCACTTCGATCGCGGCGGTATTGGGGTGCAGCAGGGCCATGTGCTCGCGGCGACGCACGAGGAGTGGGAGGTCCGGCCAGTCGCGCCATCGTAGGCTGAAGATCCCTCCAGCCTTCGCCTCGATCACCTCGGCCTCGTACCAGCCGTCCTGCTCGCCTTCTGAGATCAGCACGAGGCTGCCGACCACGACACCGGCCCAGCTACGCGGAAACCGAGCTTCGGTGGTTGCAGTCGCCTTGGGGGTTTGGTCATTCGCGTTGTCCAGGGCCGTAGCAGGCCCTTTCGCAATCTTCTCGCCTGCGGCCGCAATTATTGTGGCCTCGGCCGGCCCAGCCAGGGCGCTTAGGCGGTCGTACAGGCCCTTCTTGACGAACGGCACGAATGCCCGCCCCGAGGCGAACACTCGGCCCTGAGGAAGCTCCGCCGCGAGGGCTCGATGCGCCTCGGTACTGAGCAGCATGGTCCGCATGTTCATCACCTCGGCGGCCTTCATCGCGAGGGCGGTATCGGGCTCGGCGAACCATGAGGCGTGCGGTTTCCCGTCCTTATCGGCGCCGAATACGACCAGCGCTGGCGCGGGCTTGGCAATCGGGGGTTCGGCCTTGGTGTCGGTGTCGGGGCCCCTCGCTGGGTTTGAATTCGTCGACTGCTCTTCGGCCGTGGTGACGATCGCGATCATGGCAAGCTCCTGAAATGCGAAAGGGGCCCCGGATGGGACCCCTTGCTTGGTGTGGATGGGTGGGCGAGGCTCGATGAAGAGCTCGGCCTCAGGTCGCAGTGCGATCGCTTCCGTGGCGGCGGTGGTCGAATCATCATGGCCTCAGGCTTTGAGCAGCTTCGCATCGCCCGCCATAGCTTATATAGGTATTTAGTCTTATTGTCAACTTGTTCAGCAGGTTTAATACTTAGCTGTCTGGTTGCGGAACGTCGTTGAAAGGCGGCACGTTGGGCGATGAAAGCATACGCTTGGCGGTTCGAAGGCGTGCGCCGCCGTGTTGCAAGGAGGGCTCGTTGATGCTGGCCATCCATCCCCAGGCCCGCACCACCCGGGCTGTCCGCGCCGAGATTGCCCGCTCGCCCGAGAGCTCAAACGTGCTGGCCAAGCGCTACGGTGTCTCCACCGAGACCATCCCCAAATGGCGCAACTGCGGCCCCGATGCGTGTCAGGATCGCTCGGCGCAATCCCATAAGCTGCCCTCGCGCGCCAGCGATGAGGTGCGCGCCATCGTGTGCGCGCTCCGCCGGTCCACCGGCTTCCCCTCGACGCAATGACCTTCGTCGTCAGCCACTTCCTGCCGCACCTAAACCGGCACGCCGTCTGCGGCATCCTCAGAGCGTAGGGCCTCAACCGGTTGCCGACCGCCGAGCAGGCCCGTAAGCCGCATGGCACCGTCAAGGACTACGAGGTTGGTTTCGTCCACGTCGACGTGAAGCACCTGCCAAAACTGCGTGATCGCGACGGCACCACCCGCAAGCGCTACCTGTACGTTGCAATCGACTGCGCCACCCGCTACGTGCGCCTCGCGGTCAAGGATGACGAGACCCTGGCCTCGGCGCTGGCCTTCCTCATAAACGCGCTCGACGCCTTCCCCTTCCGGGTCACTCACGAACTCATCGATCGGGGTTCCTGCTTTGCGGTCTAGGCTTTCGAGGCCGCCTGTGAGCGGCACGGGGTGCAGCATGGCACGACGCGCCCCTACACGCCGAAGACCAATGGCATGGTCGAGTGCTTCAACGGCCGGGCGCAGCGGGAGGTGCTGGGCATCACGCTCTACAGCCACGCCGACCTGGAGATCGTGCTGCTCGGCTTCAACGCGGCCTACAAGGGTCGCCGTCAGCGCGCGTTCAACGGTCTTTCGCCCGAGATGGTGCTGCGCCAGCATCTCGAAGCTGATCCTGCACTTGCAAATCTCACCTACAGACCGCCCAGTTCTACTCTCATCAATCGCGCCCTCCGCATCGTTGCAGACGCCAAGAAGGTCTTACATCCAGACAGCCGTAGCAGTCGAAGGTGATCACCTTCGGCACAGGTTGCAGCTCTCACCTCGGCTGAAGCCTTCCTCTATGCCGCGGCCGTTATGACCCTCGTCGGACGTCTCACCCGATCAGCCTGACTTCTCGGACGGACCCTCAGCCAGCAACGCGCCGTAGCGGAACGTCGCGATACGCCCATTCGGCTCACTGAACGTCCCTTCGCCTCGATCGGCCCGTGCCGTCGTCACGGTCCCAGGCATGATTGTAGTTCCGGTGCAATCCACACTCAGAGACACAGGCGCATGCGCACTATCGAGCGTGAAACCGCCACTGCACGCGACAAGCCTCTTCGCATCCTGAGTGTAAAAGCTGACGCGTAGGAGACGCACCGACGCGTGACCCTTGAGCAGAAGCCCGTCCTCCCTTCGGATCTCGAAGGGCAGCGAGTCGAAGCCGAACGTGCTGCCGCCTTCGTCCAAGCCTACCTGAATGCCCGGCATCAGCGCTCCACCGCAACCAGACAGGATCGTCAGCCATGCGCCGGCACAGGCGTGGAGCGACCGCCACTTCTTCGAGACGCGTATCGTCACTCCGCCTGCTCGCAAAATGTTGGCGTACGGCCAGCAAGTTCTACCGCGTACGACAATTCGTGTTTGTGTCATCGCTCAAGCCGTCGTCATTGAGGCGTGCCGGGCAATCGTAACGTTGTCCTGATCGACCGTCGGCAGCCTTGGGATCCCAGTCCGGCCCAAGCAAACGGCCGCGGATCGCCTCACGCCGGTAGATCCGGCCCGGCAACGGCACGACGCACGCTCGCGTCAGGGTCGGGTGCTCCATTCGGTGTATATCATGGCAGATTTACTGTAATAGTCAGTAATTATATGGGCGTATATCAATCATCAACAAATTATTCAAAATCTAAGATAAAATGCAGGCACGGCGAGGACATCGATCATCGCGGCTACGAGCGGAAGATATGTAAATCCGTCAGGTGCGGGGCCCCGTCCGGTCCGCCTCCTGGCAAAGGCTAAAATCAGCAAGGGGACCAACGGCAGCAGGTATCGCCCTTGGGGCCCGTACACCCGTTCCTCACCGACGTTCGTCCAGGACAGATATTGGGATACCACGATCAACCAGCAGCAGAATATGACTGACGCCACCAGTAAGATACGTTCAGGCCATGAAGGTAAAGGCTCGCGGTAGGGGATGAGCAGCGGTATAAAAAGCGAGCAGCCCCACAGTACGTAAAGCGCCCCGGGTAGAGGCTGATCGTACCAGCCGAAAATGCCGACCATCCCCTCCGCGAGCACGATCAAGTGTTTCAGGTTGAATACGAACTTTACCGGTACAGTGATGAATCGCAGAGGGGCCGACACGAGCACCCGCGCCTGCGCTGTCGGATCGGTGCTGTTGAACAGTGCCGGACGAGTCGTAGACCAGAGGGGACCTGCCTCGTAGGTGGGACGCGGCACCGGTGCTGCTACGAACACAGTGGCAACCACAGTCCACAGGAGTGCGGGTATCACGGTTAGAGCCATTAAGGACAGCCGGCGCCTATAGAAGCGGCCATCCCGCCGAGCCGGCGGCAGCGGAATCAGCAACATCGCGGCGATCGGCGCGTATGGTGGCTTCGCCCACACGATCGCGGTTATGGCCAGAGCTGCCCCAAACAGGCGGCACCGCGCGCCCTGCTCCGTCATGGACCACGGGGTGAGCAGGGCTGCGGCGAGGGCTGCCAGCGCGATTATCAGCCCGTCCTGGCTAAACGATGCCGCGAGCGAGAGCGACATCGGCAGGCAGAGGAGCGCGAATAGGGCGGCCCGCCCGCGGGTGGCATAAGCTAGGGCTGCGAGGCCCAAAACCATATATGCGACGATGTTCGCGAGCCGTCCGAGCCGAGCCGTCGTTGCGGGATCGAGGTCAAACGCGTCTCCGACCGACAGACCGAGCGCACCGGGGGCGTAGAGGAGGGGCGGATAGGTCGCGATAGTGTGAAGCGGTATGAAAATATTTCCGTCGCTCCCTGCGGTATCGCTCGGCGCCAGGGTGCCACCGAAATCTGGCGGTCGGCTGCGAGCGAGGCGGTCCCACTGGGAGTCGAGCGTTACCCCCGCCACCCGATGGACGGTGCCGTCGGCGTAAGGCACGTTCGCGCGATGCCCGACCCATTGTCCCTGGGCGAGCGCGGCCGCACGGGCGAGGTGCCCGGCCTCGTCGGCGACCTCGCCCAGCGGAACGATCAGCGCCAGCGCGACGGAGACCGGCAGGCCGAGGCACAGGAAGGACAGGCACCAGAACCGGCCCCCTCCGACGAACGGTAGGGTCAAGGCTGCGCCTGCGGCCGCCGAGGCGGCGCATCCCGGGATCTGGAGATCGGCGTGAACAGCGGCGCCTCTTGCAGTCCGAGACGGTGCAGGCGGTAAGCTATCGCAGTCCGGAGCACGCCGAGGCCGTACACGCAGCTGCGCTCGAAGTCGATCGAGGAGGCGTCGTCGAAGTAGCGTGTCGGACAAGAGATCTCGCCGATCCGGAAGCCGGCATGCATCGCCTGGGCGAGCATCTGGTTGTCGAACACGAAGTCGTCCGAGCAAGCCTGGAGTGGAACGAACTCCAAAACCACCCGGCTCCAGGCACGGTAGCCGGAGTGATATTCGGATATCTTCTGACCCATCAGCCAGTTCTGCACGAGGGTCAGGCAGCGGTTGGCGATGTACTTGTACATCGGCATCCCGCCGGCGAGCGCGCCCTTGCCCAGGATACGCGACGCCACGACCGCATCGTATTCGCCCGATACGATCATCGAGGCCATGGCCGTGATCAGGCGCGGCGCGTACTGGTAGTCCGGGTGCAGCATCACCACGATGTCGGCGCCCCGTTCCAGAGCGATCCTGTAGCAGGTCTTCTGGTTGCCCCCGTAGCCGCGGTTGCAGGAATGGCGGTGGGTATGGATGCCGAGGGCCTGGGCGAGCGCCACGGTCTCGTCGTGACTGGCATCATCGATCAGGATGATGTCGTCGACGATGTCCAGGGGGATCTCCGCGTAGGTCCGCTGGAGCGTGGCAGCCGCGTTGTAGGCGGGGAGGACGACGGTGATACGCCTTCCGAGCAGCATCACACCTCCTCCACTATGCGGCGGAGGTCCGCCCGAAGACCCACGTCGGTCTGCCACTGAGCGACTCTGCGATTGACCAATGACGTTCGAGGCAGGCGCGCGTATGCGGCGAAACTCTCCTCGACGAACCGGTTGAGCGGCATCGTCGAGCGTGACGAGCGCCGCCCCGATGCCGGCCGCAAAAAGAGGGCGCTACCGGCAACGCCGTAATGGGCGGCGATCTCCGGATAGACCGGCCAACTCTCCCCTCTGCCGGGATCGCCGGAGAGGTAATCCTCAAGGTTGCATTGCTGATGGCAAACCCCGACTCGATCGAGCAGCTCTCGGGCGAGGTCGACGATGACGTGCAGCTTGATCTGATTTGTCGAGTGCATGAAGCAGCCACGCCGCATCCAGCGTGCGATCGATGCCTCCAGGTCGTAGCCAGCCTCAGCGCCGAGCTTACGCAGCTGCTCGGCCGCCTCGTCCCATGCGTCGAAATACCCAACCCGCTCGAAGACGCGGCGTTGGAACAGCTTCAACACCTCGCCCTGGGACAGGCGAGAAAGGTAGCCGAACAGGACGAGCGCGGAATGCGACTGTCCCATCGGGCCCGTAACCGGGACGCGCGAATAGGAGCCGACGCGGACCTGATCGGGGTGGAAAGCGGCGAACGTAATCACCGGAACGCGCGCGACCTTGGGACCGTGCAGGCCCGCGATCGCTCCGCCGTTGCGGCACAGCGGAAGGTCGGCGCTCAGGAAGACAAAATCATGCCGGCCGAACTCAGCTAAGAGCCGCTCCGCTGCATAAAGCTTTGTCGCGTCATCAGCTGTCTTGTACGTGACAGTCGCCTCCGGTGCGATGCACGCCATCGCATGCGCGACGGCCGCGCTTTGCTCTCCCCCGATGACTAGGAGACGTGGTGAGCCCTGCGACTGACGAACAGAAAAAAGCGATCTCAATCTCTGAATCGCGAGAACATCTGGCAATTTCATCATCGACTCAAGACGACGTCAGCAAAACGAATAAATCGACAGACATACCAGGGCTTTCATCACTAAATGTGGCATCAATGACTTGAGATTTGCGCCTGATTACAGGAAAAACAAAGTACTTATGCCATGGCGCATGAGGACGGTTGCTTCGCCATCAAAAATCGTATACGTGGGAAAAAATCACACGTCAACGACCGAGAGTATGTTGCCCCGTTGCATCCCATCCCGCCGCAGGACTGGTGCCGCTGCAGCCGTTGTCGTCGCCGGCGGATGCATCGGACTCCAAATCGCGCGCGAACACAGCTGCTCACGAGGTTGCGACCACTGACGCTGCCGCACGCTGCGACCGCGATCGCCCCCGCCGCACACAGCATCCGACGGCAACCCCCAGTCTGACTATGCGATTCTTCATCGACCACGATCAGGGCGACTCGATCCGCGGCTGGATCGTGCCGGATAATCCCCTCGCCATCAGCCGCGTTGCGGTATCAGTCGCTGGACGTCGCGTGGCCGAGATTCCGGCCAGCGTCATCGATGAGGCGTTCAAGCGCAACGGCTGGCACGCAACCGGGCAATGCACGTTCGTGCTCACCGATGTAGAGGTGCCGGGGCTGCCCGAGATCCCACAGCTCGAACTCTACGACGCCGACACCAACGTGCTGATCTACCGTCGCCTGCCGCCGGAGGGGACGGTTCAGCTGCGGACCATGCTAATCAACACCAGCATCGAGCCGGAGACGGCGCTTCAGACAGCGCTCTTCCCGTATTTCCAGCACTGCCATTTCAACGTGCATCGCCTGTCGGACGAGATCATGACCAGCCTGCTCTCGACCAAGGCGATGCCGTCGGCGTTACTGTCGGGGGCCGTGACCATCCCGCGGTATGAAAACTACATGACGCCGGACCTGATGGTCACGGCCATCCTGCTGAAGGACCCGCATGTCGAGATGGCGACACGCATGCTTTGGCTGAAGGCGCGGGCAGGCGACGCGACCGACCCCGGTCGCAGTTGGCGCCTGGGTCCGCTCGCGGAAGCCGCGTCCTTCGCGGACGAGTACGACTTCGCCGACGCGAAGAGCCTCAAACGATTCTTCCGCATGCTGCCAGAGCCCGCCTACCGGCTGCTCTACAATCCGCTGACCCGCCAGCTCGGGACGCGCATGCCAGGCGACCGTCTCGACCCAGGCAACTCGATCGTCGCGGTGGAAGTCCTCGCCCGGGTCGGCATCGTCGGCCACCAGGCGCAGTTCCCCGCCTTCGCGTCGATGTTGTTCGACCGTCTCGGCATCGATGTGCCGCTCCCCGATTTACCGCCAGTGCCCGCGGAAGTTCAGGCACTGGCGGAGCGGCTCAGATCCAGCAAGGCGGTTGAGGAGATGCTCGTCTTCGACGGCGCCATATCCAAGATGGTCGAGGTATCGGTCGCGAAACATTGGAGTAACTGATCTCTAGAGAGACATCCATCCTAAAGATCAGCAAAAATGCAAACCAATATATCAACAAAGCGTCGTTCCAAGCCCTTATAGGATGTAAATCTTCGCTTATTTTTTCGCTCAAGACCTCATGCACAGCATGGCCGATGTGAAGAAAAAGAATGATCTAGATAGAGAACCGAGCATACGTCCCAAAGATGTTTTATGCATCATTGCGATGGCTGCCTAGTCAATGGCGATTTTAGCAATCGAGCACCCAGTCCGCCAAGCGCCGCCGATCGTCTCGTACCTGAGTTTTACCAGCTTTCAAATGCGCTGACGATAATTCGCGCGCTGCCAGGACGATCATGCATGCTCCTTTTGTCCACGTGTTAGTCAAGGACTGGCGGAACCGAAGCTTGCTTCGACAGCGAGCAGATGCGCGCTGGAGGCAAATTCGGATCGACCTCGCCGCCGCTGCGAAGGGGGGCGTGCTGCTCGCCGGCAACTCACACGCGGCTCTGATCGGACACCCCCAAATCGCCGGTCGACCGCCGAGCATCAATATCGCCGCCGGCGGCCTCACCGCCCGAGGTTGCGCCAAACGGATGGCGCGCCTCGATACACCGGCGCGAGCCGATGCCGCGGTGCTGATCATCGGGACGAACGACATCGCCCGGCGCCATCGCCCGGAACGGCCGGCCACGGGGCGACGGTTCGAGGCCGACGTACAGCGTATCCTTGCGATCCTAAATCGTTGGTCCGAGCATATCTTCGTCGCTGCCGTGCCGCCCCTCGGCCCCGAAGCGGCGGACCATGACGCAGACGCCGCTGCGACCTTTTCAGATCGTCTTGAGCAACTCTGCGCGGAGGGGCAGCACGTCTTCTTCGATCCGTTTGCGGCTATTCGCGCATCCGATGGAGGCCACGTGAGGGCAGGCCTCTTGTCCGACGATATACATCTAGACGACTACGCGGCACTCGCCGCTGAGATCGATCGGGTCGTCGGCTCTGTCCTTGATGCCGCGCGTCGATCTCAGCCGTCGAGCGAACGGGCCGGCGTGGTCAGGTAGGTGCGCGAGCGGCCGGCGCCGAACGTCCTGTTCGACGCCCGGGGATGCCGATCCCGCGTCAAGGTCGAGGCGGCCCGGATTGTCGGCACCTGAGAAGGCGCGACGCGAAGGCTGACCAGCCGAACCACCTCCCCGGCCAGGCCGGGATAATCGGCCATTTGAAAGCCGTCGCGATGCAGTCCCGCCAGCGCGAAACCAGTCTCGCCGTCGCGGATCCCGGCGAACGGATCGAAAAAGGTAAACCCGCCTTGCTCGGTCAACGTCCGGAGGCGTTCAGTAAAGGCCATTACGGCGGCTGGGTCACGCCCCGTGGTCCATGGGCCGATCGGTGGGACCGCCGCCACGAAGATGCGTTCCGCCCACGCGGCAAGGGTCTGCAAGATCTGGTCAACATCGTCGGTGAAGCGGTCCGCAGCCGCCGGCCGGGCGGGGTGCCGCCAGCGCAGGATATCGTTGGTGCCGATGAACAGCACGGCCGCTGTGGCGCGGGCGTCCGAATGCAGGCTCGCGAGGTGGCGTGCACAATCGGCCGCCGTGCTGCCGCCGACTCCGAGATTGATGCAGCTTCGGTCGCCGAAATCGGGTGTTCCTAGGAACTCGGCGTGCGAGTCTCCGACCAGGGCGACGTAGCCGTTCGGTGCGGCACGGAGCGCAGCGCGAATGCCCGGCAAGCGTTCGATCCGGCGCCGACGGATGAAGCGCGCCTGCCGCAAAGTTTTCACTGGACTCGTCATCCAACTCACGAACATTCCGTGTGGCTGAATAATTCTGTATAGAATTTACATTATTGATAGAGATTGACATTCAAACGCATGCATTCAAATATTATTGCGTTTATTATTCTGTCAAATAACTTAACGTTGCCGTGAGAAGACGTGGCTTGAGACATAAAAATGGCGGAGAGAAGCTATCGTATGATGGCTTCTTCGTCGCAGATTACAGCGGCGTTGCAGTTGATTTCGGCCTGCAGGTCAATGAGAGCTCGATGCGCCGCGGGTTCGGCGCGGTTCGGCGCAAAGGTTCCGAGGAACTGTCGCATGACGTGGCGCACCCCGGCATCGTTGATGGTGCGCTGGTCCTCATCGTAATACCGCCCGGCATTCGCACTGCCGGTAATGAGGTCGTAGGACGGGAAATACACGATCCTGTCGCCGTGAGTAGCGCATACTTCGTTGGCCGCGGCACGCAAGATCGACTTGGAATAACAATTCGAAGTCATGACGTGCTGATCAAGATAAGTGGCCACCATCGCGACGGGAGAAACCGTCATCACGACGCGCGCCGATGGATTGACGCGCCACAATCGGTCCAGAAAACCGTTCAGGTCGTCGATGACCTCGGCGACGCCCACGTTGACGAACGCGTAGCGGCCTGGGTCGTAGGTGCCGCCCGCAACACCGGGGGCGAGCGGTAGAACCGCCCCATCCGCGCGCCAACGCCAGCTCTCGGTCTGACCGAGCGTGATCACCAGGACGTCCAACGTCTCGAACAACCGACGCACAGCGGCCAAGTGAGCGTCGCGCGCCGCCCGTACCTCTTCTGCGCTCGCAAAGCCGTCCGGTTGGATCCTCGGCCGGAACGGATCTACGAACCGTCCGTCCGCCCGCTCCCAGGTCGTAAGTTCGGGCTCGAAGGCCCCGTATGCCCGATCGAACAGCTGCACGAACTGTCGCGTGTAGTACAGATTGCCGTAGCGGGCCGAATAGGTGCCGTATTGAAGGGCCTGAGCCTGGACGTGCGACATGCCGGCGGGCGCGGTCTCAGTGACATAGTAGTTGAACTGCGAGGCATGGAGAGCCGCCGCCACGCGCTGCGCGAAACAGGAACCAGCTGTGGCTACCCGGTCGTCGGGCGAGATGGTGAAGTTGTCGCCGGAGCGCAGATCCAGGGCGAAAGGCGGCACGTTCGTGACGGCGTTGGACCAGAACTGCTTCGACGGCAGCGACCTGTACGGGTTGTTCGACATTTCGGCCTCACGTGACATGCTGCTGAAAGGATGGGCGCCGCTACCGGCTGCCGCGGTCGACCTGCACGGGCGGCGCCCTCGTTGGTGGTCGGACGCATTCGACTCCGCGAGCGCGATTTGGCCCGCCGATCGCGGCCGGTAGGCGCAGCGGGTGTAAGTCATCGGGCACGGTGCAGCGTCGGATTTTGATCGTGCGCCGATCTCACGGAAGCTCGCGTCGCTGCCGAGGTTAGCGGGCCGACGATTGCAGCGGCGAGGATCAGGCATAGGGCTAGGTCGGGAAGCGCTCGCCGACGGCTGGACGCGCCGCCGCCGCGGCAAGACAAGCCGATTAAAGACCGGATCATCGCCGCACCCGCCCGAAGGCGGAGCCAAGAGTCGCGATCTGAGCGATGTCCCACCGCCTTTCGTCGAGGCGTTGGGGAGCCGATATTTCCGCTGAGGAATCGGTGGAGGCGACCAGTTGCGGGACGATCAGCTCACTGTTTGGACGGACCAGTTCCACGACACAGACGCCGACGGCGGGCAGCGCCAGGGCCGTGAGCGTGTACGCGAGGCGGATCAGGCGCGTCGGGAGGTCAGGGACTCGGTCGCGGCGTGCCGCCGTTTGATTGAATGCGATCGGCGGCAGGGGGGGGGTAGACGATAGGGTAAGATGCGGGCGGCATCAGCGAGGAACCTCGAAGGTTGTGGGAGATATGCCCACAACATTTATGTGTGCAAATTTCCCACGTCAACCGAGAAATTGCACATACAGGTGTGTCTGCGTACTATGTGAGGTTGCCTCCCACGCTTAAGCTCCTACCAGAGTGGGTATGTCTGAGACTGCCGACACATCGCGAGAGGGCGCGGCCCTGCACGCGCCGTTGGCCCGGTTACTGCTGCCGTTCGTGCGCCTGCTGGTTGCCCACGGCATCACCTTTCCGGCCCTCACCTACCTTCTACGAGAGCTCTACGTGAACGTAGCCGAGTACGATTTCGCCCTGACCGGTTAGGAGCAGACCGACAGCCGTGTCTCCCTGCTCACCAGCATCCATCGCAAGGAGGTGCGGCGCCTGCGCGGGGTCTGCGCCTCCGTGAGCGCGGTGCCCGCCGTGGTCTCGCGCACCAGCCGGGTCATCGCCCGCTCGACCGGTTCGTGCCGTGCTCGCTGGATTCGGCTATCGCCGTCGGCCAGCGCGAGCACTCGCAGATCGTATCGGCCATTCACTCCGTCGACGCGGCGGAAGCGTAGGTGAAGGTTTATGAGGGCCAGCTGGTCCCGAACCTGAGCCTGCAGGGCTCGCTCAGCCAGGTCTACGACCAGACTGGCCCGAACCAGGCTTACTTCGTCGATTTCGTCGGCGGCAAGCTGAACATCCCGATCTACGAGGGCGGCCAGACCTACGCGCAGATCCGGCAGGCGAAGGAGCAGGTCGATCAGGCCCGCATCCAGGTGGATCAGGTCCGCGACCAGGTGCGCGCGCAGATCGTCGATTTCTGGGGCCGGCTCGAAACCGCCAAGGAGCAGGTCATCGCCGCCCAGGTGCAGGTCCAGGCCAACGAGGTGGCGCTGAACGGCGTGCGTGAGGAAGCCCGCGTCGGCCATCCAGGCGGCGTCACCCCAGATCGGCCTCGTTGCATCCTGCGCAGCCGGAGCCCTCAGCCTAGCCGTGCTGTTATGTGCGGGACAGGCGAGCGCCAATGAGATCGTCGTCCAGGGCAACCAACGAGTCGACGCGGAGGCCATCAGGTCCTACGTGACCGGCACGGCGTCCGGCTCCGCCGAGGAGGCCCGCCGCAATCTGCTGGCGAGCGGCATGTTCTCAGATGTGAAGGTCGCCCAATCGGGCGGGCGTACGGTGGTGACCGTCCGCGAGAACAACCTGATCAACCGCGTGGTGTTCGAGGGCAACAAGAAGGTCGAGGCGAAGGCACGCGGGCCCTACACCGGAGCGATCATCAACGCCGACCTCGCCCGCATCCGCGACGTCTACAAGCGCTTCAGCCGGGGTACCGCCAAGGTGACCTACCGCATCGTCGACCTGCCGAACGGCCGCGTCGACGTGATCTACCAGATCGACGAGGGCGATAAGACCGGCATCGTCTCGATCAACTTCGTGGGCAACAACGCCTATTTGGAGCGGACCCTGAAGGGGCTGATGGGCTCCTCGGAGATGAACTTTCTGTCGTTCATCAAGACCTCCGAGGTCTACGATCACCGACAACGGCACCCATTTCACCACGCCCGGCAACGTCGCCTTGGCCGCTTCCATCATTAAGGTACGATTGCAGCCGGCAAGACCTTCCGGGCCCACAGCTTCGAACTTGCCTGCGCCCGCAACGATATCGACCATCGGCTGACCAAACCGCGCCATCCCTGGACGAACGGTCAGGTCGAGCGGATGAACCGCACGATCAAGGACGCGACGGTCAAGCGCTACCATTATGACAGCTACGCGCAACTCCGTGCGCACTTGGCCGACTTCGTCAACGCCTGCAACTTCGCCCGCCGCCTCAAGACCCTGCGCGGCCTCACGCCCACCGAGTTCATCCTGAACGCCTGGACGAAAGAGCCTAATCGCTCCAGGATCGACTCGTCACACCTCATCCCGGGACCATACAACTAGTCTGTCAGTTTTAATGACGGTCACAGACCTCGAAAGCTGGGCACTGCCGCTGCTGACAACCTAATCGATCGTCGATGCGATTGCCGTTGCAGATGTCCCAGCCAGCTTCCGCGCAAAAGCCCCACAGCGCCGCTTGAACAAAACGAGAGAAGGTCGCCGGGAAGTCCGGGTTGTAGGCTTGGGCATCGATCCGGCAGGCCAAGCCCTCGATGATCGCCGCGCAGCCCCCAGGCGCGGTACAAGCCGGCCCGAAAGCGTGTTCGGCGTCAAACCGCGCCAGGGTGCCCGTCCGATGCAGGAAGTTATGAACGAGGGAGTCGACGGCGATCATCCATGATCCGGCTGTGACCCAGCGTTCCCGGTTCGGGTCGGCGCCGAGCAGAAGGTCAGCCAGCATCATCGCCCAGAGCTTCGGGCCGATGCCGTAGATCCTGCAGAGGGGACCAAGAACGGCCTTCCGCAGGCGCGGACCACGTTCGGGCGCCCCGGGGCCAGGATCGGCCTCGGCGAGCCGTTTATCGATCCAGCCGACGAAGTCACCGTCGCAGACATCGCGAATAAAGAGGGCAAGGCTGTAGGCTGCTTGGTTCAGCGATCCCTTCCTCAGCCTCGGGAGGGGTAAGGTGCAGGCGCTGATGTGATCCGGTGCAGCGCAGGTCTGGTCGACCCTGCGATAGCTGCAACCTTCGAAATGCCAATAACTCGCAAGGCGCAAGCACCTCTGAGGTACCGACAAGGCCGCCTGGATCTCGGCGTGGGTCACCCCGCCATGCTGCTCGGCGTAGCGGACAGCGATCTGATCGGAGATACCCTGGAGCGGTACGAGGCTCATCATCCAGTCGAAGATCGGAGCGCTATCGTAAGCGGTGACCGCCTGCGAAACACCGTTTGCTGTTTGATGGGCTTGTAGATGCTTGAGAAAGGCGGCCGGTGCGAGGGCAAATGCCGGCGCGGTGACACGTTGTAAATGTATCCACGGATCGCCTTTTGATTGATTCGCCTCGGTATGAATTAGCTTCATGCCATCGAATATACTGACTGCCGCAATAAGCATGTCAAACAGATTTTAAGCTATATTCATTGCTGCCGGCGCAATGGCCGATCGAAGTTTTGTATCAGATTGTAGCGATCGATCAGCGCGACAGTTTTTGGTGGCAGACGGTGTGGTGCCAGATGACTGATTATGGCCGAAAGCGGCTAGGGCGTGTCGTCGCCTGAACGGACTGGCGGGGTTTGCGTTTTCCTCTCTCCAAGACAGGAGGGATGATGCTGAGCGACGCGCAATGGTCTGAGCTGGAGCCGCTGGTCGAGGTGTGCCGTCCGAAGGCCAAGACGCCACCGCAGGACCTGCAACGCACGCTCTCGGCCATTCTCTGGCGGCATCAGAACGGGGCGAAATGGCGGGCCATTCCGCAGGATCTGGGTCCTTGGTGGCGGGCCGCACAGATCTTCATCCGCTGGTCACGTGCTGGCGTATGGGAACGGCTCCTCGGCCTCGTGCAGGAGCGCGGGGTTCAGCTCGGGATGGTGTTCCTCGACGGCACGAACATACGCGCGAACCAGAAGGCGGCCGGTGCCGCCAAAAGGGGGGATCTGGGGCCGAGCGAGACACTCGTGAAGCTGTTGGCCGCTCGCGTGGCGGCTATGGCACCAAGGCTTGCGTGATCGCTGATGGGCGGGGCCGCGCCATCGCCTTCCGGCTGGCACCGGGGCAGGCGCACGAGCTGCCCCATGCGGTTCCATTGCTCGACCAACTGCCAAGCGTGCCCAAGTGGGTGGTCGCAGACCGCGGCTACACCAGTCACGCCTTCCGCGAGCACATCTGGGACATGGGTGCGCGCCCCGCGATCCCGCCTCAGCGCCACGAGACCCCCGTCGCCTGCCCGGACTGGATCTACAACAACCGCAATCAGGTCGAGCGCCTTTGGGCGAGGCTCAAGGAATGGCGTGCCATCGCCACCCGCTATGAGAAAACCGCCGCCAGCTTCGTAGGCGTCCTGTCCCTCGCCGCAGCCCTCGACTGGCTCAAGCGATGACACGCCCTAGTCCGCTTCCGAGTAGACCCGCCGCAAAAGCGGACTGCCTCTTACCGACCCAAGCCATACACCGGGACCGCTTGTTGCGCTTCACCAAAGCGATCGCTTGTCAGCCGTCTAGCAACTTCGGCTGGGGGGCTTTCAGACGGTTCGCCTTCGGGGGGCGGATAGATCGGAGCGGACACAACCGCCGGGACCGTTCACGACCCAACTCAGCCGTCCGGATACCCGCGGGCGCTTCCACAAAGCGGACGTTCGTCCGATTTTTAACAATTTCGCCGCGGATGTAAGCTGTGTAGAACCGCTACGTTTTCGATTACCTCTGCATAACAGCTAAAAGGCCGAGCTCAACTTTTGTTATAGCCCTTCAAGATTATAAAGACGAGTCATGCATCACAATTAACTATTCATTGTTCTTCAAAAACTATCTCTGCGCGCCACGTCGGCTTTGTCGTGATAATATTGAAATCTGAACATCTGCTTTCATATAGATTTACGGTGTTGATAGACTGCCAAACCACTACACCATCGTCGGTGTCGGAATGGTGGTTAAGTTCGTCGGGATCACATGGGACCTGTTCTGCATACCAACGTTTAAAGTAAATTGATTGATCGACTAAATCGCCGTTTACGGGGTTCTCAAATATTACAAAAATGCTACTTCCGGCGATGGCTAGCTGTTCCAACTTACAAATAAGGATCCCAATTGTTGCCCGACCGAATGAATGATACATGAAAACTACAATTTTTCCGCCTTTCAATTGAGTCGTAGTTACATCGGCTCGATCGATGCTGATTTTGGCTCTGCCAGGGAATAAATCTGATATTTTCTGAACGTTCTTCTCCGCGATGGCGCACAGTTCGCCTGATATTTCAATGCCGATTAATTTGTAGAATGGAAATTCTGATGCGGTTATTAATGCGCGACCCATGCCGCAACCAAGATCATAGAAGGTAAATTGAGCAGTATCCGGGAGTGAACGAAGAGCTATTCTTACGCAACTGGGTTGACAACCTGCATAATGATTGTTCTCTCGAAGGCCAATTTTAAATATATTCAGCCCCGGGTCGGTTAGAAAGTTCGGGACAAAACCGCTTGTTTGAATACCATAAATTAAATCGATTGGATGAGTATGGCGCCGAGCCTGAGTTAATGCTCGATGCAGCATAAAATTCCTTCCAACCGCATTGCGCGTAAAAACTATTGTCGTAATTGTGCGCAGCAAGGACAAATAGTGAATTAACATATTAAAATTCCGATCATAACCTACAAAAATAAGCAGCTTTGCCCGGCAAGCCTGTTCAAGCGGCGCTTTTCTTATGTAGACGGCTCAACTGAGACACTTTTCCGCGGGGATGTAGGAGGCTGTATGCGCCGCGAATTATCTTTCCAGGTATGCCTTCAGGAGTTGCGAGGTAATCACCGCAAATTTGAGGCTCGCATACCCTGCTCCAAATGGGCGTTGTCCCAGCTAAAAAAACAACTCCTTCCATTCCGTTATCGATTTCGTGTTGCAAAAAGAAGTGTCTCATTGCCATAGACATAGATGAATTATTTAAATTTTCGTGATTGAGCTGCCATTCGACAATACAAGTTTTGCCTTGTCTCCAGCCCGATATATAGCTAACCCACGCCCCCGTTTTATCAGTCAGCCCCATAGAAAACGAGCCAGGCTGTTTCTCGATCGCGCTTTGACGTCTCAAAGCCTTTTCCAGTTTTTCAAATCTGGCCGCTACGGCCTGCAACCGTTCCACGGCCGCTGTGGCTTGAATTGAGGTGAGCGAAGCATGAAACACACATCCGAAATCCTCCTCGGCGCGCCTTTTATAGTATCGAAAATTCTTCCGCATTTTCTGGCTGAAGCGAGAGGTCAATCCACTCATCCCTCCCGTCAAAGGCAGAGAGCTTCTCATTTCGCGAAATTGCCAATTTTTAGAAGGGGTTGCGTTAGCTTGGCGTCCCGCTGTCTCGTCAATTGTGGCGGGCGGTATCAGCAGTGAGACAATAATCGTGTGAGAGAATCTATTCTTTATTAGAGCTGCTGTGCCATATTCGATAATAGACATGTAATTGTTTGAATTTCCAATGACGCACCCCCTACCACAAAGGTAGCCACCTCTGAATGTACCTATTGGAAATCGTCCGAATTTAGTGCCGTGAAGCAGAAGTGCTCCGAAAGGGATGCGATTGGAGTGCAGTAAAATCACTACCGGAAGAGTATTCCATCGGTCCGAAAGCGCTAGAAACCAAGCCATCGATACGGTCATATCATAACTTTGACCACAGGAATGGCGTAATTTTTCGACTATACTTGAAACAGATTCGATAGCTCTTTTGCCTAAAAAAATACCAACCTGAAATTTACCACAACTGCTCGATGAGATCATGAGGCGGACCTCTTGGATTTTCGCACTTTTGACGGTTCCGGCATATAAAATTTTTTCATGTTAGTATAGCTGTGCATGTACGCTTACTGATAAAGTAGGAGGGGGTAGGCTGACGCCGAGAAGAGCAGCCCTAAAATCGACTTGGTGTCCGGAAAGCTGGCTAAAAAGATGCATAAGCCAGCCGATAAGGCGAGGTCGAACATCGACACGGCGCGGAAGCCTGCGAAGCGAGCGGTCCTGTTTCGGCGCTTTGAATTGTATGTGAATGCAGCGGCACATTTTGAGGAACAACTGCCTCTCGCGTGACGATTAGCGCCTGAGCTTGACGGTTAGTACCATCCGAAACGGGTCGTGATATAGCGGATTGGGAACGTCCGCCTCCTTGGGGTCTTGCTCAGAAGCAGACCGTCACAAAGCCACCCCCAGCCGAAGTTGCGAGACGACTGACAAGCGACCGTTTTGGAGAAGCGCAACAAGCGATCCCGGTGTCTGGCGTGGGTCGTGAACGGTCCCGGCGGTTATGTCCGCTCCGATCTATCCGCCACCCGAAGGCGGACCGTCTGAAAGCCACCCATCTGGGACGGTCACGCGGGCGATCAGTAGCGGTCGATCCTAGCCGAAAGCTGCCGCTTCGCTTCGGGGGAGAATCAGCCGGGAAAACAGACAGCTCGTTACCGACCTAACCCCGACGCACAGCCTTGCGAGCCTCCGAAAGCGAGCCTTCGCTCGGGTCTCCACTCACTTCAGAATTTTACGTCAGCGAAACCGTCAAGCTGTTAGCTTGGTCCGATCAAAGCGGATGTGAGAAGCCTGAGCTATGAAAAGGGGATGCCAGGGTTGCCAGGCTGGTGAGTCGCTGCCCTTTGAGTTCACAATGGCGTTCCATCCCATCCTCGACATCCAACGACATGGCGTGTGGGGCTATGAGGCTTTGGTCAGAGGCGTCTCGGGTCAGGGCGCCGGCCATATCCTCGCCATGGTCGATGAGGCAAACCGCTACAAGTTCGATCAGGCGTGTCGTGTGAAGGCGATCGAGCTGGCGAGTTCCTTGTTCGTCGAACCAGATACCCGTCTGTCCATCAACTTCATGCCCAACGCCGTCTATGAGCCAGCCGCATGCATCCGGGCGACGCTGGAGGCGGCTCGTCGGGTCGGCTTCGCACATCGGCAGATCATGTTCGAGTTTACCGAGAACGAGCGCATGGCCGATGTCGCTCACGTCCAGCGCATCGTCACCGAATATCGCAAGCAGGGCTTTGCCACCGCCATCGACGACTTCGGTGCAGGGTACGCCGGGCTCAACCTGCTCGCGAGCTTTCAGCCTGACTACATCAAGCTCGACATGGAGCTGATCCGCGGCATCGGAGCGTCGCGCGCCCGCCAGACCATCGTCGTGGGTGTGGTCGAAATAGCACTTCAGCTCGGTATCGCGGTGATCGCCGAGGGCGTTGAAACAGAAAACGAGCTCGAAACACTGCGTGCGGCCGGCATTCACCTGTTCCAGGGCTACCTGTTCGCCAAGCCTGCGGTGGCGAGCCTGCCGGCCGCTTGGCTCCCACAGCGAGGCTCTGCTGAGTTAAGAACGGAGGCTTGCGTGAATGCTGGGCTTGGCACGCGCGCCGCCTGAGCATTTCCGGACCGACATGCGAGGCCTGCTGTGCTCACTTTCGAAGCCATCTCTCTCGACATACTCCTCACCCTTGAGGCGGATCAGCTCGACACCATGCCGTTCGGGGTGGTCGGACTGTCACCGGCGGGCATCGTCGAAATCTACAACGTTACAGAGGCGCGGCTGGCTGGTCTTCAACGGGAGACCGTCCTCGGCACGCACTACTTCTCAGTGACCGCGCAGTGCATGAACAACTTTATGGTGGCTCAGCGGTTCGAGGATGAGGCGGAGATCGATGCGATCATCGACTATGTGCTCACCCTACGGATGCGCCCCACGCCCGTACGGCTACGACTGCTAAAGGCGCCGCAGACCGATCGCCGCTACATCCTGATCCAGCGCTGAGCGAGGCCGCCGTGACGACTGACCTCGAAGCCGAGAATGCGGCCCTGCTGCAGTTCCTCTATGCCTGCCCGGCCGGTCTCGTGGAGTTCTCGGCGGCTGGTGCCATTGGCATGGTCAACCCGGCTGCGATGGGCCTTCTCATGCCGATCGCGGGTCGTCCGTTCGTCATCAACCTGTTCGACGTCATGGACGCCTGCGCGCCGGAACTGCGCAACATGATCCACCGCTTCGCACCACCGCAGGGGACGGTTTGTGACGGCCACCGCATCGTGACCGGGCGCGGGGAGCGGCCGAACGTCCTGGCCTGCACCATCGTGAAGCTGACCGCGGATCGCTACGTCGCGACCCTTTCCGATGTCACCGAGCAGGTTGCCCGCGAGCGGCGGTTGAAGCAAGCCGAGACGTGGTTCGCTTCCCTGCTCGACGGCGTCGATGATGTCGCTGTGCTCTCGCTCAATGCGAACGGCTGCGTTGACGCGGTCACGCCCTCTGCGACGCGCCAGACCGGTTTCACGGAAGCCGAACTCCTGGGCAAACCCTTTGAATGGTTCGACCGCCCGGACCGCGCTACGGCGATGCCGCTGCCCGGTGAGGCGATCGCCGTGGCGCGACGGGACGGCTGGTACCTTCACGAGGGCTGGCACGCCCTGGCCGACGGCGGTCGCTACTGGTGCCAGCGCCTGGTTGCCGTGCGCAATGAGGCAGCGGGGGCTGCCGCGGGATATACCCTGGTCATAAGAGCGGTGACCAGCCAAGGGCGTGACACAGCCGATTTGCGCAGGATGCTGACGCGGGACCATCTCACCGGTGCAAGCAACCGGGCCCACTTCTTCGAGACGGCGGAACGCCAACTTGTACGGGCACTCCGGGATACTGCATCGTTGGCTCTCGTAGTCCTCGATGTCGATCACTTCAAGCGCGTGAACGACGAGCACGGGCATGCGGCGGGTGACGTGGTGCTGCGCGAAGTCGCGCGCCGCTGCGAAGCGGAGTTGCGTCCTGAGGACATCTTCGCCCGTTTGGGAGGTGAGGAGTTCGTGGTGCTCCTGCCGGAGACCTCGCTGATGAAGGCCTCTGCCGTCGCCGAACGCTTGCGCACCTCGCTCGCGCGTGAGCCGATCGTTGCGGGCGGGATCGAGCTGCGCATCACCGCGAGCTTTGGCTGCTCTGCGTTGGATACGGATCCGGCCGCATCCCTGGCTGGCCTGCTCGCGGCCGCGGATACCGCGCTTTACAATGCCAAGCGTGCGGGCCGCGACCGGGTTGAACTATCACACCCAGATCGGGCCGCGGCTTGAACCCAGGTCATCCCGCGATGCTTTCGCGAAGCGCCCTAGCTACGGTCCTGCAAAGCCTTCTTATCGCTGAACTCCTTGCCGCGCGCGGTCGCGGGAATCCTGCAGCGCGTCTGCCGGCGCACCTGCCACCTGCATGGCCCGAGACCACGCACATTAGCTCCGGCGCGGGAGTGGGGTTGGGCTGCGACTCGCTGGAGCGATTGTGGCTGGCCTCTGCAGTCAACGAGATGTTCCACCTCCACGAGGCGGGCGGTGAGGATGAGCTGCTTGCGGATACCACGTTCGGGGCCTGGATCGAGCGGATCGAGGCCGCGTGGCGCTCCGGTGTCGCTTCGATCACTTTCACGAGCTCGGGGACGAGTGGGCGACCGAAGCGCTGGACGCACACGGCCGATGCTCTACGCACGGAGATCGCGTTCCTAAGTGAGCTGTTCCGGGACAGGCGGCGCATCGTCTCCCTCGTGCCAACCCACCACGCGTACGGCTTTCTGTTCGCCGCGCTCCTGCCCGATGCGCTCAGCGTCGACCATATCGATGCGACGAAGCTCGGCCCTGCTGAGATGGCTCGCAGCCTCGCGCCGGGGGATCTCGTCGTCACGTTTCCCGATCGCTGGCGCGGGCTGGAGCGCTCGCTGCCCAACTGGCCGAAGGACGTCGCTGGCGTGGTCTCGACCGCCCCGTGTCCGCGAGACTTGATCGCGGCGCTCCGCGAACGCGGCCTGGCAGCGATGACAGAGGTGTACGGCTCGTCGGAGACGGCCGGCGTGGCTGTACGCCGCTGGCCGGAGATCTCGTATAGCCTCATGCCGCACTGGCAATTCGTCGAGCCAGTTAACGAGGATGCGCCGGAGATCGTCCATCGATTCGGGCGGCGTCTCTCGTTACCGGACCGCATCCGTCCGCGGGGTGGGGGTCGGTTCGAGCTAGCTGGCCGATTGGATGGTGCTGTACAGGTGGGCGGCATCAACGTGTACCCTGACCGGGTTGCAGCGCGCCTCCGTGATCGGCCCTGGGTCGGTGATGCAGCGGTGCGTCTGATGCGGCCGGAAGAGGGGGCTCGTTTGAAAGCCTTTATCGTACCCGGGGTGGGAGCTGATCTGACCGCGTTGCAGGCGGACCTCTATGCATGGATTGACAGCGCTTTGTCGGCAGCAGAGCGACCGACGGCACTCACGTTTGGATCCAGGTTGCCGACGGGCCTGATGGGCAAACGCGTCGACTGGTAAGGAGCGCGGAGCGGTCATAACGGCAGGTTGACGCGGAATTCCGACGTCGGCCACCAATGGGAACACGCTCGCAAACACTGAAGTCTGCAGGGTGCAGCTATATCTGCCTAAAGCGGTATGCCCAGCTGCTCCCATGACTACCACAGGTGCAATCCGGCCGACCGAACCTGGCCGTAAGCGGAACGGCTGCTTCGGGGTAGACTCGCCGCATAAGCGGACGGTCCTCTACCGACCCAAGTCGGCCACTTGGATCGCCCTGGACGCTTCCCATAAGCGGTCATTCGTCGGCCATGTGGCAATTTCGGGTTGGGGTAGCAAATGAACGCTGAGCGAACAGTCATCTTATCGAAGATAGTAATATGAAGTAGCGATATTCGTGATTGTTGATTGAATGAAAGATGACCCGCCATCGCCACTTGAGCCGCTGGCTAAATCAGACTTCGAGACGAAGATGAGGTCGCGGTTCCGCATACGGAAGGCCTGAGTTAGAAACAGACTGTCGGGGTCGCGCATGTCCGCTTGGTAGACGACCGGCACAAGGGCGGTGCCTAGCAGGCGACTGCCGGGTTTCAGGCGTCGCACCACTGCCGCCGGCTCGAAACGGAAGATGAACGTACCGCCTGGGTCCGCCTGAAGGTCGGACAAGCCACGCGCCTTCGCCAGAGCTTGGGCCAGAGTGATGCCTTCCGCATCAAACGGGATCTCGGTGGCGTTGCCGAGCGCACCCATCGCCAGAAAGGTCTGAGGATCGCGCACCAGCGTCAGGGTATCTGCCGGGCGCAGGGAGATGTTCTCGGCGGGATTTGAAACTACGGTCGTCAACGGCACCTTAGCGATTCGGGCCCCACGCGAGAGCTGCACAACGATCTCGCTGACCGGCGCTCTATCCGAGAGCGCCCGCGGTGGGATCGCGTTGGTGCTTGTTGTCGTCATCGTCGTCACGCTGGTGATCGGCTGGATGTCTGTCTTCACGATCTCGGGCCCTGTCCGCCGCATGGCGAGCGTCATGAAGCGGGTGGCCGATGGCGACACTGACCTCGCAGTACCGAATGCCGGCGAGCGGAGCGAGATCGGCGAGATGGCCGCCGCAGTGCAGGTGTTCAAGGACAACCTCGTCCGCACCCGCAAGCTCGAAGAGGAGACCGCCCTGGCCCGGGCCTCCGCCGAGGAGCAGCGCAAGCGCGCGATGCGGGACATGGCCGATGGGTTCGAGGCCGCAGTCGGTGGTGTCATTGGCCTGGTATCGTCTTCGGCCACTGAACTGCAGGCCACCGCTGGAGCCATGAGCGGCACGGCGGCCGAGACCGCCGCCCAATCCTCCGCGGTGGCGGCCGCGGCCGAAGAGGCGGCCGTCAACGTCAACACTGTCGCCGCAGCGGCCGAGGAACTCGGCTCTTCGGTCCAGGAGATCGGCCGGCAGGTCGATGGCTCCGCAGACCTCGCCCGGCAGGCCGTGGCCGAGGCCGACCAGGCCGGCACGCTGGTGCAGGCGCTCAGCGCCGCCGTCTCCCGGATCGGTGACGTCGTGGGCCTGATCTCGACCATCGCCGGTCAGACGAACCTGCTGGCGCTGAACGCAATGATCGAGGCTGCCCGGGCCGGCGCGGCCGGCAAGGGCTTTGCCGTCGTCGCCTCAGAAGTGAAGGCGCTGGCCGAGCAGACCGCCGAGGCGACGAGCGAGATCTCCGGACAGATCCTGCAGATCCAGGCGTCGACCGGGCAGGCCGTCGCCTCGATCGGTGGGATTACGGGACGCATCCGCGAGATCAGCGCGGTCGCCACCTCTATCGCCGCAGCAGTAGAGGAGCAGGGGGCGGCGACCCAGGAAATCGTTCGCAATGTCGCCCAGGCGGCGGTCGGCACGGGCGAGGTGACGGGGAACATCACCGGCGTGGCGGGTGCCGCCGAGGAGACCGGGGCTGCGGCGAGCCAAGTGCTCGGGGCGGCGTCCGAACTGTCGCGCCAATCCGAGCATCTCGCAGCGAAAGTCGCACGCTTCCTGGCCACGGTTCGAGCCGCCTGACTGAATTCGCGGGCCTGCAGTGCGCACGCGATAGAGTTCGGTCACGACTTGACCGTCCGCTTTCCTGCTGACTGATCTTGGAAGCGGACGGGCCGATTCCCCCCCTTCTCAGACGTTCAGAGACGCAGGGCTGCGGGGTTGGGCGCGCTGCTCGCGGGCGTAGTGGATTGGCGGTCTGCCGACATGACGAGCGAAGGCGGTGCTAAAGGTGCTGGCGGACCCGTAGCCCACGCGCTCGGCCACCTCCGCCACGCCGGCTCCCTCGCGACCAAGCAGATCCTTCGCCAGCGCGATGCGCCACGCCAGGAGATACGCCATCGGCGCGACGCCGACCTCGCGCCGGAACCGTTCGAAGAATGTCGAGCGCGACAGTCCCGCCTCTCGGGCCAGGGCGGCGACCGTCCAGGGAACGGTCGGTCGCTCGTGCATGCGGCGCAACGCGGCGGCCACGCGCTCGTCGGTAAGCCCGCGTAGGAGGCCCGAGGGCGCCGTCGGACCCGTGGTGGACCGGAGCGCCTCGATCAGCAGCACCTCTAGAAGCCGCGCCAGGACCACATCGCGGCCGGGCCTGTCCGCCCGAGTCTCCTCGTTCACGAGGCCGAGCAGCATCGCCAGTCGCCCGACGCCGCGCACATGGACGAACCGAGGCAGGAGCGACAGCAGCAGCTCCGTATCGTCGGAGGCGAAGGTGCAGTGACCCACTAGCATGCGCAGGTCGGGCAGCACCTCAAGAGGGCCGAGTCGGAACACGCCGGGGCCGACCTCGAGGGGCGGCGGCGCCCGCCCCGCCGACGGCGCGACGAGGCTGGATGCGGCGAAGGCGCTGGCGGCGGGGATCAGCACGAAGTCGCCGGCTGCGAGGATGATCTCCACCTCGTCGTCGATCGCGAGGCGGCAGGCCCCCTCCAGCACCGCGGCGTAGAACGGCTGGCCGTGGTCGTTGCGGCGCACTGTCCAGGCTCCGCCAGCCAGGACCAACTTAGAGAACGAGGCACCGGGCCGTAGCAACCCGACGACCTGGGTGAGCGGATCGACCATTTCGGACGCTCGCCAATGAAAAATGGACTTGCGCCCGTATCACGTCCGGCAGAGCGCTCCTATCACCCCGTGGTGCGTCACACGGGAGGTCCCCATGAACACGACCCTCATCACCGGCTGCTCATCCGGCTTCGGTCTGAAAACCGCGCGCCTTTTCCTCGACCGCGGCTGGCGAGTCGTCGCCACGATGCGCACGCCTCAGGTGGCCCTGCTCCCGGAGTCCGACCGCCTCACCGTGCTGCCGCTCGACGTGACGGACGCCAGCAGCATCGCCCGGGCGGTCGCGAAGGCCGGGCCGCTCGATGTCCTGGTGAACAACGCGGGCGTCGGGCTACTGAACGCCCTGGAAGGCCTGTCGATGGAGTCCGCCCGGGAGGTGTTCGAGACGAACACCCTCGGCACCATCGCCATGACCCAGGCTGTGCTGCCGCAGTTCCGGGAACGGGGCGCGGGGGTGATCGTCAACGTGACGTCGAGCGTGACTCTGCGGCCGCTGCCGCTGCTGGCGGTCTATACCGCGAGCAAGGCGGCGGTGAATGCCTTCACCGAGTCCCTCGCCCACGAGCTCGTGCCATTCGGCGTGCGCGCCCATCTCGTCATTCCCGGCCGATCGCCGGAGACGGCGTTCGGGACCAACGCCCGCACCCGGATGGGGATGGATGTACCCAAGGCCTACGGCGATCTGGCGGGGAGGGTCTTCGCGAACTTCCAGCAGGCGACGGAAGAGCTGACCCGGGCCTCGGACGTGGCTGAGGCGGTCTGGCGCGCGGCAATCGACCCGGCTTGCCCGATGCGCCTGCCGGCCGGCGCTGATGCGGTCGCCTGGGCGGCGGCCTGACACGAACCCTCGAACGTCCGCTTCCGCTACATGTTTAAGCAGAAGCGGACTGGTAAATATCCACCCATAGCAAACCTCGGCCTCAGGCACGCTCCAGCAAGTCGAGGAGCACCACGCCGGCAGCGGCGATGACGTTCCCCCGCCCGCGCCAGGGCAGGACGACAGCCTCGGACAACGGCTCGGCCGCCACCCCCCGCAGAACGGTCTCAGGTGCCTCGGCCTCGCGGTCTTGATTATTCCCACGCATGTAGACCACCTGACTGCCGGTGTGGTTCTCGGGCGCGGCTAGGGACGGCTCATCGTCCGCGCCGTCCTCGGTGTCTGGATCCCCGTCCATGTGGTCGAGCACGGCGATAATCCGATCCGCCGCGTCGAGGGCGATCTGTGCCGCTTCCTCCAGGCTGGCGCGGAGCGCGGGCCCGGTCAGCGGCTCCAAATCTGGATCGGCCGGTTTCGGACGCGGGGTGAAGGTCAGGACATCGCCCATGGTGATGGTCTCGGGTCGCGATGAAGGGGAGGCCCGGCGGGATCCGGCCGGGGCGAGACGCACGGCTACGGAGGGGTAGGGAGCCGCCGTCAGCGGACTTCGGGCCCGGCCTGGGTGCGGGCTCTGAGGGCCTCGGCGAGGCATAGTTCCCTCATGCGATCAGCCTCGGCGACCGCCAGCAGCTCGCGGGCAAAGGCCGCGGTCTCAGCAGAGTCGCCGTTCTCGATCGTCTGAACGGCCAGCATCGCCAGTCGCGTTTCCTTCTCCAAGGCGGTGCTCGGCGCCCGACGAGAAACCTCCTTGCGGATCGCGGTCTGGACGTCGGCCAAGGCGTCTCCGATCCACCGCATCAGCTTGCCGGCTTCGTTGAAAACCGGGTCGGCGCTGCGAGCGGAGTCCAGACAGCAGCGAGGTCCCCAGGTGTAAGCGTCGGCCAGAGCTTCGACGTTCTCGGCCATGTCTTGTATCGCCCGCAGATCGCTAAGCGAGGCAGACGCGAGGTCGAGCATGGCGACGAGGCTGTGAGCATGCGCCGGCTCCTCGACGACTTCCGGCTCCGGCTCGGCGGTCTCGGTCGCGCCCCCCTCCTGGCCCAGCACCGCAGACGATGCCGCCATCATGTACCGGGCGCAGGCCAGGCTCAGCAGCTTGCCCCAGCCTTCGAACGTCCCCTGTGCAGCGTCGAGCGCCTTGAACGACCGGCCCGCTCGGGGTGCGAGTCGGGTCAGAGCAGGGAGACGAGGCCGGTCAGGACCATGCCGCCGCCCACGATGGCGAAAGCGGCCAGCAGCTCGGCACCGACATCGAGGAAGAGCAGGGACCGACTGTGCGACGTGTCGAGGCGAACCGGGGCGACGGCCTCCCACGGCTCGATCGTGCCGGGCTGCTGCTCGTCCGGCAGGTTGCGATAGCGGAAATCCACCGGGGGCCGGCGACGCTCGGCGGTGGCGACGGCCGTGCGGTGACGGTCTGCCGCTGTTCGGCAGAGCGGATGAATGCCAAGGGTCATTCCTCGCGCTGGCCTACGCCTCTGCGTTAGGGCGGCGGATCAGATGGTTCTGACATCTGTAGATAGGGGGAGACGTCGCGTTCTTCCGGATCGCGTGATTCGGCCCGAATTAGACTTCAAAACTATCAGATGATAGAATTCAGAGGGAGCTTTCGACCTTAATGGCCCCTATTGAATGCGCTATTAGAAGTTGTATTTTTGATCTGAACGTGGATAATCCGTCAATTGACGTGATTTGAGGATCGTTTGGAGTTACATGCTTATACAAAAGTACGGTTTATGACGGAATAAACTATTAATTAACAGAATCTATCAGAAATAATTGCTGGTTCCGCCACATGTTTATCAGGCGAGGACTGATTATAGTCCTGATGAGAAGCCAGCAATGCGCGTACACCTCCCTGTCAAGGCTGCCCTGGCGGCTGCCTTCGGCCTGCTCGCCCTCATCGCGGGTGGACAGGGCGCACCCTCGATCATTAAGCTAGGGGGCATCCGACATTCCGTCACCGTGATCGCCACGAACTGGCTGCCGTCTGTCGTTGCCGTCGGCCAAATGCGCGAGGCCGCGTCCGAGGTTCGGATCAAGCAGCTAAGCCTTCTCACTCTGGCGGATCCGAATGTCGGCCCATTGCCCGACACGGAAGGCGACCTCATCCGCTGACTCAGCCGCGCTCACCCGTTCGATCCGGAGCCCTCTCGTGCCATCTTCATATGCGCAGACTGACGAGGAAGCTCGGCTGCAGGCGCTGGCCGAGCACGAAATCCTCGATGCCGAGTCAGATCCGTCGCTCGCCCACATCGTCGAACTCGCCGCCCGCCTGCTCGGCGCACCGGCTGCCTTCGTTTCCTTCGTTGATCGCGATCGGCAAGTCTTCCACGCCAAGGTCGGCCTAAGCCTGTGTGACACCGACCGCGACGTCGCCTTCTGCGCCCGGACCATCGCGCAAGCCGACATCCTCGTCGTACTCGACGCATCCCGGGATTCACGGTTCTGCGACAATCCCCTGGTCACCGACGCCCCGTTCATCCGCTTCTACGCAGGCGTGCCGCTACGTACCGGGGACGGCCATGCCATCGGTACACTCTGCCTCGCCAGCCCCAAGCCGCGACGCGCTTTCACGGGCCGAGACAGGCGTATCCTCACCGACCTAGCCCGACTCGTGCTCGACCGGCTGGAGCTGCGCCGCGTCCAGGCGGCCCGGCGTGCGACTCAATCGCGCTTCGAGCACATCGCCGACACCTCGTCGGACGCCATCATCTGCGCGGACGCCCACGGGCGGGTGAGCTTCTGGAGCACGGCCGCCGAGCACCTGTTCGGGCATACGGTCGCCGAGGCTCTTGGTCAGCCCCTCGCCATACTGGTGCCCGAGCGGATGCACGGCGGCCACGAGGGTGACCTCCGCCGGATCGCGCCCGGGGCGGAGACGCGGCTGCTCGGCCGCACTGTCGAACTCACCTGCCGGCACAAGGACGGCCGCGAGTTCCCCGTCGAGCTGTCCTTGTGCACCTGGACCGAGAACGGCCACGCAGCTTTCGGGGCGATCGCGCGCGACGTCAGCCAGCGCCACATGGTAGAGGAACGCCTGTTCCGTCTCGCGCATCTCGATGCCCTGACCGAGCTGCCTAACCGGGCTGTACTGTGCGGCCGGATCGAGGCGGCGATTATGGAGGATCGCCCAGCGGCGGTGCTGATGCTCGACCTCGACGGCTTCAAAGAGGTCAACGACGCGCACGGTCATGCCGTGGGCGATGCCGTACTCCGGCTGGCGGCGAGTCGACTGCGCAACTGCGTCGACACCATGGGCGTTGCGGCTCGATTTGGCGGCGATGAGTTCGCGGTCGTGCTCCCCGGCGTCGGGGATCCGTTGATGGCAATCTCCAAGGGGCGGGCGATAATCGACGCCCTCTCCGAGCCGTACCGCGTCGAGGAATCCATCTTGCGACTCGGCGCCAGCGTCGGCGTGGCCCTAAGCCCCGCCCATGGGGTGCGAGAAGACGAACTGCTGGCTTGCGCCGATGCCGCCCTTTACCGCGCGAAGATGGATGGGCGCGGGCGCGCCTGCCTGTTCACGCCGGACCTGCGCGAGGTCGCACAGCGCGAGCGGGCCTGCCGCGACGGGCTGCGCCGCGCTATCGAGCAGGGTGAGTTCGTACTGCATTATCAGCCGCAGGTAAGCCTGTCCGACGGGGCACTCATGGGGGCCGAGGCCCTGATCCGGTGGCAACATCCCGAACTCGGCCTGCTCATGCCGGCCGCGTTCCTGGAGGTGCTAGACAACGGTCCGGACGCAGCGCGTGTTGGCGACTGGGTGCTGCGCACTGCCTGCGCCCAAGCACAGGCTTGGCGGCAAGGTGGTGTGCATCCGTTCCGGATCGGGGTGAACCTCTGCGCTGCCCAATTCCGAAGTGGCGGTTTGGTCGAGCGAGTCGCAGCCGCGCTCGCAGAGACTGAGCTGCCGGCGCACGCCCTGGAGTTGGAGATCACCGAGACGATCATCTTGCATCACGACCCAGAGGTGGTCGCCGCCCTGCGGGCCCTGCGCGCCATGGACGTGGGAATCGCGTTCGACGACTACGGCACCGGCTACGCCTCGCTCAGCCTGCTCAAGCGCTTCCCGTTGACACGATTGAAGATTGACCGCGGCTTCGTGAACGGCCTGTGTGAGGACCGGCACGACGCGGCCATCGTGCGGGCGGTGATCGACCTCAGCCGCAGCTTCGGGCTGGAGGTGATCGCCGAGGGCGTCGAGACCGAGGAGCAACGCCGGCGTCTGCTCGCGAAGGGCTGCCAAGAGGCGCAGGGTTATCTGTTTGGCCGCCCAATGCCACCGGCGGAATTCGCCGCGCGTTTCAATTTGCGCCAAGATCATATACGTCGCTCGTCGACTTTTACGTAGCCGCGCGCAATGACGATAGCCGATAAAACACGTTTAGACCGTTCAATGCTAGCATGTTGACTGAGAATTTGTTGCTTTATCTGCTCCATTTACCAATCATGTTTTATTTAATCGACCAGCCTCGGATCTTGACCATGAGCGCGCTGTACCGCTTCGTCTACGCCAGCAAGAACCTTCTGACTGGGACTGAGGCCGAGGCTGCAGTTGAACAAATCCTGGCGGCATCGCGGCGGAACACCAAATGGCGCGCAGCGGGCGAGCATGCAACGACAGGTGGGCCCGAGCTGGTTCCTCGGGGCTCGCCCGTGAAGCCTTGGCCGGGCAGTCGCATGAGGGTCGGTGCGGCGGCGGGACTGGAGACCGCGAGCGCCGGCCCACGGCCCTGGAACCCAGCGTGTTCGAGATCCTGCTGCGGACGAAGCCCGCCCCGGCAACCTCGGGCCCAGCATCTTTGTCGACGGGGCAACCCTCTCGGGCCTACCCGCCGCGAACCTGAAGAGGCGGTACGAGGATCGGCATGGGTGACGATGTGGCGGCGCTTCTGCTGACCCTGGCGGCGGAAAACGGCGAGCTGCGCGAGCAACTGGCTATGGCGCAAGATATGCTCGTTTAGACTGCAATCGACACCGGCCATCTGAACGCCTGCATCAAGGCGGTGCAGGTGGAGCGAGATGCATGGCGGGCCGAGCCTGAAAGGCTGCACACCGATTATATGCATCTAGGAGCGTCAATATCGCCGACCGGGAATGCATCGTGCGACGCTATTAGATCGTCGTCGCGTGTATAGTGACTCTCTGAGATGACGGCATTCGAAATCATTTGCGTGTTGGCTTATGTCGCAACGGTCGGCGTGATCATGACGGACACGACGATCCTCTCGCCTAGCCCAGTTGTTTTGTATGCCAACGAAGCCTTTGGGCGGCTGATTGGGCGAGACCTGAAGGATGTCATAGGTCGTAATCCATGGATCATGCAGGGCAAGGAGACGCGCCGCTCGGCGCTCGACACTTTCCATCGTGCCCTCATGGCCGGTGAGCGTTTCCATGGCTACCGCACCAACTACCGTGAGGACGGGTCCAAATATCGTGTCGAGATCGACTGCCGGCCCCTGCGCGCTGCCGATGGGCGGATCGAGAACTTCGTGGCGTTCGAGCGCGAAGTGAGCTGACGGATCGGGCGTCCCACCGTCAGCGCGGCCGGTCGCTACGAGCCCGGCTTGGTAGGTAATGATCCATTAACCACCTTCTTGCGCGAACTCGCCATCTTTAAGCACGGATAAGTTGTATTGTTTCTAATCACGGCGGTATGAAAACTGCTACCGGGGATTAATATAAGTTGTGTTCGGTGCGAATACTGGTCGTGATCGGACACATTAAGCGTAAATTAACGCTCGTTGCCCAGTATTGCCGAAAGCGATGATGCGAAGGGTGACGTGTCGGCGGGATACTCCGCTGGCCGACTGCCTCCCGGTCCGTCGTCGAACACCACAACAATCCTGGGGGATCGGCCATGTTTGGTGGAACGCGCACACATGCGGATCAGGCGGCCAAGCTCGATGCGCTCGACCGCTCGCAAGCCGTCATCGAATTCCAGCCCGACGGCACCATCCTCACCGCCAACGCCAACTTCCTGACCGCCATGGGCTACACGCTGGCCGAGGTGCAGGGACAGCACCACGGCATGTTCGTTGAGGCAGCCACCCGCGACAGCGCCGAGTACCGCGCATTCTGGGAAGCCCTGCGGCGGGGCACGTTCCAGGCCGCCGAGTTCAAGCGGATCGCCAAGGACGGTCGAGCCGTCTGGCTTCAGGCGAGCTACAACCCCTTGCTCGACCGCGCCGGGCGCGTGGTAAAGGTCGTAAAATTCGCCGCCGACATTACGGCGCAGAAGCTGCGCTCGTTGGATAGCGATGGCCAGATCGCCGCCCTGCACCGCTCGCAAGCGGTGATCGCGTTCGATCCGACCGGCACGATCCTAGACGCCAACCAGAATTTCCTCGACGCGGTCGGCTATCGTCTTGATGAGATCCGCGGCCGGCATCACAGCCTATTCGTAGATGCGGCTGAGCAGGCGGGGACAGCCTACCGGGGGTTCTGGGACCGGCTGGGCCGCGGCGAGTTCGCGGCGGGCGAGTTCCGGCGCATCGCCCGCGGCGGTCACGAGGTCTGGATCCAGGCGAGCTACAACCCGATCACCGACGCGGATGGCACCGTGCTCAAGGTGGTGAAGTTCGCCGCCGACATCACCGCGCAAGTGCATGAGCGGCAGCGCCGGGCCGCGGCGCAGCGGGCGATCGGCACGGATCTCGACGCGATCGGCGCCGCAGTCGAGGACGTCACCCGACAGACGGCAGAGGCGGCTGGCATCGTGGGACAGGTCTCCAACGACATCCAGTGTGTCGCCTCGGGCGCAGAGGAGTTGTCGGCCTCAGTCGGGGAGATCAGCCAGCAGGTCAGCCACGCCGCGCGCATGGCCGGCGAGGCGGTCGAACAGGCGCGTCATACCAGCGGCATCGTCGAGGGCCTGAGCGGGCAGGCGGCACAGATCGGCGACGTCGTGACGATGATTCAGGGAATTGCCTCGCAGACCAACCTGTTGGCGCTCAACGCCACAATCGAGGCGGCGCGAGCCGGCGCCTCGGGTAAAGGTTTCGCTGTTGTGGCTTCCGAGGTGAAGGCCTTGGCCGAGCAGACCGCCAAGGCCACCGACCAGATCCGCGGGCAGATCACCGCGACTCAAGCAGCCACACGCGAGGCGGTGAACGCGATCGGCGCGATCCAGGGCACGATCCGATCCCTCGACGAGGTCTCAGCGGCGATCGCGGCGGCGGTGGAGGAGCAGTCGGCCGTGACCCGGGAGATGTCGGGCAGCATGCACACGGCCGCCCATGGGGTGACGACGATCGCCGGCGGCATGGAGGCGATCGCGCGAGCGAGCGAGCAGGTCGATACCGCCACTCAGCAGGTGCGTGAAGCAGCGCGGGCAGTGGGCTGAGGGCATGAACAATACGGGCGAGCAAGCCGCCGTGCGGGCCAGCCTAGAAAATGGGCTCGGGGACCTACTTCGTGCAGCCGTCGAGACTCCGGCAGAGCCCTATGCGGCGAGCTGCAACCGGATCGACGCCGTGTTCGATCATCGGATGGCGCCGCATCGGCATCTGGCCTGGGCGCTAGCGGAAGCCGAGGCGTTGAAACATCGGCTCAAGGACGGCCTGTACGGGTACGCCCCCGATGCTATCGGCGAGGTGTGCAGCGCAAGGGACCCCGACCTGGGGGAGCAGAGCCGATGATTGGCACGCTCGTACCGCTGCGATCCGGTCGCTGCGCCACACCCGCGCTCGCCGCCGTCGACGTGACAGCTATAGAGCTGCTGCAGGAAGGACATGCACTGACGTTGTCGGGTGCGCGGCTCGACGTGATCCAGACGGATCTGTTGGCTCAGCGCGTGCAACTCGCCGCGGTGCGTGCTGATTTGCAGGCGCGGCGGCGGAGCGGTGACGTCGGGATCAACGCTTTCAACGCGACTCTGTGCGCCGAGACCGACATGGGGCTCGCCTACATTGATCGGTTCCTTGATCTGGTAAAAAGCTGCGCCGCGCGCGTCGATGAGAACGGCACGCTGAGCCGTCAGGCACAGCCTGCGTAAGCGAAGCCGCCGACAAGGATCAAATTTCTTTTAGGTTTAGACGAACTATAAACCAGGTTGGTGCCACACTCCGCTATATACGATGACGGAGACAGCTTCCGTGTTGGATCAGTGCTCGATTTCAACCCAGGGTAGATATTGCCTGCTCGGTGGCGAGGACGTTTCATGTCTCGCCGATGTTTCAGCCCCCGACGTCATCGAGCTGCGTCGCGTCGTGCAGGGAGCGCTCCCCGGCAGCGGAGTTCGCGTCGCATGCTACCTCGATAACATTGGGCTGATCGACGGCGTTGTGCTGCACGGCTCCCGCGCAAGCTTCGTCCTGCAGGTGGTGGCCAACCTCGAACGACGCTCCAGGATCGTAGCGCGGCTGGCTTGGCTGCGCAGCGCCGAGACGCGAAACGACCAACGCAAGGCAGCCCGCATCGTCCCGGCCCACCGCGAGGTGCAGATCAGGCTGCCGGGTGAGCAGGCGGTCGGAGCGATTGTCGCCGACCTGTCCATGACTGGCGCAGCCCTGCTCTTGGACGAGCGGCCGGATGTCGGCGAGACCGTGACGGTGGGCAAGCGCTTCGCGACGGTAGTGCGCCATACACCCGAAGGCATCGGTGTGGCGTTCCGGATGCCGTTCGGCTCGCTGACCTTCAACGAGCACGTGATCCTCTGAGGCGCAGCGATGAGTGAGCTTCTGCTGATCACCGACGACGTCCAGCGTGGTGAGCGCTTGGCACGTGATCTCGGTTCGCGCGGTTCTTGCAACGTCCACGATCTGTACGAGGACAAGTTGCCGACCCGGCAGTTCGATCTGATCGTCAGCGACATCGAAGCGCTCACCTCCGACGCGATCATCCGCCTTCGCCGCGCCTTGGCGAAGGTCCGAACCGAAAGTCTGCCGTATCTGTTTCTCGTGCACGGCAACGTCGCTCGGGCCGAAGCGCAGGCACAGATCCTGGGCGCGAGCGCCACGGCCAACCTGCAGCAGATGTCCACTGCGCTGGATCGATTGCGGGGCTCGCCGATCCCCCGTTCTGCACGAGCGACGGCTGCCGAGGCTCGGCAGTTCTTCCAGGGCGCTCTGTTTTCTGGCGGCACAATCACGCCGGATGTGGCCGATGCCGGAACCGACTTGGTCGTGCGCGCCGTCAGCGAGAGCGGGGTCTACGACTGGGTGCGGGCGGTCCGGCAGTTCGACGACGCCACCCATCAGCACTGCCTGATCGTCGCCGCCCTCGCCGCGGCCTTCTCGGGTGCACTCGGCCTGCGAATGGCGGACCGCCATCGCCTGACGAGAGCCACCCTGCTGCACGATGTCGGCAAAATCCATGTGCCGATCGAGATCCTGAACAAGCCGGGTCGACTGACCCATGCGGAGATGGCGGTGATGCGCACGCACGCCGCGTGCGGCCACGCAATGCTCGTCAACGGTGCCTTCGACGGTGAACTGCTGGCGGCGGTTCGCTCGCATCACGAGATGCTCGACGGGACCGGTTACCCGGACGGTCTCAAGGGGTGGGAGATCCCGGACTTCGTGCGGCTGGTGACCGTCTGCGACGTCTACGGCGCGCTGATCGAACGACGCAGCTATCGCGCGCCGATGCCGGGCGGCCAGGCCTACGGCATCCTGCAGGGCATGGTCGGGCGGTTGGACAGCGATCTCACACGCGCATTCCGACCGATAGCAGCGGCGTTCGACCTATCCGTGTAAGCCAAGGAGCGCCGGTAGCATCGGCGCTGCTGGCGGCGCAGCTACCGCACGTGGACGGCGAGCTTCATCTTCGGGTGAACGCCGCACAGGACGGTGAAATCACCCTCCGTCGGGAAGGTGATGACGGCTTTGGCGCCGGGCTCGATATCACCGCTGTCGAAGGCGAACGTCTCGGCTTCGACGTAGGCCTGGTGGACAAAGTTGTCGTCGTCGTTGACCACCGTGATGTGCTCACCGACGTGGAGTGCGACGTCCCCCGGCCCAAAACGTTTGCCCTTCTGCGATACGATGTGATCCGCATCCGGGAGGCTCGCGATGGCGCCGCTGGCCACAGCTAGTGAGATCGCGGTCCCGCGCATGATCGCCGGAAGCAACTTCCGGTTGTTATTCAGCATCTCGGCCATCGAAGATAGATTACAATCTCAGCTGAGATTGAATTCACTCCGTTAATCACCTTAAGGATGCCTGAAGTTTTCAGATCATGACGAGGTTGTGATCACGTGCCGTTCAAGCGGAAGCAATGGCAGAACAAGGGAGGGGATCTTCAGGCAGATTGAGCGCCGCTCAACGCTAGGCCACTGTTCGCCATCCTAGCGGCATGCCCATGCAGCGGTCACCGCAAGTCCGCCTGTAACGACGATACCGATGGGCGAATCTTCGGCTAGAGCCCGGGCCAAGTCGAGAACCAACATGGATAAAGAACGCAGAGGATGCACGATCTATTCGGCAATGTTACCTGGCACGTGCCGGCACACCAATAGACTGAAAACAGGACGCAATGATCAGACACACTGTACATTCCGCTAATGCAGGTGCGATACCTGTTCTTCATTTATTTCACGCGACAGTTCCTGACCGACGGCGAGGAGCAGCTCATCCGCCTTTTGTAGCAAATGCAGTGAGCCATACTGTTCGAGCGCTGCCTGCGCTTCCAGGCAGCGGTCAGCTGCCTGCACGATTAGGCTTTCCTCATGCGGCAACGGCTGGGCAACATAGCCCTCGCCTGTTTCACAAGTCTCACGACTTTCGGTGATGTCGATCATGATGCCGCGGCAGCGCACCGCCTGGCTGTCCTCGGCCCGGTAAATCCGCCCGCGGCACAGGATCCAGCGTATGCTTTGGTCGGGGTTTACGATCCGGTACTCGACTAGGAACAAGCTCCCGCTCTGCACTGCTTTGGCCATGTCGCGCGCCATCCACTCGCAGTCTTCAGGATGGACATTGGCGATCGATACCGGGGCCTTGACCGGCTGGCCGGCGAGGCCGGGATCGCCAGTATGCAAAGCCGCAGCTTGCTCGTCATAGTACACGCAGCGGTTCAGCAGGTCCCATTCCCAGGTGCCGACAACGCCTGAGGCCGCCAAGCTAGTACGCAGCTCGTTCGGCCGGGTCAGGTTCCGCACAACGCCACGCTTCGGCATCTACTCTCGTCTCCCCTGGGCGGCGATCTCGGTCGAGGACAGCCATTCCGTAGCGGATTTCACATGCTAGTGTCGATTGTGCTCCGGCTCGGACTTGCAACTTCAGGGGTGACGGACGCATGCTTGAGCTATCAGCATGCGTGGGAACTGACATGGGCCAGAGGGACAAGGATCCTCCCGGGCTCGGCTTTGAGGGAGACCGACAAGGCCGTAGGCCGATCACCAGTGAGGCTACGATGCGGTTGAAGACGATCGCCGCGTCGCTAAACATGCCCGTCGAAGCGTTCAATCTATTGCATTCGCGCGCGGCGCTACCTCGGGTTTTCTCGTCGCAGGAGGAGGCAGCCGAGGTGTTGCGACTGTACTTTGCCATTGATGACTTAGCCCTGCGGCTGCGCTTCCTCGAATTTTTGCGCGACTTGTCTACTAACCGTGTCGGGGCAGAAAACGACAAGGTTTGAGCTTTAAGGCGAACTCTAATGAGCGGCAGCAGGAACGCCATCTTCCCCTAAACCCGCTGAGCGACCCGTCAGGCGTAGGGGCCACCGAACAGGTCGCCGAGCACTTTCCGCCGGAACAGTGTGCGCCAGCGCCTTCGCTGATGCTCCGGCCAGTCGTGGATCATGTGGCAGCGCTGGCAAAAGGCCGCGAGGTTGGCGTCCGCATTGTTCGAGGTATCGTGATCCCTATGCGCGGCAGCTAGAACGACCCAAGTCCGGCGAGCGCGGCCGAGGATGTCGGCACCCAGCCCGAGACGGATCCGCCTGCCACATCCATCGCGCCACCGGCTGGCCTCGGCGTCCCACCAGCGCCCGTCGCCCAGGTGGTAGACTATCCGCCCATGCGGCCGTCCGCACCCCTCACAGCAGCCCTTTGCCCGACCAAAGCGGATCGCCAGCGACAGCTCGCGCCAGTCGATCGGATAGAAAAAGCGGTGCTCGGGCCGGATTGGCATGAGGGGGCTGAATACCCGATGGCGGGCCAATTCTGTGGCAGGGCGGCGGATCGCTTCTGTAGCATCTCGGCAACAGCCACGGGCCAAAGTCACGGGGTGCTGCAACCAAACCATAGCCGAGATGTTGCGCCGCCTGGTCGTGTACATCGCACTGTATTTCGACCGTGGAACGCATGTTCATGGATGGTTTACTATACCGTCCCACGTCATCAGCCGGCAGTGTGTCCGTAAAACTACAGCCATTTCATCTACGGACCGGTAGCCTTATCGTCAGATCGAAATTTGGACCTTACGTTATGACCAAGCTCCTGACCTCGCTGGCCGCGTTCACCGCCCTGACGGCCGCCGCCTCGGCCGCCGACCTGCCCCGCCGCGCCGCCCCGCCGCCGGTGTTCACCCCCGTGCCGGTGTTCACCTGGACGGGCGCCTACTTCGGTATCAACGCCGGCTACGCGTTCGACGCCTCCAGCCGCAGCAACAACAACTCCACCTTCGGCGTCCCGGCCCCCTACGCCGCCGCCGGCACCACCGCCACCTTCGGCAACCGCAGCCAGGACGGCTTCTCCGGCGGCGCCCAGATCGGCTACAACTATCAGTTCACCCCGGGCTCGGGCGTGGTCGTCGGCATCGAGGCCGACGCCCAGTACCTCGACTTCGGCCGCAGCCGGAACAACGCCTTCATCAACGGCGCCCTCGCCCCCGGCTACTACGTCACCGACCCGCGCGGCCTGTCGAGCCTCGACTACTTCGGCACCGTGCGCGGCCGCCTCGGCTACGCCTTCGACCGCACCCTCGTGTACGGCACCGGCGGCTTCGCCTACGGCTCGGGCAGCGCCGACCGCTCCTTCGGCGGCTACGCCGGCAACGACAGCTTCCGCACCGGCTACGCCGTCGGCGGCGGCGTCGAATTCGCGCTCCCCACCGAGTCGTTCCTGAACTTCTTCCGCTCCTCGGCCGTGACGCTCAAGGTCGAAGGCCTGTACGTCAACCTCGACCGCAACACCCGCAACCAGGGCGCGTTCGTCATCAACGCCGCCAGCAACTTCCCCGCCGTGTACAGCAGCGGCATCGGCCGCCGCTCCGATGAGTTCGCCGTCGTCCGCGCCGGCCTGAACTACAAGTTCGGCTCGTACTGAGATCCGGTCGCGCTGCTCCCGGCATCCGTGCCGGAAGATGCGATGGCGGGCGAGGGGTAGTTGGTCCTCCTCACCGCCCCTCATCGCCGAAGAGCAGCCGTCCGGCTGACCTCCGCACCCCCAGCTCGATCACCCTGGCCGCGAGGTCGGCGACACCCCGGGAGCACCCGCTCCCGGGGTGTTTCTTCGTTCCGCCCCCAGCCCGGTGTGCAGACCTTGGCGCTGCGGCTCATACAGTGCCGGGATCTGTAACTGCAAATCTGATGGAAGACTGAACAATATCGATCGTGGCGTTGTTCAGACTCGGACCGATCAACGCGATCTGTCTGGAGGAAAATATCATGTCGATAAAGACGCTTGCCCTCGCCGCTGCGCTGACCTTCGCAGTCACAGGAGCGGCTCTCGCTCAGATGCCCTCCGGCGGTAGCGCGCAGAGCAACATGAACAATCCGGGAAGCGTGAAGAGCCCGTCAGAGAAGCGCACAGCCGGCCAGCAGGGCATGATGGGTATGAGGCACATGAAGCGTCATCGGCGCCATCATATGCGTCGTTCGCGCATGTAGTTATAGTTACCAGGGTTCCGCAGACATCGATCTGCGGAGCTATTCCGCTAGCGTTGGTCCCAGGTTACGCCGGGGTGATCTGTCCCTCCGTGGAGAGCAGGTCGCCCTGCGTGTCATTGATGGCGTCGAGCACAGCCTGGGGGTTCGTTGGCCGCGCCATCGCCTCCGCTTCATCGTCGACCCGATCGGTGAGGTGGGGATGGTCACGCCTCATCTCCTCCATCAGGGCGATGATCTTGGCACTCTTCTGTTCGGAAACGATCGCGAGTTCCAGGGTTAAGCTGAGCGAGGTGCTCGGCCAGCTGCTCATCGTGCCGCTGCGTGATCAGGATCAGACTGGTGACGTATGGCTTAGGACGCCGCCAACGTCCTGCATGTACGCGAAACGTCGCGGATCGAAACTGCGTGACCGAGTGCCGGGAGAACGAGGTTCAAACCGACCCAGGCGAGGATCGCGCGAGAGAGTACGCCGAAAAGCGTGGGCGCCCAACGGCGCTGGTCATGCGATCGACAGTGCGTTGGACCGGTGTGGCCTTACGATGATGCTCCCAGTGGAGACCAGCGATGGCCCGGACAGTGTGCTCGATGTGGGCGGGCAGGATTGGCGCAGCCGCTTCCTCCTGGCGGTCCGGGCTTGGATTGACCATCAGTGGCGCAGTCCGGTTATCGGAGAGGTCTATAAAGCTGGAACAGGTATATGGCTCGACCGGTTGCCCGTGAACGTTTTCACGACAGCCGAGACAACCCGATGGCCCGCTCTCCCCTTCCACTGAGCGTCGCTTTTGCCGCGTTCGCAACCCTGGCGCTCACCGCATCCGCGCAGGCCTAGACCAAGCCCGGCGAGATCAAGTGCTTCGACGCAAGGGGCGACAAGGGCCGAAGCGCTCAGGACGGCTGGAGCCAAGCGCCGGTGCCGCGGGAGGAGTCGGCCGCGAAGGATGCGCCGAACCCCAGTGGCCACTCGATAGCGGAGAACAAGGATCGACCGGTCCCGGCTGCGAACCCGACCGGCGACTCCGCGCACGATCCTCAGGCGCCGCTGCCAACCCGCACGGCATCACCATCTGGTACCAACCCGGCGGAACCTTCGAAGTAGCAAACTTGCTTCAACACCGCTCCTGACGCTCGCCATCTTGAGACCATGCCCGCGCAGCACGGCCAGACCTACGATCCGCAGAAGCCTTTCGCACCTCAGTGCGTGTGGTCTGATACACCTGCTCCTACCGTAATGCAGGACCCCCTCGCCCGTTCAACTACTTTGACTGCAGCCGATGTTCTCGGCCGGCGCAGCGACGCACACGGTGGGGTCATCGTCTCTGATGAGGCGATCGGCGCGCATCTGTGGTTCGAGCGCGGGTTTCGGGACCACGACGAATTAATCTCACTCATCAATTCCACGCGGCGGGCGCTGGGCGAGTGTGTCCCGTCTCGACCCGTCCGTTAGCCGTACCGGAAACCGGTTCAGCTCAGCTTCGAGCTGGGGGCTGCCTAATGGCTCGCCGGAATCCCGAACCGCCTCGGATGTTCGATGTCTGGGACCGCATCGCCGCTGAGGCCGTGGAGCACGCGAAGGCACAGAGCCAAGCCGTCGCCCTCGAACGGAATATTAGGGCCCCGCGCAACAGGCGCTCGAACTGGACAGGCGATCGGCAGACGCTCCACGAAATCGGGAGCCTGATCCACACCCGCCATCTCGGCCCCTGCGATACGGACGACGGCGAAGTCTACCTGAGAGCCGCCCTGCCCTGGCTCGTTGCGAAGGCCGGTGGCTTTCTCGCCGAGGATCTTGAGCAGCACGTCACCGGCTGGTGCCGAGTTGGCGTTCCCGTATTAGCCTAAGCGCCAACCGCGGATGCATCGCCGAGGCTGAGGAGCGCGACGGCCGGAAACGGTTGTGGTGGTCCGCGCAGGAGTTGGGCGACCTGCTGCGCCTCACGACGGATGAGCGGGAGCGGCTGCGGATCGCGCGCATCCGCCCGGCCGGCATGACGGCCCGAGAGTTCGCCAGCGATCAGCGAGCCCGGGAAGCCGAACTGGCGAAGGCCTACCGCATCGCCAAAGGGGTCCGGCCGCGGGAGCAATCGAAGGCCCGGCTTGAGCCGTGGGCCACTCTCGATATGAGTCGGGCGACCTACTTCCTGCACCAGAAAGCCGGCACCCTCCCCGCTCAGATCCGAGACCGTGAGACTGTTTCGTCGGCACCAGGTACGAAGTACCTAAAGCTCACGACGGATCGGTCTCACGTCGCAGAACGAGCCATTCCGAGTCCAGCGAGGAAGCCCCGCCTGAGCCCGAGCGTCGGCGCTGTCGGGCATGCGCCCGGAGCCAAGGTAAGGGCGATCCCGTCAGGTCGTGCTGTCGCGCAGCCGCTTCCGGAGGAAGGAGTTTTTGAGCACCCCGACATGCTCGGTGGTGGGGAGTGGAGACACATTGGCGCTCCCCTCAGCGACTATGCCGGCGGTGTCCTACCCGACAACCTCGTGCGGGCCGTGCGTGATGCGCAGCGGGTGCGCCAGATGACGCAAGGGGCAGTCGCACGTCAGATCGGGATCAGCCGTCCGCAGCTCGCCAACGCGCTACAGGACCGGTTCGGCTTGAGCCGGAGTGCTGCTGCCAACCTGCTGATGTGGCTTGCTGCCTGAATTCCTTTGTTATCGCGCAGACGGCGCAGCCGTCCGCCGTCAGGCGGGATCGAGGGTGCCGGCTCGGGCCGCAGCTCGTCGCCCGCAGGGCCCCCCCCCTCCCCCTCCCCCCCCCCGCTTTCCGTCGCATAGCGTTCCTGGTCTCGCTCCCGTAGCTCGGCCGTATGGCTTCCGATTTCGCACCCACCATGCTCCCGAACGCCGCTGCCGTGTGGCGCAGCGCCCTTGAGGATCTATCCCCGCACGCCTCGCCCTGCCGGTATCTGACGCCGACCCGCTGGGTGCCGATCCGCGAGGCTGCCATCGATTTCTGCGACCGGCTCGGGGCTGAGGCCCATGCGCTCGGTTGGACGGCGGCCGAGCTGTTCGCGCTTCATCCAGAGCATGGAAGGCTGCGGCTCGACTACTGCGGGGTGATGATGGTCTCCGGGAGCAAGGCTTTGGAGGTGGAACCCACCAGGATCGTGTTCGCAGACGGCTCAGGCTACCGGACCAAGCAAGGTCAGGTCTGCGGCATTCCGGTCTGGGAGTATGTGAAGAAGGCCGCAGGCCGATGACGGGGGGGCTCATGGCGGGATCGGCGGCACCGTCTCGCTCGTCGGTTTCACAGTCCTGATTACTGCGCTGGCAGCCTACGGGCTCGCCGGGCTGGTGTGATAACCCCCGGCCTGAAGTTCATCCGGAGGACGGCGGCGGGGCCGGGATCCGGTTCCGGGAGCGGAAGGGGTAGGCGTTGGGGTGGTCAGGTCGTACCACCTAGCATCTGAAGGCGAAGGGCTATCTGAGATGAGTGACACGCCTGAACCCGACCGCGCCGCCCGCGTGATCGCCGAGAACGTCTACGTGGCGTTCTGCCAGCAAGCCACGATGCCTGCGCACCGGCTTGAGGAGCAGACGATCCTGACGCGCCTTGTTGAGGCGATCCGTCCACGGATCGGCAGCTCTCCGGGGGCGATCGTCGAGGCCGCCAACGCCGCCTTGTCGGCCTGGGAGCAGCGGGATCCCGATGTTCGCGGACCGCGTGTCGTGTCGGTCAATCAAATCGACGGTTCGGTGATCGTGGTTTAATAGTCAGTGAGCCAGTCTTTCACGCCTGTCCGTAGTTCACCGCCATCGCGTAGGCCAGGTGCACCAGAACGGATCGGCGCCTCGTTGGCTTACTCCCTCGCTCAAGGGAGGATGACATGCTGACAGGTAGCCTGCTTTGGCTCTTGGGGGTGCCGATCCCCGTGCTGATCCTGATCTGGTTCTTTTTCCTGCGGAGACGGTAGCGCCGAAGCTGACTCTGCCAAGACCGAGAGGCGGCTCAATTACGAAATGAACACGTTGCTGACTGTGTGTCAGCAGTTATGGGGCCTAGGTCGCCTGAAAAAGAGTAGCCTTTCCCACTTCGGGCCCTTGCTAGGAAATGTCGTTGAGGCTCGGCTAACCGCCCTCCCCCATCCTGCATTTCGGGCCGCGTCGCGTATTCGGCTCCTCGCCGTGAGAAAAGGCACAAGCCCCGCCAACCCGTGAGCAGATCGGGCGGCGGGGTCGAGCCGGGGATAAAACTGTCTAGGCACTACAGACGCGGTTTCAGTGCTCGGTCCCCGGCATGTTCTGGCGTGGTGTGCCGCCATGATCCTTGATGAGGTTGGAGCGTTCCGGGTCACCCTTCAGGTTTGCCACCTGCTTTCGAGCCGCAATGGCTAAGAAGCCGACGTCGCCAATCGTGCCAAGTGCAAGTACTAAAAGAGAAATGCCGCTGCCCATGAGCTGTACTTTTCGTCGGGAGAACCGCCGAAGCATAAGCGACGGGGAGCATGATGCTTTAAAGTAAACCAGGATCTCGATGATAGGTTGCTAATTTATATATGGGCAGGGGTGCGGCGTCTTCCCTCAATATTATTCTTCTGGATCTCTGAGGCGTCGAACGGCGTTTATCCCGTGCCCGCATCTGCCGCGGTGCGGAGTGTGCCGTGTACAATACCTTCCTGTCGTCGATAATGCTGGCGATCGAGTCGCGACGCGTGATCGAGCTGCGCATGGTTCGGCTTGCCTGGGGCGGCCGGGAGGGCCGCGCCGAGATGCAGTCGATGGTCGTCGAGAAGGTGCATGCGGCCGGCGAGGCAATGACCACGCTAATGTTGGGAGGCTCGCCCGAGACGGTCATCGCCCGCTACCGCGAGCACGTCGCCTTCAACACCAAGCGGCTGTCGGCAGCCTAGCGCGCTGCGCTAATCTCGCTTGCGCGTTTGACGACAGCCCGCAAGGCGGCGCTACCTTCCATCACGAACCAGGCATGTAACGTGTTGGTGATTTCAGTTGTATCGTCCGGCAGCTCTCGGAATAGATCGGCGTAGCGGGCTGGCTCACGCTGCACGAGCATGTCGAGATAGCTCGCACCCTTCGTCCGCGCGAGGTTGACGAGGGCATCGTTGAGAACGCGCCGCATCATCTCGCCGACCATGGCCGAGACGTACACCGCCTCGGCACTGCCTTGTTCGGGTTCACTCACGGTTTGCCCCGTGGCCCCTGCCGCAGCGTCCCTGTTGAAGTTTGCGTGCAGGATTTCCCATCCGATCACCGGCGAGATAGCTCAAACTGGCTTGAGATGTCGTCGCAGCCAGCGCGTTGCGTCTTCCAGAGTCGGAAAGGCAGGGACCCTCAGCCCTTGCAGCCGGCCGAACCCCGCCTCCATGAACCAACTTCCGACATTGGCATGCTCGGGTTCGGCGAGGCGAACCAGCACTGCCACGAGTAGGCCGTTGGCGATCACCAGCATGCCGTCGTGGTCAAGGCTGCCCGTGTCGATCGCGATCGGCTGCAGCACAATCAGCGTCTCGACATTGCCCCGCTCGGACATCGGCTAGCCCTCCTGGGCGCGGCCAAGCCAACTCAGGTCGCGGCGCTCTCCCCAACGGGTGTTGCGCAGGTGCAGGTAGTTCGGTGCGAAGCTACAGAAGGCCTTCATTCGCTCGACGTCGAGAATGGTCAGCACGCGTCGCTTGAGGTGGATCAGGCCGAGGGCGCGAAGCTCGCGCAGCGTCCGGTTCACGTGCACGTCGGACAGACCCATCGTGTCGGCGATCTCAGACTGCGTGAGCGGAAACGCATAGCTGTTGTCGGTAACACGGCCGACCGCTTCCAAGCGCATGAGAAGTTCGCACAGAAAATGCGCGATGCGCTGGTCCGGAGCGCGCGCGCCCATATTGACCAGCCACTCGCGCAGGACGGCTCCATCGACCAGAGAGCACCACCAGAAGGCGCGCGCGATGCTCGGGTGCTGTGCTGTGATCTTATCGATAGCTCCGCGCGGGATATCAACGACCTGGCACGTCGAGATGGTGCCGATGGTGTGATCCATCTCGTCGAGGATGAACACGTTCAGGTCGCAGAAATCGCCCGGTACGAGGAGTGCCATGATCTGGCGCTGGCCGTCCGGAAGGACCTTGTACCGGCAGGCGAAGCCGTCGAGGATCAGCAGGACGTTGTCGGGCTTGTCGCCTTCCTGGATTAGATCCTGGCGCGCTCCGACCTGCCGGACCTTGAGTATCAGGTTGTTCAAGGCCGAGCGGGCTTGGTCGGACAGCGGTTCAAAGCTCTCAAGCTTCCGCGTCAGCGCCTGCTGCATGGGGCTCACATCGCTGCACCTCGGTATCTGCCACTATGTCAGATATCCGACCAAATCTCCATCATTTGATTGATATCTTGCTCTCTTAGAAGATTAGGCTCAAAGACAAGCAGGCGTAGGACGCAGGCACGTTCAAGTGCTCCCGACCGAGAGCTCTTGGGCCTCCCGCTCCAAGTGAACGGGACCATGTCGCAACCGACGCAGGATAGCTGCCTCAATCGCTTGCTTAGATCCCTGAATCCGGACGATTTCTGTCTCCTGCAGCCGCACCTCGAACTCGTGGTCCTGTCGTTGAGCGATGTGCTGATCAAAGCCGACACCCCCATCACCCGGGTTGCCTTCGTCGAACGAGGCATCGTCTCGCTCGTCAGCGTCGCGGCAGATGGCCAGCAGGTCGAGGTCGGGCTCGTCGGATGCGAGGGCATGGTTGGCGTGCCGATCCTGCTCGACGCCGAGCGGACGCCAGACGAGGCCCGGGTTCAGGCTATCGGGCTGGCGCAGATCATACCCGTGAGCGCCTTCTCGGAGGCGCTCCGGAGCAGTCCGCGCCTGCACAATCACCTGTTGCGGTATGCGCACGTCCTCGGCGTGCTTGCCACGTCCACGGCCCTAGCCAACGGCCGCTACACCCTGGAGCCGCGTCTCGCCCGCTGGCTGCTCATGGTCCACGATCGGACTGAGCGCGACGAGTTGCCGACGACGCATCGGTTTCTCTCGCTGATGCTCGGGGTCAATCGTCCGGGCCTGACGGGCGCGATCTCGGTCTTGGAGCGTTCCGGCGTGATCGGTCGACAGCGCGGTACCCTGATCGTCCGCGATCGCGCGGCGCTGCTCGCTCTAGCCGGCCCCTCCTACGGCGCTCCGGAAGCCGAATACGAACGGCTGTTTACGGGTCCGGCACCGAGTGTTTCCTGAGAAACTTTCCAGTCGCATCCTAAGCTACGCCCCCCCCCCCCCCCCCCCCCCCCCCCGCTTGCTGCTGAGATGCCGCTCGATCCAGGCCTGAGCCGCGTCCAGGTCTAAGAACAGGGGAGCACCGATCACTGCGGTCGGGCCGAAGCCAGCTTCCAAGAACCGCAGGCCCACATCGGCACCGTGCTAGTCGAAGAGCCGAACCAGGACTGCCACGAGGAAGCCGTCCGCGAACACGAGTTGTCCGTTGCTATCTTGACTGCTGGTGCGGACCCGCACCGGCTGAAGATGCAGGGTCATCCCGCCGCTCGCTTCCGCAAATGCAGGTAGGTCGCGTCGAACTCGGAGGCGCGGATCAGCTCATCCCAGCGGTCCGGGGCGGCCCATGGGCGGCTGCTCAAATCCAAAGGGTGTTGGCTAAGGTATGAGATTGCCCACGGGTCGAGACAGTCGACCCTGACGATGCGTCCGTGACGATACGGGCGGGATAGGGAAGCGGGCCGGATCCCGTAACGACGTGGTTCGGCCCTGTGCCGTTCGGCATCCGAGCCGGAGCGACTGATGCAAAGTAGCACGTGAGCAAGTCGACGTGGAATCTATAATTGCTGAGGGGGGCGCTCTATAGAAGGCGCCCACGGTAGCGCTCCTTGAACCGTTGGTCCAATTTTAATTGCTTAAAGCTGTGATGATTCGTCTGATATATAAAGTTTTAAAAATTATATGCCATCGTGAGATCTCATTTCAGTAGTGCATTGCGATGTTAGAGCGCCGCGCCAAGCTTCGTGTAACGTCAACGTTAGAGCCCGTCCGATAAGGGCCTGAGGCGGGGTTGAGTGGCCGGGATGGCGATGATTCCAGGAGGGTGCTGAAGCCTAACCTGGAAGCGCCATGTGGACCCCGACCACCCGGCGGCAGCATAGCCGCGCGGGCCTTCGCTATGAAACTGACCTCACCGATGCCGAGTGGGCTGTGATCGCGCCGCTGATGCCGAGGCCAGCGTCCTGTGGCCGGCCTCCGCTCTGGACGACACGGGAAGTCCTGAACGCCATCTTCTACGTTCTGAGAGGTGGGATCTCCTGGCGGATGATCCCCAAGGATCTGCCGCCGCGTTCGACGACGTTCGGCTACTTCAGCCGCTGGCGCGACACAGGGCTGTTCGGCCGGATCAACCATCACCTCGTCATGGCCGATCGCGAGCGTGTCGGGCGGGAAGCCTCGCCGTCTGCAGCCGTGCTCGACAGCCAGACCGTCAAAACGATGGAGAGCGGCGGGCCGCGCGGCTACGACGCTGGCAAGAAGGTCAAATGCCGCAAGCGCCAAGCTCTGGTCGACACGGACGGGCGTGCGCTCGTCCTCGATCCGCAACCTGCCGACGTGCAGGACCGGGACGGAGCCGGTCCGGTCCTGCGCCTGTCGCGCCGGACCTTCCCGTTCATCACCAAGGCCTTCGCCGACGCCGGCTATGCCGGCGACAAGCCAGCGAGCGCGACGATCATCGCCGTGGAGATCGTGCGCAAGCCGCCGGATCAGGTTGGCTTCGCTGTTCATCCACGTCGGTGGGTCGTTGAGAGGTTCTTCGCCTGGATCAGCCGCAACCGACGCCTCTGGAAGGATCCGGAAGCGACACTCGCCTCCGCACGAGCCTTCCTCTACGCCGCAGCCGTCATGATCCTCGTCAGACGCCTCGCCCGATCAGCCTGACTTCTCGGACGGACTCTTAGAGGGACGCGCGTCGTTCGCGGGCACACCCGTTCATTCCCCCTGCCTGGTGCTCAACCACAGCTCTAACGGCGCGTGCATCCTGTTTGCCTCGGGCAGGAAGGTGCCGAACACGTTCGATCTCTCGATCGGCAGGGCGAGCACCTCGCTGCCAGTCAGGGTCGTGTGGCGTCGCAATACGACGATGGGCGTTACCTTCCTGATCCCGCGGATCGTGCCGGACGTGATCCCGGGCTGAACTGAAAGTTCGTTGCCCCAAGCGCATTTCCCCAAGCGTGTGCGATCTGAGGCAATGGCGCGCTGCTAACCATCGATAATGACCGTTATCGGTGACGAGGCTTGTAGCCTGACGCTGCAGAGCCTTCACTGCGCCCAAGTTGGCCCGCCTGGCATCTGCATGGTGTGAGGACGTCCTTACCGCCGCTGTCAGCAAGGAAGAGGACGCACCGGCCACGCGTGACCGGGGAGGGCACGGCGACCGGTGCGCTCGCGAGCAGGAGCGTGAGGGCGCTCAACCGCCGCGATAGAGGGAAGAGAAGGATCGGTAGCGGAAAGATCCGTAGCCTCGCCTTCTGCTATGCCTCTGCGGCCTTCCGCGGCCGACCAGCATGCTTCGGCTTGTCGGAGACGGTCGCCGCGGGCTTAGCAGCCTCCGCGACCACCTTCTCGCGTCGTTGGCCCAGCCCGAAACTCTGGGCAAGCGCCGAGCGCTGTGCCGAGTAGCTGGCCGCCGTCGAGGGGTAATCCCGCGGCAGGCCGAAGTGCTCCCGGTACTGCTCGATCGTCATGCCACTCTTGCTGAGATGCCGCTTCAGGGTCTTGTACGGCTTGCCGTCGAGGAAGCTGATCAGCGCGTCTGGCGTGATCGACTTCCGGATCTGCGCGGGTGTGAGCTTCTCGACTGCCGGAGCCGCCGCAGCGGCGCTTTTGCTGAGACCGGCCAGGGCAGTGTGAACGCCGGTGAGCAGTTCCGGCAGATCACCGGGCCGGACGGAATTGTTAGACACGTAGGCTGAGACGATCTCGCTCGTCAGTCCGATGAAATCGATGGTCTGAGCCTCGATGGTCCCTGTATTCTCGTTCACGGCGCACCTGCTTGAGTGAAGCAAGCCATCTGCGCCAGCGAACACAACAAATCAATGCACGTTTAGAACTTTTCGCTTCTACCTGCTGATTTTTGGCTTGCCATCGCTCGCATCTCGGGACGCGGATGCGCGCGCCCATCTCACCACCCTCGCTGAGGAAGTCGAGGCTACCCGACATCGGATCAGGCGCGGTCATGAGGGGGAGGAGTCCGCTGCGCTATCGCTTGCCGTGAGATCGGAGTGTTACCCATCTCGGCTCGCTCAAACTCGCGTAGAGCGGCCCGCACGACCTCGCTGACGCTGCTGTAGCGGCCAGTGGCTACACACCCTTGCAGGAACGCCCGGAGTTCCGGGGGCACGGAGATGGTGATGGTTTCGCGCAGAGCCATGCTTAGCCCTAGCATCGCCTTACAGTGTCTTACAGTTACATATGTTTGATCTGGTTGCGGTCATTATGCCGTCCGCTTCATCGCAGGAGCAGACATTAGACGATGCCTAAGCCATGTCCGAGTGGGGTCGTGAACGGGCGCGGCGGCACGTCCGCTTCATCGCTACGCCGACTAGAAGCGGGCCGGCAGGAAACCACCCAACCCAGCCATTCGGAAGCGCCTACTCACGCGACTGAACCTGGCCGATAGCCGCCGGTCCGCTTCGGAGCAGATCCGCCGAAAAAGCGGACGGCCTCCTACCGACCCACCCCTGCCGTACAGGCCCCGGATGGTGCTCCCCGAAAGCGGTCATCCGTTGGCCGTCCGACAACTTCGGCTCGGGGTGGCAATCGGACCTTGACCTTTCGTCACAAAGCGGACGTTCCACCTTTGACCGACGCTGAGCGAACGTTAGATCACGAGCGCCGCGTGGCGCTCTCGTTCGGCGCCGGTCAGCTGCGATTTGAGCGTGTACGACTTCGCCGTGCAACCGCCCCACATGCCGCCCGTTATCGGACACATTCTGAAACGAAGACGGCTAATGAAATCGATGGCTCTCTCTACTCTCATCCTCGCGACGGCATTCGGCTTTGCCAGCCCGGCGCTGGCGAAGACGGATAAGCCAGGACCGGACTGGATCCCAGCCGATCAAGTCAAGCAGAAGCTCATGGACGCGGGCTACACCAGCATCACCGAGTTCGAGGCTGACGACGGGCACTGGGAAGGCGAGGGCGTGAAGAACGGCGTGAAGATGGAGTTCCACGTCGATCCCAAGACGGGCGCCCTGACCAAGGAAAAGCCCGACAAGGATTGACGCGGCGGCTGACGCCGACCGGCTTGGGATCGAGGTAGCTCGGTGACGAAGCGGGCTAAGCATACGGCCTATCTGATCGCCGTGCATCAGAGGCGTGAAGGCGTCCGCGTCTACGTCATCCTGGCCCCTTCGGCTGCGGTGGCGATGGCGCAGGTGGACGCATTGGCGGCGGATGACGTGCACGTGGAGGTGGTGGGCTCGCTAGGGCGTGACCTCGCACGACGCCTCGATCTAAAAGTCGGTGAGATATGCCTGATCTAAAGCGCCCCGCGCCTGCTCTCGACTGACGTGCTCGTTCCAGACGGCGAGACGTATTGCTTCACGGCAGAACGAAGCCCGAGATGCTGTAGATCAGTGCCGCCACTAGCGCCGCGGCCGGCATGGTGATCACCCAGGCGACCACGATGCCCTGGGCGATGTTCCAGCGCACTGCCGAGACCCGCCGAGCCGCGCCGACACCGATGATCGCCCCAGTGATCGTATGGGTGGTCGAGACCGGGATCCCGAATGCGGTGGCGGCGAACAGGGTCACGGCCCCGCCAGTCTCGGCGCAGAAGCCCTGCATGGGCGATAGCCGGGTGATCTTCGAGCCCATCGTGTGGACGATGCGCCAGCCCCCGAGCAGCGTGCCGAGCGCCATGGCAGTCTGGCAGGACAAGACCACCCAGAGCGGGACGTGGAACGCGCCGTCGCCCTCCCCGTGGGCGTAGAGCAGCACCGCGATGATGCCCATGGTCTTCTGCGCGTCGTTGCCGCCGTGGCCGAGCGAGTAGAGCGAGGCCGAGACGAACTGCATCCGGCGGAACAACCGGTCCACGGCGTGGGGTGTCGAGCGCACGAAGATCCACGACACGGCCAGCATCAGCAGCAACCCGAGACCGAAGCCCAGGGCGGGCGAGAGCACGATGGCGGCGCTTGTAGCGATCACGCCCGGCCAGACGATCGCGCCCAATCCGGCCTTAGCGATGCCGGCCCCGAGCAGGCCGCCGATCAGCGCGTGCGAACTCGACGACGGAATGCCGGCGTACCAAGTGATCAGGTTCCAGCTGATTGCGCCGCCGAGCGCACCCAGGATCACCCGGTCGGTCACCGTGGTGACGTCGATGATGCCGGACCCGACCGTGCCGGCGACGTGCAGGCCGAAGATCAGGAACGCCACGAAGTTGAAGAATGCCGCCCAGATGACGGCGTAGCGGGGTGCGAGCACCCGGGTCGACACGATGGTGGCGATCGAATTGGCCGCGTCATGCAGGCCGTTCAGGAAGTCGAAGACCAGGGCGACGCCGATGAGGACGATCAGGAGGGTCACGCGATCGGCTCAGACATGCTCGACAACGATGCTGCTGATCTGGTTCGCGACATCCTCGAACCGGTCCATGACCTTCTCCAGGTGATCGTAAAGCTCGGACCCAACTACGAAGGCCATGGGGTCCTGCCGGGACGCCTTGAACAGCGCCTTCAACCCGGCATTGTGCAGATCGTCCGCTCGGCCTTCGAGCTGGATGACCCGCTCGGTCAGGGTGTTGAGGATAGTGGCGTTCTCGCCCAGGGCCCGTAGCTTCGGCAGCGCCTCGGCGGTGGCGGCCGCCGCCTCTTGGATCACCGCGCCCATCTCGCGCATCGACGGCTCGAAGGCGGTGACCTCGAACAGTTGTACGGCCTTGGCGGTCTTGAGCATCTGGTCGATGGCGTCGTCCAACGACCCGACCAGGGCTTGGATGTCGCCCCGGTCGAACGGGGTTATGAAGGTTCGGCGCACGGCGAGCAGCGCCTCGCGGGTGATCGTGTCGGCCTCGTCCTCGTGGTCGGCGATCGCCTGGCAGGCCATTGGCACCTCCTGAGTGCCGTCGAGCAGCGCCCGGAGCGCAGCCGCGCCGTCCACGAGCGTAGCAGCATGGCGCTCGAACAGGTCGAAGAACCGGTCCTCCTTCGGCATGAGCGCGCGAAACCAAGCCAGCATGTGAGGTCCCGATATTGGGGGATGACGGTCCTACGATCGCGATCGTTCCCGACTGCATATCACAACGGTTTAAGGCGCTCGTTCGTCGCTAAGCCGCAACTGATGTGAACCTAGGGCCAGCTAACCCATCAGGTCACATTTCCTCACGCGAGCGTCAGCATTAGTCGTTTGCCGGCTTCGGCAAAGGGCGGCATCGTACGACGAGGGCGGCGTAGGAAGCGGGATGACGATTGCACCACAGCTTACCTCGTCTCAGGCTGTTGCCCCGTCGCAGGACGCGTCACGGACCCTGGTAGCGACCGGCATCAACCACGCCCTGCACGACGGTTATACGGACCTGATCTACGTGCTTCTACCGGTCCTGCAGGAGGAGTTCGGGCTTGGCTATGTCGCCCTCGGACTGCTGCGCACCCTCTACAGCGGGACGATGGCCGCGCTGCAGATCCCGGCGAGCCATCTCAGGCAGATCCTCGGTGCTCGCCTCGTGCTGGTGCTCGGCACCTTGCTCAGCGCGGTCGGCTACACAGTTGCGGGGGCGTCGGGCGGCTTGCTCGGCTTGTGTATCGGTCTAGCGCTGGGCGGAGCGGGCAGCAGCACACAGCATCCACTAGCATCAGCGGTGATCTCCCGGGCCTACGGACGGAGCGCACGGGGGCCACTCGGCACCTATAACTTCACAGGCGATCTGGGGAAGGCGTCGCTGCCGCCCCTCGTCGGCCTGCTGCTGACGCTTTTGAGCTGGCGCATGGCTTTGTGGGTCGTCGCCGGAATGGGCGTCGTGGTCGCTCTTGGTGTGAGCCTACTGCTTCCGCGAGATCCCGCCTCACAAGGAGAGCCGCAGGGCAAAGCCACGTCGACAGCCCAGCCACATCACGCGGGGGGCGGTCGGGCCGGCTTCTGGTTGCTCGTCGCCATCGGTACCCTCGACAACGCCGCCCGCCCGGCCTTCCTGCTCTACCTGCCGTTCCTGCTGCAGGAGAAGGGCGCGGCGCTGACCACCGTGGGGCTGGCGCTCTCTCTGGTGTTCATCGGCGGCGCGCTCGGCAAGGCCGTGTGCGGCCGGCTCGGGGAGCGCCTCGGCGTGACCCGGACCGTGCTGCTGACCGAGGTCGGGACCGCGGCGGCGATCCTGGCCGTGATCGCGCTTCCGCTCGCTCCCGCGCTGATCCTGCTGCCACTGCTCGGCGTGATGCTGAACGGCACCTCGTCAGTCCTGTACGGCACGGTGCCGGAACTGGCCCCGGGTGGACGGGTCGAGCGGGCCTTTGCCGTGTTCTACACCTGCACCCTGGGCGGCAGCGCGCTCTCGATCCCTCTGCTCTACGGCCGACTCGGGGACGCCGTCGGGCCGAGCTGGGCGGCAGTCGCTGGGGCCGTGACCGCACTGACCGTCGTCCCAATCATGCTCGCCCTATCACCGCACCTCGCTATGAGAGCGGCCGCTCAGCAACCTCTGCCTCGCTGATCGAAGCTCTCCAGCGCCGCGCCACCAATCCCGAGCCAGTTCCATGAGCCCGTTCGTCCTAGCCTGCGTGATGTGCGCCGCGATCCTGCATGCCGGATGGAACGCTGTGCTGCGCGGCGGTGGCGACCGGCTGTGGTCGATGACGCTGATGATGATCGCAGTCGCCTGCGTGACCGCAGTCGCGGCGGTGTTCGTGCCATGGCCCAACGCAGCGAGTTGGCCCTACGTGATCACCTCGGCCATCATCCACACCGGCTACAACCTGTCCCTCGTCCGAACCTACCGCGTCGGTGACCTCGGGCAGACGTACCCGATCTCACGCGGATCCTCACCCATGCTGGTCGCTCTCGGCGCGCTGATCTTCGCGCACGAGGCCATCGACATCGTCTCCGCCATCGGCATCGCTCTGGTGTCCGCGGGGATCGTCTCGCTCGCCTTCCAGGGCAAGGGGCTCCGAGCCGACTTCCTTCCCGCTGCCCTGACCACGGGGGTTCTGATCGGGGCGTACACCGTCGTGGATGGGATCGGCGTCCGGCTGGCCGGAAGCAGCGTGGCCTATACGAACAGCATGTTCCTGCTGTGGAGCATAACGATGCCGCCGATCTACTTCCTGATGCGGGGGAGACCACCGGCCTACACCAGGGCGCAGACCGGGATGGCGCTGACGGGCGGTCTCGTCTCGCTCCTCGCCTACGGCATCGTCATCTGGGCCATGCAGTACGACGCGATGGGCGTGGTGTCCGCGCTGCGTGAGACCAGCGTGGTCTACGCAGCCATCATCGGGCGCGTGTTCCTCAAGGAGACGCTGACCGCGCGACGGTTCGCATCCTGCGCCGCAATCGCCGCAGGGGCAGCGTGCCTGGCTGCCTAGTCGATTTGCTCACGGCAACTGCACGGTTTTGAGGGAGCGGCAGGGGGCCAACTAGAATAGGAGGCGCGGGCGACATGGTGGATGAGGCGAATGTTCGGACTGGCCGGTGCCATTGCGGAGCAGTGCATTTCGAGGTGACGCTCAGCGACGGCTTCAAGTCGATCCGTCGGTGCAACTGCTCGTACTGCCGGATGCGCGGCGCCGTGGTCGCCATGGCGGAGGCAGGTGGGATCGAGATCCTGCAGGGTGCAAAGGCTTTCACGAGCTACCGGTTTCATACCGGGGCGGCCCAGCACTTCTTCTGCTCCCGCTGCGGGATCTACACGCATCACCAACGACGATCCAACACCGATCTATATGCCGTGAACGTGGCTTGCCTGGACGGGGTGAGCCCGTTCGACTTCTCGGAAGTGACTATCACGGATGGCGTCAATCACCCGAACGATACCGGGACCTCAGCGCGTCAGGCCGGCACGCTGCGCTTCATCCCGACGGACTGATAATTTCGGACGGCGGCTCAGTCCTGCTATCACGTTCAAGCTGACCTGAAACCGCTGATCATCGGCCGGAAGGCCATATCATCACGGCTCGCCAGACCTTGTGCACAATCTGACCTCGGCTCATTCCAATCTTACGCCTATGAGCAGATGGCCAGATATTCCCACGATTCAATCGTAAGTTATTGTCCACGAAGTTGCCGCGAAGCGGACCTTCCGAGGGTCTGTAAAGAGTCGAAAGCGGACGGGGACGGTGTTCTGGAAAAGGTACGCCTTTCTCAGACTGGCGCTTGCGACCGCTCTCAACCCAAATAAATCACCACCGCTGAATTCCCGCCCCCTGGGCCGATGTCCCCTGCCGCGCCACATCAACGGCTGAGATCGAGAGAGAAGTATCATCGTGGCAATTCAAGCACGAACGGGAGGCCTGTCCCCGGCCCAGGCCGCGGTACTTGCGATCGGCGCCGTCACGGCGGCGCTTTTGATCGGACGGCGCGCGAGCCCGACGCCTGAACACCCTCGAACGCAGCGTTGGTATCGGCGTCTCGACAAGCCGGACTACACGCCGCCGTCCCTTGTCTATCCTATCGCTTGGACCGGCATCCAGGCGTCGCTCGCCTATGGCGGCTACCGGCTGCTGCGTGCCGAGGGGTCGTCCGAGCGAACGACAGCCTTGGCGTTTTGGGCTGCGAACCAAGTCGGCATCGCGGGCTGGAGTGAAGTGTTCTTCGGTCATCGCTCGACGGGATGGGGCGCCGTCGCCTCGGCCGCGCTTGGCGCAAGTGCGGTGGGCTACGTGGCTGCGGCCAGTCAGGCCGATAAGACCGCCGGTCAGCTCGGCATCCCGCTGGTCGCGTGGGTGTCATTCGCGACGCTGCTCGCCGAGGAGATCTGGCGGAAAAACGATTAAGCCGTATTCCGTATGTGCGTGTTACGCGAATGACCGGTCGCGGATAGCGTCGGACCTCGACCATGCGTCCGGAAGCAGATGGGGTGGATGGCTCCCGCTCCAACTGACGGCATCTCGGTGCCAAGATGTGGTTGCTGTCGACGCAGCAGCCACGCAGATGCAGGAGCCATCCCCATGGAGATCACCACTGTCGGCATCGATCTGGCCAAGAGCATCTTTCAGGTCCACGCCGTCAATGCAGCCGGGCAAGTCGTCGTTCGCAAGTCGCTGAGGCGGGCGCAGGTCGTGCCGTTCTTCGCCAAGCTGTCGCGATGCCTGGTCGGCATGGAGGCGTGCGGCACGTCCCACCACTGGGCCCGGGAACTGATGAAGCTCGGCCATGACGTGCGGCTGATGCCGCCCGCTTACGTGAAGCCGTATGTGAAGCGCGGTAAAACCGATGCGAACGACGCCGCTGCCATCTGCGAGGCGGTGACGCGTCCGAGCATGCGGTTCGTGCCGGTGAAGTCGACCGAGCAGCAGGCGGCGCTGGCGCTGCACCGGACGCGCGACCTGCTGGTCAAGCAACGCACGCAGTTGGTGAACATGATCCGCGGCCTGCTCGCCGAGTTCGGGATCGAGATGGCGCGGGGCCTGCGGCACGCGCTCGAACTAGCGGCCCGGCTCTCGGCCGGAGACGCGGCCGAGGTGCCACCACTGGCGCAACGCGTGGTGACCGGGCTGGCCGATCAGATCGGCGCCGTGCAGATCCAGCTCACCCGCCTGGAAAAGGAGTTGCTCGCCTGGCATCGGGACAGCGACCTGTCGCAGCGCCTGGCGACGATCCCCGGTGTCGGTATCGTCTCGGCGACGGCGCTGGCCGCCTCAGTGAGCGAGCCCGAGCGCTTCCGCTCCGGTCGGCAGTTCGCCGCCTCGTTGGGACTAACCCCGCTGCAGAACTGCAGCGGCGGCAAGGAGCGCCTGGGTCGGATCTCGCGCATGGGCGACCGCTACCTGCGCCGCCTGCTCGTCGTCGGCATGACCTCCCTGATCCGGCGTGCGAAGGCGACACCGACCTCGGTCGACCCGCGGCTGCCGGCCCTTCTCCAGCGTAAGCCGGTGCGCGTCGTGACCGTTGCGGCCGCCAATCGCACCGCGCGGGTCGCCTGGGCGATCATGACCCGCGGCGGCACCTACCGCGCACCAGCGGCCACGGCCGCCTGACAAGCACGGCAAAGAGACTTTTTATAGGTTGCGAGGACGATGAGAGTTGATGGCGAACCGGTCAGACCGGGAGCCGGGACACCCCGCCGAATGTCCAGGGCGTCATAGCCCGCGAAGCAGAGTGGGACCCAGCTCGCGGATACCATCAGGGCCAGCAGTCAACATGAACGACTGCACCGACAGGCCGGACACAAGACTGCATCCGACCAACGCGCCAGAAGCTCAATTCGCCACTTGCAATGCGGGAGTCATCCACACAGGACGTTCTGCAAGCGACCCGACCCGGCCGTACAGGCCACGCGTCGGCGCTACCCGTAAGCGGTCATTCCTCAGACACCCGGCAGCTTCGGCTCTGAGTGGAAAGCGAGAGTTGACGTAACGTTTGGAAGCCGACCTTCGACTCCGCCCTGGGCTCAGTCGTTCGGGGTGATGCAGTTGGCATTTTTAGGATCACCCACGGTCGAACACTATTTGGGGCAACTCGCTCTCACGCAGGACCAGATGGTGCTCGATAAGCTTCAGCTTAGAATTTCTTCAGATTTGAACCGTTGTAAGTGTGTGAAATACAACACGTTTTCGGCTTGATCAACGATCCGTGAACAGTGTTTACACGGGCATTGTGCCGCTCCGGTGCGCGTCAGCGTGATCCATGTCCTACCGCTCTCTACTCCTCGCCGTTCTTCTGGCCACCACCACCCTTTCCGGGGCTGCGACGGCGCAGGACGGAACCGTCCAGCTCAACGAACTCTCGGTTGAAGCAGCAGGACCCGGCAGCTCAGCTCCCGGACCGGTGGGCTCCGGTGGGGTCAACCTCAGCGGCGGCGACGGCGGCACGGCCGCCACTAGTGGCGGCGGCGGCGGCCCATCCGGCATAGCCGGCTACACAGCCCGCGTGACGACTGCGGGAACGAAGACCAACACGCCCATCATCGAGACACCACAAGCGATCTCCGTCGTCACCCGCGAGCAGCTCAACGACCGCAACGTCCAGACCCTGAGCGATGCGATCAACTACGTCCCCGGCGCCATCTCGGCCCGGTCGGGCTTCGACCCGCGGTTCGATCAGATCTTCATCCGCGGCTTCGACGTGCTGACCAATCAGGGCACCTATCGCGACGGCCTGCGCGTGATCGGCAGCGGGTTTATCTTCCCGCGCATCGAGCCCTATGGCGCGGAGGCCGTGACCATCCTGCGCGGGCCGTCCGCCGGCCTCTACGGCCTCGGCTCGCCCGGCGGCATCCTCGACATCACCAGCAAGCGCCCCGTCTTTGTGTCGTTCGGCGAGATCCAGTTCCAGGCCGGCAGCTTTGACCGCTTCCAGGGCAACTTCGACGTCGGCGGCCCGATCGAGGGGTCGGGTGGAACCATGGCCTACCGGCTGACTGGCCTACGCCGCGAGGCGGGCACCTTCATCGGTCTCGGCACCAACGACGACCGGTTCAACATCGCGCCCGCCTTCACCTGGAAACCCGACGCGGCTACGACGTTCACGTTCCTAAGCGAGTTCCAGACGACCAACACTCCGGCCACGACGTTCTACTACAACTACCCGGGTTTCCGGGCGAGCCCGTACTACATGGGCGATCCGGCCTTCGCCGGTCTCAACCAGACGCAGTATCGTGTCGGCTACGCCTTCGAGCATTTCATCACACCCGATTTGGTCTTCCGCCAGAACTTCCGGCACTATGGCGTCTTTCTCAGTGGAAAGTACGTCGACATCAACGGCATTAACGACGCAAACACGATCGGCACGCGCGACACCGGCTACATCCGCGAGGGCTTGGTGCAGCATACGCTGGACAACCAATTGGAGGCGCGCTTCGCCACAGGCCCGGTCGCCCACACCATGGTCGGGGGCGTCGACTACGCTCGGTACAGCCTGAGCCAACGCCTCGGCTTTGGCCTAGCCCCAGACCTGAACCTCATCACGCGGAACTACGGCCAGCAGTTTATCGCGACCCCGACCCTCGGGTCTGCCGCGCGCCAGACCCAGGAGCAGATCGGCGTCTATTTGCAGGATCAGGCCAAGTTCGGCGACTTCATCCTGACCTTGAACGGCCGCCACGATTGGGTCTTCCAGAACAATTTCGCCACCCCCGACAGCGCGGTCTCAAGTCAGAACAACAGCGCGTTCACGGGCCGGGTCGGACTGGGTTACGTCCTGGCGCCAGGCCTCGTTCCCTACGCCAGCTACGCCACGACCTTCACCCCGCAGGTGGGCCTCGACCGGAACGGACAAGCGTTTAAGCCGGCTACCGGTGATCAGATCGAGGCCGGCGTGAAGTACCTGATCCCCGGCACCAACATCCAAACCGCGTTTGCCGGCTTCGACATCACCCAGTCGAACATCCTGATCCCCGACGCGTCCTCCCTCGCGTTCCAGACTGCCGGCGGGGCCGTGCGCTCGAAGGGCTTCGAGGCCGAGGCGACCGCCAACCTCGCCCCGGGCACGAACTTGACCATCGCCTACACGCACGTCGATATCCGGTTCGTAAACTCGGTCTCGTTCACTGGCCAGTCGCTCACCGGGAATCTCGTATCGGGCATCCCCCAGGATACCTACGCGTCGTTCCTGACCTATGCGTTCCCGCCGTCCTCAGCCCTGCGCGGTCTTCAGATCGGTGGCGGCATCCGCTACATCGGTTCAAGCTACGCAGATGACCAGAACACGGTGCGCAATACCGCTGTCACGCTGTACGACGCTTTGGTGGCCTACGATTTCGCGGCGCTCGACCCGAAGTACAAGGGCTTCCGCGCGCAGCTTAATGGCTACAACATCTTCGACCGGAACTACCAGACTTGCTCGTTCGGGTTCTGCAATCGTAATCAGCCGGCGACGGTCATTGGCAGCCTGATCTACCGGTGGTGAGAGGCCTCGCCTCCAGCGGCTGAGTATGCGAGCACTGAGCCGTTACACCAGCACGACGACCGTGGCGCGCTGCATGGCAGGCTGCGGCTGAGACGACACGGGCGTGAGAGGATGCCGTGCACGAGATCGATCTGACACCGACTTACCAGGACACCCTTCGTCTTGCGCAGCTCCGGAAGCAGGCGAAGGGCCTCGGGCTAAAGTTGTCGAAGTCGCGCTGGCATCAGCCTTATGTTCCGAACCGCGGCGGCCTGATTCTCCTCGATAGCCGGGACGATGTCGTCGCAGGGGACGGCTACAGCCTCAATCTGGCGGCGGCCGAGAGGATCTTGTCCATTATGGCCAATCAAATGCCATCTTCGATGCCGCGATCAATGGAACGTATGGGGTCGGCATAGAAGGCTTTGCTCAATAGGCATCCCACTGCCGGTAAGCAGACCTCTCCGAGGTCCTAGAAGGGTCAGAAGCGGGCCCAGCGGCTATATCCGCTTCGATGCATCCGCCGCCCTGAAGCAGACTGGCTGAAAACCACCCTGAGCAGCCATCCCGCTTCCGACCCATGGCAGCCGTCCCGACGGCCCTCGCCGCTACCTGAAAGCGGCCATTCGTCGGCAGTCTGGCAACTTCGGCTCGGGGTGGGGAGCGAACTTTAGAGCCCTTTGCCCTAAAGCGGACGCTGCGCGCGCCGCAGTTCACCGCCTACCGGCGGTAGCCAAGCTCGCCCGTTCTACAATCTCGACTGCGCCGCGACGCAGCTCGATCAAGCCTGCCTCGGCCCATTGCGCCAGGATGCGGCTCACCACCTCGCGCACGCTGCCAATGTCGTCGGCGAGCTTCTGATGGGTCACGGCAACGACACCGCGCGGATCGGCTTCAGCCAGGAGCCGTTGGGCGAGGCGCTGCTTCAGCGGGGCGAACGCCACCTCGTCGATGAGCGTGAACAGGCCAGACATCAGCCGCGTGTAATCGTCCATGACGAAGCTGCGAAACGTGGCGCTATCCCCCATCAGGTGCTGGAACGTGCTCACTGGCAGAGCTGCAAGCTCAGTCCGCTCCTCGGCCACGCTCTGGGCCGGGAAGGTGCCGCCGGACAGGAGGCATTGCGTGGTCAGGGCGCAGGTACCGCCAGGGCCGACCTTGTAGATCAGCACCTCACGCCCGCCTTCGGACATGCGGAAGATGCGCGTGCGCCCCTCCAGGCACATCAGGTAGTTGGCGCATTCACCATCCAGCTCGTAGGCCGTGGCGCCGGCCTCCAGCACCGGGAACTGCACGGTGCCCCGGGCGAGCTGCAGGTGCGCCGGGCTGAGCGCCTGGAGAAGTGGAAATCGGTCGACCCAATGCTCGACCTTATGCGCGTCCATCATGACCGGCGTCGCCCTCTCAGCCGTGACGACAGGCTGATCATCCGGCTCGCGTTGCGTTTTTCTCCCGCCGCGCCGGACTTGTGTGACCTGGGTCACCGACCGGGTGCAGCAGCTCAGCATAGCATCGCGGCACAATGAAAACGATACGGGCGCCGGCCCTGCACGGCACCCGATGGGAGTGACCCGATGCGCCGCCTCGCCCTGAGCTTCATGCTGGCTACACTCGCTGCCGGCCCGGCCGCCGCCGAACAGGATCTGCTCCTCGGCGCCAACATGTCCTCGCCTGCGATGACCCAGGCCGAGATGAGCCGCGCCGACGTCGAGGCGATGATCAAGGCCGCGGACGGCAGGCCGATCGACCTGCACGACAAGGCCCTGTCCGGCCTCGACCTGTCCGGGTTGAACCTCCGGGGCGCCAACCTGCGGACCGCGCGCCTGAACAAGACTAACCTGCGCGGCGCCGACCTCAGCGGTGCCAACCTCGAACAGGCGTGGTTCCTGAAGGCCGACCTGTCCGGCGCCAAGCTCGCGGAAACGAAGATGTTCGGCATCACCGCCCGGGACGCCAACCTCAGCGGTGCCGACCTCAGCCGGTCGATGCCGATCGGCGACTTCAAGGGCGCCAACATGAGCGGCGCGACGCTCGTAGACCTGAAAGGCGGCGCCGACATCAAGAACCAGTCCATGGGCCTGATGCGGGCGGTGTTCACCTCGGTGAACCTTGCGGGCGCGAACCTGAAGGGGGCCAACCTCGGGCGGTCGCGCCTGGAATACGCCAACCTCAAGGATGCCGACCTCACCGACGTGGTGCTGATGGGCTCGGATTTGTCCGGGGCGAACCTGACTGGGGCCACGGTAGCGGGCGCGGACTTCAAGAACGTCGACGTCAGCGGCGCCCGGCTGATCGACCTCAAAGGCCAGGACAGCGCCAAGGACTGGTCAGCCCGCGTGAACGTCGACCGCGCCATCACCCAGGCGTCGAACTAACCCTCGTTCCCCCGCCTCGCATCCGCTCACGGAGATCCGCGCTCATGACCACCCGCCGCATCCTGCTCGCCGCCTTCGCCGTCGCCCCCATGCTGTTCGGCACCGCCGCCATCGCCGCCGAGATGACCTACACGCCCGCCGCGTTCGAGGCCGCCCAGAAGGCGGGCAAGCCGATCCTGGTGCACATCACCGCCCCGTGGTGCACCACCTGCGCGGCGCAGAAGCCGATCCTCGCCGAGCTGGAGGCCGATCCGAAGTTCAAGGACCTGCAGGTGTTCGACGTCGACTTCGATAGCCGCAAGGACGTCGTGAAACAGTTCGGCGCGACGATGCAGAGCACCCTCATCACCTACAAGGGCGACAAGGAGACCGGGCGCTCGGCCGGCGAGACCAAGCCCGAGGCGATCTCGTTGCTCCTCGATAAGGCGATCTGAGCCGTCATGGTCACGAGCCTGAGCCTCGCCTTCCTTGCCGGCATCCTCTCAGTGCTGTCCCCCTGCGTGCTGCCATTGCTGCCGCTGGTGCTGGGCGCGGCGGCCTCGGAGCATAGGTTCGGTCCGGCGGTGCTCGCTGCCGGGCTCGCTCTTTCCTTCGTGGTCATCGGGCTGTTCGTGGCGGCCGTGGGGTTCGCCATCGGTCTCGACGCCGGCATCTTCCGAACCGGCGCGGCCATCATGCTCATCCTGATCGGGCTGGTCCTGATGGTCCCGGCGGCGCAGACGCGGCTGGCCGTGGCCGCGGGTCCGATGAGCAACTGGACGGAGAACAGGTTCGGCGGCTTCTCCACCGCCGGCCTGCTCGGCCAGTTCGGCGTTGGGGTGCTGCTCGGGGCGGTGTGGAGCCCTTGCGTCGGACCAACCCTCGGGGCGGCTTCACTGCTCGCCTCCCAGGGACGCGACCTCGGCACCGTCGCGTTGACCATGCTGCTGTTCGGCCTCGGCGCGGCACTGCCACTGCTCCTGCTCGGCACGCTCTCACGCGAGGTGCTGATGCGTTGGCGCAATCGGATGATGGGCCTGGGCAAGGGGCTGAAGGCCGCCCTCGGCTTGGTTCTGGTAGCCATGGCCTGCCCCCATCCGGTGGCCCAGGTTTGAAGTTAGTGCATCGTCGGTCGCGTGACGATGGCGGGGCGAGCGGACGGTACTGAGCCGCCCGGTTCCGGTGGCCGGATGACGACCTCCGGCGCAGGCGGGCAGTAGCCGAGTGACGAGTGGGGTCGGATGCTGTTGTAGTACCTCCGCCATCGCTCGATCACGACGCTGGCTTCCTTGAGGGTGTAGAACACCTCGCCGTTGAGGAGTTCATCCCGTAGCTTCGCGTTGAAGCTCTCGCAGTACCCGTTTTCCCAAGGACTGCCCGGCTCGATGTAAGCCGTCTTCGAGCCGACCGCTGTGATCCAGTCTTGGACGGCTTTGGCGATGAACTCCGGGCCATTGTCCGAACGGATATGCTCGGGCACGCCGCGCAGGCTGAACAGATCCGAGAGGACATCGATCACGTCGTACGCCTTCAGCTTACGGGACACACGGATGGCCAGGCACTCACGGGTGAACTCATCGACCACGTTCAGCATCCGATACTTGCGCCCATTGTGCGTGCGGTGCTCGACGAAGTCGTAAGACCAGACGTGGCCGGGCCGCTCCGGCCGCAAACGGAGGCAGGAGCCATCGTTGAGCCAGAGGCGGGCTCGCTTCGGCTGTCGCGCTGGAACCTTGAGCCCCTCCAGCCGCCAGATCCGTTCGACCCGCTTCACGTTCACCGTCCAGCCATCGCGGCGGAGCATCGCCGTGATCCGACGGTAGCCGTAGCGCCCGTACTGGAGAGCCAGTGCGACGATGGCGGCGGTCAATGCCGCCTCGTCCTCGACCACCACGGCGCGCTTGCGCTGTGTCGAGCGGTGCTGACCAAGAACGCGGCAAGCGAACCGTTCCGACACGCCATGCTCGGCCACGACGTAGTCGACGCAAGCCCGGCGGCGAGCCGGGCTCAGAAGTTTCCCGAAGCTGCCTCCTTCAGGATGAGCTTCTCCAGCGTCAGGTCCGAGATCGCCCGACGCAGGCGCAGGTTCTCCGTCTCCAAGGACTTCAGCCGCTTGACCTGATCACCCTTCAGGCCGCCGTACTCGGATCGCCAACGATAGTACGTGACCTCCGTCACCTCGATGGATCGGATTGCTTCGGAGACCTTGCGGCCCTGCGAGACCAAAACATCGACCTGACGCAGCTTCGCGACGATCTCTTCAGCCGTATGCTTCTTCCGACGCATCATAACATCCTCCACATGGCGCGAAGCCATACCTCAGGGAGGACCACTTTTCAGGGGGCAGGCCACCTCCACGGCGAGCGGAAAGTCGGCACAGAACGGGTTCAGCATGACGGCTCCGGTCGGTGGTTCGCGCCTGATAACGCCGTAGCGGAACCCCAGTCGCTACGGACGATGACGCAGGTCAACCTCTGCCGGCGGGTTCAAGCCTCGGCGATGAGATCCTTGATGCGGGTGGCGAGGGTTTCCAGCACGAACGGCTTGGTCAGGACCTGCATGCCGGGGCGCAGGTAGCCATTCCCGAGCACAGCGTTCTCGGCGTAGCCGGTAATAAAAAGCACCTTCAGGTCCGGCCGCCGCTCGCGGCCGGCATCGGCCATCTGCCGCCCGTTCATGCCCCCCGGCAGCCCGACGTCGGTCACCAGCAGGTCGATGCGCACGTCCGACTGAAGTACCTTCAGGCCTCCCACGCTGTCGGCGGCCTCGATGGCGGTGTAGCCAAGGTCTTCCAGTACCTCGGTGACGAGCATGCGCACGGAGGGCTCGTCGTCCACGATCAACACTGTCTCGCCCTGGCCGGCCTGCTCCACCTCGGCAAGCCTGCGGGCCACGTCATCCTCGTCGGCCTCGCCGTAGTGGCGCGGCAGGTAGAGGCAGACCGTCGTCCCGACGCCGACCTCGGAATAGATCCGCACCTGTCCGCCGGACTGTCGGGCGAAACCGTAGACCATGGACAGTCCGAGGCCCGTGCCCTCGCCGGTAGGCTTGGTGGTGAAGAACGGCTCGAACACCTTTCCAATCAGATCCGGGGCCATGCCGGTGCCGGTGTCGGTCACGCAGACGCCCAGGTACTGGCCGGCAGCGAGATCGTGCTGGCGGCCACCGGCCTCGTCAATCCACCTGTTGGCGGTCTCGATAGTGATGCGGCCGCCGTCCGGCATCGCGTCCCGAGCGTTGATGCACAGGTTGAGCAGCGCGTTCTCCAATTGTCCTGGGTCGATCAGCGCCGGCCACAGCCCCGCGAGGCCGACGACCTCCAAGTGGACGGCAGGACCGACAGTACGCCGGATCAACTCCTCCATGTCCCGGACCAGGCGGTTCACGTTGGTGGGCTTGGGGTCGAGGGTCTGGCGCCGGGAAAAGGCGAGCAGGCGATGCGTCAGGGCGGCGGCGCGCTTGGCCGCCCCTTGCGCGACGCTCATGTAGCGGTCGAGGTCGCCCATGCGACCCTGCAACATGCGGGTCTGCATCAGTTCCAGCGAGCCTGAGATGCCGGCAAGCAGGTTGTTGAAATCATGCGCGAGGCCGCCGGTCAGTTGGCCGACCGCCTCCATCTTCTGCGACTGCCGCAGGGCCTCCTCCGTCTTCGCGAGCGCCTCGCCCTGCAGCTTGATCTCGGTGACGTCGCGTACGGACGAGTAGATGAGCCCGTCGCGCGGGACAGCGTTCCAGGACAGCCAGACGTAACCGCCATCCTTGCGGCGGTAGCGGTTCTCGAACGTGAGTTGGGCCTCCCCGCGCGACAGCCCCCCCGCCGCCGCCAAGGTCGCGGCGATGTCGTCGGGGTGGACGAAATCGAGGAACGGTCGCGCCTTCATCTCGGCCTCGGTCCACCCGAGGGTCCGCGGCCAAGCCGGGTTGAGACCGACGAAGTAACCGTCGAGGTTGGCTACGCATAAGAGGTCGGACGAAGCTTGCCAGATCTGGTCGCGCTCGGCGGTCCGGGCGGCGACTTGGCGGGCTAGGTCGGCCTCCGTCTGCGCCCGGACGGTCACGTCCTGCACGAAGACGTGGAAGCCGTCGACCGCGCCGCCGTCATCCTGGCGGGGCAGGTAGCGAATCTCGGCAACGCGGTGCCGCCCGTCGCGGTGCGGCCAGTCCGTCTCGAAGGTGACGGGCTCGCCCCCGAGTGCCCGGTCGATGAAGGGCCGCCGAACGGCGTAGGCGGCCGGGCCCAGGAGTTCGCGGACATCGCGCCCGACGACCTCGCCGGGCGGGACGAAGAACCAGTCCCGGTAGGCATCGTTGGCGAAGCGGTAGACATGGCCCGCGTCGATGAACGCGATCAGCACCGGCAGCGCGTCGGTGATGAGTCGGAGTTCGCGGGCGTTGGCCTCCGCCCGCAACTCGGCGTTCCTTCGTGCGGTAATGTCGCCGAAGAAGACCGCGACGCGGCGGTCGCGCGGGTCCCCGACCCGGTGCGCACGCACGTCAAACCAGCGCCCGAACACGGCGGCGTAGTTCTCGAAGTGGGCGGATTCCCCAGTCAATGCGACGCGGCCGTAGCGGTCGAACCAGTGCCGTTCGAGGTTGGGCGCGAACGAGCTGACCCACCGACCGGCGACGTCCGCGCCGGTCTGCCGGGCGAAGGCCGGGTTGGCTTCCTCGATCAGGTAGTCGACCGCCCGTCCGTCCGCGTCGAAGCGCATCCTGATGATGCAGAACCCGACCTCGATCGTCTCGAACAGCGTCCGGTAGCGGGCCTCGCTAGCCTGCAGCGCCTCCTCGGCAAGGCGGCGGTCATGGATGTCCTCGACGACGCCGTACCAAGCCACGATGGCGCCGGCTTCGTCCCGGCGGGGACGCGCCCTGGCTCGCATCCAGCGGTATTCGCCTGCAGCCGCGATGTTGATGCGGTAGTCCACGTCGACCGGATCGCCCGAGGCGAGGCAAGCCGAGAACACCGCGACCGTGTGCGGAATGTCGTCCGGATGCAGGGCCTTCATCCAGCCCGCGCCGTCCGGTTCGCCCGGGGCCTGGCCCGTCAGGTCGAGCCAGCGATTCGAGTACGAGGTGATGTTGCCAACTGGGTCGCAGGTCCACGGGACCTGAGGGTTGAGTTCGACCGTGTGCCGGAAATGGTCTTCGCTCTCGCGGAGCTTCGCCTCGTTCTCCCTCAGCGCCATCCAGTGGAACGCCTCGCCTTCCGCCTCCGGCAGCCGCGACCGCAGGCGTATGACCTCCGCCTCAAGCTCGTTCCGCGACAACGCCGTGACGTCGAACCCAACCAAAACTCACTTCTCGCGATTGGCCGAGGTCTCGCCTCGAATTCGTGTATCCCGGGGGGCAAGCCATCCGGGCTCGACCGGTTCCGTTGACCGCGTCCCCCCGGCCGGGGCCGTGAGGCCCCGCCTGATCGGGCTACGCGGTCCGCTCCCGTCGAATCGCCCTGCGGAAGCGGGCTGCCTCAAGTCCACCGGTGCTGCCGTTCCAATAGCGGCCCTAGCCGTCGATCCGTCCCTGTCGAGCATCCCGGAGCGGGGCGTGTTCCACGACAAGCCGTTCCAGCAGCGCAAGCTCGTTCAAGGCATCCTCGAATTTGCGTCGGCCAGCCGATAGCTCGATCTATCGACCGGCTAAAAGGCACACCCGGTTCGGTGTTCAACGTCAGGTTCCCAGCATTTCTGACCGAGACCGGACGTTCCGGGCTCCACCCAACCCAGCCGTTCAGAGGCACTGGCCAACGCGACCGAAGCTGGCCGAAAGCTGCCGGTCCGCTTCGGAGGCGGGCGACCACGAAAGCGGACGCTCTCCAACCAACCCAATTCTGTCGTCAGGTTGATCTTCCCCGGTCACCAGAAGCGGACGCATGAAAGTCCGATCTTACCGGATGTCAGGCAGATCGACCCGAGGGACTGGGCTGCAACCCGCGAGCGACTAGCCTGACCAGACTCGCTCGGCAACCTTTGCGCAGGTGCGAAAAGTTCCATGCGACGCTCGCTCGGCTCAAGGCCGAGCTTCGTTGAAGCCCCACTGAGCAAGCGTATCCCGAACACTGATATTGCCGTCGCCCGTCATGGGCATTGAACGATCGAGACTTCCCATGTCCACCCTCATCCGCGCCGGCCTCTCGCTCGGCGCCCTGGCCATTTTCGCCGGCCTGCCTCGGCTCGCCTCGACCGAGGCCGCCATGACTGCGGGTCGCATCGCCGTCGATCAGCTGTCCGACAGCGACATCGCTCCGTTGAAGACGCAGATCGCGGCCGACCTCGCCGGCGGCTCCACGCTGCCGTTCCTGGCACTCCTCGCCGTTCTAGCAGTGATCTGGCTGGCTCCCGCCCGCCGGGTGCCACTCGCCGTCTTGGTCCTGGGCCTTGCCTCTGCCGCAGCGCCCGAGCCCGCGCGCGCCTACTTCAGCAAGTACGACTACGGCGAGTACATCGAGATCCTACCGAACCAATCAGCCTTTGTGATCCCAGAGAGCGGGGACACGAAGACAACGCAGGCGCAGTTTGGCTCGGAGCGCTTCCTCTCCGAGAGCAAGGTCGCGGCCAAGCGTGTCCAGATCCCGCACACCAAGCTGCCCAACACCGGCACGCTGTCAGACTATTATGTGCCAGCCGCGCGTTTGATCATCGTCGACCGAACGCCCGTCTCGCGCGAGTGGACGACCTCGTCCAACCGGGGCACTTCGGCCGCCGATCAGGGCTTCCGCTTCGAGACCGCCGACTCGATCGGGCTCTCGACCTCGGTGGTGATCTCCGCCTTCGTAAAGGAAGAGGACGCAGCCAAGTTCCTTTACTGGTTCGGTACCAAGCCCTCGGCCCAGGACACGGACGAGGCGCGCTTCGCCTCGGTCCTCTACGGCCGATCGCTAGCCGAGGTGGTCGACGGCAACGTCCATCGCACTGTGCAGGCAGCGCTCGCGCGGGAGTTTGGCCGTCGCTCGACCGATGACGCGATCCGTCAGAAGGCCGAGATCATGGCCGCCGTCGAGAAGGCTGTAATCGACCAGTTCGCGCCGATGGGCATCACCGTGACAACGCTGGGCTTTGCCGACGAGCTGAACTTCGAGAATACCGCGATCCAGGCGGCGATCGACGATACGTTTATGGCCAACAAGCGGGCGCAGTCGGCCCAGGCGCAGCTTGCCACGCTGCCGATCCAGGAGCGGATCCTCGACATGGAGATCCGCCGGTCGGACGCGCAGGCAAGGCAGACGCTCGCTGGCCGCTGGAACGGCAGCGCATCGGGCTTCCTGCCGTCGTGGGTGGTAATTCCAAGCGATATCCTCGGCACCGTCCGCGGTTGGTTAGGCGGTGGTGAGCAGAAGCCGGCGACGACTTCTACAACGAAGGGCTGATAGCCAAGCTATGATTACAAGCCGAGCGCTTGATATCCGTAAGGGGGGAGCTGCTTTCGACCCAACGTAGGCCTACAGATTGCTGCCAGCGCTGCGCGAAAGCGGTCATAGGTCCGGGTACCCGTGCAGGTCACGTGCGCTGCCAAGGCGCATAGTCAATGCGGTTCGGCTTCACAGATAGTGCAGGCACGACCTGGAATATGGCTCACTGTCCAGGGAGGACCAGGGCGAGTCACTCTTCGCCACCGGTGATGCTAGCGAAGAAATTGTTTCTCGTTCTAACCCGCCTCAGCAACGCTTAGTCACTACGTCCTGTGACGCAAACAAATGTTGGGGACTTTGATTGTTCTTGGACCACCCTAACCGAGGGGCCTCGAAGATGCCGGTTCGCTCTTTAGTGATTTTGATACTGACGTCGGTTGCAACGCCAGCCCTGGCCTTGCAACCGCAGGACACTTTGCGTGATTGGAGCGCCGCACCGGGCGTCGACCGGGACCGCCTTATGCAGCAGTTGGAGAAATCCGGCGGAGGAGGTGCTCCGCGCAAGGATGTGTTGTCCTGCCTAAATGCCGCTTCGGGCATGGACGCGCATGCCAACTTGGCGATCAGCGACGTGTTCACTGCCTGCACTAAACAGACACTGAAAGACTCGATCTGAGCGTCGCCCCCCACCTCGCTCGTGAAGCAAGGGAGTATTCTCCCGAGGAAGGAGCACGGCATCGATGGGGCCGAGGGAACCGAACGCCACCCGCAAGGGCGATCAGAAAATCATAAGGCTTGAAACCGATGCTCTCGCAAACAGCTATCCTCCTGACCGCCCTCCTGTTCGGCGGGATGATCCTGTACTCATTCGGCTTCGCCGCGTTCTTGTTTAGCGCCCTGCCCGCCGACGCGGCAGGCCCGCTCCTGCGCCGCGCCTTCCCGCACTTCTACGTTTTCGTCATAGGGTGCGCCCTCTTCGGCGCAGCGCTGACAGCCAGCATCGATAGGACCTCCGCTCTTATTTTGGGGCTCATCGCCGTCACGGCACTCCTCGCGCGCCAAATCCTCATGCCGGCCATCAACGGGGCGACCGACATGGGCAATCGTAGACGTTTCGGCGTGCTTCATACCGGGTCGGTGCTGGTCACCTTGGCTCACATCGTCGGATCGTCCGCGGTGATCCTGAGGCTATCCGCCTAGGTTTTTGATCCCTCGGTGTGGTGGTACGGTCGGCCACCAAGCCGTTCGGGACGCCGAACCGGCCATGTCATCCCCGGCAGCACCTGCATCGCCGCGTGGGCCGGAGCTCCGATCGGCGGCGCCGCGCCCTGGCTCCCTTCATCCCCGGCGTCTGGCGCTAGCGGTCCGGGCGAACGGCCGGCATCCTAAGCGTCGTGCCGAGGACAGCCATGCCGAGTGAGATCACCCTCTTTGAGGCCCGGCGGGTCATCACGATGAACCCATCGCGTTCGGATGCGACCCATATCGCCGTGCGGGACGGGCGCGTGCTGATGGTCGGGACGCCGGCCGAGTTCGACGGGCTCGACGCGGTGCCGGATCGCCGCTTCGCCGACAAGGTCATCCTCCCCGGCTTCGTCGAGGGGCACGCCCACGTGATGGAGGGCACCCTCTGGCGCCAGACCTATGTCGGCGCTGGCGACCGCCGCAGCCCGGACGGACGTCGCGTGCCGGGTCTGCGCGACATCGGCGCCGTCGTGGACCGGCTCTCGGAGGCGGACCGGGCCATCGCCGACCCGGACCAGCTGCTCTACGGTTGGGGCTTCGATCCGCTGCATCTCGGCGGCGCGCGCCTGACCCGCCACGACCTCGACCGGGTCTCGACCACCCGGCCGGTGATGGTCCACCATGCCAGCCTGCACATCACCAACGTCAACAGCCTGCTCCTGGAGATGGCCGGCTTCGATGAGCACACGGCCATCGACGGCGTGCCGAAGCTGCCGGACGGCACGCCGTCCGGCGAGCTGCAGGGGATCGCCGCGCGGCTGCGCCTGTTCCGGGGGCTCGGCTACAACCCGATGAGCGGGACCCTCGACGCCGCCGATGTGGGCCGGTTCGGCGCGGCTGCGCAACTCCAGGGCATCACCACCATCGCCGACCTGCACAACGACCTCACGGACGCGACCGTGGCGGTTTACGGCGCTGCCTGCGTCGAGGGACTGCCGGTGCGGATCGTGCCGGCTCTGGCCTCGGTCTCGTGCCCCCCGGAAGACGGGGTCGCCAGGATCGGCCGCCTCGCCGCCGCTAGCACCGAGCGCCTCCGCTTCGGCATCGTGAAGATCGTCGTCGACGGGTCGATCCAGGGCTTCACCGCCCGGCTCCTGCCGCCGGGCTATCACAACGGCGCGCCGAACGGCCTCTGGTACGTCGCCCCCGAGGATCTCGACCGGATCGTCGGCGTCTACCACGCCGCCGGCATCCAGCTTCACATCCACACCAACGGCAACGAGGCCACCGAGGCGGCGCTCGACGCGGTCGAGAAGGCGCAGATCGCCCATCCCCGTCCCGACCACCGGCACACCCTCCAGCATTGCCAGATGGCAACTGAGGCGCAGCTGCGGCGGGTCAAGGCCCTGGGCCTGTGCCTCAACCTGTTCTCGAACCACCTCTACTACTGGGGTGACGCCCATCACGACCTGACGATGGGGCCAGAGCGGGCAGCCCGGATCGACGCCGCCAGGAGCGCGGCGCGGCTCGGTATCCCGCTCGCGATCCACTCGGACGCGCCGGTGACGCCGCTCGGGCCGCTGTTCACCGCTTGGTGCGCCGTCAACCGGACCACATCGTCGGGGCGCGTGCTCGGCCCCGAGGAGCGGCTGAGCGTCGCCCAAGCCCTGCACGCCGTGACGCTGGGGGCCGCCTACACCCTGCGGATGGACCATTGCGTCGGCTCCATCGAGGCCGGGAAGTTCGCCGATTTCGCCGTCCTCGACGCGGATCCCTACGCGGTACCCCAGGAGGCGCTCAAAGACATTCCGGTCCACGCCACGGTGTTGGGCGGCCGCGTCTTCGCGGTGCCGCCGGCATGAGGCGCGGGCTTCCCCCGCCCGCGACGCGCTGCCCGCTCACGGTCGTCGGCGGCTTCCTCGGAGCCGGCAAGACGACGCTGCTGAACCGGCTGCTCGCCGGGTCGCAGGGCCGCTACGCGGTGCTGGTCAACGATTTCGGCGCGATCAACGTCGATGCGGGCCTGATCCAGAACCATGATGGGCAGACCCTGCGGCTGACCAACGGCTGCGTCTGCTGCAGCCTCGCCGACGGCTTCCTCGACACGCTGATGCGCGTCCTCGCGGAGCCCGAACCCTTCGACCACATCGTCATCGAGGCGAGCGGCGTCGGCGATCCGGGCGCCATCGCGGAGATCGCCCTGGTGGAGCCCGGCCTCGTCCTGCGCGGCGTCGTCGTGCTGGCGGATGCCGAGCGCCTGCCGGGCCTCGCCGCCGACCCGCGCCTGGGCGATACCCTCGCCCGCCAGATCCGCGCGGCCGACCTCCTCGTTCTCAACAAGCGCGACCTCGTGGACGAAGCGGGTCGCGCGGTAGCCCGGGATACGCTCGCCGCCCTCGCGCCCGGCGTCCCGGTCATCGAGACCGTGGCGGCCGCGCTGCCCGCTTCTGTCTTCGATCTCGGCGGCGCAGGTCCGGACCGGGCCCGGCGGGGATCGACCCGGCTGCGGGCCGAGGCGGTGCCGCACGAGGAGGCCTTCCAGCGCCTGCTCTACCGGCGCGCGGGCGCGTTCGACCGCGCCGCGCTCGAACGCGCGCTCGCCGGCATGCCGGCCGCACTCCTGCGGCTGAAGGGTCGCCTCGGTCTGGCCGACAGGCCCGGGATGCACCTGCTGCAGATGGTCGGGCGCCGCTGGAGCCTGTCGCCGCTGCCCGAGCCTGCGCCGGACGAAGCCGAACTCGTCGGCATCGCGGCGACCGATCCCGAAGCCGGCCCGACGCTCGCCGGCCTCCTCGACGCCGCGATGCGACACCCGCACACCCCACACGGAGACCGAACCCGATGCGCCTGACCAAACGCACGCTCCTCGGCGCCGGCCTCTCGGTCCTCGCCGCACCCCTGACGACCCCGATCCTCGACCTGCCGAAGGCGCTGGCCGACGACGCGGCCGCGCCGCTGGTGATCGGCACCAGCCAAGTGCCGCGCCACTTCAACGGCGCCGTGCAGTCCGGCATCGCCACCGGGATGGTGTCGACGCAGATCTTCGCGAGCCCGCTGCGCTACGACGACCAGTGGAACCCGCAACCCTACCTGGCGAAATCCTGGGTCGTCGCCCCCGACAACCTCAGCGTGACGCTCCACCTCGTGGAGGACGCCGTCTTCCACGACGGCCACCCGCTGACCGCCGAGGATGTCGCCTTCTCGATCGGGGTGATCAAGGCCAACCATCCGTTCCAGACCATGCTGGAGCCGGTCTCGACGGTCGAGACCCCCGATGCCCACACGGTCATCATCCGGCTCGCGCGCCCGCACCCGGCGCTGCTGCTGGCCATGTCGCCCGGCCTGATGCCGATCCTGCCCAAGCACGTCTACGGCGACGGCCAGGACATCAAGACCCATCCGGCCAACCTGAAGCCCGTCGGCTCCGGCCCGTTCAAGTTCGTGGAGTACAAGCAGGGCGAGTCGATCCAGCTCGAGCGATTCGACCGGTTCTTCATCCCCGGGCGGCCCAGGTTGGCGCGGCTCGTCTACCGGATCCTGCCGGACCAGAACAGCCTCGTCATCGCCACCGAGCGGCGCGAGATCGGCATGCTGCCGTTCCTCTCCTCGGTGCGCGATATCGAGCGCCTCGTCAAGGCGCCGACCCTGACCGTGACGGATCGCGGCTTCGAGGGGATCGGCCCGATCAACTGGCTGGCCTTCAACTGCGGGAAGAAGCCCCTCGACGACGTGCGCGTCCGTCGGGCCATCGCGCTGGCGGCCAACCGCGACTTCATCACCGGCAAGCTGCTCGGCGGCGTCGCGAAGGCGGCCACCGGCCCGATCGTGCCGGGCTCGCCGTTCTACGAGCCGGCCGTCGACCTCTACAAGCTCGACATCGCCGAGGCGGACGCCCTGCTCGACGAGGCCGGCCTGAAGAAGGGGCCGGATGGCACGCGGTTCCAGCTCACCATCGACTACATCCCCAACGACAACGATCAGCAGCGCAACGTCGCCGAGTACCTGCGGGCCGGCCTCAAGCGGATCGGCATCGCCCTCCAGGTCCGCGCTGCGCCGGACTTCCCGACCTGGGCGCAGCGCGTCTCCAACTTCGATTTCGACCTGACCATGGACAACGTCTTCAACTGGGGCGACCCGGTGATCGGCGTGGCGCGGACCTACCTGTCGACCAATATCCGCAAGGGTGTGATCTGGTCGAATACCCAGCAGTACGAGAACCCGAAGGTCGACGAACTGCTGAACGCCGCCGCGGTCGAGACAGACCTGCAGAAGCGCAAGGCGCTCTACGACGAGTTCCAAAAGATCGTCGTGTCCGAGGCGCCGATCGCCTATCTCAACCTCACCCCCTACAAGGCGGTCTACGACAAGCGCCTGACGAACCTGCCCCTGTCGATCTGGGGGCCGCTCTCGCCCCTCGACGAGGTCGCCTGGGCGCAGGGCGCCGCCGGAGCCGAGCGATGACGGGCCTGCGCAGGCTCGGCGCGACGGCAGCGAACGCCGTCGGCCTGCTGCTCGCCGTGGTGGTACTGAACTTCCTGCTGATCCAGGCGGCGCCAGGTGATCCGGCGCAGGTCATCGCCGGGGAGATGGGCGGTGCCTCGCCGGAGATCATGGCCGAGATCCGCACGCGCTACGGCCTCGACCGCAGCCTGCCCGAGCAGCTCGCGACCTATGTCGGCAAGGTCGCGCGGGGCGATCTCGGCTACTCGTTCTTCTTCAACGAGCCGGTCTCGCGCCTCATCCTCGGGCGGCTGCCGGCCACCGCCGTGCTGGTCCTGTCGTCCCTCGGCTTCGCGGTGCTCGCCGGCGCCGGCCTCGGGATCCTGGGCGCCCGCAAACCGAACGGCCTCCTCAGTCACGCGGTCTCCCTGGTGGCGATCGCCGGCAACGCCGCGCCGGTGTTCTGGACCGGCCTGATGCTGCTGGTCGTGTTCGCCTCCCTGTGGCCGGTGCTCCCGGTCGCCGGGATGGAGGACGTGGCCACCCCGCGCCACGGCCTCGCCTACGGTCTCGACGTCGCCCAGCACCTGGTCCTGCCGGCGCTGATCCTCGGCATCGTCTACGTCGCGCAGTACAGCCGCCTGATGCGCGCCAGCATGATCGACGCGCTCAACGCCGACTACGTCCGGACCGCCCGGGCCAAGGGCCTGCCGGAGCGGATCGTGATCGGCAAGCACGCGCTGCGCAACGCGCTGATCCCCCTCGTCACCATGGTCGGGCTCCAGTTCGGTCAGCTCTTCGCCGGGGCGATCCTGGTGGAGACCGTGTTCGCGTGGCCGGGGCTCGGCCGGCTGACCTTCGACTCGATCCTGCGGCGCGACTACCCGACGCTGCTCGGGATCCTGTTCTGCTCGGCGCTGCTGGTCATCGCGGCGAACCTCGTCACCGACCTCCTCTATCGCCTGATCGACCCGCGGATCCGCGCCGGGAGGCCGTTATGAGCGCCCTCGTCGCGGCCGAGCCGGCGGTGCGGCCCGAGCCGATGCGTTCCGAGGCGGCGGCCCCGATGCCGCGTCCCGCGGCGAATCCCGGCCTTGCCGCCCTGCGCCTGTTCCTGCGCAACCCGAGCGGGCTCCTGGGCTCCGTCATCCTGATCGGCCTCCTGTTCGCCGCGCTGGCGGGCCCGCACCTCTACGGGGTCGACCCGTTCGAGATCGTCGGCGCCCCGTTCCAGCCCCCCGGGGGCGACCCGGTGCTGGGTACCGATTACCTCGGCCAGGATATCCTCGCAGCTCTGCTCCAGGGCGGCCGCGCGACCCTGCTGGTCGGGTTCTCGGCGGCCCTCATCACCGTGGTGATCGGCGTGACCTTCGGGGCGCTCGCAGGCTTCTTCGGCGGCCGGGTCGACGCGGCGCTGATGAAGGTCACCGAGTTCTTCCAGGTGCTGCCGACCCTGCTGTTCGCGATGGTTCTGGTCACCCTGTTCGGCCAAAGGATCGCCATCACCACGATCGCGATCGGCATCGTGTCCTGGCCGCCCACGGCCCGTTTGACCCGGGCCGAGTTCCTGCGCCTGCGCGGTCTCGACTTCGTCAAAGCGGCCCGGGCGGCCGGCGCCGGACCGCTCTACCTGATCGGCCGGGTGATCCTGCCGAACGCCGCGCCGCCGATCGTGGTCTCCGCGACGCTGGCGATCGGCACCGCCGTGCTGTTCGAGGGCGCCCTGAGCTTCCTCGGGCTGGGCGACCCCAACGTGATGAGCTGGGGGCTGATGATCGGCCAGAACCGCGCCTACGCCCTGGAGGCGTGGTGGACCGTGCTGCTGCCCGGGGCGGCGATCTTCCTCGCGGTCCTCGGGGTCAGCCTCGTGGGCGACGCGGTCAACGACGCGGTCAATCCGCGCCTGCGCAAGCGGAGCTGAGCGATGGCCCCCGTTCTCGCCGTCGAGGATCTGACCGTCACCCTGACGCAGACGGACGGCCCCGTGCCGGTCCTAGAGCGGCTGAGCTTTTCCGTCGAGGCCGGCCGCACCGTCGCGCTTGTCGGCGAATCCGGTTGCGGCAAGAGCATGACGGCGCTGGCCATCATGGGTCTGCTGCCGGAGGGCTTCGCCCGCGCCGGCGGCCGGATCCGGCTCGCCGGGGAGGATATCGCAACCGCCAAGCCGGCCCGGCTGCGGGCCCTGCGCGGCAGCGCCCTGTCGATGATCTTCCAGGAACCGATGACGGCCCTGAATCCAGTCTACACGGTGGGCGACCAGATCGCCGAGGCGCTGCGGCTCCACCAGCGGCTCGGGCGCCGCGCCGCGCTGGAGCGGGCGCTGGCGATGCTCAGGGCCGTGCAGATCCCCGCGGCCGAACGGCGCCTGCATGCCTACCCGCACGAACTCTCCGGCGGCATGCGCCAGCGGGTGATGATCGCCATGGCGCTGGCCTGTCGGCCCAAGCTCCTGATCGCCGACGAGCCCACAACGGCGCTCGACGTGACCGTCCAGGCGCAGGTCTTCGACCTGCTGAAGGCCCTGCAGGACGAGATGGGCACCGCCATCGTGCTGATCACCCACGACCTCGGCGCGGTGGCCGACATCGCCGACACCGTGGCGGTGCTCTACGCCGGGCGCTGTATCGAGCAGGGCGACACCCGGTCGGTGATGCGCGCGCCGCAGCATCCCTACACGCGGGGGCTAATGGGCTGCACGCCGCATCTGCGCCTCGGCGCGGCGGCCGATGCGCGGACGGGGCCGCTGCGTGAGATCCCGGGCCTCGTTCCGCCGCTCGGCCGGCGACCGGCGATCTGCGCCTTCGCGGACCGCTGCGGCCGGGCCGATGCCACCTGCCTGGACAATCTCCAGCCGCCCCTGGCCGAGGCTGGCCCGTCCCGGGCGGTGGCCTGCTGGCATCCGGAGACCCGCGCCGCATGACGACGAACGCCGCATCATTCCCGACCGGGGCGGACCTGCTGCAGGTCAACGATCTGAAGGTCCACTTCCCGGTCCCGGGGGGCGGGCGCGTCCACGCGGTCGATGGCGTGAGCTTCGTCGTGCGCCGGGGCGCCAGCTTCGGCATCGTCGGGGAATCCGGCTCCGGCAAGTCGACCACGGCGCAGGGGATCATGCGCCTCGTCCCGGCGACCGCGGGTCAGGTGGTCCTGCGCGGCGACGACATCCTCGGCCTCCGGGGCGCCCGGCTCCGGCAGGCGCGGCGCCACATCCAGATGGTGTTTCAGGACCCGTTCGCCTCCCTCGATCCCCGGCGCTGCGCCGGGGATCTCGTGGCCGAGCCGCTGCGGCTGCTGGAGGGGCTCTCGCGCAGGCGGGCGGCGGCGCGGCTCGACGGACTGTTCGCCGCGGTGGGCCTGCCCTCCGAGGCCCGGAGCCTGTTCCCGCACCAGTTCTCGGGCGGGCAGCGCCAGCGCCTGTGCATCGCCCGGGCGCTGGCGACCGAGCCCGACATCATTGTCTGCGACGAGGCGGTGTCGGCCCTCGACGTCGCGATCCAAGCGCAGATCCTCAACCTCCTGGCCAAGCTCCAGGCCGAGCGCGGCCTCGCCTACATCTTCATCTCGCACGACCTCGGCGTCGTGCAGCACCTCTGCCACGAGGTCGCGGTGATGTATCTCGGCCGCATCGTCGAGCAGGCGCCGACGCGGACATTCTTCTCCGCCCCGCGCCATCCCTACAGCTGGTCGCTGATCTCGGCGGCGGTGCCGGCCGGTCCCGCGCGGGACGCCCTGAAGGCGCGCTACCTCGTGCGCGGCGAGCCGCCGAGCCCGATCGATCCGCCCGCCGGCTGCCGCTTCGCCGGGCGGTGCCCGCTCGCGGTCGAGCGCTGCCGTGCCGAGGATCCTACCCTGCTGGCGACCGGCCCGGGCCACTACGTCGCCTGTCACCGGGTCGGCGAGATCGAGGCACCGAATTTCGACCGGGCCCAGGCCGCCTGACGCCACGCGGTCCTCCACCTCCATACGAAGAGGCCGCCCCGAACGCACGGGACGGCCTCTTCGTGTCCGCCGGCGGCGGCCGGTTCAGGCCGCCTCGTCGCGGTGATGGTACCAGCGATACAGCATCCGCTGCCCGATGCGCCGGAACGGGGCGAAGGGGTGGCCCGGGAGCGCTCCCTCGAAGATCGGCAGGCCCGCGGGCCTGCGCCCAGCGACCAGCCCAGCGAGCCGGCGGCCGGCCTGGGCCGAGAACGCGACGCCGTTGCCGCCGTAGCCCATGGCATAGAACAGGGGCTCGCCCGGTTCGGGCTGGACGATGCGGGGCATCATGTCGTGGCTGACATCGACCCAGCCCCACCACGAATAGTCGATCCCGATGCCTTCGAGGACCGGGAATTTCTGGTGCAGGCCGTCCACCAGCAGGCGCAGGTGGCGTGGATGGGTCGCGTCCGCGCCGGTGATCGCGCTGCGGCTGCCGATCTGCACCCGGCCGTCCGGCAGCCGGCGGTAATAGAACCGCAGGGTGCGCGTGTCGGTGACGAAGGTCGTCGTGCGCAGCGTCGCGGCGATCTCGTCGGCGGTGAGCGGCCGCGTGACCAGAGAATTCGACAGGATCGGCATGATCCGGCTGCGCAGGCGCGGGTGCAGCCCCTGGCTGGTATAGCCGCCCGTGGCGATCGCGACCGCGCGGGCCCGCACGGTCCCGTGGGGTGTCCGCACCCGGAAGCCGCCGCCGTCGCGATCGATCCCGAGCACCGGACTGGAAGGGTGGACCTTGGCCCCGGCCGCCCGTGCGGCCCGGAGGTAACCGAAGGCGAACTTGCCCGGATGGATGCCGATCCCAAGCGGTTCGTGGAGCGCGCCGACCGCCCCGGCCTCGTCCATCCAGTCGCGCCGCAGCTCGTCCGCGCCCAGCATCCGGGTGCGGTAGCCGAAGACCGAGTTGGCGACCTCGGACTCGGCCGAAAGCTTGGCCAAGGTTCGGGACCGATGGGCGACGTAGATGTGGCCGCCGGGCTGCGGATCGGGATCGAACTCGCGCACGAGGCCGGTGAAATACTTGAAGCCCTCCAGGATCTCGGCGTGGAGGCGGAGCGCGGTCTCGCGGCCGTAGCGGGCGATCCATTGCGAGCGGCTGAGCCGGCCCGAAGCGTTCTGACCCTGGCCGCCGTTGCGGGTACTGCAGCCCCAGGCGACCCGGTTGGCCTCCAAGACGGTAGCCTTGATGCCGTGATCGCGGGCGAGGCTGAGGGCGCAGGACAGGCCGGTGAAGCCCGAGCCGACGATCACCACGTCCGCATCGACGTCCCCCGTGATCGGGCCGTCATCGGCCGGCGGCGGGCCTGCGGTGGCCACCCAGTAGGTCGGCGCGTAGGCGCGGTCCGTCCCCGGGGTGGCGTCGGTCAGCGGGTCGTAGGTCGGATCGTAGGGCGCGCCGGTCGGGCGCGGGACGGGATCGGGGGTCAGACTCACGCTCCGCCTCCCTCAGGCCGCCTGGACCGGGCGATCCTTGCGGAAGGCGCTCTTGCGGGCGATCAGCCGGCCCTCGAACACGAAAAGGTCGACCCCCTCCACGGCGACCCGGCCACCATCGGCCCGGGTGCCGGTGAACAGCCATTCCGATGTCGCTCGCTCCCCCGCCAGCGTGTGGCGCGACACCGTCCAGGCCACATCCGGCATGTCGGTCCAGACCGCCACGAAGGCCGCCCGCACCGCGTACTGGCCGGACAGCCGGCGGCCGTGCGCCTCCGGACCGGCGGCGGTGTCGAACACGACACCCGGCGTGAAGCAGGCCATGACACCCTCGGCGTCGTGGCGGTTGAAGGCGGCGAACAGGCGTTCCAGCAGGGCGTGGCGCTCGGCTTCAATCGTCGCTTCACTCATAGCATTGCGCTCCCCTTGCGCGCCCACAGGCGGCCGTCGTTCGCGCTGACCTAACGCCGCGGCAGGCCGGCAGACGAGATCCAGAGCGAGGCCAAAGACGCATCCAGTTGGGGGGCGCACCAAGGGGCGGAGGAGCCAGTCGGAGACGATTTGGGCAGAGTCTGGCCCCTTGTGCACGGGGCTTGCCTTGTCGGACCCTGTCGCAAGCCGAGCCGCTTCGATCCGGTTTGCTCAAGGGGGAGTGTGGACATGGACAGCGTAAGGCCGCGATCGAACCCGCGCCGCTCCGTGGTGCGCACGCTCCTGACCGCCCTGACGCCCCTGGTTCTGGGCCTCCTCGCGCCCGGCCCCGCCTGGGCCGCCGAGAAGTCGGTCACCTTCGCCCACCAGGACATGGTGGTGCCGTTCCGGGCCCTGATGGCCTCGGGGGCGATCGAGAAGGCTACCGGCTACACGGTGACCTGGCGCAAGTTTGGCGGCGGCGGCGACGTGATCCGCGCCATGGCGTCGGGCAACGTTCAGATCGGCGAGGCGGGCTCGAGCCCGATCGCCGCGGCGGCCTCGCAGGGGCTCGACATCCAGCTCTTCTGGATCCTCGACGAGATTGCCGACGCCGAGCAACTCGTGGCGCGCAACGGCACCGGCATCCAGAGCGTGTCCGACCTGCGCGGCAAGACCGTCGCGGTGCCATTCGTCTCGACCTCCCACTACCAGCTGATCGCCGCCCTGGCCGATGCCGGGCTGAGCCAGAAGGACGTGACGATCCTCAACATGCGTCCGCCCGAGATTGCCGCCGCCTGGGAGCGCGGCGACATCGACGCGACCTTCATCTGGGATCCGGTCCTCGCCCGGGTGAAGAAGTCCGGCACGGTGGTGATGTCGGCCGGCGACATCGCCCGCAAGGGCAAGGCGACCTTCGACGGCCTCGTGGTCGACCGGGCCTGGGCTGCGCAGAACCGGGACTTCCTGGTCACCCTGGTGAAGCTGATCGCCGCCGAGGACACCGCCTACGGGGCCAAGCCCTGGGCCGCCGGTTCGCCCAAGGTGAAGGCGGTGGCCAAGATCACCGGCGCCGATCCCGCGGAGGTGCCGGCGAGCCTCGCGAGCTACCGCTTCCCGGCCCTCGACGCGCAGGCCTCCCCGGCCTGGCTCGGCGGTGGGGCCGCCAAGGCCCTGACCGAGACCGCCGAATTCCTGAAGGCGCAGGGCCGCGTCCAGGCCCTGGCGCCGGATTACGGCCGGTTCGTCACCGGGGATTACGTCGCGGCGGCCCGGAAGTAAGCGGCGGCTTCAGAGGGCGGCATGATCGAGATCCGCAACGTCAGCGTCCATTACGGGGAGGGCGAGGCCGGCATCGTCGCCCTCTCGCAGGTGAACCTGACGATCCGGCCCGGGGAGTTCGTGGTCGCGCTCGGCGCCTCCGGCTGTGGCAAGACCACCCTGCTCTCGGCGATCGCGGGCTTCCTCGAACCGACCGAGGGCAGCATCCTCCTCGACGGCGTGCCGATCCGGGGGCCGGGGGCCGACCGGGGGGTGGTGTTCCAGCGCCACGCCCTGATGCCCTGGCTGAGCGTGGCCGAGAACGTGGCGTTCGGCCCCAAGCTGCGCGGCGTCGCGCGCCCGGAGCGGCGCCGGATCGCCCAGGCGATGCTCGACCTCGTCGGACTGGCCGAATTCGCCGACCGGAAGGTCTACGAACTCTCCGGGGGCATGCAGCAGCGGGTCGGCATCGCCCGGGCGCTCGCCGCCGACCCGCGCGCCCTGCTGATGGACGAGCCCCTGGGCGCCCTCGACGCGTTCACGCGCGAGCAGGTCCAAGAGCTGATCCTTCGAATCTGGCACCGGACCGGCAAGATGGCCTTCTTCATCACCCACGACGTCGAGGAGGCGGTGTTCCTGGCCACGAAACTCCTGATCATGAGCCCGCGGCCTGGCCGCATCGTCGAGACGATCGACCTGCCGTTCTCGCGCGCGGTCGTGGCCGGGCGGGAGGCCCGGGCGGTCAAGTCGGATCCCGACTTCATCGCCGTGCGGGAGCGCGTGCTCGCGCGCATCCATCACCGGACCGATCCAGCACTCGGGGGCTCCCGATGAGCGGACTGCCCCTCGACGCGACGGCCGTGCCCGAACCGCAGCGGGCCCGTCCCAAGCGCCCGGCCCGCCGCAGCGGCGCGCTGGTGCCGATCGTCAGCACCGCTACCGTACTGGCCTGCCTCGGCCTCTGGGCGGTCGCGACCCATATCGGCTGGATCAAGCCGCTGTTCCTGCCGCCGCCGGAGGCGGTCTTGTCGGCCCTCGGCCAGGCCTGGAACGGCGATCTGGATGGTGCCCCCCTCGGCATCCATGTCCGCGACAGCCTGCTGCGCGTCCTCGGGGCCTTCGGGCTCGCCACTTTGCTCGGCATCCCCGCCGGGCTGGCCATGGGGACGAGCCGGATCGCCCGCGGCATCCTCGACCCGCTGATCGAGTTCTACCGGCCCCTGCCGCCGCTCGCCTACCTGCCGCTGATGATCATCTGGTTCGGGATCGGCGAATTGTCGAAAGTCCTGCTGATCGTCCTCGCCTGCTTCGCCCCGGTGGCGCTGGCGACCCGCTCCGGCGTGCTCTCGGCCTCCGCCGACCAGATCAACGCGGCGCGCGCCCTCGGGGCGAGCCGTGCGCAGGTCCTGCGCTACGTGGTGCTCCCGGCGGCGCTGCCGGAGATCCTGATCGGTCTGCGGATCGGCATGGGCGTGGGCTGGACCACCCTGGTCGCCGCCGAGATGGTGGCGGCCCAGGCCGGGCTCGGCCAGCTCGTCCTCAACGCCTCCAACTTCCTGCGCACCGACGTCGTGGTGATGGGGATCCTGCTGATCGGCCTTTTCGCCACCCTGTTCGAGGTCGGCCTGCGCCAGCTCGAGCGCGTGCTGGTCCCCTGGAAGGGAAAGGCCTGAGGGCAGCCGGGTCCCGCCCTGGCCCCCTCACGCGCCGCCGGCTGGACCTGTCGCGACGCACGGGGCGCCCCTATCGACGGCGGGACGCCCAAAGCTGAGCCACGAGTGAGTCGCCCATGTCGAACGCCCCCGAGAGCCAAACGTGCGGGCAGGCGCGCCTTCCCCGGGGTGTGCGCGATCTCCTCGCCGCCCTCGCCGGCCGCCACCTGATCGGCAATGCGCTGGTCGGCCCGGTGGACGGCGACGGCCTGACCGTCCTCGATCCCGCCACCGGGCACGCCCTGGCCCCGGCGCCGGCGGCCGGCCCGGCGGATGTCGAGGCCGCGGTCGCGGCCGCCCGCGCCGCCGGTCGGGCCTGGGCGCGGGTGCCGGCCCGCGAGCGCGGGCGGCTGGTGGCCGAGGGCGGGCGCCGGATCGCGGCGGCGTCCCCGGATCTCGCCCCGCTGCTGGCCGCCGAGACCGGCAAGGCGATCCGCACCGAGTGCCGCCCCGAGATCGCCACCGCGGCCGACATCCTCGCGATGTTCGGCGGTCTTGCCACCGAATTGAAGGGCGAGACGCTGCCGTTCAGCCCGGACATGCTCGCGCTGACCACCCGCGAGCCCCTGGGCGTGGTGGCGGCGGTCCTGCCCTGGAACGTGCCCCTCGTGCTGATGGCGCTCAAGATCGGACCGGCCCTGGTCGCCGGGAATACCGTGGTGGTGAAGGCGTCCGAGGAGGCCCCCTTCGCGACGATCGAGGCGGCGCGCCTCCTGGCCGATCTCCTGCCGCCCGGCGTCCTCAACGTGATCTGCGGCACCGGTCCCGCCTGCGGAGCGCCGCTGGTCCGGCACCCGGACGTCGCCAAGGTCACCTTCACGGGCTCGCAGGCGGTGGGCGAGGCGATCTACCGCGAGGCCGCCGACAAGCTGATCCCAGTGAGCCTGGAACTCGGCGGCAAGAGTCCGATGCTGGTGTTCGCGGATGCGGACCTCGACCGGGCCGTCGCGGGCGCGGTGGCTGGCATGCGCTTCACCCGACAGGGCCAGAGCTGCACCGCCTCGAGCCGGATCTACGTCGACGCTGAGCTGCACGACCGGTTCGTGGAGCGTCTGGCCGCCGCCGTCTCGAACCTCCGGATGGGCGATCCCCTGGACGAGGCCACCGATATCGGCACTGTGATCAATGCCCGGCAGCGTGCCAAGATCATGGATTACATCGCCCAGGGCGAGGCCACGCCGGGCGCGCGGGCCGTGCGGTGCGGGCGCCTGCCGGCCGCGCCGAATCTCGCCGAGGGCCTGTTCGTGGAGCCAGTCCTGTTCACCGGTCTGACCGAGGACAGCCCGCTCATGCGCGACGAGATCTTCGGTCCGGTCGCCTGCATCGTGCCGTTCTCCGACGAGGAGGCGGTCCTGGAGTCGGCGAATGCGGGCGCGTTCGGCCTCGCCGCAACGGTCTGGACCCGGGACCTGCGCCGGGCGCTGCGGGTGTCGCACGCGCTGGATGCGGGCTATGTGCAGGTCAATCAGAACCTGACGATCCAGCCGAATCTCAGCTACGGCGGCTTCAAGAAGTCGGGCCTCGGCAAGGAGGCCTCCCTGGAGTCGATGCTGGAGCATTTCACCCGCAAGAAGACCATCGTGGTCGACATGCGTTAGGGCGGTGCCTCCCACTCTTCCGATGCCCGAGCCGGCATCCCTGATCGCGATCGCGGCCGCGATCTTCGCCGCGGCGCTGATCCGCGGCTTTACGGGCTTCGGCTTCGCCCTGGCGGCCGTGCCGCTGCTCGGCTTCTCGCTCCCACCGAGCCAGTGCGTCCCGCTCGCGGTCGCCCTCCAGTTCTGCGCGAGCCTGTCCGACCTGCCGCGGGCGCGCCGAACCTGCCATTGGCCCTCGCTCCGCTGGCTCGTCGCCGGCACGGCGATCGGATCACCGCTCGGAGTCGCCGCGCTGGCTGCGGCCAGCCCGGACGTCGCCCGGCTCGGCATCGCGCTGGTCTGCGGTTGCGGGACCGTCGCGCTCCTGCGCGGCTTTCGCTTCGCCGGGCTTCCGCGCGGCAGCGCGACCCTGGCGGTCGGGGTCACCGCCGGCCTGTGTAATGGGCTCGCGGCGATGCCGGGTCCGCCCGTGGTCGCCTATTACCTCGCAACGCCGCTTTCGCCGCAACAGGGGCGCGCCTCGCTGCTGGTGTTCTTCCTGGCGACGTCGATCGCCAGCGCCGTCAGCCTCGCGACCGCCGGGCTCTTCGGGGTCTTTCTGGCGATCCCGGTTATCGTCGGCATTCCGCTCATCGTCGCCGGCAGCCGGCTCGGCGAGGCGCTTCTCAGGCTCGGTGCCGGACGGGGGCATCGCGCCCTGTCGATCCTGCTGCTCTGCACCGTCGCCGTCACGAGCGTGGTACAGGCGGTCTCAGACTTGCTCGGGCATACCCTGTGACATGGGGATTCCAGCCGGCGTGACCAGTTCCGCGAGGCGGGTGAGGCCCGCCTCGATCCGGTCGGTGCGGATCGAGGCGAAGCCCAGGCGGAAGCAGGCACGGCCGGCCTCCGGATCGGCGTAGAAGATGTCGCCCGGCTCGATCAGGACGCCGCGGGCGCGGGCGCGCACGCTGAGATCCCGGGCATCGAGGCCGACAGGCCCCTCCACCCAGAAGCTCGTGGCCCCCGGGTCGCGCCGCCAGCGGAACGCGGGCAGGAGGCGGGGCAGCAGGCCGGCGATCCGGACGGCGCGCTCCTCCAGGACGGTGGCGGTCCGGCGCAGATGCGTGCGGTAATGCCCGAGCGCCACGAACATCGCGGTGGCGCGCTGATTGTTCGAGGGCGGATGGCGCAGCATCAGCCGCCGCAGCACGCGCAGCTCCGCGATCACGGCCCGGGGCGCCACCACGTAACCGACCCGCAGGCCCGGCGCGAGCACCTTCGAGAAGCTGCCGACATAGATCACGCGGCCGTCCGTATCGAGGCTCTTGAGGGACGGGATCTCGTCCGCCAGCGCGAGGTCGGCCTCGTAATCGTCCTCGACCAGGACGACGTCGTGCCGCCGCGCGGCTTCGAGGAGGGCGCGGCGCCGCTCCAGCGGCATCACCGCGGTGGTCGGGCACTGATGCCCCACAGTGACGAACGCCACGTCCCGGCTGGCGAAGGCGGCATCGGGCACGACCCCGTGCCGGTCGATGGCGAGCGTCGCGAGGTCGTCGGTGGCGAGGGTCAGCATGTTGCGGGTATCGGGATAGCTGGGGTCCTCGACGCCCGCCGCTGTGTCGCGGCCGACCAGCAGCTGGATCAGCAGCGAGAGGGCCTGCTGCGAGCCGATGGTGACCATCACCTCGTCGGCGCTCGCGAAGATGCCCCGCCGCGGCAGCACCTGCAGGCGGAGCTGCTCCACGAGATCGGCGTCGTCCTCGTCGATCAGATCGCCCGCCCAGGCGTTGATCTCGGATACCCCGGAGGCGGCCCGCACGCTCTCGCGCCAGTCGTTGGCCGGGAACAGGGACGGATCGAACTGTCCGAATAGGAAGGGATAGGGATAGTCGAGCCAGTCCCGGGGCTTGGTGATCTGCCGCAGCTGCGCCGGCCGGACCGCGAAGCGCCGAGACCACGCGATGGTTCGTCCGTGGGTCGGTCCGCGTGTCTCAGAGACGGTCAGATCCGGCGCCAGGAAAATCCCGCTGCGCTCGTGAGCGACCAGGAAACCCTCGTCGATGAGCTGCTGGTACGCGTTCACCACGGTGTTGCGAGCGACCCCGAGCAGAGCCGCCAACTGGCGCGTCGAAGGCAGCCGAGCCTCTGCGGTGAACAGCCCCCGTTCGATGGCGGTCACAACTGCCCGACGGATCTGCAGGTGTAGCGCCAAGCCACTCCGGTCGAGTTCCCCGAATAGCTGTGTCCAGGCGAGGGCATGATCGGTGACAGTCATGGCATGCGACTCCGGCTTCGGACACATCACCCGAGGCAAGGATGGCGCCAGCGATCCAGGATCGGCGCATCCCCTTGGGAAGTCCGTTCTGGAGACGGCGTTACGGCTCTCTCAGCGACCGATATGGGTGCGAAGCCGAACGGCTGCTTGTCGGTTGAGGCGTCGGTCGTAGCTCGGATAAGTCGAGGCGCGTGGTCCCAGGATGATCGATCCTTCCGCCGGCCGATCTGAAGCGGCGTCGGCGGCATTAGGTCTGGTCCCGGAGCCGCGAACAGCTTACGCAACGCCCCGTTGAGCGCACCGTGTACGAGTGATGCGCATCTCCTGCTGCCGCCTGACTGAAATTTCGGGCAACTAATTGCTGTCGGACCAACCGCTCCTGGGCTTCTGTGACGAAGGCATCAGAGGAGGAGCGTATGGCAAACCGCGCGATCGAGCTTCCGAGCCCGCCTCCGTTCGATCCCGAGGCGATCCCCAACGCCGCGACCCTCTCACGCGGCGGGACCGCGCTCAGACTGATTTGGCATGACGGACTGACCGCGACGCTGCCCGCTGAACATCTGCGTCTTCGTTGCCGGTGCGCGTGGTGCACCCGCGATCGGGCCGCGGACCGCTTCCCCGACGCCTTCCCCGACATCGCGGTCACCCGCGTCGAACCCATCGGCGGCTATGCCGTCCATATCGCGTTCACCGACGGTCACGCCCGCGGGATCTTCCCCTGGGCTTACCTGCGTGCCCTCGCGGCCGAGGCCGACGACAGCCCGCGAGCCGCGGCGCAGGCCGCCTGAACCCCCGATCCGATTCCTCGGCGATCGCACGAGCGCCGCCACTCCGCTGACGCGAGACCTTACCATGAGCGCCTTCGAATCCTCGACGAAGACCGAGATCCTCGAGACCGACATCCTGGTAATCGGCGGCGGCACCGGCGGCCCGATGGCCGCCATCAAGGCCAAGGAGGCCGACCCAAAGCTCCGCGTCGTCCTGATGGAGAAGGCGAACGTCAAGCGCTCGGGCGCGATCAGCATGGGCATGGACGGACTCAACAACGCCGTCGTGCCGGGCTACGCCACGCCCGAGCAGTACGTGAAGGAGATCACCGTCGCCAACGACGGCATCGTCAACCAGAAGGCGGTGATGGCCTACGCGCAGGGCTCCTTCCCGATGATCCAGTACCTCGACAAGCTCGGAGTCAAGTTCGAGAAGGACGGGTCGGGCGAGTACAACATGCGCAAGGTCCACCACATGGGGACCTACGTGCTGCCGATGCCCGAGGGGCACAACGTCAAGAAGGTCCTCTACCGGCAGCTCCGCCGCCTTCAGGTCGGCGTCACCAACCGCTACATGGCGACCCGGCTGCTCAAGGGTCCGGACGGTCGGATCGCCGGCGCCATCGGCGTCAACACGCGCACCTCCGAGTTCCTCGTGGTGAAGGCCAAGGCGGTGATCCTCGCCTGCGGAGCGGCCGGGCGACTCGGCCTGCCTGCCTCGGGCTACCTGTTCGGCACCTACGAGAACGCGGCCAATTGCGGCGACGGCTACGCGATGGCCTACCATGCGGGCGCGCAGCTCGCGAACCTCGAATGCTACCAGATCAACCCGCTGATCAAGGACTATAACGGGCCGTCCTGCGCCTACGTCACCGGCCCGTTCGGCGGATACACGGCGAACAATCGCGGTGAGCGCTTCATCGAGTGCGATTACTGGTCGGGCCAGATGATGCTGGAGTTCTGGCGTGAGCTGCAGGGGGGCAATGGCCCGGTCTTCCTCAAGATGGACCATCTGCGCGAGGAGACGATCTCGGAGATCGAAACCATCCTGCACTCGAACGAGCGGCCCTCACGCGGGCGCTTCCACGAGCGGCGCGGCACCAATTACCGGAGGCGCCCCGTGGAAATGCACATCTCCGAGATCGGCTTCTGCTCCGGCCACTCGGCCTCTGGCGTCTTCGTCGACGAATTTGCCCGCACCACGGTCCCGGGCCTCTACGCCGTCGGCGACATGGCGAGCGTGCCGCACAACTACATGCTTGGTGCCTTCGTGAACGGCGGCATCGCCGGCGCCGATGCTGCCGCGTACTGCTCGGCGAACGCGCTGGCGGACCACGACGAGGCCGATATCGCTGCCGAGCGCGAACGGGTCCTGGCGCCGACCCGGCGCGACGATGGCCTCACCCCGCATGAGATGGAGTTCAAGACGCGCCGCCTGGTCAACGACTACCTCGAGCCGCCGAAGGTGACGGCCAAGATGGAACTCGGACAGCGCCGCTTCGCCGAGATCCGCGAGGACCTCGACCTGCTTTGCGCCCGCGACCCGCACGAGCTGCACCGGGCGCTGGAGATGCAGACGATCCTCGACTGCGCCGACATGGCGGCCGCGGCCTCGCTCTACCGCACCGAGAGCCGGTGGGGCTTCTATCACCTGCGCGTCGATCACCCCGAGACCGACGACGCGAACTGGAATTGCCACACCGTGCTGTTCAAGGATGGTCAGGGCCAGATGGCCCACGCCAAGCGCGCGGTCGACCCGTTCATCGTGCCGGTCGCCGCCGAGGAGATGAGCGCCTACCACCAGCTCCGTATCAAGACGCCAGCCGCTGCCGAATAGCCCCCCACGAACCGGAGATCGATCCATGCCGATCATCAATCAGGCCAGCAGCGCCGCGGTCGTCATCGACGACGAGAAGTGCATCGCCGAGAAGGGCTGCCGCGTCTGCGTCGACGTCTGCCCGCTCGACATCCTCGCGATCGATGAGACGCGGCAGAAGGCCTACATGAAGTACGACGAGTGCTGGTACTGCATGCCGTGCGAGGTCGACTGCCCGACGAACGCAGTCAAGGTCAACATCCCGTACCTGCTGCGCTGAGGCCGACCATGAGCCCCGTATTCGATTCCTTCGACGACGACCTGGATGACGTGGCCGAGCGCTGCGCCAGCGCCGATGCGGTCGTCCGGCGCGTCGCGATGATGGAGCTCGCCGAGGCTGTCGGCCCCGAGGCGAAAATCCTGCTCCTGAAGGGTCTCGGCGACCCGGACGCCACCGTTCGTGCGGCCGCCGCCAGGGCCCTGGACGAGCACGACGGCGCGGACGTCGTCGAGGGCCTGGTGCGCTCCCTGGAAGACGCCGACGAGGCCGTGCGGCGCACCGCCGCCGACACCCTCGCCGAGAAGAAGGAGCCGACCTGCGGCCCACTGCTGATCGAGCGCGCCGAACACGCCGACCCCTTCGTGCAGGCGTCCGCCCTGCGGGCGCTGCGCGAGCTCGTCCTGCCGGACGCCCTGTCGGCCGCATTGAAGGCGCTCCAGAGTTCGGCGCCCGAGGTTCGCCGCGAGGGCCTCGGCGTCATCGGCTACCTCAAGGCCGAGGAGGCGCTGCCCGCGCTGATCGCCACCGCCGGCGATCCCGACCCGACCGTCCGGCGCGCGACGATGGCGGCGCTGGTCTTCCTGCGCCCCGGCGGCCCGGGCGTCTCCACGTTGATCGCCGGCCTGTCTGACGACAACTGGCAGGTGCGCGAGGAGGCAGCGGTCTCGTGCGCCAAAATCCGGCTGCCCGAGGCGACGCCCCCCCTGATCACGGCGATGGATGATCCCGTCTGGCAGGTCCGTATCAAAGCCGCCAACGCTCTGGGCCGGATCAAAGCCTCGGCCGCCGTCGACGTTCTGGGGGGCGCATTGGCTTCGGAGGTGAGTAACCTGCGCAAGGAATCCGCCGCGGCCCTCGGCGAGATCGCCGACCCACGCGGTCTCGCTGCCCTTGAGGCGTCCTCCAACGATCCCGATCCCGACGTCCGCAAGCTCATCCAATGGGCCATCGGGCGCTGCCAGGGACGCCCCTGACTGATCCAACTGACGTCGGTTCGATGCGGCACCTCTCCCATCCGGGGGGGCGCCGTATCGCGTCCACAGACGGCTCGCCGGCAGCCGGATGCCACATGCGAGCTGGGACAGTTTAGAGCTGGTACAGGGTTTGCGGCGACATCCCTGCAAGACGCAGGAGATGGCAATGCAGACCACGGCGCCGATACGCCCGTCTCAGGCCCCGGCGGGGCTGCACACCCAAGCGAACGCCCTTCTGCTGTCCGATGCGGCACCCAGGACTGGCGCCGGCCAGCGCCCGCTGCTCGACGGATTGACCGAACGCGAGCTTGCCCTCGTCGTGGAGAAGGGGCGACGCCGTGTGCTCTACCGCGGCGCGACCCTGTTCACGCAGGAGACGCCGAACGACGGGATCTGGATCGTCGAGAGCGGCCGCATCCGGGTCTTCTACGCGGCGCCTTCCGGTCGCGAGATCACGCTGGCTTACTGGTACCCCGGCAACTTCGTCGGCGGGCCCGACGTGTTTGGCACCGGCCTTCACAAGTGGTCGGGCATGGCGGCGAGCAATTCCAGTGTGCTGCACCTGCCGGGCAAGGCGCTCAAGCAGCTCGTGACGCAGATCCCGACGCTGGCGATCGGGGTCATCGACGGCCTGACCTTCAAGGGCCGCTGCTACTCGACCCTAGCCCAGATGCTCGGGACTCGCTCGATCACGGAGCGTCTCGCCCATCTCATCCTGCACCTGTGCGATCTCTACGGCGTGCCGGAGGAGGACGGGACCGTAATCGCGGCGACCTTTACCCACGCCGACCTCGCCCACATGGTCGGCGCCACCCGGCAATGGGTAACGATCAGCCTGAAGCGCCTTTCGGAGCAAGGGGTCGTCGCGACACGGCGCATGCAGATCGTCGTGCTGCGCCCTGAGATCCTAGCGCAGCTGCGTGGCGGCGAGGAATGCGCTTAAATCTGAAGCTTCCCGCTCAAATCGACAGCACATCCGGGCCGACACAACCTTTTTGCGCAACTAATCGACCTGCGCGCGCTCTCAGTGTTTGATCGAACTCGTCGCCGGGTCCGATCATGCCCGCGATGTCCTTGCGGCATCGGACCGACATGACGGAGCGGGCGATGGCAAGACGGTTCCCCGGGCTCGGATCGGTATCCGCTCTCGCACTTCTCGCAATCACCGGCACCGGGATCGGTACGCCGGCCCGCGCAGAGACCCTGACTGTCGGCATTGGCACGCAGGACACGACGACCAACACCGCGACCGTGGGGGTGGTTATCCGACAGCTCAAGCTGCTCGAGAAGTACCTGCCCAGGACCGGGAAGTACGCCGACAAGACCATCCAGCTCGACTGGCAGAACTTCACCTCTGGGCCGCCGGTCACAAACGGCATGATGGCCGGCAAGCTTCAGTTCGGCGCCATGGGCGATTACCCGTTGGTCGTCAACGGCGCCACCTTCCAGAACAATCCCGAGAGCAAGTCGCAGCTGATCGCGGTCGCGGCGTACAACCTCTACGGTTCCGGCAATGGCATCGTCGTCAACAAGGACTCCGAATACTTCTCCTTCGAGGACCTGAAGGGAAAGGTTGTCAGCGTGCCCTTCGGCTCAGCTGCCCACGGAATGGTTCTGAAGGCGCTGCAGGACAAGGGCTACCCGGCCACCTACTTCCGCCTGGTGAGCCAGAGCCCGGAGGTCGGTTCGACCAACCTTCAGGAGAAGAAGATCGACGCGCACGCCGATTTCGTCCCCTTCGCCGAGCTGCTGCCGTTCCGCGGCTTCGCCCGTAAGGTGTTCGACGGTGTCGAGACCAAGCTGCCGACCTGGCACGGTGTCGTCGTGCGCACCGATTTCGCCAAGCAATACCCCGAAATCGTCGAGGCCTACGTCAAGGCGGTGCTCGACGCCGACGCCTGGGTCAAGGCAGACCCGAAGCGCGCCGCCGAGCAGATCGCGACGTGGACCGGCACCGACAAGGAGGTGGTCTACATCTTCCTCGGGCCCGGTGGCATCATGACCATCGATCCCACGATCAAGCCGCAGCTGATCGACGCCGCACGCGAGGACGTGAAGGTTCTGCAGAAGCTCGACCGGATCAAGGCGTTCGACGTCGGCCCGTGGGTCGACGACGCGTATCTGCGCAAGGTCTTCGCCGAGCGCGGTCTCGACTACGAGCAGCAGCGCGCGAGCACCACCAACTACGAGGTGAGCGGCGAGGACACGTTTTGCAAGAAGACGATCACCGAGCCGCGTAAGGCCGGCGAGATCTGGGTGAAAGGCGGCGCGATACAGCCCTATTCCACCACCGCCTGCACGCTCGGCGCGCTGAACGAGATGAAGACCAAGGGGCAGCCGGTCGACGTCGCCTACGTCTTCGACACCGCCCGCGGCATCAAGCTGTTCGCCCGCGAGGCCTTCTACGTGGTCGACAGCAAGGGCGGCATCGCGCCCTTCCTGCTGAAGCAGGATGCCGAAACCGCGGCTCAGGGCGGCGGCAAGGTGATGCCCTACGACGAGGCCCTCAAGGCCGCTGTGACGGGAGGCTAAACCCTCATGGAAGCTGTCGCCCTCCGGTCCACCGCCGAGCCCGAGCCGCCGCGAACGGCGACCCTCGCGCCGCCGTCCGCGTCTGCCCAACCCACAACCGGCCGCACCCGCCGCTGGCTTCGCCTGCACCATGGTGAGTTCCGCGCCGCGCTGATCGGGCTCGCGTCGCTCATCCTGTTCGTCGCCCTCTGGCAGTATCTGACTGCCAACCGCGTCACCCTCTACGTGCGGTTCCTGAACATACCCACGCCGATGGACGTCGTGGGCCGGGCGGTGATCGCTCTGCACAACCCGGTCTTCGGCGACCACGTGCTCATCTCCTGCCGCCGGATCCTGTTTGGCTTTCTCCTGGCCGGCGGTGTCGCAGTCCCGCTCGGTCTCCTCATGGGCCGCTATCACCTCCTGCGCGAGATTGCCTTCCCGATCTGCGAGGTGCTGCGGCCGATCCCGGCCATCGCCTGGGTTCCGATGGCGATCATGCTCTGGCCGACGAACGAGGGATCAATCATCTTCATCACCTTCCTCGGCTCGTTCTTCCCGATCCTGATCAACACCCTCCAGGGCATGGTGCAGGTCGACCCGGTGCTGGTGCGTGCCGCCCGGTGTCTCGGAGCCAGGGAAGTAGCGGTGTTCCGCGAGGTCTACCTGCCAGCCTCGTTGCCGCAGATCTTCACCGGGCTGACGGTCGGCATGGGCGTGGCCTGGGTCTCGCTGATCGCCGCCGAGATGATCTCCGGCCAGTTCGGCATCGGCTACTTCACCTGGGAGGCCTACTCCCTGGTCCAGTACCCGGACATCGCGCTCGGCATGATCACGATCGGGCTGCTCGGGCTCGGCTCGAGCTTCGCGATCCGGCTCATCGGCCGCCTCGTCATGCCCTGGGCCGCCTCCCGGTAGGACACCCGACGGTCCCGCCGCCTTCCGCGGGGCGGTGCCCCACGAGGCGGATGCCCGTCCCCATCAATCGAGGAGCCTGCCATGCCCGAGCCGAGCCGAGGCCTGATCGAGGTCCGCGACTTCTGCCTGCGGTACGAGTCGATGGAAGGCGCCGTCGAGGCCGTCTCGAATACGTCACTCACGGTGCAGCCCGGCGAGTTCATATCGATCATTGGCCCATCCGGTTGCGGAAAGTCGACGCTGCTCAACGCCCTGGCCGGTTTTCTCACGCCATCGTCGGGACAGGTGACCGTCGACGGCGAGGCGATCTCGGGGCCGAGCGCGGACCGGGGCATGATCTTCCAGCAGTACTCACTCTTCCCGTGGAAGACGGTGCGCGAAAACGTCGAGTTTGGCCTGAAGATGAAAGGGCTTCGGCGGGGCGAGCGCGAGCGTCAGGCCCGCACGCTCCTCGGCCTCGCCGGTCTCACGCCGTTCGAGAACCACTACCCCGACCGACTGTCCGGCGGGATGAAGCAGCGGGTCGGCATCGTGCGCGCACTGGCCACCGGTCCGCGCATCCTCCTGCTCGACGAGCCGTTCGGCGCCCTCGACGCGCAGACCCGGCTGATCATGCAGCAGATCCTCACCAACATGTGGCAGCGCCTGAAGATCTCGGTGCTGTTTGTGACCCACGACATCGACGAGGCAATCTTCCTCTCCGACCGCGTCTACGTAATGACCGCCCGTCCCGGGAGCATCAAGGCCGAGATCGTCGTGCCGCTGCCCCGCCCGCGACAGCCGGCCCTGACCCTGTCCTCCGAGTTCCTTGGCCTGCGCCGGGGGCTGATGTCGCTGATCCGCGAGGAGAGCATCCGCGCGATGGGCGGGGAGGTCAGCGCCGATGCGATGAAGGGCCTGGCCATCGATGTCGAGGGCCAGGATCTCGCCGCGCTGCTCTAAGCTCCGCGCTAACGGGTGAAGCCATGACCTACGTCGTCACCGAGAACTGCATTCGCTGCAAGTACACCGACTGCGTCGAGGTCTGTCCGGTCGACTGCTTCTACGTCGGTGACACCATGCTGGTGATCAATCCGGACGAGTGCATCGACTGTGGCGTGTGCGAGCCGGAGTGCCCGGCCGATGCCATTAAGGCCGATAAGGAGCCGGGAACGGCAGGCTGGAAGGCTTTCAACGCCAAGTACGCCGACCTCTGGCCCAACATCACTGAGAAGACCGAGCCGGCCGGCGACGCGGCGGCGTGGGACGGCCGCGACGGCAAGCTGCTCGAAGCGTTCGGGAATGCGGATCCGGCGGTCGCCTGAGTCAGGAAGAAAAAGCCATGAGCAAGTTTCATGAGGAGCGCGTCCTCTCGGTCCATCACTGGACCGACAACCTGTTCTCGTTCCGCACGACCCGCGATCCGGCGTTCCGCTTCCGCAACGGCGAGTTCACCATGATCGGCCTGGAGGTCGAGGGGCGGCCGCTCCTGCGCGCCTATTCGGTCGTCTCGGCCAATTATGAGGAGGAGCTGGAGTTCTTCTCAATCAAGGTCCAGAACGGGCCGCTGACCTCAAAACTCCAGCATCTCAAGGTCGGCGACCCGATCATCGTCGGCAAGAAGCCCACCGGCACGCTGGTGCTCGATAACCTGCTGCCGGGCCGGCACCTCTACCTGCTAGGCACCGGCACGGGGCTGGCGCCGTTCCTGTCGATCATCAAGGACCCGGAGACCTACGACCGGTTCGAGAAGGTCGTGCTGGTCCATGGCTGCCGGCAGGTGCAGGAACTCGCCTACGGCGAGACCATCACGGAGACGCTGCCGAAGCACGAATTCCTGGGCGAGATGATCTCGAACCAGCTGGTCTACTACCCGACCGTGACCCGGGAGCCGTTCCGCAACCACGGCCGGATCACAGACCTGATGGTCTCGGGCAAGCTGTTCGAGGATACCGGCCTGCCGGAGATGTCGATCGAGAACGACCGCTTCATGCTGTGCGGCAGCCCCGACATGATCCGCGACACCCGGGAGCTCCTGACCTCCCGCGGCTACGAGGAGGGCAACCACGGCGAGGCGGCCCACTACGTGATCGAGAAGGCCTTCGTGGGGAAGTAGGGAGCCCGGATCTCGTGCGACTCCCTCGCGTGACACGCACGCAGGCCGGACGGCTCTTCCTCCTCGCCACCGCGACGGGCTGGGGCCTCAACTGGCCGGTGCTCAAGCTGGTCTCTCAAGACTGGCCGCCGCTGTTCGCGCGGGGCGTCGCCGGTCTCATCGCGGCCTCCGGACTGGGCCTTCTCGCCTACGGGCGCGGTGAGCGCCTGACGGTGCCGCGCGCACTTTTCGGACGGCTCGGTCTCGCCGCCGCGATCAACGTCTTCGCCTGGATGGGTTTCACCGGTCTGTCCCTGAGATGGCTCACCGTGCCGGAGGGGGCGCTCCTGGCGTACTCGATGCCGGTCTGGGCCGTGCTTCTCGCCTGGGTTCTGCGCGGCGAGCGTCCGGACCAGCGCGGGTTCGCGGCCCTCGCACTCGGCATCCTCGGTATCTGCGTCCTCGTCGACGGCACCGGAACCGGTCTGATCCTTCGGAAGGCGCCCGGCATCGCCCTCGCCCTGGCCGCGGCCATCCTGTTTGCGTTGGGAACGATCCTTGAGCGAAGGCCGATCGGCTTACCGCCGATCGCCCTCACCGCGTGGCAGGTCGGGCTCGGCTGCCTTACGATGACGCTGATCAGCCTGTTCACCGAGGCGTCCGACATCAAGGGCCTGAGCCTGCCGAGCCTAGCCGGCATCAGCTACATGGCGATCGGCCCGCTCGCACTCTGCTACCTCAGCTGGCAGGCCGCCCTACGCCGGCTGCCGACAGGCATGGCGACCACGGGCATGCTGTTGGTGCCGATTATCGGCACGGCCGCGGCTGCGCTGGTGCTCCATGAGACGATCGGATCGCGACAGATGCTCGCCTTTGTCCTGACGCTGAGCGGTGTCGGCCTGGCTCTGCAGAGGAAGGTGGTGCCGACGTCCCCGACGGCCTGCGCGTCGTCGAGCGCGGGCCTGGTACGCTGACGCGCAGGTGCACGCGGACGAGCGAGACGTCCGCTTCTGGGAAGCACTTCATTGCGGCAGGATGTCCGGGTTGGGCGCATCGCAGAATGTCTGCTTGCAAGCAGCCCCTCGACTTCCATAGTCCACCCTAAGCCAACGTTGTCGGTGCCCGGCACACAACCGCTTCGGGGAAGCTATGGCAACCGTCCGCATGCCCGACGCGGGTGCCTTCTGAGCGTAGAAACCCCCGCTTCGTCGACGCTCGTCGGCCGGCAAAGCTTGAGTGCCTTGCCAGCCAGTTTGCACATTCGCGTCGAGTTCAAGCTTCGGCTGCCGCGGCCGCGTTCGGATGCAGCAAGGCCATCTCATCGCGCTGGCGCATCAGCAGCGGCAGATCCGGCCAGTCGCGCCATTGTAGGGTGAACTCGCCGCCCGGCTTCGAGGCGACCACCACCGCCTCATACCAGCCGTCCTCCTCGCCCTCGGTGATTAGGACCAAGCTGCCGATCGCGATGCCGGCCCAACTGCGCGGATATCGAGGATCCACGGGGCCCGACCCGCCAGGGCAGCCCTCGTCGCCGTTAGCGGGCTTCTCAGAGCTGTGAGCAATCAGTTTGATGCCGTTGGTAGTCGAACCCCTCGACCCGTCGGCGAGTGTCTGCAGGCGCTCATAGACCTCCTTGGCGACGAACGGCACGAAGGCACGGCCCGAACTGAAGACCCGGCCTCGAGGCAGTTCAGCGGCGGCCGAGCGCTGAGCGTCGTCGCACAACACGAGTGCGCGGAACCCTATCGTCTCAGCAGCCTTCGTAGCGAGGCTCACATCCGGGGTGGGAAACCATGCCGCGTGAGGTTTGCCGCCCTTGTCGAGTCCGAAAACGATGAGGGCCGGTACCGGCTTGGCGAGCGGGCTCTCTGCTGGGGGGAGTGCGCCTTTCGGCTTCGTAGCGGTGGCTGCGGTCATAGAATGCTCCAGAAATGCGAAGGGGGCCTCTGATGAGACCCCCTCGGGATGGTTGCGAATGGCTGAGGCCGATGCAGAAGGCCCGGCGGTGGCGCTAGGCAGCTCGGCTTCAGGGTTAGTGGTGGGTGCCTCATGGCGGCCCTCAACGAAGGCCACGAAGCGGCGGCCCAAGCTCAGCTATCAGATTATATTCCTATTTGTCAAGGTGAGCCCACCCGGGCGTACTACGCCAATGGGGCGAAGCTAATGGTTGCTATTCGCTGCGATGCCGGCCTCCGATCTTTTTTGGTCGTCAGGAACGGCCGCTTGTCGGCTCTCTGAGCGGTCTTGATTGCGGCGTGATCGTCAATGGGAGCCAATCGGCATCAGCGTCACTTCTATCGATCGAGCCGGGCGCACCTTGAGATCCGCCAGGCGAGGCAGATGAGCCGATGGACCGTGAGCGCGACCGCGACGTGGCTGAAGACCTGATCGAGGACGCCCGCAAGCAGACGGGCCATACGAGAAGACTGAACGGCCGGGTCAGGGCACTGACCAGCCGGGCGGTGATGATCCCGCCAAAACACCGAAGGACTGACGGCGCTCAGGCATCGACCTTCCGCCGGTCCCCTCAGGCTGGACGTCGAGTGGCTGCCTGTCTCGGCGCCGGTGCCGCCCTGCCTTGCCGCTTGCTGCGCCCGGCAGGCTCCCTGGCTTTGACTGCGCCGGAACTCGGCGTCTCCGCTTCACGCTGCGGCCGCACGGCGTGCGCGTCGAGGAAGCGCCGGCACGCGTCAAAGCCGGTCTCAGCCTCCCGCGGGCAGATGATGCCACACTGCTCGGCCAGGCTATGTGCGTACTTGAGCATCGCCGCGCTCGGAGTCCGGTGGTCGCCCGATCGGTCGGCGTCGCCATCCTGAGGTACGCGTGGCCCGGCGTGGGTGTCGAGAAAAGACCGGCACATGCTGATGTTGCTCTTGCAGCCGCGCGGCAGCTTCACACCCCTTCTCTCCGCCAAGCTAACCGCAAACGACACCATGGCCGGCGTCGGCGGCCGGTTGTCGGCCTGACTGAGCGGGATCAGGCTCGGATCGAGGCTGACGACGGGCGAGTTCGCGATCGCGGCGATCAGCTCATCGAGGCGCGCGCGCGTGCGCTGTCGGAAGGCGTTCGCGCGCTCGACGGCCACGGCACGCGTGGCCGCACGACCGATCTCGGCCAGTTCCGCCTCGAACAGGGCGCGTCCGACCGGGTCACCGTAGGTCGGAAATACACGCCGCACCGCAATCATGAAGGCCAGCCCGACCTCGGTCACCTCGATGGCCGGGTCTTTGCCGTTGGCCAGGGTGATGTAGCGGCTCTTCAGGAGCTTGGGCAGGATCGTGTCGCGGGTGGCGGCCGTGCCGAGGCCCTTAGGCTCGTTCGGGTTGACCGGGTTCTCCAGGGCGCGCTTGACCGCCGGATCATCGACCTGGTCGATCAGCCGACCCATCACCACCGGCAGCTCGCCTCGAGTGATGCGTCGCGGCGGCTCGGTCATCGCGGTGGCGACATCCGCGCCCGTGGCCGATGCGCCCTCCCCGTCGTTCACAAGTGGCAGACGCGCGGACGTGGCCTCGGCCTCTCGCTTGGCCTTGCCGGGTACGACGTCCGCTTCGAGTTCGGCTTCGCTGCCGTAGATCGCACGCCAGCCCGGGGCGCGGATGACGCTGCCCGACACGGCAAACCGCTTCGCGCCCAGCGGCGTTCCGACCTCGGCGGTAACGCTCGTGCGGGCGTCGATGCCGTCGGGCAAGTGGGCGGCGAGAAAGGCTTTCGCGACGAGCTCCCACAACCGGAACTGCTCGGCGGTGAGACGGCCGCGTTCCGGCACCTTGCGTAGGGGCACGATGGCGTGATGCTCGCCCGGGTCCTTGACGTAGTGGCCCTTCGCCCCGCGTCGGATCAGGGGCGCCTCGCCTCCCGGGATGACGTCACGCACATCGGTCAGCTCGGTCGCGATGGCGGTGACGATCGCAGCGGCATCACCCGCCTGCCCCTCCGGCAGGTACTCGGACTCGGTGCGCGGGTAGCTGAAGTAGCCCTGATCGTACAGCTCCTGGGCGAGCCCGGCCGTGTGCTGCGGATCCCAGCCGAACCGCTTGGCGCAGCGCCGCGCCAAGGTGTCCTTCGAGAACAGACGGGGCGGTGTGCGGCGCACGTCCTTGTGCTCGACCGCCAGAGGGCCCGACCACGCTGCGGCGGCAGTTCGGATCGTCTCTGCGACGGCCGGGTCGAAGATCCGATCCTTCGGGGCGTGCCACAGGGTCAGTTCGGCACCGGACTGGGTGGTCAGGTGCAGCGCGACCTTGAAGAAGTCCTGCGGCACGAAGGAGCGGATCCGCTCCTCCAGGTCGGCCAGGATGGCGAGGGTCGGCGTTTGCACGCCGCCAAAGCGCCAGGGCTCCCGGAAGGCGGGCGGGCGCAGGCGCAGCGAGATGGCCCGCGTGCCGTTCAGGCCAAGGTGGTAATCCTCGTACTGCCTACAGAGTGCCTCAAGGTAGGCGGCGTAGTCGCGCTCGCCTGAGCCCGGCTCCTTGGCCAGGGCTGCGAAGGCGCGCCGGATCGAGACGTCGTCGAGCGCGCCGAGCTTGAGCCGGTCGACGCGGCCGCGCCAGCCCAGATGCTCCAGCACCTCCCAGGCGATCATGGAGCCCTCTCGCCCGGGATCGGTCGCGATGATCACGCGCTCGACGCCGCTCAGCGCCTGTCGGATTGCGGCGATCTTCGGCTCGTGCGACTGGCCGGACCGATTGGTGCCGCAGCTGACCGGGATCGTGGCGAGCTTGATGGGCAGCGCCTCGAAGCGCCATAGCTTCCACTCGGGCCGGATGCTACCCGGCTCCTCGGCCGATAGCAGGTGCCCCTCGGCGGCCACGCAAACGGTGTTCGGCGAGCGGAAAAAGCGCTGCAGCTGCCGCATGGCCGAGGGCTTCTCGAAGAAGAACAGCGTGCGGCTGGAACTCGGAGGTGACATCTCGCTATCCGCGGAGGCGCCCGCTGCACATGGCAGCCTGTTCGTATTTTGTTCTAAAAAGGGTTCGCGCGCAATCGCGCTGAGTGAGAAGCCGCAACGCCCTCGCGCCCAACACTCTAAAGCGAAGAAGCTTCTTCTAGTTACGATTGGGCACTCGAATGGATCTGTATCAAACGCACGGATGGGGCAAAGCCAAGGGCAAAATTTCCTAAATCGGACTTTTGCGTCAAGCACTTGGCGGGGCTGAGTCCCACCAAGTGCAGGCACGTTCCGGTTAGATGAGCCGGCGCAACGTAGGCCGATGAGGATCCTTGCCCGAGCTCACATTGTGAAGGAGTAACCGGTTCCACAAGGGCCATCGTTCTTGGAATAGATCCGCCTCGTCGGCGAAAGACGGATGTAAGGTATCGAATTTCGGCCGTCTCTCGGCTGACATATGTTGGTCGTAAGTTCGAGCGAAGATGCGGTGCTTGAAGACGTAAGAAAGCATATGAGGTTGATTTAGCACCGGTTCAATACTGAACGAATGACAGGAGGTGCTACCGGGTCGGAACGTATGGGTGAGCCGGTCGAACGCCTCTTGACTGATTGAACCAGAAACGAGCACACAACTAGAAACCCGCCATATTGCAGCGATGCTACCTCTAGTTCCTAGGGAAATATCGATGCCACCGATTGCGATTGCATTGGGCATCGATTCGAGCAAAGCTTGCTTTTGCTGATCGAGTAGTCTTCCAAGATCAAAATCGACGAGCAAGCCTTTTGCCACTAATGCACTGGGCGGAGTCCACCACAATTGGACCCACGGATCATTCTCCCCAAGGACATGCTCTGCTTGCGCGAGGAGCCGCAGCCGATACCGCCTTGCGCACACCGGGCAAACCCCAGAGAAGCATCGGTTGTCCTTTCGGCAGAGTTTCAAACGCTCGAGGATCCCTTGAGCGGCTCGGCCCCTGTTTTTCTCTAAACGCTCCATAGTGCGGCTGGCTGCTCGGCGACAAATTTCGAATGATTCGTAGCGAGATATGTATGATTTTAAGTCAGTCATAGTTCGTCTCCAGTTGATGGAGGCCACTACAAGCAACCAAAATTCTGCCGCGTCAAATTTACAAACAAGATTTAGGTTGTTTAAACTCGTCCATGATTGACCGATAAGGTCCGAGAAGAGCTTGATCACATTTACGTGATGGGTTCGATCGAAATTACGACTCTGGAAAATTTAACTTCTAACTCATGATCATCTAACGAACCCCCGCGTTGCTCGTCGTCGCAGCGAGCGGGGGTTCGTTCTTTAACGGCTGAGCTTTGCCGAATAGAGCTATTCCTGCTGTAGCGAGGGAGAAGCAAAGGGCTGAGGTAAAACCCCTGGCCGTGCCTCTCATCCATCGAACACGTATCTCGGACCGCTCGATGGCGAGCACATCGTGATAAGGACGGCGCTATCAACCTCACGCCACCCTTCATCGCCGCGACCAGGGCTGCCGCTGTTTCCAGGCTCGAAACTGCTTCAGCGCCTCATCCCGGATTGCATTAGCGAGCGCGGTCCCCTCGCGGTTGCCGAAGAGGAGTCCGTCGAGGGTGCGGCCGGCCATGACGTCGAGCAGGCGAACCCGCTGACCGGTACGTAGCCAATCCTTCTTGATCCGCCACGCCCGGGTGTCGAAGCCGGTCAGCGGCTGATCGCGTGAAACGGTCCGCAAAAAGACGGTGCGGTAGACCTTCTGTGGGGCCTTCAGCGCGTAAACGAACTGGCGCACGATGTCGTCGTCAGGCACCGCCTGAACGTGCACCGAGGTCACGCCTTCCTTGATGCTGGCATGCCGGGCACGGAGCGGCTGGAGGATACCATCGAGCTCCTGACGCGTGGCCCCCCAGGCGAGCAGGTGGCAGTGCCAAGACACCGAGTCGAACACGGCCCAGCCCGATGAGGACCAACGGGGAAAAAGCGCGACCTCGACCATGCCGATGAAGGGCAGGTCGCCTAAAGCCTGCCGGGCCACTTGCTGCAGGTGATAGATCTTGAAGTGGGCGGCCTCGCTCATGCACCGTCGATCCGACCGCAGTGCACGGCTAGGCGCGAACCGATCCTCGAGGGAAAAAGCGTAACGCGCGGGAGTGACCGTCACGAAGCAGCGCGGGCCATATGCGATGCCGGGCTCAGCAGCGACGTGCTTCAGGGCGATTTCGGCAAAGGCGATCCGCGAATAGGCGTTGTTGGCGTAAAGTGCGTGCGCGTTGGACCGCTGAAGCTCGTCGAGCGCATCGCGACAGGCGACCTGCTTGTAGTTCTTGCGCGGGTATTCGAGGTAGTCCTTTATCCGATCGTCAGCCCGCAGGTGAACCTCGGCGAAGGTGGCCATATCGACGATGGTGGGTAGAGGTGATCGCGGGTCGTAAGGTCTGGGGGGTCGAATTTCAAAAACCTGCTTCGGCGGCCTGTAGGAGCGCGAAGGTGATAGAAAATGGGCATATTCTAGCATAGGTTGCCTGCATTGATGAGGTGATAGGTGCTATAAGGTTGTTTGAATAGATGTGTTTCTTGAGCAGTTGGAACTATTCGACGAACCATCTTGGGACCGAAGGGCTCGAGCTTTGTTAGGCCCGAGCCCTTCGTTGTTGAATTACTCGCTATCTAAGCCAATGCAGTCAAATTTTTTGCAGGCAAATTCTTTGTAGTCCGAGGTACCCTCAACGCGTTGGATCTTGAGTTTTGCTTGCTGCCCTTTTTCGATCTTCATCGCTCTATCAAGGTGCTTCTCACTCACCCAAATTTTTAATGCCACAAGGTCGCCCCAAGTCTCATCTTCAAAGATCGCTGCTTTCAGGGCCCTCGACTTTGTAGCGAGCTTCGCAACCGCTTTGACGCCTCCGTCCTCGTCGATTTGCTTAGCTATCTCATCAGGTGAGATGCTATTGTCGCAATAATATCGAGCAACATTTGCATACACGTTGACAGTCTGTTCTTTCTCCCGGGTGTCTGCGTTAAGAATATATCGCGCTAGAGTGTTGAGCTTGTTCAACGTATCGCGCTTGCGGCCGGTTTTTTTTCTCCGTCTCTAAGAAAAATTTCTCTTTCAGAAGTGCCTGGTACCCGAGTACATCGCCGTCAAACAACTTAGCACTGCGAGCGATGTCGGCGATGGCGAGGTGTAATTGATCGCGATAGGATCCTTCTACCGATTCATGTTTCTTTCGAGCTTCTCGAGCGACATCGAGGGCAGATTTCGGCTTCTCTTTCTGTTCCATTCTTCCGACCTTTCGGCCGAGCTTGTTGGCGCCCATTTGTCGGCATTGACGACGAACAAGCTCGACGCTTAATGATGAATGAGGTTGGTTTCTATCGCCCGGAGGAAGTTCGGAGAGCGCGACTTTGCGCCACCGAAGACCCCCCCCGGGCGATTTTGGCGGGTTGCTGATGCCTGTGCGTCTCAGCTAACCGCCCTTGGTAAGGCTCCTGACTATTCCAACCACTTCTGCCCGATGCCAAAAACTCAATCTCCCAAACTTGCAAGGAGCGGGAAAGCGTTTTGCTTTTATGTCGGCGTAAAGCTTGGAACGAGACATCGGGATGATCTGAAGCACTTGCTTCAACCGGAGCAATTGATCGTTCGTTTCGTTGCTCGCATGCTTCATTAAAACCTCTCGTCCAGTTGCAGACGAGAAATGTCTTGCACCAATAAAATCGGAAAAAACTCGGGTTGATGGGAAAATTCCTGTTTCATTTTCGAGATCGAAAAGCGGGTTTTGGGCAAAAGGCTCTCTGATCCGCACCCCAAGCCTTAAGCGAGCGCGCACCAAGATTGGGCTGCTCCGCCTTGTTTAGGATATTCGCTTGCTGACGATTCTAGAGTTGCGCCCGATCATGTAGCGACGGCCAAGTCGTCTTCGTAACCGGCTGCGGTGAGACAGTTGCGGCACTCGTTTGCGGTGAAGTGGGTGAAGGCATCATGTCGGTGGCAGCTGCGATCTCGTCGATGAACACCAGCGTGTTGGGGTCGAGATCGGGCATGGCGCCGAACCAAGCTTGGCGCTCGCCTCTCACATCCGCGCACTCCTGCTCAGCCGCGTACAGAGCCCCTTTTTACGGGTGATGCCGTGGCGGGCGAGGAACCGTGACAGTCCGCTCGTGCTGGTCTGCAAACCGTGCGCGGCCAAGGCCTCGCGCAACTCGTGCAGGAACAGCTGCTGTTGCCGCTCATGCGTGGCCAGGATCAGCCCAGCCTGCGCCTCGATGGCCCGCGAGCGCTGGTCGCCACCTCCTTGCGCACGGGGCGACATGCCCCTCCTGTCGGACCCGCGCCGCCCAACGGCTCACGCTCGACACGCTCACCCCAAAGCGGGCCGCCGCTGCGTGGGGAGGCGCCCTCCGCCACCGCGGCAGCAACGCGCTCACGCAGGTCAACCGACAAGGATGACGGCATTGGCAGGCTCCTCTACCCACCAACCCATCAGATCAGAGCACCTGGCGAACCGAACGGGCGCAGCTCTAACGATAAAGACGTCCTGCCCCCGCAGCCTGAACCAACCGGCATGACTGCCCGGGCAACGCTCTAAGTCCCCAAATTCGACCACCTAAACCTTCACGAACCCTGGTTAAAACAGCTAGATCTAAATAATTGACTGGAAAAACAACATTATGGCGCCTTGCGACTTGCTATTAACTTGAGCCTGTCTGCGTAGTCTTCTTGCGCCCAATCTAATGCTAAATCTAAGTGTTTTTGGATAGTCTTTGCACTAACGGGAAAGCCGCAAATCTCACAATCCCTCGCGATCCCCAGAACGTCACCACGCACTCTGTGTTTTTTATCATAAACAGGATAAAGTTTGTGCCGCTCAAATGCCATACTCAAGAGAATGCTGTATAATTTGTGCCTGGTGTTCGTATGAATTGCATCCATGCTCGCTTCTTTTGTCGGCTCATTGAAGTCCCAGCCTTTGCTTTTTGACCAGATTACAAAGCTTTTCGGCATTATAGCGTCGTTTAGGAATGTGCCGGCGGATACAGCTCGATTAATTACCTTGATACGTGATTCGAGAACTTTGGAAAAATCAGCTTCTATCTCGTCGTCGAAATTTGATGGAAGATCTAACGCAAATTCCGGTTCAATTTGCATCGAAAGCGCTGCGGCCTCGGCGACAGTCCACGAGTCCATGGACATCCACCTTTGTAAATCATATATCGCATAAGTTTTTCGAATTTCAGCTATGGTGTTGGCTTCACGCGCTTGTTCGTTCTTGATTCTTGCTTCCATCCAAATCTGCTGGACTTCTCCTGATTTCATCCTCGCGTATTGCCCCATAAGACCCCAGGCATTTTCCACAAAATCCTTAATTCTATTTTGGCTTTCTTCAGAAATATTCTGAATAATTGTGAGGCGCTCGATCCCGAGGATTTCGTGGACCAAATCGCAATAGATTTCACTTGCTTTCGGATCTGATTGGATGCCGATAAAATATAATATGCCGTCTTCAATGCAACGATCTAGGTTCGTTTCTTCTCCTGAACTATAGCCTCCACCTTTCGAGGCAAATATAATCTGCCGGGTTTGATTGTTGAATAGCGGATTAGTCGCATTAATTATGTAATCGATTTTCTCATATCGATAAAATGCCTTTGCCATGAGGACCCCTGTTTGGCTCGTACATCTTCCACTGACAGGTAGCACGTATTAAATTCAAATGCGGTTCGGCTTCGATAATGATGCTGCAGAATTCAAGCTATCGCTGAATTTGGCACACGCTTGTAACCCAAATTGTTGAGCCGATCTATAATTCGACACGTAATTGTCGAATAATGAATAGTGCCATCGCGAAATTTTAGCGGTATATAGGGTGTGGTAAATCGAGTCGGATAACAATATTAAAACTTAAGTTGAAAACAGTCTTGGTGCGCCATTCGCAATGAATTCTCGCCGTTTAGCGGCGAGCACCTTTGCGTAAGTCGTCTCGATCATCCGAACACTCGTTCCGCAGTTCTCCGCCACCACGTTCAGCGGTACTCCTGCCTCAACGGCACGCGAGATGTAGGAGTGTCGCAGCGCGTAGAATGTGCCCGATGGATCGAGCTTCGCGGCTAGCAACGCCCTCTTCATTGGCCGTATCTGATGGCTCGCACCCCAAGCGTCTCCGTCGGCGCGAGGCAACAACGGAGCATCCTTCTCGCGGCCAACCATCAGCCGTGAGAAGAACACTACAGCTTCAGGCTGCAAGATGACGATCCTTGCTCCGGTCTTGCCCCTCGGTACGTACAGCGTTTCGCCCGCGGCGTCGAAGTGGCGGACCTGACACGCGGCAAGTTCGCCATAGCGCGCGCCCGTCAGAAATCCTGCCGTCAGCAGGTCACTGAAGCTCGTATCGTTGCAGCTCTCAAGGAGACGCAGCACCTCCGCGGACGTGAAGTGGACCTCGCGTGCCCGGCCGACCCGCTGGAACGGGCGGACAAGCCGCCAAGCGCTGTCGTTCGATAGACCATTTGTTGGGTCACCCACTGCGTGATTCAGCATCGCTTTGACGATGCTAAGCACTCTATTGGCAGTGTCCTGGCTCCGGCGACGCTGCTCGGCATCGGCGCCGGCCCGCACCAAGCTATCGCGCCAAGCTTCGAGTTGGCGACGCGTTAGATCCTCGATGCGGCTCGAACCGAAGCGCGGCAGGAAGAGGCGTTCCAAGCGGCGGCGGGCGTCGTAAGCTGTACGTTCGTTTCGGGCCTCAAGCCCAGTGAGATAGGCCCGAGCGGCGACCTCCACGGTGAGTGGCGCCTTCAGAGCCCCCTCCCCTTTCTTGCCGCCTGCTGTCGCCTTCGCCTGCTGCTGCGCCTCCCAGAAGTCGAGCACGCTCCGGCCGTTACTATCCTCGAAGTCGTCGGCCTGCCCGATCCGCTTGGTCCAGGAACCGCCCTTCCCGTCGGCGACCCGCAGCACCCAGGTCCCGGCAGTCTCGTTACGACGGTAGCCGAGCGAGACACCGGGTGCGACGCGGGCGAAAACGGGCTTTTTGGCCACTGGCAGACGCAAACGGCTGGTGCGTGTTTCGAGCTTTGATGAACGTGCATTGCGAGCCATGGTGTCCCGCGAGTGTCCCGTGGACGTGCTCGGATGATGCCACACAAAGTTGGACAGGCCAAACGCTAGTTCGAACTGAAAGCGAGATCTATCAGCAGGTTAGCTGGATATCGTTGGACGTTCCTGGAGGAATGGCTACGCCCTTTCACGGCGAAAACACGGGTTCGATTCCCGTAGGGCGCGCCAACAAAATCAAGCACTTAGCTTGTATCGGCGCCTGGCATGTCCAATAAATGTCCCATATACGCACTTGGACGGCGGTAGACTTTAACGCCCGCACGGGATGCACGAGCGGCGTTCGTAAGGGGTGGAAGCAGCCCTGATCATTTCGTGGCCGCCCGGTCGGAACCATCGGTCAGCGCCAGGCTTCCTAGCTTGACCGTGGAAGGATCTGCGCCTTGCACGGCCCGTCAGATGCCACCGTTCCCGGTGGCGGTACGAGAGGAGACATTCCTTGCGCACTTCGATGATCACCGCGGCCCTGCTCGCCACGCTCGGCGCCGCAGCTCTCTCGACGTCTGCCTCGGCGGCCCCTCTCAGCCCGGCCCCGGCCGTCGCTGTCACCGGCGCCCACGACGGCATCGTCGACGTTCGCTGGCACCCGATCCGCCGCATGCGTCACATGATGCATCGGCGCGGGCACCACCGCATGTAATGACCGGGCAGTCGCAGCCGGCGACCTTGTCCGAGGGCTCGGAAGCGGATGACACCGCTGCCGGGCCTTTCTTTTGTGAGCTGACGCGCATCCTCAAAGCATCGAGGCAAGCGACGGCAGATCCGCCCGATCGGCCAAGGCCTCTGCTTGGCGCACTCGATCCCGTGATCGTTCGAAAGCCTCATCCCCATCGTGGTAGAGGCGTTCGGACCGGGCGAGGTCGAAGCGGGCGAGCCTGGGCATCCGGACCGCGAGGAAGGCGTAGATCAGGCGCATAGGATCTCCTTGGCCAGCCGTTCGAGGTCACCAACCGCATCATCTTGGTACTGCCGGAGCGACATGCCGATCCGGCACTTCAGTAGGATCGCCGGAAAGCTCACCATCGGTTCGTCCATGAAGGGCAACAGGACGGCATCAAGCTGACTGTCGAGTTCGTCAGTGGGCTACGGCGGCATCGCAAGCGCGCTCAAGAGCATCGCAGGCGGGCAGCAGAAGCAGGGCCAGAAGGCAGCGGGCGGCGGCGGAATGGCGCCCCCGAAGATGGATGGGCGAGCGATGACCCTGCAGCAGGCCCGGCAGCAGTTCGACGCGAGCCGGTTCTACTCGATGCTGCCGCGGGGCGGGCGGGCCGGCTGATATGCCCGGGGCGCTGGCTCCTCCTGCAGATCGTAGGTCTGGCCGTTCTGCGCGGGCATGGCCCCAAGATGGCGAGAGGCGGGGTGGTTGTCGAGATACCGTACTTGACGGCTCGTTAACCAACACTCGGCAACATCGCGGCAAAACTATCTTGAAAGCGCGCGATGATCGGCCTCTCGTTCCGCCAGGCAGCCAAGCCCTCACCTCAGCCAGATGTCGGTAGCGCAGAGCGCCTTCGGTGTGCTGACGAACAGCGGCTCCTCACAGCCCTAGAGCGGTTAGCCGCGACCCAAGATCTGACCATCGCCGATCTGCCGGATGGTCCGTTGCGGGATGCGCTCTCGCGGCTGCTCACGCGGGGACGCCGAGAGCGGCATACTAATCTGAGCGTTCTGGCGAACGTGGCTAAAGAGGCATCGGAAGCGGCTATCAACGTCGGCTGGACCACTCACGATGTCGGTCAGGTCGCCGACTCGGCCCAGACCATCGCCAGCGCGACCGAGGAAATGGTCGCCTCCATCGCCCAAGTCGCCGACACCTCTGAGGCTGCTGGCAGTTCCGCGGAGGTTGCCCGCACGGCCATGCTCGCCTGCCTGGGTGAACTACGGCAGGTCCGACAGGCGATGCAGGCCATTGACGCGCGAACCTCTCAGATCAATGAGCGCTTGGGTGTCCTACAAGGGGCGGTCGCGCAGATCGGTACCATGGCCGGCACCATCGCGAACATCTCCGGGCAGACGAATCTGCTCGCTTTAAACGCCACGATCGAAGCCGCTCGGGCAGGGCAGGCTGGTAAAGGGTTCGCAGTGGTAGCCTCCGAGGTGAAGGCGCTCTCGGCTCAGACCGCCAGGTCGACGGACGAGATCCGCACCTGGCTCGGGACGCTGCAAACCGAGATGAGCCAGATCGCGCATGCCGTGAGCGACAGCCGTGCTGCGGTGATCGCCGGTTCGGCGACTGTCGAGAAGCTCGGCGCCTGTGTCGAGGAGGCCGACAGCGGTATCCGCCAGACCAGTGACCTGAACCGTGCATTGTCCGAGACCCTTAGTCAGCAGCGGCAGGCCACACAGGAGATCGCGCAGAACGTGCAGGGCATCGCCGCGAAGGCGACCAAGACCCGCGGTGAGATCGCGAGCATCACCGCGCGTCTTGTCGCAGCAGAGGCCACGGCACTCGAGGCGCTCGACGCAGCGGATGAGACTGCTCCGGCCTATCAGCTCGTACGGCTTCCAGGCTACGTCGGCGCGTGGAAGCGGCGGCTGGCAAATATTTTGCTGGGGCAGGCTGCAGCGGATACGACCGCAGTCGCCATGCGGGGCCAGTCGACGCCCGCACTTTCCGTACAGTTGAGTGGCACGGCTGTCGAAAAGCACCCGGCGTTCACGCGGTTCGCTCGAGCGGAACAGCTGGCCCTCACCGAAGCGGCGCGGATGATAACGGCGTTGGCGAAGCGAGACTGGGATACGGGTACGCCAGCCTTCAGCGCTGCGTCCGAGGCGATGGCGGCCATGCTGACGGCAGCGGACGATCTGGCTGCTAGTCAGTGAGCTTGATGTTAGCCCACCCTCGGCCCGAATTGGGCGCACAGGGCAAGGCACAAGCTCCTATCGTCAAGAGCAGGATCCCCAGCGCTCCAGGTGCCCGTGTCAGCCGCTGATCGAGAACGGCGTTGCCCCTTGGTGTATGGCCGATCCTGCTGCATGGCGATCGTTCAAATTTTACGCGTTCTTCAGCCTCTCCCTTATCGAACGCTCCTGCAAAAAGTTCGCATTGATCCGGGTCGGAACATGCGTGCCTCTAGAACCACCGCCTTATTTCTTGCCTCGACCGTCGCGCTCGCCGCGGCTGGATCGGCTCGCGCGGATCTCTCCAGTGCCATGAGCATCGTGCTGCAGAAGAGCAGGCACTACGCGCCGACCGACCTGTTCCTGCATCGGGGTGACACCATCACACTGGTCAACGGCGACGAGAACGCTGTGCATCACGCCTTCATCGAGGCCGATCGGTTCGCGTTCGATGCCGGCGATCAGGAGCCGGGGAAGCAGGCCACGCTGACGCTTAAGGAGCCGGGCGACTTCATCATTCAGTGCGGCATCCACCCGAAGATGAAGCTCACCCTCCACGTACAGTGAGAGGCAAATACGAAGCCAAGGGAGGGTAGTCAGTTTGGGTGCGGTGACACAACCTGCAGCCGACGCAGGTCATGCGTGCAACTCTGGGTATCCTTCCGAACTCGGGCTGGATGTAACGATTTCCTGAGGGCCGCAGGTCCTAGCGGGATCGGGCACCTTTTATGGACGCGGTTGAGGATCAGCGAGATGTCGTGCTCCACAATCTCGTGAAGCACGCCGGTCCGGCGCGAGCACGGCTGCGTCTATCTCTTCCCGATGCAGCGCGCCTCGTCCACGTCGAACCCGAACTCATCGCGGGTATCGAGAAGGGTGGCGACTGCATGGCTCCACTCATCGTGCTGACGCAGTTTGCCCTGTTTCTCGGCCTTAACGAGCTTGGCCTACCGCGCCCTCAGCCCGCCGGGATGGAGTAGTCGTCCTACCAAAACGTATCCGGCCGAAACTTCAGCTGAGGCCAGCACGTACCGCTCGCCTATGAGCGAACAACACGACAAGCCCGCGACCCTGGATGCAGCGTTAGCCGTGCAGATCCATGCTGCCCGCGTACGAGGTGCCTACTCGATTGAGACCCTGGCGGCGCTCGCACAGGTCGCCCCCGAGGTGCTTGCCAGACTTGAGGATGGCTTGCCGATCACCGAGGCGGGGGCTCGTGACCGCGTCATGGGCGTGCTCGGACTGCGTCCAGATAGCCAACTCTATCCTGCCAAGCCGACTGATTTCGGCCGGCGCCCATTGGATTGAGAAGGAAGCACGCTGACCCCGTCTGCAACCGCCCAGCCTCCTCCCGCCACGCATCGCGCTCGGCCCGCATGGCCTCTACGAGGGCGTGCATGTTGCCGGCGTCGATTGGGGTCTCAACCAGCATGTCCTGGGCCGAGACCAGCTGCTCGCGCAGCTCGGCGTTCTCGGCCGCCAGAGCAAGGAGCAGGGCGGCCACGGTGTCATTCATCCCTGCTCCCGCACGCCCCGAGGCAGCGCGTTTAGCCGGGCTTAAGCTTGGCCGCAATTAGGCCGATTAGCGCGACTGCGCCGGCGAGGCCGCGCCGAGGCTCAAGGGGGAAAGCTGCGGTGCTGCTCTGCCGGCGCTCGGCTCACCGCCAATCGCTGGGTATATGTTGGCGGTGGGCGGTTAACAGATCGTGGATGTCTCAAGAGCGTTAGTAGCGCCGACAGGACTGTGTTGAGGATCACAGCGGCGTTGGTGGGCCGGTAAAGGCTGCAGATGGTCACGACGCGCTCGAGATGGCGAGCGGCTGGGTGAGTGTCGAAGCAGGATCGGATCACACCCCCTTTTATCGAAGGCTGCTTCGCATTTGCACTTGTCCGTTGGGACTTTAGGGAGCCGCGCCAAAACGAACGAAGAGACTATCAGGGTCCTGCGAGCCCATGCTCGCGCTCTGTGCCGTCGTTGAGGGGGCACGGCCAGCGACGGCTACGGCCGGCGTGAAAGCGCAGGCGCTGATCAGGATGGCAAGGGCAGCAAGGGACTGAAACGTGCGCATAATCGGGCTCTCTCGGCGATGGTGGATCATGGCGCTGAGGCGTGAACGACTATCTGAAAGAGATCACGACAATTTGAGCTATCTACGTTACGAGTCGAACTTTTGACCTTTGTGGGTCCGTAGATGTAAGCATTCAACTGTAAGCTGCGATGGTTATTTATTAACTAATGCGTTGATAAACTGATTTATGCAAAGGGTTGCTGACCGTTGGAGTTGTAGCACGCGCCCTGTCGCTGGGCTCAGCCTCGCGTCCCACGCTTGGACCACTCGCGTGCCATTCAGCATAGACTACCGCAGGATTTCATGGCCCTCCGCATAGGTACCCGCATCCAGTCCATAACCCTGATCGCCTTGAGCGGGATGGCAGCCCTGATCGGCTTGGCGGCCTGGGACATGTCGGGAAGCGTCACAGACGCGCGCGAACTGAAGACGCGCGATCTCGTCGAGTCAGCGCAAGGTGTACTCACATACTTTGAGGGCGAGGAGCGCGCCGGGCGAATGGATCGGTCCGCCGCTCAGAATGCGGCGATCGCGGCGGTCAAAGGCCTGCACTACGCCGGGAGTGAATATTTCTGGTTGCAGGACATGCAGCTGCGTATGATCCTGCATCCTAAGGCCGAGTTGATCGGCAAGGACATCGGCGGGATCACGGATCCGACCGGCAAGCATCTATTCGTAGAGATGGTCGAGCAGGTGAAGCGGTCAGGAGCCGGCTTCGTCCCCTACATGTGGCCCAAGCCTGGCCTGGATCAGCCTGTCGCGAAAATCTCCTACGTAAAGGGATTCGAGCCCTGGGGCTGGATCATCGGATCAGGCATCTACGCGGATGACACGGCGGCACAGATGCGCCCGACGCTGATGCGGCTGCTCGGCGGCGCCTCCATCGTTGCGGTGCTGATCGGCCTTCTGGCGACGCTCATAGGCCGGGGCGTGGTGCGGCCGGTCCGCGCCATGACGGCGTTCATGACCGGTCTCGCCGCGGGAGACCTGAGCAGAGAGGTCCCAGCCAAGGAACGTCCCGACGAGATCGGTGCGATGGCGGCCGCCGTCCAGGTGTTCAAGGACAACCTGATCCGCACGCGCGCGTTCGAAGCGGAGACCGCGCAGGCCCGCCGCGCCGCAGAGGATCAGCGCAAGGCCGGGATGCGCCAGATGGCCGACGGCTTCGAGCAGGCGGTCGGCGGTATCATCGGCATGGTGTCGTCCTCCTCGACTGAGCTGCAGGCCACCGCCCAGACCATGACCGCCACGGCGACGGAGACCGCCAGTCAATCGACGACGGTCGCGGCTGCCGCCGAGGAGGCCGCCTCCAACGTCAACACCGTGGCCGCGGCCGCCGAGGAACTGGGCTCGTCGGTGCAGGAGATCAATCGGCAAGTCGCCGGCTCGGCCGAACTGGCGCAGCGTGCCGTGCGCGAGGCGGATCACACCGGCGCCCTGGTACAGGAACTGAGCGCCGCGGTCGCGCGCATCGGCGACGTGGTCGGGCTGATCTCGACCATCGCTGGGCAGACCAACCTGCTCGCCCTGAACGCCACGATCGAGGCGGCACGGGCTGGTGCGGCGGGTAAGGGGTTCGCCGTGGTCGCCGCCGAGGTGAAGGCGCTCGCCGAGCAGACCGCAAAGGCCACGACCGAGATTTCTGGGCAGATCGCTCAGATCCAGGCCTCGACCGGGCAGGCGGTGACGTCGATCAGCGGCATCACCGAGCGGATCCGTGAGATCAACGGGGTCGCAGCCTCAATTGCGGCGGCAGTCGAGCAACAGGGTGCGGCGACCCAGGAGATCGTCCGGAACGTCTCCCAGGCGGCGCAGGGCACCGGTGAGGTGACGCACAACATCTCCGGTGTGGCGGGTGCGGCCGAGGAGACCGGTGCGGCGGCGAGCCAGGTGCTGGGGGCGGCCTCAGAACTGTCGCGCCAGTCCGAGCACCTCGCGGCCGAGGTCGGGCGCTTCCTCGCCACCGTGCGCGCAGCGTGAGGCGACGATGAGCCCTGTGGGACCCTGTTACATCGTTCCGTTTGATGAGGTTCAGGGTCTCAGGGCAGCCCTGGCCGGCGCCATCGCCGAAGGGGTGAATCTCGGCCCCCGCGGGGCACAGATCCGCGCAAAGGGAGAGTCGCTGGAAACGATGACCGCAGCGTTGCGTCCGGAGCTTGCCGGTCTCTGCGACCAGCTCGAAGTCGATGGCATGGAACTGGATCTTGCTTAGCTCACTCGCATGGCGAAAGCCGCTCGCACCTTCGGGCTAGGCAAGGCTAATTGAGGGGTCTGACTGCATAGATATGCCTTGAGCCGGCGCCTGCGGTGTCCAGTTCCGCTCCTGCACCGACCGTCACACGACCATACGGTAACGTAGCCTTCTCAGGCACAGCTGATAAAAGACCAGCGGTGTTGCAAATTGAGTTAACGTTGACGTAGGTGGGTTAGAGTACAGCGCAGCTTCGAAATTGCCGCACACGTTATATTCTGCCAGGTTCCTACACATTGATTAACTGTTCAAGCTTAGATTGCAGACCCCGGAGCTTGGTATGCGATCTGTTTACACGTGCCTTACCCAGGCGCACGATCATGGCTTAATCCTACTCGCCGCTGGCGTTTGCGTCATCGGCGTATATGGCTCGTTTTCGGTTGCGACCCACGCGGCGCGCTCCGAAGGCCGGTCCGCCGCGCTTTGGGCTGGTGCCAGCATCGTCGCCTCAGGCTGTACCGCCTGGGCGACTCACATGATCGGGCTGCTGGCTTTCCGACCAGGCATGCCCGCGGGGTTCGATCCCTATCTCACTGCCCTATCGCTCCTGGTCGCCATCGCCGGCATCGGGATCAGCGTCGCGCTCGCGATCGGCCAACGCAGGAGAAGCCATCGTTTCCTCATCGGCCTCCTCCTCGGCGGCAGCATCGTCGCGCTGCACTACCTGGGAGAAGCTTCATACCTGATCGCCGGTACCGTCGCGTGGGATCCGCTCCTGCTGTCGGTGTCCATCCCGACGAGCCTGCTCATGTTCGGCGCGGCCATGGTCGTGACGGGGGAGCGCCGCCGCGATCTGAGACGCGCCGGGGCGCCGCTGTTGGTCGCCGCGATCGGCGTCCTCCACTTCTGCGGCATGGCGGCCATGACGCTGACCTTCGATCCTGAGCGCTCGCTCCCGCCGCGCGCTGTTCCACCTGACATCCTCGCACCGGTAGTAGCGGGCGTATCCCTCGGCCTGCTGGCGCTGGCCGTGGTCGGGCTGCGCCTCACTCTGAATGCTAGGGCTCAAGCGCGGCGCGACCAACAGCGCCTCCGCGAACTGGCGAACCTCGCAGTCGAAGGACTCGCGGTCTGCCATGGTGAGGTGATCACTACGGCCAACCGGAGCTTGGAGCGGCTGTCAGGCCTCAGCGCTGGGCAGCTGAACGGTCGTCGCCTGTCCGAGCTTCTTCCCGGCCTCGCCATCGCGGATCTTCCCCTGCGCGAGGAACGGGAGGCAGAACTGGTCGGTGCCGATGGGCAACGCGTGCCGGTGCGCGTCCTGCGCAGCGAGGTCCCGCTCGGCAACAAGCCACAGACCGTGCTCGCCATCCGCGACCAAAGGGAGCGCCTACAAACTGAGTCTAAGATGCGCACCCTGGCTTATTCAGACGCGCTGACCGGCTTGCCCAATCGTGTGCATTTCCACGACCTGCTGGCGCGCCATGCCATGGCCTACCGGACGCACGATCGGGGCTTCGCGGTCCTCATCCTCGATCTCGACCGGTTCAAATTAGTAAACGACACCCTCGGGCACGGCTTGGGCGATGCTCTGTTGCGCAAGGCGGCCCGGCGTCTCAAGGCAGCACTGGCCGAGCACGACGTGGTCGCTCGCCTCGGTGGTGACGAGTTCGCGGTGCTGCAGGTCGACGGGGCCAGCCCTGAGGCGGTGCAGGCGCTCGCCGCGCGCATTGTCGAGCTGATTGGGCGCCCTTTCCTGATCGATGGCCAATTGATCAATGTCGGGGCCTCGGTCGGCGCCGCGCTCGCACCGGTGGACGGCACCGAGCCGAGCCAGCTTCTGCGCAACGCCGACCTCGCGCTCTACAAGGCCAAGACTGACGGCAAGGGCACTTTCCGTCGGTTCGAGCCAGCGCTGGACGCGCGCATGCAGGCCCGGCGCGGCCTGGAGGCGGACCTGCGCCGGGCGATCGCCGTGCAGGAATTCGAGCTGCACTACCAGCCGCTGGTCGATGCGCGCTCTGGCCGGATTACCGCCGCCGAAGCCCTGGTGCGGTGGCGCCATCCCGAGCGAGGCCTCGTCTCGCCCGCCGACTTCATTCCGCTCGCCGAGGAGACCGGTCTCATCGGACCGCTCGGACAATGGGTCCTGCGCACGGCCTGCACGCAGGCAACCCTCTGGCCCTCGCACATTCGGGTCGCCGTCAACCTCTCGCCCGCGCAGTTCCGGGACCTGCGCCTCTCCGAGACCGTGCGGGCAGCGCTCGCCGCCTCCGGCCTCGCCGCGGACCGGCTCGAACTGGAGATCACCGAGGGCGTCCTGCTGGCCGACGAGGAGCGCACACTGGCCACCCTGAACCGCCTGCGGGCGGCGGGGGTCAGCATTTCGATGGATGATTTCGGGACGGGGTACTCCTCGCTCAGCTATCTCCGCCGGTTCCCGTTCGACAAAATCAAGGTCGACCAGTCCTTCGTGCGCCAGCTCCCGGGCGACCCCGAGAGCGCCGCGATCGTCCGGGCGATCATCACAATGGGCTCGTGCCTTGGCATGGCGATCACGGTCGAGGGGGTCGAGACCGCGGAGCAATTCGCGTTTTCAGCCGAGGCGGGCTGCGATCAAGTGCAGGGCTACCATGTCAGCCGCCCACTGCCCGCGGCGGAATTCGTGTCCTTCGTCGACACGTTCGTCAACGCGCGTGAGGCGGCATGACTCCGGCGGACCACACCGACCTGTTCCGGCTGGTCTACCGGAGCCGCTGTTCGACCGACGGAACGCCCGAGGAGGTGCGGCGGCGCATCGATCAAATTCTGACCGTGTCGCGTCGACTTAATGCCGAAGCCGGCATTACGGGCGCGCTGATGTTCACAGGATTGTTCTTCATACAAGCCCTGGAGGGGCCGGCATCGGCCGTGGAAGCAACCTTCGATCGGATTTGCTGCGACTTGCGGCACAGCAACATCGAGGTCGTCGAATGCGGACCCGTTCTGGAACTAGCCTTCGGCGAGAGGTCGATGAGCCATCTAGTGCCGACCGCAGTTGCCGAAGTCGCGCTCTACGGTTTGAAGCACGATGCCGAATTGGCTGATGCCGCAGCCGCGGCGATGAAGCTCATGGCTGCCCTGGTTCGATCTGAACCACGTTCGGATGAGCCGGCACACCACTTCGCTGTCTGAGATCATCTGTCCTCGTTGGTTCTGCGTCCGCCTTATCGAACACCCGCAGACCCTCACTGCATGGCTCGGCCGCCTCCACCACCCACGCGGATTTTCGCACGGTCTGATCGGTTGAGGTCGCCCACCGCTCGTCGGCAGCCCTTCTCCGATTCCGCCTCCATAGCCTGCCTGTGTGGATCTCCCATATCCGTGGAGCGCACGCTTTTGCACCCTATGACGCCCAACAGCGCCGGGGCCGTGTCTCGCCTCCCCGCCGGGGCCATTGCAGCCATTCCCGCGAGAAGATGCGGACTATGTTCGGATCGGACTTCCGACTTTGGTGGCGGCACTCCTGGAAAGTCAGCTGCCCGTCACCCTCGGCCATCCTCTACAGGATGACAGAGGCCCTGGCGGACAGTGACCGCGTGGAGCTGTGCGACTTCGGCACGTTTGCCACGAAGGAGCGTCGGGCCCGCGCCCGCCTGCCCTGCGAGACCAGCCGGCCCGACCGCTGCGCAATTCTGTCGCCGGAGCTCGACGCGCTCGCCGATCGGGACCGGCAGCTCCTGCCGTCGCATCGGGGCCCGGAGCGCTTCCACGTTGAGCGGGACGCGATTGTGCGAGCGCTTCGGCGGTTGGTGCGGTCTGCGTCTTCATACTTATAGTCGAAGTAGCAGCCCGGCGTTGATCCCGAAAGCCCTTCTGCCCTAGGCAATAACGGCATTCCGCTTTAGACATTCATCTACAGTCAAGGATTTATTAATTTGCCTTAATTTCCATCTAGAATATGCATCTGCTTCCAAAGGCTCGCTAAGCGAGCGGTTTATTAATAACAGGTGGGAATAATCGCACTCGATCGAGTTGTGCCGAGCCGCCGATGCCGAACCTCCCCAGCGTACCTTCCGAACTGGTTTCTGACCTCATTACTTCGGATGTCCAAGGGGATCCGCAACTCGATGCCATCTGCCGAACCGCCACCGCACTCTTCGGCACGCGCTACGCCTTCGTCTCACGTCTCGATGCTGAGTGTCAGAGGATCCTCGCTCGCGAAGGATTGGAGATACTCACGACGCCGCGCTCCGTAGCCTTCTGTGCCGTCACGATCCTCGGAGTGGTGTACCAACCTCTCGTCATCCCCGACACCCACGAAGATCCGCGCTTTGCCGCCAATCCGTTCGTAATCGGCGAGCCGTTTCTGCGCTTCTATGCTGGGGTTCCGATCGTTCTTGGGGACGGTGAAGATGGTGCCACCGTCTGTATTGCCGACACAGCGCCGCGCCACGGCTTCGGGGCTGACGAGCGGCGGCAATTGCATGATCTGGCGATGCTGGTCGAGGCTATCCTGCGCGGGCGTCGTGCACAGAACGAGACGACATTGGCACTGCTGAAGGCAGAGGAAGCCAGCGCATCTCTTCGAGCCGAGATCGACCGGCGCAATCGGAGCGAGGCGCTAGCCGTACATCAGCAAACGTTGCTGGAGGAAGCGCACGAGGGCGAGCGCTTCGCCGAAGAGGCTGCAGGCTTCGGACGATGGACAATCCAGCCCGCACAGGGCACCGTCATCTGGTCGAACGGCATGGGGCAGTTGCTCGGTCGGGAGGATTTCGCCGAGCAAGTCCTAGACCTAGAGCAGCATATCGCCTGCTACCACCCAAGCGAGCAGGAGGATATCCGGAAAGCCATACCCCGAGCTGATGACAAAGCAGACGGGCCAGCGGGTGGGTTCACCCGGCGCGGTCGTATCTTGCGGCCGGATGGTGAAGTGCGGGACGTCGTAGTCCACGGGCGTACTACGCGGGATGCAACGAGCCGCGCAGTAACAGCGAGCGGTATCACCCTCGACGTGACGGACCTGATGCGTTCTGAGGACCGACTCCATGCTTCAGAAGCGCTCCTGGGGATGACGCTGGAGCATATGGATCAGGGTTTGATTATGACCGACGCGGATGATCGCGTGCGAGTCTGTAATCGTCGCGTCGCCAAGCTGCTTGGGATACCCGAGGAGCTGCTTGAGGATGGGATGCCGTTCGATCGTGTCCGCATCTATCAGCGAGATCAGGGTGAGTTCAGTCACTTACCGGATCATCTGAGGCATTGGTTGGAGCACGGTGATCCTAAGAATTGTGTCCCAGATTACGAGCGCACCCGCCCAGATGGCACGGTGCTCCAGGTTCGCACGCTCCCGCTGCCTGGAGGAGGTATGGTGCGCACCTTCACCGACATGACCGCGTACCGCGCCGCTGAAGCCGCAGAACAGGAAAGCGAGAGGCGCTTCCGCCTTCTCGCAGCAAACGCGAGCGATGTCCTCATTTTAGGCAGCCCCAAAATCCTTCGTACTTATGTTTCCGCTGCTTCACTTGAAGTTCTTGGTTACGAACCCAGGGAATTAATTGGAACAAATCCATTAGATATGATCCACCCCGACGATGTTAATGTCTTCAATGAGAATTGGTCACAACTATTAAGCGGTGATAACAGGCGACCAATTTTCTGCCTTCGGCATCTTCACAAAGATGGTAGTTACATCTGGATCGAGACGTCTGCTAGCCTGCTATACGATGAGCATAAAACTCAGCCAAATGGCTATGTCGCCGTACTTCGCGATGTGACGGCTCGCCGAGAAGCGGAAGAGCGAATCCGCCATATGGCCCTGCACGATACGCTCACGGGTCTGCCCAATCGAGCTCTGTTCCGCGACCGCCTCGACCAAGCCATCGCGCATGCTACGCATACGCACAGCTCCTTCGCTGTGCTCGCTTGTGACCTCGACCGGTTCAAGTCGATCAACGATAGTCTCGGTCATCCGGCTGGCGACGTTCTCTTGCGCGTCGTAGCTGAGCGAATGCAGTCGGTACTGCGACCCTACGATACCGTTGCCCGCCTCGGCGGGGACGAGTTCGCGATCGTTCTCGCCTATCTCGACGAGGAGTCTACGGCGCCTTCCCTCGCCGAGCGTCTGATTGCAGCTGTGGGCGAGCCGATCTTCCTTGACGGACAAGCGGTCGAGGTCGGCGTCAGTGTCGGCATTACGGTCGCCTCAGAGAACGACGGCGATGCGGACGAGCTGTTCAAGCGCGCGGACATGGCCCTCTACGAAGCCAAGGCCGGCGGTCGCAACACCTACCGTACATTCTGCCCGGACGTCGGAGCCCGCGTTGCCACGCGTGGGCAGCTTGGGTTGGACATGAAGGAGGCGATCCGGCGCGGTGAGTTCCGCCTAATGTACCAACCGGTCGTAGACGCGGCGACCGGTAAAGTGGTCAGCCTGGAGGCGCTGATGCGCTGGTCTCATCCAGTTCGCGGTGAGATCTCGCCTGGTGAGTTCATACCGCTGGCGGAAGAGAATGGGCTGATCATACCGCTGGGCGCCTGGGCACTGCGGGAGGCCTGCCGTGAGGCGCTGAGCTGGCCTGAAGTGTTGCGGGTCGGCGTCAACGTGTCGGCCGTACAGTTCCGCAGCGGGCTTGAGGAGGCCGTGCTCTTCGCCCTGGCGAAAACGGGATTGCCCGCTCACCGACTGAAGTTGGAGGTGACCGAGAGCGTGCTGATGCAGGATGGTGATGCCGTGATTGCGTGCCTCCACCGACTGCGAGCGCTCGGAGTCATCATCGCGCTCGACGATTTCGGTACTGGTTACTCGTCGTTGGGCTACCTGCGGCGCTTCCCCTTCGACAAGATCAAGATCGACCGAACCTTCATCCGCGACATCACCGACCCGGATGCGGCGGCAATCGTGCGGGCGGTCGTCAGCATCGGCGAGCGGCTTGGCATGGGCATCGTTGCTGAAGGTGTCGAGACGGCCGAGCAGCTTGACCTTGTGCGCCGAGAGGGCTGTACGCAGGTGCAAGGTTTTCTATTCAGCCGACCGTTATCACCGCAGGACGCGCAAGCCTACGTTCTGTCTGCCCAAGCGGGCTCAGTTGCAGCCAGTTCGACACCTTCGTTGTCCACACCTAAGCGTCGGAGAAAGCCTCCCACAGCCTTGCCGCCGGCATGCCCGGCTAGTCGGGCCCCGCAGGTCGCGTGAGGCGCTCGTATGTTAGTTTTAGTCAGGTCCGGGCGGCTGTCCAGTTTGGACAGCGCTGCCGTCAGGCCGCCTTGGGCCGCCTTGTTTCCGCTCTGTATTTTAAGGGGGGCGGGTGGCTCCGCGGGCAGGCTGTGCCACCGCTATTCCCCGTTAGAAAACGGGCCGCGAGCCCTCGAACGCACTGTTGTGGGCGCTGTTCTCAGCCGGTGTTTAAGTTAGACAAGGCCGCCGACGACAGGCTGGTCCGAGGCCTCATCCATGCTGTTCGGATGCTGTTAGCAGCACGAACTCAGACGTGCGGTACTGTCCGGTTGCGACCCGACCTGATCGGTTGCGGCCCTTGTCTCACTTCCCCTAAGGCGGACAGAGCTATGAAAATTATCTCGCTGCGACCAGATTTGATCCTAAGGACCCATTTAAACTTATTTATCAGTATAGTTCATTCGGTATTGCGGCCACGAAGTAAATTGCATATCTAGCAAGAGGCAAAACTATTAATCTCAAATTAAGCATGATGCGTCATTTCCACGCTGATATCTGGCTTGGAAAAACGCTGAGATGAACTTCAACTTCACCGTACGGGCACGCCTAATCGCGTCGTTGCTCGTCTTGCTCGCCCTATCCGTCGGACTTGGTGGATTCTGCTATAGCCGCATAAATGCCCTAACCGTGTCCATCGACGAGCTTGGCGGCAATACCCTGCCGTCTACCCGGATCCTCAGCCGCTTGGCCACGGATTTCGAGGCCCTCCGCAGCCGGCAACTGGCCTACCTCGTCTCCAGCGAAGAACGCCGGCCTCAATCCCTGCCGCGCCTGCGCGCCAGCATGGCCGACATCGAGGCGGACTTGAAAGAGTACGCGCCCTATCTCAGCGACGGTGAAGATGCCCTTTGGAAGGCCGTGACGACCGCGGTGCCTGCTTATTCACAGATGGGAGAGGAGTTCCTGCGCCGGATGCAGGCCGGCGAGACGAAGGCGGCCACGGACCATCTCTTGGACGGCATGCTGCCGAACTTGAACGCGGCCCGTGCGGCCATAAAGGCCGATATCGCCTTCAACGACACGAACGGCAAGCAGGGCGCTGCCAATGCCAGAACTCTATCCGAGAGCGCCCGCGGTGGGATCGCGTTGGTGCTTGTTGTCGTCATCGTCGTCACGCTGGTGATCGGCTGGATGTCTGTCTTCACGATCTCGGGCCCTGTCCGCCGCATGGCGAGCGTCATGAAGCGGGTGGCCGATGGCGACACTGACCTCGCAGTACCGAATGCCGGCGAGCGGAGCGAGATCGGCGAGATGGCCGCCGCAGTGCAGGTGTTCAAGGACAACCTCGTCCGCACCCGCAAGCTCGAAGAGGAGACCGCCCTGGCCCGGGCCTCCGCCGAGGAGCAGCGCAAGCGCGCGATGCGGGACATGGCCGATGGGTTCGAGGCCGCAGTCGGTGGTGTCATTGGCCTGGTATCGTCTTCGGCCACTGAACTGCAGGCCACCGCTGGAGCCATGAGCGGCACGGCGGCCGAGACCGCCGCCCAATCCTCCGCGGTGGCGGCCGCGGCCGAAGAGGCGGCCGTCAACGTCAACACTGTCGCCGCAGCGGCCGAGGAACTCGGCTCTTCGGTCCAGGAGATCGGCCGGCAGGTCGATGGCTCTGCTGACCTCGCCCGGCAGGCCGTGGCCGAGGCCGACCAGGCCGGCACGCTGGTGCAGGCGCTCAGCGCCGCCGTCTCCCGGATCGGTGACGTCGTGGGCCTGATCTCGACCATCGCCGGTCAGACGAACCTGCTGGCGCTGAACGCAACGATCGAGGCTGCCCGGGCCGGCGCGGCCGGCAAGGGCTTTGCCGTCGTCGCCTCAGAAGTGAAGGCGCTGGCCGAGCAGACCGCCAAGGCGACGAGCGAGATCTCCGGACAGATCCTGCAGATCCAGGCGTCGACCGGGCAGGCCGTCGCCTCGATCGGTGGGATTACGGGACGCATCCGCGAGATCAGCGCGGTCGCCACCTCTATCGCCGCAGCAGTAGAGGAGCAGGGGGCGGCGACCCAGGAAATCGTTCGCAATGTCGCCCAGGCGGCGGTCGGCACGGGCGAGGTGACGGGGAACATCACCGGCGTGGCGGGTGCCGCCGAGGAGACCGGGGCTGCGGCGAGCCAAGTGCTCGGGGCGGCGTCCGAACTGTCGCGCCAATCCGAGCATCTCGCAGCGGAAGTCGCACGCTTCCTGGCCACGGTTCGAGCCGCCTGACCTGAGTTCACCGGCCTGCGGTGTGCACGCGATAGAGTTCGGTCATAACTCGAACGTCCGCTTTGCTGCTGACTGATCTTGGAAACGGACGGGCCGATTCCCCCCTTCTCAGACGTTCAGAGACGCAGGGCTGCGGGGTTGGGCGCGCTGCTCGCGGGCGTAGTGGATTGGCGGTCTGCCGACATGACGAGCGAAGGCGGTGCTAAAGGTGCTGGCGGACCCGTAGCCCACGCGCTCGGCCACCTCCGCCACGCCGGCTCCCTCGCGACCAAGCAGATCCTTCGCCAGCGCGATGCGCCACGCCAGGAGATACGCCATCGGCGCGACGCCGACCTCGCGCCGGAACCGTTCGAAGAATGTCGAGCGCGACAGTCCCGCCTCTCGGGCCAGGGCGGCGACCGTCCAGGGAACGGTCGGTCGCTCGTGCATGCGGCGCAACGCGGCGGCCACGCGCTCGTCGGTAAGCCCGCGTAGGAGGCCCGAGGGCGCCGTCGGACCCGTGGTGGACCGGAGCGCCTCGATCAGCAGCACCTCTAGAAGCCGCGCCAGGACCACATCGCGGCCGGGCCTGTCCGCCCGAGTCTCCTCGTTCACGAGGCCGAGCAGCATCGCCAGTCGCCCGACGCCGCGCACATGGACGAACCGAGGCAGGAGCGACAGCAGCAGCTCCGTATCGTCGGAGGCGAAGGTGCAGTGACCCACTAGCATGCGCAGGTCGGGCAGCACCTCAAGAGGGCCGAGTCGGAACACGCCGGGGCCAACCTCAACGGGCGGCGGCGCCCGCCCCGCCGACGGTGCGACGAGGCTGGATGCGGCGAAGGCGCTTGCGGCGGGTATCAGCACGAAGTCGCCGGCTGCGAGGACGATGTCCGCTTCACCATCGATAGCGAGGCGGCACTCTCCCTCCAGCACCGCGGCATAGAACGGCTGGCCGTGGTCGTCGCGGCGCACCGTCCAGGCGCCGCCGGCCACGACCAACTTGGAGAACGAGGCGCTGGGCTGAAGTAGCCCGACGACTTGGGTGAGCGGGTCGACCATTTCGGACGTTCGCCAATGTAATACGGACTTGTGCCGGTATCACGTCCGGCAGAGCGCTCCTATCACCCCGTGGTGCGTCACACGGGAGGTCCCATGAACACGATCCTCATCACCGGCTGCTCATCCGGCTTCGGCCTGGAGACGGCACGCGTGTTTCTCGACCGCGGCTGGCGAGTCGTCGCCACGATGCGCACGCCTCAGGTGGCCCTGCTCCCGGAGTCCGACCGCCTTACCGTCCTGCCGCTCGACGTGACTGACGCCGACAGCATTGCCCGGGCCGTTGCGGAGGCCGGGCCGCTCGATGTCCTGGTGAACAACGCGGGCGTCGGGCTGCTAAACGCCCTGGAGGGCCTGTCGATGGAGTCCGCCCGGGAGGTGTTCGAGACGAATACCCTTGGCACTATCGCGATGACCCAGGCCGTGCTGCCGCAGTTCCGGGAACGGGGCGCGGGGGTGATCGTCAACGTGACGTCGAGCGTGACCCTGCGACCGCTACCGCTGCTGGCGGTCTATACCGCGAGCAAGGCGGCTGTGAACGCTTTCACAGAGTCCCTCGCCCACGAGCTCGTGCCATTCGGCGTGCGCGCCCATCTCGTCCTTCCCGGCCGATCGCCGGAGACCGCGTTCGGGGTCAACGCCCGTACCCGGATGGGGATGAATGTGCCCGAGGCCTACGGTGATCTGGCGGGGCAGGTCTTCGCGAATTTCCAGCAGGCGACGGAAGAGCTGACCCGGGCCTCGGACGTGGCCGATGCGGTCTGGCGCGCGGCAACCGACCCGGCTTGCCCGATGCGCCTGCCGGCCGGCGCTGATGCGATCACCTGGGCGGCGGCTTGACACGAGCCCTTGAACGTCCGCTTCCGCTACATGTTTGAGCGGAAGCGGACTGGCAGATATCCACCCTGAGCCGCCCTACTGCTTCCGACCCAACCTGAACGCTTAGTCAGCAGGTGCGCATCTCTGGAACCAGTCGTTGAAACGACCCGCAGCATTCGTCTCTCGCTGCTCGCCTGCAAATCATAGTCGCGTACACCACGCGCGGAACCAGCCCACGCGGCCGCAGCCAGTACGCGCGCAGCTGCTCAGCGCCCTCTTCGGCGGTGAGTCGCGGTCAGCCACCGTGCGTTTGGAGCCACCCGGCGATCCCGCCCACCACCTCCTGCTCAATCCCGTAGTAGCCGTGGGGCGAGAGTGAACCGCAGGCTCTGTCCGAACGCTGCATGCCGCCGCTGACTGCGAGAACGCGAACGCTGGGCGAACGCGTCATGGTCGCGGCAATGCGTGGCGCCATCTCGGGCGGAGCCACGTCGCAAGCATCGTCTCGGTTGGCGACGACCAATACCGGAACGCGCACGCCCCCCGGATCAGCGTCGAATACCGTCTCGGTGCTCCGTTGTCCGGGCACAGACACGGACTCGGTCAACACCAAGCCCGCAATGAGACCCGACCGGGCGTGGGCGGCCCCGTTTATCGCCGCGATCGTCCCCTGACTGGTGCCAACCAAGAAGACGGGTGCAGAGGCTCGATCCCGGGCGTAAGCTGCCAGACCGTTCACAAGCTGACCGTAGGCCGGTGAGCTTCGCAGGCCCCGCAGGTTCGCCTGATCGACGGTGTCGGGGATCAGCACGGCGTAGCCCCTTGCAACCCAGTCCGCCCGCGTACGGACGACGAAGTTGTCCTCGTGGCGCAGGTCCCCGTCTCGCCGAACGCCGATGTCGCCGGAGCCGCCCGGCAGCATGACGAGCGTTGCCCGGGGGTGAGGCGGCGCGTCGTAGAGAACGCGCTGGTCAACACCACCACCGAGCGGCAGATTTATCACGCGCTCTCCCGCAACAAGGGCCTGCCTTGCTGGTCCGGTCTGGGCGAAGGCCGGGACGCCGAGCAGGTTAACGGCGAGGAGCGAGAGGGTGAATTTACCCGGCATCATAGATCCTCTTAACAGACTGATAGGAATGCCTTGATCGACCCATGAAGACTGCGCCTGTATTCCTGCGAGTTATCTGAACAGATTGGCTGAGGGCATCAACTTGCAGGGATGATACAGACTGCAACATTCGTCGTTCGAAAGAGGAGCCTCGTCGCTGTTTTGCGGAACGGTCCCGAGCCGTCACTCGCGTCGTTGAGCTTCTCCGTCCCGCCAATCTTTACGCACTCTCGCTCGACCGCATTATGTGGCGGGTAGCCTAACCACCGATCGGCATCCTTTTCGAAGGCCCAAGATGAGTCGCAAGTGAGCGCGAGGGCGGCGTCTGCTTCTTACGTTTTGCGCTCAGAAGCAGACCGTCCGAAATCCACCCATTTGAGACGTCCTTCCGGGCTTTGGATGGCAGATGCTGGCCGAAAGCGGCTAGTCCGCTTCCGAGTAGACCCGCCGCAAAAGCGGACTGCCTCTTACCGACCCAAGCCATACACCGGGACCGCTTGTTGCGCTTCACCAAAGCGATCGCTTGTCAGCCGTCTAGCAACTTCGGCTGGGGGGCTCTCAGACGGTTCGCCTTCGGGGGGCGGATAGATCGGAGCGGACACAACCGCCGGGACCGTTCACGACCCAACTCAGCCGTCCGGATACCCGCGGGCGCTTCCACAAAGCGGACGTTCGTCCGATTTTTAACAATTTCGCCGCGGATGTAAGCTGTGTAGAACCGCTACGTTTTCGATTACCTCTGCATAACAGCTAAAAGGCCGAGCTCAACTTTTGTTATAGCCCTTCAAGATTATAAAGACGAGTCATGCATCACAATTCACTATTCATTGTTCTTCAAAAACTATCTCTGCGCGCCACGTCGGCTTTGTCGTGATAATATTGAAATCTGAACATCTGCTTTCATATAGATTTACGGTGTTGATAGACTGCCAAACCACTACACCATCGTCGGTGTCGGAATGGTGGTTAAGTTCGTCGGGATCACATGGGACCTGTTCTGCATACCAACGTTTAAAGTAAATTGATTGATCGACTAAATCGCCGTTTACGGGGTTCTCAAATATTACAAAAATGCTACTTCCGGCGATGGCTAGCTGTTCCAACTTACAAATAAGGATCCCAATTGTTGCCCGACCGAATGAATGATACATGAAAACTACAATTTTTCCGCCTTTCAATTGAGTCGTAGTTACATCGGCTCGATCGATGCTGATTTTGGCTCTGCCAGGGAATAAATCTGATATTTTCTGAACGTTCTTCTCCGCGATGGCGCACAGTTCGCCTGATATTTCAATGCCGATTAATTTGTAGAATGGAAATTCTGATGCGGTTATTAATGCGCGACCCATGCCGCAACCAAGATCATAGAAGGTAAATTGAGCAGTATCCGGGAGTGAACGAAGAGCTATTCTTACGCAACTGGGTTGACAACCTGCATAATGATTGTTCTCTCGAAGGCCAATTTTAAATATATTCAGCCCCGGGTCGGTTAGAAAGTTCGGGACAAAACCGCTTGTTTGAATACCATAAATTAAATCGATTGGATGAGTATGGCGCCGAGCCTGAGTTAATGCTCGATGCAGCATAAAATTCCTTCCAACCGCATTGCGCGTAAAAACTATTGTCGTAATTGTGCGCAGCAAGGACAAATAGTGAATTAACATATTAAAATTCCGATCATAACCTACAAAAATAAGCAGCTTTGCCCGGCAAGCCTGTTCAAGCGGCGCTTTTCTTATGTAGACGGCTCAACTGAGACACTTTTCCGCGGGGATGTAGGAGGCTGTATGCGCCGCGAATTATCTTTCCAGGTATGCCTTCAGGAGTTGCGAGGTAATCACCGCAAATTTGAGGCTCGCATACCCTGCTCCAAATGGGCGTTGTCCCAGCTAAAAAAACAACTCCTTCCATTCCGTTATCGATTTCGTGTTGCAAAAAGAAGTGTCTCATTGCCATAGACATAGATGAATTATTTAAATTTTCGTGATTGAGCTGCCATTCGACAATACAAGTTTTGCCTTGTCTCCAGCCCGATATATAGCTAACCCACGCCCCCGTTTTATCAGTCAGCCCCATAGAAAACGAGCCAGGCTGTTTCTCGATCGCGCTTTGACGTCTCAAAGCCTTTTCCAGTTTTTCAAATCTGGCCGCTACGGCCTGCAACCGTTCCACGGCCGCTGTGGCTTGAATTGAGGTGAGCGAAGCATGAAACACACATCCGAAATCCTCCTCGGCGCGCCTTTTATAGTATCGAAAATTCTTCCGCATTTTCTGGCTGAAGCGAGAGGTCAATCCACTCATCCCTCCCGTCAAAGGCAGAGAGCTTCTCATTTCGCGAAATTGCCAATTTTTAGAAGGGGTTGCGTTAGCTTGGCGTCCCGCTGTCTCGTCAATTGTGGCGGGCGGTATCAGCAGTGAGACAATAATCGTGTGAGAGAATCTATTCTTTATTAGAGCTGCTGTGCCATATTCGATAATAGACATGTAATTGTTTGAATTTCCAATGACGCACCCCCTACCACAAAGGTAGCCACCTCTGAATGTACCTATTGGAAATCGTCCGAATTTAGTGCCGTGAAGCAGAAGTGCTCCGAAAGGGATGCGATTGGAGTGCAGTAAAATCACTACCGGAAGAGTATTCCATCGGTCCGAAAGCGCTAGAAACCAAGCCATCGATACGGTCATATCATAACTTTGACCACAGGAATGGCGTAATTTTTCGACTATACTTGAAACAGATTCGATAGCTCTTTTGCCTAAAAAAATACCAACCTGAAATTTACCACAACTGCTCGATGAGATCATGAGGCGGACCTCTTGGATTTTCGCACTTTTGACGGTTCCGGCATATAAAATTTTTTCATGTTAGTATAGCTGTGCATGTACGCTTACTGATAAAGTAGGAGGGGGTAGGCTGACGCCGAGAAGAGCAGCCCTAAAATCGACTTGGTGTCCGGAAAGCTGGCTAAAAAGATGCATAAGCCAGCCGATAAGGCGAGGTCGAACATCGACACGGCGCGGAAGCCTGCGAAGCGAGCGGTCCTGTTTCGGCGCTTTGAATTGTATGTGAATGCAGCGGCACATTTTGAGGAACAACTGCCTCTCGCGTGACGATTAGCGCCTGAGCTTGACGGTTAGTACCATCCGAAACGGGTCGTGATATAGCGGATTGGGAACGTCCGCCTCCTTGGGGTCTTGCTCAGAAGCAGACCGTCACAAAGCCACCCCCAGCCGAAGTTGCGAGACGACTGACAAGCGACCGTTTTGGAGAAGCGCAACAAGCGATCCCGGTGTCTGGCGTGGGTCGTGAACGGTCCCGGCGGTTGTGTCCGCTCCGATCTATCCGCCACCCGAAGGCGGACCGTCTGAAAGCCACCCAACCCGGACGTTGGCCTCTACCTCAACAGCCAGGAATCGGACCTTCCGAAGGTCGCCAATGGGGCGACACCGGACCCGGAGCATGGGTCCCATCCGACGGATTGCGGCGACTAGCTCGCGCGGGTCGCGAACGCCGCATCGATTGATCGTGGCGGAAGTTGCCCCAATCCCAGATCATCCGATGCGGCGGAAAGCCGTGCGCCCGCCAGGAGCGGCCGGATGGGGGAGCAGGAGGAAACGGAATGCCCAACCACATGTTCGACGAGAGCAACATCACCTGGCGGACGCTCGACTGGCTGCCGCACATCGCCTTCTTCGTCTACAAGGTCGACGAGGAGAACCGCATCGTTGACGTCGTGTTCAAGTTCGCCGCGAACCAGAAGGTGATGCTGCACCGGCACAAGAGCCCCTACGTGACGCTCGTGATGCAGGGCGAGCTTCGGTTCTACCGGCAGGATGGGACCCACAAGGAGACCCGTCCGACGGGCAGCTACGTCTCGGGGGTGGCGAACGGCGACCCGCACATGGAGGGCGGCGGCGGCGAGGACGCCATCGTGTTCTTCAGCAACCGCAACATCGAGGACGCGCTCTACGAGTTCCTCGACGACGCGGGGAATCCCGTCCAGGTCCTTGGCATCGCGGACTTCAAGGCGCAGCTCGACGAGCAGATCGCGACGGGCACCTTCGCGAAAGTCACCGCAAGGGCGGCGTAGCCTCCGCGGTCACCGGGGTAGCGTGAGGCCATCCCGGTGACCGCAGTGGTCCATGGGCCGGAGGTCTCGGAACGAACCTTGGCTCAATCCAGAGGCGTTCGCCGGGCGCCTTGTCCGATCTCGGCGGTTACGTTTTCAAGAGCTCCGGGTGCTTCTCGTCCGGCAGGGTCTTGCGAACATGGTGCCGTACGATCTCGGCGCTGAACGGTTTGCCGATGAACGTCGCTCTTTCCAGTAGGTCGCCGGGCCCAGGCTTGGCGTTGCCGGACGCGACTACCACGGCACTGTGGGGCCATCGCTCGGCGGTGTGCCGGGCCAACTCGAAACCGTCGCCATGCCCCGGCATATGCACGTCGGTGAAGAGCAACTGCACCGCCTCGTGGTGACGTTCGAGCACCGCCAAGGCCTGAGCGACGTTCATCGCCTCCAGCACTTGGAACCCTGCATCCTCCAGGATGCTCGTCGCATCCATCAGGATCAGGGCATCGTCGTCGACAACGAGGGCATGGGGCGCGTCGCCCTGGGCGGCTTGGGTCACGAAGCAGGAATGGGCAACGGTCGAGAAGGTTGCCCGCCGACGAATTTGTGATGGCCGCAGTCGCGCCGGTGCGGCAACTCCGTTGAGATGCCTACGTTGGAAACGATGGCTCAGCATCCTCCACTCCGGTTCGATCCTTCGTTCGAAACCATCCCCGAGGATGAGGGTGAGACGCAGCGGGGCCTGACGGAGGCCATGCTCGGCATCCAGCGGAAGACGCACACGGACACCGGCTACGCCCATCGCGCGGTCCATGCCAAGGCGCATGGCTACCTCCGGGCACGGTTCGAGGTGCTCGCCGGCTTGCCTCCGGCGCTGGCCCAGGGGCTGTTCGCCTCACCCGCCAGCTACGACGCCATCCTCCGGTTCAGCACCACGCCTGGTGACGTGCTTCATGACGGCGTCTCCACGCCGCGCGGTGCCGCCCTGAAGATCCTGGGGGTAAACGGGCCCCGACTCCCCGGCAGCGAGGATGAAACCACCCAGAACTACGTGCTCGGCAACTCTCCGTCGTTCCAAATCGGCACCGCCAAGGGGTTCCTCCGTCAGCTGAAGCTCCTGGCCGCCACGACGGGCCGTGCGGAACCGGTCAAGCAAGTCATATCCGCGGTGACGCGTACCGCCGAGGCCGCACTCGAAATGGTCGGGGGCAAGTCCGCTACGCTGACCACCCTGGCCGGCCAGGCGAAGACCCACCTCCTCGGCGACAGCTTCTTCTCCCAGGCCGCGCTGCTCCACGGCGACTACTTCGCCAAGGTAGCCCTTTCCCCGGTCTCTTCGGAGCTCATCGCCCTGTCGGAGAAGTCTATCGACACGTCCGGCCACCCCGATGCGATCCGTGAGTCTGTACGGGAGCACTTCCGAACGTGTCCGGCGGTCTGGGAGCTGCGGGTTCAGTTGGCGACGGACATCGAGGCGATGCCGGTGGAGGACGCGGCCGCGATGTGGTCCGAGGACGAGAGCCCCTACGTCCCCATCGCCCGCATCACCGCCGTTCCGCAGGACACCTGGTCGGACGGCATGCGGGAATGGGTCGAGGACAGGATGGCGTTCAATCCATGGACGGGTCTGGCCGCGCATCGACCGCTCGGATCGATCATGCGCGCCCGCCGCCCAGCCTACGCCGCTGCCCGAGAGTACCGGTCACGGGGCAACGGAGCCGAGATCCACGAGCCCACGAAGCTACCCCAAGCCTAGTGGACGGCATCACCCCTTGCCGAGCCGCCGATGGTTCGCCCGCACCTTCCGCCGATAATCGCGCACGACCTTTTGTGGCGTCCCGCCCAGGGCGATGGTCGCGGCCGCCTCGCTGGCGGCCTTGACCTTCGCGGTCACCATCAGGCGCGCTTCCTTGTCCGCCTTCGGGCCGCCGAGCATGAACATCGCCGTGCGCTGGCCGATGACCATCTGCGCCTCGACGCCGAGCATCGCGAGGTCGATGCCCATGGTGAGCCACGATGCGGGCTTGGCCCGTGAACTCCGACGTGCGCGCATGGTGTGGTCCTCAAACCCTGAAAACCTGGACGGCCAACGCGCGTCACGCCGCATGCTTCCGTATGACGGTCAGCCCACGCTCGTTTCCTGGGCCAGCCAGTCCACGACTGCACGAAGGGCAGCGCTCTCCCCCGCGCCGGCGTCGATGACGGTCTCGTAAGCAGCTAGTTGACCTGCAGCGCTCGATCCGTTGCGGGCGATGATTTTGGCGTGCGCGACCTGGGCAGCGCATCCGAGCGCCGCCGCATCGTCGGCGATCAGGTCGAGAAGCGCGTCAACGGCCTCCTGGACCGGTACGACGCGCTCGGCGGTCTCGTCGATCAGAGAGGCTCCAGTGCCATCGCGTTCGGCCCGCCACAGGTTCTCCATCACGAATCCGCGTGACGCGCCTGTCAGGCCGTCATGAATGTCCGGCCGGCGGTCCAGCAAGCGAACGAGGCAACGATAGATCTGGGCGACGGTGAGGGTGTCTTCGAGGCGCGTGCAGCTGTCGGCGACGCGAAGCTCAAGGGTCGGGTACCGGACCGAAGGGCGGATGTGCCACCAGAAGTAGGTCGGGTCTGGCACAGCGCCCGCAGCCGTCATGACCTTCACGTAGCGGTCGTAGTCGTCGGCGTTGTCGAACAAGTCGGGCAGGCCGGTCCGTGGCAGCTCGGCATAGGCGCGAAGCCGATAGCCGTGCAGACCCGTCTGGCGACGGTCGTAGAACGGCGAGGATGTCGAGAGGGCAAGCAACAGGGGGAGGAACGGATAGATACGCCGCATGATGTCGATCCTCGCCTCGGGTCGCGGCACCTCGACGTGAACGTGCATGCCGGCGACCACGGAGCGGCGTCCGGTGATCTGCAGGTCGTCCATCATGCCGCGGTAGCGCGGCTTGTCGGTCTCCTTCTGGACGGACCAGACCGCGGTCGGGTGGGTGCCGGCAGCGAACAGCTTGAGCCCGTGCTTGCGTGCGGTGCCTTGAAGCTGATCACGAAGGTTGCCGAGCGCAGTCTGCGCTTCCTCGACGCTCGCGGTTGGTGCAGAGCAGATCTCGACCTCGTTCTCTAGAAGCTCACGCTCGACCGAGCCCAAGCGTTTGGCATCGTCGTGGAACCCCTGGATCGAGCTACGCGGAGCACCCCGGGAGCGTGCGCTCGCCAGAAAGAACTCTTCCTCGATCCCGAATTTGAAGTCGTGCCCTGAGCGTTGCGCCATTTCGTGCTCCCATTCAGCAGGACGACGTTTGGCACTCTCGAACGGCAGTCCCGGAGAGCCACCTCAGGATATCGGACTATGGATCGATAAGGCATTTACCGGGCCGCGTCGGGGGATACAGCCCTGGGCTCGTCGCCGAGAGGCAGACGTTCCGAGTACGACCCAACTCGGTCGCCCAGGCGACGGCAGAAGCCGCTCGAAAGCGGCCACTCGTCGGCGGTGCGGCAACCGCGGCTCGGGGCGCATAGCAACGACTTGGGCTGGAGGTCAGCACGTCTCGATTAAGGCTCATCGAGATCGTTCGTCCGGCAGGTCGGCCCCTGAAGCGGTGAACTCGCCAAGGCATTCGACAGAGTTTGACGCCACCAGCTGTGTCCAGGATCGTGCTGGAAGCGCGGATGCCACCAGAGATACGCGACGCTCGGTGGCAACAGGATCGGTGGTTCCCTGACTTCAACATCGTGCCGCGACGCACGATCGGTGATCGCCTTCGGCAGCGTCGCGATGAGGTCGGATGCTGCCACCATCCAGATCGCGGCCGGGAAGCTTGGGACTGTCATAGCGACGCGTCGACGCCGTCCGACAGCCGACAGAGCCATGTCCACAATACCCGTGCGGTCCCCTCCGGTGCTGACGAGCACGTGCGGCAAGGTGGTGTAGGCGTCGAGGTCGAGCGGGTCCGTTAAAGCTGGATGCCCGCGTTTTACCACACAGCGGAACGGCTCGGAGATGACACGCACCCGCATCAACGCGCGATCGAGCGCCAGCTGCTGCTCGACTTCGGCCCCTGCTAGGACAAGATCGAGGTTACCGCTCGCAAGGTCTTCAGCGAGTCCCTGGCCGATCGGCCTCACCTGGAAATCCAAGCCGGGTGCTTCGCGCCTGATCCGACCGAATAGCTCGGGTAGAACCGTGAACTGGGGATAATCCGGTGTCGCTAGGCTGAAGCACCGAGTCGAGTGCGCCGGATCGAACGTCGGCTCCCGGCCCAGCACGCGTTCGAGTTCCGAGAGGCCGAGTGACAGCCCAGGGCGCAGGGCCAGCGCGCGGGGTGTTGGGCAGAGCGTATTACCGACCCGAACCAGTAACGGATCGCCGAACCGCATCCGTAATGCACGAAGCGAATGACTGACAGCCGATTGCGTGAGGCCGAGCGCGCTCGCCGCCTGCGTCACGCTGCGATGATCGAGCAGCGCGTCGAGCACGAGGAACAGGCGGAGATCGCGCTCGGATACATGACGTGGGCTCATGTGTGTATGAGAACTCTTAATCTCGGCTCATGTCGAGAGTGGGCCTAAAGACGGGCATTCCACAAACAGGGAGCCAGTCGATGCACCGGACCGAAACCATGAGCTTCGCTGGAACGCTCGTCGACATCTTGGTGTCGGGCGAGGAGACCGGCCGGCAGTTCTCGTTGCTGCGCATCACAAACCCGTCCGGTGTATGGACGCCGCCGCACCGGCACCTGCACGAGGAGGAAACCATCTATGTGCTGTCCGGACAGGTGGAGGTCGAGACCGGCGGCAAGACTCGCTCGTTGTCCATCGGGGAGGTTCTGCACCTTCCGCGAGGCCAAGCCCATCGGCTGGGGAACGCCGGTCCTGAAATAGCCGAAGCCCTGGTGTTCTGTACGCCATCCGGCTTCGAGCAGTTCGTCCGAGAGGCAGGTCAGACAGCTGCGACCTCGGCGCCCGCTCAGGCGCCTGATGCGGAGGCTCTGGCACGTCTCAGCAGCTTGTCGGCGCGCTTCGGCATCGAGCTCCTGCCGTCAACCTAACGGTGATGTCCGCTTCCATGTATCGCCGCCCAGAAGCGGACCGGCGGCTTTCCACCAAAACCGGACCCAGCGGCCGGTCAGCCCTCCATCACGCATACGCCACCGGCAACTCTCCCACCTGCGTCGTGTAGCGCGGCGTGCGCATCTCGAACTTCGTGCTCCAGTCCCGCCGGCTCACCAGCCCAGCGCGGGCCGGCACCACCGCGCCCCGGCCCCAGCGCGCGTTGCACGCATCCATCGCCGCCATCAGCGGTTCGGATCGCGCGCGGTCCAGCGCGCCGATGAGCGCCCGCGGGCTGTGCGACAGCGGCACCAGGTCGTTGGTGACGATCCCCGCCTTCGAGTAGCGCCACGGCCGCTCCCCCGGCTCGCGCCAGGTCTTGGCCACCCCGTGCCGTGCCGCCTTGATCAGCGCCAGTGTGTCTGACGTGTGCTCGGGCAGGCTCACGGTCGTCGAGACCGAGCGCATCGGCGCGTCCCGGTCGTGCTCGCTCGTGTGGTAGAACACCGTGACGTGGTCGGTGCCCAGCCCCTCCCGCCGCAGCTTCTCGCCGAGCCGCGTCGCGTGGGCGGCCACCGCCTCCGCCAGCACCGCCCGCTCGGTGATCCGGGCGGAGAACGAGCGGGTCACCGCGCAGCCCTTCCGCCGCGCCGGCACCAGCTCCAGCGGCAGGCAGGCCAGCCCGCGCAGCTCGTGGATGATCCGTTCGCCCACCACCGTCAGGCCCTTGCGCACCGGCCGCGGATCGAGGTCGCGCAGGTCCGCCACGCTCTCGACGCCCATCGCCTGGAGCTTGGCCAGCGAGGCCCGGCCGATGCCCCAGACCTCGGCGACGTCGATCCGGCACAGCCAGTGCGCGTAGGCGTCCGGATCGGTCAGGTCGCACACCCCCTGCAGCTCGGGCACCGACTTGGCGATGTGGTTGGCGAGCTTGGCCAGCGTCTTGGTCGGGCCGATGCCCACGCAGGTCGGGATTCCCGTCCAGGCCCGCACCGTGGCGCGCAGGTCCCGGGCGAGCGCGACCCGGAGCGCCGGCGCCACGTCGGTGAGGTTCAAGAAGCTCTCGTCGATGGAGTAGATCTCCACCTGCGGGCTGAACTGCCGGTAGACCGCGTTGGTGCGCCCCGACATGTCGCCGTAGAGCGTGTAGTTCGACGAGAACACCCGCACGCCGCGCGCCCGGCACAGGTCGCGGATCTTGAAGTACGGATCACCCATCTTGATGCCGAGCGCCTTGGCCTCGGCCGTGCGGGCGATCGCGCAGCCGTCGTTGTTCGAGAGCACGATCACCGGCACGGCTGCGAGCCTCGGGTCGAACACCCGTTCGCACGAGCAGTAGAAGCTGTTGCCGTCGATCAGCGCCACGGCGCGGCCGCCGCCGATCCGGTCGCGCCGGCGGGCCTCGGGCGTGCTCACGACGTGTGCCCACGGGCGACGTGCCAGCGGATCGAGAAGCGGACCACGCCCCAGATCGCGCCCTCGCCGAGTTCCTCGACCGCGAAGGCCGGGAGATCCGGGTTGCAGAAGGCGAGGCGTGCGGCGTTGCCCTCGATCACGAGGCGCTTGCACGACATCTGGCCGTCGATCGCCGCCACGACGATGCTGCCGTGGCCGGGGGTGAGGCTGCGATCGACGCAGGCGAGGTCGCGGTCGTAGATGCCGGCGCCCTCCATGGAGGAGCCGGCGATGCGCCAGAGGAAGGTGGCGGGCGGGTTCGGGACGAGCCAGCGCGGCAGTTCGAGGGCGCCCTCGAGGAAGTCGTCGGCGGGCGAGGGAAAGCCGGCGCACAGGGCCTGGCCGATCAGCGGCACGCGGACGGCGTCGGGGCTGTCGACGAGCAGCGCGTCGATCCGATGGATCGGCATGCGCGTCAGCCCCCCCCGATGAGGCAGTAGGCATACCCACGCGAAATCAGCCGGCGCTGCTCCACGACACATTGCTCGGCCGCGTCGAGGTCGCTGAGCGCATCCGTGATCGCCTGCACGAGCGCCGCCCGGGCATCGCCCTCGGCGGCCCGGAGGTAAGCCGCGGCAATTCCCTCGGCCTCGGACGGACGGATCTCCACAGGCGGCTCGTGCCGTTGGGCGTGCATCCGGATCACAACCTCGATTAGAACACATCGGGAACAAAGCGGATGGCGAGGCGTGGTTCAATGGCTGTTTCGGATCGCGCGACGATCGCTGTGGGCGCCTGTGGAGAGGTCGGGAAAACGCCAATGCCGCGGAGGCTTTACCGCTTCCACTGCCTGGGGGGCGGTGAGGCCGTGTTCGATCTGCAGGGGCGGTGGTTGTCGAGCATCCGCGAGATTCGACAGCACGCGGACCGGGTGGCGCTGGATCTGATGACGGGGGCCGGGTGCCAGGATTGGACGGTGTGGCTGGTGGACGTGCGCGATGCCGCAGGTCGGCCGGTGCTGTTTCGCGCGTTCACCGCCGTGACGGTGGACGGCACGCGGGCGTGAGCGACGGTATGGCGATGAAGACGGCGTTCGTGGTCCAGCCGTTCGAGCTGCACCGGAAGCGGCTGCGGCCAGCCCGGCAGGAGGCGGCATCGACGGAGAGCGGCGCGCTGAAGAAGGCCGAGAACCTGGCCAAGCGCATGCCGGGCGCGGCGGCGCTGAAGGTGGTGGCCGACGACGAGACCGGCGAGCTGGAGGGTGTGACGATCCTCGGCCAGTGGGGCGAGATCCCGGACGACTTCGCCGAGAGCCTGCAGGGCGGTTAGGGATCAGCGCTCAGTCGCTAAGGGTACTGCGGTCGATCTCAGATCAACCCGCCGGCGGGCTCGCCCGTGAGGGAGCGACCCGCGCGCGTGACCAAATTCGCGAACGCCAGGGCGGCGGCCGATGCCTGCGTCTTCGAGGGAAAGGTCCGGTCCGATTCGAGGACCGTCATCTGAGCCCCGTCGAGCAGCACCCAGGTCCACTGGTGTCGGCTGGTGGAGCGGATCTCGAAGTGCATGGCCGGCTCGCGATGTGGGACATGCCCGCATCATGAGTTGGGAAAAGGGCTGCGGCGTTAATGGCTTGTCCAGCGCAACAACCTGTGTCGGCTAACATCGCGGTTGCCCCCGACATCCTCGAAGATCACAGCCGAGGCCGGCCGCGGTTCCGCGCCGCAGGCTTATCCGACTGCGTGCAAGGTCTCGCGCCTGGGCCGAGGATGCGGACTGCGTAAGCGCGCCATTCTTACTCGTTGCGGTCACGCCATCTCATTGACGCACGTCTGGATTGCATGATTGTGCGCAACTCAATCGCACGTAATCTAGTTTAAGGGTCGTCGATGCTTCAGTCGACATCGTCCCTGCCCACCCGAAAGACCCTTTCGAATGACCGCACCCGTGATCGCCCAAACGGCGCCGAAGCTGGCGACAGACGCTGACCGCACGATCGGCAGCCGGATCGCCACGCTCCGAGCAGCCCAGGGCTTGAGCCAGAGCGCTCTGGGATCCGCCCTCGGCGTCAGCTTTCAGCAGGTGCAGAAGTACGAGAAGGGTCGCAACCGCATCGGTGCCGGCCGGCTTCAGGCGATCGCCGAAGTTCTGAAGGTGCCGGTCGAAACGTTCTTTGCGCCTCAGCCGGGATCGACCGGTTCCGGAACCGAAGGCGCGACCTTCCTCGAGGATCCGCAGGTGATGGAGCTCGTCACGGCCTTCGCGCGCATCACGGACGGCGCCACCCGCGCCGGCGTGCTCGCGATCGTGAAGGCGACGGCTGGCCTGCCGCTACAGCCTGCTCGGGGTTAGGGGTGCCTGTCGGCGAACGCCCGCACCGGCACGCCCGGCGTTAGTCCCTTCAAGAAGCGGTAGCCCGAGGTTTGGGCGAACGCGATGCGATTGGCATGAACAGCTTCAGCCGCGCCAGAGCTAAGCATCAGCAAGCCGCAGGAATCGACGCGCAGCGTGCTGCTCGACGGGTGCACGCCGAACAGCTCGGGCGCGGTCCAGTCGAGCCGGTACGCTTCGGCGCCGTGTTGATCGAAGAAGGCTAGGGCGTTCTCGCGCATCACCACTCATCTCGCCGGGGCGAGGTATCGGCACGGTGACGCGTGTTCGGACAGGCGCTCGATCAGGTCGCGCCAGGAGGCGACGGCGGGCTGGAGGTCTGACATGCCCCCGGCGATACGGGCGAATAATTGCCTGAACGGCAAAACCCGCCAAGCGCTGGGCCGGGTGGGCAGATGTCATTAGTGGTGTTCGCCGCCGCTCCCTCGACGGTGAGCGCTCGGCCTTTCGTCGCACGCTGGCTTTTCCTCCGAACCGTCAGCGGCGCACGCAGTTGCTGGCTGACCACGATGTAGGAGAGCACGATGTCGAACCCAGCCAAGGGACAGCACGGCGATGGCCAGCGCCACAGCACGATGAGCGCGCAGGAACAGAAGGCCGCCGAGGTCCAAGAGGCCGGGAGCGCAAAGGCCAACGCAGGCCACCCTGAGGTTCTCGAAGGTGGGAAAGCGGAGTCGACGACCGAGGGCAAGGGGCATCCCAAGTCGGCGGCATCGAATGCACCGGCAGGTGGGACCAACGACGCGGCCACGAGCTCGGCGACAGTGGGCAAGGCTGAGAAAGAGGCTGCGGCTGCGGCCGGCGCCGAAAAGGAGCAGCACGGGCGCGGACACCGGAAATCGGAGTAGCCTTCCCGAATCGAATGATCCGCCCGGCCCCGCCCCGATCTGCTCACGGGGCGGGGGAGCGTCCGATCTCACCTGCGGTCGGGCCGATACGCAACGCGGCCCATCAGCGGGATGGCAGAACCCGGTTACGACCGGGTGTAGCGTATGGTTGTGTCGGGCTCAGTATCCGTACCCACCGTAGTAGCCGTACGGGCGGCGGTAGTAGCCGTAGGGTCCGCCGTAGTAGCCCACCGGAGCATACCCGCCGTAGCCATATCCATAACCGCCGTAGGGATACCCGTAGCCGCCAGCGAGGCCGTATCCGACAGCTGCACCGGTCAAGAGGCCCAGACCCAGACCGTAGCCGCCGTAGCCATAACCGCGGCCATAGCCGTATCCTCGGCCGTAACCGCCGTATCCCCCGCGGAAGCCACCGTAGCCGCCGCGGAAGCCAGCGCCGCGGAAACCGCCACCATAGCCGCCGCCGCGGAAGCCACCGCCACCAAACCCCCCACCGTGGAAGCCACCACCGCCGAAGCCGCGGGCATCAGCGCCGGTCGGCACGAAGGCGATGGCGGCCAGCAGCGCCGTTGAAGCGAGAGCAAGACGTTTCACAGGATCATCTCCTATCCATGTCGTCACCAAACAACCTGGGCAACCGCAAAACGGATCCGCCCGTGAAATACCCACGGCGTCGCAATTTTGTATCAATGTGTTGCTGATAGACAAAAAAGCCCGACCCAGGGGAGATGATCCTGGGCCGGGCGCTTCTGCATCGAGCAATACGGGGCGGTGTCGCTTGATGCAGTTGTCGGGTCAATACGATGGAACGAACAAGAGTTCCACTACTGATTCGATCTATCGTTGCCTGATTGCGCTCGCCATCCAGCGCGTCAATCCACGCCGCAATCGAGCAAATCGCGCCTGCGCTGCTCGGAGTTTTCCAGGGCCTCGTCTTGCCAGCTGACCTCGGGCGGATCCGTATCCGCCCTGACCGGCCGCGCGCCCGGCATGTGGGCGGGACGGTTAAGTCAACGTTAGGGAGTGTTCAGCGCGACTATGCCGGCAGGACCTTTGACCCTTGCGGACCTGCGCAAGGCAGGCGTCGTCACCAGCCAGGAGATCGTCGCGGCGATCGATGTCTACCTGCGAGATCCGATGGCTGGCCCCTACCGCTTCGACAGCGGCCACAGCGTGGACATCGCAGCTCTCGTGAACGCCACACCGGCCTTCGCGGCGGTGGACTGATCAGGACCACATGAGAAGGCGTTTCGGACGGTGCTGGCCGCCGCCGTCATGTCGGCGCATCCGACCGCGCCATAGCCCTCGGTCGCTCGGCCTCGCGCCGATCAGATTACGGGACGGGGGAGCGTCCGATCTCACCGGCGTGTGAGCCGATACGCAACGCGGCAGGATGTGGTGGTTAAACAGAATTATCCCCCCAGGGTCCGACCTACCGCCCTTAAGGCGGCTCGATTGGCTTCACCCTGCACGTAGCTGATAACGCGGCGCCGAACGGCTACATCCTCGATTTTCTCGAACGCTCGGATCAACTCAGCATTCTCAGACAGGCTCAAGCCTTTGGCATCGTTCAGCTGTCGGGCTACCCGGAGGGTCTCAATCGAGATGCCGAGCGCGTCGGCAATCATCGACAAAGCCTGCGCCGTATCATCCATGCCCCGGGCCCTAGGCTGGTTCTAAAGGCACGACCGTAGGTTTGCATACAACTGTCTACAAATCACGGAAGCGTGCGCTGCAGCGAACGAGCTGCCGGTCCCGCTTCGGGTGCATAGCTAGTTCTGCGCGAGGCGGGTGTCTCTTGGATCTAAGGGGGATGCGCGTTGTCGGACGGTGCAGATGCCCCGTGCCGGATGTTACTTGCGGGGGATCCGGGGTACAAAAAAGCCCGCGCCGGCGAACTGGGCGGGCTGAAAACTACGAGCAGCAAGACTGATTGGCTGACGTCCAGCAGTCGACTCCGCCATGGTGCGAGCAGGTCCACTGGCGATGCTGGCTGAAACTCCAATCGCCATCGCGACAGCGGGCTGTCGCATCACGCGGCTTCTCGCACGCGCCCCCTGACTTCGGATTGAGATTCTCAGGAACTGGGATGACGCATCCGTCGCTGTTGCGGTAGCTGGGTCGGCCGCGTGCCTGATCATCGGTGAACACGGGACACGCGCCGCGCGCCACAGCATCGCTGATGGACCCCGTCAGCGCCGCGCCGAATAGCGCTACCGCGACCAGCCTGAACTTCATCTGCATGCTCCGAGCTATATTCACTCCGGCGGATGCAGTATCCGCGATCGTATCGGACGTCCGTTGTGCCGACCACACACCCCGAAATGAAAAAGCCCCGCGCGGTTAGGCCGGCGGGGCTTCGTTGCAGCAACTGCGAATGATGCAGTGTCTCAGCGCCGCGACCCTCGCCTCTGGACCCAGGTCATCGAGGGCCGCCGCATACGATGGCGCCGCATCATCCGCACTGGGGCAACCATGCTGGACGTCGCCGAAATGCCGGTGACAGGTCCGGCGGGCACAGCAGCTGCCGGCAGAGAGAGAATGGCTAGGCCGGCTGCAGCGAGCGACGCGAGTGCTAAGATGCGCATGGAGTTTCTCCGGGCCTCAGCGCAGGAGGTGCGCATCAGACCGAGAGGAAGCGTTGGCGCATCCCATTGGTTCAACTGCTCCCGTCCGCCTTCGCCATCTGCCGCCCGTCGTCTTGCATGGGATCGAGGATGAGGTTGGTGAACGGATCTGATGTCAGCGACGCGGGTGGGGCGTCATTTGAATAGGGGTAGTGCTCTGGAGCACACCGCGAAATGACGTCTGGTGATTAACCACATCTCGCACCTGCAGCGCCGATGGGACTATGCGGCGGAGGTGCTGGAGGGTCTCTATCATGTTGACTCGCATCGTCGTCAGCCTCGCCGCCCCCGTCTTCCTCATCGCCTGCTGGGCTGCTCCGTCCTTGGCACAGCCGGCCGCCAATGGCGGGCCGAAACTACTCATCCACGGCAACTACTGCGGCCCGGGCAACAATGCTCCGCTGCCGCCAATCGACGCTCTCGATGCGGCATGCGCCCGACACGACGCCTGCACGCCGGATGTCGGTCTGCCTTCGAAGGCATGCAATCTCCGGCTTGAGCGTGACGCAGAGGCAGTCGCCCGCGATCCGCACCAGCCGGACGATGTCCGCGCCTTGGCTGGCTTCGTAGCCTCTTTCGCGGCATCCAATCCGTCCAGCGGGACTTTGACGGTACTCCCCGCGAGATTAGCTCGTTGATGCACTGGCGTTTCAGCCTCCGTCCGCCTGCGGCCATCGTCAAAGAAAATGCCCCGCGCGGCGGTGCCGGCGGGGCTGAAGGTCGGTCTGGGAGGACTAGGTGACGCCAAGCAAGCGGCGGGCCAGCTATGGCGGATTCTAAGGAGCGATCCGGGTGGGAAACCTCAGTCCGCCTGCCGCATCTGCGCTCCGTTCCGCTGGTCAAACGATCGGACGCCGGTTGTTCCGCCAAGATGCCACCGACGCGCTGCGGGCCTCGAAGGCTTAGCGTAGTGCGTGCCGGGTTCGCCTTGGCGCTCCGCATTAAAGCCGTGGAGTAGAACCGCTCCGGGGCCGAACGTGCGTTGCATCTCCGCGCGCCAGATTCGGTCTGTGATAGCGAGGGCGCTCTCGTCTGGGTAGGCGGCGTGATCCATAGAGGGCCTCTTTGGCTCCCCTTTCCGCAGCACCAACGCTGCCAGATGTGCCAAGCTTTATTCTGACACCCTGCCGAAGCCGGGGTGGCCGAGCGGGAACTTGGCTCAGGCGCTACTCAAGCAAGCAGACCGCGATGCGCGCTATGCCCGTGCAGCCAAGCCCGAGCGTAATCGCACAGAGGAACGATCCGCTCGCCCCGTGACCGGACGTGGGCCGCTACGCTTTCCATGAGCCGATCAGCCGCCCCCATGCCGCGCAGGACCGGTGGCGCATAGATGTAGGTGATGACGATCTGGCCGGGCTCGCGACTGTAGCTTGCGAACGCAATCTGGTCGCCGACATGCAGTTCGAACCGGCTCTGCTCGGGGTTGTCGCGCATCGTATCTGTGATGCCGCCTTCAGGCATCGCTCGGCCTCGATCAAGGGACACGTCATGCACGAGGGCCTTCGGATCCGAGGCTACGATGCATCGGTGCGGCCCCCCAAGGGTCACTTGGGAAGCCCAATGGTTGAATTCGAGGTAGGGCTGCTGATGCGGGCCGGATCCTGTGAGGACGTGGTTCGGCCCTGTGCCGTTCGGCATTCGAGCCGGAGCGACGGATGCGATGTAGCGCGTGGTCGTGACGACGGGACGGTGGCGAGTGCTGAGCAACCAGGGAGCGAACGCCTTCAAGGGGTACTCAAGGAGCAGGTTTTTATAAGGGGGCAGCTAAGTCAGGAGCATGCCGATGGTAATCCGTGTTGAGGTGTGGGGCGAGACGATCGCCCTCACCGTGCATTGACAATCAAAATCGATCTGGATCGTTTATGGCGAATACAGGGGGGGAAACGCTACGAAGGCAAAAGCAGAAGTGCCAGCACAGCGGCTACCATTTGGCGCGAACAGGCCCGCTACTTCTCGGGTCAACTAGGGCTGCGCCTCGGCCGGCAGTGAGTTTCTACCTACGCCCGCCACGATCCGCTGCTGGGCTGCACTAACTTGTCGCCGCTCAGCCGCCAGTCGGCTTGGGGGGCGCCTCCGGGGCGGCGCCCGGCCGGACGCGGTCGAGGAGCTGCCCAGCGGGCTCAAACCACCCCGTGGGCGTCGGCCGAAATCTTGCAGTGGCGCAAGCCTTTGCCTCTGGGCGATGGATTGCGAGAACGTCATGAGAGTATCGATCCCGACCGCCTTCATCCTCGGCCTGCTGACAGCCGGTGCCGCGCAGGCGGCCGAGGTCAAACTTGGTATCGCCGCGCCGATCACTGGGCCCAATGCGGCCATCGGTGCACAGTTCAAGAACGGTGCGAGCCAAGCTGCCGAGGACATCAGCAAGGGTGGCACGATCAAGGGCACAACCTTCTCTGTTTCAGTGGGCGACGATGCTTCCGATCCGAAGCAGGGCGTGTCGGTGGCCAACAAGTTCGCCAGCGACGGCGTTAAGATGGTCGTCGGCGACAACAGCTCCGGCGTCTCGATCCCGGCCTCCGACGTCTATCTCGACGCCGGCATCATCCAGGTCACACCGTCCTCCACGAACGTGAAGTTCACCGAGCGCGGCATGTGGAACACGTTCCGCACCTGCGGCCGCGACGACCAGCAGGGCGCGGTGGCCGGCGCATATCTGGCCGATCACTTCAAGGGCAAAAAGATCGCCTTCGTCCACGACAAGACCCCCTACGGCAAGGGCCTGGCCGACGAGACCCTGAAGGCGCTCAAGGCCAAGGCCGGCAGGGACGTGATGTACGAGGGTATCAACCCGGGCGAGAAGGATTATTCCGCGCTCGTCTCCAAGTTGAAGTCGGCCGACATCGATATCGTCTATTACGGCGGCTACTACACCGAGGCTGGGCTGATCCTGCGCCAGATGCGCGACCAGGGCCTGAAAGCGCCGATGATGGGCGGCGACGGCATGGTCGACAAGGAACTCGTCGCCATCGCTGGGCCGGCTGCCGAGGGCACGCTGACCACCTTCCCGCCGGACGCCCGCAAGAACCCGAACGCCAAGGCTGCGGTAGCTGCGTTCAAGGCCAAGGGCATCGATCCCGAGGGCTACACCCTCTACTCCTATGCGGCCGTGCAGGTGCTGGCAAAGGCTATGGCCGAGACTGGCTCCAGCGACGGCAAGAAGCTCGCCGAGTGGCTGCACCAGGGCAAGCCGGTGGACACTGTCGTGGGCAAGATCAGCTACGATAAGAAGGGTGACATCACGCAGCCTGCCTACATCATGTACGAGTGGAAGAAGAGGCCGGACGGCAAAATCGACTACACCGACCACGAGCTGACGCAGTGAACCTCGAACCTCGCATCAGTACTCAGTGACGTGTCGCGTCTATAATTCTCCGTGGAAGGTTCTGGGCTAGCGAGGCACAGATCACCATTTTGACTATCGCCTTGCCCGGCGCTGCCTGATCGCGAGAGCATCAGTATGGGATCATTCCCACGGGGCAGGGGCGCCGCGGCACATGGCGGCGTAGTCCTCGGCGAGTTCGGGCAGGGCCGCGGTCGCCCAGTACGCCACGGCACGGGGATCAGGCTCACCCGGCTGGTGCAGCGTCGCCTCATACCGGCGGGCGGCATCGGCAGTCTGCTCAGGGGTCAACCGGACGGGCGTCGTCCTGCAGGCAGCCTCAAGCCGGGCGAGGCGTCTAGCGAGATCGCGGGAACTCATCGCGGTCTGCCTCCACTTCTTCGACCGTGGTCCCGTAGAACGCGAACGCGGCCCGCACACAGGCGGGCGAGTAGTCGAACCGGATCAGCTGGTTCGGGCCATAGAAGGCGTCCGAGGTCTTGTGCTGATAGTCCTTGAACGGGGGCGCCCCGCCGAGGATGCCGGCCCAGGTCCGGGACAACAGGTGGTCGTAGGCCGTTTCCCCGCAGGATCCGGGAGGCGCATACCGCTCGACCAGGCGGGGCCAGAGCGTCGCCATCTGATCTTGGATGGCTTCGGGGGCCGTCGCGGTGGTAGCATCGGCCTCGGCGAGGTCGTTGTAGCCCAAGAGGCGGGCGAGCCCGTCGTTCAGGGTGTCGGCCTCGCTGTTCGGGTAGTCGATGAAGCGCTGGACCGCGTCGCACAGCAAATGCTCATAGAGCCCGGGCGGCATGGCGTAACCGTCGCTCCGCGCCGTGGCCCGCCGCTGTTCAAGGCGGGCGACCCGCTCGGCGAGGCACGGGCTCATGCGTGCAGCCGCGGGCTATCGAGTGTGAAAGTGAACCACTCGCTGCCCTTCGGCCACCGCCCAGCCGCCGGAGCCGCTGCGCGATCCTCTTCCGTGAGCAGGGCATGGGACAGATCCCGGATCGGATCCCCATCAGCCGCCAGATGGGCGCCGAGGTTCATCACGAAGACCTGGTCCTCGGGGTGGATGGCGTGGCCGCGCTCTCGCAGGAAGGTGACGATGTCGCCGGTTGGGGTCCCCTGCGAGGCTTCAACCTGGAACGTGAGATGCTTGCCGGTCGAGGGCGGGACAGCCGCCGCCTCCAGCCGCGCTATCCGATCGATCAACCCCGCCATTGCCGCTTCCCTCCCGTCGATGCCTGCTCTGCGGCTTGCTCCAGTGCGGCAAGCCGGGTGGCGACGTCCCGGACCTCGACGGCTTTCACATGAGCGTCGACCAGCTTGGACAGCTCCGCGGCTTCGCTCGGCGTGATCTCGCCGTCTGCTACCCCCTGCATCAGTGCGCGGGTCGCCTTGGTCAGGTCGGCCGCGGTCTCGATCTCCGGCAGGGTGAAGGTGATGGTCCGATCCTTCCGGACGGGCATCAACCTATCAAGGCACATCCTCAGCGCGACCGTGTCGCCCTCCAGAGCCATCTCGATCGCCTTGCGGGTCAGGGCCTCGCTCTCGCCGTCGAGGATCGTCTCCAGGGCCTCGGTAGAGCGGTTGCGGGCACCTTTCGGACGGCCGCCAGGGTTGCCGCTCTGGCCCGGCCCAAATGGCCGACCATCACCCGGCATGCTCACCCCCTGCGGCTCGGCGTGACTGTAAAGAACAGCCAAAAAACAGCCACGACCTCATCGCCCGCACCTGTCGGTGATGTCCTTCAGCGGCAGGTCGCGCCCGGGTGCGACCATGATCCGGATGATGGCGCCTTCATCATCGCGGATGTCGTGACCGCACTCCCGGAGGAAGGCGACGGCAGCATCCCTGGGCAGATCCTTCGGCCCCTCGATCGCGAAGTGGCGCTGCGTGCGGTGCCGCGGCGGACGGATGGCCCTCTCCAGCTTCTGGAGGCGGGCGTTCAAGTCCCTCATGTCAGCCGCCCCTCAATACAGGTGGAGAGGGCAGGCGTGACGTCGCGCGCGCGGCGCGTCAGGCCGATGGCCTCTAAGAGGCGGCGAAGGTTGCCGGAGGTGCGGCTGTAGAGGTCCAGGAACTTGGTGTCGGCCTCGCCCTCAGTGGCAAACCGTTCCTCCATCCGCTCCAGCTCGACGGTCAGCGTCGCGATCCGGCGGACGATCGACTGCTGCGCGACGGACACGGCGCCCTCCCCGCCCAGGTCGGACAGATGCAGAGCCATGAGGTCCCGCATGCGTCGCGCCCAGCCCGAACGCCCATCCACGTTCTGCAGCAGCACGCTGCCGTTCGTGACACGGCTCCGGTGCGAGGGCTTCTGTGCGGTAATGAGGGGGCTATCTGCCACCGATCCAACAGCCTTATCGGACATCTGTTGGACAAAGATAGTGTGGGCGGCGCACTAAGTCATTGAATCTTCGTGTATATATCAGTTCATCTGTGTTCAATCTATTGCCTTGATAAGGCGACAATGGCGGCGGCCAGCTTTTTTCTGGTCATTTCGGCGATGCGAGCGTATGCCCTCTCACCCCATCCTGACGCTTAAGATTTCGATAACCATGACAGGCTCCTGTGGATGAGCGCGACCTGATCTGGTCGTGATCGATTGACCTGTCGGCGACGGAGATCAGCGATGGACCAGCAGGCCGGGGACGATCACGAAGACCGCGCTCAGATGGAGTGAGCTGCCGACTGGAAGGCGTCATGGCGCCACCTCTGAGTCCGAAGGCCACCGGGATGCGTTGAAGCTTTCGACGGGGCGCGTCCGCCGCTGCCCGCTCAGGACGCCCCAATGAACGCGATCGGTTGGCTGCTCACCAAATTGATTGAACTCATCACCGGTAAAGACCGAGGGCAGAAAAGCTCTGGCATGCCGAGAGTACGTGAAGTTGGAGCACACGAAGATCGAGCGGCTGATAAGAGCAGAAACTTCGATGCCGATTACCGCGCTGCCACGAACATGCTGAAGACCCGGATGGGCAACAGCTTCCCAGACAATTACCACGCACGGCCGAGCCCGGGCGCGAACAGCATGCGTGACTTCGGCGACGAGCGGGCCGAAGCGATTGACACGGCTTCGGCTGCGATAGCTGCAGCCCTTCGCAAGGGCGCCACCGTCAAGCAGGCAGCTGAAGCCGGCGCAGCTAGCGTCGGCATCTAATCGTTGGACGGTTGGGGCTAACCTTCAGCTGCCCGACGCTTCCGATCCTCCTGCACGTCTCCCATGGCGATCGCGATATCGCTGGCCGGGACGTGCTTGAGCCGCGGGATGAGTTTGAGCAGCGTTTCCCGCGGAATCCTTTCGACCAACATCTCGGCCGCGCGCTTCGCAGCTTCCTTCCGGTCCGCGTCGGTCAGGTGGGCATAGTGCTTTGCCCAGACGCCTCGGATGATGTCGTTCCGCTGCGGCTTGGTGATGTAACCGATACGGGATAGTTCGCGGGCGGCTCCTTCCTGCCAATCGGGATTGTCCTTCGCCTCGTCCCAGACCTGCTTTAGCTCGGTGGAATCATGCTCGGCCTCGGGCGACAGGGGTTTCCGAGACGCAGTAGCCCGCTTTGGTCCCGTTGCCTCGGCCGCCGCCTCGCGCACGCTCAAACCCGCAACGCGTTGCGCTTTTGCCGGATCACCTTCCACATGCCGGGCGATACGCATGTAGAGCTGCGCCGTCCGCGGTGAGACGGTGGTGTTCAGCCGGAGCCAAGCGTCCCAGCCACCGTGCGGGACGGTGTCCTTGGCCTGGGCCAAGAGCCTGCCGCACTCGACGGCGTACCGGGCGCCCTCGCGCTTGGCAGCCTCGACACCGGCATGGGCCGCGTTGATCGCACCGGCGATATTGGAATGGGTCATCACGAATCCTCCGTTGGTGATGAAAGGTGCCGCCTGCGCCTGAGCGCAGTCACTCGGCCGCCGCGAGCTTCAGCCACTCCAGCGCACCGTCGTTCCGCGCCTCCTCGCGCCAGTCGCCGACGACCACGATGCCCTTGGTCGTGGTCCAACCCCTGAACCAAGCGTCGAAGGAATCGGGATAGGGTGGATAGCCACGACCTCTCTGATCGCCTTCCACGACCGCGATCCAGCAAGGCCAGTTGCCCCCGCAGCCCATTATCGTGTGCGCCTCGCGGCCAAGCAGATCGACTCTGACGGACCGCTTGTGCGGGGGCGTGATGTCGAACTTGTCCTCCAAGCTCACCAGCGGCCCCACACTAGCCTTCACGCATCGCGAGATGGCGGAGATCGTGAACACGGTGACGATGTGCTTGTTGATGCGCTTCGATCTGCGCTTCGCGTCCGATGCCACGATGGTCCCGCGGACCTTCGCCCGTTCGGCCGCCTCCACGAGGTGATCAAGCACCGGGGTAATCATCTCCTCGAACACACGCTCGATTTCCCGCGCGTCCGAATTTATCTTACCCCCCTGTGCCGATAGTGCCGTTGGCGCCGTTTGCGTCGAAATCGCAGCTATTGGCGCCATTGGCACTGCCGGCACAGGGGGGGAGATCTCTTCGAAAGCGCAGATACCGTCAAAAGGGCGGCTGACGACGACCTCCGGATGCACCTCATAGTTCAGGGCTTTGCGCCCCTTACCGTCGCCCGCCCGAGTGAAGCGCTGACGGATCAGCCCCGCCTCTACGAGTTGCTTGCACGCAGCATCCATGTCGGCCGCGTCGCGCAGTATCCCGCCGATCTGTCGCCGGACCTCGCGGGCGTTGAACTCGGTAAGCCGGTTCTGCCGAAGGTGTTGTGCTAATAGCATCCCGCGCCGCTCGGCCACCGGGATCACGGCGTCTCCGAATACCCGCTCAGCCATCGGCAGAAAGTAGGCGTTCAGCAAGTCGGCCGCCGCTGTCACCGCATCGGGCGAGATCGCCTTCGGCTCCGATTCCTCGGTGCCGCCACACCACCACAGATACTCCAGCACGGCGGACAGGCGCAGGCAGTGCCCGCGGGCCTTGCCGAGCGTGCCGGCGAGCAGGCCGCTGGCCATGTGGCAGCGCTCTACGATCTCCCTGGCGAACGCCTCCAGCCGGTCCTCCGCCTGGCGGGCGAGCGGCACCAGCACGGGTTCGGGATGCCCGAACTCGTCATGGATCTGCAGCAGGTCGGTGAGTCGGGCGAACGCGCGCTGCATCGGCCCGTCATCCTGCGCGCCACGGGCCAAGTTGAACTCGGGCTTGGTCTCCGGCCACGCCCACAGGAGTCGAGAGGCCAGCCCATCGTCAGGCCCGTTCAGGATCATCTCCAGCTTGTCAGGCTGCACGCCGCCCAGCACGCCGACGCTGAGATGACGGATCCGCAGCGGCTCCGGGTTCTTCATTCGATCCACGACGTAGGCACGGCCACCGTACATCTCGATCGCGAACGCTCTGTCGGAGCCACCGCCGCCGTACTTATCGAAGGCTCCGAGCCAGCCGGCCAATTCATCACGGACCAGTAGAAGGCCACGAGGAAGGCCTGCAGCCAAGGCGCCCAGCGCCTCGACGGTGGCGTCGGCCACCCGAATCCGCGGCCGGACCGGCGCGGGTGGCTCCTGGGCGTCAGGTGGCATGGCGGGCGGCGGGTCACCGTTCTTCACAGCTGTTTTGACCTCGATCTTCCACGCCTCGATCCGGGCCTCACAGGCTTGCTTGGCGGTGGCGTGCTCCTGCTGAACCTGCTCGAAGCCGTCTGCCATCCGGTCTTCGGCGAACCGGACCAAGTTGAACGCTGCGTCCATGCTGGGCGACTTGGATGAGGACGGTGGTCCGACTTCGGCGCACCAAAGGACAGGTGGCTCCGACCATGTGGTGCCAGCCTGGGGCCAGCGCACGTTGGCGACGCTGGCGCCGACGCTGGCGAGCAGGGCAACCGCCACATAGTCGACTGGCGCGGATGCCCCCTTGGCCTTGCGCTCGCACCACCCGGCCCACGGGCCAAGCAGATGCAGCGGGAAGGCCGGCGGGGATCGCCGACCGGTGCCGAGCAGGATAAGATCGGGATCTGGCCAGAAACCAGACCCCCCTGTGCCGATTGCGCCATTGGCGCCGTTAGACCTGCCGTGATCACCATGACGGTGATCGTCAGCGGCAGGGCCAAGGCGATCCACCTCGGCAGCGAAGTGCTGCGCTCTCATGGGCGCACCTCCGAATTCGAATGAGTATGGGGCGCGGGGGGCGGCTGCCGTAGCTGGCGCTCGCGGTCGGTCTGCTCGGTCAGGTCACCGAGCAGATTGAGAGCGGCCCGAAACTCGGCTGCAGCGCAGCGCATCGAGTACTTCAGCCCGGCATCGTCCCGCAGGACCACATAGTCGCCGACCATGTTGGCGCGCATGCTGACGAGGGCCATCAACTCGGCGATGTGGGCCCGGAGCTTGTCCGGATCGCCGTAGGCGAAGTCGTTGGGGTTGAGAGGGGAGGCGCTCATGCGCGCCTCCAGTGCTCAGGTGTCGCGAGCGCCAACTCGGCGATGACGCTGGCGACGGCCGGCGACAGGCCGTAGCGTGCGGCGAGATGGAGATCTTGCCGAAAGGCGGGGGCGGGAGTATTTCCGTGAATGTCGGCCTGCGAAGCGACAATCAAGGAAACCTGCCTCGGCCCGCGCTGAGCGCAGGTTTTCTTTTGCATGCTATGCGGCCTCCTTGGTCCGCGAGGCAGACTCCGCCTCACACGCGCGCAGCCATTCCAGATCAGCCTCCGCCGAGATCCGGACGGAGTTGCCAAACTTCATGGTGCGCGGCGCCTTGCCGGCCTTAATCAGGTTGTAGAAGGTTGCGCGGGAGATCTTCCGGTGCGCGCACCACTCGGGAATTGTCCAGACTTGCATCTCTGCACCTGCCTTTGTCTGTGGCGGTGCATCTAAGATTAGACAGATCTATCCTTGAAAAAACTATGACAACACTGACGCAGATATTTTGCGTCAGAGTTTTTTATCGACATTTCTCGGCCTGCCGATAGCTGTAGGTACTTTCTTGAAAATGCTTCGAAAATCGGCTTCGGTGATGTGTCGGCTGGGAAAACGCTGGCGCAAGAATTCACTAGCTTGTGCTCGCGTCAGCCTTTTCGTCAGCGTTTCCGCCTCAAGCGCTGCTATGGCCTCCTCGATATCCCGATCGCGCATCGATTTGGGCCTGTCCGCTTCCCCGGTCGGGCTGGTAGCCTGCTTGGCTGCCGCACTCACTCGCTCAATTGCTTCGGCCTGTAGAGCATCCAGATAGATGCTTATGTCCTCTCCGCCGTTGGGTATTCCGATCTGCCAAGCAACTGCAGACGGTATGTAGCCATGATCCATGATCACGGCGCCATGGGGCCCTTGCCAGAAATTAGCTAGTAACGGCAGAAAATTTCCCCCTGGATCGTAGTAGATTGCAACTAGCTGTCTGCCAGACAAGGCTGAACCAAGTATTTCAGATCCAATTTTCTCGCGCACTTCCACGAATGGAACCAGTCTGACAGGCAAAAATGATGGCTTGGTGAGCGGCATCAAATGGCTCGCATCGGTTCAACGTTGTCGTCGGCCCCGCCAAACCGTGGGGCACCGGCCCGGATCGCATCGGCGACGTAGCTCGGCGCGAGGTGCCCGTAGTGCTTCTCGACCATTCGGGTGTCGGCGTGGCCGAGGTTGCGGGACACCACCATCAGCGGCACGCCGGCCATGACGGACAGCGATGCCCACGTGTGCCGCAATCCGTGGAAGCCGATGGGCGGCGTGATCCTGCCGTTGGCGCAGGCGTCCGCCATCGGCCGGAGCTGATGCGAGGCCGCCCACGGTTCGCCGTTGGTCTTCAGGAACATGCGCGCCGTGCCAGGGCGGCCGGCGACGTGGCGGGCGAAGAAAGCGGCGCCGTCGTCCGTCAACACGATGTGACGGGGCTTGCCTGATTTGGAGGTGCGGATCGCGATGGTGCCTGAGTCCGGATTGAAGTCGCGGACCTCCAAGACGCATAGCTCGCCGTAGCGGGCACCGGTCTCCAGGCCGGCTTGAACCAGAGCACGGAATCCCGGCTCGGCCGCGTTGATCAGGCGCTTCGCTTCCGCGATCGTCAGGTAGCGAACGCGGGCGGCGTCGACGTTCTCGAATGGCTCGACGCGGCGCCAAGCCAGATCCGACGAGATGCCCCCTCCCCTCCATGCGCGGTTCAGCGCACCTTTCAGGATCGTCAGGGTACGGTTTGCCGACGAGCGGCGCTTCCGCTTCGTCTCGTCGTCGACCGCCATCTCACCGTAGCGCTGCTCGTCGCCGGCCTTTGTCCGGATCCGGGGCGCAGCCTTCGCCATGTCGGCGAGCCACTTCTCAATCTGTTTGGTGGTGAGCGCCTCGACCTCAATGTCGCCGAGGGTCGGCAAGATGTGAGCCCCTACCCTCTTGCGAGCATCGACACCGGTCTTCCGGTTGGCGTCGAGGAAGTCGACGTAGGCGTTGACCGCGTCTCGGACAGTGAGCGGCCCGGTCTTACCGGCAGCACTGTGCGCCCGCTGAACCATCCGGGAGCGCGCCAGATCTTGCGCCTGCCGAAAGCTCAGCACGGCGACGCCGTCCGGATCGGAGTAGTCGTCGGCGACGGCGAGGGTCTCGATCTCGTAGTCGCGCTCGCCGATGTAGTGGCGGGCGACCCACTTGCCGGCGCCCTTCTGCGGTCGGCGGTAGCCAAGGTGAAGGCCTGGCTCCAGCGTGCGGTAATATGGTTTCCCGCGCGGCAACAGCCGCTGGCGGGCGGTGCGGGTCTCAAGGTTGGCGTCACGAACACTGCGGGCCACGGGTGGGCTCCTCTGCAGACGATGTCCAACAGATGTCCAATATGTGTAGCTAGACTGCGATAGACAAGACTAGGCGCAGATCGGCTATCATATTGGAGGAACTGCGGATTTTACGACAAGGGTAGACGCGGATAGATCTCACAGCGTCTCTTTCACGGCGAAAACACGGGTTCGATTCCCGTAGGGCGCGCCAAAAAAATTTGAGCCCCTGACGGCGACACCTGCGATCCGGCTCAGTCGGCTCCATATCCGCTCGGCTCTTCTCTCGGTCGCCGCTATCGGTCCCATGACGGGTGCCTGCCACGGCCGCACCGTGCCTCTGCCATCGGGCGTACGGGCCACCGGCGCGACGGGATCGGGCGGGCACACCTGCCGGAAGCGGCCGGCGTCGGCGCGGTCTTCAGGGGGGCGCAGATTCCGCGCTGGCGCGTGCCGCGGATCGAGGCGAGCGAAGCGTACGCGTCGAGAGAGCCAGGACAACGCCGACGAGCGCGGTCGCGCTGAACACCGCAAACATCGCCGCGCCGACGTTCTCCGGTCCGACGACCCGGTCGTTGATCACCCCGACAAGCGCGGGTCCGACCCCGAAGGCGACGAGCGTCACGCTCGCCACGAAGACGGCACTCATCCGGCCGCGCAGCGCCCGGGGCGTCAGGATCTGAAGTCCCGCCAGGGCGGGCGGGCTCGTGACGCCGAGCGTCGCCACGAGGACGGCGAACCCGGTCAGCGACGTCGTCAGATCGGACGCGAGGGCCATCACCCCGGCGCTCGGGCAGGCCAGCGCCAGCCCGAGGGCGAGGGCGCGCGAGGCCGCGCCCCGAAGCCCGCGCGCCCGCGCCCGGTCGAGCCAGCGCCCCCCGGCGATGTGCCCGAGCGGCGCCGCCACCAGGATCACCATCCCGAGGTAGAGGCCGCCCGTCGCGGGGGTGAGCCCGTGCGCGCGCACGTAGAAGGTCGGCGCCCACGCCGTCAGGGTCTGGCCGATCAGCACGGCCGCCGCCGCGGCGCCGAAATGCGGCAGGTAGGCGGAGCGATGGCGCAGCACCCAGGCGAGCGCCGGCCGCCCTGTCCGGGCCGGTGCCGTCGGCGGTTCGACCACGCGCAGCAACCCGACCAGCAGCGCGAGGTTCGGCAGGCAGGCCAGCGCGAACAGCGCCTGCCACGGCCGGACCGGGCCGTAGCCGGGCACGGTCAGGCCGCCCGCCGCGGTGAGCCAGGCGAGGGCGGCCCCACCCCCCAGGAGCGCGAGGCTGCGCCCCAGCGTCGCCCCGGCGGTGAAGAGCGAGATCGCCCGGCCGATCCCGGCCGGCGGCAGGCGATAGGCCATCAGCGACAGCGCGGCGGGCGCGATCGCGGCCTGCCCGAGGCCGAGCAATGCCCGGGCGACGGCCAGGGCGGCGAACGAGCCGGCCAGCCCGCCGGCCAGGGTCGCCAAACCCCACACGAGGACGCTGGCCAGCAGCAGGCTGCGGCGGTGCCCGCGGTCGGCGCAGATCCCCGCCCAGGGCATCGCCGCGGCGTTGAGCACGGCGAATGCCGAGCCTTGCAGCACGCCCAGCTGCGTGTCCGACAGGGCGAGATCGAGCTTCAGCGGCTGTGCCACCAGGGTGATCAGGAAGCGGTCGCTGAACGCCAGGAACTGTGTCGCCGCGAGCAGCAGAACGAGTGACCGGCCCGACAGGCCCGGAGCCGCGGCGGCGCCATCCGCGCCCATCAGTACAGCTCGCTGATCCAGCGCTCGAACACGGACTCGATCGGGCCGTGGTCGGACCGGTCGAGCCGCGCCCTGTGGACGATCGATCGGTAGCGGCCCGGCGGGACGCCGAAGGCGGCGCGGAAGGCGCGGTTGCTGTGGCTCTCGTCGATGAAGCCGCAGGCGAAGGCGAGGGTGGATGCGGACCGGGTTTCGCCGGGCCGGCGCAGGGCGTCGCGGAGGCGCTCCAGGCGCCGGCGCTGCACGTAGCGGGCGACGCCGCCCTCGTCGGCGAAATCCTCGTACAGCCGGCTGCGGGACGTGCCGATGCCGGCGGCGACCGTCGCCGCGTCCAGGCGGGGATCGAGCAGATGGGTGTCGACATACGCCTCGGCACGGGTGCGGCGCAGCGGCCGCGCCGCCGCTGCCGACACCCGTCGTGCCACCGGCGCGGCCGTGGCCGCTTTCAACCCGAGGCCGAGCAGTTCGGTCGCGGTGTCGGCCGCCCCCTCGACCGCGACATCCGGCAGATTGTCCGCACGGCGCACGAGCGACAGGAGAAAATCCCTGAGCAGCCCGGCCGCGGCCCCGGGCAGCACCGCGCCGTGGAGGGCGTCGAGCGCGCCGACAGCCGGCTCCACGATCGCGCGCGCGAGTGCCACGGAGAGGAGGCGAGCGCGGCCGACACGGGTCCAGTGCGGTTGGGCGGTATTGACGAGCATGATCTCACCGGGCCGCAACCGGTGCTCCGCCCCCGGGGGGCCAGCGGCGAGATCACCGTCCAGCAGGAGATGCAGCACGAGGTGGTCGAAGCCGTCCCGCCCCACCCGGCGGGGATCGCGGCGGTGCAGGAGGCCGCCGAGGTCGCGCTCGTACAGCACCATCCGCTGAAAGCGGCGGATGTGGACGCGGGCATGGAAAGGCCCGTCGGTGCGCTCGACATCGGCCCCGACGCTGTACAGGCGATGGTACGCGTCGAAGCCGTCACCGCCCTCGCGCGGGGCGGTGAACGCGAGCATGCGCGCGGCCATTGCTACGAGGGCCTGACGCCGACGCGAGCGGCACCGACGTAGCCCGGGCCGGGTGACGCCGCATCCCTGACATGGACGCAGCAGGGTCGTCGGGATGCCATATGCCGAGTGAGTTCTCTATTGTTACCCCGAATGTAGTCCCGTTCGTGGAACGTCTAGAGCCAGGTCTGAAGATATTTTCTGGGGCGCCTACACAGGGCGTCCATTGAACCCGCCTGATCGGGCCCGGCGGCTCGACGGCTTTAGCCATCCCCAAGTGCCTGCCGGGCCACCGACCTTCTCCCGGACATGGCATCCCGCCCGAACGGGATCGGGCTGCCCGGTCGCGACGGACGAGGCCGGCCTCGGCGCAGACGCCGCCGTGCTGCGGCCGTCCGACACCGATCGATTGCACGCGCCGCGTCTCGTGATGGCATCCGGGCGGACGGGCCTGGGTGCCCTGTCACGCGAAAATCACACCCGCATTCTGGGGCCGTATGAGCCGCCAGTTTGGGACGCTCAGCCAATCCATGTCGGGCCTGCCGCGTCCACTATCGGAGGCGCTCGGTATCGTGCCGACGGTGAACGCCCCCGCCTTCGTGGCCGGCGGGGCAGGACGGGGGAATCGGGGACACGGTGATGGCGGGCGTTCGCGGCGGTACCGGAATCCGAGGAAGCGACGCGTTCAGCGACGCGTTCGGCATTGACGTGGGCGGCCTCGGCGACCCGGGCAACGCTCAGGGTATCCGCGACGCGGCCTCTGCTGACTGCCGCGCCCGGCCGACAATGCGGGACGGGTCAGCGCCCCCGCGGCCCCGCAGGCCGGTCCGGGCGTGCCCCCCGCCAAGCGCAACCCGAAGGCCGGTGAGCCGAGCAGCATCGAGATCCTGCAGGTCAATCCGACAGGGAGATGAGGATGAAATCGCGATGTCATCTCTGGACCGTCCTGTGCTTGGCGTGCACGCCGGCATCGGCTCAGGCCCCCGTCAACGTGAACGATTGCACACTATTGCCTGATCCGATCGCGCTCCGCCGGTGCGTCGATGGCTTCGGATCGCAGAGCGTGAGGCCGCCTGCGCCCCCGGCGCTTCCCGCGACCGCATCGGATACGGCCCGATCCGAGCCTGCCCCGAGAGCCGCCAAGGCCCCATCGGCCGGCAAGCAAGCGGGAGACTGGTTGCACGAGAGCGCTTCGGGGGTCGAGCCGGGACGATCAAGCCCGAACGCAATACGTCTCGATGATTGATTTCTTTGTAATAATATCTCGGACGACACTGACTGTATCCGATCGCGCATCGCAAACACAGAGCACAAACCGGCGCCCGAAGTTTCATGTCAACGCTGGTTCCATTCGCCATGCGGCCGCGGGCACATCCGACCGCTGACGACCTGTCGGGATGGCGAGCCCCTGCCGCTCTGCGCGGAGACGACGTTCCGGTTCGGCGCATGACCTGACCATGCCGTCCGGGATCGGATCTCGTCTGAGGCTTGGATGTCGGATCCGGCTGGCGGGCTTCGGCCACGCAAAAAGTTAGCACTTCTCCCAGACGAGTGCTAATGATGCGCCGATCGGGCCGCGATTCCCGTCTTCGCCGCCACGCTTCCCGCGATCGCGCCAACCATGCCGGTTGGATCATGCCTGGGAACGATCAGGATCTCGCAATGAAATTCCGTCCGCTACACGACCGCGTGGTGCTCCGCCGCATCGAGGGCGAGGAGAAGACCAAGGGCGGCATCATCATCCCCGACACGGTCAAGGAGAAGCCGCAGGAGGGGGAGGTCGTCGCCGTCGGGCCGGGTGCCCGCGACGAGGCCGGCAAGATCAATGCCCTCGACGTCAAGGCCGGCGACCGCGTCCTGTTCGGCAAGTGGTCCGGCACCGAGGTGAAGATCGACGGTCAGGACCTCCTGATCATGAAGGAATCCGACATCCTGGGCGTCGTCGCCTAGGGCGCGCGCTGCCGAAATGGACACCGGTTCGGCGTCAGCGCGCGCGACGCATCTGAGGATTCAGAGCCTTCAGAGTCGCCGCACGCGGCCCCGAACCCCGACCTGCCCTTCGAGGCGCCCGCTGTGGCGTGCCTCGGGGCCAAACGACAGATGATGAGCCACCACCATGTCCGCCAAAGACGTTCGCTTTTCGGTCGATGCCCGTGAGAAGATGCTGCGCGGTGTCGAGCTGCTCGCCAGCGCGGTGAAGGTGACGCTGGGCCCCAAGGGCCGCAACGTCGTGATCGAGAAGAGTTTCGGCGCTCCGCGCATCACCAAGGACGGCGTCACCGTCGCCAAGGAGATCGAGCTCGTCGACAAGTTCGAGAATATGGGCGCCCAGATGGTCCGCGAGGTCGCCTCGAAGTCGAGCGACACCGCCGGTGACGGCACCACCACCGCGACCGTTCTCGCGGCCTCCATCGTGCGCGAGGGCGTGAAGTACGTCGCCGCCGGCATGAACCCGATGGACCTGAAGCGCGGCATCGATCTGGCTGTGGCCGCAGTCGTGAAGGATATCGCGGGCCGCTCCCGCAAGGTCGCCTCGTCCGAGGAGATCGCCCAGGTCGGCACGATCTCGGCCAACGGCGATACGGAGATCGGCGGGATGATCGCCCACGCCATGCAGAAGGTCGGCAACGAGGGCGTGATCACGGTCGAGGAGGCCAAGACCGCCGAGACCGAGCTCGACGTCGTCGAGGGCATGCAGTTCGACCGCGGCTATCTCTCCCCGTACTTCATCACCAACGCGGAGAAGATGGTCGCCGACCTCGAGGACCCGTACATCCTCATCCACGAGAAGAAGCTGTCGTCGCTCCAGGCGATGCTGCCGGTGCTCGAGGCCGTGGTCCAGACCGGCAAGCCGCTGCTGATCATCGCCGAGGACATCGAGGGCGAGGCGCTGGCCACCCTCGTGGTCAACAAGCTGCGCGGCGGCCTCAAGGTCGCGGCCGTGAAGGCGCCGGGCTTCGGCGACCGCCGCAAGGCGATGCTCGAGGACATCGCGATCCTGACCAAGGGCCAGATGATCGCCGAGGATCTCGGGATCAAGCTCGAGAACGTGACCCTGCCGATGCTCGGCCGCGCCAAGCGGGTCCGCATCGAGAAGGAGAACACCACGATCATCGACGGCGTCGGCGAGAAGTCCGACATCGAGGGCCGCATCTCGCAGATCAAGGCGCAGATCGAGGAGACCACCTCGGACTACGACCGGGAGAAGCTGCAGGAGCGTCTGGCCAAGCTCGCGGGCGGCGTCGCGGTGATCCGCGTCGGCGGTTCGACCGAGATCGAGGTCAAGGAGAAGAAGGATCGCGTCGATGACGCGCTGCATGCCACCCGCGCGGCGGTCGAGGAGGGCATCGTCCCCGGCGGCGGCACGGCGCTGCTGCGCGCCAAAGCGGCCATTCAGGGGCTCTCGAACGAAAACCCCGACGTCCAGGCCGGCATCAAGATCGTGCTGAAGGCCCTGGAGGCCCCGATCCGTCAGATCGCCCAGAATTCGGGCGTCGAGGGCTCGATCGTGGTCGGCCGGATCCTGGCCAATGCCTCGGAGACCTACGGCTTCAACGCCCAGACCGAGGAGTATGTCGACATGCTCCAGGCCGGCATCGTCGACCCGGCCAAGGTCGTGCGGGCCGCCCTTCAGGGTGCGGCCTCCGTGGCCGGCCTGCTGGTGACCACCGAGGCGATGATCGCCGAAGCGCCGCGCAAGGAGGCGCCCGCCATGCCCGCCGGCGGCGGCATGGGGGGAATGGGCGGCATGGATTTCTGACCTGCCGAAAACCGACCGGCGCTCTCCGGCCGCCCGCCCTGCGGGCGTGTCGGGGGGCGCCTCGCAGTGGATCGGGCCGGAGACGCCCCTGCGCCGTGCTGCGGGGTCGTGACCGCGCGCGGTTGTCCAACCGCCGGCGGTTTGCCCCGGATTTGCATGGGTCATCGCCGTGATGCGCGCCCAAGCTCGCCGTGCCGGCGGGACCGGTGCCGATCTCACGGTCGCCCGGGAGGACAGAGCTCATGCGCATAAAAGTCGGCTGCGAGATGGCGTATGCGTTTTCGCAGCCCACCCCCGTCATCGCGACGCTCAACGTTCACGCCTCGCGCTTCTCCGATCTCGAACAGCCCGATCACCTGATCACCAGCCCGGCGGTTCCCCTGGAGGGCTATCGCGACAGCTTCGGGAACTGGTGCAACCGGATGGTCGCCCCGGCGGGGCGCTTCACGCTCAAGACCGACACGATCGTGCGGGACCACGGCAGCGGCGATCAGCCGGAGCCCGACGCGCCGGAGATCGCGATCGAGAAATTGCCCTCCGACAGCATCCTGTTCCTCCTCGGCAGCCGCTACTGCGAGACCGATCGCCTCTCGTCCATCGCCTGGGAGCTGTTCGGGCATCTCCCGCCCGGCTGGAGCCGCGTGCAGGCGATCTGCGACTATGTCCACGATCGGATCACCTTCGGGTACGCGCATGCGCGGGCGACCCGGACGGCCTTCGAGGTCTTCGAGGAGCAGCGGGGCGTCTGCCGGGATTACGCCCATCTGGCGATCGCCTTCTGCCGCTGCCTCAACATCCCGACCCGCTACTGCAACGGCTATGTCAGCGATATCGGCCTGCCGCTGCCGCACGCGCCCGGCGATTTCGCGGCCTGGATGGAGGTCTATCTCGGGGGCCGTTGGCACACCTTCGATCCGCGGAACAACAGCTCGCGGATCGGGCGGATCCTCATCGCCTATGGGCGCGACGCCGCCGATGTCCCGCTCACGCTGACCTTCGGGCCCAACGAGCTCGTCGGGTTTCACGTGACGACGGAGGAGGCCCCGATCCCGGCCTGACCGGGCGTCGGGTCGAAGCCGGTCGCGCCGGGCCCCGCCCGCGGGACCACGCCGTGCCGTCGCCGGGGTGCGCACCGGGCGTTTCATGAGGCACTCCGAACGGGGCCGCCGGCCCGCTTCCACGGGGGGCGGTTCGGGATCCCGTGCGTCAGTGCGCGGGCCTCGGACTCGACACGGATAGGGTACCCCCCTATATCATGGCTCGAAGGACGGCCGATGGGACACACGCTCAAGGACAAGACGAAGCTGCTCGCCCGCGTGCGCCGGATCAAAGGCCAAGCGGAGGCGGTCGAGCGCGCCCTGGAGGCCGAACTCGGCTGCACGGACGTGCTGATGCTCGTCGCCTCGATGCGTGGGGCCATCAACGGCCTGACCGCCGAGCTGATGGAGGACCATATCCGCCATCACGTCGTGAACCCCGCCACCGAGACCGATGCGGAGCGCGCCCGCGGTGCGGCCGAGTTGATCGAGGTGGTCCGCACCTACCTCAAATAACGGGGGCCTGCCCCATGACGCCGTTGACCGACCTGCTCCGGCAGGGGACCGCGCACGCCTGGCTGTTCGTGCCGACCGCGATCCTGCTGGGCGCCCTGCACGGGCTCGAACCCGGCCACGCCAAGACGATGATGGCGGCGTTCATCATCGCGGTGCGGGGCACGGTCCTGCAGGCGGTGCTGCTGGGGCTGGCCGCGACCCTCTCGCACACGGCGGTGGTGTGGGTGATCGCGCTGGGCGGCCAATATCTCGGCCAGGAATGGGGCGGCGAGACCGGCGAGCCGTACTTCCAGCTCGCCTCGGCCGTCCTGATCGTCGGCATCGCGCTCTGGATGCTCTGGCGGACGTGGCGGGCGCAGTCCGACGCGCATCACCACCCCCACGCCGACGACGCGACGCGCGTCACCGCCCGTGACGGCGTGTTCAGGTTGGAGGTGTTCGAGGACGGCGTGCCGCCCCGGTGGCGCCTAAGCCGGATCAAGGGCGTGCTGCCCCCGCCGCAGCACGTCACCCTCGAGACCGTCCGACCGGACGGCGACCGCACGGCCTTCGCCTTCGCGCGTGCGGGCGCGTTTCTGGAGAGCACGGAGGCGATCCCGGAGCCGCATGCCTTCACGGCGCGGCTGAAGCTGGTCGGATCGGCCGGCCCGGAGATCCACGCGGTCGCGTTCGCGGAGCACGACCATGATCATGACCACGACCATGATCCGATGGACCTGGGCGCGGCGGACGACGCCCATGCCCGCGCCCATGCCGAGGATATCCGGCGGCGGTTCTCCGGACGCCCGGTGACGACGGGTCAGATCGTGCTGTTCGGCCTGACCGGCGGCCTGATCCCGTGTCCGGCCGCGATCACGGTCCTCCTGCTCTGCATCCAGCTGAAGCAGCTCAGCCTGGGCTTCGCGCTGGTCGTGTGCTTCAGCATCGGGCTGGCGATCACCATGGTGTCGGCCGGCGTGATCGCGGCGCTGAGCGTCCGGCACATCGGCGGCCGCTGGCCCGGGCTCGGCCGCTTCGCCCGGCAGGCCCCCTACGCCTCGGCGGCGCTGATCGTCCTGGTTGGGCTCTATACCGGCTGGCTCGGCTGGCGGGGTCTCCAGCACGGCCCGGTCGACCATGCCGGCACGGTCGGTCGGCTGCAGGGGTGATCCCGTCGGCCCGCTCGGATTTGACCGCCGGTGAATCCCGAGGGCGCCGCCGGGCCGTTTTATTGCGATGCAACATAACGCGTCCCGGGCCGTTGGATGGGTGCTACCCTCGCATCGCCGCGTGAGGGACGGCATCAGGTCATCCCCTCGTCGAGGGACGCCGCGATGCGGCCGCTCTCCGAGAGTACCCCGATGCGCCTCGTGCTCAGCCTCACCGCCCTGACCCTCGCGACCCTGCCGCTTCCGGCCGTGGCGTCCTCCTGCGCCGAGCAAATCGGGACCATCGCGCGCCGCCTCGACAGCGCCGGCGCCGTCCAGGTCGCCGGCTTGCAGGCGGGGCACACCCTGCGGACGGGCTCGCCGCGCGGGGTGACCGCGGCGCGCCTCGACGCGCCCAGCGACCCCGACACCGTCTCGACGGCCGACCACGTCGTCATCGCGCGGACCCTGATCCTGCGGGCGGGCGAGGAGGACCGGCGGGGCGACAAGCGCGCCTGCGAGAACACGATGACCGAGGCCAAGGGCATGATCGGCGCCCTGCCGTAGGCGCGCGTTCAGGGGCATCGACCCGCCGCCACCAGCAGAAGGACTCCTGGAGATGATCGGACCCGCCGAGATCGAGGACATGCGCCTGGATCTCCTCGCCATGGACGCCCGGGCGCGGCTCTACGACGCCGCCCTGATCCCCCTGAACCGGCACTGGGCCGAGCGCGGCGCCGCCTCGGTTGGCAGCGTCGGCCGGATCTGCGAGCGCGTCTTCGCCCGGGCGGAGGACCGTCCGCTCACGGACTGGAAGGCGGTCGTCACGGAGGCCGTGGCGGAGGCCGGGTTCGGCATCGTCTGGAACGGCGATTCGGTGGCCTCGCTCGAAGCCTGCTCGTAGCCCCAGGTCCTGCGCGGACACCCGCCCCGTCGACGGCATCAGACGCCGCTTTTGTCGCGGGCGCGCCGTTCCGGGAAACCGTGCGCGCCCGGAGGTCTTTGCCCCTTCATGGAACCCTACGTCCTCGTCGTCGCCGGGTTCGGTGTGCTGGTGCTGCTGACCGCGTGGCTGCCGATGGTGCTCCGGGCGCTGCCCCTGTCGCTGCCGATCTGCTGCGTCGGCCTCGGCGCGGCCCTGTCCACCGTCCCGATGGTGTACGACCTCACGCCCCATCCCGGCCTGCACCTGGCGCTCATCGAGCACGCCACCGAGGCGGTCGTCGTCATCTCGCTGATGGGGGCGGGCCTGAAGATCGACCGCATGATCGGCTGGCGGCGCTGGGCGGTCACGTGGCGCATGCTCGGCATCGGCATGCCGCTGACCATCCTGGCCCTCACGGCCCTGGGCACGGCCCTCCTGGGGCTGGGCACCGCCGCCGCGCTGCTGCTGGCGGCCTCGCTCGCCCCCACCGACCCGGTGCTCGCCTCGGACGTCCAGGTCGGCCATCCCGACGAGGATCACGAGGACGAGCCGCGCTTCGCCCTGACCTCCGAGGCCGGCCTCAACGACGGGCTCGCCTTCCCGTTCGTGAACCTCGCCCTCGCGCTGGCCGGGGGCGGCGGCCTCGCCGGCCTGTCCTGGTCGCACTGGTTGGCCGTCGACGTCCTCTGGAAGATCGCCGTCGGCGCGATGCTCGGGGCGGTGATCGGCCGGGCGCTGGGCTGGCTGACCTTCCATCTGCCGAACCTGTCGAAGCTGTCCCGGACCGGGGACGGGTTCGTCGCCCTGGGCGTGACCTGCATCGCCTATGGCTGCGTCCAGGCCGTCGACGGCTACGGCTTCGTAGGCGTGTTCGCGGCCGCACTCGCCCTGCGCGCCTCGAGCCAGGGTCACGACTACCATCGCAAGATGCACGACTACGCCGAGGAGCTCGAGCGCCTGCTGATGATGGTGCTGCTCGTCGGGTTCGGCGCGGTGCTCGTCGGCGGCGGGTTGCTGCACGCCCTGACCTGGCCGGCGGCCGCGTTCGCCATGGTGGCACTCCTGCTGGTCCGGCCCTTGAGCGGCTGGATCGGCCTCCTCGGCAGCGGGCGCTCCCTCGGGGACCGCGCGGTCGTGAGCTTCTTCGGCATCCGGGGGCTCGGGACGGTCTATTACCTGTCCTACGCGTTCGGGCATGCCGCGTTCGAGCAGATGGATCTGCTCTGGGCCACGGCCGGCCTCACGGTGCTGATCTCCATCCTGATGCACGGCGTCACCGTCACACCGGTGCTGCGCGCCCTCGACCGGAGGATGGGACGCGACACCGCCAGCGCCCAGCTCGACCTGACCCTCGCGCCGCCGCCGGCGTAAACGCCGCCCGGACCGCGGGGCGTCCCGCGGGTCGGCACGGTCCGGGACTGCGACGCCCTCAGCGCCCGGCGCTGGGCTCGTGGATCGGGCAGCCGTTGAAGCGCTGGCGGAACGCGGCCGAGTGCCGGTAGGGGGCGTTGCGGGCGCGGTTGATGTTGCCGAGCGGCCGGTGCGCGGCGAGCCCGGTCCAGACGCTGAAGCGCATCTCCTCGTCGACCGCCTGGACGCGGCTGGGGTCCCAGCTGTCCTGTGGCTCGACCCGGATGAGCCCGACCCGCTGGAACGGCGCCTCGTCCTGCTTCCATTCGACGGTCGGATCCTCGACCGGCTGGCGTTCGAGGTCGCGGCAGAGCTGGACGCGGAACTCCCAGGTGCCCGCGATGCCGGCCATCTCGGACCGCACCGTCTCGCGGATCGCATTCGGGCGGCCGGAGGCGTCGATCTCGGTGCCGGTCAGCGCGGTGAGGGCCGGCGCGACGGGGGCGACCGAGAACTTGGCGATGTGGTCGCCGTACCGGAACGGCGTGACGCTGTAATAGGTCTCGCCCAGCGGGTCGACGTTCGGGGCCCCGCCGAGCGCGCCGACGGTCGGGCTGTCGATGCCGACGGCATGGAGGGCCTTGTTCACCCCGCGCAGCACCGTGGAGGCAGCGACCTTCAGGCCCTCGACCCGGTCGGTGGTGCCGGCGAGCAGCTTCAGGCTGCCGAGGAACTTCGCGGCGTTCGGCGCCTGGAACACCGTGCCGTTGACCAAGATGAAGTTCTGGGTCGTGCCCTCGGCGCCCGGCAGGCGCTCGCCCGCCACGTCGAGCACCTTCAGGGCGAGGCCGCGGGGAAGCGAGACGGCGTCGGGCAGGATATCCCCAGCATTGGTCGACATGCGCATGTAGACCTTGTGGGTGCCGGGCGTGGCGAACAGCCCCTGGGCAAGTTCGGGGAGCAGGTCCGCGTCGATCATCAGCACGCCTTCGAGGATGCCGTGCGCCTTGGCATGCACGGATCTGACGGCATGGCCGGAATGATCGGCGACGGTCTGCAGGATCCCGTCGAACGTCGCGTTCAACGCGTCGATCGTCGCGTCCTCGTCGGGGCCGACCTGTTCGACCTGGGGGGTGTAGCGGACGGGCGCTTGCAAGATCGGGGGCTCCGGATCGGTGTGGTTCCGGGATGAACGACGCGCGCCGCGCTCCGTTCCCGGCCATCGGTCAGCAACAGGCAAGATGTCCGATGCCGTCGATCTTCAAAATAGCAGTCGATGCGCCGTGTATTTTTTATTAGGACCTGATGAACATGCCTCGCGCCGCCGTGATTGCGGAGATTCGACGGGCCCCGGCGACCCCATGCGGGTGGCCTGCCTCCGGGACGCCCGGCCGGGTCTCGCAAGCGTTGGCGGTTGCGACATTGCGACCAGCCTGGAACCGGAGGGTGTTGGCCAGGCTTCTCCCGCCGAAATCGCAGTGGAAGCCCCGCGTGCACAAGCACAGGGTGGCTAGATATCCGAGGGCAAGCCCAAAATGGTCTATCGGTTCGCTTCAGCGTTGCCGCTCGCCTTCGTCCTTGCAGGGCCGGCCGGCGCACAGACCGCGGGGGAGCACCCGCGGGCGACCCTGATACACGGCAACTATTGCGGCCCGGGCAACAACGCGCCCGCCGCCCCGGTGGATGCCCTCGACGCGGCCTGCGCCCGCCACGACGCGTGCACCCCCGATGGCGGCCTCGCATCGAAAGGCTGCAACCTTCGCCTCCAGCGCGAGGCCGCGGCGCTCGCGCGCGACCCGCGGCAGCCGGAGGATCTCCGGGCCATGGCCGGCCTGGTATCCACCGCCGCCGCGATGATGCCGTCGGCGCTGGAACCGGCGGCCGCGTCTCTGGCCGCACGGAGCCGGGGCGGGAAAACCTGGGCCGCCTTCACCCGCTAGAGCATCACCCCGACAGGCGGGTTCCGGCTTTCGGAAAAAAGATGACGCGAAACCAGGGGCCTCGCCGCTTCGGCGCGAGCGAGCGCCCTCCCGACCAGTCCGAATCGACCAATCAACACGAGACATACGCCATGACATTGCAGGGCCGGAAGATCGCCATCCTGATCGCGCCGCGCGGGACCGAGGAGCCTGAATTCACGAAGCCGCGCGACGCGCTGGTGCAGGCCGGGGCGACCGTGACGGTCGTCGGCCTGGAGGCCGGCGAGGCGGAGACGGTCAACAACGACCTCGACCCCGCCGGGCGCTACCCGGTCGACCGGACGGTCGAGGCCGTCGCGGCGTCGGATTTCCAGGGGCTCGTCATCCCCGGCGGCAGCGTCGGCGCCGACAAGCTCCGGGGCAGCGCGGCCGCCATCGCCTTCATCCGGGACTTCTTCGCCCAGGGCAAACCGGTGGGCGTCATCTGCCACGGGCCCTGGACGCTGATCGAGGCCGAGGTGGTGAAGGGGCGCACGCTAACCTCCTTCCCGACCGTGAAGACCGACATCCGCAACGCGGGTGGCACCTGGGTCGACGCGGAGGTCGTCGTCGACCAGGGCCTCGTCACGAGCCGCAACCCGAAGGATCTGCCGGCCTTCTGCGCGAAGATCGTCGAGGAATTCGCCGAGGGCCGCCATTCCGCCCAGGCCCGCAGCGCCTGACGCGGCCCGGAACGGCCTCCGGGTGAACCGGCCATCGATCCAAGGGGGCGGGACACGTCCCCGCCCTCTCACCCCGCGAGGCTGAGAATGACCTACCTGCGATACGCCCCCGACATCGAGACGCCCGCCCCGGACGAGCAGGCGACCATCGACGGCATCATCCAGGGCATGACGCGGCAATCCGAGACGGTCGAGGCCCGGGAGCACCATGCGGTGCGCGCCAGCCACGCCAAGAGTTCGGCCTGCGTCACCGGCGAGCTCACGATCGCCCCCGGCCTGCCGCCCGAACTGGCCCAGGGCCTGTTCGCCAGGCCGGGCGTGCACCCGGTCGCGGTCCGCTTCGCGCAGGGTCCGGGCGAGACGCTCGGCGACCGCGTCTCGACCCACCGCGGCATGGCGATCAAGGTGTTCGACGTGCCCGGCGAGAAGCTGCCCGGCCACGCCGCCGACACCCAGGACTTCGTCCTCGCCACCGGGACCACCTTTCCCTCGGGCACGGCCGCCGGCTTCCTGCGCGACGGCACCGTCATCGGCAAGGCGACCGGTCTGCCGGAGGGGGTCAAGAGCGCGGTGGCCTCGACCCTGCGCACCCTCAACCGGACGCTGCACGCGTTCGGGACGGACAGCGCCTTCGCCGACTTCTTCGGCCACCCCTACAGCCACCCCCTGGCCGACAGCTACTTCAGCCAGGCGCCGATCCGCTACGGCGACTACGTGGCCAAGCTCGGTGCCCTGCCGGCGACCGACAGCCAGCGCGCCCTGTCCGAATGGCGGCTCGATCCCGATCAGGACGCGGACGGCTTCCGTCACGCCACGGTGGCGTTCTTCCGGGAGCAGGCGGTGGTGTTCGAGCTGAAGGCCCAGCTCTGGGCCGATGCCGAGCGCCAACCCATCGAGGACGCCTCGGTCGACTGGCCCGTCGCGGTCAGCCCGTATCGCACGGTCGCGACCCTGCGCCTGCCCCGGCAGGATGCCTACGCGCCGGACCGGGTGCGCTACTTCGACGAGGTCATGACCTTCCGCCCGGCCCATAGCCTTGCGGCGCACCGGCCCCTCGGGTCCGTGATGCGCGCGCGGCTTCAGGTCTACCAGGCCCTCAGCGCGTTCCGTCACCGCGAGAACGGTGTCGCGGAGGAGGATACGGCCAGCATCGACCGCATCCCCGCCTAGAGCCGTCCCCGATCGCGTTGCGACGGGGAACGGATGTCAGGGCCTGTTCGACGTGGGTCGTCCGATCCTCGCCCGCATCCTGAGGCGACCGCGGAGCGGGCCGCGAAGGAGGGCTCCTTCGCGGCCTCCGCTGCGCTCCGGCTCCTCAGGATGAGGGCGAAGATCGGGAATCCCATCCGGTAAAACCGTGACGCGACTGCAGCCGCGCAGGCAAACGGGCTCTGAGACGCGGTAGGACCCTCACCCGAGAGGACGCCCGCGGACGAGAACGAGACCGCCATGGCCTGACCGAGGCCATGCTCTCCGTTCAGGTCAAGACCGGCGCCGCTCCGGGCCGTGCCGACCGCGCCGTCCATGCCCCCGTCGGCTTCGACCGGAGGGGGCACACCGCTATCGGGTCGGGACGACCATCTCGAAGTGCAGGCCATCCGCGTCGATGGTCCGGCGGAAGTGGCCTCCGAGGCTGCGCTCGATGGTCTGCTTGAGCAGGCGCGAGCCGAATCCGGTGCCTTCGGCCTCGACATCCGTGGGCGCGGCCGCGCCCTCGTCCCAGGTGAAGGTCAACGTCCGATCCATGATGTGTCCCGCCACCGTGAGCAGGCCGCCCCCGGACAGCGCCCCGTACTTGGCCGAGTTGGTGGCGAGTTCGTGGAGGATCATGGCGTAGTCGTTGACCTGGTCGGGGCCGATAGCGGCGGCCTCCTCGATGTCGATGGTGACGTTGGCACCCTGGCGGTACGGCGACAGGATGCGCTGCGCGAGCTGCTGCAATTTGACGTTGCCGTGGTCCGACCCGTGCCGGCGCGTCGCCAGGGTCGTCGCCTCGTGCAGGACCCCGAACCGCCGGGAGAGGTCCTCGGCGAAGCTCGGGGCCGACTTGGCTTCCCGGGCGACCATGGCGGTCAGCGCCCTGGCGACCGTGAACATGTTCGAGACGCGGTGGGCCAGTTCCGCGGTCAGCAGCCGCTCGGCCTCCTCGGCGCGCCTGCGATCGGTGATGTCGAGGAAGATGGCCTGCACCCACTCCCCGACCCGGCCCTCGTCACCGCCCACACCGCGGGCGGAGATCCAGCGGGCATCCGCCCCCGCGCCGATGCGGAAGTCGAACGCGTAGGCACGCGGCTCGGTGGCGCTCGCCGCCCAGTCCAGCATCATCGCGTCCCGGTCCTCCGGGTTCACCTGCGCGAACAAGGTGTCGATGCCCACGGTGGATTCGGCGGTCCCCCAGAACGTCCGGCACAGGCCATCGAGCTGCGCCAGGCGACGCTCCGGGGACCAGGCCCACAGGCCGACCCCGCCCCGGTGGATCGCGCCGGTGAAGCTGGCGAGGGTCCACGCGTCGCCGGTCAAGGCAGGATCGTCAACCATGTGCGTTCTGTTCGGTCTGGGAGGCAGGAGGGCCGGTTTCAACCGACGGGACTGGAAACCCGGCGCCGGCCCGTTTGCTCCATGCCGCGGCATGCGCGCCGTCACGGACGGATGCCGACGCGACACATGCGCAATCGCCGTCGTGGCCGTGCAACCGATGGCGGCCTTGCCTGTTGACCGGCCATGTCGCTGAAGCGCGCCCCTGAAGCATCCATCATCCTCGTCGTGGAAGACGATGATCTCGTGCGGATGAATGCCGTCGCATTGCTCGAGGATGCCGGCTTCGCGGTGATCGAGGCGCGCCATGCGGACGAGGCGTGGTTCATCCTGCACGAGCGGTCGGACATCGGCGTGCTGTTCACCGATGTCGACATGCCGGGCTCGATGTGCGGGATGACCCTGTCCGAGCGCGTCCACCAGGCCTGGCCCGACATCCGCCTGGTGCTGACCTCCGGGCGGCATCGCTTCGCCGACCGGGACGTTCCCGACCACGGCCAATTCGTGCCGAAGCCCTACAATCAGGCCCAGGTCGTCAGGGCCATCCACAGGGCGGATTGACGGACGGCACCCGTCGCCGGACGACCGGATCACCCCTGGCTGGTGGCTTCCTCGGCCGGCATGGGCAGTGATTCCGCATGGGCCGGCGGGCGGAAGCGCTCCATCACCCCGTGGAGTTCATCCCAGTCCAGCGGCTTCTGCAGGTAATCGGTGGCGCCGAGGGAGAAGGCGAGGTTCCGCTCGTTCAAAACCGTCACGATGACCACGGGCGTGCTGCCGAGCTCGGCATCGCCCCGGAGCGCCCGCAGCACCGACCACCCGTCCATCTGCGGCATGGTCACGTCGAGCAGGACCACCCGCGGCTTCAGGGCCCGGGTCTTCTCCATGCCCTCCCGGCCGTCGGCCGCCACCGCCACCCGGAACCCGTCGCGCTCCAGGAAGCGGGCGACCAGTTCCCGCGTCGCCGGGTCGTCGTCCACGACGAGGACGAGGCCCTGTCCGGGGCCATCGGCCTCGGAAGGCCGGCCCTCCGTATCGGGCAGGGTCTGCGCCGCATCGCCGGCCGCGGTGCCGGCGATGCGCGCGGGCATCGACACCGTGAAGGTGGTCCCGCGTCCCTCGTCGCTCGCCACGGAGATCGCGCCGCCCAGCATGCCGACGAAGGCGCGGGTGATGGAAAGGCCGAGCCCGGTGCCGCCGAACTTGCGCGTTGTCGAGGCATCGGCCTGGGTGAACCGCTCGAACAGCCGCTCCTGCTGCTCGCAACTCATGCCGATGCCGGTATCGGCCACGCGGAACGTCAGCCAGTCGCCCCCCTCCCCCGTGTCACGCCCGACCGACAGCGTGATCTGCCCCGCCTCGGTGAATTTTGCGGCGTTGCCGAGGAGGTTGATCAGGCATTGCCGGAGCTTGGTCACGTCGGTGCGCGCCTCGCCCAGGTCCGCGCCGAGGTCGAGGCTGAGGACGTTGCCCTTCTTGGCGACCAGCGCCTCGACGGTCGAGGCGACGTCGCGCACGACGGATTCGACCGAGAAATCCTCGACATAGGTCTCCATCCGCTCGGCCTCGATCTTCGAGAGGTCGAGGACGGCGTTGATCAGCCCGAGGAGATGGCGGGCGTTCGCCTCGATCTTGCGCATGTCGGGCAGGAGGTTCTCGTGGCCGAGATCCTCCATCTCCTCCTGCAGCATCTCGGAATACCCGATCACCGCCGAGAGCGGGGTGCGCAGCTCGTGGCTCATGTTGGCGAGGAACTCGCTCTTGGCCCGGTTGGCTTCCTCCGCGGCGTGCTTGGCGGCCGCGAGCTGCAGCTCGGCGCGCTTGCGTTCGTCGATATCCGTGACCACCACGACGGCTCCGACGACGCGGCCCTCGTCGTCGCGCATCGGGACGCCGGAGAACCCCACCCAGGCGCGGGTGCCGTCCCCCCGGCGATAGTCGACCTCGAGCTCGGCGGCCGCCGCGCCGTCCCGCGCCACGCGCACGAGCGGCCACTCCGCGGGCGCGACCGGGCGCCCGTCCGCGTGCAGCCCGACCCAGTCGGTGGAGGCGCCGTCGAACGCCCCGGGGGGCATCGCCTGCCCGAGGATGGCCTCGACCCGGGCGTTGTGCCCGACGATGCGGCCGCTGGGGGCCTCGGCGATGAGGACGCCGACGGGCAGCGTCTCCATCACAGTGCGCAGGGTCGCCTCGCTGGCGCGGATCCCGCGGCGCGCCTCCGCCTCGCCGGCCTCGGCCAGGCCCGCCGGGATCGCCCCGGCGAACAGGGTCGCGATGCGGAGGTCTCGGCCCGAGAACGCGTCCGTATGGCTCGACTGCAGCTTCAGGACGCCGATGGTCGCGTGGCCCCGCAGGATCGGGACGCAGATGGCGGAACGCAGGCCGAGCTGCGCCAGGAGTTCGCGCTTGACCCGGGGGTCGAGGACCACGTCGGGGCAGAGCACCGGCTTGCCGGTCGTTAGGCAATGGCCCGCGAGGCTGCCGTCGATGGGGACCCGCAGGCCGGCATGGGCCGCCAGCGTGCCGCGCGCGGCGCGGTAGGCGAGCGCGTCGCCGTCGCGCAATTCGATGACGCCGCCCTCGGCCTGGGGGATGGCATCCATGACGCCGCCGACGAGGGCGTCGAGGATGGCGTCCCGGTTCCCATCCGCCCGCGTGACCGCAGCCTGTGCGGCAATCAGGGCGTTCTGCTGCGCGATCAAGGCGGTCTGGCCCGCCAGGATGCGCTCCCGGTCGGCGGCCCCGCGGCGCAGGTCCATCTGGGACATGACCTGCCCGGCCAGCGCCCGCAGGGCTCCGGCCTGCCGGTCGTCGAGGCCCCCCGGACGGGGGACGAGGTCGATCACGCAGAGGCTGCCGAGACGCTGGCCGCCCCGCTCCTGCAACGGCGCGCCGGCATAGAAGCGCAGGTGCGGCGCGCCGGTGACGAGGGGATTCTCCCGCGTGCGGGGGTCCTGGGTGAGGTCGGGGATCACCAGCAGATCGGGGGCGCCCAGGACATGCGCGCAGACGGACTTGTCGAGGGATGTCTCGCACGGCGCGAAGCCGGCCCGCGCCTTGAACCATTGCCGGTCGCCCGCGACCAGGCTGACGAGGGCGACCGGGGCCGCACAGGTCATCCGCGCCAGCTCGACGATGTCGTCGAACCCCTCCTCCGGGGGCGTGTCGAGGATGTCGTAGTCCCGCAGCGCATCGAGGCGGCGGGCATCCGCGACCGCGGGGGGCAGTGTGATCGGGTCGGTCATGGGCGGCTCGCTGACGGGGCTGATGCACTCGCCTTCGCGAGGCCGCGTTCCGACGCGATGCAGATAGCCGGGACCCTCGACAACCCGGTGGCCCCGTCCTGGTTGCCGCGACATCGATCCCCATCGGCTCCGAGGGCGGCGGTCCTCACGGGCCGAGGGCGGGCTTGGCGGCCAGCGCTTCGCCCGGGCCAAGGCCGGCCGCGCCGCCCGGCCGGTACCGGAGCGCCGGCCGCTCGACCAGGTACCAGCTCAGGAGACCGAGGGGGATGGCGGCCGCGAGGGCCAGGGCCGCCTCCGTCCAGGGGGAGATTCCGGGCACCCGGGCGACCAGCAGGTTCTGGATCGGCCAGGCGTAGAGGTAGAGTCCGTAGGAGGGGTCGACCTGCGCGGTGGCGCGGCTGAGGGCGTTGGGGCGCACCGCGAAGGCGAACCAGAAGATCAGGTAGCCGCCGAGGATCGCGAAGGCCGGCTCGGCCAGCGGCGGGCTGAACATCAGCGGCAGGAGCAGCAGGGCGGCGAGCGCCGCGCCCCGGCCGGTATAGGCGATCCGGTCGGCGAAGAGCTGGAAGCCGCCGCCGCAGGCGAACACGAAGGTGAGGCGGATCATCTCCGACAGGGCGCCGAGCCCGTCGCCCGGCTGGCCGATGGGCAGAAAGAGGCGCCGCAGGACCAGGAGGCCGCCGAGTCCCGCCAGCAGGGCGAGGTAGCGGCCCCGCCGCCGCAGGGCGCGGGCGGTGCCGACGAGGCCGAGCAGCAGGTAGCAGCCGAACTCGCAGGGGATGGTCCACATGGAGCCGTCGAGCAGCGGGTAGGGCAGCGTCGCGAAGGCGCCCGGGACCATCGGCATGAGCAGCAGCGCCAGCCGGACGAGGGTCTCCGGCGGCGAGGCGGCCGCGAGGTCGCCGCCGGCCAGGGGGGCGACGACGGCGATGCAGAGGAGCGACGCGACCACGAAGGCCGGGTAGATCCGCAGCACCCGCCGCATCAGGTAGTCCGGGAAGGAGCGCTTGGCGCGGTAGCTCGCGGTGATCAGATAGCCGCTCACCAAGAAGAAGCCGTCGACCGCCACCTCCCCGAGGGACAGGGTGCCGAAGACCCGCGTGAGCAGCTCGCGCGACCGGTTCCCGTCCACCAGTTCGGGGGCGTGGGCGAGGATCACCAGGACCGCGAACAGCAGGCGCAGCGACCCGAAATTGTTCGCCCGGTCGCCCCGGCCGCCCGCCGCCTCCGCCACCCCTGCCCGCTCCGCGATCCCTCTGACGGGGTCAGGGGCCGGCAAACACGGCGCGAATGCAAGGGCGCGGCGGCCACACCGGTGCCGGATCTGCGGCCACGCTTCAGGGCCCCCGCCCGCCTCAGGCCCGGGCCGCCGCCGCGCTCAGGTCGGCCCGGAACGCGTGAATCATCGCCGCGCGCCGGCTCGGGCTGACGAGGAGCCGGACGGCCGGCGGCGCGTCCCAGAACACCGTCACCTCGCCGTCGGTGAGCACCGCCCAGAGGGTCACCGCGGCCGCCCGCACCTGGAGGACCCGGTCCGACAGCCACACGGCCTCGGGACGGCCGGGCTTGAACCAGCGCGACAGGCGCTCGTTCCAGTGGGCCAGGTGCGTGTCGAGCCTCGCGTCGATGAGCGCGCGCCGGTCGCAGTCCGGCGGCCAGGCGACCGGCATCCGGAACAGCAGCTCGCGGCTCACGCCGCCGCCTCCAGAGCGCTCCGCGCCGACGCGGCGGCCGGCTCGGCGCCCGCGTCACCGCCCGGACCCGGAGACGGCTCCGGACGCCGCCCGGCGGTCCGGCCGAGGCGCCCTTCGAGGCCGATCCAGAGCCCGGCGGTCACGGCGGTGCCGGCCACCACGACGCCGAGCGCCGACAGGCCGGCATAGACGCAGGCGCCGATCAGCACCGTGTTGACGGCGATCGTGATCTTCTTCACCGCCGCCTCCTCACCCTGGGTCGAGCGCACCAGCGCGACGATCGCGCACAGGCGCCCGAGATCCGGCGCGGACAGGCCGATCGGCACCGCCCCGTCGCCGGTGAGGAAGGCCGGCCCCACGGCCACCGGCACGTCGGAGCGGGCATGCGGATCCGCCCCGTGCACCGCGTGGACGTGGATGATCCGGTGCCCGAGGAAGCGCTGCTGGGCGAGATAGCTGGCGGGACTGTGCACCGCGCTGCGGACGAAGTGGCGCGTTGCCCCGAGCCGGACCGCGAGGTCGTCGGCCTCGTCCGCGTGCCCCGGCCGGAACAGCACGGTCTCGCGCAGGCCGAGTTCGGCCATCCGGCCGCCGAACGCGCCCGGCGGCAGGCCCGCCGGGTCCCAGGCGACGCTGTCGTCGAGCAGGATCTCGTCGGCCTCGCGGATCGCCAGCAGCGCCCGGAAATCGCGCACGACGATCCCCTGCTCGGCGAGGCGCAGGGCGATCTCGGCGGCGGCGATGCGCCGCTGCACGAGCACCGTGCTGAAGAAGTCCGGCCGCAGCACGGCCTGCGCGAGCGGCGTGCCGCCCGAGAACAGGGCCGAGGCGCCGACGCAGAGCATCAGCGGCGTGCTCGCATCGGCGAAGGCCGTGGCCGCCCGGGAGCGCGGCTCCGTCGCGAAGATCGCGATTGCGGCCCCGGCCGCGCCGCGCAGGGCGGCCCGGTCGTCGCCGGCCGCGGCGGCGAGGCGCTCGAACAGCCGTATCTCGGCCCGGCGCAGGGCCGCGCGGGTCACCAGATCCCAGGTCCGGAACAGCCACAGCATGAGCGCGGCGGGCAGGTGGTCGCCGTTGACCAGCGCCAGGGCCGACAGGAGCGTCAGCACCGTCGTCACGTCCGCCCGGCGCTGCCGCAGCTGCCGCCATGCCTGCCGCGCCGTCGGCCACGAGGCGACCGCCAGGGCCGCCGCGCTCGCCGGCAGGAGCGGCGGGAAGGCTGCCGCGCCGAGCGCGAGGGCGAGGTTGGCGTTGAGCAGGACGGCCCCGCCCTCCGGATTGGTGAAGGGCGCCACCGCGCGCCGGCGCAGGATCGCCTCGATCGACTCGGCCTCCGAGACCAGCCGCAGGAGACCGTGCGGGTCGCTCGGGTCGCAGCGGAGGTCGAGGAACCCGCCCCGGGCCGAGCGGCCCTCGACCGCAACCACCCCCTCGCACCGGGCCAGGACGGCCGCGACGATCGCCAGCGCCGCCCGGTCGCGCAGGGCTTGATGCGACAGCCGGACCCGGTCGCCGCCACGGGGATGCAGGCGCCAGGTCGAGAGCAGGCGGCCCGAGCGCCATACGGTGACGGGTTCCTGCCAGACGCGCTCGGCGACCTGCCGGGTGAAGGCGGAGCTGCGCGGATTCTCCCGGGGGCCCGTGTCCCGCATCACCCGGGCGATGGCGCGCAGCCCCGCCCCGGCCGCGACCGGCGCCCCGAACCGCAGCTCGATCCGCGCCGCCGCGAGGTCGAAATGAAGCCGCTCCAGCCGGTCGAGCCGCAGGCAGCGGTGCAGGAACGCGGACAGGTCCGGCTCGCGGCCGAGCTGCCCGGCGACCGGCCCTGTCAGGATGACCCGGGTCCCGACGACCTTGACCGCGAGCGGCGGGACCGCCGAGAGGGCGCGCCGGGTCGGCGAGGGACTTTCTGGTGAGCGATTGGCCGGCGCGGGACCGGTCTGCAGGATCGCGGTCGCCATCTCAGACGAAGGCCACGACGAGGGCGGCGACGCCGAGGAACTTCATGCTCTGGTTCTCGTCGATGGTGATGAGGCCCATGGTCGAGTCGAGCAGGAAGGAGATCTCCGCCGAGAGCTGCCCGTTGTAGTCGCGCAGCGACGCGACGTCCTTGCCGATCAGCTTGAGCTGGGCCACCGTTTCCGGGCCCGCAAAGTGCCGCTCGTTGGTGACGATGAACGGGATGATCGTCGCCACCGTGACGGCGGATTCGCGCAGGTTGGCCACCAGGGCGTTGCGCCGTCCGAGCCGCTGCACGATCGCCTTCAGGTCGCGGAAGCTCGTTCTGCGGCGCAGGCCGCCCGCCCGGCGAATGCCGCCGCGGGGGGCTTCGCCGTCGGCGAAGATCTCCGTCGTCAGGGCGTTGAGGTCCTGCTCGACCATGCGCAGCGTGCTGGCGAGCTGCCCGACGAGGGTGTCGAGGAGGTCCACCAGCATGTCGGCCGCCGTGTCGACCCGCGGCAGGCCGCTGCGCCGGCGCGGCTCGGCATAGGTGCGGAAGGCCTGGAACTCGCCCTGCCGCATGCTGATCAGGCGCTGGCGGTCGGCGATCAGGCCGACCGGGAGATTGACCGGCACGTCGGCCTCGAAGGACGGCAGCCAGCAGATCAGATTGAGCGCGTCCGCCTCCACGAAGATGCGGCTCGATTCCTCGATCTCGTGGAGCTCGTCCGGGCTGAACAGCTCGACGCCGAGGGTCGCGGAGACCAGCGCGCATTCCTCGGGCGTGGCGGCCAGGAGGTCGACCCAGAGGGACTGGGCAAGCCGCGCGCGCCGCTCCTCCGCGGGGAAGCGGTCGAGGGGATGCAGGCAGGTCTCGCCGCGGACGAAGGTCAGGATCACGGCGCGTCGGTCCTCTGTGGGGGCGTTCGGGATGCGCGCGGACGGCGCCGGGCGGTCACCGGAGGAGGTTGATGACGCCCGCCGTCCCCGCCCGGCGCTGGAGCGGGCGCAGGGCGTTGCCGAGGGCGCCGAGGGCGGAGACGTTGTTGAAGAACACCGAGTGCCAGATGTTGAAGCCGGCCAGGAACACGCCGGCCACGCAGATGCCGTTGGCGCCGCGGATCAGGGTCCAGCTCTGGCCGACATTGGTGTGCAACTCCCGGGCGATATCGAACAGTTCGCCCATCCGCCGCAGGTTGCCCTCCAGGAAGACCACCTGCGCCGTGTCGGTGGCGATGCCGGCGGCGCCGCTCAGCGAGACCGAGACATCTGCCTGGCGGAGCGCCAGGGCGTCGTTGATGCCGTCGCCCACGAAGCAGACGCGGCGCCCCTCCCGCTGCAGCCCCGCGATCACCGCCGCCTTGTCCTCCGGCAGGACCTCGGCGAAGTAGCGGTCCATCCCGAGCTGGCCGGCGAGCTGGCGGGTCGGCCGGTCGTGGTCGCCCGACAGGATGATCAGCTCCCGGATGCCCCCGGCGCGCAGGCTCTGCACGGCGTCGGCCGCCTCGGGCCGCTGCGACGGGCGCAGGTCGACCAGGCCGGCCGGCGCGTCGTCCACGCCCATGTAGATCAGCGTGTGGCCGGCCTCGCGCCGCGGGGCCATGGCGCCGTCGAAGGAATCCGGGAAGGCGAGGCCCTCCCGATCCATGAACCGGCGGCTGCCGAGCCGCACCCGCCTGCCCTCGATGGTCACGGTGAGCCCGAAGCCGAGGGCGTATTGCGAGGCGTCGAGCACCGGCAGGGGGCCCCCGCCCTGCGCGTGGTAGTGATCGACGATCGCCCGGGCGATCGGGTGGGAGAAGTTCTGTTCGGCCGCCGCGGCCAGCCGCAGGATCGCGTCGGGCGCGTGCGCGCCGCAGGCCACCACCTCCCCGACCTCGGGCACCGAGCGGGTCAGCGTGCCGGTCTTGTCGAACACCACGGTGTCGATCTTGGGCAGCGTCTCCAGGGCGCGGCCCTGCTTCACCAGGATGCCGGAGCGGATGCAGGCCGACAGGGAGGTCACGACGGCGAGCGGCGCCGCCATGCGGATGCCGGTGCCGAGATCCGAGTTGATGACCGCCAGCGCGGCGCTCGACCCGATCAGGCCGCCGGCCAGCGCCGAGACGCCGAGCGCCGGCACCACGATCGAATCGGCCAGCGCCTCGCCCCGGGACTGGAGTTCCAGCTTGTGCGCGACGGTCTCGCGCAGGATGTCGGCGATCTTGCCCGCGGTGGTGTCCCGGCCGGCCCGCTCGACCCGCACGCGGATCTGGCCGGCGACCAGCAGGGTCGCGGCCAGCACCGGGTCGTCGGCGCCGCGCTCGACCGGGGCCGCCTCGCCGGTGAGGGCCTGCTGGTCCAGCATGCCCTCCCCCGATTGGACCGTCCCGTCCACCGGGACCGCCTCGCCGGTGTTGACGACGATCACGTCCCCGGCCCGGATCTCCTCGACCGGCACCTCGGCGGTGGAGCCGTCCGCGCGTTCCAGGCGCACGATGCTCGGCTGGCGGCCGAAGGCATCGACGAGGAGCCGCGCCGATTGCGCCTGGGTCCTGCGCAGCAGCGTGCGCCCGACGCTGAGGAAGAAGGCGGTCATCGCGCCGGCGAAGATCTCGCCGGTGAACAGGCAGGTGGTGAAGATGATGCTGTCGAGCACGTCGACGGCCAGCCGCCGCTCGCGGACGAGGACCCGCGCGGCCTGGCGATAGCTGGGCAGGGCCGTGGCGAGCATCAGCGCGGTGCCGGCCGGCAGAAGGGCCGGCGCCGCGAAGGTCGCCACGCCCGAGAGCACCAGGGACGCGGTGGCGACCGGCAGGTCGAGCCGCTGCAGGACCGGGCCGACGGCGTCGCCGGCCCGGTCCCGGACCGCCCGATGCAGCCCGTGGACGATCTGCTGGGGATGGATCAGGGCCGGGTCGAACCGGACCGTGAGGCTTCCGCCGATCCCGTCCACCCGGAAGGCGAGGAGGCCGAGCAGACCTTCGAGGCCCTCGGCCACCGCGTCCCAGACGGGGGGGCGGCCGCGCAGGCCGGGATGCCGGAGCCGGAGCAGCCCCGGCCGCTCCTCCTGGCGGATCCAGTCGCTGATCAGACGGCCGTAGCGGAAGAACGACCGGCGGCGATGGCTGCCGGCCTCCGGATCGTCGAGGTCGACATCGAGATCGAGGGGGTTCGTCGGCCGGGTGCGATAGGTCGCCACCACCGCGTCCCGGGCGCCGGCCACGTGGCTGATCTCGGCCTCGCGGAGCTTGCGGTCGATCGTGACCGACCGGACGGCGGGCGCGGCCAGCGTCACCCGCAGGAAATCGGCGGTGCGGTCGGGCGAGGCGAACCATTCGGGGCCGCCCACCACGAAGCGGTCCGGCCCCGGGATCCGGACCGAGAATCGCGCCGATCGGGGGGTGGCGAAGGCGTCGGAGCCGATGGAGGACATGGTGCCGGACCGCGGCGGCGGATTCTAGCGCTCGCCTTCGAACTGGCCCGCCAGGGCGTCGATCCGGGTGCGGGTGTCGCCGTCGACATGGCCGTTGCGGAGGGGGGCGCCGTGGGACTCGGCCGCGTGCGGGTCGTGCGACCCGTGCAGGTCGTGCGACCCGTGCGGGTCCGTCGGCGGAACCGACGCGGCCGCCTCCTCCTTCAGCAGGATGCGGCGGGAGCGGGCCGAGAGGGCATCGTGGCTGCCGTCCGAGAGGCCGCGCCGGACCGCGCTGCCGTCCGGCAGCAGGTCGTGCACGTAGGTCGCCGCGAAGACGCTGCCGTAAGCCAGCGCGTAGCTGAGGGAGTACACCCCCGAGCCGACAACCCGCTTGGTCGTGGCCGCGGCCCGATGGGCCGATTCCCGCGCATGGGCGGTCGGCACGTCGAGGGCGCCGGCGGCGGTCTCGAGCGTCTCGCCGAGGATTGCGAACGGATCCTGGGCGGTGGCTGTGGAAGAACTCATGACGCGGTTGTCCTTGCGGGGATGACGAGGAAGCGAACGGGGTTGGCTCAGGCCAGCAGGGCTCCGAAGAGCCATTCGGTGAGCGCGAGCGCGGCACCGGCCATCAGGGCCGCGGAGGCGGCCGTGAGCAGGAGGCCGGCCGCGATCAGCAGGCCGTCCCGGCGGATCAGGCCGATCGCCAGGATGAAGATGGTGAGGGCGAGGGGCGCGTTCGTCCCCGGGATCGGCAGCGCGATCAGCAGCGCCAGGATGATGACCGCGCCGCCCACGACCCGCTGGCCGCCCTGGCCGTGGAAGACCGCGCCGCGGAGCCGCGTGACGCCGTCGATCCGGCGCAGCAGCGGCAGCATCGCCCGCACCGCCCGCTTGAGCGGCTTGGCCGGGATCCGCTTGTCCAGCAACGCGGGCGGCAGCCAGACACGGTCCCGGGCCGTGACCATCTGCGCGCCGATCATCGCGGTCGGGATGGCGATGACGAGGGACACGCCCGGAACCGGGACCGGTATGATCTCGGGCACCGCCAGGGCGGCGAGGGGGATGCCGAAGGCGCTGGTCTCCAATCCGCCGAGCAACTCCCGGACGGTGATCGTCTCCGCATCGCCCCGGCGCAGGACGGCCGCGAACAAGCGTGTGAGATCGCTGGCGTCAACCGCGTCGCGCGGCGCATGAGCGCGCGCGATACCTGAACCGAGACCTGGAAGAGCGAGTGCGGCGGTCATGACGAGATCTGCGCGGCCGAGGGATAGACCTTCAGCCACTCGAACGTCATGGGCCGCTTCCTCCGGACGGGCGCAGGATTCTGATCTGCGGGATGGGATCAGCTTCAAGGGAGAACCATGACATCCGTATTACAGGCCGCGGCGCCGACGATCCTCTATCCGGACCGGTGCGGAACCTTCGCGGCGTGCACCCCGGGCCTGTCCAGATCTGGACAGGCCGAGGCCGGTGCGTGGTGATGGCCGGGCCGGTTGTCCCTGCGGCGGCGCGTGCCCTGGAGCATCATCCCGAGAACGGCCGCCGGGGCGGTCAGGCGTCCCGGGTCCGGGGGGCCGCCCCGGCCGAAAGCCGGGCCTGACGCACCACCTCCTCGGGCGTCGGCGGGTTGGCCGGGTGGTAGGACAGGCAGAGCGGCGTGCGCAGCCGGGCCGGACGCCCCGACCCCTCGGTGGCGAAGTAGAACTCCCCGGCCCCGAGCTTGCCGATATCGGCGGCGGTGCCGCCATTGGCCGCGAGGATCTCCTGGGCGGCCGCGATGGTGGCCGGCGCGCTCTGCCGGCCGAAGAACTGGGTGGTGCAGTTGGAGACGACCTGGTTGTGGATGCCGCGGGGCACCTGCGTCGCCACGATCATCCCGAGCCCGTACTTGCGGCCCTGCGCCACGAGCTTGATGCCGCTGCCAAGGCTTGGCGACGCCCGCTGGGCGGGCAGGAAGGTCTGCGCCTCGTCGACCACGTAGAGCATGCCGCGGGGCGACGGGTTCTTCTTGATCCAGCCAAACAGCGTCATCTGGAGCCGGTTCACGAAATCCTCCCGGGCCGCCTCCGAGGCCAGCCCCGACAGGTTGATCACCGAGATGCGGGTGCGCGCCGGGTCGGGGCCGAAGAACAGGTGGCGCGGATCGAGCACCGTGCCCTCGACCTTGAGGAGCGGGTTCGTGGCGATCGCCGCGCGGAGCTGGTCCGCCATGCCGGCCGCGTGCTTGGCGGCGTTGCCGATGTCGCTGATCCCGTCCGGCAGATCGGCCAGCAGGGCGATGAGATCGCCGAGTTTGCCGCCGCGCTCCGAAAAGTGCTTGAGCGCCCCCGCGAGCACGCCGCGCAGGAGATTGGTCTTGGCGCCGGCCAGCGGCCCGAGGGTCTCGGCTGCCATCTCGATGGCCTGCTGGCGCTCGTCCCGGTCCGTGCCCAACTCGGCGAAGTCGGGCAGGACGGAGAGGAACAGCGGGTTGCCGGCATGCACCCCCGGCGTCCAGACCACGACCTCGACCCGCCCGGCATAGAGGGCCGCCTTGCGCTCGTCCTCCGGGGAAAACCCCTTCGGCCGCTCCGGCCACGGGTCGCCGAGCCGCGAGAGGTCGTTGTTGGGATCGATCACGATGGCGGGGATCCCCGCCAGGGCGGCCTCCTCCACGAGGCGGCGCAGGAGCACGGTCTTGCCGGAGCCCGAACCCGCGATGATCGCCGTGTGGCGGGGCAGCAGGCGCAGCGGCAGGCTGACGGCGGGCGCTTCGGGGGTGAGCCGATGGCCGACCGGGATCGCGTCCGGGGCGGTCGCGGGCGCCGGCTCCTCCACCTCCACCTCCACCTGCGCCGGCGGCGAGCCGGGCTTGTCCCCGGGGGTCGGCCCGGACCCGGCTTTCGGCGCGGTTCTGGGGGTGGCCTCCGGAGCGGCCTTGGCGGCGGCGGGGCGGTCCCCCGGTCCTTCGGCATCCGATCGTGCGTCCGGTGCGGCCAGGCTCGCCCCGCCGCCGCCCGCGTGGTCGAGGCCCGCCGCCTGGAAGAAGGCGGTCTTCACCAACGGCTGCTCGGCGCGGATCCAGCGCTCGAACCGGTCGGAGACGCCCTCCGCCTGGGCCCAGGCGTGCAGGTCGCGCAGGCCGACGAAGACGCGCAGATCCGCGTCCGAGGGGTCAATCGCCCGGCCCCCGGCCGCCGTGAACGCCTCGATGAGCTGCTTCGTCTTGGCCCCGCCCGGCATCGGCCCGCGGCGGACCAGCAGCAGGTCCCGGTCGGGGATCCGGGCCGAGATGCCGGAGGCCGTCAGCGCCGCCCGCAGGCGCGCCTGGAACGCGATGGCGTTCTGGTGCTGGAGCGCCCGGTAGCAGACGTGCCGCTCGCGGTCGTTCTCATCGTGGTGGATGAAGATCAGCCGTCCGTGGAGCGGCGGGATCCTCTGGTCGGGCTCGCCCTTGCTGGCGACGTCGAGGGTGTCGTCGGGCTCGTCCTCCAGGGCGTAGAGATCGAAGACGTCGCGCAGCAGCTGGCCGAGCCAAGCGTCCTCATCGCCGCGGATACCCGCGATGTCGGCCGCGTCGCGGGCGGCGGCGAGGTCGAATTCGGTGGGGGGGTTCGACGTCGGGGGTGACGCAACGACCACGCCGAGGTCGTCGCACTCGGTGACCGCCCCCTCCGCGAGGCAGCGGCGGCGGAAGGCGTCGCAGCGCATCAGCAGGGTCCGGGGCATCATGTTGGCCGCCGCCGCCGCCGCGATGGCGGGCTCGCCGAACGGCCAAGTCGGGGACTTGGCCTTGAACCCGGCCTCCGCGTAGGCCGGGGCCAGCCGGCCGGCTACCAGCGCGGCCGCGGCGGCCCGCTCGTTCATGCCCAGCAGACCCATCGGCTCCGCGAAACGGTCCGGCATCGGCGTGAGGCTGCGTGCGCTGAGGCGCTCCCAGGATTCCTCCAGGCAGGTCACCACCGTCATGCTGCGGTCGCAGACGACATTGACCTCGAGCAGGCCCGCGGCCAGCACCTCGGCGAGGCCGGCCTCCGCGTCGAGCCCGTCCTGGGCGGCGAGCCGGCTGCTCTCGATGATCCCGTCGATCTGGTCGACCGCGACGATCGTCGGCCCGCTGAGCGCCATGATCCAGCACATGCCGCGCACGAGCTCGACCGGGGCCGGCGGCGGCGTCTTGAAACCCAGGGCGCCCCGCTCCGTAGGATCCGCGTCGTAGCCCTGCAGCCAGGCATGGGCGAGGCCGACCACGCCGAAATCCTGCGAGCGCAGCAGGCACAGCGCCCGGAACACGTCGAGGTGCTTGAGGGCGCGGCCGGCATCGACCCGCATCAGCGCCGTGACCAGGACGTCGACGATCCGGCGGGCATCGATGTTCGGGGTGTTGAACGCGGCCTCGACCTGCGTCTCGACGCCGAAGCGGCGCGCCACCCCCGCCAGCACCGCATCCGATTGGCGCCGCCCGTCCGGCATCGTCTGCAGCAGGGCGGTGACGAAGCTCAGGGCGGCGCTGCGCCAGAAATCCGTCAGGCCGAGGACGTCGAGGGGTACGAACCACGCCCCCGTGCGCCACGCCTCCTGCCGGATCTGCCCGATCAGGTGCGTCTTGCCGACCCCGGCCGGGCCTACGAAGACGCGGCCCAGCGCCCGGTCGGCGGGTGTGCGGGCCTTGGCGTGGAGGCCGGCGATAAGGTCCGGGACGAGCCGCTCGTTCGGGCTGCCGGTGGGTGGGGTATCGACCCAGATGCTGTCGAGGGTGCGGACCCAGTCGAAATCGACCCGGCGCAGGGCGTCGAGGGCATCGGTCATGATTGGATCCGGAGGATGTGGAAGGGCTCGCCCGCGGGGCTGAACGCCGCGTCGCGCTCGGCATCATCGAGCGACCGGGGATCGCTGAACTGGCTCAGCCGTGCGGTCTTGTCGCCGCTTGAGATCGCCAGGAGACCCGCATCGACCGTCGCGCGGTCGAGGTCGGCGAGCTCGGCGCGCAGCGCGCTCAGGCGCACGGGCCGGGCCCGCTCGCCGCCGGTCAGCGCGAGATAGGCCGCCTCGATCCGGGCGCGGAGCTGCTTCGGGCCGGGCGGTTTCTTGGGACTTCGCACTTTCTTGAGACTTGGCGCTTTCTTGGGACTAGATGTTTTCTTGGGATTTGCCGTCTTCGGCGGCTTCGACGCCTTCGGGTCCTTGGCGGACTTGACCGCGGGGGCGCGCGCCGTGGCGGGTGGCGGCGCGTCGGGAACGGGTCCGATAAGGTCCGCGAGGGGGCGCCCGGTCGCCGCCAGATCGGCCGCGATTCGTCCCAGCCAATCCTGCAGCACCCGGAAGGCCGGCGGCAGGGCTGCGTCCAGATGGGCCCCCGCCCAGTTCCAGCCCCTGTCGGTGACGGTCAGCCGCAGCGCGCGCCCCTGCGTCTCCACCGTGATATAGCGCCCCGCGATCAGCGCCTCCCGGTCGGCCTTCCTGACCTCCGGCACGAGCGTGCCCTGCAGGGCGGTTCCGCCCCGGCCGAGGAGGCACCACAGGAGCAGGGCCTGCTGCGGCGTCGGCGACTCACTCATCGGCTCACCTCGTCCTGCGCGCCGGGCCCGAGGCGGATCACGGCACGGATCTTCTCGATCGCCAGGGGAAGGTCGGCCGTGACCTGATCGTTGGTCAAGCGCAGGACCCGGTAGCCCGCGGTCAGCAGCTCGTAGTCCCGGTGGCGGTCGTTGCCGAACTTGGGCTCGGCCCGGTGCTCGGGACCGTCGAGTTCCACGACCACGCGGCGCGTGCGGCACAGCAGGTCGACCCGCGGCCGCACCCCCCAGGCGCCCACCGGAACCAGGGCGTTGCAGACGAACAGGCCCGCGAGTTCAGGATCTTGATCCAGCGCCGCCGCGACCCGGCGCTCGATCGCGCTCGCCGGGAGCCCGCCGGCCGGCGGGATGAAGCGCTCCGCCGCCGGGCGGTCCTCCGCGGCGAAGGTGCGGGCGCCGTAGAGGATCCGGTCGTAGGGCGCCGTCTCGGGCGGCTCCGCGGCGAGGGTGGCCACCACCGCGGCCCCATGCCGGCCGCACCATTCCAGGGCCTCGATCGTCGGGCGGGCGCGGGCCGCCGAGGCCGGGTCGATCTCCCAGATCAGGACGATTCCGGCGGGGTCGATCGCCCGCGCGAGGCGGAGGAGTTCGTGATCCTGCCCCAGCGTCCGGAAGCGCGGCCTCAGGCCGAGGCGGGCGCGCTTCGACGCCGCCTTCAGCCACGGATCGGCGGTGACCGGGGTAAGGGACGCGTCGCCGCCGTGCCAGTGCGGCCAGCGGTCGAGGGCCAGCTCGGCCAGGTCGTCGAGGATCCGGTCGATGAGCGCCGTGGCGGTGGACCGGTCCGCGCCCTCGACCAGCAGCGCGCCGCGGTCGCTGCCCTCCCGCACGAGGGTGGCGAGGGCGGCGCGGCCGATGCCCAGGACGACGAGGCGCTCGCCCGGCCCGAGGCCGGCGATGCGCCGGGCCACGTCGTCCGCCGTGATCCGCGGCCGCGCCGCAGTGCCGTGCTGGAGGGTCAAGGGCAAACCGAGGCCGTGCTGCCGGCGCGCCGTCGGCGCCTGCACGCCCTGCCGCCGTTCGTCGGACCGTTTCAGCACAGCCGGGCGCCTCTGGCTACGGCCACCACACCTTCTGGTTGTCGCATCAGGGCAGAGAACAGCCCCGCCCCCGCCCCAGCCGCTCCGGTGACGAAGAGCGGCGGATCGGCGCCGTTGCGCTGGCCGCGCGGTTGGGTTAGGACACCGGCGCGGCTAGCACCCGTAGCTCAGCTGGATAGAGCGTTGCCCTCCGAAGGCAAAGGTCACACGTTCGAATCGTGTCGGGTGCGCCAATCATTTGAATGACTTAAAGGGCGGTGCCCTGTGGTCGAGAATTGGCTGCGGAAGCACTGCGGAAGCAGGCGGCTCGAACCTCTCACCTGTTCGCTCCTCGCCGCGGCCGCCCTCATCGCCAGCATGACGATCTCAAGCGAAGCTCAGGATGCGGTTGTAAAGACCGAGCTCGCCCCGACCGGCGCGCTCAGGGTCGGCCTGATTGAGGCCCCCTCCCCCGGCCTCATCTTCGTCAGTCGCGCCGCTGACGGGAAGCCCGAGGGCGTCACGGCCGACCTGAGTGCCGACCTAGCCGTGAAGGCTGGGTTGCCGCTCGCCGTGACCCTGTTCCCGAATTCGGGAGCCGCGGCCGCGGCGCTCCAGGCCGCGACGATCGACGTAAGCTTCATGCCGGTCGATGCGACCAGGCGGCAGATGCTCGAGTTCGGGCCAGGGTACTACGATCTGGAAAGTACCTACCTAGCCAGCGCCGCCTCGGGCATCGTCGACGTCGCGCAGGTCGACCAGCCGGGCGTCCGCGTCCTGGCGATCGAGGGCACCACGACGTTCCGCGCCTCCGCCCGGACGCTGACGCACACGCAGCCCGTGGCGGTCCCGACCGTGGCCGAGGCCGTGGAGCGGATGCGCGCCGGCCAGGCGGAAGCCTTCGCCCTGTCGCGCGATACGCTGCGGCCGGTCGTCCAGCAGGTCCCGGGCTCGCGGATCGTCACGGGCGGCTTCCAGCGGACGCAGGTGGCTGTTGCGCTGCCGAAGGGGCGGCCCGGCGCCCTTGCCTATGTGACCGATTGGTTGGATGGAGCCAAAAAGACGGGCTTCGTCCGGCGCGTCTTCGATGCCCGCGGCTTCCGTGGTGATCCGGTCGCGCCATGAGCGACTGGCTCTTCAGTCAAGGAGGCTTGCGGCACCGCGCGGTGCGAGAAGGGGCCTGCTGATGCCGATTCCCACCGTGATCCTGTTCGGCTTCGCCCTGATCGGTGCCATCGTGATGGCCGTCGGTTGGTCGCAGGATCCGGTCGCACCGACGCCTTTGGAATGGTTCGTCGCGAAGATGACCGAGGGCGGCGTCTGGACGGGGCTATTCCTGTCTCTGCTGGCCGTCGGCTACTTCGCTTGGCGAAGCGATCGGCCTAGCAGGAAGCACAAGGGACCGAACTGACAGCCGCCGGCTTCATCTTCATCGAGGAGAGCGGCGACGGGCCGGGGGTGCGGCTGCGGAAGGCATGACAGGCCAGTCAGTTTCAGCAGCGTGGCGCAGGCTCAGAGCAGGGCCTGACCTCGCAGCCGTCGATTGGTACACTGCCTGGCGATGCACAAGCTCCCGCCCGCCAGCCTGTACCGCCTCCGCCTGCTTTCTGAGACTGGCGCACGCTTCTATCCGGTGACCGCCTACATGCGTCGCTTGGAGGTTCTCGGCCTTGTAGTTGCCACCGGGCGGACGGATCCCGAGAAGGACAGCGCCGAGTACCAGATCACCGATGCAGGGCGAGCCGAGCTGGAAGAGCGCTATGGGCCAGCTTCGCCAAAACCCGGCCGAAGCTGAAACTACTTTGCCTCCACCATCTGCCGCCTGTGGTTCTGTACGCTCGGCCCCGTCCCGATCCGATCGCGGGGCGAGGGAGCGTCCGATCTCACCAGCGGTCGAGCCGATACGCAACGCGGCTCGGGAGCTGTATGGCAAAAGGCAATTGCCCGATTGTGCCAACGCTGGGTAGGTGGCCGTCCCGGGTCGGGACCATGGGGGCAGTTCGTTGTGGGGCGGCCTGGAGCATCGGCATGGACGACGAGGACCGCGACTACCAGCACTCCGACCTGTCCGGGGCCTTCAGCCGACCCAGCAGCTCGCCTCGACGGTGGGGCGCGAAGCGCAGTTCGATCGGACCTACAATGACGTGGTGCGCGGCAGTCAGACGGCTCAGCGCGCCGCATCGGCCCGGGACATCGCCCCGCGGGAGGTGTCGGCGGGCGCCACCGACGTGCTGCCGGGGGTCGCGACCCTGGTCGGCGGCGCTGGGGCGGGCGCGGGGGCTCTGGCGAGCAAGGCGGCCATGGGCGGCCTCAAGCTCGCGGCCAGTTCCGCCGGTCGGCAAGCCGACATCGCCCGCAACCAACAGCTCGCCCGTGCCGTGACGATGCAGGGCGGCGATGCCCTCGACACGCTACTGTCGGCGATAGAACGGCGCGGAGCGATGATGCGGCAGGCTGGGGCCTATGGCGATGCAGCGCGGATCGGCGCGCAGGCTGGCGCAATCTCTCAGGCCGACCGAGCGCGGACCTACCTGCCGGCGCTGCCCTTCGTGGGCCGATGACCGTTCCAGGCAAAAAAGCCACCGATGATCCAGAACGTGATGATCCCGACCCACACGGCTACGCCGCCGATGCGGTCCCAGAGCCAATCGACACCTGCTGGTAAAGTCGCGTTCACGGCCCACGACAGCGCCGCCATGCCGATGGCGAACAGCACCAGGGTCAGCAGGATTTCGAGCCAGCGGGGCATCGCATGAAGATGGCCCCGCCTTGCCATTCTGTCGATAGCCGACAGAGGCTGCAGATTCGGCCCAGGACGGCCGTCGCCGGGAATAACGCCCTTAGCGTCGAACCGCATCCGACCGCCGCTGGCGGGCTGATTCTCGCACAAAAGGGCAGCGTCATGAGTAACGGCTTCGGAGGCATTCCCGTATTCGCGCAGGACGACACGTTAGGGTTGCCGACCGGCCTTCTCGGGCTTGGGCAGGCGGCCCAAGCGTCGGCGCAAGACCAGAGCGTGCCCTCGGCCACCCCGCCGGGCTTCACGGGCTACACGCCGCCGACACCGCCGACCGGTGCCCCGACCCCTGTCCTGAACCCGAACGCGGCGGCCACAGGCGCCAGCCTGATTTCGGCGCTGGGCCCGAACAGCGCCGAGGCCGCGACGCCGTCGATGTCGGACCGGGATGCGCTGATCGCCAGCGCGCGCCGGATCGGGGTCGACCCGCTCGATCTCGCTACGGTCATGTCCTACGAGACCGGCGGCACCATGTCCCCGTCGCAGTATGGCGGTGCGGGCGGTCGCCATGTCGGCTTGATCCAGTTCGGCCCGACCGAACAGCAGGCCTATGGCGCATCGGCGGGCCAGTCGTTTCAGGATCAGTTGCCCGCGGTCGAGCGCTATCTGACGGATCGCGGCTTTCAGCCCGGGATGAGACGGCTGGATCTGTATTCCACGATCAACGCAGGGCACCCAGGCCTGTATGGCGCCTCCGACGCGGGCAACGGTGGCGCACCGGGCAACTCAGCCGACAAGGTAGCGAGTATGGCCCCGCACGAGGCCAAAGCGGCAGCCTTCCAGGGCGGCAACTTCCAGCCGCAGATGCCAACCGGCGGTCAGCCGCGGTCCATGACACCGGGAATCGCCGCCCCTATGGACGCCTCGATGGGCTCGACGGCGCAACAGGGCGGTTTCGGCCTCGGTGGCGTCGTCGGGCAAGATTCTGCCGTTCCGGGGCAGTCTTCCCCGACGCCCGACGCCGCGTCCCTGGCCGGTCAGCCGACGGCGCTGGACGGGTCGCAGGGCCAGCAGGAGGACGCTAGTCCCTACGGCGGTATCGCCAGCGCGCTCAAGAGCATCGCGGGCGGGCAGCAGAAGCAGGGCCAGAAGGCGGCGGGCGGCGGCGGAATGGCGCCCCCAAAGATGGATGGGCGAGCGATGACCCTACAGCAGGCCCGGCAGCAGTTCGACGCGAGCCGGTTCTACTCGATGCTGCCCCGGGGTGGGCGGGCTGGATAGGTCAGGGCGCCTGGCGGTGCGCCTGTCGAGGCGTCAGGCCGTTCGGGTTCGGCGGCCTTGTAGCCGCTCGGCCTCCTCGCGCCACGCATCGCGCTCGGTCCGCATGGCCTCCACGAGGGCGTGCATGTTGCCGGCGTCGATCGCGGTCTCGACGAGCATGTCTTGAGCGGAGGCCAGTTGCTCGCGCAACTCGGCGTTCTCAGCCGCCAGCGCTAGAAGCAGGGCGGCCACGACATCGCTCATTCCTGCTCCCGCACACCCCGAGGTGGCGCGCATAGCTGGGCTCAAGCTTGGCCGCAATCATGCCGATCAGCGCGACTGGGCCGGCGAGGCCGCACCAAGGCCCGCCGTCTCAAGACGATCCCGGTGCTGCTCTTCCGGCGCGCGGCCGGAGCCGATCGCTGAGAGCATGGTGGGGCGGTATGGTTAACGGATCCTCTATCAAGCTCGGCATGCGCACACGCCAAACCAGCGGCCAGAGGCGCCGAGGCTGTAGCGGCATAGCCTGAGCCGTAAGCTGAGCGTTTATACGACAACGGCGCAGCAACCTTGAGGTCACTGCGCCGCTGGTCGGGCCGCCTGAGGGGGCAATGATGGCCACGACGAAACGGATACGCCCAGCCCCGCCTTCGCGGGGTGCGCCTGAGCACATCCAGTCGCATGTGGCTCGGTGGTGACACGCATCGACGAGCATCTGTGGACGACGTCGGATACCTCTGATTGGTCAAGGTTCAGAGGCGAGCGTGAGATGCCTTCCCCGATCCGGCATCGCCATGTTCGCCAGTTCCCACGCCTTCATCCACTATCACCGCGAGCGCTTGGCCGTGCTCCTGTCCTCGGCCCTGTTCTTGGCTGGCGCCCTGCCGCTGTTCTGGGCGATCGGCTGAACCTCTCCGCGCCTAATCCCAGAACGAAGAAACACCCCGGGAGCGGGTGCTCCCAGGGTGTCGCCGACCTCGCGGCCAGTTTGATCGAGCTGGGGATGCGAAGGTCAGCCGATCGGCTGCTCTTCGGCGATGAGGGGCGGTGAGGAGGACCAACTACCCCTCGCCCGCCATCGCATCTCCCGGCACGGATGCCGGGAGCAGCGCGACCGGATCTCAGTACGAGCCGAACTTGTAGTTCAGGCCGGCGCGGACGACGGCGAACTCGTCGGAGCGGCGGCCGATGCCGCTGCTGTAGACGGCGGGGAAGTTGCTGGCGGCGTTGATGACGAACGCACCCTGGTTGCGGGTGTTGCGGTCGAGGTTGACGTACAGGCCTTCGACCTTGAGCGTCACGGCCGAGGAGCGGAAGAAGTTCAGGAACGAGTCGGTGGGGAGCGCGTACTCGACGCCGCCGCCGACCGCGTAGCCGGTGCGGAAGCTGTCGTTGCCGGCATAGCCGCCGAAGGAGCGGTCGGCGCTGCCCGAGCCGTAGGCGAAGCCGCCGGTGCCGTACACGAGGGTGCGGTCGAAGGCGTAGCCGAGGCGGCCGCGCACGGTGCCGAAGTAGTCGAGGCTCGACAGGCCGCGCGGGTCGGTGACGTAGTAGCCGGGGGCGAGGGCGCCGTTGATGAAGGCGTTGTTCCGGCTGCGGCCGAAGTCGAGGTACTGGGCATCGGCCTCGATGCCGACGACCACGCCCGAGCCCGGGGTGAACTGGTAGTTGTAGCCGATCTGGGCGCCGCCGGAGAAGCCGTCCTGGCTGCGGTTGCCGAAGGTGGCGGTGGTGCCGGCGGTGGCATAGGGGGCCGGGACGCCGAAGGTGGAGTTGTTGTTGCTGCGGCTGCTGGCATCGAACGCGTAGCCGGCGTTGATACCGAAATAGGCGCCCGTCCAGGTGAACACCGGCACCGGGGTGAACACCGGCGGCGGGGCGGCGCGGCGGGGCAGGTCGGCGGCCGAGGCGGCGGCCGTCAGGGCGGTGAACGCGGCCAGCGAGGTCAGGAGCTTGGTCATAACGTAAGGTCCAAATTTCGATCTGACGATAAGGCTACCGGTCCGTCGATGAAATGGCTGTAGTTTTACGGACACACTGCCGGCTGATGACGTGAGACGGTATAGTAAACCATCCATGAACATCCGTTGCACGGTCGAAATACAGTGCGATGTGCACGACCAGGCGGCGTAACATCTCGGCGGTGGTTTGGTTGCGACACCCCGTGACTTTGGCCCGTGGCTGTTGCCGAAATGCTACAGAAGCGATCCGCCGCCCTGCCACAGGATTGGCCCGCCATCGGGTATTCAGCCCCCTCATGCCGATCCGGCCCGAGCACCGCTTTTTCTATCCGATCGACTGGCGCGAGCTGTCGCTGGCGATCCGCTTTGGTCGGGCAAAGGGCTGCTGTGAGGGCTGCGGACGGCCGCATGGGCGGGATGGTCTACCACCTCGGCGACGGGCGCTGGTGGGACGCGGACGCCGGTCAATGGGCGCGATGGCTTGGGGCGCCGGATCCGGATCACTGCGGAAGCTGACATCCCCGGCCGTGCCCGCCGAACCCGGGTGGTCCTGGCCGCCGCCCATCGAGACCATGACACCTCGAACAACGCCGATGCCAACCTCTCGGCTTTCTGCCAGCGGTGCCACATGATCCACGACCGGCCGGAGCATCAGCGAAGGCGCTGGCGCACGCTGTTCAGGCGGAAGGCGCTAGGCGACCTGTTCGGCGGGCCCTACGCGTAGAGCGTCTTCAACTGCCCCCTGACCGCCGTGGCAGCAGAGTAAACGAACGGCTCACCAACTCCGCGCAATTGCTCGGATCGCCTCGATCCTACCGCGATGTGACGACGTTCTACCGGCACAACCACTGGAGATACGCAGCCATGCAGATCCTCAATCCGCTCACCGGACAGATGGTAGAGGTGCGTGTTCCTCGGCCGGGACCGAGGACCGCCTGACCCTCCTGGCAATGCGGACCCACGCATAGCCGCCCCCCGGATCACAAGCGTCTGACCCTGTACCAGCGACCTCAGCCCCGCGGCATAAGCCCTGCCCCGCCACGAACCCTAGCGAACCGATGACGCTGTCCGACTTCGACAAGCCTGCCGAACTCACCGTGTGGCCTGGCCATGAGCCGGCCCATGCCGCGGACGCCCCCAGCTTCTCGACCTTGCGCGCGGCGCTCGCTGCAGCAGCCGAGGCGATCGACGCAGAGGGTGCCAAGCCCTGGATCATCACCGAGGCCGGCGACATCCTGGCACCTAGATGTTTGGTCCCGGCATTTGGTGGAGCGGGTCTGACCTGAAGCGGCTGGGCTCGGCCGACCATGCCTTGCAGATGGCTTCGTAGGGCGTGAGGCCGCGCAGGGTCTTGAGGCGGCGGGCGAAGTTGTAGGCGCTGACGAAGTCGGCCAAGTGCGCACGGAGTTGCCCATGGCTGTCGTAGTGGTAGCGCTTGACCGTCGCGTCCTTGATCGTACGGTTCATTCGCTCGACCTGACCGTTAGTCCAGGGATGGCGCGGTTTGGTCAGCCGATGGTCGATATCGTTGCGGGCGCAGGCAAGTTCGAAGCTGTGGGCCCGGAAGGTCTCGCCGGCTGCAATCGCCTCCTTGATGATGGAGGCGGCCGAGGCGACGTTGCCGGGCGTGGTGAAGTGGGTGCCGTTGTCGGTGAGCACCGTGTGCACCTTGTAAGGCACGGCCTCGATGAGATGGCGGAGGAAGTCACCTGCGACCCGCCGCGTGGCCTTTTCGTGAAGCTCAACGAAGGCGAACTTGGTCGTGCGGTCGATGGCGACGAGCAGGTAAAGCCGCCCTTCGGCTGTGTGAACCTCGGCCAGATCGATGTGGAAGTAGCCGAGCGGGTAGGCCTTGAAGCGTGACCGCTTGGGCTTGCCACCGTCGACCTCCGGCAGTCGGCTGATGCCGTGGCGCTGCAGGCAGCGATGCAGCGACGAACGGGTCAAGTGCGGGATCGTCGCCTGAAGCGCGTAGAGGCAGTCGTCCAACGGCAGGAGCGTATGACGGCGAAAGGCGACGACGACCGCCTCGTCCTCCTGTGACAGCACCGTCGAGCGGGGATCCTTCGGACCCGTGCGCTGGTCGGCGACCGAGGTCCGCTGCCGCCACTTGGCGACCGTCTTCTGGTTGATCCCGTAGCGCTTCGAGAGCGCCCTTAGGCTCGCTTGACTATGCTGGATCGCTCGACGGACTGCCTCCGTCGTGGTGGCGCTGCCGTGAAGAACTTGGCCCATAGCGCGTCCCTCCACTCCAGCGTGAAGAATGCACCATCAAACCCTGGGATCAAACATCTAGAGGTGAGCATGCCGGAACGGTCCATGTCGGCCGGACCGCACGGTTAAGTCAACGTTGAGGTGGCGATGAGCGAGCTCGAAAAGGTCGGGCACGACATTGTGCTCCTCGAGTCGCATCCGCCATTCGCGGCGGGTGTTAGAGGCCCCGACATCACGTCGGAGGCCGCGAACCGCGAGCACGCCGATTTTGAGCTATTCGGACGGCACACGTATGAACTTCTAACGAAATGGTACGACCTGCGATCGCTGAATGATAACTAAATATTTGATCGCTTGGTGCTTGACCGAAGGGCGCCGCAGCAGAGTCGAAGGCGCCTCAAGCCATGGCGGCAAGCAGCCTATCGAGTCGGTTCGTTCTACCGCGACTTGGTGAAAGGCCGATGGGCCACGGCGGGCTAACCAACCCCGCAGCAGGGAAGATGCGGCGCTCGCCAGGATCATCCGGTTGATAGGTCCTGAACGCGGTGACGGTCGGTGGCAAGACGACCTTAACCTCTTCGGGCGGGCTTACATCGGAGCACGCTCTCTCATATCGGCTGCCAAGTCGGTGAACTTTTGCCTGAACGACCTCGGGCAGTATTACAGAGCTACAGGTGGTCGCTCGTAAAACCAAACCGCGTCCTTCTGAAATTTATTTTGGACCTCCGTATAACCAGCCCAGAACAGCTGGTAGATCGGCACCGACGTTCCCAGTGCTGTCGGAGTCCAGCTGCCTGTTTCGACTACGCAATCGAATTCATGCACGAATGGCTCCCCTTCGGTCTGCCAATTCATGATCTGCTTGTAATATTTTCCCCTCCTCTCAATTTCGTTTCTGATATATATAAGACTTGAATTTGGACCATAGATTAAAAACTTTTCGTGCCGATCAATGAGATCGGAAATTTTATCTTTGTTGATCAAATTAGAGCAAAAATGGAAATGCTCCATAACGTATCGAACGCCGCCCTGATCAGCCTTTTTGACAAGTTTATTTTTATTTTCACGTAGGTAACGCGCGAAAGATGCCATGATACCGGGTTGGTCGAAATCAATTTCATCGTCAATGTAGATATCACAATCTGCTTTGTATTGACCCACGACATGCTCCCATTCCGAGCTGCGGCGACCCGCCGTCTCCTGAAAAGCCACTCGGAAGACCGGAGCTCTCAGATAGGCAGCCAAACGTCGGATTGATGCTTCGGTATCAGTTGAGACCTCTTCGGGCTTGAGCACACGTATCGGATGCAGGTGATGATCCCATGTATAGCGCTGATAACGCCAAGCTAACTGATCCGCGGCGGGATCCCGGACAAAATTATGACTGAATGCCGGCACAAATTGGTGCGAAACTCTGTAATACTCCGAATAATCATCTAGCATTAAAACGCTAGCAGATTTTATCATGCTCGCGACACTTCTGAACTGATCGTAAGCTGAAACTCCACGTGGATCGCGGACCATGAAATAATCATGAAATATAAGATCATTCAGTAAAACAGCAGACGGCGGAGCACAGAATTGTTCGTAAGTAACACGCACACCGAGTTGCTCAGATAAATCTTCAAAATAGCTGGGCGTAAGCCGCTGGAACGCCATTACATCGCCCAAATTGAAGACCCGGATTTGTTGCTCCGTTTCGACAGTCTCTGCCTCGGTGCGCGCGGTGCGATCGGCGGCCTCGACATCTGCTACGGTCAAGCCATCGGTCAGGGCCAAGCCACGCTCCTCCAGGAGCATGCTCACGACGGTGAGTCCGAGTGAATCCAAGGATTCCTTCAGCGGAACGTCCCGCGGTGCCTTGGGAAAAAGCTCGGCGATCACCGCCGCCAGGGGACGCCCATCCCCGCCGCGGCTTGCCCCAGTCGCCTGAAAGGCCCGCGCTGCGATCCAGTCGGCAGCCGTCTTCTTGCGATTGATCTTGCCCGAGGACGTCTTCGTGATGAAGCCCGGCGGCACGTAGTGTACGTCCACCGCCTCAACGCCCGTGCGCTCCGCCACGGAAGCAGCCACCGCCGCCGCATCGTCTCGGAGAAAGAAATCCTCGTTTTCAGCCAGGACTAGGAGTTGCTCTGTGCCCAATCGCGGATTGAAGCTCGCGAGTGCCGCCGCACGACCCCGCGCCGCCGGGAATGCTTGGTTAACGGCGTAATCCAGGTCGTTGAGCATATACTTCTTGCCGGCGATATTCAGGACATCGCCAGAGCGACCCGTCACCACCAATCCGTCGGCGGTGACGTAGCCAAGGTCGCCGGTCGGGTAGAAGCCCCGTTCGTCCGCGACCTGCGCGCCGCCGAGATAGGCTTGGACCGCCGTCGCGCTCCGCACGAAGATTTGCCCGTCGCGCAATTCGAGCTCGACCCCGGGGATCGGTGTGCCGCACGAGACCTGCTCGACCCCGTCGGTCTCGACTACCACCAGCCCGTCCGACTGCGTCACCGCGAACACGTTCTCGGCCATGGCGTAGCAGGCTGAGAAATGCTCCGCCGGGATGGCGTGAGCTGATAGGAAGCGGCGGGCTGTGTCAGCGTAGACCGGCTCCGAGCACGACGCCCAGCGCCGCATCGTGGACAGGCCCGCTCCTGAAAGGCCGACGCGCTGCTTGGCCATGATCTCGAAGCCGAAATTCGGCATGTAGCAGTACGTGCCCTGATGCGCGGCGATGGCCTCGAAGAGGAGGCCGGGCTGACGGACCCAGTCGATCGGGTCGATCATCACAACCGGCAGGCCGAGTAGCATCGGCATCAAGAAGCAGGCCACAAACCCCATGTCGTGGTAGAGCGGCAGCCACGATACGCAGACATCGCCCGGTCCAAGGCACATTGCGGCGTTGTAGTCGCTGAGATGCCGGGCGACCTGAGCCTGTGTGAAGGCAATCGCCTTGCGGTGACCAGTCGTGCCCGAGGACAGCTGGATGATCGCTTCCGCGCGGAACGCGAACCGCTCGGCGGGGGCAACGTGCGCCAAATCCTTCAGCGTGAACGCGACGACGGGTGCTGCCGGGAGTCCGGATAGCAGTTCGGTGATTTCGGGGGCGCATATGATTTGATCGAGGGCGGCGATTTGAACCGAATTGCTGATTGAGAGCGTCCAGACCGCGCGGTTTTGCTTCTCCGTCGGGTACTGCAGGATCAGCGGCTCGAAGCCGGCAGACACCAAACCGAGCCAGGCGGCGATCAAGCTTGGCTCGGAGCGGAAGACCAAGCCAATGCGTCGGCCCTTTAGGGTCTGACGGAACAAGACGGCGGCGCGCTCGGCCAAGTCCTGCAGCTCGCTAGCGGATAGATGGTGACTGCCGGCAGGCCCGACAAAATTGAAGCTGGTCGGCCGGAATGTCGCCGCCAAGGCGACCACGGGCTCGACTGTGGGTGTGCCGTCAGAAGCGCTGCCGTGCGCGACTGCCAAATTGCGTCGTCCGCCACCGGACAGGCCGAACAGATGACGCAAGGCGGACATCATGGGTTAGCTCTCTAACAGCCTCCAGTCCGGCGGTCGCCGCTATGACGGGCCGCCGGGCGACGGCGGCGGGCCGCGAGCCGCGAGCCGCGGGCAGGTCTGGGCCCTACACGATCAAGGCGCAGCTTGCTAGGCGGCCTGGTCTTGTCTCGCTCCGGACGATGCCGCTGACTGGCTTAGGCATCGTCTTCCGCTGCTTCTAAGCCATTCAAGCAGAGCGTTGACCGCGTCGTGCGCCTCCACCCGACGGCGAGCCGTAGCGAGCAGCGCTGGGCAGGCTTGTCGAGGCTCTCCCGCCCTACGCGGCGGTGCCCACTTCAAGACGCCGGCTCAGCCAGCACACCCGCAGCAGCGGGATCACGAACCGGGCCGTGTCGGGCCAGGACAGGCGCTCGGCGGCCGCGGCGTGCCGGGAATGGTTCGGGATGGCCGTTAACATCAGCGGCGCTTTGCCAGAGCCAGGAGAGCGTCACCGGCCGCGGCGGACAGGTCCAGGACAGCCACGCCCGCCAGCGAGACGACGTTGCCCCGGCCACCCCATCGCACTGGCTCGATGCTGATGGCGGATAGGTCGGCCGCGAGCGCGGACGCCGTCGCGGGCGGGGCCTCGATGCGGGTCTCGGGGATCGCGATCTCGGGCGCTCCGGCCTCGCAGTCCTGATCCGTTCCACGAAGCCAAGTAACCTGTGATCCCTGGTTCTCAGGAGCGGCCAGGGACGGTTCGTCGTCGGCGCTGTCCTCAAGGTCGGGATCCCCGTCCATGTGGTCGAGCACGGCGATAATCCGATCCCCCGCATCGAGGGCGATCTGTGCCGCTTCCTCCAGGCTGGCGCGGAGCGCGGGCCCGGTCAGCGGCTCCAAATCTGGATCGGCCGGTTTCGGACGTGGGGTGAAGGTCAGGACATCGCCCATGGTGATGGTCTCGGGTCGCGATGAAGGGGAGGCCCGGCGGGATCCGGCCGGGGCGGGACGCACGGCTACGGAGGGGTAGGGAGCCGCCGTCAGCGGACTTCGGGCCCGGCCTGGGTGCGGGCTCTGAGGGCCTCGGCGAGGCATAGTTCCCTCATGCGATCAGCCTCGGCGACCGCCAGCAGCTCGCGGGCAAAGGCCGCGGTCTCAGCAGAGTCGCCGTTCTCGATCGTCTTGAACGGCCAGCATCGCCCACCACGCCATCAGCATGCACATCGCCGATCGCACGCTGCGCATGAGCAAGCCCGAACTGGTCGCTTTCATCCAGAAGGGCGGCGAGCGCGATGCCGGCACGCCCGCAAGCATGTTCAAGGCGCTCGACGCTGCACAGGGGACGTTCGAAGGCTGGGGCAAGCTGCTGAGCCTGGCCTGCGCCCGGTACATGGTGGCGGCATCGTCTGCGGTGCTGGGCCAGGAGGGGGGCGCGACCAAGCGCCGAGCCGGAGCCGGAGCCGGAGCCGGAGCCGGAGCCGGAAGTCGTCGAGGAGCCGGCGCATGCTCACAGACTCGTCGCCATGCTCGACCTCGCGTCTGCCTCGCTCAGCGATCTGCGGGCGATACAAGACATGGCCGAGAACGTCGAAGCTCTGGCCGATGCTTACACCTGGGGACCTCGCTGCTGTCTGGACTCCGCTCGCAGCGCCGACCCGGTTTTCAACGAAGCCGGCAAGCTGATGCGGTGGATCGGAGACGCCTTGGCCGACGTCCAGACCGCGATCCGCAAGGAGGTTTCTCGTCGGGCGCCGAGCACCGCCTTGGAGAAGGAAACGCGACTGGCGAACTCCCCCATCCAGCCGTTGGGATCGCGCGTCGGCGTGTCGAAAATGTAAGCCGCGAAGTCGAGGGTAGCCATCTCCTCCAGAGTGGCTGCGTGGCCGTCGTCGGAGGTCTCGATGTCGCCGGGCAGACTGGCAATCTCGCGCAGGACCACGCGCGTCAGCCGCTTATCGACGGTCAGCATGGCTTCATCATTCGCCACGGGTCCGGTGGTGTTTCGCTCAGGTGATCTGCTGGGAAAGCACCCCACCGAGATGGGTGCCAATCGGCGTCTCATGCCGACGCCGCTCTCCCTGAAACTTTGGTCGGACCTGTTCCGTAACGGACGTTGACGCCCAAACGTGGGTGCCGCGTGAAACGTCTGTTTCGCGGTACATATCCTTGTGCTTTATATTATTCTGAATAAAATAATAGATATTTGATGGGAACATAAAGACATAGTACTTGTTTTAGTGGCTAGTCCGGGCGCCAAGTCCGTTCATAATAGGAGATTTTATATGAACAAGATGAAACTTACCCTTGCCGCTTCGGTCCTGCTTGGCGGCTTCGCTTTCGCCGGTTCCGCCTCGGCTACCCCGATGACCCCGAGCGGGATGCAGACCGACCAATCCGGCATCACCCAGGTCCGTATGATGCACGGCGACCGAATGATGATGAAGAAGCGCATGATGCATAAGCGGATGATGCGCCGTCACATGATGAAGAAGCGGATGATGCACCGCATGTGAGACGCTCACCTTCAGTATCGGGAGGGCTCCTGTCGGAGTCCTTCCACCATCTACCGCTCTGCCGGATCAATGAGACCGACGCCTTGTCCCGTACCTATAGGCTCGCGGTGAAGCCTTGTCCTTTGTACGGGGGGTGTTTCCGCTGGATCATCTCGTCCTCGGACGGCATCTCCTCTGAGCAGTCGGCCTATCCCTATGCAACTCGGGCAGCTGCCATGATCGTGGGCCGGATCCAGATGGCTGATCTGAGCAGCGGCCAACAGGGAACGGAACCGCTCAGCCTTCGATCGGAAATCTTTCGACGACCCCGGTCATGATCATGGTCCGGCGCAGGCCCGGTGTGGTGGCCTTGTTAGCCAGGAGCATCTTGGCCTACGGGTGCATCTCGATCGCGTTGGCCACGTCGATCCGGTGGCCGGACTGAACGCGAACGGCTTGGCGCCCTCGTCCTTGAGGAAGGCATCCGTTGCAGCCTGGATCTCGTCGTCCGTGATTTCGGCCCTGCGGCGCAGGTCGCCGACGCTTGGGATTTCTTTCGCCATGCCGGGGGCTATCGCGGCTCCCCTGCCCCGTCCATCACGCTTCCGGTAAAGCCCTCGCGCACTCTTCGAGGCACCACACCCGGATCAGCCTTCCCGGCGAGCGTTCCAAAAAACAAACTGATCCTGGACGATATCGCGGATCTCTCGCCGGTAGGCGGTCCGGTAAAAGTATTGCCCCGTGGGCAAGAACGGCACCTGCGTCATGGCCGCCCCCTGCAGATCGCGAGCGATCCTCTGGCGAGCGGCATCGTCGGGTGCCTCGATCCAGGCCTCGCGCAGGGCTTCGATCTGCGGGATATCGGGCCAGCCGAAGAAGCCCTTCTGGCCGCCGCAGCGCAGGACCTGCTCGGCAACCGGGTTGGTCATGTCGAGCCCAGTCCAGGTGGTATTGAAGATGTTCCAGCCGCCCTGGTCCGGGGGCGCCTTGCTGGCGCGGCGGCTCACAAGGGTCCCCCAATCCGACACGGCGTATTGGACGTTCATGCCGAGGCGCTTGAGGAGATCGTTCATCACCGCGCCCAGCGCACCCAACACGGGATTGTCGCTTGCCGACATCAGCACCACGCGCTCGCCCTTGTAGCCCGCCGCGATCAGATCCTTCTTGGAGCGCGCTAGGTCGCGCTTGCGCGTCAGCACGTCGAGGCCCGCCTCGCTGGCCATCGGCGTTTCCGGGGTGAAGATGCCAACGCCGGTGCGCCAGAGCTTCGGGTCATCGCCCCCCGCCGCGGCCATGAAGTCTTCCTGCGACAGAGCTTCGAGTAGCACCCGCCGGACCGCCGGCTTGTCGAAGGGCGGGTAGAGGTGGTTCATCACCGCGGTGCCGAGATTGCCCAATCGGCCGGCGAGTTGCGTCACGATCTGCGGGCTGCCCTGGAGCGTTGGCAACAGGTCGTTAATCGGGTTCTCCCACCAATCGACCTCGCCGTTCTGAAGTGCCGCGGCGGCGGTGCCGGGATCGGGCATCACCTGCCACTCGACCCGCTCGAAATGGACCCGCTTCGGCCCCGCGGCCCAGGAGACGACGCCGTCCTCCCGCGGCCGGTAATCCGGATTGCGGTCGTAGACGACCCGGGCACCAACCAGCCGTTCCTTGGTGTTGAACCGGAACGGTCCAGACCCGATCACCTCCGGGATCTGCTGCGCAGGATCGGTGCCGGCGAGGCGCTCCGGCATGATCACCAGGGCGGGCGGGCCGAGCTTAGCCAATGTCTCGAGCATCAACCCGTAGGGCCGGTTTAGCCGGATGACGAAGCTGCGGTCGTCCGGCGCGCTCATGGCGTCGGTGCGGGCCATCAACGCTTGGCCGAGGCTGTCGCGCTGGGCCCAGCGCCGGATCGACGCGATGCAGTCGCGGCCTCGGACCGGCTCGCCATCGTGGAATTTCAGCCCCTCGCGAAGCCGGAAGCCCCAGAGCCGGCCGTCATCCGCGACAGTGTGGCCCTCGACCATCTGCGGCTGCGGCTTGAGCTGCGCGTCGAGCCCATAGAGCTGGTCGAACACCATCAAGGCATGATGGCGGGTGATGTAAGCGGTAGTGGTCACCGGATCGACGATGGTCAGGTCGGATTGCGGGACGAAGCGCAGCACGGTGGCGCGGCTGCCCTGCGCGTGCACGGGGCGCGGCGGCAGGAACGGCAGGGTGCCGGCCGCCGCCGCGCCGCTGAGAAAGGTTCGTCGCAGCATGGTTTCGAACTCCGAACGCGGCTTGCCGGCGTGGCGTCGGATCAGACTGCAAGAGACGTTCCCAATACGCCTCGAAGCGGTCCATGCTCTTCATCGGTCGCGTCGAGCCCAAAGCATCTACTGCACCGGCCGGGCGGCCATATCATCACGGCTCGCTCGGCCTCGCGCAATTCCGCTCGCATCTCGACTGGAAGCGATGCAGATCGGATGTGCGATCAAGAGCTCGTTTCCTTGAGACCCAACTTTGGTGAGGGGCCGCTCATCGCTCCAGCGATCTGCATCGCGACTCGGTCCGCTGCGGCGAGCAGAACCGCGTCGAGGTGGTGGATGTACCGCGACGTGATGCCATGACCAGCATGACCCAGCATCGCGCCGATCGTCGAGTCGCTGTAGCCGAGATCGCCAGCCGTTGAGGCGAACGCATGGCGAAGGGTGTGCGCCGTGACTCCCTCTAGCCTGGCTCGGATCGCAATGCGCTCCAGCGCGTCGTCCAAGCTGGCAAACGGCCCCTGCCCTCCCCGTACCGTCGGCAGAACATAGGCCGAGCTAGGGTCCCGTGGGAGGCCATCGAGGATCAGAAGGACGGCCTTGCTGAGCGGACGGACGCGCCCTCCTTCGTATCCTCCAGCCGCAGGCATGGCTCCGCGCGGTCAACCTCAGTCCAGCGCAGTTTCATGATCTCGCCGAGCCTGCAGCCGGTGAGCGCCAGGAGCCGGACGCCGGCTACGGCCTGCCAGCGCTCGAGGGCGCCCTCCTCCGCCGCAACGAGCGTGCTGCCGAGCGCGGCGTACTCATCCAGTGTCAGGCGACGCTTCGGCTTCTTGCCTAGGTCGCCTCACCCCCGTGGCCGGATTCAACGTGATGACGCGCTGGGTGACGGCATAAGTCAGAATTCCGCCCAGGAGGCCCGTGGTCCGCGTCGCGGTGCCGGAGCCGCCTTCGACCACCGCCTTGCCCCGAAAGCCTGTCTTGACCACGTCGGCTGTCTTGCCGCCTTGGACGTCGTACACGAAGCGCCGGATGTCTTGCGGCGTCAGATCGGCGACCAAACGTCGGTCCAGTAGCGGCTTGATGTGCCGCTCTATCCGGCCCTTGTCGGTATAGAGTGTCGAAGACTTCTTCGCTTGGCCCCCCTTCCCTATTATGTGGCCTTTCTCAGTCGCAACGAGGTAGGCGTCGCACAGTTCGGACACCGTCATCGAGCCACGCCGTGTCGCGCTCCTCCGCTGGATCCTCGCCGCGGATCACATCGCCAAGCGTCACGATTGCGAGCTTACGGGCTTCTTCGGTCGTGAGTTTGCCATGAGCCCCGAGAGACATACGTCGCCGTGTGCCTGCCTTAGTCCGATAATCAGCGTAGTAGACCCGCCGGCCGCTGGGGAACACGCGGAGGCCGAAGCCAGGCAGCTCGCTGCACCAGACGTAGTACTTGACCTCCCGCGGGGTTGCGGCGTCGACCACCTTCTTTGTCAGCTTCGCCATGCTGGACCTCTGCGCTTCCGATCAGTGTCACCGCAGTGTCACCATAAACCCGCTTACTCGGGAATATGACAGCAATCGTCCGCTAACGTCAGCGCTTTAAAGAATTATATATCTGCGTATGTTATCAGCGTCTAGCTATCTCAGGCAATCACTGGGAAACATGTAAGCGTTGCCCTCCGAAGGCAAAGGTCACACGTTCGAATCGTGTCGGGTGCGCCATTTTCTACAGAACTGCGAACATCGGGTGTCGCTGCTGAGCCTGCGTCAAGGCTGGCCGTTTCCAGGGCTGTCTTTCCGCCGACGATGCGGATGACATCCGCCCCGACCTCGGCCGGGTCGACGATCGCCTGAAGCCGACCCTTCCGGAACGGGATCTCTCCCGTCGTCACGGCCTCGCGCATCAGACAGCCGACTCGTTCGATGAGCTCCGGAGCGTTTTCCGCCGGCGGACGCGCGTTGACGTGGATCCGGTCGAGCGCCGCTTCGGCGCGGTCCCGCTCCCGTTTCAGTGCTGCAAGACGGTCCCTCAGGTTGTCGTCGAGATCGGTCATCCCTTCCTCGATCATTCGGTACAGGCGCTTCAGCTTCTCCTCAGCCCCGGCGCTCTCACGGCGCAGTGCCGCCACCCGCCCGTCGACCTGGATCGCCTTTTCCGCCCGCACCGACCACAGCGAGGCGAACCTCGCCCGCAGCCGGTCAGGGTGCAACAGCTCAGCCACGGGGTGGTCTGTGACCAACGCGTCGAGGGTTTCCATCCGGATCGATCGGCCGGTGCAGCTGGTCTTGCCTTGCCGGCCGTGGGTCGAGCAACTGGAGTAGCAGTGGACCTTGCGGCTCACCGACGAGGGACTGCGGTTCTGGGAGCGAGCCGGTCCACATCTCGACGGGATCGAGGACGCAGCACTGGATGCTGCGGGCAGCGCTCAGGCGGTGCGAGGCCGCCTGAGGGTGAACGTCGATCCGTTCTTCTCGCGCTGGGTCCTGTCACGGGAACTGGCGCGCTTCCTCGCGCTCCATCGAACCGCCAAGGTCCGTGCCTTCACCGAATGGTGCCTGCAGCTGCTCGGCGGCGACAACGATCTCGATGCCCCCGGGACGCGCTGAGCGGCGTCCCGGTGCTACAGCGCCGCCCGGCCGATCGAGGCGCCGCCATCGACGTAGAGGGTCTGCCCCGTCATGAACGCCGCCCCGTCCGACATCAGGAACGCGATGGCGGCGGCGATCTCCTCCGGCCGGCCGAAGCGGCCCATCGGCACCCCGGCGCGGTAGCGCGTCTCGCCCACGCTGCCCGGCGGGTTGTTGGCCCGGAACAGCTCGGTCTTGGTCGGCCCCGGCGCGACCGCGTTGACGGTGATCCCGGTCGTGGTGAGTTCGAGCGCCCAAGAGCGGGTGAAGCTGACGAGCGCGGCCTTCGCGGCCGCGTAGGCCGTGCGTTCGACGCTGCCGAGGACAGTCAGGCTGGCAATGTTGACGACCCGGCCCCAGCCGCGCCGGCGCATGCCGGGCAGCGTCGCCTGCACGGCCTGAAGCGCCGGATGGAGGTTGACGCGCAGGACCTCGTCGAGCGCGGGGATCTCGACCGCCCCGAGCCGCTGCGGCCGGACGAGGCCGACATTGTTGACCACTCCGTCGAAGGCGAAGCGTCCGGTAAGTTCGACGAGGACCGCGTCGGTCGCCGCACCGTCGGCGAGGTCGACCGTCACGAGCGTGCCGGGGAAGCCGTCGAGGCCGCCGCGCGCGAGGCCGACGACGTGGTGGCCCGCGCCGGCGAGGTGGTGGGCGAGGGCCAGCCCGATGCCCTTGCTGGCACCGGTCACGAGAAAGGTTCGGGACATCCTGGATCTCCTTGAGATTGCGCGGCCGGGAAGCCGTGTCCGATCAGGCGGGAACGGAGGCAGTGCGGCGGAGCGCCGGAAGCATGTCCGCGGGCTCGGGGCGGCGGGTGTAGTCCGGGTTCACCTCGGCGTAGCGGATCACGCCATCCTGTCCGACGACGAAGCGTCCCGGCATCGGCAGGGTCCAGCTCGGGTCGCCGTTGAACGCCGGCAGGTCGTTCTTCAGGCCCCGGTAGAGCTCGACCAGGTCATCGGGCAGCGCGAAGCGCAGGCCGAACGCCGCCGCGACAGCATTGTGCGGGTCCGACAGGATCGGGAAACCGAGCGCGTTCTGGCGGACCGACTTCCGGCTGTTGGCCGCCGTCTGCGGCGAGATGGCGATGAGGCCCGCCCCGAGGCTCTCGAAAAGCGGTACCGTCCCCTGAAGCGCCTGGAGCTCCAGGTTGCAGTAGGGGCACCACACGCCGCGGTAGAAGCTGATCACGAGCGGCCCGCGTTTCAGCAGGGCCGCGGAGGAGATGCGCTGCCCCTCCGGATCGGTGAGCGTGAAGCTCGGCGCCCGGTCGCCGGCTTTCAGGGCGCGGGTGGCGGCGCCGGAGGCGATCAGCTCCGCGGTAGCCCGGTGCATCGTCCGGATCACCGAGGGCGGGACGTTGTAGGGGGGCTTGCCCGCCTCGAAATCGGCTTTGAACGCGTCGAGCTTGGATTGCAGGGTCATGGCGCGGTGTCCCGAGACATCATCGCGGCAATGCGGTGACGACGGCCGGAGTGATGCGCCCCTCCCGATGGACAGGGCAGGCAGCACGAGGCGATAACGCTCATTCCAGGGAGGAATGGCGTGGACCGGTATCAGGCGATGGCCACCTTCGTGCGGGTCGTGGAGGCCGGCTCCTTCTCGGGCGCCGCGCGGCTCCTGCACGTCGGCCAGCCGGCCGTCTCCAAGACGATCGCGCAGCTGGAGAACCGGCTGCAGGTCAGCCTGCTCGTCCGCTCCACCCACGGCCTGAGCCCCACGGAGGCGGGCCTGCGCTTCTACGAGCGGGCACAGGCCGCCATCACCGAGGCGGACGAGGCCGAGCGCGCCGCCCGCGGCGCGGGCGCCGGGCTCTCGGGGCGGCTGCGCGTCTCGGCGGCGACCACCTTCGCGCGGCTCCACGTGGTGCCGATGCTGCCGCGCTTCCTCGCCGAGCACCCGGACCTCGACATCGAGATCATCCTCGACGACCGGGTGATCGACCTCGTCAGCGAGGGGATCGACCTGTCGCTGCGCATGGGCGCCCTGCCGGATTCGGCCGCCGTCGCGCGCAAGATCGCAACGGGCAGCCGCTCGGTCCTCGCCAGCCCCGGCTATCTCGCCCGCGCGGGCGAGCCGCGCAGTCCCGCGGACCTCGCCGGGCACGAGGCGGTGATCTACAGCCAGCAGCCCGATGCCTGGTCCTTCACCCGGGACGGCGCCGAGGTCTCGGTCGCGGTGCACGGCCGCGTGCGGGTGAGCGCGGCCGAGGGCCTGCGGGCCGCGGTCCTGGCTGATATCGGCCTCACCGTCACGTCGGACTGGATGTTCGCCCCCGAACTGGCGAGCGGCGCGGTGCGGCGCCTGCTGGAGCCCTGGACACTGCCGACGATCGACCTCTGGGCGGTCTTCCCCACCGGCCGCATGGCCAGTGCCAAGGCGCGGCTCTTCGCCGGCTTCGTCGAGGCGGTCCTGGCCGAAAACCGGGCGGCCCATTCCGCGCCGGCATAAGCCTTATCGCCTCGGGCCATCGTCCGTCGCCGGCCGGAACTGGCTAACTCGTCCCCACGCCGACCGAACGGGGCCGGCCAGCACGAGGACAGCACCGATGGCCCGTTTCGAGACCTACCGCGACGCCTTCCCCAACGCCCGCCTGACCCGCAAGCCGAACGGCGTTCTGGAGGTCATGCTCCACACCGAGGGCGGCAAGCTCGTCTTCAACGGGCACACCCACGAGCAGTTCGTCGACCTGTTCCACGCCATCGGCGAGGACCGCGACAACCGGGTGGTGATCCTGACCGGGGCGGGCGACGCGTTCATGGACGCGATCAGCCCCGAGGGCTTCGACTTCTTCACGCCGCAGGGCTACGACAAGATCCTGCGGGAGGGTCGCAAGGTGCTCGGCAACATCCTCGACATCGAGGTGCCGATGATCGCCGCGCTGAACGGCCCGGTCCTGCTGCACAGCGAGTACGCGCTGCTCACCGACATCGTGCTGGCGACACCCGAGACGGTGTTCCAGGACAAGCCCCACTTCGAGTTCGGCATCGTGCCGGGCGACGGCGTGCACATCCTGTGGCCCGAAGTGATCGGCTCGATCCGCGGCCGGTACTTCCTGCTGACGCGGCAGGTGCTGGACGCGCAGACCGCCAAGGATTGGGGCGCGGTTAACGAGATCGTGCCGCGGGACCAGTTGCTGGCGCGGGCGCACGAGATCGCGGACGGCATCGCCGCTCTGCCGCCGCTCACCGGCCGCTACACCCGGATCGCGCTCACGCAGCGCCTGCGCCGGCTCGTCGAGGAGGGCACCGGCTACGGCCTGGCCCTGGAGGGCATCAGCGCCGCCGACGTGGCGCGGAGCATGGCGGCGCAGGCCTGAGCGGTCAGCACCCGATCTCACGGAGAGTCCCATGGCCCAGATCCGTTACCGCACCGCCGATGTCGACGGCTTCACGATCTTCTACCGGGAGGCCGGAGACCCCGCGAAGCCGGCGCTTCTGCTGCTGCATGGCTTCCCCTCGTCCGGCCACATGTTCCGCGACCTGATCCCGCTCCTGGCGGACCGGTTCCACCTCGTTGCCCCCGACCTGCCGGGTTTTGGCCTGTCGGAGATCAAGCCGCGCGACGCCTTCACCTACAGCTTCGATGCGCTGGCGAAAGTGATCGGCCGCTTCACCGAGGTGATCGGGCTCGACACCTACGCGCTCTACGTCTTCGACTACGGCGCCCCAACCGGCTTCCGGGTGGCCCTGGCGCATCCGGAGCGGGTGACGGCCATCATCTCGCAGAACGGCAACGCCTACGAGGAGGGGCTGAGCGCGGGCTGGAACCCGATCCAGCGCTACTGGCGGGACCCGAGCGACGCCAACCGCCAGGCGCTGCGCGAGTTGCTCACCCCGGCCTCGATCCGCTGGCAATACGAGCACGGCGTGCCGGATACGTCGCTGGTCTCGCCCGACGGGAGTGCCCTCGACGCGTGGTACATCCAGCGGCCCGAGGTCGACGAGATCCAGCTCGACCTGTTCGGCGACTATGCCAGCAACGTGGCGCTCTACCCCGCCTTCCAGGCCTATTTCCGGGAACACCGGCCGAAGCTGCTGGCGATCTGGGGGAGGAACGATCCCTTCTTCCTGCCCGCCGGGGCGGAGGCGTTCCGGCGCGACCTGCCGGATGCGCAGGTGCGTTTCCTCGATACGGGGCACTTCGCCCTGGAGACCCATGCAGCGACCATCGCGGGGGCTATCGCCGGCTTCCTGAGTGCCTGAGCCGAAAGCATATCCAGGCCCTCCAGCGAGGACGGGCCCGGTGGGCAGGGGCTGCGCGCCACATCGTGCCGGCCCAGGCCGCCCGCGCTGGTTCTCTCGACCGCAGCATCCCATCTCACCTCTGAAGGAGCGGGACCATGCCGACACGGACTCTCCTGGCCGCAGCGACTGCCCTGACGGTCGGGCACGGGACGCCGCAGCCGCTTCCCTCGGTCTCGGCTACGACGACCTATCATCGGGTCGCGATCAACGGCGTGGGCATCTTCTACCGCGAGGTCGGCCCGCGGGACGCGCCCACGGTCCTGCTGCTGCACGGCTACCCGTCGTCGTCCCGGCAGTGGGATCCGCTGCTGCCGTTGCTCGCCGACCGCTACCACCTCATCGCCCCCGACTACCCGGGCTTCGGCCAGAGCGATGCGCCGTCCCCCGCGCAGTACACCTACACCTTCGACAACCTCGCCAAGACCATGGAGGCGTTGGTTGCCCATCTCGGGATCGAGCGGTACACGCTGGTCATGCAGGATTACGGCGGCCCGGTCGGCTTCCGCATGGCGCTGGCCCATCCCGAAAGGGTGAGCGCGCTGATCGTCCAGAACGCCAACGCCTATGCGGAGGGCCTGGGTGCCAAGTGGCAGGGCATCGCCCGGTACTGGGCCGACCCGGCGGCGCATCCCGAGCAGGTCGACGCTTTCACCGCGCTGGAGAGCGCCAGGCAGCGCCACCTCGGCACCAGCCCCAACAGCGAGCGGTACAATCCCGACACCTGGACGGACGAGTACGCCATCCTCGCACGGCCGGGCGAGCGGGAGATTCAGGCGGCGCTGCTCTACGACTACCGCACCAACGTCGCCGCCTACTCGGCTTGGCAGGCCTGGATGCGTAGCCATCCGCTGCCGACGCTCGTGCTGTGGGGCCGCTACGATCCCTCCTTCATCGTGCCGGGCGCGGAAGCCTACCTGCGCGACGTGCCGAAGGCGGAGCTGCACATCCTCGAGGCCGGGCACTTCGCCCTGGACGAGGCGACGGACGAGGTCGCCCGGCTCACCCGCGACTTCCTCGGCCGCGTCGAGACATCCGCTCCACCATCATCGGCCCGTCGCTGAAGCTCCGCCTGCATCGTCGAACGCTCGGTTCTCGCCTATCGACCGGCTTTTGATCGACCTTTGCAGGCTGTCCGCTTCCGAGATGCCGCTGACGGCTGCCGCATAGCCGGGATGGACGCAGTGCTGTCCGGCTGGTTTGAAGTCCCTCGACGCGGAAACCGAAGAGCCGAGGGCTCAGATCTCAGTCCCGTCCGTAAGCGTCAGCGCATCCTCGACATCGATGCGGAGGTCCCTAACCGTGCTCTCGATCTTGAGCCGGCGTGTCGCGATCTCGCGTGGCGCCGCGGTCCAGACGATCAGGTCACGGCCCAAGACAGCCGGCAGATCGAGATCTGCACCGTCATCGCGCGGACCATCCCGACGCGGAACGGAAGGCGCCGACACGACCGTGAGGCCACGGAGCGGCTCCGGATCGCGCGGCGAGCCCGCCTCACGACGAATTGGACGGACCGGGTCGTACCGAATCGTCGTGGAGGGCGTTGCCCTCACGTCGAACCATCCGATGCAGCGGAAGACCGCGCATCCGCCAAGAGAGGCGGGATGGGGGAACGGAAGGAAACGAGATGTCCGAACACACGTTCGACGAGACCAACATCACTTGGCGGACCCTCGACTGGCTGCCGCACATCGCCTTCTTCGTCTACAAGGTCGACGAGGAGAACCGCATCGTCGACGTCGTGTTTAAGTTCGCCGCGAACCAACGCGTGATGCTGCATCGCCATAAGAGCCCCTACGTCACGCTCGTCATGCAGGGCGAACTCAGGTTCTATCGACAGGACGGGTCCCTGAAGGAGATCCGTCCGACGGGCAGCTACGTCTCGGGCGTGGCGAACGGCGAACCGCACACGGAGGGCGGCGGCGACGAGGACGCCATCGTGTTCTTCAGCAACCGCAACATCGAGGATGCGCTTTACGAGTTCCTCGACGACGCGGGCAATCCCGTCCAGGTCCTTGGCATCGCGGACTTCAAGGCGCAGCTCGAAGAGCAGGTCGCGACAGGCACCTTCGAGAAGGTCACCGCCCGGGCGGCGTAGCGCTCGACAGCACCGCGGATGCTTCAAGCCACCCCGATGCTCGCGGAGGTTCGGGACCCAGCGCTCCCGGAACGAAACTGCCCGGAAGCGATGGGATGCCGCGGATGTCCCACCCGTCGGCGCCCGGCGTCCATGTCCTCAAGGGCTCGGGGTGCTTCGCGTCGGGCCAGGTCTTACGGACAGGGCGCCGGACGATCGCGGCGCCGAACGGCTTGCCGATGAACGTCACCCCCTCGGGTAGGTCGCCGGGTCCAGGCCTCGCCCGAAGCGCCCGCGATGTGCGGCCATCGCTCCGCGGTCTGCCGGGCCAACGCGAAGCCGTGCCCATCCCCCGGCATGGGCACGTCGGTGAACAGCAGCCGCACCGCCTCGTGATTGCGTTCGAGGACCACCACGGCCTGGGCGACGTTCATCGCCTCCAGCACCCGGAACCCCGCATCCTCAAGGATGCTGGTCGCATCCATCAGGATCAGGGCGTCGTCATCGACGACGAGGGCGTGGGGCGCATCGCCCTGGGCCTCATCGGTCACAGCGGTGAAATGGAGTTCGCGCGGGAAGGTTTCCCGTCGATGGATTCGCGATCGTGCATCTCGCGACCGGTCGGGCAACATCCGCGAGTCGCCCCCCGTTTGAGGGCATGACACAGCCTGCCCCGCTTCGGTTCGACCCGTCCTTCGAAACCATTCCGGCGGACGCGCAGGAGCTCCGGCAGCGCCTGACCGCGGCCATGCTCTCGATCCAGGGGAAGACGCATGCCGATTCCGGCTACGCCCAGGGACCGTCCACGCCAAGGCGCACGGCTACCTGAAGGCACGGTTCGAGGTCCCTGCCGGCCTTCCGCCGGCCCTCGCCCGGGGCTTGTTCGCGTTGTGGACAGGGTCGGCCGCGCATCGGCCGCTCCGCTCGATCATGCCCGCCCGTCGCCCCGCCTCCGCCGCAGCCCGCGAATACCGCTCCCGGGGGAACGAGGTCGATAGCCGCAAGTCGGAGGAGTTGCCGATTCGTGCCGACCGATCAGCCGGCCAGCATGCGCTTGCGCCGGCGCCAGGTCGCGGCCTTGCGCAGGACACGGGAGAGCTGGTCCACGGAGTACGGCTTGTGCAGGAGCTCGAAGCCGTAGGTGCCATTCTGGGCGAGGACATGGCTGTAGCCTGAGGTCAGTACCACCGGTAGGTCGTGGTACAGACGCCGGATCTCCTGACCGAGCGCGATCCCGTCCATGCCGGGCATCACGACGTCGGAGAACACCACGTCGAAGCGGGCGGCGCTCCGGGCGAGTTCGGCGAGCGCCGCCTCGGCGTCGGCCGCCCAGACCGTGCCGTAGCCGAGCTCGGTCAGGGCCTGCGTGGCGAAGGTGCCGACGTCGACGTTGTCCTCCACCACGAGCACGCTTGTGCCGTGGCCATCCACCAGCGGTTCCGGCTCGCTGTCGACGACGCCGGCCCGGCTCATCCCCGCCACGCGCGGCAGGGACAGCGTGAAGGTCGTGCCCTGGCCGACTGTGCTCGCGACACGAATCTCCCCACCCGACTGCTTGGCGAAGCCGAACACCTGGCTGAGCCCGAGCCCGGTGCCGTGGCCGACACCCTTGGTGGTGAAGAACGGCTCGAAGATCCGCTCCAGGTCGGCTGGGATGATCCCGCAGCCTGTGTCCGTGATCGCGACCGTCACGAAGCCGCGGCTCGCAATTCCCTCCGCCACGCCCGTCACGACCGTGACCGCCAGCTCCCCCTCTCCCGCCATCGCGTCCCGCGCGTTCACCGCCAGGTTGACGATAGCGGTGTCGAACTGGCTGGGATCCGCGTCGATGAAGCAGGGCTCGTCGGGTACCCGGGTGGTGATCCGGATGCGGGCGCCGGTGAGCGAGCCGATCATGTCGGCGATGGCGGTCACGCTCTGCCCGACGTCGAACACCTCGGGCTTGAGGGCCTGGCGCCGCGCGAAGGCCAGGAGCTGTCCCGTGAGCTTGGCGGCGCGGGCGGCGGTGTCGGCGATGGCCTCGACGTAGCGCTGTCGCCGGTCCTCGGGCAGGTTCGGGCGGCGCAGGAGCTCGCTCGACGAACGGATCACGGTGAGAAGGTTGTTGAAGTCGTGCGCGACGCCGCCGGTCAATTGCCCGATGGCCTCCATCTTCTGGGCCTGACGCAGGGCGTCCTCCGCCTGCATGCGCTCGCGCGTCGCCGCATCCAGGGCGGCGGCGCGCATGGCGAGGTCGCGTTCAAGCTCCGCGCTCGCGTGCGACAGCACAGCGTTGCGGGACCGGCGCTCCCGGTCGAGTTCGTCCTGGATACGCCCGTCGCGCAGGACCATCAGGCCCAGGCAGATGACCGTCAGCGAGACGAGGAGCGCCATCGCCATGCCGGGCCCGACGTGCCGGGCATCGGTTGTACGCAGCAGCACGGCGCCGGCCACGGGGATGAGCAGCGTCAGGCCGAGTTGGCGCCGGGTCGCGCCACCGCCCGCGAGGTCGGAGGCGATCACGGCGCCCCAGCCTCGGTCGGCACGCGCGACCACGGCGGCGAGTCCGAGCAGGAACAAACCGGCTGCGGTGTGCAGGGCCATGGTGCTGAAGGGGCTGAGGGCATAGAGGTCCTGCACGCCGTAGGCGTAGCCGACGAGCGCCAAGCCGCCGATGCCGGCGCCGATGACCGCACAGGCGTTGCTGAGGCTCACGCCCCGAATGTCGAGGCGTCCGTCGAACTGGAGGCTGGCGGCGACCAAGAGCAATCCGGCCGCCGTCGCGATGGACGTCCGGCCGGCGAGGTCCGGGTCATAGCCGAACAGTCCCTGCGCCAAGGGGCGGTTGATGATGTCGCCTCCTGCGAGGGCATAGCTCGCGAGGACCGCCAATGCCGTCAACGAGACGAGGCCGCCGATGGCGCGTGCCAGTCGGCGGCGTCCGAAGGTCTCGACCACGAGCGCGGCGCCAAGCAGGCCGAGTCCGCCGGCGGTCAGCACGGACATCGCCTGCAGGTCGGGAAGGAGCCGCGTGAGCACCAGCAGATGGAAGGTATAGCCGCACAGAACCGCGGATCCGGTCAGGATACCGAGGAATCCGGCGGTCCGGACGCCCCAGGCAAGCCGGCGCGCGAAGCTGCCCGCTGCGGTCGAACCGGGCGCGTCGGGCAGCGGAAGCATCGTCACAGCGGTGACGTTCCTGCTCGTCTCGGCGAAGCGATCCTATAGGCGGCCGCCGGTCTGGAACGGCTCATCGATGGGTCTCCGGGGCGCCGAGCCGGCGCTTCGCGATGACGGCTCGTGGAACCCTAGCACCTTTATACCCGGGCGCGTCCGAATTCCGTTGTCGGGCGCGTCTCGATTGCATCCCACTCCCCCAGGGCCATGTGCTCATGCGTTCCGCGGGGCCGAAAAGCCTTCGCGCGTGGACGAAAACGGCCGAGGCGGTGTAGCCTCTCGGGGTTCACGAGTGGGTTACGCTCTGACTCAAGGCTGTCGTCCGGTGCTGCCGACGTAGCGGCCGAGCTTGATCGCATCGATGGTGCCGCGAACACGCAGCGGTGCCTCGCGCAGTGCTGGGGATGTGGTGAGAATGACCGCCGCGATGGCGACAGCGACGGAGCCATTGGAAGGCATAAGATACGTCTCTGCGAGCTCACGTCGAAGAGCCATCCATCGATGAGCCCCAGGGAGAATGGGCTCACCTCTGATCGCTGCCCTGGCGTGTCGAGACGATAGGATCAGAGCTGCCGAGGGCAGGTTGCTAAAGCGGCGGTCAGCTCTTGTCTAGAATATTCAAAACAAAGACAAGTCATAACCAAGGTTCGCCCTTGCCAAACGACCAGTCTTCACGGGCAACGAACACCATGTTGATCATAATATCGTCCGGGCGAACGGACAGCTTGCTCCCGAGTTCGTCGGCGACGAACCGGTAGAAGTCGCGCTTCGAAGCCTGGTCATTGCCGACGGTGCTGGTGACCTGGATCAGGATGAAATCCGCGGAGCGGCTGGAGCCGAGGAATGTCGGATCGTAGATCAGATTTTCGGGGTCGTGCTCGTTGATGACAATGAATCGGTCGCCATCTGGGGCTTTTAGTACTTCGACAATGCCACTGTAGACAATGTCGGCCACGGCGGCGCGATACGCGGTGGATTTTCCTCTGATTAGATCGATGCGCGCAAATGGCATAGGGATCTCCATTTTGAGGGTTAGGATTAAACGAGCATGGCTCTTTGGGATCGGTATTTCACCGACAAGCTGCTCCCGGCGTCAAAGGGTCGGGTGCAGATCTCGAACTGGACTCTTGCCTTCCAGTAAAGCAGCGACGTGCAGGATCGTCGCCTCGGCCTGCCAGCTCCCCACCAGCTGCACGTTGATCGGCAGCCCCTCGCGGCTCGTCCCGAAGCGCATCGACAGACCTGGCAGGCCCGTCACGTTCAACGGCACGGTCGCGCCCTGGAGGTAGGTCAGGTCCACCGTCTCGCCGTTGACCACGAGCTCGTCGATGCCGTGCTTGTGCGCCGGGACCGGCAGCACCGGGGTCAGGAGGACGTCGTGGTCCTGGAAGTAAGCGGCATAGCCGTCCCGGAGCCGCTCCGCCGCCTGCTCGGCCGCGATGTACGCCTCCATCGACGTGTCGGGCAGCGACAGCATGGTCTTGGCCATCTTGTACATCTGGTCCTCATGCCCGGCGGTCGCCTCCCGGAAGGCGGGCTTCATCTCCATGACGTGGAGCTTGTCGAACACGTCGAGGGCGAAGTCGCGCTCCAGCGCCGGGATGCGCACCTCTTCGACGCGGTGGCCCGCATCCCCGAGGGCCTCGGCCGCCGCGCGCACGGTCGCGGCGACCTCCACGTCGATCGGGCCGAAGCCCGGACCGACCATCCAGCCGACCCTGAGCATGCGGTCCGGCGCGCCGCCCATGCCCGCGTCGAACGGGACGGCGCTCGACGCGAAGGCGTCGAGGCCGTCGGGACCGGCGAGCTGCGCGAAGGCGAGTGCGAGGTCGCGGATCGAGCGCGCCATCGGGCCGAAATGCCAGAACCGGCGCGGTACGCGCGGCCAGATGCCGGTCATCGGCACACGGCCGTGGGTGGCCTTCAGCGAGACGATGCCGGTCTGCGCGGCCGGGCCCCGGATCGAGATGGCGAGGTCGGTGCCGAGACCGAGCGGCGACATGCCCGCCGCGATGGCCGCGGACTCGCCACCGCTCGACCCGCCGGGCGTGCGGGTCAGGTCCCAGGGATTGTTCGACCGGCCGGAGAGCAGGTTGTCGCTCTCGATCCAGTAGGAGAATTCGGGGAGGTTGGTCTTGGCCAGCAGGATGCCGCCGGCCTTCTTCATGCGGGCGACGCTGGTGGCGTCGGCATCCGGTATCCGGCCTCTGAAGATGGGCGAGCCGCGCTGCGTGAGCACGCCCGCCGTGTCGATGGAATCCTTCACGGTGAAGGGCACGCCGTGGAGCGGCCCGAGCTCCCCGCCCGCCATGACCACCGCCTCGGCCTCCCGCGCGGCGGCCAACGCCCCCTCGGCGACGGTGACGATGGCATTGACCTTGGGGTCGACGGCTTCGATGCGGTCGAGATGCGCCCTCACGACCTCCACCGGCGAGAGTTCCTTGGTCCGGATCAGCTCGGCCAGTCCGGTGGCGTCGGAGAAGACGATATTTTGGGGCAAGTGGCGTGCCTATCTGTCGTTAGGTCGCTCAGGGGCAGGTCTCAACTTTTCGGCTGTCGATGCCGAACTGACGATCGATAGGCTTTTGTTCTGCGGTGATGAGCGTCAGTTCCGAGGAGACGATTTGGGCGCCGCACGGAGGACGGCTCAGGCGCACGGTTACGGGGGCTTGAGCTGCCGCGATCTCGCGGCTGACGTCGGCATCAAGGCGGCGAGCATCGACCACCACTTCGCCAGCAAGGCTGATCTCGGCGCGGCGGTCGCGCGGCGATACTGGCAGGATACGGCGGTCGAGCTCGACGTCATCCTGGCCGAGACCGGTGACCCGGTCCGCAGCCTGCAACGCTACCCCAACACCTTCCGGAGGTCGCTCGCCGACGGCAACAGGCTCTGCCTGTGCAGCGTCATGTCGGCGGAGTACGCCACCCTGCCGGACGTCGTGCAGCGGGAGGCGCGGGCCTTCGCCGACGTCAACAGCGCGTGGATCGGCAAAGCGCTGGTCAACGCCAAGCTGGTCGATCCCAAGGACAGCGAAGCGCGGGCGCAGGCCATCTTCGCCGCGATTTCTGGCGCCCGGCTGTTGGCGAGGAGCCGCGCCGACAGCGCGCTGTTCGACACGCTGATCGAGCGTTATCGCGTTTCGGGCCTGCTGCCGGCTTGAGGCCGACCGCGCCGGACCGGATCGGCCGTCAGGCCGCCTGCCTGAGCTTTTCGCGCAGGGCGCTGGGCAGGGATGCGAGCCACTGCTCCTCCTCACCCGGCTCCGGCAGCACGGTGCCGAACTCCAGGACGCCGATGGCCGGGATGTCCGAGATGTAGACCCAGACGTCCTGATCCGAGACGGCGAGGATCGCGCCGGTCTCCTGCATGATGCGCGTGAGCATCCTGGCCTTCTGCTCCCGGGTCCGTCCCGCCCGGATGTCGGCGCGTACCCAGACGTGGTCGGGTGAGGCCGGCGCGCCGCCGATGAACATCGCCCCGGGCTCGACCCTGTGGAAGATGACCTGCACGAAGTAGCGCGGCGCGGTCGCCTCGACCGCATGGATGGCGGTAACGCTCTCGACGATCCGAGCGCGCTGCTCGGGCGTGATGTCCTTCGCGGTCGTGATGGCATAGGTCGGCATGTGCGTTCTCCCTGTCCGATGGCGGTCCGCGGGACCTTGACGGGGTTCCAGGCGCTATGACCGGTCATGGTCCCGCGCGAGATCTTCGCGTCGGCATGAGCTAAGCTGGAGGCCGGCTGGCCGTTCCCTCCCCGGCAGCCAATCGACCGACGCGTCCGACCGGCAATGTTCGCTGTCATGGAGGCGTCCCGTATCGGGTTGCTACTTCGGGCAGGCGGCACCGGTCTCGATCCACGCCTGCGTCAGTTCGCCGAGGATCTCCTGGGTCCCGGGGGCCGGTTCTCGACCCTTGCCGGGGTGCCAGCCCCAGCCGACCAGACCGTCAGTCGCGAGATGCTTATGGATGTCCGCCAGCGAGCGGTTGCCGTTCCGGGCCGGGTCCTTGAGCTGTACGCAGATCTCGGGCACCGACAGCCCGATCCAGGCCATGCTGGCTGGTGCCAACTGCCATGGATCATGGCCCGGTATGTCCCGGTCGTGGCCGACGACCGCCACGTTCTCAGACCCGTGGCACGAATTGCAATGCAGGCCGGCGGGGCCGAAGCTGGCCTCGTCGCCGCGAACCATCGGGGGATGATGAAGGCGCCGCTCGTCTCCCTGCCTGGGGATGTTATCGGCGGGATGGCAGTTCATGCAGCGCGGGTGCGTGATGACCTTCGCCATCTCCTCAAACAGGGCAACGGACCGTTCGGTCCTGTCTGGGATCACGTCGAAGGTCTCCGAGCGGCGCAGCTCGGCGCCGGCCGCGAGGGCCACGGTGGCGGACAGGGCCGCGGCCGCCGTCAGGATCACGACGCGCATGATCAGGCTCCCATCGCGGCGCGGACCGCCTCTGGGCGGATGGGAAGGTCGCGGACGCGAGCCCCGACGGCGGCGAAGATCGCGTTCCCGATGGCAGGCGCAATGGAGATGACCCCGGGCTCGCCCAGGCCAACCGGCATGTGGTCGTTGCGCAGAAACTCGATGTCGAGCTCGGGCACGTCGGTCATGCGCAAAGGCGTGTAGGTGTCGAGGTTGAGGTCCCGGGGCAGGCCGTTCTCGTACTCCGTGCCCTCGAACAGGGCGAGCGACAGGCCCCAGAGCATGCTTCCCTCGACCTGGGTCAGCGCACCGTCCGGATGGGCCAGCGTGCCGGCATCGACGACGGACGTCAGCTTCTCGACCGTGACCGCACCGCTCGAGACGTCGACGAAGACCTGTGCCACCGTGGCGATCCAGGTCGGCATCTCGCGCTCCTGTCCGGTTCCGAGTGCGAGACCCATCCCTCTGCCCGGCGGCAGCGCTTCCCGGCCGGACCACTCGGCCTTCTCCATGACGCGCTGCAGAACCGCCCGGAGGCGGTTGGCCCCACCAACAGCGTGCGGGGCAACGCCTCCGTTACGGCCCGTCCCACCGAGCAGGGCAAGGCGGTACTCCGCGGGATCGCGACCGAGCTTATGGGCGAGCTCATCGATATGCGTCTCGACCGCCCATGTCGTGTACCCAGAGGAGACCGACCGGAGGTAGCCAGGAAGTAGCGTCGCATGGACGAGGGCGTTGCGAATGGCCCGGATCCGCTGGCTCTCCGTATCGTACCAGTGGTCGGCACTGTTGATGGCGAACAGGTCGATCTTCCCCTGGCCGTCCAGGCTCGGCGCCAGAAGCTCCGGTGAGATCGAGTCGGTCGGCCATCCCGACGCGCAAGCGTGGTCGTAGGCGACAAGCGCGCCCTTCTCGTCGGTCACCGAGCGCACCCTCTGCACGGTCGGCGAGCGCGGCTGGTCGAACTTGGTGTCATCCGACCGCGCGAAGATCAGCTTGACGGGTCGGCTCATCATCTGCGCGGTGAGCGCAGCCGGGACGATGTACTCGCAGTACAGGCGCCGGCCGAAGCCGCCCCCGAGGTAGGAGGTCTCGAACACGAGGTTGGCCTGATCGATCCCCAGCGCCTTGGCCACGAGCGGCAGCGTGACCGACTGCCACTGGTTGCCGGCGTGCACGCGCCAGGTATTCCCGTCCTGCCAGGCCAGGGCGTTGAGCGGTTCGAGAGGCATGTGCAGGGCTGAGTGCGTACGGTATGTGCCCTCGTGGACCTCGCCGGCGCCGGCGCCGGCGATCCGTGTGAGAGGGTCACCCTCCTGGTAGAAGACACCCCCCGCATTCGGCTCTTCGACGAGGCGTGCACCTTCCGCGAGCATCTGCGCGTCGCTCGCCGCGCCGCCATCGGATTTGTACCTGACCTCGATGAGATCGGCTGCCTTGGCCGCGATGGGCCAGTTCTCCGCGACGGCGATGAGCCAGCCCTGGCAAGTCTTCGTCGGATCGACGATCTCGACGGTTCGGAGATAGCCCGGAAGCTTGCGGGCAGCCGTGTCGTCCCAGCTCAGGATGCTGTTGCCGTAGCGGGTCGGCGGCAGGACGGGCCGCGCGAACACCATGCCGTCGACCTTTCGATCGATGCCATAGACGGCGGTGCCGTTCACCTTCGACGGCACATCGCGTGCGACGGTGTCTCGGTTGAGGAACCGGCGCTCCGATGCCGGCTTCAAGGTTATCGCCTTGAGGTCCTCTTCCGTGAACTGGCGGGTGACCCTGCCGGAGGAGACGATGGTGGCGTAGCTGACCGCACGCGTGCCGTGCCGGACCTCGCTGTCGCGGGCGACGCACTCTTTCAGGGGTGCCCCGAGCATCCTCGCGCCGGCCTCCAGCAGCGCGATGCGGCCGGCGGCTCCGGCCCGGCTCAGCTGGTCGAAGCTCTTGTGCACGGACCAGGAGCCGCCCGTGATCATGACCCCCCAGCGCGGATCCGTGTCGACGTGGACGACTTCGACATGGTCCCAGTTCGCCTCAAGCTCCTCGGCGACGACGCGCGCCAGGGCGGTGCCGATGTGCTGGCCCATCTCCGCCCGGGTGACGTGAACCAGGATGCGCCCGTCACCGACGATCTCGTACCAGATCGTAGGATCGTAGCCCCCGGACGAGACACCGCCGAACAACGGGCCGGCTTGCGCGCCCGCCGGGAGGAAGCCTGTCGCGACGGCTGCGCTTCCCAAGGATGCGAGGAACCATCGTCGGGTGACGTCGACCCCTATCATTTCCGCCCCCCGTTCTGGGCCCGGACGGCCAGCTTGATCGCCTTCTTGATGCGTATGTACGCCATGCAGCGGCACAGGTTGGCGGCCATGCCGTTCCTGATGTCGTCGTCGGACGGATCGGGATTGTCACCCAGAAGTGCCGCGGCCTGCATCAGCTGGCCCGATTGGCAATACCCGCATTGCGGGGCCTGAGCCTCGATCCAGGCGGCCTGGAGGGGGTGGAGTTCACGCCCATCGCCCACAGTGGCGGCAAGGCCTTCAATTGTCGTGACAGCCGAGCCGGTGACGCTCGCCACCGGGGTGACGCAGGAACGCCGCGCCTGGCCATCGACGTGGACGGTGCAGGCCCCGCATTGCGCCACGCCGCACCCGAACTTGGTGCCCGTTAGGTTCAGCCAGTCCCGCAGGATCCAGAGAAGGGGCGTGTCGCCGGGCGCATCGACCTGGACGTCGACGTTGTTGACCGAGAACGAGATCACCGGGGACCTCCCACCGCGGCTCAAGGGCTTGCCGGAGACCCGCGGCAGAGCATCCTGAACCGTTCGCGGATCACTATAACTAACGCCACGCTTCAGTTTTGCCTGTTCCTGCCAAATTAAAGCCGGATCCTGCCAAAATCAATCGGCATGCGGGTGGGTAGAAGTAACCGCGGCGCGTCAGGATTGCCGCCGCGCTTTGGCGTCCGTCGGGGTTACGTGAAAATGACGTTTGAATTCGCGGCTGAATTGCGAGCCGCTCTCGTAGCCGACCTGTCGCGCGACCGCACTGACATCGCGCGTCTCAGATTGAAGCAAGCTCATCGCCATGCTCAGTCGGACGATTTTGATGTATTGCAGCGGGGTTTTGCAGGTCGCCGCCTTGAACGCGCGATGGAAACTCCTGACGCTCATGCCTGCGACGGTCGCAAGCTCATCCACCGCGAGCGGTCTGGCAGGACTCCGATGGATCCTCGCGATTGCGCGGGCGATGCGTGCGTGCTGACTTGCCGGCCTCGTCAGGGCCAAGAGGGCGGCCCCATGCGTACCCTTCAGCGCATGGTACACGATCTCGTCGGCGGTCGAGGCGCCGAGCGCCAGCGTGTCGCTCGGTGAGCGAAGCATGCGAACGAGACGTCGGACGGCGTCCGATAGCGCCGTGTCGACCGGTGCCGGTTGCAGGCCCGGCGGCAGGAATGTCGGCTCCTCCGTCGCCTGCGGGGACACGGCGCCTGGTATGTTCGCGAACCGGTTGAGAGCCGGGAGGTCGATGGCGATGGACATCCCGAGCAAGGGGTCACGCTCGGTGGCATCGCTGGCGCACTCGAACGGGACCGGCATGCTGACCACGAGGTAGTTGTCCTGGTCGTAGTCGATCCGCGCGCCGTCGAGATGCGCCGTCTTCCGGCCGCTGATCAGGATGACGATGCTCTCGTTCGGGAGCGTGGGCGTCCTCTCGGTTTTCTCCGTCGACCAAAACAGCTTCACACGCGGCACCAGCGTCTGCACGGTCCCGGAGCGCGCCGGAAAATCGTAGACCCGTTGCAATCTTCTGAAAGTCTCTAAGGCGTCAGACATGGGAGTGCCTCTCTGCGTTGATGGGGCTGCCCGCGTGAGTCCCAGGACTCGGATTCGGCCGGACCTTCGTCGGCGCGTGCCGTGGGTCTGATGCGGGAGAGCCTCTTGGCAGCGGGGCGCTGCGAAGGTTTCGGTGCCCCGCTCGATGCAGCCGTTCAGTGGTCGGTTCTAGAAAGGCGTTCGATGGCTGCGCCGAGGGACAGCCGCGTCTTCGATGGCACCACGCCTCCGGCCCTCAGCGGTTCGCAAGCCGTTCGAGCAGACGCTCGGCCGCCGGTCCGGAGGAAGCCGGGTTTTGGCTGGTCATCAGCAAGCCGTTAGCGAGCTTTACCGGTAGGCACCTGCCTCGGTAGTCGATACTGTCTTGTGTTGACTACCACTTGCGCCAGTGGTTCATCAATCGTTCGGCGTAGTTCAAGGCAGGCTCAGCGAGATAGTCGGCCAGGAGCGCCTCGCCGAACGCCTCCCTCGAACCGAAATCGTGGTCGAACGCCCCCTTCAGGACCTGAGCCGCGACTAGAGTCTCGTTGAGCCCAACGCCCGAGAATCCCTGTGCACCCACGATGCGGTGTCCAGGATGCCTTGCCGGACGGCGATGTTGCCACTCTCGCGTGTTATGAGACGCATATAGCTCGAATTAGACCGGTCGTCTAGAGAGGTTGGTATTTTTTTCGTAAGCGGTCGTGAACCCGCTCGATGACCGATACACCCATGAGATCGCAGCCAAGCGAAGCTGCGTTCGATGAGGCGGCTTTTGCGCGCGCGATGACGTGATGGTTCGGTGGATGAACCAGGCCAAATATACCGCAGCGACGATGTCTGCCCTCAGACGATCCCTGCACCGAGGCGGGCGGACGACGAACCATCTGATTCAGCGGTACGACTCCGGCTCATCGAGCTTCTGCGATGGATCGGAACCGCAATGGCTGTTCAAGGTGGATTTCTGCCGGTCCGCTTTCGGGCGGCTAAGCGGTATAATCAGAGGTCTTATACGATGAGGCAGTGCAGCAGGTTGTCTTAGTTCATGGAGGGTGAGGCCCTACAGAAGAACCTCACCCTTCTAGTCGATAATAGAATTTCGATTAGCCTTGCTTTAGCTTCGTGATCGTCTCGGCCGGTACGCCGACGAAGTTGTTGGACACGAGATAGTTCGGGCTGGCTTTGATCCAAGCATCGAGGTCGATCTCCTCGAACTTGCCATTGTCCCAGGTCTGGATGATCTCCAGATCCTCGTCGCCGACATTCTTGATCGCGTGGCCGAAGCCCATCGGGATGTAGGCCACATCGCCCGGATTGAACTCTGCGACCTTGCCGCGACCGCCCGAGCCGAATAGCGCCACTTGGCCCTTACCCTTTAGGTAGAAATGCCACTCGTTGGCATTCACGTTCCAGTGGAACTTGCGCATCTGGCCGGGCCGGATCGTCATGACGCCGCCCGACATCGACTTGGAAACCGGCCACTCGTCGACGGTCGCAAGACGGAAGGTCCCCCCGTCGAACTCGCGCACGGCGCGTGGGTCCTTCAGGAGCCGGAACTTGTGGGTGGATTCCTTCGGCCAGGGAGCATCGAGCGCCTGGGAGAGCGGAATGACCGGTCCGGCTTGGATGTAGGCCTCGCCCTTCGGGAAGGCGTTGAGCGCTTCCTTCGGAAGTCCAAAATTCTCCGCCAGCATGTCCTTCGGGGACACGTCGACCCAGTCGGTGATCGAGAAGGTGCCGTGCTCCGAGAAGGCGCCGTTGTCGAACGACAGGATGAAGTGGCAGGGCTTGTCGCCGATCGTCTGGATCGAGTGGCCGTGGCCCTTCGGGAAGAACCAGAGGTCGCCTGGCTCGTAATTGTTGATCTCGCTCGCCCCCGACGGATCGAGCACAACCGTCTGGCAGCGGCCGTCAATCACGTAGGCCCACTCGGCGGCGATGGCGTGCCAGTGCAGCTCGCGCGAAGCGCCGGGATCAAGGAACATATGGACGCCCGCGATCCCCTTGCTGATGGGGAACTGGTGAACGGTCGCTTCCTTGGCCCAGCCGCCCGACGTGATTTTCGGGACGTTGCCGTCGAGGGAGAAATGGAAATCGGGCATGGCGCCGACATCCTTAGGGTCGTGGTAGGCGACCTGCGCGCCCGGGGGGAGCTGCTGAACGTCACGGCCGAAGCCGCCCGCGCCCGGCGCGCCGTGATCCGTGGTCACTGCAGCAGCCTGCTGCGTCAGCGCCACTAGGCCACCGGCTCCAAGGGCGGCGGTTCCTAGGAATGCGCGTCGGTTAGCGTCCATCTTTTGTGTTCCCAAATTTCGCTGCAGCGAGCCCGACAGAGCTGGGTCCCTGCTGCGTTGCCGTACGTGAAATTTTGTATGCCAAAAACTCACGTAGTCGTGATGGATGATTACGGAGGATCGAACGTACGGGCGTGCCGTATGGCTGCTTTTGAGAAATGTCCGGCATGGTGCGAGCGGCTGGTATGGGTCGGGAGCGGGATGATCGCTCAGCGCCCATCCCGGTCATTCAGTGGGCTGAAACTGCATCTCGTGAGCGGACGCACCCGGCGCGATAGGCCATTCGCGCGCTTAGCCACCCACAACCGCGCCAATCGCTTCGCGACGTTCGGTTTCAGGCCGCTTCCTGACCACTTCCGCTCACCTAAGGACCACCTGGCCTATCGCATGATGCGCCGAGGCGAATTCAACGCGACGGCATCTGATTCAGGCCCACCCCACTCCGCCCGGGTCAGCGCGGCAGCAGCCTCTTCTTCAACACAAATTCAGCGGATCCAGCCAAGACAGCCCTTAACGGCGCAGCATCGGGGATTGTTCATGGGGCCTCCCCCGAGTCCGGATCGCGTGCGGACGAGCAGACTCGATTTCTGGCTCGCCCGGGGCGCCGTCGCCTGCATCGCCGGGTTGCAATTGCTCGTCGTCAACGATCTGTCGCTAGGGCCGCGATGGCTTGCCCCCGCCCTCGAAGTTGCGCTGCTCGTGCCGCTCACAACGATCACAGCCTGGAACCAGGGCCGTGCGCGGCGTGCCACAACGGACGCGCATTGGGCCGAGATCCACCATTTCCATCGCCGGATCCGACGGCTTGCGGTGGTGCTGACCGCGCTGGTCACCGTGGCCAACACGGCCGCCCTCGCAGCCCTGGTGCGCGCCCTCCTGAACGGCAAGGCGGCTGGCGGCTCTACCTTGCTTGTCGATGCCCTCAACATTTGGGGCACCAACGTCATTATCTTCGCCCTGTGGTTCTGGACCACAGACCGCGGCGGCGCGGCGTTGCGCGGCCATCCCAGGGCGCAAGATCCAGACTTCTTGTTCCCGCAGATGACGATGGCGCAAGACGATGCACGGGCGCGGTTCGTACCGGGCTTCGTGGACTACCTATTTTTAGCCTTCACCAACGCCACCGCCTTCTCGCCCACCGACACGCTGCCGCTGACGGCGCGCGCCAAGCTCCTGATGATGACGGAGGCGCTGATCTCGCTGTTGACCGTGGCGCTCGTCGCCGCCCGGGCCGTCAACATCCTCGCATAAGTCCGGGCAAGGCACCGGAGAACGGAAGAGTGCGTCCCGTATGCCCGCATGTACCATCACATGTACTACGAGCAGCCGGACCCGGATGCGTGTCTCATGACGGGATCGGTCGCTCCATCTTTCACACCGATGCGGTCGCTGGACGGTATCGGCCGGACACGCGCCAGTGCCGCTTCTTCCGTCGAACGCGTGTCACTATGGTAGCAGTCGATGCACGCACCACGAGTTCTGGCGAGCCTCATGCCTGTGCGACTGACCTTTGGGGGCGGAACGTTTGCCGCGCGCCGCTGACGGACCGTACGCGGCGATGGTCGCATCCGCCCGGTCACGAACCGCAGGTCATCGCCCCTGGGCGGCGCATGCGATCCGCGCCGCATGCGCGGTCGACCTCGCACTTCGCTGCCTGACGCCGGCGACGTGCGCCGCGCAAAACGCGAACACGGGTGCGGGCGGCGATCCGCGCACGTCGGTGGCCCAGCCGGAGGTCTCGGGCAAACCGTCCGCCGTTGCAACCACCTCCATCCAGGCGACGCTGGGCGACGCGGCGGATCCGACCGGCCTTCGCCGTTTCCTGGCAGACCGCGGGATCGTCCTCAGCTTCAACGCCATCGCCGACATCCTCGGGGACACGAACGGCGGCACGCGGCGGACCGCGACGGTCGTCGGCCGCATCGACATGCAGCTCGACGTGGATCTCGACCGGCTGGCGGGGTGGAAGGGCCTGGCGTTCCGGGCCGAGGCCTATCAGATCAACGGAGCGGGACTGACCCGGGCGGCGGTGAACGACCTCGCCGTGGTGAGTGAGTTGGAGGCGCTTCCCTCGACCCGCCTGTACGAGTTGTGGGTCGAGCAGCAGGTCTTCGACAGCCGATTGTCGGTCAAGATCGGGCAGATCGCGGCCGACACTGAGTTCCTCGTCAGCCAGACCGCGACCTTGTTCATCAACTCGACCTTCGGCTGGCCGACCATCGCGGGCACGAACCTGCCGAGCGGCGGACCCGCCTACCCGTTCGGCGCGCCGGCCGTTCGGGCGAAATATCTCCCGACCCCCAACCTCTCCTTCCAGGTCGGATTGTTCGACGGCGACCCGGCGGGGCCGGCGCAGGCGTGGAAAGACCCGGACCCGCAACGACGCGATCGGACAGGGACGAACTTCCGGCTGTCGGACCCGCCGTTCCTGATCGCGGAGGCCGCCTACGCCTACAATTTCGAGGCGCGGGACCGGTCCGGCCAGATCCTGGACGAGCCCGGGACAGTCACCTTCGGGGGCTGGCACCATTTCGGCCGGTTCGATTCACTGCGGATCGACAGCACGGGGCGCTCCCTCGCGGATCCGTCGACGACCGGCATCGCGCGACGCTTCAGGGGCAACGACGGCCTCTACGCGATCATCGACCAGACCATCTTTCGCGAGCCGGGCAAGGATGACGAGGGCGCGAGCGCGTTCGTGCGCGCCGTGGGCTCCCCCGGGGACCGGAACCTGGTCGATCTCTACGTCGATGCGGGCATCGGCTACCGCGGCCTCCTTCCGACCCGTTCGAACGACACAGCCGGCGTGGCCGTGTCCTACGCGCGCATCTCCCCGTCGGCGCGGGGCTTCGACGGCGACACCATCCTGGCGACCGGCACCGCGATGCCGCGGCGCCGGTTCGAGGCCCTCGTCGAAGCGACATACCAAGCGGTCCTGGGGCCGGGCGTAACCGTGCAGCCGAACCTGCAGTATGTCTTCCATCCGGGCGGCAACATCCCCGATCCGCGCGATCCCACGGGACGGCCTATCAGGAACGCCACGGTTGTGGGTGTCCGGGCGACATTAACCTATTGAGGGGCGTCGAAGGCCGGGCGGAACCGGCCGCATTGCGCATGGCGGTGTTCCGAGGGGCGGTCGAGGGCTTCACGGTCGTAAACGGACGGCACTCCAGCACGGAGACCGCGCCTTAACCGACCGCCTCCAGCGCCACGCGATATCTACCCCGGTGGAATCGGCCCGCCCGATGCGGTCCCGGCGACCCGGATCGATAGGATGACGCATGATAGACGGCGGCTCGTTCACGAGGCCACGGCGGCGACGTGGCGGCCAAACTGCGCTGTAAGCTCCGTCGGCTCGATGCCCGAGACCGGCCGTTCCGCTCTGCGCCCATTCCAGCCAGTCCCTGGCAGACGGTTTGGCTCCAAAGCGGACGCTGCCGCTCTGGGCACGATCCGCTCCTGTTGGGTTGCGCGTCGCGAACGGCGGCGTCCTTGTCTGGTTGCAGGGTACGATCAGCGCGCAGAAACGTTTGACCAAGCGACAGTATTTCGCTCTCAGGCCGGGAGTTCCTTGCCGGCGGTCTCAGGGGCGAGCCAGATCGTCGGCAAGCCGATCAGGTAGACCAGCGAGATGATCGATAGGGCCTCCGGGTACGATCCCGTCACGACCACGAGGGTGCCGACGATCGTCGGCCCGAGCGCGCCGAGGAGCCGTCCGAAGCTGAAGGCGAATCCGGACCCGAACGCCCGGCGGCTCGTCGGGAAGAGTTCAGGCAGCCAAATCGTGTAGAGCGAGAACACCGCGTTGGTGAAGAACCCGACGAGCGGCAGCAATGCGATGAACAGCGTGACGCTGTCGAGCCAGATGGCAGCGCCAAGATAAGCCACGAGGTTGATGGTGAACGCGCCGAGGAAGAAGGCGGTGGCCGTCCGGCGCCGGCTGCCGAACCAGGTCGCGATGAACGGCATCGCGAGGCAGCCGACGAGCGTGCCGATATTGGTGATGATGCCGCTGATCGCCGCCACCTTCTGCGCCGCGGCCGACGTCGATCCGGCTGCGACGAGCTTGCTGATCACCAAGGTTGGCGCCCAGTAGGTCGAGGACCACAGGCCCAGGATGATGCAGGACATCATGAGTCCGGCCGCCCAGGTCGTGCGGGCCTGCGGCCCCACGAACATCTCGGCGATGCTGGGCTGGGGGAGCCCGGATCCTGTTTGTGCGCGGCGCGCCCGGTCGGGCTCCGACACGGTCGCTCGGATGGCCACCACCAGGAGGGCGGGGAGAACGCCGAGCATGAACATGCCGCGCCAGCCGATCACCGGCGCAAGCAACGACGCCGCGGCGCCGAGCAACAGGCCGGTCGGGGTCGCGGTGTGGAGCCAGCCCGCGAGCCGCACGCGCTGATGCTCGCTCACCGATTCGTGGAGCAACGGCGTGCCCGCCGCCCACTCGCCGCCGACGCCGAATCCCGCCAGGAACCGGAACACCGCGAAGGACGCGAGCCCGCCCGCGAGGCCGCAGAGTCCGGTGAAGATCGAGTAGACGAGGATCGTCAGGCACATCACCTTCACGCGCCCGATACGGTCGGCGAGCCAGCCCCAGAACATCGAGCAGGCCCAGCCCAGCATGAAGATCGAGAAGAAGTAGCCGCCGTAGAGCGCGATCGTGCCGCGGGCGGGCTGGATGCCCCCGGCCGCGAGGAGTTCCGAGACCGCGGGGACCAGCACGAAGATGTAGATGGCCGAGTCGAAGCCATCGAGCATCCAGCCCGCCCAGGTGATCCAGAAGATCCGGGTGCTGGACGTCACCCCTCCGGCTGCGGCGCGGTCCGGAACCGCGGCGAGGCTCACGCGGTCCATGGGCGTCTCCGATCCGACATGGTGTCCCCCTCCTGACCGCCCGGTCTCGAGGCCGGGCTCGCGACCCTTCAGATCACCCGCTTCTCCCGCAGCTCCGCCACGGCGCCCGCGTCGAAGCCGAGATCACCGAGGATCGCGTCGGTCTGCGCACCGAGATCGGGGGCAGGCGTGCGTACCTGCCCGTGCGAGCGGGACATCCGGATCGGCTGCGCGACCAGGCCCAGCCGTCCGAGGCGCGGGTGCTCCACCGTCTCGGCCATGTTGAGGTGCTGGACCTGCGGGTCGGCGAAGACCTGATCCATCGTATAGACCGGCCCGCAGGCGACCTCGGCCGCGTTGAGGGCCTCGACCCAGTGGACGGCTGTTCGCGTGCGCGTCTCCGCGGCGATCGCCGCCGCGAGGGCGTGGCGGTTCCGGCTGCGCGACGGCTGGTCGGCGAAGCGCGGGTCCTCGGCCCATTCGGGATGGCTGAGCACGCCGCACAGGCGCCGCCACATGGCCTCGCCGATCGGCGCGATGTTCACGTGCCCGTCGGCTGCCGGGAAGGCGCCCATGGGGCTGGCCGTCGGGTGGTGGTTGCCGATCTGGGGCGGGACCTCGTGGTCCATGGTCCAACGCGCCGCCTGGAAGTCGAGCAGCGCGATCTGCGCCTGCAGGAGTGAGGTCTGGACCCATTGCCCCTGGCCCGACTGCTCCCGCTCCAGGAGCGCCGTCAGGATCCCGAGGGCGCAGTACAGGCCGGCGCTCGAATCGGCCACCGCGATGCCGGCCCGCACCGGCCCCCCGCCAGCCTCGCCGGTGATCGACATCAGGCCGCCCATCCCCTGCGCGATCTGATCGAGGCCGGGGCGCATGCGGTAGGGGCCGTCCTGCCCGTAGCCGGAGATGCTGGCGTAGACGAGCCGGGGGTTCTCCGCCGCCAGCGCCGCGTAGCCGATGCCGAGGCGGTCCTTCACGTCCGGGCGGAAGTTCTCGACGAGCACGTCGGCCGCGCGCACGAGCCGCTTCAGCACCGCGACACCCTCGGGCTGCTTGAGGTCGAGGGTGAGGCTGCGCTTGTTGCGGTGCAGGTTCTGGAAGTCGGACCCGTCGCGGTTGCCGCCGATCCGGTCACCCCCGGGCGGCTCGATCTTGATGACGTCGGCGCCCCAATCGGCGAGCTGGCGCACCGCCGTTGGCCCCGAGCGCACGCGGGTGAGATCCAGCACCGTGAAGCGGCTCAGCGCGGTGGCAGAGGGCATGGGCGTCTCCCGGTCTCGCGTGGCGTGGCAGGTCGGGGGCCGCTCAGCGGCCCTTGAAGTTTGGCGGCCGCTTCTCGCGGAAGGCGATCGGGCCCTCCCGGTAATCCTCGCTGGCGAAGCAGGCCTTGATCGCCCGGTCGATGGCGGCGAGGGCGTCCGGGCCGGGCTCGGTGGCGGCCGCGTCGATGGCGAGCTTCGCGGCCGCGATGGTCAGCGGCGCGTTGGCGGCGACGCGGGCGCAATAGGCGCGGACCTCCTCTTCGAGCGCGTCCTTGGCGACGACCCGGTTAATGAGCCCCATACCCAGCGCCTCGGAGGTCTCGAACTGGCGCGCCGAGTAGAAGATGTCCTTGGCCCGCGACGGGCCGACCACGTCGACCAGGCGGCGCATGCCGGCGTATCGGTAGCCGAGGCCGAGCTTGGCCGCCGGGATCGCGAACCGCGTGCCCTCGGCGGCGAAGCGCAGGTCGCAGGCCAGCGCGAGGCCGAGGCCGCCGCCGATGCAGTAGCCGCGGATCATGGCGAGGGTCGGCTTGGGACAGGTCTGGATCACCGCGGTCGCCGCGTCCGCGGCGGCGTTGTAGGCCGCCTGGGCCTCCCCCGAGCCGCGTTTCGTCTCGAACTCGGAAATGTCGGCTCCGGACACGAACGCCTTCTCGCCCGCCCCCTTCAGCGCCAGGATCCGGATATCCGGATCCTCCGAGAGGCCGGCGACCGCTTCGGGCACGCCGCTCCACATCTCGAAGGTCATGGCGTTGTGCTTGGCGGCATTGCTGAAGGTCAGCCAGCCGATCGGGCCGTCCCGCTGCACGATGAGTTGGGGGTCTGCCATGGGCTATCCTCTGTCGGCTGGGAGGGGGCGACGCCGCGCGCGCTGTCGGTCACGAGCCCCACGTGGCGGTGGGCTCGCTCTCCACGCGCTCCGAATCGAGGCTCGCCGTGCCGCCCTCCTTGAGGAAAAGCGTCGTGACGAGCGTGCAGGCGATGCAGGCACTGACGTAGTAGAAGAACAAACTCTCGTGGCCGAGATGCTTGAACCACAGGCCGACATACTCGGCGCTCCCGCCAAAGAGCGATGTCGCCAGGGTATAAGGAAGACCGACGCCGAGGACACGCACGCTCGTCGGGAAGAGTTCCGCCTTCACCACCGAGTTGACCGAGGTGTAGCCGGACACGATGACCAGGGCGATCATCAGCAGGATGAACGCCGACCACGGATCGTGCACCCCCGTCATCGCGCTCATGAGCGGCACGGTGCCGAGGGTACCGAGCACGCCGAAGGCGAGGAGCAGGGGCTTGCGCCCGATCCGGTCCGACAGCGCACCGAGCACCGGCTGCAGCAGGGCGAAGATCAGCAGCGTCGCGCAGGAGACGAGCGTGGTCTGGTCCCGCGTCAGCCCTGCCGAGTTCGACAGGAAGCGGTGCATGTAGACGGTGTAGGTGAAGAACGCGACGGTGCCGCCGACGGTCATGCCCGCCACGAGAACCAGCGCGCGCGGATGGGCGAGGAGGCGCAGCGTCGGCCGCTCCGCCGTGCCCCGCCGCTGGAGCGCCTTGAACTGGTCCGTCTCGTCGATGTTCCGGCGCAGGGCGTAGCCGACGACCGCGCAGGCGGCGCCGATGGCGAACGGGATGCGCCAGCCCCAGGCGGCGATCTGCTCGGCGCTCAGCAGCGCACGCATCACGACCAGCAGGAAGGTCGCGAGCAGCTGTCCGGAGATCAGCGTCACGTAGTTGAAGCTGCTGAAGAAGCCGCGGCGGCGGGCATCCGCGATCTCCGTCAGGTAGACCGAGCTCGCCCCGTATTCGCCGCCCAGGGACAGACCCTGCAGCATGCGCGCGAGCAGGAGCGCCGCTGGTGCCAGGATCCCAGCCTGCGCGTAGGTCGGGCAGACCGCGATCAGCAATGAGCCCCCACACATCAGCGTCACGCACAGACTCAGCGCGGTACGTCGCCCGTGCCGGTCGGCGTAGATTCCGAAGATCCAGCTTCCGAGGGGCCGCAGCAGGAAGCCCAGGGCGAAGATCCCGGCCGCGTTGAGGAGCTGCACGTTCGGCGAGTCGCCGGGGAAGAATTGCGGCGCGAAGTAGAGGGAGAACGCCGTGTAGATGTGGAGGTCGAACCACTCGATCAGGTTGCCCACGGAGCCACCGAGAATCGAGGCGACGCGGCGATGGAGGGTGGGTCTCCCGGTCCCGAAGGCGGTGTCCGTGGCGAGCATCGCGGTCCCTTCCGTTATCGCGGCGCAGCGGCGGCGAGGCGCCGCTCGAAGGCGGGGGCGAGCAGGGCCTGCACGCCGCCCAGGAAGGCGACCGCGGCCAGGAACAGGAGGCCGTAGGAGAATTGGCCGGTCGCGTCCTTGATCCAGCCGACGAGGTAGGGGGGCAGGAAGCCGGACAGGTTGCCGAGCGCGGTCACCATGGCGATCGAGCCGGCCGCCGCCGGCCCCGGGAAACGCTCCGTGTAGAGTGCCAGCGAGGGGCCCTTCAGCCCGTAGATCCCGATCATCACCACGCAGATCGCCGCGAACTGCGCCAGCGGCTCGGCGAGCCAGACCGAGACGGCGAGGCCGGCAGCGACCAGGAAGGTCATGGCGGCGGTCGGCACGATCCGGTCCGCGTGCCGGTCCGACCACCAACCGCCCAAAACCATCGCCAGCGTTCCGAACGCGTAGGGGATCGCGGTCACGAAGCCGGTTTGGGCATTGGTCAGGCCGGCGGCCTTGATGATCTGCGGCAGCCACAGGCTCAGGCCGTAGCTCGCCGTCGTGACGTTGAAGAACAGCAGGGCGTAGAACAGCACCCTCGGATCGCGGATCGTCGCCCAGATGTTCGGCGCCGCGTGCGCGCGGGTGGGCTCGGCGGCCAGAGCCGTCCGCAGCCAGTCCCGCTGCTCGCGGCTGAGCCACGCGGCCTTCTCGGGATGATCTGTCAGGACGAAGAGCAGCAGCACGCCGAGGAACACCGCGGGCAGCCCTTCGAGGATGTACATCCACTGCCAGCCTGACAGGCCGAGCCACCCGTCGAGCCCGAGCAGGAGCCCGGAGATCGGCGCGCCGACGAGGCTCGAGACCGCCATGCCCACCAGCATGAGGCCGATGCAGCGGGCCCGGTACGCCTTCGGGTACCAGAGCGCGGCGAACAGGAGCAGGCCGGGGAAGAACCCGGCCTCCGCGACGCCGAGCAGGAACCGGGCGACGCAGAACGAGACGGGCCCGGTCACCAGCGCCATCCCGGCCGAGACGAAGCCCCAGGTGATCATGATGCGGGCGAGCCAGAGGCGCGCGCCGACCCGGCCCATCATCAGGTTGCTCGGGTACTCGAACAGGAAGTAGCCGAGGAAAAAGATGCCCGCGCCCCAGCCGTAAGTCGTGGCGCTGAGGCCGAGGTCCTTGTTGGCCGTCAGCGCCGCGAAGCCGACATTCACCCGGTCGATGAACGAGACCATATAGGCCACGACGAGGATCGGCATGAACCTCCGGTTGATCCGGCGGATCGTGGCACTCTCCAGGTCCATCTCCCGAGCCGGCCGCGTGCCATCGTGTGTGGCGAGGCCGACGGGGATTGCCCGCGTGTCCATGCGCTGTCCTCCCTGGAGGCCGCCGGCCGATCTTGCGGCTCTGGCGGGTGTGTTGGTGCGGCCCGGCCGCCTAGTCCGGTACCGGCGGACCGACCCCGAGCCGCGCCACCGCCTCGGCCGACGCCGTGTCGAGGGTGCGCAGGGACGCGAGCAGATCGGCCGCCGCCGCTGCGCCGACCGCGGGCGCGGCGAGTTCGCGGAACTTGTCGGCGAGCTCGTCGTCGGTGAGCGGCGCGTCCGGGTCGCCCTTGCGGGTCGGCTGCCGTTGCGTGAGGCGGCGCCCGTCCGTCAGCGCGACCGTCACGACGGCCGAGCGCCGGGCTGGGAACGCCCCCTCGCTCTCAGGGTCGACGACCATTTCCACGCGCCGCATCAACGCCTGGACCCGTGGATCGGCGAGACGCTCCGGGCTGAACGCATCCAGCCGCACGCTGCCGTGCACGAGGGCGCTCGCCACGGTGAAGGGAGTCGAGAACCGCCCCTCGAAGGGCGTCGCGACCGCGCGCCGGTCGGTGACGTCGAGGGCCGTCCGGTAGGTCCCGACCGTAATGTCCGCGATGGCGTCGAGGTCGAGATCCGGTCGCAGCACCAGGGCGGCGTCGATGGCCGCGAAGGCGTGGCCGCAGCAGCCGTGGTTCTTGAAGGTCATGGCGCAGATGTTGTAGCGGCGCCCCAGCTCATCGACGGCATGGTCCCACGCGGCGCCCCGGCTCATCGCCGCCCCGAACCCGGCCTCCCCCTCCAGCACGTCGAGGGCGCCGGTGACGCCGCGGCCGGCCGCCAGGGCGGCCAGCGCCCCGGCCTCCGCGGCGTGACCGGCATGCAGCGGCTTCGACATGGCGTCCGAGCGGAAGGCCTGCTGCAGCCCGGCCGCCATGGTGGCGGCGGTGGCCAGCGCGTGGGCGGTGCGACCGGCATCGAGGCCGAGCAGGCTGGCGGTCGCGGCGGCCGCCCCGAACGTGCCGATCGTCCCGGTCGTGTGCCAGTAGCGGTAATGCGACGGCTGCACGGCGACGCCGATGCGCGTCGAGACCTCGTAGCCGACAACGATGGCCCGCAGCAGCGCCGCACCGTCCGCGCCCAGGGTCTGCGCGGCGGCGAGCGCCGCGCCGATCACCGGACAACCCGGATGGTAGATCGCATCGCGGAAGATGTCGTCGAACTCGACGATGTGGGAGGCGGTGGCGTTGATCAGCGCCGCCGTCCGCAGGGGCGCCCGGAGCCCGGTGCCGTAGACCACCGCGCGGCCGCCACCCGCCGCACCCCCGAACTCGTCGGCGAGCGCCGCGGCCAGCAGCGTCGCGGGTGGGAGGCGCGCGCCCGGCAGGAGTGCGGCGAACCAGTCGATCAGGGCGCGCTTAGCGTGATGCAGCACGGTCTCCGGCAGCGGGTGGGCCCGCTCGGAGGCCGCGTAGGCCGCCAGCACCTCGATCACCGTGCCCGGGTGAGCCATGGTCACGGCGGTCAATCCCGGTAGGTCGGGTCGATCCGGTCGAGCTTGCGCAGGAGCGCCGGCCATTCGAGGACGCCGAACGGGCGGCGCACCTCGGGCCGGTAGAGGTGGTTGGTCTTGGCGATGACGTCGTCGGAGGGCAGGACCAGATCGGTGCTCGCCGCCATCGCCATCAGCTGCGCCTTGCAGGCCAGTTCCGCCCGGTAGATGTTGCTGAAGGCCTGCGGCACGGTCGGCCCGACCACCAGCAGGCCGTGGTTGCGCAGGATCATCAGATCCGCGTCGCCGAGGTCGTCCACGAGGCGCTTCTGCTCGTCGAGATCGACCGCCACGCCCTCGTAATCGTGGTAGGCGACCGTCGAGAAGCGCATCGCCGTCTGGGTCATCGGCAGGAGGCCGCACTTCATGGCGGAGATCGCCATGCCGGCCGGCGTGTGCGTGTGGATGACGCAATCGACCGCGTGCCGGGCCCGGTGGACCGCGCTGTGGATCACGAAGCCGGCGCGGTTCACGCCATAGTCGAAGTCGGGCTTGTCGACGATGTTGCCGTCGAAATCGATCTTCACGAGATTCGAGGCGGAGATCTCCTCGTAGAGCAGCCCGTAGGCATTGATCAGGAAATGCTCCGGCTCACCGGGGACGCGCACCGAAATGTGGTTCGCGATCATGTCGGTCATGTCCCAGAGGGCGACCAGCCGGTAGCAGGCCGCGAGGTTGATCCGCGCCTCCCACTCCTCCGGCGAGACCCGATCGCGCATCGAGGGCAGATCGAGATCGTAGCGCTTCCCCCGAAGCTCGGCGATGCCGCTCGTCATCCGTCTCCTCCCGTCTTCGGCGCCGGCGCAGGCCACAGGGGTCCCGAAGCACCGGCGCGTCTTGACCGGAGGGTCGCTCAACTCCGAAAAATTTACAACCGTGAATTTTTTAGATCTGCGACCGGCGGGCCGACGATGCCGCGCAGGCCCGCGAGGATGCGCGCCCGGTTGGGTTCCAGGCGCGACAGGGGGCCGGCGACTCCGAGGACCGTGGCGCGCCCGTCGGCCATCTTCGGCGCTAGCACCGCCATGGTCCCGGCGCCCTCGGTGACCTGATTGGCCGACCACGCGTAGCCGGCGGCGCGGACTGCCTGGAGGCCGTCCCAGAAGGCGTCGAGGTCGAGGGTCACGCCGCCGCGCCGGTCGAGCTGACGCACGAGGCGGGCGATCGCGTCGCGGGACTGGTGCGCCAGCAGCATCCGGCCGGCGGCTGTGGAGTGGATCGGCCGGAACGTGCCGGGATGCAGGTGGTAGCGCAGGAGGTGGCGAGCCTGGACGACGTGGATGTACTGGACGTGGAGGTCGTTCTGCATGCCGAGCACGACCGTTTCGCCGGTCGCCTCCTGCAGCGCCTCCATCAGCCGGATCAGCACCCCGTCGCGGAAGACGCAGGCCTGCACCCAGGCGCCCAGCATGGCGACCCGCATGGTCGGGCTGTAGGTGCGCCGCTCGAAATCGTACGAGAGGTAGTCGAGGGCGAGCAGGCTCTTGAGCAGGGCCAGGGTGCTGGAGGCCGGGTAGCCCAGGGCCCCCGCGATCTCGGTGAGCGATTGCGGGCATTGGACGCGGTCGAAATGCTCCAGCACCTCGACCACCCGGCGCGCCGACTTCACGGCCGCGCCCTGCGACTCGGTCGGGACGTCCGCGCGCACCGTCACGGCGCCAGCACCGCACGAACGATATTCACATCCATGAAACACATGACCCGCATCGGTCCGGCTGGCCCGCCTCTTCGTCTGACCGGTCGGTGATACCGGAAGGCGGAGGGCGCCGGTAGCGCGGAGACTCACGGGAATCCGTAGAGCGCGGCCGGGTTGTCCACTAGGATGCGATGCAGGGCGCTGTCGTCCGTCCAGCGCCGGAGCGTCCGCAGCAGATCCGCGTCGGACGGGACGCCGTGGTCGGTCGCGCCGCCGAAGTAGTTGATGTGCGGCCAGTCGCTGCCCCAGACGAGGCGCTCCGGATTGGCCGCGATGAGTGCGGCGGCGAAGGGATCGACATCGCCGTAGGGCGGACCGGCCTCGGTGAGGCGGTCGGCACCCGAGATCTTGGTCCAGGCCGTGCCGTCCGCCACCAGCCGGCAGAGCAGCGCGAAGCCCGGATCAGCGACGCCCCGCGCCGTGCTCATACGGCCCATATGATCGATCACCACCGGCATGCCGCAGGCTGTCAGGCTCGGCCAGAGCTCGGGCAGGTCCGGTGCGTGCAGCCACGCCTGGAGGTGCCATCCCCGCGCCCGCAACCGAGGCGCGAGCGTCCGCAGGGCGTCCAACCCCATGCCGTTGCGGTAAACCTGGCGTCCGTTGCGGCGGAACAGGTTGACGCGCACGCCGCGCACGCCCGCCTCCGTCATGGCGTCGAGGTCGGCCTCGCCGACGCCTTCGGACAGGACCGCGACGCCGCGCAGCCGGTCCGGAGCCACCGCGAGCGCGTCCAGCATGGCGCGGTTGTCGTCGCCGTAGGCACTGGCGGTAACGATCACGCATCGGGCGAGGCCCATCGCGTCGAGCTGGCGCACCAGGGCGGCGCCGTCGTTCTCCGGGGGCGTGTAGCTGCGGTCTTCCGCGAGGGGGGAGCGCGCGTAGGGCCCGAAGACGTGGGTGTGGCTGTCGCAGGCGCCGCCAGGGAGCGCGAAGCCCGGGGGCTCGGGCGCCTGCGGAGGTAGGCAGTCGCGGCTCATCGGCATCCTCCGGCTCGCATCCGGTGCCCGTGATGGCCTGCTGCGGATTCGATCGCAATGCACAGATATGAAATAGTTCGATGCCGGCCCCGTACCGTTCAAGGATCAGATCTCAGGGTTCGCCGAGCGGCTCGTCAGTGCCAAGGAGCGCTGGTTCGACCCTCTCAGAGGGCGATGCGATCGGTCGCGCTCCGGCATCCGCCGCGTGCCTCGATCTGTGTCGCCCGTCGATGCCTATGGACAGCGAGCATCCAATCTTACACACTTGTGAAAGAAACGGGCGTAACCCCGCCGCCCCCCGGTGCGGGGACGTCCAGCCCATCACCGGAATGGAGAGCGATGGCGTCAGGCGCCAAGAGACTGGCCGGCCATGCCGAGGCTGTCCCCGGAACGGCGGCGACCGAGACCGCCGCGGGGACGCGCCGGCCCGGCAAGCCGATCGCGCTGGCCCTGGCCGATTACGAGGCGGCGGCGCGGCGGCACCTGCCGCGGCCGGTCTTCGGCTACATCGCGGGCGCTGCGGAGACCAATGCAGCGATCGACGACAACCGACAGGCGTTGCGCGAAGTTGGGTTCGTGCCGCGCGTGCTGGTCGGGGTCGGCGCGCGCACGACCGCCGCCACACTGTTCGGCCGGGACTATGCCGCGCCGTTCGGCATCGCCCCGATGGGCCTGAGCGCCCTGGCCGCCTATCGCGGGGACATCGCGCTGGCCGCGGCCGCGCGGGCGGCCCGGGTGCCGATGATCATGAGCGCGTCCTCGCTCATCCGCATGGAGGACGTGATCCCCCACAATCCGGAGGCGTGGTTCCAGGCCTACCTGCCCGGCGAGCCCGACCGGATCGTGGCTCTGATCGACCGGATCGCGGCCGCGGGCTTCAGCACGCTTGTGGTGACCGTCGACACCGTGATCTCCGGCAACCGCGAGAACATCACCCGCACCGGTTTCTCGACCCCGCTCCGGCCGAGCCTGCGGCTCGCCCTCGACGGGCTCCTGCGCCCGCGCTGGACCGTCGGCACGTTCCTGCGCACGCTGGCGTGCCACGGCATGCCGCATTTCGAGAATTCCCACGCGGCGCCGGGGGCGCCGATCCTGTCCGCCTCGGTGCTGCGGGATTTCGGCAACCGGGATCACCTGTGCTGGGATCACCTGCGGCTGGTGCGGGATCGCTGGCGCGGCCGGCTGGTCGTCAAGGGGATCATGGCGGCGGCCGACGCGGTCGCGGCCCGGGATCTCGGCGCCGACGGGGTGATCCTGTCGAACCACGGCGGCCGGCAGCTCGACGGGACGGTGTCGCCCCTGCGCACCCTGCCGGCGACGGTGGCTGCGCTCGGCGGCACGATCCCGGTGATGATCGACAGCGGCTTCCGCCGCGGCACCGACGTGCTGAAGGCACTGGCGCTGGGCGCGTCCTTCGTCTTCGTCGGGCGGCCCTTCCTGTACGCCGCGTCCCTGGGCGGCAGCCCCGAGGTCGAATGCGCGATCGCGATCCTGAAGGACGATGTCGGGCGCAACATGGGCCTGCTCGGCGTGAACACCCTGTCCGAACTCGGGCCTGACCGCCTGCACCGGGTTCCAGCCGCCGCGAACACTTGACCCCTGCGAGCAAGGAGCGTGCATGAGCGATGAGGCGTCGCGGCCCGGCGGAGCGGGCGGGCCCAAGCCGGACGTGCTTCTGGCGATCGACCTCGCGCCCTTCGCCCTCGACCGGCTGCGGGCGCACTTCACCGTGCATCAGGCCCTCACGCCCGAGGCCCGCGCGGAGGTCGCCGCGCGGGCCGGCGCGCGCGTCCGGGCGATCGTGACCAATGGCACGACGCTGATCCCGGCCGCCCTGATCGCGGCCCTGCCGAATCTCGGCATCATCTGCGCCCAGGGCGTTGGCTACGAGGGCGTTGACCTCGCGGCGGCCCGCGCGCGCGGGATCGTGGTCACGCACGGCACCGGCACCAACGCGGATTGCGTGGCCGACCACGCGCTCGCCCTGTTCCTGGCGGTGCTGCGCGACATCCCGCGCTTCGACGCCGCCGTGCGGGCGGGCCGCTGGCGGGAGGGCGGCACGGCCCGACCGGGCGCGCACGGGAAGCGCGCCGGCATCCTGGGGCTCGGCGGGATCGGCGGCCGGATCGCCAGGCGCTGCGCCGGCTTCGACATGGCGGTGCGCTACCACAACCGTCGGCCTGTCCCGGACGTCCCGTGGGACTACGCGCCGAGCCTCAGCGACCTCTGCGCCTGGGCGGACGTCCTGTTCGTGGCGCTGCCGGGCGGGGCTGCGACCCGCCACTGCGTCGGGGGCGCGGCCCTCGACGCGCTCGGGCCGGCCGGCTTCCTCGTCAATGTCGGGCGCGGCTCCGTGGTGGACACCGACGCCCTGGTCGAGGCCCTCGGTGCCGGCCGCCTCGCCGGGGCGGGGCTCGACGTGATCGAGGGCGAGCCCGAGGTGCCGGCGGCCCTGCGCGCCCTGCCCAACGTCGTGCTGTCGCCCCATATCGCCGGCCGCTCGCCCGAGACCATGGAGGCGACGATCGGGCAGGTCGTCGGCAACCTCGCCGCCTTCTTTTCGGGCGCGGCCGTGCTCTCGCCGATCCCTGACCGCGCCTGAACCCCCCCGCTCCCCCCGCCGTCCGGAGAACCGATGTCACACCGAGGCCACCTGATGGGACCGAGTCGCCGGGCCCTGCTGCAAGGCGCCGGTACCCTGCTGGGGACCGTGCCGCTGCGCGCCTCCGCGGCCGAAGGCACTGCCGGTGGGACCGTCAGCCCAATCATGGCCAAGCTCAGCGCCTATATGGGCGCGGCCGGAGACCGGGCGCTCCCGGACGCGGTCGTCGAGACGGCCAAGCACCACATCCTCGACACCTTCGCCGCCATGGTGTCGGGCTCCGGACTCCTACCGGCCAAGGCCGCCTACGGCTTCGCGGCCTCCTACGGCGGCTCCGGTGATGCGACGCTCGTCGCCTCCAGGGCCACGGCCGATCCGCTGGTGGCGGCCCTGGTCAACGGCATGCTGGCGCATTCGGACGAGACCGATGACTCGAACGAGTTCTCGCAGTCGCATCCGGGCGCGCCGATCGTGCCGGCGGCGCTGGCCGCCGCCGAGAAGTTCGGGATCGACGGCACGCGCTTCCTGCGCGCCGTGACGCTGGGCTACGACGTCGGCCCGCGGGTCACCCTCAGCTTCGACGCGATCCCGTTCCGCAACACCAGCCACAAAAGCACCCACGCCATCGCGGGCGCCTTCGGGGCCGCGGCGGCCGCCGCCTGCGCCGCCGGGCTCGACGCGCAGCAGATGCGCTGGGTCCTCGACTACGCCGCCCAGCAATCCTCCGGCATCGGCGCCTGGACCCGCGACACGCAGCACATCGAGAAGTCCTTCGTGTTCGCCGGCATGCCCGCGCGCAGCGGCCTCACCGCGGCGCTGATGGTGAAGGCGGGATGCACCGGCCTCGACGACATCTTCTCCGGACCGGACAATTACTTCCTGGCCTACGCGCCCGATGCCCGCCTGGACGCGCTGACGGCGGAGCTGGGCGAGCGCTACGAGATCGCCCGTACCAACATCAAGAAGTGGACGGTGGGCTCCCCGATCCAGGCGCCGCTGGATGCCCTGAGCAACATCCTGCAGCGCCGGTCCGTCGACGCCGAAGCCATCGAATCGGTCACCGTCCGCGTGGCCCATACCGAGGCGCGGGTCGTTGACAACCGCGACATGCCCGATATCTGCCTCCAGCACATGGTGGCGATCATGCTGCTCGACGGGACGGCCTCGTTCCAGGCGGCGTACGACAGGGACCGCATGGCCGATCCGACCGTGCTGCGGATGCGCGCCAAGGTCCGGCTGATCCCGAGCGACGCGCTGGAACGCCTCGAACCGGCCCGCGCCGCCATCGTGGAGATCGCGTTGAACGACGGGACAGTCCTGTCCGACAAAGTGCTGGCCGTCCGCGGCACGGCCGACAACCCGATGCCGCGCGCGGAGGTGGTCGCCAAGTGCCGCGACCTGATGGCGCCGGTCCTCGGCGCGGACAGGACGTCCCGGCTGATCGACGCCGTCCTGGCGATCGAGACGGTCGGGACCATGCGCGACGTCGCGGGCCTGCTGCGCCTGAGCTGAGCGAACCCGGGGACGCGTCGGAGACGGGGCGTCCCGCGCCACGCGACGAGACCCGAGCCGGGAGGATCCGATGATGACGTTGAGCCGCAAGCGATTTCTGTCCGGTCTGGCGGCGCTCGGCGCCGGGATGAGCCTCCTGCCCGGCGCGCGCCGACGCGCCTTCGCCGCGGATGCGCCGGCCGGCACCGCCGGGGTGACGGCGGAGATGGCCGCCTTCGTGGTCGCGGCCCGCTACGAGGACCTGCCGCCAGAGCTGATCGCGCTCGGGAAGCAACACATCCTCGACGCGTTCGGCCTCGCCATCGCCGGCGAGAAGGCCGAGACCGGTCCGATCGTGCGCCGCTACCTCGCCGATCTCGGCATGCTGAACGGTCCCTCCACCGTGCTCGGCACGACCCTGCAGGCCGCCCCGCGCTTCGCCGCCTTCGCCAACGGCGTCGCCATCCACGCCGACGATTTCGACGATACGCAACTCGCCGTCGCGAAGGACCGCGTCTACGGCCTGCTGACCCATCCCACGGTGCCGACCCTGCCCCCCGCCCTGGCGCTGTCAGAGGCCCTGAACAAGTCCGGCCGCGACTTCATGCTGGCCTATCATCTCGGCGTCGAGGTCGCCACGAAGCTCGCCGAGGCGATCGCGCCCCGCTCCTACGAGGGCGGCTTCCACTCCACCAGCATGTGCGGGGTGTTCGGCGCGGCGGCGGCCGCGGGGAAGCTGCGCGGCCTCGACGCCAAGCAGCTGCGCAACGCCTTCGGGGTGGCCGGCGCCGAGGCCGGCGGCCTACGGGAGAATTTCGGCACGATGACCAAGCCGTTCCAGGCCGGCCATGCCGCCGAGGCGGGCATCGTGGCGGCCGACCTCGCGGCCCTGGGCTGGACGGCGGCCGAGGACATCCTCGAGGCCAAGCGCGGCTTCTTCGCCGCCTTCGGGGGCGGCTGGGATCCCGGGGCGATCGTCGGCCGCCTGGGTCGGCCGTGGTCGCTGCGCTCGCCCGGCGTGTCGATCAAGCCCTATCCCTCGGGCTCGCTCACGCACCCCGCCATGGACGTGATGGCGGAGCTCATCGCGCAGCACGGCATCCGGGCGCAGGATGTGGCGCAGGTCCGGGTCGGCACCAACCGGCAGATGCTCAACACGCTGATCCACCACCAGCCGAGGACGGGCCTGCAGGCCAAGTTCAGCATGGAGTACTGCATGGCCGTGCTGCTGGTGCTCGGCAAGGCCGGGCTCGGGCAGTTCCAGGACGACGTGGTCAACCGGCCGGAGCTGCAGGCCATGGTCGAGCGGGTCGACTTCTACAACAACCCGGACGCCGACGCGGCCGGCGCCGACAAGATGCGCAGCTACGTCGAGGTACGGCTGACGGACGGGCGCTCGGTCTCGGGCCAGGGCGACTTCGCCCGCGGCAGCCCGGAGAAGCCGATGAGCTTCGACGACACCGTGGCCAAGTTCGAGGGCTGCGCCGACTTCGCCGGGCTGCCGCGCGAGCGGGCCGGGCGAATCGTGTCAACCGTCCGGAACCTGGAGGCGGTCCCCGACATGCGCGTGGTCTGCACGGGCCTCTTCGCCTGAGCCTCGGCGGCATCCGCGGCCTCGCCTCGCAGTCGGCTGGCAGCGGGCCGATCCGTAGCGGCGGCCTCTCCGTCCGTGCGAGTGCTGGCGCCGCGTTTCGACGGCGAGGGGTGATGGAGCGGATCGACTTCCTGGGCCTGCAGGCCTTCCTCAGCATCGCCAATTGGGGCAGCTTCAACCGGGCCGCGGCCAGCCTCAGCCTGTCGCAGGCGGCGTTGAGCCACCGCCTGAAGAAGCTGGAGGACGAACTCGGCGTCAGGCTGGTCGCCCGGACGACGCGGCAGGTGACACTGACGCCCGCCGGCGTCGAGCTCCTGCCGAGCGCGCAGCGCATCGTCGACGAGCTGTCCCAGATCTTCGGGACGCTCCGGCGTCAGGGCCGCGAGAGCCAGGACGTCGTGCGGTTCGGCTGCCTACCGACGATCGCCGGGCACCACCTGCCCGTCATCCTGCAGGGGTTCAGCGCCGCTCACCCGGGCGTGCTGGTGCGTGTCCTTGATCAGTCGGCCACCGCGATCATCGAGCGCGTGCGGGCGGGCGAGGCCGAATTCGGCATCACCATCATGTCGGCCCAGCACTACGACCTCGATATCACCCCGATCCACCAGGAAGCCTTCGTGCTGGTGTGCCGGGCCGATCACGCGCTCGCCGACGCGAAGGTGGTGACGTGGTCCGCGCTGGACCGGGAGATCCTGATCAAGATCGGGGAGCAGACCGGCAACAACCTGCTCATCGCGGCGGGACTGGGCGGACGCTACGCCGACGTGACCTGGGCCTACGAGGTGCACCGCGTCGCCACCGCCATCGGCATGGTCCGCGGGGGCCTGGGTGTGACCGTCGTGCCGCGGCTGGCCTTTCAGGCCGCCGATGAGGCAAAGATCGTCGCCGTGCCGCTCCGGGCGCCGAGCATCGCGCGGACGATCGGCATCGTGACGCGCCGCCATCACACCCTGTCACCGGTGGCGGAGAGCCTGGCCCGGATGATCCAGGCCTACTTCAACGCGCTCTGACCGCGCGGCCTGCCGGCAGAACCGGGTGGCGGGGCATCGCGCCGGACTGTTCCGAACCGGCAGGTATTATTCGATCACGTGCATCAATAGCCTCAATCTAATCATTTGTTTGCTCGGGCGGGGGGCGCTAGCGCTGCATGCACAATAGTGCGCGCGAGGGGCGACGCACGCTTCGGGAGGGATGAGACATGGCGGCCGCAGCGCGATCGGGTCTCGTCGTGACAGCCCATCCGGGCGACTTCGTCTGGCGCGCCGGCGGCGCCATCGCCCTGCACGCGCGCAAGGGCTACCGGATGAAGATCGTCTGCCTGTCGTTCGGCGAGCGCGGCGAGAGCCAGTGGGCCTGGAAGAAGGCCGGCGTGCGCCTCGAGGACGTGAAAGCCCAGCGCCGCGCCGAGGCCGAGGAGGCGGCCGGCATCCTCGGCGCCACGATCGAGTTCCTCGACGTCGGCGACTATCCCCTGCGCGTCGACGAGGCCGTGCTCGACCGGCTGGTCGACGTCTACCGCGAGGAGCGTCCGGCCTTCGTACTGACTCACGCCCTCGAGGACCCGTACAACTTCGACCATCCGGTCGCCGCCCACGTGGCGCAGGAGGCCCGGGTGATCGCCCAGGCCGCCGGGCACAAGCCGGACCCGGACCGCAGCTACGCCGCGCCGCCGGTGTTCCTGTTCGAGCCGCACCAGCCGGAGCAGTGCAACTTCAAGCCCCAGGTCATCCTGAACATCGATGCCGTGTGGGAGACCAAATTCCGCGCGTTCCAGGTGCTCGCGGCGCAGAAACATCTCTGGGAATACTACACCCGCGTCGCCCTCAACCGCGGCGTCCAGGGCGGCCGCAACTCCGGGACGGCGATGACCTATGGCGAGGCCTATCAGCGCCTCTTCCCGATGACGCTGGAGGAACTGGCATGAGCAACGTCGTCGTCCGCAACATCCCCCGCGTCGCGCCGGCCGTCGCCGCGACGCTCGCCGGGCACGGCGTCTCCACGGTCCACGAGGCGCAGGGGCGTACCGGCCTCCTGAAGACCTACATGCGCCCGATCTGGGAGGGGGCCGCGATCGCCGGCAGCGCCGTGACCGTGCTGGCGCAGCCCGGCGACAACTGGATGCTGCACGTGGCCATCGAGCAGTGCCGCCCCGGGGACGTCCTGGTGGTCGCCTGCACGACCGACAACACCGACGGCATGTTCGGCGACCTGCTGGCCACCTCGCTGAAGGCGCGCGGCGGCGTCGGCCTGGTGATCGACGCGGGCTGCCGCGACGTGCGCACGCTCAAGGCGATGGGCTTCCCGGTCTGGTCGCGGGCGATCTCCGCCAAGGGCACGGTCAAGGCGACTCTGGGCAGCGTCAACGTCCCCGTGGTCTGCGCGGGCGCCCTGGTCCGGCCGGGCGACGCGATCGTGGCGGATGACGACGGCGTCGTGGTCGTGCCCCATGCCAAGGCCGAAGCCGTCGCCGCGCAGGCGGAGGCGCGGGCCGCCAACGAGGTCGCCAAGCGCGCCCGGCTCGCGGCCGGGGAACTCGGCCTCGACCTCTACGCGATGCGCGACGCGCTGGCCGCCGCGGGCCTCGAATACGTGGACGATCGGCAGGACTAACGAACGCCGAAATAGAAGCCGGCAGACCGTCCGCGAAGAGACGGCACCGGTTCAACCGTGCAGCCCGCCCGGCCGGCAGCCCGAGCGGCGCACGATCCCGGATGGCCGGAGGAGACGCGTCATGAGGAAGCTCGGCTGGTACCACACGCTCGATCAGACCGAGCGCCGAACCTACTGGGCCTGCTTCGCAGGATTCGGCCTCGATGCCATGGACACGACGATCTACGCCCTCGTCATCCCGGCGCTGATCGCGACGCTCGGCCTGACGCAGGCCGAGGCCGGATACCTCGCCACGGCCTCCCTCGCCGGGGCCGCGGTCGGCGGCTGGGCCGCCGGCATCCTGGCCGACCGGATCGGTCGGGTCAGGATCCTGCAGGTCACCATCCTGATGGTCGCGGGTTTCACCTGCCTGGCGGCGTTCATGAGCGACTTCTGGTCCCTCGCCCTCGTCCGCTTCCTGCAGGGCCTCGGCTACGGGGGTGAGGCCGCGGTCGGCGGCGTCCTGATCAGCGAGGTGATCCGGCCGGCCCTGCGCGGGCGCGTCGCGGCCTCCGTCCAGAGCAGCTATGCGGTCGGCTACGCGATCTCGGTCAGCCTGCTGCCGGTCCTTACGTCCCTGTTCTCCGAGGAGACGGGCTGGCGCGTCTTCTTCGCCATCGGCGTCATCCCGGCCGGGCTCGTCTTCTTCATCCGCCGGCTCGTCCCGGAATCCGGCATCTACGCCGAGGCGCGGGCTGCGCAGCGCGACGGCGCCGTGCCGCCGCCGTTCTGGACGATCTTCACCGGCCGGCACCTGCGCCGCACGGCCGCCGCCGCGATCATGTCGACCGGCATCTTCGGCGGCGCCTACGTGATGATCACGTGGCTGCCGACCTACCTGCGCACCGCCCTCGGCCTCTCGATCAAGTCGAGCACCGGCTACCTCGCGATGAACATCCTGGGCTCCCTCGTCGGGCCACTGCTCTACGGCTGGCTGTCGGACCGGATCGGCCGCCGCCCCGCCTTCATGACCTTCCTCGCGCTGCAGTCCGGCAACGTCGCGATTCTCCTGCTCGCGCCGATCGGCCTCACCACGACCATCGTCCTGAGCTTCTTCCTGGGCGCGTTCCAGGGGGCCCTGGCCTCGGGCATGCTGCCGACCTTCGCGGAGCTGTTCCCGACCGCAATCCGGGCGAGCGGCCAGGGCTTCTGCCTCGGGGGCGGCCGCGGCTTCGGCTCGGTCGTGCCCGCCACGGTGGGCATCCTGGCCGCAAGCCTGCCGCTCGGCACGGCGATGGGAGCCTGCGCCCTCTGCGCCTACGGGGTCGCCTTCTGCGCGGCCCTGGTCCTGCCCGAGACCGCCGGAACTGACCTCCATGAAACGGTCGGCGGCTCGGCGGCCGGGACGGGTCAACACAGACAGCCGTCGGACATCGTGTCGGCATAATCGCGCCGCCGAGCGGCTGCTGATCCGTCTTTGCACCCGAAAGCGGCCATTCCGCTTTCGGCCACATGGCGCGATCGATGCAACTTGAAATAAGCGCAATATGTCGCAACTCAAGCGGATATCTGCGTCACGCCGGCATAATGTTGCGGCGCATCAATGCATTCCGGGCTTTGGCCCTTTGCGAAAAATGCTTCGGCATCGGAATACTGGTCTACTTTGATCAAGGCGGGCGCCTTCCGAAAATGTAACCGGCGGTTGTGAAATCATCAAACCCTAATCCAAATTAACGCGTTAGCGAATTCGATTTTGCCGATCTTAACCTATTATACGCCAGGCTGACCCGACCGAAAACAGACATACCATAGTGCAAAAGGTCAAAGCCATGCGCTTTATTTCTGATCTCAAGATAACGACCAGGATGACGGTCGCCTTTTTGTCCCTCACCGCGGTCACGCTCGGCAGCAGCGCATTGGGCTATGGACGGCTGAAGTCGATCGACGCAAACATCCGCATGACGGAACACACGTTTCAGGTTCTGCGGTCACTCGATGCTGCGACGACCGCTTTGGTCAATCAAGAGACCGGTGTCCGCGGCTATCTCATCTCAGGCGACGCAAAGTTTCTAGCGCCCTATCGGTCAGGTCAGACTGAGTTCCGCGAGAGCTTCGAGCGGGTCAGGCAGCTAACGTCTGACAATCCCGACCAGCAGGGCCGACTCGTCAACCTGAAGCAGGCCGCGGACGCGTGGTCGGACGGGGTTGCCGCCCGAGAAATCGCCAGCGCCGAAGCCGGGCATCTCGAGAAGGCCCGGGAGATCGAGGCGAGTGGAGCTGGGAAGTCCTCTATGGATGCCCTCCGCGCCCGTGCCTCCGAAATTGCGCAGACGGAGCACGACCTCCTCGCTCGCCGCAGTGCCGAGCAGCAGCAAGCGTTCGATACGGCGTATTTCACCAGCATCGCTGGCAGCATCGCCAGCGTCTTCATCGCGCTGCTGCTGTCAGCCCTCGTGTTCGTCCTGATCGCCCGCCCTCTGGGCCGTCTGGTGTCGGTGCTGCAGCGGATGGCGCAGGGCGAGACCGATGCGCCCATCGCCGAAGCCCAGCGCGGCGACGAGATCGGCGCGGTCGGCAAAGCCGTCGAAGGTATCAAGGCCATGGTCGCCAAGACGGCGTCGGAGCAGGCCGATCTGCAACGAAGCGCCGACGCGGCAGCGGTCGCGGAGCGACGCCGGACGATGATCGAGCTCGCCGACAGCTTCGATCGTGCCGTGGGGGGCATCGTGGGCATGGTCTCGTCGTCCGCGACCGAATTGCAGGCCACCGCACAATCGATGACCGCGACTGCCACGGAAACAGCCAGTCAGTCCACGACCGTGGCGGCCGCGGCAGAGGAAGCGGCATCGAACGTCAATACCGTTGCGGCCGCGGCGGAGGAGCTTGGCTCGTCGGTGCAAGAAATCGGACGCCAGGTAAACGGATCGGCCGAACTCGCGCGTGTCGCCGTGGGTGAAGCCGATCAGGCCGGAATGCTCGTCCGCGAATTGAGTGCGTCGGTGGGTGAGATCGGCGATGTGGTCGGCCTGATTTCGAGCATTGCCAGCCAAACCAACCTCCTCGCGCTGAACGCGACGATCGAGGCGGCGCGGGCGGGCGTCGCCGGCAAGGGCTTCGCCGTGGTCGCTTCTGAGGTCAAGGCACTCGCTGAGCAAACGGCCAAAGCGACCCGCGATATCGCCGGGCAGATCACAAAGATCCAGAGCTCCACGGGTCATGCAGTCTCGTCGATTGGCGAGATCACGGGTCGGATCCGCGAAATCAGCGGTGTCGCGACGTCGATTGCCGCCGCCGTCGAGCAACAGGGGGCCGCGACGCAGGAGATCGTCCGCAATGTCAGCCAAGCTTCGGCGGGCACGTCTGAGGTCACGAGCAACATCAGCGGCGTCGCCGGCGCCGCCGAGGAAACCGGCGCCGCCGCCAGTCAGGTCCTGAATGCGGCATCGGAGTTGTCTCGCCAGTCCGAGAGCCTCAACGCCGAGGTCGGACGGTTCCTCGCCTCGATCCGCGCGGCCTAAAAGGCATCCCGCGAAGACCGCGTGCGGACCTGCTCAAATCCGCACTGCGGCTCTCGCGCGGTATGGTGGCGCTAATTGCACCCAGCATGGGCTTAATGCAGTTGCAGGGGCGAGTCCGAGCGCGTTTGACGGCTGTATCTTCATACGATTCCGATGCACGTCCGTCATGTGCGACCGCCCTTTGGACGATGCAAGAGAGAAAGACACGCCGTCGACACAACCGCATCATCCGCAGATCATGGGCGCCTGCGGATGTCCGAGATATGGCTTGATCGATCACACATATTCAAGTTGTCATTTTCGGATCTCGGAAGGACGGAGCCCGAGGGTGTGAACCGCATCAAGCATTTGTAGGCTCTGTGATGTTGTGACTTAGGGCCGCCGCGTGCAGCGCGGAGGCGGCGATGGCGGACCTGGTCTGGCTCTCGGATGCGCAGTGGGCGGTGATCGAACCGTTCCTGCCGAAGGATCAACCCGGACCGGCGCGCGAGGGCGACCGGCAGATCATCTCCGGCATCCTGCACGTGCTCACTTCCGGCTGCCGCTGGCGCGACTGCCCGGCCGCGTATGGCCCACGCACCACCGTCTACAACCGCTTCGACGGGTGGTCACGGCGCGGCTTTTGGAGGGCCATGCTGGCGGCGTTGGTCCGAGCCGGATGGTCGGGCGAGGCAACGGCCATCGACAGCACCTCCGTGCGGGCGCATCGCTCCGCCCACGGTGGTGAAGGGGGGCGCGTGCGCAGGCCATTGGCCCGTCGCGCGGCGGCCGGACGACCAAGATCCACGCCCTCACAGATGTCCTCGGCCCGCCCGGCGTCCGCCTGCTGACGCCCGGCAATGCCCGCGATGTCACCACCGCCCCCGCCGTCCTGGCCGACGCGCCCGGCCGGATCCGCCGCCTGAGCGCCGACAAGGGCTACGACGCCGATTGGCTGCGCAAGGATCTGCGCGTGCCGGGCATAACGCCGATCATCCCGGGCCAGCGCGGCCGCAAGAGAAGGATCCGCCACGACAAAAGGCGCTATCGTGAACGCCGGCGCGTCGAGGCCCCTTCAATCGCCTCAAGGACTTCCGCCGCATCGCCACCCGATCCGAGAAGCTCGCCCGCAATTACGCCTCAGCCGTCGCTCTGGCCGCCGTCATCGCCTTCTGGTGCTGATCGGGTCCAGACCCGAACTCGGGCGTCTGTCAAAAGGTCCCTTCCCCGGTCCGCAGCGGTCACGCATTCTGCCAACGCGATGTGACGTCCCGGAGCGCCGCATCGCCGTTCGCCTCCGAAGCCCCTTCCGAACCGAAGGAGCGAACCGACTGGCGCACGATCACGTCGTCACGCGTGATCGACCAATCAAACCGACCGGGCTCCTTCGTGGATGGTGTGACCCGCAGCTTGTGGGGGTTTGGTTTGAAGGTAATCATCTCTCATAGTTAGTGAGCCGTGGGGCCATCCGTGAGAGGGTGGCCAAACAGCCGCGACCGCAATCGGCACGGTCGCCCGAGAAAATCCTGATGCCCCGGTCTGGACGGGTCTGCATGAAAACCGTCCCGCGATGAAATCAGCCCCGGCAGCCCGCGATCAGATCGGGCGGCGGGGCTAACAGCCCGGCGAGGACGCCTGCCGGAGGCAACGATTCGTTAATCATAACCACCGAGACAGCTGTCAGCGATCGGCTGGGGGCTGAGCGCCGAAAGTGCAGCGCCGCGACCCGGAGATACGGTCTCGCGGTGCGGCTTCGTCGGCGCAGTCGCAACAAGCCCACACCTGGAACACCAGGGTGGGCGCTTTTCATCGCTTTCAGCGGCGGGATGTTCGGTTCCGGCCTGTGGTGCGCGGCAGGCTCGGCGGCGGCGTGTAGAGGCCGTCGTCCAGCGGCAGCAAGGTCTGCCGCCGGGAGGCGATGATAACCGCCGCCTCCTCCAGGCTGAGCACGCTCGAGCGGGGCTCCTTCGGCCCCATCGGCGCTCTGGCTGGTCTGACGTGAGCGCCACCTCTGCACCGTCGTGGCGCTGTCGCGCTTGGCGGCGGCCCTCACCCTCTCTCGACCAGCTGGGATTGCCCGCCGGACCATCTCAGTCGTCGTGGCGCTGCCGTGGAGAACCTGTCCCATGGCGCGTCCGTCCATGCGGCATCGGTTGCACCACCACACAGCGGGACCGAACATCCAGGCAGATCCCCGGGGCTATGCCAGCATCTATGGCTGTGGTCCTACGGCGAGGTGGCAATCGGCCGATCGCATGCCTCTATCAGGCGTTCCTCGTCGGATCGCTTCGGCATGTCAGCAGCGACCTTCTCGACGCGGCTGCACCCTTGGGAGCGCCGGTGGCGGCTCGCGATCAATCCGCACGGTATTCCGACCAGCCGCTTTGGCGGCGTAGAGGGCCGCGTCGGCCCGGGTAAAAAGCTCGGCTGGAGCACCATCGCCGGAGCTGGCCTCGTTGTACGCGATGCCAACCGACGCGCCAGCGCGCAGCTGGCGCCCGCTGTCCGGGATCGGATGCCCGAGCGCTGCACGGATGCGCCAACCCAGCGCCTCCACCGCCCACCGATCAACGGGTTGAGCGATCAGCACCGCGAATTCGTCGCCGCCGATGCGGGCCACGAGCGCGGCATCCGGACAGGTTTCCTTGAGCCGTGCGGCCGAAACCTGGATACAATGGTCGCCTGCTACGTGTCCGTAGGCATCGTTGATGCCCTTGAAGCCATCGAGGTCTACGAGCAGCAGCGCGCCGATCGGAGCACGCCCACCTGCCTCCGAAAGCCGCTGATCGAAGGCACCCCGATTGGCCAGACCGGTCAGGGCATCACGCTGAGCCTGCCTGCTGAGTTCGGCGAACCGTGTGATCTCCTCGGTGACGTCCTGCTTGAGCCCGAAAATCCGGACTGGCCGGCCACCCTCCGTCTCGACGGACGCCGTTATTCTGATCCAGCGGCGTCGCCCACGGGCGGTGACGATCTCTGCGTCGAGGCGGAAGTCCGCCCCGGTCGCCAGCGCCCGCCTCCGGATTGATGACAACAGGCGGAACGAGGCTGGTTCGTAGAAGTCGAGGATCCGTGCGCGCTGCAAGCGTGTACCACGCGGGATGTCGAACAGGTCGTAGACACCGCCCGTCCATTCGAGCGCCTCGTCGCGCAGACGGCACTCCCATAGACCCGCTGACGCTCGCGCCAGGGCTTCCTCGCGGCGCGACAGAAGGGCGGTCCGACGCAGCGGTAGGGCGTTCATTAAGAAGGTTCCGACGCGATCGCACACACGCGTGCTGTTCTTGCCACACCGGTCTTAAGCAAGCCTTAACTATGGCCTGCGTGGCAGCGATCCGGGTACGGCGCAAAGCACCAGGCCTTGCCCCCCTGCAAGATCAGCAAACCGTGATGCATCATACAGATAGCAAGGGCGTTGGTGTCGCGTGACAGGAGTTTCATCCCATGCCTTACAGCCGACCGACCGCTCGCCTCCTTCTGGCAGCGACCCTCTCGCTTGCTGGGCTCGTAGCCGCCCGAGCTGCGACTGTATCCGATGAGGACAAGGCCTTCGTCGCTAAAGTCTCGCAGGGTGGGATGTACGAGGTCGAGCTTGGAAAGCTCGCTGAGGGCAAAGGCGCTCGGCAGGATATCAAGGACCAGGGTAACACCGAGGCGCATGACCATGGCCTCGTGGGCGACAAGCTGAAGTCGATTGTCACCGGCGCCGGGCTCTCAGTTCCGGATACGTTGAACGCCGAGTTCCAGGGCCGGCTAGACCGGATGAAGGGGCTGTCGGGTGCGGCCTTCGACGCTGCCTACGTCAAGGACATGAAGGCGATCCACGATGCGGATGGTGCCGCTTTCGCCAAAGAGGCCAAATCCGGCACCAACCCGGATCTGAAGGCCTTCGCCACCGAAACCCATCGCATCGTCCAACGCCACCTCGGTGAACTCGGCGCCAAGACCAACTAGGGTCGCTTCGGCCTTGGTGGACGGTTGGGGGCTTGGCTGAGCAGAGCTTCGGATGACAGTTCACGATCTGTCTCCTGCTCGGAGACGGCGGGGGAGCGGTAGCCGAGCGCTGAGTGTCGGCGCAGCGGATCGTAGAGGCGCTCGAAGTCGCTGAACCAGGCCCTCCGAGCCTCCGCCTGTGAGCGGAAGCGTCGGTGGGCGAGCACCTCGCATTCGCGCGTGGAGAAGAGGCTTTCGGCCATGGCGTTGTCGTAGGCGCCGCCGACCGCGCTTATGGACGGGCGCATGCCTGCCTCACGGTATCGGTTGCCGATGGCGAGCGACCTGTCAGGCCTGGAACGTTCGGGTTCTGGGATGAACGGGGTCTATGCCCCTGTCGCCGCCCGCTCCTGCCATCGCCGCGCATAGGCTGCGATCCGCGCATCGGGCGCGGCGGCGCGGGTGGAAACGGCGCCGTCGGACATCCGGCCGAAATCGCCGGGTCGTGTCGCCAGCTGTGCGCAGCCCGTCGTGGTCCCGGCAAAGCCTGTCGAGGCCGTCACCGGGCGACCGGTGAGCGTCGCGAGCGCATCGAGGAAGACGTGGTTGCGGGCAAAGGGCCCCTCGACGACCGTGCCGCCCCCGGCATCGAGGATCTCCAGCATCCGCGCCGTCATGAGCGCGCAATAGAGGCTGGCGGCGGCCGTCCGCTGGCCGAGGGTGAGCTGGGCGGGATCCTGCGTCCAGGTGCCCGCGGCATCGGGATAGGGGCCCGTTCCGGGCGCGAAGCTCGGCAGCGCCATCACGGCGCCATCCAGCACCGCGGCGATATCGGCCGGCGTCGGAGAGACGGTGCCCGTGATCGTGAGCGCGTCGAACTCGCGCCCGCCCATGAAGCGGGCGGACGGCACGGCCCGGGCGAACGCATCGACATTGGCGAGGGTATCGCGGCGCGGATCGAGACGCCGCGTCGCGCCGCCCACGGCGAGGGCGATGATCCAGGTCCCGGTGGAGAGGACCGTGACGGGCGCCGGCGTGGCGCGCAGATAGGGCAGCAGCGAGGCGTTGGAATCGTGGATCCCGCAATGGACCGGGATCTTGCGCCCGCTCATCCCGATCGCATCGGCCCATGCGGGCTTCAGCGGACCCAGGACGTCGAAGGCGCTGCGCATCGGCGCCAGCAGCCGGTCCCAGCCGCGCTGCGTCGCGAGGGCGGAGACGCCGCCCTCCACCGGCCTCCACAGATCGGTGTGGCAGCCGAGCGAGGTGACCTCGCAGGCGGCGACGCCGGTCAGCCGCCAGGCCCAGTATTGCGGATAGAACAGGATCCGGCGTGCGCGCGCGAAGGCCTGCGGGAACGTCTGTTCCTGCCAGTAGAGCTGCGCGCCGACATTCAGCCCGTTGGGCAGCCGGGGCGAACAGGTCTGCGAAAACGGCGGCCGGAGGCGGTCGTAGTCGGCCCGCAGGCTTTCGGGCGCGGCGCTCTCGTAGTCGAGGATCGGCAGGACCAGACCGTCGTCATCGACCAGGGCGACGCAGGCGCCATGGGTCGTGATCGAGATCGCGTCGATCGCATGGCCGCGCGCGCACTCGGCGAGCGCGGCCAGCAGGAAGCGCCACAGCCGCTCCGTGTCGGCATGGGGATAGGGCCCGTCGCGCAGAACCGTGTTCGGCGTGGTCGCGACGAAGATGTCCTGGCCGGCCGCGAGATCGTGCAGCGCGAGCTTGGCGTTGGTCTTGCCGACGTCGATCACGGCGACGAAGCGCGGAGGATGCGCGCTCATGCCAGATGGAACAGGGTTTCGAGCGGCACCGCCACCGGCGCGTTGCCGGGCCCGACCGCCATCAGGTCGGCCATCGCGTCCCACCAGCGCCGCATGATCGCCGCCGTGGGCAGCGCGTCCATGCCGTGGTCCACGGGCCGCCAGAGAACCGCGAAGAGGTGGTTCGTCTCGGCGTCGAGATGAATCGAATAGTCGCGCACGCCCGCCTGGCGCAGCAGGGCGACGAGGTCCGGCCAGATCGCATCGTGCCGGGCGCGGTAGGCGGCCTCCGCCCCCGGCTTCAGGATCATGCGAAAGGCGATCTTCTCCAGCGCGGGAGTCACGAGCGCGGGGGTCATGGCCGGCCCGCGGACACGCGGCGCCCGATGCGCCCGACGATGACGGGCAGCGCGATCACGCCGATGAGGAGCAGGCCGATGACGATCGACATGATGATGCCGGGCACGTTGAGGAGGCCGAGGCCGAAGGTGATGAGCCCCATGACGAAGGCCGCCAGGACGACGCCGACGATGGAGCCGGAGCCGCCGGTGATCGACACGCCGCCCAGAACCACCATGGTGACGATGTCGAGTTCCCAGCCGAGCGCGATGGAGGGTCGCGTCGAGCCCAGCCGGCTCGTCAGCATCACGGCGGCGAGCCCCGCGGCCAACCCGGTCACGCCGAAGGCGAGGAACGTGATGCGCGCGACCCGGAGGCCGGAAAAGCGCGCCGCCGCCGGATTGTAGCCGATCGCCCGGACGCTCCGCCCGAGCGCGGTCCGATGGAGCACGAGACCGGCGGCGATCGCCAGGACGAGGAACGTGGCGAACTCGAAGGAGAGCCATTCCCAGACATAGCCCTGGCCGAAGAACGCGAAGCCGGCGGGATAGGCGGTGAAGGCGCCGTCGCCCAGGATCGCGTAGGCGAGGCCGCGGAACAGGCTCATCGTCCCGATCGTGGCCACGATCGAGGGCAGGCCGAGTGCGGTCACCAGCGCGCCGTTGACGATCCCGCAGAGGAGCCCGGTGCCGAGGCCGGCGAGCGCCACCGCCGGCATGGAGGCGCCCGTGCCGGCGAGCCAGCCCATGACGGTCGAGGCGAGCGCAATGGTGCCGGCCACCGAGATATCGATCTCGCCGCAGAGGATGACGAAGGCCAGCGCCAAGGCGACGATGGCTTTTTCGGTGATATTGAACGTCGCGTCGGAGATGTTCCAGATATCGAGGAAGTAGGGTGACGCCAACGCGTTGGCGCAGAAGATCGCGACGAACAGGACGAAGAGCAACGCGTCCCAGCTGGTCGCGCGTTCGGCGAGCCGTGACCGGCCCCGGTCCGGGAGGCGGCGGAAAGCCGGCGCGGCCGGCGGGTCGGCCCGGACGGGCGAGAGGTCGGCGATGCTCATGCCCGAACCCCTTCCAGGCGATCGATCCGCTTGAGGATCACGCGGCCGCGGCTGCGCTCGGTCCGGGTGTTCAGGATGACGGCGGCGATGATGATCACGCCCGATATGGCCATCTGCCAGAACGGCGAGACGCCGAGCACGGGCAGCGCGTTCTTGAGGATGCCGAGGAACAGGGCGCCCAGGACCGCGCCGCCGACCGACCCGATGCCGCCGGCGATCGAGACGCCGCCGATGACGCAGGCCGCGATCACGTCGAGTTCGAAACCCGCGGCGACGTCCACATAGGCGACGGCGAAGCGCGAGACCCAGAGATAGCCGCAGAGGCCCGCCAGCATGCCCGAGAGGCAGAAGGCCAGGCAGGTCGTGCGCCCGGTGTCGATGCCCGCATAGGTGGCGGCGGTCGGATTGCCGCCGGTCGCGTAGAGCGCGCGTCCGAAGGCCGTCCAGCCGAACAGGATGGAGGCGCCGGTGATCGTGGCGATCGCCAGCCATGCCAGAACCGGCAGGCCGACCAGTTCCGTCCTCGGAAACGCGAGGAAGCGTTCCGACATCTGGAACGTGTTGATCCAGGCGCCCCCCGACAGGACGAAGGCGAGGCCGCGATAGATGCTGAGCGTGCCGAGGGTCACCACGATCGGCGGCAGCCTCAGGAGCCAGACGAGAAGCCCGTTCACCGCCCCCAGCGCGAGCCCGATCGCGAGGCAGGCGCCGACGACGACGCCGATCGGCAGGCCGGGATGGGCCGCGTTCAGCATGGCGGCGGCCATGCCGGTGAACGCCAGATTCGCCGCGACCGACAGATCGACCGAGCGCGTCATGATCACGGCCGCCTGCCCGAGGGCCAGCATGACCAGGATCGCGGTGTCGGTGAAGATCGCGGCGAGATTGCCGGGGCTGGCGAAGGCCGGCCGCGCCGCCGAGACGATCGCCAGGAGACCCGCGATGGCGAGGACGAGCAGGACCTCGCGGATCCGAAAGATGGCCCTGAGGACGCTCATGCCGCCAGCTCCTGCATGTTGCCGGTGGCGGCGCGCACCAGCACCTCCGGGGACAGGCCCGCGCGGGCATAGGTGCCGACCTGACGGCCTTCGCGGAACACGCTGACCCGGTCGCTCATGCCCAGGATCTCCGGCAGTTCGGAGGAGATCATGATGACGGCGAGCCCTTCGGCGGCCAGCTCGGAGATGAAGGCGTGGACGGCCGCCTTCGAGCCGATGTCGATGCCCTTGGTCGGCTCGTCCAGGATGATGATCTTCGGCCGCGTCGCCAGCCATTTGGCGATGACGACCTTCTGCTGGTTGCCGCCGGACAGGCTGCCCACGGTCTGACTGAGCGAGGCCGCCCGCAGATCCAGGCGCTCGGCATAGCGCCGGGCGAGCGCGTATTCCGCGGCGGGCCGCAGGACGCCCTTGGCCGAGACGGCCTTGAGAGACGCGAGCGCGATATTCTCATGGATCGGCATGGCGAGGACCGCGCCATGGCGTCCCCGCTCCTCCGGCACGTAGACGAGGCCGGCGGCGATCGCCTCGCGCGGCGAGCGGATGCGCGTCTCCGCCCCGTCGATCCGCAGCCGGCCCCGCGAGGGGCGCGTGACGCCGAACAGCGCCTGGCAGAATTCCGAGCGCCCCGCGCCGACGAGGCCGTAGAGGCCGAGGATCTCGCCGCGCCGTAGTTCGAGGCCGATGCCGTCGAACTCGGTCGGATGGCAGAAATCCTCGACTTCGAGGACGCGGTCGCCGGGCGCGACGGCGATCTTGGGGAAGGCGACGTCCACCGAACGGCCGACCATCCGGCGGACGATCGCGGCCTGGTCGGTGTCGGCGAGCGCGCCGTCCCCGACGGATTGGCCGTCGCGAAAGACGACGTAGTCGTCGGCGATGCGGAAGACCTCCTCGAACTTGTGGCTGATGAACAGGATCGCGGTCCCCTTGTCCTTCAGCCGTTCGACGATGGTGAACAGCTCCTCGGTCTCCTTCTGCGACAGAGCCGCGGTCGGCTCGTCCATGATGACGACGCGGGCGTTGATCGACAGGGCACGGGCGACGGCGACCAGATGGCGCTGGCCGATGGAGAGATCCTTCAGCCGGGTGCGCGGGCCGAACGGGGCTTCCAGCGCGTAGAGGATCGCCGCGGCCCGGGCGTTCACGGCCTTCCAGTTGACGAAGCCGAGCCGCGTCTTCGGCGTGTGCCCGATATAGATGTTCTCGGCCACGGTGAGTTCGTCGAACAGCACGGTCTCCTGGTGGATCGCGGTGATCCCGGCCGCCTCGGCGGCGGCCGAATTCTCGAAGACGACCGGCGCGCCATCGACGCGGATCGTGCCGCCATCGGGGCGATAAAGCCCGGTCATGGTCTTGACCAAGGTCGATTTGCCGGCCCCGTTCTCGCCGATCAGCGCGGTCACGCGGCCGGCGCGCAGCACGAGGTCGACGTCGGACAGCGCGCGCACGCCGGGGAAGACCTTGGTGATGCCGCGCATCTCCAGCACCGGAGCGGCAGGGTCGGACATGGGTTGCGCGGCACGGCTGTGAGAGCTGTACCCGCCCAAAGCGGGTCGGGCCACGGCTCTCAACCCTTGTAAGGCGCTCCCCGGCGCCGAACCGGCATCCGCTTCGGCGAGGAGCGTTCTGGGAATCGCGTGCATGGCTGGACTCCGCTTGGACGGCAGGCGGTCGAGGGTGTCGCGCGGGCGGCAACGGCGGATGATGCGGCGGCTGCGGGGACGGAAGCCCCCGATCCGCAACGGCGGCGCGGCGAGGCCCGGCCGGTCCACCCTCCCGACTCCCTCGGGGACGGGCAGACCGGCCGTGCGGCGATCGGACGATCTTTCCGGTCAGAAGATCTTGGAGAACTGATCGATGTTGGACGCGTCGTAGGTGAAGGGCTTGGACATGGCCGCTTCGCCGTTCTCGCCGACGGTGATCTTGCCCATGCGGCCGGCCGCCAGCGCCTCGCCGACGCCGACCGACTTGGCGTCCTTGACGACCAAGTCGTTCGCCAGCATCGCGGCGGAATAGCCCAGATCGATCGGGTTCCAGATCGCGAAACTCTTGGCCGCGCCGGACTTGACGGCACCGGCCATTTCGGAGGGCAGCCCGAGCCCGGTGACGAAGACCTGGCCGATCTGGCCGGCGTCCTTGACCGCCTGGGCGGCCGCCACGATGCCCACCGAGGTCGGCGCGACGATGACCTTGACCTCCGGATGGCTCTTCAACAGAGCCTGCGTCTCGCGATAGCTCTTGTCCGAGAGATCGTCGCCGTAGACCGTCGCGACGATCCGGATGCCGGGATGCTTCGGCAGGGCCTTCTTCATCTCCGCGATCCAGGTGTTCTGGTTGGTGGAGGTGGCGGTGGCCGAGAGGATCGCGATGTCGCCCTTGCCGCCCGGCAGGGCATCGGCGGCCAGAGCCAGGCAGGTCTCGCCGATCAGCGCATTGGAGGATGGATTGAGCTGGAGGATACGGCCTGCGGGCGACACGCCGGAATCGAAGGCGATGACCTTGATGCCGCGCTGCATCGCGCGCTTGAGGACCGGCACGACCGCATCGGGATCGTTGGCGGAGATCGCGATCGCATCGACCTTCTGGGAGATCAGGGCGTTCAGGACCTCGATCTGGCCTTCGGCGGTGGTGGAGGTCGGCCCGGTATAGATGATCTCGACGCCGCCGATCTCCCTGGCGGCCTCCTGCGCGCCCCTGTTGGCGGCATCGAAGAAGCCGTTGCCTAGGGATTTGACGACCAGCGCGATCCGCTTGTCGGCCGCGTCCGCCGCCGAGGCTATGAGGCCCGCCGCGAGGACGGCGAGTACGAGCCTCTTCTTGATCCGTCTCATGTCTGTATCCTCCCGATCGATTTTGTTGTTGTTTGTATCTTTGATTGTCTTTGCGTGCCGGCTCGCCGGCTCAGTACTTCAGGCTGCGCTCGCGACCTCCTCCTCGGCTTCCCGCGACCGATCGGCGACGATCAGCCGGATGCCCGCCGCCTCGATCATCTGCGCGGCCGCATCGTCGATCCCGTCATCGGTCACGATCGTGCCGATGCGGGACAGCGGCGCCACGATCATCGAGGAGCGCAGGGCGAACTTCGAGGAATCGGCGACGACCACGAGTTCCAAGGCCTGGCGCATCATCCGCTGTTCGGATTGCACGATCAGCGGGTCGGCCTCGGCAATCCCGAGCGCGGATATGGCACGGCAGCCCATGAACATCCGCTCGGCCGCGAAATGCGCGATGCCGTCAGCCTCGAACGGGCTGATGATCAGACTCTGTTCGCGGTAGATCGCGCCGGCCGGCACCAGAACCGTACAGTTGGAATGCTTCACCAGATGCTCGGCGATCTGGAATGAGTTCGTCATCACCTGAAGACGCAGCGTCGTCAGATGATGGACCATCTGAAACGTGGTCGTGCCGCCGTTGATGATGACCGCCTCGTTCTCGGTGCAGAGTCCCACCGCGGCGCGGGCGATGGCGCGCTTCTCCCGGCGGCGCTGCGCCTCGCTCGCCACCAGCGAGGGGCTGCCGATCTGGCCGTAGGGCGATGGCGCCGCGGTGGCCTCCGCGCCGCCACGCACCCGCTTCAACTGATTCTGCTCGGCAAGCGACACGATATCGCGCCGGATCGTCGCCTCAGAGGCGCCCGTCAGTTCCGCAAGTTCTCCCACGGCCGCGACCTGGCGACTCTGGACGGCGCTGAGGATGATCCGGTGGCGTTCCAGCTCGTGCATTGGCGTCTCCCGTCCGTAAACATCTCGCAGGGCCCGAACGCTGTCAATCACGTTCGATCATGATCTTACATTGCGGTGCAGCAAAATTACAATCTTGATCGAAAATGTTGACTCGTGATCGAAAATCACGAATCCCTGGGGTGGAAAAGCGTCGGACGCCGCCGATTCGACGCTGCCATCCGGGGAGGAACCATGTCCGACGTGATCGATGCCGCGCGACTGCGGAACCTGTGGGACGCGGCCAAGGCCGCCACCCTCGATGAGCCCGGACAGCTGCTCTACCGTTCGAACCTCCTGGGGTCCGACAAGCGCATCACCAATTACGGCGGCGGCAATACCTCGGCCAAGGTGACGGAGCGCGACCCGCTGACCGGCGAGGATGTCGGCGTCCTATGGGTCAAGGGCTCGGGCGGCGACGTCGGCTCGATCAAGCGCGACGGCTTCGCCACGCTCTATCTCGACAAGCTGAACCGGCTGCGCGGGATCTACCGGGGCGAGGCGCACGAGGACGAGATGGTCGGCTACCTGCCCCATTGCACGTTCAACCTCAATCCGCGTGCGGCCTCCATCGACACGCCGCTCCATGCCTATCTGCCCTATCGGCATGTGGACCACATGCATCCCGACGCGGTCATCGCGATCGCCGCCATGCGCAACGGTCGGGAGATCACCCGGCAGGTCTACGGCGACGCGATCGGCTGGCTCGCCTGGCGGCGTCCGGGTTTCGAACTGGGTCTGGAACTCGCCCGCTTCGCCGCCGAGAACCCCCGGGCCAAGGGCGTGGTCCTCGGGAGCCACGGCCTGTTCACCTGGGGCGATACGGCCGAAGAGTGCTACGAGACTACCCTGCGCATCATCAATCGGGCGATCGCGTGGTTCGACGAGGCGCTGGCCGGCCGGGCGATCTTCGGCGGTCAAGCGGTCTCGCCGCTGGCGGCCGAGACGCGGCGCCGGATCGCCGCGCGGCTGATGCCGGCGATTCGCGGCCGCATCGGCGCCGAGGAAGCCAAGGTCGGCCATTTCGACGACAGCGCCGCGGTGCTCGAATTCGTCGGCGCGCGGAACCTGCGCCCGCTCGCGGCGCTGGGCACCTCCTGCCCCGATCACTTCCTGCGCACCAAGATCCGGCCCCTCGTCCTTGACTTCGATCCCGGCCAGCCGGACGTCGATGCGCTGCTTTCCGGTCTCGATGCCGCGATCTCGGCCTATCGCGCGGATTACGCGGGCTATTACCAGCGCTGCCGCCATCCCGATTCGCCGGCCATGCGCGATCCCAACGCCGTGATCTACCTCGTGCCCGGCGTCGGCATGCTCTCCTTCGCCAAGGACAAGGCCACGGCGCGCATCGCGGGCGAATTCTACGTGAACGCGATCAACGTGATGCGCGGCGCCTCCGGCGTCGACACCTATCAGGGCCTGTCCGAGCAGGAGGCGTTCAACATCGAATACTGGCTCCTGGAAGAGGCGAAGCTGCAACGCATGCCCGAGCCCAAATCCCTGGCCGGGCGCATCGCGCTGGTCACGGGCGGCGCGGGCGGCATCGGCAAGGCGACCGCCGCGCGCCTCCTCGCCGAGGGGGCCTGCGTGGTCCTCGCCGACATCAACGCCGACGCCCTCGCCGAGACCGAGGCCGGCTTCGTCACGACATTCGGCGCCGATCAGGTGCGCGCGACGCGGATGAACGTCACCTCGGAAGCCGAGGTCGCGGCGAGCTATGCCGACGCCCTCGTCGCGTTCGGCGGCCTCGACATCCTGGTCTCCAATGCCGGCATCGCCTCCGCCTCGCCGGTCGAGGAGACGACGCTGGAGGTCTGGGACCGCAACCTGTCGATCCTCGCGACCGGCTATTTCCTGGTCTCGCGCGAAGCCTTCCGGCTTTTGCGCCATCAGGGGCTCGGCGGTTCCATCATCTTCGTGGCGTCCAAGAACGGCCTCGCGGCCTCGGCCGGCGCCTCCGCCTATTGCACCGCGAAGGCGGCCGAGATCCATCTGGCGCGCTGCCTGGCGCTCGAGGGGGCGGATGCGGGCATCCGCGTGAACACGGTCAATCCCGACGCGGTGCTGCGCGGCTCACAGATCTGGAACGGCGAATGGCGCGAGCAGCGCGCCGCCTCCTCCAAGATCGAGATCGATCAGCTCGAAGCGCATTACCGCAACCGCTCCCTGCTCAAGCGCTCGGTCTTCCCCGAGGACATCGCGGAGGCGATCTACTTCTTTGCCTCCGACCGATCGGCGAAGTCGACCGGCAACATCGTCAACGTCGATGCCGGCAACGCGATGAGCTTCACCCGCTGAAGCGACGAGACTGTTCGGTCGCGGGCGGAAAAGACCGGTTTTATAAAAGGGCTTGTAGTTCATTGGCGGGGTATCGGGGCGGTGCCCCGATGAAAATCCTGCGGCAGGGCTCCGCCCTGCACCCGCGAAAGGCCTCGGACCTTTGGAAATCAGGACTTTCTGCGATCGACCGTACGGCGTTCAAGAAAAAATCCGGGGAGAAACCTTATGGCCGCACCGATCGATCCGAACCTCATCGCCGAGCACAACCGGCCGCGCGAAGCCGATCTCGCGGCCGATTACGCCGCCCTCGGCGCGCACCTGTCGCGCCGCGGCATCGCCATCGACACCGTCACCGACGCGGTCGGGGCGTTCGTCGTCGCCGTCCCGTCCTGGGGCACGGGCACGGGCGGCACGCGCTTCGCCCGCTTTCCCGGTCCGGGCGAGCCCCGGGGCATCTTCGAGAAGCTCGACGATTGCGGTGTCATCCAGGCGCTCGGCCGCGCGACACCGGGCGTCTCGCTGCACCTGCCGTGGGACACGGCAGAGCCGGCGGACCTGACGGCGAAGGCCGGGGCGCTCGGCCTCCATTTCGACGCCGTCAACTCCAACACCTTCCAGGACCACCCGAACGACCCGCGCCAGCCCCTGTCCTACAAGTTCGGCTCCCTCGGCCATGTCGATGCGGCCGTTCGCGCCCAGGCGGTGGCGCACAATATCGAGACCGTCCGGATCGGCGCGGCGCTCGGATCGAAGGCGATCACGGTCTGGATCGGCGACGGCGCGAACTTCGCCGGCCAGGCCGATCTGTCCAAGAGCTTCGAGCGCTATCTCGGCTCCATGAAGCAGATCGTCGCCGCCCTGCCGGCCGACTGGCGCATCTTCTCCGAGCACAAGATGTATGAGCCCGCCTTCTACGCGACGATCGTGTCGGATTGGGGCACGAGCTACATGACCGCGCAGGAACTCGGCGCGAAGGCGTTCTGCCTGGTCGACCTCGGCCATCACGCGCCGAACGTCAACATCGAGCAGATCGTCGCCCGGCTGATTCGCGCGGGCAAGCTCGGCGGCTTCCACTTCAACGATTCCAGATACGGCGATGACGATCTCGACGCCGGCTCGATCGACCCGTTCCGCCTGTTCCTGATCTTCAACGAGCTCGTGGGCGCCGGCGCGGCGCTGGACAGTCTCCACCCCGCCCACATGATCGACCAATCCCACACTGTCACCGATCCGATCGAAAGCCTCCTCCGCTCGGCGGGCGAGATCCGGCGCGCCTATGCCCAGGCGTTGCTCGTCGACCGCGCGGCGCTCGCCGGGCACCAGGAGGACAACGACGCCCTCATGGCTTCGGAGACGCTGAAGCTGGCCTTCCGGACCGACGTCGAGCCGATCCTCGCCGAGGCGCGCCGACGGGCCGGCGGCGCGATCGACCCGATCGGCGCCTACCGTGCCAGCGGCTACCGGGCCAGGGTCGCGGCAGAGCGCGGGCTGTCCCGTTCGTCGGGGGGCGGGATCGTTTAGCGCGTGTTCTTGAGGAGTCCCGGTCCCTCGATCGTGACGGACGGATCCTGTCCTTGGCGCGTCGTGGTTTCGAAAGGTCCGGGACCTTTCGCGGGTGCAGGGCGCAAGCCCTGCGCCATCCCCGGGGCCCTGCCCCGAGACCCCGCCAAAGGGATGATCCCTTTGGAAGCCACGGGATCGGATCGACGTGCAAACCTGCGCAACGGGCGCGATCACCGTCAATCATGCGGTCTCGAGGTCGCCGCGCGTGCGTCCTCCGCCCGCCCGCCGAAGTGCCGGGCTGTGGCATTCTGATCACATAATACACGAAAGCATCGTCTGCACGGCGCAAGGTGACACCAGCGTTCCGTCGGACTCTTCCCAGAAAACTGCAAGAATCATGCCAATATAGAATAAACTCCGAAATATATTTCAAAATATATTGCACGATTCCGAGATAGTATTGCTATTTTCCATTGAGTGAATGCCCCTGTAATTACGTTCTTGGAGCTGCGGAGTTAGCTTGCGTCGTGCATGTTTTGATATCTAATCTATCTCAGATCGTGCTGATGGCCGCAAAAAATCAAGAAAAACGACTGACGATTGCGGAAATCAGCGGATTTATATTTGGATGTAAGTGGAATAGAGTATCTGAAGATGGCTGGATATGCGTGTATCGATCGCACTGACGGCGCCGGATATCATCGGCGGCGACTGATCGGGACCGCATTGTGCCGTTCGACCCTTGGACTCGCGGCATTGGGTGCCTCGGTCTCACACCACGCCCTCGCGCAGAGCTTGGCGACCAACGACCCCGCGACGTGGCGCACCCCGGAGTACCAGGCGGATTGGGGCCTGGAGGCGATGCACGCCGCCGATGCCTACGCGGCCGGCTATACCGGCCTGGGCGTCACCGTCGGGGTGGTCGATTCGGGCGTCTACACCGCCCACCCGGAATTCGCCGACGGCCGCGTCAAGCCGCTCACCATCACCGGAACCTTCGGGTCGGACGGATACTACTTCACGGACGGGTCCGGAAAACCGAGCGATCACGCGCCGGCGCCGAGCTTCTTCAAGACGGGCGATGCCTATACCGTTCCGGGCACATACAATCCCCTCTTCAACGATCCGCACGGGACGCACGTCACCGGCACGATCGCAGCGTCCCGCGACGGCGTCGGCATGCAGGGCGTGGCGTTCAACGCGAACGTCTACGTCACCAACACGCAATCGACCGACAACGCACAATACGGGGCCAACGCGGATTACGCCTACTTCAAGAACGCCTATGGCACCGTGGCCGCGGCCGGCGCCCGCGTGATCAACTCCTCCTGGGGCAACCCGCCCTACGGCGACACTTACAACACCCTGGAGGGATTGCGCACCGCGTATTCCAAATTCGACGGCAAGCTTGGTTACGTCGATGCGCTTTACGAAGTCGCCAAGCAATACGACATCATCCAGGTGTTTGCGGCCGGGAACACCGCCTACAACAACCCGAACGTTCGCTCGTCGGTGCCCTATTTCAGGCCGGATATCGAGAAGAACTGGGTTGCCGTCGGCGCGGCCGCGAGGGGCGCCAATGGCAGCGTGAATCCTGCCGATCTCGTCCTCGCGGGATATTCGAACCGCGCCGGCGCTGCAAAGTATTGGTACGTCGTCGCACCCGGCAGCGCAATCAACAGCACCGTCCCGCCTTATACGCCAGGCGCGCCCTGGAATCCCTGGCAATGGCACGTCGATCCGAACAAGCAGGACCCCGGCTATTCAGCCGTGAACGGCACGTCGATGGCGGCGCCGCATGCCACGGGCGCTCTGGCCGTGATCCTGCAGCGCTATCCGTACATGACCAACGAGCAGGCCCGGGACGTCCTGCTGACCACCGCCTATCACCGGGATGCCGTCCAGGGCACGCCCGACGCCAACCCGAATGCCCCCAACGCCGTCTGGGGCTGGGGCGTGATCGACCTCGCCAAGGCCATGCGGGGACCGGGACAGTTCCTCGGGCCCGTCGCGGCCAACCTCCCGGACGGCACGAACGACACCTGGTCCAACGCCATCTCCGAGGACGCCCTGGTCCAGCGCAAGCAGGAGAACGACGCCGAGGCCGCCGCCTGGGCGACCCGCAAGGCCGCCCAGGACCCGAAGCTGAATCTCGCCGCCCTGCAGGCCGCCCTCCCGGCGACCCGCGCCACCCTCGACGCCGTCGTCACGGCGCTGCGCAGCCGAAGCCAGGCCGCCTTCCTCGCATCCGTGACCGCAAACGACGCCGACCCCGTCGGCAGCAGGGTCCTGGCCGCGTTCCTCAATGCGCGGAGTTACTGGCCTTACTGGCCGTTCACCAATCTCTCGGGCAACACCCGCGCCGCCATCGGCAACCAGCTGGCCAGCTACCTCGCGGACCCGAACGGCGCCCAATACACCCAGATCGCCGCCGGCATCGCCGCCGCGTGGCAGACCGAGGTGCAGGTCGAGACCACCCGCATCGCCGCCTTCGCCGGCATCCCGACCCGGGGCAGCCTGATCAAGCTGGGCGCGGGCACGCTGACGCTGGCCGGGACCAACAGCTATTCCGGCGGCACGACCGTGGCGGGCGGGACCCTGTCGGTGTCGCGCGAGGCCAATCTCGGCGCCGCCGGGGCGCCCCTGACCTTCGACGGCGGCGTCCTCCAGATCACCGGCACCGGCTTCACCGCCACGGCGCGGCCGATCACCTGGGGCCGGAACGGCGGCGGCCTCGATATCGCCGACCCGGCCAACAGCTTCACCCTCGCCCAGGCGCTCGCCGGATCGGGCGGGCTGGCCAAGCTCGGGGCCGGCACCCTCACGCTCGCCGGCACCAACACCTACACGGGCGCCACCACCGTCGCGGCCGGGACCCTCCTGGCCCGCGGCGGCCAGGCGATCGGCGATCGCAGCGCCGTCACGGTCGCGTCCGGCGCGACCCTGGCGCTGGCCGACGCCGAGACCGTCGGCTCGCTCGCCGGGCAGGGCCGCGTCGCCCTCGGCGCCGCCCGCCTCACCGCCGGCGGCGACGACAGCTCCACCACCTTCGCCGGCACCCTCGACGGCGCCGGCGGCCTGACCAAGGCCGGGGCCGGGACCCTGACGCTCGCCGGGGCCAACGCCTATACCGGCGGCACCACCATCGCGGCCGGGACCCTCCAGATCGGGGCCGGCGGCACCGCGGGCAGCCTCACGGGCGACGTCGCCGATGCCGGGATCCTGGCGTTCAACCGCGCCGACGACACCACCTTCGCGGGGGCCGTCTCCGGGCCCGGCAGCCTGGTCCAGCGCGGCGGCGGCACCCTGACGCTCGCCGGGACCAACAGCTACGCGGGCGGAACCGCGATCCTGGCCGGGACCCTCCAGATCGGGGCCGGCGGCACGACCGGCAGCCTCACGGGCGACGTCGCCGATGCCGGGATCCTGGCGTTCAACCGCAGCGACGACACCACCTTCGCGGGGGCCGTCTCCGGGCCCGGCAGCCTGGTCCAGCGCGGCGGCGGCACCCTCACGCTCGCCGGCACCAACACCTACACGGGCGCCACCACCGTGGCGGCCGGGACCCTCCTGGCCCGCGGCGGTCAGGCGATCGGCGATCGCAGCGCCGTCACGGTCGCGTCCGGCGCGACCCTGGCGCTGGCCGACGCCGAGACCGTCGGATCGCTCGCCGGGCAGGGCCGCGTCGCCCTCGGCGCCGCCCGCCTCACCGCCGGCGGCGACGACAGCTCCACCACCTTCGCCGGCACGCTGGACGGCACCGGCGGCCTGACCAAGGCCGGGGCCGGGACCCTGACGCTCGCCGGGGCCAACGCCTATACCGGCGGCACCACCATCGCGGCCGGGACCCTCCAGGTCGGGGCCGGCGGCACCGCGGGCAGCCTCACGGGCGACGTCGCCGATGCCGGGATCCTGGCGTTCGACCGGGCCGACGACACCACCTTCGCGGGAGCCGTCTCCGGGCCCGGGGCCGTGATCAAGCGCGGCGCCGGGACCCTGACGCTCACCGCCGCCCACGGCTTCACCGGCCCGGCCACCGTCGCGGCCGGCGGCCTCGCCCTCACCGCCTCCGCCAGCCTGGCCGCGCCGGTGGTCACCCTGGCCGGCACCACGCTCACCCAGGCCGGGACGCTGTCGGGCGGCCTGACCAATGCCGGCACCGCCATCGCCAGCGGCGCGATCGCCGGCGGCCTGACCAACACCGGCACGGCCATCACCAGCGGCACGGTCGCCGGCGGGGTGACCAACACCGGAGCGCTCACCGCCACGGCGGGCGCCCTCAACGGGCCGATCCGCAACGCCGGGCAAGTCGCCGTCACCGGGCCGGTCTCCTCCGATGCCGGCTTCGCCAACGCCGCCCAGGCCAGCCTGACCGTCACCGGCCGCTACGGCCTCGCCGGGGGGCTCGACAATGCCGGCACCGTCGCGGTCGCGGAGGGCGGCCGCCTCCTGGCCGGGCGCATCGCCAATGCCGGGCTGCTCACCGTCGCCGCCCAGGGCAGCGTCGTCGACGACCTCGTCAACACCGGCCGCCTGGTCAATGCCGGCGCCTACACGGCCGACGCCGTCAACGCCGCCGGGGCGACGCTCGTCAACACCGGCACGTTCGCCACCGTCTCGGCGCCCTTCGCCAACGCCGGCACCCTGGTCACCACCGGCAGCCTCACCGGCGGGCTGACCAATACCGGCTTCGTCCAGGCCGCGGGCGTGCTCGCCGGGCCGGTCGCCAACGCCCCGGGGGCGATGGTCGCGCTCACGGGCCCGACCGCCGGCCTCACCCGGCTGACCAACGACGGCGCGTTCGACCTCGGCGGCACCGCGCTCACCGTCGGCGCGCTCGCCGGCACGACGGCGGCCGCGACCCTCGGCAACGGCCAGCTCACGGTCGGCACCGACGGCAGCTCGACCGGCTACGCCGGGCAGATCGTCGACGGCGCCGGCCCGACCAGCCTGACCAAGCTCGGCGCCGGCACCCTGACGCTCACGGGCGCCAACAGCCTCTCCGGCCCGGTCAGCGTGTACGGCGGCGAACTCGCCGTCACCGGCGGCCTGCCCAACGCCGCCGTGTCGCTCGGCGCCGGCAGCCGGCTCACCGGCGCGGGCTGGTTCGGCAGCCTCGCCCTGGGCGCGGGCAGCGCCCTCGCCCCGGGGGCCGGGCCGGGGGCGCTCGGCCGGATCGCCGTCGCCGGCAGCCTGACCCTGGCGCCGGGATCGGTCTACCGGGTCGACGCCACCCCGGACGGCCGCTCCGACCGGGTCGCGGTCGGCGGCACCGCCACGGTGGCGGGCGCCCGGGTCGAGGCGGTGGCCGGCAGCGGGCTCTACGCGCCGCGCACGCGCTACACGATCCTGAGTGCCGCCGGCGGCGTGCAGGGCCGGTTCGCCGGGGTGTCGAGCACCTTCGCGTTCCTGACCCCGTTCCTGGCCTACGCCCCGGACGCGGTCGTCCTGACGCTGGCGCGCAACGACCTGGACTTCGCCGCGGTGGCGCGGACCCGCGACCAGCGCGCGGCCGCCGGGGCGGTTCAGGCCGGGGCGGTCGGCTCGGTCCTCTACGACGCGGTGGCGGTGCTGTCGGCGCCCCAGGCCCGGGCGGCGTTCGCGGCCCTGTCGGGGGACGGCCATGCCAGCCTGGCCGCGACCGCCTTCGCCGGGGCCGGGCTGGTGCGCGAGGCGGTGCTCGACCGGCTGCGCTGGGACGGCGCCCCGGCGGCGCGGGAGTACGGCAGCCTGCCGGCGACCGACGCGGCCGACCGGCCCGGGCCGCCGGTGCCGGGGGTGGTCCCGGTGCGGCGCGCGCAACCGGAGCCGGTGAGCCTGTGGGGCCAGGGGCTGGGCAGCCTCGGCCACGCCCGGGCCGACGGCAACGCCGCCGGGCTGTCGCGCCAGAGCGCGGGCTTCGTGATCGGGGTCGACGCCCGCCTGGACGGGCTGGGCGCCGACGGCCTGGGCTCCGAGGGCCTGCGGCTGGGGGCGGTCGGGGGCCATGTCGAGACCAGCTTCGCCAGCCCCGGCCAGGTCCAGACCGGGACGCTGGCGAGCACGTTCGGGGGCGTCTACGGCAGCCTCGGGGCGGGCCCGGCGGTGCTGCGGTTCGGGGCCCTGGCGGCGGACGAGCCGGCGCGGCTGCGGCGGGTGGTGGCGTTCCCGGGGTTGACCGACACGCCGACCGCCCGCACCGGCGGGCGCAGCGTCCAGGGCTTCGGCGAGGCCGGCTACCGGATCGCGCTCGGCGCCGGGGCGGCGCTGGAGCCGTTCGTGGGCGCCGGCGCGGTGGCGCTGGGCCGCGACCGCTTCGCCGAGCAGGGCGGGGCGGCCGCGCTGACGGGGGCGGCACGCGGGAGCCTGCTGCCGACCGCCACCGCGGGCCTGCGCGCCGAGGCCCGGCTCGATCCGGAGGCGGCGCTGCCGGTGTCGGTGCACGCGCTGGCCGGCTACCGGCGGACCTTCGGCGACGGGGTTCCCGCGGCGGCGCTGGCGTTCCGGGGCACCGGCGCCCGGTTCGTGAGCGCCGGCCTGCCGATCGACCGCGACGCGCTGGTCGCCGAGGCCGGCCTGGCGGTGCTGATCTCCCCCGCCGCCTCGCTGGGCCTGTCCTACACCGGCCAGATCGGCGCCCGTGCCCAGGACCACGCCGCACAGGGCTCCTTCACGTACAGGTTCTGAACGGGCCCGGGCTCGGCGGGGGCGTCAGCGTTACCCGCCGCGCCTGCCGATCCAATCAGGGCGCTGCCGGTCGCCGCGTCCAAAGGGGCCGACAGGACGGTGGGGATCTCGAGACCGGGATCGAGCAGCCCGGTAAGCGGCCTCGTCAGACTCCCCACGGGCCGCTCCGGGCCTGTCGCGAACCCGCGATGTTGACCCGGCGCGCCTCGATCGCCCCGGAAGGTGGCCTCCGGCTTTCGTCAAACAGACGATGCCGTCGGTGCGCACGCCCGGGGAGCGCCACGCGCCCACCGGCCGGATCTCCCGGCCCGGCCGATGGCGTGTGTCGCCGAGCACCGCACCTCAGAGCCGGTCCCCGCCGAACTGGACGCCGGGCTGCTCCAGCGCGATGTGGATCAGCTCCGCGAGGCTGCCGGCGCCGAGCTTGACGCGCAGGGCGGACGCCGTGCTGACGACGCTGCGATAGTTCAGCGCGAGGATGCGCGCGATCTGCGTGTAGGTCTTGCCCTTGCCGAGGAGCGCCAGGATCTGAAGCTCCCGCGGGCTGAGGCGCGCCAGGGGCGAGCGGTCCGGGGCGAGGTCGAGCATCGCGATATCCATGACGATGGCATGCGGCAGGTATCCCCGCCCCGCCCGCACCGCGTCGAGGGCTTCGAGGAAGACCGCCACGGACGTGTCCTTCATGACGAAGCCCAGCGCTCCGACTTCGAGGACCCGCGCGGCGATGACGGGGTCGTCGTACATGCTGAAGGCCAGGATGCGCGTGGCCGGATCCAGCGCCCGGATCCGGCGGATCAGGGAGAGGCCGGAGAGCCCGTCCTCGCCGAAGGACAGGTCGGTCACCACGAGACCGGGCCTGTGCCGGTGGAAGACCCGGTAGCCGGAGACGATGTCGCCCGCCTCGAAGATCGTGGCGATGCCCGCCATCTCGGCCAGACGCCGAAAGCCCTGGAGCACGACCGGGTGGTCGTCGACGATGAGGGTCCCGTCCCGGTCCGCCGCGGCCGGCCTGCGCGGGCGGGTGTCGGCCGCCGCGCTCATGGCGGGCCCTGCGTCAGCGGCCGCACCTCGTTCCGGGCGAGCTCGGCCAGGGCCGCCCCATGGCCGACGCCCCGGTTGCGGATGTTGAAATAGTGCTGGCACATCTCGCCGAAGAGGCTCTTGTGGCGGCCCCGGGCCGCGGCGACCTGCCCGAGCCCATCGAGGAGGGTGCGGTAGCCCTCGCCCGCGCCGATCTCGGAAAGCATCTGGCCGAGCTGCACCGTGCGGTTGGCCATCATGCGCCGGTCCTCGACGAAGCCCGCGCTGGACCGGGCCAGACTCGCGCGCATCGCCTGCACCGCCGGTGCGTCGTTGGCCAGGGGGTGCCCGGCCTCGCGGCCGGCGAGCCAGCGGGCCGGGTCGGTCCCGTCGTTATGAGACAGCCAGGCGGCCAGTTCGGTCTCGGAGGTCCGCGCCACCACGGCCTGCGCGTCCTGGGCGTCCCCGTCGCTGCGATTGCAGGCGCCGGGCAGCATCAGGAGGGCGATGACGAGGGGGAGGAGCGGCGGCGTCCGCATCAGGATCCTCATGATAAGGGTCCTCATGGCGCCCCCTCCCCCGGGCGCCGGGCCGTCACGAGGGTGCGCGGCCCCTCGGCCACGGCCAGGCGGCGCGTTTCCCGCAGGGTCGCGAGGTCGATCACCGAAACGTCGTCCGAGAACCAGTTGGCCACGTAGGCGAAGCCGCCGAGGATCGCCACCCCCTCCGGATACCGGCCCACCGGGATCGTCGCCACCACCGCAAGGGTGCCCGCGTCGATCACCGAGACGGCGGCGGCGTGCTGATCGGTGACGAGCACGCGCGTCCCGTCCGGGGTGACGGCGACGCCGTAGGGGCTCGCCCCCGCCGGTACCGTCGCCAGGACCCGCTCGGCCGCCGTGTCGATCACCGTCACGTCGTTGCTGGCCACGTTGGCCACGTAGAGGCGGCGCAGGGCCGGGTCGTAGGCGAGGGCGAAGGGACCCGCGCCGACGGAAAATCCGCCGACGCGCCGCATCCGCGCCGTGTCGATCACGCCCACCGACCGGCCCGCGCGCTCGGCCACGTAGAGGCGCCCCGGCGCCCCGAGGACGAGGCCGGCAGGGTCGGGCCCGACCGGACTCGCGGCCAGGACGGCGCCCGTGGCGGCGGAGAGGCACAGCACCCGGTTTCCCGACCAGTCGCCGACATAGACCCGGCCCCCGTCCGGCTCGACGGCGAGGCCGAAGGCCTGGGCCCCGAGGGGCAGGCTGCGCGCCGAGCCGTCCGGCTCGATCACCGACAGGGCCTTCCCGTCCGGATGGCTGACATAGAGCCGTCCGCCCGCATCCGCCGCGACCACCGCCGGGGACGGGGCGACGCCGACCGATCCCGCGACCGCCCCGGCCTCGATCCGCGTGATCCGCCCGCCCTGCTGGCTCGCCACGAACAGCGCTTCTCCCGCCGCCGGCCACGCCGTCAGCAGGACCAGGACGAGGGCGATGGCGCCGCGGACGCTCATTGCGATGGCCCGCCCTCCGCCTTCGCCTTCAGGGCCCTGAGCCCGTCGCCGAAATACCGATTCATCGCCGCGCGGCCGGCGGCGTCGCTGAGATGGTCCGGCGGCTCGTTGCCCGTGTCGCCCCGGTAGAAGCGGCCCATCCATTCGACCCGGGACCCATCCCCGTCCGGGGTGACGGTCAGGGTCGCCGAGTAGGAAGAAACCGGCAGCGCGGTCAGGTCGGGATCGGACATCCGGTAGGAATAGGTGCGCTCGGGCCCCTTCCACTCGTCGAGCCCCTCGACCAGCGCGCCGCCCGACTTCAGCGTGACCGTGCGCACGCCCCCCTCGGCATTGCCGCCGGTGGCCTCGACCTTGGCCACGTCGGGATGCCAGGACCCGATCCCGCCGAAATCGCCGACGACCTTCCACACGGCGTCGGGCTTCGCCCGGATCGTCACCGTCTGGTCGATCTTCTGCGGGGTCGGCCCGTGTGCCAGGGCGGCGCCGGCGGCGAGCGCGAGGCACAGGGCGGGGAGCGTGGGGCGGGGGAACGGGATCATCGCGGTCTCACGGGGGTGGAAGGAGATCGCCGCGGGCCGCGGCTCCGCAGGGCGGCGACGGGTCCGGCGCAGAGCGTCGCCAGCGTCAGCGCCAGGGCCAGGGCGCCGAGGAACGGGCGGGGATCGAGCGTGCCCGGCAGCGCCCGCGGCGTCACCGCGGCCCGCACCGGCCCGTCGAGGCCGCCCGCCCCGTCGAGATGGACGTAGGCGAGGCCGGTCAAGGCGGCGAGGCGCTTCAGGTAGGCTTCGCGGACCGAGGAGAGATGCTCGCTGCCCCGCGCCGCCGCGGCGCCGAACGGCGCGTTGCGCGGGTTGTAGCCCGCGCGGCTCTCGGCATCGCCCGGCGGCGGGCCGAAGCGGTTCTCCTGGGCCACGTCGGTCTCGGAGTAGAAGCCCGCCTCGCGGCCCTGCGCGTCGTAGCGCGGGATCGGCGACAGGGCGTAGCCGCCGGCGCCGACGATGAGCCCGCGCACCGGCCCCGGCCCGCCCTCGAACGGGGGCGGCTCTCCCCCGGGCAGGGGGGGCGTCTCCTGGCCGTCGGTGAGGAAGACGAGGTCGGTCCCGAGCCCGGCCGCCATCGCGATGGCGCGGCCGAGCCCGGCGGCGATGCGGCTGTCGCCCTCCCAGGCCATGCGCCAATCGATGGCCGCGAGGGCGCCGTCCAGGGGGGCGAAATCGGCGCAGACCTCGATCGGCGCGAACAGCAGGAACGGCCGCCGCTCCGTGAACAGGCCGAGCGCCACCCGGGAGCCGCAGGGCAGGTCCGCCACGAGCCGGCGGAGTGCGGCCTTCGCCCGCTCCAGGCGCGATTCCGGGTGTCCGTCGCGGGTGTAGTCGCGGACGTTCATCGAGCCAGTGATGTCGAGGACGACCAGGATCTCCGCCCCGGTGCGGGTGAACGGCAGCGCCGGCACGACGAGGGCGGCGGCGCTCAGGATCAGCGCCAGCGCCAGGGCCTGGAAGCGCCAGCCGCGCAGGTTGCGCCCGATGGGGAGGGCGGCACTCACGGCCCGCCCCTGGGCTGGCCGGGGATATCCGTCCAGATCGTCTTCGGCTCCGCCTTCAGCGCGTCGCCGTCGGTGCGGTTCAGTTCCGGGTAGTCGCGGATCAGGCGCGAGGCGACGTCGAGGTTGAACTTCGCGTCCCAGAAATCCGGGCGGTCCCGCAGGGCCCGGCGGTAATCCTGGCGGGCGAGGGTCACCTGAGGCCCGGCCTTGTCCAACGCGCCCCGGGCGAGCAGGCCGAAGGCGTCGCGCATCCGGGCGTTGGCGACGCGGTAGCGGGCGCGGGCGGCCTCCCCCCGGTCGTCACCGCCGTCGAGGGCCACGAGCAGCGGTTCGGCCTCCTCCAGCCGCCCGCGCCGCGCCAGGAAGCCGACCCGCGCGGCGAGGACCGGCGCCGGGGCCACGGCCGTCACCGCCACGTCGTCGCCCTCGTCCAGGGCGGCGATGATCCGGTTCGCCCGGTCCAGGCGCCAGGCCTGAAGGCCGCAGGCGAGGGCCGAGGCCAGGAGCAGGACGGGCAGCGCGAGGACGAGCCTCGGGCGCAGCCGCCCCCAGGCGCGCCACGCCTTCCCCTCCCCCCTGCGGCGCGGGGTCGAGGCTGGTTCGGACGGCGCCGCCGCGATCCGTCCGGCGCCACCCCCGCCCCCGTCCCGCGACGGGGACGCGAGGCGCTCGGACGATGCCGCGCGTGCGCTCCGGAGGCCGATCATGCCGCCCTCCGGAGCGGCGCGTCCGCCGCCTTCCGCGTCGCGTCCCGGCGCGCCGGGAGATCCGCCTCGGCGAGCGCCGCGAGGGCCAGCAGGGCGAGGCCCAGCCCGGCCAGACCATAGGCCCAGCCGGTCAGGTCGCGGCGGGGTCGGACCTCGGTATAGGGGATCGGATCGCGCTCCAGCGCCGCGATCCGCGCGATGGCGTCGGCCACCGCCTGGGGGCCCTCGGCCTCGAAGGCGCGATAGGGGATGCCGAGGCTCTTGAAGAACAGGTCGAGGTGGCGCTCGGGGGCGGCCTGCGGCGTGTCCTCCCCATCCGGCCGGTCGTGGATCGAGGGCGAGCCCTTGGTCCGCAGGAACAGCCAGTACAGGTTCGGCCGGACCTTCGCGAACTCGGCGCGGAGCTGGTCCTGCACCCGGGGGTCGATCACCGCGGCGCCGTCCGAGATGAACAGCAGCACCCGGGAGATGCCCCGGTCCACGCCGAACTGCGCCAGCGCCATGGCGAGGCCGCGGGCGACGTTGGTGTAGTCGAGGCCCGGCCGGTCGATCGCCGCGATCGCCGCCCGTACGGCCGCGTGCCGGTCGGTCATGGGCAGGACGAGCATCGGCGCGGTGGAGAAGGCCGTCACCGCGAACAGGTCGCGGGCGCGTTCGCCCACGAAGCCGGAGAGCAGGCGCCGGGAGGCCGCCGCCTTCGATTCCTCCGCCCCCGAGGGCTGCGTCCCGGCGAAAGTCTCGTTCATGCTGCCCGAGCGGTCGATCAGCATCGAGACCTGCGCGCCGATGCCGATGCGCGTCACCCGTTCGCCCACCCGGTAGGGGCCGGCCAGTCCGAGCACGAGGCCTCCGAGGGCGGCGATGCCCGCCAGGGTGAGGGTCAGGCCGATCCAGCGGGAGAGCGAATCGGCCGGCGCCGCCGAGATGGCGGCAACCGCGTTCCGCCGCCGGCCGGTGGCGCGGAGCGGCAGGAGGGCCAGCGGCAGGAGCCACAGCACCCAGGGGACGGCGACGCCCAAGGGGGGGAGCCACGCCGCCATCTCAGGCCGTCCGCTCGGCGGCGGCGAGGCGGCGCAGCGCCGCCCGCAACTCGGACCAGGGCCAGACCGCTTCGGCCGCCTCGACGTCCCGGCCGAAGAAGATCCGGCGCGACGCCTCGAAGAAGCGCCCCAGGGCCTCGCCCTCGCCGCGGAAGGCCGGGTGCCGCTCCAGGAAGGCCGGGAGGTCGTCGGCCAGGAGGCGCCGCCCGTCGGTCTCGTCGAGGCCGCGGTGGATCAGGCGCAGGGCGTCCCGGTAGCGGCCCTCGTCCGGTCCCGCGAGGCGGCGCAGGCGCTGGGAAGCCCGGGCGAAGGGGCGCCCGCGGCGCCGTCCGAGCCAGGCCCGGTCGTGGGCGAGGGCCGCCAGCGCCAGGAGCGCGAGGCCCGCCAGGGCGAGGGAAGCCGTCGCCGCGGGTCCCGGATCGAGGCGGCGCAGGCGGCCGTCGGGCTGCAGGTAGTCGGCCGGGTCGTCGCGCCTGTCCGGCTGGATCTCCCGCAGGGGGGACACGCCGAACGACCAGGCGGGGATCTCCGCCTGGGCCGTGGTCGTGCCGCCCGGGGTCTCGTCGGCCAGGGCCACGGCGAAGCCCGGCACTTCGAGCCGCCGGGCGTCGAGGGCCGCGTAGAAGGTCTGGTAGGTCAGATCCAGGCGGATGCCCTCCGCGCTGCGCTCCATGGCGACGGCGCGCAGGTCCAGCCAGTAGGTGATGGGCCCGGGCTTCGGCAGGGAGGCCCGCTGCACGGTGATCCCGGGTTCGAGGGCGATGTCGGCCCGGACCTGCAGCAGGTCCCCGAGGAAGTAGCCGAATCCGCGGGGCACGCGCACCGTCACGGAGCGGACCTGCGCGGCGGCCGCGCCGGACCAGAGGACGAGGAACAGGATCGCCAGGGCGCGCATCTCAACCCGTCAGCAGGTGGCGGCTCAGGGCCTGCGCGTCGAACCGGTCGACCAGCGCGAAGGGCCGGCGCGCCCCGGCCGCGGCGGCGGCGCGGGCGAGGTTGTCCCGCCGTTCCCGCTCGCGCGCGATCCAGCGGCGGCGGAGCGAGGGCCGCAGGAAGACCAGCCGGCGCCCGGCGCCTTCGAGATCCTGCAATTCGGCGAGCCCCCATTCGGGCAGCCCCGCATCCTCGGCGCTGTCGGCGAGGATCACCGGGACGGTGTCGTGGCCCGCGAGGCCGGCGAAGACCCGGCGGATCAGGTCGGGCGGCCAGCGGAAATCCGAGACGACGAAGACCAGCTTGGGCCGGCCGAACAGGCGGCGGGCGGCCTCGATCATCCCCTCGGCGCCGCCGCCGGAGCAGGATGCGCCGGCGAGCCGGCCGGCCATCGCCACGGCAGCGCTGCGGTGGCGGGTGACCGGACAGGTCAGGTCGGTGCGGATCGTCCGGTCGACGGCGATGAGTCCGAACCCGTCGCCGATCCGGGTCGCCGAGCCGGCGAGGCCGGCGCAGAGTTCGGCCGCGAGCGCCATGCGGTCGGCGGCGCCCCGGTAGCGCATCGATCCCGAGAGGTCGACGACGGCGTAGACCTCCACCAGCACGCGGGTCTCGAAGCGGCGCACATGCACCCCCTCGAACGGGTCGCGCAGGGTGGCGCGCAGGTCGATCCGCCGGGCGTCGGGCAGGCTGAGGAAGGGCACCTGATCGCGGAAGCTGCCGAGGCCCCCGGCATCCCGCCCGCGATGCACCCCGGCGCGGCTGCCCCGCGGCCGCCAGCGCGGCAGGTAGACGATCTCGGCCGGGGGCGGCCCGCTCGGGGATCCGCTCATGGGGCCGGCACCGTGTCGAACACCGCCCGGCACAGGGCGGGGACGATCGCGCTCCGGCGCAGCTCGTGGACCGGTTCGAGGAAGATCCGGTGCGCCATCACCTCCGGGAACACCGCCCGGATGTCCTCCGGCACGAGCCAGCTCCGGCCCTCCAGCCAGGCGCGGACGCGGGCGGCGCGGACCAGGAAGGCGAGGCCGCGGGGCGAGGCGCCCCCCTGCACGAGACCCGCCATGTCGAGCCCGTCCATATCGAGCCCATCCGGGGCGAGGCCGGGGAGGCGGATGCCGGCCTCGGCCGGGCGCAGGAGCGCGTCCCACAGGGCGACGACGTAGGATTCGATCGCGGGGGCCGCCGCGACGGCGTGCTGGATCGCCGCGGCGATGCCGGCGATGCCCCCCTGGTCGAGCACCGCCGGCGCCACCCCGGCGATCAGCCCATCCGTGTCGTGGAAGCGCGGGTCGAAGGCCAGGGCCCTGCGGGTCTCGGCGTCGCGGGGCGTCTCCAGGCCGATCTCCATCAGGAACCGGTCGCGGGCGGCGGCGGGCAGCTCGAAGGTCTCCTCGCGCTCCACCCGGTTGCGGTCGGCGAAGACCAGGAGGTTGGGGAAGTGCCAGTCCCGCGCGAAGGCGGTCACGGTCCGCTCGGCCATGAGGCGCAGGAGCAGGGCGTGGACCTGCGGCCGGGCGCGGTTGATCTCGTTGAAGAAGAAGACCGACAGGTCCTCGGCCTGGCGCAGCACCGGCCCGGGCTCGACCCGGGGCCGGCCGTCCTCCCCGAGGAAGGTGTGGTAGATCAGGTCGGTCGGCATCAGGTCGACCGTCCCCTCGACGCGCTCGTAGGCGCCGCCCAGCGCCCGGGCGACCGCCCGCAGCAGGGTCGTCTTGCCGACGCCGACATCGCCCTCCAGCATGACGTGGCCGCGGGCGAAGATCGCGATGGTCACGAGGCGGATGGCGCGGGCCTGGCCGACCACCGCCCTGGCGATCTCGGCCTCGAACCGGAACGCCGCCGCGCGCCAGTCGGTCAGCATCGCGTCGCCGGGGCGCGGTGGGTTCATCGGGAACTCGGGGCTCGGGACGAAGGCGTGACGAACCGCGCGGCCGTCATGGCGCGACGCGATTTAGGGATGCGCCAGCGCCGGAGACGTCCCGCTGCCCCGGGCCGCTTCGCTGCGCGCGCGATTGTGGTTCAGGGTCCGAGGGTGGGGAGGTCGGGGCGCCGCCCCGGCCTCCCGCCCCGCTCAATTCGCAGAGATCTTGGAGACGTCGTATTCGAATTTGCCGGTCTTCTTGGCGTTCTCGACGCGCTTCCTGTTGCGTTCCTCCATCTGCTTGATGGACTCCGCCTGCTTCGAGACCTCCTTGGGGTCGTGCTTCGGATCGTATTTCGAGCCGGCGACCTTCTCCGGGAAGCCGGGTTTGGGCTCCCAGCAATTGCCGGGCGCCTTGCAATGCTGCCCGTCATAGGCGAGGGCCGGGCCCGCGAAGGCCGCCCCTGCCAGCAGCACCGCCACACTCATCGTCTTGCGCATCTCGGATCTCCTCGTTCTCTCCCCAGGGCGGCCGCGACGGCCGTTCGCTCGTCCCCTGCCGGGACGTCGCTCCGCGCGGACCCCTATTCCGGCAGTGGCTTGCACTGGCCGGCGGTGTCCTTGGCGAAGGTCTCGCCTTCTTTGAACGGCGTGTAGGCCTTCTTCTGGTCCTCGCTCAGCCAGGCGGCATCCTTCACCGGGCCGGTATAGAGGTGCCGGATCCACGCGATGACCTGCAGCATCTCGTCCGGATTCAGGTCCTCGTTGTGCGGACCCATCATGCCGTTGGCGCCCCCCCAGAGGGTGGAGAACAGGCCGGTATCCTCGGTGTTGGCCGGATAGGTCCAATAATTGTCGTTGAGGCCGGGGCCGACCTTGCCCTCCGCGAGATGCCCGTGGCAGCCCGAGCAGGAGGTCAGGAACAGGCTCTCGCCGTTGCGAAGGCACGACTTGTCGTCGATGTAGATGTTCTTCCCCGTCTGGAAGAAGGTCTTGACCGCCGGGGTGTCGCGGCCGCCGGGCTTGCCGTCCTGGAGATCCAGCGCCTCGCCGGTGATGGTGTTGCGGAAGACGATGCCGCCCTGGGGGCCCGCCTGCGGCTGGGCCAGCACCGCCCCCGCGACGGCCGCCGAGCCGAGGCCGAGGACGGCCGTCACGGTCATGATACGCTTCGATCGGGTCATACGCGGGCTTGGCATTGTCCTGAGAGTTCGGTGCGGAGCGGAAGGCTCACGGGGTGGTGATGACCGGGACGCCGTCCTGCTTCAGGACGGCGTCGATCCGCGGCTTGGCCTTGGCGATGGCGGCGTCGAGGGCGCCCTTGAGGGCCGGATCGTCCCTGCGCACGCCCATGGACTGGTCGAAATCCTGGGGCATCCTGCGACCGTCGCTGCCGACCGTGTCGTTCGGAACCGGCGTCATGCGCAGCGGCACGGTCGATTCCCTGACGTAGCGGGCCACGTCCGGGGCGAAGGCGACGCCCACGGCGGCCCTGTCGGTGGCGACCTCGCTGACGAGGCGGGCGGGGTCGATCTGGGTGTACTGGTTGCGCGGCGCGCGGAAGCCCACCAGCCCGTAGAGGTAGGCCATGTCCTCCTCGTAGCGGCCGATATCCTTGAGCATCGCCTCGGCGGGCGACCCGAACGGCACGACCATGTGGTCGACGGTCTTCAGGCGCGGATCGGACCAGGACGTCACGTCGAGGCCCCTGTCGGCGCGGGTGATGAAGACGTAGCCGCTGCGATAATACGGCCGGGTGGCAAGCACCCGGGGATCGTCGCTGTCGAGGCCGACGACCACGTCGCAGAGGCCCTTCTCCAGCCCGTCGCGGACGAGGTAGATCGCGGGTTTGCTGAGCCAGACGAAGACCGGCTTCCGGCCCATCGCCTCGGCGACCGCCGCGGCGATCCGGTTCTCCAGGCCGGAGCCGTCCCGCAGCGACAGGGGGGGCTGCCTGTCGGAGGCGCAGATCCTCAGGGTCGCGGGATCGGCCGCCGGCGCCGCGGACGCCGTCGCGCCGTCGGACTGGATGGCCTGTGCCTCCGAGTCCTGGGCGCGGGGCTGCGCGCCCAGGGGCAGCAGGGCGAGGAGGGCTGCGGCGCAGGTCGCCGCACGAAGGGATCCGCCGAGGAGCGGCATGCGCGTCTGTCCCTGATGCTGTTCTGATTGTCGGCGCACCGGCCCGGACAGGGCGTGTCCGCGGGTTGTCGGCGTCACCCCGGAGACTTCGCCGGCCCGGAGGCCGGCGAAGTCCTGCGTCGCGGCTTACTTCGCAGCCTGCTGGTACTCGCCGACGTTCGGGTCGTCGTAGGGACCCTTGCCGTCCAGCGAGAACACGATCACGCCGCCGCCCATCTGGGTGTAGTTGGCGAGCTTCTTGAAGGCGCCGACCGCGCCGAGGCCGGCGGTCGGATCCTGAAGGTCGAACACCAGACCCACGCCCGGCCAGCCGCCCACGCCGTAATTGATCGCGACGTACTGCGTGCCCTTGTGGGTATAGGTGATCGGATACCCGATCGCCCCGGAGGGAAGCTTGAACTTCCACAGCAGGTCGCCGGTGTCGGAGTCCCGCGCCTTGATGAACCCGTCGAGGGTTCCGTAGAGCACGAGGTCGCCGGCGGTGGCGGTGGTGCCGCCCCAGACCGCGAAGCGCTCCATCTTCTCCCAGTTGAACTTGCCGGTGATGGCGTTGTAGCTCTTGATCTGGCCGAGGCCCTCGTAGTTCTGCCGGTCCCCCTTCGGGCCCGGATACATGTTCAGCGTCGCGCCGACGAAGAACTGGCCCGCCCGGTAGGGCAGCATGAACGGCTCCCAATCCATGCAGATGTGGTTGATGCCCATGAAGAAGGCCTGACGCTTCGGATCGTACGAATCGTGGCCCTGGTTGTGGTAGCCCATCGCCGAGGGGCAGATGTCCTTGGCGAGGTGATCCATCCGGGTGCCGTATTCCGGATCGCGGACCGGGGTGCCGGACTTCAGGTCCACCGACTTGAACACGTTGACCGTGTCGTCGATCTTGTTGGCCGAGACCAGGGAGCCGTCGGTCCGGTCGAGGGTGTAGACGATGCCGTTGCGGTCCGGATGGGTGAGGAGCTTGCGCAGCTTCCCGTCCTTGTCCTTCTGCTCGGACAGCATCATCACGTTGACGCCGGCATAGTCCCACTCGTCGTGGGGCGTCTTCTGGTAGCCGAAATGGGCCTCACCGGTATCGGCGTCGCGGCCGAAGATCGTCATGGTCCACTTGTTGTCGCCCGGCCGCATGGTCTCGTTCCACGGTGCCGGGTTGCCGGTGCCGAAGTAGATCATGTTCGTGCCCGGGTCGTAGGCGTACCAGCCCCAGTTGGTGCCGCCGCCGATCTTCCAGGCGTCGCCCTCCCAGGTCGCCGTGCCGAGGCCCTTCTGGCCGTAATGGGCGTTCCGGATGTTGAAGTCGTCGGCGAGCAGCAGGTCCTGGTCCGGCCCCGTGGCGTAGGCGCGCCAGACCTGGGCGCCGGTCTTCACGTCGTAGGCCGTGAGGTAGCCGCGCACGCCGAGCTCGGCGCCCGAAGAGCCGACGATCACCTTGTCCTTCACCACGTAGGGGGCGATGGTGAGCGTCGAGCCGACCTTGATGTCGGAATTCTCGATCTTCCACACCGTCTCGCCGGTCTGGGCGTTGAGCGCCGCGACATGGCCGTCGAGCTGTGTCTTCAGGATCAGCGGCGGCGTCTTGCCGTCGCCGGGCCAATAGGCGAGCCCGCGGTTGACGAGGTCGCAGCAGGCGACCGAGCGCGCGGCCGGGTTCTGCTTCGGCTTGTCCTGCCAGAGGATATGGCCCGGATCGTCGAGGTCGAGGGCGAAGGTGTAGTTCGGGAACGCGGTGTGGACATACATCTTGCCGTCCACCACCAGCGGCGCGCCCTCGTGGCCGTTGAGCAGGCCGGTGGAGAACGTCCAGGCCGGCTTCAACTGCTTGACGTTGGTTTTATTGACCTGCTTCAGATCGCTGAAGTTGTTCGAGTCGTAGTTCTTGCCGGGCATCACCCAGTTTTCGTCGCTCTTCGACAGGTCGCCGAGCTTGTCATCGGCGGTGGCGATGCCCGCCAGGCCGATCGGCGCAACCGCGACCATCGCCAGGATCGACGCCGATCGTGAAAACCTTCCCAATCTCATTGTGCATCTCCTCGCCGGGCCGCCGCGCCTTCTGGCCTCGCGGCAGGTGATTGTGCGACGCGAGATAAACGCCAAGTCTATCCCGATGAGCGTTCGCCTGATGCAAGAGCTTGACATTCAAAGCTTCTTAAAAAAGGCTTATTACGACCGGCATCGCTCGCCGGTTTTACAGAAATTTTTTGCGGTATGTCTTCGGGATGTCGGTTATTTGTTTGCGGGACGTTTCGGCAATCGGCCATGGATCGTGTGGAACCTGCGCGCTGTGCTTGACGGGGCGACCCGCGGCGCTCACTCATGGTGGACATCAGCGAGGGCGCTCCCCGCCGAAATGGACGCCGGTTCGGCGGCAGGGGGCGCGTCGAAACACGGTGTCCGCGAGCCGTGACCGGGATGGGGGCGGGATGGGACGCGTGCGAGCGTGGCTGCGGGGCATCCGGCACCTTCCGATCCCCCTCGCCTTGGCGCTTGGCCTCGCGCCGTCGGCCCTCGCCGACGCCCGCTGGGCGGCGCTCTATCCGCAGGATGGCCGGCGGGACCTGACCGGCGCCGATCTCGACCGCTACAGGGGCGCAGGCGTACTCTGGTGCCGCCGACCGGACGGGGTTCCCCAGAAAGCCGCGGCCGCGTGGCTGGTGGCCGATCCATCCGTGGTCGTCCTCAACGCCCACAACTTCCGCGACCGGCGCCTCGAGCCGACGCGGGCGGTCTCGGAATGCTATTTCCAGATCGGGGGGCGCAACTACGCCTTCGCCCCCGACAGCCTCCTGCTCGGGACCGCCCCGGATTCCCGTGCCCTGCACATCACGGACGATTGGGCCATCCTGCGGCTGGCCAGTCCGGCGGACGCCGTGCCGCAGCCCCTGCCGGAACCGTCCGGCCTGCCGACCGGGGACGTGTCCGTGCGCGTGACCATGGTGTCGCCGGCCGGACACGAGAATTATCGAGGCCCGAGCAGCCTCGAAGGTTGCACCATCCGGCGGATCGATCCGCCGAGCGAGGACGACATCCGCCGGGCCCGCCACGATTGCAACGACGGCTACGGGGGATCCGGGTCGGGCCTGTTCGATGCAGCGGGCCGCCTGATCGCGCTGCAGAGTGCGTCGTCGGTGATGAATGCCAAGCGTGCGTTCGACCCCGAGTCCCACTACGGATCGGCGCTTCTCTTCGAAGGCCGGCTCGCCGCGGCGCTGAAGGACGTCCTGCACAGGCACGGCGATTGAGCTTCGCGGACCCACGACGGCGCGGTGGCGGCCCGCCGGCCGATCCGGGGGCGGCGGGCCCTCCGAGATCGGTCGCGTTCTGATGTGACGATTGTCGCATTCATCGAAGCGTCAGGTTCTGACCTCGATTGAGGCACGGCTGTCGAACCGAGCAGACCGCCCCGCTCAAAATCTCGATCCCTGTTTTGCAATGTTCGTCGAAGATCCCCGGAAATATCACCGTCGTTCTGTTCTCTTGGGCGGCCTGCGTCGTTGGTACGAAGCATTGACCCCTGCGACTGCGCTTTCCGTTCGCGTCAGTGCGATCTTGCTGAGTTCGCTGCTGGCGACATCGCTCTCGTATCTGGTATTTCTGCTGGTGCTGAGTTGAACCCCCGGTCGTCGAACCCGGACGCGATGGCGCGCACGACCTTCGCACGGCTCACGGGCCTCTTTCCCGCCTCATTTGGACTGCGTAAGTAACAAGCTGGCAACAAATTAGAACCGGCGAAGGGGGGGGATATGGTTTTCGTCTTGATCGCGGCCATCGGCCTGGTCGCCGGACGCTGGCTGAACTGGTTCAGTGTCGCCGCCATCGCGATCATCCTCGCCGTCGCGGTCGGGATCGAGGGTGCGGTCCATGCCCGGCCCTTCTTGAAGGTGCTCCGGCGCTGCTTCGAGATGAACAGCGTCTTTCAGGGCGCTTACCTCGCCCAGGCCGTCTGCCTCGCCTACGGGCCTTACTGGCTCAGACGGCCGAGCAAGTAGCGCCCGCCGGCAAGCGCGGACGCGTGCCTGCATCGGGGTTCCCGCGCCGCGCCGTAACCTTTCGTTAACCACTTCGCGGTCCCCTGCCCCTCTGTCCGTCTGAGGGGTAAGCCCATGCCCGATCTCGATCTCGATCTCGATGTCCGCGCCGCGTTCGCCAAGCTGTGTGCCGATGCGCCCGCAGGTGATGCGGGCGGGGCGACCTATGAGGACACGCTCGGTCTCGCGGTTCAGCGCTTGGTGCGCCGGACCCGTGGGCCCCAGGCCGGTGTCTCGGCCCGCCCCCTGCGCGAGGCCGGTCCGCCCGAAACGGACTGCCCCTTCATGGTCACGGTGACGGCCCTGTCCTTCGAGAGCCTGACCCAGGGCTTTCATTGACGCGACCCTGCTCCCGCTGAGCGGCCCTCCGGCGCAGGGCAAGGGCTGCGGCGGACCGCGCTGTCGGGCACCATGAGGCCGACACGGGCGGTTACGGTCGCCCGGGACGGTAATGCGAGGGGCTCCGCGGGCGGAGACCGGAGGCGGCCTGCCGGCCGCGCCGGGCCGCCCGACATCCGTCAGCAACGCGGGCGGTCGACATCGCGTCCATGAGACCGATCCTCACTCCGGAGCGGCGCGGTACGAGCCGGCCGCCCGCAGCGCGTCGGGCCGTGTGCTGGTCCGTTCTGGCATGCCTGCTCCCGGCGCCGCAGCCCGGCCTGGCGCAGGGCATGGCCACGGCACCGCCCGTTCTCGGCATGGCGGTGGATCCGCCCGAATCCGGGATGGCGAATGCCCCGCCGGCGCCCGTTCCCGAGCCGCCCTCCGGCGGTGCGCGACCGCCATCGATGGACGCGCAGGCGCCGACGGCGGGGCCCGGCCGCAGGCGGTTCCGGGGGCCCGGAAGTGGGTTCGCGGAGGCCGAAGGCCGACTGCCGAACCAACGGACCGGCCGGCGCCACACGCATGTCGTGCGCGACATCTGCATCGGCTGCTAGGACCGGGCCCGATCGCAGGGCGACCGCCCTCCTCCCGGGACCGCCCTGCACCGTCAGCGTGTCCTGGACCGAGCCCTGGCAATCGCGACCTCGGCCTGACCGCAAGGGCGCGCGAAGCCCGGTGAACCCAGGGCGCGTCGGCCGACCGGCCGCGCCGTCCGGGCGGTCGGCGTGGCGGCCCTGCATCCCCGGCAAGTGTTGGCCTGTAGCAGTGTTCAAACTGGAACCATAAGCTCAGCCGTTCGTTCCTCGGCGATGGAACACTATAGGTCCACGCTGGCGATTGCTGGAGTTGCTGCTTTTGGTCTCGTGGCCGCGGCGCACATCCTCCATCCGGGTAATTACGAGGACCTTCCGCGGGGCGTGCAGGCGTCGGTCTCGCGGGCGGAGGCGCCCGTGCGATCGGTCGCGTGGACCAGCCCGCCGGCCCGTGCGGACGCCCTCAGCGCCTTGTCCAACGCGGTCGTTCCCGTGGCCCAGGCGGCGGAGATAGCGTCGCCTGGAACCGCGTCCCTCGCGTCGCGCCGCGCGGCCTTGAGCGATCCGGCGACCCCGGGGCGGCTGTCGGGCATCGAAGCGACGCGGCGGCGCAGGATCGCGCAGCGCCGATTCAAAGTCTACCAAGTCGCTTTGACGCAAAGACTTCCTGCCAATACTGCCAAAGACCGGCGGATGGCAGCACACGCTCGACCCGCCAGGTCTGTCGAAGGATTCAACCCGATCCGCACGTTGATCCACGGTCTGGGCCTGGATGGCTGAGCCGTGCCCCGCAGCTTCACGCATCGCTCTGGAGCCCCAATCATGATCCGGCCCATCCTGCTGATCACCGTCCTGGCCCTCGGGGCCGCCGCCACCCCCGCGGCTGCGCTCACCGCCAAGGACTGCTCGGTGAAGTATCAAGCGGCCAAGAAGGCCGGCACGCTCAACGGGCAGACGTGGAACGACTTCCGCAAGGCCGCGTGCGGCACGGCGCCGGATGCCGCCAGCAGCTCCGTACCGAATCCGGTCGCGCCGGCCCCCACGAAGACCGCGGCTCCGGCGCCGTCATCGAGCGCGGGCGCTCCGCCGCCGTCCCTCGGATCGGCGGCCTATCCCCGCGCGATCGACCCCAAATACGCCAAGGAGTCGGCCGGCAAGGCCCGGATGCATACCTGCCTGGACAGCTACAACGCGGCCAAGGCCGCGGGCACGCTGGGCAATGCCAAGTGGATCCAGAAGGGCGGTGGCTACTACTCGGCGTGCAACAAGCAGCTCAAAGGGTAAGGCCGCGCGGCTCGGGGCATCCCGGGCCGCCCCCCACGCGACCCCGGCCAGATCCGCCCCGGGGGGGCGCCGATACACGACGTGGTCCGATAGCCTGTGGCAAAAGTCCCTTCAGTGCGCCGTCGCCCGGGCCGGCCGGGCGCCGCGCCGGAACAGGCCGCGCAGGATCCGGAACGGCAGGAGCAGCAGCTTCAGGACCGCACGAACCGCCAGTACGGCGACGACGGTCAGGACGGCCAATCCGGTATTGAGCAAGGCGAGGCACTCCGCGGCGACATGAATACGGCGGCCCGCCACCGCCATCGGTGACAGGAAGCGCGTCGAACGCGGCGGCAGTGTGATGCCCGCGATCAGGCCCGCGTAACCGCGCGGCCTGGGCGGCCGTGATCCGGGCTGCGCCGGCCCGGCATCGGGCGCCCAAGCGGGAAAGGGTCGCAAACAGGGCTACGCGCGAAACCGATTTATATATCCGCGTCTGCATCGAAGTTTTGAGCCATATTAACCTTTCCGGATCAGGTTTGACCCCGGTGGCTTCAGGCATTCCCGGCTCGATGGCTGCCGATCGAGGTACGCCGTGTCGCTTCACCCCCTGTCGATCCGCAACACGCTGATCCTGGCCTTCTCCATCCTGTCCCTGCTTCTCGTCGGGGTCGGCCTGTTGGGGCTCACCGGCATGCAGACGATGCGTGACCAGATCGTCGAGGTCGAGACGAACTGGCTGCCGAGCATTCGCGTGCTCGGCGAGATCGACACGTTGACCGCGCGCAGCTCCGCCCTGATGCTCCGCCACACCCAGGCGACGGATCCGACGCTGCTCGCGGGGATCGAGAAGGATTTCGGGCGCTTCGGGCAGCAGCTGCGCGAGAAGAGAGCCCTCTATGAGACGTTGATCAGCTCGCCCGAAGAGCGCGCGGTCTACGAGACATTCGCACAGCAGTACCGCGGCTTCGAGACCATTCGCGACGCGGTTCTCGACCTGTCGCGCAAGGGGCAGAAGGCCGAGGCGTTCGCCCTCTACGAGACCCGGGGCATCGTCCCGCGTCGCGCGGCTTCGGTCGCCCTCGACAGGCTGGCGCTCATGAACAACGAGGGGGCTGCGCAGGCGCAGAACCAAAGCAAGGCCACGTTCGAGACCACGCGGGCCTGGGGTCTGGCCGCCATGATCCTCGGCCTCGCCCTGTCCGCCATCGCCGCACTCGTGATCGTCCGCGGCGTGACGCGGGGCATCGCCTCCGTGGTGCGGCCGATGCAGGCGCTGATCGCCGGCGATCTGGGGGTCGAGATCCCGCATCGGGGCCAGAAGACCGAGATCGGCGCGATCGCGGACGCCGTCCAGGTGTTCAAGGAGGGCCTGATCCGCATGACGGCGCTGGAGGCTGAGACCGCACAGGCCCGCCTCGACGCCGAAGCGCAGCGCAAGGCCGGGATGCGTCAGATGGCCGATGGCTTCGAGCAGGCGGTCGGCGGTATCATCGGCATGGTGTCGTCGTCCTCGACCGAGCTGCAGGCCACCGCCCAGACGATGACGGCCACGGCGACCGAGACCGCCAGCCAGTCGACGACGGTCGCGGCGGCGGCCGAGGAGGCCGCCTCCAACGTCAACACCGTGGCCGCGGCCGCCGAGGAGCTGGGCTCGTCGGTGCAGGAGATCAGCCGCCAGGTCGCGGGCTCCGCCGAACTGGCGCAGCTCGCCGTGCGCGAGGCGGATCACACCGGCGCCCTGGTGCAGGAGCTGAGCGCCGCGGTCGCGCGCATCGGCGACGTGGTCGGGCTGATCTCGACCATCGCCGGGCAGACCAATCTCCTGGCGCTCAACGCGACCATCGAGGCGGCGCGGGCCGGCGAGGCGGGCAAGGGGTTCGCGGTGGTCGCCGCCGAGGTGAAGGCACTGGCCGAGCAGACCGCGAAGGCGACGAGCGAGATCTCGGCGCAGATCACCCGAATCCAGGCCTCGACCGGCCAGGCCGTCACATCGATCGGCGGCATCACCGGGCGGATCCGCGAGATCAGCACCGTGGCCTCCTCGATCGCGGCCGCCGTCGAGGAGCAGGGTGCCGCGACGCAGGAGATCGTCCGCAACGTCGGCCAGGCCGCGATGGGGACCGGCGAGGTCACCAGCAACATCGCGGGTGTGGCGGGGGCGGCCGAGGAGACCGGCGCGGCGGCGAGCCAGGTGCTGGGGGCGGCCTCGGAGCTGTCGCGCCAGTCCGAGTACCTCGCGGCCGAGGTCGAGCGCTTCCTCGCCACCGTGCGTGCGGCGTAAGGACGACGACGGCATCAGGAGGACGCTTCCCCATCGTCCGTCCGGCGGCGGGGGGGCGTTGGGACGGACCCTATGTCCGATTGACGCGTTGACGCGGATGAACGCCGAACCATCACCCCTGCGCGACCCCGCCCGCCTCGCCCTGACCGAGTCGGCTCTCGCGGCGGCGGATAGTCTCTGGCGGGCCGAGATGCGCCGGAACTACGGGCCGGACGGGGTGCTGCACTACGGCTACGCTCCGGAGGGTCAGGGCGGCCTCGGGACATCGCTGCGGCGGACCTATGAGGCGCGGCGCGTGGCCGTCGCGCTCTGGCGTCACGAGCGGAACCGGGCGACGTCGCGGCCCTGAGCGGCCGATCATCCGAGGCGGCGCCCGCGACGCCGCGTCGTCCGGCAGGATCAGGGAGCCGGGCGGAACCCGTGCCGATACCGGTCGCCCGGATACCGCAGGCCAAGCATTGTCGTCCACGCAGACGACATCGTCTCTCCGATCATCTTGATTTCACCACCGTGATCCTGATGTACGCGTGACGCTCGGCGGATTCGAGCGGGTTTCAGGATCAAGGCAGGAATAAAGTGACAGAGACAAAATTTGGATACGCCCCAGATTTGACCGAGCTGACCGGCGGGATTGTTGCGGCGTACATTTCGCACAATCCGGTGCCGGTGGCTGAGCTTCCCAAGCTTATCCACAGCGTGCACGGGGCGATATCTCATCTGGTTTCCGGTGGCGCCACCGTTGCAGTCGCCTCCGAGATCAAGATCGACCGGCCCAACGCGGCCCAGATCCGCAAGTCGGTCCGGTCCGACGGGATCGTCAGCTTCCTCGACGGCAAGACCTACAAGACGCTCAAGCGCCACCTGACCAGCCACGGGCTCGACCCGCGCGGCTACCGCGACCGCTACGGCCTGCCAGCCGATTACCCGATGGTCGCCCCGAGCTACGCCGAGCAGCGCTCCGCCCTGGCCAAGGCGATCGGCCTCGGCGTCCCCGGCGGGCGTGTGGATCGGCCCAGGACCGGCACAAGGGGCTGAAGGCGGGTCCGGCACGGCGCGGGCGACGATGTCGGTCGGCGGGGCGATGCCGGAACCGCGCGCCCCGCGCCCCGTGGGCCGGCCGAGCGCCGGGATATCGGTCGGGCTCGGCCATTAAGGGTCCGGATCCGGCTCGGGCGGGCGGTCACGTCGGCCCGGCCTGCCTGGATTGGCGCTCCGCGCCGAGACAGTGCATAAGGCGCCATCCCTCCGCGCAATCCCGTGCACTGGGCCACGATGCGGAGGCCGAGATGGCACGCGAACTCACGACCGGCAGAGCGCAAGCGGTCACACCCGAGGACTTCAACGAGCGCGTGAAGCGTCTGCTCGCTGACAAGCCGGATCCGCGCAAGGCGGAGCCGAGGGCCAAGGGCTTCAAGAACAGCAAGCCGCCCAAGAGCGACTGAGCCCCTGGGGGGGGGGGGCGTCGACCTCCCCCGCGTCGAGATCGACGACCGTGGATCGCTAGGTCCCGCTTCCACGGCAGCGCAGCGGAACTGTATCGGGTCCTTACGGGTCCGGAGCCGGATTTCACCGCTGCTGCGCCCTAGTGCGGGGCGGTGCCGCAGAGGCTCGTCCCTCGCCTTCCAGACGGCTGTGGCGTGCGTCCAGGGCTGACGGGCCGGCGACGGCGCTGCCGCGCGAGGCAATCCGCCGACGACCGGTGATGCGATGCGCTTCGCAGGACCGAGCGGCGCGGTCCAGGACGTACAGGCTCGCATGGCCGAGCGGGTCGACGCCCCGCAAGGGCTTCCCGGATCGCCCGACGGAGCGAGCCAGAGGCTCGTGGATCAGGCCCGGCGTGAGGCCTGCGGGGTGGTTCAAGCCCTGCAACCGGCCGTCCTCGAGCACGGATGCGCCCCCGCTGCCGCCGATCGCATCGGGCTCGGTGTCCAGGGGAAATGGATCTGAATCCCCCGCCTCCGGCCGAGGCGCCGGGGGCGGCGTATCGCGCGTGATCAGGTCTCGCCGCCGTTCTCCGTGTCGGCGTCGCTGACCGGCGGCATCGCCTGCTGGGCAAGCTGATCGCCGATCAGCTTCAGGAGAATGCGAGCGGCCAATTGCATCTCGCGCGTTCCAGATTCCTGCACGGTCTCATAGGCGGCGATGCAGGCCCGCACCATCGCCTCATGCCTTTCGGTCGCTGTCATCTGGTCCGTCGGTCTTGGTTTTTTCCAGCGCACCTATCATGGGTTGTATATTGGGGACAGCCGTCAATCGCGGAAGTCATCTGCCCCGCCTGCGTTTATGCATGCAAGGGTTGTGCTATCTCTATTGTGCGCAATCGAAAGCGAGCGTTACCATCGGGTCCTCCAGGATGAGGTGCGCCTTGCATACGAAGAGTCCTTCGCCGTTGCACGAGATTGCCCAGGCCTTGAATCTCCCTGTCGAGGCGTTCTTCGCCACCGCGCGGAGTGCCTTCGACCCGGCCGGGGGCGCCGAGCTGATCCGGTGCTGGCAACAGATTTCCGACGCCGATGATCGGGAGCGGCTGCTGCGACTTGCACGGGAGCTCGCCGGCCGGTCGGAGAATTTCCGGCGCATGGCCGAGTAGTGCCTGCCGCCTCGGACCGAAGGCCCGCCCTCGGCCGCCATCGCGTGCGGCGGTGAGCGCGACCAATGGGCTGCGTCGGCAGCCTCCGTCATCGAGCCGCGTTGAGTGGGTCACGGAGAACGACATGCTCAAGATCTTCACGGCGGGCGCCATGGTCCTGCTTCTCAGCCTGCCGGTGGCCGCACAGGGTAGCCGTGCGGGGAACGTGACGGCGACCGGGCAGACCAGACCGCCGAGCCGAGACGCGAGCCCCACCGCGCGCGACAACCCGAACCGTCGCACCAAGAACGATGAGCAGCAGGACAAGCTCAGCCGCGGCATCTGCATCGGGTGCAATGCGAAGTAGATCGCCGACTATGCCGGACCGTGATGAGCCCGACCCCGGAGTCGGGATCGGCGGGACTCTGCGGGGTAGAAAAAAGCCCGCCACGGCGTACCGGGCGGGCTGAACAGGCTCCGGTCTCGCTGTGGACCCGGTTACTTCCCGCTGGGCGCCGCCCCGCTGCCGGTCGCGCCGTTGCCCGTGCTGCTGTCACCCGCCGGTGCGCCTGACGTCGTCGTGTTGCTGGTGCCCGACTGGGCGACCGCCATCCCGGCGCTGGCGGCGACCAGCGTGAGGGCGAGGAGGGCGGACTGAACGCTTCGGCTGGTCATGGCACTCTCACATTACGGAAGACCGGTATACACCGGTATACCTCGGCCAACGTGGGCTCGGGGTCGTCGTTCCTGGCGTTGCCCTGGGTGATTGCGTCACCCCCCTGCGCCCGTTCCGTCGGCCGCCGGGACGTCCACGTGATCTGGCCGCTGAGCGGGACCTCCAGAGGTCCGAAGCGTCCCGTCATCGCCATCGCAGCGTGTCGGGCGTCGGCGGCATCCACGACGTCGATCGGGGTCGCTCAGGGAGCGGGTTCCTCTGGGGGGCGGTCGCTGGTATCGGCATCACCGCGGTCACGAGTCGCTTTGCCGCGCAAGTCCGCGTGCGGGACCGGGCCGGGATAGCTGACCATGCCGAACACGTTTGGCCTGAACCGCACACTGGGCAGCGCCATCGGCGTCATCGCGCTGGTGACGGTTCTGAGCAGTGGCGCGGTCCTGCTCACGGACAACCAGCTGCAGGAGGCGACCGATGCGCGCGACCGGTCTAGCCAGCTGATCCGGGCCCTCGACGGCTTCCGCGCGGCCATGCTCGACCAGGAGACCGGGCTGCGCGGCTACCTGCTCACCGGACGCGACGGCAGCCTCGAGCCGTATCGCGCCGGTCGCCCGGCTCTGGACGAGGCGATCAGCCGTCTCAGAGCCATGATCGGCGCGGATGCGGAGCGCACGCGCCTCCTGGCCGACGCCGCGGCGGCCGCGCGCAGTTGGCAGACCGATATCGGCGAGGCCGCCGTCCGGAGCGCAGCCGATCCGGCGACCCGCGCGGACGCGGTCCGGATTGAGGCCGACGGCAAGGGCAAGCAGTTGTTCGATACGTTCCGCGAGAAGCTCGCGGCCATCGAGAGCCTCGAGGAGACGGGCCGCGCGGTCCAGGCCGGACGGGTCGCCCAGGCCCAGCGCGACGTGCGTGTCGCGCTGTGGGGCGGGACCCTGCTCACGCTCCTGATCTGCGCCGGCATCGGGATCGCCATCAATCGCCTGATCGTCGGACCCCTCCTGCGGGTGATGGCCTTCGTCGCGCGCGTCGGCGGGGGCGACCTGTCGGGGCGGATCGAGGCGGGTGTCGGCGGAGAGGTCGGTCGTCTAGCGGGGACGCTGAACGCGATGGTTTCGGGGCTTTCGGAGCTTGCGCGGACCAACCGTGCGGCGACGGCCGACCTGAACGCGGCGGCGGCGGAGATCCGGGCGTCGGCGCAGGAGCAGGCGGCCTCGGTGGAGCAGCAATTTGCGGCCGTTCAGGAGACCGCCGCCACGGTCGACGAGATCACGCATTCGGGGGCGCAGATCAGCAAGCGGGCGACCGAGGTGATCGCCACCGCCCAGGCGACCGCGCAGACCTCGCGGCAGGGCCTGCGCGCGGTCTCGGACACCGCCCGGGCGATGGAGGCGATCCGGGAGCAGGCGGAGGCTGTGGCAGGCAACATCGTCGGCCTGTCGGAGAAGACCCAGACGATCGGGGACATCATCGAGACGGTCAACGACATCTCGGAGCGTACGCACCTGCTGGCGCTCAACGCGGCCATCGAGGCGGCCGCGGCCGGGGAGAGCGGGCGCAGCTTCGCGGTGGTGGCCTCGGAGATGAAGCTTTTGGCCGACCAGGCGAAGGCGGCCACCGGGCAGGTGCGCGGGCTTCTGGGGGAGATCCAGCGGGGGATCAACACCTCGGTGATGCTCACCGAGGAGGCGGTCAAGCGGGCCGCGTCCGGCAAGACCCGCTCGGACACGACGCAGCGGACCATCGAGGAGATCACCGCCCGGGTGGAGGAGAACGTGCAGACCTTCCAGCAGATCGTGGCCTCGACCAACCAGCAGCAGCTCGGCATCGAGCAGGTCATGGGCGCGCTCCAGAACATCCGGCAGGCCAGCCAGCAGACCGCGGCCGGCACCCGCCAGGTCGAGACCGCCTCGGCCAACCTCACCGAACTCGCCCAGGCGCTCATGGCGCTCGCCGAACGATACCGCCACTGAGGTTGGCCGCGCCTTGCCCGACCCGTACGGCCCACCCGGCCCGGCAATCCGCGCTCGCCCCGCCCGAGGCCGAGCGGAACTTGCGCTCTGTGTGCGAAATGTCGCATTCATCCGGTCATCCGGACGATAGTGTTGGGACTGGCCTAAGCTGCTGGAAACACTCTGTTACGTCAGCGCTGCCGTCGAGTTCGCGCCAATGATCGACAGGGCATGGCACAGTTCAATTTCAGGATCGTTCCGCCGGGTCCGGAACTGGTACGCGCATTTGCCCGTGTCGGCCGCATTCTCGTTCCGGACCTGTTTTCTGCTTGTCTGGACCATGATTGTCACCGCGGTGACGTATGGCCTGGTTGACCTGATGCCGTCCTGATGGTGCGCTGCAGTATTGGACATGCTTGCTAAGCTTCAGCGGAGTAGTCTACCTAAGCAGACCGAATCGGCAGTCCGGCGGCCCGCATGCTCTTCATCGTGATCGCGTCTTTGGGCCTCGTCGCCGCCCGTGAGTTCTCGTGGTTCGGCGTGTTCGCCATCAGCACGGTCCTGGCCGTCGCCCTGGGTGTCGAAGGCGCCATCCATGATCGGACTATCCTGAAGGTGCTGCATCGTGACTGGGAGGTCATCGTCACCTTCCAGTCCGCCTATGTCGCGCACATCGTGTGGGACGCCTACGGTCCGCGCCTGATGGCCCGTCTCGGCCGGTAAAGGGCCCGGAACCGAGATCCATCCGCGCGAACCGCGCCGTGTGCGGGCGGTCGCTATCCGGCGCGGTGCGGTCAGGAGGTCTTCACCAGCTGCAGAGGGCCCCGCTGGGACGGCGCCGCCGCGGCCTGCGCGGCGGCCATGCGGGTCTGGTTGCGACCGCCGTGCTTCGCCTCGTAGAGGGCGCCGTCTGCCAAGCGATACAGGTCCGGCGGCGCCGCGCCGCGTCCGCCGTCCGGCCCCGTACAGGCGAGGCCGATGCTCACCGTAACGGCGCCCGCTCCGATCCCCGCCGACCCGACCGCCAGCGCGGCGACCTCGGCATGGACCCTGTCGGCGATGCGCCCGGCGCCGGCCGCGTCGGTATCCGGCAGGAGGATGGCGAATTCCTCGCCGCCGATGCGGCTGACGAGATCCTGGGGACGGTGCACGCTCGCGGCGAGGCTGCGGGCCAGACCCTTCAGGATCTCGTCGCCCACCGGATGCCCGTACCGGTCGTTGTAGCGCTTGAAATGGTCCGCATCGACGATGAGCAGCGACAGCGGCTGGCCGCCGTGTCGCGCCGCCTCCGCGGCCCGGGCGAACCGGTCCTCGAAACAGCGGCGGTTCGGCAGGCCGGTCAGGGGGTCGGTGCGCGACAGCGCGGCCAGGGCGTCCTGCGCCGCCTCGCGGCGGCGCAACTCCCGCCCGAACAGGAACGAGAGCGCGATCGTGAGGCCGCACAGCACCAGGACGATGCCGCCGATGACGACCGCCTTCGCCAACCAATCGGCCTCCACGTCCTGGGTGGCCAGGGCGACGTTCAGGATCAGCGGGAGGGCGCCGATCCGCGTGAAGGTGTAGGCGCGCTCGATCCCGTCGCGCACGGAGGTGCTGACGAAACGGCCCTGTCGCTCGCGCATGAACCGCTTGAAGGTCGCAGCCTTCGCGATGTTCGCCCCGAGGTCCGCGGCCTCGTAGGGATAGCGCATCAGGCGGGTGCCGTCGGTCAGGTACAGGTTGATCGCGCCGCGCGGACCGAGGTCGATCTCGCTGAACAGATGCGTGAAATAGGACAGCTTCACGCTGCCCAGGACCACGCCCCCGAAGCGCCCGTCGGGCTTGTTGATGCGCCGGCTGAACGGGAGCATCGGCTCGCCGGTCAGGCGCGAGACGATCGGGCGGCCGACATAGAGGCCCAGCCCATCATGGTCCTCGTGGACCTTGAAATACGCGCGGTCCGCGTAGTTGCCCTGCCGCGGCGGCACGGCGCCGATGTCGTCGAGGATCTGGCCGTGCTCGTCGATGACCAGCATCACGCCCATGTCCCGGGCGGTCGCGGCGCGGTCGAACAGGATGAGCTGGCGCAGCCGCGGGCCGGCCTCCGCGAGACCGGGTGCAGCCAGGTTCTCCACGGCGGCCCGGAGCGAGAGATCGTAGATCTCGATGTTGCGGGCGATGTCGCGTTCCAGGACCTGCACGAGGTTCCTGGACGTCTGCTCGGCCCTGTCCCAGGCATCCTGACGCAGGTCGGCCAGCATCACCCCGGAGAGCGCGACCATGCCGATCGGCGCCAGAATGCCGAATGCGAGCCACGTTCGGGCTGAGCGGAGCCAGCCATGGAGGCGTCCCAACGAGATCATCGGCACGTCCACGTGAATTCGTCGTCGGACACCAGTATATGTTCAAATGTGACTTAAACGTTACTTTTATACCGCTACGGTTGATGAGCATTCTCGGGCAAAGCTCTGCCGTGCCGCCGGAGCCCCGCGAAGCGTCGGATTCCCGCGGGCCGCGATCAGCGGCCCTGGAAAGGTTCGGCAATCCCGCGATCCGGCGGTGCAAGTATCCACAGTCAATGCGCGGGCGCGCAAGTCTGTACCGATACCGGGAAAGGCCCCGCGGACTTATGCTGCTCCGCATCGAAGTGGGAGAGTGGCATGTGGGATGAGGATGCTTTCGCCCAGGAGATCGCAGCCCTTCTGATCGCCGACATCAAGACGTCCGGCGCACGCAGCCGGGCCGAACTCGAGGAGGCCTGCCGGATCTCGCTCAGGAGCCTCCTGGGCGACGCCGAGGTACCACACCAGATCGCCGTCCTGATGCCCATCGGCCTGGATCGCTGGCCGCGGGTGGTCGTGAAGGGGCGGCGCATCCCGGACCTCTGAGCGCTTGCCCTCCCGGCAGGATTGTTGAGAGCGTCGGTGGCCCCGCGACGGGCGATGCAGCCGAGGCGTCCGGCGCACTCGCGTAAGAGCCCGCCCCGATGGCTGAGTCAGCCGGATGCGCGTTCGATGATCGCCCGCCGTGGTTCCGGCCGGCGTCCGCAACGCCGTCGCCGGGTCAGAACCCGTATCAGATCCGCGAGCGGACTCGTGTCGATCCAGCGCCGCGGACAGCCCGCAGGCAACGCCCGCCGAGGGCCGCCGACCCGCAGGTGCCAGGCACGCGCCCGGCCGCGGCGGTTGCGCCCGGACGGCCGGGTGGAATTCGGGCTCGCACGCGCAAGATCGGGGCGGCTGTTTGAGTCGCTCAAATAGGCTCCTGAATAATTGAACTGTTGCTTGCAATGTTGAGTGAAATACGCAATATGCTGCCTCTTATGTCCGATGCTGTAACTGAGGCAAGATTCGAATGCTGGAGGTGATTTATAGAAATGCTCCCTTCGGAAAGAAAAATTTATATCTACTGATAAACTATTTTCTTAAAAGAACAGGAATATCATTTATAACACAAACAAGATATGGTTTCAAAATATATACTAACACAACTGACTTCATTCAGCGGGCGGTATTTAACTTTGGCGTTTGGGAGCCGGATGTCTCGGCGGCCATTTCAAAAATGCTGAAACCGGGCGATTTGTTTGTCGACGTTGGTGCAAATATTGGATACTATACATTGCTTGCGAGCAAGATAGTTGGACGGACTGGAGAAGTTATTTCGATCGAAGCACACCCTAATATATTTCGGCTGCTAAATAAAAATGTTGAACTCAACTCTGTCGAAAATGTCACGACAATAAATATTGCGGTCAGTGATTTAGAGAAAGAAATTGAATTTTTTACGGGCCCTCAGAAAAGCCTCGGTGAAAGTACAACAGTCAGCAAAAGGGGATTTACGTCGATCGGCAAGGTGGCGGCCAAGCCAATCACACATATTATTTCTCACGATAAACTAAGCAAAATATCATTGATCAAAATTGATATCGAGGGAGCGGAAGCCGAAGTTTTGCGGGATATAATGTCAAATATAGAACTATTTCCCAAAGATCTCAAAATTATTTGTGAGATAGCGTCAGAATCAGAAGAACGGAACTACATTTTCGATACATTGAAATCGCACGGGTTTCTAGCATACGCTGTGCACAACGACTATAGCGAGACGTACTATTTCAACTGGACCGCTGGTAAGGTTCCAGTCAGGATTTCTGAAATCCCCTTGGAACAGTGTGATGTCATATTCAGCCGAAACGATATCTCAGGATTGATCGGAAGCAATCGCAAAAATTGACTTCACGATGAAAGCCCCGTGCGATGCGTATGGCGACGATCATAGCGTCCGCCGGGGCCGACAAGGCGGGCGCAGAGGAAACGGTTGCTTTTTGCCGGCCAGGGCAGAGTTTCATCAGCACGAAGATGGCCCCTGACGGGACGCTGCAAATCCGCGTCGGACGGGACGTCGTCCGGGTACGGGAAAGCGTGTTCCGCCCTCCCGTTGAGACGCCGACCGCGCGCAAGGGCGATGCGGGGTTGATGTGTGCGTGCGGCATCTCCGTGATTGAAGCATGCCGATTCAAACCCCTTCAGAGCCAATCTGCCTGCCGATGGGGCGAAGCCGTGCCGCCCATCCGCCCTCCGATCCGCCCCGTCAGGCGGATGCCGTGGTTGCACCCGAGACAGAGCGGGACGGCCGGCTGAGGCGCCCGCCCCGGAGCCGGCTTCCCGAGGGCGCGGCCCTCAGCGTCCGATCACTCCCGTACGGCCGATGGGGCCGATCGCGTTCGGGCCGGTATTCGGGGCCGGCTCCGCGGCCAGGTTCCGCTGGCTGTCCATGCGGAGCATGTCGGTCTGGGTGGTCTGGTCCTGCTGCAGGGCGCGCAACTGGCCGGTGCGCTCCATCGATTGGTTCGCACCATTGGGATTGTTCTGCTGCACCTGGGCCAGGACGGGCGTGGCGACGGCCGGTGACAGGCAAAGGGCGGCGGCGATGAGGATGCGCATGGCGATGCTTCCGCGGTGGAGGGTGTCATGGGTCCGACGGATCGAGGGCCCGCCGCGTTCCACGCGATCGTCTACGCGACGCGCTCCGGCAAGTTCGGCCATGCGACGACGTAACCCTGCCGCCGGCGCGACGCGGCCGTGCTCCGGAGACAGGCCCGTCGGGCGCATGGCGCACCGGCATGGTTAGCCGATCCCTCCCTCCCGGCCCGCCTCTTTACGTCTTGTTAACGGCTCCGGGCGAGTCTCTCGGCGACGAGCGGGAGAGTCGCCTGATGCGTGTCTTGACGGAGGAGGACGAGCAAGCGGTCGAGCGCCTGACGCTGCAGCTTCTTCACGACGCATATTGCGACCTCGCGGCCGTGCTCCGCGGTGCGCAGCCGCAGGCGGCCGCGGCGATCCTCGGCGCCATGGAGCAGCGGGTGACCGACGTCCTCGGCCGGATCTGCCGGCAGGGTTTGGAAGGGCCGGCCTCGGTGGCGATCGCGATCGCCGTCGGCGAGCGGATCGGCGCCATCATGGATCAGGCTCACGGTCGGGACGGGCGGCCGGCGCTTGCGGCATGAGGATCGGCGCGTCGGAAGGCCCTGAACGTCGGAGCTCTTCGCGGGGCTGAGCCGAACGCGATCGCCGGGTTCGGAACGAGGTTCGAGAGACCTGCCCGGTTCGGCCGCGCGCGGCGGCGCCTCCGGCGGCCGGGTGGCCGGGAGATGATGTGCGGAGGGTCCGGGCCGCGCGCCCGTCCATCCGACGCTCGCGTGCGACGCGGGGCGAAGCTGGTGCGTGACTTCACAGGAAAGCCGTGTGCGCCCATGCAACGTTCCAATGCTGATCGGTTGGTCGTCGACCTGGGCATGAACAACGGCGACGACACCGCCTACTATCTCAGGCAGGGCTTCAGAGTGGTGGCTGTCGAGGCCAATCCCGCCTTGGTAAAGGCCGCGGAGCGGCGCTTCGCGGCCGAGATTTCGGCGCGCAGGCTTGCCATTCTGAATCGCGCGGTCTGGGACGAGCCGGGGTCGGTGACGTTCTATGTGAATGCCGACAACGATCACTGGAGCAGCATCGACGCAGGCTGGGCAGGCCGCGAGGACAGTCGCGTCGAAGCCATGCCGATCGAGACGATCAACCTCCGGGATCTATGTGCGGCGTTCGGAGTGCCGTACTATCTCAAGATCGATATCGAGGGCGCCGATCTGACGGCCCTCCGCCAGCTCGACCAACTGGCTGAACGTCCGGCTTTCGTGAGCGTCGAAGATTGCCGCTTCGGATTTGACTACATTTCCACATTGGGCGCCGCCGGGTACGCGGCCTTCAAGCTGTCCGATCAGTCGATCGTCCCGAGCCTCCGCGATGAGACCACCGGGGCGAACTTTCCGCCGGGCGCGTCCGGCCCCTATGCCGATGCCCTTCCCGGCCCGTGGCGACCGAAGGACGACTTCATCGAGCACTATGCGCGGACCGTGCGGGATCGAGCCGGCCGACGTCTCGCGCCTCGGACACAGTGGTGGGATATCCATGCGGCCCTGTGAGGCCGCCGCGTCGCGCGGATCGACTTTGCATTGAGTGCCAGGGCATGACGATTTCCGAGGTCGCGCTGAAGCGCACGTTGCGGGGCGGGCGTTATGCCCTCATCGGCGCCGGGCAACTCTGTGAGATGGCGCTCGATCTGTGGCCCGATCACGTGGCGCGCCCCGAATTCATACTGGATTCGCACAAGACCGGGACGCTGCGCGGTATCGCCATACGCGATCTGGCCGGACATCATCCCGTCGCGGGCGTGGCCTATCTCGTCAGTGCCTTCAAGATGTCCGCCCGGGATATCCGCGCCTGCCTCGAGCAGGTCGGCCAAGCCGAGATTCTAACGGCCTACGACCTGCTCGAAGAGTACACGCCCGAGACATTCACCAACGGCTGGAGCAACCTGTCCCCGCCGCCGGACATCCTGGCCGACGTCGCCCGGCTTCCGGACGCTTACGCCGATGCGGTCTCCCGCGGCATCTGCGAGGCGGCGAGCGCCTGGCGCTACGAGCGTCGTCTGGTGAGCGATTACCCGATCTGTCGGGAGGACGGGAAATACGATCTGCGCCTGCGCGGGCGGGCCGGCACGCATTACCGGTGTGTCTACGATTGTGGCTCCTACGATCTCAGCCTACCCGCCAGCCTTGCCCGCTCCGGCGTCACCTTCTCGCGTTTCGTCGCCCTGGAGCCCGATCCGAGGCGCTTCCAGGTCTGCGCCGCGCGGATGCCGGAGGTCGACACTGGGGCGGGTGGCGTCTTCGACCTGCGCCGGGAGGCCGTCAGCGATCGTGAGGGGACCGAACCGTTCCTGGCCAATGGCCTCTTCTCCGCGCGCCTGGTGGACGCCCGTGTCGCCCACCCGGCCGTCATGCCGGTTCAGACCTGCACGTTGGACACCCTCGACGAGACCCTGTTCGGTCGGGATGCGGCCGGCGGCGGTCGGGTCCTGATCAAGCTGCACGTGGAGAGCGCAGAGTTCCCGGCCCTGCGCGGTGCCGAGCGCCTGTTGCGCGACGTGCCCTGCGACCTGCTCGTGAACCTGTCGCATGACGAAGTTTCGTACCGGCAGATCCCGCCTTACCTCGCATCGTTCGGCTGCTTCGATGTGACGTTGCACGCGCATGCCCTATTCGGCGAGGGCCTCACGCTCTTCGCACGTCACCGGCTCTGATACGCCGCAGACCGCGTGTCGCTGGTCCCGACCGATGGTCGGGATCGGTGAGGTCCGGCGGACGGCCCCCGCCGCGCCGTCGCGGGGGCGGACCTCGATGAGCCGGGCGCATCAGGGTCCGGTATAAGCACCGCGCCGGATCGGGATGCGTCCGGAGCACCGGTGCCACGGGGTGCCGATGTCCGGAGCCGCTCCCCATCGACACGGCCGAGCGCTTCGCCGGCGCTGCGGCGATGCCGATCACAGGGACACGCCTTCTGTCCATCGTATCCGCCGCGCGGCGCGCGACTGCCGCCGGAGGGCCGAAGCGTTCATCAAGGACGCGCGACGGGCCTCCGGTCGGCGAGGCCAGGTTTCGGCCGTCCACGCATCGCGATCGCGCCGCCTCATAAAATTCGTCTGTTCCGGTGGAGCGGTAACGATTCGGTAACCGAATTTATACGAAATCAATGGGTTTAGCCGTGGTGCCTATTGGATTTCGGCTGTGCGTAGTGGTGGCTGGGTGATCCAGCCGCAATCATCGGGATCTGCGACGTCGAGGCCCGGTCGGGGAACAAGGTAGAGCGCTCATGAAAGCCCAGATCAAGCCGCGCATCAATCTTGAGGGACGCACGCCGCTCGAGACGGTTATTCCATTGGCGACCCCGTTCGTGGTCTTCGTTGATCCGGCGAGCGCCTGTAATTTTCAGTGCACGTTCTGCCCGACCGGTCACCGTGACATGATCCGCGACACGGGGCGCTATCAGGGCGCGATGCGCTACGAGGTCTTCACCAAGATCATCGACGATCTCAGCGAGTTCGAGAAGCCGATCCGGGTGCTGCGCCTGTACAAGGACGGCGAGCCCTTCCTGAACAAACGGCTCGCCGACATGATCGCCTACGCGAAGGCGAGCGGGCGGGTCGAGTACATCGACACGACCACGAACGGGACGTTTCTGACGCCGGACCGCGTCGGCCCGGTGCTCGAAGCGGGGCTCGACAAGATCAACATCTCCGTCGATGGAATGACGAACGCCCAGTATCGCACCTTCACGGGCTTCGACTTCGATTTCGATCGCTTCGTCGAGAACATGAAGTGGCTCTATGCCAACAAGGGTCAGTGCGAGGTCGTCGTCAAGATCCCCGGTGAGTTGATCACGCAGGCGCAGCGCCAGGAATTCTACGACACCTTCGGCGACCATTGCGACCGCATTTTCATCGAGAACTTCGCCCCGTGCTGGCCGGAATTCGACATCGAGGCCCATACGGGTATCAAGATCACGGGCGGCATCTACCAGCAGCCGATCTCCCAGACCGACACCTGTCCCTACATCTTCTACAGCATCTCGGTGAACGCCGACGGATTGGTCAGCTCCTGCTTTCTCGACTGGGGCCGTAAGCTCGTCGTCGGCGACGTGCGGCGGGACTCGCTGCGGGCGATCTGGTCATCGGATGCCTTGAATGACCTGCGGTTGCAGCATCTCGAAGGCCGGCGCTGCGAGAACGCCGTCTGCAACGCGTGCGGGCAATTGAGCCATTGCCTGCCCGACAACATCGACGCGCATCGGCCCCAGATCCTCGAGCGGTTCCGGGCTGCTCTGGCCGTGTCGGGCCCGCCGCCTGTGATCGCCGCGTGAGGATCCTCCACATCGCGCCCCATCTCGGCGGCGGCGTCGGCAAGGCGCACGCGACCGTGATGGAGGCGGAGCGGCGGGACGGGTCTTCGATCCGGCGCAGCTACGTCCTCTTGGAGGCGCCGCGCGACACGACCTATGCCGAGCGCGTCCGGGCGAGTGGTTGCGAGCTCCACGTGTCGCCGGATCCGGCCGAGATCGCCGCCCTCGCCGCCGAGGCGGATATCGTCCAGATCGAGTGGTGGAACCATCCGCGCCTCTACGGTCTGCTCGCCTCCGAGGTTCTGCCGGCGCTGCGGCTCGTGCTCTGGACACACATCTCCGGGCTCGCCGCACCGCTCATCCCCCGACGTCTGGTCGAGACCGCGGACCACGTGCTGTTCACGTCGCCCTGCTCCCTCGACGCGCCGAACCTCAAGGGCGAGATCCGGGCGAGGCCCGGTGCCTTCGGCGTCGCCAACAGCGGCTTCGGCTTCGACGGCATCGTGCGGGCGGACCGGACGCCCGGAACGCCGCTGCGCTGCGGGTATATCGGGACCCTCGACTTCGTGAAGCTGCATCCGCGGCTCTTCGATTTCCTCGACGCGGTCGAGAGCCCGATCAATGTCGGCCTATGGGGGGAGCACGATCCGCAGGGTCCCGTCGCCGCCCGGGCGGCCGCGATGCGCCGACCGGGGCGCGTGCGTTTCGAAGGCTATGCCGACAGGCCGGCCGATGTGCTGGCTGACCTCGACCTCTTCGTGTACCTCCTCGCGCCGGGGCATTACGGCACCGGCGAGAACGCCCTCGTCGAGGCCATGTCGGCGGGGGCCGTCCCGATCGTCTGGGGCAATCCGGCCGAGGCGGCGATCGTCTCGGACGGTGAGACCGGCCGCGTCGTCCGGTCGGGCGAGGACTTCGTCGCGACCATGGCCGAACTGTCGGCCGCGCCCGCCCGCCTCGCGCGGTTGAGCGCTGCGGCCCGGATCGAGGCGGCCCGGCGCCATAGCCCGGCGGCCACCGCGCTCGCTTTGGCGGATGCCTACCGGGCCGCTCTGTCGGGCACGAAACGCAGCCGCCCGTTTCACGAGATTCTCGGCCTCGACGCGCGGGCCTGGTTCGAGTCCTCGGTTGCCGAACTGATGAGCGAGGGGGCCGTGCGGCTCGTGGCCTCGCTGGCTGCCGCCAAGGGCAGCCTCGCGCATTTTCGCGCCTGTTTTCCGGCCGATCCCAGCCTCGCCGGCTGGATGCCCGCCGGTTCTCAGGCCGGTGGGTACAGCCCCGTCAAGAGTTCGGGCTCGCTGATCACGAGGTTCGGCGCGTAGCCCCGATTCAGGCAGGTCTGCCGGTCCGAATCCCGGGCCAGGAAGACGATGGTGTGCTCGGGCAGGGCATCCTCCGGCGGGCTGGCGCCGGCGTTCAGCGCGATGCGCTCTTCGAGGCCGGCTTGGCGCAGGAGCGGCATGAGGTGAGCGGCCTCGTCGACCCCGACGAGTTCCAGGCGCTCGACCCCGCCGACCGCGTTGGCAAAGCGTGCCAGCTTCTGCATGACGAGCATCAGGGGCAGGCGCTCCATCCCGGGTATGTTGCGCACCAGGGCAGGGTCGCGATAGGCCAGGCGGCAGGCGATGTCATGCGCGTTCATGTAGTCGCCGCGCTCCAGCCAGAGCCGCAAGGCGACCTTCATCCGTTCGGCGATGAACTGGTCGATCATCTCCTGAACGGCTTTCCGGTTCTCATCCGCGAGCGACACGCCGTTGCGCTGGAGTATCGTGTAGACAAAATATTCGAGGCCGCCGCGATAGGTGTCCCATCCGGTCATCACCTCCTCGATACCGGCCTGATCCCGGTTCGCCCGGACCGACGTGTTGACCACCGAGCGATAATAGGGCGCTTTCAGGAAGGCGATCTGTCCCTGTCCGATCGTGCCGGCGAGGAATACGAACGCCCAGAAACAGAAACGCGGCCATGCCATGATGCGGCGTACGGCGTCGGCACGGTAGATGACGATCTCCGGAAAGATGTGGCGTTCGATGATCAGGTTGAGGAGTTCGCCCTCCTGGCCAGGTCCGTAGAGCACGTCCCTGTCGATGGTGAAGAACTCTCCGACGGCCCGCTTGGCGACATCGTCGTAGAGCTGCCACGGGGCATACGCGGCTCGAACGTCCGGATGGGCTGTCAGGAAGGCCATCGCCTCCTCGACGGCGGCCGGGTCCAGGAGGTCGTCGTCGGCGAGGTACAGGACGTAGCGCCCGCTGGCGCGATGAAAGGCGGTGAGCAGGTTCGGGCCGCCGCCCTTGTTCTCGGTTTGACGATAGTAGCGGATCGGTAGACCGAGACCGGCGTGCTTGCGCACGACTGCCTCGGTATCGTCGGTCGAGGCGTTGTCGGTGATGAGGATCTCGTAGGGAAAGCTGAACGTCCAGGTCTCGGCGGCTTGGCCGAGCAGATACGCGAGGAAGTCTGCCCGGTTGTAGGTCGGCAGACAGATGCTGAGGAGAAGATCGGACATGGGCAACTCGTGTTAGCCGGTCCCGGCCGTCGCTCACGGGGCCCGCGGGCGAGGGATCGGGTTCTCAACCCCTCGATCTGGTCTCCCCGGCGCACCAAACGGGCGACTTACGCGCCGGAGACCTCGGATATCGTCGCGGAAGAGGCTCCTTGCGATTCGAGGGACGGCACGCCACGCATCAGGGAGATGATCGTGGACTGCGCACGATCTGTCGATGCGAAATCATGCGCCTGCGCCGGACGAGACGATCCGTGTATCGCGGCGGCGCAACGGCCTCGGAGGATGCGTCGAGAACGGTATCGGTGCCGCTCCGATTCTGACCGCACCGTTGCGCACCCCGCGTTCGGGCGCAGGGTCGGGACCTGCCCGACCGGCCCTCATGCGACAGAGGCGGGAGGGGCCATGACGGGCGCGACGACATCGGCCGCGCGATCGGATCCCTGCCGGTGCAGCCCGCGAAACGGTCCGACTCGGGCTGCGCGGGCTCAAGCCGGCCGCGGGGCGGGGACCGCCTATGCGGCCATGCCCCGGACCGGACCGGCTGCGGCCGTCACGTCCGCCCGGCCCGATCCGCCATCGCGGCGGCGGCGGCCCCGAGCCCCCACCGGACGAGATCCTGGGCGTCCCGCGCCGTCCTGGCCTCCGCGTAGCAGCGCAATTCGGGCGCGTTGCCCGACGCGCGGAAATGGATGGTCCGGCCCTGGTCCAGCCCGATCCTGATCCCGTCCTGCTGATCGATGTCCTGCGGCACGCCGACCGGTCGCAGGAAGTCGGCCCGGAACGCGGCCTCGCGGAGCCGTTCGAGGAAGGCGCCGCTCCGCTCCGAGGGCGTGTCGGGCAGCCGGTCGCTCGCCATCTCGCCCGCATCGAGCGACGTCACGAGATCCGCCAGCGACGTCCCGGCCGCGCGCGCGGCGGCGAGCGTGGCCAGGATCGGCAGCATCGCGTCCCGCGTCGGCAGGGCGGGGAGGATCCGGCCGTCGCGGACGACATCCGCGCCGAGCAGGAAGCCGCCATTCGCCTCGAAGCCGACAATGGTCCCCGCCCCGGCGGCCCTCGCCTGCTCCATGCCGGCGATGACGTAGGGCGACCCCACTCTGGTGCGCACGACCTGCCGGAAGCCGCCCGACCGCTCGAGGGCCGAGCCGGCGGTGACCGGCACCACGACCGCATCGGCATCGAGGAACCGCGCCGTGATCAGCCCGAGCACGTCGCCCCGCAGGATCCGCCCCGCGCCGTCCGCGATCAGGGGCCGGTCGGCGTCGCCGTCCGTGGTCACGAGGGCGTCGTAGGCGCCGGCCGCCATGACCTCGGCGATGAAGGCGATGTCCTCCGGGCGATGCGCCTCGGTGTCGATCGGCACGAAGGTGTCGGACCGGCCGATCGGCGTCACCCGCGCCCCGAACCCGGCGAGCAGGTCGGCCAGCAGGTCGCGGGCGACCGAACTCTGCTGGTAGACCGCGATGCGCAGGCCCTCCAGGATATCGGGCGCGAAGGCTTCGCCGTAGCGCTGGCGGTAGCGCGCGACGGCGCCGGGTTCGGGCGCGGCCGGGGGCGAGTCCGGCACCGCGCCGACGGCCGCGACATCGCCGAGGGCCGCCAGGATGGCCGCCTCGTCGGTCTTGGTGATCTCGCCGTCGGGCCGGTAGAATTTGAGGCCGTTGCGGTCCTCCGGGATGTGGCTGCCCGTGACCATGACCGCGCAGGCGCCGCGCCGCATCGCCTCTAGGGCGAGCGCCGGCGTCGGCAGCGCGCCGCAATCGATCGCCGTGAAGCCGGCCGCCGCCGCCGCGGCCGCCACCGTCGCGGCGATGCCCGGACTGCTGTCGCGCAGGTCGCGCCCGATCACGACTTCGCGACGGCCGCCCTCGGCCGGGACCGACCGGAAGAACGCGCGGGCGTAGGCGTAGCTCGGCCCGCCGACGAGATCCGTCACGAGGCCGCGCAGGCCACTGGTTCCGAATTTCAGACTGCTCACGGCGATTCCAACGGCCCGGACTGCGATGGTCTTCCGCGACTGATGCCGCGAATCACCCCCGATCACAATGCCCGATCCGTGGCGGCGCGGCCTCGCCCGGGCAGACATATCATTGCCCCATGGACCGGCAGGGCCCTAGACCAATCTCCGCGCACGCCCCGCGCCGGGAACAGGTTGGCATGACGGTCGAGATCAAAGGCAACCTCAGCGCCAACACCCTCGTGCTGTCCGAGAAATTCCGGCGCTACTCCACGGGCAGCATCCTGTTCACCGGCGAGGGGGCCCGCGTCGAGATCGACGGGCCGGTGACCAGCGGCGACATCGCCCTCGCGGTCGGCTCGCACGCCACGGTCACGATCGGTCCGGACTGCGTCATCGGCCGGCTCAGCCTGAACGCCTTCGGCGAGGGCGCACGGATCGACATCGGACGCGAGGTCGGCTTCGCCGGCATCGTGAACCTCAGCACGCACGAGGGCGGCCGGATCAGCATCGGCGCGCGCTGCCTCATCGCCGGCGACACGGTCTTCAGCGCCTCGGATTTCCACGGGATCTTCGATGTCGCCACCGGCGAGCGCATCAACCTGGCCCGGGATATCCGGGTCGACGAGCATGTCTGGCTCGGGGCCCGGGCGATGGTACTGAAGGGCGCGAATATCGGCCGCGACTCGGTCGTCGGCGCCGGCTCGATCGTCACCGGCAGCTTCGGGCCCAACAGCCTGATCGTCGGCAACCCGGCCCGGGTCGTGCGCGCGGGCGTCTGCTGGCGGCACTGACGCCCGGCGCCGGGCCGTCGGACGCACGCACCGCCGCCGGGCCGGTTGCCACGTCGGCGGAGCGCGCTTTAAGGACGTTCGAGACTGCTACGGGTGTTGTCCGGCCTCCGCACAATCGCACCGAGAGATTTCGTGAGGAACGGCCGCGGTTCGACGCCGTCGGTCCGGCCTCGGCGACAGGGGGAATGCGTGCGCCGCCAACAGGATCGGAGAGGGGCCGCCCGGCCCGGGATATCGGCCCCGGCCGGCGTCGAAACCGGGGCGGCCCGATGATCCGCCACACCCTCCTTCTGCGCTTCGACCACCGCACGCCGCCGCCCGCGTGCGATGCCGTCCTCCTGTCGCTGATCGCGCTGTGCGACCAAGTCGGGGAGGTCGACTCGATCGCGTTCGGTCCGGAAGCGGATCCGCAGGTCCGGGTGCAGGGCTTCACGCATGCCTTCACCGTCGTTTTCGGGAGTGAGGCGGCGCATGACGCGTTCCACGCGCTGCCGGGATACGCGGCCGCGCTCGAGCCGCTGCGGGCCGCGGAGGCCGTACGGGTCGCCCCCCCCGGACTTCGGTGCGGGACGGTGAGAGGCCGTTCCGGCCGGGGCCGTCCGGGCTGCGCGGGCGCCGTCCGATTGTTGCCCGTCCTCGCGCAGACCGATTGACGTTGCGGACGGCTTATGGCCAAGCCCTTCTCCGCTACAGCTTTTCGAGAACGGGACGATGGCAGGAGACGACACGCTGGCGAAGGCCCTGGCTGATGTGCGTCAGCGGCGGGCTGATCTTCAGGCCGAGTACGAGCGCATCCAGACCGAGCTGAACAAGCTCCGGACGGCGGAGCGATCCCTGGCGGTGATCGTCGAGGGCGCCGTGCCGGAGGAGACGGACGCCTTTTCCGGTCCCGAGCCCTCGGACGAGGCCCCCGGCCGCCCCCGGCGGGCCACCGGCCGCGGCAGCCGCGGGCCCCGGACCAACTCCGCGAAGGGGCGGTTGAAGGCGCTTCTGGAAGAGACGGGGGCGCAGGGCCTGTCGCACGCCGAGATCGAGCGGCGCCTGCCCGACGTGGCGGCGAACACGCTGAACACGTATCTCAGCATGATGGTCACCGGGGGCGAGGCGGTGCGCAGGGGCGACTTCTACGTCATCGCCACGCCGGCCCAGTCGGACGACGAAGCCCCGACCGACGACGCATCGGACGAGAGCTAGGGCCTCGTCCCGACTCTCGGGCACGGTCGACGCCGCGCGGACGGATAGGCCGGCCCGTCCGGGGCGGAGGGTGATCCGAGCCACTGCCTCATCCCGAGAGGCCCGCGCCGGCCGGCCGGAGGGTTCCTTCGAGGCCGCCGCTGCGCTCGGGCGCCTCAGGACGAGGGGGATGCGTGGGATCGTCCGGGGGCGACGTCAGGCCGCCAAGCCGGTCGATCCGGGGAGTCCTGCACCGGCGTCCGTGGCCGGACGCGGGCGTCGCAGGCGCTGGCGGAGCACCACCAGGAGGAGAGCGGGCACGGCCAGGATGAGCCCGACGCCGAGGATGCCGACCTGGCCGGCGAGGTATCCGTAGAGGCCGCCCGTCACGCCATCGCGCCACGACGCCGCCGCCATGCCGATGGTCGCCAGGAGGAGACAGAGGGGGGCCTTGAACCACCAGGGGACGGCCTTGGCGGGACTCCGCTCGGCGGCCGGAGCGCCCCCAGCGGGGATGGCCGTCTCCTGGCTCAGGAGCATGGCCATCTGGTCCTCGAAGTCCTGCTGCGCCGAACGGCCGCGCTGCAACGGCGTCGCCGGCGTCTCATTCCGGCCGCCCTGGGGCGCTGCGGAAGCCGGCGTCGACCCCTCCGTGAGCGGGCCCGGGATCGCGGCCTCGGCGGCGACCATCAGGCGGGCCTCGTGCCGGCGCATGAACAGCCACAGCGCCACCGCCCCGAGCAGGACGAAGGCCAGCAGGCCGAGGCCGACAGGCCCCATGACGTTCTCGATCGACCGTCCGCACAGGTAGGCGCCGAAGCCCATGATCGCCGCCCAGGCCACGCCGCCCAGGGCGTTGAAGGCCATGAAGCGGCGCGCATCGAGCTTGTTCACGCCGGCCAGCACCGCCGCGTAGGCACGCAGCATCGCGGTGAAGCGGCCGAAGAACACGATCTTCCCGCCGTGCCGGCGGAAGAGATACTGGCCGAGCTTGAGCCGGCCGTGGTCGAGGCCGATGAGGTGGCCTTTCCGGAGCAGCAGCGGCAGGCCCCAGCGGCGGCCGACCCAGTAGCCGGCATTGTCCCCCAGGATGGCGGCGGTCGCCGCGATCGCCACCACGGCGGCGATGTTGATGTTGCCGGTGCTGCCGGCATAGGCCGCCGAGGTCAGCAGGACCGTCTCGCCCGGCAGGGGCAGACCGGCGCTCTCCAGCGTGATGATGATGAAGATGGCGAGATAGCCATAATGCGCGATCAGGTCGGTGATCGGCAGATCGTGCAAGAAAGCCACCGGCGTCCCTTCGGTTTGCAGCGCGGAGACGGTTGGCCCCGGGAAGGTGGCGGTACTGAGGCGTGGCGGCCGATCGGTCCGGCCTCAGATCAGATCGTTGCGCCACGTCACGTTGCTGCGCAGGACCTTGGCCGGGACGCCGCCCACGAGCACGTTGGCCGGGACCGCGCCGCTCACCAGGGCATTGGCGGCGACGATCGAGCCGTCTCCGATCGTCGTGCCTTTCAGGAGCGTCGCCCGGGTCCCGAGCCAGACCCGATGCCCGACATGGATCGGCCGGGGCGGGTTCACGCGCTCGCCGGTATCCACATCGACGATCGAATGCATGTCGCTGACCGTGAAGCTCACCCCGCCCGCGATCAGGCAATTGTGGCCGATGGTGACGTCCCGCGCCTCGTGCGCGGCGATCGAGGCGTCACCCACGAAGGCGGTGTGTTCGCCAATGATCAGCTTGGCGGTGGCGAGCAGATAGACCCGGAGCGTCTCCAGGCGGACATGGTCGCCGACATGGATCGTCCCGTGCGACCGGCACAGGATCGCCAGGCCGTTGCCACTCGACCCACGCCCGATCGCCACGTGGTTGTGGTGGCCCTCGAACGTGATCGTTCCCTCGTAGGTCTCGAGGAACCCATCCGGTGCATCGACCTGATTGTTCGCACCGCGGTCGTCGATCGTGACAGGCATGGCTCTGAATGTTCTCGCGCCGAGGTCGCTGCGAACGGACGCCGGAGCTGCGCCGCCCGCGAGCAGCCGTCCCCGCTTGTCCGATACCGGCCAGGCCCCTCTCTGTGTCCCGGCCTTGATGATCCGATCCGGGGCAGCGGTCCAGATGGGGCCGCCGATCGGTCAGGGATACCGTGGGCGATCGGTCCCCTCCCCTCCGGGGGACGGCCGGGATTGGGCTCGCCGAACGCACCGCATCGCCAGCGGCCTTGCCCTCGCCCCAATGCCGGGGCACCTCGCCGGTTCGCGACGAACAGTTTCAGGATTGGCCATCAAGGCTACGAAAACAGGCTGATGCCTTCTAATAGCGTGCTCGGCGACGGCGTCGCTCAGCACGATTGATGTCGTATCCGCTACTGCGAGTGAACTATGCTGGAAGCCCTGGAACAGATGAACCACAACGGCCACTGGGTGGAGAGCATTCTCCACGTCGGGGCCAACGAGGGCCAGGAGCGGAACGACTACGAGGCGAGCGGCGCGAGCCCGTGCCTGTACGTCGAGCCCGTCGATTCGGCCTTCGCCATCCTCGAGGCCAACCTCGCCAGCATGCCGTTCCACCGGCCGATCCGTGCGGTGTGCGCGGAGCGGGCCGGTGACGAAGTCCTGTTCAATGTGGCCAGCAACGGCGGCCAGTCGTCGAGCCTGCTCGCGCTCGGCGCCCATGCCGAGCACCACCCGCACATCGTCTACACCGGTGCCCAACGGATGGTGACGACCACCGTCGATCGGATCGTCGCCGAGCACAGCCCGGACCGGGTGCCGAACCTCCTGGTGATCGACGCGCAGGGCTCCGACCTGCGGGTGCTCCAGGGGGCGACGCGGACCCTGACGGCCCTGGACGGGGTCTATATCGAGGTCAGCGAGACGCCGCTCTACGAGGGCGGGTGCACGCTGGACGAGGTCACCGCCTTCCTGAAGGGCTTCGATCTGCGCCTGCGCTGGCTGCGCCTCGACGGTGCGGGACATGGCGAGGCGTTCTATTGCCGGCCGAAGCGGGGCGGCATCAACCTGCCGGACTATGAGGGCGTGATCAGCGCGGGTAAGCCGGCGGCGCAGAGCAGCCTGTGCGAGTGGTCCTACTTCGACGTGGCGAACGGGCCGCAGGGCGGGGTGAACGGCCCGTTGACCGGTCGGCCCGGATTTCACACCGACATCGAGGACGCCCCCTGGTGGCAGGTGGATCTGGAGGCGATCCAGGCCCTGAACGAGGTGCGGGTCTACAACCGCATGGACTGCGCGCGGGAGCGTTCGCGGACGCTGCAGGTACTCCTGTCGAACGACGGAGAGACCTGGCGCCGCGTGCACGATCAGGCCGGCCGCACGTTCGGGGGCGCGGATGGCCGACCGCTGCAGGTTCCGCTCGCGGGTGAGCGTGCCCGGTACGTGCGCCTGCAATTGGCGGAGCGCGCATTCCTGCACCTCGATAAGGTGCATGTCTTCTGAGGGCCTGTGCCTTGACCGGGTGAGCGACGGGCCGGCGCGAGGGCCCCGCGTCCGGGGATTGGCGTTTGGCCCGGGAGTCCGGCGGAGCGCTGCGCCTGTCCCGCACCAGCCGTCGTGCGGCCCGTGACCCCGAAAGGGGGCGCCCCGATTGGGAAACGCGGAGGTGCCAACGAACGGCCCGGCTGCTACACTCTTGCCCTGCCCGAATGGGCCCTTGGACCGGTCGCCATGCGCCTGCTTCTGCTCGGCTGTTCACTCCTTCTCCTGCCGACACCGGCCCTGGCGCTCTGTCGCTGCACCTGCGTCGAAGGCGTCTCGAGGCCGATCTGTCAGCCTACCGACCTGATGGTACCGCTCTGCCAGGATCTGTGCATGGACAGCGTCCGGCCGGAGCGGGTCACGCGTCCGCTGGCGGGCGGTCGCCCGGCCACGGAACCGATCCAGCCCTTCAATCCGGCCCCCGGCGGTCTCTCCGATCCGCAGCAGAATCTGGATACCGACGTGAACGGGTTGCCCCTGGGGACGTCCAGTACGTTGTCGGGCAATGTCGGCGGCTTCTCCGGAGGGGGCGGGCGCTGAGGCCGTTCCCGGGCCCTTCGGTGCTGCCGGATCGGTCGAGGCGCCGGCCGGATCCTGACGGACGCGGCGCCGCTCGGCCCGGCCGTCGCGCGGCGCCGCGATGCCCGGCCCGCTACCCCTGCAGGCCGTGCGCGGCCTCGATCGCCTGGAGCCGGGCCGCATAGCGGCGCGCGATCGCTGCGACGCTGAAATCCTCCCGCACCCGGAGCCGCGCAGCCGTCGCGCGCGCCTGCCGCTCCGCGGGGGCGCTGTACACGGTCCGCATCGCCGTGGCCGCCGCGTCGATCGACGGCTCCGCCCAACGGCTCGCACGCTCGACATAGACGTAATCCGTCGGGAGCGGCCGTTCCAACGTGTAATCAACCAGGAAGGCCGTCTGCGGCGAGCAGAAATCCATATTGCCCGAATAGCCGGTCGCGATGACCGGCAACCCGATCTGCATGGCCTCCAGGAGGCCGAAGCCCCAGCCCTCGGAACGGTGCAGCGAGACATAGGCGTCACTGGACCTCTTGAGGCCGATGAGGGCGTCGTAGCTCAGCGTCTGATCGAGGATGGTGATCCGGGGGTCGCGGGCAGCGAGGGCGTCGATCAATGTCCAGGTCCGCAGCTGCTCGGCGCTCACGATGCGGCTCCGGTTCTGCGTTTTCAGAACGAGCGCCACCGGCTCGCCGGCGGAGGCTGGAAAAGCGGCCTGGAACGCCTTGAGCACGCCGAGCGGGTTCTTTCGCTCGACGAACGAGAACGAGTCGAACGTGGCGAGGAACACGAACGCCTCGTCCGGTAATCCGAGGCCGGCGCGCGGCATGGGAGACACGTCGGCGACCGCTTCCACGGCCATGCCGACGTTGTAGACGGGTGTCGCGGTCGCGCGCGCGTACGTCTCGCGATTGTATTCCGACGACACCCAGATCTCGTCCAGCAGATCGAGGGCGAGGCGGTGGCTTTCCGGAACGGTGTCGAGCTCCCAGAAGAAGTAGCCGATATTGTACGAATCCTGGGTGATGCGGCGATCCAGGAGGGCGAAGGCGTGCGGGACGACCTCTGCGTTGAGATGCATCAGGTTGATCCGACGCGGTCGTTCGAGACGGAGCGCTGGCGTCGCGCGGGCCGTGAACCCGATCGGGGCGGGATTGCCGGGGAAGAAATCGAGCTGTGCCGGTGATCGGCCGGCGCTCTCGAGGATCTCGAGGGACAGCCGCATGGCCTGGCCGAGCCCCGACGTCGCGCGTGTCGGACCGATCACCGCGACTCCGGCTTCCGGACCGTCGCTGAACCGGGGATCGCGCAGAAACGGCAGGCCGGCCCCGCCTTCGAGGGGCGCAGGCCGGAGGGATGCGCGGGCATTCGGGCCGTGATCCCCGTATCGGGCGCGGATCCGGGCGCTCAGGCCTTCGGCGCGCGCGGAGTCCGGCGAACCCGGCTGTCCCAGGGCCACCGCGAGCAGATCCGTAAGGAGGGGGCTCCGATCGCGCTCAATGCTGTGCAGCAGGGGCGATACGGTGTTCCAGGGCAGAAGGCGCACGAGATGCGGCTTCTCCAGGGCGCGCAGCAGGACGATCGCCACCAGCGTCGCGCGTCCGGCGTCGGAATTCAGGTCCAGGGCCTGGAGGGCGGCGTCCGACGCGTGGTAGGTGCGCAGGAAATAGGTCAGCGCGAAATCGCGGGCTGCGGTGCTGTCGTCGGCGGCGCACAGCACCCGGACCTGGGCCGGCGTGATCAAATCGCCGCCGGGGCAGATCTGCGCTGCGCGCTCGACGGCCCACCAGTAGAGTGCCCGCCTCAGCGCAGCGACGTCATGGAGATCGATGCCGGGCTCGAAGTCCTGCGTGATGAAGGCGTACGCGGCGATGCTCACCTCCGCGGCCAATCCGAGCAGCGGCATCGGCGCGTTGAGAAAGTCGATCTGGCTCCGAGAGAGCGGTACGGGCAGGCGGTGGTAGACGTTGCTCTCCGTCAGATACCAATACAACACCCGCATCCGCTCGATCAGATCGCCATCCGGAACGAAGTCCCGATGGCGCTCCGACCGCGCCACTTCGAAGGCGGCGTAGCGCGTGATCAGACCCTCGGGGTCCTGATCGGGCCGCGCCGTCTCGAGGAGCCGATCGAGCTGGCGGCGCGACCGATGTCGTGAACCTTCGGCGCTGCCTCCGCCGTCGCAACCGCTCACGACCGGCCTCCGGAGGCGGTCGAGAGGATGCGCACCGCTTCCGTGCGGAGCAGGTCGAGCGCCCTGCCGTTGCCGAGCGTGGCGACGCGGTTGAGCAGATCCGGCCGGAACGGCGAGCCGCCGAGTTCGAGTCCCAGGGAGACTTCGCGAACGTGGATCAGGCGCCTTCCGACGGCGCGACGGTCGAAGGCGAACTCGAAGCCGCAATAGCCGTCGTTCAGGCCGCTCGCGGCGACGTCCTGGCGGAACTGGTCGGCGACGAGCGTGGCCGTGAGATCGCCGGCGCTGACGGCGACGTGCAGACGCCGTCCCGGTATCGTCCGATCGTGGATCCAGCCGACGATGCGATTGCCATCCACGAAATCGATGTAGCCCTCGATCCCGCAGGGGATCGGCGGGGCGGGCGCTCTGTCCGCGGCGGGATCGATCGGCGATCCCGAGAGCGGGGTTCCGGTCGAGGCCTCCCGGACGTGGATCAGGTCGCGCCCGGCGGCATCGAGATGCAGGGCTGCCGAGAAGCCGCAGAAGCCGTCGTTTCGGCCCGCCGCCGCCACGTCCTTGCGCTCCTCGTCGGCCGTCACCCTGAGGACATCGTCACCGCTGACGATCTCGATACGGAGACGGCGCCCCGGTGCGCTGCGATCGTGGGCCCAGCCTGCAAGACGATGGCCGCTGAATGTGTCGACGAAACCCTCGATGTCGCCGCCCGCTGATCCGGACGCCGCGCCGTCTGTGCTCGCGTGTTGAGGGGGGGGCGCTTGGATCATCGGGTCTGCTGCGGCGCGGCCTGGGGACTTGGAGGGATGCGACTGCGGCCAGGGATATGGGGGCGTATGCGCGTCGCAGGGGCGGCCCCGCCCCGGCGCTGAGCGCCGGCGTAGCGCGCCCTAGCGCCCGTAGATATCCTCGACGCGGATGATGTCGTCCTCGCCGGTATAGGAGCCGACCTGGACCTCGATCAGCTCCAGGGGGATCTTGCCCGGGTTGGCCAGCCGGTGCATCGAGCCGATCGGCAGGTAGATCGCCTCGTTCTCGTGCACCAGAACCACCCGATCGTCGATCGTCACCTCGGCGGTGCCGCGCACCACCACCCAGTGCTCGGCCCGGTGGAAGTGCTTCTGCAGCGACAGGCGCCCCCCCGGTACCACCTGGATCCGCTTCACCTGGAAGCGCTCGCCGATGTCGATCCGCTGGTACCAGCCCCAGGGCCGGTACATCCGCAGATGCGCGTCCGCCTCCGGTTCGCCGGCCGCCCGCAGCGCGTTGACCAGCTCCTTGACCTGGCCCGAATGCGCCTTGGACGCCACCAGCACCGCGTCGGGGGTGGACACCACCACCACGTCCTCGAGCCCGACCACCGCCGTCAGCCCGCCGCCCTCGCTGTGCACGAGGCTGTTCCGCGTCCCGATCAGCGAGACCCGGCCGCGCACGGCGTTGCCGGCCGCGTCATGCTCCAGCACCTGCCAGACCGCGTCCCAGGTGCCGACATCCGACCACGGGAACGACACCGGCAGCACCCCGGCCCGGGCGGTCCGCTCCATCACCGCGTAGTCGATCGAGATCTTGGGCGCCTTCGCGAAGGCCTCGGCATCGAGCCGCACGAAGTCGAGGTCGGTCACCGCCGCCTCCAGGGCCGCGCGCGCGGCCGCCAGCACTTCGGGGGCGAACGCTTCGAGCTCGGCCAGCATCAGGTCGGCGCGGAACAGGAAGTAGCCGGAGTTCCACAGGGCGCCCTCCGTGATCAGCGCCTCGGCGCCAGACCGGTCGGGCTTCTCGACGAAGCGGGCGACCCGGGCCGCGCCCGGGGCCTCGGGGATCGGCTCGCCGCGGCGGATGTAGCCGTAATCGGTGGCCGGCCGGTCGGGCTCGATGCCGAGCGTCATGGTGTAGCCGGCCCGGGCCCCGGCGGCGGCGCGGGCGACCGCCTCGACGAAGGCGGCGGTGTCGGGCACGACGTGGTCGGCGGCCATGATCAGGACCACGGCCTGCGGGTCGCGCGCCCCGGCGTGGAGCGCGGCCACCGCCACCGCGGCGGCGCTATCGCGCCCCTGCGGCTCGAGCAGGATGTCGGCGGAAAGCCCGAGCTGGTCGCGCTGCTCGGCGACGATGAACCGGGCTTCGGCTGAGGCGATCACCGTCGGCCGGGCGAACACCGCCGCGTCCGACACCCGCGCCAGGGTCGCCTGGAAGGTCGAGGCTTGCGCATCCACCAGCCGGGCGAACTGCTTGGGCATGCTCTCCCGCGAGGCCGGCCACAGCCGCGTCCCCGTCCCGCCGCACAGGATCACGGGCCTGACAGTTTCGGTGGATCGGGACACCTGAAGGACTCCAGGATTGGGCGTCGGATCCCGCCGCCCGCGCTGGACGGGTGCAGGATCCGCCGCAAGACGGCAAGGGTGGATCGGTTCAGGCGTTGGCGCTGAGGCGCTTGATGTCGGCGTCGACCATCTCGGTGATGAGATCCTCGAGGCTGGTCTGCGCCGCCCAGCCGAAGGTCGCCTTCGCCTTGGCCGGGTCGCCCAGCAGCACCTCGACCTCCGCCGGACGGAAGAAGGCCGGGTCGATCACCAGGTGGTCGTCGATGTTCAGCCCGACATGCTTGAACGCGATCACGCACATGTCCCGCACCGTCGTCGTGCGGCCGGTGGCGATCACGTAATCGTCCGGCTTCTCCTGCTGCAGCATCAGCCACATCGCCTGCACGTAGTCCCGGGCGTGGCCCCAGTCGCGCTTGGCGTCGATGTTGCCGAGCCGCAGCTCCTTCTGCCGGCCCAGCTTGATCCGCGCCACCGCGTCCGTGACCTTGCGGGTCACGAACTCGACGCCCCGCAGCGGGCTCTCGTGGTTGAACAGGATCCCGTTCGAGGCGTGCAGCCCAAAACTCTCGCGGTAGTTGATCGTCATCCAGTGCGCGTAGAGCTTGGCCACGCCGTAGGGCGAGCGCGGGTAGAACGGCGTCGTCTCGCTCTGCTGGGCCTCCTGGATCAGGCCGAACATCTCCGAGGTCGAGGCCTGGTAGTAGCGCGCCTGCGGGGCGACCGAGCGCAGGCATTCGAGCATGTGCACCGCGCCCAGGCCGGTGACCTGGCCGGTGAGCAGCGGCTGTTGCCAGGAGGAGGTGACGAACGACTGCGCGGCGAGGTTGTAGATCTCGTCGGGCTTGGCGGTCTGGACGATGCGCAGCAGCGCCGACTGGTCGAGCAGGTTGCCGTCGACCAGCTCGACATCGTCGAGGATGCCCAGCCATTTCAGCCGGTGGTCGAACACGCCGGCATGGCTGGAGCGGCGTACGATCCCGGTGACCGCGTAGCCCTTCTGCAGGAGCAGCTGCGCCAGATACGCGCCGTCCTGGCCCGTGACACCCGTGATCAGCGCGCGCTTGTTGTTGGCCATGCTGTCGTCCATTCGCTCCAATGTCTACGATGCGGGCGCATCGAACGCGGCGCCGAACCTTGAAGGCTGCCGGGTACGCGCAGGAAACCGGCCTTCCGGCGCAGCGGCCAGCACCGCTCGTATCCTGTTGCGGACCGCAATAACGTCTGCGGCCGCGCAGGTCGAGGCTGCCGATTCTGCAAAGTCTCTATCGCACCGCGCTGGATACCGGAACCGGGACGATGCGCCGGCTTTTCGATTCGGATCGTCTTTCGTCCGCAGTCCCGCAGCCGCTCTCCGTTCGGGGCAAAGCCTCGATCGGGGCACGGCCTACGGCGCGGCGACTTTCTTAGCCCGTGAGCGTTCGGCGTCGGCAGGTCCTGGACCCTTCTCGGGCGCCGCGCCCGAACGCGGGGTCGCGCGCGCGGTTTGCCCCCGGGAGCCGCCCGATCTCAATCACCGTCGCCTTCGGGGAGCGGCATCGCCACGTCGCCCGCCATGAATCGGATCGCCCCGATCTCGACATCCTCGCCGGCCTCGACCGGCAGATCCAGCTTCGGCGGCTGTCGACCGGTCAGGATGGCGTGAACCGTGATCGCCCGGGAGGCGGCCGTGGGCTGCCCGCACACGGCCTGGAGATAGGCGATGTTCAGCCAGACGCCGCTCTCGCGCGGGACCGTCGATTTGAGGACGTCGAAGGCCCGGAAGGCGAGGCTGACGTTTCGGGTCAGCCCGAGGAAGAGGCCGTACTGGGCGAGCGCCGCCACATCGAGCTCCGGGTGCTGGCGGCAGAGCTGCGCGACCTCGTTCAGCCGGTCGGTCGCGACGAGATGCATCGCGAGGAGCAGCGTGTCCTCCGGCGTCCGAGTCCATGTCGCGTCGCGGGACGAGACCGTTTCGCCCCCATGCCCGACGAGGCCGCACAGGAGCGCGTTCCGGATCGACATCGCAGATGTCTCCTCTAGAGCATCATCCCGGAAGGTGGGTTCCGGCTTTCGGAAAAAATGATGCCAACCCAAAGACCTGGCGCATTGTCCTGATGCCGATGTTCAGGACGATGCGCGCGAGCGCCCGCCCGCCGAGGGGGATACCGGTTCGGCGGGCGCGCGCGTTGACTCACAGGCTCTCGCGGCGCAGCGGATCGAACTGCCACGTGCCGGCCATCTCCATGATCAGATCGACGACGGCAGCGCTGGTGTTGATCTGGTAGCGATGCGCCACCGTCGTCGTGTCGTGCGCGAGGCCGCGCCCCTCGGCATAGGCGAGGTAGCGCTGCGCCAGGGCCTGCGTGGCGGCGATGCCATCCAGCGCCGGCAATTCCGGCGCCCGGTCCGAGCGCCGCAGGGCCTCGAAGCTGGGGGCGAACCGCTGCAGGAACGTGTCGTGGAAATGCCTCCAGCTGCCGAAGTCCCAGCCCGCCCGGTGGGTGAGATGATGCATCGGGAAGCCGTCGATCCAGGCGGCCGTGTGACCCTCGGTCATGAAGGCCAGCGGCAGCATGTAGTCCCACCACGGCAGGCCGATCGTGAACGGATCGCAGGCGAGCGCTGAGGCCTTGGCGATGTCGAAGAAGAACGCGTCGAAGCCGTTGTTGTACAGGACCCGCGGCCGTCCGAACGGGTGCTCGACCTCGTAGCGGCTGGCGAACAGGAGCGCGTGGCGCCCATCGAACGCCATCCGCGCGCCCACGTTTGAATCCGCCGCGTAGACGTCGGCGTTGACGATGCCCCCGTGGGGGGCGCCCGTGGCGCGCAGCGCCCGGATCATCTCGGCGAGGGGGATCAGCGGCTTGCCGCAGAGGGCCGCCATGTCCCGCTCGGCGGTCACGACCTCGACGTCCGGGAAGGCCGCCTTGACGAGGTCGACCTCGGCGGCCGCGTTGACGCTGAAGATCTCGAAGCCGTTCTCGCGCCAGCTCTGGATGCAGCGGTGCTGATAGAGGTGCCCGATCTCGCAATCCTCACCGACGTAGCGTTTGATGAACGGGGAGAGCGAGGTCGCGAGGGGGATGGATCGGGCCATGGAACACTCCGTCAAGCCGCGCCGGACGGCGTCGTGGTGAGGGCGGTGTTCAACTCCCGGGCGAATCGCCGGGCGTACAATTCGGTGTCGAAGAACGGGGCGTCGTGCAGCCCCTTCGCGATGCCGATCTTGTAGCTGGCCCAGTCTGCCGGGTCCTGCGCCAGCCGGCGCGCGGTGTCGACATAGCCGTCGATCGTGTCGGTCACCTGGTCCCCGAGGCCGAGCAGTTCGAGCAGGTCGGCCGACTGGTTCTCACGCTGGGTCAGCCCGCGCTTCGTCACGACCGGGATGCCGAGCCGCAGGGCGTCGAGGGACGACAGACCGCCACTGTGGGGAAAGCTGTCGAGGTAGATGTCGACCGTGGCGAGCAGCGTGCTGATGACCGAGGCCTCTTTCCAGGGCCCCGCGATCGTGACCCGGGCGGGGTCGACCCCGTGGGCGATCAACTGGCGGCTGAGCCGCCGGCAGAACCGCGCGATCGGGTAGGACGAATCCCAGTTGGGGTTGAACGGGTAGAGGACCAGCCGGCTGTTGGGCGTCGCCGCCAGGACGCGCGCCCAGGTCTCCGACAGGACCGGGTGGATCTTGTAGAAATTGGCTCCGCTGGCGAACAGCGTCGTGGTCGCCGGCGTGCGCAGCTCGGTCATGTCGAGCCACTGGCGGGACGGGCCGGTGCCGGCGTCCCGATCGAACACGAGGCAGGAGCCGGGCAGCCGCACGAGGCGCTCGGTGTATCCCTCCTGCGGGTCGGACCCGCTCTCCGAGATCTCGCCCGAGACATAGAGGTCGATCGCCGGAAACCCGGTCGTGAAGACGGCGCAGAAATTCACCGCCTGCCAGCGGGCGAGCCGGAGCGTGGCCAGCGCGACGTACTCGTTGTAGCCGAACGTGATGTTGTTCATGAAGATGAGGCAGTCGAGATCGAGCGCCCGGATCGCCGTCACCTTGTCCTTCAGGGCCGGCTTGCCGTTCAGGTTCTCGATGTCGTGGCTCAACGCCCGGATCGGGCCGATCAGCGTATCGGCATCGTCCGCCGGGGCGCCGAAATAGCCGTTGTGATGGATGATCGAGACCACGTGGAAGCCGTGCGCCTTGAGCCGGCGCGAGGACGCGACGCCGACGAAATTCTCGGTGCGGGCGTCGACGTCGTTCCAGAGCAGGCCGAGGCGGATCGGTCGGTCCGGGGGAAGCGGCTCGGGGCGGCCGGACTCCACCGGGTCGAGGCCGTGCTTGCGCCGGATATAGGCTCGGATCAGGCGGCTCTTGGCCTGCGCGAACGGCACGAGGTAGCCCTCGCACGAATAGATCGCACCGCTCTTGAGGGAGGCGACGCCGTGCTCCAGGAGCGGCCGGATCTGGCCCGGGGGCGATCGCTCCATCAGATCGGCGATGAGATTGTACAGCCTGACCGTGTAGTCGAAATAGACCGTCCGCTCCTCATCCGTCCCGAAGCACTTCGGGTGCCAGGCGATGTAGCGCAGCAACAGATCGTCGAAGCGCTGCTGCTCGATGAACAGGGTCAGTTCCGGCAACGCGTGCGGCGGCACGAGGAACAGGCCGGCGAAGAGCCGCCGCGCATCGCCCCTGGGCAGATCGTTCCAGGTCGCGACGATCTCCGCCGGGGCCGCCGGCAGTTCCAGGACGAAATCGATCAGCTTGGCGTCCTGCACCACCGCGTGGAACAGGGCGGACGAGCCGGTGCTCAGGAGACCCGCGGTCGCGTCCGGGTCATGGTGCAGGACGAGATGCACGAAGCGGTTCCGCGCCAGCGTGGCGAGGCTCGCATTGGCGGGGCTCGGTTCCTCGAAGGCGAGATCGACGCAGGCGCGGAGATGCCGGATCGCGTCGAAGACCGCGTCGGATGCGAGGCGCGTGCTCATGGGACCGCCGTCATGCCACCACGCGCACCGGCGCGTGGTCCGCGAGAGTGTGCAGGTAGGCCGCCACGGCCGCGTCGAGGCTCGCCCGGGCCCGCTCGACGCTCGGATGTGGCGAGGGCCGGGCGCTGACGCGACAGACACCGATCGACAGGCGGCGGGGATCGCCCAGACTCGGTCGGCCACCGAACGGCGCGTCGATGCGGAGTTCCGTGACACCCTGGTGATGGGGGGCCGCCGGGACCCGAAGCGTATAGTAGTTCATTTCGACGGATTGCTGAACGGCCGTATTCTCCCGGACGAACGGCGTCGGGACGCCATCGACGGCGAAGCTGAGCGCATCCCACTTGTCGAAATCGATGATGTAGGGGACGTAGACCAAGATCTCTAAAGCGGCGCGCCGATCGACCGACAGCTCGATCGTCGCGCTCGACTCGCCACTCATCCAGCGGAAGTAATATTGGGGCGTCTTCTCAGTCGGAAACCAGCCCTTGCCACGGAAGCTGCCGTCGAAGAGCATGTCGCATTGGCGTGGCCGGCGCGTCTCCGGGCTGCCCCCGCGCTCCCTGTCCGGATCCCTCATCGCGTCATCCAAGCTCATCCGAGTTCAAACGGCGTACCGTCAACCCTACCGACCGATCAGGACCACGCAGGTCAGCCCCGGGTGTCGTCAGGTTCGCGAAGCCAGATCAGCGATCGACCGGCGCATCCCGCCTGTCCATCCACGCGGTCTGTGGAACAGGGGGGCGCAGCGGCAGCGTGCTATAGAGCCTCGTTCTCATCCGGTCTACAGCCCCGAGGCACCCGACCCGTCCGCGGGGGCCGCGAAAGCCTCGAGGCGGTGCAGATAGGGCAGAGCCGGGGCCGTGAGGATCACGCGCTCGCGGTCCGGCGCCGCGTCGCCGAGGGGGCGAACCGTCAAGCGCGAGACCGCCACCGACAGGCGGCGCGGGTCGGCCGGGCTCGGCTGAACGGCGAAGGGCGCGGTGATGCCGACATCGAGGATGGAGCGGGCGAGGCCGTGACGGGACTCGGCCGCGGCGTTGGGGAACCGACCTTCGGCTTGGCCGTACAGCAGAAAATGCTCCCGCGGATCCTTGCCCGCGGCGGCCACGTCGGCGTAGCGGGCGAGGTACCACGCCGCGTCGATCTGCACGGCGAGGCCGTGGCGGGCCTCGGCGGCCGCGTTGGGGAACCGGTTCTCGTTGCGCCCGTACAGATCGTAGTGCTCGACCGGATCCTTGCCTGCGGCGGCCACGTCGGCGTAGCGGGCGAGGTACCACGCCACGTCGACGGTGTCGGACGATGGATCCAGAGCCCCCGCCCCTGCCGCCCCCAGGGCCGGCGCGCGCATCACGAAGTGCCGTCCGCCATCGGTCCGCGCCTCGGCCTCGACCGGGCGGTCGTCCACGTGGAACGCGATCTCGCCCCAGCGGCCCGCGTCGATGATGTGCGCGAAATGCACCCCGATCTCGAGGTCGGTGCGCCGGTCGATGACGATCCGGACCGTCGCCGTCGCGGCCGCGCCCATCCAGCGGAAGCCCGCGCCGTCCGCCTCGACGTCATGCCAATTGTGTCCGACCAGCGTGCGGTCGAATACGATATCGGCCTCGGTCGGGACGGCGATGCCGGTCAGAAGGTTCAAGGATGGTCGTCCCGGCGCGTCGCTGGGGCGGAGGGTGATCATACGGCTAACCCGGACCTCGCGGATGAGGCCTCGTTCTAGAGCCGTTCCCGATCGTGTTGCAATCGGGACCGGCTCCAAGCCCGTGTTCGGGTTCACGCCCGCGCGACGGACCGGTTCTCGCTCCGGCGGGACGCCCTCACGGGCACCCCCACGAAGGCACGGCGGAGCGGCCCCGGGGGGCGGAACACTGGCCAGGCGGTGTGAGCCAAGCCCACCGGGGCGAGCCCGGCGCGCGGGCCGCATCCGTCACGCCGCACCGCGCACCGCCTCGGCCAATCCCGCGAAAACCTCGACATGCCGCTCGGCACAGGCCGCCCAGGTGAACCGCGCCGCCTCGGCCTCGGCCTCGGCCGCCAGGCGGCGACGCAGGGCGGGATCCGTGGCGATCGCCGTGATGGCGCCGGCTATGGCGGTCGGGTCGAGGGGATCGACCAGCACGGCCCCGGCCCGGGCGATCTCCCGCATGCTGGAGCGGTCCGATGTCACCACCGGCGTGCCGCAGGCGAACGATTCCACGATCGGGAAGCCGAACCCCTCCGCCAGCGACGGAAACACCGTGCAGACGGCGTTGGCGTACAGATCCCAGAGCTGCGCGTCCGGGACGCGACCCAGGAAGCGGATGCGCTGGCTCTCGCCACCCGCCAGAGCCGTCAGGTCGTGCGACGTGACCGACCAGCCCTCCTGACCGACGACCACCATCTCGAGGTCCCGCACGGCCGGGTCGGTGAGGCGGGCCATGGCGGCGATGACGGTACGCAGGTTCTTGCGGGGTTCGATCGTCCCGACGCAGACGAAGTAGGGCCTGCCCTCCCGGCCGGCGCGGGGGCTGCGGCCCTGGTCACGGCCGGACTTGGCGCCGTCGACGCCGAGATGGGCCACGGACGAGGCGGCTCTCAGGGTTGGGAACGCCGCGTGCAGGGCGTCCTCGGTCGCCTTGGAGATGCACAGGACGTGGTCGGCCCGCACCAGATTGTGCAGCTGCCTGCGGAAATTCGCGACTGCGACGGGTGAGAACCAGTCCGGATCGGTGAGCGGGAAGACGTCGCAGATCGTCAGGACGTGCGGGCGATCGCGCAGGCGCGGATCGAGGCCGGCATAGGGGAAATAGGGATAGAACGCCACGCCGTCCGTGACCTGCGTGCCGGGCGCGAGGAACGCGGCGTCGGGCAGGGCACCGCTGTCGCGCAGCCGCGCGCCGCTCTCCGCCAATTCGGGGGCGTGGAAGAGCCGCAGGTCCACCCGAGGATCGCGGAGCAGCGCGTCGAGGACGTTCACCACGTAGCGGTGGACGCCGGTCGCCGCCTTCGGGTCCGTGACCGCCATGCAGGGGACATCGACGTTCATGTAGACCGTCGTGCGCCCTGCCCCCGCGATCGCCGTCGTGCGGGCCGTGGCCTCGGCACGGGACCGGGCGCGCACGAGCGCCCGCGACGGCCTTCGCCCGTCCTCGGCGATCCGCTGCAGCAGCCAGCGTTCGGGATCCGTGAGATCCGTGGTCGCCCGCGCGACGGCCTCCGGCGTCGGGTGTCGCAACAGCAGCGCGAGGAAATCCCGCCGGATCTCCGGCCGCGCGCGCACCTCCGCCCGGCGCAGCGCCTCGCTCAGGATCTCGGCGCGTCCGCGGCCGGCGCGGAGGGCCGCCGCCTGCGCCGCATGCTCGCGATCGGAGCCCGCCCGGCGCAGGATCACCGGGTAGAGCATGACCACGAAGTCGTCGTCCGGCAGGCCGAGGAGGATCTCGACATCCTCGGCCGCGCAGAGGGCGGGCTCCAGCGGCGGGAAGAAGTCGGCGTACGAAACGGTGCGGGGCCTCGCCTGGCGCAGGAACGCGACCGACCGGAGCAGGCGCGACCACGTGCGAAAGCCCGGCCGTTCGACGTGCTTGGCGAAGTAGCGAACCAGGGCGGTCGGAACCAGTTCCGGCGGGCAGTACCGGTCGAGGATCGACAGCAGCGGACGCGCGTAGTTGGCGGATCGGAGCGAGAACAGCCGCTGGTTGCGGGCTGCGAAGATTCCGTCCCCCGTCTCGGTGAAACGGTTGTAGAGCCGTGCCCGCGGGGCGATCCAACGCGGGATGCCGGCCCGCTCGGCCCGCATCGTGAACTCGCTGTCGGCATGGTAATGCGGCGTCGCCTTCGCGTCGTACAGGCCGATCCGCTCGAAGACGGACCGGTGGATCAGGGTCCCGTTGCCGCACAGATAATCCGCTGCGATCAGGCCGTTCGACTGTGCGGGCTCGGCGTCGACGGCATCGTCCCAGCGACTGGCCAGGCGCAATTGAAGGAAGGCGCCCGAACGCCACGCGTTATAGGCTCCGACGCCCCAGAGGCGGCCCGGATCTTCGACATACGCGATGACGCTGCCGACGATCTCGGCGGCGGCCGACACGGCGGCGTGGACGATGCCCGTGACGTAATCGTCGGGGACGATGGCATCGTCGTTGATCGTGAGGATGTATTCGCAGCCGTCCTGCAGAGCCCGCGCGACGCCGAGATTCGTCGCGGCTGTCCAGTAGGCGGCGTCCGACGCGTCGAGGATGCTGACCTCAGGCAGCCCCAGCGCCCTGAGCGCGTCCGGCGTGCCGTCCGTCGAGGCCGAGTCGACGACGTAGAGCCGGAAGACGGGATAATCTTGCCGGCCCAGCATCTGCGCGAAGCCGAGGGTCCATTTCCGCCGGTTGCGGACGGGCGTGACCACGCCGACGAGCGGATAATGGGGGAGGCGCTGTTGAGCGCGGGCGGGCGAGCGCGCGACCGGACCATCGATCGGCACGCACGCGGCGTTGGGGTAGCGGCCCTCCGCATATCCGCGCACCGCGTAGTGCTCCGCCGCGTCGAGCCCGGTCCCGGCGATGTCGGGGTAGCGCGCCCGGTACCATTCGGCGTCGACATGCTCGGCGCGCCGGTGCCGGGCTTCGGCTTCGGCGTTCGGGAAGCGTCCCTCTGTGTGGCCGTAGAGCGCGTAATGCTCCCCGGGATCGGCCTCCGTCTCGGCGACATCGCCGTAGCGCGTCAGGTACCAGGCGGCGTCGACCGACAGGGCGCGCTGGTGCTGGGCCTCATGCTCGGGGCCGGGGAAGCGCCCCTCATCCCGGCCGACGCGCGCGTAGTGCTCGCCGGGCGACAGGCCGGACGCCGCGACGTCGGGGTAACGCTCCGCGTACCACGCCGCATCGATCTCTCGATCGAGCGCGTCCCGGGCTTCGAGCGCGGCGTTGGGGAAGCGCCCCTCGGCGTGCCCATACAGCACGAAGTGCTCGACCGCATCCGTGCCGGTCTGCGCGACATCCTCGTAGCGCGCCAGGTACCAGGCGGGGTCGACCGAACGCCCGAGCGCGCCGGACTCCGACCCGGCACCCGCGCCCGGAGGATGTTCTTCTTCTTCGGCCATCTGACGCGTCGTTGCGAGCCCGGGCGTGCATACCTTGGGTGACGGTCGGCGGTCCACCCTTCGACCCCCGCGGGGTCAAACCAAGGCGGGGCTCGAAGAACCTCGGCGGCCCTGTGCCTTCGGGAGTGCGTTCGCGCCGCCGCCGGCGCCTCCCGATGGGGGAACGCGATGGGCGCCGGATCTGTCAGGCCTTTGGTAAGCCAGCTGGGTCGGGGCCGTAGGGTGTCTGTCGCCGGCTCAGGATCGCCGCGCCCCCGCTCAGCTCCGCAGGGTGGCGTGGTTGTCGAGGAACCAGGCGTAGGTCTGGCGCAGGCCGTCCTCCAGGCCGACCTGCGGCCGCCAGCCCATGGCTCTGAGCCGCGACACGTCCATCAGCTTGCGCGGCGTGCCGTCGGGCTTCGACGCGTCGAACTCCAGCGCGCCGTCGTAGCCGATCACCCGCGCCAGCGCCTCGGCCAGGTCCCGGATCGTGCAATCCTCCCCCGTGCCGACATTGATGTGCGACAGGTCCGGCCGGGTGTTGGCCGCGTAGACCGCGTCGTCCATCTCCATCACGAACACGCTGGCCCGCGCCATGTCGTCGACGTGCAGGAACTCGCGCATCGCCCGGCCCGTGCCCCAGACCGTGACCGCCGGGCGGCCCTCCGCCTTGGCCGCGTGCAGGCGGCGCATCAGCGCCGGCAGGACGTGGGCGTTCTCCGGGTGGAAGTTGTCGTTGGGCCCGTACAGGTTGGTCGGCATCACGCTGCGGTAGCGCCGCCCGTACTGGCGGTTGTAGCTCTCGCACATCTTGATGCCGGCGATCTTGGCGACGGCGTAGGGCTCGTTGGTCGGCTCCAGCACCCCGGTGAGCAGCGCGTCCTCGCGCATCGGCTGGGGCGCGTGCTTCGGGTAGATGCACGAGGAGCCCAGGAACAGCAGCCGGTCGACCCCGTGCCGATGCGCGGCGTCGATGATGTTGGCCTGAATCAGCAGGTTCTCGTGGATGAACGCGGCCGGATAGGTGTTGTTGGCGTGGATGCCGCCGACCTTGGCGGCGGCGAGGTAGACCTGATCGATCCGGTTCTCGGCGAAGAAGCGCCGGACCGCGGCCTGGTCGAGCAGGTCGAGGGCCTGCCGGTCGGCCGTCAGGATCTGCGCGCGCTCCCGCTCCCGCAGGCGGCGCACGATCGCCGAGCCCACCATGCCCCGGTGGCCCGCCACGAAGACCGTTCCAGCGCTGCCGGTCGCCATCCCATCCATTCCTTGCGAACATTTCTGGAAACGGCGCAAAAAGCGTGAGGCTGACGGCGAAAAGATGGCCAGGGGTTGCCGGGGTCGACGGGCCAGAGTGTCGGGCCGAACCCGCTCAGCCCATTGCGGGTGTTGCTGGCTGGCCGCCCGTCCGTTCGCGCCAAGCCCTCACGGCAGTGTTGTGTTGAAGGGTCCGCAGCGGCCCGTTTCAAGATCTCGAAGCCTGTGTCCGCTTGGACGGGATCGACAGGGAGTGCCGCCGCCGATCGGGCCCCCGTCAGGAGCCCCAATGTTTATCGACGATATCTTTGATGGCGTCTGATATGGCGACGTCGAAGATGAGCATTTCTTCCACGGTCCGAATGGCACGTAGATGCTGAGCCAAGTCACGCACGGCGGCGGACGGCTCGGGGATCTCCGGGAGCGGTACGTCGAGGCCGAGCTGATCGAAGAGGGTCCGGGCGAAAGCCCCGAAGCGCGCCTTGTGCCCGACGATGCCGACCCGCGACAGGACCTCGATCGCCGCGATCGAATTGCCCGGATGCAGCCGGTCCTCCGGCATACGGGTTCCGAGCTGGCGGGTCAGCGGATTGTAGAGCAGCCGGTAGGCCGATTCCGGCAGCATGCGGAAGAAGCGCTTGAGGCTCTTCAGATCCGTGAGGTCGTAATCGTTCGTGAAGGCCGCGGCCTCGGCGAGCCCCGCGAGACGCCACCCGCGCGCAGGGTCGGCTGCATCGGCGGCGCGCGCCTTCAACCAATGCAGGCGCGTCGCCATCTCAATATAGGGATCCTGCACCAAGAGTGCCGTGAGCATCAGGTCCGGCGTCATGAAATTCTCGTACCGGGGGATCACCACGGCGCCCGACAGGAGCACCGACCGCGCCGCATTCAAGAAGAGGCTGGTCAGGATCTCGTCCGACATTCGGTGCAGGCCGAAATAGCTGCGCTCGAAATGGGGGAAGAGGGCACTCTGAAGCACCGTCTCAGGATCGATCCCGGTGTTGATCAGGCACATGCGCATCTGGAGCAGGCTGTCCATGGGGACCCGCCGATGCACCAGCACGTTGGTATCTGCATCGTACAATTCCAGCCGCTCCAGACCGGAGAGACCCGGTACGTCGGCTTCGGTCACGACGAAGATGCATTGACCCGTCGCGTGCCAACCGTTGTTCTTGAACGTTGGATCGGTCAGGCTCGCCGCGACCGTGGCAACACGGCGCCCCTCGACGGACACGACCACATGGCTGGTCGCAAGCTGATTATCCGGCACGATCCAGCCACGGATCGAATGGCCGTCATCGTGATCGATGAAGAAGCGCACGGTCAGACTCTAATCATTTCTGCGTCGCGGGCGACTTTGGATGATGTGCGGGCGTGGTCCTATAGCTACTTTGGGTTCCAGTTGCGAGGGGGGAGCTCTCGGGCCGAATTGTAAACACGCGCGCTCCGCCGAAGCCGTTGCCGTGTCGGTGGAAATCACTTCGGTGCGGGTCCATGAACCCGATATTTTATGACGGCATATCTATGGTGCCGATCAGAGGATGCGTTTGCTAAGCGCACCACGCACGGCGCTGATCGGCGTGTCCCGGGTTGAGATTTTGCTAACCCGGTTCAACAGCCTCAGAGGCTGAAGACCGTTGTGTGGGAGATTTATGCCGGCCGCTCTGTCTGAGGCTTGACGAAGCCCATCGTCAGAACGCTGTGCAGCCGCATCTCCTCGACGGGCATCGGGATTGCGGGATCAAGCCAATCATGGCGCTGGCGCACCGCGGACAGGTCGTGCAAGCATTCGTCAACGCTTGGCAGCTCGTCGTTTCGAAGCAGTTCAAAGCCGGCATCCGTAAAGTTTTTAAGATAGCTTCGATTGCGCGGTGCGTGGTCGATGCTGTGTATCGTCACGCCGCCGGGCCGCATGACCCGAAATAATTCATTGCAAAAAGCGTCGCGGGGCTCTTCCTGCTCCTTTGGCCGATAATCCAAAGGCTCGCAATCAAAGTTCGTTTCAGACTGCCCAATATGCTCTATCACGGACACCGTGATAACGTAGTCGAACAGGTCTCCGGGGATGTCGCCGCTATCGACCACCAACGCGCATCGGAAAACGTCGCACCGGTCTGGAATGTCGGGGGGAAGATTCGCGGCACCCATTCCTTCGAGTCCGTCGTAGGGATCGATGATGTACTTGTCTCCAGGAAATTGCTTTAATATTTCAAGATAATCGTTGGCGCCGACTTCGCAGAAAATTTTGCGATCATGGTATGATGCGCACAGTCGCATCGTGTGAATGCGCTGAAACCATTTGGCGTATCCACTCGCAGGATGGTCAAGTTCATCTTTGGAAAAAATGTCGCTGCGAAGTAATTCCAGCATGATAGCACCGATTGAAGCTTCGTCGACTCGATTTATGTGACGCGCCTTGATTCGGCGCGCCCGGCTTCTGACACGGCCGTATGCTTCTCCTAAACGGGTCTTAAGACTTTTTTCCTACGCCGGGGTTTCCTTCAGCGTCGGATCTTCCCATCTTGCGCTCTGTGACATCTATACGCGCAAATGAGCGGCGGCGCGAGGGTCGTAGCCGGGACGGCGAAGGCTCGATCCGGCCCACAGGTCTGACCGCGGCACGGCCTGCGGATCACGGAGGCGGTGGCTTGGCTGGCAGCGACGCTGCCGATCTGTCAATCTGGCGGGGCGACGGTCAGCTCGATCCGTAGCGTTGTCGTGCGTAAAGCTCCAGATTCCATTGATCATCCGCGGGCCGGAACACGAAGCGTTCCGACATTTCCGCCAGCACGAGATCGGGGCGCACGCGCGCGATATAGCCGTAATCGAGCTGGGTGCTCCAGATGAAGTGCAATTCACGGAACGTCTCGGCCAGCAGAATAGTGAGGCCGATCGGCATGAAGTTGGCGTAACTGTCGCCGAACAGGACCACGCGTCGGGGGTCCGGTGCGCGCGCATTCTGATAAACAACGTGGGCGCCCGTGTGGAGCGATCCTTCCAGCCCACGTCGTTCCATGTCTTCGACGATCGGACTGGCATACACGCGTACGGCATCGCGCTGAACGTGATGCAGCGTGGTCCCTTCATAGCGGGGCGGAACGAAGGGCATGCCCAAATCCCCGGCCCAACCGGGGTGATAACTCGTCGGTCGCTCCCAGAAATCGCGGACGGGCTTTGCACCGATCGCGCGGCAGATCTCGCGATAGGCCACCAGCCGCCCGGCAAACGACAAGTGGCTGTCGGTGCGATAGAATAAGTCTTGCTCGTCCCTCCGGCGCCGCATCGGCCCGATCAGATCGATCATCGTGGCACGCCAGCGGGCGCGGCGCTGCAGATAACGGTTCACGCGGAGGCGGCGGAGGGGGAATTTTTTATAATATTCATCTTCATGATATAGTCTAAATGCTGGCGAAAGACGCCATTCTATCTCGAAATCGATCAGAAGATTATCGTATATTGTAATCTTCTCGGGCATCAAGACATGTTTATAGGGTATGCCCAAGCTGCGGAGCCGGCGCTCCCGTTCAGAGATAACCAAGCGCCAATGGATCAGAAAGAATTGCGACTCGGGAGATCTGACATATTGGGAACTGACGTTGTTCGTTCCCTGCAGCAAGAATAGGAAATCATCTTTTCCAGTATGGATTTCCTCGATCGCGGCCATGAGGGCTTCCAAATTTCCGAGCGGATCACGGGTCCGTCGGGGCATGTCCCGTCGAGGCGTTCCGTGCACCCGATCCGGCGCCCCGACGCCAGTGACCGCCGCCAGTGACCGCCCATGGGGGCCTTCACGGAGCCGTCCCGATCATCGGGGCACGCCCGCTCGGCGCGACGGCCGAGCGGGCGTGCCGTTTGGGGCTGTCACGACATCGATGCAGAGATCGCTGCGATCACGCGTTCGACGTCGGTGTCCGTCAGCTCGGGATACATCGGCAGCGACAGGATGACCCGCGCGCTGGCCTCGGTGTTCGGGAGTTCGCCGTCGGCGAGCGCGATGCGTCCGGCATAGGCAGGTTGAAGATGAACCGGGACGGGGTAATGCAGACCGGTCCCGATACCGCGTTCGGCCAGCCGTGCCTTGAGATCGTCCCGTCCCTCGGCGCGTATCACGTACTGATGGAAGACATGACCCGCCTGTGCGCGGCGTTGCGGACGCTCGATCGGAGCGGTGGCCAAGCCCTGATCGTAGAGCGCCGCAATGGCGCCGCGCCGCGCATTGTCCTCGGACAGGGACGCGAGCTTCACGCGCAGGATCGCCGCCTGCATCTCGTCGAGCCGAGAATTCCGGCCGGCACTGGCGCTGACGAACCGCTCGCGCCAGCCGTACTGGCGACAGGCACGGCACTCGTCAGCGAGCGCCGCGACATCCGTGGTGATCATGCCCCCGTCGCCATAACCGCCGAGGTTCTTGGTGGGATAGAAGCTGTAGACGGCGGCCTGACCGTAACGGCCGACCTGTCTGCCCCCGAGGGTCGCGCCGTGCGCCTGCGAGCAATCTTCGAGGACCGGGACGGCGGCACGGGCGGCGGTTGCGCAGATCGGCTCCAGATCCGCCGCCTGACCGTACAGATGGACGGGGATGACCGCGCCGACGCGCCGGCCCTCGCGGAGGCACGCGTCGAGGACGTGACTGACCCCGGACGGATCCATGCCGTAGTAGGCATCGGTATCGACCAGGACGGGTACGGCACCGATCATCTCGATCGCCGAGACCGTCGCCACCGCCGTGTGCGAGACCGTGATCACACGATCCCCCGGTTGCACGCCGAGGGCGAGCAGGCCGATCACCAATCCGTCCGTGCCGTTGCCGACCGCAATCGCCTGCTCGGCCTCGGTCCACGCGGCGAATTCCGCCTCGAACGCCTCCATCTCGGATCCGAGGATATATTGTCCCCCCGACAGGACCCGCGTCACGGCCGCGTCGATCTCGGCCTTGCGCCGGAGGTAGCCGGCACGCGGGTCGGTCTGGGGAATGGGATGTGACTGGCTCATCGGAGAGGTTCCAGATAGGGGCGCCGATGCGCGTGGTAGAACTCGAGGGTCTGACGGAGCCCGTCCTCGAAGGACAGGCGGGGCGCCCATCCGGTCGCCGCCCGGAAGGCGGTGTCGTCGGCGCTGTAATCGCCGACATCGATCAGGCTGCGGTCGGCGGGGAAGTCCTTGATGGCGAAGGCGGCCCCGGGCGTCGCAGCGACGAGGCGCTCAGCGAGGTCCCTCAGCGAAAGCCTGATCTCGCCGCCGACGTTGTAGATCTGCCCGATCGCCGGTTCCGCAACGGCCGCGATCAGCGCGTCGACGACGTTCTCGACGAAGGCGAGTTCCCGGATCTGGTGTCCCCCCCACACCTCGAACGGAACCCCCGAGAGCGCTTGGGCGATCCACCAGCCGAAGAACATCTGCCGGGCGTCTCGCACGCGCATGCGCGGACCGTAGATGTTGGTCAGCCGAAGCACCGTCGGCCGGGACCCGTAGATCCGGCCATAGAGCAGATGATAGAACTCGCCGGAGATCTTGTTGATGGCGTTGACGTCCGGGGGCGCCAGCGGGTGGGACTCGTCGACCGGAATCTTGCCGGGGCGGCCGTAGACCTGGCGCGTCGAGGCATGGACCGTGCGGATCCGCGGGGCCACGCTCCGGCAGGCTTCCACGATGGCGAGCTGCGCGAGGGCGTTGATCTCGATGTCGGTGCGCGGATCGCGCATCGATTCCACGTGGGAGGTCTGCGCCGCGAGGTTGAACAGGACCTCCTGTCCCTCGAGCGCAGCGGTGATGGCGGGGGTATCGCGCACGTCGCCGCGCACGACGCGCAGACGATCGAGGTAACCGTCCAGGTTGAACAGCTCCGCCCCGTCGTTGGGCACGAACGCGTCGAAACAGGTGACCTGCGCGCCCGCATCGACGAGCCGGCGGGCGAGGTTCGATCCGACGAACCCGACCCCGCCGGTGATCAGCACGCGCCGTCCGGTCCAATCCAGGGGCTGCGGCGGAGGCAAACTCGTCATAGTGGAGGTTCCGAGGGCCATGCAGCCGGCACGGACGCATATGCACCTGATAAGGGTTTCGACCCGATTCCGGGTGGATCCCGTTCTCCCAGCACGCCGTCCACGAGGGGCGCTCTTAGCCTTTCGTGGACGATCAGGACAAGCGCGTCCGCCATGCCCGCTGGAGCCGGTACCGACGTCATATGATGTCGGATCGCTCCGGCGGAAGCGGGGAATCCCGCGCCCCTCGACCTCAAGGGCTGCCTCGCGGGCGATCGAACGCCCTCCGACGGGGCGCATTGTCGAATGATGTGGCACGGGCTCAAGCGCAAGTCCGAACCGTGTATCGAATCCCTGGCGGATGGGGTGCCCTCCCCCGGCGCATTCGGGTCACCTGGGCCAGCGTCACAGAAGCCGGGCATAGCGTTTGTGCCGCCGAGCCCGAGAAACCGTCCATGAAACCCTCGTGCCGCCGAGGGCGATGCCGGATCGGGCTAAGCGCGCGTCGGGTCAAGGGTTCTGGGCGTCGGTGAAGACCAGCCGTCGCGCGCGTCACCAAATCCGGCCTGCGAGCGACGGCGGAAGGCGATGCGCTCGACACCGGCTCGGCACTGCCGTAGTGGCCCACGGAGGCGCCCGCCTGCCGGGCCTCGCTCCAGCGACCGAACAGAGGTTGTGCGATCGTGACGACGCCCGATGACCCGCTGATCGCATTCCGGGCGCGCATCGCCGCAGCGCCGAAGCCCGTCGAGCCGCGCACGGACGCCGAGATCTACGACGAGATCCGGGCCGCTTTCGCCGCGCTGTGGGGCACGATCGACGGCATGGATGCGATCGTGCGGGCTGGCTATCATCCCGAGGCGAAGGTCTACATCTGCATCCCGTTCGTCAATCGCATCAACGAGACGATGGTCGGCGAGGTTCGGGCGGAGCGGCCAGGCCACTCGCTGCAGGAGACACGCACGCGCGCGATCCCCTTCACGTTCCAGGGCAACGAGGTATGGATCAGGGATGGTGCCTTCAGCGATGTCGCCGACCTGCGCGGAGAAATGGGCGCGCGCTTCGCGGCGGCGTCACAGGACCGGCTGGCTGCCCGCTTGGCTGAGGTCGTCTCCGATTTCTTCGAGACCGGCTTGTGAGCGCGGTGTGACCTCTGAATCCACCCCTTCGGTCCGCAATCGACCCCCGTCGCCCGGACGACCGGTTGAGCGGACATGCGCCTGACGATCCGGCCGCTCCACGACCTGCAGCGCGACGGCGATTGGTGGTTGGCAACGGGCGATGATCCTCAACTCCTGCTCGCACGCCCCTTCGGCCGCCGGATCGCGGCGGGCCGCTACCGGTTGACCGCCGAGCCCGGGACTGGCCTGGAGGAGGCCGCGGGCGCCGAACTCTACGCGGATACCGGTCAGGGTTTCCGTGCCGAGGAGTGCCAGCCGATCCGCTTCGATCGGAGGGACGGGGAGACGACGGCGGTCATTGTCCTGGACCGGCCGGTCCGTCGGCTGCGCCTCGATCCCTTCGAGCGTGCAGGCCTCCGCTTCCGCCTGCGCCGGGTCACATTGCAGGCGGACCCTGCGGAGGTGCGTGCCGCGCCTGCGGAGGCCCGCACGGCGCAGGCGCCGCTGCCGCATCGGCGCCTGCGCGTGGCGCTGAACCTCGTTCGCCTCCTGCCGGAGAACCGGGGTTCCGGCGGTGCGGGCCGCCTCGCGCTGGCCCTCCTCGCCCATCTGCCCCGGCGGGTGGAATTGCGGGCCGCGATCCCCCCCTACTGGACGGATCTGATCGCGCGTTTTCCGGAGGTCGGCTTCAGCGTCGTCCAGTCGGACAACAACGTCGACCTGCGCCAGCTGATCGCGTGGTGCGAGTGCTACGTCGATCCCCTGAACGGCCTGCGGCCGACGACGATCGACCCGCGCGTCGCCGTGATCAGCCTCGTCCTCGACCTGCAGCACCTGCGCATGCCGTGGTTGTTCGCGCAGGCCGACATGAAATCCCGCGTGGCCGAATACAGCTACGCCATCGACCGCTCGGACCGGCTGGTGGCCATCTCCGCCTACGAGCGGGACAACCTGACGGCGTTCTACGGGGCAGACCGGATCACGGTCGCCCACCTCGCCGGTTTCATGGCCGAAGACAGCGGCCTGAGCGAGGACGAGGCGCGGAACCGACGCGCCGGGATCGGCGAGGGCGACCCCTATCTCGTCTATCCGGCCGTGCCATGGCCGCACAAGAACCACGAGATCCTCGTCCAGGCCGTGGCCGTTCTCGCGCGCCGCGGCGTGCGGATCCCCCTCGTGCTGACCAACACGGCGAGCCGGCCGGCGGCCCGCGACCGGCTCGCGCAGGTCGCGGCCGCCCTCGGCGTCGGCGACAGCGTCGATCTGCGCCCGTTCATGTCGGAATCCGAGCTGCTCGACCTCGTCACACGGGCGCGGGGCCTCGTGTTTCCGAGCCTGTACGAAGGGTTCGGCATCCCCCTCGTCGACGCGATGGCGCTGGGCGTCCCCGTTCTGACCACTCGGACCTCCGCGGTTCCGGAGATTTGCGGCGACGCGGTCGCCTATTTCGCCACCGCTGCGAACGCGGTGGCGATGGCCGACGATCTGGAGCGGTTCTGGACCGACGCGGAGGGCCGTCGCCACCTGGCCGCGAAGGGCTTCGTCCAGGCCCGACACTTCTCATCGGCCGCCATGGTCGGCAAGCTCGCCGAGGCGATCGAGGTGGCGGTGTCCGCCAAGGCCTCGGCGCCCGGAGGCCTGCCGGTTCCGAGCCGGTTCTCGCCCCCCCGCTATGCGGGGCTCGCGGTGTTCGTGATCTATGCCGACCTGACGCCGGCCGATCGGGCGGCACTGCGCGAGGCGGGCGACATCGACGCCCTGCACGCGGCGGCGTTCGGCGGTGAGGCCGATGTGACCGTGGGTCTGGAGATCGGCCTCGTCGACGACCCGGACCTTCGCGCCCTGTTCGCCCGCACGCGCAAGCTGATCTGCTTCGATCCTGCCCAATCGTCCAGCCGCGAGGCCGCGGTCGAGGATTTCAGCCTTCGCTACGATCATCGGGAATTCCAGCTCATCACGGCCTTTCGTGACGGGCGCCCCGGCTTCCATGGCGCGGCGGCGGTCGAGTCGGCCGTCATGGCGCTCCGGCTGTTCGGCGACGCCGATTACGCCGAATTCGACCCGCGGATCCAGGATTGCGCGGTCGACGCCGTGCCGGACGAGGGCGCCGGCGTGCTCGCCTACGATGAGCGGCGGCGGGACGGCCTCGTCGTCGCGGACGCGATCCTGCGGCGCAGTTCGGCCGACGATCGCCGGAACGGAACGGTGCCGTTCCTGTCGCGCTTCTGCACGGGCTACCGGCGGCTCCGGGTCCCGATCCCGCGCGTCTAGCGCGGGGCCGGGCCTCGCGACCGGCACCCCGCGCCGAGTCCGCTCGGGCTGCGTCTTGCCCTGAGAGCCTGCGCGACCTGTCTCAGGGGGCAACGCGTCCCGAAACCGGATACCTCCGATCGCCCCTCCCCCGGGGCGCCGCGTCTTTGCCGTTCGCGTCCCCTTCATGATAGGCGGCCGGCCGGCGGCGGACGGTGCCGCGATCGACCGCGCAGGATCTCCCGGATGACGCCCGTCCCCCCGCAACAGACCGACTACGAGAACCAGCTCCTGGTCGACGTCGTCTTCGAAAAGAGCCGCCGCGTCACCCCGGAGATGCTTTCGAGCTTCCCGAGCGATGCTTCGGCGCGCCGGGCCGTGGTGCTGGCGCAGGAGATGCTGGGTAAACCCGCCGCCGTGCGCGTCCTAGACTTCGGGGGCGCCTGCGGGTTGCACCACAGGATGGCCCGCGCGACGGGGATCGCCGTGAAATGGGCGGTCGTGGAGACGCCCGCGATGGTGCGGAAGGCCGCGAGCGCGGGGCTCGACCCGGATCTGCGCTACTTCGATACGATCGACGCCGCCCGCCGATGGCTGGGAGGCGTCGATTGCGTCTACTCGTCGAGCGCCCTGCAATACGTCCCCGACGCGAAGGACACGGTGGCGCGCCTTCTCGCCCTGAGGGCCCCCGTCGTCGCCTGGGCGCGCCTCAACCTCACGGACGGGGTCACGCACAGTTTCGAGCAGGTCTCGCGCCTGGCCGACAACGGCCCCGGGCCGCTCCCGCCCGGATTCGAGGATTGCAAGATCCGCTACCTCTGCACGCAGATCGCCGAGCGCGACTTCCTGAGTTGGCACACCGGTTACGCGATGATCGAGCACCTCGGTCCGCTCGACAACGCGACCTACGTCTTCCGGCCTGTTCCGGAGCGGAAGACGGCCGGATCCCGCCTCTGGCCGTTCAGCCGCTGGTTCGCCGGGACCCGCTGAGCGTCACGAGGCCCGCGGCACGACGGGGCCGCGGGCCGGGATCCTGCCGGCGGACGGTCAGAGATAGCGTTCGGCCACGGCGATCAACTCCTCGACGCGGTGATGGTAGGTGTGCTCGCGCATCACACGGGCCGTTCCGGCCTCGGCGATCGACCGGCGCTCGTCGTCGTGGGTGAGGTAGTGCCGCGCGAGCTGCACGGCGTCCTCCGGGCCCTCGAAGGCGAGGCATTCCCGACCGGGCACGAGGATGCGGTCCATGTTGACCTTGGCGTCCGTCAGGAGCAGCGCACCGCTGCCGCTCGCCTCGTAGAGGCGCAGGTTGTTGGCGAATTCCCCCGCGGCGTCGATGTGGCAGTTGAACACCATCCGGCTGTCGCGCATCGCCTGATACATCTCCAGACCCCACAGGGCCGGATGCAGGCGGGCCCGGGTGTCGGTCCCGAGCGCCTCCGCGCTGTCGCTGAACACGTCGATCTCCATGGCGGCGGCGAGGGCCCGCAGGGTCCGCGCGCGACCGCCATGCTCGTCCGTGACCTGCCCGGGGAAGATCAGACCGAAGCGGTCGCTCCCGGGCTTGAGATGGCGCAGCAGGCGCCGGTCGAAGGCGAGGCGGACCTCGTAGGCGTCGAGGCCGAGCCCCGCGAAGTAGCGCACTTGGTTGGGCAGCGACGAGATGATCGCCTGGTAGCCGGAATGGTCGCCCCACGGGATGGCCGCCGCGTGCTGGCCGATCGCCACGCCGTAATGGCCGGCGATCGAACGCAGGAAGGCCGTGTCGAACTCGAACAGGTTGCCGATCACGAGCACGTCCGGCCGGAAGCGGCGGATCTGCTCGCGCAGGATCCCGACGAAACCCGATTGCGCCCAGGGTTGCAGAAACGCCTCCGGTGTCGCCTCCAGGGTCGCGTCGATCGGCGGGTTGGCGTCCGCGAACAGGTCGAGGGCGCCGTTCTCGACGCACCAGCGATGCTGGAGCGGCATGTGGTTCGCCCACACGTCGAGCACCGTATGGCCTTTGGCCTCGAGCGGCTCCGACCAGGAACTCAGCGTCGGGAAGCCGCCATCGACCGTCGCCCGGTACTGCGAAGCCCAGTCGCGGCGGTGGAGGCCGGTACCCTGATAAAGGTGGTTGACGTAGCCCTGATAGACGGTGTCGACGACGGCGTATTTCATGCGCGATCACTCCCCTCGCGCCGGAGCACGATGGTTCGGTGGTCGATACTCTCGACGCACCCCTGGATGTAGACGGAATCCGACCAGACGTATTCGTCGGCGACCGTCAGCCCGAGCCGGCCGAAAGCCTCGGCCAGTTCCCGCCGCTTGTGGACCCAGATCGGCCGCACCGAAGCGGATCCGCAGACGCGTCGGCGCGCCTGTAGGCCGTCATGGTCGGTGGTCGTATGAACGTCGAGGACGATCCAGGCCACCCCGCTTCCCCGGAGCAGCGCAAGGATCGCGGGCCAGTCCGCGCATTCCGACACGCGCGCGCCCGCCAGGATCACGCGAGGCGGCTCACGCAGGGCGTCGGCGAGGCTGCGGACGATCTCCAGACCGGGATAGGCCTCCGCGAGGTCTTCGGCCGGCACCGGCGCATCGAGCAGGCGGTAGCGCAGCGTCCGCGTTCCCCGGCGCTTGCGCGCCAGCGACAGGGCCGGCAGCCCGGCGCGGGCGCCCCCCCAATCGAGGACGTCGAGCGGGCCGCCGTCGACGGCATCGCGAAAGACACGGTCGAGGATCAGCTCGCGCACGGCGTCGGCATCGAGGAGGCGTCCACCGGGATCGACACGCCGTGCGGCGCCCGCGTCGCGTTCGGCCTCGGCCCTGGCGTCGGCCCGGCATGCCAGGGCGCGGTGCGGATCGATCTCGGGCGGCCGGTTCCACGCCGGTGCCTCCGAGACCTGATGCGACCAGGCGAAGCTGTCGCGCCAGAGCGGCACCTGAACCGCGGCCTCGACCGTCTCGGGCTCCGCAAAGCCGAGGGTCTCGATCTCGGCCCGCGCATCCGCCAGGGCCAGGAGATACGGCAGGTAGATCGAACCGAAGATGACCGTACGGTCGAGGCCGGCCAGGTTCGGGACGTACTCATCGATGCCCATGCCCGACAGATCGAGTTCGGTCGTGCTCTTCAGCGCGTGGAAGTGATAGAAAATCAGCCGATCGTCATCGACGAAGACTTGGCCGTCCCGCAGCGTGAGCCGGTCAGCGTCGATGTTCCAGGGCGCCACGTTGCAGCCGCGGTGGCGCGCCTCGACCAGACGGCTGAACGTCTCGGGCCAGGCGTCGAGGTAGCGCTGGTCGGCGAAGCGGCCGTTCTCCAGGAAGGCGTAGCACCATTCGAGGCACCGCTCGCGGTACGTGTCGAGGCAGGCGCGCCCCTGGCGGTCGTTCCGCCATGTGACCCATCCGACGTTGTAGCGCCCATATTGCGCCCGATGTGCGTTGCGCTCGGAGAAGCGGTGTCCGATGATCAGTATCGACCGATCGCCAAGCTCGGAATAGATTGGCTCCGGAGTGCTGAAAAAAAGTATATCAGCATCAATATAGGTTATGAGGTCGATCTCGGGATCGGCGGCGAGAATGAAGAGCGGCAGGGACGGTGTCAGGGTAAAATAATATTCGACGCGGCGGCGTCGGGCCCGGACCGCCGCCAGGGCCGGATCGAACCGCTCCAGATCAGGCAGCCGGATCGGCACGAGATGCGGCAGCGCCGCCCGATTGAGGGCGTCGTAGCAGGTATCGTTCAGGCAGAGGACGTAGAGCCGGAACGCCGGGCAGTGACGGGCGAGCGAGCGGTACATCGCCAAGCCGCGCGAGAGGTAGCGCGCATCGAAGTAGGTGCAAAAATAGCGCATGGCTGGTCGGCTGATGAACCGCGCGGACCTTCGCCCACTGCGTGCGCTCCCTTTAATCCAGTCCGAGAACGGCGTCGATGCGAGCGCTGCCGATGTGACCGTGTCCAAATCATCCGTCGTGTCGAACGGGATGCTCCCGCGCGACGCTGGCCCCGGAACGCCGCCGCTTCGGAGTCGGGGTGGGAGTGCCTGACAGAACGGGCCCGCGATGGCACAGGCTAGAACAAATCATCAACGGCCTGCCCCTGTGGACAAACGCGTGCGACGGCTCTGCGCACAACCGGCTTCGCCGCAACAACGGCTGACAACCGACTGCAATCCGATCAATGACTTAGCGAAAGCTTGGCTGGGGCGCCAGGATTCGAACCTGGGAATGGCGGTACCAAAAACCGCTGCCTTACCACTTGGCGACGCCCCAATGCAGGCGGTCGCTGTCTAGACGGCGCGCTCCTGCCTGGCAAGCCGTTGGGCGGGCGCCTCAGCGGCGGTCGGGGACGCCGTCGATCCGGCGGGGCAGGCCCAGCGGATTGGCCGCCTGGAGCGCCGGCGGCAGCAGGGCGTCCGGGACGTCCTGATAGCTCACCGGGCGCAGGAACCGGTCGATCGCGAGGCTGCCCACCGAGGTCGTGCGCCCGTCCGAGGTCGCCGGGTAGGGGCCGCCGTGGACCATGGCGTGCGCCACCTCGACCCCGGTCCCGAAGCCGTCCACCAGGATGCGCCCGACCCGCCGCTCCAGGAGCGGCAGCAGGTCGCGCGCGGCCGCATGGTCCCCGGGGGCGAGGTGGAGCGAAGCGGTGAGCTGGCCCTCCAGATGCGCCAGCACCGCGCGCATCGCGGCGAAATCCGGGCAGCGGACGACCAGCGCCGCGGCGCCGAACATCTCCGCCTGCAGCGCCGGATCCGCCAGGAAGGCATCCGAATCGGTGGCGAACAGGCTGGCCCGGCCCTGCGTGGCCGTGCCGTCCGGCCCTTCGGCGAGGCGCGTGACGGCCGCGTGCCCGGACACGCGCGCGACACCCTCACGATAGGCGCGCTGGATGCCCGGGGTCAGCATGGTCGCGGCCGGGCTCTCCCGCAGGGCCGCCCCGGCGGCCTCCAGGAAGGCGTCGAGGCCCGGCCCCGGCAGCGCCAGGACCAGGCCCGGATTGGTGCAGAACTGCCCGGCGCCCAGCGTCAGTGAGGCCGCGAAGGCCCGCCCGATCGCCGCGCCGCGTTCCGCCAGCGCCCCCGGGAACAGCAGCACCGGGTTGATGCTGCTCATCTCGGCGTAGACCGGGACCGGTGTCGGGCGTCCGGCCGCGATCGCCATCAGGGCCGTGCCGCCCCGGCGCGAGCCGGTGAAGCCCACCGCGGCGATCCGGGGATCGGCCACCAGCGCCTGCCCGATCGACTGGCCGGCATCGAAGAGCAGCGAGAACACCCCCTCCGGCAGGCCGCAGGCGGCAACCGCCTTCTGAACGGCCCGGCCGACCAGTTCCGAGGTGCCGGGATGGGCCGGATGCGCCTTGACGATCACCGGGCAGCCCGCCGCGAGCGCCGAGGCGGTGTCGCCGCCGGCCACCGAGAAGGCCAGCGGGAAGTTGCTCGCCCCGAACACCGCCACCGGGCCGACCGCGATGCGTCGCAGGCGCAGGTCCGGGCGCGGCAGCGGCGTGCGGTCCGGCAGGGCCGGGTCGATGCGGGCCTCGACGGCGCTGCCTTCGCGCACCACGCCGGCGAACAGGCGCAGCTGCCCGGCGGTCCGGGCGCGCTCGCCCTCGATCCGCGGTCGGGGCAGACCGGTCTCCGCCATGCAGCGGGTGACGAGGTCGTCGCCGATCGCCAGGATGTTCGCGGCGATCGCCTCCAGGAAGCCCGCCCGGGTCTCCGGATCGGTCTCGCGGTAGGTGTCGAAGGCCGCCTCCGCCAGGGCGCAGGCCCGGTCGAGGTCGGCGGGGCCCGCCCCCGGGAAGTCCGGCTCCAGGGATTGCCCGGTCGCCGCCTCCACGGCCCGGAAGGCCGCCTCGGTTCCCCGCCGGGACTCGGCGCCGATCAGGTTCTCGCCGCGCAGGGTCATGGGCTGGTCCTCTTCGTCTGGCATACGGGCGGGCAGTCAGCCCCGCTGGGCCGCCAGGGCCTTCGCGCGGATCGCCGCGAGGGTCATGGTCGGGGTCAGCGCCTCGGGGTCGACGCGGCAATGGATCATCGCCGGCAGGCCCGAGGCGAGGCTGCGCTCGAAGGCGGGGGCGAAGTCCTCGGTCCGTTCGACCGTCTCCCCGTGCCCGCCGCAGGCCCGGGCGAGCGCCGCGAAATCGGGATTGCGCAGTTCGGTCGCCGAGACCCGGCCGGGATACTCATGCTCCTGGTGCATCCGGATCGTGCCGTACATGCCGTTGTCGAGGATGACGACGAGGATCGCGACGCCGTACTGCACGGCGGTGGCGAATTCCTGCACGGTCATCATCACGTCGCCGTCGCCCGCGAGCGCGACGACGATCCGCTCCGGATGGCTGCGCTTGGCCATCACGGCGGCCGGCAGCCCGTAGCCCATCGAGCCCGAGGTCGGCGCGAGCTGCGTGCCGTAGGCGCGGAACCGGTAGTAGCGGTGGATCCAAGTGGCGAAGTTGCCGGCGCCGTTGCAGATCACCGCGTCCGGCGGCAGCCGCTCCCGCAGCCACGTGATCGCCGCGCCGTACTGGAAGGCCCCCGGCTTCGGCTCGGGCGTCTCAGACCACGCCCGATAGGCGGCGTGGGCCTCGGCGGCGCGGCCGCTCCCGGTGGGCGAAAACTCCGGCAGGGCCGCGCAGAACGCCGCCGGGCTCGCCTGGATCGCCAGGGCCGGCTGGTAGACCCGGCCGAGTTCCGCCGGGTCCGGATGGACGTGGACCAGCGGCAGGCCGGGATCGGGGATGCCGAGCAGGCCGTAGGATTGCGCCGGCATCTCGGAGAGGCGTCCGCCGATCATGAGCAGCAGGTCGGACTCCTTGATCCGGGCGAGGAGCGCCGGGTTCGGGCCGATCCCCAACTCGCCGGCGAAGTTCGGGTGGTCGGCGGGGAAGAGCTGCGCCCGGCGGAACGACACCGCCACCGGCACGTCGTGGCGCTCCGCCCAGGCGGCGAGCGCCGCGCAGGTCTCCGCGCTCCAGCGCGCGCCGCCCAGCAGCGCCACCGGGCGCCGCGCCTCCGCCAGCATCGCCCGCAGGCGCTCCGCGTCGGCCTGGGACGGGGCGGGCTCGGCCGGGACCACGCGGGGGGCGTCGCCGACCGAAGCGACGTCGTCGAGCATGTCCTCCGGCAGGGCGATCACCACCGGGCCCGGCCGGCCTTGCAGGGCCACCCGGAAGGCCCGGGCCAGAATCTCCGGGATGCGGGCCGCGTCGTCGATCTCCACCGCCCATTTGGCGACGCCGCCGAACATCTGGCGATAGTCGATCTCCTGGAACGCCTCGCGGTCGCGCATGCCCCGGGCGATCTGCCCGACGAACAGGATCATCGGCGTCGAATCCTGGCGGGCGATGTGGATTCCGGCCGACGCGTTGGTGGCGCCGGGACCGCGCGTGACCATGCAGATGCCCGGACGTCCGGTGAGCTTGCCGGCGGCCTCCGCCATGATGGCGGCGCCCCCCTCCTGGCGGCAGACCAGGACGTCGATGCCGCTGTCGCGCAGCGCGTCGAGCACTGCGAGGTAGCTCTCGCCCGGGACGCAGGTGACGCGCGCGACCCCCTGCGCCAGCAGTTGATCGACGAGAATGCGCGCGCCGGTGCGTGGGGGCAATCCGCTCAAGCCGTCCTCCCTGGGGATCCCACCGTCCGGCCCTCGGCCGAACAAGGCCCGTCATCCGGTCTGAGATGCCGGTGATATCTCAGCCGAGGATAGAGAGCCCCGGATCGCCGTCAACCTGTCAGACCAGCGGCCGGCGGTCGAGGGCCCTGCGTGTCATCTGGTCGAGAAAGTCGAACAGCGTCCCGATGCCGGAAAGCGCCGTATCGGCGTCGCGGGCCACGACGCCCGCCACGATTCCCGCGTGGATCCGGGCGCAATCGAGGAAGCTCGCGGTCGGCTCGTAGGTGTACCAGAAGCGCCGGGACTGGGCGTGGAGCGCCGCCATGGTGCTGGTCAGGGTGGCGTTGTGGGCGGCCTTGACCATCGACTCGTGGAGCACCCGCTTGGTCCGGAAATAGGTTTCCCGATCCCGGGCCCCGGCGGCGGCGAGCAGCCCGGCAACCCCCTTCTCCAGCGCGGCGAGATCCTGGTCCGTGCCGCGCGCGATCACGCAGCGGGCCACCGTCTCGTCCAGGGGGCGCCGGACCTCGAGCAGTTCGAGATGCGTGATGATGTCGACGGGGGTGACCAGCACGCCGCGGCGCGGATGGACCTCGACGAAGCCGATGGTCTTGAGGCGGGCCAGCGCCTCGCGGACCGGGGTGCGGCCGAGCGCCAGCTCCTCGCCCAATTCGCCCTCCGAGACCATCGCCCCCGGGGCGAGGCGGCGGCTGATGATCATCTGCTCGATGGCGTCGTAGGCGGTCTCCGCGAGGGAGCGCGGACGTCCCGTCGCCGCGAGGCCCGTCTCGCGCGTTTCAATCGACACCAGTTCCGATCCTGCCAATACTCGCCCCGTCGGTTTCAGGATTGATCTGACGCCAAGCCGAGGAGTTGACAATGGCGAGGAACGGCGTGCTACTCAACCCCTGAGATATCAGTCGGCGCTCACGGCGGTTCCCCGGGAACCCGCGGCCGGGCGACACGACCATCGGGGAGGACGAGCGGATGTCGGGGCTGTCCGAGGAGACGCGCGCCAAGCTCAAGACCGTCAGCACGGCGACGCTGATGACCGCCCTGTACAAGCGCGGCTTCCGCAATCAGATGATCCAGGGCGTCCTGCCCCTCAAGAAGGGCGGCGCCACCATGGTCGGCGAGGCCTTCACCCTGCGCTACATGCCGGCCCGCGAGGATCTGAACCCGATCACGGTGTTCCGGGACCGGGCGCACCCGCAGCGCAAGGCCGTGGAGGAATGCCCGCCCGGCGCCGTGTTCGTGATCGACAGCCGCAAGGACGCCCGCGCCGCCTCGGCAGGCTCGATCCTGGCCACGCGCCTGATGGTGCGCGGCTGCGCCGGGCTGGTGACGGATGGCGGCTTCCGGGACGCCGACGAGATCGCGGCGCTCGCCATGCCGAGCTACCACGCGCGGCCCTCGGCGCCGACCAACCTCACCATCCACCAGGCGATCGACATCAACGTGCCGATCGGCTGCGGCGACGCCCCGGTCTTCCCCGGCGACGTGATCGTGGGTGACGGCGACGGCGTCGCGGTGATCCCGGCCCATATCGCCGACGAGGTCGCCGCCGAGGCGGTCGAGATGACCGCCTACGAGGATTTCGTCACCGAGGAGGTGCGCAAGGGCCGCTCGATCCTCGGCCTCTACCCGGCCACCGACGCGCAGAGCCTCGCCGATTTCGCCGCGTGGCGGACGCAGACCGGCCGCTGAGGGCGGGCCCCGGCCCCGGGCCGACACACGCACGATCAGAACAGGGAGGGCGCCATGGCGGCGGGCATTCCAGCGGTCCCGGCTTCGCCGGAGATCGAGCGGCGGACCATCTCCAAGGTCTCGTGGCGGCTCCTGCCGCTGATCGTGGTGATCTACTTCATCGCCTACATGGACCGCACGAATGTGGGCTTCGCCTCCTTCGGCCTGAACCGGGAGTTCGGCTTCTCGGCCACCCTGTACGGCTGGGGCGCGGGGATCTTCTTCCTCGGCTACTTCTTCTTCGAGGTGCCGAGCAACGTGCTGCTGGAGCGCACCGGGGCGCGGATCTGGATCGCCCGGATCATGATCACCTGGGGTCTGGTCGCGGGCGGCATGGCCTTCATCGCCGGCCCGGTGAGCTTCCTGGTGATGCGCTTCCTCCTCGGCGTGGCCGAGGCCGGGTTCTTCCCGGGCATGATCCTGTACTTCACCTACTGGTTCCCGCGGAAATACCGGGCCCGGGTGGTGGCGGCCCTGTTCCTGGCGGTGCCGGGCTCCAACGCCCTGACGGCGGTGATCTCCGGGGCGCTGCTCCAGCTCGACGGGGTGATGGGCGTCCACGGCTGGCAGTGGCTGTTCCTCGTCGAGGCCGCGCCCGCGATCGTGCTGGCCTTCGTGGTGCTCGCGCTGATGACCGACCGGCCCGCCAAGGCGACATGGCTCGCCGAGGACGAGCGCCGCTGGCTGGAGGACACGCTGGAGGCCGAGCGCCGCAGCACCGTCAAGACCCACGGCCATTTCACGCTCCGGCAGGCGCTGACCGACTCCCGCGTGCTGACGCTGGCGGCCCTCTACTTCACCATCGTCACGGCGACCTACGGCATCACCTTCTTCATGCCGCCGATTCTCAAGAGCCTGAAGCTCACCGATTGGGAGACGGGGCTCGCCACGGCTTTGCCCTACGTCATCGGCACCGTCGGCATGATCGCCTGGAGCTGGTCGTCGGACCGGCGCAACGAGCGGCGCTGGCACTTCGTGATCGCGGCGATCGTGGCGGCGATCGGGCTGATCGCCTCCGGCCCGCTGCTCGGCAGCCTCTGGGCGCTCGCGGCGATGTCGGTGGCCACCGTCGGCCTCTACGGCACCAAGCCGGCCTTCTGGCCCCTGCCGGCGGAGTTCCTGTCCGGACCGGCGGCGGCCGGCGGCATCGCGCTGATCAATTCGGTGGGCAATCTCGGCGGCTTCGTCGGCCCCTATGTCCTGGGCTGGCTGAAGGACACCACCGGCACCTACGAGGCCGGGCTCTACTTCCTGGCGGGCTGCGCCCTGGCCTCGGCGGCCCTCGCCTTCGCGACGGTTCGCGGGCAGGCTTCCGCCGCGGGCACGGCCGGCGCCGTCCGCCCCGCCCGCCCGAACGCGTGACACCGGAGAGATCGCGATGACCGCGCGCAAGAAGACCCTCGGCGAGCTGCGCAGCCAGCGCTGGTTCGGCGCCACCGACCTGCGCAGCTTCGGCCACCGCTCGCGCATGCTCCAGATGGGCTACGAGCGCGCCGACTTCAGCGACAAGCCGGTGGTCGGCATCATCAACACGTGGAGCGACATCAACCCCTGCCACCAGCACTTCAAGGCGCGGGTCGAGCACGTGAAGCGCGGCGTCTGGCAGGCGGGCGGCTTCCCGATCGAGTTGCCGGCGCTGTCGCTGTCCGAGAACTTCGTCAAGCCGACCACGATGCTCTACCGCAACCTCCTGGCCATGGAGGTGGAGGAGCTGCTGCGCCAGCATCCGGTCGACGGCGCGGTGCTGATGGGCGGCTGCGACAAGACCACGCCCGGCACCGTGATGGGCGGCATCTCCATGAACCTGCCGATCATCTTCCTTCCCGCCGGCCCGATGATGCGCGGGCATTCCGGCGGGACGATCCTCGGCTCGGGCTCCGACGTGTGGAAGTACTGGGCCGAGAAGGAGGCGGGCAATATCACCACCCAGGAATGGAACGACATGGAGGCCGGCATTGCCCGCTCGGCCGGCACCTGCATGACCATGGGCACGGCCTCGACCATGACGTCGATCACCGAGGCGATGGGCCTCAGCCTGCCGGGCGCGGCCTCGATCCCGGCGGCGGATGCCGACCATCCCCGCATGGCCGGTGCCTGCGGCCGGCGGATCGTGGAGATGATCTGGGAGGATCTGAAGCCCTCCGACATCCTCGACCGCCGCTCCATCGACAATGCGCTGGTGGTCCACAATGCGCTGGCCGGCTCGACCAACGCGATGATCCACCTCGTCGCCATGGCGGGCCGGGCCGGAATCCCGGTCAAGCTCACCGAGTTCGACGAGTTCGCCCAGCGTGTGCCGGTGATCGCCAATCTCCGCCCCTCCGGGCAGTGGCTGATGGAGGATTTCCACATCGCCGGCGGGATCCGCGCCCTGATGGCGCGCCTGTCCCCCCTCCTCCACCTCGACGCCCGCTCGGTGACCGGCGGCACGATCGGCGATGGGCTCGCGGGTGTCCGGGTCTACAACGACGACGTGATCCGACCCCTGGACCAGCCGATCGTATCGACCGGCGGCACCGCGATCCTCTACGGCAACCTCGCCCCGGACGGCTGCGTGATCAAGCCGCCGGCCGCCGACCCGCGCTTCCTGCAGCATACCGGCCCGGCGCTGGTCTTCGACGATTACGATTCCATGAACGCGGCGGTGAACGACCTCGACCTCGACGTCACCCCCGACCATGTGATGATCCTGCGCAATGCCGGCCCGATCGGCGGCCCCGGCATGCCGGAATGGGGCATGCTGCCGATCCCGAAGGTCCTGCTCCGGCAGGGGATCCGTGACATGGTCCGCATCTCGGACGCCCGGATGAGCGGCACGAGCTACGGCGCCTGCATCCTGCACGTCTCGCCGGAATCGGCCGCCGGCGGGCCGCTCGCGGCGGTGCGCAACGGCGATCTCATCACCGTCGACGTGCCCGGGCGGCGGATCCACCTGCACCTCGACGATGCGGCGATCGCCGAGCGGGTGACGGCGTTCCGGCCGCCGGACCGGGCCTATCCGCGCGGCTACAACCGGCTGTTCGCCCAGCACGTGCGGCAGGCCCACGAGGGCTGCGACTTCGATTTCCTGGAGGGCGCGGGCGGCATCCCCGAACCCGAGATTCACTGACAGGCCGAGCCGTCGAAGAACGGCGGGCCGACACGATAGGGAGGCGACATGGCGATGATCGCACGCAGGGGGCTGCTCGCCGGAGCAGCCCTGCTCGGAGCCGCGCGGGCGGCTGGGGCGGGCTGGGAGCCGTCCCAGCGCGTGCCCGACCCGGCCGTGGAGGTGCTCGACCCGGCGTTTGCCAAGTACCGCCTCGCCTCGGCGACGGTGGAGCGCGTCGCCACCGGCTTCCGCTGGGCCGAGGGACCGGTCTGGTTCGGCGATATGGGTGCGCTGCTGTTCAGCGACGTGGTCAACAACCGAATCATGAAGTGGGAGGAGGCGACCGGCACGCTCTCGGTGTTCCGCAAGCCGTCGAACTACGCCAACGGCAACACCCGCGACCGGCAGGGCCGGCTGATCACCTGTCAGCACACGACGCGGAGCGTCACCCGCACCGAGCATGACGGCAGCCTCACCACGCTGCTGGACCGGTTCGACGGCAAGCCCCTCAACTCGCCGAACGATGTGGTCTGCCACTCCGACGGGGCCGTCTGGTTCACCGACCCGGCCTTCGGGCCGAATCCGCACGAGGGGATGGCGGCGCCGGAGCTGCCCGCCAACGTCTACCGGATCGATCCGAAGACCGGACAGGCCAGCGTCGCGGTCGAGGGCGTGGCCGGGCCGAACGGGCTCTGCTTCTCGCCGGACGAGACCAAGCTCTACGTCATCGAAGCCCGGGCCAAGCCCAACCGCCTGATCCGCGTCTACGACGTGGTCGAGGGCGGCACCAGGACCGCCAACGGCCGGGTGTTCTACGACGCCGGCACCGGCACGCCGGACGGGTTCCGGGCCGATAGCGACGGCAATCTCTGGTGCGGCTGGGGCATGAGCGAGGCCGAGGACGGGGTGATCGTGCTCTCGCCGCAGGCCAAGCTGATCGGCCGGATCCGCCTTCCCGAGCGCTGCGCCAACCTGTGCTTCGGCGGCCTCAACCGCAACCTGTTGCTGATGACGGCCACACACTCGGTGTACGCGCTGTACGTGAATACGCGGGGCGCGGGGACCTGCTGAGGGCCAGTTTTGCGACCCGGATCATCGCTTCCGCGAAGGCTTCTGCGGGGGGCCAGCTTCGCCTTCCGCCAGCGCTGCATGCGCCCGGGAAAGGACCCGCAGGTTCAATCTGAGCCCGACCTCGTCTCTACGAGCGGAGCGAACCAATCCAGTTGCACCATGCCTTCCGGCGTCGCGCTTCCCTGGGCCGCTTCGCTGCGCTCGCGATGACGGGTTGCGGGGTCGACGCCCCCGCCCTTACTCGGCGGCTTCCGCCAGGTACCGCGCCGGGTCGTAGTTCAGGATCGGGCCGAGCCAGCGCTCGACCTCCCGGAGATCCATCCCCTTGCGGACCGCGTAATCCTCGACTTGATCCCGCTCCACCTTGGCGACGCCGAAGTAATGCGCCTGCGGGTGCGCCAGGTAGAGGCCCGAGACCGAGGAGCCCGGCCACATGGCGTAGGATTCGGTCAGCTTCACCCCGATCCGGCTCTCAGCCTTCAGGAGATCGAACAGCTGCGTCTTCTCCGTGTGGTCGGGCTGGGACGGGTAACCTGGGGCCGGGCGGATGCCGGCATAGGGCTCGGTGGCCAACTCCGCCGGCGTGTAGCTCTCCTCCGGCGCGTAGCCCCAGAACTCCCGGCGCACCCGCTCGTGCATCCGCTCGGCGAAGGCCTCGGCGATGCGGTCGGCCAGCGCCTTCACCAGGATCGCCCGGTAATCGTCGTTCGCCCGCTCGAAGCGTTCGGCGATGCGCACCTCCTCCAGCCCCGCCGTGACCACGAAGCCGCCGACATAGTCGGCGATGCCGGTCTCGGCCGGGGCCACGAAGTCCGACAGGCAGGTGTTGGGCCGGCCGTCACGCTTCGAGAGCTGCTGGCGCAGGCCGTGGAAGGTCGCGAGCCGCTCCTGCCGGCTCTCCCCCGTGTAGAGCGCGATGTCGTCGCCGACGCTGTTGGCCGGCCAGAAGCCGATCACTGCCTTCGGGTTGAACCAGCGCTCCGCCACGATCTGCTTCAGCATACCTTGCGCATCCTCGTAGAGGGCGCGGGCGGCCGGACCCTGGTCCGGGTCATCCAGGATCGCCGGGAAGCGGCCCTTGAACTCGTAGGTCTGCAGGAACGGCGTCCAGTCGATGTAGGGGACGAGGTCGGCGACCTCGTAGGAACCGTAGACCCGGGTGCCGGTGAAGCTGGGCTTGGCCGGCGCGTAGCCGGACCAGTCGATCTTGAAGGCGTTGGCCCGGGCCTTCGTCAGGGGCAGCCGCTGCTTGTCGAGTTCCGAGCGGGCATGGGCGGCGGAGACCTTGGCGTACTCGGCCCGGACCTTCTCGATCGTGGCGCCGCGGGTCTCCTGGGAGATCAGGCTCGACACCACGCCGACCGCGCGGCTCGCGTCGGTGACGTAGACCGCCTGCCCCCTTGCATAGGCCGGGTGGATCTTCACCGCCGTGTGGACGCGGCTCGTGGTGGCACCGCCGATCAGGAGCGGCACGTCGAGGCCCTCGCGCTCCATCTCGCCGGCCACGTGGACCATCTCGTCCAGCGACGGGGTGATCAGGCCGGACAGGCCGACGATGTCGACCTTCTCGCGCTTGGCGGTCTCCAGGATCTTGGCCGCCGGCACCATCACGCCGAGATCGATGATCTCGTAGTTGTTGCAGGCGAGCACGACGCCGACGATGTTCTTGCCGATGTCGTGGACGTCGCCCTTCACGGTGGCCATCAGCACCTTGCCGGCGGCCTGGCGCTTGCCGTCGCCGCCATTGGCCAGCTTCTCGGCCTCCATGTAGGGCTCGAGATAGGCGACCGCCTGCTTCATCACCCGGGCGGACTTCACCACCTGCGGCAGGAACATCTTGCCCGCGCCGAACAGGTCGCCGACCACGTTCATGCCGGACATCAGCGGGCCCTCGATCACGTGGAGCGGCCGCGCCACGCCCTGCCGCGCCTCCTCGGTATCGGCGACGATGTATTCGGTGATGCCGTTGACCAGGGCGTGCTCGATGCGCTTGGCCACCGGGGCCTCGCGCCAGGTGAGGTCGGCGGTCTTGGCCTGGGCCGAGGCCCCGGTCTTGAACCGCTCGGCCGAGTCCAGCAGGCGCTCGGTGGAATCCTCGCGGCGGTTGAGGACCACGTCCTCGCAGAGCGCGCGCAGCTCCGCGGGGATCTCGTCGTAGACGGCGAGCTGGCCGGCATTGACGATGCCCATGTCCATCCCGGCCTGGATGCAGTGGTACAGGAACACCGCGTGCATCGCCTCGCGCACCGGCTCGTTGCCGCGGAACGCGAAGGACAGGTTCGAGACGCCCCCCGAGATGTGGACGTGCGGCAGGGTCGCGCGGATCTCCCGCGTCGCCTCGATGAAGTCGACGCCGTAGTTGTTGTGCTCCTCGATGCCGGTGGCGACCGCGAAGATGTTCGGGTCGAAGATGATGTCCTCGGGGGGGAAGCCGACCTGCTCGGTGAGGATCCGGTAGGCGCGGGTGCAGATCTCGACCTTGCGCGCCTGCGTGTCGGCCTGCCCCTTCTCGTCGAAGGCCATCACCACCACGGCGGCGCCGTAGGAGCGGCAGATCTTGGCATCGTGGATGAACTTCGCCTCGCCCTCCTTCATGGAGATCGAGTTCACGATCGGCTTGCCCTGGATGCACTTCAGGCCCGCCTCGATCACCTCGAACTTCGAGGAATCGACCATCACGGGCACCCGGGCGATGTCGGGCTCGGCGGCGACGAGGTTCAGGAACTCGACCATCGCCTTCTGCGAGTCGAGCAGGCCCTCGTCCATGTTGACGTCGATCACCTGGGCGCCGGCGGCGACCTGGTCGCGGGCGACGTCCAGCGCGGCGGCGTAATCGCCGTTGGTGATGAGCTTGCGGAATTTGGCCGAGCCGGTGACGTTCGTGCGCTCGCCGACGTTCACGAAGGGAATTTCCTTCGTGAGGACGAAGGGCTCCAGCCCCGAGAGCCGCATCAGGCGCGGGATCTCGGGGATCGGCCGCGGCGCCTTGCCGGCGACCGCCTCGGCTATCGCGCGGATGTGGTCCGGGGTCGTGCCGCAGCAGCCGCCGACCATGTTGACGAGGCCGGATTCGGCGAACTCGCCGACCAGCTTGCCCATCGCCTCCGGGCTCTCGTCGTAGAGGCCGAACTCGTTCGGCAGGCCGGCATTCGGATAGGCGCAGACCAGGGTGTCGCAGATCCGCGACAGCTCGGCGATGTGGCCGCGCATCTCGCGGGCGCCCAGCGCGCAATTGAGGCCGAAGGTCAGCGGATCGGAATGGCGCAGGGCGTGCCAGAAGGCCGCCGGGGTCTGGCCCGACAGGGTGCGGCCGGAGAGATCCGTGATCGTGCCGGAGATCTGGACGGGTAAGCGGATGCCGGTCTCGTCGAAGACCTGCCAGGCCGCCGCCACCGCCGCCTTGGCGTTCAGCGTGTCGAAGATGGTCTCGATCAGGATCAGCTCGGCGCCGCCGTCGATCAGGCCGCGGACCTGCTCCACGTAGGCCTGCTTCACCTGATCGAAGGTGACGGCCCGGAAGCCGGGATTGTTCACGTCCGGGGAGATCGACAGGGTGCGGTTCGTCGGGCCGATGGCGCCGGCCACGAAGCGGCGGCGGCCGTCCTGCTTTTCGGCAAGCTGGGCCGCTTCCCGGGCGAGCCGCGCGCCGGTGGCGTTCAGCTCGTGGATGATCGATTCCATGCCGTAATCGGCCTGGGCGATGGTGGTGCCCGAGAAGGTGTTGGTCTCGCAGACGTCGGCGCCGGCCAGGAAGTAGTCGAGGTGGATCTGCCGGATCGCGTCGGGCTGGGTCAGGATCAGGAGGTCGTTGTTGCCCTTCTGATCGTGGCCGTGATCCGTGAACCGGTCCCCGCGAAAGTCTTCTTCCGAGAATTTGAGGCGCTGGATCACCGTGCCCATCGCCCCGTCGAGGACGAGGATTTTCTCGGCCGCGCGCTGGCGCAGCGCCTGCGCGATCTCGGTGCCGTCGACGGGGGGAAAATCGGTCATCGGGTCATCCCATCGGCCACCTCGCCCTGAGGTGCCGCAGCGGAGAAGGCCTCGCAGGAGGTCTCCAGATGTCGTGTCGATCCCTGGAGCTCTCCGTCGAGGCCGCTCGCGCGGCACCTCAGGATGAGGTTGAGGGTAGATTCTTCGGTCTCTCGTGCGTGCCCGGGCGGTCGGCCCGGGCACAGTTCCGTTTCTGCAAGCGGAGCGACGCCGCCTGGACGGTGCGCCGCTTCGACGTGGCCTCGTCGTGCGGTCAGCCCGTCTTTTCCAGGGCCGCGAGGCGCTTCTCGATCGCCTCCAGGCGCTCCTCCACTTCCGCAGCGGCGTAGCGGCCGAGGATCGATTCGCCGTTCACGGCCTGGCGTAGATTGTCGAAGCGCCGCTCGAGCTTATCGAAGCGCACGTCGTGGTCTTCAAGTTTCCTTGCGACGCGTTCGAAACCTGTATGCATCTCCGTCCTCATCTCCCGAAGGAGCGGAAGAATCATATCCTGCGGCTCGGCCATCGCGAACAACCCCATGCCGCGCCCGCACGGTGCGCGCCGCCTGAATTTAAGCCGCCGCCTTGGCGGCCGCCAGCTTCGGCGCCTGCGCGCGCAGGCCGAGCAGGTGGCAGATCGCGTAGACGAGGTCGGAGCGGTTCATCGAGTAGAAGTGGAAGTCGTTGACCCCCTCGTCCACGAGGTCGAGCACCTGCTCGGCCGCCACCGCGCCGGCGACGAGGCGGCGGGTCTCGACGTCGTGCTCCAGCCCCTCGAACCGGGCGGCCAGCCAGTACGGGACCGAGGCGCCGGTGCGGCGGGCGAAGTTCGCCGCCTGCTTGAAGTTCTGCACCGGCAGGATGCCCGGGATGATCGGGATCGTGATCCCGGCGGCCCGGACCTTCTCCAGGTAACGCAGGTAGATCTCGTTCTCGAAGAAGAACTGGGTGATCGCCTGGTCGGCCCCGGCATCGACCTTGGCCTTCAGGGCGTCGATGTCGGCGTCGAGGGAGGCCGCCTCGGGGTGCTTCTCCGGGTAGGCCGAGACCGAGACCTTGAAGTCGCCGATGCGCTTGATCCCCTCGACCAGCTCGGCGGTCGAGGCGTAGCCCTCCGGATGGGGCCGGTAGGCGTGTCCGACGCCCTCGGCCGGATCGCCGCGGAGCGCCACGATGTGGCGCACGCCCGCGTCCCAGTAGGACTGCACCACCGCGTCGATCTCCTCGCGGGAGGCGTCCACGCAGGTGAGATGGGCGGCCGGCTTCAGGCTGGTCTCGCCGACCATCCGGGCGACCGTGTTGTGGGTGCGCTCCCGGGTCGAGCCGCCGGCCCCGTAGGTCACCGAGACGAAGCTCGGCTGGAGCGGCGCCAGACGCTCGATCGAGGCCCAGAGGATCTTCTCCATCTCGTCGGTCTTCGGCGGGAAGAACTCGATCGAGACGCGGATCGGGTGGTAGCCGTCGCGGCTGGCGCGGTGGGTGGAGCGGCGCATCGGATCTCGTCCTCTATGGCGATCGGTTCAGACGAAGGGTCTGCGATGAGGGGTGGGTCTCAGGCGACGGCGCGCCGGGGCTGTTCGATGTCGTCCTCGGCCAGCCCATCATCGGCGAGGCCGTCTTCCGCGCATCGGTCCTGGGCCAGCCAGAGCGTGACGGTGAGCTGACCCGATTCGCGCGGCGCGAGATCGCGGGTCGTGATCGTGGCGAGTCCGGCCTCGGCGAGCCAGCCGGAGACCTGCTCGGCCGAGAAGCCGAGCCGCCGGTGCGCCTGGCCCGTGCGCAGGAATTCCAGCTCGTGGGGTGCGAAATCCACCACCAGGAGCCGCCCCCCCGGGGCCACGAGCCGCGCGGCGCCGCGCAGGGCCCGGGCCGGATCGTCGAGGTAGTGCAGCACCTGATGCACCAGCACGAGGTCGAAGCTCGCCCGGGCGAAGGGCGGCGCGTGGATGTCGCCCTGCCGCAGGTCGACCCGCGACAGGCCGCGCCGCTCCAGGTTGGCCCGGGCGACCGACAGCATGGCGTGGCTCGAATCGAGCCCGGTGGCGCGCCCGGCGAGGGGCGCGAGCAGGCCGAGCATCCGCCCCGTGCCGGTGCCGAGATCGATCAGGCTGCCGATGGGGCGCTCGCCCAGCGCGTCGAGCACCGCCGCCTCGACAATTGTCTCGCAGATGTGCAGGGAGCGCAGCTCATCCCACTTCGGTGCCAGCCGGGCGAAGAAGGTCTGGGCCGTCTCGGCCCGCTGCGCCCGGACGGCGTCGAGCCGGGCGCGATCCTCCGAGAGGGGCGGTGCCGCCCGGTCGAGCCCCGACAGGAGCGGATCGGCGAGCTCGGCCCGGGCTTCGCAGAGACGGAAGAACGCCCAGGCCCCCTCCCGGTGGCGCTCGACGAGGCCGGCCTCCACCAGCAGCTTGAGATGGCGCGAGATCCGCGGCTGCGACTGGCCGAGGATGTCGGTGAGGTCGGAGACCGACAGCTCGCCCTCGGCGAGCAGCGCCAGGATGCGCAGCCGCGTCTCCTCGGCGGCCGCGCGCAGGACGCCCAGGGCCTCGGAAAAAGGGATCGATCCCGTCTGCTGCCGTCCTTCGATAGACATAAAGATATGTTTATGTGCGTTTCGACCGCGGCGCAAGCGCGATCTTGCGATCCGCGGCGGGGCCTGCGGACAGCCGGGCCGGTCGGCTGCGGGCAACGCGCGTGCCTCACCGCAGCCAGTACCCCTCCGGCGCCAGCGGCTCCGGCATCGGCTCGCCCAGGGCGTGGTGGACGATCCGGTCGACGGTGCGGACCATCGCGTCGAGGGGCAGGTCGTTCGGCTCGGTGCCGAAGGGCTCCTCGAGCTCGTCCCCGAGGGCGTCGAGGCCGAAGAACGTGTAGCCGACCAGCGCCACCACGATCGGCGTCCCCCAGCCCAGGGAGCCCGCGAGCCCCACCGGCAGGAGCAGGCAGTAGAGCCAGGCGGTGCGGTAGACCAGGAGCGTGTAGGCGAAGGGCAGCGGCGTATTGGCCAGCCGCTCGCAGGCGGTGTGGACCCCCGACAGCGCCTCGATCCGGGCTTCCAGGATCCCGAACTGGATGTCGCTGAGCCGGCCGGCCTGTGTCAGCACGGCGAGGTCGCGGGTGATCGCCGCCAGGACCGCATCGGTGGGGTGAGGGCCGGACAGGTCCGCGTCGGGGGCCTTCGCCCGCACGGCCGCGGCCTCGTCGCGGTCTTGCAGGCGCGCCCGCAGGCCATGCGCGAAGGCCGACAGGCGCCGGAGCTGGATCCCCGCCTCCCCCTCCGGCAGCAGCGCCGGCAGGATCCGGGCGAGGTTGCGGACCTCGCCGATCAGGCTGCCCCAGTGCTTCCGGGCCTCCCACCAGCGCTCGTAGCAGGCGTTGTTGCGGAAGCTCAGGAAGATCGAGAGGGCGAGGCCGACCACCGTGAAGGGCGTGACTCCGGCGCTCACCGGGAACAGAGCGGGCCAGCGCGCCTCCGCCCAGACCAGCGCGCAGGAGACCGCGACGATGCCGGCGAGTTTGGGCGCCACCCGCGGCAGGACCGAGCCGCGCAGGGTGAACAGCAGGGTCAGCAGGTTGGGCCGGGTGCGGACGATCATCGGGGGCTCGGGGCTTGGGCGTGCCCTCCTGCCCCGCGCTCCCCGTCCCGGCAAGGACCATCTTGGTGACGGATCGCTCCGGCTCTGCGCCCCGCGGGAGCGATCCCCGGGATCACTCCGCGGCGGTTGCGAGGCAGACGCCGCCGGGTGCCGGGAGCGGCGACGCGCCGGTCTCGTTCGCCGCCGTGCCGGCCAGCATGGCCACCGAGGCCGGAGACCAGCAGGCAGGCCGCTTGTACACGAAGGCGCTGCGGGCCCGGTGATAGGGCGAATCCGGCTGGTAGAAGTTCCTGTACATCTGCGTCAGCTCGGCGCGCCGATAGTGGGCGAGCGGCCGCTGCGCCTCGTCCGCGGTGCGCGCCGCCTGTTTGCGCCCGGTGATCGCGGCGTGCTCCCCCGCCCTGGCGGCGGCGAAGGCCTGCACGGCCCGGTCGAACGCCGCCGCGTCGCCGGCGAGCGCCTCGTCGGCGAGGCCGATCTGCGCGGCCCGCCGGGCGCTGATCGGCAGGCAGGCCTCGGTGAGCGTGACGGCCCGCTCCCATCCGACCCGGCGGGGCAGCAGATAGGTCCAGTATTCCGAGCCGTACAGCCAGCCCATGTTGCGGTAATGCGGGTTGAGCACCACGCCCTCGCGGACCAGCACGAAATCCGCCGCCAGCGGCAGGATCGCCCCGCCGGCGCCGACGTTGCGGCCGACCGCCGCCACCACGACCGTGTCGGTCGCCAGGATGATCTCGCGGATCAGATCGTCCATCGCCACGATGTTGGCCCAGGATTCCGCCGCGGCGTCCGCACTCGCCTCGATCTCGTTGAGGTGGATCCCGTTCGACCAGAGATCGTCGCCGCCCGCGAGTACGATGACCTTGGGCGCGTGTTCCCGTGCCTGGCGGAATGCCGCCTGGAGCGACCGGCACTGCGCGGAGCTCATCGCGCCGTTGTGGAAGTCGAAGCGCAGGCGGAGGACGTCGCCGTCGCGCTCGCCCCGCACCTCCTCGACCGGGTTCGGATAGGGGAGCTTCTCGGAGACGGCGGCGACGGGGAGGTCCGCCGGGAGCGCATCGCCCAGCACCTGGACGGCGGCGCGCTTGATCCCGCCACCCTCCTGCTTCGGCTTCAGCCGGCCGATCCAGACCGCCCCGTCGACCGTGGCGCGACAGAGGGCACCGCTCTCGGACCGGGCGATCACCTGGCCCGGCTCACCCCGCAGGCGCGGCTCGGCGCAGGCGGCGTGCAGGTAGACGGCTCTGCCGAAGACCTCGTCGAGGACGCCCGGCACCCCGTCGGCCGCGTGGATGCGCGCGAGCACCTCGGCCGTCGCATGCCGGCTCCAGTCGATGCGGCGATCCGCCTGCTTCATGGACGGGCGCAGGCGGCCGAGGGCGGTCGGGGCGGAATAGTCGAGCGGCCGCGGTGCAAACCCGGACGTCTGAACGTTGGCCATCGCCTCCCACAGGCAGGCCACCGCACCGTCGATCACCTCGCGGCGGTAGACGCTGCTCTTGGGCGCCTGACGCAGCGGGAACGTCCGCGTCGCCCAGATCGGGCCGGCATCCATCTCGGCCTCGGCCTGCAGCAGGGTGACGCCCCAGCGGTCCCAGCGCTCCTGGATGGCCCAGTCGAGCGCCGACGGCCCGCGGTCGCCCTCGACGCCCGGATGCACGATCAGGGTGAGGTACGCGCGCCAGAGCCGCTCGGGGATCGCACGCGTCAGGAACGGAGCGATCGTCAGGTCCGGCCGGAAGGACGCGAACGCCCCCTCGAGACGGCCCTCGTCGCCGGCGTAAATCTCGACCGCAACCTCATGGCCGGCGTCGGTCAATTCGACGAAGAACCGCTGCGTCATGCTGTTGAAAGCAGACGACACTAAAAGAACCCGCATCGACAATCCCCGAGAGGCGTTTTTCCTAAACCCGCTCGGATTTCCCCCTCATAAGGTTTTGTTTTTGTATTTTTAAGTCGTTATAAGACAAATAGTATCGAGACTGACTATTTTACTCGAATTTGTTTGTTGTCGAATCGACGGCAAACGCATGCGAATCGGAGCAACGAGGATTTTTACTCCGCGTTGCATCGATGCGCAAGAAGATGCGTGGAACTGTGTTTCAAAAGATCTTGGAAGGTCTGGCGGGGGCGTCGTCCTGAACGACGGCCGGCCCTGTCCCTGGCGGGTGCCCGCCACCGACGGGGCGGCCCCTCTCTCAATCGCCGTCCCACAGCCACGCCGCCCCGCGCACGCCCGAGGCATCGCCGTGCAGGCTCGCCCGCACCGGCGTGTCGAAGGCGTCGGAGAAGACGTGGGGGGCGATCGCGCCGGGCAGGCCGGCGATCAGTTCCGGGATCCGCGACAGGCCGCCGCCGATCACGATCACGTCCGGATCGAGGAGATTGACCACCTGCGCGGCCGCGCGCCCGAGCCGTTCGAGGTGGATCGCGAGCGTCGCCTGCGCGTCCGGCTCTCCCGCCCGCGCCGCGGCGACGACGGCCTCGGCGGTGAGGCCTGCGCCGGACTGCCGGGCGTGGTCGGCCGCGAGGCCGGGGCCGGACAGCCAGGTCTCGAGGCAGCCGCGCCGGCCGCAATAGCAGGGGGGACCCGGGCGCTCGTCGTCGCGTGCGCCGGGGAGCGGGCCGTGGCCCCACTCGCCCGCGATGCCGTTGCGGCCCGTGAGCACCCGCCCGTCGACGGCGATGCCCGAGCCGACACCGGTGCCGAGGATCACCGCCCAGACCACCCGCGCGCCGGCCCCGGCGCCGTCGATCGCCTCCGAGACCGCCAGGCAGTTGGCGTCGTTCTCGATCCGCAACGGCCGCGCCAGAAGCCGCGCGAGATCCGTCCCGAACGCCTGGCCGTTGAGCCAATGCGAATTGGCGTTGCGCACGCGGCCGGTGGCCGGGGACAGGCTCCCCGGCATGCCGATACCGACGGTGCAGGCCGTCCCCGCCTCGGCTTCGAGCCGCAGGGCCAGGGCGGCCACGGCCTCGACGGTGGCCCGGTAAGCGCCGCGCGGGGCGGCGACCCGCGCCTCGGCCAGCGTCGCGCCGTCATGGCCCAGGACGATGCCGGCGATCTTGGTGCCGCCGAGATCGATGCCGAGGCGCGCCCGACCCCTGGGCGGTCCCATCACTCGGCGGCGGCGACCTTGCCGTCGGTCGCCATCGGCTGGGGCGCCTCGTCGGCGATGTGGGTGCCGATGGAGATCGGGTGGGCCATGACCTCGTTGAGCTTGGCGACGTCGAGCTCGCCCTCCCAGCGGCTGACCACCACGCAGGCGACGCCGTTGCCCACGAGGTTGGTAAGCGCGCGGCACTCGGACATGAACTTGTCGATGCCGAGCACCAGGGTCATCGCGGCGACTGGGACCGGGCTGTTGGGGATCGCCGAGAGCGTCGCCGCCAGGGTGATGAAGCCCGCGCCGGTGACGCCCGAGGCGCCCTTCGAGGTCAGCATCGCCACCAGGATGATCGTCGCGTATTGCGCGAAGGTCAGGTCCGCCCCGACGGCCTGGGCCAGGAACAGCGTGGCCAGGGTCATGTAGATGTTGGTGCCGTCGAGGTTGAACGAGTAGCCCGTCGGGACCACGAGGCCGACCACCGAATCCGAGGCGCCGAGCCGGCGCATCTTGGTCATGAGCTGCGGCAGCACCGTCTCGGAGGAGGACGTGCCGACCACGATCAAGAGCTCGTCCTTGATGTAGGCGAGGAAGCGCAGGATCGAGAAGCCCGCCACCCGGGCGATCGCCCCGAGCACCACCAGCACGAACAGGATGGCGGTGGCGTAGAAGGTGCCGACCAGCCAGGCGAGGTCGTAGACCTTCTGGATGCCGTACTCGCCGATCGTGAACGCCATCGCGCCGAAGGCGCCGATGGGCGCGAGCTTCACCACGATGCCGATGATCTTGAAGAAGATCTGGCCGGCGGTGTCGATCACGTGGTTCACCGCGGAGGCGCGCTCGCCCAGGCCGGTCACCACGACGCCGGTGAGGATCGAGATCAGCAGCACCTGCAGCAGGTCGCCGGTGGCGAAGGGATCGAAGAAGCTCTTCGGGATGATCGCCAGGATGTGGGCGACGGTGGAATCGGCCGCGGCCTTGTTGGCGTAGGAGGCGACCTTGCTGGCATCGAGCTTCGACGGATCGGCGTTGAAGCCGGCGCCGGGCCGGATCACCTCGCCGACCAGCACGCCGACCAGCAGGGCCAGGGTGGAGACCAGCTCGAAATAGACCAGCGCCTTCACGCCGACGCGGCCGACCTTCTTGAGGTCGCCCACTGACGCGATGCCGTGCACGATGGTGCAGAAGATGATCGGCGCGATCATCATCTTGATCAGGCCGATGAAGGCGTCGCCGAGCCACTTCATCGCCTTGCCGGTGGCGGGATCGTACCAGCCGAGCAGCACGCCGAGCGCGATGGCGATCAGCACCTGGATGTAGAGGACCTTGTACCAGGGCTCCCGGGGCGCTGCGGCCGAACCTGTCGCGTGGATTGCCTGTGCCATATCCATCCCGTGCGACTGCCGCGCACCCTCCCGCTGTGCCGGCACGCTAGCGACTATCGTCCCGCGCCTCAACGGTCGCTCGGTAATCTGCGGGGAACCAATCGTGACAAAAACCTGTCGATTCCCGCCGCGAAGTACTTTTGCAATTCGATAATCGCGCTCATCCCGGAAAGCGCGGTTATTTTTCCAACCCCGCCGGATTTGGCCGTCCGTCCAGCGGCTTTCAGAGGCTTTTCGGAGGTGTTCCGTGGCTATGCGTCATTGGGCCGGGACCGCGTTGCTCGGCGGCCTCCTGGCCTGTGTCTTGTCCGCTCCGGCGACGGCCGGGGTCGTCGCGCGGATCGACCAATCGAACCAGCGGATGCGCGTCTTCGTCGACGGCTATCCCGCCTATGACTGGCCGGTCTCCACCGCCCGGAGCGGCTACGTCACGCCGAACGGCCGGTTCCGGGTCGGGCTGATGGCGCCGATGTGGCGCTCGCACAAGTATCACGGCTCGCCGATGCCGCACGCCATGTTCTTCCGCGGCGGCTACGCGATCCACGGCACCTACGCGACGGGCGCCCTCGGGCGCCGGGCGAGCCACGGCTGCATCCGCCTGTCGCCGGGCCACGCGGCCGCCCTGTTCCAGCTCGCCCGCAACCGCGGCGGGGCGGCGGTGGTGATCCGCAACTGAGACGGTTGCGCCGGCGGCCCGAGCGCCGCCGCCGATCCGGCATGAAAAAGGGCTGCGGCGCATCGTGCGCCGCAGCCCCGATAGCGGCGTCCGCGCCGGCCCGAGGTTCAGGTCTGCTGCTGGGTCCGGCGGGGACGCACGGTCCAGCGCTCGAACATCGACCCGGCCTCGTCACCCTTGGCGTCCTTGGACTCGGCCCCGTGTTCCGGCTGCTGATGGATCGCCGCGCCGAGCGCCTGCGACAGGCTCTCGATCACGTCGTCGATGCGGGTGTCGCCGTGCAGGGCATCCCCGCGCGGCATGTCCGGAGGGGCGGCCTGGGCCGCGGGGGCCTCGTGGTGGAGGGGCTCCGGGGCGGGCGCCGGATGCGGCTCCGGCTCGACATGGGGCTCGGGGATCGGCTCGGCGGGCATCGCCGCCACGGGCATCGCTGCCGCGGGCATGGGCGCGGGCTCCGCGGGTTCCGGTGCGGGGGCTGCAGCCGCGACGGCGGGGGCCGCCTGGACCGGGGCGGCCGGGGCCGGCGTCACGATCCGGCGCATCGCGCCGAGGGCGCCCTCGTCGGATTCCGCGGACCGGGCGCTGCTGCCGTAGCGACCGAAGCCGAAGCGCGGCTCGATCAGATCGAGCACCGCGTCCAGGGCGGCGTTATTCAGGGGGACCTCCTCGGCGGCGGGGACGCCCTGGATCGCCAGGGATTGCCGCTCGAAGCTCGGATCGGCGCTGACCTCGCGCCCGAACCAGTTCGGCGCGTGGAAGCCCGCCGCCTCGCCGTCGTTGTCGAAGGCGATGCTGATCAGATCCAGGCTACCGGGGCTGACATAGCGGTCGATGGCGATCTCGCGCCCGCCGACATTCAGGGTGGTGCGGTCATAGGCGGCCTTGCCGGGGCACACGTCGAGCAGCGCGTCGCCGTGGGCGCGCGGCACGTCGGTGCGCTCCTCGACCGGGATCCCGTCGGGCCCCTTGTTGACCAGCACCAGCTGGCATAGCTGCCCGTCGACCCGCACGAAGGAGGCCCGGCCGCCCTGCGGCGCGAAGTGCCCCTCGGTGATGCGGGCGCCGCCGCGCTCCTTGCGGATCAGGCGGACCAGGGACGGGGCGACCAGAAATCGGCGAACGGTGCTCATGAACTCAATACCCCTCCCGCTTGGTCGGCGGCGCGCCGATCCGGCGGACACCCTCCGGGCCGCCAGCCCGGGCTTGAGGACGCAAGTGGAACGGCAGCGAGCGGCGTACAAGCTGGACCGCAACGCCGTATTCGCCCGTACCCAACCGCTTCCTTCGCCAAACTCCGAGCGGCGACAACATGAGAGAATAGAGCGCTAAGCAAAAACGCGACGAAATCAAGACCGGACCGAGGCCAGGACTCGGTCAGGCCGATTCCTATCCCCGATATCCCGCATCCGCGCCCGGTTTTCTCAACCCAGGTTAAACCGGATCCGTATCCTTGCCTCGACGCGCCCGCTTGCGCCCCACCGGTCTCCCCTTCGGTGGCCGGCGCTCAGGCCGCCGGCTCGAAGGTCATCGCCGCGCCGTTCATGCAGTAGCGCAACCCGGTCGGGGCGGGGCCATCGTCGAAGACGTGGCCGAGATGGCCCTGGCAGCGGGCACAATGCACCTCGGTGCGGACCATCCAGTGGCTGCGGTCCACCGTGGTCGCGACGGCCCCGTCGAGGGGCTCGAAAAAGCTCGGCCAGCCGGTGCCGGACTCGAACTTGGTGCCCTGCTCGAACAGCGGCTGCCCGCATCCGGCGCAGGTGAAGGTGCCGGGGCGCTTCTCGGCGAGCAGGCAGCTCGTGCCGGCCCGCTCGGTGCCGTGCTCGCGCAGGACCCGGTACTGCTCCGGCGTGAGGACGTCGCGCCACTCGGTGTCGCTGCGGGTATCGGGGCTGGTGGTCGGCGTATCCGCCATGGCAATCTCCCTTTTCGCGCCCTCATATAGGCGCGTGACGGGCCGTTCGGCAGTCCCGGCGCGCGCGGTCAGGCCGCCGCACCCACCGTATCGGCCATCCTGGCCCGCCGCCGCCCGATCGGCTGGGGCGCCCCCGTGGTGGTGTCGCGCCCGGTCTGATGCTCCAGCTCCGCGTTGATCTCGCCGCCGAGGAGCACGATGGTCGAGGAGATCCAGATCCAGGTCATGAAGCCGATGACCGCGCCCAGCGAACCGTAGGTCTCGTTGTAGGTGCCGAAATTGGCGACGTACCACGAGAACAGCAGCGAGGTGACGAGCCAGAGAAGGCCGGCGATGACGCTGCCGACCCCGACCCAGCGCCAGCGCGCACGCTCCCGGCTCGGACCGAACCGGTAGAGCACCGAGAGGCCGCCGAGCAGGACGACGAGGATCGCCGGCCAGCGCAGAGCCGCCAGCAGCCATGCGGTCGAGCCAAGGCCGAGGAAGTTCAGCACCACCGGCACCACCACGATCACGTTGAGCGCGATGATGATGAACAGCAGGGCGCCGATGGTGAAGGTCAGGGACCGGAGGTTCAGCCAGAAGAAGTTGCGCTTCTCCTCCTCCTCGTAGACGACGTTGAGCGCGTCGAACATCGCCTTCATGGCGGCGTTGGCGCTCCAGATCGACAAGAGCAGGCTGGAGAAGAACGTCACGCTGAGCGAGCCGCTGCCCCTGGCGGCGATGCGCTTGACCTGATCGCCGATCAGCTCGACGGCCCCGGTGGGCAGCATCGCGTGCAGCTGGGCGAGGTGGTCGTTGATGACGTTCACGTCGGCGAACAGGCCGTAGCAGGTGACGAGCGCGGCGATCGCCGGGAACAGCGACAGCAGGGTGTAGAAGGTCACCCCGGCCGCGACCGCCAGGACCCGGTCCTTGTTGAACTCCAGGTAGACCCGGACCACGATGTCCTTCCACCCGGCCCGGGTCATCTCGGTGGGGTCGTCGGCGGCGCGGCCACGCTCGGCCTGCGTCGCCACGGTGAACTGGGCGGCCCGCCCGGAGATCGAGCGCGCCCCGGGGGCGACACCCTTGCGCAGCGCAACGTCCCTCTCCGTGGATTCGGGATCGAGCGGCGGTTCCGCGGGGGGATGGAGGCCCGGCACGCCCCGCCGCGCCGGCGCCGCGGCGAGGGCGACCAGCGCCGACCCCAGCATCAGGATCCACAGGATCGAGCCGGTCTCGGCGGGTCCGGTCGAGCGCGAGGGCGACGGAGGCATGGGTCGGGGACGGCCGTACGCGCGGAACGGCCGCGCTCTCGGGTCTCAAACGTCGTCGCGCAGCGGCTGTTCCGCGCTTCGGTCGCGGGCACACCGGCGGCGCGGGCGCGTTCTGCCTCCTATGCGCGATCAGCCCCGCCTCGGATTCTGCTGCAAGTTCGTCCTGGACGAGCCGCCCGGCACCCACGCCACCCTGAAGGCGGAGCGCGCGGCGACGCTCCACATGAACCTGACCAGCGTGACGATGGCCCATCTCGCCAAGCTGGAGCCGGCCGCCCGGCGGGCGAAGCTCTCCGGTCTCGTCGCCCACAATCTCGACGCGCTGGCCCGCCAGATCGCCTGGGTCGGGGCGCGGCCGCCGCTGGAGCGCCTGCTGCGCATGGCGAGCAACGTCCTGCCCGGCTACACCCACCCGGTCGCGCAGGCGATCTACGCGGAGCCCGGGATGGCGGCCCTGGTCGAGCGCGGCCTCGCGGAGGCCGGGGCGCTGGCGCGCCGGCTCGGGGTGCGCCTGAGCTTCCATCCCGGCCCGTTCTGCCTGCTGGCGAGCCGGAACGCGGCGGCCGTCGAGAACGGCCTGTCGGAACTCGACTACCACGCCGAGATCTTCGACCGGATGGGCTACGGCGGCGGCTGGCACCCGCACGGGGCGCACATCAACATCCATGTCGGCGCGGGGGACCCGGGCGTTGCCGGCTTCCGCGCCACCCTGCCCCGGGCGAGCCGGGTGGCGCGCGACCTCGTCACGGTGGAGAACGACGAGAACGTCTTCGGCCTCGACGCCGTGCTGCAGCTCGCCGACCTCGTGCCGGTGGTGCTCGACCTCCACCACCATTGGGTCCAGAGCGGCGGCGCCTATCTCGAACCGGACGAGCCCCGCATCGCCCGGGTGCAGGAGTCCTGGCGCGGGGTGCGGCCGGTCGCCCATATCAGCGTGTCGCGCGAGGCGGTCGCCGCCGAGTCCGACCCGGAGGCCCTGCCCGACTTCCCGGCCCTGCGCGCCGCCGGCCACGCGGTCCGGGACCTCGCCGCCCATTCCGACCTGATGTGGAACCGGGCGGTGAACGACCTCGTCGCCCGCCACCTCGCCTGGGCGGATTTCGAGATCGAGGCCAAGGCGAAGAACCGCGCCTCCATGCAAATCGCCCGTTACATCACCGGGCTGGAGCGGGCGGATCCGATCGCGGCGGAATGACGGGTCTCGACGCCTTCGCCGGACGGCTTTAGGCATCCGGCCATGAAGACCGCCGATTGCGACATCCTCATCGTCCCGGGGCTCGGGGGTTCGGGGGAGGACCACTGGCAGGCCCGCTGGGCGGGCCGCCTCGCCACCGCGCGCGTGGTCGCGCAGGACGATTGGCACGCGCCGACCCCGGAGGCGTGGTGCGGACGGATCGCCGAGGCGGTCTCGGCCGCGACCCGGCCGGTGATCCTGATCGCCCACAGCCTCGGCGTGGTGGCGAGCGTCAAGGCGGTGCCGCGCTTCCCGGCGGGCGTGGTGCGCGGCGCCCTGCTGGTGGCCGTCCCCGACGTGGAGGAGGCCCCCGACCTGCCCGAGGCGGCGCGGGCCTTCGCGCCGCTGCCCTGGGATCCCCTGCCCTTCCCGTCGCTGCTGGTCGCCAGCCGGACCGATCCCTATTGCCGCTACGACCGCGCCGACGATATCGCCCATGCCTGGGGGGCCCTGACGGTCGATGCCGGCGAATCCGGCCACATCAACGCGGCGAGCGGGCACGGGCCGTGGCCCGAGGGGCTGATGCGGCTCGCGGGATTTTTAAAGGGGCTGTGACGCCTGCGGGATCCGGTCGCGTTGCCCGGGATGGGGCTGCCGGCCTTCAGGTCGCGGTGGATCGGCCCGCCGCCGCGACGCGAGGCGCGCCAGGGATATCAGCACGCTGATTCAGGAGGGGCAGGCGGCGCCGTCAGCGACGCGAGCGTGGCTCTGGACGGCCGGATTCCGGGCCCGGCTCCGGCCCGGGGCCGGGGCTTGAGACGCACGCCGCGTTAACGCGCCGTTTACCACGGCTGCCGTCAGTGGAGGCACGGGCGGTCCTTCGGCCCGAAGGCGCCCCTGGAGAGCACCGTGACGCGCAAAGAGCTTCTGGAACGACTCGACGCCGTCCAGGCCGCCCTCGGGCCCCGGGCGCAGGCCAATTTCAACAGCTCGCTGTTCAACGATATCGCGCTCCTCAAGCGCATCGAGGCCTTCGAGGCGAAGGTCGGCGAGGTCGAGAAGCCGAAGGTCGCCGACTACACCGGCAACATGTTCACCCGCATCGCCAACCGCCGCGCCGCGGCCGGCAAGTAAAAGCGCGCCGCATTCCTCTCCGGAAGCCGGCGGCGTCCTGCGGGACGCGGCCTCATGGCGTTTCGGCCTCGACCGTGCGCAGCAACTCGCCGGCGACGTCCGCGAGCCGCGGCGGCGCCTGCCGGACGAAGGGCAGCGGCCGGCAGACATTGACGGCGGCGAGCCCGAACCGGGCGGTCATCAGCCCGTTGAGCACGCCCTCCCCCAGCTTGGCGGAGATCCGGGCGGCGATCCCGAGGCCCAGCACCTGCTGCATCACGCTCTCGCCGACCGCCATGCCGCCGGTGACGGTGAGGTGCGCCACCGCCGCCCGCGCCAGCCGCAGGAAGCCGAGGAAGCCCGGCCGCCCGCCGTAGATCGCCGCGATCCGGCGCAGCAGGCGCACCGCCGCGTAGACCACGAAGGCGACGTCCACGATCGCCCGCGGGCTCAGGGCCGTCACCGCCGAGACCTGCTTGGCCGCCGCCGCGACGGCGTTGCAGGCCTGCCGGTCGAGGCCCGCGAGCAATTCGTACTCGGCGAGCCCGATCCGATCGTCGACATCGAGGATCGCGTCGGCGGCGGCATCGATCCGGGCGCGGCCCGCCGACAGCGCGTCCCGGTCGGCGTAGAAGGCCGAGAGCGCCTGCACCACCGCCTGCGCGCCGGTATGGTCGCGGCTGCCGAGGGCGTCGACGGCCGATTGGCGCAGGCGCTCGATCTTGCGCTCGCGCCGCAGGCCGGCGAGTTCGCGCACGACGATCGCCAGGAGCGCCAGGGCGGCGATGGCCAGCAGGGCGAGCGCCACCCAGCCGAGCCAGGGCGCGGCCTGGAAGAGATCGGCGATCATCCGCTCGACCGAGAGCCCGATGCCCAGCGAGACCAGGCCCCCGACCGCCGACAGGAACAGCGCCATCCAGGGCGACCGCCGCCGCGGCGCCACCGGCACCGCGACGCCGTCGGCGGCATCGACGATCTCGAAGGGCTCCTCCACGATCCGGGTCTGCGGCCGGGCCGAGAGGGGCGTGGTCGTCACGCGCGAGTCCGGCGGTGGCTCGGGGGTGATCCGGAAGGCGCGGGGTTTCTGGCCCGAGGTCATGGCTGAGGGCTCCTCAGGAAGCAGTGGCGCCCTCGCGTTCCGACGAGCGCGTTTGGCGATCGCTTGTGGATCTGAGCAAGAGTCGGATGCGCGCCTTTCCCTCCCCCGCAGAGGGGGGGAGGGAGAGACCGCGCGTCTGCGAGCGCCTCTCCGAGATCCGCCATCACGCCAGCCTGTCGCCGATCAGGAACTGCATCGCCCGGTCCAGCCGGATCTGCGGCAGGTGCCCGGGGCGGCCGAGGCCGTCGGGCCGCACCAGCGGCGGCCGGAACCGGGGGAAGCGCAGGGAGCCCGGCTCCACCGCCCCTTCGAGCACCGCCTCGGCGCGGGCGGGCAATTCGCCGGGGAAGATCGCGGCCTCGCCGTTGCCGTCGAACACCTCGTCGCCCACCACCTCGCCGGCCTCCGGGGTGCCGGCCACCGCCCGGAGGGTCTCGGCGCCGTCGTGGACCGTGGTCTCCCGGGTGGCGCGCACGGAGGCCAGCGCCACGGTGCCGACCCGGGCGCCCGCCGCCTCGGTCCGGCGCATGGCCCGGGACACGAGCAGCCGCAGCAGCGCCTCGAGCCGGTCGTGGCTGGTCTGATGGAGATGGTCGGCCTTGGTGGCGGCGAACAGAACCCGGTCGGCCCGGGGGGCGAACAGCCGGGACAGCACCGTGTTGCGGCCGATGTTGAGGCTGAGCAGCACCGCGTCGAGGGCCTCCTCCAGCTCCGCCAGGGCGGCGGGGCCGGCATCGACCGCCGAGAGCACGTCGACCAGGACGATCTGCCGGTCGACCCGCTGGAAATGCTCGCGGAAGAACGGCGTCACCACCTTGGCCTTGTAGGCCTCGAAGCGCCGCTCCATCAGCCCGGCGAGGCTGTCGGGGGCGATGCTCTCGGAGAGGCGGTCGAGGGGCGCGAAGGTCAGCGCCGGGGAGCCCGCGAGGTCGCCGGGCATCAGGAAGCGGCCCGGGGGCGTCGTGGCCACCGATTCCGGACCGGCCCGCAGACCCGCGAGGTAGGCCTTGAACGCGTCGCTGGCGCGTTCGGCCGCGATCTCGTCGAGGGGGCCGTTCGGGTCGAAGCCCGTGAGCGCGTCGAGCCAGGGGGCCGCGACGGCGGCGCGGCCGGGCCGGCGGGTGCCGTTGATCGTGGACCGCGACCACGCCGTGTAGCTGGTCTCGATCAGGGCGAGGTCGAGGAGCCACTCGCCCGGATAGTCGACCACGTCGAGCATCAGGGTCGCCGGGCCCGAGCGCCACGCGGCGGCGCGCTCGTAGGCGATCTCCAGGCGGAACTGGCTGATCCGGTCGGTGGAGCGCGGCCAGCGCCGCGCCTCGGTGAGGGTGCCGAAATGCTCCTCGAAGGGGAAGCGCGGGACGTCGTCGTCGGGCTGCGGCACGAGGCGGGCGCGGCGCAGGCGGCCCTCCTGGGCGGGCGCGAAGGCCGGCAGGGCGTGCGTCTCCACGAGGTGGTGGATCAGCGCCGTGGTGAACACCGTCTTGCCCGAGCGCGCGAGCCCGGTGACGCCGAGCCTCAAGGTCGGCTGGACCAGCAGGTCGTGCGAGGCTTCGGCGAAGGCTTTGACGGCCGAGCCGGCGCGCGCGGCAAGGTCGGTCAGGGGCACGGGCGGGCTCGTCGTGAGGGGAACAGGCCGGGCACAGGTGGCGCGATTGCGGCCGAACCGCAAGGCTTGCGGCGCGCGCATCGTCCCGGACCGCACGGCGGCGGCCGTCTTTCGGGGCGATGCGCTACGGCGGCGCGCCATCGGCGGCCGGCGTGAGCGGGCGCAGCCGGGTGATCGCCCCGGCGACGAGGTCGGGGCTGGCCCGGAGCGTGCCGAGTTCCACCGCCGACATCGCCAGCATGACCGGCGCGAGATGGGGGCGCGGCGCGCCATCGGGCCCGAACAGGTCGAGATCGTCGCCGGGTTTCAGCCCGACGCTGCCGCTGATCCGGGCGGCATAGGCCTGGATCCGGCCCTCGTCGCCGCTGCAGAGCGGCGCCGGCAGGCGCAGGTCGAGGATGGGCATCCCGGCCGCGATGGCCGGCAGCAGCGCGGATTCCGCCACCATCCGGTCGGGGCTCGGAACGGGGCGGTCCGCCGCCCGGTCGAGGAGGGCGGCGGGGTCGGCGGCGCCGCGGACCGGGCGCGCCGGGCCCGCCGACGGGGCGATGCCGGCCGCGATATCGGGCACCGGCTGAAGCGCCGCCACATGCGGCACGGCCGGGCGCCGGGCCGGCCGCCCGGCCATCCGGGCGAGGGGCGACCAGGGCTGCACCCGCAGGGCCGACGCCCGGCGCCGGGGCGCTCCCCCGGGCCGGTGCGCCGCGAGGAAGCGGGCGCGCAGCGTCCGCCCGAGCCCCCTTGGCGCCAGGGCCGCCGAGATGGCGGGCGCGGCGCCCCCCCGGGCCGGTGCGGCGCCGACGCGGCATTCCGCCGGCGCCCAGCGGCGCACGATGGCGAGCGCGGTGCGCCGCCCGTAATCGCGATAGTAGCGCCGCAGCAGGCTCGCCGCCGCGTCGGCGCCGTCGTCGAGGGTGGCGAAGGCGGTGTGGCCCTCCCCGTCGGCACCGATCTCGCCGGGCCAGCGGGCGGACTTGATGCACCAGCCGTTGTTGAGCCGCACGCAGCGGGCGACGTAGGGCGGGTCCACGCTGAGACGGGCCGTGACGGCCAGCGCCCGCGGCAGCAGGTGCGTGCCGGTCTGCGCGTGCCAGTTGGAGACCGAGCGGGTGGCGGGGTCGAAGCGCGGCGGCGCCTCGACGGCGACGGCCGGCTCCGGGGGCGGCACGGCGTGCAGGAGCGCGTCGACGCCGGTCTCGGCGCGCGGGATCAGGCCCGTGAGCAGGACGAGCGCGTTCAGCAGCACGCGGACGGGCCCTCGCCGGGGTTCGCAGCGGCCTTCCCGTGTGGGCGATCGGAGGCGGAAACCTTCATCAAGCCACCCGACTGCCGGAACCCGGGCGTCTTCCGTCCCCCTGTCCTCCCGAGTTCATAAAGCGCGGTCGGAGACGGGGAGCAGCCGGCCGTGCGCCTCTCGCTTCCTGCTCTGCAGGCTACGGGATCCGCAGCTTTGACGCTGACCGCGATGGCGGCGCGCGGCAGGCTCCCTCTGCGGCTCGGGACAGGGTTCGGGTGAGGGGCGGGAAGGATCAGGATCGGGCACATCATCGAGGCATGTCCGGACCTGTCCGCCTCCGGTGAGGTCCCGCCTTTCACCCTGTCCCCCGACCGCGCGTGACTGTACCGCGCCCCAAACCTGTGGAGGCCGTAGCTCCGCGTGGGAGGGAGGGCGCGGGGCCGGGTCCGTCGCTCCACCCTCACGGGTTCAGCACCGTCAGCGCCGCCGCGTGCAGCCGCGGATCTCCGGCCGCCACGATGCGCCCGCCGCCGGCCGCCGGGCCGCCGTCCCAGGCCGTGATCCGGCCCCCGGCCCCCTCGATGATCGGGATCAGCGCGACGATGTCGTAGGGCTTCAGCCCGGCCTCGACTACGAGGTCGATCTGGCCGGCCGCCAGCATGCAATAGGCGTAGCAATCGGCGCCGTAGCGGGACATCCGAACCCGTCCCTCCAGATCCCGGAACCGCTCGGCCTCCGCGCCGGCCGCGAACAGCCGCGGATCGGTGGTGGCCAGGATCGCCTGGGCGAGGTCCGCGCAGCGCCGGCTGCGCAGGGTGCGCGTACCGGCCGGTCCGCGCAGGCGGGCGCTGCGCCCGTCCCCGGTGAAGCGCTCGCCGAGATAGGGCTGGTGCATCATTCCGCGGACCGGCACGCCGGTGCGGGTGAGCCCGATCAGGGTGCCCCAGGTGGGCAGGCCCGCGATGAAGGCGCGGGTGCCGTCGATCGGGTCGAGCAACCAGACGCACTCGGCGTCGGTGCGCTCCGCGCCGAATTCCTCGCCCAGGATGCCGTGGCCGGGAAAGGTCTGGCCGATCATGGCCCGGAGCACGACCTCGGCCGCCCGGTCGGCCTCTGTGACCGGATCGAACGGCGCGCCGCCGCGGGCCTTGTCGTCGAGGCCGAACTGGGCACGGAAGAACGGCAGGATCGCCTTGCCGGACGCGTCGGCGAGGTCGTCCAGGAATCGCCCGAGTTCGACCACGCTCATCGGATCACGTCCCCGTTCCATCTGCGGCCGGCCCGCTCGACCGGCCGATGCGCGACGAAACCGGTGCGCCCCCCCGGCCGTCAAGTCCCCGGAGCGGTCCGGATTCATGCCCCGGATTCATGCCTCGGCCGGGGCCGGCGCGCGGCTGGCCCCGTCGCGGGTCTCCGAACGGCGGGCCTCCCCGGCATCCGGCGCCTGCGCGGCGGCCAGGACGGCCTCCACCATCGCGCGCAGCGAACCGGCCTGCCGGTCCCCCTCCGTCATCGGCTCCGCCGCACCGGATGTGGCCCCGTCGCCGGCCTGGGCGAGCCAGAGCCCGAGCAGCACCGGCACGCCTGGCATCCGCGCCTCCAGGCGCTGGACCAAGCGGCGCAGGTGGGTCGGCGCACCCTCGGGCGCCAGGGTGACCACGCAGGCCATCCGGGCCGGACCGGGCTCGAATCGCCCGATCCGCGCCGCCGCCGCCTCGGCGAAGGGCACCGTGCGGACGCCGATCCCGCGCTTCTCCAGGATCTGGGCCAGGATCGCGGCGGCGGCCTCGTCGAGGAAGCCGCGCCCGGAGACGCAGAGCACCGTACCCGACCGCCTCCAGGCCTCCGGCAGGCCGTCCGGGGCCGGACCCATCGGCAGCGGGCTGCAGGCGCTCCCATTCCCCGCTCCGGACGCCTCCGCGACCGCGTCGCTCCGGTCGGACAGGTCGGCGATCAGCTCGCCGAGGGCAGCGCGCATCGCCGCCTTCTGCCCGGCGGTCAGCACCCCCCGCGCGGCGTCCCGGGCGGCGAGTTCGAGGGCCTTGAGGACGACCTCGTCGTAGTAGGACGAGAGCGCGCAGTCCTGTAGGATCAATTCGGCATGGCCCAGCACCTCCTCGGCGTCACCCGCGAGGATCCGCTGGTAGAAGTTCTGGACGGGCGTGAGCGCCGGCCGGTCGCCGAACAGCACGTCCAGGAATTCGAGATGCTCCACGTGGCGCCCGAGCACCACGAGGCAGGCGGTGAGCGGCGTCGAGAGCAGGAGCCCGACCGGGCCCCAGAGCCAGGTCCAGAACAGGGCCGAGACCAGCACGGCGAAGGGCGAGAGCCCGGTGGACTGGCCGTAGACGATCGGCTCGAAGACCTGGCCGGTGAGTGGCTCCAGGACGACGAACAGGAGCGCCACCGCGATCATCATGTTCCAGCCGGGATCGACCGCGGCGGCGAGCGCCATCGGTAGGATCGCCGACAGCACGGCCCCGAGATAGGGGATGAAGCGCATCAGCGCCGAGAAGATCGCCCAGAGCGCCGGGTTCGGCACGCCGATCACCCAGAGGCCGATGCCGATGACGACCCCGAAGGCGGCGTTGAGGGCGAGCTGGACCACGAAGTAGCGGCTCAGCCGCTTGGCCGCGTCGTCGATCGCCCCGGTGGTCCGGTGCAGGTCGCTCGACCCCGCCAGCCGGATCATGCGGTCGCGCAGGTCCTCGCGCTGCATCAGCACGAACAGCAGCACCACGAAGACGATGCCCACGGTGGCCAGCGGCGGCATCACCGGCGACAGCACGGTCCGGAGCATCTCGATCGGACCCGGCGGCGTCGAGATCAGCTCGACCAGCACGGGCTTCTGCGCGGGCTGGGCCTGGTCCGGCGCCGGAGGCGGCGGGGCGGTCTGTCCCTGCGCGCCGGCCGGCTCCTGGCCGCCGCCGTGCAGCGCCTGTCCGGTCTTGGCGAGGGACTCGATCAGGTGTCCCGCGGGGGAATCGCGCAACCCGGCGAGCTTGCGCTCGATGGTCGCCCGGTAGCGCGGGGCGTCGCCCGCGAGGTCGGCCGCCTGGAAGCCGATCAGGGTCGCCAGGGTCGCCACGATCCCCAAGGTCAGGACGACGCTCAGCCCCACCGCCACCAGCCGGGGCAGGCGCAGGCGCCGCAGGCGGTTCACCAGCGGCGTGAGTACGAAGGACAGGAGCAGCGCGATCGCGATCGGGATGAAGATCTCCCGGCCGAAATACAGGGCCGCGATGAGGGTGGCGGCAACCACCACCGGCGAGGCCATCGCGGCCCGCGGGGTCTCGGCGGCGGCGACGCGGGCCGCCCGCGGCGGAACCGGGGCGCGTTCAGGCTGCGCCCCGACCGGGGTTCTGGTGCCCATGCTGCGATCCACGCCCCGAACGCCACAGGCGGGCGCCCGCCGGGGTCGGACGAGGCCGCGCGCACGGGGAACGGCACGGGGCCGGAAAACGATCCCGCGGAGCGTTCGGCGGCTTACGCCCCCTGCACCCCAGCCCGGGCCACCGCGCCCGCATCCTCGAGATCGGGCAGCGACCAGCACAGCTGCATCACCCACTTGGCCTGCGCCTCCGGCAGCACGCCGGCCGCGAGGTCGGCGAACTTCGCCTCCAGCTGCGCGTCGGACATCGGTGTCTCGACGCTGCCGATGGCGTGCGCGATGAACCGGTGGAACACCCGCCCGTCGTTCAGGGTCACGGTCATGTCGACCTGGGCGGCGTCGATGCCGGGGGTGACCACCGGCATCACCTTCCGGCGCAGAGCCACCACCCGCGGATCGTTCACCGCCCGGTCGCTGAACTGCTTCTCGCCGCCCGCCCCCTCCACGAAGGCCACCGCGGCCGCGTGGTAGATGCTGAACTTGCCCTCCAGGCCGGTCTTCGGGGCGGTCTTGCCGGTCAGCTCCAGGACGAGGGGGTGGACCTTCAGGTCGACGCGGGCGATGTCCTCGGGCCGGACGTGGTCCTGATCGCGGATCTGGACCGCCGCGTCGATCGTCGGGTGCATGACGATGCCGCAGGCGAAGGGCTTGTAGGTGTTCAGCAGGGACTCGTAGCGGGTGCCGAGGCCGTCGGTGATCTCGGACCAATCCTGCTTGGTGGAGATCGTGTTGGCCCAGCCGCGCCTGGCCTCGATCATCCCGTCCGAGGAGGTGTAGCCCTTGGCCGCCAGGATCGCCGCGAACAGGCCGTTCGCCGCCGCCCGGCCCGGGTTGAAGCTCTTGTTCATCGAGCCGAAGGATTCGCGCAGGCCCACCGGCTGCGAGGCGGCGAGCCCCAGCGCGTAGACCATCTGCTGCTCGGTCAGCCCCATCAGCTTGCCGGCGGCCGCGGCCGCGCCGAAGGGCCCGCAGGTGCCGGTGATGTGCCAGCCGGCATCGTAGTGGTTCGGATAGACGGCGTTGCCGATCCGGCACTCGGTCTCGATCCCCACCACCAGGGCGTCGAGGAAGGCCTTGCCGGAGACCGGCTTCATCTCGGCATAGGCCAAGATCGCCGAGGCAACCGGGCCGGCGGGGTGGATGATCGTCTTCAGGTGGGTGTCGTCGAAGTCGAAGATGTGGCTCGCCACGCCGTTGAGGAAGGCGGCGTTTATGATGTCGAACCGCTCGGTCCGGCCGAACAGCCCGGCCTGGGGCGGCCCCGAGAAGGGCTGGAGGGCTAAGACCGCCACGTCCACGGTCTCGTGGTGCGAACCGCCCACCGCCACGCCGACCCAGTTGAGGAAGCTGCGCACGCCTTCCCGGCGGACGGGCTCCGGCAGGGTGTCGTAGGAGGATCCGAGGATCCACTGCGCGAGGATTTTCGTGACGGGCGGCGGCGCCTTCGCGGCGGGCTTCGAAGCCTCGGCGGCCTGCGCCCCTTCGAGGGCCGGCCCCGCGAGGGCGAGGCCCGCGGCACCGATGAGCGAGCGGCGATTCATCGACATGGCGTTCTCCCGTGGGGGCGGCCGCGGACGGCGATCCCATTGGTCGACGCCATACCACTCCGCGCCGCCCGCCGTCAGCCGGCCGGTTTCACGCCGCGGCCGGTGAAACCGGCGCTCACACCACCACCGGCACCGCCTCCTGCGCGCCCACGCCGAAAACCCGGCGGTAGCGGGCGATGTCCTCGGCCGGACCCTGCGCCTTGGTGGGGTTGTCGGAGAGCTTGACGGTCGGCCGCCCGTTCGCCTCCGTGACCTTGCAGACGATGGAGACCGGGTCGAGCTTGCCGTCCGGGAGGAGGCCGCGGAAGTCGTTGGTGAGCAGGGTGCCCCAGCCGTAGCCGATGCGCATCCGCCCATGGAACCGGGCGTGGATGCGCTCGATCTCGTCGATGTCGAGCCCGTCGGAGAAGATCGCGAGCTTGTCCCGGGGATCGTGCCCGCGGCCCTGCCAGAACCGGATCACCTCCTCGCCGCCCTCGATCGGGTCCTTCGAGTCGATGCGGATCCCGGTCCAGCCGCTCACCCATTCGGGGGCGTTCGCCAGGAAGCCGGTGGTGCCGTAGGTGTCGGGAAGGATCACCAGGAGGTTGCCGCCGTAATCCTCCTGCCAGTCGGCCAGCACCGCGTAGGGGGCGGCGGCGAGCGCCGCATCGTCCTCGGCGAGCGCCGCGTAGACCATCGGCAATTCGTGGGCGTTGGTGCCCACCGGCTCGACCTCCTGCCGGGCGGCGATCAGGCAGTTCGAGGTGCCGAGGAACGCGTTCCCCAGACCCTCCGCCATGGCCTGCACGCACCAATCCTGCCAGAGGAAGCCGTGGCGGCGGCGGGTGCCGAAATCCGCCACCGACAGGTCCGGCAGCTTCTGCAGCCGCTGGATCTTCTCCCAGACCCGGGTCATGGCCCGGGCGTAGAGCACCTGCAGGTCGAGCTTGCCCAGCCCGCGCAGCACGGCCCGGGCTCGCAGCTCGTTGAGGATCGCCAGCGCCGGCACCTCCCATAGGGTGGTCTCGACCCAGGGGCCGTGGAAGGTCAGCTCGTACTGGCCGTCCTGGACGGCGAGTTCGTAGTCCGGGAGCCGGAAATCCTCCAACCACGCCACGAACTCGGGCTCGAGGATCCGGCCCTGGCCGCGGAAGACGTTGCCGCGCAGCCACGTCACCTCGCCCTTGCTGAGGCGCAGCGTGCGGGCGTGATCGAGCTGCTCGCGCAGCAGCTCGGCATCGACCTCGTCGGCGATGCGGATCCGCCGCGTCCGGTTGGTGATGCCGAAGGTGGTGCGGATATCCGGGTGCCGGCGCAGGATCGATTGCGCCATCAGCAGCTTGTAGAAATCCGTGTCGAGCAGCGACCGCACGACCGGGTCGATGCGGAAGCTGTGATCGTAGACCCGCTTGGCCAGATCGAGCATTCTCTTGGCACTCTGCCGCGCTTCGATCGCGCAGAGCGCATGCCCCACCCGCCCGCGTCAAGAAAAAGGGCGGCCCGCCGATCCGGCGCGCCGCCCCCGAGACCCGCGTCGTCCGAACGCGGACGATCAGGCGAGATCGACCTTCTTGGTGTCGGTCTTGGGGCTCTCGCCGGTGAGCGAGGCCTTCACGTAGCCGTAGAGGTGCAGCATTGTGCTGTTGGGGCTGTCCCAGTACTCGCCCTTCTCCGGATGGACACGGAGCAGCGCCACCTCGGGGTCGTTCTTGCCGTTCGGGAACCAAGTCTTGAGGCTCTCATTCCACTTCGCGTCGATCTTGGCCTGATCGCGCACGATCTCGGCCTTGCCGGCCACCGACACGTAGGTCTGGCTCGACGGGTCGGAATAGGCGAGGTTCACTTGGTTGTCCTTGCTGATCTCCTCGGTCTTGGGCGAGTGCAGCTTGGTGAAGAACCACAGGTCGCCGTTCTCGTCGGCGTCGTTGTTCCACATCGGGCGGCTGTTGAGCGTCCCGTCGGAATCGGTGGTGGTCATCATGGCGATCTTCACGTCCTTGATGAGCTCGAACAGCTTCTTCGCGCCCTCGTGGTCGCGGTGGTTGCCCTGATGCATGAATGTCGTCTCCTAACGCGTCTCGTCGGTCTGTCCGGACGGCGATTCGCCGGTGCGCGGGCGCGCGCCGGAGAGGTCCCCGCCTGAAGGCTGCCCCGACAACGGATCAATCTCCCGTTGGTTCAGCGTGCTCGCGCGGTGAGGGAGGTTCGCATGGGGGCCGTTCGGGTTGGAAACCGCAGTGCCACGCTGCTGGTGATGGGCGCGCTCGGCTTCCCCGTCCTGCCGGCGGCCGCGGAGGTGCGCTTCGGCGCGGGCGTGCGCATCGCCGGCCACGACTTCTCGCACCGGCGCTCCGGCAGCGTGCATATCGAGCGCGTGAAGCGGCTCCGCGGCCCGCTCGGCTGCCGCCACCAGCGCCACGGCCTCGACAGGCGCGGCGACGGGACCGTGGTGCGCGGCCCGATGGAAACCTACACCCTCATCGCGCGCCCGTCGGCGCGTTGAGCGTCCCGTCGTTTCACGAACCCGCTTTCGCGAACAGCGCCTCGATCTCAGCCATCGGCTTGAAGAGCCGGTCAGGCAGATCGGTCAACCGCAGGAATTCGTGGCGCTCGTAGAACGAGGCTGCGGCCGCGTCCTTCGCGTCGACGACGACCGCCAGGGTGGCTGCCTCGCTCCTGAGGCAGCGTCGGAACGCGTCGAGGAGAAGGAGCGTGCCGAAGCCCTCTCCGCGCCGCGTCCCATCGACCGCCAGTCGGCCAAGTAATGTCGCGGGCAGGATGGGGTAGCGCGGCAACTTCTTGACGAGCGTCGCCGGCAGCTCAGCCGACCGGATCGAGGTGTTCGAGAGGGTGTAGAACCCGATGACGGCGGCCGATGGCGGTTCCAGAAGAACGTAGGGGGCAGCCACGCGCCGCCGCGCATCCTGTCCGGCCTGCATGCAGAGGTAGCGGTCCAGCGCCTCGACGCCGCAGGCGAAACGGGACCGGTCGTGCCGCGCTGGGTCGAGGGCGGCGATGACCGGCATCGACGAGCCGTTCACGTCGCGTCGTCGCCCATCCGCGTCCGGAAGGTCGCGACCCGTTCCCGCATCCGCCGGCCCGGTTCGCGAGGCTCGACCAGGGCCTCCACGAAGGCGCGGGAGTCCCGGACACTCAATTCGATCATCGCGTGCTCGGCGATGGCGCGCTTGGCGGCATCCTGGAGGCTTGTCAGGACGAAATCGGTGACGCTGCGCCCTTCGAGGGCCGCAGCGTGCGTGATCAACGCCTTCTGTTCCGCCGTGACGCGCGTTTCCAGCCGTTCCGCCCGTCGCCGCCGCACACCGTCAGATCGCTCTGCATCGGCCATTGCCGCCTCCGATCGGGCAAAGTGTACGGCCAGCGACCGGATCTTTCCAGAGCGGATCGGCGCATCCTGCGTGAGAGCCCGGTCTGACCCGAATCGCTGTCCGGGGTCTGGTGTTCTCGCCGCGCTTAGTTACATGCAGCTGGCATACCGACTTTCCCCCGTGGAGGACGACTTGGCGATCACCCGCGACGACGTGCTGAAGGCGCTCGCCAGCGTCACCGTCGATGCCGCCGGCACCACTCTGCCCGGCTCGGGCCGGCTGTCGGAGGTCGTGGTCGATCCGAGCAATCGGGTGATGTTCTCGATCCTGGTCGATGCCAGCGAGGCCGAGCGGTTCGAGCCGGTGCGGCGGCAGGCGGAGGGGCGCGTCCTGCAGATGCCGGGCGTCTCGGGGGTGTTCGCGAGCCTGACCTCCGAGCGGGGCCCGGGCCATCCGGCCCAGAGCGGCGCCGCGCCGCGCCCCGTGACACCGCCCCCGGTCGCCCCGCCCCGGCCCGGCGCGCCGCCGAACCAGGGGCCGCAGATCCCGGGCGTGCGCCACATCGTGGCGGTCGCCTCCGGCAAGGGCGGCGTCGGCAAGTCCACGACCGCCTGCAACCTCGCCCTCGCGCTTCAGGCCCAGGGGCTGAAGGTCGGCCTGCTCGATGCCGACATCTACGGGCCGTCGGTGCCAAAACTGTTCGGCCTGTCGGGCAAGCCCAATGTCGTCGACAACAAGGCCATGGAGCCGATGGTCGGCTACGGCCTCAAGGTCATGTCGATCGGCTTCCTGATCGAGCCCGAGACGGCGATGATCTGGCGCGGCCCGATGGTGCAATCGGCCATCACCCAGATGCTGCGCGACGTGCTCTGGGGCGAACTCGACGTGCTCATCGTCGACATGCCCCCTGGCACCGGCGACGCGCAGCTCACCATGGCGCAGGCGACGCCGCTCTCCGGCGCCGTGATCGTCTCGACGCCCCAGGATCTCGCGCTGATCGACGCCCGCCGGGGCGTGACCATGTTCAAGAAGGTCGCGGTGCCGATCCTCGGCGTCATCGAGAACATGGCGACCTTCGTCTGCCCGAATTGCGGCCACGCCTCGCACATCTTCGGGCATGGCGGCGCGCGGATCGAGGCGCAGCGCCTCGGCGTGCCGTTCCTCGGCGAGGTGCCCCTCGACATGATCATCCGCGAGACCTCGGATTCCGGCCGGCCCGTGGTGGCGACCGATCCCGATGGGCCCCACGCCAAGGTCTACCGCGCCATCGCCGCCCAGCTCTGGGCGAACCTGTCCGGGGCGCCGGCCGGGCGGACGGCGCCGAAGATCGTCTTCGAGTGATCGTTTGGACCGCCCGCCGATCCTGGGTCTGATCCTCGCCGGCGGCCTCGGCCGGCGCATGGGCGGGGGCGACAAACCCCTGCTCCGGCTCGGCGGCCGGACCCTGCTGGAGCACGTCGTCGCGCGGCTCGGGCCGCAATGCGCGGCGGGCCTGGCGCTCAGCGCCAACGGCGATCCGGCGCGGTTTTCCGGGTTCCCGGGGCCGGTCCTTCCGGATCCCCTGCCGGGGACGCCCGGGCCGCTCGCCGGCATCCTCGCCGGGCTGGATCACGCCGCGGAAAGCGGCATCGCGCGGGTGATCAGCGTCTCGGGCGATACGCCCTTCCTGCCGGCCGATCTCGTGACGCGGCTTTCGGCGGTCGCGCCTGAGGCCGGCATCGCGCTGGCGGCGTCCGGGGCGCGGCAGCACTACACGATCGCGCTCTGGCCGGCGGCCCTGCGCGGCGCTCTGCGGACCTATCTCGAACAGGGCGAGCGGCGCGTCGGCGCGTTCATCGCCCGCCACGGGGCGGCTTCGGCGTCCTGGCCGGCCGAGCCCGTGGACCCGTTCCTGAACATCAACACGCCGGAGGATCTGGCGGCGGCGGAGGCCATCAGTCTCACAGCCGGCATTTGAGGCGGTATCCCATCCGAGGCCTCAGGCCAGGATGCAAAGGAGTGAGATCGCCCGCGCGTGATCGAGCGGGCGATTCGAGGCTCAGGCCGCGCCCACCGTCGCCTTCACGATCTTGTCCGGGGAGCGCGGCGGCTCGCCCTTGTTGATCGTGTCGACCACGTCCATGCCCTCCACGACCTTGCCCCAGACGGTGTATTGCTTGTCGAGGAAGCGCGCGTCGTCGAAGCAGATGAAGAACTGCGAGTTCGCCGAGTGCGGGAAGTTGGTCCGCGCCATCGAGCAGGTGCCGCGCACGTGCGGCTCGGCGTTGAACTCGGCCTTCAGGTCCGGGAGCTCCGAGCCGCCCGAGCCGGTGCCGGTCGGGTCGCCGGTCTGGGCCATGAAGTTCTCGATCACCCGGTGGAACGGCACGCCGTCGTAGAAGCCCTGGGAAGCCAGGGTCTTGATCCGCTCCACGTGACCCGGGGCGAGGTCGGGGCGCAGCGCGATCACGACGCGGCCCTTGGTGGTCTCCAGCACGATGGTCTCGTTGTCGGCCATAGATCGATCCTTTTCCGGTTGAGGGAACTGTATCGGCGCGCGCCGGATCCGGCCAGCGCCTGTGAGGGGATCGCCGGCGCTCAGGCCGGCGGGCGATAGACGAAGCGCAGCGCCACCGGCCGCCCGGCGATGGCGCGGCCGAGGCCCAGGGTGATGTGGGCCGGGGTGCAGCGCGCCATCGCGTCGAGGGTGCCGCGCACCAGGGTGGTCCGCTGATCCGTGGAGACACCGGCCACGTAGGTGACGCGCGGCGGCCCGATCAGGCTGCCGTCGCGGCGCAGCGACAGCCGGAGGGTGATCTCGATGTCGTCGGACTCATGTGTCGGCCGTCCGAGCCCGGCCGGCACCTGCCAGCAGGCGGCGAGCGCCGGGTAGAGTTCGGCGAGGGTGTCGGCGGGCTTCGTCGCCACCCGGGAGACCGGCACTGCGATCGTGGCGCGCAGGGTCTGCGGCAGGCTCAGGGGATAGGCGCCGCCGGGTTCGAGGGCGTAGCCGTAGAAGGGCCCGCCCTCGTAGGCCCTGGCGACCGCCGGCGCGAAGGTCAGCAGGAGGATCGAGGCGGCGCGCCGGCCCAGCATCGAGCCTCTACTTGGCCTTCTCGGCCATCGTCATGCTGACGATCTTGTCGGGGTCCTGCACGGAGCCCCCCGGCGCGCCGGGGGCGGCCTTCTTGATCTTGTCGAGCACGTCGAGTCCGTCCGTGACGTTGCCCACGATCGTGTACTGGCCGTTCAGGTTCGGTGCGTCGGCCAGGCAGATGAAGAACTGCGAGTTCGCCGAGTTCGGATCCTGCGAGCGGGCCATGCCCACCGTGCCGCGGCGGAACTGGGCCGATTGCGAGAACTCCGCCGGGATGTTCGGCAGGCTGGAGCCGCCGGTGCCGTTGCCCTTCGGGTCGCCGGTCTGGGCCATGAACCCGTCGATCACCCGGTGGAACTTCAGGCCGTTGTAGAAGCCCTGGTTCACCAGCGTCTTGATCTGCTTGACGTGCTTGGGCGCGAGTTCGGGACGCAACTCGATGGTGATCCGTCCATCCTTGGTCTGGAGATAGACCGTGTTGGCGTCGGCGGCGCGGGCCGCCGTAGCGGTGCCGAGCGTCAGGGCGAGCGCGAGGAGGGCGTGGCGTCGGTTCATCGAAGGCCTTTCGGGTTCAGGACTGTGCGGCGAAGCGCTGCCGGAGGCGCGCGGCCACGGCGGCGGGCACGAAGGGCGAGACGTCCCCGCCCATGCCGGCGATCTGGCGCACCAGCGTCGCGGTGATCGGCCGCGCCTGCGTCGAGGCGGGCAGGAACACGGTCTGCACCTCCGGCGCCATGGCGCCGTTCATGCCGGCGAGCTGCATCTCGTAATCGAGATCCGTGCCGTCGCGCAGGCCGCGGATGAAGATCGCGGCGCCGCAGCGCCGGGCAGCCGAGACGGCGAGATCGTCGAAGGTGGCGATCTCGAGCGTCGCGCCCTCCGCGGCAGCCACCGGTCCGCAGGTCTCGGTGAGGAGCGCGGCCCGCTCCTCGGCCGAGAACAGCGGCGCCTTGCCGGGATGCACGCCGATGGCGATCACGAGGCGGTCCACCAGCCGGCAGGCTTGGCGGACCACGTCGAGATGGCCGTTCGTGACCGGATCGAACGAGCCGGCATAGAGGGCGGTGCGGGTCATCGGGGCCCGGCCTAGAGCATTTTTGCGCCGGACGGAACCTCGGGGTGAGACGGCCGGGGGCCTCACACCTCCTCGGGGCCGCCCTCCAGGCCGCCCTCAATGCCGCCCTCTGGGCCAACCTCCGCGCCACCCTCGTCCTCGCCCTCGATGTGCTCCACCGAGACGACCTTCTCGTCCTTGGCGGTGTTGAACACCGTCACGCCCTGCGAGGCGCGGCCGACGATGCGGATGTCGTCCACCGGCACCCGGATCAGCTGGCCGCCATCGGTGACCAGCATGATCTGGTCCGTGGCCTCGACCGGGAAGGAGCCGACGAGGCTGCCGTTGCGGTCGTTGACCCGCATGGCCGTGATGCCCTTACCCCCGCGGCCCGAGGTCCGGTACTCGAAGGACGAGGAGCGCTTGCCATAGCCTCGCTCCGAGAGCGTGAGCACGTATTGCTCGGCCGCGCCCATCTCGGCGTAGCGCTCCGGCGAGATCGCGGCGGCCTCGGCGCCGTCCTCGGCCTCGATCTCGGCGCCCTCCTCCGCCTCGCCGGTGACGGCACGGCGCATCTTCAGGTAGCCGGTCCGCTCCTCGGCGCTGGCGTCGAAGGCGTTGAGGATCGTCATGGAGATGACCCGGTCGTCTGGGGCGAGCAGGATGCCGCGCACGCCGGTGGAATCGCGGCCCTTGAACACGCGCACGTCCTCGACGGGGAAGCGGATGCACTGCCCCTTGGCGGTGGTGAGCAGCACGTTCTGGTCCGGCCGGCAGATCTCGACATGGACGATGTGGTCGCCCGGATCGAGCTTCATGGCGATCTTGCCGTTGCGGTTCACCGTGGTGAAGTCCGACAGCTTGTTGCGCCGGACGCTGCCGCTGGCGGTCGCGAACATCACGTCCAGCGTCTCCCAGGAGGCCTCGTCCTCCGGCAGCGGCATGATCGTGGTGATTCGCTCGGAGGTGTCCTGCAATTGCAGGATGTTGACCAGCGCCTTGCCGCGGGCGTTCGGGGCGGCCATCGGCAGGCGCCAGACCTTCTCCTTATAGGCCTGGCCCTGGCTGGAGAAGAACAGCACCGGCGTGTGGGTGTTGGCCACGAACAGGCGGGTGACGAAATCCTCGTCGCGGGTGGCCATGCCGGAGCGGCCCTTGCCGCCCCGGCGCTGGGACCGGTAGGTCGAGAGCGGCACGCGCTTGACGTAGCCGGCATGGGACACGGTCACCACCATGTCCTCGCGGGCGATTAGATCCTCGTCCTCGACGCTGCCGTCGAAGTCGACGATCTCGGTCCGGCGCGGGGTGGCGAACTGCTCGCGCACCTCGACCAGTTCCCGCTTCACGATCGCCTGGATGCGCACCCGGGAGCGCAGGATGTCGAGATAGTCGGCGATCTCGTCGGCGAGCGTCTTCAGCTCGTCGCCGACCTCGTCGCGGCCCAGGGCGGTGAGGCGCTGCAGGCGCAGGTCGAGGATGGCCCGGGCCTGGGTCTCGGACAGGCGGTAGGTCCCGTCCTCGGCGACCCGGTGGCGCGGGTCGTCGACCAGCGCGATCAGCGGCGCGATGTCGTGGGCCGGCCAGTCGCGGCCCATCAGCGCCTCGCGGGCCGAATTCGGGTCCGGCGATGTCCGGATCAGCCGGATCACCTCGTCGATGTTGGCGACCGCGATGGCCAGGCCGCACAAGACGTGGGCGCGCTCGCGGGCCTTGCCGAGCAGGAACTTGGTGCGCCGGGAGACGACCTCCTCGCGGAAGTCCACGAAGGCCTCGAGCAGGTCCTTCAGGTTCATCAGCTCGGGGCGGCCGCCGTTCAGCGCCACCATGTTGCAGCCGAACGAGGATTGCAGCGGCGTGAACCGGTAGAGCTGGTTCAGCACGACATCCGCCATGGCGTCGCGCTTGATCTCCACGACGATGCGCATGCCGGTGCGGTCGGATTCATCGCGCAGGTCGGAGATGCCCTCGACGCGCTTCTCCTTCACCAGCTCGGCGATCTTCTCGACCAGCGTCGCCTTGTTCACCTGATAGGGGATCTCGGTGAAGATCAGCGCCTCGCGCTCCTTGCGCAGCTCCTCGACATGCGACTTGGCGCGCATGATCACCGAGCCGCGTCCCGTCGCGTAGGCCTGCCGGGTGCCGGCCCGGCCGAGGATCATGCCGCCGGTGGGGAAGTCCGGCCCGGGGATGATCTCGGTGAGCTGTTCGATGGTCAGCCCCGGATCGTCGATCAGCGCCATGCAGGCGTCGATCAGCTCGCCGAGGTTGTGCGGCGGGATGTTGGTCGCCATGCCGACTGCGATGCCGCCGGCGCCGTTGGCCAGGAGGTTCGGGAACCGGGCCGGGAGGACCTTGGGCTCCTCCCGCGATTCGTCGTAGTTCGGCTGGAAATCGACGGTGTTCTTGTCGATGTCGGCGAGCAGCGCGGTCGCGGGCTTGGCCAGGCGCGATTCGGTGTAGCGCATGGCTGCCGGCGGATCGCCGTCGACCGAGCCGAAATTGCCCTGCCCGTCGATGAGCATCAGGCGCATGGAGAAGTCCTGCGCCATCCGCACCAGGGCGTCGTAGATCGATTGGTCGCCGTGCGGGTGGTAGAGACCGATCACGTCGCCGACGATGCGCGCCGACTTGACGTATTTCCGCTCGGGCAGATGCCCGGATTCGAAGGCGGAATAGAGGATGCGCCGGTGGACCGGCTTGAGGCCGTCGCGGGCGTCGGGAAGCGCCCGGCTCACGATCACGCTCATCGCGTAATCGAGGTAGGAGCGGCGCATCTCGTCGGTGATGGAGACGGGGCGGATGTCGCTGGCGGGCGGGGCGGTGCCAGTCGGATCGTTCTCGGCCAAGTCGATTTCCGTTCTGAAGCCCGGATGGGCGGTGCTCGCGGCCGTCGACCGACGCGCGATGCGCCGGGACGGTCCCGCGGAAGAGCAGTGATATCAGACGGTTAAATAAAGTTTTCCGAGGCCCCCCGCAAGGCCGCCTCCCGGCCTGTCCGGGCCGGGCGGCGGGTCGGTCGGCTCAGTAGAACGTGAGGTTCCGGTGGCCGACGGCGCGGCCGGGCCGGGCGTGATGCGGGCGGACGTGATGAAGGCGGTGCCCGTGATGGCGATGCCAGTGATGACGGTGGCGGCGGTGATGCCAGTGGCGCCGCCCGTGATGGCGCCGGTGCCAGTGGCGCCGGTAGTGCCAGCGGGCCAGCTGCACCGCCGGGGCGGGTGCGGCGGCCGCGGCGGTGACCGGGACCGGAAGGGGGGCCGCACGCGCGGGCACCCCCGCCAGCCCGCCGATCAGGGCGGCAAGGAGGACCAGGATAGGCCAGGGTCGCATCGTCTCTCTCCCGTGTTGGCGCCCAAACGATCCTGCGGATCCGGGCCGGCACGAGGCTCGCGCCGCGGGCAGAAACGGCCAAGGTCGGCCAACGGTTCGCCGGTCATGACTGCGCAGATCGGAAACCCGCCCCGGCCCGCCGCCGCACCGCCCTTGCGCCCCGGGGCGGAACGCCCAGTTTCCCGATGCCCCGCCCGGGCCGTTCGCCGCCCGGGCCCCCGACGAGCCCGCGCCAGATCTCCATGCCCTTCGCGTTCCCCGACACATTCCGGGCCCTCCTGCCGCGCCGGTTCCGGAACCGGCGCCCGCGGGTCGCCGTGGTCCGGCTCTCCGGCACGATCGGGGCGGTCTCGCCGATCCGCCCGGGCCTCTCGATCGCCAGCGTGGCGGGCAGCCTGGAGCGGGCCTTCGGGATGCCCGGGGTCAAGGCCGTGGCGATCGTGATCAACTCGCCCGGCGGCGCGCCCGCGCAGTCGCACCTGATCCACCGCCGGATCCGGGCGCTGGCCGCGGAAAAAAGCCTGCCGGTGATCGCCTTCGTGGAGGATGTCGCGGCCTCGGGCGGCTACATGATCGCCTGCGCGGCCGACGAGATCGTCGCCGACCCGACCTCGATCGTCGGCTCGATCGGGGTCGTGTCCGCCGGGTTCGGCTTCCACGGCCTCCTGGAGAAGCTCGGCGTCGAGCGCCGGGTGCACACCCAGGGCGAGGCGAAATCGATGCTCGACCCGTTCCGCCCCGAGGACCCCGCCGACGTGGAGCGGCTGAAACGCATCCAGGCCGACATCCAGGACCTGTTCACCGGCCTCGTCACCGCCCGGCGCCCGGCCCTGTCTCCGACCGAGAACCTGTTCACCGGGGCGGTCTGGACCGGCCGGCAGGCGCTGCCGCTCGGCCTCATCGACGCCCTGGGCGACCTCCGCACGACGATGCGCGCGCGCTTCGGCGAGACGGTCGACCTGCGCCTCGTGGCGGAGGCGCGGGGCGGGCTGGTCGCCCGCCTTCTGCGCCGGGGTGGGGCGCCGGGCGGGATTGCCGCGGACGCCCTGGCCGCGTTGGAGGAGCGCGCCGCCTTCGGCCGGTTCGGTCTCTAGGCGCGGGCGTCTCAGCCCTGCCCCGCGCGCCGGGCGGAGACGCGCGCCAGGGCGGCGAGGTCCTTCTCGCCGTCGCCGTGGCTGATCGCCTCGATCAGGCCGTCGCGCAGGACGCTGGCGAAGGGCATCGGCACGCCCGCGCCCTCGGCGGCCTGGAGCGCGAGGCGCACGTCCTTGGCCCCGAGCTTGAGGATGAAGCCCGGCGGCTCGTAGCGGTTCTGGGCGATCGAGGCGCCGTAGCCCTTGTAGACCGGCGAGGCGAACAGGGTGTTGGTCATCAGGTCGAGGAAGTCGGCGCCCGCGACTCCGTGGCCCTCGGTGAGGGCGCAGGCCTCGCCCATGGCCTCGATCGCCGAGATCAACATGAAGTTGCCGGCCAGCTTGACGGCGTTCGCCCGCACCGGATCGTCCCCGAACCGCCAGGTCTTGGCGCCCATGGCGTCGAGCAGCGGGCCGGCCCGGTCGATCAGCTCCGCAGCCCCGGCGGCCACGATGTTGAGTTTGCCGGCCTCCGCCACGTCCGGTCGCCCGAAGACCGGCGCCGAAATGTAGGGGACGCCCGCCCGGTCGTGCACGGCCGCGAGCTGCTTGGCGAGCGCCACCGAGACGGTGCTCATGCCGATATGCAGGCCCGGGCGCTCCGGCCGGTCGAGCAGGCCGCCGGCCACGATCACGGCCTCGAGCGCCGCGTCGTCCGCCAGCATGGTGACGACGGCGTCGCCCGCAAAAGCCTCCGCGGCGCTGCCCACCGGGGTCACCCCGTCGATGCCCTGCGCCGCTGCCAGCGTGCGGTTCCAGGCCCGGACCCGGTGGCCGGCCCGCGCGAGGCTGGCGGCCATGCCCCGGCCCATCCGCCCCATCCCGATGAATCCGACGTCCATGGCGTTCTCCTCGCTGCGTCCGCCGTATCGACCCGGACCGGGCTGCGACGGCGCAGGCGGGGATTTGTCCCGATCGCCGGACATGGCAAGCTCGCGTCATGCTGCGCAATCGCATCACAGATATTCCCGGCCTGCGGGTCGGCCACGCCAGCGACCTCACGCTCGCCAGCGGCGTCACCGCGATCCTGTTCGACGCGCCGGTGGCCGCCTCCGTCGATGTGCGTGGCGGCGGGCCCGGCACCCGCGAGACCGATCTGCTCGATCCCGAACGCACCGTGGAGCGGATCGACGCGCTGGTGCTCTCGGGCGGCTCGGCCTTCGGGCTCGACGCGGCGGCGGGCGTGACCGCGTGGCTCGCCGAGGCCGGGCGGGGTTTTCCGGTGGGCACCATGCGCGTGCCGATCGTGCCGGGCGCGATTCTGTTCGATCTCCTGAACGGCGGCGACAAGGCCTGGGGCCGCTACCCGCCCTATCGCGAACTCGGCTTCCAGGCCGCCGCGGCGGCCGCCGAGGCTTTCGAGCTGGGCTCGGTGGGGGCCGGGACCGGCGCGCGCACCGGGCGCCTGAAGGGCGGGATCGGCACGGCCTCGGCCCTGGTGGCGGGCACTGGCTTCCGGGTCGGGGCGCTCGCGGCCGTCAACGCCTTCGGCAACGCAACGATCGGCGACGGGCCGCATTTCTGGGCGGCGCCGTTCGAACAGGCGGAAGAATTCGGCGGCCTGGGCTCGCCGGCCCGGGTGCCGGACGATGCCCTCGCCTTCCCGGCCCGGACGCTGCCGGGGGCCGCCACGACGCTCGCCGTGGTGGCGACCGACGCGGCGCTGACCAAGGCGCAATGCCGCCGCCTCGCGGTGGCGGCCCAGGACGGCCTCGCCCGCGCCCTCGTGCCGGCGCACACGCCGCTGGACGGCGATCTGGTCTTCGCGGCGGCCACCGGCGCCGTGCCGCTCGCCGACCCGGTGGCGGACCTTGCCCGCCTGGGCGATGCAGCCGCGCGGGTGCTGGCGCGGGCCGTGGCGCGCGGGGTTTTTTGCGCCACGCGGCTGCCGGGTCATGCGGTGGCGTCGCCACTGGCCTGGACGGGCCTGCCGCCGGCTTGGGGTGACGTGTTTCGGGGCGTTCAAGTTTAGAAATTGCGCACGCGGGACTTGTCAGTTCGGCGCCAGGAAGAACCACTTGTCTGGCGCGAAGCGTATCACCTTGCCCTCGAACCGATCGTAGAATTCCGGCACCGTGTTGAACACGACTTCGCGTCCAGCAAGGATCTGGATGGCATGCTCGATTCTTGGTCGTTCCGACATGCCGAAGACGCTTACGACGACGTGGCTCCAGGATCGTCCGTCGCATCCCATCGTTCTGCAGTATCAACACACCAAATCCCTCAGCGCGGCATCCAGCCCGCGATGAGGGGCCGTCTCACACCTCCCCGCGGGCATCCTCGATCAGCTGTGCCAGCCCGGCATCGACCTCCGCGCCGAGCATCTTCCGCTCGGCGTCGGTGAGATCCTTGGCCCAGGCGGTGCCGCCAAACCCCTCCGCGCAACGCGCCCGCTCGGAGGCGATGTAGGCCTCGGTCTCTTCGGGCTGCGTCTTCATGGCGTGGACGAGGCCGAACCACGCCGCCCGCTCCACCACGGCGAGCCGCGCCCGCAGGCGGATTGCCGCCGCCTTGTTCGGATCGATGCCTTCGTCGCTCATGGCCGCTCCTGCGTATCCTGTTCGGCGAGCCGCGCGATCAGACCCTGGAGTTGTCCAGGCACCGGCTCGCTCGCCGAACGCGCGTAGAGCACGCGCAGTTGCCGGCCGATCTCGGCGAGGCTCATGGAGCCCTTGGCGATCACCCGGTCGGCCTGCTTGTTCAGGCTCTCCTTCTCGGCATGGGTGATCTCCTTGGCGGTGAGCACCACCACCGGCACGTCGCCGTCGGGCCGGGCGCGCAGGGCCCGCAGGAAGCCGAACCCGTCCATCTCGGGCATCATCAGGTCGAGGAGGATCAGGCTCGGGCGGGCCTGGCTGAACCGGTCCAGGGCGATGCGGCCGTTCTCGGCCTCGTCGACGGTCCAGCCCTCCCGGCCGAGCGACCGGCGCAGGCGCTCGCGGGCATCGGCGTCGTCGTCGACCACCAGCACCCGGGCCTCGTTGGGCGCCGCCGGCCGGTAGCGCTCCATCAGCCCCTTGAGCCGGTCCCAGTCGATCGGCTTGACGAAGTAGTCGGTGGCGCCGAGCGCCTGGCCGAGGCCCTGTTCGGCCACCACCGAGGTCATGATCACCGGCGTTCCGACCAGATCGGGATCGCTGCGCACCGCGTGCAGCACCGCCCAGCCGTCCATGCGCGGCATCTCGACGTCGAGCAGGATCGCCCGCGGCTTCAGGGCCCGGGCGAGGGTCAGGCCGGCGCGCCCGTCATTGGCGCTGCGGACGTGGAAACCCTCGCGTTCGAGGAAGCGCTGGAGCAGCTCGCGGGCGGCCGGATCGTCGTCGACCAGCAGCACCGTCTCGTGCTGCTCGTGCGGCTCGACCGGTTTGTGGGCCTCGACCTCGGCCGCGGGCGACTCCTCGGGACTGAGCGTCGCGGGCAGGCGGATCGTGAAGGTCGCGCCCGCGCCCGGGACGCTGGTGACGTCGATGTCGCCGCCCATCGTCTGGCAGAAGGCGCGGGTGATGGCGAGCCCGAGGCCGGTGCCGCCGAACTGGCGGGTGGTCGATTCGTCGGCCTGCACGAAGCGCTCGAACAGCCGTTCGATCTGCTCCGCGCTCATGCCGATGCCGGTATCGGTCACCGCGAAGGACAGCCAGTCCGCCTCCGCCTCCCGGTGCCGGCGCACCGTCAGGGTGATGGTCCCCGTCTCGGTGAACTTGGCGGCGTTGCCGATCAGGTTCAGGAGGCACTGGCGGATCTTGGTCTGATCCTGGTGCATGGAGCCCAGTTCGGCCCCCGCGTCCTCGCCCGCGTCGAGCACGAAGCGGTTGCCCTTCTTCTCCACCAGGGAGCCGGTGGAGTCGGAGACGTCCCGGAGCAGGTCCGACACCGAGAAGGTCTCGGCCGAGGCGGTCATGCGCCCGGCCTCGATCTTGGAGATGTCGAGCACGTCGTTGATCAGCGACAGGAGGTGGCGGGCCGCCGCCTCGATCTTGCGCAGGTCCGGCAGGAGGGCGGCTTGGCCGATATCCTCCAATTCCTCGCCGAGCATCTCGGAATAGCCGATCACCGCCGAGAGCGGGGTCCGCAGCTCGTGGCTCATGTTGGCGATGAACTGGCTCTTGGCGCGGTTGGCCGCCTCGGCGGCCTGCCGGGCCCGCTCCACCGCCTCCTCGGCCTCCCTGCGCTCGGTGACGTCGATGCAGGTGCCGACCCATTCCCGCAGGGTTCCGTCCTCGGCGAGCACCGGCACGCCGCGCACCTCCATGGCGCGCCACGCGCCGTCGTGGCGGCGCAGGCGGTACTCGACCTCGTAGGTCCGGCGCGCCTCCACGCAGGCCGCCCAGGTATCGGCGGCCTGCGCCCGGTCGTCGGGATGGACCGCGTCCAGCCAGCCCCAGCCCTGATAGGCCTCCTCGGTCTGCCCGGTATAGATGCTCCAGCGGACCTGCGGCGGCATCAGTTCCCCCGCCGCGTTGGTGTTCCAGATCACCGCCGCCGAGGCGTCGACCAGAGCCCGGAAGCGCTGCTCGGAATGGCGCAGGCGCTCCTCGATCGCCCGCCGCCCGGAGATGTCGGTGTTGGTCCCGTACCAGCGCAGGATCCGCCCGGACGCGTCCCGGTGGGGCCGCGCCTTCGACAGGAACCAGCGGTAGGTCCCGTCCTGGCCCCGCAGGGGGAACGTGTCCTCCCAGGTGCTCCCGAGGGCGATGGCGGCCTGGTAGCGCTCGGTCACCGCCGCGACGTGGTCGGGATGGTGGACGGTGCGCCAGCCCCAGCCGCGCATCTCCGCGAGGGACGTGCCGGTGTAGTCGTACCAGCGCTGATTGTACCAGACGATGGTGCCGTCCGCCTCGGCGATCCAGGCGAGCTGCGGCAGCGTCTCGGCGAGAATCCGGTAATCGGCATCCGTGACGGCCTGCGCGCCGCCCTCAGTCTCGCTCATCGGCTAAGCGCTATCCCCTCATCCGCCCGCGGCGGCCCTGTACCGGTATGCCTTATACACGCATCCCGTCCGGATCCGATCGCAACCGCGCGGGCGCGGCGTTGCGGCGGTCGCGCAGGGCGTCGATCGTGTAGAGGGCGAGCGCCGCCCAGATCAGGGCGAGCATCGTCGCCCGCGGCGGCGCCACCCGCTCGCCGAAGGCCAGCACGCTGAGGCCGAGCAGGCAGGTCGGGGCGACGTATTGCAGCAGCCCGAGGGTGGTCAGGCGCAGCCGCACCGCGGCGGCGGCGAACCAGATCAGCGGCAGGGCGGTGGTGAGCCCCGTCAGCATCAGGAGTGTGAGGCCCGCCGTCTCCGCGGGCAGGAACGGCTCCGGGGACAGGGCCAGCCACACCACCGCCGCCGGCAGGAGCACCAGGGTCTCGGCCAGGAACCCAACCAGCGCGTCGACCCCGACGATCTTCCGGACGAGCCCGTAGAGGGCGAAGGTCACGGCCAGCGACAGGGACAGGACCGGCAATTCGCCGGCCCACACCACCGCGATGGCCACGCCCGCCGTCGCGACGGCGACCGCCGCGGCCTGCATCGGCCGCAGGCGCTCGCCGAGCACCACCCGCCCCAGCGCCACGCTGACCAGGGGGTTGATGTAGTAGCCGAGGCTCGCGTCGAGCAGGTGCCCGCTGCTGACCGCAGAGAGGTAGAGCAGCCAGTTCACGCCGATCATCACCGCCGAGAGCAGCAGCAGGGCGTGGCGTGGCCGCAGGGGCAGCGGCAGGTTGAGGCGGTGGCGCGCCGCGAGCACCAGCGCCAGCGTACCGGCGAACAGGCTCGACCAGACGATCCGCTCGGCCAGGATGTGGTTCGGGCTGTAGGCGCCGAGCAGCCGGAAATGCAACGGGACCAGGAGGCCCCAGCTGAGGTAGGCGGCGAGCGCGTAGACGAGGCCCACGGGTTCCTCCCGGCCGGCCCGGCGGGCAGCCGGGTGCCGGGGCTTTAGCCCGGGGCCGCGGCCCCGGTCAGGTGGGGCGGCGCAGGGCTGCCATCCCGGCGACCGGCGCTCAGGCGGCCCGGAGCGTGGCGAGGAAGCGCCGCACCTCGCCGCCGAGATCCTCCGACTGGCACGCCAGCGCGGCGGCGGCGGCCAGGACCTGATCGGCGGCCGCGCCAGTCGCCTCCGACGCCTCGGCCACGCCCGCCATGTTGCCGGTGACCTCGCTGGTGCCGGTGGCGGCCTGCGCGACGTTGCGGACGATCTCCTGGGTGGCGGCGCCCTGCTCCTCCACGGCGGCTGCGATCGAGGAGGCCACCATGTCGATCTCGCGGATCCGCGCCGTGATCGTGGCGATTACCGAGACCGCCTGGCCGGTCGCCCCCTGGATGCGGCCGATCTGCTCGGAAATGTCGTCGGTCGCCCGGGCCGCCTGGGCGGCGAGCACCTTGACCTCCCCCGCCACGACCGCGAAGCCGCGGCCGGCCTCCCCGGCCCGGGCCGCCTCGATGGTGGTGTTCAGCGCCAGGAGGTTGGTCTGGCTCGCGATGGCGGCGATCAGCTCCACGACGGTGCCGACCTTGGCGGCGGCGGCGCTGAGGTCCTGCACCAGGGCGGCGGTCCGGGCGGCTTCCGAGACGGCGTTCTGCGCGAGCGTCGCGGAGCCGCTGACCTGCCGGCCGATCTCCAGGACCGAGGAGCCGAGCTGCTCGGCCGCGCTCGCCACCGTGTTGACGTTGGCGGCGGCCTGCTCGGCGGCGGCGGCCACGGTGGTGGACCGGTCGGCGGTCCGCGCGGCGGTCTCGGTCATGGTCCGGGCGGTGGCCTGCAAGGTGGCCACCGAGGCGGAGACCAGGCCGATGATCCGGCCGACCGTGTCCTCGAAGCCGCCGGCGAGCTCCAGCAGGGTCCGGCTGCGCGCGGCGGCGGCCGCCTCGTCCGTCAGCCGTTTGCTCTCGGCCCGCTCGGCCGCGTTGCCGGTGACCAGCGCCTTGATGCCCTCCACGGCCTTGCCGATGGCGCCGATCTCGTCCCCGCGCCGCGCCTCCGGAACCTCGGTGCCGAGGTCCCCCCTGCGCCATGGCCTTCAGGGCGGCCGTCAGCCGGCCGAGGGGGCGCGTGACGCCGAAATTCACCACCAGCAGGCCGACCAGGATGCTCGCCGCGATGCCGCCCGCCGACAGGCCGATCACCCAGAACAGGGTGGTCTGCGTCTCCGCACCCAGCGTCGCGGACCCCGTCTGGATCGCCGCGCCCAGGTCGTCGGCGAAGGTATCGAGTTCGGCAAACAGCGTCTTCTGGAGGGGATCCACCTTCCTGTGGGCGAGGGTCAGCGCCTGGGCGCTCATGCCCTTCTTGACCATCGCGCACATCTCGCCCGTGAGCGTGACGTAGCTGTCGAGCAGAGCCGCGATCCGGTCGGTCCGCTCGTGGAAGGCCGGCGCGTTCCGACGCACGCCATCCACGAGCTTCGCGGCTTCGGGCGGCAGCGGCTCGAAGGCGGCGCCGATCCGGTCCGACTCGTCCGGATCGGCCTCGCCGAGGGCGCGGAAGGCGACGTAGCTCATCTGATAGACGACGCGGCCGAGGCGCGCGGCCATGGTGGCCGCCGTGGCGTCGTTCTCCAGATAGGCGCTATAGGCCGCGTCGACCGCGACCGTACGCTTCGAGATATACCATAGATACCCGACGGAATTCGCAGCAATAAAAGCAAAGGCGAATGCAATCTTCAGGGAGATTGAATTTTTCAACAGACGATACACGGCCGATGCTCCGGGTCGGATGCAGCTTAGATCCGGCAAACTAACCAAGTCGATAACAATTCTGAACCCTGGCACGGTTCGGGTCGAAAATGAGACGCTGCGAACAGGTGCACTATCTTGAGATGGCAATGCGCTTGACGATGCAACTTTCAGCGCAGAACGTTGCCACGCTCCGATTCTGCTGACGGATCCTGCGCGGATACGGGACGCGACACAGGCCCGGGCGGGCTCCGGCGGCCGTCTGGCCCCATCATCCGTGGTGCCTTCGCCAATCGGGCGCCTCAGGGCGCGCGCCACGCCCCGTGCCAGCCGGCCTCGCGCCGGTCCCACGCCGCCCGGCGGTGGCCGCGCCGGTCGAGGTAGAGGAAGTCCAGCCGCTCGGCCCGGACCAGCACGGCGGCGAAGTTCGGGCGGCCGGTCGCGGCGGCGGAGGTCTCGTCCGGCAGCGCGTAGGCGCCCCCCGCCGGGAGCGCGGTCCCTGGGCCGGGCTCGGCCCCGTAGCAGACCCGGCTCATCGCCCGGGATCCGTCCCAGGCCGCCTCGGCCACGGCGTCGTCGGTGTGCAGCGTGGCGCGGCCCTCGACGCGGATCTGGACCTTCGCGGCCGCGTCATAGGCGGCGAGCGCGCAGGCCGATTTCGCGCCGAGCTCGGCCGCCTTGTCGGAGCGGCGGTCGCAGTGGAACCGGAGGGTGCCGGATCCCGGGTCGGCGGCGCGCAGCACCACGGTGCGCAGCCGCGGCGCGCCGTCCGGGCCGATCGTCGCCAGGGCCGGGAGGTGGAATCCGCCGCGGCCCTGCGCGGCGCCCTCGGCCAGGAGCCGCCACGCCTCGGCGAAGGTGGCGTCGAGGTCGTCGTAGAAGGCGGGCAGCGGCGTGCGGGTCACGCGGCCCCCCGCTTCCGCCGGTGCTCGCGAAAGATCAGCGCGAGGTTGCGCAGGTAGATGCCGGTGGACAGACCCTGGCCGATGATGATCACCGGCTCACGCCGCACGAAGCCGTAGACCAGGGTCATCAGGCCGCCGAGGATCGACAGGAACCAGAACGACAGCGGCATCACGCTCCGCCCCGCCCGCTCGCTGGCGATCCATTGCAGGATGAAGCGCGAGCCGAACACTAACTGGGCGACGATGCCGAAGACCAACCAGAAATCCATCCGCGTGACGAACACGTCGTAGAAGTAGTCCGGCAGGTCGTGGGCGAGCTGGATCAGCATCCGACATCCTGGTCTGCCGGCGCGGGGGCCGGGATCGCGATCTCCGCCGGCCGCGGATCCGCGCGCTTGCGCCGGATCAGCCACCAGACGCCCGCGAGATCGAGGAGCCCGACCCAGAGACGGTCGAACAGCCCGTAATTGGAGACCCCCGTCAGGCGGGGCCGGTCGACCACATCCCGGTGGACCACCGAAAACCCCTCCCGTGCCACCAGGGCCGGCATGAACCGGTGCAGGGCGTCGAAATAGGGCAGCCGGAGGTAGACGGCCCGGCGGAACACCTTGAGACCGCAGCCGGTGTCGCGGGTGGAATCCTTCAGGATCCGCCCGCGCACGCCGTTGGCGATGCGCGACTGGAGCATCTTGAAGCGCCCGTCCCGGCGCCCGCGCCGCTGGCCCTGGGCGAGCCCGGTCCCCGGGCCGGCCGCGTCCAGGGCGGCGAGCAGGATCGGGATGAAGGCGGGGTCGTTCTGGCCGTCGCCGTCGAGGGTCGCGACGGTGTCGCCCCGGGCCGCCAGGACGCCGCTGCGCACGGCGGCGGACTGGCCGCCGCTCCGGGCGTGGCGCAGGACCCGCAACCAGGGCCGCCCCGCCCGCGCCGCCGCGAGGGCGGCCGGGGTGCCGTCGGTGGAGCCGTCATCGACATAGATCAACTCGAAGGCGAGACCCGCGCAGGCGGCCGCGATCTCCGCCACGAGGGGCGCGATGTTGCCGGCCTCGTTCCGCACCGGCACGACGACGCTGAGCCGCGGGCCGTCGCCGAGCTGCGGGGTATCGTTCACGGGGTCACCGCGTAGGCCGTCACGAAGACCCGCCGGCCGGTGTTGAGGTTGAAGCCCTCGACCTCGGCCCGCGGCGCCGGTGCCCCGCGCCCCACCGGCCAGGCCGCGTTGAACTCGTCCCGGTCCCGGGCCTCGACGAACAGCAGCCGGCAGCCGCCACCCTCCAGGAAGTCCCGGGCGGCGGTGCCGTCCGGCGGCAGGACGAGCCCGGTGCCGATCAGGAACACCAGGCTCGGCTCCCGGTAGCCGAGGCTCGCCACGCGCGGGTCCGCGCAGGGCATCCGGTCCCGCAGGGCGGCGAGACGCGGGGAGACCTTGAGGGCGGGCAGCGACAGCTGCGCCACGCCCAGCACCGCCGGCCCGAGCAGGGCGGAGGCCAGCACGCCGAGCACCAGGGCGCGCTCGGCGGAGCCCTGCGCAAAGGCGAACCACGCCAGCGCCGCCACCGCGCAGGCGGCGGCGAGCAGCGGCAGCGCCGGCCAGGGGATCGTGTGGCCGTCGAGGCGCCACCCGACCACGCACAGGCCGAGGGTCAATCCGACCGGGATCGCCGGCACCAGCAAAGCGGTCAGGCGCGCGCCGCGCAGCCGCGGGTCCAGCGCCCCCCGCGACAGCGCCAGCAGGGTCAGGATCGCCAGCCAGGGCATCAGCGGCAGGACGTAGTGGGGCAGCTTGGTCGGCACCGCCTCGAAGATCAGCCAGGCCGGCAGCACCGTGGCGATCAGGAACGCCGCCGCGGGTTCGCGCCGCGCCCGCCACGCGAAGGGGAGGCTCATGGCGGCGAAGGCTGCCCCCGGCCAGAAGGTGGCGAAGACAGCGAGCGCGTAGGCGCCGGGCGGTCCCCAATGCCGCTCGGCCGCGCCGCCGAGCTTGCCGAGCATGTCGTGCCCGACCGCCTCGGCGTAGAAGGCGCCGCCGCTCTTCCAGGCGATGGCGGCGAACCAGGGGGCCACGATCACCAGTGTCAGGCCGAGGCCCGCCAGCGGCCGCAGCGGCAGCAGCCAGCGCCCGGAGCGCGCCACGGCCGACAATCCGAGCGCCGGGAGGGCGACGAAGAGCGGGACCATCGGGCCCTTCACGAGGATGCCGACGGCCATCCCGAGCCAGAAGGCGGCGAAGACGGCGCGCCCGGGCGCATGCGCCCTCCCTCCCCCCTCTGCGGGGCTCCGATGTTCGCGCTGCGGCGTCTGCCAAGCGCGACCGGCCCCCTCTCCCGTGCGGGAGAGGGGACTTGCGCCCCGTTCTGCGACCGCGTCCCCGCACGGGCTGTGCAAATCCCGTCGCTCCGCGGGGGTAGAGAGAGGCGCGTATCGCCGGCCGTCGGCCTCGTTCGTCGGCGTTGTGAGCCGGTCGTCGGTGCGCAGGCGGAGCGGATGCGCGGCCAGCCAGACCCGGGCCAGCGCCCCGAGGCTCGCCGTGGCGCAGGCGGCGAGCAGCGCGTCGGTCTTGGCGAGATGCGCCTCGGCCGTGAGCATCAGGCTGGCGCCGAAGAGGGCGGCGGCCAGCAGCGCCGACCGCCGGGGCAGGACGGCGAGCGCCGCCCAGTAGGCCAGCAGCACCGAGGCGGCGGCGCCGATCAGCGAGGGGATGCGGTAGAGGGCGATCTGCGTGCGCGCCCCCGGCACGCCGAGCGCTTCGCCTGCCGCCACCGCGGCGGCCTGCGCCCAGTAGATCCCGACCGGCTTCTTGTTCCGCGCCTCGCCCTGGAAGCGGATATTCACCAGATCGCCGGTCTCCAGCATCTGCTTCGAGGCCTGGGCGAAGCGCGGCTCGTCCCGGTCCATCGGCTGCAGCGAGATCTGGCCCGGCAGGAACAGGATCAGGCACAGCGCGATCAGGGCCGCCACGGCCCGGGCGTGGGTGAGGCTCAGGGCGTCGAGCCCGCGCCCGATCCGGTCGGCGGGGGCGAGGCGCGCGGGGCCGCCGGCGGAGAGGCTCGTGGTCATGCCAGGCCGGTCAATCAGGATCGTGCGGGCGCGTCAAATGCACCGCCGCGCGGTTCGTCGGCCTCAGGCGGTCAGGAGGGGCCGCAATGCGCGCATGTCGGCGACCGTCTCGAGGGCGTTGACCTGCGCGATCAGGCGCTCGGTCGCGTCCGGGCCGAGCACCGGCGCCATCAGGTCCCGCGCCTTGGCGTTCACCGCCTCCGTGCTCAGCGGATTCTCCTTGGTGCCGGGGGGATGCCGGGTGTGGTGCTCGATGATCCGGCCGTCCGCCAGGGTCATCGTCACCACGGCGCCGCGCGGGGCGGCGGGGTCCATCAGGGCCGGATCGCCCGCCAGCTCGACCTTGGCCTGCTCGGCCGCGATCACGGGATCGTGCATCAGGCCGGCATCGTGGCTGTCGGCGAAGGAGACCGCGCCCTTGACCAGCGCCAGGGCGACGAGGTGCTGGCAGCTGACATCGGGCATGGCGCTCGACCCGACGATGCCGACCGCGTCGGTGGGCAGCCGCACCAGGATGTGCCGCACGGCCTCGGGCGTCAGGCCGTATTGCCGGCGCAGCGTCAGGGTCGCGTCCAGGGGCGACTGGATCGGGTAACCGACCGAATAGGTCTTGATCGCCGTCTCGGTGACGAAGAACCGGCTGCCCAGCCCCTCCAGCATCAGCTCCGGCCTCGGCGCGGTGGAGAGGGCGTTCAGCAGGTTGTGGCGGCCGTCGAGCACGTCGGCGACGCCGGTCAGCCCGGCCTCGACCATGCCCACCGCCGTGACGCCGTTGCGCGCGCCCATACCGGCGAAGTCGAAGGCCTTCTCGACATGGTCGTGGTCGCGCACCCAGCTCCACAGGCCGGAGACCTGCTGGGCCCCGTAGGAGAGCGCGAAGCGCATGCCGCGCTCGTCGAGGCGGGCCAGGGCGGCGGCGGCGCCCAGCGCCCCGAAGGTGGAACTGGTGCCCTCGGCGCTGCGATGGGTGCCGCGCACGAGGTCGGGTCCGAGCGCCAGCAGCAGGCGGCAGCAGAGATCGTAGCCGAGCGCCACGGCCCGGACGAACTCGGCGCCGGAATTCCCGTGCTGCTCGGCGAGCGCCAGGGCCGCCGGCACGGTGGCGCAGCCGGGATGGGCCTTGGTCACCGGCTCGAAATCGTCGGTCTCGTCGGCATGGGCGCACATGGCGTTGGCCAGCGCCGCGTTCACCGTGGTGGTCCGGAAGCCGGAAGCCACGACCCCCGCCTGCTCGGCGCCGCCGAGGGTTCGGACGTAAGTCAGCGCCATCTCGCCCGGCCGCATCCGGGCACCCGAGACCATGGCGGCCAGGGTGTCGAGGATCCGGTGCTTGCAGGCGGTCAGCACCTCGGGCGGCAGGTCTTGCCCCCGGGCGGCCGCCATGTAGCGGGCGAGCCGCCCGGTCACATCCGTCTCCGCGGCGGTCACGGGAAGGCCGCCCGCGAGGGTGAGCGCCCCGGCGCCCTGGATCAGACGGCGCCGGGTCGGCGCGCTCACGCGGCCGCCCGCAGGCGCGCGAAGCCGGCGTCGAGATCGGCCTTGAGGTCGGCCACGTCCTCGAGCCCGATGTGGAAGCGCAGGGCCGGTCCGCCGGGCGCCCATTGCGTGGCGGTCCGGTAGCCGGCGCAGTCGAACGGGATCACGAGGCTCTCGAAGCCCCCCCAGGAGAAGCCCATCCCGAACAGCTCCAGCCCGTCCAGCATCGCGGCCAGAGCCGCCTCGGGGACGGGCTTCAGGATCACCCCGAACAGCCCGGAGGCGCCGGAGAAGTCGCGCGTCCAGATGGCGTGGCCGGGATCCTCCGGCAGGCCGGGATGGAGCACCCGCAGCACCTCGGGCCGCGCCTGGAGCCAGCGGGCCATCTCCAGCCCGGCGCGGCCGTGCTCGCGCAGCCGCAGCGCCATGGTCCGCATGCCGCGCAGCGCCAGGAAGATGTCCTCCGCGCCGGCACACATGGCGAAATGGTCGAAGGTCCGGCGCACGGCCGGGAAGTACTGGGCGTTGGCCGAGGTCAGCCCGATCAGCAGGTCGGAGCCGCCGCTCAGGTACTTGGTCCCGGCCTCCACGGCGATGTCGACGCCCCGTTCGTGCGGCGGGAACAGCAGCGGCGTCGCCCAGGTGTTGTCCATGATCACGCAGGCGCCGCCGGCATGCGCCACCGCGGCGATGGCCGGGACGTCCTGCATCTCGAAGCTCTGCGAGCCGGGCGCCTCGACCAGCACGGCCTTCGTGTTCGGCCGCATCAGGTCGGCGATGCCGGCTCCCACGGTGGGGTCATAGTAGGTGACCGCGACACCGAAGCGGGCCAGCACGCCGTCGCAGAACTGCCGGGTCGGCCGGTAGGCGGAATCGGTGACGAGGAGGTGGTCCCCCGCCGAGACGGCGGCCATCAGCGCGACGGTGAGGGCCGCGAGGCCGGAGGGCGTCACGACGGTGCCGGCCGCGCCGGCGAGTTCCGTCCAGGCGCCGGTCAGGGCGTCCATCGTGGGCGTCGCCGAGGTGCCGTAATTGTAGCGCCCGCGCCGGTGCTTGATCGCGTCGTAGGTCGGGTAGAGGACCGTGGAGCCGCGGTAGATCGGCGTGTTGACGAAACCGTGCTGCTCGCCCGGATCCCGGCCCGCATGGACGAGGCGCGTCGCGGGGGCGAAACTCTGCTTGGACTCGGGCGAGGGCTTCAGGGACATCGGGGACCGGGGCTCGCGTCGGGAAGGCGCCGCACGAAGCGCCCGGCGCCGGGCGAGGTCAAGCCTGGGCGGACCACGCGAACGTCCGGGCGCGCCGGGGTTTCCGCCTTAGGCCGTCTCGGGCGGATCGGAGGCTGCGGCCTCCTCGTAAGCTTGCATCCAGCCGGCATAGTCCTCGGAGCCCTCCGGATAGGGACATTCGCTCACGGGCTTGCCGTAGAGGCGCGCGTTGCGACCCTGGATGAACGGGCTGTCGCTCGCGGTGGCCTGGACGTTGGTCAATATCGCCTCCCGAAGATTTGGGGTGGGGCTTCGTTAACGGCCCCGCGCCTATTCTGTTGCCGTCTCAAGTCGCGTCCCGGGTCATCGCGTGCCTGTCCTGCGTTCCCTCTTCGGCGGCGTCCTGATCCTGGCCTCGACGGCGATCGTCGTGTTCGTCAGCGCCGACCGGCTCGCCCATCTGGCGCCCAGTCCGGTGGTGCGCGCGGCCCAGGTCGAGCCGTCCGCCACCGGTTCGCTACCGGCGCCGGCCAAGGCCGCGCCCGCGCCGAAGCCGGCCATGCCGAGCATCCCGAACGGGTTCGACACGGAGCGGCTCCACGCGCTGATGCGCGGCGATCCGATCCTGCCGCGGCGCTGACCGGGCGTCTCGGGGCTCCGCGCCCCGAACCCCGCCGACGCGCTCGGCCTTCGTGACCCCTTACCGCGCCGTCCGGAACACCTGGAGGTCGAGGTCGCGGACCTTCTTGCGCAGGGTGTTGCGGTTGACCCCGAGCAGTTCCGCCGCGCGGATCTGATTGCCGCGGGTGGCGGCGAGCGCTGCGCCGATCAGCGGGCCTTCGATCTCCCGCAGGATCCGGTGATACAGCCCGGGGGGCGGCAGCGTGTCCCGGTAACCCGAGAAATAGTCCGAGAGGTGCCGCTCCACCGCGCTGGACAGGCTCTCGGCATCGGCGCCGGACTTGCGCGCCCCGCCGTTGAGGGCCGGCGTCGAGGGCGTCGCCAGCGGCAGGGTGTCGAGCTCCGCCTCGATCACCGGGCCGGTGATCGTCTCCTGCGGGTAGAGGGCGGCGAGCCGCCGGACGAGGTTCTCCAGCTCGCGGACGTTGCCGGGCCAGCGGTAGCGCTTGAGCCGCTCCATGGCGTCGCCGTCGAGCATCTTGCGGGTCAGACCCTCGCGCTCGACCTGTACGAAGAAGTGGCGGACGAGGTCCGGCACGTCCTCCGAGCGCTCGCGCAGGGCCGGCAGCCGCAGGGGCACGACGTTCAGGCGGAAGAACAGGTCCTCGCGGAAGATGCCCTGCTGGATCGAGACCCGCAGGTCCTTGTTGGTGGCCGCGATGATCCGGACGTTGGTGCGGATCGGGACGCGTCCGCCCACCGTCGTGTACTCGCCCTGCTGGAGGACGCGCAGCAGCCGGGTCTGCGCCTCCATGGGCATGTCGCCGATCTCGTCGAGGAACAGCGTGCCGCCCTCGGCCTGCTCGAAGCGGCCTGCGGAGCGCTGGAGGGCGCCGGTGAAGGCCCCCTTCTCGTGGCCGAACAGCTCGGACTCGATCAGGTCCCGCGGGATCGCCGCCATGTTGACGGGCACGAACGGGCCGGTGCGGCGGCGGCCGTAATCGTGCAGCGCCCGCGCCACCAGCTCCTTGCCGGTGCCGGATTCGCCGGTGATCATCACCGTGAGGTCGGTGGGCATCAGTCGGGCGAGCGCCCGGTAGATCTCCTGCATGGCCGGGGAGCGCCCGACCAGCGGGATGTCCTCGTTCTCGGGCGGTCCACCGGGGGCGGGCGCCCCGCGCGGACGGGAGAGGGCGCGGCCCACGATGGCGATCAGCTCCTTCAGGTCGAAGGGCTTGGGCAGGTACTCGTAGGCGCCCCGCTCCGAGGCGCGGATCGCCGTCATGAAGGTGTTCTGCGCGCTCATCACGATGATCGGCAGTTCCGGCCGCACCCGCTTGATGCGCGGCAGCAGATCGAACACGTTCTCGTCGGGCATGACCACGTCGGTGATGACGAGGTCGCCCTCCCCCTGCGCGACCCAGCGCCAGAGGGTCGCGCAATTGCCCGTCGAGCGGACCTCGTAGCCCGCCCGGGACAGCGCCTGGTTCAGCACGGTGCGGATGGCAGCGTCGTCGTCGGCGACGATGATGTGGCCGTTCGGCATGACTCTCTACTCAGACCTCCGACGGGGAGCCGACTCACAAAACGTGATCATGGGTCGACCGCCGATTCGCGCCCGTCCCGGGCACTCGACATCGGCAGAAGGATGCGGAACGTCGTGCGGCGGGGGGCGGGATCGCACTCGACGATGCCTCCGTGATCGCCGACGATCTTGGCCACCAATGCAAGACCGAGGCCGGAGCCCTGCGCCTTGGTGGTGACGAACGGGTCGAACAGGTCGGGCAGGAGATCGGCCGAGATGCCCGGGCCGTTGTCGCGGATCGCGACCTCGATCGGCAGGCTGACCCGCTCCCGGGAGCCCGGCACCTGGAGGCGCAGGCCGGTCCGGAAGGCGGTCGACAGGGTGATCTCGCCCTCGACCGCGTCCTGGCCGATCGCCTCGGCGGCGTTCTTCACGAGGTTCAGGATCACCTGGATCAGCTGGTCGCGGCTGCCCAGCACCGGCGGCAGCGACGGGTCGTAGGTCTCGACGAAGCGGATGTGCCGGGCGAACCCCGACTGCGCGGAGCGCTTCACCTGGTCGAGCACCCCGTGGACGTTGACGGCGCCGCGATCGGCCGGACGCTCGTCGCCGAACAGCTCCATGCGCTCGACGATCCGGACGATCCGGTCGGACTCGTCGCAGATCAGCCGGGTGAGCAGCCGGTCCTCCTCGGCGCCGGTGCTCTCCAGGAGCTGCGCGGCGCCGCGGATCCCGGCCAGCGGGTTCTTGATCTCGTGGGCCAGCATCGCGCCGAGCGCCACCATCGAGCGCGCGGCGCCGCGATGGGTGAGCTGCCGGTTCATCTTGTCGGCGATGGTGCGCTCCTGGAGCATCATCACCACGGCGTCGCCGTCGTCGCCCAGCGGGGTCGCGAACACGTCGACGCTGCGCTCAAGCCCGAGCCGGGGCTGGGTCAGCTCCACCCGGTACTCGCTGACGCTGGCGCGGCGGCGGCGCACCTCGGTCACCAGGGCGATGATCGGCGAGGCGAAGGGGATGATGTCGCGCAGGCGGCGGCGCTGCATCAGCCGTGCGGAATAGTCGAAGAACGCCTCCGCGGCGTGGTTGCAGTGGAGGATCCGCTCGTCGCCGCCGATGGTCAGGACCGGCAGCGGCAGGGCGTTGAGCACGGCCTCGGCGGCCGTGTCGCGCCGGCTCTCCGGCTCCTGCAGAACGGGTTCGTCGCTCATGCGGCCTCCCGGATCGGATCCTGCGCCCCGGCGAAGGCCCGGGCCAGCAGCGCCAGCGCGGCGTCGGGATCGGCGGTGGTGAGGAGCGCGGTGCGCTCCGCCGGGTCCAGCCCCCCGCCGGTCTGCGCGTAGGCGGCGAGGTGCTTACGCGCGTGGCGCACGCCCATGGCGCGGCCGTAGAGGGACAGGAGCCCGGCATAATGCTCGGCCGCCAGGGCGGCCTGCTCGGCCCGCGACGGCGCCGGGGCCGGCCGGCCGGCGAGCGCCGCCGCGACCTGCCCGACCAGCCAGGGACGGCCCGTGGCGGCCCGGCCGATCATCACCCCCGCGGCCGCCGATTCCGCCAGGCAGGCGCGGGCGCTGGCGAGGTCGGTCACGTCGCCGTTGGCGATCACCGGGATCGACACCGCCTCCACCACCGCGCGGATCGCGGCCCAGTCGGCCGTGCCCGTGTAGAATTGCTGCCGGGTCCGGCCGTGGACCGTGACGGCGTTGAGCCCGAGGCGCTCGGCGCGGGCCGCGAGGTCGGCGGCGTTGCGACTCGCATCGTCCCAGCCCAGGCGCATCTTGACCGTCACCGGCACCGAGACCGCCCCGCGTACCGCGGCGAGCAGCCGCGTCGCGTGGTCGAGGTCGCGCATCAGGGCCGAGCCCGAGGCGATCCCGGTGACGATCTTGGCCGGGCAGCCCATGTTCACGTCGATCACGTCGGCGCCCCCGGCCTCCGCGAGCCGCGCGGCCTCGGCCATCGGCCCGACCTCGCAGCCCGCGAGCTGGACCACGTGGAGATCGACGCCGGAGCCCTCCGCGCGCAGGACCGCCTCGCCGGCGCCGCGGGCGAGCTCGCGCGCCGCCACCATCTCGGAGACCACGGCATCGGCGCCGCAGCGGCGGGCGATCCGGCGCATGTGCAGGTCGGTGACGCCGGACAGGGGGGCGAGCAGGCAGAGCGGAGCGCGCTCCCCCTCCCCGTCCACGGGTCGTCCCCGGCGCAGCGCGCTCAAATAATGATCAGTCGCCATTCTGCACAACAATGAGGCAAACGCGGCCCGCTGGCAAGCGGGGCGACGCGTTGATTTCGGGCCCTCCCCCGCTTAAACGACGGGCATCCTCACCGGCAGGGCATCGGCGGACCGTCTGGCCTGCGTCCGGGCCCTAGCCTGCTCTCCAGATCCCACGAGTTTGCCGCCCATGTCCGCCACCGGCACGCCTGCCAACGGACCCGCCCGCGCGGGGGCCGGTGTCGCCGCGGTGGTGGTGGCGGCCGGGCGCGGGATCCGCATCGGCGGCGGTACGCCCAAGCAGTATCGGCGCGTGGGCGGTCAGGCGGTCCTGACCCGCACGCTGGCCGCCCTTGCCGCCCAGGATTCCATCGACCGGATCCAGCCGGTGATCGCCGCCGACGCGGCCGCGTTCTTCCAGGAGTGCCTCGCGGAACTTGCCGCCGAACTCCGAGACAAAATCGCCGTGCCCGTGGAGGGCGGCACGACGCGCCAGCTCTCCGTCCGGGCCGGACTCGAAGCCCTGGCCGCCGGCGCAGCGCCCGAGATCGTGCTGGTGCACGACGCCGCCCGCCCCTACGTCGACGCGGCGCTGATCGCCCGGGCGATCGGGGCCGGGCGCGACCACGGCGCCGCCGTGCCCGGCGTGCCGGTGACCGACACGGTCAAGCGCGTCGTCGACATCGCCCCGGGCATCGGCCGGGTTCATGAGACCCCGCCCCGCGAGCATCTGCGCGCGGTGCAGACGCCGCAGGCCTTCGCCTTCGCCCCGCTGCTCGGCGCCCATCGCGCGGCCGCCGCGGCGGGGCTCGACGGCTTCACCGACGACGGCGCCCTCGCCGAATGGGCGGACCTGCCGGTGGTGGTGTTCGCCGGCGACGTCGCCAACCGCAAGATCACCCAACCCGCCGACCTCATCGAGGCCGAGCGCGCCTTCGCGGCCGGCACCGCCGAAACCCCAGCGCCGGGAGCCCGCCCCATGACCGCCTACGTCACCCGTGTCGGCACCGGATTCGACGTGCACGCCTTCACCACCGGGGACCATGTCTGGCTCGGCGGCGTGAAGATCCCGGCCGACCGGGGGGTGCTCGCCCATTCCGACGGCGACGTGGCCCTGCACGCGCTGACCGACGCCCTGCTCGGCGCCATCGCGGACGGTGATATCGGCACCCACTTCCCGCCCTCCGAGGAGCGCTGGCGCGGGGCCTCGTCCGATCAGTTCCTGGCCCATGCCTGCGGGCTGGTCCGCGCCCGGGGCGGCCGGATCGACCACCTCGACATCACCGTGCTGGCCGAAGCACCGCGGATCGGCCAGCACCGGGAGGCGATCCGGGCGCGCATCGCCGCCATCGCGGGCGTGCCGCTGACGGCGGTCTCCATCAAGGCGACGACCACCGAGAAGCTCGGCTTCGTCGGCCGGGCGGAGGGGCTCGCCGCCCAGGCCGCCGCGACGGTCCGGCTCCCGGAGGAGGACGGCCCCGCACTCGACGCCGAGGCGGAAACCGCCATGCGCCAGGGGTGAGGCTCAGGCCACCCGCAGCAGCAGCGCGATGGCGGCGATGCCCAGCGCCGCGAGGGTCAGCAGGATGCCGCCGCCCCGGCAGGCGAACTGGCGCGGGGAGTTCGGGGCCGCGAACATGCCGATCGGGTGCAGGATCCGTCCGACCAGGAGGGCGACCAGCAGGCCCTGTACGAGCCCGTGGCCGGCGCCCCCCGCCTCCAGCAGACCGACGAGGATCAGCGTCAGGGGCACGTATTCCGAGAAGTTGGCGTGCGACCTGGCCCGTTTGAGCAGCGCCGCGTCACCCCCGTCGCCGAACAGCACGTTGCCGGAGACCCGGCTCGCCATGACCCAGCCCGAGAGGCCGAGATACACCAGGGCGAGCAGCGCGCCGTAGAGCGCCGTGGTCGCGGGGAAGATCATCGCGTCGTGTCTCCTGTGGAGCCTGCCGGTCCTTGAGCCGGCACCGGCCATACGTCACAACACGAGATAGGGCGACGGCGCCCGAGGGGAGCCCGTTCGCGATGATCGACGACGCAGAGCTTCTCGCGCGCGCGGAGGCGCTGGTGGCGGCCTACGCGGCGGCCGGCCGCACGGTCGCCACGGCCGAATCCTGCACCGGCGGCCTCGTGGCCGGCCTGCTCACCGCAGTACCGGGCTCTTCGGCCGTCCTGGAGCGCGGGTTCGTCACCTACTCGAACGCCGCCAAGGCCGAGGCGATCGGCGTGCCGATGGACCTCATCAACAAGCACGGCGCCGTCAGCGCGCCGGTGGCGCGGGCGATGGCCGCGGGGGCGCTCTCCGCCTCCCGGGCCTCCGTGGCGGTGGCGATCACCGGTATCGCGGGCCCCGGCGGCGGCAGCGCCGAGAAGCCGGTCGGGCTGGTCCATTTCGGGCTCGCCCTGGGGGATGGCGGCGTGCGCCATCTGGAGCGGCGCTACGGCGATCTCGGGCGCGCGGGCGTCCGCCGGGCCGCCGTCGCCGACGCCCTCGGTCTCCTGGAGGAGGCCCTCGGGGCCTGACGATGGAGGGACGGTCCATGGAGACGGTGACGACCCGCCTCTGCATCGTCGGCGGCGGCCCCGCCGGGATGATGGCCGGGCTGCTCTTCGCCCGCGCCGGGCTCGCCGTCACCGTGCTGGAGGAGCACGCGGATTTCCTGCGTGATTTCCGCGGCGACACGATCCATCCCTCCACCCTCGACCTGATGGACGAACTCGGCCTGTCCGAGCGCTTCCACGCCCTGCCCCAGCGGCGCGTCGAGCACTTCTCCGGCGTCGTGAACGGCCGAAGCTATCGGGTCGCCGATTTCAGCCGGCTGCCGACCCGCAACCGCTTCCTGTCCTTCATGCCGCAATGGGATTTTTTGGACTTTTTGGCCGGTGAAGCGGCCGGCTATCCGGGGTTCCAATTGATCCGCCGGACCGAGGCTCGCGACCTCATCGAGGCCGAGGGCCGGGTCGCGGGCGTGCGGGCCGAGGGGCCGGACGGGCCGGTGGAGGTCCGCGCCGATCTGGTGCTCTGCGCGGACGGGCGCCACTCGCGGATGCGCGAGCGTGCCGGGTTCACGCCCCGCGCCTTCGGTGCCCCGATCGACGTCCTGTGGTTCCGTCTGCCGCGCCGGGACGGCGATCCGGAGGCGGCGGCCGGACGCTTCGGGCCGGGACGCATCCTGATCACCCTCGACCGGGGCGATGCCTGGCAATGCGCCTACGTGGTGCCGAAGGGCGGCGATACGGCCCTGCGCGCCGGGGGCCTGCCGGCCTTCCGGGCGGCGGTCGCCGAGATCGCGCCGTTCCTGGCCGACCGCACCGATTCCATCGCCGACTGGGACTGCGTCAAGCTCCTGACCGTCACGGTCGACCGGCTGGACCGCTGGCACCGGCCCGGCCTGCTCTGCATCGGCGATGCCGCCCACGCCATGTCGCCGGTGGGCGGGGTCGGGATCAACCTCGCGATCCAGGACGCGGTGGCGGCGGCCAACATCCTGGCCGGGCCCCTGCGCTCCGGGCCGGTGGCCGATTCCGTCCTCGCCCGGGTCCAGGCCCGGCGGATGGTCCCGGTGCGGGTGACCCAGGCGCTCCAGCGGGTGATCCAGTCCCGGGTGATCGCGGCCTCGCTGGCCGCTCACGCCCCGTTCCGGGCGCCCCTGGCGCTCCGGATCCTCGACGCGCTGCCGCCGCTCCAGGCCCTGCCCGCCCGGATCATCGGGATGGGCGTGCGGCCGGAGCACGTGCACGCGCAGGGCAGTCCGTGATCCGTGTTGACCGCCCTGCCGGCCCGCACGACGCCTACAGCAGGTGCCAATCGGCCAGACGGTCGTTCACGAAGATCAACTCCAGCCTGTTGCCGGCGCCCCGGGCCTTGGCGGATTGGGCCGCCGAGGCGGCGGCGATGGTCTCGACACCGTCGACGGCGCTGCCTGCCCGGTAGAGGGCTTCGCCCGCGCTCGACCCGAGAGGAGTCAGGGACGCGATGACGCCGAGGGTTTCACCGACCCCAGACTTCACCGCCTCGGGCCGGATATAGGTCATGACGCTCCGGTCTCCCGACGGGGAGGCGACGTTGTCCCGGCTCGCCGGAGGCCCGTACAGCGCGAGGACCTCGCCGACCGTGGTGCGCCTGACCTTGAGATGAGCGTGAATGAAGGACGGGCTGAATCGGTCGCCGGCCAGGACGACGGCGCCTGCCGCGGGGGCCGCGCCGGCGGCGGCCGTCACCGGCGCGGAATTCGATCCCGTGCTGTTGCAGGCCGACAGGGCCGTCATGGCCGCTATGGCGAGCGGAATGGCGAACAGTGTCTCCCCGTATTTCATGGTATAACCCCCAACAAATGAAAATACAGCGCCAGATTGGATCCGGTCACCGCGCGTTCTGCTGGCATGGGTTGATCGATCTGTAAAGTTGAAGGTCGCAGCGTGAGCTACGAGTCGACGGCTATGATCGATATAATAATTTACCGATAGCGCGTAATTGCTTATTTATTCTGCGAATTGAATTTTGATATTCATCAAACGAACATGCGGCGTGTACAATAACTGAAAAGCGGCTGTCTCAGATGGATGTCTTTGTCAAGTCGGTCGCCCGGTCTATGCCGCGGAGACCTTAATCTCAGGGCGGTGTGGCAGTCGGGCCCGCTCGGGGGGTCGGATGTAGGGCTCACCGATCCTCGAAGCCGACACCGCACCGCCCGGTCTGCCGCCGCGGTCAGTAAAGGCGCCAGCCGATCCGTTCAGAGTTCAGGAATACCATCTGCAGCCTGTCCCCCCGGCCCTGGGCATGGGATGCGGAAAAGCCGGATGTCGGGTCCATCCGCCTGCCATCCTCGACCACGCTGCGAGTCCGATGGGGTGGGTCACCGTCGGGCATGTTCGGGGACGGGTGGGCACCGAGGGCGCGGCTGGGCGTGTTCGGCACCGGTTTGGTGCAGAGGTTGGTCAGGATCGTCACATCCCAGCCGGGAGGGATGTCTCGGCACGACGGATCTCCATCGAGGGCGTCAGCCCAAGAGATGGTCGTCGATCCGATCGGAAGATACGCATTGCTGCATGCGTCGCTGAACCGGTCCTCATACGGGACCGTGCTGGCCGGGCTTCGGTCGACCGCTTCTTCGGAGGGCGCCTCCGCGGGGCGGATGTCGTCGGCGTCGCTGCATGACGACAGGGCGTGCGTGGCCATCAGCGCAAGGGCCATGGCGGCGAGAGCGTGTCCGTATCGCAAGGCCAATCCCCGCCGCTCTCGGCTCAGTCGCAAATGGCGTGCGTCCGTGGCCTGGCTCGGTGTCGGGGGGGCGGAGATGTGAATTCGACAGCGGCGGCAGTTTTAGAGAGGTTCTGCAGCAGAGAGAGTAAAGCTCGTCAGAAACAGAATGGAATTTGCAAAAATACGAATATCAAATCAACATGATATCAGCCCTTGCTCTGCTGGCGTGTCTCCCCCTGGGGCGCTTTGCCGTGTCAAGGCGGTCCCCCGCTCCAGGCCGCCGGCATGGGATCCTGCCGGCGGCCTGCCGGCTGCGACCGCTCAAGCGGCTCCGTAGATCCGGTCCGCCCGGCCCTCGAAGGCGTCGGTGAACTTGCGGAAGGCGCGGTCGAACATCGTACCCATCAGCAACCCGAGGGTCCGGCTCTTGAACTCGTAGGTGATGAAGAAGTCGACGGCGCAACCGCCGTTCGGCGCCTCCTTGAACGACCAGCGGTTCTCGAGGTGGCGGAACGGGCCGTCGATATACTCGGCGACGATCTTGTGATGGGCCGGATCCAGGCTGACCCGGGTGGTGAAGCGCTCGCGGATCGCCTTGTAGCCGACGCCCATCTCGGCGATCAGCACCTGCCCGCCCTCCGGCATATCCTGGTGCTGGACATCCTGGCGGCGGATCACCCGCAGGGATTCGCACAGCGGCAGAAACTCCGGGTAGCGCTCCACATCGGCGACGAGATCGTACATCTGCTGCGGCGAATGCCGCACCATGCGGGTAACCCGGAAGGACGGCATTTCTGTTCCGACGTGCTCAGGCCGAGAGGGCGGGGGCGTGCGAGGACGCATGTTTGGCGAGCCGGGCCGCCCGAAGCTTGGCGAAGTCTTCGCCGGCATGGTGCGACGAGCGGGTGAGCGGCGTCGCCGAGACCAGCAGGAAGCCCTTGGCGTAGGCGGTGGTCTCGTAGGTCTTGAACTCGTCCGGCGGCACGAAGCGCACCACTTCGTGGTGCTTCTTGGACGGCTGCAGGTACTGGCCGATGGTGAGGAAATCGACCTCGGCCGAGCGCAGGTCGTCCATGAGCTGAAGCACCTCGTTCCGCTCCTCGCCGAGTCCGACCATGATGCCGGACTTGGTGAAGATCGTCGGGTCGAGCTCCTTCACCCGCTGGAGCAGGCGCACCGAGTGGAAGTAGCGGGCGCCCGGCCGCACCGTCAGGTACTTGGCCGGCACCGTCTCCAGGTTGTGGTTGAACACGTCGGGCTTGGCCGCGACCACGACCTCGAGCGCCCCATCCTTGCGCAGGAAGTCCGGCGTCAGGATTTCCACCGTGGTGCCGGGGCTCGCCCGCCGGATCGCCGCGATGGTCTGGGCGAAATGCTGGGCGCCGCCATCCTTCAGGTCGTCCCGGTCCACCGAGGTGATGACCACGTGGTGCAGGCCGAGCTTGGCCACCGAGTCGCCGATTTTTTCCGGCTCCAGGGCGTCGAGGGCGTCGGGCAGGCCGGTGCGGACGTTGCAGAAGGCGCAGGCCCGCGTGCAGGTGTCGCCCATGATCATGAAGGTGGCGTGGCGCTTCTCCCAGCACTCGCCGATATTCGGGCAGCCGGCCTCCTCGCAGACCGTGACGAGACCGTGCTCGCGGACGATCTTCTGGGTCTCGGTCCAGGCCTTGGAGCCGGGCGCCTTGACGCGGATCCAGTCCGGCTTCTTGGCCTGGACCGGCTGATCCGGCCGGTGGGCCTTCTCCGGGTGGCGCAGCCGCGCGGCGCGCGGATCGTTCATCAGGATGTCGAGGACGACGGCCATGGGTCGGGGGCTGCCACACCGCGGGGAAGCGCCCGGGGGCGCGGTCGGGATCGCCTTGACTTAAGGCGCCCGGCCCCGCGCCGCAAACCGCCGCGACGCCGGGACGCCATGCGGCGGTTGAGGGTGTGACGGTTCCGTCAGATCCCGAGCCCCCGCACCAGCAGCCCCGCCAGCGCTGCCCCGACCACCGGGCCGGCCACCGGGATCAGCGCGTAGCCCCAGTCGGAGGAGCCCTTGCCGGCGATCGGCAGCACCGCGTGGGCGATGCGCGGCCCGAGGTCGCGGGCGGGGTTGATGGCGTAGCCGGTGGTGCCGCCGAGCGAGAGGCCGATGCCCCAGACCAGCATGCCGACCATGTAGGGCGCGACGCCCCGCGGGATGGCGCCGCTGGCGCCCAGGGTGTTGGTCACCAGCGCCGAGATGGTGAGGATCAGGAAGAAGGTGGCGATGATCTCCGAGGTCCAGTTGGCCTTGGCGTCCCGGATCGCCGGCCCGGTGCAGAAGCAGGCGAGCTTCAGGTCCTGTTCCGGGGTCGCCGCCCAGTGCGGCAGGTAGTGCAGCCAGACGATCGCCGCGCCCACGAAGGCGCCGAGCATCTGCGCCGGCACGTAGACCGCGAGCTTCGAGACATCCCCCGAACTGACGGCGCCGGCCACGGTCACGGCCGGGTTGAGATGCGCGTCCGGGCTGCCGGTGGCGGTGGCGACGAAGATCCCGGCGAGCACCGCGAAGGCCCAGCCGGCGGTGATGGCGATCCAGCCGGCGTTCTCGGCCTTCGAGCGCTTCAGCAGAGTGCCGGCGACGATGCCGTCTCCCAGCACAATCAGCGTCATCGTGCCCAGGAATTCGCCCAGGAATGGTGAGGTCATGGTTTGGTCTCCCCCGTTTGTTGTTGCTTTTGACAGTTCCGGACCCGCGCGGTGCGCGAGGCCCGGTGGTTGCGTACCGGTCTCCGGCTTGGCGCCTGCCCTCCCTCGCAGAGCTACGCCCACACAGGGCTCCATCTTTGAGCCGACAACGGCATGACTCATGACCGGCGCAGGTCCCCCCTCTCCTGCACGGGAGAGGGGGGGGCGTTGCGGTTTGCAGGAGCGACAGCGCCCCGGCCCGGGTCGGCGGTAGCCCGCTAAGGGGCGTGGGAAAGGGGCCCGTCCTCCTCAATCCTCGTCGCGCTTCCAGTCGAAGGAGCGCTGCACCGCCCGGCCCCAGGCGGCGGCGATCTTTTCGCGTTGGCCGGCATCCATCTTCGGCGTCCAGCGCTTGTCGACGCCCCAGTTGCCCTTGAGGTCGTCGATGCCCTTCCAATAGCCGACGGCGAGGCCGGCCGCGTAGGCGGCGCCGAGCGCGGTGGTCTCGGCCACCTTCGGGCGCACCACGGGCACGTCGAGCAGGTCGGACTGGAACTGCATCAGCGTGTTGTTGGCGACCATGCCGCCGTCGGCGCGGAGTTCCTTGACCGGGATGCCGGAATCCTGGGCCATCGCCTGCAGCACCTCGCGGGTCTGGAAGGCGGTCGCCTCCAGCACCGAGCGGGCGATGTGGCCGCGGTTGACGTAGCGGGTCAGGCCTATGATCAGGCCGCGGGCGCCCTCGTTCCAGTGCGGGGCGTAGAGGCCCGAGAAGGCCGGCACGAAATAGACGCCGCCGTTGTCCTCGACGGTGGTGGCGAGGGTCTCGACCTCCGCGGAATCCTTGATCATGTGCAGGTTGTCGCGCAGCCACTGCACGAGGGCGCCCGTGATGGCGATGGAGCCTTCGAGGGCGTAGGCCGGCTTCTGGCCGTCGAGCCGGTAGGCGAGCGTGGTGACGAGGCCGGCCTTCGACGGGACCGGCTCGGTGCCGGTGTTCATCAGCGCGAAGCAGCCGGTGCCGTAGGTGTTCTTGGCCTCGCCCGGGCTGAAGCAGGTCTGGCCGAACAGGGCCGCCTGCTGGTCCCCGAGGATGCCGGCGATCGGCACGCCCGAAAACGGCGCCCGGGTCTCGCCGTAGACCTCGCTCGACGAGGCGATCCGGGGCAGCATCGCCCGCGGGATGCCGAAGGCCGACAGCATGCCGTCGTCCCAGTCCAGCGTCTTGAGCGACATGAGCTGTGTGCGGCTGGCATTGGTCACGTCGGTGACGTGGAGGCCGCCCTCGGTGCCGCCGGTGAGGTTCCAGACCAGCCACGTGTCGATGTTGCCGAACAGCACGTCGCCGGCCTCGGCCTTCTCCCGGGCGCCGTCGACATGGTCGAGCAGCCAGCGCAGCTTGAGCCCCGAAAAATAGCTCGCCAGCGGCAGGCCGGTGAGGTCGCGGAATCGGTCGCGGCCGCCGTCGCGGGCGAACTCGGCCACCAGCCGGTCGTTGCGAGTGTCCTGCCAGACCAGGGCGTTGTGCAGGGGCTTGCCGGTGCGCCGGTCCCAGATCAGCGTGGTCTCGCGCTGGTTGGTGATGCCCACCGCGGCGAGATCGGAGGGCTGGAGCCCGCCCTTCTCCAGCGCCTCGCGCATCACCCCTTGCGTCTTGGTCCAGATCTCGGCGGCGTCGTGCTCGACATGGCCGGGGGCCGGGTAGATCTGCGCGTGCTCGGCCTGGGCGAGCGTGATGACGCTGCCCGCGCGGTCGAACACGATGAATCGGCTGCTCGTGGTGCCCTGGTCGATGGCCCCGACGTAACGGCTCATCGTTCCCTCCCGTGTTAAGCCCGACCGGTCTCTCGCCGGCTCGGGTCCGAAAAAATCAGGCCGCCTCGGCCCTGCGGTCGAGATAGGCGGAGAGACGGGCGGCGCTCTCCGCGCCCGTGCGCAGGCCGAGCTTCGAGCGCCGCCACAGGATATCCTCCGCGGTGACGGCCCATTCCTCGGTGCGCAGGTAATCGACCTCGGCCGCCGTGAGGCCGCCGTCGAAGGCCTCGCCGAGATCGGCCAGGGACTGCGCCGTGCCGACGATGTCCCGCGCCCGGGTGCCGTAGGCGCGGGCGAGCCGGCGCGCGGTCTCCTCCGGCAGGAACGGCTTTTCCGCCCGGAACTCGGCGAGGAACGGGTCGAAATCCACGTTCGTCATGGCGCCGCCGGGCAGCACCGCGTCGCCGGTCCAGGGCGTCTTGAGCGCCGGGAAGTACGGGGCCAGCTTGTCCAGGGCGTGCTCGGCCAGGCGCCGGTAGGTGGTGATCTTGCCGCCGAAGACCGACAGCACCGCCGCCTTGCCGCCCTGGTCCTCCACGTCGAGGACGTAGTCGCGGGTCACGGCGGAGGCGTTCTCGGCCGCGTCGTCGTAGAGGGGGCGCACGCCCGAATAGCTCCAGACCACGTCGGCCGGGGTGATCGTCGCGTCGAAGGAGCGGTTGATGCAACCGCAGAGGTAGTCGGTCTCCTCCGGGGAGATCGAGACCGGCCCGGGCTCGCCGTCATAGGGCACGTCGGTGGTGCCGATCAGGGTGAAGTCGCGCTCGTAGGGGATCGCGAAGATGATGCGCTTGTCGGGCTGCTGCAGGATGTAGGCCTGGTCGCCGTCGAACAGGCGCTTGACCACGATGTGGCTGCCCTTGATCAGGCGCACCGCCGCGCGGCTGTTGATGCCGAGCGTGCCGCCCAGCGTCGCGCTGACCCAGGGGCCGGCGGCGTTGACCACGGCCTTGGCCCGGACAGTCCGCTCGGCGTTGCTGCGCTCGTCGCGCAGGGTCGCGATCCAGCCGTCACCCGCGCGCCGCGCCGAGACGACGCCCGTGCGCGTGAGCACCGTGGCGCCGCGCTCGCGGGCGTCCATGGCGTTGAGGACCACGAGGCGGCTGTCCTCGACCCAGCAGTCGGAATAGACGAAGCCGCGGGTCAGCCGCTTCTGCAGCGGGGCGCCGTAAGCCGAGCGGCGCAGGTCCACCGAGGTCGAGCCCGGCAGCGTCCGCAGCCGCGCGAGATGATCGTACAGGAACAGGCCGAGCCGCAGCATCCAGGCCGGGCGCAGGCCCTCGTCGTGGGGCAGCACGAAGCGCAGCGGCCAGATCACGTGGGGCGCCTGCCGCAGCAGCCGTTCGCGCTCCGCCAGCGCCTCCCGGACGAGCCGGAACTCGTAATATTCCAGGTAGCGCAGGCCGCCGTGGATCAGCTTCGTCGAGGACGAGGAGGTGAAGCCGGCCAGGTCCCCGCGTTCGGCCAGCAGGACCGACAGGCCGCGGCCGGCGGCGTCCCGGGCGATGCCGGTGCCGTTGATGCCGCCGCCGATGACCAGCAGGTCGTAGGCGTCGGCCGGCTCGCGCTGGCGCGTTGCTGCCGCCATGGGTCCTCCAATCCCGCCCTCGCGGCGGGTTGGAACTATATTGAGCCGGCCGCGAATTTTCGCAAGCGAAAAAACGCGTGTTCGTTACGGTTCGTCGGCCGCCCCGGCGACCACCAGGGCGACGCCCAGCCGCCCGAGCAGGGCGGCGATCTCGGGCGGGGGCTGCCGGTCGGTGAAGAAGGTGTCGATCTGGTCGAGCCGCCCGACCTGGACCATCGGCCGGCGGGTGAACTTGGTGTGGTCGGCCACCAGGAAGGTTTTCCGGGCATGGGCCAGGATGGTCTGCGTCGCCCGCACCTCCTCGTAATCGTAGTCGAGGAGCGCCCCGTCCGCGTCGATCCCGCTGATTCCGATCACCGCCACGTCGACCCGGAACTGGCTGAGCGTATCGCAGGTGAGCTGGCCGAGCACGGCCCCGTCGCGGTTGCGCACGGTGCCCCCCGCCACCACGATCCGGAACTCCGTGGCCTCGGCCAGCGACAGGGCGACATTGAGGTTGTTGGTGATGATGCTGAGGTCGTCGTGCCGGGTCAGCTCCCGGGCGACCGCCTCCGGTGTCGTGCCGATGTTGATGAAGACCGAGCAATGCGACGGGATCCGGCTCGCCGCCAGGCGCGCGATCCGGGTCTTCTCCGGCAGCAGGGTCACCCGGCGGTCGGCGTAGTCGATGTTCTCGACGCTCGAGGGCAGGCCGCCGCCGCCGCGGTAGCGTTCGAGCCGGCCCTCGGCGCTCAGCTCGTTGAGGTCGCGGCGGATCGTCTGGACGGTGACACCGAACTGCGCGGCCAGCGCTTCGATGGTGACGAAGCCCCGCTGGCGCACCGCCGCCACGATGGCGCTGCGTCGCCCCTCGACTCCCGTCGCCTCGATCCTGTCCTCGGACCTGCGGTCGAGCGGTCGCGACATCGATTACCCCTCAAAGCTGTCCCTGGACCGATCGTCTGCCCACCTTCCGTGCGGCGATGTTCGTTTTCGAACATCTTTCGACTGCGTTCGCCGGAGGCGGTGCGCGAACGAACCTGGCCTGCGGGCGCGTGACCGGCAAGACCCCGTCCTGATCGGCGTCGGTACCAGCGGGAGGAATTATGGTTCCGGCAGGCGCGCGGAGGACCGGACATGAAAAAGGCCTGCCGCGGATGCGACAGGCCGGATCGTTCGCGCTCGGCCGCCCTTCGGCGGCGAAGCGGGACCGATCACATCTGGTGATGCATCCGGTGATGGTGGCGCATCCGCTTGTGCTTCATGCGCTTGCGCATCATGGGCCGGGGCGCCGGCGCAGCGCCCTGCTCCATCGCCGCACCCTCGCCGGCGCGCTCCATGCCGCCGCGCGGGCCGCCGGCCTGCGAGCCGGAATTGTTGTAGGGCGCGTTGCCCTGGGCGTAGGCGGAGCCCGCCAGGAGCGTCAGCGACGCGGCGGCCAAAAGAAGTTTCCTCATCGTCAATCCCTGGCATAGACCGGCGCAGGCGAGGCGCCGCCCCTTGTCGGGAGCGTTGCCGCTGCGTCGGAAAATAAGCGGCTGAGGCGAGACTTGGTTCCCCGCGTTCGGTCGCGGGGAGCGGGCGGGGGAGCGGGCGATTGCCGCCGGCACCAACTCGGCCTATGTCGCGACCCGGCTCGGACCGGGCAAGGACAGGGAGGGGTGGCGTTGCCCAGCAGCGGTTCGGCCTATCTCCTCCTCGACGTGGCGGGCACGCCCTGCGCCCTGCCCCGGGCCGCGGTCGCGGAAGTGCTGCCGCTGCCGGACCTCCACAGCCCGCCCGCCGCGGGCGGCTGGCTCGTCGGCTTCCTGAATCTCGGCGGGCGCCCGGTCCCGGTGATCGACCTCGCGGCCCTGCTCGGGCTCCGATCGGACGCCGCCGAGCCCGGCCGGTACGCGCATCTCGTCCTCACCCGTGGAGAGGGCCTCGCCTATCGCGTCGACCGGGCCGCCGACCTCGTCACCGTGCCCGCGGACGCGATCCGCCCCGTGGTCGAATCGGGGACCTTCAATGGCTGCGTCGCGGCCGAACTCGTCCTCGGCGAGCGCCTAATCCATGCCCTGGCGCCGGAGCGCCTCATGACCGTCGAGGAACGGGCTCGGGTCGCGGCGCTGTCGCGGACCGCCGCCGATCGCCTCGCCGCCCTGCCCGAGCCCGTCTGACCCCGCGATGCCCCGTCCGGGTCCTCCCCGCCCCGATCCGGGTGCCGATCCCGCCTACGCGGCCCTGAAGACGCGGATCATCGCGCGCACCGGTCACCATTATTATGCCGACAAGGACGATCTGCTGATCGAGCGCCTGCGCCGGCGCTTCCGCGACGCCGCGGCGGCCGATTGCGCGGCCTACGCCGCCCTCCTGTCGGACGCGGTGCTGGGCGAGGCGGAATGGGCGCGCCTGGAGGCCGAGATCACCGTCGGCGAGACGTTCTTCTTCCGCTATGCCGAGCAGTTCCAGGCGCTCCGCGTGCGGATCCTGCCGGCGCTGATCGCGGCCCGGGCCTCCGAGCGCGTGCTGCGGATCTGGAGCGCCGGCTGCTCGACGGGGGCCGAGCCGTACTCCCTGGCGATCCTGGTCCAGGAACTCCTCGGCGACGCGCTGCCGGACTGGCGGGTCTCGATCCTCGGCACCGATATCAGCCACGAGGCGCTCGCGGTCGCCCGCTCCGCCGAGTACGGCCGCTGGGCCCTGCGCACGATGCCGCCGGCGGAGCGGCTGCGCTACTTCACCCGGCTGCCCGCCGCCCCCGGGATCCGGCGGGAGGGCGGCTACGCCCTGCGCCCGGAATATCGCGGTCTGGTGCGGTTCGAGCGCGGCAACCTGCTGACGCTCGTCGAACCGGTGCGGCCGGAGGGCGAGCGATACGACCTGATCCTGTGCCGCAACGTCCTGATCTACTTCGACGCCCGGACGGTCGCGGCCGTGGTGCGCGGCCTGGCCCGCCGGCTCAAGGAGGACGGCTGGCTGCTCCTCGGCCACGCCGAGCCGAGCCCGGCCTTCTCGGGATTCCTCGACGCCGTCAGCCTGCCCGGGACGGTGGCCTATCGCGCCCGGTCGGAGGCGCCGCCGCCCCTCGCCCCGCCGGCCGGACCGGCGCAGCCGGAAAGGCCGCCGGGCGGCCGCGGCGCGGACGTGGCGGATCGGGACGCATCGGCCGGCCCCGGTGACGAATCCCCGGTGATCCCGGCCGACGAGCCGGCGCCGCGCGATGCCGCACCGGCCGTCGCGTTGGCGCGCCCACCGGATGACCCGCCCGACCGCGCCGAGCCCGTGGACCCCGCGGAGGACTCGGACGCCGTCCTCGACCGGATCCGCATTCTCGCGGATGCCGGGGAGATCGGCGCCGCCTGGCGGGCGTTGCGCCGCGCCCTCGACCGTGACCCGACCGATTCCGGCCTGCGCTTCTACGAGGGCCTCCTCGCCCGGACCCTCGGCCGCGACGCGGAGGCCGAACGGGCGCTGCGGGCGGCCCTCTACCTCGACCGGGGCTTCGTGATGGCCCACTACCATCTCGGGCTGCTCCTGATCGCGCGCGGCCGTCCGGCCGATGCCGCCCGCGCCCTCGACAACGCCATCGCCCTCAGCCAAGCCCTGATCCAGGTTCTCGGGCCGGATACGGCGCTGCCCGAGGGCGACGGCGCGTCCGCCGGGGAGATCGCCGCCGGCGCATCCGCGGCCCGCGCCGCCCTCGACCGCGGCAGCAGGAGATCCTGATGGAGGCAACCCCGAGCCCGCAGGCGGGCCGCGCGCCGACGCGGCCCCGCACGGAGCGGGACCTCCGGGCCGAGCGCACCGCGGCGCTGGCCCGGCGCGGCGTCGCCGCGGCGTCCTCCGATGCCGGCCTCGAGCACCTCGTCTGCGCCTGCGGCGGCGAGCGCTACGGCCTGCCCCTGACGGCCGTCGCGCAGATCCTGCCGATGCGGCCGAGCACGCCCATGCCGGGCGCGGTGCCGGCGCTGATCGGCCTCATCGCCCTCTCGGGCCGGATCGTCGGCGTCCTCGGCCTGGCCCGGGCCCTCGGCCGGCCGGATTCCGAGACCGAGACGGGGCATCTCGTGGTGCTGCGCGGGGCCCCGGCCCACCAGCCCATCGCCCTGGCGGTCGACCGGGTGCTGGGGATCGCCCGCGCCCCCGGTTCCGCCGCCGTCAGCCCGCCGGCTGCCGCGGATCCCGACGGGTTGGGCAACGAAGCGACTTCGGGCTATGCCCCCGGGGCGGCGGGCGGCAGCGGCCCGGATTTCGTCATCGTCGACCTGCCCCGCCTCCTGCGCCGCGCCCTGCCCTGACGGCCCCCGCACCCCCAAACCGGAGCCAGCCCCGCCCGTGATTCTGTCGATCGGACGACGCATCCTCCTCGGCTTCTTCGCCGTCACGGTGGTGATCATGGCGCTCGGGCTCTACGCGCTGGAGCAGATCGGGGCGGTGCGCGACACGACCGACGCGATCGTACGGCGCGACATGACCGTGCTGCGCCAGCTCGACGACCTCGGCAACGAGGCCCGCGACCTCGGGCTCCTCCGCCGCAGCGCCGTGATCGCCATGCTGACCCAGAGCCAGGGGCGGCCGGCCCGCACCGACGACATCGCGGCTGCGTGGCGCCAGACCGCCACCCAGGTGGAGAATCGGCTCGCCACCACGGTCCAGCTCGCCACCGAGTACCGGGCTGCCTCGGCCTCCCCCGAGCGCGTCGCGTCCTGGGATCGGATCATCACGGCGGTCGGCGAGGTCCAGCGCGCCTTCCGGGACGTCAGGAGCCTCAGCGAGCTGCAGTTCGCCGCCATCGCCGCGCGGGATGCCGCCGCGGTGGAGGCCCGCAACGACGAGATCACCCGCCTCCAAGCGCCCTTCCTCGATGGGATCAAGACTCTCAGGAGCCTGCTCGACGGCGGCATGGCCCTGGGTCAGCGCGCCGTCCAACAGGTCTACGACCGCTCGCGTCTCTCGATCTACCTGACCCTCGCCGCTGCGGTGCTGCTGGCGATCCTGATCACGTGGCTGATCAGCCGCGCGGTGGTGCGCCCCCTGGAGACCGTCATGGCCTTCGTGGGCCGGGTCGGGGACGGCGACCTGTCGGGCCGGCTGGAGAATCTCGGGCAGGACGAGGTCGGTCGTCTAGCGGGGACGCTGAACGCGATGGTTTCGGGGCTTTCGGAGCTTGCGCGGACCAACCGTGCGGCGACGGCCGACCTGAACGCGGCGGCGGCGGAGATCCGGGCGTCGGCGCAGGAGCAGGCGGCCTCGGTGGAGCAGCAATTTGCGGCCGTTCAGGAGACCGCCGCTACGGTCGACGAGATCACGCATTCGGGGGCGCAGATCAGCAAGCGGGCGACCGAGGTGATCGCCACCGCCCAGGCGACCGCGCAGACCTCGCGGCAGGGCCTGCGGGCGGTCTCGGACACCGCCCGGGCGATGGAGGCGATCCGGGAGCAGGCGGAGGCTGTGGCAGGCAACATCGTCGGCCTGTCGGAGAAGACCCAGACGATCGGGGACATCATCGAGACGGTCAACGACATCTCGGAGCGCACGCACCTGCTGGCGCTCAACGCGGCCATCGAGGCGGCCGCGGCCGGGGAGAGCGGGCGCAGCTTCGCGGTGGTGGCGTCCGAGATGAAGCTTCTGGCCGACCAGGCGAAGGCGGCCACCGGGCAGGTGCGCGGGCTTCTGGGGGAGATCCAACGGGGGATCAACACCTCGGTGATGCTCACCGAGGAGGCGGTCAAGCGGGCCGCGTCCGGCAAGACCCGCTCGGACACGACGCAGCGGACCATCGAGGAGATCACCGCCCGGGTGGAGGAGAACGTGCAGACCTTCCAGCAGATCGTGGCCTCGACCAACCAGCAGCAGCTCGGCATCGAGCAGGTCATGGGCGCGCTCCAGAACATCCGGCAGGCCAGCCAGCAGACCGCGGCCGGCACCCGCCAGGTCGAGACCGCCTCGGCCAACCTCACCGAACTCGCCCAGGCGCTCATGGCGCTCGCCGAACGATACCGCCACTGAGGTTGGCCGCGCCTTGCCCGAGGACATCCGCCAGCTCCTGCTCGCCGCCTTCGATGTCGAGCACCGGGAGCACATCACGGCGATCCGCGGGGCGCTCGGCAGCGCCGCCCCGGACTGGAACGACGTGTTCCGCCGCGCCCACAGCCTGAAGGGCGCCTCGCGCGCCGTCGATCTGCCCGCCGTCGAGGCGGTCGCCCACCGCCTGGAGACGCTGTTCGAGAAGGTCCGGACCGGCGCGACCGCCCTCGACCGGGACGCGGCCAACGCCGTCCACCTCGCCCTCGACCGGATCGAGGCCTACGTGGCCGGGCTCCAGGACGGCGCCGGACCCGCCATGCCGGCCGATGCCCTGGCGGCCCTGGGCCAGGTCCTCGGGCTCCCGGACGAGGCGTCGCAGGCCGCACCGGCGGCCGGGCCGCCGCCCCAACCGCCGCGGCCCTCCGGCCCGGCTCCGGAGCCGGTCGCTCCCGCGCCGCCGCCGGAGCCGGCCGATCCCGCCGCCGCCTTCCTGCGGGTGCCCGGCGAGGCCGTGGAGGCCGTGGTCCGGGCGAGCCACGACCTCACCAGCACCCTCGCCGGCCGCCTGTCGGCGGCCGAGAGCCTCGCGCGGCTGGCCCGGCTCGCCCGGGACCTGCGCGCCGGCGCGGAGGCGCTCGCCGCCGGGGCGGAGTCGGAGCGGCCCGAATGGCGCGCCTTCGCGGCCGAGATCGGCAGCTTCGCCCGGGAGGCCTCGGACCTGTCCCGGCGCCAGGCCGCCGTCGCCAGCGGGATCGAGGGCGCCGCCGCCCGGGTCCGCACCGCCGCCGAGCGCCTCGCCCTGGTCCCGGCCGAGACGGTGCTGGCCCCGCTGGCGCGGTCGCTGCGCGAGACCGCCCGGGAACAGGGCCGCGAGGTCGATCTCGACCTGCGCGGCCTCGACCTGCCCGTGGAGCGCGGCACCCTCCAGGCGCTGAAGGACCCGCTGCTCCACGCCCTGCGCAACGCCCTGAGCCACGGCTGGCAGAGCCCGGAGCGGCGCCGGGCCGCCGGCAAGCCCGAGGCCCTGGCGCTCGGGCTCGAGGTGGCGGTGCGCGGCGCCCGGCTCCAGGTCACGGTGTTCGACGACGGGCCCGGTCCGGATCTCGCCCGGATCGAGGCCGTGGCCCGGCAGAGCGGCCTCCTCGCCCCGGGGGCGGGCGCCGATCCCGAGACCCTGCTGCGCCTCGTCTTCGAGCCCGGCTTCTCCACCGCGGAGGCGGTCGACACCCTGTCGGGGCGCGGCTACGGACTCGCGGTGGCGGCGGATGCGGCCCGCCAGCTCCTTGGCAGCGTCCGCCTGGAGCCGCGCGCACCCGCCGGCACCGCCCTGGTCTTCACCCTGCCGCTCTCGGCCGCCCGGCGCAGCCTGCTCCTGGTCGAGGCGGGGGGCCGCAGCTACGCCCTGCCGGGGGGCAGCGTGGAGCGCCTGCTGCGCCTGAAGCGGGCCGACCTGCCGGTGGCGATGGGACGCACGATCCTGCGGCTCGGCGCGGGCGACGCGGCCACCAGCCACCCGGTCAGCGCGCTCGCCGCGCTCCTGGGCCAGCCCGCAGCGCCGGAGGAGTCCGAGACCCTGCTGGCCGTCGTGCTGCGGGCCGGGGGCGGCCGGCTGGCGCTCGCCGTCGATCGCCTGCACGATGTCCGTTCGCTCCTCGTCCTCCCGGCCCCCGCCTTCGGGGCCGATCCGGGCCTGATCGCCGGCACGGCCATCCTGCCCGGCGACGTCCCGGTGCTGGTCCTCGACCCCGACGGGCTCGCGGCGCGGGCGGCTGTGGCACCGGCGTTCGGAACGATGGGGCAAGCCCCACGTTCGACGACACGCGCGACGGGTGATGCCGCATCGCGGGCCGCCGCGCGGGCGACCATCCTGGTCGTCGATGATTCGATCACCACCCGGACCTTGGAGAAGGGCATCTTGGAAGCCGCCGGCTACCGCGTGGTCGTCTGCGTCGACGGCCAGGACGCCCTCGAACGGCTGCGCGCCGAGATCGAGCCCGTGGACCTCGTCCTCGCCGACGTCGAGATGCCGCGCCTCGACGGGTTCGGCCTGGTCCAGGCGCTGCGGGCCGACGAGCGGTTCGCCCGGCTGCCGACGATCCTGATGACCTCCCGCGGGGACGCCGCCGACGTGGCCCGGGGCCTCGACCTCGGCGCCGACGCGTACCTGACCAAGCAGAAATTCGACCAGCGCCAGCTCCTCGACACGATCGGACAGCTCCTGTGACCCCGGTCCGCGTCATGCTCGTGGAGGACAGTCTCGTGGTGCGCGAGCTCCTCCGCCACATCGTCTCGCGCGATCCGCGGCTCGAGATCGTCGCCGCGGTCGCCTCCGGCGAGGAGGCGCTCGACCGGCTCCGGACCGCCCGGCCCGACGTCATCTCGATGGATATCCGCCTGCCCGGCATCGACGGGCTGGAGACCACCCGGCGGATCATGGCCGAGCATCCGACCCCGATCGTCGTGGTGGCGGATTCGGTCGAGGATTCGTCGCTCCGCATCTCCATGAACGCGCTCCGGGCCGGGGCCCTGTCGGTGGTCGAGAAGCCCGTGGCCACGACCCATGCCGGCTACGAGGGCGTGGCCGGCGAGATCTGCACGCAGCTGCGGATCATGGCCCAGGTGCCGGTGATCCGCCGCCGCCCGATCGGCGCGGAATGGGCCGGACGCACCACCGCCGCGGTCTCTCCGATGCCGGCGGAGATGCCCGGACAGGCGCCCAGCCTCCTCGGGATCGCGGCCTCCACGGGCGGCCCCCCGGCCCTGGCCCGGGTGATCGGTGCCCTGCCGCGGACCTTTCCCCTGCCGGTGCTGGTGGTCCAGCACATGGGCCCCGCCTTCATGGACGGGTTCGCGAGCTGGCTCGACAGCGTCGTGACCCTGCCGGTCGGGCTGGCCCGGGACGGGGAGCGGGCCGAGCCCGGCCGCGTCTACGTGGCGCCGGGGGACCGGCATCTGGAGATCGGCTCGGGCCGGATCCTCCGGGTGATCGATTCGGCGCCGGTCTCGGGGCAGCGGCCGGCCGCCACCGTTCTGTTCCGCTCGATGGCCCGGCAGGCCGGAGCCTCCGGGATCGGCGTGCTCCTGACCGGCATGGGCGAGGACGGGGCCGTGGGCCTCGCCGACATGCAGAAGGCCGGCGCCCAGACCGTGGCCGAGCACGAGAGCACCGCGGTGGTCTACGGCATGCCGGCGGCGGCGGTGCGGCTCGGAGCGGCCCGGGCCATCCTCCCCCTCGACCGGGTCGCCGACCACGTCCTGCGCCTCGTCGAACCGGGGGCGCGGCCGTGACGGAATCGGCCGGTTCGCCCGAGGGGCCCGCCCGGATCCTGCTCGTGGAGGATTCGGAGACGCAGGCCCTGGAGCTGCGCCTGCTCCTGGAGGCCCACGGCTTCTCGGTGGAACGCTGCGCCTCGTCCGAGACCGCCCTCGATCACCTGAATCGCAGCCAGCCCGACCTCGTGGTGGCCGATTACCACCTGCCGGGCATGAACGGCGACGAGCTGATCCGGCAGATGCGCCTGTCCCTGCGCACCCGGGCGCTGCCGGTGCTGATGCTCACGGGCGGCACCGGCGGCGAGCGCCAGGGGCTGGAGAGCGGCGCCGACGCCTACCTGCCGAAATCCGCCGACCGCGACCTGATGATCCTGCGCATCCGCGCCCTGCTGCGCGAGCGCCGCTCGGCCGGCGACGGCGAAGGCCCGGGGGCGGCCGCCTTCCGGCGCGGCCGGATCCTGGTGATCGACGGCAGCGCCACCTACCGGACCTTCCTGGCCGGCCTGATGAGCCAGGACGGGCACCACGTGACCAGCGCCGACGGGCCGGAGGCGGCGCTCGCCGCCCTGGACGGGGATGCGGGGGGCGAGGCCTTCGACTGCGTCACGGTCGATCTCCTGGGCCACGCCTATGACGGGCTCGCCCTGTGCCGGGCGATCAGCCAGCGCCGGGCCGGCCGGGCGGCCGGGGCCGGCTTCCACCTCGTCGGCATCGCCGGCAGCGATCCGGCCAAGAATTTCCTGGTCGAGGCCTTCGCGGCCGGCGCCGACGACGTCATCGCCAAGACCGATGCCGAGGTCCTGGCGCTGCGGGTCCGCGGCTTCGTGCGCCGCCGCCTGCTGGAAGAGGACGACCGGCGCATCGCCGGCCAGTTCGGCGAGCGCGAGCGGGCGGTGGAGCGCGCCCGGGCCGAGGCCGAGGCGGCGGAGGCCCGGGCCCGGCTCGCCGACGCCCTGGAGCGGGCCAACCGCGACCTCGCCGACGCCAACCGGCAGCTCACCGACGCGCAGGCCAAGCTGGTCCAGGCCGCCAAGATGGCCTCGCTCGGCGAACTCGTGGCCGGCATCGCCCATGAGATCAACAATCCCCTGGCCTTCATCCTGGCCCATCAGGGCACGGTCGAGCGCCTGCTCGGCGACTTGCCCGAGGCGCCGCCGGAGACCGCCGGGCGCCTCGTCGAGAAGGCGCGCCAGCGGGTCGGCTCGATGCGGATGGGCCTGACCCGCATCCAGGACCTCGTGCTGAACCTGAGGAAGTTCTCGCGCCTCGACGAGGGCGAGCGGGCGCTCGTCAACGTACCGGAGGCGATCGAGACCGTGCTCGCCCTGATCCAGCACAAGCTCGGCGACCGGATCGCGGTGGAGCGCACCTTCGCGGGCCGGGCCGAGATCCACTGCACCCCGGCGCTGCTCAACCAGGTGGTGATGAACATCCTGGGCAACGCCGCCGACGCCATGCCGGCGGGCGGCACGGTTCGAATCACGACCTGCTCGAGCCCGGATCTCGACGAGATCCGGATCAGCGATACCGGTCCCGGCATTCCGGATACCCTGCGCGAGAAGATCTTCGAGCCGTTCTTCACGACCAAGCCGGTGGGATCGGGGACCGGCCTCGGCTTGGCGATTGCCTACAGCGTCGTTCAGGCGCATAGCGGCTCGCTCACCGTGGAGACGGCGCCGGGTGGGGGAGCCTGCTTCGTGATCGGGATCCCGCGGCAGGCAGCCAGTGCATGAGTGACGGTACGGCAGGTGTAGGGACGATCCTGGCCGTCGACGACGAGCCGGACATCCTGATCGCCCTGGAGGACCTGTTCGAGGATTCCTACCGGGTGCTGACGACCTCGCGCCCCGCCGAGGCGCTGGAGATCCTGCGCGCCGAGCCCGACATCGCCGTGGTGCTCTCGGACCAGCGCATGCCCGGCCTCACCGGCGATGCTCTGCTCGCCGAGGCCCGCGGCTTCCACGACGCGCAGGCGATCCTGCTCACCGGCTATGCAGACATCACCGCGGTGATCGCCGCCCTCAACCGCGGCGGCATCGTCGGCTACGTGACGAAGCCCTGGGATGCGGGCCTGCTGCGCTCGACCGTGCGGCAGGCCTTCGAGCGCCACCGCCTCGGCCGGGACCTCGCCACCGAGCGCGCGCTGCTCCGCGGCCTCCTCGATCACGCCCAGGACGCGATCAGCTTCAAGGACGCGGACGGCCGCTTCGTGCGTCTGAACGCCCGCAAGGCGGCGCTGCTCGGCCGTGACGTCGCCGCCTGCCTCGGGCGGCGCGAGGACGAGGTCCTCGGCGCTCCGGGCATTCCGGCGACCGAGGCGGACGCGGCGGCGATCCGGGCCGGCACGGTGGCCGAGACCCTCACCAGCGACGGCCCGACCGGGGCCGAGCAGTGGAGCCACGTCACCCGGGTGCCGATCCGCGACGCGGGCGGCGCGATCAGCCACCTGGCGGTGATCGAGCGGGACGTCACCGAGCAGCGGAGCCTGGAGGCGCGGCTGCGCCAGTCCGACAAGATGCAGGCGCTCGGCACCCTGGCCGGCGGCATCGCCCACGACTTCAACAACCTGCTGACCGCGATCCTCGGCAGCCTGGAACTGGCCGCCCCGAAGGTCGCGGGCGAGCCCCGGGTCCAGCGCCTGATCGAGAACGCCCGCGGGGCGGCCGAGCGCGGCGCCTCCCTCACGAAGCGGCTCCTCAGCTTCAGCCGGGCCCACGATCTGCAGGCCCGGGCTGTCGACGTGAACGCCCTGATCGTCGGGATGAGCGACCTGTTCGGGCGCAGCCTCGGCGGCCTCGTCACCGTGCGGACCGACCTGGAGGACGGCCAGCCGGCGGTCCAGGTCGATCCCGAACAGCTCGAACTCGCCGTGCTCAACCTGTGCATCAACGCCCGGGACGCCATGCCCGAGGGCGGCACCATCACGGTGGCGACCCGGCGCCTCGGCATCAGCGGGGATCCCGAGATCGCCGACGGCGCCTATCTCGGCATCAGCGTGACCGATGTGGGCACCGGCATTCCGGAGGAGATCCTGCGCCGGGTGTGCGAGCCGTTCTTCACGACGAAGGCGGTCGGCCAGGGCACGGGGCTCGGGCTCGCCATGGTGTTCGGCCTCGCGCAGCAATCGAAGGGCCGGCTGGTGATCGACAGCGCGGTCGGCCGCGGCACCCGCGTCGAGCTGGCGCTCCCCTTCGCGGAGGCCGGGCCAGAGCGGGTCGCCCCGGTGGCCGATCCGGCGCCCATCTCCGGCCGGCGGGCACGGATCCTGATCGTCGACGACGATCCTCAGGTCCGGCATGTTACGGCCTCGTTCCTCACCGGCTTCGGCCACAGCGTGACGGAGGCGGCCGACGGCGCGGCCGCCCTACGCGACCTCGACCGCGACCGCTTTGACATCGTCGTGGCCGACCTGGCCATGCCGGGCATGAGCGGCGTCGAGCTCGCCGCCGCGATCCGCGACCGGACCCCGAGCCTGCCGGTGCTGATCCTCACCGGCCATGCAGACGCCATGCAGATCCCCGATGATCTGCCGGTCCTGTCCAAGCCGTTCCGCTCGGCCGACCTCGCCGACCGGGTCGGCACGCTCCTCGATCAGGCCGATAGCCGGCCCCGCTGAGCTGGCCCATTTGCCCGGTTCAGCGTCCCTCCGCGGGCCCTGTAGCGCCCGGGTTCCGGAGACATGGTGGACCCTCAAACGCGAGAAGCCGCCCCGGATGGCCCGGAGCGGCTTCTCGCGTTTGACCAGGGACGCCGAATGGCGCCCCCGTGATGGATCAGGCCGCCTCGGCAACCTGGCTCGGACCGGAATCCTTGCCGCGGGCCTCGACGTCGCGGTCGACGAATTCGATCACTGCCAGCGGAGCGTTGTCGCCCTGGCGGAAGCCCGCCTTCATGATGCGGCAGTAACCACCCGGACGGCCCTTGTAGCGCGGGCCGAGCACGGTGAAGAGCTTCTTGACCATGTCGGCATCGCGCAGCTGCGCCATGGCGAGACGGCGGGTGTGGACGCTGTCGATGCGGCCCAGCGTGATCAGCTTCTCGACCACGGGACGTAGGTCCTTGGCCTTGGGTAGGGTGGTGACGATCTGCTCGTGCTTCAGCAGCGCGACCGACATGTTGGCGAACATCGCCTTGCGATGCTCGGCGGTGCGGTTGAAACGGCGACCGCGATAACCGTGACGCATGGTTCTGGCTTCCTTCTGGTCTCGGCCGCCGTGCCACGGTACGGCCGGGCGCCCCGAGAGCGGGGCTGTTCATTCCGCATGACCCCGCGGCGGGAATTCCAACCCGGAACCCTCATCCTGCGGTGCCCGCGTCAGCGGGCCTCGAAGGAGGGCTCCAGGGATCGCTGTGGTTACCGGAGGCCTTCTTGGAGGCCCCCGCTGCGCTCCGGCACCTCAGGATGAGGGCGGAGCTGGGAAGTCCGGCCTAATAGTGCTCCTCGAAGCGCTTGGCGAGATCCTCGATGTTCTCGGGCGGCCAGCCGGGGATGTCCATGCCGAGGTGCAGGCCCATGCCGGCGAGCACTTCCTTGATCTCGTTGAGCGACTTGCGGCCGAAGTTCGGGGTCCGCAGCATCTCGCCCTCGGACTTCTGGATGAGATCGCCGATGTAGACGATGTTGTCGTTCTTCAGGCAGTTCGCCGAGCGGACCGACAGCTCCAGCTCGTCGACCTTCTTGAGCAGCGCCGGGTTGAAGGGCAGCTGCGGCGCGAGCGGAGCGGCCTCTTCCTTGCGCGGATCCTCGAAGTTCACGAAGACCTGCAGCTGGTCCTGGATGATCCGCGCCGCGTAGGCGAGCGAATCCTCCGGCGAGACCGCGCCGTTGGTCTCGACCGTCATGGTCAGCTTGTCCTTGTCGAGATCCTGGCCCTCGCGGGTGGTCTCGACGCGGTAGCTGACCTTGGTGACCGGCGAGAACAGCGCATCCACCGGGATCAGGCCGATGGGTGCGTCCTCCGGGCGGTTGCGCTCGGCCGGGACGTAGCCCTTGCCGGTGGCGACCGTGAACTCCATCCGGATCTCGGCGCCGTCATCGAGCGTGCAGATCACGAGTTCGGGGTTCAGGATCTGGATGTCGCCGACCGTACCGATGTCCCCGGCGGTGACGAGGCCCGGCCCGGTCTTGCGCAGGGTCATGCGCTTGGGTGCGTCCGTCTGCGAGCGGATCGCGATGGTCTTGATGTTGAGGACGATGTCGGTGACGTCCTCACGCACGCCCGGGATCGACGAGAACTCGTGCAGCACACCGTCGATCTGCACCGAGGTCACGGCCGCGCCCTGGAGGGACGACAGGAGCACCCGGCGCAGGGCGTTGCCGAGCGTCGTGCCGAAACCGCGCTCGAGCGGCTCGGCGACGACGGTGGCAACCCGCTTGGGGTCGTCGCCGGTCGTGACCTGCAGCTTGTTCGGCTTGATCAGTTCCTGCCAGTTCTTCTGAATGACCACGATCCTACCTCTCGTCCATGCCCGGGACCCGCGACGCCCGTCCCCCGTGCTTCGGCCGTCCGGCGCAGTCCCCTGGCGCTCCGGACGGTCCCTGAATTCACTGTCTGTTATTCGCCGCCGACCCAGAGGGCCGGCACGAAGCTGTAGCCCGCCCCGTCCCGGTCGACGTAGCCGAGGGCCGGGAATTCGAGATGGCCGCCGGCGATGAGCGTCCGCTCGTGGGCCACCTCGTCCAGGATCGTCTTGCGCGTCTCCCGCGCCTGATCGCCGTCGACATCGAAGCCGACGCCGGCCTCCGGGTTCTTGAACTGGATCGCCGGCATGTGCACCACGTCGGTCCACATCATCAGCGCCTGTCCACCGGAGACGATGCGGAACCCACAATGGCCCGGCGTATGGCCGGGCAGGTGGACCGCCGTGATCCCAGGAAGCACCTCGCCGCCCCGGTGCTCGCGCACCCGACCCGCATAGGGCGCTACCGCCTTCCGCGCGCCCTCGAAATAGGGCTTGGCTCCCTCGGGCGCCTTGGCGAGCGCCTCGTCCGGAAGCCAATGCGCGGCCTCGTCGGCGTGCAGCACGATCTCGGCGTTCGGGTAGCGCGCCGCCCCGTCCTTCACGAGCCCGCCCACATGGTCGGGGTGCAGGTGGCTGACGAGCACCGTGCCGATCTCTTCCGGCGCGACGCCGGTGAGCGCGAGCGCCGCCCCGGCCCGGCCGAGGGTCGGAGCCGGCGCCAGATCGCCGTAGCCCGTGTCGATCAGGGTCGGCTTGAGGCCGGGGCCCGTGATCAGGAAGGCGTTCAGCGTGATCTTGGGCTGCTCGGTGCGAAAGCCGGCCCGCTGCAGCCGCCCGGCCTCCTCCTTCGAGATGCCCGTGACCAGATCGAGGCTCGCCTGAAACCAGCCGTCGTTGAGCGCGGTGACCGTGAGGTCGCCGAGGTTCCAACGCAGCACGCCCGGAAGCGGCTTCGATCCTGTCATGTGCTTCTCCGTCAAAGGGTTTCGCCGGCTTCGATCAGACCCGGCGCCGCTTGCGCGGGCGGCAGCCGTTGTGCGGGATCGAGGTAACGTCGCGGATCGAGGTCACCGTGAAGCCCGCGGCCTGGAGGGCGCGCAGGGCCGATTCACGACCCGAACCCGGGCCCGACACCTCGACCTCGAGGGTGCGCATGCCGTGCTCGGAGGCCTTGCGGGCGGCGTCCTCGGCAGCGACCTGCGCGGCGTAGGGCGTCGACTTCCGCGAGCCCTTGAAGCCCATGGCGCCGGCCGACGACCACGAGATCGTGTTGCCCTGCGCGTCGGTGATGGTGATCATCGTGTTGTTGAACGAGGCGTTCACGTGGGCGACGCCCGACACGATGTTCTTGCGTTCGCGGCGACGGACGCGTTGCGGTTCCTTGGCCATTCGGGTCTCACTCTTCCTTCAAGCGCGCCCGTAATTCCAGGCGCTCGGGATTCTTCTTGGGACTTGGCTGCGGCGCCCGTGCAGGGCGGTCGAGCCTGTGCCGGGGCCGTTGCGGGACACCCAGCGCGACGGAAGAAGGCCGCGCGACGCACGACCTTCCAGGGGCAGGACTTACTTCTTCTTGCCGGCGATCGGCTTCGCCTTGCCCTTGCGGGTGCGGGCGTTGGTGTGCGTGCGCTGGCCGCGGACGGGCAGCTGCTTGCGGTGACGCAGGCCGCGATAGGCGCCGAGATCCATCAGGCGCTTGATGTTCATCGAGACTTCGCGGCGCAGGTCGCCTTCCACCAGGTAGTCCCGGTCGATCGTCTCGCGGATCTGGAGAACCTCGGCGTCGGTCAGCTGGTTGACCCGGCGCTCGGCGGGGATGTTCACCTTCTGGGTGATCTCCTCGGCCTTCTTGGCGCCGATGCCGTGAATGTACTGGAGCGCGATGACGACGCGCTTGTTGGTCGGGATATTGACGCCTGCGATACGAGCCACGATCACTCTCCATGTCGGGCCCGGGGATCCGGGCCGGTGCCGTGCGCGTCCGGTGGAGGCCGGCCCCTGCGCACGTGAAACGACGACGCGGCCCGCAGGCAGCCCTGGACAGGGCACCGCAGACCATCGTTCGGCTGGACGAAGGAGGGCCTGCTAGCGTGCGTGCGGGCCGATGTCAACGACTGAACCCCGAATCCTCGTGCCGCCATGCGTCGCGTGCGGGGCCGAAGCGGGGAAACGGGAGCAGGGATGACGATTGTGACCAGTGACGGCGCCACCCTGCGGGCCTTCGCGGAGGCCGTGCTGCGGGCTGCCACTGAAACCCTGGACGAGGTGGCGCCGGTCGTGATGGCGGTGATCGGCGGAATCCTCGCCGAGGCCGAGCCCGGCTCCATCGCGCTCCAGAGCCAGGACGGCGGCCCCGGCCTGCTTTGGGCGACCTTCGCGGGCCGCAGGATCGTATTCCGGTACAACGCCATGACGGCGATGATCGAGCTGCGCGCCGATACGACCGAGGGCTTCCCGCTGCGCCTGTTCGGCCGCCGGTCGCTCCAAATGGATATCGTAAACTTCTTCGGCGCGCTCCACCGCGAACGCCGGTCGGATCTCTGACGGCCGTGCGTCAGCGAAATCCCTGTTTCTGCAAGCGGCAATAGCCGCCCGTATCCCGGTAGCCGGCCGGGCAGCGGCGGACACAGGTCCCCGCGGCGTATTTGAGCGGCGGGCGGCAGGCGTGCTTGAACCGCTTCTGCCCGTAAACGAAGGATTGGGCCGGACTCTGCGCCGCGGCCGGCAAGATCGGGAACGCGACGGCGAACAGAAGGGCTGCAATGGCGACGATGCGCAGGGGCATGGGGGTGTCCGATCGCCGTTGCACCCGTCAAACCCGCAGAGGTGTGACGCGTTCGGAAGAAGGGTCCAACCGGCGATCGGCAGGCCCCTACGAAGCGACCGGTTCCTCGTGCGGCTCCAGGACCGCCATCAGGTCGGCCGTGACCTTGTCGATCGGCTGCATGCCGTCGATGGTCTCGAGCATGCCCGTCCCGGCATAGTAGGCCGAGAGCGGGGCCGTCTGCGCGCGGTAGGCCTCCAGGCGCTGCTTGAACACCTCGGGCGTGTCGTCCTTGCGGACGGCCTGGCCGCGGGCCTGAGTCTCGGCGGCCCGCCGCTCGATCCGGCCGACGAGCGCCGTCTCGTCCACCTTCAACTCGATCACCGCCGACAGGGTGAGGCCCTTGCCGTCGAGCATGGCCTCCAGGGCCTTCGCCTGTGCCACCGTGCGCGGGAAGCCGTCGAGGATGAAGCCACGCCGGGCGTCCGGCTCCTCGATCCGGTCGGCGACGATCCCGACCACGATCCGGTCGGAGACGAGGCCACCCGCTTCCATCACCGCCTTGGCCTCGAGCCCGACCGGGGTGCCGGCCGCGACGGCGGCGCGCAGCATGTCGCCGGTGGAGAGTTGCGGGATCCCGAAGCGCTGCACGATCCGCTCGGATTGCGTCCCCTTCCCCGCACCGGGCGGCCCGAGCAGAATGATGCGCATGGCGTTATCCTCGTCCGTCCCGACACGGTCGGGCACAAGCGGCGGTGGCGAAGCCTCCCTGGCATCGCCTGGGTCTGGGTTTTCTAGCCGGTCCGGGCCACGGAAGCATCCGGACCTTGGTGCCAGAGGCCGGCGCGTTCTTAATGCCGGGCCGCCTCTGTAGCAGGGTCAGCGCCGGCGTTGCGTGGTCGAGGCGCCACGCAGCTTGGCCTTCTTCACGAGGCCCTCGTACTGATGCGCCATCAGGTGCCCGTGGATCTGCGCCACCGTATCCATCGTCACCGAGACCACGATCAGCAGCGAGGTGCCGCCGAAGCCCAGGCTCGCCGAGGCGTAGGACGACAGGATCTCCGGGCACAGGCAGACAAGGGTCAGGTACAGGGCGCCGATCACGGTGATGCGGGTCAGCACCTTGTCGATGAAGGCCGCGGTGCGCTCGCCCGGGCGGATGCCCGGGATGAAGCCGCCATGCTTCTTCAGGTTGTCGGCCGTCTCCTGCGGATTGAACACCACCGCCGTGTAGAAGAACGTGAAGAAGATGATCAGCGCCGCGTAGAGCACCAGGAACAGCGGCGTGCCATGGCCGAGATAGGCCGTGACCGTGCCGAGCCAGCCGGCACTGCCGCCATTGGCCGAGAAGCTCGCGGCGGTGGCCGGCAGGAGCAGCAGCGACGAGGCGAAGATCGGCGGGATCACGCCCGAGGTGTTGAGCTTGAGCGGCAGGAACGAGGTCTGGCCCTCGTACATGCGGTTGCCGACCTGGCGCTTCGGGTAATTGATCAGGAGCCGGCGCTGGGCGCGCTCCATGAACACGATGAAGTAGACCAGCGCCACCGCGGCCACGGCCACGCCCAGGATGATCGCCGGCGACAGCGCGCCGGTGCGGCCGAGTTCGAGGGCGCCCGCGATCGCCACCGGCAGATGGGCGACGATGCCGGCGAAGATGATCAGCGACGAGCCGTTGCCGATGCCGCGCGAGGTGATCTGCTCACCGAGCCACATCAGGAACAGGGTGCCGCCGGTCAGCGTGATCACCGTCGAGGCCAGGAAGAACGGGCCGGGATCGATGGCCGCCGACGAGCTCTGCAGGCCGATGGCGATGCCCCAGGACTGCACCAGGGCCAGGACCACCGTCAGATAGCGGGTGTACTGGTTGATGACCTTGCGGCCGGATTCGCCCTCCTTCTTCAGTGCCTCCAGGCTCGGGATCACTGAGGTCAGGAGCTGCACGATGATCGAGGCCGAGATGTACGGCATGATGTTGAGGGCGAAGATCGCCATGCGCTCGACGGCGCCGCCCGAGAACATGTTGAACAGGCCGAGCACGCCGCCGGACTGCTGCTGGAAGTTCCGGGCGAACTGCTCCGGGTCGATGCCGGGGATCGGGATGTAGGTGCCCAGCCGGAACACCACGAGCGCGCCGAGGGTGAACCAGATGCGCTTCTTCAGCTCATCGGCCTTGGCGATCGCGCCGAAATTGAGATTGGCGGCAAGCTGCTCGGCGGCTGAGGCCATAAGCGTCGCGTCCTGGACATGTCGCCGGGCGATCGGGCCCGGATGAAATGAAAGCGGCGGCCCGCGTGGTCGCAGGGCCGCCGCTCGAAGGAGTGGCTTAAAGGGTGCGCGGAGCCCGCGCAACGGGTCCCGCGGCCGCCCCTTCGGCCGCCGTCAGGCCGTGGCCGCCTCGCTGCCGCCGCGGGTGGAGACACCCTGGGCGTGGACGACGCTGACCGAGCCGCCGACCTTCTCGACCGCCTCGACGGCGGACTTGGAGGCGCGGGTCACCTCGAAGCTGAGCTTCGCGGTGATCTCGCCGACGCCGAGCAGCTTCACGCCGTCACGGCGACGGGCGATGATGCCGGCGGCGACGAGGCTCTCCACCGTCACGGTGGCGGCCTTGTCGAGCTTGCCGGCGTCGACCGCCTCCTGGATCCGGCCGAGGTTCACCTCGTTCAGATCCTGGGCGTAGAGGTTGTTGAAGCCGCGCTTCGGCAGGCGCCGGTGGAGCGGCATCTGACCGCCCTCGAAGCCCTTGATGGACACGCCGGTCCGGGCCTTCTGACCCTTCACGCCGCGGCCCGCGGTCTTGCCCTTGCCGGAGCCGATGCCCCGGCCGACACGCATCCGGTCCTTGGTGGCGCCGGGATTGTCGCTGATCTCGTTGAGCTTCATCGGAACCTCCTCACGCCACGTCGCCGTGGACGCGCACGAGGTGCGCAACCTTGCGGATCATGCCGCGCACGGAGGGGGTATCCTCCAGCTGGGACACGCGGTGGAGCTTGTTGAGCTTGAGGCCGATCAGCGTCTGGCGCTGGCTGGCCTCGCGGCGGATCGGCGAGCCGATCTGTTCGATACGGACGGTCTTCTGTGCCATCGGACCCTCCCTTACGCGACCGCGGCTTCGGACTGGTCGGCCGGGTCGGCATCGCGGCGGCGCGACTGGAGCGTCGACACCTTGATGCCGCGGCGGGCCGCCACGGAGCGCGGGCTGTCCTCGTTCTTGAGCGCCTCGAAGGTGGCGCGCACAAGGTTGTAGGGGTTCGACGAACCCAGCGACTTGGCGACCACGTCCTGCATGCCCAGCGTCTCGAACACGGCGCGCATCGGACCGCCGGCGATGATGCCGGTGCCCTGCGGGGCCGCGCGGAGGATCACCTTGCCGGCGCCGTGACGTCCGTTGACGTCGTGGTGCAGGGTCCGGCCCTCGCGGAGCGAAACGCGGATGAGGCCGCGCTTGGCCGCCTCGGTGGCCTTGCGGATCGCCTCCGGCACCTCACGGGCCTTGCCGTGGCCGAAGCCGACGCGGCCCTTCTGGTCGCCAACGACGACGAGGGCCGCGAATCCGAAGCGACGGCCGCCCTTCACCACCTTGGCGACGCGGTTGATGTGGACCAGCTTGTCCACGAACTCGCTGTCGCGCTCCTCGCGATCGTCGCGGCGGCCGCGGCCCCCGCCTTCCCGTTCACGTGCCATCGTTTTCTACCTGTTCATCTCACTGGCGCAGGCCCGAAGACCCGCTCGCTCGATTTTCCCCTCCCCCGTGTGGGGAGGGGTAAGGGGTGGGGGTGGTGCAGACGGCACCGGAGTGCCTCGCCCGCACCACCCCGACCTCCGGCTCCTCCCCGCAAGGGGGGAAGAGAGGTTCCTCAGAACTCCAGGCCGCCTTCGCGGGCGGCCTCGGCGACGGCCGCGACGCGGCCGTGATAGATGTAGCCGGAGCGGTCGAAGATCACCTTCGTGACGCCCGCGGCCTTGGCGCGCTCGGCGACGAGTTTGCCCACCGCCTTGGCGGCGGCGACGTCGGCGCCGGTCTTGAGTTCGCCCTTGAGTGCCTTGTCGATCGACGAGGCGGCGGCCAGCGTCTTGCCGGCCGCGTCGTCGATGACCTGCACGTAGATCTGCTTCGACGAGCGGAACACCGAGAGCCGCGGACGGCCGTTGGCGGCCGCCCGCAGCGCGCGGCGGACGCGCGCCTTGCGGCGATCGAGGGCTTCGAGCTTGCGAGACATGATGCCCTCCTTACTTCTTCTTGCCTTCCTTGCGGAAGATGAACTCGCCCGCGTACTTCACGCCCTTGCCCTTGTAGGGCTCGGGTCCGCGGTAATCGCGGATCTCGGCGGCGACCTGACCGACCTGCTGGCGGTTGATCCCGGTGATCGTGATCTCGGTGGGCTTCGGGGTAACGATCGTGATCCCCGTGGGGATCGCGTATTCGATGTCGTGGCTGTAGCCGAGCGAAAGCTTGAGCGCCTTGCCGGCCATCGCCGCACGATAGCCGACGCCCGTGATCTCGAGCTTCTTCTCGAAGCCCTTCGACACGCCCTCGGCGATGTTGGCGATCTGCGCCCGCGACGTGCCCCACAGGGACCGCGCCGGCTTGGACTGGTTGACCGGCTCCACGGCGATGGCGCCGTCCTTCATCGCCACGCTCACCAGAGCGGGGACGACGAATTCCAGCTCGCCCTTGGAGCCCTTCATCTTGACGGTCTGGCCCGTGACGGTGGCGGTGACGCCGGCCGGCACGGGAACGGGCTTCTTGCCTACGCGAGACATGGGATAACCTCCTCCGTCCCGATCAGAACACGGTGCAGAGCACTTCACCGCCAACGTTGCGCTCGCGCGCCTCGTGGTCGGCCATGACGCCCTGCGGGGTGGAAACGATGGTGACGCCGAGGCCGTCGGCCACGTGCGGCAACTCGCCGACCGACGAGTAGACCCGGCGGCCGGGCTTCGACACGCGCTTGATCTCGCGGATCACCGGGCGGCCGTCGTAGTACTTGAGCTCGATGGCGAACTCGGTGCGGCCGTTGCCGAGGTCGGTGGCCGCGTAGTCGCGGATGTAACCTTCGGACCTCAGCACGTTGAGGACGCTGGCGCGCAGGCGCGAGCCGGGCGTCTGGACCACGTTGCGACGGCGCAGCTGGCCGTTGCGGATGCGGGTGAGCATGTCGCCCACGGGATCGTTGACCATGGGGACCTCCTTACCAGCTCGACTTGACCAGGCCGGGGATCAGCCCCCGGTTGCCAAGCTCGCGCAGCGCCACGCGCGAGATGCCCATCTTGCGGTAGAAGGCGCGCGGACGGCCGGTGATGCCGCAGCGATTGCGGATCCGGGTGGCCGACGAGTTGCGCGGCAGTTCCGCGAGCTTGAGGCGCGCCTCGAAGCGCTCCTCCATCTCGAGGCCATCGTTGTTGGCGATCTCGAGGAGCGCCTTCCGCTTGGCCGCGAAGCGCTTCACCAGCGCCTTGCGGGCCTCGTTCTTCTCGACTGAGCTTTTCTTCGACATGGGATCTATCTCCGGTGTCCGCGTCTGAGGCCCGAGGGCCTCACTGCCGGAACGGGAACTGGAAGGCGGCGAGCAGGGCCTTGGCTTCGGCATCGGTCTTGGCGGTGGTCGCCACGACGATGTCCATGCCCCAAGTCTGCTCGGCCTTATCGTAGGAGATCTCCGGGAACACGAGGTGCTCCTTGAGACCCAGCGCGTAGTTGCCGCGGCCGTCGAACGAGCGCGGATTCAGGCCCCGGAAGTCACGCACGCGCGGCAGCGCGATGGTGATCAGCCGATCCATGAACTCGTACATGCGCTGCTTGCGCAGCGTCACCTTGCAGCCGATCGGCATGCCCTCGCGGACCTTGAAGGTCGCGATGGCCTTCCGGGCCCGGGTGATCACCGGCTTCTGGCCGGCGATGAGCGAGAGGTCGCCCGCCGCAACGGTGGCCTTCTTCGAATCCGCGGTGGATTCACCGACGCCCATGTTGATCACGATCTTCGTGATCTGCGGCACTTCCATCGGGTTCTTGTAGCCGAACTCCTCGATGAGCTTCTGGCGAACCACCTCATCGTAATGCTTGCGCATACGCGGGGTGTAGGCGTTCTTGTCGGCCTCAGCCATCGATCTGATCCCCCGTGGTCTTGGCGAACCGGACCTTGCGCCCGTCTTCGAGGATGCGGAAACCCACGCGGGTCGGCTTGCCGTTGGCATCCGCGACCGCGATGTTCGAGAGCTGGATGGCGGCCTCCTTGGAGATGATGCCGCCTTCCTGGTTCTGGGTCTGCTTCTGGTGCTTCTTGACCAGGTTGACGCCGCGCACGAAGGCCCGGCCTTCCTTCGGCAGAACCTGGATCACCTCGCCCGAGCGGCCGGTATCGCGGCCGGTGAGCACGACGACCGTGTCGCCCTTCTTGATCTTCGCGGCCATCACAGCACCTCCGGGGCCAGGGAGATGATCTTCATGTGGTTTCGCGCGCGCAGCTCGCGCGGCACCGGTCCGAAGATGCGGGTGCCGATCGGCTCCTTCTGATTGTTGATCAGAACGGCGGCGTTCTTGTCGAAGCGGATCACCGATCCGTCGACGCGCTTCACGGCCTTGGCCGTCCGAACGACGACCGCCTTCATGACATCGCCCTTCTTGACGCGACCGCGCGGGATCGCCTCCTTCACGGAGACGACGATGACATCGCCGACGCCGGCATATTTGCGCTTCGACCCGCCGAGAACCTTGATGCACATCACACGGCGTGCACCCGAGTTGTCGGCGACGTCCAGATTCGTCTGCATCTGGATCACGTGCGGGACTCCTTGTTTCAGGCGGGTTTCCGCACACGGGCGGTATTGCCCGGCGGACGACGCCTGATGGGGATGTTAAATCCCCGGCTCATGTGTTCGACCGCGCTGGCGGTGTCGTGAGACACCGGCGCGGTCACCGCGTTCGCAGGGTGCGAGCACCCATCGGAAATGTCGCGAAGGCCGGGCGCATACTACGCTCAGCCGGCGATGGCAAGCGTGACGGACCGTAATCCGAAGGGCGCGGGCGCGGCGGTGACGCGGTTTTACGGTCGGCGGACTGCGGCCCCGGCCCGACCGGCTACGGGCAATACGCCTACGGAGTCGGCGTTCGATCGTCGGGAAAAGATCGCCGCCGGGAACGGGGCTGGCCCGTTACGCGGGACGCGCCTGGCGGGACAGATATGACCGGCGCGCATCGTGGCGCGTCGAGCCTTCCTGCGGGGGGCCTCGACGAGTCGGGATCGCCGAAGCCCGATAACGGGGGCGATCAGGCAGGCTGGCCGGCCGGCTCGAACAGGAAGCCTTCCAGGCTCGGAATGGTCACCGCCGTGCCGCAGGCGGGTTTCGACAGGCGCCAGGGATGCTCGGAGCGGGCGCGGATCGCCTCGGAGGGACGCAGCCGCCGGACGGTCCCATCCGCCCGCAGCTCCTCGATCGCCAGGAAGCCGTAGACCTGGAGGCGCGAGGCCGTGAGCTTGGTCGCGCGGTCGTCGGCCGCCAGGACCATGCTGCCGGTGGCATAGACCGCGTCCAGCAGCGACCGCTGCTCGCTGCGGCGGCGATCCCGCGCGTCCCGCTCACTGGGGGCCTGGGCGGGGATGGGCCGCCGGAACGGAACGACGTTGCTGACGGCGACGCAACCCATACGCAGAATCCTTGACGCGAACCCGGAGCACCCTTCCGGCCGCCCGACGATCGCGACATTTCGACGGATCGCTTTAATCTTCCGTAGACCGTGACGGCGCGCCCCTGCCCCGATCCGGCACGGTACCGGCGCGACACGCCGTTGCGACCCGGATCCTGCGGCTCCGAACGCGGCACCGCGTGGGGAGATACAACGCGGCGGAGATGGGACAGTCGAAGGCGCCGAGAGAATCGCCGCTCCCCGCCGATCCGACTCACATCACACCGGCCCTCGTGTGCGTAAGCAGTTCTAAAGTCGACGAGAGGTTTTGCATTGAAGATCGTCCGCCTCTCTCGTTCGACCGTCAGATCCCGCGAGCCGAAAGGAGGCCTTTCAACGATACGTGGTGCTGTTCCGGCATTGCCGAATGTGGATCGAGCCGACGCGATCTCCGGAATGAACGTCAGCGTTGTGTCACCGCACCCGGTAAGCGCCAGGGCGTCGCCGAACAGGCTGACGACTCAGATCCGATCCACCCTGCTCAGAACCGCTGGAGTTGCCGGGGCGCGGGCCTCCGGAGGTCCGAAAGGCCGATCTTCGCCAGAACCGGAAAGACCGTGCCGGAGACCGGCCGCTCGACGTGATCCGCCAATGTGCCGGGGCGTACCCCTCCCATCACGCCGTGCTCGCCGGCATCCCACCGCGGATCGAATCGCCCGAGATTGACGACCCCGGTGGTCGCGGCGGATTATTCGAAATCGGGCACGTTCGTCAGGCGCGTCACCGCGCCTTGACCGATCTTTAACCTCCTGCGCGGCGCAGATTTCTGCCCTCGGTGCATTGACCTGCCGGGCAACCGCGTCTAGAAGCGCGTCCACTTCGGACGGCCGTCGGCTGCCGACGGTCCCTCGGGTTTGCCCTCGGAAACCGTCGCCATCGCCCGCGCACCGAGGGATCAAATCGCCTGACGCTGTAAGTCAGATCCGTAGGTACGAGCGCGTCCGTTTCGGGCGTGCTCCTCTACCCACACCGCGCCGAGGGTCCATGACAGGGCCTCCGGCGCATATTCGTTTTGCGGATTGCCCTGGGCAATCCGGCCAAGGTGACCGAGGAAGAGGGCACAGGATGCCGACGATCAACCAGCTGATCGCCCAGCCGCGGAAGATCCAGCGGAGCCGCAACAAGGTTCCGGCGCTCGACGCTTGCCCGCAGAAGCGCGGCGTCTGCACCCGGGTCTACACGACGACCCCGAAGAAGCCGAACTCGGCCCTTCGTAAGGTCGCCAAGGTCCGCTTGACCAACGGCTTCGAGGTGATTGGCTACATCCCGGGCGAGGGCCACAACCTTCAGGAGCACTCCGTGGTGATGATCCGCGGCGGCCGCGTGAAGGATCTTCCGGGCGTGCGCTACCACATCCTGCGCGGCGTGCTCGACACGCAGGGCGTGAAGAACCGCAAGCAGCGCCGCTCCAAGTACGGCGCCAAGCGGCCGAAGTAAGACCGGCGACCGGAGTTTATCCGGTCGTTTCCAAGCGTTTCCACGGCCTCGTAAGGATGTCGCCGGCTTTCTCCGGAAAGCCAAGGCGGCCTGCGCGGGGTGCTTAAGTCAGACTCGTTTGAGAGTTGTAAGAGATGTCCCGTCGCCACTCTGCCGAGAAGCGTGAGATCATCCCGGACCCGAAGTACGGGGACGTGGTGCTGACGAAGTTCATGAATTCGATCATGTACGAGGGCAAGAAGTCGACCGCCGAGCGGATCGTCTACGGTGCCTTCGACATCGTCGAGAACCGCGCCCGCGCCAACCCGATCGAGGTGTTCCGCGCCGCCCTCGACAACGTCGCCCCGATGATCGAGGTCCGCTCCCGCCGCGTCGGCGGCGCGACCTACCAGGTCCCGGTCGAGGTCCGCACCGAGCGCCGCCAGGCCCTGGCGATCCGCTGGCTGATCCAGGCCGCCCGGTCGCGCAACGACCGCACCATGGTCGAGCGGCTCTCCGCCGAGCTGCTCGACGCCGCCAACAACCGCGGCAACGCCGTCAAGAAGCGGGAAGACACGCACCGGATGGCGGAAGCCAACCGCGCCTTCTCGCACTACCGCTGGTAAGCGGTTCCGCCGTCTCTCAGGAGCAATCCGATGCCCCGCACGCACGCGATCGAGGACTACCGCAACTTCGGCATCATGGCCCACATCGATGCCGGCAAGACCACGACCACGGAGCGGATCCTCTACTACACCGGAAAGTCCCATAAGATCGGCGAGGTCCATGAGGGCGCCGCCACGATGGACTGGATGGAGCAGGAGCAGGAGCGTGGCATCACGATCACGTCCGCCGCGACGACGTGCTTCTGGCGCGACAAGCGCTTGAACATCATCGACACCCCCGGCCACGTCGACTTCACCATCGAGGTGGAGCGTTCGCTCCGCGTGCTCGACGGCGCCGTGTGTGTGCTTGACGGCAACCAGGGCGTCGAGCCCCAGACCGAGACCGTGTGGCGCCAGGCCGACAAGTACGACGTGCCGCGCGTCGTGTTCGTCAACAAGATGGACAAGATCGGCGCCGACTTCTTCAAGTGCGTGGCCGACATCATCGACCGCGTCGCCGGCAAGCCGGTGTGCCTGCAGCTGCCGATCGGTTCCGAGTCGAACTTCCAGGGCGTGATCGACCTCATCAAGATGAAGGCGATCGTCTGGTCGGGCGAGGCGCTGGGCGCCAACTTCGACGAGATCGAGATCCCGGCCGACCTGAAGGATCAGGCCGTCGAGTATCGGACCAAGTTGGTCGAGGCCTGTGTCGAGCTCGACGACGAGGCCATGGGCGCCTACCTCGACGGCACCGAGCCGGACGAGGCCAGCATGCGCAAGCTCGTGCGCAAGGCCGTGCAGCTGCGCGCCTTCCATCCGGTGCTGTGCGGCTCGGCCTTCAAGAACAAGGGCGTGCAGCCGCTCCTCGACGCCGTCGTGGATTACCTGCCCTCCCCGGCCGACCGCGGCGAGATCAAGGGCATCGACTTCAAGACCGAGGAAGAGACCGTCCGTCACCCGACGGATTCGGATCCCTTCTCCATGCTCGCCTTCAAGATCATGGACGATCCCCACGTCGGCACGATCACCTTCTGCCGCGTGTATTCGGGCAAGGTCGATTCGGGCGCTAACGTGCTCAACTCCTCGCGCGACAAGAAGGAGCGCGTCGGCCGCATGCTCCTGATGCACGCCAACAACCGTGAGGACATCAAGGAGGCCTTCGCCGGCGACATCGTCGCCCTGGCCGGTCTCAAGGATACCCGCACGGGCGACACCCTCTGCGATCCGCAGAAGGCTGTGATCCTCGAGAAGATGGAGTTCCCCGAGCCCGTCATCGAGATCGCCGTCGAGCCGAAGTCTAAGGCCGACCAGGAGAAGCTCGGCATCGCGCTGGCGAAGCTCGCCGCCGAGGATCCGTCGTTCCGCGTCTCCACCGACCAGGAATCGGGCCAGACCATCCTCAAGGGGATGGGCGAGCTCCACCTGGACATCAAGGTCGACATCCTGCGCCGCACCTACAAGGTCGACGCGAATATCGGCCAGCCGCAGGTGGCCTATCGCGAGAAGCTGACCCGTCGTCAGGAGATCGACTACACGCACAAGAAGCAGACCGGCGGTACCGGCCAGTTCGCTCGCGTGAAGTTCGTGGTCGAGCCGAACGAGCCGGGCGCCGGCTTCGCCTTCGAGTCGAAGATCGTCGGCGGCGCAGTGCCGAAGGAGTACATCCCCGGCGTCGAGAAGGGCCTGAACTCGGTCCTGGGCGCGGGCGTGCTCGCCGGCTTCCCGGTGGTCGACGTGAAGGTCGAGCTGATCGACGGTGCCTACCACGACGTCGACTCCTCGGCGCTGGCCTTCGAGATCGCCTCCCGGGCCGCCTTCCGCGAGGCCCTGCAGAAGGGCGGCTCGGTGCTGCTTGAGCCGGTGATGAAGGTCGAGGTCGTCTCGCCGGAGGAATACACCGGTTCGGTCATCGGCGATCTGAACTCCCGCCGCGGCCAGATCCAGGGCCAGGACATGCGCGGCAACGCCAACGTCATCAACGCGATGGTGCCGCTGGCCAACATGTTCGGCTACGTGAACCAGCTGCGCTCCTTCTCCCAGGGCCGCGCCAACTTCACGATGCAGTTCGACCACTACGAAGAGGTGCCGCGCGGCGAGGCCGACAAGGTCATCGCCAAGTACGCCTAAGGTTTTACGCCTAGACATCTCTTCATCCGCAACACGAATTCGAATTTAGGAGGCTCTGATGGGCAAGGAAAAGTTCGCTCGCACCAAGCCGCACTGCAACATCGGCACGATCGGGCACGTGGATCACGGCAAGACGTCTTTGACGGCGGCGATCACGAAGGTCCTGGCCGAGACGGGCGGGGCGACGTTCACGGCCTACGACCAGATCGACAAGGCGCCGGAGGAGAAGGCGCGCGGGATCACGATCTCGACGGCGCACGTGGAGTACGAGACGGCCAACCGGCACTACGCCCACGTCGATTGCCCCGGCCACGCCGACTACGTGAAGAACATGATCACCGGGGCGGCGCAGATGGACGGCGCGATCCTGGTGGTGTCGGCGGCCGACGGCCCGATGCCGCAGACCCGCGAGCACATCCTGCTGGCCCGCCAGGTCGGCGTCCCGGCGCTGGTGGTGTTCCTCAACAAGGTCGACATGGTCGACGACGAGGAGCTGCTGGAGCTGGTCGAGCTCGAGGTGCGCGAGCTCCTGTCGAAGTACGACTTCCCGGGCGACGACATCCCGATCACCAAGGGCTCGGCGCTGATGGCGCTGGAGGACAAGGAGCCCAAGATCGGCAAGGAGGCGGTGCTGGCGCTGATGGCCACCGTCGACAGCTACATCCCGCAGCCGGAGCGGCCGATCGACCTGCCGTTCCTGATGCCGATCGAGGACGTGTTCTCGATCTCGGGGCGCGGCACGGTGGTGACGGGCCGGGTCGAGCGCGGGATCGTGAAGGTCGGCGAGACGGTGGAGATCGTCGGCATCCGCGACACGCAGACCACGACGGTGACCGGCGTGGAGATGTTCCGCAAGCTGCTCGACCAGGGCCAGGCGGGCGACAACGTCGGCGTGCTGCTGCGCGGCACGAAGCGCGAGGACGTGGAGCGCGGCCAGGTCGTGTGCAAGCCGGGTTCGGTGAAGCCGCACGCCAAGTTCAAGGCCGAGGCCTACATCCTGACCAAGGAAGAGGGCGGGCGGCACACGCCGTTCTTCACGAACTACCGGCCGCAATTCTACTTCCGCACGACGGACGTGACCGGGATCGTGACCCTGCCGGAGGGCACCGAGATGGTGATGCCGGGCGACAACGTGACCATGGACGTGGTGCTGATCGTGCCGGTGGCCATGGAGGAGAAGCTGCGCTTCGCCATTCGCGAGGGCGGCCGCACCGTCGGTGCCGGCGTCGTCGCCGCCATCAACGATTGATAGCAGAGAAGCATCCTTAGCAGGGCGCGGCGGGGGCTTGCCTCCGCACTCCCCGCCGTCCCTCTCAAGGTTCCAGGAACATGAACGGTCAGAACATCCGCATCCGCCTGAAGGCGTTCGATCACCGCATCCTCGATGCGTCGACCAAGGAGATCGTCTCCACGGCCCGGCGTACCGGCGCGACCATCCGGGGCCCGATCCCGCTTCCGACGCATATCGAGAAGTTCACCGTCAACCGCTCGCCGCACATCGACAAGAAGTCGCGCGAGCAGTTCGAAATGCGCACGCACAAGCGTGTGCTCGATATCGTCGATCCGACGCCGCAGACCGTGGACGCGCTGATGAAGCTCGACCTCGCCGCCGGCGTGGACGTGGAGATCAAGCTCTGAGTCCCGCCGGGACTTAGAGCTTACCGTTTCATCGCGCGAGGGAGAGACCTATGCGCTCAGGCGTCATCGCACAGAAGGTCGGGATGACCCGCGTCTTTACGGACGCGGGGGAACATGTCCCCGTCACCGTGCTCAAGATCGATCAATGCCAGGTGGTTGCCCACCGCACCGTCGAGAAGAACGGCTACGTCGCGCTGCAGGTCGGCGTCGGCAAGGCCAAGGTTAAGAATGTCTCGGCTGCCGAGCGGGGCCGCTTCGCGGTCGCCAAGGTCGAGCCGAAGAAGAAGCTCGCCGAGTTCCGCGTGTCCGAGGACGCGCTGATTCCGGTTGGTGCGGAGATCACCGCGGACCACTTCATCCCCGGCCAGTTCGTGGATGTCACCGGCACCACCACCGGTAAGGGCTTCGCGGGCGGTATCAAGCGCTGGAACTTCGGCGGCTTGCGCGCCACCCACGGCGTGTCGATCTCGCACCGGTCGATCGGTTCGACCGGCGGCCGTCAGGATCCGGGCAAGACCTTCAAGAACAAGAAGATGCCGGGTCACCTCGGTGTCGAGCGGGTCACGACCCAGAATCTGCGCGTGGTGCGCACCGATCCCGAGCGCGGCCTGATCCTGGTCGAGGGCGCGGTGCCGGGCGTCGCCGGCGGCTGGATCCAGATCCGCGACGCGGTGAAGCGCAAGCTCCCCGCCGACGTGCCGCTGCCGGGCAAGTTCCGTGAGAACGGCGCTGCCCCCGAGTCCGCCCAGACTGCCCCCGAGGCCCCTGCGGCTGAGGAGACCGCCTGATGAAGCTCGATATCACCACCCTCGACGGCGCCGGCGCCGGTTCGGTCGAGCTGAACGAGGACATCTTCGGCCTTGAGCCGCGAGCTGACCTCCTTCAGCGCATGGTCCGCTGGCAGCTGGCCAAGCGCCGGGCCGGCACCCATGCCGTGAAGAACCGCTCGGCTGTGAACCGGACCCGCAAGAAGCTGTACAAGCAGAAGGGCACCGGCAACGCCCGCCACGGCGCGGCCTCGGCGCCGCAGTTCCGCGGCGGTGGCCGGGCCTTCGGTCCGGTCGTTCGCGACCACAGCCACGACCTGCCCAAGAAGGTCCGGGCGCTGGCTCTGCGTCACGCCCTCTCGGCCAAGGCCAAGGCCTCGACCCTGATCGTCGTCGACGACATCAAGATCGAGGATCACAAGACCAAGGGTCTCGTCGAGCGCTTCGGCAAGATGGGCCTCTCCAACGCGCTGATCATCGGTGGTGCCGAGGTCGACGTGAATTTCGGCCGGGCCGCCCGCGCCATCCCGCAGATCGACGTGCTGCCTGTGCAGGGTATCAACGTCTACGACATCCTGCGCCGCGACACGCTCGTCCTGACCAAGGCCGCCGTCGACGCGCTGGAGGAGCGTTTCAAATGAGTGCCGATCCGCGCCACTACGACATCATCGTCTCCCCGGTCATCACCGAGAAGGCGACGAACCTGACCGAGCAGAACAAGGTTGTCTTCCGGGTCGCCCCCAAGGCGACCAAGCCTCAGATCAAGGAGGCCGTGGAGAAGTTGTTCGACGTGAAGGTCACGGCCGTGAACACCCTTGTCACCAAGGGAAAGAAGAAGATTTTCCGCGGACTCCGCGGACAGCGCTCCGACGTGAAGAAGGCGATCGTGACCCTGGCCGAGGGCCACACGATCGACGTCACGACCGGGCTCTGAGGACGGGTTTTAGGGATCCAAGCCGATGGCCTTGAAGACATTCAAACCGGTCACGCCGAGCCTGCGCCAGCTCGTGCTCGTCGACCGCCGTGAGCTCTACAAGGGCAAGCCGGTGAAGGCGCTGACGGAGGGCAAGTCGTCCTCCGGCGGCCGGAACAACCTGGGCCGGATCACCGTCCGCTTCCGCGGCGGTGGCCACAAGCGCGTGCTGCGCAACGTCGACTTCAAGCGTCGCGAGCAGCTCGGTGTCGCCGCGACCGTGGAGCGGATCGAGTACGATCCGAACCGCACGGCGTTCATCGCGCTGATCAACTTCCCCGACGGGAAGCAGAGCTACATCCTGGCCCCGCAGCGGCTGCAGCCGGGCGACAAGGTCGTGGCCGGCGAGGGTGTCGACATCAAGCCGGGCAATGCCGGTCCGGTCGGCTCGATGCCGGTGGGCACCATCGTCCACAACATCGAGCTGAAGATCGGCAAGGGCGGCGCGATCGCCCGCTCGGCCGGCAACTACGCGCAGATCGTGGGCCGCGACCAGGGCTACGTGACGCTCCGCCTGAATTCCGGCGAGCAGCGCCTGGTCCACGGTCAGTGCTTCGCCAGCGTGGGCGCGGTCTCGAACCCGGACCACATGAACATCTCGCTCGGCAAGGCCGGGCGCAACCGGTGGCTCGGCAAGCGCCCGCATAACCGCGGCGTGGCCATGAACCCGGTGGATCACCCGCACGGCGGCGGCGAGGGTCGCACATCGGGCGGCCGCAACCCGGTCACGCCCTGGGGCGTGCCCACCAAGGGGAAGAAGACCCGGTCCAACAAGCGGACCGACGTGTTCATCCTGTCCAGCCGCCACAACCGCAAGAAGTAATCGCTATGGCACGCTCTCTCTGGAAGGGGCCGTTCGTCGACGGCTACCTCTTCAAGAAGGCCGAGGCGGCGCGGGGCTCCTCGCGCTCCGAGGTCATCAAGATCTGGAGCCGCCGCTCCACGATCCTCCCGCAGTTCGTCGGGCTCACCTTCGGTGTGCACAACGGGCAGAAGCACATCCCGGTCTACGTCACCGAGGAAATGGTCGGGCACAAGTTCGGCGAGTTCTCGCCGACCCGCACCTTCCCGGGCCACGCGGCCGACAAGAAGGCGAAGAGGCGCTGAGATGGGCAAGCAAGCCACCCCCCGCGCGCTCCCCGAGAACGAGGCCAAGGCGGTCGCGCGCATGCTGCGCGTCAGCCCGCAGAAGCTCAACCTCGTGGCGCAGATGATCCGCGGCAAGAAGGTCGACACCGCGTTGGCCGACCTGCAGTTCTCGCGCAAGCGGATCTCCACCGAGGTCAAGAAGTGCCTAGAGAGCGCCATCGCGAACGCCGAGAACAACCACGACCTGGACGTGGACGACCTCGTCGTCTCCCAGGCCTTCGTGGGCAAGGCGCTGGTTCTCAAGCGCTTTCACGCCCGCGCCCGCGGCCGCGGCGCGCGTATCCTGAAGCCCTTCTCGAACCTCACCATCGTGGTTCGCGAAGTCCGCCAGGCCGAAGCGGCCTGAGGAGGATCTGATGGGCCAGAAAGTCAATCCGATCGGTCTCCGGCTCGGTATCAACCGGACCTGGGATTCCCGCTGGTTCGCCACCAAGGGCGACTACGCGAAGCTCATGCACGAGGACGTCGCGATCCGCGCCGCCCTCATGAAGCAGCTCAAGCAGGCGGCGGTCTCCAAGATCGTCATCGAGCGACCGCACCGGAAGTGCCGCGTCACCATCCACTCGGGCCGTCCGGGCGTGGTCATCGGCAAGAAGGGCGCGGACATCGAGAAGCTGCGCAAGCTCGTCGGCACCATGACCAAGGCGGACGTGACCATCAACATCGTCGAGGTGCGCAAGCCCGAGATCGACGCCACCCTGGTGGCCGACTCGATCGCCCAGCAGCTCGAGCGCCGCGTCGCCTTCCGACGGGCCATGAAGCGCGCCGTCCAGTCGGCGATGCGTCTGGGCGCCGAGGGCATCCGGATCAACTGCTCGGGCCGTCTCGGCGGCGCCGAGATCGCCCGCCAGGAATGGTACCGCGAGGGCCGCGTCCCGCTGCACACCCTGCGTGCGGACGTGGATTACGGGACCGCCACGGCGTTCACGACCTACGGGACCTGCGGCATCAAGGTGTGGGTGTTCAAGGGCGAGATCCTCGAGCACGACCCGATGGCCCAGGACAAGAAGGCCCAGGAAGAGGGCGGCCGCTCCGGCGGGCGCCGTGAGCGCGATGGCGAGGGCGGCCGCGAGCGCGGACGCCGCGAGCGCGAGCACGCGTAAGGTAGGAAGCCATGCTGCAACCGAAAAAGACCCGCTTCCGCAAGCAGTTCAAGGGCCGCATCCACGGTGCGGCCAAGGGCGGCTTCGAGCTGAACTTCGGCCAGTTCGGCCTGAAGGCGGTGGAGCCCGAGCGCGTCACCGCCCGCCAGATCGAGGCGGCCCGCCGCGCGATCACCCGCGAGATGAAGCGCCAGGGCCGCGTCTGGATCCGGGTGTTCCCGGATGTGCCGGTCTCCTCGAAGCCGACCGAGGTCCGCATGGGCTCCGGCAAGGGCGCCCCGGACTATTGGGCCGCCCGGGTGCATCCCGGCCGGATCATGTTCGAGGTCGACGGCGTCGCCGAGGCCATCGCCAAGGAGGCGCTCCGCCTTGGTGCCGCGAAGCTCCCGATCCGCACGCGGGTCGTCCAACGCATCGCCGACTGAACGGAGGCTATCGTGAAGTCGACCCAGAGAGTGTCTGATCTTAAGGCGTTGTCGCCGGATCAGCTGAACGACGAGTTGCTGAACCTCAAGAAGGAGCAGTTCAACCTGCGCTTCCAGGGGGCCACCGGCCAGCTCGAGAACGTCGCCCGCGTCCGTGAGGTCCGCCGCGACATCGCCCGCGTCCGCACCCTGCAGCGTTCGAAGACGCTGCAGGCGGCCAAGAGCTGACGAAGGGCTTAGGAGAACATCATGCCGAAGCGCGTCCTGCAGGGCACCGTCGTCAGCGACAAGGGCGAGAAGACCATCGTGGTGAAGGTGGAGCGCCGCTTCACGCACCCGGTGATGAAGAAGACCGTGCGCCGCTCGAAGAACTACCACGCCCATGACGAGGCGAATGTCGCCAAGGTCGGGCAGACGGTGTTCATCGAGGAGTGCCGTCCGTTCTCGAAGACCAAGACCTGGAAGCTGGTCGAGGGCGAGGCTGCCCCTGCTGAGGCCGGCGAAGCCGCCTGATCCGGACGGGGTCGGGTCGCGGGTGGCCCGATGCATTCTGGGCCCGCGAAGGCTCTCGGGAAGCGATCGGTGGAAGCCTCGCGGCGACGCGGGGCTTTCGCGTTTGCGCCGTCGGTGACGGTCCGGATGTCGCGCGCTCCGTCATCGCGAGCGCAGCACGGTGACCGGCGCGCGCGCGGACCGGGACGCGTCTGACGCAAACGGCCCCGGAGAGGCTCCGGGGCCGGCCTAGCGTTCGCGTTGTTAACTCTGCCGCGATCCTCTCGGACTGGCGGCGGCGCGGCTTAAGCCTCGCCCTCGTCGAGCTCGTCCGGCGTCGGCGCCGCGTTCTCGAGGATCTTCTCGGCGACGAGTCCCGAGTTCTGCCGGATCGAGGTCTCGATCTCAGCGGCGATCTTTGGGTTGTCGCGCAGGAAGCCCTTCGAGTTTTCGCGCCCCTGGCCGAGGCGCTGGCTGTTGTACGAGAACCAGGCCCCGGACTTCTCGACGATCCCGGCCTTCACACCGAGGTCGATGAGCTCGCCGACCTTTGACACGCCCTCTCCGAACATGATGTCGAACTCAACCTGCTTGAACGGCGGGGCGACCTTGTTCTTCACCACCTTGACGCGGACTTGGTTGCCGATCGCCTCGTCGCGGTCCTTCAGGGTCGAGATGCGGCGAATGTCGAGGCGCACCGAGGCGTAGAACTTCAGGGCGTTGCCGCCCGTGGTGGTCTCCGGGCTGCCGTACATCACGCCGATCTTCATCCGGATCTGGTTGATGAAGATCACCATGCAGTTCGAGCGGGAGATCGAACCGGTCAGCTTGCGCAGGGCCTGGCTCATCAGGCGGGCCTGGAGGCCGGGCTGGCTCTCGCCCATCTCGCCCTCGATCTCGGCCCGCGGGGTCAGCGCGGCCACCGAATCGACCACCAGCACGTCGATGGCGCCGGAGCGCACCAGCGTGTCGGTGATCTCGAGGGCTTGCTCGCCGGTGTCTGGCTGGGAGATCAGCAGGTCGTCGAGATTGACGCCGAGCTTGCGGGCATAGACCGGGTCGAGGGCGTGCTCCGCGTCGATGAAGGCGCAGACGCCGCCCTTCTTCTGGGCTTCCGCGATGGTGTGGAGCGCCAGGGTCGTCTTGCCGGACGATTCGGGTCCGTAGATCTCGACCACCCGTCCGCGGGGAAGGCCGCCGACGCCGAGCGCGATGTCGAGCCCCAGCGAGCCGGTGGAGATCGTCTCGACCTCCTGCACCTTGTCGTTCTTACCGAGCCGCATGATCGAGCCCTTGCCGAAGGCGCGCTCGATCTGGGACAGGGCGGCGTCGATCGCCTTGGACTTGTCCTTGTCCTTATCCTTGTCCACGGGGGGCATGTCGGCCACTTTCAATGCGGGCTGGGCCATCTGGCGGGCTCCTTATGAAGGGGTTGGGCGCCATTCACAACGCGCGGCAACACCGCGTCTTTGTGCCCGTTTTGTTCTATTTTTGCAAGGGCGCAACGGGGGAGATGGCGCCGCGATGCCGGCGATGCGCCGGTTCTCCACTGCGGCGAACCGCGCCGGGCCGTCCCCGGCCCGGCGCCCTCCCTTTCAATCGGCCATGGTCTTCTTCACGGTCTCGACGAGCTGCTTCAGGCTGAACGGCTTGGGCAGGAAGTTGAAGGTCTCGCCCTCCGGCAGGTTCTTGCGGAAGGCGTCCTCGGCATAGCCGGAGACGAAGATCACCTTCAGGTCGGGCTGGTGCTTGCGCACCTCCCGCAGGAGTGTCGGGCCGTCCATCTCGGGCATGACCACGTCGGAGACCACTAGGTCGATCGGCTGGGCGCCCTCGCGGACGATCGCCAGGGCTTCCAGGCCCGAGGCCGCCTCCAGCACCGTGTAGCCGCGGGCCGAGAGGGCCCGGCTGTTGACCGCCCGCACCGGATCCTCGTCCTCCACGAGCAGGATGATCCCCTGCCCCGTATGGTCGGCGGCGGGCTTGCGCGGCGCGGGCTTGTCGGGCTTGCCGGACGGGTCGCCGGCGGGCGCGCCGGCGTCGCCGCGCCCGCCCTGCTCCGGCGCCGTGAACGGTCCGGTCCGCGGCAGGGCCGCGGCCGGCGGCGGCACCTCCTCCGGCTCGGCCACGGGGACGTGGCGCGGCAGGTAGATGCGGAAGGCCGTGCCCGCCCCCATCGTCGATTGCACGTCGATGGTGCCGCCGGATTGCTTGACGATGCCGAACACCGTCGAGAGCCCCAGCCCCGTACCCTTGCCGATCTCCTTGGTGGTGAAGAACGGCTCGAAGATCTTCTCCATCAGCTCGGGGGGAATGCCCTGGCCGGTGTCGCGGACCTCGATCAGCACGTGGTCGCCCGTCGGTGCCCCGCCGCGCCCCTCGACCGCCGAGGCCGGCCCCGGATCGGTGACGTTCTCGGTGCGGATCACCAGCTTGCCGCCCTCCGGCATCGCATCCCGGGCGTTGACCGCGAGATTCACGATCACCTGCTCGAACTGGTTGACGTCGGCCTTCACGGGCCAGACCTCGCGGCCGTGCTTCAACTCTAGGGCGACCCGCTCGCCGAGCAGGCGCTTGAGCAGCAGGGTCAGTTCCGAGAGCGCCTCCCCGACATTCATCACCTCCGGCCGCAAGGTCTGGCGGCGGGAGAACGCCAGGAGCTGGCGGACGAGGCCCGCCGCCCGGTTGGCGTTCTGCTTGATCTGCATGATGTCCTGGAAGGCCGGATCGGTCGGCCGGTGGCTCGCCAGCAGCAGGTCCGAATAGCCGATGATCGCCTGCAGCACGTTGTTGAAGTCGTGGGCGATGCCGCCCGCGAGCTGGCCCACGGCGTTCATCTTCTGGGCCTGGGCGACCTGCTGCTCCAGCTGGCGCTGGGCCGTGGTGTCGAGGGCGTACAGGATCACCCGCTCGGCCTCGTCGGTCTTCTGCCCCGGGTCGCCGCCGTCGGCCGGGCTGAGCCAGACCCGCGCCGAGCGGCCGCCCGGACCGTTGAGCTGGACCTCGATCGGCTCGGGGTCGGTCCGGCCGCTCGCCGCGCGGGCGAGCCCGGCCTCCAGGGCGGTGCGATCGGTCACCGAGTCGGCGACGTTGGGCTCGGCCCGGGCCGTGCCGTCCCCGTCGAGCGCGCCGTCCTCGGCCTGGCGCGGGACCGTGCCGAACAGCCGGGTGAACGAGGCGTTGGCCCGGGCGATCCGCCCGGTCCGGTCGAGGGTCGCGATGGCGATCGGCGAATTGTTGAGGAACCGGGCGAGGCGCACCTCGGCGGCGCGCTGCGGCTCGTCGGTCTCGGCCCCGGCGGAGCGGTTGATCACGAAGGTCCGGGAGGATCCGGGCTTGCCGTCCTTGCCGAAGGCGATCCGGTGGTAGAGCCGCACCGGCAGGGTGTGGCCGTTGCGGCGGCGCAGGTCGAGGTCGAAGCGGTCGGTGCGGACCTCCCCGGGCAGGCCGGCGGCGCGCACGAGGACATCCGCCTCCGGGGCGATCTCGGTGAGGTGGGGGCCGCCGTGGCCGACGCTCGCCAGATCGTAGCCGAGCCAGGCCGCCAGGGTGGCGTTCATGTAGACGATGGCGCCGGCCGGATCGATCGACAGGAAGCCCGCCGGGGCGTGGTCCAGGTAGTCGATCGCGTGCTGGAGTTCCTGGAAGACGTTCTCCTGCCGCTCGCGCTCGGCGGTGATGTCGGCCACCGTCCAGAGCGAGGCGGCCCGGCGCGGGCGCGCGAGCGGCCGGACCGAGACCCGGTACCATCCGAAGCTGCGCTCGCCGGCGACCGGGCCCAGCGGCGGCGACATCCGGACCTCCTCGGTGTGGGCCCTAGCGTCGCGCGAGGCCTGCGACAGGCGGTAGACCGCCTCCGAGACCTCCGGCGGCCCGACCAGGATGCGCTCCATGGGCACGAGGTTCGAGAAGGTGTCGCCGCCGGCGATCCGCAGATAGGCCTCGTTGGCGTAGATCAGCCGGCCGCCATCCTCGACGACCAGCGCCCCGTCGGGCGAGGCGTCGACGATGCCCTTGGTGATGTCGTCCCGGGCGGCGCTGCCGCTGAGCTGGAGCGCCCCGATCGCCAGGGCGAACAGGAAGAACACCCCCGCCATCGCCAGCAGGGCCAGCAACCAGACGATCAGCGACTGCGCCTGCTCGTTCGCCACGAACGACAGGCCGATGGCGGCCCCGACCAGCAGGCCCGCCAGCACCAGCAGCAGACCGACCCGGCCCGGCTGTTCCGAGCGGTCGATGGATCCGGTCGCCTGCGGCGCAGCCGCCGGCGAACCCGGACCCTGCGTGCCGGGGACCGGCAGCCCGGGATTCTGCGGGCCCGCGGCGGGCGCCGGAGGTCCAGTGACGTCGGCCATCGGCTTCATTCCAGAACGAGTCCCCCGTTAGGCCCGCCGGCCCTATCAGGGCAAGGGCGGCGCGGCACTACGCGCGTCGCGCCAAGTTTCAGTTCAGCCTCGCGAAAAAAGGTGGACGAAGCGTGGCTTTCCGTACCCCGCGTCCGCGGCCGTGATCGTCGCGCGCCTGGACCGGAGGCTAGCGCATCAGGCCGGACACCGGAACCGGCACGATGCGCTAGATTATTGATCGGCATCGTCTTTTTCCGGAAGCCGGCAGCCACCTCCCGGGGTGATGCCCTAGGTGTATGGTCCCGGGATGAGGTGTGACGGGTCGATCCTGAAGCGATTAGGCTCTTTCGTCCAGGCGTTCAGGATGAACTCGGTGGGTGTCTGGCCCCGCAGGGTCTTGAGCCTGCGGGCGTGATTGCAGGGATCGACGAACAGGTGCGGATGCGTTCGAAGCTGGTCGTGGCTGTCGTAGTGGTGGCGCTGGACCGTCGCATCCTTGATCGTGCGGTTCATTCGCTCGACCTGTCCGTTGGTCCAAGGATGGTTCAGCTTGGTCGGCCGATCCCGCGCGGCATGGTGGTCAACCGTATCACCGCACCGCGGGATCAAACACCTTGAGCTTCCTCGGCCGGCCGCCCTTGCGCCCACGGGCGAGCGCTGCCTTCAGGCCCTCCATGGTGCGCTCGCGGTTGAGGTCGAGGAAGTACTCGGCCATGGCCCCGTGCATCTGCAGGGCGAAGCGGCCGTGGGCGGTGGTGCTGTCGAACTGCTCGGTGAGCGAGCGGAAGTGGACGTCCTTCACCCGCAGCCCGTCGATATGAACTCGGTAGGTGTATGGCCGCGTAGGGTCTTGAGCCTATTGGCATGGTTATAGATATTGACAATTAAAGACATTTTATTTCTAAGACAATCATTATTATCATAATAATGATAAAGTATAATTAATTCCACCCGCCGCCCAGTGATTTATAAAGCGTAACGATATTTTGAGCTGCAGCGAGACGATCGCTGATCAGCGTCAGTCGCGCGCTGAACAGGGAACTTTGGGCGACGAGAACGTTGAGATATGTATCGGCTCCCGACTGGAAGCGTGCTTTTGAAAGGTCGGTGTAGCGCGATGAGGATTCAACCAAGCGTTCCTGCGCATTCACCTGTGCCACATAGTTGGAACGTGCAATTAGAGCGTCCGATACGTCGTGGAAGGCCGATTGAATGGCTTTGTCGTAGTTCGCCTGCTCAATCCGTTTCTGCGTCTCGGCGATATCGAGATTAGCAAGGTTGGTCCCAGCGTCGAAGATCGGAACCGTCACGTTGGGCTCGAATGACCATGAGCCCTGGCCGGGCCGAAAAAGTCGCTTTAACCCGCTGCTAGCCGTCCCGCCGCTTGCCGTCAGCGTGACCTGGGGGAAGAACGCGGCCCGGGCAGCACCGATATCGGCATTGGCGCCAATCAAGGTGTGCTCGGCCGCGCGGATATCTGGCCTGCGGGTCAGTAGATCGGCGGGCAGGCCGGGCCGCAGAATTGGAAACCGCGCGCCGGCATCAAGCCCGTGCGCGTGCGACATTCGTCCCACGAGGGCCTCCGGGAGAGAACATCCAACCAGCAAGACAATCTGGTCCAGATCCTGCCCGACTTGGCGGGTATATTGCGCGACGCTCGATTGCGCAGTGCGCAGAGTGATATCCGCCTGGGCCAATTCGAGGTCGGTCGATGCCCCGGTTGTGGCCTTCGCGCGGGTCAGACGCACCGACTCGGTTTGAGCCCGCACGGTGGATTCGGCGACGCTCAATGCTTCACGGTCGGCAAGCCAGGTGAGATAAGCGGAGGCGATCTGCGCGCTCAAAGACAGCTCGGTGCTCCGGCGTGTCTCTACATCCGCGAGGAAGGTCTGGCGCGACTGTTCGGCCTGACTGCGGATACGCCCGAAGAAATCGAGTTCCCAGGAGGCGGCGCTGGCACCGAAGCTGTATTCCCGTATGCGCTGGGGACTGGTGGAGCCGTAGATATCCCCCGGCGTTGTCGACTGCAAGTAGGATGTCTTTGCGTCGATACTTGGAAAAAGGCTTGCGCGACTTACGGCGTAGGACGCCAACGCCGATTGCACGTTGAGAGCTGCGACCCTCAAATCCCGGTTGTTGGCAATGCCGAGGGCAATCAAGTCCTGCGTGGTGGGATCGCGAAAGAAGTCGCGCCAATCGAGAGGCGTGCCCGGCTCCGAGACCACCTCGACCGTCTTTGCCAGCCGTCCTGGATAGTTTGCCGCGACCGGCAGGAGCGGGGACTGATAGTCTGGGACCAAGCTACATCCGGCCAGGGCTAGAGCAAGGCAACTGAGGGGGACGAGGGCGCGCATGTCTCAAACCTCTTCAAGGGCGAGAGCCGGGGCCGTGCGCCGTGGTTTGACGCGGAAGAGGGTGAGGACGCTCACGAAAAAGACCGGCACGAAGAGGATCACCAGGAAGGTTGCGGTGACCATTCCGCCGACCACAGCTGTGCCGATTGCCACGCGGCTCGCCGCGCCGGCGCCCGTCGCGAAGGCCAGAGGGAGCGTCCCGAAGACGAAGGCGATCGAGGTCATCAGGATCGGGCGCAGCCGTTCCTGTGCGGCTTTCAGAGCAGCTTCGGGCAGTGCGGTTCCGGAATCGAAGAACGCCTTCGCGAACTCGACGATGAGGATCGCGTTCTTGACCGCCAGACCCACGGTGGTCAGCAAGCCGACCTGAAAATAGACGTCGTTGGCGAGGCCATGCAGCAACGTCGCAAGGATGGCTCCGAGCGCCCCAAGAGGCACCACCAGCAGCACCGCCAGCGGCACCGGCCAGCTCTCATAAATCGCGGCCAGGCACAGCAGTACCGCCACGAAAGAGATGGCATAGAGCGGAGCTGTCTGCGAACCGGACTGGACTTGCTCGTAAGACAGCCCTGTCCATTCATATCCGATGCCGGGGGGAAGCGTCGCCGCGATGGCCTCGATTGCCGCCATCGCAGTACCGCTGCTGACTCCCGGCGCTGGCATACCGAGGATTTCGCTGGAAATCAGGCCGTTATAACCCTCGACCTTCTGCGCGCCCGTGGTCCAGCTGGCCGATAGAAAGGCGTCGAAAGGCACCATCCCGCCGGAGCTGTTGCGCACATACCAGCGTGCGAGATCTGAGGGCAGCATCCGGCTGTCCGCATTTCCCTGCACGTATACCTGCTTCACGCGGCCGGAGCGGTTGAACTGATTGACGTAGGTCGATCCGAAGGCCCCCTGAATCGTCGCGTTTAGATCTGCAGTCGCGACACCGAGGGCGTTGGCTTTGGCGTGGTCGATCTCGAGCCGGTATTGCGGCGCGTCCTCTAGCCCATTAGGTCGCACACCGACGAGGCCTTGCGTGCGGGCGGCCGCGCCTAACAACTGGTTGCGTGCCGCGATCAGGGCTGCGCGACCGACTTGCCCACGGTCCTCAAGCTGGAGGTCGAACCCTGTCGCGTTGCCGAGCTCCATTACCGCAGGCGGCTGGAAAGCAAAGATCATCGCCTCCCGAGCCGACCCGAAATGCTGCATCAGCCTGCCCGCCACGGCGGCGGCCGCCTGTGCTGGTGCCGTGCGTACGGACCAGTCCTTCAGCTTGACCACCAGGAAGCCGGCATTCTGTGCCTGGCCGGAGAAGTTGAAGCCCACCACAGAGAGCACGGAATCAACATTCTTCGTCTCGGAGCCGAGCAGATAATCTACCACCCGAGCGTTGACGGCGGCGGTTTGTTCGGCAGTCGCGCCCTGTGGCAGCGCCACCTGTCCGAACAACATCGCCTGGTCTTCCTCCGGTAAAAAGCCCGATGGCAGTTTCAGGAACAGCGCTGCCGCGGCCGCGGAAAGGGCAGCAAAGCCGAGTAAGGCGAGGTGGCGGCGGCGCACGAGCTTAGCGACGATGCGCGCGTAGCGGCCGTTGACCGCGTCAAAACCTCGGTTGAAGGCTGCGCCCAGTCCCCTTTCAGTGGACGTTTCGCCATGAGGCTTCAGTAAGGCCGCGCACAGCGCCGGAGTCAGAACCAAGGCGACGGCCACTGAGAGGAGCATCGCCGCGATGATCGTGACAGAAAACTGCCGGTAGATCACACCCGTAGACCCACCGAAGAACGCCATGGGAAGGAACACGGCCGACAGGACCAGACTGATGCCGATCAAGGCGCCGGAGATCTCGTCCATCGACGCGCGGGTAGCGTCACGGGGCGAGAGATTACGCTCCCGCATTAGGCGCTCGACATTCTCGACGACGACGATGGCATCGTCAACGAGTAGGCCGACGGCAAGTACCATGGCGAGCATGGTCAAGGTGTTGATTGAGTAGCCGAATGCTGTCAGGACGCCGAAGGTGCCGAGAAGCACGACCGGCACCGCGATTGTCGGGATCAGCGTGGCGCGAAGGTTCTGAAGGAAGACCAGCATCACCACAAAGACGAGGGCGATTGCTTCAAGCAGCGTCTTCACCACCTCCTCGATCGACAGGGTGATGAATGGCTCGGTGTCGAGGGGATAGACGAGTTCTAGGCCGGGCGGGAAGAAGCGAGATAGGCGATCAAGTTCTGCCTTCGCAGCGCGTTCCGTAGTGAGCTGGTTGGCGCCCGCTGCGAGTTTCAAGGCGAGCGCGCCCGCGGGTTTGCCGTTGTAGGACGAGGTAGTGGCGTAACTCTGCGCGCCGATTTCAATTCGCGCCACGTCTCGCAGGAGTACCTCCGACCCACCCTGCGCGACCTTCAGCAGAATGGCACCGAACTGTTCGGCCGTGGTCAGGCGCGCCGGACCGATGATCGTGGCATTCAGGCGCTGACCGGCCCGCGCGGGGAGGCCACCCAGTTCGCCCGCAGAGACTTGGATGTTCTGGGCGGTCAGCGCCGTGGTGACATCGGAGATCGTGAGCGCGTACTTGAAGAGCTTGTCGGGATCAAGCCATATCCGCATGGCGTACTCGGCGCCGAAAAGAGTAAAATCGCCAACACCGGGAATTCGCGTTAAAGCGTCTTGAAGATTAGAAGCGATGTAATCATTGATGTCGTAGCCGGACATGCTGCCGTCGACGGATCGAAGCCCGACGATGAGCATGAAGTTGCGCGTCGCCTTGGCGACCCGGATCCCCTGCTGCGTGACCTCGCTGGGAAGGCTCGCCTGGGCTAGGGAAAGCTTGTTCTGAACCTGCACCTGAGCAATGTTGGGATCTGTCCCCTGCACGAAGGTGCAGTCGATCTCCATAGAGCCGTTCGCCTGCGTCGAGGAGGCGATGTACTGCAGACCGTCGAGCCCAGTCATCTGCTGCAGGATTGGCCGCACGACGGTGTCGGCCACGGTCTCGGCGGAGGCACCAGGGTAGGTGACCGAAATCGAGATCTGTGGCGCTGCGATGCTCGGATACTGGGCGATTGGCAAACGGGTAATCGATAGTCCGCCGATCAGCATGACGGCAAGGCCCATGACCCAGGCGAAGACCGGTCGATCGATGAAAAAATGCGACATTGATGTCTTCCGACTAATCAGATTCTCGGAGCGACGCTCTCGATTAAGGCTGGAGCGGATCCAACGGCGCACTGGCAGACGGGGCCGGTTGCACCCGGGCACCCGGCCGCACCTTCATCAGATTGTCGGCGATGACCTTGTCGCCGGCCTTGAGGCCGCCGGTGATCAGCCAATCGGTGCCGATAGCCGGCCCGGCCTGGATCGCCCGCAACTGCGCGGTATCGCCATCGCCGAGCACGAGGACTGTGGGATCACCGTGAGCGTTGCGCGACACCACCGTCTGCGGCAGTAGGATGCCCTGGTGGTCGACGCCTTCCTGTATTTCCGCCCGCACGTACATGCCGGGCAGAAGAAGGTGATCGGGGTTCGGGAACACCGCTCGGACGAGCACGGTGCCGGTCCCCTGGTCGACGGTGACTTCACTGAAGGCGAGCTTGCCGGCTTGAGGATAGAGACTGCCGTCTTCGAGCAGTAGGGTTACCTTGGCACCCCCGTCTGAGTCGCGAGCGATCTCGCCAGACGCTAGTTCGCGGCGGAGCCGGAGCAGGGTCACCGTCGATTGATTCAGGTCGACATAGATTGGATCGAGCTTGGTAATAGTTGCTAGCGCGCTGGTCTGATTGGACACGGCAAGCGAGCCCGCCGTGACAGTCGACCGGCCGATACGTCCAGAGATCGGCGCCAGGACCTTAGTGTATTCAAGGTTGATCCGTGCCTGCTCTACACTGGCACGCGCCGTTTGAATATCAGCAGTCGCCTCTTTCGCACTCGCGACGGCGTCATCGTAATCCTGGGAGCTGACCGCCCGCATGCCGACGAGGGACTTGTAACGGCCAGACTTGACCGTCGCCGTGGTGAGGCTCGCCTCGTTATGGGCAAGTGTTCCCCGCGCGCTGTCGAGCGCGGCTTGATAGGTTGCCGGGTCGATTTGATAGAGTTGCTGCCCCTCGGTGACGTCAGATCCCTCGATAAAAAGGCGCCTCAGGATCACACCGCTAACCTGGGGCCGCACGTCGGCCGTCATAGTGGCCGCCGTGCGGCCCGGAATCGTGATTGTGCGTGCAACGGACCGGGGCGTAACCGTCAATACCGATACGTTCGGAGGCCCGCCTTGGCCGTGATCGCCAGGCGGATTTCCGTTGGGCTGGCAGGCAGCCAAGCCGGCAGCCAGAAGGCCGCAGCCGACCAGAACTACAGCGGCTGGATATAAATTTTCGCAAGTAACGAATTTCATCACCCATCACCTCGTGGCAAAATTTTTAGCGGGAGACGCGGCTTAGGAAGCGGATTTGACGCTGATACGCGAAGATCCGCTCAGACCGCTCCCGTTGCGCGATGAGGAGGGGCTCAAAAGCATGCGTGAAGCAGTCGAAAATCGCTGCTCCTGTCTCCTCGCAATTACCAGCTGATATCTCTCCAGCTTGCATGCCTTGCCTAATTAGACGCACGAAAGCTTCTTTAATAGAGGCGCGAAAATCTTCGATGAAGCGCCACTTGTTAGTAAACCGTGCCACTTCGACGTCGATCAATCCGACGATGAACTCGGCGTCAGTCGCCGCGTCAGGTGCCAAGGATTGACGATCGAGAAAGTGATCGAGTCGCATCACGATTTTCTCAATTCGATCCCAAATGGAGGAGTCCATCGCGACGACCAACTCAATCTCGTTCAGGACCACGGCGGTTTTTCGAATACCGATAGCTTCGAGAATTTCACTCTTGCTGCTGAAATGCTTGTAAACATTGGCCGGCGACATGGCCAAGTCACGGGCGATGTCGGCAATGGTCATCTTTGCCGGTCCGAAGCGACGCGCCAGTACATCGGCTGAGTCGAGAATGCGCTCGCGCATACCGACCGCGATAGAGCTCGACTGTACGGGGCTCATGCGTCCGCCTCAGTGTCAGGTGATGAATTTCATCACCTCCCTACAGGATGCGTGGCGGTTTGGATAGAGTGCGTTCGGAGCTGGCCCTGGACGCTTCGGAGTGGGACGTCACCCAGCGCAGGCCCCGTGATGTGATTCCTCCTACGGACCAGGGTATACGAACTGGCCTTCGGCAGCCTCTGTAACGAGGCAAGCGTGCTGGGCCTGTCGCAAACGCGTGGCGTTTACCCCGCGTTGACCATCTGGCCTGCATGGCGCCTCCGTTTTCGGAGACCGACCATGATCCTGTCCGCCGTTGCAGAACCGCCTACTCGAGTTCTGCTTCGGACCTCAGGTGGTTAACAAAACCCAACAACAAGACGGACCTTGCCTCTGCTGCGGCCTGCCTGTCGGTTTGCGACAGGCCCCGCACGATTGCCGGACGCGGGCGGACCGGACGCAATGTGCGTGAATATCGGTTCTGATCCCGAGTTGCCCTGGATATCGCGTGCCGTAAGGACCGCGAGGTGGGTGTCACCGGCGCCGACCCGTATCCCGGGCGTATGCTAACGGGGCCTGCCACGAACGCGGCTGCCGGGGCGCGGTGTGCAACGGATAGTGCGCCTCGTTCCGTAGCGTGCCCTTATGCGAATGCAGCACTACCTAGGCCGCCCGTTTCCGCAGGCGCAGGACGAAGCCGATCACCTCGGCCACCGCGCGGTAGTGCTCGGCCGGGATCTCGCGGTCGATCTCCACGGTCGCGTGCAGCGCGCGGGCGAGCGGCGGGTTCTCGATCACCGCGACGCCGTGCTCGGCCGCCACCGCGCGGATTCGCAGGGCGAGGCTGTCGATGCCCTTGGCGACGCAGATCGGCGCCGCCATCCCGGTCTCGTAGCGCAGGGCCACCGCGAAGTGGGTCGGGTTGGTCACCACCACGGTGGCGGTGGGCACCGCGGCCATCATCCGCTTCTTCACCCGGGCCATCCGCAGCTGCCGCAGGCGCCCCTTGACCTCCGGGTTGCCGTCCGACTCCTTCATCTCCTGCTTCAGCTCCTCCTTCGACATGCGGTGGCGCTTGCGCCAGCGGAACCGCGCGTATAGGGCGTCGCCCAGCGTGATCGCCAGGTGCATGCACAGCATGCCGACGAGCAGCCGCAGGCTGAGGGACAGGATCGCCGGCAGGGACGTGGCGGGGTCGATCTGGGCGAACGCCTCCAGCCGGTCGCGGTCGTTCCACAGGAGGACGCCGCCGACCACGCCCACGGCGCCGATCTTGGCCAGCCCCTTGCCGAACTGGAACCACGCCTCGACGCCGAGCAGGCGCTTCACGCCGGCCATGGGCGAGAGACGCTCGAATTTCGGCATCAGCGTCTCGGGGCTGAAGACCAGCGGGTGCTGCAGGAGGCCGGCGGCGAGGCCTGCGGCGGCGGCGAGACCCACCGGCACGGCCACCGCCTGGAGCCACAGCCAGAGGCCCTGCACCGCCGCCGCCCGCATGGAGGCGGCGTCGTCCGGGAGGGTATGGGCGTTCGCCAGATAGGCCTTGAGCCCGTGCAGCAGGGTCCGGGCGATGCCCGGCGCCGCGAGCATCAGCGCGAGGGTGAAGGCCCCCAGGATCGCGAAGGTGTTGATCTCGGTGCTGCTCGCGACGTCGCCGCGCTCGATCGCCTGGTCGAGCCGCCGCTGGGACGGCGCCTCGGTCTTGTCCTCGTCGTCCGCGCCCTCGGCCATCCCGCGTCTACCTCAGCGCCCCACCGACTCGGCGAGATACCGCCCCATGTCGTCCAGAAAGACGCCCATCATGACGCCGAGGCAGCCGATCAGGATCACCGTGCCGACCAGCACCGAGGCCGGGACCGCCAGGAAGAACACCTGGAGCTGGGGCATCAGCCGCGACAGCACGCCGAGCCCAAGGTTGAACAGGATGCCGAAGGCGATGAACGGCCCGGAGATCTGCATCGCCAGGGTGAAGCCGCGGGCGAGCGCCCGGGTCGCCAGCATCAGCGCGTCCGAGAAGGCCGGAACCCCGTCGGGGGGCAGCACCACGTAGCTGTGGGCCAGGCCCTCGATGGCGAGGTGGTGCAGGTCGGTGGCGAAGATCAGCGTGATCCCGAGGAGCGACAGGAAGTTGCCGATCGCCACCTGCTGGCCGCCCTGGCTCGGATCCACCGTCATGGCGTAGGACAGGCCGAGCTGCGCCGAGATGATCATGCCGGCGGTCTGAAGGGCCGCCAGCACCATCCGCACCGAGAGGCCGAGGACCAGCCCGACGATCGTCTCCCCGAACAGGAGACCGATCAGGCGGGGTCCCGCGAGGCCCTCCGTGCCGCCGAGCAGCGGGCGCACGGTCGGGAACAGCACCAGGGTGGTGAGCAGCGCGAAGGCCAGCCGCAGGCGCGGCGACACCATCTGCTCGCCGATCCCGGGCATCAGCATGATCAGCGTGCCGACGCGCGCGAAGGTGATCAGGAATGCCGAGGCGATCCCGGGCAGGAGCAGGTTCATCGCCGCCCCTATGACACGCCGATTGGGCCCCTGTCGTGACCGGAGCGGGCCTCACTGGCCCGCCGCGATCCGGGCGGCGATGCGGGTCATGTAGCCAGCCATGGCGTCGCCGATGAAGGGCAGCATCAGCAGCAGCGCGGCGAACACCGCCACGACCTTCGGCACGTAGATCAGGGTCTGCTCCTGGATCTGGGTCAGGGCCTGGACCAGCGAGACCGCGAGGCCCACCGCGAGCGAGACCAGCATCAGCGGTCCGGCGATCTTCAGGAACACGAAGATGCCGTCGCGGGCGACGTCGAGGATGGCGAGTCCGGTCATGGTGACGACGGGTCCGAACGGAGGAAAGTCATGGATTCAAAAGGTCCGGGACCCTTTGCGGGAGCAGGGTGGCGCCCTGTTGTCGGCCTATGCCCGACCATATCCGGGCTCCGCCCCGATGCCCCGCCAAAGGGCTTGCCCTTTGGGATCCCCATCAGATCTGCATCCGCATGATCTCCTCGTAGGCGGAGATCATGCGGTCGCGGACGGCGACCATGGTCTGGAGGGCGGTCTCGCTCTCGGCCACGGCGGTGACCACGTCCACGACGTTGGCCTTGCCGGCGGCGGCCGAGACCGCCTGCGCGTCGGCCCGGCGCCCGGCATCGCCGACGCTGTCCAGGGTCTGCCCCAGGAACTGCGTGAAGTCGGTGCCGGTCTCGGCGGCCGATGGCACCTTGGGAACCGGCCGGCCGGCGGCGAGGCCCTGGACGGCCGCGTAGGCGCCCGCGGCGAAGTTGCTCGAAGCCATCGCTACGCGTCCTCCCCGATCACTTCAGGATCCCGAGCGTCTGGGACAGCATCTTGCGCGTGGCGGTGACCATGTTGAGGTTCGCCTCGTAGGAGCGCTGGGCCTCGCGCAGGTCCATGTTCTCGATCAGCGCGTTGACGTTGGGCATCTGCACCTCGCCCCGGGCATTGGCCGCGGGGTTGCCGGGCTCGAACTTGGTCCGGAAGGCCGAGGGGTCGCGCCGGACCCGGCCCGCCTCCACGAGCCGCGCGCCGGTCTCGTCGTCGAGATGGCTGGTGAAGCTCGGGATCTTGCGCCGATAGGGCTCCGCCCCGGCCGAGGCCGGCGCGGAATCGGCGTTGGCGATGTTCTCGGCGATGATCCGCATCCGGCCTGACTGGGCCTTGAGGCCGGCCGCCGCCACCGCCATCGACTTGCTGAATTCCATGGTTCAGGCCCCTCCTGCCGCTCCCGGGCGCTCGACGTCGCGGACGCTCAGCTCTTGCCGATGGCGATCTTCAGGGTCGTCAGGCTGTGCTGGTAGAGGGAGGCGGCGAGCTGATAGTCCGACTGGTTGTCGCCGGCCTTCATCATCTCGTCCTCGAGGTTGACGCCGTTGCCGCTCGGCCGGATCTCGAAGCCCTTGGCGCGCTTGGATTCGGTGCTGTCCCCCCCCTGCCCGGCGGGGGCCAGATGGGCCGGGCTGGTCAGCGCCAGGGTGGTCGAGCCGGAGGCCAGGGCCCCCGTGGCCCGGTCGAAGCGCGGCTCCACGAGGTCGCGCGGCTTGAAGCCCGGCATGTCGGCATTGGCCACGTTCTCGGCGATCAGGCCCTGGCGGGCCTGGGCCCATTGCATCCGGGTGCGCAGCATGCCGAGCACGGGCAGGTCGGTGAGGGCCATGGTCGACTCCGGTCTGGCGTCGCCCCGCGCCGGAACGAGCGGGCTCGGCAAAATCTGCCGTGCCCATGGTTAACGGCGCGTTAAGCCCGCCTCGCCCACGGGGTCGGAACCGGAATCGGCCTCGTCGCAGCGGGCGAAGAAGCAGCCGGGCACGGGGGCGGCTTCGGGCGCGTAATGGCCGAAGGGGCTCGACTCCCCGTAGGGCGCGATCGGCGCGTCCAGGCGCGCGGCGATCGCGACATCCCGGCCGTAGTCGCAATTCGGCGCATAGGCGATCGCGCAGACTGCCCGGACCTGTCGGTTGCAGTCGTTGTAGACCTGGAAGACGTACCACCGGGCATCGCCGGCCCTCTGGGCGCCGCGCCTGTAGGCCAGGCACCGGGCGGGAGCCCCGTCGGTCCGCGCGCCGCGCTCGTAGGTGGTCCAGCTCGGAGGCTGCGGTGCCGCCGCGGCCGGCAGGTTCGCGGCCAGGAGGATGAGGAGAGGGGCCGGGCGGGTGCGGTGCATCTCGGGAGGCTGTCGGCTACCCGCGGGGGCGGGCGAACGCCCCGGGTCTGCCCGCCCGATGTATCGCGGATGTCTCCGGCCTCCGCTGGCCGGGAGCCATGCCGTCCGTCCGTTCCGAAGCCCGCGCGGCTTCGGCAACGCTTCGCCGCCGCGACGGGCGTCGCGCGGCCGATGCCGCTTCGCCGAGACCGCGAGATGACGGCCCAAAGCATCATTTCACGACGTATTGTCTTGATAGCGATGATTTAAAAGGTCTGTTAACGAGCCCTTAACGTCGTTTGCCCTGCAGCCCCCCTGGCGTGGTATGGACAAGCCCTTGCCGGGCGCGGACCTGCGGCGGCCGGAACGTGCGAGTGCGTAACCTTGCGATGGCTGCAATCCGTGTTCGGTTCTGACGGCTCCCCCATCGTGCAATATGTCGTGATCTTCGCCGTCATCTTCACGGCGCTCGCGGCCATCGTCTTCACGGTACGCCGCCTGACCGGTCGCAGCGTGGCGTTGCCCGGGCGCGGCGGCGGCCGGGGGCGCCAGCCGCGGCTCGGGATCGTCGACGTCTACGAGCTCGACCGCGCCCGTCAGCTGATTTTGCTGCGCCGGGACAATGTCGAGCATCTGCTCCTCGTCGGCGGGCCCAACGACGTCGTGGTCGAGCGCAACATCCAGCGCGCCCAGCGCCCGCTGCCGGAGGCGTCCCTGCGCGGGGACGCGGGCACGGAGTCCCTGGACGAGCCGTTGCCGGACCCGCTGGTGCAGGGGGGACGCCTCCCCGAGCCGCCGCGCGCGCTGCCCGAGACGGCCGGGCGGCGCGCCGAGCCCCTGTTCGATCCGGGCTTCGAGATGCCGGTGATCGTGCCGCCCCCCGTGCCGCGCTCCGCGGCCGGCCCGTCCCTGACCCTGCCCCTGGATCCCGCGCTGCTCGGCGGCGACGAGCCGGGCCAGGATGTCTCCGCGCCCCTGTCGCCTGCGCCGCCCGTCGCCGCGCCGCCGGCCGCGCCGGTCCGGGAGCCCGCCGCCCCGCGCCGGATCCTGAGCCGGACCGCGCCGCCCCTCGTCGATCCGCGGCCGGCCACGGTCTCCGAGCGCCCCCCCGAGGCCGTGCTGGCCGCGGAGCCGGCGGCGCGGCCTGCCCCGAGCCTCGCCGTTCCATCCGATCGCCGGACCGTCGATCCGGCGGTCCTCTCCGATATGGCCCGCCAGCTCCAGGCGGCGCTGTCGCGCCCCACCTCCGCGGTCACCCCGGCGCCGCCGCCTGCCCCGCCGCCGGCTGCCCCGTCGCCCCTCGCCCCGGCCCCCCTCGCCCCGTCGCCCCTCGCCCCGGCCCCCCTCGCCCCGGCCCCCCTCGCCCCGTCGCCCCTCGCCCCGCCGCAACCGGACCCTCCCGCCCCGCCGGACGCTGTCGATCCGCTGGCCGCCGCGATGGCGTCCGCCCCGCCGGTCGCGCCGGCCGAACCGGTGCCGACCGTCGCCACCCCCGCGCCGCCGGTCCTCCCGGCCACTGTTCCGGCTGCCCAGCAGAATCCCCCGCCGCCGCAGCCGCCGTCCCCCGTCCCGCTCCCGCCCGCAGTGCCGCCGAAGGCACCGCCGGTGTTCCGGCCGCCACCCGCGCCGCAGCCGGCACCGTCGGCGCCCAAACCCGACGCCAAGACCTCGGGCAACCCGTTCTCCGTCGAGGAGATCGAGGCCGAGTTCGCCCGCCTCCTGGGGCGCCCGCTGGACAAGCAGGGCTGACGGTTTTCTCAGGGCCCGGCGATGTCCGCCTCGGGGACCGGGGAGGCCTCCGTTGGAGGGCTCGGATCGCACCGGGACACGCGATCCCGCACCAATCCGGTCCCCATGGCGGCCGATGTTCACGCGGCGCTGCCGGATGGGGGTGACGGCGGGTGCGAGGCGCGTCTCCCCCTCCCCCTTGCGGGGAGGAATCAGGGGTGGGGGTGGTGCAGACGGCACCGCACCGTTCGATCCTCCACCACCTCCAACGCCTCGGATGGTCCCGGCCGCGCCGATGCGAGCCGGGCGCGCGCCGTTCACGATCGGTTAACCCTCTGCTGGAACGCTCCGGTGCGATGGAGGAGCCGATGCTCGCATTGAATGCCGATACCGCCCGTCGCAGCCGCGCCTATCGGGTGTTCAAGCTCGACCGCGCCGGACGCGTCGCCTCCGCCGAGATCGTCGCGGCCGAGGACGACGGCCAGGCGCGCCGTCAGGTCCGCGCCATGGTGGGGCGCTGCACGATCGAGCTCTGGGAGCGGACCCGGTTCCTCGGCCGCTTCGAGCCCGCCGCGCCGGGGCGGCCCTGAGCCGGGCCGCGCCACTCAGCGGCCGGATGTCTCCGGCATGGCCAGGACCGCGAGGAAGCTGAGGATCGCGGCGGCGGCCAGATAGACTCCGACGAAGCCGATTCCCCCGACGGCGACGAGTTCCTGGGCGATGTAGGGCGCCCCGGAAGCCCCCAGGATCCCGGCGAGGTTGTAGGTGACCGAGGCCCCGGTGTAGCGGACCCGGGTCGGGAACAGCTCCGGCAGGACGGCGCCCATCGGGCCGAACACCCAGCCCATGGCCAGGAGGCTGAGGCACAGGAAGCCGAGGACCGGTGGCCATGACCCGGTCCCGGCGGCCGTGCCCAGCATCGGCCCCATGAGGAAGCCCAGCAGGAACACCGCACCCATCCCGGACAGCAGGACTGGCCTGCGACCGAACCGGTCCGCCGCGGCGCCCGACGCGACGATGCCCAAGGCCATGAAGCAGACCGCGATGCATTCGAACAGCAGGAAGGTCGGCCGCGGGTAGCCGAGGGTGCCGGTGCCGTAGCCCAGGGCGAACACGGTGGAGAGGTAGAACACCGCGTAGACCGCCACCATCGCGAAGGTGCCGACCAGGACCGCGCGCCCGTGCTGCGTCAGCATGGTGGCGAAGGGGACGCGCTCCGGGCGCGCCTGGCTGAGGGCCGCCCTGAAGGCCGGCGTCTCGGTGAGCTTCAGCCGGACGTAGAGCCCGACGCCCACGAGCGCGGCCGAGGCTAGGAACGGCAGGCGCCAGCCCCAGGCCTGGAAGCTCTCGGAGGACAGGCCGAAGCTCAGGGCTAGGAAGCCGAGATTGGCCAGGACGAAGCCCACTGGCGCGCCGAGCTGGGGGAAGATGCCGTACCACGCGCGCCGGCCCGGCGGCGCGTTCTCCACGGCGAGCAACGCCGCCCCGCCCCATTCCCCGCCGAAGCCGATGCCCTGGCCGCAGCGCAGCACGCACAGGGCCGCCGGCGCCCACCAGCCGACGGCGGCATAGCTCGGCAGGCAGCCGATCAGGACGGTGGAGAGGCCCATGATCAGGAGCGAGGCCACCAGGGTTGCCTTGCGGCCGACCCGGTCGCCGAAATGCCCGAACAGGGCCGCCCCCACGGGGCGCGCTACGAAGGCGATCGCGAAGGTCGCGAAGGCGCTGAGCTGCTGCACGCCCGGCGCCCCGGCCGGGAAGAAGACCGGTCCGATCACCAGCGCGGCGGCAGTGGCATAGATGTAGAAATCGAAGAACTCGATCGCCGTGCCGACGAAGCTCGCGGCCAGGATCCGGCCGGCGCTCGGTGCCGCGCCTGTCGCGTCGGCGGTCTCTACGGTCTGCAGCATGGTTCCGGCGGAAACGGATCGGGATCGGTCGCGGCGCTTTCGCACGCGGCGGGGCGCGCGGGAACCCTGAATCCGGCGGCCGGACCTGAGAAGGGCCACGTTCGCGGACCGACGCGCGCCTGCTCAGGGTTATGATCGAGCGCGGGTTCCCGGCGCAAAACCGCGGGGCTCCTGTGCGAAACCCGCTCGGGTCGCTGTGCGGTGCACCCGCGCCGGCCTTGCGTTCCCCGGTCCCGTTCGCCAAGCTGAACGGCCATATTCCGCGACGGATGCCGGCCGCGGCGCCGTCCCCACCACTCGAGTATTGCGATGAGAGTCACTGTCGAGCGCGCGGCCCTGCTCAGGTCGCTCGGCCACGTGCACCGGGTCGTCGAGCGCCGCAACACGATCCCGATCCTCTCCAACGTGCTCCTGCGCTCGGAGGGTTCGAGCCTGCAGCTGCGGGCGACCGATCTCGACATCGAGGTCACCGAGAGCGTGCCGGCCGACGTCGCCGATGCGGGCGCCACCACCGTGCCGGCGCACGTGATCTACGACATCGTCCGCAAGCTCCCCGACGGCGCCCAGGTCTCCCTGGAGACCGGCGGCGAATCCGGCCAGATGACGATCCGCTCCGGACGTTCGCGCTTCGCCCTGGGCGCCCTGCCGGAGGGCGATTTCCCGGATCTCGCCGCCGGCGAGATGCCCCACGGCTTCGAGATCGCGAGCGCCGACCTCAAGCGCCTGATCGACAAGACGCAGTTCGCGATCTCCACCGAGGAGACGCGCTACTATCTGAACGGCATCTACCTGCACACGCTGGAGACCGAGGGCGGCCCGGTGATGCGCGCGGTGGCCACCGACGGACACCGGCTGGCCCGGGTCGAGATCCCGGCCCCGCAGGGTAGCGTCGGCATGCCGGGCGTGATTGTGCCCCGCAAGGCGGTGGCCGAGATCCAGAAGCTCCTCGACGACGGCGGCGAGACCGTGGCGGTCGACCTGTCGCCCGCCAAGATCCGCCTGCGCTTCGCGGGCGGCCTGACCCTGATCTCCAAGCTGATCGACGGCACCTTCCCGGATTACCAGCGGGTGATCCCGGCCAACAACGACAAGCGTCTGACCATCGAGCGCGACGCCTTCGCCAAGGCGGTGGACCGGGTCTCGACGATCTCGTCCGAGCGCGGGCGGGCGGTGAAGCTCGGGCTCAGCGAGGGGCGCCTGGCGCTCTCGGTCAACAACCCGGATTCGGGCAGCGCCACGGAGGAGCTCGACGTCGACTACGAGGCGGCCGGCCTCGATATCGGCTTCAATGCGCGGTACCTCCTCGACATCACCGCGCAGCTCGAGGGCGACACCGCGCTGTTCAAGCTCGCCGATCCGGGCTCGCCGACGCTGATCCAGGACCGCGAGGGGGCGCCGGCGCTCTACGTGCTGATGCCGATGCGGGTGTAGGTGCAGGCTGCCATGCCGAAAACCGTCATCCGCGATCCCGGTCAGGAAGCCTCACGCGATCGCCTGATCGCGGCGGGGCGCGACCGTTCGCCGGAGGAGGCGGTGGCGGCCGGTGTCGCGTTGCTCCGCCCGCACGAGGATCGCCTCGCGACGATGCCTGAGGCTTGGCGGGAGGGCGTCGCGAGTGGAGATCACGAGCCGCTCGGCGCCACGCCGGATGCCTTGGCGGCGCGCTATGCCGCCATGGAAAAGGCCGGCCCTTGAGGCCTGTCGTCGTGTGGCGGCGAGCCCGAACCGATCGGCGCGAGATCGGTGACTTCATGGCGGCCGACAATCCGACGCGCGCCCGCAGCGTCGTCCCGGAGCTGCGCACCCGTTGTCAGGCGCGCGGTCGCCGGCCGATGATGGGCAGGCCCGCCCCGGAGATGGCTCTCACCATACGGATCCTCATATTCCGATCTTCCTTGATCCTTTATCCCAACCTCGACGACCGCATTTCGATCGATCGCGTGCTGCACTCGGCGCGCGACCGCTCCATCGTGCCGCCTTATGAGTGAACTCGACACGGCTCGATCCACACGCCTCACCCGGTTGATCGCCCGCGACTTCCGCAATCACGCCGATCTCGAACTGAACCCCGGCGCCCGCTTCGTGGCCCTGGTCGGCGAGAACGGCGCCGGCAAGACCAACCTGCTGGAGGCGATCTCCCTGTTCGTGCCGGGCCGGGGCCTGCGCCGGGCCGAGTTCGCCACCATGGCGCGATCGGGCGGTCCCGGGGGCTTCGCGGTGTCGCTCACCCTCGACCGGGACGGCGCCGAGCACCGGCTCGGTACGGGGCTGGAGCCGCCGGGTCCGGACGGCCGCACGAGCCGGCTCTGCCGGATCGACGGCGCCCCGGCCTCCTCTCCGGTGGCCTTCAGCGAATTCGTCCGGGTGGTCTGGCTGACGCCGGATCTCGACGGCCTGTTCCGCGGCGCGGCGGGCGACCGGCGCCGGTTCCTCGATCGCCTCGTGCTGGCGGTGGATGCCGGCCACGGCGCCCGGGTCTCCGCGATGGAGCGGGCCCTGCGCTCGCGCAACCGCCTCCTGGAGGACCGGACCGACGACGATCGCTGGCTCGACGCGGTGGAGCGGGAGGTCGCCGAACTCGGCGTCGCGGTGGCGCTCGCCCGCCGCGAGACCGCGGAGCGCCTGGACCGGCTGATCGCCGAGACCCGGGACGATGCGCAGCCCTTCCCCTGGGCGTCGATCCGCCTGGAGGGCGACCTCGACGACCTCGTGGCGGTCTGGCCGGCCATCGAGGCCGAGGACCGCTTCCGCCTCGCCCTGCGCAACGGCCGCCACCGGGACCGGGCGGCGGGCCGCACGCTGATCGGGCCGCAGACCAGCGATCTCGTGGTCCGTCACGGCCCCAAGGACGTGCCGGCGGGCACTGCCTCGACCGGCGAGCAGAAGGCCCTGCTGATCGGCCTCGTCCTCGCCCATGCCCGGCTGGTGCGGGCGATGAGCGGCATCGCCCCCGTGATCCTGCTCGACGAGGTGGCGGCGCATCTCGATCCGCGCCGCCGGGCCGGCCTGTTCGAGGCGCTCGATGCCTTGCCCGGCCAGGTCTGGATGACCGGCGCCGACCCGGCCGCCTTCGCGCAGGCCGGCGACCGGACCGAGGTGCTGCGGATCGGAGCCTAGATTCCCGGCAGAGCCGCCTGAACGGTGGGGGTTGGGTCTCGTGACGCTACGCTAGGCGGCCCGGATCGTGGCCAGGAAGCGGGACACCTCGGCGCTGAGATACTCGGACTGGCGCGACAACTCGCCGGCCGCGCCGAGCACCTGGCTGGCGGCCGCACCGGTGGCTTCCGAGGCCTGGGCCACCCCCGTGATGTTGCTCGTCACCTGATCCGTTCCGGTGGCCGCCTGGGAGACGTTGCGGACGATCTCCTGCGTCGCCGCGCCCTGCTCCTCCACGGCGGCCGCGATGGTCGTGGCGACCCCGTTGATCTCCCGGATGCGCGCGGTGATCGTGTCGATGGCTGAGACCGCCTGACCGGTCGTCCCCTGGATCTGGCCGATCTGCTGGCTGATCTCCTCGGTGGCCTTGGCGGTCTGCGCTGCCAGTTCCTTGACCTCGGCCGCCACCACGGCGAAGCCGCGGCCGGCTTCACCGGCGCGCGCCGCCTCGATCGTGGCGTTGAGCGCCAGGAGGTTCGTCTGGCTCGCGATGTTGGAGATCAGCCCGACCACCTCGCCGATGCGGCTGGCCGCCTGGCTCAGCTCCTGCACGAGGTGCTGGGTCTGGTCGGCCTCGCCGACGGCCGTCTGGGCAAGGTTGGCCGAGCCGAGCACCTGCCGGCCGATCTCCTGCACCGACGAGCCCAATTCCTCGGCGGCCGCCGCCACGGTCTGCACGTTGGCGGAGGCCTGCTCGGCCGCCGCCGCGACGGTGGTGGACTGGTTGGCCGTCTCGGTGGCGCTCGACGTCATGCTCTGGGCGGTGGCCTGCAGTTCCGTGGCCGAGGATGAGACCAGCCCGACGATGCCGCCGACCGCCCGCTCGAACCCGTCCGCCAGCTCCAGCATGGTGCGCTTCCGCTCGGCCATGGCGGCCTCGTCGGCGCGCCGCTTGACCTCCGCCTCCTCGGCCGCCTTCCGCGCCACCATCGCCTTGATGCCCTCGACCGCCTTGCCGACGGCGCCGATCTCGTCGCGGCGGGCCGCTTCGGCGATCTCGGCCTCGATCTCGCCCTTTGCCATGCGCTGCAGAACCTTGACCAGGCGATCGAGCGGTCGCGTGATGCCGAATGCCGCGATGAACACCGCCGCGACCAGGCCTGCCAGCATCCCCAGGGCGCTGAACATCATCAGGTTCTGCCGCGTTTCGTTCGTCTGATTGGTCAGGTCGTCCGACGATTTCGACGTATAGGCTGCAATGTCCAGGGCGAGCTGGCTGCCGTCGGCCAGTAAGATCGAGAAGATCGGATCGATCGCCGCATGGACCAGCGCAATGGCCTTGTCGTTCTGGTTGGCGGAGCCGAGTCGGCGCACCTCGCTCACGTCGCGCAGGTAGCGTTCGATGCGGGTCGCCTGTTCATCGATGCGCGTCGCGAAAGTCGGCGCATGAGAACGCAGGACAGGCAGCAACGCCTTCACCTTGGGCACCGCGGCCTCGAAGCCTTTATTGGCGTCCTGAATCTGGTCCGGTTCGGTCTCCGCGATGACGCGATAGATCCAGTAGTTGAGTTCCGTCATCAGGCGGTTCAGGTAGCGCGTCTCGGCGACGGCCGCCGCCTCGTTGACGATGAAGCTGCTGTATGCGTCGTCGATCTTCGTCATGCGCGATTGTGCGTACCAGACGCATCCGCCGACGATCAGGCTGATCAGTGCGATGACGGCCGCCAGCTTGGGCAGCACCTTGATGTTCGACAGCCGCAGCATAGCCTTGCCCTCCGGGTTTGGCACTCTGAGAAGGATTCCGTCCTTTTTAGATTCTGTATCTTAAAAATCTGCGAAAAATCGAATTATCCGGTCAATATATTTACAAATATCTATGGAGATCTATATCAATTTATACGCTCATGATCGAATGACTTCCGCGATACACCCGAATTTTCTGGAACTTTGACAATTATAAATCCGAAGTCAGACGGTTCTTGCGAAAGAGATACTGAAAACACGCGTTCAGGAACGATCGACCGGCATGCTCGAGACGGACGACAGCGGCTTGTGCCGATCTGTCCGTCCCCTGATGGGCCGGGATGGAGGTGGCGGAACCGGTGCGCGGCCCTCTCACCCGCCGGGCGCGATGATCCTCCGGAACGACCGCTCTTTCCGCCGGCGCGGTCCGGCGCCACATGTGCCGGGCACCGCCCTCTCCGCCAGAACACGGAACTGTCGAAGCATGTCCAAGCCCGTCCACGCCATGATCCGCGTCCTCGACGAGACGCGCGCGCGCGACTACTACGCCCGCGCCTTCGGACTGGAGGTGTCGGACCGCTACGATTTCCCGGACTTCACCCTCCTCTACCTGCGTGATCCCGCCTCGCCGTTCGAGCTGGAGCTGACGGTGAACAAGGACCGGGACAAGCCCTACGACCTGGGCGACGGCTACGGCCACATCGCCTTCGTGGTCGACGACGTGGAGGCCGAGCACGCGCGGCACCGGCGCGAGGGCTTCACGGCCACGGACGTGAAGTCGCTCAAGCACGGCGCGGATGTGCTGGCGCGGTTCTTCTTCGCGACGGATCCGGACGGGTACAAGATCGAGGTCATCCAGCGCGGCGGCCGCTTCGCCTGACCGCATCCGGATCGGCGGCCATCCGCCGGGGAGCCGCGCGCATCGTCCCGAACGGCGGGTCCAGGCCGTCGGGGAAAAGACGGTCTGCGTCGAAAAGCCAGCGCATCGTCCCGGTTCCGATTTTCGGGACGATGCGCTAGCCGGGATCCATGCCGCACAAGACCCGCATCCTCTGCATCCGCCACGGACAATCGACGTTCAACGCCGCCCACCGGCTCGGGGGTGGTGATCCCGGCTTGCCCGACGCGCGGCTGACGCCCGAGGGCCGCGCCCAGGCCCGGGCCGCGCGGGAGCGGCTGCACGCGGTCCCGTTCGATCTGGTGGTGGTGTCGCCGCTGACCCGGGCGATCGAGACCGCCGCGATCCTATTCGGCGACCATCCGCGCCGGCCGCGGGTGCTGGTCGAGGTGCTGCACCGCGAGTGCCAGGAGAGCAGCTGCGATGTGGGGCGGGCCGCCTCGGAGATCGCGGCCGAGTTCCCGCATCTCGATGTCGGGCATCTGCCCGAAGTCTGGTGGCATGCCGAGCCCGGCTGCGAGGTCGGCGGCTATCCGGTGGAGCCGCGTCCCCTGTTCGATGCCCGGGTCGCGGCGTTCCGGGACTGGCTGCGGGCGCGGCCCGAGGACACCATCGCGGTCGTAGGGCACGGCACGTTCTTCTATCACCTCACCGGCACGTTCCTGGAGAATTGCGGCTCCATTGAGCTCGACCTCGACGCCGCACCCGCCGCCGCGTGATCAGGCCGGGGTTAGCGCCCGCGCCGCATCGAGGCGCTCCCGGGCTCCCGCGAGGGCGATCTCCGGCGCCTGCCGTCCGATCGACAGGGCCGCGTCGAGGATCGCGCAGGCCCGAAGCCACGTGTCGGGCATGAAGGGGGCGGCCTCCTCGGCGACCTCGGCGGCGCAGCGCGCATCCGCCCCCGCGGACTGGGCCGCCGTGGCGGTCCGGGAAACGGCCGCGGTCAGGGCGCCGGCGCGCCAGCGCCGTGCCCGGGCCGCCGCCTCGGACAACGTCCCGGCGCGCCATGCCGCCGCCTTGGCGGCCGCCAGCGCCGCTTCCAGGTCCGGCGCTGCGGTGCAGGCCGCCGCGTCCTCGGCCATGCCGGCCAGGACGCAGAGGGGCGCGAGAATCGCGCGGACGCTGTCCAGGGCGAGGCGTCCGGTTCGGGCGCTCTCGACCGCGGGGGTATCGGCGCTGCCCGCGAGGCGCAGCACGAAGGCGATCAGGTGCGGTCGGACCGCGTCCGGCATGGCGTCGTTGAGCCCCAGGGCGTAGGCCGCGATCGGCCGCGAGAAGCACGGCGGACAATCCGCGCTGGAGCGGATCGCCCGGTAGGGCAGGCCCGCGGCCACGATCGCCGCCTCGTTGATGCAGGTCCCGCCGTCCGGGCCGGGGAAGGGATGCGACCCGGGCAGCAGGCGCCAGTTCAGGATCGGCTCGAAGTCGGCGTGCATCGGCGCTGCCCTCGTCGGAGGCGACCAGCCTCGCACGGCGCGGACCCGTTGGCGAGGGCCCTCAGCCGCCCAGGCCCGGCGCGAGTCCGGAGAGCATCGCGACCCCGAGCACCAGCACGAAGGCGGCGGCCAGGAGTTCCAGGCCGCCGAGCGCCAGGATCCCCGCCCGACCCCGCCCGCCGGCGAGGCGCAGCGCCGCACGCTTGGCGAAGACCGCGAGGCAGGCGAGCGCCGTGGTGGTCAGCGCCGTGCCCAGCGCCATGGCCAGGACCGCCAGGATCCCCGCCCCCGGCACGCCCTGCGACACCGCGAAGACCAGGACCAGCACCGCCCCCGCGCAGGGGCGCGATCCCGCGGCCAGGACAACCCCGGCCCGGGCCCGCCAGGTCTCCAGGGTGTCGAGGGCCTCCGGCCCCGGCAGATGGCTGCAGCCGGGGCCGCAGGCGGCGCCGAGTCCGGCGAGGCGCCCGGCCTTGCGCCAGGTCAGAACCAGCCCGACCAGGGCTACGAGCGTGAAGCTCATCGTCTCGATCAGCGTCCCGGCCCGGGTGATGCTCGCCGCGGTGGCGTCGAGGATCAGGCTGCCGATCCCGACGATCGCCCCGGCCACGCACGCCTGGAGCAGGGCGGCGCAGAGGCTCAGCGCGCAGCCGCGCCGGAGCGCCCGCTCCCCCGCCAGGATGTAACCGGCGATCACCGCCTTGCCGTGACCGGGGCCGGCGGCGTGGAACACCCCGTAGGCGAAGGCGAGCCCGATCAGCGGGCGCCAGTCGCCGCCGCCCCTGAGCGCGCTCACCGCGACGTTGAGGCTGCGGGAAAAGCTCGCCTGCAGGGCCAGGATGATTCCGCCGAGGCCGGTCGTGATCGGGGCGGCTTCGCGAAAACCGATCCCGAAGGGCGAACGCGGCGGCGGCACGGCGAGGCCCGGGGCGACGAGCCACGCGATTCCGGCGGCCAGGAGCGCGGCCAGTCCGACGGCGAGGGCCATGAGGCCGAGCCTCAGCGCCAGACGCCCCGTCCCGGCGATCCCGATGCCCAGCGCATCGCCCCCAACCGAAAGCCGGCGGCCATCCTTCGGGGCGATGCCTAGGGACATGCCACCAGCACCCGGCTGGCGAACTGCACCCCGTAGCCGGAGGCGGCGGTGAGCGCCTCGAAGAACGCCTCGGTCATGCCCGGGGACCCGGCCTCCGCGGTCTCGGGCTGCGCGATTTTGGGCGGCTCGGTCTTCGGGCGCGTGACGGTGGCCGCGCAGCCCTGGGGGGCGCCAGCGAGGGTGGCCGCGTCGGACCCGTCCGCGAACGCGAACGCGACGAAGTAGGTCGGGTCGTAGACCTCCAGGGCGGCGACCCCCCGGCCCTGCTGGACCGGGTTCTTCAGCGGCAGCAGGAAGGTCATGACCAGGGCCCCGTCCTCCATCCGCGCCGCCGGCTCCTCCGGTTCGGCGAAGGCCTGTTCCCGGCCGCCGACCTTCAGCTTCGTGAAGTAGCCGAACTCGGCGAGGTTGGCGGCGTTCTCGGCCGCGAGCCCGGCGAGTTCGTCCGGGCTGAGGGTGCCGTCCTTGTTGGCGTCGAGGCCCTGCGTGACGAAGGCGGTGTATTCCGGATCGAAGCGCCAGGTGTCGCGCACGCCGACCAGCCTGCCGTCCGCATAGACGAGCTGCGCCTTGGCGGTCACCCAGACATGGGGATGGGCCGAGGCCGCCGAGGCGGCGCAGGCGAGGGCTGCGGCGAGCAGCGCTCGCAGGGTCGGGCGGTGCGCGGCGATCAGCATGGGGCGGGGGCACGCTCGCGGCGGGTGGGAGGCTGTCGAAGCGGTCCCTCCTCGCCCGCCGGTGGGGCGAAAGCGAGGCGCCCCGGCCGCTCACTCCCCCGTGTCGAGGCCCATCAGCTGGAAGCTCACCCGCAGGTCGTTCGACATCGGGATGTCGAGGCGTTCGCCGTTCGGCAGGCGTTTGAGGAACCAGCGCTCGTAGGTCCAGCGCAGGGCCCGGGATTCCGCCAGCCGGGTGAAGGTCTGACTGACGATCCCGGCCAGTCCCGGATCGTCCTTGCGGAACATGATGCCGTAGGGCTCGTAGGAGAGCTTGTCGGGCAGCACCGTGTAGTTCGCCCCGTCCCGGGCGTCGGTGGCGATCAGCCCATAGAGCAGCACGTCGTCGGTGGCGAAGGCATCCGCCTGGCCGGCCTTCACCATCGCGTAGGAGGCGGCGTGGTCGGGGGCCGTCACCACCTTCGCGTCGATCTTGAGCCGGCCGAGCAGGTCGCGCACGGCCTTCTCGTTGGTGGTGCCGGCGGTGACCACCACGGTCCTGCCGCCGAGGTCGCGATAGGAGGCGATCCCCCCTGCCCGCTTCACGAGCAGCTGCGTGGCGCTGATATAGTCCACCGGCGAGAAAGCGACCTGCCGGCGCCTCTCGGCGTTCGCGGTGGTGGAGCCGCATTCGAGGTCGATCTGGCCGGATGTCACCGCGGCAATGCGGTTCTCGGCGGTGATCGGCGCGTAGCGGATCTTCACCGGCCGGCCGATCGCCGCCTGGACGTCGTCGGCGACCTCGCCGCAGAGGTCGAGGGCGTAGCCGATCGCCCGGGGCGCACCGTCCGGGTTCTTGCCCTCCACGAAGGAGAACGGCACCGAACTCTCCCGGTAGCCGAGCACGATCTCGCCGCGCTCGGCGACGCTCTTGAGGGTGCCGGTGAGCACCTCGACCGCCGCGGCCGGGTGCGCGCCCGCCAGCGCCAGGACCAGAACAGCCACGGACCGCATCGCCATCACCCGCCCTCCCAACCGCGCCCCGCCGCTATTCCGCCGGCGACGGCACGGTGCCGACATGGTCGAGGCGCTGGTCGGTGGCGGTGAGCTGCCCCTCCCACTTGGCCACCGCAACGGTGGCGACGCTGTTGCCCAGCACGTTGGTGGCCGAGCGGCCCATGTCGAGGAACTGGTCGATGCCGATGATCAGCAGCAGCCCGGCCTCCGGGATGTTGAACTGCGCCAGGGTCGCCGAGATGACCACCAGCGAGGCGCGCGGCACGCCGGCCATGCCCTTCGAGGTGACCATCAGCAGGAACAGCATCGTGAGCTGCTGACCCCAGGTCAGCGGGATGTTGTAGGCCTGGGCGATGAACATCACCGCGAAGGTGCAGTACATCATCGAGCCGTCGAGGTTGAACGAGTAGCCCATCGGCAGCACGAAGGACGTGATGCGGTTGGGCACGCCGAATTCCTCGAGGTTGGTCAGCATCTTCGGATAGGCCGCCTCGCTCGACGCGGTCGAGAAGGCGAGCACGAACGGCTCCTTGATCAGGTTGATCAGCCGCATGATGCCGTTGCCCCCGAGCATCAGGAAGCCGACGAACATCAGCAGCGACCAGAGCACCCCGAGGCCGATGTAGAATTCGATGAGGAACTTGCCGTAGGTGATCAGCACGCCGATTCCCTGCGTGGTGATCGTCGCGGCGATCGCCGCGAACACCGCCACCGGGGCGAACATCATCACGTAGCCCGTCACCTTGAGCATGACGTCGGCCAGGCCCTCGATGCCCTTGGCCAGGAATTGGCCCTTCTCGCCGAGCGCGGCGAGCCCCACGCCGAAGAAGATCGAGAAGACCACGATCTGCAGGATCTCGTTGTTGGCCATCGCCTCCACGGCGCTCTTGGGCACGAGGTGGGTGACGAACTCCTTGAGCGAGAGCGAGGCGGTCTTGAGGCCGGTGCCGGCCCCGACATCGGGCAGCGGCAGGTTCAGGTTCACGCCCGGCTGCATGAGATTCACGAGGATCAGGCCCAGCATCAGCGAGCAGAACGAGGCGCCGACGAACCACAGCAGCGCCTTGCCGCCGACGCGGCCCACCGCGGCCGTATCCCCGAGATGGGCGATGCCGACCACCAGCGTCGAGAACACGAGCGGCGCGATGATCATCTTGATCAGCCGCAAGAACACGTCGGAGATCAGCGCGATGTAGCCGGCGATCTCCTTGGCGGTCTGCGGATCGGGCCAGGTGATGCTGCAGGCGTAGCCCACCGCTATCCCCAGGAGCATGCCGATGAAAATCATCGTCGTGAGCCGCGAACCCGTCATCGGTACTGCTCCTCGCCTGGGCTCGGGATGATCGAGCATAAAGTTCGTTAACGTGAAGCACGATCTACGCCATACGCAAGCCCATCCGGGGGATGTTACTCGGCTAGTCGACTGTTTTCACGCGACGCCCGCGCGGGGATGAAACCTGTGGCCCTCGTGCTACGGCTGCGGTACGGGACTTGCCCCGCCGTGCGGCCTGCGCTCCGCGCGGGCGGCACTGAAACCAGCGTGCGCGAGAGTTCATGGACGTCTTCGTACAGCAGTTGATCAACGGGCTGACCCTCGGCTCGATCTACGGCCTGATCGCCATCGGCTACACCATGGTGTTCGGCATCATCGGCATGGTGAATTTCGCCCACGGCGACGTCTTCATGGTCTCGTGCTTCATCGCCCTGATCACCTTCCTGATCCTGACTACGTGGCTCGGGGTCAGTTCCATCGCCCTGGCCTTCCTGGTGGTTCTGGTGGTCGCCATGGTGCTCACCGCCCTGTGGGGCTGGGCGATCGAGCGCGTGGCCTACCGGCCGCTGCGCGGCTCGTTCCGGCTGGCGCCGCTGATCTCGGCGATCGGCGTGTCGATCTTCCTGTCGAACTTCGTCCAGGTGGTGCAGGGCGCGCGCAACAAGCCGACGCCTCCGATGCTGTCGGGGGGGATCACCCTGTTCGAGCGCGACGGCTACGCGGTGTTCCTCGCCTGGAAGCAGGTGCTGATCATGGTGGTGACCGCGGTGCTGCTCACGGGGTTCTGGTACCTCGTGCAGCGGACCCCGTTCGGACGGGCGCAGCGCGCCTGCGAGCAGGACCGCAAGATGGCGGCGCTCCTGGGCATCGACGTCGACCGCACGATCTCCCTGACCTTCGTGCTCGGCGCCGCGCTGGCGGCGGTCGCGGGCGTCCTCTACCTGATGTATTACGGCGTCGTGTCGTTCTCGGACGGCTTCGTTCCCGGGGTGAAGGCCTTCACCGCGGCGGTGCTCGGCGGCATCGGCTCGCTGCCCGGGGCGGTGCTCGGCGGGCTGATCATCGGCCTGATCGAAACCTTCTGGTCCGCCTATTTCTCCATCGAGTACAAGGACGTCGCCGCCTTCTCGATCCTGGCGATCGTGCTGATCTTCATGCCCTCGGGCATTCTGGGCCGGCCGGAGGTCGAGAAGGTCTGATGGCCCGTTCGCAGACTGCGCTCCCCGGCTCGGTGATGGCCGGAATCCTGCGCGACGCCGGGCTCTACGCCCTCGTGGCCTTCGGCCTGTGCGTACCGATCATCGCCTACCGCACCGATCCGGGCCCCGGAACCGACCTGGTGCTGGTGCCGCGCTGGGGGCTCGTGGCGGCCCTGTGCGCGGCGATCTTCGTGGTCCGCCTCATCCAGCGGCTCGTGCTCCTGCGCCGGGACGCCCGGCGGGCCCTGACCCCGGCCCCGACCCAGGCCACCGAGGCGGTTCATGGCGAGCCGGCTGCGGGCCAGAAGAACGCCAAGCTCGGCGTCTGGCTGTTCATCGGCATCGCCCTGACCCTGCCGATGATCGCGGCGCTGGCCACCGGCGGCCTGTCCTCGGCCCGCTACTGGATCGACCTCGGCATCCTGATCCTCACCTACGTGATGCTCGGCTGGGGCCTGAACATCGTGGTCGGCCTCGCCGGCCTCCTCGACCTCGGCTACGTGGCCTTCTACGCGGTCGGTGCCTATTCCTACGCCCTGCTGTCGACCACCTTCGGCCTGTCGTTCTGGATCTGCCTGCCGCTGGCGGGCCTGTTCGCCGGGCTGTGGGGCATGATCCTCGGCTTCCCGGTGCTGCGCCTGCGCGGCGACTACCTCGCCATCGTGACCCTGGCCTTCGGCGAGATCATCCGCCTCGTGCTGATCAACTGGACCGACGTGACCGGGGGCGGGGCCGGCATCTCGTCGATCCCGCGGGCGACCTTCTTCGGGATCCCGTTCACCGCGGGGGAGGACGGATTCGCGGCCCGGTTCGGCATCCCCTACGATTCGATGCACCGGCTCGTGTTCCTGTACTACCTGATCCTCGGACTCGCCCTGATCACCAACTTCGTCACCCTGCGCCTGCGCCGCCTGCCGATCGGCCGGGCCTGGGAGGCTTTGCGCGAGGACGAGATCGCCTGCCGGTCGCTCGGCATCGACACCACGGCCACGAAGCTCACCGCCTTCGCCCTGGGGGCGGCCTTCGGGGGCGTCGCCGGCTCGTTCTTCGCCGTGCGCCAGGGCTTCATCAGCCCCGAGAGCTTCAACTTCCTGGAGAGCGCCATCATCCTGGCGATCGTCGTGCTGGGCGGCATGGGCAGCCAGGTCGGCGTCGCCATCGCCGCGGTGGCGATGGTCGGCGGGCCGGAGATGCTGCGCAACCTCGGCTTCCTCAAGGCCGTGTTCGGCGAGGGCTTCGATCCCAACGAGTACCGGCTGCTGCTGTTCGGCCTCGCTATGGTGGCCATGATGGTCTGGCGGCCCCGCGGGCTGATCTCGGTGCGCCTGCCCTCTGTGTCGCTCGGCGAGCGCCGCGCCGTCTCGGGCGCGCATGTGAGCGAGGGGCACGGCTGATGGCACATCATCCGGATCCCCGGGCGCAGGCGCAGGCCTCCGCCCCGCCGGTGCTCGCCGTGGAGCACCTGACCATGCGCTTCGGCGGCCTGACCGCCGTCTCCGACCTGTCCTTCGTGGCAAGGCGCGGCGACATCACCGCGCTGATCGGCCCGAACGGGGCCGGCAAGACCACCGTGTTCAACTGCATCACCGGCTTCTACAAACCCACCGAGGGCATGCTGAGCCTCGCCCACGCCGACGGGGCGACGCATCTCCTGGAGCGCCTGCCGAACCATGCGGTGAACAGCACCGCCCGGGTGGCCCGCACCTTCCAGAACATCCGCCTGTTCCAGGGCATGACCGTGCTGGAGAACCTGTTGGTCGCCCAGCACAAGCCGCTGATGCGGGCCTCGGGCTACACGATCCTGGGGCTGCTCGGCCTGAAGACCTACCGGGACGCGCAGGCCGCCGCGATCGAGCGGGCCAAGGCCTGGCTCACCCGCATCGACCTGATGGACCGGGCCGACGACCCGGCGGGCGCCCTGCCCTACGGCGCGCAGCGGCGGCTCGAGATCGCCCGGGCGATGTGCACCGACCCGGTCCTGCTCTGCCTCGACGAGCCGGCCGCCGGCCTCAACCCGCGGGAATCGGCGGAGCTGAACGGGCTCCTGCGCCACATCCGCGACGCGCACGACACCTCCGTGCTGCTGATCGAGCACGACATGTCGGTGGTCATGCAGATCTCCGACCACGTGGTCGTGCTGGATTACGGCCAGAAGATCGCCGACGGCACGCCCGCGGAGGTGCAGTCCGACCCGAAGGTGATCGCCGCCTATCTCGGCGTCGAGGACGAGGAGGTGGAGGCCGTGGAGGCCGAGGTCGGCATCACCGTGCCGCATGCCGCGGGCCCGCGGGCCGGCGCACCGGCAGGAGCGTCCGTATGAGCGTCGCCGGCATCAACGTCCTGGTCGAGGAGACCCGGGCGATCCAGGCGGGGGCCAAGCCGCCGCTCCTCGCGGTCCGGGACGTCTCCACCTATTACGGCAGCGTCGCGGCGCTGCGGGGCGTCGATCTCGACGTGGCCGAGGGCGAGATCGTCACGCTGATCGGCGCCAACGGCGCCGGCAAGTCGACCCTGATGATGACGGTGTTCGGCAGTCCCCAGGCGCGCTCGGGGACGATCACCTATGACGGGCGCGACATCACCCGGCTGCCGACCCACGCCATCGCCCGGCTGGGCATCGCCCAGTCGCCGGAGGGCCGCCGGGTCTTCCCGCGGATGAGCGTCTACGAGAACCTCCAGATGGGTGCCGCCCTCCATGACGGCCGCTTCTTCGCAGAGGATCTGGAGAAGGTCTGCACCCTGTTCCCGCGGGTGAAGGAGCGCCTGAACCAGCGGGCCGGCACCATGTCGGGGGGCGAGCAGCAGATGCTGGCCATCGCCCGGGCGCTGATGAGCCGCCCGCGCCTGCTCCTCCTCGACGAGCCGTCGCTCGGCCTCGCCCCGCTGGTGGTGAAGGGCATCTTCGACGCGATCCGGGAACTGAACCGGACCGAGGGGATGACGATCTTCCTCGTCGAGCAGAACGCCTACCACGCCCTCAAGCTCGCCCATCGCGGCTACGTTCTGGTCAACGGCCGGGTGACGATGAGCGGCACCGGGCGGGCGCTCCTCGACGATCCGAACGTCAAGGCGGCCTATCTGGAAGGGGGCCATGCCGGCCCGGTGGGGGCATGAGCATGTTGCAGGGGCTCCTGTACGAGGAGGACTCGGCCTGGCTGTTCCTGTTCGTCACCGTGGTGATGGGCGGCTGGGCCGGCTGGATGGCGGCGCGCGGCATCGCCCGGGGCTGGCGGCCGTTCTGGCACTGCGCCCTGGCGCTGCTGCTCGTGGCGGCCGCCGTGCGCTTCATCCACTACGCCCTGTTTTCCGGCACGCTGCTGTCGCTGCACTACTATGCGGTCGACGCGGTCGTCGTCATGATCATCGGCGCGGCGGGCTTCCGCTACACGCGGACGCGCCAGATGACGAGCCAGTACCGCTGGCTCTACGAGAAGACCTCACCGCTGACGTGGCGTGCGCGTGCACCCGAGGCGGGCGAGGTCGTATGAGTGCGGCCGGATCCGCACGTGCGGTCCTGACAACATGGGGATGTACGCGATGAGATCGATTCTGCTCGCCGGGCTCGCGCTCGGCGCCATGGCGGCGGCCGCGCAGGCCGCCGAGGTCAAGCTCGGCATCGCCGCGCCGATCACCGGCAACAGCGCCGCCATCGGCGCACAGCTCAAGAACGGCGCGAGCCAGGCGGTGGAGGACCTCAACAAGGCCGGCACCCTCAAGGGCACGACGCTCTCCGTCACCGTGGGCGACGACGCCTCCGATCCGAAGCAGGGCGTCTCGGTGGCCAACAAGTTCGCCAGCGACGGCGTCAAGGTGGTCGTCGGGGACTACAATTCCGGCGTCTCGATCCCGGCCTCCGACGTCTATCTCGACGCCGGCATCATCCAGGTCACCCCCGCCTCCACGAACGTGAAGTTCACCGAGCGCGGCATGTGGAACACGTTCCGCACCTGCGGCCGCGACGACCAGCAGGGTGCGGTGGCCGGCACCTATCTCGCCACGCACTTCAAGGACAAGAAGATCGCCTTCGTCCACGACAAGACCCCCTACGGCAAGGGTCTGGCCGACGAGACCCTGATGGTGCTCAAGGCCAAGGGGATCAAGCCGGTGATGTTCGAGGGCATCAATCCCGGCGAGAAGGATTACTCGGCGCTGGTCTCGAAGTTGAAGTCGGCGAATGTCGACGTGGTCTATTTCGGCGGCTATTACACCGAGGCCGGGCTGATCCTGCGCCAGATGCGCGACCAGGGCCTCAAGGCGCCGATGATGGGCGGCGACGGCATGGTCGACCGCGAGCTCGTGTCGATCGCGGGTCCCGCCGCCGAGGGCACCCTGACCACCTTCCCGCCGGACGCCCGCAAGAACCCGAACGCCAAGGGGGCGCTCGCCGCCTTCAAGGCCAAGAACATCGATCCCGAGGGCTACACGCTCTACTCCTACGCGGCCGTGCAGGTGCTGGCCAAGGCGATGGCCGAGACCGGCTCCAGCGACGGCAAGAAGCTCGCCGACTGGCTGCATCAGGGCAAGGCCGTAGAGACCGTGGTCGGCCCGATCGCCTATGACAAGAAGGGCGACATCACCCGGCCGGATTATGTCATGTACGAGTGGAAGAAGGGCGCCGACGGCAAGATCGATTACAGCGGCAACGAACTGACGAAGTAAGCCGCCACGGCGTCCCGCGCCGCCAGCCAGGCCGCCGCCGTCCCGTGCCACCGCGCGGGGCGGCGGCGTCGTTTCGGTTGCGGTGAATTCGTCAGCCTTGATGGGCGATCCGGTCTCGACACCGGGTGCGTCCGCCTAAGAAGTGTGCATGATGCCGCCGGCGCGGGCGACAGGTCGGCTCGGCCGCCGGGAGATGGCCATGGGGACGGCAGGGATCGCCGCGGCGGGCATCCGCATGAGCTTGGCTGCGGCAGCTCCGTACTCGGCCGCAGTTTCCCGCGGCGCCTCGACCCGCCTCCCGGCACCATCATTGCAAAGGCGTCGCCCGAGCGGGCAGGCGCATGCGCCCGGCCGCCAGCCGACGCCGTTCGGCCTGATCCAGGAGTTCCGTACCGATGCAGTCTGATATCGCTCGCCGCGGCGTCGCCGCGGCGCTGGGCTTGGCCCTCGCCTTCGCCCCCCTGAGCCTGCGGGCCGAGGATCTCACCGGCACCCTCAAGAAGGTGAAGGAGACGGGCGCCATCACGATCGGCTACCGCGACGCGTCCGTCCCGTTCTCGTATCTCAGCGGCGACCAGAAGCCGATCGGCTACGCGATGGACATCTGCTACAAGATCGCCGACGCGGTGAAGGCCAATCTGGGCCTTCCCAACCTCGAGGTGAAGCTCAACCCGGTCACCTCCGCCACGCGTATCCCGCTGATGGCGAACGGCACGATCGACCTCGAATGCGGCTCGACGACCAACAACGCCGAGCGCGAGAAGCAGGTGTGGTTCACCAACTCGCACTTCCTCACCGCGACCCGCTACGTCTCGAAGAAATCGGCCAACCTGCACACGATCGAGGACCTGAAGGGCAAGACCGTCGTCTCGACCTCGGGCACCACGAACATCAAGCAGATCAACGAGGCCAACACGGAGCGGAAGCTCGGCCTGACGATCCTGCCGGCCAAGGACCATGCCGAGGCGTTCCTGATGGTCGAGACCGGCCGCGCGGCGGCCTTCGTGATGGACGACGTGCTGCTCGCCTCGCTGGCCGCCTCCTCGAAGGACCCCTCGGCCTACGAGATCTCCACCGAGGCCCTGTCGAAGCCCGAGCCCTACGGGATCATGCTGCGCAAGGACGATACGGCCTTCAAGAAGGTCGCGGACGACGCCACCGCCAAGCTCTACACCAGCCCCGCCGGCAAGGCTCTCTATGACACGTGGTTCACCAAGCCGATCCCGCCGCGCAACATCAACCTCAACCTGCCGATGAGCGCGGATATGAAGAAGCAGTTCACGACGCCGATCGCCAGCCCGGATCCGGCGGCCTACTGAGATCGCGACGACGCAATGACGTGCACCGCGGAGCCCGGCTCCGCGGTGCACCTTTGTAAGATCAGGGCAGAAGCGGCGCGATGAACTACAATTGGAACTGGCGGATCTTCTTCGACGCCTCGCCTGAGGGTAACGGCACCTATCTCGACATGCTGCTCTCCGGGCTCATGTGGACGATCGCGACCGCCCTCTGCGCCTGGGTGATCGCCTTCTTCCTGGGCTCCCTGGTCGGCGTGCTGCGTACCCTGCCGTCGAAACCCGCGAACGCGATCGGCACGGCCTATGTCGAGCTGTTCCGCAACGTGCCGCTGCTGGTGCAGATGTTCCTCTGGTACTTCGTGCTGCCGGAGGTCGTCCCGACCCGGCTCGGCGACGCGATCAAGCAGATGCCCGATGCGCCGTTCTACACGGCGGTGGTCTGCCTCGGCTTCTTCACCGCCTCGCGGGTGGCCGAGCAGGTTCGCGCCGGCATCCAGGCGCTGCCCCGCGGTCAGGGCATGGCCGGCACCGCGATGGGCTTCACCACCTACCAGACCTACCGCTACGTGCTGCTGCCGAACGCCTACCGGATCATCCTGCCGCCGATGACCTCGGAATTCCTCAACAACCTCAAGAACACCTCGGTGGCCCTGACCATCGGCCTTCTGGAACTCACCGCCCGGGCCCGCTCGATGCAGGAATTCTCGTTCCAGGTGTTCGAGGCGTTCACGGCGGCCACCCTGCTCTACGTGATCATCAACCTCGTGGTCGTCACGGCGGCGACCTTCCTGGAAAAGGCGGTCGCCATCCCCGGCCAGCGCTGAGGACCGCCCGCACCCGATCCTCCGGCGCCGCCCGACGGCCACCGCGAACAGGCCCCGATGCTCTCGAATTTCGACTACTCCGTCATCCTGTCGTCCCTGCCCTACCTGTTCGGGCAGGGCATGGTCTTCACCGTGACGCTCACCGCCATGGCGGCCGCGGGTGGCGTGGTCATCGGCACCCTGCTGGCGATGGCGCGGCTCTCGGGCATCCCCGGCCTCAGCCATGTCGCCAAGGGCTATGTCGAGCTGTGCCGCTCGCTGCCCCTCGTGCTGGTGATCTTCTGGTTCTACTTCCTGGTGCCGTATATCGGCGCCTACGTGACCGGCGCCACGACGCCGATCCAGGTCGGGGCCTTCCCATCGGCGCTCATCACCTTCATGGCGTTCGAGGCGGCCTACTTCTCGGAGATCATGCGCGCCGGCATCCAGTCGATCGCCAAGGGCCAGACCGCCGCCGCGCAGGCGCTCGGGATGAATTACTGGCAGACCATGGGCAACGTCGTCCTGCCCCAGGCCTTCCGCAACATGCTGCCGCTGCTGCTGACGCAGACGATCGTGCTGTTCCAGGACACGTCCCTGGTCTACGTGCTCTCGCTCACCGACTTCATGGGGGCCGCCTCGAAGGTGGCCCAGCGCGACGGCCGGCTCGTCGAGATGTATATCTTCGCGGCGATCGTCTACTTCGCGATCTGCTTCTCGGCCTCGTTCCTGGTGCGCCGCCTGCAGCGCCGCGTGGCCATCATCCGCTGACCGACACTGGAGACCGCGTATGACCTCGTCCCCGATGCCGGCCCCGCATGCCGCCGAGCCCGCCCTCGACGCCGCGCACGCCCCGGCGGATGTCGGCCTGCAGCCGGGCGGCCTCGTCTCCGCCGTGCCCGCGGCGGCGCCCGGCGAGACGATGATCGCCATCGACGCCATCAACAAATGGTACGGCGACTTCCAGGTGCTGACGAACTGCACCACCAAGGTCGCCAAGGGCGAGGTGGTTGTGGTGTGCGGCCCCTCCGGCTCGGGCAAGTCCACCCTGATCAAGTGCGTCAACGCCCTGGAGCCGTTCCAGAAGGGCCAGATCACGGTCGCCGGCACCAAGGTCGCCGACAAGGCGACCAACCTGCCCAAGCTCCGCTCGCGGGTCGGCATGGTGTTCCAGCATTTCGAGCTGTTCCCGCACCTGTCGATCACCGACAACCTCACCATCGCCCAGCGCAAGGTCCTGGGACGGAGCGCCGAGGACGCGAAGAAGCGCGGGCTCGACCTGCTCGCCCGGGTCGGCCTCGGCGCCCATGCCACAAAGTTCCCGGGCCAGCTCTCCGGCGGCCAGCAGCAGCGTGTGGCCATCGCCCGGGCGCTCGCCATGAACCCGGTGGTGATGCTGTTCGACGAGCCGACCTCGGCGCTGGACCCCGAGATGGTCGGCGAGGTGCTCGACGTGATGGTGGAGCTCGCCAAGGAGGGCATGACCATGATGGTCGTGACCCACGAGATGGGTTTCGCCCGCAAGGTCGCCGACCGGGTGATCTTCATGGACCGCGGCGAGATCGTCGAGGACGCCAAGAAGGAGGACTTCTTCGGCAGCCCCCGCTCCGAGCGCGCCCAGACCTTCCTGTCGAAGATCCTGCAGCATTGAGGGTCTGAGTTGGTCCAGAGCCAATCGATCGGGATGGCTCGAAACGATGGTGCCGCCACCGCGGAACTTGCCGGGTTTTCCGGCCGCTGTGCGGGTGCGGCCGAAGACGTCCCGGCCCGGTGGTGGTTTGCGGATGCGCTGGAAAGACGCGAGCGGCGCGATCTACGAATGGGACTACCAGCACGGGCACGTTGAGAAATATGATGTGCGCGGCAGCCATCTCGGCGGGTTCGACGCTGCCACTGGTGAGCCGGTGTCGCGAGCTGACAGCAAGAGGCGCGTAGAGCCATGAACGTCGGGCATATCGTGGCCGGATATGACAAGGCCACGGAACGCCTCACCATCGAGCATGATGTTCCTCTCACACTCTTCGCAGAGGTGCGAAGCCTTGCCGAAGTGCCCGATACGGACCGTCAGGCGCTCGGATCGTATCCGCTCAGCCTGTCCGCGGTTCGCAAGATTGCTTCCAAAATGCCGGCTTCCCTGAACGTGGATGCCTACGATTGGTTTTTGGAGCCCGTGCGTTCAGAACTTTGATGGCTCTCAGCGGGAGGCGTGCGACGGTTAAGCCAAAGCCTCCTGCGCAACCCGATAGTCCCGCCCGTGCCGGCAATAGCCCTCGACGATGCGGATCATGGTGGCGCGCTTCTCGGCATCGAGGGGGGCGAGGATCCGCGCCGGACGGCCGCCCCACAGGTAGCCGGCCTCCAGGATCTGGCCGGGATCGGTGGTCGCGCCGGCGGCCAGCATCACGTCGTCGGCGATCAGGGTGCCGGGCGCGATCGCGGCGCCGATCCCGATTAGCGCCCGGGCGCCGATCCGGCTGTCGGCGATCCGCACGTTGTGGGCGATCGTCGTATCGCGGCCGATCACGACGCCGTCGCCCCGTGTGCGGATGACGGTATTGTCCTGGATGTTGGTGTCGGCGCCGATCACGATCGGGCCGACCTCGGCGTTGAGATCGCAGCAGAACAGCACGCTCGAACCCGCACCCAGGCTCACCCGGCCGCGCAGGGTCGCGGTGCGGGCCACGAACACGCTCTCGTCGACCTCCGGCGGCTCTCCGGCCGGCGGAAGGGCGGGGCCGTCGCCCATCCGCTCGCGCAGGCGCTCGGCCCGCTCGGCCACGTCCTCGGGGCTCACCGGCTGGCGCGGCCGCGCCGGGCTTCCCGCATAGGCGTGGCCGCCGGGGAGCTGCGCCCGCGGGAACACCGTGGACCCCGCCTCGATCACCGCACCGTCGCCGATCTCCGCCCCGTCGAGGATCACCACGTCGTCCTCGATCACGACGTCGGAGCCGACGGTGCAGGCATGCACGACGCTGTTGCGCCCGACCGTCACGCGGTCGCCGACCTGCGTGCCCCGCACCAGGGTGCCGATGTGCACCGTGGAGCGGTGACCCAGCCAGAACCGGTCGCCGAGGGTGACGCTCTGCCCGTCCGCCCGGATCACGGCCTCGTCGCCGATCCAGGCCTGCGCGCCGATGCGGGCGGCCCCGATCACCGTGCTGCCGCGGCCGCACCAGACCGGTCGGCTGGCGAAGTCGGGCTGGACGCCGTCGTAGGGCAGGATCAGGTCGGGGGTCACGCGGATATCCTTCTCCACCGCCGGTCGGGGCTCGCGGGGTGATCCGAGCCGGCGGCGAACGATGCGGGGCCAGCGGGGCGCGGCGGACCGTCTCATATAGAGCCGCGCCGCGGTGTGACAGGCGCGGGGCTGGTCGGCGACGCTCCGGACCCCTATGGACCGGAGGATGAGCGCGCCCGTTCCGAGCGTCGGCATCCAGGCCGAGCCCTTCGACACTGCGACCGAGATCGCCCGGGTGAGCGCTGTCCTTGGGGGGCGCGTCGGCGCCATCGTGACCTTCTCGGGCCTGTGCCGCGACGAGGACGGCCGCCTGGCGGCCCTGGAACTGGAACATTATCCCGGCATGGCCGAGGCGGAGATCCTCCGGGTCGCCGAGGAGGCCGCTGCGCGCTGGCCGCTCCAGGCCCTGCGGGTGATCCACCGGCACGGGCGCGTGCATCCGGGCGACGGCATCGTGCTGGTGATCACCGCCTCCAGCCACCGGGTCGCCGCCTTCGAGGCGGCGAGCTTCCTGATGGATTACCTCAAAACCCGGGCGCCGTTCTGGAAGCGCGAGCACCTCGTCGACGGCACCGTCGGCACTTGGGTCGAGGCCATGGCGCAGGACGACGCCGCGGCCGACCGCTGGCGCTGAGCCCGGCTAAACGATCAGCGCGTTGAGCAGCACCGCGAGGGCGCCCCCCGCGATGGCGATGCCCATCAGGATCACGCTGCTGAGCTGATCGCCGGTATCGACTGTCCGGCCGGGGCCGAGGGAGCGGCTCGGCGTCTCGCCATAGGGATCCATCATACCGTCTCTCCTGCCCGCGTCGGCGCTCCGACGCCGGCGACCAACGCGCGAACGGCGTTTCGGTCCCATGCACTGTCGGCGGCCTCGGACGCGCCGGCGGCGCCCCGGCATGCACACGTCCCCCGCCCGCCGCACTTGACCCTGGCGGATCCGCGGCGTTCGTGGGGCCAGGGCTCAGGAGCGGTGATGTCAGACGGACAGGTGCAGGAACTCAAGGGTCCGGTCGGGCCCTGGCGCGGGACGCTACCGCTCGCCGCCTCGGGCATCGCGGTGGTCTGCTTCGCGGCGGCGCTCGCGCTGGCCTGGATGTCGGTGGGCACGCTGCTGCTGATCTTCGCCGGCGTGCTGCTCGGGGTCTTCCTGGACGGTCTGACCCGCGGGCTCGGCCGGGTCCTGCCCCTGCCCCGGGCCCTGCGGCTGACCATCGCCAGCCTCGCGGTGGCGGTCGCGGTGGTCGGCTTCGGCAGCTACGGGGGCGCCACCGTCGTCCAGCAGGGGCGCGATCTCGGCACCACGATCAAGGATCAGGCCGGAACGGTTTCGGGCTGGCTCGCCGAGCGGGGCATCGACGTCCCGAGCCTCGCACCGCAGGGGGGCGGCAAGGACGGCTCGACTGAATCCGGGCAGCGGGAGGGCGGCCTCGGCGGCCTCGCCAACGGCCTGCTGAAGGGCAGCAGCTCGATCGTCTCGGATGCCGGCAGCGTGCTGGGGCCGGCCGCGGCCGTGATCCTCGGGCTGTTCGACGCCCTCGGCAATCTCCTGGTGATCGCCTTCCTGGGGCTCGCCTTCGCGGCCGATCCGAAGGCCTATCGGGACGGGGTGCTGCGCTTCGTGCCGCCGCAGAAGCGCCGGCGCGCGGCCAAGGTCCTCGACGGCGCCGGCGAGACCCTGCGCCACTGGCTGTTCGGCCAGTTGATCATCATGGCCGTGATCTTCCTCTGCACCTGGGCCGGGCTGGCCTTCCTGGGGATCGGCGGCGCGCTGATCCTCGGCCTCCAGGCCGGGCTGCTGGCCTTCGTGCCGACCGTAGGACCGCTGGTGGCCGGCATCGTGATCATCCTGGCGGCCCTGGCCTCGGGCCTCAAGGCGGTGATCGGCGCCGTGGGCGTCTACCTGGCGGTGCAGTGCCTGGAGAGCTACGGCCTGACCCCGTTCATCCAGAAGCGGGCGCTGGACATCCCGCCGGCCACGATCTTCGCCGGGCAGCTGATCCTGGGCGTGATCTTCGGCCTCTGGGGCATCGCCCTGGCGCTGCCGATGATGGCGGTGATCAAGGTCCTGCTGGAGCAGCTCTACGTGGAGGATACCCTCCACGAGCAGCCGAGCAGCTGACCGGCGCGCCGCTCAGCGGCGCAGCGCCGCCTCGATCATCCCGGCGACCGCCAGCGCGCAGCCGTCGTCGCCGAAGCGGCCGATCACCTGCACGCCCACCGGCAGGCGCTCGCCCGGCACCGGTACGTTCACGCAGGGCACGCCCATCAGGGTCCAGAGCTGGTTGAAGCGCGGATCGCCCGTCGAGGCCAGGGTCGCGGGGGCCGGGCCGGGGGCCGAGAAGGTCAGGATCGCGTCGTAATCGGCGAACAGGCCCTTGAGCACCCGGCGGGCCCGGTGGGCATGGCGGCGGGCATCGTCGTAGGCGGCCGGGCCGATCGCCGCGCCGGCCTCGAGGTGCTCCCGGACCCGCGGCGGAAGGGCGTCGGCCTGGGTGTCGTATTCCCAGGCGAGCGCCAGCCGTCCCTCGTAGTTCTGGATGATCCGGTGCCGCTCCCAGGCCTCCGCAAGCTCCGCCGGAAGCGCGAGGTCGGTGACCTGTGCGCCGGCCCGCTCGGCAGCCTGCCGGGCGCGCGTCAGCGCGGCCTCGGCGGCGGGCTCCGGCGCCTCCGCGAAATCCTGCCGCACGAGGCCGATCCGGGGCGCGGATCCGGTCGCGGCGCCCTCGATCTCCGGCCGGCCGGTGACCAGCGCCAGGGCATGGGCGACGTCCGCGACCCCGGCGGCGAACAGCCCGACCGTGTCGAGGGCCCAGGAATAGGTCTTCACACCGACCGTGGGGATCAGCCGGAACGAGGGCTTCACCGCCGCGCAGCCGCAATAGCTCGCGGGCCGGATCACGGAGCCCGCCGTCTGGGTGCCCAGCGCGAGCGGCAGCATGCCGGCGCCGACCGCGGCGGCCGAGCCCGCCGAGGAGCCGCCGGGCGTGTGGCCGGGATCGTGCGGATTGACCGTCTCCGTCGGATCGCTGCTCGCGAAGGCGGTGGTGGTGGTCTTGGCCAGCGCCACGGCGCCGAGTTGCTTCAGCCGCGCCACGATGGCGGCGTCGCCCCGCGGGTGCCAGCCCGCATAGATCGACGAGCCCATCTGGGTCGGCAGGCCGGCGCTGTCGATGATGTCCTTCACGCCGACCGCGATCCCGGCCAGGGGCCCGGCCTCCGGGATGGCGGGCGACGCGTCGAGGGTGACCAGCGCGTGCAGCGCCGGCTCCCGCGCGGCGATCGCCGCGTGGCACAGGTCGATCGCGCCCGTCGGCGTCAGGGTGCCGGCTGCGATGCGGGCGCGGAGGTCAATGAGTGAGAGCATTCTGTATTCACCCGTTGTTCGCTGGGCCTGTCAACCGGCCTGCCACAGGGCGCCGCATTCCCGAAACGCCGTTGACGAACGCTTTACGGGACCGTGCGCATCGTCCGGACCATGTGGCGTGGCGTATCCCTGTTCTCGGCCCTGGCGCTGTTCGGCGCGGGGCTCACCGCCTGCTCGATCAACCATTTCGAGCGGCGCGACCCGTGGCGCGATCAGGCGGAGCAGGTCTGCCTGGCCAAGAAGCTCGTCGAACCCTCGGACTACATCACGCCGATCGCCGCCATGAACGGCCCGGGGCCCTGCGGCATGCAGCAGCCCTTCCGGGTGACCCGGCTGGCCGGCGGCTCCGTGACCCTGAAGCAGCGGATGACCCTGGGCTGCCCGGCCCTCGCCGAGGCGGAGGCCTGGCTGGCCGACACGATCCAGCCCGCCGCCAATCTCTATTTCGGCGTGCCGGTCGCGGAGATCAACGCCGGTTCCTATTCCTGTCGCGGCCGCAACAACCAGCCCGGCGCCAAGCTCTCCGAGCACGGCTTCGGCAACGCCATCGACGTCATGTCGGTGAAGCTCGCCGACGGCCACGTGATCACCGTCAAGGGCGGCTGGCGCGGGACGGAGGCCGAGCAGGGCTTCCTGCGGGAGATCTTCCTGGGGGCCTGCCAGCGCTTCACCACCGTGCTGGCCCCTGGCTCGAACGTGTTCCATTACGACCACATCCACGTGGACCTCGCCCGGCACGACCCCCGCGGCCTGCGGCGGATCTGCCAGCCGCTGATCAAGTTCACCCCGCAGCTCGGGACCGGCATCGAACGGCCCCTGTCTCGCCCGGTGCCGCCGCCGCGCCAGCCGGCCGCGCCGCAGGCCCCGGTGGATATCGAGGAGGACGATCCCTACGGCCTCTCGCCGATGTCGAAGGCCGGGAGCCCGACCCAGGTCGCCCGCGCCCCGGCGCGCCCGCCCGCCGCCTCGGCCTACACGGCCGCGCCGCCGGTGCGGCCGGCGCCGCGGGTCGCCACGGCCGTGCCCGAGGAGCCCGCTCAGGATTACGACGAGCCGCTCCAGCTCGGCGCGCCGCCGCCGAGCACGGGGCCGATCTACTGAACGGGCCTGCGGGCCTCCCCATCGACCCCTCCGCCGGCGGCCGGTCACTGTAGCGGCCGCGCCGCACCGCGCGGCAAAGCGTCGTCGCGGCCGAGCTTGCGCTTGACTGGCGGTGCGGCCGGTTCATCGTTCCGGGATGCAGGACCGCACATCCGCCGAGACCCGCGCCATGCGCCCGATCCGTCACGGCCTCGCCCTCGGGCTGGCCCTCCTCGCCCTGGCGCAGCCGGCGCTGGCACGCACGGCCCGCGAGGATATCGAGCCCGCCGAGGAGCGGGAATTCCCGTTCGACGCGCAGATCCCGGGCTGCCAGGACCCGTCGGTGCTGGAGCGGGTCTCGACCAACTTCGCCGAGAAAGAGGCGAAGTACTGGAACTCGTCGATGACGATCCTGTCCTTCGACACGATCGAGCGCACCGCCTGGCGGCCCTGGGGCCTCGACACCTACCCGCGCCGGTTCTGCAGCGCCACCGTGACCACCTCGGACGGGGTGCGCCGGAAGGTCGACTATTCCGTGCGCGAGAGCCTCGGCATCATCGGCGCGACTTGGGGCGTCGAGTTCTGCGTCCACGGCCTCGACCGCGATCTGGCCTACGCCTACGCCACGGCCTGCCGGATGGCGCGTCCCTGAGGATGCGCGGCCCCGCCGCCTGCCTCGCCGCCCTGCTGCTGGCCGGGCCGGCCACCGCCCAGGATTACGGCGGCTTCACCCGCCGCGGCACCCCCGGCGAGTTCGATTTCTACGTGCTGGCCCTCTCGTGGTCGCCAAACTTCTGCGCCGCGGCGGGCGGGCATCGGGACGACGTCCAATGCACCCCGGGCCGCGGCCTCGGCTTCGTCGTCCACGGGCTGTGGCCGCAATACAGCCGGGGCTTTCCCGCGGGCTGCTCCGCTTCGGTGCGCGCGCCGACCCGACAGGCGATCGAGGTGGCCGGGCAGGTCTATCCGAGCGAGGGGCTCGCCCGGCACGAGTGGCGCACGCACGGCACCTGCTCGGGGCTCGACCCCGTGGCCTATTTCACCGCCGCCCGGGACGCCCGGCTGGCCGTGACGATCCCCGACAGCCTCAAGGGCGGTTCCCCGCCGCAGACCCTGGCGCCCATCGAGATCGCCCGGCAATTCGTGGCCGCCAATCGCGGCCTGCGCCCCGACATGATGGCGGTCACCTGCACGCACGGCCAGTTGCAGGAGGTCCGGATCTGCTTCGGCAAGGATTTGCACGGCTTCACCCCCTGCCCCGAGGTCGCCCGCGGCAATTGCCGGGCGCCGGAGATCACCCTCGACGCCGCGCGCTGAGATTTTTTGGGCCCCCTCGGCGTTCGGCGCTGGACCCGGGCGGCCGGATCGGCTTCACCGCGCTCCCATGAATTATCGGCATGCCTTCCACGCCGGCAACCACGCCGACGTGCTCAAGCACCTCGTGCTGGCGCGGGTGCTCGACCACCTGCGCCTCAAGGACAAGCCGTTCCGCGCGCTCGACGCCTTCGCGGGCCTCGGCGTCTACGACCTCGCGGCCGACGAGGCGACCCGCACCGGCGAATGGCGGGATGGCTGGGGCCGGATGGACGCGCCCTTCGCGCCCGCCGTGGAGGCGCTGCTCGCCCCCTACCGGGCGGCGGTCGCGGCGGTCCGGGCGCGCCACGGCGCCACCGCCTATCCGGGCTCGCCCGCGCTGATCCGCGAGGCGCTGCGGCCCGGGGACAAGGGCGTGTTCGTGGAACTGCACCCGGCGGACGCCGACATCCTGCGGGCGCGGTACGCGCGCGACCCGCGCACGAAGGTCATGAGCCTCGATGGCTGGACGGCGGTCAACGCCCAGGTCCCGCCGCCCGAGCGGCGCGGCCTCGTGCTGATCGATCCCCCCTACGAGGTGCCCGGCGAGATCGAGCGGCTCGGCGCCCACCTCGCCCGGGCGGTGACGAAATGGCCGACCGGCCTGTTCCTGGCGTGGTACCCGATCAAGGATGCGGCCGCCCTCGACCGCATGATCCGGGACCTCGACGGCGCCCTGCCCCGCCCGGCGCTCCGACTCGACCTGCTGATCGATCGGCCGGACGACCCGACGCGCCTCACCGGCAGCGGGCTGATCGTGGTCAACCCGCCTTGGCGTCTTGCGGAGGAGGCGACGGTCTTCCTGCCGGCACTGGCCGAACGTCTGGCTTTGCAGGACTTCGGCGGCTTTCGCTGCGACCCGATCGGCCGGAATGATTGATTCGCCAACATCGAGCCGCGTTCCAGGACGCTGATTCCTTCGATCGGACGAAGATGAGGGTTCGCCCGCGATTCTGATTGTTGCGGCAACGACACATTTCTCCGGCGAACGTGTCCTCGAGCACAAAATTGCTCAAAAAATATGCAACTGCTCCTTGTTTGATTTTGTGTCATTTATCTCTTGATGTCAGCTTGGCCGTGAGTGAACCGGAACGAGCTGCGACCCATGCTGAAGCGATCCACCCTGGCCGGCCTGGCGACCCTGCTGTTGTCCTCGACCAGCATCCTCGCGGCGGATCTGGCGGCGCCCGCCCCCGCCCCCGTGGCGCCCCCGGCGGAACCCTGCAAGGCCACGCTGCTCGGCCCGACCTACGGCGGCGTGATCAAGGCCAACCCGACGCCGACCTGCTTCGCGGCCGGCCCGCTCGGCGACCTCTATGTCGGCGGCGCGGTGACGGGTTACGGCTACGTCCAGACCAACCCGTTCGCGTCGTTCTCGACCCCCGCCGCGCCCAACGACCGGGACCGGGCCGCGCGGTTCGACTTCTCCAACATCCAGGGCGTCATCCAGAAGCCCGAGGGCGGGTTCCAGTTCTACGTCCAGGCGGGCGGCTACTCGATCCCGCAGCTCGGCTTCCCGACGCTGGGCACCTTCACCCAGACCGATCTGCTCTTCGGGCCGGTCCCGGTCGCCTACGGTAAGGTCCAGATCAACGACGAGTGGTCGATCCAGGGCGGACGGATGTTCACCCTGATCGGGACCGAACTGCTGTTCACCTATCAGAACCTGAACATCAACCGCGGCCTGCTGTTCGTGCAGGAGAACTTCATCAACCAGGGCGTGCAGGTCAATTACAGCAGCGGCCCGCTCTCGGTGTCGCTGGCCGGCACGGACGGGTTCTTCTCCAACGAGATCACGTGGTTCACCGGCAACGTCGCCTACAAGCTCGACGACTTCAACACCATCGGCGTCAACGGCGGCCTGAACCTCGGCCGCACCAACGCCCTGGCCCGCAGCCCGCGCTACCAGTTCGCCACGCCGAACCTCCAGCAGAACAGCGGCATCTTCGACATCAACTACACCTACGCGAACGGTCCGTGGATCGTCTCGCCGTACTTCCAGTTCACCAACGTCGAGCGGGATCCGCGGGTGGGGATCTACAACTCCGCCTCCACCTACAGCGGCGCGCTGCTGGCGGCCTACTCGTTCACCGACCACTTCTCCCTTGCCGGCCGCGTCGAGTACATCGAGCAGACGGGCGTGCGGGGCTCCGGCACCACGAACCTGCTCGGCTTCGGCGCCGGCAGCAACGCCTTCTCGGTGACCGTCACGCCGACCTTCACGTTCGACCGGTTCTTCTTCCGGGTCGAGTACGCGCATGTCGAGCTCGGCGGCATCACCCGGGCGAACATCTCGGATACGGGCCTGCTCACGCCCGGCACCGGCTTCGGCCGCACCGGCAACCGCACCGCGCAGGACCGCTACATGGTCGAGACCGGAATCACCTTCTGATCCGATTCGCATCCCGGCCGCGAGGCCGGTTCGGACAAGCCCCCGGCCTGAAGCCGGGGGCTTTTTTGTTGCTTGTAATGGCTCGCACTACATGTGATCCAATATTTCTTAAAGCGGCAGCAATATCTCGGCATTGATCAAGTTAGGCATGCGCGTTTGATTATCGCTGTGGCTCATGGGACGTGAGCTGCGGTGACCGGTTCTGTCGAACACTTGAAATGTCACCGCTCCGCCATGTATTCCTCGCCCTGCGCCGGCCGTTGCCGGATCGGGGGGTTAGTGAATGACTTCGATCGAGGCTCTGTCGGCGACCCTGTGGAGGGTGGCGGCGCCAGGCATGACGCCGAAGGCGCTGCGCGCCGCTGTCCGCGAACACCATCCGGAGGCGTCCAAGAAGCATGTCGTTCGCGCCGCCTTCTACGCCCTGATCGACGCCCGCTCCCAGGATGGCCTGACCTTGGACGCGTTGCATGGGTTCGCCCTCAACGAGCGCACACCCTCCGACGAACCGCCGGTGACGATCGGCAAGTCTCGGAGGCAGAAGCACCGCCGTAGCCCCGAGCGGGCCGTTCTCGAGGCCCCCGCGGTCCCGGAAGCCTCCGAGCGTCCCGAGGCCGCTGCGGCGGCCTGAGGGGCACGGTCGCCGGGTCCGCTGCGCGGAGGCGCGCCCACGCCCTGAACCGGCCGCCGATCGAGGGCGGAGATCGGGGCATCGTCCCGGAGACGAGACCACCCTCCGGGACGATGCGCTAGGCCCGCCGGAGCAAACGGCGGCCGGGGCGGTGGCCCTCCTCGCCCGTATCGCGGAAGCCAAGCTTCTCCAGCAGCCCCCAGGACGCGATGTTGGCGGGGCGGCACTCCGCCACGATGGTGCGGCCGGGGAACCGGCCGCACAGGAGGCCGATGATCGCCGCCACCGCCTCGAACGCGAAGCCGCGCCCCCGCGCGGCGCCGCCGATCCAGTAGCCGATCTCGATCGCGCCCGTTCCCCGCAGGTGCGTGCCCACCACGCCGACGAGTTCGCGCCCGACCGGATCGGATGGCGTCTGCGTATCGCCGTCACCGCGAAGCCAGGCGCCGAGAAAGCAGTCCTGGCCCCGGGCACCGCTGCGGATCAGGTCCTGAGCGTCCTGCAGGGTGAACGGCGACGGCAGGAAGTCCACCGCTGCGGTGATCGCGGGGTCGTCCGTGAGCCGGCGCAGGGCGTCCGCGTCCTGGATGTGCAGGGCCGCGATCGACAGGCGCGGGGTTTCGATCCCGGGCAGGTCGACGAGGCTGGCACGGGCGGCGCGGATGGTAAACATCCCTCGGATGTGGGGTGCCCGCCGGTGCGGAAAAGGCACGTGCATGGGCCCCACTCTCATCCCCGGGACGCGGCGAGGACGCCCTGTTGTCCTTCGCGCGACGGTCGCAGACAGGCCGGACGGGAACGGTTGCTTAACCTGAATCCGTCTTCATTGGGGCATCAAGTTGCGTCAGGCAAACGGGTGCGTCGATGCGGGTGCGCGGTACGGGTCAGATGTTGCGGACGCTGTCGCGCGTCGCCCTCATCGGCATCATCGGCGGGGCTGCGGCCGCCTGTTCGTCGGATGCCTCGCGGCTGAGCAATCCGTTCACGAACCCGTTCGAGGGGGAGCCCGCCGCCACCGGCAGCCTGCCGGACGGCAGCCTCAAGCCGGCACCGGTGATCCGCACCGGCCGCATCCAGTCGGAGGCGCTGAGCCCACCGGCAGCCTCGCGTCCGGTCTCCGCGGCCAATCCGGTGGCGACCCATGCCGCCGCGCCGGCGACCCGCGTCGCCTCGACCGGACCGGTCGGCTGGAGCGCCCAGGGCGGCACGCAGATCACCGTGTCGCAGAACGACAGCCTGAACCAGATGTCCACCCGGTTCGGCGTCCCCGCCTCGGCGATCCTGTCGGCCAACGGCCTGACCAGCGCCAGCCAGATCACCCCCGGCCGGCAGATCGTAATCCCGGTCTACAACGCGTCGGGCATGAATCCCGCCGCGGCCCCCATGACCGCCCGCCCGGCCCGGGCGGCGGAGGAGAAGCGCGAGGACGCCAAGCAGGTCGAGGGCAAGCTCGCCGCCAAGCGCGAGGAGGCCGCCCGGGACGCCAAGCGCGAAGAAGCCAAGCGGGACGAGGCCAAACGCGAGGAGGCCAAACGCGAGGAGGCCAAGGAAGCCGCCAAGGAAGCCACCCGGCGGGCTGCCGACAAGGAGGCGGACCGCAAGGAGGCGCTGGCCCGCGATGCCGCTGCCCGGAAGGTCGCCGACGCCAAGACCCACAAGGAGGTGGCGAAGGCCGACGACAAGCCGCGGCACGTGCGGCCCGGCCAGGTCGCCAAGGCCGAGGAGCCCAAGGCGGATCCGAAGGCGGAGGCCAAGGCAAGCGCCAAGGCGGACGCGAAGGCCAAGGCCGACGCGAAGGCCGCCGAGGCGAAGGTCGAGGCCAAGGCCGCCGCGAAGGCGGAGGCGGTCCAGAAGCTCGCCGAGGCCAAGGCCGCCAAGGAGGCCGCGCAGAAGGCCGCCGCCGCGGAGAAGGTCGCCGCCAAGGAGGCGCCGAAGCCGGTCGCCGCGGCAGCGCCCGCCAAGCCCGAGCCCGCCGCCACCGGCTCCGTCGCCGACGCCACGCCGTCGGAGAGCTTTCGCTGGCCCGCCAAGGGCCGGGTGATCTCGGGCTACGGCACGTCGGGCAACGAGGGCATCAACATCGCGGTGCCGGAGGGCACGCCGGTCAAGGCCGCCGAGGAGGGCACTGTCGCCTATGCCGGCTCGGACGTGAAGGGCTACGGCAAGCTGGTGCTGGTGCGCCACGCCAACGGCTTCGTCTCGGCCTATGCCCATAACGGCGAGATCGACGTGAAGCCCGGCGACAAGGTCAAGCGCGGCCAGACGATCGCCAAGTCCGGCGCCTCGGGCAACGTGACCTCGCCGCAGCTGCACTTCGAGATCCGCAAGGGCGGCGCGCCGGTCGATCCGATGTCCCAGCTCGCCAGCAACTGAACGGCGCCTGCAGTCTGAGATCAGCGGCGGTCCCGGAAGGGGCCGCCGTTTTCGTTGGCCGCCCTAGGATTTGGGCTCCTGCAGCGTGCCGTCGGGGCTGTGGTGATCCACCGCCTGCGGCAGCGTCTGGGCGAGGGTCGGGAACAGCTGATCCACCGGGACGCCGAGCTTCTGCGCCATCTGGCGGACCTGCTCGTTGTCCAGGACCTTGCGCAGGTCGTCGGCGGTGATCGGCTCGTTGGGGCCGCGGCCCAGCCAGGAATTCACCTGGCTCTCGTAGCCGGAGCGGCGGAGCTGGTCGAGCAGCGCGTTGAGGCCGCCGGGCAGCACCTGCTGGATGACGCCCGGCAGCGCCTTGAGTGCCATCTGCCCCAGCGAGCCACCGAGGGAATCGAGCAGACTCATCCTGTTCTCCTGTCGGTCACGCCGTCCCATCGGATTTTAGGGCGGCCTCCGGGAAACGGGAGAGGGCGCGGGCCGCCGCGTCGCGTGAACCGCAATTTAATCGACAGCGCCTGGATGTTGGCCCGGTATGCCGCCTCGGAATCCATCCACGGTCATGCGGTCATGCGATCTCTGGTGCTGTCTGTCGTGCTGATCGTCGCGGCCGACGCGGCGCTGGCGGTGCCCGACGAGATGTCCCGTCCGGTCCACGTGGAGCGGGCCCTCGCGGACGCCGTCTTCGTCCGGCCGCTCTACGGCGTGTACCGGCATTGCGGCGGGGCCTGCCTCAAGAGCGGCGCGCTGACCTGGTACTGCTTCGCCAAGCAGAGCTGCTCCCTGAGCTGTGCGACGGCGCCGCCCCAGATGAAATGCGCGACGCCCTAGTGCCGCGCCCCCGGAACGACGCACGCTTGTCAGGGCCCGCTCAGCGCACCTGAGTGCTGAAGTTCGGCTGTGGCTTCAGCCGGCCGTCCACGCTCTGCCCGGCGACCGCGGCCGGCAGGAACTCCGAGAGGACCGTGGCGACGCGGCCCTCCGGCAGGCCGAGATCGTAGGCGAGGCGCTCGGTGACCGCCTTGGGCAGACAGGTCGCCATGGCGGCGGCCGGGACGGTCTGCCGTTCCCCGGGGGACAGCCAGGAATCGACGGCGGCCCCGTGGCCATCCGCGCGCAGGCGGTCGAGGAGGCCCACGAGGCCCCCGGGATAGAACTTCGCCAGCGCCATCGGGAGCTTGCCGCTGCCGGTCTCCTCGAGCGCGCGGTCGACCGCTGCGACGACATCGCCGATCAGATTCTTCGCACCGTCGAGCAGGCCCATGATTCTCCACCGCATCGCGCTTCGAGGGCTTCGAGAATTCGGGCGTGATTGGCCGCCGGCAAGCGCGTGCGGCAATTGCGCGGTGGATCGCCGCGTGGGTCCCGCGCGCAGGCGAGCACCGGCTCGCTCCGGGCGCGCGACCGATCAAAGGCTTAGCCGGGGTTGCGATGGCAACACATTCGCGCCCGGTTCTGGAGCCTCGTCCCGAAAGGTGGCCGCGGGCGTTCGGAGAAGGACGACGCGGAATCAAGGACCCACAGCCTCGTGCCGGGCCCAGTTCCCGAAAAAAAGATGATGCAGGACCAACGACCTAGCGCATCGTCCTGATTCCGCTGGTCAGGACGATGCGCTAGGATGCGCGCCTCGAAGCTCCGGGAGCCATCCATGAAGCGCGTGCATGCGGGCGTGCTGGACGTCGCCTATCGGGAGGTCGGACCGCCGGACGGGCCGCCCGCGGTGCTGCTCCACGGATTCCCCTACGACGTCCACGCCTGCGACGCGGCGGCCGAGCACCTGGCCGGCGCCGGGGTGCGCTGCCTGATCCCGTCCCTGCGCGGCTACGGGCCGACCCGGTTCCTCGACCCCGCGACGCCCCGCTCGGGCGAGCAGGCGGCGCTCGGGGCTGATCTCCTGGCCTTCCTGGACGCCCTCGGGATCGAGCGGGCCGTTCTCGCCGGCTACGATTGGGGCGGCCGGGCGGCCTGCGTGGTCGCGGCGCTCTGGCCGGACCGGGCCAGGGGTCTCGTCAGCTGCGGCGTCGGCTACAACATCCAGAACATCCCGGCCTCCGGGCAGCCCGTCGCCCCGGAGGCCGAGCACCGGCTCTGGTACCAGTACTACCTGCACGGGGAGCGCGGCCGGGCCGGGCTCGCGGCGAACCGCGAGGCCTTCTGCGGCCTGCTCTGGCGCCTGTGGTCCCCGACCTGGGCGTTCGACGCGGCGACCTTCGCGGCGACCGCCCGATCCTTCGACAACCCGGATTTCGTCGACGTGGTGGTGCATTCCTACCGGCACCGCTTCGGCCTGGTGCCGGGCGATCCGGCCCTCGCGGAGATCGAGGCGCGGCTGGCCGCGCAACCGGAGATCGCGGTGCCGTCGATCGTGCTGCTCGGCGCCGACGACGGCGTCGGGCCGCCGCCCGAGACCGACACCGATGCCCGCCACTTCACCGGCCCGTATCGGCGCGCGATCGTCCCGGGGATCGGGCACAATTTCCCCCTGGAGGCGCCGGAGGCCTTCGCGGCGGCGGTGCGCGCCCTGCTGTGACGGCGATTCGGCCGCGCGTCGCTTCGGCGTTGCTTTCGGGAAGCCCCTGGCTATAGTCCGCGCGCTTTTCGACAGGTCTGCAGACGCCGCAACCGGCGGCAGGCCTGCGTGCCAATCGCAGGAGACGCTCGTTGATCACCCCCGCCTTCGCGCAAGGGGCCGCTACGGCCGCTGGCGGAGCGGAGATCGCCTTTCAGGTGATCCCGTTCGTCCTGATCTTCGTGATCATGTATTTCCTGATCCTGCGGCCGCAGCAGAAGCGGGTCAAGGACCACCAGGTGCTGCTCAAATCCGTGCGCCGGGACGACACGATCGTCACCAACGGCGGCCTGGTCGGGCGTGTGGTCAAGGCGGTGGACGACCAGCCGGAGATCGAGGTCGAGATCGCCCCGAACGTCCGTGTGCGGGTCGTGCGGACGATGATCTCCGAGGTCCGGGCCAAGGGCTCGGTGAAGGCCGCCTGAACTTCCAGTTGAACCGGCCGGCGTAACGCGCCGGCCCACAAGAGAAAAAGACGGCCGATGCTGCGCTTCTCCCGTGCGAAGATCATCGCGACGCTGGGCCTGATCCTGGTCGGCCTGATGCTGGCCGTGCCGAGCTTCTTCTCGCCCGAGCAGCGCAAGGGCTTCGTCGCCAGCCTGCCCTCCTGGTTCCCGAGCTGGGTGGTGCCGACTCGCGCCATCGTGCTCGGCCTCGATCTCCAGGGGGGCTCGCAGCTGCTGCTGGAGGTCGATCAGAACGAGCTGATCGCCTCCCAGGCCAAGGCCCTGCGTGACGACGTCCGCCGGGTGCTCCAGCAGGAGAGCGTCCGCGCCGACGGCGGCATCGGCCTGCTCCAGCGCGGCGTCCAGGTGAAGATCGCGGATGACGCGGCCCGCGCCAAGGTGCTGCCGAAGCTGCAGGAACTGGCCCTCCCAATCACCACCTCGCTGGGCCAGACCGCCGCCCGTACCCTGGACGTGTCCGAGCAGCCGGGCGGCCTGGTCCGCCTGACGCTCACCGATGCCGGCATCACCGACCGCACCCGACGCGCGGTGAGCCAGGGCATTGAGGTCATTCGGCGGCGCCTGGATTCCACCGGCACCACCGAGCCCTCGATCCAGCAGCAGGGCGCCGACCGCATCCTGATCCAGGTGCCGGGCGAGCAGAACCCGGAGCGGCTGGAGAAGCTCCTCGGCTCCACCGCCAAGCTCGAATTCCGCATGCTCGCCGACAGCCCCTCGGGCGATGTCGACATGCTGCCCTCCAAGGACGAGAAGGGCGCCAAGGTCCCGGTCGAGCGCCGGGTCATGGCCGATGGCGGCGAGCTGACCGACGCGCAGCCGGCCTTCGATCAGCAGTCCCACGAGCCGATGGTGAGCTTCAAGTTCAACCTGCGCGGGGCACAGCGGTTCGGCCAGGCGACCTCCGAGAATGTCGGTCGGCGCATGGCGATCGTGCTGGACAACGAGGTGGTCTCGGCCCCGGTGATCCGCTCGGCGATCACCGGCGGCTCCGGCCAGATCACCGGCAACTTCACTGTGCAGCAGGCCAACGACCTGTCCGTCCTGCTGCGGGCGGGCGCGCTGCCGGCGAAATTCACCGTGGTCGAGCGCCGCGTCGTCGGGCCGGGGCTCGGCCGCGATTCCATCGAGGCCGGCAAGCTCGCGACCCTCGTCGCGGCGGGCCTCGTCGTGGCCTTCATGTTCGCGACCTACGGGACCTTCGGCTTCATCGCCAACATCGCCCTGATGGTCCATGTCGGGCTGATCCTGGGCCTGATGTCGGTGCTTGAAGCCACCATGACGCTTCCGGGCATCGCCGGCATCGTCCTCACCATCGGCACCGCGGTGGATTCCAACGTGCTGATCTACGAGCGCATGCGCGAGGAGAGCCACGCGGGCCGCTCACTGATCTCGGCGCTCCAGGCGGGCTTCGACCGGGCCTTCGCCACCATCATCGACTCGAACTCGACCATGGCGATCGCCGCCCTGATCCTGTTCTTCCTCGGCTCGGGCCCGGTGAAGGGTTTTGCCGTGGTCTTCATCCTCGGCATCCTGACCACGGTCATCACCGCGGTGACGCTGACCCGGATGATGATCGCGGTGTGGTACAAGACCTTCCGGCCGAAGGCCCTGCCGTTCTGAACGCGTTCATTTTCGGGAGATCGATCACCGTCGGCAAAGGCTGCTCCAAACCACGCCCTCATCCTGAGGTGCCCGCGCCAGCGGGCCTCGAAGGAGCCCTCCAGCAGGCGCCGTGAGCTCTGGAAGCCTCCTTCGAGGCCTCCGCTGCGCTCCGGCACCTCAGGATGAGGGTGAGGATGGGATGAGCGGGTCGGCGCTGTGACTCCCCAAACGTTAGGTCCGAAACGATGCGCCTGCTCCGCCTCTGGCCCGATGAATCGCATTTCGACTTCATGCGATTCCGGCGCTTCACCTTCCCGCTCTCGGCGGTGCTCTCGCTCGCCACCGTGGTGCTGTTCCTGACCGTCGGGCTGAACTTCGGCATCGACTTCAAGGGCGGCACCCTGGTGGAGCTGCAGGCCAAGTCGGGCACCGCGGATGTCGCGGCGATCCGGCACACGGCCGTCGGCTTCGGCTACGGTGAGCCGGAGGTGCAGGAACTCGGCAACCAGGGCACCGTGCTGGTCCGCCTGCCGCTCCAGCCCGGCGAGCAGGGCCAGACCGCGGTGATGAACAAGGCGCACGCCGCCTTTGATCAGGATTACGATTTCCGCCGCACCGAGACCGTCGGCCCGCGCGTCTCCGGCGAGCTCGTCCAGTCCGGGACGCTCGGCGTCCTGCTCTCGGTCGTGGCGGTGCTGCTCTACCTCTGGTTCCGGTTCGAGCGGGAGCTGGCGCTCGGCGCCATCGTGGGCACGCTCCACGACATCGTGCTCACCGTGGGTGTGTTCATCATCACCCGGATCGAGTTCAACATGACCTCGATCGCCGCGATCCTGACCATCGTCGGCTACTCGCTCAACGAGACCGTGGTGGTGTTCGACCGGACCCGCGAGCTGATGCGCCGGTACAAGACCATTCCCACGGTCGACCTCCTCAACCTGTCGATCAACTCGACCATGTCGCGCACGGTGATGACCTCGATCTCCTCCGGCCTGTCGCTGCTGGCGCTGGTCCTGTTCGGCGGCGAGGCGATCAAGGGTTTTGCCACCGTGATGCTCTGCGGCGTCCTGATCTGCACCTACTCGGCGATCTTCATCTCGACGCCGGTGCTGATCTATCTGGGCCTGATGCTCTCCGGCGCCCGCGCGGCCGCCGAGCGCGCCGGCGTCCCCCAACCGGCGGAGTAGCGTGTTTCGGACATGGCCGAGCAGGAGACCTCGAACGGCTTCGAATCCGGCTTCGTGCCCGGGCGCCACATCATCGACACCTACGGCAACGGCGGCTTCCGCTTCGCCGGGATGTCGCATCGGGGCTCGATCCTGCTCCTGCCCTCGGGGGTGCGCGCCTGGGACGTGACCGCACCCCGGGCGATCGACCGGACGGCCCTGCGCCCGGTCCAGGCTGAGGCCGCCGGAATCGAGCTGCTGCTGGTCGGCACCGGTCTCGACATCGCGGCGATCGACCCGAGCCTACGCGGCTGGCTCAAGGATTTCGGCGTCGGCCTCGACGTGATGCAGACCGGCGCCGCCGCCCGCACCTACAACATTCTGGTGGCCGAGAACCGCAAGGTCGCGGCCGCCCTGATCGTGGTCGATTGATGCCGGAGGTCGGCGACAAGCCCGCGGAGAGCGGCTTGGCCTTCGCGCAGTCCCATTGCGAGCAGCTGGTTCGGGAGGGCGACCCCGACCGCTACTACGCGACCCTGTTCGCCCCGGCCGCCGCCCGCCCGCACCTCTTCGCGCTCTACGCTTTCAGCCTGACCGTCGCCCGGGTGCGCGAGGCCGCCTCGAACCCGATGGCCGGCGAGATCCGCCTGCAATGGTGGCGCGACGCCCTCCAGGGTGAGGCCCGGGGCGATGTCCGTGCCAACCCGGTGGCGGCGGCCCTCGAAGAGGCGATCCGCGTGAACCGCCTCGGCCGCCAGCCCTTCGTGGACCTGATCGACGCGCGGGTGTTCGACCTCTACGAGGACCCGATGCCCCGGGTGAACGACCTGGAGGGCTATTGCGGCGAGACCGCCTCGGCCCTGTTCCGGCTGGCGAGCCTCGTGATCGGCACCGGCGCCGAGCCGGGCGGCGCGGGGGCGGCCGGCCATGCCGGCGTCGCCTACGGGATCACTGGGCTGCTGCGCGCCCTGCCCTGGCACGCCCGTTCGGGCCAGGTCTACCTGCCCGCCGACATCCTCGGCCGCTACGGCGTCACCCGCGAGGACATCACCAGCGGCCGTGGCGGCCCGGGCCTGCGCCGAGCCTGCGCCGAGCTGCGCGACCTCGCCCGGACCCATCTCACAGCGTTCGAGGCCGCCCGCCCGGCCATCGCGCCGCTCGCCGGCACGGCGTTCCTGCCGGTGGCCCTGGTCGAACCCTACCTCGCCGCCATGGACCGCGCCTCCTACGACCCGCTCAACACGCTCGTCGACCTGCCGCGCTGGCGGCGGCTGTGGCGCCTGTGGCGGGCGTCGCGGCGGATCGGGTGAGCGCCTTCGGAGGTCCCACTTCCCGCCTCATCCTGAGATGCCCGGCGGTCGAACATCGCCGCCGGGCGTCGGAGGAGCCCGCCAGGGAACGCCGCGATACCCGGGGGGCCTTCGAAGCCGACGCCACACTTCGGCATCTCGGGATGAGGGGGGATTTGGAGATGCGGATCTCTTGGTCGTCTCCGATGGTAAGGCCCACACCGTCCCTGCGAGCATAGCGAAGCAGCCCAGGGCGGCGCGCGATCTCAGAACGTCGGCGTTTTCCTGTGTCGCGTCGCCGCGCGTGAGAAATGACGGCGCGAAGCAGGCGGTCTTACAGCACCCGCGCCAGCCCCGGCACCAGCGCCCCTAAACGCGTCGGCGGGCCGAGTTCCGGTTCAGCCTCGGGGGTCGCCAGGATCGCGATCTGGCATCGGCCGCCCTGGGTGAGGCCCGTCACCAGCCGTCCGCCCGGTTCCAGGGCGGCGCGCCAGTGCGGCGGGATCGCGTCGACGCAACCCTGGACCAGGATGCGGTCAAAACCCCCGTCCGGCAGCTCCGGGGCGAGGCCGTCGGCCCGGACGACATGCACCTCCGACAGGGCGGCGAGCCGCGCCGCGGCGTCGGCGGCGAGGGTGGCGTAGCGCTCCAGGCTCAGAACCGCGCCGGCCCCGAGCCGGGCGAGCAGCGCCGTGACGTAGCCCGAGCCGGTGCCGATCTCCAGGACCCGCTGGCCGGCCTCGAGCCGCAGCAGCGCCAGCATCACCGCCACCGTCGAAGGCGCCGTCATGGACGCGCCGCAGGGCAGCGGCAGGCCGATGTCCCGCCGCGCGTGATCCCGATGCCGGGGCGGCGCGAAGGCCTCCCGCGGCACCTGCTCCATCGCCCGGAGCACCGCGGTGTCCCGCAGGCCCCGGCCCCGGAGCGCCATCACGAAGGCCGCGTTCCCGGCAGCCGCCTCCAGGCTGCCGAGGTCGATCACGCGTCGAAGGCCTGGGCGAAGCGCGTCAGCGTCGGCTCGTCGGTGAGATCGAGGCGCAGGGGCGTCACCGAGATGCGCTTCTCGGCGATGGCCTTGAGGTCCGAGCCGTGGCCCGGCTCGAACCGGGCCTTGGCGAAGGCCAGCCAGAAATACGGGTTGCCGCGCCCGTCGACCCGGGCGTCGATCGACAGCAGCGCCTGATTGCGGAACCCCTGCGCCGCCACCGCGACGCCCTGCACGGCGTCGGGCTCGCAATCGGGGAAGTTGACGTTGACCAGGATGCCGGGCTCGATCCCGGTCTCCAGGATCTTGCGCACCACCGTCGGCCCGTGCGTCCGGGCGCAGTCCCATTTGAGGGCGCCGCGCCCGCCCGCCCCGTAGGCCTGGCTCATCGCGATGGAACGGATGCCCAGGATCGTCCCCTCCATGGCGGCCGCGATGGTGCCCGAATAGGTCACATCCTCGGCGACGTTCTGGCCGCGATTGACCCCCGACAGGACGAGGTCCGGCCCGTGCTCGGCCAGGATGTGGCGCACGCCCAGGATCACGCAGTCAGAGGGCGTGCCCTTGACGGCGAAGCGCTGCTCCGAGACCGGCCGCAGACGCAGCGGGTCGTTGAGGGAGAGCGAGTGCGACACGCCGGACTGGTCGCTCTCCGGCGCCACCACCCAGACGTCGTCGGACAGCTCCCGGGCGATCTCCTCCAGGGTGGCGAGCCCCGGCGCGTGGATGCCGTCGTCGTTCGTGACCAGGATGCGCATCAGCGGGCCCCTTCGATCCGGTTGAGCCCGCCCATGTAGGGCTGGAGCACCGACGGGATCGTGATGCTCCCGTCCGGGTTCTGGTAGTTCTCCATCACGGCGATGAGCGCGCGGCCGACCGCGACCCCCGAGCCGTTGAGGGTGTGGACATAGGCGGGCTTGCCGTCCTTGCCCCGGTAGCGGGCGTTCATCCGCCGGGCCTGGAACTCGCCGCAGACCGAGCACGACGAGATCTCGCGGTGCGTGCGCTGGCCCGGCACCCAGACCTCGATGTCGTAGGTTTTTTGGCTCGCGAAGCCCATGTCGCCGGTGCACAGCGTCATCACCCGGTAGGGCAGATCCAGCTTCTTCAGGACCGCCTCCGCGCAGGTGAGCATCCGCTCGTGCTCGTTGACGGAGTCCTCCGGCGTCGTGATCGAGACCAGCTCGACCTTGTTGAACTGGTGCTGGCGCAGCATGCCGCGGGTATCCCGCCCCGCCGCCCCGGCCTCGGCCCGGAAGCAGGGGGTGAGTGCGGTGAAGCGCAGGGGGAGTTCGTCCGCGGAAAGAATCGACTCGCGGACGAGGTTCGTCAGCGGAACCTCGGCGGTGGGGATGAGCCAGAACTTTTCGGCGCTGCCCCGCTCGGCTTCCGCCTCAGTCTGGTCCCGCTCCGCTGCCCGCCCGTCCTGTTTCGCAGCGTCGAGGCCTTTGAAAACGGAGAACTGATCGTCTTCAAACTTCGGCAGCTGTGCCGTGCCGAACATGGCGGGGTCGCGCACCAGCACCGGCGGCGCGACTTCCAAATACCCGTGCTCCTGCGTGTGCAGGTCGAGCATGAACTGGCCGAGCGCGCGCTCCAGCCGGGCGAGCTGGCCCTTCAGCACCACGAAGCGCGAGCCCGACAGCTTGGCCGCCGCCTCGAAATCCATCAGCCCGGCAGCCTCGCCGAGCTCGAAATGCTCGCGGCCCTCGGTCAGCCGCTCGCGGGTCGAGGCGTGGCTGCGATAGAGGACGTTGCCGTGCTCGTCCGCGCCGTCCGGCACGTCGGCCTTGGGCCGGTTCGGGATCGCGGCGAGTTTTTCGGCCAGCGCCGCGTCCGCCCCGTCCTGCGCCGCCTTCAGTTCCGGCTCGGCGCTTTTCAGCGCGGCGACCTCCGCCATCAGGGCGGCGGCGCGGTCCTCGTCCTTCGCCTTCTTGGCACCGCCGATCTCCTTGGCCAGCGCGTTGCGCCGCTCCTGGTTGGCCTGCGCGGCCGAGACCGCCGACTTCCGCGCCTCGTCGAGGGCGATCAGCGCGGCCGAGAGCGGGGCGAGGCCCCGGCGGGCGAGGTCGCGGTCGAAGGCGTCCGGGTTGTCCCGGATGGCGCGGATGTCGTGCATGGATTCGGCTCGGGTCGTCGGCGCGGCGTCGGCGCGCGGGCCCCGCTTTGCCGCATCGTGTCCGGTGGGACAAGCGCGTGGGCGTCAGGCCTTCGGGGGCGCGATCTTGAGCTGGTCGATCGCCCAGAGCCAGGTGCCGTCCGCCTGCTCCCGGGCGAGCTCCACCGACAGTGACCCGTTGGGCAGCAGCGCGAAGGTCATGGCGAGGGGACCGTTGCGCAGGGGCGGCAGCGTCTCCGGCAACGCGAAGTCGGATTTCCGCGCCAGGAGGTCCGCGTAGAAGCGCCGGATCTCGGCATGGCCGGTGGCCACGACCCGGCCGGCGGCCAGCACCGCGGCGGGCTCGTAGAGGGCGACGAGACCCTCGACATCGCCCGCATTGGCCCGGCGGTTGAACAATCCGGCCAGCGCCTCCGGCGCGCGGGCTGGCTCTCGCGTCTCATCCGACATGGCGTCTCCTCGTCCGGTCGCCGCGACCGGTTCGTGCTGCGGGAATGCGCCGGGTGGCCGTTCTTTCCGCGGGGCGGGTCATTTCAGGCGCGTGCCGTCGCGATCCGTCACCGAGACAGCCACCGGGATCCCGGCCTTCACGCTCTCCGAGACGGTGCAGAACCGCTCGAACTGCTCCAGGACCCGCTCGATCCGCGGCATCTCCGCGATCGCAGCACCGAGCCGGATGCGCACGTCGATCCCGGCGAGGCGGAGACGACCCTCGGCGTTACGCGCCACCCGGCATTCCGCCTCGGCGGCGACGCCCCGCGCATCCTGCCGGAACTTGCCCAGGGCGAAGACCAGGCTGGCGCAGAGGCAGTTCGCCACGCCTGAGATCAGCAGCTGCTCGGGGACGGGCCCGGTCCCGCCGCCGATCGGAGCCGCCTCGTCGGTGAGCAGGTCGGGCAGGGCGGCGCCGAAATCGACGGTGAAGACGTATGCCCCGACCTGGGTGATCCGAATCGTCGGTCCCGCGTCCATCGGTGCCCTCCCGGGCTCCCGCCCTCGCGCAGGATCCAACGCCCGATCCGGGGCCGCGTTCGGCACCGGGTCGAAGCCATCGTCGGCCGGGTGATTTCCGCAGCCGAACGCCGTAGTACGGTCGCGCGACAGAACCGGCAGCGAACCCCCCGATCCGATGACGAGCCCCGCGACCCTCGACACCCTGATGCCGCTCCTGGAGCGCATCGCCGCCGCGCTGGAGCGGGCCGCCCCCCCTGCCCCGCCGGCCTTCGACCCCGACGCGGCCGACGCCTTCCTGTGGGGCCCGGAGCGCCGGCTCACCCCGGTGCCCCAGGTGGCCCGGGTGGAGATGGGGCTGCTCACCGGCATCGACCGGGCGCGCGACACCCTGGTGGAGAACACCGAGCGCTTCGCCCGGGGCCTTCCGGCCAACAACGCCCTGCTGTGGGGCGCCCGCGGCATGGGCAAGTCCTCCCTGGTCAAGGCGGCGCATGCCGAGATCAACGCCCGCCGCCCCGCGGGCAGCCGGCCGATGAAGCTCGTGGAGATCCACCGCGAGGACATCGAGGCCCTGCCGGACCTGATGGCCCTGCTCCGGCCGGACCCGCATCGCTGGCTCGTCTACTGCGACGACCTCTCCTTCGACGGCGACGACACCTCCTACAAGTCGCTCAAGACCGCGCTCGACGGCGGCATCGAGGGCCGGCCGGCCAACGTCCTGTTCTACGCCACGTCCAACCGCCGCCACCTGCTCGCCCGCGACATGGTCGAGAACGAGCGCTCGACCGCGATTAACCCCGGCGAGGCGGTGGAGGAGAAGGTCTCGCTCTCGGACCGGTTCGGCCTCTGGCTCGGTTTCCACAAATGCAGCCAGGACGAGTATCTGGCGATGATCCGCGCCTATGCCGACCGCTACGGCCTCGACCTGCCGCCGGAGCGGCTGCGCGCCGAGGCGCTGGAATGGGCGACCACCCGGGGCTCCCGCTCGGGCCGCACCGCCTTCCAGTTCATCCAGGATCTGGCGGGGCGGCTGGGCAAAGTGATGGATTGAGACGGCCAGCCGGCTCGACGCGCGAAATCCAACGCTCACCCACGTCCTGTTCCAAGCTCACCCTCCTTCGAGGTCTCCGCCGCGCTCCGGCGCCTCGGGATGGCGGCGTGGATGGGAAGGACCCGTCCGATGCGCGCTTGATCCGGATCGCGCTCCACCGCCGCGTCTCAGAAATCGACCGCGGCCGACAACCACACCGTCCGCGGCGCCCCGAGGATGAAAGCGCCGTTCGGGTTGCCGATCCAGAAGTGGTTGTCGGCGACGTTCGTCACGGTCGCGCGCAGCGTGACCGGCTTGTCCTGCATCAGGGTCGCGTAGCGCAGGCCGAGATCCACCGTCGTCCAATCGGGGATCTTCGAGAAGGCGGCGGCGGTCAGGGTCGTGCCGACGTAGGACTGGCCGGTGTAGACCACCGTGGCGAGGGCCGTGAGACCGCGCAGGAACGGCGTGTCCCATTCGAGCCCGGTGGTCGCCTGGAAGCGCGGTGCGCCGGTGGCGGGGTTGCCGTCGTAGAGGCCGCCCCGGGTCCGGCGCCAGCGGGCATCGAGCAGGGTCGCGCCGGCGATGACGCGCAGGTCCGCGGCGATCTCGCCGAAGACCGTCGCCTCGAAACCGCGGTTGCGCTGGCTGCCGCCGACCCCGAAGGTGTTGGTCAGGGCGTCGATGCTGCCGGCCGGCTGGGTGATCTGGAAGGCGGCGAGGGTCGCCCCGAAGGTCTTGAAGTCGAGCTTCGCGCCGATCTCGTATTGCCGCGACCGGGCCGGCGCGAAGGTCTGGGTGCTGTTGATCGCGCTGCCGGGCGCCCGCAGAGCCGTCAGGCCCTGAACGGCGTTGGCGTAGAGCGCGAGCGCCTCGGTCGGCCGCACCACGAGGCCGAAGGCCGGGGTCGTCGCGGTCTTGTCGTAGGCCGTGTTCAGGAGCCCCGTGGTCGGCGCGTAATTGCCGAGCTCGATCTCCTGCCGCCGCGCCCCGATCATGAACTCGACCAGGCCGTCGGCGACCGACATCGTGTCGGCCACGGCGTAGCTCGTCATCCGGTCGTAGCTCGCTCGGCCGCGGGGATAGGTGCCGTTTGACTTCGGTTGCCCCGGCCAGGCCAGGCGGACCGGCGCGTAGAGGTTCGACGCGTAGTCCGGATAGGTGATCTGGCCGAGCGTCAGATCCTGGTCGAGGCGCGTCGTGGTGAACACGGCCTCGTGCCGGATCCAGCCCGTGTCGAACCGCGCCCGGGCCCCCGCCTCCCCCGACAGCGTCGCGGTATCGCCGGTCTGGAAGACCGAGTTGACCGTGGTGGTGCCGTGGGCATCCAGGAGCGTGAAGGCGGGATTCTCCCGCTTGGCGTAGCTGAAGCGGTTGGCGCCGAGGGCCGCGAACAGCGTGATGTCCGAGGTCAGCTCGAATTCCGCCCGCCCGAGCCCGGTGAGGCTGTCGGCCCGGGAGAAGTCGAAGCGCTGGGACATGTTCCGGCGCGGGTCGGGCGCCCTGGGGATGCGCAGGCCCGGCACCGGGTTACCGCCCCGGGTCTGGCTGTCATAGGCATCGTGCTGATAGATGACGTCGGCGTAGAGCCGGAGCCGGTCGCCGGTATAGTCGAGGGCCAGCGAGCCGACGCCGTTGTGCTGTCCGGTATGGTCGATCGGCGTCTCGCCGCCGAGCCCCGCGCCGTTGATGCGGATGCCGATCTCGTGTCCCTCGCCGTAGCGCCGCGCCACGTCGAACCCGCCCCCGCCGCGGGTGGTCGACACGTAGTCGACGCCCGCCCGCGTCAGCGGCGCGTCGCCCGCGCGCTTGGTGACGACGTTCACCGTGCCGGCGACGCTGCCTAAGATCGGTGTGCCGAACAGGAACGCCGCCGGACCCTTGAGCACCTCGACGCGCTCGAGGGGGGCTGGGTCGATCCGGTAGTCCGGCACGAGGCCGTACAACCCGTTCAGGGCGAACTCCCGGTTGTCGACCCGGAAGCCGCGGATGTTCAGCGCGTCGTAGCGGTTGCCGCTGCCGATCGCGGCGCGGACCGAGGGGTCGGTGCGCGTCAGGAGGTCGCCGACGCTGATCGCCTGCGTGTCGCGGATGGTCGTCTCGGTGTAGCTCGCCGTGCCGAACGGCGTCTCCATGTAGTCCCGGTTGCCGAGCAGGCCGAGCCGGCCGCCGCGGGCCACCTGGCCGCCGGCAAAGGCGGGCGGCAAATCGCCCGCCCTCGCGGGGCCGCGCGCCTCCACGGACAGCGTATCGAGCGGGACCGAGGCGCCGGCCTCGTCGCCGGGCGCGGTCGCGGCCCAGGCCGCGGGCGCGATGGCCGCGACGCCCGTCAACAGCATGGCGCACCGCAAAAACCGTTTGTCTCGTGTCCTTGCGAAGTCGTTTATGGATTTCGGCGCAATTTCGCGCTGCATGTCGTCTCGAATTTCAATGCAAAAGTTCGATCAAGGATTTTTTTGATGCTGCGACCTTGATCTTATCGGCCGGTATCAGCCCATATCCGGGCCGGCAAGATAAAAAACCTAGATTATATTCAAACAAAAAACGAAAGACGGAAAATTATAAAACAAAAATTTGATCAAAATCGAATTTTGAAAGGGATTAATACTGTAAAAAACAACGAGATCGCAGCGACATCAATCGTCGAATTGTCTTGGCGCATCGATCCGAAAAAGCAGCAAGCGGGATCAGACGCTCGATCGTTGTGACGCCTCGGGATGTCTCGAAGGCCGGCACTGCCCCTCGGGGCGACGCATTGTGAGATGGGGGATCATGGTCCCAACCCCGGAGGCCGGCGGATGGGCCGGCCCGACGCATCGGATGCCGCTTGGCGGTGGCGGGGACGACACGAAGCGGCCTCGGCGCACCGGGGAGGGCCGGATCCGGTCGGGCGATGGATCGCCCGAGCCCAGCCGGTGGATCAGCGCCCGCTCGATCCGAACCCGTCCGATCCGCGCCCCGAGCCGGGGCCGGGGTCGCCCGCCAGCACGGTGAGGACCGGCCGGGCGATCCGCGTGAACACGAGCTGGGCGATCCGCTCGCCCGGCTCGATCCGGACCGGGTCCGCCGGGTCCCGGTTCCAGGCGGAGATAAGGAGCGGCCCCTCGTAATCCGCGTCGATGACGCCGGTGCCGTTGCCCAGGACCAGCCCCTCGCGGTGGCCGCGCCCGGAGCGCGGAAACACCAGCCCGCACCAGGCCGGATCGCGGATCAGCACGCAGAACCCCGCCGGGATCAGCACCGGCCGGCTCCGGGGCTCCAGGACCAGGGGCGCGTCCAGGCAGGCATGCAGGTCGAGACCCGCCGCGGCGGCGGATCCCCAGCACGGAAAGCCCCAGCCCGGCAGCCGCGGGTCGAGGAGGCGCAGGCCGATTTCGGGCAGGTTCACGTGGGGCAGGTCGCTCACGCGCCGAGCCGCGCGATCGCGTCGGCGAGGGCCAGTGTCCGCCGGGCCGCCTCGACATGGAGGCGCTCGATCATCCTGCCATCCACCGCGACGACACCGCGGGTGCGGTTCTCCGGCGCTTCGAAGACATCCATCAGCCGGCGCGCCTGCGCGATCGCGTCGGCACCCGGCCCGAAGGCGGTGTTGGCCGGGCCGATCTGGTTCGGATGGATCAGCATCTTGCCGTCGAAGCCGAGATCCCGCCCCTGGGCGCACTCGGCTTCGAAGCCGGCCGCATCGTGGAGGTCGGTGAAGACGCCGTCGATCGCCTCGATCTCGTAGGCCCGGGCGGCGGCGAGCACGGTCATCAGCCAGGGGACGAGGGCCGCGCGCCCCGGCGGCGGGATCCGGGCCGCCTTCAGCAGATCGTTCGGGCCGATCACCAGGGCCGCGAGCCGCCCGTCGACGTCCCGGGCCGCGCCGGCGATCTCGGCGGCGTTCACCACCGCCATCGGCGTCTCGATCATCGCCCAGACCCGGGTCGCCTGCGGCGCCCCGAGCCGGCGCAGGCGCGAGCCCACGGCGATCAGCGTGTCCGAACTGCGTACCTTCGGCACCAGGATTGCGTCCGGGGCGGTCGACGCGAGGGCCACGAGATCGGCCTCGCCGTCGTCGGTCTCGGGCGGGTTGATCCGGACCACGACCTCGCGCTGTCCGAAGCCCCGGGCGGCCAAAGCGGCGGCGACCTGCATGCGGGCCGCCGCCTTGATGTCCGGTGCGGTCCCGTCCTCCAGATCGATCAGGATCACGTCGGCGGGGAGCGTCCGCGCCTTTTCCAGCGCCCGGGCGTTGGAGCCGGGCATCGCCAGGACGCTGCGGCGGGGACGGATCTCGCTCATCACGCTATTCCCGGATCGGCGGCGACGCGCACGCGCTGCGGATAGCCGTCCGCGCCGACCCGGACAAGGACGCAGCGCGGGCCGGGTTCCACGGGGAGAGGATCGCGATGGCGCGGTGGGTGGCGGGGCTGGACGGCTGCCGGGGGGCCTGGGCGGGGGCGCTGATCGATCTCGACGACCCCGCCCGGTACCGCTGCGCCCTGTTCTCGGACGTGGCCGCCCTCCTCGATGGGCCGGAACGCCCCCTCGTGATCGGGATCGACGTCCCGATCGGCCTCCCCGACCGGATCCTCGGCGGCGGCCGCTCCGCCGACCGGGCCGCGCGCGCCCGTCTGGGACCGGGGCGCGCCTCGGTCTTCCCGATGCCGTCCCGGGCGGCCGTCTACGCGCCCGATTACGAGGCCGCCAAGGCCGCCGCGCGGGCCTCGAGCGATCCGCCCTTCGCGCCCTCGATCCAGGGCTACAACATCTTCCGCTACGTCCGCGCGGTCGACGGGCTCCTGCGGGCCCGGCCGGAGCTGCGCGACCGCGTCCACGAGGTCCACCCAGAGGTGGCCTTCCACGCCCTCAACGGCGGTCGGCCGCTCGGCCTGCCCAAGAAGGGACCCCGCGCCCGGGACGGGCTCGACCTGCGGCGGAAGCTCCTCGCCGCCGCGGGCCTGCCCGGCGCCCTGATCGGCCTCCGGACCCGGGGCGTCCCGGAGGACGATCACCTCGACGCCCTGGCGGCCCTGGTCGTGGCCCGCGACATCCTCACCGGCCGCGCCGTGCCGCTCCCGGAGGCGCCGGAGCGCGACGCGTATGGCCTGCCGGTGGTGATCTGGGCGCCGGCCGAGCGGCGCGATGGGCCCGAGACGCCGTAGGGCCGGCCTTTCGCGCGCGACGCGAGTGTCCATCCGCGCCCTGGCGCGCTAGCTGTCTCCCCATGAGCGCATCCTCGCCCCTTCCGATTCGCCACGTGGCCCGGGCGATCGTCCTCGATCCGGAGGACCGGATCCTGCTGATCGCCTACGCTTCGGTCCACGCCAAGGGACCGGACGGCGCGCCGCTCCGGTTCTGGTTCATGCCCGGCGGTGGCCTGGAGCCCGGCGAGGACCACGTCACCGCCTGCCGCCGGGAGCTGGAGGAGGAGATCGGCCGCGGCGACGCTGCGATCGGCCCGCAGGTCGCCGCCTGCGACGGCCCGTTCCACCTGTTTCGCCAGCCCCGGGACGCCCGCGAACGCTATTTCCTCGTCCGCCTGCCCGACGATCGGGTCGATACCGGCCGGCTGGCCGAGACCGAGGACAACCCGGTGCTCGGCACCCGCTGGTGGCCGATCGCGGAGCTGCGGGCGAGCGGCGAACGGGTCGAGCCGGCGGGCCTCGCCGATCTGGCGGCCGATCTCGCCCGCGGGATTATGCCCGCCGCGCCCCGCGTTCTGGCATGGCGACAACCCTGAACTCGGCCGCGCCGAGGCGAATGGTTCAACCGGAGGTGATGCGATGTTTCCCATATACCTGACAGAGGGCTACCGGTCGTTCCTGCAGGAGCGGTTTCCCTCCGAGCGCCGCCGCTTCGCGCAGCTGGCCGATTCGCAGAAGCCGGAGATCCTGGTCATCAGCTGCTGCGACAGCCGGGTCTCCCCCAGCGCGATCTTCGATGCCGGGCCGGGCGAGCTGTTCACGATCCGCAACGTCGCCAACCTCGTGCCGCCTTACATGCCGGACGAGCATTACCACGGCACCTCGGCGGCACTCGAATTCGCCGTCCAGGCCCTGGAGGTGAAGCACATCGTCGTGCTCGGCCACGCCACCTGCGGCGGCGTGAAGGCCTATGCCAACAGGGCCAAGCCGCTCTCCCCCGGCGATTTCATCGGCAAGTGGGTCTCCCTCGTGGGGCAGGCCGAGGCGAAGGCCGGCGATCCCGGGATGCCCGACTATCTCACCCGCCTGGAATACGCCGTCGTCGCGCAGGGGCTCGAGAACCTGATGACCTTCCCGTTCGTGAAGGAGCGGGTCGACGATGGTCGCCTCGAACTGCACGGGGCGCATTTCGGCGTGGCCAGCGGATCCCTGCTCGTGCGCGACGCGCAGACGGGGCAGTTCGTCTCGCCGATCGACCGGACCGGCCTTCCGGTCCGATCGGTCGCCGCCATCGCGTGCGATTGAGAGGCGCCGCGCGCGGAATCACGGATCGAGGTCTTGGCTCTTGCCCGGCGGCCCTCGCTTCGGTTCCCGCGCGGGTGCGGGTATCTCCTCTCCCCGCAAGCAAGCTACCGGATCCACACGGCTCAGTCTGACACCACCACCCTGGAAAAAGAGCGCTTTTCCCCTCCCCCTTGCGGGGAGGGGTCAGGGGTGGGGGTGGTTGAGAAGGCACCGCACTGCTCCATCCTGCACGACCCCCGCCGCCAACGCTTCCCCGCAAGAGTTACTGGCAACACAGGTTTAAGGCACGTGGCCCGAGATGCGGTGTCGAGAGGCCTCCCTCGAAGCCGGCCTCGCCGTGGGCCGGCCGCACGAAAAAGGGCGGCCCGCTCGCGCCGGCCGCCCATTCTTGGGGACCGGCCGGAGCCGGTCCTACGTTGAAGCGCTATGACTTACATCGCGCCCGGCAGGCGCTGGGCCTGATCGTAGTGCATCTGCAGCGCCGGCAGGGCCTGCTGGGCGTAGTTGCGCAGGGCCGGGTTCGGGCCGCCCTGGGCGTAGGCCTGGGTCATCGCGATGGTCATCTGATGGGCCTGGATCTGCTGGGTCGCGTACAGCCGGTCGAAGCGCGGGCCGGCCGGGGTCGCCGACAGCTCGGACAGCATCGCCTGCTGCTCAGGATTCGGCGGCACGATCGTGGAGGCGCCGGTCGCCATCATCTCGCCGCGGCCGAGCTGACCGCCCGCCACAGCCCCGTTCGCCGCACCGGCACCCGCGCCCTGGAGGCCGCCGACCGGACCGCCGGAGAGGGTACCGCCGACCACGCCGGTTGCCGCGCCCACGCCCGCGCCGACGGCGCTGCCCGCCACCGCGATCGGGGCCGTGATCAGGCCGCCGAGGCCCGGATCGCCGGCCGCCATGGCGCCGGACTGACCACCGGCGAGCGCCACATTGGCAGCGCGGTGATCGCGGATCACCTCCTGGGCGTAGGACCGGACCCGCGGGTTGCGCGACTTCGACAGGGCGATCTGCGAGGACTGAACCTCGTAGGCGTTCGCCTGCATCGACTGCACGCGGAAGTCATTGGCGCTCTGCGCCAGAGCCGGGCTCGACAGGGCCAGGACCAGCGCGGAGGCGGCAGCGTAATTCTTCAGCATCAGGAACCTCGTTTCGGAATGGACGCGCGAACTGGCATGGGATGCCACATGCGGAGATCGAGAAACCTCTCGCCAAACGTTCGCGAATTGGTGCGTCAACGGCGCCATCGGCCTATGGTTCCTGTCGTTTTCGCTTCGGACCGTCGCCCCGGATGAGAATCTTGCGCCGCGCGACCCCGGGGGGTGGGACGACGCCGTGGCCCGGTCGCGGCTCGCCGGCGGCGCGACACCGCTCGCAGTTCGACCTGCAGCCGAGCGCCCGATGATCCTCGTCCCGATCCAAATCCTGCGCGCCCTCGCCGCCCTGATGGTGGTCTGGCACCATGCCCGGCACGAGGCGGGATTGCTGGCCGAGCGCGGCGCCGGCCGAGCCCTCGATCCCGGCACGCTCCTGCCCTGGTGGGGCGGCGTTGACCTGTTCTTCGTCATTTCCGGCTGCGTCATCGTCCTGGCGAGCGGGCGCCTGTTCCGGGTGCCCGGGGCCCGGGGCCGCTTCCTCGCCCACCGGATCGCCCGGGTCGTGCCGCTCTACTGGCTGGTGAGCCTCCTCTACCTCGGCCTCGCCCTGGCGCGACCCGATCTCCTCGGCGAGGCCGCCGCCCTGGTCCGCGAGCCCGCCGCGCTCCTGGCCGGCTTCCTGTTCTGGCCGGCCGCCCGGCCTGACGGCATCGTCCAGCCGCTCTACGGGCTGGGCTGGACCCTGAACTACGAGGCCTTCTTCTACGTTCTTTTCGCCGCCGGCCTCGGCCGGCGGGGCGCCGTGGCGTGGCTCGTCGCCGTCCTGGCGCTCCTCGTGGCCGCCGGGGCCGTCCTGCCGGACCTGCCCCTGCCCCTGCGGTTCTGGGCGAACCCGATCGTGCTCGAATTCGCCGCCGGCGCCGGCCTCGCCCTCGCCTATCGGGCGGGTGTCCGGCCAGCGCCGTCGGCCCGAATCGCCCTGGCGGTGCTCGGACTCCTCGGCCTGATCCTGGCGGCCCGCCTGCTCGCCGGCCTCGGCGAGGCCGACGGCGTCCTGCGCCCGCTCCTCGTCGGGGTGCCGGCGGCCCTGCTCGTGGCGGCCGCCCTCGGGCCTGAGCGCGACGCCGCGCAGGTGGCGCGGCTGCCGGGCCCGATGCGTGCCCTCGTGCATCTCGGGGACGCGTCCTACGCCCTCTACCTCGTGCATCCCTTCGCGCTGCGCCTCGTGCGCGAGGGTCTGCTCCGGCTCGGCGTCGCGCCCGCCCTGCACCCGATCGGCGCCATGCTCCTGATGCTCGCGGCGGGCGTCGCGGCCGCCATCCTGGTCCACCGGTTCATCGAGAGGCCGCTGACCCGCCGTCTCCGGGGCTGGCTCGATCCCGGCGACGCGCGAAACCGTGTGCGCGCCGCGCCGGTCCCGGTTCCCCGCGGGGGCCGCCGGGATTAGGGCATCGTCCCGAACGGCGGCCGCCGGCTTTCGGAAAAGCCGATGCGGATCAGAAAGCTACGCATCGTGCCGGTTCCGGTATCCGGGCCGATGCGCTAGCCTCGCCCCCGAGGAGGACATTGCCATGAAGACCCTGCTCGTTCCCGTCGCGATGCACGACGCCCTGCCCTCCGTGTTCGAGACGACGCGGCTCGCGGCGACGCGCTTCGGCAGCCTGATCGAGGGCGTGTCCCTGCGCCCGGCCCTGGCCGAGTACGTGCCGGTCGACATGGTCGGCGGCATGACCTGGCTGCGCGACGAGGAGGCCGACCGGGCCGAGGCCGAGGAGGCGGGCGGGCGCTTCGTCGCCTTCATGGATGCGGCCGGGATTCCCCGTCATGCCCGCGACGGGTTGTGCATACCGGAACGGGTGCCGGATGCCGGACCGCGCTACCGGTGGCGGCAGGACGTGCCGACCGGCGACGCCTTCCTGGGCCAGTATGCGCGGCTGTTCTCGGCGACGGTGGTCGGCCGCCCCGGTACCACCGACAACGCGCCCCGGATGACCACCTTCGAGACCGCCCTGTTCGAGAGCGGCCGCCCGATCCTCCTCGCCCCGCCGGCCCCGCCCGCGAGCCTCGGCACGGCGATCCTGGTCGCCTGGAACGGCTCCACCGAGACCGCCCGGGCCTTGGCCTTCGCGATGCCGTTCCTGCGCAAGGCCGAGCGCGTGCTGGTCCTCAGCGTCGAAGGCGGCATGGTGCCCGGGCCCACCGCCCAGGACCTCGCCCAGGCCCTCGCCTGCGAGGGTGTGGACGCCGCGCACCGCGCCCTGCCGGCAGGGCGGCGCGCCCCCGGCGAGACGTTCCTGGCCGAAGCCCAGGCCTTTGGTTGCGACCTGCTGATCAAAGGCGCCTACACCCAGAGCCGCCTGCGCCAGATGATCTTCGGCGGCGTCACCAGCCACGTGCTGGCGCATGCCGACATGCCGGTGCTGATGGCGCACTGAGCGTCCGGCGGCATCTGCGCGGAACGTCGGTGTTTGGCTTGGCGTTCGGCCCCCGCATCCGGACCGAACCATCAAGAAGGATCCCCGTGACGAGCCCCGTGAAACGCCTCCTCACCGCCCTCCTGGTCATGACCGCCAGCGCCCCCGCCGTCCGGGCGGAGCCGATCGGCATGCGGTTCCGCGGCACGGTCCTCCGGGCGGAGGCCGACCGCCTGGAGATCCGCCGCTCCACCGGGAGCACCCTCACCCTGCGGATGGATCCGCGGACCCGCGTCTATGCGGTGAACCAGACCGACCTGCGGGCGATCAAGCCTGAAAGCTACGTCAGCGTGGTCGGTGCCGCGGGATCGGAGCCCCGGCGGGTCACGGCGGTGACGCTGTACTCGCCCTCCGAACGCGGCTTCGAGGCGGGGAGCCAGCCCTGGGACACCGCCCCCGGCGCGACGCTGACGGCCGGCTGGGTGGCCGATCTGCGGCGCGGCGCGACCCTGCGGCTGGCGCTCGCCTATGGCGGCGGCCAGTCGGCCTTCGAGATCCCCGGGGACACGCCGGTGACGCAATTCTCCCCCGGCGAGAAGGCCCTGCTCGAGCCGGGCGCGGCCGTCACGGTCTTCGCCCGGTCGGATGCGGACGGGGCCCTCGATGCGGGGACGATCGCGGTGGGCCGGCAGGGCGCCGTGCCGGGCCTCTGACGGGCCGACCGGCCGCCCCGGCGGATGGGCTGGGCGGATGCGTCACCGTTCCCGCCGCCGGACCGCGCGCCCGGCGCGAAGCTGCGCTACATCGGTCGATCATGACCGATTCCGCCTTCACCCTCGATCCGCGACTGGCCGCCGACACCGTCGAGATGGGCGACCTCGCCCTGTGCCGCGTGCTGCTGATGGACGATGCCCGGTTCCCCTGGCTGATCCTGGTGCCGCGCCGCGCCGACGTGACCGAGATCACCGACCTGTCCGGTCCGGACTCGGAGGCGCTGTGGCACGAGATCCGCCTCGCCACCGGGGTGATGCAGGGGCTGGCCAAGCCCGACAAGGTCAACGTCGCCGCCCTCGGCAACGTCGTGGCCCAGCTCCATGTCCACGTGGTCGGCCGCTTCCGCTCGGATCCGGCCTGGCCCGGTCCGGTCTGGGGCGTCGGGACCCGCACGCCCTACCCGCTCCACGCCCGTGCCCAGCTCATCGAGCGCGCCGGCGCCCTGTTCTCCGCAGCCTGATCCCTCGCATGACCGATCCCCGCGACACCCTGGGCTTCGTCCGGAACCGCCTCGACCGCCATTCGGCCGAGCAGCCCGAGGAGGCCGTGCCCGCCTTCGATGCGCCCGATGCCCACCTCGTCCTCCTGTGCGGCGACAGGATCGTCCTGCGTGGCGCCACCGCGCTGATCGCCCCCGGCGACGCCGCCGACCTTGCCGACGGCCTGCGGGTCTTCCTCGGCCATCGGGACGGGCGGCCGGTCTTCGCGGCCGCCGCTCCGGCCGAGGTCGCGGAGCGCTTCGCGGGCGACGAGGTCCGGACCCTCGACCTGCGCAGCATCGCCACGGAATCGGCCGTGGAGGCGGAGGAGCTGGGCCTCCTGGCGGTGGCCAAGTCGATGCTCGACTGGCACGCCCGCCACGGCTTCTGCGCCAATTGCGGCACCGCGACCGTGGTGCGGGCCGGTGGCTTCCGTCGGGAATGCCCCACCTGTGCCGCGCACCACTTCCCCCGGGTCGATCCCGTGGTGATCATGCTGGTGCGCCGGGGCGATGCCTGCCTGCTCGGCCGCGGCCCGCACTTCCGACCGCAGATGTATTCCTGCCTCGCGGGCTTCCTGGAGCCCGGCGAGACGATCGAGGACGCGGTGCGCCGCGAGGTGTTCGAGGAGACGCACATCCGCGTCGGCGCCGTCACCTACCGGACCTCGCAGCCCTGGCCGTTCCCGTCCTCGCTGATGCTGGGCTGCGCCGCGGAGGCCCTCGACGAGGCCATCGTGACCGATCCGAAGGAGCTGGAGGATGCGCGATGGTTCGACCGCGCCGCCGTCGCCGCGATGCTGGCGGGGAGCCATCCCGAGGGGATCCAGGCCCCGCCGCCCATGGCGATCGCCCACTACCTGATGCGGGCCTTCGTGGCCGGCGAGACCTGATCGTTCCGCGGCCGGGTCAGCCCGGACCGCCGCTGCTCCGGCTTGGATCGTCGGCGGGGTCGATGTAGTTCAGCCCGAACGGGCCGGAGCCGTTGACCTGCAGCTCCACCGGCTCGTCGGTGGTCCAGAGGGAATGCGGCATGTCCTCCGGCAGGTAGACGAAGCCACCCGCCGTCAGCGCCGCGCCCTTCGTCCTGTCCAGGGTGCGCCCGTGCGCGTGGTAGATCGACCCCGACAGGATCGTCAGCGTCTCGGGCTTCGCATGCGTGTGCGGCGCGATCACCGTGTGGGCCGGGAACTTCAGCCGCAGCACGAACGGCCCGGGCTGGGCGGGATCCCCGGCGACGCGGCTGATCTGCGTGCCCTTGGGCAGGTTCGGCGGCCCCGGCTCGTAGCGGACCGACGCCGCGTCGGGCTTCACCACCATCCCGCCCGCGTCCTGGTCCGCCGCCAGGGCCGGACCGGCCGCCGCGAGCAGGGCCGCAGCACCGAGCCAAAACTGTTTTCTCATCGCGCGCCTCCCGGATCGCTTCAGGGTTCTGTCGCGAGGGTCCAGGCCCCCGCCCCTGTTCTGGTACAGGCCCGGCGGCTTCACAGAACCGGCTGACGAAACACATCGTCGCGGGCCCGCCTGCCCATCGTGACTTTAGCCTCCTCGAACCTGTTGATGCGAGTCGCGACACTCATCGCGTCCGGACCATCCGGTACACCGCTTCCCGGCGGCGCTTGCCGAACGCGATCTCGGTGATCGCCGCGTCGCTGACACGGGAGACCCGCTCAACGCCGAAAGCGCGGCATCGGCGATCAGATCCATCATCGCTTCGTTGGCGGCGGGCGCGACCATGTGGGCCATCACCCGATTGTGGTTGAGGATCGCGACCGTTTCACCCTGCGCCTCGCTCACCACGGCGGCGGGGCTCCTCTTCAGGTCCGATACGCTGACAGCCGCGTTCGCCAGGACGGTCTGCGTCTCACGCCCCGCCGGGTGCTGCGTCGGGCACATTCGATACCGGTTTCAGGGCCGGAATCTGGCGCGGTGCGCGAAGGCTTCAAACCACTTCAGATCGCCACCCGCTCCGGCGCGGTCTCGACCTGCGCGGCGCCCCGCATCTCCGAGAACGCCTCGCCGACCATCAGCAGCGCCGGCCCGTCGAGGCCCGCGGCCTCGACGCGGTCGGCGAGGTCGGCGGCGGTGCCGCGCAGGGCCTGCTGGTTCGGGCGGGTGGCGTTGAAGACCAGGAGCGCCGGGGTCGAGGGGGCCAGCCCCTCCGCCACCGCCCGGGCGAGCAGCGCCCGCAGGGTGCGCTTGGGCATGTAGACCACGGTCGTGACGCTCGGATCGGCCAGCGCCCCCCAGTTCAAGTCGTCCGGGAGGTCGCCGCGGCGGTCATGGCCGGTGACGAACTGGAGCCGGCGCGCGGCGTCGCGATGGGTCAAGGACAGGCCGAGGGAGGCCGCCGCCCCCTGCGCCGCCGAGACCCCCGGCACCACGGTGACCGGGATGCCGGCGGCCCGGCAGGCCTCGATCTCCTCGCCGGCCCGGCCGAAGACCAGCGGATCGCCGGATTTGAGCCGCACCACCTGCTTGCCCGTGCGGGCGAGCTGCACCATCAGCGCGTTGATGTCGTCCTGGCGGCAGGACGGGCCGTGGCCGGTCTTGCCGACCAGCATCGTCCGCGCCTCGCGGCGGGCGTAGTCCAGGATCTCGGGGGCGACGAGGTCGTCGTACAGGATCACGTCGGCGTTGCGGAGCGCCCGGAGCGCCTTGAGGGTCAGGAGTTCCGCGTCCCCGGGGCCGGCCCCAACCAGCGTCACCGCACCGCCCTTCGGTGCGGCCTCGGTCTCCCCGAGCAGCTCGGCGAGGTCCTGCTCCGAGGGTGCCCGGTCGGGCTCCGCGAAGGCGCGCTCGGTGAAGCGCTCCCAGAAGACGCGCCGTTCGGCGAACCCGTGGAAGCGCGCCGTGACGCCGTCGCGCCAGTCCCGGGCGGCCGCGACCCAGCGGGCGAAGCCCCGGGGCAGCATCGCCTCGATCCGGGCCCGCACGGTCTGGCCGAAGACCGGGGCGGCGCCCTCCGTGGAGATGCCCACCACCAGCGGCGAGCGGTTGACGATGGCGCCGAACTTCACGTCGCAGAGATGCGGCCGGTCGACCGCGTTGACGATGGCCCCGGCCCCGCGGGCAGCCACCACGAAGGCGACGCACTCGGCCTCGTCCTCCAGGGCGCCGATGCAGAAGGCCGCGCCCCAGAGGTCGTCGGGGGTCCAGGCGCGCTCGTGCAGCACCACCTGCCCATCGACGATCTCGCCCGGGACCGCGCGCAGCTCCTCGCCGGGCTCGGGGGCGTAGACGTCGACATGGGCGCCGGCCGCGGCCAGCACCTTCACCTTCCAGGGTGCCCCGCCGGAGGAGCCGGCCAGGACCACGCGCTTGCCGCGCAGGGGCACGAAGACGGGCAGCACCGCCAGCGGCTCCAGGCCGGCGGCCTTGGTCTCGCGGGGCGCGCGGGCGGCGCGCAGGGGGGTATCGGTCACGGCTCTGTCCTGAAGTCTGCCTCGTGCCGGTCATCCCGCCGGACACCCTCGTCCTGGGGCGCCGCTTCGCGTCCGCACCCCGAGAGGAGGGGCTGGCGGGACGGGCCGATCGGTCCTCACCGGCGAATATACCAAACAATCACGCAGCGCGGGCGGTTTGCCCGGCGAGCATCTTGCGGATCTCCGGTATGCAGGAGCCGCAATTCGTGCCGGCCTTGCAGGCGGCGCCCACCGTCTCCACGGATCCGGCTCCCGCGGCGATCGTCGCAGTGATCACGTCGGCGCCGACCCCGTGACAGGCGCAGACCACGGGCCCCGCCGAGGCGGTCGCGGCCCGGCCCGAGAGCAGCGCCCGGCGCTCGGCGCTCTCGGGTTCCTCGGCGGCGAACAGGGCCTTGGCCGCCTCCCAGTCCGGCCGCTCCGCCGCGGGCGCGTAGGCGAGGCAGGCGACGAGGCGCGCGCCGTCATAGACCGCGCAGCGGTACCGGTCCCGGGCGTGATCGGCATATTCCGCCAGTTCGCAGCCCGCCAGGGCCTCGCTCTGGATCAGGCCGCGCACCATCAGCGCCATGGCCCGGGAGCTGTCCTGCGTGGCGAACTGCACGCCCCAGCCGCCGGTGATCGCCGCCCGCGCCCACCACCAGCCCTCGGGCAGATCCACCTGCCGGCGGGTCATCAGGAAGCCGCGGGCCCGGTAGGCCACCGGCGCCACGGCGGCCGGCGTCGCCTTCAGCTCGGGCTGGCCGGACACCGGATCGGGCATGCCGCGCACCAGGGCGCCGACCCGGGCCCGCGACGCGAAGGCGCCGCCCCAGTGCATCGGCATGAACACGTTGCCCGGCACCACCGTGTCGGTGACCGTCACCTCCAGCTCCGCCTCGCCGTGCGCGGTGGTCAGCCGCGCGATGCCGCCGTCGGCGAGGCCATGGGCCGCCGCGTCGTCCGGGTGGACCTCGACGAACGGGACCGCGCGGTGTGCGGACAGGCGCTGGCTCTTCCCGGTGCGGGTCATGGTGTGCCAGTGGTCGCGCACCCGGCCGGTGTTGAGCACGAACGGGAACGCCTCAGAGACCGCCAGGGCGAGCCCGGGCGGCTGCACCGCCACGAAGCGGGCGCGCTGGTCGAAGGTGTAGAAGCGCCCGTCGCCGAACAGCCGGGCCTTGCCCTGCGGGGCGCCGCGCGGCCCGGAGCGCTTCGGGATCGGCCACTGCACCGGCAGGTTCACGTCGTAGGCGGCGTCGCTGAGGTCGGCGAGCGCGCCCAGGTCGAAGTCGCGCGTGCCGTTGTTCTCGTAGGCCGAGAGCCCGGCATGCTCGCGGAAGATCGCGGCGGCGGAGTCGAACGCGAAGGCCCGGCCGTGGCCGAGCCGGCGGCCGACCTCCGCGAGTACCGCCCAGTCGGGGCGGGCCTCGCCGGGGCTGTCGAGGAAGCGGCGCTGGCGGGAGATCCGCCGCTCGGAATTGGTGACGGTGCCGTCCTTCTCGCCCCAGCCCTGCGCGGGCAGCAGCACTGTCGTCTTGCCGAGGCCGCGGGCCGTGTCGGAATCCGCCACCGCCTCGGAGACCACGTAGAGGTCGAGACCGCCGAGCGCATCCCGGATCAGGTCGGCCCGCGGCATCGAGACCAGCGGGTTGGTGCCCATCACCCAGAGGGCCTTGATCTTGCCCTTGGCGACCGCCTCGAACAGGGCGACCGCCTTCATGCCCTCGCCGGTGATGATCCGGGGTGCGCCCCAGAAGCGGCGCACCCGGTCGACCTCCTCGGGGGCGAAGTGCATGTGCGCGGCCAGCATGTTGGCCAGCCCGCCGACCTCGCGCCCGCCCATGGCGTTGGGCTGGCCGGTCAGCGAGAACGGCCCCATCCCGGTCTCGCCGATGCGGCCGGTGATCAGGTGGCAGTTGATGATGCTGTTGCCCTTGTCGGTCCCCTGTGCCGACTGGTTCACCCCCTGCGAGAAGGCCGTGACCACCCGGCGGGTGCCGGAAAACAGGGCGTAGAACGCCGCGATGTCGGCCTCCGGCACCCCCGTCGCGGCGGCGACGGCCGCGGCGTCCGGTGCGATCAGGCGGGCGCGCTCCAGGGCGCCGTCGAGCCCGGCCGTGTGGGACTCCACGAAGGCGCGATCGCGAAACCCGTTATCCGACAGGTAGACGAGGAGCCCCGAGAACAGGGCCACGTCGGTGCCCGGCCGGATCCCGAGGAACAGGTCGGATTCCTGCGCGGTCTGGGTCCGGCGGGGGTCGATCACCACGAACTTGGTGCCCCGCCTTGCCTTCGCGTCGGCCATGCGCCGGAACAGCACCGGATGGCACCAGGCGGTGTTGGAGCCGACCAGCACGATCAGGTCGGCCTCGTCGAGATCCTCGTAGCAGCCCGGCACGGTGTCGGAGCCGAAGGCCCGGCGGTGGGCCGCGACCGCGCTCGACATGCACAGCCGCGAATTGGTGTCCACGTGCGGCGTGCCGATGAAGCCCTTCGCGAGCTTGTTGGCGACGTAGTAATCCTCGGTGAGCAATTGCCCCGAGAGGTAGAAGGCGATCGCGTCCGGCCCGTGCTCATCGGCGACCGCGCGGAGCTTTCCCACCACGGTGTCGAGGGCCGCGTCCCATGAGACCCGCGTCCCGTCGACCTGTGGGTGGAGCAGGCGGTTCTCCAGCGACAGGGTCTCGCTCAGCGCCGAGCCCTTGGAGCACAGGCGGCCGTAATTGGCCGGGTGCTCGGCATCGCCCGCGATGGCGGCGCCCCCCTGCCCGTCCGGTGTCGCGAGCACGCCGCATCCGACCCCGCAATAGGGGCAGGTGGTCCGCACTGCCGGGTCTGCCACGGGCTGAAGCATGGCTGGGTCCTCGAAAGTCTCGTGTCCGACGGCGCCCGCAAGAGGCGGGCCGCGTGCTTCCTCCCCCCTCTGCGGGGGAGGGTGGCCCCCGCGTCGGCGAGGGTCGGGAGAGGGGAGCGCCGGATCCGGAGGGGTCGCGTCGGAAGCCAGATCCTGAACCGTCGCGCTGCCCCTCTCCCGCCCCGCATCCGCCGGGCACCCTCCCCCACAGAGGGGGGAGGGTTTTGGCTGATCAGTACACGTCGGCCTGGTAGCGCCCGGCCTTCTTCAGTGCGGCGAAATATGCCACCGCATCCTCGGGGTTCTTGCCGCCGTGGCTGGCCGCCACGTCGATGATCGCCCGCTCCACGTCCTTGGCCATGCGCTTGGCATCGCCGCAGACGTAGAAATGCGCGCCGCCCTCCAGCCACTTCCACAGCTCGGCGCCGTTCTCGCGCATCCGGTCCTGGACGTAGGTCTTCTCCGTGCCGTCCCGGGACCAGGCGAGCGACAGGCGGGTGAGCACCTTGTCGTCCTTCAGCCTGGTCAGCTCGTCCTTGTAGAAGAAGTCCGAGGCCTGCCGCTGGTGGCCGTAGAACAGCCAGTTCCGGCCGGATGCCTGCGTCGCGGCGCGCTCGCGCAAAAACGCCCGGAACGGCGCGATGCCGGTGCCGGGGCCGCACATGATCACGTCCTTCGACAGGTCGGCCGGCAGCCCGAAGCCGTGGGCCTTCTGGAGGTAGACCTTGACCCGGGTCTGCTCGGGGAGTCGCTCGCCGAGATGGGTCGAGGCCACCCCGAGCCGCAGCCGTGAGCGGTGGTTGTAGCGCACCGCGTCCACCGTCAGGGACACGCGGCCGACATCCATCTTGGGTGAGGACGAGATCGAGTAGAGGCGCGGCTGGAGCTCGTCCAGCGCCTCGAGGAAGACCTCCGCGTCGGGCCGCGCGCCGGGGAACTTGTGCAGGGCGCCGAGCACGTCGAGATAGGCGGCGTCGCCGTCGGGATCCTCGCCGGAGGCCAAGGCCTGCGCTTTCTTGCGGGCCGCCCCCGAGGTGAGGAGCGACAGGAGCTGGTAGAGATTGTCGGGTGCCGCGCCCAGGGCGTAATTGATCAGCAGGTGCTCCCGCAGGGTCCTGGCGCCGATGATCCGTTCCGGGCGGGCGCCCAGTTCCGCGATCACCGCGTCCACCAGTGCCGGGGCGTTGGCGGGGAACAGGCCCAGGGAATCGCCGACCTCGTACCGGATCGGCGTGTCGTCGAGGCCGATCTCGATATGCCAAGTCTCCTTCTCGCCGCCCGGCTCGTTGAGGCGGCGGCGGGACAGGAACAGCGCCTCCACCGGGTTCTCGCGGCAATAGCCGAGCGGCCCGAGATCGGCGGCGGCCTTCGGGGACTCGTCGTCCGCCTTCGGGGCAGCGGGTGCGCCGGAGGCGGCCCCGAATTCCTCCTCCAGCTTCTTGAGCATGCGCAGGGTCTCCTTGCCGCCGGGCTGGCAAAGATTCAGGCGCGCCTCGTTCTTGAGGAAGATCGCGTTCGCATAGTCGGCGCAGTTGTAGCCGCACTGGCCGCAATCCTGCTGGGCCATGGCGGCCATGAGCTTCTGCGGCTCGGGCCGGTCCTTGGCCATGTCCATCCGGTCGCCGATCGGGACGGAGGGGTCGTGCCAGGGCGCGTCGTCGTTGTCGGCCAGCCGCGGGCCGCCGGGCGGGGCCTCACCCGGCGCCAGCGCGGTGGCACCCGCGACGGCCGGGCCGAGGAGCGCCGCGAAGTAGCCCGAGAGCCAGGCGCGCTGGTCCTCGTTGAACGGGGCGGTCTCGGGGATCAGGACGAGGGGCGGCGAGACGTGCTGGCTCATGCGGCGACCTTCAGGGCGGGCTGGTCCTCGGCGGCGTCGCGGAGCGCCTCCGCACCGGTGCGGCCGGTGAAGGCCTGGAAGCTCTCCTCGGGCCCCTGGCGGCGGTCGAGATAGGCGCGCAGCAGCGCCTCGACCCGGGAAGGGCAATCCTCGGCCTTCACGGCCTTCCAGATCTCGGTGCCGATCTTCGGGTTCTCGGCGAAGCCGCCGCCGACCACGATGTCGTAGCCCTCGACGGTATCGCCCTCTTCCGAGACGACGACCTTGGCGCCGATCAGCCCGATATCGCCGATGTAGTGCTGCGCGCAGCTGTGATGGCAGCCGGTGAGGTGGACGTTCACCGGCACGTCGAGGTCCGGGACGGCCGCCTCGACATGGTCGGCAATGACCAGGGCGTGGCCCTTCGTGTCCGAGGCTGCGAACTTGCAGCCCCGGGCGCCCGTGCAGGCCACGAGGCCGGAGCGGATGCCCGCCGCCCTGGTGGAGAGCCCCAGCGCCTCGACCCGGGCCTCGACCTCGGCGACCCTCGCGTCCGGCACGCCGGAGAAGATGAAGTTCTGCCAGACGGTGAGGCGGATCTGGCCGTCGCCGCAGTCGCAGGCGATCTCGGCCAGCGCCCGGACCTGATCGCTGGTCATCTTGCCGACCGGCAGGACCACGCCGATCCAGTTGAGGCCCGGCTGCTTCTGCGCGTGGACGCCGACATGGGCGTAGCGGTCGGTCGGCTTGCGCGGCGCCACGTGCTCCGGCGCGACCCGGTCGAATTTGCGGCCGAGCTTCTCCTCGACGGCGGCGAGGTACGTGTCGAAACCCCAGGCGTCGAGGACGTACTTCATCCGGCTCTTGTTGCGGTTGGTCCGGTCGCCGTTCTCGATGAACACCCGGATGATCGCGTCCGCGACCGCGTTGCACGCCTCGGGCTTGAGCACGATGCCGGTGTCGCGGGCGAGGTCCCGGTGACCCGAGATGCCCCCGAGGACGAGGCGCATGTAAATGCCCGGCGCGACCGCGGCGCCCTCCAGCACCTCCACCGCCTGGAAGCCGATATCGTTGGTCTCCTCCAGCGTCGGCATCACGCCGCTGCCGTCGAAGGCGACGTTGAACTTGCGCGGCAGGCCGTAGAGCGAGCGGTCGTTGAGGATCCAATTGTGCCAGGACTTGGCGAGCGGGCGCGTGTCCAGCAGTTCCTGCGCGTCGATCCCGGCCGTGGACGAGCCGGTGACGTTGCGGATGTTGTCGGCGCCCGAGCCCCGGGCGGTCAGGCCGATATCGGTGAGCCCGTCGAGGAACGGCTGGGCGTGTTCCGGGCCGATCTCGCGCACCTGAAGGTTGGCCCGCGTCGTCACGTGGACATAGCCGCCGCCATGCTGGTCAGCGAGGTCGGCGACGCCGGCGAATTGCCAATGGTGCAGGATCCCGTTCGGGATCCGCAGCCGGCACATATACGAGACCTGGTTTGGCGCGACCCAGAACAGGCCGTGGTAGCGCCAGCGGAAGTTGTCCTCGAGCTTCGGCTGCTTGCCGGCGGCGGCCTCCTGGATCAGGCGGTTGTGACCCTCGAAGGGACTCTCCGCGCGCTTCCACTTCTCCTGCTCGCAGAGCTTGCCGCCGTCCTTGACGGTCTTGTCCTGCGCCTTGATGTGGATCGCGTCCGGGCCGGTGGGCTCGGCGGGCGGCGCGGCCGCCCCGGCGCCGCCGGCCAGGCCGCCGGTCATGCGGATTGCGGCGATGCCGGACGCGAAGCCTTCGAGGTAGCGCTTCTGCTCCGCGTCGAAGGCGCTCGCTTCGGTCTGTGTCGGGGTCTCGGACATCCGCGCCTCCTCTAAGCGGCCAGCGGCTCGGACGCGGGGCGCCCGAACATCAGATCGTCGACGTTCTCGATGGGGTCGCCGGAGCGGATCAGGCCCTTGCAGGCGCCCTGTTCGGCGATGTCGCCCACGAAGACGGCACCGATCAGTTTTCCGTCCCGCAGCAGCAGCTTGCGGTAGAGGCCGGCGCCGGGATCGGACAGCACGATCGCCTCGGCATCGTCCGGGGTGTCGACGGTCCCGGCGGAGAAGACCGGAAGGCCCGAGACCTTGAGGCTGGTGGAGAGCGCGGTGCCCCGGTACTCGGCCGGCTGGCCGGCGAGGTGGCGGGCGAGCGTTTCGGCATGCTCGTAGGCGGGCTCGACCAGCCCGTAGACGAGCCCGCGGTGCTCGGCGCACTCGCCCAGGGCGAAGATGCGCGGGTCCGAGGTGGTCAACCGGTCGTCGACCTTGATGCCGCGGCCGATCTCCAAACCCGCCGCCTGCGCCAGCCCCACGGACGGCCGCACGCCCACCGACATCACCACGAGCTCGGCCGGGAGAACGGTCCCGTCCTTCAGGACGAGGCGTTCGACCCGGCCATCGCCTTCGATCCGGTCGGTGTCGGCCTGCAGGATCACCCGGACGCCCCGGGCCTCCATGGCACGTTTGACCAGCCCGGCGGCGTGGTGATCGAGCTGGCGCTCCATCAGCCGGTCCATGACGTGGAGCAGGGTCGTGTCGACGCCCAGGCGCGCGAGCCCGACCGCGGCCTCGAGGCCGAGCAGGCCCCCGCCGATGACGATCGCCCGGGCATGCTGGACGGCTGCCCGGCGGATCGCCGCCACGTCGGCGAGGTCGCGGAAGGTGATCACCCCCGGGAGGTCCATCCCGGGTTTCGGCAGGCGGATCGGGAGCGACCCGACCGCCAGGACCAGTTTGTCGAAGGGAAGGACATGGGTCTCGCCGACCATGACCAGGGCGTTCTCCCGGTCGATCTGCGTGACCGGCGCGCCGGTGATCAGGCGGATGCCGTGGGCCGCGTACCAGTCGAGGCCGCGGAATTCGCAGGCTGCCTCATCGACTTCGCCGCCGAGCAGCGAGGAGAGCAGGACCCGGTTGTAGGCGGCCTGCGGTTCGGCGCCGACGCAGGTGACGTCGAAACGGTCGCGGCAATCCTCGGTCAGGCGCTCGAGGAAGCGCAGCGAGGCCATGCCGTTGCCGACGACGACGAGTCTCTCACGCGGCAGGCCGGTCTCGGCGCGCGCGTCGGGTACGCGGGTGTCCAAAGGGGATGTCGCCATCGCTCGTTCGTGTCTGGAACCTCGATTGCAGGGTCGTTGGCGGACCGCCCACGAAAAAGCCGCTGCCGGTGATCTCCCAGCCGGCTTCAGCCTCAGGAGAACCGGATCAGCGGCCTCGCTGACGGCGCTGCCCGTCGCCGTTGACGGACCCATGTGAGGTAGCAGCTTCCGTGCCAGAGACGGCGCCAGATGGTTAAGTCGCGGACCGGAAAGGCAGGATGCGTTTCGGCCGCAGGGCCGGGATCCGCCTGGGCCCGACCCGTGCGCTGCACAAAAAGCGGGCGCACGCCGGTTAAATGATCAGTCGCCCGGAACCTGAATGACGGCACGCGGCACCGGGGTGCACGGGGCCTGATCCGGAGACGCCGCATGGACGCGACGTTGATCCCGCAGCCTCCGAGCGCATCGGGGCAGGCGCGTGGAACCAGTCCGGTCAGACCGGAGATTCTGATCAGATGAGGGTGGAGAGAACTGCCAGCAGGCCGAGGGTCGGCATCGCTCCGACCAAGAGGACCCAGTACCAGTTGCGGTTGGTACCGGCACGCCGGTTATCGTTGCTCGCCCGCGGGGTCCTGCCGCCCCGCTGGACGTGACGGCGAAGCTCGTCGCGCATCCGCGGATGCGACGGGTACGAGCCAGTATCGAGTTTGCGGCATCCGGGCATGGCATCGACACAACGGGTCGGGCCGCACGACGTTCCAGTCCCTGTCGCCCTGATGAGGCCCGCCGGTGACGAAACTCAGCGGCTGTCGCGCGCCTCAGAGGTCGTCCGCCGCCACCCGAAAGAGATCGGGCCTGTAGACCGTGGGGAGCGCGGCTTCGAAACCGGTCGGATCGACCACCTGCCGCGCGGCCTGCATCTGCGCGAGGAGCCATCGCGCGTCCGCGAAACGCGGCTCCTGGATCGCGGCGCCGAAGCCGAGGGCCGCGCCGGTGGCCGCCGGGGCCGGCGCTCCGCCCGGCAGGGAAAGGCCGACGATCGCCTCATCGAGGTCGAGGTAGCTCCGCCGCGCGAGGCGGTGCGCCAGCTCCGTGCGGTTGTCCGGATCGGCGCACCACCGCCCGGCCCGGGCCACCGCGCGGACCAGCGGGAGGATCGTGCCGTCGAGGCGCTCGGACACCGCCAGCACCTTCTCGGGGGCGTCCGGGGCCAGCGCGCTGCCGAGCACCGCGATCCGCCCGTGCCCGGCTGCCACCGCCACGTCGTTCCACGGCGCACCCGCGCAGAACCCGTCGACCAGGCCCCGGGCGAGGGTCTCGACGCTGTACTGGGGCGGGACCACGACGGTGCGGAACGCGCCCGGGTCGAGCCCGCCGGCCTCGGCGAACAACCGCAGCTGGTAGCTGTGGCACGAGAACGGGTGGACGGTACCCAGGGTCAGCGGCCGGCCCGCGGCGCGGCGCGCCTCCGCCTCCCGGGCGAAGGCCCGGGCGACGTCGCCGGGGCGCTCGCTCTCCGGCGCCATCGCGGCCCAGAGGCTGCGCGACAGGGTGATGGCGTTGCCGTTGACGCTGAGCTGCATCGGAACGATCAGGTCGGAGGGCGGACCCGACAGGGACAAGCGGCTTGCCAGCGCCAGCGGTGCCAGCATGTGGGCGCCGTCGAGATGCCCGAGCGCCAGCCGGTCGCGCAGGGTCGCCCAGGACGGCTCGGCCGTGAGGTCGAGTTCGAGGCCCTCGGCCCGGGCGAAGCCGAGTTCGTGCGCCGCGATCAGGGGGGCGGCGTCGCAGAGCGGGACGTAGCCGAGCTGGAGCCTCATCCGAGCAGGTCCGCGGTGGTGACAATCGCCCGGGCGATGTCGGCGATCTTGCGCTTCTCGTTCATGGCCTTGCGGCGCAGCTGCTTGTACGCCTCGTCCTCCGAGAGGCCCTTCAGGCTCATCAGGATCCCCTTGGCCCGCTCGATCAGCTTGCGGTCGGCGAGCTCGCCCCGGGCCTCCGACAATTCACGCTGCAGGCGCGCGAAGGCGTTGAAGCGGAGGATCGCGATGTCGAGGATCGACTTGATCCGCTCCGCCCGCAGCCCATCCACCACGTAGGCCGAGATCCCGGCATCCACGGCGGCCTGCATCATGGTGGTGTCCGAGCGGTCGACGAACATGGCGACGGGCCGCTCCACCTGCCGCGAGACCCCCGACATCTGCTCCAGGATGTCCCGGCTCGGGCTCTCCAGGTGGATCACCACCACGTCGGGCTTGAGGGCGGTCACGCGCTCCATCAGGTCGACGGTGTCGGGGATGACCACCACGCGGCCGACCCCGGCCGCGCGCAGTCCCTCCTCCAGGATCGCCGCGCGGGCGCGGCTCGGATCGATCACGGCGACGGTCAGGCTTGATTCGGTCATCGGGGCCCGGTTCGGGGCGGGTCGTCTCGGCGGCCCGGTGCGGGCAGGCCGGGCCAAGCAAGGGATATGCCCCCCACCGGGGTTCCGGGGAAGCGCGACCGGGTTTTCTCCCCAACCCTGACCAACCCCCGATCCGAGGCGGCTTGCAACGCCCGCGAAAAGAAACGGTCCCGTTTCCGCCGCATTGTCGGCCCCTCCTGCGGGCATCGGAGCGATCAGGGAGATCGGTGAGTCGGATGCGCAGGCCAGATCAGCCCGCCCTCACGGACGCCGGCACCGCCCGGGTCTCGATGCCGTTCCTGCCCACGCTGATCGTCGTCGCCGTGCTGGGCGCGGCCTCGCTCTATTGCCCGTCGTCAAATCCGGCCCGCCCGGCCTCGCGGGCGGATCTCGCGCTGTCCGATCCGCTGACGACGGAATCCCTCGCGCCGGTCGCGTCCGCACCCACCCCGACCGCCTTCGCGCCGATGACCGCGATTCCCGCCGGACCCGGCCGCCTCCCGGCCGCTCTGGTCTTCGCCGAAGCCTTCCCGCTCGACGCCTCGGCGCCGCGAGCCACCGCGTCGACCCTCCACGCCGGGGTGCCGACCCGACCGGCGCCGCGCCTCGCCGCCGCGACCCGGCGTCCCTGCCCGGGCCGCCGGTGCCCGGAGGCGCCCCAGCGCGGCGCCGATCCGTTCGCGGCCGCCCATGCGGAGGCCGCGGAACCGGTTGAGAGCGGCGCGATCCCGCATCCGGCCCTGCCCTTCGCCGACACGGTCGCCGAGACCCTGGCGCCCGCCGCCGAGGTCCTGGGCGACGCGGCCGAACTCATGCGCAGCGGCGCCGCTGCGGTCCAGGGCTCCGTCTCCCTCGCGGTGGCCGACTGCCTGCGCTGACCGGCCGCCGCCGGGGGCGATCCCCCTGGATCTGCCGGCCGCCCGTCCTAGGTGCATTGCAGCGGACGGCCCTAGCCGGACGCGGACCGGGGCCGGGGCCGGATGGCTGCACGCATCGAGGATTACGCGCTCGTCGGCGATTGCCGCAGCGCCGCGCTGATCAGCCGGCAGGGCAGCGTCGACTGGCTGTGCTGGCCGCGCTTCGACGCGGCGGCCCTGTTCACCAACCTGCTCGGGACCGAGGCGCACGGGTTCTGGAAGATCTTCCCCGAAGCGGAGCACGTCGAGACGCGCTGGTCCTATCGGCCGGGCAGCCTCGTGCTGGAGACGCGCCACGCCACGCGGCTGGGGGAGGTCCTGGTCACCGACTTCATGCCGGTGGGCGACGGATCGCATCTCGTGCGCCTGGTCGAGGGCATCCATGGGCGCGTCGCCATGCGGATGGAGATGGCGGTCCGCTTCGATTACGGCTCGGCGGTGCCCTGGGTGTCCCGCTCGGAACTCGGTGACCTGCGCGCCGTCTCGGGGCCCCACAAGGTCGTGCTGCGCACCGATGTCCACCTGAAAGGCTCGGACGCACAGACCACGACGGCCGAATTCACCGTCCATGCCGGGCAGAAGCACCGGTTCGTCCTGAGCTATGGCCCCTCCCACGAGGACGATCCCGTCGCGATCGAGCCGCGCAGGGCGCTCGACGCCACGGATCAGCACTGGCGCGAATGGTCGAGCCGCTGCACCGGCGGCACGGCCTGGGATCAGATGCTCCAGCGCTCGCTCCTGACCCTCAAGGCGCTGATCTACGAACCCACCGGCGGCATCGTGGCGGCGCCGACCGCCTCCCTGCCGGAGGGTCTCGGCGGCGAGCGCAACTGGGATTACCGCTTCTGCTGGCTGCGCGACTCGACGCTGACGCTGATCGCCCTGATGGACGGCGGCTATATCGACGAGGCGCGCGACTGGCTCGGCTGGCTGCAGCGGGCGGTGGCCGGAAATCCGGAACAGGCGCACATCCTCTACGGGATCGGCGGCGAGCGGCTGCTGCCCGAGATCGAGCTCGACTGGCTGCCCGGCTACGAGAATTCGCGGCCCGTCCGCATCGGCAACGCGGCCGCCGGCCAGTTCCAGATCGACGTCTACGGCGAGCTGTTCGATGCGCTCTACCAGGCCCATGCCCGCGGCCTGCCGGTGAGCGCGGACGGGCTGCGGGTCGGCCTGGCGATCCTCGGCCACCTCGAACGCGCCTGGCGCCGGCCCGACGAGGGCATCTGGGAGGTGCGCGGGGGGGCGCGCCACTTCACCCATTCCAAGGTGATGGCCTGGGTGGCGTTCGACCGCGCCCTGCGCATGCACGAGATGCATGAATCGGGCGCCACGGAGGAGCACGCGAAGCGCTGGCGCGCCGTCCGGGACGAGATCCACGCGGAGGTCTGCGCGAAGGGGTTCGACCCCGCGCTGAACAGCTTCGTCCAGTCCTACGGGTCGAAGGCCCTGGACGCGAGTTTGCTCCTCATCGCCCATACCGGATTCCTGCCGCAGGACGATCCCCGGGTGGTCGGCACCGTCGAGGCGATCGGCAAGGGGCTGATGCGGGACGGCTTCATCCTCCGCTACGAGACCGAAGGGCAGGTCACCGACGGCCTGTCGGGCAACGAGGGGGCCTTCCTGCCCTGCACGTTCTGGTACGTCGACAACCTGATCGGCCTGGGCCGGCGGGACGAGGCAAGGGCGATCATCGAGCGCCTCATCGGCATCTGCACCGATCTCGGCCTCGTCAGCGAGGAATACGACGTGCATGCCAAGCGCCTTGTGGGTAACTATCCGCAGGCGTTCACCCACGTCGCGCTCGTCAACACGCTGCTCAGCTATACGCGCGGCGAAGGGCCGGCGGACCGTCAGGGTGGTAAGGCCAACGGAGCCCCTCCCGCCGTCCTTCGGCAGCGCGAAGCCGCGAAGCGGACCGCGAGAGGCGAACTGGAAGACGCGACATCATGAGCGGTGCTGACACCCCGGCCAAGGCGGCCCTCGCTGAGATCGATACGCTCAGCATCAACACGATCCGGACGCTGGCGATCGACGCGGTGCAGAAGGCCAATTCCGGCCATGCCGGCGCGCCGATGGGCCTCGCCCCCGTGGCCTACACCCTCTGGAACCGCTACCTGCGCTACGACCCGGCGCACCCGCACTGGCCGAATCGCGACCGCTTCGTCCTGTCCTGCGGCCACGCCTCGATGCTGCTCTACGCGCTGCTGCATCTGGCCAACGTCGCCGAGAGCGACGGCGGCAATGCCCCGGCGGTGGCGCTGGAGGACATCAAGAAGTTCCGGCAGCTCGACAGCCGCACGCCCGGCCATCCGGAATACCACTTCACCACCGGCGTCGAGACCACCACCGGGCCCCTCGGCCAGGGCGTGGCCAACTCGGTCGGCATGGCGATGGGCAGCCGCTTCCTCGGCCAGCACCTCAACCGGCCGAACCTGCCGCTGTTCGACTACAACGTCTACGCGATCTGCTCGGACGGCGACCTGATGGAGGGTGTGGCCTCCGAGGCGGCGTCGCTGGCCGGCCACCTGCGGCTGGCCAACCTCTGCTGGATCTACGACGACAACACCGTCACCATCGAGGGCCACACCGAGCTGGCCTTCGGCGAGGAGGTCGCGACCCGCTTCCTGGCCTATGGCTGGCAGGTGCTCCGCGTCGCCGATGCCAACGACCTGCACGCGATCACCGGCTCGCTCGACACGTTCCTCGCCAGCCATGACCGGCCGACGCTGATCATCGTCAAGTCGGTGATCGGCTACGGCGCGCCGAACAAGCAGGGGACGTCCAAGGCCCATTCGGACGCGCTGGGCGTGGACGAGGTCAAGGGCGCCAAGCGCGCCTATGGCTGGCCGGAGGACGCCCAGTTCCTGGTCCCGGACGGCGTCCACGAGAATTTTCGCGATGGCATCGGCCAGCGCGGCGCCGCCCTCTACGACGCGTGGCAGGGCTTCCTGACCCAGGCCCGGGAGGCGGATGCCGCCCACGCCGAGGATCTCGCCGCCCTGCTGGAGGGGCGCCTGCCCGAGGGCTGGGACAAGGACATTCCGGTCTTCGAACCCGACGCCAAGGGGATGGCGACGCGCGAATCCTCCGGCAAGGTGCTCAACGCCATCGCGCAGCACGTGCCGTTCATGCTCGGCGGCTCCGCCGACTTGGCCCCGTCCAACAAGTCGAACCTGACCTTCGAGGGCGCGGGCTCGTTCGGGCCGTTCTCGCCCGGCGGCCGCAACCTGCATTTCGGCGTGCGCGAGCACGCCATGGGGTCGATCGTGAACGGGCTCGGCCTCTCCGGCCTGCGTGCCTACGGGGCGACCTTCCTGGTCTTCGCCGACTACATGCGCCCGCCGATCCGGCTCGCCTCGCTCATGGAGCTCCCGGTCTTCCACATCTTCACCCACGATTCGATCGGCGTGGGCGAGGACGGGCCGACCCACCAGCCGGTGGAACAGCTCCTGTCGCTGCGCTGCATCCCGGGTCTCGTCACCCTGCGTCCGGCCGACGCCAACGAGGTCGCTGAATCCTACCGGGTGATCTTCTCGCTCAAGAACCAGCCGGCCGTGCTGGCCCTCTCCCGCCAGCCGCTGCCGACCCTGGACCGCACCAAGTTCGGCGCGGCCTCCGGCACCGCCAAGGGCGGCTATGTGCTGGCCGATTGTGCGGGCACGCCGGAGGTGATCCTGCTCGGCTCGGGCTCCGAGGTGCAGCTGTGCGTCGGCGCCTACGAGGCGCTGACGGCCGAGGGCGTGAAGGCCCGGGTGGTGTCGATGCCCTCCTGGGACCTGTTCGAGCGGCAGGACGAGGCCTACCGCCATGCGGTGCTGCCGCCGGCCGTCAAGGCGCGGGTCGCCGTCGAGCAGGGCAGCATCATCGGCTGGGACCGCTATGCCGGCTCCGAGGGCGCGATCATCGGCATGAGCACCTTCGGCGCCTCGGCACCGATCAAGGATCTCCAGTCCAAGTTCGGCTTCACCCCCGAGAAGGTTCTGGAAGCCGCCAGGGCGCAGGTGGCCAAGCACAAGCGGTAACGACTGATACGCGACGGCCCCCTCCCCCCTCTGCGGGGGAGGGTGGCCCCCGAAGGGGGTCGGGAGAGGGGAGCGACGGTGCAGGATCGGGCATTGCCCTTCGTGCTGGTCACACCCCTTTCCTGAAGCCGGGTTCCCCTCTCCCGACCCTCGCTGACGCGAGGGCCACCCTCCCCCGCAAAGGGGGGAGGGAGGGCGCCCGGCAAAAAGCGGCACGCGAGACGAGGAAACGACATGAACGCGCTCAAGGCCCTGCACGACGAACAGGATCAAGCGGTCTGGCTCGATTTCGTGGCCCGCGGCTTCATCCAGAAGGGCGAGCTGAAGCGGCTCGTCGAGACGGACGGCCTGCGGGGCGTCACCTCCAACCCGTCGATCTTCGAGAAGGCGATCGGCCACTCGGACGAGTACGATGCCAGCCTCCGGGCCGTGCAGGAGACCGGCGACAGCCGCGTGATCGATCTCTACGAGGGTCTGGCCATCGCCGATATCCAGGCGGCGGCCGACGTGCTCCGCCCGGTCTACGAGGCGAGCGACGGGGCCGACGGCTACGTCAGCCTGGAGGTCTCCCCCTATCTGGCGCTGGACACCGAGGAGACGCTGACCGAGGCGCGGCGCCTGCACAAGGCGGTCTCGCGCGACAACCTGATGGTGAAGGTCCCGGCCACGCCCGAGGGCATCCCGGCGATCCGCCAGCTCACGGAAGAGGGCATCTCGATCAACGTCACCCTCCTGTTCTCGCAGGAGGCCTACGCGGCGGTGGCCCGCGCCTTCATCGACGGGCTCGACGCGCGGGCGAAGGCCGGCCACGACGTCTCGCGGATTGCCAGCGTGGCGAGCTTCTTCATCAGCCGCATCGACGTGCTGGTCGACAAGCAACTGGACGAGAAGATCGCGCAGGCCAACGACCCCGACGAGAAGCTCGCCCTGGAGCAGCTCAAGGGCAAGGTCGCGATCGCCAACGCCAAGCTCGCCTACCAGCGCTACAAGCGCATCTTCGCGGAGTCCAAGTGGACCGCGCTGGCCGAGAAGGGCGCCAACGCGCAGCGGCTACTCTGGGCCTCCACGGGGGTGAAGAACAAGGCCTATTCCGACGTGCTCTACGTCGAGGAGCTGATCGGCCCGAACACCGTCAACACCATGCCGCCGGCCACCATGGACGCGTTCCGCGACCATGGCACCGCGCGGGCGACCATCGAGGAGGACGTGCCGGGGGCGGAAGCCGTGATGGCCCGCCTCGCCCGGGCGGGCATCGACATCGAGGCGGTGGCCGAGCAGCTGGTGCGCGAGGGCGTGCAGCTCTTCATCGACGCGGCCGACAACCTCCTGGGCGCGGTCGCGGGCAAGCGCGCCGCGCTTTTGGGCCACCGGCTCGACGGCCAGACCCTCGTGATGGACGACGCGCTGGCGGCCGAGGCGAAGAAGACCGTCGAGTCCTGGCGCGCCACCGGCTCGATCCGCCGCCTCTGGGCGGGGGACGCCTCGGTCTGGTCGGGGCACGACGAGGCGCGCTGGCTCGGCTGGCTCCACATCGTCGAGGAGGAGCTGGAGAAGGCCGCCGACTACGCCGCCTTCTCGGACTGGGTCAGGGCGGAGGGCTTCACCGACGCCGTCGTGCTGGGCATGGGCGGGTCGAGCCTCGGCCCGGAGGTGCTGAGCCTGACCTACGGCCCGCGCGAGGGCTTCCCGAAGCTCCAGATCCTCGATTCCACCCATCCCGATCAGGTGCGCGCCCTCGAGGCGAGCATCGATCTCGGGAAGACGCTGTTCATCGTCGCGTCCAAGTCCGGCTCGACGCTGGAGCCGAACGTGTTCCGCGACTACTTCCTGGGGCGGGTGAAGGCGACGCTCGGCGACCGGGCCGGCGATCACTTCGTCGCCGTCACCGATCCCGGCTCCGACATGGAGCGCGCGGCGCAGGATGATCGGTTCAAGAAAATCTTCTACGGGGTGAAGCAGATCGGCGGGCGCTACTCGGTGCTCTCGGCCTTCGGACTCGTCCCGGCCGCCGCCATGGGGCTCGACGTCAAGGCGCTCCTCGAGACGGCGCGCATCATGGTCCGTTCCTGCGGCCCGGCCGTGCCGCCGTCCCAGAATCCGGGCGTGCTGCTCGGCACCGCCCTGGGCGCGGCGGCGCTCGCCGGGCGCGACAAGGTGACGGTCGTCGCCTCGCCGCCGCTCGCGAGCTTCGGCGCCTGGGCCGAGCAGCTCATCGCCGAATCGACCGGCAAGCAGGGCAAGGGCCTCGTGCCGGTGGACGGCGAGCCGGTCGGCGTCCCCGCGGTCTACGGACGCGACCGGTTCTTCCTCTACCTGCGCCTGGACGGGCATGCCGAGGCGGCGCAGGACGAAGCCCTGCGCGCCCTGGAGCGGGACGGTCACCCGATCGCCCGCATCACCCTCGATTCCATCGACCAGATGCCCCAGGAATTCTACCGCCTGGAGATGGCCACCGCCGTGGCCGGTGCGGTGCTCGGCATCAACCCGTTCGACCAGCCCGACGTCGAGGCCAGCAAGGTCGAGACCAAGAAGCTGTTCGCGGCGGCCGAAGCCAAGGGCGCCCTCCCCGGGGAGACGCCGCTCTTCGAGGACGACGCGCTCGCCCTCTACGCCGACCCGCAGAATGCCGAGAGCCTGAAGGCGGCACCCGAGGGGCTTGCGGCGGCGCTCAAGGCCCAGCTCGCCCGGCTCAAGGACGGCGACTATCTCGCGCTGCTGGCTTACGTGCCCCGCGACGCCGACACGGCGGCGGTCCTTCAAGAGGCGCGGATCGCGGTGCGCGACGCCCGCAAGGTCGCGACCTGCCTGGAATTCGGGCCGCGGTTCCTACACTCGACGGGACAGGCCTACAAGGGCGGCCCGAACACCGGCGTGTTCCTGCAGATCACCTCCGAGCCGGCACAGGACCTGCCGATCCCCGGCCGGTCCCTGGGCTTCGCCACGGTGGTGGCCGCGCAGGCGCGCGGCGACTTCGCCGTGCTCGCCGAGCGTGGACGGCGGGCGCTGCGGGTCCACATCAAGGGCGATCTCGGTGCCGGTCTGAAGCGGGTTGCGGCGGCGCTGAAGGCGGCGGTTGCGTAGGTCGCCTCAGGCTCCTCCCTGCCCTCAGCGCCCTGCGGGGGGAGGGAGAGGTCTGGGATTGGCCCGTCATAGGGAGCCGCCGCCAAATCAGGCGCCCTGAGCCATAGGGAGAGCCGGGGGTGGTTCCGAACTGAACAGGACGGTGCCGCCAGCCGCACCATCACCCCAGTCCGCTCCCCGCAACGGGGAGGGGAAACCCCGAGGAGACCACGGCAATGCAACTCGGCATGATCGGCCTCGGCCGGATGGGCGGCAACATCGTCCGGCGCCTCCTGCGGGACGGGCACACGGCGGTGGTGTTCGACCAGAACCCCGCGGCGGTCGCGGCGCTGGTGGAGGCCGGCGCGGTCGGCGCATCGAGCCTCGAGGATCTGGTTTCCAAGCTGGAACTGCCGCGCGCGGCCTGGGTGATGCTCCCGGCGGGCGCGATCACCGAGGCGGCCGTCCAGACCCTCGCGGGCCTGATGCAATCCGGCGACTGCATCATCGACGGCGGCAATTCCTTCTACGGCGACGATGTCCGCCGGGGGATCGCCCTCAGGGAGAAGGGCTTGCACTACGTGGATGTCGGCACCTCGGGTGGCGTCTGGGGGCTGGAGCGCGGCTATTGCATGATGATCGGCGGCGACGCCGAGACCGTCGACCGCCTCGACCCGATCTTCAAGACCCTGGCGCCCGGCATCGGCGACATCCCGCGGACGCCGGGCCGCGAGGGCCGTGATCCCCGCGCCGAGCAGGGCTATATCCATGCCGGTCCGACCGGGGCGGGCCATTTTGTGAAGATGGTCCATAACGGCATCGAGTACGGCCTCATGCAGGCCTACGCCGAGGGCTTCGACATCCTCCGCCACGCCAATACCGAGGCCCTGCCGGCCGAGCGGCGGTTCGACCTCGACCTGGGCGACGTCGCCGAGGTGTGGCGGCGCGGCAGCGTCGTCTCCTCGTGGCTCCTCGACCTGACCGCCCAGGCTCTGGCCGGCGACGCGCAGCTCACCGAGTTCTCCGGCCACGTCGACGATTCCGGCGAGGGCCGGTGGACGATCAACGCCGCCATCGAGGAGGGCGTGCCGGCCACGGTCCTCTCCGCCGCGCTCTACCGCCGGTTCCGGTCCCGGGAGCACGAGAGCTACGCCGACAAGCTGCTCTCGGCGATGCGCAAGGGCTTCGGCGGCCATCAGGAGCCGAAGACGTAGGGACGCCCCATGAGCCTTCCCGCCGGCACCCATATCCTGCCCGACCCGCAGGCGGTCGCCCGCGCGGCGGCCGAGCGGCTGGTCGCGGCCTGCGGCGAGAACCACTCCGAGCGGATCGCGATCTGCCTGTCCGGTGGATCGACCCCGAAGGTGCTCTACGGTCTGCTTGCCGGGCCCGACTGGGCCGGGCGCGTGCCCTGGGAGCGGATCCACTGGTTCTTCGGGGATGACCGCGTCGTCCCCTGGGACGACCCGCGCAGCAACGTCCGGATGGTCCGCGAGGCGTTCGGCCACGGCTCCCGGATCGCGTCGACGCACCTGCATTTCATCCCCTCCGACGCGGGGGCGGAGATCGGTGCCCGCGCCTACGAGCGCACGCTGCTGGACTTCTATGGCGCCGACGGCCTCGCGCCGGACCGGCCGCTGTTCGACCTCGTCCTGCTGGGCCTCGGCGAGGACGGGCACACCGCCTCGCTGTTCCCCGGCAAGCCGGCGGTGGACGAGGCGCGGCGACTGGTCGCCCCCGTGCCGGAGGCCGGCCTCGCCCCCTTCGTGCCGCGCATCACCCTGACTGTCCCGGCGCTCGCCTCCGCCCGGCACGTGCTGTTCCTGGTCACCGGCGCGGGCAAGCGGGCGCCCCTCGCCCGCCTCGCCGCCGGGGAGGACCTTCCGGCGGGCCGCGTGACCGGCGCGGGCGCGGTGGCCTGGCTGCTCGACGCCGCGGCCGCGGGCTGACCTCCGGCCGCCGCCGATACGCTCTGGCAAGTTCGCCGCATTATCCTACACTGAACCGAAGCGCCGCACCGTCCGAGTGCGGCGCCGACTTCGCACACGGTCACGTCGGGTGAGATGCACGCGGGCACCCTCGTCCTCTACACCGACCAGCCGCAGGGCCGCGCCGACCTGGTGCGCGCCCTCGAGCAGATCGCCCCCTGTGCGGTCCTGCGCGCCGCCGAGGGGCCGCCCCCCGGCCCCTGCCTCGCCCTTATCGCCGACCTCGACCTGTTGCAGCCCTCGCCGCTCATCGGCCTGCGGGCCCTGATCGCGGCCACCCCCGCCCTGCCCCGCGTCTTCCTGATGCGCAGCATGGGCGAACGGAGCCTGTCGGCGGCGCGCGGTCTGGGCGGGCGGCTCTGCCTGCCCATGGACACGCCGGTCGAGACCGTGATGGAAGCACTCCGGGCGCAGCTCCAGCCCGGGGAGGCCACGCGCAGGTCGATCCGGTCGAAGGCCGGGGAGCCGCTGGTCGTCCAGGCCGCCGACGCGGCGGGCGCGGTCATCGCCGACCTGCTCGACGCCGCGCGCCGGTCCGGAACCGTCGATGCCGCACGCCTCGACGCGGGACTGGACCCGATCCTCGGGGCGATCCGCGCGGGCGGCCTCGCATCCTGGCTCGAGACTGTGCGCGCCTACGACGACGCCACCTACCAGCATTGCCTGCTGGTGGCGGGCCTCGCCGCGGCCTTCGCCATCGACCTCGGCTTCTCGGAGGCGGACCGCCAGCAACTCGTGCGCGCCGCCCTCGTCCACGATGTCGGAAAGGCCAAGATCCCCCTGGCGATCCTGAACAAACCCGGCCCCCTCGATGCGGACGAGCGCGCCGTGATGCGCGCGCACCCGGCCCTGGGCCACGCGATCCTCGTCCAGGCGGGCGGGTTCGACGAGGCCGTGCTCACCGTGGTCCGCAACCACCACGAGATGCTCGACGGTTCGGGCTATCCGGACGGGCTGCGGGACGATGCCATCCCCGACATCGTCCGGCTCATCACCGTGTGCGACGTCTACGCGGCCCTGGTGGAACGTCGCCCGTACCGGCCGCCGATGTCGGCCGCCGAGGCCATGGGGATCCTCCGCGGCATGGACGGCAAGCTCGACCGGATCCTGGTCGACGCCTTCGAGCGGTCCGTCGCCGGGTCCTGATCCTCCCGCGTGGCGACGGCGGTCCACACCCTGCCGCGCCCGCGCAATCACGTTTCTCGCAGAGGCCGGATCGCGCAATGGCGGCGCCGGGAACGGCGGTCTTAGCGTGAAGAACGCAAACATCTGTCGGCCGGCACGCGATAACATCGTCGCAGCTTCAACGAGCGGGGCGCAGGAGATCCCAGATGGTGCCGTCGATCACGTCCGCCGCGGTCGAGGCGATGTTGTCGGATCTCGCGGGATCGGCCCGCCGCGCGCCCGAGGCCTATCTCGCCGCCGCCCGGTCGACGCTGCTGCGCATCCTGTCCCGGCCTGAGTTGCTCGACCCATCGCGGCTGGTCGGCCGGGGCGAGGGCCTGAGCCGCAACCTGCTGTTCGGCACGGAGGCGATCAGCGTCTGGGCGATGGTCTGGCCACCCGGCGTCGCGACGCCGGTCCACGACCACCATTGCTCATGCTGTTTCCGCCTGCTGCGCGGTGCCCTGCGCGAGACCTGGTACCGGCCGATCAGCGACACCCACGCGGTGGCGACCCTGGACGCCGTCCGCCAGCCCGGCTTCGTCGCCTGCATGATGCCGTCAGGGCCGAACCTGCACCGGATCGCCAATGACGGACCGGAGGCGGCCGTGTCGATCCACGTCTACGGCTACGATCACCGGGTGCAGGCCTCCTCGATCCACCGGACCTACGAGATCGCCGAGGGCTGACGGGCGGGGCCGGCCCGCTCAAGCCATGTAGAGCGTCGGGACGGCGGTCGTGTACTTCATCTCCTCCATGGCGATGGAGGAGGACAGGTTCGAGAAGTCGAGCTTGGCGATGAGCCGCTGGTAGACGGCGTCGTAGGCCTCGATATCGGGCACCACGATGCGCAGCAGGTAGTCGATCTCGCCGGTGAGTCGCCACGCCTCGACGATCTCGGGGAAATCGGCGACGATCCGCCGGAACGCCTCGGACCAGTCGGCGGCGTGGCGCGGCGCCTTGACGGCCACGAACACCGTCGTCGGGACATTGACCTTGCGGCGGTCGACCAGCGCGACCCGGCGCCGGATCACGCCCGTCGCTTCGAGCTTCTTCACCCGCCGCCAGCACGGCGCCGCGCTGATACCGACCCGCTCGGCGAGTTCGGCCACCGGGAGCGTGGTGTCCTGCTGGAGGATGTCCAGGATCTTCCGGTCCACCGCGTCCATGCGATCGATGCGTCCGGCTGGCGCTAAAGGAAGAAGTGCTTCGAGAGCTTCAGGCCCTGGGCCTGGTAGTTCGAGCCCGCGCCCGCCCCGTAGAGCGTCTCCGGCTCGGCCAGCATGCGCTCGTAGACGAGGCGGCCGACGATCTGGCCGTCCTCCAGCAGGAACGGCACGTCGCGGGAACGGACCTCCAGCACGGCGCGGCTGCCTGCGCCCCCCGCCCCGGCATAGCCGAAGCCCGGATCGAAGAAGCCCGCGTAATGGACCCGGAACTCCCCGACCAGGGGATCGAACGGCACCATCTCGGCGGCGTGGTCCGGGGGGACCTGGACCGATTCCTTCGAGGCCAGGATGTAGAACTGGCCGGGATCGAGGATCAGGCTGCCCGATCCGTCGGCGGCGAGCGGCTCCCAGAAATCGGCGGCGCGGTGGCGCCCGGGGGCGTCGACGTCGACGAGGCCGGTGTGTCGCTTGGCCCGGTAGCCGATCAGCCCGTCGAATCCGGACAGGTCCACCGAGACCGCGACGCCGCCCTGGAAGGACGGGCTGCCCACATCGACCAGGGCCGAGCGGGCGTGGAGCCGGCCGAGTTCGGCCTCGCTCAGCCGCGGCGCTCCGCGGCGGAAGCGGATCTGGGACAGGCGCGAGCCGGTGCGGACCAGGACTGGGAAGGTGCGCGGGGAGATCTCGGCGTAGAGCGGGCCGTCATAGCCGGGCTCGACCTGATCGAACGCCTCGCCCCGGTCGGTGATCACCCGGGTGAACACGTCGATGCGCCCGGTGGAACTCTTCGGATTCGCCGCCGCCGCGAGATCGCCGGGCAGCGACAGGCGCTCCTGCAACTCCGCGATGTAGACGCATCCGGTCTCGAGGACCGCCCCGGGGCGCAGGTCGATCCGGTGCAGCGACAGGTGCTCGACGCAGGCCTGGACCGTGCGTCCCGCACCCGGCAGGAAGCTCGTGCGCACCCGATAGGCCGTGTCGCCGAGGCGCAGATCGATGCTGGCGGGCTGGATTTGGTCGGCCGCGAACGGGTGCGCGGTGCGGATCCCGCCGGCCTGTGCCAGGGCCGCGATGGCCTGGGCCGGCAGGATGCCGCCGCGGCTCTCCGGGCCCGAATCGGCAGCCCCCGTGCCTGCGCCCGCTGTCATCGCGCCCGTCTCTCCTTCGCGCGCCGCCGGCCGGTCCGCGTCGACCGCCTATTTCCGCCGGGACTGGCTAACGCGGCCTTAATCTGGTCTCCCACCCGTCACAGCGCGTCCCGAGTCGAACCCGCGGTGGCACCCGTCCGGCGTCCGGACCGGGACCGCGCGAGGTAGTCCGCCGCAATTGACGGCGATTCCGCCGCCAACTACCACCGCGCAGGAAGCGCGTTTCATTCTGCTTCAGCGAATCGCATTGTCCGAAAGAAGGGCCAAATAGGGCGATGTACAAGGCCGAGACGCGGGGAATTAGTGTGACCGTTCAGTCCCGTTTCGTCGAGGAGGAATCTTCGCCGAACGAGAGCCGTTATTTCTTCGCCTACACGGTGGAGATCGTGAATAACGGCAGCGAGCAGGTCCAGCTCCGCTCGCGGCATTGGCGCATCATCGACGGGCACGGCGCCTGCCAGGAAGTGCGGGGGACCGGCGTGGTCGGCAAGCAGCCGGTGCTGGAGCCCGGCGAGTCCTTCTGCTACACCAGCGGCTGCCCGCTGAACACGCCCGACGGGCTGATGGCCGGCAGCTACACCATGGCGACGGTGGCCGGTGAGAGCTTCGAGGCCGAGATCCCCGCCTTCTCCCTCGACAGCCCGCACGTCCGCCGAAGCCTTCACTGAGGTCCCGGGCCGGGGCCTCGCCCCGGAGGAACCCATGCCCGCGACCGGCGAGCGGCTGAGCCCGCTCGACATGCTGGCCCGCCTCGTGTCCTTCGACACCGAGAGCGACTCGTCCAACCTCCCGCTGATCGAGGCCGTCTGCGACTACCTCGACGGCTGGGGCGTCCCGTACCTGCACCTGCCGAATGCGGGCTTCGACAAGGCCGCCGTCCTCGCCACGATCGGCCCGATGGTCGATGGCGGCGTCGTGCTGTCCGGCCATACCGACGTGGTCCCGACATTGGGCCAGGCCTGGAGCAGCGACCCGTTCACTTTGCGCGTTGCCGACGGGCGGGCCTACGGCCGCGGCGCGGTCGACATGAAGGGCTTCGACGCCCTGGTCCTGGCGCTGGTGCCCGACATGCTGGCGGCCGACCTGAAGCGGCCGATCCACATCCTGCTGTCTTACGACGAGGAGACCACCTGCCTCGGCTCGATGGACGGGATCGCGCGGTTCGGCGCCGACCTGCCGAGGCCCGGCGCGGTGATCGTGGGCGAGCCCACCGGCATGGAGGTGGCGGACGCGCACAAGAGCATCGTCACCTGCCTCACCACCGTCCACGGCCGCGAGGCCCACTCGGCCCGGCCGGCTCTCGGGGCCAATGCGGTGGCGGCCGCCTGCGACCTCGTCGCCGGCCTCAACCGGATCGCCGACGCCATGATCGAGCGCGGCGACGCCTCCGGCCGGTTCGATCCGGCCGCCACCACGGTCCATGTCGGGACGATCCAGGGCGGCACCGCCCGGAACATCATCGCCAAGGAGTGCCGCTTCCACTGGGAGTACCGCGGCCTGCCGGATCTCGACCCGGCTGAGATCCCGCGGCTCTTCGCCGAGGAGACCGCGCGGGTGACCCGGGAGCGCCTCAACCGCTACGGCGATTTCGGGCGGATCGAGACGCTGCAGGAGGTCGATATCCCGGGGCTCGCCCCCGAGCCCGGCTCGGAGGCCGAGCGGCTGTGCCTGCGGCTCGCCGGGCGCAACCACACCGTCGCGGTGCCCTACGCCACCGAGGCCGGGCGGTTCCAGGCGGCGGGCATCCCGACCGTCGTCTGCGGGCCCGGCGACATCGCCCAGGCCCACCAGCCCGACGAGTTCATCACCCTCGAGGCCCTCAGCCAGGGTGAGCGGTTCCTGCGTAACCTGATCGAGGCCTGTGCGTGATGAACGCGCTCATCGGAATCACCATCAAGCTGCGGCCGCTGGAGCGGGAGGACCTGCGCTTCGTCCACCAGCTCAACAACAACGACAGCATCATGCGCTACTGGTTCGAGGAGGCCTACGAGTCCTTCGCCGAACTGCAGCAGCTCTACGAGCGCAACATCCACAACCAGACCGAGCGGCGCTTCATCGTGGCCGATCCGACCGGCGAGCCGGCCGGGCTGATCGAGCTGGTGGAGATCAACCACCTGCACCGGCGCTGCGAGTTCCAGATCGCGATCCATCCCAACTTCCAGGGCCGCGGCTATGCCTGGCAGGCCACGCGGATCGCCATGGATTACGCGTTCAGCGTGCTCAACATCCACAAGCTCTACCTGCATGTGGACCGGGACAATGCCCGGGCCGTGCGCATCTACGAGCGCTGCGGCTTCCGTCCCGAGGGCGTGCTCAAGGACGAGTTCTTCGTAAACGGGCGCTACCGCGACGCCGTGCGGATGTGCCTGTTCCAGCCGGACTATCTCAAGGCCCGCGGCAGCGGCGACATCGCTGAGCCCGTGCTCAAGGTGTGAGCGGATCCGGGGCGTGCCGCGGATGGCGGGGTGATCGGCCGCTCCTCCCGGGGATGGTTCATACGTCGTGTTTGGGATTCTCGCGCGGTCGATGCGGCCGGCCGTCCGGAACTGCCACGCGCCCGCTCTCCCCCGCAGCGACGAGATTCAAACGTCGCTTCCGAATGAGGGCAGCGGTCGGGCCCACACGCGCCCGCCTTCACAGTCGCGCGCGTCAAGCAGCCCAATGCATACCGGAATTCATCCGGTCCACACGATAATCCCGGCCCTAGTATCGTAAAGAAACCCTGCCATCTCGATCGTGAAGGCAGTGTCTACTGACGAGGCTGCTCCGCGATCTCGGCCTCGACCGCCTGCGGGTCGAGTTCGTAGCGCCGCGAGCAGAACTCGCAGGTGATCACGATGCGCCCGTCATCCGCCACCATGTCATGCCGTTCCTGCGGGGAGAAGGAGCGGATCATGCCCATCACCCGCGCCTGCGAGCAGCGGCAGGTCTCCTGCACGGTCTGGCGGTCGAACACCCGCACGCCGCGCTCGTGGAACAGCCGGTAGAGCAGGCGCTCGCTCGACACGTTGGGGTCGACCAGCTCGTGATCCTCGACCGTCGCCACCAGGGAGCGCGCCTCGACCCAGGCATCGTCCTCCGGCGCCCCCCCCGAGAGGTGCACGTGACCCTCCGGGATGTCCCCCGGCGGCAGGTCGGCGAGGCGGGCCCGGTCCACCGACTGGGGCAGGAACTGCACGATCAGCCCCCCGGCCCGCCAGCGCCCGGTGGTCTCCTCCAGCGACTCAGCGACCGCGAGGCGCACCTGCGTCGGGATCTGCTCGGACTGGCGAAAATACTGATGCGCCGCTTCCTCCAGGCTCTGGCCGTCCAGGGCGACGACGCCCTGGTAGCGGCTGGAGGCGGTGCCCTGGTCGATGGTCATGGCGAGATGGCCCGCCCCGATCAGGTCGCGATCCTTCAGCGGACCCGCACCGAGGGCGGCGACCCGCTCCGGCGCGAAGCGCGCGGTGGCGCGCAGGCGGTCCGGCGCCTCGAAATCCACCACGATCATCGCCACCGGCCCGTCGGTCTTGGTCTGCAACTGGAACCGGCCGTCGAACTTCAGCGAGGAGCCCAGCAGCACCGTGAGCGCGGCGGCCTCGCCGAGCAGCCGCGCGACCGGGTCCGGATAGCCGTGGCGGCGCAGGATCGTGTCCACGGCGGGGCCGAGCCGGACGATGCGCCCGCGCACGTCCAGGGCCTCCACCGCGAAGGGCAGCACCGCGTCGTCTTCACCCGCGTGGCCGTTCCCGGTCGCTGCGTGCTGCGGCTGGGATTGCGATTGATGTCCTGACGTCATGCCCTCTCCGATCGATCCGTCCCGGCGAGGCGTGGGTTCCTCGTCCCGAGGGGCGGGGCGGCGTGAGGAAATGACCTTGGCGGTGCGATCGGATCCCTCAGCCCCGCCTGCGCCCCCGCGGGAGAACGGGCGCGATGCGCCAGATCCGTTGCCGGGATGCCGCCTGCCGGCAGCCGTGATGGGGATGCGGGCCGCCTGCGCGGCCCGCTCAGCCTATATGGTGCGCCGGTCCCGCGAGCGCGAGCCCGGGATCAGAGCCCGCTGGCCCGCAGGCACCAAGCCAGGATCCCCTTCTGCGCGTGCAGGCGGTTCTCGGCCTCATCGAACACCACGGAGCGCGGGCCGTCCATCACCTCGGCGGTCACCTCTTCGCCGCGATGGGCCGGCAGGCAATGCATGAAGATCGCGTCCGGGTTCGCCGCGGCCATCAATTTGGCATTGACCTGATAGGGGCTCAGCAGGTTGTGGCGGTGGGCCTCGTCGTCGTCGCCCATCGAGACCCAGCAATCCGTCACCACGGCATCGGCGCCGGCCACGGCCGCGAACGCGTCGGTCGTCACGTGGACGGCGGCGCCTTCCTGCTTCGCCCAGGCGAGGAGCCCCGGCGGCGGCGCGAGTTCTGGGGGGCTGGCGACGTTCAGGGTGAAGTCGAACCGCGCGGCCGCGTGGACCCAGCTCGCCAGCACGTTGTTGGCATCGCCCGACCACGCCACGGTGCGGCCCTTGATCGGCCCGCGATGCTCCTCGAAGGTCAGCACGTCGGCCATGATCTGGCAGGGATGCGAGACCTTGGTCAGGGCGTTGATCACCGGCACCGTGGCGTGCTCGGCCAGTTCCAGCATCTGCCCGTGGTCGAGGATGCGGATCATGATCGCGTCGACGAAGCGGGACAGCACCTGCGCGGTGTCGCCGATGGTCTCGCCGCGGCCGAGCTGCATCTCTGAGCCGGTGAGCATCAGGGTCTCGCCGCCGAGCTCACGCATGGCCACGTCGAAGGAGACGCGGGTGCGGGTCGAGGGCCGGTCGAACACCATCGCGAGGGTCTTGCCGGTGAGCGGGCGCTCGGCCGCTCGCTCGCCCTTGCGGCGGCGCGCCTTGATGGCGGCGCTGGCGTCGAGGACCTGGCGCAGCTCCGCCCCGGACAAATCCGTGAGATCGAGGAAGTGGCGAGGGCCGGCACCGTTCAGGTGCGGGGCCGGGGCCTCGGCCCGGCCATTCATCTGGGCTTTCATCGCGTCACAATAACTAGAGTCAGCTCAACGATCACCTGATCATGAACGGCACTCTATCTCCTTGCAGGGGCATTCCCGTCAGACACGGCGGGATCGACCGTATCCGGAAACGCTTCAGGCCGCCCGCCGCGGGGCGGCGGACGGTGTTCGACGGTCCGGGAATCGGACCTATTCGGCCGCGCCGCGCACGGCCTCGAAACCAGAGGCGGCCGCGTCGAGGCGGCGGACCGCCTCGTCGATCTCGGCATCGCCGATGGTGAGCGGCGGCAGCAGGCGGACGATGTTGTCGCCCGCCGGGATCACCAGCAGATGCGCGTCCCGGGCCGCGGCGGCGAAATCGGTGTTGGGCACGCCGAGCTTGAGGCCGAGCATCAGCCCCTCGCCGCGGATCTCCTGGAACACGTGGGGGTGGCGGTCGCGCAGGGCCGCGAGCTTCTGCTTGAGCAGCAGGCCGGAGCGGGCGACGCGCTCGAGGAAGCCGTCCGCCAGGACGACGTCCAGCACCGCGTTGCCCACCGCCATAGCCAGCGGATTGCCCCCGAAGGTGGTGCCGTGCGTGCCCGCGGTCATGCCGCGTGCGGCCTCGCGGGTCGCCAGGCAGGCGCCCATCGGGAAGCCGCCGCCGATGCCCTTGGCCACGCTCATGATGTCCGGGGTGATGCCGGACCATTCATGGGCAAACAGACGGCCGGTGCGGCCGACGCCGGTCTGGACCTCGTCCATGATCAGGAGCAGGCCGTGCGCGTCGCAGATCTCCCGCAGGCGACGGAGCTCAGCGTGGGGAATCACCCGCACGCCGCCCTCCCCCTGGATCGGCTCGATCATCAGCGCCGCCGTCTCGGGCCCGATGACGGCCTCCAGGGCGGCGAGATCACCGGTCGGAACCTGATCGAATCCCTCGACCCGGGGCCCGAAGCCCTCCAGGTATTTCTGCTGGCCGCCGGCCGCGAGGGTCGCCAGCGTCCGCCCGTGGAAGGCGCCCGCGAAGGTGACGATCCGGTAGCGTTCCGGATTGCCCCCGGCCGCGTGGTACTTGCGGGCGATCTTGATCGCCGCCTCGTTGGCCTCCGCGCCCGAGTTGCAGAAGAAGACCACGTCCGCGAAGGTCGCGTCCGCCAAGCGCTGCCCGAGATGCTCGCCGCCGGGGATCTCGAACAGGTTCGAGGTGTGCCAGATCCGATTCGCCTGCTCGGTGAGCGCGCCGACGAGGTGCGGATGGGCGTGGCCCAGGCCGTTCACCGCGATGCCCGCGCCGAAGTCGAGATATCGCTCGCCGCCCTCGGTCTCGAGCCAGGCGCCCGCGCCGCGCGCGAAGGCGAGCGGCGCGCGGACGTAGGTCGGCAGAAGGGCTGACGTCACGGGTCCCGTCTCCGTCTCTCGTAATGGCTGGAGCAAGCGTAGCCGGCTCCAAATGAAAGTGCCGCCTCAGTCATGGGCGGCACGCGCGCGATTACTATGAAAGTGCGCGGCGCTGTCAACGTTTCAATGGTCTTTCGCCCCGCGCGGCAGGTCTGCGCGAAGCCCGGGACGGCGCGGTTCTAGCCTGCCCATGGGGTGGCAGCGGGGCGCGGCGGCCGTCCGGGATCTGCCGTGCGCCCCCCTTGCGCCGCGGGGGACGGCCGTGCTCCTGACGGGCACGGATTCGCGGGAACCGAGGGAACGTCCGATGAGCACGGTCAAGGAACGCCTGGAAACGCTGGGCCTCGCCCTGCCGAAGGCGGCGGCGCCGGTGGCCAACTACGTGCCGTTCGTGCGCACCGGCAACCTCGTGGTGATCTCCGGCCAGGTCTGCTTCGGCGCGGACGGCGCCATCGCGGCCGAGCACACGGGCAAGGTCGGCGGCGGCGTCTCCCCGGAGGCCGGCAAGGCGGCCGCCCGGCTCTGCGCCCTGAACGTCCTCGCCCAGCTCGAGGCGGCGGTGGGCGACCTCGACCGCGCCCTCGTCCAATGCGTGCGGCTCGGCGGCTTCATCAACGCGGCGCCGGGCTTCTCGGCGGTCGCGGGCGTGATGAACGGTGCCTCCGACCTGATGGTCGCGCTGCTCGGCGACCGCGGGCGCCATGCCCGCTCCACCGTCGGCGTCGCGGAACTCCCCCTCGACGCCGCCGTCGAGGTCGAGGCGATGTTCGAGGTCCGCTAGCGTGGCCGCCCCCGACTGGCTGACCGCGCGGCCGATCGCCCATCGCGGGTTGCACAACCGGGGGGCGGGCCGGCCGGAGAACACCCTGGCGGCCGCCCGCGCCGCGGTCGCCGGCGGGTTCGCGATCGAGTGCGACGTGCAGCTGAGCGCCGACGGCGAGGCGATGGTGTTCCACGACGCCGCCCTGGGCCGGCTCACGGAGGCGCGCGAGGCGGTGGCGGAGCGCTCGGCGGCCGAACTCGGGACGCTCGCCGTCGCCGGGACCGCGGAGACGATCCCGACCCTGCCGGCCTTCCTGGCGGCGGTGGCCGGGGCGGTGCCAGTGGTGATCGAGGTGAAGTCGCGCTACGACGGCGACCTGCGGCTCGCGACCCGCGCCGCACAGGTCGCTGCCGCCTATGAGGGCCCGGTGGCGCTGAAATCCTTCGACCCGCAGGTGGTGGCAGGCCTACGCCCCCTGTGTCCGGCCACGATCCCCCGGGGCATCGTGGCGGAGACCACCCAGGACGATCCGGTCTACGCGGCGCTGCCGCCGAGCGCCCGCTTGGCCCTGTCCAACCTGCTGCACTTCGCCGAGACCCGGCCCGACTTCCTGTCCTGGCGGGTGGACGACCTGCCCTGTGCGCCGACCTATCTCTGCCGGCTGCTCGGGCGGATCCCCGTCATGGCCTGGACCGTGAGGACCGAGGACCAGCGCGCCCGCGCGGGCGCGCACGCGAACCAGATGGTGTTCGAGGGGTTCGTGCCGTGACAGATAGGATGACAACACGCCGGCGGTTCGCCGGGTGAGCCGGGCTGCAGCCGCGGGGCCTCGGTTCACGGCAGCTTCCGCAATCCATCCAGGAAGCTTGCGACGTCACGCCGGTTCCACGACGCCCCGTTCGCCCAGAAGTCCAGCAGCGCGGCATGGTTCAGGCGCACCCAGGCGATCACCTTCGGCGCCGCAGCGCGCGAAGCCGGGCTCTGAACGAAGTCCTCCCGTATCCCGGGATCGGCGTCGATCGAGACGATCAGGCAGGGCAGCGTCCGCCCGGCCCGATCCGGATACCACTCCACCCGCGGTCCATGCGAGCCGAGCGCAGTGGATATGAATATCGTGCCAGGGACGTTCGTATCCTGCGCATCGAGGTTGCTCATCTCGCACAGAACATCCTCGGCAAAGTCGTCCGGTGGGCGCCCTTCGGGTGCCCTGTGGAATCGGAGGTCTGACTGGGGACGAATCACGCCGGCTCCTGATGTGTCGTCCCTGGTCCGCCGACGATGATTGTGTGACGCCGCCGCCCATCTGCCAAGGCTTCCCGCGCTGCCGCGCGCATCCGCCCGCTTGCCCCTCCTCCGGGTCGGACTAGACTAGGTGCCATGAAGCAAGCACCCGGGCCGATGCCGGAGACCGCCGCGCTCACCGTGCGCGCGCTTCCCGGATTGAAGGAGATCGGCGCGGCGGATTGGGATGCCTGCGCCTTCTCCCCCGAGACCCTGGCGGCCGGCGACGAAACCCACAACCCGTTCGTCTCGCACGCCTTCCTCTCGGCGCTGGAGGATTCGGGCTGCGTCTCGCGCCGGACCGGCTGGCTGCCGCTCCACGTCTCCGTCGAGCGCGACGGCCGGCGGCTCGGCGTCGCGCCCTGCTACCTGAAATCGCACAGCCAGGGCGAATACGTGTTCGACCACGGCTGGGCCGACGCCTATGAGCGCGCCGGCGGGTCGTACTACCCGAAGCTCCAGGTCAGCGTGCCGTTCACGCCGGTGACCGGCCCGCGCTTCCTGATCGCCCCGGGTGCCGATCCGGACGAGGCCACCGCCGGCCTGATCGCCGGCCTGCGGGCGCTGCGGGGCGAGACCAAGGCCTCCTCTGTCCATGTGACCTTCATGCGGGAAGCCGAGTGGGACCGGGCCGGCGAGGCGGGCTTCCTGCAGCGCACCGACCAGCAGTTCCACTGGGAGAACGACGGCTACGCGGGCTTCGACGACTTCCTCGCCGCCCTCGCCTCGCGGAAACGGAAGAACATCCGCAAGGAACGCCGCGACGCGCTGGCCCCCGGCATCACCGTCGAGCACCTCACCGGCGGCGCCATCACCGAGGCGCATTGGGACGCGTTCTACGCCTTCTATACGGATACCGGCTCCCGGAAATGGGGGCGGCCCTACCTGAACCGCCGGTTTTTCTCGCTGCTCTCGGAGCGCATGGCCGACCGGGTGCTGCTGGTGATGGCCAAGCGGTCCGGCGCCTACATCGCGGGCGCCATCAACCTGATCGGCGACACGGCGCTCTACGGGCGCAACTGGGGCTGCGTCGAGGACCATCCGTTCCTGCATTTCGAGGTCTGCTATTATCAGGCGATCGACTTCGCGATCGCCCGGGGCCTGAAGCGGGTCGAGGCCGGGGCGCAGGGAGAGCACAAGCTCGCCCGGGGCTATCGCCCGGTGCTGATGCACTCGGCCCACGACATCGCCGACCCGGCGCTCCGCCGCGCGGTGGCCGATTACTTGCAGCGGGAGCGCGCCCACGTCGCCGAGGCGGTGGACGTCCTCGACACGCTGACGCCGTTCCGGCGCACGGACGGGGACGGTGCCTGCGGCGGCGCGGCGCCGCCCGAGACGTCCGCTCCCGACAGGTCCCCCGAGAGTTCCGACACATGAGCCCGATCGACCGCATCAACACCTATGCCGACGCGCTGACGGCGCTCCGCCGCGACCTGCACGCCCATCCCGAACTCGGCTTCGAGGAGGTGCGCACCGCCGGCATCGTCGCCGACATGCTGGAGACATTCGGCTGCGAGGTGCATCGGGGCGTCGGCGGCACCGGGGTGGTCGGCCTGCTCAAGGGCCGCACCGATAACGGCCGGCGGATCGGCCTGCGCGCCGACATGGACGCCCTGCCGATCGAGGAGGAGACCAACCTCCCCTATCGCTCCACCTATGCCGGCAAGATGCACGCCTGCGGCCATGACGGCCACACCACGATGCTGCTCGGCGCCGCGCGCTACCTCGCCGAGACCCGCGACTTCGACGGCACGGCGGTCTTCGTGTTCCAGCCCGCGGAGGAAGGGCGCGGCGGCGCGCGGGCCATGCTGAAGGACGGGCTGTTCGAGCGGTTCCCCTGCGACGAGATCTATGGGCTGCACAACCAGCCCGGCGGCGGCGCGGGCACGATCAAGCTGCGTCCCGGACCGATCATGGCGGCGGCCGATTTCTTCGACATCCACATCCGCGGCACCGGCGCCCACGCCGCCCAGCCCCATCGCGGCGTCGACCCGATCGTGGTCGCCACCGGCCTCGCCCAGGCGCTGCAATCGATCGTCTCGCGCAACGCCGACCCGCTGAAGTCGATCGTGCTGTCGATCACCCGGATCGAGGCGGGCTCCGCCTACAACGTCATCCCGGAGACGGCCCACCTCGCCGGGACGATCCGGACCTTCGACCCGGAGATCCGCACGCTTGCCGGGACGCGGATGCGGGAACTCGCGGCGGGCTTCGCCGCGGCCTATGGCGCCGAGGTGACGGTCGATCTGCAGGACGTGTTCTCGGTCCTGGAGAACGCCCCCGAGCAGGCCGCCGCCGCCGCCGAGGTCGCGACCGAACTGCTCGGCGCCGACAAGGTCGAGGCGAACGTCGTCCCGAAGATGGGCAGCGAGGATTTCGCCGACATGACCCGGGTGGTGCCCGGCGCCTATGTCTGGCTCGGCGCCGGCCCCGGTCCGGGCCTGCACAATGCGGGCTACAATTTCGACGATTCGATCATCCCAACGGGCAGCGCCTTCCTGGCCCGGATGGTCGAGCGCCGCACCGCCGCCTGAGCCCGCGCCTCAAGCGGTCGCGATCCGTGACCGCAGCGTGGCGAGCCTGCGGGTGAAGAGCGCCGGATCGTCCAGAGCCCGCGCCAGGACGATCGCCCCCTGGATCTGCGCCACGACCTCCTCCGCCAGCGCCGTGCTGGCGGATTCGCCATGCCCGGCGCGGCGCAGGGACGCGGCCAGGGCCTCGATCCACCGGGCGAAGTAGCTCCGCACCGCCGCGGCGAACCGATCCCGGCCGGTGCCCAGCGCCAGGACGCCGACCAAGCAGACGCGCTGTCCGGACCGGAAGTAGCGCTCCACCGCCTCGAACATCGCCGACACGGCCTCCCCGGGGGGCTCCCCCTGCCGCAGGGGTGCGAAGATCTCGGACTCGAACCAGCCATCGATCGCGTCGAGCACGCAGGCGGCCATCTCGTCCTTCCCCCCCGGGAAGAGGCGGTAGAGGCTGCCCTTGCCCAGGCCGGTCGCCTGCGTGATCCGCGACAGGCTCGCCCCCTCGTAGCCGTGCTGGCGGAACGCCTCGGCGAGGGCCGGGAGGATCTCGGCCCGCATGGCTGTCAGAGGTCGAGATCGCTCAGGCCGGGATGATCGTCGGGCCGCCGGCCCAGGGGCCAGTGGAATTTCCGGTCGGCTTCGGGAATCGCCAGATCGTTGATGCTTGCGATCCGGCGGCGCATCAGCCCCTGCGCATCGAACTGCCAGTTCTCGTTGCCGTAGGAGCGGAACCATTGCCCGTCCGCATCGTGCCACTCGTAGGCGAAGCGCACCGCGATCCGGTCGCCGCCGAAGGTCCAGACCTCCTTGATCAGCCGGTACTCGAGCTCCCGCGCCCATTTGCGCTGGAGGAAGGCGACGATCGCCGGGCGCCCCATCAGGAATTCGCTGCGGTTCCGCCACACGCTGTCCGGCGTGTAGGCCAGCGAGACGCGCTCCGGATCGCGCCCGTTCCAGGCATCCTCGGCCATGCGGGCTTTCTGGGCGGCGGTCTCGGTGGTGAAGGGCGGGACGGGCGGGCGGTCCGACATGGCGCGGGCTCACGAATTTGTACCGATCGGTACAGAGGTGCCTATCGGGTGGCGCGCGTCAAGCGATCTCCGTCCGGGATCAGGACGGGCGGCGACGGTCACGGAAGGCGGCCGGGGGCGTTCCGACCCGCCGGCGGAACAGGACGGCGAACCGTTCGGCACATCCGCCCGAGCCGGTCAAAACCGGCGCCGGATCGGCCAAGCCATGTGCGGACGCGCCCCGATCGATGTCGACAGGGGGCGACATCGGTGCGAATCTCCGGCTCGCGGTATCGCGCACAGCCAGCATCGAGACGGGGAGGCCCATGTCGCCGGAAGTACGGGAATCGCGCGCCGCCCTCATCCTCCTGGCCGCGTCGGTCGGCGCCGTGCTGGTCTTCGGCGCGTTCACGCTGCTGACCCAGATCGGGTAGCGCCGTCCCAGCTGCCCACGGAGACCGGCCGGCTGCGGCGTCAGATCGCCACCGCGGGACGCAGCAGGCCGATGCCCGCCGGGTCGAAGGCGGCGCTCTTGACGATCGCGTGGACCGGTTGCCCGACCGCGAGCCCGAGGTCCCGGACCGCGGCCACGGTCAGGCGCGCCACCAGATGCGCGCCGTTGCAATCGATCTCCACGGACATCTCCGCGCCCGACGGGACCATCTTGGAGATCCGTCCGGCCAGGACGTTGCGGGCGCTGAGGCCCTGGGGACGGATGGTGGCGACCAGCACGTCGCGGGCGGGGATCCGCACCCGCAGGCGCGTCCCGGCCGGGCGCATCAGCCCCGGCACCAGCAGGCGCCCGGCCGCGCCGGTCAGGCAGGTGAGGCCGGTTGCCGGATCGGTCGCCGCCACGACCATGTCGAGGAGGGCGCCGGCCTCGGCATCGTGGACCGGCACGAGATCGGCCCGGCGCAGGATCGCCTCCGCCGGGCCGGCGGCGGCCACGCGCCCCGCCTCGAGCACCACCACCGTGTTGGCGAGCCGCGCCACCTCCGAGACCGCGTGGCTGACATAGACGATCGGCACCCCGGCCTCGTCGCGCAGGCGCTCGACATAGGGGAGGATCTCGGCCTTGCGGGCCTCGTCCAGCGCCGCCAGGGGCTCGTCCATCAGCAGGAGGCGCGGTCGCGCGAGGAGCGCTCGGCCGATGGCGATCCGCTGGCGCTCGCCCCCGGAGAGACCGGCGGGCCGGCGGTCGAGCAGAGGGCCGATGCCGAGCATGCCGGTCACAGCCGCGAAGGTCGCCGGGTCGGCCCGGTGCCGGGCGACGAGGCGGCCGTACTCGAGGTTGGTCCGCACGCTGAGATGGGGGAACAGCCGCGCATCCTGGAACACCACGCCGATCCGCCGCCGGTGGGGCGGGAGGAACAGCCCGGCGGCCGTATCGACCAGGGTCGCGCCGTCGGCGACGATCCGGCCCCGGTCCGGCCGGGCGAGGCCGGCGATCAGGTCGATCAGCGTCGTCTTCCCCGAGCCCGAGCGGCCGAACAGGGCGGTGAGCCCCGGCCCGGCCTCGAAGGCCGCGTCGAGGGCGAAGGCTCCCCGGCGGAGGGTGACATCGACCTGAATGCTCACGGCGTGCGACTCGGGTAAGAGCGAGCGCGGCGCGGGCCTGCGCCGGCCGGGACACAGCCCCGATGATCACCGTCCACCATCTCGAGAACAGCCGCTCGCAGCGCGTCCTCTGGCTCCTGGAGGAACTCGGCCTGGCCTACACGGTGAAGCGCTACGCGCGCGATCCGCAGACCCTGCGGGCGCCTCCGGAACTGGTCGCCGTCCATCCCCTGGGCAAGTCGCCGGTGATCACCGACGGTCGGATCGTGGTCGCCGAGACGGGTGCGATCGTCAGCTATCTCACCGCCAAGGCCGGGGGCGGGCTGGTGCCGGCCCCGGGGACGGACGCGCACGCCCGCTACGTCTACTGGCTGCACTACGCGGAGGGCTCCGCGATGCCGCCGCTCCTCCTCAAGCTGATCTTCTCCCGCCTGGCGCCGGGCAGCCCGTGGCTCCTGCGTCCCCTGGTCCGCCGGATCGCCGACACCGTGCTGCGGGGCTTCGTCGACCCCGATCTGCGCCGGCACGCGGCGTTCTGGGAGGCGGAGCTCGCCGACCGACCGTATCTCTGCGGTGCGGATTTCACCGCCGCCGACATCATGATGAGCTTCCCGCTGGAGGCGTTCGCGGCGCGGGGCACCGGGCTCGGCCCGCAGGTCCGGGCATGGCTCGGGCGCATCCAGGCCCGCCCGGCCTATCGGCGGGCGCTGGATGCGGGCGGCCCCTACGCCTACGCCGGGGCGGGCGCGGCCCATACCGGCTGAGGTTCGGGTCACCGGGCCAGCGGCCGTCGCCGGGATGAGGGGTGCGACCGGGGCGGCCATGCGTCAGCCCGCGCCCAGCCGCCGCCCGGCACGGTTCGCCAGGAACTCGGAGACCAGCAGGGCCGTCACCGATATGGCGATCGACACCAGGGTGAGGCGCAGGGCCGGGCCCTCGCCGCCGGGAACCTGGGTCAGCGTGTAGATCGCCGAGGGCAGCGTCTGGGTCTCGCCCGGGATGTTCGACACGAAGGTGATGGTGGCGCCGAACTCGCCCATCGCCTTGGCGAAGGCCAGCACGGCGCCCGCGATGCAGCCCGGCAGGCTCAGCGGCAGCGTCACTGTGAGGAACACCGTGAACGGGCTGGCGCCCAGCGTCCCGGCCGCCTGCTCCAGCCGGCGATCCACAGCCTCGATCGACAGCCGCATCGCCCGCACCATCAGGGGGAAGCCCATCACCGCGCAGGCCAGCGCCGCCCCCGTCCAGCGGAAGGCGAGGACGATCCCGATCTCCGCCAGCGCACCGCCGAGCGGGCCCCGCCGGCCGAAGGCGAGCAGCAGGAGGTAGCCGGTCACCACCGGGGGCAGGATCAGCGGCAGATGGACCAGACCATCGAGGAGCGCCCGCCCGGGGAACCGGCGCCGCGCCAGGAGCCACGCGATCGCGAGGCCGGGGACGAGGCTCGCCAGCGTCGCCACCGTGGCGACCCGCAGGCTCAGGGCGACGGCGGTCCATTCCTCCGGGGTGAGACCCAGCACGGCGGCCGAGCCGCTAGTGGCCGGCTTTGGGCGGCGCGACGACCGTGAAGCCCTGGCGCTCGAAGGCCCCCCGGGCGGCCGGGCTTCGCAGGGCGGTCAGCAGGGCGGCGGCATCGGGATTGTGCGAGTCGCGGATGACGGAAGCCGGGTAGACGATCGGCGGGTGGCTGTCGGCCGGAAAGGTAGCCAGCACGTGGACGCTCGAATCGGCGGCGGCGTCCGTGGCGTAGACGATGCCGAGGGGGGCCTCGCCGCGGGCGACGAGCAGCAGGGCGGCGCGGACATTCTCGGCCTGGGCCACCTGACCCTTCACGGCCTCCCAGGCTCCGAGCTTCTCCAGGGCGGCCTTGCCGTATTTGCCGGCCGGCACGGCATCGATCGTCGCCATGGCGAGCTTGCCGCCGCTGAGCAGTTTCGGCAGCGTCGTCCCGAGATCGGGCGCCAGGGCGATCTGCGGATCGGAGCCGGCGTTCTCGGGGCCCGGCGCGATCAGCACCAGCGCGTTGCGCAGGAGGTCGACCCGCGAGCCCGGCTTCAGGAGCCCGGCCCGCTCGACGTAATCCATCCAGGCCTGATCCGCCGAGATGAACAGATCGGCGGGCGCCCCCGCCTCGATCTGCTTGGCGAGGGCGTTCGAGCCCGCATAGGAGATCCGGGCCGTCTTACCGGACTCTTTCGTCCAGGCCGCCGCCGCGTCGTCCAGCGCATTCTTCAGGCTCGCCGCGGCGAACACCACCACGGGCTCCGCCGCACGCGCCGGCCGGGATGCGGGGGGCACCGCCAGCATGCCGAGCGCGAGCGCGGCCAGGATCCGTCGGGTCAGGCGCATGGAAGCTTCCCTGTCGCGGGCCGTTATATCCGGCCGGGTATGACGGGGATCATAGGGTTGTCGCCGCGCGCGGCCAAGGTCCGCCCGGCCGCGTCCCGTGCGGCCGGCGGTGTCCTGTATTCGAGGGTGTTCCGCCCGGTCTCAGCCGTGCGGGGTCTCACGGGGCTCTGGCGGCGCGGCTTCCGCGCGGTGCAGGCGGCTGAGGAGGACGAGGAGGTGGCCGGGCAGGGGGCCGTCCGGCGTCGGCGCGCCGAAGAGCCGGTCGCGCGGCCGCGACGGTCCGGACGCCTCGTTGACCACCACGGGCCCGCGGGGGCCGGAACGCCTGGACTTGGTCACGCGGTACGCACCCTGCTCAATCGTGATTCACGGCCGAAGCCCGCAAAAACGTGGCTCTGCGCAGCGAGTTCCGTGCGATTCGCCGGAGCCTGTGGTTAACGCGTAGACACCATGCCGCATTCCTGGGCGGCCGATCGTGCGAATCCCGGACGCGACCGATCACCAGGTCCGGAGGTCGGGTTTTTCCATCGATCCGACGTCCGGCAGCCTGTTCATGCCGACCGCCACCAGGAGCCCCCAGAGCCAAGCCGCTCCAGCGGTCGCGAACGCGAAGGCAACGCTGATGAGGAGGGGCGAGGTCATGGATCGCTGGTGCCTGTCAAAACCGGCGTGCCGCCGCGGAATGGACGGCGCGCCCGAGTTGAGGGTTCGGGCTTCGGGAAGCCGAGACTGACTAAGCACAGACTGCGGCCCCGAACACTGATCTGGCTGGCTCGAAGGACAAGTATTTCTGCTTGTGTCCAACCGGCAACAAATGGGCGCCCTGGCCCGGTCCCGCGCCCGGTTCTGGCCCCGGGGAGGATTTTTTCGCGTCGGCCGCCCCTTGCCCCCTGTGATGTCGCGCGCCCGGGCGTTACAGCCCGGCACCATGCTCGAAGGCCTTCCGCCCCACCGCCCGTCCCACGTCCTGCGCCTGCTGACCGACGAGCGCTCGGCGCGGGCGATGACCGATCTGCTGGGGGAGATGTTCGATCCCACCGAGACCGCCGTGGCGGCGTTCGAGGATGCGGACGGGTGCACGTGGCGGCTGGAGGCCTACTTCGCCGATGCGCCCGACGAGGATTACGTCCGCGCGCTGATCCGGCCCGTGATCGGCGCTGCAGCCGACACCGCGGAGTTCCGCACCATCGAACAGCAGGACTGGGTCCGGGCCTCGCTCGAGGGGCTGAAGCCGGTCCGGGCCGGGCGGTTCCTCGTCCACGGCGCGCATGACCGCGATGCGGTGCGCGCCAACGACCTGCCCATCGAGATCGAGGCGGCGTTGGCCTTCGGCACCGGTCATCACGGCACGACTCTGGGCTGCCTCCGGGCGCTGGTCGACGTGCTGAAGCGGCGGCGGCCGGCCCGCGTCCTGGATGTCGGCACGGGCACCGGGATCCTCGCCTTCGCGGCCGCCAAGGCGCTCCGGCAGCCCGTGGTGGCCGGCGACCTCGACGCGGAGGCGGTGCACACGGCGCGGGAGAATGCCCGGGCCAACGGCCTCGGCCCCTATCTCAAGCTCTATCACGGCCCCGGGGTGCGCCACCGGCTCGCGTCCCGGCCCCGCCACTTCGATCTGGTCTTCGCCAACATCCTGGCGCGGCCGCTGCGGCTCCTCGCCCCGTCGCTGACGCGGGTGGTCGCGCCCGGCGGCGTGCTGGTCCTGTCCGGGCTGATCGAGCGCGACGTTCCGGGCGTGCTCTCGGCCTACCGTCTGCAGGGTTTCGCGCTGGTGCGCCGGGGCCTGATCGAGGGCTGGGTCGCCCTCGTGTTGAGACGCGGCGGTGCGGCCGAACGGCCCCTCGGCTGAACTGCGCCCGGGCCGGCACGTTGTCCGGTCATGAGCCAGACGCCGCTCCACGACCCGTCGCCGGATCCGATCAGCGAGGGGGCCCATGCCCGGGCGCGCGGCCGTCCCAGGGACGTCTGTCCGTATCCGGCGAATTCCGAACCCCGGACCGCTTGGCTGGAGGGGTACGACGGCGTGCCGTTCGACCGCGTCCCCGACCCGCCGCACAGAGGCGGCTGAGCCGCCCCGGTCCAGGGCCGCTCAGGCCGCGCGGACCGAGGCCAGGAAGCGGCCGACCTCCTGCCCGAGGGTCTCGAACTCGGCCGACAGTTCGGAGGCGGAGGCCAGGACGCCGTTCGCGGTCGCTCCGGTCGCCTCGACGGTCACGGCGACCGCCGCGACGGTGGAGCTGACGGCGCCGGTGCCGCTCGCCGCCTCGGCGACGCTGCGGACGATCCGCTCGGCGGCGGCACCCTGGTCGCGGACGGATGCGGTGATTTGCGTGGCGAGCGCATTCATGTCGCGGATGCGGACCGTGATCGCGTTCACCGCCGTGACCGCCCGATGCGTGGAGGTCTGGATCCGCCCGACCTGCTGGCCGATATCCTCTGTGGCCTTGGCGGTCTGACTGGCCAGTTCCTTCACCTCGGCGGCGACGACCGCGAAGCCCCGGCCCGCCGTGCCGGCCCGGGCGGCCTCGATCGTGGCGTTCAAGGCCAGCAGGTTGGTCTGGGCGGCCACCGTCGAGATCAACGCCACCACGTCGCCGATCCGCTCGGCGGCCGCGCTCAGTTCCTGGACCAGGGGGACCGCGTCCGCCGCCTCGGCGGCGGTGACGTTGGCGAGCTCTGCGGATCCGCTCACCTGCCGCTCGATCTCACCCAGCGAGGCGCCGAGCTGCGCCGTGGCCGCGGCCGCGGTCTCGGCCGTCTGCGCCGCGTCCCCGGCCGCAGAGGCCACCTCCGACGACCGGCGTGCGGAGTCCGAAGCCGTCGCGGACATGTCGGCGGCAGCCCTGCGCAGGCTCGTCGCCGCCGTCGAGACGTGAGCCAGAATGCCGCCGACGGTCGTCTCGAAGGTCTGGGCCAGCTGCTCGGTGGTGCTCCGCCGGGCCGCATCGAGGGAGCTATGCGCGTCCGCGTTCTCGCGCTCCAGAACGCTGGCGCGGGCAAGCTGGGCCTGCGCCTCCTTCTCGGATCGGCCGAGGGCCTCGAACGACCGGACCGTCATCCGGCAGACCCAGATCAGGATGGCGGCCTCCGTCACCACGATCGCCGCGTGCAGCGCGACGCGCCCGAGGTCGCTGGCGGCGTCCGGGAAGACCAGCGCCGGAATCGCCAGATCCAGGGCGAGATGATGGACCGCGGTGGCCAGTGTCGCCGCCAGGATCACGCGCCAGTCGCACCAGCCGACGAGCACGGCCAGGCAGGCGAAGAAGTACATGTGCAGGTCGATCTGCCAGGGATGACCGGTGAAGACGGTCAGGAACACGGCCGCCATGCCGATTAGGGCAAGGCCGCTGACGATGCGCGTGGCTTGGCCGATCGGGTCGCGGCGCCACAGCAAAGTCGCGGTCCCGGCCAGGATCACCACGGCCGCGATCGGGCCCGGCGCCGGCAGCCCGCTGGTCAGGGCGACTTCGGCGCCCGCGACGATCGGCACATGCGCCCACAGGGTCGCGATGAGCGTGCGGCCGAAGCTGCGCCGGAGGGCGTCGAGATGGTTCATCGTGTGGAATGTCCGGTGTTGGTGTCGTCTCGAGGGGTGAGCGCTGCGCCCTGTCGTCCGCAGCCGTCGGCGAGGCGTCCGTCGAGGACGAGCCAAGCCCCCGCCGCGTAGAGGCGTCCGACGAAGCCGTCGCTGTCCGAGCGGGCGATCAGGATATCTGGCCGGCCGCCGACATTCACGATCGACCCGCCCGCTTCGGCGACCACGCGGGCGAGGTCGGCGGCGTCGGATCCCGGGCCGCGCACGAGGGCCACGACGTCCGATCGGGGGGCGGCGAGGAGCATCAGCGGTACGACGAGGGCGACGGCGCTTCCGACCACGCCGAAAGCCGTCCGATGCCCGGCGCGCGCAGGGCCTTCCCCGGATCCTGTATCGATTGCCGCCGCCATGCTCGCCCGCCACGTCCTTCATCGTCGGGAGATCTGAATCAGCCTATCGGCTTGCGGTGACGATCCACCGACAGGACTAAACCGACAGTTTATGGCCGTAGGGATTTTTTGGGTAGATTTTTTTGGCAAAGAAAACAGATTTTTTAAACTGAATATCTGTCGATGAACACGCATCGATGCGTTTATTGATGGTTTTTATTGTTGTTATCGCAGTGTATAATTGTCTAATAAAACGATTTCTGCTCCGTCAATATAGGAATATGCAGCGATCTTCACGATCACTTCGAGCCTTTCAAGGCCGTGGCCGCGCCGGGGTGCGGGTCCGGCGCAGTGGCGCTGGAGCGCGGCCCGTTTCCCGCCGGCATGGCGCGGCGCGCATTCTGCTTCCCGTCTCGGCTGGGTGGCGAAGGGCTCGGTCGCCGGGGGCTTCCCGAGCGCGCCACGGCGGAGCGGGACGTCTGGAACGAGCCTGACAAGCGATGCGTCCCGCTCATCGACTCAGACCCTGTGTGAGGCAGACATTGGCATCATCGACGACACCGTCCTGGCCCGCGGATCCCTGGAAGACCGTCGATCCCGGTGAGGCCGGGTTCGATCCCGCCCGCCTCGCGGAGGCGGTGGGGTATGCCGCGGCGAACGAGAGCGCGTGGCCCCGCAGCCTGTTCTACCCGGACGGGCGCTACGTCGGGATCGTCGAGTGGAACGAGACCGGACCGTGGAGCGACATCGTCGGGCCGGTGCGCCCGCGGGGCGGTCCGGCGGGCGTGATCCTCAAGGACGGACGCCGCGTCGCCGCCTGGGGCGATACGGGCCGGCCGGACATGACCTTCTCCATCGCCAAGAGCTACCTGGCGGTGCTGTCGGGCCTCGCCCACGATGACGGGTTGATCCCCGACGTGGACGCGCCGGTGCGGGACAGCGTGCCCGACCCGTGTCTCGAGGGGCCGCATAACGGGGCGATCACGTGGCGCCACCTGCTGCAGCAATCGAGCGAGTGGCAGGGAACGCTGTTCGGCAAGTCCGATCAGGTCGACCATTTCCGGCAGATCGGTCCGGGGGCGGACAACAGCCGCAAGGGCCAGCGGCGCGCGCCGAACCCGCCGGGCACCTATTACGAGTACAACGACGTGCGGGTGAACCTGCTGTCCTATTGCCTGATGCGGCGCTTCGGCCGCCCCCTGCCGGAGGTGCTGCGTGAGCGGATCCTGGATCCGATCGGCGCCTCCCGCGACTGGGCGTGGCACGGCTACGACACCAGCTGGGTCACGGTCGACGGCGCACGGATCCCGTCGGTGCCGGGGGGCGGACATTGGGGCGGCGGCCTGTTCATCGGCGCCGACGATCATGCCCGCTTCGGTCTGCTCATCAACCGCGGCGGCGCCTGGAACGGTCGGCGGCTGCTGTCGGAGCGCTGGATCCGCGCCATGCTGACCCCGTCGCCGACCCTCGACAGCTACGGCTATCTCTGGTGGCTCAACCGGGGCGCGACCGCGAAGCCGCATTTGCCGGCCACGTCGTTCAGCGCGCTCGGCGCCGGCAACAACGTGATCTGGTGCGATCCGGACCGCGATCTGGTGGCGGTGCTGCGCTGGATCGACAAATCCGCCCTCGACGGTTTCCTGCTGCGCCTCGCGGCGGCCCTGCGCGTCTGAGCGGGTCTCGCGCGGGCGGCGCCAGAGGATCGGCGAAGACCCGCGCGGGTTCGAAGGGCCGGAGCATCGCCCCGTGAGCACAGATTTCCTCAGCCCTCCGCCAGCGCCGCGATGGTCTGCGCCATCGCCCGCGCGCGGGGGACGAGGCTCGCCACCTCCAGGTACTCCTCGGGCGAATGGGCCTTGCCGCCCACCGGGCCGACCGCGCAGAGGGTCGGGCAGCCGACGCTGGCGGTGAATCCGGAATCGGCGCAGCCCCCGGCGAATTCGCCCGCGACGGGATGGCCCTGCCCCGCGCTCACGCCAGCGTAGGTCTCGAACAGCGCCCGGGAGGCCGCGTCCTGGACGAGTGGAAGGAACGCGCCCTTGACGGTCAGGTGCGCGGTCGTCCCCGGCACCGTGGCATCCGCCACGATGGCGGCGATCCGGTCCATCGCCGCCTCCCGGTCGGGCGGGGTGACGTAGCGCAGGTCGATCTCGCAGGTCGCCCGGGGCGCCACGGTGTTCACCGACTGGCCGCCGGAGACCAGCCCGACATTCACCGTCGTCCCCCTGTCGAGGTCGGTGATCGCGTGGAGCGCGACGGTCTTGTGGGCCAGCGCCAGGATGGCGCTCCGTCCGTCCGCGTAATTGCCGCCGGAATGGGCGGCCTTGCCCAGCACCTCCAGATGCATGAACACGCCGCCCTTGCGGCCGGTGACGACGTTGCCGGTCGGCCGCCCCGGCTCGGAATTCAGCACGGCCCGGGCGCCGCGGGCGGTCTCCTCGATGATCGGCCGGCAGGCCGGGGAACCGATCTCCTCGTCGCTGGTGAACAGGCCGGTGAGCGGCACCCGCGCACCGCCCGCCCGGTGGTAGGCCGCGAGCACGAAGGCGTTCATCACGAGGCCCGCCTTCATGTCGGCGACCCCCGGCCCGTAGGCGCGCCCCGCGGCGATCCGGAACGGCCGCTGCGCGGCCTCGCCCTTCGGGAAGACGGTGTCGCGGTGGCCCATGAGCACGACCGGACGGTTCCCGCCCCCGGAACCGGCGACCTGGGCCCGCAGCGCGTCGCCAAAACCCTCCACCGGGACCGTGGTGACCGGGATGCCGTGGCCGGCGAGGAAGTCGGCGATGCGGGCGCCGACGGCATCGACCCCGGCCTTGTCGTAGGAGCCGGAATCGATGTTCACCAGCTCCTCCAGCAGGGCCAGCATCACGCCCTCCTGCCCGTCGAGCCAGCGGAGGGCGTCGGAGTCGGTTTCGGTCATGGGCTGCGCATACCGTTTTCTGCGGGATCGGGCCGCACGCAAGGACGGCGCCGCGTCCGGCCGGCGCGGCTACTCGACGGTGACCGACTTGGCCAGATTCCGCGGCTGGTCGACGTCTTTCCCCATGAACACCGCCGTGTGGTAGGCGAGCAGCTGGATCGGCACCGCGTACACGATCGGCGCCACGGTGGCGTCGACCGCCGGCATGGTGAAGGTCGCGAGGGTGTCGAGCCCATGCTCGGCCGCACCCTTGGCGTCGCCGATCAGCACGATGCGGCCGCCGCGGGCGGCCACCTCCTGCATGTTCGAGACGGTCTTCTCGAATACCGCGTCGTGGGGCGCGATCACGATCACGGGAACGCTCTCGTCGATCAGGGCGATCGGCCCGTGCTTCAGCTCGCCCGCCGCGTAGCCCTCCGCGTGGATGTAGCTGATCTCCTTGAGCTTCAGCGCGCCCTCCAGCGCCATCGGGTAGCTGGTGCCCCGGCCGAGATAGAGGACGTCCCGCGCCTTCGCGATCTCCCGTGCGAGGCCCTCAATCTCCGGCTCGTGGGACAGCGCTTCGGCCATCAGGCCCGGCGCCTTGATCAGCGCGTCGACGAGGCGCCGCTCGCCGGCCGCGTCGAGGGTGCCGCGCGCCCGGCCGGCCGCGATCGCCAGGCAGAGCAGCACGGTGAGCTGGCACGAGAACGCCTTCGTGGAGGCGACGCCGATCTCCGGTCCGGCCAGGGTCGGCATCACCACGGAGGATTCCCGCGCGATGGTCGAGGTCGGCACGTTGACCACGCAGAGCGTGTGCTGGCCCTGGCTCTTCGCGTAGCGCAGGGAGGCGAGCGTGTCGGCGGTCTCGCCCGATTGCGAGATGACCAGCGTCAACCCGTCCTTCTCCAGGGGCGCCTCGCGATAGCGGGCCTCGGAGGCGACGTCGATCTCCACCGGCAGGCGCGCCACCTGCTCGAACCAGTAGCGCGCGACGAGACCGGCATAGAAGGCGGTGCCGCAGGCCGTGATATAGACGCGGCTGAGCTTGGCGAAGTCGAAGGGCAGCGCCTCGGGCAGCATCACCCGCCCCTGCGCCAGGTCGACGTAATGGGCGAGCGTGCGGCCCACCACCTCGGGCTGCTCGTGGATCTCCTTGGCCATGAAGTGGCGGTACTCGCCCTTGTCGATCCGGTAGGCCTGCGTGGCGATTTTTTGGCGCGGGCGCTCGACGTGGGCGCCGGCCTGGTCGCGGATCTCGGCGCCGTCCCGGGTTAGGATCGCCCAGTCGCCCTCGTCGAGGTAGGTGATGGCGTCGGTGAAGGGGGCCAGCGCCAGGGCGTCGGAGCCGAGATAGGTCTCGCCCTGGCCGAAGCCGACCGCGAGCGGGGCGCCGTGGCGGGCGCCGATCAGCAGATTCTCCTCGCCGGCGAACAGGAAGCCCAGGGCGAAGGCGCCGCGCAGGCGCGGCAGGGCGGCGGCCACCGCCTCGACGGGCCCCATCTGGCGGTCCATGTTGCGGCTGACGAGCTGGGCGACGACCTCGGTGTCGGTCTCGGTCTCGAAGACGATGCCGTCGGCCTCCAGCTCCTGCTTCAGCTCGCGGAAATTCTCGATGATGCCGTTGTGCACCACCGCCAGCCGCCGGGTGGCGTGCGGATGGGCGTTGGTCTCGTTGGGCCGGCCATGGGTCGCCCAGCGGGTGTGGCCGATGCCGATCGTCCCGGTGAGCGGCTCGCGCTCGAGCCGGTTCTCCAGGTTGACGAGCTTGCCGGATGCCCGGCGCCGCTCCAGCCGCCCGTGCTCCAGGGTGGCGATGCCGGCGGAATCGTAGCCGCGGTATTCGAGACGCCGCAGGGCCTCGATCACCTGACCCGCCACCGCGTCGCGCCCGACGATGCCGACGATGCCGCACATGGGATTGTCTCTCGCTCCGACGCCCGGGAGGCCCTGCGCGCAAGGTCCGGGCCGCTCCGCGCAGGGCGCGTCCAAGGGTGGCTTGTACCGGATCCGAGCCGCGCAGGGCCAGCCCCGGCCAGTACGGCAGGGGCCCGGAGGCCGCGGCGCGTCACGCCTTCTTGCGCAAAGCCTTCTCGGCCAGCAAGGCGGCGCGCTTCAGCTTCGCCCAGCCGGGCTTCACCGCCTGCCGGCCGCGGGCGACCGCCATGGCGTCGGCCGGGACGTCGTCGGTGATCACGGAGCCGGAGGCGACGTAGGCCCCCTCCCCCACGGTGACCGGGGCGACCAGGGCCGAGTTCGAGCCGATGAACGCGCTGGCGCCGATCGTGGTCCGGTGCTTGAGCACGCCATCGTAATTGCAGGTGATCGTGCCGGCGCCGATATTGGCCTTCGCGCCGATCTCCGCGTCCCCGAGATAGGTGAGATGCGCGGCCTTGGCGCCCGCCCCCATCCGGGTGTTCTTCAGTTCGACGAAGTTGCCGAGTTCCGCGCCGGTCTCCAGCACCGCGTGCCCGCGCAGCCGCACGAACGGGCCGATCGTCACGCTCGACGCCATCTCGGTCTCGGTGAGGTGCGCGAAGGCCCGAACCGTGCAGCCATCGCCGACCCGCACCCCCGGCCCGAACACGACGTTGGGTTCCACGACCACGTCGCGCCCGAGGACCGTGTCGTAGCTGAGGAACACCGTCTCGGGGGCGACCAGGGTGGCCCCGCCCAGCATGGCGGCGCGGCGCAGCCGGGCCTGGATCGCCGCCTCGGCGACGCCGAGCTGCACCCGGTCGTTGACACCCTGCGCCTCCGCCTCGTCCACCGGCACGGTGGTGACCGGCAGCCCGTCCGCCACCGCGAGCGCCACGGCGTCCGGGAGGTAATACTCCCCCGCGGCATTGTCGTTGCCGATCTGGGTGAGCAGGGCCAGAGCGTGCCGCCCGGCGAGCGCCATCAGGCCGGCATTGCACAGGGTCACGGCCCGCTCGGCCGGGCTCGCATCCTTCTCCTCGCGGATCGCCAGGACGCGGCTCCCGGCGGTGAGAACGCGTCCGTATCCCGCCGGCGTCGCACTCTCGAAGGCCAGCACGGCGACGGCCGCGCCGTCGGCCAGGGGCGCGCGCAGGCGCAAAAAGGTCTCGGCGGTGATGAGCGGCGTGTCGCCGAACGCGATGACCACGTCGTCGTCCGGATCGGTCAGCACCGCACGGGCCGCCAGCACGGCGTGGGCCGTCCCCAGCCGCTCGGCCTGCGGGAAGACCTGCGCGCCGGGGGCCGCCCTCGCGATCTCGGCGGCCACGTCGTCGCGGCCGGGCTCGGCCACGACGGCGATCCGGCCGGCGCCGGCCGCCTGTACGGCGGCGAGGACGTGGCCGAGCATGCTGCGCCCGGCGATCCGGTGCAGCACCTTCGGCAGGTCCGAGCGCATCCGCGTGCCCTTCCCGGCCGCGAGCACGATGGCGGTGAGGCTGCGCGGGGGCGTTCCGGTGGGAGTCATCGCGGATCCAGGCATCGTGAGACGACGGCACGGATGGGCCGGACCGGCGCGGCGCGCAAGCCCGGGCGATCGGCGGCGCGAGACGTCCGGCCTCATCCGGCTGGGTGAATGAACCCTGGACGATCACGAAACTCGCCGCCCTCATCCGGGCGGCCACCGATCTGGCCGGTGGCCGATCGCCCACAGGACGGGAAACCCGTCACCGGCGTGGACGCCCCCAGACGATGATGATTGGATGGCTCCCCGAGCAGTTAAGTCATAGCTCAATGTCTGCAATGGCTTACCTCCCGCACCGGTCATCCACGCCATTATTGCTTTCTAACGGGAATTCTTGATGCCTCCCGCACCGATCTGCTGAGGGGACGCGGATCGGTGCGTCGCTCGAATAGCGCGGATGGGTTCCCCGCCCTCGCCTTTCTGGAGCACGGATCCAACCATGCGCGATGTGATGATCGACCTCGAAACTATGTCGACACGGCCGGATGCCATGATCCGGTCGATCGGTGCGGTCGCCTTCGGGCCTGACGGTCTCGGCGCCGAGCTGTCTCTGGTGATCGACCCGGCTGGGGCTATCGGACACATGGATCCGGAGACGGTCGCGTGGTGGCTCGGTCAGAGTGGCTTTGCCCGGCACGTCTTAAGCGCGGGCTATCCCGGTCGACGCACGCACATCGCCCATGCGTTGCAGGAGTTTCGCTGGTTCTGGGATGCCCTCGAGGCACCACCGGCAGAGATCCGTATCTGGGGTCACGGCGCGTCGTTCGACCCCCCGATCCTTGAGAGCGCGTTCCGCGCCTGCGGTCATCCGATCCCGTGGAGCCGCCGTGCGATCCGCGACACGCGGACCATCCTAGATCTGACCGACGTCAAGATCGCCACCCCGGAGGAGGCGAAGCACGATGCCCTCGGCGATGCCCGTGCCCAGGCGCTTGCGGTGATCGAAGCGGGCCGCCGCCTCGGCCCGCACCGGCTTTGGCCCGAGGTCGCCGTTTAGGCGGGAGGGGAACTCTTTCGAACGGCAACAGGGGAGCACCATGGCCGACAAACCGCAGACCGTAGCGGAAGGCCTCAAAGCCGGGTTTGAGCGATGGTTCGCCGAGCTGCAGGCCCTCACGAACACGCCGCTCGTTCCCGAGGAATGGACCGGCCGATGGTTCAACGGCTTCAAGCCCGCCGAGGCCCTGCCGCTCTGCCCGGAGCAGGACTGAACAGCGCGGAGGGGAAATCCGCCACCCCGTCGACCGGCCGCTTTGGGTGGAATGCAGTCGTTCCGCTTTTGAGCGCTGAAGCCATCGAAGCGGACATAGCCGCGGGTGCCGCTCACGATCCTGAGCGGTCCTTCGCGGGGTCAGGCCGATTAAGCTCAAACCGCAACTCGCCCTGGCGCTCTCAAACTTCGATAACCGCGAGCTATCGATTGCCAGCTTGGCCGGGGTGACCAGCCGTCGCTGAATGGGGGCCTGTCGTCGCATCCCAGGATATGCGCCAAGTGCCGCAGGTTGGTGCTGCAGATCCCAGCGGGAGCGGCTCGATGTCTGATACCACGCGTAGAACCGTCCTCGGGGCCGCTGCCGGTTTGGCTGGCGCACGCCTCGTCACATCCGCATCAGCAGCCGAGAGCCAACCGCCCGCGCTGCTCGGGCGCGTCGAGAACGGCAAGGTCACTCTGCCGCCGCTGCACGCGCCGAGCGAGGGTGGCGAGATGCTGGCCAATCCCGATCCCATGGCCAAACGCCTAGGGATCGCCGTCGTCGGGATCGGCCACCTCACCCTCGAACAGATTATGCCGGGCTTTGCAGAAGCCAAACACGTCCGGCCGGTGGCGCTCGTCAGCGGCGAGCGCGACAAGGCCCGCGCCATCGCCGCACAGTACGGCGTGCCCGAGAAGAACCTCTATGATTACAATACCTTCGACGCGATCCGGGACAACCCTGAGATCGAGGCCGTGTACATTGTCCTGCCGAATGCTCTGCACGCCGAGTTCACGGTGCGCGCTGCCAAGGCCGGCAAACACGTGCTCTGCGAGAAGCCGATGGCGACCTCCGTTGCGGAAGCGGAGCAGATGATCGCCGCTTGCCGGCAGGCGCAACGCACGCTGATGATCGCCTATCGGCTGCAGTACAACACCGCACACCGCACCCTGATCGACCTCGCTAGGAAGAAGACCTACGGCGAGCTGCGCCTCATCGAGGCGGTGAACGCCCAACACGATGCGGCGCCCGGGCAGTGGCGGCAGATCAAGGCCTTGGCGGGCGGCGGCTCGCTGCCGGATGTCGGCCTCTACTGCCTCAACGCGTTCCGGTACATCACCGGCGAGGAGCCGATCGAGGTCACCGGGCGCATCACCCAGCCGAAGGGCGACCCGCGCTTTCGCGAGGTCGAGGACGTCTCACACTTCACGCTGCTGTTCCCCTCGGGCGTGTTCGCCGCCGGCACCGCGGGCTACAGCATGCATGAGAACCGCCGTCTGCGCGCCGACGCGACGGACGGCTGGTTCGGCCTGGATCCGGCGTTCGGCTACGACAACGTCGCTATGGAGATCGGGCACCGGGTTGGCCCAGCGAACGCTCGGGAGCAACGCACCTTCACGCCACGCAACCAGTTCGCCGTTGAGATGGATCACTTCGCTGAGTGCGTCAGGACCGGACGCGAGCCGCACACGCCAGGTGAGGAGGGCTTGCAGGACCAGCGCATCATGGCGGCCATCTATGAGGCGGCAGCCGGTGGTGGGGTCGTGAAGACGCCCGCCAGTGATCGGCTGGACACGACGCGCGGACCGACCCCGGACGCGCAGAACGGCTGATCGATACAGCCATGCCCATCCTGATCGCCCTGATCGCTGCAGCAGCAGGCGTTCTGAACACCGTGCAGAGCGGTGCCAACGCGAGCTTGAACAAGGCGCTGGGCCAGCCGATCCTCGCCGCGCTGATTGTGGCGGCGACGAATGCGGTGGTCTACTTGCTCGCTGTGCCGTTCGTTGGCCTTGCCTGGCCGAGTGGTCGGTTCTCCAACGTGCCATGGTGGGCATGGCTCGGTGGTGCGCTGGGGGCCACCTACGTGCTTGCGATGATCTTCCTAGCGGAGCGCCTCGGTGCCGCAATCTTCACCGGTATCACCGTGACAGCTGCGATCGTCGCCTCCGTCATCCTTGACCACTACGGCTGGGTCGGCTTCGCACAACATACCGCGGGCCCGTGGCGCATTCTTGGGGGCCTACTGATGATCGGCGGCGTGGCGCTGATCTCCCTCTTCTAAGCCCGTGAGGGCATTGCCGCTGCCGCCGCAAACCGACAGCAAGCGTCCCAACCTCGGTCCTGGCATTAGGACATTACTGGCTGCCCGCGCGACCAAGTCGACCGGTCGGCAACTCCACCTCTCTGCCTCGTGGTAGAGAAGTATCCGAGCCGAAGTTGCCGACCGGTCGACGAGTGTCGGCTTTTGGGAAGCGCCGATGTTCGTTCGCATGGCTGACATGGGTCGTTAGGAGGCCGTCCGCTTTTCTCGCCGTACCACTCGTCTGCATTGTTCTAAGCGGCCCGTCCTTGTGAAAGGACGAGCCTTCGTGTCGCTACGCTTTGCCGGCCTTGCATGCGCTACGGAAATGCTTCCGCGCTTTGCCGTGGAGGCCCTTCTGATCTGCCTCAGCCGAACACTCTTTGGACTTGGCCGTGCGGTCAGCCTTGGGGGCCTTCGCAGAGGTGGCGGAGGGAGCGCCCGGGGGTGTTTGGCTCGTTGTGCCCTGGGCGAGGGCCGGACCAGCGAGCAATGCTATCGCAAGGGCTGCGGGCAGGAACTTAGGCATCAGTGCTTCTCCATACTGTGCGCGGCCAGGGCATACTAACCAGGGCAAGTAGGCCCGGCGGGTAGAGATGCGTTCCAGCATCTGCACAGATCCTCGCGAGGTCGTGACGGCAGATCGTCCGCGCGCCCGACGGGTACGGCGCTCGGATAGGGTCTGATGGCCCTGGGTTGATGCTGCCGATGGGGCGGCGAGCGGCTGCCTTGGAGAAGCGCCGATGGCGGCCGCGAGGCAAGGTCGGGTGGATTTCGGCTGGTGCGCTTTAAGGCAGCAATGCATGAAAGCAGACATCGTCGCCTGACCCGTTCACTACCCATAAATGCCATTAAGGACGGACGGTGCATGGTCCCCGGCGATCTCGAACGGATGGCTCGGCGGATCCGAGCCCATACGCGGCAGAACGCTCAGCTGCGTTCTGAACCTCTATAGCCCTGATCCATTACCTGGTGCGGCGCTCGAACGCGTCGAAGCGGGAGGCAGTGAGGCAGTGAGGCAGTGAGGCAGTGAGGCAGTACTGCGCGAGCTGGGTGCTGATTCGCTGTCGGTGCACAATATCGCCAAGCGCGCATGGGGCCCGCCGGAGGTAGTCAGGTTCCCGAAGCGCTTGACGAACCAGGGTTCGCATATGGCGATCAGCACCAGGCCAAGCCCGTCCGACCAAGCTTGGCGCTACCACGTCCTCATCACAAACACTGCTAATTGTTGGCGAGTTGCTCGAACTCTCGACGGCCTATCGGACTACAAAATCAGTGAATTTCAGCCTGATTAAGATTTTGGTAACAAATTTGTCGCGATGGCGCGACCGCCTCAGAGGTGTGTGCTGATGAGGCCCGGACTGGGACCCGACCCTACATATTGCGGCGCGACAAAAATGGTGCATTTCTGCCACTACGGCGTATCGATGCTTGGAACCTGAGCAGTTCGGGCTACCAATCAATCGCTAACCGTAGGATATTTCCTGCGTTGAGACGGGCAGGCTCCGTGGGGGCGCTCGGCAGGTCCGAAGCCGGCAGCCGCGATGAGCGAGCAGACCGGCATGGAAATGCCGGATGCGGGACGGATGCCTTGGGACCTTGGGAAGGAATGAGAAAATGTTGAAGAACTGGCTTGCGGCCGGCGCGGTCGCGCTCACGGTCGGCATGACGTCGACGATCGCGCAGGCGCAATCGACCACGGTACCGGGTGAGCAGGTCGGTCTCGCCGTCGGTGCGCCGCTGCCGGAAGGCCTATACGCCATCAACACGTTCACCTACCGCCGCACCGACGGCCGGAACGACGCCGACACGGCCGTCAACATCCCGGTCCTCGTCTACTCGACCCCGCTGGTGCCGCTCGGCGGCCGCGTCGAGCTGCTCGTGGCGCCCCCGACCGTGTTCGTCTTCACCCGCAACGCGGCGGGCTCGCCTAATAAGGATATCTCGATCAACGTCGGCACCTTCGTTGGCGGCATCTGGGCGTTCGACCTCGGCAGCAACTTCGGCGTCAGCTTGCTCGGCGGCGTGTACCTGAACGACCTCGACGGTGATCGCGGCTCGCTGTTCAACGGCACTACCGCCGCCAACCCGATCTCTGGTGCGGGTCGGATTCCGGTCGGCACGCCTGTGCTGCCGCAGCTTGCCTCGAACACCTACCGCTTCGGTGTCGCCGGCAGCTACACCGGCGACGGCTACAACATTACTGCCAACCTGACCGCCAACATCTACGACTCGCCCGGTCGCTTCAGTGGTTCGGTCGGCAACTTCATCGGCCCGATCCGCATCTCGGATGCCCTAAACTTCGACCTCACCGCGACGAAAAAGTTTGGTAACTTCGAGATCGGTGCTGTCGGCTATGGCACCTACAACTTCGACATCAGCCAGTTCAGCGCGGCAGCCGGCAACCGTGGCCGCTTCGCCCTCGGTGGTTTGATCGGCTACGACTTCAAAATCTTTACTGTCCAGGCCTACGTCGCCCGCGACGTGGTGACCGGCGCGACTCTCACCAATGCGTTCGGCCGCACCCGCAGCGACTACTCCACCGACGGCTGGATCCGGTTCGTTGTCCCGCTGTACTCGCCGGTCGCCGCCGCTTCGCCGATCCCGGCGCCGCTGGTGCGCAAGTACTGAGCGTTACTGAACAGTAGTTCAGAACTACCCACGTTTGGCTCGCACTGGCAACGGTGCGGGCCATTTTCGGTCTAAATCGTAAATATACCTCACCCTATGGAAAAGCATCGCAAAGATCGTATCGAGCGAGCGGCTCAGATTTGCTTCGTGATGCAAGAGATCCGGATGGGTGGAGTTTCTGACCCAGCGAAAATCGCAGATATTCTAAATGCGCGAGGTATTGAAAATCTGCGCGGCGAAAAGTGGACTTGGATCGAGGTGCTTCGATTTGATAAGCGTCCTAAGGAACGTTCAGATCCTACAAAGCGGGCTGATTGGACACAACGCTAGTGTCGCGCGCGTAGCCAAGATGTAGTGATCCACACATCAGCATGCCAACAGGTACGCATCCAACATCATTTGCGCCTGCTCGTTTGTCCGCTTCCGACCCGAGCCGAAGTTGCTAAGGTGGCCGACGAATGACCGCTTCCAGTAAGCGCCGACGGCGATCTGACGGGCCGAGTTGGGTCGGCAGCGGAAGCCAGGTAGAGCTTTACTGAGGGCCGGAATGTGGGGCAGCTGCGCCCCACATCGCAGTCAACACCGCCGAGGCGTTGCTAGAGCGTGCAGGGCCGCCGGGCGGCGTCCGGCCAGTCCGCACAGAATGTGGGGCGGGTCGTGGGGCAAGGCCGATTGTTGCCCCCTCGCGGCGCTCTGAAACAAGGTCTGAGGGGGCATCCCTCGAACGACCCCGTCTGAGCATTGACGACCGCGTTTAAACGCCCTTGTAGCTCGTCACACGGATTGAGCGAAGGGCGACCCCATGGCGGACATTCCGAAGGTCGATGCCGGGCACGGCGCCGGTCCGCGCAACATCGAAATGCGCTTCACGATGCGGGAGATGCTGACGCTCCACAGCGCGCTCGAACGCCGTCACGAGGCGCTATCCAAGGACGCATGGTGGATCGACGGCAGGGGCGACCCGGGAAAGGCAGCCCAACTCCGGGAACACGCGGCCGAATACCGCGACCTCGCCGAACGGCTATTCGATCATCTGCGCGGCATCATGGGCACGAAGCTCTGAGACAGCGCCACCGTCGACCGCCGCCCCGGTCGCTCGCGCTTGCACAGCACACGATAGGTCTGCAGCATCGTGATTGCATTCCGCAGATAGGCCCGCTCCACCGTCTCGAACGCGGCAAGCAACCTGGCGTGGCTGACCTAATCTCCCGTCTCTCGAAAGCGGTGATCGGCTTGCAGCTGTGGCCGCATCCGCCCCGGCCAGTTGCCGCTGCTGCGCGCTTGCAGGTAAGCTACCGCCGGGCCCAGTTGGCTCTTCAGCGCGTAAAGCTGACTGAGCCGCCCGGATCCAACGGTCGGCACAACGTTGGGGTCGCCCGTTTGATCCGTCTGTCATCCCTGGTCCTGGCGAGCGCGTGCCTTGCCTTCGTTCCGTCAGCGCACGCAGCATCAGCCATCACCGCCGCGGCTATCGCGACCGGCCGCCTCTACATCGTCGGGACGACCGACGAGCCCCACATGAGCGTGTCTCTGGACGGCAAGTTCACGGCGGAGTCGGACGACACGGGCAAGTTTCAGTTCGCGCTCGTCTACCACCCCGTCGGCTGCGTCGTTCGAGCGACGATCGACGGCAAGACCATCGAGGCCAAGGTTGAGCAGTGCGGCGAGATCTGTGAGCCGGCACTGCAGGCACGGGCTCCTCGGGGACTGACCCTCGGCTCCGCTCGAATGCTGCCCGAACAACAGTCCGCAGCTCCAGAGGCGCCCGCAACCACCAGCGCGCTCATGCCGCCTGCGCTTGCCATTCCGCGGCCGGGGGCGGACAGCGTTGGCGTGCCGATTCTTGACCCGCCGCTGCCGCCACCACGGCCGACGAATCTGTCGATGGCTTCGGCGAAGCCCGCGGTCCCGGCTCCGAGCCTCGAACGGCCGGCGACGAAGCTCAGGTTCAAACCGCAGCCGCCACAGCCGGATGCGCCGGACGATCGGCCGCGTGCGGAGCCGCCCGACGCCCCCGAGGGATCAGACACCTACTAGGCATGGCTTCGGCGCCTGAGCGGCTGTTCCGTTAGGCTCCGCCCGGATCGGCGTCGACACGGGCCGGCTGACCCGGCCGCTCCCGCCGGCGAACCACGCGCGCGGCCTGCCGCAGCGTGATTTCGCTTCGTGGATAGGCCCGCTCCACGGCCTCGAACGCGGCGAGCGCCCCGTCGAGCGGGTAGATGACGGCGAGCCGCAGCTCGACCCGGCCGCGCTCGTCCCAGACCTCGATCGCGAACGGCCGGCCGGGCGGGACCGGCGGCTCCAGGCTCACCGCCGTCGGCAGCCGAAGGGTGGCGAGGCATTGGCTCTCGTACTTGCGCGCGACCGCGGCCCCAGGATCGCGCTGATGTCGGCAAGAGGCGGTGAGCGCGCGCAGCAGGGCGAGCGTCGTGATCTCCGGGCCGAAGCGGGCCATCAGGCCGTCGAGTCGGTAGCTGCCGTGACGGCGGCACGTCGCGCAGTCCACGGTGAGCCGGTCGCCGGCGATGTCACCCAGTCGCTGCATCGCGTCAGCCGTTTAAACGGCCACGCGCGTAGCCGTGGGAGACCAGACGCCCCTGCCCGGCCGCGTGGCACTCGGCGGCATCGAGATCGGCGAGCGCGTCCGTGATCGCCCGCACGAGCGCCGACCAGCCGTCGCGTCCGGCGGCCGTATAGTAATCCAGCGCGATCGCCTCGGCCTCGGTCAAGCGTATGTCCACAGGCGGTTCGTGCGGTTGAGCGTGCATCGCGGTTCGAATCCCTGCTAGAACATACACAGAACAAAGCGCAGGAACGGCCGCGGTTCAACCGCTCGATCGAGCGGCGCCCGGATCGCTGTGGAGCGCTGTGGACGACGCACGGAAAGGCCAATGCCAGCCAAGCTTTACCGCTTCCACTGCACGGACGGACGCGAGCTGGTCACCGACGGCGCCGGCAGGCGGATGCCGAGCGTGGCGCAGATGCGCGTTCACGCCGAGCGGGTCGCGCTCGCGTTGATGGAGCAGGTCACCGAGCGATTCGACTGGTCGTGCTGGCAGGTCGACGTCTACGACGCGAAGGGTCGGCGGGTGTGGGTGACGGCCTTCGTCGATGTCGACGCCGATCTCGAAGCGGCGTGAGGGGAGGATGGGATCGTGGCGCTCAAGACGACGTACATCGTGCAGCCGTTCGAGCTGCATCGGAAGCGGCTGCGGCCGGCGCGCCAGGAACCGGCGCAGACGGATTTCGGGGCGCTGAAGAAGGCCGAGAACCTCGCCAAGCGGGTGCCGGGCGCGGCTGCCCTCAAGGTGGTGGCCGACGACGAGACTGGCGAGCTGGGGGGTGTGACGATCCTCGGCCAGTGGGGTGAGGTGCCGGAGGATTTCGCCGAGAGCCTTCAGGGCGGTTGACGCTCAGCGACGCCCGGCGAACTCCCAGATTGGGATGCCCGGCTTCTGACTCTTCAGGAAGCGGTAGTCGGAGGTCTGGGTGAGCGAGGTGCGGGGTTGGCTGGGCGGTCGAAGCCGGGCTCAGGTGCTCTACATGCTCGGCATGCCCATGCTCGGCCTCACGCTCCCCCTCCGCATCTGCATCCTCGATGACGCGGCATGCGTTGAGGACGCCAACGGCCGGCGTACCGGGTTCGTCGCCTGGTCGGATGGTGGTGGCGACGCTGGCGATGAACCGTTCACCCGGGCCGAGGCCATCGAGCAGGTCCGCCTGATCGCGAGCGCCTGGGCCAACGCGCTGGTCAGCAGCGGCACGCTCGATACCGGCCCCGCCCTCGAACCCGGCGCGGCCGGTGCTGAGCCATCGCCAGAAGGCTGAGGCCGCCCTCGAAGCCGCCGGCGTCATCTTCATCGAGGAGAACGCTGAGGGGCCGGGGGTGCGGCTGAGGAAAGAGGCGCGCTTTAGTAGGCAAGAACGCAAAAACACTACCGAGGCTAATCGGTAGCTTGCTGCGATGCCCTCATTGCTATCGGCTCAGCCCTCGTTCGTCGTTCCATCCACTGCCTCGGACTCCGCTCGTGGGGGTTGGCTAGCTTCGAGGTCGGCTTCAAAGCCCATGATATCCCCCGTTTGATGAAGTTCCCTCAACCGGTTTGCTATAAGTTTCCGTTTCTCAATCTCACTATTCAAGTACGTCGCTATCGTATAATCGACGAGTGGTTTCGGTCGATTATCAACCCATTCTTTGAAAAACCCATTTTCGTCCTTTCGACGACCGCGCTCGAATAAATCGCGAAAACGCAGCGGCGAAATACCTATGAAGGGAGAAAATTGGACTTTTTTGGTCTCATTTCGGCCAGTGCCGACGTAGAGTGCATCTTGATGTAGCTGTTCGGCATAGCTTTTTGGGTACGGTTCAATGTAAACGACGCGCTTAATGCCAGCAGCAACGACATGTTTAGAGCACATGTGGCACGGAAATGTAGTACAATACAAAGTGCTGTCTTTAATAGATATACCACGACGTGCGGCGTCGGATATTGCAGACATTTCGGCGTGAATTATTCGGCCGAATTCCAGCAAGTCCATCAATTGCGCCCCACGCAGTGGGCTGTTTCTCTTGCCCGACTCGACAATAACTTTCCCAACAACCTCATCTATGTCTATCCCGGCAGGCATAAAGCCAGACTCTCCAAGCCGCCTTACGGTGTCCGCGAGGATAGTTCTTTTAATACGTTCATTCTCGTCGCCTTCAAGCGTGTAATCGCGCGCATCTTCCTCGTCGGAACTCCAATAGGTTCCGCCGCCCGCTTTGGGGACCTCATTACAGCCTAGTGTCTGAACTTCACCATGTGATGAGAAAATGGCAGCGCCTACTTGCCTTGATAGATCAAGAGAACGTAAAGCCGCACTCTTGGCTATGTAGACTCCGTACTCGTCCCGGGTTGGGCTGACTTTATTCGATCCGAAGAATGCCGCCAAAAATCGATCTAGCGTAGAGATTGTATCTTGCTCATTATCCAGATCGACGAATAAATCCGCCAAAGCGAATGCATCTGCAAGTCTTTGCCCGAACGGCTGGCCCTGCTCATCTTCGTCTCGTTGGACCAATCTTTCGGCATCACCTTTATGGTCTACACTTGGCTTGGAAACAACATGATCAGTTGAGATCCGATGGGATAAGTATTTTATCCTAGTTTCTTTGCCTGAGTACAAAGAAATTAAGACAAACGCTTTTTGATAGGTTTGTCTTAGGACCTGGATCTCTTCACCTCTCTTAAACTGATCGAAGATATAGGCTTGGTTCTCAAGATAATTTTTTCCTGCCTTGGTGCGGTAAGCATTAATGGCGGAACAGCAGAGCATCGCTAATGCTCCGTTTTGTTTCGTGATTTCTCGAAGCTTATTAGCATATTTTATATGGCTGTCGTATCTCTCTTCAATAGGCGAGTCTACGACCGGCGTATCTTTAATTTTTACCGACTTCATCAAATCAGTTACTTTGAAGCTTTCTGAATTGTAATGGTATTTTAATAGCGCCGACTTCAAAGTTGCTACAAATTTGGAGTTCTTGGTCCCTATCGGGGAGCAGAGCCCAAATACGAGCTCGGGCGCTTCTGCGGTGGGTAGCATGGCGGACAGACCGAACGTCTCAGGAACAAAAGTGATGAACGGTCGATTACAGCATGTTAGACTCGGAACGTCGAATCAGCAGGCTGAAAAAAAGGGCAATCGGATGGGAGGCTTAGACGCGAACTGGCTCTCCGCGGACCTCGCATTGGTCGATGCCGATGTGGCTGCCTGGAGCGCCGGTCTGAGAGAGTCCTTTGAGGCTTTGTACGGTGAGCGTGACAAGGTTGAAGCGTCTGACGAGGATACCTTGTCAGAGGACTGACCGACAAATAATCATGGCATGGCTGGTGCCCGTCACCGCCCACGGAAATCCATGCTGTCGGCCAAGTCCCTCGACACCGCCATCCCGGCGGCTATTCTGCCGGGATGCGCACAGCCCTCGCCGCCCTCGCTCTCGTCGTCGCTGCTGGGGCGCAGGCGCAGCAGCAAATGCCGACCGTTTCTCAACCGCCGTTGAACTGAAAGTAGCGCAGTAGTGGCGCGCTGGCTTCAGATTTTTATCACATGGGTTTCGCTGATCGTCGGCTTTCCTGCAGCCTTTGCTGCGGGGTATCTCGCGCATTGGCTGGAGGACCTGAGCGGCACAAGATATGCCGCCTACGCCGTTGGTGCAGCCAGCGTCGGCTCCTTCTTTCTAGTTGCAAGGCTTCTTGAGCCTCGAAGGCTAGAGGAAGAGCGACAGACCTGAACAAGCTGCTGCGGCGCAGGTTCAGCTACCCCGGCGGGTTGCCCTTCAAGCGCGCGGTATGAACGGCAGCACGATACGAGGCTCGACGAAGGTGCTGCTGGCTCGCGGGTCGACGCTGTGGAGGCTTGCCCACCGATCGCTGCTTAGGGTTGGCTTAGCCGAGGGCTTAATCTTCCGAAAAATCGCCAGGTCGATTGGGTGCTCTCTCGTCTGCATATCGTCCCCCATGGGTTCGATGCCGGATCGAGCATCCTGGTAGCGACAGGCTTTCGAGATAGTTAACCGCGCGTTGGCGCGCGGTGACGGCCATGAAAAAACCCGCGCCGGCGAACCAGGCTGGCTCTTTACGTTCGGAACGGATCAGCGGGCTGCGGTGCGCTGCATGCAGGTCACGTAGTCCTGAGCGCCGCGCGAAGCCACTCCTGGACGATCAGACCGCATCATCGTGAGTTCGGCGTCGCAGGCATGCTTAGCAGCGGCTGGACCAGCGTCGCCCACGATATGGTTTTTGGCTGCGCACTCGGCGTAGGCGCTGTGACCGATCATGGCCGTGTGCGGCCTATCCGAACGCATCATCGTCAGTTCAGCTTCACACGCGTGCTTGTCTACCGCTTTCACCTCGTTCAGCGACATCTTGTTGTTAGCTGCACATTCGGCGTAAGCGATGTGGCCGGCCGAGGACAGGTTTGGCCTATCCGAGCGCATCATGGTGAGTTCGCTGTCGCACGGTCCGGCAGACGCCGCAGCAATAGACAGCAGGAATGCTGCGCTGCCGAAGGCAGCGCCCATTAGGATCTTCATGATTTCCTCCCAATAGTGTTTTTGCCGTGACAACCGAGCCGGTTTTCGGGAGGCAAACAAGTGCATGCCGACGTCTTCACAAGAGTCCGGCCAAAAATTGTAATCAGACGTGCAGCACCCTCACGCATGCCCATGGTTGGCGGGCATCGCATAGTCGGGTCGCTATCATCCACCCGCTTTCGCCATCTGCCGCCCGTGGTCATGCTCGATGTCGCGGAAGCACCTACGCACAGCTCACGAAAAAGCCCGCGCCGGCGGACCGGGCCGGCTGAAGGTCGTGCGTTCCCGAGGATGATGGAGAGAGCGCCGCCGAAGGGTAGCAGCGCTGGAGGCAAAGGAAAGCCCCGCGCGGCTGCTGCCGGCGGGGCTGAGGAAGTTCGTGGTCTCAGGAACGAACTGGGATGCGCGGGTGCAAAGTCCGTTCCGCAGATGTGGCTGAAGGATCACTTCCCGCTGGGAGCAGCGCCGCTACCGGTGGCGCCATTACCGGTGCTGCTGTCACCAGCGGGTGCACCAGAGGTCGAGGTGTTGCCGTTGGGGGTGCTCTGGGCGGCAGCCATCCCGGCGCTGGCGGCGACGAGGGCGAGGGCGAGAAGGGCGGACTGAACGCTTCGGCTGGTCATGGCACTCTCAGATTGCGATGAGCCGAGCAATGTCGGCACGGCCTGATCAACCGCCTTTACCTGCTGGCGCTCCTTTTCAAGCCTGGTTGATAGAGTCACGCCCCACCATTCGCCTTTGCCACCGGCCGTTCGCGGTTCTACCCACTCGGCGCCGCCATGATCTGCTCACGGGGCGGGGGAGGCGTTACCGATCTGAGCCGCTGAGCAGCTTCTCGATCGTGCCCAAGCCGGCGGCTTGGGCTTTTGCTTCAGTCGGATAGCTGCGGTCGGATCGCTGGGCGAGCTTGCCGTGCTTTCGGATTGCCCAGTTGTAGGCACCACCTTCTTCTCTCGGAGGAGTGACCTCCAGCGTGTAGGGATAGATGTTCGTCTCACTCTGGTTCATGACCGCGTCATGCCACGCGTGCTCAGCGGCGCCAAGGTTGATCTGTCTTCCAGCTGTGCCCACGGGGTGGGGAGCGTCCAATCTCATTTGCCGACCTTGCTGCAGCGGCTATCCTACCGCTATGCGCACAGCCCTTGCCGCCGGGAAGCGCCCTCTGACTGCCGCGGGATGATCATGAGAGCCGTGCTGATCAGATGGCTCTTGGTAGCGCTTACGGTCAGCATGAGCACTGCAGCTGTCGCGCAGCGAAGGCGGCCCCGTAGGATTGGTCCTGATGGGACGATCGAAGCGCCGCAGTTCGCAGACCCTCGACTGCCGACCAGGGGGCTACGACCTCCCGATGACGGCATCATCCATTGGAACACGCCGAACAAGGACGGCAACCTCGGCGGTCCTGGGGCGGGTGGAAGTGGCGGTGGCGGCGGCTAAGCTATTCAGCCTTCGTAATCTGCCGCCCGGAGCTCTGCACCATGTCGCGGATACGGCACGCTACCATAATCGCGTTGGCATGACGCAGGAACGGACCCCACAGCGACCAGTTGGCCTCGTCCAAGAACAGGGCTGGCTGAAGCCAGATCCTCGGCTACTGGAGTGCTGAAATGGCGAACGCTGGCAAACACGGGATGCACCCTGGGGCCCAGGGCAAGGGCTCTGGTGCGGGTGCGATGACCGAACTGCCGGAAGGTGTACTCGGTGAGAATGAGGTGTTGAGCAACCGAGACAAATCTCAGCATGACGACGAGCGTGGCCTCGATGGCAAGGCGGTGCAAACGGAGCAGTACCAGGACCATTCGGCCAATAGAGCGGCCAGCGACGAGGCCGGTGTGAAGCCAGAGCAGCCGTAGGAAGCGCTCGCTCCAGCGAAGGCGAAGCGTCACGATGAACGCAGCGCACGAAAAAGCCCGCGCCGGCGAACCGGGCGGGCTAAGTTGGTCTAGGGAAGAGACCCTTTCCTACATCATCGCTAAATCGTTGCCTCGCCATTTGACACATTTCTCGCCTGCGCGAAACACGCACCGGTTCCGCCCGCGCAGTCGGCCATCTAAGTAAGAGCTTGAAAGCTTGGAGCACTTCAAGAAGAGGCCGACTCAAGAGTGCATGAAGGCTGACAAAGAAAAAGCCCGGCCCCGCATCACGCGAGGGCCGGGCGAAGGGTTGAGCCGAGGAGATCGGGGGCTGAGATCGCCGGCTCATTACGGGGTGAATCCGCGAGCGTGACCGTTGGTTCCCGTCACGCCGAGCGTTTGATCGCGGCGCCCTCGATGCGCCGGACCACGAAGTCGAGGCGCTCGAACAGCGTCTCCGGCGTGCCGTCGTTGAGGACCGGGTAGGCGTCTTGGATCCCCGCCTCGGAGACGTGGCCGCCGGCGATCTGGGTGAGGCCCGGCCGGTCGAGGCGCAGCACGGTGCCGCCGAGTGCCCGCACGGCTGCCGCCTCATTCTCAAACCGGCAATCCTCCGCCACCACGCCCCAGGCGCCGCGCTCCATCGCGGCGACCGACGCGTTCTGCCACGCCTCGACCCAGAAGTCGGGATGCATCAGGTCCCGGCCGAAGCCGGTGCCGAGGTGCTGCATGGCGTAGCGCGGCGAGCGGCCCGCCAGATACGGGCTGGGCAGCTCCTTGAGGCCACCCTCGATCATCGCCTCGGCCACGCTCGGCCCGACGCCGATCTCCGCGAGGTAGGCGCGCAGCATGGCCTTGAGCGGCCCGGCGAACCGGACGCGCGCGAAGCCGTGGCGCTCGGCCAGATAGGCGGCGGCGGTCGATTTTCCGGAGCCGGCGAGGCCCGACAACCCGATGATCATGCGGCCTTACTCCAACTCGACAGTCTACAAATGTAGTCGTACAAAGCTGATCAAGCTGATGAGATTTTTCGGATGCAGTGCTCGGTTGAAGGATGCGAGAGGCCGCACAAAGGACTTGGTCTCTGCAAGCTCCACTACCAACGCTATTGCCGCACCGGCACAACAACCGCGAAGTACAAGGCGCCGGCGGGTGAGCCGCAACAATGGTTGCGGGATCATATCGGACACACAGGCCCTGGATGCCTAACTTGGCCTTACGCCAAGGCTGGTCGCGGATATGGAGGTGTACATTTCCACGGACGCTTGATTACGCCTGCTCGCGCAATGTGTGAGCTTGTCCACGGCGATGCACCGAAAGGATACAACCAAGTCGCGCATTCATGCGGCCGAGGCGCATCCGGTTGCTGCGACCCGCGGCACGTTCGCTGGGCCAATCAATCCAGCAACGAGGCAGACAAGCGGCAGCACGGCACCGATAATTCCGGCGAAAGGAATGGCCAGTCTAAGCTCACCGCGGCCAATGTGCGGGCGATATATGCAGCAACCGCGAGCGACATCGACCGCGTGGTTGCGTGCAGGTTCGGCATTTCACGCGGCACCGTTCAGATGATTAGAACGGGTAAGCGGTGGGCGCATGTCACTAACATCGCTAGCGCAGCGGTGCGCTAGAGAGCTATGCGGCATCCGGCGGCGACAAAATCGGCACGCGGCTGCGGCCGATCTCTCCGCAGGTGCGGTGATAGGTGATTGCGTTGAGCGATCGGCCTGCGCCGTAGCCCATCTTGTGATGCCATCCGTCGGGCGGGACGGGCGTCTGGAAGCTCTCGACCGGCACGCCGCAGGGCTCGATCGCCGTCCGGTTGTGAACGTGCCCTGTGAGGATGGCAGAGAACTTCGCCCGCCCCCACGCCTCGCGCTGGCGCGTCGCCATGATGAGCGGCAACTCGGCCATCTTCGCCGCGTCGCCGTGCGTGGCGCCGAGGAGCGTCGCGCCGAAGCTCCACCACCAGAAATGGCTTGGGTCATCGTCGACCGTGACCGCCGGGTCGTCGCGATAGTAGAGCGCGAGGCCGAGCGCCACCGCGATCGCAGACTCGCCGTCGTGGTTGCCGGGCAGAACGCGGACGAGGACACGCTCGTGCTTGGCGCGCGCGGCCTCGACCGCCTCGATCATAAGGTCGACCGCCGCCCGGAGAATTTTCGGGTAGCGGCCATCCACGTCGAGGACGTTCTTGGATTTCGGGGTTGCGTTGTCATAGCCGTCGGCGTGCAGCAGATCGCCCAGGCCGAGGACGACCGCCTGCCGCGAGGGCGGGGTGAGCGCCACGAGGCGCCCGAAAGCCTCGCGGATGGTAGCGCGGGCGATCGGCAGGTCCCAGTCGGTGCCGGTCTCCCGCCGCCACGTTAACAGGCCCAGGTGGAGGTCCGCCAACGGATACACGGTGGCGAGGTCTGCATCCGCCATGGGCGGAGGCGCCGCCATCGGTGCGCGAGCGGATACGTCCTCGAACGCCTCGCGGATCGCCGCGACCATGTCGGCCGGGCTCATACGCTCCCGGTCGGTCTTAATCCACTTGGCGATCTCGCGGCCCTGGCCGTCTACGAGCGCAGAGACGCCTTTGACCGCCTGACCGGCTGGAAGCTTGAACGGCGCGGCCGAGCGCGCCGGCTTCTGCCGCACCCATTCCCGCTCGACGTTGCCATCGCCGTCGCGCTGGGTCGAGGTCGAGGCGATCTCGTAGCCCGGGAGCACCGGCTTCGTGCCCAGCTCGCCGCGCGCCGCCGGGATCGACCAGTCCGGGGCGATCTCGAACGCGCGGAAGTAGGCCCCGGGCTCCTTCGGCTTGCCGATTCGGTAGGCGAACGACACGCGGTTGATGCCGAGCGTATCGGCCGCCATGCGCGCGGCCGAGCGGGTTGTGTTGTCGCCGGATCGCGCCTCGACGGGGTAGCCGAGCCTGAGGAAGTGGTCGACGCGGGCGACGTGCGCCTGCGCCGTCTCCCGGTCGACGTTGAGATGGGCGGCCATGGTCTCACCCGTGCTTGACGGCGAAGGCGGCGGCCGCGGCGATCGCCGTGAACACCAGCCCGAGGACGGAGCGAATCACCCACGTCTGGTTGCCCTCGACGAGGCCGAGGCGGCGCTTGACCTCCTCGACCTCGGTCTCGGTGGCCTTCTCGGCGACGTCGGCGTCGAGGGAGGTCAGACGCGTGTTGAGGCCGGCGAACGTCTGATCCAGCTCCCGGCGCGGGACGAAGTTGTCCATCGCCTGCTTGATGTTGGCGTGCCGGTGCTCGGCCGCCTCGGCCGAGGCTGACATACGTTCCTCGATCCGGATCAGGGAGAATTTGATCTCCATCACGTCGTTGGGCGTGACGGGCGGGCGCTCGCCGAGGATCGGCAACGGCTCGGGCATGACTGGAATCCCCCGGCCGGCCGGGTTTCCCGGTCGCGACCCGTCGTGCGTGCGGACCGCCCGGGATGGGCGGCCCGTAGTTCGGACTGGGCCGCCTGTGCGGCTGTGGTGACGGGATGCCGTGAGTGTCAGGCGCTCGCCGTCACGCCCAGCGCAGCCGCGCTGGCCGCCGGCTCCAGGTGCAGGGCCGCGAAGATCTTGGCCTTGATCGCGTCCTCGCCCCCGAGGAGCTTGAGCGCGAAGGGCACCTCGTTGACGATCCACTGCAGGGCGCGGGCGAGCACCGCGTTGCCGACGTCGATGGAAAGCGGCTCGCCCTTGGCCGCGCCGGGCACGGCGTTCAGTGCGAGGCTCACGGCCTGGTTGATCAGCTTGTCCTCGCCGTAGAGCTTCAGCGCCCACAGGACCGGTCCGGGCAGCTTGTTCTTTGAGACGGCCCACAGGGCGGCGAGCAGCGACAGCAGGAGGTTGCGGGCGGAGGCGGTCCAGTCCGACACCGGCAGGCTGATGCTGCGGTCGGCGGATGCCTCGGGGGCGGCGACCTTGACCACCACCTGCTGCGGGGCCGCGGGGGAGGCCAGCATCAGGGGCTGGGTCGGCGGCTCCAGCGCGGAGAGCAGCGCCGAGGCCTTGTGGGCGGGCGCGGCCGCGGCCGGCAGATTGAAGCCGAGGAGGATGAGACCCGAGGCGGCGAGCGCGGCGGGGACGAGCGCGATGAGGCTTCGGCGGCCCGCGCATAGGCCGTGGCCGACGATGGTGAGTGCGCCGAAGACGGTCACGGCTTGGACTGCCGTCGCGCCGAGGGCGCCGTAGAGCAGGACAGTGACGAGGGCGGCGCACGCGAGCGCCGCCGCATGTACGAGCAAGCGGTTCATGGATCCGATCCGTGGTGTGAGGATGCGCCGGGAGCCGCCGGCGTGCGGGGTTGGGTCAGCGGCCTCAGGCGGCCTTGCCGGGGAGCAGCGCGCGCAGGCCGTCGGCGAGCGTGGCGAGTAGGCCGGGTGCGGGTGCAGGTGCTGCGGGGCGCGCGTCAGGGGTGACGAACATCGTCGCCTCGCGCTTGCGGCGGGCGACGAGGCCGGGCAGCACGCGGCCGGCCGCCTTGGTCCACATGGCGAAGGCCATGGCGGCGCCGGCGCGGTCGCCGGCGTTGAGCAGCCGGACGACGGACGAGCCGGCGAAGTTGGCCGGCCCGATGTTGAAGCAGAGGTCGACGCAGGCGTCGAACTCGTGCTGGCTCATCGTCACCGTCACCGCCCGCATCACGGCGCTCTCGAATCGGGCAAGGTCGGCGGCAAGGATCTGGTCGGCTTGGGCTGCGGTGATCACCATGCCGGGGACGACCTTGGGCACGCCGGCCGCGGACGTGTGCCCGTAGCCGATCGTCCACGGCTCGCCGCCGGTGGCGGGGTCCGGGTACGCCTTCAGGCGCAGGCCCTCCGCGCTCTCGACGAGCTGGCGGCCTTCGAGGTCGGTCTTCATCGATCGCTCCGGGCGGGATCAGCGGGTGGTGCGGCGCTCGCACAGCGTGCGGGGGTAGGCGCCGTCGGACAGGCGCGCGGGATCGCGGGCCAGGGTGGCTTGGGAGGCCATCGCGCAGGCCATCGGGGTGAGCGCGCCGGGCAGCGCCACCACGTCGAGTGCGGTCTCCCGCGTGCAGTCCTGGACGGGCACGCTGGCCGCGCACACGAGGACGATGGCGACCAGGGGTCCCATGGGCGTCTCGCTCAGAAGTGGACGGTGAGGCGCGCGTGCAGCGGGGCGAGTTCGTCCAGCTCCAGCGTGCGCAAGGCCCCGCCGGGCGCCGCGATCAGCAGGCCGGCGGGCGTGATGTCCGGGGCCCGGGCGAGGCTCGCGAGCGGCGTCCGGCCGGGGCTGCGCTGGCCGAGGGCGGCGTGGCCGGCGCGCGCGGGCGCCGCGGACGTGGCGAGGTGAAGGGCGGCGGCGATCGCGGCCAGGGTGGCGGCGCGCATCACGGCCGCCCCGCTAGATGCAGGCGCCCGAGGCCGGGCCCGAGCACGGTGATTCGCGCGCGGATGACGCCGCGGCGCAGGATGCCGAGCTGGCGGGCCGCGCCGCGGGCGAGGTCGAGTTCCCGGCGCAGCTTCCGGTTCGGGCCGCGGTCGTTGACCCGGACCTCGACGCTGTGACCGGTGGCGAGGTCGGTGACCCGCAGGCGGGTGTTGCAGGCGAGCGTCCAGTGCGCGGCCGTCAGGCCCTCGGGCTCGAACGGCTCGCCGCAGGCCGTCTTGCGTCGGGCCTGGCCGTGCTCGGGGCCGTAGAACGACACCTTGCCCTCGAAGGCCCTGGCCGGTGGGGATGCGGACAGCAGCGTGCAAACGACTGCGGCCCGCAGCGCGAGGCGCTGCAGGAGCATGATGGATCTCCGAAACGAGACGTGGAAAGCGGGGACGGCCGCGCTGCCGCACCGATCCGATCAGCGTTCGGCGCGTTCCGGTGAAGGTGACCGGAGGCGACGATGTCGGCGTGGGTGGTTCGTCAGTGGCAGGTCCAGCGCGATCGGGTCGCGCTGGGGATCATCATCGCGGGCGCGCTAGCGAACGTGGCGATGCTCGGCGCCGTCGGCTTCGGCGTCCTGTACGAGGTCGGCCGTAGTATCGGGCTGACCTACGAGCGGCTTGGATAGCGTCATCAGGCCCGTTCAGGCGGCCCCGCCCTTGACGGTGCCGTGGATCACGAAGGGGCCGATGGTCGTCGGGTAGGGCGGCTTGCCGGGCTCGGTGATCCAAATCTCGTGCTGGTAGAAGCCGAGCGGCGAGAAGCCCGCATAGTCCGCCTGCGCGATCGCGAGGTCGACCATGAACGCGCCGACGACCGCGGGATCGGCGACGATCGGCAGCGGCTTGGTGAACGCGCTGGGCGCGTCTGAGACTAAGAACTGCGGCCCCAACGGGCGCGCAGCCGGGAGCGGCCCGAGCCACCATGTGGCGGTGGCGCCGGTCAAGTCCGGACGGCTGCCGTCCGGATCGGCGATCGGCACAGTGTACGCGACGCCAGCGCCCTGAAAGACGCTGATGCCCTGGTCCCGGGCCGGACCGTTTCGGACGGCGGCCACGGTCAGGCGGCCGGCGCGGCGGCGGCGGCGGCGGCCGGATCTGGCAGCAGCTCGGCGTAGCCCAGCGCGATCAGCTTGGCGGCGCACTTGTCCGGCACGCTCATCTCGGCACCGTTTGGCACCTTCCACACGGCGCCGATCAGGTCGGTGTCCGCGATTGGGTTGGAGCCGATCTCGCGGGCCATGACCTTAGCGAGGTCGTTGAGCGGCACGGGCGGCTCAGTAGTCTCGTGGACGAAGCGATGCTCGACCAATTCTGTGAAGCGAACGTTCTTCATGGTATAGTCTCCAGGGATTTGGAGGAAGAAGCAGCGAATGCTGAGCAAACGGCGCGATCTTGTCGGTGGCTTGGCGCTTTTCACGCTGACGCCAGCGCGTGCCTGCACTGGCGGGGGTGCGCCACGTATCGTACCGCCGCTGCAACTGGTCTTTCCGACCGAACTGCCGATGATGGCCGTCACGAGCGCAGGCGTGGAAGTGATGCAGCTCGGACGGCAGTTCGTGAGGTTCGAACCGGTGCCGAACCGCCCCGGGCGTTACACGACCCGGGGTGCGTCCTTCTCAGCCGCGGAAAGCATCGAGATCCCATGCATTGGGGCCGCGCTGTTTTCGCGAGACGGACGCTGGGTCGCCGACGTTCACGTAACGACACGGACGGGCTACCCACACCTGAGTATGTGGGCCGGGGACACCCTGAACCTCCACGAGGCTCAGATGCCCGCCGAGATCGTCCTCAGCCTGTAACCGCGGTCAGCGAGATCGTGGCATTCAGCACGTCGCCCGACTGCAGAGTGCGGCTGGCCGCGAAATCAGAGGCACCGATGATGGTATCTGTCGTGCTCCCTTTGGCGCTGCTCGTGGCCACGAAGGCCCCGGCGATCACCGTGTTGGCCGCATTGCAGGTGAACGAGGCTAGAGAGGCGCTGTTGTCGATCGAGGAGGTGGCGCCGGTGGTGACAGCGCCGAGCGTGAGCGCCGGGCGCGTGCCGGCCGCGTAGGCCTGCACTTCGGACCAGCCGGCGTGCGAGGCCGAGGTGTCGCCGCCGGCGATGGTGCCGGAGCCCTTGAGGCCCACGAAGAATGAGCCCGTGAAGGCATTCGCCTTCCAGAAGTTGGTCAGCATGTACGCCAGGCCGGCGTAGGTCGTGAGGTTCTCGCCCTCCTCCTCCCAGTTCACCTCGCCCTTGCGTAGGCAGACGATCTTGTGGCGCGTGATCGGGCGGAAGCCGGCGCCGGCGAGCGCCCGGGCGACCATGCGGGCGCGCGTCTCCACATCGGCGACACCGAGGTCGCCGGTCAGCAGATCCTGAAGCATGTCGGGGTCCTTGAAGGCGCGGGTTGTTACCGCGGCGTGATCGTGAGCCGCATGGTGCCGGCGAGGGTGCGCGTGCCCAGACGCCGGCCGTCGAGGGAAAGGGTGATGGTGCGGATGCCCCGGAGCTGCGGCAGGCCCGCGTAGGGATCGCCGAGCTGGAAGGCGGCGGTCAGCGCGGCCTGAGCCGCGAACTGCGCGGCGGCGGCGCCGCTGAGTGTCGTGGTCGCCGCCTGGTCGAGATGCGCCGTGAAGGCGAGGCTCGGACTGGCGGTCACCGTCGAGCAGCCCGCGAAGGCCGGATCGACCGGAAGGGCGAGCGTACCGGTGACGACCAGGCCGCCGGTCGCCAGCACACGGGTCGCGGCCTGGAACGTGGTACCCGCCACTATCGTGAGCGCGGCGGCGGCCGAGGCTCCCGCGCCGGCAGCCACAGCCGCCGCCGCGTTCGCGCCGAGCGCCCCGTTCGGATGCACGCCGACCGATGCCGCGAGGCTCGCGAGTGCCGCCAGCCCCGATCGGCTGTCGGCGGCCTGCAGGGCCGCGGTGGCCAGCGCCACCGTGGACATGAAGACCTGCCCGCCGACGCCGGCGGTGGCGCTCATGGTCTCGGCGAGCGCCGCAGCGGCGACCGCCACAGCCTGCGCCTGACCGCCCATACCTTTGACCTGGGACAAACCGGCCGTACCGGCATACCGAACTGCGGCACCGCCGGAGAGCCCGGGGGATGCCGGCAGGGGCACCGACACCACCGTGGTGCCCGTGCCGCTCGCCGCCTCGATCGCCTGGGCCGTCAGCGCGATGGCAGCGGCGTAGACCTGCGCGCCGCCGGTATCGGCACCCGCGCCGAGCGCTTCGCCCAGCGCAGCCGCGGCGAGCGCCAGGGCCTGAGCTTGGGCGCCGACTCCACTGGTCCCCGCCAGGGCGAGCGCCCCGGAGTAGAGCGCCGCGGCTGACCCCGAGAGGCCGAGGCTCGCCGGTAGCGAGAGCGAGGCGGCGACCGCGCTCGTGCCGGACGCCGCGGCGAGCGCCTGAGTGGTGAGGCCCGCGGCCACGCTATACGCCTGCGCACCGCCCGTTCCAGCACCGACGCTTAGGCTCTCCACCAAGGCGGTAGCACTGGCCATGAGGGCCAGACTGGCCGCGTCCGCCGTCGCCATGACGGGCAGCGCGATCGGCGCCTGCGCGACGGCCTGCGCCGCGCCTGCGACCGCCGGGGCCGCGGCGAGCGCTACGGATTCGGGGACACTGGCCTTCCCGGCCGTCGCGGTCACGGCCGAGGCCGCGATCGTCAGCGCCGAAGCGTAGACCGCCCCGCTGGTGTTCGTCCCCGCCGCGAGCGCCATCGCGAGCGCGGCCCCTTGCGCGGCCGTGATCGTGCTGGTGTCGGTCAGGCCGGCGGCCTGGGCGAGGTTCAGCGCGGACGCCGCGGTGAGGCCGCTGGACGCGGTCTCGGCCGCCAGGGCGGCCAACGTGAGCGCCGTTGCGGCCATAGCCTTGGCCGAGCCGGACAGACCGGCCACCTCGGCCAGAGCCGCGGTGACGGCGACTTTGACGGACGACGCGCCTGCCAGCGCCGCCACGGCGGCCAGTGGCGCCTGTGCTTTGTACGTCGCCTTGCTCGCGGTGGTAGTCGCCCCCACCGATGCCAGTGCAGCCAAACTCACGCCCGATAGCAGCCCGGCCACGGCCTGGGCAGGGGTCAGCCCGAGCGCGATGCTGGAGGCGTAGACCATACTGGCCGTCCCGAAGGTCGGGGCGGCGGACTTGTAAGCATTGGCGGAACTGAGACGGCCGACCAAGACGCCGGCCGTTCCGCCATCACCGTGCCAGGCAAGATAAGCGAAGATCCGATCCAGCTCATCCGATGTGAGCACGCCGATCGTAAGGATGTCTTCGCCGAGGACGCCGTCGTACGGCTCGCCACCGTCGCCGCGCACTCCGACGCCGAGGACTTGAGGCTGAAAATTTGACCCAGCCGTGAATGCCTGAGCGGAGGCGGGGGTGCCATCCGCGTACATCGTGTGGTTCGTGCCGTCGAAGACGGAGCCGACGATATTCGGCGATTGGACAACTGGGACGGAACTTCCAGAAGTGCCGTTGTTGAAATACGCGGACCAGTTGCCCCCGGCATTGTAAATCGGAATTAGGGACGGGGCTTGGAAATCACCACCGCCCTGTGCGAACGAAATCAAACGACCATTACCCGGCACATTGCCGGGATTGATCGCCGCAAACGCCGAGATGACAGACCCAGCGGGGATGGAAAGAGCGCCGCTAAGTAGGGCCGACCCATTAGCCGCTGAGTATGTGAGGCCTGGGCGTCCGTTGAACGAAGTCAGACCTTCAACAGGCTGTTGCGACCCCGTCGTTTGCGAGACGTCAATCCCGTTCGGGCCGCTGTCGGACAGCTTGGGCGTCGATCCCGCCGGGTAGCCGGTCTGCGGGTTGTGCCAGGCGAGGAGCTTGCTGCCAAGATCGGTCGGCACCCATAAGCGCGTCGCCATCAGGCTTGCTCACCGAGGGCGGGCGGCTTCGGCCACCATGCCGGGTCGAACTCTTCGACAGGCACGCTCACGGCGATGTCCTGCGCGACGTAGACCGCGACCGTCTGGGGAGGCGACAGGCCCTCGATGACCGAAAAGGCGAACGGCGCGGCATCCGTGGCCGGGATCACCCATTTGCCGTCGATCCGCTGGCGTGGGATCGCGAACGTCAGCGTGACCGCGCCGGGGATGTCGTTCCCGCTCGCGTCCCTGCTGAGATACCCGCCGGTCGCCGGATCTTCCGTGAACTTCTGCGCGGCGTAGAGTTGTCGCGCCCGCGCATCGATCCCCGCGACGCATGCCTGCGCGCTCGCCTGATCGGGGAAGGTGTAGAAGCGCGGCACGGGCAGACCTCGTTCAAGCGCGAGCGTGCGGACGGGGAGCGGGCGCGCTCGCCGTGGGTAAGGTCAGGGGTGGTGGCCGATCAGCTCGACGGGGTCGCGGGCGCGAACGCGGCGTCGATCTGCGCGGCGGCGGTGATCGTCGGCGGGCTCGCCGCGAGGCCGGAGAGGACGTTCGACATCGCCGTGTAGGTGCCGCTCATCCAGTTACCGGCGGCGGTGGCGAGCGCGATGACCTCGGCCGAGGCAAGGACGGATGAGCCGCCCTCGTTGTCGATCCAGGTCTGCGTGACCGACGTGTTGGCCTGGGCGTTCAGCACCATGAGCGCGAGATCGGCCCGGGTGCTGTTCGTGCCGTCGCACAGGATCATCTTCGCCGCTTGCCCGTCGGCGGCGACGTTGAAGGTCCGGCCGGCGGCGAGGATCGCGGCCTGCTTGGTCCGGGCGTATGTGAGCAAGTCGACGGCCGGGGGCGCGAACGGCGTCGGCGTCACGCCGGCGGCGAGCAGGGCGCCGTACCGGTCCAGAAGTTCGCCGCTCCGCGGGGGGATCGGGCCGTAGAACGTCACCCCGCCGGAGATGATCCGCCCCGACGATCCGTCCGCGCTATCGAGAATGATCGCATCGGCCATCGTCAAAGCTCACTATTCGCGACGTAGGTCCCGGCGGTCAGGCAGTTATTGTAACCGCTGGTCCCGACGGATTGCAGGAGGAAGCCGTTCGTGGAGATCTGGCTGGCACTGCTGCTCGCTGTATTTTGTGCGATTGCTTCGGCGTAATTTACTGACGGAGTTACGCGCTTGGTCACTCGGAAGCAGACCATGGTGCCGAAGTAGCCGCTGCCGCCCGTACAGTTGCCGTAGATGCCAATGGATCCGGTCTCGTAGAACCGGAAACACCGCTCCTGCTCGCGCACGGTCGGCCGCCGCTCGAACGGCTGCACGGCCGAGCCCGGGCGGAGGTCCATGTGGGCGACGTTGACGCTCTTGCCCGCCACCAGCACCCCGGTGGGGATCTGCAACTCGATCTGTAGACCGTTGGCAATATTGGGCAGGCCCGACAGGTCGCCGGTGTAGCTGACTACAGTCCAGGCACCGGGCGCGCAGGACTGTAACGGCAGAAAGTTCGGGCCATATTGAGCCGTCACAGTCGAATAGTTATCGGCCGCCGAAGGCGTCGAGAAGATAAGCAGCGGCGTGAACGCGGCGCCGGTGTTGTTGAAGATCGCGGCCTGAAACGTCGAGGTCCGCTTGATCCGCGGCACCTCGCGCGCCTCGATCCGCTGCAGGCCGACGTTGACCGTGGTGACGGAGGCCGCGCCGGTCACCTGCAGCGAGTAGAGCCCCTTGGAGCCGGTCGGCACGCTGGCCGCCTGCGCCTGAGTGACGGCCGCGCCGGCCGGGTTCACCCAAACGCGGTCGGCGAGGAACGTGCGTGTGTTCACCGGGCAGGAGGTCGAGGCCGTGCCGCGCTGCCACAGATCAAAGGCGCTGTTGTCCAGCACGTTCGGGTCGTCGCTGTTGCCGGCCTCGGCCGCGCCGAGGTTGACCCGCGCGGCCAGCGCGGCCGACGCACCCGCCAGCTCCGACAGATTGTTGGCCGCGAGCAGGGCGCCGGCGCCGACGAGGCTGGTGTAGCCCGTCGGCCAGGCGCCTCCGGCCTTGGGCCCGTACAGGCGCGTGTTGGTCGTATCGAGGTAGAAGTCGCCGTTGGCGCCGAGCGCGTTGGCCGGCGCCCCTGAGCCGTTCTGGACCGTGTTGCCGTTCGTGCCGTTGGTCCCGGGCGCGCCGGCCGGCGATACTTGCAGCCATCGGCCGGCGGCGAGGTCGGTCGCGAACGTGCCGGCGAGGTGCGAGGCTGCGCAGGCGTATGCGGCCCCGTTGTACGAGACGGTCGTGGCAGGCGCTGAGGCGACGCACAGGAGGCCCGTCGCCCACGGCACGATCGGCGCCCAGGCCACGGGTCCGGCCGCGCCGACAGCCCCTTGCGGGATGACGAGGTCGACCACCTGGTTCGGGGCGGTGCCGGAGATCGTCGCGGAGGCAGCCGAGTCCGCCGGGCCGGTCGTGACGCTCCGGATCGTGAGGACGTTGGCCGGGCCGGCCGCGCCGCCCGGGCCGCCGGTGAACAGGCGCTTTCCCTTGCCGTTGAGCATTGCGGCGCCTCAATCCTGGGGCTGGAGGACGGCCTGGTGGGTGATCAGCCCGTAGAAGGCGATCACGCGGCGACCGGTGACCGGATCGGCGGCAAAGATGTTGTACGGGTAGGTCGGCCCGGAGGGCGGGCACGCCGCCATCGCCGCCTGCGGCACCGCCATCGCCACCGTGCCCGCCGCGCCGCCGTTGAGGATCGTCGGGACCGAGCCGTCGGCGGGGGCGGAACTCGCCCGCAGCGCGTAGGTGAGCGAGGCCGGGGACAGCCGCGCGTCCAGGGTGAACACGAGCCCGGTGAGGTCGACCGGGACCGGCAGGGTGGCCACCGCGAAGCTGTCGCCGACGGTGAGCGCGGTCTGGCCCGCCACCTGGTCGACCCGGAAGGTGATCCCGGCGGCGTAGATCGGGAGCCCGACGACGCCCTCGCCGGTCACGGCTCCGTCGAGGTCGGCCACCGCGATCAGGGTCTGGCCGCCTACGATCGCCGTGACGGTGGCGATCTGCGCCCCGGCGAGGTCGGCGCCCGCGTCCACACCGAGCACCGTCACCGCGCCCCGGCCGACGTTGCCCGTGCCCGCGACCGCGCCGCCCGGTCCGGCCTGTGCGATCAGCGGCAGGCCGTCGAGCCAGTCGGCGACTTGGCAGGTGGTGAAGTCCTGGCGCCGGGCCGGGATGAGGGCGAGGTTGGACACGGGCGGCGCCTCACGCGGGACGGGGACGGTCGGGGCGGCTCCGGAGGCTCAATCCGGGTTCGCCGGCCACGCGGCGGAGTCGATCTGGCCGGCGGTGGTGACCGTCGGCGGATCGGCGTGGATCGCGGCGTCGAGCCCATCCTCGACCGCGAAGGCGGCCTGGACGTGGGTGTAAACCGCCAGCGCGATCGCCTTGACCTGGTCGAAGCTCAGCTCGATCCAGCCCGAGGATGCCTTGAACTTGATGGCGGTGGTGCCCGACAGGACCATGCCGCTGTAGGCGTTGGCGACCATCGCCTGACTGGCGCGGTCGGTCGCCACAGTCAGCCCGTTGAGCGTGATGCCGCCGGTCTCGACCGCGAAGCGCTTGGCCGCGGCGTAGTCGATCAGCGCCTGTGTCGGCGACACCAGCGGGGCGGTGGCGTCGTGGGCTGCCACGAGCGCGACCACCTTGGCCCAGTCGGCGTCCGACGTGCCGGACAGCCGGGTCACCCCGAGATTGTTCCAGGAGCACAGGCCCTGAAGGCCGGCGGCCTTAATCTGACCGGCGAAGGTCAGGCCGATCGGCTTGGAGATCGTTTCCATGCGGGCTCGCGAGCAGATGAGGCGCGCGCGGCCGCCGCCCCGGGTGGGGCGGGGCACGGCGCTGACGGGCGGCGGGTTCAGATCGACGCGTCGAGCCGGATGTACTGGCCAGCGTTGAAGTAGCCGATGAACGATGACGAGTTCGGCAGGCCCGAGAAAGCCTGCATGATTGCCATGCCGCCCTCGGAGAAATCGCCAGTATGATCGAACGAGATGTTCGGGCTCGACTGCGTGTAATACGTGTAGCCGGGCAGCATGATCGTCGCGGGACCGGACAGGTTCGCCACCGGCGCCTTGGCCATCGGCACCAAGAACTTGAGCTTTGCCACCACCTGCGAGCCCGACAGGTCCGAGAACGCCTCGAAGTGCGTCAGGGTCTGGAAGTATCGCATCGCATCGGCGTAGGCCCGCCCGTAGGAGGGCGGATCGTAGGGCGCGAGCGCCGTGCCGACGTTCCCACGCGGGGCGGCGATGTCGTAGACCCCGCCGGCCGCCGCCATGGCGTTCGACTGGCCGGCGGCCGCCGGCACGTTGCCGCCCTGCTGGCCGGCCGCGCCCGTGAGGCCGGCGCCCGCGCACAGGGTGATCACGAGGCACAGGCCACGCGCGCCCTTGGCCGTGTTCCACGCGCCCGACTGGTCTCCCGGGAAGGTGACGGTCTTGAGCGTGCCGAGCGCCCCGTCGGACGTGACCGCGAAGGTCACCGGGTTCGAGCGGGTCGAGCCGGCCCCGTCGCCGTTCTGGATCGCCGCGCTGTACGTGCCGGCCGGGAAGCGTGTGTCGAACCCGACGGTGAACGGCTTGGCCGCGGCCGTGCCCCATTCGAGGTCGGCGATGTCGGGCCCCTCGATCGGCAGGACCCAGCCGAGGAAGTCGTTCGAGCCCGGCGCGGCGTTGGCGGTGATGACCGCGATGCGCTGCCAGAAGGCGCCGCCGCTGAACGAGGGGCCGGCGATGCGCTGGACGGTGGCGGCGCCGGTCGCGCCATTGCGCAGGGCGTAGCACCCGTCCGAGGCGTAGGCCCGCACGCCGCTGACGAGGGTCAGGGCGGGCGAGTAGTTCGGGGCGCTGGGATAGTAGCTCTCGGTGTCCGGCAGCGCGCGCTGGGAGACCAGGAAGCCCGGGTCGAGGAACCGGTTGCGCCCGGCCGCCACCGTGGTCGAGCCGCCACCCGAGGCCTGGTCGCTGGCGACCCGCTCGGCGAACCGCCAGTTGCCGCTGGTGTCCTCGTAGAACGCGAACGGGATACCGACCGGGACATCGCCGACGGCGGGCGCCGTGCCGTCGCGCTTGAGCAGCGGCGCGATCTTGACCCCGGCGGCCGTGCCGATCCCCGTCACCGTCAGGCTGACGTTGGTCGAGGTGTTGGTCTGGGACGCGATGCCCCACATCCGCGTCCAGGGCAGGAGGTTGGCCAGATACGGGCGCGGGGTGAAGCTCGGATCGACCCCGGCGCCGATCGTGCCGTTCAGCGAATTGGGATTGGCGCCGAGCGGGCCGACCCAGATCCCGCGGCCGATGTCCTGGGCGAGCTGGGTGACGTCGTCGTTGGTCGGCAGGTTGCCGGCAGCCAGATGCGCGTTCTGGATCTCGCGCTGGGTGTACTCGATCGCGCCCTTGGGCACCTTCGAGCCGTCGGTGCCCGCGGGCACGTTGAGCCCGACGTAAGGGTCGTCCGTGCCGGTTGCACCGGAGGGCGGCAGGTAGCGCGACACGGGCGGATCTCCGGGCGTGAGGGCGTGCGAGCGCGCGGCCCTCGGCGGCCGGCGGCTCAAGCGATGGCGGGGCGCGGGCGGCGGCCTCGGACCGTCAGAGGTCGAGGCGGAACACGAGCACGGTGTGGGTCGGGCAGACGCGGTCGAGCACGCACATGAGGTCGGCCGGCGTGATCAGCCCCTCCAGCGGGTCGCCCTGGCCGGGGACGCCGGTGAGCTGGCCGCCCACCATCGAGTCCTCGGACAGCACGCCCTCGTCGATCTTGAAGAAGGTCTCGCCGAGCGCGGCCACGTGGACCACCCAGTATTTCCAGGCCACCTCGTCGCAGAGCGGCACGAGGCGGGCGGCGGTCAGGGGATCGAGCGGGCGGACCTGCACGCCCTGGGGCGTGGACATCAGCGAGTCCTCGGCCAGCGCGCTCGTGTCGACCGCGAACTGGTCCGGCTCCTCGATCGTGACCGTGTAGCCCAGGCTCTGCGCGAGGCAGATCATGAAGGCCGGCGACTGGCCGCCCTGGCTGGCGAACTTCGAGCGCACGGCGACGAGCCGCGCCGCCGTGCCGCCCTGGCCGGTGTTGCAGGCGTCCGGCAGGCCCAGCTCCCGCTCCCAGTCGTCGAGCGTGTAGCTGATCGCGGTCGGGAAGGTCTGCGTCGCGGCCGTCCAGTCGAGCCCGAGATGGTCGGCCGCCCACGCGGCGAGCGCCCGCCAGAACTGGCGCTGCACGGGCGAGGCGCCGGAGCCGTCGCCGGTCTCGTCGGTGCCCCACGCCGGCCCGCGCGGGGTCAACGCCAGGATCTGCGGCAGGAGCCCATCCGGGGTGGGCTGCGCCTCCAGGTCGAGGACCGAGGGCGGCACGCTGGGCAGCGCCGCGCACGGCCAGCCGCTCGGGATGTCGCTCACGCGCGGGCTCCGCTACTGGTAGGCGATCGAGCCGAGGACCGGCAGTTGCCCGCTCGTGAAGGTCAGGTCGCCCGGGCTGACGAGGTCGTGGCTGTCCTCGCCGGTCGCCCGGGAGACCGCCTCGTCGAGCCAGGAGGCCGAGAACGCGAAGGCGGCCGACGGCGTGCCGGGCTGGGCGCGGTCGGCGAAGGTCGCGGCGATCTCGGCCTCGATCGCGGCGCGCACCGCGACCGTATCGGGGGTGAGCTTGCCGACGACGACCGCGACCGGTTCGGCCACCGATGCCGAGACGAACACGCGCGCCGTGACCGGGCGGCGGATCGGGTCGGAGGCGTAGGCCTGGGCGGCCGCGACTTGCCCGGCGGTGGGGATGCCGTTCGGCTGGTCGGAGACCAGGAACTGCACCCACACCGCGCGGGCGTCGTTCGAGAAGCTGTCGACGAACACCTGAGTGGCGGTGGGCACCGCCGCCTGCACCCACTCGGCGTAGTCGGCCGCCGAGCCGCCCTGGGGCGGGTTGCGCTTGCGGTAGAGCACGCGCGCCCGGAAACTCTCGATGTCTTCCTCGTCGGCCCCGCCCGACAGGCCGGAGCCGTCGGCGGCCGCGAGCACGGTGATCTGGGCGGGCGTGCCGGCCGGCGCGTCGGCCGGGTCGAGGAGGGTGAGCGTGGTGCCGGCGTCGGTGTTGCCGGAAGCCCCCGCGACGTCGGCCTCCAGGTCGAGGGTGAGCGTGGCGCCGGCGGCGCTCGCCGCCGCGATCACGTCGAACACGACGCCGTCGCCGCGAACGTACTGCAGTCCGGCCGGCACGGGGAGGCCGGCCGGCGCCGGGCCCGAGGCGGTGCCGAGCGCGAAGGCCGCCGGCTCCAGCGTCAGCCCCAGCTCGAAGCCGTGGCGGATCAGCCAGACGCGCTCGGCGGTCGAGGCGAACAGTTGCTTGACCAGCCAGGCCCGGCGCTGCTCCAGCTCGAAGCCCGCGAGCGCCAGCACCTTGGCGACCACCGTGAAGGTGTTGGCCCAGACGCTCGCGACCGCACCGGAGACCGACTGGGTGAAGTACCCGCGCGCGAGCCCGGAGAGCCCGCCCAAGCTGCGCACGGTGTAGCCCGCCATGTCACAGCCCCTGTCGCACCAGATCCCAGAGCGGGTCGAATTTCTTGGCGTAGAGCGTCGCGCCGTCGCGGGCGTAGAGCCCGACGTCGAGCACGGCCCGGTCGTTGATGAGATCGACCGCGCAGGCGGCGGTGACCTTGGCGACCGCCGCCTGGCCGACCAGCGGCCGGAGGCAGCGGCGCGCCTCGGCCGCCAGCTCCAGACCGATCTGCTCGGATAGCTCGGCGCGGCGGTAGACCCAGAAGTAGGAGCCGAGCGGCGCCTCGCCCTGCGCCGCCTGCACGTCGAAGCCGTCACCGGGCCAACCCCGGGCGTCCTTGATGCCGAAGCGGCGCAACAGCTCCGGGGGCGGCGCCGCGTCGGTCCACATCAGCAGGTGGACCGCGGTCGCCAGCGGCATCCGGGCCACGAGGCCGCCGGCCCCGCCCTGCGCCTGGGTGGTGGCCACCGCGAAATCGTAGCGCACCCCGTACTCGCCCGGCGCGCACGGGGTGCCGTCGAGCCGGAGCATGACGAGGTCGGGCGGCAGGGTCACCGCGCCGAGGTCGGCGAGCGGTGAGATGTCGAGTTGCATGCCGGCCTCGCGGGTGCGGATCTCAGATGACGGCGAACACGCGCGTGGACGGGCCGGCCGCCGTCATCACCGCCTGGGCGTTCTGGAGGCCGCCGAGGTAGACCTTACCGCCCTTGAGCACGACCTCGGTGCCGTCGGTGAGCCGCACCGTCGTCTGGTCCTTGCCCTCGACCACGGTGGCGTGCCGGCCGGTGACCCGCAGTTCCTTCTGGACCAGGGAGATCAGGTTGCCGTTGGCGTCGTAGAGGGCCGAGGATCCGACGTCGCGATCGCGCGGCCGGTAATCCTTGTGCTCGCCGCCGAGGTAGGCGTTGAGCGTCCGGCCGCCGTAGCCGAACTGCAGGCCCATGCCGTGGCTACCCACCGGGACGCTGGAGTGAAAGCCGAACGGCTGCACCCGGTGGACCCGCTTCAAGGTCTCGCCGGGCTGCCCATAGAGCGTGACCGTCTGCAGGTCGCCCGTGTCGTCGGTCTCGACGTGCTCGGCCCGGAACAGGCGCCCGAGTGCGTGCATCAGGCGTGCCCCTTGGCCGTGAAGGCGTTGTAGTCGATCGTGCTGTCGTCGAGTTGCGCGTCGTCGAGGCCGGCGCCGAAGTCCGAGCCCTCCGCGCCGCCGCCGTTGCCCGCGCCCGAGCCCGAACCCTTGCCGGCCGCGTCGGCGCCGAGCGTGCGCGGATCGACCAGCGTGAGGTCGGCCCAGGTGCCGGCTTCGCTCTCGCCCTCGCCCACGCCCTGATTGAACACCACGGTGGCGATGGCGAGGTCCTGGTCGATCTCCTCGTCGTCCCACTGGACGGCCACGAGGTGGGTCGGCTCCCAGAGCTTGCCGGCCTCGTCGCGCCAGGTCGCAACCTTGACCTGGATCGAGATGCCGGAGCCGGAGCGGCGCAGCATCTCCCATTCGGCGCGTCGCTTGAGTTCCTTGTCGACGTGGTCGCCCTCGTGGTGGACGATCAGCGGGCGGTGGCGCCCGACGCTGTCGTCCTCGGCCTGCTCCTCCTGGCGCAGCGCGTCCGCGTCCGTGCCGAGCGAGCGCTGGCCGCGCACGTGGACTTTGGAGCGCTTGTTCTCGATCGAGCAGTTGAGCTTCCACCGCTTGCACGGAGCTTGCCCGTGGACGAGCGCACCCGCGTGGCGGTTCTTGCCGGCGCGGGTGATCTTGACGCCGCCGTCGGGCTGGCCGGTGAGCAGCACGCCGCAGTGGCGCGCCTCCCGCTCCAGGGTGGAGAACAGCGGCTCGCCCGGCACGAGCTGGATCTCACGGAGCTTCGTGAGCACTTGATCCGAGGTGAAGTTGATCCCCCACTCGTCGAAGGCCTTGGCCGCCTCCAACAGGGTCTTGTTCTCTTCCAGTCCGGTCTTGTGCTTGACCGGCGGGCAGTCGATGGCGTCGCCCGCCTTCGAGCGGCCGGAAATCCCGACGTCGTGCGTGCCCGGCGCGCTCTCGACCTCATAATCGTCGGCGTAGCCGGTGCAGAGCAGGTCGGCCTTGGCCGCACTGAAGCTGCCGAACCCGTCCTCGCCCGCGAGCGGGGCAGTGTAGATCTGCACGAGCTTGCCGCGGCGCACGAGCCGCGCCTGGGCCGACCACGCCGGGTTCGAGGCGCGCAACGAGAAGGCGATCGCCGCGCCCTTGGCCGAGCGGGTCACGTGGACGCCTTGCCAGCCCTGGAGCACCTGCCCGTCGACCGTGAGCGTCACCAGTTCCGGTTGGAAGCCCACGGGCGCGCTCCGGTCAAGGCGAGGTCGGCGTCAGCGCCTCGAAGGTGGTCGGCATGAACAGGCTCGTGCCGGAGCGATTGCGCGCCACGAGGTCGGGCGCGCGCGCCGGGTCCTGATAGAGCGCCCAGGCGAGCGCGGTGGACGGCATCGACTTCGCCGATTTCACCCGGGCGATCGGCTGGAGCGTGGCCGACTCCGTCACGAGGTACGCGCTCGTCTGCCGGGCGGCGGTGCCGAGCACGTCGATGGCGGCCGGCCCGAGGGCGGCGGCGATGCGGTCGGTGGCGCCGTCCATCGCCGCGCCGATCCGGGCGCGCGCGGCGGTGGCCGATTGCCGGTCGGCGAAGTCGGTGCGCGCCTCCGCCAGGAACGCCTCGCCCAACGCCGCCGCCTCGACCGCGACGCAGAGCGCCCGGGCGAGGCTGTAGGCCTGCGTCAGGACCGGCGAGGCCGAGGTCGGCGCGCAGGCTTGCGTCGCCGAGGCGGCCGCGTAGAGCCCGGCGGCCGCGTCCGACGGCGTCGCGTCCCGGGCGAGCGCCTGGAGCCCGCCGACAAGGCTCGCGGCGATCGCGGCGGCGTCCGACAGGGCCACGAGGCGCGGCGCGCGGCTCTGCGCGATCCGGCGGGCGAGCGCGCGCACGCTCTGCGCGGTCGCGGTCGGCACCGGCAGCGTCCCGGCGAGTTCGCCGAGCACGCCGGCGAGCGCCTGGGCCGCCACCGCTGCGCCGGCGATGGCCGAGGACGGGGGCGCGGCCATGGCGGCTCCGATCGGGGGGTTAGAAGCCGGGCAGGAACCCGGCGACGGCGTCGGGCACGAAGGCGCCGATCGCGCTGGAGACGACGTCGGCCAGCGTGTCGAGCGCGCCTTGCGCGATGCGGTCGCCGATCTGGACGGCGGGATAGCCGCCGCCCTGGCCGCCCGCGTCGACGAACTCCAGGTCGAGGGCGACCTTGCCCTGCTGGCTCTTGTCCGAGTTCCAGGCGCCGTTGACGGGACGGACCGTCGCGGGCGGCGTGATCGGCAGGATCAGCGTGCCGGTCCCGCCGGTCGACATCTCCTCCAGGAAGGCGTCGGCCTGGGTGTCCGCGTCGTCGCCCACGATGTAGGCGGTGACCCGGTAGCGCCGGACCTTGCGGCCCGTATCCTCGGTGTCGTGGGTCTCCGCCCCGGCGTAGGTGTGGACGGCGACGTATCGGCCGGCGCCGTCGCCGCCCTCGCGCTCGACCTCGAAGGGAAAGCCCCGGAACGAGGCGCCCGGGACCGTCTGGGGCCAGTTGCGCATCTACCGGGTGCCTCCGGGCAGGAGCTTCATCAGCTCGGCGGCGATCTCGCCGGGCAGGTCCTGCTCGATCGTGTCCAGGAATGCCTTGCGCGTCTCGCCCGCGACCATCTCGGTCGGGATCCAGAGGCCGGACTTCTCGACGCGCAGATCCTCCTTCACGCCCCACTTGCCGGAGGTGGAGTAGAACACCTGCCCGTTGAGCCGACGCACCATGAACCGGCCGGGCGACTTGCCCGACCGGCGGAAGTAGTGGCCCGCCAGGGTCTCGACGTGGCCGCGCTCGGTGTACTGGACGCCGCCCGCGACCTCGTGCGCCCCGAAGTAGCGCAGGGACACCTCGCCACCCTTGGTCCAGAGATAGCCGCGCGCGCCGTTCGTGGGCGAGGCGCGGGCCATCTGCACCGCCTTGACGATGATCCGCTTGGTCAGCCCCGTCTGCTGGACCAGGGCGGGGATCACGCGGGCCTTGGTCCGCGTGAGCACCCGGTTGACCACCAGCGCCTGGGCGTTCGGCAGCTTCGGGCCGAAGCCCGCCAGATCCCGGGCGAGCTTGGCGATCGCGGCCTGATCGGCATTGACCTCCAGCATCGCGACCCCCGGGTGTCGGGAGATCGGGCGGCTACCCGATCTCCGTCTGCGGCATCGAGATGCCCATGTTGCCGCGCACCGGACCGTCGGTCTGCATGCGCAGCTTCTTCGTGCGGGCGGTGACGCCCGGTCCCGCATTCACCTCGACGGTGTGGTGCGAGCGCCAGGTCATGTCGCCGAGCCGGTCGATGTGCCGGCCTAGGTCGGCGACGTGCTCGCGCATCTCGCCGTGACCGCCCAGGCCCGCTTTCGGCGGGTCTGGCACCGTGCGCTCCGGCATCCGCGGCGACCCGCCCCCGCTCGTGATCGAGCGGATCGAGCCGTCCGGCATCTTCATCGTGCCGTCGCCGAGGTCGAGCCCTTCCTTGCCGTCGAGCCCGCGCACGAGGTGCGGGTCGAGGGCGGCGGGATCCTTGGCCGGGGCCGCACCAGGGAGATCCCTGGCGGCGACGGGGCCGGCGACCGCATCGGCGCCGAACCGCGCCCGCTCGCCTCGGCGCAGTGCGCTGGCCACCTTTGGCGTCCAGTTGCCGATGCCGCTGCCCCGCAGCAGGTACAGAGCGACGCGCGCCTGATCGGCGTGGCTCGCGGACATGGCGCTGGGCGCCGTGATCCCGAGTTTCGGCGCGATGTTGCGCCAGTTCGTGTTGGTGATCTGGTAGTAGCCCTGCGCGGTGTGGCGCCGATCGAACATATAGTTCGGGACGTTTCGACCGCCGCTCTCGTACTTTTGGATGAGCCCGAGCTTGTTGCGCTCGGCGTCGCTCGCCTGAACCGATGCGGGGATCTCCAGCGCCGATCCGCCGCCGCCACCGCCGCCGCCGCCCGATCCACCGCCCAGGCCGCCGCCCAAACCACCGCCGCCCAGGGAAGCCTTGCGGATCATGCCGCCGAGGCCACCTTCGCCGCCGCCGAAGCTCGCCGTCTGGATCCCGGAGCCGCCGCCCATGCCCGAGCCGTCGAAGCTCATCTGCAGCGGGATCGCGATGCCCTGCTTGAAGATCTGAGAGAGCGCGTCGAACAGGCCCTGCGCTCGGTCGACGACCTCCGGTGTCTTGGCCGTAATCCCGTCCTTGATGCCATCCCCGACCTTCTCGCCGGAGGCCGTGCCGGTCTCCTTGGCCTTGACCTCGACTTGGCCCAGGTCCGGGGGCCGGACCGGCGGCAGCGGCATGGCCGCGGCATCCTTGATCTTCGCGTCGATGGCGGCGAGTTGCGCCTCCATCGCGACGATGCTCTTCTCAGACTCGGCCTTGAGCGCGTCGCGACGCTTCTGCCGCTCCTCGCCGCTGCCGATCCCGAGCGCGTCGAGGCCCTGGGTCAGGTATCCCGGGTCGTCGGGCTTAGCGAGGTTGTCGCGGACCTCGCGCTCGCGCGTGAGGTTGTCGAGCACGTTGGCGCGCTCGCCATAGAGGGCGCCCTTCTTGCGCTCGGCCTTCTGCTCAGCGAGGTAGCGGGCGGCCTTCTGCTGGTCACTCTCTTGGCCCGTGACAAGCCCGAGCGCGCCGGTGTTGCCGCCGAAGTTGGTGTCGAGCCAACCGCCGGCGAGGGCTCCGGAGGCGATCACGCCGCCGGTCACGACGCCGCCGAGGGTCAGGCCACCGGCCGCGGCGGCCTTGGCCACCTCGGTCGTAGCGCCGCCCGCGCCGAGCTTCGTCGCCGCGACCTCCAGAGCCAGCGCCGAGTGGTCGAGGGCGACCGCCGAGCCCTTCAACCCGAACCCGCCGGAGAACGCCTTCCAGGCCAGTACCGACATGGTGCCGGCACCGGCGAGCCCCGCGGCCGCGGCGGCCGGCGCCTCTGCCTTGGCGAGGTCCGGGTGGGCCTTGTTGAAGGCGGCGAGCCTGAGCGACCACCCGGAGATCGCGGTGGCGACATCGTCGAGACCGTGGGCGGCATTGACCATGATCGGCGCCGTCACGACGCCGAGGAAGGTCTCCAGGGACTTCGACACGGCGCCGAGCGCGGCGATCGGATCGGAGCGGTTGTACTTCGTCCCCGCAAGGCCGCTCGCATCGCCGTACATCCGACCGTGCGCCTCGAAACTCTCCCGCTGCGTGATGAGCTTGGAGATAACGTTCGCGCCGCGACCGGTGAAGGCCTTTTGCACCCAATCGAGCTGGTCGCTCTCGGACTTGATGCCGTGATCCCGCAGGTGCGGCAGCAAGACCTCGTAGACCCATTTATCGAGATCGGTCGCCGCCAGAGTATCGCCCTTGATGGCGTGCTTGACGCCCGCTTTGGTTCCCTTGACTTCACCGTTAACGATGTCGAGCGCCTTCTCGTTTACGAGGCCGACGCGGGCGAACTCCTTAGCTTTGGAATGCAAGTTCTGCATCCCGCCGACGATCTGCTTGGTCACCATATCGATCGACTCGCCGGCCGTCGAACCGCCCATCTCCTGGCCGAGCGACTGCGCCGTGGTCATGATGAAGCGGTCGGACCAGCGGGCGCCGGAGGTCTTCGAGTACTTCTGCATCTCGAAGATGCCTTCCGGGGTGATGGTCGAACCCATCACCTGCATCGCCTTGACGTAGCTATCAAGAAGCTTGGTAAAGCGGACCGGATCCTTGGCGGCCCCGATGTTCTCGGCACCCTTCACGAGCAGATTGAGGCCGTGCGAGGCGCCGCCGCTCGGATCCTTGGCGTCGAGCAACGATTTCGCCCGGACCATCGGGTCGATGACTTCGTTGACCTCATGCGGGTCGGTCATTACCGACCGCATCTCCTTCCAGAGTTCCATCACGGAAGCCTGGGTCACGTTCTTGTACTTCGCGGCGAGCTTGAGCGACTCGTCGGTAATGTGTTGGCGCTCCTCGAAGCCGATACCGGCCTTGGCCATGTCGACGCGGGTGCTCTGCACCTCGGCGCCGGCCTTGGCGGCGTGGCCGATCACGTGGGTGACGCCGTGGACGCTGACCGCACCGGCGGCGAGCGAGCCCGCCGCGCCGACCACGCCGTGCTGGCGCATATGCCTGGCGGCCTCGGCCTGCTCTTGGGCGTGGTGCTTGGCCGCGCGCGCGGCCCGCTCCTCGACCTGGATCTGGCGGCGCATGGCCTCCGAGGTCCGGTCGAACTCCTGCGCGAGGTGGCGCTGGTGCTGCTCCAGCGCCTGCAGCGGCACGTTGACGGCCGCGGCCGCCCGCTCGGCGTCGCGCAGGGCGCGGGCCTGTTGCTCGGCCGCACGTGTCGCCTGGGCGACCTCGCGGCTGGCCGACTTCTGCGCCTTCTCGGCCGCCGCTGCCGCCTTGGCCGCCTCGGTCAGTTGCTTGGCCAGATCCGAGCCCTTGGCGGGCCTCTGGCCGTCGAAGGCGGCGACCGCCGTGCGCGCCTTGTCGAGCGCGGTCTTGGTCTCACCGGCGGCCGTGGTGACCCGGTGGAGGTTCGCCTCGGCCGTGGCGGCGCCGTTGCGCGCACCCATGACCGCGTTGACCGCGGCCTGCTGTTTCTCGACATCGAGCAAAGCCTTGGCGACCTGCTCGGCGCCCTTGGACATGCCCTTGCCGGCCTTCTCGGCCTGCTCGTAGGCCTTGACCACCTGCATGACGGCGGCCGACGCCCCCGCGTCCTTGCCGCCCAGGACGAGCTGCGCCTCGACCGTCTTGATCGGCATGGTGGGCGGTCCCCGTCAGCGGCCGCGCCGTACGCGCCGCAGCGCCTCCTCGCGTTCCTGCGCGCGGCGCTCGGCGTGCTCACAGGCCTGGGTGTGTTCGTAGATCAGGTCCTCGACCGTCAGATCGAGGATGTCGCCGTTTCGCCAGCCGAAGTCGTATCGGAGTTCGCTGGCGAGGTCGTCGAGCCATCGTCCGCGGGGCGCCGCTCCAGAAGCGGGTCCGCGTCGAGGAAAAAATCCAGGATCGCGTCCTTGACCTTGTTGGTGTCCTCGATCCCGAGCAGGTGCAGGTCGGTCGCGGCGGCTTTGCCCTCGCCCGTCACGAGCAGGCGCTCGGCGTAGGCCTGCACCCGCTCCCAGATCGGCACGATCTGGAAGAAGCCCGGCCGGGCCGGCGAGGGCGCGCGGACGTAGGGCTCGCCGCCGACCTCCATGATCGCCCGCCACGTCGGGTCCTTGAACGCCAGTTCGCGGATGACGGCGTGGCCCATGATGGGCTTCGAGAGCGCGATGGTCTTGGTGGCCACGGGTCGGATCCGGATGCTGGCGTCGCGGGACGGGTGAGGGCCGGAGGCGCGAGCCTCAGACCGCGGCCTGCCGGTAGGCGTCGGACTTGAGCGACACGCCGGAGACCTCACCGCTCTCGGTGTCGATCGTCGGCTTGCCGACCTTGGCCGCAGCGGTGAGGTAGTGGGTCACGCCGGCGTCCATCTCGACGATGGTCACGTTCTCGTCCTTGAGCATGAAGTCTTGGGTCCAGGGCAGACCCTTGCCCCGGTCGAACGACAGCTGCACGGCGGCCAGCTCGGGCTTGACGGTCTTGTAGCCCTTGCCGGACCAGTTGACGCCGGCGTCCACGCTCACGAGCGAGGGATCGACCTGGCACTTGCCGCGGCAGTCGTAGGTGGTGCTGCCGATGGTGACCTGGAGGCGTCCGCCCTGTGTATCCACGGGTCAGCCCTTTCGATGCGGAGGTTGCGGGGATCGGCGCGGAGCGCCGTTTACGGGGGCGCCCGGCGCGGATCGCGCGCCGGGCCCGGGGCTCAGAGGCCGGACGGATCCTGCTCGGCCAGGTCGGCAAACAGCGTCTCGTTGACGGCGAACACCATGAGGCCGGGGGTCACCGCGGTCGGCAGGTAGAAGTTCGCCCGCTGATTGTCGTAGTCGAAGTCGACGACGACGCTCGTGGCGAATAGGTCGGGCTGGCGCACGACGCCGGCGGTGTGCATGGCGTTGTACTCGTGGACCACGACCCCCCGCGCCTGGGGCGGGGTGACCACGCCCTGGATCGAGCCCGGGTTGTCCTCCATCATCGCCGCGCGCGGATACGCGCCGAGCAGCGCGTTCTTCATGCGCCGCTTGACGTAGACGCCGCCGAACACCTTGCCGATGTCGAGGAAGCCGGTGTCGGCGAGCCCCGCGGCGTTGGTCTGGTAGGTCGTGATGATGCGGTCACAGGCGACCTGGCCGTCGGGCGTGCGCACGAAGGTCGAGATCCCGTTGCGCAGCAGCGAGTCCCGGTCGGCCGGGGCGAAGTCGTTGTTGGGATCGTGCGACGGGCGCAGGCCCGAGAGCACGATCGTCTGCATCGGCCGCACGATCTCGATCGCGGTCTTGAGGTCGCGCCCGAGGTTCTTCGAGAAGGCCACCGCGCCGGCCAGCGCGCCGATCCAGCACCACAGCGGGTGCGGGACGAGGCTGACGCCCATGATCGTGGCGTGCGGGTCGTTGCGGCCGTCGCCGAACGCGGTGAGCGCCGAAAGATTGCCGTTCAGGGCGGTGAAGTAGTGCCCGTCGAGGCCGACCATCGGCGAGGCGCGCCCGGCGCCGATCACCGCGAGGAAGTCCCGCACGTCGTTGAGCTGGCCCGTCGAGGCGTAGGGCGCGCCAATGAAGTCGGCCGGCTGGTTGCCGAACTTGGCGAGCAGCGTCGCCATCACCGCGTCGCCGACGCCGTTGGCCATCGCGGTCGCGGTCGCGGTGATGCCGGGGACCTCGGCCTCGTCGCCGTCGAGGCCGGCGAGGATGGTGATGCCGTTGCCCTCGGTGCCGGGATGGTTGGCGGTGAGGGTGACCGAGGTGGCCTGGGCGGTGCCGCCCGCGGCCACGGTCGCCGCGACCGGGGCGCCCATCGCGCGGTTGAACTTGGTGTAGCCGCCCGCGATCTCGGCGACCAGGGCGGCGGCGACCACGGCCGCGGTATCGCCGGTGTCGACGTTCACGTCGTAGCGCTCGCCGCCGATGTAGCGGGTGAGCGTGCCGGGGCTGGTGGCGGTGCCGGCGAGCGCGACCGTGCCGGAGGCGGCGACGGCACCCGCGATGGCGCCGCGGTCTAGCAGGTAGATCTCGCCCAGCGGGTTCATCTGGCGGGCGTAGAGCAGCATCTCGGCCAGGACCGAGCCGGTGCCGCACAGCACGTTCGGATCGGTGAAGCCGGCGTTGTAGAGCTTCCCGTAGAGTGCCACCGCCGAGCCCGCCTTGGCCGGACCGATCAGCACGAGCGGGGACTTCGACGAGTAGGTCGGGGGGCCGGCGTTGATCTCAGCCGCGAACAGCGGGACGCGGATGTCGCCGGAGACGTAATTGAAGGCGACCTGGGAAGCGACCATGGGCGCGGGCTCCAAAGAGAAGGGCCGCTCGATGGCGGCCCGCGTGGGTGGTTCGGAAGGGTTGGGGGTCGGCCTCAGCCGTGCGCGGCCTCGGGCGCGGGCCCGGCCTCGGGCGCGGGCTCGGCTTCGACGGCGTGCGCGGCCTCGGGCCCGGCGATCGCCGCAGGCTCCGGCTCGGCCGCGATCTCTGCGATGTCGGTCACGGTGATGTCCTCGCGCATCTCCAGGCGGGCCCAGTAGGCCGACCACGTCACGTCGGCGCCGGTGGGCGGCAGCTTCCGGTTGCGGGCCGGGTCGAGGATGGTCGCGCGCGGGTGCGCGGGCGTGACGTGCTTGCGCATCAAGGGGTCTCCGCGGGCGGGAACGGGAAGGTGATGGCCGTGACCGGATCGTCCGGCACCGGCGTGCCGGTGCCATCCGGGTTGAAGGCGCCGGACTGGATCGGCCTCGGCGGGGTGAGCAGGCCGGCGAGCGCCGCCGCCTCAAGCTTGCACACCATCTCGGCGTAGGAGCCGGGCTTGGCCGCCCGCGCCACCGTGCGCAGCGGGTCGGGCAGCACGGCGTAGGGATCGGTCGGGGACGCGCCCAGGGTGGGGGCGTCGTTCTTGAGTTCCACCCGATAGGTCAGCAGGTGGATCGCGAACTTGACCCCGGTCTCGTCCGTGGCGAAGCGCGCGCTCGACCGCTCCGGGACCCGCCGGAGGACCTGGCGCACCAAGAGGTTCCCCTCGGGCGTCGGCCCGCTGGCGATCGGGTGGACGCGCCCCTGCGTGAGCATCACGTCGGCGCACCACGCGTAGCGGTTGAGCCGCGCCTCGCTCGCGCCGTCGATGGCAGGCACGAGGATCTCGGTGCCGGTCTCGCCGTCGAGCGTGGCCCGCAACGCGATCTCCAGGCACAGGTTGCAATGGTCGTTGAACGGCAGGCCGCCGTTGTTGCGGGAGTAGGCCTCGCCCTTCAGCTCCTCGGTGGTCACGACGATCACCGGGATCGGCTGGCTCGCCTTGAAATCCCCGAACGCCGAGTCGTAGATCCGGCCCTGGCACTCGCGCGCGAGCACCGGATGCGAGTTCAGGGCCGCGATCGTGGCGAGCCGCAGGGCGGTCAGCGCGTAGCTCATCCGACCTCCGCGAGGTGCGCGAACCCGCGCCCGAACTGCTGCGGCACGACCTTGGTGATCGCGTAGCGCCGACCCGTGCGCGTCCGGGTCAGCACATCGTCGGGCTCGACAGCCGTGCCGATCGCGTCGAGCTGCAGGATCGCGATCGGGCACTCGGCCACGATCGGGCGGGTGGTGGAGTCGGCCATGCTGCGTCCGTGAGCGTGCAGCGGCGCCCCCTTGTCGAGGAGCACGGCCTGGACCGGAAGCATCGGCCGGTAGGGGTCGGCGATGGTCGCCTGGTTCACGTCAGGGACCTCAAGGCCGCCGGCGACCGTCATGGTCGGCCGGGTCTGAGGCTCCAGCAGGAACGGCTCCATCTCGTTGAAGTGGACGAGAAGATCGCTCGACCGCGCGGCCCACGCCGCCTCGAACGGGGACGGCATGGGCGCACGCCTCGGGCTGCGGCCTCGCGGCCGGGTGGGATCAGGAGGCGGCCGGGACCTTGGCGGCCTTCTCGGCCTTCGCCTCCTCGTAGAGTTCGGCTTTCTTGGCCGCGATCAGGGCGTCGGCCTCGTCGGCGTCGATCTCGACGGGGGTGCCGGGCAGCACTTCCTTGATGACGTACTTCCCGGCCGTGACGGCGCCGTTGGCGTCGATAGCGAAGGGCATGTGGCCGGCACCGGGCAGGTGCAGCGTGACGTTGGCGCGGATGGTCTTGGTCGCCATGGAGCGGCTCCGGTTTCAAGGGATCGGTCGGGTCGGCGTGCGCCGATGGGCGACGGTCGCGCCCGGACGATGCGGGCCGGCGTTGCGCCGGCCCGCGGCGTGGATCAGGCGACGGTCGCGGCGAGCGAGGCGTTGATCCAGCCGAACAGCGGCAGCGGCGCCGAGGCCATGTTCTGCATCGTGGCGGCCGGCTCCTCGACGTCCCAGACCTTCGGGAAGCGCGGCAGCGCCTGGAAGCCCGCGCGCCGGTCGCGCACCGCGCCGTAGGTCTTGATGCCCTGGAGCGCATCGACGTTGGCGAGGATCACGGTGTTGTCCGGCATGAACTGCTGAGTGTTGCCGGCGTCGTCCTCGTACAGCTCCTGGTACTGCCAGAAGTCGAACTCGGGCAGCGAGCCGAGGTAGGCGACTTCCTGGCCTACCGCACCGCCGGTGGTCTTGCCGGCCAGATCGATGTTGCCGGCCGTCTGCCGGAACGAGTTCATCACCTTCGTGACGGTCGGCGAGTTGATCAGCATGTCGCCCGACAGCGGATCGAGCAGCACCGTGCGCGGCTTCGAGCCGGACACGCGCTGGACCTTGGTCGACCATGCGCGGATGTTCTGGAGCGGGTCGACACCGGACTGGCCCCAGCGCAGCGCGCCGGTGAGCTGGACGGTCAGGCTCGGGTCGCGGCCCATGCTCAGCGTCTTGGACGGATACTTCGGGCCCTGGCAGACCACCGAGCCGGTGAGCAGGAGCTGGAGCGCCATCCAGATCTCGGTGCGGGTGATCGCGTCGTCCTGCAGCAGCATGTTGTCGAGGATGGTCAGGTCGAAGCGCTGCTCGGGGGTCAGCTCGCCGAGCAGCTTCTCACCGACGCGGCGCTTGAGCGCCTTGAACGGCTCGACCACGTGCTTCGGGCGCACGGTCGGCGGGGTGAAGCTCTTGGTCGAGTAACCGCGAGAAGGCAGGATCTGCCCCTCGACCGTGTCGGCCACGAACGCGGCGAGGCGCCGGGCGCGCTGCACCTGGTCGAAGAACACCTCCTCGGTGTGGAACTGCTGGAAGAACTTGAAGAAGGTCTCCAGGATGAACCGGCTCGGCTTGTCCAAGACGCCGAAGGCGCCGAGCATCTGAGCGGTGGAGTTGGTATCGAGCGGCATTGACGCGGGCTCCGAACGCGAAGGGCCCGCGCGGGGCCCTGGAAGGTTGCCGGGAGGGGTGGAGGTCGGATCGGCCGAGCGGCCGGGTCAGCCGGGGGCTCGGATCAGCCCAGGACGCCGGCCTTGCGGACGTAGATCTTCGAGCCGGCGACGCGCAGCGCGGCCTCCAGCGTGTCGACCGTCCAGCTCGGGTCGAGGGTCAGCAGCTCGGCGACGAACTCGCCGTCGTCGTAGCCCGAGCAGGCGACATCGGCCGCCGAGGCGTCGATGTTGAAGGCGAGCACCATCGCCGGGGCCTGGGAGCCGTCGGAGGCCGTCTTGACGCAGGGCACGTACTTGTCGGACGCGGTGACGCGACCGAGCACGGTGCCGCGCATCAGCAGGACGCCCGAGGCGTTGGCGCCCGACGCGACGGTGATGGCGCGGTCGCGCTGGTGCTCGCCGGCGCGCAGCGAGGTCGGGTTGTACGGGGGATAGTCGGTCATCGCGGCGCTCTCCGGCGGCGGAAGGGGTGGGGGTGAGGCGCGGGCGGCCCGCTCAGCGCAGGCCGAGCAGCGCCTTGGCTTCGGCGGCGCCGCGGTCGGCGTCGGACATGGTGGACGGGTTCTGGCCACCGCTGGCGCCCAGCTCGATCGCCTTCTCGCCGGCCATGTCGGAGGCGAGGTTCGGCTTGGCCGGCTCGGGGGCGGCGGCCTTCGGAGCCTTGGCGAGCGCGGCGAGCGCGGCCGCGGCCGGCAGGTCGCTGTCGAAGGCGAAGTGCTGGGCCAGATCCTCGCGGCCCTTGGCCTCCTCGGAGCCAAGGATCGCCTTGATCCGGCTCTTGGCGTCGGTGGCGCCCGCGGTCTGACCGGCGGTCTGGCCGGCGGCCAGGGCCTCGGCGCGCGCGCTGGCGAGGGCCGCGTCGTGGGCCGCCTGGGTGATGTCGGACATGCTCTCGTCGTCCTCTGCGTCGGTGGAAAGGTCCGCCGCAAAGGCGGCGACGGCGTCCTCCAGGGAGCCGATTGCGTCGGCGAGCCCGACCGTGATGGCTTGGCTCGCGCTGTAGGTCAGGGCTTCGGTCGCCCGGATCGCGTCGGGATCCATCGCCCGGTTGCGCGCGACCGTGTCGACGAACACGGCCATCAGCTCATCCACGCGCACCTGCCAGCGCGCCTTGACGTCGTCGGGCAGCGGCTCGGTCGAGTTGCCGTCGACCTTGTGCTTGCCGGCGTAGATGAACGTGATTTTGAGCCCGGCCTTCTCCAGCGCGGCCGAGGCGTCGGTGTGGCTCACCACGATGCCGATCGAGCCGACGGTGCCGGTGCGGGCGACCCAGATCTGGTCGGCGGCCGAGGCGATCGAGTAGGCCGCCGACGCCGCGCGCTCGTGGGCGAACGCCCGGAGCGGCTTTTGTCCGCGCGCGGCGAAGATCGCGTCGACGAGGTCGAAATTGCCCGCGACCTCGCCGCCGGGGCTGTCGCACAGGAAAGCGATGCCCTTGACGCCCGGGTCGGCCAGCCCGCGCTCCAGGGCGCGGCGGATGTAGACGTAGCCGGTGGCGTATGTGGCGACCGCAAAGCTCAGGTTGGCGAGCAGGATGCCCTTGACCGGGATCTGGAGCACGCCGCCCGCGACCACGTAGGGGCGGTAGGCGTTCATCCAGTGCCCCGGCGCGGGCCAGAACCCGTCATCGGCCACCGCCAGCGCCGCCTGCCCGGCGAGCAGGTCGGCAGCGTGCGGATCGGCCACGAGCGCGGCCAGACAGGCGGAGACCTCGCCGGCGGCCGCGCCATCGACGAGGCAGGGCCGGCCCTCGGGGAACAGGGCCGCCATCAGGTTCGACATGGCTTAAAACCTCGGGCGGGCGGCCCGACGGCCGCATCAGGTGTCGGCGTCGTCGGCCTTCGGCGCGGCGTCGTCGCCTTCGGCCTTGCGCGCGGGGGTGCCGCGGGCCGCGTCCGGGTCGAGGCCGAGGCGGATGAGGTAGCGGCGCTCGCGCGCCTGCTGCTGGGCGTCCTCCTCCCAGTCGGCACCCTGCTCGGCCGCCTCCCGCTCGCGGGTGGACAGGCCGGCGGCGGTGCGCTCGATCGCGGCGGAGGCTTCCTTGAGCGGGTCGACCCAGCCGCGGGCCGGGCCGATCCACTTGGCCGCGCAGTAGGCCGCTTTCTTCGCCCGGAACTCCGGTGCGCCCTTCGGGGCTTTGACGATGCCGCGGTCGAGCGCCTCCTCCAGCCACGCCGCGTAGATCGGCTGCATGAACTGGGTGGCGAAGTGCTCCTTGCGCGCGGTGAAGCCGCGCCAGACTTCGAGCAGGGCCGCCCGGGCGGACGAGTAGTTCACCTGCCCCCAGTCGTTCGAGAGCTGCTCGTAGGTGGTGCCGAGCGCGGAGGCGACGTTGCGCAGGCCCGCGCGCTGGAAGTGCTCGAACACCGAGTTCGGGTGGCTCGGGTTGGTCAGCGTCACCCTCTCGCCGGGCGCCGTGAAGTTGACCTTCACGCCGCCCAGGCGCATCGGCGCGGCGTCGTGGAAGCCGAGCCGCATCTTCTGGTAGGCCGACAGGCTCTCCTCGGGCTCGTCGCCCATCATCGAGGCGAGCTGTTCGTGGTCGAACGGGCTCTCGATGAAGGCGGCCAGCACCGCGTTGAGCACGGCGGCCTGCAACTCGGCCTCGTCGTAGCGGCCGAGCATCTTGAGTTTCTTGACCACCGAGGCCAGCGGCGGCACGCCGCGCACGGCCTCGCCGCGGTCGGCCTCGAAGGCGTGGACGACGACGCGGCGCCCGAACCGCGTCTCCCGCGGCACGCGCTCCCAGCGCCAGGGCTCCATGCCGACATACCAGTCGCCGGGGTGGGCCACGCGGATGTGGTAGGCGATCGGCGCGCCATCGGCGTCCATCTCGACGCCCTGGCGCAGGCCTTTCTGCTCGTAGAGCCCCTGCGGGTTCGAGAGCCGGTCCGGGTCGATCACCTGCACTGCGGTGGCGAACGGACCGCCGCGCGGGCGCCACAGGATCGCGGCCAGCGCCTCGCCGTCCATCATCCGGTGGCGGAACGCGAGGGCGAGGATCCCGCCCATGCCTGTGCGGCGGCCGACGTCGCACCAGCAATCTGGGTCGTCGGCGTAATCCTTCCACGCCGCCTCGATGTCCGAGGCGAACTCGTCGGCGGCGTCGTAATCGACCTCGCCCTTGGGGGTCCGGAGGCCGAGCGAGCGGGCATTCGGCTTGGCCGAGAGGCGCCAGCCGGCGCCGATTATGCTGTCGACGATCCGCGTGACACCGCCCGAGGCCCAGCCGTCGTTGCGGGCCAGATCGTGGACCCGCGCGATCAGCGGATCGCGCTCACCCAGAAGCGCGGAGGCGCCCGACGGGTTGTGGGGCTCCCACGTCACGAGGTCGGTGTCGTGGCGCGAGGCGCCGGTGAACGAGGTCGCCATCGCCCGGCTTGAGCGGGCGAGGCTGCGGGCCGCCGCCGGGATCGTGGGAACGGATCGGGCCGCCGGCAGGCCGTCGGGGCCGAGGATCTGGGGGCCGCTCATCCGAACAGCACCCGACGGCCGCGCGTGCGCCGCAGGCCGGTGCGCTGATCGAGCGGAACCCCGAGCTGCGCCTCCAGGCTGTTGATGTAGGCGAGCAACTGCCCGGCCTGGACGGCCGAGTAGCGCATGTAGCCCTGCCCCTCGTGGCGGATCTCCACGAGCTGACGGCCGGTCATGAGATCCTGATAGGCCGCGCGGGCGGCATCGAGCATCGCCTGCGTGACCATCGGTTCACCTGCGGTTGAGGGCGGCGAGCGCCGCCATGCCCCGGGGCTTGTCAGCCTCGGGCTTGGCGCCGGCCGCGGGCTGCGGGGCGAGGCCGAACATGGCCGGGAGCTTGCGCGGGGCGTTGCCGACCTCCGGCAAAACCTCGGGGGCGGGCGGATCGACCGCCTCGCTCGCCACCACCGGGTCGGCGGCGGTGAACAGGTCGGGCGCTGCGGCGACGGCGCAGCGTTGCCGCCACAGCCGTGCCCAGCGCTCGGCCGAGAAGCCATCGACGCCGATGCCGATGGCCAGCGCACGTGCGCCGACGACGCAGTCGAGCGCCTCGTTGGCTTGGCCGACCTTCTTCATCCACTCGCGCCGGTCGCCCGAGCGCTGGTGGAGCGCCCGGCGGGCGTTGCCCTTGGCCTCCTCGCGCGGGTCGATCAGGATCTCCGCCGTGAGCTGGCGGCACTGGTCCTCGTCGATCAGCTCGGCGCACAGGTGCAGGGTCTCGGCCGGGAACTTGCCGCCCGCATCGCGCCCGGCGACGAGGTTGGCGAGCCCCTGGTAGATGCGGCTCTTGATCCCGAAATTGCCGATGAGGTTCAGCGGCACCTTCTCGATCACACGCCCGTGCTTGTCGTGGATCTTGCCCTCGGTGCGGCGGTTGGGCAGCGCATCCGGACGGTTGGCGCCCTTGCACGCGATCAGGCGGTGCGAGCGGCCCTTGACGCGCAGGTACAGCTCGGTCGCCTTGTTGCCGGTGTCGATGCCCCAGCGGTCGACCAGGATCTGACCGCCGCTCTGCGTCGGGTACGTCCGGATCAGCAGCTCGTCGACCTCATCCCAGGCCTCGTCGCGCTCGGGCGGGTGGGCGATGATGCCCCGGTCGACGATCCAGCCCTCGGCGCGCGGTCCCCAGGCCCAGACCGCCCATTCCAGGCGGTCGTTCTGCACGTCGATGAAGCCGGTGAGCACGGCGGCCGGGTACGGCACGACCCGCGGGGCGTACTCCTCGCGGGCGGCGTGGAGCTTGTCGGCGTCGGGCGCGTCGGATTTCGGTTCGTAGGGCTCGCCCAGGTCCTGCTGGACGTGGGATTTCATGAGCACCGGGTTGGCTTTTGACGCCTGCCCGCGCCGCCAGATGTCGGTCCAGGCCTCCAGCGGCGAGTAGGCCGCCCAGATGGCGTAGCTCGGCTGCCACGCGCGGCACCGGCCGGTGCAGGGGTCGCACAGCCACGCCGCGATCGCGTCCGCCTGGATGACCTCCGGGACGGCGGGCTGGCCCGGCTCGACCCGCGTGGGCACCCAGTGGCCGGCGGCCAGCATGTCGCTCCGGTCGGCCTGCTCGATCAGCACGCCGCAGTCGGACGCCTGACACGTGAACGTCGTGCGCCAGCCGGTCGAGGCGGCCGGCGCCTGCATCCGCTCGGGCACGAGCATCTGGAAGGCGCCGCAGTGCGGGCACGGCACGTAGCGGCGGCGGCGGTCGCCGGCCTCGTACATCGCCGTGATGCGGCACCGGCCGGCGATGCCGGGGGTCGAGCAGTTCAGCTCCTTGGCGAGCCCCAGGCCCGTGTAGGCCTTGAGGCGCGCACGCGACTGCTCGATCGGGTCGCCGCGGCCGTCGGTGTCGAAGGGGTACTCGGAGACCTCGTCGCGGGCCATGTACCGGATGGAGACCATCTGCAGCCCCTTCGAGGAGCTGGCGGTCACGATCTGGTTGAAGCCGCCGACGAAGCGCTTGAACGAGGTGGTCGAGGCGGCCTCGTCGCGCGAGTTCTCGGCCGCGACGCGGTGGCGGATCTTCGGGCTGGCGTCGATCGCCGGCTGCAGCTTGACCCGGTTGAACTTGATCGCCTCGTCGAGCGAGGGGAGCATGGTCATCATCGGGCCGGCGGCGCGGTCGACGATGAAGCAGAACCAGTTCACGACGATCTCGGACTTGCCGATCTGCGCCGAGCACTTGAGCGTGACGCTGGCCGCCGGGTGGTCCGGGTGCAGGCAGTCCATCGGCTCGCGCAGGTGCGGCATCCGCGCCGTGCGCCAGGGCCCCGGGAACGGCGAGCCCGACTCGGCGGCCACGATCCGGAAGCAGTCGGCGTGCTGGGAGACGGTCAGCTCCTCGACCGGCTCGCTCGCCTCCAGCAGGGCGCCGAACAGCACCTCGCGGCCGAGCGGCAGGTCGGCCACCCGCGCTGTAAGTGTCGTCGCCATGGGCCGGCCTCTCTCCGGCGCGGTTGAGGCCCCTAGGCCTGGGCGCCCTGGCGCCAGATCCACGGGCCGGAGCGGCGCAGCCGCTCGCGGAAGGCCGAACGGTGCGCACGCGAGGCCGCGGTGCGCACGCGATGGGCGGCGAGCACGTCGGCGAGCGCGTAGCGCCACAGACGGGGCACCAGAACGAAGGCGAAGATCAGCGCGAGGAACACGTAGCCCATGGATCCACTCCGGCGCGGGCAGAACCGCCCGAGGTCAGGCGCCGGCCGCGTCCCCCGCCTCGATCTGAAGGCCGGCGGTGAGCGAGCGGCGGAACTCGTCGAGCGCCTGCTCCTTGAGCTTGCGCAGGTGCGGGCGGATGACCCGGGGGTCGGCGCCGGTCGCGCCGGCGAGCCGGTCGGCCGTGTCTTGAAGCGCGATGTCGAAGGCGCCGCTCATCTTGGCGATCGCCTCCAGGCCGGCGGCGCGCACTTCGGTGACCGAGGTGAGCAGACCGCGCCGCTCGGCGAGGTCCATCTCGCGCAGTCCGGCGTCGGCCTCCTCCTTGCGCGCCTTGGCGGCCGCGCCGTGCTTGCGCTCGGCGTAGGGCGCCTCGTCGGCGACGTTCAGGTTCTCGCCGCGATGCGCCACGAAGGCCGCGTACGACACCAGGGTGTCGCGGCCCTGGCGCACCGGGTTGAGCGCGTCGGCGTAGCGCGTCACGTAGCGCGACAGCGTCGAGCGGTTGGTCTTCTGGCCGGCCTCGGTCAGGCGGCGATGCAGCTCCGAGATCGAGACCAGATCTGTGCGATCCGTGCTCATGTCTGTGCCGTTCTGTGCATCGGTTTGAAAACCGAGCCACTAGAAAAAACCTGCGCCTCTATAGCCCGCAAGACCGGCGACCCTGGGAGGGACCCGCTGGGGCCTCCCGACCCCGGGGTGTTGCAACCGGATTGCCACACCTGTTGCGGTCGGGTCACGCGCCCCGACGCGTTCGGGATCGGGTGGCCGGGCGCGCCGGCCATGTTGAACCCTCGGCCGCCTGAACCGCTGCGAGGCGGGGCGACCGAGGGGCGCAGCCGTGCGCCTCTGCTGGGTTGCGAGGAGGGCGTTGGCTGGCGTCTCGGAATGGTGTGGTGTCAGGTCCGACGGGGCGTGAGCCGCTTCGCCAGATCCTGGGCGTCCCGGTTGAGTGACCGGGCGATTGTCTGCGCGCCGCGCGCTGCCGACCGTGCGTCCGCCCGACCGATGGCGCGGGCGATGCCCCGGAGGGCGTCGCGGCGCTCGGCGCAGCGGCATCCCATGGCGGACATCCAGAGTTGTGAGGTGATGCCCGGCGCAGGCCGGCGCCCGTGCGGTGCGCCTATGAACCGACAGGCGGCGCCTCTTCGGGGCCGCGCCGGGCGGGCTCAACGAAAAACCCCGCCGGGCGAACCGACGGGGTTGTTCAGGTCATGAAGACCCTAGCCCGTTGCTATCAAAACATCTGTCATACTGTCAAGCTGTCACCACGTGCCGAACCGGCGAATTTTTTCGGATTGGGCGCGCAAGGGCGCGGGGAAGGCCCGCAGGCGCGGCAAACTCAGTCTGGGGCATGGGTGTCGGGTCGACACGATCCCTCAGCGGCTTGAGCCGGCGGCCGCGCAGGATGCGAGGGGTAAAGGCGACATCATCCATCCAAGGCCGCGCCGGGCGGACCGGTAGCTCGATCGCGAAGCGCTCCAGCTTGTCCACAAGCTCAGCGTGCAGGAGGTGGAGCGCGGCCACGTAGATCTCATGCTGGCCGCGGTCGACGATCCCCTCAACCGGGTTCGGTGAGAGGTACGGCTTCTGGTAGGCATCGGGGAACGGCATGCGCCGCTTGCGATCAAAGCCATCGACCTCGATCTCATAGGGACCGTCCGCGCCCTGCACGACCTCGCGCCGGAACCAGCCCGGCCGGCCCTTGCCGACGCAGACCATCTTGACCGCAGGCGGCTCGATCTCCCAGCCGGGCTCTCCGTTGAGCACCGCGAAGCGCATCACGAGACGGCGCACGCCGCCCTTGAGCGTCCGGTCGCCCTTGGCGTCCACCGCAGTCAGATCGGCGAGCGCTTCATCGACCGCCGCACGGCCGAGCCGGCCCGCGTCGAGGTCGACGCGGTGGAGCAGGCCCACGTCGCCCAGATCCGTGATCGGGTTCCAGTCGCCGGGCAGACAGAGTTCTAGCACGTCGAGGGATTCCATCGATTCGGCCGCCCGGATGGCATCCGGGTGCGGGTCGTCGTTCGCATACCGGTCGGGGATCACGCCCCAGCGGTTCTCGCGGGCGTAGTCCACCAGTGCGCCGACGTCGGCCATCGCGATCACGCCGCCCATGCCGGACCCGAACCCGGCCGGTCCGACGTCGCCTTCCTCGCACTGCGCCTTCGGCAGCTCGTCCCGGTAAGCCCACTTGAGGAACGCCTCGATCCCGATCCGCTTGCGCATGGTGAGCCTCGCTCGGGCCAGCGCGGGCGGTTTGCGGCGCGGGCCAGGATCGAAGCGTAGAGCGGGAATATTATCGAAGGCTTTCAGAAGCTTAGCCGTGTTGGGCGCGGCGGTTCTGTCCTACCTGTCCTACTTCTCGAAGATCTTAAAAAGAAGGTGGGACACACTAACTCGCTGATTTCACTGGCGCTGTCCTACCTGTCCTACCTGTCCCACCTGTTTCTCCCGTGAATCACATTTCGAGCGCCGGTTCGCCGCCACGGGAGACCGGGATCGAAGGGGGGAACGCGTTTCGCGCGCGCGGGCGCGAAAAAAGGTAGGACAGGTAGGACAGGTAGGACAGCGCTAATAAAATCAATGACTTGGCGTGACCCACCTCCCCCGGCTGTCCTACCTCGACGTGGGACAGGGCGGATCGGGAGAGGTCGATTCCCCCCTTAGCTCCCGGTCTCTCCAGGCTTCGGGTCCTCATCCCAGGCCACAGGCTGGGAGAGTTCGGTCTCGAACAGGGCGCGGGCGTCGTCGAGCGGGGGCAGCACGTAGCACCACAGGCGCTTCAGGCCGACGTGGCCGTCGCTGACGCTGATGCGCTCGCGTTTCAGCCCTGGCACGAGCCGGCGCATCTTGATCCCGAAGCTCGTGATCTCGGACTTGCGCTTGATCCCGATCTTGTCCGCGCTGGCGATGTAGTCATCGAACAACTCGTCGATCGGCATGTCGCAGCGCCAGTACTCCATCTTGGCGGTCGGTGTGCCGGCAGCGAGCCGCTCGAACCACCAGCTCTCGACGGCGTCGAGCGAGCGCAGCTTCTGTTCAAGCAGCGCCTCGGTCTTTGGGATCTGGCGCAGGTTCACGCTCGACAGGTCGAAGTGCAGCAGGTCGTGGAGCAACGCCTCGCGGCCGCCGTCGGCGAGTTGCTTGTGCAGCTCGGCAAAGTACTCGCCGTTTTGGGCGCATCCGTCGCCGACGTCGATCACGCCGAAGCGACGTTCGTCCTTGCCGGCCGGGATCACCCAGTCGTTGTTCGAGGTGATGAGCAGGCGCACGTAGTTCTTGAGGCGGATCGGATCGACGCCCTTGGATTCGATCATTTGCGTCTCGGCCGTCACCAGCCCCTTGAGCCGGCCCTCGGCCGCCTTGTCGCCGGCCCAGAATCCCTCATCCGCCTGGAGCAGTAGGCAGCTCGCCATGTGGGCGTTGAACTGGCCCACGAGGTAGCGGGGATCGTCGACCAGGAAGTAGTGACTGGCGATCAGGGAGCCCATCACCTCGCCGATCGTCGACTTGCCGGTGCCCATCTTGCCGCGGAAGACGAGGGCCGTGCCGATCCGCTCGCGCGGGCGCTGCATGATGTGGGCGAACCAGCCGAACACCCAGGTCGCCAGCGTTTTTGAGCCGCCGCAGACGTTGGTGAGTAGGTGATCGTAGAAGATTGAGTAGCCGCCGGATTTCGCCTGCGGCGTGACCGTGAAGCCCTGCCAGAGGTTGAAGTAGCCCTCGGTGTTGGGGGCATTCTCCGGGTCGGGGTAGAACTCGATCCCGCGATACTGGCGGCGGGAGCGGGCGACGAGCCACGCGGCGGCCCAGGTCGTGCGCTTGATCTTGCCGTCCTTGTCGAGGTGCTCGGTCGGCCGGTTCATGAACCAGGCCCGGAAGGCGTCGAGGGTCAGAAGCTTAACCCGGTCCTCGATCGGCCCCTCCGCCTGCTGCTGCATGATGACGGCTTTCGAGCCCATCAGCACCAGCGCGAACTCGGAGTTCATGCGCTCGACGTCGAAGCCCATCGGGCGCGGAACGAGCGGCGCGTCGCCGTCCGCGTCCGGCACCGGCGCGTCGGAATCACCCTCGGCGACGTCGTCAAAGGGCGCGCCGACGTCGTCCGCCGCCTCCGGGTCGGCCTCGGCGGCGTCCGCGATGATGCGGGCGATGCGGTCGGTGGGATCATCGGCGCTCACGGCGGGCTCACTGGATGGTCACGTGCGGGGATGGTCACGTGCGGGGCCGGTTGACCGGCGGGGTGGGCAGCGCGATGCAGGGCCGCGAACCGCGAGGGGCCTGATGCCGCTGGAGAACTACTGGCTGCTGGAGGCGGCGGTCGACCTGCGCACCAAGGCGCACGTCCGGTTCGCCATGCGGGACGGCGACACGCTCGTGCCGTGCCGGGTGTCGTTCGCTGCGCTGCGCGGGCTGGTCGACGGCGTGGGCGTACTGTTTGATCCGCTGGCCGTGTTTCACGGCCACAGCGCCGCAGTCGAGGATGCTGCGAGCGAGCAATACGACCGCGAAGGTCTGCGGGGCGGGTGGGTCGACCTCGACGAGGCGGATTTCGACTGACGCGGCTGTCACGCACCGGCTCGCATTGCCGGGCTCGGTGTGGCCGTGCTCGGCCGGCCGCCCTAGGTCCAAAAGCCGTCCCACAAGAGAGCCTTCATGCCCATCCCCACCACGACCGACCTCAACGACGAGCCGAGCGACGACCTTGCGATGGTCAATGGTCTCATCGCGCGCAAGGAGGCCGGCGAGCCGGTCGACGTGGATATCTTGGCGCTGCTCACCGACATGGAGCGAGTTGGTCTGACCGCCACGGAGGCTTACTTGGCGCTCGACGCCTATAGGCCCGGTGGAGCGGTTGGTGCGACTGGTGGGGATACCGATATCGAGTTGCAGCCGTAGCGTCTGGGCCATAGCTTTACTCCGTTGTCGTCAAGAGGTCGGCGAGCGCGTCCTCCTGGCCGAGTAACCCCCGCAAAAAGTCAGCGGTGGCCCCGGCCATCTCGGCCCGGCGCTTGGCCTCGAACGCGGCGAGCCGGTAACTCTCCGGCGTGGCGAAGCCCGGCAGCAGCGAGCGGTCGCCGTAGGTGCGCCCGGCCGCCAAGCCCTCCAGGTGCTCGTGCTGGAGCGCGGCCTCGGTCGCGGCGCGCCGCGCCTCGACGTAGAGGTCGAGCAGCGTGAACCCGCGCAGCGTGTGGGCCAGATCGAGCGCGGGGGCGGCGACGGCGACCACCGCCACGATCGCGGTGGCGGGGACGGCCGCCGCGGCCGCCGGTTTCTCAACGGGCGGCCGTTCGGGCGGCTCGGCCGAAGCTGTAGGCGCGGGCCCAGACATGGGCCGCTTTACGAGCGCAGCCTTGGCGCGCCGGATCGCGTCCTCGGCAAGTAGCCGGATCGGCAGGCCACCGGCCCGGATATCGGGGTTCATCGGCGGCAGGGTCATCGGTGAAGCCAGGACAAGCGCGTCCATCACGCGGCGCTCCGGAGCATGTCGTTAAAGTCCCGGCCGGGCTCGGCCCAGGCGATGCCGACGTGGCGGCCGGTGCGGGTGAAGCGGGCACGGGCGCGGCTGAGCGCGGTCTCCGTGTCGAAGCGATCGCTATCGCCGTCGCCCAGCAGGATCACGATCCGCACGGCGTCGGGGATCTGGAGGGCGAGGCTGTCGGGATCCGGGATCAGGCCCGGGACGCGCGCGGGCTTGCCGTCGCGCCGCGTCCGGTGGGGGTGGCGGACGCGGTCGAGCGCCGCGCCGGCGAGGTTGCCGAGGCTCACGCTCGACCAGACGGCGGCCTCGGCGGCCAGAGGCAGGTCGCGACGCGCCAGCGCGCAGAACACCGACAGGCAGGTCTCGATGCCCTCGCCGAGGATCAGGACGGTCGGGTCGGTCCGGCGCACCAGCTCGATGCGGGCGCCGAGCACGGAGCCGCGGACCTTCTTGGCGGGCAGGATCTCGCCGGTGTCGGGATCGGCGATCGCCGCCTTGCCGTCGGCGCTGTTCGGGTCGAGCCAGGTCTGATGGACCCCGCAGAATCGACCATCCGCGCCGGTCAGGCCCGCGAGCAGCGCCGGTCCGACGTGTAGCGTCCGGTGCGGGCGGCCGCCGTGGCCCGGCTGGACATAGGGGTGGGCGGCCGAGAAGCGCAGGTGCGCCCCGGGCGGGGCCACCAGCTCGCCGCGCCGATGCAGGTAGGCGGCCGCGGCCGAGCCGGGGACGAGCGGGGCGGCGGCGGTCCAGAACCGCCGGGCCCGCTTGATCTCCGCCATCCGGAAGCTGTCCTCGGCGACCTTGCGGGCGTGCGCCTCGGCGGCGACCGCGGCCTGGCGCGCCTCCTGGGCGGCCTGGCGCCGGGCGCGATCCTCCGGCGTCTCCGCGCTGTCGCGGCCGGGCGCGGGCCGGCCGGTGAGGCTCTCGACGGCGCCGAGGAAGTCGAGGCCCTCGACGTACTGGGCGAGCGCGATCACGTCGCCGCCGCGGCCGGCGGCGCGGCAATGAAAGACGCCCTTGCGCGGGGCGATGGAGAACCGATCTCGGCCGCCGCAGGCCGGGCACGGGCCGACCCATTCCGAGCCCTGGCGGCGCAAGGACGGGGCGCGGTCACGGGCGTAGCCGAGGAGATCGACGGCGCGCGCCTCGTCGATCCAGGCGTCGAAGGCGACCAACTGGGCGAGGTCAGCCATCGGCGACCTCGCGGCCGAGCCGGGCGCGCAGGAGCGCGTTCTGCGCCTCCAGGCCGGCGATGCGGGCGCCGTCCGCCCGCAGCCGGTCGAGGGCGGCGGCGTAGCGCTCGTGGAGGCGGGCCAGGGCAACGACGGCCTCGGACCGGGCGCGATCGGAGCGGTGCTGATCGGTCCGCGCCGCGCGAAGCTCGACGTCGAGGCGCTGGGCAGCAGCGCGGGCGATCAGCGTATCTTGGCGCAGCGCCTGCTGGTCGGCACGGGAGAGCTGCGGTGCGGGCAGAGTGTCCGGAGTATTCCCCGGTTTGACAACCGCCGAGCGTGCGGCACGAACGTCGGCCGCGCGCTCGCGACGGCGGCGAAGCCGTTCGGCATCGGCTTCGGGGGGGCGGGGAGCCAGGGGTGAACGTCGCTTGGCCATGGCGCGTGACCGGTCCGGGTTGCGGGGCCTCGGGGGCGGTCCGGACACGGCGAAGCCGACCGCCGACCATGATGGGCCGCGGATCGTGCGATGCGTGTCTCGGATAGCCCCCGAGGATCATCGATCCCGCGCTGACGCGGCGGGAGACGTCGGCCCGTCCGCTCAGCGGATCTGAGGCCCGTCGTCTTGGGTGGGCGCGGGACGGCGCACCACCGGGGAAGCCTCCGGGGGCGGACCCGTCCCCGGGGGGCAGAGGATGCGATCGGCCGCCACCTCGTGGGCGTCGGCGCGATCGCAATGATGGGTGAAGCGGTCGCCGGCGCGCTCGGCGAGCACGCGGTGGCGCCACTCGCGGAAGCGGTGCCAGTAGAAGCGGAAGGCGCGCGTCACAGGGGCGCCTCCACCCCGGCGTCGAGCGCGAGTCGCGCGTCGATGTCGGCTTTCTGCTGGAGCAGGCGTTGCTTGCGCTCGCGGCGGGCGGCGAAGTCGAGCCAGGCCGGGGGCGTGCGCATGCCGGCCGCGAAGAACTCCGGGCCGTAGGAGTGCATGATCGGCCCCCACCAGTCGAAGGACGGTCGGGCCGTGCCGGTGAACCATTTCTCAACGGTGCGCACGGGCGCGTCGAGCATGTCGGCGACGCACTGCTGCGGCTTGACCGGGTGGATCTTGCGCCACTCCTCCACCCAAAGCTGGGATTCAATCGCCGCGAAGTGGGCGAACTTTGCACCAGACCTTCGCATCAACTTCTCCGATGCTGACTGCATCGGAGAAGTTGGCTTGGCGAGAGGAGGGGCGATGAAGGAGCTGGCGGCCATGTCAGGACGCGGCTCCGGGTGCGATCGCGACGGTCAGACCTTGGCGGGCTTCCGCCGGCGCGATCGAGAGACGGGACGGGGCGGCCGACCTCAGAGCGAGGGCGGCCGCCGTCTCCACAGTGAGATCATCGAACAGCGATGCGCAGTCGGATTCGAGCGCGTCGCAGAGTTGGCGCAGCAGGGCGCCCTGATAGGCGCGCCACGCGTCGCCCCCGGCCGTCACGCGGGACAGGGTCGGGCCGGGGACGAGGCGAGGCGGGAGGGTCGGCTCGAAAGGGACCGGAGCGAAAGGGCTCGAAGCCCCGCGGCCCCGGTCAGTTTCGGGTCTCGGATGCCGAACCGGCATCTCCGCGGCCGAGGGCGGCACGACGGCCCGCGGAGCTGGGGCGACCGGGCGCGTCATGGCGCGTCTCCGGTCAGGAAGGCGATGAGTGCGGCGCGCGCGGCGTCGTCGACGATGGCGTCGACGGCCAGCCCGCGCACGCTGACGCGCAGAGTGCGCTCACCGTGCGGGTGGAACACGGATACGCGCACGGACCCGTCGGCGGTCGTCAGACCGAACGGGTCGGGGATCAGACGGGCGGCCGGGGATCGTGAGGGGATCGCCCCGGCCGCCGCCTCGCCGCAGACCGGACAGGTCATGGACTGGTCGGCGGGCGAAAGGAAACGGATGTCGTCGTGGGCCACGTCACAGCCCTCCCGTGAGGGAGAGCGCGGCGTAGGTCAGCGCGTACCAAAGCGTCAGGGTCAGCGGCACGCCGATCCAGAAGCCTCGCACGACGCCCCGCTGACGCCACGCGCACAGAGGTTTGTCAGACGCGGACGGGCCGGGCGCGCTGGCGCGACCCGTCCGCGCTGCTACCATCGGAGCTGCAACACCACCGATGGAAGTGCCGATGACTGATGAAATCCCCGCCGTGCCTGTTGAACGCTTGAACTGGGTGAAGCAGGTCGACGGCAAAGTTGCTGTCAGCGTGACAGCGTTTGGCCAAACGATGGGGTTATTGTTCTCTGCGGCCGACGCCGAGGCGTTAATGGACGGGCTCATGGGCGCCCTCCCGCAGCAAGCCGATGAATTTCCATCCATCGGGATCTCGCGGGATCACCCACCAGAAGCCGAAGTCGAGCGGGTGGACGTCGAGCCGTCCGATCGACCTGAGCATGAGCTTCAGTACCATCTGCGCACAGGCGACGGGCAGGGTGTGAAGATTCGGGTGAGCCTGCGGGAGGCCATGCGCTCGCAACGCAGACTGCAAGCTCAGATAGCTGAGCGTCTTCGGCAAACCCGAAACTGACGTGAACCAGGGCGCTGGGAGCGAGAGAGATGGAGCGCATCAGAGGGGCGCTCCTGCGGGATGGGGGTGGGATTGGCGGGTCGCGACGATCTCAGGGTTCGGCCGGGGGACGTCGGACGGCCATTCGGCTTCGGCGGGCCAGTGATCCGAGAACCACTGCATCACCCGGTCGTAGGTTCTGATTGTGAACCCCTGACCGTCGTCCAACACGCGACGGAAGAAGGTGTTGTCGCGGAGAATACCGAGGCCCAACGCGGGCTTGGACGTCCCGGTGGCTTCGCCATAACGAGATGCGCAGACGTCGAGGTGCTGGCGAAGCGTCTCTTCCATGCTCCGCATAATGCGGGCATTTCCGCAAATTGCAAGCGGATACTTCCGCATCGCTATCCGCATTCAGATTGCGGATTATTCCGCCCATGACTCCACAGCAGGCAGATATCGCCCGTACTGTCCTATCCAGCGAGATCGCTCGGTCGCGGACCAACGCCACAGCCCTGTCTCTCGAAATCGGACGAGGCAAAGACTACCTCCGCGATTTCCTACGCGGTCGCAAAGAGAGTTTGGGCGCTGGCGACCTTCTCAAGATCGAGAAGGTCTTAGGCGTGCCGAGAGCAAGGCTGCTGGGGGAAGTCCGCATGGAAGAAGTGCAGCGCGTGCCGTTGGGGCAAGAGTTCGGACCTGACCCAATCTTTACAGACGATCCAGAAGGCTACGCGGCAGCTGAACGGCTTGAAAAAGGCCGCTTGGCGCCCGGCGAGGTAGTTGAACGAAACGTCATTGGCGGCCTTGGCTCTGGAGGTAAGGCGGACGAGATTAATATTGATGGAATGGTATTGGACGGCGTTAGAGCTGTTTGGCGATTACCTGTAGAATATCTACGTGCGGAGTTGCGAGCTCGCGAAGCAGAAGTCGACTTCATCGCGGTCGACGGAGACTCCATGATGCCAACTTTGATGCCCGGTGATCGGGTATTGATCAATCGGTCGCAAACAGCTCCATCTCCGGACGGCCTTTATGCCATCTTCGATGGCGTTGGAATTTCGATAAAACGTCTGGAAATCATCAAAGGCAGTAGTCCGGTGCGACTCAGGATCATCTCGGACAATCCCAAGCATGGGACTGACGAAATATTTGCTGATGATTTGAATGTCATCGGACGGGTGATCTGTCGAGTTTCTCGGGTATAAAAATGAATGAAGTCGCTAGCACTCAGGCAACATACCGCCCCGATCTCGCGATTGACGTTCTGAAGAACCAAGTTGGGCCGGTCGATACCGGCGGTAGCTGGGCCTTTCTTGCTATCCGCTTCGCCCTTGGTATTCCGATCCTAGGAGTCGGCGTGCTCTGCCTGGTATTCGGGCTGTGGCCGGTCACGATCTTTGCGGTCCTAAGCTCGATCCCGTTGCTCGGGGCGCGTCGCAAGCCGCGCCTGCAGCGGATTGGCGTTTGGGAGGGAAGCTGCCCGCGGTGCGGGACGACAACCTACCCTCACGCACCGCCTTTGGCCGACCACTACCGCTTCGCCTGCCACGCCTGCACGCGGCCGATCCTGCTCAAAGATCAGCGGTACGAGGCAGCGTAGCCTTCGGGTGCTCAGCAAGAATCGGTGGATGGTGTGGGCTTCCTCCTTTCGACCGCGGTTAATGCATTGTTGCCGTCTGCCGGATCGCCTACGTACCGCGATTCCCCCTCAGTAGTCGGTGGCGGAGAGAGCCGTTGTCATCCTTCGCCGCGGCGAAGCAGCGATACGTCGCCCGGCAAGAAGAGGCCCGGCGGCTCGCCAGTCAGAACCTTCAAGGTCCACTCGGGATCGCCTTTCACCTCACGCCCTGGGGCGAACGGGCGCGGCGCGCTTATGAGGCGCAATGGCTCCCGGTGAATCGCCATACCGATGCCGGTTGGGACTGGCCGGAGATCCACCGTCGCAATCGGAATGAGCCAGATGCCCTGTCGCTCGCTATCTGGGTCGGCGAGGATCGATTGTGCGGATTGGGCTTTGCCGTTCCGAGCAGTTGCGCGGTCACGCTCCGCTTTCTTGAAGGTGACCCGCGACCGGACTGTCCGCTGATCGGTCGGCGCGCGTTAATCGCTCTGGAAGCCTCAGCGTTGTATGCACAAGGGATCGGACGGCACCAGATCCGCGTTGAACCCGCGAACGACACACTTGCCGCTCTCTATCGCGACAGGTACGGTTTCGCACTTGTAAGCCCCAAGGGTGCGCCTGCATATTACGTGAGGAACATCCTATGACCCACGCCCTCGCCAGCCTCGCTCACAGCGCTTATCGGATGCTGTTCGACCACGCGCCGCTCCCCGAGCCGGAGCCCGTGAACGCAAAGCCGCGCCCGATGGTCGGCTTCTTTGCGACCCTCTCTGAGGACGAAAAGCGCGCCGCTCTCTCCTATCGTGGCCCAGAGAATCACGGCGCCGAGGATCTGCGCCGTCCTGCCGCTTAGAGAGCGTACACTGTACAGCGCGACATAAGCCCCGCTTCGGCGGGGTTTTTCTGACCCGAAGCCGCTTCCGGGGAAGAGGAAGTTTGACCAAACGCATCGCATGGAGCATCCTCGGCCGGCGGAACGCCGGCCGAGGATGCTCCATGCGGCTGAATTAGCCCTTAGCGGGCTCGCGGCACGAGCGTTAAAACCCCCTGCCCCGCCCGCTCTGCGAGTTTGCGCTCAACCATCGCGCGGCCGCCATTGCGCATCCAGGTCTCGGCCTTGTCCGGGTCGTAGAGGTAGGCGGTCGAGAGCCCTAGTTCCGCCTTGCCGCCACCATCGATCGCGCAATTCATCTCACGCAGCTTGTGGCTGAACCATCCGGCTAGGCGTCTCGCGTGGAAGCCGTGCTCGCGAAGGATCTGCCCAGCCGTCTTGCCGCGTCGAATCATCAATGAGCGGTTCGCGATCTCGGCGCTGACGAGCGCCGGCAGAATGACCCGGAGCTGGCCTGCGATGGCCGCTCGCACCGCCTCGCTTGTGGCTTTGGCCTGACGCTCGCACTGAATGAAGTACTGCCGCACGAGGCGGCCCATCTCATTGCGTTCGACCATGCCAAGCTCCTTGGCCATGTCGAGGGTCAACGCGTACTCGCGGGATGGGCGGCCACCACTTTCGCTCAAAAATGAGCAGAAGTCCGTGCCGTCAGCGAAGCCGTAGTCCGACACGCGCCGCACGATCCAATCTTTGAAAGCCGTGCGCACACCGAGGAATGCGTGCAGTTGCCGTGCGTCGACGGTTTGGACAAGGGCGTGTCCGACCCGTCCTTCCGTGATGGCGGGGAAGTTGATACCGTTTGCTTCGGTCATTCGGACACTCCAGAGTCCGGGTTGGCTAGTGCGCTCCGGCGGGAACCGGAGCGGGCGGAGTGGCGGCGGGCTGTGCTTTCCAGGGCGATCGCCCGCCGCCGACCTGCCTGGGGCAGGGTCTTGGGATGCCGTTCGGTAAGCTTCGCTTTACCGTGATGTGCGCATAAGGATCCGGCAGAGGAATTGAGCGAGCGGCAAAGCCGCGCCAGCTCTCCCAAGCGCCGTCGCACGCAGGCTAGGCCCGTGCAGGTTGCTTCAACATTAACGCCCCCGCTCACATGTGATTCGGAATTTACCGAATCTCCGGATTTAACTCCGTCTCCCGCTCAAGACCCTGTGGATTACGGGAACAAAACAAAAACAATTTCCGCATATTGCGACGGCGAAACTTTCCGCATTTCCGCTTGACATACGGACAAATCCGCACTCAATTGCATCCGTTGTCCCTGCGATGGAGCCCGCCATGCTCGATCCCGCCGGCCCTGCGCCGACCGCCGCCCCGCGTCCGCACATCCTGTCTGCCCTGCGCGAGGACCTCACGCAGCGCCGCGTGCGCTTGGTCCTAGCGGACGAGGTCGATCCCGCTCACCCAGCCGACGGACCCGGCCTGCGCGCCGAACCCAACGGGACGGGCGGCTACTACGTCGGGAGGCGCACCCTCGTCTCCGTCAACGATGGGCCCGCGGTCACCTTCGAGCGCTTCTGCCTGGACCAGAACGGCCTGACCAAGTTCGAGAAGCGCAGCCTGCTTGCCGACCTCGCCGCATGCGGGACGTTCGGCGACCCGGCCACCGGTCTGACGGTCCGGGTTCTCCCCGCCGTCGAGAACGACGTCTCCGGCGCCCGGATGGCGGCAGACGCTCGACTCGCCCGGGTCGACGCGCTCGTGTTTCAGCTCGGCGAAGCCCGCCGCCGGTACGCGGCCGACACCGCCTGCAACGCCTGGACGCTCGAACAGGCGGCCAAGGATCTCGCCCGCGCGGCCGACGAGCTGGCCCAGGCATTCGCCGCCCGCGCGGAGCTGGCGTGATGGCCCAGGTCGCGCGCCTGCCCACGATCACCGAACGCACCGCTCGCGCCCAGGCCGAGCGGCACCTGACGCTCGCTTACGACTGCCTGGCCAACGCGGTGATCGCGGCGGGCTCGACGCTCACCGCCGACACCGTGCGCAACGCGACCGAGCTGCGCACGATCCTCGACGCCGCGATCACGAACCTCGTGGTCGCCCGCGCCCGCCTCGACGATCGGGTCGGGGGCTGAGATGCGGCTCGAACCTCGCATCCGCCTCACCGCGCTCCAGTGCGTCGCCTTGCTCGACGCGCAGGGCGGCCTGTGTCCGCTGTGCGAGCGTGAGATCCTCCCGGGTGAGTCGACCCGCGACGAGCACCTGCGGGCCCTGGGGCTCGCCGGGACGAACGACCTGGGCAACCGCGCCATCGTCCACGCGCCCTGCGCCGGCGCTAAGACCGGCGGCCCCGATGGCGATCTCGCCCGGATCGCCCGGGCCAAGCGCAAGCGCGCGGCGGTGTTCGGCTTCACGGCGGGCCGGAGCCGGCGCCCCATGCCGGGAGGGCGCGGATCGCCGTTTAAACGGCTGATCGGCGGCGGCGTCGTGGATCGCGCGACGGGAGAGCGCCTGTGATCAGCGTCCTCCTGATCTGCTTGGGCCTCCTGCCCTCCGCGGTGATCTGGTGGGCGGCCTTCGCCCGCTACGCGCCGCGCCCGGCCGACACCGCTGCGCTGGCCGCCCACCGCCTCCGGGAGCCGCGCCCGTGACCGCTGTCGCCTTTCCCGGCGCCCTGCGCGCCGCGTACCTCGCGCGCATCGCCGACAACCTGGGCGGCGTGCGCGTCCCCGGCGGCGACCTCGCGGCTTGGCTCGCGCCGCTGCCGACGGCTGCGCTGGCCGAGGTGCTGATCCATCCCCGTGAGCGCACGGCCGAGATCCTGTTCGCCGCGATCGGCACGTGGCGGACGCAGGCGAACGTCGGCCTCGATCAGAACCTGTTCGAGGGCGCGCCCAACAACATCCCGACCAACGCCATCGCCGAGGCCGCCTTGATGGCCTGGGCCACGTGCCGGCTGGCGTCGGCGCATTTGAGTTGCGGGTTGCCCGGCGAGGCGCAGCGCGCGCTCGCAAACGCGGGGCGCCTCGTTCACCTGTGGCCCACCCCCATCGCCAAGCGCTTCGAGCCGCACATCGTCGCGCTCCACGCCGCCGCCGAGCGGATGCGCGCCCGCCAGCTCGCCGAGGAGGTCGCGTGATCGGCTTCACCTCAACGACAGCGCATCCGTCCAACAACCAGGGCGACGGCGCCCGGCTCTGGACTGGAGAGCATCAGAACGGTGTCGCCTTCGCGCACGGCCTGGATCGTGCCGTTCTTGCGGGTATCGGCGATCGCGCGAGCCACACGTGTCTGAAGATAGCTCTCGGCCGATCCGGAGATATGGGCGGCGAGGAACGTCGCCGCAGCGTCCATGCGGGCGACATCGGCCTCCGTGCCCTCGGCAGGCAGGAGGAGACCGGCTTCCTCGATCAGGCCGCCTTCATCTTTGGCGAAGAAACGGACCAGGGTCGCCTTCGAATTGTACATCGCCCCGCGTGGCGTCTCGATAGCGAATGCCCACTCGCCGGCTCCGAATTGCTGCATATGCGCGCCGAAGGAGCCGCGGAGCGCGGTCGACGTCTCGGGCATCGGCACCAGGGTACAGGCCGCTTGAGCCGTGCCCGATGCGAACGTCGCCAACACCAAAGCCAAGACCGAACGCATCGTCCGCCCCCTCGCCATCCCGGTATGACGACAGGGGCAATGCAAGGGCGCCGCCAATCTCGGCGCTGCCAAACTGAGTTCCGTTGGAGGGGCCTCGATGACCAGAGGGCCACCTCCGGCGCCCTGTCGATCGAACTGGCTGGTCTTTCATCGCCCACGGCCGGTTTCGCGGGCATCGCCCCCGTGAACTCGCCATCGGCAACACGGGCTCGATGCCCTCGGCTCTCACGCTGGAGCGGTCAGGCAAGCGCCTCAGCCGCTCGCCGCGTCCGCCGTTTCGCTCAACTGCGCCACGTCCAGCACGGTCTCATCCAATATGGCCCGCACGCGCATCACGGCGGCCCGGAAGTTCCGCCGCGTGTCCGCATCGTCGTTCAATGTCATTTCGACGCCGCGGAAGCTGTCGGCGACGTAGCGACGGATCTTGATCTGAGCGTTCAGATACTGGCCGGGGTTGGCGATCTCGAACAGGATCGCCAAAGCCTGGAAAGCCCGGCCCGACATCTCACACGCCAAGTCGTTGGCATCCGGCGCGGTCGGCGTCTCATCAGTCATAAGCGCACTCTCCTGAGTGGCGTCCCCCGACTACCGGCCGCTAACACACTATTGGAGGCCGTCCAATGACATGGATGCCATCCTGCACAGGTCTTCCGATTGAATTGGCAGACCCCTCCCCGCTCCAGGTCGATTTCTCCGAGATCGCCCACGCGCTCGCCCACCTCAACCGATCGTCCGGCAACAGCCTCACGCCGGTGTCGGTTGGCCTGCACACCCTGATCGGCCTTGACCTGTGCTCGACGGCCGCGGTGCGCGCGCATTGGCTCCTGCACGACTGTCACGAGGCGCGGGTCGGCGACGTCACCTCCCCGATGAAGGAGGCGACGCGCGCGGTCGCGCTCGACCTGTACGGGCCCGAGCGCGGCGACGCCTTGGCCAACTTCATCGACGGGGTGCGGCGCGAGATGGAGCGCCGCCACGACGCGGTGATCTACGAAGCCGCCGGCCTCGACCGGCCCGACGCGCTGACCGCCCAGGCCGTCAAGCACGTCGACCTGCGCGCGCTCGCCACCGAGCGCCGCGACTTCTACCGCCGCGGCCCCGCCCCCCGGCCCTGGGCGATCGACACTTGCGTGCCGCGGATCGAGCCCGGCCCGAAGGTCTGGCGCTGGCTCCCGCCGGCCGAGGTCACCGACCGCCTGATCGCGGCCTTCCGCACCCACCTGCCGGCGCTCCAGCGCGGGCGTCGTGCGTCCTGAATCTAATCTGGAGGAGCCGATGCACCGCTGTCCTGCCGATGAGGTCGAGGCCCTCACCGCCTTTTACAACCGGATCGCCGCGCGGCCTGCCGCTGGGTTCGTGGTCGGCACGGCCGAGAGCGACAGCACCGATCACTCGATCACCGTGCAGCTTTCAGACGTCGGCTGCTCGCCGCTGTGCCTGATCTCTTTCGCCGCGCAGTGCCTGGAGATGGCCTCTGAGCGCGTGCGGGCGATGCCGGATGCCCGCGCCTTCATCGACTTCCTCTGCGCCGTCGAGCGGGCCCGAGCCGCCCTCGACTTCACCGTCCCCGCCGACGCGCACTGACCGCCGCGGTCGCCCTCCCCGTCGCCTGACGCACCCGGAGTTCGCATGCCCTCCCCGTCCCAGGTCCGCGCCGCCCAGTCGGCCGAGAACCGCATCACCCGCGTCCTCCTGATGGCGGAGACCATGCAGCGTCACGCGGCCGCCGACGGCGCATGCACGTACGCGCACCTCACCGCCGCGGGCTTCGCCGAGGCCGAGATCGAGGCCTACCGCGACGACGCCCGACGTCTGATCGCCGGCCTCGACCATGTGCCGGAGATCCTCCCGTCCGGCCGGGTCGAGGGGCGGATCCTCGTGGCACAGGCCCAGGCGATCCGGGCGCGGCAGGGGAGCGGCTATCAGGTCCCGTCGATCGAGCCCGAGGCGGGGGCGCGGTTCGCATGAGCGCGATCCAAAGCACGATTGCCCTCGCAGGCTTGGCCGTATCGCTCCTGTGCTTGGGATCCGAGGGCTCGCGGGACTACCGGGATTCCCGCATGGCTTCGACCCGCTTCCCGACGCTGGCGCTCGCCATCGTCGTCGGTATCGATCTGTTCGGGCGGATCTGGCGATGACCGCCCGTTGCGACCAATGCGGCCACCCGCTCCAGCCCCACGCCTGCTCTCCGAAGTGGTGCAGCCGCACCCTGCGCTGGTCCGACACCGACCGCCGCAAACGCCCGGTCGCCGGGGATCTGCTCTTACGTACAGTCCTGGCGCGCTTCCCCGGAGCCGAAGTCGTCGCTGTGCGCGAGGAGCGCGAGAGCCGTGGCCTTTGAGGCGCTACATCCCCCGCATCGACTCGATCAAACCGCGCTCCTCCTCCTCGGGAACGCTGCCATGCGGTTTGTTCTCAGGAGTAATTTTGCGGTCCGGGACGCTCTCTTCCGGGCAGCCATCTTCGGCCAGACGCTTCCGCCTGACGCGCTCGACCAGCGCGGCTTCCTCCGGCGTCAACGTCGCGTCCCCGCTCATGTCGCGAGCCATAGGCGCCTCCCATCATGTCTTTGCCGATGCGACCTAAGCGGCGCTCGGGTTGTCCTTGGCGAAGTGGCCCACAGTGTCCGGCGTTCCATCGGCGACCGACTGACGGGGGTCGGCCATGGGTGAGCGCAAGCGCCGCGCGGCCGCCGGCTACGTCCCGCCCCCGCATCTCACCGACCGCGACCGGATGATGTTCGCCATCCCGGCGATCCTCGTCGGCGCCCTCGTCTTCGCCGATGTGTTCGGGCCCGACCCGGACGCGCCGGACCAGGCCGAGGCGCGGGCCGAGATCGCGGTCAAGACGCAGCAGATCCAGGAGCTGATCATCGCCGGCGCCAAAGAGCCGTTCGACGGTCTGAGCCTCGGCCCCCGCTCGCGCCTGCTCCGTCAGACCGCCGACCTCTGCCAAGCCTGCATCCGCGCCATGGGCTTCGAGGACCAGTCCTCGGTCAAGTTTGGGATGACGTACTACTACTGGCTGGAGGACCTGCTGGCGCGCGACGTGCTCAGCCTCGTCGAGGGCAGCGCCATGGCCGAGGCGGTCGGGCTGCTCCTGCCGATGATGGAGCACGGCTTCGCGGTCGAGGCGCGGGACGCCAGCGCCCGCAAGCAGGCGGGGCGGATGCTGCGCTGGTTTCAGGAGCGCGGGTTCTACGCGGATTCGGTGGTGATGGAGGCGCGCTGTGCGTGAGACCATCGTGCGCGCGATCGCTCGCGCCGACCTCATCTGCTTCCATCTCGATCCGGCCTATCTGGGCGCGGCCGAGCCGGTGCGCACGCTGGTCTGCAAGCGCGAGGCTGCGCGCATCGCGCGACTCGCCGAGCCCGCCGGCGGCGTGCGGCTGACCTGGGAGGGCGCGCGACTGATCCTGTCCCCGCCGGACAGTTTAAACGGCGGGGTGCGGCGGTGATCGCGGCCCGTTTAAACGCCGCGCCAGAGCTGGCCCAGGACGGCCGTGGCGCTCCATCTCCACAGCCGCGCACCTGCCTGGAGTGCGGCACGCACCACGCCTCAGCGGTCGCCGAGGCCGAGTTCTGCGGCGACCGCTGCCGCATGGCGTTCAACAATTGCCGGGCTAAGCGCGGGGCGGAACTCTACGACCTGTTCATGGCGCTCCGGCACGGCCGGATGATCGCCACCCGGTTCAAGGTCTGGCGCCTGCTCAACCGCCTGGCGGCGATCTTCCGTGACGAGGACAGACGCGAGCGGGACGGGCGCAAATCCTGGCGCTCGCCGGCCGCGATCCTGGCGCGGCGGCCGTACCTTTCGGCGGAGCGGATGACGCAAGGGCGGAGAATTTGATGCCGCGTCGTGGCGCCTCCGTCACCCAGGCCGACATCGCCCGCGCGATTCGCGCAATGCGCGACGCAGGCTTCACACAGGTTCGCGTGGTGATGCGCGACGGGGGCGTCACCGTCGAGCCGGCCGATCCGGTCGAGCCTTCGGCCGGCCGCCGACTTGCCGACAGGGAGCGGGTGGTGGTCCTATGAAACCCGACATGCCACGCCCGCGCCCCAAGCACCTCCACCGCGAGACCACCCGCCACGGGGAGACGGTCTGGTATTTTCGGCGTGGGTCCGGTCCACGTGTCCGCATTCGGGCCGCCTACGGCACGAAGGCGTTTGTGGCTGAGTACGAAGCCGCTCTGACTGGCCAGCCCGCGCCTGCAAAGAAGGGCGTCACAGTCGGCACGATGGCTTGGCTGATCCAACGCTACATGATCAGCGCGCACTGGACCGAGGCTCTCTCGGTCGCCACGCGAGCGCAACGTGGTGGGATTTTAAAGGAGACGGCCCGCATCGCCGGGACCGAGCCTGTCGAGGCGATCACCGCCCGCGCCATTCGCGAGGGTCTCGACCGTCGCGCAGCCAAGCCGCACGGAGCGAACAACTGGCTGAAGACGATGCGCGGCTTGTTCGCCTTCGCGGTCGAGCGCGAGTACGTCCAAGCGGACCCGACCCGCGGGGTGAAGCTTCTGGGTGGTCCCAACGATCGCAACGGCTTTCATACCTGGACCGAGGAGGAGGTCGCCCGGTTCGAGGCGTGCTGGCCGCACGGCACACGCGAGCGCCTCGCACTCGACCTGTTGCTCTACACAGGCCTGCGTCGGGGAGACGCGGCCCGCGTCGGCCGACCGCACGTGCGCAACGGCCGGATCCGCATCGAGACGGAGAAGACCGGCCAAGAAGTCACGATTCGCATCCTGCCGCCGCTCGCGGCCTCAATAGCCGCGAGCCCTGTGGGCGAGCTGACCTTCATCGCGGGCGAGCGCGGGCGGCCGATGACGAAGGAGAGCTTCGGCAACTGGTTTCGCGACGCATGCGCGACGGCCGGCGTCCCGGGGCGCGCCCACGGGCTGCGCAAGGCCGGCGCGCGACGCGCGGCCGAGAGCGGCGCGACCGAGGCCGAGTTGAACGCATGGTTCGGGTGGGCCGAGGGGAGCCGGGAGAGCGCGACCTACGTGCGCGGCGCCAATCGAACCAAGCTCGCGGAGCGCATCGCTGACAGGTGGAACGATGGCGCTATTCCCGCACCTCACGACCCGGTGCGGGAGCGAGAGCTAAAAGCGCAACGATCTGAAGATGTTGTAAAGAGGATGGCTCCCCGAGCAGGACTCGAACCTGCGACAAGGCGATTAACAGTCGCCTGCTCTACCAACTGAGCTATCGGGGATCACGGCCGCGTCTCTACACACCGGCACCGCCGGACGCAAGGGCCTCGGAGGCGATCCGTGGCCGCCCGGGGGGATCCCCCCATCATGGGCCCGATGCGGAGGGTGCATGACGCGCCGGGCGAGGCCATTCGGCAACACGGCGCGGCGCCGCGCGGCCTGCCGGTTGCGCGGATGGTCCGGCGGAACAAGGCGGGCTCATCGAGTCATCGGCGCGTCATGACGCGGTCCTACGGGACCGGCCCCGCCGGTCCGACCGGCCCGTCGCCGCCGTGACCATGCTGACCCATCGTTGCCTCGATCCCCAGGATCCCTACGCCGAACGGGAAGTCCGCGTCGTCTTCGCGTGGGCGGCCGGCGGTCCGCGGCTGATCGCGGCCCTCGACGAGGAGGCGTCCGATATCCTCCCCGATCTGATCGAGGCGCAGTGCGATGACCTGCGGCGGGAGATCGTCGCCGCGCTGCCGTTGCCGCGCGCCGATCGGACCGGCGCGTTGCTCGGGCATGCGGAGCGCTGAACTTCGGCACCCATCGCGGCCCGTCGCGGTGTCCGGCACGGGCCCCGGCCTCCTCGACCCGCCCGCCGGACCGAACCGCGAAGCGTCGCCATGATCGCGCGCGCATTGCCGAGGCTACGACACAGCAAAGCCGTTCTGATTTGTCCGGGTATTTGTGAGCGCAGGCTCAAAACAGGAATAACCTTCCGGTCAGATCTGCTATAAAAACCAAGTACCCTTTTTGCATATTTGCCGGCTATATTTGACTGTACGGCAATGCTTGCTGCGGTATAGCGGGTTCCTCTCAGCCCTCCTCGAAAGCGGCGCCGCCTCGATGCGCATTTCCCTCGGTTTCAAGCTCTTCACGGTCATCGGGCTGCTGGCCCTCGTCGCCATCGGCATCGCGATCTTCGCCGTGCGCCAATCCAACTGGGAACAGGAGCGTGCGGCGGCCACCGACAAGATCTGGAACGCCGGGTTGCAGGCCGGCGCGCTCGGGCAGGCGATCGAGCACGCCGTGGTGCAGGCGACGGCGCTGTTCACAGCGGAGGACGTGACGGAGGCCCGGTCGCGCCTGTCGGCGCTGCACGAGGCTCTGGCGACCGTGGAGGAGGTGCGCGTCCCGTTCCTGGCCGCGATGGAGGATCAACTCCCCGAAGACCGGCGCCGCCGGTTCGATCTCTTCGTCAAGGAGTTCGTCGCCTATCAGAACGACACGGCCGAGCTGGGTCTCACGGTCTCGCCCAAGGCCGCCCTGATCCAGGCGACGGACGAGTCGACCGTGAAGAACCGGGAGCACATGGTCGCGGAGATCGCCGCGCTCGGACGCGAGGTGCTGAACCGCCTCAACACCCGCCGGGCCGCGGATGCCGCCGACCGGCGAACGGCGCGGATCACGCTGATCGTCGTGCCGGCCGTGTCCCTCGCCCTGGGACTGCTCACCGCGATCTGGATCATCTTCACCCAGGTCCGCCAACCGCTGAATCGGCTCAAGGGCTGCATGACCACGCTGGCCGCCAACGATCTCGGTCGCCCGATCCCGTTCACGCATCGTCGCGACGAGATCGGCGAGATGGCCGGGGCCATCGCGGCGTTCCAGAGAGCCCTGATCCAGAAGCGCGACCTCGATGGGGAGGCCCAGGTCCGGCGCGACCGCGACCGGGTCCGCGCCGAGAAGCTCGCGGTGGCGACGCACGAGTTCGAGGTCGAGACGCAGCGCGCGGTCGCCGACCTCGCCGGCTCGGCCGAGGCGATGATGTCGGCGGCCGACACGCTCTCGGGCAATGCCGGTGACATGGCGGTTCAGGCCACCGTCGTGGCGGGCGCCTCGAGCCAGACGGCGGGCATCGTCGACAGCATCGCCAGCGCCGCCGAGGAACTCTCGGCCACGGCCCGCGAGATCGAGGCGCGGGTCCGGGACACCAGCGAGATCGCGTCCTCGGCCCTCACCGACACGCGGGGCCTGGAGGAGACCGTCCGCACGCTGTCGCAAGCCGCGGAGGAGATCGGAGCGGTCGTGACTCTGATCCGCGACGTCGCCGAACAGACCAACCTCCTGGCGCTCAACGCCACGATCGAGGCGGCCCGCGCGGGCGTCGCGGGCCGCGGCTTCGCCGTGGTGGCCGCGGAGGTCAAGGCGCTCGCGGGCCAGACCGCCCTCGCCACCGACCGCATCACCGGCCAGGTCGGATCGATTCAGGGCGCCGCCGACCGGACGGTCGGTGCCATCGCGGCGATCGGCCAGACGATCGCCCGCATGAGCCTGATCGCCTCCGAGGTGGCGGAGGCGACCGATCAACAGGGCAGCGCCAGCCAGGAGATCGCGCGGGCCATCTTCAACGCCGCCGCGGATGCCCGCAAGGTGTCCGAGAGCATCTCCGGCGTCCGGGCCGCGGCCGCGTCCAACGAAGACCAGGCTGGTCAGGTCCGGGGCACCGCCGCGCGGGTCAATACCGGGACGCACAGCCTGCAGCAGGCGATCGAGACCTACATGGTGCAGGTCCACGGCGCGTAGGGCCGGCGACCCGCGCGCGATATCGGTGAAAGGAATGTTGGAGGCCTCGCCCGGAATCGAACCGGGGTGCAAGGATTTGCAGTCCTCTGCGTAACCACTCCGCCACGAGGCCTTCTCGACGGCGCCTGTGCGCCGCGCGGAGCTTGGCGGACAGCTCCGGGTGCGCGTCTCTAGCAGAGGTCGGCGGCCGCAGGCAACGGCCGTGACGACACGGATCGCCGGAACGCTTCAGCTCTGCCAGACCCGCGGCATCGGCAGGCCGCGATAGCCGGCGAGGAACCGGGCGGCGAGGCGGCGCAGGGGGCCGATTCCGCCCGCCAGGGCACGGACCACGAGGTGCCCGTTCCAGGCGCTCGCCGCCGCCTCGATCCCGGGGGCGGCGGCCTCCGCCAGGAGGACGCGCGCCTCCTCCAGGCGCGCTTCCGCACCGTCCGAGACGTCGAGCAGCGTCGCGCAGGCGCGCCCGCCGCCGCCGATCGCCGGTCGGGCCAGGAGATCGCTGATCGGACCGTCCAGCGCGATGCTGTCGGCATAGACCAGGCGACCGGCCCGGCGCACGCGCCACGCATCCGCGAACAGCCCGGCGGTGATCCGCTCGCCCCGGGCGGCACGGCCGAAGGCGACGATCTCCACGGCCAGCAGGCCCGCGCCCGCGGCGAGATCGGCTTCGAAGCGCCGCCGCACCCGGGCGCGGTCGAACAGGATCGTCTCCTGGGGCAGCCAGGCGAGCCGCGCACCCGCGCCCAGGCTCAGGCGGTTCTCGATGCGGCTCACCGGCCCGTCGGAGCGGTAGATCTTCTCGGCCGCCGTCGTGGTGAGGACGAGATCGGCCGCCGGATCGAGCTCCAGGGCCACCGAGAAGGCGTCGCCGCACGCCACGCCGCCGGCCGTGTTGACGAGGACGGCTTCGAGCGCCCCCGGCCCCCGCGGGAAGCGCAGGCGCGACGGCCCCGATTCCGCCAGGTCGATGATCCGCGTCGCCCCGCCCGCGCGGGCCGGCCCGGCGCGCAGCCGGACGCGGCCGTCGGAGCGCTGCCGCGCCGGCGGCATCGCGGCGGCCGGATCGAGTTCCTGCGGGTCCGGGATGCGGCCGTCCATCACCCGCGTTCGGCCGCGTCGCCCGGCGTCGCTTCGGCCGGCAGCGTCGGCCGGTCGAGGATGCGCCGGCCGAACAGGCTCGCCGCCAGCTCGACCAGCACCCGGGCGCTGCGCCCGCGCTCGTCGAGGAAGGGATTGAGCTCGACGATGTCCAGCGAGCGCACGAGGCCGGAATCGTGCAGCATCTCCATGATCAGATGCGCTTCCCGGAAGGTGGCGCCCCCCGGAACCGTCGTGCCGACCCCCGGGGCGAGGGACGGGTCGAGGAAGTCGATGTCGAAACTGACGTGCAGATGGGCGCGCCGGGCGGCGACGTGTTCGAGGATCCGCCGCAGGGGGGCGACGACCCCGAACTCGTCGATGGTGCGCATGTCCGTGACCCCGACCCGCCGGGCCGCCACCAGGGCGCGCTCCCCGGCATCGATGGAGCGCAGGCCGAACAGGTGGACATCGGTCGGGGCGAGCGGCGGCGGAGCCGGCTCGGCGAACAGGCGCGGGAAGCCGGGCTCCCCGCACAGGGCCGCCAGCGGCATGCCATGGACGTTGCCGGAGGGGGAGGTCTCCAGGGTGTTGAAGTCGGCGTGGGCATCCAGCCAGAGCACGAAGAGCGGCCGGCCCTCACGGGCGGCGTGGCGCATGACGCCGTCGATCGATCCGAGCGAGAGACTGTGATCGCCGCCGACGGTGAGCGGCACCGCGCCCGCAGCGAGGGCATCTTCGACCGCGCGGGACAGGGCGCGCGTCCAGGCTGCCACGGCGGCGAGGCCGCGCCCTCCGGCCGGCCCATCGGGGACGACGTCGCCGTGGTCGGTGACCGCATGGCCGAGGTCGGACAGGGCGCGCACGAGGCCGGCGGTGCGCAGGGCTGCCGGGCCCATCAGGGCGCCGGGCTCGCTGGTTCCGACCTCGATCGGCGCGCCGATCAGCGCGATGCGGTGCCCCGCGTGGGGGCTTGTCTCGCTGGTCATCCCGTCTCCACCGGTCGCTCGGACGTCCGCGCGTCCCCGCCGCTCTAGCAGGTGGCGGGCCGCCGCCACAGGCCGACGCGACGCCTTCGCCGATCCGCAAGCCTCTGATCGACCGACGCTCGAAGAATGATTGTGCGAGGCGGAATCCCGGGCTGGAAAGTGCCGGTTTGAGAAGGTCCGCGCCCTGCCCTTTCAAGGTGTTTGGGCTGGGTGAAGGGATCGCGATCCATCGCTGAAACATCGTGAAAGCGCAGCGTGTTTCCCCTTCCCCTCGTGGGCTTGCGGCTTCTCAGGGCGAGCCGGGGGCTCCACGGGTGCAGGACGAAGGCGCGGGTCCCCTCTCCCGCCCGGGAGAGGGACAGGGTGAGGAATGCGACCTCTCCGGATCGACCTGATCCCTCACCCCAACCCTCTCCCGCCCGGGAGAGGGGGCCTGTCGCGGCTTCCCGCGCCGATGTCTGAACATCGTAGTCCTGATACATAACATCATGTTTAGCTGAGTAATTACAACCCTTGCTCCGAGTAAAAACGCCGGTTAATCGCATCTATAGGCATCTTTATTTGAAATTCAACACGCTGCATTGTTTCATGGTGGCCGGCGCCCGACAATGGTGTCACAGAAAATTAGGATTATTGTGGGAAGGCAGCAGAGCTTCTCTATCTAAGACTATTCAAGGTTGCCATGACGCTTCTGTCCCGTTTGAGCGTGCGTCTCCCCGCGATGACCGTCGGCCTGGCGCTGCTCAGCGCCACCGCCATGGGCGGATTCAGCTGGTACACGGCCCGGTCCGGGCTGATGAGCGCGGCCCAGGACCGCCTGCAACTGGCCGCCGCGGCCCGCCGGGACGGCATCGAGCTGGTGGCGGATCGGATGCAGGCCGACTTCCTGGCCGTCGCGGCGCATCCGCAGATCGTGTCGAACTTTCCCGACCTGATCGAGACCCTGGATCCCGCCAAGCTCGAGGTGGCGGCCGTCATCGAGGCGTTCCGCGCGCCGCAGACGGTCGAGGCGCGGGTCGCCCTCGACGGCACCGGCATGAGCGCGATGTACGCGCGCCGGCACGTCAAGGTACAGGACGTGGCACGCAAGCTCGTCGCCCAGGCCGGCTACGCGGACCTCATGTTCGTGGATCAGAACGGCCGGATCGTCTACACCACGACGAAGGGCGCGGATTTCGCCAAGTCGGTCGCCGATCCGGATCTGGCGCAGACCGGCCTCGCCCGCCTCCTCAAGCGCCTCGAAACGGCCGATCCGGGCACGGTCCTGTTCGAGGATTTCGCCGCCTATCCGGTCGATGGCGTTCCGGCCGCCTTCATCGGTCGCGCCATGACCAAGCGCGCCAATGTCGCCATGGGGACCGCGCAGGCGGCGGAGCGGATCGGCACCGTCATCATGCGGGTCACCCCGGCGGTGTTCGATCAGACGCTGGCCAAACGGACCGGCCTAGGCGAGACCGGACAGGTCTTCGCGGCGGGTGGGGACGGGCTCCTGCGCAGCGATCCGCCGCTGAACCCCACGGTGAAGGCCGGCGGCGCCGTCACGCTGCTCGGGATCGCCCCCCATCGGATCAAGGCGGAGGGCAGCCTCACCTTCCCGGCCGCGGACGGACCGCACATGGCGGCGGCCTCCGCCCTCAGCGTGCTGGGGGCGCCCTGGACCGTGGTGGCGGAGCAGACCGAGGCCGAAGCGATCGCGTCGGTCCGGGCGCTCTCGCGCGTCCTGATCCTGACCGGTCTGTGCATCCTGGCCGCGACGGCGGCGCTCGGCCTGCTGCTCGCGCGCTCGATCGTGGCGCCGCTGGGCGCCCTCACCCGCGCCCTGAAGGCGCTCGCCGACCGTCAGCCTCTCACGGACGTGGCCGGGAGCCGGCGCCGGGACGAGATCGGCGACATCGCCCGCGCCGTGGTGACGATCCGCGACATGTCCCTGGAGGATGCCGCGCAGCAGTTGCAAACGACGGAGGCCGTGCGCCTGCGCGAGGAACAGAACCGGCGCACCATGCTGCGGGACCTCGCCGACGGGTTCGAGCGCTCGGTGGGCGGGATCGCCGAGGGCCTGACGGGGGCCGTGTCGTCGCTCCAGGACGCGTCCGGCGCCATGCGGGTCGCGGTCGCCGGGACCTCCGAGCGCTCGACCAGCGTCGCCAGCGCGGCGCGGCAGACATCCGACAACGTCAACGCCGTCGCCGCCGCCGCCGAGGAACTCGGTGCGACCGTGCGGGAGATCGGCCGGCAGGTCGAGCAGGCGACCGGCATGTCGGCCAATGCGGTTGGCGAGGCCCGGCGGGCCGAGCAGACGATGACCGACCTCGCCGCCGCCGCGACCCGGATCGGCGACGTGGTCGGGATGGTCTCGACGATCGCCGGACAGACGAACCTGCTGGCCCTCAACGCGACGATCGAGGCGGCCAGGGCCGGCGAGGCCGGAAGGGGCTTCGCGGTGGTGGCCGCAGAGGTGAAGGAACTGGCCGCCCAGACGAGCCGCGCCACGGAGGAGATCGGCCGGCAGGTGGCGTCGATCCAGACCGTCACCGGCGACGCCGTCGGGGCGATCCAGGGCGTCGCCTCGCAGATCGAGGCCATGAATCAGGTCTCGACCGGCATCGCCGCCGCCGTGGACCAGCAGGGCGCCACGACACAGGACATCGTCCGCAGCATGGGGCAGGCCTCCACCGGCACCGGCCTGATGACGGCCGATATCGCGGAGGTCGCCCGGGTCGCGGACGATGCCGGGGAGGCCGCCGCATCGGTGGCGCAGGCCTCGGACGCCCTGGCGGCGCGCGCGGAGCAGCTCCGCGCCGAGGTCGCGCAGTTCCTGCGCAACATCCGGGCGGCTTAGCACGCGCGGCGCCGGAGCGGACCCCGGTTCGGCGGCGTCGGATCGGGGGCTCGGACCGGCTCCCGGCAGGCGGCCGCCGGGTTTCGGCGGCGGGTGGCGTCAGGCCGCCTCGGCGGGGACCGGGGCTGCCTTCTGCGCCGCCTGCCCCGCGAAGATCTGGGCGGCCAGGGGCAGCTCGATCACGGCGCTGAGGCCGCCCGCGCGGCCGTTCTCCAGAATCAACCGGCCGTTATGCGCCTCGACGATGGCCTGAACGATCGACAGGCCGAGGCCGAAACCCCGCGCCTCGTTGAGGTTGCGGGCCCGGTCGCCGCGGACGAAGGGCTGCAGCATCGCTTCCCGCTCGGCCTCCGGGATCCCCGGGCCGGGGTCGAGCACGCAGATACGGACCCCGCGCTCGGAGGATTCCATGTGGACCTCCGCCCGGCCGCCGTACTTCACGGCGTTGTCCACGAGGTTCGTCACCGCCCGCTGCAATTCCTCGGGGCGCCCCTGGACGAGGACGTGGCGGTTTTTGCCGACACGCACCGGCGCGCCGAAATCCGAGAAATCGTCGCAGACCGTCTGCACGACCGAGGCGAGATCGACCAGGGTGAAGCTGCTCGCGTCCCGGGCCTGACCGTCGCGCACGAAGGACAGGGCCGCCTCGACGAGGCCGTTCATCTGGTCCAGGTCGCGCAGGGTGGCGGCCCGGGCGTGGTCGTCCTCGATGAATTCGGCGCGCAGGCGCAGCCGGGTGATCGGCGTGCGGAGGTCGTGGCTGATCGCCGCGAGCATCTGCGTGCGGTCGTCGATCAGCCGGCGCACCCGCGACCGCATCCGGTCGAGCGCCCGGGAGACGGCGAGCACCTCGCGCGGGCCCGCCTCCGGCAGGGCCACGTGATCGTCCCGGGTTCCGAAGGCCTCCGCGGCGCCGGCGAGCCGCTTCAGCGGCGCCGTGAGCGCCCGGGTCGCCCAGACGCAGAGCAGCGCCAGGGTCAGCGCCAGGAACACGACGGTGAAGATCAGGGCACCCTGCTTCGGCGCCCGGAGCGGATCGTTCGGCAGCGTCGCCTGCAGCATCGCGCCGCCGGCCGTGACGATCCCGACATGCAGCCGTCCGTCCGCCTTCTCCGCGTCGGTGTCGCCGGCGGACAGGTCGATGATCTGCACCGGACGCCCAGCCCCGTTCCGGAGCCGGTGGATGACCGGAAGATCCGGGACCGGCTTGGCGCCGGGCGGCGCCTCCCCGTCCCAGGCCTCGACATGGATCAGCGGCAGGCTGCGGCCGCTGGCGAGCAGAGCCGGCCGGGCGGCCGGCTCGACGACGTCGAGGAGCCGCGCCAGCGTGCCGAGGCGGCTCGCCGCGACCCCCGGCAGGGTGTCCGGGTTCTGGGATTCGTGCAGGAGCAGGAACGCGGCGGTCGCCACCACATGCGCCACCGCGATGCCGGCCACGACGAGCAGCGCGATCTGGCCCGCGATGGTCGCCGGTCGCATCCGGGCGCGCAGCCGCCGCAGCACGCTCATGAGCGCGTGACCTCCGGCGTGAACAGGTAGCCGCCCGAGCGGATTGTCCGGATGAATTCGGGGTTGCGGGTATCGCGCTCGATCTTCTGGCGGATGCGCGAGATCAGCACGTCGATGCTGCGCTCGAACGGGCCGGCGGCGCGGCCCTGGGTCAGGTCCAGGAGCTGGTCGCGCGACAGGACCCGTCCGGGCCGCAGGCAGAGGGCGTGGAGGAGGTCGAACTCCGCCCCGGTGATGGCGATGCGCGCGCCCTCGGGCGACAGCACCTGCCGCAGGGAGACGTCGAGGGTCCAGCCGGAGAAATGCAGGCGGCGGCGCTCGTCGGTGTCGGGCGCCTCGGCGGCGACCCGGCGCAGGATCGCCCGGATGCGGGCGAGCAGCTCCCGCGGGTTGAACGGCTTGGCCAGGTAATCGTCGGCGCCGAGTTCCAACCCGAGGATCCGGTCGACATCCTCGGACTTCGCCGTCAGGATCAGGATCGGGATCTGCGACGAATCCCGCAGGCGCCGGCACAGGCTGAGCCCATCCTCCCCCGGGAGCATCAGGTCCAGGACGATCAGATCGATGCGCGATTCCGCCAGCGCGTGATCCATGTCGGTCCCGTCGCCCGCGAGCGTCACGCGGCAATCGTTGCCGCGCAGATAGCGCGCGATCAGGGTCGAGATCTCCCGATCGTCCTCTACGACGAGGATGTGGGGTGTCGACGGTGTCGTCATCGCGACGGAGTCTGTGTGCGATTCAGCCTGCATCATCGGGCCATCATGCCCCGAACCGACGATTATTCGAAGGTGTCCGGCGAAACCAATTTGTAAGCGCGTGTTTCCCGCGGATCTGCTCCGGGATCTGGCCGCCCTGCGGCGAATCGTCGAGTCGGACTCCCCGCCCGGCGCGGCCTGGCTACCTCACGGATCAGCGTTCGCCCGGCGTGACGGGTGAGGCCGCCATCCGGAACCCCCCGTGTCAAAGCCCATCAGCGACTACGCCCTCATCGGCGACACCCATTCCTGCGCGCTGATCGCCCGCGACGGTTCGATCGACTGGCTGTGCTGGCCGCGCCACGATTCGCCGGCCCTGTTCGTGAAGCTCCTCGACGACGAGACAGGCGGCGCCTGCAGCGTCGCGTTCGACGGGCTCACCGGGACGGCGCGCCGCTACCTGCCCGAGACCAACATCCTCGAGACGAGCTTCACCACCCGGACCGGGCAGGCGCGCCTCGTCGACGTGATGCCGGTGAACCCCCCGAGCCCCGAACCGGACGAGGGCCCGGACGGCGAGGGCGAGAGCCGGCTGATCCGGCTGCTCACCTGCGTGCGCGGGACGGTGACCGGGACGTTCCGGGTGCGCCCGACCTTCGACTACGCGCGCCGCCCGTGCACGCCCATCGTCGAGGGCCCCTCCGTGCTGTTCGAGGCCGGCGATTGCCGGCTGCGGGTCAACGCGCATCCGCGGCCGACGCTGATCGGGGACGAGGCCGAGATCCGGTTCCAGCTGTCCGAGGGCGAGACCGCCTACCTGGTCCTCACCCACGGGGAGGACCGGGAGGACGCCGCCATCGACGATTACGCCGGCGCCCAGCGCCGCCTCGATCTGACCGAGGATTACTGGCGCCGCTGGAGCGCCCGCAGCACCTATCGCGGCGCCTATCGCGACGCGGTGATGCGCTCGGCGCTGTGCCTGAAGCTGCTGACCTACTCGCCCTCCGGCGGCATCGTGGCGGCGGCGACCGCGGGGCTGCCGGAGGCCGTGCCGGGGGACCGCAACTACGATTACCGGTTCACCTGGATGCGCGACGCCGCGTTCACCGTCACGGCCTTCGTGATGCTCGGCTACGTGCGCGAGGCCTCCGAATTCCTGCGCTTCCTGCGGGAGCGCGACGGCACCTATGGGCGTGAGACGCGGCTGATGTACGGCGTCGCCGACGACATCCCGCCGGAGGAGGAACTCGACCACCTCGCCGGCTGGAACGGCGTGCGGCCGGTGGTGATCGGCAACCTCGCCGAGGACCAGGATCAGCACGACATCTACGGCGAGCTGCTGCGGGCGCTCTGCGTCTTCCTGGAGGCCGTGGATTACGATCCGCCCGAGAAGGTCAACGACCGCCTGCCGGAGGTGCTCGACAACCTCACCGCCCGCGCGATCCGCCACCGGCACGACGCGGACAACGGCATCTGGGAGCTGCGCACGGGGCCGCGCCAGCAGCTCCATTCCAAGGCGATGATCTGGGTGGCGCTCACGGACGCGGCCCGGATCGCCCGCAACATTTCGGGCGTCCCCGAGGCGAAGATCCGGGAATGGGAGCGCGTCGCCGCCGAGGTCCGGGCGGAGTATCTCGACCGGGGCTGGAACGCCGAGAAGCGGGCCTATGTCGGCGCCTACGAGTCGCACCATCTCGACGCCGCGGTCCTGCGTGTCGCCCTGTTCGGGGCGCTGGATCCGAAGGATCCGCGGATGCGCGCGACGCTGGCCGCCGTGGAGCGGGAACTCGGCGTCGGCGACCTGATCTACCGCTACCGCATGGATGACGGGCTGACGGGCGACGAGGGCACGTTCACGGCCTGCGCGTTCTGGCGGGTCGGCTGCCTCGCCCTCGACGGCCGGACCGCCGAGGCCAAGGCGGTCTTCGAGCGGCTGATCGCCCGGGGCAACGATGTCGGGCTGTTTGCCGAGGAGATCGACCCGGTCACCGGGGAGCAGCGCGGAAACACCCCGCAGGGCTTCTCCCACATGGCGCTGATCAACGCCGCCCTGCGCCTGGAGGACAGCATCGACCGCTACGGCTTCGCGGACGCGGCGGACGGCGTGGCACACAGGGCGGCCGAGTAGCGGCTCGACAGCGGGTCGCGGGCACCGGCGGCGGGGCCGCCGGCGGCGGTCCGATCAGGCGGCGACCCGGACAACCTTGTCCGGCTCGCGTCCATCCGCCTGGGAGGCATCGAGGCCGCGGCTGATGCGGAACTGATCCAGCAGGCTGTCGCCGAGGCTGTCCAGAACCACCTCCGTCGCGGCCTGAGTCGCCGGGTCCACCGCCGGCTCCTCGGTCCGGTACCAGGCCAGAATCTGCTCCGGCAGCGCGTCCAGGATCGCCCCGACGGGGTTGTGCGGTTCGGCCTTCGCGACGGCGCCGGTCTCGGCGGCATCGGCCGGCGGTGCGAAGGCGGTCCGGCTCTGGCTCGCCAAGGCAGCGCGCCAGGCGGCGTCCGCCACCTGGGCGTTGCGGCGCGCGGTCTCGCGCGCCGCCGCCTCGGCCGCGATCGCCCGGGCGGCCTCCCGGGCCTCGTCGCGGGCGGCCTCGGCCTCGTAGCGGTTGAGGAGAACGAGGACCGGCTGCATGTCCGCGCCCGGCAGGCTGTCGCAGGCGCCGATGGCGCATTCGATGATCCGCCGGGACAGGCCGGCCCCGCGGACGGGCGTCCCGCGGCGGGCCACGTCCTGCCAGGCCGCGAGGGCGGCCTGCATCGCCGGCAGCAGCGCGTCCGGGAGGCCGGCCCGCTGGTGCAGGTCGGCGAAGCTCCGGGGATCGCGCAGGGCCCGGGCGACGCCGGCATGGTCCTGGCCGGACAGGTCGGCCAGGGCCGCGAGGGTGAAGTCGGTTCGCCCGGACAGCACGGCGCGGAGGATCAGGCCGGCGGTGAGCTGGTGGGTCGTGCGCAGATGCGCCACGAGCCGGGCGACGCCGGCCGCCCCGGAACCCGCGCAGGCGTCGAGGGCGACACGCTCGCCGGCCTCCCGGCGCAGCCGGTCGCAGCGCTCGCCGCCGAGCCAGCCCCGGTGGGTGACGAAGCCGGACAGGGCCTGCGCCACCGCGAGGCCGATCGCGTGGCGCACCTCCGGTGGCAGGTCGGCCCGGGCCAGCAGCGCTTCGCGGAGCGGCGCCTCCGCACCGCTGCGGTCGATCATGCGCAGCATGCGGCCCGCGGTGATCTTCGCCGTCGGGTTGCGGGCGAGCGCCACCAGCGTGTCGAGCGCGCCGATCTCGGCCAGCGCCCCCGAGACCGCGTGCGACAGGTGATGGCGGGCGGCGATGACCGCACGCGTCGTCTCGTCGCCGAGCGCGGCCGCGTCCACGAGGTCGGCGTCGGTTAGCACCGGCGAGCGCGCCAGCACCAGCCGGGCGACCTCGGGCACGTCGCAGGACAGCGCGACCACCAGGGGGCGGGGCGTGCGCGCGGAGGACGCGCAGGCCTCGGCCAGGGCCCGGCGGACCAGCGGCGACGGGTCGTCCAAGAGGGTAAGCAGCGCGGTCTTGGCCTCCCAGGCCTGGTCCGCGGCGAGATTGCCGTAGAGATAGGCCCGCGTCAGGACCGCGGTGGCCTCGGCGCGCTGGCTGGCGGAGGCGTTCTGCGTCCAGGCCAGGAACTCGCGGATGATCATGGACCGCTCCGGGGTGCGAACAGGCTGTTCCTGGCGCCGGTCGCGGGACGCGCCGCGGCAAGTTCGGAGGGGCGCTGCGGCGGCAGCGGCGGGTTGACGAGGGCGCTGCCGGGCGGCGTCACCGCGGGTGCGGCGAGCGCGCCCGTCGTGACCGGCTCCGGAACGGAGGCGGCCGGCGGGGGCTCCGACGCGGAGCGCGGGAAGTAGGTCGGCGCGGCATGGGCGGCCGGCTGCGCCGCATTGCGCTCCTGCCAGAGCCGCGCCGCGGCATCCGTGACGGCCCCGCGCTGATCGGTCTGGAACAGGCTGCGCAGGTCGCTGGTGCCGCCGAAGCCCGTGGCGACGCTCGCATAGGCCGAGACCGCCTGCGGCGCCGCGGCGCCGTCCTGGCGCAGGGCGGTGAGATCGGTGGCCGCGGCCCCCTGCGCGGCCGCCGCGAGGCTGGCATAGAGTTCGGCGGCGCTCCGCGGCCGGCCCGTGCGGTCGTAGAACAGCGCGCGGTTGGCGGCGGCCGCCTCGGGCAGGTCGAGGGCGGCGGCGCGGGCGGGAAAGGCGCGCGCGGTCGAGATCAGGGCGGCGGCGCCCTTGGCGCCGAGGACATGCGCCGCGTAGAGGTCGCCCGGGGTCGGCTCCCGTCCGAGCGCTCCGGACAACGCCTCGGCGTTCTGCTGGGTCAGGGCACCGGCGAGCGTCGCCGAGACTTTTGGATCGCGGCGCAGGTCGAGGATCGCCTGCTTCTGTCCCGCATCGGCCACCGCGTAGGTGCCGTCCGCCTGCCGGGTGATGGCGTCGGCCTGCGCCTGGAGGCCGAGCTTCGGCCCGGCATTCTTCATGACGCCGAGCCAGGTCTGCTCGATGAACTGGAACAGCCCGGTCGCCGAGGAGGTGCCGGCCTTGGCGGCGGGGTCGAGGGCGGATTCCCGCCGGGCCGTGGCGAGCAGGTAGTCGAAGCCGACCCCGCTCGCCATCGCCCCGTCGCGGATCGCCTGGACCACCGGCGCGGCGGCGGCCGTCCCCGGCATCGCCCGCGCCTGGGGCGGCGGGCTCTCCGGAGGGCTGGACGGCGTGGTGAACAGGAACATCCGGGCGCGCGCAGGGGCTGAAGACAGCTGGAACCTGCGCCCGCTATGGTAAACAAGTCCTCAATCGCCCGTGACGGAACAAGTCCGGTTTCAGGATCCCGAGAACTCGCCCGCCCCCTTCGGCCGGCGCATCTGGAACCGCGTGTCCGCCGTCGCCTGGAAGTAGTCGAAGTATCCGCCGCGCATGATGGGGTGCATCGCGCCGGTATCGACCATCCCGTCCTTCACGTAGGCCGCGTCGACATAGATCGAGACCACCTGGCCGATGACCAGGAAGTTCTCGGCCGCGCCGCCGTCGAGCGGCACCAGCGGGACGGTCTGCAGCCACCGGCATTCGAGGGCGGCCGGCGAGGCCGCGACCCGGGGCGGGTGCACCTTGCGCGACGGGGCGGTGGCGAGGTTGGCGAAGGCGAATTCGCTCTCCCCGCGCGGCAGCGGCGCCGAGGAATCGTTCATCCCGTCGCGCAGGTCCCAGGTGGCGAGGTTGCAGACGAATTCCTTGCCCTCCTCGGCGAAGGTCATGGCGTCCTTGCGGCCCGAGGACGAGAACGCGACCATGTTGTCCGCCACGGCATTGAAGAACGAGTAGGGCGCGAGGTTGAGCTTGCCGTCGCGGCTCATGGCGCTGATCCAGCCGATCGGCCGGGGCGCGACGATCGCCTTGAGCGGGTTGTGCGGAAGCGCGCGCGCCTCCCGCGGGACGTCGAGATCGTAATGCACGGGCGGCCTCTCCAAAGCGCTCCCGGCCCAGCGTGGACCGGCCGGCAGCGACGCAGACCGTCCTTAACGCATGATCGCGATCGAACGCTGCGCGATGGAGTCCGATCGCCGGATCGATCCCGCAAGGCGACGATGGTTGCGCCTCTCCGGCGGCAGCGCCGTCACGTCCGCCGCTGGCGAGGACCTGCCGCGGAGACCCGCCAAGCGCCCGCTGCGGCTACCGGATTCCCCCGTCCATACGTAACGCCAACGCGTTGAGACGAAAACGCTTTCCCCTCCCCCTTGCGGGGAGGGTCAGGGGTGGGGGTGGTGCAGAAGGCACCAGGACGCTCGATTCTGTACGACCCCCATCTCCGCCTCCTCCCCGCAAGGGGGAGGAGAGCAGGCTCCGGCCGAGATTCGGGAATCCGGTAGCCCACAGCGAAGGGCTGGAGAGGCACACAGCGTTGGCGGCCCGGCTTCTCCGGCGGGAATACCTCGATCAGCCAACCCCACGCCGCGCTGGAGCGCGAAGGATCCCGGCACGCGCGGGCTCAGAGGTAGGTGACGACCTCGTCCAGCGCCGGCCGCGGGCGATCGGCGGGCACGTCGCGGGCTTGGCCGATATGGACGAAGCCCGCGAGCTTCTCCCAGGGGGCCAGGCCCAGCGCGTCGAGGACGCGGCGGTCGTAGGCGAACCACTCCGTCAGCCAGGAGGTGGCGAACCCGGCCGCGTTGGCCGCGATCACGAGGTTCATGGTGGCGGCCCCCGCGGAGAGCACCTGCTCCCATTCGGGGATCTTCACGTGCGGCGCGGCGCGCGACACCACCGCGACGACGAGGGGGGCATGAGTCAGCCGGGCCCGCTCCTGCGCCAGGCGCTCGGGGGCGGCATCCGGATTGTCCGCCGCGAAGGCGTCGGCGATGAGTGCGCCGACCCGGTCCCGCGCCGCGCCGGCGATCACGAGGAAGCGCCAGGGCGCCAGCTTGCCGTGATCGGGCACGCGGGAGGCCGCCGCAAGGATCGTCTCGAGCTGCACCCGGTCCGGGCCGGGCTCGTCCAGCAGCGGCGGCGGCACCGAGCGGCGGGTCTTCAGGAGATCGAGGGTGGCGGTCATGGGCTCCGTCCCGGTATCGCGTCCCGGCCGGGATGTGGCATGCGCGGGTCCCCGTTGGAAGGGCGGCCTTGCCGCCGCCATGGTCCGGAGGCACAGGCGGCGGGCGATCCGCCGACGGAACCCCGTCCGGTGCGCCGCGGGGCAGATGGGAGAGGGGCCGATCGATGGGCACGAGGCTTGCCGCGACGATGTTGGCGATTCTCGTGACGGGAGCCGGTCTCACGCCCGCGCGCGCGCAGGATCCCCTTCAGAATCGCCTCGGCGGTCCCCTGCCCTCCCCGTCGATCACGACGCCGGACCTGCCGCCCGCCCTCCCGGCCATCGAGCCGGAGGCGCCGCTGTCCCTGTCGGCGCTCCTGTCGGGACCCGGGGTCGCGCTGCGCCAGGGCCTCGCCTGGCGGATCTACGAGGATCGCGGCGACGGCACCCGGCCGTCGATCGTGGCACGCTCGACCGAGGCGGAGCCGCACTTCACCCTCGCGTCCGGTTCCTACGTCGCCACCGTGACCTACGGCTTCGCCAGCGCGTCGAAGCGGATCGTCATGGCGGGCCAGCCGATCACCGACACCCTGCGCGTCGCGGCCGGCGCCCTGAAGCTGTCGGGCGCCGTCGGCGACCAGAAGATCGCCCCCGCCGAGCTGTCGTTCTCGGTCTTCGTGCCGGTGGGGACCAATTCCGAGGGCCGGCTCGTGCGCGCGGGCATCAAGGCCGGCGAATTGCTGCGGCTGCCCGAAGGCACCTACCACGTGGTGTCGACCTACGGGGAGTCGAACGCCATCCAGCGCGCCGACCTCCGGGTCGAGAACGGCAAGGTCACGGAGGCGACCCTCAACCACCGTGCCGCCACGGTGACCCTCAAGCTCGTGGCGGCGCCCGGGGCGGAGGCCTTCGCCGGCACGGCATTCTCCGTCCTGACGCCCGGCGGCGACACGATCCGCGAGGCGATCGGCGCGTTCCCGCAGGTGACCCTGGCCGAGGGCGACTACGTGCTGATCGCCCGCCACGACGGGCAGGTCTACACCCGCGAGTTCAAGGTCGAGAGCGGGCTGGACCGGGACATCGAGGTCGTGGCCAAGGCGGGCTGAGGCTCGCCTGGCGTCCCGTCAGGCGAACCGCCGCGCCAGCGCCACGCAGAGCGCGACCGCCGCGGCGGCGCCGATCATCGCGGGCTCGATCCGCTCGCCCAGCACGAGGGCGGCGACGCCGAGGCCGAGGAACGGCTGCAGCAGCTGGAGCTGGCCGATCGCGGCGATCCCGCCCCGGGCCAGCGCCCGGTACCAGAACACGAACCCGATCAGCATGCTGAACAGCGCCACGTAGGCGAGGCCCGCCCAGGCCGGCATCGGGATCGCCGCGGGCTCGGCCGGGCTCAGGATCAGGGCCAGCGGCAGGCTCACCGGCAGCGACAGGACCGTGGCCCAGGCGATCACCTGCCAGCCGCCGAGCCGCCGGGCCAGGACGCCGCCCTCGGCATAGCCGAGACCGCAGACCAGGATCGCGGCGAGCATCAGGGCGTCGCCGGGCCCCGGCGGTCCGTCGAGCCCCCGCGCGGCGAAGCCGACGGTGACCAGCGCGCCGCAGAGCGACAGCAGCCAGAAGGCCCGGGACGGCCGCTCCCCCGAGCGGAGGGCCCCGAACAACGCGGTGGCGAGCGGCAGCAGCCCGACGAAGACCGTACCGTGGGCGGCCCCGACCGTCCGCAGGGCGAGCGCCGTGAGCAGCGGGAAGCCGACCACCACCCCCGCGGCCACGATGGCGAGCGCCGGCATGTCGCCGCCGCGGGGCCGTTTCTCGCGGAAGGCCGCGAGCGCGGCCGCCCCGGCGAGGCCCGCCAGGGCGGCCCGGGCCGCGCTGAGGAACAGCGCGTCCATCCCGGTCAATGCGAGGCGCGTGGCCACCAGCGAGGCGCTGAAGATGGCGACGCCGATGAGCCCGTCGATCCAGGGCCCTGCGGTGCCGCGCTGCGCCGATGCCGTCTGACTCGAACGTCCCGCCATGCAACCCGCCCGGTCAGGCCCGGCGGCGTGACACGGGTGGCGCGCGCCAGCCAGGGACGACGGCCGGCGCGACCACCGAACTGTCCGGGCCCCCGTTCGGTACGGTGCCGCGCCGCTGCGCACTGGTTCCATGTGTTGGGCGTTAACATTTCTGTGCCGCGCCGGAACGATGCGGCGGCTGCGGGCTTACAAGCCACCCATTTCGGGTTTCTGGAGATGTCTCGATGCGCCGCCTCGTCCTCGCTGCCCTCGCCGCCGCTGCCCTGACCGGACCTGCCCTCGCCGCCAAGGACGCGCCCGCGACCGTCGCGCCGAAGTTCGAGTCGGTCCCCCAGGACGCGGTCCTCAGCTACAACCTGATCGGCCTCAACGTGACGGATGCGCAGAACAACACCGTCGGCGAGATCAAGGATCTCGCGATCGAGCACGAGAAGCTCGTCGGCTACATCGTCTCGGTCGGCGGCTTCCTCGGGATGGGCGAGCACTACGTCGCGGTCTCGCCCGCCTCGATCGCGCTCGGCTACGACGCCGACGCCAAGAAGTGGAAGGCGATCATCGGCGCCAGCAAGGATCAGCTGAAGGCCGCCCCCGAGTTCAAGTACGACGGCAAGTTCAAGCGCTGAGCGATGCGCGCCGTTCCTGCCCGCGCGGCGGGTGGGAACGGCGCGTTGCCGGCGACGCCGAACCGCCTCTGCTCCATGGGGCAGAGGTCGGCTCAGACGTGGCCTTCGAGCGCCGCGCGTGCCAGGCTGGCGACCACCGCCTCCCGCTTGGCCTGCCTGAGGATGATACGCGCCGCGGCCCGTGCATTGGCGGCCCGGAGTTCGGCCTGCGGGCCGCCGTCCCGCAGGGTCCGCCAGGCGAGGGCGCGGAACCACTTCGCATTGGCCAGCGCGGCAGCGCGGCGGCTGATCGGACCCCCTACATCGAGCGGCTTAACAAGTGTTCCGGACGCCATTGGCTCAATCCTGGACTGCGATCCACCGCTTGTCCGGTTTAGAGACAAGAAATGGCGATGCCTGGGCATTTGGGCAATAGTGATGCCGGCAATAACGTTCTGACGGTTCGCAAGGATTCGGCATCCTCGAAACGTGGTAGGCCGGGGGTTCGGAGCGCAGCGGCGTTCGGGGCATTCGAGCGGCGCCGGGCTGGCGATCGACCCGATCCCGGTGACGCAGGCCGCTCTGACTCTCGGTGTGCTGAAGTAATTGCCGCGAATGCCGGCGCGCCGGGCCCTGAAACGGCTGCAGCCGCGTTCGACACGCGTCCGTGATCCGGGTTTGTCCCGGACCGGGTGTCGGTCCCGGAACAATTGCGGAGACCGACGGTAGATCAAACACCGCGCGGCCGGATCGTGCGACGAGGATCCCAGCTTGGTTCAGACCCCTCCGCACGCGACCGCCCAGGTCGCCGGACACCCGATCCACGCGATGCTGGTCCCGATCCCGATCGTGTGTTTCCTCGGGACCTGGGTGACCGACATCGCCTACTGGCTCACCGCCAACATGCAGTGGGCGAATTTTTCCGCCTGGCTCCTGAGCGTCGGGCTGATCGGTTCGGCCCTGGCGGTGCTCGCCGGTTTGGTCGATTTCTTCGGCGACCGCCGCATCCGGCAACTCCGGACCGCCTGGATCCACGCCGCCGGCAATGCCGTGGCGCTGGGGCTCAGCATCGTCAACGTCTTCGTGCACAGCCGCGACGCCTACACGTCCGTCGTGCCAACCGGGCTGCTTCTGTCAACCGCGGTGGTGCTGATCCTCCTGGTCACCGGCTGGAGCGGGGCGGCCCTGGTTCACCGCCACGGAGTCAGCGTACGAATGGGAGACCGGGCATGACCCGCCGTCGACAGATCCTCGCCGCCGCGTTCCTGCTGCCGCTCTCCGCCTGCGGGCCGGATCCCATCGATCCGCAGACCCAGGTCGGGCCGAACCCGCCCCTGCCCGAACCGCACCAGTATCTGCTTCCGCCGATGCACGTCTCCAGCGCCGTCGGCTGGAAGGACGGGGAGACGCCGCAGGTCGCCCCGGGACACCAGGTGAAGGCGCTCGCCACCGGCCTGAAGAATCCGCGCTCGATCCTGGTCCTGCCGAACGGCGACATCCTCGTGGCGGAGAGCGGCGGCCCGACGCCGCCGATCAACCGGCCCAAGGAGATCATCATGGGCTGGCTGGAGGCGAAGTCGCATTCCGCCGAGACGCCCGGTCAGCGCATCACGCTGTTGCGGGACGCGGACGGCGACGGCGTGCCGGAACAGCGCTCCGTCCTCCTCGACAAGCAGAACTCACCCTTCGGGATGGCGCTGGTCGGCAACGACCTCTACGTCGCCGATACCGACGCGGTGATGCGCTATCCCTACACGACCGGCGCGACGACGATCACGCAACCCGGCGTCAAGCTCACGGAGCTGCCGGCGGGCCACATCAACCATCATTGGACCAAGAGTCTGACCGCGAGTCCCGACGGGACCAAACTCTATGCCGGTGTCGGATCGAACAGCAATGTCACCGAGAACGGCATCGACGAGGAGAAGGACCGGGCGGCGATCTGGGAGATCGACCGGGCGACCGGCGCGCACCGGCTCTACGCCACCGGCCTGCGCAACCCGAACGGCCTGACCTTCGAGCCGCAGACCGGGACGCTCTGGTGCGTGGTGAACGAGCGCGACGAACTCGGGCCCGATCTCGTGCCCGACTACATGACCTCGGTGAAGGATGGCGGCTTCTACGGCTGGCCCTACAGCTACTGGGGCCAGCACGTCGATCCCCGGGTGATGCCCCAGCGCCCCGACCTGGTCGCCGCGGCGATCATGCCCGACTATTCCGTGAGCTCACACGTGGCCCCACTCGGGATGACCTTCTACACGGGGTCCGCCCTGCCCCAGACCTACCACGGCGGCGCGTTCGTGGGCGAGCACGGGAGCTGGGACCGGAACCCGCTGAACGGCTACAAGGTGGTCTACATCCCCTTCGAGAACGGCAAGCCCTCCGGCAAGGCCCGGGACGTGGTTACCGGGTTCGTGACCGACGGGCGCGAGGCGAAGGGGCGGCCGGTCGGCCTTGCCGTCGACAGCCACGGCGCCCTCCTCATCGCCGACGATGCCGGCGGCACGGTCTGGCGGGTGACGGGTGCGGCTTCGCAGTCGGATGCCGGGCCGGGCACGGGGCAGAACCCCATCCTCCGCTGAGCTCACCGTAAGGGGTGCGCGGCGTCGATCGGGTCCCGTCCACCCGCCACGATCGACGCTGCCGGGACTGGCTCCGATGGTCTGCCCCGGCCGGCATGGGCCCTCGCCCGCATCGTGTCGCGGATGCGGGCGGCTTCAGCCCGCAGGGCGATCTTGACCGTCTATCCGGTCCGGTGTGGCTGCCGCGCGGGCCCCGGGGCCAGGAACAGCAACCCCGGACCCGGTGTTTCCCTCGGGACCGGCGGCGGCGTTCTGCGCACGATCGTCGGCAACGGAGGAGCATACGCCATGAAGCTCATTACCCTCACGCTCGCCGGCCTCCTCGCCGCCGCGAGTCCCGCCCTGGCGGCCGAGACCGGCAGCGGCATGAGCCGGTCCGGGACCGCCAACAGCACCGGTCCGAACGATGCCGGTTCCGGCTCGACGCCGGGGGCGAAGGGCAGCGGACCGTCGACCGGGTCGCTGAGCCGCTCCGGGACCACCAACAGCACCGGCGCGAACGACGCGGGATCCGGCGCGAAGCCCGGCTCGACCGGCCGCTGACCCAGCTTCGGCGCCGACGATAGGTGTTGAGAAGCCCCGCCCGGCCGATGCCGGGCGGAGGCGTAGCCGCGGACCGGTCAGTATCCGCAGTACCCCTATCTTTCGTGGCAGCGATCATAGCCGGAAGGCCCGTAAGAACGGGCGCGGGGCATCGTACGGGTCGTACCCGTAGGGATAGCCGGCCAGACCGTAGCCGACCCGCGCGCCTCGGCGCCGGACGGGGCGAAGGCCAGCGTCGCGCGTCGAGCCGCTGATGCGCGTGCGCGGCGTTTCAGGGCGTCATCTTAGCGTGGTGGGATCATCGGTCGACGACTTCACGGTCGCGATCCGATTCCGCACGGCGCCACCGCCTCGTTCGGACCGGGCGGGCTGAGGGTCGCGTCGTCGCCCCGATCGCCGATCATCGGTGCCGCAGCCCCGAAGCCGAGGATTGCTTCCGCGATCAGGCCGTCGAGCCTGTCGGCGACCTGAAACGCCCCGTCGACCACCCTGTGCAGGATCCAGTTCATGGTCCGATCCCCCTGAGGTCCGGCCGCGCCGCCATCCGGTGGCGGCGCGTCGGATGATGAGGCTCATCCGATCCGCATCGGCGGGATCAGACGAAATGCATCGGCAGGGCGCGGTCGAGCATCTCGGCATAGGTGCCGGCCAGGACGGCGACGGTCGCCACGGCGACGGCGGCGGCGAGGGTGAGGCGGGTGGTAAAGGTCATCGGTCGGCTCCATCGGGTCCGCGTCGGTGTTCGCGGCATGGCACCGATGTAAGCGCGTCCGTTCGGGATTGGCGTGCTCCGGCACACGAGCGCGGCGCCGTCTTGGGCCCGCAGCCGACCGGGTCGCGCGCCGGGCCCGTCGCCCGGAGACGTCGCGTCGGCGCCGAACGGTGCCGGGGTCAGCAGCCGCCGCAGATCGGCTTGGCGGTTTGCTGCCCCTCGCGCTCGAGGCGATCCATGGTGGCGCTCGCGTTCCGGGCCTGGGAGCCGGGCCGGGCTTCGGCAGCGGGCGGCGTGCTGACCATGCCGTTCGGATCGGCCGCGTCCCCGGAACCTGACCGGCTCCCCTTGCGGGCCGCGACCAGGGCCGGCCGGTCGACTGCGCCCGCGCGCAGCGGTGCCCAGGCGGCTCGTTCGCGCATCGAGGCATCGAGCTGGGCCGCGGGGTCCACGCCGGTCCCGGCGGCCGCCCCGAGGCCGGGCCTCAGCAACTGCCCGGGCTCGGTGCTGCGCGGAAGGGCCACGGTCGAGGCCGCCCGCGGCGGAGCACCCAGGGCGGGCGGCGCCGTCGCTGCCGGACCCAGGCATCCGCCGAGCGTCAGGGCGCAGCAGAGGAGAGCGGCGGTCCGCAGGGCAACGATGGCGGGCTCCTCGAGGCTCGGGGTTCAGGTCTTGCCGACCGGCCGAAAAAAGCGAGGTGCGATGCCGACGCTCACATCCGCGGCATCGACGGTGCACGTATCCGCAGCAATCTGCGGGATCCGCGACGGTCATCGTGTCTGTAAGTAATGGTGGGCGCACTAGGGTTCGAACCTAGGACCCGCTGATTAAGAGGACTAGGCTACGGGCACCGTGGAGTCAATTAGTTGCTTAGTGGCCGGCCCGGAGCGTTGATTTCGCTGCATAATTCGCTGATACCTTCTGACTATCGAACCGCTGCGTACCACCGGGCGCATCCCGCGTGCTTAGTATGTGATTAGTGGAATGCGCCTGACGAACCAGACCGCTGCGGCTGTGCCCCTCCCGACGGATCGGGCTCAAGTCGTGGTCTTCGACGCGGACCTACCGGGCTTCGGCCTGTGTGTAAACCGGGGTGGTTCGCGGCAGTGGATCGTCCAGTACCGGAACAGCCTCGGGCAGACGAAGCGCGAAACGCTCGGCCGGGCGACCCTGCTGTCGGCCACGGACGCCCGGCGCGCGGCGAGCGAGCGGCTGGCCCGGGCCAAGCTCGGCGAGGATCCGCACGCCGAGAAGCAGCTGGCCAAGGCCAGGGCCGCGGTGACGCTCGGCTCGAAGGTCGAGCCGTACCTGAAGGCCGCCGAGAAGCGCCTCCGCGACAGCTCGCTCCGGGATACGACGCGGTACATGCAGGTCGCGTGGAAGCCGTTGCACCGCGAGCCGCTGCACGCCGTCACGCGCGCCAAGGTCGCCGAGCGCCTCGCGACCATCTCTGAGGAGAGCGGGCCCTACGCTGCGAACCGCGCGCGCGCGACGCTGTCGGCCTTCTACGCGTGGCTGATCGGCACCGGGGCGGCCGAGACCAATCCCGTGGTGGGCACGCTGAAGACGATGCAGGAGGAGAAGCGCCGCCGGGTGCTGAAGCCCGAGGAGATCGCGGCGGTGCTACAGGCCTGCCGGGACGACGACTTCGGCCGGATCGTGCGGCTGCTCCTGCTCACCGGCCAGCGGCGCGAGGAGGTGGCGGGGCTCGCCTGGGCCGAGCTCGATCTCGCGGGCGGCATCTGGCACCTGCCCGGCGCGCGTACCAAGAACGCCCTGCCGCACGACGTGCCGCTGTCCCGCCCTGCCCTCGACATCCTGGCGCGAATCCAGCCGATCTCCGGCCGGGCCTATCTGTTTGGCGACGGGGCCGGGGCGTTCTCTGGCTTCTCGAAGGCGAAGGCGGCGCTCGACAAGCGCTCCGGCGTCGCGGACTGGCGGCTGCACGACCTGCGCCGCACTGTCTCCACCGGCATGAACGACCGAGGCGTGCTACCCCACGTCGTCGAGGCGGTGCTCAACCACATCTCGGGATCCCGGGCGGGCGTGGCGGGCGTCTACAACCACGCCCTCTACAACCCGGAGAAGCGCGCGGCGCTCGACCTATGGGCCGTATTTCTTCAGTCCCTCGACCCACGCGTCGAGCTCGCCGCGCCGGACCCCGGATCGGCGCTCGCTGAGCTGTAGCAGCGGCGGCCCCTTCCCTTCCCGGCACAGCCGTCGGAGCGTGGTCGCGCTGAGGCCCAGCTCACGGCACACGTCGGGGAAGCGCACCACGGTGCGCGCGGGATCGATGGCGTGCATCAGGTGCGATCCTTCTTCTTGGTGTCGGCGCGAGCGGCGTCCCGTGCCTGGTGGCATCGGGCGACGATGATGGCGGCGTGCGCTGCCTTCTGATTGGTCGGCCAAATCCCGCGCTGCAGGTCCTCCAGCAGACTGATCTCGTCGGGCCGCAGGCTGCGGCCGCCGTGCTTCTTCGGTGTCTCGCGATTGAGCTTCAGGCAGTGACGTCCGACCTCCTGCCAGGATTCGATCACGTCCGGTCCGTACAGCGGCAATCCGAAGCTTAGGGCCGGCGCGCCGGGAAGCTTCGACCCTTCGTCGACCGCTCTGCCCTCCCGGAAATGATTGGCGAAGTTCCAACCAGCCACGGACGACGGTTGTGGGCCCGGATTGACCAGATACCCATCCCGATTAACCCGAGGTGCCAGGGCCGTGGCGAGGTCATGCAGGTCCAGGCCCGCGCCATCCAGGGTTCGGACGATTGCCCGTGCTGCACCGAGCGCTTCACCATCGTTGGTGGCGCCGAGCAGCAGGATCAGCTTGGAAATCCTCTCGGCGGTCTCCTGCGAGATCATGCCGTCTCCCCTTCCCGTTTGAGCCTGCGCACGTGGGCGGCCGCGGCCTCTTCGCCGCCGGCCAGCGCGACATCGCGGAAGTCCTCCACGAGGGAATCCGGAACCCAGTCCGGTATCGGGATCGTCCCGCGCACCGGCGCGCGTGAGACTTTCTCCTGCGGCTGAGGTCGGCGCCCGGCTTTCCGTGCCGCCTTGAACCAGACGGCTGCAAGCCCGCGCCACGTCGGCACGCAGTGGACCGCCGCGTGCTCCCGCGCCTCCTGCTCGGCCGGCTTGATCGGCGTCGCCGTCACCGCGCGGGCCAGGGTCTCGCGATCGACCTCGGCGAAGTCATCGTCGCCGATCAGGTGCTGGAGCGCCCGGATCTGGGCTGCCGTAATCGGGGCCAGCCCGCCGTCGGCGAGCGTGCGCAGGATCCAGACGGCGTCCGCCTCGGTCTCGGCCAGCACCATGGCGCGGACCGCCGCGGCCGCGATCGTCGTGCGCGGCTTGTACTTGGCGCCGGCGGGCGGGAGCCGCAGCACCGTGACATCCGCCTGCCGGCAGACCTCGTCGACCGCGACCGCGTCCGGATCCCCGGCGGTGACCGCGGCGGCGTGCATCTGCGCGGCCGTGACGCCGAGCCGGTCCCGGTTGTGTCCAAGGAATGCGCTCGCCCGCTCAGCCTGAGCCACGGCGTCGACCACCACCACCGGGATCAGGTCGATACCCGGGTGCGTGGCGGCCGCGATTGCGGTGTGCTGGCCGTCGATGACCTCAAGCCCCTCCTCGGTCCAGGCGGCGATCGGCGGCTTGAGGCGCCGCCAGTCCCATCCCTCGACGATTCGCCGGATGAGCTTGCGCGAGGCCTCGGACAGGTCGCGCTGATAGGCCTCGTCGACCAGTAGCTCGGACGGCGCAATCCAGGTGATCTCGGGCTTGGGCGTCGGTGGCGTGGCCGGCGTCAGATCGGTGACGGCGAGGGCCGTGATCGGGCGCTTCATCGCCTTGCCCCCATCGCGACTGCCCAGTCTGGGTTCTGACCCTCCGGACCGAACAGGCTCGGGATCACGGCCTCAACGACGCGGTGCAGCTCGTTCAACCGCCCCGTCTCTGCCTCGCCCGCCGCGTCCCGGATCGCCTTATGCGCCTTGCTGCGACCGGGCACGGCGCGGTCCTTCGGGCTGCCCGTCGCCACGTAGGCGTCCCCGTGCACGAAGGCTTGGAACACAAGATCGATGGCGATGATGCCGATCCGATCCTTGGTCTCGGCCGGCAGGGCGTGCCACGCGGCGTTGACCCGGGCCTGGCCTGGGACAGCGGAACAGGGCTGATTTCCGCCCGGCGGAATCACTACCTTAAGCCCCTGTCCGACTTGCGCTTCTAGCTGCCGGACCCACGAAAACCGTCCAAGTGAATCACATGCTATCAGGGCCCGCGCGACGTGGGCCAGATACTCGCTCCCGCCGCTGCACCGGTCGTAGAGCTTGGCGTCGCGAGCGTAGAACCGGGTCAGAGCGTGCAGGCCGTCGAGGGTGATGGGCATCATGGCCTGCACAGCCTCGAACGTGCGGTCGGTTTCCTGGGCGGCCGCGTTGCAACGCTCGACCTGCTGCTGGTCGTCCTCGTCGAGGTGAACGAGGCATGCGGTGTGCAGGGCGTTGGCCATGTCGGCCGCCACGATCGCGGCGATAATCGGATCGGGTTCGGCCAAAGGATACTCTTTCAGTGCGTACCCTTGCGGCTCCAGCACCGCCGCGAGATCCGCAGCGCGTCCCAGGAGGATCCCGTAGGCCGGCTGGTAATCCGAGGCGTTGACCGCCTCGTCAGACAACCACCATTGCAGGTGCGCCAGCAGAGCCTGAGCCGCGTCAGGCAGCGGCTTGCCAACAATGGGGAACGCGCAGGCAGCCACAACCAACGCGTCGAGAGCGTCCAGCATCTCGCAGTTGGCGTTCTCGCTGTCCTCGCCCTCCGGCGCGACTTGGAAGGCATCGTAGGCAGCGCGATGGGCTGAGATCGCCACGTGAAGGGGGCTGACGGCGATCATGCCGTGCCTCCCCGCAGGAAGTCCCGGACCAGTTTCGCGTCGACCGGCGTGAGGCGGACGCGCCCAGCCTCCAGGGCCGCGACGAGCCGCTGCATGTCTTCAGCATCGATGAGGCGCCCCCCGTTCTCCAGGGTGTAGACCCGCAGTTCGTAAGCCACGAGTGCGAGGATGCTGGCGCTGATAGCCTGAGGGGGGACGGCGCTCATTGCGGACGCTCCCCGTTGGCCGGAGCAAACAGCAGCATGGCAAGATCGGCTACCCGAGCTTGGGCGAAAAAATATCCGGGCGGGTAATGCTTCTGCGCCTCGGAGAACGGCCCGACCTCGCTGAGCCACCAGCGTAGATAGGCGAGCAGATCTCTCGCCCCCTGCTGAGACCCGGCAGGCGTGCCGAGCAGGACGTCGAACGCGTCGATCGACGCGTCCATAGCCCGCTGAAGCGCTGGACCGGCAGGCGCCACGAACACTGCGTGCCAAGCCGCACTGTGTGCAGCGATAGCGTCATGTACCGGAAGCGCGCTCATGACTGGGCTCCCGGAAAGGCAGCCGGGCACAGTTCCTGAGCGCGCTGCCAAATCTGCGCGAACAGCTTGGCGTCGAGCATCTCCTCGGCGGCGTTGATGAACGCCTTGCGCTTGGCGTTCTTAGCGGAGACGACGGGATCTCCCTCAATTGCCTGCTCGGCGATGCGCTGTTGCAGGATGGGGCGCTGGTAGCGCTTCCGCTTGATGGCCACGTTGACCCGGCGCAACCAATCCGGCGTGCGAGGCCGCTCACCGGATCCGTGAGCCTCAAGCTGTTCCTCGACTTGGATGATGGAATTGACGAGCTCGCCATAGATCTCCTCGGCCTGCGTCGCCGCGGAGATGTCATCGATGTGGGTTTCGATGCCGTCGGCGCGGATGATAATCTGCAAGCCGCGCACACCTTGCTGAGCTGCTGAGGAGACCATCGTTCAGGCTCCCCGCTTTTCGGTTGCCGCGAAGGCCAGCAGCTCGCGGGCGAAGCCCTGGATCTGATCGGGATCACCGTTCTGGAGGACCGGCAAGGCCAGTATCTTTAGGCGGGTCTCACGGTCGGCGCGGTTCGCCGGTCGACGCCGACGCGCCTCATCGTTGGCCGCGGTCTCCACGTCCGTCAGGGCGTCGCCGAGCCACTGCATCAGTTTGCCGGCGGCGTTGTAGTGATTGCCCGGGCTACGCGCCTTGCAGCGCCCCGTCCAGACCAGGGCATAGGCCACGCCACCGACCTGGTCGGCGAGGTCGTGAAGTGACTGCAGTTCCTCCAGCGAGGCGGACGCGAGGTCGAGCATGCTGACCAGGTTGGTATCTCGCCGGGAACGCTCCTCTCGGGTTGCAAGGACCGCACGCAGGGCGTCCGCGGCGACCGACAGGCCACGCACGGCGTCTGACGGCTGGGCGGCTGCACTGGCGCGGTCCGTGGCCTCCCGCAGGTACTCGGTGAGAGCGATCACACCGGACAGCGTTGCCGGCTGTGCCGTGAACAGTGCGTTGTAGGCGGCAACCTCGCGGCGACCCGGCTCGTCGGATGCCGCTACCGCTTCGGCATAGCCGGGGTCGCTCTCCAGCATCTCGCTCCAGACCTCCGACAGCCGATCCCATTCGGCATAGGCGGCGCGATGCTCCTCAATCAGCGCGAACACCGGGTCGGAGCTGGGTTGTCTGGCGAGCGCCGACAGGACCTGTGCCTCTGTGCTGCCAAGGTCGACCGCGGCCGTCAGCGCCGGCAGGAACAGATCGGCTCGGATCTCGGCCTTCCGGACGCGAGCCTCATCCTCGCCCATGTGCTCCTCGAGGGTTGCGGTCCGGCGGTGAAACTCGGCCCAGGCGATGCCGCGCAGCCGCTGAAGCTCGATCTGCAGGCCTTGCGAGACCCGGGCGAAGTTCGTGGGCTCGATAGCGGGCGAGGCCATGAAACCGGGTGGCGGATTGTGCCATTCAACATCGGGCGCTGCCGTGAACGCCAGCAGATCCCGGGTCAGGCCCTCGCCCAGCTTGTCCGGCCACTCGATCTCGATGTCCGCGTTGCGCTGAGCGACGCGAGCCTTGAGGCGCAGGCCTGCCAACGACGCCGCAGGCAACTCGGCGATGCGGTCCTCGATCTTGCCGAGCGCACAGCATGCCTCTCCCGATGCCTCCTCGGCCGCCTCGACGCCGGTCCGCTCGCGCCATTCTTTGGAACGCTGAAACCACGCCTGCCAGTCAGGGCCGGAGCCTGCCGGAGAAGGGCCAGGGTGATTGTCGGCCATGGCCGCATCGGTGATCGCGCTCTGTCTCCCGGAAACTTGGTCGTAGGCGTCCCGGGCCGCCTCCCACTCCAGGGCGAGGGCGAGCAGTTCGGCGTCTCCGGCGGCGCGCCTGGACGGCGATCTGGGCTCGGCGCCGCTGCGCAGGTCTTGGGTAGCCCTGAACGCCCCCTCGGGGCGGAAGGCCAGATCGGCCACGGCGTCGGCGCGAAGGTCACGACGCGCGCGCGCCTCCCACACTTCATAGTCGCCGTCCAGGAGAAGGGCGTTTGCGATCACCCGTTGGCGTCCGATCTCAGCCTGCAGGTGGCTGTGCATTTGCAAGGCGTTGAAGGCGATCCACCGTGCCATAGGCCGGCGCACGACCTTCCCAAGAGCGTCGGAATAAGAGACCGTACCGTCGCGGTGGTCGATCCCGCAGGCGGCTAGCACGTCGCCGGTGCGGCCGGCCCGCGCGACCTGGTCGGCATGACTGGGTACAAGCATGGCGATCGTCGCGGCATCGCGCTGCGCGTCGGGCAAGTCAGTCTGCGGCGACTGGCCGGCGGACATGGCTGTGGTATCAGGTGCTACCTGTTCCATTTGGTTGCTCTCCGGGTGGGGCGGGTAAGGCTCTCGCTGGCGGTCCAGGCTGGCGAGAGCCGCTTCGGTAGACACGACCGGTGTCAGGGGCGTCCGAACGCAAAATGGCCCGCGCCCCAGAGGGCGCAGGCTGCGAGAAACGGTCCGAGGATCATGAGGTGGTGGGCGAGCATCGTGGGGCCTCGCTACTTGGCGAGGGTACCCTGTACGTTTTGTGATGCGTCGTCAACACATTTTGTACAGCGCTTAAGGTCGACGCGGAGGCTTGACGAGCGAAACTTTTTTGTAAGGGTCGTTTAGTTCTGCTTGGTATTCATCAAGTGTTCTATATCCCCATGCGCGTCGTCTTATAATGCATTCTACTAAATAAAGATCTTTGTAGTTCTCAAAGATCGGCCCCATTTCGGGATAAAGTTGTATATCAACTTTAGTTCTATCGTCATTAAGTCTTAATGTGCGAAGAACCGCTTTATCATTCTCAAGAACTATTATTGCAAGATCGCCGGGATTGATGCGCTTTGTTGTCTTTATAATTTTCATACAGCCCATGACTGAGATAACATCCCCCGGCCAGCAATTCAGCAATGGCTTTGTGGTAGTAAATTCAAAAATTTTGGACTCGTGAAAAGGAAAATAATCAGAAAAAGCGAGAATTGGAACAAAATTGCCGACTGTTGTAGTTGGATAATAAGTAATATTTCCCTCGTTATCAATATCACCTGTCAGTAGCCTGCCTTCTTGTCTATGAAAGCTTGAATTCTCTTCGCCAATAAGAAGCCATTCTAGGCGAACTTTGAAAGCCTTGGCGTACCTATAAGCAACATCTATTTTAAGTCCTCGTTCTCCATTTTCATGACTGCGATACGTATTCTCATTCCACCGAAATCTTCGAGCGGCATCTGAGGCTGTCGCAAAGCCCCTTTGCTCACGAGCGTGAGCGAGGCGCAGGTGAACTTCAGTGAGATTGGGCTGGGTCATCTCGCAAAGCTAACAAAATGCGCTGTACGTTTCGCCTTGACGGTTTGCACCACAAAACGTACAGAGACAAGCATGACGACGGTCGCTTCCATCTTTTCGGCCTTCAACGGACCTGCAGCTGTGGGCAAGGCTATCGGTGTAACAACCGAGCATTCGGCCTCGATGCGTAGACGACGCTCAATTCCGGTCCGGTATTGGCCCGCCTTACTCGACGCAGCTTCCAAGCATCACCCGCCGTTGGTGACGAATCAGGATCTCATCGATGCGCATTCGTTGCCTCGACATACATCTAAGTTGGTTGAGGCGCGCGCATAATGGCCAGCTCAAGGCTCTATCCGCATCAACGCGCCGCCGATTGCGCCGAGCATAGCACCGGCGTCGCTTCCCGTGGCCGCTCTGGCGAAGCCGTCGAGCCGGTTTGCGAGGCGCTCCAGGATCGCGCTTCGATCGTTGATCGGCATCGCACCGACCAGCTCCTGGGCGAAGATCGCCAGGACCTCGGCCAGCCGCGCAGGCGCCAGCGCGCCCGGCGCCTCCAGGCGGAGGCATGACATGCGCCTGTCTGACTGGATGCGGGCCGCCGGGCTCACCGACGCCGACGTCGCCGCAGCCGCCGGAATCTCCGCCGAGGCCGTTCGCAAGCTGCGATTCGGCGTCAGAGGTGCTTCCGCACGCACTGCGGCACGGCTCGACGCGCTCTCTTCCGGCCAAGTTCGCCCGGCCGACCTCGTCGCGCTGAAACGGCGAGCGGCGTCCGAGACTTCGGAGCGCCGCCCATGACCGCCTTCACCACCAGCATCCGCACCATGCCGAGCGCTCTCGCCTGCCAGCTCTGCGCGCTCAGCCAGTTCGTCGTTGCTGTTCTTCGTCCCCGTCACCGATCCGTCTCCGTCTCTCGTGGTCGCCAGACCTTTGACCACAGGAGCCACCCGAGATGGCGGGAACATCACCCACGACCGCGGGACATCGTCCCAAGCATCGAGGCTGCGGCATGAATACGGCCCAGGCAGAGGCACGCTCGCTCGTCGAGCTGATTGCCGGACCGATGCGGCTTGGAGAGAACGTCAAGGCCGCGCTCGGTCGTGTCGCGATTGCGACCGGCCTCGGAGATCGCCGCATCCGCGGTATCTGGAACAACGAAGCCCGGAGCATCCGGGCCGAGGAGATGGACCGCCTCAGGCGGGTCGCCCTCGATGCGCGAACCCGGGAGGAAGTCGATCGTGCCTATCGTGCCCATCTGGCCAGGCTGCAAGCCTGCTCGGCGACCCTTTGCCTATCGGACAAGGTCCGCGATTGCGACCCGCATCTTGAACTGGGCGGGGTGGCTCGCGGAGCTGATTGCGCCCTGGATCAGGGTGCCGCCTGATGACGCCGGTGCTCCGCCGGCCGGGTAGCCGAAGCTTGTCCCACCCGCATCGTCGCTCTTACCTGGAGGGCGTCTGATGCCCTGGTCGTCACAGCAGGAACAAGCCCTCGCCGCGATCCGTCGCTGGCATAAGGAACAGGGTGGCCCGCAGGTGTTCCGCCTGTTCGGCTACGCCGGCACCGGCAAGACAACGCTGGCCAGGGAGATCGCGAACGGCGTCTCCGGTCGCGTCATGTTCGGCGCCTTCACCGGCAAGGCCGCGTCCGTGCTCCGCTCGAAGGGCTGCGCGGACGCCTCGACCATCCATTCCATGATCTACGCGCCCGAGGAGGTACAGGAGCGAGGACCGAACGGCGATTGGGTCACGCGAGTGCGGTTCAATCTGAACCGGCTCGCTGATGTCTCCCTCGCGCGCTTGGTCATCATCGACGAGTGCTCGATGGTCGACGAGCGGCTCGGCGGCGACCTGCTGTCGTTCGGCGTGAAGATCCTGGTCCTGGGCGATCCCGCGCAATTACCGCCGGTGCGCGGCGATGGGTTCTTCACCGGACAGGATCCGGACCTGATGCTGACGGAGATCCACCGTCAGGCGGCCGAGAGCCCGATCATCGGTATGGCGACCGACGTGCGCATGGGGCGCCGCCTCCAGAAGGGCAGCTACGGCGACAGCTCCGTCATCAGTCAACGCGACGTGCCGGCCGACGAGACGCGGCGAAGCGGTCAGACCCTGTGCGGCATGAACCGGTCACGGCGGACCCTGAACGCTCAAATCCGGGCCAGCCGTGGGTTCGATCCGGACCGGCCTGAGGAAGGCGACAAGCTCGTGTGCCTTCGGAACAACCACGCCAAGGGCCTGCTGAACGGCACGCTCTGGGAGGTCGACGAAGTCTTGGGCTTCGATGACGACGGCGTCCGCATGATGGTGCAGTCGATCGAGGATCGAGACCAAGATCCGGTCCGCGTCTACGTCCGGCGCGAGTTCTTCCATGGTGAGGAGGACGGCCTGCCGTTCGACGTCCTGAAGAGGACCGACGCCTTCACCTACGGATACGCCCTGACTGTTCACAAGAGCCAGGGATCCCAGTGGGATCGCGTCCTCGTCTACGACGAGAGCTTCGCCTTCCGCGAGAACAAGAACCGCCACCTCTACACCGCGCTGACCCGCGCCGCCCAGGCCGTCACCGTCGTGCAGCATTGAACGAGGGCAGCCGCGACGTGACTGCCCACACCCGCCTTACCCCAACCGAGCTCCGCCTCGCCGTGCGCGAGCGTGGCTACCACCCGGTACCGGTTTCCGGTCCCACGATGAACGTGTCGTCGGCCGGGAAGAGGCCGACCATGTCGCAATGGGAACGGCGCTGCCTCGACGCCTCGACGGAGGAAATCGAGCGGTGGGGCGTGACGCAACCGGAGTGCACGAATACCGGCCTTCTCTGCGGACGGCTGATCGGCGCCGACATCGACGTACTTCGACCGGACCTCTCCGAGGCCATCGCTGATTTGGCGCGTCAAGTGCTCGGACCGACGCCGCTGGTACGGATCGGGCGCGAACCGAAGGTGCTGCTCGGATACCGAATTGATATTCCGATCGACAAGCTGCAGACCGCTGCGCTCCGGTTCACGGACGACCCGAAGGAGAAGGAGACAAAGGTCGAGATCCTGGCCCGCGGCCAGCAGTTTGTTGGTTTCGGCATTCACCCCGAGACTGCGGCGCCGTACCGCTGGCCGGACGCATCGCCACTGACTGTCAACTTCGAAGACCTACCCGAGGTCACCGAGGGCGCATTGCGCCAGTTCGTGGCAGAGGCTGAAGAGATCCTGCGCGAGGCAGGCGCGTCGACAAAGCGCGAGCGCAAGCAGGAAGACAAGAAGCGCGAGGATAAGGGCCAGCGCGCCGCGGGCTACAAGACGGGCGAGAAGCCCGACCGCGAGACCATTGCCGACGCTCTCGCCCATATTCCCAACGACTTCGACTATGACGGCTGGGTGCGCATCGGCTTCGCGCTGTACGATGGGCTGGGCGAGGCCGGACGTGACCTTTGGGAGGACTGGTCGGCTACCTCGCCGAACGACGATGCGGCTTTCACATCGCGAAAGTGGTCGAGCTTCGCCAGCGGCAGGTCGATCAAGATCGCGACACTGTTCTGGCACGCAATAGACCACGGATGGAAGCGCAAGGGGCGATCCGGCGCGCCCAAGAAAGATAGGGCGGAGCGCCGCGCACACGCCGATCCGGACATCGAGCCGGATACCGACGATCAACGCCCGATCGTGCGCTACGTCGCTGGCCGGGTGCCGAGCGCCGTCGACCGGATGGAAGAGGTGTTGCTCAGCGCCAAGGTCGAAGTTTTCGCCCGCACCAGTGTGCTCGTTCGTCCGGTCGTCGAGACGGTACCTGCCGCGAAGGACCGGACGACCACCGTGGCGCGCATGCGGACTATCGCGCCCATAGGCATGTCGGACTTGGCCGCACGCGTGATGCGATTCCAGAAGTTCGACGCGCGCGCCGAGGATTGGCTCGACGTGAACCCGCCGACCGACGCGATGGCGATGCTGCTGGAGCGAGAGGGCCATTGGCGCCTTCCGTCCGTGGTGGGCATCATCACCACGCCGAGCCTGCGGCCGGATGGGTCTATCCTCGACAAGCCGGGCTACGATCCGGCCACGCGGCTCTACTACGCGGCCGATCGCGACTTCGTGCTGCCGTCGATCCCTGACCGACCGACACGGGACGACGCCTTGCACGCTCTGGCAGACCTGAACGACCTCCTGTGCGGGTTTCCGTTCGAAGGGCCCGTAGATCGTGCCGTGGCCTTGGCGGGCATCCTAACCGCGGTGATCCGATGCGTCGTGCCGACGGCACCACTCATCGCGATTAACGCGCACACGCCGGGGACCGGTAAGAGCTACCTTGTGGACCTGTTCGCGGCCATCGCGACCGGCCGGCGATGCCCCGTCATCACGGCGGGCAAAACGGAGGAAGAGACCGAGAAGCGGCTTGGCGCGCTGCTCCTCGGCGCCGTGCCCATCGTGTCGATCGACAACGTCAACGGCGAGCTCGGCGGTGACACTTTGTGCCAGCTCGTCGAGCGGCCGCTCGTACGCATCCGGATCTTAGGCAAGAGCGAGGCGCCCGAGATTGAATGCCGAGCAGCCGTTTACGCCACCGGCAACAACCTCGTTCTGCTCGGCGACATGACACGCCGTGTTATCATCTGCGCGCTCGACGCCGGCTTGGAGCGTCCAGAGCTACGGAAGTTCGACTTCTCGCCGCTAGACCGTGTGCTGGCAGACCGCGGTCGGTATGTGGCTGCCGTCCTAACGATCATTCGCGCCTATCAGGCGGATGGGAGACCCGATGTCTGCGGCGCGCTCGGGTCGTACGAGGACTGGAGCGCCGTCGTGCGCGCGCCCCTCGTGTGGCTCGGAGAGCCTGATCCAATCCTGAGCATGGAGAAAGCGCGAGAGGAAGACCCTGTTCTTTCGGCCATACGTGAGTTGTTCGAGCACTGGCGCGCAAACCTAAAGTTGCTCTGTGGTTACACTACAAACACTATCATACGAACGGCGTGTGACCGTGAGCTTGCTAATTCTTTTACCGGACCTGGTGAGTTCAAATTGGCCGAGTTTCGCGACTTGCTGTTGCGCCAGGCTGGGGAAGGTGGAGCGGTTAATACACGGAAACTCGGGAAATGGTTTTCGTCAATTAGCGGTCGCGTAATCGACGGCCACCGCCTTGAGATGAAGGTCGACGGAAGCAACGGCAACAAGTTCACTTTGTGCCGCGTGGGCGCTGACCACGATTTTCCGGGTGATCGACCCGCGAACGATTATCGGTCCTATTCCGCACCGGAGTTCTGATGCGCCCGCCAGATTTAGGGGTTTCAGGGGTTTTAGTGGTTGTTTTCAACGCCACTGGTCAAACTGTCAAAGAACTCGTTAGCGAGGCGCGCCAACACCCGCATACGTGTGCGGATGACAGTTTATGCGCGCTGGCTGAAATGAACCCCTTAAACCCCTCAAACCCCTATCCGCCCCCGGAAATGCGGCCATGATCGCGTCCGCGAACCGTTGGGGACCGTTTGCCGGTGACCTGACCGTCACCGAATGCGTCGCTCGACTGCGCTGCCTGCGTGCCATCGTGCACCTTTCGACCGGCCCCCGCGGGCGCGCGCTGGTCGAGATGCTGCATCAGGCTGAGCGCGACCCCGATTTTCTGGAGCCGGCCCTCACCGCCCTCGAACGCCTGGACGCGCTCGACAAGCGGCGGATCTGGGCGAGCTACGCCACCCTCAACCGCCCCCTGCCCTAAGGTCCATCATGTCCGAGAGCGCGCCCTTCATCTTCCCGCACGAGTTCGGCGACCCGATGAGCGGTCGCGAAGAAGGGGCCGCACTCGATCGCGACGCCGCGGTCCTGCCAGAGGAAGGACCAATCGCGGATCTGGTTGTCGTAATCGGCAAAGAACTGTCACGCTGTGTCATCGCAGACTATGCCTCTTGGGAGGCCGCACCGTTCCTTCGACCGTTCGGCGAGCAGGCCTCATGCCTGACTGGGTCAATCCGCGGGATGCGCGCGATCTGCCAGAAGGGCGCAGGGCTGGATGAGCGGCGCGGGGTGTATCGTCGAGATCTGATCGACAAGGCTTGGCATGGGATCAGCGCCGGTGATTACGTGTGGTGCGCCTGATGGCCCGCCCCGACAAGAAGCAGCGCGAGCGGGCCCGGCAACAACGACGTGCCGAGCGGCGCGCATCGCAGAAGGCTACCGGCGGCGGAAGCTCGCGCGGCCGTCAGGAAAGCGCCGCCGATCCGCAGATGGGTGCGAAGGCCGAAACAATCGACGACACGCTGTGCTGGCACTTGGCCCGCACCAAGCCGCTGCTTGGGTCGACGGGACGCAAGGCGCTGGATCAGGCCCTGGCGACGCACGAGGTACGGGCGTTCCGGCCCAGGGCCTCCGAGGTCGTGGTCCGCCGCGGCCGTCGCGTGGTGCGTCACGTACCACTGCTGATCCGCACCCTGATTATCGGGGTTCGTGACGAGGATCACCTGCGTGCGGTGGCGAAGCTGCCCTGGGTCTCGGAGATCGTGTCGACGCCGGAGCCCGACACGACGATGCGGGGTAACATCGAGGGGCTTGTGCTGAAGCCAGCACGCCTCGACCCAAAGGTGCTCCAGCGATTCATCACGGCGCTGGCTGACAACGAGGTGGTGCGCCCGGTCGGCATCGGCGTCTGCGAGGCTGTGCGGGTGATCAACGGCCCGTTCGCCAGCTTCCCCGGGATCGTCGAGGAAATCCTGCCGAACGACCGGATCAAGGTGGCCGTCGCGATCTTCGGTCGCCCCTCGCCGGTTGTGATGGGAATTGCCGACGTCGCGAAGGCGTAGTATATCCCGCGCTGTCACGGGTAGTGTTGCCGCTTACCTCCGCCTTAGAGCGTCGATGTTGAGCCGCATCGGAGAAGCCGAGCCCCGCTTTTCCACAAGTGCCGCGCAAGCAACTGACCGTGCACCGCCGGTGCACGATCCGACACTTTCCACAGCGATCCTGACTTTCGGATGCCGCCATGCCGGTCAAATTCGACATGAGCGGGCTTCGAGGCGGCGGCTGCGGGAGACGCGGTAGGCGCTCACGTTCCGAGCATGTCGTAGAGTTCGGCGGCGATCTCTGCGATGCTCTTCGTCCCTGTGTTCAGCGCGACCTTGTCGGCCAGCGTAGGGCTGTAGGCCGCGACCTCGTCCTTCGACACCTTGTGCCAGATCGGCAGGATGCGGGATGCGCCGCTCGTCTCCAGAGCAACGAGGCCGTCGAGTTCGCGGGCCGGCCATTCCTTCTTAAAGAAGTGCTCGGACAGCACGACCACGCCGAACCGTGACCGCGCAAGCCCCTCGTCGATCTTGCGGCGCAGGCTGTCTCCGACCCGGAGGGTTGCCTCGTCGTAGAAGATGTTGGCGCCCCGGTCGGTCAGTTCCTGCGCCAGCGCCCGCACGAAGCTCGCCTTGTCCTCGCTCGCGTGTGAGATGAAGAAATCGTAGGACGGCGGGGGAGCGGCCGCGGCCGTGGGCGCGCTCGGCCAAGCCGACATAGGTGACAGGGCGGCGCTGGCAGCAAGGCTGGAGCGCACGCGGCGATCGTGATCCTCGCGTTCCTTGATTAGGCGCTTCTGTTCGTCGGCCATCTTCTTCTGTGCGTCGAAGGCCTTTTTCTGTGTGGCCTGATCTTCTTTGAGTTGACGCTCTGAGTAGTTGCGTAGATCTTTGTTCTTTGACGCAAGCTTTGATGCGATATCGGACCGCTTCTTGCGCACGTTGGCTAAGTCCTTTGCCGCGCGTTCGGCGTCCCGGAACTTCGACGCGACGGTGTTCGGGCTCTTGCTCTTGCTCGCATCCTCCATGGCGCGGTGCTGTTTGGCCATCAGGTCGGCCTCTTTGCTGGCCTCGTTCGCGTCGTCGCGCATCAGGGTAGCGATGTCGCGTTCCAGCGAAGAGATGTTCGACGCGTATGAAACCATCCACTTCCGCTCCCGGCGTCGCCGTGCTGACCATCCCGATTGCGGGCTTGGCGCGGGCACTATTCTCGTTGCCGCAAGGCTACACCATTCTCGGCTCGCGTGAGAGTGAGTGTGACGGTGAAGTGAGGTTGTACGTATCATCAATGGACATCGGAGCCGAACCCCCGGTCCTGACACTGAGGTGCTCGGATGTCGGTTCAACTCGCATTGTGCGGGTAGTGCCGAACCAACCCTGATGCCCTGTCGCTGTGCACAACGGCGCACCGTCATAGGAAGCGCCATCCGCTCCACCCTGCGGGGTGTGCCCGGCGCCATCGCACCCGCCGTCCGCATGGTGACCCGCACCACCGTGGAGGACGTCGAGGCCATGGCCAGGCGGATGGTGACCGGTCGTCGGAAACTGGGATCTGGCATGCCAGTCGGCCGCGACCACCCCGATTCGTGACATTTGCGCAACAGTGGGGGGACCCTGCCACCTCGACGGGGCTACGGGCTGTAGAGGCGCGGCCCCTTCCTAGCGCTGAGGGTCGAAAACCCGTGAACGGTGAACGGTGAACGCCCCAAGTGAACGCCCTTCCGCACTGACCCAGGCCGAGTTCGCCCGGCACCGCGGCGTCTCGAAGGCTGTCGTGACCAAGTGGAAGGGCCAGGGCTTGCTGGTGCTGACCGCCGCCGGCCTCGTGGACGTCGAGGCCACCGAGTGGAAACTCGACCAGCGACCGACGAGTTACCGGGGCGGCACGACGCATCGCCCGGTCCGAGCGGTTCCGAAGGACGAGCCGGACCCGCGTGAACGTCCGGAGCAGAAACCGGAGCCGGCGGTCAAACCCGCGCCTCCCGAGCCCCGCCCAGCCGACCTGGATGCCGAGGCGGACAGCTACGATCCAGACGCCCAGGACCTGCCGCTCAACGAGGCGGTGCGGCGCAAAGAGAACTACCTCGGGCTGTTCCGGCGGCAGGAGGTCCTGAAAAACGATCGCCGCCTCGTCGACCGCGCCGCGGCCGAGGCGCTGTTTTTCGATACCGCCCGCGAACTGCGGGACGCGTGGATGTCCTGGCCGGCCCGGGTCGCGATCGAGATGGCCGACGAGCTAAAGGTCGATGCGCGGACGTTGACAACGATCCTGACCGCCCATGTCCGCAAGCACATCGCCGAACTCGGCGAGCCCGAGCCAGACGCCAGCATCAGCTGACACCGCCAGTCTCGCCGCGGCGTGGCGGCGTGGGATGACTCCGCCGCCCGACCTGAACGTGGTTCAGTGGGCGGAGCGGTATCGGCGGCTCAGCCGCGAGTCCTCGAACGGTGGGCGCTTCGTCGTCTCCCGCGTCGAGGTAGCCCGCGGCCCGATGCTGTGGGCGACCGAGCCGGGCGTGCGCACCATCACGCTGATGGCGTGCACCCAGCTGCTGAAAACGACCGTGATCGAGAACATCCTCGGCCGGTTCATCCACCTGGACCCGTGCCCGATCCTGGCGCTGTTTCCGAAGGACGACGCGGCTGAGACGTTCTCGAAGGATCGGCTCGCGCCGATGATCCGCGACACCAAGGTACTGCGCGATCTGTTCGGCGACGCCAAGGCTACCGATGCGGGGGCCACCCTCGGGCACAAGCAGTTCGCCGGAGGGCACATCACCATGGTCGGGGGCAACAGCCCGACCAACCTCGCCATGCGGCCGATCCGGTTGCTGATGGCCGACGAGATCGACAAGCTCCCGGCGTCGGCCGGTAGCGAGGGCCCACCGATCGACCTCGCCGTAGAGCGGCAGGCCGAGTTCGAGGCGAACGCCCTCACCGTGCTGGCCTGCTCGCCGACCATCGCCGGGCGCAGCGCGATCGAGACGAGCTACGAGGAAAGCGACCAGCGCCGCGCCTACGTCTACTGTCCGCATCCGGGCTGTGGCACATGGCAGTCGTTGGAGTGGGACCGGGTCAAGTTCGACAAGGATCCGCAGGACCGGATTTTGCTCGAGACGGCCCGGTACGAGTGCATCTCGTGCGAGCAACCCTGGACCGAGGCCCACCGCCTCGTGGCGCTGCGCAAGGTCGAGTGGCGGCAGACCCGGCCGTTCACCTGCTGTGGCGAGCACCAGACTCCGGAGCGCTGGGGAGATGAGGCGCACGGGGTGCGGCGCGCTCTGTGCGCGCACTGCGGCACAGAGGCGGTCTCGAACGAGCATGCCGGCGGCGTGGCCTCGAAGCTCTACGCGCCGAAGCAGACGATCACGAAGACGGTGGCCAAGTTCGCGCGGGCGCTGCGCCGGGGGCCCGGGGCCTTGCTCACGTTCTTCAACACCCAGCTGGCCCGCACCTGGAAGGAAGGCGCGGACACCCCGGAATGGCAGGACGTTTACGCCCGTCGCGACAGCTATCTGACCGGGACGGTTTCGCGCGGCGCCCTGATTCTATTCGGTGGCGTCGACATCCAGAAGGATCGCATCGAGGTCAGCGTCTGGGGCTTCGGCCGCAACCGCGAGCGCTGGCTGGTCGAGCATCGGGTTCTGCCGGGCGATACCGGGCGGGCGCCAGTCTGGGCCGATCTCGCGGCCATGTTCGATGAGAGTTGGGCGCACGAGAACGGCGTCGACATGGCGGTACGGGACTGGGGCATCGACTCTGGCGCCTTCACCGCGGAGGTCTATGCCTTCGTCCGATCGCAGGCCGGCCGCGGCAACGTCCATGCGGTCGACGGCTCCGATAGCTATGCGGGCGCTTTTCTCGGCGTCGGTGCGAAGGATGCAAACGCGGCGGGCAAGAAGCTACAGCGCGGCTTGAAGACTATCCGCATCGGCGTCTCGTTCGCCAAGCAAGAGCTAATGGGGTGCCTCGCCCTTCAGCGCCCCGCAGCGGACCAGGATTTTCCGGCAGGCTTCGTCCATCTTCCACGGGATGTGACCGAAGATGGGGTCAAGCAGCTCACCGCCGAGGAACTGGTGGTCAGCACGAACCGCGGCCGCACCCGGCGCGAGTGGGTCCCGATCGGCGGCCGCCGCAACGAGTGGTTGGACTGCGCAAACTACGCCCGCGGCCTCGCTGCCATGCGCGGCTGGGATCGGTGGCGCGAGGTGCACTGGCGCGATCTGGAGGCGCTGCTCGGCATTGAGCGGCACCAGGCGTCCGAGGCCAGCGTGCCGCCCGTGGTCGCCGCCAACACCCGGGCGGCGCGGGATCAGCAGCGGCGCTCCGTCCGACGTAGCCGTGTCGCGAACCGTCGGTGAGGCGCAGATGTACGACAACCGCCCGACGATACTCGCCGACCTACGCGTCAAGCTCGGCTCTCTCGATGGCGCCATGGCGAGCGGTGTCCTCACCCTGGAAGATGCCGACACCGGCCGGATCACCTACCGGACCTATGCGGAGATGCGGCAGGCACGCGCCGATCTGCTGACGCGCATCCGCGATCTAGAGTTGGATCTGAGTCCCGCTGTTCCGCGTCGGACGCGGCAGGTCGTGCTGACTGGGCGCAGCGGGTGGTAACTCCGCGATCGTCCCACGGCGCCCGCTTCCGTGTGAAGGGCACCGCACAGTACGTCGAGCCTGTCGCGCTCGACCTCGACGGTGGCTTCGGCCCGGGCGAGGCTCCCGCCTACGACATCGCCAATGGGCGCGGTCGCCGGTCTCGCACGTGGCGGGTTGGCAGTTACGGTCCGAATACCGCGATCGTCTACGCGCTGGATGAACTACGCCGGAAGAGCCGCGACCAGGCGCGGCGTAACGCCTACGCCGGATCTGCGGTCGACCGCCTGACGTCAAACATGGTCGGTACCGGAATCGTGCCGCGCAGCATGGCCGGCCGACCGGTCGAGGGCCTGTCGCAAAAAGCCGCCGAGCGAACCAAGCGGGAAGATGCGGCGTTCCGGGCGAAGGTCCAGGCACTGTGGCTGGACTGGACTGATCAGGCCGACAGCGTCGGCGCCCACGATTTCTACGGTCTCCAGGCGCTGGCCGTTCGCGGCATGGTCGAGGGCGGCGAGACCTTCACGCGGCTGCGGACTCGCCTTCCGTCGGATGGCCTGTCGGTCCCGCTGCAGCTGCAAGTTCTTGAGGGGGAGCACTGCCCCCACCTCAAGACCGACGCAACCGCGCGGATCCGTCAGGGCATCCAGTACGACGGCAAGGGCAAGCGGACCGGGTTCTGGCTCTATCGTGAACACCCGGGCGACCTGCTCCTGAACGTCGACGCGTTCGAGCTGGCGCTCGTGCCAGCCACGGACGTGTGCCACCTCTACCGGGCGCAGCGGCCGAGCCAGGACCGGGGCGAACCCTGGCTAGCCCGAGCCCTTCGGACGCTCTACGACCTCGACGGCTACCTCGACGCCGAGCTGGTGCGGAAGAAGAACGCTGCTCGCCTCGTCGGCTTCATCCGGCGGAAGCTGGAAGAGGGCGATGGCCTGCCGGGAGGTGGCCCGCTGGGTTCCGATCCCCCCGACGACGACGGCGCGGCGACGGTGGAGTTCGAGCCGGGCACCCTTCAGGTGCTCGCCGACGGCGAGGATGTCACCTTCCTCACGCCCCCGGATGTCGGACCGAACTTCGAGGTGTTCGTCCGCGAATCCAAGCGGCAGGTCGCGGCGGCGCTGGGGCTGCTCTACGAGCTCCTGAGCGGCGACTACAGCCAGCTCAATGACCGGACGCTGCGCGCGGCGCTCAACGATTTTCGCCGCGGCGTCGAGGGCTGGCAGCACCACCTGATCGTGTTTCAGTTCTGCCGGCCGGTCTGGCAGCGGTGGTTCGACCTTGCGCTGCTTTCCGGTGCATTGGAGCTGCCCCGCGGTATGACGCGGGCCCAGGCGGCGGCGGTCAAATGGATCCCGCAGGCGTGGCCGTACATCCACCCTGTGCAGGACGTGCAGGGCAAGGCCATGGAAGTCCAGGCGGGCTTCTCGTCACGGACCCAGAAAGTGGCCGAGGGCGGCTACGACGCCGAAGTCATCGACGCCGAGAACAAGGCCGACAACGACCGGGCCGACGATCTGGGTCTCTCGTACACGAGCGACGGCAGGCGGGCGACTAAGCTCGATGAGCTGCCCGATGAACCGCCGGCCGAGCCTGTACCCCAGGCTGCCGAATAGTCTCAGCCCTAATAGGAGCTGCTATGACCGTACTGGTCAGCGGGAACGAGATCGTGCTCTCGGGCACGGTCGGCGATCTCTATTGGGACGAATGCTTCACTTCGTCCGACGTCATCCTCGCTCTCGCCCAGGTCGGGCGCGGCCAGGATGTCACGATCCGTCTCAATAGCGGCGGGGGTATAGCTTTCGAAGGCGCTGCAATCCACGCGGCGATCGCAGCGCACCAGGGCCGTAAGGTCATCGTCGTTGAAGGCATCGCAGCTTCGGCCGCCTCCGTAATCGCCATGGCGGGCGACGAGGTGGTGATGTCCCCTGGTGCCCTGATGATGGTCCACGATCCGTCGGGCTTCACCTTCGGGACTGTCGACGACCACGAGAAGCAGATCACCGCCCTGACGGCGCTCGCGAACGCCATGGCTGGGATCTACGCCGAGAAGACCGGCAAGGCCCTGGACGCCATCCGCAGCGACATGCGGGCCGAGATCTGGATGACGCCCGAGGAAGCCGTCGCTGGCGGCTACGCCGACCGCGTGCTGACCCGCACGCCCGCCCAGGGGGCTGAGCCCCAGCCGACGGCCTTCGACTACCGCCTCTTCGAACACCCGCCGGAGCGCCTCGTCGCTTTGTCGGACCGGCGCGCGTGGAGCAATCGCGCGCGTCCCACCGCGGCCACGCCGGCCGTCCCTCAGCGCCACGTGGAGACTCCCATGGCCAACGAACCGGCGGCACCCCAGGCCGCCACTCCGCCCAATCCCACCGCCGCTCTTGCGGCCATCGTTGATGGTCCGACGGTCAACGCCACGACCCTGTCGCGTTCGGACGCCTCCGAGATTGCGAAGCTGTGTGTCGATGGCGGTGTGCCGACCATGGCCGCCACTCTGCTCGCAGAGGGCGTAACCGTCGCCCAAGCCAAGGAACGCGTCGGCGCGGCCGGTGAGGTCCGAAACCTCGTCGCGCTTGCGCGCCGCAAGGACCCGACGCTCCCGGCCGACCTCGACGCGACCATGCTCGCCGAGGGCAAGACCGTCGAGCAGGCGCGCGCTGCACTCTTCGACAAGCTCGTGGCGGCCGAGGAGAAAACTTCGATCGCGTCGCACGCGCCTCCCGCCGCCGATGGCCCGACCGCCGGCATCTCCGCAGCCCAGTCGTCGATGCAGCGCACGCTCAAGCGCGCCGGCCTTTCCAAGGACGCCTGATCATGTCCCTGCTCGTCACCGCTCCCGTCGCCTCCGACTGGCTCAAGTCCGAGGCGGACTCCTATCGCTCGCGCAGCACCGCGATCATCGCGTCAGGCGCCGGCAAGCTGCTCAGCGGCCAGGTCCTCGGCAAGCTCACGGCCACAGGCAAATTCACGCCGAACGCCGCGACCGGGTCCGATGGTTCCCAGACCGCCGCCGCCATCCTGGTCTTCCCCGTCGACGCGACCAGCGCCGACGTTTCCGCCGTGGTCGTCGATTGCGACGCGGTCGTGAGCCACGCCGGCCTGACCTACGGGCCTACCGTCACCGATGCGACCAAGCGAGCGGCTGCCGATGCGCAGCTTGCCACGATGGGCATCAAGGTCCGTCAGGGAGCCTGATCCAATGCCGACGATCATCGACATCTTCAACCAGGACGCCTTTTCGGCGGCCGCGCTGACGCAGGGCATCTATCAGGTGCCCAACATGTACGGGCGCATCAAGCAGCTCGGCCTGTTCAGGCCCGAGCCGATCGCGACCCGTGGTGGCGTCGTCGTTATCGAGAACGGCGTGCTGAACCTCCTGCCGACGCGGTCGGTCGGCGCTCCGGCCTCGCTCGGCACTCGTGGCAAGCAGAAGCCGATCCCGTTCTACGTGCTGCACATCCCCCACGACGACGCCGTCCTCGCGTCCGATGTGCAGAACATGCTGGCGCTCGGGATCATCAACGGCGGTGGCCTCGCCAGCAACATCGGTCTTGAGACGGTTCAAGGCTTCATGGACCGCAAGCTGATCACGATGCGCCAGAAGCACGCGATCACCCTGGAGAATCTTCGGGTCGGTGCGATCAAGGGGCGGATCCTCGATTATGACGGGTCGTTGCTCCTCGACCTGTTCGCGACGTTCGGCGTGACCGAGCAGGTCTTCGATTTCAAGTTCGGCACCACAGGTGCCGGCGCGGTCGATGCCGTCACCATGTGTCAGGCCGTCACGGGCTACATGGAGGATAATCTCCTCGGTGAGACGATGACGGGAGTCCAGGCCTTGTGCTCGCCGGAATTTTTCCGAGGGCTTGTCTCCAATCCCGGCGTTCGCGACGCCTACAAGTTCTATCAGGCCGGGCTGCAGCCCCTGCGCGACGATGTCCGCAAGGGCTTCCGGTTCGGCGGGATCGAATTCGAGGAGTACCGGGGCGCAGCCTCGTACCTGCAGGAGGACGGTACGCGCACCGCGCCGCAGCGGTTCATCCCCGCCGGCGACGCGCGCTTCTTCCCGATCGGGACGACCGACACCTTCGTCAACTACTGGTGCCCGCCCGACTTCTGGGGCGCGGTCAACCAGGCGCCGGACGCCGCCGACGCCGAAGTCTTCGTGGCTCCGCTGGAGCCGATGGAGTTCGGCAAGGGGATGAAGATCCACACCGAGTCCAACCCCCTGCCGTTCGTGAAGCGCCCTGCGCTTCTCGTGCGCGGCACCACCTCGACCTGACGGAGGCGACGATGCGACTGCGCGAGAAGGGCAAGGACGAGGTCGTGCACCTCGGCTGGGACGAGGCCAAGGATGCGCTGGCGGCGGGCACCCATGAGGTGGCCGACGCCGATGTGTCGGGTAGCGAGACCCAGCGCGAGGACGATGTCGGTACCGAGGACGATGGCCTCGACGACAAGACCCGCGCCGAGTTGGACGCGATCGCCAAGGAGCGCGGGGTCGACGTGTCGAAGGCCGGCAACAAGGCCGAGGTCGTCGCCGCGCTCCGGGCCGCCTGAGCGCGATGCTCGGCTTCGACGAACAATGGTCGGACGCCCTCCAGCGTCTTGACGCATTCTTCGGGGAAGATTTCCGGCTGCAGCCCTATGCGGCCCCCATTGGGGCGAACGGCCGGCCAGACGTGAACGCTCAGCCGGTGCTCGATGACAGTCGGGAGCAGGTCGTGTTCCGGGCCACCTACCGCGACATCGGCTCGACCCAGTACGCAAAGGGCCGGGCCATGGCCGACAACACCACCCGGAAGGTAGCGTCCGAGGGACCGCACCTTCGTCTCACGCCCAGCCCTAATGGTTTTCCCGATCTGCACGCCGGTGATCGTCTCATGCGGCTCAAGACCGGCGAGACTTTCAAGGTCGGTGTGGCGCTGTCGCGGGGCCGGGCCGGGCTCCAGGTTCCGCTGACTCCGATCACCCGATGAGCCTCGAACGCACCGCCTTGCGCCTCGCCGTGATTGAGGCGCTGAACTCGCACCCCGTGATCGACGATCGGTGCCAGGGGCGTATCTACGATTCCCGCATCGGTGACTTCAGCGACAAGGAGCCAGTCCCGGTCATCGTCGTGACGACCGAGGAACTGATCGGCGAGGCGTGGAACGCTCAGAACGGTGGCGCCCCGTTCAACGACAGCTGCGACCTCGTGCTTGAGATCGGCATGGCGCAGTTCGTCCAGGACGATGCCGGCGACTACTACCTCCAGCCAGGCACCGACGGCGAGCTTGAGGCCTCTCTCGACCTGATCGAGCAGTGCGCCGAATGGATCCTGACAGAGGGTAAGACCCATCCGCTGGCGCGCCAGCTCACGCCTGCGGGGCGCCTGCTTCTCAAGGCTGTCACCCGACGCGTCTCGAAGCGGACGTCGTCCCGGTTCTCACCCGACGACGGGGGCGAGCGCCTCGCCATCCACCTCCTGAAGTTCAGCGTCGAGCTCAAGGGCGAGCAGATCGACAGCTATGCGATCCCGCCCGGGCCGTTCGGCATGCTGCCCGACCCGCTGCGGACCGTAGCTGAGGCCATGGTCGAGGGCTCCTCCGGTTATCAAGCGTGCCTGAAACTCGCCCAGCAGATAGCCTTGGCGATCACGCCTCCGACGACCCCGCCATCCCAGCCCGTCATCCTCCCCGATCAGATGCCCGGCACTCTGCCGGCAGTCGGCTCCACCGATTTCTCGCAGGTGCCCTGATGCGCAAGCATGTGAAGCCCGCCGATCCGGCCGCAACGATCCCGGACCCGCTCCGCAAGACCGACTTGCCGCCGGAAGGCCGCGTGGTCGAGTGGTCGGTGCACTGGGCTCGCCTCGCGGCCCGCGAGGACATCGTCGTGTCCGAGGTGGCCGAGGAAGATCTGCCCGAGGCGAAGAACGATGGGCCGGGCGCCGACGCAGCGCCGGCGGAGGGCGCCCAGCAGATCGTTCCGGCCGAGAAGGCCGCCGAGCAGGCGCCCGAGCAGGTCCCCGCCGACGGCACGGTCGCCTCGGTCCCGTTCATGATCACCGCGGCCAACCGCAAGCGTCTGAAGGCGCTCGGCAAGACCGACGACGAGATCGCCAACATGAAGCCCGAGGAGGCGCAAGCCATCCTCGCAGCCGCCGACGGCCCGAGCGCCTGACCGACCCGAAATCCCTCACGGGACCGCCCTGCGGCTCCCCCTCTAGCTGGAGATCCCGCCGATGCCCCAGGGCCCCGTCGCCTTCGAGAACACGCCGGCTGATGTGCTCGTGCCGGCCTTCATGGTCGAGTTCAACGCCGGCCCCCCGGCCTATTCCGGCACCTCGCGTCAGGTCGTGCTCGGCCGCGCCCTGCCGGGATCGCCCGCGGCGCTGCGCGGTCTGCCGATCAACGTCGGCAGCCAGAACCCGAACACCCTGTGCGGCCTCGGCTCGATCGGCGCGGAGCAGGTCCTGTATGCCCGGCAGCAGAACCCGCTCGGTGAGATGCTGTTCGTCGACGCCACCCCGGCCGTCGGCGCCAGCCCCGCGGCCGCGGTCGGCGCGCTCAGCTTCGCCGGCACCGCGACTTCGACCGGCACGGTCACGCGCTATCTCGGCGGCGAGCGCTACGACGTGAACGTGGCGATCGGCGACACCGCCGCGGTCGTGGCGGCCGCGTTCGTCGCGAAGTTCGCTCAGGGCTACACCAAGTTCAACATCCGCATGCTCGCCCCGGTCGGTGCCGCGGTGAAAGCCGGTGGCACGCCCACCGCGACCGACGTCACGTTGACCGCCCGTCACCCCGGCACGGAAACCAACGGCTGGCGCATCGAGACCGGCCTCGACGGCGATGAGGTCGAGGTGCCCGGGATCACCGTCACCATCACCCCGATGGCGAGCGGCACCGGCGACGTCGACATGGCCGCCGTCCTGGCGACGCTCGGCGCCCAGAACGCCGACTGGATCTGCGGGCCGTACTCCTCGACGGCACAGCTCAACGTCGTCCGCGACTTCCTCTCGGACGCCGGATCGGGCCGCTCGGCCCCGCTGGTCGGCCTGCTCGGCCACTACACCACCCACAACCACGGCAACCTGTCGACGCAGACCACATTCGGTCAGACCCGCAACGATCGGCACGTGACGATCGCCGGCATCCACCAGTGGCCCCAGGCTGCATGGTGCATTTCGGCCTCCCTCGGTGGTGAGATCGCGTTCCTGAAGAACCTCGGGCGCTCGCTGGCCGTCGCCGTCGAGATCGCCCGTCCGATGCAGACCCGCGTGCTGCGTGGCCTGCGCCCGCCGAAGGATCCGAACGCGCTGTTCGCCCAGCCGGACCGCGACAGCCTGCTGCGCAACGGCATCTCGACCTTCACGGCGACGGCCGACGGGCAGATGGCCTGCGACCGCATCGTGACGACCTACCGGGTCAACCCGTCAGGCCTGTCCGACCGGACCTGGCTCGACATCGAGGACATCGCGATTGCGGCGTACTCGGCTCGGTACTTCCGGACCAAGATCCAGGGCACCTACCCGCGGTCGGCCCTCATGGAGGACAACCCAGCCAACCTGCAGGGTGTCGTCACGCCGATCGACCTGGAGCAGACCTCGGTCCATGCCGCGACCGACCTGCACCGCGCCGGCATCATCCGCCAACTCGACCTGTTCGTGGCCAACATCCGGATCTTCGCCGACTACGCCAACGACCGGGTGAACTACTACCTGCCGATCACGGCGGCGGCGCAGCTCCGGATCAATGCGGTCAATCAGACCAGCTACCTCGACCAATCCGATCAGGCGATCTGAGGCCCAACGCCTCGATCCCATCTGCTCGCGGCCCGGCCGCTCTCTCCACCCCATCATCTTGAGGAAGGCCGGCCATGGATACCAAGGGCGGACGATACAGCATCCGGATCGGCGGTCAGCGGTTCTCCGGCCGCGGCAAGGCCAGCATCAAGCCGGCGGCCGCCACTCCGAAGGCAGATCCCAATCGTGACGGCTCGGCCTACCGCACAGTTGAGGCGAAGCTGCCGATGATCTCGCTGAGCTTCGACCGCGGCAGCAAGGCGTCGGCGATCCTGTGGGACGACACCATGCTGTTGGCTGACGTCGACGTCACCTTCATCGAAGATGACGCCAACTGGACGCACTACTTCACGTCCGGCTCCTGGGTCGGTGAGCCCGACATCGACACAGACACTGGTGAGGTCACCGGGCTGTCGGTGGCGTCGGACCAGTACCGGGCGGCCTGAGGGGGTCGAATCAGTCCTTCTGTGGTGGCCATACGCTGATAAGCGTTCCGCCGCCGTCACGCCGGAATGCTTGGCAGTCTACCTTCGCGATCTTCGACGTCGCCTCCGCCATCTCCTCCGAATCGGTCAGAGCTGTTTTGTGGCACAGCACTGCCATTCGTCTCACTTCGGCTGCCGGCACTCGCAGCGACGAAGCGGCGGCCGCTGCCACAAGGTCGAAGTAACCAGTGGTCGGATAAGCCCCGTCGAACGAGAGACTGATGTGGCCCGGTCCGACTAGGACGCCGTCCCGACAAGTCATGACGAACTCGTGCGCGATGGGATGCTTCAGAAAAACGTTTTCGCCACTCGGTGAGCGGTGATCGAATCGAGCGCCGGTTGCTTGTACAATCTCCGCCGTCTGCACGTCGCACCCGTCAGCCCGAGCCGCTCCGCAAGCGAGCGTCACCGCCGCTACGACTACCATCAACCGCATGTGAATTTCCCTCCGCCTGAACGTCGGGAAGATAGGCCGCGCCCGGCCAGGAGCCACGATGCCCAACGCGATCGTCGTCCTCGACCAGAGGATCGTGGGCCACAAGGTCCACACCCAGCTGGAATTCCGCGAGCCGCGGTGGGACGACTACGTCAATATCGGCGACCCCTACGTCTGGGCGACTTCGCCGGAAGATCCGAACATGGTCAGGCCGGTGCCACTACCCGACCGGGTGCGAGACTATGCCGAGCGCCTCATCGTCGAGGGGCAGCAGGCCGGTGACCCAGCGCTCCTGTCTCAGCTCGGCATGAAGGACACGAAGCGCGTCGAGGGCACGATCTGCGGTTTTTTCCTCGCCGTCGATCCAAGAGTGACCGCTGGCTCGACGGCGTCGCAGAAGCCCTCGTCTTCGACCTCGAATGGGGACCAGACGCCGTCGGACGCCTCACCTTCGGACAAATGATCGACTGGTACTCGCGCGCCGTCGAGCGCGCTGAGCGCAGGAAACGGGAGCGAGAGCGCAACGCGCACCGCTGAGAGGGTCCTGAATGGCTGCCAGAAGCATCGAAGCCCGCCTCGTCATTTCCGGTGAGGACAAGGGTGCCAGCGCCTCGATTGCCAGTGTGGTGAAAAGCGTCCGGCAGCTGGAGGAGGTCTCGAAGGTCTCGGCGCCATTGCAGCGGATGGCCAAGGACTTCCAGCAGGTCGAGCAGGCCTCGAAGGCGGTGAATGCGGCGATGTCCGCCCGAACCGGCTTCACAGCGGCAGAGGCTGGCCTCAAGGCGACACAGGGCGCCGCTCAGGCTGCCGCGAAGGCGCTGGAACAGGCGAAGGTCGCCCGGGCCGCGTTCGACGGTGTGAAGGCGGCGAAGGGCTCGGACCAGGCCAAGCAAATTGAGGCCGCGACCAAGGCGGTCCAGAACTACACGGCGGCGCAGAACAAGGCCGATGGCGATGTGCGTCGCGCTACGGCCGCGATCGCAGCCCAATCCTCCGCGCTCCAGCACGCCGAGGCATCCGCCGCTAGGTTCGGCGCAGATCTCGGCGACCTGGAGGCTCACCAGCAGCGCCTGCGCTCCACGACCGAGAGCGCCACCGAAGCGATGCGGCACCAGATCCGCGTCGAGGATCAGGCCGCGCGGTCCGTCGCGCATCACGCCAAGGAAGAGGCTGAGTTCGCCCGCCATCGTAAGATGCATGGCCTCGTCGGTGCCGGCGCCGCCGTCGCCAGCGGGGCGGTTGGTATCCATGGTGTTGGGCACATCATCGCTCATGGCGCGCAGGCCGGCGCCGAGGTTCAAAGTGAGCGGGTCAGGTTGGAGGCGATCAACGTTCCCGCCGCCGAGCGCCAGCATATCGAAACGCGGTCACTGGATCTGGCCGCCAAGTACAAGAACGTCACCCAGGCTTCCGTGATGGAGCTCTGGAAGGAGATGCGGTCAGTGATGACCGACCCGCACGAGGTCGATCACGTCATCGACCCCATGGTTCGGGCGAAGTCGATCCTCGACGCGCAGGATAAGACCGGGACAGCCAGCCACGGCCTGAACCTGCTGGTGAAGGGTGCGGAAAGCATCGGCGCAGCCAAGGATCCAGAGCGGTTCAACAAGCTGCTCGACGGCTACATCAAGGCAATGCAGGTGATGGGCAAGACCATCACCCCCGAAGGCATCTATGAGATGCAGAAGTATTCGAAGGCAGCGGGTGCTCGCTGGTCGGATCGCTTCATCATGACGACGGCGCAATCCCTCGGCCAGGAAATGGGCGGGTCGACGGCCGGCAACTCGATCCAGATGGCGCAGAAGCAGATCGTCGGTGGAATGCAGAACTTGCATTTCAAGGCCAAAGAGTTCGCCCGGATTGGGCTCATTGATGAGAAAAACCTGGACTACCTCAAGACGGGTGAGGTGAAGGGCGTTAAGGCAGGCGTAAGGCATGCGGTTAAGGGCGACGACCTTGCCGCTACAGATCTTGATCAATGGGTATACAAGGTCCTCCTCCCCGCGCTTGAAAAGCATGGCGTTAAAGCCGAGGGAGACCAACTTGCCTGGGTCCAAAAGAACTTTACCGGCACTGCCGGTGATGTGGTTTCGAAGCTCATTACTCAGCGCGAGAGCTTTGAAGCGCACGAGCGAATGTATGGTACCTCATCTGGCCTCGCCGGCCAGGCGCACAACCGCGACGACGCGACCGCGGCACTTGGGAGTGTCACGACCAGCCTGGAGACCTTCCTCGGCGTCCTGACCTCGCCGGGCATGCGGGACGCGGCGCACATCCTCGACAGCGTCGCCGGCGGGATCGGAGCGTTCTCGGTCCGCCTGGAGGCTTTCAACAAAGAGCACCCGACAATCGCAAAGGCGGAAGGTCCCGTTGCTGCTGGTGTCGCTGTCGCAGGAGCCGGTCTCGCATCAGCCGCGGTCTATCAGGCGCTTAGCAGTGGTTTCGGCCTCAAGACTTCCGCGGCGGCTCTAGACCATTCAGCTATACTGCTTGACGCGGCCGCGGTTCGTCTCTCCGGCGGCACGGTGCCCGAATCGGTGAAGAGCGTGGCGTCGACTGCGGTTCCAGCACTTGCTGGCTTCGGCCTCGCCGGTATCACGCTCGGTACAAGTGCCGCTGCGGCGTTCTCAGCCTATGCCACGGCACAAGAGATGCCGAAGGTCCTCGCCGAGAAGGGGCCAGCCGCGATCGATCCTGCCACGGGTGGCGCGACCGAAGCGAACCCGATGGAAGGCCTTGCGCCGGACACCCCTTGGATCCGCGATTGGTGGACGAAGACTATGCCGACCTGGGCTGGCGGCAGCGAAGAAGCCGGCAAGAAAGTCGGCGAGACGATGGGCAAAGCCATCGTCGATGCTCCGCTTCCGCCGCGCCGACCGGCCATGCTGGAGGACTTCCAGACGAAGGCGGGCGAGACAGGCGCCGAGGCCGGTAAGACGCTGCTTCAGCGGATCATTGAGGCGGTCGGCACCGGCATCAACGTCCCGATCAACTTCGTGCCGGGCGATGGCTCTGGCGGCGGGGGCGGGTCCGGCATCCAGAACGCCAGCTTCGGCGGCGGGGGCCTCGGTGGCCTGATCCAGCGCGCCAGCCTCGGTGGCGGCGGCGTAGGGAGCGGGATCGGAACGGGTGGCGGCGGTGGGGGTGGCCTTAGCCACGGTGGTGGCGGCGGGTCGCTTCAGTCCATCCCCGCCTCGATCCAAGCGACCGAAGCCGAGCGAAACAAGCTCGGGCTGATCCAGAAGTACGAGTCGGGCGGCCGGAACGTCCCGAACTACATCAACGACCGCCGGCACACGGCACAGGGCTACTACCAGATCACCAACACCAACTGGCGCAACATTGCGCCGAAGCTCGGGATCACGGCGCCCAACGCCATGTCGGCGAGCCACGCCGATCAAGCCCGCGTCGCGCTTTACCTGCTGCGCGGCACCGGCATCGGCAACTGGACGCCGAAGGTTGCACAGGCGCTCCGTCGTGGCGAGCGGGCGCAGTTCGGCGCCGAGAGTGGCCCTGTCGCCAAAAGGGCGCCGGCCGGCGAGCCCCACCTCATCAAGGGCCTCGACGGCAAGGAAGGCCTCGACCTCGGCAACGGCACGATGAAGATGCCGGACGGGTCGATCCGGTCGATCACCCGTACCGGCCTGGAAATCCCGGACGCGCCTTCAGGTGGTCTCGGCGGCGGTACCGGCAGCCGGGCGGACCTCCAAGCGGCAGCCGACCGCATGCACGCGGCGGCCGAGAAGTTCGAGAACGCCGGCTTCCACGGCCAAATCGAGGTCACCGGCCTGCGCCGCAGCGGCCTGCGGGCCACGGCGATCAAGATGCGCGGACGCGGCGGTCTCACCGCCGACATGGGCGTTTCGGAGCCGGGCGCGAAGGAAGACCTGGGCGACTGGGCCTGAGGACGGGGCGGCCATGCTGAATATCACCGCCCAGACCTCCGGCATGGAGGGCATGAAGGCGTTGTCAGCGTTCGGCACGCGCCTTCCGAACGCCCAGGCCAACGTCCTGAACCGGATGCTGACCAAGACCCGCAGCGCCCTCGTGCCGGTGCTGGTTCGTCAGACCGGCCTGTCGCGCCGGATCATCGACAAGGCGGTGCGGACCTATCGGGCTTCGCCGCAGAACCCGAGGATCATGCTGCTGACCCGCGGCGGCGAGGTCTCGTTCCGGTACTTCGGCGCGCACGAGGTGGCGGGCGGCGTCGAGGCGACAGTGCGGGGCAAGGCGGATTTCGTCGAGGGCGGCTTCCGTCGCTCCGGCCCGCGCGGGCGCCGGCAGATGGTCTCGAAGCTCAACGGCCAGGTCTACGTCAACGTCGACGGCAAGCGCTGGCGTGGGAAGATCATGAAGGAGAAATCCGGCGTGTTCATCCCCTACGAGATGGTGAGCGGCCAGACGGCGGCGACCTTCAACCGGATGGTCGAGACCGACCTGATGGTCGAGGTCGAGCGCGACCTGGCCAAGCTGCTGCCGACGGGCGGGGGCGCCTGACCGGTGCGGAACTGGCCGAAGACCATCCCGGGAGCCTCGTTCAAGGGCTTTCCGTTTCAGGTCGAGGACGAAGGCATCGGCGAGTCCGGCCGCCTCGTCGCGGTCCATCCCTACGCCAAGGCCGAGACCCACGGCACCGAAGACATGGGCCGCAAAGCCCGGAGCTACCACGTCACGGCCTACATCGTCGGGGACGACGCGGATGCCGAGGCGATGGCGTTTGTCGAGCGGTGCTCGACCCCCGGCGCCGGCATGCTGGTCCTGCCGGTCACCGATCCGATCATCGTCCACTGCGTCGGATGCTCAACGAACAACCGCAAGACCGAGATGGGCAAAGTCGCCTTCGACCTCAAATTCCTCGAGCAAGGATCCGAGGCCGGCGGCCCGACGCCCATCCCGCTCGGCGACCGCATCGCTCAGGGCGCACTCGACACGCTGGGCGGCGTGGTGGCCGACGCGATCAGCGCCTTCGTCCCCGACGCGCTCGTCGGCTTCCTCCCACCATTCTGAGGGTTCGACATAGCCTCGCCTCCCTCATCCGCCGTCGCCGGCGCTGCTGTCTCCGCCGTGGCCTTGGCCAATGTCGTCGCCGCGCTGGTGCGCGGATTGCCGCTGCCGACCGCGACGGCGCAGTCCACGCTCTCGACCTGCCGCCGGATCACCGGCATCGCGGCGCCTCGGCTGTTCGCTCTCGCAGACGCCGCAGCGATCGCGGCCGAACTGATCGCCGTCGTGCAGGCCGCCGCTCGGGATGCCGACCCTGCGGACGCCAGCGCGGGCCTCTACGATGCCGCGGCAGCCACGCGGGCATGCGTACCGTCGAGCGCCTCGCCGGTACTGACCCAGGCCTACAGCCTCGCTCGCGGGCTGTGCGTCGGCGTCGAGGCGGCGTGCCTCGGTGAGGCGTTCCTGTGCGAGGCCCGGACCGAGTTCGGCGACCGGCAGGCGGCGAGCGCCGCGCGCGACCGGATCACCGCGGCGCTGGAGGGCGCCATCGACCGGGTCGCCGCGGCGCTGGGCCAACCCGCTGCCTTCGTGCTCACGACCGCGGCCAACCAGACCTGCGCGCACCTCGTGGATCTGTCAGGCAGCCTGCAACCGCTGATCCGCGCTCAGGCGGCACGCTCGTTCCCCTCGACTGCGCTCGCGTGGTCGCTCTACGCCGATCCGACGCGCGCGCCTGAGCTAATGGCCCGCAACCGCGTCGGGACCCCGTTCCACATGCCGGCGACCTTCGAGGCGCTGGCCCCGAGCACTTGATTGATGGCCGAGGTCGGTGAGATCGTCAGTCTGGTCGTGGGCGGCCACGCCCTGCAGGGCTGGCAGGGTGTGCACATCACCCGCTCGGCCGAGGCCGCAGCGATCACGTTCTCGCTCCGCTGCACGAACCCGGCTTGGTCGGACGAGGCCGATGCCGTCCGGCGGGGCGGCCTCGTCGAGATCCGAGCGACCCCGGACGAGGCGGTCGGCGCCCGCGGCGGCGGCGATCTGATGTGCACCGGCCACGCCGACGAGTACGAGTCGGAGATCGGCAGGGGCGCACGCAGAGATGTCGGCATCACCGGCAAGTCGAAGGCCGGGGATGCGCTCGTCTGCCCGCCGACCAAGCACAAGACCGGGCTGGTCGAGAATAAGGACCTGCTCGGCGTCGCCAAGGAATTCGACGAGTTCGGCATCGGGTTCTTCACGGACCAGACGCTGTCCAAGATCCCGATGGTCCAGCACGTGCCGGGCCAGCCGTTCTTCGTCACCCTGGAGCGCGAGGCGCTGCTGCTGATGGGGCAGCCTGACGGGCGGGTGAAGATCACCCGGGCGGGCGGCAAACGACATGCGGGAGCGCTGGTTGAGGGCGAAGCGCCAATCGAGAGCATCAAGCTCCGGCTCACGATCGCCAGCAAGCGCTCGCACGTCCACGTGCGCGGTCAGAAGAGCCTCGGGACCGACAAGGACAGCCTCCGCCAGGAGGAGGTCGAGCAGGACGACAGCGTCGAGCGCTACCGGCCGGAGATCCTGTTCAACGAAGGATCCGATACCGCCAAGGAGCTGAAGCGCCGGGCGAAATGGCGCAAGCTCCGGAGGTCGGGCTCGGGCATCTCCATCGTCGCCTGCGTCGCCTCGTGGCGCGACCAGGCCGGCGCGCTCTGGGAACCCGGTCGCCTCGTGGCGGTGAAGATGCCGAGCGACAAGATTGACCAGGACCTCGCGATCTCGACCGTCACCTTCAACCAGGTCGTGGGCGAGGGTGAGGGCTCCGGCACCTGGGCGGATCTCACTCTGGTGGACCCGCGCACGCTCGGCGCGGAAGCGGGGGGCAAGGGTTCGGGGTCAGGCGCTGGCGACGGCGGGGGTACCGAGAACGCGGACATCGGCGGCGGTCTCGACGACGCGCAGCTCGACGATTCGAAGGTCGATTACGGCGCCTTCGGCAAGCGGGGATCCGCCTGATGGGTGGCCGGCTGTTCCGGGTCGAGCATGTCGAGGCGGACGACAGCGGCGACCAGCAGACGCTGACCCTCTACGGCCTGCCGAACGAGACGCTGAAGAAGGTTCCGCGGATCCAGAGCTTCGGCGAGTCGTCGAACCCGCCGGTCGGCTCGCACGGCATGGGCCTCCAGTTCGGCGGCCAGGACGGCAGCCGGCTCCTCAACGCCGCGCTTGGCCTCGAACACGCGTCATCCCGACCGCGCAATCTCAAGCCTGGGCAGAAGGCTGTCTACGACGACAAGGGCAACATCACCCGTTACCTCGGTGATGACGGCATCTGGCACGACGCCGGCACCCGAGCGCAGAAGATCACCGGCAAGACCATCACGGTCACCGGTAGCGACAAGGTGGTCGTGCAGGTCGGGAGCATGACGGTCACGGTGACCGCGAACCGCGTCGATCTCGGTGGTGAAGGTGGCTCTCCGGTGATGACCCAGGCGGGGCCGTCCTCGGTCGTCTTCGCCAAGACCTGATCGGAGCCACCATGCTGCTCACTCTGACGCCGCTCGTCGATGCGGGGGTGGTCGCGCTGCCGCCAGATCTGGTCTGGCAAAAGGCTGACGGATCCCGGGCGGGAACCGGCTACGGCGTGCGCGCCGATTTCGCGCTGTCCGTCACGGTGGCGGACGGCCCCGGTGGCCTGGAGGCGAAGAACCCACTCCAGACCGGCGTCATCGCACTGCTGTTCACCGATGTCCGGGTGGAGGGCTACGAGATCGATGCCGGGCGCGCCGGCGATCAGCGCGGCTGGGTCGGCGACGGGTTCGACATCGACACCGCTTCCGGCGAGCAGCCGCTCGGCTCAAAGCTATGGCTGCTGCGTCGGATGGACCTGAACGACCAGACCGCGATGTGGGCACAGGCCGAGGCCAAGCGCGCCTTGAAGCCTCTTCAGACCCAGGGGCTGTGTGTGAAGATCGCCGCCACCGCCACGCCCGACTTCGTGAACGACACGCTCTGGCTCGACATCGCCCTCTACGGTCGGGACGGGTCGCAGGTCTACGCGTCGAAGTTCGATCTGATCTGGAAGCTCGCCACCGGAGGGGCCTGATGGCGGGCTACACGATCCGATCCCTGGCGCAGCTCGCCGCGGAGGCCACCGGCGCCTTCGTGCAGTCCGTGCAGGGCACCGCGACCAAGCTCTGGCCGAACGTCTGGCGCGTCGAGAGCAAGGTGCTGGCGCTCATCGGCTTCGAGATGGAGCAGCGCCGCGCGTGGCTGGTGAAGCAGCTGTTCGCCTCGACCGCCGACCGCGTCTGGCTGATCCGCCACGGCTTCGAGCTCGGATTGCAGCCCGATCCGGCCGGCACCTCGCTCGGAACGGCAACGGCCGCCGCATCCCCCGGCACGGTCGTCCCGCTGGGGTTGCAGTACGCCAGGGCCGATGGCGTGACCTACTCGACGGTGGCGACGGTGACGGCCGCGGGGAACAGCATCAGCCTCGCCGTCGAGGCCGATGACGCGGCAGCCGCCGGGGATACGCCGGCCGGCACGATCCTGACGCTGGTCAACCCCGATGATGCACCGATCGGCCTCGCCGCGACCTGCATCGTCAATGTAGCCTCGGATGGTACCGGCTTGTCGGGCGTTTCGGATGAGGAGACCACCGAGAGCTTCCGAGCCCGGGTGCTCTACCGCAAGCGCAACCCGCCCCAGGGCGGCTCGATACCGGACTACGTTGAATGGGTGCAGGCGGCGGTCCCTACCGTCAGCGCCGTGTTCGTCGACAGCTTTCAAAACGATGCCCGCTCGGTGTGGGTGCAGTTCACGGTCACGGACCAGCCCAACGGCATCCCGACGGACGGCCAGGTCGCGATCGCGCAGGCCTATGCCGACGATCCGATCCGCCGGCCGGTGACAGCCCGGGTGTTCGTGTCGGCGCCGATCCCGGTGCCGCAGGACATCGTCGTCGCCGGCCTGAGCCCGGACACCGCGGACATCCGAGATTCGGTTCAGGCCGAGATCGCAGCCGTCTACACGGACCGGTCGCGGCCGGGCACGCCGTCGAACCCGTTCAAGTTTTCGGGCTCTTGGCTCGACGAGGCGGTCTCCAGGGCGACCGGCGAGGACAGCCACGGCCAGGTCAGCCCAGGTGATCAGACCTTCGCCTCGGGCAACATGCCGGTGTTCGGCTCGATCACCTTCACGGATTGAGGCGCCTCATGGCCGGTGTTCGTCAGTGGCGCCCGATCGCCGAATGCCCGCCGAACCTGCGACGCACCGTGGTGTTCGATCCCGAGATGGCCTGGCTGGCCCGGCACGACGGCTCGGTGGTCGACGAGCGCGTCGCCACCGCCGAGCGGCACATCGATGGGCGGTGGCACGTTCAGCGGGATCAGGGCGACAGCACGTTCTACCAGCCCACGCACTTCCTCGACCCTGGCGTGCCGAAGGATCACCCCGCCATCCCGGACGTGGACGTGCTTCGCGCCCAGGTTGAGGCAGAGGAGGAAACGCGGCGCCAGGCCTATGCGCGCGCCGGCCAGGAGAGCGAGGCTCGCGAGCGTGGCGTGATGCACGAACTCGAAGCGTTCTGGGCCGATCCCGAGAAGCGCCTGCGCGCGCTGTCGGGTGACACGTGAGCGGCGGCTCTTCCGTCAGCAGCGCGGTCCCAGGCTGGCCCTGCTACGGCTATCCGACGATCCCGCCGTCGGTCGTCGATCTGGAGGCGCAGCCGACCGCCGATAGCCTGCTGCCGCAGATCCTGCCGCTGACCCCGCGCGGGGCGGCCTGGGGCACGGACGAGGTCGGCGACGGGCGCGGTGCCTCGCCGGTGCAGCGCTCGTTCTGGCGGGCGCTGGCGGCCTGGGCGGCGACGCATCTCGGGCTCGACTGGACGGCGGCGACGCAGGCCTTTCCGTCCGCCATCACGTACACGCTGCAGGATTGGGAGAAGGAACTCGCGCTCCCGGATCCGTGCTCGTCGGGCGAGGGCGGGGTGCCGGTCCGTCAGAGCGCCGTCCGGGCCAAGTTCGGTTCGGTCGGCGGCCAGTCGCCCGGCTACTTCGTCTGCCTCGCCTACAGCCTCGGCTACATCGTCACGATCGAAGAGCCGACCCAGTTCCTCTGCGACGTGTCCGAGTGCGCCGGCGATGGCATCCAGGAGACCTACTTCTGCTGCGACGACGATCCGGTCGGTGACGATGGCTCGCCGCTGGAGGGGTTCATCCTGGCGACCGACGACTCGGCCGGCGACCAGGTCGCTGACGAGACGGTCTGGAAGCACTGGATCGTTCACATCTCGTCGCCGGGCGAGACCTGGTTCTACACCGACGAGGGCGAGTGCGCTTACGACCCGCTCGAAGGGTTCGTGCCGGCGACCGATCTCGAATGCGCCATGCGGGCGCTCTGCCCACCACACACCGAGCTAACCTTCTTCTACGCGCTGGCGGCCTGAGCCCGGCGCCTCCCGACCCCGCTTGACGAGCCGTCCCTCAACCGCCGCCGGCCGAGCGATCGCGCCTATGCGCCCCCGGAGACCTCGATGCTGTACAACCCGCCGTCCGGATCGACCGATCCGAATGCTCCGTACATCCCGAAGAACGTCGCCGCGGGCACGCAGGGCTCGAAGGTGCCGCCCGCCGCGGTCGAGTACACGCAACGCGAGATCGTCGCCGCTATCGTGGCTTCCGGCCAGACGCCGACGAACACCGTGCTGGTGCAGGCGGCCATGGCGCTCGGGCGCGGCATCTGGGCCAGCAACCTCTCCGGCTCCGGCGATCTCGCCGTCGCGACGCTCGGGCTGGTGCTGCCCTCGTTCATCCAGGGCATGCGGATCGGTGCTGTCGCGACGGCCGCCAACACGACCACGTCCCCGAGGCTCCGCGTCGCAAACCTCGGGGCGGCGGGAGCCACGCAGGACTTCCCGATCCTCAAGGCCGACGGCTCAGCGCTGGCGGTCGGCGACATCAAACCGGGGCGGATCTATCGCTTCGAGGCCGATGGCGCCGGCAACGTCCTGATCTCGGGTGGCGGGCTCGGCGCCGGCTTCACCAACGAATCAACGCTGCTCAACAAGACGGCCAAGCAGCAGTTCTCGGCAGCCAGCACCGAAATGGACATCGTCTGGGACGCGTCCACGGGCAATCCTTCCTGGGCGACGCTCGACGCTTCCGGCAAATTCTTCACGGTCAGCCAGAAGTGCCGGGTGCTCAGCTTTCTCAGGGTCGTCGCAGCGGTCAGTTGCTCGGCCGCGGGCTACGCCGAAGCGGATGCGCATGTCGCCGTGAACGGCAACGATATCGATGGCACGGGCCAGTCGGCGTGGCCGAACGCCAACACGACATACCTGCCGTACATCGGGTTCACCACGCAGCTCGATCTCAATCCAAGCGACACGATCCGGGCCCGCGCGGTCGCGAACTCGGCCAACTTCAACGGCGCCTACGTGCTCGGCACGGATGGGGCTTACGGCATCTCCAGCCAGAGCACGAACTGGCGCCTGCTGTGCGTGAGCAAAGGGTAATCGGACATGCAGCTCACCACCTACGCGATGCAGCGCACCGGCAAGACCTTCGACGAGCTGTTCGTCAGCGGCAAGCTGGCTCGGTTCGCCGAGCGAGCGGATGGCGGCTTCACGATCGCCTATTGGGACGCCTCCCTGGGTAAGACGCCGAGCGATGCGGAACTGGATGCGGCTTTCGCCAAGCCAGATCCGTTCCTCGTGCCTGAATTTGTCTCCAGTGCGCAGGCCAAGATCCAACTCTCGCGCACGCCGGGCGCCGAGACCGGCAAAAGCCTGCTCGACGATGTGACGGCCGCCGTCCAGGCCGCGGGCATCGAGGCGCAGATATGGTTCTCGGAATCCCGCAGCTGGGAGCGGCAGAACCCCAACGTGTTGAGCCTCAGCGCTGGACTGAAGCTCACCGACACGCAGGTCGACGGCCTGTTCGTGGCGGCCGCCCAGATCGCGGCCTGATCGCCTAGCGCCGAACCAGAGACCACCCATGCTGAAGCGCTTCACCGCCGCGCTCGCGGCCGCTTGGCTGTGCCTCGCTGCGCCGGTCGCCGCCGACCCGGCCGCGAACTTCGCCCTGCTGCCCCTGATCCAGGCGCAGGCGACGACCTCGCAGGACGGCGATGGCTTGGCGCAGATCGCGTTTCAGGCCGGATCACCGGCGGCACCGATCGATCTCACCGGCTTCGCCTTCACCCTGAACTGGCGGCCCGCGACGGGCGGCGCCCCGAACCCGACGGTGATCGCGCTCTCCGCCGGCCAGTATCTGACGAACGGCGGCCCGACTGGGATCCTGACGCTGCAGATCCCGGCGTCGCGGCTGCGAATCCTGCCGACCGGCACCTATGCCGCCTCCCTGGTGGCCAGTCTCAACGGCGCGACCGCCGACCTCGGCATCGTCACGATCACGCACACCACCCTCGGTTCCAGCAGCATCACTGCGCTGACAACCACGCCGCGTAACGCTGCGAACGCGACCACGATCGGGTATGTGCCGGGGCCGCCGGGTCCCGTTGGGCCGGCCGGTCCGGCTGGTGTAACTGGGGCGACAGGCGCAACCGGCAGCATCGGTCCCCAAGGCCCAACCGGTTCGACCGGTGCCACGGGCCCGCAAGGTACGACTGGAGCCACCGGAGCAACGGGCCCGCAGGGGGCAACTGGGGCCACCGGAGCGACGGGTGCGACAGGGCCGGCAGGCGGCGCCACCGTGAGCCAGCCTCAGGGCCGCCTCACCTTGGCCAGCGGCGTCCCGGTGCTGTCCTCAGCCGTCTCGGCGGCCGCGAGCGTCATCTACACCCCGTCGGCGGCCGGCAATCTCGTGCCGTTGCCAAACGGGTCGGCATTCGTGATGACGACGTTCGCCGAGACTTCACAGGCGCTCTCGGATACCGCCAAGAGCCCGAGCGCGGCTGCGGCGAACAACGTCTATGATCTTTTCGCCTGGAATGATGGCGGCACGTTCCGGGTGACCCGCGGCCCGGCCTGGTCGGCGGGCGCAACGGCGGGATCAAACACGGTCCGCGGCGCGGGAGCCGGATCTTCGGCACTGACGCGGGCAGCAGGATTCCTCATCAACAGCGTCGCCATCACGAACGGCCCGGGAGCTGGTCTCGGCCTCTACGTCGGAACCATCGCCACCGACAGCACAGGCGCCACCGTCAGCTTCAATACCGGGTCGGCAGCGGCGGGCGGCGGGGCGGCCACGATCGGCCTCTGGAACGCCTACAATCGGGCGCCGGTTCGGGGCTTCGTCAAGGATACGGTCGGGCAGTACACTTACGCGACAGCCTCCTGGCATACGGCCAACGGCTCGAACACGAACCGGGTCACCTTCGTCACGGGGCTGCAAGAGGACTGGTGGCGGGCGGACTATTCCATCGTCGCGGCCGGCAACAGCAGCGGCTATTCCACGACGGGCATTGGGTACGACTCCACCACCGCCCCGACCGGGTTCAACGGCTATGTCGCGGCCGGCGGCACAGCGCAGGCGCTCGCGGCAGCGACCGTGCAGCCGCTCGGATCGCACTTCCTGGCGCCGCTCGAATATGTCTCCGGCGGCACGACGACGTTCGACGGCGGCGGCGCCTATGCCCCGATCCAGCCAGGCATGATCTGGGAAGGCCGGTACTGATGCGCGCGCTTCTCATCCTCGCGGCCCTACTGCTGGCCTCGCCCGCGGCAGCCCAGACCGCGTCGTGCCCAGCCGGCCAGCCGCCGGCAGGCAAGCCGATGGACGTCACGTGCTTCGGCGCGGTTATGGATGGCACGACCGACGACACGGCGGCGGTCCAGGCGGCGATCCAGGCTGCGCGCCGGACCGGTAGCGGCGGCGGCCAGGTCTACATCCCGGCCGGCGTCATCCGGCTCGGCCAGGTCAACGTCCCGGGCGGCACGAGGATCTCGGGCGCCGGGGCCAACAGCACCGCGATCTACGCCGCGTCGGCCTCAGTCGAGATCTTCATGGTCTCGGATCCGACGATCATCCGCGACGTGTCGATCGAGAGGCTGGGCATCTACGGCGCGGGCGGCGGCCGACAGACCGGCGGGCACTTCGCCTACTTCCAGAACTGCTACAACTGCCATCTGTCCGACTTCTACTTCTCCGGCGCCTATGTCGGCGTGTCCGTGGTCGGCTGGAACACCGTCAACGTCGTGATCGAGCGCGGCCGGAGCGACGGGGCCGGCGCCTACCACTTTGAGATCGCGGGCGGGTCGGACACCTTCCTGAGCCACCTCATCACCTCGGGCAACGGGCAATCGCAGGCGTGGTGCGGGCTGCACCTCGTCCAGTCCGGCGGCACATGGATCTCTGACAGCGACTTCACCGCCTCCGGACACGGCACCTGCGTCCAGCCGGGCCCGGGACAGTCGGTCAACTGGACCTTCGCCTCGAACACGGCGCTGGGCGACAGCGGATCCGGCTACGGGCTGTTCCTGAACCCGCAGGGCGGCACAATCCAAAGCTTCACCGCCACGGGGTCGTGGACCTCGGCGAACAAGCTGGCCGGCATCGCCTCCCAATGCGACGGCGGCGGTACCATTCAGGCGGTGACGCTCACCGGGCATCGGGCCATCGAGAACACCCTGGACGGCATGACCTGGACGTGCGGCGACGGCATCCGGATCGTCGCGCCGACCGTGGTGGGCAACTCGAACCCGAACGGTGGCGGCGTCGCCAAGCGCAATTCCGGCATCGTGTTCGGGCCGGGCCTATCGCACTTCTCGGTGATCGGCGGCGAGTTCCGGCAGATGTTCGGAAACGGCGCCTTCCAGCTGTACGGGGTCAGCGTTCTCCCCGGCGCGTCCGACTATTTCACGATCCGGGACAACGACACGCTGGGCACCGCCGGGATCGATGACCGCAGCACCGGCTCGCACAAGACCGTGACCGGCAACTGGTAGCCGTCTGATCCTCCGCTTCCGCTTCGACCTCGACAGAACCTGCGCGCCGGGAGCCTGACGCATGCCGCTTCCCACTTCCGTGCCCGAGACCGCCGAGAGCGCGTACCTGCGCGTTGTGGCGACGGCTTCCAGCGTGAAGTCGAACCTCACGGGCATCGCCAACCTGCTCGGCCCGAACCCGTCCGGCCCCGTCAGGATGGACAACCTGATCGGGCTGTATCAGGCGCTCAAGGACTCGCAGGCCATCGGGGTGTCGATCCAGGGCGTGCCGGGCCTGCCGGCCTACGCGCAAGCCGCGTTGAACGATCCGAGCTACGACATCGTGGCTGCGTTCGGGACATCGGTGGTCGCGTGCAAGGCGGTCAACGACTGGCTTCTGGCCAACATGCCGAGCGACGGCAACGGCGGGTTCGTCGGCTGGAAACTTCAGACGGACGGCATGATCGCGCGACTGGACGTCGATCCGGCCACGCTGGCGCCGCTCGCCGCGCTGATCGCGACCGCTCTGGCGACGTTCTCCTAAGCGACGCCTGTGGCCCTCTGGACCCCCAACAACCTCGCCCGCAAGCCGATCGGCTGGTACAGCCCGAGCCAAGCCGTCGTCTCCGGCGGCGTCGTCACCAAGGTCCCGAACCAAGGCACGGCCGGGACGGCGCTCGACCTCATCGCGCCGGATGCCAACGCGCCGACGCTTGCCGCCAACGGGTATGGGACCGGCTTCCCGTGTCTGGTCTTTAACAGTAGCGCCCGGATCCGCGGCACCGGTTTCTCGTTCACCGGAACGACGTACCTCCTCTACTGCACGTCGCGGATCGACAAGACGGTAGCGGCGCAGTGCCTCGCCGCGCTCGGCGACACCTCGAACTACCCGTTCAACGATCCCGGCCGGGCGGTGCTGGCCGAGGGCGGGAAGGACGGCAGCGCGACGATCGTTGCCGAGCGCGGGTCCACCCAGTTCGACGCCTCGCAGCAGAACGGCCCGGCCTACACGCTCGGCACGCCGTTCCTTGTGAAGGCCAATCAAAGCCCCAACGCATCGTTCGATGACGTCAACTGCGTACACAGCACGCAGGCGACGAACTACAGCAGCGCTTTCGCTTCGACGGTTTTCTCCTACGGCTGTTCGACCATCGACTCCTATGTCACGCACCTCACGGGCGCGATGGGGACCGGTGTTCTACTCGACTACACCCCGACGCAGGCTGAAGAAGACCAGATCAACGGCTACATCGCTTGGCAGGACAACCAGCAAAGCGCCCTCCCGGCCAACCATCCTTACAAGAGCGCTGCCCCGACGACCGGGAGCAGCGGCCAGACCGCGACACTCGCCGCAACGGAGACCAGCGACACCGCGGTGGTCTCGGCATCGTCCACGACGAACGCGACGCTTTCCAGCACGGAACAGCCCGACACCGCGGCCGTTACGGCGTCGACCAAGACGAACGCCAGCTTAGGCGCCACGGAGCTTCCCGACACGGCGGCGGTAGCAGCGAGCAGCCGAACTAGCGCGACAGTCGCGGCATCGGAGGCCCCCGACACCGCATCGGTCACGGCGGGTACCTCTACCAGCGCGGCACTCGCGGCCACGGACCCGACCGACACAGCCGCGATCTCTGCGGGCGGCGCTGTTACCGCATCGCTGGCGGCTACGGAGGCGGCAGACGCGGCCTCGGCGTCGGGTGCGACCTCGACGACTGCTACGTTGACGACGACGGAGGGACGGGACACCAGCGCGATCGCCGGATCGGTCGGGACGAGCGCCGCGCTCGCTTCAACTGAGAACGGCGATACCGCCAGCTTGTCCGGCTCCACGTCGGCGATTGGTATGCTGGCCTCGGCGGAGGCAGCCGACACGGCGGCGGCGGGTGGCGGAACCTCAACCTCGGCGACGCTCTCGACGACCGAGGCGTCTGATGCGGCGTCGGTCTCGGGTGGCACTTCGGCTTCTGCCGTTCTGGCCACGACCGAGGTCAACGACACAGCTGGGCTGTCCGGGCAGGTCGCCGCCAATGGTACGCTGGCTAGCACGGAGGCGATCGATACCGCGGCACTGACATCCTCCACCATCGCTACGGCCGCGTTGGCTGCGGCGGAGGGATCGGACAGCGCCTCTGTTTCGGGACAGACGGGGGCGAATGCAGCCCTGGTCGCGACGGATAGGGTGGATGCCGCAACTTTCGTGGGGAGCATCTCCACGAAAGCGGCCCTCACGTCGACGGAGGGGTCGGACGGCGCTGCACTCGCGGGCAGCGTTTCGGCGAGTGCGAACCTCGCGGTCATTGAGGCGCCGGATACCGCCGGCATCTCGGCAGGGGCGGCGGCTTCGGGTGGCGTAGCCGCGACCGAAACGAGCGATGCCGCCGCGGTCGCGGGACAAAATTCGACGGCGGCGGCCCTTGCTGCAACCGAGCCACCGGATGCGGCTGCCGTCGCGGCAGGCGCCGCCACGCCCGCCAGTCTCGCCGCCACGGAGGTGCTGGACGCGGCCTCAATCGCGAGCCGGACCACCTCGTCTGCGACGCTCGCCGCGACCGAGCGCCAGGATGCCGGCACGATATCCGGGGGTGCCAGCACCGCTGCAACGCTGAACGCCAGCGAAGGCATGGATGCTGCCGCGGTCGCAGGGGGCCTCACGACAGCCGGTGCCCTGTCGTGTGTCGAGGCGGCGGATACCATCGCGGCCTCGCTCTCCAGCCAGATCGTGGGTGAGCTGGCCGGCACGGAACTGGCCGACGCCACCTTGCTGGTCGCAGGCACGACAGCCGTCGCCGGGCTGACGGCAACCGAGACAGCCGACCAAGCCGTTGTCGCCGGGGGCATCTCCACCGCCGCCAGCCTCTCGGTCCCAGAGGCCGGCGATAGCGCCCAGGTCTCGGCCTACGCCGTCACGATGGCGACGCTGGCCGCGAGCGAGCCGATCGACGTCGGGGCCGTGACGGGCGACCTGATCGCGGCGGGGACCATCATCGGGCGGCTCGCGACTTCCGAGGCGCCCGACAGCATCGCGCTCGCCGTGCGCTTCTACGCCTTCCCCGACGTGATCCTGAGCGGCCGGCTGCCGGCCCCTGTGATCCTGACAGGTTCCATCCCCGCCCCCGTCTACCTGACCGGGCGTCTGTCCCACTAGGAGCATACGATGTCTGTGAACTACGCGACCGCGGTGGCGACCCCGCGGCTTCAAGTCATGGCCGATCTGCTGGCCAGCAAGACCATCGCGGCCTCGACCGGCACCGCCGCCGCGGGTCAGCTCGTGATCGGCACCTCGGCCCTGTCCGGCTCGACCGGCGTGCTGGCGACGATCCCCCTTCCAGCCACGGCCTTTACGGTCAGCGGCAAGGTCGCCACCCTTCAGGGAACGCCGTTGAGCGCCACCGCCAGTGCGACCGGCACCGCGGCGCTGGCCGAGCTGCGCAACAACGCCGGCACCACGATCGCCTCCGGCCTGACGGTCGGCACCTCCGGCACGGACATCGTGCTCGGCAGCACCGCCATTTCGAGCGGACAGACGGTGCAGATCACGAGCGGCACCATCACGCACCCCTGATCCCGACGCGGTCCGATAGGAGATACCCCATGGCTACCGGCACCGATGCGCGCCAGTTCGACGGCAAGCTCAAGAGCGCGAAGGACATCTTCGCTTGGATCGGCGACGACACCAAGGCGGTCTATGGACCCTCGTTCGCCACCGAGGACGACCACGAGGCTGGCGTGAACCTCGTGGCGACCGGCAAGAACGAGGATGGCACCGAGCATTCCGTCTACACCACCGTGAACCCGACCGACTGGGTCGTGCGCGGCGGCGGTGGCTTCGCGGTGTTCACGGATGCGCAGTACCAGTTCGCCTACGCGACGAAGTAAGGCTGCGACGTCATGCCGATCGATACCGGCGGACCCGTCACGGGTCAGGACATCAAGGTCTATCGCGGCGCGCCGAAGACGGTCGGGGTGACTCTTCCCGACCCGAGCGGCATCCTCGCTGCCGGGTCAGCGGAATGGTGGGTCGGCGTCGTTCGTTTCCAGCGATCTGGCGTCCCGGGATCCGCGCAGATCGCCGGCTCGCCCCAGGCGGTGAACAAGCCTGGCCTCGCCGTGACGGCGCCAGTTCCCGGCAGCGTGCGCATTACCTGGGTGATCGAGCCGGACGACATCGCCTCGATCCAGCCGGATCCGTACTACGATCGGGTCCAGCATGAGGTGTGGTTCACGTCGCCGGGTGCCGAGCCTGAGCCGGTGACCATCGGCCAGCTGAATATCATCGGCACCCTACGGGGCAACCCCACGTCCTGAGCCACGCGCTCCCCTCCTAAGCTCTCCCCCATAGGGCCTCCAATGACCTGCTCGCGCTCTGCCGGGCTCGGGCCGGCTGCGCTCGCGCCGTTCCATGGATCGCCAGGGCGAGACAGCCCCCTACGTGCCGATGGCGCTCCCGGGCCGACAGGCTCCGCTGAACCATCCGGTCCGGACGGCTCCATCGTCGGGGAGTCCACGACAGTCGGCCCAACCGCGCCGGTCGGCCTCGTCTACCGCGCCGCCTCCGCGACGTGGTTCCGGCTCTGACGGCTTGAGCGCGACCCGCCGACCTCCGGCCTTCCGGACCGGAGCCGCCCCGCACGCGGGGAGCGGATTCCCCTGACGGGTCGCGCACGTTCGTAACGCACCGGAGATCATCATGATCCTGCAGCGCCTCGCGCTGCGGGCCGCGGTCGTCTCCGGCAACAAGCTCCCCTCCCAGGAACAACCCATGACCCGCACGCTTCTCGCGGCGCTGGCGCTTGCCTGCGCGTTCTCCAGCCATGCCTCGGCCGCCGCCGTCGTCGGCACCCACGATGTCTCCAGCGGGATCGCCTGGGGCTCGGTCTGCGGTGCTGTGATCGGCCTCTTCCTGGCGCTGATCGTCACCCCCGTGCGGTCCGGCCGGGAGGCGACGCGAGGCCTGTGCGCGTTGGCCGCCCTGGCCATCATGGTCTTCGGCATCGGCCCGGCGCTCGCCGATCCCGCCTGCGACGCTCAGTTCCTCGGTAGCCAGCGGTCGGCGATCGCCCCCGCGCCGGCCGGCGCGATCGAGCTGTGCAACGACGGCTATGCGCTGCTCTACGATCCGAACGCCCGCATCCTGATCTACTCGGCCGAGCACATCACCACCGCCTCGCTCGACGCGGGCGCCGGGGTCGAGCGAGCCAACAGCTTCAAGGCCGACCCACGGCTGAAGCCTGAGCAGAGCGCGCGTCCCGGCGACTACGCGGGCGGCCGGTACGATCGCGGGCACATGTCGCCCGATCACGATATGCCCACGGCGGAGGCGAAGCGGCAGAGCGACTACCTCGACAACGTCGTCCCGCAGAACCGCCCGCTCAACCGCGGACTGTGGTCGCAGATCGAGGCCCGCGGCGTGCGCGGCGCGATCGTGGGCGGCCTCGAGGGCTACGTCGTCACCGGGCCGATCATGACGCCCGCGCCGGGCCAACGGGTCGCCCGCCCGCTCAACGGTCGCATCCCCGTGCCGCCCCGGATCTTCAAGGCCTTCCATCGCCCGGCCGATGCCAAGGGCCGGAGCTTCGTCGGGGTCTGGGTCGTCCGCAACGAGGCTCGTGCGCGCGTCGAAATCTGGACCCTCGACCAGCTCAAGGCGGCGATCGGCCTGGACCCGTTCCCGGCGCTGTCGCCGGCCGACCACGCGCGGGCCGACCTGCCGCCCGTCGCCGCGAAGTGAGGGCCTGAGCCATGGCCGCCACCCTCGACCGCGCCGCGTTCTTCGCGAGCGTGCGCAAGCCGCTGTTCGGCGACCGGCTCTCGGCCGACCAGGTCGCGGGCATGGATGCGATCCTGGAAGCCTGCCCGGCGGCACTGCCGACGGACCCACTGGCCTACGATCTGGCGACCGCGTTCCGTGAGGCCGGACCGACCATGCAGCCGATCCGCGAGGTCGGACACGGTCACGGACACGCCTACGGACGCCCGGCCGGACCTCACAAGCAGATCTACTACGGTCGCGGGCTCGTGCAGCTCACGTGGCTGGCGAACTACGTCAAAGTCACCGGGAAGCTGCGCAAGCTCGGACTGCTGAAGCCCGACGAGGACTTGGCAGCGAATCCCGACCTGGCGCTGCGCCCCGACATCGCCGCCGCCATCCTGTTCCACGGAACCATCGAGGGCTGGTTCACCGGTAAGAAGCTGTCCGACTACTTCGGCCACGGGAAGAGCAACCCGCACGGCGCCCGGGCCATCATCAACGGCACCGACCACGCCGCGCTCATCGCGGGCTACTTCACGCACTTCCGAGCGGCGCTGATCGCCGCGAAGCACGGGGTGCCGGCGGGCGCCGCTGTTTCGGCCGAACCGGCCGCTGCACCGGCCCCGGCGCCCGCGAAGCCGGCTGCGAGGCCGAAGCCTGCGGCCGACAAGCATGCCGTGGCGGCGAAACCCAAGCTCCGCGCGGTCCGAAAGCACGCCGCGCCAGTCCACCATGTGACGGCCCATCACGGGAAGCATCGGTGAGCCTGTTCGATCCCCGCGGCACCGACTGGCTGTTCACCGTCCTGTTCGCGCTGGCGGCGGGACTCGCTGTCGGCTTGGCGAGCTGCGGGCTGATGAGCTTGCAGCCTTGGTGATGCCAGTGCGGGCCGGGCTTGATACCGGCTGATGGTGTGAGCGCGGGAGGGCGTTAGACCATCAACCCCCGCCGCCGAGGCGGCCTAGACGCTTTGGCCGCGTGTCCATCCACGCCGCCGCACTGACCCCCGAATACTACCACATCACGGCAGAGAGTGAAGCCATGACCGACCCGCACAAGCCCGCGGCTGCAAAGCCCGTGGATCACAAGCCCGCTCCTGCCGCCCACAAGGCCCCACCGAAGCCCAAGCCCCATCCGAAGGCGCCCGTGGCTCACGAAGCCCCTGCGCCCGCCCCAGAGCGCCCCAGCGTGCATCCTGGCGTGGCGGCTGCCGTCGCGGCCGGTGCGGCTCTGGCGTTCTCCCGGGTGATCTTCGGCGTCGGGCGGCGGATGCATCCGCGGCACTGGTGGCCGGGTCGGGGGTGGCGGCGGTGAGCGAGAAGCTGAAACCCGTAGAGCCTCCCAGGACCGCTAAAGAGCGGGAAGCGTGGGGACGCATGAAGCCCGTCAGCCACGTTTCGCGACCGAACCTGCTGATGCGGCTCGGCAGCAAGTTCTTCGAGAAGATGACGGGGAAGTAGGTCAGTGCGGGCGGGGCCTGGCTTTAACCCCGCAAACTGATCGTGGCTTGCCGCCGCTAAAGGAAAAGCTGCGGGTACTGCACGTCCTACGGCTGCCAGATTGGCGACGCCCCCACTCGCAAGCCGGGATGTCGCCGCAGGGCCGAGGCCCTTTCACCGTGTCACCGCACTGACCCTCCCAACATAGCGCCTCTGCGCTCGCAGGCAAAGCCTCGCGCGGACAGGCAAAGCCATTCCGAGCGGTTCGAACTCATGCAATTTTTGCACAGGTTGCCGCTAACTCACTGATTTCATTTCAATATCGGTATACCGATAACGGATTTGAAGCCCGTGCCGGCGGGTCACCCGGCCTAACCACAAGGCAATCCCATGTCCATTTTCTCCGCGCTCGTCCCCTTCCTCGTGAAAGAGGCGCCGCACGCCGATGAGCTTCTGACCGGAGCTGAAACCCTGCTCACGTCGCTGGTTTCGATCGTCCAGAAGCTGCCGGCCGAGACCCGCGAGGCTCAGGCCGCCATGACCGCCCTGGAGAACACTTCGGTGCCGCTCCTGAACGGCATCGCGAAGCTGGAGCCCAAGGCCGCGTCGCAGATCACGTCTGCCGTCCAGCACATCCTCGTGCCGCTGAAGGCTGCCGCCAAGAAGGCCTGAACGCCCCCGCGCCCTTAGCGCCGGCAGGCAGCCCGGCGCGCCCCTTCTTGTAGGCCAAGTGATGGCTCGTATCGGCGTGCTGCGCACCCTTGAGAATGGCATTCTGGGCTTCCACTGCCCTGGCTGCGACACGATGCACGCCGTCCGCATTGTACCAGACGGCTCCAAGCCCTGCTGGGGCTTCAACGGGGATCATGAGCGGCCGACGTTCACGCCTTCCGTCCTCGTGACGGGCACATGGTCGGAACCGCCTGTCACCCCGGAGAACATCGCCGAGTGGCGGCGGGCGCCCTGGCCTCAGCACAAGGTCGATCGCGTCTGCCACTCGTTCGTGACGGACGGGCAAATCCAGTTCCTCGGCGACTGCACTCATGCGCTCGCCGGACAAACCGTGCCGCTGGAGCCGCACGGGGTCTGATGCCCTGAGCGTCGGCAGGCAGCCCGGCGCACCCCATTCTCCGGAGACAACCGATGATCCGCCTGCTGTTCCTGGCGCTCGCCCTCGCGTGCGTCGCCGCTCCCGCCATGGCCGCCGTCCAGGGCACCGCCGAGACCGCGTTCTCCCTGCCCTGGGGCGACATCGTCATCCAGGTGTGCAGCCTCGTCTTCAACGTCGCCGAGGCCATCGCCGTCCCGGTGATCTTCGCCTACCTGACCTACCGCTGGCCGGTGCTGAAGGTGATCCTGACCGAGCCGCTGATCCGCGCTCAGGTCGAGGCGGGTCGCAAGGCCGGCATGAACTCCGTCGCCGGCGCCGTGCAGGGCAAGGAGATCAAGATCGACGCCGGGTCGAAGGTCATCGCCGAGGGCGCGAAGTACCTGATCCACAAGGCCGACGTGAACCTGCTCGCCCGGAAGTGCATCGAGTGGGCGGGCGGTCCTCAGGAGATCGCCAAGCGGATCTGGGCCGGGCTGCACCTCGACGCGGATGCCACGAAGGACAACACCCTCGTGCCGGCGCTCACGGAGATCGCGGCCTACGAGCCGCCGATCGCCAAGAAGCCGTCAGCACTGCGCAGGGTAGTGTCCGCGCCGGTGAACCACCCGACGACGCACTGATCGGATGCCATCCCGGGCACTTGCCAGGTGGCTGCTCGTCCTCGCGATGGCGGCCGCTGGCTGCCTCGCGGCGTTCAGTGCTTGGGCGCAGGCGGTTGAGGCGACGCAGGCGGCCGCCAAGGCTGGCGACTGGTACCTGACGCAGGGCGTGCTCGGCGTCACGTGCTTGGTGCTCCTGCTGGCGGTCGGCTTCCTGTTCTGGAAGCTGGATCGCCTCAGCACCTCGATCATGCGCGAGGTCGTCATCGCGCTCCAGGCCAACACGGCGGCGACCGCGGCGGGGACCGTCACAACGGCGGCGCTGGAGCGGACGCTGCAGGCCACCGACGATGGCGTCGAGAAGCTGTCTCATCAGACGGAACTTGCGGCCCAAGCAGCCAAGTCGCGCGGCGACGAGATCCTTAAGAACCAGGACACCATCCTCCGCCGCTTCGACGAGGCCCGCCGCGCATGACGTGGAAGTCTCTTCTCGCGATGCTGATGCCGCTTGCGCTGCGCAGCAGTGCTCACGACGAGCTGACGCGCGCGGTACGCGCCAACGTGCATGCCAGCAAGCGGCGGAAGACCGCCTCCGTGATGACGACCCTGACCGCCGACCATCGCGCGTCGTCCATGGAGGCCACGATCCATCGCATCGAGGGGCGATCCGGAGATCGCCTGACGGACCATCCGCAGGTCGGCGACGCCGCCTTCAGGGTCGCCGAGTCGACGCGTGAGTTCCTGAGAAAGAAGCGATGAAGGTCGTCTCGCAGATCCTCCGCAGCTGGACGCTGTGGCTCGGCCTGTTCCTGATGGTCGGCTACTGGGTGATCGTTCCTTGGATACCGACGAAACCGCAGAACGAGTTCTTGCGCATTGGGCGGACCATCACCGCCATCGCGGTGTCGATCGCGTTCCTCCCGGGGATCGTGAAGGCCCTGCGCACGCCGTGGCCGACCTACAGCGGGCAGCTGATCCTCGGCATCGTCCTATCGTGGTTCGGCGTGGCCGGCTCAGCCGGTTGGGTGCTGATCTGGTCCATGGCGAGCCAGCCGCAATGGATGCTCGACTCGAACATCAATGGCTGGTTCCTCTGGCTTCAGATCCTCGGCGGCACGCTCCACCTGACGGCCAAGCACAGCGTCGAGGACGACATCCCGCGGCCGAACTGGATCCGGCTCGGGATCGCGGTGGCCTTCGGCGTGCTGATCGGCATCGGATTCATGGCCAGCACACCCGACATGCATAGCCTCGCCGGCGCTTTGAAGCCGTGGTTCGCTGAGCATCCTGAGTTGCCGGACTGACCTCGGAACCGCCTGCCCGCCCAAGCGTCTACACCGTACCCCAAGTGCAATGACCTTCAGCCCCGCCGGCAGCCGCCGAGCGGGGTTTTTTTACGCTCACGCCGCCTAGTGGTCGAGATCTGACGCTTGGTACCCATCTTTGAATGTCCGAGAAGGGCGGCAAGCGGACCCCGGCCTTGCGTCCGTAAGCGGACGTTCCGCATCCGACCCATGACAGCCATGCGGATGAACATCGGCGCTTCCCATAAGCGGACACTCGTCGGCTGTTCAGTCAACTTCGGCTCGGGTACTTCTCTGCCATTAGGCGGAGTGGTGGAGTTGCCGACCGGTCGACTCGATTGCGCGGCTGCCGGTAATGTTCGGATGCCAGGACCGAGGTTGGGACGCTTGCTGTCTGTTTGGGCTGGCAGCGGCAATGCCCTCGCGGGCTCAGAATAGTGAGATCAGCGCCACGCCGCCGATCATCAGTAGGCCCCCCAGAATGCGCCACGGGCCCGCGGTGTGTTGTGCGAAGCCGACCCAGCCGTAGTGGTCAAGGATGACGGAGGCGACGATCGCAGCCGTCACGGTGATGCCGGTGAAGATCGCCGCGCCGAGCCGCTCCGCGAGGAAGATCATCGCCAGCACGTAGGTGGCCCCTAGCGCACCGCCGAGCCACGCCCACCAGGGGACGTTGGAGAAGCGGCCGCTGGGCCAAGCCAGCCCGAAGAAAGGCGCGGCCAGGAGGTAGACCACCACATTCGTAGCCGCCACGATCAGGGCGGCGAGGATCGGCTGGCCCAGTGCTTTGTTCAGGCTCGCGTTGGCACCGCTCTGCACGGTGTTCAGGACGCCAGCAGCTGCGGCGATTAGGGCGATCAGGAAGGGCATGGCTGTATCGATCAGCCGTTCTGCGCGTCCGGGGCAGGTCCGCGCGTCGCGTCCAGACGATCACTGGCTGTCATCTTCACGACGCCACCACCGGCTGCCGCCTCATAGATGGCCGCCATGATACGCTGGTCCTGCAAGCCCTCCTCGCCTGGCGTGTGCGGCACGCGTCCGGTTCTGACGCACTCAGCGAAGTGGTCCATCTCGACCGCGAACTGGTTGCGTGGAGTGAAGGTGCGTTGCTCCCGAGCGTTCGCCGGGCCGGCCCGGTGCCCGATCTCCATAGCGACGTTGTCGTAGCCGAAGGCCGGATCCAGGCCGAACCAGCCGTCCGTCGCGTCGGCGCGCAGACGGCGGTTCTCATGCATGCTGTAGCCGGCGGTGCCGGCGGCGAAGACGCCCGAGGGGAACAGGAGCGTGAAGTGCGAGATGTCCTCGACCTCGCGAAAGCGTGGGTCGCCCTTCGGCTGGGTGATGCGCCCTGTCACCTCGACCGGCTCCTCGCCGGTGATGTACCGGAAGGCGTTAAGGCAGTAGAGGCCGACATCCGGCAGCGAGCCGCCACCCGCCAGGGCCTTGATCTGCCGCCATTGTCCGGGCGCCGCATCATGCTGAGCGTTCACCGCCTCGATGAGGCGCAGCTCGCCGTAGGTCTTCTTCCGAGCGAGATCGATCAGGGTGCGGTGGGCAGTGTTGTACTGCAACCGATAGGCGATCATCAGCGTGCGTTGCGCCTGCCGGCAGGCGGCGATCATCTGCTCGGCCTCGGCGACGGAGGTCGCCATCGGCTTCTCGCAGAGCACGTGTTTGCCGGCCTTAGCCGCGCGCACCGTGAACTCGGCGTGCAAGGCGTTCGGCAGGACGATGTACACGGCCTCGATTTCGGGGTTGTCGCGGATCGCATCGAAGTTGTCGTAATCGTAGAGGTTCTTCTCGGGCACGCCGTACTGAGCGGCGATCGTGCGTGCCTTGTCGCGCTCACCGCTGACGAGCGCCACCGGACGGACGTGCTTGGCTTCTGCGAAGCCCGGCATGATCTGTTCGAGGGTGAGATGGCCGATGCCGACGACCGCGATACCGAGACGCTTGGCGAGCGGATCGGGATTGGCCAGCATCTCGCCACCCTCGCTCGGTGCGTGCAGCGGCGGCAGAGTGACCTTGCCGTTCTCGACGCGCCCTAGCAGGGCTGGTGGTTGGCTCTCGGCTGCTGACGCAGACGTGACGAAGTGTGCGCCAGCCAACCCGGCAGCGGCCCCGAGGATGGTTCTGCGCGTGGTGTCAGACATCGAGCCGCTCTCGCTGAAATCTGCAGCACCAACCCGCGGCGCTCTGCGCATATCCTGGGATGCGACGACAGGCCCCCCATTCAGCGACGGCCGGTCGCCCCGTCCACGCTGGCAATCGATAGCTTGCGGTTATTGAAGGTTGAGAGCGCCGGGGCGAGTTGCGGCTTGAGTTTAATCGGCCTGACCGCGGGAGGGACCGCTGAGGATCGTGAGCGGCACCCGCGGCTATGTCCGTTTCAATGCATCCGCCGTCCAGAAGCGGACGGGCAGAAATCCACCCGACCCGGTCGTTGGCCTCTGTTTCAACAGCCTGGAAGCGGACCTTCCGAGGGTCGGCAAGGGGCGGCAAGCGGACGGTACCAAGCGTCAGATTTCGGCCACTAGTTCAGCGTTCGACGCCCGTGAGCCATCAAGGGCGTTCTCCAGAACTTAGCCCGATCGGTCCACCGGCGCGGGCATTTTTGTAATCTCAGTTTAGGTTGCCGGCGATGGCGCTGAACTTTGCAGCGAGCCGTGAACCTACGAGCCTGAGCGAGCCGATGATAACCACCGCGATCAGAGCGGCGATCATGCCGTACTCGATAGCAGTGGCGCCGGTCTCATCACCAATGAATTGCCGTAGCAGCCGAGGCATCGCACGGATCCTGCGTCCCTGCGCCTGTCCCCTAAACCACACATCCGCGCAGAAAGGACCGCGGTAAACGCTCTACAGCGCCCGTTGACCGATCCGTGACCGTCCGCGCCCTCGACTCGCCACAGCGCACAGGCGACGGTCCCGCCAAAGCGTCAGAGCACCCGGCATCGGCCTGCCGGCGGTGGGGTCAGCGGACACGGGGCGAACTATGAACCCGATCACCTTCAACTTCACCGGCGCGGTCCAGACCTACAACGTCACCGTCACGGGCACATACACCATCACCGCGATCGGCGCCGGCGGCGGCAGCAGTTCTGCGGGCGGCAATACCGCGGGCGGCCTGGGCGCGGAGATCGGCGGGACCTTCAACCTCACCGCGGGGCAGACTCTCAACATCATCGTCGGCGGACAGGGCGGGTCCTTGGCTACCGGCGGCGGCGGCGGGTTTAGCGAGGTCTACACCGGGACCGGCAACGCCATCACGCCGCTGCTGATCGCGGGCGGCGGCGGCGGCGGCTCCTACCAAGGCAACGGCAACACGGGTAGCCCTGGCCTGAATGCGACGGCCGGGACCGCCCTCGGCGGGGCCAACAACGGGCAGGGCGGGGCCAGCCCGAGCGGCGGCGGCGGTGCTGGTGCTTTCAGCAACGGCAACAGCAGCGATGGCATGGGAGGCCGCGATGCAGCGAACGGCGCGGCCGGTGGCGCTAGCATGAACATCAGTCCTCGCGGAGGCGCGGGCGGTTTTGGGGGCGGTGGCCAGGGCGGTGAGGGTGGCGGGGCCGGCGGCGGCGGCGGCGGCGGGTACACCGGCGGGAGTGGCGGTCAGACCAGCCCTAATGGTCTAGCCAATCCCGCCAGTGGTGGCGGCGGCGGCACGTCGTACATTAACACCGCCAACGGCGGCACCCAGACCCTGGCGGTGGGCGGGTTCCGGGGCGGCAACGGCAACGTCTTCATCACCGCCCCTGCGACGCCGGTCACTCCGACCCCTACTCCCACTCCGACGCCCGTTACTCCGACGCCGACTCCAACCCAGCCCGCGGTCTGCTACGTCACCGGCACACGCATCCGCGTCCTGCGCGGGCGCACCATCGGCGACGTGCCGGTCGAGCGTTTGCGCGTGGGCGACCTCGCCATCACCGCATCCGGCAAGCCCCGCCCCATCCGCTGGATCGGCCACCGCCTGACCCGCGGCCAGGGCCACCCGAGGCCCGAAACCGTCCACCCGGTGCGCATCCGTGCCCACGCGCTCGCCCCGAACAAGCCCGCCCGCGACCTGTGGCTCTCCCCCGGTCACGCCATCGCGATCGACGCGACCGGCACACCGGAGGCCGAGCACGGCGCGGTGCTCGCCCCGGCCGAGGCGTTCATCAACGGCGCGACCATCGTGCAAGTCCCCGTCGCCGCCGTCACCTACTGGCACGTCGAGCTGGACAGCCACGACCTGCTCATCGCCGAGGGCGTGGCAGCGGAAAGCTACCTCGACATGGGCAACCGGGCGTTCTTCGGTGACGGCCCGGTGGTCGCCCTGCACGCGACGCCCGACGCCGACCCGGCGGCCCGCACGCACGCAGCGTTTTGCCGGCCCTACCGCAACGGGGGCGCGGCGGTGGATGCCGAGCGGGCTCGGATCCATGCGCAGGCGCTGGCGGCGGCCTGGACGCTGGAGCGCGATCTGTGGGCGGGGGCGCACCTCGTGGTCGACGGGCGGCGCGTGCCGGCGGAGGTCGAGGGCGAGATCGCACGCTTCCGGCTGCCGGCGTCGGCGCGGGCCGTATGGCTGGTCTCCAGCGCGAGCGTGCCGCTGCACGTCGGCTACGCGCCGGACGCGCGCCCGCTCGGGCTGGCGGTGACGGGGCTGCGGATCGACGGCCGACTCGGCGCGGTGCGGGAGATCGCGCTGGACGATCCGCTGCTCGGCCAAGGCTTCTACGGGGTCGACGGTTCGGCCGGCGATGCGTGGCGGTGGACGGCGGGGCGTGCGCGGCTGCCGTCATTGCTGTGGTCCGGTATGGACGGCGCGGTGACGCTGACCGTGTCCGTGCGCGACATCGGCCTGCCGAGTTGGCGGGCGCCGGAGGCAACGGTCTCCCTCGCCGGCTAGGCGCCTGCTGATGGGTGAGCTTGCTACCTAATTCCGTTTTTTAATGCTCGAAGGTCTCTCAGCTTTTCGGCATGCGCGTAGGCAGTCTCATTGCCAATCGCGCAGGATCTGCGACCCTGTGGGACTGTGCCGGGCGAATCATCCGGTTCACGAAACGGCTCAGCACCGTAGAGGGCGACAACGCGATGGACACGCGTCACCCCACCATCTTTGAAGCGATCGCCGAGGGAACGCACGCGCGAGCGGTCGGCCTACCCAAGGATAGCTGCCCCTATGATGCGGACATGCCTGAGCGTCAGGCGTGGCTGGATGGCTATGACGGCTCGCCGAGCGAGGACGGGCCGGATGTGCCAATCGCTGACGCCTCAGCCTTGCCTGCAGCCTGCGATCTCTTTCAAGACGTCGTGTAACGGAGCCGCGCCCAGATGCAGAAAGCGGATTGAGGCGCCATTACGAGTTGCTGGCATCACGCAGTGGTTGTGCGTTCGAGTATGAACGACGTGCGAAGGCACACATCAGTACTTTGTGGCGGTCAGACCTTCGGATCTATACGGATCCAGCGGAGTTGTGCCGGCGCATCAGGAGTTTCCTGCCGCACCAATCCCGACAGGAGATCCATGTGACCAAGATTGCTCTCGCCACCGCGCTCGTCACGGTTCTGGCGACCCCTGCTTTTGCCCAGGTGATTGAGACCCCGACCAGCACCACCGTCATCGTCCCGCCCGGCGCGCCCGGTGTCGTCACGCGCCAGCCTGGCTCGACCGGTGATTCCCCGGCTGCGACCTACTCCCCGACCGGTCGCGCCGCTGATGGCGTCGCCACCGACTCCGCAGCCGCTGGTAACGAAGGCCAGCCCTCGCGTCTCGGCTCGACCGGCAGCGGCGGTGGGAAGTGATCTTATAGCCACAGCTTCGGAACAGGCTTTGCCTCGACGGACGCCAGTTCGTTCCTGAGACCACGGACCTACTCAACCCGCCCGGTTCACCGGCGCGGGCTTTTTCGTGCGCTGCGTTCATCGTGACGCTTCGCCTTCGCTGGAGCGAGCGCTTCCTACGGCTGCTCTGGCTTCACACCGGCCTCGTCGCTGGCCGCTCTATTGGCCGAATGGTCCTGGTACTGCTCCGTTTGCACCGCCTTGCCATCGAGGCCACGCTCGTCGTCATGCTGAGATTTGTCTCGGTTGCTCAACACCTCATTCTCACCGAGTACACCTTCCGGCAGTTCGGTCATCGCACCCGCACCAGAGCCCTTGCCCTGGGCCCCAGGGTGCATCCCGTGTTTGCCAGCGTTCGCCATTTCAGCACTCCAGTAGCCGAGGATCTGGCTTCAGCCAGCCCTGTTCTTGGACGAGGCCAACTAGTCGCTGTGGGGTCCGTTCCTGCGTCATGCCAACGCGATTATGGTAGCGTGCCGTATCCGCGACATGGTGCAGAGCTCCGGGCGGCAGATTACGAAGGCTGAATAGCTTAGCCGCCGCCACCGCCACTTCCACCCGCCCCAGGACCGCCGAGGTTGCCGTCCTTGTTCGGCGTGTTCCAATGGATGATGCCGTCATCGGGAGGTCGTAGCCCCCTGGTCGGCAGTCGAGGGTCTGCGAACTGCGGCGCTTCGATCGTCCCATCAGGACCAATCCTACGGGGCCGCCTTCGCTGCGCGACAGCTGCGGTGCTCATGCTGACCGTAAGCGCTACCAAGAGCCATCTGATCAGCGCGGCTCTCATGATCATCCCGCGGCAGTCAGAGGGCGCTTCCCGGCGGCGAGGGCTGTGCGCATAGCGGTAGGATAGCTGCTGCAGCAAGGTCGGCAAATGAGATTGGACGCTCCCCACCCCGTGGGCACAGCTGGAAGACAGATCAACCTTGGCGCCGCTGAGCACGCGTGGCATGACGCGGTCATGAACCAGAGTGAGACGAACATCTATCCCTACACGCTGGAGGTCACTCCTCCGAGAGAAGAAGGTGGTGCCTACAACTGGGCAATCCGAAAGCACGGCAAGCTCGCCCAGCGATCCGACCGCAGCTATCCGACTGAAGCAAAAGCCCAAGCCGCCGGCTTGAACACGATCGAGAAGCTGCTCAGCGGCTCAGATCGGTAACGCCTCCCCCGCCCCGTGAGCAGATCATGGCGGCGCCGAGTGGACAGAACCGCGAACGGCCGGTGGCAAAGGCGAATGGTGGGGCGCGACTCTATCAACCAGGCTTGGAAAGGAACGCCAGCAGGCAAAGGCGGTTGATCAGGCCGTGCCGACATTGCTCGGTTCATCGCAATCTGAGAGTGCCATGACCAGCCGAAGCGTTCAGTCCGCCCTTCTCGCCCTCGCCCTCGTCGCCGCCAGCGCCGGGATGGCTGCCGCCCAAAGCACCCCCAACGGCAACACCTCGACCTCTGGTGCGCCCGCTGGTGACAGCAGCACCGGTAATGGCGCCACCGGTAGCGGCGCTGCTCCCAGCGGGAAGTGATCCTTCAGCCACATCTGCGGAACGGACTTTGCGCCCGCGCATCCCAGTTCGTTCCTGAGACCACGAACTTCCTCAGCCCCGCCGGCAGCAGCCGCGCGGGGCTTTCCTTTGCCTGCAGCGCTGCTACCCTTCGGCGGCACTCTCTCCATCATCCTCGGGAACGCACAACCTTCAGCCGGCCCGGTCCGCCGGCGCGGGCTTTTTCGTGAGCTGTGCGTAGGTGCTTCCGCGACATCGAGCATGACCACGGGCGGCAGATGGCGAAGGCGAAGTAGCCTTAGCTTCGGCCGGGTTTTGGCGAAGCTGGCCCATAGCGCTCTTCCAGCTCGGCCCGACCCGCATCGGTGATCTGGTACTCGGCGCTGTCCTTCTCGGGATCCGTCCGCCCGGTGGCAGCTACGAGGCCGAGCACCTCCAAGCGACGCATGTAGGCGGTCACCGGATAGAAGCGTGCGCCAGTCTCAGAAAGCAGGCGGAGGCGGTACAGGCTGGCAGGCGGGAGCTTGTGCATCGCCAGGCAGTGTACCAATCGACGGCTGCGAGGTCAGGCCCCGCTCAGAACCTGCGCCCCCCCGGCAGCGACGACGAGAGCGAGGGCGGCGAGGGCTGTGCGCTTGGCGGTACGACAATTATTGGAAGCTCGGGTCGGGCATTTGCCGCATGTGTCTAAATGACGACTTAAATGCGCATCAGTGCTGGTCTCGAAATCTATTAAACAATTCATCTGCGCTTGCCTTTATGGCCGCCAATGAGTCGGCGTCAGTTTCAGGCGTGGATGTATTGTCATTATGCTGGGCAGTCTCATCTTCTGACTGTTCTTCAACTTTCGTGCGTTGATCATCCTCTTTCTGTTCCTCCAACCAAAACTTTCTGAAGGTACGATAAGTTTCAGGTAGCTTATTGTCTTCAAGCGTTTCATTTTTACGCAAGAGATATGGAGGTTCTATCTTTTCGTCTTTCATGAACGCATCAAGAAATGTCTTTAGCAAATGTGGTTTAGCCTCTTTGTCCCCGCTAATGGATTGTTCAAAAGCCCGAACTTCCCTTCGAAAAGTGCGCCTTTCGGTATCGATCGAAATCACAGGGTATGGACGGCCGCCAATCACACCTTTGAGTGCTTCACGCCCTTCGTATGTAAATACGAAAGTGTAATCTCCAAGGGCACATATGTCTGATAGTAGATAGGCCGCCTCAAGTGAAAGTGCGAGCCTGTCTGAACTCGCATGTTTCGCAACTCTAAATCCTGCGTCTATTTCCTTGCCCAAAAACTCAAAGCGAGATGGTTCTTTGTCACCCTCCTCTTCAATGGGCTCATGATCCTGCAAGCCTATTGGTGAAACATCTACCTCAACATGCTTCAATGCAATCGGAACTGTTATGTTTGGCGCCGGGAATGCGGCAGTCCACGCCACGCCCTTGACATCTAATTCAATATTGCTCGTCTCAAGAAAGCGCGAGTAATACTCCAGCGTTCGAATGAACGCCCAAATACATCGGCCCATATGCTGAGAGTGAACTAGCCTAATGCAGAATATGATTTCGTCGCCTACCGTCTTCCATACTTGTGGACAAAGGCCTTCGCTGGCATCTCCGCTAATGGGCGTCTTGTCAAACTCACGCTGTAGTGACTTAGGAAATTCTCGGTAGAAATGACGGGTTTCATCCACCCATCGCTGCCGCGCGGTGCGCTCTACAAGGTCTTTGCCCTTGCCTGCTTTGTATGCCGTCGACCCAACTAGGTCGACTGACAAAAACAGGCGGAGCCGATACTGCGGACAGACGGGCAATTCAGAAGCCTTCGGATCACAACGTCCTGAGTCTTATCTTCGCGGCATGTAAACTCACGCCAAATCTAGCAGACAGCTCAGAAATATTATTTCCGCATAGGTTCGCTGCTTGACGAAAAGCATCTGCAGGCATGAGAAAAGCGGCAGCAAACCAGTTCGCTTCCCACTCCGCCCGCCGTTGTATTGCGTCCGTTTCATCAACCCAGCGTGTAGCGACCATCATCTTGCCCGGATGACGCCTTCGAACGAGTGGGAAATGTAAAAAATAATGCCCTAACTCATGCGCTATTGTGAAGCGATCGCGTTCGGACGATGTCATTCCAGACATGAATATAGTAAAATTTCCGGATGGCTCAACATGTATTGAGTCAGCGCTTTCCGAGATCCCAAACAACGGGCGATACGCCAAGCGACCATCTATTTTTTTTAGTATAGGTTCGATTGGCTCGGCAGGGATATACCCGAGATGAGCCGCCACTGCCTCGGCAAAGGTATGCACCTGCGGCTTTTGCAGCATACACGGAATAGGGCTGATCGGCTCCACGGAACACCTCTCTCCCTGCCTACGCGGGCCTCACGGAGCCTGTCCAGGAGAACAGGCAGGGAACGCACCGGCTATGTAAGGCGAAATAAGCATGCGCAAGTGCTGAGGCGCACATCCTGAAGAAAACGCTGATACCTAGTTCAAGGGGCAACTGGATCGCTTTAGGTCGCCTTTAGCCATCTCGGGCTCGGTAAGGAGCATCAGCTCGCCCCCTCACGCCTTCCTCGACCGCACCCCCAGCCCCTTGCCGTTCTCCTCGATGAAGATGACGCCGGCGGCTTCGAGCGCCCTCAGCCTTCAGGCGATGGCTCGGCACCGGCCGCGCCTGGTTCGGGGGCGGGGCCGGTATCGAGCGTCCCGCTGCTGACCAGCGCGTTGGCCCAGGCGCTCGCGATGAGCCGGACCTGCTCGATCGCCTCGGCGCGTGTGAACGGCTCATCGCCTACGTCGCCACCACCATCCGACCAAGCGACGAACCCGGTACGTCGGCCGTTGGCGTCCTCGACGCAGGCGGCGTCGTCAAGGATGCAGATGCGGAGCGGGAGTGTGAGGCCGAGCGTAGGCATACGGTCCATTTAGTGCGCTTGGGGCGTGCTTCGACTATCAGCCTACCGCAGCAGGCCGCTCAGCATCGCGACCATGCCGAAGCCGAACGAGATGAGGGCCGCGACGAGCAGCGCTCGATCGACAGCGCGGGTACGGGTTTCTCCAGTTTGGTCTGGCATGTGACAACTCCCTCAAACTGGAAGTTGAGTAGCCAGCGTTTCCCGGTCGTGTCTGAAAATCAGGCATTCGTGAGTGATGCGGCAGCGCTACAGTTCTGCCGGATGCCGCCGCCTTGGGGCGTTGCTTGAAGTCTGGTGGGCCCGGCAGGACTCGAACCTGCAACCAGACCGTTATGAGCGGCCGGCTCTAACCATTGAGCTGCATGCTCCTTTTCGTTCTCCTCGATGAAGATGGTGCCGGTGGCTTCGAGGGCGGCTTTCGGCAATGCAGGCTTGCCATGCCATCAGAACCCTCCGACCTTGGCATGAAGCGTCGCCTGCAGGATGGCGAGCGCAGCACCTCCTGGATGTCGCACGGGCTCTAGTCCAGCCGGGCGCTTAGCGTGCCCCATTCCGGGCGGCTGCAATTTCGCTTCGCCTGGCTCCGGTCCGCTCCTCGTGACGACGCCCCACTCGGGTAGCGCGTGTTCAAGCGTGATCAGTGCCGCGTCCGTCCACGCCTTCGACTGCATGAAGAACGCGAACCGCACCTTGGTGTCGGGATCCTGTTTGCCGGTGGTCGCGAACCACACCTCGGCGAACAGTTGGCGCGATGGCTCGCGGGCTTTGGCGACCTTTTCAGCGAGGCTGCTTAAGCGGGTTGTGTCGAGCTTCATGACGTCAAGTCAAGTTCGCTTGCCCTGGACGTCGAGCCCTTTCAGCGGCACGCCAGTCCTGAACCGGTCGTACTTCCGGCCGATGCGATCAAGGAACGAACCATACGCCATTCTCACGAGATGCCGCTCGTGATCAGCAACGACTCGCAGGAGACGGGCGCGGAACAACTCATCGGGCTCAGGGCAGCTCATGCCCGGTTCAGTAGCGCAACAAGGCCGCTCGCGATAAGCCCGGCGCCCAGCACCTTCAGGGGAGCGTGCTCGACGCCCTCGTTTGTGAGCACATGCGTACCTGCCGTTGCCACGACCGCTACACTCACGATGGTCGCGATCCGGCTCACCCCTAGAGATCCTCGCGATGCTGCACGTAGCCCTAGCCGGTGAGCCAGTCAGACCGATCGGCTTGCGGTAAGATAGAGGCCGCGGTCCTGCACGTCGCGCAGGATCTCCTCAGCGTTACCCATCGCAGTAATGCCGAAGCTATCGACCATTCCATCGACAGCAAACTTGTCCAAGCGTTTCCACAACTTGTGGCCGCCCGGCAGGTTCGCACCGTCACGGTCTGCGGTGGCCGCCAGCCGTGAACCATCAACCTCAGCAAACGTGTAGATGTGCTTCACGGCAACTAAGCTCCGCACGTTGGGCGGCCATTTCACGCAGACCTTCGGCTTCAGGTGCTCAGTGCGCTCATCCGCTATCCTTGCACTTCGGCTGCCGCGTCTTTCATTACGCCGGCGACGAGCGTGTAGGTCTCGGTCCAGGCTTCCCGGACATCTGGGGTGAAGTCGGGCCCAAGACCCTGCTCCAGGGTCCACAGCAGGGCGGCACCGACCGGCTCGTAATGGGCGGCCTGCGTACCGTAGGCGACGTGCTTGCGCCCAAGATCCTGGAGGGCTGGAACCACGGTCTCCGGATGGCCGAGATTGGCCACTGCCAACCCTAGCATGGCCATTAGTTTCTGCTTCTGCTCGGTCATGTCCTCGTGGAACATTGGGCGTACCTGCGGGGCGATCTCGAACAGTTTGCTGTAGAACAGCTCAGCCGCCGTCCCGGCGATGGGCCGTACCTTCGCGAAACTGTCCTGCACGAGTTTCACCTGTTCAGGGGTCATCCAAGCTCCTTCGATGTACGCGCAATCAGGACCGCTTTAGCTTCAGCGCTTCCTAGGAAGCAGCTACCACGCGCGCACCAAGTGCCCGCCGGCCAGCACGATGATGGTGAGGGTCACGGCCGAGACGACGAATTTTTGCGCTCTCCCGGACACACGATAGGGGCTACGCGCTCTGGTCCGCGGCTTCAGGGCTATGATCTTCGGATCCGTCAGATGCTGGGTCAGGCTGTCGGGTAGCCTGGGCTTCGTGCGCTTCATCTAAGGTAGCTCTTGGCCTTCAGGTGCTCGGTGATGAGCTTTCCGACGTAGGAGTCGACTGGCCGATGGCCACAGTCAAGCCGAGCCAGATCGTAAGTGACCGCTTCCCCGATCATCAGTCGGGACGTTCGCTGCCCTGACTCGCTGACGCTCAGCCTCAGCCGCATGCCGCGTCTTCGCGGCGATCACCTCCTCGATCCAGGCGATGGCGGACTCGTGAGCCTGCACGACCCGCAGGTCGCCGAGCGCCTGCCCGATGTGCCAGCGGTGCCAGGAGCGGACGTCGGTCTACGCCTGCAGGTAGGCCTTCTGCTCGGCGGTCATTCGACCGAGTCACCGGCAATCGCATCCGTCAACGCCCTCGCGCAGATCTTCGCCGCCGCCAGTCCCTGCTCTGGCGAGAGCCTACGGGTCTGCGACCGCCGCTCCGGCCACGGCGAGTTTTTTTTCGTGCCCGGCCTCGGCCGCAGCGCAAAATCGCGTCGCAGCCAGCCTGCTTAGTATGCGCTTAGTGGGGGCGGTTCGTACTAAGCGCCGGAAGGGCTAAGTATTGGTGGGCGCACTAGGGTTCGAACCTAGGACCCGCTGATTAAGAGTCAGCTGCTCTACCAACTGAGCTATGCGCCCGATCGCGTCCGCGATCCGCCCCGGCGGCCACCAAGTCCGTCGGGGTGGCGGGCTGATACCAACGCGGCCGGGGACTGTCCACCCCCGGCCGCGGATTTTCTCATTCCGCCGCGGCATGCTGCGCATGCACGCGCACGGCGTGGGCCGCGAGCTTGTTCAGCGCCGAGAGATACGCCTTGGCCGAGGCCACCAGGGTGTCCGGGTCGGCGCCGCGGGCGGTGACGCTGCGCTCGCCGTCGCGCAGGCGCACCGAGACCTCGGCCTGGGCATCGGTGCCGCCGGTCACGGCGTGGACCTGATACAGCTCCAGCTCGGCCGTGTGCGGCACCAGTGCGGTGATCGCATTGAACACCGCGTCGACCGGCCCGTTGCCGTCGGCCTCCTCGATTCGCGTGCCGGTCTCGTCGGCGATGCGCAACGTCGCCCGCTGCGGGCCGCGGGTGCCGGCGATGACCGAGAGGGAGACCAGCCGGAACCGGTCGTGCGCCGTGGCGAGGTTCTCGTCGACCAGCGCCTCGATGTCCTCGTCGTAGACGTGCTTCTTGCGGTCGGCGAGCGCCTTGAACCGCTCGAACGCGTCCTGGAACTGGTTGTCGGAGAGGTGCAGGCCGAGATCGTCGAGCTTGGAGCGGAAGGCTGCCCGGCCCGAATGCTTGCCCATCACCAGGGAGGTCTTAGACAGGCCGACCGAGGCCGGGGTCATGATCTCGTAGGTCTCGGAATTCTTGAGCATCCCGTCCTGATGGATGCCGCTCTCGTGCGCGAAGGCATTGCGGCCGACGATCGCCTTGTTGAACTGCACCGGGAAGTTGGTGGCGTGGCTGACGAGCTTCGAGGCGCGGGTCAGCATCGTCGATTCGACGCCGGTCTCGTAGGGCAGCACGTCGGCGCGGGTGCGCAACGCCATGACGATCTCCTCCAGCGCGGCGTTGCCGGCCCGCTCGCCGATGCCGTTGATCGTGCACTCGACCTGGCGGGCGCCGCCCTCGATCCCGGCGAGCGAGTTGGCGATGGCGAGTCCCAGGTCGTTGTGGCAATGGACCGAGAACACCGCTTTATCGGCGTTCGGCACCCGCTCACGCACGCTGGCGAACATGTCGCGATACTCGTTGGGTGTGGCGTAGCCCACCGTGTCGGGCAGGTTGATCGTCGTGGCGCCGGCCTTGATCGCCGCCTCGACGCAGCGGCACAGGTAGTCGAGGGGGGTGCGGGTCGCGTCCATGGCCGACCATTCCACGTCCTCCACGAGGTCGCGGGCCTGGGCCACGGTCTTCAGGATGATCTCGACCACCTCGTCCTGGCTCTTGCGCATCTGGTGCGCGAGGTGGATCGGCGAGGTCGACACGAAGGTGTGGATCCGCGCGCGTTTGGCGTGGCGCACGGCCTCGCCGGCCCGGGCGATGTCGGCGGGGATCGCCCGGGCGAGGCCCGCGATGGTGGCGCGCTTGGTGCGCCGGGCGATCTCCGACACCGCCTCGAAATCACCCACGGAGGCAATCGGGAAGCCGGCCTCGATGATGTCGACGCCCATCGCGTCGAGGAGTTCGGCCACCGCGAGCTTCTCGTCGAAGGTCATGGTGGCGCCGGGGCATTGCTCGCCGTCGCGCAGCGTGGTGTCGAAGATCACGATGCGGTCGCGGGCCGGAGCGGTGCTGGTGGACGATGTCATGGCGTTACCCTGTCGCGGGCCGCCCGGCACTGGGCTCGGGGCGGCATGGTGCCCCCGGGGGGCTGAGAGTCGCGAGTGCAGACGATCCCCTGAAGGCCCAGGCGCGCGCGCCCGGACGGCCCTCAGGGGCGGGTAAGCAGAAGCGGAAGACCGGCACGACGCGCACGCGACCGCGGCGCCGTGAGGACGGCGCGGGCGGTCTCGGTCGCTGAGCCGGCTCTGGCCAAGGCTCGTCTCTCCCGGGTGAAGCGCGGACGGCGTGATGCAGCACCCGCGCGGTGGGCGGCAGAGGTAGCGCCCGCGTGGCCCAAACACAAGGGCGGCCGCGACGCGGGCGCCTTGCCAATCGCGGTGCGCCCTCGATAAAGCCGCCCGGCCCACCGAGAGAACCCGCGAGACCGTCCATGGCCAGCTACAAGCTCCTGCTCCTGCCCGGCGACGGGATCGGCCCCGAGGTCGCGGGCGGCCTGCAGGTCGTGCTGGACGCCCTCAAGGAGACCGGGCTCGCCGCGTTCGAGACCGAGACCGACCTCGTCGGCGGCTGTGCCCTCGACGCGCATGGCAGCCCGCTCTCGGACGCGACTCTGGGGCGGGCCAGGGATGCGGACGCGATCCTGCTCGGCGCGGTCGGCGGCCCGAAATGGGCCGGCGTCGCCTACGAGAACCGCCCCGAGGCCGGCCTGCTGCGCCTGCGCAAGGATCTGGAGCTGTTCGCCAACCTGCGCCCGGCGATCTGCTACCCGGCGCTCGCCGAGGCCTCCGCGCTCAAGCGCGAGCTGGTCGAGGGCCTCGACATCATGATCGTGCGCGAGCTCACCGGCGGCGTCTATTTCGGCGAACCGAAAGAGATCACCACGCTGCCGGACGGCTCCAAGCGGGCCGTGGACACGCAGGTCTACACCACGGCCGAGATCGAGCGGATCGCCCGCGTGGCGTTCGATCTGGCGGGCAAGCGCTCCGGCCGGGTCGCGTCGGCCGAGAAGCACAACGTGATGAAGTCCGGCGTGCTGTGGAAGGAGGTCGTCACCAAGGTCCATGCCGAGCACTACGCCGACATCGAACTGGAGCACGTGCTGGCCGACAACTGCGCCATGCAGCTCGTGCGACGGCCCAAGCAATTCGACGTGCTGGTGACCGACAACCTGTTCGGCGACGTCCTGTCCGACCTCGCCGCGATGCTCACGGGCTCGCTCGGCATGCTGCCCTCGGCCTCGCTGGGCGCGGTCGATGCGAGCGGCGTGCGCCGGGCGCTCTACGAGCCCTGCCACGGCTCGGCCCCGGACATCGCCGGCCAGGACAAGGCGAACCCCATCGCCATGATCGGCTCGCTGACCATGTGCCTGCGCTACTCCTTCGGCCTCGGCGAGGCCGCGGACGCCCTGGACGGCGCCATCACCGACGCCCTGGCCGGCGGTGCGCGCACGGCCGACATTGCCGGCCCGGACACGAACCCCATCGGCACGCGCGCCATGGCCTCGGTGGTGGCCGACGCCCTCCGGAGCCGCGTCCGCTAAGGGGGACGCGGGCGCGTCGCGGCACCGGGCTCGCTGCCCGACCGTCCGTGACGCATAGCGAACGGGCGCGACCTTCGCTATGACGCGCCGATCGAGGAACGGGAGCGTCATGAAGGCCGGCGACGGGACATCCGAGCGCGCGAGCGCGGATTTCGGCTTCGAGCGCGTGGCGCTCGACGAGAAGCAGGGGCGCGTCGACAGCGTTTTCCACTCGGTCGCCCGCCGCTACGACATCATGAACGACCTGATGTCGGCGGGCCTGCACCGGGCCTGGAAGGCGCAGCTCGTCTCGATGCTGCGGCCGCCGCATGGCCGGCCCTTCGCGCATCTCGACGTCGCCGGCGGGACCGGCGACGTGGCGTTCCGGGTCCTGGCCGCGGGCGGCCCGCGCACCCGGGTGACGGTGCTCGACATCAACGAATCGATGCTGCGCGTCGGCGCGGAGCGGGCGCGGGAGAAGGTCGAGGGCGCGGGCGACCGGATCGCCTTCGTCGCCGGCAATGCCGAGAGCCTGCCCCTGCCGGACGCCGCCTTCGACGCCTACACGATCGCCTTCGGCATCCGGAACGTGCCGCGGATCGAGGTCGCCCTCGCCGAGGCGCGGCGGGTGCTGAAGCCCGGGGGACGCTTCCTGTGCCTCGAATTCTCCGCCGTCGACATCCCGCTGCTGGACCGGATCTACGACGCCTACTCGTTCAACGTGATCCCGCGGATCGGCGCCCGGGTGGCGGGCGACGCGGATTCGTACCGCTACCTCGTGGAATCGATCCGGAAATTCCCGACCCGGGGCGCCTTCGCCGGGATGATCGAGCGCGCCGGCTTCCGCCACGTCACCGACCGGCCGCTCACGGGCGGGGTCGTGGCGATCCATTCGGGCTGGAAGGTCTCCTGATCTTGGCCATCAGCGCGCGCCGCTACCCCTTGTGCGTACGGGTCAGGGGTGGAGGTGGTGCAGAGGCGACCGCCGGGATCCATCCTGCACCACCACCGACTCCTCTCCACGAGGGCGATGGCCTGCGCGGGTTTCGCGCCGGTACCCATCGCCGAGCGCGACATGCCCCCCCTCCCGCGCGGGAGAGGGTTGGGGTGAGGGGCGGGACGGCTCAGGATCGCGACCACCATCGCGCCGCGTTCGGGCCGAGCCTCCTCCGGCGAGGGCGCGCCCCTCACCCTGTCCCTCTGGCGCACGGGAGGGGGGACCTGCGCGATCGCAGCCAACCCTGTGATTGCACGGCGCCGCAAACCTGCGGAGCCGGGCGCCACAGGGGGGACGCGCGGCCCGGCGCGGCGGTCACCGCTTGGGCGCCTCATCGATGATCGGCGCCGCGATCAACCTGTTCCGCGGTGCCCGGGTCGGCTTCGTGCTGGCCCGCGAGGGCGCGCTCGCCCTCGCCGACCCGTCGGACCTGCCGCCGCACCTGCGCCTCGCCCTGCGGCTCGGGCGCACCCTGGAGCGGCCGGGCCTCGATGACGGGGCCGCCCGGCTCTCGGCGGCCCTGACGCGGCTCGGCCCGTCCTACGTGAAGTTCGGCCAGTTCCTGGCGACCCGGCCCGACATCGTCGGCATGCGGGCGGCCTTCGACCTGGAGAAGCTGCAGGATCGGGTGCCGCCCTTCCCGCAGGCGACCGCCCTGAAGGTGGTCGAGACGGCCTTGGGCAAGCCGGTCCACGACCTGTTCCTGTCGTTCAGCGAGCCGATCGCGGCGGCCTCGATCGCGCAGGTCCACAAGGCCGTGGTGCAGGATGCCGACGGGACGCAGCGCGTCCTCGCCGTCAAGGTGATGCGGCCGGGGGTGCGGGAGCGCTTCATGCGCGACCTCGAAGTCATGCGCTTCATGGCCCGGGTGGTGCACGCGCTCTCCCCGCAGGCCGAGCGGCTGCGCCCGCGCGAGGTCGTGGAGATCCTGGCCCGCTCCGTCCTGATGGAGATGGATTTCCGCCTCGAGGCGGCGGCCGCCTCCGAGATCGCCGAGAACACCCGGGGCGATACCGATTTCCGCGTGCCCAAGCCCGATTGGGAATTGACCGCCCGGGAGGTGCTGTCGGCCGAATGGATCGAGGGAACCCGCCTGCACAGCGCCGCCGAACTCGCCGCCGCCGGGCACGATCCGCAGGCGATCGGGCGCATCGTGATCCAGAGCTTCTTGCGGCAGGCGATCCGCGACGGGTTCTTCCACGCGGACATGCACCAGGGGAATCTGCTGGTCGATGCCGAGGGCCGGCTGGTGGCGGTGGATTTCGGCATCATGGGCCGGCTCGGCGCGAACGAGCGCCGGTTCCTCGCCGAGATCCTGCTCGGCTTCATCCTGCGCGACTACCGCCGGGTGGCGAAGGTCCATTTCGAGGCGGGCTACGTGCCGGCCCACCATTCCGTCGAGGATTTCGCCCAGGCGATCCGGGCGATCGGCGAGCCGATCCACCAGCGCCGCGCCGACGAGATCTCGATGGCCAAGGTGCTGACCCTGCTGTTCGACATCACCGCCCTGTTCGACATGAGCACCCGGACCGAGTTGGTGATGCTCCAGAAGACCATGGTGGTGGTGGAGGGCGTCGCCCGCTCCCTCGACCCGCGCCTCGACATGTGGACCACCGCCGAGCCGGTGGTGCGGGCCTGGATCGCCCGCAACATGGGCCCTGTGGGCCGCGCCCAGAGCGGTCTCGAGGCCCTGCGGGTGGTCTCCGACGTCGTCGGCGATATCCCCGACCTCGCGACCCGGCTCAAGCGCGTGCTGGTCCGCCTCGACGAGGCCGGCACGGGCGATGCGCGCCGGCTGGAGCGGTTCGCCCGGGATGAGCGTCTCCGGGCGATCTGGTCCACCGTGGCGCTGTGGGGCATCGCCATCGGCGCGCTGGTCCTGGCGTTCCGGGGCCTCTGAGCCCCCGTCTGCCGGTCAGGCGGCGTCGGCCTGCGCCGGCATCAGGGCGCGGAGTTCGCGGGCGAGTTCCGCGAGCCCGGTCTTGCCCTTGGCGAGCACCCGATCGGCCTGTCCAGCGAGGCGCCGCCGGTCCTCCGCGGTGATGTCCTTGGCGGTGAGCACCACCACCGGCACGTCGCGCCACTCCGCCCGCTCCCGGAGGGTGCGCAGGAAGGTGAAGCCGTCCATCTCCGGCATCATCAGGTCGAGGAGGATCAGGGCGGGCCGCTCCTGCGCCATCGCGTCCAGCGCGCGGACGCCGTTCTCGGCCTCGCGCACGGGGAAACCCTCGCGCCGGAGATAGGTGCAGAGATGCTCGCGCACATCCGGCTCGTCCTCGACCACCAGGATCGGTCCCGCGCCGCCCGCGGGCCGGAACCGTTCGACGATCTGGCGCAGGCTGCCCCAGTCGATCGGCTTCTGCAGGTAGTCCGTCGCGCCCAGCGAGAAGGCGAGGTTCTGCTCGTCCAGCACCGTCACCATCACGATCGGGGTCGCCCCGATCTCCGGCTCGGCCCGCAGGTTCCGCAGCACCGCCCAGCCATCCATCTGCGGCATGGTCACGTCGAGGAGAACCGCCCGGGGGCGCAGGCTCCGGGCGAGTTCGAGCCCCCGCCGCCCGTCCTCGGCGACCGCCACCGAGAAGCCCTCCCGCTCCAGGAAGCGGGCGAGCAGGTCGCGGGTGGCGGCATCGTCGTCGACCACCAGGATGGTGTTGCGGTCGCCGACCACGGCGCCGGCTTCGTCCGGGTCCGGCATCCCGGGTTCCTGGAACCGCAGCGGCAGCGTCAGCGTGAAGGTGGTGCCCTCCCCCTGGCGGCTCTCCACGGTGATCGCGCCCCCGAGCATCCCGGCGAAGGCCCGGGTGATCGCGAGGCCGAGGCCGGTTCCGCCGAAGCGGCGGGTCGTCGAGGCGTCGGCCTGGGCGAAGCGCTCGAACAGCTTGCCCACCTGCTCGGCATTCATGCCGATGCCGGTGTCAGAGACGGCGAAGCGCAGCATGTCCCCGGCGCGGGCGACCGCCAGGGTGATCCGGCCGTTCTCGGTGAACTTCGCGGCGTTGCTCAAGAGGTTGATCAGGCACTGGCGCAGCTTCGTGACGTCGGTATGGGCGCTGCCCAGATCCTCCGCCAGGTCGAGCACCAGGGCGTTGCCCTTCTTGCCGATCAGCCCCTCGACGCTGTCGGCGACCTCGCGCACCACCGCGGCCACGGCGAAATCCTCCGCGAAGATCTCGATCCGGTCGGCCTCGATCTTCGAGATGTCGAGCACGTCGTTGATCAGGCCGAGCAGGTGCCGGGCATTGGACTCGATCTTCTTCATGTCCCCGATGAGCCCGGCCTCGCCCAGATCCTCCAGCTCCTCCTGGACCATCTCGGAATAGCCGATCACCGCCGAGAGCGGCGTGCGCAATTCGTGGCTCATGTTGGCCAGGAACTGGCTCTTGGCGGTGTTGGCCGCCTCGGCGGCCGCGCGGGCGGCCTCGATCGCCGCCTCGGCCTGCTTGCGCTCCGTGATGTCGGTGTGGGTGCCGACCCATTCGCGCAGGGTCCCGTCCGGTTCGAGGATCGGGACGGCGCGCACGCTCATGTGCCGGTAGGCCCCGGACGCGTCGCGGATGCGGTGTTCGGTGCTGTAGGATTGCCGCGTCGCCACCGCCCGCGCCCAGGCGGTCTGGGTGCGCGCGCGATCCTCGGGGTGGACGACGTCGAGGAAGCCCAGGCCGGCATAGGCGATCTCGTCCTGCCCGGTGAAGCGGCTCCAGGCGACCTGCCGGCGCTGCAGGCTCCCCTCCGGATTGGCCGTCCAGACGATCGCCGCGCTGGCCTCGATCAGCGAGCGGAATCGTTCCTCGCTCCGGCGCAGCCGGGCCTCCGCCAGGTGGCGGATGGTGTCGTCGACCACCACGAGGCCGACGCCCTCGACATCCTGTCCCGCCTCGCCCGTGACGGCGTCCGCGCCGCGGAGCGGGTAGAAGCTCATCGAGAACTGGCGCAGGCCCCCCGGCGCCGAGGGCGCCGGCACCGCGACCGGGACGTCGGGCGAGACGAGGCCCTCGCCGAGCGCCGCGGCGAGCTTGGGCGCCAACTCCTCGCGCAGGGTCGGCAGCATCGCCCAGATCGGGGCGCCGAGATCGGCCCCGAAGCCCCGCTCGCTCATGGTGGCAAGCGCCCGGTTCATGTGGCGGATCTGCAAGTTGCGGTCGAGGAAACCGAGGCCGACCGGCGCGTTCGCCAGGACCCCGTCGAGGAGCCGCGACATGCGCAGGGATTCCTGCCGCCGGACCAGGGCGAGCCGCGCGAGCAGCACGATGGCGCCCAGCGCCGCGGCGCCGGAGAGCAGGAACAGGACCAGCCCGCGCCGGTGCGCGCGGACCTGCAGGGCGGCGAGGTTTTCGGCGGCGACCTCCTGGCGCGCGGCGGCCTCGATGCGGATCGCGTCCATGAGGCGCTTGCCCTCGCCCGTCCGGACGAGGTCGGTCGCCGCGTCGAAGCCCTGGTCACGGCGCGCCGCGATCACCCGGGTGGCGAAGTCCCGCTTCTGCGCGACCAGACCCGCGAGCGCCCTTCCGCCGGGGCGGACCGGCTCCTGCGCCACCGAGCCGAGGCTCGCCAGTTCCGATTCGATCTTCGGCAGGGCGAGCGTGTAGGGCGTGAGATACGCCTCGCTGCCGACCAGCACGAAGCCCCGTTCCCCGGTCTCGAGATCCTTCACCTCGGAGATCAGGCGCTCGACCTCGCCGATGATGGCGCTGGCCCGCGCGGTCGCGGCCCTGTCGGCCTCGCCGGCGAGGTAATTCGCCGTGCCGGCCGCCAGGGCGACGACGAGCAGGATGAAGGCGGTGGGCGAGCTCAGGAGCGGACCCAGGGGCCCCGCGCCGCGCCAGTTCCGCCGGCGCAGGCGGAAGATCGAACCGACGCCGGTACGGGCGCTCATGTCTCGACCAGCCCGGTGCTGGCACCCGACGCCTCCGAATCCGATCGGCCTTGCGGCAGGGCGAGATAGTCCCGGGAGCGCATCTCGATCAGGCGGGAGACGGTCCGGTCGAACTCGAAGGCCTCCCGGCCGGTCCCGGCAGCGTAGAGATCCTGCGCGTCGGCGGCGGCAGACGCCACCAGCTTCACGTGCCGGTCGTAGAGCGTGTCGATCAGCGTGATGAAGCGCTTGGCCTCGTTGCGCTCGGCCTCCTGCATCACGGGGATGCCGTCGAGGATCACCGTGTGATAGGCGCGGGCCAGCGCCATGTAGTCGGAGGCGCCGAGGGGTTTCCGGCAGAGATCGTCGAAAGCGAACCGCGCGACCCCGCCCGCCGCCTCAGGAATCGCGACCTGCCGCCCCTGGACCGTCAGGGCCGCCGGCCGGCCCTTCGCCTGTCCGGTCAGCCCCTTGAAGGCGGCGTCGAGGGCGGCGCGGGCGGCCGCGTCGGCCGGGACATGGTACACGGCCGCGCCGCCGAGCTTCTCCAGGCGGAAATCGGTGCGCGCGTCGAGGCGCATCACCTCCACCCGCTCCTTCAGCGTCTCGATGAACGGCAGGAACAGCGCCCGGTTGAGTCCCCCCTCGTAGAGCCGGTCCGGCTCGACGTTCGAGGTCGCCACCACGGTGACGCCGCGCCGGAACAGGTGGCCGAACAGGCGGCCGAGGATCATGGCGTCGGCGATGTCGGTCACGGTGAACTCGTCGAAGCACAGCAGCGTCGCCTCGTCGGCGAGCTGGTCGGCCACGGGTCCGATCGGGTCGTCGCCCTTCACGGTGCCGGCCTTCAGCGCCTGGCGATAGGCGTAGATGCGCGCGTGGGCGTCCGCCAGGAAGCCGTGGAAGTGGACCCGCCGCTTCGGCTCCGGCGCGGCCTCGTGGAACAGGTCCATCAGCATCGTCTTGCCGCGTCCGACCGAGCCCCAGATGTAGAGCCCCTTCGGCGTCTCGGGCTCGTCCCGGCGCCGGAACAGCCAGCCCAGCGCGCTGGTCTTGCTCGCGCGCCTGCGGCGCTGCAGATCCTGGCTCAGCCGGTCGAGGGCGCGGACCAGCCGCGCCTGGGCCGGGTCCCGCTCGATCGTGCCGGTGGCGACGAGGGCCTCGTAGCGGTCATGCACGGGCCCGGGCGAGACGGCGCCGGCCCGCGCCTCCGGCGACGGAGAATGTTGCATGCCGGGTCTGTCGTTCACGCCGCCGGTTCCTCGCCCCTCGCCGCGGCGCCCGACCGGCACCTCCCGCCCCGCCGCCGTGCCGGGCCTTCCCCTGTGCCGGGGAAGACCGGCCTGAATCAAGCCCGTGCGCAGGGCCGGCGGATCGGATGGCGCATCCGGCCGGCGCATGGCAGCCACGCGGACGCGGCGCCCGGGTATTCTGCTGCATTGCACAACGCCGGGCGAGGTGCGAGATCAAGGCCGTGTTCTAGGGAGGGACGTCCGGATCAACCTGCGCGGCAACGCGCGAAGACCGGAGACCCATCATGGCCGTTCGAGCGAGCGACGTGTCGGTCCACAGCATCCGGCGCCTGTGGCCCGCCGACCGCAACGCGGTCCTCGCCTATTTCCTGCGCCTGGATCCCAAGACCCGGGCAAGCCGCTTCATGGGCAGTGTCGGCGAGGCCGGCGTGCGGGCCTATGCCGCGCAGGCGATCCGCGCCGAGGGCGCGATGTACGGCGCCTTCGTGGACGGCGTCCTGCGCGGGCTCGGCGAGCTCCGGCCGATGGGGCCGACCCGATCGCGTCTCGTGCTGGGCCCCCAGGCGGAGGCGGCCTTCGCGGTCGAGCCGGCCTTCCGCCGCCGGGGCATCGGCGCGGACCTGTTTGCGCGGATCGCCCGCGCCGCGCGTCACCGCGGCGTGACCGACCTGCACGTGCGCTGCCTGTCCGGGAACGGGCCGATGCTGCGGCTGGCCGCCAAGCACGGGGCGGCGCTCCAGCGCGCGGGCGGCGAGATCGACGGCGCCCTCCAGCTCGAACGGCCGACGCCGGTCTCGCTCTGGTACGAGGGCATCGCGGAGGCGTTCGACTTCAGCCTGGCGGTGAGTTTTCCGGACCGGGACCGCGCCTCGGCCTGAGGCAGCCGCTCACCCGGCCGCGCCGTCGACCAGGGCGAAGGTCAGCAGATCGACGGCGGCGGCCCCGCCGCGCAGGAGCGCCCGGGCGGCGGCGTTGCCCGTGGCCCCCGTGGTGGTGACGTCGTCGACGAGGAGGACCCGGCGCCCGCGGATCCGATGCGCCTCGGAGGGCGGCACCCGGAACGCGCCGCTCAGGTTCTCGGCCCGGGCGGCGCGGCTCAGCCCGACCTGCGGGCGCGTCGCGCGAACGCGGGCCAGAGCGGTCGGCGCGAAGGTGAGCGTCGTCCCCGCGGTGATCGCCCGACCCAGGAGCGCCGCCTGGTTGAAGCGGCGGCGCCACAGGCGTCCCCGGTGCAGCGGGACCGGCACGAGGCACTCCGCCTCGGCGATCAGCGTCCGGCCGGTCGCGGCCATCATCCGCGCCATCACGCCCGCGAGGTCGAGGCGATCCTCGTATTTCAGGCGGTGGACGAGACGACGGGCGACGGCGTCATAGAGGGCGACGGCGCGACCCCGTTCGAAGACCGGCGGATCGGCGATGGCCCTGGGGGATAGCAGCGGCCCGACGCCGAGATCCACCGCGAACGGCGTTCCGTATCGCTGGCAGACCAGCTCCTCGATCAGGCGCAGGCCCGACCAGCAGGCGGGGCATAGGGCGCCCGGATCGGCCGTGGCGGCGCCGCAGGCCACGCAGGTCGGCGGGTAGATCAGCGCGAGCGCCCCGCGCGGCAGGCCGCGCAGGGCCGAAGCGACGGCCTGGAGCGCCGTCACGGCGGTGCCGAACCGGCAGTCTCGGCCTTAGCGAGCCGAGACCGGACGCGCGTCGGGGGCCATCGGCTGCTGGTCCAGCTGGCGGGCGCGGGCATTGGCCCGGTGGCGGCCGATGGCGCAGCCGGCCGCGGCACCGAGGAGGCCGTGATGGCCCGCATAGTGACCCGCGATACCGCCGACGATGGCGCCCTTGATGCAGCCCTTCGCTTCGGCGGTGCCGGCCGCGGTGAGGGCTGCGAGGGCCATGGCGGCCCCGACCAGCATGCGCGTCATGGTGGAAACTCCTCAATCGTCTCAGCCCTGGGGCCGCGTCCAGCAGGAACAGCGACGCTGCCGAGTCGTTCCACCATCCTACATCCGCTCACGGGTCCGTGTGGACCCGTCGGAACGCGGCCGTGCCGGTGCTGGCGGCCGGGCCTCGCGCACGCCATCTGAGCATCGATGGACGCCCCTTCCGCCCTGCTCGACACCGCCCTCGCCCGGCACCGCCTCGCCCGCGCCGCCAGGACCGGCTACGCCGGATTCCTGCTCGACCGCCTCGTCGAGGATCTCGACGATCGCCTCGGCGCGGTGCTGCGCGGCTTCTCCACCGTGCTCGACCTCGCCACGCCCATGCCGGCGGCCGTACCGGTCCTGGCGGCGCGGTACCCGGAGGCGCTGCATGTCCGGCTCGCCCCGTGGCCCGAGCCCGGCGCCGGCCGGATCGTCGGCGATCCGGAGGTGCTGCCGCTGGCGGCCGGGAGCGTCGATCTCGCGGTCTCGCTGCTGACGCTGCACGCGGTCAACGACCTGCCGGGCACGCTGATCCAGCTCCGCCGGACCCTCCGGCCGGACGGCCTGTTCGTCGGCTGCCTGCTCGGGGGCGCCACCCTCACCGAGCTGCGCCAGAGCTTCGGCCAGGCCGAGAGCGAGGTCGAGGGCGGGGTCAGCCCGCGGGTCGCGCCCTTCGCGGCCGTGCGCGAGGCTGGCGCCCTGCTGCAACGGGCGGGCTTCGCCCTCCCGGTGGCCGACACCGACACGCTCACCGTGCGCTACGCCGACCCGTTCGGCCTGATGCGCGACCTGCGGGCCATGGGCATGACCAACGTGCTCACCGAGCGTCGGCGGACGCCTTTGCGCCGGGCGACCCTGCTGCGCATGGCGGAGATCTATGCCGCGCGCTTCTCGGATCCCGACGGCCGAGTGCGGGCGACCTTCGAAGTGCTGTGGCTGTCCGGCTGGGCGCCGCACGAGAGCCAGCAGAAGCCGCTGCGGCCCGGCAGCGCCAAGGCGCGCCTCGCCGACGCCCTCGGGACGATCGAGTTGAAGCCGGAGGAAGGACGTTCGTCATGAAGCTGCCAGGACCCGACCACCCCATCACCATCACGCCGGAGACGCGCCGCGTGCGCGTCCTCGTGGCCGGCATCGCCGTCGCCGACACGGGCCGCGCCCTGCGCCTAGCGGAGGGCCGATACGAGCCGGTGTTCTACGTGCCCCGGGACGACATCCGGCAGGAGCATTTCGCGGCCTCGGCGCGCACGAGCCATTGCCCGTACAAGGGGGATGCGCGCTACTTCGACCTCGCGGTCGACGGCACGAACCGGCCCGATGCGGTGTGGAGCTACGAGGCGCCCTACCCCGCGGTCGCGGCGATCCGGGAGCACGTGGCGTTCTACCCGGACCGGGTCGATGCCATCCTGGTGACGGATTGACGGAGGCCATCGTCCAGTCGACGGAAGGGCACTTCAGAGCGGCCACGCGCCCGCCCTCGCGGGGGGCGGAAGACGCGGGCCTGTGTCCGCCATCGCCCCTCCCAAAACGATGTCCGACCATCGTGGCCAAGATGGGAGCGCGGGTTCATCGCGGTCGAGACCCATGGCCCGCCGCGCGCAGGAGCGGTCCTAATCCCGCACCAATCCCCAGAAGGCGTGCCTGCGCCCATACACCCGCCGCAGCTCCGCACGGTAGGCCTCCGGGTCGGGGTCGAGGGCGCCCGCCTCGATCCGTGGGGCCAGGCCGCCGAGTTCCGCGAGGTAGCGGGCTGCGTGCGGATAGGCGGCGTTGCGGTTGTCGGCGAGGATGGCGTCGATCAGCCGGCGGTAGAGGATCGTGGCGGCGAGCGGATGGTCCTGGGCCATGGCTTCGGCGGCCGGGGCCAGCACCGCGTAGTCCTGGCCCCGCCAGACAGCCGGCCGGTCCGTCACCAGCCGGGCGGCGCGCCGCAGGTCCGGCCAGCCCACCAGGAAGGCGAGCGCCCGATGGGGGTCCGGGAAGGCCGCGGCGTGGTCGAGCGCGCGCAGGAGCGCGTCCTCGTCCTCGAAATCCGGAAGCTTGGCCAGATGGGCGCGCAGCAGCGGGGCGTCCAGGTCCCGCACGAACTGCGCCCAGCGCAGGGCCTGCGCGTCTTCTCCGCGCCCGAGGGCGTCGAGGACCTCGATCTCCACCATCAGCCGCTCGCGCTCCACCGCCCGCAGGTCGAAGCCGGCGATCAGGTCGGCCCGGGTGGCGAGGCGGCGTTCCGGATCCTGCGGCCGCCGGATCCAGTCCAGAGCCTCCCCCGGTCGCCCGGCGCCGAGGAGCCGACGGGCGATCTCGGCACGGTTCTCGCCGCCCGGCGCGATCGCTTCCTCCAGCGCGACGAAGGCGTCCGGGTCGCCCCGGCGATCGGCGATGGCCTGGCGCAGGCGCAGGATCTGGCCGCGGACGGCCGCGCGGTAGGGAGCCGGCGCGTTGCGGGGATGGCTGGTCCGGGGTTGCGCCGCCGCGGCCTCGGACAATCGGCCATCGATCTCGGCGAGGGCGTCGGCGGCGAGCGTCGGGATCAACGCGGCGAGGACCGTGCCCAGGGGGCCGAACGGATCCTCGGTGACGGACGACAGCAACTGCGTGGCGACCTGCGCGGCCGCCTCGGGCGGCAACGCACGCGCGATGGCCACGAAGGCCTCGGAGGCCCGCTCGAATACGCCCTGGACGGTGCCGTTGCCGTCGTCCACGCGGTTCAGGACGCTATCGGCCGCGTCGAGGAAACGCCGGAGCCGGTCGAGGGCGGCGGCGGGATCCAGGGGGCGCAACTCGTCGAGGATCACCGTGACCGTGGCGTTCAGGTCCGCCACGAAGGCGCGCCGCCTCTGCCAGTCGATGAAGCCCTCCGCCGATTCGAGGGCCGCAAGCCGCCGGTCCACGATCCCCGCCACGGCCTCCGGCCCCTGAAGCGCGGCCAGAGCCGCGCTCACCAGTTTCTTGAAGGCCGGATTGCGCCCGGTCTCGCCCAGGATCAGCCCGATCAGGCGTTCGGGAGCGAGCGCGGCCAGGGTTTCGGGTGTCGGCGTCGTGCGCCGCGCACCCTTGGGCAGGGCCGTTCCCGCCAACCGCGGCTTGGCGCCCGCCGCCTTTTTTCCGATGCCTGCCCGCGCCACGTCGGCCCCGTCGTTGCGCCCGATCCCGCGGGCCGCGACCGTCTCGCTACTCCACGACCTTGGCGCGGGGCCGATCGTTCCCTTGGGCGGTCTCGTCGTGCCAGCCCCCGGCTTGGTCCTGGTAACGGATGCCCTCCGTGGACCCCGGCACCTGTTGCTCGGCGGCCGCGGCCTGAGCGGCCTGCAGCGCTTCATCGCGGCTCGGGAACGTCTCGGAGAAGACGTCGCCGACCTTGTAGGCGAAGCCGCCGTCATGCTCGACGATGCGATAGGTAACCTCAGACATCTCGCCTCCTGCACGCGCCCGTCTTGGTTGAGCGCGAACCCCCCGGAGGCGAAGCGGTTCCAGAACGGCCGCGCCTTCGGCCTCCGATCCGCCGGAAAGTGCCCGTAGCGCGGACCGATCCCGGCGCCAGACGATTCATCCAATGCAGCTTCGACCGATCCTCGCCCTCGTTCTCCTCGTGGCCGCGCAGCCGGCCCGCGCCGAGGACGGATTCTTCGACAGGCTCTTCGGCGGGTCCGGGCGGGGCGCGCCGCCCAACCCCTTCGCGTCGAATTACCCCTCCGCGCCGCCCACGGCCGAGGACATCCGGTCCGAGCGCCAGCGGCGGGCGGCCCGCGGCGAGCGCGGCGGCCGGGAGGCCGGCCCCCTGCCCCCGGGGCGCGTCCCGGAGGAGTGACGCGGTTCAGGCGGCGCCGACGACGCCCGCCTCGTCCTGCGCCTGGAGCACGTCCGGGCGCGGCATCGAGATGATGTTGTAGCCGGCATCGACGAAATGGACCTCGCCGGTGACCCCGCCCGAGAGCGGCGACAGCAGATAGAGGGCCGAGCCGCCGACATCCTCCAGGGTCACCGTGCGCCGCAACGGGGCGTGGGCGCGCTGGTGGTTGAACATCAGCCGGGCATCGGCGATCCCGGCGCCGGCCAGCGTGCGCATCGGCCCGGCCGAGAGGGCGTTCACCCGGATCCCGTCCGGCCCAAGATCGCCGGCGAGATAACGCACCGACGCCTCCAGCGCCGCCTTGGCGACCCCCATCACGTTGTAGTTGGGCATGACCCGCGTCGAGCCGCCGTAGGTGAGCGTCAGGAGCGAGCCGCCGGCCTTCATCCGTTTGGCCGCGCGCTGGGCGATCTCGGTGAAGGAGAAGCACGAGATCGTCATGGTGCGCGCGAAGTTCTCGCGGGTCGTCACGTCGATGTAGCGGCCCTTGAGCTGCGCCTTGTCGGAGAAGCCGATCGCGTGGACGACGAAATCGAGGCCGCCGTCGAAGCGCGCGTCGAGCGCCGCGAAGGCGGCATCCACCGAGGCCAGATCCTCCACGTCGCAGGGCAGGACGATGTCTGAATCGAGCTGCGCGGCCAGCGGCGTGACGCGCCGGCCCAGCGCCTCGCCCTGATACGTGAAGGCGAGCTGCGCACCCTGACCGTGGAGAGCCTTGGCAATGCCCCAGGCGATCGAGTGATCGTTGGCGACGCCCATGATGAGGCCGCGCCTGCCCGCCATCAAACCCGTCATGCCGACCTGTTTCCCGAACGAGCGCACCGCACCCGGAAGGTGGGGACGGGCCGCGCAACGCTCGACCGAACCGCGGCAGGGTGCCTTAGCGCGCCTCGCTCCCCGTTCCAAACGGCCGTCGGTCGGCGGCGGATAAAAAAAGCCCCGCCGAGGGGCGGGGCGTTCACGATCTGGCGGCTCAGCTCAGAAGTAGCCGTTCGTATGGGAGCGGGCTTCCTCGATCAGGGCCTGCTTGGCGTAGATCGCCGCAAGACCTGCGAGCACCAGCCCGCCCAACGTTCCGAGGATGAAAGTCCCCATCGCCACCACCAGATCTCAACATTCGGTAAACGCCGTCCTTCCGACAACGGTTCCGGCCGTCGGGTTCAGGCGTCGACGTGTTCAGGCGTCGACGTGCTTCAGGACCAGGGTGGCGTTGGTCCCGCCGAAACCGAAGGAATTGGTCAGGACGTGGCCGAGTTTGGCGTTGTCCCGGCGCTGCCGCAGGATCGGCATGTCGGCGAAGGCCGGATCGAGCGTGTCGATATGGGCGCTCTCGCAGATGAAGCCGTTCTGCATCATCAGCAGGCTGTAGATCGCCTCCTGCACGCCGGTGGCGCCGAGCGAATGGCCGGTCAGGGACTTCGTGGCGGCGATCGGCGGGCAGGCTTCGCCCCGGCCGAACACCGCGCGGATCGCCTCGATCTCCTTGTCGTCGCCCACCGGCGTCGAGGTGGCGTGCGGGTTGATGTAGTCGATCCGCGCGCCCTTCAGGCCTTCCAGCGCCTGGCGCATGCAGCGCACCGCGCCCTCGCCGGACGGCGCGACCATGTCGTGCCCGTCCGAGGTCGCGCCGTAGCCCGCGATCTCCCCGTAGATCCGGGCGCCGCGCGCCCTGGCGTGCTCCAGCTCCTCGAGGACCAGGACGCCGGCGCCGCCCGCGATGACGAAACCGTCGCGGTTGGCGTCGTAGGCCCGGGAGGCCCGGGACGGGGTGTCGTTGAACTTCGACGACATGGCGCCCATGGCGTCGAACAGCACCGACAGGGTCCAGTCGAGATCCTCGCAGCCGCCGGCAAAGATGATATCCTGCCGGCCGCCCTGGATGATCTCGGCGGCGTTGCCGATGCAATGGTTCGACGTCGCGCAGGCCGACGAGATCGAGTAGTTCACGCCGCGGATCTTGAACCACGTGGCCAGCGTCGCCGAGGCGGTCGACGACATCGCCTTGGGCACCGCGAACGGGCCGATGCGCTTCGGGCCCTTCTCCCGGGCGATGGCCGCAGATTCCACGATGACCCGGGTCGAGGGACCGCCCGAGCCCATGATGATGCCGGTACGCTCGTTGGAGACGTCCCCCGCCTCCAGGCCCGCATCGGCGATCGCCTGATCCATGGCGACATGGTTCCAGGCGGTACCGCCGCCGTGGAAGCGCATGGCCCGCCGGTCGACCACGCCCTCGGGGTCGAGGGTCGGCGCGCCGGAAACCTGGCTGCGGAAGCCGTGCTCGGCGTAGCTGGCGTCGCGCGCGATGCCCGAGCGGGCTTCACGCAGGGAGGCCAGCACCTCCTGCGTGTTGTTGCCGATGGACGAGACGATGCCCATCCCGGTGATGACGACACGGCGCATGATGGTGACGATACCTCCGTCGCGGCGTCGCACGTCCGCACCGCGTCCCGGTCAGCTAAGATGACGCGGACACAATCTCAACCGCCGAGGGCATCCGACGTTGCGTCCGGCGCCCCCGAACCGACCCGCTCAGCTCTGGAACAGGCCGACGCGCATGTCTTGAACCTGGTAGACGCGCTCGCCGTCGGCCTCAAGCCAGCCGTCGCCGATGCCGAGCACCAGCTTGCCCTGGCGGACGCGCTTCACGTCGACATTGTAGACCACCCGCTTCATCGACGGGAGGACCTGACCGGCGAGCTTGACCTCGCCCACGCCCAGGGCCCGCCCGCGCCCGGGGGCGCCGAGCCAGCCGAGATGGAAGCCGAGCATCTGCCAGAGGGCGTCGAGCCCGAGGCAGCCGGGCATCACGGGATCGCCCTGGAAGTGACAGGGGAAGAACCAGAGGTCGGGCCGGATGTCGAGTTCCGCGGTCACGTGCCCCTTGCCGTGGGCGCCGCCCTCGGCGCCGATCGACGTGATGCGGTCGAACATCAGCATCGGCGGCAGCGGCAGCTGCGCGTTCCCGGCTCCGAAGAGTTCGCCGCGGCCGCAGGCCAGCAGGTCCTCGTAGGAGAAGTGCGTCCGGCGGCTCGCGTTCGGGGCAGAGGTTTCGGCGTCTGGCGGCATTGCGTGGGTTGTTTCCTCGGAATGTGCCGCGGGTGCGGCACGCTCGCGGGCGAAGGCCTCCGCCCCGCTGTGTGGCGCGCGGGGTAGCACGCGGCGATGCACCTTCAAAGCCGCGAGCGGCCCCGTCGGCGCGGTGACGCTCGGGTTGCGACCGCATGGCCAGTTCCATATACTGGTCAGAATCTTCCTCAGGCCCCTCGTCGAGCGTTCAGTCCAGCGATGTCCGAACCGGTGCCATTCCAGGCCATCTTCAACGGGCGGGTGCCTGCCCCCCAGCTGGAGGCCAACGGCACGCCGCGCCGCGGCTGCCCGCTCTCCGACCTGCGCGATCGTCTGCGCCGGGCGGGCCTGCGGCCGACCCGGCAGCGCCTGTCCCTGGGCTGGCTGCTGTTCGGCCGCGGCGACCGTCACCTGACGGCCGAGATGCTCTACGACGAAGCGATGCGCGCCAAGGTGCCGGTCTCGCTGGCCACCGTGTACAACACCCTGCACCAGTTCACCGAGGCCGGGCTGCTGCGCCAGCTCGCCCTCGACGGGTCGAAGGCCTATTTCGACACGAACCCCAGCGAGCACCATCACTTCTACCTCGAGGATGAGGGTCAGGTGATCGACATGCCCGATTGCGGCATCACCGTCGATTCGCTCCCCGAAGCCCCCGAGGGCATGGAGATCGCCGGGGTCGAGGTGATCGTCCGCCTGCGGCGCAGCCGGCCCGCCGGGCGCCGCCAGAGCTGAGCCGGCACGACAGGATCGGGATCGCAGGACCGCCGAAGGGGCCCGGCATCGTCCGGGCCCCGCGCCGTTGCGGGACCTCCTACTCCACGACCTCGTTCGGGTAGACCCCCCAGAGGCGGTTCTGCCGGATGTAGCCGTCCACGTCCCGCTTGTTCGGCAGGGCGACGATCAGGCGGCACCACGCGCCGGTGCAGCTCTTCACGCTGCCGATCACCCCGGTCTGAAGCCGGGCCTCGTCCTCGGCGCCGTCCTCCGCCTTGGCCCGAAGCGAGATGGCGGCCTTCTCGACACCCTTGTCGGGGCCGGCATTGACGATGGCGGTGCGCCGCCCCGAGAGCAGCGAGTGCAGGACCCAGCCCTCGGTCCCCTCCGAGTCGCGGATCCGGCGCCAGGTCTCGAACTCGCCCACGATCTCCACCGGCAGGCCGGCGCGCTGGAACACCCACAGGGTGCGGTGATCCTTGGACGGACCCTCGCGCAGATTGACGCGATCGGTCTTCAGGCTGGCATAGCGCGGCAGCGGCAGCTTGGTGACCGGCCCGATCCCGGCCTCCGGGGGCGCGGCGGGCGCCGCTAGGGCGCCTGTGGCGAAGCCCCCCGCCAGCAGCGCCGCGACGGCGAGGCTGAGGCGTGACACGCGCATGGTCGTCTCCCTGTCCGGACGGCGGATGGTGGCTGTCGGGCTTGTCGCAGGCGAGGCCTTTCGGCAAGCCGGCTTCGTCGGCATCAGATTGTGTTCCGGCCCACCTCTGATAGAGAGGCGAATGGGTCGGACCAGGCTCCGGGATCGGCGCCGCGTGACCGGTCCTGTCTGGCCGAATTCGGTTAACGGACGCTTGCGTGAAGCGGTCCGGCCGGGAGCCGCCGATACGGCCGCAGAGCTGACGGGGAGAGAAACGTGTCGAAGCGCAAGCCGCTGGTGGTCGTGACGCGGCGCCTGCCGGATGCCGTCGAGACGCGGATGCGCGAGCTGTTCGACGTCCGCCTCAGTTCCGACGACGCGCCCATGGCGGCGGACGCGATGGCGGCGGCCCTGCGCGAGGCCGACGTCCTAGTCCCCACCGTCACCGACGAGGTCGATGCCGGGCTGATCGCCCAGGCCGGCCCGAACCTGCGGCTCATCGCCAATTTCGGCAACGGCGTCGATCACATCGACGTGGCGGCGGCGCTGGAGCGCGGCATCACGGTCACCAACACCCCGGGCGTGCTGACCGAGGACACCGCCGACATGACGATGGCGCTGATCCTCGCCGTCGCCCGCCGGGTCACAGAGGGCGCGCGGATCATCCCCGACGACGAGTGGACCACCGGCTGGTCGCCGACCTGGATGCTCGGCCGGCGCATCACCGGCAAGCGCCTCGGGATCGTCGGCATGGGCCGGATCGGGCAGGCGCTCGCCAAGCGCGCCCGGGCCTTCGGCCTCCAGGTCCATTACCACAACCGCCGCCGGGTGCCGGCCGCCATCGAGGGCGCGCTGGACGCCACCTACTGGGAATCCCTCGACCAGATGCTCGCCCGGGTCGACATCGTGTCGGTGAACTGCCCGCACACGCCCGCGACCTACCACCTGCTCTCGGCCCGGCGCCTCAAGTTGCTCAAGCCCGAGGCGGTGGTGGTGAACACCGCCCGCGGCGAGGTGATCGACGAGAACGCCCTGGCGCGGCTGATCGAGGGCGGCGAGATCTCGGCGGCCGGCCTCGACGTGTTCGAGCAGGAGCCGGCGGTCAGCCCGCGGCTCGTCAAGCTCGCCCGGCAGGGCAAGGTCGTGCTGCTGCCCCATATGGGCTCGGCGACCTACGAGAGCCGCATCGACATGGGCGAGAAGGTCATCATCAACATCAAGACCTTCATGGACGGCCACCGTCCGCCGGACCGGATCCTGCCCAGCATGCTCTGACGAGGCCGGGTCCCGGCAACGCGTTCGCTTCTCTCAGAGGGCGTCGGCGGTCGCCACCGGCCGCTTGGCGGCTTCGACGCTCTGGAACAGCCGCTCCGTGGTCAGCTTCAGGAAGTAGAAGCCGAAGTCCGGGTTCTGGTAGTACAGCGCCTTGAGGTCGGAATAGGTCACGCACAGGGCCTTGCCGGGCTCCGCGCAGATCAGCGAGGCCGTGCGGGCGTTGCCCGGCGCGAGTAGGCCCAGCTCGCCGACGATCCCGCCCGCCCGCACCGCGATCCCGACCTCCGGGACCCGGAAGACGCCGCTCTCGATGTAGTACATCTCGTGGGCGGGATCGCCCGCACGGAACACGGTCTCGTCCGCCCCGAAGGCTCGCTCCGTCCCGAACGGGCGCAGCCAGCCGAGGGACAGGTCCCCCGCGGCGGCTTTCTTCGCGTCGCCGACCAGACGGAACATCTGCCACAGCCGGTAGATGTTGAACGGGATCTCGAACAGTTCCGTGAGGACGACCGGCATGCTGCCGATGAGGATCCCGTAGGTCACCAGGGCGAAGCTCGCGGAGAGACCGATGATCCGCAGGGGGATCATCGTGGTCATCGCCGTCGACAGGATCACCAGGGCCGTGCCGAGATAACCGATCCCCTCGATCCAATCCATGGCCGCCCCGCCGAACCGATTGCGCGGCCCAGGTAACGTAGGGTGCATCGACTTCGCAAGACGATCTGCGCGGCGACGCGGCTCGCGGACAGGATTGCGTCAGATGACGTCGCCCGTAACACTCGGGCGTTTCATGACTTGAACGCCCTGGAAGAGGCGCTCGCTTGTCAGTTTGAGAAAATAGAAGCCGAATTCGGGGTTCTGATAGTAGAGTTGCTTGACGTCGGAATAGGTCACGCATAAGGCGTGGCCGGGCTCGGTGCAGATCAGGGAGGCGGTGCGCGTGTTGCCCGGCGACAGCAGGCCCAACTCGCCGACGATCCCGCCCGCGCGCACCTCGATGCCCACCTCGGGGATCCGGAACGCGCCGCTCTCGACGTAATACATCTCGTCCGCGGTATCGCCCTTCCGGAACACGACTTCGCCGGTGCCGAACGGGCGGCGCGAACCGAACGGACGCAGCCATTCGAGGGACAGGTCGCCGTCGGCGGCGGTCTCGACGTCGCGGACGAGGCGCAGCATCTGCCAGAGCCGATAGGCGTTGAAGGGCATCTGGATCAGCTCGGTGAGCACCACCGGCATGCTGCCGATCAGCGATCCGTAGGTGATCACCGCGCAGCTCGCGCAGAGGGAGATGATCCGTAAGGGGATCATCGTGCTCATGGCGGTGGCCGAGATCGTCAGTGCCGTGCCGAGGTAGCCGATCGCCTCGATCCAATCCATGGTCGTCCCCCTTGCCGAGGGCTCGGGGATGCCCGTCCGCTGGATCGCCCGCAAGCCGCCCGGCTGTCCGGGCGGTGCGTAGGCCTCAGGCCGTGCCCGGGCGGAGACGCGCGGCGATCACCTCCGCGGCCCGCGACCCCTCGGCGTAGGCGCCCCCCACCGTGCCCCATTGCTCCCGGGAGAGGGCCTCCCCGGCGAACCAGACCGTGTCGCCGACGGGCGCGTGAAGGCTCTGCCGGGCCGGCGCGTGGCCCGGCGGGACCACGGCCCAGGAGCCCCGGGACCACGGGTCGTGGCGCCACGCGCTCACCGCCGGGATGGTCAGGTCGCGCAGGCGTGCCGCCCCGAACAGATCGCCCAGGACCGCCCGGACGTGCCGGCGGACCCCGTCCGCCCCGGCCCCGGCGGCGTCCAGGGCCGCGGCCTCGTGCAGGTCGAGTTCGTAGTAATGGAACGGCGTGCCGTCGATGCGGGTGAGCAGGCCCGGGGGCGTGTGGCGCCTCCCGTGGATCGCCGCCAGACGGTCGCGGCCGCGGAACGGGCTCGACGGCCAGTGCAGCACCGCGTGCTCGTAGATCCCGGTGGTGAAGCCGTCGATGGCGGCACGCACGGCATTCGGCAGCGGCGGGGTGAAGGCCGGCCCGTCGCGCAGCACCATCATCGGCACGGTGACGATCACCGCCCGCGCCCGGTATTCCCGGCCGCCGGCGGTGGTCAGGCGGACGCGGCGGTCCGACCAGTCGACCCGCGTCACCGCGGTCCCCAGCGCCACCGGCAGCCCGTCGGCGAGGCGGGCCAGATAGCTGCCGTAGCCGTCGGCGAGGAAGAAGTTGTCGCTGTACTCCATGCTGGGGAAGTCCTGGAGGGAGACCTCGCCCAGCGGCCGGCCCGAGACCAGGCCGTGGACCTGCGCCACCCGGGCGCCCCAGGGGCCGAGGCCCGGCGGCAGGGCGCGCGCGGCCGGACGGTCGGCCCCGGGCTGCGCGGCGCCGCGGGTCATCGCGTGGTCCGCGCGGGCGAAGGCCCGGGCGTTGGCGCGGACCTCGTCGCTCCGTCCCGGCCGGCGCCCGACCCAGACATGGCTGTCCTGCGCCGCCCGGCGCAGGCGCTCGCCGCGGGCCCGGCCCAGGGCCACCAGGGGGTTGATCGGTCCGGCATGGAGCCAGTGGGCGCCGAGGTCGAGGGCGTGGCCGCGCAGCGTCACCGTCAGGGCGCGGCCGCCGACCCGGTCCCGGGCCTCCAGCACCGCCACCGCCACCCCCCGGGCCGCGAGCGTCCGCGCCGCGCCGATCCCCGCCGCCCCGGCCCCGATCACCAGCACTTCCGGATCGTCCGGCAGCGGCGCGAGCCGGGGCCGGTAGGCGGGCGCGCGCGGCGGGTCGGCGCTGCGATCCCCGGCCGCCCGCGGATCCGGCGAGACCCCTCGCCCCGCATCCTGTCGCCTCTGGTCCTGCACGTGTGCTCCCCGTCCCTCACCCGCGCTGCTTCACCCGCAGCCTTGCGCCGCCGGCCGCACCGCTCCACATCCGCCGGCGCCGCGCCCGGCGGCGACCGGAATCCGCACCCGATGCTCGTCGAGTCCGCGACGGCGGCTTTGCGCCAGACCTTCTCGCCCCCGATGCGGGCGATCCTCTGGAAATCCCTCGGCCTGACGCTCGGGCTCCTGGTCCTGGTCTGGCTCGGCCTGACCCGGCTGGTCCAGGCGTTCCAGGCGAGCCATCACATCTCGTCCCAGTACCCGATCCTCGACAGCCTCGCCTACTACCTGGCGGGTTTCGGCCTGTTCGTGGTGCTCGCCTACCTGATGCCGGCGGTCTCGATCCTGGTGGCGGGCTTCTTCCTCGACGACGCGGCCGAGATCGTCGAGCGGACGGATTTCCCCGGGGAGCCGCCGGGCCGGGCCATGCCGTTCGGCACCGCGATGCTCTACACGGTCCGCTTCGCCGGGGTGGCGCTGCTCGTCAACCTCGCGGCTCTGGTGATCTTCTTCGTCCCGGTTATCGGGATCGCGGCCTTCTTCGCCGCCAACGCCTATCTGCTCGCCCGCGAGTATTTCGAGATGGCGGCGGCCCGGTTCCGGCCCCTGCCCGAGGCGGCCGCCATGCGCCGCGCCTTCTCGGTCCGGACGCTCGGTGCCGGCTGCCTGCTCTCGGCGCTGATGGTTGTGCCGATCCTCAACCTGCTAACGCCGCTCTTCGGGATCGCCCTGATGGTCCACCTGCACAAGCGCCTCAGCCGGGACCTGCGCCTGGCCGGCCCGCGCACCGCATAGGCGTCGCTGCGGCAAAGCCCGCTCTGGCGGGCGCTGCCGTTGACCGCTACCGTCGCGGCGGCGTCTGCGGGCGCCGGGCGGAGAGCCAAGCGATGATGGCCCAGGACGTGGCGCGCGACGTACCCCCGCCCCCCGGCATAGTCCCGTTCCTCCTGGTCGGCCTCGTCGGCGTCGGGCTGCTGGCCTGGGGCGCCTACGGCCACTGGCAGCGGGACGTGGCGGCGACGGCGACGCTGGAGCGGATCACGACCCTCGTCCCGCAGGTGCGCACGGTCGCGGCCGAGCGGGCGGCGGGGCCGATCGATCTCGTGCTCCCGGGGGAGATGCAGGCCTTCACCACGGCGGCGATCGCGGCCCGGGCGACCGGTTACATTGCCGAGCGCCGGGTCGATATCGGATCGCGGATCAAGGCCGGAGACCTGCTCCTGCGGATCGCCGCCCCGGATCTCGACCAGCAGCTCGCCCAGGCCGAGGCGCAGGTCGGCCAGCTGAAGGCGCAACTCCTGCAGGCGCAGGCGCAGGTCGAGCAGGCCCGCGCCAACGTGAACCTCGCCAACCTCACCAACAACCGGACCACGACGCTTGCGGTGCAGGGCTGGGCCTCCCGGCAGAACGCCGACACGTCGCAGGCCGGCGTCCTCTCGCAGGCGGCGACCCTGGCGGCCGCGGAGGCCGGCGTGAAGGTGGCGACCGCCAACATCAAGTCGCAGGACGCCGTGGTCGACCGGCTGAAGGCGCTTGCGGCGTTCGAGCGGGTGGTCGCGCCCTTCGACGGGGTCGTCACGACCCGCAACGTCGATGTCGGCGATCTCGTCCGGGCCGACAACGGCGGCACGCCGCTCCTGAGCATCGATCAGGACAGCACCCTGCGCATCACCGTGAACGTGCCGCAGAACGACGCGGTCGGGGTCAAGCCCGGCGTCAAGGCGGTGATCACGGTGCCGCAGCTCCCGGGCCGGTCCTTCGACGGCTTCGTGGAGCGCAGCTCCGTCGCCCTGGATGCCGCCTCGCGCACCCTGACCACGCAGGTGGACGTGCCCAATCCCGACCGAGTGCTGCGGGCTGGGCTCTACGCCTACGTGACCCTGAAGATCCCGCGCACCGAGCCTGCGGTCTCGGTGCCCGCGGAGGCGACGGTGTTCAACAGCAAGGGGCTCCAGGTCGCCCAGGTCGGCGACGACGACCGGGTGACGTGGCGGACCGTCAAGGTGCGGCGCGATCTCGGACGCACGATCGAGCTCGAATCCGGCCTCTCGGCCGACAGCCGCATCGTCTACAGCCCGCCCCCGGAACTCCGCGACGGCCAGGCGATCGAGCGGCTGAAACTGGCGCCGGAGCCCACGCCGATGCGTTCGGCCCAGCGCTGACCGGTCCGGGAACCGTCAATTCACCCGGACGACGAGCTTCATCTTGGGATGAATGCCGCACAGAACCTGGAAGGTGCCGCGCTCGGTGAAGGTGATCGGCGTGCGGCTGCCCGGTTCCTGATCCCCGGAATCAAAGTTGAACGTGTCGGACTCGACGAAGACGTGGTGCAGCAGATCGCTGTCGTCGTTGACGAACGTGACGACTTCGCCGCGGGCGACCGCGAGGTTGTCGGGATGGAACATCCGGCCCTTCTGGGACACCGCGATGGCGGAGGCCTGGAGCTGATCGGTGATCAGCAATCCGCAGGTCGCGCCCAATGCCAGGGCCAGCACCGCCGGGAGCGCGGCGCGCCAATTCAAGCTTGAAACGATCCGGGATTCGGAGGCGGACATGTGATCCCTCGGTTTCCGGATGCCATGATCGCACAGATTTCCTTGAGAAATCATTTTCCGAAGCTGGATTTTGTATGCGATCGAGCGATATTCGCGCATCGACCGGTATTCGCACGCGCCACGGAATCGAATTGCCAGGGCTGCGAACTAAGTGCCTCTTAACATGTTGCAACTACAGATCGTTGCACGTGTGGCGCGGCGGCCGGTGCGATGCAAGACCCCGAGACGGCTCAGGAGGACAGGTCCCCGATGAGGCCGTCAGGTATCGCGCGTGGGATGCTGGGGTTCTTCACCACCGTCCGGGGCCGGATCTTCGTCGCCTTCCTGAGCATGAGCCTGCTGTCGGGCGCCCTCGGGCTCTACGCGGTTGTCGCGATCGCGCACATCGGCACTCTGGTCAATCGGACCTACGACGAGTCGCTGATGTCCATCAATTACGCCCGGGCGACCGCGGCCGATTTCGCCAAGATGCGCACGGCCTTCGCCCGGCGGATGCACCTGCGCGGCGAGGCCGAGACGGCCAAATTGAACGCCGAGATCGCCGATCTGTCGACGACGCTGGCCGAGGATCTGACGATCGCGGTGGAGCGGTCCCAGTCCGACCGGGCGGTGCGGACCGCGGGCGCGGTCCAGGCGGCGGTCTCTGCCTGGGAGGAGACGCGCCGCGCCCTGGATCCCGCCACGGCCCGCCCCGAGCGTTGGGACGCCCTGGATCAGCAGGCCAGCGTGGTCGATAGCCAGATCGACATGCTCGTCAACTACACGGCCGGCGACGGCTTCACGTTCCGGCAGGCGGCGCGCACGCTGGTGGTCCGGGAGATGCGCGTCAACGCCATCGCGGCGGCCCTGGCGACCGTCGTCTGCGCGCTGGTCGCCTGGCTGCTGAACCGGCGCATTACCGGACCGCTGGCCGCGGCCTCGCGGGCCGCGGAGCGCATCGCCAGCGGCCGCCTCGACGATCGCATCCCCGCGGGGGGCCGCGACGAGCTCGGCAGCCTGCTGCGGTCGATGGCGGTGATGCGCGACAACATCCACGCGATGATGGCCCGCGAGGTCAGCCAGCGCCGCCGCGCCGAGTCCCTGGTCACGGACGCGCTCCAGACCTCCCGCGAGGGCGTGGTCGTCGTCGACGCTGCCGGCCGGATCGCCCTCGCCAATGCCCAGGCCCAGCGTTTCTTCGAAGGGCTGGGTGAGGCCATCGAGGCCGGGGTCTCGGTCTGGGGCCATGCCGGCGGCCCGGAGACCGGCGCACCGGAAACGCTCGGGGATTGCTTCCGGGCCCTGGCCCGCGACGGCGATATCCGGCTGGCGGACGGGCGATGGCTGCGGGTGAGCCGCAGCGCCACCCAGCAGGGCGGCTTCATCGCGGTGTGCAGCGACATCAGCCTGCTGAAGGAGCAAGAGGATCGGCTGACCGAGACCAACCTCCGCCTCGACGCCGCCCTCGACAACATGTCCCAGGGGCTGTGCCTCTACGACGCGCAGGATCGCCTGATGGTGGTCAACCGGCGCTACAGCGAGATCTACGGGTTGCCCAGCCAGGCGGTCGCGCCCGGGATGAGCGCCGTCGAGGTCATGAACGCCAGCCTCCTGGCCGGCAACCATCCGGGTTGTGACATCGAGACGTTGCTGCGCCAGCAGCGCGAGGCCTTCCACGGGGGAGCCTGGCACACGCATTTCCAGGAATTGTGCAACGGGCGCATCGTGGCGATCGAGCGGCGCAAGACCGCCGATGGCGGCTTCGTGGCCACCTACGAGGACGTCACCGAGCGGCGGCACGCCGAGGCCCGCATCGCCTTTCTGGCCCATCACGACATGCTCACCGGCCTGCCGAACCGGATCGCCCTCGGCCAGCAGATCGAGATGGCGGTCGCCCAGGCGGGGCGCGACCACGGCTTCGCGGTCTTCGCCATCGATCTCGACGATTTCCGGCCGGTCAACGAGACCCTGGGGCACGGGGTCGGGGACGAGTTGCTCGCCGCGGTGGCGAACCGGCTCACCGCCTGCGTGCGCGAGATCGACTGCGTCGCCCGCCTCGGCGCCGACGAGTTCATCGTCATCCAGCGCGGCATCGACCGGCCGGAGGATGCCGCGGTGCTCGCCCGGCGCATCATCGAGGTGGTGGGCGCGCCCTACAGCCTGAGCAGCCACGAGATCAGCGTCGGGCTGACCATCGGGATCACCCTCGCGCCGAGCGACGGGACGAGCTGCGAAAAGCTCCTGAAGAACGCCGAGGTCGCCCTCGACCGCGGCAAGACCGAGGCGCGGGGCTCGTTCCGGTTCTTCGAGCCCGAGATGGATGCCCGCCTCCAGGCGCGGCGGATCCTGGAGCGGGAACTGCGCGACGCCCTCGCCCGGGAAGCGTTCGAGGTCTACTACCAGCCGATCTACAGCCTCGATGCCGACCGGGTCTGCGGATTCGAGGCCCTGCTGCGCTGGAACCACCCGGTCCGCGGCTTCATCTCGCCGGCCGAGTTCATCCCGATCGCAGAGGAACTCGGCCTGATCGTGCCGCTCGGCGAGTGGGTGCTGCGCCGGGCCTGCGAGGAGGCCGCCCGCTGGCCGGACGGCCTGAAGGTCGCAGTGAACGTCTCGGCGGTTCAGTTCACCTCTGCGAGCCTCGTGAACGTGGTGCGAGAGGCCCTGCGGCGGACCGGCCTGCCCGGCCGGCGGCTGGAGCTGGAGATCACCGAATCGGTCCTGGTTGCCAATCCCGGCGCCGCCACGGCGGTCCTCCACAGCCTCAAGGCGCTGGGCGTGCGCGTCGCCATGGACGATTTCGGAACCGGCTACTCGTCGCTCAGCTACCTGCGCAGCTTCCCCTTCGACAAGATCAAGATCGACCAGTCGTTCGTGCGCGATCTCTGCATCAACGACGGGACGGACTTCATCGTCCGGGCGGTGATCGGGCTGGGCGCGAGCCTCGGCATGACCACCACCGCCGAGGGCGTGGAGACCGAGGCGCAGCTCGCCCGGTTGCGCGCCGAGGGCTGCGACGAAGTCCAGGGCTACCTGTTCAGCCGCCCGGTCCCCGTCTCGGAGGTCGCCGCCGTGATCAGCCGCTGGAACGGCGCCAGCCGGGCGATCGCGTGAGGACGGAGCGGGGGGCGGATTCGCGCTCCGCGTTTGGGGTCATCGCGTGGCCGGCGGCTATGCCAGTCCAGAAGGGTCGCGCGCCTACCCTCCCCCGCACAGGGAGGAGGGAGACGTGGATTCCCTGTCCTACTCCGCCGCGTCGAGGCGCGGGGCCTCCACGTGGCTGCGCTCAGCCTTCACCAGCTCCGCCGTGCGGAACGCCACCTCCAGGGCCTGCTCGGCGTTGAGGCGCGGGTCGCAGTAGGTGTGGTAGCGGTCCTGCAGGTCGTCGGCCGTCAGGGCCCGGGCGCCGCCGGTGCACTCGGTCACGTCCTTGCCGGTCATCTCCAGGTGGATGCCGCCGGCGATCGTGCCCTCGGCCCGGTGGACGCCGAAGAAGCCCTCGATCTCCTGCATCACCCGCTCGAACGGCCGGGTCTTGTAGCGGCCCGCCGCCACGGTGTTGCCGTGCATCGGATCGCAGATCCACACCACCGTGCGGCCCTCCCGCTCGACGGCGCGGATCAGGGCCGGCAGGTGCTCGCCGACCTTGTCGGCCCCGAAGCGGCAGATCAGGCTCAGGCGTCCCGGCTCGTTCTCCGGGTTGAGCAGGTCGATCAGCCGGATCAGCCCGTCCGCTTTCATGGACGGGCCGCATTTCAGGCCGATCGGGTTCCGGATGCCGCGGGCGTACTCGACATGGGCATGGTCCGGCTGCCGGGTCCGGTCGCCGATCCAGAGCATGTGCCCGGAGGTCGCGTACCAGTCGCCGGTGGTCGAATCGACGCGGGTCAGCGCCTCCTCGTAGCCGAGCAGCAGGGCCTCGTGGCTGGTGTAGAAATCGGTGGTCCGCACCTCCGGATGGGTCTCCGGGTTGATGCCGATGGCGCGCATGAAGTCGAGGGCGTCGGTCATCCGGCCGGCCACGTCCTGGTAGCGCGAGGATTGCGGCGAATCCTTCACGAAGCCCAGCATCCAGCGATGCGCGTTCTCCAGATTGGCGTAACCGCCGGTGGCGAAGGCGCGCAGCAGGTTCAGGGTCGCGGCCGATTGCCGGTAGGCCTCGAGCTGGCGCCGCGGATCCGGGATGCGCGCCTCCTCCGAGAAGCCGATGCCGTTGACGATGTCGCCCCGGTAGCTCGGCAGGCTCACGCCCTCAAGGGTCTCGGTGGGCGAGGAGCGCGGCTTGGCGAACTGCCCGGCGATGCGCCCGACCTTCACCACCGGCGAGCCGCCCGCGAAGGTCAGCACCATCGCCATCTGCAGGAACACCCGGAAGAAATCGCGGATGTTGTCGGCGGAATGCTCGTCGAAGCTCTCGGCGCAGTCGCCGCCCTGGAGGAGGAACGCCTGGCCCGCGGAAACGCGCGCCAGGGCCGCCTTCAGCTTGCGGGCCTCACCGGCAAAGACCAGCGGCGGAAAGCTCGCGATTTGCGACTCGACGGCACCCAGGGCGGCCGTATCCGGATAGGCGGGGACCTGCTCGATCGGCAGGTGTCTCCAGCTTTTCGGTGTCCAACGCTCGCCCATGGCCTCTCTCCGCGCACCTTTCGTGCGACCGCGCTTCGCGCGAAGCGCGGCTTATAGAGAGGTTCCCCTGGGCTGACGAGTGTCGGAATGCGAGGGGCTGGCGCGCCCCGGCCTCAGGCCTCGCCGTCCTCGACCTCGATCCCGTGCTCGGCGAGGATCCAGAAGATCGCTTCCAGATCCTCCGCGGAGACGTCCCGGGGCGGCAGGGCCTCCTCCAGATCGTCGTAGGTCAGGCAGCGGCTGCGCTGGGCCTCCGCCTTGGCGAGCAGCTGATCGATGGCGCGGCGGATGTCGGGGGGCAGCGCCTCGTGGCTCGGGGGTCGGTGGAAGGCCGGGCGCAGGGCGTCCGCCAGCAGGCCATCGATGATGGCCTGCCGCCGCGCGTGCGCGTCGTCCTCGCCGCGTCCCTTGCCTGCGCCCTGCTTGCCCATCCCCCTGATATGGCTCGGTCGGGCACGGCGTCGAGGCCCTGGGGGGTGGAGAGCCCTCAGCCGACGCCGACCGGATGCTTGGTGACCTCCGGAACCCGCATCGTCACCAGTTCCTCGGCCGCCGTCGGGTGAACCGCGATGGTCCGGTCGAAATCGGCCTTGGTGGCGCCCAGGGTCACCGCGATGCCCACCGCCTGGATCACCTCGCCGGCATCGTGGCCGAAGATATGGACGCCCACCACCCGGTCGGTCGCGCAATCGACGATCACCTTCATCAGGATCCGCTCCTCGCGGCCCGACAGCGTCGCCTTCATCGGGCGAAAGCGCGCCTTGTAGACGTCGATCGTCCCGTAGACCTCGCGGGCGGCGGCCTCGCTGTGGCCGACGACGCCGATCTCGGGGGTCGAGAACACCGCTGTTGGGATCAGGCGGTGATCCACGCAGGTCGGCCTGCCGCCGTAGACCGTGTCGGCGAAGGCGTGGCCCTCGCGGATCGCCACCGGGGTCAGGTTGGCGCGGTTGGTGACGTCGCCGACCGCGTAGATCGACGGGACCTTGGTCTGCGAATAGGCATCCACCGGGATCGCCCCGGCGGCGTCGAGGTCGATCCCGACCCGGTCCAGGCCGAGGCCGCCGACGTTGGGCCGCCGGCCGGTGGCGACCAGCACCTGATCGGCCAGGATCTCGCTGCCGTCGTCCAGGCGTGCGCACAGGCCGCTATCCCGTCGCTCGATGCCCAGGAGGGTGCGGCCGAGCCGCAGGTCCATCCGGTGGCCGTAGGCCTCCGCGAGGGCGTCGCGGACCTCATCGTCAAAGCCGCGCAGCAGCCTGTCGCCCCGGTGCAGCAGGGTCGTGGCGCTCCCGAGCGCCGCGAACACGCCGGCGAACTCCACCGCGATGTAGCCGCCGCCGATCACCAGGATGCGTTCCGGCAGGCTCTCCAGCTCGAACACCTCGTTCGAGGTGATCGCCAGTTCGATGCCGGGCACCGCGGGCTCCTTCACCGGATGGGCGCCGACCGCGACCAGGATCCGCTCCGCCCGGACCGTCCGGTCCGACGCGACCAGACGCACCGTGTGCGGATCCACGATCACCGCCCGCTCCGGCACGATCTCGACGCCGGCCCGGATCAGGTTGGCGTCGTAGATCCCTTCGAGGCGGGTGACCTCGGCGTCCCGGCGGCGCTTGAGGGTGGCCCAGTCGAAGCGCGGCGTCCCCACCGTCCAGCCGAAACCGGCGGCGTCCGCGAACTCGTCGGCGAAGCGTCCGGCATAGACCATCAACTTCTTCGGGACGCAGCCGCGGATCACGCAGGTGCCCCCGACCCGGTATTCCTCGGCCAGCATCACCCGGGCGCCGTAGCCCGCCGCGATCCGCGCCGCGCGCACGCCCCCGGAGCCGCCGCCGATGACGAAGAGGTCGGTGTCGAAATCGCTCATGCGGATCCGTCCCTCCCGGGGCTCGTCTCGGCGCGGGTCCGGGCCGCCTCGCGCAGCCACGAGATGGCAGCGCCGAGGCCCGCCGTCCACCACGCCGCCCAGCCGTTATGCTCCACGAAGGCGATGGCCGCCGCCCCGGCCACGAGGGCGAGCGCCGTTGCCCGGTCCGGCTGCGGCAGCCGGGCGATGCGGGCGAGCATCAGCATGAGGGTCAGCGCCGCGAGCACCGCGCCGGGCAGGCCCAGCTCGGCCCAGACCTGGAGGAAGCTGTTGTGCGGATGCCCGACCCCGAGGAGCACCCGCATCTCGGGGGGCACCGCCTGCGCCGCGGGCGTCTCGGCGAAACGCGCGCTCGTGCCGAAGCCCGCCCCGCGCCAGGGATCGGCCGCCACGGCGGCGCCGAAGCTGCGGGCGATGGCGACCCGCGCCCGGGAGGAGGATTGGACAAGGCGCTCATGGGCCGCCTCCGGCATGGTGCGGGCGAGGAGGTCGCCCTCCACCGGGGCCAGCGCCACGGCGAGGCCGAGGCCGAGGCCCGCGAGGCCGATGCCGGCGCGCCGGGGCAGCAGGCGGGTCACCGCGAACAATGCGGCGCCGGCGAGCAGGCCGAGTTGGGCGGCGCCGCTGATCGAGCGCAGCACGCCGAGGGCCGCGAAGGCCAGCGTCGCGACCGCGAGGCCGTGGGCGCGCCCGCGCCAGAGGACCAGCGCGAGGGGGCCGGCCACGAGATCCAGGGTCAGGGCCGAGCGGTTGTGCACAAAGGCGGCCGCCCGGTGCCCCAGGGCCCGCTCCAGGGCGAGCCCGGCCGCGAGATCCCCCGCGATCACCAGGCCGGTCAGCGCGATCGCCGCAGCCCCGAGCCGGGGCGCGAAGGGCGGGATCCGCCCCGGCGCCAGGCAGGCCAGGAGGTAGGCCCCCGCCAGCGCCGGCAGGAACTCGCCCGCCACCCGCAGGGACGCGGCCGGGACCGGGCTCCAGGCGAGCGAGACGAGGCCCCAGGCCAGGAAGGCGAGCGCCGCCCCGGCCAGCGGATCGGCGAGCGGCCTCAGGACCCGGCGCGCCAGATCGTGGCGGTCCTCCACCGCGCGCCCGGCCAGGAAGGCGAGCGCCGCCAGCCCGACCACCAGCGGGCTCGACCGGTTGGCCAGCACCATCGCGAGCGGCATGGCGGCGAGGAGGACCCCGCCCGCCGCGTAGAGGCGGCCGGCCGCGCTCATGGTGCGGTCGTCACGATGATCCGCGTGGGGGCGGGTTCCGTCACTGCATCTGGTGCCCGCGCTTGCCCATCTCGGCGCGGACGCGGACCATCACGTATTCCGACACGTCCTGGGTCCAGTCCTGCATCTCCTGGACCATCTCGTCGAGGAGCTGCGGCTGCGCCTCCACGTAGTGCTTGCCGGCGGGTGAGCGGAAGAAGGTCGCGATCTCCTTCAGCTCGGCCTCCGAGAATTTCGACGCGTAGGTGCGCGCCGCGATGTCGATCATGCGCTGCTTCTGCAGCTCCATCTCGGGTTGCAGCGACACCAGAACCTCGTCGAGGTCCTTGGCGAGCTCCGGCCGGGTCACCGTCTGCTTGCGGATCTGGTCGGCGAAGGCCGGCAGCACCGAGTCGAACGAGCGGGCGATGCCGGAAGAGAGCATCACCTCCCGGGCGAGCGCGAGGTGGCTCGGGGTGAAGGCCGATGCCGGCGTGTTGGCGGCCGGAGTCGCGGGCTGTGCCGCCGGCTTGGCGGGCGCGGGCTTCTGGGCGAGGGCCGCGGAGGGGAGCGTCAGGAGCGCGAGGCCGAGCGCGGCGGTGAGGCGTCGGGACATGCTGGACTTTCTTGCGAGGATGGCCGGCGAGGAGAGCGGCGCCTCAGGCGAGGCTGCCGAGAACGGTGATGTCGGCCCGCCCGTCCCGGGCGGCCGCCAGGATCGCCGCGTCGGCGATGCCGAGGAACAGGCCGTGCTCGACGACGCCCGGCACCGCCCAGAGCGCGGCGCCGAGGGCCTCGGGATCGGGGATCGCGCCGAGATGCGCGTCGAGGATGTGGTGGCCGCCATCGGTGACGAGCGGCGCGCCGTCGGGCTGGCGGCGCAGCCGGACCGCGCCCGTGCAGCCTGCACCCGCGACGGCGGCCTCGACGGCCCGATGGGTGGCGGCGAGGCCGAAGGGGTTGACCTCGATCGGCAGCGGGAAGGCACCGAGCCGCGCCACCCGCTTGGCCGCGTCGGCGATCACCACCATGCGGCGGCTCGCGCAGGCGACGATCTTCTCCCGCAGGAGCGCCGCGCCGCCGCCCTTGATCAGGCGCAGCTGGTCGTCGACCTCGTCGGCGCCGTCGATGGTCAGGTCGAGCTCCGGCTGCTCGTCGAGGGTCGCGAGGCGGATGCCGAGGCCCTGGGCCTGGGCGCGCGTCGCCTCCGAGGTCGGCACGCCAAGGATGTCGAGCCCGTCGCGGACCCGCTCGCCGAGCAGCGCCACGAAGGCCGCGGCGGTGGATCCGGTGCCGAGGCCGAGCCGCATCCCGGGCTCGACGAGGTCGAGGGCGCGCGCCGCCGCGGCCCGGCGCAGGTCCGGCCCGCTCACCGGGGGAGCGCCCGGGCGGCGCGGTGGAGGGAGAGGGCGCACGTCACGGCGCATGTCATCGGGGGCCGGCCTTTCCGCCAAGATCGCGCGGCCCCTAGCACGGGACCGGGCCGACCGGAACGGCCGGGCCGCACATGCCGCGTCACGGGCGCACGCCCTGCGCGGGCGTGGCACTGGCCCCGGCCCGGCCAGGCGCGGGGCCGGTCAGCGGCGCGTCGGAGGCGCCCTCGGCTCCGGGCTTGCCCTGCTGGGTGCAGACGACCTGCTCCTTCTTCACCAGCACGAAGCAGATGCTCATCTCGCCGGTCCGGTAATTGACCCGGAACACGCCGGCCTCGCGGGTGTGCCGGCTCGCCACCAGCCCGTATTCCGACGGGGTCTGGGGGCCGGCCCCCTCGCCGGCTCCGAAGCAGACCGTCTGGCCGATGCCGCCGGCCGATTCCTGAAGCCCGTACTGGCAGGACGTGACCTCGCCGGTCACCTTGTCGACCCGGTACATGCGGTTCAGGTCAGTCTGCGGCGCGGGCACGAACTCGTAGGACGTCGCGGCCGCCGGCAGGATCCGGAGCGTCGCACAGGCGGCGAGGAGGGGCAGGGACGGTTTCATCGCGGGTTCCGGGACGGGGACGCGCAGCCTTCGCTGGGCTTTCGGGCGAGTGTGGGGCGCCGCGTGCGCCGATCGCCGCGTGGGCTATAGACTCTCCCGGTTGGCAGACTCTTCCGGTCAGCACGTGCCGATGACGGGGTGCGGCAGGCCCCGCGCGCGCATGGGCTGCAAAATCCACACAGCGTCGCCGGACATGGGCAACGGTCGGGCCGACGCGCGTCCCCCCGCTTCGGGCCTTCGACCCCACCGTCAGGCCCGCCGGATGGCCCCGCTTCCAAACCGCACATCGACACGGACAAGGAGGTATGTCGCGCTATCCCGAGGCCGCTATGCGGACGTCGCAGCCCAGTCGGGAGCGGTGGTCCGGCCCGTCCCACGCCGGCCGGCGATGTCTGGTCTCGGCAGGCCCCGGCGGCGGAGCCGGCAGGCCCGATACACGGCAAATGGCTGATGCAATCGGTGCGTGCGCAGCCGACATAATCCAGTACTTCCGCGTGCATTTCTGCCGCTTGTCATACAACGTGGCTCCGTGAGCACGCCGTATTATTTCTATCGCTCAGGTTAAACAGCTATTTATACAAGGAACGATTAATCATCACTTGGCCGGAGACGCCGTCTTTGTCGGATTCTTAAGCGGGGCCCGGCATCCTGGGGGCACCTTGGATGAGCAGGCTCGGGAACACGCGATGCTGAACGGTGACAGTCTGGGCCGGAGCGAGGGGCCGACGGCGCGGATGGGTTCGGTGACCTCGATCGACGGGTCGAAGGTCCACCTCGAACTCGCCGGACAGAACGGCCGTCCCCTCGTGCGGGCCACGGTGGGCAATTTCGTCCGGATCGAGGCCGGCTCCGCCCTGCTGATCGGCATCATCACGACCCTGTCGTCGGGCAACGACCATGGGCGCCAGCCCGGCGCCTACGCGAGCATCGACCTTCTCGGCGAGATCCTGTCGGACGAGGGGGTGAAGCGGTTCCGCCGCGGCGTGACCTGCTATCCCGCCATCGGCGACGCGGTCGAGCTGCTGCCGCCGGGCGACCTGCGGATCCTCTATCAGGTCGCCTCCGCCAACATGGCCGCCGTGGGTGCGCTGTACCAGGATCCGGACACGCCGGCCTGTATCAAGGTCGAGGATCTGCTGACGAAGCACTTCGCCGTGCTCGGCACGACCGGCGTCGGCAAATCCAGCGGCGTGGCGGTCATCCTCGACCAGGTGATGCGCGCGCAGCAGGCGGTGCGCATCTTCCTGCTGGACGTGCACAACGAGTACGCGGCCTGTTTCGGTGAGCATGCGAGCGTCATCAGCCCCCGCACCCTCAAGCTGCCGTTCTGGCTGTTCAACCTCGAGGAGATCGCCGACGTGGTCTACGGCGGCCGGTCGCCCGTCGACGAGGAGATCGAGATCCTCGCGGAGGTCATCCCCCTCGCGAAGAGCAAGTACGCGCAATACAAGGAGGCGAGCGACCGGCAGGTCGTGAAGCGCACCATCGGCAAGGGCTCGGGCTTCACCGTCGACACCCCCGTCCCGTACATGCTGCAGGACCTGATCGCGCTGATCGACGAGCGGATGGGCCGCCTGGAGAACCGCGTCGGCCGGATGCACTACCACCGGCTGATCACCCGGATCGAGGCGATCCGCAACGATCCGCGCTACGGCTTCATGTTCGAGAACGCCAATGTCGGCGGCGACATGATGGGCGAGATCCTGGGCCACCTGTTCCGGCTCGATCCGGACGGGCGCCCGATGACGATCATGCAGCTTGCCGGGCTTCCCATGGAGGTCGTGGACGCCGTCGTCTGCGTGCTGTGCCGGCTGGCCTTCGAGTTCGGCATCTGGAGCGAGGGCGCGATCCCGCTGCTGTTCGTCTGCGAGGAGGCGCACCGCTTCGCCTCGGCCGACCGGTCCGTGGGCTTCACCCCGACGCGCCGCGCCCTGTCGCGGATCGCCCGCGAGGGGCGCAAGCACGGCGTCTATCTCGGCCTCGTGACGCAGCGGCCGGCGGAACTCGACGCGACGATCATGTCCCAGTGCAGCACCCTGTTCGCCATGCGGATGACCAACGACCGCGATCAGGCCTTCCTCGCCGCGGCGGTGTCCGATGCCGTGAACCTGCTCACCTTCGTGCCGTCCCTGGGCACCGGCGAGGTCATCGCCTTCGGCGAGGGCGTGCCCATGCCCGTGCGGATGAAGTTCACCCCCCTGCCCCCGGACCGTCAGCCGCGCAACGACATGAGCGGACGCGTCTCGGAGCATGGTGGGGCGATCGCCGGCGCGGCGTTCGTCGGCGCCGTGGTCGAGCGCTGGCGCGGCGCCACCATGAGCAAGGTCAGCGGTCTCGAAGCGGATCCCTCCGCCACCGGACGCCTCGCCCGTGAGCCCGGTGCGGAAGGCGGTCACGGCGCCGCCCTCGACCAGGTGCATCGCCGGCTGCTCCGGCGTCCCCTCGAAGCCGGTGACACCCCCGGCGAGGTCGGCCTCCGCGCGGCCAAGACGCTCTGGCAGCAGGGCTGACGTGACCGCATCCACCGCCCGCTATCGCCAGAGCCTGCTCGAAGCCGCCATTCAGGCCCTTCCGGTCGGTGTCGTGGTCCATGACGAGCAGGGTCAGTGTATCCTGGCCAACGCCGCGGCCCGTGCCCTCGGGCCGCGTGCCGTCGACGAGCTCTCGGACAGCGCCCTGGCGAGCCCGGCCGCGGCGATCGTCGAGGCGATCGGCGAGCACGTCGTCGAGGCGCAGGCACATCCGGTCGTGACCGAGGGGGCGACCTACACGCTCACCACCCTCACCGAGGTCACGCACCACCACGCGATGCAGCGGGAGCTGATCGCCAGGGCGTTCATCGACGCCCTGACGGGACTGCCCAACCGGACGATGTTCGAGCAGAGCATCGAGGAACTGATCGTCGAGGCGGGGCCCGGCGATCGCTTCGCCCTGGCCTTCATCGACCTCGACAACTTCAAGCACATCAACGACTATTACAGTCACGCCGCGGGTGACGCCCTGCTGCGCAAGGTCGCCGACCGGATCCGCGGCGCCCTGCGTCCGAGCGACATGCTCGCGCGCATCGGCGGCGACGAGTTCGTGCTGCTGCTCAACCCGGTCACCGACCGGGACGCGATCCTGGCGGCGGTGCTCGACATCTCGGAGCGCCTGAAGCAGCCGTTCTTCATCGACGACCACGAGATCTTCGCCTCCGCGTCGATCGGCCTGAGCCTGTTTCCGGAGCACGGGACGACCTACGAGGTCCTGCGCCGCCAGGCCGACAACGCCATGTACCGGGTGAAGGGCGGCGTGAAGGGCGGCGTCAGCGTCTTCGAGGAGACGATGAGCCACGCCGCCACCGCCCGCATGGCGGTGGAGCAGCGCCTGCGCCTGGCGATCCGCGACCGGTGCTTCTGCTGCGCCTTCCAGCCGAAGGTCGACATGCGCACGCACGCGGTGGTGGGCGTCGAGGTGCTGCTGCGCTGGCGGGACGAACTCGGGATGATCCAGGCGCCGGGCGACTTCATCGAGCTGGCCATCGAGCTCGGACTGATCAACGAGATCACCCTGCAGGTCCTGAGCGAGACCGTGCGGACCATGCCCGACATCGACGAGGTGTTCGGGCCGGAGGTGACGGTGAGCCTGAACATCGCCGCCAAGCAGGCCTGCGACGTGCCATTCATGTCGGCCTTCTGCGACGCCCTGGGCGCGACGGGTCTGGCGGGCCGTTTCGTGCTGGAACTCACCGAGGAGGCGTTCTTCACCAAGGGCCGGTTCCAGCGCGAGGTGCTGCCGCGCATCCGAGCCATCGGCGCGCGGGTCTCCATCGACGATTTCGGCGTCGGCTACTCGTCGCTCGCCGCGCTGGCGGAGATCACCGCCGACGAATTGAAGATCGACCGCTCGTTCATCACCGACATCGACAAGCGGCCGCGCAGCCAGATCGTCCTGAAGGCGATCGAGTCGCTCGGGCTGGCCCTGGGCATGTCGGTGGTGGCCGAGGGCGTCGAGACCTTCGAGGAGGTCGCCTACCTGCTGGGCGCGACCCAGATCCGCTGCGCGCAGGGATTCTACTACGCCAAGCCGCTGCTGATCGAGCAGATCCTCAAGGCGGACCAGCGGGTGTCGGCGCCGCGCGCGGCCGTCGCCCAGAGCCGCGGCTCGGATTTCCGCTCACCGAGCCTGCTGAGGCGGGCCTAGCACACCAGGGGACTCGCTGCGGTCGTTCCATCGGACGGCCGCGCCCGAGCGACCGCGACGCCGCGGTCGGGTCCGGCGAACGCAGCCGCCAGGGCAGCGCGACGATCCGCACGGCCCTGGAGGGGTCCGTCCATATCGGAAGAAGAATTGGGAAAACTGGAGCGGGCGAAGGGATTCGAACCCTCGACCCCAACCTTGGCAAGGTTGTGCTCTACCCCTGAGCTACACCCGCTCACTAGTGCCGCGCCGCCTGGACTTTCGTGCCGGCGGCCCCGGCGGCGCTCTCTAAACACCATTCCGCCGGGCGACGCAAGCGTCTCTTTTGCCCGCTCAGGACGATTCACCAGTTCGGGTCCGGCGGGAGGCTCCGGCGGATCTCGCTCAGGCGGGCGCGGGTGCCACGGGTCGTCCCCTCGGGGAGCGCATCCGCCGGAAAGAACGCGCAGGCGGCGATCTCCCGGTCGGGTGCCTTCGGACGCAGCACCGTGAAGGCCGGCAGGACGAACAGCGCCACGTGATCGCGCGGCGCAGCCACGACGTTCCGAAAAAGGCCGAGCAGGCGCGGCGGCGCGTCCGGGACGATCTCCGCCTCCTCGCGGAACTCGCGGATGATCGCCTCGGCCGCGGTCTCGCCCCGCTCAACGCCGCCCCCCGGCAGGTGCCAGCCGCTGACATAGGTGTGGCGCACCAGGGCCACGCGGCCCTGCGGGTCGATGGCGACCCCGCGGACGCCCAGGGTCATCCCCCTTGTCGCGAGGGCCCCGAGGTGAAACAGGCGCCGCAGCAGCCGCCGGTCGAGGAGCATGACGATCGCCGCCGCCCGGATCAGACGACGTCGAGGGTGATCGCGCCGAGGCCGGCGATCGAGGCCACCATGCGCTGGCCGCGCTCGACCGGACCGACGCCGGACGGGGTGCCGGTGAAGATGAGATCCCCCGGTTGGAGCGCGAAGTATCCCGAAAGATAGGCGATCTGCTCGGCCACCGACCAGATCATGTCGCCGAGGTCGCCCCTCTGCCGGGTCTCGCCGTCCACCGACAGGGTGATCGCGCCCCGCGCCGGGTGGCCGATCAGCGACACCGGGTGCAGGAGACCGATCGGTCCGGATCCGTCGGCCGCCTTGGCGGTATCCCAGGGGCGCGACAGCTTCTTGGCCTCGTCCTGGACGTCGCGCCGGGTCATGTCGAGGCCGATCGCGTAGCCGTAGACGTGGTCCAGGGCGCTCTCGGCCGGAATGTCGCTGCCGCCCTCGGCGAGCGCGGCGACCAGCTCGACCTCGAAATGGTAGTTGCTGGTCTTGGACGGATAGGGGTGGGCCGTCGGCTCGGAGCCCACGATCTGCAGGGCGTCGGCGGGCTTCATGAAGAAGAACGGCGGCTCGCGGTCCGGATCGGCGCCCATCTCGCGGGCATGGGCGGCGTAGTTGCGCCCCACGCAATAGACGCGGCGGACGGGGAAGAGATCGCCGCTGCCGGCGACCGGGAGCGCGATGCGGGGCGGGTTCTGGATGACGGAGAGCATCTCAGCCTCTGCGATGGAACGTCCGGGGGTCGGGCATTGGGAGACCCGGGATCGACGCGACCGTTGTAAGGTCCATGGTGCCGCGCGCCATACTGTCGGTTGCTGTTCGCGCCCTCTGGTCTACAAAATCTTCGCGATGATCCCGACCGCGCCCGCCCACGACACCCTCCTCGCCGCGCTCCGCGACGGACTCGGCCCGCGCCACGTGCTCACCGAGCCTGAGGATCTCGCGCCTTATCTGGTCGAGAGCCGGAAGCTGTTCACGGGCACGGCCCTGGCGGTGCTGCGGCCCGGCTGCACCGCGGAGGTGGCGTTCGCCCTGCGTGCCTGCACGCAGGCGGGCCTGCCGGTGGTGCCGCTCGGCGGCAATACCGGGCTCACCGGCGCCGGGATCCCGCAGGGTGGATTCGTCCTGTCCCTGGAACGGATGACGCGCCTGCGCGCCGTCGACCCGGTGGATGCCACCATCACCGTGGAGGCCGGGATGATCCTCCAGGACGTCCAGGACGCCGCGGAGGCCGCCGGTCTGCTGTTCCCGCTTTCCTATGCGTCGCGCGGCTCGGCCCGGATCGGCGGCGGGATCGCCACCAATGCCGGCGGCATCGCCGTCCTGGCCTACGGCAATGCCCGGGATCTCGTCCTCGGACTGGAGGTCGTCCTGGCGGACGGCCGGGTGTGGAACGGCCTGAGAGCCCTGCGCAAGGACAATGCCGGCTACGACCTGAAGCAGCTGTTCATCGGCTCGGAGGGGACCCTCGGCATCGTCACCGCGGCGGTGCTGAAGCTGTTCCCGCGGCCGCGCGCCACGAGCGTCGCCTTCGTGGGGCTGGATTCGGCCCGCGCCGCCCTCGACCTGTTCGTGGCCCTGCGGGGCCGGATGGACCGGGACCTGACGGCGTTCGAGTACCTGCCGCCCTTCGCGCTGGAGATCGTCCTGCGCCATGTCCCGGGTACGGTCCCGCCGCTCGCGGGCACGCACGGCGCCTACGCGCTGATCGAGGTCGCCTCGGCCCGCCCGGACGCGGACGTGCGGGGCGCGCTGGAATCGGCGCTCGGCGTGGCGCTGGAGGACGGGCTGATCGCCGATGCCACGATCGGCGCGAGCGGCGCGCAGAACGACGCCCTCTGGCGGCTGCGCGAGGGCGTCCCCGAGGCGCAGACTCGCGAGGGTGCCTCGATCAAGCACGACGTGTCGGTCCCCCTGTCGCGCCTGCCCGAATTCCTGGAGCGGGCCGGCGCGGCCTGCACGGCGGCGATGCCGGGCCTGCGCCCCTGCGGCTTCGGCCATTTCGGGGACGGCAACATCCACTTCAACCTGTCGCAGCCCGTCGGCATGGCGCCCGCGGACTTCCTGGCCGAATGGGGTCGGTTCAACCGCATCGTTCACGACATCGTGCACGGGCTCGGTGGCTCCATCGCGGCCGAGCACGGGGTCGGTCTGATCAAGCGCGACGAACTCGAACGCTACGGCGATCCGGTCGGCCTCGACCTGATGCGCAGGCTCAAGGAAGCCCTCGACCCGCAGCACCGCCTCAACCCCGGAAAGGTCATCGCCGGGCGCACCCGCGAACCGGACTCACAGGGATGAGGATTTTGTGCAGCGCGCCATAATTCGGCACCGAGGCCGGTGCAGGACAGCCACGCCCCGCCGCCATCCGCGGCGCCGGCCCGTCGCGTTAAGCCCCTGCTAACGCGGCGGACACACCCTTCTCGACAACGGCGCGGACCGGTGCGTCGGAGCCCGGCATAGCAATTGCTCTGGACTCTTCCTATCTCGCAGATGCGAGATCGACTGACGAACCGTCAACGACAGGCTGTATCACACCCATCTGGAGATCGACGGAATGCCTACCTCACTGGCCCGCGTGCAGACCACGGAAGCGAGCCGCTACCTGCAGCAGCTCTGCCGGCACTGGAGCCACAAGTTCAAGGTCGAGGCGACCCCCGAGCACGGCACCGTGCCGTTCGGCGAGGATCGCGTCTGCACCTTCGACGCCGAGCCGGACGCCCTCGTGATGCGCATCGACAGTTCCGATCCGGTGAATCTCACCCGGCTGGAGAACGTCGTGGCCGATCACCTGGCCCGCTTCGCCTTCCGCGAGAGCCTCGGCGACATCCGCTGGTCGCGTGCGGCCTGATCGGCCCCCCGCCCCGTTGCCCCGCCTGATCGCGCCGATGGCGTACCCCTTGCAGGGGTCGCCGGCCTAGGCGACGGGAACTGGCTGATGGAGCGACGCAGGCTGCTCGGAGGCGCCGGGGCCCTGATGGCCGCCTCCCTGGCGCGGCCGGCGCTGGTCCGGGCGGCCTCGGCCACGACGCTGCGCTTCGTGCCCTACGCCGATCTGGCGCTGCTCGATCCGATCATCACCACCAACTACGTCACGCGCACCCATGCGCTGATGGTCTTCGACACCCTCTACAGCCTCGATGCCGCCTATCGCGCCCAGCCGCAGATGGTCGCCGGGCACGCGGTTGCAGATGACGGGCTGACGTGGCGCCTGACGCTGCGGGACGGCCTGCGCTTCCACGACGGCACCCCGGTCCTCGGCCGCGACGTGGTGGCGAGCCTGGCGCGCTGGTCCAAGCGCGATGCCTATGGCGGCGCCCTGTTCGCCGCGGTGGACGAGCTGTCCGCCCCCTCCGACACGGTGGTGCAGTTCCGGCTCAACCGGCCCTTCCCGCTGCTGCCGGACGCCCTGGCGAAGCCGACCTCCTACATCCCGGTGATCATGCCCGAGCGGCTGAGCACCACCCCCGCCACGCAGGCGGTGCCGGAGATCGTCGGCAGCGGGCCGTACCGCTACGTCGCCGCCGAGCGGGTGCCCGGCGCGCTCAACGTCTACCAGCGCTTCGCGGATTACCGGCCCCGCCCGGAGGGCCGCCCGAGCTTCACGGCCGGCCCGCGGATCGCCCATTTCGATCGCGTTGAGTGGCGTACCATCCCGGACGGCGCCACCGCCGCGGGCGCCCTGCGCTCCGGCGAGGTCGATTGGTGGGAGCAGCCCCTGGTCGATCTCGTCCCCGACCTGATGCGGCAGCCGTCCCTGCGGGTGGAGCTGGTGGAGACCGCCGGCCTGATCGGCCAGATCCGCCTCAACCACACGCTGCCGCCCTTCGACAACCCGGCGATCAGCCACGCCCTGCTCACGGCCATCGACCAGACAGAGATGATGGATGCGGTCGCCGGCAGCGATCCGTCGATCCGGCGCGGCCCGGTGGGCGTCTTCACCCCCGGCGGCCCGATGGCCTCGGAGGCCGGGATGGCGGTGCTCACCGGGCCGCGCGACCTCGACGCGGCGAAGCGGGCTTTGTCCGCGGCGGGCTATCGCGGCGAGCGGGTCGTCCTGCTCTCCGGCACGGACGTGCCGCGGATCAACGCGCTCTGCGAGGTGATGGCCGAGCTCTGCCGCAAGCTCGGGATGAACCTCGAATTGGTGTCCACCGACTGGGGCACGGTGAACCAGCGGATCCTGAGCCCGAAGCCCCTCGATCAGGGCGGATGGTCGATGTTCGGCATCTTCTCCGGCGGCCTCGATCACCTCTCGCCGGCCTACCATCTGGCGATCCGCGGCAATGGCCGGGCCGGCATCCCGAGCTGGCTCACCGACGCGCCCCTGGAGGCCTTGCGCGCCGATTGGTTCGCGGCGCCGGACCTCGCGGCTCAGAAAGCGCTGGCGGCCCGGATCCAGGCCCGGGTCCTCGCGGTCGGCGCGTATCTCCCCTGCGGCCAGTATTTTCAGCCGACCGCCTATCGGCGCGACCTGGAGGGCATGCTGACCGGCCTGCCGCTGTTCTGGAACCTGCGCCGCTCGGCCTGACGGGGACACCCGCGCTCAGCCGACGCTCATCAGGCTGGCATTGCCGCCGGCCGCGGCCGTGTTGACCGAGGTCGAGACCTCCCCGACGAGGCCGGCCACCCCGTAGAGATCCCCGGCCGCCAGCGCGTCCGGCCGGCAGGCCTGGACCGTCAGGATCGCCCCCGGCCGGGCCGCGACCGCCCGGACCAGGGCCTGCAGCCCCGCCGCCTCGCCCTCGTACAGGATCGCCCCGAGCTCGCCCGCTGCGTCGAGGTCGGGCGCGTGCCCGATCCGCGCCGCCAGCTCGGCCGGAAGGTCGCGCAGGACAGCGCGGCTGACCTCGGCGCCGATGACGACCGCGCGGTTCCCGCAGGCGAGGATGGCGCCGAGCTGGAGCAGGAGCCCCGCCTCCGTCTCTGCAACGGCGGCGACGCGTCCGCGCGGCCGCAGGGCGTAGAGGTTGCGCTCGCCGACCGGACCGGCCAGGGCGATCTCCGCTAGGGCGGGGGAGCGCGCCGCCGCGAGGCGCGCGGCCAGGGGGCCGTGCCGGTGTGCTCTCAGCCATTCCAGATAGGAGGGGACCGGGAACGCGGCCGCCGCGATCCCGTCCAGGGCGGCCTCCGGCGCCCTCCGGACCAGCCGCCCGAGATAGAGCGGCCCGCCGGCCTTCGGGCCCGTGCCCGACAGGCCGGAACCGCCGAAGGGCTGCACGCCCACGACGGCGCCGATGATGCTGCGGTTCACGTAGCGGTTGCCGGCCGGGACGCCAGCGAGGGCCTGGGCAATCGTCTGGTCGATGCGGCTGTGGACGCCGAAGGTCAGGCCGTAGCCCGTGGCCGCGATCGCCTTGAGGAGGCGGCAGAGATCCGCGCGCCGGTAACGCAGCACGTGCAGCACCGGTCCGAAGACCTCGTGCTCGACATCGGCCACGCCGTCGATCTCGATCAGGGTCGGCGGCACGAAGGTCCCGGTGCCGGTTTCGGCCGGGAGAGCGCAGTGATGGACGGCAAAGCCCCGGGCGCGCATCGCGGCCACGTGCGCGTCGATCCGCTCGGCGGCCGCGGCGGTGACGACCGGGCCGATATCGGTGGCGAGGCGGCGGGGATCGCCGACCGCCAGCTCGTCGAGGGCGCCCTTCAGCATGTGCAGGGTCCGCTCGGCGATCTCCTCCTGCAGGCACAGGATCCGCAGGGCCGAGCAGCGCTGGCCCGCCGAGTCGAAGGCCGAGGCGATCACGTCCGCCACCACCTGCTCGGACAGGGCGGAGGAATCCACCACCAGGGCGTTCTGGCCGCCGGTCTCGGCGATGAGCGGCACGGGCTCCCCGTGCCGGTCCAGGCGCTCGGCGAGGCAACGCTGGATCGCCTGGGCGACCGCCGTCGAGCCGGTGAACATCACCCCCTGCACCCGCGGGTCCGCCACCAGGGCGGCGCCGACCGCGCCGTCACCCGGGAGGATCTGCAGCACGGCGTCCGGAATCCCCGCCGCGTGCAGCACCCGCACCGCCTCCGCGGCGGCGAGCGGCGTTTCCTCGGCGGGCTTGGCGAGGACCGGGTTGCCCGCCGCCAGGGCGGCCGCCACCTGCCCGACGAAGATCGCCAGCGGAAAATTCCAGGGCGCGATGCAGGCCACGGGGCCGAGCGGCGCGTGTCCCGGGCCGAGCGTCCGCTCGGCCTCGGCCGCATAATAGCGCAGGAAATCCACGGCCTCGTGGATCTCCGCGACCGCGTTCGCATACGACTTGCCGGCCTCGCGCACGATCAGTCCGATGACCGGCGGCATCCCCGCCTCGAAGGCGTCGGCGGCGCGCCGCAGGGCGGCGGCCCGCCCGGCCGGCGCCGTGTTCGCCCAGGCCGGGGCCGCGGCATCGGCGCGCGCGAGGGCCCGCTCGATATCGGCGGGCGCCGCCGCGCGGACATATCCGACCACGTCCCGGTGATCGGCCGGGTTGCGCACTGGCGTCCCGGCCGGGTCCGCATCGCTCTCCGGGGGCATTGCCCGCCACGCGGTCCGGCCGCTCGCCGCCAAGCCATCCCCCAGACGGACGAGCGCCGCCTCGTCGGCGAGATCGAGGCCGGCGGCGTTGACGCGGGCGGATCCGTAGAGGGCGCCGGGCAGGGCGATCCGCTCGTGCGGCGCCCCCGGCACCGGCATCGCCTCCACCACCGCGACCGGATCGGCGATCAGCGCCTCGACCGGCACCGAGTCGTCGGCGATCCGGTGGACGAAGGAGGTGTTCGCTCCGTTCTCCAGGAGCCGGCGCACCAGGTAGGCGAGCAGGGTCTCGTGCGTCCCCACGGGCGCGTAGATCCGGCACGGGCGCTGGAGGGACGCGCCGGACACCACGGCCTCGTAGAGCGGCTCGCCCATCCCGTGCAGGCACTGGAACTCGTACTGGCCGAGCCGGAAATCCGGCCCCGCCATCTCCACGATGGTGGCCAGGGTCTGGGCGTTGTGGGTGGCGAATTGCGGGAAGACCGCGTCGGGGGCGTCGAGGAGCCGGCGGGCGCAGGCGAGGTACGACACGTCCGTGTGGACCTTGCGCGTGAAGACCGGGAAGTCGGAAAGCCCGTCGACCTGCGCGCGCTTGATCTCGCTGTCCCAGTAGGCGCCCTTGACGAGGCGCACCATCAGGCGCCGGCGGCTGCGCCGGGCGAGGTCGATCAGCACGTCGATCACGACGGGGCAGCGCTTCCCGTAGGCCTGGACCACGAAGCCGAGCCCGTCCCAGCCGGAAAGCTCCGGATCCAGAGCGAGCCGCTCTAGGATATCCAGGGACAGGTCGAGCCGGTCGGCCTCCTCGGCGTCGATGTTGAGCCCGATCCCGTAGCCCCGGGCCAGCCGGCAGAGGTCCCGGACCCGGGGCAGCAGCTCCGCCAGGACGCGGCCGCGCTGCGACCGGACATAGCGCGGGTGGAGCGCGGACAGCTTGATCGAGATGCCCGGCCCGAGCAGCCATCCCCGCCCGGCCGAGGCCGCCCCGATCGCCCGGATCGCGTCCACGTAGGCGCGGAGATAATGCGCCGCATCCTCGGCGGTGACGGCGGCCTCGCCCAGCATGTCGTAGGAATAGGTGTAGCCCTTCGCCTCCAGCCGCCCGGCGTTGCGCAGGGCCTCGGCGATGGTCCGGCCGGTCACGAACTGCTCGCCCATCAGGCGAACGGCGAGATCCACGCCCTTGCGGATCAGCGGCTCGCCGCCGCGGGCGATCAGGCCGGTGAGCGCGTGGGAGAGGCCCGCCTCGTCCCGGGTGGCGGCGAGGCGACCGGTGACCAGCAGGCCCCAGGTCGCCGCGTTCACGAAGGGCGACGGGCTGTGGCCGAGATGGGCCGCCCAGTCCCCGCCGGCGATCTTGTCGCGGATCAGCGCGTCGCGGGTCGCCGCGTCGGGGATGCGCAGCAGGGCCTCGGCGAGGCACATCAGCGCGACGCCCTCCTGGCTCGACAGGGCATATTCGTGGATGAGCCCCTCGACCCCGCCGCGGCGGGCCTTGCTCCGGAGCGCCTCCACGAGCTGCCGGGCCGTGGCCGCGACACGCGCCGCAGCTTCGGCGGGGAGCCGCGCCCGATCGAGGAGCGCGGCGACGCAGTCCGCCTCGGGCTGCCGGCAGGCCGCGACCACGGCCCTACGCAGGGGCGACAGGCTCGGCCGGTCGGCCCAGGATCCGAACGGGTCGGCTGCGTTCGCGGCGCTGCGAGATGCGGGCAAGGATCATCCCCCGGGGATGCCGGGCCGGCTCTTACGCCAGCCATGGCGCACGCTACGCCCTCCGCCGCCGCGGTTGAAGTCACGACGACCACATGCCCGCCCTTCAGGCGCTCACGGCTTGGCATGCGCGGCGTCGAGCGCGTCCGTCAGAGCCGGCTTGGCGCCCTCGCGGCGCAGCACCGCGGTGGGAATCACCACCGTGTCGGCGCAGGCTTGAACGACGTGCGCCAGGTCGAAATGGACGGCGAGACCGCCCGCCCCGGCATCCAGCCATGCCATCATGGCCGGTGGCCCGTTGAGGGACGTATCCGACACGGTCTCCCGGCATTCGTCGTCGTCGCCGTCGCGCTTCGCATCGCCCGTCTTCGGGCGATACCCTTTGAGGTACAGGGCGTGCAGCCTCTCGGAGGCGAGCGTCACCATCTTGGTCCCATCCGCACCTGTCTCGAGGGCGGCCTTGCCGGTCAGGGACGGCGGCAGTAGCGCGGCCCAATCCACCGGCGCTCCGGCCGTGAGATCGTAGACGATCGCCATGAGCGCGGCATTCGGGTGGGGCCCGCCGCAATAGGTGCTGTCGGCGATCTCGACGCTCAGGAAGCGCGGGCCGCGCATCGGGGTCGTCACGGTCCGCCCCCAATCGCTGTGCGTCCCCCCCTCGGCCCGACAGGCCTCGGCGGCCTTGCGGACTTTCTCGTCGAGCCGCCGGAGCGCGGCGTTGATTTGCCGCTCCGCGTCGTCGGCGGGCGCCTCGATCTGCGGCATCGCCTCAATACCCGGCATCAATTCGGGCTGCGCCTTCAGGCCGACCGTCCGCTCGGCCGCCGCGGCCGGGCCTGCCAGGGCGACGAGGAGCGCGCCGACGCAGGCGCCGCGCCGACGTACCGCCCGGTCGGCTGGCGTGGGTCGAAGGACACGGTTCATCGTCTCATGGCTCCTGAGCCAAGTCCCGGCTGGGCAAGCGATGCCGCGAACCCGCCCGGCGCGCAGCGCGCTTTGACACCCGCGGAGGCGGTGGCAGAAGCCCGGTCATGAGCACGATTCTTATCTACGGCGCCACCGGCTATACGGGCCGGCTGATCGCCGAGCACGCCATCGCGCAGGGCCTGCGGCCGATCCTGGCCGGGCGTGATCCGGAGAAGCTCCGTCCGCTCGCCGCGCGGCTCGGCCTCGAATCGCGGGCCGCGCGCCTCGACCAACCGGGTCCCCTGCGGGCCGTGCTGGCGGGCGTCGCGGCGGTGATCCACGCCGCCGGCCCGTTCTCCCGGACGGCCCGACCCATGGCCGAGGCCTGTCTCGCCGCGGGCGCGCATTACGTCGACATCACCGGCGAGATCGACGTGCTGGAATCGCTCGCCGCCCGGGACGCGGACGCGAAGGCGGCGGGCATCGTCCTGCTGCCGGCGGCCGGGTTCGACGTTGTGCCGAGCGACTGCCTGGCCGCCCACGTGGCCGGCCGGGTGCCCGGGGCCACGCATCTGCGGATCTCGATCGGTGGCTTCGGCGGCTTCAGCCGGGGCACGGCCCGCACCATGGTCGAGGGCATCGCCTGGGGGACGCGGGTGCGCCGGGCCGGCCGCATCGTCGAGTTGCCGAGCCCGCCCCGCGGCCGCGCCGATTTCGGCCGGGGCCCGCGGCGCACCGTCGGGCTCGGCTGGGGCGACGTGTCGAGCGCGTGGTACTCCACGCGCGTCCCGAACATCGCGGTGTATTTCGAGGCCTTCCCGGCCATGGCGGCGGCCGCGGGCCTGCCGGCGGGGATCCGGCGGCTCATCGCCGGCGGGACGGCGCAGCGCCTGATCAACCGCGGCATCGACAGGCTGCCGGAAGGCCCCTCGGACTCGGCCCGGGCGTCGGCGCGCAGCACCTTCCTGGCCGAGGCCTGGGACGGTGCCGGCGCGCGCGCGGCGAGCCGCATGGAGACCCCCGAGGGCTACAGCCTCACGGTCCTGACCGCCCTTGAAATCGCCCGGCGCGTGGCATCGGGCGCGGTCCCGGCCGGCTTCCAAACTCCGGTCACCGCCTTCGGGGCCGATTTCATCCTGGGGTTTCCGACCGTTATCAGGACGGACCTCTGAGCTTCCCGGCGACGGATCTCTATTCCGGGACGAACGGTTGCCGTCCGGCGCCCGGGATCCACTTGGCAGAACGCGCGGCGCGGATTGGACCGCCGCATCGAGGAAGCCCAGATGGCGATCGACCCGACCTTGCGCGACGCGCTCTCCGCCGTGACGCCGGCGAGCCTCGCCCGCGCTCTGACGCGGGCCGGCGTGAAGGCCTTCAGCCCCAGGGGGCTGTCCCCGGGCGCCAGCGGCAGCGCGATCGGCATCGCCTACACGCTGCGGATGATCCCGGCCCGCGACGATGCCGCGGGCGACCTCGCCGCCGCCATCGACGCCGTTCCCGAGGGGTCGCTGGTGGTGATCGATGCCGCCGCGACCGGCCTGGTTCTGCCGTTCGGGGCGATCCTGGCGGCGCGGCTCGATCAGCGCGGCGCCGCCGGGCTGATCACCGACGCGGCTCTGCCGGAAGCGATCGGCCTGCCGAGCTGGAGCGCACCGCAGGGGGCGGGCGGCGCCCTCGCGCTGGTCGGCACGCAACAACCCGTCACCTGCGGCGGGGCGGCGATCCATCCGGGCGACATCGTGGTCTGCGCGGGCGACGGGATCGTTGCCCTGCCGGCCGGGATCGCCGAGCGGATCGCCCTCGAAGCCGTGGAGCAGCAGCGCCTCGACCTCTGGATCCAGCGCGAGGTGGAGCGGGGCGAGAGCCTCGCGCGCCTGCTGCCGCCGGATGCCGCCGCCCTGGCCCGGTTCCAGGCCGAGACGAAGCCGGCGTGAGCGCCGTGTTCTTCCCGCTGTCGAAGCTGATCTACTTCCTGATCACCCCGTCGAACTTCCTGATCTTCCTAGTCCTGGTGGGGCTGCTCCTGCTCTCGGCGACGCGGCTGCGCCGGACCGGGACCGGCCTCGCGCTCCTCGGCGCCGTGGGTCTCGGCGTCGGCGGCCTGTCGCCCCTTGCGGAGACGATGCTCCTCCCCCTTGAGCAGCGCTTCGCGCCCTTCCCGGCGGACGGTCCGGCGCCCGCGGGCATCATCGTGCTCGGCGGCGGGATCGAGGCCGGCCTGTCCGAGGCGCGGGACCAGATCATCGTCAACGATGCCGGCGAACGGCCGATCTATTTCGCGGATCTGGCCCGGCGCTTCCCGGCGGCGCGACTCGTTTTCTCGGGCGGGAGCGGCTTCATCGGCGGCGGCATCGCGGAGGCCGACATCGTCAGTCGCCAGGCGGACACGATCGGCGTTCCCCGCAGCCGGCTGATCCTGGAGAACCGGTCGCGCAACACCCACGAGAACGCGGCCTTCACGGCGGCCCTGGTCCACCCGAAGCCCGGGGAGCGCTGGCTCCTCGTCACCTCGGCCTGGCACATGCCCCGGGCCGTCGGCTGTTTCCGGCAGGCCGGCTTCACGGTCGATGCGGTCCCGGTGGATTACCGGACGCGCGGCTGGGGCGACGTGACCCGGTTCAACGGCTTCGCCTCCGACGGCCTGTTCCAGCTCGATCTCGCCTTGAAGGAGTGGATCGGCCTCGCGGTCTACCGGTGGGCCGGCTACACGCCGGACTGGCTGCCGGGCCCCGAATCCCCCGCGGGCAGCGCCAGCCGGTAGATGCCGCGGAAATCGTCCGGATCCACCGGCTTGCCCTTGCGCAGGATCGCGACACGGCCCGCATGGGCGAGGCGGACCGCGACCCGCCGCACCGGCTGCATCAGGGGCCCCCAGCCATCCGGATGCGGGCCGCCCAGTGCCCGGGCGACCTCCGACGGGCAGACCGTCTTGTCCGCACCGCGCGCGGCGACGAGGCCGAGCATCGCCGTCTCGATCGCCGCATCGTCGGGTCTCGTGTCGGTCATGTCCTCGCCTCTTCCAGGGGAGGCAGGAGCGGACCCTCGTGGGGACCCTCCCCCGCTTCGAGCAGCGCCGCGCGGATCTCGGAGGCGAACTGCCGACGCCACATGATGATCACCACCGCCGATGTCGAGGCGATGAGCACGTAGGGGCTCACGAACCAGCCGAGATAGGCGAGCGCGAAGAAGAACGCCCGCTGCCCCCGGGCGAAATGCCGGCCGGCGCTGACGTTCATCGCCGCGAGCCGGCGCACCGCCCGCATCATCTCGGCCTCGCTGGCCCCGGACCCCTTCGGCGGCACCGCGCCGAGGAGAATCGCCGCGTAGTTGAACAGTCGATAGGCCCAGGCGAACTTGAAGAAGGCATAGACGAACACCAGCGCGAGCCCGGCGACCTTCAGCTCCCAAGTCAGGCGGGTCGCCACGGTGCCGAAGGGCAGGGTCGCGAACAGGTTCAGCACGTCGTCACCCGAGCGCGACAGGGTGAGGACCGACCCGAGGGCGATCAGGGAGGTCGAGGCGAAGAAGGCGGTCCCGTTCTGCAGGGAGGCGTTGATCTGGGTGTCGACCACCCGGTTGTCGCGGCCGATCACCTGCCGGGCCCAGTTGGACCGATGGCCGTTCATGATCTGGCTGAGGGGGACCATCCGGCCCCGCAGCCGCCCGACCGACAGCCCGTACGCCACCCAGGCGACGATGAAGTAGAGGAGGGCTCCGAGATCCAGGGGCGAGAACGCGGCCTGGCCGGCGGATAGGTCGTTCATGATCGACGAGAGGCGGCTTCACGAGGGCCGCGATGCCATAACAGCCCGACGGCCGCCGCAGAAGCCGTCCGCCCGTCCGCCACCTCAGCCGCGCAGGATCTCGAAGCCGGGCAACGCGGGACCGTCGTCAAGCGCGCGGATGGTGATGTCGGAGACGCGGGCGCCCGGCGGCCCGGATCGGCACAGGACCACCATCCGGTCCACGGCCTCCGGACTGCCGCTGAACACCGCCTCCACCGCGCCGTCGTCGCGGTTGCGCACGGAGCCGGCGAGGCCTTGGGCCCGCGCCTGATCCCGCGTCCAGGCGCGATAGGATACGCCCTGCACCCGCCCCTCGATGAGGAGGGAGACCGTCCGTCGCTCGCTCATGCCGTCCACACGCGTCGATCGGGCCCGCGCGTGCGACGCGGGCCCGGTTCGCCTCACTCGGCCGCGATCGGGCGACGCACGCCCGCGTCGACGGCCGCGATCCGGGTCGCCCCGGTCCGCACATGGGTCGAGTAGAGCATGAGACCGGTGAAGGCGAGGCCGCCGACGATGTTGCCGAGCAGGGTCGGGATCTCGTTCCAGAGCAGGTAATCCATCACGGTCAGGTGGCCGCCCATCAGGATCGCCGAGGGGAACAGGAACATGTTCACCACCGAATGCTCGAAGGTCATGAAGAAGAACACCGTGATCGGCATCCACATGGCGATCACCTTGCCGGGCACCGAGGTCGACAGCATCGCGCCGATCACGCCCGTCGAGACCATCCAGTTGCACATCATGGCGCGGACGAAGAGCGTCAGCATGCCGGAGGCGCCGTACTTCTCGTAGCCGAGGGTGCGCGCCTCGCCGATGCCGGCGATCAGCTTGCCGACGGCGTTCGGCTCGGTGGCGAAGCCGAAGGTGAACACGATCGCCATCATCACCGCGGTGGTGAGCGCGCCCGCGAAGTTGCCGAAGAAGACCAGCACCCAGTTGCGGGCGACGCCGGCCACGGTGACGCCCGGCCGCTTGTCGATCAGCGCCAGAGGCGTGAGCACGCAGACGCCCGTGAACAGGTCGTAGCCAAGCAGGTACAGCATCGAGAAGCCGACGGGGAACAGCAGCGCCCCGATCAGCGGCTGGCCGGTGGTCTGGTTGATGGTGACCGCGAAGGCGGCGGCGAGCGCCAGGATCGCGCCGGCCATGTAGGCGCGGATGAACGTGTCTTTGGTGGCCATGAAGACCTTCGATTCACCGGCATCGACGGCCTTCTTCACGAAATCGGCGGGCGCCAGATAGGACATGCAAACCTCTCCCTCGCAGGCCGCCGCCGATCGCCGTTGACCGTAGGGCGCGCCGCGCAATCACGACAGCTGGCCGGGGCGCCTGTCGATGTCGCGGCCCCGGTCGGTCGCGAGCAAGCAGGTTGCGTACCAGTTGCCGGCCGTTCAGACGGGCTGGCCACGCGTCCAGGTACTGATCTCGCGGATATAGGCCGGCGGCAGCTGGGCGGCCCGGGCGGCCGCCAGCACGGCGTCGAGGTAGCCCGGCCGTGGCCGGCCCGGCGCGGTCGACCGTCCGAGATAGATCAGGGCGCGCTTGACCCCGCCGGCAGTCGTGACGGGAAGCGTCGCCTTGGCGTAGAGGCCGCCGGCGACGCCCTCGTAGCGGTCCAGCGCCGGGATATCGTCGAGCGCCAGGTCCCACAGCACGCCGTGGACGATCCGGACGGGATCGCGCACCACCGAGGCATAGCCTTCGCGCATGATGATGAAGCGGTGCCGGGGCAAGTGCCCGCCGCCGATCAGCCGCGAGACCGGGCAGCGCAGCGCCATCGCGGCGGCATCCATGTTGGCGCCGTAGGCGAAATAGAGGGGCATGGTGCCGAGCTCAGCAGCCGCTCGGCGCTGTCACTTGCCCGCTTTGCGCTCCTCGCGCTGGATCGCCCATTCGTTCGCGCGCATCGCTGCGTAGGCAACCGCCAGGGTTACGGCGGGTATCACAAAGGTGACGAAGATCTCGCCCGAACTCATGGCCTGATGCTCCGCAGCACGCGCCGCCCGATCCAATGTAATCCGATCGCCGCGCAAAGCCAGATCACCACGAAGAAGGCGGTTGCCGACTGCAATGCCGGCGCGCTCGCGACCCCGAAACTCATCGCGGTGATCGGCGTCACGAAGCCGATCACCGCGAACGCCACTGCTACGTTGTTCACCGCAGTGGCCAGCAGCTTCGTCTGCTCGTTGTGAACCGCACTCACGACGAACGCGATTTGGCTCAGGCGAATTCCAGGATCACCGCGTCGACCGCGAGGCTGTCGCCCTCTTTGGCGTGGATCTTACCCACCGTGGCGTCGCGCTCGGCCCGGAGCATGTTCTCCATCTTCATGGCCTCGACCACGGCGATCGGCTCGCCGGTCTTCACCTCCTGGCCCTCGGTGACCAGGATCTGCTTCACGAGGCCCGGCATCGGGCAGAGCACCTGCTTGCCCGAGCCGGCCTGCTCCTTCACCGGCATCAGCGCGGCGAGTTCGGCCTCGCGGCGGGTGTAGACCCGCGCCTCGGCCGCCGCGCCCGCGTGCTGCAGGAACACGCCGTTCAGCAGGCCGCGCACCTGGAGGGCGACCCGCTCGGATCCGATCGTGCCGATCCAGACCGGCTCGCCGGGACGCCACCCGCTCGCCACGGTCACAGACGTCCCGCCGTCCTGGGTGACCAGCAGATCCTCGCCCTCCGGCGCCACCGTGACGGGATAGGATTGACCGGCCAGGACCACCACGCGGTCGTGCTCGAACGCGAACAGGCCCGGCGCCCGCATCTGGCCGGAGATGCCCCGCTTGCGCTGGTTGAGCTTGTGGTCGATCGCCGCCGCGGCCGCCATCATGCGGAGGGCCACCGCCCCGGCCGGCTCCGGGGCGACGAAACCGTTCGGAAATTCCTCGGCGATGAAGCCGGTGGACAGGTGGCCCTCCTGCCAGCGCGGATGCGCCATCAGCGCCGACAGAAACGGGATGTTGTGGCGGATGCCGTCGATGGCGAAGGCGTCGAGCGCCTCGGCCTGCGCGGCGATCGCCTCGGACCGGCTGGGGGCCCAGGTCACCAGCTTGGCGATCATCGGGTCGTAGTGGATGGCGATCTCGCCGCCCTCCTCCACGCCGGTATCGTTGCGTACGATCGCCTTGCCCTGGCGCCCCTCCTCCGGCGGCCGGTACGTGGTCAGCCGCCCGATCGAGGGCAGGAAGTTGCGGGTCGGATCCTCGGCGTAGACGCGGCTCTCCACCGCCCAACCGTTGAGCTTCACGTCGTCCTGGGTGATCGGCAGCTTCTCGCCAGCCGCGACCCGGATCATCAGCTCGACGAGGTCGAGGCCGGTGATCATCTCGGTCACCGGATGCTCGACCTGGAGCCGGGTGTTCATCTCCAGAAAGTAGAACGACTTGTTCTGCCCGGCGACGAACTCTACCGTGCCGGCCGAGTCGTAGTTCACTGCCTTGGCGAGCGCGACCGCCTGCTCGCCCATCTTGCGGCGCGTCTTCTTGTCGAGGAGCGGCGACGGCGCCTCCTCGATCACCTTCTGGTTACGACGTTGGATCGAGCATTCGCGCTCGCCGAGGTAGACGACGTTGCCGTGCTTGTCGCCGATCAGCTGGATCTCGATGTGGCGCGGATCGGTGATGAACTTCTCGATGAAGACGCGGTCGTCGCCGAAGGAGGAGGCCGCCTCCGAGCGGGCGCGGGCGAAGCCCTCGGCCACCTCGTCGCCCGAATGGGCGATGCGCATGCCCTTGCCGCCGCCGCCCGCGGACGCCTTGATCATCACCGGGTAGCCGATCTCGTCGGCGATCGTCTTCGCGTGCTCCGGCGATTCGATCACGCCGAGGAAGCCCGGGACCGTGGAAACGTCGGCGGCGGCCGCCGCCTTCTTGGATTCGATCTTGTCGCCCATCGCGGCGATGGCGGCCGGGTTGGGGCCGATGAACACGATGCCGGCGGCTTCGAGCGCCTTGGGGAAGGCCTCGCGCTCGGACAGGAAGCCGTAGCCGGGATGGACCGCCTGGGCTCCGGTCTGCCGGCAGGCCTCGACGATCTTGTCGATGACAAGATAGGACTCGGCCGCGGCGGCGGGCCCGATATGGACCGCCTCGTCGGCCATGGCGACATGCACGGCGTCGCGATCGGCGTCCGAGTAGACCGCAACGGTCCTGATGCCCATCTTCCGAGCGGTCTTGATGACCCGGCAGGCGATCTCGCCCCGGTTGGCAATCAGGATCTTGTCGAACATAGCTGGCGCACTGCTTTCGAGATCGCCGGATTGCAAACCGGCTTGACGGTCCCGATAGATCAGATGCGTCGCGGACGGAAGCTGCGCCTGTGTCGAACGCTCAGGCCGCCAGCGCGAAGCTCGTGCGCGCGGGCTGGACCGCGTCGCGGATCCGGCGGTTGGCGTCGAGGGCGAACACCATCAGCGATTCGGCGCTGCCCTGGGCCTCGCGGACGATCGCCATGGCGATCCGGGTGCCGACCGGGCTCGGGCCGTCCCGGCCGCTGAGAGAGGCGGCGAGCCAGGCGGCGGTGTCCCGGTCGATATAGCCGGTCGGACGGCTGCCCCACACGGCGAAGTCGACGACGGAGGCCACCAGGAAGTCGGCATAGGCGTCGGAGCCGATCACCGCCCGCTCCAGGGCGATCAGCAGATCGGCATCCTCGCGGGTCATGAGGCCGTCCGGGACAACCTCGCGCTTGAGGACGAGCAGGTCCTCGTCGCTGATCGTGCCGGCCGAAACCGCATGGTTGCAGAATTGTTGAACGGTGATCACGGTCATGGTTGCCTGCCTCCCCGACCTTTCTGCGGTCGGCGCTAGTCCCTGTGTGTCTTCAACTTACGGGACGGCTTCCCTGCCGGAAGTTAATGGCCAGATCTGAACGAGAGTTCAGGTAAACACGCGGCGAGCAAGCAGGCTTATTGGGACGTTGACCGGTTGCGTTACCGGACGATGACCGTGGCGCCCACGGGGACGCGGTTGAAGAGGTCGACCACGTCGATGTTGCGCATGCGGATGCAGCCCGACGAGACCGCCTGCCCGATCTTCTCGGGCTCGTTGGTGCCGTGGATCCGGTAGAGCGTGTCCTTGCCGTGGTCCGACAGGTACAGGGCCCGGGCGCCGAGCGGGTTCATCGGCCCGCCCTGCATGGCGTGGACATGCGGCCAGCGCTTGATCATCTCGGCCGGCGGGTTCCAGGCCGGCCATTCGGCCTTGCGGTCGACCGTGGCGTTGCCGGTCCAGCCATAGGCCTCGTCGCCCACGGAGACGCCGTAGCGGATCGCCTTCCCGTTCGGCAGGACGAGGTAGAGCTGGCGTTCCTTGGTCTCGACCACGATCGTCCCGGGCGGCTGCCGGGTCGGGTCGCTGATCTCGTAACGGGCGAAGTGGGGATCGAACTCGGCATCCGGCACGAGCGCCATGAAGGCCGTGTCGCGGGCCGAGAGCGCAGGGTCGGGCACGCCCTTGAAGGTGCAGCCCGCCAGGAGACCTACACTGGCGATGATCGGGATGATGCGCATGTCGCTAATCTCGATAGGCAATCCCGACCCGAAGACCGGACCGGCGACCGGGACATTCACCGGAAGATCGGGACAAGCCTAATCGCGGTGGGCACGCCGCCGTAGTCCACGCGTTGCGCCCGTGGCACATTGCCGGCTCCTGTTGCAGGCGCGCGACAGGATCGGACCCGGGAGCGACCGTCGTGACCACTCTGTACGTCAGCCATCCCGCCAGCTTCGATCACGCGGTGCCCGAGGGTCACCCGGAGCGACCGGCCCGGATGCGGGCCGTGGAGCGTGCGCTGGAGGACGAGCGCTTCGCCAACCTCGTGCGGGCCTCGGCGCCCCGGGCGGAGGTCGAGACCGCCACGCTCGTCCATCCGCGCAGCTACGTCGACGCCCTGGTGGCGGCGGTGCCGGAGCAGGGCATGGTCGGGATCGATTCGGACACGATCCTGTCCCCCGGCAGCCTGGAGGCGACCCTGCGGGCCATCGGGGGGGCGACGCACGCCATGGACGCCGTCGTCGCGGGCGAGTGCCGCAACGCCTTCGTGGCCATGCGCCCCCCCGGCCACCACGCCGAGCGGACGCGGTCCATGGGGTTCTGCCTGTTCAACCACGCCGCCATCGCGGCCCGCTACGCCCGGACGCGGCACGGTGCGGAGCGCGTGGCGCTGGTCGACTGGGACGTCCACCACGGCAACGGCAGCCAGGACATCTTCTGGGACGACGGCTCGGTCCTGTACTGCTCCACCCATCAGATGCCCCTCTATCCCGGCACCGGCTCCGCCTCTGAGCGGGGCGACAAGGACACGATCGTCAACGTGCCCCTGCGGCCGAACGACGACGGGGCGGTTTTTCGCGAAGCGTTCGAGGTCGGCATCCTGTCGCGCCTCGAGACCTTCCGGCCGGACGTGATCGTGATCTCCGCGGGGTTCGACGCCCATCGCCTCGATCCGCTCGCGAACCTGCAGCTCGAGGCGGAGGATTTCGGTTGGGCGACGCGCCGGTTGATGGAGCTGGCGGACCGCTGCGCGGGCGGGCGCATCGTCTCGGTGCTGGAGGGTGGCTACAGCCTGGAGGGCTTGGCCAAGTCGACCGCCGCGCATGTGGACGCGCTGATGGGGCGGTAAGCTTCCTTCCGGTTCTCCCGATTGCCGCCGGTGCCAGAGCGGACATAATCGGCGCGTTCACTGAGCATCGAGAATCATGCGAGCGGGCGGGCGGGTGAATCTGATCAACCGGGTTTGGGCCCGCGCGGCGGTCGCCCGGAATATGGCGCGATGACCCTCGCCGGCTTCCTGACCTACGCCCTGGCGCTCGGCGTCGCCGCCGCCGTACCCGGTCCCGGCGTCGTCGCCCTGATCGCGCGCGCCCTCGGTTCCGGCTTCAGGGCCGCCATGGCGTTCTCGGCCGGGTTGATCCTCGGCGATCTGACCTTCCTGTCGGCCGCGGTGTTCGGGTTGGCCCTGATCGCGGAGACGTTGGGCGAGGTCTTCATCCTGGTTCGGCTCTGCGCCGGCCTGTATCTCGCCTATCTGGCGGTGCGTCTGTGGCGCTCGGCCGGGCAGACCGATCGGGTGGAGGGCGGCCCGGCCGACCGGCCGCTGGCGAGCTTCGTCGCCGGGCTCACCATCACCCTGGCCAACCCCAAGACGATCGTCTTCTATCTGGCCGTGCTGCCGACACTGGTCGACCTTCGCGCCGTCACGCCCGGCGATTACGCCACCCTCGTGGGCCTGACCGCGTCGGTCCTCGTCCTGGTGATGACGCCCTATGCCGCCCTGGCGGCGCGGGCGCGGGACTCGCTGCGCAAACCCCGCTTCCGGGCGCGGCTGAATCGGAGTGCGGCCGCCATCATGGCGGGCGCCGCGATCTGGACCGTCGCGCGGCGCGCCTGACGCGCGTCGCTCACCCCTCCAGAGGTTCGTCGCCCAGGAGCTCGATGCCGAAGCCCGAGAGGCCGACATACGCCCGCGACGACGTCGCGAGGTTGCGGATCGAGACCACGCCGAGGTCGCGCAGGATCTGGGCGCCGAGGCCGACCTCGCGCCATTGGCGGGCGCGCTGCGCCTCCGTCCCCTCCTCGGTCACGCTCATCACCGGCACGCCCGCGGTCCCGTCGCGCAGGTAGACCAGCACCCCGCGCCCGGCGGCCGCGAACCGCTTCAGCACCGCGTCGATCTGCCGGCCCCCGCCGATCACGTCGGCGGCGACGTTGGATCGGTGGAGCCGCACCAGCACGTCGCGGCCGTCGCCGATCTCGCCCATCACGAAGGCGAATTGCTGGATCGATTCGAACGGCGTCGAGAACACGTAGGCGGTCATGTCCCCATGATTCGACCGGACCGGGAAGTGCCCGACCCGCTCCACCAGCCGGTCGCGGGCCTGCCGGTAGGCGATGAGATCGGCCACCGAGACCTGCTTGAGCCCGTGCGTCGTCGCGAAAGCCTCGATCTGCGGCCCCTTCATCACGGTGCCGTCGTCGTTGGCGAGTTCGCAGATCACCCCGACCGGCGGCAGCTCGGCGAGCTTGCACAGGTCGACCGCGGCCTCGGTATGGCCCGAGCGCATGAGCACGCCGCCGTCCCGGGCGATCAGCGGGAAGACATGGCCGGGCCGGACGAAGTCGCCCGCGCCCATATTGCCGTTGGCGAGCGCCCGCACCGTGTTGCAGCGCTGCTCCGCCGAGATGCCCGTGGTCAGCCCGTGCTTGACGTCCACCGTGACCGTGAAGGCGGTGCCCAGCGGCGCGTCGTTCGAGGCCACCATCGGGGCGAGGTGGAGGCGCCGCGCCTCGCTCTGCGACAGCGGCGCGCAGACGATGCCGCAGGTGTTGCGGATGATGAACGCCATCTTCTCCGGCGTGCAGAGCGAGGCGGCGACGACGAGATCGCCCTCGTTCTCGCGGTCGTCGTCGTCGGTGACGACCACGATCTCGCCCTTGGCGAAGGCCGCGATGGCCTCGGTGACGGTGCAATGGGGCACGGGCATTCTCGAATCGTTGGGGCCGGTCGCGGGATCAGGGCTGCTGCCCGACCTGTCCGCGATGGCGCAGATAGTGATCGGCGAGCACGCAGGCCATCATGGCCTCCGCCACCGGGACGGCGCGGATGCCGACGCAGGGATCGTGGCGGCCCTTGGTGACGAGGTCCACCTCCGCGCCGTCGCGGGTGACGGAGCGCCGCGACGTCAGGATCGAGGAGGTCGGCTTGACGGCGAAGCGGACCACCACGGGCTCGCCGCTGGAGATGCCGCCGAGGATCCCGCCCGCGTGGTTGGCGAGGAAGCGCGGATGCCCGCTATTGCCGGCGCGCATCTCGTCGGCGTTGTCCTCGCCCCGCAGGGCGGCCGCCGCGAACCCGTCGCCGATCTCGACGCCCTTCACGGCGTTGATCGACATCATGGCGGCTGCGAGATCCGCGTCAAGCTTGCCGTAGACCGGTGCGCCGAGACCCGGCGGCACGCCCTCGGCCACGACCTCGATCACCGCACCCACCGACGAGCCGTCCTTCCGGATCCCGTCCAGATAGGTCTCGTAGAAGGCGGCCGTCTCGGCATCGGGGCAGAAGAACGGATTGTTGCCGGTTTCCGCCCAGTCCCAGCGCGACCGGTCGACGGCGTGCGGACCCATCTGGACGAGAGCGGCCCGGATCATGATGCCGGGGATGACCTTGCGCGCCACGGCCCCGGCGGCGACCCGCGCCGCGGTCTCCCGGGCGGAGGAGCGGCCGCCGCCGCGATAGTCGCGGATGCCGTACTTGGCCTCGTAGGTGTAGTCGGCGTGGCCGGGCCGATAGCTGTCGCGGATCTCGGAATAATCCTTCGAGCGCTGGTCGGTGTTCTCGATGGTCAGCGCGATCGGCGTGCCGGTGGTGAGTTGGCGTCCGCCGGTGCGGTCGTCGGCGAACACGCCGGACAGGATCTTCACCTGATCGGGCTCGCGGCGCTGCGTGGTGAAGCGCGACTGGCCGGGCTTGCGGCGGTCGAGCTCCGCCTGGATCTCCTCAACCTCCAGCGGCAGGCCGGGCGGGCAGCCATCGACCACGCAGCCCAGCGCGACCCCGTGGCTCTCGCCGAAGGTCGTGACGCGGAACAGGTGGCCGAAGGTGTTGTGCGACATGGCGCGGCTGACTTAGCGCGGGAGCGGCGGGGGCACAAACGTTTGACTACCGTCTTATTCCGCCTCCTGCTCGAGCCGATCGGCGGAACCGGATCACATTCACCCTGCGTGATCCTCAGCGACCATCGGCCCGCCGCGCATAACGGATGGCCCCAAGTCCGAGAACGAGAGCCGCTGCCGGGACGCTGAGCACGACAATGACATTCAGGAGGCTCATCCTTGCAGCTCCTTCAGGTAGCGCCGTGCCGCATAATGTAAGGTGCCGCTCGTGATCCAGCAAATCACGGCGAGACCAACGATCACCGGTACCGGCAGGCTCGGAGGGCCTGACGTGTATAGCACTGCGAAAATCGGTGCCAAACCGCCCACCGTGAAGATCGAACCAGCTATCGCGTTGACGTACATCGCCGTCAGCTTCGTACGTTCATTCGCGATCAACACGGAACGCGCCGTCGGTTTCGAGGGGAAAAGTGCGTTATCCACCTGCGCGACTCATTCGAGATTCGCGAAAAGCGTGGCGTAATTCGCTTCGATATGGAAGGCGCGAGACCAGCGCGCATCCGTCGTCACCCCCTGCTGTCGACGGTCGTGACAAGCCGGCTTCCCAGCGCAAGACCGCCCCGCGCCTTGAGCGCCCGGTAGGCAGCCACGGCCACGGCAAGATCGGTTCGCAGCCGCCGTTCGTCCCCGAGGGCATCGTGGTCGTAGGTCGTGCCGAGGATATGTGCGGCCTCGTAGCCCTCTGGCAACTCGCCCAATGTGCCGAGGCTGATCGTCCGGTTTGGGAGCCGGTCTGCGAAATCCTCAAGGTGTGCCCGGAGCATCGAGCCGCTCGCCCTGAGATGATCGCCCGCGCCTATCCCATGTGCGCGGATCGCCGCCACGGTCCCCTGCGCCAGCGACAGGTGAACGACTTCGCGGTGCGCTGGGAACAGGTAGACCAGATAGTAGCCGCGCGTCGCGCTGGCGGTGACGGCCGGGTCGAACACGGCCAGCCAGGGAACGGCAGCCCAGTGGATGCCGCGCCCGGGACTGCCCTTGACCAGGAACGGTCCATCGATCGGTTCGAGGGCGGCGCGCAACTCGTCCGGCGCCCCTTTCCGGATGACGGCCGCGAGCGGATGCCCGGCCGGCGGGTCGAGGCGGGCGAGCGGGTATTCCTCGATGATTCGCCGCAGCGCGTAGCCCAAACTCACGGTCGCGCCAGAATCCCGCCCGTCATCGGCTCGCGCACCCCGGTGGTGGACGGGAAGGTGATCGGGAGGCCCTTCAACGAGCGCACCGCGAGATACGCGAAGGCCTGCGCCTCCAGATAGGCCGAGGACCAGCCGATCGCGTCCGCGGTCGTGATCTCGGCGCGCAGGTGGTAATTCAGCAGCCGCACCAACTCACCGTTGCGGGCGCCGCCGCCGGCCACGATCCAGCGGGTGGGGATCTCGGGGGCGTGGTCCAGCGCCCGGGCCACCGCCCGCGCCGTGAAGGCCGTGAGCGTTGCGGCGCCGTCCTCGGTGGAGAGCTGGCCCGCCAGCTTGTGCGAGAACCAGTTCCGGTCCAGCGACTTCGGCGGCCGGCGGAAGAAGAACGGGTGCGTGAGCAGCCAAGCGAGCAGCGGCTCGTCGGCCCGGCCCCGGGCGGCGGTGCGGCCGCCATCGTCGAGGTTCTTGCCCTCACGCTCCTGCATCCACTCGTCGATGAGCGCGTTGCCCGGTCCGGTATCGAAGGCGATCACGCCGCCCCGGGAATCGATCAGCGTCGCGTTGGCGACGCCGCCGATATTGAGGATGCCGAACGGCCCGTCGAAGCCCGAGGCCTCGGCGAGCGCCTTGTGGAAGACCGGCACCAGCGGCGCCCCCTGGCCGCCCGCCTCGATATCGGCCCTCCGCAAGTCGGAGACCACCGGGATGCCGAGCCGGGTGGCCATCGCCTGCCCGTCGCCGATCTGGATCGAGATCCGTTGGTCCGGCCGATGGATGACGGTCTGGCCGTGGAAGCCGATCACGTCGATGTCGGCCGCGGCAAGGCCGTTCTCGGCCAGGAAGCGCTCCACGGCCTCGGCATGGGCCCGCGTCACGAAGGCCTCGGCCTCCGGCAGGCGGCCGGGCCGGTCGCCGGGGTGGAGAACGGATTCGGCGTCCTTCGTGGCGGCGCGCAGGAGCGTCTTCTCGTCGTCGCTGTAGCCGCGGTAGCCGGTCGGCCCCAGCGGCTCGAGGAAGTTGTTGTGGCCCTTGACCACGTGGACCCCCTCGCCGTCGGTCTCGATCAGGGCGATGTCGACGCCGTCCAGCGAGGTGCCGCTCATCAGCCCGATCGCGCGCATCATCGCCATGCCGTCCTGCCCCGTGCCTTTCCGCGAACGCCCTGCTAAGAGCGCGCCGTATCCTGACCCCAGCGCGAGCTAGCACGCGGAGCCTCGGCCTGTCGCGCGACGCGAGCGACCCGAGATGGCATCCATGACCGCCGAGAGCTTCGCGCCGAAATCCGATTTCCTGCGGATCCTGACCGAGCGCGGCTACATCCACCAGACCTCGGATCTCGCCGGGATCGACGCCGCGGCCGTCGAGGGCCGGCTGACGACCTATGTCGGCTACGATTGCACGGCGCCCTCGCTCCATGTCGGGCACCTGCTCTCGATCATGATGCTGCACTGGCTCCAGGCCACGGAGGGCAAGCCGATCGCCCTGATGGGCGGCGGTACGACCCGGGTCGGCGACCCGTCCGGGCGCGACGAGACGCGCAAGATCCTGACCGTCGAGCAGATCGACGCCAACAAGGCCGAGATCCGCAAGACCTTCGACCGCTTCCTGCGCTTCGGCGCAGGCGCGGGCGATGCCGTGATGGTCGACAACGCCGAATGGCTGACGAAGCTCAACTACATCGAGATGCTGCGCGATGTCGGGCGCCATTTCTCGGTGAACCGCATGCTGTCGATGGACAGCGTCCGCCTGCGCCTGGAGCGCGACCAGGAACTCTCGTTCCTGGAGTTCAACTACATGATCCTGCAATCCTACGACTTCGTAGAGTTGAACCGCCGCTACGGCTGCGTCATGCAGATGGGCGGCTCGGACCAGTGGGGCAACATCGTCAACGGCATCGATCTCGGCCGGCGCATGGGCACGCCCCAGCTCTACGCCCTGACCTGCCCGCTCCTGACGACCTCGTCGGGCGCCAAGATGGGCAAGACCGCCGCGGGTGCCGTCTGGCTCAACCCGGAGATGCTGAAGCCCTACGATTACTGGCAGTTCTGGCGGAACACCGAGGATGCCGACGTCGCCCGCTTCCTGAAGCTGTTCACCCTGCTGCCGATGGCGGAGGTGGGCCGCCTCGCCGCGCTCGCCGGCTCCGAGATCAACGCGGCCAAGATGGTGCTGGCCACGGAGGCGACGGCGCTGATGCATGGCCGCGACGTCGCCGAGGCCGCCGCCGAGACCGCGCGCAAGACCTTCGTGGAAGGGACGCTGGCCGCCGATCTGCCGAGCGTCACCGTGCCGGCGGCGATTCTGGAGGCCGGGCTCGGCGTGCTGACGGCCTTCGGCCCCGAGATCGCCAAGCTGGTGCCCTCCACCAGCGAGGCCCGGCGCCAGATCAAGGGCGGCGGCCTGCGCGTCAACGACGTGCCGGTGACGGACGAGAAGGCGATGCTTCGTCCGGGCGATCTGACCGACGACGGCGTCATCAAGCTCTCCTTCGGCAAGAAGCGGCACGTGCTGCTGCGGGTGGGATGAGGCCGATGCCCCCGGATCGGGCCTGCGAGGAGAGCGCCGCGTGACTGCCTCGGCCAGCATCCTGGTGATCGACGACGAGCCGCCGATCCGGCGCCTTCTCCGGACCGGCCTCGGCACCCAGGAGTACAGCGTTGTCGAAGCCGGCGACGGGGCGGCGGCGCTCGCCGCGCTCGCGGCGGGGGGCATCGACCTCGCCATCCTCGATCTCGGATTGCCCGACATGTCCGGCCACGCGCTGCTCGCGGCGATCCGCGAGCGCTGGCCGGACCTGCCCGTCCTGGTCCTGTCGAGCCGCGACGACGAGCGCGGCAAGGTCGAGGCCCTGGATCTCGGGGCGGACGATTACGTGACGAAGCCCTTCGGCATGAACGAGCTGCTCGCCCGCATCCGCACGGCGCTCCGGCACCGGCTGGCCATGCAGGGGGAGCGGCCGGTCTTCCGCCTGGACGACCTCTCGGTCGATCTCGTGCGCCGGATCGTGCGCGTGGGCGAGCGGGAGGTGAAATTGTCGCCGCGGGAATACGACTTCCTGCGGGTCCTGGTGCAGCATGCCGGCAAGGTGCTGACGCACGCCCAGCTCATGCGCCACGCGCCGGCCACCTCGGACCCGCAATACTTGCGGGTCTACATGCGCCAGTTGCGCCAGAAGCTCGAAACGGATCCGGAGCGCCCGCGCTACCTGCTCACCGAGACCGGCGTCGGCTACCGCCTGCGGGCACCCGACTGAGTCGGTCGCCCCTCACGGATCCAGGCCTTCCGCCGCCCGCCGCGCCGCGCGCAGCTTCTCGACGCGGGACACCGAGAAGACCGAGGCCTCGTAGAGCAGCAGCATCGGGACCGCCAGCGACAGCTGCGAGATCACGTCCGGCGGCGTCAGCACGGCGGCGGCCACGAAGACCAGGACGATCGCGTAGCGGCGCTTCTCGCGCAGGAAGGCCGCGTCGATGATCCCGATCTGGCCGAGCAGGGTCAGGACCACCGGCAGCTGGAAGGCGATGCCGAAGGCGAAGATCAGCGTCATGATCAGCGAGAGATACTCGTCGACCTTGGGCAGCAGCTTGATCGTCGGCTCCCCGGCGACGCCGACCTGCTGCAGCGACACCGAGAATTTGATCAACAGCGGCATCGCCAGGAAGAACACCACCAGCGCGCCCAGCACGAAGAAGATCGGCGTCGCCACCAGATAGGGCAGGAATGCCTTGCGCTCGTTGCGGTAGAGGCCCGGCGCCACGAAGGCGTAGATCTGCGTGGCGATCACCGGGAAGGCCAGGAAGGCCGCCCCGAAGACGCTGAGCTTGATGTTGGTGAACACCTGTTCGAGGAAATGCGTGGCGATCAGCTCGGCATTCTGCACGCCGACGATCGAGACATACGGATAGACCAGGATATTGTAGATATCCCGCGAGAAGAAGAAACAGCCAAAGAACATAATCACGAAGGCGATCAGCGACTTGATCAGCCGCGCGCGCAGTTCGATCAGATGCTCGAGCAGGGGCGCCCGGGAGGCCTCGATCTCAGCCTCGTCCGCGTCGGTGATCATCGGACGACGGCGCCGTTCTTCGGATCGACGGAGGTGGGATGCACGACGGGCGGGTCGGGCGGCGGCCCGAACGGATCGTCCACCGAGCCGGATACCGGGAGCGGCGCCTCGGCATGCGCGACGGCCGGCGGCGGCTCCGGGGAGTTCGGCTCTGCCGGCGGCACGGCGTCCTGTTCGGCCTTCAGCTGCGCCGTCGCGTCGGCGAGGGAGCGCGTCTCCCCGGCCGGCAGTTCGGGGCCGAGCTTCTCCGGCCCGACCTTGGCCCGGCCCTCGACCGCGCCCTTCAGCTCGTCCCGGATGGTCTGGACGGGATTGAAGGTCGAACCCGCATTCCGCACCGTATTGCGAATGCCGTCGACCTCCTTGCGAACCTCGTCGAGCTCGGCCTCGCGGATCGCCTCGTTGAACTGCATCTGGAACTCGCCGGCCATGCGGCGCAGCTTCGAAGTGATCTGCCCGACGGTGCGCAGCGCCTTCGGCAGATCCTTCGGCCCGATGACGATGAGGGCGACGCCGCCGATCAGCATCACCTCGCCCCAGCTCATGTCCAGCATGTCGTCGACGGTCCTGCTGCCCTGGGAACCGAACCGAAGCCCGGGCCCCGCCAGGCTCTACACCAGCGCACGTCCCCTGACAGTCCCTCAGAGGGGCTTCCCCTCAGAGGAGCTTGCCCTCAGACCGTCTTGCGTTCGCCGCCCGGAATGTGGCTCGCCGGGATGGCGGTGCCGGGGCTGGGCTCGGCGGTATGGGGGATGGTGCGGACCGGCTCGCCGGGCACCACGGGGGCCTGTGTCGCCTGGGGCGTGTCGTCCTCCGCCATGCCCTTCTTGAACGCCTTGATGCCCTTGGCGACGTCGCCCATCAGGTCGGAGACCTTGCCGCGTCCGAAGAGCAGCATCACGATGACCGCGACGATGACCCAGTGCCAGATACTCATGCTGCCCATGGCAACCTCCTGCGTGCGCCCCGAGGAAGCGGGAGCGGGACGCTACGTCCGGTTGAGGATTTCGGGGCGAACCTAGGGATCGCGCCGCCCGAACACAAGCACGGGCGGTGCCAGGGGTGGTGGAAGGCCGCGGGTCAGGACCTCGGTTCAGGCCGCCGCCAGGGCCGCCGCGAACCGCGCCCGGGCCTCCGGCACGTCCAGGTCGTCGCCGGCCGGATCGAGCCGCGCGAGCGCCGCGGCGGCCCGTTCCGCAGCGCGGCCGTCGAGCGCCGGGGCCGCTTCGGCCACCGACCGCATCTCGTCCATCGCGCCGTTGCAGTGGAGGCCGAGATCGATGCCCGCGGCGAAGGCCCGCTCGGCCCGCGCGCGGAAGGTCCCGGTCAGCGCCTGCATCGACAGATCGTCGGTCATCAGCAGGCCGTCGAACCCGATCTCGCCGCGGATCACCTCCCCGATGACGGTGGCCGATTGCGTCGCCGGACGCTCGGGGTCGATGGCGGTGAAGACCACGTGGGCGCTCATCGCCATCGGCAGGTCGGCCAGGGCCCGGAACGGCCGGAAATCCTGCGCCGCCAGCGCTTCGCGGCTCGCCTCGACGACCGGCAGCCCGAGATGGCTGTCGCAGGCGGCGCGGCCGTGCCCCGGGATGTGTTTCATCACCGGCAGGACCCCGCCGGCCATCAGGCCTTCGGCGACCGCCCGGCCGATCTCGGCGACCGAGGCCGGGTTCGTCCCATAGGCCCGGTCGCCGATGATGTCGTGGGCGCTGGGGGCCGGAACGTCGAGCACGGGGGCGCAATCGACGTTGATGCCGACATCGGCCAGATCGTGCGCCATCAGGCGGGCGCCGAGACGCGCGATCGCGGTGGCGCTGCCGTTCAGCCGGCCGTAGCGTCCGCCCGCCGGATAGGCCGGCCAGTGCGGCGGTCCCATCCGCTGGACCCGGCCGCCCTCCTGGTCGATCAGGATCGGCGCGGTCGCGGAGCCGAGGCAGTCGCGCAAGGCGGCGGTCAGGGCGCGCACCTCGTCGGGCGTGCCGATGTTCCGCTTGAACAGGATGAACCCCCACGGCCGCACGTCGCGGAAGAAGGCCGCCTCCTCGGCGGAGAGCGACTTGCCGGCACAGCCGAGGATCAGGGCACGGGAGGTCATCGGGACGTCTCGGGGACTACTCGGGGATGCACGCGGAGCGAAGGCTGTTTCGGGCGGGCCGAATCGATGCGCGCAGAGTCGGGCGGGAACAGGGAGCCGGCAAGACGAATCGGCGGCGCGGGGCGGCCGTCCCGGTTCGTGGCGGGCCTGTGTTGCCGCCGGGACTCGCCAGCGGCGGCTGCGCGGGGGCGAACCGGTGGGTCGAGGCCCCCGCCGATCAGCCCGTCGCTCGCTCCGGGGCCGTCACCGCAGTGACCGGCCGGGAGGTGGATTCAGCGGCTCAGTTCTTGGCCACGAAGCATTGGCCGCCTGCGCTTTGCAGGGTGCTGCACAGGCTGGACGCCTCGGCCTTCTCCAGCGGCCCGACGCGGACGCGGAAGATGGTCTTGCCGTTGACCTCCGCCTGCCGGATGAGTTCGGGCTTGCCGGCGAGTTCGCTGTACTTGCCCTGCATCTGATGCAAGGCCGCCCGCGCCTCCGCGGCCGAGCCGCGCACGCCGAGCTGCACCGAGAAGCCGCCCACGGGGCCGCTTCTCAGGCCGGCATCGTCGGAGGTCGTGGTGCTGGCGGTCGTGTCCGGGGCCGCGCTGGCGACCCGCTGAACCGCCTTCGGCGCGGGCTTGACGGCCACGGGCCGGGGCGGCGGCGCCTCGACCGGCGTCGGGGCCGGCGGCGCCTCCACGGAAGCGGGCGTCGCGGGCGCCAGGGAGGCCGCGGCCTGCCGGACCGGCCTGGTCTTGGCGGCGGGCGGTGCGGGCGGTTCGTCGGTGGGCAGAACCATGGTGGGGATCGGGCTCGGGCCAGCATCGGCCTGCGCCTCCCGGGCCGGGGGCGCGGGCGGCGCCTCGGGTTTCACCGCGACGGTCCGGACCCTGCGGGGCTCGCCGAACGCCTCGAACGGGCCGTTGCCCGGCGTGGTGCCGCCCTGGCTGGTTCCGGCCGGTGCGGGACCCTGGGCGGCGCGCGCCGCCTCGGCCACGTCGAGGGGCTGCTCCTCGCGATTGACGATCTTGATCTGGCCGTCCTTCTTGCCCTTCGGATCGTAGATCTGCCGGTTCTGATCCGGGATCTCGACGCCGTCGGCGACCTTGGGCGCAACCTTGAGGGGCGTCGCATCGGCCTGGACCACCGGCACGCCGCCGGGGCTCGAACTGTGCAGGCCCTTGTAGGTCAGCGCCCCCGTGACCGCGACCGCCACGACGGCGATGCCGGCCCCCACCGAGACGAGCCGCCGGCGCGGGTTCACGCGCCGGAGGGGGCGGTCCTCCGCGTAGCCGTCCTCGGCACCGTGCTCCGCCGCATCGGCCCCGGCGCCGTACGGGGCCTCCTCGTGATGCGTGTCACGCTCCACAGAGGCGAGGTATTGGTCGAAGGCGTCGGCCGGATTCGGCTTGGCCGGCTCGGGGGCGAAGCTCGGCTCGACCCGGCCGTTCCAGCCCGCCTGCGGCTGCGCGGGCGCCACCGCGCGCATCTGATCGCGGGCCGCCAGCAGGGCGCGGAACGGATCGTCCTGCCCGACGATCCGGGCCAGTTCGGCCAGCGGATCGGGCTTGGCCCCGTCCTGCGATCCGCGTGTCGTATCGTGACGCAGATCGCGCGCGAGGGCGTCCAGATCGACCTGAGCGCGCGAAGCGTTCGTCATGGCAGCATCCTCACATCAGCGCCGGTCACAGGCCCGATGGTCTCGGGTCCGTCATCGCATCTCGTCCGGCGCGGTCACACCGAGCACCGCGAGGCCCGCGGCAAGCGTGCTCCGCAGAGCTTCGGCGAGCGCCAGCCGGGCCCAGGTCGACTTTCGATCGGTTGCATTAACAAACCGTAATTGCGGCAAGTCTTTGCCCTTGTTCCAGAAACTATGGAGCGCCGAGGCGGTCTCATAGAGATGGAACGCGATCCGGTGCGGTTCATGCGCGGCGGCGGCGGATTCGAGCACCCGCGGGTACTGGGCGATGAGCCGCATCATCTCGCCCTCCCCCGAATCAGTGAGCAAGCCGAGATCCGCCTCGGCGAGCAGGGCGGGGCCGGACAGGTCGGCCGCGGGGAAAGCCTCGCGGGCCTGACGCTGGACCGAACGCACCCGGGCGTGGGCGTACTGCACGTAGAAGACCGGATTGTCCTTCGACTGCTCGACGACCTTGGCAAGGTCGAAGTCCAGGGTCGCGTCGTTCTTGCGGTAGAGCATCATGAAGCGGATCGCGTCGCGCCCGACCTCGTCGATGACGTCCCGCAGGGTCACGAACTCGCCGGCCCGCTTCGACATCTTCACCGGCTCGCCTGCGCGCAACAGCCGCACCAGCTGGCAGAGCTTGACGTCGAGGGTCGCCCTGCCGTCGCTCACGGCCTTCACGGCGGCCTGCATGCGCTTCACGTAGCCGCCGTGGTCGGCGCCCAGCACGTCGATGAGCTCGGTGGCACCCGCCAGGTACTTGGCCCGGTGATAGGCGATGTCGGAGGCGAAGTAGGTGTAGGACCCGTCGGACTTGAGCAGCGGCCGGTCGCTGTCGTCCCCGAACTCCTTGGTGCGGAACAGCGTCTGCTCGCGATCCTCCCAATCGTCGGGGAGCTGGCCCTTGGGTGGCGGCAGGCGCCCCTCGTAGACGAGCCCGCGTTCGCGCAGTTCCTGAAGGAGCGCCTTCACGGCGCCGCTCTGCTGGAGCGTCCGCTCCGAGAAGAACACGTCGTGCCGGATCCCGATCGCCGCGAGATCGGACTGGATCATGTCCATCATCATGCCGAGCGCGGTCTCGCGCACCAGAGGCAGCCACGCGGCCTCGGGCTGATCGAGCAGGCTGCGGCCATGGGCCTCCGCCAGCGTCACGCCCACGGGCTTGAGATAGTCGCCGGGATACAGGCCCTCGCCGATGGCGAAGGGCTCGCCCAGCGCCTCGCGGTAGCGCTGGAAGGCCGAGCGGGCGAGCACGTCGACCTGGGCGCCCGCGTCGTTGATGTAATACTCCCGGGTCACCGTCCGGCCGGCGGCCACCAGGAGATTGCACAGGGCGTCGCCGAACACGGCGCCGCGGCCGTGGCCGACATGCATCGGTCCGGTGGGATTGGCCGAGACGTACTCGACGTTGATCGCGCCGCCCTGCATCTGCGCCCGGCCGAACGCCTCCGGCTCCGAGAGGGCGCTGCGCAGGACCGCGTGAAAGATTGCCGGCGCGAGTCGCAGGTTGATGAAGCCGGGACCGGCGACGCTGGCCTCGACGACCCGCGGATCGCCCCGCAGCTCCGCCGCCAGGGCCTCGCCCAGCGCCTTCGGGTTGGTCCGGGCCTCCTTGGCCAGGACCAGGGCGGCGTTCGTGGCAAGGTCGCCATGCGACGGGTCGCGCGGCGGCTCGACGACCACGCGGCCGAGATCGAGGCCCTCGGGCAGCTGGCCGGCGCGCGTCAGCGCCTCGACGGCCTCGCGCACGCGCGCCTCGAACAGGGCGAAAATGTTCATCGGTCTCGGTCTCGCTCGCGCGCAATCGCGTCGCCCGGCCCGTCCGGCCTGCGCCCGCCCGGGCCGTCTAGCAAGGGGGCGATAGGGTGTCACGGCACCGGTGGGATGCCGCTCAGGGCTCGGCGAGGGGCAATCCCCGGCTCGGCAACGCCCAGTGCAGGTCCGGGGTCGTGTCGTGGAGCTTGCGATGCGCCAGCACCGCGTAGGTGTCGGTCATGCCGGCGATGTAGTCGGCGACCCGGCGGGCGATGCGCGCCGGCCCCGCGCCGTCGAGGCCGGCGCTCCACTCCTCGGGCATCCGCACCGGGTCGGCGGTGAAACGCGCGAACAGGTCGTTGACGATGATTTCGGCCTTCTTGCGCACGGCGACCACCCCGGGATGCCGGTACATCCGCCGCCAGAGGAAGCGCATGATGTCGGCATCCGCCGCGGCGATCTCCGGCGAGAACGCGATCACCGGCTCACCCGCCCGGCGGATATCCGCGACGCTGCGGGGTTCGAGCGCGGCGATCCGGCGGCCGCCCTCGCGGATCACGTCCTCGACGAAGCGCGTGATCACGCGCCGCGCCAGCTCGTGGATCTGGCGGGACGGCTCCAGGTCCGGGTGGAGCCGGTCGATCTCGTCCAGGAGTTCGGCCAGGAACGGGACCTCCCGCAAGTCCGGGATCTCGAACAGGCCGGCGCGCAGGCCGTCGTCGAGGTCGTGGGCCGCGTAGGCGATGTCGTCGGCGAGCGCGGCGGCCTGTGCCTCGGGACCGGCCTGGCTCCACAGGTCGAGGGGGTTCAGCGCGTCGTATTCCAGGATCGCCGCCGGGATGCCCCGGTCGGCGTAGCGCGGCGTCGGCCGGCCGTCGGCATCGAGCAGCGGGCCGTTGTGCTTGACCAGCCCCTCCAGGGTCTCCCAGGCGAGGTTGAGCCCGTCGAACCCGGCGTAGCGCCGCTCCAGGCGCGTGACGATCCGCAGGGTCTGGGCGTTGTGGTCGAACCCGCCATGGGCGGCCATGCAGGCGTCGAGGGCGTCCTCGCCGGTATGGCCGAAACAGGTGTGGCCGAGGTCGTGGCTGAGCGCCAGCGCCTCGGCGAGATCCTCGTCGAGCCCCAGCGCCCGGGCCAGGGCCCGGCCGATCTGGCTGACCTCCAGGGTGTGGGTCAGCCGGGTCCGGTAATGGTCGCCCTCGTGATGCACGAAGACCTGGGTCTTGTGCTTGAGCCGCCGGAACGCCGTGGAGTGGATGATCCGGTCGCGGTCGCGCTGGAAGTCGCTCCGGGTCGGCGAGGCGTCCTCCGGGATCAGGCGTCCGCGGGTCCGGGCCGGATCCGTGGCGTAGGGCGCGCGCCAACGCTCGCCGTTAGCCCGCACGGCATCCGCCCGCTGTGTCGCGCATCCCGATCATGACCCCTCCCCCACCCGACGCGTTGCGGCGCAGGCTCAGGACCCATATCTTGTCGGTCATGACGTCCAGGGCAACGGCCCGGCGGTGGCGTCCACCGAACGAATGCGTGGCCAGAGACCGATGGCTGAAATCATCCTGACCGACCGCGCCGCCAAGCGCATCAACGAGATCATGGTCTCAGAGCCCTCCGGCTCGTCCCTGCGGATCAGCGTCAACGGCGGCGGCTGCTCGGGCTTCTCCTACGCCTTCGACATCGTCCGGAGCCGCGAGGCCCAGGACATCGCGATCGAGCGCAACGGCGCCACCGTGATCGTCGACCCGGTCTCGCTGGAATACATGAACGGCTCGATCATCGATTTCGTGAACGACCTGATCGGCCAGTCGTTCAAGATCGAGAACCCGCTCGCCACGGCGTCCTGCGGCTGCGGCACCTCGTTCTCGCTGTAGGGCGACCGCCCGCCTCCGGCGCCGCGTCCGCTCCGACGCGCGCCGCCCGCCGTTGCTCCCTTACGACACTCGTTGCGGCGCGACGCCCTGCGCCGGCGCGTGCGATTGCCTCGCCTGGGAAAACGCGGCACGCCTACGGGCTTCACCCGAGAGCTCAGGTCCGGCTGCCATGATCCACCCGAAGGCTCGATCCCGCCTCCGGTCGGCCCTGGCGGCGGCCGGGGTGTCGGTGCTGCTCGGCCTCGCCGCCTGCCCCGGGCCGCTCGCCGCGCAGGAGGGCGCCGCCGCCGTTCAGGACGTGACGGTCACCGACGTGGTCCTGCCCCTCGGGGGCACGCTGCTCAAGGCGCCCAAGCTGACGGCGAGCGGGACGCGCCTGTCGAAGGAGGATCTCGAAGCGATCCTCCGGCCCGACTCCGCGGTCCCGTGGAACGAGCGCCTGGTGCGGCTTGATGCCGGAAGCCTGACCGTCCCGGTCCTCACCTCCGAGAATGCCGGGCCCGGGGAGAACCGCCAGACCGTCACCTACCGCGACGTCGTCGCCCGGGACGTCCGGGCGGGCCGCGTCGGCGAACTGACGGCCGCGGGCGCGACCGTCAGCGTGGTCTCCGGGCCGAACCGCGGCTCGGGCACCTACGGGGCCGTACGGGCGACCGACCTCGACCTCGCGGCACTCAGCCGCCTCTACACCGTCCCGGGGGACGGCAAGGGACCGGTCCAGCGGGTCTACGGCACGATCCAGGTGTCGGACGTCACCTATTCGGACGCGCGCGGGACCACCGTGAAGATCACGAGTCTGAACGGACGCGACCTCGGCGGCCGGCAGATCCCGGACGGCTGGAACGGCGCCTTCGCCATCGTGGGTGCGGGCTTCGCGGAGCCGAACGACCGTCGCGTCTTCGCGGGCGCCGCGGCGGACCTGATCGGCGCGACGATGCTCGGCAGCCTGGAGATGCAGGGCCTGAGCGTCAGCGATGCCGACCCGAAGGGGCCCCTGCTGTTCGAGATCCGCCGGGTCGCCTACGCATCGTCGGGGCCGGAGGCCGGCACGCGGCTCGAGGACCTAGCGCTGACCCGGGGCAGCCTGCGCGCCCGGATCGGTCGCCTCACCCTCCGCGGGACCTCGCTGGCCCCCACGGTGGCGGCCTTGCAGGCCATCGCCGCCGAACCCGGCCCCGGGGCCGGCCTGTCCGACGCGGAGATGCGCCGCCTCACGCCGCAGGTCGGCGACCTCAGCCTCAACGACCTGTCGATCGAACTCCCCCCGGAGGCCGAAGCCGACCGCGTTCCCCCGCGGGACGGACGGCTGCCCGGTCGCGGCCCGGCCCTTGAGCCGAACCGGCCGGTCGTCGGGAGGCTCGGTGATCCCAAGGCCCCGGAGCCGCGGGCCGGCGATCCCCTCGCGGTCACGGTCGCTCCGCACCCGTCGCGCCGGATCGCCCTGCGCGTCGCGACCCTCGCCGTCGGTCCGCCGAGCGACGGCGTGCCGAGCAGCAGCCGCCTGACTCTGTCCGGCCTGAGCCTGCCCGCGGATCTGCTCGCCGGCCAGCCGATCGTCGGCATGCTGCCGGCCTATGGCTATCGCGACCTCGACCTCGACCTCGTGGCCGACGCGACCGTGGACGAGACGGCGCGCGAATTGTCCGTGCGCGAAGTCGTGCTCTCCGGACGGGATGTCGGCACGGTCCGCCTTGCCGGGACGCTGGGCGGGATCGGACCCGAACTGCTGTCCGGGACGCTCCCGGCGGCGACGCTGCTGATGTTCTCGGGGAGCGCCAAGAACCTCGACTTGACGGTGGAGAATGCCGGCCTGTTCGAGCGCTTCCTGGCGGCGCAGTCGAAGGATCTCAGCCTCAAGCCGGAGGAGCTGCGCAAGGAATACGTCACCGCGAGCCTGCTCGGCGTGCCGATCATCCTCGGCAACGGCCCCGCCGCCAAGGGGATCGGTGCCGCCATGGGGCAGTTCGTGCTGAAGCCCGGCAAGCTGGTCCTGCACGCCAGGGCCAAGGAGCCCGCCGGCATCGGCTTCATCGATCTCGGGGCGGCGCGCTCCCCGGCCGCCGTGCTCGACCGGCTGGACGTGGACGCGAAGGCGAACTGAGCCGCGCCGACGCCGCGCGTCGGTGCTTCCCGAAAGCCGGCGCCCCTCCGGAGCGGGGCCTCTACACCGCGATGATATCCGGGTGCTGCGCTGCGAGGCCGGCTCGGGTCTCCTCCGCCCAGGCGCGGTCGCGGGACTTGCGCGGCCGATCGAGGGGGACGTCCGCGATCAGGCGGGCGGGCCGGCGTGAGACGAGGAGCAGCCGATCGGCGATGCCGATCGCCTCGGCGACGTTGTGCGTTACCATCAGGACGCTCATGCCGGCCCGATCGACCGTGTCGACCACCAGCGCGCGCAGCTCGGCGGCGGCGGCATCGTCGAGGGACACGAAGGGCTCGTCGAGCACCAGCACCCGCGGCCCGTCGGCGAGGGCGCGGGCGAGGGCCACGCGCCGCTGCATCCCGAGCGAGAGCGCCTTCGGATAGCTGCCGCGCCACGCGCTCAGCCCGAGCCGCGCGAACAGGTCGTCGAGGTCGCGACCACGCCGTGCCCGCGGCAGGCCGAGACGAACATTGTGCTCGACGCTCCGCCAGGGCAGGAGCCGCGGCTCCTGGAACACCATCCCGGCCCCCTCCGCCCCGGCGACGCGACCCTCGAAGGCCGGATCGATCCCGAGTAGGATCCGCAGGGTCGTGGTCTTGCCGGCGCCCGAGGGGCCAATCAGGCAGACGATCTCGCCGGCCCCGACCGCGAAGGCGAGGTTGCGGACCGCCTCGACCGGCTCGCCGCCCCGGGGGCGATACCACTTCGAATCGATCGCGACGCGCAGGACGGGGTCAGCGCCAACGGCGGACATGGGCTTCGAGCCGCTGGAGCAGGAGGACGTCGATACCGATCATCACCGCCATGAAGACGAGGCTGTAGCCGATGATCGCGGCCACATCGGTGCTCTGGACGAAGTAGTAGTTGATCGCGAAGCCGACGCCGTCGGGGCGGCCGAGCAGCTCCACCACCAGCACGATCTTCCAGGCGAGCGACAGGCCCGAGCGCGCGGCGGTGACCATGTAGGGCTGGAGCTGGGGGATCAGCACATCGCCGACCCAGTCGCGCCGGTCCAGCCGGTAGACTTTGGCCATCTCGTCGAGGCCGGGATCGAGGTTGCGGGCACCCTCCCGCACGATCACCGCGACGTTGGGGAGCTTGTTCAGCACCACGGCGAGGATCGCGGCCGTCTCGGTCAGCCCGACCCAGACATAGGCCAGCACGGTGATGACCAGCGCCGGCGTATTGAGCAGCACGAGGAGCGGCGTGTCGAGGGTCAGGTCGGCGGCCTTCGAGCGGCCGAGCGCCACCCCCAGGGCGATGCCGAGCGCCATCGCCACCGCGAAGGAGATCGCCACCCGCAGCAGGGTAACGCCGACATTGTGGAGGAGGTCGCCGCGCTCGGCCTCCTGCCCGATGAAGCGCAGCACCGCCAGGGGCGCCGGCAGCAGGCGGGACTTGGCCTCCAGCGCGGCGGCCTGCCACGCGGCGACGAGCACCAGCAGGGATGCGATCCGGGTCAGCACGCCCGTGCGGTTCCGGCGATCCGGAGCCACATTGCGGGACCGCGGCGGCCGGCCGCCTCAGCCATTGCGGCCGGTGTCGTAATAGAGGCCGGGGGGCAGGCCGGTGCCCTTTCCGACGAGGCGCGAGCCACCAAGCCGTGCCATCACGGCGTAGAGCGTCTCGGCGTCGGCCCGCTCCTCCGCGACGGGCCGGCGCGGGATCCCGGCCAGGAAATCGCGCTTCAGCGCCTCGAAGGTCGCGTCGTCCTCCGCGGCCATCAGCGGGCGCACGATCTCCCAGGTCGACGGGTCCTGGGCGAGCATGTCCTTGGCGGCACGCGAGGCCCGGGCGAAACCCGCCACCGCGTCGGGCTTCTCCTTCACGATGGCATCCTGGAAGAGGTAGCCGATCAGCGCCACGTCCCCCGTGACCCCGAGGGCGTGCATGATGTCCTCGGCGCCGACGAGCCGGCGGAACTTCTTGGCTTCGAGGCGCGCGCAGTAGGTCCAGTAGGTCAGCGCCGCGTCGAGCGCCCCCTGCTCCAGTTTCAGGGTGATGAGCGGCGGCGCGCCGTAGGCGATCTCGGCGGCGTGCTCCAGATCGATGCCGGCGGCGTCCTTGGCCTGCGCCCGGAGCAGCAGCCAGTTCTTGTCGAGGGGCCCGCCGGCTACGCCGAGGCGCTTGCCGTCGAGGTCCTTGAGGCTCCGGATCGGACTGTCGGCCGGCACCATCACGGCGCCCTCCGAGGTGGAATAGGGGATGAAGCGCACCGCCTGCCCGTCGTTGCCGAGGCGGGCCGCCCAGAGCAGGTCGCCGATGATCGTGTCCACCTGACCGCCGATGAAGCCGATCCGCGCGGCGTCGTTGCCGGCGAGCTTGACGGCGTCGAGCTGGAAGCCGTTGGCGGCGTCGAGGCCGCGGGCCTTGATCACCGCCGCCTCCCAGGTCGACGTGCCGAAGGGCAGGCTCCCGAGGCGGATCACCGGCGCGTCGGCCCGCGCCGCCCGCAAGCCGAGGCCGCCGAGCAGACCCGCGGCGAGCATCGCGCGCCGTGACAGCATCACGCCTTCTCCCATCGTATTGCGCAGTCTTGAAAGCCGGCAGACTGGGGTGCGGACTTGTCCCGGCGCCATTGGAAAAAGGTCATAGGGCCCGCATAGCGCGGCGTCCACCGGATGGGACCGCTTGCGCAGGACAGGATGCGGCGGCACCCTGCCGCGCGGGACCGACTTGAGAGGGACGCCGGACATGACCGAGCGACGTGAAGGCGCATTGGACGACGCGACCGTGGAGGCGCGGCTCAAGGCCGAATTGCCCGCCTGGCGGCTGGAGGACGGCTGGATCCGCCGGACCTACAAGACCTCCGGCTGGAAGAGCACGCTCATGGTGATCAACACCGTGGGGCACCTCGCCGAGGCGGCCTGGCACCACCCTGACCTGACCGCGTCCTACGCCTGGGTCGAGGTGCGGCTGATGAACCACGCCGCCAAGGGCATCACCGACAAGGACTTCGCCCTGGCGCGGAAGATCGAGGAGGTCGTGTCCTGGCAGCCCGGGCTGGAGGGCCAGGGCCTCGAAGGGACGCCCACCGATCCGCGCTTCGCCTACATCAAGTACGAGCGGTAGCGCGGCCGTCACGGCTCTGCCTTCACCCGGCGGCACTCCGTCTTGAGATAGGCGCTCTTGCCGATCTCGTCGCGCCGCTCGGTGCGGGCGATGATCTCCTGCCAGCCGGTGGCGCAGCCGAGTTCGTTGGCGACGCGGACCTTGCGCACCTCCAGGGCCTGATCGTCCGTGCAGGCCTCCTGGGCGAGGCCGTTGGCGCAGACCAGGACCACGGCGATGAAGGCGTTCATGCGGATGGGACTCCTCGTTCCACACCACCCTATGCGCGGCGCGGCGATTGGTTGCCGCGCTGCGCGACCGGAGCCGTCCGAATCCGATGACGGTCGACCCGCCCTGAGGGGGCGAATGGGCGGGTCGACCGCGTCTCGCAGCGCCCTGTGCGCGCTGCGATCCCGTCCGCCGGTGATCAGGCGGTGTGCGAGGCCCCGCCGCTCTTGGGCCGGATGCGGTAGCAGCCGACATAGAGGGCGGGCAGGAACAGCAGCGTGAGGAGCGTGGCCGCCAGGATTCCGCCGATCATCGCGAAGGCCATCGGCCCCCAGAACACCTCGCGGGCGATGGGGATCAGCCCGAGGCTCGCGGCCGCGGCGGTGAGCAGGATCGGTCGCATCCGGTGGTGCGTCGCCTCGTAGACCGCGTCCCAGGGCGCCATGCCCTCCGCCCGGAACTCCTCGATCTGGCTCACCAGGATCACCGCGTTGCGGATGATGATGCCGACGAGCGCCAGGATCCCCAGGATGGCGACGAAGCCCATCGGCTTGTCGAACAGCAGCAGCGCCGGCACCACGCCGATCAGCCCCAGGGGCGCCACGGCGAAGACGAGCAGCATCCGCCCGACGCTCTGGAGCTGCACCATCAGGAAGAACGCCATGGCGAGCAGCATCACCGGGACCACGGCGGCGATGGGACCCTGGCCCTTGGCCGACTCCTCCACCGCTCCGCCGGTCTGGAGGGTGTAGCCCTCCGGCAGCGCCTTCACGTAGGCGTCGATCCCCGGCTGCAGGGCGGCGACGATGGTGGCGGGCTGGGTCGAATCGTGGATCGTCGCGCGCACCGTCACCGTGGGCAGCCGGTCGCGGCGCCAGACGATCGGCTGTTCGAGGTCGTAGCCGATCCGCGCGAAGGCGAGGAGCGGCACCACGGACCCGTTGGCCAGCCCGACCTGGAGCGATTGCAGGGTGTCGAGCGAGGACCGCTCGGCCGCCCGGGCCCGGCCGACGACGTTCACGAGGTAGATCGAGTCGCGCACCTGCGTGATCGACTGGCCGCCCTCGATACCGTTGAGGATGCCCGCGACGTCCTGGCTCGATACGCCGAGCTGGCGCGCCTTGTCCTGGAGGATCTCGACCCGCAGGACCTTGCCGGGCTCGTTCCAGTCGAAGGTCGGCACGTCCAGGCGCCGGTCGGTGGCGACCACGTTGGCGAGGTCGAGGGCGAGATGGCGCACCGTCTCCATGTCGGGCCCGCTCAGACGGTACTGGACCGGCCGTCCCACCGGCGGCCCGAGGCTGAGCGGCTGCACCAGCACGTCGGTGCCGACGAAGTCGCGCTGGGCGAACTCCTGAAGGCGCGCCATCACCCGGTCGCGGATGCCGAGGGATTTCGTCACGATCACGATCTGCCCGAAGAACGCGTTGGCGAGCTGCTGGTCGAGGGGCAGGTAGAAGCGCACGGCGCCCTGCCCGACATAGGAGGACCAGCTCGACACGTCGGGATCGTCCTTCAGCGTCGCCTCGAAGCGATCCATCTGCGCCCGGGTCTCGGCGATGGTGGCGTTCTGCGGCAGGGTCAGATCGACCAGCAGTTCGGAGCGGTCGGAGGACGGGAAGAACTGCTGCTGGACGTGGCCCATGCCGACGATCGCCACGGCCATCACCGCGAGGCAGGTCACGACCGTGGTCCAGTGCCAGCGCATGGCGATGCGCAGGGCCGCCGTGAACAGGCGGGTGAACAGCCCACGCGACTCGCTGTGGTGCTTCATGGTCTTCGGCAGCAGCGTCACGCCGATGAGCGGCGCGAACAGCACCGCCACGACCCATGAGACCAGCAGCGCGGCCGCGATCACCACGAAGAGCGAGTAGGTGTACTCCCCCGCCCCCGAGCCGTTGAAGCCGATCGGCAGGAAGCCTGCCACGGTGACCAGGGTCCCGGTGAGCATCGGGAACGCCGTGGAGGTGTAGGCGAAGGTCGCCGCCTTCCGGAGCGTGTCGCCCCGCTCCAGGCGCGCGACCATCATCTCCACGGTGATCATGGCGTCGTCGACCAGCAGGCCCAGCGCGATGATCAGGGCACCGAGCGAGATGCGCTGCAGGGTGACGTCCATGATCTGCATGACCACGAACACGATCGCCAGGACGAGCGGGATCGACACGGAGACCACGAGACCGGCGCGCACGCCGAGGCTGACGAAGCTCACCGCGAGCACGATGATCACCGCCTCGACCAGGGCCTCGGTGAAGCCGCCGACCGCGTGCTCGACCTGTCTGGGCTGATCGGAGACGAGATGGACGCCGACACCCACGGGCAGCTTGGCCTCGATCAGCCGCATCCGCTCCTTCAGCGCGTCGCCGAAATGCAGCAGGTTGGCACCGGGCCGCATGGCGATGGCGAGGCCGATCGCGGGCTTGCCGTCGACCCGGAACAGCGGCGACGGCGGATCCTCGTAGCCGCGGCTGATCTCGGCGATGTCGGCGAGGCGGAAGAAGCGATCGTTCACCCGCAGATTGAAGTCCTGGAGCGCGGCCTCGGACGCGAAGGAGCCGCTGACCCGAAGCGAGACGCGCTCGGGACCGGCCTGGACGACGCCCGAGGCCGAGACCGCGTTCTGCGCCTGGAGCGCCTTGATCAGGGCGGAGAAGTCGAGGCCGTAGCCGGCGAGCTTGCGCGTCGAGAAATCGAGGAAGATCGTCTCGGCCTGGGTGCCGATCAGCTGGGTCTTGCCGATGTCGGGTACCCGCAGCACCTCGGTCCGGACGCCCTCGACGTAGTCGCGCAATTGCCGATAGGTCAGGCCGTCGGCCGTGAAGGCGTAGATGTTGCCGTAGACATCGCCGAACTCGTCGTTGAAGAACGGACCCTGCACGCCGTCCGGGAACTGGCCCTTGATGTCGGCGAGCCGCTTGCGGACCTGATAGAAGGCCGGCTGGATCTCGCTCTTCTTGAGCGTGTCGCGGAACTGCACGAAGACCGTGGACGAGCCGGGCGTCGTGTAGCTGCGCACGTAATCGAGGCCGTTGAGCTGCTGCAGCTCCTTCTCGACCCGGTCGGTGACCTGATCGAGGGTGTCCTTGATGGTCGCGCCCGGCCACGTCGTCTGGACCACCATGGTCTTGATCGTGAAGGGCGGATCCTCCTCCCGGCCGAGGCGGGAATAGGCCATCACGCCGGCCACGAGGGCGACGAGCATCAGGAACCAGACGAACGAGCGGTGCCCGAGCGCCCAGTCGGAGAGGTTGAAGTTCGTCACTGGGAAAGCCCCTGCCGCCCGCTCAAACGGCGCCGTCGCCCAGGCGCACGGCCTGACCGTCTCTCAGCGCGTGGACGCCGGCGATGACGACGCGCTCCCCGGCCTGGAGGCCCTCGATGACCGCGACGCGGCTCGGATCCGCGTGGTCGCGCCCGGCGGCCAGCATCACCGCGCGGCGCGCCACCGACTTGCCGTCGGCCGAGACGACCCAGACCGCGTGATGACCACCCTCCTCCAGCAGCGCCGAGGGCGGCAGCAGGAAGCGGCGCTGAACCGTGCTGGTGAGCGCCACGTCGACCGTCGCGCCCAGGCGGAAGGCGGGCCCCGGATTGTCCAGGGCGATGCGGATCCGCTTCGAGCGCGTGCCCGCTTCGGCGAGCGGCGCGATCTCGCGCACCCGGCCCGTCGCGGTCAGTTCCGGGGCGCTCTGGAGCGCAACGGTGAAGGTGCAGTCCGGCGGCAAGGCGCCGACATAGGCTTCCGGGATATCGACCACGGCCTCGCGCACCTCCGGCCGGGCCACGGTCACCACGGCCTGCCCGGCGCTCAGCACCTGCCCGATCTCGGCTTGGCGCTGCGTGACGACGCCGTCGAACTCGGCCTTGAGCTCGGTGTAGCCCATCTGGTCGCGGGCCTTCTGGAGACTGGCCTGGGCTTGATCGACCCGCGCCCGCGCGGTCTCGCGCTTGGCCACCGCCTGATCGAGGGTGGCCTGCGCGACGCTGTTGCCCGCCATGAGGCGGCGGGTCCGCCCCTCGGCGGATTCCGCGTTCTCGGCCTGGGCGCGGGCATCGACGAGGTCGGCCTCGGCGCGGGTCAGGTCGAAGCGCGTGACGATGACGTCGAGCGCGGCGAGGCGCTGGCCCTTCGTGACGATGTCGCCGACCGTGACGTCGCGCGCCACCATCCGGCCGGGGATCTGGAAACCGAGCTGGGCCTGATAGCGCGGCTCCACGGTGCCGGCGAAGGGGCCCAGGGTGATCCTGTCGCTCGGCTCGGCGACCTGCGTCAGCACCGGCCTGACGGGCGCGGCGGCATGGGGATCGGCGCCGCCGGCGCGATCGTTGCAGCCGCCGAGCGCCGCGACGGCGCCGAGGGTCAGGATCGCGCGCGTTCTCATCGGCCGCCCTCGATCTCGGCGGCCGCCACGGTCTGGCCGGGCCGCAGGAACTGGATGCCGGCGACGACCACGCGCTCCCCCGGCTCGACGCCGCGCTTCAGCGCGATGATGTCGGGCCCGAACCGGTCGATCTCCACGGCGCGGACCGACACGGTCCGCGCCCCCGGATCGAAGATCCACACTGCGGGGTGGCCGTCGTAGCGGTAGAGCGCCGACCACGGCAGGACCACCGTGTCGTGCGGGGCGAACCGCCCGCGTCCGACCACCACGGCGCCCAGCCCCATGGCGGGCGGCGTCGCCCGAAGCCCGATCTTCACCCGGACCGTGCCGCTCGCGGAATCCACGGTCGGCGACACTTCGCGCACCGTCCCGGTCGCCGTGACCGTGGGATCGGCCTGCAGGGCCACCGCGATGGTGCTGTCGGCCGGCTTTTGCGCGAGCAGCGACTCGTAGACGTTGAACACCGCGTCCCGCGGCCCGTCCTGCGCGAGGACCAGCACGGTCTGGCCCGACTGGACGACCTGACCGACCTCGAAGCTGCGGCTGGTCACGATCCCGGCGACGCCGGACCGGAGTTCCGTGTAGGCGAACTGCTCCTGCACGGTGCCGAGGGCGGCCCGCGCCGAATCGACGGCGGCTTGGGTCGTGCGCAGTTCCTGCTCGGCGTTGTCGTAGGTTGAGCGGGTGGTGAAGCCCCCGGCCAAGAGCTGCTTCTGGCGCTCGAAGGACATCTTCGCCTGGGTCAGCAGCGCCTCCGCCGAGTTCAGCGCGGCCCGGGCGTTGTCGAGATTCGCCTGCTGGGTCAGCGGCTCCAGCACGGCCAGGACCTGGTCGGCCGCGACGTGGTCGCCGACCTCCACCCGCCGCTCGGCGACCTTGCCGTTGGTGCGGAACGCCACGTTGACCTGGGCCTGGGCCTGGATATCGCCCGTGAGCACCACCTCGGAGGCCATCGGCGTCCGGCGGGCCTCGATGACCCTGACACGCGCCAGCGTCGGGCCACCGATGACGATCGGCTCGGCGCGGGCGCACCCGATCCAGCCGAAGACCGTTATCGCCCAGAGAAGTCGGGCAGGATCGTGGGCGGAGGGGCGGGTCATGCGGTCGACCGTGGTGGCCGGGCTCATAAGATCGGCGTGGCGCGTTCCTAGCCCAATCGTTACATACCGTCCAGTCGGTTTTTAATGCAGGTGTTCGATGCAGGCGAAGCGCAAGCGGCTGGCGGAGCGGCCCGGGATCATCCTCGAAGCGGCCGCCGCGGTCCTCCTGAAGGGGGGCTCACGGGCCCTGACCATCGACGCGGTCGCGGCCGAGGCGGGGTTGAGCAAGGGCGGCGTGCTGCACCATTATGCATCGAAGGACGCCCTGATCGCGGCGCTGGTCGCCCGGAAGCTCGCCCAGTTGCGGGAGGAGATCGCCGCCTGCGAGGCCGCGATCCCGCCCGGCCCGTCGCAGCTTCCCCGGGCGATGGTCGCGCATGTCCGCGGGCATTACGGCAACGACGACGAATCGTCCCGCGCCCTGCTCGTCGCCTCGATCGAATCCCCGGACGCCCTGCAGGATTACCGCGCCTTCGTGGCGGATCAGCTCGGCCGTCTCGGCCGGATCGAGGGCGCCTGCCCGGGCGAAGGCTCCGTGCTGTTCTTCGCGGTGCTGGGCCTGTTCATGGGGCGGGCCCTCGGCTTCCACGACCTCGGGGAGGCGGACCTGCAACCGATGCTGGCCGCCCTCGAGCGCATCGCCGGCCGTTCGGAGTCCTGATCCGCCGGGTCAGGCCCGGAACGCCAGGACGGCGCGGGTGCCGGGACTTCCTGGTGCGTAGGAGAGGGCGGAGCGCAGGTTCGTCGCCATGGCGCGCACGATCCGCGAGCCGAGTCCGGTTCCGCGGATCTCCCCCTCCCCGGTCCAGCCGATCCCGTCGTCCTCGACCGCGAGGCGGACGTTGTCGGCCCCGTCCTGATCCACGGCGACCCGGATCTCCCCCGGCGTCCCGAGGGGATAGGCATACTTGTAGGCGTTGGTGACGAGTTCGGTCACCACCACGCCCACCGACACCGCCTTGTCCGGGGAGAGCCGCACCGGCGCGGCGGTCAGGCGGATCGCGTGGTCCCGCCCGTCCGCCCGCATGGCCGCCTGCAATTCCTCGACGAGGCTGCCGAGATAGGCGTCCAGCGCGACGGATTCGACGTCGTCCGACGTGTAGAGGCGGCGATGGATGCCGGCGATCGCCGAGATCCGCGCCTGCATCTCGTCGAGGGCCGCCTTGGCGGCCGGATCGGTCACGGCATTGCGCTGCATGTGGGCCAGGGCCGCCACCAGGGCCAGGGAATTGGCAACCCGGTGATTGACCTCGCGCAGCAGCAATTCGGCCCGGTCGCGGGCCTCGCGCATCTCGGCCTCGGCACGCTCCTTGTCCCGCCGCAGCGCCTCCTGCCGGAGGGCGGTATCGACGGCCTCGCCGAGGAGCTCGCGGAACTGGCCCTGGACGTCCTTCCAGACGTAATCGACCGCCCCCGCCTTCAGGGCGGCCACGGCGACGCGGCTGTCCTCGGAGCCGGTCACGTAGATGACCGGCGGCGCCCCCGGAAGGGCCCGGATCTCCGGCAGCAGGTCGAGCCCCGTCTGGCCCGGCATGTGATGATCGAGGGCCACGGCGTCGATCCCGCCCCGCGCGAGCCGGACCAGTCCCTCGGCGCCGTTGGGGCAGAGTTCCACCGCGTAGCCGCGCGCCTCCAGCGCCCGCCGGACCAGGCGGCCGAGGCCCGGATCGTCGTCGATGTACAGGATCCGCGCCCCCGCGGCGGCCCGGTCCGCGCCGGCGTGCTCCGCGGTCATGGGTTCTCAGGAACCTCCATCACCGAGAAGAACAGGCCGAGCTGGCGGATCGCGTTGGCGAAGCCCTCGTAGTTCACCGGCTTCGTGATGTAGACGTTCGCGCCGAGGTCGTAGCAGCGCTGAATCTCACGGCTGTCGTCGGTCGTGGTGAGCACCACCACCGGCGAGCGCCGCGTATGGGGGTTCGCCTTGACCTTCTCCAGGATGTCCAGGCCGGTCATGTCCGGCAGGTTCAGGTCGAGGAGGATCAGCAGGTGGCGCCGGGCGCTCGCCTCGCCGGACCCGTCCGGCCCGAGCAGGTACTTGAGCGCCGAGGTTCCGTCCTGGAACGGCACGATCTCGTTGTTGACGCCGGCCCGGCGGATGTTGCGCTCGATCAGCCGCGCATGACCCTCGTCGTCCTCGATCATCACGATGCTGACGGGGTGCACGGGGCGCTCCACGCTCATGCGGCGGCGAGGGGCGCCGGTTCGGAATCCTCCCGGACCGCTGTAGACGCACCGCGCGGCAAGGTCACGTCGAAGGTCGTGCCCGCGCCGAGTTGCGAACGGACTTCGATCCGGCCGCCGAAGGAGCGCACCAGCGCCTTGACGTGGGCGAGGCCGATGCCCTCCCCGGGCCGGTCCTGCGCCCCGGACCGGCGGAACAGTTCGAACACGCGGGCATGGTCCCGGGCGGCGATGCCGCGGCCGTTGTCGGTGACGGAGAAACAGATGCCCCGGCTGCCGGCCGCGCGGGCCGTCACGGCGATCTGCCCGGGGCGGGACGGGTCGAGGTACTTGAGGGCGTTGTCCAGCAGGTTGCCGAAGATCTGCTCGATCGCGAGCCGGTCGGCGACGATCCGCGGCAGGTCGGGCGCCACCGTCACGATCGCGCGGGCCGCCTCGGCTTGGTGCCTGTGCGCGTCCGCGAGGCCCTGGAGCAGGGCCGTCATGTCCAGGGATTCCGGCATGAACTGCCGCCGCCCCTCCCGGGACAGCTTCAGGATGGCGGCGATCAGACTCTCCATGCGGTTGACCGCCGCCTTGATGAAGCCGAGCGCCTCGCCGAAATCCGCGTCGATCCGCTCGGCCTGCGGGTGCCCGGACAGGGCCGCGCGCAACTCGACCCGCGTCGCCTCCAGCTCGCTGGTGAAGCCCATGACGTTGACCAGCGGCGCCCGCAGATCGTGGCTGACGATATAGGCGTAGCGCTGGATCTCCTCGTTCGACTCCCGAAGCTCGGCCTCGGCCTCCCGCTGCTCGGTGATGTCCGTGTGGACCCCGACCCACTCGCGGATGGCGCCGCGCGCGTCGAGCACCGGGATGGCGCGGATCGCGTAGTGACGCCAACTCCCGTCCGCCATGCGCACCCGATGTTCGTGGTTGAAGGTCGTCCGGGTTCGGACGGTCTCGTTCCAGGCATGGACCGTGGCCTGGGCATCCTCCGGATGAACCGCGTCGGCCCAGCCGTAGCCCTGATACTGGGCGCGGGTCTGACCGGTGAGGGTGCTCCAGCCCGGCTGTTCGCCGATCATCCGGCCGGCGGCATCGTTGGTCCAGAGCACGCCGCGGACGGCCTGGATCGCGGCCCGGAACCGGGCCTCGCTGGCCTGGAGGTCGCGCTGGACCCGCTGCTGGTCGAGGGACGACCCCAGCATCGCCAGGAACAGGATGAAGAAGGTCGCCCCGGCGACGTAGAGCGCGAGGTTCTGCTGTCCCTGCGGCAGCATCGCGGCATGGGCGGCGGGGGCACCGGCCGCCACCGCCGTGACGGTCGCCGCCGCCATGCCGGTATAGTGCATCCCGGCCACGGCCAGCCCCATGACGCCGGCCGCGAGCAGCCTCTGCCCGACGCCGTGCTGGCGGAACGCGAGGCGCAGGGCGGCGGTGGCCGCGGTCACCGCGATCGCGACGGAGACCGCGACGATGGACGGGTTGTAGGCGAGGTCCCCGGGGATCTGCAGCGCCGCCATGCCGGTGTAGTGCATCCCGGCGATGCCGAGGCCCATGAGCGGTCCCGCGACTAGGACGGCCGCCGGCTGCGCGTCCTTGTCGGCGACCCACGCGAACGCCATCCCGGTCGCCGCGACGGCGATCACCAGGGAGAGCAGAGTCAGGCCGAGATGGTAGGTGGCCCGAACGCCCATGTCGAAGGCGAGCATCCCGACGAAGTGCATCGCCCAGATGCCGCCGCCCATCGCCAGGGCGGAACCCGCGACCCAAGACCAGCGCGGTCCCGGGGCCGCCCCGCGGATGCGCGCCGCGAGTTCGAGCGCCGTGTATGAGGCGAAGACCGAGAGGCCGATCGACAGGGCGACGAGCGCCGGATTGTAGCCGGTATGGATCATGGGATGCATCGCCGCGCGACGGGCGCACGCCCCGGTTTAGCCCGCGTCCGTGACACGCGCCACACGATATGAGCCGGCATGCGGAGCATCGATTCCGGCGCACCGTCGCGCACCCGGGAGCCGGCGTTTTTCCGGGCAACGCTTCGGGCGGAGACAGCCGGCGGTGGGCCGATCGGAACCGGATTTCGGGTTTCGGTCCATCGCCCGGTCGACGGGTACGGCAGTCCAGACCTGCCACGCGCCCTCCCCCGCAGAGGCTACCGGATTCACGCTTCTCCGGCTGACACTAAAATTTTGAAAGGGTGCGCTTTTCCCCTCCCCCTTGCGGGGAGGGGTCAGGGGTGGGGGTGGCTCAGGATCCGTTGCTGCGGTGCTTTCTGTGCCACCCCCACCGCCAACGCCTCCCCGCAAAGCTACAGGCGACACAGGTTTACGGCACGCGGCTCATGACGCAGCGCGACAGGCCCCCTCTCCCGCTCGGAAGAGGGAACCCGAGCCCCGCCGATCTGACCGGCGCGCTCGCTGAGACCTCAGACCTGTGTCGCCCGTAGTCGCAACGGGGAGGAGCGCGCGTCGCGCCTTGCAGCAGGAGATCTCGGAACTTCGTAGCCCGCAGAGGAGGGAGCGAAACGCGCGAGGGTCCGCCCATTGCCTGCATCCGGAAGCGCTGTATGAACATCCCTGTGCGGCGGACCGGGGAGCGTGACCTGCCTCGACGGCATCGGCACCGCACCATGATCTCACGCGTTCGCGCGAAGAACGCCGTGCGTTCTCGGATCTCGAGATGCGCTTTGCCCAAGACCTGCAGCGGCGGTAGCCGAGCGGTGATCTGTCGAATCGGCGCTGTCTTTTTTACCCAAGCGTCGGAACGCTCAGGTAAGGCAGCGATTCGACGCGTCTCGCGGCGCGCATCGATGACGGCGTGTCGAAAAATTCATCCCCGCGGCGCCGTCCTGGTCTCTTTATTCGCCCCGCCGCGTTGTAAGCTGTGTCGATCGCCCTTCGCGAATGCAGGTTCATGAACGAGCACGCTGCGGCGCCGCTTCCGGACCCTCTGCGCAATGCCCTGGCACGCGCCCTGTACGAGTGCGATCGCAGCAGTCACCCTGATCGTCCGGCCTGGGACGATGAGGCCTTAGAAGACGGACTTTCGGGCCGGCGCGAGCGCTATCTTCAGCGCGCCGACGCCCTGGCCGCCGGTCCCCTCGCCCCGCTGCTCGCCGCCGCGGCGGAAGAGGCTGCTCGGGAAGAGGAGCTGCGCGTGCTCCGGCGCCAGCGGATGGCGCCGGAGCGGGAACGGGAGTTGCTCGAGGCCAACAACCGGATGCTGAGCCGCGCAGAGGCCGCCGAATTGGCCCGGGACGCGGCCGAGGCGGCGCTCGCGCGGATGGGGCGTGAGCGTGACGTCGCGCGGGAGGCCGAGGCGTTCTGGCAGCAATTCGCCTTCGACGCGGACGACCTCGCCACCCGGCGCCTCGTCGAGCAGGCGGAGGTCCGGGCCGCGGCGGAGCGGGACGCGATCCGCGAGCGCTGCCGACGGGAGCGGGCGGAGGCGGCTCTGCGCCTGTTCGCCGATCGGGCGGAGGTCATGCCCAAGGAGGGCTGGGCCTCGGAACTGACGAAGGCCAATCGCGATATCCCGCTCTGGTGGTTCCACGCGGCCCGGGTTGCCCTGGAATCGTCGGGGATCACGGGCGGCGCGGCCGCAGAGGAAACCTGACCCGTCTCAGGCCGCTGCGGGCTGCTTTGCCGTCACCGGCGCCTCGCGGAACAGGGCCGTGCAGCCGGAGCCGCGGTGCATGCTCAGGATCGACGCGCGGTCGATCTCCGGGTGGGTCTTGAGCACATTCTGTACGCAGGCGAGCACACGCTCGTATTGTGCCGCGTCGAAATTGGGTTCCAGCGGGCTGACCGCGATGTACGTCTCGACCACGAGCACCCGCTCGGCCCGGTCCTGGGCGACGTCGACGGCGATCCAGGACGATTTGATCAGGCTGGTGCTGGCGAGCATGGGCGTTCCTCCTGCAGCATCGCGTCGTTCGGCCGGCTGCGGATTTTGTCGAAATCATGAACCGCTTCGGCTCAAATGCCAAGGGTGTGCCGCCATCCCCGGGTTGGGTCCGCCAGCGCGCTGGGCCCGGCACCGGGCCGGCTTACCGTGCGTAGCCGGCCACGATTGCGCCAGCCAGAATGGCTCTCGCTTCGGCCAAATGGCATGTGGTATACATATCGTCGGACCCGTAACCCGGGGGTCGGCATGACGGTCTCGCGTTCACGACGGGACTGCGCGTCGGGAGGGAGTGCAGACATGACCCGTTCGAGGATGGGACGAGCCGGCCCAGATACCCCGCGCCGCGCAACGCGCCCCCGGGGAACCCGCCGGCCCTCCGCGCCCGCGGCCTGATCCGCGCCTCCAAATCCCGACGACCGCCCCCAGCTCCGAGACCGATCATGACCAAGGCCCTCGAAGGCGTCCGCATCCTGGACTTCACCCACGTTCAATCCGGCCCGACCTGCACCCAGCTCCTCGCCTGGTTCGGTGCCGACGTGATCAAGGTCGAGCGGCCCGGCGTGGGCGACGCCACGCGCCAGCAGCTCCAGGACCTCCCGGACGTGGACAGCCTCTATTTCACGATGCTGAACCACAACAAGCGCTCGATCACGCTGGATTCGAAGAATCCGAAGGGCAAGGAAATCCTCTGGCGCCTGATCGCGGAATGCGACGTGCTCGTCGAGAATTTCGCCCCCGGGGCGCTCGCCCGGATGGGCCTGACCTGGGAGAAGATCCACGCGGCCAACCCGCGGATGATCCTGGCCTCCGTCAAGGGTTTCGGGCCCGGCCGCTACGAGGATTGCAAGGTCTACGAGAACGTCGCCCAATGCGCGGGCGGTTCGGCCTCGACCACCGGATTCCGTGACGGCATCCCGATGGTCACCGGCGCGCAGATCGGCGATTCCGGAACCGGGCTGCACCTCGCCCTCGGCATCGTGACCGCCCTCTACCACCGCACCCAGAGCGGCCTCGGCCAGAAGGTCGACTGCGCCATGCAGGACGGCGTGCTCAACCTGTGCCGGGTGAAGCTGCGCGACCAGCAGCGTCTGGAGCATGGCCCGCTGAAGGAGTACAGCCAGTTCGGCGAGGGCATCGCGTTCGGCGAGGCGACCCCGCGGGCGGGCAACGATTCCGGCGGCGGCCAGCCCGGCCGCATCCTGCGCTGCAAGGGCTGGGAGCAGGATCCCAACGCCTACATCTACGTGATCACCCAGGCCGCGGTCTGGGAGCCGATCTGCGACATCATCGGCGAGCCCGGCTGGAAGGCCGATCCGAACTATGCGACGCCGAAGGCGCGCCTGCCGCACCTCAACGAGATCTTCACGCGGATCGAGGCGTGGACGATGAAGGTGTCGAAGTTCGAGGCGATGGACACCCTGAACAAGCACGACATCCCCTGCGGGCCGATCCTGTCGATGAAGGAGATCGCCGAGGACGAGGCCCTGCGGAAGACCGGCACCATCGTGGAGGTCGATCACCCGACCCGCGGCAAGTACCTGACGGTGGGCAACCCCATCAAGCTCTCGGCGAGCCCGAGCGACGTGGTGCGCTCGCCGCTGCTCGGCGAGCACACGGAGGAGATCCTGCGCAGCGTGCTCGGCTACTCCGAATCGGAGTTCGACGAGATCGCGAATTCGGGGGCGATCGGGTCGGTCCAGAAGATCGCTGCGGAATGAACTAATCGCCGCCGCCAACGGCGGCGATCGGATATCGCGGTCACCCTGGGCGGCCTGGTCGGGCCGCCCGAAGCGCCGCGTCTCGGATATCGGAACCGGCGCGACGACCTGCTGTTTTGAGTCGCATCGTCCGTCTCCGAGCGCCGATGACCGCATATCGGGACGGGTCTCGCTCCGCTCGGAGTTTCCTCATCTGTCCCCACGGCCCGGGTGGGACGACGCTCAGGAGCTTGCATGCGCATCGCCTTCATCGGTCAGCAGGATTTCGGAAAAGCCGTGCTGGAGGCGTTCCTGAAGCGGGGCGACACGGTGGCCGCCGTCTTCTGCGCGCCGGAGAAACCGGGCGCGAAGCCGGACGTCCTGAAGACCGCGGCGGAGGAGAAGGGGCTCCCGGTCTTCCAGTTCCCGAGCCTGAAGAGTCCCGAGGCCGAGGCGGCGATGCGCGGCCTCGACGCCGATATCGGCATCATGGCCTATGTCCTGCAGTTCGCGCCTCAGAGCTTCGTCACCATCCCGAAGCACGGCACGATCCAGTATCATCCGAGCCTGCTGCCGCGCTATCGCGGGCCATCGTCGATCAACTGGCCGATCGCCCGGGGCGATGTCCAGACGGGCCTCACGATCTTCCGGCCGACGGACGGGCTCGATGAGGGGCCGGTGATCCTCCAGAAGACCTGCCCCATCGGCGCAGATGCGACGTTGGGCGAGGTCTATTTCGATGCCCTCTTCCCGATGGGGGTGGACGCGATGCTCGAAGCGGCCGACCTCGTCGTGGCCGGCCAGCACATCGAGGTCGATCAGGATGAGGACGCGGCGACCTACGAGGGCTGGTTCCGCGCCGCCGAGGCCGAGATCCATTGGTCGGCCCATGCCGAGCAGATCTACAACCTGATCCGCGCGGCCAACCCTGCCCCCGGGGCCTGGACCACCCTCGATGGCCGGAAGCTCCAGATCTTCGATGCCTGCCTGCACCCGGTACGGCGGCTGGCCGACGTGAAGGGCAAGCCCGGCGAGGTGATCGCCGTCGATGAGGACGGGTTCAGCGTCTGCGCGCAGGGCGGCCGGATCGCGATCCGCAAGGTCAAGGCGGAGGGCGGCAAGAAGGTCTCGGCCGCCGAGTATGCCAAGGAGACGGGGCTCGCAGTCGGTCAGACGCTCGGCCGCTGAGGCGGCCGAAAGCTCTCAACCGCGGTCCCGATCCGGTCCGGCGGCATTCAGCCCATAGCCGCGGAAGCGTTCGACCGTTGTGCCGATCTCGTGATCGGACAGGATCGTCGGCGTGCCGACCTGAAGCGCCACCGCGTATTGGTGGCAGAGCGTCTCCAACTCGACGGCGAGCCAGAGGGCCTTCTCCAGGCTCGCCCCCGCGGCGATCATGCCGTGATTGGCCAGGAGGCAGACCGTGCGGTCGGCGAGCGCGGCGAGCGCGAGATCCGACAGCTCCGCGGTGCCGTAGGGCGCATAGGGGGCGCAACGCACGTTCGGCCCCCCGAAGGCCGCGATCATGTAGTGGACCGCCGGGATCTCCCTCCGGCACAGGGCGAAGGCCGTGCAGTAGACCGGATGTGCATGGACGACGGCGCCGCAATCCCGCCGGGACGCGAGGATGTCGCGATGGAAGCGCCATTCCGATGAGGGCTTCTGATCCGGTGGGTGCGTGCCGTCGAGGGCCATGGGGACCACGTCGTCCGGCCCCATCCGCGCCGTGGGCAGGCCCGAGGGCGTGATCAGCAGGCCGTCGCGGAAGCGCACCGAGACGTTGCCGGAGGTGCCGCGGTTCAACCCCTGCGCGTCGAGATCCCGCGCCGCCGCCACGACGCTCTCCCGCGCGCTGCGCTCGTCCCTGTCCATGACCGATCTCCGGAAGGCCCGGCCCCGGGTAGGCGCAAAAGCCCGACGCCGTAAAGGCGCCGGGCTCTCCGGTGTGCGCGCGGCGGGTTACTGGGCCAGCGCCGGGGCGAGGCTGGTGTCCCGCTTCCTGGTGTAGGCCGCGCGCATCGGCTTCAGCACGAAGAGCGCCAGCAGGGCCGCCAGGATGTTGAGCGCGGCGGCCGCCAGGAACACCGTGTGCCAGCTTCCGGTCATGGTCGTGAGCACGCTGGTATACGGGACGATGAGCGCCGCCGTGCCCTTGGCGGTGTAGAGCAGGCCGGCATTGGTGGCCGCGTATTTCGACCCGAAGGTGTCGCCGCAGGTGGCGGGGAACAGGGAGTAGATCTCGCCCCAGGCGAAGAACACGAGGCCGGTCAGCAGCACGAAGGCGATCGGGTTCTGGCCGAGCTGGCTGAGCGCGTAGATGCCGAGCCCCTCGATGGCGAAGGCGACGAACATCGTGTTCTCGCGCCCGATATGATCGGAGACCCAGCCGAAGAACGGCCGCGTGACGCCGTTGAGCACCCGGTCGAGGGTCGCCGCGAAGGTCAGCGCCGGCAGCGTGATCCCGAGCAGCGAGACCGGCACGTCGGCGATCTTGAAGTCCTTTGCGATGGGGCCGAGCTGCGCGGTCGCCATCAGGCCGCCGGCGGCCATCATGACGAACATGGCGTACATCACCCAGAAGATCGGCGTGCGCACCATCTCGGAGGGCTTGAAGTCGCGCTTCGACTGGCTGACCCGGGCGACATCCGGGACCTGACCCTTGGCCGGCGCCCGCAGGAACAGCGCGATCAGCATGACGATGACGCCCTGCCCGATGCCGAAGGCGAAGAACGCGGCCTCGTAGCCCTGGGCTTTGATCATCGCCTGGATCGGCACGACGGTCAGCGCCGAGCCGGCGCCGAAGCCCATCGCGGTGATGCCGGCGGCGAGGCCGCGGCGGTCCGGGAACCACTTCAGCGAGTTGCCCACGCAGGTCCCGTAGACCGCGCCGGCCCCGGTCCCGCCGATCGCGGCGGCGATGTAGAGCATGGTGAGGGTGTCGGCGTAGGCGTTCATCACCCAGGCGACGCCGCAGAGCAGCCCGCCGAACAGGGTGACGATGCGCGGACCGTACTTGTCGACGAACCAGCCCTCGATCGGGACCAGCCACGTCTCCGTGACCACGAACAGCGTGAAGGCGACCTGGATCGCCGCCCGGTCCCAGCCGTGGCGCTCCTGCATCGGATTGACGAAGAAGGTCCAGCCGTACTGCATGTTGGCGATCATGCACATGCAGACGACGCCGAAGGCGAGTTGCAGCCAGCGGCCGCGCCCCACGAGTCTGCGGATCTCAGACATTCGCTTCCCTCCCAGCCAGTTTTATTGTTGTCGATGATCTCGTGCGGTCTGTATGCCCCGCCATGCTACGCAGCGGCAGAGCAAAGCGACCGCCATGCGTTGAAAAATTCTTGCGTCACCGAAAAATTAAGTCTTCCGGTCCGAAGTCGTGTTGCTCGAACGACTTCGACAACAATTGGTCGACGGTATGCCAGCAGAATGGTGCTTATATTGCGGGTTCGTGTCAATCGAACTTGCAGAAAAATACATGGTCCCGGCTCGGGATTAAAGAGGCAGTCCGGGACGTGAAGCCAGACATGGCCCGGCGGCGGTGTCTTGCGACGGTGTGCGCTCCGGGCATCACGTCGCCGTCAGAGGTCTGTGGGCGTGGTCCGAGCTCGACTAGGATCCGGATAAGGTTTGCGTTAGTCCACAGAGACGCGCACGACTGAGAATGCGTGCGGTACATCATGCATGTGAGCCGCCGGACCAGGGATGTCGAACTCCGAACCGCTGAGCGTCAAGCCGATCGTTGCCAGTTCAAGTCTCCGGACCTTGGCCTATGAGGCACTCAAGACAGCCATCACCAACATGGACATCTATGGGCGGCCGGACGAGGTGCGGCTCGACGAGCGCAAGCTCTCGCAAGATCTGGGCGTCAGCCGCACACCGGTGCGCGAGGCGCTGACGGTTCTTGAGCAGGAGGGCTTCGTCCGCTCGGAGGCGCGGCGCGGCGTGTTCGTGATCAAGAAGAACAAGCGCGAGATCGTCGGCATGATCCACGCCTGGACGGCGCTGGAGAGCATGGCGGCCCGGCTGGCCTGTACCGGAGCCACGGATGCGCAGTTGCGGTCCCTGCGGGATTCGTTCCCGGAGTTTTACGAAGGCCAACCGTCCGAACACATCGACGAATACTCGGATGCCAACATCCGCTTCCATCAGCGGATCATCGCGCTCGGCCATTGCGAGGCGATCGCCGACCTCACGAGCAATCTCCTGATGCATGTCCGCGGCATCCGCAGCACGGCGCTGCGCCAGGGCGATCGGGCGGAGCGGTCGATCCGCGAGCACGTGGCCATCATCGCCGCGCTCGAAGCCCGGGATGCCGACCTGGCCGAGCGGCTCGTGCGCGAGCACGGGCTCGGCCTCGCCCAGCACGTCGACACCTACGGCGATTACCTCGACTGATCGCAGCTGGACTGCCCCCTCGGGGAGCGCCGAGCGCATCCGCATGCCGCCCGGTTATGGAAAGCGGTCGCGCCTGAACGGGACTATGTCGCAGGCGATGCTGCGATCAGTGAGGTTTCGCCGGGGCATCGGCCGACCGCACCGCAGCATCGCGTCAAGACGGGCGCGGTCCGCGACCTCGGCACTCTGTACCCCGCGCCCGTCCGACGACATCGCGAACCGGTGTTTTGAGCCCTGACGGCGCGTCATGCACCGGCGGCATGGTCGGCATTCCGTATCTGGTATACCAGTTTGCGGAGCGGCATGACATCTACCGCATCGCAACATACGGCCTGTCCCGCCGCTTCGGAGTGCCCCCCATGATCGCCAGCTTCGCTCTGATCTTCGTCGCGTTCGCGGCCTGCCAGGCCGTCCTCACCGTCAAGTTCGCGGATTTCGTGAGCCCGGCCGGTGATTCGGATCGCGCCGCCACCACGCCCGCGCGCGCCGTGGGCAGCGCCAGACTCGCCTGACATCGATTGCTCGGATCGCGCTGACTGCTTAGGGTTAACACTTTCCTCGGAACTTCCCGTTAGGGTCAACGCATCGTTGACCAAGCGGGCGGGGGAGCAACCGTGTTGGCCCTCGGCGCGACAGATGGAACATTGAACCAGCCGTTCGTCCTGCTGATCTCCGATCGGCCGACGGAGCGGGCGGCGCTGGAGCGGGCCATCGCGCTGGTGATGGATTGCCGCGCCCTCGCGCCCCAGGCCGCGATCCCGACCGCGCGGCCTCACCTCATCCTCCTCGACGTGCCGCCGGACCGGGCCGCCGCGCTCGAACCGGCCCTCACCTTCCCGCGGCCGCCGGTGCCGCGTCTGGTCCTGGCCCGCGGCGCAGGTCCGATGCCGCCCGCCCCGCATCTGCGTCAGATTCCCGCCGCCGCTCCGCGCCAGATCGTCCTGGCGAACGCCTTCGCCATGATCGAGGAGGCGACGCGATCGGTGGCGACGCGTGAGCGACGATTGCTGGAGCAGGTGACCGGCGCCACCGCGATCGTGACCGAACTGTTCGACAGCGCCGCCCTCGGTGCCGGGCTCCAGCGGGCCGATGTCGAACGGGGGACCGAACTGGTGCTCGCCGCCGTGTCGGAAGCGGGTATCGGCGCCTGGCTCGACGCGGTCTGGCGCCACGATATCGGCGTGTATCAGCATACGCTCGGCGTCGCCGGCCACGCCGCGACCTTCGGATCGCAGATCGGCCTGAGCCGCGGCGATCTCAGTCGGCTCGTTCGCGCCGCCCTGCTGCACGACATCGGCAAGTCGCGGATCCCGGTCGAGATCCTCAACAAGCCGGGGCCGCTTGATCCCGAGGAATTGCGGCTGATGCAGCGCCATCCCGATATCGGCGCCGCCCTGCTGCTGGCGCAGGGGGAGTTCGAGGGCGCGGTGATCGACGTGGTGCGCCACCATCACGAGCGGCTCGACGGCAAGGGATACCCGGACCGCCTCGCAGGCGCGGCCGTCACCGACCTCGTCCGGATCGTCAGCATCTGCGACGTGTTCTCGGCCCTGACCGAGCGCCGCACCTATCGGCAGCCCGCCACCGCCGCGGAGGCCCTGGCCATCATGGTCGAGAGCCATGGCCATCTCGACACCGATCTCCTGCGCGCCTTCGCGCCGGCGATGCTCGGGGGCAACGCCCTGGCGGCCTGACCGCACCGGGCGTGGCGCCGCGGCCACGACCGTGGCCAACGGACCGCGCCCCTCCGAGCCCGCCGCGCTTTCGCCGCAAGGCGGCCGGAGGGAGGCTGGCGATTTCCTCGAACCCGCTGTCCGGACCGTGCCGATCCTCACCCGCACCCTCGCCGCCGCCTTGCTGCTCGCCCTCGCCGGATGCGGCGGCCTGTCCTTCACCCCCGAGCCGAGCGTCGAGAACGCGACGCAGACCACGGTTCTGGACGAGGTCGCGGCTGCGGCGGCGATCTCGGCCTACCGCGTCCAGCACGGGTTGAGCCCGGTGATCGTCGATCCGACCCTGGTCAAGGCGGCGGCCTTCCAGGCGGGCAACAATGCCCGCAACGGGCAGCTCAGCCACGAGATCGGCGGCAGCTTCACGTCGCGCATGGCGTCGGCGGGTCTGGCGAAGTCCTATGCGGCCGAGAACCTCAGCGCCGGCTCCGAGACCCTGGAGCAGGTGCTCGCCCGGTGGAAGGCCAGCCCCGAGCACAACAGGAACATGCTGATCCCGCAGATCCGCCGGATCGGCATCGCCCGGGTGGACGCCCCCGGCACCCGCTACAAGCGGTTCTGGGCGCTGGTGATGGCCGGCGCCTGAAGCCGATCAGGGATCCGCAACCGCCAGATCCACGATCCGCAGCTGCGCCCGTTCGGCACCGCGCCAACGGTCGCACGACAGGGTGCCGGCGACGTGCATCTCGCGCCCGATCCCGTTCAGCAGGGCGAGGCCGAGGGGCCGCTCCGCGGCCCGGAAGCAGATCGCCCCCACGGCTTGCCCATCGCGGCTGCGCAGGCGCGCCCGGACATGGCTCGACCCGACCAAGGCCGCATCGACGAGCCGGTGCCGTCCGAGGGCGAAGACCGGCTCCGGCGCGCCCTGTCCGAACGGGCCGGCCCGCTGGAGCAGCCGGACGGTCTCGGCCGTGGCGCCGCCGGCGCTGAGTCCTCCGTCGATCAGCAGGGCCTCCGCCGACCGTGCCAGGGCGATGCTGGCCCCGAGGAGGGCGGTGAGATGCGCCTCGAAGCGCGGAATGTCGTCGGCCCGCAGGGTCACGCCCGCCGCCATCGCGTGCCCGCCGCCCTTGCTGGCGATCCGGGCCTCCACGCAGGCGCGCACCGCGAGCCCGAGATCCGCCCCGGGGATCGAACGGCCCGAGCCGGTGGCGCTGCCGTCCGGACGGATCGCGAAGGCGAAGGCCGGCCGGTTGAAACGGTCCTTCAGCCGCGATGCGATCAGGCCGACGATGCCCGGGTGCCATGCCGCGTTCGCCGCGACCAGCACGGCCCGGGCGGGATCGCGGGTCACCGCGTGGTCCATCTCGGCCTCGGCCTCCATCACGGCCTGCGCTTCGATGGCCTGACGCTCGCGGTTCAAGTGATCGAGATCGGCGGCGATACGGGTGGCCTCGTGCGGATCGGCCGTGGTCAGCAGCCGGGCGCCGAGGGCCGAATCGCCGATGCGACCGCCGGCATTGATGCGCGGCCCGAGCACGAAGCCGAGGTGCCACGCCTCGGGCGGCTCGCTGAGCGAGGCGGCGTCGAGGAGCGCCGTCAGGCCGGTCCGGCCGCGATGGCGCATCACCGTCAGCCCCTGGGTCACGAAGGCCCGGTTGAGGCCGGTGAGCGGCACCACGTCGGCGACGGTGGCGAGGGCCACGAGGTCGAGGGCATCGGTCAGGACCGGCTCGGGGCGGTCCGGGCCGAAGAATCCCTCCTGCCGCAGGGCGCGGCTGAGGGCGACGAGGGTCAGGAACACAACACCGGCCGCGCAGAGATGGCCGAGGCCCGAGAGATCGTCGAGGCGGTTCGGATTCACCACGGCGCGGGCCGGGGGCAGCACCTCGGCGGCGGCGTGGTGATCGAGGACGATCACGTCGAGGCCCGATTTCTCGGCCTCCTCCAGGGGGCCGTGGCCGCTGGTCCCGCAATCGACGCAGACCAGCAGGGTCGCGCCGTCCGCCGCGAGCGCGGTGATCGCCGCGATGTTGGGACCGTAACCCTCGGTGATCCGGTCCGGGATGTGGATCGGCACCTGAAGGCCGAGGCTGCGGAGATAGCCGGCCAGGAGGGCGGCGCTCGCGGCACCGTCGACGTCGTAATCGCCGAACACCGCCACGGTCTCCCGCCGCCGCACGGCGCGCATGAGGCGGCGGACGGCCGCGTCCATGTCGAGCAGCGTGTCGGGATCCGGCATCAGGTCGCGCAGGCGCGGGGCGAGGTGACGCGCGGCGTCCTCCGGGGCCACGCCCCGGCCGGCGAGGACGCGGGCGAGCAGCTCCGGCAGCCCGTGGGCCTGCACCATCTTGGCGATGTGGTTCTGGACGGCCGCGCCGCCGCAACGCTCCTGCCAGCGTCGGCCGGTCACGGAGGCGGCGACACCCAGGAAGGGCGGCGGATCGGCGAGGAGCGCGGCGCAGGACACGGGGCCATCCTACACGGGCCGGATCACGGAATCCCGGGCCTGACCGCAACAGCCGGCTGCGCCGAGACGACCAATCCCTGAAACGAGACGGGGCGGGCATCGCTGCCCGCCCCGGCCGACCGCGCGCGGGTCGGCGCTTCAGAGTGCCTTGAGGATGTTGTCGACGACCTTCTTGGCGTCGCCGAACAGCATCATCGTGTTGTCGCGGAAGAACACCTCGTTCTCGACGCCCGCGTAGCCGGAGCCCATGCCGCGCTTGATGAACAGCACGGTCTTGGCCTTCTCCACGTCGAGGATCGGCATGCCGTAGATCGGCGAGGCCTTGTCGGTCTTGGCCGCCGGGTTGGTGACGTCGTTGGCGCCGATCACGAAGGCGACGTCCGCCTGCGGGAACTCGCCGTTGATGTCCTCGAGTTCGAACACCTCGTCGTAGGGCACGTTGGCCTCCGCGAGGAGCACGTTCATGTGGCCCGGCATGCGGCCCGCCACCGGGTGGATGGCGTATTTCACGTCGACGCCCTCCTTCTTGAGCATGTCGGCCATCTCGCGGAGCGAATGCTGCGCCTGGGCGACCGCCATGCCGTAGCCCGGGACGATGATGACCCGCTCGGCGTTCTTCATGATGTAGGCGGCATCGTCCGACGAGCCCTGCTTCACGGGCCGCGTCTCGACCTGCCCGCCGGCGGCGGACGCCGCGGCATCGCCGCCGAAGCCGCCGAGGATGACCGAGATGAACGACCGGTTCATCGCGTGGCACATGATGTAGGACAGGATCGCGCCCGAGGAGCCCACCAGCGAGCCGGTGATGATCAGCGCGAGATTGCCCAGGGTGAAGCCGATCCCCGCCGCGGCCCAGCCCGAGTAGGAGTTGAGCATCGACACGACCACCGGCATGTCGGCGCCGCCGATCGGGATGATGATCAGGCCGCCGAGCACCAGCGCGACGATGACGATCAGCCAGAACAGGGCCTTCGACTCGGTGCCGATGAACAGGGCGATCAGCAGCACAAGGCCGGCAGCCAGCAGCGCGTTGATGAGATGGCGCTGGGGTAGCATGATCGGCTTGCCGGACATCCGCCCGTCGAGCTTGGCGAAGGCGATCACCGAGCCGGTGAAGGTGATGGCGCCGATGGCGACGCCGAGCCCCATCTCGAACAGCGACTGCTTGTGGAAGTGGCCGTTCTCGATGATGCCGAAGGCCTGCGGCGCGTAAAGGGCGCCCGCCGCCACGAACACCGCTGCCAGGCCGACCAGAGAGTGGAAGGCCGCCACCAGCTGGGGCATGGCGGTCATCGGCACGCGCTTGGCGATCACGGCGCCGGCGCCGCCGCCGATGCCGAGACCCAGCAGAACCAGGATCCAGGCGCCGAACCCGGCCGGCGGATGGCCGACCAGGGTGGTCAGGATCGCCAGCCCCATGCCGATCATGCCGTACAGGTTGCCCTGCCGGGAGGTGGTGGGGTGCGAGAGCCCCCGCAGCGCCATGATGAACAGGACGCCAGCGACGATATACAGAAGGGAGGAGACGTTCTCTGACACCGGCTCAGCCCTTCTTCTTGTACATGCCGAGCATGCGCTGCGTGACCAGGAAGCCGCCGAAGATGTTCACGCTGGCCAGCACGATGCCGATGAAGCCGAAGAACCGGGCGAAGCCGGTGCCCTTCTCGATCAGCGGGACGCCGACCGCGAGGATCGCACCGACGATGATCACCGAGGAGATCGCGTTGGTGACCGACATCAGCGGGGTGTGGAGGGCCGGGGTCACCGACCAGACCACGTAGTAGCCGACGAAGATCGCCAGCACGAAGATCGCCAGACGGAACACCGTGGGGTCGACGGCACCGCCGGTGGCGGCACTGAGGCCGTGGCCCATGCCGTCGGCGATGGCCTGGGCCTGATCGGCGGCGTTGCGCGCCACGTCGGCGGCGGCGCGGGCGGCGTCGGCCAGCACGCGGGCCTGATCGGTCGCCTGATCGGGAGGGATGATGACGGTTGCCATTCTGCTACTCCTCTCGACGGGGGATCACTGCGCGCCCGCCGGGGCGGCCGTGCCGGACGCCTTGTTGGCCTCCGACTTGGACAAGCCCACGGACGCGGCTTCCGACGCGGCGCCGTCGCTCTTGGACTGGAAGGATGCGTGGGTGACCGAGCCATCCCGGGTCAGGTTCGTGGCCTTGACCAGCTCGTCGTCCCACTTGATGGCCAGCGCCTTCGACTCCTTGTCGATCAGGGTCTCGACGAAGGCGTAGAGGTTGCGCGCGTAGAGGCTGGACGCGGTGGCGGCGAGCCGGCCCGCCACGTTGACGTGGCCGACGATCTTCACGCCGCGCTCGTTGGTGACGACTTCGCCCGCCTTGGCGCCGGCGACGTTGCCGCCGCGCTCGACTGCGAGGTCGACCAGGACAGAGCCCGGCTTCATGGACGCCACCATCTCCTCGGAGACGAGCTTCGGCGCCGGGCGGCCGGGGATCAGCGCCGTGGTGATGACGATGTCCTGCTTGGCGATGTGACCCTTCACCAGCTCGGCCTGCTTGGCCAGGTAGCCGGCCGACATCTCCTTGGCGTAGCCGCCCTTGGTCTCGGCCTGCTTGAACTCGTCGTCCTCCACCGCGACGAACTTCGCGCCGAGGGACTCCACCTGCTCCTTGGTGGCCGGGCGCACGTCGGTGGCGGTCACGATGGCGCCGAGGCGGCGCGCGGTGGCGATGGCCTGGAGACCAGCGACGCCCACGCCCATCACGAAGACGCGGGCCGCCGGGACCGTCCCGGCGGCGGTCATCATCATCGGCATGGCGCGGCCGTACTCGGCGGCACCGTCCACGACCGCGCGGTAGCCGGCGAGGTTCGCCTGCGAGGACAGCACGTCCATGACCTGCGCACGGGTGATGCGGGGCATCAACTCCATGGCGAAGCCGGCCACGCCGGCATCGGCCATCGCCTTGAGGGCGTCCTCGTTGCCGTAGGGGTCCATGATCGCCACCACGGTGGCGCCGTGCTTGAACAGCGGCAGCTCTTCGGCGCTCGGGCGCCGGACCTTGAGGACGAGATCGGCGTCGCGCGCAGCGTCTGCGGCGCTGCCGGCCACCTCGGCGCCGGCCGCCTCGTACTCACCATCGAGAAGACCGGCTTTCACGCCGGCGCCGGACTGCACCACCACGTCGGCGCCGAGGGCCTTGAACTTCTTGACGGTCTCCGGAACCGCGGCCACGCGCGGTTCCGCGGAGTCCGTCTCGGACAGCACAGCGATGCGCATGCGAGGTTTCCCCTGGATAAGCTCGGCCCTTCGAATGCGCGAACCGACGCGGCTTTTCGAGACTGGGACCGGCGATGAAATAATGAAACCGCGTTGAATGTAACTTGTGGCCAATCGAATCGAGAGCCACGCGTCAGCGCCCCGGGCCGATCACCGGGCATGCGGCCCGTCGGCGGGAGGCGGCCGGGGCCGCCCCGGCGGATTCAGGCGAAGAACAGGTACAGCAGGAGCAGGATTGCGACGACGAGCGGGCCGCGCCAGCCGACGGCGGGCGCCAGGGCCCCAACGGCGCCGGCCGCGCCCGCGAGGATCACCCCGAGGATCGCCAGCAGCCACGCCTCACGGATCCCGCCGATGGCGAGGGCCAGAACCCAGCAGATCACGACGCCGGTGGCGATCTCGACGAAGCGGACGAAGCCGCGATAGGTCTGCTCGTGGGTCTTCGCGTCCATCGCCGGGCTGTAGGTGTGCCCGGCCACCGTCTCACTCTCGGCCATCGTGCGCTCGTGTCCCTAGACGCGACTTCTTGCGGTCACGGTGGGATGTAGCTCAAGCGTTTATCTGCCGCAATCGGACGCCCGCAATTGATCACGCCCCAATCGGGTGCCGAGCCGTTCAAGCGGGCGTGGCCAACCCCGCCGCGGTGAGGGCGCGGCCCTGGCGCTTCGCCAGTTCGTCCAGGGAGAAATGCTCGATCTCCGCCTCGAACAGCCGGTGGTAGTTCAGCTCCGAGCGCAGGTGGAGGAACACGGCGCCAAGCCCCACCGCCGCGCGATCCATGAACACAAATTCCTGAGGCACCGTCACCGGCCCCCGTTCCTTGAGGGCCTGATGCACCTGGAAAGCCTGGTGGCGGCCGTAATCCCCCGGCTTCACCCCGTCTGCGACGGTGCGGGTCCGATCCTCCAGGAGCGGGCCGTAGATGAACCGCGCCCAGATGTTCAGGATGTCGATCTTCTCCTTGTCGAGGGCCTTGAAGCCCCAGACCTCGTAGGCATGGACGATGCGGGCCGAATCGCCCTCGAGGAGGCCGCGGTAGAGGTCCACGACGCCGCCGACGAAGCGAGGATGGAAGATCCGCACGCAGCCGTAATCGAGCAGGTTGATGCCGGCCGCCTCCCCGCCCTCGGAGAAGACCGTGTAATTGCCGAGATGCGGATCGCCGTGGATCACGGCGGCCCGGCTGAACGGATGCCACCACGCCTTGAACATCGCCTGCGCGATGCGGTTGCGGATCTCGACCGGCTCCTCGGCGAAGCCCAGGATCTTGTCGCCGTCGAGCCAGCCGAGGGTCAGCAGGCGCTTGGTGGACAGGTCCGGGAAGACGCTGGGGACGCGCACCGCCGCGATGTCCTTGAGCACGGCGCCGTACAGGGTGGCGTGCTTGGCCTCCCGCTCGTAATCGAGCTCCTCGCGTACCCGGGCCCCAATCTCCTTGGCGATCTCGCGCGTATCGAGCCAGGAATTCATCCGGCGGTGGAGGGCGAACGCCACCTCCAGTTGCTTGAGGTCGGCCTCGACGGCCGATTGCATGTCCGGATATTGGAGCTTGCAGGCGAGCCGTGTTCCATCCTGTCCGGTGGCGCGATGGACCTGACCGAGGGAGGCCGCGGCGGCGGGCTTCAGGTCGAAACTGCCGAACCGCTGCTGCCATCCGGCGCCCAGCTCGGACTGCATCCGGCGCTTCACGAAGGCCGCGCCCATGGGCGGCGCGTCGGCCTGGAGCTTCTGGAGTTCGGCGGCGTATTCGGGGGGCAGCAGGTCCGGGACGGTGGCCAGGAGCTGGGCCACCTTCATGATCGGGCCCTTCAGCCCGCCGAGCGCCTGGGCGAGCGCCGCGGCGTTGGTGGTGCCCTCCTTGCCGAACAGCCGCGACATGGCCATCCGCGCGGCGACACCGCCGACATTGGCGCCGACGCTGGCGTAACGCCCGGCGCGGGCGGAGAAGCGGTTGGCTTCGCGATCGGTCTCGGCCATTGTCCAGGATCTTCCTCGGTGCTGACGAGGACATAAGTCGTTCCGCACCGCGCACCAGACGGTAGGGGCGCTGCGCCGCGGCGGCTCAGGGCGCCGGCCCGTTGTCGCGGATCCAGCGGGCGAGGCCGGAATCGTCGATCGCGTCGGCCGCGAGGCCGCGTATCGTCACCGCGGCCTCGGCCTCGTCGGCGACGACGTCGTTGAGGCCCGGGACCGTGATGAGCCCCGGCAGGGCAGCCCCCTGTTGTGGTCGACGAACGGGTGGGTCTGGGCGATGCCGAACGCGTAAGCCGCGGCGCGTTCGATATCGGCGCCATCCTCGACATGGGCAACGCGGTTGATCGGCCGTCCCAGCGCCGATTCGAGCGCCCCCTCGTCACGTATGCCAGTGGGCCCGCCGAACTGCTTCCGGTGCAGCCCGTGGAACGCCGTGACGAGTTCGCCCGTGAGCCGGACGATCTCGCGATCGGTGGTCATCTCGCGAGTTCTGGCAGGGCGTTCCGATAGGTTTTTGTGGCCTTCTCCGCGACCTTCATGCCTTTCTCGAAGGCGGGGCCGTGGGACGACGGCCTGACGGAGCCATCGGCGTCCTCGGTGACGCAGCGCCAATCGTCCTGAGCCAGATTCAGGCGGCTGACGAAATCCTTCGGCAGGATCAGGCTGGTCGAGTTCCCGACGCGCCTGACCTCGAGCGTCAGGGTGATCTCCGCGGTGTCATACGGCGCGTATGACGCCGCGGAGCCTGGGCAGCAGGTGGTTGGCTAGGCGTAGCCCTCCATCCCCTCCAGCTCGACGATCATCCCTTCGATCATCCCGAGGCCGATCTGCCAGAAGCCCGGATCCTTGGCGTCGAGGCCGAAGGGGGCGAGCAATTCGCCGTAGGGCTTCGAGCCGCCGGCCGCGAGCAGGGCGAAATAGCGCTCCACGAAGCCCTCCTCGGCCTGGGCGTAGACCCCGTAGAGGGAGTTCACGAGGCAATCGCCGAACGCGTAGGCGTAGACGTAGAACGGCGAGTGGATGAAGTGCGGGATGTAGGCCCAGAACGGCTCGTAACCCGAATCCAGCGCGATGGCCGGTCCGAGTGATTCCGCCTGGACCGAGAGCCATAGGGCATTGATCTGATCCATGGTCAGCTCGCCCTTGGCGCGGGCCAGATGCACCTTCCGTTCGAACGAGTAGAACGCGATCTGGCGCACCACGGTGTTGATCATGTCCTCGACCTTGGCGGCGAGCATGGCCCGGCGCTGGGTCGGATCGGTGGTCGCCGCCAGCAGCTTGCGGAAGGTCAGCATCTCGCCGAACACGCTGGCGGTCTCGGCGAGCGTCAGCGGTGTCGGCGCCATCAGGGCGCCGTTGGGCCCGGCCAGTACCTGATGGACGCCGTGGCCGAGCTCGTGGGCGAGGGTCATCACGTCCCGGGGCTTACCCTGGTAGTTGACCAGCACGTAGGGGTGGACGGAGGGCACCGTCGGGTGCGCGAAGGCGCCGGGCGCCTTGCCGGGGCGGGTCGGCGCGTCGATCCAGCGCTCGTCGAAGAAGCGCCGGGCGATCCCGGCCATCTTCGGCGAGAAGGCGTCGTAGGCGGAGAGCACCGTGTCGCGGGCCTCCGTCCACGGGATCGTGCGCTGCTCGACCTTCGGCAGCGGCGCGTTGCGGTCCCAGTAGGGCAGCGTCTCCTGCCCGAACCACTTGGCCTTCAACTTGTAATAGCGGTGCGACAGGCGCGGATAGGCCGCCCGCACGGCGTCCACCAGCGCCTCGACCACTTCCGGCTCGACCCGGTTGGCGAGATGGCGCGCCTCGGCCACGTCCTTGAAGCCGCGCCAGCGGTCGGAGATCTCCTTGTCCTTCGCCAGGGTGTTGGTGATCAGCGTGAACACCCGCAGGTTCCCGCGCAGCACCGTGCTGATCGTCTCGGCGGCCTCCTTGCGGACGGCGCCGTCCGGATCCTGAAGCTTGTTGAGGGTCGGCTCCAGCGGCATCTCCTCGCCCTGGACCGTGAAGCGCAGGGCGGCGATCGTCTCGTTGAACAGCCGGTCCCAGGCGGCGTTCGACGTGACCGACTTCTCGAGGAACAGCTTCTCGGTCCGGTCGTCGAGCTGGTGCGGCTTCTCCCGGCGGAGATCCTCGATCCACGGCGCGTATTGGGCGAGCGGTCCCTCGGCCATCGCGGCGTTCATCACCGCGTCCTCGACCCGGTTCAGTTCGAGGGCGAAGAACAGCAGGTCGGCCGAGGCGCTGGTCAGGCGCTCGCGGGTGTCGCCGTAGAACTTGGCCCGGGCCTCGTCGGTGGTGTCGCCGGAATAGACCAGCCCGGCGAAGGACATCAGCTTGCCGAGCAGGTCCTCGATCCGCTCGTAGGCGCGCACCGCCTCGGCGAGGCGCCCGGATGCGTCCGGCCCGGCGGCCATCTCCGCGATGCTTCCGGCATAGCTCTCCGAGAAGCGGCGGCACTCCTCCTCAGCGCGGGTCATGTCGGCGGAGAATTCCGGCGCGTCGAGGCCGGAATAGAGGTCGGACAGGTCCCATTCCGGGAGATGGCCGAGGTCGGCGGCCTTCGCGGCGGCGCGGGCAGCGCTCACACCCTCGGGCAGACGGACGTTCACCGGCGCGGCGGTGTGGCTCGGCATCATAGCGTGCGTTCCTTCAAACGGGCGTGGCTCCCTACCCTGATATCGAGTGGGCCGCCACGCGTTCAACGCGGCGGGTTGGCGGGGCCCTCCGCCGAGCCCCGGGGGAGCCGGGCAAACGTCGTTAAGCGCCACTTTACGTCTCTCGGTCACCCTGCGGATCGAAACGGAACACGTGCCGAATCGGAATCTGCGCCCGGGATCGATCCCGGGCTGCCGGCCCGAGCCTCGCGCCGGTCAGGGAGCCGCCATGTCCACCACCGTGCTCATCGTGGACGACGATCCGGTCCAGCGGCGCCTCGCCGAGGCGGCGGTGCGCCGGTTCGGCTTCGAGGCCCGGGTCGCCGAGACCGGGGCGGACGCGCTCGCCCTGCTCAAGACCGAGGGCGCGGACGTGGTCCTGCTCGATCTCGTGATGCCGGGGCTCGACGGGCTCGGCGTGCTGGCCGAGATGCGCAAGGGTGGCCTCGCAACACCGGTCATCGTGCAGACCTCCAACGGCTCCATCGACGCCGTGGTCACCGCCATGCGGGCCGGCGCGGTCGATTTCGTGGTCAAGCCCGCGGGCGCGGAGCGGCTGCAGGTCTCGATCAAGAACGCCCTGCGGGTCGACACGCTGGAGGAGGAGGTGCGCCGCATGCGCCGTCGCGCCTCCGGGGCGCTGACCTTCAAGGATCTCACCTCGAAGAGCCCCGACATGGAGCGGGTCATCCGCCTCGCCGAGCGTGCGGCGAAGTCGAACATTCCGGTGCTGATCGAGGGCGAATCCGGCGTCGGCAAGGAGGTTCTGGCCCGGGCGATCCAGGGCTCGGGGGACCGGCGCGGCAAAGCGTTCGTCACGGTCAATTGCGGCGCGATCCCGGAAAACCTCGTGGAATCGACCCTGTTCGGCCACGAGAAGGGGGCGTTCACGGGCGCCACCGAGAAGCATGCCGGCAAGTTCGTGGAGGCCTCGGGGGGGACCCTGTTCCTGGACGAGATCGGGGAATTGCCCCTCGACGCCCAGGTGAAGCTGCTGCGCGCGCTCCAGGAGGGCGAGGTCGATCCGGTCGGCGGCAAGCGCGCGGTGCGGGTCGACATCCGCCTCGTCTCGGCGACCAACCGCTCGCTCCTCGACCTCGTGAAGCAGGGCCGCTTCCGCGAGGACCTGTATTACCGTCTCAACGTGTTCCCCATGACGCTGCCGCCGCTGCGCGCGCGCCGGGAGGACATCCCCGATCTGGTCCGCTCGTTCTGCGCCCGATTCTCCGCTGAGGAGGGCAAGCGCGTCCGGGCGATCACCCCGGAGGCGATGGCGCTGCTGACCCGCTATCCCTGGCCCGGCAACGTCCGCCAGCTGGAGAACGCCCTGTTCCGCGCCGTGGTGCTCGCCGACGGCGACGAGCTCACGGTCGCCGAATTCCCGCAGATCGCCGCGCAGGTCGAGGGCTTCGATGTCCGGATCCCGCCGGCGCCCAGCCAGCCGTCGACGCCGTCCTACGCCCCCGAGCCGGTGCGCGAGATCGTCCGCGTCGAGGTGCGCGACCCCCACGCCATGTCGCTCGTCGCCGAGGAGACCGGCGAGATGAAGCCCATGGATGTGCTGGAGGCCGAGATCATCCGCTACGCCCTGCAATTCTATCGGCAGCGCATGTCGGAGGTGTCGCGCCGCCTCGGGATCGGCCGATCCACCCTGTACCGCAAGCTGAAGGACCTCGGCCTCGAGGGCGACGACAAGGCCGAGGACGCGGCCTGACCGGCGTTCAGGTGTGCTAGCGCACCGGGCGGGCGACGGAGCTGCCCGCCCAGTCTTCATGCCAAGCTCTTACACGAAAACACTCGATCTTCGTGACATCCAGAAATTCTGCAGCATTGATAGCAAGTCGGCATCGGTATAGCGCGGCTTCGACTACTCAAGACTGCGGTTGCCCAACGCCACGCTTGGGCGGATAATCACAATCCAAGCGTGCGGCCCTGCTGCCGCTTTCCCGGGAGATCACGATGCGCGTCCCGCGCTCCAGCCTGATGGCGCTGGCCGCCCTGATGACCGGAACGCTGGCCTCGGCCGGCGCCTTCGCCGCCGAGATGGCCGCGCTCGACAAGGCACCGGTCGATACCCCGGCCCCGGCCCCGGCGCAGTCGCCATCGCCGGAACCGGGCCCCGCCCCGGCCGCGCTGCCGGATTACAAGCCCGAGGCACCGGCCGCCGAACCGGCCCCGGCCCCGGCGGCTGCCGCACCCGTCGCCCCGACCGATCCCCTCGGCGCCGCGGTGTTCGCCCGGCTCGCCGATCCGGCCCCGCTCCTGCTGCGCCTGACCACCCGGGACCGCGACGCGATCCGTTCGCTCTACGAGGCCCGCGTCGACAAGCCCCTCTGGATCGCCGACGGCGGCTGGAGCGAGACCGCGAAGGCGGTCTCGGCGCGGCTGGCGGCGGCCGGGGAGGACGGACTAGACGCCCGCGCCTACACGATCCCGAACCTCCCCGAGAAGCCGGACGCGAAGGCGGTGGCCGACGCCGACCTTCGCCTCTCGGCGGCGGCGGTTCTCTATGCCCGGGATGCGCGGGGCGGCCGGGTCAACCTCGCCTCGATCTCGCGTCTGATCACCCCGACCCTGGACCTTCCGGCCGGCAACGACGTCCTGGCCAAGCTCGCCGACGCCGGTGCCAAGGCCGGAGAGACCCTGCAGGCCTACAACCCGGCGACGCCCGGCTATCGCGCCCTGAAAAGCCGGCTCGCGTCGCTGCGTGGGCCGGCCCCGGCGGCGGCGAAGCCGTTGCGGCTGCCGACCGGACCCGCCCTGCGGATCGGCATGCGCGATGCCCGCGTCCCGCTGCTGCGGGCGCATTTCGATCTGGAGAACCGCCCGGCCGGGACGCTCGATCAGGGACCCGGTGAGCCGGACACTTACGACGCCACGGTGGCCGATGCAGTCAGCCGCTTCCAGCGCAGCCACGGGCTGCCCGCCAGCGGCGTCCTGAACGTCCAGACCGTCCTGGCGCTGGCCGATCCCGGACGCGCCAACCGACCGACCGGCGGCGAGGCCGAGCTGATCGTCAACATGGAGCGGTGGCGCTGGCTGCCCGGCGACCTGGGTCCGGACTACATCCTCGTCAACGTCCCGGAATATCGCCTTCGGGCCTATCGCGGCGGGGTTCTGCGGGACGAGGCGCGGGTGATCGTCGGCAAGCCGGACTCGCGCACGCCGCTCTTCTCCGGGCTGATGGAATACGCCGTCGTCAACCCGTCGTGGTACGTGCCGCCCTCCATCCTGAAGACCATGGCGCCGAAGCTCGCCGGATACGGCGGCAAGACCTGGGGCGGCTACGAGGTCGTGCGGCACGGCGGCCACATCGCGCTGCGCCAGCCGCCGGGGGAGCGCAACGCCCTCGGCTTCATCAAGTTCATGTTCCCGAATCAGCACGCGGTCTATCTGCACGACACGCCGAACCGCTCGCTGTTCTCGGCCGCGAAGCGCGACTTCAGCCACGGCTGCGTGCGCGTCGATGATCCCTTCCGTCTCGCCGACACCGTCCTGCCGAACTGGTCCGCGGAGCGCCTTAAGAAGCTGATCGGCAAGGGGGAGCGCACGATCCGGCTGCCGGAGAAGCTGCCGGTCCACCTCGCCTACTTCACCGCCTACGTGGACGACGGCGGCAGCTACCGCACCCTGCCCGACCTCTACGGCTACGACGCGCCGATGCGCGCGGCCCTGGGCCTGCCGGGCGGCGGCGGTCCGGCCCTCGCCCGGCTGCCGGACGAGCCCTCCCGAAAGAAAGCCGACAGCGTGCCGACGCCGCCCCAGGCCCGCACCGCCCAGCGCCACCCGACTCATCGCCGCGTCGCCGACGATTGGCCGGACGATCGCTACGAGGAGGTCGAGCCGACGCGCCATCTGCGCCGGGCCGCGCGCGCCGGTGGCGCGCCGGAATACGGCGAGCCCGGCCTATGGACCCCGGCGCCGCAGCAGGCCGCGCCCCGGAGCTGGTGGTAGGCTTCGCCGCCACCCGCAACTTTCACGTGCGGGACCACACATCCGGGCACGATTTCGCCACGGTCCAACCTTAACCGTTGCCGCCGATAGCCGCGCGCGATCCGCGCCGGCCGGACGGGAGTGGATGAGGACCATCGTGCCGAGCCTTCTCCACGCCCTTCGACGGGTCACCCTCGCCCTGTCCGGCATCGCGTTCGGCCTCGCCGCCGGGACCGCGGAGACCGAGAACGCGGTCGCCAACGGCGACACCCGCACGCTCACGATCTACCACACGCATACCCAGGAGAGCGCGACCATCACGTTCAAGCGTGACGGGCGCTACGACCGTGCGGCCCTCGATCAGCTGAACTGGCTCCTGCGCGACTGGCGCATCAACGAGCCGACCAAGATGGATCCGCGCCTGTTCGATACGGTCTGGGAGGCCTATCGGCAGGTCGGCGCGGGCCAGCCGATCCACATCGTCTCGGCCTATCGCTCCCCCGGCACCAACGCGATGCTGCGCCGGCGCTCCAAGATGGTGGCGGAGTACAGCCAGCACATGCTCGGCAAGGCGATGGACTTCTTCCTGCCGGACGTGCCGATCGACCGGATCCGCGAGGTCGGGCTGCGGATGCAGCGCGGCGGCGTCGGCTGGTATCCGCATGCCGGCACGCCCTTCATCCATCTCGACGTCGGCTCGGTGCGGATGTGGCCGCGCATGACCCACGACCAACTCGCCCGCCTGTTCCCGGACGGCAAGACCGTGCTGCTGCCGAGCGACAACCGGCCGTTCCCCCGCTACGAGGAGGCCAAAGCCGAGATCCTCGCCCGGGGCGGCACCGTGGCCGGCATCACCACCCAGATGGCCGACGGCGAGGAGGAGGACGGGCCCAGCCTGTTCGGCTTCCTGGCGAGCCTGTTCGGGGGCGGCCGATCCGAACCCGCACCCCCGCCCGCACCGCCGCCGGTGGCCGTGGCGGCGAAGACCCGCCGCGCCCCCGTCATCGCCGTGGCGAGCGCCGATCCGCAGGATCCGGTGGGGACGCGCGCCGCCCTCGCCTACGCGGCCCCCGCCGCCGACGACGCCCTGCGAGGCTCGCTGGTCCAGCGCGAGTTGGCGAAGGCGTCGGGCGGGCGGGACGCGGACGCGAAGTCCCTGCTGACCGCGGACCGCCCGGCTCCGGCGATCGACGACGCCGTGGCCGTGGTGGCGCCGCTGCCGCCGCGCCGGCCCTCCGACCTCGCCGCCGTCGCGGCGGCCCTCACTATGCCGCTGCCGCCGCCACGCCCCGTACAGTTCGCCGCCCTGGATGGCGGCATGGCCAATCTGGCGGCGCCGGGCGAACTCCGCGCCCTGGCGCGGGCAACCCTGCCCGAGCCGGTCCACCCCCGCACCCTGGTTGCCCCGAATGCCGACGCCAAGGCGCAGCTGCGCGCGCTGTTCGAGGCGGCCTCGTCCGGGCCCGTGACGGCGCCCGCGAGCCGCAGCGCACCGGTCCGAATCGCCGCCACCCGGGTCCGTGACGCCGCCCCCGACGCCGTCGTGGCCGCGGCCCCCGAGCGCCTGGCGACGCGGTTCAGCACCCGCAGTCCCGGGGACGATCTCACCGCGGCGCGGTTCACCGGCTCGGCGGCGCGGGCACCGTCCGGCGGACGCTGAGCCGGCGGCTCGGCGGGACGGCGCTGCCGATCCGTCAGGCTCTGGCTGCCCGGGACGTTTGCGTTGAACTCTGGCTGGTCCCGCTCAGCGCCTCAGCGCAGGGGCTTCGCAAGATCGACCGCCAGGGCGGCGACGAGCGTCGCGACGTAGCCGTCATCCGGCATGGCGGCGATACGCTCCGCCTCCTCACCGCTGTTCGCGGCAACCGATGTCGCCAGCAGGAGCGCGGTGATCAACCCGCCCCCGACGGCCGTCAGGGCCAGGTAGGCGCGCCGCGCTGCCCGCGGCGTTACCGCTCCGGTCTCGCTGAGGCACAGCGGTGTGGAATCGAGCTGCATCATGGCCGGTGATTCTGACGGGTTATGCTGGACCCGCCGCGGATCGATAAGACGCACGCACGATCAGTCGGCTCAACGGGGCAACGTGCCGTACCCGGCCGGGTTCGCGACGGGGGACGGATTTTTCAAATGGTATTGGTCCGTTTGGTTGACGAACCCGCGGGAGGGCACCGGCCGGCCCCCTCCCCGTCCTGTCGCAGCCGCTCAGCCTTCCTTGCCGGACACCTTCCCGAGCGCCGCCTGGGCCGCCGCGAGGCGGGCGATCGGCACCCGGTAGGGCGAGCAGGACACGTAATCGAGCCCGACCTCCTGGCAGAAGCCGACCGAGGCCGGGTCGCCACCGTGCTCGCCGCAGATGCCGAGCTTGATGTTCGGACGGGTCTTGCGGCCGCGCTCGACGCCGATGCGCACCAGCTCGCCGACACCCTCCTGGTCGATGGTGATGAACGGGTCGGCCGGAAGGATGCCCTTCTGGGTGTAGGGGCCCAGGAAGGTCGCGGCGTCGTCGCGGGAGATGCCCAACGCCGTCTGGGTCAGGTCGTTGGTGCCGAACGAGAAGAATTCGGCGGTCTCGGCGATCTGGCCGGCCATCAGCGCCGCCCGGGGCAGCTCGATCATGGTGCCGACCTGATAATCGAGGGTGGCGCCCTTCTCCGAAGCCACGGCCTTGGCCATGGCGTCGATGTGCCCTTTGACGATGTCGAACTCGGCGCGGGTGAAGACCAGCGGTACCATCACCTCGGGGGTGACCGGCGCGCCGGTATCGGCGGCGGCCTGCACGGCCGCCTCGAAGATCGCCCGGGCCTGCATCTCGGCGATCTCCGGGAAGGCGATCGCCAGGCGGCAGCCGCGGAAGCCGAGCATCGGGTTGTGCTCGGACAATTCCCGCATCCGGTGCCGGATCTTCTCCTCGGACACGCCGGTGGCCTTCACGACCTCGGCGACCTCGGCGTCGGTATGCGGCAGGAACTCGTGGAGCGGCGGGTCGAGCAGCCGGATCGTCACCGGCAGGCCGGACATGATCGTGAACAGCTCCAGGAAGTCCTGGCGCTGGTAGGGCAGAATCTTGGCCAGAGCCGCCCGGCGGCCCTCGGCGTCGTCCGCCAGGATCATCTCGCGGACCGCGATGATGCGGTCACCCTCGAAGAACATATGCTCGGTGCGGCACAGGCCGATGCCCTCGGCGCCGAAGTTGCGCGCGGTGCGGGCGTCGGTGGGCGTATCGGCGTTCGCCCGGACCTTCATCCCCCGGAAATCGTCGGCCCATTCCATCAGCGTGGCGAAGTCGCCGGAGAGCTCGGGCTCCAGCATCTTCACCGCGCCCTGGATCACCTGGCCGGTCGATCCGTCGATGGTGATCCGGTCGCCGGCCTTGAGCGTGACGCCGCCGACCGTAAGGGTCTGCGCCTTGTAGTCGATCCGGATCGAGCCGACGCCGGACACGCAGGGCTTGCCCATGCCGCGGGCGACCACGGCCGCGTGGCTGGTCATGCCGCCGCGGGTGGTCAGGATGCCCTCGGCGGCGTGCATGCCGTGGATGTCCTCGGGCGAGGTCTCGATCCGCACCAGGATGCACTTGCGCTCGGCCTTGCGGTGCGCCTCCGCGTCCTCGGAATTGAACACGATCTCGCCGGTGGCCGCGCCGGGCGAGGCCGGCAGGCCCGACGCGACGACCTTGCGCTCGGCCTTGGGGTCGATGGTCGGATGCAGGAGCTGGTCGAGGGCGCCCGGCTCGACCCGGCCGATCGCCTCCTCCCGGGTGATCAGCCCCTCCCCCGCCAGGTCCACGGCGATGCGCAGGGCGGCCTTGGCCGTGCGCTTGCCGTTCCGGGTCTGGAGCATCCAGAGCTTCCCCTTCTCGATGGTGAACTCCATGTCCTGCATGTCGCGGTAATGGCTCTCCAGGATCCCGTAGATCCGGGTCAGCTCCGCGAAGCTCTCGGGCATGGCCTTCTCCATGGAAGGCTTGTCGCTCTCGGCCTCGATGCGGGCCTTCTCGGTGATGTTCTGCGGAGTCCGGATGCCCGCCACCACGTCCTCGCCCTGAGCGTTGATCAGGAACTCGCCGTAGAGCGCCTTCTCGCCGGTGGAGGGGTTGCGGGTGAAGGCGACGCCGGTCGCCGAGGTGTCCCCCATGTTGCCGAACACCATGGCCTGCACGTTCACCGCCGTGCCCCAGCTCTCCGGGATGCTGTTCAACTCCCGGTACTTCTTGGCCCGCGGGATCATCCAGGAATCGAAGACCGCGCTGATCGCCCCCCAGAGCTGGTCCTCCGCGCCCTGCGGAAAGTCGGAGCCGTGCTCGTCGCGGACGATCTTCTTGTAGGTCTGGATCAGGGTCTTCCAGTCCTCGGCGCCGAGTTCGGTGTCGAGGTCGAAGCCCTTGCCCTCCTTGTAGTGCTCCAGCGCCTCCTCGAAGGCGTGGTGCTCCACGCCGAGCACGACGTTCGAGTACATCGTGATGAAGCGGCGGTAGGAATCGTAGGCGAAGCGCTCGTCCTCGGCCTCCTTGGCGAGCGCCAGGACGGTCTGATCGTTCAGGCCGAGGTTGAGCACCGTGTCCATCATGCCGGGCATCGAGGCCCGGGCGCCCGAGCGGACCGAGACCAGCAGCGGGTTCGTGGCGTCGCCGAACCGGCGGCCCGTGAGCGTGCCGATCTGGCCGAGCGCCTCCGTGACCTGAGCCTTCAGCTCCGGCGGATAGGACTTGCCGTTGTCGTAGTAGGCGGTACAGACCTCGGTGGTGATCGTGAAGCCGGGGGGAACCGGCAGGCCGAGGTTGGACATCTCGGCGAGGTTGGCGCCCTTGCCGCCGAGCAGGTCGCGCATCTGCGACTTGCCCTCCGCCTTGCCGTCGCCGAAGGCATAGACCCACTTCGCGCTGCCGGTCGCCATGTCGATCCCGTCCGTCTCTGATGCCCGGCGCGCGCCGAGCCGATGGGCGGGGTTGGACCATCACGCACCGCAACGCAAGATGAACACCCGGCGGCGTTGTGCGCACGCGGCTGACGGCGATGGCGGTCTGTCAGACCGGCGCCGTTCCCGACCCGATCCCGCGGTGGCTCCGGCGCGATGGAGGACGGCCCGCGCCCGTTCACCGCGGCGCGGCGCCGACGCTCACCGGAGGATGCCCAGTCCGAGCACGCCGACGACGATCAGATAGATCGCCACGATGTAATTGAGGAGCCGCGGCATCACGAGGATCAGGATCCCGGCGAGGATCGCGATGAGCGGCTGGAGGTTCGAGATGGTGATCGTCACGGGCGCCTCCCGGGGCCGAGCTTGGCCGCCGATATCGACGCCCCTACCCCACGGAGGTTCCCTGAAGCTTGAGCGGAGCGGCCGGAAAGTCCGACCGCCCCCACAATTCCAAGCCTCACGGATCTTCACCCAGGGACGGGATCCGTGAGGTTCGTCGGCCCCCCGCCGCTGCTCGGTCGCGCGGGCAGACCCCGATGAGTCGGGCTCATCGAGGTCTGGTCAGGGTCAGGGTTTGGGCGTCGGCGTCTGGGTGCCGGGGATCGGATCCTTGGCCTCGCCGGTGGGCAGGTTCACCGCGACCGTCGGGTGCGCCAGCTCCGGATAGGGCTCGATCACGTTGGCACCGTTGAGCGGCTTGTTCGCGCCGTTGTGGCAGGTGGCACAGTTGATCTTCGGCGCATCGCCGAGCGCCCCGAGGCGGTTGCGGGGAAACGTCGAGGTCAGCGGCGTCATGTAGTCCTGGTTGAGGTCGCGGACCATGCGGATGCCGTACCAGGCATGGACCCGGTTGGGGGTGCTGGTGTCCCACTGCGCCACCGAGCGGGTGTTGTGGCAGAAGGTGCAGTTCACCCCGAGCGACTGGGACATGCTGATCATGATCGCGAAGGTCTTCTCTGCGTCCTGGATCGGCTTGCCCTTCGACACCGGCAGCGCCGTCGTGGCGTTGACGCGGACCGCGTCCTCGGACGTGTCCTTGTACTGGTAGAAGGCCTGGTAGACGTCGTAGGGCAGCGAGGTGTTGCCGACCTCCGCGGAGGCCAGGTTCTGGCTGTTATTGCGCGGGATGAACCGTCCGGCGCCCTGGACCGGGTGGTCGAACCAGATGTTGGCCGGCACCGGATTGCCGCGGTGGCAGGTGTAGCAGGTCACGCCCGCCTCATGGACGTGATTCTCCTTCCAGGACGAATTGATATACTGCGTCATCTGCAGCATCCGCCGGGCGACGCGCTTCTGGTAAAGTTCGTCGGAGGCCATGTTCTCGGTGCTGTGGCAGTAGGTGCAGCCCTGCTGGGGCGCGACCCACTCGGTGATCGACACCATCAGCCGGTTGAACTGCTCGGCCGAGAGGTCGCCGAGCACCTGCACGTTCTCGTAGACCGCCGAGGCCTTGTCGCCCCCCGCCTCCGCCGGGTCGGCCGGGGCCGGCGCGACGTTGGCGGCGGTCAGCGCCGCGTTGCCGGCGCGGGTGCGGATCAGGTCCATCCCGGTGCCGCGGAAGCCGGTCTGCTTGACCGCCATGGGCGGGTGGGTCCAGCCCGCGCCGCCGAACATCGCGATGGTGAGGAACAGGGCCAGCGCCCCGCCGACTACCGCCAGTATCGTCTTCATGACGGCCTCCTCACGGCTTCATGCCGGGTGCGAGATGGGCGGGATCGATGATCGGTCCGTAGACCTGCGGATAGGACGGCGCGACGCCGTGCTTGACCGCCCAGAGGTACCAGTTGTCGACCACGGTGCCGGTTAGCAGGATGCCGATGCCGCCGGTGAGCGTGGTCAGGACCGCGAACCACCAGGCCCAGCGGTGGATCGACTCCATCGTGGCGTTGAAGCCCATGGTCCAGCGCCAGAACAGGGCGGCGCGCTCGGTCGCCGTGCCGCGGTCGACGATCTGGTCGATCTCACGCTCGGCGCCGTAGCGCGAGCAGGCCAGGATCGTGCCCCCGTGCATCGCGAACAGCAGCGTCGATCCGTAGAGGAACGTGATCGAGAGCATGTGGAACGGGTTGTAGAACAGGTTCCCGTAGCGGAGCGAGAAGGCCGCCGTCCAATCGAGGTGCGGGAAGATGCCGAAGGGGACCGCCTCCGACCAGGAGCCCATCAGCACGGGGCGGATGAAGCCGAGGACGAGGTAGAGCCAGATCGCCGAGGCGAAGGCCCACGGCACGTGGGTGCCGAGACCCAGGGCCCGCGCCCGCCGATAGAGGTGGACCCACCAGAGCAGGATCGCGGCGGTGAGGAAGAAGCCGGCGATCAGCCACCAGCCGCCCTCGTTGAGGGGCGGCAGGACCTTCAGGCCGTATTTCGGCAGGGGCGGTTCCAGGGCGAGCCAGGGCAATTGCCGGACGAACTGGACGGGACTCCAGTTCACCGAGGCCCACATGTTGAGGCCGATGATCTCGAAGGCGATCAGCCCGCAGACCATCGATAGGGCCGCGATGTAGCCGATGTAGATCGGCCCGACCTGGCTGTTCCCGAAGAGCCCGAACAGGTAGCTGTTGAACGGCTTGCCGACCCGGTCGTCGATCTCGACCGGGATGCCCTGCTCCGGCTTCAGGGGGCGGACTTGAACCTGCGTGAAGATGTTCTGGTAATAGGCCATCGCCCGCCCTCCCCGGTGAGCCGCGCGAGCCGCCGGCCCGCCTCATCCCGTGTGGTTTCTTTTCGGTCGCGTGGTGCGCCGTCCCGCCCTCAGCGCCAGACCGGCAGGTTGAGCCACCAGCCCCACCATTGCGGCCAGCCCTGCGTCCAGAACGGCCCGCTGATCACGATGCACACGGCGCTCCAGAACCCCGCCGACAGGGCCAGGAACAGGCCCAGGCGGTGGATGCCCAGGGTGCCGATCGAGTAGCCGATCGTGTCGCGGAAGAAGGTGTCCTCGTGCTCCGGGGTCTTCACGGTCTCACCCTTCTTCGGGTTGGTCGCCGCGAGGATCAGGCCGCCGTGCATCGCCAGGGCCAGCGTGGTCGTGAAGAAGAACGTCACGGCCAGCATGTGCGCCGGATTGTAGTGGAAGTGGAGGTACTGGTACCCGGTGTTGGACACCCAATCGAGGTGGCTGAGGATGCCGTAGGGGAAGCCGTAGCCCCAGGCGCCCATCAGGAACGGGCGGATCACCTCCAGGGTGAAGTAGGCGAAGATCGCCATCCCGAAGGCCGCCGGCACGTGGTAGCCGATGCCGAGCTTGCGGCAGATCTCGACCTCGCGCAGGGCCCAGGAGACGAAGGAACCGAGCGCGCAGAACGTGATGATCTGCCAGAGCCCGCCCTCCCTGAGCGGGGCGAGCTTCAATCCGTAGCTGATGTCGGGGGGCGCGATGTTGATCTGCCAGACGTTCCAGGTCGGGCCGATCGCCGCGCCGTAGATCACCAGGGCGGTGCCGAGCACCGTGAAGAAGATCCCGACAACGCCGAAGAAGCCGACGAAGAACGGCCCGACCCAGAAGTCGAACAGGTCGCCGCCGAGCAGCGTGCCGCCGCGAATCCTGTATTTGCGCTCGAAGCTCAGCATCGCCATGGCGGCTGCTCCCCAGTCAGGCCGAAGAAGGGATGGGGGGTGACCGCGGCCCTCGCGCGCCGCGGTCCGGACCGGCACTCAGGCCGGCAGTTGCGGCAGCGCGAGCGTGATCGCGTTCGCGGCCTTGTTGTTCTTCGGGCCGTCCAGCCAGTTGAACCGGTCGGTCGAGAGCAGAATGAAGTGGATCAGCAGCGCCAGGATGAAGAGGAAGGTGAACAGGGCCACCAGCGTGCGCCGCGGATCGAACAGCAACCAAACCTTGTGCATCCGATCCTCCTCAACCGATCATCGTGACGAGGGCGTGGGCCGCATCGCGGACGCCTTCGAGCGAGGCATAGCCCTGCGGTCCGGGAAGCCACGGGCGCCACAGCCAGACGAGGATGTGGGCGACCACGGCGATCGCCGTGAAGATGAGGAAGCTCGTCAGGAAGATCGCGTGGAACTCCTTGGCTTCCGGTTCCGTCAGCCCGGACAGGCTGCTCGGTCTTTCTGTTGCAACGGGTCCACCGGCCATCGTTCAGACCTCCGTGTGTTGGCCGCGCTTCTGACGAAGCGCGACGGGTGCTGCCGTGTTGCTCTAGGCGGTCACGGCTTGACTTCCCCCGCGTCACCGGACGGAAGCGTCTCGGACAGGGCGTTCAGCCCATGAAGGCAAAGGGAATGGCCTGGACGGCCATGGCGCGGGCCTCGCCGAAGACCGAGCGGCGCGCCGGTACCAGCCCCGGGCGCGCCGGAGCGCGGGTCGGCATGACCCGGTTCAGCGTCGCCGCGGCGAGGAAGAACGGGTAGGTCGCCGCCAGGATCAGCCGGAATTGGATCTCTTCCTGGTGCTGGCGGGCGGTCGGGACCATCGTTCGCATCGTCAGGTCTCCTCTGGGTGAAACGGAAAGGCGGCTCATGCGGGGACACCCCCGGCGAGATCGGCCCGGGCCCGCGCCACATGGGCGGGCGCGACGGCGGCGGATTCGGCGTTGCGGGCGGCGCGCTCGGCGGCGTCCCGCAGGCGTTTGGCGGCGGAGATCCGGGCCAGAACCGGCTGCGCCTCGACCAGGTCGTCGAGGGCCGCGCGCGCGGCCTCGTCCCAGGGCAGCTCGCGATGGTGGCGCGCCGGGGTCGCCTCAACCTTGTCCATGTCGCGGGCGAGCGGCAGGATGTGGAAGAGCGTGTCGAACAGGGCGTTGCAGACCTCTTGGACGAGGTAGGTCGCGCCGGAAAAGCCCATGAACGGCGTTCCGGTGTGCCGCCGGATGATCGCCCCCGGGAACGAGGCCGGGACGTAGGTCGCGCGGGCTCCGCATTCCGCGAGGTACATCCGCTCGTTGAACGAGCCGAACAGGACCAGCGGCGGCCTGGCGGCGATGGCCTTCCGCACGGCGTCGTTGTCGGGCTTGAGGCCCGGCGACCGTCCGAAGGCGAAGTGGCAGGGCAGGCCCATCTCGTCTTCGAGGAAGTGGCGGACGCCCCGGGCGTAGGTCTCGGTGGCGACGATGCCGAAGCTCGCGGTCCCGAAAAAATCCTGCGTCACCGACCGCCACAGGTCCCAGACCGGCTTGATGGTCGTGTGCCGCTCCCGCTCGATGAACGGCTCCGGATCGAGGCCGAGGATCGCGCCGAGGGAACGCAGGAACTTGGTGGTCGACAGGATGCCGATTGGCGCCTGGAGGTAGGGCCGCTCCAGATCCTCGCAGAGCAGGCGGCCGAACTCCCGGTAGAGGCAGATATTGGCGTCGGCGTTGACGAGCTTGGGCACGTCCGCGAGGTGCGAGCCCAGCGGGAAGGTCAGGTTGACTTCGGCGCCGATCCCCTCGACCAGCCGCCGGATCTCGGCGAGGTCGGAGGGCATGTTGAAGGTGCCGTAGGCCGGGCCGATCAGGTTGACCCGCGGCTTCTCGCCGGGCTTCTTCTCCGGCCGGGCCGGGATGCCCTTCTTGGCGAATTTCTTGGCCCCGTATTCCTGCCAGAGCCAGCGCATGGCCCGGTCGGCCGCCTGCCACTGGTCCTCGTCGATGGTGCGCGGCAGGAACCGCTGGAGGCCGGTGCCCTCGGGGGTCACGCCGCCGCCGATCATCTCGGCGATGGAGCCGGTGACGACCACGCTGGGCAGTCCGGGATCGAGGGTGGCGTGGGCGCGTTTCATCGCGCCCTCGGTGCCGTGGCGTCCGAGTTCCTCTTCCGCCAGCCCGGTGACGACGATCGGAAGCTCGTGCGGCGGCAACGCGTCGGTGTAGTGCAGCACCGAGGTCACCGGCAGGTTCTCGCAGCCGACCGGTCCGTCGATGACGACCTGAAGACCCTTGATCGCCGTGAAGACGTAGACCGCGCCCCAGTAGCCGCCGGCCCTGTCGTGATCGAGGATCAGCATCACGCCATCTCCCCGATCGGCTTCGCTGCGCCCTCGATCTTCGGGCCCTGGCGCCTCTGCGGCACCTCCTGCCAGACGCCGGCGGCGTAGCCGGTGCCGACGCCCTCGAAGAAGTCGCGCATGGCGTCGAACCGCGCCTTGTTGCCGAGCGCGGCGTTAATCACCGTGGCGAGGGATCCGGCGCCGGCCGCGCCCATCAGCGGGCGGGCCGAGATCAGGTTGGTGAAGTAGAGCGCGGGGGTACCGCGCTCCTTGGCCCGCTGGACCACCGGCGTCGTGCCGATGGCGAGGTCGGGCTTGAGCGAGTCGAGGGCGTAGAGGTCGTCCTCCAGGGAGGCGCGGTACTGCACCTGCGTGCCGCGGGCTTCCAGCCAGTCGCGGTCGGCTTCGGACCACGGCGTGCGCGGGCAGGCGGTGCCGACATAGGGCACCTCGGCGCCGCTCTCGACGAGGAGGCGCGCCACCAGCAGCTCCGAGCCCTCGTAGCCCGAGAGCGTGATCCGGCCCTTGATCGGCATCGCGGCGAGCGCCCCGCGGATGCCGGGCAGGATCCGGTTCTTGGCCGCCTCGACGGTGCCGCGGGCGACCCCGCAGGCCGCGCCGATCCGGTCGAGCCAGTCGGCGGTACCGTCGACGCCCACCGGCGCGGAGCCGACGATCGGCCGGCCGGCGGCCTCGAACTCGCGGATCGAGGCCGTGTAGAACGGGTGGATCGCCGCCACGGCGGCGCAATCAAGGGCCGCGTAGAGCTCCCGCCACTCCCGGGTCGGCACCACCGGCCCGGCCGCGAGGCCGAGGGGCTCGAGCAGCGCGCCGATCACCACCGGGTCGGCGGGAAAGACCTCGCCCAGCAGCGCCACGCTCGGACGCTCCGAACGGCCGCCGCGGGGCGCCGCCACCGGGCCCTGCTCGGCCTCCGAGCGGGCGACCTTGAGCATGGCGCCGGCCAGAACGTCCTTGGCCTCGGCATGGGTCGGGACACCGAAGCCCGGGACGTCGATACCGATCACCCGGACGCCGTCGATCTCCTTCGGCAGCAGCCGAAGCGGGACGCCCGAGGCGGTCGGCACGCAGAGGTTGATAACGACGACGGCGTCGTAATCCGCGGGCTTGGCCGTGGCGTAGACCGCCTCGCGGATGTCCTCGAACAGCTTGCCTGTGACCAGCGTCTCCGAATTGAACGGCACGTAGCCGACGCTGCGCCGGGCTCCGTAGAAATGCGACGTGAAGGTCAGGCCATAGACGCAGCAGGCCGATCCCGAGAGGATCGTGGCGGTCCGGCGCATCCGGAGGCCGACCCGGAGCGAGCCGAAGGCCGGGCACATGCTCTGCGGCTGGTCGTGCGGCCCCTGCGGGTAGTCCTCGCGGAGCTGCGCCAGCGTCTCCGACATCCCGGCCGCCTCGGCGGCTTCCCGCATCGCGTCCTTGCCGGAATGGCAGCCCAGCCCGTCGCCCTTCGTGGCGTCGAGGTTGATCGCCTCGGCCGGCGGGGCGGCGGCGCGGGGGCGGGCCCGCAGATCGGCGATGTCGAGGGAGACGGCCATGCCTCAAACCTCGTCGTAGACGACTTCGAGGGACGGCTTGGTCACGTGGGCGACGCCGCACATGTCCTCGTGGGTCGCCGGGACCAGCACCACGTCGCGGCCGGTCACGTCGCTGGAGAACAGGCCGAGCAGCCCGTCCTGTGTCAGCGGCGTTGGCCGGTGCGGCGCGGCGTCGGCGACGTTGGCGGCGAGGTCGGAGAACAGCGAGCCCCAGCGGCTCTCCGGCCGGCCGATGATCTCGTAATTCGCGCTCTTGCGGCGGATGTCGTCGTCGGCCGGGATCGAGGCCAGGACCGGGATGCCGGCGGCGTCCGCGAAGGCCTGGGCCTCGCCGGTGCCGTCGTCCTTGTTGATCACCAGGCCGCCGACCCCGACATTGCCGCCGAGCTTGCGGAAATACTCCACCGCCGAGCAGACGTTGTTGGCGACGTAAAGGGATTGCAGGTCGTTCGAGCCGACGACGATGACCTTCTGGCACATGTCCCGGGCGATCGGCAGGCCGAAGCCGCCGCAGACCACGTCGCCCAGGAAGTCCAGCAGGACGAAGTCGAAGCCCCAATCGTGGAAGCCCAGCTTCTCCAGCAACTCGAAGCCGTGGATGATGCCGCGGCCGCCGCAGCCGCGTCCGACTTCCGGGCCGCCGAGTTCCATGGCGTAGACGCCGTCGCGCTTGAAGCAGACGTCGCCGATGGCTACCGCCTCGCCGGCGAGCTTCTTGCGGGTCGAGGTCTCGATGATGGTCGGGCAGGCCTTGCCGCCGAACAGCAGCGAGGTGGTGTCGCTCTTCGGGTCGCAGCCGATCAGCAGGACCTTCTTGCCCTGCTGGGCCATCATGTAGCTGAGATTGGCCAGGGTGAACGACTTGCCGATGCCGCCCTTGCCGTAGATCGCGATGATCTGCGTCTCCTTCTTCACCGGGGCGGTCGGGACCGCGTCCGGCTCGATCGCCGCTTCGGCGCGGAGCTGGGTGGCCTGGCTGAGGGCGGCTTTGTTGAGCTGAACGTTCACGCGGCGTCCCTCCAGTCGAGAATCATCTTCAGGCAGGCGGGATCGGCGAAGGCTGTGCGATAGGCGTCCTCGGCCCGAGCGGCCGGGGTGCGGTGCGTGATCAGCCCGTCGAGATTGAGCCGGCCGCCCTCGATCAGCGCCGTCACGGCGGCGAGATCCTCGGGGCGGAATTCGGCGGAGATCCGGATCCGGGCCTCCCGCATGAAGGCGGGGGGGAAGGTGAAGCTGAGCGGCGCCTCGTAGAAGCCGGCCAGCACGATCTCGCCGCCGGGGGCGAGGCGGGCGATCAGCGCGTCCAGCCCGGAGGCATCGCCGCTCACGTCTGTGACGACCGCGTAGTCGCGCCGCGGATCCGCCTGGGGCGTCACCACCGGGTAGCCGTGGTCCCCCGCGATGCGGGTCAGGTCCGTCTCCCACACGGTGGGCTCCGCGCCGGCCACCAGGGTCAGGCGGGCGAGCAGCCGCCCGAGCACCCCGTGCCCGACGATCAGCGGGGTCGCGCCGGGACGGATTCCGCCCAGCGCCCGGTAGGCGGTCGCCGCCAGGGCGAGCAGGCAGGCACGGTCGCCCAGCGCCGCATCCACCGCAACGAGACGCGCGGCCGGCGCCACGAGATGGGAGGCGGCGCCGCCGAACAGGCCGCGCACGGGGCCGAAGCAGCGCGCCCCCGGGACGTAGACGGTCTGGCCGACCCGGACCGCACCGGCGGCATCGGCCTCCACGACCGTGCCCACCGACTCGTAGCCCGGCACCAGGGGATAGCCCATGCCCGGGAACGGCGGCATCCGGCCCGACCAGAGCAGACGCTCGGTCCCGGTGCTGATCCCGCTCCAGGCCACGGCGACGACCGCGTCGGCCTCGCCGGGAGGGGTCAGCGGAAGATGCTGGATGGCGAGGCGCTCCGGTCCTTCGAGGATGACGGCGAGAGCGTCCATGGCTGGGAGATTCCGCCCTGTGTGACGCGACTCTCGCCGATCGGAGCCGCTAAGTGTCATCCTAGATAGACACATCAAAGCGTCAAGTCATTCTTACGCAAGCGGGCCCGTTTTTTGGGCGACGAGCACGCGGGTGAGCAGCGGACGCCGCGTCGGCCGCTCGCGGACGGCGGTGAAACCGGCGGCCGTCAGCATGGTGTGGAGCTCCTCGCGGCGGCGCGGGCGTCCGGATCCCATCGCCAGGAGGTAGAAGCCGAAATAGGCGTCCCCGACCGGCTCGGCGCCGGGCGTGCCGGCCATCGGCTCGGCCAGCAGCAGCAGCCCGCCCGGCGCCAGAGCGCGGTGGGCCGCCGCGAGCAGGGCCTGCGCCGGGCCGTCGTCATGGTCGTGGACTACGCGCACCAGCGTGATGGCGTCGGCGCCCGCCGGCAGATCGGCGTGGAAGTCGCCGCCGCGGCAGGCGATCCGCTCGGACAGGGCCGCCCGCGATAGGCGCGCCGCGGCCCGTTCGGCGACGGCGGGCAGGTCGAACAGGGTGAGTCGCGGCCCGGCATGGCGCGCGGCGACGGCCTCCAGGAAGGCCCCCTCGCCGCCGCCGACATCCATCAGGTGCCGGATCCGGGACAGGTCGCAGGCGTCGAGCACATCCTCCGAGATGAGCGCCTGCGAGGCGCCCATCAGGCCGCCATAGGGGGCGACCGTCCGCGCATCCCCCTCCGCGCCGGTGGCGTAGGGCCAGTAGCCGGAGAGGCGCGTCGGCGGCGCCTGCCCACGCAGGAGCGCCACCGGATCGGCGAGGTCGGTATAGAGCAGCGCGTGATGCGCGACCATGGCGCCGATCCCGGGGTTACCGACCAGGGCCGCGCCCAGATCGGCGAGCCCGAACCGGTCTCCTGGGAGGGACCGCAACAGCGCGAGGGATTCGGCCGCCCGCAACAGGCGCCGGGCGTTCTCCGGCGGCAGGTCGAGGCGCGCCGCCAGGGCATCGACGGTCAATGGACCCGCCGCCAGGATGGCGAACAGGTCGAGCCGGATGCAGGCGGCGAGCACCTGTGCGTAGACGAAGCCGGCGCAGAGATCGAACAGTGCCCGGGTATTCCGGCGGGCGATGCCCCGGGTCAGCGGGAAGCCCGCTGCCCACCGCTGGAACCGCGGGCTCGCCACCAGACGATTGCGCCACGCGAGCCACCGGTCGCGCAGGGCCGTCGGGACCGGCGCCGCGGCACCGGACCCCGGGAGCGAGCCGGCGCTCAGGCTGCGACCGCGCGCAGGCGCGCGGGCAGGAACAGCCGCGCCTGCGCCTCGATCTCGGCGGTGAGTGCGGCCGCGCCGGGGCAGGCCGGGATCGCCGCCACCGCCTCCCGGGTCAGGCGCGACAGGCGGTCCAGCGCGCCGCCGGTCCCGAGCAGAGCCGCCGCGTTGGGGCGCCCGAGCGTGGCATCGCGCCCCGCCGGCTTCCCGATCTCCTCCTGGCGGCAGGCGACGTCACGCAGGTCGTCGGCGACCTGATAGGCCTCCCCGAGGCATTCCCCGAGGCGCCGCCACGGCTCCGGCTCTGCGCCGGCTGCGGCCGCCCCGGCCGCCGTGGCGGCGGCGAACAGGGCCCCGGTCTTGGCCTGCTGATAGTCGCTGAGGCTCACATGGGCCTCGGATTCCCAGGCCTGTCCCGCCGCGATGCCGGACGGCGAGCCCGCGGCCCGGCCGAGCAGCCCCACCAGGCGGACCAGCCGTCCCTGATGGGGGCCCGCGGCCCGGGCCAGGGTCTCGAAGGCGAGGACGATCAGCGCGTCGCCGGTCAGCACGGCGATCGGTTCGCCGAAGGCCACGTGGACCGAGGGCTTCTGGCGCCGCATCGGCGCGTCGTCGAAACAGGGCAGATCGTCGTGGACCAGGGAGGCGCAGTGGAGCAATTCGATCGCCGCCGCCGCCGCTTCGGACCCGGCGGGATCGTCGTCGCCGCAGGCGCGGGCCACCGACAGGCACAGGCGTGGGCGAATCCGGTGCCCGCCCGGGAAGACGGCGTAGCGCAACGCCTCCGCCAGCAGGGGGGGCGCGCCCGGCGCCTCCGCGTAGGCTACGGCGCGATCTAGCGCCATCTCGATCCGCCGGCCCGACTCCATCGCGTTGCCTCCTGTGTGATGTTGGCTTGTCAGCGACAGGTGTCATTTCTTATTGACACTCCGGTGGCGGGAGATCAATCCCTCCCGGGGTGCAGAGCGGGGCGAACGTGGCGCAGGAACGCGTCGTCGTGATCGGGGCCGGGATCGGCGGCTTGGCCGCCGCCCTCCGGCTGGCGCAGGCCGGCCTCGACGTCACCGTCCTGGAACGGGCCGCGCGTCCCGGCGGCAAGATGCGCAGCGTTCCGGTCGGAGACCGGGCGGTCGAGGCCGGGCCGACCGTCTTCACCATGCGCTGGGTGTTCGAGGAGCTGTTCGCAGAATGCGGCGCGCACCTCGAAGACCGGGTTGCGCTGACGCGGGCGAACCTCCTTGCCCGGCACGCCTGGAGCCGCACGGAACGGCTCGATCTGTTCGCCGATATCGAGGCCTCGGCGGCCGCCGTCGAGGCCTTCGCGGGCCCCCGGGAGGCCGAGGGCTACCGGCGGTTCTGCGCCCGCTCGGCGGAGGTCTACCGCACGCTGGAGGGGCCGTTCATCCGCGACGGGCGGACCAGCCCGGCGGGCCTCGCGCAGCGGGTCGGGCTGTCCGGGCTCGGCGATCTCTGGCGGATCCAGCCCTTCGCCACCCTGTGGTCGGCGCTCGGCACGTTCTTCCGCGATCCGCGGCTGCTGCAGCTGTTCGGACGCTACGCCACCTATTGCGGCGCCTCGCCGTTCAGCGCGCCGGCGACCCTGATGCTCGTCGCCCATGTGGAGCAGGCGGGAGTCTGGACCGTGGCGGGGGGCTTGAGCGCCCTGGCGCGGGCGGTGGCGGATCTCGCCGCCGCGCGGGGCGCGGCGTTCCGCTACGGCGCCCATGTGGAGCGGATCGTCGTCGAGCGCGGCCGGGTCGCCGGGATCGTGCTCGCGGGCGGCGAGCGGATCGCTACCGACCGCATCGTCTGCAATGCCGATTGCGCCGCCCTGGGGGCCGGGCTGCTCGGGCCGGACGCGGCCGCGGCCGGCGCGCGGCTGGCGCCCGCCGAGCGCTCGCTCTCGGCCGTGACCCTCTGCACCGCGGCGGTGCCCACGGGCTTCCCCCTGGCCCACCATTCCGTGTTCTTCTCGCGGGACTACCGCGCCGAGTTCGACGCGATCCTGCGCGACCGGCGCCTGCCCGACGACCCGACCGTCTACATCTGCGCGCAGGACAGGACCGAGTCCGGCACCGTTCCCGCCGGACCGGAGCGGCTGCTCCTGCTCGTCAACGCCCCGGCGGATGGCCGGGACCGCCCGCTCACGCCGCCGGAGATCGAGACATGCACGCGGACCCTGTACCGCCGGCTGGAGGCCTGCGGGCTGAGCCTGGACGCGGCGTCGGCCCCGGCGGTGACGACGCCGGCGGCGTTCGAGGCCTTGTTTCCCGGGACGGGGGGCGCGCTCTACGGCCGGGCGGCACAGGGCTGGGCGGCGACGTTCAAACGGGCCGGGGCGCGGACGGCGGTGCCGGGCCTCTATCTGGCGGGGGGCTCGGTCCATCCGGGCCCCGGCGTGCCGATGGCGGCGCAGTCGGGCCGGCTGGCCGCGGCGGCGATCCTGGACGACCTCGCTTCGACGGCCCGGTCGCCCAGGGCGGCTACGCGTGGTGGTACGTCGATGCGGTGAGCGACGACGGCCGCCAGGGCCTCACGATCATCGCGTTCATCGGCAGCGTGTTCTCGCCCTACTATGCCTGGAGCGCCGAGCGGGATCCGTTCGCCCATTGCGCCATGAACGTGGTCCTCTACGGCGCGCGCAGCCGCTTCGCCATGACGGAGCGCCGGGGCCATAGCCTGTCGCGGGACGCCGACCATATCGCCATCGGTCCGAGCGCCATGCACTGGGACGGCACGGCGCTGACGATCCGCATCGACGAGCGCGGTGCGCCCCTGCCCTTCGCCCTGCGCGGCACCGTCCGGCTGGAGCCGCCGGGCTTCACCGCCGGCCCGTTCCACCTCGACCGGGCCGGACGCCACCGCTGGTGGCCGATGGCACCCTCCTCCCGCGTCGAGGTCGATTTCGCGCAGCCCGGCCTGCGCTGGAGCGGGAGCGCCTATTTCGACACCAATGACGGCGACGAGGCGCTGGAGGCGGCGTTCTCCCGCTGGACCTGGTGCCGCGCCGACCTGCCGGACGGCGCGGCGATCCTCTACGACGTGCATCACCGGGAGGGCGGCGGCCAGAACCTGTCGCTGCGCTTCGCCCGCGACGGCAGCCGCCGCGAGATCCGCCCGCCGGTCGCCGCCGCCCTGCCGGCGACCCGCCTCTGGCGGGTGGGCCGGGAGACCCGCAGCGACGACGGCCGCGCGCGGGTTCTCGCCACCTACGAGAACACGCCCTTCTACGCGCGCTCGCTGCTCGCCTCGACGCTCTGCGGCGAGCCGGTCCGGGCGATGCACGAGAGCCTGTCGCTGGATCGCTTCCGGAACCCGCTGGTGCAGCTGATGCTGCCCTTCCGCATGCCGCGGCCGCCGGTGGTCCGGTAGGGAGGGCTGCCGTGCCGCCGCCGGGCGGGCCGCTCAGTGTTTACCCGGTGACCCCGCTTGTGCGAGAGGGCGGCGGCTGCGATCCTCGCGCCGTCAACCGAGGCGGTCACCGGCATGCGAGTCGACGAGGCGTCAATCGGTCCGCGCGTTCTCATCTACAGCCACGATACGTTCGGGCTGGGGCACCTGCGCCGCTCGCGGGCCATCGCCAACGCCATCGTCGCGTGCGACGGCCGGGCCCAGGCGATGATCGTCTCGGGTTCGCCGGTGATCGACCGCTTCGCCTTCGCCCCCGGGGTGCGGACGGTCCGGCTGCCCCCGGTGACCAAATCCGCGGATGGGGAATACAGCAGCCTCGACGCGGCCGTCCCCCTGGTCCGGACCGTGGCCCTCCGCTCGGAGGTGATCGCCCGCAGCTGCGAGACCTTCGATCCCGACATGATCATCGTCGACAAGGAGCCCGCCGGGTTCCACGGCGAGCTGCTGCCGACCCTGGCATGGGCCGCTGCCCGTGGCATCCGCCTGGTCCTCGGCCTGCGCGACGTGCTCGATGAGGCCGACCGCCTCGTGCCCGAGTGGGAGCGCAAGGGCGCCGTCGAGACCATGGCGCGCTTCTACGACGAGATCTGGGTCTACGGGCTCAGCCGTATCCACGAGCCCCTGGCGGCGCTGCCGATGGACCCGGCGCTGACCGCGCGGATCGCCGCCCGGCTGATCTTCACGGGCTATCTGCGCCGCGACCTCCCGGAGCGGCGCCCCGGCCGCGAGGAGCCCGCCATGGCGAGCGGCCCGTTCATCCTGGTCACCGCGGGCGGCGGCGGCGACGGCGCCTCCCTGATCGACTGGGTCATCGCCGCCTACGAGGCTGATCCCGGCATCCCGCTGCCCGCCCTCGTCGCCTTCGGGCCGTTCCTCGACGCCGCGACGCGCGACGGGTTCGACGCGCGCATCCGGGCGCTGTCCGGGAAGATCGCCGCGATCACCTTCGACAGCGAGATCGAATTCCTGATGGGCAAGGCGGCCGGCGTCGTGGCGATGGGCGGCTACAACACCTTCTGCGAGATCCTGTCCTTCGATCGCCGGGCGATCCTGGTCCCCCGCACGGAGCCGCGCCGGGAACAGGCGATCCGCGCTCTGGCGGCGGAGCGGCTGGGCTTGGTCCGGGTCCTGATGGAGGCGGAGGGCCGGGCGCCGGACCGCATGGCCGCCGCACTCCGGGCCCTGCCGGACCAGACCGAGCCGTCGCGGGTCCTGATCCCGGGCCTGCTCGGCGGCCTCGACGCGGTCGCCCGCCGGGTCCGGGCGCTCGCCGGGTCCGGCATCGGCCGCCCGCGTGTGCGGGCCTACTCGTGACGCACAGGCGGATCGCCGTGGTGCTGAAAGGCTATCCGCGGCTGTCCGAGACCTTCATCGCCCAGGAGATCCTGGCGCTGGAGCAGCGCGGCCTGCCCCTGGAGATCTGGTCCCTGCGCCGCCCGACCGACCGGGCGCGCCATCCGATGCACGCGCAGATCCGCGCCCCGGTCACCTATCTGCCGGAATACCTGCACACGGCGCCGCTGCGGGTGCTCCGGGGCCTCCTGGCGGCGTTGCGGCGGCCGCGGTTCGGCGCGCTGCTCGCGCTGTTTGCCCGCGATCTCCGGCGCGACCGGACGCTCTCGCGCCTGCGCCGCCTCGGGCAGGCCCTGGTGCTCGCCCGGGAACTGCCCGCCGAAATCGCCCACATCCACGTGCATTTCCTGCACACGCCCGCCAGCGTTGCCCGCTACGCCGCCCTGCTGACCGGACGCGGCTGGAGTTTTTCGGCCCACGCCAAGGACATCTGGACGACGCCGGACTGGGAGCTGATCGAGAAACTGAATGACGCGCTCTGGGGTGTGGCCTGCACCCGCGACGGCCAGGGGCGGCTCGACCGCCTGGCTCCGGGCCGGACGCGCCTCGCCTATCACGGGCTCGACCTCGGCCGCTTCCCGGCACCGCCTCCGCCCCGGGAGGCGCGCGACGGCAGCGATCCGGCCGCACCGCTCCGGTTCCTCTGCGTGGGGCGGCTCGTGGCCAAGAAGGGGCACGACGACCTGATCGACGCCCTCGCCTCCCTGCCCGCCACCCTGCATTGGACCCTCGACCTGATCGGCGGCGGCGCGTTGCGCCAATCCCTGGAGGCGCGGGTCCGCGACCGGGGCCTCGCCGGACGGGTGACGTTCCGGGGCGCCCTGGCGCAACCCGACGTGATCGCGGCCATGCGCGCGGCCGACCTGTTCGTGCTGCCGACCAAGCCCGGCCCCGGCGGCGACCGCGACGGCTTGCCGAACGTGCTGATGGAGGCCGCGAGCCAGGCCCTGCCGATCCTCGCGACCGCCTTCGCGGGGACGCCGGAATTCATTGCCGACGGCGTCCAGGGACTCCTCGTCCGGCCCGGCGATCCGGCGGCGCTGCGGGCGGCCCTGATCCAGCTGGCCCAGGATCCGCACCGGAGAGGTCGCCTCGGCGCGGCGGCGCGGGCGCGGCTCGTGACAGACTTCTCCGAGGCGGCGGCGGTGTCGCTGATCGCGGAGCGGCTGCGGACTTCGGCAGGCCTCGCGACACCCACGCCTCCGACCGCGACGGAGGTCACCGCGTGCGCGTCCTGATCGCCGTCACGCACCTGCTCGGCGCCGGGCACCTGACCCGCGCCGCGGCCCTCGCCCGGGCCTTCGCGGATGCCGGCCACGAGGCGATGCTGATCTCCGGCGGGGTGCCGGCCCCGATGGTGCGCCTCGACGGCGTCCGTCTCGTCCAGCTGCCGCCGCTCAAGATCGCCGGCACGGATTTCTCGACGCTGCTCAAGCCGGATGGGGCGCCGGCGGATGCGGCGTGGCTGGCGCGCCGCCGCGCCCTGATGGACGAGACGGTCGGGACCTTCGCGCCGGACGCCGTCGTGACCGAGCTGTTCCCCTTCGGTCGCAGGGCCCTGGCGGCCGAGTTCCTGGCCCTCGTCGAGGCCGCGCATGCGAGCGTGCCGCGCCCGCTCGTGCTCGCCTCGGTGCGCGACATCCTGGTCGCCTCCGAGAAGCCGGAGCGGATCGCCCAGGCTCATGCCCGGGTTGCCGCCTTCTACGATGCCGTGCTGGTCCACGGCGATCCGGCGCTCGCGCCCCTCGACGCCTCCTGGCCGCTCGATGCCGAAACCGCGGGAAAGCTCCGCTACACCGGCTACGTGGACGAGGGGACCCGTTCCGCCGCCGGTGACGCGCGCGCCGGCGTGCTGGTCGCCGCCGGATCCGGGCCGGCCGGGCTGGTCCTGCTGCGCGCCGCCGCCGAGGCGGGCCGCCGGCAGCCGGAACTCGGCTGGCGGATCCTGGCGGGACACGGCGTGCCGGAGGCGGCGCTGTCGGCGCTCGCCCGCGGCCTGCCGGAGGGCGTCCTCGGCCGCGCCCGGACCGATTACCGGACCCTGCTGGCCGGGGCCGCGGTCTCGGTGAGCCAGTGCGGCTACAACACCGCCACGGATCTGCTGGCGGCCGGGACGCCCGCGGTGCTGGTGCCGTTCGAGGCCGGCGGCGAGACGGAGCAGCGGCTGCGTGCCGAGCGCCTCGCCGCCCGCGGCCTCGCCCGGGTCCTGCCGGAGGCGGAACTGAGCGCCGATACGCTGCTCCGGGCGGTGGAGGCGCAGCGCGCGGCACCCCCGCCCGGACCCCACGGGATCGACCTCGGCGGGGCCCGGCGCACGGTCGAGATCGTGGCGACGCTCCATGCCGGCCGACGCGGGGCGGGCCATCCGACGCGCCCGGCAAGCCCCGGCTTTCAGGCCCTGCGCCGAGCCCTCGACGCGATCGCCGGGCGCGGCCTGTCGGTGCCTTTCCTGTGGCGCGACGACGACGCGGTGACGGCGACACCGGCGCTCGACCGGTTGATCGAGCTGGCACAGACCCGCGGCACGCCGATCCTGCTCGCCGCCATCCCAACCGGCATCGATGCCGCGCTGGCACGACGCCTCGAGACGGCGCCCGAGGTGCGCGTCGCGGTCCACGGCCTCGCGCACCGGAATCACGCCCCGCCCGGCGCCAAGCCCGCGGAGTTCGGCGCCGACCGGCCCCTGAGCGACCTGCGCGCGGACGCCGCCGCGGGTCTGCGGATCGCCCGGGAACGCGTATCGGAATCGATCCTGCTGCCGGTTTTTGTGCCGCCGTGGAACCGCCTCGCCCCGGCGCTCGCCGCGCTCCTGCCGGAGCTCGGCTATCGCGGCCTTTCGGCCGCCCCGGGACCGCCGATCCCCGGCCTGCGCCGGATCGACGCCACCCTGGACCCGATCGACTGGCGCGGCACGCGCTCCCTGCGCGAGCCGGAACTGATGCTACGCGCGCTCGCGGACGACATCACGCGGGTGCCGGACCGGCCGATCGGCCTGCTGACCCACCATCTCGTCCAGGATGCGGCCGTCTGGCGCTTCGTCGAGGATCTGCTGGCCGTCCTCCTCGGACATCCGGCGGTGCGTGTCCCGGATCCGCGGCGTCTGTTCGACCGTAGCGCGATGGACAGGGGCGGCGCGGCACCCCATCATCCGGGCTTCCAGATCGTGAGGACTGGTTGAGCGCGCTCTTGTCCATACGCGATCTCGCGGTCGCGTTCCGCACGGAACCGACGCCGTTCGAGGCGCTGCACGGCCTGTCCCTCGACGTGAACCGCGGGCGCACGCTGGCGCTCGTCGGGGAGTCGGGGTCCGGCAAGTCGGTAACCGCGCAGGCGATCCTGCGGATCCTGCCGCCCTCCGCGGCCATCACCCGCGGCCAGATCCTGCTGCGCGACGGGTCCTCGGAGATCGACATCGCGCAACTGCCCGCCGAGGGCTCGGCGATGCGGGCGATCCGCGGCCAGCGCATCGCGATGATCTTCCAGGAGCCGATGACTTGCCTGTCACCGCTCCATACGATCGGCGATCAGGTCGGGGAGGCCCTGCGCATCCACACCGGCGCCGGCCGACGGGAATCCGATGCGCGCACGGAGGAGGCCCTGGCCCGCGTCGGTTTCCCGGATCCGCGCCGGGCGCTGCGGACCTACCCGTTCGAGCTGTCGGGGGGCCTGCGCCAGCGTGCCATGATCGCCATGGCGCTGATCCTGAAGCCCGCCCTGGTGGTCGCCGACGAGCCGACCACGGCGCTCGACGTGACCACGCAGGCCCAGATCCTGGCGCTGCTGGCCCGGCTTCAGGAGGAGAGCGGGATGGCGATCCTGCTCATCACCCACGATCTCGGCGTCGTCGCCAACATGGCGCACGACGTGGCGGTGCTCTACCGCGGCCGCCTCGTGGAATCCGGGCCGCGCGACACGGTGATGCGCGCCCCCGGCCACGCTTATCTGAGGGCCCTGCTCCACGCGGTGCCCCGGTTCGACATGGCCCCGGGCGAGCGGCTGACGCCGATCCGCCCGGCCCAGGCGGAGATCCCGCCGGCGCGGGCGCCGGCGCCGCTGGCCGGTCCGCTGCTCCAGGTCGAGGGCGTGAGCAAGACCTTCACCCTGCGCTCCGGCCGCCTGTGGCAGAAACCCCGGCTCGTCCACGCCGTCTCCGATGTGTCCCTGAGCCTCGCGGCCGGGCGGACGCTGGGCCTCGTCGGCGAATCGGGCTCCGGCAAGACCACGGTCTCGAAGATGATCATGCGGGCGCTCGCCCCGGATTCGGGCCGGATCCTGTTCGACGACGGCGGCGGCCCGCGGGACGTGCACGGCCTGTCCGGCGACGCCCTGTTCGCCTACCGGCGCAATGTGCAGTTCGTGTTCCAGGATCCCTACGCCTCCCTCGACCCGCGCATGACCGTGCGCCAGATCCTGTCGGAGCCGATGGAGATCCACGGCGTCCCGGCCGGCGAGCGGCGGGCGCGCTGCCGGGCCCTAATGGCCATGGTCGGCCTCGAACCGGGCGGCCTCGGCCGTTACCCGCATGCCTTCTCGGGCGGCCAGCGCCAGCGCATCGGCATCGCCCGGGCGCTCGCCCCGAACCCGCGCCTCCTGGTGCTCGACGAGCCGGTCTCGGCCCTGGACGTATCGGTGCAGGCGCAGATCCTGAACCTGCTCAAGGACCTCCAATCGGCCCTCGGCCTGTCCTTCCTCATCGTGTCCCACAACCTGGCGGTGATCGACTATATGGCGGATACGATCAGCGTGATGTGCCGGGGCCGGATCGTCGAGGAGGCCCCCCGGGCCGCCCTGTTCCGTCGGCCGGTCCATCCCTACACGCGGGCGCTCCTGGCCGCCGTGCCCGATCCGAGCCTGGATCACCCCCTCGATTTCGCGGCCGTGGCCACCGACCGGAACGACCCGTCCCGCTGGGAGGCGCCGTATCGGCTCGACCCCGACGAGGCCGGCACGATGCGGGCGATCGAGCCCGGGCACCGGGTCCGGTTCGGCGGTGCCGCCGAGGCCGTGGCCGCATGATCCAGCCGCGGCCGCCCGTCCTGCTGGAACGCCTGCGCCGGAAGGTGCTGTCGCCGCTGTTCGACCGGTTGGGCTACGACCTCGTTCCCGCCGCCCCCGATTGGAGCCACCGGCCGACCTCGCCGCGCGAGGTCGCGACGCTGCTCGAGTCCGCAGCGGCCATCCTGGAACGCGACCTCGCGGCCGCCGGCCTCGTGCCGGACGGCGACGTGCTCGAACAGGTCCGGGCGTTCTGGTCGCTGATCCCGACCGCCCCCGTGCGGCAGCGGCGGGGCGGCAGCGGCTTCAACGGCGCGTTGCAGCTCTACGTGGCGATGCGGGCGCTCAAGCCGGATTGCGTGATCGAATCGGGGGTGTTCCGCGGGCTGACCACCTGGGTGATCCGGCAGGCCTGTCCACGCGCGGCGATCGTCTGCCACGACCCCGACCTGTCGGGCCTCCAGTACCGCGACGCCCGCGCACGCTACAGCACCGCCGACTGGTCGACGGCCGATTGGTCGATGCTCGATCCGGCCGCCACGGTGGCGTTCTTCGACGATCATGTGGCGCAGGGCCGGCGCGTCGTGGAGGCGCATGCCCGGGGCCTGACGCGTCTGCTGTTCGACGACGACGCGGCCGGCCACCGCATCCACGCCCATGGCGGACCCGCGCATCCGACCATCGCGATGATCACCGGTCCCGCGCACAGCCCGGAGCCGATCCGCTGGACCCGCAACGGCCGCCAGTTCGAGCAGCCGGCCGACGATGCGCTGGTGCGGCAGGCGTCCGGGCTGATCCAGCGGTCGCACGCCTTCGACGACCTGCACCGGGCCACCGGCTATTCCCCCGCGCGGCTGACCTATGTGGGCCTGCATCCTGTGTCGGGAGGCGGGTCGTGAGCGAGGTCGGGACCGGCGCCGGTTTCCTCGCGACGCTCCTGGAGCAAGCGGACTCGCGGGTCGACGAAGGCGATGTGTGTCCCGTGTCTCGTGAGCCGACCCACGCGCGCGGCATCTCGCGCCGCACCCTTGTCGCTGGCCTCGGCGCCGCCGCCCTTGTCGGTCCGCGAATCGCCCGCGCGGAGGGCGAGACCCCCGCCCCGCCCGAAAATCCCCTGGCGGTCGACCTCGCCGCCCGGGGGCGCCGGGTCGGCAGCGCCGGCGGGACGATCCGGACCCTGATCGCCAAGGCCCGGGACGTGCGCTACCTCTCGGTCTACGGCTACACCCGCCTCGTCGGCTACGATGCCGACCTGAATCTCCGGCCCGACCTGCTGGAGCGGGTCGATGTCGAGGGCGGCCGCTTCACCTTCACCCTGCGCAAGGGACACCGCTGGTCGGACGGGCAGCCGTTCACCGCCGAGGATTTCCGCTACTACTGGGAGGATGTCGCCAATGAGAAGGCGCTGAGCCCCGAGGGGCCGCCGGCCTTCTTCCTAGTGGACGGCAAGCCGCCGCAGGTCGCCTATCCCGATCCGCTCACGATCCGCTATACCTGGGAGCGGCCGAACCCGATCTTTCTCCCGGCGCTGGCCGCGCCGCGCGATCCGCTGATCTACCGGCCGTCGCACTACCTGAAGCCGGTCCACGCCCGCTACGTCGGCCAGGAGGCGGCCGAGGCGAAGGCCAAGGCGCAGAAGCTGCGCAGCTGGGCGGCCTTGCACAACCGCCTCGACGACAATTACGAATTGAACAACCCGGATTGCCCGACCCTTCAGGGCTGGGTGCCGCGGACCCGCTCGCCGGCCACCCGGTTCCGGTTCGAGCGCAACCGCAGCTATCACCGCGTCGACACCGCGGGCACGCAGCTGCCCTACGTCGATGCGATCGTGATGGACGTGGCCTCGCAGGGTCTGTTGGTCGCCAAGACCAATGCCGGCGAGGCCGACCTGATGTTCCGTGGCTTGGCGATGCCCGACATCCCGAGCCTCAAGGAGGGCGAGAAGGCGCATGGCTACCGCACCAACCTCTGGCCGGTGGCCCGCGGTTCGGAGATCGCGCTCTATCCGAACCTGACCACGGCCGATCCCGTCTGGCGGCGGCTCAACCGCGATCTGCGCTACCGCCACGCCCTGTCGCACGCCATTGACCGGCGGACGCTGAACAACACGCTGCTGTTCGGGCTGGGCACCGAGGGCAACGACACGATCGTGGCGGATAGTCCGCTCTACGCGCCGGAGCTTCGAACCCTCAACGCCGGCTACGATCCGGCCCAGGCCGCGAGTCTCCTGGACGCGCTGGGCCTGACCGGCCGCGACGGCGCGGGCATCCGCCTGCTGCCCGACGGACGGCCCCTGGAGATCGTGGTGGAGAGCGACGGCGAGGCCGAGATGGTGCTCGACGCCCTCCAGCTGATCACGGAATTCTGGCGCGAGGTCGGTATCCGCCTCATCGCCAAGCCCCAGGAGCGCACGAATCTGCATCGGCGCTCGATCGGCGGCCTCACCGTGATGGTGGCCGCCCAGGGCCTCGACCTCGCGGTGCCGACCGCGATCATGCCGCCGACGGAATTGAGCCCGGCGCAGCCGGAGCATTATTCCTGGCCGGCCTGGAGCCTCAGCGCGGAAAGTCACGGCAAGAGCGGCGAGCCCTGCGATGTCGCGGACGTCCAGCGCCTCCTCGACCTCGACCGGCAATGGCGCGACACCACCGATGCCGGGACGCAGGCGACGATCTGGCGCGAGATGCTGATGAATCACGCCCGCAACACCTGGGTGATCGGCACGGTCGCCGGCGCGCTCCAGCCGGTGGTCGGCGCGGCCCGCCTGATCAACCTGCCGCAGCGCGCCCTGTATTCCTGGGAGCCCACTGCGATGATCGGCGTCCAGCGCCTCGACGAGATATTCTGGGATAGCGGCGCCGGTCCGCGCGCGGAGGTCCGGTGATCGCGCCGCTGCTCCGGCGCGTCGCCACCATGGCGGCCACGCTCCTGGTCATCTCGGTGCTGGTTTTCGTCATCATCAAGCTGCCGCCGGGCGACTATCTGACCAACCGCATCATGGAGCTGCGCGCCACCGGGGACGCGACCTCCGTGGCCAAGGCCGAGCTGCTGATCCACCAATACGGGCTCGACCGGCCGGTCTGGCAGCAATACCTGATGTGGATCGGGGCGATGCCGGGGCCGGCCGGCTTCTCCGGCCTGCTCCAGGGCGATTGGGGCTGGTCGTTCGAGTACGACAAGCCGGTGGCGGATGTCATCGGCGACGCCCTCTGGCTCACGCTGCTGATCAACCTCACCGCGGTGATCTTCGTCCATCTGGTGGCGATCCCGGCCGCGCTCTACTCGGCGACGCACCGCCACACCGTCGGCGACGCCGTCGTGACCCTCCTGGGCTATGTCGGGCTCGCGGTGCCGGGGTTCCTGCTGGCGCTGATCCTGCTGTTCTACGCCAACCGCTGGTTCGATCTCTCGATCGGCGGCCTCTACGATTCGGCCCTGACCAACCAGCCCTGGACCTGGGCCAAGATCCGTTCGCTCCTGGCGCATCTCGTCGTCCCGACCCTGGTGATCGGGCTCGGCGGCACGGCGGCGATGATCCGCCGGATGCGGGCGAACCTGCTGGACGAGCTCGCCAAGCCCTACACGGTGACCGCCCGCGCCAAGGGCCTCCCGCCCGTCAGGGCGCTGGTGAAATACCCGTTCCGGATGTCGCTCAACCCGTTCGTGGCGGATATCGGCAACCTGCTTCCGCACTTGGTCTCAGGGTCGGTCCTGGTCTCGCTGGTGCTGAGCCTGCCGACCGTCGGGCCGCTGCTCCTCGACGCGCTGCGCAGCCAGGACCAGTTCATGGCCGGCTTCATCCTGATGTTCGTCGCCGCCCTGACGCTCGTCGGCATGCTGATCTCGGACCTGACCCTCCTCTGGCTCGATCCGCGCATCCGCATGGGGTTGCGATGAGCGACGCGATGCCCGCCGCCGGCCATTTCGTCGACCCGCTGCCCTTCGAGCCGGATGCCCGCGCCGAGGGCATGGCGGGCAGCGCCTCGGCCTGGCGGCTGATCCTGCGCAAGTTCCTGCGGCACCGCCTCGCCGTGGCCTCGGCGCTGATCCTGCTGGCGCTCTACGCGATCGTGCCGTTCGTGGAGCTGCTGGCGCCCTATGGACAGGCGCGGCGCAACGGCGATTTCCTCTACGCGCCGCCCCAGGGCGTCCACCTGGTCCACGACGGGCGCCTCGCCGGTCCGTTCGTCTACCCGTACCGGGCGCATCTCGACCTCGACACGTTCCGCCGGGACTACGTGGTGGATGAGGGCGCACCGCAGCCCCTGCGCTTCCTGTGCCGCGGGGACGGCTACGATTGGCTCGGCCTGATCCACGGGGATCTGCACCTCGTCTGCCCGCCGGAGACCGGCACCTTGTTCCTGTTCGGCACCGACAAGCTCGGGCGCGACCTGTTCTCCCGGATGATCTACGGCGCGCGGATCTCCCTCACGATCGGCCTCGTCGGCGTGGCGATCTCCTTCGCGCTGGGCCTGCTCCTCGGCGGCGTCGCGGGCTATTTCGGCGGGCTGGTCGATGCCGGCGTGCAGCGCCTGATCGAGGTCGTGCGCTCCCTGCCCGAATTGCCGCTCTGGCTCGCCCTGTCGGCGGCCCTGCCGCCGAACTGGAGCCCGCTCCTCGTCTTCTTCGGCATCACGGTGATCCTGGGCCTCCTCGACTGGCCGGGTCTCGCCCGGGCGGTGCGGGGCAAGCTCCTGGCGCTGCGCGAGGAGGATTTCGTCCAGGCGGCCGAGCTGATGGGCGCGTCCCCGGCGCGGGTGATCGGCCGGCACCTGATCCCGAACTTCATGAGCCACCTGATCGCCTCGGCGACGCTGTCGATCCCGACCATGATCCTCGGCGAGACCGCCCTCTCCTTCCTGGGCCTCGGCCTGCGTCCGCCGGTGACGAGCTGGGGCGTGCTGCTCAACGAGGCGCAGAATCTCGCCGCCGTACAGATCTACCCGTGGCTGCTGCTCCCGGTCGTGCCCGTCCTGGTCACGGTGCTGGCCTTCAACTTCATGGGCGACGGCCTTCGCGACGCCGCCGACCCGTATCATTGACGGGCGGCGGATCCGGGATCATCCGGCCAACGGCAGCGGTGCGATCCGGGCGGGCGCCACGGCGCTCTTGCGCTCGATCAGGCCCGGGGGCGGCACCGGCGCGTCGATGGTGCAGACGACGCCCCCGGGCTCGTAGGTCAAGGCGACCTCGCCGGCGAGTTCCCGGGCGAGGCTGCGCTCGATCAGCCGCGATCCGAAACCCGTCCGGGTCGGCTTCTTCACCGGTGGCCCGCCGCGTTCCGACCAGCGGAGCGCGAGGCGCGTCTCGGTCTCGCGCCGCACCGTCCAGGCGATCTCGACGACCCCGCCCTCGGCGGAGAGCGCGCCGTACTTGACCGCGTTGGTGCCGAGCTCGTGCAGCGCCATGGCGATCGACAAAGCGAGGCGCGGCGGCAGGCGCAGGGGCGGCCCCGCCACCCGGAAGCGCGAGGCGCGGCCATCGCCGGATTCGAGCGGCCGGATCGCGTCCGCCACGACCGCCGACAGTTCGGCCCCCTCCCAGCTCTCCCGGGTGAGCACGTCGTGGACCCGGGCGAGCGCCAGCAGGCGCGCCTCGAACGCCGCCCGGGCGGCGTCGGCCTCGGCGCCTTCGAGGCCGCGCAGGGACTGGGCCGCGATCGACTGGACCGTGGCCAGGGTGTTCTTCACCCGGTGATTGAGTTCGTGGATCAGGAGCAGCAGGTGCTCCTCGGCGTTCTTCGCATCGGTGATGTCGATGTTGCAGCCGGTATAGCCGAGGAAGTTGTGGTCGTCGTCGAGGCGCGGCACGCCCTCGCAGCGCAGCCAGCGCACCGCCCGTTCCCGGTCGATGACCCGGACCTCGATGCGGAAGGACGCCCGGGCCTCGAAGGCCTCGGTGAAGGCAGCGCGGAACCCCTCGAGCTCCTCCGGGTGGACGATCCGGTGCCAGCCCTGATTGGCGAGTTCCGCCGCCGGCGTCCCGAACATGTGCTCGAAATGCAGGTTGGCGAAGCTCACCTCCCCGGTCTCGTCGGTCATCCAGATCAGGGCCGGCGCCGAATCGGCCATGTGCCGGAATCGGGCCTCGCTCTCGCTGAGCGCCGAGAGGCCGCGCCTGGTGTCGGCCAGCGCCCGGTCCCGCTCCTCCTCGCGGGTGCGCAGCCGGAGCGAGGCCTCCGACAGGACCAGGCCGAGCCGCTCGATCTCGTGGACCGGCGAGGACACCCGGGGGATCGCCTCGCCCCGCGCCAGGGCGGGTCCAGAGGCGGCGAGCAGACGCAGCGGCCGGGAGACCCGCGACCAGAGATTGACCGCCAGCAGCGACGAGGTGGCGAGCACCAGCAGGCCGAACCCCGCGAAGGCCCAGATCCAGCGCCGCACCCGGGCGTCGACGAGGGCCTGGGGGATGCTGGTGGCGACCATCCAGCCGGTCAGGCGGGAGCGCGCCTCGATCACCACCACGGGCTTGTGCTGGCGGTCCTGGCCCTCCCACACCCCGGGGGTCGCCGATTGGACCTGCCGGAGGCTGGCGAGCCGCGGCCGGCCGATCACCGAATCAGGATCGGGCAGACGCGCCAGCACGACGCCGTTGCGGTCGCTGATGCCGGTCGTCCAGCCCGGGACGACCTCCCGGGACAGGATCCCCTGGAGGCGGGACAGCGGCACGGTGAAGCTCAGGATGTAGCCGACCTCGCCGTCGATCATCACGGGGACGCCGACCGCGTAGGTCGACTCGCCGGGGGTCGGACCGGGGACGAAGCCGCTGACCATGGCGCGCTGCGTGCCCCGGGCGAGTTCCTGGTCGAACGGGACCGCCATGATCGGCATCGGCGCACTCCGCGGCACGCCGGTGTTGACGACCTCCTGGCCGTTGGGCCGCCGGAGCAGGACGTCGAGGTCGATCGAATCGCGCACGAGCCGGGCCTGGGCGTCGAAGGCCTCGAAATCGCCCTGGCGGATCCGCGGCGAGGTCGCCAGGGTCTGTAGCACCGAGACGAGACCGGCCGTATCGCGGTCGAGCGACAGGCCGATGCCGCGCACGTTCTCGCGCGCATCCTGCTCGAACCGCGCCCGCTCGGCCGAGGCGTAGCGCATCAGCAGGATGCTGGTGAACAGAAGGCCCGGTCCGATCAGCGCGATCACCAGCGCGATCAGATAGACCTGCGTGGAGAAGCCGTTGCCGGCGAAGCGGTGCAGCCGCCGCGCCAGCCATGACCGGCGCGCGGGCATCACCGCCGGGAGCCCGCCGCCCTCGGCCTGATGGTCCGGACTCAAGCGGGGCCCGTCCCCGGCCCGCGGCGCTCCGCGGGCTCGTCACCGTTCCCTCGCCTCATGACCGGTCGATATGGCCGAGATCGCGCTCCGGGTCGAGGTGGTCCCGCACCCGCTGCTTCAGGGCCTTCACGTCGGGGAAACCGCCATCCCGCACCCGCTCCCACAGCAGGGCACCGTTCAGCTCGATCCGGAAAGCGCCGCCCGTCGCCGGGATCAGAGCCACCTCTCCGAGATCGTCGCGGAAGGTCGAGAGCAGCTCCTGCGCCATCCAGGCGGATCGGAGCAGCCAATTGCACTGCGTGCAGTAGGTGATCGCGACGCGCGGCCGCTCCGCCCGAACCGGGGCCTCACCCGTCACGTCGCTGCCGGGATTCACGTCCGCTGGCCCCTCGTGCATCCGGGCACAGCGCATTGTGTCACGGGGCTTGTCAACCTCGCCGCCGCGTGACGCTTGACGCCCCGGCCCGCCACGCCCTAGAAGGCCCGGCATCCGGTCGCCGGTGCCCGGGTGGCACATCCGCACAGGCGACGCGGCGTCTCCGCCTCCCGGCGGGTCCCCGGTACGGACGGTTAGCACAGCGGTAGTGCGTTCCCTTCACACGGGAAAGGTCGCAGGTTCGATCCCTGCACCGTCCACCAGCCCCCCTCCCGATGGCCGATCGCCCGATGCGCCGCGTCGGTTTGCCGCCCGAAAAGCCCGTGCTAAGGGCGCTCCATCGGTCAATGCATAAGCTTGGACCGGCCCGATCCGGGCCGCAGGTTCCGGGCGGCGGAAGGGTGGGCGACAATCATGAAGGACATCCTCGACAGGCTCGAAGAGCGCCGGGCGCAGGCCCGCCTCGGCGGCGGTGAGCGGCGCGTCGAGGCGCAGCACAAGCGCGGCAAGCTCACCGCGCGGGAGCGCATCGAACTCCTCCTCGACCATGGGTCGTTCGAGGAATTCGACATGTTCGTGCAGCACCGCTCCACGGATTTCGGCATGGAGAGCCAGAAGATCCCCGGCGACGGCGTGGTGACCGGCTGGGGCACGATCAACGGCCGGACGGTCTTCCTGTTCTCCAAGGATTTCACGGTGTTCGGCGGCTCCCTGTCGGAGGCCCATGCGCAGAAGATCGTGAAGGTCCAGGACATGGCGCTGAAGATGCGCGCCCCGATCATCGGCATCTTCGATGCCGGCGGCGCGCGCATCCAGGAGGGCGTTGCGGCGCTGGGCGGCTACGGCGAGGTGTTCCGCCGCAACGTCATGGCCTCGGGGGTGATCCCGCAGATCTCGGTGATCATGGGCCCGTGCGCGGGCGGCGACGTCTACTCGCCGGCCATGACCGACTTCATCTTCATGGTCCGCGACACGAGCTACATGTTCGTCACCGGCCCCGACGTGGTGAAGACGGTGACCAACGAGGTCGTTACCGCCGAGGAACTCGGCGGCGCCAAGGTCCACACCACCAAGTCGTCGATCGCCGACGGCGCCTTCGAGAACGACGTGGAGGCGATCCTCCAGATCCGCCGGCTGCTCGACTTCCTCCCGGCCAACAACATCGACGGCGTGCCGGAACTCACGAGCTTCGACGATGTCGATCGCCTCGATGCCTCGCTCGACACCCTGATCCCAGACAATCCGAACAAGCCCTACGACATGGGCGAACTGATCCGCCGCGTCGTGGACGAGGGCGATTTCTTCGAGATCCAGGCGGCCTACGCCCGCAACATCATGACCGGCTTCGGCCGGATCGAGGGGCGCACGGTCGGGTTCGTGGCCAATCAGCCGATGGTGCTGGCCGGCGTGCTCGACGCGGACGCGTCGCGGAAGGCGGCGCGGTTCGTGCGCTACTGCGACGCCTTCGGCATCCCGATCGTGACCTTCGTCGACGTCCCGGGCTTCCTGCCGGGAACGGCACAGGAATATGGCGGCCTGATCAAGCACGGCGCCAAGCTGCTCTTCGCCTACTCGCAGGCGACCGTGCCGCTCGTGACGCTCATCACCCGCAAGGCCTTCGGCGGCGCCTACGACGTCATGGCGTCCAAGCATGTCGGCGCGGACGTGAACTACGCCTGGCCGACCGCGCAGATCGCCGTGATGGGCGCCAAGGGCGCGGTGGAGATCATCTTCCGCAGCGAGCTGGGCGACCCCGAGAAGATCGCGGCGCGCACCGGCGAGTACGAGGATCGGTTCCTGTCGCCCTTCGTGGCGGCCGAGCGCGGCTACATCGACGAGGTCATCATGCCGCACTCGACCCGGCGCCGGATCGCCCGGGCGCTCGGCATGCTGCGCACCAAGAAGATGGAGCAGCCCTGGAAGAAGCACGACAACATCCCGCTCTGAGGCGGGATCGGCGGCCGGAAGCTGGGTTCAGCTCCGGTCGCTGTGCTCGATGACCGCACAGAGGGTCAGCGGCCCCTTGTCGGGGGAGACCATCGCCGAGCACGTGACGCGGGCGCCGCCGAGGTCGACGTTGCTGTGGCGCAGACGAACCGACGCCGCCTGCGCCTTGCGTGCGGCTTCGGTGATCACCGCGGCGTCGATGCCCGTGACCGCGTGGCCGGCATGGCCGAACAGGTCGTAGTAGCTGTCCGGCGGATTCTCGCCCCGGAACTGGGCGCCCACCGAGGACAGGTCCGGTTCCCCGCAGGCGAGCGTCAGCGTCATGTCCGGACTGGCCGTGAAGTTGGCGTAATCGCTCCGGCGCTCGGTCGCCTTGGCGGCGGTCTCGGCCGTGACCTTGTCGACGAGGGTGTCGCAGGACTGGGCCCGGGCCGGTCCGGGGGCGGCCGTCAGGCAGGTGAGGGCGAGAAGGGGCAGGAGCGCGCGCATGTGGGGCAGGTAGCGCGGCGATGCCGGAAAAACGAGCGGCGCGGCGTTCCGGCGCGGGCCCCGCCCTGCCCGATCAGACGGCGGCGGGCGACGCCTCGACCTGTCCGAGTTCCAGCAGGACGATCTCCGGCGGAACGCCGAGGCGGACCGGGATCCGGCTCATCCCGAAGCCGCCGGACACGATCATGTGACGGCCGTCCTGCACGATGTGACCGTAGGAATAGTCGTGCCCGCGGACCTTGCGGATCGCCGGGGAGCGCCCGAACAGGCGGATCTGCCCGCCATGGGTGTGGCCGGCCAGCGTGAGGGAGACCCGCTCGGGCACGCGCACGAAGATATCGGGCTCGTGCACCATCAGGATCACCGGCGCCGCATCGGTGACCGCCGCGAGGGTCTGGGGCACGTCGGCGTGGCTCAGCGACATCCAGGTTCCGGTGAACGGCTGCTGGTCGGCGAGGCCGGCGAGCCAGAACGGGCGCCCGTCCTTGACCAGACGGACGGCCTGATTCTCCATCACGGGGATGCCGCGCGCCTCCAGCAGTCCCTTGACCGCGGGCGTCCCGCGCCGGGCCGACTGGACCGCCTCGTCGTCCCACCAATCGTGGTTGCCGAGGATCGCGTGGGTGCCGAGGGGGGCCTTCAACGCCTCCATCATCCGGGCGAACTGGCCGAGGGGCAGCTTGCGCCACGCGATCCCCCCCGCCGGGTAGTCGCCGAGGAGCAGCACGAGATCGGGCTTGAGCGCATTGGTGGCGTCGACGATCTCCGCGACCCGGTCGAAGGGCATGTACGGCTCGCAGATGTGGAAATCCGCCAGCACCGCCACGCGCAGGCGGAGCGCCGGGTCCCAGTGCGGCAGGGCCGGCGCGTAGGAGGTCACCACGAGCCGGTGCATCGGCTCGATATCGAGGGCGTAGACGCCCGTTGCCGCCGTCATCCCGACGCCCGCGCCGAGGCCGGTCAGGAACTGCCGTCGACTCGGCAGGATCAGCATCGCACCATTCCGTTGGCCCTGAATCTCGCCGTGAGCGGCTAGGCGCGCAGTCCGGCGAAAGCGGGGCCGACTCGCGCCGCCCGTGAGCTTGACATGCGCCGGGTTCAGCAACTCTGAATCCCTAACCGGACCGTGGCCTGACGTGAAGGCCGGTCTATAAGGCCCCTCCCCGTCCCGCGAAGAAGATCCGGACCCAGATGTTGAACCGTCCCCTGCGCATCGGCACCCGCGGCTCCCCGATGGCGCTCGCGCAGACCGGGATGGTGCGCGACCGGATCGTCGCGGCCAATCCGGGCCTCGAGACCGAACTCGTGGTCGTCACCACGGTGGCCGACAAGATCCTGGACCGGCCGCTCTCGGAGATCGGCGGCAAGGGCCTGTTCACCAAGGAGCTGGAGCAGGCCCTGTTCGCCGGGGAGGTCGATGTCGCCGTCCACTCGATGAAGGACGTGGAGACCTGGCTTCCCGAGGGCCTGACCATCGCCTGCATCCTGGAGCGCGACGATCCGCGGGACGCGTTCCTGTCCCCGCATGCCGACGGCCTGGCCGGCCTGCAAGCGGGTGCGCGGGTCGGCACCTCGTCCCTGCGCCGGGCCGCTCAGGTACTGATGCGCCGGCCGGACCTCCGGGTCGTCCCGCTGCGCGGCAACGCCAACACCCGGATGCGCAAGCTCGAATCCGGTGAATGCGACGCGACGCTGCTCGCGCTGGCCGGCCTCCAGCGCCTGGGCCTCGAGGCCATGGCGCGCAGCGTGCTGTCGGTCGAGGATATGCTGCCCGCCGTGGCGCAGGGGGCCCTGGGGATCGAGTGCCGGGCGGACGATCGCCCGATCCACGCCTTGCTGGCGCCCATCGCCTGCGCCCGCACCACCACCGCCGTCGCCGCCGAACGGGCGCTGCTCGCCGAACTCGACGGCTCGTGCCGGACGCCGATCGCCGCCCTGGCGCGGATCGAGGGCGAGACCCTGTCGCTCGACGGCCTGCTGTTTCTGCCTGACGGCAGCCGCCACTGGTCGGTGTCCCGACAAGGACCGGCCGCGGAGGCCGAGCGGATCGGCCGCGAGGCCGGGGCGGCCCTCAAGGCCGCGGCCGGCGACACCTATGTGTGCGAGCTGAAATAACTGGGCCCCGGCTCACCGGGTGCCATCTGGGCCGCCGCCCGGTCGATCACGATCGCGGCGGATGCTCCGGCGCACGGCGACCAGCTGCCAGACGCCCAGACCGAACACCACGGCGAAGGCGAGGCCGAGATCGAGCACGGCGAAGAGCTCCTCGCCCATCTCCGGAACTCAGGACGGCGCGGACCGGCCGAAGGCCTCGCGTTCGCGGAGGCGCTCGATCAGGTCGAGGACATGAACCGCGCGGCCGCCCACATCCCACCAGGGCCGCAGGGCGGGCCGCAGGCGGGCGGGATGGCGCGGATTGCGCGCGACCGCCTCGACCAGGAACGCCGCCTGCGGCAGCACCGGCGCGGCGAGGTCCGCGGCGACCGCCTTCATGCGGGTGGCGCGGGCGATCAGGGCGAGCTTGCGGGCGCCCCCCACGCGGGCCCGGCGGCTGACCGAATCGTGCCCGCAGGCGGCGATCACGCGGCCGATCTCCGCGTAGATCAGGCCCGCGGCGCGGATGGCCGGTCGGCAGCGGGGCGGAAGCGCGTCGATCCCGGCCTCGGCGCGGGCGTAGAGCCGGTCGGCCTCGGCCAGAAGCCGGGCTACGATGGCGGCCAGCGCCGGGCTCGGGCGCGGATCGGCCAGGAAAGCCTCCGGGTCGAGCCCGGCCTCCTGCATCCAGTCGAGCGGCAGGTAGAGCCGGCCCATGCGGGCGTCCTCGCCGACATCGCGGGCGATGTTGGTGAGCTGCATGGCGGCCCCGAGGTCGCAGGCGCGGGCCAGGGCCTCCGGGGTCCGCACCCCCATGATCAGCGCCATCATCGCCCCCACCGAGCCGGCGACCCGGGCCGCGTAGGCGTGGAGGGCGTCGAGATCGGCGTAGCGCCGCCCCGCTGCGTCCCAGGCGAAACCCTCGATGAGCGCCCGCGGCAGCGCCTCGGGGATCGCGAAGCCGGCGACGATCTCCGAGAAGGCCCGGTCGGCGGGCGTGTCGGCCGGCTGGCCGGCATAGGCGCGGCCGATCCGCCGATCGAGGCGCGCCACCGCCGCGTGGCGGGCCTCCGGGTCCGTCGCCTCGTCGACGAGGTCGTCCGACAGGCGGCAGAAGGCATAGAGCCCGTAGGCGGCCTCGCGGACATCCCCCGGCAGGAGCTGCCCGGCCGCGAAGAAGCTCTTCGAGCCGCGCCGGATCGCGGTGCGGCAGGCGGTCCGGTCGGCCGCGGCGGCGAATTCAGGCGGTAACGCGGGCATCGGGGACCACGCTGTCGAGGATACGGGCGGAGGAGAGGACGCCGGGCAGCCCGGCGCCGGGATGCGTGCCGGCGCCGACCAGATAGAGGTTGCGCACGTTGCCGGAGCGATTGTGCGGTCGGAACCACGCCGACTGCGTCAGCACCGGCTCAAGGCCGAAGCCGGAGCCGCGATAGCTCAGGAAATCGTCCTGGAAGTCCTGCGGCGTCGTCACCCGGGACGTGACGATCGCCTCCGACAGGCCCGGCAGCACGCTCGTCTCGAGCATCTCGGCGATGCGCCGCCGGTACGGCTCCGCGAGCGCCCGCCAATCCTGGCCGCCCGCGAGGTTGGGCACCGGCGCCAGCACGTAGAAGGCGTCACAGCCGGGCGGCGCGAGGCTCGGATCGGTGGCGGTGGGCCGGTGCAGGTAGAGGCTGGCATCATCGGCCAGGACCTTGCGGTCGAAGATGTCGGCCAGCAATCCGCGATAGCGCGGCCCGAGCAGGATCGTATGGTGATCCACCTCCGGGTAACGGCGCCGCGTGCCGAAATACCAGACGAACAGGCCCATGGACGAGCGGGCGCGCCGGAACCGGCCCGGGCTCCAGCGCTGCGCCTGCGGCAGGAGGCGCGCATGCGTCACCGCCGAATCGGCGTTCGAGACCACGAGATCGGCCGCGATGGTCTCGCCGCTGTCGAGCTCGACCCCGGTGGCCGCCCCGCCCGCGACGCGGATCCGCGCGACCTCCACGCCCAGGCGCACCCGCCCGCGCTGGCTGCGGATCAGCCGCACCAGCCCGTCGACCAGCTGGCCGGTGCCGCCCATGGCGAAGTGGACGCCCCAACGCCGCTCGAGATCCGCGATCAGGCAGTAGATCGCGCTCGCCCGGAAGGGATTCCCGCCGATGAGCAGGGGATGGAAGCTGAACACCGTGCGCAGCCGCTCGTCCCGGACGAAGCGGGAGACGACGTCGTGGACCGAGCGGTGCCCGGACAGGCGCAGCAGGTCCGGGGCGATCTTCAGCATCGCGCTGACCCGCCCGAACGGGACGTGGCCGAGCTGCTCGAACCCGATCTGGCAGACGGCGCGGCTATGGGCCATGAAGCGCTCGTAGCCGGCGACATCCTGGGGTGCGAAGCGGGCCACCTCGGCGCGCATGCGCTCGGGATCGCCGCTATAGGCGAAGGACGTGCCGTCCGCGAAGCGGATCCGGTAGAACGGATCGACCGGACAGAGCGTCACGTCGTCCGACAATTTGCGCCCGGCGAGGGTCCAGAGTTCCTCGAACAGCTGGGGCGCCGTGACGATGGTCGGCCCGGCATCGAAGGTGAAACCGTCCTGGCGGTGGACCCGCGCCCGGCCGCCCGCCTGTTCCAGCCGCTCCAGCACGGTCACCCGGTAGCCCCGGGCCCCGAGGCGCACGGCCGCGGCGAGGCCGCCGAAGCCCGAGCCGATGACCACGGCATGCGGTCGCCGATCGGCCTCTTGCACCACGCTTTGATCGACCGCGAGTGTCAGCATGGCTTGACACTATCGCGCCGGTTCGCCGGTCCGCAAGGGCGAATTGCGATGGCGCACGGATGCCGGCGATGGGGCCTCGGATACGGCCGGGCCCGATGCCTCGGCGCGAATGCCCCAAGGGCCGTTGCGACGATGCCATGCGCGGCAGAAATTCCATGGTCGCGCGGCGATTATCCGATCGAACGGCGCTATAGGGCCGTGGTGAGAGGCGCTTTCAACGGGACATGGGACGTGTGATGGACGGTCGCGATCAGACCATCTTCGTGGCGGGCCACCGGGGCATGGTGGGCTCGGCGATCGTGCGCCGCCTGCGGGAGCGGGAGCGCGCGCGGATCCTGACGGCCGACCGGCAGGCCCTCGACCTGCTCGACCAGGCCGCGGTCCGGCGCTTCTTCGCCGAGAACCGGATCGATCAGGTCTACCTCGCCGCCGCCAAGGTCGGCGGCATCCACGCCAACAACACCTATCCGGCCGCGTTCATCCACGAGAACCTGCTGATCCAGGCCAACATCATCGACGCCGCGCATCGGCACGGGGTCGACCGGCTGCTGTTCCTGGGCTCCTCGTGCATCTATCCGAAGCACGCGCCCCAGCCGATGCGCGAGGACGCGCTGCTCACCGGGGTGCTGGAGCCGACCAACGAGCCCTACGCCGTCGCCAAGATCGCCGGCATCAAGATGTGCGAGAGCTACAACCGCCAGTACGGGCGGCGCTACCGCAGCGTGATGCCGACCAACCTGTACGGGCCCAACGACAACTTCCACCCGGAGAACGCCCACGTCCTGCCGGCGCTGATGCGCCGCCTGCACGCGGCCAAGGCGGAGGGCCGCCCGGCGGTCACGGTCTGGGGCACGGGCCGGGCGATGCGCGAGTTCCTGCACGTCGACGACATGGCGCGGGCCAGCGTGTTCGTGATGGAGATGGACGACGCGGTCTACGCGGCCAACACCCGGCCGGACCTGTCGCACATCAATGTCGGCACGGGGGAGGATTGCACGATCCGGGACCTGGCCGAGGCGCTGGCGCGGGTGATCGGCTACGACGGCGCGCTGGAGTTCGACGCGTCGAAGCCCGACGGCACGCCGCGCAAGCTGATGGACGTGTCGCGGCTCAGAGCCATGGGCTGGCGGCCGCAGGTCGGCCTGGAGGACGGCCTGCGCCAGACCTACGCCTGGTTCCTCGACAACCACGCCACCCTGCGGAGCTGAGCGGGGGCCAGCGACCCGCGCGGGGGCGCCGCCATTGACGTATCGATCGGGAGGAGAGGGCTCATGGCCGAGCGGCGGTCCGATGCCGACGAACACATGCGACGGCAGAAGTTCCTGAAGGTCTTCCAGAACTTCGATGCCAACACCCGATTTCCCGCACCCTACGTGCAGTTCGCCGGGAAGCCACTGGCGGTCCTGTCCGAGAAGGGCTGGCGCTACGACGTGCTCGGCTACCGCAACGACACGCATGCGGAGCCGCGCCCGCCCTCGGAGACCCTGCGCGTGTTCGTGGTCGGCGACAGCACGCTGGTCGACGGGCAGGTTTTCGCCGACACCATACCCGGCCGAATGGAGACCGGCCTGAAGCGGGTCCACGGCGAGGGCGCGCGGGTCTACAATTTCGGCGTGATCTCGGCCTGCCTGAACCAGATGATCGCCCTGATCACGAGCCGGCTGATGGATCTCCAGCCGGACGTGATCCTGATCGTCGGCGGCGGCACGGACATCTTCCAGCCGTGGAGCTTCGATCCGCGGGCGGGCTATCCCTACAACCAATTCGCCAGCGAATGCCTCTACGAGTACTTCTTCGATCACCGGAGGATGGAAGCCGATACGGAGGAGCTGTCCTACGAGAGCCTGCAGGAGATGATCTTTAACCGTCTTGAGAACCTGCGGGTGCTGACCAACTGGCAGTCGGACATCTGGGAATGGGAGGTGGTGCGGCAATTCGAGCTGTCGTTGAAGCGGCTGGCCCGGCTCGCACCGGGCATCGGCGCACCGGTCCGCTTCCTGCTCCAGCCGACCGTCGTCCGCAAAGCGGAGCGCGTCGGCGAGGAGGCCCACGCCGCCTCCGGTACGTTCCTGGCGTATCTCGACCGGCAATACACGCGCTTCGAGGGCGTTCTCGACCGCCTCGACGCCCAAAGCGGCGCGGACGCGCCCTTCGCGGTGCGGGACCTCGGCCGGTTGTTCGAGGGCGAGAGCCGCCTCCTGTTCACCGACATCGTGCACGTGACCTCAGAGGGCCGGCAGATGATCGCCGACCGGCTCCTGGCGGAGGTCGCCGATGCGCTCGGCGCCCGCGCCGGATCGCCGGCCTAGGCCATGACGGGGCCGATCGTCTTCATCGGGGATTCGATCACCGAGCAATGGGGCTTCCACCGCGCCGCGACCTTCGCGGCTCATGACCTCATCCCCCGCGGGGGATCCGGGCAGACGGCGCGCTGGATCACCATGCGGTTCCGCCGCGACCTGGAGGAGACGGGAGCCCGGGGCGTCCATCTCCTCTGCGGGGTCAACGATATCGGCCGCAACGAGGGGTTCTTCGTCCCCGCCGACGAGATCGCCCGGACCATTGCCGGCATGCTCGACGAGGCGCGGGCGATGGGCGTGACGGCCTGGGTCGGCTCGATCATGCCGGCCGCCCGGATCCCGTGGAACCCGGAGGTGCCCGACGCTCCGGCCATGATCGCGGCGGTCAACGCGTGGCTCCGGGAGCACGCGCAGGCGCACGGCGCCACCTACATCGACTACCATTCCGTCCTGGCGGACAAGTCCGGCGGGCTGCGTCGGTCCTACGGCACCGACGGGCTACATCTGAGCCGGGCCGGCTACGCGGCGATCGAGCCGCTGATGCTCTCGGCCCTCGGCCGCGTTGCGCCCAGGGCGGGGGCCGACGCCGCTGCCGCACCGGCCCGCGGAGCGGCGCGGCGGCGCGTCGCTGGCCTCGCGGCGGTGCTCGCCGCGGTCGCCGCCCGGGTCCGCCGCAACCGCTGATCAGAGACGGCGCACCGCCCCGTGCGCCGCGCTGGTGGTCAGCATCGCGTAGGCGCGCAGGGCCGCGCTGACCTTGCGCTTGCGCGGGGCCGCCGGCTGCCAGCCCGCCGCCGCCTGCGCCGCCCGCCGCCGCTCGAGCTCGTCCGGCGCGACCTCCAGGTGGATGCTCCGGGCCGGGATGTCGATGGCGATGGTGTCGCCGTCGCGCACGAGGCCGATCAGGCCGCCCTCGGCCGCCTCCGGCGAGACGTGTCCGATCGACAGCCCCGAGGAGCCGCCGGAGAATCGCCCGTCCGTGACCAGGGCGCAGGCTTTGCCGAGCCCCTTCGATTTCAGGTAGCTCGTCGGGTAGAGCATCTCCTGCATGCCGGGGCCGCCGCGCGGGCCCTCGTAGCGGATCAGCACGACCTCGCCGGCCGAGACCTTGCCGTTCAGGATCCCGTCCACCGCCGCGTCCTGGCTCTCGAACACCCGGGCCGGCCCCGAGAAGGTCAGGATCGAGGCGTCGACGCCCGCGGTCTTCACGATGCAGCCCTGCTCGGCGAGGTTGCCATAGAGCACGGCGAGGCCGCCATCCTGCGAGTAGGCATGCGCCGCGTCGCGGATGACCCCGCCCTCCCGGTCGAGATCGAGGTCGTCGAAGCGGGATTCCTGGCTGAAGGCCACCTGGGTCGGCACGCCGCCGGGGGCCGCCCGGTAGAAGGTCTGCACCGACGCGCTCGGGCCCACGCGCACGTCCCACCGCGCCAGGGCGGCGGCGAGCGTCCCGGCCGAGACGTTGCCGGCTGCCGTATCGATCAGCCCGGCCCGGTCGAGCTCGCCCAGGATTCCCATGATCCCGCCGGCCCGATGCACGTCCTCCATGTGGACATTGGCCACCGCCGGGGCGACCTTGCAGAGGACCGGCACCCGGCGGGACAGCCGGTCGATATCGGCCATGGTGAAGGGCACCTCACCCTCGTGGGCGGCGGCCAGCAGGTGCAGCACCGTGTTGGTCGACCCGCCCATGGCGATGTCCAGCGTCATGGCGTTCTCGAACGCCTCGAAGCTCGCCACTGCCCGCGGCAGCACGCCGGCATCGTCCTGCTCGTAATGGCGGCGGGCGAGGTCGACGATCAGGTGTCCGGCCTCGACGAACAGGCGCCGGCGGTCGGCATGCGTCGCCAGCACCGAGCCGTTGCCCGGGAGGGCCAGCCCGAGGGCCTCGGTGAGGCAATTCATGGAATTGGCCGTGAACATGCCGGAGCACGATCCGCAGGTCGGGCAGGCCGAACGCTCGATCACCTCGACATCGGCGTCCGAGATCCGGTCGTCGGCGGCCGCGATCATGGCGTCGACCAGATCGACCTTCCTGGAGATCCCCGGGAGCTGGACCTTGCCGGCCTCCATCGGGCCGCCGGAGACGAACACCGTCGGGATGTTCAGCCGCAGGCACGCCATGAGCATGCCGGGGGTGATCTTGTCGCAATTCGAGATGCACACCATCGCGTCGGCGCAGTGCGCGTTGACCATGTACTCGACGGAATCCGCGATCAGCTCCCGGGACGGCAGCGAGTACAGCATGCCGTCATGGCCCATGGCGATGCCGTCATCAACCGCGATGGTATTGAACTCCTTGGCGACGCCGCCGGCGGCCTCGATCTCCCGGGCGACGAGCTGCCCGAGATCCTTGAGGTGGACATGGCCCGGCACGAACTGCGTGAACGAGTTCACCACCGCGATGATCGGCTTGCCGAAATCGCCGTCCTTCATGCCGGTGGCGCGCCACAGGCCGCGGGCGCCGGCCATGTTGCGGCCGTGGGTGGTGGTGCGGGAACGATAGGCGGGCATCGCGAGCTTCGATCGGTTTGAAGGTGCAGGGCTTCTGCGCCCGCCGCCGCGCGGCCGCAAGCGTCGCCGCGGGCCGTGCATCCGTGGCATGCTCCTGGCAGATGCCGGGGTGGAGCGAGGCGTGATGGATCAGGTGGACTTCCTGCGGCGGGCGATCGACCAGGGCCAGGGGCGCGTCGAGGCCGACCTCGTCCTGAAGGGGGGCCGCTTCCTCGATCTCGTCACCGGCGACATCGTCGCCTCGGACATCGCGATCTGCGGCGACCGGATCGTCGGCACCTTCGGCACGTATCGCGGGCGGCGGGAGATTGACCTGTCCGGCCGCATCGTCGTGCCGGGCTTCATCGACACGCATTTCCACGTCGAATCCTCGCTGATGCCGCCGCAGGAATTCGAGCGCTGCGTCCTGCCCCACGGGGTCACGACGGGGATCTGCGACCCGCACGAGATGGCCAACGTCCTCGGGACCGAGGCCTTCAATTGGTTCCTGGACTCCGCCGGGACGCTGGCCATGGACCTGCGGGTGCAGCTCTCCTCCTGCGTCCCGGCCACCGACCACCTGGAGACGTCGGGGGCGCGGATCTCCGCCGCGGACCTGCTGGCCTTCGCCGGCCATCCCAAGGTGATCGGACTCGCCGAGTTCATGAATTTTCCGGGCGTGCTCGCGGGCGATCCGGGCGCGTTGGACAAACTCGCGGCGTTCCAGGGCCGGCACATCGACGGCCACGCGCCGCTGCTGCGCGGCGCCGCGCTCAACGGCTACATCGCGGCCGGCATCCGCACCGAGCACGAGGCGACAACGCCCGAAGAGGCGATGGAAAAACTGTCCAAGGGCATGACCGTGCTGATCCGGGAGGGCTCGGTCTGCAAGGACCTGCATGCCCTGGCGCCGATCCTGACCGAGCGCACGGCGCCGTTCCTGGCCTTCTGCACCGACGACCGGAATCCCCTGGATATCGCCGAGGAGGGGCATCTCGACCACATCATCCGCACCGCCATCGCCCTCGGCGCCCCGCCGCTGGCCGCCTACCGGGCGGCGTCGTGGTCGGCCGCGCGGGCCTTCGGCCTGTTCGACCGCGGCCTCGTCGCCCCCAGCCAGCGCGCCGACCTCGTGGTGCTCGACGATCTGGAGAGCTGCGCCGTGTGGCAGGTCTTCGCCGCCGGGCGACCGGTGGACGCGGCGCTGTTCGACGCGCGGCCCCCCGTGACGCCGATCGGCCGCGGCAGCGTCCGCGCGCGGCGCGTGACGGGCGCGGATTTCGCCGCCCCGGGCTCCGGGCCGTCGACACCCGTGATCGGCGTCGTCCCGGGCCAGATCATCACCCTGCGCCACGATCTGAGCCTGCCCTACGTCGGCGGCGAGCGCCGGGTCGACCTTGATCAGGATGCCATCAAGGTCGCGGTCGTGGAGCGCCACGGCCGGACGCCGCCGGGGGAGCGCGGGATCGGCGTCGCCTTCGTGAAGGGATTCGGCCTGAAGCGCGGCGCCATCGCCTCGTCGGTCGGGCACGACAGCCACAACATCACGGTGGTGGGCGTCGACGAGGCCGACATGGCCGTCGCGGTGAACCGACTCGGCGAGATCGAGGGCGGCTTCGTCGTGGTCGAGGGCGGCCGCGTGCTCGCCGAGATCGCCCTGCCGGTCGCCGGCCTGATGAGCCTGATGCCGTTCGAGGCGATCCGGCACGCGCTGGTGGCGCTCAGGGCCGCCGCGCGCAGCCTCGGCGTGGTCCTGCCAGAGCCGTTCCTGCAGGTGGCGTTCCTGCCGCTGCCGGTCATCCCGCACCTCAAGATCACCGATCGCGGGCTCGTGGATGTCGACCGGTTCATGCTGATCGATCCTTGAATTTCGATTGCGCAAAATCTAAATCGGGGCTGTGCAGCCGGCGGCAGGCCCCTAGATGCCGCCCTTGCCCTGAAACCGGAGATTGCCGATGTCCGTCGACGTGAAGTACCGCACCACCGCCACCGCCACCGGAGGCCGCGACGGCGCGGCCCGGACCGCCGACGGCAGCTTCGAGGTCAAGCTCTCGACCCCGAAGGAACTGGGCGGCGCGGGTGGTCCGGGTGCGAATCCGGAGCAGCTCTTCGCCTCCGGCTACTCGGCCTGCTTCCTCGGCGCCATGAAGGCCGTCGCCCCGTCGCTGCAGCTGAAGGTCCCGGCCGAGACCAGCGTCACCGCCGATGTCGGCATCGGGCCGCGCTCCGAGGGGGGGTTCGGCATCACCGCCGACCTGAAGGTCAGCCTGCCGGGCCTCGACCGCGCCGACGCGCAGAAGCTGGTGGACGCCGCCCATCAGGTCTGCCCGTACTCGAACGCCACCCGCGGCAACGTGAATGTCGGCCTGACGCTCGCCTGAGCGCCTCTATCGATCCGTCCCTCATCCCGAATTGCACCCGCAATGCGGTGTGCCCTCGGGGTGAGGGTGCGTCTTGCACAGTCGCGGGACGACGGCGTGATTCGGTGCGAGCCGTGACCGGCCGAACCCGCTCTCACACCTCTGCGTGCGCCCGCATGCAGACGCCGCGCGCTGCATTCAGCGTCACGCCCTCGAACCGCTCCCCAGTCCGCCGGCCGCAGACGCAAAAAATCTGGTTGGCGGTCATCGGCGAGAGGCCGCGATAGCGAAACAGCCGCGGAACCTGCCCGAGCATCGTGGCGGCGAGGTTCATCAGGAGCGTCGCCTGCATCGGCCCGTGGACCACGAGGTCGGCATAGCCCTCCACCTGCGTGGCGTAGGGCTGGTCGTAGTGGAACCGATGACCGTTGAAGGTCATGGCCGAGTAACGGAACAGGAGCGTCGGCGTCGCCGGCACGGACCAGACCGTATCGTAGGCACCCGGATCGTCGCGCTCGGCCGCGGCCGCTGCCCCGGTCTGCGCGCCGGCGGCTTCCCGATAGACGATGTCCTGCCGCTCCCGGATCGCCACGCCGCGGTCGGTGGCGACCGCGTGCTCGACCGTGACGAAGCACAGCCGGCCGCTGCGCCCATCCTTGAAGGCCACATCCCGCACCGTCTCGGTCCGGGTGACGTGGTCGCCCCCGCGCAACGCAGATAGAGTCTCGATCTGCCCACCCGCCCACATCCGGCGCGGCAGCGGCACCGGCGGCAGGAAACCACCCTTGGCGGCATGGCCGTCCGGCCCGAGAGACTCGGCGGGCGCCGTCTCCGGGGCGAGGCACCAGTGCAGGGCCGGCGGCGCCGTCCCGTCAGCGACCGGCGCCAGATGCGGCGCGAAGGTGGCGCGGAACTCGGCCAGCAGCCGCGGCGTGACGAGGTCCGATTGCGTGCGGGTCCGGCCGATCCAGGCGGCGAAGTCCATCATGTCAGTAGGAGCGCGGCAGGCCGAGCACGTGCTCGGACAGGTAGGCCAGGATCAGGTTCGTGGAGATCGGCGCGACCTGGTAGAGGCGGGTCTCGCGGAACTTGCGCTCCACGTCGTATTCCTCCGCGAAGCCGAAGCCGCCATGGGTCTGGATGCAGACGTTGGCCGCCTCGAACGAGGCGTCGGCCGCCAGCATCTTGGCCATGTTGGCCTCCGCCCCGGGATTCGCGCCGCCCTCGTAGAGGGCGAGCGCCTCGCGCACCATCAACTCGGCCGCGCGCATGTTGGCGTAGGCCTTCGCGATCGGGAACTGCACGCCCTGGTTCGCGCCGATCGGCCGGCCGAAGACCGAGCGCTCCCCCGCATAGGCCCTCGCCCGGTCGATGAACCACTTGGCGTCGCCCACGCATTCCGCGGCGATCAGGATGCGCTCGGCGTTCATGCCGGACAGGATGTAGCGGAAGCCCCTGCCCTCCTCGCCGATCAGGTTCTGCGCCGGGACGCGGAGATTGTCGAAGAACACCTCCGTGGTGGCGTGGTTCATCATCGTCCGGATCGGGCGGATGGTGAGCCCGCTGCCCCGCGCCTCGCGCATGTCGACGAGGAGCACTGACAGCCCGTCGGTGCGCTTCATGCCCTCGGCCCGGGGCGTCGTGCGGGCAAGCAGCAGCATCAGGTCCGAATGCTCTGCGCGGCTGGTCCAGATCTTCTGGCCGTTGACCACGTAGTGGTCGCCCTCGCGGCGTGCTGTGGTCTTGAGGCTGCCGGTGTCGGTGCCGGAGGTCGGCTCGGTCACCCCGAAGGCCTGGAGCCGCAGGCGTCCTTCGGCGATCGCCGGCAGATACGCCGCCTTCTGGGCGTCGGATCCGTGCCGCAGCAGCGTACCCATCGTATACATCTGGGCGTGACAGGCGCCGCCGTTGCAGCCCGCCCGCTGCACCTCCTCCAGGATCGCCGCCGCCGCGGAGAGCGGCAGGCCGGAGCCGCCGTATTCCTCCGGGATCAGGACCGACAGGTAGCCGCTCTCGGTCAGCGCGTTCACGAACGCGGTCGGGTAGGCCATCTCCCGGTCGAGCGCCCGCCAGTACGGGCCGGGGAAGCCCGCGCAGAGCTTCGCCACGGCCTCGCGGATCTCGGTATAGGCTTCCATGGCAGGCTCCTCAGGCGGTGCGCCCGCCATCGACCGGCAGGTCGACGCCGGTGATGAAGGCGGCTTCGTCGGAGGCGAGGAACAGGGCTGCCGCCGCGATGTCGCTCGCCTGGGACAACCGCCCGAGCGGGATCGAGGCGATGAACCGCGCGCGGTTCTCTTGCGTATCGGGCATCCCCATGAACTGCTCGAGCAACCCGGTCGCCCCCATGACCGGGCAGAGGGCGTTCACCCGGATCTTCCAAGGCGCCAGCTCCAGGGCCAGCGACTTCGAGGCCAGGCTCGCCGCCCCCTTGGAGGCGTTGTACCAGGTGAGCCCGGGGCGCGGCCGCAGAGCCGCCGTCGAGCTGACGGTCAGGATCACGCCGCCGCCGCCGTCGCGCATGAGCGGCGCCACCGCCCGGACGAAGTGGAAGATCGACTTCACGTTCACCCGGAAGACCCGGTCGAACTCGTCCTCCGTCACCTCCAGCAGCGGCTTGTTGCGGTGGGTGGTGCCGGCATTGTTGACGAGGATGTGCAGGTCGCCGAACCGCTCCCGGGTCGCCGCGACGGCGGCCTCGACATCGGCGGCCGCGCCCACATCCGCACCGACCGCGAGGGCATTCGCGCCGATCTCGCCCGCCACCCGGCCGACGGCCGCCGCGTCGATGTCGACGCAGGCGACCCGGGCCCCCTCGGCGGCGAAACGTTGGGCGATCCCCGCCCCGAAACCGCCGCCAGCCCCCGTCACGATCGCGACCTTGCCCTCGAGCCTCATCGTCACCTCCCGTTCGGTCATGCGATCCGCCCTCCGCTTCCAGGGGGCGCGAACTCGGCCCGGATCCGCGCAGTGTGCTGGCCGATTTCGGGGACCGGACCGAGCGCCCGCACCTGCCCGTTGATCAGCACAGGCGGCGCCACGATCCGGGCGGGTCCGGCTTGTGTCTCGACCACACTGCGCACGAGGGCCGGATGCGCGGCCAAGTCTGCCAGCGTGTTGACGAAGCCGTAGGCGGTCCCGGCGGCCTTCAGCCGGGCCGCCGCCGCCTCACGGGACAGCCGTACCAGCGCGGCCCCGACCCGGAGATCGACCGCGTCCCGATTGGCCACGCGGGCCGTGTTCGACGCGTATCCCTCGGCGGTGGCGAGGTCGGGGTCCTCCAGCACCGACGCACAGAAGCGGGCCCATTCACGCTCGTTCTGGATCGAGATCAGCACCAGGCTGTCATCGGCCGTGGGGAAGGCGCCGTAGGGGCAGATCGACGGATGGGCGAGGCCGACCCGCTGCGGGACCCGGCCTGTGCCCTCGAAATAGAGCAGCGGCACAGTCATCCAGTCGGCGGCGGCGCCGAACAGGCTCACGTCGAGGGCACAGCCCTGCCCCGAGATTCCCCGGGCGATCAGCGCCTCCAGCACGGCGGCATGGGCATCCATCCCGCAGGCGACGTCGCAGACCGAGACGCCGACGCGGCCGGGCCCGGCCGGATGGCCGGTGATCCCGGCGAGCCCGCTCTCGGCCTGGACCAGCAGGTCGTAGGCCTTCATGGCGCTGTAGGCGTGGCCGGTGCCGTAGCCGGAGATGTCCACGGTGATCAGCCGCGGGTAGCGCGCGCGCAGGTCCGCCGCGCCGAAGCCCGCCCGGGCGGCGGCACCGGGGGCGAGATTCTGCACGAACACGTCGGCCCGGGCGAGGATCGCGTGCAGGAGGCGCGCATCCTCCGGATCCTTGATGTCGGCGACGAGGCTCTCCTTGCCGCGGTTGAGCCAGACGAAGTAGCTGGCCAGCCCGTTCACCGCATCGTCGTAGCCGCGGGCGAAATCCCCCTCCGGGCGCTCGATCTTGATGACCCGGGCGCCGGCATCCGCGAGCCGCGCGGTGCAGTAGGGCGCGGCCACCGCCTGCTCCAGGGCCAGGACGGTCAGCCCGCGCAGCGGCAGGGTCTGGCTCATGCGCGTCCTTCGATTCTACGCGGCCCCGCGGGGCCGGACCCGGCTCACCTGGGTCGGCCTCGGCCCGCGCCAAGCGGGGTCCGGTGACAGGGCCGCGCTGCCGTGAGCGTCAGACTGGCTTCCGCGTCGCGCTGCGCGCGGGGACGCGGATCACTCCGCCGCGCGGAGCGCGGGCGGTCCCCGGACTTCCTCGACCGGCTCCGCCTCGGGATCGGCCAGGGCCGCGTCCACCGCCCCGGGCTTGTCCCGGAAGGAGAAGCGGTGCGCCAGCCGGTCGAGGTAGATGTAGATCACCGGCGTCGTGAACAGCGTCAGGATCTGGCTGACCGCGAGGCCGCCGACCATGGCGTAGCCGAGCGGCTGCCGGATCTCCGAGCCAGTCCCGGTGGCGAACATCAGCGGGATGCCCCCGAGCAGGGCCGCCATGGTGGTCATCAGGATCGGGCGGAAGCGCAGCAGCGCGGCCCGGCGGATCGCCTCCTCGGGGGTCAGCCCCTCCTCGCGCTCCGCCACGATGGCGAAGTCGACCAGCATGATGCCATTCTTCTTCACGATGCCGATCAGCAGGATGATGCCGATGAGCGCGATCAGGCTGAAATCGTACCCCGCACACATGAGCACCGCGAGGGCGCCGACGCCGGCCGAGGGCAGCGTCGACAGGATGGTGATCGGGTGGATGAAGCTCTCGTAGAGGATGCCGAGGATCAGATAGACGACGAACAGAGCCGCCAGGATCAGCAGCGGCACCGTCGAGAGCGATTGCTGGAAGGCCTGCGCGGTGCCCTGGAAGCCGCTCACCACGGTTTGCGGCACCTGGAGGTCGCGCATCGCCTGGCCGATCGCCTCCGTCGCCTGGCCCAGCGCCACGTCCGGGGCGAGGTTGAAGCTGATCGTCACCGCCGGGAACTGGCCCTGGTGGTTCACGGCCAGCGGCGCCACCGGGTCGGTGGTCCAACGGGCGAAGGCCGCGATCGGCACCTGGCCGCCGCCGTTGGGCGCCTTGATGTAGATTTTGTCGAGGCTCTCGACGCTGCCCTGCAGGGCCGGAAGCACCTCCAGCACCACGTGGTAGCTGTTGAGCTGGGTGAAGTACTGCGCGATCTGCCGCTGCCCGAAGGCGTCGTAGAGGGTGTCGTCGATCAGCTGGGGCGTGATCCCGTAGCGCGAGGCGGCGTCGCGGTCGATCGACAGCGTCAGGGTCGTGCCCCGGGTCTGCTGGTCGGTGGCGACATCGCGCAGTTCCGATAGGGTCTTCAGCCGGTCGAGGATCCGCGGCGCCCAGGTGTTGAGTTCGGCGAGGTCCGGGTCTTGGAGCGTGTATTCGAACTGCGTACGCGAGGTCCGGCCGCCCGTGCGCACGTCCTGCGTGGCCTGGATGAAGGTGCGGATGCCCGCGACCTGATCGAGCTTCGGGCGCAGGCGGCCGATCACCTGGAACGCGTTGACGTCGCGCTCCTCCCGGGGCTTGAGCGTGATGTACATGCGGCCCGAGTTCAGCGCCTGGCCGTTGCCGCCGAGCGACATGCCGACGGTGGCCACCGCCGGGTCGGCCTGGACGATCGCACCGACCTTCTCCTGGAGCGTCATCATCGCCGAGAAGGAGATGTCCTGTCCCGCCTCGGTGACGCCGATCATGAAGCCGGTGTCCTGCTGCGGGAAGAAGCCCTTCGGGATCGCCACGAACAGGTAGCCGGTCAGCGCCAAGGTGGCGAAGAAGACCAGGAGCGTGACCTTGCGGAATCGCAGGGCGACGTCGAGGGCGTCCTCGTAGACCGAGAGCAGCCAGTCGAACCCGGCCTCGCTCATCCGGTAGAGGCGGCCGTGGCGCTCGGCGTCGTGCGGCTTGAGCAGCCGGGCGGCCATCATCGGCGTCAGCGTCAGCGACACGAAGGCCGACACCGCGATCGTCATCGACAGCACCACGGCGAATTCGCGGAACAGACGGCCGATGATGCCGCCCATCAGCAGGAGCGGGATCAGCACCGCGATCAGCGACACCGAGATCGACACGATGGTGAAGCCGATCTCGCCCGCGCCCTTGAAGGCGGCCTCCATCGGCCGCATCCCCTCCTCCACGTAGCGGCTGATGTTCTCCAGCACGACGATGGCGTCGTCGACTACGAAGCCCACCGAGATGGTGAGCGCCATCAGCGAGAGGTTGTCGAGGGTGTAGCCCGCGATCCACATCAGCGCGCAGGCCCCGAGCAGCGCGAGCGGCACCGTCACGCTCGGGATCACCGTCGCCCAGAAGCTGCGCAGGAAGACGAAGATCACCGCCACCACCAGCACGATGGTGAGCAGCAGGGTGAACTGCACATCCTCCACGGAGGCGCGGATGGTCTGGGTCCGGTCGCTCAGGATCCCGATCTTGATCCCGGCCGGGAGGGTGGAGGTCAGGCGCGGCAGCTGCGCCTTGATGCTGTCCACCGTGTCGATCACGTTGGCGCCGGGCTGCTTGAACACCACCAGGAACACGCCGCGCTGGCCGTTGGTCCAGCCGGCCTGCTTGGTGTCCTCGGAGCCGGCCACCGCGTGGCCGATGTCGCGCACGCGCAGGGGCGCGCCGTTCTGGTAGGCCACGATCACGGCGTCCCAGTTCTTGGCCTCGGTGAGCTGGTCGTTGGCGTAGATCGTGTAGCTGTGGCTGCCGCCGTCGATACTGCCCTTGGGGTTGTTGACCGTGGTCAGGGTGAGCTGCGTGCGCACGTCCTCCAGCGACAGGCCCTTGGCTACGAGCTTGGCGGGATCGACCTGGATGCGGATGGCGGGCTTCTGCTGGCCGCCGATGAAGACCTGCGCGACGCCGGAGATCTGGCTGATCCGCTGGGCGAGCTGCACGTCGACGGCATCGTCGACGTCGATCAGGGGCAGGCTGTCGGAGGTGGCCGAGAGCAGGAGGATCGGCGAATCGGCCGGGTTGACCTTCCGGTACGTCGGCGGGCTCGGCAGGTTCTTCGGCAGCTGGCCGCCGGCGGCGTTGATCGCCGCCTGGATGTCGCTCGCCGCACCGTCGATGTTGCGGTTCAGCTCGAACTGAACGGTGACCGTCGAGATCCCGAGGGAACTCGTCGAGGTCATCTGCGATACGCCCGGGATCTGCGAGAACTGCCGCTCCAGGGGCTGCGCCACCGAGGACGCCATGGTCTCGGGGCTGCCGCCGGGGAGCTGCGCCGTCACCTGGATCGTCGGGAAATCCACCTGCGGCAGCGGGGCGACGCCCAAGAGCGGATAGGCCACCACCCCGAGGAACAGGATGCCGACCATGATCAGCGTGGTCGCCACTGGGAACCGGATGAACGGCGCCGAGATGCCGCCCTTCATCGCCGGGCCCGCCCGAGTCGTGAGACCGCCGTCGCGGCGTGAAAGCTCATCAGCGTTGAGCCTCCACCCGGCGCGCGGACGTGTCCGGCGCCTCCGCCTGGGCCGCCCGGGACGCTGTCGGCTCACCGACGAGGCTCCCGTCCTGGACCTTGTACTGGCCGGCGGTGATCACCCGCTCGCCGGCTTTCAGGTCGCCGCTCAGAATCTGGGTCCGGCCCGAATCGGAGCGCCCGGCCTTCAGGGCGCGCTGATGGGCGTGATTGCCGTCGTCCACCACGAAGGCGAACAGGCCGTCCGGTCCATGCTGGACCGCGTTGTCGGGAACCGTGGTGGCGACGGCGACGATGCCGACCCGCATCTTGGTGGAGACCGACAGGCCGGGCCAGAGGGCGTGGTTCCGGTTCTCGTACACGGCCTTGAGGCGGATCGTGCCGGTCGCCGTGTCCACCTGGTTGTTGAACAGGGCGAGCTTGCCGTCGGCGAGCTTGGTGAGCCCGTCCGAACTCCAGGCTTCCACCGGCACGTCGCCCTTCCGCAGGGCCGCGGTGATGGCGGGCAGCTGATCCTCCGGCGCGGTGAAGACCACGAAGATCGGCTCCACCTGGGTGATCGTGACGATCGGGGTCTGGCCGGCGGCGTTGACGATGTTGCCGATATCGACCTGCCGGAAGCCGGTCACGCCGTCGATCGGCGCGCGGATGGTGGCGTAGCCGAGCTGGGTCGACGCATTGTCGATCGCGGCCTGATCGGAGGCGACCTGCGCCGTGAGCTGTGCGACCAGGGCGGTCTGCGTCTCGGTCTGCTGCCGCGACGCGTAGGCGCCGAGGCCGGTGTACCGGACGAGATCCGCTTTGGCGTTGTTGAGGTTGGCGGTGTCCTGCTCCTTCTTGGCTTTGGCCTGGTCCATCGCCGCCTGATAGGGGCGCGGGTCGACCTGAACGAGGATGTCGCCCTTGTGGACGGCCTGGCCTTCGCGGAAGGCGACCTGCTGGATCTCGCCGTCGACGCGCGTGCGTGCCTGAACGGTGTTGTAGGCCTGGACGGTGCCGAGACCGTTCGACACGAGCGCGAACGGCCCCTGCTCGACGGTTCCGAGGGTCACGGGCACGGGACGCGGGGCGGCGGCCTTCGGCTTCTCGGCGGGCTGGCCGAGCCGCGTATAGCCATAGGCACACCCGCCCGCGAGGGCGAGCAGGACCAGGATCGCCGCGAAGGAGCGGCCGCGCCGCGACCCGCGCGCGACCGGATCGCGCCGCCGGTCGACCCCGCCTGGCGCCGCATCGATCTCACGCGATCGCGATGCGGCGCGATCATCCTCGTCCCCGCTCAGCATGCGCTCACGTCCGCCTCCCGGTCCGGCCCTCGGTCGAACCTGAGTATTTTGCATTCAATAGCATACAATCCCCACCGCCGACACCGATGCGATACACCGAGCCGGGGAATCGTGGCCGGGACAGGGCGTGCAAATCCGGGTGTCGCAGGGTAGCTTCGCGGCCGCCGCTCCGCAGCGGCCAGCGATCGCCCGTCCCGGCGTCGCGTGGCCCAACCGGCGCTGAGCGGCATCGCCCATCACCGACAGGCCGGCGTTGCCGCACCCGGCCGAAGAGACCAGGACGCTGCATGATCTCCACGCTGGAACTGGACGGATTGCAGGAACTTCGCGCCGCGCTCATCGAGGAGCGGCAGATCCTTGTGGCGTCGGTGCGAAAGCTGCGCGAGACCCGGCGGCAGAAGGGCACGTTCGTCCTGGGCGACGGCTCGGAGGCCGGGCCGCGGCTCGTGGCGCTGCAGCAGCAGATCGAGGTGGTCGAGTCCGTTATCGCCACGCTGATGGAATCCCAGACCTGACACGCTCGGCTCGCAGAGCGCCCGGCACGCCGAGTTCCCTCGGCGGATATCGCGATGGTCTAGGCCATCTTGATGTCCATCTTGTTTCTGAGATCTACGCCGTGTCGTGCCCCATGCAATCTTGTAATGACAAAATATTAATCACACGTCACGGACGAAACGAATGATTTCAATCTCGTAAATGGTCAGAGACTGGCTCGAGTCCATTACGGTTCTGTCATCGAGGTCCATAGGCCGGACATGTTCGGAGCACGGTGCCGATGCCGGTCCGCGACAGGCCTTCAGTCCGGTGTGGCGGAAACTGGGGCGGATGGATGTGACGATGGCGGCGCATTGTCGACGCCCAGCCTGCCATTCGGCTGGACCGCTCGATCCCTGGGCGGTAGCGGACGACAAATCAGCGCACGGAACCCGTACGATGGACGCCTTCGATCACACCGCAGCGGCCCGCGATGCCGACGCACGCGTCGCGCCGCAGCCCAAGGCCGAAACGATCGCCCTCTGGCTCGCCCTCGACGCGGAGCGGCGGGCCCGCGACGAGCGGACGGCGCGGCTGCGCGCCATGCGCCTCATCGGCGGCGAAGACGACGCGAGCTGATCAGTCGTCGCCCGGGCCCCCGTCCGGCTGGCGGGCCGCCAGCGCGAAGCCGACCGCCATCGCCGCGGCCTCGGCATGGGCGATCAGCGTCGGATCCCCGGCGTCCCGCGCGGCCTGGAGGAGCGCGATCGCGTGGCGTCCGAGGCGCTGATCGATATCCGCGTCCCGGGCGAACACGGCGCCGCCGGCGGCATTGTCGTGGCTTCGGTCAATCATGGGCATGCGTCGGTCTTGAGATGGAGGCCGTCGTCCGGAAGGGCGCCGAGGCGTCGATCCAGGCCTGCGTGTCCGTGACATCCGCGAAGGCGCGCAGCACGGCGCTCACCGAGCGATGGATGTCCTCGGCCGCGATCCCGTCGAGGGCGTGGCTGGCGGAGGCGTCGCACAGAAAGGTCACGTCCTGCCCGCGGTGATAGCCGTCGATCGCGGTGGCCAGGCAGGCCGCCTCGCCGGCAAAGCCCGCGACGACGAGGGGCGGGCTGCCCCGCTCCATCACGTCGGCGAAGGCCGGGCTGGCGTAGCAGGACGGTCGATCCCGATCGAAGATCATGTCGCAGCCCAGCGGCTCGAAACCCTCGATCCAGCGGGCGAATCGGGTGCCGGCCTGAAACAGGGGCGCGCCGATCCAGCGCACATAGGCGACCTGGATGCCGCTGTCCCGGGCATGGCCGAGGGCGCGGCGGCAATTTTCCAGGGCCGGGCCGATGCGCGGGAGCGCCAGCGGCCGGCCGGCGATCTCATATTCCTGCTGCATGTCCACCAGCACCAGCACGGGGACGCTGCGCGGCCGACGGTAGAGGATCGGATTCGTCTGGCGCATCACACCGCGACCTTCCGATCGACGGAGGGCCGGGTGACGGCGCGGGCACGGGAGCGGTCGAGGGCCCCCGCGCGATGCCAGCGGCCCTCGGGCCGGATGATCACGTAGGGATCGACGCCGAGCCCGATGGCCTGGGGATGGAGCTCGGTTTCCAGCAGCATCTCGACATAGTCGAAATCCGAGAAGACCAGTTCCTGCGCCCCCTCGAAGACCGCGAAGCCGAAGCGGCTCCAGAACCCGACGAGGCGCTTCTGCGCATGCCCGTAGAGGCGGCGGTAGCCCTTCACCCGGGCCAGTTCGATTCCCGCGCGGACGAGGGCGAAGGCCATGCGGGTGTTGCGGTACTCGGCCCGCACCGCCAGGCGTTCGATCTTGGCGAAGTCCGCGAAGAAGCGGATGCGCAGGCAGCCGGCGGGCTCATCGCCGACATAGCCGATGAGGTGGGTGGCCGAGAGGTCGTTGCCGTCGAACTCCTCCTCGTAGGGGCAGGCCTGTTCGGCCATGTAGACGGCGGCGCGCAGCGCGATGACGCGGGCGAGATCCTCCATGCTGCGCGCGACCGCGACGCTGGTGCCGGTCCCGCCGGGGCGGTGGCTGTCGTAGGGCGGTGCGGGCTCGGCCTTCGGCCCGCGGGCGAAGTGGTAGAGGCCGCCCTGTGCGGCGCTCGGTGCTTCGAAGCCGAGGGCCGTCAGCAGGCTCGCGCCCTCCGGCGTCGCCGCCCGGGCGTAGAAGTCGACGCCCTGGTAGTTCGGGCTGGAGAGGCGGTCGAAGACCAGGCTGACGCCGCCGGCCAGACGCCGCCGCGCGTAGACGGCCCAGACATAGATGCAAGCGGGGCGTTCGTGCTGGCCGGCCAGCATCGCGTCCGGCGGATCCGCCGCGTCGAAACGTCCCGCCTTGAGTGCGGCGAGGCCGTCGGCATTCAGCATCAGGCAGGCGACGAAGCCGTCGCCCCGTGGCGCGGCGGCGTCGAATCTGTGCCGATGGGCGATCGCCATCACACTATCCGGGTTGCGCGACATCACCCGCTGAACAGTCTTCAGCGGTGCGAGGTCCGGCAGATCGACCCGCGCGGCCGCGATGAGCCGTTCGAGATCGCGTGACGCCGGCATGAAGATCACGAGGTGGCGGGCGACGCGATTGACCTTGAGCGCGCCGAGTGCGTGCCGCTGCCGCGGAGAGACTTGGGAAGACCCAAGATGATCCACGTCCGTCGCGACGAAATGGGAGCGTGCAATGTGCACCGTCATCGGATGACCTGACATTGAGGTACGGATTGACGGTTCAGCACTTCGCATCTAGCGCACTCCCTGTATGTGCAAAATTTGGAACAGGGGCGTTCCGTAGATGGAACAGACGGAGGCGGGCCGGGGCGTGATGCCCGACTGGCAGAGCATCCGCGTCTTCCTGACCCTCGAGCGCTCCGGGAGCTTCCGGGCCGCGGCCTCCAAGCTCGGCGTGTCGGTGAATTCGGTGCGTCGGCGGATCGCCGATCTCGAAACCCTGATCGGCGCGCCGCTGCTGACGCGCCACGTGGACGGCATCCGTCTGACCTCGGAGGGACACGCGATCCTGGAGGCCGCCGCCCGCATGGAGACCGCCGCGTTCGGCCTGATGCGGGCGGGGGAGACCGCGCCCTTCGCCGAGGCCGGCGAGGTCCGGATCGCGGTGACGGAAGGGCTCGGCGCGTTCTGGCTTGCGCCGCGCCTGGTCGAGTTTCAGCGGGCCAACCCGCGCCTGACGGTCGATCTGCGCTGCGCGATGGAATCCGCCGATGTCCTCCGTCTGGAGGCCGACGTGGCGATCCAGCTGTCGCGGCCGACCAGCCCCGATCTGCGGCTGGTCAAGCTGGGCCGCATCCACCTGATTCCCTACGCGGCGCGCGAATACGAGCAGACTTACGGGCTTCCCGCCGCACCGGAGGATCTCGCCCGCCACCGGATCGTGGTCCAGGCCAGCAGCCAGACGATCCGCCTGGAGGATTTCAGCCGCGAGCTGCCGGGTTTCCCCGCCTCGGTTCCGATCGCGCTGAAGATCAACGTCAGCAGCGCGTATTACTGGGCAATCGCCAAGGGGGCGGGGATCGGTCTCCTGCCGACCTACGCCAGCGCGATCGGGGCGCGGGTCATACCGGTGGACAATCTGGGCCGGTTCAGCCTGGACATCTGGCTGACCTATCATCCGGACGCGGAGCGGATCGAGCGGGTGCGCCGGACGATCGACTGGCTGCGGGCCGCCTTCGATCCGAAGCGCTATCCCTGGTTCCGGGACGAGTTCATCCATCCCCGGGACCTGCCCACCGCCATCAAGGGCGAGCCGCTTCCGGATCTGTTCGCCGGCTTCACCGGCATGACACCCTGAGGGCGGCCGGCCCGTCACGCGGCCCGATCAGGCTCCCTTGACCGCGCCGCGCGCATGATCCTTGCTCCGGCCGTCGCGACGACGAGGTTGCCCGTGCTGCTGACACCCCGCGAGAAAGACAAGCTGCTGATCGCCATGGCGGCCCAGGTGGCGCGGAACCGTCTGGCCCGGGGCGTCAAGCTCAATTATCCGGAGGCGGTGGCGCTGATCACCGACTTCGTGGTCGAGGGCGCCCGGGACGGCCGCACCGTCGCCGAGCTGATGCAGGCCGGCGCCACCGTCCTCACCGCCGATCAGGTGATGGAGGGCGTATCCGAGATGATCCACGACATCCAGGTCGAGGCGACGTTCCCGGACGGCACCAAGCTCGTGACCGTTCATCATCCGATTCGGGGGGCGGCCTCGGCGGACGTGCCCGGCGTGGTGACGCCCCTGCCCGGCGAGATCGTGTTCAACGCCGATGCCGAGCGCACCGTGATCGAGGTTGCCAATACCGGGGATCGACCGATCCAGGTCGGCTCGCACTACCATTTCTACGAGGTCAATCCGGGCCTCGTCTTCCCGCGCGAGCAGGCCCGCGGCAAGCGCCTCGACATCGCGCCCGGGACCGCGGTGCGCTTCGAGCCCGGGTCCACCCGTGAGGTCACGCTGGTGCCGCTCTCCGGCGGCCGCACCGTCTTCGGCTTCCGCGGTGACGTGATGGGCACGCTCTGACCATGGCCAACACACCCAAGCCCGCGAGCCTCCCCCGCTCCGCCTATGCCGACATGTTCGGCCCGACCACCGGCGACCGCATCCGCCTCGCCGACACCAGCCTGGAGATCACGGTCGAGCGCGATTTCACCATCTACGGCGAGGAGGTGAAGTTCGGCGGCGGAAAGGTCATCCGGGACGGGATGGGCCAGAGCCAGGTGACCAATGCCGCCGGTGCGGTCGACACGGTGATCACCAACGCGGTCGTGCTCGACCATTGGGGCATCGTGAAATGCGACGTCGGAATCGTGCGCGGCCGGATCTTCCGGCTCGGCAAGGCCGGCAATCCGGACGTGCAGCCCGGGATCGACATCATCGTCGGCCCCGGAACCGAGGTGATCGCCGGTGAAGGGAAGATCCTGACCGCCGGGGGCTTCGACAGCCACATCCACTTCATCTGCCCGCAGCAGATCGAGGAGGCGCTCTGCTCGGGCGTGACCACGATGCTCGGCGGCGGGACCGGGCCTGCGCACGGCACCTTCGCCACCACCTGCACCCCCGGACCCTGGCACATCGCCCGGATGATCGAGGCGGCCGATGCCTTCCCGATGAACCTCGCGTTCGCCGGCAAGGGCAACGCCTCGCGCCCCGAAAGCCTGATCGAGATGGTCCGGGCCGGGGCCTGCGCGCTGAAGCTCCACGAGGATTGGGGCACCACCCCGGCGGCGATCGATACCTGCCTGTCGGTGGCGGATGCCCACGACGTCCAGGTCATGATCCACACCGACACGCTCAACGAATCGGGCTTCGTCGAGGACACGATCGCGGCCTTCAAGGGCCGGACCATCCACGCCTTCCACACCGAGGGCGCCGGCGGCGGCCACGCGCCGGACATCATCAAGGTCGCCGGCCTGCCGAACGTGCTCCCGTCGTCGACGAACCCGACACGGCCCTACACGCGGAACACCATCGACGAGCATCTCGACATGCTCATGGTCTGCCACCACCTCGACCCGTCGATCCCGGAGGATCTCGCCTTCGCGGAGAGCCGGATCCGCCGCGAGACCATCGCGGCCGAGGACATCCTGCACGATCTCGGCGCGCTCTCGATGATGTCGTCGGACAGCCAGGCCATGGGCCGGGTCGGCGAGGTCGTGATTCGCACCTGGCAGACCGCCGACAAGATGAAGCGCCAGCGCGGCGCCCTGGTGGGCGACACCTCCGGCACCGACAATCTGCGCGCCCGCCGCTACGTGGCGAAGTACACGATCAACCCGGCGATCGCGCACGGCGTGTCGAAGCACATCGGCTCGGTGGAGCCCGGCAAGCTCGCCGACCTCGTGCTCTGGACGCCGGCCTTCTTCGGGGTGAAGCCGGACCTCGTCATCAAGGGCGGCAGCATCGCGGCCGCGCCGATGGGCGACCCGAACGCCTCGATCCCGACGCCGCAGCCGATGCATTACCGCCCGATGTTCGGCGCCTACGGGCGCGCGCCCTTCGCCACCGCCCTCACCTTCGTGTCCAAGGCGGCCGTCGAGGACGGGTTGCGGGACCGTCTCGGCGTGCAGAAGGAGTTGGTCGCGGTGGAGAATGTCCGGGGCGGCATCTCGAAGGCGAGCATGGTGCTCAATGACGCGACCCCGGTCATCGAGGTCGATCCCGAGACCTACGACGTCCGCGCCGACGGCGAGCTCCTCGTATGCGAGCCCGCCGAGGTCCTGCCGATGGCCCAGCGTTATTTCCTGTTCTGAGCTATCGTGGTGCCGACGGACAGGAGGGCATCGATTGCGCGCTCTTTCCCGAGCAGCCCCCCTTCGGCATCGAACAGCCGCTGGCCGACGGCTTTCTGCCGAAGGAGCCCGACCTCATTGACCCGTCCTGAGGCCATGATCCGCGCCACCCGCATCCTGCGCCGGGACGCCCTGTCCGGCGGCGAGATCGTCGACCGCGTGATCCTCGACCACGGCGACCGGCACCGCCGCCGCGTCGCCATGCGCGGGGCCGGCGGCTTGGGATTCCTGCTCGACCTCCCGGAACCGACCGTACTGGAGGACGGCGACGCCCTGGTGCTGCAGGACGGGCGCCTCGTCTGGGTCGAGGCCGCGCCGGAGCGGCTGCTGGAGATCCGCGCGCCGAGCGACCGTGCCCTCAAGCGCCTGATCTGGCATATCGGCAACCGCCACATCCCGGCCGAGATCGGCACCGACGCCGTCTGGATCGCCGACGATCACGTGCTCGCCGACATGGTGCGGGGACTCGGCGGCAGCGCCGAGCCGGTGGTGCGCCCGTTCCGCCCCGAGGGCGGGGCCTATGCCGGAGGCCATGGGCACGACCATCCGCATGGCGGAGACCATCATCATCACGATGCCCATGGTTGAGCCCCTGGAGGCGCTCCGGCTGACGGCGTGGCTGTCGCCGGGCTACCCTGTGGGCGCCTACGCGTACTCGCACGGCCTGGAATGGGCCGTGGAGGCGGGCGATGTGCGCGACGAGGCGAGCCTGACGGCCTGGCTCGGCGATGTCTGCGCCTGCGGCTCCCTGCGCAACGACCTGATCCTCGCAGCCCACGCCCACCGCGCCGGGCGGGCCGGCGACGGGGACGCCCTCGCCGACCTCAACGACCTTGCCCTGGCGCTCGCCCCGTCGCGCGAGCTGCACCTAGAGACCAGCCAGCAGGGGCGCAGCTTCCTCGACGCGACCCTCGGGGCCTGGCCCTGCGGGCCGCTGGCGGCACTGGCCGAACGCCTGCCCGGCGCCCTCGCCTATCCGGTGGCGGTCGGTGCCGCCGCCGGGGCGCACGCCATGGCGGCGGGCCCCGTGCTGGCCGCCTACGGTCTCGCCTTCGTCCAGAGCCTCGTCTCGGCGGCGCTGCGGGCGGCGCCGGTGGGCCAAGCGGCCGGGACGCGGATCGTCGCCGCCCTGGCGCCCTGCCTCGTGGCGCTGGCGGCCGATGCCGGCAGCGCGGATCTCGACGTCCTCGGCTCCGCCACGTTCCGTCTGGACCTCGGCTCGTTCCGGCACGAGACCCAGTATTCCCGCATCTTCCGCTCCTGAGGGCGCTGCATGACCCCCGTGACTGGTTCCGCGAACGGCCCCCTCCGCGTCGGCATTGGCGGCCCCGTCGGGTCCGGCAAGACCGCCCTGATGGAGCAGCTCTGCAAGCGCTTCCGCGACCGCTACGAGATCTGCGCGATCACCAACGACATCTACACCAAGGAGGATGCGCGCATCCTGACGGTGGCCGGGGCGCTGCCGGAGGAGCGTATCCTCGGGGTCGAGACCGGCGGCTGCCCGCACACCGCGATTCGCGAGGACGCCTCGATCAATCTCGCGGCCGTCGCCGAGATGAGCCGGCGTTTCCCGAAGCTCGATCTGGTTCTGATCGAATCCGGCGGCGACAACCTCGCGGCGACCTTCTCGCCGGAACTGGCCGACCTCACCCTCTACGTCATCGACGTGGCCGGGGGCGAGAAGATCCCGCGCAAGGGCGGCCCTGGCATCACCCGGTCGGACCTGCTGATCGTCAACAAGACCGATCTGGCGCCGCTCGTCGGCGCGGACCTGTCGGTGATGGAGGCCGATACGCGGCGGATGCGCGGGACCCGCCCCTACGTGTTCGCGTCCCTGCGCGATGGCGCGGGCGCCGACGCCGTGGCGCGCTTCGTCGAGGAGGCGGGCGGGCTGGGCCGCTGACCCGGGCGGACGGAGCCGGACGGCGGCCCGTTACCGCCCGGCCTCGGCCGATCGCGTACGGACCGGCGTGGCGGGCCGTACGCCCATCAGACCATCCAGGCGGCTCATCCGGGCACTGAAATCGTTCATCGCGCTCTGGCGCGCCTGGATGGCGGCGCTGAGCCCGGGCTTTGCCGGATTCCGAGCCGGGCGCGCTTCGGCGACGGGGGCCGCGAGGAACGCGGCCAGGGAGAGAAAGGTCAGGGTGCGGGTCATCGACGGCGTCCCTCACGATCGGCCGCGGCGGTCGCGGTCGCGGACGGGACAAGGATAGGATCGCCCGAAGCGTAGCCGTGTGCGTCGGCGCACCCCCCGCGCGGGCAGGCCTTCTCGAGATCCGCGATTGACAGCCGCCCGGGACTGATTCAACCCGAAGGATTGATGGCTTCTGGACGGTATCGCGCATGCGAAACCTGCGATGGCTCGCCGCCCTGCCGTTCATCGGCATACTGATCGGGCCCTTCTTCTTGAATCGGGTCGAACCGTTCGTCCTCGGGCTGCCGCTGCTCCTCGCCTGGCTCGTGTTCTGCGTGATCGGGACGTCGGTGGTGATGGCGCTGATCTACAGGGCGGATCCCGAGAATCGCGCATCCGGGGATCCCCGATGAGCGTCGCCCTCGCCATCGTCGCGGCCGGCTTCGCGCTGGCGATCGGCCTCGGACTCTACGCCCGGCTGGGCCGCGAGATGGGCCTGGAGCAATGGACCGTCGGCGGGCGCGGCTTCGGCACCGCCCTGGTCTTCCTGCTGATGGCCGGGGAGATCTATACGACCTTCACGTTCCTCGGCGGGTCCGGTATCGCCTACGGGAAGGGCGGCCCGGCCTACTACATCCTCTGCTACCTGACGCTCGCCTATGTGACCTCGTACTGGCTGCTGCCGCCGGTCTGGCGCTACGCCAAGCAGCACGGCCTCTACACGCAGCCCGACTTCTTCGCGCGGAAATACCGGAGCCCGGCCCTGGGCATGCTGGTGGCGTCGGTGGGGCTCGTCGCGCTCGTCCCCTACCTCGTGCTCCAGCTCAAGGGCCTCGGGATCATCGTCTCCACGGCGTCCTACGGCGCCATCTCGTCCACGGCTGCGGTCTGGATCGGCGCCGCCGCGCTCACGGCCTACGTGGTCGTGTCGGGGGTGCACGGTTCGGCCTGGACGGCGGTGATCAAGGATACGACCATCCTGGCGCTGGTGATCTTCCTCGGGATCTACCTGCCCCTGCACTATTACGGCAGCTACGACGGCCTGTTCCGGGCGATCGAGGCCGCCAAGCCGGGATTCCTGGCCCTGCCCGAGCGCGGCCAGAGCCCGGTCTGGTTCTCCACCACGGTCCTGCTCACGGCGCTCGGCGGCTACATGTGGCCGCATACCTTCGCGTCGCTCTACACGGCGCGCGAGCCCGGCGCCTTCCGGCGCAACGCGGTTCTCCTGCCGGTCTACCAGCTGATCAACCTGTTCGTGTTCATGATCGGCTTCACGGCCGTGCTGCAGGTGCCCGGCCTCGCCGGATCCGAGGTCGACCTGTCGCTGTTCAAGCTGTCGCTGGCGAGCTTCCCGCCCTGGTTCATCGGCCTGATCGGCGCCACCGGCGTGCTCACCGCGCTGGTGCCCGGCTCGATGATCCTGATCGCCGGCGTCACCCTGGTGGCCAACAATCTCGTCCGGCCGATGCGGCCCGGCATGGACGACGCGGCGACCGCGCGGCTGTGCAAGATCCTGGTGCCGGTCCTGGCCCTGGTCTGCGTCGGGTTCACCCTCAGCGGCGGCGATACGATCGTGCAGCTCCTGCTGATGGGCTACAATTTCGTGACGCAGCTGTTCCCCTGCTTCATCGCCAGCCTGCTGCCCCGCAATCCCCTGAACCGGCCGGCGGCGGCGGCGGGGATCGTGGCCGGCGTCGCCACCGTGGCGGCCACGGTGCTGAGCGGGTTCAGCCTGTCGAAGCTCCCGATCCTGGGACCGCTCCAGGACGTCAATGTCGGCGTCGCCGCCCTGGTGGTGAACCTCGTGGTGACGGCCGCGGTGGCGCGCCTGACCCGCGCCGACACGACGTCCCAGGCCCAGGTGGCCTGAAGCCGCGTCCGGACGGGCGTCCCGCGACCCGGGGCACGGTCCTGTCTTGGACGGCCGGATCGCTCAGGCCCGCCCCCGGCGCGCCGTCAGCCAGGAGGCCAGGAGCACCGCCGCGCTCACGAGGCCGACCAGCAGGGTCGAGGCGGCGTTGATCTCCGGGTTCACCCCGAGCCGGACCTGGCTGTAGAGGCGCATCGGCAGCGTCGTCGAACCCGGCCCCGAGACGAAGCTCGCGATGACCAGATCGTCGAGCGACAGGGTGAAGGCGAGGAGCCCCCCGGCCGCCACGGCCGGCGCCAGCAGCGGCAGGGTGATGGTCGTCAGCACCCTCATCGGCGGGGCGCCGAGATCGGCGGCGGCGTCCTCCAGGGTCCGGTCGAGGCCGCGCAGGCGCGCGGCGACCACCACGGCCACGAACCCGGTGCAGAAGGTGGCGTGCGCGATCACGATGGTGACGAGTCCGCGGTCGAGTCCGATGCCGATGAACATCAGCAGCAGCGACAGGCCGATCATCACCTCCGGCATCACGATCGGCCCGAAGACGAGACCGGTGAACAGTGCCCGTCCGCGGAAGCGGCGCTGCCGCTCCAGGACGAGCGCCGCCAGCGTCCCGAGGATCGTGGCGATGAGGCTCGCCAGGATCGCCACCTTGAGCGAGACCCAGGCCGCGGCCAGCAGGGGCGCATCGGCCAGCAGGGCCCCGTACCACCGGGTCGAGACCCCGCCCCAGACGGTGACCAGGGGCGAGGCGTTGAACGAGTAGGCGATCAGCACCAGGATCGGCAGGTAGAGGAAGCCAAGCCCGGCGACGAGGGCGGTACGGGTGACCCAGGTCACGGCGCATCCCCCTCGCCCGAGCGCAGGCTGTCGCGGAACAGCACCACCGGGCCGATCACGATGGCGAGGATCAGGACGGCGACCGCGGAGGCCAGGGGCCAGTCCCGGTTCGAGAAGAACTCCGTCCACAGCACCCGGCCCAGCATCAGGGTCTCCGAGCCCCCGAGCAGGTCCGGAATGACGAATTCGCCCACCATCGGGATGAAGCACAGGGCTGCGCCGGCCGCGATGCCGGGCAGGCTGAGCGGCAGCGTCACGCTCCAGAACACCCGGGTCGGCGCGGCGCCGAGATCCGCCGCGGCCTCCCGCAGGGCGGGGTCCAGGCGGTTCATCACCGCGTAGAGCGGGAGCACCATGAACGGCAGGTAGGCGTAGACAAGACCGATGATCACCGCGGCGTTGGTGTTGAGGATCGTCAGCGGCTCGGCGATCAGTCCGAGCCGGAGCAGCACGAGGTTGAGCAGACCCTCCGGCTTCAGGATCGCGATCCAGGCGTAGACCCGGATCAGGAAGCTCGTCCAGAACGGCACGACCACCAGCGCGACGAGGAGCGGCTGCCAGCGGGACGGCGCCCGCGCCAGGGCATAGGCCAGGGGCGTGCCGAGGGCGACCAGGATCAGGCTGGCCAGGGCGGCGTAGCCCAGCGAGCCCAGCGCGGCGTCGCGGTAGAGCGGGTCGGCTGAGAGCGTGGCGTAATTGTCGAAGTTCAGGGCTTCGAGGAAGCTGGACCAGCCATCGAGGCCGCCCCGCCAATCGAGCACCGGAAGGTAGGGCGGTATCGCCGTCGCCGGTTCCGACAGGCTGATCTTGAGGGTGATGGCGAAGGGCAGAAGGAAGAAGGCCGCCAGCCAGACGAAGGGCGGCAGACGGACCAGCCGATCGAACAGGGTCCGCGGCTTTCCGCTCATGCCGGGAGGATCACCGCGGCTTCGGCCGCGAACCCGGCGCAGGTCTGCGATCCCGGCGGCAGGTCGGCATCGGCCGGGCGGCCGCTGGCCCGAAGGATTCCGCCGTCCGGCAGGCGCAGGGTTCGGCGCAGGCGATCCCCCAGGAAGGTCGCCTCCGCCACCGTGACCGGCAGTCCTGTCCCGCCGAAGACCAGATCCTCCGGACGCACCGCCACCACCACCGCCGCGCCTTCGGCCAGCGCCGCGGCGGCGATCCCCCGGACTTGCCCGTGCGCGGTCTGCACGGTGCGCGCACCGCCCGCCGCGTCCGGTCCGAGGCGCCCGGGAAGGAGGTTCACGTCGCCGAGCAGCCCCGCCACGAACCGGTTCGCCGGCCGCCGGTAGAGTTCGGCCGGCGGTCCGACCTGAACCAGCCGGCCGGCCTCCATGACGCCGATCCGATCGGCGAGCATCATCGCCTCCTCCGGATCGTGGGTCACGACCACGAAGGCGGTGCCCAGGCGGCGCTGCACGGCGCGCAATTCGCCCTGGGTCTCCTCCCGCAGGCCCCGGTCGAGGGCGCCGAGGGGCTCGTCGAGCAGGAGCAGCTCCGGCTCCCGGGCGAGCGCCCGGGCCAGGGCCACCCGCTGCCGCTGGCCCCCCGAGAGCGTCTCGGGACGGCGGTCGCCGAAGCCTTCGAGGCGGACGAGCCGCAGCAGCTCGGCGACCCGCACGGCGGCCTCGCTCCGGCCCATCCCCTTGAGGCCGTAGGCGATGTTGCCGGCCACACGCATGTGCGGGAACAGCGCGTAGGACTGGAACATCATGTTGACCGGGCGCCTGTGCGGCGGCAGCCCGGTGATGTCCCGGCCGCCGAGGCGAATCCGGCCGGAACTCGGCCGTTCGAACCCCGCGATCATGCGCAACAGGGTGCTCTTACCGCAGCCGGACGGGCCGAGCAGGCAGAAGAATTCCCCGGGTTCGAGGGCGAGCGTCACCGAATCGACGGCCGGATGCGCGCCGAAGCGCTTGGTCAGCGCGTCCAGTTCCAGGCGCGGCGGCATGCCCGACACGGGATCAGGAATCCTCGCGCAGGGCCTCGGCGACGCGTGCTTCGAGGAGGTCCGGCCGGCGCAGGACCAGGGCGCCGCGGGTCCGGTCGACCAGGCCCTCCGCGGCCATGGCGGTGAATTCCCGGGTGACCTGCTCCCGTCGGCACCCGATCCGCGCGGCGAGGACGTGGTGGTAGGGCGGCGGCGAGACCACGCGCTCGCCGGAGGCGCCGGTCCGCGGCACCGAGAGGCGCAGCAATTCGGCGTAGAGGCGATGCTTCAGATCGAGGAGGGCGTGCTCCATCAGCCGCGTGTTCAATTCGCGCACGCGCTTGGCGAGGAGACGGAACAGCCGGTCGGCGATCGCCTCCGAGGCGAAGACCATCTGCCGGAACACCGCCGCCGGCACCACGCAGACTTCGCCGCGGGTCAGCGCCGTGACGTTGGCCGAGCGCCCGATCCCGTCGATCGCGGCCAGCTCGCCGAAGAACGCGCCGCCGCGCATCTCGCCGAGAATCACCTCCTTGCCGGACTGGGTCCGGTTGAGGATGCGAACCTCGCCGGAGGCGATGAAGTAGACGTCGGTGGAGATGTCGTCGAAGTCGACCAGCACCTCGTTCTCGTCGAAGCGCCGCCAGTGGCACCGGGATTCGTAGGTGTTGAGCTCGATGCCCGGGTCCTTGAAGAAGGGTATGGTCCCCAGCCGCGCCATCGATGCTGTTCCCTCAACTCCAGTCCGGCCTCCGTCCCTGCCCAAACGGGTGCCGGCCAGCAGATCTCGGGACGGGAGCGGCCCGCACGGTTTAGCTGGACGCTGCGACTGCAGCGCTCCATCCACGGGGCGGAGATGATCGTGACCGTCACTTGCCGGCCGGTCAAGCCGGGCCCGGGTGAACAGGAGTTTATTGGCGTGGATCAGGATATCCGGGCTACATGCCCGGCCTCCCTGCCAAGCCTGCCGCAGCGGGCGATTCCGATGCACCATGATGTGACGATCACGCGTTTCGATTCCCGGACGTCCGTGCCGGTCCCGCGCCTCCAGGCCACGCTGACCCGCCCGTTCGAGCGGTCCGGGCAGAGCCTGCATTCCGGCCGGCATGCCACCGTGCGCGTCTGCCCGGCGCCGGCCGATCACGGCATCGTCTTCCGCCGCCGGCTGAGGGACGGGCGCGTCATCGACATCCCGGCGCTCTGGTACCATCGGGAATCGCAGCCGCTCTCCTCGGCGCTGCGGCGCGAGGGCATTCTCGTCCGCACCATCGAGCACCTGATGGCGTCTCTGAGCGTCCTGGAGATCGACAATGCGGTGGTCGAGATCGATGCGGACGAGCTACCGATCTTCGACGGGAGCGCCACGCCCTGGTGCGAGGCGATCCGGGCATCGGGCCGGAGCGAGCAGGCGCAGCCCTGCCGTCAGATCCGGGTGCGCCGCACCGTTTCGGTGACGAATGGGCGGCGGCACATCCGCATCGAACCCGGTACGGGTCTTCACGTGACCGGCCATATCGCGCTCTCGCATTTCGGATCGGTCGACTGGTCGGGGGCCATCACCCCCGAGACCTTCGTGACCGAGATCGCACCGTCGCGCAGCTTCGGCCGGTTCGCGCGCGCGATGGCCGGACGCGCCTTCGGGTATGTGGCGCGGAAGGATTTCCTGCAGGGCGTCTCTCGGCATTCGGCGGCGCTCCTGGTGCGCGGCCACGTGCTCGGCGGGATGCGCGTGCCGGGTGAGCCGGTGCGGCACCGCGTGCTCGACCTGATCGGCGATCTGGCCCTCGTGGGTCATCCGGTCGAGGGATGGGTCACCGCCTTCCACACCGGACACGAGCTGAATCACGCCCTGGTCGCGGCGCTGATGCAGGACGAGACCGCCTGGGAACTGGGCTGAGGTCCGGCCGCGCTCAGGCGGATGCGCGGTAGGGCATCTCGCAGGCCGTGGCGACGGCTCCGAAGGCGCGCACCAGATCGGTGTCGAGCTTCGCGCCCATGGCCTTCAGGATCGCGTAGGCTTCGTGGGCCGGCTTCGGCGCCTTGTAGGGCCGCGCCTCGATGAGGGCCGCGAAGATGTCGGAGATCGTGATCAGCCGCACGAGGTCCGGGATCTCCTGGCCGCGCAGGCCATCCGGGTAGCCCGAACCGTCGAGATATTCATGGTGCGAGCGGACGACCGAGAGGGTGAGCGCGTCGTAATGCCCGTTCAGCAGCATCGCGTGGCCGATGGCTGGGTGGCGATCCATCTCGCACCGCTCCGCGGGCGTCAGTGGTCCCGGCTTGTTCAGGATGGCCCGCGGGATCTTGGCCTTCCCGATGTCGTGGAGCAGGGCGCCCTTGATCAGGTAGCGCGAATCGATGTCGTTGAGGCCGAGCGTCCGGGCGAAATCCGCTGCGAGGCCGGCCACGCTGAGGCAGTGCCGGTGCGTGGCGTCGTCGAAGCTCGCGACGACGTCGAGCCAGTCCCGGACCTTGGCGTCGCGGATCGCCCGATTGACCAGGACAGCACCGGATTCGACGGTCGCCAGCGCCGGGGCGCCATCCGCACGGAAGATGGCCACGAAGGCGTCCCGGGATGCCGTGGCTTGATGCCGAAGGTCGCCGCCCCCCGGAGGTCGCGCCGTGGCACCCGCCGCCAGGGCGGTGACCGTGTTGAGCAGCAGGGCGCTCGCCGCCGAGGCCTGCAGCACCTTGGTGGCTCCGAGGGCGGACGCCTGGATCTCGCCGCGGCCGAGATTGCCGTGGATGAGGGCGAGGAATGGCGTCTCGGGGCCGCGCACCACCGCGAGGGCTTGGCGCAGGCGCCGCAGGGATTCGGATGTCAGCGCGCTCACGTCGCTGATGATCAGCGCGGCTCCGGAGGGTGGCGCAGCGTCCCCGTAGAGATCGTGCAGCGACACGTCTCCATCGCCACCGAGATTGCGCGCCAGACGGCCGGCGCGGCTGACGTCGTCGGTGAGGATCAGGGTCCGGCCCAACACGTGCCTCCTGTCATACCGTAGGCCGGCGCAAAGTCTCGGAGATCATGGCGCGACGATCGATGGCATGGTCCGACGCGATGCTCTCCAGCCATGTCAGCCAGCGTCCGTATCAGACGTTTCGTCGGCTGCACTACTGCGCGACGGCCAAAAATGCCGCGCGAATGCTGCAAATTCGTTAAACGCCCTGCTGGCAATGCAGTTTTTCGCAGCCGCTTCAGGAAGCCGCCCGGGGTCGGTCGCGCGGTGGGCCCCGCCGACACCGCACGGCAGCCGGCGCTTGCCTCGCCGCTTGCAGACGGCCAGAACGCCGCCATGCTAAGCGTCAACGACCTCACCTACCGCATCGGCGACCGTCTGATCCTGGATTCCGCGACCTTCACGATCCCGGAGGGCGCCCGCGTCGGCCTCGTGGGGCGCAACGGTGCCGGCAAGACCACGCTGTTCAAGGCGATCCTCGGCGACCTGCCGGTCGACGCGAAATCGGTGTCGCTGCCGAGAGGCATGCGCATCGGCGCGGTCGCCCAGGAAGCCCCGGCCGGCCCGGAGACCCTGCATGCGGTGGTGCTCGCCGCCGATACCGAGCGGGCCCGGCTGATGGCGGAGGCCGAACACGCCGACGGGCTGCGCCGGGCCGAGATCGAGACGCGGCTGGTCGATATCGGCGCCCACTCGGCCCCGGCCCGCGCCGCCGCGATCCTGCACGGGCTCGGCTTCGACGCGGCCGCGCAGGCGCGGCCCTGCTCGGATTTCTCCGGCGGCTGGCGGATGCGGGTGGCGCTGGCCGCCGTGCTGTTCTCGGAGCCCGACCTGCTGCTGCTGGACGAGCCGACCAACTACCTCGACATCGAGGGCACGCTCTGGCTCTACGATTACTTGGAGCGCTACCCGCGCACCGCGATCGTCATCAGTCACGACCGGGATCTGCTCGACACCAGCGTTGACCACATCCTTCACCTCGACCGCGGCAAGCTCACCATCTACCGCGGCGGCTATACCAGCTTCGCCAAGCAGCTCTCCGAGAAGCGCACGCTGCTCGCCAAGGCCAAGGTGAAGCAGGATGCCGAGCGGGCGCATCTCCAGAGCTTCATCGACCGGTTCAAGGCGAAGGCCACCAAGGCGCGCCAGGCCCAGTCCCGGGTGAAGCGGCTGGCCAAGATGGAGCCGATCGCGGCGCTGCTCGAGGACGACGTGCCGGTGATCCACCTGCCGAGCCCGGAGAAGCCCCTGTCGCCGCCGATCGTCGCCATGGAGCGGGTCAAGGCGGGCTACGGCGACCGGATCGTGCTCACCGGCCTCGATCTCAGCCTCGCCCCCGACGACCGCGTGGCGCTGCTCGGCGCCAACGGCAACGGAAAATCGACCTTCTGCAAGCTGATTGGCGGCCGGCTCGGGCCGCTCGCCGGCGAGGTCAAGCGTTCCTCGAAGATGGAGGTCGCCTACTTCGCCCAGCACCAGCTCGACGAGCTGCGCCCCGCCGAGAGCGCCTACGCGCATGTCCGCACCCTGATGCCCGACGTGCCGGAGGCGAAGGTGCGCTCGGCCACCGCCCGGCTCGGCTTCGGGGCCAACAAGGCCGATACCCCGGTTGAGAAACTCTCCGGCGGCGAGAAGGCGCGGCTGCTGATGGGGCTCGCGGCCTTCCACGGCCCGCACCTGCTGATCCTCGACGAGCCGACCAACCACCTCGACATCGAGAGCCGCCAGGCCCTGGTCGAAGCGATCAACGACTACGAGGGCGCGGTGATCCTGGTCTCCCACGACCGGTTCCTCGTCGAGGCCTGCGCCGACCGGCTGTGGCTGGTGGCGGACGGCACCGTGAAGACCTTCGACGGCGACATGGACGATTACCGCCGCTTCGTCCTGTCCGGCCCGGAGCGCGAGGCCGAGCGCGACGTGGAACCCGCGGGCGGCCAGAAGGCCGAGGCGCGCCGCGCCGGTGTCGAGCGCCGCGCGGCCCTCGCCCCGCTCCGGAAGCGCCTGGACGCGATCGAGGCACGCATGGCGAAGCTGACGGCGGCGATCCAGAAGATCGATGCGGCGCTGGAGGACGGCTCGGCCTTCCGGGAGAACGCCGCCAAGGCCGGCGAGATCGCCCGGATGCGCGCCGACGCCGCCGGCGCCCTCGCCGCCGCCGAGGAGGAATGGCTGACGGTCAGCGCCGAGATCGAGGCGGCCTGAGCGCCACTACAAGGCGGCTTCGATCGCGCGTTCCAGGATCGACACGCCGAGGTCGATCTCCGCGTCCGTGGCGGTGAGCGGCGGCGCGATGCGGAACACGCCGCCCATGCCCGGCAGCTGGACGATGTTCATGCTCAGCCCGAGTTCCAGGCAACGCCGGGTGATCGCGTCCCCGAGGTCGGGTGCCGGCACCTTCGTGGCCCGGTCGGCGACGATCTCGACGCCCTGGAGCAGGCCCCGGCCGCGCAGGTCGCCGATGCAGGCGAAGCGCTGCTGGAGCGCGCGCAGCCCTGCGGTCAGCCGGGCGCCGGCCGCCTCGGCCCGCGCCACCAGCCCGTCGCGCTGGACGATCTCCAGGACCTTGAGGCCGACCGCCGCCGGCAGGGGGTCGGAGACGTGGGTCGTGTAGAACAGGAAGCCGCGGGCGTGGCAGAGATCCTCGATCTCCGGCGTGGTCATGACCGCCGCCAGCGGCAGGCCGGCGCCGAGCGTCTTGGACAGGGTCAGGATGTCCGGCACCACACCGTCCCGCTCGCAGGCGAACATCAGCCCGGTGCGGCCGATGCCGGTCTGGGCCTCGTCGAGGATGAGCAGCATGCCGCGCGCGGCGCATTTGCGCTTCAGCGCGCCGAGATAGCCCGGGGGCAGCTCGAGGATGCCGCCCGAACTCAGGATCGGTTCCGCGAGGAACGCCGCCAGGTTGCCGGTCGATTGCCGGTCGATCAGCGCGAAGGCGTAGTCGAGCTCGGTCTGCCAGTCCGGCACCCCGTCCTTCTCGAAGGCGGGGCGGTAGGCGTTGGGCGCCGGGATCGCGAAGGAGCCGACCGGTGCGGGTCCGTAGCCCTTCCGGCCGGCGCTGTAGGTCGCCGACGCGGCTCCTGCCGTCATCCCGTGCCAGGATTGGGCGAAGCTCACCACCTCCCAGCCGCCGGTGGCGAGCTTGGCCATGCGCAGGGCCGCCTCGTTGGCCTCCGCCCCCGTGGTCAGCAGCAGGGTCCGTTCAAGCCCGCCCGGGGCGAGCCGGGCCAGCTCCGTGGCGAGGTCGACCACCGGCCGGCTCAGCATCCCGCTGAACAGGTGGTCGAGATGGCCGACATGGTGCGTGGCGACGGCGGCGATCTCGGGATGGCCGTGGCCGAGGATGGCGCTCATCTGGCCGGACGTGAAATCCAGGATCCGCCGGCCGTCGGCGTCGTAGACGAAACTCCCCTCGGCGCGCTCGACGATGAGCGGCGCGAAGGTGCCGCCGTAGCGCACCAGATGCCGGCGCGCCCGCATCCAGAAATCCGGGTCGTCGTTCCGCGCCATGGTCGCTCCGGCTCCCTCATCGCACCCGGCCATGGTAGAGCCGGCGCGCGCGCTGCGGCAGCTTATAGTTCTGAACGGAGAGTTCAGGGATCTTGATGGCTCGAAGCCTCGACATCGACCTGCTGCGCAGCTTCGCCAGCGTCGCGGAGACCGGTGCGCTCAGCCGGGCCGCGGATCGGGTCGGCCGCAGCCAAGCCGCGCTCAGCATGCAGATGAAGCGACTCGAGGATCTCGTCGGCCAGCCGCTCCTGACGCGCACGGGGCGCGGGGTGCTTCTGACGGTGCAGGGCGAGCGTCTGCTGGTCCATGCCCGCCGCATCCTGGTTTCGCACGACGATGCCCTGGCGGAGTTCTCCGGCGGGAGCCTGAGCGGCAGCCTGCGCTTCGGCTGTCCGGACGACTACGCGCAGGCCTTCCTGCCGGCCCTGCTACGCGGGTTCGCGCAACATCACCCGGCGGCGGCCATCGCGGTGATCTGTGCCGCGACACCCCGACTCGAGGCGCTGCACGCCCGCGGCGGACTCGACCTGGCTCTGGTATCGACCCCGCTCGCCGCCGAGCGCGACATCCTGCGGCGCGAGGATCTCGTCTGGGTGATCCCGCGCGACCGCTCGGCGACGTGGTCCGACCCGCTGCCGCTCGCCCTCGGCGATCCCGACACGCTCGATCATCGGGCGGCGATCGCCGCGCTCGACCGCGCCGGGCGCGGCTATCGGATCGCCTACGCGAGCGGCAGCCTGTCGGGGCTCCTGGCGGTGGTTCGCTCGGGTCAGGCCGTGGCGGTCCTGACCCGGTCCGCGGTCCCGGGCGATCTGCGCGTCCTGGCGCGCGCCGGCGGATTGCCGCCGCTCCCACGGATCGGCGTCACGATCCGGATCGATGAGCGGCACGCCTCACCGCTGGCGCGCGCCTTCGCCGCCCATGTCCGGGCGGTGCTCCCGGTCTTGTGAGCCGGCGCGACCGCTAGGCATCTCGGTTGGCGTCATCGTGGACAGCGACGGGATGAGCCATCGCCGCCGCACTGCCCGGATCGGAGTGCTTCGGCCAGGCGAGCACGATGTCCTCGTTGTCGACGGCGATCCAGTTGATGCGTGTGCCCGGATGGTTCTGGCCGAACGATTTATAATTATCGCTGTTGCACAGGAGGTAGATATCTTTCTCTAGAACCGCAATTCCACTATCGTTGACGACCTTGCGCAGGTCCGGATACACGTTGGTGTCCGCCAGTCTGAGGCCGCGAAACTTGCGGCTGGCAATGTCCGGAAACGCGGCGCTCCAGGCTGCCATGACCCGCGGGGTGTCGTATTCAACGACGAGATCCGTGCCGATTCGGCGGGTCGGGATGCGGTCCAGCCGGACATCCTCGGTCCAGTTTCGGTTGGCGGCGCTGCTCGCCTTGCCCGGTTCCGGAGAGACGACCGGCGCCGAGGCCGCGGCCGTCGCCGCCTCGGTGGTCCGCGATCCGTGGCCGAACCGGGTGTCGAATTCAACGACTTCGACGGCCAGCGTGGTCGTCCGCGTCAGGGTCAACATCGCGTCCGCAGTCCCGGGCGACAGCGCGTAAGCCGGCCTGGGATCGAGGGTCGCCGGCGCGACGGGCGAGACGACGTTCGATGCCGCGATCGAGACTGCGTCGGCATGCGGAGACTTCTGTGCGGCTGCGGCGACCGCAGCCATCGAAGGTACATAGTCCATCTCAAAATCTCCCAGCCGCTGAGCCGATCGGAATTCCCCCGCCTCCCACGCACGTTCTACGCTATCAACCATCGGTTGATAGTAGATCCTTGTCCGGATTATTTGTGATATTCGACCGTAGATTAATATTTTTCGCTGAACGCGTAATTCTGACCATCCCGACGCGAAGTATTGTCCCGCCGACGTAACGAAAGTCCACGCCTGCCGATGACACGCGGCTGCGGGCAGCCGATTCTTGCAGAGCGCCGAGTCCCGACCCGTATGCCGTTTCGAAAAGCCCAGACCCTCGTCCGGCGTTCAGAGCGCCGAAACGCACGATCGACGACAATCATGGATCTCGCGACGGGCCTGCCGAACCCGTTTAGCGGGCGGTGAGTGGACGAGCATGGAGGCCTCGACCCTCGTGCACCCGGCGGGCATCATGCCTGCTGGCACTTCGTCCTAGGGCTTCATGCCCTATGGTTCGCAATGTGTGCGGCGGCAGGCTGATCTGTCAACGGCAAGATTCGGTCAAACAGGATATTTTGCGAATCTATCGACGCGAGCCTCTAAGAACGCTTTCGAGCTATATATTTCTGGCTCGATCGATTGTTTTGTGAAGAGAAGGCCGAATTAACAGCGTCACCGCCGGATCTCTCAGAAATCGGCGTCCGAAGATAGACATTTGCCGCGGTGACCGCGCGGCGGCGGGCGCGTGTTCATCGGGCTTCGCGACCGGTCAGGCCCGAACCGCAGACACCGGCTGCGTCTGACGGCGTCCGAGGCCGAGGACGAGCAGGCAACCCAGCCCCGAGAGGACGACCAGCGGAAGGAGGCCGAGGGGGTAGCTGCCCGTGGCATCCTTGATCACGCCGAGCAGATACGTGCCCACGAAACCGCCGATGTTGCCGATGGCGTTGATCTGCGCGATGCCCGCCGCCGCCGCACCGGCCGAGAGCCACTCGGTGGAGAGCGCCCAGAACGGCCCCTTGACCATGTAGGTGGCGGTCACGGCGAGGCAGAGAATCAGGATGGTCGGCAGCAGCTGCGCGGTGGCGATCGAGGCGGCGAGGCTCAGCGCCAGCAGGCCCAGGGGGATCGCCGTGTGCCAGACGCGCTCGCGCCTCCGGTCGGAGGAGCGGCCCCAGAGGATCATCAGCACCGAGGCCACGCCGAACGGGATCGAGTTGAGCAGCCCGGTCTCGAGGTTGGTCAGGCCGAAGGATTTGATGATCTGCGGCTGCCAGAGGGACAGGCACTGACTGGCGCCGGAGGCGCCCGCGTAGATCAGCGAGGCGGCGAGCACGTAGCGGTTGCGCATCACCGCGAAGACCGAGAGATGCCGGGCCGGCGCCGCCTCGCCCTGGACCACGGAGGCGCGCTCGGCGGCCAATCGGTCCTGGAGCCAGGCGCTCTGCTGGGGTGTCAGCCAGCGCGCCTTGCCGGGTCCGTCGGGCAGCAGGAAGAAGGCGGCGAGACCGAGCAGCACCGCCGGTGCCGCCTCCAGGATGAACAGCCATTGCCAGCCGCGCAGGCCCATCATGCCGTCGGTGTTGAGGATCGCGGCGGAGATCGGCGAGCCGAGGAAGCTCGAGATCGGGATCGCCACCATGAAGACGGCCACGATCCGCCCCCGGTAGGCGCGCGGGAACCAGTAGGTCAGATAGAGGATCACCCCCGGGAAGAAGCCCGCCTCCGCGGCGCCCAGCAGCAGGCGCACGGCGTAGAAGGATGTCGGCCCGACCACGAAGGCCATGGCGGCGGAGACCAGCCCCCAGGTGATCATGATCCGGGCGATCCAGATCCGGGCGCCGAATCGCTCCATGGCGAGGTTGCTCGGCACCTCGCACAGCACATACGAGACGTAGAACAGGCCGCCGCCGAGCCCGAATTGGGCGGCCGAGAGCCCGATATCGTGGTTCATCTGCAGGGCGGCGAAGCCGGCATTCACCCGATCGACGAAGGCGATGAAGTAGGCCAGCATCAGGAACGGCAGGATCCGCCAGGTCACCCGGCGCAGGGTCGCCCGCTCGATCTCGGGCAACGCCGCCTCGATAGGTGTCGGGGCCATCCTGGTCTCCTCGGCTCGCCGGCCCCGGCATGGAACAGGCGCGCAGCGCAGGCCAGACGCCACGGGCGACAGTGCCGCCACTCTGTCATCGTGTGGCCTCGCGGCCGTGACCGGTTGGCGACACCCGCGAACACACCGACGGTTGCGGTTTGCCCGCGGCCCGCGGACATGCGAGAGAAGCCGCATGTTGACCGTCGATAGCCTCTGGCGCGCGCGGCATCGCCTCGCGCAGTTCGGGAAGAAGCGGACCGGATCGCCGCGCATCCTCGTCATCGGCGTCTGCCAGGCCGGTTCGATCGCCAAGGCGATGCGCTATCTCCTGCCCGACGCGCAGGTGGATTTCGTCTCGGCGTTCACGGCCGCCCGCCGCTTTCCCCGCCTCGCCGACCTGATGGCGCTTGCGGATGGGTACGACCACGTCTTCTCCAGCATCTATCTGCCCCGGTTCAAGGGCGGCGGCACGATCGACACGCTGCGGACGCACCCGAAGGTGCGGCTGATCCCGACGATCGTGTTCGGCGCCTATCACCCGGACCTCGTGCATGTGGGCGTGCAGGATGCCGTCACGCTCAACGGCCTGATCTCCGGCCCCATGGGGCATTCGCACTCCGCGATCACGCTCTACGCCTATCTGGCCGGCTTCACGCAGGCCCAGGCCCTGCGCCTGTTCGCGGAACCGGTCTTCGAGCGCCTGGGCTACTTCGATCTGTGGGACGAGTCGGTGTCCTACCTGCGCGGGCTGGGCCGCCAGGCGGATTACGACCTCGACACGCATCTGACGCGCTGGGCGCGTCGCGGCTGCTTCATGCACTCGATCAACCACACGAAGCTGTACGTCGTGTCCGACCTCGCCCGGGGCCTGCTGACCAAGGCCGGCGTCCCGTTCGAGGCCTGTGACCTCGACGCCTTCCTGCCGGACGACCTCGGCGGCCAGGGCAGCTGGCCGGTCTATCCCGAGATCGCCCAGCATTACGGCATCGCGGGCAGCGCCCTGTTCTTCAAGGCCGAGACCCGCCGCTCCGGCCCGGCCCGCACGATGAGCCGGACGGAGTTCGTGGCCGCGGCCTATGCGAATTACGACCGCCGCGCGCGCACCCTCCTGATCTCCCAGCGCGTCCAGGGCTGGCGTAACGACCCGCCGACCGTGGATTTCCTGCGCGAGGCCGCGGGCCGCGGCGAGGCTCCGGCCCGTTCGACGGCGCGGGTCCCGGCCGTGAACGCGGGCGGGTCCGGCAGTTTCGCCGGACACGCTTCGTAGGACGTCGCGGTCCGGCACTTCCCGATCCTCCCGGCGTTGTCGCGCACCGCCCCACCTGCGGGCGCGACGTCGAGGTATCCCGATGAGCCCGAAATCCCCGCATCGCGCCGGCCGCGCCGCGGCTGCGGCGGCCCTGACGCTCGTGGGCTCGGCCGCCGGCCTCGTGGCCTGGAGCCGGCTCGCCCGGCACCGGCACCAGCCCTTGCCGCCCGCCCTGCCCGGCCGGCACGAGCGGATCGCCACACGGCGGGCCGGGGACCTGTCGCTCTACAGCTCGACCGAGGCCGAGGGGGTGCCGCTCCTGCTGATCCACTCGATCAACGCGGCCGCGAACGCCTACGAGGTGCGGCCGCTCTACCTGCATTTCCGGAGCGCGCGACCGGTCTACGCCCTGGAGCTTCCGGGCTTCGGCTTCTCGGAGCGGTCGCGCCGCCGCTACACGCCGCGCCTGATGGTGGAGGCGATCCACGCCGCGGTGGACGAAATCCGGCGGCGTCACGGGGGCGTGGCGATCGACGCCCTGGCGCTGTCCCTGTCCGCGTCCTTCCTCGCCCGGGCGAGCCTGGAGCGTTCGGACGCGTATCGCAGCCTCGCCCTCGTCAGCCCGACGGGATTCGACGGACAACTCTCGGGCGAGGCGCCGCCGGACGGTCACCGCGGCCGCGACTGGCTGCTCGACCTCCTCGACCGGGCCCCCTTTGGCCGGCCCCTGTTCGACGCGCTGGTGACGCGACCGAGCATGCGCTTCTTCCTGCGGAAGACCTTCGGCTCCACGGAGATCGCCGAGGATCTCATGGACTACGATTATCTCTCGGCGCACCAGCCGGGCGCCGAGCATGCGCCCTGGTGCTTCATCTCCGGCCACCTCTTCCCCACCGACACGACGCGCCTCTACGAGCACCTGCGCCTGCCGGTCTGGCTGGTCCACGGCATCCGCGGCGACTTCGTGGATTACCGGCTCCTGCCGCGGGTCGCCGACCGTCCGAACTGGCGGATCGAGACCCTGCCGACCGGCGCGTTCCCGCATTTCGAGCAGCCGGAGGCGGTCACCGCCGCCTACGCGGCGTTCCTGGCAAGCCTCACGTCTGGGCCGGCGGATCGACCGGCGTGATCCGGTAGCGCAGCCAGACGACACCGCCGGACAGGCGCTCGCATTCGGTCAGGTCGAGCCGGCGCCGGCCGCCCATGGAGTCGTCCTCCGTTCCGGCGAAGTCGAAGACCGCCGGCGTCCCCGACAGGCCGTCCACCGCCGGTGCGAGGAGCAGGCTCAGCTCGTCGATGACGCCGGCCTTCAGCATCGAGCCGTTGATGTGGCCGCCGCCCTCGACCAGCAGGCGCTCGATGCCGAAGAGCGTCCTGAGCTTCGTCACCGCCACGCAAAAATCGACCTCCCGGTCCCCCGCGAACAGGTACGACTGGCCGCCGGCCCGGAGCGCCCGCAGATGCGCGTCCGGCACGGAGTCGGTGAGCACGACCACGACATGGTCGCCCTCGATCTCGTTGCGCGCGCGCCAATCCAGGCGTCCGCGCGCGTCGAGCGCCACCGCGTAGCCGGGTGCGTCGCGGCGCGCCACGTGGTCGACGCGGTCGAGGGGGCCGTCGTCGGGGATCGGCGCCGAAAGCGGCGCGGCGCTGTCGGCATAGCCCTGCATGGTCACCCGTCCGCACATCCAGGCATCGCCCTTCAGCTCGCCGTGGACCCGCTCGTAATGGCTGTCCGCGTCCAGGGTCTTCCAGCGCCGGGTCTTGATCCGGCCGTCCACCGAGGCGGTCATATGGCAGATCACGTGGGGGCGTTGGTCCGATGTCATGCCGTCTCCCAAGGTGCGTGGCCGCCGGTTGGTTCGTCGCGCTCGATCCGGCAAACTAGGCGAGCCGGTCTCCCCGCCCAGGCCCCGCTCGAGCCGTTCCCGATCGCGTGGCGACGGGGAACGGCTCTAAGCCCTTGATCGGACGCGCTCGCTCACGCCGAACCGGTATCCACGTCGGCGGCCCGCGCTCCACCTCTCCGATCCATGCGGCGGGTCTCACTGCCACGCGCGTCGAGGGCGGCAGTGGACCGGCCGCGGCCCGATCCCGTAAGAATGGCGATGCCCCCCGAAACGCCGCCCTCCGCTGGACACCGATGATCGACCTGACCCTCGAAGCTGCCCGCCTCATCGTGGATACCGCGCTCCGTGCGGCGCGGGAACGCGGGCTGAAGCCGCTGGCCGTCGTGGTCTACGATGCCCGGGGGGCACTGAAATGCGCCGCGGTCGAGGACGGCACGTCCCTGCGCCGGGCCGAGATCGCCTCCGGCAAGGCCAACGGCGCCCTGGCGTTGGGGCTCGGCTCCCGGGCGATCCACGCCCGGGCGGAGGCGCAGCCCTACTTCGTGGCGGCCGTGACCCATCTGGCGGGTCCCGCCGCCCTGGTGCCGGTGCCCGGCGGCGTCCTGATCCGCTCCGGCGACGGCCGCCTCCTCGGCGCGGTTGGCATCTCGGGCGACACCTCGGACAACGACGAGATCTGTGCGGTGGCCGGGATCGAGGCCGCCGGCCTGGTGCCGGAGACCGGCGCCTGAGCGTGCGCCCGCGCCGACGCGACTGGCTCGCCGGGGCCGCCGCCCTCGCGGCGGTGCGGCCCGCCCGCGCCGCCGAGCCACTCTACCGCCGCGGCAACGACGCCGATCCCGAGACCCTCGACCCGCACCGCTCGTCCACGGTGGCGGAGGCGCACATCCTGCGCGACCTCTGCGACGGCCTGCTCACCTACGACAATCACGGCGCCATCATCCCGGGCGCCGCCCGGGCCTGGACCGTCTCGGAGGATGGGCTGAACCTGCTCTTCGACCTGCGGCCCGACGGCCGCTGGTCGAACGGCGAGCCGGTCACGGCGGACGATTTCGTCTATGCGTTCCGCCGCATCCTCGATCCGGCCACCGGGGCGAAATATGCCGAGATCCTGTTCCCGATCCGCAACGCCGCCGCCGTGAACCGCGGCGGGAAGCCCGCCGACGCCCTCGGGGTCGCCGCCGAGGGGCCGCTGCGGCTCGCGATCACCCTCGAACAGCCGACCCCCTACATCCTGGAACTCCTGACGCACCAGACTGCCCTGCCGGTCCACCGGGCCTCGGTGGCGCGTTACGGCGACAGCTTCACCCGGCCCGGCAATTACGTCACCAACGGCGCCTACCGGCTCCGCGATCAGGTGCCGGGCGGCGCGATCACCCTGGAGGCGAACCCGCACCATCCCGACGCGGCGAGCCTCGCGATCCGGCAGGTCGCGTTCCTGCCGACGCCCGACATGGCCTCGGCGGTGCGCCGCTACGCTGCCGGGGAGATCGACTCCCTGGCGGATTTCCCGGCGGACCAGGTCGCCGACCTGCGCCGCCGCTTCGGCCCGCAGGTGGTGCTCGGCCCCGCCCTCGGGCTCGCGGCCCTGGCGATCAACACCCGCAAGGCCCCGTTCTCGGACCGGCGCGTCCGTCAGGCTTTGTCCCTCATCATCGACCGGGAATACCTCGCCGACGGGCTCAACGGCGGCACCATGAGCCCGGCCTATTCCCTGTGCCCGCCGGGCCTCGACAATTACCGGACGCCCCCCGAGACCGAGGGCCGCCTCGGCCTGCCGATCGACCACGAAGAGACCGCGCGCCGCCTCCTCGCCGAGGCGGGCTTCGGCCCCGACCACCCGCTCACGGTGGAGTACCGGTTCAACGTCAGCGACAACAACCGCACCGTGGCGGTGGCGATCGGCGAGATGTGGCGCGACCTCGGGATCGTGACCCGCTACGTCTACACCGACGCCAAGACGCATTTCGCCTATCTGCGCGACGGCGGCGACTTCGACGTGGCGCGCATGAGCTGGATCGCCGACTATTCCGATCCGCAGAACTTCCTGTTCCTGCTCCTCAGCGGCAACGACGGCCTGAATGTCGGCCACTGGTCAGACCCCGCCTTCGACGACCTGATGGCGCGCGCCGCCGCCGAGCGCGACCTCGCCCGGCGTGCCGCCTTGCTCCACGACGCGGAGGCGATCGCCCTGCACGAGCTGCCCTGGATCCCGCTGATGCATTACCGGTCCAAGGCGTTGATCGCCCCGCGGCTGCACGGCTACCACCCGAACCTGCGCAACGCCGCGCCGACGCGGTTCCTGAGGCTCGACGCGTGATCCGCTTCATCCTGCGCCGCCTCGCGCAGGCGGTGCCGACGCTGCTCGCGGTCGTGACCGTCAGCTTCTTCCTGATGCGGCTCGCCCCCGGCGGTCCCTTCGACATGGAACGGCCGCTGGCGCCCGCCGCCATGGAGAACCTGCGCCGGGTCTACGGGCTGGACCGGCCGCTGATCGCGCAGTTCGGCACCTACCTCGCGGCGCTGGCCCGGGGGGACCTCGGTCCGTCCTTCTCGTTCCGGGATCAGAGCGTCCTCGACCTGATCGCCCGGGGCCTGCCGGTCTCGGCGACGCTCGGCGCCCTGGCCCTGGTCCTGGCCGTGAGCCTGGGCGTCGGGCTCGGCGTCGCGGCGGCGCTCCGACGCGGCGGCGCCCTCGACCGCCTCCTCGGGATCGGTGCGGCGCTGACCCTGTCGCTGCCGAGCTTCGTGGTCGCGCCGCTCCTGCAGATCGCCTTCGGTCTGAGCCTGCGCTGGCTGCCCCTGAGCGGCTGGGACGGCGGTGCGCCGAGCCATCTCGTCCTGCCGGTGGTCACCCTGGCCCTGCCGCAGGTGGGGGCGCTGGCGCGCCTGACCCGGGCGTCCCTTGGAGAAGTCCTGCGCACGCAGCCGGTGCGGACGATGCGCAGCCTCGGCCTGCCGCCGCTCCGCGTGACCCGGCACGCGCTGCGGGGGGCGCTGCTACCGGTGGTCGCCTATCTCGGGCCCCTCGCCGCGTCCCTGCTCACCGGCTCGGTGGTGGTCGAGACGATCTTCGGCCTGCCCGGGATCGGCCGCTATTTCGTCGAGGGGGCGCTCAACCGCGACTACACGCTGGTGATGGGCACGGTGCTGCTCGTCGCCGCGCTTGTGATCGCCCTCAACCTCGCCGCCGACCTCGCCTGCGCGTGGCTCGATCCCCGCCTGCGGGTGGCGGCGTGAGCGCGGCACCGGCGCGGTCGGGACCCGCAGGACGCGCCCTGGCGCGCCTTTTTCGGACGCGCCCGGCGATGGCGGCGCTCGCTGTACTGATCGGGATCGCCCTGGCCTGCCTCGCCGGTCCGGGCTTCACCGGGCACGATCCCGAGCGGGCCTATCCGGATCTCCGCCAATTGCCGGCCGGCCTCGCGGCGCAGCCGGATGCCGCGCATCTCGGCCCGGCCCTGGAGCGCCTCGCCTTCCGGATGCGGGCCCGGCTCGACGCCGTGGCGCGCGACGGCGACACCCTGCGCCTGACCCTCGGCTCGGAGGCAGGCGTCGACCGGCGCAGCCTCGTCTACCTGCCGCGCTCGGCACTGTTCGGCGCACCGGAGATCCTGGAGGACCGGGACGGCGGCCGCGGGCTCGTGGTCGCGGTGCCGCTGCGGCGCCTGTACTTTCCCCTCGGGACCGACATCCAGGGCCGCGATCTCCTGACCCGCTGCCTCGTCGCCGGCCGGATCTCCTTGGCGATCGGCCTCGCGACCAGCCTCGTCGCCCTGCTGATCGGGGTCGCCTACGGCGCTACGGCGGGCTTCCTGGGGGGGGGCGCGGATGCCGTGATGATGCGGTTCGTGGATGTGCTCTACGCCCTCCCCTTCGTTTTCTTCGTCATCCTGCTGCTGGTGTTCTTCCGCTCGAGCCTCGTGCTGATGCTGGTTGCCATCGCCGCCGTCGAATGGCTCGACATGGCCCGGGTGGTCCGGGCCCAGACGCTGTCGCTGCGCGAACGCGACTTCGTCCGCGCGGCCCGCGCCCTGGGGGTCGGCACGCCCGGCATCATCGCCCGCCACATCGTGCCCAACACCCTCGGCCCGGTCGCGGTGACCGCGACGCTGCTGGTGCCGCAGGTGATCCTGCTCGAGAGTTTCCTGTCGTTCCTCGGGCTCGGCGTGCAGGAGCCGCAGACGAGTTGGGGTGTGCTCGTCGCGGACGGGGCGCGCGCGATCGAGGCGGCGCCCCACATGCTGGCCGCCCCGGCGCTCTTCCTGATCGCCACGCTGGTGGCACTGAACCTGTTCGGCGACGGCCTCGCCGACGCGCTGGATCCACGTTCGGATTAGCCTCAGCCCAGTTGCCGGATCGGCGCGCCGGCGAGCCAGGCCTCGATATCCTCCACCGCCTGGGTGAAGAACGTCCGGTAATTGTCGCGCGAGACGTAGCCGAGATGCGGCAACGCCAGGACGTTCGGCAGGTGCCGGAACGGGCTGTCGTCGGGCAGCGGCTCGGTTTCGAACACGTCGAGGCCGGCACCGGCGATCCACCCCTCCCGCAGCGCCTGCACCAGAGCGGCCTGATCGACGATCGGTGCCCGGGCGGTGTTCACCAGATAGGCGGTCGGCCGCATGCGGCGCAGTTCCGCCGCGCCGACGAGCCCGCGCGTCCGGTCGCCGAGCACGAGATGGATCGTGACGACGTCGCTCGCCTCCAGCAGGGCCTCCTTCGAGGCCGCGCGCGCCACACCGGCGGCCGCCGCCCGGGCCTCGTCGAGGTTCGGGCTCCAGGCGATCACCCGCATGCCGAAGGCGTGCCCGATGGCGGCGACCCGCGCGCCGATCTTGCCGAGTCCGAGGATGCCGAGGGTGGCGCCCGCGAGGTCGGTCCCGATCGTGCTCTGCCACGGACCGCCGGTGCGGAGATTGTGGTTCTCGCGGGGGAGCTGGCGGGCGAGCCCGAGGATCAGCGCCCAGGTCAGCTCGGTCGGCGGCGCCGGGCTCGATTCCGTGCCGCAGACGGTGACGCCCCGCCCCCGGGCCGCCGCGACATCGATGGCGAGGTTGCGCAGGCCGCTGGTCACCAGCAGTTCGAGCCGCGGCAGCCGCTCCAGCAGAGCCGCCGGGAACGGCGTGCGCTCCCGCATGATCACCAGGATCTCGGCCTCGGCGATCCGCGACACCAGCGCGTCCCGGTCCGGGATGTGCTCGGCGACGGCGGAGACGGCGACGCGATCGGACAGGCGCGACCAGTCGGCCAGCGACAGGGCCGCCTGCTGGTAGTCGTCGAGGATCAGGCAGGTTCGCATGGCGGGTGCTCATCGCAGTGTCGCGCCGCCGGTAATCCGCGGCACCGGGCGGCGTTCCCGTGCGCGGAAGGCCGCCGCGCGCCTGCACACAGGCCTGGATCCGCCATCACGGGTGCTGCCGGCCCCGGTGGCGCGCCAGGAATTCCAGCACGGCGGCGTTGAAGGCATCGGGGTTGTCCCGGTTCATCGCGTGGGCGGCGTTCGGGATCACGATGGCCGCCGGGATCGCCGGGTTGCACGTGCGCGCCGCGGCGAACCCCTCAGGATACCGCTTGGGACTGCGTTCGCCGGTCAGCGTCAGGATGGGAAAGCTGAACTTGGCGATGTCCGAGCAGGTGATGTGACCGCGCTCGCCGCTGTCGACGCCGGTGCCGAGATTGTCGAGCAGGATCTCCTTCTGCAGTGCCGAACGCTTGGCCCAGGTCCCGGGCCCGTTCAGGCCGTCGGTGAATTCCTGACCCGCCTTCTCCTTGTCCCCCGCCGCGAGGTTCACCCGCAGCCGCGAGACCAGACCCTTGACCTCCCCGGCCATCGCCTGCGTTTCAGGTGTCTCGGGAAGCAGACCCTCCATCCCGCTGGCATCTTCCAGGATCAGCGTCCTGATGAGTTCGGGGTGCTCCTTGGCCACGGTCAGGACCACCGCACCGCCCCGGGAGTGGCCGAGCAGATGCACCGGTCCGAGATTCAGCTGTTGAATCAGCGCGGCGACATCGGCGGCGTGCTGGGCGATGGAGAAATCCTCACCGACGCCGTTCCACCGTTCCGGATAATAGTGGCGCAGGCTGAGCGCGAAGACGCGGTACGCCTTCGCGAGCGCCGGCACCTGGGCGTACCAGATCCGGTAATCGCCGAGCGAGCCGTGCACCAGCACGACCGGCTCGCCAGATCCGGTCTCCTGATAGGTGAGCGGATAACCCGCCACGGACACGGATTTCACCCCGTCCGGGATCGCCCATTGCGCCTGTGCGCAGGTCGGCTGCCCCAAGCACAGCCCGAGCGCCAGCGCAGCCATCATCGAACGCATCACGTATCCTCTTCCGCGTCGTGTCCGTTGTCAGGGTGTTTGCGGGGCCCAACCGTGTCCGCCCCGGTTGTCCGATCCAGCCAGCGCCGCGAAGGCCTCCGCGACCCCCGCGGCGCCCGGATCCCGCACACCCGCGAGGTCACCGGCGGCGAGGTAGCTGGACCGGCCGGCTCCGGCGCGGTCCATCCGGGCCGTCGCCTCGGCGCCCGCGCGGGCCGCGGCGGCGGCGGCGGCGAGGCCGCCATCCCTCAGGGCCTTGACCGCGGGGATCAGGGCGTCGAGGAGCGTGCGGTCACCCAGGCTGGCCCCGCCGTAGGCCTGGACCCGCGCCACGCCCTTGGCCAGCGCCTCGGGCCAGGCGGCCCCGTCGGCGAGCCCCGCGGCGGTCGCGGCGAAGAAGATCGAACCGAGGACGCCGCTCGATCCGCCCACGGCGCGGCCGATCCGCTCGGCGAGCGCCCGGCACAGGGCGGCGGGATCGGCCTGCGGCAGGCGGTCGAAGTCGGCCTGGACCGCCCGCGCCGCCCCCGCGAAGGTGGTGCCGGCATCGCCGTCGCCGACCTTCGCGTCGAGGGCGTTGAGGCTGTCCTCGGCGGCGATCAGCTTCCTGGCCACGGCGGCGATCCGGGCGGCCGTCACCGCCTCGTGCGACGGCGTGAAGACCTCCCCTGCGAGCCCCTCGGGCAGCGGGCGCAGGCGCGGCGGCACGACCCGCATGGCCGCGGGCCAGGCCGGCACCGGAACCGGCGCCAGGAGCGCTGCTTCGAGCTCGTCGTCGAGGGGCAGGACGGACAGCGAGGCGCCGTGCATGTCGAGCGCCGTCATCAGCGGCGCCGGACCGAGCAGGAGGCGGACACGCTTGCCGAGGCCGGTGGCCAGCACCGCCCGGGTCAGGGTCTGCATCTCCAGCGCGGAGGTGGAGCCGAGATTGTTCACGAGGAGCGCCAGCCGGTCGGCGCCCGCGACCGCATCGGAGAGGCGCTCCGCCATCATCCGCGCGAGTTCGCTGACCGGGGGCAATGGGATGCGTTCCGCGCCGGGCTCGCCATGGATGCCGAGGCCGAGCTCGGCCTGCCCCTCGGCCAAGCGCTCGCTGCGGGGCGAGCCGGGGATCGTGCAGGTCGAGACCGCGATGCCCAGCGACTTCGCCGCGGCGGCACGGTGCGCGAGGGCCGCCACCGCCTCCAGCGCGGCCCCCGCCTCGGCGGCGTGGCCCGCGACCTTGTGAACGAACAGCGTGCCGGCGATGCCGCGGGGCTGCCGGGCTTCGGCCAAGGCGATGTCGTCGGAGACGATGACCGTCTCGACCCTGTGGCCCAGCGCCCGGGCGCGTTCGGCGGCGAGGCCGAAATTGAGCCGGTCGCCCGCGTAGTTCTTGATGACGAGCAGGCAGCCGGCCGGTCCCGACACGGCGAGGATTCCCGCCAGCACCGCGTCGACGCTCGGCGAGGCGAAGACGTCGCCGCAGACGGCCGCACTCAGGAGGCCGGGTCCGACGAAGACCGCATGGGCCGGCTCGTGGCCGGAGCCGCCCCCCGAGATCACCGCCACCCTGCCGGGATCGGTCTCGGCGCGCAGCACCACGCGGATGCCGGGATCACCGTCGAGCCGGGCGAGGCGTCCGCCGCTCGCCGCCAGCAGGCCGTCGATGGCGTCGTTGACCAGGGTGGCACGGGCGTCGATGAAATGGGCCATGGCGTGACCTTCGGGTGGGCCGGTCCGCGATTCTCGTCAGCGGCTCTTGGTGCAGTGTCCGCATGATCGCGCCGCGCTGGCAACAACCACCGCCCCTGCGAGCGGAGCGGTGACGGTCGAACGCGCGCGCAATGTCCGGCCGTTCCCCCTCAGACCTCATCCTGAGGTAACCGTGCCAGCGGGCCTCAAAAAAGCCCTCCCGCGCGCCGGCCTGGCATCACTCCTTCACGGCGCCGGTCAGTGCCGAGACGTAATACTCCACGAAGAACGAGTAGAGGATCACCAGCGGTAGGGAGCCGAGCAGCGCGCCGGCCATCAGCGAGCCCCACTTGTAGACGTCGCCATCGACGAACTCGCTGACCACGGCGATCGGCACGGTCTTGTTCTGCGTCGAGGACAGGAAGGTCAGCGCATAGATGAATTCGTTCCAGCACAGCGTCAGCGAGAAGATCCCGGCCGAGATCAGCCCCGGGAAGGCCAGCGGCAGGACGATCTTGGTCAGGATCTGCCACCGGCTCGCGCCGTCCATCAGCGCGCATTCCTCCAGCTCGTAGGGGATGGTCTTGAAGTAGCCCATCAGCAGCCAGGTCGAGAACGGGATCAGGATCGTCGGATAGGCCAGGATCAGGGCGATCGGCGAATCGAACAGGCCATAGGCCTGGACGATGGTGGCCAGCGGGATGAACAGGATCGAGGGCGGCACCAGGTAGGCGAGGAAGATCGCCGCGCCGACCCAGCCGGCCCCCCGGTAGCGGACCCGCACGCAGGCATAGGCGGCGAGGACGCTGGCAAACAGCGACAGCGCAGTGGCGGCCACCGACACGTACATCGTGTTCCAGAGCCAGCGCGGATATTGCGTCTCGAACAGCAGCTTGTGGATGTGCTTGAATGTCGGATCCACCACCCAGAACGGGTTGTAGTGCTCCATGTCGATCAGCTGCGCGTCCGGTTTGATGGCGGTGAGCGCCATCCAGTAGAACGGGAACAGCAGCACGACGAGGATGACGAGCAGCGGCAGGTAGGTGGTGACCAGCCGCCGGGGCAGGCGGTCGAGATAGGCCATGCCCTCCGAATTGTCGGTGAGCCCGGCCGGCGGCCCCGCCAGGACGGGGGCGAGGTGCGGATCGGCATGGGCCGGCGGTGCGGGCGCGCTCATCGGTCGGACTCCCCGGCCTGCCAGGCCCGGCGCTGAAGGCCGAACCATGAGATGCCGATCGCGGCGAGCAGGAACGGCACCATGGCGGTGGCGATCGCCGCCCCCTCCCCCAGCGTCCCCGAGAGGATGCCGCGCTGGTACGACAGGGTCGCCATCAGGTGCGTGGCGTTGACCGGGCCGCCCCGGGTCATGGCCCAGATCAGCTGGAAATCGGTGAAGGTGAACAGCACCGAGAAGGTCATCACCACGGCGATGATCGGCGTCAGCAGCGGCAGGGTGATCCGCCAGAAGATTTGCCAGTTCGAGGCGCCGTCGAGCGTCGCCGCCTCGTAGAGCGAGGGCGAGACCGTCTGGAGGCCGGCGAGCAGCGTGATCGCGATGAACGGCACCCCGCGCCAGATATTGGCGAAGATCACGCAGGCCCGGGCCATGGCCGGCTCACCGAGAAAGTCGATGTTTCCCTCGATGATCCCGAGATGGCGCAGCGACCACGAGATGATCGAGAACTGGCTGTCAAAGATCCACCAGAACGCGATGGCCGAGAGCACGGTCGGCACCACGAACGGGATCAGCACGATCGACCGGACGATGGCCTTGAACGGCATGTTCTTGTTGAGCAGCAGGGCGAGGTAGAGCCCGACCGTGAACTTCACCACCGAGGCGACCGCCGTGTACAGGCAGGTGTTGAACACCGAGAGCCAGAACACGTCGTCGTCCCAGAGCCACGCGTAGTTCTCCAGCCCGATGAAGACGCCGTCCCGGCCGATCCGTGCATTGGTGAAGGACAGCCAGATGCCCTTCAGGAGCGGGTAGGCCAGGAACAGGCCGAGGATCAGCGCGGTCGGCAGCATGAACCAGAAACCCGCCCAGCCGCGGCTGGCCCGCAGCCGCTGCCAGCCTGAACGGGTCGGGACCGCGACCGGGGCGGGCTGCGTCAGGGCCGTGTGCGCCATGCTCTCGCCTCCGCGCGGGGGGGATCAGGTGTTCCGGAAGATGCGCTGGGCGGCGCGCTCGGCGTTGCGGATGGCGCCCTTCACGTCCTCGCGGCCGGTGCAGTGGCTCGCGAACATGTCGACCACCACGAAGTCGGCCAGCACCGCGGCGATGCGCTCGCTCACCGGCGCTTGTCCGCCCGCCGCGAGGGATCGCCGGCCCGCCTCGGCGAAGACCGCGTTCTTCGGATCGTTCGTCCAGATCGGGTTCTTGGGATAGTTCGACAGCGGCTCGCACAGGTAGCCCTGCGCGGCCTCCAGCCAGGGATTGTAGTTCTGCGCCTCCATCATGAAGGCGATGAAGGCCTTGCAGGCGTTGGGCGCCTTCGAATACTTGAAGGCCAGGATCGGATAGGCGAGCTGGAACTCGGTCGGCTTGCCCACCGGACCGACCGGCCAGACCGCGTGGTCCATATCCTCGGCGAGCTTCGGATTGTCCTTCTTGGCGGCGGCGTAGATCGAGATGCCGTTGTTGGTCAGGTACAGATCGCCGGCCAGGAACGCCTTGTTGTTCGACGAATCGTTCCACGACACGGTGCCCGGCACGAAGGTCTCGTACAGGGATTTCACGTATTCGAGCGCCTTGGCGGTCTCGGGCGCATTGATCACGATCTTCTCGTTGGCGTCCACGAGATTGCCGCCATGGGCCCAGAGCGCCCAGTGGCACCACGTGTTGCCGTCGCCGGTGGCGTGGCCGAGGGCGAAGCCGGCCGGGGTGTTGTTCTTCTTCAAGCCCCGGCAGAGGTCGAGAAAGCCCGCGGTATCGGTGGGAAATTTGCTGAAACCGGCCTTGTTCATCGCCGAGATGCGGTAGTTGGGATAGCCGCCGTTGAAGGCGACCGGAATGGCGATCCACTGACCCTTGACCTTGCCGTAGGCCTCCGCCGACGGGAACCAGGGGCCGTATTTCTTGGCGAGCGAGGCCGCCACGTCCTCCAGGGGCAGACACTTGTCCGGGAACAGCGCCGGAAACGAGAACAGCCCCCAGACCATGTCGGGCCCCTGCCCGGTATTGGCCGCCACAGAGGCCTTGGGCTGGATGTCGTCGTAGGATTCGTTGCTGACCGTGATCTTGACGCCGGTCGCCTGGGTGAAGGCATCGACCATCTTCAGGAAGGCCTCGTCCTCGCTCGGCACGAAGCGCTTCCAGCGGAGCAGCGACAGGCTGGCCCCGGGCTCGGGCTTCCACTCGGCGTCCTGCGCCCAGGCCTTGGCGAAGCCGAGGAGGTCCCCGCCGGCGGCGAGGCCGGTCGCGGCGGCGCCGGCGAGCAGGGAACGGCGATCGAGAACGGGCATCGGCGGCTTCTCCCTGGGTGATCCTGTCCGGCGGCCGCGCGCGGCGTCCCGCCCTGTCATCCTGTGGGGCTCAGGTCGGTCAGCTCGACAGACGATGCCCGGTCCCGGCGTCGAAGAGATGCACCCGGTTCGGGCGCAGCGAGACGGTCTCCCCCGGCCGTTCGATCACGCGCTCCCGGAGCACGCAGGTGAGATCCTGGCCGACCGCGCGCACCGCCAGCATGGTCTCCGAGCCGGTGGGCTCCACGACCACCACCTCGGCGGCGATCCCGTCCGGGGCGAGATCGAAATGCTCGGGCCGGACGCCCAGGACGAGCGGCCTGCCCTCCACACCGGCCGGCGCGTCGTCTAGCGGGACCGTCAGGCCCGTATCGGTGACGAAGGTCAGGCGGCCGTTCGCCCGGATCCTCCCGGGCAGGAAGTTCATCGCCGGGGAGCCGATGAAACCCGCCACGAACAGGTTGTCGGGCCGGTCGTAGAGATCCAGCGGTGCCCCGATCTGCTCGACGATGCCGTCGTGCATCACCACGATCCGGTCGGCCATGGTCATGGCCTCGATCTGATCGTGGGTGACGTAGATGGTCGTGGTCTTCAGCCGCTGGTGGAGCTCCTTGATCTCGGTGCGCATGGCCACGCGCAGCTTCGCGTCGAGATTCGAGAGCGGCTCGTCGAACAGGAACACCTGCGGGTCGCGGACGATCGCCCGCCCCATCGCCACGCGCTGGCGCTGCCCGCCGGAGAGCTGGCGCGGATAGCGGTCGAGCAGATGCGTGAGCCCGAGGATCTGTGCGGCCCTGTTGACCCGCAGGTCGATCTCGGCGGCGGGCGCCTTCCGGATCCGCATCGAGAACGCCATGTTATCGCGAACCGTGAGGTGCGGGTAGAGCGCGTAGTTCTGGAACACCATCGCGATATCCCGCTCCTTGGGCGGCACATCGTTCACGATCCGCTCGCCGATGCGGATCTCGCCGCCGGAAATGTTTTCGAGTCCGGCAATCATCCGCAGCAGGGTCGATTTCCCGCAGCCCGACGGGCCGACCAGGATCACGAATTCACCGTCCCTTATGTCGACGGACACGCCGTGCAGGACATTCGTCGATCCGAAAGCCTTGCGAACCTCGCGGATTCCCACCGAGGCCATGCTTCCTCCCGATCAAGGCCACTCTGCCGGCGGCTCTATCGCGCCAGTACAGGGGAGCGAGGGCGGGAAAGCAAGCCGTAACCTTCACGATCCCGCAGAATGCCCTGTTTCTGTCAGCCGAGATCCCAAAACCGGTGACGGCCCCGCCGGCGTGAAACGTCCGGCAAGCTCCGAACACCCCCGGGAATGCTAGAGCGGGCGCCGCACGCGCTCGGGGAAAGCCGCGGCCCGTCGTCAGGGGAAAGGGAGCACCATGTCGTCATCCGGTCTCACCGCGCACGCGATCCTGCCCGCGGATGGCTGCCGCGGCGCGCTCGTCGGCCGGGTGTGGCGCCCGGAGGCGCAGGGCCCGAGCGTCGTGGCGATTCGCGCCGGCGCGTCGGGGGAGGCGCGGGTGGTCGACGTCACGGCCCGGCTGCCGACCGTGAGCGACCTGTGCGAAACCCCGGATCCCGCCGCGGCGCTGCGCGGCGCGGCGGGCGAGGATCTCGGCAGCCTCGACGCGATCCTCGCCAACACGCCGCCGGACACCCGCGATCCGGGCCGGCCGTGGCTCCTCGCCCCGGTCGATCTCCAGGCCCTCAAGGCGGCGGGCGTCACCTTCGCCACCTCCATGCTGGAGCGGGTCATCGAGGAGCGGGCCCGCGGCGACCTCGCCGCCGCCGCGGCGATCCGCGCGGAGGTCAAGCGCCTCGTCGGCCGCGACCTGCGCAAGTTGAAGCCCGGCTCGCCCGAGGCGATGGCCCTCAAGGCGGTGCTCGTCGCACAGGGTGCCTGGAGCCAGTACCTCGAGGTCGGCATCGGGCCGGATGCGGAGATCTTCACCAAGGCGCAGCCGCTCTCGGCGGTGGGCTGCGGCGCGGATGCGGGGCTGCATCCGGACTCGCACTGGAACAACCCCGAGCCGGAAGTTGCCCTCGCGGTCGCGTCCGATCAGCGGATCGTCGGGGCGACGCTCGCCAACGACGTCAACCTGCGCGACTTCGAGGGGCGGTCGGCGCTGCTCCTCGGCAAGGCCAAGGACAACAACGCCTCCTGCGCCCTCGGGCCGTTCCTGCGCCTGTTCGACGACACGTTCGACCTCGACAGCGTCCGCCGCACCACCGTCACCCTGGAGGTGACCGGCGCGGACGGGTTCCGCATGGAGGGCACCTCGCCGCTCGCCGAGATCAGCCGCGATCCGGACGAGCTGGTGGCCGCCCTGATGGGCCGCACGCACCATTATCCGGACGGCGCGCTGCTGCTCCTCGGCACGATGTTCGCGCCGATCCAGGACCGGCACGGGCCGGGCCTCGGCTTCACCCATGTCGAGAACGACCGGGTCGTGGTGGCGAGCCCGGAACTCGGCAGCCTCGTCAACCGCATGCGCCCGTGCGACGCCTGCGCGCCCTGGACCTTCGGCGCCCGGGCCTTGATGCGCAACCTCGCGGCGCGCGGATTTCTGTGACAGAGCGACGGGCGGAGCCCCGCCCGACCCGGTGCCCGAGCCTGCCGAGAGGATGCTGATGACGAACGCCGCCCTCCTCGACCGCCTCGCCGCGCTGGTCGGACCGTCCGGCCTCGTCACCGGCGAGGAGCTGCGCGGGCGCTCGGCGAACTGGACGCGGCCGACCGAGCCCTGCGCCGCCCTGGCGCTGGTCCGTCCGCGCAGCACCGCCGAGACCAGCGCGGTCATGGCGGCCTGCCACGCGGCGGGGATCGCGGTGGTGCCGCGGGGCGGCGCCACCGGTCTGGTCGACGGTACCCTCTGCGCGCCCGACGAGATCACCCTCTCGACGGAGCGGATGACCGGCATCGAGCCGGTGGACCCGCTGGGCATGACCGTGGTGGTCGGCACCGGCGCCACCATCGAGAGCGTGCAGGACGCCGCCGCGGCGGGCGGCCTGTTCTTCCCCCTGGATCTCGGTGCCCGCGGCTCGGCGACGATCGGCGGGGCGATCTCCACCAATGCCGGCGGCCTGCGGGTGCTGCGCTACGGCATGACGCGCGAGATGGTGCTGGGCCTCGAAGCCGTGCTGGCGGACGGCACGGTGGTCTCGTCCATGCGCCCGCTGATCAAGAACAACACCGGCCTCGACCTGAAGCAGCTCTTCATCGGCACCGAGGGGACGCTGGGCATCGTCACGCGGGCAGTGCTGCGGCTGCGCCCGGAGCCCGCCGGCTACGCCACGGCGCTGGTCGCCTGCCCGGGGGTCGACGACGGCGCCCGGGTGCTGCGGGCGGCCCAGAGCGCCTTCCAGGGTCGGGTCTCCTCTTTCGAGGGGCTATGGCCGGATTTCTATAAGCTGATGACCGCCCCCGGCCGGGCCAAGGCGCCGCTGGGCTACGCGTATCCGTTCTACGCGATCATCGAGGTCGAGTGCGTGCCCGAGGAATCCGACCGCTTCCTCGGCCTGCTGGAGGGCCTGATGGGCGACGGCACGATCCTCGACGCGGCCGTGGCCTCGTCCGAGGAGCAGCGCCGCGGGATGTGGCGCATCCGCGACCGGGTCGAACACCTCAACGCCGACGGGATCGAGCGCGCCTTCGACGTCAGCGTGCCGCTCGCCAAGATGGACGGCTACGTCCGCGGCGCGCTGGACCGCCTCGCCGCGATCCCCGGCTGCCGCGCCGTGGTCTACGGCCATATCGGCGACAACAACCTGCACTGGAACACGACCCGCCTCGACGCCGGCGGCAACGCCTTGATCGACGCCGCGATCTACGCGCCGCTCGCCGAACTGAACGGCTCGGTCTCGGCGGAGCACGGGATCGGCCTGGAGAAGCGGGGCAAGCTGCCGCTCTCGCGCTCGCCGGAGGAGATCGGCGCGATGCGGCTCATCAAGCGGGCGCTCGATCCGGACAACCGGCTGAATCCGGGCAAGATCTTCTGAAGGCGCGGGCGGTGGCGCGACGCCCGCCGGAGCCGGCGGCCAAACCGCTGCGGTTGACCGTGAGGCTGACCCCGCGCGGCGGCCGCGACGCCGTGGAGGGATGGATCCGCGATGCGGACGGCACGCCCTGCCTCAAGGTGCGCGTCGCGGCCCCGCCCGTCGACGGGGCGGCCAACACGGCCCTCGAACGGCTGATCGCCGATGCCCTCGGGGTCGCGGGCGGCGCAGTCAGGATCGTGGCCGGCCACCAGGGGCGGGTGAAGCGCCTGGATATTGCGGGCATCCATGATGATGCCCTCGCCAGGGCCTTCGGCGAGCCGCCATAGGCCGGCGTGCGGCGACGCGACTGCACCACGCTGCCGGTCGCAGGCGGCTCGAGCCGATTCTCTCAGTCAAGCCCCGGCACCCGGCGGAATGCGTCGCGGTTCGCGCTGACCAGCCGCAGGTTCGAGGCCAGGCATTGGGCGGCAATCAGGAGATCGTTCGGTCCGATCGGCGTGCCCCGCTTCTCCACGACCGCGCGTATCGCGCCGTACTGGTGATCCGCCGGACTTGTCAGGGGCACGATCGGGATCGCCGCGAGGACCGTTCTGGCGCGATCCGCGAGAGCCTTGGACCCTTTCCACGCAACGCCCTACCGGATCTCGGCTGCCACAACGATGCGCGTGCAGACGTTGGCCGTGCGCCCGTCGAGCCTCGCGGCGACCGGGCCGTCACGTCCGCGGTTGATGAGATCCGACAGGATGTCGGTATCGAGCAGATCGTGAATCCGACCGCTCAAAGGACAACGTCCTCGGCGTTGAGTCCGGGATCGCGTCCAACGTGTCTTCGGGCGAAAGCGGTTCCAGCGAGGCGATGAGGACCACAAGCCCGAGTCTCGGCCGGAGGACCAGGCTGCCGCCCGCTGGCCGCGAGACCGCCACCTCGTCGCCAGGCCGTTCGAACGCCTTCGGAATCCGAACGGTCGGGCTGCGGTTATTCCTGACCACTTTCGCGATGCGTTCCACCGCTCCCTCCCGGCATATGCCGGCGCTCGCGGCCTCGGAAGCGCGCGTCAAGCGCCCCTTAGAACGCCACCTTGTCGCCGCCCTTCAGCGTCAGCATCTCCCGCGCCTCGTCGGGGGACGCGATGGCCAGGCCGAGCCCCTCGATGATCGAGCGGACGCGCCGCACCTGCGCCGCGTTGGTCTCGGCGAGCTTGCCGGGGCCGTCCCACAGGCTGTCCTCCAGCCCGACGCGGACGTTTCCACCCATCGCGGCCGCCATAGCGGCGATGTTCATCTGGTTGCGGCCCGCTCCCAGCACCGACCAGCGGTATTGATCGCCGAACAGCCGGTCGGCGGTGCGCTTCATGTGCATCACGTCGTCGGGATGGGCGCCGATCCCGCCTTGAAGCCCGAACACGGTCTGGATGAACAGCGGCGCCTGTACGAGCCCGCGGTCGAAAAAGTATTTCAGGTTGTAGAGATGGGCCGTATCATAGCACTCGAACTCGAACCTCGTCCCGTTCGGGCCGCAGGTGGTCAGGATGTGCTCGATCTGCCCGAACGTGTTGCGGAAGATGATGTCCTTGTTGCCGAGGTAATCCCTCTCCCATTGGTGCTTCAGGTCCTTGAAGCGATCGAGCATGCCGAACAGGCCGAAATTCATCGAGCCGAGGTTCAGCGAGGCGACCTCGGGCTGGAAGGTCGCGGCTGGACGCACCCGCTCCTCGATCGACATGGTCGGCGCGCCGCCGGTGGTGATGTTCACCACGCAGGATGAGCGCTGCTTGATCACCGGCAGGAACTTGGCGAAGGCCTCCGGCGACTGGTCCGGCTGGCCGGTCTCCGGGTCGCGGGCATGGAGATGCACGATGGCCGCGCCGGCCTCGGCAGCGCCGATGGCGGCGTCGGCGATCTCCTCGGGCGTCACGGGCAGGTGCGGCGACATGCTGGGCGTGTGGATCGCGCCCGTCACCGCGCAGGTGATGATGACTTTCCGCTGGGTCGCCATGCTCAGTCCCTCTGCTGCATCTTGTGGGCGCGGAGCGCCGCGAGTTTTGCGTCCCGGCGCCCCATGCGGGCGGGCAGGTCGCCGGGCGCCGGCCAATGCGCCAGGATCGCCGCGGTGGCGTCCGCCGCGTAGACCGAGGGGGGCGCCGGATCGGCCGCGAGGCGCTTGTAGAAGTCGGTATAGCGGGCGCAGTAATCGGCGATCCCGCCCGGCGCGTTCAGCTCGATGGTCTCGAACGGCCCCATGAAGCTCCAGCGCAGGCCGAGCCCGTCCGAGACGGTCTTGTCGAGGTCCTGCGGGGTCACGTAGCCCTCCGCGGCGAGGCGGAAGGCCTCCGCCAGCAGGGCCCCCTGAAGCCGGTTGAGGATGAAGCCCTCGATCTCCTTGAGCACGGTGATCGGTACCTGGCCGATCGCCTCGTAGACCGCCCGCGCCCGGGCCAGGGCCTCCGGCGCGGTCCAGGGGGCGCCGGAGATCTCCACCAGCGGGATCAGATGCGGCGGGTTCACCGGATGGCCGATCAGGCAGCGCCCGCGGCCGGGCAACCCTTCCGTGAACAGCGAGCAGCGGATCGCCGAGGAGGACGAGGCGATGACCGCCTCCCCCGGCGCCAGCGCGTCCAGCTTGGCGAACAGGGCCTGCCTCACGTCAAGCCGTTCCGGCCCGTTCTCCTGGACGAAGCCGACGCCGTCGAGGCATTCCGAGAGGGACGCGACGGCCCGGATCCGTCGCCCGGCCGTCTCCGGGTCGGAACAGAGCCCGTGCGCCGCCAGCGTGTGCAGCCCCTCGACGCAGAGCGGGATCGCACGCGGGGCCACGTCGTCGGCGGCGTCGAACAGGCGCACATCCCACCCGGCGCGGGCGAAGATCATCGCCCAAGCCCGCCCGATCAGGCCGGCGCCCACGATCGCGACGCTCTCGGTCATGACAGCCCTCCCAGGACCCCGCCGAACGGCGTTGGCGCGCCACGTGCTGTGATCACAGATCACTATCGGCACCGCGCGGGTTTCGTCTAGTCTCCGATCATGGACTCACCGGCGGCCCTGGCCGATCTCCCGCAGCTGGAACGCCAGACCCTGTCGGGCACCGCCTACGCGGCGCTGTCGGACCTGCTCGCCTCCGGGCGGCTCGCCCCCGGCGACCGGCTGTCCCTGCGCCGGAGTGCGGCGGCGTTCGGCGTCTCGGTGATGCCGGTCCGGGAGGCAGTGAGCCGCCTCGTGGCCGAGGGCGTGCTGGAGGTGTCACCGGCGCGGGCCATTCGGGTGCCGATCATGAGTGCCGGTGCGTTCCGGGCGCTCGCCGAGACGCGCATCGCCGTGGAGGGGATCGCGGCGGCCCGATCTGCGGAGCGCCGGACCGAGACCGAACTCGACGCGATCCGGCGAGCCGAGGCGGCGTTCCGGGCCGAGGCCGAATCACCGCACGCCGACGTGTCCAAGGCCGTCCAACGCAATCGCGACCTGCATTTCGCGATCTACGGCGCCGGCGGGCTCGCCCCCCTGCGGGAGATCATCGGCCGCCTCTGGCTGAAGGCGGGCCCGGTCATCAATCTGGACCTGCGCGGCTGCCCGGAGCGGCTGCGCCAGGGTTTTGCGCTCCGGCGGCATGCCGAGGCGCTGGCCGCCATCGCGGCGCGGGACGGCCCGGCGGCTGCCGCCGCCATCGCGGCGGACATCCGCGAGGCGGCTGATTTCATCCTGTCCCGCGGCGGCCTGCGGGACGTGCACGGGGAGGAGTGACCATGGATCTCGGTATCGCCGGCCTGCGGGTTCTGATCACGGCGGGCGCCGCGGGGATCGGGCGGGCGCTCGGCGACGCGTTTCTGGAGGAAGGCGCCCAGGTCTTCGCCTGCGACATCGACCCGGAGGCGCTGGACGGGCTGCCGGCGAATGTCGGCCGCTGCCGCACCGACGTGGCCGACCGGGACGCCGTCGCGGCGATGATGACGGCGGCGGTCGCGCATCTCGGCGGCCTCGATGTGCTCATCAACAATGCCGGCATCGCCGGACCGACCGGCCGGGTGGAGGAGATCGCCCCCGAGGCGTGGGATCAGTGCCTCACCGTGTGCCTGACCAGCCAGTTCAATTGCGCCCGGCTCGCGGTGCCGCATCTGCGGCAGAGCGCCAACGCCTCGATCGTCAACCTGTCCTCGGCCGCCGGCAAGTTCGGCTTCGCCCTGCGCAGCCCCTACGCGGCGGCCAAATGGGGGGTGATCGGCTTCACCAAATCGCTGGCCATCGAACTCGGTGGGGACGGGATCCGGGTGAACGCGATCCTGCCCGGACTCGTCGCCGGCGATCGCCAGCGGCGGGTGCTGGAGGCGAAGGCGCAGCAGCAGGGGACGAGCTTTTCCGAGATGGAGGCGCGCGCCTTCTCGTTCGTGTCGGTCAAGGATTACGTCACCGCCCGCCAGCTCGCCGACCAGATCCTGCTTCTCTGCTCGCCCCGCGGCCGGACCATCTCGGGCCAGGCGATCTCGATCGATGGTGACACGCGGATGCTGTCCTGAATGCACGACCGCGACGGCCAAAGCCCGCGCCGGAATCGCGCAGGCGCGCGAAGGCGATTCCCGAACGGCTGAATTTTGAATACAATCAGCCGCAGGTGGAATCGAACCACCACGGGAGGACGCGGCCGTGACGGGAACGAGGGCGCAGATCGCGACGGCGCCGCGCGCGGCGGCGCGCCTGGATGCCGGCCTGGCGCGCCGGCTGGCCGAGCAACTGCAGGGTGAGGCGCGCTTCGACGCCTTCACCCGTGGCCGCTACAGCACCGACGCGTCGATCTACCAGATCATGCCGGCGGGCGTGGTTTTGCCGCGCTCGGCGGCCGACATTGCCGCCACCCTGCGGATCGCCGCCGATTACGGCGCGCCGGTGATTCTGCGCGGCGGTGGCACCTCTCAGAACGGCCAGCCGATCGGCTCCGGCCTCGTCGTCGATTGCGCGCGGCATTTCAACGGCGTGCTGGCCTACGATCCGGAGGCCGGCACGATGACGGTCGAGCCCGGCATGGTCCTGGAGCGCTTGAACGCCCGTGTGAAGGCCGACGGATGGTTCTTCCCCGTGGAGCCGTCCACGGCCACCCGCTGCACCATCGGCGGCATGGCCGGCAACAATTCCTGCGGCGCCCGCTCCCTGCGCTACGGCAAGATGAGCGACAACGTCCTCGCCCTGGAGGCGCTGCTGCACGACGGCGAGGCTTTCGGGTTCGGGCTCACCGGCAATGCCGGATCGGGGGTGACCGGTTCGGGCCGGATTCAGGTCCTGGCCGAGCGCATGCGCGCCCTCGCCGACGGGCACCGGGACGAGATCGCGGCGCGCTACCCGAATGTGCAGCGCCGCGTGGGCGGCTACAATCTCGACGCGCTGGTCGAGGCGCGGCCGAATCTGGCGCACCTGCTGGTCGGCTCCGAGGGGACCCTCGCGGCGACTACCGCGGTGACGCTGAAGCTGTCGCGCCTCCCGGCACATCGGGTGATGGGGGTCTGCCATTTTCCGTCCTTCCGGGCCGCCATGGAGACCACGCGGCATATCGTGGCCCTGGACCCGGTGGCGGTCGAGCTGGTGGACAACAACGTCCTGGTGCTCGGGGCCGACATTCCCCTGTTCCGCACAACCCTGGCCGACATCACCCGGGGCCGGCCCAACTGCCTGCTGCTCACGGAATTCGCCGGCGACGACCGCGCCGCCCTCACCCGCGACCTGAAGCGGCTGACCGCCTGCATGGCCGATCACGGCTATCCGGACGCGGTCGTGGAGGTCGTGGAGCCGGCCCGCCAGAAATCGGTCTGGGAGGTCCGCGAGGCCTGCCTCAACATCATGATGTCGATGAAGGGCGACGCGAAGCCGGTCTCGTTCATCGAGGATTGCGCGGTGCCGCTGGAGCATCTCGCCGATTACACGGACGCGGTCACGGAGGTCTTCACCAAGCACGGCACCCGCGGGACATGGTACGCGCACGCCTCGGTGGGCTGCCTGCACGTGCGCCCGATCCTGAACATGAAGGACGGCGGCGACGTGCGGCGGATGCGCGCCATCGCGGAGGAGACCTCCGAACTGGTGCGCCGGTACAAGGGCTCCTATTCCGGCGAGCACGGCGACGGCATCTCGCGCTCCGAATACATCGCGCCCCTGTTCGGGCCGATCCTGGCCCGGGCCTTCGAGACGGTTAAGGACGATTTCGATCCGGAAAACCGGCTCAATCCCGGCAAGATCGTCCGGCCGCTGACCATGGACGACCGGTCGCTGTTCCGGTTCAAGCCCGACTACGCCGCGACGCAGCCGGTAAAGACCGCCCTCGACTGGTCGGACTGGGGCGGCTTCGGCGCCGCCGTGGAGATGTGCAACAACAACGGGACCTGCCGGAAGCTCGTCGGCGGGGCCATGTGCCCGTCCTATCGGGTGACCCGCGAGGAGCAGCACCTGACCCGGGGCCGCGCCAATTCCCTGCGCCTGGCGATCTCGGGGCAGCTCGGCGCGGACGCCTTCACCAGCCCGGAGATGAAGCGGACCCTCGATCTCTGCGTCTCCTGCAAAGCCTGCCGCCGGGAATGCCCCACCGGCGTCGACATGGCCAAGATGAAGATCGAGTTCCTGCACCATTACCACGCCCGGCACGGGCTGCCGCTGCGCGAGCGCCTGATCGCCCTGATGCCGCTCTACGCCGGGGCCGCCGCCCGGCTCGCGCCGCTCCTCAACCTGCGCGATCGACTCCCCGCGCTCGCCAGGCTGTCGGAGCGGGTGGCCGGGCTGTCGGCCAGGCGCTCGCTGCCGCGCTGGCGCCGGCCCTGGCGCGAGCAGGGCGAGGCCGCCCATCCGGGCGACGTCGCCGGGGACTTCCGCGACGTGATCCTGTTCGGCGACACCTTCAACCGCGCCTTCGAGCGGGAGAATTTGGAGGCCGCCGAGCGCGTGCTGCGGGCCGCGGGCTATCGCCTGCACCGCGTCTTCCCGGCGCGTGGCCGGCGCCCGCTCTGCTGCGGCCGGACCTGGCTCGCCTCCGGCCAGACCGACCGGGCCCGGCAGGAGGCCCGGCGGACCATCGACACGCTGCTGCCCTTCGTCCGGGCCGGGGCGCGGGTGGTCGGCCTGGAGCCGTCCTGCCTCCTCACCTTCCGGGACGAATTCGCGACGCTCCTGCCCGGCGCCGACGCGGCCCTGCTGGCCCGGCAATCCGTGCTGGTCGAGGAGCTGCTGGCCGCCGACCTCGCCGCCGGGCGGATCGAGCTCCCGCTGGCGCATCAGGGTGGCCGTGTGGCCCATCTGCACGGGCATTGCCACCAGAAGTCCTTCGGCCTGATGGGCTCGGTGGAGACGGTCCTGCGGTCGGTGCCCGGTCTCGACCTGCGGGTGATCGAGTCGAGCTGCTGCGGCATGGCCGGGGCCTTCGGGTACCGGCCGGAATCGATCGAGACGTCCTTCGCCATGGCCGAACTGTCGCTGTTCCCGGCGCTGCGTGCGGCGGCACCGGGCGATCTCGTGGTGGCCGATGGCACGAGCTGCCGACATCAGATCCACGACGGGCTCGGTATTCAGGCGGAACATGTGGTCCGCGTTCTGGATCGAGCGCTCGTGCCTCGACACTGAATTGCCGGACACCTACACATGGACAGCGGGTCGCTCAGACCTGCCCGTGTCGGGGGACCATGAACAAGATCGAACCCGGGATCGGCATCAGCCGCCGTTATCTTCACGACGAAGTGGCGGATCGGATGCGCGAATTGATCCGGTCCGGCGAGATGGAGCCGAAGGCGCGGATCAACGAGGGCGAATTGACGGAGCGCTTCGGCATCTCGCGGACGCCCCTGCGCGAGGCGATCAAGATCCTGGCCACGGAAGGCCTCCTCGAACTGCTCCCGAACCGCGGCGCGCGGGTCGCCAGCATCTCCGACACCGAGCTGGAGGAGATGATGGAGGTGATCGCCGGCCTCGAGGCGACCGCGGGCGACCTGGCCTGCCGCACGATCGGCGATGGCGAGATCGACGCCATCGCGGCCGATCACGAGGCGATGGTGGCGGCCTGGAAGGCGGGCGACGAGGCGGGCTATTTCAGCCACAACCGCCGGATCCACGAAGCCATCATGGCGGCCAGCCGGAACGCGGTGCTGGCGAACATCTACGAGAGCCTGTCGGGCCGGATCCAACGCTCGCGCTACTCGGCCCATCAGACCCCGGATCAATGGGCCCGCGCGGTCTCCGAGCACGAACGCATGATCGCGCTGCTCCGGACGCGGGACGGCACCGCGCTGGCGACCCTCATGCGCGAACACATCCGGGGCAAGAAGCCGGTGATCGCGGCCAATTACGGGGCGGTCGAGGCCGTCTGACGGCGCCAGGCCGGACGGACACCGCGGGACTCCCACGCGCATGCAGTGCAGGCGCGGTCCGGATCAGGCGGCATTCGGCGCTCGCAGGCCGGCGACGAGATCGGTGAACCGGTCACCCTGCACGAGGACGTGGTTGCGCAGCGCCTCGGCAGCCTGCGATGCGTCGCCGGCCACGATGGCGGCCACGATCGCCTCGTGCTCGGCTAGGGATTGCGGCAGGCGCTGACGCACCCGCAGCTGCAGGCGGCGATACGGGGCCAGCCGACGGTGCAGCGACAGCGCCTGATCGGCCAGGAAGGCGTTGTGGCTCGCCCGATACACAACGGTGTGGAACACGTAGTTCTCGGCGTAGTAGGCCTCCGCATCCGCCTCCGCCATGGCGGCACGGCAGCCCGACAGGGCGTCCTGGAGGGCGGTGGTATCGTCGGGGGTGAAGCGCCGGGCCGCGAGCCGTCCGCAGGCCGCCTCGATCTCCGCCATGGTCTCGAACATGGCGAGCAGCAGGTGCGGCTCCGGCGCGCTCACGATCGCCCCCCGGCGCGGCTTCGTCTGGACGAGCCCGGTGACGGCCAGTTGCAGCAGCGCTTCCCGGATCGGCGTGCGCGATACGCCGAACCGCGTCGCGAGCTGATTCTCGTCGAGTCGAGCCCCGAGGGCGAGTTCCCCCGAGACGATCTCGTCCTCGATCCGCTGCTTCAGACGCTGGGCGTGGCTCATCCGTCCGTTTCCCCTCCCCGGCGGAGCAGCCGGATGCGCAGCGGCGGCCCGGCGGACGCCGGTAGACGTATGCTTGTGGATTGACAAAGTATACATGGATGTTCTTCATGCATACACGGTGTCGTGTTTGTGCGACGCACAAAAACATCGCCGCGATGCTTGCGGTGCGGGAGAGCCACATGACGCTGACTCGTCGTTCGCTGATCGCGACTACTCTTGCGACACCTGCCATCCTGCGGTTCGGCCTGGGATCGGCGCGGGCGGCGACCACGCTGAAGCTGTCGCACCAGTTCCCGGGCGGGACCATCGAGGACGGTGACTTCCGCGACCGCATGTGCCGGAAGTTCGCCCAGACGGTGGCCGAGCGCTCGAAGGGCGCCCTCGAAGTCCAGGTCTATCCCGGGTCGTCGCTGATGAAGACGAACGCCCAGTTCGGCGCGATGCGCAAGGGCGCCCTCGACATGTCGCTGTATCCGAGCCCCTACGCCGGCGGCGAGGTTCCGGAACTGAACATCGGCCTGATGCCGGCCCTCGTGACCTCCTATGGCCAGGCGCTGTCCTGGAAGTCGGCGCCAGTGGGGCGCAAGCTCGCCGAGATCCTCGACGCCAAGGGGATCGTTCTGGTCTCCTGGGTCTGGCAGGCCGGGGGCGTCGCCAGCCGCGAGCGGCCCCTCGTCTCGCCGGCCGATGCCAGGGGCATGAAGGTCCGCGGCGGATCGCGGGAGATGGACATGATGATGAAGGAGGCGGGCGCCGCCACCCTCTCCATCCCGTCGAACGAATCCTACGCGGCGATGCAGACCGGGGCCTGCGACGCGGTGATCACCTCCTCGACGAGCCTGATCTCCTTCCGCCTGGAGGAACTGTCCAAGGCGCTGACCTCGGGGCGCGAGCGGTCGTACTGGTTCATGCTCGAACCGATCATGATGTCGAAGATCGTGTTCTCCGGTCTGCCGAAGGACCAGCAGGATCTGATCCTGGCGGTGGGCGGCGAGCTCGAAGCCTTCGGGCAGGCGGGCGCCAAGGAGGACGACACCCGCGTCGAGGAAATCTTCTCGAAGGCCGGCGCCAAGGTCTCGCAGCTCGACGAGACCTCGCTCGGCCAGTGGCGCGAATTGGCCAAGACCACCGCCTGGAAGGATTATGCCGGCCGGAACGCCAATTGCGCCGAGCTGCTGAAGCTCGCGGAGCAGGTCGCGTGAGCCACGCTTTCGACGCGGCCACGGCGGGACCGGAGGCGCGCGCCGCCGATGCGCCACGCGTGCCCGGCCTGCTCGGCCTGTTCGACCGCACGATGGGGGTGCTGAACCGGGTCATCCTCGGGCTCGGCGGCCTCTGCCTCGTCGGCGCCTGCCTCGTGCTCACCCACAGCGTCGTCGTCCGCTACGTGCTGAAGGAGCCGACGGAGTGGCAGGACGAGATGGCAGTGTTCTTGATCATCGGGGCCACCTTCCTGTCGGCCGCCGGCGTCCAGGCCAAGCGCGGACACGTGGCGATCGAGGCGCTGACCGGCCTGCTGTCGCCGGCGGTCAACCGGGTCCGGCTGCTGTTCGCCGATATGGTCAGCCTCGCCTTCTGCCTGTTCTTCGCCTGGAAGAGCTGGTCGCTCGACCACGAGGCCTGGGTCGACGGCCAGACCTCGCAATCGACCTGGGGTCCGCCGCTCTGGATCCCCTATACCCTCATGGCGGTCGGCATGAGTCTCCTGTGCCTGCAACTGGCGCTCCAGATCGCCGAGGCCCTGGCCTACGGCCCGCGGGCCGCCGGATGGGCCAAGCCCAAGATCGGTCTCGGGGCCGACATCAACCGCGACATGCACGACGCCCCCGCCGTCTCACCCCGGGGGCCCGATCCGATGGGGCAGACGGTAACCGCGAAGGTCGAGCGATGAGCACGGCGGCGATTGGCGTCCTCTACGCGGGCGCCACCCTCGGGGCGATGCTCGCGGGCATCCCCATCGCGTTCGCGTTGGGCTTCGTCGCCCTCGCCTTCATGGTGGCGTTCATGCCGGGCGCCTCCCTCGATACGGTGGCACAGAACGTCTACGAGGAGATGGCCTCGATCACGCTGCTGTCGATCCCGCTGTTCATCCTCAAGGGCGCGGCGATCGGGCGGTCCCGGGCCGGCCAGGATCTCTACTCGGCCATGCATGCCTGGATGCACCGCATCCCCGGCGGCCTCGGCATCGCCAACGTCTTCGCCTGCGCGCTGTTCGCCGCCATGGCGGGCTCGAGCCCGGCCACCTGCTCGGCGATCGGCTCGGCGGGCATCCCGGAGATGCGCAAGCGCGGCTACTCGCCGGGCTTCGCCGCCGGGATCATCGCGGCCGGCGGCACCCTCGGGATCCTGCTTCCGCCCTCGATCACCATGATCCTGTACGCGGTCGCCTCCGAGCAGTCGCTCGGCCGCCTGTTCCTGGCCGGGATCGGGCCGGGGCTGCTGCTCGTGAGCCTGTTCGCGGCGTGGGCGATGGTCCGCTTCCGCTCGGAATACGCGGCGGCCAAGACGGCCCTGGAGCGCGGCGGGCCGGCCTCCCCGATCCTGGCGGACGACCAGTACAGCATGGCGCAGCGCTTCTCGACGCTGCCCCGGGTGCTGCCCTTCGTGATCCTGCTGACCGGCGTGATGGTGGCCCTCTACGGCGGCTACGCCACGCCCTCGGAGACGGCGGGCCTCGGCGGATTGCTGGCGCTCGCGCTGATCGCCGCGATCTACGGCGTCTGGCGGTTCCGGGACGTCAGCCCGATCCTGATCGCGACGCTGCGCGAATCGACCATGCTGATGCTGATCATCGGCATGTCGCTGCTCTACGCCTACGTGATGAGCTACCTGCACATCTCGCAATCGGCGGCGTCGGCGATCGTCGCCATGCAGCTGTCGCCGTGGCTGCTGCTGGTCACGATCCTGGCGCTGGTGATCGTGCTCGGCTTCTTCCTGCCGCCGGTCTCGATCATCCTGATGACCGCGCCGATCATTCTGCCGCCGCTGAAGGCCGCGGGCTTCGACCTCGTGTGGTTCGGCGTGGTGATGACCATCACCATGGAGATGGGTCTGATCCACCCGCCGGTGGGGCTCAACATCTTCGTCATCAAGAACATCGCCCCGGACATCCCGCTCTCGGACATCATCTGGGGCACCCTGCCCTTCGTGCTGCTGATGGCGGTGGCGATCCTGATCCTGTGCCTGGTGCCGGGTATCGCCCTGTGGCTGCCGGACTGGCTCCTCGCCAGCACGCGTTAGCGCGACGGCCGTCCGAGGGCAGACCCACACGATCCGCGGCGGCCTTGATGCTGCGGATCGCGGCCTTATCGCCGCGCCAGGCTCAGCGCCCGGTCCAGGCCGGGGAGCGCTTGCCGAGAAAGGCCTCCGTGCCCTCGCGGAAATCCTGGCTCATGTAGCACATCAGGATCAGGTCATCGCCCGGATGCGGCGCCCCGTCGGCGGCGGGTTCCTCCTCGGCGAGCCGGCGCAACCCCTCCTTGGTGGCCTGCATGGTCAGCGGCGCGTGCCCGGCCAGCAGCTGCGCCAGGGTATCGACCCGCTCGGTGAGCGCCGTGCGGTCGTCGACCACCTCGCCCACGAGGCCGATAGCCAGGGCCTCCTCGGCCCCGACGAGGCGGGCGGTGAAGATGATGTCCTTGACGCGGGCCGGTCCGATCAGCCCGGAGAGCCGCTTGAGGTTGCCCAGGCTGAGGCAGTTGCCCAGCGTCCGGGCGATCGGGAAGCCGAAGCGGGCGTCCCGGGTGGCGATCCGCAGGTCACAGGCCGCCGCGATGGCGGCCCCTCCCCCGGTGCAGGCCCCGGCGATCGCCGCGATGGTCGGCACGCGCAGGCGCTCGAGGGTGCCGAGCACCCGGTCCATGAACCGCTCGTAGCCCAGCGCGTCCTCGGCGGTGGTGAAGCTGCGGAACTGGGCGATGTCGGTGCCGGCCGCGAACGCCTTGTCGCCGGCGCCGGTGATGATCAGCGCCTTGACGGCCGGGTCCGCGGAAATCGCGTCGCAGCAGGTAATCAGGCCCTGGTACATCGCGAAGGTCATCGCGTTGCGGGCCTGGGGCCGGTTCAGCACGATCCGGGCGATGCCGGCCTCGTCCGTGGTGAACAGAAGCTCGTCGGTGGCGGGCGTGGCATTCATCGCTGATCCTCCGGTTCGCCGGCTCAAGCCACGGTCTCGCGAACCACGCCCCGGTCGATCAGGCCGTCGATCTCGGAGGCGGTATAACCGGCCTCCGCCAGGATCGCCCGGGAATGCTCGCCGAGCAACGGCGCCGGGCCGTGGACTCGGCCAGGGGTCTCCGAAAACTTCACCGGCAGGCCCAGCGTCTTCATCCGCCCGACCCGCGGGTGATCGACCTCGACCACCATGGCGCGGGCCAGCGTCTGCGGATCCCGGTGCATGGCGTTGACGTCGAGCACCGGGCCGGCCGGGACGCCGCCGGCCTCCAGGCGTGCCAGCCAGACCTCCGAGGTTTCCGCGGAAAAAATCGGCGCGAGCGTGGCGGCGAGGTCGTGGCGGTTCGCCATCCGGTCCCGGTTGAGGGCGAAGCGCGGATCCTCGGCCAGGGCCTCGGCGCCGATCGCCTTGAGGAGGCGCAGCCAGTTGGTCTGGTTGGCCGCCCCGATGGTGATCCAGCCATCCGCGGTCTGGAAGGCCTCGTAGGGCGCGTTCAGGGGATGGGCCGAGCCCATCGGCCCGGGGGCGATCCCGGTGGCCATGGCGATGGCCGACTGCCAGTAGGTATGGGTGATCCCGGCCTCGAACAGCGAGGTATCGACCGCCTGCCCCTGCCCCGTCCGGAGCCGGTTGACGTAGGCCGCCAGCACGCCCATCGCGGCCAGGATCCCGGCGGTGATGTCGGTCACCGGCGGCCCGCACTTCATCGGCGGCCGGCCCGGCCCCTCCCCGGTTACCGACATCAGCCCGCTCATGCCCTGGGCGACGAGATCAAATCCGGCGCGGTCGGCGTAGGGTCCCGTGCGGCCGAAGCCCGAGAGCGAGCAGTAGACGAGCGCCGGAAAGTCCTGCCGCAGGGTCTCGTAGCCGAGGCCGAGGCGCTCCATGGTGCCACCGCGATAATTCTCGATCAGCGCGTCCGCACCCCCGAGCAGGCGGCGCAGGACAGCCACCCCGTCCGGGTCCTTCAGGTCCAGGCTGATCCCGCGCTTGCCGCGGTTCATCATCATGTAGGCGGCGCTCTCGCCCTCCAGGGCGGGCGGGACGGTGCGACGGGTATCGTCGCCGTCCATCTTCTCGACCTTGATCACCTCCGCGCCCATGTCGGCGAGCATCAGCCCGCAGACCGGGCCGGCCATGATATGCGCGAGTTCGATCACCCGCATGCCGGCGAGCGGGCCGGACCGTCCATCAGGCGCCATCATCGGATCCTACTCCGCGGCCGTCACGGTCACCACGGGCGCGACCGGCCCGGTGGCGGGCTCGGCGAATTCCCGCTCGGGATGCATCGTGAAGGCGAGGCCGGCGCCGAGCAGGCACAGGCCGATCGAACCGATGAACGGCAGGGTCCAGCTCCCCGTCAGATCGACGATGAGGCCGAAGACGATCGGCGAGACGATCGCCGCCACGGCCGAGCCGGTGTTCATGAGGCCGCTCGCCGTGCCGGCATATTTCGGCGCGATGTCCATGGGTACCGACCAGATCGGCCCGATCACGAGCTCGGCGAAGAAGAAGCCCGAGGACAGGAGCAGGGCGACCAGGGTGAGGTCCCGGGTGAGGAACACGCCCGCGAGGCTCGCGGCGGCGCCGAGGAAGCCGACCACGATCACCGACAGCCGGGCGAGCTTCACCTTGCCGGTACGGTGCAGGATCCAGTCGCTCATCACGCCGCCGACCGTATCGCCGATGACGCCGGCGAAGAACACGCCCGAGGCGAACAGGGCCGAGTTCTTCAGGTCGAGGCTGTAATTCTCCTTGAAGAAGCTCGGCAGCCAGCCGAGGAACAGCCACAGGGTCCAGCCGTAGCAGAAATACGTGACCGTCACCGGCAGCATGCGCCGGGTCAGGGCGCCCCAGGGCACGGATTGCTTGGCGCCGACCTTGCGGGGCGGGGGCAGCGTGTCGAGTTCCGCGCGGGTGATCGCGGGATGATCCGAGGGATCGTCGCGGAAATAGAGGTACCAGATCGCCACCCAGATGAAGCTGGCGGCGCCGAGGATCACGAAGCTCGTCCGCCAACCGAAGTGATAGATCAGGAAGGCGACGATCGGGGGCGCCACCGCGTTGCCGAGGCGGCTGAAGGCGTGAGTGATCCCCTGCGCGAAGCCGCGCCGGCCGGGCGCCGTCCAATTCTGCATGGCGCGTGTGGCGGTCGGGAAGGTCGCGCCCTCACCGAAGCCCAGAAGCACCCGCGCCAGGAACAGGCTGAGGACACCGCCGACGAGGCCGGTCAGGATGGTGGCCACCGCCCAGATGACACCGCAGGCCAGCAACGTGCGCCGGGCGCCGAACTTGTCGCCGACCGAACCGCCGATCACCTGGAAGATCGCGTAGGGATACGCGAAGGCCGAGAGGATGAAGCCGAAATCGGTCTTCGACATGCCGAAATCGCGCATGATCTCGGCGCCGGCGGTCGCGATGTTCACCCGGTCCAGGTAGGTGATGAAATACATCACGCACAGCAAGCCGAGCACGCCGTTCGTGGCGCTGATGCGCTTCGACATCGACCGTCCCTCCACAGATGGCGCCGCGTCTCGCGGTCGCCCGGCGCCTTGGCCGCAGGGCCGGACGCTCTCTCGTAATGCATTATTCAAACGCGTTACGCCGGGGAAGGCAACGGCGAAACATCCTCTGAGCGAGCCAATCTCCACTGTTGCACGGAAACGGGAGTGTTGCCGCCCAAGGAGGGCTGCGCGGCACCGGCCTCAGGGAGAGGCGTCGGCTCTCGGAAAATCTCGATCGGGCGCTGACGGCAATAGCGCATCACCCCGGTTTCCATGTCCGGGATGATGCGCCAGCGATGTTGCTCCGGCCGCGCCAGCGTCAGGCGGTGGCGGGCCTCAGCGCACCCGTCTGCGCATCGGCGACGCCGCCCAGCGCCTTGCCCCGCGGCCCGACCCAGCGGCCGACCCATTTGCGCTGCCAGAGCGCGAGGCAGCCGAGCACGATCGCGGTGAAGGCGGCGTAGCCGATGAAGCCGATGGAGAATGAGCCGGTATATTGCTTCGACAGCCCCATGACGTTCGGCAGGATCGCGCCGCCGAGGGCTCCGACCTCGCCGATCATCGAGCCCGCGACCGCGGTGTTGCTGGGCCAGCGCAGCGGCACCAACTGGAACAGCGCGCCGTTGCCGGCGCCGAGCGCCGCGAAGCACAGCATGAACAGGAGCGTGGTGAGCGCGAGCGACGGCGTCGCAGTGAGCGACAGGAAGGTGGCGATCGCCGCGAGCAGGACCACCGAGAGAACCGCGATCCCGCCCATCCGGTCGGCGAAATAGCCGCCGACGATCCGGATGCCCGAGCCCATGAAGGCGGCCAACATGGTCAGCCGCCCGGCCTCGACCTTCGTGACGGCGAACTGCTCGTAGAAGAAGGTCGGAAGGAAGTTCGACAGGCCGACGAAGCCGCCGAAGGTGATCACGTAGATCAGCGAGAACGCCCAGCCGTCCTTGGTGAACAGGCAGGAGATGTGCTCCTTGAACGATTGATGCGCGTTGTCCGGCGGCTCCTTGGCCAGAACGATCATGACCGCCAGGGGGATCAGCATCACCACGCCCGCAAAGGCGTAGGTCGTCTGCCAGCCATAGGCCTGCGCCAGCGGCGGGGCGAACAGCACGGCCAGCACGGTCCCGGAATTGCCGGCGCCGGCGATGCCCATGGCGAGCCCCTTATGCTCGGGCGGGAACCAGCCCGAGCCCAGCGACAGCGCCACGCCGAAGGACGCGCCGGCGATGCCGAGCAGCACGCCCATGGCGAGCACGTCGCTGTAGGACGAGACCGCGAAGTAGCCATAGGCCATCGCCAGGATGATCACGCTCATCTCGGTGATCGCGGCGTTCTTCCGACCGATATACTGGGCGAGCACCCCCAGCGGGAACCGCATCAGCGCCCCGGCGAGGATCGGGAGCGAGATCATGAAGCCGGTCTGGGCCGGCGAGAGCTTGAAGGTCTCGGTGATGAACGGGCCCATGGCGCCGTTCAGGACCCAGATGGCAAAGCAGAAATCGAAGTAGAGAAACGCGGCGAACAGCGTCGGGGGGTGCCCCGACTTCATCACGGTCTTGAAGCTGGCCATATCTGGTGCTCGTCTCAAGTGGGCGAACCGTCACGCGGCCGCTCATGCCGGGGGATCCGGACTCACACCGTCCGCTGTTGGGAGCGCCGTTGCTCCGCTGCCGCGGCACGCGCGGCCTACTCGACTAAGCAGCAAGCGTGCCAGACCGGCTGCCGCCCGCGTTGCCGCCGCTGATCGCTCGGCCGACTATCCCGGTCGGGCTCCGGTCCCGGATCACCGATGCCGCCGTTCAAGGCAGGCGTGCCGAGCAAACGGGCGGCGGAGCGGCGGAGACGAGCGCGCGTCTTGTGCCGTCCGGAACTGCGCCGAACCAGTCTCGTCATCGGGGACCGCGGGAACCGTTGAGGCACAACGGCAACACCGCGGCGCAGAAAGGGTCCCGATGTCCTCCAGGACGTTCATGCCCGCCGGTTCAACTTGGCGGCCGCGCGGGATATTTGCTAAGTCACGGACTGGGCGGCACCCCATATTCGTACGGGTCTGCTCGATCGCGCGCCGCCTCGACATGCGGTGTCGCCTTCCAGGGAAATCATCGCATGTCCGCCCCGATCCGCCGCCTGCTCCTGGCCGGCCTCGCCGTCATCGCGTTCGCCACGACCGCTCATGCCCAGGGCCGCGGCCCTGTCGGCGAGTCCGGCATCGACGGATTCGGTGACGACGGGCAGCTCTATCAGGATCAGAACGGTGCGCTCTACGTGCGCCGCAACGGGCGCTACCTGCCCTATACCGGGCGGGCCGACATCGTTCGTCCTGCGCCCGCGACTCCGGCCGTACCGCCCGCCGCGAGCCTCGACGTGGATCCCACCGTCCCGGCCCGTCCCGGCGCCGTGGCGCCGGCCGAAGGGCTCTCGCCGCTCGAAGCCGCCAAGGCCAGGGCCGTGCTTCGGGCGCCCGACAACGAACCGATCGATTACGCCAAAGCCTACGGGCCGGTCACGGACGACGTGTATCCGGTTCAGCCGTTCAACTATAAGAAAATGAACCCGGCCTTCCTGCGCCAGGAGATCGCCTATCACGGCCCCTACGAGCCCGGGACGATCATCGTCGACCCGCGCGCCCACCAGCTGACGCTGGTCCAGGAGAACGGCCGGGCGCGCCGCTACGGCGTCGGGGTGGGCAAGCAGGGTTTCGCGTGGTCCGGTAACGCGACCGTCAATTCCAAGCAGGCCTGGCCGGACTGGTACCCGCCGAAGGAGATGATCGCCCGCAGCCCGAAACTGGCGAGCGAGGTCGACAAGCTCCAGAGCGGCCTCGGCGTCGCCGGCGGCCTGCGCAATCCGCTGGGCGCGCGGGCCATGTACCTCTGGCAGGGCAACAAGGACACGCTGTTTCGGATCCACGGCACCCTGGAGCCGTTCTCGATCGGCAAGAGCGTCTCGTCGGGCTGCATCCGGATGATCAATCAGGACGCCATCGACCTGTTCAGCCGCGTGAATGTCGGCAGCAAGGTGGTCGTGCTGAACTGACGGCGCGGGCTTCACGCCCGGGGCCGGGCTTCTGGACCGCGCGTGAATCCGTTTTCACGATCTGGCGTCGCCGTCCCGCGGGCCAAGCCCGATCGGGGCGCGGCGGCGCGGCGCCTCAACTCAGCCCGCGTCGATGTTCGCCGAGGATCCGGCGGACCGTGCCGGCCTCCGAGCGGTAGACCACCGTCTCGGTCTGGATCCGGTCGGGCTGGAACCGGACGCCCCGCAGGAGCGCACCGTCGGTGACCCCCGTGGCGGCCACGATCACATCGCCGCTCGCAAGGTCGGTGAGGTCGTATTTCCGATCGCCATCTTCGATGCCCATCTCGGCCGCCCGGCGACGGCGATCCGCCGTGTCGAGGATCAGCCGACCCTGCATCTGGCCGCCGATGCACCGCATCGCCGCGGCGGCGAGGACCCCCTCCGGCGCCGCGCCGATCCCGAGATAGAGGTCGATACCGGTCTCCTTGGGGCTCGCCGTGAAGATGATGCCGGCGATGTCGCCGTCCGAGATCAGCCGAACCGCGGCGCCCGCCGCCCGCACCTCGGCCACCAGCGCCGCGTGACGGGGCCGGTCCAGGATGAGCGCGGTGATCTGCTGCGGCTCGACGCCCTTGGCCCGGGCCAGCGCCATGACGTTGTCGGTGGCGCTCGCATCCAGATCGACGAGGCCCGGGGGGTAGCCGGGCCCGATGGCGATCTTCTGCATGTAGACGTCGGGGGCCGCGAGCAGGGAGCCGCGCTCGGCCATCGCCATCACCGCGATGGCGCCCGGCATGTCCTTCGCGCAGAGCGTCGTGCCCTCGAGGGGATCGACGGCGATGTCCACCTCGGGCCCCTCACCCCGCCCGAGCTGCTCGCCGATGAACAGCATCGGCGCCTGATCGCGCTCGCCCTCCCCGATCACCACGGTTCCGCGGATCGGCAGACCGTTGAGTTCGTCGCGCATGGCATCGACCGCCGCTTGGTCGGCGGCCTTCTCGTCACCCTTGCCGCGCAGGCGTGCGGCCGCGATGGCGGCGCGTTCCGTGACGCGGGCGAGTTCGAGGGCGAGCATGCGCGGAACCCCGCGCGAGACGGACCTTGGTGCATCAGCCATCGTTTCCTGCCTCTGTCCGGCCCGATCTTGAAGTCGGATACCGGTTTAATGCCGTCGCGCGGCAGACGTTCAGCCTAAGTTCCGCGCTCCAATGCCTGATGGACCGTCGTTAGGCTGGACCGCCGGCGGCCCAAGACCGCGTCCGGATCACAGCCGTGGCATCGACCTGCGCAGCGGGATCGCGGATTGCGGATCGGGGCGGTGCCGTTACTCACGCTCGATCCGGATCACCTGCGGCGGCTCCGCGAGCAGCCCGTCCGCATCGATGGCATCGAGCGCGGCCCGGATGGTGCCCTCCGTTGCCGCATAGGTGATCAGGACCAGCGGCACCGGCCGGCCCGAGCGCCCGCGCGGATCCGTGCCGGCCCCCTCGGTCCGGCGCTGCAGGATGCTCTCCAGCGAGATCTCCCGCTCGGCCATCCGCTGGGCGACACCGGCGGCGACGCCCGGACGGTCGTGAACCGTGAGGCGGATGTAGTACCCGCCCTCGTGGCGCTGCATCTCGACGCGCTCGCTGGGCCGCATCGTGACGGCCGGGACGCCGAAGGTCGGGCGCACGATGCCGCGCGCCACGTCGGCGATGTCGGCCACCACGGCGGAGGCCGTCGCCGCGCCGCCGGCACCGGGACCGATCAGGGTCAATTCGCCGACCGCGTCCGCGTCGATGGTGACCGCGTTGGTGACACCCATGACCTGCGCGATCGCCGAGGATTTCGGCACCATCGTCGGATGCACCCGCTGCTCGATCCCCGACTCGGTGGCCTGCGCCACACCGAGCAGCTTGATCCGGTACCCGAGTTCGTCCGCCATCCGCAGGTCGAGGGGCTGGACGCGCGAAATCCCCTCCACCGAGACGCCCTCGGCGTCGAGAGCGGTGCCGAAGGCGAGGCTCGTCAGGATCGCGAGCTTGTGGGCGGTGTCGAAGCCCTCGACGTCGAAGGTCGGATCTACCTCGGCATAGCCGAGCGCCTGCGCATCCTTGAGGCAGGCCTCGAAGGTCAGACCCTCGCGCTCCATCCGGCTGAGGATGTAGTTGCAGGTGCCGTTGAGGATCCCGTAGACGCGGGCGATTGTGTTGCCGGGGAGCCCCTCGCGCAGGGTCTTGATCACCGGGATGCCCCCGGCCACCGCCGCCTCGAAGGCTAGGGCGACGCCCCTGTCCTCAGCGAGGGCCGCCAGGGCCGCACCGTGGTGGGCGAGGAGCGCCTTGTTGGCGGTCACCACCGGCTTGCCGGCCTGGAGAGCCGCCTCGACCACCGCCTTGGCGGGGCCGCCGGATCCGCCGATCAGCTCGACCACGCAGTCCACGGTTTCCGAGCGCACGAGCGCGACCGGATCGTCGAACCAGTCGATACCCGTCAGGTCGAGGCCGCGGTCGCGGCTGCGGTCGCGCGACGAGACCGCCGTGACGCGGAGGTCGAGGCCCGAAGCGGTCAGCGCCGCCCGGCGGCGTTCGACCATCTGGACCACGGACGCACCGACGGTGCCGAGCCCGGCGATCCCGAGGCGAAAGCTCACTGTCATGACCCCTTCCGTGCCCGGGCGGCCCTGACGGTCGGGGCGCCCGATGCGGCGCAGTTCTGCAAGAATTCCGTCCCGGCTGCAAGGAAACGGCCGAGGTGCCGAGGCCGCCTCATCCGGCCAGGTCGCGATGCCGGATCGCGGTCGCCACCAGGGCGTAGAGCACCGCCGCGTTCAGGAGATGCCAGAGCGCGTGCGTCCCGATCGGCAGCACCGTGCAGGTGGCCTGATCGGCGGTGCGCGCGGCGAGCGACAACAGGAACAGCACGCCGATCCCGGCGAGGCGCCGTCCGGTGCCGACGAAGCGTTCCTCGGGCCGCCTGACGGTCACGGCGGCCACACCGAACAGCGCAAGCATGGCCGGTACATAATCGATCGAACCGTTGGTCAGTCGCGAGACGTCCTGCCCGGTCAGGCCGTCGAGCATGGGCGAGAGGGCGAAGCCGAACAGGGCGAACCCGAGGGTCGCTGCGACGACGCGGACCGGCGCCAGCCGCAGATACCGGCGCAGCGCCACGGCGAGATAGGCGTCGATGAACAGCGCGATCGGGATCACGTCGGCGAGCATCGACCAGTAGACTGCCAGCGTGTGGAACAGGAAGGACCCGATTCCGACCGATGCGATCAACCCGGCTAGGGCGAGCGCGGCGCGGTCCGGCGGCCGGGGTCGCCCCGCGCGCCATCCCGCCGCGGCGGCGGCCAGGACGAAGCCGGCGTTGGACAGGGCATTGACGGGCTCGGCCCAGAACCCGGCGTCGGTTCGCTCGCAATAGGCCCGCACCGGCTCGAACCAATCCATCTGGAGACCTTCGCGCATCGTCCCGAAAGGCGGCCGCCGGCTTTCGGAAGAATACGATGCGACGACAAAAGCGTAGCGCATCGTGCCGTTTCCGACGTCCGGCCCGATGCGCTAGATCCCCGGCCTTGCGCCGGGATGGCCTTGCCAGGGCGCGGCGAAGCGCGGATGACGGCGCTGCGGCGACCGGATGCGAGGCGATGCGGATCACGACCTGGAACGTCAATTCGGTCAAGCAACGCTTGCCCCACCTGCTGGCGTTCCTGGACGAGGCCCGGCCCGACGCACTCTGCCTGCAGGAGCTGAAATGCCAGGACGCGGCGTTCCCCCGCGCCGAGGTCGAGGCCGCCGGCTACGCGGTCGAGACGCTCGGGCAGAAGGCCTATAACGGTGTCGCCCTGCTGGTCCGCGCGCCTCTCACGATGAGCGAGATCCGGCGCGGGCTGCCGGGCGACGCGGCCGACGAGCAGGCCCGCTACATCGAGGCGCTGGTCTCCGGGCCCGACACAGCGCCGGTGCGGGTGGCGTCGATCTATCTGCCGAACGGCAACCCGGTGGACAGCCCGAAATACCCGTACAAGCTCGCCTTCCTGGAACGGCTGCGGCTCCACGCACGCGCGCTCATGGCCGATGAGAAGGCAATTGTGCTGGCGGGCGATTACAACGTCATCCCGGAACCCGCCGACGCCGCCGACCCGGAGGCGTGGCGGTCCGACGCGCTGTTCCGTCCCGAGAGCCGCATGGCGTTCCGGGCGCTGCTGGCCGAGGGCTACACCGACGGCCTGCGCGCCTGCGATCCGCGCGACGGGCTCTACACCTTCTGGGACTATCAGGCGGGGTGCTGGCCGCGGAACGTCGGCATCCGCATCGACCATCTGCTGCTCTCGCCGCAGGCCGCCGACCGGCTGATTTCGGCCTCGGTGCAGAAGCATCTCCGGGGGCTCGACAAACCGTCCGACCATGTGCCGGTGACGGTGGAATTGTCGGCCGGCTGAGGATCCGCCCTACCTCCATCCCACGGCCAGGCGGATCGCGATCCGCCGGCCCTGTCACCAAGGGAGTCACGATGATCGTCTACGGTACCGGCTATTCGCCTTACGTCCGCAAGGTCCTGGTCTCGCTCGCCGAGAAGAACGTGCCCCACGAGCACAGGCCGGTGATGTTCCACGCCCCAGACCCGGATTTCCAGGCGGCGAGCCCCCTGGGCAAGATTCCGGCGATCGAGGATGGCGGCTTCAAGCTGGCGGATTCTTCGGCGATCCTCTGGTACCTGGAGCGCAAGCACCCGAGCCCGGCCCTGGTCCCGGCCGATCCGCAGGCGCTCGGGCGCGCGGTCTGGTTCGACAAGTTCGGCGACACCGAATTGTTCGGCCCGCTGATCGTGCCGTTCGTCGAGCGGGTCATGAAGCCCAACATGATGGGCAAGCCCACCGACGAGGCCGCCGTAACCAAGGCCCTCGACACCGACCTGCCGCCGCTGTTCGATTGCCTGGAGCGGCAGATCGCGGGGTCTTACCTCGTGGGCGACGCGTTCAGCATCGCCGATATCTCGATCGCCACGGGCTTCTACAATTTCCACTTGGCCGAGGCCCGGATCGATGCCGGCCGCTGGCCCAAGCTCTCGGCCTACATCGCCGAGATCCTGGCGCGGCCGTCGTTCAAGGCCGCGCAGGACGCCAGGAAAGGCTGAGACCTGCCGCTAGCGGGGCCTGCCGCTGTCTCCCGGAGGCAGCGGCAGGGCCTCGATCAATCCGGGTTCAGCGCCGCTTGCGGATCGAACCCACGGTCTGGAGCTGGGTCTGCGCCTCGGCGCGGTCGTCCTCGTTGGCGGAGGCCCAGTTCTTGTCGTAGAGCGCGACGATCCAGTCGTCCTTGCGGCCCTCCGCGCCCTCGCGGGCGAGGGACAGCCACATCAGGCCCTTCACCCGCTGGATCGGCACGCCGCCGAGACCGTTCATCAGCATGTCGCCGAGCAGCGCCTGGGCGGGGTGATGGCCCTTCTCGGCGGCGAGGTTGAACCAGCGCGCCGCCTGCCGGGGATCGGATTCGACGCCGGTGCCATCGAGGTAGAGCCGGGCGAGATTGTACTGCGCGTTGGGGTCGCCGTAATAGGATGCCGCGTAGTTGAACATGTCGTAGGCGCGCTCGGGATTCGGGCGCACGTAGGTGCCCTTGATCCCCTCCAGGAAATAGGTGCCGAGCGCCGTGAAGGCGCTGCCCAGCACCGCGGAATTCTGCGGATCGGGCCCGTCATCGGTGCTGGCATCGGCGATCCGGGAGAAGAACTCGAACGCCTTCAGGTCGTCGTGGGGCACGCCGTCGCCCTCGGCATACATCCGGCCGAGCTTCCACAGGGCGAGGGCATGGCCCTGGCCGGCGGCGTATTCGAGGGCGCGGGCCGCCCCCTGCTTATCGCCGGCATTGTACTCGCGGACACCGGCCCGGAGCGCGTCCTTGGCCGAGCGATAGCTCCTGTCCGCGACCGGCACCGGGACCGGCACGCGGACATTGGCGTCGAGCGCGTGGGGCGCGTCGGTCGGCAGGGCGAACAGGGCCAGGGCCCAGGCCGCGAGGGCGGCCCTGCCGAGGGACCGGAACCGACCGGGATCGGCCCCGGCCGGCGCCCTGCGCCGGCTGAGGTCAGTCCTAGACGTCCGCATAGCTCTGCGTCTCCTCGGCACCGCCGGGGTGCGTGACGGCGCCGTACAGCGCCGGGCCGACGCCCTGCGCGTATTTCCACAGGTAGCCGGAGGTCGCGGTGCTGGCGCGCGGTGCCCAGGCCTTGCGGCGCTCGGCGAGTTCCGCGTCCGACAGGGCGACGCTGAGCGTGCCCTGGATCGCGTCGAGGGTGATCATGTCGCCGTCGCGGATCAGGCCGATCGGGCCGCCCACCGCCGCCTCGGGGCCGACATGGCCGACACAGAAGCCCCGCGTCGCGCCGGAGAAGCGCCCGTCGGTGATCAGCGCGACCTTGTCGCCCATGCCCTGGCCGTAGAGGGCCGCGGTGGTCGACAGCATCTCGCGCATGCCGGGGCCGCCGCGGGGACCCTCGTAGCGGATGACGAGGACGTCGCCCTCCTTGTAGGTGCGCGACTGCACCGCCTCGAAACAGGCCTCCTCGCCGTCGAACACCCGGGCCGGCCCGGTGAAGACCTGGCTCGAGGCCGGCATGCCGGCGACCTTCACGATCGCGCCCTCGGGGGCGAGGTTGCCCTTGAGGCCGACGACGCCGCCGGTCGGGGTAATCGGCCGGTTGGCCGGATAGACCACGTCCTGGTCCGGGTTCCAGGTCACCCGGTCCATGTTCTCCGCGATGGTGCGGCCGGTCACCGTCAGGCAGTCGCCGTGCATGAAGCCATGGTCGAGCAGGGTCTTCATCAGCAGCGGGATGCCGCCGACCTCGAACATGTCCTTGGCGACGTAGCGCCCGCCGGGCTTCAAGTCGGCGATGTAGGGCGTGCGCCGGAAGATCTCGGCCACGTCGAAGAGCGTGAATGCGATGCCGCACTCGTGCGCGATGGCAGGCAGGTGGAGCGCCGCGTTGGTCGAGCCGCCGGAGGCGGCCACCACGGTGGCGGCGTTCTCCAGGGCCTTGCGGGTGACGATGTCGCGCGGGCGGATCTGCTTGGCCAGCAGCTCCATGACCTTCTCGCCGGCGGTGGCGCAGAACTTGTCCCGGATCTCGTAGGGCGCCGGGGCGCCGGCCGAATAGGGCAGCGCCAGGCCGATCGCCTCGGACACGGTGGCCATGGTGTTGGCGGTGAACTGGGCGCCGCAGGCGCCGGCGGACGGGCAGGCGACCTGCTCCAGCTCGTCGAGGTCCTCCAGGCTCATGTCGCCCACCGCGACCTTGCCGACCGCCTCGAACAGGTCCTGGACGGTCACGGGCTTGCCGCGGAACGAGCCGGGCAGGATCGAGCCGCCGTAGATGAAGATCGACGGCACGTTGAGGCGGACCATCGCCATCATCATCCCGGGCAGCGACTTGTCGCAGCCGGCCAGCCCCACCAGGGCGTCGTAGGCGTGGCCGCGCATGGTCAGCTCGACCGAATCGGCGATGACCTCCCGGGACGGCAGCGAGGCGCGCATGCCGCCGTGGCCCATGGCGATGCCGTCCGTGACCGTGATGGTGCAGAACTCGCGCGGCGTGCCGTGGGCGGCGGCGACGCCCTTCTTGACCGCCTGCGCTTGCCGCATCAGCGAGATGTTGCAGGGGGCGGCCTCGTTCCAGCAGGAGGCGACGCCGACCAGCGGTTGATGGATCTGCTCACGCGTCAGACCCATGGCGTAGAGATAGGAGCGGTGCGGTGCGCGGTCGGGCCCCTCGGTGACGTGGCGGCTCGGCAGCTTCGACTTGTCGTTCAAACGCGTCACCATGCCCTCAGACCAAGCCTTCGCGCAGCCAGTCCCGAGGGTGCGAAGGACCTTTGCGCATCGCCGTTCGCGATGCGCCCGGCTGGCCTTCCGCGTGCTCGGGAAAATTATCGTTTCTGATCGGTAAAGCGTTGTCGAGATTGCCCTTTACCGCGGAGGTTGAGGTGGGCCCGGACTATGGCGGGATCGCGGCGTTTACGGGCAGGTCTCGGGGCGGACCCGGGATCGTTTTACGGTGTTGCGACCTCGCCACAGCCACGCTTGAGGGCAATTCGGAAGACAACGAAAGATTAAGGCTCGCCGCAGGCGAGCGGCGTCGGACGGCGTCAATCCAGGATCACGCGGCGTCAGATACGACACCGTCCCGCGTCGACTGGACGTCGGAGCGGGACGCGGCTCTCGTCACCGGATTCCAGGTCGCCAAACGCTCAAGCCGAGGTGGCGGGCCGTTCCGGCAACGGTGGCGCCTCGCGCCCGGCGATGGCGACGCGGTCGCTCTCGTCCTTCAGCGTCACCCCGGTCAGACCGAGGCGGAGCGCGCAACCGAGCAGCCAGTCGAGCTTGAACGCGGCCCGGTCGGGCGTCAGGCCCGCCGCCCGCACGTTCGAGATGCAGTTCCGCTCGGCATCCGACCGGCCGACCCGGGGGCCGAAGGTCAGGTAGATCCCCAGGCTGTCGGGGGATGACAGCCCCGGCCGCTCGCCGATCAGCACGGCGACCGCGCGGGCGTCGAGGGCGCCGCCGATCGCGTCGCCCAGCGCCACCCGGGCCTGCCGGGCGACCACGACGGGCGAGAGCGCCCATCCGGCCGTCTCGGCGTAGGGTTTGAACGCGGCCAGAACCGGCACGGCGTTCTCGTGGACGGCGCGGGCCGACAGCCCGTCGGCGATGACGATCGCGAGGTCGAACGGCCCGGCCCGGTCCTTGAGCACGGCGCAATCCTCCGCCGCGAGTCTCCGGCCGAGATCCGGCCTGCGCAGGTAGGTCGCGCGATCCGGCGCCTGGGAGGCGACCGGCAGGGCGGTGAAACCGAGATTCGTGATCTTGCCGAGGAGCTCGTCCGCCTCGAGGGGCGTGTGCACCGCGTCGCGGGCCTGCGCATGGTCGAGGCCGAAGCGCAGCACCTCCCGGGTCGGCATCCCGCTGCCCGCCCGGCCGAGGCCGATCCGGGCAGGCGTCAGGCCGGCGAGGCGGGCCCAGATCGGGCCGTTGTCACTCATGCCGAGAGATCCGGTGCTGCCGTCAGGAGCGGCGTCTCGGCGCCCTGGATCAACGAGCCGGCGCCATCGGTGAGGCCGATCTCCTGCAACCACATTTCGAATTCCGGGGCGCGCTTCAGCCCGAGCACTTCGCGCAGGTACAGGGAATCGTGGAACGACGTGGATTGATAGTTCAGCATCACGTCGTCGGCCCCCGGCACGCCCATGATGTAGGTGCAGCCCGCCGCCCCGAGCAGCGTCAGCAGGGTGTCCATGTCGTCCTGATCGGCCTCGGCATGGTTGGTGTAGCAGACGTCGACGCCGAGGGGCACGCCCATCAGCTTGCCGCAGAAATGGTCTTCGAGACCCGCCCGGATGATCTCCTTGCCGTCGTAGAGGTATTCGGGGCCGATGAAGCCGACCACGGTGTTGACCAGCAGCGGCCGGAACACGCGGGCGACCGCATAGGCCCGGGCCTCCAGGGTCTGCTGGTCGATGCCGTGATGCGCGTCCGCCGAGAGCGCCGAGCCCTGGCCGGTCTCGAAATACATGCAATTGTCGCCGCGCGGGCCGCGCTTGAGCGCCAGCGCGGCCTCGTGCGCCTCCTTCAACAGGGACAGCGTCACGCCGAAGCTCGCATTGGCCTTCTCGGTGCCGGCAATCGACTGGAACACGAGATCCACCGGCAGGCCCTGCTCCATGGCGGCGAGGGTCGTGGTGACATGGGTGAGGACGCAGGCCTGGGTCGGGATCGCGTGGCGGCGGATCACCGCGTCGAGGAGCTGGAGCAGATCGCCGATCGCCTGGACCGAATCGGAGGCCGGATTGATGCCGATCACCGCATCGCCGCAGCCCAGGGCGAGCCCGTCGAGGATCGCCGCCGTGATGCCCTTCGGATCGTCGGTCGGATGGTTCGGCTGGAGGCGGACCGCGAGGGTGCCCGGCAGGCCGATCGTGTTGCGGAAGCGCGTGACGACCCGGCACTTCCGGGCAACCGAGATCAGGTCCTGGTTGCGCATGATCTTAGAGACCGCGGCGGCGATCTCGGGGGTGATGCCGGGGGCGATCCGGGCCAGCGTCTCGGACGGCGCGGTGAGCAGGACCTCGCGGAAATCGCCGACCGTCAGATGGCGGATCTCGGTGAAGGCGCCGGCGTCGTGCGTATCCAGGATCAGGCGGGTGACGTCGTCGCGCTCGTAGGGGATCAGCGGGCGGGCCAGGATCTCGGCGAGGGGCACCTCCGCGAGGCACCAGCGGGCGGCGGCATTCTCTTCGGCGGACTCCGCCGCGACGCCGGCGAGCCGGTCGCCGGAGCGGATCGGCGTCGCCTTGGCCATCAGGGCGGCGAGATCGGCGAAGGCGTGGGTGCGCGGGCCGACGACGTGACGGTAGGCCATGCGGATGTTTTCCCTCGCCGCGTGAACACCGGATCACAGGATAGCGTGATCCGGGGATCGGGTCTGCTCAGGCCGCGCCGGCATGGGGGGCGGGGATCTCGGTCGAGATCGCGTCCACGGTGCGCGGCATCGGGCTCCCCTGCCCGTCCGAGCGCTGGATCCGCACCTGCTGGTTGACCGGCTGCATGTTGCCGAAGGGCGTCGAGAAGGCGATCTCGGCGGCGTCGCGCCCGACGCCGATGCGCACCAGCCCGTCGAGATCCGCCTGCCGCGTCGCGTCGAACAGCCACCAGCGGCCGTCGAGATAGGCCTCGAAGACGGCGTGGAAGTCGCTCGGCACGAGGCCGTGGGCGTAGCAGCTCACGAACCGGGCCGGGATGCCCAGCGCCCGGCAGAAGGCGGTGCCGATATGGGCGAAATCCCGGCAGACGCCCGCACGCTTCAAGAGGGACTCGTCCGCCGTGGTCTCGCCGTCGCTGGTGCCCGGCTGGTAGGTGATGTGATCGTGGATCCAGTTGCAGATCTCGTTCACCCGGGCATGCCCCTTCGGCAGGGCGCCGAATTCGGCCTGGGCGAAGGGCGTCAGTCGGTCTGAAGAGACGAACCGGCTCGGCAGCAGGAACGGCAGGATGTCGAGGGGCAGCTGCCCGATCGGCGTCTCGTTGATGGTAGCCGGGTCGGCCCGGTGCACCGTCAGGTCCACCTCAGCATTGTACTCCAGCGCGAACTGGCCGGTGGGCACGTTCACGGCGAGATAGCGGTTCAGCAGATCGGGCGTCGTGTAGAGATCGCGCTTCAGGTTCGGCGTCAGGACCAGGCTCTCGCTCAGGATCTCGACGCTCTTCAGCTTGGCCACCTCCAGGTTGAAGATGAAGGTGGTGTCGGACAGGATGTTGTAGGACAGACTGCAACCGAGTGTGTAGCGCATCGGATCTCCTTGCCGGGCGACGACCTGTCCGTCGTCCAAGCAAAGTGCGCGCCCGAATGGCGGTTCCAGGCCCGACGCGCTGCGCTATCCGGCCCGCCTCGGCAGCAGCAGGACCGTGAGCGAGCGCACCCCCTGCGCCCCATGGATCAGCACGCCCTCGATATCGGCGGTCGCCGAGGGGCCGGTATGCAGCACAGCGTAGGCCGAGCGGCCGAATTCGGGCCGAAGATAGGCCGCCTGCACGTTCGGCAGGATATCGGCGGGGTCGAGCAGCACGATCAGGTGCTGGGCGAGATAGGCGACCGCGTTCACGATCAGCTCGCCTTCCGTGAACAGCACCGAACCCGTCTCGGCGATGCCGAACACCGCACGGACCACCGCCACGTCCACGTCCTCGACCTCCTGCGGGTCGCGCACCGCGCGCAGGTCGCGGTTGCCGGTGAGTTCGGGCACCGCGGAGGCGATGACCTTGGCGGAACCGAGCCGCTCGCGCAGGTCCGCGAAGGCATCGTCGGTGCCGGGCTCCGCCACCCGGCCGCCCATGCGCTTCAGCCGGTCGCCGAACTCGGCCACGGGGTCGTCGCCGATGAGCGGGGGGAAGAGCGGCACCTGCGGCAGCGGGAAATCGCCCGCCGGCCGGTTGGCCCGGATGTCGCCCAGGATCGCCTCGCGGGCGGTCATCGACCGGCGTCCTTCATGCGGTTCTGCTTGTACCAGGCGTGGAAGGTCTGGCGCGGGGCCTCGGGCATCTCGCGCTTCTTCCCCCAGGTGTTGAGCGGGTTGTAGACCGCGAAGCGCGGCAGGACCTTGAGCGCCGAATCCGCCGCGCCGATCGCCGCCCGGTAGGCGGCCGGCCGCGACAGGACCGCGCCCGCGGCCTTCATCATCCCCTGCTTGAGCGCGGGGATGTGGTGCTCCTCAACCAAGACCTTGCGCCACGCGAAGATCTGCTCGTGGATGTTGATCTTGACCGGGCAGACGTTGGTGCAGGAGCCGTTCATTGTCGAGGAGAACGGCAGGGTCGAGTATTTCCGCTTGTTGAAGGTCGGGTCGATGATCAGGCCGATCGGGCCGGAATAGGTCGCCCCATAGGAGAGGCCGCCGGAGCGCCGGTAGACCGGGCAGGTGTTCATGCAGGCGCCGCAGCGGATGCATTTCAGCGAGGTCCAGAACTCCTCCATGCCGAGGCGGGCCGAGCGGCCGTTATCGACCAGCACCATGTGCATCTCGGTGCCCGCGCGGGGCGCGCGGAATTGCGAGGTGTATTGGGTGATCGGCGAGCCCAGCGCCGAGCGCGACAGCAGCCGGATGAACACCCCGAGATGCTCGACCTTGGGGATGATCTTCTCGATGCCGATCGAGTGGATCTGCAGCGGCGGGACGTTGCCGGAGAGGTCGGCATTGCCCTCATTGGTGCAGGTGACGACCGTGCCGGTCTCCGCGATGGCGAAGTTGCAGCCGGTCATACCGGCATCGGCCTTCAGGATGTAGGGCCGGGTCGTCTCGCGCTGGCTCTCGGCGAGGTAATGGGCGTCGTCGTTGTCGGGATCGGTGCCGAGGGTCTTGGCGAAGACTTCGGCCACGTCCATCCGGGTCTTGTGGACCGCCGGCGCCACGATGTGGCTCGGCTCCTCGTTGTCGAGCTGCTGGATGCGCTCGCCGAGGTCGGTCTCGATGATCTCGATGCCGTTGGCCGCCATGTGGTGGCGGAAGCCGCACTCCTCGGTCAGCATCGACTTCGACTTGACCAGCGTCTTCGCACCGCGGTTGCGCAGGATCTCCAGGACGATCCGGTTGTGGTCGGCCCCGTCCCGCGCCCAATGGACCTGGACGCCGTTGGCTGTCGCGGCCGCCTCGAACTGTTCGAGGTACTGGTCGAGGTGGCTGAGCGTGTGCGTCTTGATCTGCGAGGCGAGCTCCCGCAGTTCCTCCCATTCCGGGATGCCGTGCGCCGAGACGTCGCGCTTCTTGCGCAGGTCCCACAGGCGCTCGTCATGGGCCGCCTGGTGGAGCGGTGCCGCCAGGAACCGTTCGGCGGCCTCCGCCTGATCGATCGGCCGGTCGCCGCGGATCTTGGCACCCCGGGGCTGAGCCTCGCGGATTTGCGGCGCCCGGATCGGCTTCGAGGCGGCCTCGGCGTGCTGGAGCCGTCCGCCGTCCTGAGAGCGCGCGCTCTCGTCGTCGCGGGCGCGGACCTCGGGGTGGATCACGCCTTCGCGCTCGCGCGGGTTCAGGTCCTCGACGCTCATGCGGCGACTCCGTTCAGCACCTGCGCGATGTGGATGTACTTCAGCGGCACCCCGAGGCGCTCGGCGCAGCCCTTCTGGTGCATCAGGCAGGAGGAATCGGCCGAAACGACGTATTCGGCGCCGGCCCGGTTCTGATCCGCGACCTTGTCGTAGCCCATCTTGGCCGAGACCGCCGGCTCGAAGACCGAGAAGGTCCCGCCGAAGCCGCAGCACTCGTCCGGCCGGGCGAGGTCCACCAGCTCGACGCCCTCGACCATCCGCAGCAGGTCGAGGGGCTTGGAATAGAAGGGCTTCACCAGCTCCGAGGGCCGGGCGTGGTGGATGCCGCGGAGGGCGTTGCAGTTCGTGTGGTAGGCGACCTTGTGGGGGAAACGCGCCCAGGGCAGCGCCTCGACCTTCAGCACGTCGTGCAGGAACTCGACCAGCTCGTAGGTGCTGGCCCGGACTTTCTTGACCTCCTCGGTCTGCGGGATCGCGGTCAGGTGCTCCCGGACCTGATGCACGCAGGAGCCCGAGGGCGCCACCACGTAGTCGAAGCCCGAAAAGTTCTTGACGAACAAGGCCTCGGTGGCGGCGGCCTCCGCGTGGCAGCCGGTGTTGGTCATCGGCTGGCCGCAGCAGGTCTGGTCGTAGGGATACTCCACCGTGCAGCCGAGCCGCTCCAGCAGCTCGAGGGTGGCGATCCCGACCTCGGGCTCGAAGGCGTCGACGTAGCACGGCACGAACAGGCCGATCCGCATGGTCCGGCACCTCCCTGGATCGCCCGCTCCGTTGGCCTGGAACGGTTCGAGACTGATCGGGAGGGTCTATCGGATGAGGTTGGTCTTGGCGAGGTCGAGGACCGCGTCACCGCGTCCATCCATCACGGCCCGCAGCACGTAGAGGCTGAAGCCCTTGACCTGCTGCCCGTCGATCTTGGGGGGCATCGCCAGCTCGTTGCGGGCGGTGCGCACGTCGAGGAGGGCGGGACCGTCGAAGGCCAGGAACTTGCGCACCGCGTCGGGCAGCTCGGCCGGATCCTCGACCCGCAGGCCGAAGATGCCGGCCGCCCGGGACATCGCGGCGAAATCCGGGTTGTCGAGGGCGACGCCGGTCTCGATGTAGCCGGCGGCCTTCATCTCGAGTTCGACGAAGCCGAGGGTGCCGTTGTTGAACACCACGACCTTGAGCGGCAGGCGGTGCTGCCGCAGGGTCAGGAAATCGCCCATCAGCATCGCGAAGCCGCCGTCGCCGCAGAGGGCGATGACCTGCCGGTCCGGCTGCGCCGCCTGGACGCCGATCCCCTGCGACAGGGCGTTGGCCATGGAGCCGTGGACCCAGGAGCCGAGCAGCCGCCGCCGCCCGTTCATGGTGAGGTAGCGCGCTGCCCAGATCGTCGGCGTGCCGACATCAGCGGTGAAGACGGCATCGTCCGAAGCCGCCTCGCTGATCGTCCGGGCGAGGTATTGCGGGTGCAGCGGACCGCCGGGCTTGCCCGTGGCGAGTTCGTCCAGGCCGGCGCGCGCCTTCGCGTAATGCTGCAGACTGGCATCCAGGAAGGCGCGGTCGGCCTTGGGCTTCAGACGCGGCAGCAGCGCCCGCAGCGTCGCCCCGATATCACCCACGAGGCCGAGTTCGATCCGGCAGCGCCGGCCGAGCTCGGACGGGCGCAGGTCGACCTGCGCAACCTTCGCGTCATGCGGGTAGAACTGCTTGTAGGGGAAGCCTGTACCGAGCATCAGCAGGGTGTCGCAGGACATCATGGCCGCGTAGCCCGACGAGAAGCCGATCAGGCCGGTCATGCCGACATCGTAGGGGTTGTCGAATTCGACGCATTCCTTGCCGCCCAGCGCGTGGACGATCGGGCTCTTGAGCGCCTCCGCGAGCTGGAGCAGCTCGGCATGGGCGCCGGCGCAACCGCGTCCGCACAGGAGGGTGACGCGCTTGCCGGCATTGAGCATCGCCGCCAGGGCGTCGAGTTCCGGGTCCGCGGGCCGTACCACCGGCTTGGCGGGGATCAGCCCGGCCCGCGGCGTCAGGGCACGCTTGGGCGCCTCGCGCAGGGCGACGTCCCCCGGCAGGACGATCACCGCGACGCCCTGCTCGCCGACCGCGGCGCGAATCGCGTTTTCCAGCACGAAGGGCATCTGGGCCGGGTCGGAGACCAGCTCGCAATAATGGCTGCAGTCGCGGAACAGCTCGGTCGGCTTCGTCTCCTGGAAGTAGCCCGAACCGACCTCGGCCGACGGAATGTGGGCGGCGATCGCCAGGACCGGGGTGCGGCTGCGATGGGCGTCGTAGAGGCCGTTGATCAGGTGCAGGTTGCCCGGGCCGCAGGAGCCCGCGCAGACCGCGAGCGCCCCGGTGATCTGCGCCTCGGCGGCCGCCGCGAAGGCCGCGGCCTCCTCGTGGCGCGTGTGGATCCAGCCGATGCGTCCCCGGGCGCGCAGCGCCTCGGTGATGCCGTTCAGACTGTCGCCGACAACGCCGTAAATGCGGGCGACACCCGCCTCCTGGAGCGTCTCGGCGACGACGTCGGCGACGTTGTTGATACGCATGATTCGGCTCCGCCATCGCGCCGGGTGCGGCAACTTGGTCCGGGGCGCTGGTAAGTCATCCGCCGCCGCCGGGATAGGGGGCGCGCCGCGGGTCCGACCCGCCGAGGCGGCGGCGGGGGGCGGCCCGCGGCACCACCGAGACTTCCCCGGGAAAGCCCGCCGCGCGCTTGATTTCCGCAGCCCCAGAGTCGAAGGACGTCTGGAAACGTTCCGAAGAGATCATCGTCATGGAAGAACTGCTGGCCCGCGTCACCGCCCGGACTGGGCTCGACGCCGCGACCGCACAGACCGCCGTCGGGCACATCCTCGCCTTCCTGCAGAAGGAAGGGCCCGAGAGCGAGGTCAACCAGCTGCTGGCGGCGCTGCCGGGATCCGATTCGCTGATCGCCGAGTCCAATGCCGGCGAGAGCGGCGGCGGCCTGATGGGCATGCTCGGCGGCATGATGGGCGGCGGCGGCGTCATGGCGCTCGGCCAGAAGCTGATGGCGGCCGGCGTGCCGATGGGTCAGATGCAGCCGCTCGGTCAGGAGCTGTTCGCGTTCGGCCGCGAGAAGGTCGGCGAGGACGCCATGGGACCGATCATCGGTTCGATCCCGGGGCTCAACCAGTTCGTCTGATCCCGCGCCGCGTGTGCGGCGCCGCACTGTCATCGGGCACGGCCCGGACGATCGTGAAAAAACAGTTTCCGGGCGAAAGCTTGACGGAACCTGTCAACGCGATCCCCGTTATTTGGGGTGCGGTCGGCAAGGGTGCCTTAAACGACCTGCGCGACCGCGATCCAGCAGGCCGGCCATGCCCGTGTTCGAAGCGAAGAACCTGGACAGCGCGTTCGAGGGCCAAGCGCTCCTCGCCGCGATCCTGCATCCGACGCGCGCTGCCCAGACCCGCGCGTTGCGCCACGGCCGCCGTCGCGCCGAGCGTGCATCCTCGATGGCCGATCCGATGACGCTCGAGCCGCGATTCCCGATCGCCGCCGACAGCCTGACGCCGAGCCCCTGCCCGTCGCGCTGATGGGCGCGACCGCTACCAGGGCTGCGGCGTGACCAGGCCCTGACGGGTCACCACCACCCAATCCCGTCCGCGGCGCTCGACACCTTCGACGCGGCCGAAACCCGGCAGTACCTCTCCGGGCCCGATCTCCAGGAGCCGGTGCCGGCGATTCTCGAGGATCGCCATGCCGTCATAGACGTCACGGACAGCCCACCCGTCGATCACCGGGGTCTTCTCGACGGCCAGCGCCTTCGGTTTCGCATCGGCCGGCTTGATATCCGCGAGGCGCGCTTCGGTGATCTTCGCATCGCCAGCCTTCGGCTCCACGCTCCGCGTCTCGGCGAGGCTTCCGGTCTGGGTCGGCTCGGCCTTCGCGACCGGGGTCACCGGGGGCACCCGCCGCTCGATCTGGGCCGCCAGCCCGGCGATGCGGACGTTCTGCTCCCGCTCGACCTGTTCGAGACGCTCGCCGAGGGCCATGGTCTTGGCCGCGAGGGTCTTGTCGAGCTGCGCGAGGCGCTCGCTCAAGGCGCCGCTGCGGGCGGTCGCCTCTTTGCGGGCGGTGTCGGTGGATGCGCGCAGATCGGCGAGGACCTGATGGAGTTGTGCGATGTCGCTGCCGAGCCGCGCGGTCTCGGTCCGACCGGCGTCCAGCGTGGTGCTGAGCGCCAGGACAGCGTCGTTGGGCAGGGCGGCCGACCGGGTCGCGGCGATGACGCCGCCGCCCAGCAGCGCGCCCAGCGCCAGGCAGGCCCCCGGGATCGCGAGCCTGCGCAGGTCGATCCGCGCCAGCGCCTCCCGAGCCGCGCGCTTTCTGGTGCGCGGCTCGGACGTCGCGGTCTCGCCGCCCGCATCCGCCTGGCCGGTCACCACGGCCTTGAGCAGATCGGCCGGCGACACGGCCGGCGTGGTTTCGCTCTTGGTCATCGCCCCGAACTCCGCGCGCAGAACCTCACTGCAAGCGTTCGTTAAGGACGTTTGTTTACGAAACCCTTACCGCGGCGCGATCGCTCACGCCGCCAGGCCACGCTTCTTCAGCAGGGGTTCGATGCTCGGCATCCGTCCGCGGAAGGCCGTGTAGGCCTCGCGCGGATCGCGCAGGTTGCCGGCCCCGTAGACGAATTGGCGCAGGCGTTTGGCCGTCTCCGGATCGAAGATGTCGCCGGCCTCGCGGAAGGCATCGAAGGCGTCGGCGTCCAGCACCTCCGACCAGAGATAGCTGTAATAGCCGGCGGCATAGCCGTCTCCCGAGAAGATATGGGCGAAATGCGGCGTCCGGTGCCGCATGCTGATCTCGGCCGGCATGCCGATCCGGCGCAGCGCCTCGGCCTCGAAGGCGGGCACGTCGAGCCCCGCTTCCCCTTCGGCCGAGAGGTGCAGCGTCATGTCGACGATCGCCGACGACGTGTATTCCACGGTGGCAAAGCCCTGGTTGAAGGTGCGCGCGGCCAGGAGCTTCTGCAGCAGCGTGTCCGGCATCGGCTCCCCGGTCCGGTGATGGCGGGCGTGTGTCCGCAGGACCTCGGGCTGCTCCAGCCAGTGCTCGTAGAGCTGAGACGGCAGTTCCACGAAGTCGCGGGCGACCGCGGTGCCGGACAGAAGCGGGTAGGTCACGTCCGACAGGAGGCCGTGCAGGGCATGGCCGAACTCGTGGAACAGGGTGCGCGCGTCGTCGAAGGACAGAAGCGTGCTCTCCCCCTCGGGCGCCTTGGCGAAGTTCATCACGTTGACGATGATCGGCGTGATCGGTCCGTTCAGCCGCTCCTGCGAGCGGAAGGCGCTCATCCAGGCGCCGGACCGCTTCGAGGCCCGGGCGAAGTAGTCGCCCAGGAACAGCCCGACCTCGGACCCGTCCGGGTTGCCGACCCGCCAGACCCGCACGTCGGGATGGTAGCGCGGCACGTCGGACAGTTCTTCGAAGGTCAGGCCGAACAGCCGCGCAGCCGTGTCGAACGACGCCTCGATCATCCGGTCGAGGGGCAGATAGGCCTTGATCTCGCTCTCATCGAGATCGTGCTCGGTGCGCCGCACCTTCTCGGCGTAGTGGCGCCAATCATGCGCCTGGAGGGTGAAGTTGTGGCCCTCGGCCTGGATCGCGGCCTGGAGCCGGTCGCGCTCGTCGCCCGCCCGGGCCCGGGCCGGTGTCCAGACGTCGCGCAGGAGCCCCGTGGCGGCGTCGGGGCTCGCCGCCATCGTGTCGTCGAGGGCGAAATGCGCGAAGCTCTCGAAGCCCAGCAGGCGCGCCCGCTCGGCGCGCAACCGGATGATCTCGGCGGCGACCGCGCGGTTGTCGGTCTCGCCGCCGTTCTCCCCGCGGCGGGTCCAGGCCGCGTAGGCGCGCTCGCGCAGGTCGCGACGGGTGGAGCAGACGAGGAACGGCTCGATCAGCGAGCGGGAGAGGGTGATGACATGGCCGTCCAGACCCCGTTCCTCCGCGGCGCTCCGGGTAGCGGCGCGTAGGAACGGCGGCAGGCCGGCCAGATCCGCCTCGGCTTGGAGCGGCAGCGTGAAGCTGCTCTCGTCGGCCAGGAGGTTCTGGCTGAATTGGGTGCCGAGTTCGGACATCCGCGCCGCGATCTCTGCGATGCGCGCCTTGGCCTCGGGCTCGAGATCCGCGCCCGCCCGTCGGAAGCGGATCCGGTAGCGGTCGAGCACGCGGCGCTCCTCGGGACCCAGGCCCTCGGCCTCCACCGCCGAGATGCGCGCCCAGAGCTTCGGATCGAGGTAGATCGCGCTGCCGTGGCGGGCGAGTTTCGGCCCGATCTCACGCTCGATCGCCTGGAGTTCCGGGTTCGTGTGGCTGCCAGTCAGGTTGTAGAACACCCCGGCGACCCGATCGAGGGCCTGGCCCGCCCGCTCCATGGCCACCACCGTGTTGGCGAAGGTCGCAGGCGCCGTCTCGCCGGTGATCGCCTCGATCTCGCCGGCATGGGCGGCGAGCGCCGCCTCGAAGGCCGGGAGGTAGTGATCCGACCGGATCCGCTCGAAGGGCGGGATCCCATAGGGCGTCGTCCAGTGCGCCTCGCGGAAGGGATTGTCCTGCGGCAGGCTCGGGAGCCCGGCTTCAGCTGCGTCCGGCATTCGGTCCTCGGATCCATCCATGCAATGGCGCGTCCCGCCGTCACGGTCGTGCAGACAGTGGTCCGTTCGGCGCATCCGTCAACCGCGCCGGCGATCCGAATGCCCGCTCGCTCGTTTGCTAGGACCAATGCCCACGCTTCGAGGCCCCATGCCGGGACGTCTTCCGCCGATCCGCCGACCGTCGATCCCGCTGGTGCGGGGGATCCTCGCCGCGGCGCTCGCACTGCTCCTCCCCGCCCCGGGTCGGGCGGCCGAGACCCCGGCGGCCACCGTTCCGGTGCCGCCGCCCCTGCCGCCGGAACGGCCGGACGCGCTGAAGCCGCCCGCCGCCGTGGAGACGGCCGCGCCGACGCCACCGGCGCGGCCTCCGGACCTGACGCCCGCCGACGCAACCAGGGTTCCGGCATCGGAGAAGGCCCCGGAGACGGGCAAGCCCGAGATCCCGACACCGCCGCCCACGCCGCCGGGGCGGCCGCCGGAACTTTCCGGCGAGGCCGTCCTGGCGCTCAAGGTCGCCCCCCCGGACGACACGGCCTGCCGGATGCGCCTCAAACGGCTCGGGGTCGACTTCGAGCCGCTGGCACCGATCGCCGAGGGTCAGTGCACCGCACCTTTGCCGCTCAAGGTCACCCGGCTCGCCGACGGCGTCGCGCTGCCGCAGGGGGCGACGCTGACGTGCCGCACCGCCGAAGCCCTGGCGCGCTGGGTCACGGAGGTTCAGGTCGAGGCCGACCGGACGCTCAAGCACGGGCTGACCGGGCTCGAACTCGGCGGCTCCTACATGTGTCGGGGCCAGAACCATGACCTCGACGCCAAGCTGAGCGAGCACGCCTTCGCCAACGCCGTCGACGTGATGGGCTTCACCCTCTCGGGCCGCGCCAGCATCCCGGTGAAGGCGTTGCCGGACGGTTCCGACGAGGCCGCGTTCCTGACCGCCGTCCGCGGTAAGGCCTGCGCCTTCTTCCGGACGGTCCTGGGACCGGGGACGAACGCGGCCCACGCCAATCACTTTCACCTCGACCAGCGCGAGCGCACGGCCGGTCACCGCCTCTGCGAGTAAGGTCGTGGAACGTTCGTGCAGGCGCAGCATTTCAGCGGGGAGCGCCTACGCTTGCGGAGATCACGACGTCGATGAACCCGAGACCTTGGCGTCCCGTTTGCGCGGTTGTGCTGCTCACTTGCATGGCTGCACAGGCTGCAGCTGCCCCGAAGGCCGCACAGGGCGACGCGAAAACGTCCGCCCTCACCGTTGAAGCCGTCAACGCGGCTGCCCTGGCGCCGCAGGCGGATGAAAAATCGAGCGACAAGACGTCCGCCGCGAAGACGAAGAAGGCAGAGAGCGGCGACGAGAAGCCGGATCCGCTGATCGTCAAGGCGCAGGTGCTGCTCGATCGGGCGCATTTCTATCCCGGCGCCATCGATGGCCTGACGGGCGACAATTACCGGCGCGCCCTGGCGGCGTTCGCGGTGGCACAGGGTCTGTCCGCCACGGAGAAACTGACGCCGGAGGTCTGGGACAAGCTTCAAGCCACCAGCGACAAGCCGGCGGTGACGGACTACACGATCACGGACGCCGACGCTGCGGGTCCGTATATCGACAAGATCCCGCCCAAGATGGAACAGCAGGCTGACCTGAAGGCGCTCAGCTACACGAACCCGCGGGAGATGCTGGCCGAGCGGTTCCATATGGGGCGCGCCCTGGTCACGGCCCTCAACCCGGACAAGCCCCTCGACAAGGCCGGCACGACGATCACGGTCGCGGCGGTGGACCCGATGGGCACCGACAAGCTGAAGGGGAAGGATCTCCCCCAGGATCCCAAGGTTGAGCGTGTCGAGGTCGATAAGCAGAGCCGGGATGTGCGCGCCTTCGGCGCGGACGGGAAGTTGCTCGCCTACTATCCCGCTTCGATCGGCAGTACCGAGAAGCCGGCGCCGAGCGGCGACACCAAGGTCAAGGGTGTCGCCTTCGATCCGGACTACACCTACAATCCGAAATACGCGTTCAAGGGCGTGAAGACGCAGCACAAATTCACGATCCAGTCCGGGCCGAACAACCCGGTGGGCCTCGTCTGGATCGATCTCGCCATCCCGAGCTATGGGATCCACGGGACCCCCGAGCCCGAGAAGGTCGGGAAGACCGAGTCGCATGGCTGCATCCGTCTGACCAACTGGAACGCCCGGGACCTCGCCGCCCACGTCGCGCGCGGGGCGAAGGTCAGCTTCAAGGACGATTGACCTCCGCAACGGTCGGCCAGCCACGGCTGGCCGCCAAAATGTATCATCAGTTAACATTCCGGTCGCCAATGGCTACGGAACGGCTCGGGAACGCTTGACACGTTGCTCGTAACGGGCGACGCCAAAGGCCACCTCGGGAACCGTTTGTCATGGCTGTGTTGCGTTTTTAAAGACGCCGAGCATGCGGTTTCTGAGAGGCAGACAAGCGAACGGTTTGGTCCCCGATCCGGGGGCGCTCGAAGGGAAGACGGCGCGGCGTGATTGCTGACCCCAACGACGATATTCTCAACGGCGTCCGCGTGCTCGTCGTGGAGGATGAGGCCGCGATCTCGATGTTGCTCGAGGACATGCTGCTCGATTTCGGCTGCGCCGTGGTCGGTCCGGCCGCACGCTTGTCCTCCGCGCTGGAAATGGCGTCGCAGGAGGTGTTCGAGGTCGCGATCCTCGACGTGAACGTGGCCGGCGAGCCGATCTATCCGGTGGCCGAGGCGATCGCCAAGCGCGATCTGCCGCTGGTCTTCTCCACGGGCTACGGCGGCGCCGGCATCCGCGAGCCGTTCCGTGACCGGCCTGTGGTGCAGAAGCCGTTCAGCCAGGCCGAATTGAAGCGCACGCTGATCGGCGCCATCCGGGCCGCCCGCGACTGAGACCCGCTCCGCTCCGCCCGGGTCGCCTCACAACCCCTCGATCGGGAAGGCGTCGGCCACGTGGGCCGGCCATCCCCGGGCGCCGACGAACACGGCATCGGCCCGGAACGTCATCCCGGCTGACCAGGAATTTCGGCCGATCCAGGACCTGACCGCCCGGGAGAAGCGGCGCCTCTTGACCGCGTCGATCGCCTCGCGAGCGTCCTCGCGCCGGGGACGGGCCTTCACCTCCACGAAGGCGATGGTGGTCCAGCGCTGGACGACGAGGTCGATCTCGCCCCCCGCGAGGCTGATGCGCCGTCCGATCGGCCAGTAGCCCTTGAGCATCAGCGCCGCCAGAGCCAGCCACTCGGCGCGATGGCCGCGCCGGTAGGCGGCGCGGCGTCGGACGGCCTGGTCCGGCCGCGTCGCGCTCACCCCTCGCTCCGCGCCAGGACGAGCGCCCGCGCGTAGATGAGCCGCCGGGGCTGCCCGGTCTGATCGGCCACGAGGCTCGCGGCGTCCTTGATCGAGTGGCGTTCGAGCGCCGTCCGGAGCAGCGCGTCGAGGGCGGTATCGTCCTCCGCGGTCCGCTCCGGCGTCGTGGCCGCGCCGATGATGACCACGATCTCGCCCTTCGGCGCCCCGTCCTGCGCGAAGCGCTCGCTCAGGGCCCCCAACGTGTCGCGCCGGATGGTCTCGTAGAACTTGGTCAGCTCCCGGGTCACCGCGGCCGGCCGGTCCGGCCCGAGCACCGCAGCGGCGTCGGAGAGCATCTCCGGGAGCCGGTGCGGCGACTCGAACAGGACGAGCGTGCCCGGGACCCGGGTCAACGCCTCCAGGCGGTTGCGCCGGGCGCCGGCCTTCTGCGGCAGGAACCCCTCGAAGAAGAAACGGTCGGTCGGCAGGCCCGCCGCCACCAGGGCGGTCATGACGGCGGACGGACCGGGCACCGGCGTGATTGCGATGCCCGCCGCGATGGCGGCCTGAACCAGCTTGTAGCCGGGATCCGAGACGAGGGGGGTGCCCGCATCCGAGACCAGGGCCAGCGCCTCGCCGGCGCGCAGTCTTGCGACCATCCGCTCGCGCACCGCGTCGTTGGAATGCTCGTGATAGGCCAGCAGCGGCGTCGTGATGCCGTAATGGGCCAGCAGCGTCCGCGTGACGCGCGTGTCCTCGGCGAGCACCGCATCCGCGGCCGCCAGGGTGGCGAGCGCGCGGATGGTTATGTCGCGCAGGTTGCCGATGGGCGTCGCCACGATGTGCAGGCCGGGCGCCACTGGTTCGGCCTCGCTGGCCAGCCCGAAGGCCGTGAACGTGAGGGCCCGCGGGCGGTCGCCGCCCGGCTTCTGAGCAGGGGGTCTCATCGGAGCGGCTTGCCCCTGGGCATCGAATCGACGGGTCATGATCGGCGATCTTGCCACACTGGACGGCTCTCGTCGCGTCGAAGCCGCGCCGCCGGGGGCAAGTCCCGGTCCGCGCGTTTACATTTCCCGGGCCTGCCATCACGGTGGCGTGGCCTGCCCGAAGGAGACCGCGCCATGGCGTGCCCGATCGGCGCGCCGGACCGTCTCGTGCGCGTCACCGCCTTGAGCGTCGTGCTCCTCGGCGCGCTTCTGCCCCTCGGCGGCTGCCTCGGCGACGGCGTCGCCCGGCGCAGGCCGCCGCCGCAGGCCGCCGCCTTGGCTCCACCCGTCGAAGTGCCGCAGGGGTTGCCGGATGCGGCACCGACGATCCCGACACCGATCGCGGCAGCCGGACAGCGGATCGGGACCGGATCCGTGAAGGTCGCCCTCGTCCTGCCGCTCAACGGACAGGGGGCGGCGGTGGGCACCGCCATGCGCAACGCCGCTCAGCTGGCCTATGACGAGGCGCAGCAGCCCGACCTGACGATCCTGGTGGAGGACGACCGCGGCAGCCCGGACGGCGCCCGGGACGGGACCCAGGACGCCCTGCGACAGGGCGCGGAGATCGTCCTGGGTCCCGTCTTTGCCGGCAGCGTCCAGGCCGCCGCCGCGGCGGCGAAGGCGATGGGCAAGCCGGTGATCGGTTTCTCCACCGACGTGACCGTGGCGGCCCGCGGCGTCTACCTCCTGAGTTTCCTGCCGCAGCCGGAGGTGGACAGGGTGGTCGAGGAATCGGTGGCGGGGGGCAAGCGCTCCTTCGCGGCGCTGATCCCCGAGACCGCCTACGGAAACGCCGTGGAGGCGGCCTTCCGCGAGACCGTAGCGCGCCGGGGCGCCCGGGTCGCGGCGGTGGAGCGCTACCCGGCGGGCAGTCCGGGCCAAGCGGTGGAGCGGCTGGCGCGGGTGATCACCGGTCCCGCAGCTACCGCCGACGCGCTGTTCATCCCGGAGACGGCCGACGCCCTGCCGGCGGTCGCGGCGGCACTGACCAAGGCCGGCTTCTCCCCGGCCCGGGTGCGGCCCATCGGGACGGCGTTGTGGAACGAGCCGGCGCTCTTCGCCCTGCCGGCGCTCCAGGGCGGCCGCTTCGCCGGGCCGGACCGCGCGGGGTTCTCCGCCTTCAGCGGGCGCTACCAGACCCGCTTCGGCGCGGTGCCGCCGCGCGTCGCGTCCCTGGCCTACGACGCCGTGATGCTCGCCGCGGCCCTCGCGCGGCAATACGGCTCGCAGCGCTTCGCCGAGGCGACGCTGACCAATGCGGCGGGCTTCGCCGGGATCGACGGCACCTTCCGCTTCCGGCCCGACGGGCAGAGCGAGCGGGCGCTGGCGGTCTACGAGATCCGCAACAACGCCGCGACCCTGGTCAGCCCGGCCCCGCGGGTGCTGGCCAAGCCCGGGATCTGATCAGCCGGCGAGCTCGGCCACGATCGCGTTGAGGACCGGCGCGCCCCGCGCCGTGGCGGCGATGCGTCCGCCGGGTCGCCGCTCCAGCATACCGTCGCCCACCAGCATGCCGATGCGGTTGCCGTTGAGCGGCCGGCCCTTGAGGGCGGCGTAGCGGTCCGGATCGATCCCCTCGCGCAGGCGCAGGCCCATCACCAGGAATTCGTCGGCCTGATCGACGGCCGAGAGCGTTTCGGTCTCGGCGATGCCGTGGCCGTCGCGTTCGACCCGGGTGAGCCACGCCTCCGGCGCGCGCTCGGTCACGGTGCCGATCCGTCCGGCCGCGGTGACGAGGCGGCCGTGCGCCCCGGGGCCGATGCCGGCATACTCGCCGTAGCGCCAGTAGAGCAGGTTGTGGCGCGACTCGGCGCCGGGCCGCGCGTGGTTCGAGATCTCGTAGGCCGACAGGCCGGCCCGGGAACAGAGATCCTGCGTGACGTCGTAGAGGGCCCGGCCGATCTCGTCGTCCGGAACCACGAGCTTCCCGGCCGCCGCGAGACCGTGGAACGGCGTGCCGGGCTCGATGGTGAGCTGGTAGAGCGACAGGTGCTCGCCGGCCAGCGCGAGGGCCTGACCGAGTTCGTCCCGCCAGAGCGCGGGGGTCTGGCCGGGCCGGGCATAGATCAGGTCGAAGGAGGTGCGCGCGAAGACGGCCTGCGCGACCCGGATCGCGTCGAGGGCCTGCGCCACGTCGTGCAGCCGGCCAAGGGTCCTCAGGGACGCGTCGTCGAGCGCCTGCACGCCGAGGGAGACCCGGTTGACCCCGGCCGCGCGGTAGCCGTGGAAGCGGGCGGCCTCGACGCTCGACGGATTGGCTTCGAGGGTGATCTCCGCGTCCGGCGCCACCGGCCATCGTGCCGCCACCGCGTCGAGCAGCCCCGCGACGGTCGCCGGCCGCATCAGCGAGGGGGTGCCGCCCCCGAGGAAGATGCTGGTGACGGTCCGGCCGGGCGTCCGGCCGGCCATATGGGCGATCTCGGCCCGGAAGGCGTCGAGGAAGCGCGGTTCGTCCACGCCTCCGTGCCGGACGTGGCTGTTGAAGTCGCAATAGGGGCACTTCGCGGCGCAGAAGGGCCAGTGCAGGTAGATCCCGAAACCCGCATCGCGGGTCGGGTGGTCCGGGCCGGTCGTTCGCATGATCGCCGGGATGTGCGCGCGCCCGTCCGGTTTGGCAATCAGGCGCCGGGCGCGAGGCAAGCCCGGCGCAGCGCCACGAACGCCCGGGCGCGGTGGGACAGACCCGCGCCCGTCTGCCAGTCGACCCCGTGCTTCTCCGCGGCGCTCATCTCGCCGAAGGTGCGGTCATGCCCGTCCGGCCGGAAGATCGGGTCGTAGCCGAAGCCGGCCGAACCGCGCGGCGCCACGAGGTCGCCGAAGACCCGGCCCTCGAACAGCTCGGTGTGCCCGTCGGGCCAGGCGAGCACCAGGGCCGAGACGAAGTGCGCGCGGCGGTCGATCGCCCCGCGGGCGTCGAGTTCGGCGAAGATTCGCGCCATCGCCCCGGCAAAATCCTTGTCCGGGCCGGCCCAGCGGGCCGAGAACAGGCCCGGCGCCCCGTCGAGGGCGTCGACGCACAGGCCGGAATCGTCCGCGAAGGTGGGAAGGCCGGTGGCGTCGGCGGCGGCCTTCGCCTTGATCGCCGCGTTCTCGGCGAACATCGTCCCGGTCTCGTCCGGTTCGGGCAGGCCGAGTTCGCCGGCCGAGACCGCCTCCACCCCGAACGGCGCCAGGAGGTCGCGCATCTCGACGAGCTTGCCGGCATTGTGGGTGGCGATCACGACCTTGCCGGTCAGCCTGCGGCTCACGCGAGGGCCTCCTTCTGAAGGGCGACCAGCCGGTCGGTGCCGGCGCGCGCCAGGCCGAGGAGTTCGAGGAGCTGCTCCTGCGTGAACGGCTCCATCTCGGCGGTGCCCTGGACCTCGACGATGCCGCCCCGGCCGGTGAGCACGAAATTGGCGTCGGTCTCGGCCGCCGAATCCTCGGCGTAATCGAGGTCGAGCACCGCCATCCCCTTGTACAGGCCGCAGGAGACGGCCGCGACATGGTCCTTCAGCGGGTCGACCGAGATGATCGAGCGCGTCCGCATCCAGGCGAAGCAATCGTGCAGCGCCACCCAGGCGCCGGTGATCGCGGAGGTCCGGGTGCCGCCATCGGCCTGGATCACGTCGCAATCGACCGTGACCTGGCGCTCGCCCATGGCCGGGAGGTTGGTCACGGCCCGCAGCGAGCGGCCGATCAGGCGCTGGATCTCCTGCGTCCGCCCCGACGGCTTGCCGGAACCGACCTCGCGCCGGGTGCGTTCGTGCGTCGCACGGGGGAGCATGGCGTACTCGGCCGTGACCCATCCTTTGCCCGAACCCCGCAGCCACGGGGGCCCGCGCTCCTCCAGCGAGGCGGTGCAGAGCACCCGGGTGTTGCCGAAGCTGACGAGGCAGGAGCCTTCTGCGTAGCGCGACACGGCGCGCTCCAGGCTCACGGGCCGCAACTCGTCGGCGGCACGCTTGGAAGGCCGCATTGCGGGCCCCTTCTGTGGTGAATGTCGAGGGCCGGGCTCTTAGGCCGGTGCGGCACCGTGAGCAAGCATCGCCGTATGGATTGATCCGGGCGGGTCGGCCGGACATGATCGGACCACAGGATGACCGCGTGACAGACCCGAACTCTCGTTTCCCGAACGATCCATCGATGCAGGCCCTCGCCGCCCTCAACGAACGCGCCCGGGAGATCTTCCGGCAGATCGTCGAGAGCTACCTCACCACGGGCGAGCCGGTGGGATCGCGCAATCTCGCCCGGATCCTGCCGATGGCGCTGTCGCCGGCCTCGATCCGCAACGTGATGGCGGATCTGGAGCATTCCGGCCTGATCTTCGCGCCGCACACCTCGGCCGGCCGCCTGCCGACCGAGCTCGGCCTGCGATTCTTCGTGGATGCCATGCTCGAACTCGGCGATGTCAGCCAGGACGAGCAGGCCCGGATCGAGGCGCAGATGCGCGCCGCCGCCTCCGGCCACACCTTCGAATCCGCTCTGGCCGAGGCCTCGACCATGCTGTCGGGCGTCTCGCGGGGGGCCGGGGTGGTGTTGACCACCAAGGCGAATGTGAGCCTGAAGCACATCGAGTTCGTCCGCCTCGACCCGGCCCGCGCCCTGGTGATCCTGGTCTCGGACGACGGTTCCGTGGAGAACCGGCTGGTGGACCTGCCCGCCGGCCTACCGGCCGGGGCCCTCCAGGAGGCGACGAACTTCCTGAACGCCCGGCTTCAGGGCCGCACCCTGGGATCGCTGCGGGCCGAGATCGAGGCTGGCCGCAAGGCCATGAAGCGGGAGCTCGACGCCATCACCGAGCGCCTCGTCGATGCCGGGCTCGCTACTCCGGTGGGTCCCACGGAGGCGCGCCAGCTGATCGTGCGCGGCCAGGCCAACCTGCTGGACGACCTGCGCGCCGTCGAGGATCTCGAGCGCATCCGCCTGCTGTTCAACGATCTGGAGACGCAGAAGGACGTCATCGACCTCCTCTCCCGCGCCGAGGGCGGCGAGGGCGTGCGGATCTTCATCGGTTCCGAGAACAAGCTGTTCTCGCTCTCCGGCTCCTCGCTGATCGCGGCGCCGTTCCGTGACGGCTCGCAGAAGATCGTCGGCGTCGTCGGGGTGATCGGTCCGACCCGGCTGAATTATGCGCGGATCGTGCCCATGGTCGACTACACCGCCCGGGTCGTCTCGAAGCTCCTCGACGGGGGTCGGTGAACCGCACGATCGCGGCGCGCGATGGCTTCACAAGAGGCGCCCGCCAAGCTTAGATTTTAAGTCAGCCTGGATCTCGATGATCGATACTGATTCGTCGTTGCCGAGGGCAGGCGCGCGCGTCGGCCCGACGTCGCGCGACACTGGGGATCCGCATGCCCAGTCTGGCGAGTTACCTGGCCTTCGCTGCGGTCTCGCTGGGCATGGCCCTGACACCGGGACCGAACATGGTCTACCTGGTCTCCCGCTCGATCGCGCAGGGGCGGACGGCCGGTCTGATCTCGCTCGGCGGCATCCTCGCGGGCCACATCGTCTACATGGCGTGCGCGGCTGTGGGACTCACGGCCCTGTTGATCGCGATCCCCTACGCCTACGATGCCGTCCGCTTCGCCGGCGCGCTCTACCTCCTCTGGCTCGCGTGGCAGGCGGTTCGGCCCAACGGTCGGTCCCCGTTTCAGGTCCACGATCTGCCCAAGGACAGCCCGCGCAAGCTTTTCGCGATGGGGCTGCTGACGAACCTGCTCAATCCGAAGATCGCGGTTCTGTATCTGTCGCTCCTGCCCCAGTTCATCGATCCGGAGAGCGGAAGCGTCCTCGCACAGGCGCTGATCTTCTGCGGCACGCAGCTCGCCGTCAGCGTGGGCATGAACGCCGTCTTCGTCGTCTCGGCCGGGACCATCGCCGCGTTCTTCACCCGGCGCCCGCTTTGGAGCGTCATCCAGCGCTGGCTGATGGGAACGGTGCTGGCCTCGCTCGCGGTCCGCATGGCGACCGAAGCCCACCGATGATCGCAGCGACGACACGGCCAGTGCCGCACGCCGGAGCGGCCTCCGTCCGGCGTGCGGTAGTCTTTGCGGACCAATCAGCCCGGAATGACGTCGACGATCTCGTAAGTGTCGGGATCGATGATCACGATGTCGTCGCGCACCAGGATGAAGTCGTAGCCCTCGTATTCCGGCACGAACTCGACGATCGATGGCGGCAGCCGGTGAAGGCTCACGGACCGGGGGATCGCGGTGCCGACCGCGAGGCCGAAGGCCACATCCCGCAGCGGCGAGACCCCGAGCCGGGTGATCGAACCGCGGAACTCTGAGCGCTGCCGCGTATCGAGGCGGCCCACCGCGCCGCGGGCCGGCCCGCCGCCCCGGGCACCGTCCCGGCCGCCCCGTTCGCCAGCGCCGCCGCGCTCACCCCGGTCGGGTCCGGCCCCATCCCGGTTGCCGCGCTCGCCCGCCGGTCCTGTCTCGCGACCGCCCCGCTCCGCGCCTCCGGGATTGCCGCCCGGCCCGCCGCGCTCCCCGGCGCCGTTGCGCTCGGCCGCGCCACCGGGCCGCCCCGGGCCTTCCGCGCCGCGGCCTGCCGGACCACCCGGCTCCGCGCCGCGGGGGCCACCTTCGGCGCCGCCGGGGCCACGCATCCCGCCGCCTTCCGGTCCGCCGGCACCGCCGCGCATGCCACCACCCTCGGGTCCGCCGGCGCCACCGCGCATGCCGCCGCCCTCGGGGCCGCCGGCACCGCCGCGCATGCCGCCGCCCGGTCCCGCGCCGCCGCCGGCCGGGCCGGCACCAGCTCCCCCGCCGCCGGGCCCGCCACCCGGACCGCCGCCGCCGGGACCACCCTGGGCGAAGGCGGTCGCCGCTCCGACGACGACGATCGCGGCCGCCACCGTATCCCTCAGTATCCGCTTCATGGCCTCTCCTCCCGCTTCCGTCGGAGCGCTCGCGGCGCTCGCAACGCCCGCAACGGGGCCCCGGCGGAATCCGTTCCGTCGCATCGCTGACGCGGCGCAGGTGTCGAGGGATAGACCGTCTATCGCGTCATCCCGGGGTCGCACCGCCCGCACCGGGCCTGACGGTCGAACGCGATGACCCCGCCGCGGACGAACCGGATTCACTGACACTGGCCACAGCTGTCCGCGGCTCGGGACCGATCACGGACTTGCGATCACGGTCATCACCTGTAACGTCGCGCAGCACGAAGAAGAGCCCGGCCCGTGCCGGCGCCGAGAATGGTCGACGGAGACGCCATGTCCGCCTCGAGAAACGATACGATCGGTATCGCGCCGAGCGCCCACGACGACGCTGCGGATCGGCGCCGGCGCATCTGGGCGATCGTCGGCTCGTCCTCGGGCAATCTCGTCGAGTGGTACGACTTCTACTGCTACGCGTTCTTCGCGCTCTACTTCGCGCCGGCCTTCTTCCCGAAGGGGGATTCCACCAGCCAGCTTCTCCAGACCGCCGGCATCTTCGCGGTGGGCTTCTTCATGCGGCCGGTCGGCGGCTGGCTGTTCGGGCGGATCGCCGACCGGGTCGGGCGGCGGACCTCGATGGTCATCTCGGTGCTGATGATGTGCTTCGGCTCGCTGCTGATCGGAATCCTGCCGACCTACGAGCATGTCGGCACTATGGCGCCCGTGCTGCTGCTCCTCGCCCGCATGCTGCAGGGCCTCTCGGTGGGCGGCGAGTACGGCACCTCGGCGACCTACATGAGCGAAGTCGCGATCAAGGGCCAGCGCGGGTTCTTCGCCTCGTTCCAGTACGTCACGCTGATCGGCGGCCAGCTCCTGGCCTCGCTGGTCCTGGTCCTGCTCCAGACGGTCATGACCGCGCCCGAACTCACGGCGTGGGGCTGGCGCATCCCGTTCTTCATCGGCGCCGGCCTCGCCATCGTGGCCCTCTACCTCCGGCGCTCGCTGGCCGAGACCAGGGACAGCAGCGACAAGGAGACCGCCGGCACCTTCGCCGAGCTGTTCAAGCACTGGCGGGCGTTCCTGGTCGTGGTCGCCTACACGGCCGGCGGCTCCCTGAGCTTCTACACCTTCACGACCTACATGCAGAAATACCTGGTCAACACCGCCGGGATGCCGAAGACCTCGGCCTCGCAGGTGATGACGGTGGTGCTGTTCGTCTACATGGCGATCCAGCCGATTTTCGGCGCCCTGTCCGACCGGATCGGCCGCAAGGTCAACATGCTGCTCTACAGTGGCCTCGGCACGCTCATGGTCGTGCCGCTGATGACGGCTCTCGGCACCAACAAGGACCCCTATCTCGCCTTCGCGCTGATCACGCTCGGGCTCGCGGTGGTGTCGTTCTACACGGGCATCAGCGGCATCGTGAAGGCGGAGCTGTTCCCCACCAACGTGCGCGCGCTGGGCGTCGGGCTGTCCTACGCGGTGGCCAACGCCACCTTCGGCGGCACCGCCGAGTTCGTCGCCCTGTGGTTCAAGGACAACGGCATGGAGAGCACGTTCTTCTGGTACGTGACCGTGCTGATGGCGATCGCCTTCGTGGCGTCCCTGATCATGCCGAACCCCAAGGTCCACGGCTATCTCGACGGCGACGGCACGGTCGAGGAGGCGCTCGGCAAGAAGGCGCGCTTCGCCCATGCCTGAGCGCGGTCGGACGATCGGGGCGGATCGCGCCCGGATCGTCCCCCACGCCGAGACCGCGCCGCCTTAACCCGCCGCTTACCCTGCGCCGGCCAGTGTGCCCCGTCATCCGACGAGGAACTGCATGACCGACATGACCGACACCGTGGGCGTCGCGGGCGACCGGATCCGCTCGATCATCGAGCGCGTGGAACGGCTTGAGGAAGAGATCAAGGACCTGATGGAGGCCAAGAAGGAGGTCTTCGCCGAGGCAAAGGGCGAGGGCCTGGACGTCAAGATCCTTAAGGAGATCCTGAAGATCCGCAAGCAGGACAAGGACGAGCGCGACGAGCAGGAGACCCTGCTCGACGTCTACCTGCGGGCGATGGACGCCCCTTCCCCGGCCCCACTGGCGGCCGCCGCGTGAGCCTTTTCTCCTGAACGCTGGGTGGACGGTGCGGGCAGCGCCGTCCGCTCAGCGAATGGGATTGGCGGCCAGATAGGCGTCGATGTTGCGCCGTATGCGGTCTAGCGGCACCTCGGCCGGATCCGGCAGCGCGAACGGCAGGCCGGTGATCGTCTCGTAGGCGCGGATGTAGACCGCGGCCGTCTCGAGGACGACATCCGCCGGGATCTCCGGGATCGGATCCGTGTAGGGATCGCAGCGGGCCACGACCCAGTTGCGCACGAAGTCCTTGTCGAAGCTCTCCGGCGCCGAGCCGGCCGCGAAGCGCGCGGGGTAGCTCTCCGCGAACCAGTAGCGGCTGCTGTCCGGGGTGTGGATCTCGTCCGCCAGGACGATGCGGCCGTCCCGGTCCGTGCCAAATTCGTATTTGGTGTCCGCCAGGATCAGCCCGCGCTGGGCCGCCAGGGCCTGGCCGCGGGCGAACAGGGCCAAGGCCGCCTCGGAAACCGTGCGCCACTGCTCCGCGCTCAGCAGGCCGCGGCCGAGAATCTCGGCCTCGGTCAGCGGCGCGTCGTGGCCGCCGTCGAAGGCCTTGGTGGTCGGCGTGATGATGGCGTCCGGCAGGCGCTCGTTCGGGCGCATGCCCTCGGGGAAGCGATGGCCGTACATCGCCCGTTCGCCGGCCCGGTACCGGGTCAGCACGGAGGTCGAGGTCGTGCCCGCGAGGTATCCGCGCACGACCACCTCCACCGGCAGGATGTCCAGGCGCTGCCCGACGACGACGTTCGGATCCGGATAGGCCAGCACGTGGTTCGGGCAGAGGTCGGCCGTGCGCTCGAACCAGTAGCGCGCGGTCTGGGTAAGGACCTGGCCCTTGAACGGGATCGCGGCGAGCGCCCGATCGAAGGCGCTGATCCGATCGGTGGTGATCAGGATGCGCCGGCCGTCGGGCAAGTCGTAATTGTCCCTGACCTTGCCACGGTAGTGGTTCGGCAGCCCGGGCAGCGTCGCTTCGGGCAGGACCTGATGCGCGTGCGGGGCGAGATCTGCCGTATCCATCCGAGCATTCCATCCGGCTGAGCGGCAACGCCGCGGCGCTGCCTGTGTGCGCGGACGGGGCGGAGATTTCCAGCCCCGCTGCGCAGCGGTCGGCAGACCGGCACCTGCGGGTTCAGAGCACGGCCTGAGCCGCGCCCCGCCGGACTCAGTTCAGGTTCGCGCGCGATTCGGCGGCTTGCTGCGCGGCGAGCTTCCGCCCGATCTCGTGCAGGAGCGCCTCCGCCCACGCCCTGAGGCCGGGATCGTTCAGGGCGTCGACCGCCCGGAACGCCGAGATCGCGGCGTCGGCGGCGCGTTCGAGGGGTGTCTCGCCCGGATCCGCCACCGGATTCGCGTCACCGTCCCGGGCGTTCAGGTCCGTGACGTCCACGATAATGCCATGGCCGCGCACCGGGCGGCCGAGGTGATCGCTGGAGAACCGGCCGCGCAACAGCACCCAGCGCAGGGCTCCGCCGGCCGAGGAGACGCGATATTCGACCACCGCGGGTCCGCCGTCCCGGACATACTTGCGGAAGGCCGCGCGAATCCGTGCACGGTCCAGCGTCGGGACAGCGGCCGCGTAGGCGGAGAGCGGCAAACCGGCTTCGGCCTCCTCCGGACCGAGGTTGAACAGGCGCGCCGCCGAACCGTCGGCCCAGACGCGATCCGAAGCCGCATCCCAGGTCCAGGTGCCGACGCCGTCTCGGGCATCGAGGGGGACCTGAAATTCCTTCCGCCGGCTCGGGCCGTCGAGCGACTTCAGTTTCGGCATTGCGGAGTCTGTATCTCGTTGAAAACCTGATTCATGCTAATTTGATTTTCGGCAACATCAAGGATCTCGATAGTGCAATCCGATAGGGTTGCCGGTGCCCATTCGCCGACCTGCGTGCGGGGCACTCTGCCTTCGGATGACCGTGGCCCGGATCGTTCGGACGCGTCGGAGCGGCGATCCACGGGAGATCGGGTCTCGTCCCGGTGCGGGTCCGTCCCCGCGATCCGCCCTGCGGTGCCGATCGAACAGGCACCGGATCCGCCGAGCCATGATGGCTGTGGCGGGCGATTAAAGCGCGCGGAGACTGTTCGCGAAAAGTCCTGCCCGCGCGATCAGCGAGCGGATGGTGCCCAGGGACGGAGTCGAACCGCCGACACTGCGATTTTCAGTCGCATGCTCTACCAACTGAGCTACCTGGGCGTCGCCCGTGGCCGTGCCGGCCTCGGACGCCGCGGGGTATAGTCAGTGCCGTGCGGCCTGTCCAGCCTTGCCGGACCCTCGGCGGGATGGAAAAGCCGCGAGACCCTCAGTGTTCGGAATCGGGCTCGGGCGGGGGCTCGTCACTGTCGATCTCTTCGGGGAGCGCGTAGCGCTCGTTCAGCCAGCGCCCGAGATCGACATCCGCGCAGCGCTGCGAGCAGAAGGGCTGAAAGTCCGGCTCTGCGGGCCGTCGACAGATCGGGCAGGCCGGGCGGCGCTCGCGGCTCATGCCAGCGCGCCCCAGCCGGCCCGGACCGGATAGCCCTCGCCGTCCAGCAGGCTCATGGTCTCGTAGAGCGGCAGCCCGACCACGGCACTGTAGGATCCGACGAGCTTCACCACGAAGGCGCCCGCCAGCCCCTGGATCGCGTAGCCGCCGGCCTTCCCGCGCCACTCGCCCGACGCGACGTAGCCCTGGATGTCCCGGCCCGACAGGCGCTTGAAGCGCACCCGGGTCTCGACGATCCGCTCGCGCCGGCCGCGGGGCGAGAGCACGCAGATCGCCGTGTAGACCCGGTGCTGGCGCCCGGACAGGAGACGCAGGCAATCCGCCGCCTCGTCCGGCACCTCGGCCTTGGGAAGGACCCGCCGCCCGACCGCCACGACCGTATCGGCCGACAGCAACCATGTCGGCGCCGTCTTGTCGCCTAGGTGAAGCGCGGCTTCCGCGGTGGCGAGCTTGGTGCGCGCCAGGCGGCGCGCGAGGTCGCGGGGCGGCTCGGCCTTGCGCGGGGTCTCGTCGATCTCGGCCGGCAGCAGCGCGTCCGGCTCGATGCCGATCTGCTGCAGGAGCGCGAGCCGGCGCGGCGAGGCGGAGGCGAGCACGAGACGGGCCGTCGGTCCCTGCGTCGCGCCCGTCGCGTCTGGTTTGGCGTCCATGGTGTTCCGTTCGCACGATCGGCCGAGGGCGGCGCGCGGGGGCCGAGCGGCGCCCGCTCCGGCCGGGCCGGCCTCGATCCGCCTGCCTGATACGGGATGGGCTCGGGCTTGTGAACCGGATCCGGGGTCTCGGCGCCCCCCACGGGCGCCTCCGGTAAGCCCGTCCGACGCGAGCGCTCCGTCGGCGTGTTTCGGCGCTATGCTGATCAACCGGGGATAAAATCTCCCCGCGGGCCGCGATCCAAGCTCCGTCAAGACAATCGCAAGTTCTCAAGCGTGGCGGTAACCGGGTGTTAACCACAAACGCAGCAGATTGTCGGCCTCGGGCAGGAGTTGCCGTCGATGCTGAACGCCGATCCACTGCTGCAGCGTCCGAAGCTGCTGAATACGGCACTCGTCGCCCGCGCCCTCGAAGGGCTGAGGCCGAACGCGCGCACGCCCGTCGAGATGTGGCAGATGCTGACGGAACGCTACGTGGTCGATCTCGATGCCGCGGCGACCCTGCTCCCCGCCGACGAGCCCGAGACGCACTGGCTACCGTCCCGCGACTGATTTCGGCTCCGGCTCCAGCCGCTGCCGCTCAACTGGCACATGACGTGCTAGGTAATTCGTCAACTGTGAGGAAGCACCCAGGCAATCACAACGCGGCGGCTCGCACGCCAGAGCACCCCGCGGACCTTTCGATCGCTCGAAGCCGAGGTCCGTCATGTCTGAACTGCTCTCCGTCGCCCTGGTCTGTGCCGGCACTCTGCTCGCCCAGGATTGCTCCCGCGATACCGCCCTGGACGTCATCATCGCCCCGGCGCACACGCCGATGGAATGCCTGATGCACGCGCAGACCATGGCCGCGCAGGCCGGGCTGCCCGGGGGCGGCGACCGCTACCTCAAGATCGCCTGCGAGCACCGCCGCACCGAGGTCGAGCCCGTCGCCGTCATCCGCCGGGCCTCCTGAGCGCGCCGGCTCCCAGCGGGGCCGCATGATGCATCAAAGCCACGTCGGTAGTCTTCTTCGGGACATTCGCCCTTCGGACAGTTGCGGGACCACCGAACCGCACCCATCCTGCCCGGCCATGCTGATGCAAGTCTGAACCCCGGCATCCGCCACCATTGCTGCCCCGTTAGCCCGCGTGCCGGGCAGGGCTCCGCGAGTGCCCGCCCGATGCTGTACGATGCGTTCGACCTGCAGACCGACATTGCCGCCCAGACGCGCGCCTGGGGGCGGGTGCTGAACGACGTCTGGTCGCCCTGGATCGGGTTCGGCGAGCCGATCACCTGGATGTCCGCGGGCGCCCGGATGATGATGCGAACGGGCCTCACCTTCGCGCGTCCGCCCTACGGCATCGACACCGTCGAGGTCGGCAATCGGACCGTCCCCGTCTCCGAAGAGCCCGTCGCGGTCACGCCGTTCGCGACCCTGCTGCACTTCAAGAAGGACATCCACACCGAACAGCCCAAGGTGCTGATGGTCGCGCCGATGTCCGGCCATTTCGCCACGCTGCTGCGCGCGACCGTGCGCGCCATGCTGCCGGACCACGACGTCTACATCACCGACTGGCACAACGCCCGCGACGTGCCGCTCTCGGCGGGGCGGTTCGGCTTCGACGATTACGTCGCGCACCTCGTCCAATTCCTGCAGACGATGGGCGAAGGTGCGCATCTCGTCGCGGTCTGCCAGCCCGCCGTGCAGGCGCTCGTGGCCGCGGCCGTGATGGCGCAGGCCAAGGATCCGGCCGCCCCGCGCAGCATGACCCTGATGGCCGGGCCGGTCGATTGCCGGATCAACCCGACCGGCGTGAACGAACTCGCCACCTCGAAGCCGATCGCGTGGTTCGAGAAGAACCTGATCGCCACCGTCCCGAACCGCCACAAGGGCGCCGGCCGCCGGGTCTATCCGGGCTTCATGCAGGTCTCGGCCTTCATGGCGATGAACGCCAAGCGCCACATCCAGGGCCATGCCGACCTGTTCTGGCACATGGCCAACGGCGAGACCGAGAAGGCCGAGGCGATCGAGGCCTTCTACGACGAGTATTTCGCCGTCCTGGACCTCTCCGCCGACTTCTACATCGAAACGGTCAAGACCGTGTTCCAGGACTACGCCCTGGCCAAGAACGAGGCGACCTATCGCGGGGAACCGATCGACCTGCGGGCGATCCGCCGGACCGCTCTGATGACCGTCGAGGGCGAGCGGGACGACATCTGCGCCGTGGGCCAGACCATGGCGGCCCACGATCTCTGCACGGGCCTGCCGCCCTACATGCGGTCCCACCATCTCCAGGCCGGCGTCGGCCATTACGGCGTCTTCGCGGGGCGCCGGTGGGAATCGCAGATCTACCCGCAGGTGCGCAACTTCATCCAGGCCCACAACTGAGCGCCGCCGTCGCGCCGATTTGACCCGCCGACCGCGGCGGCCCACCATGCTAGCCTCCGAGGATTGGAACCGGGATCGCCCCGGATTCCAGGGGCGCGGGGCGGAACGATCGGCGTGATCGGCAACGACGGCTTCGAAAGCGACGGCGGAAAGAACGCCGCCCGACCGGATCGCACCGCCGGATCCGCGCGGCTCGACCGGCTGGTCGCCCGGGCGCGGGTCGCGGCCCTGTGGGAGCAGGCCTGGCCGGTGCTGTGGCGCGGCCTCGGGGTCGTGCTCCTGTTCCTGATCTTGTCCTGGTCGGGCCTCTGGCTCGACCTGACCCCGCTCTGGCGCCAGATCGGCCTGGGCGTGCTGGCCATCCTGCTGGTGGCGGCCCTCCTGCCGCTCGTCCGTCTCAGGCGCCTCGAACGGCGCTCGGTTCTGACGCGGCTCGACCGGGAGGCCGCGGCGCGCGATCCGGCCCTGCGCCACGGACCCGCTTCGACGGCGCAGGACACCCTCGCGGTGGGTGCCGCGGATGCCGGCAGCCGGGCCCTATGGGACCTGCATCAGCGCCGTGCCGCGCGGGCGGTGGCGAGCCTCCGGGTCGGGCCGCCGCGGCCGGGCATGACGCGGCACGATCCCCTCGCCCTCCGGGCCGGATTGATCGTCGCGGCGGTGGCCAGCCTGTTCGCGGCGGGGCCTGAATGGCGCGAGCGGATCGGCGCGGTGTTCGACTGGCAGGAGCCGGCGGCGCCCGGGCCGAATTTCCGCGTCGACGGCTGGATCGACCCGCCGCTCTACACGCGGCTGCCGCCGCTGCTGATCGCGATGGACGGCACTGACCAGCATTTGCGGGCGCCGGTCAACGCGCAACTCATCGTGCGCATCGCCGGTCAGGGCAAGGCCGCGGCGAACACGACCCTGTCGGCCAATGCCGGGCTCGTGCCCGTACCGGGCCAGGAGCCGCGCCCGGATCTGCGCGAGGAACGCTACCGCGTCGTCGGCGCCGCGGAACTGGTGATCGTCACGCCCGCCGGCCGCCAGCGCCTGACGGTGGATGCGATACCCGACCGGCCGCCGGAGGTCACGGCGGTGGGCGGCCCCGAGGTGAACGGGCGCGGCACCTTCACCCTCACCTATCGGGCCAAGGACGATTACGGGATCAGCTCCGCCGAGGCGGTGATCGAGCCGCTGAAAGCCGGCCGCTCCCTCGTTCCCGTACCGCATATCGGCCTCGCCCAGCCGGCCGATGCCAGCGGCGAGACCGACACCAAGACCCTGGTCGATCTCACGGACAGTCCCTGGTCCGGAGCGCGTGTCCGATACCACATCGCGGTGAAGGACGAGGCGGGCCAGGAGGGCCGGACCCCGGATACCGAGATCACCCTGCCGGCGCGGCCGTTCCGCGATCCGCTGGCCCGGGCGCTCGCCGAGGAGCGCCGCCGCCTCGTCACCGCACCGGATACCGATCGCCGCTGGGTCCAGGGCGCGTTGGACGCCCTCCTGGTGGCGCCCGACATGTTCACGCCGCGGCCGGCAATCTTCCTCGGACTGAAGACGGCGAGCGAGCGCCTGCGCCGCGCCTCGTCCGATCCCGAACTCGTCGATGTCGCCGACCTGCTCTGGGAGATGGCGCTGAAGATCGAGGACGGCGATCTCTCGGACGCCGAGAAGCAGCTGCGTCAGGCCCAGGATCGGCTGAAGGACGCCATCGAGCGCAACGCGCCCGACGACGAGATCAAGCGTCTCACCCAGGACTTGAAACAGGCCCTCGACAAGTTCCTGTCCGAGATGGCGCAGAAGCAGGGCCGCGATCTCGGCAAGTCCGGCGAGCGGCAGCAGAACGACCAGCAATCTAAGACCGTCACGCCCGAGGATCTCGACAAGATGATCCAGGACATGGCCGAGGCGATGAAGCGCGGCGACACCGCCGAGGCGCAGCGCCTGATGGAGCAGCTGCGCAATATCCTGGAGAACCTCCAGACCGCCGAGCGTGGCAGCCGGTCGGACCAGGCCTCCCGCGAGATGCAGAAGCAGATGCGCGACCTCGACGCCATGGCGCGCGAACAGCAGGGCTTGCGCGATCAGACGTTCAAGGATGGGCAGGAGCAGCCCGGCGGCCAGCGGCCGCAGAACCGCGGTCAGCAGCAGGGTCAACGCGGCCAGCAGGGCGGCCAGCAGGGCGGCCAGGGGCAGAAGCAGCAGGGCCAGCAAGGCCAGGGGCAACAGGGCCAGGGACAGCGGGGCCAAGGGCAGCAAGGGCAAGGGCAGCAAGGCCAGGGACAGCAAGGCCAAGGGCAGCAGGGCGATGTCGGTGAGCGTCAGCAGGCGCTCCGGAAGCGGCTCGAGGAGCTGGAACAGCGCATGAAGGAGAACGGCATGCGCGGCGAGCAGGGCCTGTCCGATGCCGAGGACGCCATGCGGGAGGCCGAGAATGCCCTCAAGGACGGCGATTCCGGCGCCGCGGTGGATGCGCAGGGTCGCGCCCTCGACGGGCTGAAGCAGGGCGCCGAGGGCATGGCGCAGCAGATGGCCGAGGGTCAGGGCGAGGGCCCGGGCCAGCAGGACGGCGGCCAGCAGCCGGGCCAGCAGGGTCAGGCCGGCGCCCGCGACGACGATCCGCTCGGTCGACCCACCCGCGGTCGCGACATGAGCGACGGACGGGTCCGCGTGCCCACCGCCGATGAATCCGCCGTCCAGCGTGCCCGGCGCATCATGGAGGAGCTGCGGCGCAAGCTCGGCGATCCGACGCGGCCCCGTGAGGAACTCGACTATTTCGAGCGCCTGCTCCGCCGGAACTGAGCGCGCCCCTCTTCACCCAGCGATGGGAGCCGCCTCACGGTTCCCATCCGGCCCGGATCGTCGTCCGCATGTCCTCCAACGCCCTGGTGCTCGTGGCCTGTGTGGCCGTCGCCCTCGTCCTGCTCTACGGCCTCGCCAACATGATGCGGGGCGGCAGCGCCAACCTCTCGCAGAAATTGATGCGCCTGCGGGTGCTGCTTCAGTTCGTGGCGATCGTGATCATCATGGGCGTCGTGTGGTGGCGTTCGCCTTGACCACCGACCGGCGGGTGTGACTGCGCCGCCGCACCCGGCGCCTTTCGCCGAACCGGCGGATGAATTCGGCGGTCGGCCGCGGAAGCCTCGTGCTACGCTCGGTGGACTGGAACTGCGAAGTCCCCCCGGCCGAGCCCGCATGATCGCCCCCCTCCGCACCTGCCTTGTCGGCCTGCTCACGGCCGCCGCGATCCTGCCGGTCTCGGCCGCGGATGCGCCGCCCCTGCCGGCGGCCTACGCCGCGCCGGCCCAGCCGCTCAGCATCGTCTCGGAGGTCCGGATCGGCGGCGCGGTGCAGGACCCCGGCAGTGCCGAAGGCAAGCTCCCGGGTTTCAGCAAGGCGAACGTCAACGGCGAGATCCTGTTCGCCAAGCCTGTCCTCAGCGCCGACCCGTTCTGGCAGGCCTTCGTCCCGCGACCGACCGTGGGCGGCAGCTACAACACCGGCGGCCGGACCAGCTACGCCTATCTCGGCGCCACCTGGACCCTCGAGGTCTTCCCCGGGACCTTCAACCGGCGCATCTTCCTCGACGGCTTCTTCGGCGGCGTCGCCCATAACGGCTATACCGGCCCGAAGGCGGAGACGCCCTACGGCTTCAACACCCTGGGCTGCTCGCCCATGTTCCGCGAGGCCGCCGCGCTGGGCTATCGCCTGACGGAACATTGGAGCATCATGGCCACCGTCGAGCACATGTCGAACGCCGGCCTCTGCGCCAACAACCGCGGCCTGACCAATTTCGGCGGCAAGATCGGCTACACCTTCTGAGGCGCCAGACCCCTTGGTCAAGCTCAACCGCATCTACACGCGCACCGGCGACAAGGGCACGACCGCGCTCGCCGACGGGCAGCGCCGGTCCAAGGCCGACCTGCGCGTCGAGACCTATGGCACCGTCGACGAGACCAACGCCTGCATCGGAATGGTCCGCCTCCACACGCAGGGTCATCTCGACGGGATGCTCGGGGCGATCCAGAACGACCTGTTCGACCTCGGCGCGGACCTCGCGACGCCGCCGAGCCCGGAGCCCCTCCCCTACGAGCCGCTGCGGATCGTGGCGAGCCAGGTCGAGCGCCTGGAGCGCGACATCGACGCCCTCAACGAAGCGATCCCGCCGCTGAAGTCCTTCGTGCTGCCCGGGGGATCGGCCGCCTCCGCCGCCCTGCACGTCGCACGCACGGTTTGCCGCCGCGCCGAGCGTCTGGCGGTGAGCCTCGCGGCCCGCGAGGGTGAGGACGTCTCGCCCGAGGCGCTCCGCTACCTGAACCGCCTGTCGGACTTCCTGTTCGTGGCCAGCCGCACGGCGAATGCCGACGGGGCCGACGACGTCCTCTGGGTCCCCGGCGCCAACCGCTGAACCGGCGGCCGGTCTTTTCGAGCCCGCTCCACCGCGCCGCGTTGACAAGGCGGAAATGTGGCCGCTACGGTCCGGCCGCCTTGCGTGCCCACGCCGCGCTACGCCTCCGGCGCCCGCGGACGTGGCCTGCACGACGAAAAGAATCCTCCGGGGAAGGATCGTGACCGCCATGAAGGTGCTGGTGCCCGTCAAGCGGGTTGTGGACTACAACGTCAAGATCCGCGTCAAAGCCGACGGCTCCGGGGTCGAACTCGCCAACGTCAAGATGTCCATGAATCCCTTCGACGAGATCGCCGTCGAGGAGGCGATCCGCCTGAAGGAGAAGGGCAAGGTCACCGAGATCGTCGCCGTCTCCATCGGCCCGCAGCAGGCCCAGGAGACGCTGCGCACCGCGCTGGCCATGGGCGCCGACCGGGCGATCCTGGTGAAGACCGACGTGACCTGCGAACCCCTCGCCGTGGCCAAGCTGCTGAAGGCGGTGGTCGAGAAGGAGGCGCCCGAACTCGTCATCCTCGGCAAGCAGGCGATCGACGACGATTCGAACCAGACCGGCCAGATGCTGGGCGCCCTTCTCGGATGGCCGCAGGGCACCTTCGCCTACAAGATCGAGGTCGGCGAGGGCAGCCTCGACGTCACCCGCGAGGTCGATGGCGGTCTCCAGACTGTGAGTCTGAAGCTCCCGGCCATCGTCACGACGGACCTGCGCCTCAACGAGCCGCGCTACGCGTCGCTGCCGAACATCATGAAGGCCAAGAAGAAGCCGCTCGAGGAACTGGCCCCGGAGGCGCTCGGCGTCGACGTGACCCCGAAGCTGAAGGTCCTCAAGACCGCCGAGCCGCCGGGGCGCTCCGCCGGCATCAAGGTCGGGTCCGCAGCCGAACTCGTCCAGAAGCTCAAGGTCGAAGCCGGCGTCATCTGATCCGCAGGCGAGGCTCCCCGCCCCGGGTCGAGCCCCGCGCCCCCCACTCCGAGGACTCGAGACGACCATGACGACACTCCTCTTCGTCGAGCACGGCAACGGCCAGATCAAGGACGGGACGCTGAAGGCGCTGACGGCCGCCAGGGCTATCGGCGCGCCGGTCCACGCCCTGGTCCTGGGCTCCGGAGCGAAGGCGGTGGCCGAGGCTGCGGCCAAGCTCGACGGCGTCGAGAAGGTGCTGGTCGCGGAGGACGCGGTCTACGACCACGACCTCGCCGAGCCGGTCTCGGCCCTGATCGTCGCAGTCGCCGAGCCCTACGAGACCATCATCGCCTCGGCCTCGACCACCGGGAAGAACGTGCTGCCGCGGGTCGCAGCCCTGCTCGACGTCGCGCAGATCTCAGACATCATCAAGGTGGTCGCGCCCGATACGTTCGAGCGGCCGATCTACGCGGGCAACGCGATCCAGACCGTGCAGGCGCCCGCGGGCAAGCGGGTGATCACCGTGCGCACCGCGGCGTTCAAGGCCGCGGCCGAGGGCGGCGCGGCGGCGCCGGTCGAGCCCGTCTCGGCCTCCGCCGCGGAGGCGGGCGGTTCGAGCTTCAAGGGCGAGGAGATCGCCAAGTCCGATCGTCCGGAACTGGCGGCCGCGCGGATCATCGTGTCGGGCGGCCGGTCGCTCGGCTCCTCGGAGAAATTCCACGCCCTGATCGAGCCGCTCGCCGACAGCCTCGGTGCGGCGGTGGGCGCCTCCCGCGCCGCCGTGGACGCAGGCTATGCCCCCAACGACTGGCAGGTCGGCCAGACCGGCAAGGTGGTGGCGCCGGACCTCTACGTGGCGGTGGGAATCTCGGGCGCGATCCAACACCTCGCCGGCATGAAGGACTCGAAGGTCATCGTGGCCATCAACAAGGATGAGGACGCCCCGATCTTCCAGGTCGCCGATTACGGGCTGGTCGGCGACCTGTTCCAGGTGGTGCCGGAACTGCAATCGGAGATCGGAAAAGCGAAGGGTCAGTAACGGCCGGGTCTACCCCGGCGGTCGCACTGAACCGGTATGCCTGTATCATGCGACCTCGCGGGTTCCTTCCGCGTCGGTGATTGGTCTACAAGACAGCGACGGCAGGACAACGTGCCGTCGTCTTGGCGCATCCGTCGAGTCGCACGGCCGGGCATCGGCATCAGGGGCACAGGTCGGTCAATGAGTATGGAGATCAAGCGGGTCGGCATCATCGGCGCGGGCCAGATGGGCAGCGGCATCGCGCAGGTCTGCGCTTCGGCCGGTCTCGACGTCCTGTTGAACGATCGCGACTCGACCCGGCTCGATAATGGACTGGGCATGATCGCGGGCAACCTCGCCCGTTTGGTTTCGAAGGGCAGCCTCTCCGACGAAGACAGCCGCGCGGCCAAGGCCCGCATCCTGCCGGCCCGGGACTTCGACGCGCTCGGCCCCTGCGACCTGGTCATCGAAGCCGCGACCGAGAACGAGGCCACGAAGCGCGAGATCTTCTCGTCGCTGTGCGCGTCGCTGCGCCCGGAAGCCCTTGTGGCGACCAACACCTCGTCGATCTCGATCACGCGGCTCGCCGCCGCCACGGACCGGCCCGAGAAGTTCATCGGCATCCATTTCATGAACCCGGTGCCGTTGATGCAGCTCGTCGAGCTGATCCGCGGCATCGCCACGGAAGACACGACCTACGAGGCGGCCAAGGCGTTCATCGCCAAGCTCGGCAAGACCTCGACGATGTCGGAGGACTTTCCGGCCTTCATCGTCAACCGCATCCTGCTGCCGATGATCAACGAGGCGATCTATACCCTCTACGAGGGCGTTGGATCGGTGGAGTCGATCGATACCGCGATGAAGCTCGGCGCGAACCATCCGATGGGTCCGCTGCAGCTCGCCGACTTCATCGGCCTCGATACCTGCCTGTCGGTGATGCAGGTCCTGTACGAAGGGCTGGCGGATTCGAAGTACCGTCCCTGTCCGCTGCTGGTGAAATATGTCGAGGCCGGCTGGCTCGGCCGGAAGGCCAAGCGCGGGTTCTACGACTACCGTGGGCCGACGCCCGTCCCGACGCGCTGAGCGAGCGGTGTTCGGGGCGGCGCCGACGGCCGCCCCGCGCGACGGCTTACTTCGCCGCTCCGCCATTCGCACCCGGCTGAGCCGGCTGCGGGTAGGACGGGTTGCCGCCCGGCACGCCGGTGCTGTTCGCGGATGAGGAACCGCCGGCCTGGCCGCTGACCGAGCCCGTCACCTCACGGCGCGACGCATCCTGACTCTGGCTGGCGTAATCCTTGGGCGCATTCGCGCCGTTCCAGGTCAACAGACCCACCGTGGCGATCGCCAGAAGGACGAGGCTCGCGACCAGCACCCACAGCACGGTCTTGCCGCGCTCGCCCTGCCGGCTGTCCTGCGGGTTCAATCTCTCGGCCATCTGCACCAACCTTCATCGGCGGGACGCAACCCGCGGAAGCGCGGTCTGCAACACGTTCCCGTTACCGGCCGCCAACGCGAAGCCGAGGAAGCCGGTTCCTGTGTTCCGGACGGTCAACGCCCGGTGCTCAGCAGGATCTTGCCGAGATGGGCGCTCGATTCCATGAGCGCATGCGCCTCCTGGGCCCGCTCCAGCGGGAAGGTGGCGTGCGTCACCGTGCGGATGCGCCCGGCTTCGAGCGCGGGCCAGATATCCCGCCGCAGGCCCTCGGCGATCGCGGCCTTGTCGGCCTTCGAGCGCGGCCGGAGCGTCGAGCCGGTGAAGGTCAGGCGGTTGCGCATGATCGGGGTGATGTTCAGGCCGTCGACCTTGTAGCCGCCCATCAGCGCGATCATCACGAGGCGCCCATCCTGCGCCAGGGACTTGAGGTTGCGGGCCAGATAGCTGGCGCCGATCATGTCGAGGATGACGTCGACGCCGCGTCCATCGGTCAGCCGCTTGATCTCCTCGGCGAAATCCGCCTGCTTGTAGTCGATTGCCGCGTCGGCCCCGAGATCCTCGCAGAAGCGACACTTCTCGGCCGAGCCGGCGGTGGCGAAGACCCGGGCACCGACATGCTTGGCGATCTGGATCGCCGTCGCGCCGATGCCGCTCGACCCGCCATGGACGAGGAAGCTCTCCCCGGAGGCGAGCCGGCCCCGCTGGACCACGTTCGAGTAGACGGTGAAGAAGGTCTCGGGCAGCCCGCCCGCGTCGGCCAGGGGGACGGCCCTCGGGCGCGGCAGGCAATGGGCGGCTTCGGCCACGGCGAACTCGGCGTAGCCGTCGCTGATCACAAGGGCGCAGACTTCGTCGCCGATCGACAACCCCGTGACATCGGGGCCGAGCCGGACGATGCGGCCCGCGACTTCGAGGCCAGGGACCTCGGTGGCGCCGGGCGGCGGCGGGTAGACCCCGGCCCGCTGCGCGACATCGGGCCGGTTTACCCCCGCGGCCACAACCTCGATCAGCACCTGACCGGGCCCCGGGCTCGGGACCGGGGCCGTCTCGAGGGTGATCACCTCCGGACCACCGGAGCCCGCGTAGCGGATCTGGCGCATGGTCCCGGGCAGATCGGTGCTCACCATCGACGAAATCCTCTCCGCGCGTGTCATCTCGCCCGCGTCTATGCCGCCGCGGTGCGACTCTACTTGCGGCAAGGGGCGCGCTTGGCAAGCCGCGGGCCCGCCGAGCGCGCGGATGCGAGTGGTGCGACGGCTCGCGCATCGTACCGGATATCGGAACCGGCACGATGCGCTCGCTGTCCGATCAGCATCGCCGTTTTTGAAAAGCCGGCGGCCACCGTTCGGGACGTGGCTCTACCGCGCCGCGGCCTTGACCGCGGCCGGCAGCACGATCTGGCCCTGCGCCAGGCCCTTCGGCCAGATCGCGACCTGCTTGCCGTCCTGCCACTGCGCCATCAGGCCGGTCACGAAGCCCGTCCCGTACTTGATCGAGTGGGTGAAGGGATCGTCCGTGCCGTAGAATTGCGTGCGCCCGACGGTGCCTTCCCAGTCGGTCTTCTCCAGGGCGTCGACCAGCTTGTCGGCCTCCGTGGAGCCGGCGCGCTTCACCGCCTCGGCGGTGTAATAGACCTGATCGTAGGCCATGTAGCCGGCATAGGACGGGTCGCTGCCGAAGCGCTTCTTGAACGCCTCGCTGAAGCCGAGCGACTTCCCGGTGATCGCGGCCCCCGGCACCGCGATACTCTGGAAGATCACCCCCTGCGTGGCGCCGTTGGTGTTGGACCAGAAGGTCGAGGAGGTCGCCTGGGAGTTCATCCCGGTCATGGCGAGCGGCACCTGCTGGTTCTGCCACTGCACGGTCGGCTGGACCCCGACATGCGAGATACCGGTGACGATCAGGTCGGGCTTGGCCGCCTCGATCTTGTTGTAGATCGGCGTGAAGTCGCCCGTGTCCGGCGAGAAGCGGATGTGATCGACGACCTTGACGCCGATCTCGGGGAGGCACTTCTCGTATCCGACGTCGAGGGGCCGGGTCCAGGCCGCGTCCTCGCTCATGATCGCCGCGGTCTTCACCTTCATCAGGTCGAGGAGCATGTCCTTCGTGGAGTCGCAGATCGACTGCGCCAGGGCCGCCGAGGTCAAGTAGCCGTGAAAAGTGTACTTGTTGCGCGCGTAGTCCTTGTGAACGGCGAGGCTGATCTCGTTCGATGCGGCCCCGGGGGTGATCATCGGGGTCTTGAGCCGGGCGGCCCAGGGCATCAGCGCCAGCACCACCTCGGAGACGTAGCTGGCGATGACGAGGTTGACCTTGTCCTCGGAGACCGCCCGCTGGAAGGCGCGCACCGCGTCGGAGGCGGAGCTCTTGTCGTCGTAGGTCACGACCTGGATCTGCCGGCCGTCGACCCCGCCCTTGGCGTTGATCTCGTCGGCGGCGAGCTGCACGGCCTGCGGGATCGAGGCGCCGACCACCGATTGCGCCTCGGCGATCACCCCGATCCGGATCGGGTCGGCGGCGCGCGCCGGGCCCGCTCCCGTCAATCCGGCGACTGCGAGCAGGGCGAGGGCCCGGCTCGAAAGGCTGCGTTCCATCGGCATGGGCTTCCTCCTGGCGCCCGTGCGGCTTCTGCCGTCGCATCGGGTTCACGGGCGGAGTGTGCAACATTCGTCCGGCTGAATTCAATGTGCAGGCGCGCAGACGCGTGACGAATGCCCCGTCAGCTTCCCACGCGCCGGACGACCAAGCTCAGATTGTTCGCCGGCATCGCCACCCGCTCGGAGACGGCCAACTCGTGACGTGCGGCCTCGACCGCGACCGCTTCGCGATCACGTACACCCCAGTCCGGATCGCGCGCGCGCAGGGAGGCGTCGAAATCGGCGTTGCTGTCCGCGCTGTGCCGGCCGTCTTCCCGGAACGGCCCGTAGAGGAACAGGAGTCCGTCCTCCGTCAGGATGCGTCCGGCCCCGGCCATCAGCCCCTCGGTCGCCGCCCAGGGCGCGATGTGGATCATGTTGATGCAGACGATGGCGTCGACGCGGCCGACCGCCCACGAGGCCGCGCGCGCGTCGAGATCGAGCGGCGGCAGGATGTTGGTGGCCCCGGCCCGGCGGACATGCGCCGCGATGCTGCGCCGGGCCTCCGGATCGGGATCGCTCGGCAGCCACGTGAGGGCCGGCAGCGCAGCGGCGACGTAGACCGCATGCTCGCCGGAGCCGCTGGCGATCTCCAGCACAGTGCCCCGCGCCGGCAGGACCCGGCGCAGTACGGCGAGGACCGCATCGCGGTTGCGCGCGACGGCGGGCGCCGTCATGGCATCGCGGTCGACATCCCAGCCCAGCATGCTGCCGTCTCCCGGTGCGCGTGACGGCGCGACATGTTTCGATTGCGGGCCGGACGGAGCGCTCCGCCTTGTTCACCGCGTACCGTACATCCGATCCCCCGCATCGCCGAGCCCGGGAACGATGTAGCCGTGATCGTTCAGGTGGCTGTCGATGGCTGCGGTCCAGATCGGTACGTCGGGATGGGCCCCCTGGAACTTGGTGAGGCCCTCCGGAGCCGCCAGAAGGCAGACGAAGCGCAGGTCCGACGCCCCCCGGGCCTTCAGCAGGTCGAGGGCTGCGATCGCCGAGTTGGCGGTGGCCAGCATCGGGTCGAGGACCAGCACCGTCCGGTCGGCGAGATCCGACGGAGCCTTGAAGTAATACTCTACCGCCTCCAGCGTGTCCGGATCCCGGTAGAGCCCAATATGGGCGACCCGCGCCGAGGGAACCAGCGACAGCATCCCGTCGAGGAACCCGACCCCGGCGCGCAGGATCGGCGCCAGCACCAGCTTCTTCCCCTGGATCTGCCGGCCCTCCATCGGCTGCAACGGCGTCTCGATGGTCACCGGCTCCAGCGGCAGATCCCGCGTCACCTCGTAGGCCAGGAGCATGCCGATCTCGTTCAGGATCTGACGAAACCCCTTGGTCGAGCGGTTCTTGTCGCGCAGGTATGTGAGCTTGTGCTGCACAAGCGGGTGATCCACCACGGTGACCCGACCCATCGGCATGGCCCAACCCTCCGCCTCGGCCACCGAGGAATGCAGGACCCCGGGCCGGGGTGCAACTTCCGAGTTGGACCATCCGGGCGGGCTGATCCGTCGGTGGGAGCGGCAATCGACCCGGATCCGGTCGGCCTTCCGGATACGGGCCGGTCTCCGCATCCGCGGTTTCAGGGCCGGCCGTACGGCCGTGCAGAAAGATTGGCACCGAAGATCAGGGCGTGTTGGAAAGATCAATTTCTCAGGCTATTGCAGAGCCATTTTCCAGGTCTGGTTTGTGATCTCTGTGCAAATAGATGATCAACAATGGGCAGAACTGACCAAAAATCGTCGTCGTCCGCGCAAAATGACAGATTTTAACTTTTCTAAGGAATAATTTTTTTAATAATACAATCTTATTCAGTCGGTCTATAGTTAGAATTGATCAAAAAATGTATGTTTTCATGTACAAATCCGATTGTAAAAAAGCTTCAGAGAGAATTTCTATTACTGTCAGTCAACCTAACAACAGGTGATCCTTCGGCTTGCTGATCGTATCGCATGGCCTAACTGGGGCGAACTGCTTTGTCCTGCTGCGCCCGAACGCCCCGCCCCTGAACCGAGATCAGAGCGAGCTATGCACCTGAATCTATCTCTCAAGACGATTCTGACGATCCTCTTCGGCCTGATGGCGCTCATCGCGGCAGGACAGGGTGTCCTGTCGCTCCGCGACGCCGCCGCGATCCGCCAATCGACCACGGCGCTCGCCACGAACTGGCTGCCGTCCGTCGAGAAGATCAGCGCGATCGAGGTGGCGGCCTCCGAAGTTCGCATCAAACAGTACCGCCTGATCCTGTTGTCGGACACGCCGGAAAACCGGGCGAAAAACGAGACCAGCCTCGCCGAAACGCACACACGCCTGCGGGAGGCACGCCGCACGTATGAACCTCTGATCAGCACACCGGAGGAGCGGACGCTCTACGATGCCTTCGCGGCGTCCTGGAGCAAGTTCGAGCAGGTGGACGGCGATGCCCGCCGCCTGATGGGATCAGGGCAACAGCAGGATGCTGTGAAGCTGTTGGTCGAGCCAAATGTCGTGGTGTTGTATGATGATGCCCGCGCCCTGTTGGCGCGCTTGGTCGCGCATGACGGACAGACGGCGTCCCGCGACGCGGATGCCGCGATGGCGAGTGCGAACGCGGCCACTGTAACGGCGATGATCGGGATCGGTCTGGCCATCGCCTCGGCGCTGGCGGCGGCGGGGTTCGGCCTCCTCTACATCTCTCGGCCGATCCAGGCCATGACCGGGGCGATGTCGCGGCTCGCCGGCGGTGAGACCGGGACGGAAGTGCCGTTCCGGGACCGCCGCGACGAGGTCGGCGCGATGGCGGCCGCCGTGCAGGTGTTCAAGGACAACCTGATCCGCAGCCGCGCGCTGGAGGCCGAGGCCGCCGGGGCGCGCCACGCCGCCGAAGAGCAGCGCAAGCTCGGCATGCGGCAGATGGCGGACCGGTTCGAGGCCGCGGTCGGCGGCATAATCGAGCAGGTCTCGGCCTCCGCCACCGAATTGCAGGCCACGGCCGGGGCGATGTCGTCCATGGCCAGCCAGACCTCCGCCCAGTCCACCGCCGTGGCCGCCGCCGCCGAGGAGGCCGGGACCAACGTCAACACCGTCGCGGCCGCCGCCGAGGAACTCGGTTCCTCCGTCCAGGAGATCGGCCGTCAGGTGGACGGCTCGACCCGGCTCGCGCAGGCGGCGGTCGGCGAGGCCGACCAAACCGGGGCGCTGGTGCTGGAGTTGAGCGGCGCGGTGGCGCGCATCGGCGACGTGGTCGGGCTGATCTCGTCGATCGCCGGCCAGACCAACCTGCTGGCGCTCAACGCCACGATCGAGGCGGCCCGGGCCGGCGCGGCAGGACGCGGCTTCGCGGTGGTCGCCTCCGAGGTGAAGGCGCTGGCCGAACAGACCGCCAAGGCCACCGAGGAGATCTCCGGCCAGATCGGCCGGGTCCAGGCCTCCACGGGTCAGGCGGTCACCGCGATCGGCACGATCACCGCGCGCATCCGCGAGATCGACACCGTGGCGACCTCGATCGCGGCGGCGGTGGAGGAGCAGGGCGCGGCCACGCAGGAGATCGTGCGCAACGTCGGCCAGGCGGCGCAGGGCACCGGCGAGGTGACCAGCAACATCGTCGGTGTCGCCGGAGCGGCGGAGGAGACCGGACGGGCGGCGGGCCAGGTCCTCGGCGCCGCCTCGGAGCTGTCGCGCCAGTCCGAGCATCTCACGGCCGAGATCGACCGCTTCCTGGCCAACATCCGGGCCGCCTGACACGAGCGGCTGCCGGGCGCCTTTTGCCCCCCGGCAGCCGCATCAGAAGGAGTCATCCGGCCCCGTCGCCGGAGGTTCGGTTCCCGGCGATCCGGTCCTCCGGCGGAACATGGCTGGTCCCCTCGGTGATCGGTATCCGGGAACGGCTCGGGAGAGAGTGCGGTATCAGACCGTACGGCCCTCGCCCCCTTCGGTCCGGCGCTTCGCCATGAAGGCGTCGAACTGCTCGCGGTCCTTGGCCCGCTTCAGCTCCTCGACGAACGCCGCGAAGGCGCGGCTTTCCTCCTCGAGGGCGCGGCGCTGCGCCTCAAGCCGGTCGAGTTCAGCGCTGCGATAGGCGTCGAAGGCCGCGTTGCCAGTGCCGTCGCGGCGGCTCGCCGCCTCGAACGCCCGGGCGAAGCGGGAGACCGGCCGCGCATCCCCGAAATCGGACATCGTCCGGCGGGCCGTGTCGCGCAGCTCGGCGAAGGCCGGGTAGCCCGCAATCTTCCAGGCGACGAGCGCGAGCCCGACGGGCCACCAATAGATGAAGCCGACGACGATCGCACCGATCTCCAGCGAACGGCGCGGGAACGGACCGGACCGGCTAAGCCTGCCGGTCGCCCAAGGGGAGGATGTCTGAGAGGTCACGGCTGTGCTCCGCTGTCCATGTGAACGCGGTTAACATGCGGGTGCCGATGACGCCTTTCAAGGCCGTCCGGTGCCGGATCCGTGTTCGCCGGACCGCGCGACGCCGTGGACGAGGGCGAGGACGCCGGCGCGCAGGAGTTCGAACTTGTCCGGGAAGCCGGGACCCCGCGGCAGGTGCCCGGCGGCCGAGAGGGTCGCGAGGCCGTGGGCCAGGGCCCAGACCTCCAGGGCGATGAAGCGGGGTGCGACGCCTCCGAACCCATCGGCGAACGTCGCCTGAAGCGCCTCGACCAGGAGATCGAAGGGGCTCGGCCGAGCGGCGGCGCCTGCGGCACCCGGCGCACCGTCGTGCTCGGCCGCGGCGGACGACAGGCCCCGGGTCTCGAAGATGGCGGCGTAATAGGCCGGCTCCTCTTCGGCGAAGGTCAGATAGGTTTCGCCCATGCGGGTGAACCGCTCCAGCGGGGTACCGCGCGAGGTCAGGGCCCGTGCGAGCCGGGCAGCGAGTTCGGCGAAGCCCCGCCCGGCGAGTTCCTCCAGCAGGGCCTCGCGTCCGCGGAAATGCCGATACAGGGCCGCGGGCGTCACCCCGACGAGGCGCGCGGCATCCACCAGCGTGAAGCCGCCGATCCCGCGCTCGGCGATGAAGCGGCGCGCAGCCTCAAGGAGCGCCTCCTTCAGGTTGCCGTGATGGTAGTTCCGCCGGTCGTTCGGTCCGTCCCGCCAGGGTCGCAAGATCTCACATCCTCTGCGCGCTCGTGCGCACCTCGCAGAACGTCCACCGCACTGTCGAGTCGGAAGACCGCTGGGGCTGCTGAATTCAGCGGGGTGGCGCCGGGCACGACCACGTAAGGCCGATTTTGTTGCCGGTCGCGTTCATGGGCCCGCGCTTGACCGGCTCTACTCCGCGCAACACTCTCGCGCCGCGGTCTTCCACCCCGGGGAAAAGCATCGGACATGGCTTTCGTGAGCCTCAAGGCGTGGCGCGCCCGCTCGGCCGAGCGGGCCGAGATCGCGGCCCGGCTGAAGCGGGAGCTGAGCGCGGCTCTGCGCCTCGGCGAGACCGCCACTCTGTCGGTGAACGAACTCGCCTGCCCAGATCCCGGCTGCCCCGACATGGAAACCATCGTGCTGGTGATGCGGGCGGGCGCACCGACCCGGGCCCTGCGGATCCGGCGCCCGATGGATGCGGTGGACGCGAACGACATCGCCGCGCTCGTGGCGGAGGATCGTCTGGACGCGCCATCTCGATGATGTGATCCGGTGCCCCCGCTTTCGCGCGCGCCGCGTCGCCGGGCCGCGCGGCCTTTCCGGTCCGGTGGTGTACCCTGCCCCAAAGCCGCGCTCCCACGAAGGAGCGTCCGGCATCCGGGAGACGCACCATGAACACCCGCCGCCATGTCGTCGCACTGGCCAGTCTGGCCTTGCTGCTGACCGCCGGTCCCGGTCCGTCACGCGCGGGCGAGACGATCCCGTTCTCGGAGAGTGCCTTCGCCGCCGCACAGCAGAGCGGCCGCCCGATCCTGGTCGAAGTCAGCGCGCCCTGGTGTCCCATCTGCAAGACGCAGAAGCCGATCCTCGCCAAGCTGTCGGCGGACCCGCGGTTCAAGGATCTCCAGATCTTCGACATCGACTTCGACAGCCAGAAAGCGATGCTGAAACGGCTCGACGTGCGGATGCAGAGCACGCTCATCGCCTACAAGGGGGCGACCGAGGTCGGGCGTTCCGTCGGCGAGACCCAGCCCGAATGGATCGAAGGCCTGGTCGAGAAGACCCTCTGACCGGCGTCCCTCTTCGGAGGGACGACCGATACCCTCCGGACACGGGAACGCTTCCGGCTTCGTTCAGGCAAGCCTGGGCATATCCCCGTCGCGGCCCCGGACCCACCCGGCCAGGCCCGACGGAGCCGACCGGTGACGAGCGACCGCCTATCCATCGCCACGACCCCCGACGCGATCGTGGCGGTGCCCGTGCGCAACGAGGAGGAGCGTATCGCGACCTGTCTGCGCGCCATGGACGCCCAGGCGGGCCTGGAACCGGGGAGCCTCGGGCTGGTCCTGTTCCTGAACAACTGCACGGACCGGACCGAGGCCATCGTCGCCGGGCTCGTGCCCACCCTGTCGATCCCGGTCCGGGTCCTGGTCGAGCGGTTTGCGGGTGCCCATGCCGGCTGGGCCCGGCGTCGCGCCATGGATGCGGCGGCGGAGTGGCTCGGCGATGTTGGACAGGCGGGGCTCATCCTGTCCACCGACGCCGACAGCCGGGTGCCGCCCGACTGGGTGGCCCGCAACCGGGCGGCGATCCGGGCGGGGGCCGACGCGGTCGCCGGCCGCGTCGAACTCGATGCCGCCGAGGCGGCCTTGCTGCCGCCGTCGCTGCCCGCCCGAGGCCGCCTCGAAGACCGCTACGACGCGCTCATCACCGAGGCGGAGGCGCGGATCGACCCGGACCCGCACGATCCCTGGCCGTGCCACCGCACCGCGATCGGCGCGACGCTGGCGGTGACCCGCGCGGCCTACCGCGCCGTCGGGGGCATGCCGGAGATACCCCTCGGCGAGGATGGTGCCTTCATCGCGCGCCTCATCGCGCGCGGCTTGCGCGTTCGCCACGCCACCGACGTGTGCGTGACCATCTCGGCCCGCCTCACGGGTCGCGCCCCCGGGGGCGTCGCCGACACGATTCGCGCGCGGTGCGAGGAGCCCGACGCCCTCTGCGACGCCCGGATGGAACCGTTTGCCCGAGCCGTTCGCCGCTACCTTTGGCGGCGCCGGTTCCGAAGGCTGCACGGACGGGGCTTGCTCAGCCGCCATCGCGCCTGGGCTCGGACGCTCGGGATCGGCGCGGCGGAGGCGGATCGGATCGCGACCCTGCCCCTCGGCCAAGCCATCGCGGAGGCCGAGCGCGCCAGTCCGCGGCTCGCCTACCGCCCCATCGGCCCGCGCCACCTGCGGCGGCAGATCCGCATCGCGCGGGTCGGCCTCGCGGCGATCCGCCTGGGCCTCGCCCTGTCCGGATCGATCCGGTCCATCGCAGCCGCGGCAGCACCCCGGCGCGCCGCGGTCGAGCCGCGGGCGACTGCGCCGGATCCGGTCAGCCGTCGCCCTGGGTGAGGAGTTCCCGGGGGGAGAGGCCGAAGCGGCGACGGAAGGCACGGCTGAAGGCGGCCGGGTCGGTGAAGCCGCAACTGGTCATGATCGACGTGACCCGGATGCCCGTCTTCCGCATCATCACGATCCGATCATGCGCGCGGTCGAGGCGCGCCTCTCGGATCCTGGCCGCGATCCCCTCCCCCCCGGCAAAGGCCGCGTAGAGGCGGCTGCGCGAGATCCGAAGGTCTGCGGCCAGGCGGTCGGGACCGAATTCAGGGTCGTGCAGGCACCGCTCGATCCGGGCCAGAGCGAGGGAGCGTAGCGCGTCCCGGGAGAGCTCTTCGCCGTCGGCGCGCTCGGCCCCCCCGTTGATGGCACCGCGCAGCAGGTGGAGGGCGCCCTCGATGGCGATGCCGGTTTCCGCCTCGGACATGTCGGCGACTGAATACGCGAAGGCACGAAGATAGGTGACAAACAATCCGCTCAGCGGCGTCGGACCGAACCTGCGTCCCCCGTATGCGCGCGTATCGCCCATCTCCGCGAGGAACGTGGATCGGGGCACGGTGAGCCGCAACTCCTCGTAGCGCCCCAGGTTTCCCCCACCGCCGGGCCGCTCCCAAGCGTGAAAGGCGATGTCGCCCGCTTTCAGGAGCGCACCGTTGTTGCCCTGCTCGATATAGCCATTGCCTCTCAGGACCACCGTCACCCCGACGTCGTCGCGTCCGTCGCGCCGGACATGCTGGGCCGTCCGCTCGAGTTTGTAAGCATCGCTGAACGCGTGGAGGATCGCGCCGTAGGGCGAGGCGGCGACCGTGCGGCCGGCCGAGAACGGCAGTGCCGAATCGAGCGGCGTCACGTCGACCCCGCCCATTATCGTGCTGCGCCAATAGTCGAAAGCTTGTTTTCCCTCGACCACGTCGGTCGTGGCGGTGGAAACCGGGACTTTCTTCTTTCTGCTCACAATGGATCGCCCCCACAATCCTCAATATCGGGCATAGGCGACGACGCCCTGGCACGCTTGCAAATCCAGGTTTTCAGATCCGACATCGACAAGCAACAGGAAAGCAGAGTTGCCGGGATATGCCGCGCATATCGCTCAATGAGGGACAACGGCTTTGGAAACAGTAAAATCGGTCAATTTCTAGGACTTGAACTTGAAAATTATTAGATATCAGTGCAACGAAGATCTGGATAAACGAAGCGGTTGATGACTGCTTATTCGAAAATATTTTGAAATAATTTCTCTTGATCGATCACAGCTAAGACTTTAATAAATAACACGGCGTCGGTTTTCACTGTAAAAAATCTGCCGTAGATTGTAAAAACGAATTACGATCCAAATACATTGGTCGATCTGAAAAACAATATTACCACTGTTGACGGGAACTGGGAGCGCGCGCGTTCGCCGCGACGAGACGCGTCATCGTTCGGTCATGACCCGTCAGGCGCTCGCGTCGCCGCACCCCGGCGCGCATGCCCTCAATGGCTGCTCACGCCGGCTCGGGCCTCATCGCGTGGCGGTTCGGCACCGGCGAAATGCAACACCACCGAACGCCCGGTGGCGGGCGGGCTGGTCAGCGTCCCGCGGAACCGGGCGGCCTCCGCGTTGCCCAGCACCGCCCGCGGTGCGTTGACCGTGAATGTCCGGATCACGCGACCGCCGGCATCCCGGATCTCGGCGCTGAGCGGCGCGATCGGCATATCGGACCGCGCGACACCCACGAGGTCGCCCTCGACCACGAGTTCGGCCGGACGGCCCTCCTCGGCGGGGCTGCTGAACGCCACGACGTCACGGATCTCGAGGCCGCGCAGGTTCACCGGCAGGCCGATCCGGGCGAACAGGGCTGCGGTCTGCGGGACCGTCCGGACCACGCTCACGCGGGCGAGGCACAGCAGCGGCAGCGCCGCCAGGAGCGTCAGCCCGACCGCCAGGGATGGTGACAGGCCGCCGCGGAGCCGGTGTCTTCTCCCGCGGAACGGCAGCCCGGCTGCGGCTGGGACCGTGGGGGTCGGGAGATCGGAGGCCTCCCGCACCGCGGCGGCCGCCTCTTCCCAGGCCGCGTCGGCGGCCGGATCGGCCTCCGCCGCGAGTTCGGCCTCGTGCCCGGCGAGCACGTCGGCGGGGGTGATGAACCAGGTCTCGCGGCAGGCCGCGCAGCGGACCGAGCGGCCCTCCATGCCGACCTTTCCGGCGTCGATCTGGTAGGCGCTCGCGCAGCTCGGGCAGACGATCAGCATACGCGCCATACTCGCATCCACCGGCCGTACCGCGGCCGGACAGTGAATTCGCTTGAGAAAGTGTGGCTGAACAGGGTTAAGCGCCCGTGAAATTCCGAAGGCCTTGAAAACGCCCGCCGCTCCGGCGATGCCCGTATCGGGATCGGCGAGACACGGCACGGCCTTGAACCTACAGGCGAGCATGAAGAGCCTGCTGCCCGGCGCGGAGCGGCCGGTGGTGCAGTTCGAGAATGTCGGCATGCGTTACGGCCTCGGGCCGGAGGTGCTGTCGGACGTGAGCTTTCGCATCGCCCCGCGCTCCTTCCAGTTCCTCACCGGTCCTTCGGGGGCCGGCAAGACGACGCTGCTGCGCCTGATCCTGCTGTCGGTGCGGCCGACCCGAGGCCTCGTCTCGATCTTCGGCGAGGAGGTGAGCGGCATCTCCGCCAAGGCCCTGACCGGGCTGCGGCGGCGGATGGGCGTCGTCTTCCAGGATTTCCGCCTTCTCGACCATCTCACCACCTACGAGAACGTGGCGCTGCCGCTGCGCGTCCAGGGACGCGCCGAGGCGAGCTACCGGGCCGAGGTGGTGGAGCTGCTGCGCTGGGTCGGCCTCGGCGAGCGCATGCACGCCCTGCCGCCGCTCCTCTCCGGCGGGGAGAAGCAGCGCGCCGCCATCGCCCGGGCGCTGATCGCCCGGCCGGACCTGCTGCTCGCCGACGAGCCCACCGGCAACGTCGATCCCGGACTCGGGCGGCGGCTGCTGCGCCTGTTCCTGGAACTGAACAAGCTCGGGACCTCGGTCATCATCGCCACCCACGATTTCGGCATCATGGATGCGGTCGACGCCCGCCGGATGGTGCTCGGTGAAGGCCGGCTTCGGATCGAGGAATGAGCACGCAGGCCATCCCGCGGGCCCGGCCCGAGCCCCTCGCCGGTCCCCCGGTCCCGTCCGTGCCGGCGAATCTGCGCCGCAACGCGCCGCTGGTGCCGACCGACACGGCGGCGGGGCGCTCCCTGGCGGCGGTCATCGCCATCCTCACCTTCCTGGCGGGGCTCTGCGCCGGTGCCGCCGAGATGGTGGCGGCGAACGCCGCCCAGTGGCAGGGCGACGTCGCCCAGGAGGTCACGATCCAGATCCGCCCGGGTCCCGGGCGCGACGTCGACGCCGACGTGACCCGGGCGGCGGGCATCGCCAAAGCCGAGCCGGGCATCGCCGAGACGCGGATCTTCTCCAAGGCCGAGGCCGAGCGGCTCCTGGAGCCGTGGCTCGGCAGCGGGCTCGATCTGTCGGACCTGCCGGTGCCGCGGCTGATCGCCTTGCGGCTCGCGAGCGGCCAAGGCACCGATCTGAAACGCCTGCGCACGCATCTCCTCGACGCGCTGCCCGGGGTCGCCAGCCTCGACGACCACGCCCTCTGGCTTCAGCGGCTCTCGACCGCGGCCAATGCCTTCGTCGGGATCGGGATCGGGCTCGTGGTCCTCGTCCTGGTCGCCACGGGGCTCGCCGTCACCTTCGCGACGCGGGGTGCGATGGCCAGTAATCGCGAGGTGGTGGACGTGCTCCACTTCGTCGGCGCGGACGACGATTACATCGCCCGCGCCTTCCAGCGCCGCTTCTTCGGCCTGGGCCTGCGCGGGGGCGCCATCGGAGCCGGCCTGGCGATCCTCGCCTTCGTCATCGGAGGGCTTCTGGCCCGGGCCGCGCGGTCCGGACCGGCCGGTCAGGAGGTCGAGGCCCTGTTCGGCGCCTTCCAGATCGGTCTGCGTGGCTATGCCAGCATCCTCCTGATCGGCGTGATCGCGTCCCTGGTGACGGGCGTGGTCTCGCGGATCACCGTGCGCCGCTTCCTGGCCTAGGGACGCCGCGCGCTGTTAGAAGGCGTGGACAGCGGTCACCAGGCGGGCGCGTTTACGATCCGGAAACCTTATCGTCGCGGTGTGGGGGCGGACGACCGGGCCGCCTCCGGGCCGCCGCAATCGACGCCGATCCTCCGGAGGATGACCACGCGTATGCTGCGCGCATCGGATCCGCTCACGACCGACGTCGTCGGTTGGGCCTGGCACGAGCGAGGCTGCCCGCGCGCCGCGCAGCCGCGGCAGCGGGGGCGCATCGCGCTCTGGACCTGCGGCCTCGGGGCGGGTCTCGGGGCGGTGGCCCTGCTGGCCGGGTTCCTGATCTTCGTCAGCGTGCTCGCCCGGCACGAGCGGACGCCGTCCGACCGGGTGGACGGGATCGTGGCGCTCACCGGCGGCGCGCAGCGGATCGGCGACGCGATCGATCTGCTGGCCGGCGGCTACGGGCGCCGCCTGCTCATCACCGGCGTGAACGAGCGCACCAGCCGCGACGAGATCGCCCGGCTGAACCCGACTCAGCGCGCGCTCATCGCCTGCTGCGTCGATCTCGATTATCGGGCGCGCAACACGATCGGGAACGCCATCGAGACCCGGCGCTGGATGCGGGCCCATCGCTTCAGCACCGTGGCGGTGGTGACCTCGAACTACCACATGCCGCGGACGCTGATCGAACTCGATCACGCCCTGCAGGACAGCGACCGCGTCCTGCCGCATCCCGTCGTCACCGAAGCCTTCGACGCCGACCGGTGGTGGCGGAGCCCGCCCGCGGCCCGGCTCGTGGCCTCCGAATACGTAAAGTTCCTGGCTAGCTGGGTGCGCACCCGGTTCGAAACGGATCCGGAACGGTCCCGGGCGGCGGTCCTGATCGGGCGCGGCAAGCCCGTGAAGATCCCGGTGAAGATGGTCGCCGAGCCGCTGGCGGCCCGCGACGTGGATTGAGCCGGCGAATGGGGGGTCCGCGTCCCGCGGGGAGCACCCTATTGGCCGCGGCAATGCGCCTTGATCGCCGCGGAGAACTCCCGGTCCGATCCCTGGACCTGCGCCAGACGCTCGCCGCGTTCCGAGCCGGAGAGGCAGCGGCCGTAGACGCTCGCGACCCGGCGCATCGTCTCCACGTGGCGGCGCCAAACCCGGCAGTTCTTGGCGTCGTCTCCGTCCGCCTGTTCGAGCTGGTCGACGGCCTGCCGCTGCATCGATTGCGACACGAGGAGGTCGCGCGCGCAGGTCGTCTCGCCCTGCGCCAGGACCGGACCGGTCAGCCCCGCGGCCAGCGCGAGGGATGCGGCGTTTCGGAGGTGGGGCATCACGCGGCCTGCGGTGCCGTGGAGCGGGTCAGGAGAGCGTAGAGCGCGCCCGCATCCCGGGCCGCCCGGATATGCGCCAGCATGCCGGGCTCCCGCAGGATCCGGGCGACCTGCGCGAGGGCCTTCAGATGATCGGCGCCGGCGCCTTCCGGGGCCAGCAGCAGGAACGCGATATCGACGGGCTGTCCGTCGAGGGCCTCGAAATCCACCGGCCGATCGAATCGGGCGAACAGACCGAACAGGCGGTCGAGCCCGGGGAGCTTCCCGTGGGGAATCGCCACCCCGTCGCCGATGCCGGTCGAGCCGAGCCGCTCCCGCTGGAGCAGCGTATCGAAGATCGGACGCTCCCCGAGCAAGGGCAGGCGACGCGCCGCGTGGGTCGCGAGGTCCTGAAGGACCTGTTTCTTGGTCCGCGCGCGCAGCGACGGCACGACCGACTCGGGGTCGAGGAATTCCAGAACTGGCATCGAACGACCGTTGCCCCGTCGCCCGCCCGGTCAGGGCGGGCCTCGTTGCAGGAACAGTGACGGCCGCCTCGGCCGCGTCCCCGCACATCAATCGACCGGGAAACAAGCCGGTTCCGGCTCCGTTCCTCCCGACCTGCCCCGTCAGTCGACGGCGTTCAGCGGGTCCACCCAGCCGATTGCGCCATCGCCGCGCCGATATACGACGTTGATGCGCCCGGTGCCAGCATGGACGAACACGAGCACCGGCGAGCCCGTCATGTCGAGGGCCGTGACCGCCTCGCCGATGGTGCGGCGCTGCAGGGTCCGGGTGCTCTCCGCGACGATCGGCGGATGCGCGTCCCCGTCGGCCGGCTCGTCGTCCTCCTCGTCCGGCGCGGCCAGGACCGCGTAGGCAGCCTCGACCGCGACATCGTCGGTCGGCCCGGTGGCGTGCTGCTTCAGACGGTGCTTGTAGCGGCGCAGCCGCGTCTCGAGGCGCTCGGCAGTCTGCTCGAAGCTCGACCGAGCATCGTGCGAGACCCCGTTCGCCTCGATGGTCAGGCCCGATACGAGATGCAGCACGCAATCCGTGCGGAACGCCGACCCGTCCCGCCGCAGCGTGACATGGCCGGTGCAGGCTTCGCTCATGTGCGAGTCGAGGTATTTGGCCTGTATCGCCGACATGCGGTCCTCGACGCGGCCGCGCAGACTCTCGCCGAGATCCACGCCGTGGCCCGTGACTCGCAACGAACCCATGTCGCCTCCCCCGTTTCGATGCAGGCGACCGACTTAGAGAGCCGGCTCGCGTTAAGTCAACGGAGGTGCGCGGATCAGCGGACCGCTTAACCCTGGGTTCAGCCGGGCCGCGTGTATAGACAGGCACCGAGAGCGCGTTCCGCCGGAGCGGCGATCGGTTCGGGACACGGCACGCGTCAGGACGCGGAAGCGGGGCCGGACCGGAATGCCGCGCTGTCGGCAACGGCTTCAGAGACGAGAGACCGACCACCGTATGATAAGTCCCGCCCGACCGCCCCTTGCCCTGACCCGCCGCGGCGTGCTGGCCGGCGCCCTGGGCGCTGCCGCGGGTTCGCTTCCGGGCAACGCGATCGCGGCTGATCCGGAAACGGCGCCGGCCCTCCCGGGCGCCGGCGAGGCCTTCGAGGCGAACACGCTCCTCGATTTCGCCCGGGCCCGGTCCAAGGCGCCCTTTGCCGGCCCGAAATCCGGCGATCTGCCGGCCGCCCTGAAGAACCTGTCCCGGGACGCCTACGAGGCGATCCGCCCCGCCGCGGGACGGGCCGTCTGGGCCGATCGGGGCATCGGCTACAGTTTCGAGCCGCTGTTGCGCGGCTCGATCTTCGACACGCCGGTCGCCCTGTTCCTGGTCGAGAACGGCCTCGTGCAGCCGGTATCCTACGACAAGACCGCGTTCTCGGCGCCGGGGGTGGATCTGCCGGATCTCCCGGCCGCGGCCGCCTTCTCGGGCTTCCGCCTGCGCGCCCGTTTCGTCGTTGGCGGCGATCTGGCGGATTTCGCCCTGTTCCAGGGCGGCTCCTTCTTCCACCTGGTGGCGGAGGGACAGGATTTCGGGATCAACGCCCGGGCCCTCGCCCTGCGGCCGGCGGATGCCCGCGGCGAGGAGTTCCCGCTGTTCCAGGCGCTGTTCATCGAGACCCCCGCCCCCGGGCAGCCCGTCGTGGTCCACGCTTTCGCCGAATCGGATTCCGCGACGGCGGCGTTCAAGCTGACCCTGACCCCGGGCCGGGACGCCTCCGTGGCCGGGATCGACGGCACGGTGTTCGCCCGCGCCGACCTCGACCATATCGGTCTCGGCGGCATGCAGGGGAGCTACCTGTTCGGGGCGCTCGACCGGCGCCGCGTCGACGACCTGCGCGCCGCCGCCTTCTCGGTGGAGGGATTGGCGATCCACAACGGCTACGGCGAGCCGATCTGGCGCCCGGTGCACAATCCCGAGGCGCTCCAGGTCTCGGCCTTCGTGGACCGCGGGCCGAAGGGCTTCGGCCTGATGCAGCGCGCCCGTTCCTACGATGACTTCGACGACGACAGGCGTCACTGGGAGCAGCGGCCCTCGCTCTGGCTGGAGCCGCTGGACGATTGGAGCGAGGGCGCCGTGACGCTGCTCGAGATCCCGAGCGATTCCGAACTCAACGAGAACGTCTTCGCCTATTGGCGACCCAAGGCGACGCTCGCCAAGGGCGGCGAGATGCGCTTCCTCTGCCGGCAGCACTGGTCCAAGGGATGGCCCGACCCGCTGCCGCCCGGGATCGCCCGCGTCAGCGACAGCCGGTGCGGCCATGGCAGCGCCGGCAATCGCCGCCTGTTCGCGGTAGATTTCCAGGGCGATGCGGTGATGGACCCCGGGGACATCGACGTCGATCTCAGCGCCTCGGCCGGGACGATCACCCGGCAGGACCGTTACGCGTATCCCGCGCGCAAGACCCTGCGGATCCTGTTCGAGCTCGATCCCGGCGGTGAGCGGGCCAGCGAGCTGCGCCTCGCGCTCCGGCGCGGACAAGATCGGGCCAGCGAGACTTGGCTGTTCCGCTGGACCCCATAACCCCTGACCGAAACCGAGGATCAGCCTCCGCCGTGCGCATGGACGAGACGACCACCCTGCCCAAGCCCGCAGTCCAGCCGGACGCGCAGCCCGGTCCGGCCGCTCGGGAGGCCGGCTCCGGCCTGCCGCCCGAGGCGCCGCTGGCGATGCCGGTCCAGGATCTGTCGCGCTGGGACGCGCGTGCGGCCCACATTCCGTCGCGCCGGGCGCGCGATCCCTGGCTCGCGCGGCTCTGGGTATTCGGCGGCGCGCTGGCGCTCACCGGCTATGGGGGCTGGCAGATGGTCGAGACCGTGTCGGTGTCGGGCAGCCCGACCGGGCTCCAGCTTGTGCTCGTGGTCCTGTTCTGCCTGACCTTCTCGTGGATCACGCTGGCCTTCACCAGCGCGCTGCTCGGCTTCGCGGTGCTGCTGCGCCGCCCGCGGGCGGCGGCGGTTCCGGCGGTGCTGACGACCCGGACCGCGATCCTGATGCCGGTCTACAACGAGGCGACGGCCCGGACCTTCGCGGGGGTCGAGGCCATGCGGGAGGCCGTGGAAGCCACCGGGCTGGGGCAGCACTTCGACTGGTTCGTGCTCTCGGATTCGACGCAGCCCGATGCCTGGATCGCCGAGGAGCGGGCCTTCCTCGACCTGCGCGACCGCCTCGGGCCGGACGCCCGGCTGTCTTATCGCCACCGGCCCAAGAACCACCATCGCAAGGCCGGCAACATCGGCGACTTCGTCACCCGCTGGGGTGGCCGTTACGACCACATGCTCGTGCTCGATGCCGACAGCCTGATGAGCGGCCCGGCGATCGTGACCCTCGCCGCCGCCATGGAGGCGGACCCGGATGCCGGCATTATCCAGACGCTGCCGCTGATCATCAACCGCAACACGCTGTTCGCCCGGCTCCAGCAATTCGCCGCGCGGATCTACGGCCCGGTGATCGCCGCCGGGCTCTCGGCCTGGTCGGGGCGGGGCGGCAATTACTGGGGCCACAACGCCATCATCCGGACCCAGGCCTTCGCGGGATCCTGCGGCCTGCCCGATCTGCCCGGGAAGCCCCCCTTCGGCGGCCACATCCTGTCGCACGACTTCGTGGAGGCGGCTTTGATCCGCCGGGCCGGCTGGGCGGTCTACATGCTGCCCCGCCTGCCGGGCTCCTACGAGGAGAGCCCGCCCTCGCTGATCGACGTGGCGGTGCGCGACCGGCGCTGGGCCCAGGGCAACCTCCAGCACGCGCGGGTGATCGGGGCGGCCGGCCTGCATGCCGCCACCCGCCAGCACTTCGCCACCGGCATCGCCGGCTACCTCGCGTCGCCGCTCTGGCTGCTCCAACTCGTCGTCGGTATCCTGCTGGTCCTTCAGACCGCCACGGAGCGGCCGGACTATTTCGGCGGCGCCGGCTTCTCGCCGGTCTTCCCGCGGTTCGACCCGGTCCGCGCGCTGCAACTGTTCGGGCTGACCATGGCGGTGCTGCTGGCGCCGAAGCTGCTCGGCCTGATCCTCGCCCTGCTCGACGGCCCTGTGCGGCGGGCCTGCGGGGGCGGCGGGCGGCTGATCCTTTCGAGCCTCGTCGAGATCCTGCTCTCCGCCCTGGTGGCCCCGGTGGCGATGGTGATCCAGTCCGGATCGGTGATGGACATCCTGCTCGGGCGCGATACGGGCTGGAACCCGCAGCGGCGCGACGACGGCTCGATCCCGCTCCGCGATATCGTGGCCCGGCATAGCTGGCACATGGTGCTGGGTCTGGTCGCGGGGGTCGCGGCCTTCGCGATCGCCACGTCGCTGTTCCTCTGGATGAGCCCGACTATCGTAGGCCTCGTGCTGGCGATCCCGATCTCCTGGGCGAGCGGCCAGCTCGGCCTCGGCCTGGCGCTCAAGCGGCGGCGCCTGCTCGCCACGCCGGAGGAGGCTACGCCGCCGGAGATCGCCACCCGCGCCGCCGGCCTGGCCGCCCGCAATGCCGCGCAGGCGTTCGACGCCTCCGATGCCCTGGCGGCCCTGCACGCCGATCCCCGCCTCGCCGACGCGCACGCACGGATGCTGCCGGCCGGCCGCGACCGTCCCCGGGGCGCCATCGACCCGGACCGGACGCTGGCCGCCGCCAAGATCGATGAGGCCGAGACGGTCGGCGAAGCGCAGGCTTGGCTGACGCCGCGGGAGCGCATGGCGCTGCTGCACGACCAGACGCTGATCGACCGCTTGGTCCGGCTCGGTTGAGGTCGAAGACCGGAGGGCTTGATCCGGACCGGGCATTTCGCGGCGAACCTGGCACCGGGGCGGACTTTGGAGGCTGTTTGACCGGTCTTTCCCTATCCCGATCTCATCCTGAGAGGCCGTGAGCCCTTCGATCGATCGCCCGGTCGGCGGATGGGTCAGTCCGGAACAGCCACGCGCCCTCCCTCCCCCGCCTGCGATGTTCACACCTCGCTGGCCGACACGTTCTCTCCTCCCCCTTTGCGGGGAGGCGTTGGAGGTGGGGGTGGCGCAGGATGGAGCGGTGCGGTGCCGTCTGAACCACCCCCACCCCTAACCCCTCCCCGCAAGGGGGAGGGGAAAAGCGCCCCTTTTTCAGAGTGGTGGTGTCAGATTGAGACGTGCGAATCCCGTAGCCCTCCCCCGCAGAGGCTACGGGATTCACACAGCGGGTTTGGTGACGTGGCTTCGGGAGCGGGGGCCTTTCGCCCCTTCCCGAGCCGTTGTCTGAACACCGGTGCCCGGGCTGGAGAGGCCGCTTGGGGCCGGACGTGGATCGCGGCGATCGATCGGCGGCCGCGTCCTCCGTCAGAGGCAATTAACACTTCGACGCCTAAGCTCTCCGTGTCCAACCGGATCCCGTACTCGGAAGCCGCCATGACCCTGATGCTCGGTCTCCTGCTCCTGCCGCTGGCGGTCGCCATTGTCCTGGCCCGCGGCGAGCCGGTCCGCACCATCAGCTGCCTCGGCGCCATGGGTGTCGGTTGCGCGATCGCCTGCCTGAGCGTGGTGAGCCTGATCCGCCACCGGACCTGACCGCCGGGTTCGCGCGGCTAGAGGAACCCGACCTGCCGCGCGCCGCCCGTGAGCGTCCGTCCCGCCCGGGCCACGAGTTGCGAGAAAGCCAGCGCGGCAGCCGTTGCCTGCGCCCGGGACGGAAAACTCCGACGGGATTCGAGGACGGTCTCGGCGGTCTCGTTCAAGAGAACCCAGGACCACAGCGACCGGCTGTTCTCGCGGATCTCGAACTGCACGGGGCGCCTGCCTTTCTCAGCATGCGAGCGCGTAGACTTGCAACGATCGGTGACATCCCGATGACATCATCGGCGGCGCGTCAAGTTCCGATGCGTAGCCAAATCATCAACTTCGCGGGCCCGTCAGAGATGGCGATAGAGGCACATATTTAAGTTGCCTTTGACCCTTCATCACTCAAGACTAATTGGTTTGGGGTATTGATAAATTTAATACGAATGTTGATTTGCAAATAGATCCAGTCACTGTCCACAGACTCAATGACGGTGCGGCCGACTTTCGAGCCCGAAACGCCTGATATCGCCTGGGTCGGTGGAACGCACGAATGCCATGTTTCCGGCGGCTTGACGGGCCAGGCAGAGTCCCAGCAGCCAGTCGACCGGAGACCGCATGAAAGCCGTGAACGCGCGCATCGCCGAAGAACTCGGCGTCGCGGAAGCGCAGGTGGCCGCGGCGGTGGCGCTCCTCGACGGCGGGGCGACCGTCCCGTTCATCGCGCGCTACCGCAAGGAGAATACGGGCGGACTCGACGACACGCAGTTGCGCCGGCTCGAGGAGCGCCTGTCCTACCTGCGCGACCTCGACGACCGCCGCCGTGCCATCGTGGAGGGCATCGAAGCCCAGGGCCGGATGACTCCCAGCCTCGCTGCGGCCCTGGCGGCTGCCGAGACCAAGGCGCGGTTGGAAGACCTCTATCAGCCATTTCGGCCGAAGCGGCGCACGAAGGCCCAGGCCGCCCGCGAAGGCGGGCTGGAGCCGCTGGCGCAGGCCCTCCTAAAACATCCCGACAAGGCCCCCGAGCGCGCGGCGGCTGCGTTCGTGGCGCCCGAGCGTGGTGTGGCGGATGAGGCGGCGGCGCTGGAGGGAGCCCGCGCGATCCTGGTCGAGCACTTCGCCGAGGATGCCGATCTCGTCGGCCGCCTGCGCGCGGATTACTGGCGCAGCGGCCAGCTCGTCGCGAAAGTCCGTAAGGGCAAGGCGACTGAGGGGGCGAAGTTTGCGGATTACTTCGACTGGAGCGAGCGGCTGGAGCGGATGCCCTCGCACCGCATCCTGGCGATCTTCCGCGGTGAGCGCGAAGAGGTGCTCGATATCGCCTATGCGGCGGAGGGCGAGGAGTCGCCGAGCGGGGTCCCGGGCCCGTTCGAGACGGCGATCTGCCGGCGATTCGGCCTCGCCGCCCTCGGACGTCCGGGCGATCCCTGGCTCCTCGAGACCGTCCGCACGGCCTGGCGCACGAAGATCCGGACCGGGATCAAGCAGGACCTGCGCAGCCGGCTGTTCGAGCGCGCCGAGGACGAGGCCGTGAAGGTTTTCGCCGGCAATCTGAAGGATCTGCTGCTCGCCGCTCCGGCCGGCGGGCGGGCGACGATGGGGCTCGATCCGGGCTACCGCAACGGCGTGAAGGTCGCGGTGGCGGACCGGACCGGCCGGATCGTCGCGGTCGAGACGACCTACCCGCACGAGCCGCAGCGCCGCTGGCGGGAGGCCGTGGCGGCGCTCGGGCGGCTCTGCCGCCTGCACGGCGTCGAATTGCTCGCGGTCGGCAACGGCACGGCCTCCCGCGAGACCGAGCGGCTCGCCGCCGAGATCGTCGCCGCCAATCCCGACCTGACGCTCGCCAAGGTGACGGTGTCGGAGGCCGGGGCCTCGATCTATTCGGCCTCCGAGATCGCCGCGCGCGAATTGCCCGATCTCGACGTGTCCCATCGCGGCGCCGCGTCGATCGCCCGGCGGCTGCAGGATCCGCTGGCCGAACTCGTGAAGATCGACCCGAAGTCCATCGGCGTTGGCCAGTACCAGCACGATGTCAGCGAGGCGAAACTGTCGCGCTCGCTGTCGGCGGTGGTGGAGGATGCCGTGAACGCCGTCGGCGTCGACGTGAACACGGCCTCCCCCGCCCTGCTGGCGCAGGTTTCGGGCCTCGGCACCGCACTGGCCGAGCGGATCGTCACGCATCGGGACACGCACGGGCCGTTCCGCTCGCGGGCCGCCCTCAAGGCGGTGCCGGGGCTCGGTCCGAAGACCTTCGAGCTGGCCGCGGGCTTCCTGCGCATCCAGGGCGGTGAGGACCCGCTGGACGCGTCCGGCGTCCATCCGGAGGCCTATCCGGTGGTGCGCCGGATCCTGAAGGCGTCCGGGAGCGACATCCGGGTTCTGCTCGGCAACACGGGGGCGCTCGCCAAGCTGACGCCCGAGACGTTCGTCGACGCCCGCTTCGGTCTGCCGACCGTGCGCGACATCATTGCCGAGCTGGAGAAGCCCGGCCGCGATCCACGCCCCGCCTTCAAGACCGCGCATTTCCAGGAGGGCGTCGAGACGATCGGCGCCCTGAAACCGGGCATGCAGCTCGAGGGCGTGGTCACCAACGTGGCCGCGTTCGGCGCCTTCGTGGATATCGGGGTCCATCAGGACGGCCTCGTCCACATCTCGGCGATGGCGCGCCGCCGTATCGCGTCCCCCACGGAGGTGGTGCGGATCGGCGAGGTGATCCGCGTCCTGGTGTTGAGCGTCGATGTCCCGCGCAAGCGGATCGCACTGTCGATGCGCCTGGACGATCCGATCGAGCCGCCGGTGCCGGCGGTGCGTGCGGGATCCGAATCGAACCCGGCTCGGTCGCGCGCGTCGCCGGAGGCGCCGGCGGGCGGCCCGCTCGCGGATGCGCTCCGGCGGGCGGGGATATCTTCGTCGCGCCGCGGTTGAATCAAATCGCCGTGACGGCACCCGCACGATACCCGTCCCTCGATGCCGCACAGCCATCGGCCGGAGTGAACTGATGCCAGCGACGCGCGACGCAGTTCCCAGTCCGCTCATCGGGCCGGCCCGCCTCATCCGGGCGGCGTTCGAGGGTGCGGATATGGCCGCCCGGGCCAACGCGATCCTGTCGGCATCGACGGACGGCGTCCTCGAAGCCGGCACGGCCCTCGACCTGTCGACGATCCTACTGCTGATGCATCGCCACGACGAGGCGCTCCAGCTTCAGGCCGAGGTCCTGCAGAGTAACCGCCACTTCGCGCTCCGCTCCAACGGGCCCGCCGCGACGACCCGCGTCCTGGTCCTCGTCACGGCCGGCGATCTCATGGCCAATACGCCGGTCGATTTCCTGTTGGATGATCCGATCTTCCACGTGGAATACGTCTTCGTGCTCCCCGGGGATCCTGCCCTCGAATCGCTTCCGGAACACGACGTCTGCATCGTCGGGGTCGCTTATTCCACCGCGAACGAGCCGGTGCTCGACGCCCTGACGTCCGCCGCCGCGCGCTGGGCCAGGCCCGTGGTCAATCATCCGCGCAACGTCCTCAAGACGTCCCGGCACGGGATCGCGGACGCGCTGCGCGGTGCGGCGGGCGTCGTGGTCCCGCCCATCGTCCGCATGGCGAAATCGGAGCTCGCGTCCAGAGCGAACGAACTTCCGGACGGCTTGCGCTACCCGGTTCTCATCCGCCCCATCGACACCCACGCCGGCAACGCCCTGCAGAAGCTTGACGGGCCCCAAGACCTCGAAGCCTACTTACAGGGCGCCGACGAGGCCGAATTCTACGTCACGCAGTTCTGCGACTACAGCGGCCGCGATGGGCTGTACCGGAAGCTCCGCATCGTCCTGATCGACGGCGCACCGTTCCTCTGCCACATGGCCCTGCGCGATCACTGGATGATCCACTATCTGAACGCGGGCATGAACGAGGACCCGGCCAAGCGAAGCGCGGAGGCCTCGGCGATGGCCGCGTTCGACGCCGCCTTCGTACCCCGTCACCGGACGGCCCTGGCCGAGATCCACCGCCGGACCGGGCTCGACTACCTGATCCTCGACTGCGCCGAGAGTCGCGACGGTCGACTGCTGGTCTTCGAAGCCGATACCGGGATGATCGTCCACGATATGGATCCCGTCGATCTGTTTCCCTACAAACCGCCTCAGATGCGCGGGGTCTTCGCCGCGTTTCATCGGGCGATCGAGACACGCGCGGCGCGCGCCGTGTGAAAGCCGGCGCGACGCGAGGACGGGCGATCACTCAGAGTTTGTAGGATTGCTCGCCGATATGGCCGAGCTCCTTGCTGAGGGAGGGATCGCACCAGATCCGATAGCCGAGGGACCGGACGCGATCGCTGAAATCGTAATCCTCGCCGATGTTGACGCCGGCCTCCTCATCGACGCGAAACCGGAAATACGGCCGCTTCAGCCGCTCGAACACCGTGGCTTTCACCAGCAGGAAACCCGTCGGGATGCGTGCCATCTCCAGCAAGCCCTTCGGCACGTCCGCGGGCTGCTCCGGAAGGATGTCACCCAGGAAATGGAACGGCGCCGTCCGGCGGGAGTAGGTCGCCGCGATGATATCGACGTTGCGCACCAGAAGCCTGAGCAGGGCATCGCGCGGGAACGTCATGTCGCTGTCGATGAACAGGACGTAATCCGCTTTGAGCTTCTGCGCGAAGTCGAGACCCATGTTCCGCGCGTCAGCGACGATCGATGATTTTCCAACCACGATCGACATCGGCATCTCGCCGAGCGAATGCATCATCGAGCTGAGGCACACGGCGAAATCTGCGTGAACCATCGTTCCGCACGGGATCGCGATCGTGACATGCGGGAACGTCATCGGGAGGTCGACATGCGGGGGACTTGCCTCGACAGGCGTTTGAACGATCACGGTCGAGCTCCAAACAGGATGTGGCACCGCCCGCGTCCACCCATTGATCGGCTCGGTTCCACCCGAACAAGATCCACCAGACCGCAGCAGCCGCCGCGGTTATGTCGGGTTATGGTTAATGGATCCTGAACACCTACGAGAACTGCGATGGATCAGATTTGATCTCTCAGTACTAAATTAAGGATCGCGCCGCATACTGTGGAATAGCGCGCCGCTTTAACGAGTCCGAAACGTCTGCGGAGCGATTACTGCTGAGCCCGAGAAACGGGTGGCACAAATCAGAAAGATATCGACCGATGTCCTCGATCACCCTCTCGGCCGCGACCCGTCAGAACCTGCTTTCGCTGCAGGATACGGCCTCGCTCCTCTCGACCACCCAGAACCGCCTGGCCACCGGCAAGACGGTCAACTCGGCGCTCGACAACCCGACCAACTTCTTCACCTCGCAGGCCCTCGACAGCCGCTCCTCGAGCCTGAACTCCCTGCTCGACGGCGTTTCCAACGGCGTCCAGTCGATCCAGGCCGCCAACCAGGGCATTACCTCGATCCAGAAGCTCGTGGATCAGGCGAAGTCGCTCGCCAACCAGGCGCTGTCGACCCAGCTCTCCACCACCGGCACGGCGACCAACGCTTTCCCGGTCACCACGAGCACGGCCTCCACGACGGCCCTGTTCACGATCAATGGCACCTCCGTTTCGGCAAACTTCGCCGCGTCGTCGAGCATCACATCCGTGGTGTCGGCGTTGAACTCCGCGGTCAGCTCGGCCAGCACCACGTCGGGCGGCTCGTTCGGCGCCGGCGCGATCTTCTCGGTCGATAGCACCGGCACCAAGATCGTCCTGAACGCGCAGGCCGACGTGGAATTCCAGAACTCCACCAGCCAGGCGGCGCTCGGCTTCGCGTCGTCCTCGACCACGGCCTCGACCTATGGCACTGCCGCCAGCACGGTGGTCTCCAGCGACCTGGCCGTGTCCGGCGTCAGCCAGCGCAAGTCCCTGTCGCAGCAGTACAACAACCTGCTCAACCAGATCACCCAGCTCGCCGGCGATGCCAGCTACAACGGCGTCAACCTGATCGCCGGCACCGGCAACAACCTGACCATCAAGTTCAACGATACCGGCAGCTCCAAGCTGGATGTCGCCTCGGTGGACGCGACCGCCAGCGGCCTGGGCCTGACCTCGATCACCAACTCGAACAGCTCGACGAGCTCGAACGGGCTGGGCAACTTCCTGCTGAACTCCGACGTCAACTCCACCCTGACCACGCTGACCAACGCCGGCAGCGCCCTCAACTCGGCGGCGAGCAACCTGGGCTCGAACCTCTCGGTGGTGCAGAACCGCCAGGATTTCTCGAAGCAGCTCATCAACGTGTTGCAGACCGGCTCGGCCAACCTGACCAACGCCGACCTGAACCAGGAAGCCGCCAACTCGCAGGCGCTGTCGACCCGTCAGTCGATGGGCATCTCGGCGCTCTCGCTGGCCAACTCCGCGCAGCAGGGCGTCCTGCAGCTCCTGCGCTGAACGCGAGCTTGGGTGAAGAACAGGGCCGGCCGGGGTCATTCCCGGCCGGCCTTTCGTTTGCGCGGGCGCCCTCGCGATCCGATGCTTCGCCGTGGCCCGTCGCCCTGTCGATCGCCGGACGCCCGGGTCGGCGGCGGAAGCGCCCAGCCCGACCGCCCGCTGCCCCCTCCCGAGGACACGCCGACGCGCCCAAGGCGTCCAGAGCGCGCGCCATAGGCGAACCAACGCGCAGGTCATGCGGACATCCCGGGCGTCGCCGCTGGGCTGTTGGAACGTCTCGACGGGGCAACCCAGGCGCGTTGCCATGCCGGCCCGGCCCGCAGCACCCTGGTCTGCGAAGGCCATCGAAGCCTGTATTCCCCCAAGATGCCAGTCGTATCAGTATTGCCTCTGACTAGATGCCGACAGGCAGCTGGTTCGTACTAGAGATATCTGTTTCCTCGTACAGAATATGGTGTTTTAGGCGCCCGACACCGAACAAGCGGTGGATCGTCGCCGGCTCAAGCGCGAGACCGCAGCGATTGCCCCCGGGACCGGCGGCGTCCTGAACGCCGAACTCCGACAGGTCCGCCGATCCGCGCGGCGTCGCGGTGCCGAAATGGTCCATCGCTTCGATCCCGGGCAATGCGTCGGCGGCCCCGGTCGTATCCAAATGAAAGGTTCCGGATACCGGCGAAAGCGAAACAAGAAGAGCAGCCTGGACAATTTAAGATTTGGCGATAGCCTGGCAGTCAACTAAAGCTCCATTACACCGAAGGTGACGAACAGCGACATTCTGTTCGGCGCGGCGATTGCCGATTCGGGCCCCGGGAGAACAATCGGTTCAACAGACATACCGTTTCCGATTCGGCGCGTTGATTCTCGATTAACCGATGCCGCATAGTCAGATCCGGGGACCCGCTGGGGTGATCCATCTCCTGTCCCGGCGAGGCTCCGATGATCGTCTTGATAGTGGTGGCGATCGGCACCGGTCTCGTGACCGCCATCGTCCTCGTCCCGATCAGTATCGTGGCCGCGCTCGTCGCCGCGCCGCTGGCGGCCAGCATTTCGGCCCTCGCCGCCGGATCGCTCCTGGCGTGGCTGGGCGCCCGGCGAGACCGGCGGAGACGTGCCCTCGATGCGAGGACCGAAGCGATGGTCTCGGCGCTGCGGGATGTCACCGGGCAGGCGGAACCGAAATCCCCCGCGCCAAAGGTCTCCCGGCGCCGATTGGGGACCTAAGCCCCCATCCCTGCTGCCTGCGGGCGAACGAACCTCGGCAACATGGTCCGACGGTGAACCGGACGCGGTCGAGGCTCCGGGCAGCGATCGCCCGATCACGCGTATCCACGTCCGGGATGCGCAGCGGCACGGCGATGGCGGCCGCCACGCATCACGTGGCGCGACGCGGGATGTCGCTGGCGGAAGGGGTGGGATTCGAACCCACGGTGGAGTTGCCCCCACGGCGGTTTTCAAGACCGCTGCCTTAAACCACTCGGCCACCCTTCCTGGCGGCACCCGCGACCCCACGGTTACGGCCGCGAACGATGCCGCGTCAACCGGCGACGGACCGGTTGACCTGCGCAGCCATTCCGCCTATCCCACCGCCCACGCCTGACGCCGCCGAAAGCAGCGCTGCCGGTTCGATGCCGTTCCAAGGACGGCTTGGTCCGGCTGATGGCCAATTGGGGGATAGTTTAACGGTAGAACGGTGGACTCTGACTCCTCTAGTCCTGGTTCGAATCCAGGTCCCCCAGCCACCGAACATCCCAGCCTTCTGAAGTCGTCGAACGGTTGACCCAAACATCTGTTTGGCTCAGCACGGATCCCTGCAGACGGTTGGTGTCGCTGGAAGCGTCCGACGCGCGCGGCAGAATCACCAGATCGCGCATTCCTATCTTTGGGCGCCTCGACGCCGCTGGTTCCGCCGACCTACTCGGGCAGCGGTTTTCCCGTGGTCTCCGGCATGAACCACGGCACGATCAGGCCGATCCCGTAGACGCTGGACATCGCCAGGGCCGCGGCGGCGACGCCGCCGAACGAGGTCACGATCTGCCCGGCGATGATCGGGAAGATCCAGGCGATCAGCCGGGCCCCGTTGAACACGAAGCTGGCGGCCGTCGCCCGCACGGCGGGGGTGAACAGTTCCACGAGATAGATCGCCATCCACGAGAAGGCGAAGCCCAGGGTGAAGAACCCGTTCAGGAAGGCGAGGCCCATGAAGGGCACTAGGCCGCCGCTCCAGAGATAGCATGCGAGCGACGTCGCGATGCAGCCGATATAGGTGACGACGAGGAAGGCGCGGCGCCCGAGCGCGTCGGCCACGAAGCCCGAGATCACGTAGGCGGTGATCGCGCCCAGGTTGTAGATGATGCCCATGCGCGGGCCCCAGACATTGGCCGGCTCGCCCGCCGCCTTGGCCAGCCCCTCGGTATAGGCCGGCAGCCAGGACGAGACCGCCCACCAGCCGACCGTCGTGGCGAAGGACATCGCGGTGGCCAGCAGCACCCGGCGCCGGCTCTCGGGCTCGCGAAAGATCTCGGCCAGGGTGAACGGGCGCTGCGCGCCACGGGGCGCCTGCCCCGAATCGTCGGCCGTGGCGGACCAGCGCTGCGCCTTCAGTGCCTGCAGCCACTGCTCGGATTCGTCGAGGGCCCGCCGGAGGTACAGGCAGACGAAGGCGGGCAGCGCGCCGAGCGCGAACAGGATGCGCCAGGATTGCTCCCCCAGCGGGTTGGTGGCCGCCAGCGCGGCCCAGACGATGGCGGCGAGCACCGCACCGCCGCCGAAGCCGGACTGCAGGAAGCCGCATCCCTTCGGTCGCGCCCGATTCGGCCAGGTCTCGGCCACGAGCGCGATACCCGTGGACCATTCCGAGCCGATGGCGAGGCCGGTGATGAAGCGCAGGACCGCGAGCTGCGTGAAGCTCTCCGCGAAGGCCGTCATCCCGGTGAAGATCGCGTAGCCCAGGATCGACAGCATCATCATGCGCTTGCGCCCGATATAGTCGGCCGCGATCCCGCCGATCAGACCGCCGATCCCCCAGCCGAGCAGCGTGATCCCGATGGCGAGCCCCACGTAGTAGGCCGGCGCCTGGGCCTGTTCGGGGGTCAGGATCGTGTTCAGCGCCGGTCTCAGGGCGTAGACGAGGGCAACGGCCTCGTAGCCGTCGAAGATCCAGCCGAGATAGCTGCCCCACAGGATGCGCCAGTGCCGCCGGGTCAGACCGGCGTGCCACGGTGCATCGGCGTCCTCGCGCAGCAGCGCCTCGCCCGAACTCATGCCATCCTCCCGACGACGATAATGGCCCGCACCGTTCTGCCGCCCCGCGCCCCCTGACAGGTCCCCGCGCTTCAGGCAACGGTCCGGGCGGGCTCGGCCTGGATCCGTCCGCGCAGCCACGCGATGACGCCGCCGGCGAGCAGGATCTCGATCTGACGCGGCGACAGGTCATGCCGCAGCCGAATCGTCTGCCGGCCCCCGCGGATCGTCGCCGTGATCGTCGGGCCGGCCGCCAGCGCCTCGGCGATGCCGGCGATCTCCACGGTGTCGCCGAGTTCCAGCCGGTCGTAGTCGGACGGGTCCTGGAAGGTCAGCGGCAGCACGCCGAAGTTGACGAGGTTTTGCCAGTGGATCCGCGCGAAGCTCTTCGCCAGCACGGTCTCCAGACCCAGATAGCGCGGGGCGAGCGCCGCGTTCTCGCGGCTCGATCCCTGCCCGTAGTTCAGGCCGCCGACGATGGCGTGGCCCGACCGCGCCGCGCCGCCCTGCTTGGCCCGCCGCGGATAGGTGTCGTCGATCGGCTCGAAGGTGAAGTCGCTCGTCTTGGGGATGTTCGACCAGTAGGGCATCACCCGCGCGCCCGCCGGCATGATGTCGTCGGTGGAGATGTCGTCGCCGGTCTTCAGCATCACCGGCACGCGGATGTCGGCCCCGAGCTTGCCGAGATCGGGCAGCGTGGTGATGTTCTCGGACTTCTCCAGGCGGACGGCGCGGGCCTCCGCCTCCGGAAGCGGCGCCACCAGCATGGTGGTGTTGCCCGGCACCATCCCGGGGGGCGCGATCCGCGGATAGGGCATGTCCAGCGTGCGCGGGTCGGTGATGAATCCGGTGAGCGCCGAGGCCGCGGCCGTCTCCGGGCTGCACAGGAACACGCTGTCCTCACGGGTACCGGAGCGCCCGGGGAAATTGCGCGGCACCGTGCGCAGGGAGTTGCGCCCGGAGGCCGGAGCTTGGCCCATGCCGATGCAGCCGTTGCAGCCGGCCTGATGGACCCGGGCGCCGGCGTGGATCAGGTCGGAGAGCTGCCCATCCCGGATCAGGGTCTCGAGCACGACCCGGGTCGAGGGGTTGATGTCGAACGAGACCCGGTCGTGGGTGTTGCGGCCCTTCACGATGGCGGCCGCCACGGCAAAATCACGAAACCCCGGATTGGCCGAGGACCCGATATAGGCTTGGTAGATCTCGGTGCCGGCGACCTCCGAGACGGGGACGACGTTGCCGGGGCTCGACGGCCTGGCGATCATCGGCACGAGGGACGACAGGTCGATCTCCTCGTGGTCGTCGTAGCCCGCATCCGCGTCCGGGCCGAGGGGCGTCCAGTCGCCGCTTCTGCCGACCCCGTCGAGGAAGGCCTTCGTCGACGCATCGGAGGGGAAGACGCTCGTGGTGGCGCCCATCTCGGCGCCCATGTTGGCGATGACGTGCCGGTCCATGGCGGTCAGGCAATCCAGGCCCGGCCCGTAATACTCGATGATCCGGCCGAAGCCGCCCTCGACGCCGTGACGACCGAGCAGCGTCAGGATCACGTCCTTGGCGCTGACCCAGTCGGGCAGCGCCCCGGTGAGCTTCACCCCCCAGACCCGGGGCATGCGCAGCTGCAGCGGCTCCCCCGCCATGGCGAGCGCGACCTCGACGCCGCCCGCCCCGAAGGCGAGCATGCCCAGTGATCCGGCCGCGGGCGTATGGCTGTCGGAGCCGACCAGGGTCTGACCCGGCTTGCCGAAGCTCTGCATGTGGACGGGATGGCTGATGCCGTTGCCGGGCCGCGAGTACCAGACGCCGAACCGGCGGCAGGCCGAGCGCAGGAACATGTGCTCGTCGGCGTTGAGCTGGTCGTTCTGAACGAGGTTGTGGTCGATGTACTGCGCCGCGAGCCCGACCTTGACCCGCTCGACGCCCATCGCTTCGAGCTCCAGCATGACGAGGCCGCCGAGCACGTCCTGCAGGAGGGTCTGGTCGATCTGAAGCGCGATCTCGCTGCCCGGCCTGAGGTCGCCCTGGACGAGGTGCGATTGGACGAGCTTCTGCGTGAGGTTCAATCCCACCGTGTCGTCTCCCCCTATCGCGCCGGGCTGTCGGCCGGATCGCGCCGCCGCTCGGCGTCGTCGTGTTCGGCCCAGACTAGTGTCGGGCCCTGGCCGTGGAAGGCGATCGCGTTACAGGGGGCGTTCCGTGTCGAGCTTGGCAGGACTGTATCAGTCTGACCCGGCGCTGATCCGAGTCGCCTCCCGGCGCTCGAGCGACACGCGGCGCGTTGCCAGCGCGGGCGGCCGGGAACGGAGAGCCCGCTTTCGGTGCGGACCGTCGGCAAACCCGCACGCTTTCACCAAGCTGTCACCGGTCTTTTCTGGATGCCCGACTTGAGATTGGGCGTCACGGCGCCATCCTGGCCGCATGACCCGCCGCAAGAGCGGGTCGAGACCAGTGCATTCGGAGGAAACCCATGGCGACCGCATCGGCCGACCGAGCCCGCAACGCGCGCGCGGCCTCAGCCGAACCCGGCAGCGGACGGGCCGCAGGCGCACTGGAGCGGCTGGGGGTGCGCTTCACCAACTGGGCCGAGCGCTGGTTCCCGGACGCCTTCATCTTCGTCGCCATCGCGGTGGTGATCGTCGCGCTGGGCACCCTGGCCAACGGCGCCTCGCCGGCCGCGATCGCCAAGAGCTTCGGGGACGGCTTCTGGAGCCTGATCCCCTTCACCATGCAGATGGCCTTCGTCACCATCGGCGGATACGTCGTAGCCGTGTCGCCGCCCGTCCAGGCCTTGATCGAGCGGCTGGCCCAGATCCCGAAGACCGGTCGCGGCGCAGTCGGATTCGTGGCCGGCGCGACGATGATCTCGTCGTTCATCAGTTGGGGCCTCAGCCTGATCTTCGGCGGATTGCTGGTGCGGGCGCTCGCCCGTCGGACGGACCTGCGCATGGACTACCGGGCCGCGGGGGCGGCGGCCTATCTCGGGCTCGGCGCGACCTGGGCGCTGGGGCTCAGTTCCTCGGCGGCGCAGCTGCAGGCGAATCCGGCGAGCCTGACCAAGAACCTGCTGGCGATCTCCGGCGTGATCCCGTTCAGCGAGACGATCTTCCTCTGGCAGTCGATGCTGATCGCCGCGATCCTGTTCGTGGTCTCGGTCGCGATCGCCTACGCCTCGGCGCCCCGCCGCGAGACGGCGGCGACCGCCGAGACGCTCGGGGTCGACGTGGGTCGCGAGTCGTCCGACCTTCCGCCCGCCCGGCAGCCCGGCGAGTGGCTGGAGCATTCGCCGATCCTGACGATCCTCCTCGTGCTGATCGCCGGCGGCTGGATCGTGCAGGAATTCGCCCGCCAATCCTGGATCGTGGCGATCTCGAACCTCAACACCTATAACCTGCTGTTCCTCACGCTCGGCCTGCTCCTGCATTGGCGGCCGAAGCGCTTCCTGGCGGCGGTCGCGAAGTCGGTGCCCGCGACGGCCGGCATCCTGATCCAGTACCCGCTCTACGCGGCGATCAGCGGCATGCTGACCGGCCCGAAGAACGCAGCCGGCGCCTCGGCCTCCGACGCGATCACCCACGCCTTCGTCAGCCTCAACACCACCGGCAGCTTCCCGCTGACCATGGGCGTGTACTCGGCGATCCTCGGCTTCTTCGTGCCATCGGGGGGCGGAAAGTGGCTCCTGGAGGCCCCCTACGTCCTGCAGGCGGCCAACGAGCTGAAGGTCCATCTCGGCTGGGCGGTGATGATCTACAATGCCGCCGAGGCGCTGCCGAACCTGATCAACCCGTTCTGGATGCTGCCGCTGGTGGGCATCCTCGGCCTGAAGGCCCGCGACATCGTCGGCTTCAGCTTCCTGCAGCTGATCGTCCACCTGCCGCTGGTGCTGTTCCTGCTCTGGGCGCTGGCCTTCACGCTGACCTATCACCCGCCGGTGATGCCGTGAGACCAGGGCATTGCGGCACAGCTTAAGCCCGCTCCCGCATTGACGCGTCCCGGCGCCGGCGCCTAGATCGCCCCATGTGCAGGCGCCCGCCCCGGACGGTTCGAGGCCGCGCGATCATCGGACTGGTCGCGCTCTACGCGCTGCTGCTTCAGGCCTTCCTCGGGTTCGCCGCACCGGCCCGCGCTTTCGCGGGATCCGGCGCGGTCCTCTGCGCCGAGCACCCGACCGGCGGTCCGGACGACCGGCCGGTTCCGATCCACGTCCATGCCTGCTGCACCCTGGTGCAGGCGGGGGCTCTGGCGTTGCCGGTGTCCGGATCGGCCATGGCGGTCCCGCCCACCATGGCGGCCGTGCCCCTCGCCTGGCGCCCCGAAGCAGAGCTTCCGAGAACCGGCCCGCCGCCGCGCGTCGGCACCGCCCGAGGTCCCCCCGCCGCCTGACGATCCCATCCCCAGATCGTTCACCAGGCCCGGACCCTTTTCCATGTCGATCGTCTATCCCGGCACCGCCCCCACCGAGGGGGCGGGCGGCTTGCTGCGCGCCGCCTGCTCCGGCGTGTGGCGGCTCGGCCGCAGCGACTGCCGCCGCCGCTCCGTCCAGAGTCCCTGTCCGCCCGATCGCCCGACCGCGGATCGTCCAGTCGCCCTGCGCCGCGGCACCCTCGCCCTATTGCTGGCCGGAAGCCCCCTCCCCGCGCTGGCGGAAACCACCGTGACGCTGGAGGAACTCACCGTGGAGGGCGAAGCCCATCCCGGCTCTGGCAATTCCGCCCCATCGGCCTTCGGCGTCGCGGCGCCGCCGGGTTCGGCACCCTCCGTCATCGAGCACCCGGTGGGCGAGGTCGTCAGCGGGATCGGCCGGGACAACACCATCGCCGACAGGCCGGCGACCAGCCTCGGCTCGGTGCTCGTCAACAGCCCCGGGGTCACCGTGCGCCAGGGCAACGGCGGTCGCGACGTGATCGTCTCGATCCGCGGCAACAACGCCCGCTCCACCGGGGTGATCAAGAACACGGTCGTGCTAGAGGACGGTTTCATCCTCACCCAGCCGGACGGCGCCGCGCGCTTCGACCTCACCGATCCCAGGGCCTATAGCCGGATCGACGTGTTCCGCGGTCCGCAATCGCCGCTGTTCGGGAACTACGCCACCGGGGGCGCGATCGCGTTCCGCACCCGCACCGGCCGGGAGATCGACGGCTACGAGATCGGGCTCGATGCCGGGAGCTTCGGGTATCTCAGCCGATACTTCACGGTCGGTAGCGTCAGCGGCCCGTTCGAGATCAGCCTGTTTTCCAGCGACGTCCGGGCCAATGGCTACCAGGATCACGCCGCCTACGACACGCAGACCATCAACCTCCTGGCGAGCTACACCCCGACGCCGGACAACCGCTTCACCCTGAAGGTGATCAACAACACGCTCGACACCAACCTCGCCGCCCGGTCCTCCCTCGCCCAGTACCGGATCAATCCGTACCAGCGCGGCTGCGCGACGGCGGCGAGCGCGGCGCCGGGCTGCACGACCTACAACCTGCCGCGCAACGGCGCCTTCGGCGCCACCGTGCCGGTCACCGCGGACCAGGGCGGGTTCGGGCGCAACGACCGCCGCACCGTCGTGGCGGCGCGCTGGGAGCACGATATCGACGCGTCCACCACGTGGCGCACGCAGCTCGGGTTCGACGAACGCAACTTCGACCAGCCCTTCTACGTGAACGCCTTCCTGGGTTCATTCCCGTCCTGGAACGCCCAGAGCGACGTCACGCGGCGCGGCGACCTGTTCGGCCTGCCGGCGGTGGGCTACGTGGCGCTCGCCTACACCACGATCGACATTCATACGCCCACCTACACCCTGACGCCCTATGCCGCGTCGCGCCTCGGAGCGCTGATCGGCGTTCAGGATGCGGGACAGTCCAATCTCGGTGGCCGGGCGCGGCTCGAACTGGGCCTGTCCGACCGCTGGACCGGGGTGCTGGGCCTCAGCGCCGAGGGCACCAGCATCACCGGCCGCAATCTCGCCTACAGCTACGCGGCGAGCGGCACGACCCGGACGGTGGCGGATGCCGACCGGTCCTTCCTCAACGTTGCCCCGGAACTGGCGCTGGTCTATCGGCCGGACGACGCTTGGGCGTTCCGCGGCCGGGTCGCCACGGGCTACACCACGCCGGCAGCCTCCAACCTGTTCGTCACCCCGGCCGGGTTACCCGGCAACAACACCCAGCTGCAAACCCAGCACAATCTCGGGATCGACCTTGGAGCGGATTGGAGCCCGGCCGAGAGCCTGCGCCTCAGCGTGACCGGATTCTACGAGTTCTTCCGCAACGAGCTGGTCTCGCAATCGCCGGGGGCGGGCCTGCAGAGCTACACGTTCAACGCCCCCGCTTCCGAGCATCGCGGTATCGAAGTCGGCGCCGACTGGGCCTTCGCGCCCGGCTGGCGGGGGACGCTGGCCTACAGTTTCGACGACCAGATCTACACGCGCTACGCCGAGCAGCTCAGCGCCGGCAGCCTGACGCGCCGGTTCGATCGGGCGGGCAACCGGATCCCCGGCGTGCCGGCCCACCAGCTCCTGACGCGCGTCGGCTACGACATCCCGGCCGGCCCGCTCGCGGGCCTCGGCGCGTTCGTGGAGGCCGTGGTCCAGGGCGACTTCTACCTCGACAATGCCAACCTCCTGAAGGCGCCGGGCTACGCGGTCGTCAACGCCAACCTGCACTATGCGAAAGATCTGATCGGCGGATATGCGAAACGGCTGAGCGTCTATCTCGAAGTCCGCAACGTATTCGACACGACCTATGTCGGATCGGCCCAGAATCTGTCGAATTCCATCAGCGGCGCGACCGGTCTTCAGAACAACGCCGCCGTGCTGGCGGGCACCACCGGGTCGGTGTTTGCGGGTGCGCCACGCAACATCGTCGGCGGGATGCGGCTGTCATTTTAGTAACCGCAGTCCGGCCCGCGCGTGGTGTTAAAGCTGAGCTTACACTAAGCTGCGGTCCGGGCAGTCGGTGCGCGCCGCGCGCGTGCAGCCCGGCCCCTCCGGCCGGTCGACGGCGGTTGAGGGGGGCTCGGGGATCGGATGAGGCGGCGAACCGTGATCGCTGGGCTGCCCTGGATGCTGACCGGCCTGCCCGCCGCAGCCCGGGCCCAGGCGCGGACCGTGGTGGCGGCGCTCTGGCCGTTCCAGGACGACGACGCCGAAGGCCGGGCCCTGTCGGCGGCGTTCGACGCAGCCCTGCGCGCGCGCGCCCAGGGGGAGATCGCGATCGACCATCGGTGGGGCGGAGCCGATGGCGAGCGCATGCGGGCGATCGCCGCCGATCTGGTCCGTGCCGCGCCGCAGGTGATCTTCACGTATCTCAACGCGCAGCTGCGCGCCGTCTCCGCGCTGACCTGCGGGATCCCGATCGTCTTCGTCGGCGCATCCGATCCGGTCGGCGCCGGCCTCGTCGCGAGCCTCAAGCGCCCCGGGGGAAACATCACGGGCTTCACCCTCTACGAGACCTCGCTCGGCGGAAAGTGGCTCGCCGCTCTCAGGGAAGCCGTGCCGACGATCGGACGGGTCACGCTCCTGCTGAACCCGAGCACCGAGATCCGTGGCGGCCATCTCTACGCGAACGCCTTCAAGACGGCCGCTGCCGCCCTGGCCATCGAGCCCGCCATCGTGGTGGCCGGGACAGCCGCCAACATCGATCGCGTCATGGCCGATCTCGCGCGGCAGGGGAACGCGGGCTTGATCGTGGCGCCCGGCACCTTCAGCGAGGCCAACGGGGACCGCCTCGTCGCGCTCGCCGCGAGCGGCAGGATTCCGGCCGTCTTCGCCATCCGGCGTTTCGCTTACCGCGGGGCGCTGATGTCCTACGGACCCGACCCCGCCGAGGCCGTGCGCCGCGCGGCCGTCTACGTGGACCGCATTCTCCGCGGCGACGATCCCGCGGCCCTTCCGATCCAGGCGCCCCCGAAGTTCGACCTCGTGGTCAACCTCAGGACCGCCCGAAGCCAGGGCTTCGACATCCCGTCGGCGCTGCTCGCCCAAGCCGACGAGGTCGTCGAATGACGAGCCCCGTCACCGCGACCCGGCCGCCAAAACCGGGCCGGAAGCCGTTCCACCTGCCGCTCTCGGGGAAGTTCGCGGTCGCCTTCGTCGGTCTCGTGACGCTGGTGCTGCTCATCAACGGCGCGGTCGATCTGACGCTGAACTATCAGGAGGCCAAGCAGAACGCGATCACGGTTCAGCGCGAGAAGGCGCAGGGTGCCGCGGAACGCGTCGAGGCCTTCGTGTCCGAGATCGAGAACCAGATCGGGTGGACGACCCGGGCCGAGTGGCGCCGCGTCTCTCCGGAACAGCAGCGCTACGACTTCATCCGCCTGATGCGTCAGGCCCCCGCGATCACCGAGGTCGCCTATCTCGACCCGAGCGGTCGCGAGCAGCTGCGGGTGTCGCGCCTGGAGCCCGACGCCATCGCCAGCGGGAAGGACTTCTCGACATCGCCGCGCTTCACCCAGGCCCTCCAGGACAAGACATGGTTCGGCCCGGTCTACTTCCGGCGCGGCTCCGAGCCCTACATGACCGTCGCCGTGGCGCATGCGGGGCGCGATCCGGGGGTGACCGTCGCGGAGGTCAACCTGAAGCTGATCTGGGACGTGGTCAGTGCCATCCGCAACGGGGTGAGCGGGTACGCCTTCGTGACGACGGCGACCGGGCGGCTCATCGCCCACCCGGACCTCAGCCTGGTCCTGCGCGACACCGATCTGGCCAGCCTGCCCGAAGTCGCCGGGGCGCTGCCGGGAACCGCCGGCGCACGGGATTACGGGATCGCCCGCGGGCTCGACGGCGGATACGTGCTGGCGGCCCACGCCACCGTTCCCCGGGTCGGGTGGATCGTGTTCGTGCAATTGCCCCTGCGGGAGGCAATGGAGCCGCTGATCGAATCGATCATCCAGACCGTCGCGCTGATGGGCCTCGGCGTGCTGCTCGCGGCGGTGGCGGGCACCTTCCTGGCCCGGCGCATGGTGGTGCCGATCCGCCAGCTTCAGGACGGGGCCGAACGCTTCGGGGCGGGCGACTTCTCCGAGCGCATCGTGATCAACACCGGCGACGAGATCGAGACCCTCGCGCATCGGTTCAACCTGATGGCAGGCCGGATCCAGGAATCCTACGAGACCCTCGAAGCCAAGGTCGAGGAGCGGACCCACGACCTCAACGAGTCCCTCGACGATCTTCAGAAGACACAGAGCCAGCTCGTGCAATCCGAGAAGCTCGCCTCGCTGGGCCAGCTCACGGCGGGCATCGCCCACGAGATCAAGAACCCGCTGAACTTCGTCAACAACTTCGCGTCCCTGTCGAAGGAACTCGTCGACGAGCTCGCGGAGATGCTGCGACCGGCATCCCTCGATCCAGACACCCGCGCGGAGGTGGACGAGACCGCCCAATTGTTGAAGAGCAATCTCGATAAGGTGGTCCAGCACGGAAAGCGTGCCGACTCGATCGTCAAGAACATGCTGCTGCACTCGCGCACCGGGTCCGGCGAGCACCGGCCCGTGGACGTCAACGCCCTCGTCGAGGAGAGCCTGAACCTCGCCTATCACGGTGCCCGCGCATCCAAGCCCCGCTTCAACGTGACCCTCGTGCGCGACTTCGATCCCGCCGCAGGGGTCGCCGACATCTATCCGCAGGAGATCACGCGCGTCCTCCTGAACCTGATGTCCAACGCGTTCTACGCCACCGAGAAGAAGAGCGACGGGGCCGAGGCGGGCTACGCCCCGACCCTGGCGGTGTCCACGCGCGATCGGGGCGACAGGGTCGAGATCCTGTTGCGGGACAACGGCACGGGCATCCCGGACAGCGTCAAGGCCAAGATGTTCGACCCGTTTTACACCACCAAGCCCGCCGGCGAGGGCACGGGGCTCGGCCTGTCCCTGAGTCACGACATCCTGGTGAAGCAGCATGGCGGCGCCGTCGATGTCGCCACCGAGCCGGGCCAGTTCACCGAGTTCACGATCACGCTGCCGCGCGGTGGCGTGGCGACGGCCGGTCCCGCACCCGCGGGTGCGGCCATGGACGAGCCGAGGAGCCAGCCATGAATGTCCTGATCCTCGTCGTCGATGACGAACCCGATGTCACCGAGCTGTTCCGCCAGCAGTTCCGCCGCGAGTTGCGGGCCGGACGTTTCGAGATGGCCTTCGCGCATTCGGCGCCGGAGGCCCTTGAGCGCGTCCAGGCCGCGAGCGGGCCGAACCTGCTGCTGATGTTCTCCGACATCAACATGCCCGGGATGACCGGGCTGGAACTGCTGCCGCTGGTGCGCAATGCGCGGCCCGAGGTGCCGGTGATCATGATCACCGCCTATGGCGACGCCGAGACCCGCGCGCGGGCCGAGGCCGCGGGGGCCGTCGGCCTGATCACCAAGCCCATCGATTTCACCGCGCTGAAGGCCGAGATCGACCGGCGGCTCGCCCTCCGCGCGGTGACGGAATGATCGACGGCCTCCCCAGCGCCAAGATCCTGGTGGTCGACGACGAGCCGGATCTCGAGACGCTGATCACCCAGAAGTTCCGGCGGCAGATCCGGCAGGGCGTGGTCACGTTCCTGTTCGCGCGTGACGGGCAGGAGGCGCTGGACAGCCTCGCGGAGCATCGCGATGTCGACATGGTGGTGTCCGACATCAACATGCCGCGCATGGACGGGCTGACGCTGCTCGCCAGGATGCAGGCGCTCCCCGAACGGCCGTCGATCATCATCGTCTCGGCCTACGGTGATATGGCCAACATCCGCACGGCGATGAACCGGGGCGCCTTCGACTTCCTGACCAAGCCGATCGACTTCGCCGATCTGGAGACCACGATCGCGCGGACGCTGCGGCATGTCGAGGTGCTGCGCGAGGGGCGGCGGCGGCAGGCGCTGGCGGAGCGCGCACACGCCTCCCTGGCGCGCTACTTCTCGCCGAACCTCGCCGAGCGGCTGGCCGGGGACGCGTCGGGCCTGGAACTCGGCGGCCACCGGCGCGACGTGGCCACCCTGTTCACCGACATCGCGGGCTTCACCAGCCTCGTGGAGAGCCTCGACCCGACGCTGCTCGCCGAGATCCTGAACGGCTACTTCGCCGAGATGACCGACGTCGTCTTTGCCCACGAGGGGACGGTGGCCAAGATCGTCGGCGACGCGCTCCACATCCTGTTCGGGGCGCCGGGCGATCAGCCGGATCACGCCGCCCGGGCCGTCGGCTGCGCGCTGGCCCTCGACCAGGCGGCCGAGGCGTTCCGGGCCCGCTGGCGCGAACGCGGGATCGCGGTCGGCATGACCCGGATCGGCGTGCATGCGGGGCCGGCGATCGTGGGGAATTTCGGTGGCGGCCGTTATTTCGATTACACGGCCTACGGCGACACCATCAACACCGCGGCCCGCTTGGAGAACGCCAACAAGGCGTTCGGGACGCGGATCTGCGTCAGCGCGACCACGGTGACCCGCGCCGGCACCTTCCGCGGCCGGCCCCTCGGGGATCTGCTCCTGCGCGGCAAGCAGGAGGCCTTGCGGGCCTTCGAGCCCCTCACCGAAGCCGCCTGCGGCGACGCCGCGCTGGGCCAGTACCAGGACGCCTTCGCCAAATTGGAAGCCGGCGAGACTGCTGCCCTGCCGGCCTTCGCGGCCCTGGTCGGACTGCGGCCCGACGACGGGGTCGCGGCCTATCACTTGAAGCGCCTGCTCAACGGTTCGAGCGGCACGCGGATCGAGATTCCCTGACGCCGTGACCGATCGGTCTTCGACTCGCGCCGGTCGAGATATTAAGTGCCCGGAGACAGATTGGCAGCGCCTAGAAGATGGTCCGATGCCCGCGACGGTCATCGGGTCTCACGGTGGTCACACGGCATCGTCGGCCGGCCCGCGGCCGGACTTAACCCTTGCGCGATCGATCGGAATCGTGGTGGCCGGGAGAGCGGCGTATGAGACGGCGCGACGTCATTGCGGGGCTGGGTGGCGCCGCGATCTGGCCGATGGCCGGTCGGAGCCAGACCAGAGGGCAGCGCCGGCTCGGGATCCTCCTCGTCTACGGCGAGACGCATCCCGACAGCCCCGTGATCGTCGAGACCCTGCGGGACAACCTGCAGCGCGCGGGATGGGCCTGGGGCGAGAATCTCGCGGTCGATCTGCAGTACGGCGACGGCGATACCGAGCGTATGCGCCGACAGACGGACGCCATGCTCGCGCGCAGGCCCGATCTCGTCCTCGCGCAGGGCATCGTCGGCGCGACCGTGCTGCAGCGCGCGACCGCGACCACGCCCGTGGTGTTCATGATGCTGCAGGATCCGGTGGGCGCCGGTTTCGTCAGCAGTCTGGCGCATCCCGGCGGCAATCTCACCGGGTTCACGAATTTCGACTTCGGGTTCGTGGGGAAATGGCTTCAGCTGCTGAAGGAACTCAGCCCGGGCGTCGACCGGGCGCTCGCCCTGATCAACCCGGACTACCCCGCCCGTCTCGCGGGCTACGCCGCCGAACTGGCCCGGATCGGCCCGGACCTCGGCATCGACGCCCGGATCGCCGGCGTCCACGACGCCGCCGAGATCGAGCGGGCGATCACTGGCTTCGCCGGGGAACCACGGGGCGGTCTGATCGCGCTGCCGGACGCGGTGACGGGGATCCACGGCCCCCGGATCATCGCCCTGGCAGCGAGCTGCCGCCTGCCCGCCGTCTACGCCTACGAGGCGCAGGTGCGGCTCGGCGGCTTGGCTGCCTACACGACCAGCGTCGCCCAGGACGTCCAGCGGGCGGCCGGCTATATCGACCGGATCCTGCGCGGCGCCGTAGTCGGCGACCTGCCCGTGCAGGCCGCCGAACGTTTCCTCACCGTGGTCAATCTCAAGACGGCCGCAGCGTTGAATCTGACGATCGCCCCTTCGCTGATGGCCAAGGTCGATCACCTGATCGAGTAGTCCGGGCCCGCCGGGACGCGACCGTCACGGCGGGAATCCCCACGGTGCCTCAGCCGAGAGCCGGCAGGCGTCCGTCCGGCGAGTAGCGGTCGATCGCGGAGGGCAGATCGCGCGAGAGACGGGCGACCAGCTCGCTGCGGCTCAAGCCAGTCCGCTGCTCGAGGGCGGTGAGGGTCTCCGGCCCGATCACCCGCTCGAGGTCTGCGGCCGGGATGTCCCGGTTCGGCCCGTGATCGATCCAGGACTGCGCCGTCTCGGCATGCCCGCCCTTGCCGAAGTGATTGACCAATTCGCCGATCCCGTGGGCGAGGAGACCGCCCACACCCACGGAGCCCGCGCCCCCGAGCAGGCGATCCAGATTGCCCGGCGCCGCCGTGCCCGAACCTGCGGAGACGGGGGGGACGCGCGGGGCGGCGCTTGAATTCTCACCGTGGCTACCGAGCCATTCGGAGATCTTGTCGCGGTGCTGGTAGCCGGCTACGGCCAGCAAACCCAGCAGCGCGGTCATCGACGGGTATCCCTCACTCATCGTGTTCTCCTTTTTGCGAACGGGCTCGTCGGCCCGGCTGATAGACGGCGATAGGCTGCCGCTGCTCCCGCCCGACCTCCGGGGTCATCCCGTCCGTTCGATCGGGATGGGTGCCATCGGGGGCCGGGCTCGGGGGTGGGGCCGGGCCGGCACCACCCCCGGTCGCGGCCTCAGTGCTTGCCGGTGACCTTGTCGGCCAGGCTCTTGGCGCCGTCCTTGACGTCGCCGACCGTCTTCTGCGCCTCGCCCTTCAGCTCCTGCGCCTTGCCCTCGGCCACGAGCTTGTCGTTGCCCGTCGCCTTGCCGGCCGCCTGCTTGACGTTGCCCACGGCCTCGTTGGCCAGGCCCTTGATCTTGTCGCCGGTGCTGCTCATCGCGTGCGCTCCTTCAGGTTGAGGTTGAGGTTGCGGTTAAACTTCGCGGTTGCGGGTTGGCCGGGCCCGCGCCGGTGGTGCCGGCCCCCGCAGCCCGCGGGGGCCGACCGGATCGCGCCGGGTCAGACGCGCCGGGTCTCGTAGGTGCCGAGCAGCGTCGCCGGCTTGGGCGCGCCCAGGCGCCCGCCCAGGAAGGCCGCCAGCGCCCCCAGGATCAGGGCGATCGCCGCGTAGAACGCCCCCTGCGTGGCCGCCGACTTGGCCGTCACCGCCGCGGCCTCGGCCTTCTGCTTGGCCGTGGCCACCGCCTGGTCGTACTGCTTCTCGTAGTCCTGGATCTGCTGCTTGGCCTGATCGACCGGGATGTTCTGCGCCTTGGCCAGGGCGTCGGCCGCCCGCGCCTCGGCCTGCTGCTTCTGCCCGGCATCACCCGTGAACAGCGCCTTGACCGCCGCCACCGCCGCGTCGCGGGCCGCCTGCGGGTCCTGGCCGGCCGCCTGCTGGCGCACCGAATTCTCGATCCCGTCGAGGGGGTTCGAGATCTTCGACAGGGACGGCGCCGCCGCCTGGGCCGCCGTCTGCACGGTCCCGCCCACGAGGTTGCCCGCCCCGCCCAGCGCCCCCGAGACGGTGCTCAGCGTCCCCCCGACCAGCCCGGTGGCCGCCGAGGTCAGCAGGTACAGGACCACGAGGGTCGTCACCGCCCAGGACACCAGCCCGTGCAGCGCGGCCGCCCCCGGCAGGGTCTTGCCCGAGAGCCGGCCCGCGATCGCCCCGCCGGCCAGCGAGGCGACGATGCCCGAGGCCACGAACCACACGCCCGCCGACATCGACACGGTCGAGGCGGCCGGGTTGTCGGCGGCGTTGGGGCCCACCGAGGCCAGGCCGACGCCGACGCCGATCAGGTTGACGATCACCTGGGTCACGAGGGCGGTCACGGCGCCCGCGAAGATGGCGCCCCAGGACACCTGATTGAGCAGGACGGCGCGCGTGTCGGCATGCGCGTCGGGGGAAAGCGGTGTCGCGGCGGTCTGGATGGGGGTCACGCTGTCACTCCGGAAAAGGGGTCGTCGAGGATCTGGAGCGCCCGCCGCCGACAGGGATACCGGTTCGGCGTCGGCGGGCGCGTCGAGGCGAGGGGATGGCTCAGTCGCGGGTGGCGCTGACCAGCAGGCCGAGGCCGAAGCCGGCCAGGCCGGCGATGAGCAGGGAGGCGAGCGGATACTCGGCGACCTGATGGCCGACCTCGCGGGTGCCCCGGCGCAGGTACTGGCTGCCGCGCGCGTAGGCGTCCTCAGCGTAGTCCGAGGCCTCGTCGGCGGCGTGGCGGACGCCGCGCTCGGCGCGGTCGTAGTGGTCCTGGGCGGCGCCCTGGGCGCGGCGGGCGCGGTCCTCGACATCCCCCGATCCGACGACGTCGCCCACGGTGTCGCGGACCTTGCCGCCGATGTGACGGGCGGTGTCGGCGACGTGCCCGGCCGCGTCGCGGACGGTGTCCTTGGCCTGGCCGTACAGGCCCTCGGCCTGTCCCGCCGCCTCCCGGGCGCGGCCCTCGGCCGAGTCCCGATGCGAGCCGGTCAGGTCGCCGACCGCGCCCTGCACCTTCCCGCCCAGCTCCTTCGCGGCGCCCGTGATCCGATCCGTGTCCACCATGTCGTTCTTCCTCTCTGTTCTGTTCGTTCCAGCGACCCACCGGGCCGCCACGCGATGCATGACGCTCAGCCCCGGGCCCCGGCCGGGTGTCGGCGGGGGGGCCGTTTGCGTCCTGGACCGCACGCTTGCGCTCCTCGACCGGCTAACGCGCTCGAGCCGTCCGCTCGTCCCGGGTCAGGAAAGACCGACCGTCAGATGTCGATCGCCCCAGCCGTTACAATAGTGCTTTCGTACCGGTATTCTGAAATTCAGCTACCGGCCGCGTGAAGTGGAAACCCGTTTTCGCGCCCCCAGACGAGCGCCTCGGTGCGTCGGTGGACGCCGAGCTTGCGGTACAGCGCGGCCCCGTGATTGCGCACGGTGTTGCGCGACAGGCCGAGCTTGCGCGCGATGGCGTCGTCGTCGAGACCTGCGCAGATCAGGTTCAGGATCTGGCGCTCCCGCACCGTCAGGTTCGGGGCGGATCCGTCCGCGCTCTCCCGGCCGGGGCGGCGGAGGTTGGCGAGCTTCTCGATCAGGCCGCGACTGAACCACGAGGTATCGGCCATCACCGCTTCGATGGCGCCGAACAACTCGCGCTCGGTGTGCTTGCGATCCGTGATGTCCTGCAGAACCAGCAACACGAAGTCGGCATCATTAATGGTGACCCGCTCCGCGGAGACCATGCAGTCGAGGCTGGATCCGTTCTCGTGACGCAGGCACACTTCGACGCCGAGGACGCTCCCGTCCCGGGCGACCGCGGCCTCGAACGCCGCCCGCTGGGCATGCGCGACCCAGAGACCGGCCTCGTCCAGGCTGCGCCCGACGACCCGATCCTCTCCCAGACCGAAGACCCGCCCGAAAGCCTCGTTGACGCCGGTGACCGTGAAGTCGTCCGCCCGGACCAGGATGGTCGGGATCGGCGTGAGGCGAAACGACGTGGCGAACCGCTCCTCGCTCTGGCGGAGCGCGGTCTCGGCTTTGCGGCGCAACTCCAGATCGGCGAAGGTGAACAGCATGCACGGCTCGTCGCCCATCTCCATGGGCTGCCCGGCCACGATCACGAAACGTCGTCCGCCATCCGGCAGGTCGAGGCACGCCTCCATCTGCGGGATCGTGCCGCCCTCGTTGAGACGCGAGACCGCCAGGTCCCGGTTGCGGGCATTGGCGAGCACGTCGACCTCGTAGACGCTCCGTCCGATCACGGCCTCACGGGTGTAGCCGGTCATCTCCAGGAAGCCGTGATTGACCTTCACGTGACGCAGATCTGCGAGCCGCGTGATCAAGGCCGGCGCCGGATTGGCGTTGAAGGTCCGCTCGAAGCGATCCTCGGCTTCGAACTGGTCCGAGACATCCTTCAGGATCAGGGCGAGGCAGCTCGGGGCACCATCGCGGTCGGTGGCGACCAGGCTCCGGAGCGAGTGGACGAAATCGCAATCGGGTCGGTCCGCGCGGGTGACCTCGACCACCACATCGTGAAAAGTTTCGCCGGCGACGACGCGTTCGATCGGGTAATTCTCCGGCGCCCGATGGTTGCGGTAGCGGAGCGAGAAGCGCGCGCGATAGGCATCAACCGTCGAGCCGAGCTCGTCGAGCGTTTCGACCCCGTGCATCGCCAGGGCGGCGGCGTTGGCATAGGCGATCGACTGGTCGGGCTCGACCAGGATCACACCCTCACTAAGGCCGGCGATGATCTGCCGAAGTTCGTGCCTGTCGACGCCCTCCGTCACGATCCGACCGGTTCCCATCCGCGTGCCGCTGCCCCATTGGCAACGCGGCTCAAACGGGTCGCGCGCAACGTGGTTCCGGTCGGTCGGGAATTATCACTGGTATACTTGCATCATTGGCGCCATCGATATCGACCAGAGATGAGTGCCGGTCGCTCTCTGCGCCGAAGAACCCGACGGGTTCCAGACCATCGGTCGATGTGAATCATCCGAACGGGCAACCCGCCGGCGAACAGCGGGAACCGCCCAGCGATGCCAGCTCCGGTCACACCCAAATGCCGGGGCAACACGGCGACAGGCCACGCCAGAACGATTCGGACGGTGTCGCGAAAGACCCTCGCTCGCCCCTCGGCGCGATCCTGTGACGCCTGACCCAATCCTCGGTGGTGCCGCGATCGTCCGGCACGCCCGGGCGTCTTCATGGATAACCTGATCGGCCTGGTGCCGCGGTTGCACCGCTATGCCCTGTCGCTGGCCATCGACCGGCTCGCTCCCGCGTTCCAGTTCAGGCTCCCGCCATCCCGACGACTGCCTTCATCGGTCGGGCGATGGATCGGGGCGCATCCTCAACCGCGCCGCAAGGAGGACGGAGCGCAGCTCGGCCGGGCGAACCGGCTTCGACAGGATCGGGATGTCCGGCGTGCCCAGGTCCGCGCGTACGCGCGTCGCGTCGTGTCCGCTGATCACCACCGCCGGCAGCGCGCCCCCCAGGAGGCCGCGGACCGCCGCGATGCACTCCGTCCCCGTGACGCCGTTCCCGAGTTCGAAGTCGGTGATGAGGAGATCGATCTCGGCGACGGCGTCGGGGATCGCGGATTCGGCCTGAACCCGGCATCCCCAGGTCTCGAGCAGGCTCGCCGTCGCCCTCAGCACGGCCTCGTCGTCCTCGACCAGAAGCACCCGCAGGCCGCCCATCGTCGGGGACGGGTCGCGTGCAACCCCGGCCGCCGCGGGCCCAGGGTCCCGGGTGACCGGAAGGTTGCCGATGCTCACGCAGGTCCCGCGGCCCGGTACCGAGCGAAGCGTCACCGCCAGGTCCAGCAAAGCCCCGAGGCGGCGAACGATAGGCAGGCCGAGACCGACTCCATCAAGATCCCGGTCGCCGCGTTGGCGGACCCGGTAGAACTCGTCGAAGACCCGCTCCTGATGCTCGACCGCGATCCCGGGACCGCGATCGTAGACCTGGATGGCGAGGCGGCCCCCCCGTCGGCGACAGGCGATCAGGATCGGCCGGCCGGGGGCGTACTTGATCGCGTTGTTGACGATGTTCTGCACCATCGTGGTGAGCAGCGCCCGATCGGTGTTCACGACGCACTTGCAGGGACGCGCGCGCAAAGCCGTCCCGTCGCGCAGCGCCGCCTCGGAATTCTGGCGCCGCACGTCCTCGATGATCGCGTCGATCGACACGGGCTCCGGACGGGGCTCCAACTTGCCGCTGTCGAGGGTCGAGATGTCCAGCAGCGACTTGAACAGGCGCGAGACGCTCTGCAGGGACCGGTCGATGTTCTCGACCATCTGCAGTTCGTCCGGACCCAGCCTGGCGCTCCGCAGGCAGGCGGTGAACAGGCTGATCGCGTGGATCGGCTGGCGCAGATCGTGGCTCGCCTGCGCCAGGAAGCGCGACCTGGACAGATTCGCCTCTTGCTCGCGGGCGTAGGCGCCGCGGAGGCGCTTCAGTAGGGTGTAGATGTAGGTCGGCACGAGGAGCGTGATGGCCGTCAGCGTCAGGACGACGAAGGGATTGTCGCGCCAATAGGCGTTGCAGTACGTCGTGACCGCGATCGAGATCAGGGCGGCGGCCGTAGATGCCGTCAGGGCGCCGGTCCCGTAGCGCAAGCCGTTGCCGACGATCAGCCGGATCACGATCATGTACAGAGGCAGGAACGGGGCGCCGCCCACGGCCATCGCGTAGGTCATCCCACCCAGGTCGAGGAGGACGGTGATCACGCGCCGCGGTGTGTTGCCGCCGGGATGCCGGGCGATCCAGCCGTACAGCGCCACGGCGAAGAGCCAGTGACACGTCACCAGGTACGCGACGAACCGGGCTTCCGGCGGGGCGATCCCGCCGAAGATCTGGGGCAGGAGATACAGGCAGACGCAGCCGATGATGACGGCCCGGATGAGCGCCTGGGCCTTCTCGTTATCGTAATCCTCGTCCGCCCGGCTTCGCGATAGGGTCATCGGCGGCTCAGGGCTGCCCGGCGGGGCGCAACGCGGCGCCGATGCCGTCCCGTGCCTTTGCTCGGGGCGCCCCTCTGGCGTCCGCTCCGAGCCCCACCGGGCCGGCCCCGGCGCGCTGTCGTCGACTCCTCGAGTCCAGGTGCCCTGTCGCGTCGCAGCCCGGCCGTAACCCCGTCATCCCCCGAGGCCGGCATTGGCCGCCTTCGCGGCGGCCGCGGACCGGGAGGGGACGTCGAGCGCCCTCAGGAGCGACGAGACATGGATACGCACCGTGAAGGGCGAGATGTCGAGCTCCCGGGCGATCTCCTTGTTGGTGCGCCCCTGGGCGACGAGGCGCAGCACCTCGTGCTGGCGCCGCGTCAGGGGCGGGAGCGGACAGCGCGGCATGCCGAGGCCCGAGACGGCGCTGCGCCGGATCACCAATTCCCCGTCGCGGATCGCCGCGATCGCCCGGGTGATCTCGCACGCGGGCAACGATTTGCCGATGAACCCGTCGGCGCCGTCCGCCATCGCCGCCCGAATCAGGCTCTCGTCCTCGATCATCGACACGACGACGATCGAGGCGCGCTCGAATTCCACGCGCAGCGCGCCGATCGACCGCCGTGGATCGAGGCCGGGAAACAGGAGGTCCAGGAAGAACGCCTGCGGGGGTAGCCCGGTACGGGCCGTCGCCAGGACCTGCTCCATCGTGGCGGCCTCCCGGACGAGAGCCTGCGGGTAGAGCCGTTCGGCGATCTGCCGCATGCCCTCACGGAACAGCGGATGATCGTCGGCGACGATCAGGGTCTCGCAGGCTGAGCCGTTCATTCCACTCCCAGAAGCGGCATCGCAATCGGTCCTCCGAGGCCGCGTCGACGCTGCCAGACCGGGAAAGACCTGCGCCTCGTCAAGCCTGTTGCGATAGGTCCGGAGCACCAATAGACCGGTTTTTTCCGTCTGCCTAGAAGTCGGTTTGGTGGCCGCACAGGCATATACCATGGTGTTTTTGAATCTATATGATCAATCCTAGTCGATTGGCGGATATTTTGAGAGAATTTGGCATGAGAATTACATCATTCCGTTTTCGTGGCCCTGACGAATGTCAAAAATCGAATACGAGAATAGTGCGCACCGAGTGCAGGTCGACGACACGGTTCTCGATCGCGGCACAGCCCGCCCCGGCTCGGGCAAGCCGATGCTCTCGCCGAGCCGCATCGTGATCGTCGGCGGGTTGGTGGCTGCGGGCGCAGTGGCGGGGATGCTGCTCGCGGGCGGCCGCGAGGCGGCCGAGGCCTGCCAGGCGTCGCAGGGCATGATGCGGCTGTCGAAGACGACGGCCGATGCCGGCGGCGCGGTGCGCATCCGGATCGGCAACGACCTGTCGCCGGCCTTCACCGTCGCCGACGGGCCGATCAACCTCGAGATGTCGCGCGTAGTGCTACTGGTACACCGGAGTGGACAGGGGCCATATTTTGCGCGGGCGCATTAGCTGGCCATAAGAAAGTCCGCCGCAATTATTGCAAATTTAGCAGTCGTATTGCTTAGAATGGTCAACTATTTAGGTTGTAACTGGATGATAACTCACAAAAATGTTTGGCAGGGAAGCTGAAAAACCTGATTTCCGCGGCCGAATCGGCCGACGACACTTTCCAAAACGCGGAGCGTCTTCTACCGTCACGCACCGGTACCGAATCGGCACGACAACATCCGATCGCATGACCCTGTCCGCCGATCAGATCCTCGATTTCGCCCCGGATGCGGCCAGCCGCAAGGCCGGCCAGGATCAGGCGAAGCCGGCGAAATGGCACGGGCTCGGGCGCACCGGCACCCTGGTCTGGGGCGAGATCAAGGGCAGCGGAGCCGCGCCCTACCGGACGGTGGCGGATCCGGCCGGGCCGGCGGCCAAGTGCAGCTGCCCGAGCCGGAAATTCCCCTGCAAACACGCGATCGGACTGATGCTGGTCGGGGCCGCCGCGGCGCTGCCCGAGGCCGAGCCGCCGGACTGGGTCGCCGCCTGGAGCCGCGGACGGGAGAATCGCGTCGCCGCGAGCCGAGCGGGAGGCGCCGCCAAACCCGTCGACGCAACCGCACAGGACCGGCGGCGGCAAGCCCGCGCCGAGAAGGTCTCCGCCGCCCTGGACGAACTCGACCTGTGGCTGCGCGATCTGATGCGGCGCGGGCTCGCGGCGGCCCGGGCCGAGCCCTACGCGTTCTGGGACCGCATGGCCGGGCGTCTGGTCGACGGGCAGGCGCCCGGCCTGGCCCGTCGGGTCCGTGCCCTGCCGGGCCTCGCCGCGGCGGGGTCCCGGCCGGGCGCGGCTGCCCCCGAGACGGCTCTGGCCCTCGGCATCGGCCGGCTCGCGCTCCTCGTCCGGGCGGCCCAGCGCCTCGACGCGCTCGCGCCGGAACAGGCGGCCGGCGTGCGCGGTGCCATCGGCTTCCCCGTGAGCGCCGACGCATTGGCGGCCCGTGCGGGGGTACCCGACGAGTGGGCCGTCCTCGCCCACACCGTCACCGAGGAGGACAGGCTGACGGTCCGCACCGTCTGGCTCGTGGGGCGCCGGACCGGCCTTCCGGCTCAGGTGATCGATTTCGCCGCCGGGGCGGGAGCTCTGCCGCTCGTGCCGTCCCCGGGCCAGGATTACGTCGGGAGCCTCGCCTTCCATCCGGGGGACCCGCCGCTCCGGGCGGTCCTCCGCGACCGCACGGTCGTGGTCGCCGCCGCCGCGCTGCCGGGCGCTGGGAGCGTGACGCTGGCCCGGGACACCTTCACGGCAGCCCTGGCACGCGCACCCTGGACCGAGGCCTGGCCGGTCTGCGTGGCCGGCGTGCGGCTCGGGCATCTCGCGGGCGGCGGCGGCCTGGCGGCGGGCGATTCTACCGGCTGCCTGCCCCTGCGGGCCGACCCGCACCTCCCCGCCGTGCTGGCGGTGTCAGGGGGCCATCCGGTCGATCTGTTCGGTCTCTTCGATGGCTTCGGCCTCCAGGTCCTGGCCGTGGGCGCCGCCGGGCGCCGCTTCGCGGTCCCGGCGCAGGATCCGCGCCCGATCCTTCTGCGGGCGGCCTGATGGACGCCGTGTCGCCCGGATCGACCGCGGTTGCGGAGGCCTGGGATCGGACCCTGGCGGCCGCCCTGCTCGGGGCCGACCGCGCCGGGGCGCACGGGACCGGCGACGACCGCGTGGCGCTCGACCCGAGCGGCGATGCCGGCGCCACCCTGCTGGCGCGGCTCGCTGCCCACGGGATCCACCACCTCGCCGGGTCAGGCCTTGCGCCGGACGCGCTGGTGCCGGTGACCGTGCGCCCACCCGCGGGTGCCGAATGCCCGCCCGCGGCGGCGTCGCGCCTCACTTTGCTCCTGACCAAGGGGGACCGGGCCCGCGTGGCGGAATGGTGCGATCTCGCGGGCGAGGCGGGGCTGCGGGCCCCGGCCTGGCTGCTGCCGGCACTGGCGGCCCGCCGCGGCGACCTGCCGGAGGCGGTCGCGCGGGTCGCCGGCGCCGAACTCGCCTGGCTCGACCGGGCCTGTGCCGGCGCGGGCGAGCCGGAGGCCACGCCAACCGCGCCCGACTGGACCCTGGGCGCTCCCGCGGAGCGCCAGGCCGCCTTCCGCAGCTTGCGCGCAGGCGACGCCGCGGCGGCGCGCGCGGCCCTCGCAGCCGGATTCACCGCCGAGAAGGCGGGGCTGCGCGCGCGATTCGCGGCGGCCCTGGTGGTCGGGCTGTCGGAGGCGGACGGTCCGTTCCTCGAAACCTGCCTGGATGACCGCGCCGCCGAAGTTCGGGCGGAGGCGCAGTATCTGCTCCCCCGCCTGCCGGGTTCGGCCTTCGCGGCCCGCATGGCGGCCCGGGCGCGGGAAGCCCTCCGGATCGAGGCCAAGCGCCGGCTGCTCGGAACCGCCTACACCCTGGTCGTCACCCTGCCGGAGGAGGATCCGGCGCTGGCCCGGGACGGAATCGCCCCGCGTGCCCATGCCGGGCAGGGGAGCGGCATCCGGGCCGGGCTGCTGCGGGAGGTGCTGGCGGCGTCACCGCTCCACGCCTTGGCCGAACACCCGCCGCGGCGCTGGATCGAGCTGGCGCTGCGCACCGACTGGTCGCGCGAGATCTGCGCCGGTCTGCTGACCGCCGCGCGCCGCGCGGGCGAGCCCGCCTGGAGCGAGGCTCTGGCGACGGTGCTGGGCGAGGCCTGCGCCGGGCGGCTCCCGGGCGTCGCATCCTCCGAAGCGCTCCGGGCCGACTGGGCGGCGGCGGCGGCCCTGCTGCCGGCGACGGATTGGGAACGGCTGGTGGAGGGACTCATCCGGGCCGACGCGACGGCGAACGTGCTCGTGCATCTCGGACAGGGACCGTCGCGCTTCTCCGAGCCGTTCACGCGCGTCCTGCTCGGTTGGCTCGCCGCCCTGATCGGGCGCGGCACGGTACCGGACCCGCCCTGGCAGCTCGGCCGCCTGATTGACGGCTTGGCCGAGCGGGCTTGGCCGAGCCGCGATGCCGCGGCCGCGGCGGGCGCACTCCGCGACCGGTTCCCGCAGGACGGCGACCGGCATCTGGCCAGCGCCCTCGCCCGCCTCGCCGAGACCCTGGAGCTGCGCGCCGCCATGCGGCGCGACTTCGCCGCCTGACGTGACCCTTTCGGAGACCGCCCCACGATGAGCCCGACCGACACGTCCACCCCGGCTTGGCTGCGCCTGGCCGCCGAGGAGGCCTTCGCGGAGGAGATCGCGGCCTTGTGCGTCGCCGACGACCGGCCCCGGCCGCCGAACTGGCGGATGTCGCCGCAGGCGGTCGTCACCTATCTGATGGGCGGGTCGCTGCCCTCCGGCGCTGCGATCAGCCAGAAATACATCGGTGACCGGCGGCTCATGGAGATCGCTGTGGCGACGTTGGCGACAGATCGGGCCCTGCTGCTGCTCGGGGTTCCGGGGACCGCCAAGAGCTGGGTCAGCGAGCATCTGGCGGCGGCGATCTGCGGCACCTCGCGGCTCACCGTGCAGGGCATGGCCGGGACCAGCGAGGAGGCGATCCGCTACGGCTGGAACTACGCCCTGCTGCTCGCCAAGGGGCCGAGCCGCGACGCCGTGGTTGCCTCGCCGGTGATGCGGGCGATGGAGCGGGGCCAGATCGCCCGGGTCGAGGAGCTGACCCGCATCCCCTCGGAAACGCAGGACAGCTTCATCACCATCCTGTCCGAGAAGACTTTGCCGATCCCCGAACTCAATGACGAGGTGCCGGCCCGGAAGGGCTTCAACCTCATCGCCACCGCCAACAACCGCGACCGGGGGGTGAATGAATTGTCGAGCGCGCTCAAGCGCCGGTTCAACACCGTGGTGCTGCCGCCGCCCGACACGATCGAGGCCGAGATCGCAATCGTGGAATCGCGGGTGGCCGCCCTCGGGCGCGCCTTCGAGATCCCGGCCCAGCCCCCGGGCGCCGACGAGATCCGCCGGGTGGTGACGATCTTCCGGGAGCTGCGCGAGGGCGTGACCGCGGACGGGAAGGCCAAGGTCAAGCAGCCCTCGGGGACGCTGTCGACTGCCGAGGCGATCAGCGTGGTCGGCAGCGGCCTCGCGCTCGCCGCCCATTTCGGCGACGGGCGGCTCACGGCGCGGGACCTTGTCTCGGGGATCGGCGGCGCCGTGGTGAAGGATCCCGTGCAGGACGCCATCGTCTGGCGGGAATACCTGGAGACCGTGGTCAAGGAGCGGCCGGACTGGTCCGGGTTCTACCGCGCTGCCCGCGAGTTCGGCTGAAGGCGCGTCATGGCCGAGATCCGGATCTTCGGCATCCGCCACCACGGCCCGGGCTCGGCCAAGTCCCTTCGGGCGGCGCTCGACGGGTTCACGCCGGATTGCCTGCTGATCGAGGGGCCGCCGGAGGTCGAGCCGCTGCTCCCGCTCGCCGCCGATCCCGGCATGGAGCCGCCGGTGGCGCTCCTGGTCTACCGGCCGGACCGGCCGCGCTCCTGCGCCTTTTTCCCCTACGCCGGGTTCTCGCCGGAATGGGTCGCCCTGCGCCACGGCCTCGCCGCTGGGGTCCCGGTCCGGTTCATCGACCTGCCGCAGGCCGTCCGGCTCGCGGACGGGTTTCCGCCTGGGCCGAGGCCTCCAGAGGCCGCGGCAGCCGATGCCGCAGCGGAGCCCGCGATCGAACGCCCGGACCCCGCCGCCGCGATGCGGCGCGATCCACTGGGCGAGCTTGCGCAGGCGGCCGGGCACGCCGACGGCGAGCGCTGGTGGGACGCCCTGGTCGAAAGCCGGGGCGGTGAGGCCGGCGACGTGTTCGGGGCCATCGCGGAGGCGATGACGGCCCTGCGCGAGGCCGAGCCGGAGGGGGTCGAACCCGAGGACACGGCCCGTGAGGCGCAGATGCGGGCCGGCATCCGGCGCGCCGCCCGAGACGGGTTCGCGCGGATCGCCGTGGTCTGCGGCGGGTGGCACGTCTCGGCGCTGCTGCGCCACGACGCCCGCGGCCAGGCGGCCACCGACACCGCGATTCTGAAGGGCCTGCCCAAGGCCAAGGTCGCCGCCGCCTGGGCACCGTGGTCCTATCCGCGGCTGGCGGCGTCGAGCGGCTACCGGGCCGGCGTGCTGTCGCCCGAATGGTACGACACCCTGTGGAACCAGGAGGGCCGGGTCGCGGCCCGCTGGCTGGCCCGGGCGGCCGCCCTGCTGCGCGCAGCCGATCTCGACGCCTCGCCGGCCTCGGTGATCGAGGCCGCTCGCCTTGCCGACGCCCTGGCGGGCTTCCGCGGCCGGGCGCAGCCCGCCCTGGAGGATCTCGACGAGGCGGCTCTCGCGACCCTGTGCTTCGCCGACCCGGCCCCGATGGCCCTGATTCGGCGCAAGCTCGTGATCGGCGAGCGCCTCGGCGCGACCCCGCCGGGCAGCGCCGGCACCCCCGTGGAGGCCGATTTCGAGGCCCAGTGCCGGCGCCTGCGGCTCAAGCCCGGCGCGGAGGCCGGCGAGATCACCCTCGACCTGCGCAAGGAGACCGACCTCGCCCGCAGCCGGTTCCTCAACCGGCTGCGCCTGCTCGACATCCCCTGGGGGACGCCCCGCCACGCGCGCGGGCGCGGCACCTTCAAGGAGGCGTGGGCCCTCGCCTGGCAGCCTGATTGGGTGGTGGAGCTGGTGGCGGCCTCCGCCGATGGCGGTACGGTCGCGGAGGCCGCCGCCGAGCGGGTCCGCGCCAAGGCGCGGGGCGCGACCCGGATGGCCGAGCTCGCGGCGCTGATCGGCACGCTGCTCGATGCCGACCTCGCGGCGGCGAGCGGCGACGTGGTCCGGGCGTTGGATGCCCGCGCCGCCGTCTCTGCGGACGTGTTCGACCTGATGGAGGCGTTGCCGCCGCTCGCGGAACTCGCCCGCTACGGTTCGGTCCGGGCCTCCGACACGGCACCGGTCCTGGCCCTGGTGCGGGGGCTGCTGCCCCGGGCCGCCGCCGGCCTCGTCGCCGCCTGCCAGAGCCTCGACGATGCGGCCGCCGCTGCCGCGAAGACCTGCATCGTCGCGGTCTCCGGCGCGGTTGCGCTCCTGGAAGATCCGGACCTCACGTCGGTGTGGCGGGACGCCCTGCGGGCGCTCGCCGACCAGGAGCATGTCCACGGCCGGGTGGTCGGCCGGGCCGTGCGCCTCCTCCACGAGGGTGGCGCCTTGACGGATGCCCAGGCGGGCGACCATCTGCGCCGCGCCCTGTCGCGGGCGACCGGGGCCCTGGCGGCGGCGGCCTGGATCGAGGGTTTTTTGGGAGACAGCGGCACGACGCTGATCCACGGCCGGGGCTTGCTCGCCTTGGTGGATTCCTGGCTCTGCGGCATGCCCCAAGAAACCTTCGCGGAACTCCTGCCCCTGGTGCGCCGGACCTTCGCGACGCTGGCCCCGGCCGAGCGCCGCGCCATCGGCGAGGCCGTGGCCCGGCCGGAGGGCGCGGGCGCCGGCGACGGACTCCCGGGGGCGACGTTCGATGCGGCGCGCGCCGCGCGGGTGCTGCCGATCCTGCGCCTGCTCCTCGGGCCCGAGCCCGCTGCCTGGGAAAAAACATCGGAGGAGACGGCGTGAGCGAGACCGAGCGCCTGCGCCGCTGGCGCCTCGTCCTAGGCGGCGGCCCGGCCGACGGCACCGGCTGCTCCCTGTCGGAGCGCGACCTGCGGATCGATCAGGCGCTCGGTGCCCTCTACGATTCCGACCGCAAGGGCGGGCTCGGCGCCTCCGCGCCCTCCGTGCCGCGCTGGCTGGGCGACATCCGCGACTACTTCCCGGCCTCCGTGGTGCAGGTGATGCAGCGCGACGCGTTCGAGCGGCTCGATCTCCAGCGCATGCTCACCGAGCCCGAGATGCTGGAGGCCGTGGTGCCCGACGTGGCGCTGGTCTCGACGCTCATCGCCATGCGCAGCCTGCTCGGCGGCCGGACCAAGGAGACCGCCCGGCTGGTGGTGCGCCGGGTGGTCGAGCAGCTGATGCGCAAGCTCGAAGAGCCGGTGCGGCAGGCGGTGAACGACGCGATCGACCGCTCCCGGGTGAACCGGCGCCCGCGCCACGCCGAGATCGACTGGAACCGCACCATCCGGGCGAATCTGCGCCACTACCAGGCGGACTATGGCACGATCATCCCGGAGACCCGGCTCGGCCACGGGCGTCGGAGCCGGGGCTCGCTGAAGGACGTGGTTTTGTGCATCGACCAGTCAGGCTCGATGGCCGCCTCCGTGGTCTATGCCAGCATCTTCGGGGCCGTGATGGCCTCGCTGCCGGCGGTCTCGACCCGACTCGTGGTGTTCGACACCGAGGTGGTCGATCTCTCTGACACCCTCGATGATCCGGTGGAGGTGCTGTTCTCGGTGCAGCTCGGCGGCGGCACCGACATCAACCGGGCGGTGGGCTACTGTGCCTCGCGCATCACCCGGCCCGAGGACACGATCCTCGTGCTGATCTCCGACCTCTACGAGGGGGGCGTCACGGAGGGGCTGCTCGGCCACGCGCAGCGCCTCGTCGCCGCCGGGGTGCAGTTCGTGGCGCTGCTGGCCCTGTCGGATTCCGGCGCCCCGGCCTACGACCGGGCGCTGGCGGCCCGGCTGGCGGCCTTGGGCGTGCCGGCCTTCGCCTGCACGCCCGACTTGTTCCCCAACATGATGGCGGCGGCGATCCGCAAGGCCGACCTCGAAGCCTGGGCGGCCGCGGCCGGCATCGCGGCGGTGCGGGCGGATCCGGGGCCGGACGCCTGACCCTTCAGGGGGCACCGATCGGGTGCGACCTGTTCAGCCGCGCTCCAACCCGTTCGCGCGCACGCATTGACGGGCCGCGTGCCATCCCTGCGTCAAGCCCCGGCGTCTCGCCGATCTCGGCACGGGCCGACCGACGATTTTCAGAAGACTGGATGCAGAGAATCCATTCTCGTTTGCTGATCGGATCAAAATTCCGCGCGTCTTTCGCCTCGGCGCAGACCTGTGCGGAGAAGTACCGGAGCGAGGGCATCCCGATGCTTCAGCCGCTCACGTATCAATCCTGGGCCATCATCCCCGGCGTGAACCCAAAGGTTGCATTCGACCGGACGACCCAGGCCGTCCTCGCGGAGGGCGTCACGGTGATCAGCACGGCCCCGATTGCCAGCCAGACGCACTGGCTGGCCACAAGCGACCCGCTGTTCGGCGGTTCGGCGAAGGGCGACATCGCGCTCGATCAGGAAACCCGGACGAAGCGCCTGCGCAAGGTTATCAGTGAGCACTACGCCAAGGGAGAACGTGGTCCCACCGCAATTGCGGGTTCCGAGCGCACTTCTATTAAGGCGCTGTCAAAGCTTGCGAAAAATGCACCGGTGGCGCTCCCAAGGGGAATCGAACCCCTGTTTTCGCCGTGAGAGGGCGACGTCCTAGACCGCTAGACGATGGGAGCTTTCCGGCGGTGCGGGGGTGCTATAGCCACGTGCCGCCGGGGGGGCAAGGGCCTTCCTCGGGAAATCCGCCGCGACAAGGCGGATCGAGCGCGGACAGGGATCGTGGTGGACAGGGATATCGAGAACCGCGCCGGGATCGTCGCGGAGGGCGGCCTGCGGCTCGACCGCGCCCTGGTGGCGCTGTTTCCGGACCTGTCCCGAGCCCGGTTGCAGGATCTCATTCGGGAAGGCCACGTGACCAGGGATGGCGCGCCAGTGCGCGATCCCGCCCAGAAGGTCGCGGCCGGCGCCCGCATCGCCCTGACGCTGCCCCCGCCGGCACCGGCCGTACCGGCGGCGGAGGCCGCGGACCTGCCGATCGTCTACGAGGATGGCGACCTGATCGTCATCGACAAGCCGGCCGGCCTGGTGGTTCATCCCGCCCCCGGCCACGAGAGCGGGACCCTGGTCAACGCGCTGATCGCCCATTGCGGGGCGAGCCTGTCGGGGATCGGCGGGGTGCGCCGCCCCGGCATCGTCCACCGCCTCGACAAGGATACGAGCGGGCTCATCGTTGTCGCCAAGAACGACGCCGCCCATCAGGGGCTCACCGCGCAGTTCGCCGATCACGGCCGCACCGGGCCGCTGGAACGCGCCTACGCGGCCGTGGTCTGGGGCCTGCCCCAGCCGCGCGCCGGCACGATCCGCGCGAATCTCGCCCGCTCCCGCTACCACCGTGAGAAGATCGCCGTGGTCTCCGACGAGTCCGGCCGGCACGCGGTGACGCACTACGCCGTCACCGAGGTCTACCCGGAGGCCGCCCTGGTACGCTGCCAGCTGGAGACGGGGCGGACGCACCAGATCCGCGTGCATCTTGCCCATCGCGGCCATCCCCTGCTCGGGGATCCGGTCTATGGCGGCGCGTTCCGGACCAAGGCTGCACGCCTGGCGTCGGATGCTCGGGCCGCCCTGGAGGCCCTGGAGCGACAGGCGCTGCACGCGGCGCTGCTCGGGTTCAGCCATCCGCGCACCGGCGAGACGCTGCGGTTCGAGAGCCCGCTCCCCGCCGATCTCGCCGCGCTGGTGACGCATCTGCGGGCCGGCGTGAGGGATGGCACGGTGCTGTAACCGCTCCCCTGCGGCGTGCGAAAGATCACCCCGTACCGCGTCACATCGTGCCATGGTACGACCAAATCGGCCGATGGCGCGTTGCTGGCGATGTAGGTGTCCTCAATCGCGACCGGCTCGCCGGCGGCTCATGCGAACATGGGTTGCCGACAGGGTCGGCTCAAGAGCGGCCCGAGTGGACGGCACTGTTGTCCGTCGCGTCCGCCCGACAGGGGGACATAGGTTTAGGAGATTGCCATGGCCGGTACGCTGCCCGTGCTCGCCAACGAAGGTGGCCTGTCGCGCTACCTCGACGAAATCCGCAAGTTCCCGATGTTGGAGCCGACGGAGGAGTTCACCCTCGCCAAGGCGTGGCGGGATGCGGGTGACCGCGAGGCCGCGCATCGCCTCGTGACGTCGCACCTGCGCCTCGTGGCCAAGATCGCCATGGGCTACCGCGGCTACGGTCTGCCGATCGGCGAGGTCGTGTCCGAGGGCAATGTCGGCCTGATGCAGGCGGTCAAGCGCTTCGATCCGGACAAAGGTTTCCGGCTGGCGACCTATGCCATGTGGTGGATCAAGGCCGCGATCCAGGAATACATCCTGCGCTCGTGGTCGCTGGTGAAGATGGGTACCACCGCCAATCAGAAGAAGCTGTTCTTCAACCTGCGCAAGGCCAAGGGCCGGATCTCGGCCCTGGATGAGGGCGACCTCAAGCCTGACCAGGTCGCACACATCGCCACCCGCCTCGGCGTGCCCGAGCAGGACGTGATCGACATGAACCGGCGCCTGTCCGGCGACACGTCGCTCAACGCGCCCCTGCGCGAGGAGGGTGAGGGCGAGTGGCAGGACTGGCTGGTCGACAACGCCCCGAGCCAGGAAACCGTGCTCGCCCGCGAGCAGGAGGGACAGAACCGTCTCTCGGCCCTGCGCGACGCCCTCGGCGTGCTCAACCCGCGCGAGCGCCGCATCTTCGAGGCCCGGCGGCTCGCCGAGGATCCGATCACCCTGGAGGATCTCTCCGGCGAGTTCGGGGTCTCCCGTGAGCGGGTCCGGCAGATCGAGGTCCGCGCCTTCGAGAAGGTGCAGGAGGCGGTCAAGCGCAACATCGCCAACCGGGAATTGCCCCGGGCGGGTATCGAAGCCCACTGATCCCCGGGGTGGGCGCGCCCGTCGCGCCTCCCCACCGCCGGGGCCGCGGCGCTCACTGCCAGGCGTCGAACGCGCTCTTCATCACCTGCGTCCCGGCCGAACCCTTCTCGAACGTCAGGACCGCCCGCCGGCCGGACGTGTAGCGCAGGGCCAGATCGAACCAATTCCGGTGCAGCAGCATGTCGGTGTTGCGCTCCACGTCGTTCGGGAGCGACGAGAGCCCGATGAGGAACAGGTTGTCGCGAACGCGCACCGGCAGGCCTGAGACCGGGGAGCCGCGGGCGTTCTGATCGTCCTTCGCCTGAAGCAGGCCGACATCCTGGACCATCCGGCCGCCGCCACCGCCGGTCTGGCTGAAGGCCAGGTTCACCGTGTGGGACGCCGGCAGGGTCGTGTCCAGATTGCGCTGGATCGTCATGACCAGCGTGAGACCCGCATCCGGAACGGTCACGGTTGCCACCACGGCGTTCTGAAGCGGCTGCCCCTGTTCGCCGTTCACCGTGTCGAGGCGCCAGGTCACCCGGCCCGGGAGCGATGTCGGCTGCGCATTCTCGCCGCCCGCTCCCTCTTCGATGAGTTCGGCCCGCTGGGCGACCGAGACCGACGGCTCGTTGGCCGGCGCGGCGGCACGCGGCGGCGCGGCACTTTCCTGACGCGGGGCGGCGCGTGGGGCGGGCGTCGCGTCACCGCCGACGCGGTCGCCGAACTTCGTCTCGCCCTCAGGCTGCTGCGTGTTCGCTGTTTCGGCACCCCCCGAGGCGAGGATCTGCGGCCGGTCGCGGAGCAGGAAGGCCGCAACGGCGATCAGGGCGATGACCACGGCGAGCACGCCGCCGACGAAGACATTGCGCAGCACCCGGGATCGGCCGGCGCGCGGGGGCACGACCTCGATGCGTGGGCGTTGGCGGGCGTTGCCGGGATCGATCGCCGCCGCGGCGGCATCGGGATCCTCGGCCGGTGGGGCTGCGGCGGCCGGCGCGAACGGCTCGGGCGCGGCCGCCTGGGCCGGGCCTGGGCGCCGCGGGGTGATCGCGATCGGGGCCTCACGGGGCTCCGGCTCGGGTGTGAGCGTCGGCGGCTCGTAGCGCGCCTCCACGGGCGCGTCGTCGGGCGCATTGAAGGGCGGCCCAGCGGCGGGAAGGGTGGGCTCGGGAGACGGCTGGGGGGGCGACGGCTCCGGGAGCGCGGGCTGTCGGGCGGCCTCCGTCGCCTGCGCGGCATCGTTGGCCGGGGCCGGAAGTCCGCCGTGATCGACTTCGAGCCGCTCGATCGCGGCGTCGAGGGCCCGGCGCTCGAGGTCGATATCGGCCTCGGATAGCGGCGGGTCGAGGGAGCGGAGCTGGCTGATCAGGGCGTTGCGCGCACGGTCGTAGACCGCCTTGCGCAGGGCGGGCGTTCGATCGGGCAGCGCATCGAGTGCGCGTGCCAGAAGCGGGTAGTAATCGGCCATGTGCCCCTGATCCGCCCCTACGGCCGCTATCCGGCGATGCCGGTCGGTGGCCGGAAGCCGAACACCGCGCCCGTCCCGGCCGGGTCGGTCACGGCCCTCGGCCGGTGATGTCGTGTCCTCCCAGCGCGAGGCCGCGGCCGAACGCCGGTCGTGTCTTCGTTGGCCGCCGGCCTCCAGGACGGCTGCCGAGCCGCGTGTCCTTCTAGATCGCGGTCACGCGGCGTGGATACAGACGGGATCGTCGAAAAGACGCGTCGTCAACGGGATAGCGTTCCGCGCGTCAATCCTCGAAGGGGTTGTGCATGAGGATCGTGTCGTCGCGCTCCGGCGAGGTTGACAGCAGCGCCACCGGCGCGCCGATCAGCTCCTCGATCCGGCGGACGTACTTGATCGCCTGCGCCGGCAGGTCCGCCCAGGACCGGGCGCCCGCGGTGGTCTCGGACCAGCCGGGGATCACCTCGTAGACCGGCTCGACGCGGGCCTGGGCGGCCTGGCTCGCCGGGAGGTGATCGATCGGCTTCCCGTCCAGCATGTAGCCGGTGCAGACGCGGATCTCCTCGAACCCGTCGAGGATGTCGAGCTTGGTCAGGGCGATCCCGTGAATGCCGGAGGTCCGGACCGTCTGGCGCACCAGCACGGCGTCGAACCAGCCGCAGCGGCGCTTGCGTCCGGTGTTGACGCCGAACTCCCGGCCGCGGCTGCCGATGGTCTCGCCGATTTCGTCGAACAACTCGGTGGGGAACGGCCCCTCCCCGACCCGGGTCGTGTAGGCCTTGGCGATGCCGAGCACGTAGCCGATCGCCCCTGGGCCGAGGCCCGAGCCGGTGGCGGCCTGCGCGGCCACGATGTTCGACGAGGTGACGAAGGGATAGGTGCCGTGATCGACGTCGAGCAGGGCGCCCTGCGCCCCCTCGAACAGGATCCGCTTGCCGGCCCTGCGCTCCTCGTCGAGAAGCCGCCAAACCGTGTCGGCATAGGGCAGGACCTTCGGTGCGATGGCCTTCAACTCGGCCAGCAGGGTCTCGGCGTTGACCTCGTCGATCCCGAGGCCGCGCCGCAGGGCGTTGTGGTGGGTCAGGACGCGCTCGATCTTGGCCGGCAGTGCGTCCGGGTCGGCGAGGTCGACCACGCGGATCGCCCGGCGCCCGACCTTGTCCTCGTAGGCCGGCCCGATCCCGCGCTTGGTGGTGCCAATCTTGAGGCCGGCATTGGCGGTCTCGCGGAAATGGTCGAGCTCGCGGTGAAGCGGGAGAATCAGCGTCGCGTTGTCGGCGATCCGCAGGGAGGCGGGCGAGACCTCGACGCCCTGCGCCCGAATCCGGTCGATCTCGTCCACGAGGTGCCAGGGATCGACCACGACGCCGTTGCCGATCACCGAGAGCTTGCCGCCGCGCACCACGCCCGAGGGCAGCAGCGCCAGCTTGTAGGTCACGCCGTCGATGACCAGCGTGTGGCCGGCATTGTGCCCGCCCTGGAACCGGACGACGATGTCGGCCTGCTCGGACAGCCAGTCGACGATCTTCCCCTTGCCTTCGTCGCCCCACTGGGCGCCCACAACGACGACGTTGGCCATGTCTGCCTGCTTACCCGCGACGGAAACCGGGACGGCGCCATCCACGGGTGCAGGCGGCGCACGTCGTGAGCCGTTTCCGCGATCCAGGCAGCGAAATCAAGCAATCCGGCCGCATGGCGGCCCCCGAGACCGGTCGCAGGGGATTACTTCGCCTCGGTTCCCGGCGAACGCCCCGGCAATTCGTTCGGCTTGATCACCGGCATCGAGCCGGACTGGTCCGGGCTCACCACGGTCCCGGTCGTTCCGGTTTCGGGCGGCTTGATGACGCCGTCGTTCTGCCGGAGCCTGTCACTGAGCGACTGGTCCCGGGACGGCGTCTCGGTCGCTGGCGGCCGGGCCGGGTCGGGCGTCTGTGCGTCAGCGGACCCGGCAAGGGTCGTCGCGGCGAATGCGGTTGCCGCGAGGGCGGCCAGCAGGAGCGTCTTCGGCAAGAGGAGCCTCCCCGTTTTGAGATACGAATTCGGGGAGGAACAGACGGAGCGTGGATCCGTTCCTGCCGTCGGCTCGGGCTGCGGCAGCGCCCCGGGGCGGGATCCGGGCCTCAACCCTGGCGGGCCGTCTCGATGTATAGCTCGCGCAGGCGTCGGGTGAGCGGACCGGGACGGCCCTCTCCGATCGGCCGGTTGTCGATCTCGACCACCGGCATCACGAAGGCCGAGGCGCTGGTATAGAACGCCTCCTGAGCTTCGTAGGCCTCCGCGACGGGGATCAGGCGCTCCTCGATCCGCAGGTCGGCCTCCTGGGCGAGCCGCAGGACCGAAGCCCGGGTGATGCCGGGCAGGAGCGCCGTCGACAGCGGCCGGGTCACCAGCACCCGGTCGCGGCTGACGATGAACGCCGTGGACGAGGAGCCCTCCGTGACCGCCCCGTCCTCCACCATCCAGGCCTCCGCGACGCCGGCCTCCGCGGCCTGCTGCTTGGCGAGCACCTGGGCCAGCAGGGCCACCGATTTGATGTCCCGACGCTTCCAACGGAGATCCTCGACGGTGATCACCCGGGCGCCGGTCTCGACCAGCGGGTTGGCCAGCACGGTCTTGGCCTGCGTGAACATCATCACGGTGGGCGCAACATCCCCCTTCGGGAAGGCGAAGTCGCGCTCGGCGACGCCGCGCGTCACCTGCATGTAGACCAGCCCTTCGGTGACGCCGTTCCGGGCGACCAGCTCGGTCTGCAGGCGCTCCCAGCCGGCCGCATCGTGCGGGTTACGGATACCGATCTCGCCCAGGGAGCGATCCAGGCGGGCGAGATGCGCGGCGTTGTCCACGAGCCTGCCGTCGAGGATCGCCGAGACCTCGTAGATCCCGTCGGCGAACAGGAAGCCGCGGTCCATGATCGGCACGCGGGCCTCCGCGAAGGGGAGGAATTCGCCGTTGAGGTAGACGATGCGGCTCATGATGGTGGCTCTCTATCGAAGTCTCAGGTCAAAAATCCGAGTGGCGCTTATCGACCGCGTTGCCTGCATGGCCAACACCATTCGGACGTTGGCCACCCCAGACGAACACACCGGCCAGTCCCGCGATCGGCGTGACCAGGGCTGCGATGGCGTAGACATTGGCACCTTGAGCCACTGCGAATGCACCCAAAGCTATGGTGCCCGACGCGAGAGCCGTGCCGAGGAACAAGCACAGATGCCGGTAGATCCGCGCGTGCGAAGCATCGGCCACCATGGTCCGTAGCTGAGCCCGTCGTTCGTCGTCATCCGTTTCCAAGGCACGAAAGTATGCGTCCAGGAAGCGTGCGCCACTGCCCGGAACGAGCGCTTCGAGGTCCGCCACCACACCGAGATCGGGCCAAGCGCCGTTCGACGGCTTCGGTGGCCCGGACATCTCAGTGTTCGAAAGCCTTCAGGAAGAAGGCGGCGAAGCCCACGCACGCCCCGGATGCGGCGATCAGCAGTGAACCGTATGATAACAGCCGCGTAAAGCGCTCCTCGCGCGCGAGCAGCTTCTGAACCCAGAGATCTCGGTCGGACCTGCGTTCTGCGAGCGCGACGATGCGCTCGGCAGAGCCGGGCAGGACCTGCTCATACTTTTCCAGATCGCTTGGCGCGGGCAATGCGGAGGAATCGGCCATGCCGAACCTCATAGCACGACCTGCGCCTCCCCGGCCCGTTCAGGCCGCGCCGAACACCCGCGAAAAAATCGTGTCGACGTGCTTGAAGTGATAGCCGAGATCGAAGCAGTCCTCGATCTGCTCGGGGGTGAGCGCGGCGGCGACCTCGGGATCGGCCTTCAGCAGCGCCAGGAAATCGCCCTCCCCGCGCCAGACCGGCATCGCGTTGCGCTGGACCAGCCGGTAGGAATCCTCGCGGGAGACCCCGGCCTGGGTGAGCGCCAGCAGCACCCGCTGCGAATGGACGAGGCCGCCGAGGCGGTCGAGGTTCTTCTGCATGGTGGCCGGGTAGATCAGCAGCTTCTCGATCACCCCGGTCATGCGGGCCAGGGCGAAGTCGAGGGTCACGGTGGCGTCGGGGCCGATCATCCGCTCCACGGAGGAATGCGAGATGTCGCGCTCGTGCCAGAGGGCGACGTTCTCCAGGGCCGGGGTGACGTAGCCGCGCACCATCCGCGCCAGGCCGGTGATGTTCTCGGTGAGCACCGGGTTGCGCTTGTGCGGCATGGCCGAGGAGCCCTTCTGGCCCTCGGAGAAGAACTCTTCCGCTTCCAGCACCTCGGTGCGCTGGAGGTGGCGGACCTCGATGGCCAGACGCTCCAGCGACGAGGCGACGACGCCGAGCGTCGCGAAGAACATCGCGTGGCGGTCGCGCGGGATGACCTGGGTCGAGACCGGCTCGGGCGTCAGGCTCATCTTCGCCGCGACGTAGTCCTCCACCCGGGGGTCGATGTTGGCGAAGGTGCCGACCGCCCCCGAGATGGCGCAGGTGGCGACCTCCGCGCGGGCCGCGACAAGGCGCGCCCGGTTGCGCGCGAACTCGGCATAGGCCTGGGCGAGCTTGAGACCGAAGGTTACCGGCTCGGCATGGATGCCGTGGGAGCGGCCGATGGTGGGCGTATGCTTGTGTTCCAGCGCCCGGCTCTTCAGCGCCGCCAGCAACGCGTCGACATCGGCGATCAGGATGTCGGCGGCGCGCACAAGCTGCACATTGAGGCAGGTGTCGAGCACGTCCGAGGAGGTCATGCCCTGGTGGACGAAGCGCGCCTCGGGACCGACGATCTCCGCGAGATGGGTCAGGAAAGCGATGACGTCATGCTTGGTCACCGCCTCGATCGCATCGATGCGGGCGACGTCGAAGACGGCGTCCCTGCCCTTCGCCCAGACCGTCTCGGCGGCTGCCTTCGGGACGACGCCGATCTCGGCGAGCGCCGTGGTGGCATGGGCCTCGATCTCGAACCAGATCCGGAAACGGGTCTCGGGCGACCAGATCGCCGTCATCGCGGGGCGGCTGTAGCGGGGGATCATGGGGCCTCGGCAGGGTCCGGAATACGTGCCAGGCGGGTAGCATGCACCGCCCCGGGCGCTCAATGCGGATCCGTCATGGCGGAACGGCACCGGATGCGGAGCGTCAGTCCGCCCGTACCCAACCCTGGCCCATCAACCGCTCCTGCGGCAGGAAGCGGGACTTGTAGTCCATCTTGCGCGAACCCTCGACCCAGTAGCCGAGGTACAGATACGGCAAGCCGAGGCGCTGGGCGCGCCGGATGTGGTCCAGGATCATGAAGGTGCCCGGCGAGCGCCCGGCCTCAGCGGGATCGTAGAACGAGTAGACCATCGACAGACCGTCGGCGAGGACATCCGTCAAGCAGTAGGCCAGCGGCGGGCCCGAACCGCGCCCGGTGATCGCCGTGTCCGGCCCGTGCCGCCGGTACGACACCAGATGCGTGTCGACATGGCTGTCCTCGACCATCATGGCATAGTCGAGCACCGTCATGTCCACCATGCCGCCGTCGCCGTGCCGGGCATCCAGGTAGCGACGGAACAGGGCGTATTGCTCGGAAGCCGGCCGGTTCGGCTCCGGCGTGCCGACCCAGTCCGCATTGCGGGCCAGGATGCGCCGCTGGCTCGCGCTCGGCTCGAACGCATCGACCACCACGCGGACCGAGATGCACGCCCGGCAGGTCTCGCAGGCCGGCCGGTACGCGATGGTCTGCGAGCGGCGGAATCCGCCTTGCGTCAGGATCTCGTTTAGGTCGCGGGCGCGCCGTCCGACGAGGTGGGTGAACACCTTCCGCTCCTCCTGATCCGGCAGATAGGGGCACGGCGAGGGCGCGGTGAGGTAGAATTGCGGTGTGTCGCGCGGATGACTGGTCACGCTCGGTCTTGACCCTGCACCGGGTCTGTCCTCTCGGCGCCGGCGTGCCAATGTACAGGCGTGGCGGCCCGGCTCAATGCCCCGGGCCGCCACCGGGCGAGATTTTCACCGCGGCACAGACGCCTCAGCGTGCGTGGACGACGGCGAGGCCGAGCAGCACGTCGTGCCCGAGCCGCCGGTCGGACCGGACGAGGCCGAAGGCGACGTCAACGCACCACAGCAGGAAGGTCGAGACCGCCACGTAGAACAACAGGGCGTGGACGGCCGCCGTGATGATGTCGACCCGGGCACCGCTCTCGGGTGACACGACCCGCAGACCCATCAGCCGCTGCCCGATCGTGCTCTGCCGTGCACCGCCGACGGTGATCGCGCTGTAGATGATCCCGCTCGCCGGCAGGACGGCGAACAGGGTCCAGCCCAGCCCGAAGGTCACGACGCCCACGACCGTGATCAGCAGCGTCAGCAGGGCGGTGAAGCCCATGATGAACAGGATGTCGAGGAGGTAGGCCACGGTGCGGCCGCCCAGGCTCGCGCGCACGAACGGGACGGGCAGCGAGGCCGCGTAACCGGTCGTCTCGAATCGCGGGGCGTAACCAGATTGCGTGTTCTGCATGATGTCGCGTCCTGCAAGCGAGGCTGCGGACGATGAAGTGGGTGCGGGGCGCGGGGGTCGCAAGGGGCCTCCGCGCGGAGACGCTCGGGCCGGTCAGCGCTCGACCGGGTCGCCGGCTTCGGCATCGGGCGTGTCCAGATAGAAGCGCTTCAGCATGTACAGCGCGGGACCCGACAGGCTGCGACCCTCGGTGCCCAGGGCCAGGAGGGTTGTGCCCGCATCGAAGCGGCAGGTCAGCCAGTGCTGGCGGGTGCCTTCGACGTAATCGACCCGGACCGTATCGGCCGCCGACCCTGGTGCGGCGCGCAGCAGGCGGATCCCGGGTTGCGGCGCGATCGCCGGTAGCGCCCGGCGACAGGTGGCGACCCGCTCGCGCCGCTGGGTGTCCTGGCAGGCCGCGAGCCCGCCGAGGAAGCCCGCCGCGACCGCCGCCCCGAGGAGCCAGCGGTGCGTGGGCTTCACGGTTGGCTGCGCAGGCGCTCGGCGACCCGGGGGGCGTGATAGGTGAGGACACCGTCCGCTCCGGCCCGCTTGAAGGCCAGCAGCGCCTCCACCATCGCGCGGTCGCCGTCGAGCCAGCCGTTCCGCGCGGCCGCCTCGATCATCGCGTACTCCCCCGACACCTGATAGGCGAAGGTCGGCACCTGGAACGTGTCGCGGACCCGGCGGATGATGTCGAGATAGGGCAGCCCCGGCTTGACCATGATCGAATCGGCGCCCTCGTCGAGGTCGAGGCGCACCTCGCGCAGGGCTTCGGCGGAGTTGCCCGGGTCCATCTGGTACGTGCGTTTGTCGCCGACGAGCGCGGCCTTGGTGCCGATCGCGTCGCGGAACGGCCCGTAGAAGGCGCTCGCATACTTGGCCGCGTAGGCCATGATCTGCACGTCGAGGTAGCCGGCCTGGTCGAGCCCGGCCCGGATCGCGCCGACGCGACCGTCCATCATGTCGGAGGGCGCGATGATGTCGGCTCCGGCCTCGGCCTGGATCAGGCTCTGCTCCACGAGGATCGCCACGGTCTCGTCGTTGAGGATCGCGCCGCCCCTCATCACGCCGTCATGGCCGTGGCTGGTATAGGGGTCGAGGGCCACGTCGGTCATGATCCCGACCTCGGGGACCGCCTGTTTCACGGCGCGCACGGCCCGGCAGACGAGGTTGTTGGCGTTGAGCGCCTCCGATCCCGTCGGGTCGCGCAGGGCCACCTCGGTGAACGGGAAGAACGCCACGGCCGGAATGCCCAGCCGCGCCGCGCGCTCGGCGTCGCGGACGATCTCGTCCACGGAGAGCCGCTCGACCCCCGGCATCGACGCGATGGGCTCGCGCCGCCCGGTTCCGTCGATGACGAACATCGGCCAGATCAGGTCGTCGACGGTGAGCGTGTGCTCGCGGACCATGCGACGCGACCAGGCCGCCTTGCGGTTGCGGCGCGGGCGCTGGGTGATCTTGAGGCCCTCGACGCGGGCGGCCTCCAGGGCGAGGGGACGCGGCTCTGGCAAGGTGTCTGACATGCGGCTTCGCTACCGTTCGCGCGGCCGACGCCGCGGATCGCTCGGCGCAGGCGCGCCGGAAGCGCCGGATTAGCACACCGGGCCGAGGCGGCGAAACCCGACCGTTGACGCAGAGTCGCGGAACCGCTTCAACCCGGCATCCCCGCCGCCATCAATCAGGATCCCGGCCCTCATCATGCACCGGCCCCTCCCTTCCGCGAGCACGCCGTAGTGCCCGGCTACCTTCCGATCCGGCGCAAGGCCCCCCGGCCCGGCGAGATCCCGACCGACCGGATAGAGCGCGCCCAGGGCCCCGCCTCCGGCACGTGGGACACGGTGCTGATCTGGTTCATGCGGCTCACGGCGCTGCTCTGGCTGCTCAAGAGCATCGCGTCCTGGGCCACGATCCTCGACGTCATCCCCGGGGCGCGGCCGTTCGAGACCGAGCCGTTCGGCCGGCAGGCGGCGATCGTCGCCTTCGCGGTGGTGGACGCCGCGGCGTCGATCGGCCTGTGGCTGACGAGTGCCTGGGGCGGCGTGATCTGGCTGCTGGCCGTGACATCCGCAATGACGCTCGCGGTCCTGACACCGCAACTCCTGCCGATGCCGCTCGCGCTGCTCGTATTCGGGGGCTGTGTGGTGACGCTGTACTTCCTGCTGTCCTGGCTGGCCGCGCAAGAAGCACGGTGAACGAACCGTTCTGATCTTCGCTTCAGTTTGTCTTTACCGCGAAGCGTAAATCGGGAATTCATCCTGTCGCTTAAATCGCCTTTCATTCCCGAGCGATAGCTTATCCATCATCAGCTGCACCGCATCGAACGGACACCGCAGCATTGGATGGCGAGGCAGAGATGAAGACGCAGAGCGCCCGGGTCACGCAGATCGAGACCGCCGACGAGCCGCTGGCCGGGAAAGGCTCCTATCTGGAGGCTCTCCACCTGGTGGAACGGCTGCACCGCCGGCTCCTCGACGTGATCAAGGACGAGTTCGAGCGCCGCGGCCGCGAGGACGTCAACAGCGTCCAGGCCCTGCTCCTGTACAACATCGGCGACAAGGAGCTCACCGCGAGCGAGCTGCGGACGAAGGGCTACTATCTCGGCTCCAACGTCTCCTACAACGTCAAGAAGCTCGTGGAGTCGGGCTACCTGCACCACGCCCGGTCGAAGACCGACCGCCGCTCGGTCCGGATCAGCCTGACCGACAAGGGCCGCCAGGTGCACGAGATCATCCAGGGTCTCTACGACAAGCACGCCCGCACGATCGCGCCGATCGGCGGCATCTCCGACGACGACTTCAACCGGCTCAACCTGGCGCTCGGCCGTCTGGAGCGGTTCTGGACCGACCAGATCCGCTATCGCCTCTGACGTGCCCTACCAGAGGTTCAGAAGTCCCAGGATCCCGGCGATGACCGCGTAGGCGAAGCCGGCGTTGATCGCGACGCCGAACAGGCCGATGACCAGGCCGCAGATCACCACGATGCCGTCCCGCTCGACGAGGCCGAGGCCCACGAGGCAGACGGCGAGCCCGAGAGGGATCTGTCCGACGATGGGCGCGGCCACGATCAGGGCGAGCGCCAGGGCCAGCAGAGCAACGCCCATGCCGCGCATACCCAGCGCGGTCTCGAACACGCTCATGCGCGGGCGCGACCAGCGCTCGAGGCGCCGCAGCACCGGTACCGCCCGGGTCACGGCGCGCCGCACGTCGGCCAGAGCGATGGAACGGCCGAGCAGCATCCGCGGCAGCCATGGCGCCGACATGCCGGCGGCGATCTGGACGGCCACGAGCAGCAGCAGCAGGCCGCAGATCAGCGGGATCGGCGGCGGCATCGGCAGGCAGTTCGGCAAGCCGAGCAGCACGACGAGCAGCGCGAAGGCGCGATCCCGGAGGACCGCGACGATGTCGCCCACGGTGAGGCGCTCGCCCTCCTGGCTCGCCAGCACCGTGAGGACGTCCGACGTTCGTGCACCGGAGGTCAAGGATCCGCCAACCTTCGCTGTCCCGCGGGCGCTCTAGCCGAGATCCTGTGGCAGGCCAAGCATGGCAGCTTTGCGACAGGGCGACACGGAGCCGACCGCAAACGGTCGCCATCAGAAGACGACGGCCTCAGGCCGAGCAACGGTGATGTTTCTCGAAGATCTATCGATGGATCTCATCGTCTCTTGCGACGCTGCAGAACCAGGGGCGATGCTTTTTTCCGTTGATACGTCGGGCGTACCGCTCGTTTTGCTCGGGTTCGTCAGACATCGTCCCTGCGTCAGGGCCGATCGGTGCGACTCGTGCGTATCTTATCGAGGCAGAGCGGTATTTTCATCTGCGCGGCCACGGACCTTCTCCGCTGCGCGCTGTTGCCCGCTGGAGCCCGGGCCGGGGAAATCGACACGCTTCTGTTCGGCAGCCTTGACGCCGCGGCCGCGACCTTCGTGACGACCGGGGTGAAAATCGGCCTGCCGGCCCTCGATCGTGACGGCGCCGTCGTGCTGGCGAGCCTCGGCGGCGGAGGCCGGGACGAGCGCGGCCCGGACGGCGCCCGCCGGCGCTACACGGCCGCCGGCGCCCTGGTCGTCGGCTACCAATGGTTCTTCGATTGGGGCGTGGTCGCAGCCTTCGCGGGCCCCGAGTTCACGCGGGAGATGCTCGTGGGCAACCGGGGGCCGGCCCTTCTGCCCGCCCGTTACGCCCTGCGCCTCCACGGCGAAATCTGGGCGCGTCCGACCGAGGCGACGTTGCTCCAGATGACCGTGATCGTGGGCTCGGGGCGCGACAGCCTGTGGGCCCGCGCAGCCTGGGGTTACCGCCGTTGGGGGGCCTATCTCGGGCCGGAGCTCAGTCTGTACACGGATGCCACCGGCTATCGGAAATGGAACTTCGGCCTGCATGCCACGGATTTCGCCGTCGGTCGGTTCACTGTCCGCGTCTCCGCCGGCGTCCAGACCGAGACCGGTCGGCGGACGATCGGTCCCTATATGGCGTTCGCCGTCTGGTCGCCCTGGTGAGCGGCATCGGGCCGGCTACTCAAGGACTCCAGGAACGCGGCGGCGTCGTGGCGGATCTCGGCGCGCCGCTTGTCCGTCATGCCGCGCAACGTCCGGTACGGCATCGCCATCCGGGGATTCTGCGCCAGCCGATCCTCGTTCTCGATCAGAAAATTCCAGTACAGGTAGTTGAACGGGCAGGCCGCGGCTCCTGACTTGACCTTCACGTCATACGTGCAGGATCCGCAATAATCCGACATCCGGTCGATATAGGCCCCCGATGCGGCATAGGGCTTCGAGCCCATCACGCCGCCATCGGCCCAGAGTACCATCCCGTGCACGTTGGGCAGCTCGACCCATTCGTAGGCGTCGGCGAAGACGATCAGATACCATTCCTCGACCTGCGCCGGATCGAGGCCGGCGATCAGGGCGAAGTTGCCCGTGACCATCAGGCGCTGGATGTGGTGGGCGTAGGCATGGGCACGCGTGTCCGAGACCACCTGGGCGATGCAGTTGAGCTCGGTCTCGCCCGACCAGTAGAACCACGGCAGCGCCCGTCCCGCTTCGAGGGCGTTCGTCTCGCGATATGCGGGCATCCGCGCCCAGTAGACACCCCGGACGTATTCCCGCCAGCCGAGGATCTGCCGGATAAACCCTTCGACGCAGTGCAGGGGCGCCGCGCCCTCGCGATAGGCCCGCTCGGCGGCCCGGCAGACCTCTTCGGCGGTCAGCAGACCGGCATTGAGGGCCGGCGAGATCAGCGCGTGATAGAGGTAAGGCGCGCCGGTCTTCATGGCGTCCTGATAGTCACCGAAGGTCGGCAGGCACGCGGCGATGAAATCCCGCAGCGCGGCAAGGGCATCGTCCCGCGTCACGGGCCAGGAGAACGTGGCGAGATCGCCGAAATGCCCGTCGAACTCGCGCTCCACCAGGGCGATCACATCCCGGGTGACCGCGTCCGGCTGGAATCCGATCCGGTCGGGTACCCGATGCCCCCGCGGCAGGCGCTTGCGGTTCTCGGCGTCGAAGTTCCAGCGCCCGCCGACCGGCTCGCCGTTCTCCATGAGCAGACCGGTGCGGCGGCGCATGCCGCGGTAGAAGGTTTCCATCCGCAGATGGTGCCGGTCCTCGGCCCAATTGGTGAAATCCGCGCGCGGGCAGAGGAAGCGGTTGTCGTCGCGGATCTCCACCGGCACGGCAAGCGTCTCGCGCCAGTCCTGCATCATCGCCCAGACCCGCCATTCCCCGGGCTCCGTGACCACCACGCGCTCGGGACGGTGCCGGGCGACCGCCCGCTCCAGTTCACCGGTGAAGCTGCCGGTATTGCCGGGGTCGGTCAGGCGAACGTAGTCGACGGTCACGCCCTCGGCGGCGAGGTCGGCCGCGGCATGGCGCATGGCGGCGAACAGGAAGGCGATCTTCTGCTTGTGGTGGCGGACATAGGTCGCCTCGTCCCGCACCTCGACCATGAGCACGACATCGCGCTCCGGATCGAGGTCGATCAGGCTCGAGACGCGGCGGGTGAGCTGGTCGCCGAGGACGAACCGCAGCGTTCCACAGGATCCAGCGGGGCGCTTTACGGGCATCGCCTCAGCCCTTCGTCCGCAGGTTGGAACGGCCGCCATCGACGCCGATCACCTGACCGGTGATCCAGGCCGCCTCGTCCGAGACCAGGAAGGCGGCCAGCGCACCGACATCATCCGGCCGGCCGAGCCGCGGGATGGCGTGCATCGCGGCGATGCCCTGGGCGAGGGTCTCGTTGCAGGTGATCGCGGCGGCGAGCGGCGTCCGGGTCAGCGACGGCGCCACCACGTTGACGCGGATCTGCGGAGCGAGTTCGGCCGCCAGCGACAGCGCCAGCCCCTCGACCGCCCCCTTGGCCATGGCCACGGAGGCATGCGCCGCGAAGCCCTGGGCGACCGCGACCGTCGAGAACAGCACGATTCCGGCGCCCGCCTCGCCACCGCCGCGCTTCAGCGCACCGGCCGCCGCCTGTACCGCCGAGAAGGCGCCGAGGGCGTTGATCCGGAAATCGGTCTCCACGTCCGCCCGCGTCAGCCTGCCCAGGGGACGCAGATTGATGGTCCCGACCGCGTAGACGAGCCCCGCGAGGTCCGGGCCCGCCTCCTCCGTCGCCGAAGGGAAGAAGGTGGGATCGGCGATGTCGCCGGCGCTGAACGTGGTCTCGCCAAGTCGCTCGGTGGCCTCGGACAGCCGATCGCCGTCCCTGGCGGCGAGATGCAGGGCATAGCCGCGGGCGCGCAGGGCCGCTGCGGTCGCCAAGCCGATCCCCCCGGTTCCGCCGTAGATGATCACCCGTCCCACGTGGAACCCCCGCGCTACCCAATCCGATGGGATCAAGGTAAGGCCCGTGGCGGTGTCGGGCAGGCGATAGGCCTGCGCGCAGCACGTGCACAAGGTCGCAGGCGGGAAGCATGAAGTTCGCGTTCGCCGGCATCGATTTCCTCGGCGGCGTGTTCGAGGGGCTTCTGGATGCCGGCTGGACGCCGATCAAACTGTTCACCCGCCCCTGCGACGGGATCTACGACCACAACGACGTGATCGTTGCCCGCGCGCGGACGCTGCGCCTTCCGATCCAGCTCTCGCGGATCCGGGAGCGCGACATCGAGGCGATCCAGGCCGAGCACGGCAAGGACTGGGCGCTCGTGGTGGCGGGCTATCCGTGGCTGGTGCGCGGCTGGCGCGGCCGCGCCGCCTACGGGTTCAACATCCATCCGTCGCCGCTCCCGATCGGGCGCGGCCCCTACCCGCTGTTCCGCGCCCTGCTCGACCGTTACGAGACCTGGGGCGTGACCGCCCATGTGCTCGCCGACGGCTTCGACACCGGCGACATCCTCGCCCAGGACATGTTTCCGCTGAGCCCGCAGGAGAACCACGAGACCCTGCTGGCCAAATGCCAGATGGCGGCCCGGCGCCTCGTCGCCGGCCCCCTCGGCCGCGACCTGCCGAACCGATGGCGCTTCGCCGAGCCGCAGGGAGACGGCTCCTACTGGCCCCGCGCCAGCGATTCCGACCGCACCCTCGATTTCCGGCAGGACGTGACCGCGATCCTGCGGCGGGTGCGGGCCTTCGGCACCGTCGAGACGATCGCCCGCTTGGGCGAGACCCGGGTCTTCGTCGCGGAGGCCCAGGGCTGGCAGGAACGCCACACCCACGCGGCCGGTGCGGTGGTGCATCGGCACCGCCGCCACATCGTGGTCGCGGCCCTGGACGGATACGTTCAGATCACCCGGTGGTCGCCGCTGCCGCTGACCGAGGCGGCCCAGATCGGCCGCTGACCGGAGCGGGGCGGGAACCGATCCGGGATCGGCGGTGTTTCCGCGAGCCCTGGTGGTCACGGAGCCCGACATGTCGAAACGCGCAAGCCTCGCGGCCGCCCTCGGGTTCGCCGCCCTGTTCACCGGATCCGCCTTCGCGCAGGCCGTGATCGTGGAGCCAGACGAGTTCGGCCCCGACGACGATGTCGTCGTGCGCGACTACATCGTGCGCCGTCCCGTCGGGCCGGGCCCGATCGTCGGCTCGATCCCGCTGCGGCCCGGCAGCATCGTGCCCGAGGACGTGCGGCTCGCGCCCTTCACGGAGGCCCCGAACCCCCGCCTGCGCCGCTTCGGCTACTTCGTGGCGCCGGGCGACAAGATCGTGGTGGTCGATCCCGCCACGCGCGCGGTGGTGCGCATCCTCGACCGCTGACGTCCGGCGCCGCGGCGCTCACCAGTCGCTCAGCGGCGCGCGCTTCCAGCGGTTCAGCGCCACGCAGCGGTACTCGTAGGCCTGGTCCCAGGCGTGGTCGCCGGGGAGGCAGGCCTCGCCGCTGCTCCGGGGCGGGTGTGGCAGCGTCTCGCGAATGGCGGCGGCCTCGACCCGACCGGCATCGCTCACGCGGAACACTGGCGCGCCGCCGATCCCGTAGATCAGGTCGCGCCCGTCGAAGCCGAGGCTTCGGGTGAACCCACCCTGGCGCGTGCCGTCGAGGCCGATCATCTGCCCCGGGCCGAGCAGGATCGGCACGCCGGTGAAGTGGGCCGCGGCGGCGTCGATCCCGATGCCGTAGGTGCCCTCGCCCTGGAACGAGAGTCCGCGGTCGGTGACGGATCCGGAGAGATTGCCCATCAGGATGCCGTATCCGGTGTGGGCGCCCGGCACGCCGCCGGTGGAGACCTGCAGGCCGACCCGCTGGCGGTTGCGATCCGTCGTCGGCGATTGCGCCGACACGTCGATCTCGGCGCCGATGCAGGAGGCGACCGGGTCGGCCTCGCTGGTCATGTCCACGCAGTTGAAGTTCCCGGCCCAGGACGGCCCGACCGGCCCGAGGCCGTTGGGCTCCTTGAAGATCGTCCCGTTGACCGCGACGTTCTGTGCGCCGGCGCTGGCAAGCGCCCGGTTGTGCTGTTCACCAGTGATCGTCCACTCGTAGCCGGCGTTGTGGGGTCCGGAGGAACCGAGCACCCAGAGCGCCTTGTAGGTATGGGTGGCCTCCCCCGACCCCTCCGGCACGTGCCGGTCGACCCGGAGGGTCGAGACCGGATCGAAACCTCCGGGCCGGTTCCACAGGAAGACGTGTCCGCCATCGAGCCCCGGCACGCCGGTGCCCTGGACGTTCTGGGAGAAGTTCTGCGGCCAGGCGAGAGCCGCCGTGACGGTCGGCGGCGCCCCCGGCGCTTCGGCTGACGCGGGGGAGGTCAATCCTCCGGAGAGAGCGAGGAGGCTCGGCAGCAGCGCGAGGCCCGTGTGCAGACGCATGGTGGTTTCCCGATGACCCTCCGGTGTACCCCCGAGCGGCCACCGGGGTGAGGAATTTAACAGCGGATCGGATAGGCCCCGTGGTCCGGGGAACGACCGCACCGTCGTTCCAGGGCCATGCGGCCCCCGGCCAGGGATCCCGGACAGCGCCGGGGTCTGATATCGACACGGGTGGCAAGCAGGGAGCGGTTCACGATGAAGGCGCTGCGATTTCTGAGAGCCTGGTTCCTGATGTCCGTCCCGCTCGGCCTGATCGTGGGCAAATTCATCAAGGCCGGCAAGGGCCCGCCCGCGCGCGGTCACGACCGCCGATAGGGCTCCCCGGTGGCGTCGGCTTCGCGGACCTGCGCGGCGTCGCGAGATGTGCAGTCGTCAATTACATATTAGTAAATCGACTGCATTTTTAAGGAACTCGCGCCATGTTGGCCGACATGGGCAGGAACATCGGCCATGTCTCGCAATGCCACGCCCGGCAGCGGCGCCGTGGAACGACGCCGTACCGCACGAAAACCCACTGCGCTGCTGGCCTTCGCGCTGCATCCGGATGGGGCGCGGTTCCCCTGTCAGATCAGGAATATCTCTGACCGCGGCGCGATGCTGGAATTTCTCGGCTCACACGTGACGCTGCTGGAGAACGCGTTCGAACTGGTGCTGACCGACGCCAAGATGCGTTATGCGGTCAAGGTCGTCTGGCGGAAGGAACGAACCGCCGGCGTGGTGTTCTGCCTGGACGGGGAATGACGCGGGGCGAAACGCGGTCGGCACAGACGCGCCGGCCGGCCGCGGCCTTGCAATCCGGTCCGGATCCGTCGAGGCCCACGGGGGAGCCGCGCCAGCGAGGATGGTCGGCCGAGCGACGGACGCACGGATAGGTCATGACGAGCGGCAATGGGGTGGCCGTGGGGCAGGACGGCTGGCTCTACTGGGTCGGGCGGGCCGGGGAAGTCGAAAGATTCTACGGGGACACCGCCCTGTCGCGCCGGATCCTCCGACGCTGGGCGCGGCTGATCAACCGGCGGGCCCGCCGCCTGGACGGGCTCGGGATCCGGCACGTCCACGCTGTCGTACCGGACAAACTGGCTGTCTATCCCGACACCCTCGGCCGCGCCTTCCCGGGTCTCGACGACCCGCCCGGCATGCGCCTCGCGCGGCTTCTGGCGGCAGACGGCCTCGCCCCGATGGTCGATCTGCTGACACCGCTGCTGGCGGCGAGGGACGACGAGCCGGTCTATCTGCGGACGGACACGCACTGGACGTATCGCGGCTATCTCACGGCCTACCGCGCCTTGTGCGAGGCCCTTGACGCGCCGGTGGCCGAGCATGTCTTCGCGGGCACGCAGACCTGCGAGCGCTTCACCTTCGATCTCGGCGAGAAGCTCCAGCCGCCGGTCGATGAAGCCTATGTCGCCTACGACTTCCCGCGCCGCGCCGAACGGGTCGACGCGAACGCGCTGGTCCGGGTGCGCGAGACCGGACAGGTGGTCCGACAGCGTGGCCTGTTCGTGGGGTCGCGTGTCGTGATGAGGAACCCCGCGGCTCCGGATCCGCGCCGGGTGGTGCTGTTCGGGGATTCGTACATCTACAGCCCGGGGGCACGCCTCACCGCCATGCTGGCGGAGACGTTCGGCGAAGTCCACGCGATCTGGTCGGCCAATCTCGACTGGGCCTACATCGAGGCGACCCGGCCCGACATCGTGATCTTCGAGATCGCCGAACGCTTCCTGCGCCAGGTTCCAACAGATCGGATCCGCATCGACGCCTTCGCGGAGCGACGCGCGCGACGCGCGGTCAGGCCACCCTTGCGTCAGTGGCTCGGGCGGTACCTCCGGTAGATGGACGCGCGGCCCGAGCTTCGTTCCCGCAGGCGAGCGGCCTGTGCCAGGGCGAAGCCGTTTCGGACGCCGCCCACACCGTCCATGAATAAGCCCTGCCGCGCAGGTGCGGCAGGGCTTCAGGTCGTTTCCGGCGGAAGGATTCAGTAGCCGCGGCCGTAATAGCCCGGACCGCCACGGTCGAAGGCCCCCGCAGCCGCGGCGCCTGCCGCGGCGCCGGCGATCCCGAGGCCGACGGCGGCACCCGTCGAGAGACCGCGGTGGCGGCGGTAACCGTAATCCCGGTTCCGGCCATAGCCGTGGTCATAACCACGGCCGTACCCGTCTCGGTAGCCGCCGCCGTAGCCAAAACCCTGCGCCTGTGCGCCGCTCGCGCCGATAGCTCCAAGGCTCAGCGTCATGGCGGAGATGAGTACAAGTTTACGCATCGATCGACCCTTCGCAGTTGCGTTGCGGGGCCAACACCAACCGCGTCGATGGGTTCCGATCTGCCTGTGCATGCACGGCGGCCGTAAGGTTCGACGGCGTGATCTTTCCGGCAGCCGACCATGCGTGCGGCCGGCGGTCCCGGCCGAGACGAAGGCCGGTCGTTCCACGGTAGCAGCCTGCCCACATCGGCGGCCGGCTCATACTCCGTAACGGCTACGCTCTATGCTTCCGCATGAGGTCGATTTACGCCCTCATGAGTGTATTGCACGCCCACGCAGCGCGACAGACTGACCAGGAAGTCCGACATGTCGACGTTGTTCGCGGATCCACTCGGTCGGGCCCTGCTGACCCTGCTCACGACCGATCACGGCCTGCCGGGTGCTCCGCAGCGGAGGACGCTCCTGCACGCGCTCCAGGACCTCCGCGCCGAAGCCGAGTTGCAGGGCGCATCGGCTCAGGTGCGGGGCGCGATCCGCTCCGCCCTGTGGGCCCTGCGCGCCGAATTTCCGACGGCTTACGCGGTCATGCCCACCACGGGCGCCGACGTGTCCGTCGATCACTGAGGCGCCGCACGCACCGGCAGTCGGACGACGAAGCAACGGCTCTCCATACCGATCAGCAATCTCCATCGGGCTGCCCTGACCGCGGGTCCAAGCTATCCGGGATGCGTCGCGTGCGTATGGATGCTTTGATGCCGGCTCATTACTGTATCGACCCGCTGGATCCGTATGCGGAGCGCGAAGTTCTGGTCTCGTACGACGAGGTGTGCCCGTTCGCGTTCCTCAGAACCGCGATCGATCAGGACGGTTGCGATCTCCTTCCCGACCTGTCCGACGAATGTCGCAGGATCCTCCAGCTGGAGATCGCGGTCTACCACGGGCTCATCCAGCCCTGCGAATGGGCCCAGCACGCGGTCGACGTACCTTCCGCTCCGAACGCCGCCTGAGCGCGATCCAACGCACCCGCGAACGCGTGCGCGCTGCCGGTTGTCGGCACCGGGACCGGGGTTGGATGCCCGCGCCCGTAGCGCTCTCCGTGACAGACTGCACCCGCGTGACCACGCCCGAAGTCCGGGCTGCTGCCAGCCGCAAGCGAAACGCTGAACCCTCTCGATGCGCAGGACGTTACGGGGACCGGACTCATCGGGACGGCTGCCATGCGACACGTCAAGTTCAGGTTGATGGAGCCGGGCCTGCGCCCGCGGCGCACGCGGCTCGAGATCCCCGGTTGGGCGGGAAACCCGGAGCCCCGCACCGACGGGGCGCAGGAATATGCGTGGCACTGCCTGCCCTTCTCGGAGGCGGCCAAGGCGGGAATCGAGCTGTTCTACCCCTACGAAGCCGAATTGCGCGTCAGCACCCGCGATGGCGCGCTCGTCTTCGAGGGCGATTTCGGCGAACCGCCGGAGCCCGGCATGCAATGGCCGCCGTTCCGGACCTTCGGCGACGCCTACTACACCTATCAGATCCTCCTCGACCTGAAGGTAGAGGATGGCTGGGCGATCAAGACCGAGACCCATCCCCGCTTCTATACTGACCGGTCCGGGACCGTTCCGGTCGCGGTGCCGGCGCTCCTGCGGAACTGGTGGCCGATGATGTATTTCATGGTCTTCAAGTCCCCCGACGAGGGGCGCACCCACGTCTTCCGGCCCGGCGAGCCGTTCATGCAGGTGACCGTTGTGCCGGCGGAGGCCGATTTCGAACTCGTGCCCATGCCCGAGGAGGAGGCCGCCGAGCGCGAACTGCAATCCCGGCGGATCTATGCCAGTCGGTCGACTTTGGCGTCGGATTCGCAGTGGACCTCGGCGACCAACACCGTGTTCGACGGGACCTACCGGCGCATCCTGGGCGCGGCCAAGAGCACGCGCTGACGGACCGCGGAGAGGGGCGCGCCCCTCTCCGCGGCCGGCTGCTTAGTAGCCGTAGGGGCGGAAGTAGCCGTGGTGATGGTGGTGATGGTGGTGGAACCGCCGGAAGAAGCGGTGGTGGTGATGATGGTGGTGGTAGAAGCGGCGGTAGAAGCGGTGGTGATGGTGGTGGTGGTGATGGTAGTAGTACTGAGCCTCCTGGACCGTCGCCTCGCCCTCGGTGGCGGGCGCTAGCAGTTCGGCCTTCGCCTCGGCCGCGTCGGATTCCTTGAGGAGCGCCACCGCGTCGGGAATCGGCTTCAGCAGGTCGGCGTAGCTCTCGGCCTGCATGGCCGCCTTGAGGCCGGTCGGGGCCGGCATCGCGGCGAGCGCCGGGTCGACGGCGGCAAGGAGCGTGACGGCTCCGATCAGGCCAGCGACTGTCTTGTCCATTGACGGGATCCTTTCAGGAACAGCGCCGGCGGCCCCCTTGACCGGTTCGATGGCCGCGGCGCGGTCTGAAACACCGGGCGGGAGCGGACCGTTCCGGCCCCGGCGCCTCGGGGGAAAGTCAATTTCCCGGCATATTCCGTGCCCCGCACCTTGGATCGGCAGGATCTCGAGGGATTGGATAATGAAACCGAATTTAGTGGACGTCGTCCAAGACGAGTCTGGTAGACATTCGGCGCCAGGTTGCTTCGCTCCACGATGGATGACTGAGGGGCGCCCAGGCCCAGCGTCACACAGCTTTGCCGACAGGGATGATACGCGATCCAGGGGCGGTGCAGCGCCGAGATCCCGGAAGCCGCCGCACCCCAATCCCGGCCGATCCGGGCCCCGACGCGAGATTGGGGCTTTGACCGTCCAGGGCAGCCTCGTCCCCCCTTGCACGTCCGGAGAACTTTAGACTAATTCCAATCTGAAATGACCGACCACGATGGAACACGGGCTTGGCGCGCCCTCACCCCCGGGCAGCGGACGATGTTGCAGCGTCTGGGTGCCGAGGGGTCTCTGCATTCACTCGGGCCCTGGGAGATGCGCACCGTCCGCTCCCTCCTCGAACGCGGGCTCGTCAGGCCGAGACTCCCCGGTCGGACCGGCCGCGACGTGCCGGGATTGTGGTTCCTGAGCGCGAAGGGCCGCCGCATCCTGCCGCGCCAGCCGTCCGCAGCCAGCGGCGCGGAGGCTCGCTCCGTGCCGCCACAACCCCAGACGGCCGCTGTGGAGATGCCGCGATGAGTTCGAAACCGATCATCACCATCGAGCGGGCCCCGCCCGGCGCCGCGACCTACGACCGGGGCACGATTGCCCTGCACTGGCTGACCGCCGCCCTCGTGCTGATCCTCTGGTTGATCGGCACCTTCCTCGAAGATCTTCTGCCCAAGGGGACCCTGCGCACCGGCATCTGGTCGGCGCATTTCGATGCCGGTTTCGTCGTTGCCGCGCTGATTGTCGGGCTCCTCCTCTGGCGATCAACGCGGGGCCGCAGCTTGCCGGTCGCGGATCCGGGTCCGCTGCACCAGCTGGCGAAGGCGACGCATGGGGCCCTGTATGGGCTGCTGTTCGCCGTCGTCGGCCTCGGCATCGCCAACGCCTTCGTGCGGGGTGTCCCGCTCGTCGGATCCATCGCTCTGCCGCAGCTCGGCGACGCCACGTGGCGCAGGCCTTTGACGCAATGGCACGGCCTGGCCGCCAACATCCTGATGGTCCTGGCGCTGTTCCACGCCGCGGCGGCGCTGGTGCACCATTACCTGTGGCACGATACGATCCTGCGCCGCATGCTGCCCGCGAAGCCGTGACGGTGATGGAGCCCCCTGGCACCGAGCGCCCCGGCCGCCGCCGCGAAGGTGAGGCTCTGGTCCTCGCGATAAGGATTCTGGTCGGAAACGGGCGATGTCTTTGAGAGAGCGGCCTCGAGTGTGAAAACCCTTTTAGTCGGCAATCCTGCCCGGCGTGGTATTCACGATCGGCGGGTGCTCTGAATGGTGATCCGCAGGTTCGGAGGTAGACCGCCGTCCCCCGATGCGTTCGAATACCGAACGCAATCCGTGCTGAGCCCACAGACGCCGGTGCGCATTCTTCTGGTCGAGGATAACCGCCGGCTGGGCGCGCTGATCGGCGATGCCCTGCGCGTCCAAGGCTTCGTTGTCGACCTCGTCCGGACCGGCGAGGATGCGGAGGCCGCGCTGGCCACGGCCGCGTACGATGCCGTCGTCCTGGACCTCGGGTTGCCGGATCGCGACGGCATGACGCTCCTGCCCAGCAAGGGCGGAGGCCGGCCCGGCTGCCCGATCCTGGTCCTGACCGCGCGGGACAGCACCCAGGCGCTGATCGACGCCCTCGACGGCGGTGCCGACGACTACCTGCGCAAGCCCTTCGAGATGGAGGAACTCCTCGCCCGCCTGCGCGCGCTGATGCGCCGGCCCGGGCAGGCGTTGGGGCTGCGCCTGACCGGACGCAACGTCGAGTTCGACACGGTCCGCCGGCAGGTCCGTATCGCCGGGTGCGACGTGGAGATGAGCCGCAAGGAACTCGCGGCCTTGGAACTGCTGCTACGCCGGACCGGGACCGTGGTGTCGAAGGCCCATTTCGAAAGCTCCCTGTACGGCTTCGACGAGGAGGTCGGATCGAACGCCATCGAGGTTCTCATTCACCGCCTGCGCAAGAGGCTCGCGGGCGCGCATGCCGAGCTGGAGATCCACACGCTGCGGGGAATCGGCTACGTCCTGACCGACGCTCGCCCGTGAGGCCGGTGGGTTCGACCCTGTTCACGAGGCTCGCGGTCGCGACGGTGGCCCTGTTCGTCCTGGCGATCGGGGTCGCCACCCTGTTCCTGTACGACCGCTTCGAGACCCTGAACGGGCAATTCCGCGAGGGGACGCTCCGGAGCTTCGCCTACACCCTCGCGCGGGAAGTCACGGCCGATCCCGAGAACGGCCGCGACGGGCATACCGGGACCGTTGCCCATCAGGTCATCGACGACGGCGGCGTGTACGTCCTGCTGACGCAGCAGGGTCAGCTGCTGGCGGCTGCGCCGGGCATCGCCGCGCCGCTTGTCGTGCCGCAGGGCCCGCGGGAGCAATTCTTCATGCTGCCGCGCCCAGGGCAGGCGCCGCTCTATGGCCTGTCGAGCACCGTCCGGACAACGCAACCGCCGCTGATCCTGCAGATTGCTTTCCCCAACGGGCCCCTCGTGTTCGACACGGTGCTGGAGGAGTTCGTCCAGGACATCGCCTGGATCTGGATCCCCTTCCTGGCCGGGACGGTGGCGGTCAACCTGCTGGTGACACGCCTCGCTCTGCGTCCGCTCCGCAGGGCCGCCCAGGAGGCGGAGCTGATCGAACCCGGCAATGTCGGCACCCGCCTCTCGGAGGGGGCGATGCCGGACGAGGTCCTGATCCTCGTCCGGGCCGTCAACCAGAGCCTGGCGCGGCTGCAGCAGGGCTACCTCGTCCTGGAGCAGTTCGTCGGGGACGTCGCCCACGAGCTGCGCACGCCGCTCGCGATCATGAAAACCCGGATGGCCATGGCCGGCGGCACGATCGCGCGTCCGATCACGGAGGATCTCTGCCGTATGGAGCGCCTCGTCGAGCAGCTCCTCGACAGGGTCCGGCTCGGCGGCCTCCACGTCGAGGCGGACGACGTCGTCGACCTGTCGATGGTCGCCCGCGAGGTGACGGCCATGCTGGGTCCCGCCGCGATCGCCCGGAGCTTGTCGATGGAGCTCCTCGGCGCGGAGCGGCCAGTCCCGGTCGCGGGTCTTCGCGATTACCTGGGCCGGGCCCTGCGCAACCTTCTCGAGAACGCCCTGATGCACGCGCCTCCCGGCACGACGATCACCGTGACCGTCGAGGCGGCGGGTGCGCTGAGCGTGCGGGATCGCGGCGGCGGCTTCGGGCCCGATCTGCTGGCACCGGGGGCCGTACAGGGACGGGAGTTCCGCAGCGGCCGGGAAGACGGGATCGGGCTCGGGCTGTCGATCGTCGAACGGACCATGACGGCGCATGGCGGGCGGCTTGCCCTGCGCAACGCGCCGGACGGCGGCGCCGTCGCAATCATGGAGTTCGCGCAAGAGGCCCGGGCAGAGCCGTCACTATTACTGGCCGGAAACCTGGCCGGAAACCTGGCCTTGAAATGACCTTGTTCTCGCCGCGTCCTGACCCGCACGCCGTAAGGTCTGCGTAAGCTTGAGGACTAGGATCCGCCGCGGCAGCGACGGGTCCGGTCCGACGACGCGTGTTCGACGGCGGGGCCGGACCGACCCTATTCGATGCCCTGCCGTTCCGGCGGTCCGTCCAGCCGGTGCGCGCCGATAGACGGCTTGGACGCCCCCTTCCATCAGGCACACAGCAGATGAGCGAACCGCCCCCAGCGGCTCTGCGTGTCCCCGCGTTCGTGCAACGGCGCGGCGGGGCAGAGGGGACCTGCGACCGATCCGGTCGATCCAGCCGGTTGGGCTGGGACGCCCTGCGCAACCCCTACCTGTTCGACGTCCCGGTCCTCGGCGACCTGTCCGGGCTGGTCGAACTGTTCGTCCGCGCCCCGCGGGATCTGCCGCCCGAGACGATCGTGCCGGGCCTGTTCCTCAGCCACGATCCACCGATCTTCTGCTGTCAGCCGCGGCCCAAACCCTTCGGGGTCGCCCATCACATGGCGGCGCGATACCCGGACGTTCCGTTCATCTTCCTGCATCCGCTGACGCACAGCCTCGAACGTGCGGCCTTCGCGGTTTCCCTGGCCGTCCAGCACCGCCGCTTCCGGACCGCGCACCCCCGTGCCCGCCTCATCGTCCTCGCCAACACGCCCGGAGAGGAGCGGCTGCTGCGCGGTCTCGGCGTCGATGTCCATCTCGCGCCGCAGAACATGTTCGTCGACGAGACGATGTACGTCCCGATGCCCGAGCAGCCCCGGCATTTCGACGCGATCTACAACGCGCAGATCGCGCCGATCAAACGCCATGCGCTGGCCCGAACCGTGCCGAGCTGCGCCTACGTGACGAAGCTGTTCGGGACATGGTCGCCCCGGCTGAAGCGGGCGCAGCTCGACCGGTTCGTCCGGTCCCTGCCGCGGGGGCACGTCATTCTGAATGCGCTAACGCCCGACGATGTCGTGCCCATGGACCATGTGGCGGTGAACGGCGCCATGGCCTCGGCGCATGTCGGCCTGTGCCTCTCCCGGATCGAGGGGGCCATGTACGCCAGCATCGAGTACCTGCTGGCCGGGCTCCCCGTGGTCACGACCCGGAGCAAGGGAGGCCGGGACCACTTCGCGCATCCCGACACCACGCTGGTCGTCGATGACGATCCCCGGTCCGTTCAGGACGGGGTCGCGGCGATGAAGGCCCGGGCCCTGCCGCCGGACTACGTCCGCACCACGACGCTGCGGCTGGTGACGGCCGAGCGGGAGCGGTTCAACGCCTTCATCGACGGCCTGCGCGGGCACGCCACGGAGCGGGGTACCGACGGGCGCTGGTCGTTCCCGTACCGCCACAAGCTCAGCCGCTACGCCTCGCTCGCCGACTTCGAATCCGAGCTGACGGCGGCCCTGTCGGCGCAGAGCACGCGCGGGCCGCCTGATCGGCCGGGCTGAGCGGGTCCGGCGTCGCGCGCGCGGCCTGTCCCTCGGCGGGCGGGAGGATCGGATCCGGGTGGGCCATCGGTCGGCCTGCGCCCGGACGTCGCTCGGGCTCCGCCGACTTCGGGCCTGCTCGAAGACGACCGCGGATACAAATCTTCCGGCGTGACCTCGACCTCGGATGCCGGAGCCATATTTCAGCGGTCGGGCCGAAGGTGAGCATGGACGATTGCAGCGAGGGCTGGTCGCCAACGGCATTGCGGGTCAGGCCAGCCAAATCGATCGCAGTCATTCGATAGCAAGCGAGATTTCGATGAACGAAATGACGATTGACAAAACCAATACCACGACTTTCGAGATGGAAGGTAAGTGCCCGTTCGGAGGCGACCGGATTGGTGGTGCTTTCGGCGGCAAACCCGCGCTGGAGAATTGGTATCCCCACCGCCTCAGGGTCGAGCTCCTGCACCAGAACGGGGTGTCGGCCGATCCCCTCGGGCCGGAGTTCGACTACGCGGCCGAGTTCAATAAGATCGACCTCGACGCGCTCAAGCGGGACATCAAGCAGTTCCTGACCTCGTCGGTCGCCTGGTGGCCGTCCGACTACGGCAATTACGGACCGCAGATGATCCGCATGTCCTGGCACGCGGCCGGGACCTATCGGATCGCGGATGGCCGCGGCGGCGCCGGCACGGGCATGCAGCGCTTCGCGCCGATCAGCAGCTGGTGGGACAACGGCAACACCGACAAGTCGCGCCGTCTCCTGCAGCCGATCAAGCACAAGTACGGCAATGCCCTGTCCTGGGCCGACCTCATGGTCCTGACCGGCAATTGCGCCCTGGAGATCATGGGTCTGCCGACCTACGGCTTCGGCGGCGGCCGGCTCGACGCCTGGGAGGCGGACAACGCCACCTACTGGGGTCCCGAGGTCGTCGACATGGGCACGGTGTCGAGCTTCGACGACATGGTCAACCGCGACAAGCGCTGGCGCGGTCAGAACGGCGACGCCGATTACGACCTGGAGAACCCGCTCGCGGCCTCCCACCAGGCACTGATCTACGTCAATCCCGAGGGGCCCTATGCCAGCGGTGATCCGATGGCCTCGGCGCGTGACATCCGGGTCACCTTCAGCCGCATGGCCATGAACAATGAGGAGACGGTGGCGCTGATCGCCGGCGGTCATGCCTTCGGCAAGAGCCACGGCATGGTGCCCGCCAAGGAAATCGGCCCGCCCCCCGAGATGGCGCCGATGGAGGCCATGGGCCTCGGCTGGCACAATCCGAAGGGGGCAGGGTCCGGCAAGGACACGATGACCAACGGCATCGAGGGCAGCTGGACGCCCGACCCGACCAAGTGGGACAACGCCTACTTGGAGAACCTCTTCAAGTTCGAGTGGGAGCAGACCAAGAGCCCGGCCGGGGCGCTCCAGTGGACGCCGAAGGACCCGAACGCGCCGCGGACCCCCGACGCCCATGTCGACGGCGAGATGCATCCGCTGATGATGATGACCTCCGACATCGCCCTCAAGGTGGATCCGGAGTACCGCAAAGTCTGCGAGAAATTTCTCGGCGACTTCGATGCCTTCACCCAGGCCTTCTCCAAGGCGTGGTACAAGCTCACGCACCGCGATATGGGTCCGAAGCACCGCTACCTCGGCCCGGAGGTCACGATCGAGGACGGGCTCCTGTGGCAGGACCCGCTGCCCGATGCGGCCTACGCGCCGATCGGTGACGCGGAGATCGCCGCGCTGAAGCAGGCAATCGGCGCGACCGGCCTGTCGGTCTCCGATCTGGCCTTCGCGGCGTTCTCGGCAGCCTCGACCTACCGCGACAGCGACAAGCGCGGCGGCGCCAATGGTGGCCGTCTCGCCCTTGCCCCCCAGAAGGACTGGACCGTCAACCGGCGCGCCGCGCCGGTGGTCGAGGCCCTGCGCGGGGTGATGGCGCGGTTCAACGACGGGCGCAGCGACGGGAAGCGGGTCTCCCTCGCGGATCTGATCGTGCTCGGCGGCTGTGTCGGCGTGGAGAAGGCCGCGCAGGATGCTGGCGTCGCCGTGACGGTGCCGTTCACCCCCGGGCGTGTCGACACCACGCAGGAGCTGACCGACATCGAGATGTTCGAGTGGCTGAAGCCGGTGACGGACGGGTTCCGGAACTACGTCGATGACGGGTTCGGACAGATGACCCGCAGCGTCTCGCCGGAGGAACTGTTCCTCGACAAGGCCAATCTGATGACCCTCACCGCCCCGGAATGGGCGGTCCTGACCGGCGGTCTGCGTGCGCTCAACGCCAACCACGACGGGTCGAAGCGCGGCGTCTTCACCGATCGCGTCGGCGCGCTCACGAATGACTTCTTCCGGACGATGACCGACACCGACCTCGTCTGGGAGAAGGCCGATGCGGAGGCGATGACCTTCGTGCTCAAGGACCGCGCGAGCGGGCAGGCACGCTTCGAGGCCACGCGCAGCGATCTCGTCTTCGGGTCGAACGCGCAGCTGCGGTCCATCGCCGACGCCTATGCCGGCAGCGATGGACCGCAGCGATTCGTGGCCGATTTCGTCCGGGTCTGGGACAAGGTCATGATGCTCGACCGCTTCGATGTGAAGGGCCACAAGCGCTACGCGCCCATGGCGGCCTGATCGTCCGACCTCGGCGTGCGCCGGTTCAACCGGCGCCCGTTGGAATCAGATCCGCGCCGTCCCAATCGGAGACGGCGCGGATCGCGAACGCGCGCGAAGTCCGGCGCGGCACGCGTTTCGGCGGGCTACTGCACGTGGAGCGTGAGTTTCATCTTCGGATGGATTCCGCACTGGATCACGAAGTCCCCGGGCTCCTTCAGCGTCAGCGTCGCCTGCTTGCCGGGCTCTTCATCGCCGGCGTCGAACGAGAACTGATCGGCCTCGATGAAGGCGTGATGCACGGCGTTCTCGTCGCCGTTGACCAGGGTGATGGTGTCACCGCGATGCAAAAAAAGGTCGGTCGGATCGTAGCGTCGGCCCTTCTGCAGCACGATCCGGACGGCGCTCGACAGGCTGGCCTGGGCCGGGCCGAATGCGAGCAACGCCATCACGATCGCGATCGGTGCGCCGACGAGAAGCGGGCGGTGTAGATTGCATATTGCCACGGATACAACCTGGAAAAATCAAATCTCGAGCCGGCAATGTAGCATCGCTAGGATAGACATCTCTTAATATGTGTTGGAATAGCCATTCTTATTTGGCGGCGCTTTGCACGACATATGCGCGGAGAACCGCATTTTCAAAATGCTGGAAACGCAATCTTAATTATGGGCTGTCGCGTTTCCAAGGATGCGTAGTCTCTTGCGCTGGTCAGGATGCACATCGTCCTTTCGGAAGGCGCCGGAGTAGCAGCCGATAGTGGTGCTCCCCAGCTGGCGCCCGTTCGGCGTAGCCCGGCAGGCGATACCGCTGCGCTCGCCATCTCCCGGCTGCTGACCGCGCGAATGCCTCAGACCCGGACCTCCTCCGCATGGAGGCCGCCAACGCGCAGATGCTCTGGGATATCGCTGTGGTCGTAGTAGCCGGCCTCATGGGCCATCGCATCGAGGGCGGCGATCGGGTCTGCTGCTGAGCCGGTCCAAAGGATCGTCCCCGTTGATCCCTGACGCACCTGAAACACACGCATCGACGGCTCCTATGCTGCCCGCATGGTCAAGCATCTCGACGAACCACCGTTCCGCGTGGCAGCGATCGATATCTCAGCTGTCGAGGCCGAGGCCGTGGATCAGGGCGCGGATCGGGTCGAACCGGGTCGCTGCCGTCTGTACTTGGTCGGGCGAAGAAACCGGTCGATCCATGGCCGGCTCGTTCCGCGCGCTGCGCGTGAGCGCCGCCTGATGCGTGCGAATCCTGCGCTGCGCCACCTTGTGCCGCCGGGAGGTGTCCGGCTTCCGTACCGCCTGCACAGCCGCTGGCGACGGGGCGGCTTCGGCGACCGGCCCGGCCGTCGACAGCTGCGCCTGGGCCGGCGCGGCCTCGGCCGCCTGCGCCGTCGCGATCAGGGCGCCGGACAATGCCGTCGAAACACTCTGTCGTGCCGGCGGATCGACCCAGGCCACAATGCTGGGCGAGTCGACGGCGCCCACGCTGAGCGCGCGAACCCGCCTCGGCTGATCCTCGTAATTACCGGGATGCAGGAGGTGTGCAGCGGCCAGAAGGCCGAATGCAGCAACCGCAGCCGTCGTGAGGGTGGACTTATAGTGTTCCATGGCCCGTGAACGAACGGCTCAGCTAATGGTTCCGCTTCGGTGCGTGCCGATCCGCTGCGCGTGATCGTGGCGGTCACGACGTCCGAGGCCGGCCTCGGAAAGGGGCGTGTTCGACCGGCCGACAGCCGTCGATCAGCGGTCCAAGCGTCCTGAGATTTTCATCCGCAAGGCAGCTGCTACGGGAACTTGCCGCGACTGTTGAACGGCTGCGCATCCAAGTCATGACCCGACATTGGCCGCGTATCGACGATCGGAGAACTGGGCTGCTCGCGTCGGCGTCAAGTCTTTTTTGGCCCGGGCCGCGGCACAGGGACATCGACAATCTGTCCTGTAATGGGATTGAGGATCAGCATGACCGAGCATCTCCGGTGGGGTTGCCGAGAGAACGTCGGCCGGGCCCCGTGGGATCGCGGCGGACCGTGCAATTGCGCACAGTTGGTTAAGGGTCCGCTCACCCTGCCGTTGCGCCGATGAACGAGCCCCCTCACCGCCTCGGCGACCCGGCGGATCGACAGGCGCGATCCCATCGATCCAGAGGCAACTTGCGGTTTGCGTCCGCGAGTGATCCGATCCGGACCGCGCCCAGAGAAGGCCGCCAAAACATCCGGAGGAGACCCCATGCTGTCGCGTAGACAGACGCTCGCTTTCGCCGCCATCGGCGGCTTCGTCCTCACCGACCGGCCGGGTCGGGCGGCGGACGAGGCCCCGACCGTGAAGACCCCCGTCAGGTTCCAAGTGCCGCCGGGTGCGTGCGACTGCCATGTCCATGTCATCCCGGATCCGGTTAAGTTCCCGTTCTGGAGCGGGCGCGCCTACACGCCACCGGTCGATCCGCCCGAGGCCCTGCTCGCCCTGCAGCACGCGCTCAAGCTCGACCGCGTCGTGATCGTGACGCCGAGCGTCTATGGCACCGACAACGCGGCGACGCTCGACGGCCTGCGCGTGCTCGGGCCGCAGCGGGCCCGCGGCGTTGCCGTGATCGGACCGGGGACCAGCCCAGGCGACCTCGATGGGCTGGCGAAGGCCGGGATCCGCGGCATTCGAGTCAATCTGGAGCAGGCCGGCGTGTTCGATCCCGCCGTCTCAGCCAAGGCGCTGGACAGCGCCGTCCAGCAGATCGGCCAGCGCCCCTGGCACCTGCAGGTCTACTCCCGCCTCTCGGTCATCGCCCCGCTGAAGCAGCAACTGTCGGCCCTGCCGGTCCCGGTCGTGTTCGATCACTTCGCCGGTGCCCAGGCTGCCCTCGGGCCCGATCAGCCCGGCTTCGGCGACGTGCTTGACCTCGTGCGCAGCGGGAAGGCCTGGGTGAAGCTGTCGGGTGCCTATCGCGCCTCCGACAGGGCACCGGATTACGCCGACGTGCTGCCGCTGGCCCGTGCGCTCGTGGCGACGAACCCGGACCGGCTCGTCTGGGGCAGCGACTGGCCACACCCGGACAGCACGCCGAGGCCGGACCGTAAGCCGACGGATCTCGCCCCGGCCCAGAACGTCGATGACGGCCGCCTGCTTGATCTGCTCGCCGAATGGGTGCCGGACCGCGCGACGCGGGACCGGGTCCTCGTCGACAATCCCAAGCGGCTCTACGACTTCTAAGGGGCGTCGCCGAATCGGCCGACGGGCGAGGTCACCGGAAGGTGGAGGCCTCGCCCCGTCGCCGTTCTGGTGTCAGGCAGATCCTCGATCGGGACCACGTCCGGCCGCGTGCCGCGGGCGTGGCGTCGTGCCATGATGGCGGCGGAGGACGTGACATGCACGACGGCGACGACGATCACACCCACGCGCACGAGCCCGGCGAGGCCGTGGACGCTTGGAAGCACGATGGGGTTCGGGTTATTCGAGGGGATCGCCTCGACCCCAACACCGCACAGACCCCTGGCATGTTTCGCCAGGCGGCGATCAGCGCCGCGCGGGTCGGCGCCCAGAAGATCTGGGCCGGTACCGTGGCGATTCAGCCCGATGCCAAGACCGGCGTCCACCACCACGGCGAACTCGAGAGCGTCATCTACGTGGTGTCCGGCCGCGCCCGGATGCGCTGGGGCGAGCGGCTCGAATATGTCGCCGAGGCCGGGCCGGGCGACTTCATCTTCGTCCCGCCCTTCGTGCCCCATCAGGAGATCAACGCGTCGACGGACGAACCCCTGCATTGCGTGCTGGTCCGCTCCGACAACGAGGCGGTGGTGGTGAACCTGCCCGATGTCGAAGCCGTCGAACCGCCGGAGGCCGTTTACTGGGTCGACCCGATCCACAAGCAGCCCGGTTGAGTGGCCCCGTCTAAATCGCAGACTTTCTCGCCACGGACATGCCCAAGCATCGCAGAATAGGGACACAATATATCCGACCAAAAATGGTCAGTTTCAGACGGAAAAACGGGCACGGTAATTCAAATCGTTATGCAAGAAAGAGTTCGTAGGCTTGGCGGTATTGCCATGGCGAAGGATATCTCTGCCCTCGGCGAGCCTGTTTGACCGATCCTTCACCGCCTCGACCTCATCCTGAAGTCGCGTACTGACTCGAAGGAACCCTCCAGCCGGCCGTTCAGTCCTTGGAGAGCTTCTTCGAAGCTGCTGCGCACCACGTCGAGGTAAGGAGACGATCGGGTTTCACCTCGGTTGATACCTTTACGCGACTGCAATTGCGCAGTTCGTATCCCGATGAGAACGAGTCCCGGATTCGGATGGGCGCGCAGGGCGGCGGCGCAATTTTTCTGATGGGAGAGCGAAGAGTTTTTAGCGGCACACCACGCCAATTCCGGAGTACTATGCTCGGAAAGGTACGCCGCATCGTGCGATGCCGCAAATATTGATGCGGTGCAATAGGGACCGTATGCTGAACTCGACTGGTCCTGAACTCCGATCCAGTCCGGCCGCACGCGGTTGGTGCAGACCAGTCTTCGAGTCGGCCCGCGTCGCGGCCGGCCGCGCGTCCGATATCCGGGGAGGTTCACGGACTCCATGAGGAAGAACAAGGTCATCTCGGCGGATGAGGCGATCGCGCTGATCCGCGAGAACGACGTGGTCACCACCACGGGGTTCGTTCAGAGCTGCATCCCGGAGGCGCTCCACGCCGCCCTGGAACGGCGGTTCGTCGACAGCGGCTCGCCGCGTGGGCTCACCCTGATCATGACGGCGGGCGCCGGCGACAGCAAGGGGCTCGGCACTGGGCGCCTGCATCACCAGGGCCTGCTCGCGCGCGTGATCGCGGCCAATTTCGGCCGCATGCCGAAGGTCGCCAAGGCGGCGCAGGACAATCTGATCCGCGGCTACAACCTGCCCCAGGGCGTGATCTCGCAGCTCTACCGGGCCTGCGCGGCGGGCCAGCCGGGCCTGTTCTCGAAGGTGGGGCTCAAGACCTATGTCGACCCGCGCCATGGCGGCGCCAAGGTCAACGAATTGACCACGGACGACATCGTCAAGCTGGTCGAGGTCGATGGCGAGGAGTGGCTGTTCTACACCGCCACCAAGATCGACGTGGCCTTCATCCGCGCCACCTCGGCCGATCCGTCGGGCAACCTCTCCTACGAGAAGGAGGCCCTGACCCTCGACTGCCTCGCCCAGGCCATGGCGGCCCGCAACAACGGCGGCATCGTCATCGCGCAGGTCGAGCGCATCGTCGACGACGGCTACCTCTTGCCCAAGGACGTGCGCGTGCCCGGCATCCTGGTCGACTGCGTGGTGGTCGCCGAGCCCGAGATGCACCGGATGAATTACGGCGTCATGCACGACGCCGCGCTCGCCGGCGAGATCCGCGTGCCCGTCACCGGCATCAAGCGGATGGCGCTCAACGAGCGCAAGATCATCGCCCGCCGCGCCGCGTTCGAATTGCCGCCGAACGGCGTCGTCAATCTCGGGGTCGGCGCGCCGGAGGGGATCGCGTCGGTGGCCAACGAGGAGAAGATCACCCCCTACATCACCCTGACCACCGAGGCCGGAGCCGTGGGCGGGGTCCTCGCCTCCGGATCGAGCTTCGGCGCCGCCACCAACGCCGACTGCATCATCGATCAGAACCAGATGTTCGACTTCTACGACGGCGGCGGCCTCGACATGACCTGCCTCGGCATGGCCGAGTGCGACGCCGCCGGCAACGTCAACACCTCGAAGTTCGGCGGCAAGCTTAACGGCTGCGGGGGCTTCATCAACATCTCACAGAACGCCCGCACGGTGGTGTTCGCCGGAACCTTCACGGCCGGCGGGCTGGAGATCGCCGTTCAGGACGGCCACGTCCGGATCGTGAGCGAGGGCAAGGCCCGCAAGTTCGTCACCCAGGTCCAGCAGAACACCTTCTCGGGGCCCTACGCGGTGGAGCGCGCCCAGCCGGTCCTCTACGTGACCGAACGCTGCGTCTTCCAACTGACCGCCGCCGGCCTGGAGCTGGTCGAGGTCGCGCCCGGGATCGACATCGAGCGGGACATCCTCGCCCATATGGACTTCGCCCCCGTGGTGCGGAATCCGGTGCCCATGGATCCGCGCATCTTCCGCGACGAGCCGATGGAGCTGATCTCAGACCTGCTCAACCTCGATCTGAAATCGCGTGTCAGCTACGACGGCGAGCGCAACATCCTCTTTATCAACCTCGAAGGCTGGTATTGCCGGGTGATGGGCGACATGGACGAGCTGCGCATGACCATCGTCGAGGCCTGCCGCAAGGCCGGCCAGCGGGTCAACGCCGTGATCAACCACGACGGCTTCCGGCTCAACGAGAACCTGGTCGATGATTACGCCGGGGTCCTGCAATACCTCCAGGCGAATTACTACGCGACCACGACCCGCTACGCGACGAGTGCCTTCCTGCGCCTGAAGATGGAGGAGGCGCTGACTCGGCGCGGCGTCGCCCCCCACGTGTTTGAGCGCAAGGAAGAAGCGCAGGCCTTCCTCAGCAGCACCGAGGACAAGAAGGCGCGCAAGCGGATCTCACCGGCGGTGGCGTCGGCGGCGTGAGGGTCGCGCGGCACGCCGGGATGCGGCGGATCGATCCTTCGGTATAAGCGCCCGAAACCGGCCCGGTCGCGGGCCGCGCCGACGCGTTTTGCCGGGAGCCTTCGATCTGCGCCAGCATCTGCACCGCGTCCCGTCGCCGTCCGGTTCCGAGGGCTGGGCCGAATGCGTCGCGACGCTCGCCCACGCGGCGCTGATCGACGAGTTGGAGACGTGGCCCAAGCCAGGCTTGGTAAGCTTGGTCGATTCCGGCAGCCACGACGACATGGATGCCGGCACCCTGCGCTGCAGTGCGGCGGCGATCCGGCCGTTTTTCGCCGATCTGGCCGCGGCCGGGGCCCGGGGCGCCGCCATGGCGGAGTTGCGCGCGATCGGGATCCGGGCCGAGGCGGCGATGATGCGGGCCACCGGCGGCGTCAACGCGCATCGCGGCGCCATCTTCTCCCTGGGCCTGATCTGCGCGGCGGCAGGCGTGTCCGGCGCGGCACCGGCCTCGGCCGAGGCCCACGCTGTGGCGGTGGGCGAACTCTGGGGTCCCGCGATCGCCGGGGCCCCCGCTTCGCCGATGAGCCACGGGGGGCGCGTCGCGCGGCGCTACGGGGTCGGGGGCGCCGGTGCCGAGGCGGCGGCCGGCTTCCCGACGATCCGTGACATCGGGTTACCGGCGCTGCGCCTTGGTCGGAGCCGGGCACCGGACGATCCGGAGGCTGCGCGCGTGGAGTGCTTCTTCGCCCTGCTCGCCGTGCTCGTCGATACGAACCTGCTCCATCGCGGCGGCACGGACGGGCTGGCGGCGGCGCGCGCGTCCGCCGGGGCCTTCCGGGCGGTCGGCGGGGTGGCGACCCCGGGGTGGCGCGACCGGGCGAAGCGGATCCACCACGATTTCGTGGCGGCGCGACTCAGTCCCGGAGGCTGCGCCGATCTCCTGGCCGCAACGCTCCTCCTCGACGCCCTCGCGGCCCCTGGGCCGCCGGCCGATACGGTCGCATTCCCCCGCGGCCGAGCGCTCCCTACATGCGACTGAGCTGGTATCCGCCGTGGCTTCATCGTGACTCTGATCAGGCTCGCGCTTCTCGCGCTCGTTGCCCTCTTCCTCGTGCCCGTCGCGATCTCCGCCACGCTCTACTGGCTGCGGGCCGGCGGTGACTGGCGGCTCGCCGACCGGTCGAGCGCGGGTCTGCTCCCGCCGGCCGAGGCCGAGCCGGGCGCGGTCGTGCGCATCTTCTCCGCCCGCACGGTGAGCTGGCGCGGCATTGTCGCGACACACAGCTGGATCGTCATCAAGGACCGCGGCGCGCGCGCCTACCGGCGCTTCGACTACACGGCTTGGGGGCAGCCGATCTGGGTCGACCGCTTCGTGCCGGATGGGCGCTGGTTCGGAAACGCCCCCGAAATCGTCTTCGCGGCGGATGGTCCGGAGGCCGAAGCGATGCTCCCGCGGATCCGGACGGCGGTGGCCGAGTATCGCTTCGCCCGCCCCGGCGACTACGTGGTCTGGCCGGGGCCGAACTCGAACACCTTCGTGGCCGCGATCATGGCCGCGGTCCCGGAGATCCGGGCCAGCCTGCCGACCACGGCGATCGGCAAGGATTTTCCCTATGACGGCCGTTGGGTCGGCTGGACGCCGTCCGGCACCGGCATCCGCATCAACCTGGGCGGCTATGCGGGGCTGACCCTTGGCTGGGTCGAGGGCCTGGAACTGAACCTGCTCGGCGGCGTCGCCGGTCTCGACCTGCGCCGCCCGGGAATCAAGCTGCCGGCTCTCGGACGGGTCGGTTTCTAGGGCATCGTTCCGGTCCCGAAGTCCCGGACGATGCGCTGGCGCGGTCGCCGGTCGCTCAGGGCGCGAGGTCGTGAACGGGCTCTGCCACCGGCGTGGCGCTGCTGTTCAGGACGGTGCCGCTGACCGGGACCGGCTTCAGAACGGAGCGGTCGATCCGGGGCGGCGTCGGAAGCTGAAGCGCGGCGCTGGTGGCGGCCCATTCCTGCGCGACGCGCTCGGGATCCTCGTTGAGCTTCGTGCCGTAGCTCGGGACGATCTCGCGGATCTTGGCCTGCCATTCCGGTGTCGCGACGTTCTTGGGGAACACCTTCTCCAGCACCTGTAGCATGATCGGCGCCGCCGTGGACGCGCCGGGCGAGGCGCCGAGCAGCGCCGCGATGCTCCCGTCCCGGGCATTGACGATCTCCGTGCCGAGCTTCAGCACGCCGCCCTTGTCCGCGTCACGCTTGATGATCTGCACGCGCTGCCCGGCCTGCCAGAGGCGCCACTCGTCCTTCTTCGCCTTCGGGAAATATTCCCGCAGCGCGGCGATCCGGTCGTCGTCCGACAGCATCAGCTGCCCGGCGAGGTATTCCACCAGCGGGAACTCGTCGATGCCGACGCGGACCATCGGCCAGACGTTGCTGCTCGTGGTCGAGCTGAGGAGGTCGAGATACGATCCCTGCTTCAGGAACTTGGTCGAGAAGGTCGCGAACGGCCCGAACAGGATCACCCGCTTGCCGCCGATCACCCGCGTGTCGAGGTGCGGTACGGACATCGGCGGTGACCCCACCGACGCCTTGCCGTAGGCCTTGGCAAGGTGCAGCGTGGCGACGTCCGGGTTGTCGTTGATCAGGAACGAGCCGCCCACGGGGAAGCCGCCGTAATCGTCGCCCTCGGGGATACCGGACTTCTGCAGTAGGTGCAGCGCGCCGCCGCCAGCCCCGATGAAGACGAACTTGGCGTCGACGCTCTGCCGGGATCCGTCCTTGAGGTTCTTGGAGGTCACCCGCCAGGAGCCGTCCGGGTTCTTGGCGATGCCCTCAACCTCGGTCGAGAGGCGCAGCTTGAAGTGCGGCTGCTTCTGCAGATAGGCGACGTATTGCCGGGTGACCTCGCCCCATTCGCAATCGGTCCCGAGCGGCGACCACGTGGCGGCGATCTTCTGCTTCGGATCGCGCCCGTCCATCATCAGCGGCACCCATTTGCGCAGCTGTTCCGGATCCTCCGAATATTCCATGCCGGCGAAGAGGGGACTGGCCTTCAGCGCCTCCCAGCGCCGCTTCAGATAGGCGATGTTGTCGTCACCCCAGACGAAGCTCATGTGCGGCGTGTAGTTGAGGAAGGTCTGCGGATCCTTCATCACGCCGGTCCTGACCTGATGGGCCAGGAACTGCCGGGTGACCTGGAACGCCTCGTTGATCTCCACCGCCTTGGCGATCTCGACCTTGCCGTTCTTCTCCGGGGTGTAGTTCAGCTCCGCGAGGGCCGAGTGGCCCGTGCCGGCATTGTTCCAGCCGTTTGAGCTCTCCATCGCGACCTGATCCAGGCGCTCCATCATCTGGATCGACCAGTCGGGCTGGAGCGCGTCCAGCCAGACGCCCAAAGTGGCGCTCATGATGCCGCCGCCGATCAGCAGCACGTCGACCTTGCCGTCCGCAGAATCGGCCATCGCCAGGGAGGTCGGCAGCGCAGCCGCCGCGAGACCGACCGCGGCTGTGCCGAGGATCTGCCTCCGGCTTAGCGGCAGCGCGGCCTGGGGGTGCCGGTGGTGGAAGCGCGCGGTCTCATCGTCGGCAGGCATGGTCGGATCCCGTATGTGCGAATCGGACGTGCCCGGCGAGCACCTCCGAGGTCTAGGAGACGTTTCCTCGCGGCGAGCGGGATTACCCCCTCACCGGCTTCCAGGATCGTTTCCTCGGGACCTTCACGGGGCGGCCGGACCGGGCCCGAATCGCACGCGAGACACACAACGTTACGCGCTCAGGCTCCCGTGCCTGCAAGAGCAGGGCAAGCATTGAACGACGGTCGGCGCATGTTGGATGGAATAACTTTGTTATTGCCCGTCGCAGACCGAAGTACCGGCGCCGTGGAGGCTGCCGGATCCGGTCCGAACGGTCGCACCACAACTGGCGACCATTGCGGGAGTGCGGGCGCTGGCCGGAACGGCTCAGCTCCTCGACACCGATCTCATAGAGGATGATGTGCCGCAGGACAATCACCAGAAGCCCGGGAAGTGGGCAGTCGCGGCCGGTCCTGTGCAAAGCCGCAATCGGTGCGGGCGAGGCGCCCCGCTCGGCGATCGGATGATTGGTTCGGCGCTTGGGACCGGCCGACGCTTCAAAGCCGGAACGCGGGCTGGTTCCGCAATGCTTTTAAAGACAAGCGCGACGACGTCCGACCTTGCCAGCAGCGTGGCAAGCCCATCCGAACGGACGCGCGCGTCGCAGGCTCAGTTGCCAGCGCGAGCCAGACGGGTGCGGCCGCCATCCGCCATCGTCGGCAACGAGTCCTGCGTGCCGGAGACGACGACGAGGCGCTGGACCTCGCCGCGGAGGAAGGCCTGGAGGAACCGGTCGTAATCGCGGAACGACACGCAGCCGTTCGAATCGCCCCGCGGTCCCAGCATGAAGGTATGGGCTAGCAACCCGACTCGCCCGTAGACCGCATCGCTGCCCCCGATCGGCGTGAGCCGGATCGCGCGCACGCCGTGAAACAGTTGCTCGCGCTCGGTCAGATCGTAGGTCCCGGGCGGCGTCGGCCCCCGCATCCGCACGTTGACGAGCCGCGGGTCGTCCAGACCCTCGCCGAGGCCGGAATGCGCCTCCAGGCGCTCGCCGCTCGGCAGGGTCACGGTCCGGGTGGCGATGTTGTAGACGGCGACGCCCGTCGTCGCGCTCGGCTCGCGCGTCATCGCCAGCGGCGGCGAGATCCGCCGTTGCGGCGCGACGTCGGCAGGCTTGCTCTCCAGGGCCGCGTAGGCCAGGGCCGGCGCACGCTCGATCCCGAAGAACTTTTCGAGGAACGACCGGTCATCCGCCGGCGGTGCCGCCGGCTGGACCGGTGGGAGGTCGCGTCGCGCCACGCGTCTCTCGGCCCGGCGGGTGAGCGCCGAGGCGCCGAGGCCCCGCAATTCCGGCGGCCGCGGGATCGGCAGCGGAACCGTGACGGCTACGCGCGGCGGCTCGCCGGTTCCGACCGTGGGGGCCGTCTCCGGGTTCGGTGCGGAGTCGAGCGGCGCGATCCGGGTCCAGGCCCAGCGCGACGGGCCGCCACCGGGGATGTCGCCCCAGGATCCCCCCGGTGCGGGCTCACCCGCCAGCGCGTCGGCGGGCGCAGGCTCCGCGCCCGAGGCCTCGGCGTTCCGATCGACGGCTCGTCCCTCGATTGTCGGCGTCATCGCGGCGCTGCGCGCTGCGGAATACCCGGTCGGGGCGGATAATTGCGGATCGCGGGTCAGGACACCGCTGCCGAGGAGCGCCATGGCCGCGGCCCCGGTCAGCACTGCGAGCGGTGCCAGGCAGGAACGCCGCGCCCGCCCGATCTCGATGTGGTCCAGCGGCGTAGAATCGATCGCCATGCGGGTGCCCATGCTCCTCGTCGCGGAACGGGCGTTCGTCCGACGTCAGCCTCCGGTGATCCGGAAACCGCACGACGGACCGATCTGCCCCGCTCATCCTGAGACAGCGGGGCCCGGCGGGCTTTTCTGGGGCGGCTCCATGGTCAATCTTGGATCGATCGGGACCATTTTCGGGCGCGGGGAAGCCAATTCCTCAAGTCTTCGGCATTCGTCTGTTTGTCGAAGACTGTGGATCCGGCCCGCAACGCCTCCGCGCCCGCCGATGCTGTTGCGCGTCCGCAGCCGATTCGGACGCGTCGCCCGCGGCCGGGCGCGCCCTACTCGTTGTCGATCTGACGCCCGAGCTGAGCGATGGCCCGCTCGTAGACGGACGCGGCGTTCCAACCCTGGATCGCGGCGAAGTTCGGCTCGCCGGGCTGATAGCCCGCACCGGCGCGCCATCCATGCGCCTTGAGGAAGTTGGCGGTGGACGACAGGGCGGCGCCGACGTTGTTGAGATCGCCGGTGCCGTAGGTCAGCACGTTCTTCGGCAGGAACTGCGTGTGTCCGACTTCGCCATGCGCGGCGCCGCGGGTATTCGCGGTGAGCAGGCCGCGATCGACGAGGGTCAGTGCCGCGTAGAGCTGGTCCGTGAAATACTCGGACCGGCGGCAATCGTAGGCGAGCGTCGCCACCGCCGAGAGGGTGTTGACGTTGCCGCGCACGGCACCGAATCCGGTCTCCATGCCCCAGATCGCCAGGAGCGGGCCGGGCGGCACCCCGTAGCGCTGCTCGATGGATTCGAACAGGGCGGCGTTGGTACGCTTGAGCGCCCGTCCCCGCGAGACGATCGCCGGGCCGCCGCGCTTCGCCAGGAACTGGTCCAGCGACAGCTTGAAGCTGTGCTGGCCCCGGTCGGCCGAGATCGTGGCCGTGGAGTAGGTGGTGCCCTGCAGGGCCGCGAGGCTCGCCGCGCTGGCCCGGCCGCGCGCTTCCTCGGCGAATTGGTGCTTCCACGTCTCGAAGCCGGCAGCATTGTTCCCGCATTGCGCGGCTCCGGCCTGGCCGGCGCTCAAGGCAAGCCCGGCGAGTGCCACCACCGCGAGGGTCTGGGGCCGCATCATGTCGATCACGCGAAACACTCCTCCGGCGCGTCCGCGCGCCTCATCCGCTTGGCGATACCCCGCCACATCTCGTCGATATCAGGGCGAGAAGATGTCGAAGAGGCGAACCCGGGTTTCGCGTCTTCACATCATCGCGCGTTCGCCGACCGGCCGCGGACCGGCACAGGTCGGTCGCCCGCCACCGGGGCGACCGATCCCCGTCGATACCGCCGTGGCATCCGGGATCGGAGCTGGGAGAGCGGCCTGGCTTTGCACGCCCCACCGCACCCGGAGTATTTCGACGGCGGCCGGTCCCTAGTGACGGGAAGATCAATGCGACTTTGATGCGTCGGCTAATCAGTATCGCTGCGTCGAGACGGACGCGAGAGAATTGATTTGCCAACGAAATTATCGCGTCGGAACGCTTCTTTCTGCCGTCACAACGTTGTCAAATGATGGTCATAGCTTTGCCGGCGGAAAAAGATCTCCGGAGAAGCGGTGTGGGACTCATGACGTACAGGGCGGTTCGACGTCCTCCGCTGTTCCGCGTCGCTTGATCACGTTTGGCGTCCTGTGATGTCGGCGATCGCATTGGCAGCCGGCCGGCCCACCTCGGCCGCTGGCGCGCGTGATGAACGGACCTCCTTCGCCGTTCTCGCGCAGCCGATTCGGTCGAATCGCTCCGTGTCCGGCGCAGACGCAGCGTTTCCGTGGCTCTCCGGCCGATGGTCCCGTCACACACGCCGGTAGGTCCGAACCGGATCGAACGTCCGACGCCGGTGACCGCGCGGAGACGCTGTCTCTCATCAACCTTCGACCTGACACAGAGCGAGACCGAACACCCATGGCCCTTGGAATGCACGGCACCGGCTCATCGCGCGCAGGCGCGCTCGGCCCCGACCTCGACCGCGACGGCGTCGCCAAGGCCTACGGGCGCTGGGCGCCGGTCTACGATCTGGTGTTCGGGCCGGTCTTCGCCCAGGGACGCACCCTGGCGGCGGCGGCCGCGGAGCGGATCGGCGGTCGCATCCTCGAAGTCGGCGTCGGGACCGGCTTGTCCCTGCCGGCCTATCGCCGCGCCCGCAGCATCGTGGGCATCGATATCTCGGCGCCGATGCTGGAGAAGGCGCGTCAGCGCGTGGCGCGGCTCGGCCTGCGCAACGTCGAGCGCCTCGCGGTGATGGACGCGGAACATCTCGACTTCCCGGACGCCTCCTTCGACGTGATCGTCGCGCAATACGTCGTCACCGCGGTGCCGAATCCCGAGGCGGCGCTCGACGAGTTCGCCCGGGTCCTTCGCCCCGGCGGCGAGATCGTCATCACCACGCGGGTCGGCGCCGAGGACGGCCTGCGCCGCACCGTCGAGCACGCCCTGGCGCCGATCACGAGCCGGCTGGGCTGGCGGACCGAGTTCGCCTGGAACCGCTACACCGCCTGGGCGGCCGGAGCCCCGGTGGAGATCGTCGAGCGCCGGGCGCTGCCGCCCCTCGGACATTTCTCCCTCGTCCGCCTGCGCAAGCACGACGCCTGAACCCCCGCCCCGTCTCTCTCAAACCCGCAATTCGACGAGGAAGCACATCATGGCGAGCTTTCTGGAAGCTCTGCGCGTCCAGCGCTGGGACGATCACCGGTACTACCACCACAACCGCGTCAATCAGAGCCTGCACGTCGTCAGTGCGATCAGCTTCCTGGTGGCCTATGCCCTGGCCTTCAAGGACCCGGCGACGGCGGCGCTCATCGGCTGGCTGATCGCCATGACTTCGCGGCAGGCCGGTCACCTGTTCTTCGAGCCGAAGGGCTATGACCACGTCAACGACGCCAGCCACGAGCACAAGGAAGAGATCAAGGTCGGCTACAACCTTCAGCGGAAGATCGTGCTTCTGGCGATCTGGGCCCTGTCGCCCCTGCCGCTCTACTTCGATCCGAGCCTGTTCGGGCTGATCTCACCGCACCAGACGACGGCGGACCTGATCCGCAACATCGGCTGGATCTGGCTGTGGCTGGCGGTGGCGGGCCTGCTGTTCCGCATGGTGCAGCTGTTCGTCCAGCGCGATGTCCAGACCGGCTTCGTCTGGGCCGCCAAGATCCTCACGGACCCGTTCCACGACATCAAGCTCTACCACAAGGCGCCGCTCGCCCTGCTGCACGGCGAGTTGGTCGAGGAGCATGAGCCGCACGAGCACGGCGCCTGAGATCGACGCGGGCGCCGGGCCGCGACGTGCCCGGCGCCTGCCGCCGGATCAGGCCCGGTCCGGCGCGTGCATGCCGAGCCGGGCGCCGAAGGCGCCGAGGCGAACCGCCGCCACTTCCCGGAGGATCGCGCGGCGGATCGCCTTGTTGCTCGGCGCCGCCGCATCCCACCAGCCATCGGCCCGCATGGCCTCGGCCGCCGCGATGAACCGCGTGGCCACCGCCTCGAAGGCCGCGTCGTCGTAGGCGAGGCTGAAGATCAGGCGGCCGGTCCCGACCCAGGACAGGGCCAGCCCCTCAGCGCGCAGGTAGAATTGCAGCATCCAATTGTAGCGCGACGGCTTGGTGTACAGGACCGTCCAGACGGTGGACATGTTGGCCACCCGGACGGGCAGGCCGGCCTGCGCGAGCAGGGCGTTGAGCCGCGCCGCGCGCCCGTCCCAGGTGGCGTCCAGGCTCGCGTAGAGGGCAGCGACCTCCGGCGTGTCCAGCCGGTCGAGGAACGCGCTCATGGCGCCCATCACGTAGGGATGGGCGTTGAAGGTCCCCCGGGCGAAGCAGATATCGACGGGCCGGTCGTCCCGATAGCGTCGCATCAGGTCGGCGCGTCCGCACAGGACGCCCACCGGCAGGCCGCCGCCCAGCGTCTTGCCGTAGGTGACCATATCGGCCCGCAAGCCAAAATACGCTTGCGCGCCGCCGCGGGCGAGGCGGAAGCCGAGGAAGACCTCGTCGAGGATCAGCACGATGCCCCGGGCGCTGCACACCGCCCGCAGCGCGTGCAGCCATCTCGTGTAGGCCGCACGGTCGAAGGCGGCCTTGCGGCCGCTATCGACCAGGGCCGAATCGGCCGGCGCCCCGGCATTGGGGTGCATGGCCTGGAGCGGGTTGACGAGGACGCAGGCCACGTCCTTCCGCCGCGACAGGACTCGCAGCGTCCGCTCGGACATGTCGGCCAGGGTGAGCGTGTCGCGGGTCGGCACCGGGTTGCCGATGCCGGGCTGCACCTCGCCCCACCAGCCGTGATAGGCGCCGCACAGGCGCACGATCCGGCGGCGTCCGGTGTGGTAGCGGGCCAGGCGCACCGCCTGCATCACCGCCTCGGTGCCGGACATGTGGAACGAGACCTCGTCGAGGCCGGAGAGCGCCTTCAGCCGCGCCACGTTGCCGGCGACCACCGGGTGCAGGGGGCCGAGCACCGGGCCGAGGGCGGAGACCCGCGCGCTCCCCTCCTCCAGGCAGGCCCGGTAGAAATCCACGCCGAACAGGTTCACCCCGTAGGACCCGGCGAGATCGTAGGCGACGTTGCCGTCGAGGTCCGTGACGGTGACGCCCTCCGCTGCGGTCGCCAGGGCGCCCGTCCCGAGATGCGCGCGGACGTGCCGGGCGTACTGGAACGGCACCCGGTAGAGCCCGGTGAATTGCAGGTCCGACAGGCCGTCGCGCATCGCCTCGGTCTCGGCGCGGGTGCGCGCGTACCGGGCCTGGAACAGCGCGGAGAGCCGCGCGAAGGCCGCCTCGCGCCGCAGCGCCACCGCCTCGTCCGGATCGTCGGAGCGGAAGAAGGCGCGCTCGGAATAGGCATAGCTCGGGATCAGCCCGGCGACTCGCCGCGCCATCCGGGCATGGCCGGTGAGCGAGCGGTGCTTCGCCCGGGACAGTTCCAGGCGCTGCGCGGCGCGCGGCAGAGCGAAGACCGCGGCGGCGGCGGTGGCGGACAGGGCGACGAGGAGTGCGGACATCGTCCCACGTCCTATCGGAGGCACTTCACGGCATGATGACGATTCCCGGAACGCCCCTGCGACGGGCCCTGGCGCGGGTCGGTGCTCAGGAAGACCTCAACTTCCTGCTGACCAACCGCCTGCCGCGCCGGCTCGCGACCCGGTTCATGGGCTGGTTCAGCCGGATCGAGCAGCCGCAGATCCGCGACCTGTCGATCGCGACCTGGCGCCTGTTCTGCGATGTCGACCTCAGCGACGCGCGCGAGACGCGCTTTTCGAGCCTCCATGCGGCCTTCGTGCGGGCGCTCCAGCCCGGCGCCCGGCCGGTCGAGGCCGATCCCGCGATCCTGACGAGCCCGAGCGATGCGATCCTCGGGGCGCATGGCCGGATCGAGGCAGGGCGTCTGTTCCAGATCAAGGGCCTGTCCTACCGGCTCGCCGATCTGTTGGGGGGCGACGCGGCTCTCGCGCACGCGCATGAGGGCGGCGCCTACGCCACCCTGCGGCTGACGGCGGGGATGTATCACCGCTTCCACGCGCCGCACGACCTGCGGGTCGAGTCGGTGCGGCACATCTGGGGCGATACCTGGAACGTCAATCCGATCGCCCTGAAGCGCGTCGAGGCCCTGTTCTGCCGCAACGAGCGCGCCGTGCTGCGCCTGCGGCTGGCGGAGGGCGGCCACGCGGTCACGCTGGTGCCGGTGGCGGCGATCCTGGTGGCGGGTCTGCGCCTCGGCTTCCTTCCGGAGGGCGCAGCCCTGCGCGGGACGGGGGGGCGGACGCTGCCGTGTTCCGCCACGCTCGCCAAGGGTGACGAGATGGGCTGGTTCGAGCACGGCTCGACCATCGTGGTCCTGGCGCCGCCGGGCTTCGGGCTCTGCCCGACGCTGCGCGAGGGCGACCGCCTGCGCATGGGCGAGCCGCTGATGCGGCTTCCCGCACCGTTGGTTGTCGTGGGGTAACGAAGCGCGGGTTCGGGCGGATCCCCACCTTCGGCGTCACGGCGAGGCTGTCAAACACCGCCCGTACGCGCGCGTAGCCCGGGATCGGCCGATCGCGACGCCGATCCAGTCGGACGAGGTGTCACTCTTTCTCGATGACGGACACCTTGCCGTCCCGCTCGACAATGGCGACGGCGACTTTGTCGAGGTCGTCGAGGCCCTGCTGACGCGCGGCCGTGCGTACGTCGGCCTGCTGCATGCGCAGGCGCCGCATGTTGATCTCGTCCCAGTCGCCGTCGCGGTAGACCACGATGGGGGTGCCATCGACGATACGTTCGAACCAGACGACGCGCAGCTTCAGCCACGACACCGAGACGTGCATGAGCCCAACGGTGAACAAGGCGCTCATCGCCCCGGTGAACGAGTGGTCGTCGCCCAGGATCGCGCTGACGCTCAGGCCGCCGAACAGGAAGAGCACCACCATGTCGATGGGCGCCTGCTGGCTGGCCGTGCGCCGGCCGATCAGGCGGATGACGAATAGGACGACGAGATAGGCCGACGCGGCCTTGAGGACGGTGTTCATGCTCAAGGCACCGCGTATTGCGACCAGGACAGGGTCTCGCCGGCGTCGAGGCGGGCGGTGAGGTTCACCCCGCCGCGGAACGCCGGAGACCCCGTGAAGCGGATCAGGGCATGGCTCTCGCCGGCCTGGACCGGGAAGACGAGGCGGATGTTGCCGCCGGCGATCTCCCAGGTGGCCGGCCGCGGCGTGATGCTCTCAAGGCCGAACTGGTCGACGAGGTCCTTGGCGATGGTCACCGCCACCTTGTCGCCGCCCGGCGGAACCTTGGTGTCGAAGCGGATGATCGTCGGGGCACCGAAGCGCACCACCGGCTCGTAGCGGATGCCGATCGACCCATCGGCATTGGTCAGGCCGTGCTCGCTGAACGGCCCATGTCCGAGCAGACCGCAGGCGCAGACCAGCACGAAGCCGAGCATGACGAGACGCCCCGCGACCTCGGCCTTCCGCCATCGGTCCTCGAAGACCGGGTAGAACCCGTTCGCGATCTCCTCCGGCATCGGCGGGTCGTCGTGGATGACGTCCAAGGCGGTGGTGCTCCCTTCTCGTCGCTCAAGCTCCGGCCCCGGCGAGGCGCGGCATCGGAAAGCCAAGGTCGGGTGCCGCGTCCGGTTCCGCCGGGGTGAAATACGCCATGGCTTCCGCCCGGCCGCGCAGGGGGGCGCGGCTGACCTCGCGCCAGTGACCCGCATCGCTTCCGGCCGCATGGCGGGCGGCGTCCGACACCAGGATCGGCACGCCATGCGCCTTCGTCGCCTGTTCCAGGCGGGCCGCGACGTTCACCGTGTCGCCCAGCACGGTGAACTCCAGCCGCATGTCCTCGCCGATGATGCCGCAGAACAGGTCGCCGTAGTGGATGCCGACCCCGATGCGGATTGCGGGATGCCCTTCCTCCTTGACGTTCCAGCGGGCGATGACCTCGACGAGATCCTTGGCGAAGGCGAGCGCCCGGGCGGCATCGTCCGGCCGCGGCTCGGGTAGGCCGAATACGACGAGGGCGCCGTCGCCCAGGAACTTGTCGACCACGCCGCCCCTCAGGCGAGCGATGCGCATCACCCGGCGCCGAAACGCGGTGAGGAAGAGCGACAAGTCGTGCGGATCGAGGTTCTCGGCCAGCGTCGTCGACCCCCGCATGTCGACGAACGCCACGGCCGCGTGCTGCCGTCGGCCGGCCCGGAGGGTGTCGTCCTCGTTGGCGAGCCGGTCGGACAATTCCTCCGGCAGGAAGCGGGCGAGGCTGGCCCGCCGCCCGGCCTCCCGGACGGCCGTGGTCGCGAGGACGGCGAGGAGGGTCACGACGCCGGCGACCGCCGCCCAGACGGCCAGGGCGATCCGCGAGACCGCCGCCTGCCGCTCGTCGAGCAGGCTCGCCTCATGCTCCTCCATCTCGCGGATCAGGCCGCGGATGGCATCCATGGTCGGCTTGCCCCGGCCCTCGGTGATGAGCCGCGCGCTGCCGGCCACGTCACCTGCGCGGCGCAGGACAATACTCCTGTCGAGTTCGTCGTCGAACCGCATCGCGAGCGCCCGCAGGCGCGACAGCTGGGCGAGCTGCTCCGGGTTGTCGACCACCAGCTCACGCAGCCGATCGAAGTGGCGGTCGAAGGCGTCCCGGCTGGCGAGGTACGGCGCCAGGAAGTCTTCCTGACCGCTGATGACGAAGCCGCGTTGACCGGTCTCGGCGTCCTGCAATGCGGACAGGACCCGGGAGAGGCGGGCATCGACCTCCACCGTGTGGCGCACCGCGTCGCTGCCGTGCTGACGGTAGAGGAAACCGGCGATCGCGAGCGCGGTCATCACGATGAGGGCGGCGAAGCCGGCGCTCATCCACGTGACGGTCCTGGACCGCACGATGGTGAAACGAAGCATGGTCTCCCAGAAACCTCTCATACCCGTCGGCCGCCTGTATCCGTCCGCCGCCTCAACGAAGTGGCCTGCCCGAAGCTCCACGATGGGGCATCACGTTGAGCGCCTGCGCTCGCCCTTCGGTCCGAAGTCCTCGCGGAAAAGTACCACCTCCCCTCGACAACGAGGCGATGGCCGAAGGGGGGCAGACGGTGACCGAGAGGTCCGACGTCTCCGTCATGTCAGGTGGTTCTCCTCAGGAATAGGAAGCGGGGCCGCAATTTGCTGCGCGGTCCCGGCAGATCCGGCATCTGCGGGCGTCGGACGGCCTCTGAATCGACAGCTTGTCGAGGCGTTGCAGGCAGATGTCAGCGCAGGCCTTCCAAGGGCGCGCGCAGCGCGCGAACCGACAGCATTGTTTTTTTTGGAAAGCCGAAGGCCCCTTCTCGGGATGAAGCCCTAGGCCCCGTCGGATAATCCGCCCTGAACCGCGCCGTTCAGCCCCGGATAGGAAAAATGCCGGGCCCAGGCAGCCGTTTATCCTTGCGCGGTGGTGCCTCAGATCGGTGAAGGGCTGTGTTGGTAGGGGCTCGGCCACCTTCGGCAGGCCGTCGCCGAAGCGGATGGACCGTCTCCGGCCAGGTTCGGTCGGCGGCTCCGCGCCGATTGCCGCCGCACTGCCGCACCCGGCCGCATCTCGGAGGCGAACGCCGGACCCGCCGGTTCGGTTCTGGCGCCGGCGAGCCCGATGCCGCCGTCACGCCTGGTCAACGTGGCCTCGCAATCGCCCCGGCCGCCGCCCGGCGAAGCGCGATTCTGGCCCCACGCCCCTTCGACGCCCCGGTGACGATCGCCGCCCTTCCTTCAAGCTTGCTCATTTCGTCCACCGACGTCACGTCGCGAGACCTGACGTGCTTCAGCCGTCCCACCTCGACAGCGCGGTCCCGTTGCGCATTCGGGGCGGACATCACCGTGAAGCTCGCGCAGCTGTTCTCAGGAGCGGCCCATCCTTCGAGGACGCCCCCTCCCGCCGTGACCATCGCCACTAGCTCGCCGGGTTGGAGCACGCGTCCGCCCGATATGATTTACGGTATCCGCTGGTCCGTCCGCGGTACGTGCATCGCGTACGAGAGCGCGCGGTCAAAGCGGCTCTCGGACACCGGTCCAACATCGACCTTCGCCACCACCGCCTCGAACTGTCCGTTTCGGGTTCGGCAAGACAGTGGGGCAGGCAATCAGGCCGCTTTGCCCCCGAGCACGAGACGGAGCGACCGGGCGAGTTCATCGCGCCGATAGGGCTTGCTGAGGACGGGAAGCTCTCCGCGTCCGATGACTTGGCCCTCGTCGAGGTCGGCGACATAGCCGGAGGTCAGGAGCACTTTCAGGCCGGGGCGGAGTTGCTGCGCCTCGACAGCGAGTTGCGAGCCGTTCATGCCGCCCGGCATCATCACGTCCGAGAACAGGATGTCGATGCGTTCGACGCCCTTCAGATGGGCGAGGGCTTCGGCGGCGTTCCGGGCGACGATGACCCTGTAGTGAAGCTCCTCTAGGCTTTCCACCGCCATGCTCAGCACTTGCTCGTCGTCCTCGACGAGGAGTACGGTGTCGCCCTCGGCGGCGCGACGCAGGGGGAGCGATCCCTCCCGGCCCGTGCCCGTCTCTTCCCCCGCCGGGTCGGCCGAACGCGGGACGAGGATGCGGAACGTCGTGCCTTCCCCCACCTTGGAGTCGATGCCGACAAACCCGCCGGCGCTCCGGGTGAAGCCGTAGACCTGGGACAGGCCGAGGCCGGTGCCCTTGCCGACCTCCTTCGTCGTGAAGAAAGGCTCGAACACCCGTGCCAGGTTCTCCGGCGCGATCCCGCTCCCGAGGTCGGTGATCGACACCTCGACGAACGCGCCCGGTGAGATGCCGCGGTCGGCCACCGCGGCCGTGTCGAGATGAACGTTTCGGCTGCGTATGACGATGCGGTTGCCATGGCCGTCCCCGTCCATCGCATCGCGGGCGTTGACCACGAGGTTCAGCACGGCGGCCTCGAACTGCGCCGGATCGATCCGGATGGGGTCGAGCGCGGGATCGAGGTCGAAGACGAGTTCGATGGCACCGCCCGCGGCCCGCTCAGCCAGAGACCGGAAATCCAGGAGGAGGCGGTTCGGATTGAGCGTCTGCGGTCGCAGCATCTGTCGCCGCGAGAAGGCCAGGAGTTGCTGGGTGAGCTGCTCGCCCCGGCGCGCCGCTCCCATCGCCGCCTCCGCCAGGCGCAGGACGCGCTCGGTGTTCTCGGGCCTGCGGATGACCATGTCGAGACCGCCGACGATGACCGTCAGGAGGTTGTTGAAATCGTGCGCGACGCCGCCGGTCAACTGGCCGATGGCCTCCATTTTCTGGGCTTGGCGCAACGCCTCTTCGGTATTCCGCTGATCGGTCGTGTCGAGGACGACGCCGGCCATGCGGACGGGCTTGCCGTCGGGGCGATACTCGGCTCGGCCCTTGGCCGCGATCCAGCGGACCGCGCCATCCGGACGCAGGATCCGGCATTCGAGATCCAGGGTGCCGATGTCCATCGCCGCGGCGAAGGTCGCCTCGACTGCTGACCGATCCTCGGGCACCACGCGGGACAGGAAGTCGGCCTGGCCCCAGGATGGAAGGGGTCGGTCGTATCCGAAGATGGCGTCGTGACGGCGGGACCGCCGTGCGGTGTCCTGGACCAGGTCGAGGTCCCAGGATCCCATCCCGGCGGAGTCGAGGGCGAACGCCAGGGTCTCGCGCGCGGCCTCGACCTCACGGGTGCGTTCCGCGACGCGGCGCTCCAGTGTCTCGTTGGCGATCCGCAACCGCTCCTGAGCTTCCTCGCGTTCCAGGATGTGCTCGCGGGCCTGGTACTGGCGCCGACGGACGCGGAGCGCCGATCCGACCGCGCTGACCAGGGTCTCGGCGTTGATCGGCCGTTCCAGCAGAACGACGTTGCCGAGCCGCTCGATCATGGCCGCGGCCCTGCCGGTTCTCCGTCCGGCCTGGCGGGTGGCCAGCACTATGAAGGGGAAATCCGACCAGGGGGGCTGGGCATCGACCCAGGCAGCGAGATCGGCGGCGCCGACGTCGAGGAGCGCTTCCTCGGTGACGATGGACGTGCCGGCGGCCGCCTTCAGGCTGTCCAGCCACGCCGTGACATCGGTGCAGATCGCGGAGGCGGTGCCGGCCTTGTCCAGCAGCGAGGCCATCACGGACGCGTCGCGGCCGCGCGGGGCCAGGATCAGGACGCAATCCTCGTCATTTTCCGGCCTCGCCATCACGCGGTCCCCGCGCCGGCCGGGCCATTTTCAAGCATCGCCACCGCGCCCCCGTAAGTCGGCAGGCCGGACAGGACGCCCTGAAAATCCGTCAGGGCTTCGCCGACCTGAACCCCGATCGGCGAGAGCTTCAGTTCCCGGATGGTTCGCTCATGGGCGTTGATCCGGCTCTTGACCATGGACAGTGCCGTCCTGACTTCGCCCTTCGCCTCGAAATATCGGAACAGGAGGATGGCATCGCTCAGGTAACTCAGGTCGACATCGGACCGCACGTCGCCGATGACACCGTGCTGACCCAGGATCAGGAGCGTCAGGATACCCCGCTGGTTCAGGTAGTTCAGGAGTTCGTGCATCTGCAGCACGAGGTATTCCTCGCCCGGCATCGCATGGATGTATGCGTTCAGGCTGTCGAGGACGACGAAGCCCGAGCCGCGTCCCTCGACCGCCTCGCGCACCCGGCAGGCGAATTCCCCCGGCGACAGGGCCGCCGGATCGATCTGGACGATGGTGAGGCGTCCGCTGTCCAGATGGGGCTGCAGGTCCATGCCGAGTCGGGATGCGCGGATCAGCATCGTCGCCTGACCCTCGTCGAATAGGAAGTACGTAGCGCGGCCGCCGCGCTCGAGGTCCGCCAGCATGCACCGGACGGCCGTGGTGGTCTTCCCAACGCCGGAAGGGCCGAGAAGCAGCGTATTGGTGCCGGGCACCAATCCACCGCCGATCAGAAGATCGAGTTCCTGCGACCCTGTGGAGGCGGACTGCGTATCGAAGGCGGCATGGTGTTCGGCCGCCACGAGGCTGGGGAAGACTTTGATACCCCCGGTGTCCAGGACGAAGTCGTGATAACCGCCGCGGAATTTCACGCCGCGCATCTTCAGGATGTTGAGGCGCCGACGCTCGGCACCGAATTCCCGCTGCGACTGCTCCAGCAGGATCACGCCGTGGGCGATGCTGTGCAGCTGCACGTCCGAGGTGCCGTCATCGAGCAGGAAGACCGTGCAGTTGCGCGCGGCGAACATCTGTTTCAGAGCCAAAATCTGACGGCGATACCGCAGCGGGTTCTGCGCGAGCAGACGAAGCTCTGACAGGCTGTCGAACACGACGCGATCCGGCTTGAGATCGTCGACCCGGTCGATGACTTCCCGCACTGTCTCGCCGAGTTCGACCTCGGAGGGGTGCAGGACCGATTGTTCGCTGTCCGGGTCGAGGCCGAGTTCGTTGACGAGTTCGTAGACCTCGATGCCGTCGAGGGACCAACCATGCGAAGCGGCCGCTGAATCGAGCTCGTCGGCATTTTCGGACAGCGTGATATAGAGGCCCTTCTCCCCGCGCCGCACGCCGTCGCGCAGGAACTGGAGAGCCAGCGTCGTCTTGCCGGTGCCGGGGGTGCCTTCGAGGAGGTAGAGGCGTCCGCGGGTGAGCCCCCCGGAGAGGACGTCGTCCAATCCTTCCAAGCCGGTCGACAGGATCGTCCGAACGAACGGGGCGGCGGGCGTCGGTCGATCAGTAGCCATAGCACCACGATGGGAAAACGGCCTCCGGCCGCCAAGTTGTCGGCTTCGCGACACCAGTGAAGCATGATCCGACCGATAACGCGGCACGCTCGGTTTGGTCCCATCGCCTGTCGATCAGGGTGCATCGCCCAGGATGGTCGTCACCCGGCTCCGCGACTTCGTATCACGAGGGTGCGCGGGGTTCCGGGATCGGTCCAGTCATTCCGTTATCCGGAGCGCTTCGCGGTCAGCGTAAGTCGATGATATATTTATGGTCTATATTACAATTCCGGTATTTTTTTAGTGTAATCAAAACGATTACAATAATCTCAGGCGGATTTGTATCTCGGATAAGATGGATTCGCATATTTTGCGATGATTGCTGGAAATCTGAGGGGCAACAAGGAGCAAATGCTGGCCAGCCTGCATCGTCCTGAGCCGATCCGCGATCGGCATCCCTTTTTCGGTGCAAGAATGTACGACCCCATCCACGAACGCTCGCGCAAGGAGTCTTCCGGATTCCGAGGCTGAAGGCGCGTCCATGATTTGAGGCCGCAAGAGATTCTCTGACATCATCCCGGATATCGGAACCGGCTTGATGCCGCAGGTCTTTGATTCGACATCATCTATTTCCGACCGTCCGCGGCCACCTTGCGGGTTAATGCTCCCGGGAACAGATCTTGGGCTTTGTCGACGAATCCGCACGCCGTCACAAGATCGCGAAGGGATTCCTGCACCGCCGAAGCGCTAGGCCGTCCCCTGGCCGGTAGCCAACATCGCCGCCGACGCCATAAAAATGTAAGTCTAGCTTTACGTCAAGCAAGCTTTACACGCACCGCACAGTCTGCCTATCGTGCGGCTCCGGGCGAGGACACGCCCGACGGCAGCGCGGGAGAGGGCGTGATGGTCGATCGGTGTCTCTATCTGGCGGCCGCTGCGGGATTGATCCTCTTCGCGGCGCCGGCTGGCGCTTTCATCGACCACCGGATCCGGTTCGGTCGCTGGCCCTATTGAGCCCGCACGGCGCTCAAGCGTGGTCCGGATCCGCGATCCCGCAGGGATCGATCGGATTCGGTTTGGTTCTCCAAGATTCGATCGAACATGCACGGCCTCCGGGCCGCACACGGAGGCTGAAGCCTTGACCCTGAGGCAGACGACGGCAGGGCGAGCACCCGTCGGCGTCGAACGCGGATCTCGACGCAGCCGCCGAGGCTACGCGCGCAAAGCGACGTCGACGCCGAATTCGAGCAGGCGCTGGGCGAGGAGGACGGCCGTCGCCGCGTCGACCGCAGAGGCATCCGCTCCAACCCGGGCGACGAGTTCTGGATGCTCGAGGAACACCGGACCGCCGACCATGACCCCGATGGTTCTGTTGCAAGAGGCTTCGCGCACGGAGCGGATTGCCTCCGCGAGCTGGTCGAGCCGCGTCGCGTTGCTCAGCGTCAGGCCCACGACGGCGAACCATTCGGACGCCACCAGAGCGGCGATCTCCTCCGGGCTGGAGGAGAGGCCGCTCGACACGATCCAGCCCGCTCTGCGCAGGAACTGCTCGACGATCCGCACGCCGAATGTGTGCTGCTCGCCGGGAGCGCCCATCAGCAGAAGGCGCCGTTTCCCATCGAGCGGGATTGCCTCGCCGTCGATCCGGAATCGGGTCACGAGATGCTGAAGGCGGGCGACGCCCGTCGTCACCTCGATGAAATCGCACAGATCGTCGTCCCACATCCGGCCCAGCAGCGCCGCCGCAGGTGCCAGGAGATCGAGGAACAGGCGATCCAACGGATGGCCTTCCGCCAGCAGGGCCGCGAAAGCCTCGATGACCGGCGCATCTTCCCGTGCGAGCGCCAGGTCGGTGAAGGCGGCGATCTGCTCAACGTCAGGCTTGAAGACCGGCTTCGACTCAGCCGTCACGAAACCGCGATGCAGCAGCATCAATTGCGGGAGGATCTCGGCCTGGACGACCTGCCCCAGGGCCAAGCACCGCGCTCTGGCGGCGTCGGCGGCGCGTTTGCGCGCATAGACTTGACGGGCTTCCGCCTCCCGCTCGGTTTCCGGGGGAGAGCTCTCGCCCCAGTGACCTTCGGACGAAGCAAGGTTCTGCATCGTCCCCCTCCCGGTGCCAATGCGTCGGTGGCCTTGGTGGCCAATCGATCGCGGGGTTGCATCAGAACCGGCATGCGGCGGAATGTAAAGGCCGACCGAATAGGGTCGGATTGGGCCTGCGAAACGCGCGCGCCGCGCGGATGCACGGGGTGTCAGCCGACCGGTTCACCCGCAGGCGGCCGCGGATTCCGGTCGCCCCGCGCGTTCATGCCAACCGGCTGCGTCACGGCGAGGCCGCTTGCCTGCCCCGGCGATGGGAGCGCCGCTCAAGGGCTACGAACTTCGCGATGACGGCCACAGACGCCTCGATCCACGGTCTCGATATGACCGGTACCCACCCTGCCTACCGTTCTTCGTGGCACCGGTCGCCCGGTCCGGCCGGCGACAAATAGCCGTGGCGTGCCGGCTCAAACTGTCGTGAGGTGGTTTCGTCCAACGACTTTTCGCGCGGTGGTGGCGGCCCTGGCGCTCGGCGCGATCACGGCAGCGCTCTGGCACCTGCACGCGGAGACCGACGGCCTAACCATCGAGACGGTCTCGATCGACGGGACCCCGGCGACGGTCTTCCGTGAACGGGTCGGGGCCGCCGGCCCCGTCGTGGTGATCGCCCACGGCTTTGCCGGATCGCAGCAGTTGATGCTGCCCTTCGCGACCACCCTGGCGCATGCGGGGTACGTCGCGGTGACCTTCGACTTTCCCGGCCACGGCCGCAACCCGGCACCGCTGACGGGCAGCATCACCCGGGAGGACGGCGCCACCCGCAATCTGGTGGAGGTGATGGAGCGCGTCGCCGAACGGGTCCGGGCGCGCGGGGACGGGCGCCTCGCCCTGCTCGGCCACTCGATGGCCTCGGATATCGTCGTGCGCGTCGCGCAGGTGTTGCCCGGCGTGGTCGCGACCGTCGCGGTCTCGATGTTCTCGCCGGCCGTGACGCGGGAGAGCCCGCGCGATCTGCTGATCATTGTCGGCGGCTGGGAAGGGGACCTGCGCCGGGAGGCCCTGCGGGCGGTCGGACTGGTCTCGGACCCGGAGCCACCGCGCGAGAACGTCACCTACGGTGACCCCCGCCTCGGCACGGCGCGGCGCGCGGCGGTCTCGGAGGGCGTCGAGCATATCGGCGTGCTGTATGCCCGCACGAGCCTCGAGGCGGCCGTCGCCTGGCTCGATGGGGCCTTCGATAGGTCGTCCGCGCCGAAGCCGCCCGATCGGCGTGGTCCCTGGATCCTGGTCCTGCTCGCGGGCGTCATGGCGCTGGCATGGCCGATCGCGCAATATCTGCCCGTGGTCAGCCCGACGCCCCGCGGCGCTGGCCTCGGCTGGGTGCGCCTGTGGCCGGCGCTCGTCGTCCCCGCCGTCGCCACACCGCTGATCCTGCGCATCCTGCCGACCCATGTCCTGCCGGTCCTCGTCGCGGATTACCTCGCGGCGCATTTCGCGGTGTACGGCCTGCTGACGGCCGGCTGCCTCTGGTGGCGGCGACAGCGATCCGCCCCGATGCCGGCCACCGCGCGACCCGTGGCGATCGGGGCGCTGACGGCCGGAGCGATGGCCGTCACCCTCTACGGCTTCGTCGGACTGGTGCTGCCGATCGATGCCTACGTGACGTCCTTCGTGCCGGGGTCGAACCGGGTCATTCTCATCCTGGCGATGCTCATCGGCACCATCCCGTTCTTTCTCGCCGACGAATGGCTGACGCACGGGCCGGGCGCCGGGCGCGGCGCCTACGCCGCCTCGAAGCTCGCCTTCCTGCTGTCGCTGGGGCTCGCCGTCGGGCTCGATTTCAGCCGCCTTTTCTTCCTCGTCATCATCGTGCCGGTGATCCTGCTGTTCTTCCTGGTCTATGGCACGATCGGCACTTGGGCTTACCGGCGCACCGGCCATCCCTGGGTCGCCGGGATCGCCAACGCGATCGCCTTCGCCTGGGCGATCGGCGTCACGTTCCCGTTGCTGGCCGGGTGACGGAGAGGGGCCGTTCTCGGGCCAGCCGCCGACCCGGCCTGTAAATCGGATCCGCTTCCGGACGATCCGGACCGCCCCCGTCCCTCCACCGCCCCGGAACGTGAGGAACGGCAGCCCGTGCCTCGAAGGCGAAGCTGTGAGCGAGGGTTTCCGCGTGGTATCGGCTGAGGATGGCCGTCCGTGAAACCCTCACCGCCGCGATATCCCCCGCGCCGCAGGCATGCCCGGGGAAATGGGCACAGTCCGGCCGAAGCGGCAGCGACGTGGCCAGATCGACCCGCCGGATGCGCGAACAGAACGCGTCGGACATCCTGAGGACGGAATGGATCCGACGCGCCGCCGCCGTATGCAAGGGCCGCTGACCCCATGCGACAGGCATCACGTTTCCCGATCGGCGGTGGAGCCATGGGTGATGCCATCCGCTCGCACGACTGGTCGGCGACCCCGCTCGGGCCGGTCGAGGGATGGCCGGCGGCGCTGACCGTCGCGCTGGAGATCATGCTGAACTCTGCGCAGAGCATGTACCTCGTCTGGGGTCCGGACCTGACGTTCCTCTTCAACGACGCCTACCGGACGATCCTCGGAGCATCCCGCGGCGACGCGCTCGGCCACCCGCTTCCGGCGGTTCAGCCGGATATGTGGGCCGTCGTCCGAGGCTCCGTGGAACGGGCCCTCACCGGCGAGGCCACCCGTCTCGTCGACGAACCGGTCGCGACGCAGCGGCACGAGGAGGGAGCGACCCACCGGTCTTATTCCTTCGCGCCGGTTCATGACGGGGCTGTCGTATCCGGCGTCCTCTGCCTCGCCACCGAAGCCACGGACCGCGTGCCCGCCCGGGGGGGCGGGCCCGCCCTTTATATTCCTACCGATCCGGCATCGGCCAGCGGCGCCGAGCGTCTCGAAGCCGCCCGAGCGGCCACCCGAGCAAGCCAGGCTCGCCTATCCCTGGCCGTCGATATCGCCCGCCTCGGCATCTTCGAATGGGACACCGTCACCGGCGGCGTCGAGATGGATGCGAGAAGCCGCGAGATCTTCGCACTGGCCCCTGACGGACCCGTCCATCAGGACGCGGTGTTCGCCCGGCTGGAGAAGGTGGACGTCGAGCGTGCCTATGCCTTGACGGAGGAGGCCCGCTCGCATGGTGCCGAGGTCGTGGCGGATTATCGTGTCATGCGCCCCGACGGCACGACCCGGACGATCCGGAGCTCCAATCAGCCGGTTCAGGAAAACGGTGGCCACCTGCGGATGGTCGGCGTCTTCCACGATGTCACCGGGCTGAGGCAGGTGGAGGCCGACCTGCGTGCCCTGAACGCGGATTTGGAGCGCAGGGTTATCGAGCGCACGCAGGCGCGGGGACGAACCTGGGCGGTCGCGCCCGACCTGATGGGGGCCCTGAACGAGCGCGGCTATTTCGAGACGTCGAACCCCGCCTGGGAGACGCTGCTCGGATGGTCGGAAGCCGACATCGCGCGCATTCCGATCTGGGATCTCCTCCACCCGGACGACGTGGAGCGCACAAGAACCAATTTTCGCGAGGTCTTCCAAGATCAGAGGCTCGCCAGGGAAGCGAACCGCTACCGGTGCAAGGACGGCTCCTACCGTTGGATCTCCTGGATCGGCGTGCCCGAGGACCGGCTCGTCTACTGCACCGGCCGCGACATCACGGTCGAGCGGGAGCGGGAGGCCGAACTCGCTGCCAGGACGGCCGAGCGCAACCTGCTCGCGACCATCGTCGAGAGCACCGACGTGATGATGATGGCCTGCGATCTGGACTACGGCATCCTCGCGCTCAACAGGGCCCATGCCGACACGTTCGAGCGTGTCTACGGCATCCGGCCAAAGATCGGCGATAACTTGCTGGCTCTGCTGGCCGACCAGCCCGAACACCTCGCCCGGGTCAGGCTCGGCTGGGCGCGCGGGCTCGCCGGCGAAGAGGGCACCTTCGTCGAGGAGTTCGGCGACCCGCGTCGGGAGCGTCCCTACTACGAGATCAGCTTCCGCACGTTGCGGGATGGAAACGGCCAACGCATCGGCTGCTACCAGTTCGTCACCGACGTGACCGAGCGGTTTCGGGAACAGGCCATGCTGGCCAAGACGCAGGAACACCTCCGGCAATCCCAGAAGATGGAGGCCGTCGGGCAACTCACCGGGGGCGTCGCGCACGATTTCAACAACCTGCTGACCGTCATCAAGTCGTCCACCGACCTGCTGAAGAGGCCGAACCTCTCCGACGAGCGCCGCGCGCGATACATCGGGGCGATCTCGGACACCGTCGACCGGGCATCCCGGCTCACCGGCCAACTCCTCGCCTTCGCCCGCCGGCAAGCCCTCAGGCCGGAGGTGTTCGATGTCGGCCTGAGCGTCCAAGCCGTCGCGGATATGCTCGGGACGCTCATGGGCGCGCGCATCGCGATCACGACGGATCTTCCCGCGGAGGCGTGTTTCACTCATGCCGACCCGAGCCAGTTCGATACGGCCATGGTAAACATGGCGGTCAACGCGCGCGATGCCATGGACGGCGAGGGGCGCCTTACCATCCGCATCCAGGCGGCCGATGGGATGCCGGGCGGCGGCCCGCATCCCGCGATCCCGGGTCCGTTCGTCGCCGTGTCTGTCACCGACACCGGCACCGGCATCCCGGCCGAGCGCCTGGAACAGATCTTCGAGCCGTTCTTCACCACGAAGGGCGTGGGCCAGGGTACGGGCCTGGGGTTGTCGCAGGTTTTCGGCTTCGCCAAGCAATCCGGCGGCGAGGTCAGGGTCGACAGCGAGGTGGGCGGCGGTGCGACCTTCACCCTGTACCTGCCGCGGGTGGAAGGGCAGGCGCGGCTCGTGGACACGGGAGAGCCCGAGCCCTTGGTCGACGGTCATGGCACCCGCGTGCTCGTGGTCGAGGACAATGTTGCCGTCGGGACCTTCGCGACCCAGACCCTTGCCGAATTGGGCTACGACACCGTCTGGGCGTCGGACGCCGACCAGGCCTTGGCCGAGTTGGGGAAGGACGCCGACCGGTTCGACGTGGTTTTCTCGGACGTGGTCATGCCCGGCATGGACGGAATCGAGCTGGCGAGCGAGATCCGCCGACGGCACCGCGACCTGCCGGTGCTCCTGGCGTCCGGATACAGCCACGTGCTCGCCGAGAAAGGCACGAGCGGGTTCGAGCTCCTCCACAAGCCGTATTCGGTGGAGGCCCTGTCCCGCGCCCTCCGGAAGGTCGTGCGACGGCGGGGTGCACAGCAGCCGTCGATGGCGAAATCACCCCGGGCGACCCCCGCGCGTTAGGATGCGCACGCCCGCCTCGAAGCGGTCGGTTCGTCGATCGGCAGCGACCGAAGCCAAGCCGGTCGCGAGGTCTCGGTGACACGACAGATCCGGCCGATCAAACGTCGAGGTTGGCCACGCTCAGGGCGTTGTCCTGGATGAACTCCCGCCGCGGCTCCACGACGTCGCCCATCAGCTTGACGAAGAGGTCGTCGGCGTCGGTGACGTCCTTCACCTTCACCTGCAGCAGCGAGCGCACGTCGCGGTCGAGGGTGGTCTCCCAGAGCTGCTGGGCGGTCATCTCGCCAAGACCCTTGTAGCGCTGGAGCTGGAGCCCCTTGCGGCCGAAGGCCATGACCGCCTCGAACAGCGCCACCGGGCCGTGCAGGACGGTCTCGTCGGATTTGCGCATCAAGGTCGCGGGCTCGCCGTAGATCTCCCGGAAGGCGTCGGCCCGCTCGGAGAGGCGACGGGCCTCCTGCGAGGTGATCAGCCCCAGATCGAGGGTCGCCACCTGCCGGACGCCGCGCAGGGTCCGGCTGAGGCGGTAGCCGCCCTCGAAGGATTCCCCCTCCCAGCCCTGCTCGATCTCGTCCGCGATGGCGTCGAGGCGGCGCGCGGTCGTGTCGGCCAGCACCTCGGCCTCGCCCGGCCGGGAGGCAGCCTCGGGTTCGAGGGCCCCGGCCAGCACCGCCTGCTCGACCACCGAGCGGTCATAGCGGGTGTGCAGGCCCTGAAGGATGTTCCGGAACGTACGCGCCTCCTCGACGAGGCTCTTGAGCTGGGCGCCGGCGAATTCCGCACCCGTGGACAACCGGAGGATCGCCCCGTCGGTGCCCTGGTCGATGAGGTAATCCTCCAGTGCGCGCTCGTCCTTGAGGTAGAGCGCCCGCCGGCCGCGCTCGGCTTTGTAAAGCGGCGGCTGCGCGATGTAGAGGTGGCCGCGGTCGATCAGCTCCGGCATCTGCCGGAAGAAGAACGTCAGCAGCAGCGTCCGGATGTGCGACCCGTCGACATCGGCATCGGTCATGATGATGATGCGGTGGTAGCGCAGCTTCTCCGGGTTGAAACCCTCGCGATCGGTGGAGGAGCGGCCGATCCCGGCGCCGAGGGCCGTGATGAGCGTGCCGATCTCCGCCGAGGACAGCATCCGGTCGGCGCGCACGCGCTCGACGTTGAGGATCTTGCCGCGCAGCGGCAGCACAGCCTGGAAGGTCCGGTCGCGCCCCTGCTTGGCCGAGCCGCCGGCGGAATCACCCTCGACCAACAGGATCTCGCACTTCGACGGATCGCGCTCCTGGCAGTCAGCGAGCTTGCCGGGGAGCGAGGCGATATCGAGGGCGCCCTTCCGGGTGACGGTCTCGCGGGCCTTGCGGGCGGCCTCGCGGGCGGAGGCGGCGAGCACGACCTTGCTCATCACGGAGCGTGCCTGCTGGGGATTCTCCTCCAGCCAGGTCGAGAGGCCCTCGTTGAGCACGTTCTCGACCGCCGGGCGGACTTCGGACGAGACCAGCTTGTCCTTGGTCTGCGACGAGAATTTCGGGTCCGGCACCTGCACGGAGATCACCGCGGTGAGGCCCTCGCGGCAATCCTCGCCGGTGAGCGAGACCTTCTCGCGCTTCGATACGCCCGAGGAATCGGCGTAGCCGGTGATCTGGCGGGTCAGGGCGGCGCGGAAGCCCGCCATGTGGGTGCCGCCGTCGCGCTGCGGGATGTTGTTGGTGAAGGGCAGGACCGTCTCATTGAACGAGTCGTTCCACCAGAGCGCGACCTCGACCCGGATGCCATCGCGCTCGGCGCGGACGACCACCGGACTCGCCATGCCCTCGATCGGCTTGCGCGAGCGGTCGAGGTAGCGGACGAAGGCCTCGATCCCACCCTCGTAGTAGAGTTCCTCGCGCTTCTTCTCGGCGTGGCGCGCGTCGGTCAGCACGATGTGCACGCCGGAATTGAGGAAGGCGAGTTCGCGCAGACGCTTCTCCAGCGTGCCGTAGTCGAACTCGATCATGGTGAAGGTCAGCGTCGAGGGCAGGAAGGTCACTTCCGTGCCGCGCCGGCCATTGCCGGGGCCGACGACGTCGAGGGGCGCCACGGCATCGCCGTGGCGGAACTCCATGGCGTGCTCCTTGTCGTTGCGCCAGACGCGGAGCTTGAGCCAGGCCGACAGGGCGTTGACCACCGAGACGCCGACGCCGTGCAGGCCGCCGGAGACCTTGTAGGAATTCTGGTCGAACTTACCGCCCGCGTGCAGCTGGGTCATGATGACCTCGGCCGCGGAGACGCCCTCCTCCTTGTGGATGTCCACCGGGATGCCGCGGCCGTTGTCCGAGACCGTGCAGGATCCGTCGGCGTTGAGGGTGACGGTCACGAGGTCGGCGTGACCCGCCAGGGCCTCGTCGATGGCGTTGTCCACCACCTCGTAGACCATGTGGTGGAGGCCCGAGCCGTCGTCTGTATCGCCGATGTACATGCCAGGACGCTTGCGGACGGCGTCGAGGCCTTTCAGCACGCGGATCGATTCCGCGCCGTATTCGGCGTGCTCGCTCTGGGGGGTGTCGGCCATGTAATTCCTCGGGCAGGCGGGCCTTCACGCGGCGGAGGGGCTCGCGCCGTCAGGCGCCCACGCCTGAACTCTCACTCAATCTGCCTGATATAAGGGTTCCACCTTGAGATTGCACGATTTTTGCGCGGTCGCGGCAGACCCGATCCGCCCCTTTCTGACGCTCCCTCCTTAACGCGGCGTTAGCCCTCGATACCGTCCGCGCTGGCCCTGTCCAGCCGGTCGATCGCCTCCGCCGACAGGGTCAGCCGGGCGGCGCCGAGCAATTCGTCGAGCTGCGCCACGGAGGTCGCGCTGGCGATCGGTGCGGTGATCCCCGGGCGGGCGATCACCCAGGCCAAGGCCACCTGGGCCGGGCTCGCCCCATGCGCCGCGGCGACCGCGTCGAGGGCGTCGAGCAGGGCGAGGCCGCGGGGATTGATGTACTTGGCGACGCGGTTCTCCCGCGCCCGTCCGGCGGCGTCCTCCGCGGACCGGTACTTGCCGGTCAGGAACCCCGCGGCGAGGGAGAAGTAGCCGATGACGCCGACCTGCTCGGCCCGGCACAGCGGCTCCAGTTCGGCCTCGTAGCCGCGGGCGGCGAGGCTGTAATCCGGCTGCAGGCAGTCGTAGCGCGGCAGCCCCGCGGTGGCCGAGAGGGCCAGCGCCTCGGCGAGCCGCGGCGCGCCGTAATTCGAGGCGCCGATGGCGCGGACCTTCCCGGCCACGATCAATCGCTCGTAGGCCCGCAGCGTCTCGTCAAGGGGCACGTCGCCGTCGTCGAGATGCGACTGGTAGAGGTCGATGCGGTCGGTTCGGAGACGCTGCAGCGATGCCTCGCAGGCGCGCTCGATGTGGCGCGCCGAGAGGCCCTTTCCGGCCTCGCCCAGATCCATCCCGACCTTGGTGGCGAGCACGATCTGGTCGCGGACGCCCGGGCGGGCGGCGAGCCAGCGCCCGATCACCGCCTCGGATTCACCGCCGACATGGCCGGGTGCCCAGCGCGAGTAGACATCGGCGGTGTCGATGAAGTCGAAGCCGCTCTCCACGAAGCGGTCGAGGATCGCGAAGGAGGCGGTCTCGTCGGCGGTCCAGCCGAAGACGTTGCCGCCGAGGCAGAAGGGCGCGACCGTGAGGTCGGAGCGGCCGATGCGGCGCTTGTCCATGATGTCAGCCCTGCAGGAACGGATTGGAGACGCGCTCTTCGCCGAGCGTGCCGGTCGGCCCGTGACCGGGGATGAAGGCCACGTCGTCGCCGAGCGGCAGCACCTTCTCCATGATCGCCCGGATCAGCTGGTCGTGGTTGCCCCCGGGCAGGTCGGTGCGGCCGACCGAGCCCTTGAACACGACGTCGCCGACCAGGGCGAAGCGCGCATCCCGGCTCACGAAGACCACGCTGCCGGGGGAATGGCCCGGGCAATGGAGGATATCGAATTCGAGGCCGCCGACCGTCACCGCGTCGCCGTCGTCGAGCCAGCGGTCCGGCGTCACGGCCCGGGCCTCGCCGAGCCCGTAATTGGCCGCCGTCTCGGGGAGCGAGTCGAGGAGGAACTTGTCGGCGTGGTGCGGCCCCTCGATCGGCACGCCGAGGCGTTCGCGCATCTCGTCGGCGCCGGCGGCGTGGTCGACATGGCCGTGGGTCAACAGGATCTTCTCCACCTGCACGCCGTGCTCACGGATCGCCGCCTCGATCCGGTCGAGGTCGCCGCCGGGATCGACCACGGCGCCGACCTTGGTCGCGTCGTCCCAGATCAGGGTGCAATTCTGCTGGAAGGGCGTGACGGGGATGATCCCGGCGCGGGGCGTTCCTGGCATCGCGTGACCTGTCCTGACGGCGCCCGGCGGGCGCGTTCGCGCTCCTAGTAGCGCGATCGGCGGCCGCGCACACCCTCGCGGGTGAGCGTCAGGCCGGGCGCCGCGTCAGCAGCGCGTCGAGCCCGCCGATCCGGACGAAAGGGGGACCGAAACCCTACGATGCGTTTCGTCCCGGCCCCCTGCGCGGCGCTCGCCGGCTGGTCTCGCGCAGGACGGACGGAAGCGTCGTGGAAAGCGGCGCCGTCCAGATCCGTCCTTAAATCAGCCGCGTTGTGCACGCCCTGTTCGGGCGCGCGCCGGGACGGTCCGGCCCGTCCAGTCGCGTCCCCCGAACCCGGCCCGCATGAACGCCATCCTGATCAAGCTGTTCGCGACCGCCCTGACGCTCAGCCAGGTCACGACAAAGCCCGAGGCGGTGCGGACCCGATTCGATCCGGCCACGGACGGTCCCGAGGTGGTGCGGCTGCTGCGCGACGGCTGCGCGCACATGCGCAAGTCGTTCGACATCGAGGATATCAACCTCGACGACCTGATCTCCACCGCCATGGAGGATCCGTCGACCGTCGCCGTTCCGGCCGCGCCGAAGATCCTGCACGGGCTCGACATCAATGAGCTCAACGTCAGCTACAAGCAGTTCTGCAAGGGCGAGGACCCGGCGAACTCGCCCTTCGACGCCCGGGCGGTGATCGAGTTCTACGACAACGCCACCAAGGACCTGCCCAGTGCCGAGGCCCTGCGCGACAAGGCGCTGCCCGGCATGACCCGCATCCTCGATGGCGCCGGCAAGCCCTTCGCCGAGGCTTCCGAGCCGAACGGGCGCCGCATCGTTGTCCCGATCACCTCCGTCCCGACGCTCGTCCAGAAGGCCTTCATCGCCGCCGAGGACAAGCGCTTCGAGAGCCACCACGGCATCGACGAGCGCGGGGTCATCCGCGCCTTCATCGGCAACCTGGCCTCGCCGGGCCGTCCCGCCGGCGGCTCGACCATCACCCAACAGGTCGTCAAGAATCTCTCGGTGGGTGACGACGTCACCTACGAGCGGAAGATCCGCGAGATGATCGTCGCGTCGCGGCTGGAGCGCATCCTCACCAAGCCGCAGATCCTCGGCCTCTATCTCAACGGCATCTATCTCGGCCGCGGGGCCTACGGCATCGAGATGGCGGCGGAGAGCTATTTCGGGAAGCCGGTGGCTCAGCTGACCCTGCCCGAGGCGGCGCTCCTCGCCGGCATGCCCAAGGGGCCGAATTTCTACAGCCCCGACAAGTATCCCGACCGGGCGCGGGAGCGGCGGGCCTACGTGCTGTCCCGCCTGAAGGAAGAGGGCACGATCACCGAGGCCGAGATGGCCGCGGCGATCAAGTCGGATCTCGGCCTCAAGCCGATCGAGGCGGCGCGGCGCGATTCCGGCTTCTATGTCGTCGATTTTCTCAACCGGGAGGCGCGCACCTTCGCGGGGGTGGATTCGCTCACCGCCGGCTCGCTCACGGTCCGCTCGACGATCAATGCCGGCCTGCAGCGAGGCGTCGAGGAGGCGCTGCAGGACGGGCTCGCCGCCTACGAGCGCTCGACCGGGCGCCAGACCTTTTCGGGGGCCGAGCTCAACCTCGCCGACAGCGTCCGCCGCATCCAGGCCGCGACGCCGGCGCCGGAGGCATCCCCGCAGGCGGCCCCTTCCGTCACGGGGGCCCGGGCGGATGCCGTGAAGCCGCCGGCCCGGGCGCTTCCGGGTAACGCGGCGACACCGCAGCGCAAGCCGGCCTGGCTGCTGGCCCTGGAGAACGTGCGGCCGGTCCTCTACGACGTGCGCTGGCCGATGGCGGTCGTCCTGGAGACAGGGCGGGCCGGTATCAAGGTCGGGCTGGCGGACGGCCGCACGGCCTTCCTCGATCCCGGCATCGCCCGCGGGCGGCTGCAGCCCTACGACGTGGTGCGCGTGAAGCTGATTCCCGGAAAGGGCGGCCCGCGCGCCCAGATTCGCGTCCGCCCGACCGTTCAGGGCGCGGCCCTCGTCGTAGAGAACCAGACCGGCCGGATCCTCGCCATGACCGGCGGCTTCTCCTACCCGTTGAGCCAGCTCAACCGGGTCACCCAGACGGTGCGCCAGCCGGGCTCGACCCTGAAGCCGCTGACCTATCTCGCGGCCCTGAACGCCGGGCTGCAGCCGAACACCCTCGTGCTCGATTCGCCCGTCACGCTGCCGCCGATCGGCGGGACCGGCGATTCCTGGTCGCCCAAGAACTACGAGGGCGGCGGCTCGGGGCCGACGACGCTGCGGCGCGGCCTCGAATTCTCGAAGAACCTCGTCACCGCCCGCCTGCTCCAGGGGGGCATCGCACCGAAGGCCCCCGCGAGCCTGAAGCGGGTCTGCGACATCGCCCTCGAAGTGCAGATCTACGCCGAATGCGAGCCCTATTATCCGTTCGTGCTCGGCGCCCAGCCGGTGCGGATGCTCGACCTGGCCGGATTCTATGCGGCGGTGGCCAACGAGGGCGCGCGGCCGGCGCCCTACGCGCTCGAATCGGTGGAGCGGGACGGCAAGCCGCTCTACACGCACGCCCCCCGGGAGCCCGTCCGGATCGGCTCGGCCGACCGGGTCGCGTTCTACCAGCTCAAGACCATGCTCCAGGGTGTGACCCAGCACGGCACCGCGGCGGCCCTGGCGAAGGTCTCGGCCTACGTGGCCGGCAAGACCGGCACATCGGAGAACGAGAACGACGCCTGGTTCGCGGGCCTGACCAACGAGATCACCGTGGTGGTGTGGGTCGGCTACGACAATGCCGATGGCAGCCGGAAAACCCTCGGCCGCGGCCAGACCGGCGGCCACGTCTCGGTCCCGATCGCCTCTGCGATCCTGCAGGCGGCCTGGGCCAACGGCGTGCCGAAGACGCCGCTGCGCGGCCCCTCCCCCGAGGCGCGGCCGTTCATCGCTGACTTGCCCGTCGACCCGCACAGCGGCGTGCGTGTCGCGGGCGGCGGCTTCCTCGAGCATTTCCGCACCAGCGGCGACGGCCGCATGGCCGATACCCAGTATCGCCTGGTACCCCGCGAGACGCTCTACGCCATGCGGCCGGACGCCCAGGACGGCGACCTGACCGCGCCCGACAATGGCGCGAGCGTCGCGGGGGACTACGACGGCAACATGACCGGCGCGCGGCCGCCCGCCGACCCGCTCGATCCGTTCGGCGACCGCCCGCCACCGCGCAGCCGCCGTGCACAGGGGGACCTGGATCCGACGGGCCAGGACCCCTACAGGCCCTGGCCGGGCCAATCCGCGCGCTCGCCGTTCGGGGATGACGGGTCGCGCCGGCCCCGCCGCCGCGACCCGGACTACCTGTTCGGCGAAGAATCCGGCTTCTGACCGCCCGCCCCGAGAGATGAGACACCCGTTGCGAACGCAGCTTCCCGCCGCCCTCGCCCTCGTGCTGACGGCCGCGATCCCGGTCGGCGCCCAGACGCCCGCCGCCAACACCGCCCCGGCCCCGGCGACCGAGCGGATCCGGGAGGTGCCGTCGGTCGCGGCCGTCGATCCGGCCACGATCAAGCCGGGCCAGATCCTGTTCACCGATCACCGCGACAAGCCCGCGACCCCGGAGAATGGACTGATCCCGTATCTCGACTGGCAGAAGGCGCGGCCGGCCGAGGCCGCCGTGCTCGCGCCCTATCCCGGGTACAAGGAGCCGGACTACACCGTCACGGTGAACGGCGTGTCCAAGCCCCGGCACGAAACCCTGAAGATCTACGTGGCCGAAGGGCGCTTCGTGGTGCCGCGTCCGGCCGAGACGATCGACGTCGCGTCCTTCGCCAACCTCGCCTTCGTCCAGACGATGGATCCGGCGATCAAGCACCGCGCGGTCTCGGTCGCCGACGTGACCCCCAACAAGGACCCGGCGGCCGCCTTCGCCAAGCGGCCGGATCGACCCTGGTGCCAGGGGGCGGGCGCCTGCATCGAGTCCCGCTACGACCTCGAAGGCAAGCTGCCGCTGGGCGTCAAGCTCGCCAACAAGCTGGAGGAGGGCTCGTCGAAGAAGATCGCCGAATACGTGTCGTTCCAGAGCGAGCTGCGCGTGCTCGGGCCCGATCAGGGGGCGCCGCTCGGTGCGCTGACGAAGATCGACACGCCGGTGGTCGGCGGGCTGGAGCAGACGATCTTCTGGGTCAACCAGATCCTGCGCTTCGGCAAATTCCTGGCCGTATTTCAGCCGATGCCGAACGATCCGGGCAAGACGGTGGTGACCGCCTACATGGCCCTGGCGATCAAGGGTGACGTCCTCGACCGCAAGGCTGAGTACGCCCGGGTCCCGGTCCTGAAGAACCTCCTGCCCGCGCAGGTGCTGATGGGCAATTCGAGCTTCAACACCGGCACCTCGATCAGCGCCGGCCTGCCCGTCTACGCCCGGAACCGGATCACGACCTTCGCGGATGCCCTGACGAAGCGCTGAGCGCGCTGGCTCACATCCCGCGATTGCCGATCGTCGGCAGGGTCGGCTGCGTGTAGGCGCGGTTCACGTCCCGCCGCGACTGCGTCCCGTTGGTGTTGGCGGAGGCCCGGTAATTGTCGAGGTTGAAGCTCTCGGCGAGGCCGCTGCGGGAGTCCGGACCGTCGGTGGCGCAGGCGCCCAGGCCGCCGACCGTCAGCGCGGAGAGGACGAGAAGGGTTAAACGCATGACATGTCCTGGCGGCGATCGAATCCGGCCGGTGACTGGGTCTTGGCCGTCGGTGATCGAACGAACGATGGGCAAGACATGGTCAGAGCCGCGAAGGTCCCGTCAAGGGCGCGCGAGCCGCGTAAACCCGTTCCGCCGCCTCCGATGCACGGCCGCCACGGAAAATCCACCACACCCCCGGTTTGCCGCGGATAGGGCCGGGCAATGGTGTTGAGCGCGGCCGATACCCCCTGGCGCATGCGGGAGTTTTCGGGCGACAACGATCGGCGATGAGCAACGTCTTGCCCTTCCGTCCGCGCCCGACGGTTCCACGCCTCGCCCGCTGCGAAGTCGTGACCGTGGCCGGCGATATTCTGGCCCTGCTGGAGCAGCTCGAGGATGTGAGCGCGCGCGCCGCCGCGATGGGCCGTCCCGCCCGCGAAGTCGAGCAGACGGTGCAGCACCTCCTCGACGCGGTGAGCGCGGTCGAGCGCGCCCTCGACTGCATCGGCGAGGGTGAGCAGTCCGCGCCGGCCTGACGAGGGTCCGCGATCGCGGCGCGACGTTCCGGCGCCGGGGGTTTCCAACCCGACCCCCTCCATCCCGCGGCGCCCGTGTCAGCGCGTCCCCGACGAACCCTTCGGCAAAGACTGCAATCCGTGGTGCCCTCCTTTGACGGCGCCGGTCCGCACCCGTTCCTCGGAATGCGCGGGTCCGATGCCCTGCCTTGCCGTGCCTCGGGTATGGCCTCGGGGGAACCAGTTTTGCGCAATCTAATCTTCCTGCTCCGCGGCGAATAAGGCACATCTCGGTGGAGATCCGAATCGGCACTGCACAGCCGCACTATTTCGGAACCCAATCCCGCAGCTTGCGGTTAAGGGTCGGATGCTCGCTCTGGGCGTCGGTTCCGGAGGGCATTATGAGGCTTCGCACGGGCGGCATCGCGACTGTCGTCGCCGCCGGTTTGGTCATCGGGATCGGTGCCCGCGCCGAAGCGGCCGAACTGGGCTTCCTCGAGATGCTCTTCGGCGCCCGGCCGGCACCGCAGCAGGTCCAGCCGACGCCAGCCCCCGCCCTCAACAGCCAATCCGTACGCCGTGACAGGCCGCGCCTCGGGGCGGCCCGTCGGCGTCTCCAGACCCGCTACGCGGCTCTCCCGCTCAAGATCCATGTGAAGGAATCGGAGGTCGGCCCGCGCCAGACCCCTCTCGACATGAAGGATGGCGCCGCTTCGGCGCTCCTGAAGGACGAGACGCTGAAGCCGGGCGACATCGTCGTGCTCAATTCCGGCGCGCGGGTCTTCACCGGGAATCCTGATACGCGGCATGCGCCGCGCGATTTCGCGCCGGTGCAGGGCTCGCGCTACGTCAGCAACGGCACCCGCAAGGTACTGGCCGGCCTGTTCACGCCGATCGGCCCGCGGCCGGGGCAGGAGGCGCGCCGCATGATGGCGCGCGCGAGCGTTCCCGTGGCGCCGATCGCGACGCCCATCCCCGCTCAGAAGACCGCCATGCGGATCATCAACCCCTGGCTGAGCGGGCAGTGACGCGCCCGAAACTCAGAAGAACCGCTCCTTGATCACGATCGTGTCGCCGGGCCGGACCGAGTAGGTCATCGGCACGATGCCGGAGATTAGGTTCCCGCCTGTGTCGCGGGTGAGGACGGCGTAGTCACGGGCGGCGCGCGGGCCGAAGCCGGCCGCGATGGCCACGGCGGTCTCCACCGTCATGCCGTTCACGAACGGGTACTGGCCCGAGGTCGTCACCTCCCCGAGGATGTAGAACGGCCGGTAGGCGTCCACCTCCACCGTGACGTGCGGTTCGCGCACGAAGCCGGAGGCGAGCTTGGCCTCGATCGAGCGGGCCGCTTGCCCGGTCGTCTGGCCGCCGACTTGGACGACGCCAATCAGCGGCATCGCGATCCGCCCGGCCCCATCGACCGCGTAAATGTTCGACAGGTTGTCCTGGCCGAAGACGATCACCCGCAGCTTGTCACCCGCCGCGAGGGTGTAGCGCGCGGCGATCGAGCCGGTGCCGGTGGCATCGAGCTGGTCGGTTCGGAAGGTCGGACGCAGGCATCCGCCGAGCGCCAGAGTCGTGCCGAGGGAGAGGAGAAGAGCGCGCCGGTTCATCACCATCGCCGTCATGGATGCGGTTGACGGCTGGTCTAGGCTGTTAAGGTTAACGAAATCTGATCACCATCGCGGCGTCCGACGCGTTTGCTGAGACGCGAGCGTCTTAACTCTTGAGCAACCTTAATATCCGCTAATAGCAGCCGGGCGGCTTTACGTGCTGCCGGTCTGCCCCCGCGCTCAGAGCGTCCGCATGTCCCGTATTCGTCAACGCTCGAACGAAGCCCTGCCCGGCGCCCAGGACGGCCTCGGCCTCGCGCAGGTGCCGCGCATCCTGCGGCGCTCGCTGGGCTGGATCATCGGGCCGACCCTGGTCGTCGCCCTGGGTGCGAGCGTCTTCGTCAACGTGGTCAGCCCCCGCTACACCGGCGAGTCGAAGCTCCTCCTTGAGAGCCGGGATCCGGCCTTCGCCCGAACCGCGCAGGAACGGGGCGACCAGCTCGCGCCGATCGACGAGCAGGCGGTGGCGAGCCAGGTGCAGGTCGTCATGTCGCGCGATCTCGCCCGGGAGGCGATCCGCCGCCTCAAGCTCGTGGGCAATCCCGAATTCGATCCCGGCGCGGGCAGCATCGGCCCCGTCCAGCGCGTGCTGATGATGCTCGGGATCGGGGCCAATCCCCTCGACCGCCCGGCCGAGGATCGCGTCCTCGACGCCTATTTCGACCATCTGCTGGTTTACCCGGCCGGCAAATCGCGCATCCTGGCGATCGAGTTCCGCGCGAAGGATGCGGTGCTGGCCGCCGAGGCCGCCAACACGATCGCGCGGCTCTACATCTCGTCCCTGGAAGCCGACAAGGTCGACACGGCGCGCTACGCCTCGACCTGGCTCGGCGGCAACATCGACGGGCTGCGCAAGCGCGTCGCCGAGGCCGAGGCGAAGGTCGAAGTTTTCCGCGCCAAGAACGGCCTGGTCGGCAGCGCCGGGGCCACCGGGCGCCCGCTCAACGCCCAGCAGCTGGGCGAGCTGTCCAGCCAGCTCTCCTCCGCCCGCATCCTGAAGGCCGACCTGACCGGCAAGGTGAAGGCCATCCGCGACCTGATCAAGGACGGGCGGGCCTTCGAGATCCCGGATGTGGCCAACAACGAGGTGATCCGGCGCATCGTCGAGAACCGCATTTCCGTGCGAGCCCAGCTCGCCCTCGAATCGCGGACGCTCCTGCCGGCTCATCCCCGCATCAAGGAGCTCAACGCCCAGCTCGAGGATCTGGACGCCCAGATCAAGGTCTCCGCCGAGCGCGTGGTCCGCACGATGGAGAACGACGCCAAGATCGCCGGCGCCCGGGTCGAGAGCCTCCAGGCGGCGGTTGACGGCCAGCAGGACGTGGTCGTCCGCGGCAATTCCAGCGAGATCCAGCTGCGCGCCCTCGAACGCGAGGCCAAGGCGCAGCGCGAGCAGCTCGAATCCTATCTCTCGCGCTACCGCGAGGCCGCGGCCCGCGACGGCGAGGCCGCGACCCCGGCCGATGCCCGCATCGTGTCCCGGGCAGTGACCCCGGAGGTGCCGTCCTTCCCGAAGAAACTGCCGATCGTGGCCTTCGCCACGCTGCTGACGCTGATGCTCACGGCCGGCGCCGCCATCGCCCGCGCCCTGCTGGCGGACTCCGCCCGGAACGCGGCGGACCGGGACGGCGCCTTCGATCCGGCGCAGGACCGTCAGCGCCGCGAACCGGTTCTGGAGCGGCCGCTCTTCGCCTTCCCGGAGGCCATGCCGCCCGCCGGCTGGACGCAGGCGTCCGATGCCGAAGCCGCCGTGCAGCCGCGACCGGCGGAGGCCCCCGTGGCTGCCCCGGAAGACTTCGATCTGGCACCGCTGATCGCGCGGATCAGCTCCGGCCCCCGGGCCGAGGATGCGCCCGCCGGCCGTCGGGTCCTGATCATGGAGACCGACGCGACCAACGGCGTGCCGGGCCTGTCCGCCGCCCTGATCCGCGCCCTCGGCCAGGCCGGGACCCTCGTCTCCGTCGCTCTGAACGCCGGGCGTCCCGGTGACACGCTCGGCTTCACCGATCTGGTCGCCGGCGAGGCCGCCTTCCTCGACGTGATCCAGGCCGAGCGCGACAGCGGCCTGCACCGGATCGAAGCCGGACGGCGCGCGACTGCGGTGCTGTTCGACGAGGCTGATGCGCTGACGCTGACCTTCGAGGCGATGGCGGAGGCCTACGATTGGGTGGTCTGCTGCCTCCGCGCCGCCCCGGGCGCCGTCGATCTCCTCGAACTGACCGCCGGCTACATGGACACGGTTGTGATCGCCTCGAACGCCTCGGCGGAGGACCCGGCCCTGGCCGACCTCTACGCCATTGCCCAGGGCGCGGGCGCCGGACAGATCGTGGTGGCGCAGGACCGGCCGGCCTCGGCCGCGCGCGGCTTGGGCGGCGCCATGCTTCACCGCGACGCTGCGTGACGCTCGGCGCGTCGTCCCGGAGATGGGACGACGCGCCGAGTGGCGACCGCTGGCGTCCCGCGAGTGGGAACCGATCGTCCGGGATGGGGCGTCAGGCCCCGCGCATCCGCCGCAGCCGTTGAAGGGCGGCGTACAGGCGCGGATCCCGCTTGATCCGGCGCTTGGCCCGAGTGAGTCCTTGCCGGACAGCCCCGTAGGTTCGTCCCGCCAGGGTGACCGGTACGATCGCCTCCACGAGCCCGATCGTCTCGTCGCAGATGCTGGCCTTGTAGCGGGCCTCGCCGACCCCGAGGTCGAAGCCGAGCCGTCCCCGTGCCGCCTGATCGCGCACGAGATGCTGCAGCAGGAGATCGCCGGGGCTGAAGCGGGCGATCTCGGGATCCGGGTCGAACGCGGTCATCATGCCGCTGTACCGCCGCGCGCTCACCGCGCCGCCGAAGGTCGCCAGGACCCGCCCGCTCTCGGCGAGGCACAGGGCGTGGATCTCCAGCGCCGGATCCGGGCCGGCGGCGGCGCTGGCCAGGAACGCGCGGATCGCGGGATCGGCATAGGGATCGGCCACGCCCATTCCGGCGAACCGCGCCGCCTTCTGCGCGTAGAACGCCGCCAGGAACTGCTCGGACTCGGCTTGCGTCTCGGCCCGGCGATAGGCGACCGAGCCCTTTGCCTCCACGAGACGCTTCTCCTTGGAGCGGAGCTTCTTCCGTGCATCGGCACTGAAGACCCGGCGGAGGGTGGCCTCCGGATCGGGGCCGAGCATCAACCCGTAGCCGTCGCTCGCCTCGGGCTCGCCGCCCGCCGCGAACGGATTGACCGAACCCTCCCAGGTCCGGGGCTGATGCTGCAGGGCATAGACATCGATGCCGGCCGAACGGCCGGCACCGACCAGAGCCGCCGTGATGTCGCCGACCGATATCGCCGCCGCATCGCGGCTCGCGAACAGCGGCATGTGATAATTCGCGTGTGTCTCGCCCACGGTGCGGGCGACGCGCAGTCCGAATTCCCGCTCCAGCGTCAGCGGCAGGAGGATCCGGGCGCGGCCGTCCCGGTCGCGCAGGACCACGATCCGGGTCCTGTCCATCTGTCCGCGTGCCCGCAGATAGGCCATCGTCCAGTCGAAGCGCTGATAGGGGGTCTGAAGGCTCGCAGGATCACCCTCGATCCGGCGCCAGACGGCTTCGGCCGCCGCCGGATCGTCGATGATCTCCGCGGTGAGCATCACCCCCGACGGAGCATCGATCATGTCCGTACCCGTCGCCTGGACGCCGAGCGCCATCGTCCGAAACCCCTGCTGGACCACGTGCGGTCGCCTATCGAGCAGCGATGTTCGACGCTATCCACTGAACAGGCAGTGACTTCCGAGCGCCGCCAGGCAAATGCGGTCCGTCCGATACGATCAAACCGGTGCCGTGGCTAATACAACCTTCCTGAACTTTCGTCCCGCCATCGACTCTTTCAAGTTTGTTTACCGCGCTGGACACAGGGTGGCGGTCTTGGGCCGATCGGCCCGGTCGGTCCGAGGCCATGCTGTCGTCGCGCACCAAACATCGGGTCTTCGCGACCGGGTTCCGCGCGATCCAGGCCGTCGGGGCGGATCGGTGGTTGACCCCGGCCTCACGCGGGCTCGGCGTCATCCTCACCTTCCACCATGTCAGCCCGGAGCCGCTACCCGCCTTCGCCCCGAACCGGCTCCTGTCCATCACCCCGGACTTCCTCGACCTCACCTTGCGTGAGCTCGATGCCCGCGGCTTCGAGGTGATCGGTCTCGATGCCGTGCCGGAACGCCTGGCGGAGCCGGATTACGGGCCGCCCTTCGCGGTGCTCACCTTCGACGACGGCTACCGGGACAACGTCGCGCACGCGCGGCCGGTGCTGGCGCGCCACAACGCGCCGTGGACGCTGTTCGTCACCAGCGCCTTCGCGGACCAGACCGGCCGCCTGTGGTGGATCGAGCTGGAACGCGCGATCGCGCAGCTGGACCGTGTGCGGGTCGGCATCGGATCCCGGAGCGTCGATCTGCCGGCCCGTAGCCCGCAGGAGAAGGCGCTCGCCTTCGACGCGCTTTATCGCGACCTGCGCGGCGGCGGTGAGGCGGAGATGCTCGCCCGGATCGCCGATCTCTGCCGCCAGGCCGGGCTGGCGCCGGGCCAGGTCGCGTCCGAATTGTGCCTGTCCTGGGCTGAGCTGCGCGCCCTGGCGGATGATCGCGCGGTCACCATCGGCGCGCACACGGTGAGCCATCCGATGCTCGCCAAGCACCCCGCGGCGATCGCGGCTTTCGAGATGGCGGAGGGGCGTGCGCGGATCGAGGCGGAACTGGGCCGGCCCGTGCGGCACGTCTCCTATCCGGTGGGCGATCCGGGCTCGGCGGGGCCTCGGGAATTCGCGCTGGCGCAGGAATTGGGCTTCGCGACCGCGGTGACGACCCGGCCCGGCCACCTGTTCGCCGGTCATGCCGGCCACCTGCACGCCCTCCCCCGGGTGTCGGTGAACGGCTGCCACCAATCGCGGGCGGCTTTGGCCGGGCTGCTCTCCGGTGTGCCGTTCCTGGCCTGGAACCGGGGCCGGCGCCTCAACGTCGCCTGACCGGTTTCACGCCGGGGATGGGACGCCGCGTCGGGTCCGTGGCGCGTCGGAGACCCGGCCGCGAGCAGCCTTCTGGCCTTTACCGCCGCCGCCGGTGCCGGTAGCCCGTCGAGAACGACGCGTATTGCCGGCCGCGATGCGACCGGTAGCGCCGCCGGCCGCTGGAGGCGGTATCGGCCGCATCCTCAACCTGCGGGATCGCCTCGGCCATCGCGGCCGCCGGTGAGGGCGACGTATCGGCGGACGCGTAGCCGCCGGCCACGTTCTTCGCCGCGGGCCCGAACATGGCCAAGCATTGGTTGTAGGCGAGATCGTTCTTCAACCGCTCGCACTCGCCGATCGACCGCGGGGTTCCCTGGGCCAGGGCCGGCAGGGGTGCGAGCAGCACGATGAGGACGGCCAGGGGCGTGAGGCGCATGGAGGAGAGGAGCACGACGCGGGGTGTCTCGGAAGCGGACGCCGGGCTTGTGAACCCCGAGTGCGGCGAAATCGAGAGGTCGCCTCAGCGGTCGGGCCGCTCCATCCACCGGATCAGCGGCATCAGCGGGATGATCCAGGCGATGCCCAGGATCGAGTAGAGCACGGCCTGCACCGCTGCCGGCGTTTCCGCGATGCGGCTGTCGGCCAGGGCCATCGCCAAGGGGCCGTAGAGGCAGACGAAGGCCAGGATCGCGATCGTGCCGATCAGGGTTCGTGTGCGACGGCGCATGGCGTCCCGAGATGGTGATAGGGCGGGCCCCATCCACGGGCTATCGACCCGGCCTGCGCTTGGCAACGTCCAGGCTGCCGCGGCCTGCGGCGCCGCCGACGTTGCTGCGGTGAGACGCATATCCTAACCCCGGCATGGGGTTCGGGGTATGCCGGCCCGGGCGAAGGGATGCGGATGGTCATGCGAGTCGGGGGCGGACGGCGATCGGGCGCGGTGCGCACATGGCTTTACGTGATCGCCGCGCTGGTGGTGGCCATGGTGGCGGTTGGCGGCGCGACCCGGCTGACGGGCTCGGGCCTGTCGATCACCGAGTGGCGGCCGGTCACGGGGGCGATCCCGCCCCTGTCCGAGGCGGATTGGGCCACCGAGTTCGCCAAGTACAAGGACACGCCGCAATACAGCATCCTCAACCAGGGGATGGGATTGTCCGCCTTCAAGGTCCTCTATGGCTGGGAATGGGGGCACCGCCTCCTCGGCCGGCTGATCGGCCTCGTGTTCTTCCTGCCCTTGATCGTGTTCTGGTGGCAGGGTCGGATCAGCCGCCGCCTCGGAGTGGGTCTCCTCGGCCTCGGCGTGCTCGGCGGCCTGCAGGGCGGTATCGGCTGGATCATGGTCGCCTCCGGTCTCCAGCCCGGAATGACCGCGGTGGCGCCGCTCAAGCTCGCCCTGCACCTCACCACGGCCAGCCTGATCCTCGCCGGTCTGGTCTGGCTGGCGGCGGGCGAGCGCGGGGCGATGCCGGAGCCGGCACCCGCGCGCCTGCGCGCGACCGCGATGCTCCTGCCGGCCCTGATCCTCGTGCAGATCTTCCTGGGCGGTCTCGTCGCCGGCTCGCATGCGGGCCTCGTCTACAACACCTGGCCCACCATGGACGGGGCCCTCGTGCCGCCCGCGGACGCCCTGTTCGCCATTCGCCCCTGGATTGAGAACTTCGTGGACAATCACGCCCTGGTGCAGTTCGACCACCGGGTGACCGCCTACCTCGTGATCCTGGTGGCGATCCTGCACGCGGTAGATGCGCGCCTCGCGGGTCCGTCGGGCGTGTTCGGACGCGCCGCCGGTATCACCGCCCTGGCTCTGGCACAGGCGATGCTGGGGATCGCCACGCTGCTCCTCGCGGTCCCGCTCTGGGCAGCGCTCGCCCATCAGGTCATGGCCATGGCGGTCCTGACCATGGCGACCGTTCACGCCCGGCTCAGCCGCGGATGGCGCCGGGAGGTCGGCCGGGTTCAGGCCGGGGCGGCCGAGGCGCCTGTCGGGTTCGAGGGCCTTGTGGGACGCAGAATCTAGGCATTCGTGCAGTGCGGCAGCGGCGCTGCATTGCACGATATCTACAACCACCCATCATTTTCCTTGGGACAACTCCACGTCGGTACTCTGCACGGGGAACGATCAAGACGTCTCATGCTTTAGACTGCAAGCGTTGCAGGAGGCCTTCGGATGTCTCTCGCGGAAGATGGCCGCCCGTTGTCCCTGACGTGGCATTACACGCCCCGGGAGATCGTGGCGGACGGCGTGATCCACGGGCTCGGCGTCGTGCTCGGTCTGGCCGGTGCCGTGGCCCTGGTGGCGACGGCGCTGACGGCGCATCTCGGCATCGGCGAGCGGGTCGCCGTCGTCGTCTACGCGACAGCGCTGGTGCTGATGCTCGGGGTCTCGGCCCTCTACAACCTGTATCCGGTGAGCCCCCGGAAATGGCTGCTGCGCCGGGCCGACCACGCCCTGATCTACCTGATGATCGCCGGCACCTACACGCCGCTCGTCGCCCTCGTCGGGTCCGGACCGCGCGCCTATGCACTGCTGGCGTTGATCTGGGCCGTGGCCTCGGTCGGGATCGCCGTCAAGCTGCTCCTGCCCGGGCGCTTCGACCGGCTCTCCATCGCGCTCTACCTGATGCTCGGATGGAGCGGTCTCTTCGCCTATGAGTCCGTGATCGCGAGCCTCCAGCCGACCGCATTGTGGCTGCTTGCCATCGGCGGGGCGCTCTACTCGATCGGCGTCCTATTCCACATCTGGCGGACGCTGCCGTTTCAGAATGCGATCTGGCACGGCTTCGTTCTCGCCGCCACGGCCTGCCATTACGGGACGATCTGGGCCAGCCTCAACGGCCCGCCGATGACATGACTTGTTTTCGGCCATGTAAAACTCTGCTTACCTTCTCGATGAAAAGCATGCGGCCAACGAGCCGCCCTTAAGAGCCCCGCGACCACCGGTGCTTCACTAATCCCGGGACTGTTTTCACCGGGAGCATTGCCGTGGTCGGCAAGTCGAATGACGATCGTATCGTCCAGCGTTATCGGATCCTGCACGTTTTCCGGGCCCCGGTCGGCGGTCTGTTCCGCCATGTGGTGGACCTCGCCCGCCTCCAGGCCGCGGCCGGACACGCCGTGGGCATCGTTTGCGACTCCACGACCGGCGGCGAGCGTGGTGAGCGGGCCCTGGCGGACCTGATGCCCAGCCTGGAACTCGGCCTCGTGCGGATCCCGATGCGGCGGAACCCGCACCGGTCCGATTGGACCTGCCTGAAGGCGGTGGGGCGGCGGGCCGCCGCGGTGGGCGCCGAGGTGCTCCATGGGCACGGGGCGAAGGGCGGCGCCTTTGCCAGGCTCGCCCCGGGCAGCACGGCGATCCGTACCTACACGCCGCATGGCGGCAGCTACAATTACCGGCCGGGCACGCCGATCCATCGTCTCTACATGGGGGCCGAGGCGGTTCTCGCCCGCCGGACCGACGCCTTCCTGTTCGAGAGCGAATACGTCGCCGGACGGCACCGGACCTTCGTCGGCGGTCCCGAGCGCGTGACCCGCATCGTCCACAACGGCATCGCGGAGGCGGAATTCGCCCCGATCGACCGCGTCGATGAACCCTTCGATCTCCTCTATGTCGGCGAGCTGCGCGAGGCCAAGGGTCTTCCGTACCTGCTCGATGCCCTTGTCCAGCTCCGGACCGAGGGGCGGTCCCTGCGCCTGCTGATGGTCGGCTCCGGGCCGGATGCCGACATCCTGCGTCAGAACGTCGAGCGCCTCGGCCTGGGCAGCGCGGTATCCTTCGAACCGCCGCAGGCGATCCGCACCGTGCTGGCACGGGGACGCATCCTGGTCGTCCCCTCGCTGGCGGAATCCCTGCCCTACGTGGTCCTGGAGGCCGCAGCCGCGGCGCAGCCCCTTGTGGCCACGCGGGTCGGTGGGATCCCCGAGATCTTCGGTGACGCTGCCGGCGATCTGGTCCCGCCACGAGATCCCGCTTCCCTCGCCGCCGGCATCCGGCGGGTGCTCGACGACGCGCCCGCGGTGCTCGACGCCCGCGTCAACGCGCTCAGCGCCGCGATCCGGCAGCGCTTCTCCCTGGAGCGGATGGGCAGCGAGGTCATCTCCGGTTACGCCGCGGCGTTCCAGGCCCGCGCGGATCGGCGCAATGTCGAAGCCCGGGAGATCGCCGGCGCGCGGACGGCCTGATCCGCCGAGGCGCGCATCGCTCCGTCGCCGTATGCCGGAGCGATGCGCGACGACGGAACGACCGGCGGACCGGGTCCGACGGTAAAATCGCCGCGGGCCGATCGCCTTTAAGTCTTCAGACAACGCCCCGTGCCACGCTGCGATTGAGAAGCCGCAGGCCGCTACGGGAGGAGCCGATCGATGAGTGCCTTCGACATCCGGGATCTCCTCGAAGCCGCCGGCCCTCTCCAGGCGCAGCCATCGCCCCGTGACGATGGCCCGGTACCGCTTGCCGAGATTTCCATACCGGGCGCGACGGCGGTGTCGCCGGTCGTGGTGGCAGGGCTGGTGCGGGCGGCGGAATGCGCCCTGATCTTCGGCCTCGGCGCGCTCCTGCACCTGCTGATGCTGCGCGGGCGGGTCCCGTTCGGCCTGACCTATGCCGGGGCGATCGGGCTCGTCGCGCTCCTCACGGTTGCGCTGGTCCAGGCCGCCGGCGGCTATCGGATCTCCGCCTTCCGCGCCTTCTCCAAGAGCGCGATCCGGCTGATCGCCGCCTGGTCGCTGACCTTCCTGATCGTTGCCGCCGGGTTGGTCCTCGCCAAGGTGGCCGATCACTACTCGCGCCTGTGGCTCGCGACCTTCTACGGCACCGGCCTGACCGCTCTCCTGACCGGGCGCTTCCTCCTGTTCCGCGTGATCGAAGCGCAGACCCGGGCCGGACGCTTCGACCGGCGCACGGCGATCGTCGGTGGCGGCAAGCCGGCGGAAGATCTGATCGCCGCCCTGGAGACGCAGAGCGAGAGCGGCATCCGGATCGTCGGGGTGTTCGACGATCGCAACACCGACCGCTCGTCCGACGTGGTGGCGGGGCATCCGAAGCTCGGCAACGTCGACGATCTCGTCGCCTATGCCCGGCACGCCCGCCTCGACCTGATCGTCTTCACCATCCCGATCACCGCCGAGAACCGCATCCTGCAGATGCTGGCCAAGCTCTGGGTGTTGCCGATCGACATCCGCCTGTCGGCGCATGCGGCCAAGCTGCGCCTGCGGCCGCGCAGCTACTCGTATCTCGGCTCGGTCCCGGTGCTCGACGTTTTCGACAAGCCGATCGCCGACTGGGACGTCGTGGTGAAGGCGCTGTTCGACCGCTGCGTCGGATTGGTGATGCTTCTCGCCCTAGCGCCGATCCTGGTCGCCGTGGCGCTCGCGGTGCGCCTGACCTCGCGGGGGCCGATCCTGTTCCGCCAGAAGCGCCACGGCTTCAACAACGAGCTGATTGAGGTCTACAAGTTCCGGTCGATGTATGTCGACCAGTGCGACGCCGGTGCGGCCAGGATGGTCACCCGCGGCGACCCGCGCGTGACGCCGGTTGGGCGCTTCATCCGCAAGACCTCGCTGGACGAGCTGCCGCAATTGTTCAACGTGCTGAAGGGCGACCTCTCGCTGGTCGGTCCGCGTCCGCATGCGCTCCAGGCCAAGGCCGCCAATACCCTGTACGACCAGGTGGTCGACGGCTATTTCGCCCGGCACAAGGTCAAGCCCGGCATCACCGGCTGGGCGCAGGTGAACGGCTGGCGCGGCGAGACCGATACGTCGGAGAAGCTCCAGCGCCGTGTCGAGCACGACCTCTACTATATCGAGAACTGGTCGGTCCTGCTCGACTTGCAGATCCTGCTGACAACCCCGTTCGCGCTGCTCAAGACCGAGAACGCCTACTGAGATCCCGGCGGCCGGTCTGTCGCCGGCCGCCAGATCTTTTCACCCTACGGTAGAGCGCCGGCCTTCTCCTTGGCCTTCATGATCGTGTCGCGACAGCCCTCAGCGTTACCGGCCTTGTCCTGCTGGCGCGCCTGGGCGACCAGCTTCTTGGCGTCCTCGACGCCCGCCGCGGTCGGCTTGACGCTGGCATCCGACGGGGTCAGGGCCGGCGGCTTGTCGAGCGCCTTCGGGGAATTCGACGACGTCGTGCCGCCGGGCGGGGTCGTGCCGGTCACGGAGGCCGCGCCGGCGCTGTCGAGGCGCCGCTGAAGGGTATCGACCTCGTCAGAACATGACGTCGCGAGGGCGGGTGTGGCTACGGCAAGCGCCAGGGCTGTGACGGCGAAACGAAACATCATCGATGGGGGTCTCCAAAGTGTCCGGACGCCACTGACACGCAACCGCGACAGGGGGCGGGGATCGCGCGTCAGAGCGATTCACCGAGGAGACGCCGGGCGCATCGGCCCGTTCCCGAGACAGGAGGCCGCACGCGCCTCAGAACAGGGACGGGTGCCCCGGGCAAACTCACGATTGCCGGCGCCGTCACCCCCGGCGGTCCCGCCGACGGGTTCGACGGCATGCGTCCCGACGGAAACGCGGAGCCGTTCCCGATGGCAGGGTGATCGGGAACGGCTCCAGTAAGGCCGTCAGCGTATCAGTACTTGCGGATGATCGGCTCCGGCGCCATCGCGACCGGCTCGGGGCCGAAGCGATAGGTCAGACCCGCATAGATCGACAGGGGCTGCGCCAGCGTCGTCGTCCGCGGATCGTTGATCGACAGGTTGCCGGCGATCGCGCCCGGCTCCGCGAAGGTACCGAATGTCGCGTAGCGGTTATTGGTGAGGTTGGTGATCAACCCGAAGATCTCCAGGTTCTTGGTCACCTGGTATTTCGTGGTCAGGTTCATCACGTAATAGGCCGGCAGCTTGCGGTTCAGGTTCGAATCGTCACCCCGGAAGTAAGAGGACGAGAAGGCCGAAACGTTGAGGCCGAAGCGCCAATTCGGGGTGATGTTGTACTCAAACCCAGCCTTGATCTGGTGATCCGGGATCAACGGGATCTTGTTGCCCTTGTGGACGAAGATGGCCCCGTCGTCGGAGAGTGGGTTGTTGGGCGACGAGAGCGTTTGGTCAAACTGGTACGTGGCGTCGATCAACGCGTAGTTGGCGTAGACCAGCAGATCGGGGTTGACGACGTACTCGGCGCTGACCTCGATGCCCTGCCGCCGGGTCGCCGGCACGTTGGTGTAGTAGGCGCGCGCCGCGTTGCCGGCGACGGCGATCTGGATGATGTCGTTCTTCAGGTCGGTGCGGAAGACGCCGGCCTTGTAGGTCAGGTTGCCGCCCGAGAGGAAGTTCGGGATCACGCCCCGGAAACCGACTTCATAGGTCTGGCCGGTGACCTGCTTGAGCGGCGGATCGGCGACCAGCGAATTCGGCAGCAGGCACGGCTGGTTCGGGTTGGCGCAGGCGAGTTCCAGCGGTGTCGGCGCGCGGTTCGACTCCGAGTAGCTGCCGTAAAGGTTGAGCGCCGGGTCGAACTGGTAGGTCAGGCCCGCGAGCGGGTTGACCTTGGTGTATTCGTGGGTGCCCGTGACGTCCGGCGAGAACCCCGTCTGATCGACCGAGCGGATATGCGCGTAGTTGAGCCGGAAGCCTGCGGTGAGCGACAGGCGGTCGGTGACGTCGAGCGTGTCGGTGGCGTAGAGGCCGAGATACAGGTTCGAACCCGCGACCGAGCTCGGGGCGATGCCGAGGGCGCCCAGCGTGCGGAGGTACGGGGTGCCGAGGCCCGGAATGTTTCCATAGTACGGATTGCTCGGATCCGTGGAGATCAGGAGATTCGGGTTGATCACGCCGAGGGTGCTCGACGACTTGAATGAGTAATCGGCCGCGTCGACACTGCCGCCGATGACGAAGCTGTTGGGCAGACCGAAGACCCGGTCACGGTTGGCCGCCTGCAGCGAGCCACCGTAGCCCTGCGACTCCGTCTGCGTCGTGTCGATCGTCCCGTAGGGCACGTTCCGCGTGAAGGGGATGCGCTGGTTCTGCTGGCCGAGGAGCAGGAACTGGTTACGGAAGGCGTTCTGCGACTGGCCGGCCGACGGGCTGAACCCGTCATCCTGGTAGCAGAGGGAGCCGCGGAAGCTCGAGCGCGAGCTGCACTGCTCGAAATTGCCGTCGTTGCCGTCCACGTACCGCTCGCTGAAGCGGCGGAAATAGGCGTTGCCGGCGAGGTCCCAGGTCGGCGAGATGTCCACCCGGCCGGTCAGCTGAATCGTGCCGACCTCGGTCGTCTGCGTCTGCGGATAGGTGAAGATCGCCCGCGGATCGACATGGGTGAAGTCCACCGGGGTCGCGGCCGCCGCGCCGTAGAAACTGCGCGCGGCGAGCCCGATCAGGTGGAACTCCGAATCCTGAGCGCGGTAGCCGAGGTCGGCGTAGAGCCGGCCGATGGTACTCGGGTTCTCGTAGCGCCAGCCGCGGTCGTTCAGCCCGTCGCCGGTGAAGTAGAAGCTCCAGTTGTCGGAGACCTTGCCGTATTCGAGGTACCCGGCCGTGCGGCCGTCGGAGCCGCCGAACGCGCTGATCTCGGTGCCCTGCCAGGTGAAGCCGTTCTTCATCTGGATGTTGACCGCGCCGCCGATCGCGTTGAGGCCGAAGACCGGGTTGCCGGTGACGACATCGATCCGCTGGACCGCCTGCGATGGGATCAGGTCGAAATTGACGACGTCGCCGAAGGCCTCGTTGATGCGGATGCCGTTCTGGTAGACGGCTAGGCCCTGCGGCACGCCCTGCACGGGCGATGCGGTGAAACCGCGGTAATTGAGATCGACGCGGTTGCTGTTGCCCTGCGAGTCGCTGAGGTTCACGCCGGGCGTCTCGCGCGCGAAGGTGGCGAGGATATTGTCGGTGCCGCGGTCGACGTCGATCTGGCGCGTCGTGATGGTTTCGACGGTGCTGGGGATCTTGTTCAGCGGCTGCTCGGAGCCGCGCAGACGCACGGTGCCGGGCGCCACCGGGACGGTCGGCGCAATCTGCGCCGCCCGGTCGAGGTTCAGGGACTGGCTGGAATTGCCGCCGCCGGCACCGACCGGCGAGGTCGAAACGACGCTGATCTCACCCAGCGTGACCGATTGCTGCGCTCGCGCCGCGCCTGGAGCAATCGAGAGCGCCAAGACTGAGGCAGACGCGAGCATGCTGCCCCGCAGCGTCCGACGTGACATTCCAATTCCCCTGCCTTGAGACCAGCGTCCGGTTGTTCCGGGCTTGGCGAGACTTTTGGCGGGTGGAGTTAAAGTTCACAATCGGGCTCCGCGGCGGGCGAGAGCTTTTGGGGGCTGTTTCGCGCAAAGAACGGTCAAACGCTCCCCCGCGTGGCGTTATCGCAACAGTTATGCTTGCAAATTCAACGACTTGCGGAGCTTTAGGCAAAACCGTTCGGGAAGATTCGGCAAGCGGTTGGCGCCTGGATCGCCGCGCTCACAACCGTGCCTGAATCAACCGCGCGATCTCGCCCAACCGTTGCTCGAGGAGTTGCGGCACCTCGCAGACATAGGTGAGCGACTGGCTGCGCTCCTGGAAGATGCGCCGGTCCCAGGCGAACTTGGTTTCGAGATCGGACTGGTCCTTGGGCAGTTCGGTGGCGTCCGTGGCGCTCGGCGCGTCCTTGGTCTGGCTGATCTTGTCGGCCTCATCGCGGATGCGCTCCGCCATGCGCCGCTGGCCCTGGGCGTAGCGGCCGATGCCGCCCACGACCTTGTCGCGCTCGCCGTTGATCACCTCGAAGACGCCCGCATAGACGCGGGTCAGGGCCTTGTCCTTCCCGTCCTTGTCGGTGCCGAACTTGCCGGCGAACTCGTCGAGGAGCGGGCCGACCTGCGGCAGCTCGGTGCGGCGGGAGGCGATTTTCTGGGCCAGCACCGCGGCGTCGTTGTCGCTGCCCCAGTCTCCGGCCGCCGCGATGTCCGGTCCGGTCCAGAACTGGCCGGGGCTGAGCGTGGCGACCTTGCGCTGGACGCAGGGCCAGTCCGGATCCTGTCGGGGCTGCGCGGATGCCGGTGCGGCCAGGAGCACCAGGCCGAGGACGGCATTGCGGGCGAGTCGGTTCATCGGGCGGGCTCCGTCAGGTGTTGTCGCCGGCCGGGCCACCGCGCCGGGCCATGATACCCCGGCCGGGATCGTAGGCGATCACCGCCATGCCGAAGAACGCGAGGGTCACGCCCACCACGACCGCGCAGGCGAGCGGCTCGAACTGGACGTAGAGGGCGAAGCGGACGAGTTGGACCGCGTGGCTGAACGGGTTCAGCTCGCAGATCCAGTACAGCGTCTCCGAGGATTCCCGGATCCGCCACAGGGGGTAAAGGGCCGAGGAGGCGAAGAACATCGGAAAGATCACGAAGTTCATCACGCTGGCGAAGTTTTCGAGTTGGCGGACCAGCGAGGACAGGAACAGGCCGATCGCCCCGAGCATCAGCCCCGAGGCCAAGAAGGCCGGGAGCGCCGTGAGATAGCCGAGCGGCGGGATGTCCGTCTCCCAGAAATAGGCCACCGCCAGGAACGCATAGGCCTGCACGATCGAGACCGAGACGCCCGCGATCAGCTTGGCGAGCAGCAGCAGCCAGCGCGGATAGGGCGAGGTCAGCAGTACCTTCATGGACCCAACCTCGCGGTCGTAGACCATCGAGAGCGAGGATTGCATGCCGTTGAACAGCTGGATCATCACGGCCAGCCCCGGCACCACGTAGACCTCGTAGAGCACGTAGGTCTGGTAGGGCGGCTCGATGGAGACGCCGAGTGTGTTGCGGAAACCCGCCGCGAAGATGAACAGCCAGACCAGCGGCCGGACCAGGGCCGAGAAGAACCGCTCTTTCTGATTAAAGAAGCGCAGCAATTCCCGCCGGACGATGCCGCCGAGGCAGATCAGGTAGCCGACGGTGTCGAGCCGACCGATGCGGGCCGACGCGCTGTGGGCGGATGCAGCAGCGACCGGCGTCGACAGGCGTGTCGGAGCGCTCATGGGTGCTGCCCTCGATCGTACGATGATGCGCCGTTCGACGCCGTCATGCCGCCGCCCGCCCCGGCTCGGCCACGATGCGGCGGAACGCGTCCGCCAGGGCCTCCCCCGGGGCGCCGATATCGCCGGCCCGTCCCCGCGCTACGATCCGGCCGCGATGCAGCACGACCGCGTCGTCCTCCGGGGAGATCTCCTCGAAGATATGGGTGGCCCAGAGGACCGACAGCCCCTCCTCGCGCACCAGCGCGCGGACGATCGCCACGATGTCGGTCCGCGATTCGAGGTCGAGGCCGACCGTCGGCTCGTCCAGCAGCAGCAGGTCTGGACGGTGGATCAGCGACCGGGCGATCTCGATGCGGCGCGACTGGCCGCCCGAGAGCGTGCGGACCTTGTCGTGGCGCCGGTCCGTGAGCCCGACCCGATCGAGGAGCAGCCCGACGCGGTCCTTTCCGGCGCGACGGGTGATCCCGTGCAGGCTCGCGTGATACAGGAGGTTCTGCTCGACGGTGAGATCGGTATCCAGCGTCCGGGCCTGGAACACCACGCCGAGCCGGGCAAGTGCCCGGGAGGGCTCGCGGTCGAGGGCGTGGCCGAAGATCGAGACCCGTCCGGTCTGGTTGGTGTAGAGCCGGGTGATCACCGAGAACAGGGTGGTCTTGCCGGCGCCGTTGGGTCCGAGCAGCGCCGCAAAGCGTCCGCGGCCGACATCGAGCGAGACGTCGTCGAGCGCCGCGCGCGTGCCGAAGCGGTGGCCGACATGCTCGACCCGGAGCGCCGCCTCGCCGGTCATCGGCCGAGCGCTTTCCGGGCGTCGGCGACGGCATCGAGACACTCGTCGAACTCGCCCTCTTTCTGCTCCCGCTCCGCGACCCGAAGGGCCTTCTTGAGCTTGGGCAGCGCGGCCTCGGACGGGTTCGCCGCGAGGGCGTCGCGGATCATGGCGATGCCCGCGGCGCAGGCGGAGGCATCGTCCGCCGCGAGGGCCGGGCCGGAGAGGACGAGGCACGAGGCCAGGAAGAACGCGCGCATCACTTCACCGTCAAAGTACCGGTCATGCCCTTGGCCTCGAGGCCGCGCGCCTCCCACTTGTAGCTGCCTGGCTTGATCGCAACGAACTCGATGGCGATCTCGCCGGGATCGTCGAATTCAAGGTGGTCGGGCGGGCCGCCGCCGTGGATCTCCTTGTGCTCGATCACGATCTGGTTGAACCAGATGTAGCGGAAGAACTCCGGCGCGTAGAACTTGTATTCCTGGTGACCCTTGGCGACGATGCGCAGCCGATAGGCCTTGCCGGATTCGAGCGTGATGTCCCTGTTCTCCACCGTGAAGTCGTTGCCCTGATCGTCGCCCAGGACGAGGTCGGGCAGGTTCTCCCGCTTCTTGGTGAGGTCCAGCGCCAGTGCCGGGCCGGCCGCGAACAGCGCCGCGCCGGCGAGAGCGGCCCATCGAAACATCCGCATCCTGTCGTTTCCCCCTGTGCCGCGTGATCCGCGGTCCTGGTTCATTCGAGCGGCCCCGCCGCCCGGCTCAGTTCGGCGAGATCGCCACGCCCCAGGGCAACAGGCCGACCGGGATGCTCTTGACCACCTTCTCGGCGGCCACATCGATCACCGAGATGTCGTTGGACGTGCCGTTCGTGGTGAACAGCTGCTTCTGGTCGGGCGTGAAGGCCAGCTGCCAGACGCGCTGGCCGACGGGGAGGTATTTCTCCACCGCGAACGTCTTGGCATCGATCACCGCGACGCGGTTGGCCGGGCCCAGCGCCACGAAGGCCTTGCTTCCGTCCTTCGTGATCCGGATGCCCACGGGCTGGATCGCCTCGTCGTTCACGCTCGGGATCTTGAATGTGATCTTCTTGATCACCCGGCGCTGGGCCACATCGATGACGCTGACCGTGCCGCCGACCTCCGCGGACACCCACAGGAACTTGCCGTCGGCGGTGAATTCGGCGAAGCGCGGCCTTGCATCCACCAGCACGTTGTCGATGACCTGGAAGGTCTTCGTGTCGATGAAATGGGCCATGTTGGTCGTCTCGGAGGTGTTGACCAGGACCTTCCCGTCCGGCGACAGGCCCATGCCCTCCGGCTCGACGCCCACCGGCACCTCGGCGAGGACCTTGTTCTTCTCGATGTCGATAATCGTGACCTGGCTGTCGTCCTCGTTGGCGACGTAGAGCGGGTTGCCCGACGCGTCGAGGATGAACTGCTCCGGATCCGGACCCGAGCGCAGGGAGCGGACGACCTTGCCGGAGGCCGTGTCGAGCACGTCGATCCGGTCGTCGTCGCTGGCGCAGACGAACAGTTCCTTGCCGTCCTTGGACACGGTCACGCCGCGCGGGCGCCGGCCGACCTTCCAGGTACCGGTCACCGCCATCGTGTTCGTGTCGATGACGCTGACCGAATTGCCCTTCTCGTTGGTGACGTAGGCGGTGAAGGCGGCGGCCGGCCCGATGAGGGCGAACCAGGCGCCGAGGGCGACCACACTCAGACCTGCCTCGACGCGGCGGCTCATCAAAACTCCTCCCTGGTGCGCTATTCGGCACTCTGTCGACGCACAATAGTGCGATTCTTGCGCGGAGCGAGGGGATGCGGCATTCGGATCCGGTTCGGAGGCCCTCGCACGGCTATTTCCACAGGTAGGCCTACTCGTAAACGCGCAACTCCGTAAAGTGCAACGCGCCATTCGACCGCTCTATCGCAGCGGCGTGGAGATTGCCGTCCTCGGTTATCAGCAACTTGTCCGGGCCGAGACACGTCAATTTCGAGGCGTCGTTAAGACCCAACCAGAGGTAAGTCTTGTCCGACGCTGCGCTGACGGCAGTGGGTTGCATTTCGTTCGCGTGGAGAATGAAAAGCTTGAAGAACGCCGCAATCTCCGTTCTGATCGGATCTCGAACCTGGCGCAGCAAATTCGCTGTTTCGGATAGAATTTGAGCTGTCGTGACGAGACCGGCCGACACCGTTAGGTGTCGCAGCAAAGCATTATAATCGCTTAATGAAAATTGTGAACAGTTTTTGTGAACGCGAATATAATCCGGGTCGGTACCCCCAACCATGAATAGAACAAGCAGATTGGTATCGAGGAGAGCATATTTAGCCATCAGGAATCGCCGGTGCGATTTCTCATTGCAATGATTTCACCGGTGACCTCGTCGACCGTGATGACTTTGTACGTCCTGCGCATGATGACCGCCCCGCTCAGAACGGTGACCGCATTACGTGCCTCGTCCCAGGGCCGCGAAAACCCGAGCGTGATGTTCCAGTAGCCCGGACAATGCTCGACCTCCTCAAGACCCAGATTTGTTATATTTTCATCAGACATCGTCGCGAGCAGCCATGTCCTCGCGCGCGCAACTGCATCGTTGAGACTAATCGCCGATGTGCTGGCCTCTTGATCTGACGGCGCATCTTGTACGGTTTGACCCATCGGAAGTCCCGATCCTTGCGCGTGACCTGTCGCAGGCGAATCCGTCCGTCTGGATGTGGGCCCCCGACGCAGTCAGCGTCAATGGGTTCGGCGTCGATGCCGAGCGCGACGTTGGCCATCCCCATGACGTCTCACTGGAACTTGCAGGTGGTCTCCGGGAGATCCACCCCCAGTGTGTCCAGGGGCGTGCGCTGGTGCAGGAAACCCTGTTCCGGCGCCACCGAGACCAGCGCCTTCGGCTGCACCACGATGATCGCCTGGCGCAGCTGGTGATCCCAGGGGCGGAAGCTCAGGGGCACGCCCTTGTAGGCCGGGAGGGTGAAGCCCGGCTCGACCAGATAGGCGCCGATCACCGCCGGATCGTTGGTCTTCTTGGCGGTCACGGCCTCGCCCACCGTCCGCACCGCAGCCCAGACCTGATAGTCCAGGGGGCGCATCAGCCGGGAGGCCAATCGCCGGAACCGGTTCTGGGCCTGCGCGGCGCCCCAGGTCTCCAGCACCGGGGACCACGTGGTCGGTGTCAGCGCCTGCGTCCCGCCGACCGGGCGGGGATCCACCGTGCGGTAGGGAACGTAGTCGCCCCAATCGCCCTCCTCGTCGGCGACAACCGCCATGTCGTAGTCGAGCCCCCGGGTGAAGACCATCGCCTCCGCGCGGGTCGGCGTGTCGCCCCGCGCCTTGGCTAGGGGGCCGAAGGTCCAGGGCTTCTCAGCGGTGACCTTCAGCGCGAATTTCCGCGCCGAGTTGCGCATCGCGTCCGCGTAGGCCTTGTCGGCCTCGGTCGGGCCGACGATCAGAAAGATCTTCCGCCAGCGCATGACCGTGAGGTACTGCGCCAGGGCGTCGGTGAGCATCGCCCGGGACGGCAGGATGTGAAACACGTTGGCCCGGCAATCGGCACCGCGCAGCCGGTCGTCGGAGGCGCCGGCGTTCAGCACCACGACGCCCGTGTCCTTCACCGCATCCGCCACCGCCAGGACGGCGTCGGCGGGCAGCGCCAGGATGAGATAGCGCACGCCCTTGGCGATCAGGTCCTTCGCGGCTGCCACCGGGTCGGGCTTGTCGTCGGTCAGAGCCACGTCGTCGAGGGCGTAGGTCTGCTTGGTGAAGCGGCCGGTGGTGTTGTTGTCGGCGATGCCCATCCGGGCCCCGGCCAGCCCCTCATCCTCGGGGGCCGCCTCGGCGTCGTAGGAGGACGGGGCGGGCTGTGGCCGGTAGATCAGGCCGATATGGGTGTCGATGGCCTGCGGTGCGGGCTGCTGCGCCCGGGCCGCCATCGGCATGAGCGCCGCCAGGACGAGGGCCGCGCGCAGCCACTTCGGACGCGCCGGCCGCGGAAGAAGGGTCTGGGGTGCGGGATCGTGCATGTGCGCGGCCTCTACCAGTTTCCACCCCCGCCGCTCAATCGCGGCGCGTTGATCCGGTGTTCACGTTCCCGACGATGCACAGCCGGGCTTCGAAGATGGCTGCCGGCCCTCACGGCAGGTTGGAAACTTCTGCAGGCACGGCACCTTGGGACGAGGACGCGGTTCGGAGTACGGTCTGTCGAGCGGGATGACCGGGACTTCGACGGCGCTAGATCCGTCGTGCGACGGCCGGGGCGCGAAGTACATTGCCAAAGTGTCCCGTCGCCCGACCTATGGCCGGAGAGGAGTCGCCCGTCGAGGCGGCCGCACCATGGAGAGGAACGTTCCGCCCATGCGCCACCTGTCCCTGCAAGCGGCGACCGCGCGCGGTCTCGTCGCCCTCGGAATCGCCCTGCCCGGCGCGGCTTTGGCCGCCGAGAAGGCGGCGGTGTTCCCCGTGGAGCTGTTCGAGCCCGGCGCGTCCTACGGGGCCAGGGCGCGCCCCGCCGATACCCGGAAGCTGACGCTCGTCACCGACGAATTGCGGAAGGCCCTCCACGACCAAGCCGGGCTGGAGATCGTCGACACGGCGCCGAAGGCCGACACCGTGGCCAAGGAAGGCCCCCTCTACAAGTGCGACGGCTGCGCGGCGGGCATCGGCAAGAGCCTGGGTGCGGACCTTGTCGTGACAGGCTATGTGGAGAAAGGGTCCGGTCAGATCTTCAACCTAAACGTCGCGATCGCCGATGCCGAGTCCGGCAAGGTCGTGCGCGGCGGGCAGGTGACGATCCGGGCCGACACCGACGAGACCTGGGCTCACGCCATGCGCTGGGTGGTGAAGAACCGCCTGCTCGCCGAGCCGCTGCCCGGGAAGTCCTGAGGCGTTCCATCGAGTCCCGAGTGTTCCGTGTCCTCCTCCTCCGTTCCGCGCCGAGCCCCGCCCCGCCTCCTCGTCAGCGTCCGTGATCCCGCCGAGGCCGAAGCGGCGCGGCTCGCGGGTGCCGACCTGATCGACGCCAAGGACCCGGAGCGCGGGGCCCTCGGCGCCCTCGAACCGGGCGTTGTGTGCGAGATCGTCGCCCGCGTCTCCGGCGGGGCCGAGACCAGTGCTGTCGCAGACCCGAATCCGGCGGCTCTGGCCGCGATGGCCGCAACCGGCGTGGCCTGGGTGAAGACCGGGCTCGATGCCGGGCGCCGGGGCGACATCGCAGGCTGCGCGGCGCTCGCCGCGGCGGCGCCCGGGCGGGTGATCGCCGTGCTGTTCGCCGAGGACGGGCCTGCGGCCGAACTCGTGCCCGCCCTGGCGAAGGCGGGATTCGCCGGTGCGATGATCGATACGGCGGGCAAAACCGGCGCCCGCCTGCCCGATCTCGCTGCGTCGGATGAACTGGCGGCTTTTACGGCGGCCTGCCGCGCCCACGGCCTGATGAGCGGGCTCGCCGGCTCGCTCCGGGTGATCGATATCATGGCCCTGGGGGCGCACGAGCCCGATTATCTCGGTTTCCGCGGCGGTCTCTGCCGCGACTTCGACCGGCGCAACGGCATCGATCCCCTGCGCATCGCCGAGGTGCTGCGCGCCCTGCGACCGCACCACCGGGACGCCGCGTGATCGCCGTCGTGAAGGTCGGCGGCAGCCTGGAGACCGATCCGCATCGGCGGCGCGCCCTGCTGGCGTCGCTCGCGGACGGCGCGCTCGGCCGCTGCATCGTCGTGCCGGGCGGGGGCACCTTGGCCAGCGCGGTGCGGGCCGCGCAGGTCCGGGAACGGTTCAGCGATGCCGAGGCCCATCGCCGGGCCCTCGACGCCATGAGTGATGCGGCCGATATCTTCCGCGCGATCGAGCCGCGCCTCGTGCAGAGCCTGGACCCCTGGTCCGAGACCGCGCCGGCCCGGGCGCGGGTATGGAATCCGCGGCGGTTGCGCGCCGGCCATCCGGACATTCCCGAGACCTGGGACGTCACCTCCGACAGCCTCGCCCTGTGGCTGGCGCGCCAGGTCGGGGCGGAGCGCTGCGTGCTGGTGAAGTCCCGCGACCCCGCGCCGGGGCAGGATGCCGCCGCCCTGGCGCAGGACGGGCTGGTCGACGCCGCCTTCCCTGTCTTCGCCGAGCGCTTCGCGGGTCGGATCGAGATCTGGGGACCGGCTCAGCGCGTCGCGGTCGCGCCGAGGGTCATGGCGTGAGCGCTTCCGAGCACATCGTGTTCGTCACCGGGCGCCTCGCCCGGGCACGGCTGGAGAAGGTCGCCGCCGGCCTGCCCGAAACATTTCGCTGGAGCATCGTGGATGCCGGCGTGAAGGTCGCGGCGCTCATGACCGAGGAGATCATCCGCCGCCGGGTCGAATTGCCCCCGGGCGCCACCCGTATCATCCTGCCGGGCCGCTGCCGGGCTGATCCCGAACGCCTCGCCGGGCATTTCGGCCTGCCGGTGGAGCGGGGTCCCGACGAGGTCGTCGATCTGCCGGCCTGGCTCGGCCTGGCCGCCCGCAAGGTCGATCTCTCCCGGCACGACCTGCGGATCTTCTCGGAGATCGTCGATGCCTCTAAGATGAGCGTCGCGGAGATTCTGGCCAAGGGTCTCGACCTCGCCCGCCGGGGCGCGGACGTCATCGACCTGGGCGGCCTGCCCGACACGACGTTCCCGCATCTGGAGGATGCCGTGCGGGCCCTGAAGGGGGCTGGCCTGACGGTCAGCGTCGATTCCTTCTCCCGCGAGGAACTGGCCCGGGGCGCGGCCGCCGGCGCCGATTACCTGCTGAGCCTGAACGAGGATACCCTCGACCTCGCCTTCGAGACGGACGCGGTGCCGATCCTGGTCCCGACGCGGCCCGACGACCTGCCATCCCTCGACCGGGCGATCGAACGCATGCAGAAGGCCGGGCGGCCGTTCCTTGCGGATCCGATCCTCGAGCCGATCCACCACGGCTTCGTGGATTCCATCGCCCGCTACCGCGAGACCCGCGCCCGCTGGCCCGACATCGCCATGATGATGGGGACCGGCAACCTCACCGAGTTGACCGAGGCGGATTCGCTGGGCATCACCGCCCTCCTCGTGGGCATGTGCTCGGAACTGGCGATCGGCAACGTGCTGATCGTCCAGGTCTCGAACCACACCCGCCGCACCGTCGAGGAGCACGACGCCGCACGGCGGGTGATGTACGCCGCCAAGGCCGATTCCGCCCTGCCCAAGGGCTACGGCCGGGCGCTGCTCGCCCTCCACGACAAGCGCCCCTTCGTGCAGAGTTCCGAAGAGATCGCCCAGGCCGCCGCCGAAGTGCGCGATCCGAACTACCGGATCGCGGTCGCGGAGGACGGGATCCACGTCTACAACCGCGACATCCACAGGGTCGGCACCGACGCGATGGCCTTCTTTCCCGATCTCGCCGTGGCGAGCGACGGCGCCCACGCCTTCTATCTCGGGGCGGAACTCGCGAAGGCCGAGACTGCCTGGCGGCTCGGAAAGCGCTACGTGCAGGACGAGCCCCTCGACTGGGGTTGCGCGGCCGATGCCGAGATCGAAGACGCGACCGCCTTCAAGAAGGCCGGCCACACCCGGCATTCCGGCCCGGACGCCCCCCCGCCCGGTACGCGCGACGCCCGCCTGGTGAGGCCCGAGGCCGACGCGCGTCCCCCCGAGACCGTGTCCGCCGCCGCCGCCCGTTCCGGGACGGAGCCGGAGCACCGGCAGGATCCGCCCGCGCAGCTGGTCTGCGGTCGGCTCGTCCCATCGGACCGGACCTGAGCCGATGCCGCTGATCCTGGAGACCATCGTGACGACGCTCTCGCCGGCGGGCGAGGTCCACCTCGTCCCGTTCGGGTTGATCGGCGAGGCGGACGGCTACGTGCTGGCGCCGTTCCGGCCGTCGCCGACCATCGCCAATCTGGAGGCGAGCCCCTATTTCGCGGCCTCAAGCCCCCGGGACATCCGGGTGATCGCGGGCGCGGTGACCGGCCGGCGCGACTGGCCGACCGTGGCCTGCGACGCCATTCCCGGTCGCCGTCTCGCCGACAGCTTCGGCCACGCCGAGTTCGCGGTGGCTTCGGTCGAGGATCACGCGACCCGCCCACGCTTTCGCGGACAGATGGTCCACAGCGCCGCGCACGCGCCGTTCATCGGCTATAACCGCGCCCAGGCGGCGGTTCTGGAGGGCGCGATACTCTCGACCCGGCTCCACATGCTGGAGCCCGACAAGGTGTTGACGGAGATGGCCTACCTCGCCATCGCCATCGGCAAGACCGCGGGCCCGCGCGAACGCGAGGCCTGGGACTGGATCGAGGACAAGGTCGCGGAGGCGCTCGGCCCCGCGGCGCGGATCCTCGGTCGGGACGACCGCTGAGGGCGGGAGGAGAAGGACACGATGAAGGCAATCACCCTGGCCTTGGCGGCCACCGCAGCGCTCGTCGCCGTGACGGCTCAGGCCCATGGCCCGACCCGGCGCAAGATTTCCGAGTCGATCGAGATCAACGCCCCGGCCGACAAGGTCTGGGCGGTGCTCGGCGACGTGAAGAACGCCGACTGGGTGCAGAACGTCACCAAGACCGAACTCACCGGCGACCCGGCGGGCAAATTCAAGCGCGTTCTGACGCTGAAGAACGGCGATCAGATCCAGGAGACCAGCAACAAGTACAAGCCCGAGGACAAGCTGTTCTCGTACTACATCGACAAGGTCGACGTGAAGGACCTTCCGGCGAACGACTATTCGGCGACGATCACGGTCGAGCCCGAGGGCGACGCCAAGTCGAAGGTCGAATGGAAGGCGGCCTTCTACCGCGGCTACATGAACAACGATCCGCCGCCCGAGCTGAGCGACGAGGCCTCGGAGAAGGGCGTCGGCGACTGGATCAAGGCGAGCCTCGCGAACCTGAAGGCCAAGGTCGAGACGGGCTCGTGAGCCCGGCCCGGGGCCGATTGGCTTTCGCCGCCGGCCTCGCCCTCGTGGCGACCGTCGCCCGCGCCGAGCCGGCGCGGGAGGCGATCGTCACGGCGCAGCTCGGCGGTGCCGTCGAGATCATCGACTTGAACGCGGGCACGCTGGTCCGCCGCATCCCCGTGGACGGGGCGCCGGCCGGTATCGCCCTGTCGGCGGATCGCACGCTTGCCTACGTGACCCGCCCGGAGGGTCACGGGATTGCGGTGATCGACCTCGATGCCGGCCGCATCCTGTCCGAGGTGTCCCTGCCCGGCGGACCACTCGGCATCGCGGCGGACCCGCGGGGCGGCACAGTCTACGTGGCCGACTGGTACGGCCACCGCCTGTTCGTCTTGGCCGAGCGCGACGGCACGCTGCAGCCGGACGGCGAGATCGCCGTCGGGGCCTCGCCCTCCGGCATCGCCGTCAGCCCGGACGGGGCGACACTCTACGTGGCCAATCGCGAGGCCGATACGGTCTCGGTGGTGGATGCCGCCGGACGGCGTGAGACCAAGGTCATCCCGGTGGGCCAGCACCCGTTCGGCATCACCCTTGATGCCGCGGCGGGCCGGGCCTACACGGCCAACGTGACCAGCGACGACGTGTCGGTGATCGACCTGGCAGCGGGTCGTGAGATCGGACGGATCCCCACCGGCCGCCGCCCCTACGTGATCGCCCTGACGCAGGGCCGCGGCTTCGTCACCGATCAATATGCCGGCAGCGTCACAGTGTTCGACCTCAATACGCTCAAGCCGATCACCGACATCGATGTGGGCGACCACCCCGAGGGGATTGCAGCCGACGCCGACGGCCGCCTCTGCGTGGCCAACTGGGGCGACAACACCCTGAGCCTCATCGATGCAGGCACACTCAAGGTGATCAAAACCGTACCGACAGGCAACGGCCCACGCGCGTTCGGCACCTTCCTGCGTTGAAAGTCGGCACGCTTCGGGACGTCTCAAATCCGGGATGCCCCGAGATGCGCACGCCGCCCTCGGCGCAGCGCATCCCGTGTGCTTCGGCACGATCGCGGATGCCACGTCGTGGTTTCCCCAAAGATGGAGCGCCCGCCAGAGGGGGGTAAGACGCCTCGACCGGTCCGCGCCTGTCAGATCGCCGTCAGAAGGTCCCGCGGTGCGGGGATCGCCGGTACGCGATGCGGGCCACCACCAGCGCGCCGCCCAACTGCAGAAATCCCGTTTCGCCCAGGTCGGGGTGGCCGAGATGGGCCTGGATCAGCATCCGCGTGAGTGCGTTCAGGGCGAGCAGGGTCAGGCAGAAGGCCGCTGCGGCCAGCAGGCTGGCGACGAACTCGGGCATACGATCGCTCCCGTTCCGAACGGGATCAGCCTAGCAAACCGTGAGCCAGGGCCAAGCTGCGCGTCCGGGATCGTCAGCGCCTTCGGGCGGGCGTCGCGGGCGCCTTGGCCTGCGCCGACGGGTCCTTCGCCGGTGCAGCGGGCATTTTGGCCTGCGCGGCCGGCGCCTGACGGGGCGTCTCGACGGCGAGCCGCTTGACCGGCCAGCCATCGCTCCAGCGCTCCATGTCGGCCAGGCGCGGATTGGCCTTGAGGGTCGTCGCGTCGGAGCCGGCGAAGGCCGCGGCGGCGGCGAGGTCGAAGGTCTTCCAGAATCCCAGGTAGTCGAGCGCGTCCACCCGCGCGAGATTCACCTGCGCCACCAGCGTCTGCTGTTCGCCCGTCAGCGCCATATCGGCGGACCAGCGGAAGGGCGGCGGCTTCGGATCGTCCTTGGTCGCATCCTTCGGCTCCGGGGCGGCCTTGATCGCGCCGCCGTCGTAGGCCGTATCCAGACCGGCCGGGGCCGCCAGCGTCGCCGTGAGGGCCGGGAAGCCGTGATCGTCCGAGAGGATCCGAACGAACAGCTTCCGCTCGAACGGCACCGCACTCGCCTCGCGCAGCAGGCGTCGGGCGGCCATGTCGGCGGCTCGCGTGTCCTTGTCGCCGACCATGGTGACGATGAGCGTGGACGGATCGATGGCCGACAGGTCGCCGAGGGCGATGCCCCGCGATTTCGGTCCGCTGGCGATCCCACCGGGCGTCACGGCGAAGATCAGCTTCAGGACGGGCAGACCGCGCGCCTTGGCCTCGGCGGCGAGATCCAGGGCCAGGGGCGCGCCCGCCAGATGGCCGATCATCGCGACGCGCCCGAGGTCGGGCTTGGCCTCGCTGTCACCGGCGAGGTCGGCGAGGGCGGCCTTCACGAGTGAACCGGCGAGAGCGGGCGCGTCAGCCGGGCGGGTGCGGTTCACGTCCTGGAACCGCGGCAGGATGACGAGCCATCCCTGCCGGGCGAGGTGGTCGATCCAGGCCCCGTAGCTCTGCGGGTTCACGACCCCCCAGCCGTGCAGGAACACCGCGACCGGGCGGCCCACGTCCGGCGCGGCGCCCGCCGTATAGAACGCGAAGCTGCCGGCTGCGCCGCGCCCGAGGAGGCGCTTGGTCACCGCGGCCTTCCGGTCTCCGAAGCTCCCGGGCCCGTCTGCGGGCTGAGGCGGCGGCGTTGCCGCCCGGGCCGATATCGAACCGGCCAGGGTCATGATCGCGACCGCGACGAGCGATTCGCGAAGAGCGGTGAAACGCATGAAAGGCTCGATTGAGAAACGCGCTGCGCCGGCAGGACTGTCAGCGCTGAATAGCAGATTCTCTCCTGTTGGCGACTCGGTACGGCTCTTGTCGAGGCGGTAAGGCTTTAACCAACCGGACTTGTCTACGCGACTGCGCTCGCAGGGGTAGGCGGGAGCGCCTGTGAGGCGCGATGATTTTTGATAGATCCTCTCGACGGTGCGCGGGATGACGCAAGCACAGTGAGAAAGATGGCCGACCTACACTTCCGCGCGGCGCGGAACGGGGAAAGGTCGCTTCCCGAGCGACGAGCCGATTCTAAGGCACGCTAGGGCGGCGTCAGGCCACGTGATGATCGCCCGGCCCCATACCGGAGCCCTCCAGGCGCCGGGCGAGGTCCGCCAGTTCCAGAGGCAGCACCTGATCGGCCGCGCCGTAGAAACTGCGCAGTTCCTCGCCGAGGAATTCGAGAACCGTGGTCTCGGCCGTATCCCAGTCCCCGGAACGGCGGAGGGAATCAGCGTGATTGGCAGCGACGATCTTCATGGCGACGCTCGATCTGCGGTCTTTGGCGGGGGGGGGGGCGGCGCCGCACGTCAGGAGTGGCGTACAACGACGCCCCTGCTTCAAGTTTCCAAGCCGGGACTGATAATTTTGCCGCCGGGACCGATGATGGATGGACCACCGGTGCTGGGCGCGCGGCCCGCGGCCTGCTCGACCCAGGCCAGGATATCCTCGGCGCGCCAGGGCTTCGGAATGAAGGTCGCGGAAACCCGCAGGTCGCTCGGCTGATCGCCCGCGTCGCCTGACGTCAGGAGCACCCTGACCCGCGGCCAGGTCACGCCGATGATCCGCGCCAGTTCGAAGCCGCCGATCGGTCCGGGCGTTCGCACGTCCGAGAAGACGACGCTGACCTCGTCGCCCCGGTCGTTGAGGATGGCAAGTGCCCGATCCGCGGTCTCGGCTTCGATCACGGTGAAGCCCGTATCCTCCAGGAGCGTGGCCGCGAGGAAGCGCTCGTCGGGTTGGTCCTCCACGACGAGAATCACGGGTTTCTGGCCGGTCTGTACCGAATCGCTCATGGGCCAGGACACTCTACAAGGGCTGAACGGCGACCGCCGCGATCGGTTCAACACCGCATCGCGGTATCGAACCGGATCCGCGCGGACACGGAGCCTCCTGTGATCCTGGCATAATCGAGAAGTTCTGGTTGTGTCTTGAGTAACACAGCCTTCGACCAACGCCGGGATACCTGTGCCGACATGGTCCAAAGACCTGCCGCCGATCGCGATAGGTCAGTTCCAGGGAGCGATCGGCAAAGGCGGTTCATCCGGGACGGCGAAGGCGTCACCACATCCCGATCGAACGCCGCAGTCCCGCACGGACTACCGCTCAGCCGACATCGTGCGCCTTGAGAAAGGCCAGCGCGCGCTGCCATCCGTCCTCCGCGGCCTCGCGCCGATAGCTCGGGCGGTAATCCGCATGGAAGCCGTGCGGCGCATCCGGATAGACCACCAATTCGACGCTCTTGCCCGCAGCCTCTGCCCGGTCGCGCGCCTCCTCCGCCGAGGCGACGGGAATGCCCGTATCGGCCCCGCCGTAGAGGGCGAGCAGCGGCGCGTTGATCGCCGCAGCGACATCGCCGGCCGTGCGCGGCTGGATGTCGGTCCGCTCGCCGCCGATGGGCCCGTACCAGGCGACCGCCGCCTTCAGGTCGCGGCGATGCGCGGCGTAGAGCCACACGTCGCGCCCGCCGCGGCACCATCCCATGACCGCCAGCCGGTGGAGGTCGCCCTTCGCGGCCGAGCCGGCCCAGGCCGCCGTGGCATCGAGGTCGTTGATCCACTGGGCATCCGGCGTCTTCGCGATGACGTCCCGGATGATGATCTTGGGATCGGTCATGGTCGAGAGATCGCCCTGCCGGGCATAGAGCTCGGGCGCGACGGCACAATATCCGACCTTGGCCAAGCGACGGCAGATGTCCTTGATGTACTCGTGGACGCCGAAGATCTCCTCGATCACCAGAACGATCGGGAACGGCCCCTCCCCCTCCGGGACGGCCCGGTAGGCGGGCATCGGCCCGTCCGCGGCCGGGATCTTCACTTCGCCGGCCTCGATGCCGGTGGCGTCGGTGTGGATCACCTGCGCTTCGACCCGCGTCGTGGCGAGAGTCAGGCCGCTCATCAGGCTGGTCATCACGAAGCTGCGCCGCGACAGCGGCGGCACGATCAGGCCATCGAGACCCGCCGCGCGCCCTGCCGTGTCCTGATCCGCCATGGTGGGGTCTCCGTTGGTGCCCGGGAAGGGGTAGCGCGTTTGGCGACCGGCGTCTCCCAGGGGCCCGAAACTCCGGCGCGGATCGCCCTCGGCTCGACCAAAACTCCTTGGACGAAAAACGGTCGGGCGCCCGCCAGGGCCACCGACATCGTCGCCCCTCGTATGAGGCGTTACGCCCCCGCGGCGGTGAGCGCGCGGATGGCGGGCCGTGCCGTCGTCCAGACCCTGGCCGGCATCTCCCGCGGCTGCAGCATGTCGGACAGCGTGACGAAGGTCTCCGCGGCCGGCGCGACCACGGCCCGGATCCCGTAGCCCAGCGCGAAGGACCGGATCAGCTCGGCGTCCCGGGCGATGCCGAAACACTCGAGGGCGGCGAGAAACGCCTCCCGGAACAGGCTCGGCCGGCACCAGCGCTTCTCGGCCATCTGCAGCGGCCAGTCCCAGAGGCCCTCGGCCCGGCGCCTCGCGAGCGCGTCACGCGCGATGAAATAGCCGGTGTCCCGGTGCTCGATCCCCTCCGCCTGCACGGACCACTCATCATTGCCGTACAGCTCGGCCTCGGCCACGTCGTTCATCGGGTCCTCCGCGCTGGCTCGGCGTTCCGAAGCACCGGAACATTGCCGGAACACTGGCGCGGTTCGGCGCGTTGGTCAAGGTGATTGTTCCCGATGCGTTCGCTCAGAGGGGACCCACCTCAGCGGCTTCGGAACAGCGCGTGCTCGACCCGGTCGCCGGGCTGGATACCGAGCTTGGCGGCCGTGCCGGCATTGAGTTCCAGAACAGCGACGACCGGGCTCCCTGACGGGATGATCGCGGTGGAAAGCGGCTCGGTGTCGGCGGCGATCCGGCTGATGGTTCCGTCCGGCCGGATGAAGACCATGTCCAGCGGCAGATAGGTGTTCTTCATCCACATGGTGACGGGCTCGTCACGCTCGAAGTCGAACAGCATTCCGTGATCGGCCGCCATATGCCGGCGGAACATGAGACCGCGGGACCGGCCGGCATCGTCGCGCATCACCTCGACGTCGAAGCGCTTCGGCCCCGCCTTCGTGACGATCGTCAGCGATTCCGCCTTGGGCGTCGCGGCCTGGGCCGGCGCCTGCGCGCGGACCGCCGGGACCGGAATAAGGGTCGTCAGGCCAAAGCCGGCGATGGCCAGGGCCGTCGCGAGGCGGGACAGAACGTTCACGGGCTGGTGCCTCTCAGAAAATGGTGCGCGGTTTCAGCGCCGCTCCGCGCTGAAATAGTCCAAGACATCCGCGGGGGGAATCCGCGTCAGGATCACCGGCGTCGGAACGGGATATGCGGCGCGGGGCCAGAAAGCGCCGCCTTGGCGCATCCTCCCGGGGGTCGGGATCGCGGCGGCGCGCTAATGCGAGGCCGGGAGCGCCCCGTCGATCAGTCGGACCTCGGCGGCCATGACGCCCTTCGAGCCGTCCCCGTAGCGGACCAGCACCGCCTCGCCGGGCTTGAGTTCGGCGATCCCGTACCGGCGCAGGGTTTCCATGTGCACGAAGATGTCGGGGGTGCCGTCGCCCCGGGTCAGGAAGCCGAACCCCCGCAGGCGGTTGAACCATTTCACGACGGCGGTCTCGAGGCCGCTCGTCGGCGTCACGGTCACGTGGGTCCGCGGTAGCGGCATCTCCGAGGGATGCACCGCCGTCGCCTGATCCAGGGAGACCACCCGGAAGGCCTGCCAGCCGCGCGGCCGCTCCACGGCCTCCACGACGATGCGCGCCCCCTCGCTCGCCGCCTGATAGCCGTCCCGACGCAGACAGGTGACGTGGAGGAGGATGTCGGGGGCCCCGTCATCCGGCACGATGAAGCCGAATCCCTTGGAGACGTCGAACCACTTGATGTGGCCGGCCACCTTGACGAGGTCCAGAACCTCGTCCTCGCGCTGCATCGTCTCGCCGCCTCGGAGGTCGGCTGCCCGATCGAGGTTCTCCGGCCCGGATCCGCGTTCGTCAGACATGGCCGAGCAACCTACCCTGAATCACGCCGCGCGCTCTCCCGGCAAGATTAACGAAGTCCTGACTCCCGGGAAGCCCGTTTCGTCGGCAGGCGAGCTTGGCCGAGTTGCAATCTCGATGCTTGTATGCGCGGCGGCAACAGTCGATCGGTCGCAGGTCGTGGACCGATAGGTCTAAACGCACAGCGTCGTAAGGCGAATCTTCCGTTTGGCGGTCCCCGAAGTCGGCCGGAAGATCGAACCCCGGCACCGGTCACGTTTTTGAGAGGGTCCGTCGATCGCGGCACGCCGTTCCGGGTCGGCGCGGCGAGGCCTTGGCACCCACCGTACCCGCGTGGTTTGGGTTCGACATCATGTCCGTCGACCCCGCCATCGATCTGCCCCCGACCGCCCCGACCCCCGGGGCACGGCGGCGATTGCCGATCATAGATGCGGCGCGCGCCACGGCCCTCGTCGCCATGGCGAGCTACCACGGGCTCTGGGACCTCGGATATCTCCGGCTGACCACCGAGAACTACGCCCTGACGCCGGCCGGCCACCGCGCCGCCGAAACCATCGCCGGCAGCTTCCTGATCCTGGTCGGGGTCGGGCTCGTCCTGATGAACGGCCGGGGCCTCCGCCTCCGGCCGACCCTGATGCGGCTCGCGCGCATCGGCGGTGCGGCCGCCCTGGTGACCCTCGGGACCTGGATCGCGTTCCCCGACGCCTACGTGTTCTTCGGCATCCTGCACTGCATCGCGTTGTCGAGCGTGCTGGCGCTGCCCTTCCTGTTCGTGCCCGTACCGATCACCGCCCTGGCGGCAGCCCTGGTGCTCGCCGCACCGCTTCTCGTGCGTGCGGCGGTGCTGGATGCGCCCGCGCTGTTCTTCCTGGGCCTCGGATCGGTGACGCCGCGGACCAACGATTACGTCCCGCTGTTCCCCTGGTTCGGCCTGGTGCTCGCCGGGATCGTCCTCGGCCGGGTCGGCCTGCCCAGGCTCGCGGGCTCGCGTCTCGGCGCCTGGTCACCGCGCTCGGCCCTCGGTCGCTGCGCGACCTTCGCGGGGCGCCACAGTCTCGTGGTCTACCTGATCCACCAGCCGGTTCTGCTCGCCCTGCTCACCGGCGTGGTGGCGGTTACCGGTTCGAACCCGCGTGCCGGTCTCCGCTCGTTCCGCGCCGATTACGTGACGATCTGCACCCGCACCGGCGGCGAGCCGCCGCTCTGCCGGATCGCCGCCCGCTGCACGTCGGACGCGCTCCTCAAGGAGGATCTCTTCCGGGAGGACGGCAGGCCGTTCAGCGTGCCGGAGCGGCTGCGGGCTCAGGCGCTGTCGCAGGGGTGCTACAGCACCATCGAGAACGCCGCGCACGCGCCGCACTGACGCGCGCTGCGACAGACGCCGGCTCAATCCTTGGCGCGTTCCACGTAAGCCCCGTCGGCGGTCATGACGACGACGCGGGTCCCGGCCGCGATATGCGGCGGCACGGTGGTGCGCACGCCGTTCGATAGCGTGGCGGGCTTGTAGGACGAGGAGGCAGTCTGCCCCTTCAGCACCGGCTCAGTCTCGGTGACCTCCAGGGTCACGCGCTGCGGCAGCTCGATCGTCAGTGGCACGTCGTTATGGACGGACAGCATGACCGCCATACCCTCCTGGAGATACGGGGCGGCGTCACCGACCACGTCCGCCGGCACCGCGACCTGCTCGTAGCTCTCGGGGTTCATGAAGTGGAACCCCTCGGCGTCGCTGTACAGGAAGGTGTGCTCGCGATCCTCCACGAAGGCGCGCTCGACCTGCTCCGTGGTCCGGTACCGCTCGGACACCTTCACGCCGTCCGTGATGCGGCGCATGTCGAGCTGGGTCACCGGCGTGCCCTTGCCGGGATGGATGTTCTCGGCGAACAGGATCACGTAGAGCTTGCCGTCCTTATCGACGACGTTGCCCTTACGGAGCGTTGAGGCGATCACCTTCACGGAATGGCGTCCTGCATTGACATGGGGAGCGGCACGCGCCAAGCGCGGGCTCTGCGTTTCGGACCCTCGCCACTATCGCATCTGCGTCCCGGTTGCCAGCGGGCGCCGAACCGTCGACGCGAGCCGACACCGGGTCCGTCGCGAACGCGTCGGCCCTGCGGCCGGACGGGGCCGAGGATGAGCCTGTGCCGAACCCAGCCGACCCCCGCCCGGCCCTGACCGTCTCGCCGCCCCGATGGTGGACTCCGGACCGCCATGCCGACCGCCGTCCGGCGCTGATCCTGCGCAACAGGCTCCTGGCGGCGATCCGGGCGTGGTTCGCCGCGGGCGACTTCGTCGAGGTGGAGGCGGCCTGCCTCCAGGTCTCGCCGGGCAACGAGGCGCATCTCTCGGCCTTCGCCACCGAGGCCGTCGGCGCGAGCGGCGCGCGCACGCCGCTCTATCTCCACACCTCGCCGGAATTCGCCTGCAAGAAGCTGCTGGCCGCCGGCGAGACGCGGCTGTTCAACGTCGCCCGCGTGTTCCGCAACCGCGAGCGCGGGCCGCTGCACCATCCGGAATTCACGATGCTGGAATGGTATCGGGCCGGCGCGCCCTACACGGCGCTGATGGCGGATTGCATCGCATTGATTCGGCAGTCTGCCGCCACCGCGGAACTGCGCCGCTTCGTCTTTCGCGGCCGGGAGGCCGATCCCTACGCGGAGCCCGAGCGGCTGACCCTGGCCGAGGCCTTCGAGCGCTTCGCGGGGATCGACCTGCTCGCCACCGTCTCGCGCACCGGCGAGACCGATCGGGACGCCCTCGCCCGCATGGTCGCCGGTGCGGACCTGCGGGTCGCGTCGGACGATACCTGGGCCGACCTGTTCTCCCGGGTCCTCGTGGCGCGCATCGAGCCGCATCTCGGCATCGGGCGGCCGACGATCCTGTGCGAGTATCCGGTGAGCGAGGCGGCGCTTGCCCGACCGGCGCCGCACGATCGCCGGGTGGCCGAGCGTTTCGAGCTCTATGTCTGCGGGGTCGAACTCGCCAACGCGTTCGGCGAATTGACCGACCCAGAGGAACAGCGCCGCCGCTTCGAGATCGAGATGGCGGAGAAGGTCCGCGTCTACGGCGAACGCTATCCGATCGACGAGGAGTTCCTCGCTGCGCTGGCGACGATGCCGGACGCGTCAGGGATCGCCCTGGGCTTCGACCGGCTGGCGATGCTCGCCTGCGGCGCCGGCCGCATCGAGGATGTCATCTGGACCCCCGTCGCGGAGACCCTGGCGTGACCGATACCCTGCGCAGCACCGACGACTTGGCCGCCGCCGGCCTGATCTCCGGCGTCGAGGCCGAGGTGCTGCGCACGGTGCTGGCCCGCTACGCCGTGGCGTTGACACCCGACATGGCCGAGCTGATCGATCCGACCGACCCGGACGACCCCATCGCCCGCCAATTCGTGCCCACCGCGGAGGAAGTCCGGATCGCGCCGGAGGAGCGGGCCGACCCGATCGGCGACGCCGCCCACGCGCCGGTGACCGGGATCGTCCACCGCTACCCCGACCGCGTGCTGCTCAAGCCGCTGCACGTCTGCCCCGTCTATTGCCGCTTCTGCTTCCGCCGGGAAATGGTCGGGCCGAACGGCCTCGGGACGCTGAGCGAGGACGAGCTGGAGGCCGCCATGGCCTACATCGCCGGCGATCCGCGGATCTGGGAGGTGGTGCTCACCGGCGGCGACCCGTTCGCGCTCTCGGCAAGACGCCTCGGAATCATCGCGGGGCGGCTGTCGGCCATCGACCACGTGCGCGTGCTGCGGATCCACACCCGCGTCCCCGTGGTCCGGCCCGACAGCGTGACGGATCCGCTCGTGCGCGCCCTGCGGACGTTCGGAGGCGCGGTCTTCGTCGCCCTGCACGCCAACCACCCGCGCGAGTTCACGCCGGGCGCCCGTGCTGCCTGCGCCCGTCTGATCGATGCCGGGATCCCGATGGTGAGCCAGTCCGTGCTCCTGCGCGGCGTCAACGACGATGCGGCGACGCTGGAGGCCCTAATGCGGACGTTCGTCGAGAACCGGATCAAGCCCTACTATCTGCACCACGGCGATCTCGCCCCGGGCACCGCCCACCTCCGCACCGGTCTCGCGGAGGGACAGACGCTGATGCGGGCCCTGCGCGGGCGGCTCTCGGGGCTCGCACAGCCCACCTACGTGCTCGACATTCCCGGCGGCTACGGCAAGGTGCCGGTCGGGCCCGGCTACCTGCGCGACACCGCCGACGGGCAGCGGGTGACCGATCCGGACGGGCGCGAGCATCCCTATCCGCCCGAGGCATGAGGAAGACGCGTGACGCAGCGCAGGCTCTGGGGACGGCTCACCTCGGTGAACGTCCAGAAGGCGGTCTGGGGGCTCGACGAGGCCGGACTGGCCTACGAGCAAATCGCGGCCGGCGGCGCCTACGGAATCGTCGCTGATCCCGCGTACCGCGCCCTGAACCCGAACGGCCTGGTCCCGACGCTGGAGGAGGACGGCTTCGTCCTCTGGGAGTCGAACGCGATCCTCCGCTATCTCGCGGCGATCAGTCCGGCCCTCGCGCTGCCGGATGATCCCCGCGCCCGCGCGCACGTCGAGCAGTGGCTCGATTGGCAGGCCACCAGCTTCACGCCCGCCATGCGCGACGCCTTCTGGCAACTCTATCGGTCGTCGGCGCCCGACCGCAGCGTCATCGCGGCTTCGGTCGCCAAGACCGAGGCCATGGCGGCGATCCTCGACGCGCATCTCGCGGTACGCGACTACGTGGTCGGGGACCGGTTCGGCATCGCCGATATCGCCCTCGGCTGCGCGGCGCATCGCTGGCTGAACCTCCCCACCGACCGCGTCGAGCGCCCGGCGCTGCGGCGATGGTACGCGCGCGTCGCCGCGCGGCCGGCGGCGGCCCGGGCACTCGGCGAGCCCATCGCCTGAGGGCTTGGCGGCCCAGGTCTCGGCCCTGACAGGTGGCGCCGGTGCTCGGACAGGCGCCGCTGCGGCCCCTGGACAGGATCACACCGTGGCGCCGATCTGCCAGGGGGCGAATTCCGAGGACCCGAAATCGAACTGCTCGCTCTTGGTCCGCTCGCCGCCCGCGACGCGCAGGATCTGCTCGAAGATCTGGCGCCCGGCCTGCTCGACGCTCTCCGCCCCGTCGAGGATCGTGCCGCAATTCACGTCCATGTCCTCCTCCAGCCGGCGATACATGGCCGAGTTCGTGGCGATCTTGATCGAGGGGGCCGGCTTGCAGCCGAACACGCTGCCGCGGCCGGTTGTGAAGCAGACGAGATTCGCGCCGCCCGCCACCTGCCCGGTCGCCGCGACCGGGTCGTAGCCGGGCGTGTCCATGAACACGAAGCCCTTGGCGGTCACGGGGTCGGCGTAGCGCAGGACGTCGACGAGGTTGGTGCTCCCGGCCTTGGCCATGGCGCCCAGGGATTTCTCCAGGATCGTTGTGAGGCCCCCGGCCTTGTTGCCGGGCGACGGGTTGGCGTCGATCTCCGATCCCTCTTTGCGGGTGTAGTCCTCCCACCAGCGCATCAGGTCGACGAGCTTCTGGCCGATCTCGGGGCTCACGGCACGGCGGGTGAACAGATGCTCCGCCCCATAGGTCTCGGTGGTCTCCGAGAGGATCACCGTGCCGCCGTTCCGGACCACGAGGTCGCTGGCGATCCCGAGCGCGGGATTGGCCGAGACCCCCGAATAGCCGTCCGAACCGCCGCATTGCAGGGCGACGATCAGCTCGCCCGCCGGCACCGGTTCGCGGCGGACCACGTCGGCCTCGGCCAGGATGCCCTTCACGAAGTCGATTCCGGCCTCGACGGTCCTGCGGGTGCCGCCCAGCGCCTGGATGTTCATGCTGCGGATCCGGTCGCCGAGCCCCTGCTCGTCCAGGAAGGCACCGATCTGGTTCACCTCGCAGCCGAGCCCGATCATCACGATGTGCGAGAAGTTGACGTGCCGGGCATAGCCGGCGAGCGTCCGGCGCAGGAGCCGCAGGGGCTCGCCCATCGCCATGCCGCAGCCGGTCTTGTGGGTCAGCGCCACGACGCCGTCGACGTTCGGATAGGCGGCGAGCGGATCGAGGCCGAGGATCGGGTGCCGCCGGAACGCGTCGGCGATGAGATCCGCCACGTGGGCGCTGCAATTCACCGAGGTCAGGATGCCGACGTAATTGCGGGTCGCCACGCGCCCGTCGGGGCGACGGATGCCCTGGAAGGTCGCTTGCGGCGTGATGCTCTGCGTCGGTCGGACATCAACCCCGAACGCGTAGTCGCGGGCGAATGCGCCCATGCCGAGATTGTGGACGTGGACATGCTGTCCGGCGGCGATGTCGGCCTTCGCGAAGCCGATGATCTGGCCGTACTTGAGCACCGGCGCGCCGCTGCGATGCGGGCGCACCGCCACCTTGTGGCCCGCCGGGATCCGCTCGGCCGCGGTCACGCCGTCCGCGACCGGCGTGCCGGGCTCGATCGCGGCCCGGGCGACGACGACGCCGTCGTCGGGGCGCAGGGCGATGACGGGAAAAGCGGACATGGGGCTCTCCTCGGGATGCGTCACGGTGGCGTCGCTCATCGGGCCGGCTCGGGACGGAGCGCCGGGGCGCGGGCGTCCCGGACCGGCAGCGGCGCGATCTCGCCGACCACGAACAGGTAGATGAAGGCGCCGAGCAGGCAGAAGCCGCCGGCCACCATCAGCGGGATGGCGAACGAGCCCTGCGTGACGGTGAGCATGATTCCGGTGAAGGTCGTCGTCACGATGCCGGCGACGTTCGAGGCGAAGTTCTGGATCCCGCCGATCGAGGCCACGTGGGCCGGCGTCGGCGCCACGTCGCCGGGCAGCGCCCAGATCGACGCGGCCGTGAAGGCGAGGCTGCCATAGGCCACGGCGAAGCACAGCAGGGCGACGTAGACGTTGGGCGCGATGATCGACAGCGTGATCACCGAGGACATCAGCATGCCGCCGACCAGGCAGGTCTTGCGGGCGGCGGTGAGGCTCCAGCCCCGGCGATAGAGAGCGTCCGAAGCGAAGCCGCCGAGCCAGCCCGCGGGGATCGAGGCGAGGGCCGGCAGAGTACCCAGGGTGCCGAGTTCCGCCAGCGAGAAGCCCCGGGCCTTGATCAGGTAGGTCGGGAACCACGTGATGAAGAAGTAGATCACGAAGTTCAGGCAGAAGAACCCGGCCATCATCCCCCAGACGGTGCGGTACCGGAACAGGGACAGCCACGGCACCTGAGTCTGCGCCTCGGCGGCATCGACGGCCTTCGGCCGCTCCTGCGCGGCGCGGAGCCGGGCGAGGTCCTCCGGCGCGACGGCGGGGTGGTTCTCGGGCTCGCGGTAGAGCCACATCCAGAACACGGCCCAGACGAAGCCGAGCAGCCCGGTGACAATGAACGATTCGCGCCAGCCCAGCGTCGCGATCACCCAGGAGACCAGGGGGATCGCCAGCGCCGATCCGACCCGCGAGCCGCTGTCGAAGATGCTGCTGGCAAAGCTGCGCTCGCTCCGCGGGAACCACGAGGCCGCGACCTTGGCGAAGGACGGGTAGGCCCCGGCCTCGCCGACGCCGAGCAGCATGCGCAGGCCGAGCAGCGACAGGAAGCCCCGGCCGGCGGCGGTCAGCGCCGTGCAGGCCGACCACCAGACCACCGCCGCCACCAGCGACAGCCGTGCCCCGACCCGGTCGGCGACGTAGCCGAAGGGCAGCTGCATGATCGCGTAGGTCCAGAAGAAGCCCGACAGGATCAGGCCCAGGTCAGTGGTGTTCAGCCCGAGCTCCTTGGCCATGGAGGGGGCCGCGACCGCGAGGTTGGCGCGGTCGATGTAGTTGATCGCGTTGGCGGCCATGCACAGGCCGATCATGAGCCAGCGTAAGCGGGGCATCGTGCTCCTCCCGAAACGCGGGGATGGCGTCCCCGTCTGGAGCGGCGCCCCCGTTTTGGCCGGGGGTCGCCGCGGTCTCGTCCGATCAGATCCGCTTCCGCGGACCCGGCTCAGTCACGGTAGGCGTCCCCGTCGAGCCCGTGCGGCCGGCCCGCGGCCAGGAGCGTCTCCCAGACCGGCTCCGGCAACGGGACCCCCTCGGCGAGGCGCTGGGCGCGCATGCGGCGCTCCGGCTCGCCGGGCAGCAGCACCTCGGCGCCCGGCATCGGCCGGGCGCTCTTGAAGAAGTCGAGATAGGTCCGCGCCTCGGTGGCGAGGGCGTCCTCGGCCCCGAAGGCTTCGGGCCTCACGTAGATCGACAGCATGCCGTTGCAGATCCGCCGCCGGCCCGGCCCCGCCGTGCCGGAACCGGTGAGCGCCCCGGCGAGCAGCTCGCACATCAGGGCGAGGCCCGAGCCCTTGTGCTCGCCGAAGGCGCGGATCGCACCGGTGCCGCGCTGGTTGTCGCGGGCGTCCCCGTCGAGGGGGCCGAACAGCGTCGCGGGATCGGCGCTGAGGCGACCGTCCGGTTCGATCAGCGCGCCCGCCGGCAGCGGCTTGCCGCCCCGGGACGCGACCAGCACCTTGCCCTCGGCTACGGCCGAGGTGGCGAAATCGAGGATGACCGGCTCGGAATCCGGCACCGGGAAGCCGGCCGCGAAGGGGGCCGTGGAGAACCTCCGCTCGACGGAGCCGAAGGGCGCCACCAGCAGGCTCCCCGACACGTTGACGAAATGGACCGAGACCAGCCCCGACGCGGCGGCGCGCTCCGCCCATTCGCCGATCCGGCCGAGATGCCCGGCATGCCGGAGCGCGACGATCGCCACGCCGTTCGCCTGCGCCTTGGCGATCCCGAGATCGGTGGCGAAGGGCCCGGCGGTCTGCCCGAACCCGTAATGCGCGTCGACCAGGGCGAAGCACGGGGCGTCGCTGACGATCTCAGGGGCCCGGCCCGCCTCGACTTCGCCCGCGCGCAGCCACTCCACGTAGCGGGTGACCCGGACGACGCCGTGGCTGTCGTGGCCGGTGAGGTTGGCGGCGACCAGGAAACGGCCGATCCGCTCGGCCTCCGCCTCGGCGCAACCCTCGCGGACGAAGATGTCCCGCACATAGGCGGACAGCCTATCGGCCGAGATCCGCATGCCGTTACCTCCCTGGCCGCGCCTCGCCGGGCGCGTGCGGGATGAAGCTAGCGCTCAAGGACGTGCCGCGCGAGCACCGGCGGTGACGTCCGAGCGGACCTGTCGTCCGATCGAAACACCGTCGGCGCGGGGCCCGTCACGAGATCTCGCGGATCAGCTTGGCGATGATTGCGCGCCCGAACGCCTCGAAGCCCTCGGCGGTCATCACGAACGCCCCCTCGCCGCCGATCACGAGGTTCCGGTAATAAGCCGCGAGGCCGCCGGCCGGGTTGGTGTGCTCCTTCAGGAAACCGGGCATTCCGTCCGGATCGGTGAGGATCACGATGCCGTTCACCGTGATCCCGGCCGTTACGGCGGCGTCCCGGGCCTCCGTGATCGAGCGGCCGGCATTGCCGGTACCGTCACCCGAGACGTCGATCACCTTCCGGTCGGTCCGGAACGGTGCCCGCGCCAGCAGGTCGGCGGCGAAACCGATGGCCGATCCGATCGCGGTCCGGCCGTAGAAGGGGCGCTCCGCTGCGGCGAGCCGCGCCGCGAAGAGGCCCGCATCCTGCGCGGAGGCGATCACCATCCAGTCGACCGCGACGCGCTGCTCCCCGGGCCCGGCCCAGTCGAACAGGGCGACGCCGATGCGCCCGGCCGGCCCGTCGCCGATGGCCCGCAGGATCCGGGGATCGGCGAAGGCCTCGGCATAGCCGCGCCGTTCCAGGTCGAAGCGCGCCTCGCTGATGCTCAGGGACACGTCCACCGCAAGCGCCAGCAGCACGTCCACGTCCAGGTCGGCCGCGGCGGCGCGGCCACCGGGGAGGGACAGTGTCGCGAGCATTCCGGACAGGAGCTGGCGTCGCCGCATGGCCGACACTCAAGGGGAGGCGCCGCGCGCGGGGGCGGACGGCCGCATCCCAGGCAACGGACCTGCCGCCCCGCCAGTTCGATCCGTCGCCCGCCCGTCTCGAAATGGTTCCGCGCCGGGCCCTCGGCACCGTGCCGCTTTTGGCCCCATCCCGTGCCTGCCCGACGCCGCTAACTGGGCCTCACGAAGGCGCGTTGTGCGCTGCAGAAACCGGAAAACATCCTATGCGCATCGTCCACCGGATCGGACGCGGTCTCGAGAGCTTGATCGTGGCGGCCCTCATCGGGACCGTGGCCCTGTTAAGCCGAGCGATCGACGCCATGATCGGCTTCGTCGGCCGCCAATCCGATCGCCTCGAGGCCGGACTCGGGGAACTCGCTCGCCAATCCAAGGAACGGCACAGGCAGCAGGGCCGGCGGCTGATCGATCCGATCAGCCTGAAATAGGTCGATGGCCGGGGCCTCCGTTTCGGGACGACGCGCTACAGTCCCGGCCCCTTGGCGGCCCCGAAGATGCGGCCGGGCCGATTATCGGCACCACCCTGCAGCAGCACGACCCAGCTGTCGGCTTCGGCGATCGCGGCCTGCGTGTCGGGCACGTCGAAGCTGACCGCTTGGCCGGTCCAGTGACCGAGATGCTGCAGCCCCCGCACCACGTTGACGTAGGTCGCGGTCCGGCCGCCATTCTCGCCGGCCTGGATCGCGATCACCCGGCTGCGCAGCACGGGGACCAGCCACACCTCGCCGCGCAGATCGGCCGCGAGGTCCGGCGCCGCCCCGATCTCCACCTGGATCCGGTCGCCGCGGATCTCGCCGCGCACCGGCACCGGCAGGCCGCCGCGCTGAGACGCATCGCGCATCAGCCGGTCGAGACCGGCTCTGTCGGAGCCCACCACCACGCCGCTGCCATCGATGACCGCCTGCGGGGTGAAGACCTGCCGGGCGCCGCGCGTCCGCGCATACGCCCGCTGACGCTCGGTGATGGGCCGCGAGGCCAGGGTGTCCTTCCAGCCGAGGTAATCCCAATAGGTCACCGGCAGGGTCAGGGCGATCACCCCGGGTTGGCGGGCGAGGTCGCGCAGCACCGGATCGGCCGTGCGGCAGGCCCCGCAGCCCTGGCTGGTGAACAGTTCCACGACCGCGCGAACCGGCTCGGCCCGCGCCGCGGAGGCAGCCACGGCGGTGCCGAGCAGCACGGCCGCGCGGAGCGCGCGACGGTCGCGGATCGGGGCGCGGTGCCGGGGATTCATGGGGACATCAGAGCGTCTGGTCCGCGTTCTGTGAAATCACGTTGGCTTGAGAAGCCTCGACCGGCGGGCGGGACGCCGCCGATGCCATCCGCGGTTCGGGCAGCATGTCGGGTCGCCACCGGCGGTGCATCCAGAGCCACTGACCGGGATTCTCACGCACCCAGCCCTCGACCACGGCGGTCATCGCCTGCATGGCGCCGGTCACGTCGATGGTCCCGTCCGCGGCCCGCGGCAGAATGAGCGGCGGCGTCAGTTCCAGGCGGAAGCGGCCCTCCGGCAACCGCACGACCCGGACGCCGTGGACGGGGCACTCGTAGTGACGGACGAGCTTGGCGAGCAGCGGGTTGGCGAGGCAGGGCCGGCCGAGGAACTCCACCACGACGCCGCGGGTGAAGTGCTGATCGATCAGCTGACCGAGATGGCCGCCATTCTCCACCACGTCGCGCATGGCGAAGACGGCGCCCGGCTTCGATGCGGCCAGGCCGCCCATGGAGCGGCGGCGGACCTCCTGCACGAGGCGTGCGGCGGCCGGATTGTTGGGCGGCCGGAATACGGCGGTGGCATCGAGGCCGAACCGGGCGGCGCAGATCGCCGGCAATTCCCAGTTGGCCAGGTGAGCGGAGAAGATCAGGCCCGGCGCGCCGTCGTCGCGCAGGGCGAAGAAATGCTCGATGCCCGAGACCTCGGTCCGCGATGGGCCCGTGGCCGCCGGATCGTAATCGAACAGGCTGTCGAGATGGGCGTATTCGGCGCCCGTCCGCCCGAGATTGTCCCAGGCCTCCAGGGCGATTGTTCGCCGCTCAGCCTCCGGCATCTCGGGAAAGGCCGCCCGCAGGTTCTGCAGGGCGGTCCGGTGGGCCGGCAAGAGGGGCCCGATCCGGCGCAGCAGCCCGGCGCCCAACGCGGTCGAGCGCGCCGGCCCGAGGCTGCGGGCGAGCCAGACCAGGGCGCGGATCAGGGGTATCGTGGCGTAGCCCAGGAGGCGCGGGTACGACCGTTTCAGCAGAAGGGCGAGACGCAGCACTTTCGTTTCCCGGGCTCGATCCGGGCCGCCCCCCAAGACACCCGTGCGGCACCGTTTACGCCAGGTTTGCCGCAGCGCGAAACACGCTCCGACGCGCAGGCTCCGCGCCCGCGCGTGCCGCCCTACAGGCTGACGAGGATCTTGCCGAAGACGCGGCGCGATTCGAGGCGCTCCAGACCCTGCGCGAAATCCGCGAGGGGATAGACGGTATCCACGACCGGCCGGATGCCGGCTTCCATCTTATCGAGGGACTGGCGGATATTCGCCAGCGCGCAGCCGAACGAGCCGGTGATCCGATATTGCTGCTGGAAGAGCTGCATCAGGTTCATCGTTGCCGAGACGCCCGAGGTCGACCCGCAGGTCACCAGACGCCCGCCGCGCTTGAGGCACAGCAGTGAGCCGTTCCACGTGTCGGCGCCGACATGCTCGAACACCACGTCGACGCCCTTGCGCTTGGTCAGTCGCCGGACCTCGCCCTCGAAGCGCTCGGTTCTGTAGTTGATGACTTGGTCGGCGCCGAGCTCCGCGGCTTTGCGGCCCTTCTCGTCATCGCCGACCGTCGTGTAGACGGTGCAGCCGATGGCCTTGGCCATGCGGATCGCCCCGGTGCCGATCCCCGAGCCGCCGGCATGCACCAGCACGCTCTCGCCGGGTTCCAGCCTGGCGTTGTCGAACAGCATGTGCTGGACGGTCCCGAAGGCGATACCCGCGCAGGCGGCATCGGTGTCGCTGACGCCCTCCGGCACCCGCACGACAAGGCGCGCCGGCAGGGTCACCAACTCCCGGGCGAACCCGTCGCGGTGGAAGCCCATCACGCCGGAGACATCCTCGCAGAGGTTGTCCCGGCCCTCGCGGCAGGCCCGGCACTGACCGCAGGTCATCGCCCCGTAGGGCACGACCGGATCGCCGGCCGCGAGGTCCGTGACGCCCTCCCCCACCGATTCGATGACGCCCGACGCTTCCGCGCCGACGACGAGGGGCAGCTTACGCTTGGCGAAGGCCATCCCGCGAAAACCCCAGACATCGATGAAGTTGAGCCCCACGGCACGGATGCGGATCCGCACCTCGCCCGGACCGGGGGCGGGCGGCGCCGCGATCTCGGTCAGGCGCAGGTCGCGGTCGCCGAAGAGCTGGAGGGCTTGCATGATCATCGTCTTTTTGTAGTCGACGCCGTACCGTCATCGGCCAGGGCCCAGTGCCGCATCAAGCGTGTAGGATCGCTGCGAAATGGGCCGCCAGTCGTGTGCGATCCGCCAGGCCCAGATGTCCGATCCGGCGACCGATCTGACCATTCGGCAGCGTGAACACTTTACAGCGGACCACCGAGGGGTGCCGGAGGCCGGCCGCGGCGAGATCGACGATCGCGTGATCGCTCGGCCAGTGGCTGCCGGCGCCCGTTGTGATCATCGCGGTCACGACATGTCCGTTCGTATCGTTGAAGCCGGTGTTCGAGAGGACCATGACCGGTCGCGGTTCGCGGACCGGGACGTCGATGAACGGAAATAGAGCCGTCAAAACATCGAACCGCTCATAGGCCGTCATAGGCTGCGGCATCGTCCGGACTGTTCCACTCCGTCAGCGTCGCGCCGAGCGACAGAAGATAGGGATCGGGCATCGGCCGCTCGGCCTCGACCGTGATCATCGAACCGCGACGGGACTGCAAGTCATGCCAGGTCTCCGCATCGGCCGGCTCGGGCCCGACGCCGTCGGTGGCGTGGCCGGTGTCGCCGTCGAGGACCTTCCGAAAGCGCATGGGCCTGCCGTCGATCCGCAGGACAAGGCGCTGGTCCGGCCGTAGCGCGCGGATCGTCAGCGCCAGATCCGGATCGCCCTCCACGTGCCGCGCCCGGAGCACCACGTCGCGCAGGATCATCGTCGCCATCAAAGCACCTCCCGCCGAGAGCTACGCGCCGCCCAGCCGCAGATCAACACGGACTCCGCGACCTTACCCCGGAGCTTGGAGCCGGTGTTCGGGAGGGCGCCTATTCCGGCGCCAGGTAGCGCCGCCGCGCCCAACCTAGGGTTCGGCCGGCCTTGACCCGACACCATGTGGTCCGGCTCGGCGTATCGTTGGTGCAGCCGAAGACCAGGGCGCGGACACGGATCTCACCGACCTGCTCGGCGGCGGGATCAGGCTCCGCCCGGATGCTCAGGGCTTCGCCCGGCGGCAGGCCCGAGATGCGGTAGGGCTCGGGTTCGGCCCACGCGGGACCGGAAGCGAGCGTCGCCGAGAGGCTCAGGGCGGCGGCGAGGGCGAGGCTGACGCGCATCGGTGGGATCGTCCGGTTCGGTGGGTCACCGGTCACGTCCGGTGGATGCCCATCATCGCGGTCAGGCCGCCATCCACCGGCAGCACCGCCCCGGTGATGTAGGACGCCCCCTCGCCCATCAGGAAGGCCACGAGCGCCGCGACATCCTCGGGCTTGGCGAACCGTCCGGCGGGAATCTGCCGCTCCATGCCGTCGCGGTGGGCGGCGTAGCGCGCCAGCATGGCGGTGTCGACGAAGCCGGGCGCGACGACGTTGACGGTGACGCCGCGCCGGGCCGTTTCGATCGCCAGGGTGCGGCAATAGGCGATGAGTGCCCCCTTGGTGGCGGCGTAGGCGGCATTGCCGGCATTCGCCCGCAGGGCGGCGACGGAGCCGATCGCCACGATGCGCCCGGACCGGCCCCGGGTCATCGCCCGCACCAGCGCCTTGGACATGCGGGTCAGCGAGAAGAAGTTGACCTGCATGGCCGCCTCGGCCTGCGCCTGATCGAGCATGGCGGCCAGCGCGTCGCTGGATTGGCCGGCATTGTGGACGAGGCCGTAATAGGCCGTTTCCTCCGCGGCCGCGCAGAACCCGTCGAGGGCGGCCCGGTCGGCGAGGTCGAGTTGGTGGGCCGCGAAGGCGCGGTCCGGATGGTCGGCGTGCAACGCGGCGAGCAGCGCCTGGGCCGCGTCAGCCGAGGACCGATAGGTGAAATCGACCACGAAGCCCGCGCCAGCCAGGGCTCGGACGGTCGCCGCACCGATCCCGGACGCGCCGCCGGTGACGAGGACGCGGCGGTGGTGATCCGTGCCGCTCACGCCGGCTCCGCGCCGAGGACCAGACAGGTGTTCTGGCCGCCGAATCCGAAGGCGTTCGACAGCACCGTTCGCACCGGCAGATCGCGGGCCGTCTCGACGATGTCGAGGGCGATGGTCGGATCGGGGACGCGATGGTTGATGGTCGGCGGGATGCGGCCGTGGCGGATGGTCAGCAGCGACACCGCCGCCTCGATGGCGCCGGCGGCCGTGAGCGTGTGGCCGATCATCGATTTGTTCGAGGTCACCGGCAGGGCGGATGCCCGGGCCCCGAAGACGGCCGCGAGCCCGAACGCCTCCATCTTGTCGTTCTCCGGCGTCGAGGTTCCATGGGCGTTGACCGTGTCGATCCCGTCGGGTTCGAGTCCGGCATCCTCCAGGCTCGCCCGGATCGCCGCGATGACAGGTGCCCCGTCCGGGCTGGAGCGGGTGCGATGGAAGCCGTCGCCCTTCTCGCCGCAGCCGAGGACGTAGCCGAGGATCGTGGCGCCCCGGGCTCTCGCAGCGTCGGCGTCCTCCAGGACCAGGGCTGCGGCGCCCTCCCCCATGACGAAGCCGTCCCGGTCCTTGGAAAACGGTTTCGAGGCCGCCTCCGGATCGTCGTTGCGGGTGGAGAGCGCCGAGAGCAGCGAGAACCGGATCAGCGATTCCGGGTTCACCGAGCCGTCGGTGCCGATGCAGAGCGCCGCCGCGGTCTCCCCGCGCCGGATCGCCTCGACGCCGAGCTGGATGGCGGTGGCGCCGGACGAGCAGGCGGTGGAGAGCGAGATCGGTGAGCCCTTTGTGCCGAAGCGGTCTGCGATCCGGTCGGCGACGGTGCCGAAGATGAACAGGTCGTGCCAGGCATCGAACCGGCGAGTCGCCGCGGCCCGGAGAAGGCCGGCATAATCAACCGGACCGTCGCCGCCGACGGCCTCCGCCAGGGCCTGCCGCTGCGGCCATTCCATCTCAACTGGCGGCACCGCGATGAACAGCGCCCCCGGGAAGTCGCCGGCTTTGCCGATCCCGGCCTGGGCCACCGCCTCCTCGGCGGCCGCCGCGGCGAAGCGCTCGGACAGGAGGGGCGCCACCAGCGGCTCCGTATCGAGGAAATCCACGGTGCCGGCGATGCACGTGCGCAGGCCCTCGGTTGGGAACCGCGCGATGGCGTGGATGCCGGACCGGCCCGCCACCATGGCGGCCCAGGTCTCGGCCTGCCCCTGGCCGAGGGAGGAAACGACGCCGATGCCGGTGACCGCGACGAGGGGCCGGCCCCGGGCGTCGCGGTGGGATCGCGCGCTCATGGTGCGGTCCTTACGGGATTTTCCGCGCCGGTACACCACCATGCCTTCCGAACCGCCGCCGCGATCCCGCGTCGGGGCGCGACGGCTCCTGGCTCGCGTCGGCAGACCGAGCCGCCGTCATTCGGCAGCGGAGGGGCCGCGTCCATCCGGGCGGGGTGCGTTGGCCAGACGAAGCACGGTCTGGAGCAGGACATCGGCGCCGGCCGCGCAATCGCCCTGGGTGGCGGATTCCGATTCGTTGTGGCTGATCCCGTCCTTGCACGGCACGAAGATCATCGCGGCCGGCACCCTGGCGGCGAGGTTGCAGGCATCGTGGCCGGCCCCCGAGATGATCCGGCGGCGGGCGTGGCCGAGGCTCTCGGCGGCCGCGTCGATCGCCGCCACGATGGCGGGGTCGAACGGGACCGGTTCCTTGCGCCAGATCCGCGTCAGGGCGATCTCGAGGTGCCGGCGGCCGGCGATGGCCTCGGCCGCTTCGCCCAGGGCGGCCTCCATGGCGTCGAGGGCCTCCGAGCGCGGGTCGCGCACGTCCACCGTGAAGGCGACCCGCCCGGGCACGACGTTGCGGGAGGGCGCCAGGATCTTGGCCTCGCCGATCGTGGCCACCGCCGAGGGGGCGTGCGCCAGGGCGATCCGCTCGGCGGCCAGCGCGAACTCCGACAGCGCCAGCAGCGCGTCCCGGCGGCGCGGCATCGGCGTGGTGCCGGCATGGCTCTCAAAGCCGGTGATCACCCCGTCGAACCACATGATGCCCTGGCCGCCCTCGACCACCCCGATGGTCTTGCCCTCGGCTTCCAGGATCGGGCCCTGCTCGATGTGCAGCTCCACGAAGGCGCCGATCTCCCGCGTGCCGACCGCCTCGACCCCACGATAGCCGATGGCGTCCAGCGCCTCCGCCACCGTGGTCCCGGCGGCGTCGCGCTTGGCCAGGATCTCGTCCGTGGTGAAGTCGCCGGCATAGGCGGCCGAGGCCATCATGGCGGGGGCGAAGCGGGAGCCCTCCTCGTTGGTCCAGTTGACCACCATCAGCGGCGCCTCGGTCTCGATGCCGGCATCGTTGAGGCTGCGCATGACCTCGAGACCGGCCAGCACGCCGAGCACGCCGTCGAACTTGCCGCCGGTGGGCTGGGTATCGAGATGCGAGCCGAAGGCGACCGGCGGCCGGCTCACGTCGCGGCCCGGCCGGAGGGCGTATTGCGTCCCGAGCGCGTCCACGGAGACTTCGAGCCCGGCCGCCGCGCAGGCGTCCCGGAACCAGTCGCGGACGTGTCCATCCTCGGCCGAGAGCGTGAGGCGGTTGATGCCCCCGGCGGGCGTACCGCCGAACGCGGCGGTCTCCAGGATCGTCGCCCAAAGGCGCGCGCTGTTCGCGCGCAGATTGTGGGTCTTGCTCGGGTTCGTCTCGGCCATGCCGGTTCCTCTGACGGCGGAGCGCCGTGCCACACGTCCCTCATCGGGCAGCGCGCGCCACCGGAGCAACGCCGGTGCCAACCGGCGCCATCAGGCCGGGCGCCGCCGCACCGGATTGGCCCGGAGGAGCTCGACCCCGTCGACCTGCAGGGCGGCGGCGATCGCGCCGAGGGCGCTCGCCTCGATGTTGCTGATCCCGTCCTGATCGGCCACATCGGCGGCGATCAGGAAGACGTTCTCGCGCTGGCTCGCGGGCCGCTCCGCTACCGCCGTCACGTGGCGCAGATTCTCCGTCCGCCCGAGGCGGGTCCGTGCCCGGGCGATCCCCTCGTAGAGTTCGGTCTCGAGCATCAGCGCGTCGTAGCCCTTCATCAGGACGGGATCGGCGATCAACCCGTGCAGGGCGGCGTCGAACTCCTGGCCGGCCACCTCCCCGTCGGCCACGATGACGTTGGCCGCGGCCGAGACCGCGGCGAGCATCAGCGCCTTGTCGCCGACATAGGCGGTGACGGTGCGGCTCACTTGGCCGAGCAGATCGCGCAGGACGTTCATGAAGACTTTGCCGGGGGCCGGTCGGGGGCGGAGACGCGGCAGGGATAGCAGAGGACGGCGCGGAAGGAAGCCGGCATGGCCCGACCGGTCAACGCGACGCGGGTTATTGGCCGGCCACGCCGCCCGTTCACGGGGATGTTACAACTTCTGCGGATTTACTGGCGACCAGACACGCTTGGGCAACATCGCCATGCAAAGTCTTGCATCAGCTGCGCTGATGCGCGGTCGACGGAAGGCGGACCAAGTCCCCCCAGCGCAATCCGCCTCCGTCGCGACGCCGCCGGGACGATGTTCGGGTGCCCCCCAGGCCCGACCTTCGTGCCGGCGGCGGCCCCTCCCGCCGCCGGCTGCCCGATCCGCGCGTTCCACCGGCCTCCGGAATACGGCGCGGCCGAGGTTCACCGCCAGAACGGCTTCACGTCGAGGAGATCGGCCCGCGCCTCGGCGGCGGCCTTGAGCAGGTCCCGCGTCCCCGGATCGTCGGAACCGGGCATGGGCGGCCCCGACAGGCTTTCGGTCATCGTCCGCGCCGTTTCCAGGTCGTTGAGCGCGCCGAGATGATCCTGGAGATCCGACAGCGCGTCGCCGAACTTAGCCTGTCGGCGCAGATCCTTCTCCCGCTGATAGAGGCCCGCGAAGAACTCCGCCCCGTAGCGGAGCTTCTTGGCGGCGATCCGCGCACGGTGCCGGGTATGCGGGTCGAGGCGCTTGAGGCCGCGGCCGCGCTTCTTGAGCCTGAGACGCGCGCTGTCGAGCACCCGGGCGGCGAAATCGCGCCCGTCCTCGGCGGCGGACGGCTGCGCGGCCCAGGCACCCGCCTCGATCCATCCGGCGAGATCGATGATCAGGCCGCGCCATTGCGGGCTCTGCAGGGTCGCCAGAACCACGTCGTAAGCGCGCTCCCGCTCCGCCTCGGCCCGGGCGCGGAGATCGTCGAGCCCGGTCTCGTCCGGGCGTGCCTTGGCCAGCTCCGGCAGGGTGTGACCCAGGAACACGTCGAGGTTCCGGGCGTAGCCGAAGGGCTCGGTGACACGCTTGATCTCGTCGTTGAAGCCGCCTGCCCGGGGGTCGCCGTCCAGCATCGGGGCGAACAGCGACAGCGCCGAGCGGAGACGGCGCAGGGACACGCGCATCTGGTGCAGGGCCTCGGGCGGCCGTCCGGCTTCGAGGAACGCGTCCTCGTTGAGGCGCATGTGGCGGAGGCAGGCGCGCGCCACCCGGCGGAACACCGCGCCGGCGGTCGCACCCTTCGGCAGCTCGGTCGGCCCGGCCTTGACCACGCCGCGGCCGGTCCCATCGATTAGCGCGAAGCCCACGGCGCTCTTGGCGTAGACGCCCAGCCGCAGCGGTACCGTTTCGGCCAAGGCCTGCGCGAGCTGGAACAGGTCGGCCGGGTCGCCATCCTGCAACTCCAATTCGAGCTCGCAAAGCGGAGCGTCGCCGACCGGGCTCTCGACCCGGCCCTCGTCGAGGGTGACCAGGATCCGCGAGCCGTTCTGTGTCACCGGGATTTCCCGGCGCATGACGACGGTCGAGAACAGCCGCTCCAGCGGCGCTTCGGCCACGCGCAGGACCGGTTCGGCCGCCGTGCCGGCCCAGGCAGCCGGATCGGGGGCCTCACCGGCGATCTCGGTCTCCCACTCGGCCCGGTCGAACAATCCGACAGCGCCGGACCCGGCCTTCACGGTCTGGATGTGGCGGCCGCCCTTCGCGCGGACGCGCAGGGTCAGGCCGGCCGCCCGGAGATCGCGCTTCGCCGTATCGAAGTAAGCGGTGACCAGATGTTCGGGCTCGACGGCTGCGGCGCCCTGGAGCCGCGGATGGGCGGCGAGTGCCGTCAGGTCGGGTCCGGCACAGTCGAGCTTCAGCTCGATCTCGCGCGGCTCCACCGCGCTGCCGCTTTCGCTCTCGCTCATGCTCTCCTCTTCGTGACCCAGCCAACCCGAGCGGGTGTACGCCCATCGGGTTGCACCGAACTGTCGATCCGGTCGCGGCCCCGCGCACCATCAACGGCCGCCAGTCTAGCAAAAACCGACGCCGCGCGCGGGCGCAACGGCGATGCATCAGGGATCGTTGCGGCTCGAGATGCTGCACTGCGTTAAAATCGCCCTTTCACAATTCGTAAACGCGTGGCAAGACAAATTGTCCACAATCCATCTGCCGCGCATGCCCCGGCCCCGACCGTCCGGCGGCCCATGGCTCGACGAAGAGCCGGCGCGGCGGGATTCCCTACGACGAGATGTGTGCGCTCCGCGTGGACGGCGGCGCCGTAGCGATGGTCGGGTCGGTGACTGCGTTGAAGACACTTCTCGTAGGCGTGGTTGGCCATGTGGATCACGGCAAGACCGCGCTGGTGCGCGCCCTTACCGGGATCGAGACGGACAGGCTGAAGGAGGAGCGGGCCCGCGGCGTCTCCATCGTCCCGGGCTTCGCCCTGCTGCCTTCGGCGCGGGGGGAGATCGACCTCGTCGACCTGCCGGGCCACGAGCGATTCGTGCGCGCCATGGTCTCGGGAGCGACCGGCATGCGCGCCGTTCTGCTGGCGGTGGATGCCCATGAAGGCATCAAGCCGCAGACCGTCGAGCACCTGGAGATCGCCCGGCTGATCGGCGTACGCCGCGGCGTCCTTGCCCTGACCAAATCCGATCTCGCCACGCCCGAGACCCTCGCGGCGCGGACAGCCGAGATCGCCGCCGCGGCGGCCCGCGCCGGGCTCGAGGCGGGCCCGGTCATCCCGACATCGACGGTCACGGGCGCCGGGATCGCCGACCTCACGGCGTCCCTCGCCGCGCTGCTGGCGGAGGCGGAACCCGGGAGCGACGACGGCTTCCCCTACCTGCCGGTGGACCGGGTCTTCTCCCGGGCGGGCTTCGGCACCGTGGTGACCGGGACCCTCAGGCGCGGGGCGCTGGCGGTCGGCGACACGGTCGAGATCGTGCCCGGCGGTCGAAGCGCGGTGGTGCGCGGTCTCCAGATCCACGGACGCCCGGTGGACCGGGCCGAGCCCGGGCGGCGCACCGCCGTCGCCCTGCGGGGAGTCGGCCTCGACGAGATCGCCCGGGGACAGGCCCTGGCGCTGCCGGGCCTGCTCGCCCCGAGCGCGTGGCTCGATGTCGCGATCACGGCCGCCGCCAGCGCCACCGACGCCCTCGGCAGCGGCACCGCCTGCCGGCTCCTGTTCGGGACGACCGAGGTCGAGGCCCGGCTGCGCCTGCTCGACCGGGACGCCCTGGAGCCGGGGGCGAGCGCGCAGGCGCAGCTGCACCTGGCCGAGTCGGTCGCTGTGCCGGCGCGGGAGCCGTTCGTGCTCCGGCTCGATTCGCCGGCCGCGACGGTCGCCGGCGGGCGCGTCCTCGATCCGGGGAGCCGCCGCCGCCGCCGCCACGATCCGCGCGTCCTGGCCGACCTCGCCGCCCTGGCCGCGGGGCAGCCCGCGAAGGCGATCGCGGTGCGCCTCGGACAGGCCGGCGCGGCCGGTGCCCCGCTGGTGGACCTCGCCCGGCTCGCCGGGGCGGCCCCGGCCCGGGTCCGCGCGATGCTGAGCGAGGCGGGGGCCCTGGAGATCGGTGACCGGTTCGTCGGCGCCGGGGCCTTCGAGGCGCTGCGCACCGGGATCCTGGCGACGCTCGCGCAGCATCACCGGGACAATCCGATGGAGCACGGGATCGCGCTCGAACGCCTGTCCCGATCCCTGGCACTCCCGGACGCGCTCACCGGCACGGCCCTGCGTACCCTCGCGGCGGCGGGTACGGTGGTCCAGGCCGGTACCCTGTGGCGGCGCGCCGATTTCGACCCTGCCCGCAATGAGAGCGAAGCAGCCCGGAAGCTGGAGCAGATCTTCCGGCGCGCCGGCCTCAACCCGCCCGACGAGACCGAGGCCGTGGGTCGCGACGTGCGCCGGCGCGAAGCGCTGACCTATCTGGTCGGGGCCGGGACGGTGATCCGGGCCGTCGACCGGGTCCAGCGCCGCGCGGTCCTGTTCCACCGGGAGGCGGTGGCGAGTGCCCGCACGCGCCTCGTCGACGCCTTCCCGCAGGCGGCGACGCCGGAGACCGGCTTCCTGGCCCGGGAGGCCGGCGCGGCGCTGGGAATCTCCCGCAAATTCTCGATCCCGCTCCTGGAGCACCTCGATGCGACGGGGTTCACCCGCCGGGCGGGGGATCGGCGGGTGATCGTCGCCCTCGAACCGGCCCCCGGCGGTCCGGCGGTGTAGGGCGTCGACCGCCCGGGCGGCCCGAGGGTCTGCCGAGGTCCCTCCCGGACCCGTTTCTGAGACTGCCGCGGCTTGGTCGGGGCCATGAGCCCGCACAGCGTCCGGACGCGAAACCGCGGCCCAACCTGAAGAAAGCGGCTCAGAAATCCTCGCCCGGCCAGTCCCCGGCCCCGGGCTCGTAGCAGGTGTAGCCGATCAGGCAGTTCGGGTTGTCCCGGGTCGGGCGGAAGGCGCGCTTGGCGATTTCGGTCGCCTCGCAGAAGGAGCGGTCGCGCACGAATCGGTCATAGGTCATGCCGCCGGTGCCCAGGACCAGGGCACCCCGCGCCTGGATCAGCCGCTCGGCCTGCTGGCAGGTCATCGCGGTGCTCGACGGCCGCGTCTGCGCGACCGCCGGCATGGCGGCGAGAACGAGGACCGTCGCAATCCGGATCACAACCGCGTTCATCAGCTTCCCCACCCGGACATGGCGACAACCCGGGGCGCGCCCGTTTCCGTCCCGGGGCGAATCGTCCCGGCGCAGGCCGTCACTCCTCGAAGGATTCCACGTGGACGGTCCCCGCCCCCTGGCGGCAAGCGGCCGCCTCGATCCGGGCCAGCTGCGCTTGAGCCCGCCCGCAGGGGAAGCCGTAGCGGATGCGGACCCGCTCGCTGGCGATCCCGAGGGCCAGCCGGCTCAGGCTGACGAACTCGTCGACGGGATAGTCTTGACCGACCGCGAGATGATCCTTGATGACCAGGGAGGGGGAATAGCAGGCCTCACGGGATCCGTCCGGCCAGCGGATGTGGAAGCGCATCTCAGGCATCGGTGGGCATCCGCGTCGTGTTCCAGGCTGCCGAGCCGGTGGCGGCCGGCACCGCCGGCCCGGCACCTGGAAGGAGCGCCGCGTAGGTCGGCAGGTGCCGCGCCGCGCAGGCCGCCCAGGCATGGGCCCGGGCGACATCGCCACCGGCCGCGCGCAACCGCGCCCGCCGCTCCGGCTCCAGACTCGCCCGCATCGCCGCCGCCAGGGCTTCGATATCCTCCGGATTCACCGACAGGGCTTCGCCGGGGGCGAGGTACTCGGTGAAGGGCGGGCGCGCGGAGACGATCACCGGGGTGCCGCAGGCCATGGCCTCCAGCACGCACAGGCCGTAGCCCTCCGTCAGGGACGGGGAGACCAGCGTCGAACACAGCCGGTAGAGGGCCGGCATGTCGGCCTGGGCGATCGGTCCGGTCTGAACGACCGGGCAGCCCGGACCGACCGGCAGACCCGCATCCTCCAGCGCGGCATGGCACAGGGCCTCGTATCCGGGCGGTTCGAGGATCGACGCCTGTCCCGCCACCACGAGCTGCGCCGTCGGACTGCGTCTGTGGAGCGCCGCGAAGGCCGCGATGACCGCGCGGGTGTTCTTGCGCGCCGCAAATCCGCCGACGCTCAGGAAGACCGGGCCGGCGCCGAGACCAAGTCGCCGACGCAGAGCCTCGTCGCCGGGCTCCGGTTCGGGCCGGTAGAACGCCGCGTCGACGCCGCTGCCCACCACCTCGGCCTGTGCGCCGTACTCGGCCGCGAGCGTCGCCGCCCAGGTACGGCTGATGCAGAGCAGGCGGCCGGCATCGACGATCGCCCGATCCTGCCATCGGGCCAGCTGCGAGTCCGCGAAGGCGTCGATGCGGTGGACCGTGCGCGCGAACCCGGAGACAAGTCGCCGCCGCGTGAGCGTCGCCAGGGCATTGCCGCCGATGCTGCATTGGGCGTGGAACACGTCGAAATCGCAGGCGGCCGGCATCGAGAAATGGGCGAGGTAATCCGCGATCCGCGCCCCGACCACCGCCGCGGCGGATCCGTGGATGGGCTTGGCCGCCACGGAGATCACCGGGCAGCGCGCGTCGCGGAAGAAGCCGCGCCCGGTCGGATCCGGGGCGTGGACGACGGCCTCGTGACCGAGCCCGCACAGGGCTTCGCCGAGCGCCAGGGCATGGACCCCGGTGCCGCTGGGCTCGGTGGAGGAGGTGAGGATCGCGATGCGCAAGCGGTCGACCCAGGGACGGCGCGACGCGGCTCGCGGCCCGTCCGGACGTGGCGCCCGATGCGACGAACCACGGTCTCCGCCGCCCTCCCGGAGATCCGCACGAGCCCGGACGCATCGTCCGTGCCGTGTTGCCCTGAGCGGTGCCGCAAGCGGGCAGACCCGTTGACGAAGTCTGAATCCGCGCCGGCCAGCCTTGGGCACTTAATTTTGTGTTACGAATTCATCTGACTTTCAAGCGGTCCGAAAAACGGCACTTTCCGAACCCATGTGACAGATTGTATCCGTCATTCAGGAGCGCTGGAGCCGTCGATCCCGTGTCAAAATTCACTACCGCCCTGACGCCTGCGCGGCCGGTCCGCCGAATGCTGCGCCGCCTCGGCGTGCTCTGCGGTCTCCTCGTTCTGCCCACGGCGGTCCTCGCCTATGCGGATCTCCTGCCCGAATCCCTGGATCTCTTCGGCATCGATCTTCAGGAAAGCCCGGACCTGCCGCACGTCGCCCGCCAGATCGCCATCGGCGCGCCGTTGAAGATCGTGGCCTTTGGCTCGTCGTCCACCGAGGGTATCGGCGCGTCGAGCCCGGCCAACGCGTATCCCGCCCGCCTTCAGATCGACCTGCGCAAGACGCTGCGCGGGATCAACGTGTCGGTGGTCAATCGCGGCATCGGCGGTGAGCACGTCGACGACATGCTTGCGCGCCTGGACCGCGACGTCATCGCGGCCGAACCCCAGCTCGTCATCTGGCAGACCGGCAGCAACGACCCGCTGCGCGGGGTCTCGATCGCGCATTTCCGCGAGGCCACTGTGGCGGCGATCCGCCGGATCCGCGATGCCGGCATCGATGTCGTGCTGATGGAGCCGCAATGGTGTCCGAAGCTCGAGGCGACCCCGGGCGCATCGCGGTTCCTCGAAGCGGTGCGCAGCATCGGCGACGAACTCGATGTGCCGGTGATCCGGCGTGCCGACCTGATGCACGGCTGGGTGCGCGAGGGGAAACTCACGACCAAGCAGCTCTTCGCCTCCGACGGCCTGCACATGGCGGATCGCGGTTATGCCCTTCTGGCCGAGGCCGCGGCCCGCTCGATCCTCGCGGATGCCGGATCGGTGCAGACCCCCGAGGCGGTCGCCGAATAAGATCCGTCGGACCGCGCGGGGTCGCCGGCCGATCCCGAACCAACGGCTGGACGGCGCCCTCAAGACTCCCCATCTCGACGCGGTCGAGATCGGAGCCGAACCTTGAGCCAGGACGCCTACAGGCAGGACGACCGGGGCGCCGTGCCTCAGATGCATGCGACCACGATTCTGATGGTCCGCAAGGGTGGTCGCGTCGTCCTCGGCGGCGACGGGCAGGTCAGCCTCGGCCAGACCATCGTGAAGGGCAACGCCCGCAAGCTCCGGCGGCTGGCCAAGGGGGCGGTCATCGGCGGCTTCGCCGGCGCCACGGCCGACGCCTTCACCCTGTTCGAGCGGCTCGAAGCCAAGCTGGAGCAATATCCCGGGCAACTGACCCGGGCCTGCGTCGAACTCACGAAGGACTGGCGTACCGACCGGTACCTGCGCCGCCTCGAGGCGATGATGCTGGTCGCCGACCGCGACGTGAGCCTGCTCCTGTCGGGGTCCGGCGACGTGCTGGAGCCCGAAAGCGGCGTCATGGCGATCGGCTCGGGCGGCAACTACGCGCTGGCGGCGGCCAGGGCCCTGGAGGACGGCGATCTCGACGCCGAGGCGATCGTGCGCCGGGCCATGGCCATCGCCGCCGAGATCTGTGTTTATACGAACGGTAATTTGGTCATCGAGGCGCTGGATGCCGCCTAGACGCCTGAGCTCTCCGTGACCTCCGGCGAATGAGCCGACAATAAACCGCGGATACCAATAGCGAGCGCCTTTGCTCAGTTAACCGCCTTTTGAACAATTGACGATATTTTGCATCCAATCAAACCTGCAGGGTTGGAAGAGCATGCATATCGGCGGGAAACTCCTGGGCTTCGTCGGCGCCTGCAGCCTGACGACGCTGATCGTCGCCGGCGTCAGCGTGGCAACGCTGAACAGCTTCGAACAGGCGCTCATCAGCGTCGAGGGTGCATCCATCCGGGCGCTCGACGCGGCGAACTTCAACCGCCTCGCCGCCGAGGTCACGATGGATTCCCGCGGTATCTACGCCTCCGCCGACCGCACCGAGGCCGCGAAATACGCGGCCCGTCTCCGGCAGGGTTTGGCCGAGATGGACGCCCTGCGCGCCGAATGGGCGCCGAAAGTCGCGCCGTCCGAGCGCCCGCTCTTCGACGTGATGGCGCGCAATGCCGATTCCTTCCGGACCCTGCGGATGGCCCTCGCCGAAGCCGGCGAGACCGTGAGCCCGCGCGCCGCCGCGGATCTCGGCTTCAACGATGCCAATCAGGCCAACCGCAAGGCGTTCCAGACCAGCATCAACGCCCTGGTGAGCCAGGGCCGCACCGAGATGGCGGCGGTCAAGGGCGACACCCAGGCGTTGTTCCAAGGGCGGACGCTCCTCCTCCTCGGCCTCGCGCTCGCCGGCACGCTGATCTGCTGCGCCCTCGGCCTCCTGGTGGGACAGCGCCAGATCGCCCGGCCGCTGCGGGCGGTCGCGGAGGCGATCGAGCGCCTCGCGCGGGGCGATCACGCGCTCCCGGCGGTGACGCCGCGCCGGGACGAGATCGGCGCGATCTGGACCAGCACCAAGATCCTCAACGAGACCCTGCTCGAAGCCGAATCCCTCCGCCAGGAGCATCAGCGGCAGGATATCGATGCGGCCACGCGCAAGCAGGTCGAGATGGCCGGTCTCGCCGATCAGTTCCAGGGCAGCATCGGCAGCCTCGTCTCGCACCTCGCCGGCGCGGCGTCGGGCATGGAGCGGGCGGCGGCCGCGATGGCGGGCAACGCCGAGCATGCCGGTGTCCAGTCCCAGGCGGTCACGCGCGCCGCCGAGACCACCGCGCACAATGTCGAGGCGGTGGCGGCCGCGACCGAGGAACTCGCCGCGACCGCGAGCGAGATCGGCGTTCAGGTGTCCCAGACTTCGAACGCGGCCGAGAGCGCGGTCGAGGCGACCCGGCGGACACGCACCAGCGTCCAGGCCTTGGCCCGAAGCGCCGACGGGATCGGGCAGGTGGTGTCCCTCATCTCGACCATCGCCGGGCAGACCAATCTGCTGGCCCTGAACGCCACGATCGAGGCCGCCCGCGCCGGCGAGGCCGGCCGTGGCTTCGCCGTGGTGGCGACCGAAGTGAAGGAGCTGGCGACGCAGACCGCCAAGGCCACCGAGGAGATCGCCGCCCAGATCGCCGCCATGCGGGCCGCGACGCACGAGGCCGTCTCCGCGATCGAGGAGATCGGCGGCACGATCGAGCAGGTGCACGGCATCGCCATCGGCGTGGCCGCCGCGGTGGAGGAGCAGCAGCTCGCCACGCAGGAGATCGCCCGCAGCATCTCAGAGGCGGCGAGCGGGACCCGCTCGGTCACCGAGACGATGGCCCTGGTCCTCAACGCGGCGCACGAGACCGGCGTCAGTGCCGCGCAGGTCCTGGAGGCGGCCGCCGACATCGCCCGGCGCTCGAACGGGCTGGGCGGCGAGGTCTCCGGCTTCGTGGCCCAGGTGCGGGCGGCCTGAAACCGCCCCGACGCCAGGGCGCCGTTGCGTTGCCGCGCGGAGCACCGTAGGACCGGTGCATTCGCAAGGACCCGGCGAAAGCCCGGGTGGCTCTTCCGGCCGCCGATCCGCCGGACCACGCATCCGAGATGCCCTCCCGTCCGCCGAGCGCGCGGACGCGCGTCTCGTGCGGAATGTTCATCACATGCAGCCCAGTACCTCCGCGACCCGCGGCCTCCCCGGCCCGTGGCTCGGCACGATCCGCGGCGACACCCTCTCCGGCATCGTCGTCGCCCTCGCCCTGATCCCGGAAGCGATCGGATTCTCGGTGATCGCCGGGGTCGACCCGAAGGTCGGCCTCTACGCCTCGGTGGTCATCGCCTGCACGATCGCCTTCGCGGGCGGGCGGCCCGCGATGATCTCCGCCGCCACGGCCGCCACGGCGGTGGTGATGATCGACCTCGTGCGCGAGCACGGCGTACAGTACCTCTTCGCCGCGACCATCCTGATGGGCGTCCTGCAGATCCTGGCCGGGCTGCTCAGGCTCGGCCGGCTGATGCGGTTCGTCTCGCGCTCGGTGATGACCGGCTTCGTCAACGCGCTGGCGATCCTGATCTTCCTGGCGCAGCTCCCCGAACTCACCGGCGTGACGCCCGCGACCTACGGGTTGATCGCCCTCGGGCTGGCGATCATCTACGGGTTTCCGCGGGTCACCCGGGTCGTCCCCTCGCCCCTTGTGGCGATCGCCGTGCTCACCGCGGTCACGGCGCTTTTCCACCTCGACGTGCGCACGGTCTCGCATCTGGGCGCCCTTCCGTCGTCGCTGCCGCGCTTCGCCCTGCCGGACGTGCCCCCGACCCTGGAGACCCTGCGCATCATCCTGCCCTATGCGGTGACGCTCGCCGCCGTCGGCCTGCTGGAGAGCCTGCTGACCGCGCAGATCGTCGACGACATGACCGACACCGCCAGCGACAAGAACCGTGAGTGCATGGGCCAGGGCGTCGCCAACATGGCCTCCGCCGTGTTCGGCGGCATGGGCGGCTGCGCGATGATCGGCCAGTCGGTGATCAACGTCTCCTCGGGCGCGCGGGGCCGGCTCTCCACTCTGGTGGCGGGGGCCTTCCTGCTCCTGCTCCTCGTGGCGCTCCAGGATCTGCTCGCCGTCGTGCCGGTGGCGGCACTGACGGCCGTGATGATCATGGTCTCGCTCAACACGTTCTCCTGGCGCTCCCTCCTGCAACTGCGCACGAACCCGCTGCCATCCTCGGCGGTGATGCTGGCGACGGTCGTGGTGGTGGTGGCCACCAAGGACCTCGCCCTCGGCGTCCTCGCCGGCGTGCTCCTGTCGGGCGTGTTCTTCGCCGGGAAGGTCTCGCGGCTCAGCCGGGTCACCTCCGAACGCTCAGGCGACGGGCGGACCCGGACCTACCGGGTCACCGGGCAGGTCTTCTTTGCCTCCGCCGGGACGTTCTCGGAGGCGATCGACGTGCTCGAACCCGTCGAGCGCTTGATCATCGACGTGACGGCCGCGCATTTCTGGGACATCTCGGCGGTCGCCGCCCTGGACCGCGTCGTCCTCAAGGCCCGGGCGCGGGGGCGCACCGTCGAGGTCGTGGGGCTCAACGCGGCGAGCGCGACTCTGGTCGAACGGTTCGGGACGCACGACAAGGCCAACCCCAACACCGCACCCGCGGGGCACTGAGGCGATCTTACGCCCCCGCGCGGCCCCTTGCGCGGGGGCGCGCGGGACCCCATTCCCGGCGCAGGGTTCGGGCGATCCGGCCGGGAACAGGGATGGACCAGCGGTGACGACGTTCTCTCCGCGCGAGATCGTGTCCGAACTCGATCGCTTCATCGTCGGGCAACACGACGCCAAGCGCGCCGTCGCGATTGCGCTGCGCAATCGCTGGCGCCGCCAGCAGCTCACCGGCCCGCTCCGCGAGGAGGTGGCGCCGAAGAACATCCTGATGATCGGGCCGACGGGCTGCGGCAAGACCGAGATCGCCCGTCGCCTCGCGCGGCTTGCCAACGCGCCGTTCCTCAAGATCGAGGCCACGAAGTTCACCGAGGTCGGCTATGTCGGCCGCGACGTCGAGCAGATCGTGCGCGACCTCGTGGAGGTGGCGATCGGCCTGACCCGCCAGACCAAGCGCGAGGGCGTGAAGGCCAAGGCCGAGGCGGCCGCGGAGAACCGGATCCTCGACGCCCTGGTCGGTGCCACGGCCAGCCAGGCCACGCGCGACAGCTTCCGGCGCAGGCTCCGCAACAGCGAACTCGATGACAAGGAAGTGGAGCTGGAACTGACATCCGGCGCCCCCGCGGGCCTGCCGATGTTCGACATCCCCGGAATGCCGGGGGCGTCCATGGGGGCGATCAACATCGGCGACATGCTCGGCAAGGCGCTGGGCGGCCAGCGCGGCAAGCCACGGCGGATCCTCGTGCGGGACGCCTACGCGCCGCTGATCGCCGAGGAATCGGACAAGCTCGTCGACGACGAAGCGCTCGTGCGCGAATCGATTCGCGAGGTCGAGAACAACGGCATCGTGTTCCTCGACGAGATCGACAAGATCTGCGCCCGCGAGGGCCGCTCCTCCGGCGACGTCTCCCGGGAGGGCGTCCAGCGCGATCTGCTGCCCCTGATCGAGGGCACGACGGTCGCCACCAAGCACGGTCCGGTGAAGACCGACCACATCCTGTTCATCGCGTCGGGCGCCTTCCATGTCTCGAAGCCGGCCGATCTTTTGCCGGAGTTGCAGGGCCGGCTGCCGATCCGGGTCGAATTGCAGCCCCTGACGGTGGACGATTTCCGGCAGATCCTGACCAGCACGGAGGCGAGCCTGCTCAAGCAGACCGTCGCCCTGATGGAGACCGAGGGCGTGACCCTCACCTTCACCGAGGATGCCGTCGATGCGCTTGCCCGGGTCGCCGTCGAGGTGAATGCGTCGGTGGAGAATATCGGCGCCCGCCGGCTTCAGACGGTGTTGGAACGGGTGATCGACGAGATCTCGTTCACCGCCACTGACCGGTCGGGTGAGACGGTGCCGATCGATGCCGCGTATGTGCGCGACCGGGTCGCCGACCTGGCGGCCAATGCGGATCTGAGCCGGTTCATTCTGTGAGGGCTGCCGGACGGGTTCTCCCGTCTCCGGCGATGCGTCGATTGAACTGCGCAATCGACGCATGTTATGCGTTGATTGATGTACATCTACAACCGGCCGGAGTGGCCACATTTCCGCTGGGACGACGCGGCGTTGCTCGCTCCACTGGGGGCTGTTCGCTACAGGCAGGGCCGCCTGCTCGGCCGGATGGAAGGACTCGGCTTCAACGTCCGCGAGGAAGCCGTCCTGGAGACGCTCACCCGGGACGCCGTCGAGACGAGCCAGATCGAAGGCGAGAGCTTGGCTCGCGACCAGGTTCGATCGTCCCTGGCGCGACAGCTCGGGATCGAAACCGCTGGACTCGTCCCGGCGGGACGGCAGGTCGAGGGGATCGCCACCGTGGTCCTCGACGCGACGCAGCGGTTCGCGGAGCCTCTGACGTCCGCGCGCCTGTTCACGTGGCATTCGGCCCTGTTTCCGGATCGTGACGTCGGGCTACAGCCGATCACTGTGGGTGCTTGGCGAACCGATGCACTGGGACCGATGCGCGTCGTGTCGGGTTCATGGCGACGCGAGCGGGTGCACTTTGAGGCCCCTCCCGCCGCCCAGGTGGCCGCGGAGATGGAACGCTTCCTGAACTGGTTCGAGGACGCCGACGATACGACCGACGCCGTTCTCAGGGCGGCCATCGCGCACATCTGGTTCGTAACGATCCATCCGTTCGATGACGGCAACGGCCGCATCGCCAGAGCCATCGCCGACATGGCCCTCGCCCGGGCCGAGGGGACGGGACGCCGATTCTACAGCATGTCGGCGCGTCTGCGCACCGAGCGGAACGCCTATTACGAGACGCTTGAGGCGACCCAGAAGGGCGATCTCGAGATCACGGCGCGGCTCACCTGGTTCCTCGGCGTGCTCGATTCGGCGATCGCCGATGCGGAGACCATGCTCGATGCGGTGCTGCGCAAGGAGCGTTTCTGGCGGGCCCTGGATGCCAAGCCGGTGAATCCGCGTCAGAGGGCGATGCTCACGCGTCTCCTCGACGGTTTCGAAGGAAACCTGACCTCGTCCAAATGGGCGCAGATCGCGAAATGCTCGCACGACACGGCGCTCCGCGATATCGACGATCTCCTCGTCCGGGGACTGCTGGTTCGCGGTCCGGCCGGCGGACGTAGCACCCGCTACATCCTGGTCGAACCGCAATCCTGAAGGGCTAGCCCGCGTGTCCCGCAACAGCTTCGGCGTCGGCGATCCGGCCCTCTCGGTCGCAGCCCTCGTCGCCGGCATGGTCTCCCTGCAATGCGGCGCGACCTTCGCCAAGAGCCTGTTCCCGGCCGTGGGTGCGGCCGGGACCGCTTCCCTGCGGGTCGGCTTCTCGGCGCTGATCCTCATTGCGCTCTGGCGGCCGTGGCGGCGGAGCCTGCCGTTGCGGGAGGCGGGTTGGATCGCGCTGTACGGCGCCGCGCTGGGGCTGATGAACCTGCTCTTCTACCTCGCCCTGGCGCGCCTGCCCCTCGGGCCGGCGGTGGCGATCGAATTCGCCGGACCGCTCGCCGTCGCGCTTGTCGCCTCGCGCCGCCGCTCCGATTTCCTGTGGATCGGTGTCGCCGTCCTGGGCCTGACGCTGCTCTTGCCGATCGGCACGGGGGACGGGCTCGATCCCCTCGGCATCGCCCTGGATCTCGGCGCGGCCCTGGCCTGGGCGCTCTATATCCTGTTCGGCCAGCGCGCCGGGCGGGCCGATGGCGGTCAGGCGGTGTCGCTGGGGATGCTGACCGCCGCCCTCGTGGTCGCGCCCTTCGGCGTGGCCGAGGCCGGTGCCGGGCTGCTCGCCCCCGGCATCCTGACGGCCGGTCTCGCTGTGGCGCTGATGACGAGCGCCCTGCCCTATTCCCTCGAGATGGTCGCGCTCCGGCGCCTCGACCGGAAGAGTTTCGGCGTGCTGATGAGCCTGGAGCCCGCGGTCGCGACCTGCGCGGGGCTGGCGCTGCTTGGCGAGCGAATCAGCGCTGTGCAGGGGATCGCGATCGGCTTGGTGATCGCGGCATCGGTCGGGATCACCGCGCGCTCCCGACAGCCGGCGCCCGCAGCGACGATCCTGGGACCGGAGGGGCCGTCTACTTCCCCGCGAGAACCCGCGAGGCGACGTTGATATATTTGCGCCCGGCCTCCTGGGCGTGCAGCACCGCGTCGCCGAGGTTCTCCTCGTCGCGGACACTGGCTAGCTTGATCAGCATCGGCAGATTGATGCCCGCCACCACTTCCACCGAGCCGCCGTTCATACAGGACAGGGCAAGATTGGAGGGCGTGCCCCCGAACATGTCGGTGAGCACCACGACGCCCTCGCCGCTATTCACGCGACAGACCGCGGACATGATGTCCCGTCGTCGCAGCTCCATATCGTCCTCCGGCCCGATCGTGATCGTCTCGATCTGATCCTGCGGGCCGACCACGTGCTCCAAGGCGGCCTTGAACTCGGTCGCCAGCAGCCCGTGGGTGACGAGCACCATGCCAATCATCGACACGTGTTCCAACGTCCTGTGTGTGCCGCCATGTTGTGCATCGCACAGACCCCCACAAGGCAAACGCGACTTTTTTGCCTGGACATCAACCGGATCATGCCACGGCCGCCTCTGACACGCCATGGGGCAACACCACCGCTGCGCGACTCGGGCCGGCTGTGCGGCTGCGAAGTCACGGCCGATGCTTTCGCAGCGCCGCACGGACGAGGAGCGTCGCCAGACCGGCGGCGCGGACCTGCGCATCGAGGACGAGGCGCGGGAGCACGATCCCGAGGAGGTCGGCGGGCTCGGGCGGCTCCGGGAGGCGCGGCGACGAGGTCACGAGGTCAACCACGAGGTGAAGCTCCGTCTCTGTCCTGATCGCCAGCCCGAGATCGGAGACCGGCAGGATCCCCTGCCCCCGGACCTCGACCCGGCCGGCGAGTTCGCCATGGGGGCGAGCAACGAGGCGCCCGTCCCGGACCGCGCAGATGACCCGATCGTCGGCCACGAAGGCGCCGTCCGTCCCGGCAGCCAGGAGAAGGGCGAGACTCGATTTCCCGGAGCCGGCCTCGCCGCGGATGAGGATGCCGCCGCCGCCGAGGGCGCAGCAGGCGCCGTGGAGCGTGGTCGTCACGCGTGGAGCTGGCGCGGTGCGGCCGGCAGACGGACGATGAAGCGCGCGCCGCGAACGGTCGGCTCGCCATCCTCGTCGGGGGCGCCGGGCCGGTTCTCGGCCCGGATCGTGCCGCGGTGGGCCTGCACGATCTGGCGCGAGATCGACAGGCCGAGCCCGGAATTCTGGCCGAAGCCCTGCTCCGGGCGGTCGGTGTAGAAGCGCTCGAAGATGCGCTCCAGGGCATGCTCGGGAATGCCCGGCCCCTCGTCCTCGCAGATCAGCTCGACCTCGCTCCGGACCCGGCGCAGCACGACGCGGACCTTCGCGTCGGTGGGGGAGAACGAGCGGGCGTTGTCGAGGAGATTGTTCACCACCTGACCGAGCCGGCTGTCGTGGCCGACGATCGTGAACGGCGCATCGTGGTCCGACGCATTGGCCTCGACATCGAGATGGATCAGGCAGTCCTTGGGGCGGCGCCGCTCGTTGGCCACGGATACCACGGTGGTCAACAGCCGCCGGAGATCGACCCGCCGGGCCTCCGCCCGGGCGAGTTCAGCATCGAGGCGCGAGGCATCGGCGATGTCGCTGATCAACCGGTCGAGGCGCTTCACGTCGTGCTGGATGATCGCCATCAGCCGACCGCGCGAATCGTCGTTCCGGGCGAGCGGCAGCGTCTCGACGGCGCTGCGCAGGGAGGTCAGCGGGTTCTTCAACTCGTGGCTGACATCGGCGGCGAAGCTCTCGATGGCGTCGATGCGCCGGTAGAGCGCCTGGGTCATGTCGCGGAGCGCCCCCGACAGGTGGCCGATCTCGTCGGTGCGCTCGGTGAAATCGGGGATCTCCTCGCGGGTCTTGATGCCCATCCGGACCTTCTCGGCGGCCTCCGCGAGGCGGCGCACCGGCCCCGCGATGGCGCCGGCGAGCAGGAACGACAGCACCACCATCACGGCCGAGGCCACGAGGAATACCTGCAGTAGCCCGAACCGCTCCGAGGCGATCACCCGGTCGATGGCGTCACCCTGGGTCGAGATCAGGAGCGCGCCGCGGACCGACCCGGCCCGGTGGATCGGCACCGCCACCGACACGGTGGTCTCGCCGATCTGGTTGCGGCGCACGAGGCTGCCGCGGTTGCCGCCGAGCGCCGCCTGCACTTCCCGGAGCGAGTGGCCGTTGACCGGCCCCGTCTCCTCCGCCGGCTCGGCCCGGCTGCCGAACAGGCCGCTCAGCTTCGTCTGAACCGTCTGGAAGGCCGATTCGAGCATCCCGGGCTTGTGCGGCCGGGGCTGCAGCGGATCCTGGCGGCCGGCGTCGCCGCGCTTGAACAGCGTCCGGGTGTCGAACAGGAGGCCGCCCTCCTGATCGTAGACCCGGGCCCGGTTGCCCGTGGGCGTCACCAGGCGCGAGAGCAAAGGCGCCACCTTCTCGGGATTGAGCGAGAAGGCGAGCGGCTGCGACTCCTCCTCCGCGGACTCCCCGGCCTGCTGCTGGAGCAGCCGGTCGGGATCGATGCGGATCGTGTCCGTGTCCACCGACGCGGAGGCGGCGATCGCGCCCGCGATGATCTCGCCCTGGATGGCGAGGCTCTGGATCCGCGCCTGGATCAGGCCCTGGCGGAATTGGTTGAGGTACAGGAACCCGACGAGCAGGGCGATCAGCCCGACGAGGTTGAGGACGACGATGCGGCGCGTCAGGCTCGACGAGGCGCGCTGGCCGATCGCGTCCCAGAGGGCGCGGGGCCAGGCGAGCGGGCGGGACAGGGCCTGGGCCAGGGAGGTGCGCGGCTCGGCATCCTCGGTCTGGGCTGGTGTGCGCGTGGACATGCGGCGGATCTTGGGGATCACGCCTCCTTGAACCGGTAGCCGACGCCGTAGAGCGTCTCGATCATGTCGAAGCTCTGATCGGTCACCTTGAACTTCTTGCGCAGGCGCTTGATGTGGCTGTCGATGGTGCGATCGTCGACATATACCTGATCGTCGTAGGCCGCGTCCATGAGGGCGTTGCGGCTCTTGACCACGCCCGGGCGCTGGGCGAGCGCCTGGAGGATCAGGAACTCGGTGACCGTCAGGGTCACCGCCTCGCCCTTCCACGTGCAGGTGTGGCGCTCCGGATCCATCATCAGCGCGCCGCGCTCGAGGGAGCGGGCCGCCACCTCGGCCTCGCTGCGGGGGGGCGAGCCGGGCGCCTCCTTGGCGAAGCGGCGGAGCACCGCCTTCACGCGCTCCACCAGGAGGCGCTGCGAGAACGGCTTATGGATGAAGTCGTCCGCGCCCATCTTGAGGCCGAACAGTTCGTCGATCTCCTCGTCCTTCGAGGTCAGGAAGATCACGGGCAGGTCGGATTTCTGCCGCAGGCGCCGGAGCAGCTCCATGCCGTCCATGCGCGGCATCTTGATATCGAAGATCGCCAGATCCGGCGGAGAGTGGCGCAGGCCGTCGAGGGCGGAGGCGCCGTCCGTGTAGGTCTGGATGCGGTAGCCTTCGGTCTCAAGAGCGATCGACACGGAGGTGAGAATGTTCCGGTCGTCGTCGACGAGGGCGATGGTCGGCATGCGCGGTCCCTGACTGAACGGGTTCGGGCGCGGTCCCGGCTTACGCACAGGCCGCGCCGCGCCCGGCCCCCGTGGGGCAGACGAGTGCACGAACCGGGCGGTTTCGGCGCAGCCCGGCGCGCGCAAAGGGACAGGTCCTTTAGTACGGCCGATCGGAAAAAGCGAGCGGCGGTCATAGCTTGGCCGTAACGGCCGATCTGACGCGGGCCGGGCGCCTCGCGCGCCGACCGTCGCGGGGCTAACGTGGCGCAGGAATATGGCGGCCATTCGACAGGGGGAGGATGGGCTTATGGGCGAGACGACCGAGACCGCGCCGGGGCCGCGGGGACCGGCCCGGCCCCTGCCGGCGGATCAGGCGCCGTTCGACGCGATCGGCCTGGCGCGGACCCTGCTGCGCGGCATCCGCTCCGGCGCGCTCGCGACCCTCGACCCGGACGGCACCCCCTTCGCGTCGCTCGTCACGATCGCCACCGACGTGGACGGGACGCCGCTGATGCTGCTGTCGCGACTCTCGGCCCATACCCGCAACCTGCTGGCCCGGCCGCGCTGCTCGCTGCTGTTTTCGCAGGGGGGCAAGGGCGATCCCCTGGCCCATCCCCGACTCACCGTGGTCGGCCACGCCGTGCAGACCCCGGAGGCGCGGGCCCGGGAGCGGTTCCTCGCCCGGCACCCCAAGGCCAAGCTCTATGCCGACTTCCCGGATTTCGGCTTCTTCGCCCTCGATGCAGAGGCCGGCCATCTCAACGGCGGCTTCGCCAAGGCCGCGACGCTGACGCGCACGCAATTGCTCCTCGACCTCGCCGGCGCCGAGGCGATCGTGGCTGGCGAGCGCGGGGCCGTGGAGCACATGAACGCCGACCACGCGGACGCGCTGGCGCTCTATGCCGCGGGTACCGGGGGCGAGGCAGGGGTGCCCTGGCGACTCACCGGTCTCGATCCCGAGGGGATGGACCTGATGGCCGGCGACCGCACCGCCCGGGTCACCTATCCCGAGCGCGTCACCGACATGGGGACGTTGCGCAAGAGCCTCGTCGCCATGGCCGCGCGGGCGCGCGCGACGGGCGCGGACACGTGAGTGTGCAAGGACATCACGATGGGGCATGGCGAAAAGTCGCTGGATGCCCCATATCGGCCCCATGAGCGACACCCAGACAGACACCTACCCCTTCAGCCTCGACGTGGAGCCCGTCGGCGACAGCGGCTCCCTGTACCAGTGGAGCATCCGCAAGCACGGCAAGCTGCACCAGCGCTCGGACCGGAAGCATCCGACCGAGGCCAAGGCGCGCTCCCACGGCGAGGCCGAGATCGAGCGCCTGATCCGCGACCGCGGCCGCTGAGCCGCAGGCCCGGATCTCGGCGACGGACTTGTCCTGCGGCGGGGGCCGGATCATTCCGGCCCCCGCCGTTCGTGCGCCGGTCCGATGACCGGTGACGGGATGACCCGCGGGACGTCCCTGCGCTTGGCGCGTCCCCGCCGCGCTGCTATCCCGCGCGTGAACCGATCCATCCGAACACGCCCCGACGTCAGACGGTGCGCGCCGTCGCGCGCCCGAACGGAATGCCGATGACAGCCCCGATCGAATTCATCCGCAACTTCTCGATCGTCGCGCATATCGACCACGGCAAATCGACGCTCGCGGACCGGCTGATCCAGGCCACCGGCACCGTGGCGCTGCGCGACATGAGCGAGCAGATGCTCGACTCGATGGATATCGAGAAGGAGCGCGGCATCACCATCAAGGCGCAGACCGTGCGCCTGGAATACAAGGCGCAGGACGGCCAGGACTACGTCCTGAACCTGATGGACACCCCCGGCCACGTGGACTTCGCCTACGAGGTCTCCCGGTCGCTCGCCGCCTGCGAGGGCTCGCTGCTGGTGGTCGACGCCTCGCAGGGCGTGGAGGCGCAGACGCTGGCCAACGTCTACCAGGCCCTCGACGCCAACCACGAGATCGTGCCCGTCCTCAACAAGGTCGACCTGCCGGCCGCCGAGCCCGAGCGGGTCAAGGAGCAGATCGAGGAGGTGATCGGCCTCGACGCCTCCCAGGCCGTGGCGATCTCGGCCAAGACCGGGCTCAACATCGAGGCGGTGCTGGAGGCGATCGTCACCCGCCTGCCGGCGCCGAAGGGCGACCGTGACGCGCCCCTGAAGGCCCTCCTCGTGGACAGCTGGTACGACGCCTATCTCGGCGTCGTCGTGCTGGTGCGGGTCGTCGACGGCGTGCTCAAGAAGGGCATGACCATCCGCATGATGGGGGCCGACGCGGTCCACGGCGTCGACCGGATCGGCGTGTTCCGGCCGAAGATGGCCGAGATCGACGCGCTGGGCCCCGGCGAGGTCGGCTTCTTCACCGGCTCGATCAAGGAGGTGGCCGACACCCGCGTCGGCGATACCATCACCGAGGACAAGCGCCAGACCATTGCGATGCTGCCGGGCTTCAAGGAGGTCCAGGCGGTGGTGTTCTGCGGCCTGTTCCCGGTGGACGCCGCCGAGTTCGAGAACCTGCGCTCGGCCATGGGCCGGCTCCGGCTGAACGACGCCTCGTTCTCCTACGAGATGGAGAGTTCGGCCGCGCTCGGCTTCGGCTTCCGCTGCGGCTTCCTGGGGCTCCTCCACCTGGAGATCATCCAGGAGCGGCTGGAGCGCGAGTTCAACCTCGATCTGATCTCGACCGCGCCCTCGGTGGTCTACCGACTGAAGATGCGCGACGGCACGGTCAAGGAGCTGCACAACCCGGCCGACATGCCGGACGTCATGAAGATCGAGCTGATCGAGGAGCCCTGGATCCGCGCCACGATCCTGACCCCGGACGAGTATCTCGGCGGCGTGCTGAAGTTGTGCCAGGACCGCCGCGGCGTCCAGATCGACCTCAACTACGTCGGCAAGCGCGCGATGGTGGTCTACGACCTGCCGCTGAACGAGGTCGTGTTCGATTTCTACGACCGGCTGAAATCGATCTCGAAGGGCTACGCGTCGTTCGACTACCACGTCTCCGACTACCGCGAGGGCGACCTCGTGAAGATGTCGCTGCTGGTCAACGCCGAACCGGTGGACGCGCTCTCGATGCTGGTCCACCGCACCCGCGCCGAGTCGCGCGGCCGGGCCATGTGCGAGAAGCTGAAGGACCTGATCCCCCGCCACCTGTTCCAAATCCCGGTCCAGGCGGCGATCGGCGGCAAGATCATCGCCCGCGAGACGATCAAGGCCCTGTCCAAAGACGTCACCGCCAAGTGCTACGGCGGCGACATCTCGCGCAAGCGCAAGCTGCTGGACAAGCAGAAGGAAGGTAAGAAGAAGATGCGCCAGTTCGGGCGCGTGGAGATCCCGCAGGAGGCGTTCATTGCGGCGCTGAAGATGGACGATTGAACCATCCCCCTTTTTCCCTCCCCCGCAGAGTTACGGGCGACGCGGGTTCAAGGCACGCGGCTCATGACGTAGCGCGACAGGCCCCCTCTTCCGTACGGGACAGGGGACCCGAGCCCCGCCGATCTGGCCGGCGAACTCGCTGAGACCTCAAACTTGTGTCGCCCGTAGCCCGCAGAGGGGGGAGGGAGACGCGCTGGTCATCCCGGCGGCAGCACGTCGATCTGGATGCTTGAGTAATACGCGGCTAGGTTCGCGATATCGGCGTCCGTCAGCTCCTTGGCGACCACGTTCATGATCTCGTTCTGCCGCTTGCCGTCGCGGTACTCGGTGAGCTGCTTCACCAGATAGGGCTTGACCTGCCCGGCGAGGTTCGGCGCCTCGGGCAGCTTCGAGAGCCCATCCATCCCGTGGCAGGTCTGGCAGGCGCTGGCCTTCTTGCGCCCGAGGGCCGCGTCGCCGGCCTGGGCCGAGAGCGGAACGAGGGTCGCGGCGAGAAGGAGAAGCGGACGGATCATCAGCGGGGCTCGGGAGGGGGCTGGGTGACGCTTGCACGAACGGGCGACGGCGGTGGCGCGGGTCCCCTCTCCCGTGCGGGAGAGGGAGCGCGTCGCGCACGTCCGCGAAGGGGGCGCCTCTCTGGCGGAGAAGCGCCCACTCGCAAAAAACTACTTCTCGTAGGAGATCCGGTAGATCGCCCCGGCGGAATCGTCGGAGACCAGCAGGGAGCCGTCGAGCATCACCGCCACGTCCACCGGGCGGCCGAGATACTCGCCGTCGCCGGTGAGCCAGCCTTCCGCGAATGGCTTGACCGCACCAAGCTTCCCGTCCGCCCCCATGGGGGCGAACATCACCCGGGCACCGACCGGCTCGGTGCGGTTCCAGGAGCCGTGCTCGGCGATGAAGATCCCGCCCTTGTACGAGGCCGGGAACTGCTTGCCGTTGTAGAAGGTCATGCCGAGATCGGCCGCGTGCGGCGGCAATTCGGCCACCGGGGCGACCGCGTCGGCCGGCGGGGTCTGATCCTTGTACTCCACCGTGCGCACGGCGCCGCCGCCGAACCACGGGAAGCCGAAAGTCTCGCCCGCCTTGGTGGCATGGTTCAATTCGCCCGGCGGCTTGTCGTCGCCCATGCCGTCAACCTGGTTGTCGGTGAACCAGAGCGACTTGTCGGCGGCGAAGTCCAGCCCGACCGAATTCCGGATGCCCGTCGCAAAAACTTCGCGGTTCTTGCCGTCGGCGTCGATCCGGATGATGCCGCCGATGCCCATCGTCTTGTACAGGTCGAGCTTCTCGGCCGGGGGCACGTTGTAGGGCTGCCCCAGCGCGATGTAGGTCTTGCCGTCGGGTCCGACCCGGCAGACCCGGGCGGTGTGGTTGAAGCTCTCCTCCGCGGCCGGGATCAGGGCGCCTTCCTTCACGAGGATGCCGGCCGCCACATCCGGGTTCTCATAGAAGAACTCGGCGGCCGGGAAGGCCAGGACCCGATTCTGCTCGACCACGGTGAGCACGCCGTCCTTCGAGAAGCAGACGCCGTTGGGGATCTTGAACGCGATGCCGGGCGCGAAGGGGCGCACCTCGTCGGCGACCCGGTCCTTGTCGCGGTCGGTGACCGTGTAGACCTTGTTCTTGCGTGTGCCGACGAACAGCACCCCGGCATTGGGACCAACCGCGATGGCGCGGGCATCGGGCACCACCGCATAGAGGTCGATCTTGAAGCCCTCTGGCAGCTTGATCTTGGCCAGCGTCTTGCGGATCGCGTCGGCGCGCCGGCCGGTCTGCGGGATTTCCGCCGCGGCCTGGGTGTTGGTGCTGTGGAAGCCTTCGAGCTTCTCGAGATCGTCGGTCTTGGCCTTGGTCTCGGCGGGGGCGGCGCCCTGCGCCCAGGCGGGCACGGCGACGCCCGCCAAGAGCGCGGCGATGATCAATGAGCGCATCGTTCGAAATCCTCCCGGCCGCCGCTGGACCTCGGCGTTACCGGGGGTGAACGATAGAGCCGTCGCCCGGACCGGCAAGCCGTGCCGATGACGCGGCCGCCGGCCTGTCGCCGCTCAAGCGACCTTGCGCGGCACGAGGCGCTCGCTGCCGAGGGCGGCCCGGGCGCCCGACACGCCGGCCTCCGTGTATTCGGCATCCTCGTTGACCCGCCAGACATCGTGCCGGCGCTGGCCCTGGAGGATGTTCTCCACGGTCAGCATCGCGGTCATCATCGCGTGGTCCTGGTTGTTGTACTTGTGCATGCCGTTGCGGCCGACGAGGTGGAGGGTCGGGAAATCCCGCTCCAGCTCCCGCCGCACGGTGGCGACGTGGCCGGCATAATCCTCGTCATAGACCGGATAGGCCTTCGGCTGCCGGACCACGCAGGCATCGACCACGTCGGCCGGGTCGATCAGGCCGATCTGGCCGATCTCCCGCTTGGCCAGCGCCACGAGGTCCTCGTCCGAGGACGTCCAGAGCCCGTCGCCCTCGAAGCAGAAATATTCGAGGCCGAGGCAGGTATGATCCTCGTCCGGCACCATCTCGGGGGACCAGGATCGGAAGTTCTGCACCCGCCCGACCTGCACCGACGGATCGTGGATGTAGATCCAATTATCCGGGAAATTTTTTTGGGACTTGGCGATGAGCGCCACGGTCAGGAAGTCGCGGTATTTCAGCGCCCGCGCGTTGAAGGTGCTGAGCGGCCGCGGCCGGATCGAGTCGACCAGCTCGCGCACCGGGGCGGACGAGATCAGATGGCGGGCCGTGTAGGTCTCGCGGCTGCCGTCGCCGCTGCGGGCCGCCACCGTCCAGATGCCGGTGCCGGCATCGTAGCTGAGGGAATCGACGCCGCGGTCGAGGTGGACCCGGCCGCCCTGGGCCTGGACCTTGGCGGCGGCGGCCTCCCACATCATGCCGGGACCGCGGCGGGGATAGCGGAACGATTCGATCAGCGTCTTGATCACCGGGCCGCCGGCCTTCGGCGCCTTGCGCAGGCCGAGCGAGCGCTTGAGGCCGTCGCGGATCGCCGAACCGAGATCGAGCCCCTTGATGCGCTGCGCAGCCCAATCGGCCGAGATCGCGTCGCACGACATGCCCCAGACCTTCTCGGTGTAGGTCTTGAAGAAGATCGAGAACAGACGCTCGCCGAACTGGTTGCGCACCCAGGCGTGGAAGTTCTTCGGGTCGCGCACCGGCGTCATGCGGGCATAGAGGTAGGAGGCGACGCAGGCCGCGCTGGTGAACACGCCGAGATTGCGCAGCGCCTCGAAGGCCTTGAGCGGATAAGCGTAGTACCGGCCGCGATAGTAGATCCGCGACAGGCGCGGGCGCTCGATGAAGTCGTTGGGCAGGATCTCGTCCCAGAGATCGACCACCGCCTTGGATTTCGAGAAGAACCGGTGGCCGCCGATGTCGAACAGATAGCCATTGTGCGAGACCGTGCGCGAGATGCCGCCGACCTGCGCCGGATCCCGCTCCAGGACGGTGACGGACCGGCCCTGCTTCGACAGCAGGTAGGCGGCGGTGAGACCCGCGGGCCCCGCGCCGATCACCAGGGTCTCGGTGTGGTGGCTCATCCCCTGCTCCGGCGATTCGTGTTTGGCGTCGCACAGGCAGCGCCTGATTGCCGGCAGCATGAATCCTCGTGGTTAAGGAATCGCTGGCCTTTCGAGCGGGCGTGATTTTACGAAACCCATTTCAGCAGGGAGATCACCCCCATATTGGCGGCGTGCCGATGGGCGCATACGGCGCGGCGCGTGGCGATCTTCGACTGGTTCGCGGCATAATACCGATAGGCCGCGAGCAGCATCTCACGGTTGGTGAGGGTCGGTGCCCAGCCCAGGGCCGCCTTGATCCGGGTGGTGTCGAAGATAAAATCCTCGGCGATCATCCGGTAATGATACGGCCCGAGCTGTGAGATCCGCAGGGCGTGTGCCGCCCGCATCGCGAGGAGTAGCGGCGCCTTCGGCAACCGGGTCGTGCGGGCGCCGGTGCCGGCCTGCGCGATCACAGGCTCGAACGTGTCGCGCATCGTACCGACGTCGTCGGACCCGATCCCGAAGGTGCCGGAGGCTCGGCGTCGCCAGGCCAGCACCATGGCCTCGATCAGGTCGTCCACGGACACGAATTGGTAGCGGTTGCTGCCCTCGCCGACCAGCCAGATCCTCCGGCCTTCGGCGATGAACGCGAACAGGATCGCCAGCAAGCCGAGCCGCCCGGCCCCCATGATGGTCGGTGACCGGATGATCGTGGCGGCGAAGTCGCCGGCATGAGCCGCGAGGATCTTCTCGCCCTCCCATTTGCTGGTGCCTTAGAGTTCGCCCGGCGCCGGGGGATCGTCCTCCCGCACCGGCCGGTCGAAGCCATGACCCCAGAGGCACAGGACGCGGGCCGTGGGTCAGTCCGGCGTGCGATCGGAGGTCAGACGGCCGCCTCGAGCCGAGCGGGGGCGGCGGCCGGGACCGTCTCCCGGCCGGGTCTCGAAAGACGCGCGGCCTGGGCGAACAGCGCGCCGGGCACGATCAAGCAGAGGAGCGGTATCTCGAAGATGAAGAAGATGCGCGCCAGCGGGACCAGCAACCAGACCGCCACCGCCAGGCGCGATGGCCTTGGGTCGCCCGCGAGCACGACCAGGGTCAGGGCCGGCGCCACGACAGCCAGGTCGTAATGCGAGGCGTAGGGTTTGCATCACTAGAACGGCCAGCAGCACCACGAGGAGCCGGGCCGGACTGCGCATATCGCCGCGCAGGGCCCGTATGGCGGCGGCGAGCGCCAGGACGCTGATGCATCCCTGGATCGTCCAGGCGATGCCCGCGGGCAGTCCCCAGAATCGGGCGACGAAATAGGGCGTGACCGAGGTCTCGATCATCGGTGCGTTAAACGCGGTGATGAAGGAGCTCTGCAGCGGCATCGTCACGGTGACGAACCGTTCCCAAACCGCGACGCCGAACGCGGCGACCGAGACGCCCACCAGCGCGGCCGTGGCGAACCCGGCCGCGACCAGACAGCGCCAGAAACCGCCACACAGCAGGATCAGCCCGAGCGCCGCCGCGAATTGCGGCTTCACGGTGAGGCAGGCGAAACAGAGGCCGGCGAGCCACGGGCGACGACCGCTCTCCTGCAGCACGACGGTCGCCCCGAGGGCAAGCAGGCCGCCGAAATGGCCGTAGAGCATCATCGTGATCGCAGGCGGCGACAGGCAGGCGACCAGGACAAGGGTGCCGTCGACGGCCTCGGCTGATCGGCGCGTCGCCCAGGCCAGGGCAGCGACATTCACAGCAGTCCAGACGAAGACGGCCGGCAGGAACGGCAGGCTGGCCAGCGGCACCAGAAACAGCAGCACGTGCGGCGGATAGACGAAGAGAAGATGCGGATCGTAGCTCAGGCCGAAGGCCGCCTTGACCGCGTCACCGTAGGCCGGGAGATCGATCAGCGTGCCGGCCTGCCCCGCCATGACCAGCCGGGGCGCGAGCCAGAAATTGACGTAGTCGTGTCCGAGTGGCGCGCCGATCATCCAGGCGTGCAAATCCCACGGCCTCAACGAGAGCCACGTCCCGAGCGCGATCACGAAACCCGTCGCGATGATCGGGATCTGCCTGCGACCCGGGATCTGTTTCGGCATGCCCGGAGGGTCTCAGTTCCGTATGCGGCGCGGCGAAATCGAACGGCACAATCCGAACCTAAGCGTGCGGCGCTGACGATCGGTTAACCGCCGCACAACAGAAGTACGACGAACATGCCCGGCGCCTCGACCGGGCGTCAGGCGTGACCTCGCCCCGATCCGGGCAGAGGGGCCCGCCGCTCGTCTGGGTGCCCGCCATGCCCGCTTCGGCGGATCCGATCCCCGCCCGCGCCGCACGGCTCGATCCGCGCCCGCTCCTGTGGCTGCTCGTCGCCCTGTCGCTTGCGACCATGAACGCGCCGCAGGACATCTGGGACACGATCCGGCACCTGCGCGTGCCCGATACCGACGACGCCATGCGGCTCGTCGCGGTGCGCGATCTGCTCGCGGGCCAGGGCTGGTACGACAACGTCCAATACCGCTTCCTCCCGCCCGGAGGCGTATCGAGCCACTGGTCGCGCCTCGTGGATGCCCCGATCGCCGGGCTGATCCTGGCCCTGACGCCCCTCGCCGGCCGGACCCTGGCGGAGGGCTTGGCCGCCGCATTGTGGCCGGCGCTGCTGTTCGCGCTCTATTGCGGCGTGCTCCATCGCGGCACCCGGGCGCGTTTCGGCAGCCGCGCTGCCGTGCTGGCCGTCATCGCGGCGACCCAGACTCTCGGGGTCGGCATCCAATTCGCCGCCGGGCGGGTCGACCACCACAACGTCCAGATCATCGCGATCCTCGGACTCGCCTTCTGCATGATCCACGGCGGATTCCGGAGCGGTCTCGTCGGCGGCGGTCTTGCGGCCCTGTCGCTGGCGGTGGGGCTGGAAGGTCTGCCGTCCATCGCCCCGGCGGCCCTGTTCCTCGTGGGGGATTGGTGCCTGCGCGGCCGTCCGGCGCTGCCGGTCCTGGCCGGCTTCGGCCTCGGGCTCGGGATCGCCGCGCCGATCCTGTTCGCCGTGCAGACGGATCCCGGGCTCTGGGGGGCCCCGCGCTGCGATGCGCTCTCGCTACCCTGGCTGTGGATCGCCCTCGGCGGCCTGCTCTTCGCCGTCTCCGCGGCCGCAGCTGGCGACCGTCTCGGGTCGATGCGGGCGCGCGCCGCCCTTGCGGCGGCCTGCGGCGCGATCCTGCTCGGGGGCTTCGCCCTCGCTTTCCCGACCTGCCTGGGCGGGCCCTTCCCGGACATGCCGCCCCTCGTCCGGACCCGCTGGCTGCTGACGGTGAACGAGATGGCCTCGCTCCCGAAGTTCATCGCCCGGGGTCAGTGGGAGGCCCTGGTCTTCTATCCGGTGGTGCTGCTCGCGGCGTTCGCTGCGACCTGGATGGCGTGGCGCGGGCCGCAGCGGCGTGCCTGGTCGGTGGCGGCACTATTCCTCTGGCCGGGCCTGATCCTCGGCCTGTTCGAGTTCCGGGGGCTCTACATCGCCTCCGGCTTCGTGCCGCTGGTCGCGGGGGCCGTCCTCGACCGCGCGCTCGCGCAGGATGCTGGAGCCCGGGCCGGTCTACCCCGCTGGGGTCTCGCGCTCCTCGGCGGCTGCCTCATAAGCTCGCTCTGGATGGCGCCCGCGCTCCTTGCCGAGGCGCTGGCCCCGGCCGCGCGGACGGCCCCCGATCCCGCCGGCGCGGTCGCCTGCCGGAGCGAGGCCGCCCTGGCACCCCTCGGCGCCCTCCCGCCCGGCACCGTCCTGGCGCCGATCGTCATGGGACCGGCGATCCTGCTGCACACGCCGCACCGGATCGTAGCCGCGCCGTATCATCGGGCGATCCCGGGGCTGATTGCGGCGATCGAGGGTCTGGGTGGCACGCAGGCGGATCTGGAGCACGTGCTGACGACGTTCGCGATCCGCTACGTGGTTGCCTGCCCGGCCCGCCCGGCCGAGGACCTCCAGGCGGAGCCCGCCTTCGCCACGCGGCTCACCGACGGCGCTGCGCGATCCGATCGGCTGGAGCCTCTCGACCTGCCCGGTCCGCTCAAGGTCTGGCGGGTGAAGCCGGAGCCGCTCAGAGCAGGCGTCGGTCGAGCCGGATGATCCGACAGGGATCGCCGGCCCGGGCGGCGGCTTCGTGCGGCGCGCGGATCAGCAGCGCCTCGGCGTGGCCCAGCACCGCCAGCATCGAGGAATCCTGGCGCTGCTCCGGAGTCGCCACCGGAAGCCGGCCCGGCGTGACGGCGAGGCGCGCGCGCATGTAGTCGGCCCGTCCATCGTTGGCCGGGAGGTCGCGGCCGAGCGTCGCCGCCTCGCTGCGGTCTTCGCCGGCCCGGGGATCGCCCTGCAACGCGCGGATCGCCGGCACCACGAACAGCAGCCCGCAGACGATCGACGAGACCGGATTTCCCGGCAGCCCGATCACCAGCATGTCGCCGAGGCGGCCGTGCATCAGCGGCTTGCCGGGCCGGAGCGCCACCCGCCAGAAGCCGAGTTCCAGCCCCTCCCGGGCCAGCGCAGCCTGGACGAGGTCGTGGTCGCCGACCGACGCGCCTCCGAGGGTCACCAGCAGGTCGGCCCGGGCTTCGCGGGCGCGGCGGAAGGCGTCCGCGAGGGCCGCATGGTCGTCCGCCGCGATGCCGAGATCGATGATCTCCGCCCCCGCCTCGGTGGCGAGCGCGCCGAGGGCGAGGCTGTTCGAGGCGACGATCTGATCCCAGGCGGGATTCTCCCCGGGGGCCACCAGCTCGTCCCCGGTGGCCAGGATCGCCACCCGGGGCCTGCGCCGGACCGGCAGGCGCGGGTGGCCGGCCGCCGCCGCCAGGGCGAGGCGCCGCGCGTCGAGGGTCAGGCCTTGGGTGAGCAGCGTCTCCCCGGCCGTGAAATCGAGCCCGGCGCGGCGGATGAACCGGTTCGGCTCGACCGGTTCGACCACCCGCACGGTCTCGCCCTCGGCCTGTGCGTCCTCCTGGATCAGGATCGCGTCCGCGCCATCGGGGACCGGCGCCCCGGTGAAGATCCGCACCGCCTCGCCGGGGCCGATGCGTCCCGAGAAGCCATGGCCGGCCGCGCTGGTGCCGATCAGCCGCAGGGTTGCCCCCGGCGATGCAGCGTCGGCGCCGCGCACCGCGTAGCCGTCCATGGCAGAGGCCGGGAAAGGCGGCTGCGTCCGGGTGGCGACGATGTCGGCCGCCAGCGTCCGCCCGGCGGCCTGGGCCAGGGGCACGGTTTCGGCCTCGACGGGGCCGGGAACGCTCGCCAGGACCCGCGCCAGCGCCTCGGCGACCGGAATCAGGCCGCTCATGCCAGAGGCGCCCGGTAGGCGCCGGAGCGGCCGCCATCCTTGGCAACGAGCCGGATGCCCTCGATCCGCATGCCGCGATCCACCGCCTTCACCATGTCGTAGACCGTCAGACAGGCCACCGAGACGGCGGTCAGCGCCTCCATCTCGACCCCGGTCGGGCCCTGGACCCGCACCTCGGCGGCGATCCGCAGGCCAGGCAGCGCGTCGTCGGGCTCACATATGACCCGGATCTTGGACAGGAGCAGCGGGTGGCAGAGCGGGATCAGCTCGTGGGTGCGCTTGGCCGCCATGATGCCGGCCAGCCGCGCGGTTCCGATCACGTCGCCTTTCTTGGCGTCGCCCTCGCGGATCAGCACCAGGGTCTCGGGCCGCATCACGATGCAGCCCTCCGCCCGGGCGGTCCGGTCGGTGGCGGGCTTGTCGGTGACATCGACCATGTTGGCCGCGCCGCTGGTGTCGAGATGGGTGAGCGTCGTGCCGGGCTCCATCGCTCAGCCCTTGATCCGGGCCTTGGGGGCCTCGCCGTCGCCGAAGAGCAGCGCGCGGGTCGCCGCGGTCACGTCCGCCTGTCGCATCAGGCTCTCGCCGACCAGGACCACGCCGAGGCCGTTCTCCCGGAGACGGATCACGTCGGCGCGGTCGCCGATGCCGCTCTCGGCGACCGCGATTCGATCTTCGGGGATACCGGGCTTGAGGTGGATCGCGGTCTCGAACGAGACCTCGAAGGTCTTCAGGTTGCGGTTGTTGATGCCGATCAGCGCCGTGCCCAGGGGAATCGCCCGGGTGAGCTCGGCCTCGTCGTGGACCTCGACGAGGACGTCCATTCCGAGCAGGTGGGCCGTCTCGACCAGGGCCATGGCCTCGTCGTCGTCGAGGCAGGCCATGATCGCGAGGATGCAGTCGGCGCCCCAGGCCCGGGCCTCGTAGACTTGGTAGGGCTCGAACAGGAAGTCCTTGCGCAGCACCGGCAACCGGCAGGCCTTGCGCGCCGCGGTCAGATAGTCCGGCCGCCCCTGGAACGAGGGTTCGTCGGTGAGGACCGACAGGCAGGTGGCGCCGCCGGCCTCGTAGGCGGCGGCGAGGATCTTGGGGTCGAAATCGGCCCGGATCAGGCCCTTGGAGGGCGAAGCCTTCTTCACCTCGGCGATGAGCGCCGGGCGCCCCTCGGCGAGATGGGCGCGGATCGCCGCCGCGAAGCCGCGCACCGGATCGGCCTGCGCGACCTTGCGCTCGAGCTTGGCGAGCGGCACGCGCAGCTTCGCCTCGGCGATTTCCCGGCGCTTGTAGGCCTCGATTCGGGCGAGCACGTTGGGCCGCTCGGGGGGCGTCTCGGCGACCGTATCGTGATTCGCCTCTTGCGTCAGCGAGCTCATCGGCCCTCCTGCCCGGTGGCGTGGTCGTTCGAGGCCTGGACGAGGCGGGCGAGGGTTGCCCGGGCCGCCCCGGAATCGACCGCATGGTGCGCCCGCGCGAGCCCGTCCGCCAGGGTCGGGGCGGCCCCCGCGACGACGAGTGCCGCCCCGGCGTTGAGAACCGCGATGTCCCGGTAGGCGTTGCGCGCGCCCGCCAGCACCGCCTCCAGCGCCCGGGCATTGTCGGCGGGATCGCCCCCGCGCAGTTCTTCCGGCGCCCGCAACGCCAGGCCGAGGTCGCGCGGGTCGATGGTGAAGCGGGAGATCCGGCCGTCATCGAGGGCGACGACCCGGGTCGGGCCAGTGACGGTGATCTCGTCGAGCCCGTCGGAGCCGTGGACGGTCCAGACCCTGCGGCTGCCGAGTTCCGCGAGCACCCGGGTCAGCGGCTCGGCGAGCGCCTCCTGGGCGACGCCGAACAGCTGGCAGGCCACGCCCGCCGGATTGCATAGCGGGCCCAGCAGGTTGAAGATCGTCCGCACCGGCAGTTCCGAGCGGATCGCCGCCACGTGACGCATCGCCGGGTGATGGGCCTGCGCGAACAGGAAGCACAGGTTGGCCTCGGCCAGGCAGCGCGCCTGCCCCGCCGCGTCGAGGCCGAGCCGCACGCCGAGGGCGGCCAGCACGTCGGCGGCGCCGGAGCGGGAGGTGGCGGCGCGGTTGCCGTGCTTGGCCACCGGCACGCCGCAGGCGGCCACCAGGATGGCCGCGAGCGTCGAGACATTGACGCTGCCGGACTGATCGCCGCCGGTGCCGACCACGTCGACGGCGCCCTCCGGAGCCGCCACCCGGGTCATGCGCGCGCGCATGGCCTCGGCGGCACCGACGATCTCCTCGACGGTCTCCCCGCGCACCTTGAGGGCGGTCAGGAAGGCACCGGCCTGAACCGGGGTCACCGCGCCCGACAGCAGGTCGTCGAAGGCCGCGCGCGCCTCGGCCCGGTCGAGGGAGCGGCCCCCGGCGACCTTGGCGAGATGGGGTCTGAAACTGTCCATGGATTCTGTCGGAGGGCCGCCCCGGCTTCCGGCCGTCAATGCACGCCGGCGCGGGTCCTGTCACGTGCCGCGTTCCAGGCGGCCGCGAGATCGAGGAAGTTTTTCACGATCTCCGTGCCGTGCTGCGACCGGATGCTCTCCGGGTGGAACTGGACGCCGTGGAGCGGGCGCTCGGCATGCTCGAGCCCCATGATCAGCCCGTCCGCCTCGGCGGTGACCCGCAGCGATTCCGGGCAACTGGCGCGGTCGACCACCAGGGAGTGGTAGCGCGTCGCCTCGAAGCTGTCGTTCAGGCCGCGGAACAGGCCGCTGGCCCCGTGCCGGATGGTCGAGACCTTGCCGTGCAGCGGCAGCGGCGCGCGCACCACATCGCCCCCGAAGGCTTGGCCGATGGCCTGGAGGCCGAGGCAGACGCCGAAGATTGGGATTTCGTCCGACAGCTCGCGCACCACGTCGAGGCAGATGCCGGCCTCGTTCGGCGTGCAGGGGCCCGGCGAGAGCACGATCGCGTCGGGGGCCCGGCTGCGGATGTCCGCGATGCTGGTCGCGTCGTTGCGGGCGACCTCGATCGTACCGCAGAGCGGGCCGATCAGGTGGACGAGATTCCAGGTGAAGGAATCGTAATTGTCGATGACGAGGACATTGGGCATCGCGGCGGCACGCTCGGGCATGCAGGCGATGTGACCGCTCGGGGCGGAGCGGTCAACCGCGTAGGCAGCGCGGCGCGCGCAGGCGGCGGGATCGGCTCACTGCCCCCGCTTGGCCTGAGCCGCGAACCGCACCGCCTCCTCGGCGGCCCGGAACAGCGCCTTGGCCTTGTTGACGCATTCCTGCTGCTCGGACGCCGGATCGGAATCGTACACGATCCCCGCGCCGGCCTGGACGTGCATCCGCCCGTCCTTCACCACGGCCGTGCGCAGCACGATGCAGGTGTCCATCTCGCCGCGCGCGCCGAAATAGCCGACGCAGCCGGCATAGGGGCCGCGCTTGTCGTGCTCCAATTCGTCGATGATCTCCATGGCCCGCACCTTGGGCGCCCCAGAGACCGTTCCGGCCGGGAAGCCCGCCGCCAGGGCGTCGAGGGGATCGTGCCGCGGATCGAGGTCGCCCTCGACGTTCGACACGATGTGCATCACGTGGCTGTAGCGCTCGATGAAGAACGAGTCCGTCACCCGCACGCTGCCGATCCGTGAGACCCGGCCGGCATCGTTGCGGCCGAGATCGAGCAGCATCAGGTGCTCGGCACGCTCCTTCGGATCGGCCAGCAATTCCTCGGCGAGCGCGGCGTCCTCGGCCGGGGTCGCGCCCCGGCGGCGGGTGCCGGCGATGGGCCGCACGGTGACGGTGCCGTCGCGGACGCGCACCAGGATCTCCGGCGAGGAGCAGACGATCTGGAAGGATTCGAAGTCGAGATAGCAAAGGAACGGGGCCGGGTTCGTGCGCCGGAGCGACCGGTACAGGCTGAAGGCCGGCAGGGTGAACGGCGCCGAGAAGCGCTGCGACAGCACCACCTGGAACACGTCGCCGGCGACGATGTAGTCCTTGGCCCGTGCCACCATGGCGGCGAAGGCCTCCGGCGCCGTGTTCGAGACCGGCTCCGGATGGGCGACCGCCGCGAGGTCGACCCGCGCCTCGATCGGCAGCGGTCCCTCCAGGGCCTCCGCCACCCGGTCGAGGCGCTGGAGCGCGGCCTCGTAGGCCGCCCGGGCCGGGATGCCCGCCGCCGGCCGCACCGGGGACACCACGGTCAGCAGGTCGCGCACCGCGTCGAACACCACCATCACCCGCGGGCGGACCAGGATCGCGTCCGGAACGCCGAGGGGATCGGGGTTGGGCTCCGGCAGCCGCTCCATGGCGCGGACCATGTCGTAGCCGAGATAGCCGAACAGGCCGGCGGCCATCGGCGGCAGGTCCTGGCCGTCCACATCGCCGATGGCGCTCTCGGCGATCAGGGAACGCAGGCTGGCCAGCGGCGCCCGGTCGTCCGGCGCGAAGGCGTCGAGATCCGGGCCGCGCGCGATCGCTGGCACGCCGTCGCGGCATCGCCAGATCAGGTCCGGATCGAGCCCGATCATCGAGTAGCGGCCGCGCACGGCGCCGCCCTCGACCGATTCGAGCAGGAAGGCCGGGCCCGCATGGCGGGCGCGCAGCTTCAGGAACGCCGCCACCGGCGTCTCGAGATCTGCCACCAGGGTCAGCGCGACGAGGCTCGGCTGCCCGGCCGCGTAGCGCTCCGCGAAGGCCGCGTCGTCAGGCGCCTCGGCCATATGTCAGTACTCGCCGCCCAGCGCGCGGCGCAGGGCCGCTGCATCGATCTTGACGCCGGCGTTCTTCTGGACCTCGGCGATGTACTGCGACAGCACATCGTCGGCGAGGGCCGCCTGGAAGTTCTGGGTGATGGTCCGGTCGCTCGGGCTGTCGGCCACGAAGGCCGGCATGGTCGCCGCCGTGACCTTGAACACGGCGCGGGAATCGGCCGCCGCCGCGGTGCCGGCCTTGCCCACCGCCGTCGCGAAGATCAGGTTGACGTCGTCGGCGGTCAGCATGTCCTTGGCCTGGTTGCGCGCGAGATCCTGCGCCTCCTGCGGATTGACGCCGGCCTCCTGGGCGACCGCCTCGAAGGTCGCGCCCGTGTTCAGCTTCTCGACCAGTTCGCGTCCCTTGGCCTGGAGGCGCTTGGCGGTCTCGGCGGCCTTCCAGCCCGCGGTCACGCCGTCCTTGACCTGATCCAGCGGCTTGTCGTGCGCGGGATCGATGCCGGTGACGTCGTACCAGACGTAGCCGCCGGCCTTGGTGCGCAGGGGCTCGTTGTCGCCGCCGATCTCGGCGCGGAACAGGGCGGGCAGGGTCGTGTCCGGATCGGGGATGTCGCCGACCTTGCGGCCCTCCGGATCCTTGCCGTTGGTATCCACGGCCTTGACCGTCACGATCTTCAGGCCGCGCTCGGCGGCGATGTCGGTCAGCGGCCTGGCGGCGGCGCGCTGGTCCTCGATGGCGTCGCGGGTGGTCTCGATCGCGTCGCGGGCGCGGGCCAGGGCCAATCCCGTCCGGATCTCACCCTCGACCGCCTCGAAGGGCTTCACCGTGCCGGGCTCGATCTTGGTCACGCGCAGCAGCACCGTCCCGAACCGGCCCTGGACCGGCTGGCTCACGCCGCCTTCGGGCAGCGCGAAGGCGGCGTCCGCCACGGACTTGTCGAACAGCTCGGCCTTGGTAAGCGTGCCGAGCGTCAGGTCCTTGTCGTCGGTGCCGCGCTCGGCCGCTACCGCTTCGAAGGTCTTGGAGCCGTCCTCGATCGCCTTGCGCGCGCTTTCCGCGGCGGCGTTGTCCGGGAAGACGATCTGCTGGATCGTGCGCTTCTCGGGGGCGCCGTAACGGTCCTTGTTCAGCGCGTAGGCGGCGCGCGCGTCCGCGTCGCTGATCGCGTCCGGCTTGGCCATCGTGTCCGGATCGACCACGAGCAGGTTCGCCGTCCGGAATTCCGGCGCGCGGAAGCCGGATTTGTTGGCCTCGTACCAGCCCTTCAGCTCGTCCTCGGTCGGGTCCGGGATCTGGCCGGCCGTGGAGGGGGTCAGCATCAGGTAGGCGGCGGACCGGCGCTCGGTGGTGTAGCGGTGGACGGCCTCGCGCATGGCCGCCGGCACGTGCAGGTCGGACGAGACCGCCTCCGCCAGTTGCAGCCGCGCGATCACCGCGCGCTGCTCGTGCACGAACATCCCCTCGTTCAGGCCCGCCCGCTGCAACGTCTGATAGAAGAGCTGCGGCTCGAACTGGCCCTGCTGGTTCTGGAAGCTCTTCTCGTCGTGGATCGCCCGGATCACCGAGGCGTCCGGCACCGCGAGGCCGAGATCGTGCGTCTTCTGGTCGAGGGCGGCTTCGGTGATCAGCTGTGACATCACCTGCCGGTCGAGGCCGAGCATCCGTGCCTGATCGGGGGTCAGCGCGCGCTTCAGCTGCACCTGATAGCGCTGCATCTGGTTCTGATAGGCCTGGCGCACCTGCTCGGCGGTGATCGGCGTGCTGCCGACCGTGGCCACGTTGTTGCTGGAGCCGCCCCGGAAGAACTCCTCGACGCCGAAGATCCCGACGCCCGCGATGAGCAGCGTGAAGATGATCGTCAAGACGATCTTGCCGAGCCAGTGCTGGCTGGCGTTGCGGATGCCCTGGAGCATGGTCTGTGATCGGATACCTTCGGCGGCCGACCCGTCGCCGGGCCGGCACCATCCCTGAGAGCCGACCGCGATAGACCATTCGCGTCCACAGGCAAAGGCTCGGCGGCGCGGCCGCGTTTGCACGCTCAAGCTCGCTCTGGTAGGCCGCGGCAACTTGCGGAAGGTGGGGCGGAGCGGAGCCAGGGATGACGCAGTCGGGGCGCAGGCCGCTGGTCGCCGGCAATTGGAAGATGAACGGCACGCGGGACTCGCTCAAGGTCGTCCAGGCGATCCGTGACGGGCTCTCGCCGCAGCTAGCCGCCCGCATCGACGTGCTGATCTGCCCGCCCGCGACCCTGATCAGTGCCTGCGTCGCCGAGGCCGCCGGCTCGCCCATCGCCATCGGAGGCCAGAATCTCCACGCCCGGCCGAGCGGGGCCTTCACCGGATCGATCTCGGCCGAGATGCTCGCCGATCTCGGCGCCCGCTACGTGATCGTGGGCCATTCCGAGCGGCGGGCCTATCACCATGAGACCGACGACGGGGTCCACGCCAAGGCGCTCGGCGCCCGGCGCGCCGGTCTGTGCGGGATCATCTGCGTGGGCGAGACCATCGAGGAGCGCGAGCAGGGCCGGGCCCTCGACATCGTCCGCGCCCAGCTCGCCATCGGCCTGCCCAAGGGTGCCCGGGCGGCCGACACGGTGATCGCCTACGAGCCGGTCTGGGCGATCGGCTCGGGCCGGACCCCGACCCCGCGCGACATCGCCGAGGTCCACGCGTCCCTCCGGGAGATGCTCGACAAGCTCGTGGGTGACGAGGCGCAGAAGATCCGCATCCTCTACGGCGGGTCCGTGAAGCCGGGCAATGCCCGCGAACTCCTGTCCGTGGAGAATGTCGACGGCGCCTTGGTCGGCGGGGCCAGCCTCGTGGCCGAGGACTTCCTCGGGATCTGCGCCGCCTACGCCTGAGCCTGCGGACATTGCAGGCCAAGCTTCTCGGCGCTGTCACACGATCCTGCTTAAGAATCGCGGTGTTCAACCACCGCGATTCGAATCATGCCGGACGATCAAAACCTGACCGATGCCACGCTGATGGATACGATCCGTCGCGAGATCCTCGACAGCTACGACGAGGAAATCGAACTTGGATTTGAAGAGGATCGTCTGGACAGTCTCGAAGGCGGGACCGAAGGCGGCCTCGACCGCCGGTTCTACTTTCGTGAGCTGCTGCGCCTCCAGCACGAGCTGGTCCGGCTCCAGGACTGGGTGCAGCACAACAAGCTGCGCGTGGTCGTCCTGTTCGAGGGGCGCGATTCGGCCGGCAAGGGTGGTGTGATCAAGCGGATCACCCAGCGCCTGAACCCCCGGGTCTGCCGGGTGGCGGCGCTGCCCGCGCCGAACGAGCGCGAGCGCACGCAGTGGTATTTCCAGCGCTACATCGCCCATCTGCCCGCCGGCGGCGAGATCGTGCTGTTCGACCGGTCCTGGTACAACCGTGCCGGCGTCGAACGCGTCATGGGCTTCTGCACCGAGGCGGATGTGGAGGAATTCTTTCGCTCCGTGCCAGAATTCGAACGGATGCTCGTGCGCTCGGGCATCGTGCTGCTGAAGTACTGGTTCTCGATCACCGACGAGGAGCAGGCGCTGCGCTTCCACATGCGCATCGCCGACCCGCTCAAGCAGTGGAAGCTCTCGCCGATGGACGTAGAATCCCGGCGGCGCTGGGAGGATTACACCCGCGCCAAGGAGGACATGCTGGCGCGCACGCACATCCCCGAGGCGCCCTGGTGGGTGGTCGAGGCGGTGGACAAGAAGCGGGCGCGGCTGAACTGCATCAGCCATCTGCTCGATCAGATACCCTACGGCACGGTCGAGCATCCGCCGGTCGAACTGCCGGCGCGGGTCCGCAACGCGGATTACATCCGGGCGCCGATCGCGGCGGAGATGCACGTCCCGTCCCGGTACTGAGCGGCCGCCCGGCCTGGAAAAAATCCGGGGCGGGAGCGGTCGGTCAGATCTTGTAGGCCTGGCGCGCCAGGAGGCGCCAGCGGCCGGCGTCGCGGTGCCAGACCTGCATCACGCCGATATGGACCGGGGCGCTCTTGCCGTCGGTGGCAGCCTCGCCGCTGAACACGTGCCGGGCGATGGCGTCGTCGCCCACCACCGAGACCGACCGGTCCGACAGGGTGATGCTCGGGAAGGTCGCGCGCTTGCTGGCGAGCGGCGCGATAAAAGCGGCCTTGTCCTGCACGAGGCCGCTGGAATGGCCGTAGCTCAGCCCGTCGAGGGTGAGCGCATCGAGGGCGGCGCCGTCCCCGGACAGCAGGGCCTTGGTGAGGGCATCGACCGCCTCCTCCACGGCGGAGCCGTCCGGGCTCGCGGCGGTCCCCGGACGCGCCCGCACCAGGATGGGTGTGGCGAGGGCAGCGGTCAGCGCAAAGCGGCGTGAGATCGGCATGGCGTCCTTCCCGGGCGGGACAGCGGCTTGAATCGGGCCGTCCTTCGCTCCGAGACAGATCACAGCCGGGCGGTTGGCGCGAGGGCTGCGGGAAACAGGCCGGGCCGGATCATAAAGTTGGCGCGGGACCACGAGTGGTGTATGGCCGGCGCAGATTTGCGGCCGTTGCCGGATGCACCGGCCGCCGCGCGCCCGCGCCCGTCCCCCGGGCCCCAAGCGCGAACCTGAAGACGTTTTCGGAATACCGATGCAGACCGTCCTGATCGTCGTCCACCTCATCATCGTCTTCGCGCTGATCGGCGTGGTGCTGCTGCAGCGCTCCGAGGGCGGCCTCGGTCTCGGCGGCGGTGGCGGCGGTGGCGTCGCGGGTTTCATGACCGGCCGCGGCCAGGCCAACGCCCTGACGCGGGCCACCGCGATCCTGGCGGCACTGTTCTTCGCCACCAGCCTGCTCCTCGCGGTCCTGTCGCACCGGTCGCGGGCGCCGAAGTCGATCCTCGACACCGGCGTGCCGCAGAGCTCGGGCCAGCCCGCCAAGCAGCCGACTGGCGCCGACAACCTCCTCGACTCCCTGCGCCAGCAGCAGGACCGGGTCCCGAACACCGCACCGGCCCAGCCGGCGGTTCCGGACGCGCCGCAATCGCGCTGACCGCGCGAGGCGGCTCACCCCTCCCCCGCTGGATCGGTGCGACGCCGGTCCGGCCCATGCGCTGCGTGATCCCCAGTCCATACACGGGCCGGGGCATTCGCCGTTTGGCAAACGCCGACAGCTTCTTTATGGACCGAGGCCCATGACGCGGTACGTTTTCATCACCGGCGGCGTGGTCTCCTCCCTCGGCAAGGGACTCGCCTCGGCGGCCCTGGCAGCGGTGCTCCAGGCCCGCGGCTACCGGGTTCGGATGCGCAAGCTCGACCCCTACCTCAATGTCGATCCGGGCACGATGAGCCCGACCCAGCACGGCGAGGTCTTCGTCACCGACGACGGCGCCGAGACCGACCTCGACCTCGGCCATTACGAGCGCTTCACCGGCGTGCCGGCGAGCCGGGCCGACAACATCACCACGGGCCGGATCTATCAGGACATCATCGCCAAGGAGCGGCGGGGCGACTATCTGGGCGCCACCATTCAGGTGATCCCGCACGTCACCAACGCGATCAAGGACTTCGTTCTGGAGGGCAACGACGCCTTCGACTTCGTGCTCGTCGAGATCGGCGGCACGGTGGGCGATATCGAGGGCCTGCCGTTCTTCGAGGCGATCCGCCAGCTCGGCCAGGAGCTGCCGCGGGGCACCTGCGCCTACGTCCATCTGACGCTCCTGCCGTTCATCCCGTCCGCGGGCGAGCTGAAGACCAAGCCGACGCAGCATTCCGTGAAGGAACTGCGCTCCATCGGCATCCAGCCGGACATCCTGCTCTGCCGCTGCGACAGGCCGATCCCCGTCGAGGAGCGGCGCAAGCTCGCCCTGTTCTGCAACGTCCGCGAGAGCGCGGTGATCGAGGCCCTCGACGTGGCGTCGATCTACGAGGTGCCGCTCTCCTACCGGACCGCCGGCCTCGACCGGGAGGTGCTCGGCCATTTCGGCCTGGACCACGGCGAGGAGCCGGATCTCGGCCGCTGGCGGACCATCGCCGAGCGGGTCCGCAACCCCGAGGGCGAGGTCTCCATCGCGATCGTGGGCAAGTACACGGGCCTGAAGGACGCCTACAAGTCGCTGACCGAGGCGCTGATCCATGGCGGCATCAGCCACCGGGTGAAGGTCAACCTCGAATGGATCGAGGCCGAGGTGTTCGAGCGCGAGGATCCCGCGCCGTTCCTGGAGGGGCTGAACGGCATCCTGGTCCCGGGCGGGTTCGGCCAGCGTGGGGCCGAGGGCAAGATCCGCGCGGCCCGCTACGCCCGCGAGAAGCGCGTCCCCTATCTGGGGATCTGCTTCGGCATGCAGATGGCGGTGATCGAGGCGGCCCGGTCGCTTGCCGGGCTCCCGGAGGCCAATTCGACCGAGTTCGGCGACACGGCCGAGCCGGTGGTCGGCCTGCTGACGGAGTGGCTGCGCGGCAACGAGCTGGAGCGCCGCGCCGCGGTCGGGGACCTCGGCGGCACCATGCGGCTCGGCGCCTACGAGGCGAAGCTCGACCCGGATTCGAAGATCGCCGGCATCTACGGGTCCGAGCACATCTCCGAGCGTCACCGCCACCGCTACGAGGTCAACATGGCCTATCGGGCGCGGCTGGAGGCCAAAGGCCTGCGGTTCTCGGGCGTCTCCCCGGACGGGCTCCTGCCCGAGACGGTGGAGCATGTCGGGCACCCGTGGTTCATCGGTGTCCAGTTCCACCCGGAGCTGAAGTCACGCCCCTTCGAGCCGCATCCGCTGTTCAAGGGCTTCGTCGGCGCGGCGATCGAGCAGAGCCGCCTAGTGTGAGCCGCGGCGGCGCGCCGCTGCTCGCGTCGCGGCCCGTAGCCCTATATGCCACCCGACGTGACCGAGATCCTCTTCTACCACATGCAGCGGCAGCCGCTCGAGCGGGTCCTGCCCAACCTCGTCGAGCGATCCCTCGAGCGCGGCTGGCAGGCCGCGATCCAGGCGGCCACTGAAGAGCGGCTCCAAGCTCTTGACGACCACCTCTGGACCTATTCCGACGAGAGCTTCCTGCCACATGGCACGGACCGCGAGCCCGATTCGGGCAGCCAGCCGGTCGTGCTGACCCTGCGCGACGTCAATCCCAACACCGCTTCGATCCGATTCCTCGTGGAGGGCGCCGACCTTCCGCCGGATGCCGATGCCTATGCGCGGATCTGCATCCTGTTCGACGGCACCGATCAGGACGCCCTGTTGCGCGCCCGCGAGCAGTGGCGGCAGGCCAAGGAGGCCGGCCACGCGGTGGCCTATTGGCAGCAGGACGATTCGGGCCGCTGGAACAAGAAGGCCTGACCGTGATCCTCAGCCGCCCCCTCGCCCGCGCCGCCCTCGGCCTCGCCCTGGCGTTCGCCGGATCCCCACCGCTCCGGGCCGAGGATGCGCCGCACGGCCATCCCCCCGCGGAGGCCAGGGCGGCCCCCCGCGGCCCCGAGGGACGCCGCCTGCCGCCGGATTCGACGACGAAGCAGAGCATCACACTCCCGGACGGCCGGACCCTGGACTTCACCGCCACCGCGGGCAGCCTGCCCCTCGTCGACGAGGCCGGCAAGCTCCAGGCGGAGATCGCCTACGTCGCCTATACGGTGGCGCCCGAGGCCGGGCGGATGCGCCCCGTGACCTTCGCGGTGAACGGCGGCCCGGGGGCGTCGTCGGCCTATCTCAATATCGGCGCGATCGGCCCCTGGCGGCTGCCCACGGGGGGCGCCAGCATCAGCCCGTCGCAGCCGGTGGCGCTGGCCTCGAACGACGGCACGTGGCTCGACTTCACCGATCTCGTGTTCATCGATCCGGTCGGGACCGGCTACAGCCGCGCGGCGGACGGCAATGGCAAGGCCTACTGGTCCGTGGATTCCGATGCCGCGACCCTGGCGGCGGTGATCGCCCGGTACCTTCGGGTCAATGACCGGATGGCCGGCCCGAAATTCTACGTGGGCGAGAGCTACGGCGGTTTCCGCGGGCCGTTGATCGCCGAGAAGCTGCAGGAGGAGATCGGCGTCGGCCTGTCCGGGATGGTGCTGCTGTCGCCGGTTCTCGATTTCGGTTGGCTCGAGATGCCGCGGGCCAATCCCTGGGGCTACGTGCTCAAGCTGCCCTCCCTCGCCGCCGGCGCCCTGGAGCGGAGCGGCACCGTGCCGACGCCGGCCCTGCTCGGGGAGTCGGAAGCCTACGCGTCCGGCCCTTATCTCGCCGACCTTCTCAAGGGCCCGGCCGATGCCGGCGCGGTGGCGCGGATGACCGAGAAGGTCGCCCCCATGGTCGGGCTCGACGCCACCCTCGTACGCGGGCAGGCCGCACGGCTGTCGACCCGCAGCGTCCAGCGTGAGATCGACCGGGCCGAGGGTCGCGTCGCCAGCGCCTACGACACCGGGATCACCGGATGGGATCCGAACCCGGACGCGGTGCAGTCGGGCTTCGAGGATCCCCAGCTCACGGCGCTCCAGGCTCCACTCACCAGCGCCATGCTCGATCTCTATGCCCGTACGCTGAAATGGCCCGTGCCGAATATGCGCTACGAGCTCCTGAACAATGCGGTGAACCATGGCTGGAGCTGGGGTTCGGGGCGGCAGGCGCCGGAGGTTCTTTCAAACCTCAAGGGCGTGCTGGCGCTCGACGGCAAGCTGCGCGTCCTCGTCGCGCACGGCTTCACCGACCTGGTGACGCCCTACTTCGCCTCGAAGCTCCTGCTCGCACAGGTGCCGGCCTACGGCGCTGGCCGCCTGAGCCTGTCGGTCTACCCGGGCGGCCACATGTTCTACACGCGCCCGGATTCCCGCGCGGCGTTCCACCGGGACGTGGAGCGTCTCTACGCAGAGGCCGTGAAGGCGCGCGATGCGGGCCCGACGGCCATCCCGACCGAGCGCACGAGGGACGCACCCTGACGCCCGGCACCGGGCGGGTCCGGAGGACGTCGCGCGGTTCGCAATGCGTCCGCGAACCGGCTCAGCCCCGCGTGGTCGTCTTCAGGAAGAGAATGTCGATATCCCGCTGCGGGACGTAGTCCTTCACCACCATCTCGAAGGTCGTCGGCCCGGTCTTCCGGACGTTGCTGCCGCAGAACGAGACCATTGTCGCGGGATCACCCTTGTCCACGATCAACCGGAACGTGCCGATGGGCCCGGCCCAACCATGCCCGGGGGCAACCGCGTAGGAGAGGGACTCCTCGTAGGCCTGAAAGGACCGGCTGCCGTCGGCACTCGCCCGGCGGTACAGGCTCTGGGCGAGCCGCGCGAAGGCCGGATCCGTGCAGAATCGGTCCGCATAGCCGGCCATCGCCGCAGGCCCCAGATCCGGGGAGCCGAAGGACAGGCCGGACTGGCTGGCGAGGCTCGGCACGAAGTGTTGGCGGACCGCGAGCTCCCGCCCGGCCGGGAACGCCTGCCGCCGCCAGAACCGCGACTTCAGCGTCCAGAGCGGGACGTCCGCGAGCGTGCCGTCCGCGTGCTCCTGCCGATCGAGGATGCGGGCCTCGATCAGAAGACGGCGCCGGCTCTCCGGGAGGCGGCGCAGGGCGCCAGCCGTCGCGTCGACGGTCGGCACCAGCGGGATCCCGAGGTCCGCGAGTTCGCCGGTGATCTCGACCGGCCGGCCATCCCGCGTCAGGAAGGCGTGCTGCTCGACCTGCCACGGGACGGATTGGCCATCGACCGCGGCGTCGAACCCGAGGACGTTGTCATGCGCCGGATCGGGGATCGCCACGGCCATCCCGGGACCACCGACGATGTCGGGAATCGGAAACGCGAGGGTCGCCTCGATATCGGCCTCGGTCGCATTGCGGAACCGGTAATCGGCCTGCACGGCCGTCTCGGACAGGGTCAGGTCCTCCGCCACGAGGGTGATCGGGCCGGTCGTCTCCAGGATGAGCCCGCCCGCCTTGAGCGCGGCGATGGTGTCCTCGGCCCGGCCGGGCAAGGACGCCGCCATGAGCAGGGCGAGGGCCAGCGACGGGGTTTTCATCACGATCACGCTCAGGGGTCTTGAGAATCCGATGGCCGGCACGGCCGCTCAGCGCCGTCCCCGGTGATGCGGACAGGATTCCGTCGCGCCTCCGTTGTGCGAGAGCTGTCATGCGTCTACAACGATCGCGTGACGGTGCCCCGGCGACGGGGTGAAAAGGGAATGCGGTGAGGGGCGCGAGCCTCGAATCCGCGGCTGCCCCCGCAACTGTGAGCGGTGAGCGTCTGCCAGAGGGCCACCGGAGCGATCCGGGAAGGCGGCAGGCGCGTCGACCCGCGAGCCAGGAGACCTGCCGTCACGACAGGATCCCGCAATGCCGCCGGTGGGGCGGCTGGAGACACGCTCGATGACCACCTCGACCCTCGCCCCCGTCGCCGTCGGTGCCCGCTCGTCGGAGCGCCCGGTCGCCGTCGCGCTCGCGGCCATCCTGGGCCTCGGCCTGCTGTTTATGGTCGGCTTCTCGCCGGCGATCGCGTTCCACAACGCGGCGCATGACTTCCGGCATACCCAGAATTTCCCCTGCCACTGACGCCATCGTCACAGGGATGATCATCCGGCTTCTGTCGGCGGCTCTGGCCGCCGGCTTTCTCGCGGCCGTCGTCGTGACGGGCCTCGAACTCACGCTCACGTCGCCGCTGATCGTGGCGGCCGAGCGCTATGAGCATGCCGAGCCGAGCCACCAGGCCGCGCTTGCCCTGCCGATCGTGCTGGCCCATGCCGGCCACGACCACGCGGCGCCCGATGCCGCACCCGACTGGGAGCCCGCTCCCGGCCTGCCCCGGATGGCGTTCACCGCGCTGGCGACGCTGGTCGGCGGCGTCGGCTACGCCCTTCTGCTCGGCGCCGTCATGCTGGCTTGCGGGCGCGAGCCGACGCCGCAGGTCGCCCTCGCCTTCGCGGTGGCGGGATTCGCGAGCGTCGCCCTGGCGCCAGGCCTCGGGCTGCCCCCCGAACTGCCCGGCAGCGAGGCCGCGCCGCTGGCCATCCGGCAGGCCTGGTGGCTGATGACCGCGGCGGCGACCGGGATGGGCCTGTACCTGATCGCGATCCGCCGCACGCTGATCGCGATCCTGGGCGGGCTCGTCCTGATCATCGCCCCGCACGTGGCCGGGGCGCCCCAGGCACCTGAGGGCGCGTCCGAACTTCCGGCGGCACTGGCGGCGCAGTTCGCCGCCCGCTCGCTGGCGATCAGCTTCGTGTTCTGGATGCTGATCGGCCTCGGGCTCGGCCGGGCCTGGCAGGTCTTCGGCCGCGAGACGGCGCGCGGGGTCGCCCGTGCCTGATACCGTCCTGTACGTCTGCACCACCTGCCGCCGCGAGGGCGACGATCCTGACCGTCCCCGGGCCGGAGCCCGGCTTCTCGACGCCCTGCGGGACCGGGCCGGCGACGCGCCCGACCTGCGGATCGAGCCGGCGGAGTGCCTGTCCGTGTGCAAGCGGCCCTGCACGGTGGCGGTCGCCTCGGCCGACCGCTGGACCTACGTGTATGGCGACCTGGATCCGGCCGCCTCCGCCGAGATCATCTTGGACGGTCTGTCCGCCTACGCGAAGACCCCCGACGGCATCGTGCCGTGGCGGCAGCGTCCGGCGGCGTTCCGCACCGGGGTGATCGCGCGCATCCCCCCTTTCCCCGATCCGAGCCCGCCTCAGGCCGGCACCCTGGAGGCCGCGGAATGACCCTCGTCGCCAAGATCCCCTGCACCATCGTTACGGGCTTCCTCGGCGCGGGCAAGACGACGCTCGTGCGCCACGTGGTCGAGAACGCCAAGGGGCGGCGCCTCGCGATCCTGGTCAACGAGTTCGGCGATGTCGGTTTCGACAAATCGTTCCTGGCCGCTTGTGGGGTCGAGGGCTGCACCGAAGATTCTATCGTCGAACTGCCGAACGGCTGCATCTGCTGCACCGTGGCGGACGATTTCGTTCCGGCGCTCGAAACGCTGCTCGGCCGCGCCGAGCCCCCGGAGCATATCCTGATCGAGACCTCCGGCCTCGCCCTGCCCAAGCCCCTGGTCCAGGCCTTCCAGTGGCCGGCGATCCGCTCGCGGGTTACGGTGGACGGCGTCGTCGCGGTGGTGGACGGGCCGGCGGTCGCATCGGGCGCCTTCGCGGAGGATCCGGAGGCGCTGGCCGCCCAGCGGGCCGCCGACCAGTCGGTCGATCACGACAATCCCCTGGAAGAGGTGTTCGAGGATCAGCTCCTCTGCGCCGACCTCGTGGTGCTCAACAAGGCCGACCTGATCGACGCCGCGACCCGCGCCCGGGTTCGGGCCGAAGTGGAGGGCCATCTGCCCCGCGCCGTGAAGGTGGTCGAGACTGAGAACGGCGTCATCGACCCCCGCGTGCTGCTGGGCCTCGGCGCGGCGGCCGAGGACGATCTGGACGCCCGTCCCTCCCATCACGGCGATGGCGAGGATCACGACCACGACGACTTCGAGACCGTGGCGCTGCCGATCCGCCCGGCGGTGACGGCCGCCGACCTCGCTTCCCGGGTCGAGGCGGCGGCGGAGACCGCGGGCGTCCTGCGGATCAAGGGCTTTGCCGAGGTCGAGGGCAAGCCGATGCGCCTCGTGGTGCAGGGTGTCGGGCGTCGCGTCGTCCACCATTTCGACCGGCCCTGGCGGTCGGGCGAGGCCCGGGACGGCACGCTGGTGGTGATCGGCCTGAAGGGTTTCGACCGGGACGCCGTGGCGGCGGCGCTCGCGGGATGAAATCCGTCACGCGCGCCCGTCCGGACACGATCTAAGGGCCCGCGCGATGCATCTCGTGCGCATCGATGCCGTCTCCCTCGACGAGGGCGAGGCGGCGGTGGATCTCGGGCAGGAGCCAGGGGATCTCGTGGTGCTGTCGTTCACCGACAGCGACCTCGCGGGCATCGCGCAGGCGCACGCCGCCGAGCCCGGGCTCCCGAGCCTGCGCCTCGCCAAGCTCGCCAAGCTAAGGCATCCGCTCTCGGTCGATCTGTACGTCGAGCGGGTGGTGGCGCGCGCCAAGCTCGTCGTGATCCGCTGCCTCGGCGGGCTGGATTACTGGCGTTACGGAATCGAGCGTTGCGCCGCGGCGGCCCGGACGCATGGCGTGACGCTCGCGGTCCTGCCGGGGGACGACCGGCCCGATCCGCGGCTCGCCGGCTTCTCCACCGATCCCGACCTCGCCGCGCAGCTCGACGGTTATTTCCGCGCGGGCGGTTCGGACAACCTGCGCTGGATGCTGCGGCTGCTCGCGGTCCGGACCGGTGCCGACATCCCGGTCGAGCCGCCGTTGCCGTTGCCGCGCGGCTTCCCCTGGTGCCCCGGTTGCGGCGTGCTGCCCCTCGACACGGCCGTGGCGGCTGCCCGGAGCGCGATCCCGCTCGCCGGATCGCGGAGCCGGTCCGAGCCGCTGGTCCTGCTCCTGGTCTATCGATCCGCCGTGCTCGGCGGCGACACCACCCCCTTCGTGGACCTCGCCGCCGCCCTGCGTGCCCGGGGGATCGGGGTGCTGCCCATGGCGGTCTCGAGCCTCAAGGAGCCCGAGGCCGCCCGCGCGGTGACCCTGGCCGTGGGGGCGCGCAAGCCCGATCTCGTGATCGCCGCCACGGCGTTCTCGGCCCGCGAGGACGGGATCGATTTCGTCCTCGACGGCGCCGACTGCCCGGTGCTCCAGGCCTTCACGGTCGGGTCCCCGCGGACGGCCTGGGAGGCTTCGGCCCGGGGGCTCGGCGCGGCCGACCTCGCCATGCAGGTGGCCCTGCCGGAATTCGACGGCCGGCTTTCGGGTTTCCCGATCTCGTTCAAGGAAGAAGCGGAGGAACGTGCGGGTTTCGCCGAGCGCTGGGCCGTGTCCTACGGGCCCGGGATCGCCGCCCTCGCGGACCGGGCTGCGGGCTGGCTTCGGCTGGCCGCCCTGCCCCAATCCGACCGGCGGATCGCGCTGGTTCTGTCAGACTACCCGGCCCGGGGTGGACGGGCGGGCTTCGCGGTCGGTCTCGACACCCCCGAGAGCGCCCGCGCCATCGCCGCCGATCTCAACGCCGCTGGCTATGCGGCGGGCACGTTGCCGCAGCCCGGCGCCCTGATGGCGGCCCTGACCGAAGGCCCGGCGGCTTTCGACGTGCCGCTCGCCGCCTATTCCGTCTGGTTCGAGGGGCTTCCCGGGACGATCCGCGCCGCCGTCCTCGACGCCTGGGGTCAGCCCGAGGCCGACGCGGCCTGCATGGACGGCGTGTTCCGATTCCGGATGGCGACCGCCGATGCCGGCCTCACGGTCTTCCTCCAGCCGGATCGCGGGCGGGATTCCGACCGGAAGGCGGGCTACCACGATCCGGAGCGCGTCCCGACGCACGCCTATCTGGCCTTCCATCTCGGCCTGCGGCAGCGCTTCGACGTTCTGGTGCAGCTCGGCACCCACGGCACCGCGGAATGGCTGCCCGGCAAGGCCGTGGCCCTGTCGTCGCACTGCTTCCCGGCCCTCTGCGTCGGCGACCTCCCGGTGGTCTACCCGTTCATCGTCGACGATCCGGGGGAGGCCGCCCCGCTCAAGCGGCGCCTCGGCGGGATCGCCCTGGGCCATCTGACTCCCGCCGTCACCGGACCGGCGCCGTCACCCGAGGCCGCGCGCTTGCGCGAATTGGTCGAGGAATACGCCGCCGCCAGCGTCCTCGATCCCCGCCGGGCCGCGGTGATCGCCAGCGCCATCCTGGACGACGCCGCCGCGGCCGGGCTCCTCGACGGCGCCGGCATCGGCCCGGACACGCCGATGGACGAGGCGCTGACCCGGCTCGACGCGCATCTCTGCGACCTCGGCGAAACCGTGTTCCGCGACGGGCTGCACATCTTCGGCCGCGCCGCCGACGATGCGCCGGCCGCGCTCGTGGCATCGGCGGCCGGCGAGCGTGCGGGACTGTTGACAGCCCTCGACGGACACTTCGTCGCGCCAGGGCCGTCCGGCTCCCCATCCCGGGGGCGCACGGACGTGCTGCCCACCGGGCGCAACCTCGCGACGCTCGACCCCCGGGCGATCCCGAGCCGGGCCGCGACGCTCCTCGGCACCCGGGCGGCGGCGGCGGTGGTGACGCGCTACCTGCAGGACGAGGGCGCCTATCCCGCCCGGATCGTGATGGATCTCTGGGCTTCGCCGACCCTGCGCACCGGCGGTGAGGACGTGGCGCACGCCCTCGCCCTGATGGGCGTCCGGCCGGTCTGGGACCATGCCAGCACCCGGGTGACCGGCTTCGAGGTGCTGCCGCTAGCGATGCTCGACCGTCCGCGCATCGACGTCACCGTGCGGGTCTCGGGGGCGTTCCGCGACACATTCCCGGAGACGCTGGCGTTGATCGACCGCGCCGCCCGGGCGGTGGCCGACCGGGACGAGGCCGACGACGAGAACCCCCTGGCGGCGGCCCGCCGCCGCGGCGAGACGGCGGCGCGGGTCTACGGCGCGGCCCCGGGCCGCTACGGCGCCGGAACCGCCGGTACCGCCCTCGACGGACCCTGGGAGACCCGCGCCGATCTCGGGCGCGCCTATCTCGCGGCCAGCGGCCATGCCTACGGCGACCGCGAGGGGCCCGATGCGGGCTTCGCGGCGCGGGTCGCGTCGGCCGACGCCTATTGGCACGCCTTCGATGCGGCCGAGCGCGACCTATTCGACGGCGACGCGGCGGTGGACGCTATGGGCGGCTTCGCGGCCGCCGCCGCGCTTCAGGACGGTCGCCCGACACTCTACAGCCTCGACGTGTCCCATCCGGAGCGGCCGAAGGCCCGCACGGCCCGGGAGGATGCCGCCCGCCTGATCGGCGGGCGCCTCGCCGATCCCCGCTGGATCGCCGCGCAGCTCCGCCACGGCTACCGGGGCGCGCAGGAGCTGGCCCAGGGGCTCGACGCGGTCTTCGTGCTGGCGGCGGCGAGCGATGCCGTGACCGATGCCGGTTTCGACCGGCTCTACGCGGCCTGGATCGCCGATGCGGATGTGTTCGAGCGCCTGCGCGCCGCCAACCCGGCCGCGACCCGGGCGATCCTGGAACGCTTCGACGACGCCCGCGACCGCGGCCTCTGGCACAGCCGGCGCAACGCCCTGCCGGCCGATGCGCTCCTGCCGGCGGCGGCCGAATGAGCGCGCGTCCGCATCGCCGCGCCCTGCCGGAGGCGGCCGCCCGCCGTGGCTGGTGCCCGAGCCTCGCCCGCCCGATGCCCACCGGGGACGGGCTGCTGGCGCGGGTCCACCCGCCGCTGGGGGTCCTGACCCTGGCGCAGGCAAGTGCGGTGGCGCAGGGCGCACGGCTTTTCGGGAACGGCCATCTCGACCTCACCGCCCGGGCCAACATCCAGATCCGCGGCGTCACCGAGGCGACCCGCGCCGCGCTGTTGGACCGGCTCGCGGCGACCGGGCTCGGCGATGTCCGCACCGACGGCGGCCCGCAGCGCCTGACCCTCACCTCCCCTCTGGCGGGCCACGATCCGGACGCGTGGATTGACGGTCCGGCGGTGGCCCGCGCCATCGAGGCGGCGGGCCGCGCCGTCCCCGGCCTGCCGGCCAAGACCCTCGTGGCCATCGCGGATCACCCGGGCGTGGCGATGCCGGAGGCGGATTGCTGTCTTACCGCCCGGGGGCCGGGTGCCATCGCCATCAGGCTGAGTGCCGGTGTCGGACAACGGGATCTCGCTCTCTGCACCGAGGGCGAGGCGCCCGGACGTGTCGGGGCGCTGCTCTCCGCCTTCGTGCGGACGGGCCGGCGGCGGATGCGCGATCTGACGGAGGACGAGCTGACGGCGGTGGTCGAGGCGATGCCCACGTCGGGGGCGGCGGGGATCGACATCTCCGTGCGAGAGGGAGGCTACGGCGTTTCCTCGTACCCGGCGCCGTTCGCGCCGGCCGCCGGCCTTCATGCGAGGCCCGACCTCCAGATCCTCGCCATCGAAGCGCCGTTCGGCCGCTGCACCGCCGATGCCCTCGACCGCGTCGTGGCCGCCGCCGAGACGCTCGGCGTGGACACGATCCGCCTCTCGCCGACGCGCGGCATGGTCCTGCTGGCGGCACCCGGCGCTCCTGCTGCGGCGGCGCTGGCGGATCTCGCCGCGGCATTCGTCGTCGCGACCGACGATCCCCGGCGCCATGTCGATGCCTGCACGGGCGCTCCGGGCTGCGCCTCCGGCTCGACGCCGACGCTGGCGGATGCCGCGCGGGTGGCCGAGCTGTTCCGGCCGCTGGCGGTCCGCGGCCATGTCGCGCACGTGTCCGGTTGCGCCAAGGGCTGCGCCAGGCCCGGCTCCGCCGACCTGACGTTGATCGCCCGTGCGGGTCTCTACGGCGCCGTGATCGGCGGCGCGCCCAGCGACGAGCCACGGATACACCTCCCTATCGAGGCCGTTCTGGACCGGTTAGGAAGGGCCAAGACCGTCGGGCTATCCGCCGCCTTCGCGCCGGATATCGCCCAAACGGGGTACGGGGGGGACGGAAGACCGGTATGAGCGCGAGCCAGAACGCCCAGCGCCAGACAGGATCGGAGCCAGCGACGGCTCAAGAACCCGCGTCCCGCTACGACTACATCCGCGACGGCGCCGCGATCTACGCCCGCTCCTTCGCGATGATCCGCGCCGAGGCCGAGCTCGCCCGCTGGACCGGCGCCGCGGAGCGCGTGGTTGTGCGCATGATCCACGCCTGCGGCATGACCGACCTCCCGGCGGATGTGGAGATGGCGCCAGGCTTTGCCGAGGCCGGCGTCGCGGCCCTCCGGGCCGGCGCGCCGATCCTGTGCGATGTCCGCATGGTCGCCGACGGCGTCACCCGGGCGCGCCTGCCCGCCGCCAACCGAGTGCTCTGCACCCTCGGCGATCCCCGCGTGCCGGATCTCGCCCGGGACCTCGGCACCACCCGATCGGCCGCCGCCATGGAGCTGTGGCGCGAGCACCTCCCGGGCAGCGTCGTGGCGGTGGGCAACGCGCCGACCGCCCTGTTCCGCCTGCTGGAGCTGCTCGATGCCGGCGTGGCGCCCCCGGCCGCGGTGATCGGCATCCCGGTGGGCTTCGTCGGCGCGGCGGAATCGAAGGCGGCGCTGGCCCTGGACGGCCGGGTGCCGTTCGTGGTCGTCCACGGCCGGCGCGGCGGCAGTGCCATGACGGCGGCGGCCGTCAACGCCCTCGCCAGCGAGATCGAGTGATGGACGGGTTCGAACGGCTCGACGCCCCCGCCGAGGCGCTCCCCACCACCGTGGTCACCGGCACGCTGTACGGCGTCGGGATGGGCCCGGGTGATCCCGAGCTGCTGACCGTCAAGGCCCAGCGCGTCCTGATGCGGGCGCCGGTGCTCGTCCATTTCTGCAAGCGCGGCAAGCGCGGCAATGCCCGCACCATCGCGGACGCGATCCTGCGCGATCCGGCCCGCGAGCTGGCGCTGGCCTATCCCTACACCACCGAGATCCACCCCGAGCACCCGGACTACGTGGCGGCGCTCGCCGACTTCTACGACGATGCCGCCGGCCGGCTCGCCGACCATCTCGGCGCCGGGCGCGACGTGGCGATCCTCTCGGAGGGCGATCCGTTCTTCTACGGCTCGTTCATGCACCTGTGGCGGCGGCTGAAGGACCGCTTCCCCGTCGAGGTGGTTCCGGGCGTCACCGGCATGTCGGGCTGCTGGACCCGGGCGGGCACGCCGATCACCTGGGGCGACGACGTGCTGACCGTCCTGCCCGCGACCCTGCCGCTCGCCGCGCTCACCGAGCGGCTGCGCGGAACCGACGCTGCCGTGGTGATGAAGCTCGGTCGCCACCTGCCGAAGGTGCGCGCGGCGCTGGAGGCGGCCGGCCTGCTGGGCCGGGCGGTCTATGTCGAGCGCGGCACGATGGCGGGCGAGCGCGTCGTCATGCTCGCCGACAAGCCCGACGATGCGGCGCCGTATTTCTCCATGGTGCTGCTGCCGGGCGAGGGGCGTCGGCCTTGACCGGCAGCCTCGTGGTGGTCGGCCTCGGCCCCGGGGATGCGGGCCTGCTGACCGAATCCGCCCGTCGCGCCCTCGACGCCGCGGAGGACCTCGTCGGCTATTTCCCCTACGTCGCCCGGGTTCCCGACCGCCCGGGCCTGATCCGGCATGCCAGCGACAACCGGGTCGAGGTCGACCGCGCCCGCCATGCCCTGGAACTTGCCGCCTCCGGCCGCCGGGTCGCGGTGGTCTCGGGGGGCGATCCCGGTGTGTTCGCCATGGCCTCGGCCGTGTTCGAGGCGGTCGAGCATGGCGAGGCGGCCTGGCGCGACCTGGCGATCACGGTCGAGCCCGGGATCACCGCGATGCTGGCCGCCGCCGCCCGGCTCGGGGCGCCCCTCGGCGGCGATTTCTGTGCGCTGTCGCTCTCCGACAATCTGAAGCCCTGGCCGGTGGTGACCGCCCGGCTCGAGGCGGTCCTGCGCGCCGATTTCGTCGTCGCGCTCTACAACCCGATCTCGGCCGCCCGACCCTGGCAGCTCGGCGCGGCCCTCGACCTCGCCGCCGGGATCCGGGCGCCGGAGACCCCGGTGATGTTCGCCCGGGCGATCAGCCGGCCGGACGAGGCGATCCAGGTGTCGAGCCTCGCCGCGGCGCGCGACGTCCCGGCCGATATGGCGACGGTGGTGATCCTCGGCGCCTCGACCACGCGGCTGATCCCGCGATCCGCCGGCCTGCCGTTCGTCTACACATCGCGCAAGGTCACGGGGGCGGCATGATCGCCCGCATCGAGCCAGCGGAGCGCGTCGGCGGCATCGGGAACGCTCGGCACGCCGGGCTTCCCCGGCCGGCGCACCATGATCACCGGGATCGCCAGGCTGCGCGCCGCCGCGATCTTGCCGTAGGTCGCAGCCCCGCCGGAATTCTTGCTGACCAGGATCTCGATGCCGGCTTCACGCATCAGCGCGGCCTCGGCCGCCGCGTCGAACGGGCCGCGCGCCTCGATGGTCATGAGGTGGGGAACCGGCAGCGCGTCGCCGAGCGGCTCGACCGTGCGCGCCACGTAACCGTGCTGCGGCGCCGCCGCGAAGGCGCCGGCCTCCTGCCGGCCGATCGTCAGGAACACGCGCCGGGGATCGGGGCCGAGGGCGGCGACCGCCGCGTCCATGCCGTCGACCTCGGTCCAGAGATCGCCCGGAACGGCTGTCCAGGCCGGCCGGCGGATCGCCAGCAGCGGCACGCCCGCCAGGTCCGCCGCCCGGGCGGCATTGCCCGAAATGGTCGCCGCGAAGGGGTGCGTCGCGTCGATCAGGCGATCGATACGCTCGGCGCGCAGATAAGCGGCGAGCCCCGTCACACCGCCGAACCCGCCGATCCGGGTCGGCACCGGCTCGGCCTTCGGCGCCGCGGTGCGGCCGGCCAGGGACAGCATCACGGCGCGATCGGCCCGACCAGCCAGCGCCCGCGCCAGGGCGCTGGCCTCGCCGGTCCCGCCGAGGATGAGGATTCGCATCGCGCCGCTGGTCATGGACGCCTTGTCCATGAGCGCTGACCCCCTGTCGAGCCGGCCCGGGGCCGGGCGCTGGCTGTCGATCGTCGGCATCGGCGAGGACGGGCGGGCGGGTCTGGCGCCTTCTGCCGCCGCGGCCTTGGAAGGCGCCCGCGTGATCTATGGGGGCCGACGCCATCTCGCGCTCGCAGGCTCCCTCGACGCCGAGATGCGGAGCTGGCCCAGCCCGATCCAGGACGCCTACCCGAAGATCCTCGCACGCCGGGGTGAGCCGACCTGCATCCTCGCCACCGGCGACCCGTTCCATTACGGCATCGGCGCCGAGATCGCCCGGCTGGTGCCGCCGGCTGAGATCTGCGCCTTCCCCCAGGTCTCGGCGTTCAGCCTCGCCTGTGCGCGGCTGGGCTGGCCGCTGGCCGAGTGCGGCCTCGTCACCCTCCACGGCCGGGCGCTCGCCCGGATCGTCCCGCATATCCAGCCGGGGGCGCGCCTCCTCGTCCTGTCGTGGGACGGCGCGACCCCGGCGGCCTTGGCGGGCCTGCTCACCGAGCGCGGCTTCGGCGCGTCTCTGGTGACGGTGCTGGAGGCGATGGGCGGCCCGCGCGAGACCATCCGCGCCGCGCGCGCGGACGCCTTCGAGCTCGCCGGGATCGACCCGCTCAACACCGTAGCGATCGCCGTCACGGGTGCCGGCAGCGCCCTCCCCCTCGCGCCCGGCCTCGACGATGCCCTGTTCGAGAATGACGGACAGCTCACCAAGGCCGAGATCCGGGCACTGACCCTCGCGGCGCTCCGCCCCCATCCGGGCCAGCACCTGTGGGATATCGGGGCCGGCGCCGGCTCGGTCGCCATCGAGTGGATGCTGCGCCATCCCACCGTGCGCGCCACCGCCATCGAGGCGCGGCCGGACCGGGCCGCGCGCATCCGGCGCAACGCCGAAACACTCGGCGCGCCGGACCTAACTGTCGTGACCGGCGCGGCGCCGGCGGCCCTCGCCGGCCTGCCCGCGCCGGACGCGGTGTTCGTCGGCGGCGGCGTCTCGGAGCCCGGACTCCTGGCGGCGGGTCTGGCGGCGCTCCGGCCGGGGGGGCGCTGCGTCGCCAATGCGGTGACGCTCCAGGGCGAGGCGGCCCTGCTCGCCGCCTTCGCGGCGCATGGCGGCAGCCTGCGGCGCTTCGGCGTGGAGCGGGCGAGCCCCGTGGGCGGCCTGCATGGCTGGCGGCCCGCCATGCCGGTGACCCAATGGGCCTGGACCAAACCATGACCGGCCCCCTCGTCGCCGGGATCGGATTCCGCCGCGGGACCGGCGCCGACGAGATCGCGGCGCTGATCGCCCGCGCCCTCGGGCAGGTCGGTGCGGCCCGCGGTGACCTGGCGGCGGTCGCCACGGCCGCCGACCGGGCCGTGGAGCCGGCGATCCGGCAGGCGGCGGCGCGGTTCGGCCTGTCGCCCTGCCCAGTCGCCCCGGAGGCGCTTTCGGCCCGCGACGGCGACCTCGTCACACGCTCGGCGCGGATCGAGCGCCTGCGCGGGGTCGGCTCCCTGGCCGAGGCCGCCGCCCTGGCGGCGGCCGGACCGGAGAGCCGCCTTGCCCTTCCCCGGATCGCGAGCGACGGCGCCACCTGCGCGCTGGCGCTGCGTCCCAGCGCAGCGACGGCACCATGACGGTTCATTTCATCGGTGCCGGTCCCGGCGCGGCCGATCTCATCACGGTGCGGGGGCGCGACCGGATCGCGGCCTGCCCGGTCTGCCTCTATGCCGGCTCCCTCGTGGCCCCCGAGATCCTCGGCTGGTGCCCGCCGGGCGCCCGGATCGTCGACACCGCCCCCCTCGACCTCGACGCCATCGTGCGGGAAATCGAGGCGGCCCATGCCGCCGGCCAGGACGTGGCGCGTCTGCATTCGGGGGATCTGTCGATCTGGAGCGCGCTGGCCGAGCAGATGCGCCGGCTCGACGGGCTCGGTATCCCCTACACGGTGACGCCCGGCGTCCCGGCGTTCGCCGCGTCGGCGGCCCTGCTGCGGCGGGAGCTCACCGTGCCGGGGGTGGCGCAGTCGGTCGTCCTGACCCGCACCTCCGGGCGGGCGAGCGCCATGCCGGAGCGCGAGACGCTGGCGGCCTTCGCGGCGACCGGCGCGACCCTGGCGATCCACCTCTCGATCCACGTGGTCGCGCGGGTCGCGGCCGAGCTGATCCCGTTCTACGGGCCCTCCTGCCCGGCCGCGGCCGTGTTCCGCGCCTCCTGGCCGGACGAGCGGGCGCTGACGGGCGATCTGGCCACCCTGCCGGCCCTGGTGGCGGAGGCCGGCCTCGAACGCACGGCGCTGATCCTCGTCGGCCCGGCGCTCGGGGCCGAGACCTTCCGGGACAGCGCCCTCTACGCCCCCGACTACGACCGGCGCTACCGGCCGGGCGGCACCGTCGGGAGCCCGGCATGACCAGCGCCCCCGGCCTCCTCGTCGCGGCCCCGCGCTCGAGCTCGGGCAAGACCACCGTGGCCCTCGCGCTCATGCGGGCCCTGACCCGCCGGGGCCTGCGGGTGCGCGCGGCCAAATGCGGACCGGACTACATCGATCCGGCATTCCATCAGGCGGCCACGGGCCGGCCGAGCTTCAACCTCGACAGCTTCGCCATGGCGCCGCCGCTGCTCGACGCCCTGGCCCGCGCCACGACGGCCGATGCCGATCTCGTGATCGCCGAGGGATCCATGGGCCTGTTCGACGGGGTCCGGGCCGCGGAGAGCCGGACCGGCGCCAATTCCGACATCGCGTCCCGCTACGGCTGGCCGGTGGTGCTGGTGGTGGACGTTTCCGGGGCGGCTCAGTCGGCCGCCGCCGTGGCCCTGGGCTGCCGCCTGTACGATCCGCGGGTGACGATCGCCGGGGTGATCCTGAACAAGGTCGCGAGCGCGCGCCATCGCCGCCTCGTGGAGGCCGGGATGGACCGGGCGGGGCTTCCGGTGCTGGGGGCGCTGATGCGCGACGCGCAGCTCGTCCTCCCCGAGCGCCATCTCGGCCTCATCCAGGCCGGCGAGACCGCCGACCTGGAGGCGCGGCTCGACCGGCTCGCGGAGCTCGCGGAGGCGGGGATCGACCTCGACGCCGTGATCGCCGCGGCGGGCGGGACCGTGCCGGCCTCGGACGAACCGCTGCCCCCGCCGCCCGGCCAGCGCATCGCGGTGGCCCGGGACGCGGCGTTCAGCTTCCTCTATCCGCATCTCGAAGCCGGATGGCGCGGGGCCGGGGCCGAACTCGTGCCGTTCTCGCCCCTGGCGGACGAGCCGCCGCCGGAGGCTTGCGACGTCTGCTGGCTGCCGGGGGGCTATCCCGAGCTGCATGCCGGCCGCCTCGCGGGCGCCGGCCGCTTCCTGGACGGCCTGCGCGCCTTCGCGCGCACCCGCCCGGTCCACGGCGAGTGCGGCGGCTACATGGTTCTCGGACGGACGCTGGAGGATGCGGACGGCGCCACGCACGCCATGGCGGGTTTGTTGCCGGTGGCGACGTCCTACCGCCGCCGCAAGCTCCATCTCGGCTATCGAGTGGCGCGCCTGTGCGGGGACGGCCTGCTCGGCCGGCGCGGCGCACGGCTGATCGGACACGAATTCCACTATGCCAGCGAGCTCTCGCCGGCCGCTCCGGAGCCGGACGCCCTGGCCCAGGTCACGGACGCGGAGGGCACCGATCTGGGCTTTGCCGGACACCGGATCGGCACCGTGACCGGAAGCTTCTTCCACCTCGTCGCCGGCGATCCGGCCTAAAGCCGGGCGGCGATCCTGAGCGCGACCCGGATCCCGCGCGGATCTCAGGCCGGGTCGGCCGGAGGGGATCGGTCGCGGGCCTGCGCGAGCCGCGCGGCGCTGCGAACGAGCGCCAGCACGTCACGGCGCATCTGCTCGTCGTCGATCTGCGCGTAGGCGCGCAGCAAATCGATCGCGCCGTTGCCGCTGAGGAAGCCGAAGACGTCTTCCTGGGTGCTCGCGCGCGACTCGCTCTCCTCGAAGAAGGCCGAGACGGGCACTTCGAGCAGCCGCGCGATCTCGCGGAGCCGCCCGGCGCCGACCCGGTTCTGGCCCTTCTCGTATTTCTGCACCTGCTGGAAGGTGACGCCGACCGCATTGCCGAGTGCGGTCTGGCTCATGCCGCGGGCTTTGCGCAGGGCGGTGATCCGGATGCCGACGAGGCGATCCACGTCCGTGGTCTGCTTCGGCATCGTCTGACCGGGCGCATCCTTGTCAGCGGGAATCAGTGCGTCCTGCTGCGCACGCGGTGTCTTCGCCTCGCCGTCGCGCCGCTTCACCGTCCGCCCCTACGTCCAAGACCGTAAAATTCGTCCGCGCCGCGCGAAGCTCGCAGACGGCAAAACGCCGGCCTGCGACACTTGAGGACGGCGTCGCAGTAGGACACCAAGTTGTCAAGCTCCGCAAGTCGATGATTACATCTTCTAGTTTAAGCACACACAACTTTGCAACATTGTTGCTCAAATGTCGAGCGCTCAACTCTATAGGGATTATGGGGTGCGCCCTGTGGCCGCGCGGGGGGTCGCATCGCGGGTGGGAACGCGAGTAGACTCGAGGCCTCACAGGAGAACGCCATGTTCGTCGCGATGAATCGCTTCAAGGTTGTCAAGGACGCCACCGCTGACTTCGAGGCCGTCTGGCTCGGTCGCGATAGCCATCTCGGAGAGATGGACGGCTTCGTCGAGTTCCATCTGCTGCGTGGGCCCGAGCACGAGGACCACGTCCTCTACGCGTCCCACACCATCTGGCAGTCGCGCGCAGCCTTCGAGGCCTGGACCCGCTCCGAGCAATTCCGGAAGGCCCATGGCCGCGTTCCCTCGACCAAGCCGCTCTACCTGGGCCACCCGGAATTCGAGGGGTTCGAGGCGATCCAGACCGTCGGGGGATCGAGCGACGCCGCCGCACACGCCGACGCCGTCTGACCGGCCGAGCCCGGCGCCCGTTCTGTCGCGATCGGCACGAATGGACGCCGGGCCGGCGCGAGCATGCCTGACGTCGAGGACCGGGTTCCGGTCCCGATCGCGCGACCGCTGAAAGCAGTTCGCACCGTGTCGCGGAGCAAAACCGGACGTCCCCGACCTATCGCTTTTGGTTGAGTCTGTGTTCGAAGCAACTCCTTTGGATTGAGACTTCACAGCTGCGCAAAGTACGTACTGACACTGATTGTGCCGAAAACGGTCGAAAAATCGGCCCTTAATCAATTGTTCATTGCCGCGACCGTCACCGCGTATTAGAGCGGGACATCCCGGCAGAAACGGGTTCGTGATTCTCCGGGCCCGCCGCTTGCTCCGTCAACGGTACAGGCCGGCACTGAAACATCGTCTGTTTCAGACTGGTACATAGTCCGATCAAGACGGGACGTGGCGCGTCACATGTTTCACGAACGGCTGCCGGAAACTTACCAGCTCCTGCCGAGTTCGGCCGAGCGCAGACGCAGCGTCTGGTCGGCCCTGCTGCCCCACCGCGGTCGGGCGGCGGCACGGGTCGCCCTGTCTTCGGCACTGGCGGCCACCGATTTCGCGGCGATCCTGGCGGTCACGCTGTGCATGGAGTTCGCCTATCAGATCGCCTACCAGGACGGTGCGATCGGCCTGGGCAGCCTGCGCGGCATGCGGCTGGCGGCGCTCCTCAGCCTCGTCATCGTCGCCACGAACGCCCTGCGGACGGAATACAGCCTCGACACCGTGATCGCGCAGAAGCCGAACCTCCAGCGGGCGACCTCCCTGTGGCTGGTAGCGTGGGCAGCCGTGCTCGTCGTCGGCTTCATGACCAAGACCACCAACGATTACTCGCGCCTGGTCTCCCTCGGGGCCTTTCTCGTCGGCCTGCCGGTGCTGGTGGCGACCCGCGCCGGGATGGTCCGTCTCGTGCGGCAGCGGCTGACCGCCGGCTCGGCCTCGGTCAGCCGCGTCCACCTCGTCGGGTACGAGGAGGATATCGCGCGGTTCTATACCAGCAACGCGGTCGATCACCTCGGCCTGCGGATCGTCGGCACGAGCTACCTGCGCCGCGTCGATCCGAGCGCCGACACCGCCGCCCGCCACGACCAGCTCCAGGAGGATCTCGACCTCGCCGTCTCGGTGGTGCGATTCCTCCGGCCGGACGACGTGTTCGTGCTGGTGCCGTGGACCGATACCGCCGAGGTCGAGCGCTGCATCGACGCCTTCCTGCGCGTGCCCTCGGCGCTGCACCTGCGGCCCGGCACGATGCTCGACCGCTTCCCCGACCTACAGGTCGCCCGGGTCGGCGGCGTCTCGGGGATCAATATCGGCCGCCGTCCGCTCAACCTGGGCGAGGTCGTGCTGAAGCGCGCCCTGGACCTGACGGTGGCGACGATCGCCCTGGTGTCGCTGTCGCCGCTGCTCGCCGCCATCGCGGTGGCGATCAAGCTCGACAGCCCCGGTCCGGTCTTCTTCCGCCAGCGGCGCTACGGGTTCAACCAGCAGCCGTTCGGGGTGTTCAAGTTCCGGTCGATGCGGGCGGAGCCGAACGCGGTCTTCCGGCAGGCGACCCGCAACGACAGCCGGATCACCCGGATCGGGGCGATTCTCCGGCGGACGAATCTCGACGAGTTGCCCCAGATCCTCAACGTCCTGCGCGGGGAGATGTCGTTGGTGGGCCCCCGTCCGCACGCCCTCGCCCATGACCGGAGCTTCGAGCGGCGGATCGCCCTCTACGCCCGCCGCCACAATGTGCGGCCCGGAATCACGGGCTGGGCCCAGGTCAACGGCTTCCGGGGCGAGACCCTGACCGACCTCGATATGGAGCGGCGCGTCGCCTGCGACCTGCACTACATCGACAATTGGTCGGTCTGGTTCGACATCCAGATCATGATCCAGACGCTGATCTCGCGGCGCGCCTATCGCAACGCCTGCTGACGCGCCGCGCGGCGGGGCCCGCCTCCGAAGGCGTCAGGGCGCCTGATCGCGGTCGCGGCAGGCGCCGCAATCGCCCTCGACCTCCAGGATGCTGTGGCTCGGCGTGAAGCCAGCCCGCTCCAAGGTGCGTCCGAGGCCGCCCTCGACTTCCTCCGACGACGCCTCGTCGACCACGCCGCAGCTGCGGCAGATCAGGAAGATCACCCCCGCCCCGGGGGCATGGTCGTGCGCGCAGGGTATGAACGCGTTGCGGCTGGCGATCCGGTGGACGAGCCCCTGCTCCATCAGGAAATCGAGGGCGCGATAGACCGAGACCGGCGCCACCCGTTTGCCCGGTGCGCTGAGCCGCTCGGCGATGTCGTAGGCCCCCTGGACCTTCCCGACCGCGACCACCGCTTCGAGAACCTCGCGGCGCAGCGGCGTGAACTGCAGCCCGCGCTCGCGGCAGACGGCCTCGGCCCGTGCGAGCATGTCCCGGGTACCGCTCCGGCAGGCATCGTGCCCCTCGTGACGGTGCATGATCGCTCCAACGACAGATCCGCAGGTTGTCCCGCGGGTTTGTTACAGTGTATCACCGCCGCCCCGGACCGCACCAGTCATCCCGCACGGTCTCCGCGCCGGCGCCAGCGCGACGAGGACACCTTGCCCACCACGCCCAACCCGAGACCGGCGGCCCGGCCTTCCCTGTTCCAGAGCGGGATCGGCCCGCGCCTCGCACTCGCCGGCGCGCTCTCCACCCTGGTCTGGCTGGCGATCGCCTGGGCGCTGGCGACATGAGCGCCGGACTCCGGAGGCCGGATCCGATACGCCTCGTCGGCCTGACGCTCGGCTACGACCGGCATCCGGCCATCCACCATCTCGACGGGACCGTGCGCGCCGGCGACCTCCTGGCCCTGGTCGGGCCGAACGGGGCCGGCAAGTCGACATTGCTCAAGGGCATGGTCGGCGAGATCCGCTGCCTCGACGGGCGCATCGAGCGCGCGGGCCCGATCGCCTACATGCCGCAGGCCGACGAGATCGACCGGAGCTTCCCGCTGAGCGTCATGGACCTCGCCGGCATGGGCCTCTGGCGCCGGGACGGCGCGTGGCGGAGCCTGGGCCGGCGGCGGCCCCTGATCGAGGCCGCGCTCGCGGCGGTGGGCCTCGACGGATTCGAGGCCCGGCCGATCGGCACCCTGTCGGGGGGGCAGTTCCGCCGTGCCCTGTTCGCCCGGCTGATCCTGCAGGATTGCCCGGTCCTACTCCTGGACGAGCCCTTCACCGGGATCGATGCCCGCACCGTCGACGATCTGCTGGCGCTGCTCCGGACCTGGCACGCGGAGGGCCGCACCGTCGTCGCCGCCCTGCACGATCTCGGTCAGGTCCGCGATCACTTCCCGACGACGCTGCTCCTCGCCCGGGAGCCCGTCGCCTGGGGTCCGACAGGACGGGTGCTGACGCCCGAGAACCTCGCCCGCGCCCGCAACCTCTCCGAGGCCTGGGACGATTCCGCGCCGATCTGCGCCGGGCCGCACGCCGCCGGGGTGCCGGCCCACGACCATGGCGGGCACGGGGTCGACGCGCATCATCACCACGAGGATGCCGCGTGATCGAGCCCTTCGGATCCCTGGTCGCGCCGTTCGTGGAGTTCGGGTTCATGCGCCGGGCGCTGGCGGGCTGCCTCGCGCTGTCCGTCTCGGCGCCGCCGGTGGGGGTGTTCCTGACGCTGCGCCGAATGAGCCTGATGAGCGATGCCATGAGCCACGCCATCCTGCCCGGCGCCGCGGCCGGATTCCTGGTCGCCGGCCTGTCGCTGCCGGCGATGACGCTGGGCGGCCTCGTCGCCGGCTTGGCGGTGGCGCTCCTGGCGGGGGCGGTCACCCGCACCACCGTGGTGCGGGAGGACGCCAACCTTGCGGCCTTCTACCTGATCTCCCTGGCCGGGGGCGTGCTGCTGGTCTCGCTGCGCGGCTCGCAGATCGACCTGATGCACTTCCTGTTCGGCTCGGTGCTGGCGCTGGACGACGCCGCCCTGTGGCTGCTCGGCGGCATCAGCACGCTGACCCTCCTGGCGCTCGCCGTGATCTACCGGCCGCTGGTGATGGAATGCGTCGACCCGCTGTTCCTGCGCACGGTCAGCCGCAGCGGCGGCCCGGTCCATCTCGCCTTCCTGGCCCTGGTCGTCGTCAATCTCGTGGGCGGGTTCCAGGCGCTCGGGACCCTGCTGGCGGTGGGGCTGATGCTGCTCCCGGCGGTGGCGGCGCGGTTCTGGGCCCGGGATCTCGGCGGGCTGATCCCGGTCTCGATCGTGATCGCCGCCCTTTCCAGCGTCTCCGGGCTGAGCCTGTCCTACCGGTTCGACCTGCCGAGCGGCCCGGCGATCGTGCTGGCGGCCGGGGCGCTCTACCTCGCCTCGATGCTGGCCGGACCGCGCGACGGCCTGCTCCGCCGCCTCGTCCGGTCGCGCCACCTCGCGGCGTGATTGGCGCATCGTCCCAAATCTTGAACGCCGTTCGGGACGATGGGCTAAGGCTGATCCTTCAGGGCGGCCAGCCCCTCGCGGTAGGTCGGATAGGCTAGGGCGACGCCGAGTTCCGCGCGGATCAGCTGGTTCCGCACGCGCTTGTTCTCCCCGTAGAAGCTCCGGGCCATCGGCGACAGGTCGGCGGTCTCGAAGTCGATCTCCGGCGGCAGCGGCAGCCCGGTCAGGGCGGCGGCGTGCTCGGTGACCGTCTGGGGCGCGGTCGGCTCGTCGTCGGTGACGTTGTAGATCGCCCCCGCCCGCGGCCGGTCGATGGAGGCGATCAGCGTCGTGGCGATGTCGTCGACATGGATGCGGTTGAACACCTGCCCCGCCTTGACGATCCGCTGGGACCGGCCCTCTCGCAGCTTCACGATCGGATTGCGCCCCGGCCCGTAGATGCCGGACAGCCGGAACACCTGGACGGCCTTGCCGGTGGCGGCGCCGAGCGCGAGCCACGCCGCCTCGGCGTCGAGCCGGATCCGGGAGCGGGCGCTGCGCGGTGCCGCGGGCGTCGCCTCGTCGATCCAGGCGCCGTCCTGGTCGCCGTAGACGCCGATGGTCGAGAGATAGCCGATCCAGCCGATCCGGCTCGCCGCGATGGCGTCCGCATAGCGGGCCAGCACCGGATCGCCCGCCTCCCCCGGGGGCGCCGAGACCAGGAGGACATCGGTGTCGGCGAGGTCGGCGGCGATGCGGGGATCGTCGGCCCGGGGGCCGAAGGCGCGCATCGCGAACCCGGTCTCCGCCGCGAGACGCTCGGCGGTGGCGGGGTCGGTCACCGTGGCGCACACGCGGCCGAACCGGTCGCGCGCCCGCTCGGCGAAACGGCGGCCGGTGAAGCCGAGCCCGAAGACGAAGAGGTTCATGCCGCGGATGTCTCGCCCGCGCGGGCTCCCGTCAAGCCGGCGGCGGCCCGCCACTCGTCGCGGACATGTTGATCGGTCTCGCCGGACCCGTGCCGCCGGTGCAGATCCCGGACGGCCGCGCGCCCGAGGAGGCGTCCGCACGCCCAGACGGCCATGCCGCGCACCAGCGGCGACGGATCGGTCAGGCGCGCCACCGCCGCCTCGGCGAGATGCGGGCTGCCGGAATTGCCGACCGCGATCATCACGTTGCGCAGGAAGCGGTCGCGGCCGGTGCGCTTGACAGGCGTCCCGGCGAACAGCGCACGGAAGGCCGCCTCATCGAGGGCGGCGAGATCGGCGAGGGGCGGCGCCCCGAGGTCGGCCCTCGCCGCCAGGCGCGTCTCCGCGGCCGTGCGGGCGAACTTGTTCCAGGGGCAGACGGCGAGGCAATCGTCGCAGCCGAACACCCGATTGCCGATGGCGACCCGGAACGCCGCGGGGATCGGGCCGGCATGCTCGATCGTGAGATAGGAGATGCAGCGCCTCGCATCGAGCCGATAGGGCGCGGGGAACGCATTGGTCGGGCAGATGTCCAGGCAGGCGCGGCAGGAGCCGCAATGATCGCGCCCCGGCACGTCCGGCTCGAACTCGGCGCTGGTGTAGATCGCCCCGAGGAGCAGCCAATTGCCCTGCTCGCGGGAGATCAGCACCGTGTGCTTCCCCTGCCAGCCAAGGCCCGCCGCCTCGGCCAGGGTCTTCTCCATCACCGGGGCGGTGTCGCAGAACACCTTCACGCGCACGTCGCCCTTCGCCGACAGGTAGCCGCCGAGCTCCTTCAGCTTGCCCTTCAAAACCTCGTGATAGTCGCGCCGCTGGGCGTAGGCCGCGAGCGCGCCGCGCTCCCCCTGCCCCACCAGCGCCAGCGGATCGTGCTCCGGCCGATAGCTCATGGCCAGGACCAGGATGCTGCGCAGGCCGGGCCACAGGACCGTCGGACGGGCGCGCTGATCGGCCCGCTCAGCCATCCAGTCCATGGTGCCGTGGGCGCCCTCGGCGAGCCAGGCCGAGAGCCGGCCCGGGAGATCCGGCAGGCGGTCGGGCCGGGTGACGCGCAGGCCGCAGAAGCCCAAGGCTTGGGCCCGGGTCTCGACCAGCCGGCGCAGATCGGCGCCGCTATGGATCCGCCGGGGCTTCAGAAATCCAGATCCGCGTAGTGGGCCGATGGCGGCATGCCGGGCACCCGATCGGCCAGCAGGCCCCGGAAGGAGGGCCGCGACTTGACCCGGGCATACCAGTTCCGGGCCATCTCGTCCTCGTCCCAGGGCACGTCGCCGAGATAGTCGACGCAGGAGAGATGGGCGGCCGCGGCGAGGTCGGCATAGGTAAGGTTGTCGCCCGCGATCCAGCGCCGCCGGGCGATCAGGTAGCCGATATACTTGAGGTGGTATCGGACATTCGTGCGCGCGGCCCGGATCGCGTTCATGTCCGGTGGCCCCCCGCCCTCCTGGGCGGACATGAAGCGCTTCGAGATCTTCTCGTTGACGAGGTAGCCGGTCACCTCGGATTCGAACTTGACCAGGAACCAGTCGAGCAGGCGCCGCACCTCGACCCGGTCCACCGTGTCGTCTGGCATCATCCGCCGCCCCGAAAGGCCGAGCCCGCGAGTCTCGTCGAGATACTCGGCGATCACCCCGGCCCCGGGGACCACGAGACCGGCCTGCTCCAGCAGCACGGGGGTGATGCCCGCCGGGTTGATCAGCAGGAAGTCGTCGCGCCGCTCCCAGGGCCGCTCCTCGAACAGAGTCGGCTCCATGCCCATCTCGGCGAGCACGAGACGGATGAATCGGGAATTCGCGCAGAAGGGAAAGTGGTAGAGGGTTGCCATCGCGGCCGTGAGAGCGCTTCGGTCTGCCGGCGCGGCCGGTCCCGCGTCGTCGGCCCTGCACCGCGGGTCTTCAGCGCGCAGGACTTCGAGACGAGCGTTATTGCCCGACCGTTGCTGAGCCCTTAACACGCGCAGCCGGCCCCGGTAACCGCCCGTCAACCCTGACGCGCGAAGCCTCCGGCACAACGCATCAGATGGTTCGCGGCGTGCCCTGCCTGGGCCGGCGCGCGCCCGTGGCACGAGGCACGACGATGGATCCGGCAAGCATCGGCAAGGCAATCATCCTCGCCGTGGTGGAGGGCGCGACCGAGTTCATCCCGGTCTCGTCCACGGGGCACCAGCTTCTGGTGGGCCATTTCATCGGCTTTCACTCGCCCAACAACACCTTCGAGGTGCTGATCCAGCTCGGCGCAATCCTGGCGATCCTGGCGGTGTATTTCCGCCGCCTGGTCGGCATCGCCACCGCCCTGCCGAACGATCCCAAGGCGCGCCGCTTCGTGCTCGGCATCCTGGTGGCGTTCCTGCCGGCGGCGATCATCGGCGGCATCTTCTCCAAGATGATCAAGGCGTATCTGTTCAACCCCTGGATCGTCTGCGCGACCCTGGTCGCAGGCGGGCTGGTGCTGCTCGTCGTCGACGATACCGACCTCGATGTGCGCAAGACCGACGTTTACGACTACTCGCTGCCGATGGACCTGAAGATCGGCATCTTCCAGTGCCTCGCCATGATCCCCGGCGTGTCGCGCTCCGGGGCCACCATCGTCGGTGCGATGCTGATGGGCGCCGACAAGCGCTCGGCCACCGAGTTCTCCTTCTACCTCGCCATGCCGACCATGGCGGGTGCCTTCGCCAAGGACCTGCTCGACAATTACAAATTCCTGTCCGCCGACGATGTCGGCCTGATCGCGATCGGCTTCGTCGTCTCGTTCATCTCGGCCCTGTTCGTGGTGCGGGTCCTCCTCGACTACGTCTCCCGGCACGGCTTCTGGCTGTTCGCCTGGTGGCGGATCATCGTGGGCGCGCTGGGTTTCGCGGGATTGATTATTTTTGGCTGACGCAGGCCACCATCGGGTGATTGCCACCGGCGAGGCGGTGTGCGACGCAAATCCGGTGAAAGCGGCGCACAAGATGCCGCGCCCTGGGACGTTCCGATGGAAGACAGACCGCTCGCCGACCTGTTCGAGCCCGCCGACCGGGCCCGTTGGCTCGGCCTCGTCGAGGGCGTGCTGAAGGGCGCCGATTTCGAGAAACGGTTGGTCTCCCGGACGGCCGACGGGCTGCGGATCGAACCGCTCTACGGCGCAGCGGAGCCGGCCGATCAGCCGATGCGTGCGCCGGGACCCTGGCGGATCGCCCCGCGGGTTGACCATCCGGACCTCACCGCCGCCAACACGCAGGCCTTGGCCGACCTGGAAGGCGGCGCCGACGCCCTGGTCCTGGCCTTCGCCGGCGCGCCCAGCGCCCGCGGCTACGGCCTGACGGCGGCGAGCGTCGAGGACCTCGATACCGCCCTCAAGGGCGTGATGCTGCCGCTGATCGCCCTGCGCCTCGATGCCGGCAGCCAGGGGCTCGAAGCCGCCCGGCTCGTGAAGGCCCTGGCCGAGCGGCGGGGCGAGGACCTGGCGGGCTACGACCTCGACCTCGGGATCGATCCCGTGGGTGTGCTGGCGGCGACCGGCAGCCTCGGCGCCGTCTGGAGCGAGATCGCCCCGCGCCTGGCCAAAACCGCGTCGGAGCTTGAAGCGGCAGGTTTCAGGGGCCGGGCCTTCCTCGCCGATGGCCGCCCCTATCACGAGGCGGGGGCGGGCGAGGCGGCCGAACTCGCGGCCGTGCTCGCCACCGCGCTCACCTATCTCCGGGCCCTCGAAGCCGCCGGCCACGACCTCGCCACCGCCCGGGACCGGATCGCGGTGCTCCTGGCCGCCGATGCCGACGAGTTCGTCACCGTCGCGAAGTTCCGGGCGATGCGCCGCCTCTGGGCGCGGGTCGAGCAGGCCTGCGGCCTGGATCCGAAGCCCCTGCGGCTGCACGCGGAGACCGCGTGGCGGATGATGACGAAGCGCGACCCGTTCGTGAACATCCTGCGCACCGGCCTGGCGGCGGCGGCGGCCGGCATGGGCGGCGCCGACAGCGTCGCCGTGCTGCCCTACACGCAGGCGCTCGGGCTTCCCGACGCCTTCGCCAGGCGGGTGGGGCGCAACAGCCAGGTCGTGCTGATCGAGGAGTCGCACCTCGCCCGGGTCGGCGATCCGGCGGCCGGCGCGGGCGGATTCGAGGCCCTGACGGCGGATATCGCCGAGGCGGCCTGGGCGGCGTTCCAGGCGATCGAGGCGGAGGGTGGGATCGTCGCCTCCCTCAGCGTCGGCAAGCTGCAGCGGCGGATCGAGCTGACCCGCGAGGCCCGGGCGAAGGACGTGGCGACCCGCCGCGCAACGCTCACCGGCGCGAGCGAATTCCCGAACCTCGCGGAGAAACCGGTCACCGTGCTCGACGTGCCGCCCCCCGCCGCCCCCCGGGGCACGAATTTCGGCGCGGGTTCCGCGGTCGCCTGCGATGCCCTGCCGTCCCAGCGGCTGGCCGAACCCTACGAAGCGCTGCGTGACGCCTCCGATGCGTGGCTCGCCAAGACCGGGCGCCGGCCGGCGGTGTTCCTCGCCAACCTGGGTGCGGTGGCGGCGTTTAACGCCCGGGCGACCTTCGCGGCCAATGCCTTCGCGGCGGGCGGCATCGAGGCGGTGTCCAACGACGGCTTCACCGAAGCCGCCGCCGTGGCGACCGCATTCCGCGAGTCCGGTGCCACGCTCGCCTGCATCTGCTCCACCGATGCACTCTATGCCGAGCGCGCCGTCGAGACCGCACAGGCCCTCGCGGAGGCGGGCGCCGGGGCGATCTACCTCGCCGGAAAGCCGACGGAGCTGAGCGAGCCGTTGAAACAGGCGGGCGTCCACGCCTTCCTGCACGTCGGCTGCGACATGCTCGCGCTGCTCAACGGGGCGCTGCGCGCGGCCGTGCGGGCCCCATCGCCGCAGCAGACCGCCTGACGCCGCAAAGCCCCCGAGTCGAACCGAAGCCGATGACGCGCCTCGTCGCTGCCCTTCTGATCCTCGCCTGCACCGGCCCAGCCCGGGCGCTTCCGCGCGGAGCCGCCGTTCCGGACCGGTTCGACGGCACGTGGAGCGTCGAGATCGTCACCGAATCGGGCGCCTGCGATCGGGCTTACCGCTATCCCGTCCGCATCGAGCGCGGGCGGGCGCGGTTCCTCGGAACGGCCTTCACGATCCAGGGGAGCGTCGCCGGGAACGGTATCGTCCGTGGCTCGATCTCGGGCGGTGCGGCCACGGCCGACGTGCGCGGGCGACTCGGCCGAAACGGATTCGGGGCCGGCACCTGGGTCTCCTCCGGCGCGCTGGAATGCCGCGGGCGCTGGAACGCCGAGCGCCGCGGCTGAGGCCGGGCGCAGAAAGGGCGTCCGCTCGGATTTCCCCTAAAATCGGGCGCCTCCGCGGCATCGTCAGCCCCGTTCCCGACGCATTCCTGAGCGAATCCTGAACGCGGTTCGGATACCCGACGAGGCCGCCCGCATGAAAACTTCGATCCTCGCCTCCCTCTCCGTCCTGGTGCTCGTCTCGACGGCGCAGGCGCGGCCGCATCGGCACCCCACGGGCCCGACGGTCAACCCGGTGGAGGCCGAGACGGTGCTGGAGCCGCTCCGGCAGGCGGCCACCGCGTGCTTCGCCGATACCGTGCTGTCGAACCCGAAGGCCACCGCCGAGGCCCGGGCCGGCCGCTGGTACGAGGCGGTGGGCATCACCGGCTTCCTGTGCCGCCCCGAGGTCGCCGCGATGATCCAGGCGCACGATCGGCTCTACGGTCCGAAGACCGGCGAGCGTTACTTCAAGGGCGCCTACGCCAAGCACCTGGACCAGCAGCTGGCCGAACGGCTCCAGCCGATGCTGGCCCGCAAGGCCGTCGCCAGCGCCGAGCCGCCGGCCGACAAGGGCGCCGAGGACACCGCGTCGGGCAACTGACGGGCGCCGCGGCGCCTCGTCCTGGAGGAAGCCCGCATGCCCTACGAACTCCATTACTGGCCGATGATCCAGGGGCGCGGCGAGTTCGTCCGCCTCGCCCTGGAGGAGGCCGGCGCCGACTACGTCGACATCGCCCGCCGGGACGACGATTCGGGCGGCATCGCCCCGATGCTCGAACGGCTCTCGGACCCTACGAACCCGCGGCCGCCCTTCGCGCCGCCCTTCCTGCGCGACGGCGATCTCATGATCGGACAGACCGCCGCGATCCTCCTCCATCTCGGGCCCCGTCTCGGGCTGGTCGGTGCCTCGGAACCGGACCGCATCTGGACGCACCAGCTCCAGCTCACCATCGCGGACGCGGTCGATGAGGTGCACGACACGCACCACCCGCTCGGTGTCGACCTGTACTATGCGGAGCAGAAGCCGGAGGCCCTTCGTCGGGCCACGGCGTTCCGAGTGACCCGCATCCCGAAATTCCTCGGCTATTTCGAGCGCATCCTGACGGCCAATGTCGGCACGCGCCTGGTCGGTACGGACCTGACCTATGCCGACCTGTCGCTGTTCCAGCTGGTCGACGGGTTGCTCTACGCCTTCCCGAAGGCCGCCGCGGCGGCTCTACGCGATGCACCCCATGTGAAGCGGCTGCACCAGGCCGTGGCGCAGCGCCCTCGGATCGCGGCCTATCTGGCGAGTGAGCGGCGCATCCCATTCAACGAGGACGGGATCTTCCGCCGCTACCCGGAACTCGACGGTTAGGGGGGCGGCCGCTCCGCGAGACCGTGCCGGACGGGGGTGACGGGTCCCTCTCCCGCCCGGCCTACCGGATTGGCACGTCTCAGCCTGACGCCAACACTTTAAAAACAGAGCGCTTTTCCCCTCCCCCGTGCGGGGCGGGGTTAGGGGTGGGGGTGGCTCAGAAGGCACCGCCGAACTCAATCCTGCACCACCGCCACCGCCAACGCCTCCCCGCACGGGGGCGGAGAGAACGTGTCGGCCGGCGATGGGTGAGCATCGCCGTCCCCACCGGGGAGGCTAACGCGCAGGTCCGATCCCTTGGCCGGTCCTCGCATCGGCGGAGCATGATCCTGTTCCCGCTGGACGGGCGATCGGGAGCCCTCAGAACGGCAGCTTCATGCCGGGCGGCAGCGGCAGACCCTTGGTCAGCTCGGCCATGTGCTCCTGCATGGTCGCCTCCGCCTTGCCGCGGGCGTCGTTGCAGGCGGCGACGATCAGATCCTCGAGGATCTCGCGCTCATCCGACACCATCAACGACGGGTCGATGCTGACCCCCTTCATCTGACCCTTGGCGGTCATCGTGACCCGCACCGAGCCGCCGCCGGAGGCACCGGTGACCTCGATCTGGTCCATCTCGACCTGCAGGTTGGCCATCTTCTCCTGCATGGCCTGGGCCTGCTTCATGATGCCCATCAGGTCGCGCATGCGAGTCTCTCCCCGTCGTCTGGTGGTGTGATTTGGGTCCGTATCGGCCAGCGCACTACGGGGCGCCGAACCGACCCTCAAGGATCGTCGTCCTCGACCTCGTCCACCCTCGCGGCATCACCCTCCCCCAGGATATGCTGCTCGGCGGTCGGAAGCGCCTCGGCGGCGGTCTCGCGGACATCCACGATCTCGGCGCCGGGGAAGCGTGTCAGCACCTCGCGGACGAATGGGTCGGCGGCGGCGTTCTCGCGGCGCGTCTCGGTCACCGCCCGGGCGGCGGCGTCGCGGGTCGGAGCGCCCTCTTCCTTCGAGAGGGCCACGGCCCAGCGCCGGCCGGTCCAGCGCTCGATGGCGGCTGCGAGGTCGGTGGCGAGGCTCGGCCGTCCGCCCTCCGCGAGGCGGAACTCGATCCGCCCCTCCTCGAAGCGCACCAGGTGGATGTCCCGCTCCAGGGCCGTCCGCAGCAGGATGTCCCGGTTGGCATCCGCCAGGGCGATCAAATCCTCGAACCGGCCCAGGCGCGGCGTGGGCGGCGCGACGGGGGCCGGCCGCGCAGCCGGGGCGGCCAGCGCCACCGGGGCGGCGGCCGGGAGCGGCTCGGCCGACACCGTGCGGGGTGCCGCAGCCAGCGCCGCCGAGCCGCCGCCGCGCAGGTCGGGGATCGGCGGCAGGGCCGGACGCCCCGGCGGGGGCGGTTCGTCGGCAGGTGCGCCGGCCGCCTCGGCCCTTGAGTGGCGCAACGCCTCGTCGGGGGTCGGCAGGTCGGCCGCGTAGGCCAGGCGCACGATCGCCATCTCGGCCGCCGCCAACGGGCGCGGCGCAGCCTGGACCTCGGGGATCGCCTTCAGCAGGATCTGCCAGGCCCGCGACAGGGCGCGGATCGAGAGCTTGTCCGCGAACTGGCCGCCGCGGACGCGTTCGGCCTCGCTGAGCGTCGGGTCGGCGGCGGTCTCCGGCACCGCCTTCAGCCGGGTCACGAGATGCGTGAAGGCCGCGAGATCCGAGAGAACCACCGACGGATCGGCGCCCGAATCGTACTGCGCCCGCAGCTCCGCGAAGGCCGCCGGCACCGATCCGCGCATCACCGCCTCGAACAGGTCGAGGATCCGGGCGCGGTCGGCGAGCCCGAGCATGTCACGCACGCTCTGCGCCGAGACCGTCCCGGCGCCGTGGGCGATGGCCTGATCGAGGAGGGAGAGCGCGTCGCGGACCGAGCCCTCGGCGGCGCGGACGATCGCGCCCAGGGCCTCGTCCTCGGCCTCGACCCTTTCCGCCGCGCAGACCTTGGCGAGGTGCGCGTGCAAGACCGGCGCCTCGACCCGGCGCAGGTCGAACCGCTGGCACCGGGACAGGATTGTCACCGGGACCTTGCGGATCTCCGTGGTGGCGAAGACGAACTTGGCGTGGGGGGGCGGCTCCTCGAGCGTCTTCAGGAAGGCGTTGAACGCCTTCTCGGAGAGCATGTGGACCTCGTCGACGATGTAGACCTTGTAGCGCGCCGAGACCGGTCCGTAGCGGATCCCGTCGATGATCGCCCGCACGTCGTCGATGCCGGTATGCGAGGCGGCATCCATCTCCAGCACGTCCATGTGCCGGGATTCCATGATCGCCGCGCAGTGGAGGCCAAGGTCCGGCATCGCCACGGTCGGGCCGGTATCGGGCTGGCCGGCGCGGGCGTAGTTCAGGCCCCGGGCCAGGATGCGGGCGGTGGTGGTCTTGCCCACCCCGCGCACGCCTGTGAGCATCCACGCCTGCGGGATGCGGTTGGCCGCAAACCCGTTGGCGAGGGTGCGCACCATCGCGTCCTGGCCGATCAGGTCGCCGAAATTGGTGGGGCGGTATTTGCGCGCGAGCACCCGATAGGGCGTCGCCGCGGCCGGGGGCGCTGGAAACCCGGGCAGGCCCGGCTCGTCGTCAGGCGTGCCGGTCGAAGCGTCCATGCCGGGTCGGGATCGGGCTGCCGCGCGCGGGAATGAGGTGGGAGGCTGGACGAAGACCCGCTCGGTCTCGTTAGGGCTGCTTCCTTCCGGACCTGACCCGGTTGGCGAGTGAAACGTCCCTCGCCAACCCCCCGCCGGCTATATGGCCGGGGCCCGGCCCGAACGCAAGCGCCGCCTACTCGGCCTCCCGCTTCACCACGGCGAGCGTGTTCGGATCGAGCTTCAGGTCGACATGCCGGCCGTTGGCGTCCATCGCGTCGTCGACCGCGATCATCCCGTCATCGAGCTCGATCTCTTTCCACTCGGTGATGCCCTGCTGGCGGAGGACGGCCTCGACCTTCGCGAGTTGATCGGGTGGCAGCTTGGCGTCTGCCCGGGCGGCGGCGGCGAGGCCGAGGAGGAGCGTGAGGGCGAGGAGGGGCGTGGCGCGACGCATGGCTGTCTCCGATCGGTCGGCGGTTTCCGGCTGTGAACAGGAATGCGCGACCCCGGGTTGCGTCGCTGGGGCGGTCCTCTTGAGGGCCATGCGATTCTCCCGCACATCTGAGGGGGCCCGGCCCGATGCCGCGAGGAATGTTCACCGATGGTCATCCGCGTCGCCACCGTCGCCTTCGAGGGCATCGAGGCGCGGGCGGTGGACGTTCAGGTCCAGATCATCCCGGGTTCGGTGGTGTTCAACGTGGTCGGCCTGCCCGACAAGGCGGTGGGGGAATCCCGGGAGCGGGTGCGCGGCGCGCTGATCGCCTCCGGGCTGGCGCTGCCGGCCAAGCGGATCACCGTCAATCTCGCCCCGGCCGACCTGCCCAAGGAAGGGTCGCACTACGACCTGCCGATCGCGCTGGGCGTCATGGCGGCGATTGGGGCGATCCCGGCCGATGCGCTGGCCGGCTATTGCGTCCTCGGGGAATTGGCCCTCGACGGGGGCATCACCGCGGTCAACGGCGTGCTGCCGGCCGCCATCGCGGCGGGGGCCCGCGGCCTCGGGCTGGTCTGTCCGGCCGCCACCGGGCCTGAGGCGGCCTGGGCCGGGGGCGATCTCGACGTGCTCGCCCCGCGCTCGCTTATCCAGCTCGCCAACCACTTCAAGGGCAGCCAAGTCATGGCCCGGCCGGAGCCCTCCGTGGCGAGCCCAGCCGGGCCGCTGCCGGACCTGGCCGACATCAAGGGCCAGGAGGGGGCCAAGCGCGCCCTCGAGGTCGCGGCGGCCGGCGGCCACAATCTGCTGATGTCGTGGTCCATATGCTTGACGGTCGTAAAGCCTGGGCGATACGGTCCGGCACCATGGCCAAGGCATACAGCTACATTCGGTTTTCGCGCCCCGAGCAGATGCGTGGAGACAGCCTCCGCCGGCAGACCGAGGCCGCCGAGAAATGGGCGGCAGCCAACGGGATGGTCATCGACGAGAGCCTGACCGACCTCGGTATCAGTGCCTATCGGGGCCTGAACCGACTCAAGGGCGCCCTCGGCAGGTTCATGGAACTGGTTGCGCAAGGGCAGATCCCGAAGGGCTCGTTCCTCATCATCGAGAGCCTCGACCGCTTCAGTCGCGAAGATGCGCTGGAGGTGCTGACCGAGTTCTCCAAGCTGCTGAAGGCCGGGATCACCGTGGTCACCCTGATCGACGGTCAGGTCTACTCCAGGGCGCGGATCAAGGCCGAGCCGATGGCATTGTTCGGCTCGCTGATGGTCATGATGCGCGCCCATGACGAGAGTCGGACGAAGGCGAGTCGCCTGAGCGACTCGTGGGCGAACAAGCGGAAGACCGCCACCGAGAAGGTCGTCACAGCCCGCGTTCCGGGTTGGCTAAGGGTGGTGACGGTCGACGGGAAGCGGGTGATCGAGTTCAGGCCAAAGGGGCGCGAAATCGTCCGACGCATCTTCTCGGAGACCATCGGCGGATACGGCAAGCGGCAGGTCGGGCAACGACTCAAGGATGCCGGCTACGAGACCTTCGACGGAGGGAAGGACTGGCATCCGTCGTACATCCAGAAGGTCCTGGAGAACCGCGCCACCTTCGGCGAGATGCAGTCCTACCGGCGGGACGAGGAGGGCCGCAGGGTGCCGGCGGGGCCACCCATCTCGGGCTATTACCCTGCTGCGGTGACCGAGAGCGATTTTATCCGCGCCGGCGCCGCAAAAGCCGGTCGAAACGTGTCCGCGGGCAAGCCGCTGTCACACGGGGCCGTCAACGTGCTTCGTGGATTGGCATTTTGCACCTGCGGGTCTCGCATGATGCGCGTGAACAAGGGGAAGCTCCCAAAGGGATCTGCGTACCTAACCTGCGCCGATGCGAAGCGAGGCACCTGCGCGAACGACCGGAGTTGGCGTCTGGACTGGGTCGAGGAAAGGCTTCTGGAGCAGACATCGCGCATCGATGTCTGCAAGCTTCTGGCCCCCGTCGACGACCAGGCCCCCGCAGACCCGACTCCGGCGGACGTGGAAGCCCGTATCGCGAACCTTACTTCTCGGCTGGCCGCGATCATGGATGTGGTCGAGCAGGGCGTGTCGGAGTTCAAGGACCGTGCGATTGCCTTAGCTAAGGAAATCAACAAGGCGAAGGACGAGCTTGCCGAAATGCGCCGGACCGGTGCCAAACGGGCGAACGAGCCGTCTTTGGAACAGCGTCGCGCCCATATGATGGATCTGAAAGCGAGGCTGGCTTTGGCGACCGACGAGGAGCGCACCCAGCTTCGCACGAGGTTGGCCCAAGAAATTCGCGGGGCGTTCAAGAGGCTGACGTTTCAACCGCTCCGCATCGAGGCCACCTACAGGGGGTCGGTGCCCTATGGCAAGGTCATGGTCGCTCGTGAAGTCACCACCCTGATCCATACGGAGCACCCGGGTGAACTCTTCGACATGGCGACCATGGAGATGGATCCGGAGTCGTCGAGCCTGCAGAATGACCGAATGGCTGAGTTCATTCGTCGGTCCAGGATGCGGAGATTGCATCATGAGGAAGCAGCATCAGTAAGTCTCGGGCCGGATGGTTTGGAACTCGAACAAGTCTTACAGAAAGAGGAAGAAGCGTTTGAATGCGCTCCACGCGCCTAATTCGATCCATGCTACTTTATGCGATAAGGCGCGTTCGCGCGCTTTTGTACTCTTCTTCAGTTACGAGACCTTTTTCTCTGAGAGTCGCCCATTTAAGAAGCTCATCAGCGACCGACTGCCCTTTCGGGATGGTAAACTTGGCGGTGCGTTTTGCATTTAGAGTGGCACGTTGTGCGCTTGAGTATTGTATTTCATTATTAATTATTTTGTTCCGAAGCGGCCACAGCCACCCAAATTGCAACAATAACACGTGAGCAAAAGCGTGGATTGAGAGGACCAGCCAAAGCAGAACATCGGTTTCAGTTTCGGCTACCTTTCTATTTAGGTTATATTTTTCCTCAGAGTAATTGCGAGCCATTCTAGATATCTCCAAGGCCCCGTTGCTACCATATTCCAATGTCAACTCTGCAGATGAGAGATCCTGGTATAACTTTAGCTGTTCACGATAGGGAAATTCTAATTCATACTTGGCAGCAGCGGCGGCATGCGATGCAGCAATCGGCCGAAGATACAGAGAATATGACCCAAATATGACGCACAATATAATATGAAGCGCTTGCGCAGCCCTTGTTGTATTTGTGATGCTTCTTAGGTTTCTCGTCTTCAGAGATTCGAAGGCGCCAAAGGGCAGAAACAAAAGAACAATAAAAAACAGATTAAGCCCTAGGTATAGAACGCCTACCGTCAACGCGGTATTCTCCGCGTAAATTTTTGGCGCTGCCCGCTGGCTCTTCCGAAATTCGATAGCCATCGTGGAACGACCTCATACGATGTCAATTGAAGCCCCCATCATACCCGATTCGCATGATCAGCCAGATGATGGAGCCCCCCGACGAGGACCTCTGAGTCAAATGCCGGTCCGCGGTCGCACGGCTTCGGCCCACCTCCACCTGCCGTTTGCGAAAGGGATTACATAGGCCGAGCACCTCAGCCTGCATGCCATGGCATGCTCACGCTGATCGTAACGACGCACCTGTATCGTTACGGATGCCGTAAGAGCGTGGTCACCATCATCGCCCATTCTCGCTCCGGCGAGGTGCTTCGATGGTCACGAAAACAGAAATCTTTGAGGTCGCTGACCGGATGGTCGCGAACGGTCAGGTGCCGAAAAACAGAGAGATCCGTGATGAGCTTGCGAATGGGGGATCTCTTGAGGACGTCAGCCCGCTGTTCAGGCAATGGCGCGAAGAGCGACGCTACCTGCCGCCTATCGCGGCTTTAAATCTTTCCGAGGCCGACGCTGCCGCGCTAGCGAAGGCGGTCTTGATTCTACGAGCGTCTTTCGAGGCATCCAAGCAATCTCAAGGAGCAACGGCCAACGGTCCAGTAAGCACCGATGGAGGCGCCAAAGCGGTCGCGCTTCTTCAAGGCGAGATAGAAGGCCTCAAAGGCGAAATTGGGCGGTTGCAAGCCGAGGCAACTAAGCGAAGGCCACCACAGGGATCGCAGGGGCCGCTCAAGCCCGTACGAGTACCCGGGGAACGAGCGAAGGGCGTCTACTCGGCGACGCAGCGCTTCTTCTGGAATGCGGTCATGCGAGAGATCTACGGCATCCTCCAGGATGGCCCGATGAGCTCGAAAAGGATTTTGGAGATCCTCCATCCGGACACGCTTCTCCTGGTTCGGATGCTCGGGAACGAGCCACTCAACGAGCCCGAACTGGTCTGGCAAATGCGGAAGCGCAAACGTGAGGGGTACTATTTCCTCGAACCAAGTGACCGGATTTTCGAGCGGGGCGGTAAGACCAAGGGCCACCCGATTTATTCGTTCAGCGATACCGCCAATCGGTGAGCGTTGATCTCGGATGAGGCACGGGTGCCCCATCACATCGCTTCATGTCGAGCAAACCGGCACATCTATCAGCACCACGCTCACGGCGTCCGAAGCGCGGAATTGGAGGCTGAAGGAGTTTGGGACGAGTTTGGGGTTCTAGGACCGTGACCATGCTGAAACGTGCGGTTTCGGGGACTGGTGGACGTGGCTCACGAAGCCCTGAAGGCGGAGGTGTTAGTCAGATATTATCATTCAAGATCAATGGCATAGATCAGTGTTGCCTGCGTTTTTCAGGAGGAGGCGTTCACCCGTAAATTTCGCAAATCGAAACTGGGTCACGCATGACTATCGAACGGCTAAACCCTTAATCCGGAAGGCATAAGCGTCGATTCTCGTTTGGCGTCCGGATCCTCGTTTGGGAGTTTGCGTCCGACCTGTAACAGCACGTAACAGCAGGGGCGTTTCTGAGCCCCTGAAACGAGAAAACCCGCCAGCCTCTAACGAAGCTGGCGGGTTGGCAGCACCGGGGCGTATCACCGACCCGGGGTTGCGTTTTTCAGGGGAGATGGCGATCAGGCCGCTTCGTCATCACGGTCCCAATCCGACGCCGGATCGGCGTCGTCGTTGGCCTGGTCCGTGACGTCGACATCCTGGCGTGCAACCGCCGCCGCGCCGTTGGCCCGCTTGTGGGTGCGAGACCAGAGGACGAGTTCGTCCTCCACGGATGACAGGATCTCGCGCCAGGCACCGCAGGCACGCTGGTCGACGCCCTTGGTCTCGACGAGAGGACGCCCGTCGTCCCCGACCACGCGTCCGAGGGCCTCGAACGCTGCCTGGACGGCATGCATCGCATCGCCGAGGACCCCAACGGCGTTCTCGTACCTGTCGGTGGGCGTGTCGCCGGGACGACGTGCCTTCGACTTGCCGGGAGGCGGGAATTCCCCCCGCAGGAAGATGTCGTTGATCGACATCTCGCCGACGCCGTCCTCCATGGGGCGGGTCTCACCGTCCTCGTCGACCGCGCGGATCGCCACCCCCTCGGAATGGTCCTTGAGGGCCTGTCCGAGCTGATAGATGCCCTGGGGGGACTGCCGCATCGCGTCGAGCACCTCGCCCGGAGTCCGGCGATCCGGCTGATCGTTGCCCGAGGTCCCCCTATCGGCATTCAGCCTTCCGTCGATGATCAACGGGTAGGCGGCGCGGACCGCGAGCTCCATCGAGGCCGGGCCCGTCTCGTCGACGGTTCCTGCTGCGATGGAGGCACGCACCTCCGCCATCGCGTCGTGCACCAACTGCTCGGTGCTGCGACCGGTCGGCGCCCAACCACCGCTGTGGACGGACTTGCCGAAGGCATGGCGCAGGTAGCGCCGGGCCTGGTCCACCTTGGCAGGATCGCCTGCCACGGCACGAAGGACCAACGCGGTGGCCAGGTCGTTCAGCAGCCGCTGGTTGATCCGCTTCCGGGTCGACTGGCTCGTGACGGCAACCCGGATCGCGTCGCGGAACCGGCCGTCCTGGTTCGTCAGAAGCCCAACGATGGCGGCGGCACGCACGGCTGGGTCATCCGACAGATGCGCGGCCTTCGCCTCGGACTTGGTGCAGGAGCCGGCATAGTACGCCGCCTCCGTCGCGGAGATGAGCGAACGACGGGCGAGCTCGTCGAGGACCTCGTCGGCGAGGGCCTCGTTCTCGGGTCCGTCACCCCAGGGGCTCGGCGGATCGACGTGGCGCAGGGCCACGAAGGACCTAAGCGCGGTCGGGAAGGTCGTCGAGCTCTGGGCAAACGGCTCGAAGCCGACGATGATGAGCGCCGGCACCCGCTCGCAGCGAAGCGCGACGACGTCCTCAGAGCTCGGTCCGGAGGCGAACGCGTCGTTAAGGCGCTTGATGCGGGCGCGGAACTTGGGGCCCGCCTCGTCATACGGAACATCGGAAGACCGTTCCCCGAGGATCGAGTGAACCGCAGTCATGCGGGACGATCCCTCGGCAGTGGTCAGCACGGTCACGGGGTCGGAGCCGTCATCGTGCCGATAAGTGGTCGCCACAAGCCAGACGGCTTCCATCACGCCGTGATGCTTGATGGACTCCGACCAGTCGTTGTTGAAGCTGACGTAGCCGGCGGCCTGCTGGGACGCCCAGTTCAGGTGATGCCGGCTCTCGATATCGACGGTGAGCTCCGCGGTCGTTGCGGAAACACCCTCGGGAGACCGCGGCTCCGGCACAGGCCGGAACTTCGAGTCCTCTCCACCCGTGCCAGGATCGATGGCGAACGGGTGCCGACGCGAGGGGAGGATACGCGGATTGCGGGGGTCGGGCATGACCCGACGTGCCCACACGGTGGTGCGGATGCCGAGCAAGGTCCCGCCGGGGACGGCGATCCGCTCGAAGTTCGGGGTCTTGGGTTCGCCGATGGTCTTACGGACCGAAGAAGGGTCGACGACCGTATTCCCGATGCACCGGGCGGCTTCCTCGGAGAGGCCGGTCGCTTCGGTCAGCCTGATGGCCAGGGTGTTGCGCGACGATGACGCCGCATAATCCGGGAGCGCCTCGACAGGGCGCGGAAGGGCATGGATCTCGTTGGGCTTGGACATGATGGTTTCCTTGGCAATGCGACCGAAGGCTCGAAGCTCTTCAGGGCCTCGGGCGCGACTGGGGGGTCGTTCCGAGGTGCCAAGGACCCATGGGGGCCCGTGCGCTCCTCCATCCGTTTACTGGGCGAACCCAGCGTCACCGAAGGCGGCCGCAAACACGTTGGAACCTTCTCAAGGCGTACGGGGCTGATGACCTTAACGATCAGTCGCCCCGCGTTGCCGCCCCACTGCCCAGTGGCAGGGGTTTGGAGTTCGCGTGCCTGCGTCGCAGACGACATAAAGATGTTCCCACCTTAACCTTTCGTCAAGTACGAGTTTGAGGGAAATCTGCGACCTGAGCGGGGCGGGCAGGCTCAAGTTACAATAAGTGCTTGCGCGGATTGGAAAAAGAAAAGGGGCCCCCGATTGGGGGCCCCCTCGATGTTGTATCCGGTAGGTTCTCAGTGGATCGGAGCCGGCTCGTCGTCGATGGCGGGGTCAATGCCGCCCTTCAACGCCTCGGCCTTCTTCTCCGCGTAGTATGCGGCCGTCGCCGCCATACGCTTCCGGACGTCCGCCCCCGAGATGTGGACGTAGTGCTTGCGGGTCAGCGAGATGTTCGCGTGGCCCAGAAGCGACTGCACCGCGACCAGGTCGCCGGTTGCGCGGTGCATCCGCGCTCCCGCCGTCTTCCTGAGGTCGTGGATGCGGATGTCCTTCACACCCGCCCGGTTGCACATGCTTCGGAAGTTGGCACTGAACCGGTTGTAGGTGACGGGGTATCGCTCCCCCTCACGGTATTCCAGCCCCGTCTTCTTCTGCTTCCACGTTCGAGTCTCGACGAAGGTCCAGACGAACTCTTCGTCAAATCCCCGCTGCGCCAGCAGCATGCGCCTAACTTCGGGGGTAATCTGCACTTCGTGGTTCTTCTTGTGCTTCTTACCCTTCGTCGCGAGGCGAAGGACGCCCTCGTCCCAGTCCACCTGAGACCACTTGAGAAGAGCGTCGCTCTTCCGTAGGCCCGTGGCGAGTACGAACTCGCATAGGCCCCAGTAGTCCTGTCGCTGGGTGCTGAGAGCGAACTCCTCTCGGATCTTGAGCTCCTTCACCCGCTCCCCGATGTCGAGACGGTGCCGCTTGTAGTTCGGCTCGTCCGGCAGCGGCACCTTCCAGTCCATCCTGGCCCGGCTCAACAGGAGCCGAACCATGTCGAGGACGCTCTGGTTGACCGTGGTCGCTGCCACCTTCCCCAGCTTGGGGTCGTTCCAGCGGAACATCTCCCGCCGTTCCGCCATCAGCCGGGCAAGCATCTCGTCGTCGATCTGCGAGATGCGCGTCTTCTCACCGATCCGGTCCACGAGCCAGTCGAGGTTCGCCTCGATCTTTCCCGGGTTGGTGGTGAACTGGCCGCGTTCCCGGTAGTACCGGTCCGCCGCGGCCAGGATGGTCATGTCGCGACCGCGGGCTGCGCCGAGCTTGACGTGCAAGGCGATGACCTTGTCACGCTCGTCCTTGGCGTAGGCGTAAGCCTCCCGCTTGTTGGACAACTTGGTCGAGCCGGTGACACGCTGGCCCTTCACCTTGAAGTCCATGTGGTAGAACGGGCTCTTCTTGGGCTTCCACACGAGCGACTTCGGAGGCTTGACGGCAGAGCGAGTGCCACGGGCGTTCTGGGTGGTGGTGTTCTTCGTCATGGTCGATCTCCTGTGGAATTTTGGACAAGGGTCACCGTCACCAGCCGGAGGTCCTCCGGCGGGTCGGGGCCGGCGGGTGCCGGATCTCTGAATGGCGGGGTGGTTCCGAGGGGCCGGCGGAGGTTGGACCACCGCCGGCTCGATCATGAGACTGGTTTCAGCGCTTGCGCTGGGCCAGTCGCTCCTCTCGTCGGGCCGCGTAGCTCTTGGGAGCCGTCGCTAGGGGCGGGGGCGGGTCGTTGCTCACGAGGGCAGGCAACGACGGAACCGCTCCCGTCTTTCGGCGCCGGGCGAACCCCTCAAGGTCCTCGTCGAGGACTCTGAGGTCGCGGCGTTCCTTCCCGCGGCCGACGTTGACCGCGATCAGGTTGCCGTCGTCGACGTGGGCCTGGACCTGCCGAGGCGACAGTCCGAGCTTCTTGGCGACTTCGGCGATGGTGAAGACGCGTTCGAAGTGGAATTCCACTTCCGCGCTCTTGGGGGCGGCGATGCCGCTCCATTCGTTGCCAAAGGGGGAAACCGACGCGATTTCTCTGATCATGGTGGTGACCTCTGATGGCCCGGGGATGGGGGCTAAGGGCGGGAGAAGCGGTCTGGATGGGACCACTTGGTTGGTCAGCGGGGGTCCGTCAGGCTCTTCGGGAGCTTCGTATTCGGACTTTGGGCTGGCCTTTCCCGGCCTGCTTTGCAGAGGTGCCGTCGCGTCGGCTGCAGGATGCCGCGATCCGGTCGATGGCATCGAGGAGCGCGGTATTTCGCGCGTCGGATGGGCAGCCGCTCTCTCTAGCCTGGCTATCGGAGTAGCCGGCGAAGGCGGCGCGGTCCTCAGTGAGGTCGGTGGCGGTCTTGGAATGATGGCTCGTCATTGGGGTATCCTCCCGTTCGTTGGGGGACCCGTCGCGGTCGGACGCGCTGGGCAGGATGGATGTTTGGCGGGGCGGCCCATGAGGCTGCGTATGGTCATGGCGAAGGGCATGGCGGGGCTCTCCCTGCGAGGGCGAAGATGCGATTGCATCTGATGGAGTTGTGGGTGCGGCAGGCGCAGTAGGTCGACGTTAGACAAGGCGAACTGCCTCGGTCCGGGCATCTACCGTTGGGATATGTTCCGTGGAGTCATGGAAGCCTCCCGTTCCGGCGGTTCGCCGGATGCCTGGCCAGATGAAGGCCGGCTCGTGGAGGGTCTAGGTCGGCCAGGGCTCCCGGCCGAAGGTCCGCAACGACCTTAGGCTATCGAGCCAAGCTGACGATAGGCCCGCTCGGAGGCGGCCATGTGTTGCGCGACGTGTTCCATGACGCTAATTTTGCATAGGACCCATTTGGGATCCAGGCGAATCTGGAGAACTGCCAAGCCAGTTCGGAGCGTAGTGACTACGAATAGTTTTTACGGATCACATTCGATTCCTCATTCGGGACATCTCGGTCCCGAGGGAGGCGAACCCTCCAGGGATGCCGGACTAGGGCCGGTTGGGAACCTGACGACGTTGCCTTCGACCTTGCGCCGGTAGCAGGCTTCCAGGGCGGCCTCCTCGGCGACCTGAATACCCAAGTCGACCTCCACCAGGATTGAGCCGACCAGGTCGTCGAAGGTCTGCGGGTCGTGATGGAGGGCGCGCCTTGCCTTCAACAGGCCGAGCATGACCTGGGCGATCCGCTCATCGGGGTCCTCAAGCATGGGGGCCTCCCTTGCCGGGCTTCCGGGCTCCCTTCGAGCCGAGCGTCTGAGGGCCCGCGATGATCTCGCGGACTTCGTCTCCACCCATCACACGGCGCTCGACCAGCCGGTGCGCGATCCGGTCGATCAGGGCGGCGTTCTGGCTGACGAGGTCCCGGGCGATGGCGTAGAGTCGAGTGAGGTCCTCATCGACTACCCGCCTAAACGCCGGATCGATCCTAATTAGCTCTAACGCGTCAACTTGGTCGCCTCTGAAAAGCAAACTTTGTCCCAGTCCCCACGAGGCGTGCTTCCCGGCCACCAGCGCCGTCGCATGCGCCAGGTCCGAGCTCGAACCGCCGGCTGAGCCCGAGGTCACGACATTCCAGTGCTGATCGGCGGCGCGGCCGGCCAGGACGCTGATGACAAGCGCGTCGAGCTCTGTCGCCGACATCATGCTCGTGTCGTTCAGGCGGCTCGTGGTCCGGCCTGCAAAGGCGCCCTGGGCGACGAGGGAGACCGTTCGAACTTCCCCAATGTTCTGGACCTGTAAAATCGCTGCGTGACTAGCCTCATGCCGTGCCACCGAAAGTTGTTGAGCCGGTGTGCGAGTTTCCGGTGGCACGATCTGACCGATGAGGTCCGCCAGGACCATCGGACGCTTGCCAGCGGTTGCGATCATACGGGCGCCGGCAGCCCATCCGGCGATGTCGGCTCCGGTGGCGCCGGCGCCAATCGCCGCGATAGGTGCAAGGTCTTGGTCGGCGAGGGCGCCTGCGAGGTGCTGGCGCAAAATGCCCTCGATTGCTTGCTCGTCCGGCAGGTCGATCCTCACGACCCGGTCGAGGCGGCCCGGCCTCGTAAGGGCCGGGTCCAACCTCTCGGGGAAGTTGGTGGCGCCGATGATGATCAGCCTTGATGCCGGGCTAGAAACCGCTCCGTCCAGAGTCGTCAGGATGTGGGAGACAACGGCTACCCAGTAGTCACGGTACTTGCTGTCGCATGTCTCGCGGTTAGGAATGCTATCAATCTCATCGATTAAGAGTACGCCCCCGGATTGCGATGCCTCCATGAATACCTCATCTACCTTGCGGCAAATATCATTGAGATAACCACCCGTCTGAGCAAACCAGGCGGACACGCTCGTTGCTGTGATATTTACGCCCAAAGACTTGGCAACACTGCGCGCTAGCGATGTCTTGCCGGTTCCGGGCGGCCCAGCCAAAATGAACCGCGTTCCCGCTGCCGGCCATGGTGCTCCACGGCGATGAGCCTTGACGGACTCGACGAGGGCCCTGGCGTGATCTCCCGCTGGCCCGTAGCCCCAGGTATCCTCAACCAAGGGAACGTCGGCCAAATCCAAGGAGCCAGTCCGCTTCGAGGCTGAAGCTGCCTTGAGTCGGCGGACGCAATCTCGTGGCGTGCTCCCCTTGCGGAGGCAGCTTGTGATCTCGTCGAAGCCCAGGCCCTGGACGATGTCGGCGGGCAACCGGCCGGCGCGGCGCCCGGTGACGAGCCGAATGGTCGCTCGCACAGCCTTCGGGGAGGGTGACTTCAGCTCAATACGAAGATCGGCCGCCGTGATGAGGGCCGCAGGCAGGTAACGGTCTGGGGCTGTCGTTACGCCGAGAACGCTCCGACCGGCGCCGAGTGCGGCTGCCACGGTGTCGTTCCCGACGCTCGGCTTGTCCGATGTCTTGCTCCCGCCAGTTCCTCGCTTAATCACCTCGGTCCAGGCTCGCAAAGACGTAAGGGCAAGCGCGATAGGCCCGATCCAGTCCGGTCCGGGAACTGCCACCACCAGCGCTAGGCTCGGCGGCGCTTGGATGCGGGTGATGACCTTTGGCGGCAGCATCGCGTGCAGCATGCTGACCGCGAGCACCATGCTGACGCTCGCCGTGGCCAGCACCTCCTCCGGTGTGGGCGGCTTGCCTTGCTCATTGGTGGGCTCGCCGTACACGGGATAGCCGTCGTCGTAGGCGTCCTTGCACTCCTGGCCCGTCATGCGGGTGAGGCGCTTCAGGGCTTGGGCGGGGGTCTTCTTCGTCATGGCGGCGGCCTTCATCACGAGGCCGCCGCGCGCATCCATGTGCGCCGGTCAGGCCCCGGGGGGTGTCTCGGGTCGGGTGTGGGAGAGGGGCCGCCGTTCGGCGGACCGGATCGATATCGGTTTCATCGATTGGCTCGCTTGTGGTTGGTCGGGGTCAGGATTCGGTCGGATCGCCGGGGTCCCATCCGTCGAAGTCGACCCGACGGGCGCTTGCGGAAACCTTGATGCCCGGCCGAGCCGGCGCCATCCGCTCGCGCAGCATCTCGGCCTGGCGCTCGGCCTCGACCAGCACGGCCTTGCCGAGGGCGATGAGGACGGCGGCGACGATCCGGGCATACGCCTGCGGCGGGAAGGTCTCGGCGGCCTGGGCCAGCCTGCGGAAGATCTCGCCGATGTGGCGCGCCGTATCCTCGGCATCCGGCGGTGGCGCGGCGAAGGAGGCTCGGGTGGACGGAGCGATGGCGTCGACGTGATCGGTCATGGCGGCCTCTCGGGCCGCCGGACGCCTCGGCGTCGGTCAGGCCCCTGGGATGGTCCGGGAAGCGGGCGCGGTCCCGCCGACGGGCGGGCGACGTCGCGCTATGATTTTGGGAAGTGGCACGGCTCGATCCGGGTGTGGGGCGATTGCGCCGGGGAACGGATGGCGAACGGTTGCAGCTGGAATTCGACGGCGTCAACAGGCCTCGGTAGTTCCTGGCCGGTCGCCGGCCGACTTTCTCCGCGGGCGGTGGATCGCTGTGGAAGATACCCCCGTGTTTCGAGGAAATCCGGTCCGGGACCCGTGGCGGGCCAGGCTCGGGGCGGGAACGCAAACCGGCGGGCAACTGTCATGGTCGACGAGGACATCACGGCCCTCTACGACGACCATCAAGGCAACCTCATCGTCGCCGCGTCCAAGACCGGTCCGAAGATCGGGATCACCATCCAGGGCGGGGGCAACCTGGGCGGCATCGACATGATGAAGATATTCTGCTTCGACACGATGCTGTACCGCGTCGCGACCGAACGTTTCGCCGGCGGTCCGGGCTTCCTGATCCACGACAGCCACCTATTCGACGGGGTGGACGCGCGGCAGGTGAGAGGTGCGATCACGTTCGGCGCCGAGGTCGCCCGGTTGGTGAATGGGCAATATCTCGTCGCCATGAACAGCGACGAGTTCGACCGCACCGGCATGCAGGTCGATCCCGAGGTCTCGGAGGCCGTCCTCCCGGTCCGCCTGACCGATCACGAGACCGGCGGACTTTTCGGCTTCCGCTTCGACTGAGACGGAGCCCCTTGCCGGGGCCGGATCGGCGTTGCCGAGCTCCCGCTCGGGCACCATCGATTTGGGCGGACCGTGGGGATTCGCGACGCCGAGGGCAGCGCACAACGAGACGTGCGTCCCGCTGCGCAAGGCCGGTTGACCGGGGTCACATGTAGAAGCGGTACCGTGGGTCCGGCAGCGTTCCGGTGGGCACGTGCTTCAGGATCTCCCCGACCTGGCGGGCGGCACGCATGGTGATGGGCAGGCCGCCATCGAACTGGGTGTTGTTCCAATTCATCTTCGTGAGGGCCAGGGTCTCACGGAGGACCGTGTCCCATGACGGGGTGTCGAGGCGCTGGGCCCGCATCATCAGTGGGTTGGGCACGTACTTGCCTGGGTAGGTCCGGAAGAAGTCCACGCTGCCGCGGGTGTAGAGGATCGAGGCGTCGTCATCGAGGCGCAATGCCGTGCCGCGGAGCGGAGGGTAGACGCCCGGACGCACCAGTTTCACCATCGACTTGCGGGGGAGCCAGATGAAGTCGGCCGTGTCGATGCCGACGTTGTCAATCGCCTTTTCGAGCCCTTCCATCTCGGCGCGGTGGAAACGCGAGCTCTTATGGATGACCAACCGCGCGGGGTAGTTGCCCCATTCCCGCTTGTAGGTCGCGAGGGCACCGCGCAGCAGGGCATAGGCGTCTTCCGACGAGAGGTATGGCTGTCTGTTGGCCTTGTCGCGCAAGGCCGTGCCGCCCTTCAGGATCAGTCCCTCCCCGCGTTCGTCGAAGAGTTGGGCGGAACTGCTCTGCAACGCCTCGCGCGCCAACTCCTCGTAGAAGCTGATGCCGATGAACAAGGCAGGGAAATCCCTCTGGTCGCGGACCATGCGCCAGGGAGTACCCCCGGATTTGTAGTAGAGGGCTCCGAACAGGTTCCATGCCCGCGTGGCCTCGTCCTGGACGGTCCTATCCGACAGCTTGGCGAGTTTCCTCCGTACGACGGCGGTGTTGTCGAAGGTCGAAGGCCAGACGATCTGGATCGGAACGCGGTAGGCCATGGTCGCGGCCTTGAGTGCCCCCCGGAAGTCCTTGCCGGTGTTCTCGTCCTCCTCTTCCTTGGCCTCTTCGTCGGTCGCGGCGGCGGCATCGGGGTCGCGGCGCATGTTCTTGATGCGCTCGATGACCTCGACCGGTAGGGCGCAGAGGATCGCCTGCGGTGGATGTTCGCTCTCGGCGAGGCTGCGGACCTCGTCCGCGAAGATCTCAACCGCGAGCCTGACCGCCGTCTCGTCGTTCTCCTCGGAGGTGATCCTGTTGAGCCTGGCGGTCGTGACCACGCGCTCGTTCCTGCCGTCGACCTCGAACCAGCATCGGAACGGGCCACCGATCCCGCACCCGGGAAACGACGGGAACAGGTTGGGCTGCTCGCTTTTCTTGGCCGGGATCTCCTGTTCGCAACGGGCCAACCAAGTGCGCAGTCCCTCGACGGTCCGGCTGGAACCGACGATGCCCAGGCTCACGGTACGCGTTCGGTCGGTGCTGAAGTCGACGGGGCCGTACTCGATCAGGCCGAAGCGCATGTCCGGATGGCGTGCGCCTCCCGCGAACTCCAACAGCGGCTCATGGATGTGCTGGAGGCTAAATGAGGAGCTCATCGACCATCTCCTCGCGGTCCACCATATCGGCGGCCGTCGCCATGGACTTCTGCTGGTCGGCTTCCTCGCGCTTCATCCAGAGGTCGTCGGGGACGCCGTAGGGATGCGTCAGGCTTTCGACGGCCTCGAACCGGAGGAAGGGGTAGTCGCGGCGGAGCAGGTCCCCACGCTCGGTGAGGATGCTGCGCCACATCCCGATCTGGCCCCTGACGTTCGAGTTAGTCTCGAAAAGCTTGATCTTCTTGAGGCGTTCGGAGGCGAAGGGATGCTCGTCCCATCCGTCCCGCGTGAAATGGTAGGTCGGCTCGACGGCGAGGTGCCAATCGCCGCCGAACATCACGAACCGGGGATAGAAGCCCTGGTGCCGATAGTAGGCGGCGCCCTTGCCGTCCTTCCCGCGGCCATGGGCCGATACGACCTTTCGCTGCGTGCGGTTCTGGAAGGACCGGTAGCTGATGGTGCGCTCGATGCCGCCGCGCCGATCCGCCTTGAAGTAGTGGAAGCGCTTCTGCCGGTGGAACGAGAGGCGCTCGTGGGTCCGTTCCGACAGGCACCTGCCGAGAAGGTTGACGAACCGGCGTTCGGTGACGTCGCCGTCCGAATCCCACCACTCGCAGGCATCGATGGCCTCGGCTGCCCCCGCGTCGCAGGCATCCTCGAACAAGGGGTCCGTGAGGTCGCGGAACGAGATGATGTAGCCGTCGTGCTCGATCCAGTCCCGGGGTGGGTATTCCTGGTGGCGCAAGAGCGCCTCGCGGATCTCGCCGTACGACAGGTCCGTCGGGGCGACGTGCAGCATCTCGGGGTGGAGGACCTTGAGGAGGTTCGTGTCGAGGCTCTCCTCGGCGCGGCACGAGGGCGTGATGAGACCTGGCCTGGCGAAGGCGGAAACGATGTCGGCGAAACGCCGGACGCTGTCGCCGGCAAGGAGGTCGGCGGCGAAGTCGAACACGACCTTCCGCTGCCGCCGGCGCTCCGGTTCCTCAAAATAGCCCTGGAGGGATTTCCACCAGATGCGCTCGGTTTCCAGGTTCACGACGACCAGGATCACCGGGGTGTTTGACTGCAGCCAATACTCCAGGTCGCGTTCGGTGCCGAGGTACGAGAATGTCTCGCCGTTGTTCTCCGAGAGCGTCTGGATCGTCTTGATCTGCGAAGCGATGAATTGGGCCCTTACCTCGCTGGTCTCGGGGTCCCGCAACTCGATGAAGCCGTCGATGCCGGCATCCAGTGCCCCTGTCGCGTGGAAGCTGAGGCCCACACCGAGGACACGTGCAGTGAACAGTGCCGCCCCGGCTTGGCCGGACAACTGCTGCTGCGTGATCTTCTTCATCCGTGACGCACCCCCGCCACTCCCGACGGCGACGTCGGAGCGGTTCGACGCCGGGCGGCGACATGCCTCTCTCGGATGCAACTACGGCCCAGGTCAGCGGGTTATGTCGCCTGGACCCTTTTTGTTCCTGCAGCCCGAGAGGGTCGCGGACGGTCTGGACCGATGGTTGGGATAGCCCGCATCAGGATGGGATCATGACCATCGACGAATTTGATCCCGGCATGCTCTCCGACCTCGTCGATCACCGTCGGGAGGAACCGCATATCGAGTACAAGGCCTGGATGCCTCTGTCCGACAATGCGGTTAAGGCGAAGACCGCCAAACACATTTGCGCCCTTGCGAACTACGGCGGTGGTTGGCTCCTGTTCGGCGTGAGCGACGACGGCACCCATACGGAGCCGCACCCTGGATCGCTCGACGGGTACAAGCAGGACACCATCAACGGCATCTGCGAACGGTATCTGACACCCGCGCCTCACTGCCAGGTGCTGACCGCCCGGTCGCGTGTGACCGGAAAGGACTACCCGGTCGTGCGCGTCCCGCCGCATGGGACGGTGCCTGTCTGTGGCAAGGTGGATGGTCCCAGAGTCAACAGTCAGATCGTGGGCATTCAGCTCGGCACCCACTACATCCGCGCCCAGGGGCCGAAATCGATTGCCATCGACAAACCCGAGTTGTGGCGCGAGGTGATCCACCGCTGCGTCATCAACGAAAGGGACGCCCTCCTCGGATCCATCGGCCGACTGTTCGACCGGCCGTCCGTACCAGCGGGTCCCGCCGCCTTGGATGCCCTAGTAGAGGCGGCTTCCGCCAGATGGGCCCAGTCGGTCCTTGCCCAGGGCTGGCCGGTAGATCCGAAGATCCATCGGGTCGCCTTCGCCTATCGCATCCTCGATGCGGAGGGAGGCCCCGTCGCGAGGGCGTCCATTTCCGGTCTTCGGGGAGCCCTGAGACGAGCGTCGAGTGAGTCGGATGCAGCCATGGAACTGGGCTGGAGTTTCTTTCTCCAGGCTGGCGGCGAGACCGATGCTCCCAAGGTCATCGTGGAAGGCGAGGTAGAAGGGCTGGAGGCCGACATCGTGACCCAGGACGGTCGCTATCAGTCCCTTCCAACGCTCTGGCGCGCCATGACCGACGGTACCGGCTTCGAGGTCCGTACCCAGCCTGAGGATTCTGAGTGGGTCCATTCGGCCATCAACTCCCGGCGAACGCCTGGATGGTCGAAAGGCGAGCGGATCTCGCCATCGATCCAGTTGAAGAGAACCTATCAGTTCGTGGCCTTCGTGCATGCGTTGGCTAACTCCCTCCCAGATGCGGCGGAGATCGAACTCGCCGTGGACCATTCAGGGCTGAAAGACAGGTTCCTCGACAATGGCACGGCCGGCACTTGGCTGCCGCATGGCAAGGCGGCCGTCGACACTCGCCGCCTCAGGGTGAGGACGTCCGTTTCGGCATTGGCCGGCGATGGTACCTTCGACGCCACCATGCGGCTCGTTGCGCCTGCGCTTCTGCTGTTCGATGGATACGAACTGCGACCTGACGCGGCTCGGGCATTTCTGCTTCACAACCGATGAGATGTGTCGGTCCCATAGGGACGCGAAAATGAGCTTCGGATCGGCGTAAGCTGCCGCGTCTCCTTCTCCTAGATCGACCAGTGGTCGTGGGGATCCGCGACTTCGGGGGCAGCGCATAGCGGGACGCGCGTCCCGGTGCCCGCTTCCGGTATCAACCGTCGGTTAGCCATTTCGGGATGACGGACGAGACATTTCCTGGCCGAAGCAACCATGCCTGGCACCGAGGAGACTGCGGCCACTGCGATGGCAATTGTAGTCCCGTTGCGACCCTTCGACGAAGGGTCGGCAGTCACAATGACGAGCCGAGGGGGCCGTTGGCCGTTCTATCCACCCCGCCACGGCGCTGGTTGGGCAGCATCACTATTGCGTTATCCCGAATCCAATGAGAGGTTGCTTTCGACCACTGCAGCCACTGCGAGCTATCGAGATAGCCATCCGTTCATGAGCGACTCCGAGACAGAGAAGAGGAAGCGGGAGCGCGCCGACGGTCGGCGCCAATTCCTCGTCCACGTCAGCCCTGACGTCATCAAGGACGTGAAGAAAGCTGCGGTCGATGACGACACCACGGCGTCGGCCGTCACCGAGGATGCGTTGCGTGCCTGGCTCCTGGCTCGGTCAAAGGCTCAGCGTGGATCATGAGGCAGGTCGCGAGCAAGGATATCGACGCCATCGAGGGCATGCTCGAACATGTCGGTGGCGGCTATCACCGATTGCTGCTCGTGGTCCGCTCGCCCGATGCGTCGCCTTCCCGAGCGCTACATGCCGTGGCGTCCAAACGAGGCGGCGAAGTTCTCAACCTGAACCTCGTCCTCGCCGAGCGGCTCGCACCCCTGTCCAATGCGGAACGGGCGCGGGGCGTTGAAGGCATCCTGCGAGACATCATCAACTCGGCAGGCTGCGATCCCGTCTTCGTCGACCATATCGAGATCCTCTTCGATCCCGAGTTGAGGATCGATCCCCTTCGCCTCCTTACGACCCTATCCCGGTCACGGACCATCGTCGCAGGCTGGCGAGGGAAACTGGAAGACCGGACGCTCTCGTATGCCAGGTCCGATCATCCCGAGGGCCGAACGTGGCCGAACCTGCAAACGCCGGCCATCACGATCTGACCCTCCCTACAAAACGGAACCTACGGCATGAAATACGCCGACCTGATCCAGTTCGAACCGGTCGAGTCCGTCGTCCAGTTGCGAGAGGCCGACGCGGAGGTCGAGGCTCGCAGGCTGGTCGACACGTTCGTCATCTCGAACCGGGTAAAGGGCATCCTCAAGGACACCGTCTTCCCCCATCTCCAGTTCGATCACGACGCCGACAACAAGGGGCTGCTCGTCGTCGGCAACTACGGCACGGGTAAGTCGCACCTGATGGCGGTCATCTCCGCCATCGCCGAGCGCGGCGAGCTGGCGACCCGGCTCACAGACGCCTCGTTGGTAGAGCCGGCCGCCTCGGTCGCTGGCAAGTTCAAGGTCATACGAGCGGAGATCGGGTCGACGACGATGTCCCTGCGCGACATCGTCTGCGGCATATTGGAGAACGGACTAGCGTCGATTGGGGTTTCGTACGCCTTCCCGAACGCCAACGAGCGACACGAGAACAAGTCGGCGCTCATCGAGATGATGGCTATCTTCGAGCAAACGTTCCCCGACAAGGGTCTTGTTCTTGTCCTGGACGAGCTGCTCGACTACCTGCGCTCGCGTCGCGACCAGGAAGCGGTCCTCGATCTATCCTTCCTGCGCGAGATCGGCGAGATCAGCAGCGGCACCCGCTTCCGATTCATCGCGGGCGTTCAGGAAAGCCTTTTCGACAACCCGCGCTTCCAGTTCATCGCCGATCCGCTCCGGCGCGTGAAGGATCGCTTCGAGCAGGTCCGCATCGCACGCGACGACGTCGCCTTCGTGGTGGCTCATCGCATCCTCAAGAAGACGGCACAACAGGAAGCCGACGTCCGGGCTCACCTGTCGAAGTTCGGTCCCCTCTACGGTTCGCTGACTGAGCGCATGGACGAGTTCGTCCGTCTGTTCCCCGTCCACCCAGCCTACGTCGACGTCTTCGAACGGGTCTCGGTCGCCGAGAAGCGCGAAGTGCTCAAGACCTTGAGCGTCGCCATCGGTCGGATCATCGACAACGAGGTGCCGACCGACGAGCCCGGGCTCATCGCCTACGACAGCTACTGGCTGAACCTGAAGGACAATCCTTCCTTCCGGGCCGACCCCGATATCAAGGAAGTCATCGACCGCAGCACCGTCCTTGAGGACAGGGTGAGGTTGGCCTTCACGAAGCCGGCCTACCGGCCCGTAGCATTAAGGATCGTTCACGCCCTATCGGTCCATAGGCTGACCACAGCCGACATCTATGCCCCTCTGGGACCGACAGCCGAGGAACTTCGCGACGATCTCTGCCTCATCCTTCCGACACCCCAGAAGGAGGCCGACTTCCTCAAGTCGCTGGTCGAAACCGTGATGAACGAGATCGTCAAGACGGTCAGCGGTCAGTTCATCTCCCACAACCGCGACAACGGACAATTCTATCTCGATTTGAAGAAGGACGTCGACTTCGATGCTCTCATCGAGAGGCGGGGGGAGTCCCTTGAAAGCTCGAAGCTTGACGAATACTATTTCGATGCTCTCAGGCGCGTGATCCTCGAAGATCCTGATGCCGCACAGTATGTCCCCGGATACAGGATCTGGGAGCACGAGCTGCAATGGACCGAACGCAAGGCCGGGCGTAGCGGATATCTCTTTTTCGGAGCACCGAACCAGCGCTCGACCGCGCAACCACCGCGCGATTTCTACCTGTACTTTCTACAGGTCTACGAAGTCCCTGCATTCAAGGACGGCAAGGGCGCAGACGAAGTTTTCTTCCGGCTCGTCAAACGCGACGCTGTTTTCGAGCAAGCCTTGAAGATGTTCGCCGGCGCGAAGGAATTGTGGACCGAGGCGTCCAGCGGCAACAAGCCCGTCTACGACAAGAAGGCTGCAGACCAGCTCAAGATCCTCACCGCCTGGCTTCGCGAGCACATGGCGACCGCGCTGGAAGTCACCTACCAGGGCCGCGCGAAGACAATGCAGGCGACCGTCCAGGGACGGTTGCCCTCGACGCCGACCGTCCGCGATTACGTGAACACGGCCGGTTCCGTGCTGCTGGCGGCCCATTTCGCGGACCTGGCACCGAAGTATCCAATCTTCCAGATCCAGGTCACGGCCCAGAACAGGGCCCAGGCCGCGCAGGAGGCCTTGCGCTGGATCGGAGGCTCGGTCAGGTCCAAGCAGGGAACCGCCGTCCTCGACGCGCTGGGCCTTCTTGACGGTGATGCCCTACGCCCGCACGAGTCCGAGTACGCCAAGCAGGTCTTGGCATTGCTCACAGCCAAGGGACAGGGACAGGTCCTCAACAGGTCCGAGCTCGTCTCGTCGCCCTTCGTCGGGATCGAGGTGTGGACCGAGTTCGCCATGGAGCCCGAGTTCCTGGCGGTGGTGCTCGCCGCACTGACCCACAACGGCGACATCGTCATCAACATCCCCGGAAGGAAGCTCGACGCCTCGTCGGTCGACCAGTTCGCCAAGATCCCGGTCGCCGACATCGCCAACTTCAAGCACCTGGAGCGACCGAAGGACATTCCTATCGCCGCGCTGAGGGATCTCTGCGAACTTCTCGGCGTGCCACCCGGCTTGATCGTGGATCCCGCTAACCGCGACGCGGGCGTCGCTCAGATCCAGGTCAAGGCATCCGAGACGATCAACCGCCTCATGGTCGCCGCCGCCAAGCTGGACGACCTGATGTTCTGGGGCTTGGCGGTCACCACGGTCCAGGAACGGGAGGATTGGCGCACGCGCCTCGGCGGCGCCAAGGCATTCCTCGAAGGTATCCAGGCATTCAACACGGCTGGGAAGCTCAAGAACTTCCCGCACGATAGCGCCGCGGTCACCGGTCAGAGACAGGCCCTCGATCTTTGCAAGGAGGTAGAAGGACTGGTCACCCTGATCGACCAGCTCAGTCACCTAACCAACTACCTCGCGAAGGCCGAGATCCTTTTGGACAAGGAGCATCCTTGGCAGTCGACGGTGCGCACGGCCAGGACGGAACTGCTCGTTGGATTGGGCGATCCCCAGACGCGTGCATCGACTGCATTCCGGCAGAAGGCCACGGAGCGTCTGGTCAGCATCAAGGCCGACTACCAGCAGGGCTACCTTTCGTTGCACAAGGCGGCCCGCCTGGGTGCCACCGAAGACAAGCGCAAGGACAAGCTCGTCAAAGATACGAGACTGTCCAATCTGCGGGCTCTCGCCGGCATTGAGGTCATGCCCAGCGTCGAGCTTCGTACGACGGAGAACGAGCTCATTGGCATCCGGTCCTGCTTCGCCGTGACGGCCGGCGAACTGGACAAGGAGCCCCTCTGCCCACGCTGCCAGTTCCGCCCCTCCGACGAGCCTCAGCACGCGAAGCCGGCTGACCGCAGGCTGCGCGATGTCGACGAGAAGCTCGACGCCATGACGTCGAGCTGGACGAAAACGCTTCTCGAAAACCTGGAAGACCCGAGCGTCGTGGCAAACGTTACGCTCGTCTCGGATTCGGGGGGTAAGGCCGATATCGAGGCGTTCATGGCGGGCAAGGCGATGCCTGACGTCGTGGCGAAATCGATCGTGAAAGGTCTTCAAGAAGTCTTCGGCGGGCTGCAGCGCGTCGGGATCGAGCCTCAGAGCCTCCAGGCCGCACTCAACGATGGTGGGATGCCGTGCACGGTAGCCACCCTCAAGGAACGTTTCGACGTCTTCCTCAAGACGGTTACCCACGGCAAGGACCCGTCGAAGGTCCGGATCGTCATCGAGTAGGGATGGATACCATGTCGAAGCGCGTACGGGCACTTGACCCAGATCTCTTTCTCGATGGTGACGGACAGGGTCGACTGTTGGGGAAGACGGTGGAGCAGACCGTGCTCGACGGGAACCGGATCGAGTGTCTTGGGCTAAATTTCCCGAATGAGGAGGCGTGTCACGTCCACTTCACCGAGCTCCTCCGGGTGAAGCTGAAGGAACCTGCATTCCGGAGCCAACCGGGTTTTCCAAACGGTTCCGACGAGGACATCATCAGGATGTCTAACGCCCCATGGCACACCGCCTGCCCCAATCCGTGGCTCGCAGCGTTCGTGAGTCAGTACGGCAAGCCCTACGATCCTTCGGTCAAATATGCACGAGAGCCGATGGCTATCGACGTATCCGAAGGGAAGACCGACCCGATCTACAAGGCCCATTCGTACCATACGAAGGTACCGCATCTCGCGATTGTCCCGTCGATCCTGCACTACACCGATCCAGGCGACATCGTGCTGGATGGTTTCTCCGGATCGGGGATGACCGGAGTTGCCGCACAGTGGTGCGGGACGGCGCCTTCGGCGTATCGGCATGAATTAGAGGCGGATTGGAAGAAAGCGGGCAGCCAACCTCCGAAATGGGGCGCCCGCCGTGTTGTGCTTAACGACCTATCGCCTGCGGCAACCTTCATCGGCGCCAACTACAATTTGCCCTTTGATGTCGACGCATTTGCAAAGGCTGGGAAAGCTCTGCTACGCGATATCGATAAAGAAATTGGATGGATGTATGAAACTCTCCATTCAGACGGAAAAACCAAGGGTAAGATCGAATACACAGTTTGGAGCGAAATATTCTCTTGCCCTCAGTGTTCCACTGAAATAAATTTTATCGCCGAGGCGCTTAAAGATGACGGTCGCGTCCGTGATCTGTTTCCGTGCCCTCACTGCGATGCGGAACTTAATAAAGATAGACTTGAACGTGTAATGGAAAGCCGTATCGATCCGGCTACGAAGCTTCCTTTTCAAAGAGTAAAATTTCAGCCGGCTTTCATCTTCTATTCCTCTGGAAAGGCTAAACATAAGAAAGTTCCAGATGAATTAGATTTTGCAAGACTTAAGAAGATAGAAAGCCTTGCCTTACCGTCGAGCATGCCTACAATCCGTTTCCCTATTGATCAAATGTATCATGGGTCACGGATCGCCCCCAAAGGCTTCTCAAGCGTGCATCACTTTTTCTTCCCTAGGGCGGCGCAAGGAATTGCATCGCTGTGGGAGAAAGCTAACGCCTGCAGCGATGCTCGCACAAGACTGATGCTAATATACTTTGTTGAGCAGGCGATATGGGGAATGTCTGTTCTTGCGCGGTACGCACCTACGCATTTCTCGCAAGTTAATCAGTATCTCAATGGCGTTTATTATATTGGCTCTCAGGTGGCCGAATGCAGTCCATGGTATATATTAGATGGAAAGCTTAGTAGGCTGGAAAAAGCATTCCGCGGATATAAAGTTAAGCAGCGGGGTACGGCAATTTCAACCGGAACGGCGACAAGCCTTCAATTACCCAATGAGTGTATTGATTATGTTTTCACAGACCCGCCCTTTGGAGAGAACATATACTATGCAGACCTAAACTTTCTTGTCGAAGCATGGCATGGAGTTACGACAAATTCATCGCCAGAAGCGATAATGGATAAATTTAAAAATAAGTCTCTCCTCGACTATCAGCATTTGATGCAAAACTGTTTCGAAGAATACTTTCGCGTCCTCAAACCCGGGCGGTGGATGACGGTCGTTTTTTCCAACAGCAAGGCATCTGTTTGGAATGCCATTCAGGTTGCTCTGCAGCAGGCTGGCTTTGTCGTTGCGGAAGTGACTGCTCTCGACAAAGTTCAAGGTAGTTTCCGTCAGGTTACGTCAACGACGGCTGTAAAGCAGGATCTAGTCATATCTGCTTACAAGCCCAATGGCGGCTTGGAGGAGCGGCTCGCTGATCGTGGAGCAGCACCAGAGTCCGTATGGGACTTCGTTCAGACCCACCTTCGGCAACTACCGATTTCGAAAACAAGGAATGGAGTATTAGAGTTCGTTGTCGAACGCGATCCACGTCGCATTTTCGATAGAATGGTATCCTGGTTCATCCGTCACAACTTGCCGGTTCCCGTCTCCAGCGCAGAGTTCCAGGAGGGCGCTCTAGTTCGTTTCCCCGAGCGAGACGGCATGATATTCTTATCCGAACAAGTCGTAGACTATGACCGCAGGAGAATGCTGGCGTCACAAGCTCCGCAGAAAGAATTGTTTGTCTCTGATGAGCGCAGTGCAATCGATTGGCTGACCGATACCCTGCGTAAGCGCCCATCAACCTACCAGGAAATTCACCCACAATTTACAGTCCAAGTTGGCGCGGGCTGGCAAAGTCATGAAGAGAAGCCGGAGTTATCATCCCTGCTTACGGGAAGCTTCTTAGAATACGATGGAAAAACTGAAGTGCCATCGCAAATTCATGGGTATTTATCCTCTAATTACAAAGAATTGCGAAGCCTTGCAAAGGATGCCCCTGAACTTCAAATTAAAGGCAAGGGACGCTGGTATGTTCCAGACGCGAAGAAACAGGAAGATATAGAAATACTTAGAACCAAGGAGCTTCTTAGGGAATTTGAATCTTACAAAATAACTAAAGAAAGAAAAATCAAGTTATTTAGAACTGAGGCAGTAAGGGCTGGATTTAACGACTGCTATTCAAAACAAGATTACAAGTCAATTATATCGGTTGCATCCAAGCTGCCAGACACCCTCGTGCAGGAAGATGATAAGCTTTTAATGTACTATGATGTCGCAGTCCTGCGTCTGGGAGCCACGTGAAGCGACCATGAAGGCTGGTGAATGGTGGCGGAGCCTTGATCATGGCGAACCTTGCCGTGTGATAGAGACGGAGGCGCTGTGGGGGCGCTCGACCTGCCTTGTCTGGCTCCCCCGGCGCGGTGGAAGCGCACGAGTTCGGGTTGACCGGTTGGAGGCTCTCGACTTTCAGGAGGACGGCTTCCTCGACCGCTTGGCTTATGCAGGCGCGGCGGCGCGTATCGCCGATACCCTCGAAACCGATACCTTGGTTGCTCCCCTGGAAGGGAAGGTCACGCCCCTTCCGCATCAGATCCGTGCACTTCAACGCGCCATCTCGGGCGACCGCATCCGGTATCTCCTGGCCGACGAGGTCGGGCTCGGGAAAACCATCGAAGCCGGGCTCATCGTCCGCGAGCTTAAGATCAGGGGATTGGTGAAGCGCGTCCTTGTGGTGGCGCCCGCCGGCCTTGCGTTGCAATGGGTGTCCGAGATGCGGACGCATTTCGACGAGGACTTCAGGTTCGTCTCCCCGGGAGCCTTCCCGGCCATGCGTCAGGTCATGGGTGTCAACGATGACGCTAATCTCTGGCGTTTGAACGACCAGGTCATCTGCACCTTGGATAGCATCAAGCCCGTCGAAAGCCGCAGGGGCTGGTCACCCGAGCAAACGGCTCGATACAACCGCGAGCGGTTCGAGGACGTCGTCTCTGCCGGGTGGGACCTCATCATCGTCGACGAGGCACACCGCTTGGGGGGCAGCAGCGACCAGGTAGCCCGTTTCAAGCTAGGTGAAGCCCTAGCGCAGAGTGCGCCTTATCTCCTTCTCCTTTCGGCGACACCTCATCAGGGGAAGACCGACGCATTCCGGCGGATGATCGGTTTTCTTGACAAGGACGCCCTCGCCGACGACGAGCCGATCACTCGGGATCTGGTGGCGCCATATGTGATCCGCACGGAGAAGCGACATGCCGTTGATGCCGACGGTCAGCCACTCTTCAAGCCTCGCTTCACCCAGCTCGTTCCCATCGCCTGGGACGAGCGGCGCAAGGAGCACCGTGCTCTATACGAGGCGGTCACCAGCTACGTGCGGGACGGCTACAACAAGGCGCTGAAGGAGAAACAGACGGCCGTCGGCTTTCTGATGATCCTAATGCAGCGTCTCGTCACGTCGAGCACGGCAGCCATCAGGACGGCGATGGAACGGCGCCTGGAGGCCCTGGACCAGCCCGAAGGCCAACTCACTCTCTTTCCCGAAGACATCGAGAACGATTGGACGAACCTGGAAGACCAGGCCCAGTTCGATACGATCCTGAAGGTAAGGTTGAAGGGCCTCCGCAACGAGCGTCGCGAAGTCGAGCTACTCCTCTCCGCCGCAAGGCGCTGCGAGGCATTAGGCCCGGACGTGAAGGCCGAAGCCTTGTTGGCAAAGATCGACGAACTCAAACGGGACGCTGGTGACCCCGATACCAAGTTCCTCGTCTTCACTGAGTTCGTGCCGACCCAGACGATGTTGGCCGAGTTCCTGAAGAACCGGGGCTACGATGTCGTCACCCTCAACGGCTCGCTCGATCTGGAGCAGCGGCGTCAGGTCCAAAAGCGCTTCGCCGACGACGCTCAGGTCTTGATCTCGACGGACGCCGGAGGGGAAGGCTTAAACCTCCAGTTCTGCCACGTCATCGTTAATTATGATCTGCCGTGGAATCCTATGAAGCTCGAACAGCGCATCGGGCGTGTCGACCGCATCGGACAGGCGAATGTTGTCCGAGCGCTCAACTTCTCCCTCCAGGACTCCGTTGAGCTCCGTATCCGCGAAGTCCTGACCGACAAGCTTCAGACCATCCTTACGGAGTTTGGCGTGGACAAATTAGCGGATGTCCTCGATTCCGAAGAGGGCGGCATTTCGTTCGAGGCGTTGTTCGCGCAGGCGATCATCGATCCCGTAGCTGCTGAGCGTCGCGCCGTGGAATTGGTGGACGAGATCCATGAACGGGCCTCAGCGGCTACGTCTGTGATGGCAACACTGGCGGATACCGAAGAACTTGATGCGTCGGAGGCACGGCGTCTCGTCGAGCATCAGATGCCGTTCTGGACCGAACGCATGACCGTTAGCTGGCTGCGGTCGCGAACCAGCGAAGGCGCCGAAGTCGAAGCCACGCCGCGAGGATATTGCCTACGTTGGGACGACGGCCATTCGGTACCCAAGGCCGTATTTCGACGTGCTGATGCCCTGGCTGATGGGACTACGCTTCTGACCCTGACTGATGCACGGTTGAGGCAGATGGTGGCGGGACTTCCAGTGCATGCGCCCGGCCAGCCTGTTCCGACCGTCGTAATCCCCGAAATATCGGAGCGCACGACGGGGACGTGGTCGATCTGGCGGATCTCATTCGCTTCGTCGTCCGGACGAGAACAGAGTTTCCTTTCAGTCTTCGTCTCTGACGATGGGAAGTCCTACGCCGCCACCGCCCGCTTGGTCTGGGAAAAGGTCATCGCCTCCTCATCCTCGTTCGGGAAGGGCGGTATCCAAGCCGGCGAGGAGGCCATCGAGATTTACGGAACGTCGCGCGAGATGGCTGTACAAGCCGGCTCGACAGCGTTCGAAAACATGGCCGCCCGTCATGAGGCAGCTTTGGGCCGAGAGCGCGCCAAAGGGCTCAGAGCCTTTGCAGCGCGCCGGCGCGCCACGGAACGTCTTGGACTTGCGGCCGTCAGATCCCACAGGCTGAAGTTGCTGGACGAGGATGAGGGCATCTGGGCCAAGGGCCTGCACGAGAGATCGTTGGCCACGCCGGAACTCACGGCAATCGTCATGGTACGCGTCGGTCAAGCTGGGGCTATCAGTTGACCCGTGGCATCATGAACACGTGGCGGAACGAGATCCTCGCCCGCTTCACGCCTGATATGGCCCATGCCTGCCGACTGACGCTCGCCTCTGATCCGAACGGCCTGCTCGCGGATGTCGAAGTGGCGTCGGAAATTAGGGCAGCCGGGTTCGAAGTCGTCACGCTTGATGATCCCGTGGCGTTCAGGCTTGCCTTCGAGAGGCAGCATCGTCCGGGATGGGAGACGGGCGGTCGCGATGTCTCGCTCGTCGTTCGCACGATCCTGCCCGATCCGACCAGATTGCCGTTCGACCTAGTCGTCCTGGCCGAACGCGACGCCCGGATCTTCAGCTTCAGCATCGCGGCACTCCTGCCGGTGATCTCGCCAACCCCCCTCGGAAGCCTCGATGCCACTTACGTCGAAGCACTTTACGATGCTGTCCAGCGGGTCAGGCCGAGATCGCTCGGCGTCGACGCGACCAGGGATTTCATCCTACGTCACGTCTTCGATATCGACGTCGACCAGATATCGAGTCCCGCCAATCTCCTTCGGGTGTTGCTCCGTAAGCATTACCGTGACGACCGCCTCCCGGAGGAGATCGAGGTGCGGCTGGTTGAACAGCTTCATAAATCCGGACTTTGGAAGGCATGGCCCCTGGACCGGCTGGTGCGAAACCGAGCCGAGTTCCTCCAGTTCATCGAGGAGCGTTGGCCCGTGTTCGCATCAGCGGAGGCTGGCGTCCCGCCATCCGATGTCAGCGAACTGAAGATGCCCGGTCCCGTCGACCTGCCGTTCGGCGATAAGGATGTGCGGGCCTATGTCGACAACATGTTCTCCGATGGGATGATCGCACGGACGGATGCGGTGTCCCCCTCGGCGCTCGGCAGATCCTGGGCGGTCATCGGCGTCCGGGGGATTGATGGTGAGGACGGTGTAATAAGGCTTCGAAGCCTACTCCCCAAGATCGAGCACGAGTTGCCGGAAGAGCAAGCGACTCACTTGGAATGGCTAGTATTCGGTCGGCGGTGGGCCGAGATCGTGAGCCTCTGGGCCGCATCTCATGACCGGCTGGCAGACACGGATGGACAAGCCAAACGGCAGTTGGAGGATTCCGTCGACGCACGGTTCACCAGCTGGATGCTCGCGCGCTTTGGAAGCCTGCATAGCCTCTCGTACCTGCCGCGGCCGATCATGGTGCACCACATTCCGCGGTATCTCGCCCATCGTCGACTATCGAAAGGACCGAACAGCCGGGTTGCAATCATCGTGGTCGATGGCCTTGCTCTGGATCAATGGCTAGTTCTCAAGCGCCATATGCCAAGCGATCTTGAGGCACCGGATGAGCACGCGTGCTTCGCGTGGGTGCCGACACTCACTGCGGTCTCGCGCCAATCCATCTTCGCGGGCGAAGTCCCATCACGATTTCCTGACAGCATCCACGATACGGCGGCCGAGCAAAAACTTTGGCGTAGGTTCTGGGAAAACAACGGGCTGAACGCGAGCCAGGTCGCCTTCTTCAAACAGTCCTCTGGCGTCAGCGAGGACGACTTCGTCGATGGGCTTGAGACGGCGGCTTCACGACCGTTTTGTCGAGCGGTCGGCGTGGTGCTCACGACGGTCGATGAGATGACCCACGGCGCTGTCCTCGGCACGTCGCAATTGCATCAGGATGTCGAGACGTGGGCTCGGCGAGGAACCGCATGGAAATGCGTGCAGGCATTGTTACGGTCGGGTTTCGACGTCGTACTGACGGCGGACCACGGGAATGTCGAGGCGACCGGCATCGGTCGCCCGGACGTGGGAGCCCTTGCAGAAACCCGGGGCGAACGGGTGCTGATCTTCAACGATCAGATCCTCCGAGCTCGCATAGCCGCTGACAACCCAAGCTCAATTGAGTGGCCTTCAATTGGCCTGCCGCCGAACTTCCTTGCGCTGATGGCTCCGTCTCGGAATGCATTCTCGACGAGGAACAGCACCATCGCGACGCATGGGGGTATCAGCATCGGGGAGGTGATGGTCCCGCTTGTTGAGTTTAGAATTAACCGATGAGCGAATCCCAGAAAACCATAGGCTTCGACCGGTCGATTGAAATGCATTGGCTCGACGCAACGGCGAATTGCGTGATCACCGACGCGTCCCCGAGCGCCGCCCGTGCATATGTCTGGGCCCTCTTGGAAGGAGATGTCGAAGGAACGAAACTGAACAGTGCACGGGGTAAGACCGCCACCGTGCTGAACCGGATCTGGATCGTTCCGCCGGCGAGACTTGGATCACTGAGGGATGATGCGCTGGCCTGCTTTGCTGACGCGGATGCCGACGGCCGTCTTGCGCTGCATTGGGCGATGATGCTGGCGGCCTATCCGTTTTTTGCCGACGTGGCAGAGACAATGGGGAAGCTCGCGCGGTTGAACGGCGATGTTTCCATCGGACAAGCGATCCGCCGAACCACTCCAATTTGGGGCGACCGCACTACAATACCTCGTGCCGTTCAAAGAATAGTGCGTTCCATGGTTAAGTGGGGTGTCCTACGGGAGAACTTGAAAATGAAAACATTCGCACTTTCATCGCCCATATTAATCACAAACACTGCTGTTGCGGAGATCCTCGTCAGATCCGTTCTTTTGAAAACTGGGCATGGAATGCGTACGGACGAACTCCGTCGTAACGCTACGATATACCCATTTGTCTTGGATAAATTTGAACCTGCAGCATGGAAACATGTCAAGCTGAGCCGTCAAGGCGATAGGACCGATTTTGCTGAAATCTAGGTTTGAATTACGGCCCTAAGTCCTCGTTCGTTGCAGACCCACTCCGCGATCAAAATAGAGTAGCTTACCCTGATATCGGGTCGCTGTGGCTTTGGTACGATACATCCGGTCGCGATGGACGGCTTGACGTGTGGTCTGCCCGGTGGGTCATCCGGCACGTCGGTGTACTGATTGCGGAATGGCGCGTCGAGCCTTCAAGAACCTGCCGCCGGGCTGGGCAATCAAGGGTGACTTGGACGCTGCCCCTGCTACGCTCACGAAAAGAGCGACGGGGGAGCGGATTCGAAATGCCGACGTTCGGCTGGGTACAGGAAGACGCTACGGAGGCATTCCTCTCCGCGATGGAGAAGGTGCCGGACCGGCACGGCCCCCTGCCGCGCACCTACCCCTGTCCATTCTGTTCCCACGTCGCCTACACGCCCCGCTTCCTCCAGGACCATCTCGCGGTCGCCCATCCCATCGACCGACCAACGCTGCTGGTCTCCGGGGTCGAGCCTGGACTGACTTTCACTGTTCGTGAGCGGCGTACGGCATCCGACTATATGCTCGCCAATTCCACCGCCGCCGCCGTATCCGTCGATGGCATGCCGGCGGAACAAATCGATCAAGCCTCCCTGGGGAAACTCATGGCGTCGCTTGATAGGTCGGTCGCACGCATCCGCCTGATCAACGCTAAGCTGCGAGGCGCCGAGCCCGTCACGACCACCTACGACGTTCGGTTTAGGGTCGCCGCTCCAGATGCACTCGATGGCGTCGACCGCGCCTTCATGGACCACATGACGAAGGGTATTCCGACCCGGGAGACGGCACGCCGCTTCCGCTATGACAGCCGGTGTCAGGGCACTGGTTCGGACTATGCGGAGGGGATGGCAGAGTACGTCCTGGGCGTGTTGATCAAGGAGCAGCCGCACGGGCAGGGATTGGCTACTTCACTCGACAGTTTCACCGGCGCCTTCACCGCCTCCCTTCAAAAGCTGCGCGTTCACCGGCGCCCACTCCCGCACCTTCTGTGCTCGGTCATTCGGTTCTCCTTGAACGACTTCGGGACTGGGGCCGTGGCGTCGGGCTACGACGAGCTCGACGCGGCAACGGAGTTCCTACGGGGCCCGGCGGAACGCCATACCCTCGTCCCGGATGCGCCGTTCGGTCGGCTCAAGGCATGCCCGCTCGATCATGGGACCGACCGCATCTTGGCCCTGGTGAAGGCGATGTCGCGGAAGGACCATTGGAGTCCCGTGCTGCGAGGCGAATGCCTTCAAGTCGCCAGGGATGACGCACTGGTTCTTCCGGACCGTCAAAAGGCCCTAGCGGTTTGGGCCTTGACGGCGCTCCGCCTCAAGGCCCCTGGCGAGGCGGTAGAGCCCCTCTCGCAGATCGCAGCGGTGCACCCTTTCGACATATGGGCACAGCCCCTCCTGGAGTCGGTGACCAAGTGACAGAAGGCGTCCCCCCACACGTGACCGAACCCGAGGCGCCGTCCCCGGTGCTGGCGAAGCAGGCCGAGAAGAAGGCTCGCAAGCCGAAGGAGGTGAAGGTCGACCCTTTTCTCCGGACGTATTTCGGCGACGCACCCGTCTCGGCCACCAACTTTGCGAAGGCGGTGGCGGGGATTAAGGCTGCCAAGTTCGCCGACGAAGACCTCTCCGAGGCTGACAGCCTGCGTCGAACGAACGACGGAGACCATAAGCGCCTGCTCGGGCTCGCAACGCTTCCCGCTCTTCCGCCGCAGATCGGCAATTGGCTTTGGCCGACCGTACAGACGGCAATCCGCGCCCGAGCCCCCAGCGTCCTCGAACCCTTCAATGTCGAGGCCGACGCATCCCTTCGGCGGCTTCACCGTGAACTCGCCATTGAGCTTGCGTCCGACGATGCGGCAGTGCGCCAGCCCGCAACGGTCATCCTCCAGCTTGGCCTGGCCTGGATGGTCCGCAAGAGAAACCTCGATCTCGGGACCGCATTGCAGATCCTCGGGGACACCTACGCCGAGGGCGAGGCGAACGTAGCGAAGCACGTCCGGCAGGCACTGTCCTCCGGCAGGGTGACGGACATCGAGCGTGCCGTAGCCATTTCCAAGCTCGTTGGCCGTACGGCCAAGGAAGCCGCCACCCAGCGCGACCAGGAGAAGCTTCAGCGCATCGAGGTGCAGGAGCAACTGGACGAAACCAGGACCCATGCCGGCGAGCTCAAGCGCCGCATTGCCGAGCTTGAGGCAGAGGTCGCCGAGTTGAAGGGACAGGTGTCGGCCTCTCGAACCGAGCTCGACGACAGCCGTCAGCATTGGGGGCATGACATGGTCGAAGTGACGACACGTCAGGCGACCCTGCTCCGAGAGAGGGTAACCCCCATGCTCACGGACGCTGTCGACGCACTGGAGATCGAGCCGGCTCAGCCGAAAATAGCTCTGAGACGGATTCGCGCGGTTCTGACTTCCATCAAGGAGACCGAAGGTTGAGCATCGTCACGTTCGGCATCGACTTCGGCACCACGAACAGCCTTGCCGCCCGGATCGTGGGCGGCCGCCCTGTCCCGCTGGTGGATATCGGAAGCGGCCGGCCGCATCCGTCCGTCGTCTGGTACACGGGCGACAGCGTGAAGGTTGGACGGGAGGCCAAGCAGCACCTCGACCTCACCGGCGGCGGAGCGCCGCCCGGCTTCCTTCGCTCACCGAAGATGAAGCTGCGTCGCGAGGGGCCGGTCTTCATCGAGGGAAGGGAGGTGGACCCCGTCGACGCCGTCGCCGAGGTTCTGCGACACATCAAGGCTGACGCCCTGAAGGCAAGGGCGGTCGCCGAGGGAGTGGCCCTCACGCGGGCCGTCATGACCATTCCGGTCGACTTCGGCGGCCCGCAGCGACGTGCGTTGCGCGAGGCTGCTCGTGCGGCAGGTATCTCGGTCGTGCAGTTTGTCCACGAGCCTGTGGCCGCGCTGTACGGCTACCTGCGGTCCAGGCCCGACTACCAACGCCAGATGGCGCAGTTGGAGGGGCGGTCGGTCCTTGTCTTCGACTGGGGCGGCGGAACGCTGGATCTCACCCTGTGCCGCATTCAGGGCGGCGCGATCATGCAGGTGGAGAGCGACGGCGACAACGAGATCGGCGGGGACGAGTTCGACGTCCGGCTTATGAACCTTCTGCGGGACCGGCATGCCTCCTCGCACAAGCTGCATGACATTGGTGGGGTGGAGCAGCCTGGCATGGGCGCCAAGCTCCAGAATCAGTGCGAGATCGTGAAAATCGGCCTCTCGGCAAAAGACGCCGACGAGGAGGACGTCATCATTCGGAATTACCTGAGGACCACAGGGCCCGCGCAGAACCTCGTGGAGACCATCACCCGCGCCGATCTCAACGAGGTATGCTCCGACCTCGTGGCGCGGGGGCTGAAGCGGATCGATGACATCCTCGCGCGGGCCAGGCTGACCAACCGCGACATCGAGCTTTGCCTGGCGACGGGTGGGATGGTGAACATGCCCGCCATCGCCGACGGTCTGTTTGAGCGTTTCGTCGGACGGGTGGCTGACATCGACAACGGGGACCGCATCATCGCCGAGGGCGCGGCATGGATCGCGCACGACGGACTCAGGCTCAAGCTGTCGAAGCCCATCGAGATCCTGGTGGCGGACAGTTCCGGTCGCGGATCGTACCACCGGCTCATCGAAGCGGGCTTCGACCTCCCGGTCGAGAATGAGATGAAGACCATCCCGAATACGCGCCTCTACTGCGTCGACCCGCGCGAGGGCGTGGCGGTCGTCGAGATCGCCAAACCGGACAAGGTCGGCTTGGTCTCGCCCACCGATCCTCGAACGCTTCTTTGCTCGATGAGCGTTCCGGTCGATCCGAGGGCGGATCCCTTGCTGGAACGTATCGAGTGCCATCTCGCCATCGATCACAACTACGTCGTCAGCGTCCTGTTACGCTCAACGGGTCGCGCCGCGGAACGTCGGGAGGAGTTCCACAACATCGACTTCGGCCTGGCCTTGCCAGTATCGGGCGGTAGGGGCTTCACCGGGAGCGACGATAGGACGTCCGGCACGAAAGGGTCGTCGCCGGCGTCCGCTACGAGGACGAACCTGACCCAGCGGACCAACGTGGCCATCGATGATGGCGGTCGTCTCAGACATGATGATCTGTGGCGCCTCGTGCCGGGCGACCTCGTCGCGAAGTGGAAAAGCAACCATTTCGACTACAACACCGGGGAAGCCAGCAAGCGACAAAACAGAGAGCGTGAGTTCTATATCCCTTGCACGGGGTGTGGACGGCTCATTTCGGAAATCAATGCTGAGCCACCGGTAGAGGCTTGCCGCGGGAAAAGGTGCGGCCGAGACCTTCCGCCTTTGCCGGACCATCAGACAAATAACTCGCCGTCACTCAGTTTGCCACGGATCTAATTTCGTATTCGACAATTTTACAAGACGGCAGTGCAAGCCCATCCATTGAGTCGACCAGCGTTCGACCTGTACAGGTCGGAATGTGTTGACGGGGGCTAAGGTGGATCTGAAGCAATCTTGCTGGCCTTGATGGCGGCCATCGCCTAGGAACTGTCAAGGCCCGTCATTGCGTTCGTCCAACATTGGCGACTTTCTTCGGCCCGGTCAAAGAGCACTAATCTTCCGATAGATGGCCTGGGCGCCGGGCATGGCCCGCAGATCTGCGAGTGCGGTTGATCCCAGATCACCACTCGTTGTGTGAGACCTTGGCGGTTCCAGGATCACCTCGGCCGGGTAACGCCAACCGTTTCTCGTTACGTGAAGCTCATGCGCTGTTGTTTGAGCCCTACACGCACGCTGGCGCCAACAGCAGAGGCGTGATGAAAATATGAATCACATCATCACTTTTCTGTTGCACTATCGCAAATTGCGAGTATGATTATGTGATTAATGGAGATCACTTATGACGCGGTTCACGAAGGAGGCGATGCTCGAAGAGCTTCGGACGATCCTGCTCTTCGAGGCGGACCACATCCTCATGGGGCGAGGAAGTGACGTCGCTTCCGCCTTCATCGGCTTCGAACTCGGCGATGAAAGCGAACACGTCTTCCTGAATCCCTCCAAGGTCGATCTCGGCCTGTTTCCGATCTCAGCGACGTTTATCCAAGGCTATGACTACGCCTTCAATCCGAGCCCGCTGAACGCCAGCGACGGCTCGGAAGTGCAAGACCTACACGTCTTTATGGAAGCCACACCTCGGGCAGGCGGGATCGGCTCGGGCGGGGAGACCCACGCATTCATGTCTGCCGAGGGCTTGTGCCGGCAGGTCGCCGACGCCTCGATGGCGAGGTGGAAGCTGGACGATCACGAGAGCGACCTCACGGTCCGTGAGATCGCGCTTCTGGCCGATATGTCGGAGGGCGCCGTCCGCAACGCCCTCTCAATCGGTGGAGAAGGTGGCCTCCAAGCTATCAAGGGCTCGAAGCCGCTCATGGTCAACGGCTCGGTCGCGCTGAAGTGGCTCCAGTCTCGACGGGGGTTCGTGGCGACTCCCACCTCCGCCAAGGACGATGCGTTCCTGGCGGAGCAGATCGCCAGCGCCGCGACGTCCAACGACCTGGCAAGCCTAGTCTGCCGGCAGGCATGGATCTCGTTCGGTCACAAGGATGCCGAGGCCGAGCTTGGTGTTCAGTCGTGGGATGAGGTGAGGGCAACGATCTTGGCGATGGACATGGTCCGCGTCCAAGCCTTCGGGGAGAAGCTCGACTTCGATGTGCCGACCTTCGTCGGCAAGGCGGCCGAAGTTGCGGTTCGCGACCGCCTTGCCGAGGCGCGGTCATGACTGGGCTCGGCTTCACACGCCATGCGCAATCGCGTGCGCAACAGCGTTCAATTCCCGGCGCCGCGGTCGACCTTGTCATGCGGTTCGGTCGCGTCCAGCGACATCGCTATGCCGACGTCTACAGCCTCGACCGGAAGGCCAGGGCCAGCCTTCAAAATCATGTCGGCGTCGACGCATACCGGCGCCTGGAAGGCCGTCTCGGCATCTACGTCGTCGTAGGTGACGCAGGACGCGTCCTCACCGTCGCGCATCGCATCGACCGACTGAAAAGTTCATGAGGAGCGCAGATTTGTCCAACGCAGCCTTTTCCCGCTTCCGCTCCGCAATTTCTTCCGCCACGGAGGCGGCCATCCGGGCCGACGTCACCCTCGGCGGACGTCTCCTTCTCGCCCAGGAAGGGCGCCTGAACGTATCCTATGCCCCCTTCGAACACGTCGTTCCTACCGCCAAGGTCGTGATCGTCGGCATCACGCCCGGTGCGCAGCAGGCTGCCAACGCCCTTATGGAGGCGCGCCACCAGATTCTTTCGGGCGTCGACGACGACTCGGTTTTGTCGGCTGCCAAGACCCACGCTTCCTTCTCGGGGGCGATGCGTGACGGCTTGGTGGGGATGCTCGACCACGTCGGCCTGAACGAACGCCTGGGCATTCCGACCTGCGCCAAGCTGTGGACCACTCACGCCCATCTGGTCCATTTCACGTCGGCGCTTCGCTACCCCGTGTTCCTCGATGGCGGGAACTACAACGGGAACCCGTCCATGACGCGCACGCCTTTGCTTCAGGGCTTCCTGGCGGAATGTCTGGCAGAAGAGGCACGCATCCTACCCGACGCCCTGTGGGTTCCCTGCGGCGGCACCGCTGCCGAGGGGTTGGACTGGGTGGTGCGGCAAGGCATCCTCAATCCTGACCGGGTCTGCCTCGGCATGCCTCATCCCTCACCGGCGAACGCCGAGCGGGTACAGTATTTCCTCGGCACCGGCCGCGAACGTTCCGCCCTGTCGGTGAAGACCGATCCGGACCGGATCGAGCGCGCGCGGGCAGGGATGGTCGCCAAGGTCGCGCTGCTTGGGACGCCATCGCCCGTCGACATCGCGCTAGCGGCAAGCCTCACGACCGCGTCCCGCGAGCTTGAACCCAAGGTTCCTGCCAAGGCGACGAGGCCGCGCAAGAGTGAGCCGAAGTTGCCGAGCCAGCTCGGTCTCGCAGTCCAGGCCGCTGTCGACAGGGATCCTCGATACGTCGCACACCAGCCCGAGCGCCTCTATCAATGCACCTACCGCACCCGCGCGGGTGGAACGGTATTCGCGTTCGAACGGGTCACGGCGAGTGCCATCAACATCTGGCTGCCCGCAGTTCCAGCAGTCATCGAGGCGGCCGAGAGGGCCGGCATCGCGGTCCCGAACATCAGCAGGCCGTACCCGGACCCAAGCCGGCCCGACCGGTATGGACGTCTGTCCACGCTGGCGAACGTCCCCGAGTTGAGGGATGCCGACCTCGTGGCGATCAAGGTGTCGTCCGACAGGCAAGCACTGACCGTCCTGAGTGCCCTGACCTGAGGTTTTGACTACTTCCTAAGGAGAAGATGTCCATGGTTCGGAGACGAGCGATCCTACTCACGGCATGCCTAGCTGCGGCCGCCCCTGCTTATGCGGCCGGCGACTTCCCGCTGGCCTCCTGCAAGGGCTGGAACGGCACCGTGACGGAGCGGGATGGCATCGACACGGCCCGCGCAACGATGCGAGGCATGGTCACCAAGGCCGATCTGCAGGAATATTGCGAGCGCGATCCCGGCGGCGAGACAAAGGCGTTCGGCGGCAGGATGACCACGGCGCAATGCGTAGCCAAGTATATGCGCGAGACGAGGGATGTCATGCTGGCGGCGGAGGCGAACTGCCGGGCCGGTACGGTGTCCTACCGCTATGGCAAGCGTCAGGCTCAACGAGCATGGTTTCCGCTTGGCGCTGATGGTGACACATCATGCGCCTCAGGGATGCCGCCGATGATCGAGCAGTTCAAGATGCTTTGCCCGGCGGCGGCCAAGCGGCTGAAGGTGGATGGCTGAGGATCGGCATTCGGCCGACCAAGGCTACGGCGGTAGATAGGCTGCAGAACCGTCATGGGCGGCTCCCGAAGAGAAGAGGGGCGATCATGGGATACCCGCGCGGTCCACTTCTCAGGGCGCTTGCCGAGCGCATCCTAAGCAACCTCGACCACGTCGAACGGCATGCCTCTTCGGACAGCTCGGTCTATCCCGACACGCAGCTTCTGGTCTCGCTTCTCGGCGTGATCGTGTTTCCGCACGAACGGGCATCCGAAGCTCTAGGTCGGCTCCTCAAGGAACATGACCAACTCGGCCAGGTTCTTACGATTCGGCACCCGCAAGCCATTCGCCACGGACAAAGAATCGAACTCGCCGGACCGGACGGCGAGCCCGTCCTGGTCGATCCGGCTTCCATTGCCGACCTTCCGCGCCTGCTGCGGAACGGTATCGCCCACTTCAACGTGCTGCCTCTGGACCAAAACGGGCGCTTCTCGGGCATCCGTGTCTGGAATATCGATGACCGCGGCACCACCACCCTCGTCGCCGACCTGGACTTCGACGCCTTCCGCCCGTTGGCCAGGACGATCCTGAAGGAATTGTCCGATCCCAGCCGGGACGATCTCGACCTCCCCGACCCGGGGGACCCTTTGGAGGCAATCTCGCGCATGCCCCCCAACGCGGACCGGGTCCGCAAGCCGCCGGTGCTGGTCGATACTGTCTGGAACGACCTGCTCGACGCCTGCGGCAACGACCGGGACATGGCGCTGGCGGAAGTTAGCAGGACCCTAAGAAAGCGGGCTTCCGATCTGAGGGCGAGGTCTTAACTCGACACGCGGATCTGTATCCCTGTCAGTCCATGCGGCTGCAACTGACCTCGAACGTGAGGTCCAAGTCCAATTGGCTGGGGCGCCGAATAGACGTCTGCAACCCGAAATTTTCAGGATCGGGACGGATCGCAATTACCGAACGAGAGATTTTCGGGATTGAGCACCTTTAGGCGCGGGATGAGGTGACCGCCTGCATCCATTAGATCGTAGTAAGTTGGGGGGCGATGTACCAGCCACTTGGATTGCGGATGGGCCGATACAGCGAAAATCCCACCCACCAAGCGCTCCGCACCAAGCGTAAAGGTGAATATGAACTGCACGATACGCAGACCTTGGATGTCCATTGTGGTCGGGATGATCTCTATGTGAAGGTCGTCGTCGACCTGCGAGCACCTCGACGTCTTGAAGGCTGGGTCATCTGGCGGCAGGTCCCTGCCTTCGGCGAGCCGGGTGGTGTCGTCATAGATCAGTGTCACCTCGCCCTTGTAGGCCCGCTGGACGGTACGGATGATAATGTCCGAGACATCCGGCGGTATGTTGTGCGTTTGCATGTTGGGATAGCCCGGTGATCGTGTGACTCAACGGATGTAGGCCGTGCGATGGTCACTTTGAAGTCGCCGCCGGCAGGTCGCAGCCTAATTGTCGGACCACGATGGGGTATTGGTGCCTGCACAATGTCCAGGCATCTAACCCGACATCATAAGCGTTTGAGGTAGTCGATCACGTCGTTGTTGCGGTCGGTGTCATTCGCCTTCCTCGCATGGTCGAGCGCGGTCCGTCCGCGGGCGTCGGCCTTGCCAACGTCGGCACCCATGCCGACGAGGTGCTTTGCGATTGTGAGGTTGCCGCGCCGCTGTCCGAACATGCCTTGTCCGACGACGGCGAACATCAGAGCCGTCTTACCGCCGCTGTCGGCATCGTTCACGGAAGCCGAAAGCATTTCGGCGACCTTCGGGTGGTACACGCGGTACCGCGCCATCAGGATCAGGGTGGTTCTTTGGACTTCGCCGGTTCTGGCGTGCGGTGATATCCCGATGCCGATCAGCAGCGCGCACAGGGCCGCGGCCTTCTCCTTGTCGGCAAGGCGAGCGGCCACGGCCAGGGGATGGTGACCGGACTTGTTATGAATGCGACCGAGACCGGTCGAGCATCGAGCGATGATACGTCCGACATCCCCGACCGAACCGTTGTCGATAGCCTTGAAGAGCGAATGCGGGAAGACGTCGCCGGTCTGGACGAGGCCAGTCCCGCAATGAGGGCATGGCTTCTCCGAGCACGCCCTGCAGAGCTTTTCGAAATCCGATTCACACGCCTCGCACGTGCGCAGGCCACTGTTCATGCCAGCCGGAGCGGTGCAGATCTCGCAGGGTCCGATATGCATCGTGAAGGTCATCGTCTGCCCCCTTTGGCGTTGAGATGCGAGAGTTCCTGAAACCTTTCGGTATCCGACCTTGAGTCGTTGGCATCCCCGCAGGAACCCGGGCTCATCTCCGATTGGGATGGACCCGGGCCTCGAAACTGGACTTACCCGGCTGCCTGGCTTGCCAGCACGGCCTCTGCCAGGGTTCCGATCAGGTTGTCGGCATCGTAGTTGCCCCGCCCGATGTAGATGCCGTCTTCGAGCTTCCTCATGCTGCTCCACCGGCCCTGATCCTCGATGAGGATCGAGCCTTCCGGGTCGCGCCACAAACGCGTCGCTCCGATGGTGACGTCCGGGTGCGTGAGGTCCCGATCCAGGAACCCGTCCGACAGGCCCACGCCGAGAAGGTCGTCGCACTCGCCGACGCTGGCGGAGACGGCCTTGAGGAGCCTCTTCACCGAGCCGTTCATGCCTCGGACGAGTTCGTTGCCTGGTCCCCGCATCTCCTCGACCGTGTCCGTGGAGGTCCGGATGCTCAGGAGGGCCAGGAACGAACCGGTGGGGCCGACCAATTCGTAGAACCGCAAGCTATCGTCCCGGAGGGCCCGGGCGTAGTGCGCGGCACGGGGGTGGGACGCAGAAGTGCAGAGGCCATGCTTCGCACCGATGCGGCGGAGCCTGTCGACGGTGATGACCCGTGTCCAGGTCTTACCCTTGCACGCCTGATGGCTTTCGACACCTGCCACGGGCGAGACGGCAGCCCGCCTATGCCCGGAAGCCGTAATCAGGGAACGGAGCTCAGCGAGACCGTGCGTAAGCCCGTCCCAGTCCAGACGATCCGAGCGAAAGCCCCTGAGCACCTTCCTGGCCGCATGGGCAACCTGGGCATCGGCATGGGACCGCGCGTGACCATCGGCAAGCCGCAGGTTCTTGAGCGCCCATCCAGCCTCGCCGGAAGCGTCCGTCGAGAGACGAAAGCTGTCGATGGGCTCGCCGCGGCGGATGGCACGCCGAGCTGCCGCATCGGCATCCGTTCCGAGGGCCGCGCAGGCGGTTCGGCAATCAGGCCGGCTAGCGAGCCACCGGCCAAGGGCGGTGGAAGTCCGCGTACGGAGATGATCGGGAATGCCATGTTTCCGAACGAGGCGCATGGCGGAATTTACGGGGGACTCGGCTTTGGCAAGGAGGGGAAGTGCGTCCGATGTCGGCATTTGAAGGCCCAGGGCGTCGGGGATGCTCGGCGGCTGTAGAGCTCCTACGCCGCGGCGCTCTACTCCCCTAATATGGCGTTCATTAACCGCATTTCAATACGTAATGCGATTAGAGCGTCATTTCACGAGCGTCGAGCGGATTAGCGATGCCACTCCCTCCAAATAGGTGGCCACATGCTCCGCCTCGTCGCGGGATACGTCCTGAGGTAGCGTTATGGTGACCTCGCCATCCCTGACCGGCAGCGCGTACGCGTGGTTCTGCACGCGCCCGGGGCTCAAGAGGCCGGAGGTGGGAGGGTGCGGCACGATCCCATCCTCCTCGGCATCATCGTAATCCGAGATGGCTATCGGTTCGTCCGCGCGGCCTTGGGCGCAGGCTGCCACGCTCTGTGGTTCATAGCTCCACTCGAACCGGGATTTGCTTTCCCTGCGTCCAAGCACGAAGGTGCCAAGCTTCTTGGCTTCCATTTCCTTCATGATGGCGACGACCTTAGGGCGACTTAGGTCGAGCTCTTCCAGGAACTCCTTATCGAATTCGGCGACCTCTGAGACCGTCGCGCCCTCGTAGTCGATTTCGCTCGGGCGCTCGGCGTCTATGCCCGTGTAGCCGTTATCGGCAATCCAATCGAAGAGAAGCTTCGTGTTCTCATCACGGTAGAGCCGCTGGATGCGGCGAGCCATAGGGCTGGGCTGCGGAGACGGCTTCATCTGACAAATCCAATTTCTTAAAATCGTGGCGTTCCTCGTAGATAGGGTAGGAATCGCCTTAAAAGCAAATGGATCATTCATTAGGGATTTTAACGCGCGAGGCTGGCACGCATACCGGCCTGGCGGATCACCCGGGCACGGCGGGGACATGCGCCCTAATGTTCGACGATACGAATAGGCGCAGCGTTCAGACCTGGGGGAGCTTCGGCGACCTCATCCAAAGCACGGAAGTGCCAAAGGCTGCGTCGGCGGACACAGGCTTGGTGCCACAGATTACGATGGCAGCGAGGGGCTAGCGTCAGCGCAAGATGGCCTTCTAGGGCGAATGAGGAGGTAGGCGAGAGAATCTCGCTGATGAGAATCAGCGCCCATGGAAGGGAGGTAATGGTCGCCATCAAATAGGACACGACATGTTGATGAACGGGCCGCCCGGGTCCGGCAAGTCGATGCTGGCCGCCCGGCTGCCCTCGATCCTGCCGCCGCTCGGCCCCCGCGAGCTGCTCGACATCTCGATGATCCAGTCGGTGGCCGGCGAGCTGAAGGAGGGGGCGCTCTCCGACCGACGGCCGTTCCGTCAGCCGCACCACTCCGCCTCGATGGCGGCCCTGGTCGGCGGTGGCCTCGGCGCGCGCCCGGGGGAGGTCTCCCTCGCCCATGGCGGGGTGCTGTTCCTGGACGAGCTGCCGGAATTCACCCCCCAGGTGCTCGACAGCCTGCGCCAGCCCATGGAGACCGGCGAGGTGATGATCGCCCGGGCGAACCACCGGGTGACCTATCCGGCCCGGTTCCAGCTGGTCGCGGCCATGAACCCGTGCCGCTGCGGACAGGGGCTGGAGCCGGGCTACACCTGCCGGCGGGGCCCGAACGAGCGTTGCATGGCGCAGTACCAGGGGCGGATCTCCGGCCCGCTGATCGACCGGATCGACCTGCGCATCGAGGTGCCGGCGGTTACGGCGGCCGACCTGATCCTGCCATCGCCCGCCGAGGGCTCGCGCGAGGCGGCCTCCCGGGTGGCGTCGGCCCGCGCGCTCCAGACGGCGCGCTACGCCGGGCGCGGCCTGCCGGCGGCCACCACCAACGCCACCTGTCCGGCGAACCTGATCACCGAGGTGGCGAGCCCCGACGCGGACGGGGCCGCCCTGATCCGGCAGGCGGCCGAGACCATGCGGCTCTCCGCCCGGGGCTTCCACCGGATCCTCCGCGTCGCCCGGACGCTCGCCGACCTCGACGGCGAGGCGCAGGTGCGCCGGCTGCATCTCGCCGAGGCGCTGTCCTACCGGGGCCGGGGCGACAATGCGGCAGCGGCCGCTTGAGCGGGGTTTCGAGCGGTCCTCACCGCGACCTGGCGGTCTCGGTCGGCCAGCACAGCGCCGCCGGCCGCAAGGACGTGAACCAGGATTTCCACGGCCTACTGGTTCCGACGCCGCCGGCGCTCGGCCTGAAGGGCATTGCGGTGGCGCTCGCCGACGGGATCAGCAGCAGTGCGGCCGGCGCGGCGGCGAGCGAGACCGCGGTCAAGAGCTTCCTCAGCGACTACTACGCCACCCCCGACACGTGGTCCGTGAAGAACGCCGCGCAGCGGGTCATCGCGGCGGCCGATTCCTGGCTCTACGCCCAGACGCGGCGCGGCCGCGATCCCCACGATGCCGACCGGGGCTACGTCACCACCTTCGATGCCCTGATCCTGAAAGCGCGCACCGCCCATCTCTTCCATGTCGGCGATGCCCGGATCTGGCGCGTGTCCGGCCGCTCCCTCGAACAGCTTACCGAGGATCACCGCGTCGTGGTCTCGGCGGCGGAATCCTATCTCGGCCGGGCCCTCGGCGTGACCGGCCGCGCGGAGATCGACTATCAGACGCTCGCCATCGCGGGCGGCGACATCTTCGTGCTCACGACGGACGGCGTCCACGACTATGTCCGGCCCCGGGAGATCGCCGCCGCGATCGCGGCCGCCGGCGACCTCGACGCGGCGGCGGCCGCCATCGTCGCGGCCGCGCTCGCGTCCGGCAGCCCGGACAACCTGACGATCCAGATCGTGCGGGTCGATTCCGTGCCGGAGGGCGCGCCGGCCGACCTGCTCGGGGATGCCGAGGGGCTCGATCCCGCGCCGCTGCTCGATCCGCCGGCCGAGTTCGACGGCTACCGGCTCCTGCGGATCCTCCACTCGGGCCCCCGGAGCCGCGTCTACCTCGCCGTCGAGGCGGAGACCGGGGTGCGGGTGGCGCTGAAGGTCCTGTCGCTCGATCTGCGCGACGATCCCGCCCAGCGCCGCCGCTTTGTGATGGAAGAGTGGATCGCGCGGCGCATCGACCACCCGCACGTCCTCAAGGCCCAGCCGCCGGCACGCCGCCGCAGCCACCTCTACACGGTCATGCGCTATGTCGAGGGTCAGACGCTCACACAGTGGATGCGCGATCACGCATCACCCGAATTGGAGGCGGTGCGCCGTCTGGTCGAGCAGCTCGCCAGGGGCGTCCAGGCCTTCCACCGGCTGGAGATGGTCCATCAGGACCTTCGGCCCGACAACGTCCTGTTCGACGCGGCGGGGATCGTGCAGGTGATCGATTTCGGCGCCGCCAAGGTCGCCGGGGTCGTCGAGGGCGATCCCCGGATCGACCCGGGCGAGATCCTCGGGACGGTGCAGTACACCGCGCCGGAATGCTTCCTCGGTGCGCCCTCCACCGCCGCGTCCGACGTGTTCTCAGTCGGCGTTATCGCCTATCAGATGCTGACCGGGCGGCTCCCCTACGGCGATGCGGTGCCGCGGGCACGGACCCCGGCAGCCCAGCGCCGGCTGCGCTACGCCTCGGCGCTCGGGGTGCGGCCGCTGCTTCCGGCCTGGGTCGACGGTGCGCTGCGGAAGTCCGTGCACCCGAACCCGCTGCGGCGCTATCAGGCCCTGTCGGAATTCGTCCACGATCTCCGGTATCCGAACCCGGCCTTCACGGATGCCCGGCCGCCCGCCCTGCTGGAGCGCGATCCGCTCGCGTTCTGGCGGTTGCTGTCGCTGATCCTCGGGATTGTCGCCCTCACCCTGGCAGGCATCCTGATCGCGCAGTCGCCGCGGTGACGGGCGGCCGCTCAGGCCGCCCGTCAGCGGGGATCAGGCCGCGATCGCCTGGGCGGTCGGTCCGGCCGCGCGCACATCGGAATCGACATGCGTCTCGAACCGCTTGAAGTTGTCGTCGAACATCTTCACCAGGCGTGCCGCCGTCTCCACGAAGGCGCCCTTGTTGCCCCAGGTCTTCACCGGGGTCAGGATGTGCGGCTCGACGCCCGGGACCGAGACCGGCACCGCGAAGCCGAAATACGGATCGCGCCGGAACTCCGCCTGCGACAGCGAGCCGTCGAGGGCTGCGCTCAGCAGGCGCCGGGTGACGCGGATCGGCATCCGCCGTCCGGTGCCGACGCCGCCGCCGGTCCAGCCGGTGTTGACCAGCCAGCAATCGACGCTGTGCTTGGCGATCAATTCGCGCAGCAGGTTGCCGTAGGTGCTCGGATGCCGGGGCATGAACGGGGCGCCGAAGCAGGTGGAGAAGGTCGCCTCGGGACCTGTGAGGCCGCGCTCGGTGCCGGCGACCTTGGCGGTGTAGCCGGACAGGAAGTGGTACATCGCCTCGGCGCCGGTCAGCTTGGCGATCGGCGGCATCACCCCGAAGGCGTCGCAGGTCAGCATCACGATGTTCTTCGGATGCCCGGCCCGGCCGGTGGCGCTGGCATTGGCGATGAAGTCGAGCGGGTAGGCGCAGCGGGTGTTCTCGGTGAGCGAGGCATCGTCGAAGTCCGGCGCACGGGTGACGGGATCGATCACCACGTTCTCCATCACCGTGCCGAAACGCTCCGTGGTGGCGTAGATCTCTGGCTCGGCGTTGCGCGACAGGCGGATGGTCTTGGCGTAGCAGCCGCCCTCGAAGTTGAAGATGCCCTCGTTCGACCAGCCGTGCTCGTCGTCGCCGAGCAGCTGGCGGGAGGAATCGTTCGACAGGGTGGTCTTGCCGGTGCCGGAGAGGCCGAAGAAGATCGCCGAGCCGCCCTCGGCGTCGAGCGCCGCGTTGGCCGAGCAGTGCATCGGCATCACGCCCTGACCGGGCAGCATGTAGTTGAGGTAGGTGAAGACCGATTTCTTCATCTCGCCCGCGTAGGCCGAGCCGCCGATCAGCACGAGCTTCTTGGCGAAGTCGATGGCGATCACGGTCTTGGACCGGCAGCCGTGCCGGGCGGGATCCGCCTGGAAGCTCGGCAGGTCAATGATGGTCATGTCCGGCACGTAGGTCGCGATCTCGGAGCGGTCCGGCCGGATCAGCAGGTTGCGGATGAACAGCGAGTGCCACGCGAACTCGGTGAACACCCGGGCCTTGACCCGGTAGGCGGGATCGGCGCCGCCGTAGAGGTCCTGGGCGAACAGCTCCCGGCCCGCGGCATGCGTCAGGAAATCCTGGCGCAGGGTCTCGAATTGCCCCGGCGTGATCGCGCCGTTGTTGTCCCACCAGACCTCGCTCTCGGTGCTGGCGTCGCGCACGACGAACTTGTCCTTGGGCGAGCGGCCGGTATGGCTACCGGTGGTCGCCACGAAGGCGCCGCCGCAGGCGAGCTGGCCCTCCTTGCGGGCGAGCGCCTCTTCGTAGAGACGTGGCGCCTCAAAGTTCCAGTGGACGGCCTTGAGGTCGCGGAAGCCGGCGGCCTCCGCGCCATGGGCCGCGTTGTGATCACCGATGTTGGTCAAGAACGTATCTCCCGGGCCCCTGCTCGACCGTCGACGCGACTGAGCCGGACGGCTTCACCGTCCGGAATTGCCGGGGAGACGTCCGCGCGGTCGTACAGGTCCGCCGCGCGCAGGATCTCCGTTCCCCGGTGGCTTCCCGTCTCTCCACTGAGTAGGCGGCGAAGCTTCGCTGTCATTATGGGCTTCATCTGCGGCCCGCAACGTGTCGGACCTGGCTCGATCACAGTTGCGGGCGCAGGAACCCCCGTCTGTAAGCAGTCACCCGCATCGACTTGCCGGCCCGAACGCGCGGATGCGCTCTGGAATACCCACATGCCAGGTCGCCGCTCGGGGTGGGCGCTCATGCACCCTTGCATGAGGGCCGGCGCGGGCTAAGCCCGTGCCGGACAACTTCCACGCGGCGTGCCCGATCCGCGCCTGCCGATACCCGCCAAGAGGCACGATGCCCCAAGCCGTCGCCGGCCCCGAAATCGAACGTCTGATCCAGCTCCTCGCCCGCATGCCCGGTCTCGGACCGCGCTCGGCCCGGCGCGCCGCGCTGCAGCTCATCAAGCGGCGCGACACGCTGCTCGGGCCGCTCGCCGACGCGATGCGGGTCGCGGCCGAGCGCATCGTCGTCTGCACCAGTTGCGGCAACGTCGATACGTCGGAGCCCTGCACGATCTGCCGGGATGCCGAGCGCGATCCCACGACCCTGGTGGTGGTGGAGGACGTCTCCGACCTCTGGGCGCTCGAACGCTCCGGAGCTGTCAAGGCCCGCTACCACGTGCTCGGTGGCGTCCTCTCGGCGCTCGACGGGGTGCGGCCGGAACACCTGAACCTCGCGAGCCTGGTGGAGCGCGTGGCCCGGCCCGAGGTCACGGAGGTCATCCTGGCGCTCAACGCCACCGTCGACGGTCAGACCACCGCCCATTACGTCACGGAATCGATCCGGCACTGCGACGCGAAGGTCACGCGCCTCGCCCACGGCGTCCCGGTCGGCGGCGAGCTGGATTATCTCGACGAGGGGACGCTGACGGCCGCGATCCGGAGCCGGACGGCATTCTAGCGGCGGCGCCGCCCGAACCGCCTGTCCCCGCGACGGTATTTGACCGGTCTTCACCCGCATCCTATTCGACGCTCGGCCCGGATCCGACCCGGCGCTGTCCCTGCCGGTTTCCGAAATGACCATCCGCCCGCTCGTAATCCTCCCCGATCCCGTCCTGCGCCGCATCTCCGATCCGGTGGGTCCGATCACCGGCGAGATCCGGACCCTCGTGGCCGACATGTTCGAGACCATGTACGACGCGCCGGGCGTCGGGCTCGCGGCGATCCAGGTCGGGGTGGCGAGGCGCGTCGTGACCATCGACACGTCGAAGGAAGAGGGTGTCCGCAAACCGCAGGTGTTCATCGATCCCGAGATCGTCTGGTCCTCGGCGGAGATGCGCGTCTACGACGAGGGCTGCCTGTCGATCCCCGAATATTACGGCGAGGTCGAGCGGCCCGACCGGGTCCGCGTGCGGTTCCGCGGCCTCGATGGGGCCGAGCAGGAGATCGAGGCCGAGGGGCTGCTCGCCACCTGCATCCAGCACGAGATCGACCACCTCAACGGCGTTCTGTTCATCGACCATCTCTCGAAGCTGAAGCGGGACCGGGTGATCAAGAAGTTCACCAAAGCGGCCAAGCGCGACGCGGCCTGAGCCGGCCATGCGCGTCGTCTTTATGGGCACCCCGGACTTCGCCGTGCCGACGCTCGCGCGGCTCGCGCAGGACGGGCACACCGTCGTCGCCGTCTATACCCGCGCGCCCGCCAAGGCGGGCCGCGGCATGAGCCTGCGCCCCTCCCCGGTCCATACCCTGGCCGAGACGCTCGGCGTGCCGGTGCTCACGCCCGTCACCCTGCGCACCCCGGAGGCCGCGGCGGCGTTCGCCGCGCACCGGGCCGAGGTCGCGGTGGTGGTGGCCTACGGCATGCTGCTGCCGCAGGTCATCCTCGACGCGCCGACACATGGTTGCCTGAACCTGCACGGATCGCTGCTGCCGCGCTGGCGCGGGGCGGCGCCGATCCAGCGGGCCGTGATGGCGGGGGATGCCGAGAGTGGCGTCGGCGTGATGCGGATGGAGGCCGGGCTCGATACCGGGCCGGTCGCCCTGGAGGCGCGGCTCCCGATCGCCGCCGGCATGACCGCCGGCGCGCTCCACGACGCGCTGATGCCGGTCGGCGCCGACCTGATGGCCCGCGCCCTCGTCCTCCTGGAGCAGGGCCAGCTGACCTTCACGCCGCAGCCGGACGATGGCGTGGTCTACGCGCACAAGATCACCAACGACGAGGCGCGGATCGACTGGACGCGTCCGGCCGATGAGGTCGCCAACCGCATCAACGGTCTCTCGCCGGCCCCGGGCGCGTTCTTCGAGGCCGATCTCGGCAAGGGATCGGAGCGGGTGAAGGTGCTCCGCGCCACTCCGACCGAGGACGCGGGCGAGCCCGGGACCCTGCGCGATCCCGATGGCACCGTCGCGTGCGGCGTCGGCGCGGTGCGGCTCTCGGAGCTGCGCCGGGCCGGGAAGGGCAACAGCGCCAGCGGGCCCGAGTTCGTCCGCGGCGCCCGCCTGGCGCCCGGCGCCCGCCTCGGCTGATGCCCCGCTACAAGCTCGTCATCGAGTATGACGGCGGCCCGTTCTGCGGCTGGCAGCGGCAGGCCGAGGATCCCACGGTCCAGGGGGCGATCGAGGCCGCGATCCTGCGCTTCTCCGGGGAGCAGGGCCGGCTCACCTGCGCCGGCCGGACCGATGCCGGCGTGCATGCCATCCACCAGGTGGCCCATCTCGACCTCGCCAAGGACTGGCGGACCGATACGGTCCGCGACGCCCTCAACGCCCATCTGCGGCCGCAGCCGGTGGCGATCCTCGCGGCCGAGCGGGTTCCGGACGGCTTCGACGCCCGCCATTCTGCGATCCGTCGGCACTATCGCTACCGGATCCTGAACCGGCGCAGTCCCGCGGCCCTCACTCGGTCCCAGGTCTGGCACGTGCCCTGGCCCCTCGACGCCGATCTCATGCACGCAGCAGCCCAGCGCCTGGTCGGCCATCACGACTTCTCGGCCTTCCGCGCCGCCGAGTGCCAGGCCAACAGCCCGATCCGCACACTGGAGCAGCTCGATGTCGTCCGCGCGCCGATGGCGCTGCACGACGAGATCGTGGTGGCGACCTCGGCGCGCTCCTTCCTGCACCATCAGGTCCGGGCGATGGTCGGAACGCTGATGCTCGTGGGCTGCGGGCGGCTCTCGGCCGACGACGTGGCCGACATCCTCGCCTCCGGCGAGAAGCGCCGGTGCGGGCCGCTGGCGCCGGCCGCCGGACTGACCTTCGTGGGTGTGGATTACGAGATCGGGAAATAGGCCTCCAGCACCCGCCCGTAGATCGCCGTCAGCCGCTCCAGATCGGCGACCGCCACGCACTCGTCGGCCTGGTGCATCGTCTCGCCGACGAGGCCGAACTCGATCACCGGGCAGGCATCCTTGATGAAGCGGGCATCCGACGTGCCCCCCGTGGTCGACAGCGCGGGCGTCAGGCCGGTCTCCGCCCGGATCGCCTCGGAGACGAGGGTCACGAAGGAATCCGGCCGGGTGAGGAAAGCCGGCGCGTTCGAGGGCTGAAGGTCGAGGCTGAAGCGCATCGCGTTTCCGGCCGCCTGCTCCAGGCGCCTGCGGATCTCAGCGCCCAGGCTCTCCGCCGTCCAGTCGTCGTTGAAGCGCACGTTGAACGTCGCGCGCGCGGTCGCAGGGATCACGTTGGTGGCGGGATTGCCCACGTCGAGGGTGGTGAATTCGAGGTTCGAGGCATCGAAATGCGCCGTCCCCCCGTCCAGGGGTTCGGCGATCAGCGCCGAGGCGAGGCGGAGCAAGCCCGGAATCGGATTCTCGGCCTTGTGCGGATAGGCGACATGCCCCTGCCGGCCGAGCACCACGAGCTTGCCGGTGAGCGAGCCGCGCCGCCCGATCTTGATCATCTCGCCGAGCCGGCCCGGATTGGTCGGCTCGCCGAGCAGGCAATGGTCGAAGCGCTCGCTCCGGTCGCGCGCCCAATCGAGCAGCTTGACGGTGCCGTTGACCGCCGGCCCCTCCTCGTCGCCGGTGATCAGGAAGGCGATGGAGCCGGCAAAGTCAGGTCCGCGGCGCTCCAGGAAGGCCAGCGCCCCGGCGAGCATGCAGGCGATGCCGCCCTTCATGTCGGCGGCGCCCCGTCCGTACAGCATGCCGTCGGCCACCGCCCCGTCGAACGGGCCGTAGCGCCAGGGGACATCGCCCGCCGGGACCACATCGGTATGGCCGGCAAAGACCAGGCATGGGCCGCCCCGGCCGATCCGCGCATAGAGGTTCGGCGTATCGGGATAACCCGGCTCACCGAAGACCGGCCGCTCGATCGCGAAGCCCGCGGGCCGGAGCGCGTCGGCGACCACGTCGAGGGCACCGCGATCCTCCGGGGTCACGGAGGGGCAGCGGATCAGGGCCTGCGCGAGGCGCAACGCGGCGTGCGGGGCGTCGTAGTCAGCCGGCATGGACCCGTCCTCGGCGGCCGAGAATGCCGCGCGGACCGCTTACCCCGAAGCGGGCCGCGCCGGGAATCCCGGGCGGAACTCCTACTTGGTGACCACCACATGTGCATCGCCGTGACGGCGCTGCACCGAGACGGTGACGTCGTCGTCGTAGCGCTGGAACCGCAGGTCCAGGCGTGAGTCCCCGAGCCTGACGTTGAAGAGCGTCACGCCGTCGAGGAAGGCCGGGAGGATCGGGTTCTTCAGCCCGACGCGGTTGCGGGCGTGGTCGAGTTCCAGGCCGAGGCAGGCGGCCAGGAACGCGAAGGGCGCGGCGGCCGCCCAAGCCTGCGGGCTGCAGGCGACGGGGTAGGCCACGGGTCCGCGCTGCTTGCGGCGCATGAAACCGCAGAACAGTTCCGGCAGGCGCTTCTGATCCTGGTAGAGCGAGGTGTCGAACATTCCCTGGAAGATGCGCGCGGCCTCGTGCTTGCGGTCGTAGCGCGCCAGACCCATCGCGATCAGGGCGTTGTCGTGCGGCCAGATCGAGCCGTTGTGGTAGGACATCGGGTTGTAGCGCGCCTCGCCCCTGGCGATGGTCCGCACGCCCCAGCCATTGAACCCGTCCTTGCACAGCAGCGTCTCGGCGACCCGCGCCGCCCGCTCGGGCTTGGCGATGCCGGTGAACAGGGCGTGGCCGGCATTGGACGAGCGCACCGCGCATTGCGTCTTCGCCCCGTCGAGGGCGAGGGCGTAGGTACCGATCTCCTCGTTCCAGAACGCCGCGTCGAATGCCTCGCGCAACGCCGCCGCCTCCCGGGTCAGGCGCTCGGCCATCGGATCGTGCCCGAGCAGGGCCGCGAGCTTCGCCATGCCGTGCTTGGCCGCGTAGACGTAGCCCTGCACCTCGCACAGCGCGATCGGGCCCTTGGCGAGTTGCCCATCGGCGTGGAAGATCGAATCGTGGCTGTCCTTCCAGCCCTGGTTCTCAAGGCCCTTGTCGGTGTCGCGGGCGTATTCCACGAAGCCATCGCCGTCGCGGTCGCCGTAGCGGTCCATCCATTCGAGCGCGAGTTCGAGCGCCGGCCAGATCGACCGGACGGTCTCCAGGTCCCCGGTGACGGCGTAATACTCCCAGGCCAGCATCACGAAGAGCGGCGTGCCGTCGATCGTGCCGTAATAGTGCCGGAAGGGCACCTCCCCGAGCATCGCCATCTCACCGCGGCGTGTCTCGTGCAGCACCTTGCCGGGCTGGGCGTCGGCGGTGGGGTCCACGGCCTTAGCCTGGGTGGAGGCGAGATAGCGCAGGACGCCGCGAGCGAATTTCGGGTCGATCCACAGGGCCATCATCGCCGTGATGATGCCGTCGCGGCCGAACACCGTGGAGTACCAGGGGATGCCGGCGAACGGGTAGATCCCCTCCGGCGTGCGGCTCGCCAGCATGTAGAGATCGGCCGTGGCCCGGCACAGGCCCTCGTTGAACTGGTCGTTCGAGGTGATGATCGTGGTGATCCCCGCGGTGAGGGTGCGCAGGTCGCGGCGGGAATCCCGGTAGGCGCGGGCGAAGATCATGCCTTCGCCAAGGTCCTTCGGCTCCCGCCGGGCGCCGCCGGCATTGGCCGCCAGCGTCAGCTTGGCGGCCGCATCCTCACCGACCATGGTGTCGGAGGGCGGCTTGGTGAAGGCACGGTGGGCCTCGAACGTGACGCGGATGAACAGCGAGGTCTTGCCACCCGGGGGCAGCGCCACCTCGAAGGCGACGCGGCCGGGCTCGATCAGGTCCGGCTTCGGACCGAAATGCAGGCCTGTGGTCCGGATGATTTCGTCGAGCCCGACATAGCGGAACTGGACCTCCCGGTCGCTCGCCACCAGGACGCCGCGCTTGCCGCGCTCCTTGCGGTCGGTGCCGCGGACCTCGAACAGGTCCCGGTAATCCGCGTCGAAGCTGACGGCGATGCGCAGGCGGCGATGCTTGGAATCGAAGGAGCGCAGGCCGATCCGGTCGTAGCAGGCCCCGCGGAACAGGAACTTGGTGCGCTCGATGGCGATCGTCTCGCGGGGGATCGCGGTCTCGTCATGGGCGTCGAGGCGGATGTCGGGCGTCGTCATGTCGACGCTGAGTGCGCCGTTGTCGTCCTGCATCACCGAGGAGAGCATCAACGGACGCTGCCCCTCCACCGTCAGTTCGAGACGGGACAGGTAGCGCGTATCCTGGAAATACAGGCCCTCCGGGCCGGGCTGGACGCCGATATCGCCGTAGGAATCCAGGACGCCGAACGCTTCGCCGAACTTCAACGACCGCAGGGGCCGTTCCACCAGGGAGGTCTGGGCCTCGATGTGATAGGGCGGGAGCACGTCGTCCGCGTCCTGGAAGCCCTGCGCCACGCGTCCGGCGCTCGCCGCCGTCCGAACCGTCGCATCGTGGGCTGCCGCGCTGTTGTCCGCCGCCATGCAGGGCATCTCCGGTGTCGTGAGGGTGTGAATCGAGAAGGCCGCCGCATCACTCCTGATGCGGCGGCCCTCGTTCACCTAACGGATGAGTCGCCTGAAAGATGCTAGGCCGGCCCGGGGGGAACCCGCAAGCCCGATGCCGCCAATCAGGCCGGCATCGCGGCGACCGCGATGGCCGGCCGCGCGGACCCGTTCACCTCAGCGTATTGCGGCCTGAACCCCGAGGTCGGCAGCTTGATCACGTCCGCACCGCGGGCGGCGAGCTCCTGGTAGGCGGCCACGTACTTGTTGACCATGCATTCGGCGGTGAAGTGACCCTCGAAGTGGCGACGCACGCCGGCGCGGCTCATGGCCTTTGCCTTGTCGACCGCCGCCACCGCCTCGTCCATCGAGGTGCAGAGCACACCGCTCACGCCGTCCTTGATCACCTCCGGAACAGACCCGTTGCGGAAGGCGATCACCGGCGTGCCGGCCGACATAGCCTCGATCATCACGAGGCCGAAGGGCTCCGGCCAGTCGATCGGGAAGGCGAGGGCCAGGGCGTTGCCGAGGAAGTCCTTCTTCTGCTCCTCGTTGATCTCGCCGATGAACTCGATCAGCGGGTGATGGATCATCGGCTCGATAACCTCGTCCCAGTAATCCTGGTCGGCCTTGTCGACTTTGGCGGCGATCTTGAGGGGTGTGCCGGAGCGGATCGCCATCTCGATGGCGCGATCGGGCCGCTTCTCTGGGGAAATCCGGCCCAGGAACGCGAGATAGCCGCCCTTGGCCTCGGGGTAGAACGGGCAGTTCTGGGCCGGGAGGCCGTGATGGATCGTCGCCAGCCAGTTCGAGGTCGGCGGCATCGGCAGACGCTGGTTGTCGGAGATCGACACCAGGGGCATCCCAGTGAAGGTCCGGTAAACCGGCATGAAATCCGGCACGTCGAGGCGACCGTGCATCGTCGTGAGGCACTTATGGTTCAAGTCCTCGAACATCGGATATTGCAGCAGATCGATGTGGAAATGGAGGATATCGAATTCGTGGGCACGCCGGTGCACCTGATGCAGCATCGCCAGGTGGCTGGCGGTATGGTCTCGATAGCCGAGCAGGCGCAGGCCCTCGGGCGTGCAGGCGGCGAGCTTGGCGCCCGTCTGGGAGTCGCCACTGGCGAACAGCGTGACCTCATGGCCCTGGCGGACCAGTTCTTCCGTAATCCAGCTGACGACGCGCTCGGTGCCGCCGTAGAACTTCGGAGGAACGGCCTCCGACAACGGAGCGATCTGGGCAATGCGCACGAAGTGTCTCCTGAATGGCCGAATTTGACGGGGAGGCTAACCCTGCCGGCCTGAGCGGGACATGAATGAAACAGACGGCCAAGGTTATGGTTCCTGGCCGCCCGCCTGTCGCCTCCTCTTTTGTGCGGTGCGGGCGCTGTCCCCGCATTCCCCGAATCACGAGGACGAAAACCGATCTCCGCACGTGGCGGGCGCCCGCGCGCCCAGGGTGCGCGTGGCCGCCCGCTCCGCTCCGCTGCTGAGACGTTGCCGACGCGTCGGCTTTCTGTCATAAGCCGCCCCGCGTCGAACCGCCCGGCCGATTAGGGCTGCCGTGGCGGCTCGTGCTGCTCCACCAGAAGCATCAACGCGCGATCCTCATCCGACCCTCACGGGTCGGCCCCGGGGAATTTTTGCGCAACGGAGAGCCAAATGCCCAAGCTAAAGACCAAGTCGGGCGCGAAGAAGCGCTTCAAGATCACCGGCACCGGCAAGGTGATGTACGCCCAGGCCGGCAAGCGCCACGGGATGATCAAGCGGACGACCAAGCAGATCCGCAACCTGCGCGGCACCACGACCCTGTTCGAGGGTGATGCTGCCAACGTGAAGAAGTACTTCCTGCCGAACGCGCGGTAAGTCTTCGATACAAGTTGCCACTGTCTTTCGTCGAAACCAGGAGATAACCGATGGCCCGCGTCAAGCGCGGCGTGACCAGTCACGCGAAGCACAAGAAAGTTCTGAAGGCCGCCAAGGGCTATTATGGCCGGCGCAAGAATACCATCCGCATCGCCAAGCAGGCGGTCGAGAAGGGCATGCAGTATGCCTACCGCGATCGCAAGAACAAGAAGCGTACCTTCCGCGCTCTCTGGATCCAGCGCCTGAACGCTGCCGTCCGTGAGCATGGCCTGACCTACTCGCGCTTCATCGACGGCCTGGCGAAGTCCGGAATCATCGTCGACCGCAAGGCGCTGTCGGAACTCGCGATCCACGAGCCGGCGAGCTTCGCCGCCGTCGTCGAGAAGGCGAAGGCCGCGCTGCCGCAGACCACCGCCAAGGCCGCCTGATCCAGGCCCGGGGCGAGACGGACGGAAGGCGCGGTTCCCCCGGGGGCCGCGCCTTCGTCGTTTGTGTGGTCCCGCCCCGCGCTTGCGCCCGGGCGCGCAACGCGCGAGAGCACGCCGCGACGGCAGACTCCGCCAACCCTGCTCGAAGACAGCGATGACCGATCTCGACACCCTCGAACGCGACCTCCTGGCCCAGGTGAGCGCGGCGTCCGACGAGGCTGCCCTCGACGCGGTTCGCGTCGCGGCACTCGGCAAGAAGGGCAGCGTCTCGGAACTGCTGAAGACCCTCGGTGCCATGACGCCCGAGGAACGCAAGGCGCGCGGCCCCCTGATCAACGGCCTGCGCGACCGGGTGCAGGCCGCCGTCACGGCGCGCAAGGCAGCACTGGCGGAGGCGGCCCTGGAGGCGCGCCTCGCCTCCGAGCGGATCGACGTGACCCTGCCGGTCCGCGAGGCGCCGGAGGTGCGCGGCCGGATCCACCCGATCTCCCAGGTCATCGATGAGATCACCGCGATCTTCGCCGATATGGGATTCGCGGTGGCGGAGGGGCCCGATATCGAGACGGATGAGTTGAACTTCACGGCGCTCAACTTCCCGCCCGGCCATCCGGCCCGGGAGATGCACGACACCTTCTTCCTGGCCCCGGACGCCGCGGGCAAGCGCAAGGTCCTGCGCACCCACACCTCCCCGGTGCAGATCCGGACGATGCGGTCGCAGACGCCGCCGATCCGGGTGATCATCCCGGGCCGGACCTACCGGCACGATTCTGACCAGACCCACACCCCGATGTTCCATCAGGTCGAGGGGCTGGTGATCGACACCAGCGCCAACATCGCCAATCTGAAATGGGTGCTGGAGGAGTTCTGCAAGGCGTTCTTCGAAGTCGACAGCGTGAAGATGCGCTTCCGGCCGTCGTTCTTTCCCTTCACCGAGCCGTCGGCCGAGGTCGACATCCAGTGCTCCCGCAAGGGCGGCGATATCCGCTTCGGCGAGGGCGAGGACTGGCTCGAGATCCTGGGCTGCGGGATGGTCCATCCGAACGTGCTGCGCAATTGCGGCCTCGATCCGGATGCCGTGCAGGGTTTCGCCTTCGGCGTCGGCCTCGACCGCATCGCCATGCTCAAATACGGCATGCCGGACCTGCGCCCGTTCTTCGACGCGGATGTCCGCTGGCTCGACCATTACGGATTCAGGCCGCTCGACGTGCCGAGTCTCGTTGGCGGGCTAACGGGGTGAGATGACGAGGGCTGCCATGACCGATCAACAGATCAGCGAGATCGTTCACGACGTCCTGCGCAACCGGGTTCCGGCGGCGCAATTTATAGGCGCGGATGTCTGGTCCGATACGGACTTCGATGGAGATCCGATCATCCGTGTGACCGCCCGTTACGGACATCGGCCGACCGCCAAGCCTGATCCGCTCATCGCGGCTGTACATGATCTTCGCTCGGCTTTGCTGGCACGCGGAGAGGATCGATTCGTGTTCCTGAGCAACGACGTTGCCGACGAGCAGCGAGTTGAGGAAGACGTCGATTAGCCGATGACCGCGATGGTCGCACAGATGCTTGGCCAAGCGGCCGACTTGATCGAACGGTTTCCTGGCAGTTCTGCCGCGAAAAGACGTGCGGTCAGCACGGCCTATTACGCCGCGTTTCACGCCATTATGCAACTCTGCGCCGACGAGATACTCCCGGGTTCGGACAGCAACTCGGCAGAGTTCGAGCGCGTGTACCGCCAGATCGACCACGGACCTCTCAAGCAGGCGTTCGTGAGTGACGGCCCCTTGAAGAGCAACCAAGCGCTGAGGCAGATTGGCGACGATATAGTCCCGTTGCAGGACGCCCGGAAGCTCGCCGATTACGCGCCACCACGACCCAACGTTTTCACGTCGGCGAAGGCCCGAGAGCATGTCGATCGAGCGGGCGACCTCGTCACGCGCCTTCAGACCTTGACCCCTCAGGATCGCCGGACACTCGCCTTGCACCTCCTCTTTCCTCCCAGAAGAAAATGAAATTCACCCTCTCCTGGCTCAAGGATCACCTCGACACCGAGGCGTCCCTCGACACCATCGCCGAGACGCTGACGCGGATCGGACTCGAGGTGGAGGGGCTCGACGACAAGGTGGCCGCGCTGAAGCCCTACGTCGTGGCGAAGATCCTCACGGCCGAGCAGCACCCGAACGCGGACCGGCTGCGGGTCTGCAGCGTGGATGCGGGCGCCGGCGCTCCGGTGCAGGTGGTCTGCGGCGCGCCGAACGCCCGCGCCGGCCTCGTCTCGGTCTTCGCGCCGCCGGGCACCTACGTGCCGGGCAAGAACATCACCCTGTCGGTGGGCACGATCCGCGGCGTCGAGAGCCACGGCATGCTCTGCTCGGGGGCCGAACTCGGGCTGGGTGAGGATCATGACGGCATCCTGGAACTCCCCGCCGACGCGCCGGTGGGCCAGGGTTACGCCCTCTATGCCGGCCTCGACGATCCGGTGATCGAGATCAACCTGACGCCGAACCGGCCGGACTGCACCTCGGTCCACGGCATCGCCCGCGACCTCGCCGCCGCGGGGATCGGCACGCTCAAGCGCGAGACGCTGCCCGCGCTGCGCGGTGAAGGCCCCTGCCCGGTGGAGGTCGAACTGGCCTTCGAGCCGGCCGACCGGCATCTGTGCTCCCTCTTCGCCCTGCGGCTGGTGCGCGGCGTGAAGAACGGCCCCTCGCCCGCCTGGATGCAGGCGCGGCTGCGGGCGATCGGGCTGCGCCCGATCAACGCGCTCGTCGACATCACCAACTACATCACCTTCGACCGCGGCCGGCCGCTGCACGTCTTCGACGCCGCCAAGGTCTCGGGTGCCCTGACGGTGCGCCGGGCCCGCGAGGGGGAAAGCCTGCGCGCCCTCGACGGCCGCACCCACGCCCTCACCGGTGAGACCGTGGTGATCGCCGACCGGCGCGGCGTGGAATCGATCGCGGGCATCATGGGCGGCCAGGACTCGGGCTGCGACGAGACCACCACGGACGTGCTGATCGAATCGGCGCTGTGGGATCCGGCCAACATCGCGCAGTCGGGCCGACGCCTGGGCATTATCACCGACGCCCGCTACCGGTTCGAGCGCGGCGTCGATCCGGCCTCCACCCTGCCCGGGCTCGATCTGGCGACCCGCCTCGTGGTGGATCTGTGCGGCGGTACGCCGAGTGAGGCGCGGATCGCCGGCGAAGCGCCCGAATCGGAGAGGATCATCGATTTCCCCTGGACCGAGGTCCGCCGCCTCGCCGGCCTCGATGTGCCGCGCATCGAGGCGAAGCTGATTTTGGAGACGCTGGGCTTCCACGTCTCCGGCACCGGCGACCGGGTGAAGGTTCTCACCCCGTCCTGGCGTCCGGATGTGGAGGGCAAGGCGGATCTCGTCGAGGAGATCGTGCGGATCGCTGGACTCGACCGGATCGTGCCGAATCCCCTGCCACGTCTCGCCGGGGTCGGCGGATCCCTTCTCACCGTGATGCAGAAGCGCACGCGGACCGCCAAGCGTGCCCTGGCGAGCCGCGGCTTGATGGAGGCCGTGACCTGGTCCTTCGTCCCGCACACCGATGCCGTACTGTTCGGCGGCGGCGGTGCCGATCTGGCGCTGGCCAATCCCATCGCCTCGGAACTGTCGGACATGCGCCCCAGCCTGCTGCCCGGCCTGCTCCGCGCGGCGCAGCGCAACGCCGACCGCGGCCACCCGGATGCCGCTTTGTTCGAGGTCGGTCAGTGCTTCGCCTCCGCTGAGCCGGAGGGTCAGACGATCCGCGCCGCGGCGGTCCGCCGGGGCAGTGCCACCCTGCAGGGCGCCGGGCGCCACTGGGACGGATCGGCCGAGACGGTGGACGCCTTCGACGCCAAGGCCGACGCCCTGGCGCTGCTCGGCAGCCTCGGCGTGCCCACGGGCGGACTCCAGGTCACCGCCGGGGGACCGTCCTGGCTGCATCCCGGCCGCTCCGGGACGCTTCGCTTCGGCCCCAAGACCGAGATCGGCTGGTTCGGCGAGGTGCATCCGCGGACGCTGCAGGAACTCGACCTCAAGGGCAGCCTCGTGGCCTTCGAGATCGTCCTGGACGCGCTGCCCCCGCCAAAGCACAGGCCGACCAAGACCAAGCCCGCTCTGGTGCTGTCCGAGTTCCAGCCCCTGTCGCGGGACTTCGCCTTCGTGGTCGGCCGCGACGTGCCCGCCGGCGACATCGTCAAGGCCGCCCAGGGCGCAGAGCGCAAGCTGGTCACCGGGGTCGACGTGTTCGACCTCTACGAGGGCCCGGGCGTCCCGGCGGGATCGAAATCCGTGGCCCTCGCGGTGCGTCTGCAGCCCGTGGAACGGACCTTGACCGATGCCGAGATCGAGGCGGTGAGCGCGAAGATCGTGGCCGAGGTTGTGCGCCGGACCGGCGCCACGCTCCGGAGCTGAGGAGCGCCGGATGGATCGGATCGCCCTGCTCATCGCGGATCTCGCGGCGGCCGAACACCGGCCGACCGCGGCGCTGCGGGAAGCCCTGACTCATCCGGAGGCGGTCGCCGAGGCGACCCTGCCGTTGCTCGAGGCGGCAGCCGATGAACGCGAACTCACCCCGGAGGAGACCAACCTCGTCTTCTGGGGCCTGCACGTCATGGCCCAGGCCCGGGACGTGCGCGCCCTCGGACCCCTCCTGCGCCTGCTGCGCCAGGACGAGGAAAGTCTCGACGCGGTGCTCGGCGACGCCCTCACGGCGACCCTGGCGAAGGTCCTGACAAGCCTGTTCGATGGCGATCCCGCGCCGCTGTTCCGCCTGATCCTCGACAGCACCGTCGATGATTACGCCCGGATGGCGCTCCTCTCGGCCTGCACCTTCCTGACACTGGAAGGTCGGATCGACCGCGCCGCGATGCACAACCTCTTGGTCCGCTTCGACGACGCCCAGGCGGCCGTCGAGGCGGCGCCGGTCTGGGTCGGCTGGGAGGAGACGATCGCGCATCTCGGCTTCCGGGACCTCGCACCCCGGGTCGCGGCGGCCCGCGCGGACGGACGTATCACCGACGAAGTCAGTGACGCCGACTGGTTCAAGGAGGCCCTGCGCAAGGCCGAGGCAAAGCCCCAGGACCGGGACCGGCTGGGCCCTTACCAGTACGGCTATCTGGACGATGCGATTGAAGCGCTCGACTGGACCGTCGAGGGGGCGGGAGAACCGCAGCGCAACCCGTTCAAGGATGTCGGGCGCAACGATCCGTGCCCCTGCGGCTCGGGCAAGAAGTTCAAGAAATGCTGCCTCGGCAAGGAGGAGGCCGAAGGGCCCTGGATGCCGCCGGGGCCGTTATTCGGCTGAACGCCGCGTACCGCTGAGCGGATTGTCCGGATCCCAGCCGTAGCGCAGGGTCTCGAACCGCATGGAGCGGGCATCGACCATCAGCAGACGCCCGACCAGCGGTTCGCCGAACCCCGCCACGGCCCGGATCACCTCCATGGCCATCAGCGAACCCATGACCCCGGCGAGCGCCCCCAGAACCCCGGCCTCGGCGCAAGCGGGCACGCTGCCGGGCGGTGGCGGGTTCGGAAACAGGCAGCGATAGGTCGGGTTCGGTGTCCCGTCGGGGCCGGTCTCGTGTGCCCGGATGGTGGTGAGCGTGCCGTCGAACCGGCCGAGCGCCGCCGTGACAAGCGGGCGCCCTGCCTGGAAGCAGGCATCCGAGACGGCGTAGCGGGTGGCGAAATTGTCGGACCCGTCGGCGACGAGGTCGTAGCCGGCGATCAGCTCGACGGCGTTGTCCGGCCCGATGCGAAGCGGGTGCGGGACGACCGTCACGTGCGGGTTGAGCCGCGTCACCGCGTCGGCTGCGCTCCGGACCTTCGGCCGGCCGAGATCCGGCGTGCCGTGGATCACTTGACGCTGGAGGTTCGACAGCGAGACCGTGTCGTCGTCGACGATGCCGATCGTGCCGATGCCGGCGGCGGCGAGGTATTGGATCAGCGGTGCGCCGAGCCCTCCGGCCCCGATGACCAAGACCCGGGCTGCCTTCAGGCGCCCCTGGCCGGGCCCGCCGACCTCGGCGAGGACGAGGTGACGGGCGTAGCGTTCGATTTCGTCGGGAGCCAGGGCCATGGGCAGGAGATAGGCGGTCGCGTCGCCCCACGGAAGCGCCACATGAAAACGCCGCCCCGGTCAGGAGGCGGCGCTGGGCATCGGAATGCGCGGACGAATCAGCGCGGTGCCAGGATCATGATCATCTGGCGGCCTTCGAGCATCGGCTCGCTCTCGACCTTGGCGATCTCGGCCGTCTCGTTCTTGACGCGCTCCAGGAGGCGCAGGCCGATATCCTGGTGAGCCATCTCACGGCCACGGAAGCGCAGGGTCACCTTGACCTTGTCGCCCTCCTCGAAGAAGCGGTGCACCGACTTCATCTTGGTGTCGTAGTCGTGCTTGTCGATGCCGGGGCGGAGCTTGATCTCCTTGACCTCGACCGTCTTCTGCCGCTTGCGGGCCTCATTCTGCTTCTTCTGCTCGTTGAAGCGGAAGCGCCCGTAATCGAGCAGCTTGCAGACGGGCGGCACGGAGTTCGGCGCGATCTCCACGAGATCGAGGCCTGCCTCCTCGGCGAGCGTCAGGGCATCGAAGAAGGCGACGACGCCACGGTTCTGCCCGGTATCGTCGATCAGCTGCACTTCCCGCACCCCGCGAATATCGCGGTTGGCGCGCGGCCCGTCCTTCTGCGGGGCCGGCATGGCTCTCATCGGTCTACGAATGGCTTCGGTCTCCTGCTGCAACGACGAAACGGCGGACCGGACGACCCAATCCGAGGATCTCCCGACCGCCAGCCGCTCCGGTTCCGCCCGGACATACTACGTTGGCGGAAGCACGGCCAGAGTCAACGGCCGACCGGCACGGCACGCGAAATAATCGCCCGGGCACCGGCCCGATCCGCGGGGGGGCGCCCTTGACTTGGAGTGCGCTCGAAGCAGTACCTGTTCGGGCGTCGTGACGAGAACAGGCGTCCATGAAGATCGGGGATCTCGCTAAGCGGTCCGGTCTGTCGGGCCATACGCTCCGCTACTCCGCGCGAATCGGCCTGCTGCCCTACGCCGACCGGGACCGGTCCGGACGGCGAGACTACGACGCATCGATTCTAGCCTGGATCGCCTTCCTCGGCCGCCTGAAGGCGACCGGCTTGCCGATCAGCGAGATGCGGCGCTACGCGACGTTGCGGGCGCAGGGCGATCTCACCGGCCCGGCACGCCGGACGCTGCTCGAACGGCATCGCGAACAGGTCCGGCACCGGATCGACGCGTTCCAGGCCTGCCTTCTCGTCCTCGACTCCAAGACCGCCGGACATGCCGGCACCGACACGGAGACGCAGGATGACGCACACCCAACCCGCCCCCGACGAGAGCCGCTACGACCGCGGGCAGCAGGCCCTCGCCCAGATTGACGGACAGGCCGGCGCACAGGTCGTCGCGTCGCTGGCCGACATCGCCCCAGACTTCGCCCGCTACCTGATCGAGTTCCCGTTCGGCGACATCTACTCCCGCCCCGGCCTCGATCTGCGCAGCCGCGAAATCGCCACCATCGCGGCGCTGGCAGCCCTCGGCAACGCGGCGCCGCAGCTCAAGGTGCATATCGCGGCTGGCCTCAATGTCGGGCTGACCCGCGCCGGGATCGTCGAGATCCTGATGCAGATGGCGGACTATGCCGGCTTCCCGGCGGCCCTGAACGGATTGTTCGCCGCCCGGGAGGTTTTCGCGGCCAATCCGGAGACCACCAACGCGCCGGGATGAGACCCGCCGCTCAACCCTTGCGGCCGAGCAGCGCGGCGTAGACCGCCAGGGTGTCGCCGACCATGCGCTCCAGCGAGAAATGCGCCTCGACATGGGCGCGGCCCCGGCGCGCCAGGGCGTCCCGGGCGCTGGCGCCGAGCGACAGCGCCTCGGTGAGCGCCCCGGCGAGCGCTGAGGCGTCCCCCGGCGGGACGCGCCAGCCGGTGCGCTGGCCGGCGGGAACATCCGGCGGCGCCAGGACGGTCTCCGGTACGGCGCCGAGGTCCGAGACCACCACCGGCGTGCCGAGGGCCTGCGCCTCGACGGCGGAGCGCCCGAAGGCCTCGGGCTCGACGGAGGGCACCGCCACGACAGACGCGGCCCGGAAGGCGGCGGGCATGTCGGTGCAATGGCCGACCCGGCGCACGACGGCGCCGAGGCCCCGGGCGGCGATCAGCGCGTCGAGTTCCCGCTCGTAGGCGGTCCGCCCCTGGGGATCGCCGGCCAGGACTACCGCGAGGTCCGGGACGCCCCGGTCGCGCATCTGGGCGGCCGCCTCGATCAGCACGCGCTGCCCCTTCCAAGCGGTGAGGCGGGCGGCGAGGAGGATCACGCGCTCGTGGGGCGCCACCGACCAGGCCCGGCGCAGGGCCTCGACCCGGCCGGCTCCGACCGCGACCGGATTGAACACCGCGAGGTCGGTGCCGCGGTGGATCACCCGCACCCTCTCCCCGGCCTGCTCGGCATGCATCCTGTGGATCAGGTCGGCGGTGTAGCGCGAATTGGCGATCACCACGTCGCCCCGGGCCATCACCGAATTGTACAGCACCTTGACGCCGGTCCGGCCGGAATAGCTGCCGTGATAGGTCGTCACGAATGGCAGGCCGAGGCGGCGCGCGGCCCCGAGCGCCACCCAGGCGGGGGCGCGAGAGCGGGCATGGATGACCTGCACGCCCTCGCGGCGGCAGAGCGCCATGAGCCGCAGCATGTTGACCGCCATGGCGGCCGGATTCTTCGACGCCGCCGGGAAGCGGAGCCAATGCCCGCCCTTGGCCTGCAGCTCGCCGACCAGGCGTCCGCCCTCCGTCGCCACGAGGGCGCGCGCGCCGACCGCCGCCAGGGCGCCGGCGACGTCGACCGTCGTGCGCTCGGCGCCCCCGGCCTCGAGCTCGGGGATGATCTGGAGGATCCGCGCCCCCGCCAGCACCCCGATCTCGCCGGGGAAGCCCGACAGGCCGTGCGGGCCGTGACCCGCCCGCGGACCGTCGGCAAGGACCCGCAGGCCCCCGGCCGGTATCTGCCAAATGCTCGTTGCCATTGCTTGAGCATCGCCGCCGCGCTTTACGGTCCGGTAAACGGAGTTTGAACCGGACCGGCTCACGGGACGCGTTCTCCCGTGCATGCACAGGGATATTGGATTTCAGCATGACCGATCCGGAGCTCAGCTACCTCACGGTCGGTGCGGGCGCCGCCGCGCGCCGCATCGCGGTGCGCGTGCGCCCCGGCTCGGGCCCGCCCGTGGTCTGGCTCGGCGGCTTCCGGTCGGACATGAAGGCCACCAAGGCGACCGCCCTGGATGATTGGGCGGCTCAGGCCGGGCGCAGGTTCGTCCGGTTCGATTACGCGGCCCACGGCGAGTCCGGAGGCACGTTCACGGATTGCACGATCACGTCGTGGCTGGAGGACGCGCAGGCGGTGCTCGGCGCCCATGTCGAGGCAGCGCCGATCCTGGTCGGCTCCTCGATGGGGGGTTGGATCGCCTGCCTGGCAGCCCGGGATCGGGCGCTCCGAGGCGACAAGACCGCGGGCCTCGTGTTGATCGCGCCGGCCCTGGACTTCACGGAGGATCTGATCTGGAACCGTCTCGCCGAGCCGGCCCGCACGGCCCTTGTCCGGGACGGGATCCTCAAGCGACCGAGCGACTACGCGCCGGAACCGGACCCGATCACGCTGACCCTGATCGAGGATGGCCGCAGGAACTGCCTCCTCGGCGATCCGCTCGATCCCGGCTGCCCGATCCACATCCTGCAGGGAATGCGCGATGCGGACGTGCCGTACACCCACGCTTTGAAGATCCTGGGACGTCTTCCCGCCGAGGGGACGGTGCTCACGCTGATCGCCGATGGCGACCACCGCCTGTCGCGGCCGCAGGATATCGCGCGGCTCGTGGCGGCGGTGGCCGAGAGGGCCTGACGGGTCCGATCCCGGCAGCCTCAGTGCAGGCTGACCGGCTGCAGGTCGTTCGCGACGGCATTGGCCAGGACCACATCGCGGGAATCGGCCAGCATGATCGGCGCGCCGCTCGCCGAGAGCAGCGCGAACAGATCGAGGCCCGGCGTCAGCTCGGGGGCCTGCGGGAAGAAGCGGCGCACCTCGTCGGACCGGATCGGCCGGACATAGGCGATATGCCCCTCACCGAGCGCCGCGAGATCGGCCGGCTGGAAATCGGCCGGGTCGAGGTCGGCGGGCGTGAAGGGAGACGGATTCAAAGCGGTCATCAAGGCCCTCCTGGGGTGGCAGAGCGTCCTCCACCAGTCCCGTAGGCACCGGTGGCACGTCGTTGATGTGGGGATTATTGACGTCCGATCAATCCGGCTCAGTCGCGCGCGCCGATATCGATCTTGCGCACGATCCGATCCGGCTCCGGCCGGACCAGGTCGATCGACAGCAGGCCGTTGGCGAGATCGGCGCCCAGAACCTCCATGCCGTCGGCCAGCAGGAAGGTCCGCTGGAACTGGCGCGCCGCAATGCCGCGGTGGAGGAAATGCCGCTCGCGCTCGTCCACCTGCCGGCCGCGCACCACGAGCTGGCTCTCCTCCAGCATCACATCGAGCTGCTCGCGGGTGAAGCCGGCGACGGCAAGCGTTATCCGCAGCCGTTCGGGTTCGCTCTCGGTGCGCGGCAGGCGCTCGATATTGTAGGGCGGATAGCCATCGTTGGCGGCTTTGGAGACCCGGTCGAGGGCCTGCTCGATCTCGTCGAAGCCGAGCAGGAACGGGTGCCCGAAGGGCGAGTTGCGCGTCATCGCGGCCGTCATCCAGAAGGCGAAGCCTCCGACCCCAGGGCTTGCCGCCGCTCCGGGATGCCTGAGCACCTCGTTGACAGGGAGCCCGCCGGGGCAGCGCTCCGCCGGACGAGACGACGCCGGCAAGGGAACGATATGGCCGCCGTCCCGCGGGCCATCAAGAGAGACGGTCAGTTTCCCTCGCCGGACGGTGGGATGAGCAGAAGTCCGGGCCAAGACGCGTATCGGGACCATTCGGCAATCCGGACCAGGAAAGTATGGCAGGTTCGGAAAAGGTCACGCTCGCCCCTAACAATTTGGAACTGCTCTGATATTCGCGTCGGGCCTTGATCCATAGGCCGTGCGTGGCTTACTGCGCCCCTTGGTGATCGGCCCGCCCGCCGGGACGATCGCCTTGGATTTCGCCTGCGAGCCGAGGCACCGGAGCCCATGAACGCCCCCCAGATCCCGGCGAACGGTGCGGCGTTGCGGCGCGTTGCCGATGTGTGCGGCGACGAGGCCGAGATCCTGGCGTTGTCGGTGGCCCGTTTCGTCGCGGCCGGATACATGACCAGCGACGTGGCCTGCTGGAACGCGGCGTTCGACGGGGCCGAGCAATTGCTGGGACCCGCGGAAGGCTGCCGTTTCGTGGCCAGCGTCGTGGCGATCATCCGAGCTCTGCGCGCCGAGCGGGACGCAGACTGGTCGTTCATGCCGGCGAGCTGCTGCCGCGTCACCGGCCACGAATGCGCGCTGGTCGACCTGATCAACCGGGGCCGCCGCCGGCTCCGGGCGGATCTGGAGGCGGCGGCGGCGGAGATCACCGGGCGCACGGCGGCGCCCCGTCTCGTTGAGGCGGTCCGCGCGGCCGTCGAACCGCTGGAGGCAGCGGCCGCGCGTCTGGCGCCGCCGGCCTGCCGCGGTGGCGTGGTGCTTCATTGATCCTCCGGGGATCGGTCACACCGGCGGGCGCCGCGTCGCCCGACCGGATCAGAAAGGACGACGGTTCGGTGCTAGCCCTGCGTGTTCCCCTGTACCGTCGCCGGATCGGGCGCCTCGCCCTGGACACCGCGGCCTGCGTCGCGATCTCGGCGCTCCTGATCGCCTCCGCTCTCGCTCAGGACGGGGCCGAGAAGGCAGCGCCGCTGAAGCTGCAGCTCAACAAGGTGGAGACCGCCGGTGAGGCGTGCCGGATCACGATGGTGATCGACAACACCAAGGGCGCGGGCCTCAAATCCTACAAGGTCGATCTCTTCGCCTTCGACACGGACGGGGTGGCGCAGAAGCGCGTGGCCGTCGAGCTCGGTCCGCTTCCGCCGCGGAAGACGGTGGTGAAAATCTTCGATTTCCCCGGGATCGCCTGCAACAAGGTCGGGCGAGTCCTCTTGAACGATGTTCTGTCCTGCGACGGTGGCGACGCTGCCCGCGAGGCCTGCCTCGAACGGACCGAGACCGAGACCAAGGCCGGGTTGCCGTTCGACCGCTGATCGCTTCGGTCCGACGGATGACGCGACGAAACCGCCCGGCGCCACGGATCGCCGGGCGGTGAGCGGCACGCGCCGCACCCGATACGGCGGCGGCGCACGGCCGCGTGAGATCTAGGACGCCAGGAGCCCGCGATGGACCCGACACAAGCCCCGATCGAGGCGGCCCACGACTTCTCGTTCCTCGGCCTATTCCTGCAGGCCGACCCGATCGTGAAGGGCGTGATGATCCTCCTGGTGGTCGCCTCCATCGCCTGCTGGACGGTGGTCTTCGAGAAGATCATCCGCCTCGTCGCCGCCCGGCGCCAGGCGAAGGACTTCGCGACTCTGGTTCAGTCCGGCGGGAATCTCGACGGCGAACTCGACGGCATCGCCGGCCACGTCGTGCGCGCCGCCATCGACGCCTGGCGCGACCAGGACGCCTCCGAGACGCGGGCGGAGCGCCGGGAGCGGATCGAGCGGGCGATGAAGGGTGCCCTCACCCTCGAGATGAAGCGCCTGCGCACCGGCCTCTCCTTGCTGGCGACGTCAGGCTCGACCGCTCCGTTCGTCGGCCTGTTCGGCACGGTCTGGGGCATCATGAACTCGTTCTCGTCGATCGCGCGGAGCCAGGACACGTCGCTCGCCGTGGTCGCACCGGGTATCGCGGAGGCCCTGTTCGCCACCGCCATCGGCCTCGTCGTCGCCATCCCGGCCGTCATGGCCTACAACAAGCTGTCGGGCGACGTCGGCGCCGTCCAGAGCATGTTCTCCTCCTACATCTCGATGCTGGGCAACCGCCTCGCCCGCGACCGTGCCGGCGCGAAGCACCGCGCCGCGGCCGAATAAGCCCCCTCCGCGCCCGCACGCTCGGGCCGAACGCACCGGAACCGGAGACGCCCGATGGCGATGGGATCCATTCGCGCGAGCGACGAGGACGACCTCGACGACGTGCCGATGTCCGACATCAACGTGACCCCGATGGTCGACGTGATGCTCGTGCTGCTGATCATCTTCATGGTCGCCGCCCCGCTGATGACCACCGGTGTGCCCGTGCAATTGCCGAAGACCGCGGCCCCCAAGGTGGCGCAATCAAAGAAGCCCCAGGAGGTGACGGTGGACAAGGACGGCAATCCGTCCATCGCCAAGGAGGTGTTCACGATGGACAGCCTCGTGCCGCGGCTTCGGGAGATGGCCGCCGCCGACAAGAACCAGGTGATCCTGGTACGCGGTGACCGGGACGTGCCCTACGGCAAGGTCATGGAGGTGATGGGTCTCGTGGGCCAGGCCGGCTTCACCAAGGTGTCGCTGATCGCGCAATCGCCCGGTGGCGCCGCGCCGGCGGCACCCGCTGTCCCGGCAGGGGCCCCGCGCTGAGCCGATGAACCGCTTCGTGTCGACGGATCTGTCGGATGATCTCGGGGCGCGCCGGCCGTCCGGACTGGTCGCGGCGTTCCTGGTCGCGCTGGGCCTGCACGCCCTCGCGCTGGCAGCCGCGATGTTCCTGCAGCTCGCGCCGCCCACCCCCCCGGGCGAACAGCAGGTCACCGTGGATCTCGCGCCGATCATGACCGATGCGCCGACGGAAGCCCCGTCCGAGCAGCAGATGAGCCAGGCGGCGCCCCCGGAGACGAAGCCGGTCGAACTACCCCCCGACGAGGCGGTCCAGCCCCCACCGCCGGCCGAGACCGCCGAAGTGAAGCCGGAGGAGAGTCCCGCGGTCGAGCCACCGCCGGAGGCCGTACCGGTCGAGCCGCCGAGCCAGGTGATCACCTCCACCTCCGAGGCGGCCGAGCCCGAGGCGCCCCCGCCCGCCGAGGTGGCGAAGACCGAAGAACCGCCGAAGCCGACGCCTGATCCCGCCAAGCTGAAAGCCGAGCGGGAGGCGAAGCTGCGCAAGATCCGGGAGGAGAAACTTCGCGAGCAGAAGCGCGAGGAGGCCCGCCAGGAACGCCTGGAGGAGATCCGCGAAGCCAAGGCGAAGGCCGCGCGGGAGGCCAAGGCGCGTCAGGCGAAGGCCCAGGAAGGCGCCGAGGCGCGCAACTCCGCCTCGGCGTCGCGCCAGAACGCGGCTGGCCGCGCAGCGGCGGGCAACGATCCGAGCGCGCTGCGGCAATGGACCGGGGCGATCAGCGCGGCGATCCACGGGCGGATGAACGCCGGTGCCGCCAACGGCACCGGTGGCGGGACGGCGGTGGTCCGCTTCACCGTCCTGCGCTCGGGCCAGGTCACGGCTGCCGGCGTCGCCCGATCCAGCGGGGTCGGCCAGATCGACAGCGCCGCGCTCTCGGCGGTGCGCGGCAGCCTCCCGCCGGCCCCCAGCGGCGTGGCCCAGCCGAGCCTGTCCGTGTCCATTCCCCTCAACTTCCGGGTGCGGTAAACTGAGCGTCACAACGCTTGGCTAAGCGCGGTGCAGTCTGCACTGATCAAAACTTCCGCCGATCTCAGCGAATATTGTGCGCTGATCGGACGGACCCCCACGGCGGATTCGCCATCGGCTGGGCGAGCATGCTAAAGCGTCACCGGACACGCTCCCGTGTGCCTCCGGTTACGGAACAGGGGAGCGCGTCATCCGGCCTTGCCCTCCCCCCTCGAACAGGCCGGACCCGCCCAGTCGCCGCCCAGCGCAGAGTGCGCAGGGCCGGACCCCCTGGGCCGGGGCGAAAGGCACAGGATGAGCGACGAGACTGAGTTCGACCTCGACGAGGCGAATGCCATCCGCGACGCGGAAGCGGAGGCGAAGACGCGCGCTGAAAACCGCGCCGAACGTGCGGAGCGCGCCGAGCGGATGGCCCGCGAGGGCGCGCAGGCGATGGCGGAGCATCACGCGGCCATCAAGGCGGTCGATGAGCGGACCGTCAAGCTGCGCTCCCTCCGGCTCGCCAAGGAGGCTGCGGAGGCGCAGGCCAAGGCGGCTGAGAAGGAAGCCAAATCGGCCGCGAAAAGCGCGGGCAAGGGTGCCGCCAAGAAGGCTGCGCCGAAAAAGACCGCGGCAAAGGATTAGAGGCCGATGGCCGAAGATCGCAACCGCCGCCGCTTCACCGATCCGCGCGCGGCGGCCGAAGCGGCCTTCCGGGCCGCCACGTCTCCCAAGCCGGAGGCACCGCCACCGCCACCGCAGCAGTCAGCGGCCCCCCGTGCCATCGTGCCCCCCGGGGCGCGGGAGATGGTCAGCCTGCGCCTCGACAGCGCGGTTCTGGCCCATTTCCAGAAGGATGGTCCCGGCTGGCAGGACCGTATCAACGCAGCGCTCAAGGCGCTCGTCCCGGCCGCGCAGGACTGACCCGGCACGGGAACGTCCGGCCTCCGATCCTCAGGCGTTGCGCGGACGTTCGCGCAGGATCCGGTTCACCGCGCGGTCCAGGGCCGACAGGTAGGCCGACCGATCGGCGCGGGAGAACGGCTTCGGGCCGCCGGTGATCGTCCCAGCCTCGCGCAGGGATTGCATCAGATCGCGGGTCGCCAGCGCCATGCCGATCGAAGACTCGCTGAACGGCTTGCCGGTGAAGGCCAGGACCGTCGCGCCAACCTTCACGCACCGGGCGGCGAGCGGCACGTCGGCGGTGAGAACGATGCTCCCGGGCCCTGCCCGCTCGGCGATCCAATCGTCGGCGGCATCGAGGGCGGAACCGACCACGACGCGCACGATCCAGGGTTCCCGCGGCAGGTTCAGGACGCTGTTGGCGACCACGTGAACGGTGAGCCCGTAGCGGGCGGCGACCCGGTAGGTCTCGTCCTTCACCGGGCAGGCATCGGCGTCGAGGTAGATCGGCGGTCCCGCCGGCTCCGTGCTCACGACCGCGGAACGAGCTTGGAGGTGAAGCCCGCCAGGATCAGGAGGACACCGAGGGCGAATTGCCAGCGCTCGATGTCGCCGCCGACCGAGATCAGGACGGCGTGCCCGAAGACCAGCAACCCGATCAGCGGCAGACCGAAGCGCAGCGACATCTTAACGGCCATGAGCAGCGCGGAGGGCGGGGCATCGGCGGAGGCCATCAGCGGGCGGCCGCCAGACGGCGCGGTTCGAGGCCAGTTAGGGGCACGGCCTCGCCATCCCCGCGCTCAAGCGTGGCCACCGCGAGCGGGGCACCGCGCCCCCGCAGGGCGTGGGCCCCCAGCGAGCGCGCACGGACCCCGTCCGGCAGCCGCGCCAGCCGATCGAGGAGATCCTGCGAGATCAGGATCCCGACGCCCAGTGGGCGGCACAGGGCCTCGATCCGCGACGTCACGTTCACGGCATCGCCGAAATACGCGATCTTGTGCCGGTCGACACCGACTTCGGCCGTGACCACCGAGCCGCCGTGCAGCGCCGCCCGGAGCCGCGGCACCGTCCCGAACCGGGTCGTCCAGGCCGCCGCATCGGCTTCGATCCGGTCGATCACGTCGAACAGGCAGGTCACGCAGCGCGCATCCTTGAGGCCGCGGGCCATCGGCCACGTGATGATGGCGAGGTCCCCGACATAATCGTCGACGGACCCGCCGTTGCGGCGGACCGGCTCGGCCAGGGTCGCGAAGACGGCTCCGAGATAATCCTGCGCCCGGAGGTCGCCATGCGCCTCCGCGAAGGCCGTCGAGCCGACCACGTCGAGGAACAGGAAGATCCGCTCCTCCGCCACCGGCCGGTGGTAGCGGCCGATCATGAAGTTCACGAACACCTCGCCCCCGATCAGATCGCGCATCCGGATCACGAAGACCAGGAGGCCGGAGACCGCCAGGGCATAGGCGAGGACCCGCGCGGTCATCCGGGTCGCCGAGGCGAGGTCGTCGGGGGTGAGCGCGAAGGCCCAGACCAGCAGACCGCCCAGGGCGTTGCCGGCCATGATCATCAGAACGTAGGCGAGTTCGGCCGCCACAACGTAGAGCCAGGCCGGGAAACGCCGGATCCGCGCCTGCAGGCCCGCCAGGATCAGGCCGCGATCGAAGGCCAGCACCGTCGCGCCCATGCAGAGCCCGTAGGTGAACCCGGCGAGCGGCGAGGCGCCCGCCGCGAAGATGATGTTGTAGAGCAGTCCGGCGCCCGCGGCCGCCAGCAGGATTAGGACCCAGAAGACGCGGTGGGCGGGCAGCATCGGCGCAACTCCAGCATGGCCAACCGACCGGCCGCAGCCCGATCCCGGTCCCACGCGACCGGCGCGAGGGCGCGGCGGCACCGGCCTGGCGGGCCCGGGCCTCCGGACATCAGGCCATGGCCTAAAGTGCAGCGCCGCCGTCACGCGACCCCCATTGCTCAACAATCCAAGATGGCGCGAGTAAGGCGTGTCGGTCGGCACAATCGCGAAACCGTCGCAGCTCCTGCGGGGTCCGGGTCCTTCGGGGTCCGCGGCCACCGCAGAGCCGCCGAGACAGGGAAGGGAACGATGCCATGCATGCCAGGAGCTTCGGTGCGACCCGCGTCCAGGTGCCGGTGATCGGCCAGGGCACCTGGCACATCGACCGATCGGACCGGGGCGATGCGATCGCCGCGCTTCGCGCCGGCATCGACGCCGGGATGACCCATATCGATACGGCCGAGATGTACGGCGATGCCGAGGCTATCGTCGCCGAGGCGATCGTGGATTGCCGCGAGGAGGTGTTCCTGGTCTCGAAGGTGGTTCCGGGGAACGCGACCCGCCGCGGCGTCGCGCGGGCCTGCGAGGACTCCCTCCGGCGGCTGCGCACCGACCGCCTCGACAGCTACCTGCTGCACTGGCCCGGCCAGCACCCCCTGGAGGAGACGATCGCCGGATTCGAGGATCTGCGGCGGGCTGGGAAGATTCTGTCCTGGGGCGTCAGCAACTTCGATGTCGCGGATCTCGACCGGGCGCTCGCCATCGCCGGGCCGGATCGGATCGCTTGCAATCAGGTCCTGTACCATCTGAACGAACGGGCGATCGAGCATGCCGTGCTGCCCTGGTGCGAGAAGAACGGCGTCGCCCTGATCGGGTATTCGCCCTTCGGCAGCGGCGACTTCCCCGATCCCGCGAGTCCCGGCGGGCAGGCCCTGGCGGGGATCGCTGGGACGCACGGGACGACGCCCCACGCCGTGGCCCTGGCCTTCCTGACCCGCATGACCGGGACGTTCACGATTCCCAAGACCGGGCGCCGGGCCCGCGCCATCGAGAATGCCGGCGCGGCCGACCTGCGGCTGGCGCCAGCCGAGATCGCTTCGATCGACGCGCATTTCCCGAGAGGCCCGCGTCCGCGGATGCTGCCGATGCTGTGAGCATCAGCGGCGTCCGACCCGGCTACGGCCGGCGGTGCTGGTGGCGGAGAACGCCGCAACCGCAGACACGAACAGGGCGTCCGGCGAGATGCCCGTCGACGGTCAGTCCCCGATCCCGAACAGCTTCTCGATGAAGTTGCGGTCATCCTTCGGCGCACGCCGCGCCGCCGCCGCCGGACGCGGTGCTGGGGCCTCCGGCTCGCCAAAGACCTGTCCGAGGATCCCGGCCGGCGTTCCAGGGGCGGCATTGGCCACCGAGGCGGTCGTCTCCGGCGCTTTGCGCCAGCGGTTCAGGCCGGGCAGCGGCACCGGCGTCTGACCCTTAAGCGCCTGGGTCATGTAAGCCTTCCAGATCTCCGCCGGCAGGTTTCCGCCAGAGACCTTCTTGGTGAGTTCGCCATCGTCGTTGCCGAGCCAGACCCCGGTCACGAGGCTGCCCGAGAAGCCGATGAACCACGCGTCGCGGTAATCCTGGGTGGTCCCGCTCTTGCCAGCGAGGTCCCAGCCCGGAATGTCGGCCTTCTTGCCGGTGCCCGAGACGAAGGTCTCGTGCATCATGGCGTTCATCATGCCGTCGGCGTTGGGGTCGATCACCCGGCCCAGCCCGTTCTCGGAGCGCTTGTAGAGCACGGTGCCGCCCTGGCCCTTCACGGCGGTGACCACATAGGGGATGACGCCGGTCCCGCCGTTGGCGAAGGCGCCGTAGGCGCCGACCATCTCCAGCAGGGTCACCTCGGAAGTGCCGAGCGCGATCGAGCCGTTGGCCTGGAGCGGCGAGGTGATGCCGAGCCGTTGCGCCGTCTGCACGACCGCCTTCGGGCCGACCTCCTGGCCCAACCGCACCGCCACGGTGTTGAGCGACTGGGCCAGGGCGGTGCGCAGGGTCACCGGACCCTCGTAGCGGTGGGAATAGTTCTCCGGCGCCCAGGTGCCGATCCGGATCGGCGCGTCCTCTCGCACCGTGTCGGGGGTGGCCCCGTGCTCGACGGCGGCGAGATACACGAACGGCTTGAACGACGAACCCGGCTGGCGCTTGGCCGTGGTGGCGCGGTTGAACTGGCTCTGCGCGTAGTCGCGGCCGCCGATCAGCGCGCGGATCGCCCCGTCGGGGCGCATCGACACCATCGCCCCCTGGCCGACATTGTAGCGCGCGCCCTTGGCGTTGAGCTCATCCGTCAGCGCCTTCTCGGCGGTGGCCTGAAGGGCCGTATCGACGGTGGTCTGGACGGTGATGTCGGTGTCGAACTTGCCGACGTAGTCGTCGAGCACGTCCATCACGAGGTCGGCGACGTAGTTGGCCGAGCCGCCGCCGCGGGCGTTGGCGGGCTTGGCCGGCTGGGCGAGCGCCACCCGCACGTCCTGCGCCGAGGCGAAGCCGAGGTCCTGCATGGCGGCGAGAACCTGCGCGGCGCGGGCCTGGGCCGCCGGCAGGTTGCGGTTCGGGGCCAGCCGCGAGGGCGCTTGGACGAGGCCGCCGAGCATCGCCGCCTGCGCCAGGGAGACCTCCTTGGCGGGCTTGCCGAAATAGCGCTGCGCCGCCGCCTCGACCCCGTAGGCGCCGGCGCCGAAATAGACCCGGTTGAGGTACAGTTCGAGGATCTCGTCCTTGCTGTACTTGTGCTCCAGCCAGAGGGCGAGGATCGCCTCCTGGATCTTTCGCGATGCCGACCGCTCGGGGGTCAGAAACAGGTTCTTGGCGAGCTGCTGCGTCAGCGTCGAGCCGCCCTGCGCGACGCCGCGCCGGGTCAGATTCTGGCCGATGGCCCGGAGGATACCGACCGGGTCGACGCCGAAATGCTGATAGAACCGCCGGTCCTCGATCGCCACGAAGGCGCGCGGCAGGTAGGGCGGCAGTTCCTTGATCGAGACCACCCGGCCGCCGGTCTCGCCGCGGTTGGCGAGCAGCGTGCCGTCGCTCGCCAGGATGGCGATGTTGGGCGGGCGCTTCGGCACCGCGAGCTGGTCGATCGGCGGCAACTGCGAGGCGTGGTAGGCGATGAGCCCGGCGAGCCCGATCACCGCCCAGAGGCCGAGCACCACGGTCGCGTAGACGAGCCGGCCCAGCCACGAGCGCCGCCGCCGGCCCGAGGCCTTCGGACGCGCCGCCGACCTGCCCGGCTTGCGTGCCGGACCACCCGCTCGCTTGCCCACGCCGTCTCCTGCCTTGGGACGATCGTCCCGGGACAGGCGCAGATCGAGTTCGCCGCGATCCCGGACGCGCCCCTCGGGCACGTCGAAATTCGGCTCCATCCTGCCTCGACCCTTGGCCATGCATCCCGTCTGTGACTGATCGGACCGGCGCGCGTCGCCCGAAACGCGTCTCGGTTTCCGCACGCTAAATGCGGCGGTTTAAGGGGCCGTTATCGAACCGTTCGTCACCCGTTCTTCGCGACCGGACGGATGCGCCTTCGCTCAGGCGGACGGATCGACCGACGGCGCCGCACCGAGCACGCGCCGGGCCTCGGCGAGCAGAACCGCGTGCCGCGCTGCCTCAGGACCCGAATCCGGCGTCTGCCGGCCGAGCCGGACGATGCGGGCGCGGAACAGGCGACGGCGCAGGCCGAACCGCCGGAGGCTCATCACCGCGGCGGAGAGCACCAGGCGGACCGCCTCGGTCCGCTCCCGTTCGAGAACGACTTCGGCCGCGAGCGCCCCCGCGCGCCGGAGGGCGTCATCGAGCTCGCGTCGCATGACGGCGCGGCTCGCCTCGCCCCGCTGCGCCGCATCCAGCTGAATCCGGCATTCCTGCAGCGCGCTGAGGAGCAGCAGTTCCTGCGCGGACGTATCCCTCATCAGGCCCTCCCAAGGCGGCGCGCGGCGAGCACCGGGGCGCCGCGTGACGTCCTGACGTCGGTGGATCCGCGCCTGCGCGTGAAATCGAACGCCCGGCCACGCCATAACGAGCGCTGTCGCTGGCCGGAAGCCGTCGGCCGGTTTAAGCGGCACCGTCATCACGCACCATGGGGGAATCGGGGACGTGTGGAATCGGATCGCTCTGGCCGTCGCGGCCGGCTCGCTGGGGGCGAGCCTGATGGGGCTCGCTGCGGCTCATGCCTATCAGCTCGACACGGTGAACCTGGTGGGCTGCGCCCAGGAGGGCGGCGTCTGCCGGATGCCCTACCCCACCAACGTCTATTACGGGGTCCCCGGCCGGACCAACGGCCGCCCGTTTCCGCAGGGCGGCATGGTCCCCTGCAACACGCAGACCTTCGGCGACCCGGCCCCGGGCCAGCCGAAGAGCTGCTGGTATGCACCGCGCATCGCCGCGGGCCGGAACAGCGACCGCGACCGGGACGACGGTTACGATGACCGACGCCGCGACCCAGACCGCTACGGCCGGGACTACGATCGCCCGCCGATGCGTCGCCGTTACGACGAGGATTACGGGCCGGCGCCGCGCCGCTACCGGGGCGACCCGGACGATTATTGATCACCGGCATCCAGAAACGCCTAGTCTGCCGTATCCGGCCTGTTAACCGGCATCCGACATCATCCCGTGCCGCGGAGCCCGGCTCCGCGGGGTCGCGAGGCCGAGGGAGAGGCGCATGACGGAGGACCGCCGCGGCACGTTCCGCAGGAATGCCTTCACCTTCGGCTCTCTTCTGCTCGCCTGCGGCGAGGTCGCCTGCCTGGTCTGGGACGCGACCGAGACGGGTGCGCAGATCGAGGTCGAGACCGACCAGCCGGTGCCGGATCGTTTCCCGGTGCGGCTCACGGAAGGCAGCGATCCGCGGCCGGCCGCCGTGGCGTGGCGGCGCAGCCGCCGGATCGGCATCGCCTTCGAGGGTTGAAATCCCCGGTCAGGTTGCCGGCAGGGCCGGCCTCACCGGCGCGCCGCCCGCCGCGAGGTGGAAGCAGGCGGGCCGGACGAAGAGCAGGCCGAGCGGCGTGTTGCGCACGAGCCGCTCCAGCCCCAGCGGCAGCAGCACCGCGACCAGAATGACGATCAGGCTGACGACGCCGATATCGGTGATCATCCCGGCCCGGACCAGAATCTCCCGCGTCGCGGCCATCGGCAGCGAGAAGGCGAGGTAGATCACGATCGAGCGCTGCCCGCAGGTCCGGATCGCCTCGGCGACGGGGCCGCCCGCCCGGCCGATCAGCGCGGCCGCTACCACGATGGCCAGCGCACCGGCCGCACCCAGGGCAAGGCCGACCACCGGCAGGCTGGCCAGGGTCGGATGCGCGGGATCGGCCGACGGCGTCAGGGCGAGCCAGGCCTCCAGGACGGCCCAGATGCCGAGGCCGGCCAGCGCCGGGCCGACCCGCCGACGCGCCGCGTTTGCGAGGCCGAAGATCCGGTTGGCGAACAGGTACCCGGCGACGAAGTAGACGTAGCGCGCGCAGAATTCCTCGATCAGGGTCGAGTCGCTGCGGATGTCGGCGATCTGCAGCAGCGCCGCCCCCGCCAGCAGCACGCCGCCCGGGACGCGGCGCAGGGCCTTGGTCACCACCGAGAACGCCGCCAGCAGGTAGATGAACCACAAGGTGGAATAGGGCTCGACCAGGGCATGGGCCAGATGGGCCGCGAAGGCCACCGGACCGTCGTCGCCCACGATCTTCCCGTACCGGGCCGCCGACTGGATCACGAGCCACAGCAGGTAGAAATAGGCGAAGTGAACCACGCGCCGGTCGGAGAACAGGCGCCAGTCGCGGTCGATCACCCGGCCCACGAACAGGCCCGACAGCAGGAAGAAATCCGGGATCCGGAACGGCTTCGCGAAGGCGACCACAGGGTGAAGGAAGCCCTCGCCGCCCATGGCCTCGCCGGTACCCGTCACGGCGTGCATCATCACCACCAGGAGGATGCAGATCCCCTTGGCGATGTCGACCCAGGCCAGTCGATCCCGCGCGTCCCCTGCCCCAGCCATCACCGCATCCCTCGAGACAGGGGTGATCCTGGACCAAGCGAGGTTGACGGCAATGCTCGCCGCGCACGACTTCTGTGGACGTGGCGAAGACGGGGTAAACACCCGCCGCTCAGGTCCGGCGCTTGGCCCCCTTCCGGTCGCGGGTCATGCGCGTGGCGGCGTGGAAGTCGTCGGGCTTGCCGCGGACCCAGACGAGGAACCGCGCGATTTCCGGATCCAGCCGCAATGCCGCCACGTCGGCGAGCCGCTTGGCGATCTCGGCCTCGCTGTAGCGGGCGTGGATGGCCGAGTGGCAGATCTGGTGCAGCCGCACGGTGCCCCGATGCGTGCCGCCCTTCAGCTTGGGGGTCAGGTGATGGAGGCTGGAACGGGCGCGCGGCGGAATCGGCCTCTCGCAGAGCGGGCAGATCGGATCGGCCCGGGGGACGCCGTCCTGATGATCGGGATCATCGGCGCTCCAGCGCCGGGATCGCCGTCCGACCACGCGTCTCCTCCCTCACTCCGGCTCTCACCGCACGGCTCCTGACGCGGGCATGCAGGCCGGGCCGACGCGCGCGCCGAAAAGCGCTTCGGCCTCCCGATCCCGGACACCGAAGATGGAGACATGATCGCCCGGGACCACCGCGATCCGCGCCCGCGGCCCGGCCGCCGCGGCGAGCGCCAGGGCGAGCTTGGCCGGCACCACAGGATCGTCGCGGCCCTGGACGATCAGGATCGGCTCGGTGCCGTTCCGGATGCGCAGATCCGAGCGATAGGTGTCGCGCAGGAGCCAGGACGGTGCCAGCGGGACATGGAGCCGCACGGCATGAACCATCGAGTCGAACGGCGCCTCCAGGTAGAGCCCGATCGGCGGCACGCGCTCGGCCACCGCCACCGCCACGGCGGCGCCCAGGGAATGGCCATGCAGCAGGATCGGCGCGCCGGGCGCCCGTGCCGCCGCGGTCGCCACCGCCGCCAGACCGTCTCGGATCAGGCCGTCCTCGGTCGGGTGGCCGGTCGAGCCCGGATAGCCGCGATAGGTCGCGGTGAGCAGGCCCCATCCGGCCGCGCGCCAGGGATCTGCGGAGAAGCGGGCCGCGTGCGGCTCGGGGCGGGAGCCGTTTCCGTGAAAGCTCACCACGATCCCGCAACCCGGAAGCGGCGGCCGCCAGAGGGTATGGAGCGTCTCGCCGTCGGCGGTGGTGACCGTGATCGCCCCGACCCCCGGGGGGAGCGGCCAGGGCGCCGACGGCCAATAGGCACCCGGATAGAGGAACCGGCGTTGACCGAGCGCGAGCGCGGCAAGGGCCAGCCCGTAGAGCAGCAGAAGGGTGAGCGCGAGGCCGGCGAGAACGCGCATGGGGACCGGCTGGCGTGGGCGGTGCGCGGCGGGAGCCTTCCCTAAATCGGTCTCCCGACGTCCGGCAAGACGCGCGCCTGCACCGCCCCGGCTGACGGGAACAGGATCCACGCTGCAAACCCTTCCGGGCTCCGGACCAGGTTTCGCGGATGAATGTTCCAGCGCCCGGGCAGCATTGACAAAGTCGTCCGTAGTTGTGAGTCTCGAACCGTTCCGAGGGGGGCCCCGCAGGGGGCTGAGATTGGGCACGCTGCCCTGACCCTTGAACCTGATCCGGCTCATACCGGCGGAGGGACGGGAACCTGCGGTCGCGCCCGTGCGCCCGCCTCTCTCATCTCAGCCATCGCGTGAACCGGACCGCTCCAGCACGAGGAGAGGCCCACGATGAACGCACCCGTTCTTCCCAAGGACGTGAAAGGCAGCCCCGAGGCCGTGACCACCGGTCCGGTCACCGGATCGCGCAAGGTCTACGCCAGTCCGATCGGCCGGCCCGACATCCGCGTGCCCTACCGAGAGATCGCCCTGTCGGACCCGAAGGAGGCGCCGGTGCGGGTCTACGATCCCTCGGGTCCCTATACCGAGACCGACGCGCGCATCGACCTCAGCGCCGGCCTGCCCGGCGTGCGCGAGCCCTGGATCGCGGCGCGCGGCTACACGTCCGTCGCGCCCCGGGCGGTCAAGCCCGAGGATAACGGCTTTGCCGGCGACAAGCTCGTGGCCCCCTGCCCCGCCACCCGCACGATCCGCAAGGCGGCGCCGGGCCAGGCGGTGACGCAGTACGAATTCGCCCGCGCCGGGATCATCACCGAGGAGATGATCTACGTCGCCCACCGCGAGAACGCCTGCCGGGAGCAGATGCTGGAGGGCGCGGAAGCGACCCTCGCCGACGGCCAGAGCTTCGGTGCCGCGGTGCCGCCGTTCATCACCCCGGAATTCGTGCGGGACGAGATCGCCCGCGGCCGGGCGATCATTCCGGCCAACATCAACCATACCGAGCTGGAGCCGATGGCGATCGGCCGGAATTTTCTGGTGAAGATCAACGCCAACATCGGCAACTCGGCGGTGACGTCGTCGGCCGCCGAGGAGGTCGAGAAGCTGGTCTGGTCGATCCGCTGGGGCGCCGACACGGTCATGGACCTGTCCACCGGCCGCAACATCCACAACATCCGCTCGTGGATCATCCGCAACAGCCCGGTACCGATCGGGACGGTGCCGATCTACCAGGCGCTGGAGAAGGTCGGCGGCGACCCTCTCAAGCTCGATTGGGAGGTGTTCAAGGACACCCTGATCGAGCAGGCCGAGCAGGGGATCGACTACTTCACCATCCATGCCGGCGTGCGTCTCGCCCACGTGCCGCTCACCGCCCGGCGGGTCACCGGCATCGTCTCCCGCGGCGGCTCGATCATGGCCCGCTGGTGCCTGGCCGGGCACCGGGAATCGTTCCTCTACGAGCGGTTCGACGAGATCTGCGACATCATGCGGGCCTACGACGTGTCGTTCTCCCTGGGCGACGGCCTGCGCCCCGGCTCGATCGCCGACGCCAACGACGCCGCGCAGTTCGGCGAGCTGGAGACGCTGGGCGAACTCACCAAGGTCGCCTGGGACAAGGGCTGCCAGGTGATGATCGAAGGCCCCGGCCATGTGCCGATGCACAAGATCAAGGTGAATATGGAGAAGCAGCTGAAGGAGTGCGGCGAGGCGCCGTTCTACACCCTCGGCCCGCTGACCACCGACATCGCGCCGGGCTACGACCACATCACGTCGGGTATCGGAGCCGCCATGATCGGCTGGTTCGGCACCGCGATGCTCTGTTACGTCACGCCCAAGGAGCATCTCGGCCTGCCCGACCGGGACGACGTGAAGACCGGGGTGATCACCTACAAGATCGCCGCCCACGCCGCCGACCTCGCCAAGGGCCACCCCGCCGCGCAGCTGCGCGACGACGCGCTCAGCCGCGCCCGGTTCGACTTCCGCTGGGAGGACCAGTTCAACCTGGGGCTCGATCCGGACACGGCCCGCCGCTACCACGACGAGACTCTGCCCAAGGACGCCCACAAGGTCGCGCATTTCTGCTCGATGTGCGGGCCGAAATTCTGCTCGATGAAGATCACGCAGGATCTGCGCGCCGAGGTGCTGGCGATGGAGGAGGCCGGGGAAGTCGTGGGCGCCGCGCCCGCGATGTCCAAGGCCGAGGCCGAGGCCGGCATGCGGGCGAAGTCGCAGGAATTCCTCGCCGAGGGCGGGAAGCTCTACGTGGACGCCGCCGAATGAGCCGGCGGCACGCCCGATCCGGTCAGGAACGGGCGTGCCGCAGCGTGTTTCCGGATCGCCCGCCATCTGCACCTTGACCGGGAGCGGGGATCCGGGACCAGAGCCATAGTGCAGGGCCGAGAGCCTCAGATCCGCGCGTTGTCGGTTGGGTCGCCTCAACGGTGCGGCCATGCGGGCGCGGCGGACCGCGATGGGTCGATGCCGGCGGATGGCTTCGCGCGGTGTCGCGGTCACCAGCGGGACGTCCCTATGCAACCGGGCTCGCGCATCCCACTGCGACGCCGAAAACAGCATGGATTTGTGCCGCTGCGGTAACCGGATGTTCATCCCATACCCGGACGGCGCGCGGCATTCGGTGGATCAAGGCCAAGCGTTAAGGGACGCTTAGGCGCGCTCGTCCCTGAATCCCTTTTCACAGGATCGCAGGAGATCGACCATGGAGATCCGCCCGCTGACGACGCCGACGCAGGGCCCCCAGGGCCTCGACGCGCTCGGGGCCACAGCCGCCTCCGCCAGCACGCAAGACACGCCGGATCCGTCGGCGGGCGCCACGACGCTGGAGCCGGCGGTGAAGCTCGATATCGCCGCCACCAGCAGCAAGGCGCGCTTCATCCAGGACCCGGACACCAGCGCGATCGTATTCCAGGTCATGGACACCGCCTCGGGTGACGTGATCGACCAGTTGCCCAGCGAGACGGCCCTCCGCAACCGGGCTTACGAGTCCGCGCGGGATACGCACGCGTCGCAATCCGGGAGCCTGTCGCGGGTCGCCTGAGCTGCGCTGATACCTTTGCCGATCACATAGGCGCGGTCCAACGCAGGGAGGCTTTGCCCCGCACGCGCCTGCTGAACACGCACAACGGCCAAGATGTCGGCGTCCCACTCCGCGGAGGCGGCGCGGCGCGTCCCGAAGTTCCGTGTGGCGAAAGTCACGTGCGTTGCTCCGTCCGCAGGTATTGTCCGGTTCCGCGTTGCCCGCGACTCTGTGAGCGCGGCCGCTCAATGTCTGGACGTGGCGGAAAGCTATCCGTCCGGTGCGTATAAAAGGAGACGCGCTTCGTCGAATCCGGCTCCGACGTGCTTCCCAACATGCCGACCGACTCGGCGCCCGTTCTGGGACTTACAGCGAAAGATCGAGCAACCGCCCTTCGAACAGGCGGTCCCGCGACGTGCGGATATGGACGGCCATACAGCTTCGGGCCGCCTCGGCCTCGCCGTCTTGGATCGCGCGGAAGATGCCCTCGTGCTCGTCGAGCACGCCCTTCAGGCCGGAGTTCGGACCGAGAAGGGACAGGCCGTGGATCTTCATGCCGACCGCGATGTGCGAGCGCAGCGCCTGAAGAGAGGCCGCATAGTAGTGGTTGTTCGAAGCTTCCGCGATCGCGTGGTGGAACATGAAGTCGGCATCCTCGCGGTGCTGTTCCTGGCGCGTCGCCGTCGCGAGAAGATCCAGGGCTGCCGCGATGCTATGGAGGGCTGATTCGTCCCGCCGGAGGGCCGCGTGGAAGGCGGCATCCGGCTCGATGGTGAGCCGGAACTCGTAGCAGCGCTGGATGTCGGCGATGCTCTCAACCGGGGCGAAGCCCAGCGTCTGCTTCGCCTCGCTCGCCCGGACGAAGCTGCCCGCGCCGCGCCGGGACACGATGGCTCCCTCGCGCCGCAACCGGTCGAGGGCGGAGCGGACCACGGGGCGCGAGACCCCGAACTGGCCCGCGAGATCGTGCTCGCTCGGCAAGCGGTCGTTCGGTGCGTAGGTGCCGTCCGCCACGCTGGTGAGGATCGACCGGTAGACGATATCCACCAGACTCGTCGGGCGAGGCGTCGATGCCTCCGATGATAGGGCCAAAGGTGCCGTCACTGGCTGTCCGTTCCCGCACGACCACACAGGCAGGGTGTCGGTTCGAGGAGGCGCCAATCTGACACATCTGGGCGTCCCCGTCACGCAACTTGTAAAAAAGATGTCAGGTGCGGCGGGGCTCTCGACACGCCCCGTGTCGTTTCCGCGCCGTAGCAAATTCGCCATTCGGACGACGTTTGTCGCCGGAACCTGTCTGGAATTAGGCGGCCAAAGCCCCTTGACCTGTCCTATAGCCCCGCGTAATTGACTGACAACTTTATAACAAATTTTATGCCGGGGCGGGACCCCGCTCTATGGGAGGTTGCCGTGAGTGATGCTCAAGGCTTCATCGAACTCTTGGCCGCCATCGTCGGCCCTCGGAACGTGATCGGTCCGAGCGACGATCTCGCCCCCTACGTGACCGACTGGCGCGAGCGCTACCACGGCCAAGCCGACGCGGTCGTGAAGCCCGCCAACGTCTCCGAGGTGTCGCAGGTCGTCGCCCTGGCGCATCGCGAAGGCGTGGCCATCGTCCCGCAGGGCGGCAATACCGGCCTGTGCGGTGGCGCCACCCCCACCGCGCCCGGCCGCAACCTCGTGATCCGGCTGGATCGGATGCGAGCGATCCGCGCCGTCAGCCCGCTGGCCAACACCATCACCGTCGAGGCCGGCTGCGTGCTGGCCGACATCCAGGCCGCGGCCGAGGCGGCGGATCGGTACTTCCCCCTGAGCCTCGGGGCGGAGGGCTCCTGCCAGATCGGGGGCAACATTGCCACCAATGCGGGCGGGACCGCCGTGTTGCGCTACGGCCCGACGCGCGACCTCGTCCTCGGCATTGAGGCGGTGCTCCCCGACGGTCGGATCTTCGACGGCCTGCGCGCCCTGCGGAAGGACAACACCGGCTACGACCTGAAGCAGCTCTTCATCGGCGCCGAGGGGACGCTTGGCATCATCACCGGCGCGGTGCTGAAGCTCTTCGCCAAGCCGCGGGTGTCGCTCACGGCGCTCGCGATGCTGCCCGGCGTCGAGCAGGCGCTGGAGGTGATGGGCCTGCTGCGCTCCCATGTTGGCGACCGGCTGGGCTCGCTGGAGATCATGAATCGCAGCCAGATCGAGGCAATTCGCGATCACGTGCCGGATACGGCGATCCCGTTCAGCCTCGACACGCCGTGGTACCTTATCATCGAGCTCACCGACACGCTGGCCGGCGCCGACCTCGCGACGCCTCTCGAAGCCGCGCTCGGTGAGGCCTTGGAGCGCGAGCTGATCTCGGACGCGTTGATCGCATCGAGCGAGGCACAGGCCAAGTCCATCTGGAAGGTCCGCCACAGCGTCTCGGAGGGCAACAAACGCTCCGGCCTCGTCGTCTCCCACGACAGCGCCGTGCCGCTCGATCGTCAGGCCGCCTTCGCCGTGAACGTCGAGACGAGGATCCGCGCGGCGGCGCCGCACGCCGTCGTGGCGATGCACGGCCATATCGGCGACGGCAACATCCACGTCTGCGCGCTGATCGACCGGGCGAGGCTCACGGAGAGCGGCGAGGCCGACCGTGTCGTCGCCCTCATCAACGGCATCGTCGATGACGAGACGCGGCTGCAGCGCGGCGCCATCAGTGCCGAGCACGGGATCGGCCTGTCCAACCGCGGCCGGCTCGCCCGGGTCACCGATCCGCTGGAACTCGATGTGATGCGCGCGATCAAGCGGGTGCTCGACCCAGCCGGCCTGATGAATCCCGGCAAGGTCCTGATGGACTGAAGAAGCACAAAAGGGAGGATCGCGCCGTGACGGGACAGAAAACACGACCGCTGCCGAAGCAACGCTGGTTCATCGTTCTGATGTGCTTCCTCGCGGTGGCGATCAACTACATCGACCGCGCCAACCTCGGCGTCGCCGTGCCGATGATCCAGAAGGAATACGGCATCGATCCGGCCCTGATGGGCCTGATCCTGTCGGCATTCTTCTGGTCCTACGTGCTGATGCAACTGCCGGGCGGCTGGCTGATCGACAAGTTCGGCTCGCGCCTGACCTATACGGTGGCGACGCTGATCATGTCGGTCGCGACCTTGGCGACGGCGTTTGCGGGCGGCGTCGCCTCGCTCATCGCGTGCCGCATGGTGCTCGGGATCGGCGAGGCGTTCTGCTACCCGGTCAACGCCAAGGTGACCTCCCTGTGGTTCCGGCGCTCCGAGCGCGGGCTCGCCACCGGCATCTGGGCCTCGGGCTCGCGCGTCGGATCGGCGATGACCCTGCCGCTGGTGGCCTTCATCATCGCCAATTTCGGCTGGCGCGAAGCCTTCCTCGTCACCAGCGCCATCGGCCTCGTATGGATGGTGCTGTGGTACGTGCTCTACCGCGATCCGAGAAACCATTCCGCCGTCTCGGCCGAGCAGCTCGCCGTGCTGGAAGCCGATTACGCGGTGAAGGCCGGCGCCAAGAAGATCCGTTACGCCGAGCTGTTCCGCTACCGGACGATCTGGGGAATGATGATCGGGTTCTTCTGCTTGAACTTCGTCATCTACTTCTACACCACCTGGTTCCCGTCCTACCTCACGCAGTCCCGCGGCTTCTCCCTGACGAAGCTCGGCACGCTCGGGCTGGTGCCCGGCCTCGTGGCGATCCCGGCCGGCTGGCTCGGCGGCTACCTGTCCGACCGTCTGTTCAAGGCTGGCTGGAGCCTCACCGCCGCCCGCAAGACCTGCCTCGTCGGCGGCCTGCTCGCCTCCTCCGTGGTGGCCCTGGCTCCCCTCGTGCCGGGTGACGCGGCGGCCCTGACCCTGCTGGCGATCTCGTATTCCGGCCTCGCCTTCGCCGGCGCCAACATCTGGACGCTGCCGGGTGACGTCGCCCCGACCCCGGCCCATGTCGCCTCGATCTCCGGCATCCAGAACTTCGCCTCGAACCTCGCGGGCATCGCCATCACGACTTTCACAGGTGTGATGGTCTCGATCACCCAGGGCTCGTTCGTGGTGCCGCTGGCGGTGGCCGGTACGCTCAGCATCGTCGGCGCCTGCTCCTACCTGTTCATCGTCGGCGAGATCGCGCCGCTGAAGAGCCGGGAGGATGAGGCCGAGGACTCCATCTTCGCCGCCGCCAGCCCCTCGAAGGCTTGAGGCAGGCTCCGATGCCGACCCTGCGGCTGATCGCCGACGACCTGACCGGGACCCTCGACACGGCGGCCGGCCTGACCGGCCTCTGTGGCACCATCCCGGTCGCGTGGCCGGAGATCCTACCGGATCGGGCATCGGGCTCGCTCGCCATCGATTCCGGGACGCGCGAGCGCGGAGAACAAGAGGCGGTGCGGATCACGCGCGGGCTTCTGCCCCACCTCGACGGGGCGGATATCGCCTTCAAGAAACTCGACAGCCTGATGCGCGGTCCCTGGGCGACGGAGTTGGCGGCCACGGTGCAGGCAGGCGGCTGGCGACGCTGCATCGTGGCGCCCGCCTTCCCCTACCAAGGCCGGACGACGGTGGAAGGCCGGCAGCAGATGCGGCGCGGTGAGGACTGGGTCCCCGTCTCGACCGATATCGTGCGGATTCTGCGCGAGGCCGGTCTCCCCGCCCGCCGGGCCGCGGTCGCGGACGGGCCGGTGGAGGGCGTCGCCGTCTACGATGCGCGCACCGATGAAGACCTCGCAGCCATCGCGGCTCTGCCGGCGGACGGCTCCGTCCTGTGGTGCGGCAGCGGCGGGCTCGCCGCTGCCCTCGCCGGGAGGACGAAGCCGCCCGGCGATGGCCGGCTGGAAGGCCCGGTCCTCGGGCTGTTCGGGTCCGACCGCGCGGAGACCGAGGCCCAACTCGCGGCCTGCGGGCCCCTCCGGCTCGTGCTCACCCACGGCGCGCCCCGTCGAGACCTCATCATGGACCGTCTGTCCCGCGACGGGGCGGTGATGGTGAGCCTCGACCTTTCCCCCGGCACGGCCCGCCAGGCAGCGGCAGGGCAGATCGCGGAGGCCTTCGCGAGATCGATCGATGAACTCCCCCGGCCGGGGAGCCTCCTCGTCGCCGGGGGCGAGACGCTCAAGGCGCTCTGCCTCGCCCTGTCCGTCGAATGCCTCGACGTGACGGGGCAGATCGCACCCGGCCTCCCACGCTCGACGCTCCGCGGCGGGCGATGGGACGGCCTGCCGGTCGTGTCGAAATCAGGCGCCTTCGGTGCGTCCGGAATCTGGTGCGACATCCTTTCCCAGAACGGCTTTCCGCACGACAGGAGCGGCACATGACCCCCCACCTCGCCATCACCATGGGCGATCCCGCGGGCATCGGCCCCGAGATCATCGTCAAGGCCGCGGCGCGTCTCAAGGACCGGATCGATTCCGGAGACTTGAAGCTCATGATCGTCGGCAGCGTCCCGGCCCTGCGCCGGGCGGAACAGTCGTTGGGCCTCCTGACGGAGCAAATCGCCGAAGTCTCCGAAACGGGTTCCTGGCCCGCCCTTTGTTGCCTCCAGGCCGACGAGGAAGGCGCCCCCATCGAGCCGGGCCAGCTCTCCGCCGATGGCGGTCGCGTCGCCTACAAGGCGATCGAGGCGGGTGTCCGGATGGCGCTGGCCGACAAGATCGGCGGCATCGTCACGGCACCGCTCAACAAGGAAGCGCTGAACAAGGCCGGCTACCACTATGCCGGCCATACCGAGATGCTGGCTGAACTCACCGGGGTGCGCGGCTCGGTGATGATGCTGGCCCACGGCAACATGCGCGTCTCGCATGTCACCACCCACGTCGCCCTGCAGGACGTGCCCAAGCGCCTGACGCCGGAGCGCCTGCGCCTCGTCATCGACCTCACCGACAAGGCCCTGAAGGGCCTGGGCTTCGCCGCGCCCAAGATCGCGGTCGCCGCGCTGAACCCCCATGCCGGCGAGGGCGGCCTGTTCGGGCGCCAGGACATCGATGTCAGCACCCCGGTGATCGCGCAGGCCAATGCCGACGGGCTGAACATCCACGGCCCGGTGCCAGGCGATACGGTGTTCGTGAAGCTGCGCGCCGGCCAATACGACGCGGTGGTCGCGATGTACCACGACCAGGGGCACATCCCGGTGAAGCTCCTGGGGTTCGAGATCGATCCCGCCACCGGCAAGTGGATGGACCTGTCGGGGGTGAACATCACCCTCGGGCTGCCGATCATCCGCACCTCGGTCGATCACGGCACCGCCTTCGACATCGCCGGCCAGGGGATCGCCAACGAGCGCAGCCTGATCGAGGCGATCGAGTATGCCGAGCGGCTCGCCGCCAACCGCCACGCGGCGTGAGGACCAGGATGAACATCGCCTCACCGATCGACCTCGTCCGGCCACAGGAGATCGTCTTCGGCGCGGGCACCCTGTCCCGCATCGCGCGCTTCCTCGCCGAGCGCGGCTGCCGCCGCCCGCTCGTGGTCGCCGATGCCTTCAACGCCGGCCGGGTGGACCTCCTCGGCCTGTCCGGCGAGGTCACCGTGTTCGGATCGGTGAAGCCCGAGCCAGATATCCCGAACCTCGACGCGGTCCTCGCCCTGGCGGAAGAAGTCCGGCCCGATTGCGTGATCGGCTTCGGCGGCGGTAGCGCCATGGATCTCGCCAAGCTCGTCGCGGTCCTGCCGGGCAGCGGCCAGACCCTGCGCGACGTGGTCGGCCCCGAGAAGGTGCTCGGCCGCCGGATCGGCCTCGTCCAGGTCCCGACCACCGCCGGCACCGGTAGCGAGGCGGGCACGCGCTCCCTGGTCACCGACCCGGAGGCGCAGGCCAAGCTCGCGGTGCAGAGCCGCCACATGCTCGCCGACCTCGCGGTGATCGACCCCGATCTCACGATGACCGTCCCGGCCGCCGTGACCGCCGCGACGGGCGTCGATGCCTTGGCCCATTGCGTCGAGGCCTTCACCAGCCGCAAGGCGCACCCGACCATCGATCTCTACGCCCTCGAAGGCGCGCGCCTTGTCGGCCGATACCTCCCGCAGGCGGTAGCCGACGGCTCCGACCACGAGGCCCGAGCCGGGCTGGCGCTGGCCTCCCTGTACGGTGGATTCTGCCTCGGGCCCGTGAACACCACCGCCGGCCACGCCGTGGCCTATCCGCTCGGTACCCGGCACCACGTCGCCCACGGACTCGCCTGCGCGGCGATCTTCCCGCACACGCTGGCGTTCAACGCGCCCGCCGTGCCGGAGAAGACCGCGCTCGTGCTGCAGGCGCTCGGTGCCCCGGCCAGCGCCGACGAGGCCGCCGTCCGCGAATACGCTATCCGCTTCTGCGCCGATCTCGGCGTGGAACTGCGCCTGTCGCGCATCGGCGTGCCGGAGGACGATCTGGATGCGATGGCAGGCGAGGCCCACGCCATCCGCAGGCTCCTTGATAACAACCCGCGGGACATGAGCCGCGCCGACATCCTCTCACTCTACCGCGCCGCTTACTGAAGGCTCCTGCGATGACTGATCCCGCCCTTCATCCCCGCGGCGTGTTCTGCGCCGCCGCCACTCCGCTGACGGCCGATTACGCCCCAGATCACACACGCTTCGTGGCTCATGCCAAGCGGCTCATCGCGCAGGGCTGCGACGGCGTCGCCCTGCTCGGTACGACCGGGGAGGCGAACTCGTTCTCGCTGGCTCAGCGCCAGGCTCTGCTGGAGGCGACCGTCGAGGCCGGCGTCGCCCCGGACAAGCTGATGCCCGGCACAGGCGTCGCGGCGATCTCGGAGACGATCGAATTGACGAACCACGCCCTCTCGCTCGGCGTGAACACGGTCGTGATGCTACCGCCCTTCTACTACAAGGGCGTCACCGATGACGGGTTGTTCGCGGCCTACTCGGAGGTGATCGAACGGATCGGGGATGCGCGGCTTCGCGTCGTCCTCTACCACATCCCCCAAGTCTCGGGCGTGCCGATCTCCCACGACCTGATCGAGCGGCTGCGGGCGCGCTACCCGGAAACCGTCACCGGCATCAAGGATTCCTCCGGCGACATCGCCAACCACGTGGCGATGATCGAGCGGTTCCCCGGCTTCGCCGTGCTGACCGGCGCCGACCCGCTGTTGTTGCCGCTGCTGCCGAAGGGCGCCGCGGGCTGCATCACCGCCACGTCGAACCTCTGCGCGGCGGACCTCGCCTTCGTCTATCGGCACTATGCCGACCCCTCGCAGGCGGACGAGGTCGCCGCAGCGCAGGCCCGCGTGGTGACCGAGCGCGAGCGCACCGTCGGCCCCCGCCAGATGGCCGCGATCAAAGCACTCATCGCGCAGGCGACGGGCGAGGACGGCTGGCTGCGCCTGTGCCCGCCGCTCATGGCCCTCACCGCAGACCAACACCGCGCGCTGCTCGGCGGCTGAGCGAGCGTAAGCGCTCGGTGACGGCTGCCTTGCGGGGATAAGGCTTGGATCTGGATACAGGCAATGGCGCTGTATCGACCCTGTGTCTGGACCTATGGCGACCGGTTCTCACATCGTCGTCGCGGGAACGCGACGGACTTGGTCGCCCGGGCAGAAGCGCGGGATCCTCGCCGGGGCGGAGGGTCCGACGACGACAGCGTCAAAGCACGCGCATGGGCTTCGACGGCTTGGCCAGCCCCGTGCGGGATCACCGCGCGCGTAATCCCTTCCCGGGACCGGCTTCCGTGTTCCGCGGGCGGCAGGGGCACCCGATCCAGGTGCTATCGCGGGACAGCCAGGGCCTTTGCCCGTTCGCCAAGCGCTTGGAGAGGGGTCGCCTCGTCTGGCCGGCGACGGCGGGGGGCCGCCGCGCTGACGCCAGCGCAGCTTGCGATGCTGCTGGAAGGCATCGACTGGCGTGCCCCGGTGCGTGCGGACCGGCCCTGCCTCGCAGGCTGACGCTCGGGCGCCGAAACGGGCTTGCGCGCTGGTCGGGACGGCGTGAGCTCTAGATCCTGGCTCACTCTCCGGTGACGTCGATACGCTCAAGCGCATGATCGTCGGCATGGCGCGGGAAGCTGTCCATGCCAACACGCCGATCGAGGAGCTGCGCAGCGAACCCGCTCGTCACAAGCGTGCGCAGTTTGGCGTCTCGTCCGAAAAGCCGATGGCACGCGTCGAGCACCCCGAACTCGCCACTGAGCCGTCGGAGGTCGACGCAGCCTCCCGCGCTAGGCCAGCCCGCGGTCCCCTGCCCGATCACCTGCCGCGCGAGAACGTGATTTATCCCGGCCTGCGCCTGCCCGTCCTGCGGTGGGGTACTGCGTCGGATCGGTGAGGATGTGAGGAAGACCCTCGATTGCGTGCCCAGCCGCTTCAAGAGGGTCCGGCACATGCGCGAGGCGTTCGCAAGCCGGGTTTGCGAAGGCACCGTGCAGTGGCCGCCCCGCATCACGCCATCGCCCCTGGGCGCGCCGGAGCCGGGCTGCTGGCCCATAGCGCGGTGGCGAAGTGCGACGATCGTCTGCCGCTCTACCGCCGGGCCGAGATCTGCGTTCGTGACGGGGTGGATATGGCCACATCGATCCTGTCGGGCTGGGTGGGGGCGACTGCCGCCGCCCGCTCGCCGCCGGTCGACCTGCTTCACCAGGACGTCCTGGCCGCCTCGGACGGGCTTCCTCGACCGGACGGCCGCCAAGCCCAACGACGCTGACCACGTAACAGGTGTGCGCTGTGCAGTCTGACGGGCGCGGCGATCCGGTTCAACGGCCGCGCCCGTCGGCCGGTCAGGCACCCTGCAAGGCTGCCCGCACCTTGGCCGGCGTGAATGGAACGGACCGCACACGCACGCCGGTCGCATCGAAGACCGCGTTCGAAACCGCAGCCGGCACGATGGCGGCGGACGGCTCACCAGCCCCCCAAGGCTTCTCGGTCGGCCGGTCGATCAGGTCGATCACCACCTCGGGCACGTCCGGGAAGGTCAGGATCGGGTAGCTCGACCAGTCGAGGCTCGTCACGGCGCCGCGATCGAAGGTGACCTCCTCCATCAGCACCCGGCTGACCGTCTGGATGACGTTACCGTCGAGCTGGTTGCGCACACCGTCCGGGTTGATGATCTGCCCGCAATCCTGGACCACGAAGAAGCGTGGCACCCGCACCTGCCCTGTGTGGCGATTGACCTCGACCTCGGCCACACCGGCCACATAGGTGCGGTTGAGCTCGTACTTCACGTAGGAGATGCCACGGCCGCGCAGCACGTCGCCCGCGACGTCCTTCACCGGTGAGGGCCGGGCCTGCCACTTGGCGAGTTCAGCGACCCGCTTCAGAACCTCGATGCCGCGTGGGTCCTTGAGCGCACGCAGGCGATAGTCCAGCGGATCGGCGCCGGCCGCCGCCGCGCATTCATCGAGGAAGGCCTCGTTGGCGTAGGTGTTCTGCATACGCCCGGGGGTGCGGATCCAGGACGGCCGCAGCGGCGTCGAAGCCAGACGGTGGCAGACCGTGCGCACGTTCGGGAAGGCGTAGGGCAGCGCCGAGTTGCCGATGATGTTGCCCGGCGCCATCGTGGTCTCATGCGGCAGGTCGGCCAGCGAGGCCGCCACCAGCGGCACGTTGCCCGCCGCCCCTTCCGGTATGTGGAACTGCGAGGACCAGGCGGTGACGTTGCCCTGCTGGTCGAGCCCGGCCTTCAGGTCGATCAGGGTCGGCGGTCCCTTCGGATCCCAGCCGTGCTCGTCCGCGCGCGACCACTGGACCCGCACGGGGCGGCCGACCGCGCGGGCGAGGAGGGCTGCGTCGCCCGCCGCATCCTCGTGGCCATTGCGGCCGTAGCAGCCTGAGCCCTCCACATAGATGCAGCGCACCGCCTCCGGCGCGAGGCCGATCATCGCCGCGAGCTGCTTGCGCAGGGCGTGCGTCATCTGCGAGGCGGTCCAGCAGGTCAGCAGCCCGTCCTTGAGCTCCGCGATGGCGCAGGAGGGACCGATCGAGCCATGGGTATGGATGGCGAAGTCGTAGCTCGCTTCGAGCCTCCGGGCCGCCTGGCCGAGCGCCGCCTCGGCATCGCCCGTGCTGCTCGTCACGTCGTCCTTGGTCACCTTCGTGGCGCGGACATGCTGCCAGAGCTTGTCCTGCTCGGGCAGCCCCTCCCACTTGGACCACGTCGCCTTCAGCTGTCCGGCCGCCTTGATGGCCGCCCATTCCTTCTCGGCGACGACGGCCAGGAAGTTGCCCTGGCGCACCACCTTGATCAGGCCCGGGATGTTGGCGACCGAAGCCTCGTCCACGCTCTGCAGGTCCGCGCCGATAGCCGGGGGGCGGACCACGCGGGCGTGCACCATGCCGGGCACGCGGTAATCCTGCATGTAGGTGAAGCGGCCGGTCATCTTCTCGGGGATGTCGATCCGCGCCACCGGCTTGCCGACCAGGGCGAACTGCGCCGGGTCCTTCGTCTTGACCGCCGGATCGACCTTGAGGTCGAGGCGCCCGTCATTCACGAGGTCGGCGTAGGAGAGGCCCTGGCCACCGGCTTTCGGCCGCACGGTGCCGTTCTCGCTCACCAGCGCGTCGGCCGGCACGCCGAGCCGCTCGCTCGCGATCTGCACGAGGCGCGCGCGGGCGGTCGCCGCCGCCTGCCGGATCTCGACGCCGCCCTTCTGGATCGAGAGGCTTCCATAGGTCGGCCCCTGATCCGGCGTCAGCGCCGTGTCGCCCTGGACAATGGTCACGCGGTCGAGCGGGAGATCGAGTTCCTCGGCTGCGATCTGTGCCATCGCGGTCTCGACGCCGGTGCCGAGATCGACCTTGCCGGAGAAAATCGTGACGCGGCCATCGGCACCGAGGGCCAGGAAGCTGTCGACCTGGTCCGGGGCGACGGGCTTCGAGAAGCCGGTGGTGGCGACCGGCGCGAAGGTCTGCGCCTCGGCCCGGCGGCTGGGCAGCGAGAAGCCGACCACCAGCGCGCCGCCCTGGAGGAGCAGGCCGCGGCGGGAGAGGAGGGGTGCGTTCATGACGGTGACCTTCCTCAGAGCGTGCCGGCGGCGCGCTGGACGGCGCGCACGATCCGCAGATGGGTGCCGCACCGGCACAGGTTCTGCGCCAGCGCCTGCCGGATCGCGGCCTCGTCGGGTTTCGGGGTCTCGTTGAGGAGGGCCGCCGACTGCATGATCATGCCGTTGATGCAGTAGCCGCACTGCGCGGCCTGTTCGGCGATGAAGGCGGCCTGGATCGGGTGCGGCTGCTCGGGGCTTCCGAGGCCTTCCAGCGTCACGACCTTGGCGCCGACCTTCAGACTCGAGACCGGGGTGATGCAGGAGCGCACCGCCTGACCGTCGATGTGCACCGTGCAGGCGCCACATTGGCCTAGGCCGCAGCCGAAGCGTGGACCATGCAGGCCGAGATCATCGCGTAGCACATAGAGGAGCGGCGTATCGGCGTCGTCCACGCTCACCTGCGCCGCGCGCCCGTTCACGTCCAGCGACATCTGCTGCGCCATCGGGTGTCTCCGTGGAACCATTCTTGAGTGCTCGGCCTATACCCGGCGTAGATCCGGAGCAACGCGACGGCGTGACAGCGGCCCACAATCGCTGCACCGGGCCGAGCTGCCACCAGCACCGTCAGGGATGCGCATGTCCTCGCAGATCCGCCTTTGCACCCTCGCATTTGTGCTCGCGTTGTCTGCCGGTCACGCAGGGGCCGCCGAGGGCGTTGCGCAGGACTGGCCCGCGCCTTCGCGGAAAGCCGCAGAGGCCGTGACCGAAAAGTACGGCGCTCCTCAGGAGCAAACCGCGACCATGATGATCTGGCACCGGAACGGGCAATGGATCCGAACCGTGGTGCACAAGGTCGGGGCCGAGCACGACTTCCCGGCCAAGCACAGCGACGTGCTGGAGCAGAGCCTGCCCTACAAGGTTTCGCTCAACCTCTTCAGCGCCATTGCGACGTTCAACGGCAGTGTGATCCCGGATCGAACGCGAGGTACGCTCACGGCCTACGGCGCCAGTGAAGCCGAGAACGTCCTGAGCTTGAACTTAGCCCGCGCGGTGGTTCGCGGCGAGCTCACGGCGGAGCAGGCGCGCGACAAGCAGGTCGTGGCGGCACAGCAGCTGGCGAAGGGACAGGTGCCAGACCTGGCGTCCAAGCTGACGCTCGACCAGCAACAAGAGGGTGATGTGTCCGACCCGGACACCGCGATGATTATGCCGCCGGGGCAAAAGCCATAGCTCATCACGCTCAGCCAGCCGAACCGATGCGCCTGCGTTGAGCTCAGCCTAAGCGCACGGAAAGATTGCGACCCATCCCGGCCTTGGAAGCCGGTCAGGTAGACACCGTGGATGCGGATATCCGTCTCGTAGCTCGTCCGGCTAGAGGGCGATCCGGGATGTAGCCGATCCGAAGCCGCTCTTTTATCGCGAGGGAGCCGCCAAAGCGTGCCGTTCAGCGCGCCGCCGGGGACGCGACCGCACCCGAACCCATAAAGTTACCCCAAGCCACCCCCAGCGTGGTACTTCGGTGCGATCGCAGCGCATGCCACAACCCTGAAGCGAAGGTTCTGTGCGCATCCTCGTTCTCGAAGATGACCCCGTGCTTTCGGATGGCCTGGTCTCAGGATTGTCTTTGCACGGAATGATCGCGGATTGCGTCGCCACATGCGGGGATGCGGTATCGATCTTTGATGCGACGCAGTACAGTGCGGCGATCTTGGATCTGATGCTGCCAGACGGCTCCGGGCTGGACGTGCTGAGCCACATTCGCGCGCGGGACGACGCCACACCGGTCATGGTCCTCACCGCGATCGACGCCGTGGCCGACCGGATCGCCGGGCTCGACCGCGGCGCGGACGATTACATGGGCAAGCCGTTCGACCTGGGCGAACTCGCAGCCCGGCTTCGTGTGATGATCCGGCGGGCGGCCGGACGCGCCTCTGCTACCTTCGTGTGGCGCGACCTCACGATCGACCTGAGCAGCCGGTTGGTCGCGCGGGCGGGCGTCGCGCTCAACCTCTCACGCCGCGAGTTCGCGCTGCTGGAGGCGCTGATCGAGCGGCCCGGCCGTGTGTTGTCCCGAAGCCAGCTGGAAGCGCGCCTCTACGGCTGGAACGAGGAGATCGGCAGCAACGCGCTCGAAGTCCATGTCCACAATCTGCGCGCCAAGATCGGTCGGGACGCGGTCGAGACCGTGCGCGGCCTCGGCTACCGGATCCGGGAGGACCGCGCGTGAACTCCCTCCGCATGCGCCTGTTCGCCACCCTGGTCACGGCAACCGGGCTGGTCTGGCTCGCCGCCATCGCCTGGACCTACGTCGACAGCCGCGCCCAGTTCGAGAGCATCCTCGACCGCCGCCTCATGGAGGCGGCCCGCATGGTCGACAGCTTGTTCACGCCGGCCCGGGCGGGGGCCGCGCGGCAGGCGGGCGGAGAGGGCGACGCGCTCGCGCGGGTGGTGAGCTACGACCGTCACCTCAGCTGCCAGATCTGGTCTCTGGACGGGCGCCTGATCGGCGCCTCGGACGGGTCGCCGGATCCGGTCTTGTCGGACCAGCACGAAGGGTTCTCGAACCGCGTGGTCGAGGGTCAAGCTTGGCGTGTCTACGCCCTGTCCGACCCGGCCAAGGGCTTCCGCATCCTCGTGGGCGACAATCTCGGGCAGCGGCGGCAACTGGAGCACGGCCTCGTCGAGAGCCTGCTGTTCACCGCCGGTTGCGTCCTGCCGATCCTGGCGCCGCTGATCTGGCTCAGCGTCGGCCGGGGCCTGCGGCCGCTGAACCGCGCGGCCCGCGACCTCGCCGCCCGGGATGCCGACAACCTGGAGCGGGTCGAGACCGGTCGGATGCCGTCGGAGATCCGACCGCTGGTCGATGCGCTGAACCGGCTGTTCGGTAAGGTCGCGGCGGCGCGCGAACACGAACGCACCTTCCTGGCCTATGCGGCGCACGAGTTGCGGACGCCGCTGGCCGGCCTCAAGACGCAGGTGCAGGTGGCCATGCAGGCACCCGGGGCCGCCATGCGGGACGCCGCCCTCGCCCAGACCCTGCGCGCGGTCGATCAATCGGCACGCCTCGTCGAGCAACTCCTGACGGTCTCGCGCCTCGACAGCGGCGGGCGCCCGGCCGCCATGGCGTGGATCCCCGTAGAGGAGCGCCTGCGCGATCTGCTCGCCGGGATGGGCGGCGTGCCGACGCCGGAGCGCGTCGCCCTCGCGCCCGCCCTCACCGGGCTCGAGATCCACATGGACGAGGACCTGTTCGACCTCGCCATGCGCAACCTGATGGAGAACGCCCTGTTGATGACCCCGCCGGAGGGGGCGATCACCTGGGACGCCGCGCTCGGTGCGGATGGAGGCGCCACCCTGTCGATCACCGACGAGGGGCCCGGCATCGCCGAGGCGGAGAGGGCCCTGGTGATCCGGCGCTTCGTGCGCGGCAGCCGGCGGGCGAAGCTCGGCAGCGGCCTCGGCCTCTCGATCGTCACCATGGCGCTGGAGCAATCCGGCGCCCGCCTGCACCTCGACGGACGGGGCGGCGGCCCCGGCCTCAAGGCGAGCGCGATCTTCGGCCCCGGGCTCGCCAGGCGTGCGCCCCCCGCTACGGCTCGCCTTTGACCCGGGCGAGGTAGTCGACGATCACCCGCGCATCCTCCGGCGTGATCGGCGCCTTGTAGGCGGTGATCATCTTGTCGACGACCGCGTGCCACTCCTCCCGGGAGAGGGCCGGCTGGTTCAGGGTGTGGTCGGCGGAGTGGCAAGCCGTGCAGTTCGACGCGATGACGTCGGAGCCCGGCCCGGCGGGGAAACCGACATCGTCGCCGAAGGGCAAGTCGATCTCGGGCGTCGGGCGAAGCTCCAGCGGCGCGGCGGCGCGGGCCGGCGCGGAACCGGCAAGAAGGCCGGCCAGCAGGGCGGTGCGGAGGGATCGGGACATGAGGGATCGGGACATGGTCGCGCTCATCCCTCAGGCCGCCACGAGGTCAAGGGTCTCGACCTGGTTGGACATGTAGCCCCCCGGGTTCCAGACGCGCCGCATCGGCTGCATCACCCGGTCGGTGTTGGTGCAGCGGGCCATCACGGTGTGCGCCCCACGCGCCGGGAGGCTGATCGTGGCCTGCCATTGCCGGAAGCCGTAGGTGCCCTCATCCTTGCCAAGGGTCGTGGGCTGCCAGGTCCGGCCGCCATCGAGCGACAGGTCCACCGCGGCGACCCCGCGGTCGCCCCCGAAGGCGATGCCGCGCACCGGTTGCGGGGCCCCGACCGGGACGCTGTCGCCCGGCTTGAGATTGGTCACGAACGAGCGGGGCAGGTTTCGGGTGATCGGGACCATGCCGAAGCCCTTCTGTCCGGGCTCGACTGTGTAATTGGCCGTGTCCGGCACCCGGTAGCTCCGCGTGGTCCAGACGCTGGGATCGGGGTGGTCTGTCACCGCGATGTCGTCGAGCATCTTGATCCAGTAGACGGCCGACCAGCCGGGGACGATGAGCTTGAGCGGGAAACCGTTCAGCATCGGCAGTTGTTGGCCGTTCATCGCGAAGGCCAGCATGACCTCGCCGTCGCGGGCGTGATCGATGTCCAGGGCCTTCACGAATTTCGGTGCGTCAGGCAGCAGCGGCTCATCGAGGCCGCCGAACTGCACATGGGTGGCGCCGCCCTTCACGCCGGCGCGATCAAGGACATCCTTGAGGCGCACACCGGCATAGAGAGCGTTGCTCATCGAGCCGTTCGCCCATTGGGCGCCGGCGACCCGGGGCTGCGCGTAGAGACGCGAATTGCCGGCGCACTGGCTGACCGCCGCGATCTCGAAGCGCGGCAGATCGTGGATCAACTCACGCAGCGACAGCGCCTGCGGCCGCTCGACGAGGCCGTGGACCTTCAGGGCGAAGCTGTCGGTGTCGACGCGGGTCGGGAAGGTGGCCCAGTGCCAGCTGACGAAGTGCCGATCGTTCGGGGTGAACACACCGGTGTCGAAGACGTCGAACGGCGTCTCCAGCCAAGGCGGTCGGGTGCGCTGGACGATCATGCGCCCCTTTTCGGGATAGGTCGTGGTCATGGGCCGGGTGCTCGGGCCGCCCGGGACATGGAAATCGAAGGTGTCGGCGCGAGCTCTGCCGGCGAGCAGGCCGATCCCGCCGAAGGCGGCGGCCGACAGGAGGCCGCGGCGGCTCGGAGACGATAACGTGTGTTGAGGCATCGGATCGAAGGTTCCGCTGAGCCGGAGCCCAAAGGGCCGGCACAGGGTCTCCGCGCCCCTCAGCTTAAGGGCACCTTAAAGGCGCAGCGGCTCGCCGCGGAACGCGTATGGGTCGAGGAAAGGCGGTGACGTGGGACGTACCGAGCCTGTCGTTGTGTCCGTCGAAGAAACGCATCGTCTTCTCCGTCGCCTCTTCCCGCTCGGTGATGGGGCCCTGAAACGAAGGGCGTCCCCCTGAGGGACGTGTCGGCCGTCGGTCACGCGGCTCCGCGGTCAAGCAGGGCGGGGCAGTTGGTTGGCCGGCATCACCAATGCCCCCACCGCCAGCAGCCTGCCCATCACCGACATGCCGGTCACCATGCTGCCCGTCGCGATCTTCACGCCGAGGATGATAGGGTTGAAGGCGCCGCCGGGCACGCCCACGACACCTATGAAGGCGACGCCACCCGGCGCGGCGCTGCGGTCGAGATCGTCGGCCGGGATCGCCCACGGCACTGTGTACGACGCCCACATCATCGCGGTGGCGAGCGTGATGCCGGGCAGCGCCACGGGAGGGCGAGGGACACCCCCGGCGATGCGGTCGGGGTCCACGAAGCCGTGGCCAAGTTCCTGGCTCGTCATGGGGTCAAACGGCGAGCGTAGACCCTGTCGAACCTGATGTGTTCACAGGCGGTGACCCCTCCCCGACCCGGGGTCCGCTTCGAGAGCGCAGAGGGCGGCGCGGAAGGCCGATTTGGGCGCGAGGCTGCTGTTCGGCTTTCCGTCCGCTCGATGTGACCACGCTCATGGACGGATCTCTCTGTAGACCCCCATCGTCGTGGCCTCTGGTCCTTCGAAGCCGAGAGGCCCGAGATCGACCACCGTTGGCACCCTCGGGCGGTACGACTCGTCAGGCGGCGTCCCGGTTCAGCCGAGCAACAAGCTGATCGGCAAACTTCGCCGCAGCCACGGAGAGTGACCGCCCGCGCAGCTGCGCGAGGACCAGTGTCATCGGCGTCAGATCACGGACGTCGATTGGACGGCTGTGCAGGCGCGCATCCTGGGGGATTCCACTGGGGATCTGCAAGCTGATCACGTCCTCCCGCGCAGTGAGATTGCGCAGGAACTCCAGCGAACCCGATTCGACGACCGGGCGAAGCTCGACCCCGCGCCGCGCGAGCGCATGCTCGATGTGGTGGCGGATGGCGAGCGAATGGTCGGGTAACGCCAGGGCATGGGCCAGGCACTCGCGCAGCCGTACGGGTCCGGTCTCCCGCGCCAGCGCATGTCCCTTGCGCATCAGCGCGCACAGGATCTGGTGACCGGAGAAGAGGAGATGCAGCTCCGCCGAGGGCGGCGGCTGCAGGATCAGGGCGAGATCCGCTTCGAATGCCGCCAGGGCGGTCACCGCCTGCGCGTGGTCGCGGACCTGGACGGTGAAGCCGACCTGGGGAAACTTGGCGCGATAGGCCTCAACCTCCTCCGGCACCACCTGCGTGACGAAGGCTTGACTGCAAGCCAGACCCACATGTCCCCGGCGCACCCCCGACAGGTCGGCGATCTGCGATCGCACCCGGTCGAGATCCGCCGCCTGGTCACGGATGTGACGGGCGAAGAGCTCGCCGGCCGCGTTGAGGCGCATCCCCTGCGGGAGGCGCTCGAAGATCGGCGTGCCCAGCTCGTATTCGAGCTCTTGGATCTGCCGGGTCAGGGCCGACGGCGTCAGGTTCAGCCGCTCCGCCGCGCGCCGAATCGACCCGGCGCGGGCGACTTCCGCGACGTATGTGAGGGTGCGCAGACGCTTCACACCGGTATCCTCCGGTGCCGTTGCCCAGAATGCAACGGCACGCTCAGGGAATAGCACTTCCTTGCAACAGGGCGCGCGCCTAGCATCGATGCGATCAGGACCCTGCAGGAGCCGTTCGATGATCCGCCGACGCACCCTCCTGGCCGGTCTCGGGGCCGGCCTCGCCCTCGGACCCCTGTGCGGCGCCCGCGCCCAGGGCGCGCCCGTCACGATCCGGATGGGGTCGCTCAAGCTGATCCACTCGATCGCGCCGAGCTTCTACGACCGCTTCACCCCGGCTGGCGTAACGGTTGAGGTGGTTCCCTTCGAGAGCCCGACCGAGTGCAAGAACGCCGTCGTCACCAAGTCGGTGGATTTCGGCACCTTCGGCATCGCCGCTGCCACCCTCGGGGCCGCCGCGGGCGAACCGATCGTGGTGATCGCCTCGACCTGCAATCGCGGGATGGCGGTGATCGCCAGGAAGGATTCCGACATCCACGCGATCAAGGACCTGCGCGGCAAGCGGGTCGCGATCTGGCCCGGCAGCACCCAGGAGGTGTTCGTCCTCGAGCGGATGCGGATGGAGGGACTGTCCGTGAAGGACATCACGCCTGTGCGGATCTCCTTCTCGGAAATGCACATCGCGCTCGCGCGCGGCGACGTCGATGCCTATGTCGGCGCCGAGCCCGGACCGGGCGTCAGTCTCGCCTCCGGCGTCGGCCAGCTCGTCGAGTATCCCTACGGCACCGAGATGGGTGCCCTGAACATGGTGTTCGGCGCCCACCGCGACACGCTGACCGAGCGACCCGATCTCGTCCGGACCATGCTGGAGATCCACCGCAAGGCCACGGATTTCGCGGCCGGCGACCGCGACGCGATGATCGCCATGGCGGTGGCAAAGCTAGGTCAGAAGCGCGAGGCTCTGCAACTCTCGGCACCGAACGTCGAGCTAACCTGGCGCCTTGGGCCGGACGAGGTCCGGCAGGCCGGTGCCTACGCGCAGCACATGCTCGCGCTCAAGCAGATCAAGCGCCTGCCAGAGCCCGGCTTCATCGACACACGGTTCGTCGATGCCATGGGGCGGGCGTGAGCACCGGAATCGAAGTCGGCGGGCTGCCGGTATCGGCGACCGTGCCGCAGGCGCCCCGGGCCGACCGGACCGGCGTCGCGCTCGCGCGCCTGAGCCGGCTGGCGCTAGCCTGCATCGTGCCGGCCGTGCTTCTCACGGTCTGGCAGCTCACCACCGCCGGCCGGCCCTACAGCCTGATCCCGCCCCCCGCCGATGTCTGGGCGGAGATGCGGGATCTCGCGGTCGGCGGCATCAACGACGATGCCTTCAGCGGTACCCTCTGGACCCATCTCGCGGCCTCGCTGGGGCGCGTTTACGGCGGCTTCGCCCTCGCGGCCGCAGCCGCCCTGCCGCTCGGCTTGCTGATCGGCCGCATCCCGCTGATCCGGGCGCTCCTCGATCCGGTCCTGCAGGTCCTGCGGCCGGTGCCGGTCACGGCGTGGCTGCCGCTGGCGATGATCCTGTTCGGGCTCGGGCCGCGATCGGCCTTCTTCCTGGTGTTCCTCGGGGCGTTCTACCCGATCCTGGTCAACACCGTGTTCGGAGTCCGCGCGGTGGAGCCACGCCTGTTCGAGGCGGCGGCGATGCTGGGCTGCACCGGGCCGGCCCAGTTCCTCCGGGTGGTGCTGCCGGCGTCCCTGCCGTCGATCTTCACGGGCCTCCGGCTCGGCCTCGGCTTCGCCTGGGTGGTGATCGTGGTCGGCGAGATGACCGGCGTCCAGACCGGTCTCGGGGCGATCATCATGGAGGCGCGCCAGCTCTCGCGCACCGAGATCGTGATTTGCGGCATGGCGGTGATCGGCGTGGCGGGCTTCGTGTCCGATTGGCTGGTCATGCTCCTGGGCCGGCGGCTGCTCGCCTGGAGCCCGACCCATGGATGACTCCGATGGCTGATCCGACGATTCCGATCCTCGACATGCGCGCGGTCTCGAAGACCTACGCGGTCGGCGGCCGCAGGATCGAGGCTCTGCGCGAGGCCGATCTCACCGTCTCCCGCGGGGAGTTCGTCTGCCTGCTCGGCGCGTCGGGCTGCGGGAAGTCGACGCTGTTGCGCATGGCCGCCGGCTTCGAGACGCCGAGTTCGGGCGAAGCCGTGATGTGGGGGCAGCCCATCGCCGGTCCCGGGCCGAGCCGCGGCATGGTCTTCCAGGATTACGGCCTGTTCCCCTGGCTCACCGTGCGCGACAACATCGGTTTTGGCCCGAAGGCCCGCGGCCGGCCCGCCGCAGAGGTGCGCGACATCGCCGAACGCTACAGCACGCTCGTCGGCCTACAGGCCTTCGCGGACGCCTACCCGCACCAGCTCTCGGGCGGGATGAAGCAGCGCGTCGCCATCGCCCGGGTGCTCGCCAACGAGGCCGAGGTGGTGCTGATGGACGAGCCGTTCGGTGCGCTGGACGCCATGACCCGCGAGCGGCTGCAGGACGAGTTGCTCGACCTCTGGTCGCGCACGGGGCTGACGGTCCTGTTCGTCACCCACGCCATCGAGGAAGCGATCTTCCTGGCCGACCGCATCGTGATGATGTCGCCCAGCCCCGGCCGGATCGAGGCGGTGTACGATGTCGGCCTGCCGCGGCGGCGCGACGTGTCGAGCCCGGCCTTCAACGATCTGCGCCGCATGCTGGCCGCGCAGCTCCACAGTTATCACGCCCCGAAGGCTGCCGCCTGATGGCTACGGGCCCCGACGATCCCCGCCGGCCCGAGAACCGCCTCGCCTACCGCGCCACCATCGACCGGCCGCGCCTGACGTTGCCCGGCGGGAAGCACGTCGCCGTCTGGCCCGTGGTCAATGTCGAGCACTGGCTGATCGACAATCCCATGCCGCGCCAGATCCTGGTGCCCCCCACCGCAGCGAGCCTGCTGCCCGATCTGCCGAACTGGGCGTGGCACGAGTACGGCATGCGGGTCGGCTTCTGGCGCTTCCTCGACGCCTTCACCAGCCGCGGTATCCGCCCGACCCTGTCGATCAACGGCTCGGTCTGCACCGCGTATCCGCGGATCGCTCAGGCGGCCCACGAGGCCGGCTGGGAGTTCATGGCCCACGGCTTCCACCAGGTCCCGACGCACCGGGTCGAGGACCAGCCGGAGATGATCGCCCGCACGCTTGCGGCCATCGCGGATGTCACTGGGCGTCCGCCGCGGGGCTGGCTCGGGCCGGGCCTCACCGAGACCCTCGACACGCCCGATCACCTCCACGCCGCGGGCCTCGACTATGTCGGCGACTTCGTGGTCGACGACCGCCCGTGCCGGGTGGCGACGCGCACCGGTCCGCTCGTGGCGCTGCCCTACTCGGTCGAACTGAATGACATCCCGCTGCTCGCCATCCAGCACCACCGCGCCGACGAGTTCGTGGACCGGGCCCTCATCAACCTCGACCGCCTCGCCACGGAGGCGGCGGGCCCCGGCCCCCTCGGTGGCGCCAAGGTGATGGGCTTTGCGATCCACCCCTACATCACCGGCGTCCCGCACCGCATCGGCCTGCTCGAACGTCTGCTCGATGCTCTCGCGGCGCGCAGCGATGTGGTCTTCATGCAGGGTGGCGAGATCCTCGACTGGTACCGCGCCACCGGCGACGAGTCCTGAACCTTCGCGCCGGTCTGAGACGAGGAGCTGTCGTGCCCCCATTCCCGACGATTCCGCTCCTGCATGCCGCCTATGCCGCGGGCCTCGATCGGCGCGATGTCGTGGCCGAATGCTACCGGCGGCTCGCCGCGGCCGATGATCCCGGCATCTTCCTCGCGCTGGTGCCGGAAACCGAGGTGCAGGCGCAGGCGGCGGCGCTCCCGCCGTTCGATCCCGTATCGATGCCCCTCTGGGGTGTCCCCTTCGCGGTCAAGGACAACATCGACGTGGCCGGTCTGCCGACCACCGCCGCCTGTCCGGACTTCGCCTACGCCCCCGCCGAGACCGCCTACGCGGTGGCACGTCTCCTCGCAGCCGGGGCGATCCTCATCGGCAAGACCAACCTCGACCAGTTCGCCACCGGGCTCGTCGGCCTGCGCACGCCCTATCCGGCTCCGCGCAATGCCATCGATCCGGCCTATGTGCCCGGAGGCTCCAGCAGCGGCTCGGCCGTCGCGGTGGCCCACGGGATCGTGTCCTTCGCGCTCGGGACCGACACGGCGGGCTCGGGGCGGGTGCCGGCGGCGCTCAACAACATCGTGGGTCTGAAGCCGTCCCTCGGGTCGGTCTCGAGCCGCGGCATGCTGCCCGCCTGCCGGACCCTCGATACGCTGTCGGTCTTCGCCGGCACCGTGGCCGATGCCGACGCAGCCTTCCGCGTGATGCTGGGTCCCGACAGCGCCGATCCCTGGTCGCGGGCGCTACCCGTAGCCGCGGCGCCGTCCGGACTTCCCCCCGGCCTGCGCCTGGGTGTGCCGGATGCAGCGGGTCTTCGGTTCGGTGGCGACGGACTTTCGCAAGCGGCCTTCGCGGCGACGGTCGCCGATCTCGAAGTGCTCGCCGGCAAGGGGGCCCCCATTGATTTCGCGCCGATGTTCGCCGTCGCGGCGCTGCTCTACGATGGGCCGTGGGTCGCCGAGCGTTACGCGGCGATCCGCCCGGTGATGGAGACGCGCCCCGGGATCCTGCATCCGACAACGCGGGCGGTGATCGGCGCTGCACATCGCTACAGCGCCGCAGACGCTTTCGCCGGGCTTTACAGCCTGGCGGAGCTGCGCCAGTCAGCGGACGCGGTCTGGGACCGCGTCGACGTGCTGGCGGTCCCGACCTACCCGCGCCCGCAAACCTGCGCGGCGTTGATTGACGATCCCATCGGGCCGAACAGCGAACTCGGGACCTATACGAATTTCGTCAATTTGCTCGACTGGTGCGCTCTGGCGGTCCCGGGGCGGCTCCGCGCCGACGGCTTTCCGGCCGGGATCACGCTTCTCGCACCCCGCGGGTCTGACGGGCTGCTCGTGGCGCTGGGCGCCCGCCTGCACGCCGCGTCCGCCGGCCGGATCGGCGCGGGCACGATGCCCGTGCCCGAGGTCGAACTCGGCTCGGTCCAGGCCGGTCCGGGGGAAATCGAGTTGGCGGTCGTTGGCGCCCATTTGTCGGGTCTACCTCTGAACCGGGAACTGGCCGAGCGCGGCGCTCGGTACCTGCGCACGGTCACGACCGAACCGGACTATCGCTTCTACGCCCTATTGGGCGGGCCGCCGCAGCGCCCGGGCCTGCTTCGGGTGGGCGCCGGCGAAGGGGGTGCGATCGAGACGGAGGTCTGGGCGCTGCCACCCGTCGCCTTCGCAACCTTCGTGGCCGGCATCCCGGCACCGCTCGGTATCGGCACTGTGCGGCTCGCAGACGGGACGGCGCCGAAGGGGTTCCTGGTCGAGGCGGCCGGCGTCGCGGGTGCGGCCGACATCACGCAATTCGGCGGCTGGCGCAGCTACATGGCCGGTCGTGCAGCGGCCTAGCAGACCGGCCGCTCCGTATGCCTCCCCCGAACAGGGAGGATCGGCTCCGCCCGTAGCTCTGCCGGGCCCCTGATCCCGATCGATGGGAATACCCCGTGTGGCTGTCCCTCACGCGGGCAAATCCCGGTGCCTGTGCCGCCATTCATGGCCGAAAGCGGCTGGCCTCCCTCCGGGTAACCACGGCAAGGAAGCGGATGCGCCGCAGCCCGCGCGACGATCAGTCCACCGTCAGGCGGGTGCGTGTCTGCGCCGGTATTCCGCCGGCGTCGTGCCGACTCGGCGCACGAACGCCCGCCGGAGCGTGTCGGCGTCGCGGAATCCGCAGGCACCCGCAACCTGCTTCAGGGGGGCATCCTCGGTCTCAAGGAGCCGGCGGACAGCCTCGATCCGGACATTCTCGACGTAGGCAGCGGGCGTGAGACCGGCCTCGGCCCGGAACAGGCGCGCGAAGTGGCGAGGGCTCATCCCCGCCCGCTCGGCGAGGCGGTCGACGCCGTGATCCTCGGCCGGGCGCGTCGCGACCCAACGCTGCACCTCCTGCAGGGCCGAGCGGCCGGCTGGGGCGCTGACGCCACGACGGCTGAATTGCATCTGACCGCCGCCGCGCTTGAAGAACATGACGAGTTGGGCCGCGACCCGGCGTGCGATCTCCGCGCCGAGGTCCTCCTCGACGAGCGCGAGGGCGAGATCGAGCCCGGCCGTGACCCCGGCCGCGGTTCGCAGCGGCCCGTCGAACAGGCAGATCGCGTCCGGCTCGACAGTCGCTTCAGGAAACCGCTCCGCCAGCACCTCCGCCACGGCCCAGTGCGTCGTCACCCGGCGGCCGTCTAGCAGGCCCGCGTGCCCCAGGAGGAACGCCCCGCTGCAGACCGAGCCGTAGCGCCGGCAGCGCCCCGCAGCCCGCCGGAGCCAGTCCAGGAGATCGGCCCGGATCCGGAGCTCCTGTATCCGGGGTGCGCCCGCCACCAAGAGGGTGTCGAGGCGCGTCAGCTCGGCACCGGGTGCAACCAGGTCCGCGACCAGGCCGCGACCGGACGACGAGATGATGTGGCCAGGCTCCGTCCCGATGATGGCCAGGTCGTAGACATCCCGGCCGCTCTGCGCGTTCGCCTCGGCGAAGACGTCGAGGGGGCCGGCCACGTCGAGGAGCTGAACACCGGGAAGCGCCAGGACGGCGACGGATCGGGGGGCCATGCGGGCTCCATGGCTGACGATGTGCGTACGATGGCAGAAATCGTCGCAACAAGACGATTGATGCCACCCGCGGAACCCCGTAGCTCATCGGGAGGACCGACGCAAAGGAGATCCGCCGTGAGCATCCATTCCGAGGCCGCCATCCCCGATAGCACGCTCGCCCGGGCGATCACCGCGTTCGTCCGCGACACCGAGACCGAGCTGCTCTTCAACCATTCGAGCCGAGTCTATCAGTTCGGGGCGCTCGCCGGCGTCCATCGCGGGCTGACGTTCGACCGTGAGCTGCTCTATGCGGGCGCCATGTTCCACGACCTCGGGCTGATGCCGGACCACAGCAGTGCCGAGGAGCGCTTCGAGGTGGACGGCGCCAACGCCGCCCGCGATTTCCTTAAATCGCACGGCGTGCCGGAGACGGACGTCTACACCGTCTGGACGGCAATCGCGCTCCACACCACACCTGGCATCCCGGTCCACATGCACCCGGTGGTCGCGCTGGTGACGGCAGGCGTCGAGATGGATGTCCTCGGCCTGACCCACGGCCAGTATTCCGACGCCGAGCGGGAGGCGGTCGTCTCGGCCTTCCCCCGCACGCCCGACTTCAAGGAGGACATCATCCAAGCCTTCTACGATGGCATCAAGCACAAGCCGGACACGACCTTCGGCAACGTCAAGGCCGATGTCATCGCCGACAAGGAGCCGGGCTTCGTGAAGGGGAACTTCTGCAGCGTAATCCGGGCGTCCCGCTGGCCCGGCGGCGCGCATGCACCGGGTTGCGGATGCGGGCACCACGACTGAGCCGCCCACCCGCCCGGCGGAGCGTTGCCTTCACCGTGGGGCGCGGCGCGCGATCTGCCTGCCGATAGGCAGGCATGGCCGTCGGGTCACGCTCTTGGGCGAGCGCCGGCGAGCATCCGATGTAGCGGCGCCGCGGCGACGACGACCATGGACGGCACGTCCTGCACCGACCGTCCCGGATCGGAGACGCCGACCATGATGACCCGCCGAAGCTTGAACTCTACCCTGTCCGCGATCGCTGCGCTGCTTCCGGGGACCTTCGGCCCAGGATTTCCCGCGGGCGCGCAACTCAGCATGAACGGGCGGGGCCGAGCGGGTTTAGCTGTTGAGACCGGGCCGCTCGGCCCCTATCGAAGCATGGAACCTGGGAAGGATGTCCACTTCGATACTGTGCGCACTGCGGCCCCGTATGGACCGCGGTGAAGGATTACCGGGCGTCAGCCCTTGCGGACCAGCGGCGATACCACCGCAGCCGGCGCCGGAGGCGTGTAGAGCGGGACGATGAACCGGAGAAAGCCATCGGTCGAGTAGTTGTCGCGCGTCCGTCCGAGGGCGTTCGTGTATTGGGCGCCGGTGACCACGTCGCGGGCCACGTAGGCCTGAACGGTGAAGGCCTTGAAGTCGTAGCCGACGAGGCCACCGACCGCGAAGCGGCCGCGATTGCCGCTCGCCGCACTGAACTGGCTCGTGTCGAAATTGTAGACGCCGTAGGCGATCGGGCCGATCTCGAAGTTCCCGAACTTCTTCGTGGCGGTCAGATCGAGCAGGATGGCATCCGAGAGGCGGATCGGGCCGATCGCGGCGCCGACCGGACCGCCGAAGCGGCCGGGGGTGTCGTAGACGTTGCCGGTCAGGTTGGCGGTGATGTTCCAGCCGTCGCCGGTATAGCTGCCGGCGACGCCGAACCGGTAGGTGTTCGACGAGAGTTGCGGCAGAACCGGCGTACCGGACAAGCCGGTCCCAAGTGAACCGCGGCCGGCATCGAGGTCGTTCAGGTGAACGCCACCCAGGAAACTGACGCCGAAATTGTTGCCGAGGTCGAACGCCCAGATGCCGGCGAGCAGGGTACCGACGTTGATCGAGATGTCCTTGTTGCGCTGGCCGGCGCCGTTGCGGGTGAAGGCGAACACGGTGGGCTGCGCGATGAGGGCTTCGATACGGCCACCGAGCGGGGTCAGCGGGGTCGACCAGAGCAGGAACGGGACGTTGATCGCGGTGTCGGGCGAGAACGGCTGATCGGTGCGACGGTAGATGAAGGTGTCCACCGCGTAGAGGCCCTCGGGCAACGGCGCGCCGGCGGCGAGGCCGACCTGCTCGCCCGGAATCGTTGTTGCTTGGGCGAAGGCGGCCGTGGCGCTCAGTGCGACGGCCGCAGCGCCCGCGAGCGTTGCCGTGATCCTGTTCAGCATCCTCAATCCCCTTTTCGCCGGGCGCGGGCCGAGCGTTCCCGTTCGCCGAAAAAACCCCGGCGCAGCTTTCGACAGGTTGTGTTGTTGGACCGCAGGGTCTTGTTTGTATGGAAACGCGATCAATTTGTACGTATTTCCATATCGACTGTGAGTGTGCCATTGTTTGACTTAGAGTCGACTGTAAAAATAGCGGTCGATACAAGGAGACTTACTCGTGTTGCGTTGAGAGCACGCTTGTCGGCAACCGGACTGGCAAAATGCCGGCACGGAAACGTATGGCTCCGGCATTCCGGCGATGCGAAGGAGTGCGGCCCATCGGAATCCATCCGTCACGCTGGTGAAGGCCTGAGCGATCGACACCCGATGGCGGTGTCTCGTCAGCCTCTCGCAGCGCCGATTCTCCGACCGACCATTCGTCGCGAGATGCGCCATACCCATTGTGCAGCGGGCAGCATTCGATGGGGGATGCATCGAGCCTGATGGGCAGACGCAGCGGCCATCGCCCGCACGCCTCTGAAAGGCGGCACGGCAGCAGGTTTCAGGGCTTCATTTCCCCGCATCGGAGAGGAAGCGACGGAGGCGCCGCCGCGGGGGCACCCGGCCTACACGGCGAACTTCAGGGCGAAGCGCTCAGCGCCGAGGCGTTTCTGGATGGCCTGCGCGACGAACTCGGCATCGCGGCCGACCGCGCCGAAGCGGCCGGAGCCCCAGGTGTTCAGCCAGGGCAGTCCGATGAAGTAGACGCCGTCCTCCTTCGTCACGCCACGCTTGTGTTTGGGGCTCCCCGCACCGTTGAAAACGGACGCGTCGAGCCACCGGAAGTCCGGCGTGAAGCCGATGCACCAGACGATCGCGGTGATGCCCGAGCCCGCCAGGGCGAGGCCTGTGACGGGCTCGTCCGGTTCCCAAACGGGGGTGTAATGCTCCTGTACCGGGGCGTCGACGTTGTTCTCGGCGATGTACTTGTCGATGGCCGCGTTGATGCCGTTGTATGTCCGGTCGGCCGCCTCGAGTGAGCGCTTGAGGTTGTCGCGGAATCGCAGAGTCCCGTCGTCATAATCGTCCAGCACGCCGTAGAGCTTCATGCCCTCCTTGGCGAAGCGGCGCAGGTCGATATCCCGGCCGCCGTCGCGACCGGTCACGTAGTGATTGGTGTTGTCGCGAACGCCGTCGCGCAGCGGATGGTTGTCGACGGTCATCTCGTAATAGCCCATATCGGCGAGCCAAGTGACGACGTCGCGACCGCGGTAGAACCGGGCGCAGCGCGGTGCATCGCCCACCGCGCAATGAACCTTACGGCCCGCCAGATGCAGATCCTCGGCGATCTGCGCGCCGGACTGCCCGGAGCCGACCACGAGGACCTCGCCCTCGGGCAGCTGGGCCGGATTCCGGTATTGGTTCGAGTGAATCTGCGTCACCGTCGGCGGCAGCTTCTCGGCCATGCGCGGGATGATCGGCGTGTGATAGCCGCCCGAGGCGACGACGATCTCGTTCGCCGTGTAATCGCCGTCCGACGTGTGGACCGAGAAGATCCCGTCTTCGGCGCGTGCGACGCGTGTGACCGCGACGCCCTCGCGGATCGGCGGATTCACCTTGGCGACGAAGCCCTCGAGGTACGCGACGATCTCGTCCTTCCTCATGAATCCGTCCGGATCCGGCCCATCATAGGGATGGCCCGGCAGGTCGCATTGCCAGTTCGGCGTGACCAAGCAGAACGTGTCCCAGCGCTGGCTCGACCACGTGTGTGCGGCCGTCTGCTTCTCGAAGACGAGATGATCGATCCCGCGCTGCTTCAGGTGATAGCTGACCGAGAGGCCGGCCTGGCCACCGCCGACGATGGCGACCGGGACGTGACGGGGCGTGGACGTCATGGCTCTAACTCCGCGATGGTTCGAGGGGAGGCGCCGGGTTCAGGGTTCGAAGTTCTCGACCGTGACAAGGCCGCCGGGGTCCTGCCGCTGCGCCGCGGCCTCGATCCGGGCGCGTTGGGCCATCGCCGACGGGCACGCGAAGCCGTATGTCTCGCGCACCCGCTCGCTCGCGATCGTGAGGGCCGTACGGGTTTTCTCGACGAAGTCGCCGAGGGCGTAGCGCTCGCCGACCGTGAGAAAATCCCTCACGACGAGGGAGGGCGAATAGCAGGCCTCCCGCCGTCCATCGGGCCAACGGATGTGGACGTGCATCTCAGGCATGGATCGGCTCCCGTTCGACGCGTGCGCAGGCCGCGTAGGTCCCGAGGTGACGCTCGGCGCAGGCGCGCCAGGAATGGGCGGCGGCCCGGGCCGAACCGGCGGCGCGCAGGCCGGCGCGCGTCATCGGTGCCAGGGCGGCCGTCATGGCGTCGGCGATGTCACGGGGATCGCCGGGATCGACGAAGAGGGCGTCGTCGGCCTGGAGGTACTCGGTGAAGGGCGGCCGGCGAGAGACGATCGTCGGGGTACCGCAGGCCATCGCCTCCAGCACGCAGAGCCCGAAGCCCTCCGTCCAGGAGGGAAAGGCGAGAACATCCGCCCTGCGATAGAAGGCCGGCATTTCCTCCTGCGAGACGGGCCCGGTCTCGATCACCGCCTCGCCGCGCCCGACCACGAGCCCGTGTTCCCTCAGCGCGGTGCGGCAGCGGGCGCCGTAGGAGGCGTGGTCGAGGAGCGATGCGCCGCCGACGACCACGAGCTGCGCTTGGCGGTGACGTCGACGCAGGAGCGCGAAAGCCTCGATGATCCCAGCCGTGTTCTTACGCGCCTCGAATCCGCCGACGCTCAGGACGACCGGCCCGACGCCGATGCCCCAGCGCTCCCGCACGATCGTGTCGGCTTCGGTCGGCGCCTCTCGGTAGATCGACAGGTCCACCCCGTTCCCGACGACGCCGACCTCCGTACCGCAATCGTCCGCGATCCGGTCGGCCCAGGCGTGGCTGACGGAGAGCAGGTGCGTGGCCTCCCGAATGGAGCGATCCTGCCAGTCCGCGAGCACCGGGTCTGCGAAGCTGTCGACGTGGTGGACCGTCCGCACGAAGCCGGGGATCAGGCGGCGGTCCTTGAGCGTCGCGAGCGCATTGCCGCCGATGCCGCAATGGGCGTGAAAGACATCGAAATCACAGGCAGCGGGGGACGCGAAGTGGCGCAGGTAATCGTCGATGCGAGCCCGCACCCGGTCGACCGTCGTGCCGCCGACCGGCTGTGCGGCCACCGAGACCGTCGGGCAGGCGGCTGCGCGAAAGAAGCCGCGCCCGGACGGATCAGGCGCGTGGACCGCCGCCTCGTGCCCGAGCGCGCACAGGGCCTCGGCAAGGGCGAGGCAATGCGCGACGCCGCCCCGCGGATTGGTGGAATGGGTCAGGACGGCGATGCGCAGGGCCGTCATCGGACGGCACCCAGGCCGTCCTGGCCGCAGCCGATCAGCGGGCTGAGCGCGAAGTCCCAGACCACGGCATCTCCGCCGGCGGCATCGCGCACGCGGGCGACCCGGCTGGCGTCGAGCTGACCCACCGTTGCGACCGCGATGTCCCGTTCGGCGAACCGCGCGCGGATGGCGGGCGTACGCTCAGGGTGCACGCTCAGGAGGTAGCCGAAGCTCGGGAAGGCGGTGAGCCAGCGATCGAGCGGCACATCGGCCGGCCGCGGGATTGCGTCGAGATCTATGACGCCGCCGACGTTCGAGCATTCGAGCAGCATCAGGGCGGTGCCGACGACACCCGCCATGCTGATGTCCTTGGCCGCCCGGCAGAGCCCGTCCTCGGCGAGGCCCGGCAACAACGCCAGATCACCGCGCAGACGCTCGCCGGCTGTGCCGGTCGAAGCGTCCCAGTACGGGTACGGGTCGCGGAAGCGCCCGCGCAGGTCGATCGCCGCAACGAGGTCATCGCCGGGCGCCGCGTCGAAACTCGTGAGCAGGCGCCGGCCGGCCCGGCCGAGCACCGCGACCGCGAGGTTGCCCGTATCGGCCCGGGTATTGGTATGACCGCCGACGATCGGGACGCCGTAGAGCGCCGCCGCGTCGGACAGGCCAGCCAGGATCGGGTCCGCCGCCGCGGCATCCCGGCTCCACAGCGCGTCGACCACGGCGAGCGGGCGCCCGCCCATGGCGGCGATGTCGCTGAGGTTGACCATGATGCCGCAATAGCCGGCGAAGTACGGATCGGCCGCGACGAAGCTGTCGAGGAAGCCCTCGATGGCGAACAGCAGGTGGCCGTCGCCATCCGGTATGGCGGCGCAATCGTCACCGACCGGCACCGTGGCGCGCCGGACGTTCAGCCCGAGCCGGGCGACAACGGCATCGATGTCGCACTTGTGCGCGACGCCGCGCGCGTCGCGGATCTGGCGAGCCAGGGCCTGGAGGTCGAAGCCCGCCGCCATCAGGCGGCCTTACGGAACGTGACGAGCCCGTGCTCGGGATCGTGCATCGGCGGGTAGGCCGCGAGATCTGCCTGCATCAGGTGATGCGGCCGCCCGTGCAGGTCGACCGCGTCGAGGCTCGTCCAGTGCAGGGCTTCGAACAAGGGTACGTTGCGGTCCTGCACATGGGCCAGGAACCGGGTGCAGCCCCGCGCGCGGGCCGAGGAGACCGCGACCTGGATGAGCCCGGCGCCCAAAGCGGCGGTGCCGCGGAACGGACCGGCGACGGCCAGGCGCGAACCCCACCACTCGCCGGGACGCTCCTGACCTTCGTGGATGCGCACGGTGCCGACGACGGAGTCGGCGTCGCCGCCGAGGGTCGAGAGAGCGCAGATCGGGATCGCGTGGGCGTCGACGGCGTCGCGGTCGTCATCGGTGAAGATGCGCTGCTCCGCGCAGAAGACTTGGCGGCGCAGGGCCGCGCAGGCGCGGCGCTCCCATGCACCCGTGGCGAATTTAATGCGGAAGTGGCTGGGCCAGTAGGGCGGCACCGGTTCGAGGATCACGATGCCGTCCCTGCCCGCTCGTAGGTGGAGAGCGCCGAGCAGGCGCCGCAGCGCCCGCAACCCGCTTTGATGTCGGTGGAGCGCAGATCTGCGGTGGCCAGCATGGCGGCGAGCGGCGCCAGGATGGCGTGCATGAAGTCGGGGCCGGGCGCCGGGTGGCTCTCCAGGGGGGTCCCGGAGATCGGCACGAACGGCACGACGAACGGGTAGACGTCCATCCCGATCAGGCGCTCGGCCATCGCCAGGATCGCCTCCGGCGCATCGCCGAGGCCCGCCAGGATGTAGGTCGAGACCTGACCCCGCCCGAAGACCGGCACGGCCGCCGCGAAGGCGTCGAAGTACCGCTCCAGCGGCACGCCGGCCTTGCCGGGCATGATCCGGGCCCGGATCTCGGGCGTGACGGCCTCCAGGTGCATGCCGAGGGCATCGATGCCCGACGCTTTCATGCGCTCGAACCAGCGGTCGTCATCCGGCGGCTCGCACTGGGCCTGGATCGGCAGGTCGACCGCGGCTTTGACCGCGAAGGCGCTCTCGCAGAGCACGGCGGCGCCCCGGTCGGTGGCGTTCGGGGTGCCGGTCGTCATGACCATGTGCCTGACGCCGTCGAGGAGTACGGCCGCGCGGGCGACCTCGGCGAGCTGTTCGGGCGTCTTGTGCGCGACGGTGCGGCCGGCGGCGAGCGATTGGCCGATCGAGCAGAACTGGCAGGTCTTGGTGCGGCTCGCGTAGCGGATGCAGGTCTGGAGCACCGTGGTGGCTAGCACGTCCCGCCCGTGCAGCACGGCGATCTTCGAATAGGGCACGCCGTCGAAGGTCGAGAGCGCGTAGAAGCGCGGCTTACCCGGAAAGGTCGCCTGCCCGATCACCACGCCGTCATGCTCGATCACCGAGACCCCGTTGGCGTCCGGGCGGCGGACCAGGAAGGGCGACTCGAAGGCGGCCTCAGTGTGGACCGGCACCATCACGGTGCGCCCCGCGATGGTCATGGCCTTGTGGTCCGATGGCCCGGCCCCGCCGCGGCGGCTCGGGGCCCCGGCGCGGCTGTCGGCGAGCCTAACGCCGTAGGATTGCAACGCGTTGATCAGGCGTTCCGTTGGCATCCCGACCAGGCCCGCCACCACCGACGGGCACGTGGGGAGGCTCGTCGGAAGCGGAGAACTGCTCATGGTCGAGGCTCCGGAAATCGGTCTGGGAACGGATCGGCTGGTGCACGAACGAGGCCGGGCGGTCGTCGTGGAGCAGGCTGAGGAGTTCGGGCCTCGCGTAGTGGCCGACGGAGTCCATCATCCGCTTGCGCTTGGTCACCAGCGCGAGGTCCATATCGGCGATCAGGATGCCCTCGCCGGCGCCCAGCGGCTCCGCGAGGTGCCGGCCCTCGGGCGAGACGATGGCGGTGCAGTTGCCGCCGCGGCAGGCGCCGCGCAGGCGCTCGTCCGGGCAGACCTGCTCCACCTGCGCGTCGGTGAGCCAGCCCGTGGCGTTGACCACGAAGCAGGCCGCCTCCAGGGCGTGGTGGCGGATCGTCACCTCCATCTGGTCGGCGAAGATCTGGCCCACGAGCGAGCCCGGGAACTGCGCCGCGTGGATCTCCTCATGGCGCACCATCAGGGCGTAGCGGGCGAGCGGATTGTAGTGCTCCCAGCAGGCCAGCGCGCCGACGCGCCCCACCGCCGTGTCGACCACGGTGAGGCCTGCGCCGTCGCCCTGACCCCAGATCATGCGCTCATGGTAGGTCGGGGTGATCTTGCGGCGCTTGAGCTTGAGGCTCCCGTCGGCATCGAAGATCAGCTGCGCGTTGTAGAGCGAACCGTGATCGCGCTCGTTGACGCCGAGCACGATCACCGCCCCGTGGCGGCGTGCGGCGGCGGAGACGGCCTGGGTGACGGGCCCCGGCACCGTCACGGCCCGCTCGTAGAGGCGCAGGTGCTCGGCGCCCTGCATCGCCGGCGGCAGCACGAAGGAGAAGTAGGGATAGTAGGGCACGAAGGTCTCGGGGAAGACCATGAAACGCGCCCCCTTGGCGGCGGCCTCGTTGATCGCATTGAGCACCCGCTCCAGGGTCCCCTCTGGCCGGTCGAGATCCGGCGCGATCTGGACGGCGGCGGCTCGCACGATCCGGTTGTCCGACATGGGTGATCCTCCGGCTGTGACGGCGGCCGCGTCGCGCGCAGCCGCCGGATGCGACGTCCCGGACTGGGTGCAACCGGGCCGGTCAGACGGTCCAGGTGTCGATGATCACCGCATTGTCGCGCTTGTGCAGGAGGATGCAGTCCAGGACATCGAGGGGGTTGATCATGCGGATACCCTCGATGAAGGCGGCCTCGCCGTGACCGTAGAGGGCCTGGGTCGAGAACCGGCAGGCGTAGACCTTGCCACCCTCGGCCATGAACTTCTCGAGCTGGTTGTTGAAGTTGAGGTGCCCCGGGAAGGCCTCGTCGCCGAGCCGCGGGAAGCCGCGCTGGACACCGAGCGTGATGCCGGGTCCGTAGAGAAGGATCGAGGTCTCGAAGCCCTTGCGCTGCAGACGGGTGGCCTGGAGCAGGTTCACGAGGCCGATGGAGCCCTCGAACGCGACGGTGTGGAAGGTCACCAGCGCCTTCTGGCCCGGCTCGGCCTTGACGTCCTCGAAGACCTTCTCCTCGTAATCGACCAGGAAGTCGCCCTTTTTGTGAGGCTCGCGGTTCACAGCAGGCATTGATCTCTCTCCTCGATGGATTGGACCGCGGCAGCCGGAGCCTCCGGCGGTCACACGGCGTCCATGGCAAGCGGTGTGCCACAGTGCGGCGATCAATAAGTCTATCAATAAGCCCGTATGGTATGCATACAATAAACAGATCAATCGTCGCACGACCCATCGTCGTTCGTGGATTATGACGCTCATCGTTCGAGCAAGTCGTGCCTCGCGATCGCTCAGTAGATGCTCAGGCCATGATCGCGGATTGCAGGCATTGTATGGATGAATCGGCCCGCGCAGCTGGAACCGATCGCGGTACGGCTATTGCTAGCCATACAATTCAGAATTGATCGTATTACGACCCGGGCCGCGACGAATGACTGCGCCAGAGCGAGACGAACGACCGAACCCGCAGATTGGCGGGTCCGGGGGCTGGACGCCGGATCTGAAGCGGTGGGGCAAGCCGCACTACCTCGCCATTGCAAAGGCGTTGGCCGAGGACATCCGAACCGGGCGTCTGACCGCGGGGACGCGCCTGCCGACCCAGCGCGCGCTCGCCGAGGCGCTCGACCTGAACTTCACGACGGTGTCGCGCGGATACGTCGAAGCCCATAAGCGCGGGCTGATCGAGGGGCGCGTCGGTCAGGGAACCTTCGTGGTCGATCCCGCTCGCCCGGCGCGTTCGACCGGTGCCACGGCAGCGCGTCGAACCGGTCCCGTCGACTTCACCATGAACCTGCCCCCCGAGCCCGACGCGCCGGCCCTGCAAGCCCGCATGCAGGCCTCGTTCGCGGACCTGTCCGGCGATCTCACCAACCTGTTGCGCTACCAGGGCTTCGGCGGCACGGAGGAGGACAAGGAAGCGGCTCTGCGCTGGCTGAAAGGCCGCGGGGTCGTCACGTCCCGGGAGCGTCTGCTGATCTGCCCGGGTGCGCACAGCGCCCTGTTCGGCATACTGGGGCAGGTCGCCCGGGCGGGCGACACGATCTGCGCCGAGCGGATCACCTATCCCGGGATCCGCGCGCTCGCCGCACATCTGCGCCTGCGCCTGGTCGATTTGCCCATGGACCGATACGGGGTCGATCCGGATGCCTTCGCCGCCGCCTGCACCAAAGTCGCGCCGAAGGCCATCTACCTGAATCCGTTGCTGCAGAACCCCACCACCGCGACCCTGCCCAGGACGCGGCGCGAGGCTGTGATCGCGGTTGCGCGGCGATACGCCGTCACCATCATCGAGGACGACGCCTACGCCCGGATCTGCCCGTCTCCGCCGCCGAGTTTTGCGGAACTCGCGCCGGAGATCACCTACTACGTGGCGGGTTTGGCCAAGTGCCTGGGCGCCGGACTTCGGCTCGCCTTCCTGGTCGCCCCGAGCGCCCGTTCCGCCCTGCCGCTCGGAGGCGCACTCCGAGCCGCAACCGTCATGGCCTCGCCGATCTCGACGGCCCTGGCGACGCGTTGGATCATGGATGGCACGGCGGAGGCCATCGTCCAGTTCGTCCGCGAGGAATCGGCCGCCCGCCAGCGCATCGCAACCGCGATGCTTCCCGCCGGGACCTACACGGCCGATCCGCACGCCTTCCACGTCTGGATCACGTTGCCCGAGGGGTGGACGCGCTCGGCCTTCGCCAGCCAAGGTCGGTCGGCCGGGCTCGGCGTCATCGCCAGCGACCCGTTCTGCGTCGCGGGGACGCCACCGGAGGCGGTCCGTCTCTGTCTCGGCGGCCCCTCGACCCGTCAGCAGATCACGCACGGCTTGGAGGTGCTCGCCCACGCCCTCGAAGGCTCCCCGGCCCTCGCCTCGGCCTACATCTGAACCGCCCAGGCCCCATAGCGGTCGAAGCACACGCCCGGTCACTCGATGATGCGCGCGGCGGCCGTACCCTCGACCCGCCGGATGGCAATTGGGAATGACGACGATGACCGCGTGATCAAGGTCTTTCCGGTCATCGGCCGTGCAGCCGAAAACCGCCTGATCGCGATCGCCATGCGAAGGTCTCCCGGCGACCCGGAGGACTGCTTCCGGGCTACGCTGCCGTGAGCGATCCGAACTCGGGCGGCGACAGGCCATCTTCGCCTCCCGCGTCCGCGGACGTGGCACTCAGGTCACCCAACGGACTTCGCGCTGCCGCAGCGCATCGACGAGACCGTCCGATGCCGCTTCGCTCGCGCGACCAATCTGCTACGCAGCGGCCTGGACCGTCACGAAGGGCGTTGACTTGGACCCCCGAAGCCGTTCAGAACGCATCCCGTTGCGGGCGTAGTTCAGTGGTAGAACGTCAGCTTCCCAAGCTGAATGTCGTCGGTTCGATCCCGATCGCCCGCTCCAACTAACGCGCTGAAGCATCAGCCTTTCTGACAGTCTGCCGCTGATCTCGCGTTCCCCACGTTCCCCGTCGCGTTCCCCAGAGGCTGTTCAGGCCCCGTTCTTCGCGGCCCGATGGGCGAGCCTCAGCCCGGCCACCGTCCGCGATTTTCCGACCGCGCCGCGCGAGTAGCGCTGCGTCGTCGAAACCTGTGTGTGGGCTGCAGCCGACCGGATGTGGTCGAGATCCGCCCCCGCATCCTCCGCCTCGGTGATCGCGCCTGCCCGAGCGTCCATGTTCCAGATCTGGTCCGGCACGCCGGCCGCGCGGGCTACGATTCGCCATTCCCGCCCGTAGGCAGATTCGGCGTAGGGCCTGCCGGCGGTCTCATCGATGATGAGCGGCCCGATGCGGCGGTCGACCGGTACGCGATCGAGCAAGGCCAGCACGAGAGGGCAGAGCTTGAGGTCGTGAGCTGCGAAGGCGCCGGTCTTAGTCGTGGCCTTGCGCACCAGGAGGTCGGCGGCGAGGTCGGACCACGTCAGCCCGTTCGCCCAGCGCCGGCCGTTCAGCAGGATGCCGGACGCCCCCTGCCCTTTCGGGACTGGCTCCCATTCACCGATCACGTCCTTTTGGCGCAACGCGGTCTCGAACTGGATGGCTGTGCCCAACGCCAGCGATAGCCGATCCAGTTCGATCGCCTTCGCGACGAACGCCTCGACGTGGCCGAGCTCCATGGCGATCCGGCGCCGCGCCGGCTGTGCGAATCGGGCGTGCTCCAGCACTTCATAGAGGCGACGGCACTCCGGCAGCTCGGCCATGATCCCGAAGGCGAATAGCTCGCGCAGCTTCTTAACGATGCCGTAGGCGCGACGCACGCGCTCTAGGCCGCCCGGAACCTTCGGCTTCTTGGCAGCCTCGTACCACCGGTAGAAGTCGCCGATCTTGAGCGCGGCGAGCGAACGGGTGCCGAAGGCCTTCTCGATCAGGATGAGGGTGTAGGTGTCCTTGGTCCGAGTGTTGTGCTTGAGCCGCTTGAACGGGCTCGCCTCGTCGACCTGATAGCGGCGGGACAGACCCAAGATCGTCCCGTCGAAGCGCGCCGTCTCGCGACCACGGCCTGAGGACCATTCGAGCATTTCGGCCTGGAGCCGGAAGCACGCTGCTTCGATCAGAATGCGATCGGCAGGATCGTCAAGCTTGTAGCGGAGCGGTACCGTCTTCGGCAGGTAGCCGACTTTCACGAGGTCCGCACGGGCGCACCAGTAGAGGCGGTGGGTGCCATCCCGATTGGGCCTGGTCTTCAGGCCGGGGGCGTTGAGGTCAGAGGGCATCGAGGTTCTCCTGTCCGTCGAGGGCGGATGCCTCGACGCGGGAGAGACCGTAACGGCGGTTGAGGTAGGCGACGACGCCGGGCCAGAACCGGCCGCCAAACAAGGGGTCTACCTTCGGCAAGCCATCGCGCTCGAGGATGATGGCCGCAGCCTTCCAGGAAGCCGGATCTTGGCTGAGGCGGCGCGCCACCTCAGCCTCACTCGGAAACAAGCCCTGATCCTCGTGAGCACGGCGGGGCATTGTCAGGCCTTCACCGTCGGGAGGGCATCGAGGACCTGCTTAGCAAGCGCTTTCAGGTCGAGAATGGTGATGATGCCTTTTGTATTGGCGAGCGTCTCGGCCAATGTGGCCTCGTCGTTCAAGAATACGAATGAAGTCTTCGGTTCCGGTAAGTCTTTCGCCAACGCGACTTGCGGAGAACCAACCTCGTCGATGTAAACGACTTTTTCGCCGATCTTGGATCCACCCAAGAAAAACCCAACCAGATCGGAGGTCGTCTCACCTGTGAGTAGCCGGTCGAAGCGGGAGCGAAGATAATCCTGCGAGAAGTTGACGGCGTTTCCGGTGCTCAAACCATGTGCAGTCATGACTGCGATTGCACGAACGATGCAGACGTCGACGACCGTGAAGCGCTTCCAATTGCGACCGCCGGCCACCTCGGGGAACAGCCCATTACGGTTCCGCCACGTGCGGAATGTCATGGGCTCGCAGCCGGCGGCAGCCGTTAGCGTCGAGGTGGTGAAGGAGCGATCGTCGAGAAACATCTTAGCTCACCTGCACCACTTTTGTGACACGATCTGAGAAGTGACGCAAGTGCACCGCTCCTCTGTTGCCGGAGTCATCCGGCCGCGCCGGCTCTGGCTCGATCACGAGCTTCCCGAGCGATCAGATCGGCGAACCGCTAGGGCAGGCATTTACAAAGCAGGCGGCGGCGTCCGTGAGGCTCGGCCGTGCTCGGCAATCTGCGCTACCCGAGACAAGGGACAGCACCGGATGCGTGAGCGGCGTTCGTGAGGGCCATTGGCCATTTCTCGTGTAGCCCTCCCGCGCACAAACTCGACAGCAGACCTGATCTGATTTCAACAAGTACTCTCTGCCCTTGCTAAGATTCACTGCTTATGGACAATCGCCGGCGGCGCGAATCAGCGCGCCTTGCTGAGGTGTCGCAATGCGATTTGCGCTTCTTACTGGTTCGGTCCTGATTGCGACCGGCTTTCTCGGGTCATCAAGTGCCATCGCGATGAGTTGTAGCGAGCGCAATAAGGAATGCTTTCGCTTCTGCGAGACCAATTTCACTAAGAAGCCCGCTTGCACGTCGCAATGCGCGGATGCCATGCCGAAGTGCATGCAGGATGGGTGCTGGAGCACCAAGATGTCCAACAAGTGCGGTTACACGAAGAGTTGACCGGACGGGTCCAATGTTGAGTGGCGCTCGTCTCAAAGCGCACGCTCCATGCTCCGTTATGAGGTCGGCGGCGTTGGGCGCTTTGCCGACATCCACGCCCGCCTCAAGCATCACCCCCGATGCAGAAGGGCGGGCGTGGATGCCCGAGGCCGGGTCAGGTCCTGCGATCTGCGCTCCCCGAAACGGGGGACCGCAACTGACCGTGCGAGGGACCGGGCCGGTGGCCACCGCCTCAGCCCTCCTTGAGGTCATGATCGCCGCCACGCAGCCACACGACCTGCGAGGCATGTCCTTCCGGCGCACCCAGGGACGGCTCCGCGTCGCCCCCGTCCTCGAGGTCCGGATCCTCGTCCATCTCGTCGAGGGCGGCCACGAGGTGGTCGACCGCGTCGAGGGCTAGGGCTAGCGCGCCTTCGATACGGTGGCGGGTGTCGACGGCCAGCAGCTGCGGCCGGCGCATGAACGGGATGATGTCGCCCATGTCAGTGTCCCTTACGTTCAGCGGCAACGTGGTCGAGGAGTTCGTGGGCAAAGGCCTCCGCGGCATTGAGGTCGCCGTCGTTGATAATCTGGACAGCAATCATCGCGAGCCGCGTTTCGCGGTCTGCGGGCGTATCAGGCACTCGGCGCGCGACCTCCTCGTCGACTGCGGTCTCGACGTCGGTCAGGGCATCGCCAAGCCAGTGCATCAGCCTGCCGATGTCGTTGTGCTCTATCGCTCCGTAGCGCCCGACGCTTGTTCCGCAGCGTGGTCCCCAGGTGTAGGCGTAGGCCACGGCGCCAACGTGTTCGGCGATGTCTTGGACGGCCCGCAGCTCGTCCATCGAGGCGGACGCGAGGTCGAGCATGCCTACGAGGCTGGGCGGACCGGCCTGTACCGCGAAACTTGCGCGCCCGCTCGCGACGCTTGCCAGGGCGTCGAGGTGTAGGTCCCGCCGCAGCCGCTCCAGGTCCGGCGCCATCATCGCCGGCCCGGCCCGACGTTCGAATTCGGCGATCGCGATGCCGCGGAGGCGTCCGAGCTCGATGGCGATGCCATCCGGGATCCGAGCGAAGCCAAACGGCTCGATCGCGGGCGAGGCCATGAAGCCTGGGGGTGGGGCGTACCAGTCGACCGGATCGGCCAGCGTGCGTGCGCTGGCTTCGCCGATGATCGCCTCGTGAATGTCGAGAGCGATCCGACCCGTGAACGATTGCTCGGACCGACGCTTCCCCGGTGAGACCTCCGAGACGTACTCAAGCCAGCAGATGGCCAACGCCTTCGCCAGCACGTTGTCTGGCGACGGCGGCAGGGCCTCGGCTGCGTCGAGCAAGGCACCTCGACGCTCGGCGGCTCGTTCATAAGCGGCATCGGCCTCAGGATCGCCCTCGGGCTTCCCGAACGTCGCGTTCCAGGCGCGCCAGCCGTCCATGATCTCGTCGGCTGCAGCGCCGGTTGGCACGGCTTCGACTGGCGCCGCGCGCTTGATGAATCGCCCAGCGGCGTCCCGAGCCCGGGCGGCGCGCTGGCGGAGGTCGGCGGCTGGCTGGGCAGCCTTCGCGGTGTTCTGCTTCGTCATGGCCCTCTCCATCACGCGAGAGGGAGGTAGCCGTAGGCGAACACGCCCCCGGCGATGATGAGGGTGGCGGTCAGCAGCTCGCCGGCCAGGTCGAGGAAGCGCGGGGCTCGGACGTGGGCGGTGTCGGGCCGAACGGGTGCGACGAGCTCCCAGGCCTCGACGGTGCCCGGGGCGGCCTCGTCAGCTTCCAGCGGCGGCTTGGCGCCATTGTAGAGGGATGAGGGCGAGCGAGAGCGTTCACCGGCGCGCGCCGGTGCTGTAGAATGACGGGTAGCCATGATCGTCTCCAAGCGACGTGCGTGGTCAGGGCCGGGAACGAGGCTGCAACCTTGTCCCGGCCTGCAATTTGTGCCATCATAAAAATACGATGTCAATTAGTGATGGCATAAAAAGACGAGGTCGGCCGGCGACCGGGAAGGGCGAGCCGGTGACGGTACGCCTGCAGCCCGAACACGCCGCTCCCCTAGACGCCTGGATTTCAGATCAGCCGGACCCGAAGCCCTCGCGGCCGGAGGCGATCCGCGAGGCGCTCACCGAGCACCTGAAGGCGAAGGGCTATCTGAAGTGAAGATCATTACCGTCGGCGATCGCGGAGCGATCAGATGCGTGCAATCCTCATTGCCGCGGTAGTCGCGATCGCGGTTGTTGCAGTCGTGGTTCTCAGTCAAATCGTGACGCACGGCTAGGACGAACCTGATTCGCTGTGTCCTGCCAACCACGCAAATTCTGAATTGGCCAAACGTTCAAATTTCGCGCTGGCAGCCGCCGGTAGGCTAAGTGCATCACTGGGCTCGCTTCTACGAGCAGACGCCCATGCCGATGCCTCTCTACGACCGCTTACACCGCTATATCGTGGTCGCGCTGCTGTGCGGCGGTTTAGCTATGATCGGAGCGGCTTGGCTCTGGGACGGCTTGTGACGGACTGATTTACTGGCCAGGGCTACGTGCAGCATCGCGAGGATCTCTAGGGGTGAGCCGGATCGCGACCATCGTGAGTGTAGCGGTCGTGGCAGCGGCAGGTACGCATTTGCTCGCAAACGAGGGCGTCGAGCACGCTCCCCTGAAGGTGCTGGGCGCCGGGCTTATCGCGAGCGGCCTCGTTGCGCTACTGAACCGGGCATGAGCTGCCCTGAGCCCGATGAGTTGTTCCGCGCCCGTCTCCTGCGAGTCGTTGCTGATCACGAGCGGCATCTCGTGAGAATGGCGTATGGTTCGTTCCTCGATCGCATCGGCCGGAAGTACGACTGGTTCAGGACCGGAGTGCCGCTTAAGGGCCTCGACGGCTTCAAGGATGACATCACCGGGGACGAGACCTGACCGCATCCTGCGCCTCATGGAAGAGGCGCTGAGCGCCCTACCTAGCGAGATCTCACCGATTGGATCTCGACCATGTGGTACCTCTACGGCGCCGTGCTGATCGCCGGGATCGCGAATGCCATCCAGCCCGGCCAGAACAGCACGCTGGCCAGAAGCTTTTCTCAGCCCCTTGTCGCCGGTCTGGTCGTCGGGATCGGCACGGCGTTGACTGTCTTGGTCGCTGGCCTTGTGTCCCGTCGCTTGGCATGGCCAACGCCGCAGGAGCTGTCGCAGGTGCCCTGGTGGGCCTGGGGCGGCGGTATCTTGGGTGGGGGGATCGTGATCACCCAACTGCTGATCGCCCGCCAAGTCGGAGCCGGGGTGTTCCTCGGCCTGTTGATCACCGCAGGCGTCGTGACTTCGATCCTCCCAGACCATTTCGGGTGGGTGGGCTTCGAGGAGCATCCCGCCAGCCTCTGGCGGGTCCTGGGCGGCCTCCTGATGGTGGCCGGCGTTGCGCTCGTGGCGCTCTTCTAAGCCTTTCCGCCCTCGAAGCCGCCGGCGTCATCTTCATCGAGGAGAACGGCGAGGGGCCGGGGGTTGGCAAACTGATGTGCGACAGTGACAGGGTAGCTATGATCGAGGCTGTATGATGTGTCGCACCGCTCTTCCTACTTGACGAGCAGGAACCTATCATATTGACAGGTGTTGCGCCTATCAGGATGATAGGTGCATGACGACCGACGCCGAATCTTCGCAATCTCCGCAGCCGCTGTCGCAGCCGCGCGATCCCCCACCCAAGCCATATGCTCACGTGCTTATGGCTCGCATCAGATTCCTTGCCGACCATTCGGAGCGGGTGATCTTCGGCGATCATGCCCGCGAACGGATGGACGAACGGGACATCACCGACGGAGACGTCCTAAGGGTGCTTCGGCTCGGTGAGATGAAAGGGGGAATCGACGCTGGTGAAGACCCCGGCGAGTGGAAGTGCAAGATCGTGGCGAAACCGAAAGGGTCACGGCTTATGGGAGTCGTGACGATCGTCATGGTGGATGAGCACCTGTTCATCAAGACTGTCGAATGGGAAGATCGATGACCTCGCCCGCAGGGTTCCGCCTCAAAAATGCAGAAGAGCGCGCCGAGCCGTTTCACTACACCATGTGCGGCTTGGATGATATATACTTGCTGAACGGCTATGACGTTCACAGTACAAAGCACGGACGTGGCGTGTCCATCAATAATCAGGAAGAACTGCATGCCGCGATTGGACTATATTTAGTCAAAACTAGAAAGGCCTTAGGCCCAAAAGACGTCAGGTTTTTGCGTAAGCATCTTGATTGGACGCAAGAAGAACTTGCAGATGAGTTGGGCGTCACTAGTCAAACAATTGCACGATATGAAAAGGGGACAACCGAGATTGCCGGTCCAGCAGACAAACTTATCAGATTTTTATTTGTATTTTGTCTACTTCCAGAAGGCGATCAGCTCAAGATCATCAGAGAGATCAAGAAATCAGCACAGGATCATCTAGAGCTTGACGAAACACGAGACGAGCCTGTGTGTTTTGGATCCTTTTCTACTGGTTGGTTGATAACCCCACCGATGTGTAAAAGCGCTAGTTCATGCGTAATGGATTATAATTAAATAGAGGGTCATCGGGTTGTTCATGCTCGGTGGCCTCAGCTTTTTAGTTGGCGTAGACCAAAAGGATGATCTGCTGAAAAATCTAGCGGACAATAACGCTTCTGTGGCGCGCACTCAGTTTTGGTTACGCCTGATAGAACTCAGAACACAAGAAGGTCGGTGCGATGACTGAATTTATTGCTACCTACGATCTTAAAAAAACCATTCCCGATCCGTATGCAGCCTTCAAAGAGGTCGGACGTGCACACAGTTGGTATACATCCGTCTACGATAGTAAGACAGGCGCGCTCGTTTCGCTGCCGAACACTACAATATGTTTGTCTGCAGACAATATGCGTACCGCTGTCGCATCTTTCGCAGCTGTGATTGCGCAAGCGAGGCGTGAAATTGTCCATATACATCTAGAAAAAGTGACTATAATCGGAGGAGGAGAGGTGCGCGCATTCGCCGAAAATGAATCGATTGTTTATTAACACATTATGAAACTATTGACGTCTATATTGGTCGCAATAGTAACCAATTCCGGTGAGGCACTACAGGCAAGATAGAGATGACCAGTCCAAAGAGTGGGGGCGAATGGAATAATTACTGCATATATTCCGGTAAATATCTTCCAGATGCGGCGATGAACGCCGAGCACGTTATCCCGAAATCGCTCGGAGGCAACTTTTCAACGGTAATCAGAGCTTCAAAAAAGCTCAACTCTGAGTTTGCAACTAAGATTGATGCTCCCATCACGCGTGACCCAATGGTCCAGTTCGGGCGGCGGGATGCTAACGCACGAGGACATAGCAAGAAAGAACCGATGCCAGTGCTTAGAGACGCTCACTTCTGGAAACAGGGTGAGTCTTGGTATGAGCCGGAGAAGCGTTACACGCTGGAGGTTCCGAAAGGCAGGGGACCGATTGTTCACGATCGCAAGACGGGCAGCAAATCGATCGGAGTGAAAGCTGGCGGATACATCATTCCTGATCTGAAGATTGATCACGTTGCACGAATGAAATTTTCTGCCAAAACTTTGCTTGGAATTGGATGGAAGTACTTTCGAAGTGACATTCTTCGTTCTGTCGATGTGGATGTTCTTCGACACATTCTCTCCGCCGATCTGCGCATAATTGAAGGAGAAGGTGAGGGTAGACTGAGATACTCTGACCCGTTCCTCGTGCGTAGCGAAGATCGTGAAACGCACGAGTTGGTAAAAATCGAGAGGGTTTTGGTCAAGGCGGATCAGACTAGCGTCCTGATGCGCGAATTCGATGGCCGTCTGGAGTGGACTGTTTCCTGCGTGGGGTATCTAGTCGGTAGCATTTCGATACCGGTGCAAACTCCACTTCTAAAAGGAGATGTGCAGCCACGCGGCGGCATCCTTTTGACGGTCAAGAAGGACCGGCTTGAGCCGGAGCTGGTAAGCCCATTCTAGACGCTTGGCGTAGTGCCTCCGGGTTCGCCTGCCGCTACAAGCCACGTTAGCTCCAGTCGCTCAGATCCTCCTTCGCCCGCGGCTCCGTCGCGCCCAGGTCGGCGATGCCGCCTACACGTCGTACATCCCGCGGGGCGGCGAGTTGTAACCCTCCCCTCGATCCAGATCTGGCATCGTCACACCCATGTCGGCTGTCAGACCGCCGCGGTTCTTCATCCTGACTGCCGTCGCTCGCATGCCAGCTCGGTTGAGGCCGGTGACCTCGATCTGGCCGTGGAAGCTCGACTCCCCGAACCGATCGATATGCCTGCCGAGTTCGGCGACGTGCTCCCGAAGCTCCGACATTCCGCGGCCGCTGCCAGCACCCCCGATGCCGCCTGGAGGCGCGTCCGGGATCTCCAAACCGCTGCGGGTGATGGAGCGGACACTGCCATCCGGCATTTTCATCAGGCCGTTGCCGAGGTCGAGGCCTTCCTTGCCGTCGAGGCCCTTGATGAGGTGGGGCTCATCCGGCGTCTTGGCAGCCACGGGGCCATCTTTCGGCATGGGGACCGGTCGGACAGTGCCGATGCCGTCTCGCGTGCCGATTCCTGCGCCATAGCGGCCGTGCCAAGCGCCCCAGCCCTCGCGCTTGGCTGTGCGTAAGGCGAAGTCGATCTGCTCTTTCCAGTGCTTCGGGTCGCTCGCATGATGCCCGGTTTCCCGGGTGTAGCGATCGCCGAGGCCACCCAGCGTCAGGCCAGGAACGCGGGAGGCGTAGTGCAGCTGAAACGGCCCGAAGCTCGTACCCTTGTCGCCAGGCGTGTTCCTGACGCCCGGCACTGAGCCTCGCAAGCCTTCCGAGTTGGCGATGCGCAACGCTACGGTCGGATCGATGCCGTTCGCCACAGCGGAAGCCCGGATGTAGGCCGCCATTTCCGGGTTCACATCGCGCATGTCGCTGGCCGAGATGCCGCGGGTCGAGCCTACGACACCACCCCCGGCTCCTAGACCACCCCCGCCTCCGCCGCCCGCACCTATCCCGCTCCCACCGCCACCGAAGCTGGCGCGCTGGATCAGGCCACCGAGGCCCCCGCTGCCGAAGCTGGCGTTCTGGATGCCGGACCCGCCCCCGCCGCCAGAGCCATCGCCCGGCACGAAGTTGATCGGGACGTTGATGCCGGTGCCGACCGCCTCAATGATCCGCTGAAGCAGCGTCTTACCGGCCTCGGCGCCTGTCTCGCCCGCCTTCGTCTGGAAGTCCTCCAGCATGGCCGGGCGACGCGGCGGAAGCGGAGCATCGACGATGGCTTTGCCCATCGTCTCGCCGACCTTCTTGCCGGCCTCTTCGCTGCCGCCAGCCCAGGCCGGCATAGTCTTCGTCCACCAATCGCGGATCCAAGGGGTCGTCTCAGGCACCACCGTGTCCAAGTGCTCGCCAGTGGAAGGGTCGATCGCTCCGGGCCCTTCCTTCTCGGCGATCTTCGGCACTTCCTGCGAGGTGGCATAGCCCGCTACGGCCGCACCGGCACCGAGGCCGAGCGTGATGCCGCCTAGGCCAAAGCCGGCCATCGGAATGGCTTTCACGGCATTCAAGACCGCGCCCTTCTCGACAGCGGCTCCCTGCAGCATTTTCGCGGCGACAGTGAGCTCGGCGGCAGCCGACGGCAGGCCGAACCCGGTGGCGATCTTATAAGAGGCATAGCCCGAGGCCGCGAGGCCGCCGGCAACTGCGGCGCCCCCAGCACCAGCCGCCATCATCGGGTGATCCTTCGCCACCAGGGCGATACTCTGGAGTCCCTCGGCCAGCGCCTTCAGGCCAGCGGCCGCCGGCGCCATTAGCGGCGACGTCGCCGCGGCCAGCACGTCCTCCAGGCCAGATTTCACCGCCTTCAGGCCCTCGGTCGGATCCTCCTTCAGGTTCCGGTTGTAGATATCGTCGAGGGAACCGGTCTGCCGCTGGAGAGCAGCATCCTTGTGCAGCCGGGCACGGAAAGACTTGAGCCCAATCTCGTTCGCGAAAAAGTTCGAGGTGTTCTGCCGGAACATGGTCGCGAAGACCTTCGACAGCTCCTCGTCGTCGTCGACGTTGACGCCCTTGGCTTTAAGCGCCGGTAGGACGACGGTCTCCATCCACTTCAGCGGGTTCTGGTGCGCGAGGGTCGTGTCCTTTACCGCGCCCGAGCGCCAGGCGGTGGCGTGACCCGCTTTCATGATGACCTGACTCTTGTCGAGCAGGCCGTACTTCATCCACTCCTCGGCCTGCTTCTTATCATTGACCTTGCCGTTGATGACGTTGTTGAAGGCGTTCGCCGCTGTGCCGGCGCGCTCACCCTTCATCGTGCCAACGATCGAGGGCATGATCGTGGTCAGGAACTCTTCGTCGTAGCCGCGCAGGGACGACTTGGCCTGCTGGGCGAAGTTGATCGCCTCGTGCGGATTGAAGTTGCCGCCCGAGAAGACCATCGCCCGAACGAGGCCTTCGGTCTCCCGCTCGAATCGGTGTCCGTCTCCGGCCGACCCGCGCTCTTCAGCGAAGCGGGCCATCTTGTTGCCCATCTCCCCGGCGCTGTCGGTGATCTTGCCGCCGGCCGCTGCGTTCACCGCCGCCGAGGCTTTCTGCATGAAGGTCAGGTGCTCCAGGGCATGGTCGAGCGACCCGAACGCCGAGACGGTCTCGTTCACGACCTTGAGGTTCTCCTCAAACGTCGCGGTCGGCACCGCCTTGACGGTCTCGCGGGAGGCGCGCTCGATCTGAGCGAGCTCCGCATCGGTCCGGCCCGCGTTCTTCAGCGATACCGTCTCGTGCTGGAGCCGGGCGCCAGCTTTCACCCCGTCGATCGTGCCATGCACCACGCTGTGCGCCGACACCGCGCCGGCCGCCGCGCCGGCCGCGAGCCCGATAGCGCCGTGCTGGCGCATGTGCCGGGCCGCCTCCGCCTGCTCCTTGGCGAGATGGGCGGCAGACCGGGCGGCTTGGTCCTCCACCCTGATCTGCGTCCGCATGGCGCCGGTGGCGGTCTCGGTGGCGGAGCGAAGGCGGACCTGGTGAGACTCCAGGCTGCTAAGATCGGCCCCGAATTTCACGGCTGCCGATTCAGCATGCTGGAGCGCAGACGACTGAGCGGCGACCGCTGCGGTAGCCCGGCGGACGTCGCCCTCGGCCTTGCGCTGGGCGGTCGTGTACTGGACGACGGCCCGGGTCGCCGCCTCGATCTCCTTGGCCTCCGCGGAGCCCTTGGTGGCCCTGACGCCATCGAACGCCGCCCTGGCGACCTTCGCCTGCTCCAGCGCCCGCGTGGCAGCCTGAGCGGCGCCCTGTGTCGCCTTGAGGCCTGCCTCAGCGGCCGAGAACCCGGCCCGGGCCGACATGGCCGCATTCACCGCCTTCGAGGCCTGCTCGACCTGCTGGAAGTCCTTCGCCATCCGCTGCAACGGCGCCGAGACCTTCGAGACCTCCTCCAGCTGCCGGACGCTTTTCACCACACTGGCAATCGAGGCGCTGGCACCCTTGTCCTCACCGGAAATGACGAGGCGGGCTTCGATGGTCTTGGCGGCCATTGCGGCGGCTCCTCAGTGCGCGACAGGCAGGCCGACGCTCAGGACGGCGGCGGACATGCGGTAGGCATCGGCAAGGGCCTTCATGGCGGCCGCCAGCGCGTTCATGGCCTCGACGGCATCCGGGGTGCCGATCTTGCCGAGGTCCAGCGCGACGGCTCCCACGTAGGCCGAAAGGGCCGCGGTCACTTCCTCGCATCCAGGCGGCTGGGCGGGGATGAGGCTCGCTACGGCGCTCAATGCCGTGCCTCCGGTGCGGGCTGGACCGGGATCGCCCCGACCCACGAGGCCACCGCGTCGACCGTGCGCAGATCCGGCGCCTGGCGTAGCAACAGCACCGCGGCATCGGGCGTGAGATCGAGGCGCAGGGCCAGGGCGAAGGCCACGAGTCGACGTTCCTCGGCCTCGGCTTCCGGCACACCCATGATCGTGTCGAGGCGCAGGTTTCGGCGAAGGGCCGCAGCCTCCGCGCGGTCCTCATCGTCTAGTTCGGCCAGGGTCACGCGACGCTCCGCAGGTACTGCATCGCTTCGGCGGGGCCACCATCGCGCGGGGTGTCGTCCACCATCTCGAACCGCTCCAGCACCGGCCGGGCGCGGTTGCCGGCGTCGGGTAGTTCGCGGGCGAGGTGCGCCAGGGCGGTGTCGGCGGAGCGGAGCTGCTCGGCGGTCACGAAGTCTTCGCCGTAGGCGAGGAAGGCCGGCAGGTGCACGGCGTTCAGAAGAGAGACGGCGTTCCACGGTGCTTCGATCGCCGCACGATAACGAGTGCGGGTGTAGCGGCGGCGGGTGCACTCGAACGGATGACCGGAACCCGTGACCCTGCCGGTCTGGCCCGTGTAGAACAGCCCCTTGTTCGACTTCCCGGTCGACTGCACCTCCGCCTGCTTCTCGGCCGGAAGCGGCTCTCTTCGACCGTCGATCGCCCAGAGCATGACGTCTTCCCGGTCGACGATCTCTTCCGGGGCGCGGTCGAGGTGGCGCAGCTCGGCCTCGACAGCCGGGATCCACCCGAACTCCGCGGCAAGCGGCTCGGCATGCAAGCGGGCCGTCTCCGCCTCGGCGAGGTCGCGCAGCAGGATCCGGAGTGCCATGGCGTGGCGGACATACTCTGCTGGCAAGCGCTGGCGGACGACGGAGCACTTCGCCACAGCGTCGGCGTGCTGAGCCCGGCGGGCATCCCGCTCCCGATTGTCCCGGACGCTGGCAATGCGACGGTTCAGGGCGGCCACGAGGGCCTCGGCGCGATCGAGGTCGACGGTCGCCCGGGCCTTGGCCGCCTGGATCTTCTCCAGGTCGGCGGGCGAGGCGTCGAGGATCTGCTCGCGGTAGGAGGCCTCGGCCGCCTCACGGTCGCGGGTCGCCGTCTCGATCTGTTGCTGCGCATCGGACAGGCCGGTCACGAGCGCGTCAAGGTCAGTGCCGGTCCGGCTCAACGCCACGAGGTCGGTAGCGGGCTTGGCGGTCTTTTGGGCGGGTGTCTTCACGATCGATCCTCCTGCGATACGGGGGTGCGGGAGCCGGTCATCAGCCAGCGCTCCACTCCGGGTTTTCGGGTTCGCCCATCTCCGTCAGGAGCTTGTGGACGTAGCGGCCCAGGACCGTGGTCAGGGATCGGAAGTCGACCTTGCTAGTGGCAGGATCGATCTTGATCTCCTCGGCCATCTCGACGGCGATGCGGGTCGGCCACGAAAGCAAGGTGTCCCGGACGCCGCGGGCCTCGTCGAAGAAGGCAGCCTCCGCGGCGGCCCGGTTGACGAGAGTCCGATCAGCCACCTCAAATTCGAGCTTCCGCAGCAGCGCGAGGTACGTTTCCTTCATCGCGCGGGCCTGGGCGGTGGTCATCAGCCGCCCGTCGACCATGACGGTTGCGCCGCCATCCGCCTCGTCTTCAGCGTCGTCGTCGGCCGGCCGTGCATCACCTGATGCACGGGCTGATGCACGGCTTGATGCACGGTCGCGCCCGCTGCCCTGATCCTCGTGCTCCGCGCGGCCCGCGCGACGACCGGAACGGGTCAGATCGATGTTAGCAGCACGGTCGGCTAAGACCTCGGAGAACCTGACCTTTTGCCCATACGACCGCACCGCGCCGGCCTTGATCTGGCGGGACAGGACGCTCCGGTCGATGCCGAGGCGCTCGGCGGCTGCCGAGATGGTGATGAGGGGGTCGAGATCGCCGCCGTGCATCAAATTGGACCCTCAGCGCTAGGGAAGGACCGCGCATCTACAGCCCGTAGCCTCGCCGAGGTGACAGGGTCCCCCGACTGTTGCTCAAATGTCACGGATCGGGAGGATGGCGGTCCTTCGGCCAACTTCCGGTCACCATCACGGCGCGTGAGGGAGGGCGCGGTCATGATCGATACGGCTCGACGGGCGTCATGCCAGCCGCCTTCAAGGTTCGCTGCATCGAGGCCTGAGAAGCCGCGACGCCCGCGTTTCCCTGGTCTGCAAAGACGTGCGAACAGATCGAGGTTTCTTCCTGCTTCGCCACCATGCGGGCAAAGAACTCGCTGCGGATCTCCTGCAGGCTACGGCCCTCTGCGAGCAGCTGGCGCCCGAGGCTGACGGGGATGCTCCTGTCGATCGAGGAGGCCAGCACCGACATGTCGGTGACCTTGCCGATCAGGCTGACCTGCATCTTCACCTCGACCAAGGGCGTACCCTGCGCGATGAAGTCGGCGATCAGTTCGGGCGAGCCGCTGGCGACGCAGTGGGCGGCGATCTGGGAGGCCTCGGACCGATCAGCCTCGGTCATTGGCTTCGGCTCCTGACAGGCCGACCGAGGCCCAGGCTGCTTTGCTATCCTAGGCATAGCTCAGGTCCTGTGGCTGGGATGAAGGGGTGGCACCCGCGGCTCTCTGCTGCTCGTCAACCAAGAGCATAGCGGGTGCCTCGCCAGACGGACGGAGGGCCGCCCGGCGATCTCGGATCAGGCGGCCTGGCGCTGGGCGGGAGCGTCGAGGTCGGGCAGCGCCACGCCCTCGGCTTTAAGCTTCGCCCGCACGGCCTGGCGCAGGAATTCGCTCGTGGTGATGCGGTTCTGGCGTGCAGCTTGGACGATGGCGCCGGAGATGCCGTTCTCCGTGCGGAACCGGACGAACTCCGGATAGGTCATGGAGCGGTCGGCGGTCTTCATGGCGCTGTCCTCAGGCTACGGCTGGAGTGTGCCGATGGTGCCCGAGGGGAGGCGCGCCGGGATACGTCACGATGTCCGCAATGTCCGCGGCGTTCACCCCGGGGCCATCGCAGCACCGGCCCATCGCCGTGGCAGATCGGCCAACCCCACACCCTCGAAGTAGGCGCACACCGGCTCCGAACTGCGATCTCCTGCGAGGTATGCCGCCAGCGCGATGTCATCGCCATTCAGGAGCATCCCAAGTGCGACCCGGCTGACTGTCCACGGGCCGCCTGCGATCCGGCGGCCGATGTCTCGCTCCACACACCAGCGTCTGAGCGTTCGAACGTCCCGGCCGGCGATCTCCGCGGCTTCGTCGATCGTCAGCCCCTCCCGGCGATCAAACGGGATCAGGCACCGCGGGCCATCTACGATAGAGCCCAGCCCAACTACCGCCGACCGCGAGCGCTGCAACTCGGCGATAGTCATGGCAAAGCCCCTGCATCGGCGGCCGAAGCAGCATCTGAAGCTTGTAGTGCCGCCTCGATCTGCTTGCGAGTATCGATCAGGCGCACCGCAAGGTTCGCCACGGCGCGGTAACTGGTAAGTTTCTTCCGACACGCCGCGATCACCTCGGCGATCTCCGGTGTGAAGACGCTCTCGCGCCGAAGTTGCTGGCAGGCACCCACCACCACAGCAGGAGGGAAGCCCTCGTCGACCAGGTCGTAGACCAGGGCCTCGAGGTAGATCTCCGGATTCTGCGGGCCCTTCACGCGGGCGTCGAACATCACAGCGAGGGCGGCTTGCGTCGCCCGCCTGTCCGGCTTGAGCGCAAGGGCGGCCTCGATGTCGTCCGCCACCGCAGCCAACGCTCCAGGCGAGGGGCAGGCCATGAAATCACGGCGGATCTCCTCCCGCCGCCGCGGACTCTGCCTGACCTCGTAGCAGAGTACCTCGACCTGAGAGAAACGGGTGGACATCGTGACGATGGCCTCGCCGTGCCGCTTCATCAGGCGCTCGGGCTCGAGGTGTTTGATCAGACTCGGCAGGCGTGACGCGCCAGCGGCCCGGACGAGAAGCTGATCACTCATCGGCATCCACCTTCGCCATCAGCCAGTCTCGAGTCGCGCTGAAGCCGCGGCGGCCACCGGCGCCGCTGTTATCGGAAACCCGATGTCGGACCGGTTCGTCGGCCCAGCGCTCGGCGTTCAGCCAAGTCTTCGGATGCGCGATGAACTCAGGATCCTTGCCGGCTGTGGCGGCCGCATAGCGTTCCGCGCCAGCTGTCAGCTCGTCGACTGTGACCTGCCCCTTGGACAGGATGCGCTCGAAGACCGGCCGAGCTGCACCCTTCCCGACCTTTCGGGGAAACACCGTCCAGAATCGATCAAAGGCTGCATCATCGATCGATTCAGACTTGGTTCTTTTTCCTTGGTTCTTCTTACTAGGTTCGGGGGACCGTTTGGTCCCTACCTCGGCGCACCGTTTGGTCCCTACCCTAGGGACCGTTTCGTCCCCAGGGGTAGGGACAACCTCGTCCCTAGGTAGGGACCGTTCTGTCCCTAGGTCGCCGCGCTCGAATGCCGGCCGGAAATGGTTCGAGGCGAATGCCCGCCCGTCCTCTCGGGTCGCGTGCTCTCGATCAATCCAACCCTTCTCGCGCAGCTCCTTCACGGCCCGCACAACCGACCTGCGCGCGAGCCCGGAGGTGTGGGCGAGCCGGTCCAGCGATGGCGTGCACTGGCCGGTCTTGCTGTTGTAGTGGTCGAGGATCTGGGCCAGCACGGCCCGCGCGGCCGGCGACAGGCTCTGATCGCAGCAGGCCGCTACCAGCAGCCGGAAACGGTCGACGAGGTCGCCAGCCATCGCTCAGACCTCCCGCGCCATGCAGTCGACCGCGATGAGCTCGTCCGCGATCTCGATCGCGCGTAGGGCTTCCTCGCCGGAGCAGTCGGGCCATGTCCGGAAGATCCACTGCACCGTGCCCCTGGTGCTCATCACCTCGGGCGGGTTCTCGACCAGGACGCGGGCGATGATGGGGGCGAGGTCGCGGCGGCTCATACCCGCGCCCTCCAGCTGTCGACGGTCGGATAGGCGAGTTCGGCGAGCACTGCCGCGGTGGCGGGCGGGAGGCCGAAGCGCCGGGCGAGCCTCTGGACCGCGATCTGGGCGGGTGCTATTTCGGAATAGTCGGTCTGCCGAGCGACACCTTTCGAGGGACGGACGCGCTGGCCGGCGCTCCGTCCCTTCTTCGTTTTCTGAACCACAACGCGTTCCCTTCGTCGCTGTGCGACGAGGAACCCGGGCTAGCTAGAGCAACGGCTTACCTGTGCTTCCCAAGCTGAATGTCGTCGGTTCGATCCCGATCGCCCGCTCCACGCCTTTCCCCATCGAAGACGACCGCGCGCGATAGGCACGCCCCTGCTCGGGACGGCCTTACCGGTCGATGGCGCGCCGTCCCGAATATCGAGAGACGCGCCATCCGACATCTGGCAGACGGCGATTCGATCGCGCGTCAGGCTGTCCGGGACGGGGCCTGAGCGAGGGCGGCCTTGGGCATGAGCATGTGCACGCCCTTGTTGCCATCGACCGTCTGGGTGATCCGCAGGTTTCCGGCCAGCGAGCACAGCATATAGGCTTGGTTCCGAGTGAGTCCGGTGCGCGCGCAGACGAGGCGGACCATCTCGCGCACGGCCTGCCGCATCGCCTCGTCGAGGCTCTCGTGCAGGCCGATGGACATCAGGTCGGTGGGGGTCTCGGCGAACGGCCAGGCGCCCGGGAGATCCTTGCGCACGGTGAGGCGGAACGTGCCGGTGAGCCCGGTCTCGAGCGCCGTGATGCAGACCTCGCCGTCGCCCTGGACCCCGTGGCCGTCCCCCGCGTAGAAGCCGCCGCCGGGATTGAACACCGGCAGGTACAAAGTCGTGCTGACCCGCATCTCCTTGTTGTCCATGTTGCCGCCGAAGGCGCGGGGCACCGGTGTGCCGACCCGGCCCCAGGCGGCGGGCGGGGCGGTGCCCAGGATGCCGAAGAACGGGTCGAGGGGCAGTTCCGTGCCCCAGGGCAGCCGGCAGAGGCCGCGGGCGGTGTCGATGTCGGCGTGGATCGTCTCGTAGTCGGTGAACTCGTCCGGCAGGGTGCCGAGCAGCGGCAGGATCGCCACGAAGCCCCAATCCAGGCGGAACTTCAGGTCGAGGATGTCGACCTGGAGCATGTCGCCGGGCTCGGCGCCCGCCACGTGGACCGGCCCGGTGACGAAATGCGGGCCGGGGCCGCGCTGCAGGGTGTCGAGGGCGTGGAGCAGGTCGGCCGGCACCCGGGCTGGATCGGGATGGAGCGACTCGCGCCCGCCCGCCGGATGCGAGTGCAGGGTGACGGTGTCGCCGGACGCCACGGTGAGGACCGGCGGCAGGGCGGCGTCGAAGTAGCCGAGCACCATCGTCTCGGGCGTGGCGGGGATCTCGTGATGCGTGGACACGGCGTCTCCTTGTTGTGCCGTCAGACGGCGATGTGACGGGTCAGCGTATCGTGGTTCAGCGCACCGGGGGCGCCGCGCTCGACGACGCTGCCCCGGGACAGCACCACCACGGCGTCGGCGACCCGCAATGCAAAATCGAGATACTGCTCCACGAGCAGCACCGTGATCCGGCCCTTCAGGCCGGCGATCACGGTCTCGATGGCGGCCACGATCGAGGGCTGGATGCCCTCCGTCGGCTCGTCCAGCAGGAGCGCCCGGGGTCGCGTGGCGAGCGCCCGGGCGATGGCGAGCTGCTGCTGCTGGCCGCCCGAGAGGTTGCCGCCCGGGCAGTGCCAGAGCCCGCGCAGGGCGGGGAAGAGCGCGACGGCCTCGTCCACGGCATCGGTGCGCTCCAGCCCGTGGGCGCGGGCCGCGACACGCAGGTTCTCGGCGACGGTCAGCTCCGAAAAAATCTCGCGGCCCTGGGGCACGTAGGCGAGGCCCGAACGGGCGCGGCGGTCCGGCGACAGGCGGTCCAACGTGATCCCGTCGAGGGCGATCCGGCCGCGGCTCGCCGGGATCAGGCCGGTGAGGCAGCGCAGCAGCGTGGTCTTGCCGGCGCCGTTGCGGCCGAGCACGGCCAGGCAGGCCCCCGGCTCGACGGCGAGGTCGATCCCGCGCAACACCTGCGCACTGCCGTAATGCTGGTCGAGCCCCTCGACGGCGAGGCGTGCCGGTGCGGGCGTATCCCTCATCGCCCGAGGAAGACCTCGATGACCCGGGCATCGCCGCGGGCGCCGCGCATGCTGCCCTCGTAGAGGGTGCGACCCTCGTGCAGCACCGTCACCCGGTCGGCGACGGCCTCCACGAAGGCCATGTCGTGCTCGATCACCAGAATCGCCCGGTCCGGCCGCCGAAGCGCGCGGATCAGGGCAGCGGTGTGGGCCGTCTCGGCGTCGGAGAGACCGGCCACCGGCTCGTCGAGCAGGAGGAGCGCGGGCTCTGCGGCCAGCACCATGCCGATCTCCAGCCACTGCTTCTCGCCGTGGGCGAGGCGTCCGGCCAAAACCGCGGCACGCGGGGCGAGGCCGATCTCCCCCAGGACGGAGTTGATGCGGGCGGGGCGTTCGCGGGACGCCAGCGCGGGCCCGCAGCCAATCTCCAGATTCTCGCGCACGGTGAGGGCCGGGAAGACGCTGGGCTTCTGGAACTTGCGCCGCACGCCGGCCCGGGCGATCGCGGCCTCGGAGCACTGGGTCAGGTCGAGCCCGTCGCCCAGGGTCACCCGGCCGGCGACCGGCTTGGTGATGCCGGAGATCACGTCGAGCAGCGTGGTCTTGCCGGCGCCGTTCGGCCCGATCACGGCCCGCACCTCGCCGGGATCGACCGCCAGCGAGACGGCATCGAGGGCGGTGAAGCGCCCGAAGGCGACCGTCAGGGCATCGACCACCAGGGCGCTCATCGGGCCGCCCGCAGCCAGGTCGGGCGGAGGCCCGCGAGGTCGAGGAGCCCGTTCGGTAGCACCAGCACCACGAGGAGCACCAGTCCCGACAGGATGAAGGGCCACGCCTCCGGCATCGCGGCGCTGAGCCAGAATTTCAAGCCGTTGACGAGCACGGCGCCGATCACCGCCCCGCCGAGCCGCCCCAGCCCGCCGATCGCCACCCAGACGGCGATCTCGATGGAGAGGTCCGGCGCCAGCACCCGCGGGTTGATGATGCCGACCTGCGGCACGTACAGGATGCCGGCCAGGGCGGCGATCATGGCCGAGAGGCACCAGATCCCGAGCTTCAGCCGGGTGGTGCTATAGCCCAGCGTGCGCAGGCGGGTCTCGTCGTCGCGGCAGGCGAGCATCCGCCGCCCGACGGCGCTGCCGACCAGGAGCCGGGCGCCGGCGAGCACGGCGGCCAGTGCCATCAGCGTGGCAACCGCGAGGCCCGTGACCACGCCGGGGGCGCCCATCGGCCAGCCGAACAGCAGCGGGAAGCCGGTCATGCCGTTGTTGCCGCCGAGACCGGTATCGTTGCGGTACATCAGCAGCATCGCGACGTAGACGAGCGCCTGGCTGATGATCGAGAAATAGACGCCGTTGACCCGCGAGCGGAACGAGGCGAGCCCGAACAAGAAGGCGACGAGGCCGGCGACCGCCAGTGCGAGGACGAAGGCGTAGGCGGCGTGGTCGAGGCCCGCCCAGTAGGCCGGGAGGCTCTTCCAGCCCATGAACTGCACGAAGTCCGGCAGCACCCCGGTCACGGCGGCGCCGTGGGCGAGCAGGTGCATGGCGCAGACATAGCCGCCGATGGCGAAAAACAGCCCGTGCCCGAGGCTGAGGATGCCGAGATAGCCCCAGACCAGGTCGAGGGAGACGGCCAGGATCGCGAAGGCGGCGAGCTGGCCCAGGGCGTTGACGAGGTAGGGGGCGGGGGGAGCCACCAGCAGGGCCGCCGCGGCGGCAAGGCAGAGCCCGACCAGCCCGGCGACCAGGGGATCGCGCAGGGCCCGCGTCGCCGGCCCGGTCGGGCGCGCCAGGGCGGTCCGGAGGGTTCCGCTCATCGCCGCCGCCGGACCGCGAACAGCCCCTCGGGCCGGCGCTGCAGGAACAGGATGATGCCGACGAGCACGATCACCTTGGCGGCAACCGCGCCGGAGATCGGCTCGAGCAGCACGTTGGCGCCGCCGACTCCGAGCGCCGCCACCAGGGTCCCGGCGAGGCTGCCGACGCCGCCCAGCACCACGACCATGAAGCTGTCGATGATGAAGCCGGAGCCCATGCCGGGATTGACGCTGTAGATCGGGCAGAGCGCCACCCCGGCGAGCCCCGCCAGCCCCGAGCCGAGGCCGAAGGCGAGGCGGTCGACCCGGCGGGTCGGCAGCCCCAGGCAGGCGGCCATGTCGCGGTTCTGGGTCACCGCGCGGATGTCGAGCCCGAGGGGGGTGCGGCGCAGGATCAGCAGGGTCAGGGCCAGCGTCACCACCGCGAAGCCGATGGCGAAGAGGCGGTTCCAGGTGACGACGAAGTCGGCGTAGAGCGGTACGCCGCCGCTGACGTAGGCCGGCATCGCGAATTGCAGGTTCTGCGTCCCGACGGTGACGCGGATCAGATTCACCAGGAACAGGCTCACCGCCCAGGTGGCGAGCAGGCTCATCAGCGGGCGCCGGTAGAGGTGGCGCAGGATCAGCGCCTCGACCACGATCCCCACCAGGGCGACGGCGCCGAAGGCCACCGGGATCGCCGCGACGAGGTAGAGGTCGAGCAGCCCGGGGGCGAACCGGCGCAGCGCCTCCTGCACGCCGTAGGTGGCGTAGGCGCCGAGCATGATGAACTCGCCCTGGGCGAGGTTGATGACGCCCATCAAGCCGAAGATGATCGCGAGCCCGGCCGCCGCCATGAACAGGATGCTGGCGAAGCTCAACCCGTTGTAGACGACCGCGAGGGCGTCGCCGATCGCGACCGCGCGGCCGACCCGGGCGAGCCCCGCATCGACGGCCGCCCGGAAGGCCGGATCGGTCGCGTAGGCCGGATCGCCCTTCAGCGCCGCGAGCCGCGCCCGGGCGGTCCCGGACGGACTCGCCGCCACGGCGCCAATCGCCGCGACGCGCCGGGCCGGATCGGCCGAAGACAGGGCGGCCGCCTGGGCGAGGCCGGCGATGGTGGACTTCAGACCGGGATCCGTCTCCGCGTCCCGCGCCCGGTCGAACACCGCCTCCGGCACGGTCGCGATGCGCCTTTCCAGGACCGCGAGACCGGCGGCGCGCGCCGCCGGATCCGGTCCGGTCAGGAGGCCGATCATGCCGCGCGCGGTCTCGACGGCGGCGCGCTGGCGCAGGCCGAGGACGGGCGCGCGCGCCTCCGCGGCCGGCCGAACCGCGTCGGTGACGGCGTCGCGGCCCTCGGGCGCCCCCGGGCGATCGAGCAGGACCGCGCCCTCGGCGGTGCAGGACAGGCGGCGCTCGGCCAACGCGCCCAGGATCCGCCCCGCGAACGCCAGGTCATCGCCCGGCAGCGCGCCGCCGGCCTGGACGAGGCCCTCGGCCCCGCGCACCTGCGCTGCCCCGTCGCCGCAGAGCGCGGCCGCGAGCGCCGCCCGGTCGAACGGTGCGGCGGTGGCCGGGAGAGCGAGACAGGCGAGCGCCAGGGACCAGAGCGCCAGGATGGCACGCCGCCCCGGATCAGCCATAGGGGCTGAACGGGACCGGCTTCGGGGCGTCGGGGGATTGCCAGAGCACGTCGAAGCCGCGCTTCTCGTTGACCGACCCGATGAAGACGCCGCGGGAGACGTAGTTGTCCGCCCCCGTCATGGTCAGCGTGTAGCCGGACGGGTCGTCGAAGCTCAGACCCGCGAAGGCCTTGCGCACCTCCGGGACCGCGAAGGACCCCGCCTTGGCGGCGGCCAGCGCCCAGAGCTGGACGCTGTCGTAGGCCGAAACCATCGGATCGATCACGGTGTCGGCGCTGAACGGGACGTTCTTGGCCTTCACGTAGGATGCCCAGTCGCCGAGGAATTTCCTGTTACGCTCGCCCTTGGCAGCCTGGAGATAGGCCCAGCAGTTCAGATGGCCGACGAGCTTCCCGGTATCGAGACCCTCCAGATCGGCCTCCACCATGTCGAGGCCGAGGATCGGGACGTCGGTGGCACTGATGCCCTGGTTGGCGAATTCGCGCAGAAAATCGGGGATCGAGGAGCCGACGACGGTGAGCACCACGATCGGCTGGCCGCCGGGCTGGCTGGCGAAGCTGCGCACCTGGTTCACCAGCGTCTGGAAGTTCGAGAAGCCGAAGGGCACGTATTCCTCGCGCCACGCGGTCTCGGGGATGCCCTTGCCCGTCCAATAGCCCTTCAGCTGCTTGTTGATCGTGCGCGGCCAGACATAATCCGAGCCGATCATGAAGAAGCGCTTCGCGCCGACCCCGTCCGGACCCATCAGGTAGTCGACCGCGGGCAGCACGGAACTCGCAGGCGGTGAGTTCACGTAGACGACGTTCTTCGAATTCTCGTCGCCCTCGAAATGCAGCGGGTAGAACAGCAACCCGTCATTCTGCTCGACGACCGGAAGCACCGACTTCCGCGACACCGAAGTCCAGCACCCGAACAGGGCCGCGACCTTCTCCTGCTGGAGCATCTGCCGTCCGACCTGTGCGTAGAGCGGCCAGTCCGAGGCGGGATCGGAGGTCACGACCTCGATCTGACGGCCGTTGACGCCGCCGCGCCCGTTGATCTCGTCGGCCGCCATCCGGACCACGTGGTTCAGCCGGCCCTCAAGATTGGCCATCGTGCCGGAGGACGAGAACAGGCAGCCGAGCTTGACCGTATCGGCGGCGAAGGCCGGCCGGATGAGCGCAGGCGCCGCCAGGAATGCCGCCGTGCCCAGGACGCCGCGCCGCGTGAGTTGCGTCATCGATTCCAAAGCTCCCTCGGCCGCACGCTCGATTGTCGGCCGCGGGGTCGGGGACGGGAAGGTCAAAGAGGCTGCAGATCGCCGGATGGCTTGCGCATATTGGCGTCACTTGTACACGCGACGGGCAGAATTCGCCCGGGACCATCCGCTTCAAAGACCGGAATACGGGGCCGACGTATAACGGCACTGAAGCGCGGCCGCTTCTGAGGCACGGAGCGGTCATGCCGCGGATCCCGACATCCGCTTCCCGGGGCGAGCCGATATGTGCGCCCGTCACGGCAATGATCGCCGTCCCGAATTCTCGACCGGCTGCTCACGGTTCGAGCCCAGCCTGAAACGCGTCCTCGGCTGATGCGCCGCGGCGCTGACGCTCGGCGTCGGACCGGCTACGGCGCGGGCGGCACGGAAATGGCAGCGCAGCGGCGAGCGATCCGGGCTTGGAGCGGCGCAGGGATGGAAACGGCATCGGCGATCGGCGCGGCAGTCCGCGCGCAGCGGGGCCGGGTTGAGGCTTTGTTCGCGGCGCTGGCCCGCTGCGGCCGGACCGAGCCCGGGTTCACGCGGGCCTCCTACAGCCCGGAGGAGACCGCGGCCCACGCGGTGGTGGTGCGCTGCGCCGAGGAACTCGGCCTCGCGGTCCGGCGGGATGCCGCCGCCAACACCACCATGACCCTGCCGGGCCGGGACCGCCGCTTGCCGCCGATCCTGATCGGCTCCCATCTCGACACCGTGCCCCAGGGCGGCAATTACGACGGGGCCGCCGGCGTGGTGGCCGGCCTCGCCGCCGTCGCGGCCATCCGCCGGCTCGGTCTGACGCCGGAGCGCGACATCACCGTCATGGCGATCCGCGCCGAGGAGAGCGTCTGGTTCCAGGTATCCTACGTCGGCAGCCGGGCAGCGCTCGGCAGCCTCCCGGACGGGGCCCTCGATGCCGTCCGGATCGACGACGGCCAAGCGCTCGCCGGGCATATCGCCCGGGCGGGCGGCGACCCGGAAGCGCTGCGGGCCGGCCCGCCCGCCCTCGACGCCACCGCGATCCACGCCTTCCTGGAGGTGCATATCGAGCAGGCTCCGAGCCTCGAGGAAGCCGGGATCCCGGTCGGGCTCTGCACCGGGATCCCGGGCAACGTGCGCTATCCCGATGTCCGGATCCGCGGGCGTTACGACCATGTCGGCACCCCGCGCCGCTTCCGCCGGGACGCCGCCATAGCCGGCGCGGAGATCGCCCTCGCCCTCGACCGGGTCTGGGCGGAGCGGGAGGCGGCCGGCTGCCCGATGGCGGTCACCTTCGGCCGGTTCCACACCGACGCCGCGGCGCACGGTATGACCACGGTCCCCGGCGAATTCCGCTTCAGCCTGGACATGCGGGCCTACACGGCCGGGGTGCTGGCGGAACTGGAGGCCGCCTTCCTGGACGCTGTGGCGGCGGCGGAGCGCCGCGGCGTCAAGGTGGCGCTCGGGTCCCGAGCGGAGGCCTCCGTGGGCGCGGTCGCGCCCCGGATCCGCGACGGGCTCGCGGCGGCGGCGGACGCGCTCGGCATCGCGACCCGGCCCCTCGGCAGCCCCGCCTCCCACGACGCCGCCGCGTTCGCCAAGGCCGGCGTGCCGATGGCCATGCTGTTCGTGCGCAACGCCAACGGCAGCCACAACCCCGACGAGGCCATGGCGATCGACGATCTGCTCGACGCCACCGCGATCCTCACCGTCTGGCTGGCGGCGGAAACCTGCGGCGGCTGAGGACCGGTCTCCTCGGGCACCGCAACGCGCGAGACTGACCGCCTGGGCAGTCCGGCGGCGGCAGGTCAGTGACCGTCTGGCACCGCTGCGGGATCGCACGCGTAGGCGATCCGGAAAGCGGTCGGGAACGGCGTGCCGTCATCCTCGACGGCGCTCTCGGCGCGGAGATCGTCCCGGAGGAGGATCCGGCGCACCATCTCCGGGATCATGACGCCGGCCATGTAGCGGCCCAGGCATTCGTGGTGACCGAGGCCGAAATGCAGGTACGCGTGGTCGGGCCGGGTCGGGTCGAAGCGCTCGGGATCGGGCACCCAGTCGGCGTCGAACATCGCCGACAGGCTGAGGGGCAGCACCACCCTGCCCTTCTGGATCCGGCGCGCCCCCGGGCCACCGCGTCCGAGCACGTGGTCGGTCTCGGCCTGCCGGAACATGAAGGCGACGATCGGCGCGAAACGGAGCGCTTCCCACACGAAACCGTCGAAGGCCGCGATGTCGGCCGCGGCGGCCCGCGCCGCCGCGTGGACGTCCGGGCGCCGCAGGATCTCGGCCAGAGCATTCACCACGGCCTCCGCGGTGGTCTCGATGGTGCCGATGAGGAGACCGCCGACGTTGATGACCACCCGGTCGATCCCGAAGCCGGCCGCGACCGGCATCTGCAGCCGCAGAAGCCGCGTGAGCACGTCGTCGGGCGGGTTCGCGCCCGCCTCGATGGCCGCGAGCCGGGCCGGAATGAGCGACGCGAAAGCGGCCTGCATCTCCGCGCGGGCGTGCTCGGCGGCGGCCTGGACCTTCGCGGCATCCGGACGCCCGTCGAAGGGCAGGTTGTTAAACTGGTCGAGCTGGTTCGCATACGACCAGCGCAAGAGGTCGGCGTCCGGCGCCGGGAAGCCGAGGAACTCCTGGACGATCCGCATCGGCACCAGGCGCGCAATCGACGCGACGACGTCGAGCGATCCGCCGCCCGCGTCGAGAACCCCATCGGTGATCGCGCCCGCGCGCGTCCGGATGGCCGGAAGGTCGCCCCAGGGCAGCACGGCGCGCATCACCGCCTTGTCCCTGTAGTTCACCTCGGTCCCGTCGAGCGCCAGCATGAACGAGCCCATCTTGGGCTTGTAGAGCGCGACGGAGAAGACGCTCGGCAGGGTGAGGATTTCGGCCACGTCGGCGCGCCTGGCCACGAGGACGACCGCGCCGCAATCCAGGATCGGCGCACGCTCCCGCAACTGCGCGAAGAAGGGTCCGGGGGCGCGCCGGATCCAGTCGCGGGCCACCGGCCAGCGATCCGCCACCGGCAGGGCTTCCAGCTCCGCGAGGCAGGGCGCGGCGGGATCGGGCATGCGCGACTCCATTCCACAAGGCGGCCGCGTTCGGCGGGGCGGGCCGTCAGTTCAGGGAGATATCCAGGCCTTCGCGTAGGCGCGCGACGAGTTCGCCCTGTCGGTGCGTCTGGGTCTTGGCGAACAGGGCGCGCAGCTGCGTCCGCACGGTGGAGATCGCGATCCCCCGCTCCCGGGCATGGGTGCTGAGCGAGCGCCCCGAGGCGACCGCGTGGGCGAGGACCGCCTCCGCGCCGGTCAATCCGAACAGGCATTGCAGGCGGCCGGGGGCCCCCTCCTGCAGCTTGGGTGCGCCGTTGCGGATCACCACGGCGAGTTCGGCCCTGACCCGCGAGCCCGTGCCCGTCGGACGCTTGGACAGGGGATGGAGCGAGACCCGCATCGGGGTGCCGGTCTCGGCACAGGTGATGGCGATATGGTCGGCCTGGGTGATCTTGACCCCGCCCTTGGCGGCGGCGAGCGCCTCGGTGGCGGCTTTGGCGATCCGGCGCGAGCACGGCCCGTCCTTGATGGCGAGGCTGCCCCGGTCGAGGGACAGGCCCGTGCGGGACTTCGCCAATGCCTCGGCGGCGCGGTTGGCATGGGCGACGCGCAGACGGGAATCCGTGAGGATCACGGCCGCGTCGAGGAGGTCGAGGGCGGAGGCGAGATCGGAGGACCGCTCCGAGGCCTGCCGCATCAGGGCGTAGAATTCGAAGGCCCGGCGCAGATGCGGCACGAGCGTCGACAGGCGCCGCATCTCTGCGGACTGGAACGGGCCCGCCTCCTCGTCGCGCATGGCCGCGAGGGTCGCCATCACGTCGGCTTCCCGGGCGAAATACGTGACCAGGCTGTGCTCGATGCCGAACGGCCGGACGACCTCCTTGAACAGGGCCGTCTCGCGGAACTGGGCGGGATCGACCCCCTCCTCGGCGCGAATCACCTTGCCCTGGTTCGACAGGATGTAGGGAAGCCGGGGGTCCTCGGTGGCGTGCCGGTAGAGGAACGTGCGGTACTGCGTCCGGTCGAACCCTGACACCGCCCACATGGGCTTGCGCGACCCGTCCAGGCTGAACACGGCGAGCTGCCCGACCCGGCCGCCGACGAAGCCGACGAGGTCTTCCAGAAGCGCGGACCACTCTTCCGGCTGGCCGACACGGTCGTAGATCGACCCGACCAGGTGCGAATAGGTCTCGAGTTCTTCCATCGCCACACTCCGCTGTCAGGGACAGGTTGAACGCGGACGTAACCTACGGCTCGCGGTGGTGATCGGCCTCCTCGACGGGCATGGCGGGCGGTGCCGTCCGGGCGGCAGGCTGCGCCACGTGTCCGAGGACGGCGGCGAACGCGGCCGGTGCGCTCGTCGATCGCGTCACGACGGCAGCTCGGGCATGGTCGGGGCCCTGGCTTAGGGTTGCTCGTACATTCGTTTTAGCAACGAGAACGAGAAGCGCGTCCCCCAAATGGATGAGGCATGCGCCGAGGGCCGTGCGACGGCTGTGGGATGGATGGCCGGTAACATCGCATGCCGGCAGGCCCGACCGCGTATCGCGCAGGCGGGGGGCGACAGGCGTTACGGTGCGAGCTTAAAGGCGCGTCAGCCGCAGCCGCCATGCGGGGTCCTGGGCGGCGCCCCTCACGGCCGCGCTGGGAGCGGTCGGGAAGACCTGCTCGATCACGTCCCGGTCGACAGGCCCCTCCGACAAGGTCACGCAGCCGCCGAGCGACAGCGCCAGCAGAGCCGCCAGCGCTGGCACCCGGATCGATCGTTCCGCCGTCCCGGCGCGGACGCGGCGCGGCGCGCACATGGCCCCGCCCCCCAGTTGATGGTCCCTACGCCGCGACCCGTCGCTCCGCGGGCGCCAGATCCCGGCTCGCCTGCTCGATCCGCACCAGCCAGCCCTCGGCGGCCTCGGCGCGTCGTTCGGCAGCCTGGACCCGCGCCTCCATCGCCTGCATCTGCGCGGCGGCCTCGGCCTGGAGCTTCCCGATCTGCGCCTCGGCGCGGGCCCGGATTTCCCCGGCCTTCGCGTCCGCCTGAGCCTGAACCTCGCGCAGCAGCACCTCGAAGGCGCGGACTTCCTGCTGCGAGCGCTTCAATTCCTGGAGCAGGGCGTCCTGCTCGGCGGCCTGCTCCCGCAGGCGCGTTTCCTGCTGCTGGGCGGCGCTCTTGGCCGCGGTGAGGGTGTCGAGCACACCGGTCCAGTCCGAGGGCATCCGGCGGGGCGCCGGAGCCGCGCCGTTCACCACGGCGATCACCGGCGCCGGCTGGGGGGATGCGGCCGGCGGCTTGTCCTGGCCGTCCTGCCGGTGCGCGACGATCTGCGCATCGAGGTTGGCCCAGAACGCCTCGTCCATCGCTGGCATCGCGGTTCCCTTCTGCCCGTTCGTGTCTCAAGACGGCGGCGTTGGCGACGCTGCGTCACGCGTCTCTCCGGAAACGCCCGCCACAGCATCATCCGCAGGTCGAAGAACCCCCGATGGCCGGGGGTTCGACGATTGCTCTCAAATGGCCGACACGGCGGTCCTGCGCGAATCGGCAGGGGCCATGACGAATTCGGCCTCGATCGTTTCGGAGATCCGCCGCAGCCACTCCTCGGCCAGCGCGGCGCGCTCCTCGGCGATACGGGCCCGCTCCTCCGCGGCCCGGATCTGGATCGCGGCCTGCGCCTCGGCCTCGTCGGTGCGTTGCTCGGCGGCGCGAACCTTCGCATCGGCGTCCCGGAGGTCGGCACGGACCTGCTCGACGAGGTCCTGGACGCGTCCCTCGTAATCCTGGGCGCGATCCTCGACCGCGCGGATATATTCGGCCGCACCGCGCACCCGATCGAGCAGGCCCGACCATTTCGCGGCCGTCGGGAGCGAGGTCAGGACGACGACCTTGCCCTGGGACATCGCGCCGTCCGTGGTCGGCTCGGTGGCGGCGAGCACCGCGCCGGACTGATCGGAGGCGATCCGTCGTGACTGTTCCATGATCGATCCTGGGGCCGGGCTGGAGGACGGGAGCGACGGGGGTGGAGCGCCCGTTCGCTCAGGCCTCGGCCTCGATCTGGCTCATATGGCCGCCGAGCAGCAGCGTCTTGGCGGCCGCGTCGATCCGGGACAGCCACTTCTCGGCGGTATAGGCCCGGAGGTCGGCGACCCGCACCTGCTCTTCGGCCGCCCGGACCCAGGCTTCCGCCTCGGCCTGGAGCGTGCGCACCCGGGCCTCGGCTTCCGCACGGATCTCCTCGACCTGCGCATCCGCATCGGCCTGGACCCGCTGCAGGCGGATATCGGCCCGCGTCTGGATCTCGTGGGCCCGCATCTCGGAGAGCTGCAGGCGCTGCTGCGTCTCCTTGAGCTCGCGCTGCACGGTTTCGAGCAGCACCCCGTGCGAGGCGCTCTGCTCGCGCAGGCGCTTCTTCTGCTCGTCGGCAAGACCGACCATGCCGTTGATGATGTCGAGGGTCGTCATCCAGTCGGAGACGGCGTCGGGCTGAACGTCGGACGACGTCGGTCCGGAGGCCTGTTCCGAGACCGGTGCCGGGACCGGCTCGGCGTCGTTGACGGCCGGCTGCGGGACGACCGCGGCCGGGACCTCCTCGGAATCCAGGCTCAGCCGCAGCGCGGGCATGTCGGCCGGACCGGAGGTCGGTTTGAGCCTTAAGATCTCCGCCGACGGTTTCTCGGAGATCCGGTCCAGACTCTCCGCGACCTGCGTCAGAATGTGGGACCAAGAGGCTGTGGGAGCCGCGATCATGCTCATTTCTGCCTTTCCCATGGCGAACATGGCATGATAGAGACACAGTCATGGTTAATGACTCGTTAATTGTGTATTCGCCCGCTAGCTTTTCATAAGCTCCTCCTAACCACAATTAATCTTCGTCCCGCTCGACCGTCGGGGCGGGCCTCGACCGATCCGCCGTCGTGATGCGTCGAATATCCCGCGATGTCCGGGCTGGCCGATGCCCGTTGGGTCAATACATCCTGCAGTATCGGCGCGACCGAGAAAGCCACGGCGGTCAAAGGCAGGCGATATTGGTCTTTAAGCTCGATCAATATTTACCTTGCATGCATTTTTTGGGATATTAAACATATATCAAAATAAATTTCTCGCCTGTATTTGATGTAATTATTCGATATGACTGCAATCAATCGGTCGTATTGGTCCGGAGCCCCAAAAAACGGTCCTTGTGTACCGCAAATCCGCCTCGCCAGATGGATCTGGATTCGAGAGTGCGCCCGCACCGCACCGATGCGGCGACATCGGTCGAGTTCAGGACTGGAGGACCGCCAGCGCATCGTCGACGGGCCGGAAGCGGGCGAAGCGCAGGGCCAGCACCGGCAGGACCAGGAGGTTCAGAACCGTCGAGGTCGTGAGGCCGCCCAGGATCACGAGCGCCATCGGTCCTTCGATCTCCCGACCGGGCTCGCCCGCGCCGAGGGCGAGGGGCAGCAGCCCGAGACCGGTGACAAGGGAGGTCATCAGGATCGGAACCATCCGATCGGCCGCACCCTCCGCGGCGGTGGCGGCATCCCAGGGCCGGCCGTCGCGGTTCACCATCTGCTCGTAATGGGCAACCATCATCACGCTGTTGCGCAGCGAGATCCCCGAGAGGGTGACGAAGCCCACGATCGAACCCAGCGACAATACGCCGCCCGCGAGCGCGGCCGCCGCCACGCCGCCCACGAAGGCGAAGGGTAGGTTGACGAGGACGAGCATCAGATTCGCCGTGGAACCGGTGACAACAGCGAGCAGCACGATGATCCCGAAGCCCGCCAGCCCGGCATGGATCATCAGGTCGCGCCGGGCCGTGTCCTGCGCCTCCGCGGCCCCCGAGAAGGCGACGTAGACCCCCTCGGGCAGCCGGACCTCGCGGGCGATCTTGCGCTTGGCCGCCGCCACGAAACCCGACACGTCGCGGCCCTCGACGTTGGCGGTGACCGCCTGCATCCGCTGCGCCCCAAGATGCTGCACCTGATAGCGGCCGGCACTCTCGTAGACATCGGCGACCTGCGAGAGGCGGACGAAGCGGCCGCCGGGCACCCGCAAGGGTAAATCGCCGATCGCACTGAGCCGGCGCCGAACCTGCGCGTCGAGGATCACCAACACGTTGACCGTCGCATTGCCGCGGTAGGTCTGACCGACGACATCGCCCTGGTAGGCGGTGCGCACCGCCTCCAGCACCTCCACCGGATCGAGCCCCCAATGGCGCAGATCGACCGGCCGCAGGGCCACGGTCACCTGCGGCAGGCCGGCCGGGGAGGCCTGCTGGACGTCCCGGGCACCCTTCACCTCCGCGAGCTCGCGCGCCACCGAGCGGGCGGCGGCCTCGATCCGGTCGAGATCGCTGCCGACCACGTTGACGACCACCGGCGCGGTGAAGCCCGACACCGTCTCCTCGATGCGTTCGGTCAGGAAGGTCTTCAGCGAAAAGGCCGCGCCGGGAAAACCCGCGACCAGCGTGCGGATCGCCATCTCGATATTCCGCTGCGCGGCCCCGTCGAGGCCGGGCTCCAGGTCGATATGGATCTCGCTGTAATGGGGTCCCGCCGTGTCCTCTCCGGCCTCCGCGCGCCCGATCTGTGCGGCCACCGCCCGTACCCCCGGGATGCCTTTCAGGCCGCCGGTGACGAGGCCGCTGAGCCGCTGCGATTCCTGCAGGGAGGTGCCGGGCACGGCCACCATGTGCAGGATCATGTGGCCTTCCTTCAGGTCGGGCAGGAACACCGCCCCGAGGGTCGGCAGGATGGCGGCGCCGCCGAGCGTCACCAGCACGCCCACGAGCATCGTGATCCGCGGCACCCGGCCAATCCGCGCCAGCAGCGCCAGATATCCCGCGCGGCTCCAGCGCACGACCGGGGGTTCGCGGGTCGCGGCGTCCCGGGCATTGCGGCCGCCGAGGAGGAGCAGCGCCAGCGCCGGCGTCACGGTCAGCGCGACGAGCAGCGAGGCGACGACCGCCGCGACGTAGGCGAGGGCCAGGGGGCCGAACAGGCGTCCCGCCACCCCGGTGAGCGCCAGGACCGGCAGGAACATCAGCAGCACCGCCAGGGTGGCGTAGGCAACCGAGCTGCGCACTTCGAGCATCGCGCCGAGCACAACCCGGGCGGCCCCTTGCCCGCCGGGGCGCGCCGCCCGCAGGCGGCGGGAAACGTTCTCGACGCCGATCACCGCGTCGTCGACGACCTCGCCGATGGCGAGGGCGAGGCCACCCAGCGTCATCGTGTTAAGGCTCTCGCCCCAGGCTTGGAGGGCGAGCGCGGCGGCGATCAGCGACAGCGGGATCGCCGCCGCGCTGATCAGCGCCGCCCGCCAATCCGCCAGGAAGACCAGGAGCACGATCACCACCAGGACCCCGCCGAACGCCAGGGCCTGGATCACGTTGCCGGTGGCGACATCCACGAAGTTCGCCGGCCGGAACAGGTCGGCGCGCAGGGACACCTCCTCTCGGTTGAGGACCGGGCGCAGCTCGTCCAGGGCGGCCTCGAGGCGGGCCGTCACCGCCCGGGTATCGACCCCGACCTGGGCGCCGACCATCAGCAGAACGCCGGGCTTGCCGTCCACCAGGGCGGCGCTGATCGCCGGCTCCGGGGCGGCCGTGACCGTGGCCACGTCGGAGAGCACCACGCTCGCTCCGCCGTCATTGTGGAGCACCGTCCGCCCGAGCGCCTCCGGGGTGAGCGACTGCCCCTCGGTCCGCAGCAGCACGCGCTGGTTCGGGGTGTCGACGAAGCCGGCCCCGCGCACGCCGGTCGCCTTGCGGGCCGCGGCCAGCACGTCGTTGAGGCCGATCTGGTAGCGGATCAGGTCGTCCGGGCGGATCTGCACCTGCAGCGCCCGCACGGCACCCCCGTAGAGCGACACCTGGGCGATGCCCGGCACCGCCTGGAGGCGTCGGCGCACGGTCCATTCGGCGACGTGGCGCAGATCCATGGCATCCCGGGTGCCGGAGGTCAGCCCGACGAGGAGCACCGTGAGGGTCGAGGAGGTGAGCGGGGTCATCGCGGGCGCCGCGACACCGTCGGGCAGGCGCCCCGACAAAGCCGCCAGCCGCTCGTTGACCCGCTGGCGCACCCGGTCGACGTCGCTGCCCGGCCTGAACACGGCGGTGATCACCGACAGGCCCTGGATCGAGGTCGAGCGCAGCGTCTCCAGGCCGGGGAGGCCGCCGACCGCGACCTCGACCGGCTGCGTCACCAGCACCTCGACCTGCTCCGAGTCGAGGCCCGGCGCCTCGGCCTGGATCGTTACGGTCGGCGGCGCGAATTCGGGAAAGACATCGTAGCGGGCGCCGGCCAGCGCGGTGAGTCCGAAGATCACGAGGGCGCAGGCCAGGGCCAGCACCACCCGCGGCTGACGGACGGCGAAACCGACGAGGGCAGCCTGGGGACCGAAGCGGCCAGCCCAGCCGGACGGCTCAGTCATCGTCGTCGCCCACCACGCGGATGCGGCTCTTCATCTCCTCGGAGAGGAGGGCCTGGCCGCCCCGCAGCACGATCTCCGCGCCGTCCGGCAGATCCTCGACCACGTAGGCGTCCGCCGACATGGGGGCGTCCGGCCGGATCGGGTGCCGGACGTAGGCGCCGTCGCCGGTGCCGCGATAGACCCAGCTGCTCCCCTCCCCGTGGACCACGGCATCCTCTGGAACGAGCACGCCGCGGACTGCGCGCTCGCCCGGCAGGAACGCCATCGTGCTGGTGCCGGGCAGGAGGCCGCTGTCGCCGGACACGAGATAGAAGAAGCTCTGACCCTGGAGGCGGGGATCGGTCCGGGTGGCGGGCGAGACCAGGCGCAGGGCGACCCGCTCGCTCTGCGGCGGCACCTCGGCGAAGACGGCCTGCGGCGGGCTCGCGAAGGTCTCCCCGGGCGGCAGCGTCACCTGCATCAGGAAATCCGCGCGCTCGATCAGCCGGGTGACGAGGGGCGCGCGGTCGATGATCGCCTTGCCGAGCGCGGAACCCCATTCCTGCCGCGCGGTCGCCGCGAGGGTCCGCACCTGCGATTCGGCTGCCGCCTGGGCGGCCCGGTCGGTCAGGAGCGTGCCCTCGGCGGTCTCGATCTGGGCGACCGCCACCACCCCGGCGCCGAGGTTGCGGGCGCGGCGGGCGGCGCTGGCCGAGACCTCGGCCCGCGCCTGGGCGGTCTGGAGCGCGGCGACGGCGCCCGCGTAGCTGTTGGCGAGCTCGGTGATGCGGGCGAGATCGAGAACGGTGCCGTAGGCGGTCAGCTCCTGGCGATGCTGCACGGCCGGGCGCGTTTCGGTGATAAGCCCGATCCGCGCGCGCTCTGGATCGGACAGCCGGATGAAGGTCCGCCCGTCTTCCACGGCGGTACGCAGCGCCGGCAACCGCGCCTCGGCCGCCGGCGGCTTGCGCGTGGCGGGCAGGAGGACCGCGAGCCGCTCGCTGGCCGCATGCAGGCCGAGGGCGGCCTGGGCGCGCAATCCTCGCCCCGGCTCCGAAACGGCGACGCCGATCGCCCCGAGCAGCAGCAGCCCAACGATGAGGCGCGTTCTCCGACCCACCCCAAGCCCCCGCGTGATTGCCGAAACATCCCGGATTGAATGCCGAATGTACCCGATACACCCGGATGAGCCCGGCTCAAACTCCGTGACGGTCGATAGGGGGGGATGCGTTTCGGCGCCGGGTGGGCCGAGATCAGCCTGAAAGCGCGAGGCCATCGGGGGCGCGCTGCGCGGGCCCGGGGCTCAACGACCGTATCAGGGTGTCATCGAAGACCGTTCAGGCGCCGCGCCGAATGCGATCGATTCGATCAGATGCGCGTGGAGAGGCCCAGAGCACGCAATCGGACCGGTCGTCCGACGCCGGCATGCAGCGAGGCGATGTCATCGGGGTCGCAGGACGCACGTCGCCCTCCGGAGGGCGGACACGGGCCGCACGGACGAAAAAGCCCGCCTCGACGGGCGAGGCGGGCTTCCGCATGACGTGCAACAGGGTTGTGCTAAATCAGCAGCCGTCGCCCTGAACCGGCGCGGTCTGACGATCGGCCATGGTGTTGTTCATCGCACCCACGGTCCCGGGAGAGGACGGCTGCTTGCCGCCCGCGAGGTTCGCGGCACCCGGGTCGGCGCTGGACTTGGGGGCATTCGCCGTCGCCTGCGCGTCCGCTGTCTGAGCAGCACCCGCGTTGTTCATGGCCCCGACCGTGCCGGGCGAGGCAGGCTGCTGGCCGCCGGCGAGGTTCTTGCTCGACTTGTCGACATCGGAGCTCTTGGGGTTGGATGCCTGCTGATCCGGGGTCTTGGGCATGGTCGTCCCGGTGCTGCACGGGGCCGCGAGGGCGGGGCCGGCGACCAGGGTCAGGAGCGCGACGGCACTGGCCAGACGTGAGACCTTCATAAACATTCCTCCAGATATTTTACTCCGGGCTAAATGCTAAATCCTCCCGGGAGTTCCGAGGTAGATGTCGCGAACTTCACCGTGTCGCAGTACACGATCTGAATTCGCGGAGCCTCGAGGCGCCGGCCTTGCGCAGCGGCCGTGCGTCCCCGCAGGCCCCGTCGTCGGATTCTCCGGCGGACGGTGCGGCATCGACCTTGCACTCCGGTCCGGGCTGTTCAAAGCTCATGCAGGCGCGTTCCGCCCTGGCCGCGGATCGAATCGGGCCCGGCGGCGCGACGGAGTTGCAGGGGAGCGGATCCGTTGACGAGCGTGGACCTGAACTCGGATCTCGGCGAGGGCTACGGCGCCTATGCCTGCGGCGACGACGCGGCGATCCTGGACATCGTGACCTCGGCCAACGTCGCCTGCGGCTTGCACGCGGGCGATCCCGAGATCATGGCCCGGACCTTCGCCCTGGCGCAGGCGCGGGGTGTCGCGGTGGGCGCCCATCCGGGTTTCCCCGATCTGTGGGGCTTCGGTCGCCGCCGGATGCCGTTCAGCCCGGACGAGATCGAGCGGCTGGTGGCCTATCAGGTCGGGGCCGCGGCGGCGCTGGCGGCCTATGCCGGCCATCGCATCACCTACGTGAAAGCGCACGGGGCGCTCGGAAACCTCGCCGCCGAGGAACGGCCTGTGGCCGACGCCATCGCCCGGGCGGTGCGGGCGGTGGACCGGGACCTCGCCATGCTCGCGATCGCGCTCAGCGCGCAGGTTGCCGCGGCCGAGGATTTCGGGCTCGCGGTGCATCAGGAGATCTTCGCCGACCGTGGCTATACGGAATCCGGCCTTCTGATCCCCCGAGGACAGCCCGGCGCCCTGATCACCGATTCCGGCGCGGCCGCCGAGCGGGTCCTGCGGATGGTCGAGGCCGGGGCGATCCTCACGGCCAGCGGCGCGGCGTTGCCGACGCCGATCCGCTCGATCTGCGTCCACGGCGACTCGGCCCACGCGGTCGCCACCGCCCGGGCGGTCCGGGACCGGCTGGAGGCGGCCGGGGTGACGCTGGCGCCGTTCGGTCCGTGAGCGACGTCGTCAGCGAGCCCCGTCTCCTCGACGCGGGCGAGGCGGCGCTGGTGGTCGAGTTCGGCACGACCGTCGACCCCGCGATCAGCGACCGGGTCCTGGCGCTCGACGACGCCCTGGGTGCCGACCCGCCCGCGGGCCTGCGGGAACGCGTCCCGACCTACCGCTCCCTGATGCTCCACTACGATCCGCTGGTGCTCGACCGCGCAGCGCTCGCGGACCGGGTCCGGGCCCTCGTGGCAGGCACCGCCACCCGGGCGGCCGCCACGACCCTGTGGACGCTGCCCTGCTGCTACGACGCCCCCCATGGCGAGGACATCGCCGAGGTCGCAGAGCGCACCGGCCTCGCCCCCGAAGCGGTGGTGTCGACCCATGCCGGGGCGACCTACCGGGTCTACATGTACGGCTTCGCCCCGGGCTTCGCGTATCTCGGCGGCCTACCGCAGGCTCTGGCGGTGCCCCGGCGGGCGAGCCCGCGGCCGCCCCACCCGGCAAACGCCGTGGTGATCGGCGGCGGGCTCGCCGCGGTCGCCACCGTGCCGATGCCGACCGGCTGGTACGTGATCGGCGCCACCCCGGCCCGGCTCTACGCGCCGGAGCGCGACCCGAGCTTCTTCGTCGGCGCGGGCGACCTGATCCGCTTCGAACCCGTCGATGCCGCGACCTTCGACGCGCTGCGCGCCCGCGAGGCGGCGGGCGAGGCGGTGGTGCGCCGCTGGGAGTCGCGCTGATGACGGCGCTCGTCGTCGAGGCCGCCGGCCCCGGGATCACGCTACAGGATGGCGGCCGGCACGGCTACCTGCGCTACGGCATCACCGCGGCGGGGCCGATGGACCCGCTGATGCACGCCACCGCCAACCGCGCGGCCGGCAACCCCCTCGACGCCACCGCCATGGAGGTCTCCACCGGCGGGGTCACGGTCACGGCGGCGGAGGGCGCGGTCGGCCTCGCCCTGGTCGCGCCGGGCTTCCGGATCGCCCTGGACGGGGCGGCTTTGTCCGGCGCCGTCGCGCTGACCCTTGAGCCGGGTCGGACCCTGGCGGTGCGGGCTGGCGATGCCGGGTCCTGGGGCTACCTCGCGGTGAGCGGCCGGCTCGACGTGGCGCCGGTCCTCGGATCCACCGCGACCCACACCCGCTCGGCCCTCGGCGGCCTCGACGGGCGCGGCCTCACCGCCGGCGACCGCCTGCCCGTGGCCGAGGGACGACCGGGCGCGGCGACGCCCCACAGGCTCGTCGTGCCCTGGCTGGAGCGGGATGCGCGCCTGATCCGCGTGGTGCTGGGTCCGCAGGACGATTACTTCGCCCCCGACCAGATTGCGGCCTTCCTGGCCGGGCCCTGGACCGTCTCGCCCCGGGGCGACCGGATGGCCTGCTTCCTGGACGGGACGCCCGTGAAGCACGCCAAGGGCCACGATATCGTCTCCGACGGCGTGGCGATGGGCGCGATCCAGGTCCCCGGCAACGGCCTGCCGATCGTGCTGATGGCCGACCGCCAATCCACCGGCGGATACCCGAAGATCGCCAGCGTGATCGGCCCCGATCTCGGCCGCCTCGCCCAGGCGCGCGGCGGGGCGCGCCTCGCATTCCGGGACGTCACGGTGGCGGAGGCGGTGGCGGCGCGCAAGGCCGAGCGCGACCATCTCCGGGAGCCGGCGGCGCGGGAACCGGTGGTCCGCACGGATTTCGCCTCCGACTTCCTGCTGCGCCTCAACCTCGTCGGCGGGGTCACGGACGGTCGCGCCTGAGCCGGCGACACGCTATGGCCGGGCCGCGCCTCTGGCGGTCCCGGAGAACCGGGTCTCCGGCGGCAGTTTTTCGAACGCGAGCAGGAAAGTCTCCCCCGCATGGCGCACGCCGTCTCCGCCCCGGGCACGCCGCCCGCGCGCAGCAACGAACCGCTCAACGGCGACAGCGTCCGCCGCGCCCGGATCGACCTCGCCGCCTGCCTGCGCTGGGCCGCCCGGCACGGGCTGGAAGAGGGCATCTGCAACCATTTCTCGGCGGTGCTGCCCGAGCGGCCCGACCTGTTCCTGGTCAATCCCTACGGTCTGGCCTTCGCGGAGGTGACCGCGTCGAGTCTCCTGCTCTGCGACTTCCACGGCAACGTCGTTGAGGGCGACGGCCAGCCGGAGGCCACGGCCTTCCACATCCATGCCGAGCTGCACCGGCTGAAGCCCCGCGCCCGGGCCGCCTTCCACACCCACATGCCCTACGCCACGGCCCTCGCCATGCTGGAGGGGCAGCCCCTGGCCTGGGCCGGCCAGACCGCCCTGCGCTTCTACGGCCGCATCGCGGTGGACGAGGATTACAACGGGCTGGCCCTGGATTCGGATGAGGGCCGGCGGATCGCAGAGAGCGCCGGCGATGCCGACGTGGTGTTCCTCAAGAATCACGGCGTGATGGTCCTGGGCGAGACCATCGCGGAGGCCTGGGACGATCTGTATTACCTGGAGCGGGCCGCACAGGCGCAGGTGCTCGCCCTGAGCACGGGGCGCACCCTCAAAATCGTGCCCGAAGCGATCGTGAAGCACGTGGCGGCCCAGGAGGCGGCCGGCCGCGCCGAGAGCGCGCGGATGCATCTGGAGAGCGTCAAGCGCGTGCTCGCCCGGGACGAGCCGGCCTTTTTGGCGTGACCGGCGCTCACGGCGTCGCCCGGATCCTGTCGAGCAGCGCCGCGTCGGCATAGCCGTCCGCGGGCAGCCCGACCGAGCCCTGGAAGGCGCGCAGGGCCGCCCGGGTCTTCGGGCCGATCTTCCCGTCGACACCGCCGGTGGGCAAGCCCCGCGCGGTGAGCCGATACTGGATATCGCGCCGCTCGTCGGCGGTGAGCGGCCGGTCGCCCCGCGGCCAGTCGCGGACGAGACCTGGATCCCCGCGCAGGCGGTCCGACAGGAGCGCCACCGTCAGCGCGTAGGCGAGCGCCGTGTTGTAGCGCAGGATCACCGCGAAGTTCGGCCGGAGCAGGAAGGCCGGACCACGGATCCCGGCGGGCAGGATCAGGGTCGCCTCCGCGGTCTCGTCCGGAATCGGGCGCCCGGGGACGGGTGACACGCCCAGCGCCCGCCACGCGGCGAGGCTGCGGGGCGTCGTCTCGTCGGCGAGCGCGGCGTCGAAGTTCTCCGGAAGGATCGCCTCGGCGCCCCAACCCTCGCCGGGCTTCCAGCCCTGGGCGCGCAGGTAGTTGGCCGTGGAGGCCAGGGCGTCCGGCACCGAGGTCCAGATATCGCGTGTCCCGTCGCCGTCGAAATCGACCGCGTAGCGCTGGTACACGCTCGGCATGAACTGGGTGTGGCCCATCGCGCCCGCCCAGGAACCGGTGAGCCCGCCGGGCATCCGGTCCAGCGGAGCCTGGTTCCACGCCAGGATCTGGAGGGCCGCCGCCAGCTCGTCGCGCCAGTAAGGGGCGCGGGCGGGGTCACCGCAGCCAAGGGTCGCCAGGGAGCGCACCACCGGCTTCACGATGGCGGGGTTGTCGAGGACGGCGCCGTAATTCGACTCCACGCCCCAGAACGCCACGAGGATGTGACGATCGATCCCGTACCGGGCCTCGATGGCCGACAGGGTCTCGGCATTCTCGGCGAGCTTGCGCTGGCCGTCCGCGATGCGGGACGGGGTGATGCTGGCCTCGATGTAGTCCCAGATCGGCCGCACGAACTCGCCCTGGCTCCCGCTGGAGGCGAGCACGTCCGGATCAGCGGTTAGGCCGGCGAGCTGGGCGTCCGCGACGCTCTGCGGCACGGCCCGCGCCGTGGCCCAGGCGATCAGGTCGGCGCGGCAGGTCTCGAAGGCCTGCGGCGCGGGCGGGGCGGCGTCAGGTGCGGCGACCGCCAGGGTCGGTGCCAGCGCGCAGGCCATGGCGAGAATGCCGATCCGCGCGGGCTGCTTCGGCGCATCGTGAGCGGGCATGGGCATCTCCGGCGATTCAGATCCCTCGACGTACCAGCATAACCCGCAGGGCGGGGCGGCTTCCAGGAAGCGGCCGGTCTCGATCGGACGCCAATTGGGGCCATCTCACCAAGTCATGTGACCCGTCCGCCGTGCCCGCGCGGTGCCCGACGAACAAACGCGGATATCCGACGTTCACCCGACATGGCCCGAGGGAGACCGACCCGGTGAAGCGTGCGGCCCTCGCGATCCTCGGTACGGCGTTGCTCGCCGCGGAACCGGCCTGCGCCCTGGAGGTGACCCGCAGCCGCGACATCCCCGCGCCGCCCGGCGCGGTCTGGGCGCTGGTCGGCGACTTCTGCGCCATCCAGCTCTGGCACCCGCAGGTGGAGCGCTGCATCCTGTCGAGCGACGACGAGGATGACGGCATCCGCGCGCAGATCCGCGGCCTGGTGGTGAAGGGCGGCCTCGGCACCGTCGTGGAGGTCGAGACCGCGCGGGACGAGGTCGGCATGAGCTACAGCTATGGCTTCGTCCAGGGCCCACTGCCGGTGCGCGCCTACAACGCGACGCTAACCGTCCGGCCGAACGGCACCGGATCGACGGTGCTCTGGAGCGCGACCTTCGACGCCGAGGGCATGAGCGATGCCGAGGCCGTCGCCGACATCGCGGGCGTGTTCGAGTCCGGGCTTGCCGGGATCGCCCGGGAAGCGTCCAGATAGACCCCGTCGAATCGCGTGGGTGCGAAACGCTCTTCGGGCGGCAACCAGCCGCCCGGCACGATCCCCAGGGGCAGTCTCAGGAGGCCGAGACCCGCATGCGTCGTCACCGCCACGCCAAGATCGTCGCCACCGTGGGCCCCGCGACATCGGCGCCCGACCGGCTCCATGCCCTGTTCCTCGCCGGCGTCGATACGTTCCGGCTGAACTTCAGTCACGGCGTCCAGGCGGACCATGCCCGGGTCCACGCCGCGATCCGTGCTCTGGAGCAGGAGGTCGGCCGGCCGATCGGCATCCTGCAGGATCTCCAGGGACCCAAGATCCGGATCGGCACGCTGCGCGACGGCCGGCTGGATCTCGAGGCGGGCGAGACCGTCCGGTTCGTCCTCGACGGCACCGACGGTGACAAGCAGGCGATTCCCCTGCACCACCCGGAGATCTTCGACGCCGTGGTGCCCGGCCAGGAATTGCTGATCGACGACGGGCGGGTGCGGGTGCGCGTCACCGGGCCGGAGCGGACCGCCATCACCGCCGAGGTGGTCACCGGCGGGACGATCTCGAACCGCAAGGGCGTCAACCTGCCGGGGACGCTGCTGGACCTGTCGCCGCTCACCGCGAAGGATCGGGCGGACCTCGCCTTCGGGCTCGAACTCGGCGTCGACTGGGTGGCCCTGTCCTTCGTGCAGAAGCCCTCGGACGTGATGGAGGCGCGGGGGATCATCGGCGACCGTGCCGGGATCATGTCGAAGATCGAGAAACCCCAGGCGCTGGAGCGGATCGACGATATCATCCGCCTCTCCGACGCCGTCATGGTGGCCCGCGGCGACCTCGGCGTGGAGATCCCGCACGAGGACGTGCCCGGGCGGCAGAAGGAGCTGATCCGCGCCTGCCGGCTTGCGGTGAAGCCCGTGGTGGTGGCGACCCAGATGCTCGACTCCATGGTCAATGCCCCCGCGCCGACCCGGGCCGAGGCCTCCGACGTCGCCACCGCGATCTACGACGGTGCCGACGCCGTGATGCTCTCGGCGGAATCGGCCACCGGCCGCTACCCGGTCGAGGCGGTGGCGATGATGGACCGGATCATCCGGAGCGTGGAGGGGCACAAGCTCTACCACTCGATCGTGGCGGCCTCGGAGCCCGGCGAGGAGGAGACACCGCCCCACGCCGTGGCGACCGCAACGGCCGACCTCGCCGAGGCCGTGCACGCCGCCGCCATCGTGGCCTACACGGCCAGCGGGACCACGGCCGCCCGGGTGGCGCGCAAGCGCCCGGCCGCCGCGATCCTGGCGCTGACGCCGAACCTCGCGACGTCGCGGCGGCTGAGCCTCCTCTGGGGCGCGCACAGCGTCCTGACCGAGGATGTCGACTCCTATGAGGAGATGACCGCGAAGGCCCGGCAGCACGCGCAGGACGAGGGCTTCGCCAAGCCGAACGACATCATCGTGGTCACCGCCGGCATCCCGTTCCACACGGCCGGCAACACCAACAACATTCGCCTGCTGCAAGTCTGAGGCGGAGGCCCGGGTGGAACGCGCCCCGCCACTCGCCCGTTGAATCGAAAGCTGCGCCGTTATGGCGCGCCAACGGAGGGCCGACCCATGAACCTCATCGGACGCATCGTTTCAAAGATCCTCGGCAACGAGAACCGCCCCGTCGATCGCGACGACCGGAACGCCAGCACCGCGACGCCGATCGGCCGCCTGGTCACGAAGATCCTGGGCCGATAGGGCGCTCGGCGCCGAGCGCGTCACAGCAGAACCTTCAAGCCGTTCCCGATCGCAACGCGGGCGCGTACGGCTCGAACGCGCTGGCCGCGCGCCGTCAGGCGCGCGGCCTCACAGTTAGTTCGCGATCGCGGCGGCCGTCTCCTTGACGGTCGGCGCCGCCGGCACCGTGTGTTGCCAGAACGCGCCGGTCCGACCCTTCGCCATGCCCTCCTCATAGAGGGCGCGCATGTAGGCGGTGTCGAAACCCTTCGAGGGGGGGACCTTCGGGCCGTCCTCGTCGATATAGGTCAGGTTGAAGCCGATGCCGTTGTTCCGCGCGAGCGCGTAGGTCGCCGTCAGCGTGGCCCGCGAGCGGGCCCGGCTCGCCGTGGTGAAGGAACGCCCGACGATCGAGAGGGTGTTGTCCTTCGTGACCTCGAAATCGGGTTCCAGGCGGCCGTTGATCACAACGAAGATCTCGGCCTTGCCGCCGGTCCGGATCCGGCCGTCGCGCAGCAGCAGCGTCTGCGGCAACGTGAAGACCGGCGTCACCACCGAACCGTCGACATGCATCTCCTGGAAGCGCGTATCGCCCGCCGAGACGTCGATCAGCTGCGGCGGGAACACCGCCGGGATGCTGGCCGAGGCGGCCAGGACGTCGCGGAACAGCTCCCGGGCGTTCGGCACCCCGCTCGCCGCGATGGCACCCATGTTCCAGATCACCGCGCGCTGGGAATCCAGGTTCGTGGTCACCACCAGCAGGCGCCGGCCCTTGGCGTGCTCCTCGGCCACCGCGCGGATCAGGTCCGGCGTGACGTAGCGGTCGATCAGGTTGCGCAGGCGCCCGTCGCCGAACAGGCCCGAGCCGAACAGCACGTTCGCGAGGTTGGGCGACGCCACCAGATCGCCGGCGACGCCGCTGGTGTAGAATTCGGTCAGGTAGGCGTCGTAGGCCGGACCCAGGAAGGCGAAGGGCGCGATCAGAGCACCGGTCGAGACACCCGACACCAGGGTGAATTCCGGTCGCTGGCCCGAGGCCGTCCAGCCGTTGAGCACACCGGCGCCGTAGGCCCCGTCGCCGCCGCCGCCCGAGAGTGCGAGGTAGGTGAATCCCTTGGCCCGACTGTGCGGGTTGGCGGCGAGTTCCGCGATCGTCTCCACCGAGGCGTCGGCGAATACGCGGGCGCCCGGAATGCCGGGAATGCCCGCGAGCGACGCCTGCTCGGCGGTGTACGGCGTGCGCGGAAGACTGCCGCAGGCCGTGACCTGGCCCGCCAGCCCGAGCGCCACCAGCGCGTGCAGGCTTGTCCGACGGAAACCCATCCTCGTCACCCCGATCCGTGAAACCCGGCCACTGTGCCATACGGAACGAGCTTGGCCGCAGCGGAGGTTCCGTCTTAGCCGGCCAATGGGCGCGATAACATGGCGCTGTTGCGCGGGGGTCACGATCATACGGGATCGCGGGTTCGCGAAACCGATGCGGGCGCATCACCCACGCGGTGGCGCGATCGGGCCGCCGCGCCGGACGCCGTCAAACCTTTGGCGGTGGACAGGAGGCGCCCCGGACTGCCCGGCGCCCTTGCAACGCTCGCGAGCCGCGCGCTAGGGTTCCCCGCGGCTTGACGAGACAGGGTGTCGCACTGCGGTGCGGAGCCTGTCGCGCGGGTGCGCGGTCCGCACGGCGGCGTGGCCGGCCGAATGGCGGGTCCATTGACCCGGGATGCGCATCGCAGACCATGGCGCAGCGCGAGCCGCAGGGGGCGGAGGGGATGATGGAAGCGGGCGTCGTAGGCTGGACGGATGATCGCGTGGCGCTCCTGCGCCGGCTGTGGGAGGAAGGGCAGAGCGCGAGCAAGATCGCGGCGCAGCTCGGTGGCGTGACCCGCAACGCGGTGATCGGCAAGGTCCATCGCCTCGGTCTGGCCGGACGCCCGAGGGGCGGCGAGGAACTGCCTGCCGCCGCCGTCGTGGTGCCGTCGGCGAAGACCGTGGAGATCGAGACCGCCATCGCGGTGGTCGAGACGCAGGCCCCCGAGCCGGTGGCGATCCTGTCGCACCGCCCGGCGCCCGAATTCCCGGCCCCCGCGCCGGCGACAGCACCGGTCCCTCTGGCCACCTCCCAGCGGGTCACGATCATGGACCTGCGCGAATCCATGTGCCGCTGGCCGCTCGGCGACCCGACCACACCGGAATTCCGGTTCTGCGGCGGACGCGCGATCACCGGCCTCCCCTACTGCACCCACCACGCCGAGATCGCCTACCAGCCCGCGGCCGAGCGGAAGCGGGATCGCCGGGTCGCCTCGTTCCGCTGATCGGCGACAGATTCAGGAGCGGCTCGCGTCTGTCGCGCGCAGGTAGCGTGCGGTGGCGGCGTTGATGCGCTCCGCCGGGACCAGCCCGATGAGGTTCCTCGGGTGGGTCGGCGCTGCGGCGTCGCGGGCGAGCGCGCGGACGATCCGGTCAGCCGGATGGCCGTCGAAGCCTGGGCGCGCCAGGACGAAGCTCCAGGAGCCCACCGTCTCGATCGGGTCTGCCTGCCCTGGAAAGCTGCCGGCCGGCACGGTCAGCCGCTTCATCGCGGCGCCGGGCTGCGCGAGGCGCGCGATCCCGGTCTCGGTCGGACCGAAGAACCGGGCCCCGCCCGGCGCGCGGGCGAGCGCCGCGAAGCCCGGCCAGTCAAGACCGCCGCCCCAGAGCGCGTCGGCACGGCCCTCGCGCACCAGGGTCGGCCCATCACCCGCCCGGTCGAGCAGGATCGGGCGAATGTCGCGCTCGGGATCGAGCCCCGAAGCGGCGAGCACGGTGCGACCCATCACGGTGAGGCCGGATTGGTGCGTGCCCAGCGCCACCGCGCGTCCACGCAGATCCGCCACCGACCGGATCGGGCTGCCCGCCGGGACGACGAACAGGCCGGGTGTCGGGTACATCGGGGCCAGCACGGTGACCCCGCCGGGGTCGGCGAAGGCCGGGTAGGCGTACTCTCCTTGAACCAAGCCGAGATCGACGGAGCCGGACCGCAGGAGGCCGAGATTCTCGGCTGAGCCGGCGCTGGCGCGGGTCTCGATCGTGAGGTCCGGATCGGCCTGCCGGATCGCCGCCGCGAAGGCCGCTCCGAAGGCCGGGAAGCCGCCGCCCGGCGTCGCCGTGGCCAGGACGACGTGGACGGCGTCGGCGGCTTGGGCCGGCCGCGCCGCGAGGAGGCCAAGCGCTGCGAGGATCGCCGTCCGGCGCGTCAACGGCCCTGCTCCGGCGGCGTGCGTACGGCGAGTCGGCATCGGCGGTCCCGTCATGCGTGGGCGCCCGGCCGGCGCAGAGGAGGAGAATAAGTTTCCATCGATCCCGCGGCCAATAGCAAAGCCGTTCCACCAACGGCCGGAAACATCGTCGGGAGCGGAAAGAACTTTCAGCAAGGGCACTTAGCCCGATTGCTCCGGTGGCGGCAACGCGATATCGCAGCCTCCCGTCCGCGTCCGAGCCCAGCCTCCCCAACCCAGGAAGCCTTGGTCTGGTCGGTCCGGACACACATCTGTCCGATCCCACGACGAGCAGGAGTTCCGCGATGGCCGATTCCCTCCACGCACCGGCGAAGGTCGGCCACGGCCGTGTCTACGGCTCGATCACCGAAACGATCGGCAACACGCCCCTGGTCCGCCTGAACCGCCTTCCGAAGGAGCACGGCGTCGACGCCGAGATCCTGCTGAAGCTCGAGTTCTTCAACCCGATCGCCAGCGTCAAGGATCGTATCGGCGTCAACATGATCGACGCGCTGGAGGCCTCCGGCAAGCTGCAGCCCGGCGGCACGCTGGTCGAGCCGACCTCCGGCAACACCGGCATCGCCTTGGCCTTCACGGCCGCGGCGCGGGGCTACCGGCTGATCCTGGTCATGCCCGAGACCATGTCGCTCGAGCGGCGCAAGATGCTCGCCTTCCTGGGCGCGGAGCTGGCGCTGACCCCCGGCGCGCAGGGCATGAAGGGCGCGATCGCCAAGGCCGAGGAGCTGCTGAAGGAGATTCCCGGCTCGGTGATGCCGCAGCAATTCTCCAACCCCGCCAACCCCGAGATCCACCGGAAGACCACCGCCGAGGAAATCTGGAGCGACACCGGCGGCCAGCTCGACGCGTTCGTGGCCGGCGTGGGCACGGGGGGCACCATCACCGGTGTCGGCGAGGTGCTGAAGCCCCGCCTCCCCCACATGAAGGTCTTTGCCGTGGAGCCGGAGGAATCCCCGGTGATCTCCGGCGGCCAGCCCGGCCCGCACAAGATCCAGGGGATCGGCGCCGGCTTCATCCCCGACAACCTTCACACCGCCATCCTCGACGGCGTGCTGAAGGTCTCCAATCAGACTGCCTTCGAGACCGCCCGGGCGCTGGCCCGGCTGGAGGGCATCCCGGGGGGCATCTCAACCGGCGGCAACGTCGCGGCCGCGCTGGAGCTGGCCAAACGGCCCGAGTTCCAGGGCAAGCGCATCGTGACCATCGCCTGCTCCTTCGCCGAGCGCTACATCTCGTCGGCGCTGTTCGACGGGATCGGCTGAGCGGGCTGCGCCGCGGACGCGGCGGCCGCGTGCCCCGCGCCGCGTCGAACGGTGCGGGGCCGCCCTCGGCGGGACGCGGTCCATAGGGTTCGGGCATGGCCGGCCGGGGCCGAGTCGGTCGCCACGGCGGGTGGCACAGGCCGAAGGGTGTTCCGCGAGATCGTCATTCTGAGAGGCTATGTCGCTCCGAACACTCCAGTTCAAAGGCTTGAGTGGGCGTTGTCTGCAGGTCGTCTGGATTTATTCAGCACTCTCGATTGCTGCATGCGCGTATCGATCGCGCAAACGATCATAAATTCTCAGTGCCGCGGCCCGCGCAAGACCCGTCTGGATCTTCGTTGATCGTTCCGCTACCGCCGATCGGGCGACCGGTCGGAGATTCGCGCATGCGCTGCCTTTTCGCGATCCTGTGCAGCCTGTGGTCCCAAATGGCGCTGGCGCAGGGTTTCGCGATCCATGACCTGACGTCCCTCGCAGAGCCGGCCCGGACGATCCTCGGCGACGGTGCCACCGCGCAGGCCCAGCCGGGTCAGCTCATTCTCACCTGTCAGGCCTGCCAGGGCGCCCCCACGGTGGCGTTGCAGCTCGGGCGCCTGACCGACGGCACCGAGGATCGGATCCGGTCCGGCAAGACCACCCTCGCTGCGCTGGAGACCCTCTGCCTCAAGCAGAACCCGGATTGCCGGCTCACCAGCCTGCCCGCCGGACCGGCGATCGGCTGGATCAGCCTGTACGCCTTCACCGGCGGCGCGGGCTCGACCGCCGTCATCCTGCGCGACGGCGATCTTCTGACGATCGAAGCCAAGGCGATGAGCCGCGGGGCGGCGGAGGATGCGGTGCAGCGGCTGGCCCAGGCACTCCTGCCACGCATCGTGGGACGCTGACGCCGCGTCTTCCTCCGGGAACCGGCAGCCTCCTCTCGGGGCAATGCTCCCAGGGCGACCGATCGTCCCCGGCGCAACCCTCCCGTCCCGCCTCCGTTGTCCTGCGCAGACACGGAGGAGGCGAGCCATGAGCCAGCAGACAGACCGACCGTCGCTGAAGACCTTCAGCGCCCAGGCCGACCGGAACGGTCAGGATCTCGGCCAGGACTCGCCCCTCGACGTGGGGCTGGCGGCCCGGACCCAGGCCGATCTGAAGCGCGATCCGGCCGGGGACGCAGACGCAGCGCGGATCGCCTCGGGCACGCCCGGCTCCGATGCCACGGATGCGACCGAGGCGGAGACGCCGCGCGAGAACCTCGACGCCCTCAACGGCAAGACCGGGACCGGCGCGGATCTGAGCGAGGCGATCAACCGGGCGACCGCGGCGGTCGGCCAGGACGACGGTAAACGCTGATGGTCCAGCCGACGCGCGACTCCGGGACGGCGACCCGCAAGCCCGACGACGCGGTCGGCTCCCCCGGGGGACCGGCTGCCGGCGGCGGTCTTCAGACCGCCGAGCAGGCAGCCATCACCGATATGGGCGCCGCGCCCCGAACGGAACCCAAGGACGGCTGGGGCAGCACCGGTGACCCGGGACGGGCACCGCCGGCAATCGGCGGTTCGTCCGGCGGACAGTCCGACCGGAAGGCCGCGGCGGCGACCGACGACAGCATTGCGGGCGGCCTGTCCCGCGCGGAGCGGGAGACCCGGGATGACTGACCGCAAGGAGACCGACGCGAAGCCGGACAAGCCGAAGAACGTCGCGCCGGATGCCGTCAAGGACCCGAACGAGAAGACTGACGGCAAACCGGGGCTCGGGCCGCAGGGCGGCGAGACCCAGCAGGACGAGACGGATCCCGGCGGCAGCTGACCAGCCCGAATTTTTTGGGACCTCGTACGTGTCGTACGCCCTGGGTCGTTCGTAATCCGTTTCGCCACGGCCCGCCGTGGAGACGGGTCAGTCCTTGTCGAGCGACAGGTCCGGCGCGTCCGGATTCTTCATGCCGACGACGTGGTAGCCGGCATCCACGTGAAGGATCTCGCCGGTCATGCCGGCGGCCATGTCGGAGACGAGATACGCCGCCGTCTCGCCGACCTCGCCGATGGTCACGGTCCGGCGCAGGGGTGCGTTGTACTCGTTCCACTTCAGGATGTAGCGGAAGTCGCCGATCCCCGAGGCGGCCAGCGTCTTGATCGGGCCAGCGGAGATCGCGTTGACCCGGATGTTCTTCGGGCCGAGATCGGCCGCGAGGTAACGCACAGAGGCCTCGAGCGCCGCCTTGGCGACGCCCATGACGTTGTAGTGCGGCATCCATTTCTCGGCGCCGTAATAGGTCAGCGTCACAAGCGAGCCGCCGGGGCGCATGATCTTCTCGGCACGCTGGGCCACCGCCGTGAACGAGTAGCATGAGACCAGGAGCGACTTGGTGAAGTTCTCCTCCGAGGTCTCGATGTAGCGGCCGGTCAGCTCGTCCTTGTCGGAGAAGGCCACGCAGTGGACGACGAAGTCGATCCCGTCGGTGAAGACCCGGGCCGCCTCCGCGAACACCGCGTCGATCGTGGCCGCTTCGGTCACGTCGCAATGGCCGATGACGTGGGCGTCGACTTCCCTCGCCAGCGGCTCGACCCGCTTGCGCAGGGCATCGCCCTGATAGGTGAAGGCGAGCTCCGCCCCGTGGGCGCGGGCGCTGCGGGCGATGCCCCAGGCGATCGAGCGGTTGTTGGCGACACCCAGGACGATGCCCCGCTTGCCCGCCAGAAGCCCCTGCCCGTGTTCCGCCATGATCGATCCCGAAGCCTCGCGACACCTCGCGGCGCCGGGGCGTCTCCTTAGCGGAGGCGGCCCGGCGACGGAAGTCCGGGGCGCCCCCGCGCGTTCAGGCCGCCTTGGCGCCGCGGCGGGCGCGGGCGAAGTCCATGAGCGCAGCGTCCTCGCCCGCCGGCAGGACGATGGCGGTTGTGGCGAACAGGTCGCCGGGGCTGCCGTCCTTCTTCGGCAGGCCCTTGCCGCGCAGGCGGAAGGTGCGGCCCGAACTCGTCATCGCTGGGATCTTCATCTCCACCGGTCCGGTCAGCGTCGGCACGCGGATCGTGCCGCCGAGCACGGCATCCTCGAGGGGGACATCGACCGTGGTCCGCAGATCCGGACCGTCGACGGTGAAATTCGGGTGCGGCCGGATCCGGATGGTCAGCAGCGCGTCGCCGGGCTCACCGCGCGGACCGGCGCTCTGGCCGAGCCCGCGGAGGCGGATGGCCTGGCCATCGATCACCCCGCGCGGGATGACCACGTCCACCTCCCGCCCGGTGGGCAGGTACAGGCGCAGCTTCTCCTCGCTGACGACCTGCTCCAGGGTCACGGATAGCTCGGCGGCGATGTCCTCGCCCTTGGCGGCCTGGCGCTGGGCGCCGGGGCCGGCCCCGCCCGCGCGGAACGCCTCGCCGAAGATATGCGAGAAGATGTCCTCGCCCATCCCGCCGGCCATGCCGGCGCCCATGCCGCCCTGCCGGCTGCGGGCCATGTTCTCGAAGTCGAATCCACCGGCCCGTCCGCCGCCGAATCCCTCGAAGCCGGTCGCGCGGGGCTTGCCGTCGGCGTCGATCTCGCCGCGGTCGAACTGCTTGCGCTTCTCGGCGTCGCCCAGGATCTCGTAGGCGGAATTGGCCTCGGCGAACCGGTCCTTGGCCTTCACGTCGTTCGCGTTGCGGTCGGGGTGGAAGTCCTTGGCGAGCTTGCGATAGGCCTTCTTGATGTCGGCCTCGCTCGCCCCCTTGGCCACGCCCAGCACGTCGTAGGGATTGCGCATGGAACTCTTGGCTGTGCGGTGTCGGGTTTCCACCCGGATGTGGGAAGGCTGTTGCATACCTGCAACGGTCCTGGGGGCGAAAGTCTGCGGGTTCGCGGCCGGCGTCAAGCGGTCCCCCTCGTCCCGGAGTATTGGGGGACATAACTTCGTTTCGGCACAGGCCCGCGCAGCGTGACTGGAGCTGCGCTGACGCCGAATCGCGAGGAACTGGAGGTCCGATGCAATATGCCTGCGACCACGTCCATCTGCGCAGCCGCGACGCCGTGCAGGCCGCGCGGTTCTATGTCGAGACCTTCGGGGCCCGGGAGGTGAAGCGCGTCGGCGCCGACCCCGTGCAGCGGGTGGTCCTGGATCTCGGCGGGCTGACCGTGTTCATCGAGCAGGCGCCCGCCGAGACGGCGCCGGCCGCATCCACCCCTTGCTTCGGCATCGAGCATATCGGACTGCGGGTCGCCGATATCGAAGCGGCCATGGCCGATCTCACGACCCGCGGCGTCCCCGTCCGGACCGGCATCACCGAACGGGGGCCGGGGCTGCGGATCGCCTTCGTGGAGGGGCCGGACGGGGCGCTGATCGAGATCCTGGAGCGCGGATCCGTCTGATGGGGGCCCTGTTCGGACCCGGCGGATCCCGCGCCGGCGCGCTTGCGCTGCTTCTGGCCCAGTTCCTGGTCCTGGCGGGCGCAGCCGCGGCCCGCCCCTTCACCGACGCGGCCGGCCGGACCGTCGAGCTGCCCGAACGGATCGAGCGGGTCCTGGCCGCCGGCCCCCCGGCCTCGGTGCTGCTCTACACCCTGGCGCCGGACAGGATGGTCGGCTGGGTCAGCGCCCCCCGGCCCGAGGCGCTGCCCTATCTCGAGCCCCGCACCCGAGCGCTCCCGGCCTATGGCCGCCTGACCGGGCGCGGCGGCACCGCCAACGTCGAGAGCGTGCTCGCCGCCAAGCCCGACCTGATCGTCGATTCGGGCAGCCTCGGACCGACCTATGCGTCGCTGGCCGACCGGGTCCAGGCTCAGACCGGCATCCCCTACATCCTGCTCGACGGCAGCTTCGCCAAGATCCCCGAATCCTACCGGCAGCTCGGGGCGGCCCTGGGCCGGCAGGCCGAGGCGGACGCCCTCGCGGCCTACGCAGAGGACCTGACCGGCGCGGTGGCGAAGGCGGTCGGATCCATCCCGGAGGATCGGCGGCCGCGCGTCTACTACGCTCGGGGGCCGCGCGGACTGGAGACCGGGTTCTCCGGCTCGATCAACACCGAACTCGTGGAGGCGGCCGGCGGCCGGAACGTCGCGCAGGGCGGCGACGGGCGCCTCGGCGCGGTCTCCCTGGAGCAGGTCCTGGCCTGGGATCCCGACGTGATCGTCACCCTCGATCCGGGTTTCGCGACCGGTGTGCGGACGGATCCGCTCTGGCGGGACCTGCGGGCGGTGCGGGACGGCCGGATCTACCTGGCGCCGCAACAGCCGTTTCCGTGGTTCGACGCGCCGCCGGGCGTCAACCGGCTGATCGGCCTGCGCTGGCTGGCGGGGCTGCTCCACCGGGACCTGTTCCCGCAGCCGATGGCGGAGGTCGTGCGCGACTTTTACCACCGCTTCTATCACGTCGACCTCGACGCCGCGCAGGCGGCCGCACTGCTCGATCCGACGCAAGCGGGTGCAACGCCGTGAGCCGATCCCCCTCCGCCGCGGCCCCGGTGCGGGCGCACCGGAGCGTCCCGGCCCCGGCGGCGCTCCTGGCCGGGGCCGTCCTCCTGGCGCTGTCCGTGCTCGCGCTGGCGGTCGGCAAGTATCCGGTCACCCTGACGGATCTGGCCAACGTGCTCGGCCACCGGCTGCTCGGCCTGCCGGCCCGGGCGCCGGCGGCGGTGGAGACAGTGGTGATGCAGGTGCGCCTGCCCCGGGTCGTGGCCGCCCTGGTGGTCGGCGGGGCCCTCTCGGCGGCGGGGGCAACCTATCAGGGGCTGTTCCGCAATCCACTCGTCTCGCCCGACATCCTCGGCGTCTCGGCCGGAGCCGGGCTCGGGGCGGTGCTGGGGATCTATCTCGGCCTTCCGGTCGCGCCGATCCAGGCGCTCGCCTTCCTGGGCGGACTCGCGGCCGTCGCGGCGGTGTACGGCGTCGGGCTCGCGGTCCGGCGCAACGATCCGGTCCTGACGCTGGTGCTGGCGGGCGTGGCGGTGGGCGCGGTGCTCGGCGCGGGTATCTCGCTCCTGAAGGTGCTCGCCGATCCCTATAACCAGCTGCCGGCGATCACCTTCTGGCTCCTCGGCAGCCTCACGTCGGTGACTCTGGGCGATGTCGGCGCGGTGCTGCCGATGATGCTAGTCGGCCTCGCGCCCCTGGTGCTGCTGCGCTGGCGGATGAACCTGATGAGCCTCGGGGACGAGGAGGCCCGGGCCCTCGGCGTGGAGACGCGGGTCCTGCGCCCCATCCTGATCGCCGGGGCGACCCTGATCACCGCGGCGGCGGTCTCGATGACCGGGGTGATCGGCTGGATCGGGCTGATCGTGCCCCACATCGCCCGCCTGCTCGTCGGGCCGGACTACCGCCGGCTGCTGCCGGCCTCCCTGGCGCTCGGGGCCGGCTACCTCCTCGCCGTCGACCTGATCGCCCGCACCGTCGGGACGATCGAGGTGCCCCTCGGGATCCTCACGGCCCTGGTCGGCGCCCCTTTCTTCCTGTGGCTGCTGGCGGCCGGACGCGGCCGGATCGGATGACGCTGCTGCAGGTCGAGGATCTCGCCTTCGGCTACGGCGACCGGACCGTCGGAGCGGGGGTCTCGTTCGGCATCGCGGCGGGCCAGGTGATGTGCCTGCTCGGGCCCAATGGCGGCGGCAAGACGACCCTGCTCAAGACCGTGCTGGGCCTGCTTCCGGCCCGGGCGGGGCGGATCCGGCTCGACAGGTCGGACCTGTCCCGGCTGTCGCGGACCGAGACCGCCCGGGCGGTCGCCGCCGTGCCGCAGGCGCACGCGGCCTACTTCCCGTTCACGGTCCGCGAGATGGTGGTGATGGGGCGGGCGAGCCGGCTCGGGCCGTTCGCCACGCCCGGCCCATCCGACGAGGCGGCCGCCGAGCGGGCGCTCGCCACCCTGGGGATCGGGCACCTAGCCGGGACGGTCTATACCGAGATCAGCGGCGGCGAACGGCAGCTCGCCCTGATCGCCCGGGCGCTCAGCGGGGCGCCGCGGCTCCTGATCATGGACGAACCCACCGCGAGCCTCGATTTCGGCAACCAGGCCCGGGTCCTCGGCCAGGTCCGCCGCCTGGCCCGGGCCGGCATCGCCGTGCTGTTCTCGACCCACGATCCCGGCCACGCCCTGCTCTGCGCCGACCGCGTCATCGCCCTGCACGACGGTGGGGTTGCCGCCTGCGGACCCTCCGCCGAGACGGTCACCCCGGCGCTGCTGCGCCGGATCTACGGGATCGACGTGGTGATGGCGACGGTGCCCGGCATCGCGGCGCCGGTCTGCGCGCCGGTCATCGACTGACTGCTATCCCACGCCGCCGCGGGTTGCCGCATTCATAGCCCGGGATACCGCCGCCGGAACGAACCCAGGCTTGTTCGCCTCAGGCACACCTATTTGTCCGTGCAAAGCCCCTGCTCGGACAACCGCTTGTGCTCCCGGGGATCGCAATCGGTCGAGAGGAACGAGGCCCAGTCCGACGGCGTGCCGTAGAAGGCGTTCCGGTCGACGTCGCCCTGCACCCCCGGCACGCGGCCCGTGGAGGTGAATTGCCAGAGCATCCACTTGCGATTGACGAAGCGCTCCTCCGGCTCCGCCGCGGTGGAGCGCAGCCAATGCGGGTAATCCGGCAGCTCGCCCTCCAGCACGTCCTTGTGGAAGGTGATGTCGGTGTAGATGATCGGCCGCTTGCCGGTGTAGCGCTCCATCTCCTCGAGCATCTCGGTGACCATCGCCAGGGCCTGCGCCCGGGGCAGCTTCTTGGGGCAGGTCTGCGAGTGGCCGTTCCACTCGACGTCGAGTACGGGCGGGAGGGCGGCCGGGTCGTTCGGCACGTTCTTCCGGAACCACTCCATCTGCTCCTTCGCGGAGCGGCACCAGAACACGAAGTGGTAGGCCCCCCGCGGGACGCCGGCCCGGGCCGCCCCGTCCCAATTGGTGCGGAAGCGCTCGTCGACGTGGTCGCCGCCTTCGGTCGCCTTGATGAAGGCGAACTGCGTTCCGGAGGCCCGGACCGAGGCCCAATCGACGTTGCCCTGCCACTTCGAGATGTCGATGCCCTGGATCGGGTGGAGCTTCGCCTTGGCCACGCCCGGATGGGGCTTCGCGTCGCCCTTGGTCGGGTAGAAATCGCGATTCGACGCACAGGCCGCGAGGCCGGCGAGAATCACCGCCGCCGCGAACCGTCCGGCGAGCCGGCGAGCCGCCCTCAGCCGATGGCTCATGCCCGGAATCCGGCAGGGGGAGGACGTGTGCGAAAACTGGTCGATCCGCGACATCAGTGTTTAGCCCGCCACCGAAGATGCGCCTCAGACAGGCGTATTCGATGGCCCCGGCGCGGTTAACGGACCTTTGCGATCATTGCGGCGGAATTCCGAGATGCGTTGCAACGCCGCGACATACGCAGGACATCCCAGGGTGTTGCACAGGGTGACACCCGGCTAAGTGCCGGGCCTGACACACGAGTTCGGTCACGCCGCCGTGAACAAGCAAATCTTTACCATAGGGTACGAAGGGCTCGAGTCGGAGCACGTCCCCGGAATCCTGAGCGCCGCCGGTGTCGCCGTCCTGGCGGATGTCCGGGCGGTGGCGAATTCGCGCAAGCGCGGCTTCTCGAAGGGCGCCCTCGGGTCAGCCCTGCGGGATTCCGGGCTCGGCTACACGCATCTGCGCAGCCTCGGAACCCCGAAATCCGGCCGCCTGGCGGCCCGGGCGGGGGACGCGGCGCTGATGCGCCGGATCTACTGCGAGGAAGTGCTCGACACGGCCGCCGGACAGGCGAGTCTCGACGACCTCGCCGCCCTGGCCGAGGCCGCTCCGCTCTGCCTGCTCTGCTTCGAGCGCGATCCGGCCTTTTGCCACCGGCGCGTCCTGACGGAGCGCCTGGGCGAGCGGGGCTTCACGGTCAGGGATCTTTGAGGGGCGTTCCGGGTCACGGGGGTTACGCAAACCGGGGCCGGGTCGCCTCTCCGTGAGATCTTTCAGGAGACGAGGCGCCCCCAGCGTGCCGCGCACCTCCCTCCCCCCTCTGTGGGGGAGACGCGCGGCGCCGGCTCGTCACGCGGAAAAGCGCGAATCCGTCGGGGATCCGTGCACAGGCTGCATGCGTGCACCGATCGCGCCGGCGAGCTTCCGAAGCGGGCGCAGGGTGGCGGCGAGTCGCGAGGGCGGGGCGATGCGCCGCGTCCGCCGGTCCAGGTCGGCCACCGGCTCGACGGGCATGTAGAGCGCGTCGAGGAACGGGATTTCCAGCTGCGTCGCGCCGGTCTCGTCGGTGATCACCATGGTCGCGTCGAGCAACCGCGGGTCGCCGCCGTGCTGGCGCATCAGGCCCTGCACGATCATGCGCGCGGTCGCCCGGGCGGCGTCGGCGTTGGCAACCCATTGTGCCGCCGAAGCGGGCAGCGACGCGCCGCCGAAGCGGACGAGGAAATGGGCGTGGATCATAGGGAGGCTCCTCGGGAGGGCCGAATACGTGCCTCAGGCCGCCTGCGCACCGTCGGCCGGCTCGGCATCCTCGGTCGCCGGCCGCGGGTCGAAGGCGTCGGCCAGGAGTTCGAGGCGCCGCGCCATATCGCGCACCTCGTTCAGGGCGATCGACTTCTGGCCCTCTTTGACCGCGCGGGTGATGTCGCTGACCTGCGTGGTGGCGATCCGCTTCAGTTCCTCGGCGAGTTGCTGGCAGGTCATCATCGCGTCCGGGCTCGGCTTGTCGATCTGAGCCTGGACCGTGGCGCGCGGGCGCTTACCAAGGCGTTGCGCCGGGCCGCGACGCCTGTGGACAAGATGGGGCGTGCGGCGCCGACTCAATCCTGAAGATGGCGCGCCGCGATGATCGAGGCCGCGGTGCGGTTCTCCACGCCGAGCTTGGCGTAGATGCCTTCGAGATGCTTGGTGACGGTCCGATGGCTCAATCCGAGGATCTCGCCGATGTCGCGGCTCGACTTGCCGCGCGAGAGCCAGAGGAGGACCTCCGCCTCCCGGCCCGTGACGGGCAGGCGCGCCCGCAGCCGCTCGACCCCCGCCGCCTGCGCCTCGCGCGACAGGCGCAGCAGAATCTCGTCCGGCGTGCGGCCGATGAAGCTGAGGGCGTAGGCGACCCCGTCCCGGTCGGTCAGCGACAGGGTGCCGGTCGCACCGGCGAGGCAGCCCCGCAGCCATTCCCGGGCCCGCGGCGGCAGGGCGAAGACGTCGGACGGCTCGGCGCCGAGCCCGGCCAGCAGTCGACCGGCCTGCGGCGTCGACCACAGCACGGTCCCGTCCTCCGCGACGGCGAACAGGGTCCGCCCCGCCGTGTCGAGGGCCGCTCGCGCGCTCTGCGCAGCGCGGGCGCTGGCCAGATGGACGCGGATCCGGGCCAGGATCTCGTCGGGGGCGATGGGCTTGGTGACGTAGTCGATCCCGCCGGCAGAGAGACCCTTCACGATGTGCTCGGTCTCGCTCAGGCCCGTCATGAAGATCACCGGCACGCCGGCGAGCTGCGGCTTGGCCTTGAGCCGGCGGCAGGTCTCGAACCCGTCCATGCCGGGCATCACGGCGTCGAGGAGGATCACGTCGGGGGTGATCTCGTCCACCAGCGCCAGGGCGAGGTCGCCGCCCACCGCCACCAAGACGGTGGCGCCGGAGCGCTCGATCGCCTCGGTGAGAAAGCTCAAGGTGTCGGGGGAATCGTCGACCACCAGGACCACGTCCCGGTGCGGCCGTGGGGTCGGGGCGTCAGCCATTGCGGGCGAGCCCCTGCAGCACCGAGAGGTAGCGGCGCAGGTCATAGCCCTCCACCAGCCCGCGCATCTGCTCCACGAAGGCCGGGGGTACCGACGTATCCGCCTCCATGCGGTCGAGCTTGGCCTCGATGGCCCGGATATGGCCGATCCGCCCGAGGCGCAGCAATTCGCCGACATGTTCCGGGCCGGGATGACCGATCTCCGCGAGCGCCGGGACGCGGGCAGGCGGGAGCGGCGCCGGATCGGTCCATTCGAGGTGCAGGAGCTTTCCGATCCGCTCCAGCACGTCGCGCAGATCGAAGGGTTTTGCGAAGATCGCGTCGTGGGGGGCATCGTCGCCCCGCACCGGGCTGATCTCGTGGACGTTGGCCGACATCATGGCGATCGGACCGGTATGCCCCTCCGCCCGCAGGGCCGCCGCGGCGGCCCAGCCGCTCATTCCCGGCATGGCGATGTCGAGCAGGATCAGGTCGATCCCGCCCTCGGCCACGGCCGCAAGGCAGTCCGGTCCCGAGCCCGCCTCGATCACGAGGATCCCGTGCGGCTCCAGGATCGCCCGCATCAGGGCGCGGTGGGCGGTATCGTCGTCGGCCACCAGGACGGTGCGCCGGGCACCCACATAGGCCCGTTCCGGCGTCTGCGCGGGGGCCGGCAGGACGATGGGCGCGGGCTCGGCCACCGAAGACAGCATCAGCCGCAGTCGGGCCTGCGTGCCGCCCCCGGGCGCCGACGCCACGGTGATCTCGCCGCCGAGGAGCTGCGCCAGCAGGTTGGCGATGGTCAGCCCCAGCCCCGTGCCGGGCGTGCTGCGGGCCGCCGGCGTGGAGCCCCGTTCGAAGGGCTCGAAGATCCGCGCGCGATCCGCCTCCGGGATGCCGGGCCCGGTGTCGCGGATCGTGAACGCCGCGATCTGGCTCCGGTAGCTGAGGTCCAGCGAGACCGTGCCGGCCTCCGTGAACTTGATGGCGTTCGACAGCAGGTTGAGCAGCACCTGCCGCAGCCGCTTCTCGTCGGTGGCGACCACCGCCGGCAGGATCTCGGGCCGCGAGAAGCGGAACTCCAGCCCCGCCTCCCGCGCCTGGAGCCGGACCATGTCGACCAGCTGGTCGAGGAAATCGGACAGCCGGACCTCGTCCCGGTGGATCTGGAGGCGGCCGGCCTCCATGCGCGAGATGTCGAGCAGGCCGTCGATCAGCCCGGACAGGTGCTGGCCGCTGCGTCGGATCACCCGGATGGCGTTGAGGCGGTGGGCCGGGATTGCCGGATCGGATTCGAGGAGCTGCGCGTAGCCGAGCACGGTGGAGAGCGGCGTGCGCAACTCGTGGCTGATCCCGATCACGTAGCGGCTCTTGGCCTGGTTGGCCGCCTCCGCCCGCTCCTTGGCCTCCTGCAGCTTGGCATCGGTGACCTTATGGGCGGCGATCTCCGCCTGGTAGAGCGCGGTCTGGCGCATCGTCTCGGCCTGGGCGACGCGGCGGCTCTCGTGGGCGAGGACGAACAGCCATGCTACGACGCCGAGGATCACTGTGAGGGTGAAGAACACGCTGGTGAGCGCACCGCGCAGGAACGCGCTGTGCTCCGGATGCGCGATGGTCGCCCCGGCATGCACGATCCCGAGGATCAGGCCGATCACCGCGCACAGCGTCAGCATCACCGCCAGGTAGCGGCCGAGCGGCGCGCCGATCCAGGCGGCGGTGCGGCCCGGGAGGATCCGCGCGACCGCCGCCTGCGCCTGCGCTTCCAGCCGGCCGTGCGGCTTGCACAGGTCGCCGCAGCGGGCGTCCAGCGAGCAGCAGAGCGAGCAGATCGGCGCGTCGTAGGCCGGGCAATGGGCCATGTCCTCCGCCTCGAAGGGGAGTTCGCAGACCCGGCAGACCACCTCCGCGGTCGGCCAGTCGGTCTTCGGAGCGCGGGCGAGATACCAGCGCCCCGCCGTCGCCCAGGCGATCGCGGGGGCGGCGCAGAACGCGATCACCAGGGTCAGGAGCGGCGCGAAGGGCTGAAGGCCGGGACCGAGCAGCCCGGTATAGGCGAAGCCGCCGCCGGCGAGCGCCAGCACCATCGCGCCGGTCCCGACGGGATTCACCGCGTAGAGATGGGCGCGCTTGAACTCGATGCCGGGCGGCGAGAGCCCGAGGGGCTTGTTGACCGCGAGGTCGGCGGCGAGCGCACCGACCCAGGCCGAGACCACCGAGGCGTAGAGGGGCAGCGTGCTCGCGATCGTCTTGTCGATGCCAAGTTCCATCAGCAGCAGCGCGATGGCGACATTGAAGACCAGCCACACGACCCGGCCGGGGTGGCTGTGCGTCAGCCGGGAGAAGAAGTTCGACCACGCGATCGAGCCGGCATAGGCGTTGGTCAGGTTGATCTTGAGTTGCGAGACCACCACGAAGAGGCCGGTGATCAGCAGGGTCGCCCGGCTGCTCTCCCCGGTCAGGTAGCCGAAAGCCACCGCGTACATGCGGGTCGGTTCGGCCGCGTGTTCGGGCGGCACGCCGTGGCCGAGCACCAGGATCGCGAGCGCGGCGCCGAGCAGGATCTTGAGCATCCCGGGCAGGATCCAGCCGGCGCCCCCGGCCAGCACCGGGAGCCACCACCGGTGATCGCGCGGGCCGTTGGGTTCCGGCACGAAGCGCAGGAAGTCGACCTGCTCGCCGACCTGGGCGAGCAGCGCCAGCAGGACGCCCGTCGCGAGCCCGAACCGGGCGAGGTCGAGACCGGCGCCGCCGTCGAGGCCCGGGAAGTGGACGAGGGCGCGCAGCGGCTCCGCCCCCTGCCCCGCCACGAAGGCCAGGGGCAGCAGGCTCAGGGCGATCCAGAGCGGCTGCGTCCAGATCTGGAAGCGGCTGATCAGGCGGATGCCGTAGACCACGAGCGGGATCACCGTCCCCGCGCAGAGGAGATAGCCGATCCCCAGCGGCAGCCCGAAGCAGAGCTGCAGCGCCAGCGCCATGATCGCCGCCTCGATGGCGAAGAACAGGAACGTGAAGCTCGCGTAGATCAGGGACGTGACGGTGGAGCCGAGATAGCCGAACCCCGCCCCGCGGGTCAGGAGATCCATGTCGACCCCGTGGCGGGCGGCATAGACGGTGATCGGCGTCGCCGTTGCGAAGATGATCAGGCCGACGACGAGGACCGCCGCCAGGGTGTTGGGGAAGCCCGCCGTGAGGGCGAGCGTCCCGCCGATCGCCTCCAGCGCCAGGAACGAGACCGATCCCAGCGCCGTCTGCGCCACCTCGAAGCCGGACCAGCGCCGCGCCTTCTTGGCGGTGAACCGGAGGGCGTAATCCTCCAGCGTCTCGTCGGCGACGAAGCGGTTGTAGTCCCGGCGGATCGGGATGATGCGTTGCGGCCCGTTCATCGCACCGCGATCACGCACGCGCGCGAGAAAACGAGCGTCCGGGGAAACCCCGCGCTCCCCCTCGTACCCTTGAAACGCACCCGTCGGAATCCTGCGTCGCGATCATGCGCTTTATGCAAGAAAAGGGCCATACGCAAAACAGCGTATAGGCCGCAGCGCAACCGAGGTCCTAGCCTGCACCCGTCGATCCGCGGCCGCCTCTCAAGGCCCCGGACGCGAACAGGGTCAGGCAGATGGCAGACGACACCGACACCGGCGCGGATCAAGGCTTGCGTTCCCCGTTGCGGCGCAGGCTGCTCATGGGCCTGGCCGGCGCACCGGCGCTGGCGCTGATGCCCCGGGGCGCCTGGGCGGCGGCCCCGACCTCCGCGGTCAACACCACCGGCCTCGCGGTGACCGACACCGAGGTGACGGTCGGCATCCTGCACTCCATCACCGGCACGATGGCGATCTCGGAGACGGGCGCGCAGGAAGCGGAAAAACTCGCGATCCAGCAGATCAACGACGCCGGCGGCGTCCTCGGCCGCAAGATCAAGATCATCCAGGAAGACGGCGCCTCCGATTGGCCGACCTTCGCCGAGAAGGCCAAGAAGCTCCTGGTCAACGACCATTGCGCCGCCGTGATGGGCTGCTGGACCTCGGCCTCGCGTAAGGCGGTGCTGCCGGTGTTCGAGCAGTATAACGGGCTCCTGTACTACCCGACCTTCTACGAGGGCCTGGAGCAGTCGAAGAACGTCTTCTACACTGGTCAGGAGGCCACGCAGCAGATCCTCGCCGGCCTCGACTGGGTCCACAAGGAGAAGGGCGGCGACAGCTTCTACTTCATCGGCTCGGACTACATCTGGCCGCGCACCTCAAACAAGATCGCCCGCAAGCACGTCGAGAACGTGCTCAAGGGTAAGGTCGTCGGCGAGGAATACTTCCCGCTCGGCCACACCCAATTCAACTCGGTGATCAACAAGATCAAGCTGACCAAGCCGAAGGTGATCTTCGCGGACGTGGTCGGCGGCTCGAACGTGGCGTTCTACAAGCAGCTCAAGGCGGCCGGCATCGACCTGTCCAAGCAGGTGCTGATGACGATCTCGGTGACCGAGGACGAGATCGACGGCATCGGCGGCGAGAACATCGCCGGCGCCTATGCGTGCATGAAGTACTTCCAGTCGATCGAGAACGACAACAACAAGGCCTTCGTCGCCGCCTTCAAGAAGATGTGGGGCGAGAAAACGGTGATCGGTGACGTGACCCAGGCGGCCTATCTCGGGCCGTTCCTGTGGAAGATGGCCTGCGAGAAGGCCGGCTCCTTCGACGTCGACAAGGTCGTGGCGGCCTCGCCGGGGCTCGAGTTCAAGGGCGCGCCCGAGGGCTACGTCAGGATCGACGAGAACCATCACCTCTGGTCAAAGACCCGGGTCGGCAAGGCCAAGCCGGATGGCCAGTTCGAGATTGTCTACACCAGCCCCGAGCTGATCAAGCCGGATCCGTTCCCGAAGGGCTATCAGTAGCCTCGCCGATTCTCCCCTCCCCCCTCTGCGGGGGAGGGTGGCCCCCGAAGGGGGTCGGGAGAGGGGAGCGACGGTGCAGGATGACGCACTGCCCCTCACCACACACGCAGCTTCTTCCGGAAGCCGGGTTCCCCTCTCCCGACCCCTGCTGACGCAGGGGCCACCCTCCCCCGCAGAGGGGGGAGGGAGAGCGCTCCGGGCTTCAGTCAGGCATTCCCAAGCGCCGGAGACCGAAACCATGCTCGGCGACTATTCCCTCGGCGACCTCGGCGCGATCTTCGCCATGCAGGGCTTCGCCGGCCTGATCCTGTTCTCCGTCTACCTGCTGATGGCGCTTGGGCTCGCGATCATCTTCGGCCAGATGGGCGTGATCAACATGGCCCACGGGGAGTTCATGATCCTCGGGGCCTACGTCACCTATCTCTGCTCGACCTTCTTCCAGTCCTACCTGCCGGCGCTGTTCCCGATCTACTTTTTCGTGGCGATGGGCCTCGCCTTCCTCGCCTCCGGGGCACTCGGGATGCTGGTCGAGTGGAGCCTGATCCGGTTCCTATACAAGCGCCCGCTCGACACGCTGCTCGCCACCTGGGGCCTGTCGCTGATCCTGCAGCAGGCCTACCGGTCGATCTTCGGCGCCCGCGAGGTCGGCGTCGAGCTGCCGTCCTGGCTGATCGGCTCGGTGCAGGTCACCGACACGATCGAGATCCCGATCAACGGCCTGTTCGTCATGGCGGTAACCATCCTGATCACCGTGAGCGTCGCGCTCCTGATTTACCGCTCGCGCTTCGGCCAGCAGGTCCGGGCCGTGATGTCGAACCGCGCCATGGCGGGGGCGGTCGGCATCGATACCGAGAAGGTCGACCGCTACACCTTCGGCCTCGGCTGCGGCATCGCGGGGATCGCCGGCTCGGCCTTCACGATGATCGGCTCCACCGGGCCAACCTCGGGCCAGCTCTACATCGTCGACACCTTCCTGATCGTCGTGTTCGGCGGCGCCGCGAGCCTGCTCGGCACCATCGCGTCGGCCTTCTCGATCTCCCAGACGCAGTCGACCCTGGAATTCTTCCTCTCCGGCTCGATGGCCAAGGTGATCACCCTGCTCGCGGTGGTCGGCATCCTGATGCTGCGGCCGCAGGGCCTCTTCACCCTCAAGGTCCGGCGCTGAGGATTTTCCGATGACCAATCCGGTCCAGACCCTGACCAAATCGGTCACCGTCAACGACAACCCGTTCATGAAGCCGGTGGAGTGGCTGAGCCTCCTCCTCCTGGCCGGGGTGATCCTCGTGGTCCTGCCCCTGGCGCTCGACGGGTTCCGCCTCAACCTGGTCGGCAAGTACCTGACCTACGCCTTCGTGGCCCTCGGGCTGGTGATCTGCTGGGGCTACGCCGGCATCCTGTCGCTGGGCCAGGGTGTCTTCTTCGGATTGGGCGGCTACTGCATGGCGATGTACTTGAAGCTGGAGGCTTCGAGCGTCGCCAACACAAAAATCCAGTCGACGCCGGGCATCCCGGACTTCATGGACTGGAACCAGATCACGGCGATCCCCTGGTTCTGGCAGCCGTTCAAGAGCCTGCCGCTGACCCTGATCCTGGTGGTGGCGGTCCCGGTCCTGTTCGCGATGCTGATCTCCTACGCGATGTTCAAGCGCCGGGTCGGCGGCACCTACTTCGCCATCATCACCCAGGCGATCGCCGCGATCCTGACGATCCTGATCGTCGGCCAGCAGGGCTATACCGGCGGCATCAACGGCATCACCGACCTGCGCACCCTCCACGGCTGGGATATCCGCACCGACCACGCCAAGGTGATCCTGTACTTCGTCAACGGCGGCCTGCTGCTCGCCTGCATCCTGGCGGCGCAATACGTGAAGAAGTCGAAGCTCGGCCGCATCCTGGTCGCGATGCGCGACAAGGAGGACCGAGTCCGCTTCTCCGGCTACTCGGTGGCGGGCTTCAAGGTCTTCGCCTTCTGCTTGGCGGCGGCCTTCGCGGCCATCGGCGGGGCGATGTTCACCCTCCAGGTCGGGTTCATGTCGCCCTCCTTCGTGGGCATCGTGCCGTCGATCGAGATGGTGATCTACGCCGCCGTCGGCGGGCGTCTGTCGCTGTTCGGCGCGGTCTGGGGCACGCTGCTCGTCAATTGGGCCAAGACCAGCTTCTCCGAGAGTTTTCCGGATCTCTGGCTGTTCGGCCTCGGCGCCCTGTTCATCGCCGTGGTCCTCGCCTTCCCGAACGGTCTCGCCGGCATCTGGCGCGAGCACATCGAGCCCCGCCTGACCCGCCGGGTGAAGGGGCTGCGGGCCCCGCCGTCCGCCGTCGCCCCGCCCCACGGCGCTCCGGCCGAGTGAGGACATCATGAACGCCGCGATCCTCTCCTCCCCCGTGGTCGGCGCCGAGGCGGCCCCGCCCGATCACCTCCTCGCCGTCGAGGCGCTGACGGTCTCGTTCGACGGGTTCAAGGCGGTCAACGACGTGTCGTTCTACGTCGAACCCGATGAGATCCGGGTGATCATCGGCCCGAACGGCGCCGGCAAGACCACGGTGCTCGACCTGATCTGCGGGCGCACGAAGGCCAGCGCCGGCTCGATCAAGTACAAGGGCCAGGAGCTGACCAAGCTCTCCGAGAGCGCGATCGTCCAGGCCGGGGTCGGCCGCAAGTTCCAGACGCCGTCGATCTACGACGACCTCACGGTGTTCGAGAACCTGGAGATCTCGTTCCCCCGGGGCCGCTCGGTGTTCGGCGCCCTGACATTCAAGCGGGATGCGGAAGTCCGCGACCGCATCCACGCCATCGCCGAGACGATCTTCTTGAAGGATCAGCTGAAGGAGCGGGCCGAGTTCCTGAGCCACGGCCAGAAGCAGTGGCTGGAGATCGGCATGCTGCTGATTCAGGACCCGGAACTCCTGATGCTCGACGAGCCGGTGGCCGGGATGAGCGTCGGCGAGCGGATCAAGACCGCCGAACTCCTCAACCAGATCATCAAGGGCCGCTCGGTGCTGGTGATCGAGCACGACATGAAGTTCGTCGAGGACATCGCCCACCGTGTGACGGTCCTGCATCAGGGCAAGGTGCTTTCCGAAGGGTCGATGGAGCGGGTCAAGAACGACCCGAAGGTCATCGAAGTGTATTTGGGACATTGACGATGGGCTCGCTCCAGACCACCGCGCCCCTCGTCCAGGCGCCTCCGATTGCCACTATCCCGGCCGCGACGCCGGCGCTCGCCGTCGAGGATCTGCACGCCGCCTACGGCCAGAGCGAGGTCCTGCACGGGCTGACCTTTTCGGTGGCGCCCGGCGAGATCGTCGCCGTGATGGGCCGCAACGGCATGGGCAAGACCACGCTCATGAAGACCCTGATGGGCCTCGTGCCCGTCAAGTCCGGCGCGATCCAGGTCGAGGGCACGGATGTCGCCGCCCTCAAGAGCCATGCCCGGGTCGCCAGGGGCCTCGCCTACGTGCCGCAGGGCCGGATGATTTTTTCCACCATGACGGTCCAGGAGAACATCGAGACCGGGCTGACGGTGACCGGCACCCGCAAAGTCCCGCAGGACCTCTACGACATGTTCCCGGTCCTGCTGGAGATGAAGGGACGGCGCGGCGGCAACCTCTCCGGCGGGCAGCAGCAGCAGCTCGCCATCGCCCGGGCTCTCGCGAGCCGCCCGAAGGTGCTGCTGCTGGACGAACCCACGGAAGGCATCCAGCCCTCGATCATCCGCGAGATGGGCCGGACCCTCAAGAAGATCCGGGACCAGCGCGGCCTCTCCATCGTCGTCTCCGAGCAGGTCCTGAGCTTCGCCCTCGACGTCGCCGACCGGGTGATCGTCATGGAGAACGGCGCCATCGTCCACGAGGCCCCGCGCGCGGGCATCGACGAGGCGGCCGTCGCCCGGTTCCTGTCGGTCTAGGGGCGCCCGCATGGCCGATTACGAGATCTTCGAACTCGGCGACTTCGTGCTCCAGTGCGGCAAGACGCTGCGTGCGGCCAAGCTCGCCTACAAGACCTTCGGGACGCTGAGCCCGGCCAAAGACAACGCCATCGTCTACCCGACCTGGTATTCGGGTCAGCACACCGAGAACGAGTGGCTGATCGGCCCCGGCAAGGCGCTCGATCCGGACAAGTACTTCATCATCATCCCGAACATGTTCGGCAACGGGCTCTCGTCCTCGCCGAGCAACACCCCCGCGCCCTGGAACGGGCCGCGCTTCCCCAACGTCACCGCCTACGACAACGTCCGCGCCCAGCACCGCCTCGTCGCCGAGCATTTCGGCATCGAAAAGCTGGTCCTCGTCACCGGCTGGTCGATGGGGGCGCTCCAGACCTACCACTGGGCGGCGATGTACCCGGACATGGTGCCAAAGATCCTGCCGTTTCAGGGCTCGGCCAAGTGCTCGCGGCACAATTACGTCTTCCTGGAGGGCGCCAAGGCGGCGCTGCAGGCCGACGCCGCCTGGGCCGAGGGCTGGTACACGAGCCCGCCGACCCGTGGCCTGCGCGCCTTCGGCCGGGTCTATGCCGGGTGGGGCCTATCGCAGACCTTCTACCGGCTCGAGGCCGACATCACCCACATGGGCTACGCCTCGCTGGAGGACTTCCTGATCGGCTTCTGGGAAGGGCTGTTCTACGCGCGCGACGCCAACAACCTGCTCGCTATGCTGTGGACGTGGCAGCACGGCGACATCAGCGCCAACGACACCTTCCAGGGCGACTTCAAGGCCGCCCTCGGCGCGATCCGCGCGAAGGCGATCCTGATGCCCGCCTCCACGGACCTGTATTTCCCGCCCGAGGACAACGCCATCGAGGCGGCCGCCATGCCGAACGCCGAGCTGCGCGTGATCGACACGTGGTGGGGCCATTTCGCGGGCGGCCCCGGCACCAGCCCGGACGACATCAAGGTCCTCGACGACGCGCTAAAAGAGCTGCTCGCGAGCGGGTGAGGTTCGCGCAACGGCGCGCGGATGGGGTCCGCCCCAAGGTTCTAGGGAGCTGGAGACAGAACATGCCCGAGACGCTGATCAAGGTCGATCTGACGCAATCGGCCTACGACAACGACATGGTGCACAACCGCTGGCACCCGGACATCCCGATGGTCGCCACCGTGAAGCCGGGCGCGGACTTCATCGTCGAGACCTACGACTGGACCGGCGGCTTCATCAAGAACAACGATTCCGCCGACGACGTCCGCGATATCGACCTGTCGATCGTCCACTTCCTGTCCGGCCCGATCGGCGTCGAGGGCGCCGAGCCCGGCGACCTGCTGGTGGTCGATCTCCTCGATATCGGCGCCAAGCCGGAGAGCCAGTGGGGCTTCAACGGCTTCTTCTCGAAGAAGAACGGCGGCGGCTTCCTCGACGAGCACTTCCCGCAGGCCCAGAAGTCGATCTGGGATTTCGAGGGGATGTTCACCAAGTCGCGCCACGTGCCGGGCGTGCGCTTCCCCGGCCTGATCCATCCCGGCCTGATCGGCTGCCTGCCCGATCCGAAGATGCTGGAGACCTGGAACACCCGCGAGAAGGCGCTCTACGACACCAATCCGGAGCGCGTGCCGGCGCTGGCCACCCTCCCCTTCGGCCCGACCGCCCATATGGGCCGGCTCACCGGCGAGGCGAAGGACAAGGCCGCCGCCACCGGCGCCCGCACGGTCCCGCCCCGGGAGCACGGCGGCAATTGCGACATCAAGGACCTGTCGCGCGGCTCGAAGATCTACTTCCCGGTCTACGTCCCCGGCGCCGGCCTCTCCATGGGCGACCTGCACTTCAGCCAGGGCGACGGCGAGATCACCTTCTGCGGCGCTATCGAGATGGCCGGGTGGGTCCACCTGAAGGTCGAGCTGATCAAGGGCGGGATGGCCAAGTACGGGATCAAGAACCCGATCTTCAAGCCGTCGCCGATCACGCCGAAATTCGACGACCACCTGATCTTCGAGGGCATCTCGGTCGACGAGCACGGCGGCCAGCATTACCTCGACGTGCACATCGCCTACCGGCAGGCCTGCCTCAACGCGATCGAGTACCTGAAGAAGTTCGGCTATTCGGGGGCGCAGGCCTACTCGATCCTCGGCACGGCACCGGTCCAGGGCCACATCTCGGGCGTGGTCGACATCCCGAACGCCTGCGCGACGCTGTGGATTCCGACCAAGATCTTCGAGTTCGACATCAACCCCGGCGCCGACGGACCGACCAAATTCTTGGATGGCTCGATCCAGATGCCGCTCTCGCCGGATCTGTAATCTGCCGCCGGTCACGGAGGCGACCTGCCCCTCTCCCGTGCGGGAGGGGGGACCCGCGCTCAACCTGATCACGCGCCGTTCAATTCGGAAAGCACGCCATGCCCGTCTACGAATACGCCTGCGCGGCCTGCGGGCCGTTCACCGCCATGCGGCCGATGGCGGAATTCAAGGATCCGCATGCCTGCCCGGATTGCGGGAAGGCCAGCCAACGGGCCTTCCTCACCGCCCCGCGCATTTCCGGGATGGATGCCGGGCTCAAGGCCGCCCACGCCACCAACGAGCGCAGCCGCCATGCGCCGCGACGCTCGGGCAGCCACGGGGCCGGCTGCGGCTGCTGCGCGCCGAAGAAGACGGCCGCGGCGCCGGCCGCCGCCAAGAGCTTTCCGTCAGCGCGGCCCTGGATGATCAGTCACTGACCGGGACGCTAACAGCCCTCCCCCCTCTGCGGGGGAGGGTGACCCTCGCGTCCGCGAGGGTCGGGAGAGGGGAGCGCCGCATCCGGACAACGCGCGCCGTGCCCGACATCCTGCAGCGTCGCGCTGCCCCTCTCCCGCCCCGCATCCGCGGGGCACCCTCCCCCGCAGAGGGGGGAGGGTCACTGCGCAACAAACATCGGAGGAACCCACGCCATGATGCACGGAGACATCTCGTCCAGTCAGGACAGCGTCGGCGTCGCCGTCGTGAACTACAAGATGCCGCGCCTCCACACCCGCGCCGAGGTGCTGGAGAACGCCAAGGCGATCGGCAAGATGATCGTCGGCATGAAGAGCGGCCTGCCCGGGCTCGATCTCGTGATCTTCCCCGAATACTCGACCCACGGCATCATGTACGATGCCGCCGAGATGTATGAGACCGCCTCGACGGTCCCGGGCGCGGAGACCGAGGTCTTCGCCGCCGCCTGCCGGGAGGCCAAGGTCTGGGGCGTGTTCTCGCTGACCGGCGAGCGCCACGAGGAGCACCCCAACAAGGCGCCCTACAACACCCTGATCCTGATGAACGACCAGGGCGAGATCGTGCAGAAGTACCGCAAGATCATGCCCTGGACCCCGATCGAGGGCTGGTATCCGGGCGACCGCACCTACGTGTCGGACGGCCCGAAAGGGCTGAAGATCAGCCTGATCATCTGCGACGACGGCAACTACCCGGAGATCTGGCGCGACTGCGCCATGCGCGGGGCCGAGCTGATCATCCGCTGCCAGGGCTACATGTATCCGGCCAAGGAGCAGCAGGTCGTCATCTCGAAGGCGATGGCCTTCGCCAACAATGTCTATGTGGCGGTCTCGAATGCCGCCGGGTTCGACGGCGTCTACACCTATTTCGGCCACTCGGCGATCATCGGCTTCGACGGCCGCACGCTCGGCGAGTGCGGTGAGGAGGAGATGGGCATCCAGTACGCGGCCCTGTCGAAGTTCCTGATCCGGGACTTCCGCGCCCACGGGCAATCGGAGAACCACCTCTTCAAGCTGCTGCACCGGGGCTATACCGGCATGATCAACTCGAAGGAGAACCGGCACGGGATGTCGGAATGCCCCTACGAGTTCTACCGGCGCTGGATCGAGGATCCCGACGGGACCCGGGACGCGGTCCGGGCCATCACCCGCCAGGGCGTCGGTACCGAGGAATGCCCGATCGAGGGCATCCCCTTCGTCGGCAAGGGCGAGGGTGCGCCGGACCCGGTCCGCTAACATCCACCCGGCCCGATCCCGTCCGCGGGACCGGGCCGCTGCAACCCCGGGATCGCCATGGACACGACACCCCTCGCCCCGACCGCGTTCCGCAGCCCCGCGGTGCTGCTGTCGGGCCCGGTCGACTACGACATGTACAAGGACTTCCGCCGCCAGTTCGGCGCTGCGGACGATCGTGAGATCGTCGTGATCGAGCTCTCGACCCTGGGCGGCGACCCGGAGGTCGCCCGGATGATGGGCGAGGACATCCGCTACCACTCCGAGATGAACCCCGATCGCCGGTTCGTCTTCCTCGGCAAGGCCGCGATCTACTCGGCCGGCACCACCTTCATGAGCTTTTTCGCGCGTCCGAACCGCTACCTGACCCGGGGCACGCGGCTGATGATCCACGAGCGCAAGATGAACAAGGAACTCCACGTGCAGGGGCCGCTCACCACCTGCGTCGCCGCCGTGAAGGCGACCCTGCACGAGATCGAGTGCTCGATCGTGATCCAGAACGAAGGGTTCTCGAACCTCATCCAGGGCTCGGACGTGACCCTGGATGAGGTACTTCAGAAGGCGCCGGCCAATTGGTACCTCGAGGCCGAGGAGGCACGGTCTCGGGGTTTGATCGAGGCCGTGATCTGAACGTCCCCCATCGCGAGCGACGCGACCGCGGACGGCGCACGGCCGCCAGGATCACCCCTGCGGGTAATCCGCGCTCAGGCTGGTCTCGCGCCACGCCTCGATCTCGGCGAGGCTCTGCCGCAGCCAGTTCGTGACCGCCTCGAACCCCCACGCGCCGAGCACGAGGTGGCGGGGCGGGTTGTCGATCTCGGTCACCCGGATCATCGCCTCGCCGGCCCGTACCGGATCGCCGGCCTGCGTGCCGCTCTTCTCGGACGTGGCCTTGAGGCGCGCGCCCGCGGTCTCGGCGTAGTCGGCGATGGTGCTCGGCGTCTGCACCAGGGAGCGGCCGGCCCAGTCGGTCCGGAACGGCCCCGGCTCGATGCAGGTGACGTGGATCCCCAGCGGCCCCGTCTCGGCCGCGAGGGCGTCGGAGAACCCCTCCACGGCGTGCTTCGTGGCGGCATAGTAGCCGGAGCCCGGAAAGCCCACGAAACCGGCAACCGAGGTGACGTTGAGGATGCGGCCGGAACGCTGCGCCCGCATCACCGGCAGCACCGCCCGGGTCAGGGCGAACAGCCCGAAGACGTTGGCGTCGAACTGCGCGCGGATCTTATCCTCTTCACCCTCCTCGATGGAGGATTGGTAGCCGTAGCCGGCATTGTTCACGAGCACGTCGATCCGGCCGAAGGTTTCCGTGGCGGCGCGCAGGGCTTCGGCGATCTGGCCCGGCGCCGTGACGTCGAGGGACAGGGCCAGCACGCGCGCCTCGACACCCTGGGCGAGGTCGGCGACCTTGGCCTGGTCGCGGGCGGTGACGACGGCGCGCCAGCCCCGGGCGATCACGAGTTTGGCGAGGTCCCGGCCGAAGCCGGTGGAGCAGCCGGTGATGAACCAAACCGGATTGGTGTTCTGCGTCATGGTGGGTCCCGTGATCGGCATTGCGTGGTCAAGGAGTCGCGGCCGGCTCGGGCGGGCGATCCGCGCCGTCTGCGCAACGCCCGAGCCGCCCGGAAGGCGTGTCCCCACCCTGTAACGCGGCCGATCCGCACCGTATCCGCGGCCGGGTTCGCGGCGATCACGTTCGCCCGCGGGTCGCGGCTGCGCGCCAGGTCGACGGAACCCGCGATGGCGCAGTCCTAATAGCCCCGCGCGGCATCGACTCCGTGCGGCGGCGCCCCGGTCTTCCGATAACTCCGCAGGTTGGCGGCCACCGTGGCGGCGGCCGAGGCCATGTCGGTCGGACCGGAGACGTGCGGGAGGACCGTCACGCCCGGATGGGACCAGAGGGCGGAGTCCGCCGGCAGCGGCTCGACATCGAACACGTCGAGCACCGCATGCGCCAGACGGCCGCCGTCGAGGGCCGCGATCAGGTCGGCGGTCACGACGATCGGCCCGCGGGCGAAATTGATCAGCGCGGCCCCGGGCTTCAGTGCGGCCAGGCGCGCGGCGTTGACGAGGCCGCGCGTCTCGGTGGTCAGCGGCACGAGGCAGACGAGGATATCGCACCGGCCCAGCATCGCCGGGAGGCCGTCGGCGCCATGGTAGGTCTCGACACGAGCGACCGCCTTCGGCGAACGGCTCCAGCCGACGACAGGGAAACCGGCATCGAGCAGCCGCGCCGCCGCCTCGGAACCGAGCGCGCCCAGACCGAGCAGGCCGACCGTGACGTCGACCGGTTTGCGGTAGGCGTGCGGGCGCCAGACCCGCTCGCGCTGCTGGCGGGCGTAGGCCGGCATGTCGCGCTGGAGATAGTAGGTCCAGGCCAGCACCGCCTCGGCCATGGTGCGGGCCATCTCCCGGTCGACGAGCCGGACGATCGGCAGCGGCCGGTCGAAGGCGCCGACGAGCTTCTCGACGCCGGCCCAGAGGCTCTGCACCCAGACGAGGCCAGGAAGCGCCGCGACCTCGGCCGGATCGGGGTTGGCCACGATGGCGACCCGCGCCGCCGCACGCTCCCCGGCGTCCATCGCCCGGAACGGGACGAGCCGCTCCTCCGGCATCGCGGCCGCCAGGATCTGCCGGTATTCCGACTCCTGCGCCAGGCCCTTGCACCCGATGAGGGCGACTGCCTCCGCCATCCGTGAACTCCGTACCGGCCCCGACCACGCCATTCGCGAGGCGCCAAGCAGGGGCTGTGCCCGAGCCGACCGGAAACGCCAAACCGCCGGATCGCCGCGCGGCGGCCTCAGCGGACCTCGTTCAGCGCCGGGTAGACGAGGCGGACCGCCCGGCGATCCGGTGGGATCGGGGTCTCGACGCGCCTGCCGATGCTGCCGGTCGTGCCGGGCCCGACCGGTTGGGCGGGCCGCAGACGCCAGCGCTCGGCGGCCGGCATCTGGACGCGGGGCTTGGGTCGTTCGAGGTGGCCGTCCGCACCCTGCGTCGGGACGGTGGCGAGCCCCGCCAGCGTCATCGCGGTGGCGACGGCGAGGCGGATCGGAGACTGGCGACGGGATCGGGCTTGGCGGAGGAACATGATGGGGCACCGCGTGGACCCCTCGGTTCTGCGCCCCGCGGATGAAGACGGGATCGAACCGAATCGTTTCCCAAGTCGTTGCCAACACCTGCCTGCGGTCGCGGTAAATGCGCGCTGTCCAGGCAGGGTAAACGACAGGACAGGGGGAATACGCGCGCATGGCGAGCAAGGTGGAAGGGCGTGCCGGAACGCCGGAGCGAGCCGAGATCGGCGGCGTGATCGATACCGACATCTCGGCACGACTGGACAGGCTGCCCTGGGGCCGCTTCCACGTGCTGGTCATCGTGGCGCTCGGCATCACCTGGGTGCTCGACGGCCTCGAGGTGACGCTGGCCGGCTCCCTGGTCGGCGCCCTGCGCAAGCCGCCGATGTCGTTCTCGGAGTTCGATGTCGGGCTCGCGGCCTCCTGCTACCTCGTCGGCGCGGTGACCGGGGCGCTCGGCTTCGGCTGGCTCACCGACCGGATCGGCCGCAAGAAGCTGTTCTTCATCACGCTCGCCCTCTACCTGATCGCGACCGCGGCCACGGGCCTGTCCTGGAGCGTCGCGAGCTTCTGCGTCTTCCGCTTCTTCACCGGTGCGGGCATCGGCGGCGAATACACGGCGATCAACTCGACCATTCAGGAGCTGGTCCCGGCCCGGGTCCGCGGCTGGACCAACCTGGTCATCAACGGCTCGTTCTGGATCGGTGCCGCGCTCGGCTCGTTCATGTCGATCGTGCTGCTAAAGCCCGAGGTGATCGATCCGGCCTGGGGCTGGCGCGTCGCCTTCTTCACCGGCGGCGCCATCGGCCTCGTCATCCTGCTGCTGCGCACCTGGATCCCCGAGAGCCCGCGCTGGCTCGCCACGCACGGCTACGCCGCGGAGGCTGACCGGGTCGTCACCGGCATCGAGAAGCGCTTCACCGACGAGGGCGTCACCCTGCCGCCGGTGGACAAGAGCAAGCGGATGAAGGTCCGCACCCGCGACCACACCCCCTTGTCGGAGGTGTTCCGTGCCCTGTTCGTCACCAACCGGCTTGCCACCATGGTCGGCCTCGCCCTGATGGTCGCGCAGGCGTTCTTCTACAACGCCCTGTTCTTCACCTACGCGCTGGTGCTGGAGCGGTTCTACGCCGTGCCGGGCAACAGCGTCGGCTGGTATCTGCTGCCCTTCGCGCTGGGATCCTTCCTGGGCCCGCTGCTGCTCGGTCGGCTGTTCGACACGATCGGCCGGCGCCAGATGATCGCCTTCACCTATGGCATCTCGGCGGTGCTGCTGGTGGCCGTCGGCGTGCTGTTCCGGCTCGACGTGGTCGGGCCGGTGGGGCAGACCGCGGCCTGGATGGTGGTGTTCTTCTTCGCCTCGGCAGCGGCGAGTTCGGCCTACCTGACCGTCTCCGAGACCTTCCCCCTGGAGATCCGGGCGCTCGCCATCGCGGCCTTCTATGCGGTCGGCACCGGCATCGGCGGCGTGTCCGGCCCGCTCCTGTTCGGCAGCCTGGTCGAGACCGGCTCGCGGGACTGGGTGCTGTTCGGCTACGGGATCGGCGCGGTGCTGATGCTGGTCGCCGCCGTGGTCGGCGGGATCTGGGGCACGGCCGCGGAGGGCAAGTCGCTGGAGGACGTGTCGAAGCCGCTGGCGGCGGCGTGAGCGGAGAACCGGCCTTCGGCCAACTCTCGTTGAGTGGAATACATCGGGATTTGGCCGAGAGGGCGGGTGAAGGACATTCAGTCAAATCAAACGGATCGGACCGTCATATCGCGCAATGAGCCGGTCGGCCGTCACGAATTCCAGTCCCTCCAACCGAGCCTGTGTGAGCAAAAGCCGATCGAACGGGTCTCGGTGGATGGGCGGAAGGCTGGCAACTGCCGTCGCGTGAGCTCCCGTTACCGGAAGCTCGATATAGCCATTGGCGAGCAGGCCTTTCCGCAGGCTCTTCGCATCGACTTGGAAATCTTTGCGGCCCAACCCGCTCTTGATGGCGATTTCCCAGAGGCTCGCCGCACTGAACAAGAGCGTATTCGCACGATCGTCGATGAGAAGTCGTGCGGCAGCGGTCAGACGGTCGGACCCTGCCGCGGCCCAAAGAAGGATATGCGTATCGAGAAGATGTCTCACCGGCCTTCGAACGCCGCCGCGATCTCTTCGCCACCCACGCGATCGAAATCGTCCGGAATGCAGAGGCATCCGGCCAAGAATCCGATCCGGGACGTATCGGCAGATGCCGGCGCATCGAACGGGACGACACGAACCAACGGTTTGCCATCCTTCGCGATGATGAACGGCTCGCCCGATGCCGCCTGTTCGACTAGGCGCGACAGGTTCGTCTCAGCGTCCTTCAGATTGACCGTCCGCATCAATCCGGTCCCAGTCCCCGACAGATCCTGCTGCGCCGCGCGGCGACATCCCACGATCGTAAACCCTCAACCATCCTTCCGCCACACCTGCCCGTGGTAGACGAATTTCGCGCCCTCGTTGGCCAGTGCCGCGAGGCCGCGGAAGGCGGGATCGTGGACGGTGATGACGCTGGTCGGGATCTGGCGCATCATCCCGGCGAAGGGCGCCTTCCGTTCGAAGGCCTCGCGGAACCCGCTCTCCTGCAGCACCTTCACGATCCGGGGGGCGATGCCGCCGCCGATATAGACGCCGCTGGTCGCCAGGAAGGTGAGCGCGAGGTCGCCGCAGATACGGCCGAGCAGGCGGCCGAACAGCTCGAGCGTCTCGGCCGCATGGGGGTCGGAGGCGTTGAGACCCGCCTCGGTCACCGCCGCGGGATCGAGCTTCTCGTGCGGCTGGCCGGTCCGGACATGCGCCACCGCCGCGTGCAGCCGTGACAGGCCCGGCCCCGACAGGATCGATTCCACGGTGATCCGGTCCTCGACCCGCTCCAGGGCATGCCAGACCTGCTCCTCGAACGCGTCGGAGGGGCCGAAATCGGTGTGGCCGGCCTCGGTGGACACGATGGCGAGATGGGCGGAATACGGCACCAGGGCGGCGGCGCCGAAACCGGTGCCGGGCCCGAGCACGACGCGGGCGCCCCCCGAGGCGGGCGGACAGGGGCCCACCGGCGTGAGGTCGTGCGGCTCGATCTCCGCGGCCCCGGCCGCCACCGGCACGTAATCGTTGACCACCACAGCGGCGGAGAGGCCGAAATCCTCGGCGATGCGCTGGCCGGCGATCTTCCAGTGCGCGTTGGTCAGTTGAATCTCCGGCCCATCGATCCGGCCGGCAATCGCCAGAATGGCCGAACGCGGCGGCGGCGCCCGATCGCCGCCCTTGGCCAGGGATGCCTGGATGGCGCGCGACGGATGGGGGTGGTCGGCGGTCGCCTCATGCGAGAGGAGGCGGGGGAGCGCCCCGCGTGACTCGATGAGACCGAAGCGTGCATTCGTGCCGCCGATGTCGCCCACAAGGACCGGAAACTCGAACATCGCAAGGTGCCTCTGCTGGAGCGCCCGCCGCGGACTGGACATTGGTCCGGCAGCGGGCACGTTGGATCAAGGGCTCTGAAAGCCGTCCCCGGCATGACGCGTGCCTGACGGCGGCTTCGGCGGTTCATCCGCCGCACGCCCCCGGCCGATGGCACCGAGATGCGTATTGCCGAAACCGCTCGCGTATTTGAGGCCGTAGCCGAGCATTCAATCAAGCCCAATATGGGCGAGCCAGATCAGGGTCAGCCCTGCGAAAAGCGGCTGGCCAAGGGAGACCGCCAGGCACAGGCCGATCAGCGAGGGCGTCTCCGTATGGAGGACGTTATAGAGAACGGCACCGCGGGCGGGGCCGAGGGCGTATCCCAGCAGGCTCAGATCCGGAGCAAACAGCAGGGCGGCGAACAGCCACCAGGGCTGCCCAAGCCAGGCATAGGCCGCTGTGGCACAGGCGAGCAGGGCGGCGCCCTCGATCCGCAAGATCGTCCGCGGCCCATTGCTCACGGCTCCGTCCGACATCCCGAACCCCCATCGAAGGGCGCCCCGAGCAGGCCGGACGGCATCCCGGTTCGCATTGGCCTCACGCGCCGGCTCATCCCCTCAGGCCGGCGGCAGGGCCGTCAAGTCGACGGCGCCCCGCTCGGCCCAGTCCTGAAGCAGCGCGCGGACCGCGGCCGGGTCGGGCAGGCGCCGGCCCGCGACCGTGTCGCCATCGCCGACCCGGACGGCGATGCCGCCATCCGCATTGACTGACGCGAAGGCGATCTCGTCCGTGCGGTCGTCCCCGAAGAAGACGGGTGTTCGCCCGGCATAGGGGGCCTCCGCCATGAAGGCGCGGATCGCGTGGGCCTTGGTGGCCTGCGCCGGGACGATCTCGCCGACCGCCTTGCCGAGTTGCAGCCGGTAGGCGCCGCCGAGCCCCTCCGCCGCCGCCTTGACCAGCGCCTCTGCCCGCTCCGCATCGTCTGGGCTCGCGAGCCGCCAGTGGACCGCCACGGAGGCGCCCTTGTCCTCGATCAGGACGTCGGCCAGCGTCGCGCTCTCCGCCTGAAGCCGCGCGACCTGCCGGCGCAGATCCGGATGGTCCTCCGCCCGCCCGCCGGTGACGGCGCCCCCGAGACGGCGCTCGACCCCGTGCAGCCCGGCGGCGTCGAGGCGCGACGGCGCCAGGAACCCGTCGATCACCGAGACCGGGCGGCCGGTCACGATCGCCAGCGCGCCCCCGAGGCGCCCGCGCAGCCGCTCCAGGGTCGCCACGAGACCGGGCTCGACCACCACCGCATCGGGACGCGGGGCGATCTCGGCGAGGGTGCCGTCGAAGTCGAGGAAGAGGGCGATGTCCATCGCTTGCGGTCCCGGGCCCGAATCTCGGACACGCGCTAGCACGGGGCGGCCGCCCGACAAACGGTGCCCGCACCGCCCTATATGATCGAATCGGCGCTCGACACGGAGATCCGCATGACATGGCCTTCGGCACGACCCGCACCGGATCCGACCGGGCCGGGCGAGGAGAGCGTCTGGGCCTACCCGCGTCCGCCGCGGCTGGAGCCGGTGGCGCAGCGGTTGCGCGTGATTCTCGGCGGCGCCGTGATCGCCGAGACGGAGGCGGGATTCCGGGTCCTGGAGACCTCCCATCCGCCGACCTATTATCTGCCGCCGGGTGACATCGTGGCCGGTACGCTCGGGAATGCGCGGCACGGCGGAATCTGCGAATGGAAGGGGCGGGCCATGCTGTTCGACGTGCACAGCGGCGATCACACCGCCCCCGGGGCCGCCTGGACCTATCCCGATCCGACACCGGATTTCCGCGCGCTCGCGGGTTACGTCGCGTTCTATGCTGGGCCGATGGACGCCTGCTTCGTCGGGGCCAATCGGGTCACGCCGCAGCCCGGCACGTTCTACGGCGGCTGGATCACGCCCGGCATCGTCGGCCCGTTCAAGGGTGGTCCGGGCTCGATGGGCTGGTGAGGACGTTGCCCGCCGCGGTCCGCGCTTCGTTCCAGACGGTGGAGGCCACCTCCGCGACGAGGCGCTACATCCGGAAGCGGGAATGTGAGGAGACGCCATGAATGCGCTGACCGAAACCGATCCGAAGGCGGCCGGCTTCGATCCCGCGGCCCTAGGCCGGATCGAGCCCTGGATGGACGCGCTCGTCGCCGATGGGCGGCTCGCCGGCCTGTCGGTGACGGTGGCGCGGCGGGGCCGGATCGCCTTCGCGCGGGCCTGCGGCCAGGCCGATCTCGCCCGGGGAACTCCGTTCACCCTCGACACGGTGGCGCGGATCTACTCGATGACCAAGCCGCTCACCTCGGTGGCGGTGATGCAGCTCTACGAGCAGGGTCTGTTTCAGCTCGACGATCCGGTCGCCCGGGTGCTGCCCGAGTTTGCGGAGATGCGCGTCGCCGTAGGCGGAAACCGGGCCAAGCTCGAGACCGAACCGGCGCGCCGGCCGATCACCGTGCGCGACCTGCTCACCCACACCGCCGGCCTGACCTACGGGTTCATGGAGGCGACGCTGGTGGACGCCCAGTACCGCGAGCACAAGATCGACTTCCTGGCCCGGGAGGGCACGCTCGCCGAGATGACCGCCCGGGTGGCGCGACTGCCGCTGCTCGCCCAGCCGGGCACCGCCTGGAACTACAGCGTCGCCACCGACGTGCTCGGCCAGTACGTGGCCGCTCTGAGCGGCCGGCCCTTCGCAGACTATCTGCGCGACCACGTGATCGGCCCCCTCGGCATGGTAGACACCGATTTCCACGTCGCGCCCGAGCGGATGCCACGCTTCTGCGCGGCCTATGTGTACGACCGCGCACGCCGGCTCAACCTGTTCGACGATTCCGTCGAGACGGCCTTCGCCCAGCCGCCCAGCATCGCCTCGGGCGGCGGCGGCCTCGTCTCGACCGCGGCCGACTATCACCGCTTCTGCCGGATGATCCTCGACCGCGGCAGCCTCGACGGCACCCGGCTGCTCGGCCGGAAGACCGTCGATCTGATGCTGGACAATCACCTGCCGGGCGATCTCGCCGCGATGGGCACGCCGCGCTTCGCCGAGACCTCCTATACCGGGATCGGCTTCGGTCTCGGCTTCTCGGTGATGCTCGACCCGGCCCGAGCCCAGATCCTCGGCACGCGGGGCGAGGTTGCCTGGGGCGGCATGGCCTCGACGGCGTTCTGGATCGACCCCGCCGAGGATCTGTCGGTCGTGTTGATGACGCAGCTCGTGCCCTCCTCGGCCTTGCCGATCCGGCGCGAGCTGCGCGTCCTGACCTACGCGGCCCTGGAGGCGTGAGCCTCGCTCACGCTCCGGTCACTCCTGGGCCGGAGCCGCGGTGCCGGGCGCTGCAGTGGCGGGCTTCGGGGCAGGCTTGGCGGCCGCCTTCGCGGTCGGCCTCGCGCCGGCTGTAGCGCCGGTCGCCGCGGTGGCGAATTCCGGATCGGTATGCGGACCGTTCGGACCGTTGGTGGGGCCGCCGAGCTGACCGGGTACGAGGTCGGTCACCTTCGTCCAGGTTTGCGACTTGCACAGGAACGCGATCAGGCAGCCGCGGACGGTCAGTTCGCCCGGGGCATCCGTCCAGATGGTCACGTCGTACGACTTGCCGTCCTCGGAATTGTAGATTTTGCCCTCGTAATGGGCATCGGCGTTCGGCTTCAGGCCCATGATGAGCTGATGGCCGAGGGACGGACGCGCCTGCTTCTTCGGATCGGGGTTCTTGAAGTCGATCCGCGGCTCGCCCTTGTCGTTGAGCGGAACCTTCAACCAGACCACGTAACCGCACAGGCGATCCGCCGCGGTCCCGCATTTCTCGAGACGCACGCGGGCGCGACCGTCCTCGGTGAGATAGGTTCCGCTCGGATCGGTCGGCGTGGCCGCCTGCGCCGAACCCGCCAGCGCCGAGAGCGCCAGGATCGCGAGCGGCGCCATCCGGCGACCGATCGATGAAAACCGCATTCCCGAACTCCTATACTTCGCGGGCCGTGATGGGGACCGGACCGCTCGCGTGAGGACAGGTCGATCCCCTCGCGTCATCGCGCTTGCACCGGGCCGAACGCCGGGTGGCCAGCGCCGCCTCCCCGCCCTCTCCCGCGCGAAGTTGTCCGCATCATGACAATACCGCCGGAGGCTGATGGCGCGCGGCGCTGTCCCGGTCCGCGCGGCGCGCCGCCGCGGATCAGGTACGCGTCGGCGGCAGGCTCGTTGCGGGTCCGAGCGGGCGCTGCATGAGGGTGACGTCGAGCCAGCGCCCGTGCTTGTACCCGACCGCCGCCAGGGTGCCGATCGGCGCGAAGCCGAGGCGCGCGTGCAGGGCAATCGAGGCCGGCGAGCCACTGTCAGCGATGACCGCTACCATCGTCCGGCAATCGATCCGCTCGCTCGCGGATATCAGGGCGCCGAGCAGAGTACGCCCGACCCCGCGGCCCCGGGCGGTCCGCGCGATATAGATCGAATCCTCGACGGTCGAGCCATAGGCCGCTCGCTGATGATAGGGTCCGGCATAGGCGTAGCCCGCGACCGCGCCGTCCCGGACGGCAACGAGATAGGGAAAGCCGCCGTCACGCAGGAGCGCGAACCGCCGGGCCATCTCGTCGAGCGTCGGCGGCTCCGTCTCGAAGCTGGCGGTGCCGGTCGTGACCGCGTCGCCGTAGATCGCCGTGATGACGGGAAGATCGGCCTCCGTTGCGGGGCGTATCGCGTCCGTCATGCGGACTCCCATCCAGAACCGTACCGCCGCTGCCGCGCTCGGCACGCGCAACGGTGTGCCTCCGGATACGACGAAGCCGGATCCCGTCGGGACCCGGCTTCGGGAAAATGCAGGAACCGGGCCGGAGCCGGATCAGCCCTGCTTGGCCTTCTTGTTCGCGTTGTGATGGCCGACGGCGCAGCCCGCGGCGGCGCCCATCTTGCCATGGCCGGCCATATGTCCGGCGACACCGCCGACCACCGCGCCCTTGAGGCAGCCCTTCGCCTCGGCCGGCGCACCGGCCAGCAGGGCACCGACGGTCAGGGCCGTGATCAGTGCGATCCGATTGGTCATGGAAGTTCCTCCTCGTGTCCCCATCGCAACGGCTTCATGGCCCAGCCCGTTCCGTTGGCGACCGCGTCGCGCCCTGCGGGCCTCCGCGGCGTATCGCGCTCAGCGCGCGAGCCCTGCCACCATTCGGACGAGATCCGACTGACGCGCCGCCCCGGTCTTGGCGAAGATCGCCTTCAGCTGCGAGCGTGCGGTCGCGGCGGCGATCGAGAAACCGGCGGCCGCCTCGGCAAGGGAGGCACCGCCCGACATGGCCTGGGCGAGGCGCGCCTCCGCGGGCGTCAGCCGATAGGCCGCTTGAAGGATCGCCGAGGCCGGCACCGGCGTGGCACCGGGCACGCTGGCCAGCATCAAGGTGCGGCCGCCCCCGAACAGGCCCCGGCTCGGCCCGACCAGCGGAACGACGTGGATCACGATGGGCGCCGCGTCCCGGCGTGCCACCACCACGGCCGAGAGCGGCGCCCGGCCATACGGGCGTGCCAGGGCTTCGAGCTGCCGCGACGCCTCCGGGTCCTCCGTGGCGAGGCGTCCACCCGCGAGCTTCAGGTCGGGGCCCAGCAGCGCCGTGAAGGCCGCGTTCCAGCACAGTGCCCGCCCCTCGAAGTCGAGAACCAGCGCCGCGCGCTCGATGACGTCGAAGGCCTGGGTCAGGCCGGCGAGCCGCGCCTTCTCCACCATCGTCGTCAACAGGGCCGCACGCTGGAGCAGCGGCGACAGGGTCGCGAGTCGCTCCTGCTCTTTCGGCTCGAACGGTCCCTGCGCCACGGTCCGCTGCAGGGACAGGCACCAGAGCTTGCCCTTCACCTCGAATCCGACCCCCGCGAACCAGCGCAGGCCGCCGGAGGCGAGCAGATCCTGGTAGTAGGGTAGCCGCGCGATCTCCTCGGGCGAGGTGAAATCCTGGTCGACGGTGATGCCGCGCGCGCGCATCGTCGCCAGGCCGCGCAGGCGGTGATCCTCGCGATGCCAGCCCTCGTCGAAGTAGCGGCGGGAGGCGTCCGCCAGGGATTGCGTGTGGAGCGCGTCGAGCCCCGTGCGATCCGTGCGCAGCAGGAGCGCCCCGGCACTGCCGGAGGCGCGCGACGCCCGCTCCATCAAGTCCGGCCAGCGCGCCGCGTCGATCACCGCCTCTTCGAGGTCTTCCCGGAACCCTGACTCCAAGTCGTCCCGCAGGCGGGCGAGGTGATCGTGATTCAGGCCGGCCATCGGACCTGTCTCCGGTCAGACTTCATCCAAGATTGGGACGCGTCCGCACGGACCAAACATAATTCGCAGCGCTAATCCAGCGCAATTTATTGATCTTTAGCGCGCATGTACAATTTTGAGTGCCTACCCTCTGTGGCCGGTATCGCGCCCCTCCGGGTTTCCCGTGGCACCGTGTCGGGCCATGTCGTCAGACCGGTGATCGACGGATCCTCTCAGCAGGTCCGAGGGTCGCCACGGGTCGAGAACGCCGTCGTCGACGCGGGCTCTCGCCCTCGGACATACGCTGACGCGCGCGACGAGGCCCATCCCCCGGCCGATCCGTGGACGGGCGCTCAACGGCCTTGAAACGCGCGCCTGTCCCTCACTCCGCGGGATGCAGGCCGGCGACGAAACTGTCCTGCGGCACCTCGTCGGGGATCGGCTCCTGGATCAGCGTCCAGTAGCCCAGCGCCGCCACCAGCGCGATCACCGCCCCGGTGACGAAGGCCATCGAGAAATGGCCGGTCCCGCCGACGATGAACCCTGTCACGGTCGGCGCCAGGGCCCCGCCGATATAGCCACCGAAATTCTGCATGGCCCCGAGGGAGGCGGTGCAGCTCGCCGGCGCCGCCACGGAGGCCATCGCCCAGGCCGCCGACGAACTCATGTAGACCAGGAACAGCGAGGCCGAGATGCACGCGATCGCGAGGGTGTCGCTCGGGGTGAGCGCGGCCACCACGGTGAAGGCCGCCGTCGCCATCAGCGAGGCGGCCATGGGGATCTTGCGGCTGCGGATCGGATCGACGCCGCGCCGGACCAGCATGTCCACGACCCGGCCGCCGAGGATGCCGCCCATCACCCCGAAGGCGAAGGGGATTGAGCCGACGAGGCCGGTCTTCTGCAGGGTGAAGTGCCGCTCGATCTCCAGGTAGCTCGGCAGCCAAGCGGTGTAGAGCCAGGTCATGTAGATGCAGCCGAAATAGCCGACGATCATCCCCCAGCTGGTCCGGAAGCCGAACAGCCGCCGCCACGCGCTCCAGGTGACCGGGCGGCTGGCGTTCGGCCCGTCGCCCTCCTCCAGGAAGGCCCGCTCCCCGGGGGTGAGATCGGTCTCGCGCGGGTTGCGGAACACGAGGTAGACGAGTGCGGCGAGCGCCAGCCCGACGCCGCCCATGATGACGAACATCGACCGCCAGCCGAAGCTCACCATCAGGAAGGTCAGCAGCGGCAGGGCCAGGAAGGTGCCGAGCGAGGAGGCGCAGTTCCAGATCCCCGTGGCGGTGCCGCGCTGGCGGATGTTGAACCAGTCGCGGGAGACGCGGGCACAGGTGGGAAAATGCGGCGCTTCTCCGACGCCGAGCACGATGCGGGCGCTCACGAATTGCCAGAACGAGGTCACGGCGCCGCCGAGCATCTGACCGAGCGACCAGCAGGTCAGGCCGAGGGTGAGCGTCAGCCGCGGGCCCAACCGATCCGCCAGCGCCCCGGCCGGCAGCTGGGTGAAGGCGTAGGCCCACAGGAAGGCCGAGAGCAGCAGCCCCATATCGGGGATCGACAGGCCGAGATCCTGCCGGATCAGCGGGTTGGCCACCGCCAGGGTGGCGCGGTCGACGTAGTTGACGACGCCGGCCGTCACCAGCAGCGCGAGCGAGATCGTCTGGATGCGGCGCACCCGCGGCGTTGCAGCCATAGCCATGGTGTCCTCCCTGGATGACGGGCCCCTTCGGGGCTCCGGGTCCGTCCGGTCGTTTGCGACTCATGACGTCCGAGCGACATTCTGCACCGAACGCCGTCGGACGGAAGGCCTGCCGCCCCTCGCCTCGCGCCGCCCGGCGTCGTAGACCGCTGGGACCCGCCATCGATCGAGACCGCCCCGCGTGCGCCTGACCCAGATCACCCACCACGACCTCGACGGCTACGGCGCCTCCACGGTGGCGGCCGCCTGCGCCGCGGTGGAGCGCGTCGTCCACGTACCGCGCTACAGCGATGTCGGCCCGGTCTTCGAGGACGAGATCAAGCGCCTCGGCCGCGCCGCCGACAGCGAGATCCTGCTGATGACCGACCTCGGCCTGGAGGAGCAGACCATCGCGGGGCTGAAGAAGTTCGCCGCGATGAACCGCCGCCGCGAGGATGGCCGGAGGCACCGCCTCGTCGTCCTCGACCACCACGCCTCGTCGCTGGACCAGCTGCGCCGTCTCGCGCTGGAGCCGGTTCCCGATCCGGCCCGGCCCGGGCTCAACCGGATCGACCTGGGCGATCCCGAGATCACGGTGCTGATCGAGGAGGATCTCTGCGCCACCCGGATGACCTTCGACCACCGGGGCCTGTTCGCCACCGGCGAGCCCGATACCGACCTGTCCAGCCTGCTCGCGGCGGTCGACGCCGTCGACCTCTGGCGCAAGGAGAGCCCCGCCTTCCGGGGGGGCCTGGCGCTCGACGAGGTATTCTGGGACGCGGTTTCGAGCTTTGTGCCGGTCGGGCATCCTTGGCACGACAGATTCGTGTCCGACATCCTGCTCGCGGCCGCCGCGGCCCTGCGGGACGGGGCGAGCCCAGCCGAGCTCGAGCGGCGCGCCACGGCGATCCGGACCGACATCGTCGATGCCCTGCTGCGCACGGCGCCGGACGACGATCCCGCGCTCACGACGCGCATGCGCCTCGCCCGGGCGCTCGCGCGCTCCGATACCCTGTTCCGGCCGCTGAAGGACGGCACGCTCCTGTCCTTTGCCCTCGATTCGGGCACGTTCCAGCGGGTTTCCGACCTGATCATGGATGCCGGCCGGGCCAAGCGCGTGGTCAACGTCCAGCGGATGGGGAACCTGTCGTTCCGCTCCAACGACGGCACGGCGCTCGACGGCGCCCGCCTGTTCCGCGGCGGCGGTCACCGGGACGCCGCCGGCGGCCGGCTCCAGAGCGGCTCGGCCTTCTCGATGGCCGACGCGATCGCCCAGGTCGAGCCGGTGCTGAACCCGGACAAGCCAGCGGGCGCGGACAGCCCGTTCGCGGCGTTGAAGAACTGGAAAGGGTGAGGCTCGTCCGAGCACGCCCTGGGGGTTGGCGCCGCGTTACGACCTATGCCGCGTGAGGCCGGTCCAGCGCGGCTCCGGGTGCCACCTGTTTGCTGGCGTCGAGGATCTCGACGCCCACGATGCGGCCCTCCGCGTCCAAATCCACGATGAACCCGGGGCGAATTTCCTCGCTCTCGACGATGCGCGTCTCGGCGAGGCGGATATAGAGCGCGTCCACGATGGGATCGTACTCGGATTTCATCGCGTCCTCCTCCATGCACGCGTACGGCCTCGATCGAGCAGGGCCGTGACGACCAAGACCTCCGCGCCGTCTTAAAGCGGCTCGTATACCACGCGAAGAACACGACCGTCGCGTTCGGGCACCCGTGCGAAAGCGCGGTGTCGGCCCGGATGATCGGGATCCGCCTCGACGCGCTCCGGGTCCGTTAGGACCCGTTCGACCCAGAGCGGTTCGATCTCACGCAGCCGCATGCGCCCGAGGACGTGATCGCTCCAACGTATGCGGACCGTTCCCACGGCCTGCCTCCCCCCGCAACACGACACAGGGTTTAGTGCCCCTCCGACATCCTCTCGTCGCGCACCGGATCGAACGTATCCACAGCGGCCGTGCGGACTGAAGCGACGAGACCATCGATGCGCCCCGGTCGCCCGAGCCTCCGCGTCCTGATCGTCCTCGCGGCCGCCCAGATCATCGGCTGGGGTAGCGTCGGCCTCACAGCGGTCATCGCGCCCCTGGTCGCGGCCGATCTGGGGATTGACCTTCCCGCGGTATTCGCCGGGACCTCGGTCCTCTACGTCACCATGGGTGTCTGCGCGCCGATTCTCGGCCGCGCCTTCTTCCGATACGGGGCCCGGACCGTGATGATCGCCGGGAGCGCGCTCGCCGGTCCGGGTTTCGTCCTCTTGGCGGTGGCGCACGGTCCGGTCGCCTATTTCGCGGCCTGGACGATCCTCGGCGTGGCCGGCAGCGCGACGCTGACCAATGCGGCCAGCATTCTCCTGAACGAGATCGCCGGGCGCGGCGCCCGCCGGGCGATCGCGGCGCTGATGCTGGCCACCGGCCTGTCGAGCAGCCTGTTCTCGCCGACCACGGCGTTCCTCACCGGTCTCGGCGGCTGGCGGGCGACCTGCATCGTCTATGCCGGAGCGATGTGGTTCCTCTGCCTGCCCCTGTACCGCTGGGGCCTGCCGCCGCGCGTGCGGCCCCCCACCGGGGCGGAGCCGGGGCCCGAAAGGAGCGCGCTGCCTCAGACGAGTACGTTCTGGCTGATCGCCTGCGGGATCACCCTCAACGCCTTCGTCACGTTCGGCCTCAGCGCCACCCTGATCGAACTGCTGGTCGCCGAGGGCCTAAACCGCGCGGATGCGATCGGCTACGGCGCAATGCTCGGAATTGTGCAGGTTGGCGCGCGGGGCATCGACTTCCTGGGCGGCGGCCGGTGGGATGGACTAACCAGCGGCCTGTTCGCCGGCGCCCTCGTGGTGGTGGCACTGATCCTGCTCGCCGCAAGCGGCGGGACCCCGGGCGCGGTCGCGGTCTTCATCGTGCTCTACGGTCTCGGGAGCGGTGTCCTGGCGGTGGTTCGCGCGACCCTGCCAATGGCTTTCTTCGACAAGGCCGCCTATGCGCGCGCCGCCTCACGCCTCGCGCTCCCCCTCAACATCGTGACGGCGACCGCCCCGCCGATCCTGGCGACGATCCTGACGACGTTCGGCCGGGAGGCTGTCCTGCTCCTCACGGCCGGATGCGTCCTGACGGCGACTCTGACGTTCCTGGCCCTGACGCAGTGCCGGCCCCGCGCGGAGGTGCAGGCGCCCCTCAAAGCCTGAAATCCTCGCCGAGATACAGCCGCCGCGCGTCCGGGTTCGCCACGATCTCGTCCGGCGTGCCCTCGGTGAGGATTCGGCCGGAATGGGCGATGTAGGCCCGGTCGATCAGACCCAGGGTCTCGCGCACGTTGTGATCGGTGATCAGCACGCCGATGCCGCGCTGCTTGAGGTGCTTCACCAGATCCTGGATGTCGCCCACCGCGATCGGGTCGATGCCCGCGAAGGGCTCGTCGAGCAGCATGAAGGTCGGCGAGGAGGCCAACGCCCGGGCGATCTCGCAACGCCGCCGCTCGCCGCCCGAGAGTGCGATCGAGGGCGCCTTGCGCAGGCGGGCGATGTCGAACTCCTCCAACAGGGAATCGAGCTTGCGCGCCCGCTCCTTGCGGTCGGGCTCGGCCACCTCCAGCACGGCGCGGATGTTGTCCTCCACGCTCAGGCCCCGGAAGATCGAGGCTTCCTGCGGCAAGTAGCCGATGCCGAGCCGCGCCCGCTGGTACATGGGCAGATGCGTGATCGGCAGGCCGTCGAGGGTGATGTGGCCGCGGTCGGCCGCCACCAGACCGGTGATCATGTAGAAGATCGTGGTCTTGCCGGCGCCGTTCGGACCGAGCAGCCCCACCGCCTCGCCGGTCCGGACGGTGAGCCCGGCCTCGTGGACCACGGTGCGGGCGCCGTAGCTCTTGCGCAGGCCGCGCACGCTGAGGATGCCGGGCCCGCCCGCGTCGACCGCCTCCGACTCGGCCGCTTCAACGTCGGCGGGCCGCGCGCGTCGGCCGAACAGGCGGCCGAGCCAGCTCGCCCGGCCCGCCGGTTCCTGCGGTCCGGCCTGGAACGCCACCGCGCCGCTCAATCGACCTGCGCCTTCGGCTTGGGCGGCGGCGCGCAACCTTTCGGCTTGCCGTCCTTGTCGGCCTTCTCGCCCGGCACGAACAAGGCCGAGACCCGGCCGCCCGCCACCGGGTCCATGTTCGCCCGGCCGGTGTTCATGTCGTAGACCAGCCGCTGGCCGCGGGTGACGTTCTGGCACTGGCTCAGCACGACGTTGCCGGTCAGCACGATGCGCTTGGCATCCTGATCGAAGACCGCGTGGTCGCCGGTGGCGACCTGATCCTTCTGCACCACCGTCACCGGTCCGGCGCAATCGACCTTCTGGATGCCGTTCTCGGCCGGGTTCCGGGCCGGCGGGGCCTCGGCGGCGGCAGTGGCCTGCGCCTCGCCCTTCGCCTCGCCCTTGCCGTCACCCTTGGCGTCCTTGCCAGGCGTGTCCTTGCCGGGCGTATCCTTGCCGCGCTTGTAGTAGACCGTCATGGTCGAGCACCGGATCGTGCTCTCGCCCTGCACGGCCACGACGTTGCCGGCGAAGACCGCCCGATTCTCCCGGTCGAACACGTCCAACCGGTCGGCGTCGATCTTGATCGGCTCCTTGCCGCCGCCGCCGATATTGCCGAAGGGGGAATCCTTCTTGGCCGCCTTCTCGGCGAGGGCCGGGGCGGCGAGCATCAGGCAGGCCGCCACGGCGGCGCCAAGGGTGCGGGCGGTGTTCATCGGGCACCGTCCGCGGGCTGCGCGTCCGAGGTCAGGATGCGCAGAGCCGGCTTCTCGGCCTGATCCTCGTTGACGATGACCACGTGGACGTTGCCCACGAAGGAAATGCGCTTGCCGCTCTCCACCACGTCGAGGCTGTCGGCGTTCACGGTGGCCCGGGGGCTCGACACGGTGACGGGCTCCTGGGAACTGATGGCGCCGGTCTTGAACGCCACCGCGGCGGAGCGCAGCCGCGCCTCCTCGCCCTTGTCGGTCCAGATCCGGATGTCGGTCTTCAGGTCGAGGGCCTCCCGGGCGCTGTCGAACAGACCGGAGGCGGCCGAGAGCCGGGCGACGCCGCCCTGGTCATCGGTGGCGATATGGCCGCGCATCTGCTGCAGCTCGATGAGGCTCGGCTTGCGCACGTCCTGGAGGGCGGCGTCCGCCGTCACCTCGTAACCGCGCGTCCCCTGACGGAAACCCGCGAGCCGCGGATTCTCCATGCGGACCTTCGTGCCCGCCAGCGTCACCGGGCCGATCGAGACACCCGGCAGATGCGCCGCGAAGGGATTGAACAGGTAGGCCAGCAAAAGGGCCACCGCACCGCCGGCCGCCACGGGGATCAGCCGGCGCATGGCGCGCACCCGGCCGCTGTGGCGGTACGCCCGGGCATGGGCCCGGGCCCGCGCCGCCGCGACCGCCTGTCCGTTGCCGGCTTGAGCCTCGACCGGGTTCATGCAGCGTCCGTGAGGCGCGCCTGACGCGCGCGCGAGAGGGATCGGCTCAGACGCCTGCGGCCCCCACCGCGCCCGCGCCATCGGACGGGCAATGCTCCCGGCCGGTGGCGAAGTTATGGCTTGACCATTTCCGAATGATCAACCGAACTTGTAATCCAGCGACCGGGATGTGTGTGGCGACACACGTCCCGCACGGACGGATGCGGCCCCCAGGCCTAGGCGCTGCGGGTCGCCGCCAGGGCCGCCGCCACCGTCCGGACAAAGGCCGCCGGGTCGCGCGGGCTGTCGCCGTCCTGGATGCGGGCGAGATCGAGCAGGGTTCCGGCGGCCTGCGGCACCTCCGATTCGGGCGAAGCGGCGAGCGCGCGAATCAGTTGATGACGCGGGTTGATCTCCAGAACCGGCTGTCCGGCCCCGGCCCGCCCGGCGCGGCGCATCAGCCTCTGCATCTGGAGGTCGGGGCCGCCGGTGCCGGCCGACAGGACCACCGCCGAATCGACCAGCCGGTCCGTGGTGCGTACGTCCGAGACCTCGGCACCGAGCGCCGCCTTGACGGCGGCCACGAAGGCGTCGAGCCCGTCCGGTGTCTCCGGCTGCTCGCCCTCCGGGGCGAATTTCGACAGGTCGAGGCCGCCCTTGGTGATCGAGCGGAGCGGCTTCTCCGCGAAGGTGCCGAGCTGATCCGGCCAGAAGGCATCGACGTGATCGGAGAGGAGCAGCACCTCCAGACCACGCGCCTTGAAGCCCTCGAGCTGGGGCGAGGAACGCAGCGCCTCGGCATCGTCGGCGACGAGGTAGTAGATCGCCTCCTGGCCATCCTTCATCCGGGACACGTAGTCGGGCAGAGAAGTCCAGCCCTCAACCGCAGAGGAATGGAAGCGCAGGAGCGGTGCGATCTCGCCCCGGCGCTCGAAATCCTCGTAGATGCCCTCCTTGAGCACGGCGCCGAAATTCTCCCAGAAGGGCTGGTAGCCCTCGGCGTCCTTCGCCCGGCTCGTGAGTTCGGACACGACGCGTCCGGTCACGGCCCGGCGAATCCGGGCAAGCGCCGGCGTCGATTGCAGCATCTCGCGGGAGACGTTGAGGGGCAGATCCTCGGTGTCGACGACGCCCTGGACGAAGCGCAGCCAGGGCGGCAGCAGCTCGGCCTCGTCGGTGATGAACATCCGCCGGACATGCAGGCGGACCTTGCTCTGCCGGTCGTTGTCGAGGGCCTGGAACGGCTTCGCGCCGGGCACGAACAGCAGCGCCGAGAATTCGAGCTGCCCCTCGGCGCGCCAGTGCAGCGTGGCCCAGGGCTTGTCGAAGTTCATGCCGAGGGCGCGGTAGAATTCCTCGTACTGCTCCTCGGTGACCTCGGACTTCGCCTTGCGCCAGAGGGCGGTCGCCTGGTTGGCCGATTCATCCTTACCATCGCGCACGACCGCAATCGGTACGGTGATGAAGTCGGCCCATTTCCGCACGAGGTGGTCGAGACGGTAGGGCTCCAGGTACTCGTCGGCATCCGCCTTGAGATGCAGCACGATGTCGGTGCCGGGCTCAGACCGCGTGGCGGGTTCCAGCGTGTAGCTGCCCTGGCCCTCGGACGCCCAGGTCCAAGCCTCGTCGCTGCCGGCCCGGCGCGACGTGACGGTGACCCGGTCGGCCACCATGAAGGCCGAGTAGAAGCCGACGCCGAACTGGCCGATCAGGCTCGGCCGGTCCTCCGCCTTTGCGGTCTCCAGCGTCTGCGAGAAGGCCCGCGTGCCGGACTTGGCGATGGTGCCGAGATTGGCGGCGAGATCTTCCTTGCTCATGCCGATGCCGGCATCCGAGACGGTGAGGGTGCGCGCCTCCTTGTCGGGGGCGATGCGGACTTTCGCGTCCGGCGGCAGGGCGCTCGCCGCCGAGGTCAGCGCCTCGAACCGGCGCCGGTCCATGGCGTCGGCGGCGTTGGCGACGAGTTCGCGCAGAAAAATCTCGCGGTCGGAATAGAGCGCATGCACGACGAGGTCGAGGAGCCGGCCTACCTCCGCCCCGAACTCGTGTCGCTCGATCGTCTCGCTCACGGGTGATGCCTCCGCATAGGGAAATTCGCGGGGGCCATATGCTTGCGAACGCCGCGGTTTTCAATGCGTTGAGCGCGTTGAGGCGCTCCCGCGGAGACGGCGCGCGCGCAATGGCGATGCTCTCGAACCGAACCGACGGTGAAGCTGCGCCCCTCTTAGCGTCCCGGCCGCAGAACCTGGTCTAAGTGTCGACAGGCCAGAGCGATGTAGCGTGGTATCTCCCGATCCTTGGCGAAGTAGGCGACGCGGCGACGCGCGATGCCGAGTTGGGCTGCCGCCGCGTCGAGGGTCAACCCGTTGCGCCGGAGGAAATCCGAGAACTCCGCGTTCGTCATTGCCGCTTCGGCCAGATCCTCGACCGTCTCTGCCCCGATATCGAGATCGTCGTTGCCCTCCCATCGGATCGAACCGCCCCATGCGCCCAGCCGCACCGTGTCGAACGGGATCGTCCCATCCCGCAGGGGACGGAACACCTTCAGCGTGAAGATCACGGGGGCGAGATCGACCCTGTCGCATCGCCCGCGTCGGGCGCCGTCGGCCCAGCTCACCAGCACCGTATAGGGTGCGTCTGCCGGCGTGACGCTGGCCAGCGTCGGCAGGGGCCGACCGACGGTCACGATCTCATCCGCGCTCATTGAGGCGCCTCCACTCGATCATCAACGCTTCGGTCTGCCCGGCTGCCCAGGCCACCACTTCGGCCAGGGCTTTCCGGTTGTACGTCCCCCGGATCACCTGCAGGGAGCGGATATCGACGAGGGCGTGGAAATCGGGGCCGATCATATGAAAGTGGGGCGGGCTATGGTCCCGCGACCGAACCTCGATTCGGAATCCGTCAAAGTGATGAAACGTCGGCACGACGCGTCCACCGGAGACCGGGTCGGTCCCTGATAGTGCACGAAGTGCACCCTATCAATCGCTCCGTCGGCCGTCCGCTCAGATCTCGATCTCGGTCCCCACCTCGACGATCTGACGGGTCGGCAGGCCGAAATGGGCACCGGTGCGCTCGGCGTTGCGCTTCATGAAGGCGAACAGGCCCTCCCGCCAGGGGGCCATGCCGGGACGGGTCGGCGACGGGATCACCACCTCGTGGCCTACGAAATAAGTCATGTCCTCCAGGTATTCCGGCGGCAGCAGGCCGCTCGCCACGGCGCATTGCAGCCCCTCGGGGATCGAGGCCGTCTGCATGAAGCCGTAGCGCAGGACGACGCGCTCCATGCCGGGGGTGTATTTCGAGATCGCCTTGCGGATGCCCTGGGCCACAAGGGTCACCTGCGCCCGCTCGCTCGCCGGGATCACCGGCGCCTCCTCGTAGAAGACGGTGATCAGCAGGATCCGCTCGTGGAGGCAGCGGCTGCGCTCCACCAGACGGCCGAGCGCCATGGGGATCCCCTCTGTGGCGGCGGTCAGGAAGGCCGCGGTGCCGGGCAGGGTCACGGGCGGATGCGAGGCGAGGCGGCCCAGGAAGGTCGCCTCGGGCATGCGCATGGTCTCGCGCACGGATTCGAGGATGTGGTTGCCCTTCATCCAGGTCAGCATCAGGAAGGCGACCGCCCCCGCGAGCAGCAGCGGAAACCAGCCGCCCTCCAGGATCTTCACGCTGTTGGCAGCGAAGAACACGGCGTCGATGGCGAGGAAGAAGCCGTTCACCGCGAACACCAGAATCGGATTGTAGCCCCACCGCAGGGCGATCAGGGCGGCGAGCAGCGTCGTGATGCCCATCAGCGCCGAGACCGCGATCCCGTAGGCGCCGGCCAGGGCGTCGGACGAGCCGAACACCACGACGGCGGTGAGCGTCGCGGCGGCGAGCAGCCAGTTCACGCCCGGCACGTAGATCTGGCCACGCTCCTCCTGGTCGGTATGGACCACCCGCATCATCGGCATGAAGCCGAGCTGGATCGATTGCTGGGTCAGCGAGTACACCCCCGAGATCACCGCCTGCGAGGCGATCACCGTCGCCATCCCGGAGAGGGCGACCAGCGGATAATGTGCCCAGTCCGGGGCGAGCAGGTAGAACGGGTTCTCGATGGCGCCCGGATCGGCGATGATCAGGGCACCCTGCCCGCAATAGTGGATCAGGAGCGCGGGCAGAACGAGGCCGAACCACGCGATCCGGATCGCAGGGGCGCCGAAATGGCCGAGATCGGCATACATCGCCTCGCCGCCGGTCACCGCCAGGAAGGCCGCACCCAGCATCAGGAAGCTGACGTGCCAGCCGGCATGGAGCAGGAAGTCCACGGCCCGCCAGGGATTGGCCGCCGCCAGGATCTCCGGCGTGCGCAGGATGCTGGGAACAGCCAGAAGGACCAGGACCACGAACCAGACCATCATGACCGGTCCGAACACCCGCCCGATGGCGGCCACGCCCTTGTGCTGCACCAGGAACAGCCCGATCAGGATCACCAGGGTGATCGGCACCACGTACGGCCCGAGCGCGGGCGCATCGACCTTCAGGCCCTCGACCGCCGACAGCACCGAGATCGCCGGGGTGATCGCCCCGTCGCCGTAGAGTAGCGCCGCGCCCACGAGCCCGACCACCAGCAGCAGCGCCTTCCACGTCCCCGGCCGCGCCTGCCGGGCGCCGAGCAGCGCCAGCATGGCCACGATGCCGCCCTCGCCGCGGTTGTCGGCCCGCAGGATCAGCACCGCGTATTTCAGCGACACGATCAGGATCAGCGACCACAGGATCAGCGACACCGCCCCCGTGGCCGCCGCCGGCACCGAGGCCCCCCCGGCGGTGGCTGCCTTCACCGCCTCCTTGAACGCGTAGAGCGGGCTCGTTCCGATATCGCCGTAGACGACGCCCAGGGCACCGAGGATCAGCGCCCTACCGGGTCCGTGCCGGACCGCACCCGGCTTGCGCGCCACCGGCGCCGCGGGAAGGCTGACCGCCGGGGCAGCCGCGGTTCGGAGGGCTTGGCTCACGGGCAGATCCGGTCAGTGGCGTTTCTGTTGAGCGAAACTGTAACAAGCTCTCCGCGCGGCGATAGACTCGGAGGATCTCCGAAGCGACCGCGGGGAAGACCTGTAACCGGAACGTGATGACGCTGGCGCAACCCGCACGTCGACGGCGGCCGGAGGCCGGCGCTCAGGCGGCGTCGAGTCCGAGGTCGATGATCGCGGCGGAATGGGTGATCCAGCCGCAGGAGATCAGGTCGACGCCGGACGCCGCGACCGCCCCCACGGTCTCTCGCGTGATCCGGCCCGACGCCTCGGAGAGGGCGCGGCCGCCGATCATCGCCACCGCGCGGGTCAGCTGGTCCGGACCCATATTGTCGAGGAGCACCGCATCGACCCCGACCGAGAGGGCTTCCTCCAGCTGCGCCAGGCTGTCGACCTCGCACTCGATCTTCACGAGGTGACCGGCCCGCGCCCGGGCCCGCTCGATCGCCGGCACGATGCCGCCGGCCACGGCCACATGGTTGTCCTTGATGAGCACCGCGTCGTCGAGGCCGAAGCGGTGATTGGAGCCGCCGCCGGCCCGGACCGCATGCTTCTCCAGGGCACGCAGGCCTGGGGTGGTCTTGCGGGTGCAGACGATCGACGCCTTGCCGTGCGGGCGCGCCGCCTCGACCAGCCCGTGGGTGGCCGTGGCGACCCCCGACATCCGGCAGAGCAGGTTGAGCGCCACGCGCTCGGCGGTGAGGATCGCCCGGGCCGGCCCTTCGAGGCGCAGGACGACGTCGCCCGGGGCGACGCGGGCGCCGTCGCCGCGCTCCACCGTGACGGTTACCGCCGGATCGACCAGCGCGAAGGCGATGGCGGCGGCATCGGTGCCGGAGATCACCCCGTCCTGGCGGGAGGCGATCACGCCGCGCATCCGCGTACCCGGCGGCACGATGGCGTCGGTGGTGATATCGCCGGCCCGGCCGAGATCCTCGAGCAGGGCGGCGCGCACAACCGGCTCCACGAGGAGCCGCGGCAGGGGCAGGATCTCGTCCGTCAAGACCGATGGCGTCATGGCGTTAGCGCCTCCCGGGCGGCCGTGGTCTCGCGGAACGCGGCGTCGAGCGCTGCGAGCGTCGTCTCGGTATGCGCCGCCGGGGCAATGTGGGGACAATCGCTGCGCCAGTGGGCGCCGCGGCTCTCCCGCCGCTCCAGCGCGCCGCGGGCGATCAGCAGCGCCACCAGGGCGGCGTCAAAGGTTCGCGCGTGGGGCGCCAGGGTCGCGACGGCACCTTCGAGACCGGCGGCGTCGCGCACGACGCCGACCCGCGTCTCCATCAGCGTGCGGATCGCCGGAAGGTCCGCGCCCGAACGGGCCGCGACGGTCTCGGGTACGATCGCGTTCGGCGGCGGAGCGTCCAACCCATCGGCGATGAAGCGCGCGTAAGCCAGCCCCTCCAGCAGGGAGTTGCTGGCGAGGCGATTGGCGCCGTGGAGTCCCGTGGAGGAGACCTCACCGCAGGCATAGAGGCCCGGCACCGAGGTGGCGCCGTACGCATCCACCTTCACGCCGCCCATGTGATAATGCGCCGCCGGGCGGACCGGGATCGGCTGCACGGCCGGGTCGATGCCGGCGGCGGCGCAGAGGCCCGCCACCGTGGGGAAGCGCTTCGGCATCGCGGCGCCGAGGGCTCCGCGGGCGTCGAGATAGACGCGGCGGCCCCGCTGCAGCGCCTGGAAGATGCCCCGGGCAACCACGTCGCGGGGGGCGAGGTCGCCGCCCGCGATTCCGGCCATCACGGGGGCGCCGGTCTCGTCGATGAGCCCGGCGCCCTCGCCGCGCAGGGCCTCGGTGGCCAGCGGCATCGGATCGGTGCCGGCCGCGATGGCGGTGGGGTGGAACTGCACGAACTCCATGTCGCGCATCACGGCGCCCGCCCGGGCGGCGAGGGCCAGCCCGCCGCCGACGGCGCCGGTCGGGTTCGTGGTCGCCGCGTAGAGGGCGCCGACGCCGCCGGTGGCGAGCACCACGGCCCGGGCCGGGATGCGGAACCGGGCCCCGTCGCGCTCGGCGACGATGCCGGCCACCGCGCCGCGCGTATCCCGCAGCAGGTCACAGGCGCGGGCCTCGACCACCTCGACCGACGGCGCGGTCAGCACGGCCCGCACCAGCGCTTCGAGGACCCGGGCCCCGGTGGCGTCGCCGCCGGAGCGGACGATGCGGCGGCGGCCATGCGCGGCCTCGAGGCCGAGCGCCAGGGCGCCGTCCTCGGATCGGTCGAACGGGACCCCGATCCGCACCAGCCAATCGATCAGCCCGGGGCCCGCCTGGGCAACCCTCAACGCCACGTCGGGCTCGGTCAGCCCGGCGCCGGCCGCTTCCGTGTCGGCGGCATGGAGCTCCGGCGCATCGTCCGATCCGACCGCGGCGGCGATGCCGCCCTGCGCCCAGCCGGTGGCGGTGCCGAGACCCAGCGGCGAGGCGGTGACCAGCGTCACCGCGCGGGGCGCGAGGCGCAGGGCGACACTCAGGCCGGCGACGCCGCCGCCGACCACGACGATGCGGTCGGCCGTGTTGGGGGAGATGGCGTTCATCGCGTGCGCACCAGCAGCATGCGCTCCACCGCCGCCCGGGCGCGGTCGGCGAGGGCCGGATCGACCGTGACCTCGTGAGTCATGGTTTCGAGGGAGCGCCGGATGTTGCGCAGGCTCATCCGCTTCATGTGCGGGCACATGTTGCAGGGCTTGATGAACTCGATATCCGGGTTCTGCGCGGCGATGTTGTCGGCCATCGAGCATTCGGTGACGAGCACGACCTGCTTCGGCCGTTTCTGGAGCACGAAGTCCATCATCATCGCGGTCGAGCCGGAGAAGTCGGATTCGGCGACCACGTCCGGCGGGCATTCGGGATGCGCGATCACCGTGACGCCGGGATAGCTGTCGCGGACGTCGCGGATATCGGCCGGGGTGAAGCGCTCGTGCACCTCGCAATGGCCGGCCCAGGTCAGGATCTCGACCTCCGGGATCTCGGCCTGGACGTTCTGCGCCAGGAACTCGTCCGGGATCATCAGCACCCGGGGGGCGTTCAGCGACCGCACCACCGCGACGGCGTTGCCCGACGTGCAGCACAGGTCGGACTCGGCCTTCACGGCCGCCGAGGTGTTGACATAGGTCACGATCGGCACGCCCGGGTACTTGGCCCGCAGGCCACGCACGTCCGCTGCGGTGATCGAATCGGCCAGCGAGCAGCCCGCGCCCATGTCGGGGATGAGTACCGTCTTGCTCGGGTTCAGGAGCTTGGCGGTCTCCGCCATGAAGTGCACGCCCGCCAAGACGATCACGTCGGCGTCGACCGTCACCGCCTCGCGGGCCAGCGCCAGGCTGTCGCCGACGATGTCGGCCACCGTGTGGAAGATCTCCGGCGCCTGGTAATTATGCGCCAGGATCACGGCGTTGCGCTCGCGCTTCAGCCGCAGGATCGCTTCGATATCGGGCGCGAGCGCCGGCCACTCGATCGCCGGGACGTGCCGGCTGACGCGGGCGTAGAGATCGGGAAGCGGCAGGCCCGGGCCGGGCGTGCAGGAGACGGGTAACACGGTCGACGCCATGGCGTCCTCCATTATGCTCAGTTTGAGCATTGTGCCGTCTAACTTATGAGGGCCGGAGGCGCATGTCTAGATATGCACGCTGTGAGCATAAATCTTTTGCGGCGCGGTGTTATGCTGCGCTGCCGAAGGGTTGAGGCTCAGCAAAAGGTCGCCGGATCGGGCCCGATCCGGCCGTCCGGCCGGTCGAAGGCAGCGATCCGATCCATCTCCGCATCGGAGAGCGCAAAGTCGAACAGGGCGATGTTCTCGACGATGCGTTCGGGCCGGGCGGTCTTCGGGATCGCCACGCAGCCGATCTGCACCTGCCAGCGCAGCACGACCTGGGCGGGGCTCTTCCCGTGGTCCTGCGCGATCGCCAGGATGGCCGGATCGTTCAGCTCCTTGCCCTGGCCGAGGGGGCTCCAGGATTCGGTCACGATCCCGTGACGGGCATGGTCCGCGCGCGGCGCCCGGCGCTGGAAATGCGGGTGCAGCTCGATCTGGTTCACAGCCGGCGCGACGCCGGTCTCGGCCAGAAGCATGGCGACGTGCTCCGGCGTGAAGTTCGACACGCCGATCGACTTGGCCCGACCCTCGTCACGGAGCTGGATCAGCGTCTTCCAGGTCTCCACGAACAGGCGCCGCTGCGGGCACGGCCAGTGGATCAGGTAAAGGTCGACATAGGGGAGGCCAAGGCGCTCCAGGCTCTCGTCGAAGGCGCGCCGGGCCTCGTCCCGCCCCTGGCGGTCGTTCCAGAGCTTGGTGGTGAGGAAAATCTCGTCCCGCGACACCCGTGCGTCGCGGATGCCCCGGCCGACCCCCGCCTCGTTCCCGTAGGCGGCGGCGGTGTCGATCAGGCGGTAGCCCGCCTGCAACGCCCGGCCGACGAGGTCCGGCGCCTGCGCGTCGGAGAGCTGCCAGCAGCCGTAGCCGATCTGGGGGATGCGGTGCCCGTCGTTCAGGGCCAGGGTCGGGACGGATATGGCCATGCGGTAAGCCTCTGGCTGAATGTTCCAGCCCTCACGTGGACCGGCGGCGTCACCGAGCAAGGCCGATCGACGAGAAGCTATGGATCCGATGGCTCCCCGTCCGAAGGCTGAGCCGCGGTAAACGGGCGCAGTCTGGACCGGATCTAATCCGCAGAGCCGGACGTTGGCGGACCAGATTCCAGGTTGCGCCGCGCAGCGTCGCGCACGGACGGGATAGCAGCATGACAGACGCGACTCCGAAGAGACCGTTCGCCCTGACCCGGCGGTCTGTGGTGGAAGGCTGCGCCGTGGCCGGGGCGCTGGGCGCCCTCGGGGTCCGGCCCGCGCCCGCCGTCGCCGCCCCCGGCGATCCGGCTCCGCAGACCCTGCCGGTGCGGCTCACCATCAACGGCCAGGCGCACGACCTCGTCCTCGACACGCGCACGACCCTGCTCGACGCCCTGCGCGAACACCTCGCGCTGACCGGCACGAAGAAGGGCTGCGACCACGGCCAGTGCGGCGCCTGCACGGTGCTGGTCGACGGGCGGCGGATCAACAGCTGCCTGACGCTCGCCGCGATGCACGACGGCGATCAGATCACCACCATCGAGGGGCTCGCCTCCGGCGATCAACTGCACCCGATGCAGGCGGCTTTCCTGGAGCATGACGGCTTCCAGTGCGGCTACTGCACGCCGGGCCAGATCTGCTCGTCGGTGGGCATGCTGAGCGAGGTCAAGGCCGGGTGGCCGAGCCACGTCACCGAGGACGTGGCGTCGAGCCCCAGCCTCAGCGACGACGAGATCCGCGAGCGGATGAGTGGCAACATCTGCCGCTGCGCCGCCTACCCGAACATCGTCGCGGCGATCCGCGACACCGCCGCCAGCAACCTCTGAGGGGGCGGACATGAAGGCTTTCACCTACGAGCGTCCCGCGACCGTGCAGGACGCCGCCAAGCTCGCGGCCGAACGCCCGAACGCCCGGTTCATCGCCGGCGGCACCAATCTCCTCGATCTGATGAAGCTGCAGGTCGAGACCCCGGCGACGCTGATCGACGTCAACCGGCTCCCCCTGGACAAGGTCGAGGCGACGCGGGAGGGCGGGCTGCGCATCGGCGCGCTGGTGCGCAACTCCGACCTCGCCGCCGACCCGCGGGTCCGGAAGGACTACGCCGTCCTGGCGAAGGCGCTCCTGGCCGGCGCCTCGGGCCAGCTCCGCAACAAGGCGACCACCGCCGGCAACCTGCTCCAGCGGACGCGCTGCTACTATTTCTACGATACGGCCATGCCCTGCAATAAGCGGGAGCCCGGCTCGGGCTGCTCGGCCATCGGTGGGTTCAACCGCATCATGGCGGTGCTGGGCACAAGCGAGGCCTGCATCGCCACCAACCCGTCCGACATGAACGTCGCCATGCGCGCCCTCGACGCCACCGTGGAGACGATGGACCCGAATGGGCAGGCGCGGACGATCCCGATCGCCGACTTCCACAGGCTGCCCGGCGACACGCCGCAGATCGAGACCGACCTGCGCACCGGCGAGATCATCACCGCCGTCACCCTGCCGAAGCCGGTGGCGGGCCTGCATATCTACCGGAAGGTCCGTGATCGGGCCTCCTACGCCTTCGCCACGGTCTCCGTGGCCGCGGTGATCGCCGGCGCCGAGGGCGGGAAGCCCCACGCGGCGCGGCTCGCCTTCGGCGGCTTGGCGCACAAGCCCTGGCGGGTGGCCGAGGCCGAGACGGCGCTGGTGCAGACCGGCTCCGCCGACGCCGCCGCCGACGCGGTCCTCAAGGGCGCCCGCGGCTACGGCAGCAACGACTTCAAGATCCCGCTGACGCGGCGGACCCTGCGCGCCGTCGTGGCGCAGGCGACCCGCGCGTAGCCCTCCCGCTCAAGGACCGTCCCCATGGAGATGAATCAGCCGATCGGCCGGACGCCGCTCGACGACCGTCCCGACGGGCTCGTCGGCAAGCCACTGAGCCGCGTCGAGGGCAAGCTCAAGGTCACGGGCCACGCGCCCTACGCCTACGAGACCCGGGCGCTGCAGAACCCCGCCTACGGTTTCATCGTGGCCGCCACCATCGCGTCCGGCACGATCCGGTCGATCGATGCCGATGCCGCCCGCCGGGCGCCCGGCACGATCCTGGTGATGACCCACGAGAACGTACCCGCGCAGGGGGAGAAGAAGGAGCAGGTCTGGCCGCAGCTCCAGGGGCCGCAGGTCGCCTTCTACGGGCAGCCGGTCGCCTTCGTGGTGGCCGAGACCTTCGAACAGGCCCGCGCCGCCGCGATGCTGGTGAAGGTGCAGTACGACGCCCAGACGCCCAAGGGCCATCTCAAGGACGCGATGGCGTCGGCCTACGAGCCGAAGCCGATCAACTCGCCGCCGGATTCGAAGCTCGGCGACTTCGACGCGGCCTTCGCGGCGGCGCCGGTGAAGCTCGACGTGGAGTACGTCACGCCGAACCAGATCCACGCCCAGATGGAGCCGCACGCGACGATCGCCGCCTGGGACGGCGACGGTGTCGTCCTCCACACCGCCAACCAGATGCCGAACCGCGGCCAGAAGGCGCTGGGCTCCGTGCTCAAGCTGCCCCCCGAGAAGGTGCGGATCGTCAGCCCCTATATCGGCGGCGGCTTCGGGGCGAAGCTGCAGGTCCAGCCTGAGGCGACCCTGGCGATCCTGGCCTCGAAACTGATCGAACGGCCCGTCAAGGTGGCCCTGACCCGGCAGCAGGAATTCCACGTCGCGACCCATCGCAGCGACACGATCCAGCGGATCCGCCTCGGTGCCGACACCGAGGGCCGTCTCTCGGCCATCGGTCACGAGTCCTGGTCCGACACCGCCGAGGGCGACGGATTCTTCGAGACCGCCGCCAACGTCACCCGCTCCCTCTACGCGGCGCAGAACCGCGTCACCCGCCACCGGCTGGTGAACCTGAACATGCCCATCGCTTCGTCCATGCGCGCACCGGGCGAGGCCGTGGGTCAGCTCGCCTTCGAGTGCGCCATGGACGAGCTGGCCGAACAGCTGAAGATCGACCCGATCGAGTTGCGGGTCCGCAACGAGCCGGCCGAGGATCCCGAGAAGAAGGTGCCGTTCTCCACCCGCCAGCTCGTGCCATGCATGCGCGAGGGCGCGCGGTTGTTCGGATGGGACAAGCGCCAAGCGACGGGCAGCCGGCGTGACGGCAACTGGCTCGTCGGCATGGGCATGTCGGCGGCCGCCCGCCTCAACCCGCTGATGCCGTCCTCCGCCAAGGTGAAGCTCGGGCCGGACGGCGTGCTGGTCGTCCAGATGGCCATGACCGATCCCGGTACGGGCACCTACACGATCCTCACCCAGATCGCCGGCGAGATGCTGGGCCTCCCGCCAGAGCGCGTGCGGGTCGAGATCGGCGACACGGACTTCCCCTACGCGTCCGGCTCGGGCGGGTCCTTCGGTGCCGCCTCGGCGGGATCGGCCCTCTATGTCGCCTGCGACAACCTCCGGCAGGCCGTGCTCAAGGCCGGCGATCTCAACCCGGATGGCGCGACCTTCCGCGATGGCGCGGTCACGTCGGGCAACCGCACCGAGTCGCTTACTGACCTGGCCAAGTCGGGTTTGGAGGCCTCGGGGGAGATCAAGCCCGGCGAGATGAAGCAGAAATTCTCGCAGTACTCCTACGGCGCGCATTTCGCGGAGGTCGGGGTTGATATCGACACCGGCGAGATCCGGCTGCGGCGGATGCTCGGCGTCTTCACCGGCGGCCGCATCCTCAACGCCAAGACCGCGCGCAGCCAGGCGATCGGCGGCATGACCTTCGGTGTCGGCGCAGCGCTGATGGAGGATGCGGTGGTCGATCCGCGCTACAGCTACTTCGTCAACCACGACATGGCGGAGTATCACGTGCCGGTCCATGCCGACATCCCGGCGATCGATGCGGTGTTCCTGCCGGAACTCGACGACAAGACCAACCCTTTGAAGAGCAAGGGGCTGGGCGAACTCGGCATCTGCGGGGCCGGCGCGTCGCTGGCCAACGCCATCTACAACGCCACCGGCATCCGCGTCCGCGAATACCCGCTGACCCTCGACAAGATGCTCAAGGGCTTCGAGGAGCAGGAGGGCCAGGCACAGCGGCGGACCTGACCCAGGTCGGAATCGCGCACCCGCGGTTGACGGCAGGGCGCGCAGGCGGGACACCGGGCCAAAAGCCCGAACACGGGGGACGCCCGGTGCCCGACAGCCGATCCGATCACCGCCACCCACCGGAGCGGTTCAACGCCGCCCGGTACTGCCTCGCCGAGAACGCCCGCCTGCGTCCCGACAAGACCGCGCTGATCATGGTCGGCGATGGCACGATCGACCGGCTCAGCTTCGGTGCGGCCGATAGGGCCGTGCGCGGCATCGCGGCGGGGCTGCGCGCCTTGGGGCTGGAGCCCGGCGACCGGGTGATGATCCGGATGGGCAACGAGGCCGACTACGTCCTCGTCTATTTTGGTGCCCTGGCGGCCGGACTGGTGGCGCTGCCCTCCTCGCCCCAGCTCACCGAGCCCGAGGCGGCGTTCCTGATGGAGAATTCCGGGGCCGCTGCGGTGGTGATCGGCAGCGGCTGTACGGTCTCACCGGAGGCGCTCGGCAACCGCCGCCTGCTCGATGCCGCGGCGATCGCGCGGATGAAGGCCGGCCCGCCGCGCCCCGACTACGCCGACACCGCCGCCGACGATCCGGCGATGCTGATCTATACCTCCGGGACCACGAGCCGGCCGAAGGGCGTGCTCCACGCCCACCGGGCCGCCTATGGCCGGCGGCCGATGCTCGATCATTGGCTTGGGCTGACCGAATCCGACGTGATGCTGCATGCCGGCACCATGAACTGGACCTACACGCTCGGGGTGGGCCTGAGCGACCCCTGGTCGGTGGGCGCCACCGCGGTGCTCTACAATGGCCCGCGCGACCCTGCGGTCTGGCCGCGCCTGATCGCCGAGTACGGCGCCACCCTGTTCGCCGCGGTGCCGACTCTCTACCGCCAGATCCTGAAATACGGCGACCTCGGCGCCCACGATCTGTCGCGCCTGCGCCACGGCTGCACGGCGGGCGAGCCGCTTCCGATTGCGCTGCTCGAAGCCTGGATTCAGGCCACGGGTAAGCCCCTCTACGAGGCCCTCGGGATGAGCGAGATTTCGACCTACATCTCCAGCGGCCCGACCATCCCGGTGCGCCCCGGCTCGCCCGGCAAGCCGCAACCCGGCCGGCGGGTGGCGATCCTGCCGGTCGAGGGCGTGCCCGTCCCCCTCCCGGCCGGCGAGATCGGTCTGCTCGCCGTCCATCGCTCCGAGCCGGCGCTGATGCTCGGCTATTGGAACCGCCCCGGGGAGGAAGCCGAGGTGTTGCGCGGGGACTGGTTCGTCGGCGGCGACCTCGCCCGGCTCGACGCCGACGGCTACCTCTGGTTCGAGGGCCGCAACAACGACCTGATGAAGGCGATGGGCTACCGGGTCTCGCCCAACGAGGTCGAGGCGGTGCTCGCAGCCCACCCGTCCGTGGCGGAGGTCGGCGTGGCCGAGTTGCCGGTGCGTGCGGATGTCTCGGTGATCTGCGGCTTCGTGGTACTCCAGCCCGATTGCGAACCGGACGCCGAGGCGCTGCTCGCGCATTGCGCCGAGCGGCTTGCGGTCTACAAGCGCCCGCGGGAGATCCGCTTCCTCGACGCCCTGCCGCGCACGGCGAACGGCAAGGTGCAGCGCAAGCGGCTGGCGGCGACCGTGGCGGAGTGACGGGGCGCGCGCCCAGGTCCTCCGATCCGGCACGTCAGTTCGAGCGCTCGCCTTCTCCGGTGCGGACCTGAGATGTCACGGGTCGGCTCGGGAGGGCGCGACCGGCCTCCTCATCCCTGTGGGCTTCGAAATCCGCATATCGCTCCGGAATGAGGACAAAGACCGGCCCCGCGCGCGCCCTCCCCGCCTCTGCGGCGGAGAATGGCCCACCCGCGTCTATTCCAAAACCCCTACAGCAGCGTCCCGCGCAGGATCAGCAGCGCGACGGAGAAATAGATCACGAGCCCGGTGACATCGACCAGCGTCGCCACGAACGGCGCCGAGGCGGTGGCGGGGTCGAAGCCGATCCGCTGGAGCAGGAAGGGCAGCATCGAGCCCGATAGGGACCCGAAGGTCACGATCCCAACCAGTGCCGACCCCACGGTCACGGCGACCAGCGGCCAGTGCTCGCCGTAATCGTAGAGGCCGAGCTTCTGCCACGCCACGATCCGGATCACCGCGATCACCCCGAGGATCGACCCGAGAACGATGCCGGTGGGCAACTCCCGCAGCGCCACGCGCCACCAGTCCCGCAGGCGGATCTGGTGCAGGGCCAGCGCCCGGATCAGCAGGGAGGTCGCCTGCGAGCCCGAATTGCCCCCCGAGCTCATGATCAGCGGGATGAACAGCGTCAGGACGATCGCCTTCTCCAGCTCCCCCTCGAAGCCCTGCATGGCCGAGGCGGTGAGCATCTCCGAGAGGAACAGCGCGCACAGCCAGCCGGCGCGCTTCCGGATCATCGTGAAGAAGCCGATATCCATGTAGGGCTCGGGCAGCGCCTCCATGCCGCCGAAGCGCTGCACGTCCTGCGTCTGCTTCTCGATCATCGCGTCGATCATGTCGTCGACGGTGACGATGCCGATGACGTGGCCGACCGCGTCGACCACCGGCAGCGCCAGGAGATCGTACTTGGAGATCAGCCGGGCCGCCTCCTCGCGGCTGGCGGTGGGCGAGACGGCGAGCGGCCGCCGTCCCGGGGCGACGCTGAGCACGTTGTCGTTCGGATCCCCCGAGATCAGCCGTCGCAGGGGCACCGCCTTAGTGAGCGCCCGGGTCCGCGGGTCGAGCACGAAGATCGCATAGATGGTCTCGCGGGTCTTCTCGACGTGGCGGATGTGCTCCAGCGTCTGGCCCACGGTCCAGGTGCCGGGGATGGTGACGAACTCGGTGGTCATCAGCGAGCCGACCGTCTCCTCGCCATAGGCCGAGAGCCGGTCCACGGCCCCGCGGGTCTCGGCGTCGAGGCGGGCGCGCAGGTCGGAGCGGCCCGGCTCTTCGATCTCGCGGAAGACGTCCGTGACCCGGTCGGCCGACATCCCCGACAGGTAGGCCGCCACCCGGTCCCGGGGCAGCATCTCGATGATGTCGGCGGCGCAGTCGAGCTCCGGCTGGTCGAGCACCTCGACCGCCCGCTCCAGCGGCAGGCCCAGCAGGATGGCGGCCGCGACCTCGGGCGCCTCCTCGTTGAGCTTCTCCACGATGTCCGGGGCGCGCTCGTCCGAGAGCCGCGCGGCCAGAACGGACGGGTCGATGCGCGTGTCGAAGGGGGCGATCTCGTTCATGGCCTCGCCTCGTGGGTTACGAGGCGACGCGGCGCCGGTCATCCTGGGTCAAGGCCGTGACCGGTCGCCGCGTCGGCGCCCCGCGGCCAGGCCTCTCAGCGGCTCAGGCGGGACGACGGCGCGTGGCCGGACACGGCAGGCACGATCGGTCGGGCACGTCGCTTCGCTGGTCGCTGCTTGAAGGGGAGCACGGCGCCGCCGAAGACAGCGTCGCGCCGGTGCCTCGTGCGCCCGCGAAAAAAGTCAGTCAAGTCGAAACCGTGCCGGAAACGGCGTTGCCGGGGCCCTGAACCCACAGGAGAGGCCCGAGTGTCGCGCGGCGGCACCAGGGGTCCCCCGGGGGTCCCGACGGGGTCCCGACGGGGTCCCTATGAGAAATATAAGTGTTGTGCTCGCTTGTATTGCGTCCAAGATATCGGCTATATACCGCTCACCAACAGCGAGGAGAAACGCCATGGCTTGGTCTGCCCCGATCGTGTCCGAAGTTTGCGTCGGCATGGAAGTCACCAGCTACGAGTCGGCCGAGATCGACACCTTCAACTAAGACGTGCGAGGGCCGGAGCGCCGAGCGCCCTGCCCTTCGTGGTCTCCGAGACAATCACCCGAAGTTCATCAGGAGGAAATCATGGCTTGGTCTGCCCCGATCGTGTCCGAAGTTTGCGTCGGCATGGAAGTCACCAGCTACGAGTCGGCCGAGATCGACACCTTCAACTAAGACGTCGACGATCTGTTTTGGGCGCCGCTTCATCCGAAGCGGCGCTTTTCGTTTGTGCGGCGTTCCGAGCGTTGCCGAAGCTGACAAGCTTTTGGACTAACCGTATCGCTGCTTCGGCGGGGCGGTCACAGCGACGGCGTGGACACGATAAGCGCGCTCACCCCACGAACAGGCCGGCAATCGCCGCGCTGGTGAGATTCGACAGCGTCCCCGCCAGGATCGCCCTTAGCCCGTAGCGGGCGACCTCGGAGCGCCGCTCCGGGACGAGGCTCGAGAAGCTCGCGAGCTGGATCGCGATCGACGCGAAATTCGCGAACCCGCACAGGGCGAAGCAGACGATCGCCTGCGTACGCGAGTCGAGGGTTCCGCCGGTCAGGATCGGCGACAGGTTGGCGTAGGCGAAGAACTCGTTGAAGGCGAGCTTCTGGCCGATGGCCCCGCCGACCAGGGTCGCGTGCTCCCACGGCGCGCCGAGCAGCCAAGCCAGCGGGGCGAGCGCCCAGCCGAGCACGCCCTCGATCGAGGCGGCGGGATAACCCACCAGCCCGCCGATCGTGCCGAACAGGCCGTCCGCCAGGGCGATCAGCCCGACGAAGGCGATCAGCATGGCCCCGACCGAGACCGCGACCGCCAAGCCCTTCTGCGTGCCGTCGGCAGCCGCCTCGATGACATTGGCCGCCCGGGTCTCGCCGAACTCCACCCGGGCGGTGGTGATCCGGGTCGGCTCCGTGGAGGGCACCAGGATCTTGGCGTAGAGCAGGCCGCCGGGGATCGCCATCACGGAGGCGGCGAGCAGGTAGGTCATCGGGACGCCGAGCGCCGCGTAACCGGCCAGAATCGAACCCGCAGTGGACGAGGCGCCGCTTGCCATCACGGCGAACAGCTCGGCGCCGGTCAAAAGTGCGAGGAACGGGCGCAGGGCCACCGCGATCTCGCTCTGGCCGATGGCGATGGTGATGACCGCGGCAAAGGATTCGATCGGCGCGGTGCCGAGGATCCGGCGCAGCACCGCCCCGAGGCCCCGGGCGAGCGCCTGCATCAGGCCGAGGTGGTAGAGCACAGCGATCAGCGCCGACACGTACAGGATCTGTGGCAGCACCCGCAGGGCCAAGATGAAGCCCGAGCCGCCGAACAGTTCGAACATCTTCGGCTCGACGAGGCCCCCGAACAGGAACGCGGTGCCGCGGTCGCCGTAGGCGAGCACGGTGGCGACGACGGCGGCCGCCGCTGTCAGCGCCGCCTGCCCGGCCGGCAGGAACAGGACCAGGGCCCCGAGCCCCACTTGAAGCGCAAGCGCAGTCAGGACGACCCGGGGGCGGATCGCCCGTCGATTCGTGGAGAACAGAACCGCGACGGCGAGCAGCAGCAGCAGGCTGAGGCCGGCATGGGTGAGACGGTCGAGCATCACGGCTTTCGGGGTCACGCTTGACCGGGGCCCATGGAAGGTTCGGGCCAGTCCGCATCACACCGGGCGCCGGGCGACCAGATACGGCGCGAATAGGTCACGCACCTGCGCGAACCCCCAGTCGAGATCCGCTTCGGTCAGCGCGGTACCGCCCTGGAGGCGGTGGCTCATCCAATGGCTGGAGACGATCCAGGCGTTGTCGATGAGCCGCCCGAGGCCCTCCGGGTCGATCCGAAGCCGCCCCGCCCGCACGGCCGCCTCGAAGACGCCCCGGGCCAGGGCCTGCGTCCGCGCGCGAAGAGCGTGGACGCGCGGGCGCAGGGCGGGGGCGATCTCCACCATGGCGATCCCGTCGCGGTAGATGCAGCGGTAGCGCCAGATCAGGTCGAACCAGGCCCGCTGGTAGGCGAGCAGCGCCTCCGGCGCCCCGGCATCGGCCGGCATCCCCCCCGCTACCGCCAGGGCCTCCGCCTCGAAGGCCGCGAACAGCGCCTCGACCAGGCCGGATTTGCGCGGGAAATGATACTGGAGGTTCCCCTCCCGGATCCCCGCGGCGGCGGCGATCTCGGCCGTGGTCACCCGGCCGAGCCCCCGGGCATTGAACAGGTCCAGGCTGACCGCCAGAATCCGGTCGCGGGTGTTCTGGACCCGCCCATCGGCAGCCCGTTCGCTCTCCTGCAATCCCCGGCTCCGGCCCCGCGCCATCGTCTCCGATCCTGATCTAGGGTGTTCACCCTAGACAGTCGTGGAGGCGAGGGCTATCCCTGAAGGGAAGCGCGGACGAAGCGGCGCGGCGGGAGGCGACGTTTGGCTCAGACATTTCGACTCGCCGGTGCCGTCGCCCTCGTCACCGGTGCCGCGAGCGGCATCGGGGCCGCCCTGGCGACCGGGCTCGCCGCCAAGGGATGCAGCCTCCTGCTGGTGGACCGCGATCCGGTCGGGCTCGAGGACATCGCCGGCCGGATCCGCGACCGCGGGACCGCGGTGGAGACCCGGGTCGTCGATCTCGCGGACGCGGAGGCGATCCGCGCGCTGCCGGACTGGGCCGGGGCGCGGTTCGGACATCTCGACCTCCTGATCAACAATGCCGGCGTCGCCCTCGGGGGCCGGTTCGACGAGACGCATCTCGAGGATTTCGAGTGGCTCATGGACATCAACCTGCGCGCGGTCGTGCGGATGTGCCACGCCTTCCTGCCGATGCTGCGCGCCCGGCCGGCGGCGCAGGTCGTCAACCTGTCGAGCCTGTTCGGCCTGATCGCGCCGCCGGGTCAGGTCGCCTACTGCACCAGCAAGTTCGCCGTCCGGGGCTTCTCCGAGGCCCTGCGGCATGAATATGCCGGCACCGGGCTCGGCGTGACCGTGGTTCATCCGGGGGGCGTTGCCACCGCCATCTCGCGCAACGCCCGCGGCCGGCGCCCGCCCACCGACCCCGAGGCGGCCAAGCGCGCGGCGGTGGAGGACGAGGGGGCCCGCGCGGCCTTCGGCAAGCTCCTGACCCTCGACCCCGCGACGGCGGCGGCCGCGATCATCCGCGGGATCGAGACCCGGGCGCCGCGGATCGTGATCGGCAAGGATGCCCGGAACGCGGCTCTGATCCAGCGGCTGATGCCGGTGGGCTACTGGAAGACGATCGTGCGACTGTCCGGGGGGACGCTCTGAGATGGCGAGCCTGCGCGCCTATATCGGCGCCTACATGATCCGCAGCCGGGTCCGCGGTCCCCTCGCCCGGGCCCGGGACGCCGCCGACTTCCGCCGCATCTTCGAGGCCCAGGCCTTCCCGGATCCCAAGGGCTTGACCTACGAGATGGGCAGCGTCGGCGGCGTGCGCGGCGAGTGGGTCCGGCCGAAGTCCGGACCCGGGCGCCGGATGCTCTACATCCACGGCGGCGGCTTCATCGCCTGCTCGCCGCGCACGCACCGGCCCGTGACGGGCGCCCTGGCAAGCCGCGGCTTCACGATCTTCGTCCCGGATTACCGCCTCGCGCCGGAGCACCCGTTCCCGGCCGCGGTCGAGGACGTCATGGCCGTCTGGGCGGCGTTCAGCGCCGAGGGAGCGGCCTGCGTGGCGGGCGAATCGGCCGGCGGCAATCTGGCCCTGGTGCTGATGGGCGAGGCCCGCGCCCGGAACCTGCCGATGCCCTGGGCCGCCGCCCTGTTCTCCCCGGCCACCGACTTCGTCTCGGAGGACGGTTCGCGGGTGACGAATGCATGGCGCGACGCGATGTTCGACCCGAAGGCGCTCGCCACGATCCGGCAGATGTATCTCGGCCGCGCCGATCCGGCCGACCCGCGGATCTCGCCGCTCCTCGGCGATCCCACCGGCTTCCCGCCGCTCCTGTTCCACGTGGGCGACCGCGAGGTGCTGCGCGACGATTCCGTCCGCATGGCAGAGCGAGCCCGGGCGGCCGGCGTCGCGGCGGAGCTGAAGGTCTTCCCCGTCGTGTCTCACGCCTGGCAGTTCGCGGCCAACATGCTGCCGGAGGCGCGCACCTCCCTCGACGAGGCCGCCGCCTTCCTGAAGGCGCACGCCCCCCAGGCCACCCCCGGGAGCCCCGCGCGATGACCGAAGCTTCAGACGCCGCCGCGCGCTCCGAACCCCTGGCGGTGCTCATCGTCGGAGCCGGCTTCTCCGGGCTCGCGATGGCGATCCGGTGCCGGCAGGCGGGGATCGGGCCATTCCGGGTGATCGAGAAGGGCGACGGAATCGGCGGCACGTGGCACGACAACACCTATCCAGGGGCGGCCTGCGATGTGCCCTCGCATCTCTACTCCCTGTCCTACGCCCCGAAGGCGGATTGGAGCCGGATGTATGCGCCGCAGGCGGAGATCCTGGCCTATCTCCGGGAGACGGCGGAGCGCCACGGGCTGATGCCGCTGATCCAGCTCGGCACCGCCTTTCAGGGCGCGACCTGGGACGAGGCGCGCGCCCTCTGGCACGTGGAGACCGATCGCGGCCCGATCACCGCGCGGGCGATCGTCTCCGGGATGGGCGGCCTGCACCATCCGGCCTATCCGGACATCCCCGGCCGCGACGCCTTCGCCGGGCCGGCCTTCCACACGGCAGTTTGGGACCATGCCGTAAGCCTCGCCGGCAAGCGCGTCGGCGTGATCGGCACGGGGGCGAGCGCCATCCAGGTCGTGCCGGAGCTCGCCGAGGTCGCCGGCCAGCTGACCCTGTTCCAGCGCACGCCGCCCTGGATCATGCCCAAGAACGACCACGCCATCGCGGAGCGCATCAAGGCCCGGTACCGGCGCCTGCCCCTCGCCCGGCGGCTCGAACGGGCGCGGCTGTTCTGGCTGCACGAGGTGCGCGCGCTCCTGGGCTTCACCAAGGTCTCGAAGCTCACCGGTCAGGCCGAGGCCCTGGCGCGGCGGCACCTCGCCAAGGCGGTCCCGGATCCGGAGTTGCGGCGCCGCCTCACGCCGAACTACCGGCTCGGCTGCAAGCGCGTGCTGATCTCCGACACGTACTACCCGGCGCTCCAGCGCCCGAACGTCACCCTCGAGACCGGAAGCATCGCGCGGATCACGCCGGGCGGGGTGACCACGCAGGACGGCCGGACTCACGACCTCGACGTGATCGTCTACGCCACCGGCTTCGACGTCACCGCGACCTTCACGCGGATGAACCTCGTCGGCCGCGACGGCCTGCGCCTGGCGGACGCCTGGGCCGGGGGCATGGGGGCCTACCAGGGGATCACGGTCGCCGGGTTCCCCAACTACTTCATGCTGCTCGGGCCCAATACGGGCCTCGGCCACAACTCGGTGGTGGCGATGATCGAGGTTCAGGTCCAGCACGTGCTCGACTGCCTCAGGGCCCTGCGCCGCGGGACCCGGGCCATCGAGGTCCGCCCGGAGGCGCAAGCCCGCTTCCTCGATCGGATCCGCGCGCGGCTCGCCGACAGCATCTGGCAGGCCGGCGGCTGCCGCAGCTGGTATCTCGACGCGCAGGGGCGCAACGCGACCCTCTGGCCGGATTCCGTGATGGCCTACCGCCGGAGCGCCCGGCGCGCCCGCATGGCGGATTACCGGCTGGGCTGAACCTGCCTCGGGCGCGCTAGAACGCGAACCCGGCTTCCGCCACGAAGGCGTCGAGGCCGGGCAGCGACGCATCGAACAGCGGGCGCCCCCCGAAGGCGTCGCCGGCGCGGACGAACACCGTCACCTTCGCGTTCCGGTGGGGACCCATCACGCAGACCAGCCGGCCGTCGTCCTTGAGCTGTTCCAGCAGCGCCTGCGGCCGGACCTCGACGCGGCCGTTGATCAGCATCGCATCGAAGGGCGCCTGCTTCGGCGCGCCCGATTCGATCGGACCCTCGATCACCTCGGCGGCACTGCCCAGCTGGGCGCGCGCCGCCGCGGCGAGGTCCGGAACCGATTCGAGCGCCGTGACCTTCGCGCCGAGCTGCGCCATGATGGCCGCCGCGTAGCCGTAGCCGCTGGCGATGTCGAGGGCGGCGACGCCCGGGCGGATGCGCAGGGCCTGGATCATCCGCGCCAGCACCATCGGCGCCGGCATGCAGCGGGCCTCGGCGCCCGCCCCGCCGATCTGCAGGGTCTGGTCGATATAGGCGAAGGGCTCGCGCCCCTTGGGCACGAAGGTCTCGCGCGCCACGGTGTCGAACGCGTCGAGCACCGAATTGTCGTTCACGTCGAAGGTCCGCAACTGGCAGTCGACCATCATCCGCCGCGCCTGCGCGTAATCGATCATCGATGCGTTTCCCCGAACCGGATCGGAACGCTGCGTCGGCCGGGCACCGGCGGACGGCCGGCACCCCGGCCAAGCCTAAGCTTCCCGGACGGGGGGCGTTTTCGGAGATCGTTCGCCAAAACGCAAGGTGAGCGCGCGGAACGAATCCAGGGCTGCACCCGGGTCGTCCCGGTTCTCTCCTCGACGCAGACGTGAAATACCGGTCCTGTGAATGCTGTCGACATGCAGCGCTCCGACGCAACCAAGACATCTGCCGCGGCCGGACGGCCGACGCGCAGGGGACAATTCGGGAGGTCCTGCGATGCGCGTCCGCTCCGTGCGCCTGTGTGCCTGCGCCGTCGCGCTGGGTTTTCTGCCCCCGGCCGTGGCGCCGGCCTCCGCCCGGATCGTCGGCATCGACATCACCGCGGTCGAACCCTTCGCGGACGGCGCGGGCTTCGGCCAGGCCGGCCCCTACGAGCGGGTGATCGGATTCGCCCGGGGCGAGATCGACCCGGCCGACCCGGCCAATGCCGGCATCGCTGATATCGCGCTGGCGCCCCGCAACGCCCGTGGCCTCGTGGCGTACCGAACGGACCTGTTCATCCTGCGCCCGAAGGATCCGGCACGCGGTAGCGGCACGCTGCTCTACGAGGTGCTGAACCGCGGCCGGAAGTTCCTGTTCAACTGGGTGCTCGACGCGCCCGCGCAGGCCGGACAGGCGGTCAACGACCCGCGCACGGCGCGGGACGCGGGCACCGCCCTGGTGCTCAACCGCGGCGACACGATCGTCTGGTCCGGCTGGGAGGCGGACGCCCTGCGTCAGAACGGCGGCATGGCGATCGACGTGCCGGTGGCCACCCGGGACGGCAAGCCGATCACCGGGACCGTGCGGGACGAACTCGTCAGCGGGACGCGCGGGCCCACGGAGGCGCCGTTCTACCTCACGTTCGAGGCCGCCGGGACCGATCAGCCCGGGGCCACGCTGACCGTCCGCCGCCGCGAGGCCGACGCGCCCCTGCCGGTGCCGCGGGCGGCCTGGGCGTTCGCGGGGTCGCGCCAGCTCAGGCTGCTGCCCGCAGGCACGAAGCCGCAGCCCGGCTCGCTCTATCAGTTCACCTACGAGGCCGTCGGCCCCAAGGTGCTGGGACTCGGTTTCGCCGCCACCCGGGACGTGGTCGCCTTCCTGCGCGGGGGCTCCGCAGACAATCCGGCCGGCGGGGGCGTGCAACGTGCCGTGGCCCTGGGCATCTCGCAGAGCGGCCGGTTCCTGCGCGACTTCGTCCATGAGGGTTTCAACCGGGACGAGGCCGGCGCACGCGTGTTCGACGGGGTGCTGGCCCACATCTCCGGAATTGGCGGCGTGTTCCTGAACGCCCGCTTCGCCCAGCCTTCGCGCACCAACACCCAGCACGAGGACCATCTCTACCCGGAGAACACCTTCCCGTTCTCGGCCGCCACCCTGCACGACCCGGTCACCGGCCGGAACGGCGCGCTCCTGCGCGGCGACGGGTTCGACCCGCTGTGGATGGAGGTCAACACCGAGACCGAGTACTGGCAGAAGGGCGCCTCGCTGCTGACCACCGATCCCCTCGGCCGGGTCGACCTCGACCTGCCGGACACGGCTCGCGCCTACCTGATCGCGGGGGGCTTCCATTACGGCCGCTCCGACCTCGTCTCCGACAGGGGCCCCTGCGCCCACCCGCGCAACACGCTCAATCCCGGTCCGGCCCTGCGCGCCCTGCTGGTCGACCTGGAGGACTGGGTCCGCGACGGCCGGGCGCCGCCGCCGAGCCGGGTCCCGCGCCTGTCGGACGGGACCCTGGTCGAGCCGGCCGCCACCGGTTTCCCCTATGTCCCGGGTCTCGCCATCGCGACGGCCGTCAACGGCATCGCCCGCTTCCCGACCTATGTCGATCCGCACCCCGAGTCGGGACCGCAATACCGGCCGCTGGTGCCGCGGGTCGACGCGGACGGGCAGGACGTCGCCGGCATCCGCCTGCCCGACGTGGCCGTGCCCCGCGGCACCCATACCGGCTGGAACCTCTATGCCGAGCCGTTCCCGGCGGGCGAGTTGTGCGACCGCGAGGGCAGCCTGCTGCCCTTTGTGGCGACGCGGGCCGAGCGCGAGGCCACGGGCGATCCGCGGCCCGCCCTGGCCGAGCGCTATCCGAACCCCTCCACCTACGCGGAGGCGGTCGCGCAGGCCGTCGACGGTCTGGTGGCCGACCGCCTGCTCCTGCGGGAGGATGGCGACCGGTTCGTGCAGCGCGCCCGCACGGCTGCGCCGCAGCCGTAATCCGTCAACCGGTTACGGCCGCAGGACGCTGTCGCATCGGATTTCATCCAGCGAGTCGCGTCTTGGGCCGTAATGCTGAATAATGAGTGCAGCGAAAACCGACCGGCCGAGATGCCGGCTGCCCCGGGAGACACCATGACGCCGACCTCCAAGCCGTTCCTGGGCCGGGGCCTCGCCGCCGCCCTCACCTGCCTGGGTCTGGGCGCCGTGGGCCCGCACGCCGCCCATGCCCAGGAGACGCCCGCCACCGCCGCCCCGCCGGCGAGCGTGAAGGTCGAGCGCGGAGACGCGCTCTATGGTCGCCCGGAAAATGGCGCGGCTGCGAAGCTCGCGCCGGTCGCGGGTCCGCCGCTCGCGACCCCGGTCGCCAAGCTGCCGCTGGACAAGCTCAAGGTGCCGGACGGCTTCAAGATCGAGGTCTACGCCAGCGGCATCGCCAACGCCCGGGAGATGACCCAGGCGCCGGACGGGACCCTGTTCGTCGGCACCCGCACGGTCGGCAAGGTCTACGCGGTGCTGCCGCAGGCGGGCGCGGACGGGAAGCGCGAGATCAAGACCATCGCGTCGGGGCTGCACCGGCCGAACGGCGTCGCCTTCCACGACGGCGCCCTCTACGTCGCCGAACTGTCCAAGATCTGGCGCTACGACGATATCGAGAAGCACCTCGACAGCCCGGAGAAGCCGGCCCTCGTCTACGACGACCTGCCCAAGGACGAGGCCCATGGCTGGAAGTTCATCGCCATCGGCCCGGACAACAAGCTCTACGTGCCGGTCGGCTCGCCGGGCAACATCCTGATGCCGCCGGACACCCACGCGCAGATCCGGCGCATCGACCTCGATGGGAAGAACGCCGAGGTCATCGCCCGCGGCGTGCGCAACACCGTCGGCTTCGACTGGAACCCGAAGACCAAGCAGCTCTGGTTCACCGACAACGGACGCGACTGGGTCTCGGAGGACATCCCGAACGACGAGCTGAACGTGCTCACCGAGCCGGGCAAGCAGCATTTCGGCTTCCCGTTCTGCCACCAGGGCACCTTCACCGATCCGGAATACGGCTGGGGCCATTCCTGCGCGGAGTTCACCCCGCCGGTGGGCCTGCTCGGACCGCATACGGCCTCGCTCGGGATGCGGTTCTACACCGGCACGCAGTTCCCGGAGGCCTATCACGACGCGATCTTCATCGCCCAGCACGGGTCGTGGAACCGCACCACCAAGCTCGGCGGCGCCGTCGTGGTGGCCAAGCCGGGTGCGGACGGCAAGGTCGCGGCGGTCGAGCCGTTCCTGACCGGCTTCCTTCAGGACAACAAGTATGTCGGCCGCCCGGTCGACGTGCTCGTCGCCAAGGACGGCTCGGTGCTCGTCTCGGACGATTACAACGGCGCGATCTACCGCGTCAGCTACGGCCACTGATGCGGCCGATGCGGAGACGGCGCGCGGCGCTGGGGCTGGTCTCGGCCCTCGGCACGCTGCTGGCGGGTGCGGCCGGAGCGGCCCCGGAGGCGGCGACACACGAGCTTCTCGCGGCGTGCGTCGCCTGCCACGGGGCGGGCACGTCCGAGACCGAGGGGATACCGTCGCTGGGCGGCCAGCTGCCGGATTACGTCGTCACGCAGCTCTTCCAGTTCCGGGAGAAGCAGCGCGAGGCGCCGCCGATGAACGACGTCGCCGCCGGGTTCTCCGACGACGACCTGCGCGCCTATGCCGACGCGGTGGCGACCCTGCCGCCCCCGACCCGGACCGGCGCGCCCGCCGATCCGGCCCTGACCGAGCGGGCTCAGGCGCTCGTCGCCAAGCACCAATGCACCTCCTGCCACGGCGCCGACCTCGCCGGGCGGGAGTCGATCCCACGGATCCGGGCGCAGCGGGAGGAGTACCTCGCCAAGGCGCTGACCGGCTACAAGAGCAATGCCCGGCCCGGCTACGATCCCGCGATGAACGAGGTCGCGCAGGAGCTGAGCGAGGCCGACATCAAGGATCTGGCGGCCTACGTGTCGCGGCTCTGACGATTGCGCTCGGCGCGGCGCGGCCGCGCTGGCGGCGGCGGACAGCGGCCCCGCCGCCGCCCCGATGCTTGACCGGAGCACCGCGCAGGCCCACTTCCGGTTCGCCGGGGGCAAAGTGGGACACGAGCCGATGATCGATCTGTACTACTGGCCGACGCCGAACGGCCACAAGATCACGATGTTTCTCGAAGAGGCGGGTCTCGCCTACCGAATCCAGCCAATCAATATTGGCAAGGGTGAGCAATTCAACCCGGATTTTCTGAAGATCGCCCCCAATAATCGCATGCCGGCGATCGTCGACGACGAGCCTGCGGGGGGCGGCGCTCCGGTCCCGCTGTTCGAATCGGGCGCGATCCTGCTCTACCTCGCCGAGAAGACCGGGCGCTTCATCCCGGGCGACCTGCGCGGCCGGGCCGAGGTGCTGCAGTGGCTGTTCTGGCAGATGGGCGGCCTCGGCCCGATGCTCGGGCAGAACCACCACTTCTCGCAATACGCCCCCGAGAAGATCGACTACGCGATCAAGCGCTACGTCAACGAGACCAACCGGCTCTACGGCGTCCTCGACCGGCGCCTGGCCGACCGCGCCTACGTGGCCGGGGCGGATTACTCCATCGCCGACATGGCCTGCTATCCCTGGATCGTGCCGTGGGAGAAGCAGGGGCAGAATCTCGACGATCATCCGAACCTGAAGCGCTGGTTTGCGGCCATCGCCGAGCGGCCCGCCACGAAGGCGGCCTATGCCCGCGCCCCCGAGGTCAATCCGGATTTCGGAAAGACCATGAGCGAGGACGCCAAGAAGGTGATGTTCGGCCAGACGGCCACCACCACCAAGCGCTGACCCGCCCCGATGAGCGAGACGCCGGCCGCGCTGCCCCTGAAGGTGCTCCACCGGGGGTGGAACACCTTCGGGATCGCCACGCTGACCTTGCCCGACGGCAGCACCGTGCCGCGGGCGCTGGAGGATCACGGCCAGGCGGCCTGCGTCCTGCCCTACGATCCCGAGCGGCGTGTGGCGCTGCTGGTCCGGCAGGCCCGGGTCGGGCCGGCCTTCTGGGGTGAGCCCCCCGACCTCGACGAGGCGCCGGCGGGGGGCCTCGACGGGGGCGAGCCGGAGGCGACGGCGATCCGGGAAGCCATGGAAGAGGCCGGCGTGCGCCTCCGGCAGTTGGAGCGCGTGGCGCATGCCTACAGCATGCCGAGCGTGTCCTCGGAGCGCCTCTGGCTCTATCTCGCCCCCTACGGACAGGCCGACAGGGTCGCGTCCGGCGGCGGGCTTCACGCGGAGGGCGAGCAGGTTCTGCCCGTCGAAGTGCCCCTGGCGGCCCTGGCCGAGGCCGCGCGTTCGGGCCGGCTGCCCGACCTCAAGACGCTGGTGCTCGTCCAGGCGCTGATGCTCCGCAGCCCCGGATTGTTCACCGCATGAGCGGCCCACCCGACGCCTCCGCGCAGGATGTCCTCGCCCGGATGCTGGCCTTCGCCGAGGAAGCGGCCCCGCTCGCGCTGCGCATGCGCGCGGCCGGGCTCCAGATGACCAACAAGGGCCCGGATCTGAGCCAGGCCCTCACCGAGGCAGACCTCGCCGTGAGCCGGCTGCTGCACGCGCAGTTCGGCCCCGACCTGATCGAGGAGGAGACCGCCGACGATCTGGGCCACGGGGCCGCGGCGGCGATGCTCGCCCGGGACGCCTGGACCTTCGTGGGCGATCCGATCGACGGGACGCGGCCCTTCGCGGGCGGCCTCTCGGGCTGGGGCGTGATGGTGGCGGCGTGCCGCGCCGGCTGGCCCCGGGCCTGCGTGATGAGCCTGCCCGTCTGGAACGAGGACCGCGCCGGCCCGGCTTGCATTGAACCCGCGGAGGCGGCGCGCGGCCTCCTGCTGGCGGCCTGCGACGGGCGCGCTCTCTGGGCTCCGACCCGGGGCGGGCGCCCGACCGAGGCGCTGCGCGTGCTGGAGCGGCCCGCGCACCGGACCGGCCATGTCGGCTGGCTCGCCGTGGCTGCGCAGCGCTTCACCCTGGATTACGGGCGGGGCTGGTTCCCCTGGAGCGAGGGCGGGTCGATCTCCGACGCCGCGCTCCTGGCCACCGGGCGGCTCGACGCCACCGTCGTCAACAGCATGCTGTGGGACCTTGCGCCGATCCTGCCGCTGTTCGAGGCGCTGGGCTTCAGCCTGTTCCACTGGCCGGATCTCGCCGCCCCGCCCGCGGCCTTGATCGATCTGTTCGATGCCGATTTGTCCGGCCACGACGATCTCTGGCTGGTCTGCATGGACCGGGCGCAGGCCGCCGATCTCTCGGGGGCGATCCGCCGGGCCGAGCCACGATCGTCACACCTCTGACGTCGCGAGCACGCCCAGACACCGGGGTGGTGATCCCGCTCCTCTCGGTCCATCCCCGCCGAGATCTGGCATCGCGTCACTTTTGTGCCGGCGAATGCGCAGCGCATCGGGACCATCGGGACAAGCTGTTCCGATTCCAGCCTTGATCGCAACCGGGGGGAGCGGCCCACCACCAGGCAAGCCGCCCCCGCTTTCCAGACCGATCAGTTCAGCGTGGCGTGGACCGGCCGGCGCTCGGCACCGACCGTGACGTCGCCGATCATCAGGCCCATCGGGCCGACGGTCACCGGCACGGTCTCGCCGTCGTGGACCTTTCCCGAGAGGACGAGTTCGGCCAGCGGATCCTGCACGTTCTTCTGGATCACCCGCTTCAGCGGCCGCGCCCCGTAGGCCGGGTCGTAGCCCTTGTCGGCGAGCCAGGTCTTGGCCTCCTCGTCGACCGTGAGGGTGATCTTGCGATCGTCCAGCAGCTTCTGCAGGCGCCCGAGCTGGATCTCCACGATCGCCCCCATCTCCGACCGCGCGAGGCGGTGGAACAGGATGATCTCGTCGACCCGGTTCAGGAATTCCGGCCGGAAGTGCCCCCGGACCACGCCCATCACCTCGTCGCGGACCGCCTCGGTGTCCTCGCCCGCGGGCTGGTTCACCAGATACTCGGCCCCGAGATTCGAGGTCATGATCAGCAGCGTGTTGCGGAAATCCACCGTCCGCCCCTGCCCGTCCGTGAGCCGCCCGTCGTCGAGAACCTGCAGCAGGACGTTGAACACGTCCGGATGCGCCTTCTCGACCTCGTCGAACAGCACCACCTGATAGGGCCGGCGCCGGACGGCTTCGGTGAGAGCGCCGCCCTCCTCGTAGCCGACATAGCCCGGAGGCGCGCCGATGAGACGGGCGACCGCGTGCTTCTCCATGTACTCGGACATGTCGATGCGCACGAGCGCCGTGTCGTCGTCGAACAGGAAGCCGGCGAGCGCCTTGGTCAGCTCAGTCTTGCCGACGCCCGTGGGGCCGAGGAACATGAACGAGCCGATCGGCCGGTTCGGATCTTGCAACCCGGCGCGGGCACGGCGGACCGCGGTGGAGACCGCCTCCACCGCCTCGCGCTGGCCGACGACGCGCTTGGCGAGCGCGTCCTCCATGGCCAGCAGCTTGTCGCGCTCGCCCTCCAGCATCTTGTCCACCGGCACGCCGGTCCAGCGGGACACCACCCCGGCGATGTGGGCGGGGGTGACCGCCTCCTCCATCATCGCGTCGCGGCCGTTCTCCGACTTGGCATCGGACCGGGCCTCGATCTCGGCGAGCTGCTTCTCCAGCCCCGGGATCACCCCGTAGGCCAGCTCGCCCGCGCGCTGGTACTGGCCCTGACGCTGCGCCGCAGCCAGCTCGTTGCGCGCCTCGTCGAGCTTCTTCTTGAGGCCGGCCGCCGTGCCGAGCTTGTCCTTCTCGGCTTTCCACCGGGCGGTGATCGCCGCCGAGCGCTCCTCCAGGTCGCCGAGTTCCTTCTCCAGCCGGACCAGACGGTCCCGGGAGGCGGAATCGGTCTCCTTCTTGAGCGCCTCGGCCTCGATCTTCAGCCGGACAATCTCCCGGTCGACGTTGTCGAGTTCCTCCGGCTTCGAATCGACCTGCATGCGCAGCCGCGAGCCGGCCTCGTCCATCAGGTCGATGGCCTTGTCGGGCAGGAACCGGTCGGTGATGTAGCGGTTCGACAGCGTCGCCGCCGCCACCAGGGCTGAATCCTGGATGCGCACGCCGTGGTGCTGCTCGTACTTCTCCTTCAGGCCACGCAGGATCGAGACCGTGTCCTCCACGGTCGGCTCCGACACGAAGACCGGCTGGAAGCGCCGGGCCAAGGCCGCGTCCTTCTCGACGTGCTTGCGGTACTCGTCGAGCGTGGTCGCGCCGACGCAGTGCAATTCGCCGCGGGCGAGCGCGGGCTTCAGCAGGTTCGAGGCGTCCATGGCCCCGTCCGCCTTCCCGGCGCCGACCAGGGTGTGCATCTCGTCGATGAACAGGATGATGCCGCCCTCGGCCGCCGTGACCTCGGAGAGCACGCCCTTCAACCGCTCCTCGAACTCGCCGCGATACTTCGCGCCGGCGATCAGCGCGCCCATGTCGAGGGCGAGCAGGCTCTTGTCCCGCAGGCTCTCCGGCACATCGCCGTTGACGATGCGCAGGGCCAGCCCCTCGACGATGGCGGTCTTGCCGACGCCGGGCTCGCCGATCAGGACCGGGTTGTTCTTGGTGCGCCGGGACAGGACCTGGATGGTCCGCCGGATCTCCTCGTCGCGCCCGATCACCGGGTCGAGCTTGCCCTCCCGGGCGGCCTCGGTGAGGTCGCGGGCGTATTTCTTGAGCGCGTCGTAGGCGTTCTCGGCCGAGGCGTTGTCGGCGGTGCGCCCCTTGCGCAGCGCGTTGATCGCCGCGTTCAGGGAGGCGGGGGTGACGCCCGCCGCCTGGAGCGCGCGGCCGGCCTCGGACTCCTTCTCCACCGCCAGGGCGAGGAGCAGGCGCTCGACCGTCACGTAGGAATCGCCCGCCTTCTCGGCGGCCTTCTCGGCGGTGTCGAACAGGCGCATCAGCTCCCGCGTCGCCTGCGGAGCGGACGCGTTGCCGGAGACCTTCGGCTGCTTGGCGAGCCACTGCTCGGTCTGGGCCAGGGCCACGCGCGACTGGCCGCCGGCACGGTCGATCAGGCCGGCGCACAGGCCCTCCGGATCGTCGAGCAGCACCTTGAGCAGGTGGCCCGGCTGAAGCTGGGGATGACCCTCGCGCATCGCGAGGTTCTGAGCCGCCTGCACGAAGCCGCGGGCGCGCTCGGTGTATTTCTCGAAATTCATGCACACTCCTCCCGTACCGGCATCCACCGCCCGATGAGAGGCGCGGCGCCACCGAAACGTCGCCCTCCGGCACGCTGCCGCACGAGGACCCCGGCGCCATCGATGGCCGCCGGTAGCACGGATGTGGTGTTGCAATTGGGCACCACAAGGGGCGATGGGGGGCTTGCGTGACCGGACAATTCGGGGCCACGCTCCACGCATGACCGCTTTGATTCACGTCAGCGCCCTCTACCGCTATCCGGTGAAGGGATTGAGCCCCGAACCCCTCGAACGGGCGGAGCTGGAGACCAGCGGATTCTTCCCCGGTGACCGGCTCTACGCCATCGAGAATGGCCCATCGGGCTTCGACGCGGTGGCTCCTCGGCACCAGCCGAAGACCAAATACCTGATGCTGATGCGCGACGAGGCGCTCGCCCGTCTGCGCACCCGCTACGATGACGTTACGGCGACGCTCACCGTCGAGGGCTGCGGCGATCCGCAAGCCTTCCGCCTCGACACCGAGGCGGGGCGAAGCGGGCTGGCGGAGCTGATGCGGCAGTTCGTTCCCGAGAGCCTGCGGGGCGAGCCGAAGGTGCTCGCTGCCCCGCCGCAATACCGCTTCACGGATTCACCCACCGGCTACGTCTCGCTTATCAATCGGGCGAGCGTGGCGGCGGTGGAGGATTACCTCGGCACGCCGGTCGATCCGCTGCGCTTCCGCGGCAATCTGCTGGTGGAGGGCCTCGCACCCTTCGCCGAGCTGGAGATGGTCGGGCAGGTGATCGAGGCGCCGAGCGGCCTGCGGCTCAAGATCACCAAGCGCACGGTGCGCTGCGCGGCGACCAATGTCGATCCGGCCAGCGGCATGCGCGATTGCGACATTCCCTGGACCCTGGACGCCCGCCTGGGACACCGCGACCTCGGGGTCTACGCCGAGGTGATCGCCGGCGGAGCCATCGCGACGGGGGACGCGTTGCGGCTTGTGGGCTGAACGCGCAGCGCCGCCCGGGCAGCCGATGCCGGACGGAGCGGAGTCGGATCAGCGGTCGAAGCGGCGCCGGCCCCGAACCGCATTCCTGGAAGGTGCGGACCCCGGCCGCTATATGAGGCTGCGCCAGCTGCACCCCGTGCCGGCCTGACGCAGCCCCGGAGCACGACATGAAGAGCGTCCTGGTGACCGGGGTGGCCGGGTTCATCGGCTATCATGTCGCCCGGCGTTGCCTGGACGCGGGGTACAGCGTCCTCGGGATCGACGACATCAACGACTATTATGCGGTCTCCCTGAAGGAGAGCCGCCTGCGCGAACTCGCCCCCTACGAGCGGTTCACGTTCCGCAAGGTCGATCTCGCCGACCGTGCGGCCACGGAGGCGATCTTCCAGGGCACGACGTTCGATACGGTCATCCATCTCGCCGCCCAGGCGGGCGTGCGCCACTCGCTCGACAATCCGCACGTCTACGTCAGGAGCAACATCGAGGGCTTCCTCCACGTGCTGGAAGGATGCCGCCACAACCGTGTGGGGCACCTTCTCTACGCCTCGTCGAGCTCGGTCTACGGTGCAGTGACGCAGATGCCGTTCTCAGTCCGCCAGAACGTCGATCATCCGGTCAGCCTCTATGCGGCGACCAAGAAGGCGAACGAACTCTTCGCCCACAGCTACAGCCATCTCTACGGCATCCCGTGCAGCGGCCTGCGCTTCTTCACGGTCTACGGCCCGTGGGGCCGGCCGGACATGGCGCTGTTCCTGTTCACGCGGGCGATCCTGGCGGGCGAGCCGATCCGGGTCTTCGCCCACGGGCAGATGCAGCGCGACTTCACCTACATCGACGACGTCGTCGAAGGCATCGTCCGCCTCGCCGAGGCGCCGGCCGCGGGCAACCCGGCCTGGGACTCGAATGCGCCCGACCCCGGGACCAGCGGCGCCCCCTATCGGATCTACAACATCGGCAGCCATCGGCCCGTGCCGCTCCTGCGCCTGATCGAAGTCCTGGAGACCTGTCTGGGCCGCACTGCGCGCAAGGAATTCCTGCCACTCCAGCCCGGCGACGTGCCTGCGACCTACGCGGATGTCGATGCCCTCACCGAGGCGACCGGATACGCGCCCAGCACCCCCATCAAGGTCGGCGTGGAGCGTTTCGTCCGCTGGTACCGGGACTACTACCGAGTCTGAACGCGATCCCGGCGTCCCGTCGCGCGCGGTCCCGCCGCCGCCGGGCGCGGGTTCAAACTCGGCCGGCGATGGCTCAGTAGCGGTCCTCGGACGTCACGCCGCCGCCGGGCTCCACCTCGGGCGTCTGATCCGGAAGCGTCTCGTCCCGCTCGGGGCGCGGCTTGGTCGCGGTGCGTCTGGGCGCCGGCGTTGCCCTTTGTGGAGCGGCGAGTGCGGCCTTTCCGGCTGCGCCCGGAGGCCCGGGAGGACCCGCGGGTCCCTGCGCGCCCCGCGGACCGGGCACGCCCGCCGGGCCCGACGGCCCGGTCTCTCCGGCGGGCCCGGCCTCGCCGACGGGACCAGCCGGTCCAGGATTGCCCTGCGGCCCGGGGGATCCGACAGCGCCCGCCACGCCCGCTGGACCTGGGGGACCGGGCAGTCCCATCTCACCGCGCTCGCCGACGGGACCGACCTCCCCCCGCGGGCCGGTCTCTCCCCGGGGACCCTGCGGCCCGGCGGGCCCGACGAGGCCGGGGGCCTGCGGACCCTGCTGCCCGCAGCCCGCGACCACGACGCTGCGCGACTGCTTCGGCGTCTGCACGGTCGCGATGCAGGTGGCCGGATGATAGACGACGTGGAACTCGAAATAGCCGCGGCTGTCCGTCCGCTGGGGGAACTGGCCGTCGAGCGTGATCTCGCTGTCCGGATCATCGGCATACCCGACGATCCAGAGGTCGCCGCCCGTGATCTTGGCCGCCTCGATGCGCATCTCGGCCCGAGCGGGGACCGTCCAGGCGGTCCCAACGGCGACGATCCAGCAGAGGGCGTGGCGCTTCCGCGCTGCGCGCATGGCAATGTCCATGATCATTTGAGCGGCCACCATGCCGCACGGCTTAGGTTAAGCAATAACCCAATGGAAAGACCGAGCGCGGAAAATGCGAGTTTTCCAAGGGTCATTGCCGCAATTCGATATTCATGATGCGAATTCGCCCGGACGCCCGGTGATCATGCGGCCGGCGGTCGGGACGGCGGACCGTGCCGCGCCTACCGGCAGCTGCCCCGGCAGGCCTAGCCAGGCCCATCGCCCCAGGTGCGGCCATGCGGACCGACAAATGCACACGCCGCGCCGGGTTCGAGCCGGAGCGGTCACAACCATGTCACCAGGCTTCGATCAGGCCGCCTCGGTGCAGGTCACGAGCAGCGTAGCCTCCAGGACCGGCACCGGCATCGGACGGCCGAGGTGGTAGCCCTGGAGGAACGGGCAACCCATCGTCTGGAGGATGCGCAGATCCTCGTCAGATTCCACACCCTCGGCCACGACCTCGAGCCCGAGCAGGCGGCCGAGGCCGAGGACCGCGAGGACCAGACCGTGCTTGTCGTCGCAGGTGCCGAGGCCGGTGACGAAGCTCCGGTCGATCTTGATCCGGTCTGCCCGAAGCTGGCGCAGGGACGAGAGCGACGAGTATCCGATGCCGAAATCGTCGAGGGCGACCCGGATGCCCGCGCGTGACAGCGCCTGCAGCTTGCCCTGAACGGCGCCGATATCGAGGGCGGTCTCTTCGGTGATCTCGATCTCCAGCATGGCGGGCGGCAGATCGAGGCTCTGCAGACGCTCGATGACGATCTCGTCCACCGGCACCTGCGCCATCTCCCGGGGCGAGACGTTCATCGCGACGCGGACGCCACCGAATCCCCGGTCGCGCAGGACCAGCATCATCGCGCAAACCCGTTCGAGGATGTAGCGAAGGAGCGACTCGGTGAGGCCGGCGGTGGCCGCCGTGGCGACCAGATCCGGGGGGGAAATCCAGCCGAGGCGCGCGTGCTGCCAGCGCACCAACGCCTCCAACCCCACCAGCGTCGTCGCGTCCATGGCGTAGATCGGCTGAAACCAAACCTCGGGGGTGGCCTCCGCGAGGGCCGTCGAGAGGTCGCGCTCCAAATCGCGGCGCATCTGCAGGCGATCGCGCAGGCCCGCGTCAAACATCCGGAAGTGGTTCCGGCCCGCCGCCTTCGCGGCGTACAGCGCCTCGTCGGCGCAACTCAGCATGTCCGTCAGGCTCGGCTCCGGGCCCGAATGAACGCCGATGCTGACCCCGAGACGGCCCGCGTCGAAACCGTCGAACGGCTGCCCCACCGCCGCGATGAGACGCGCCGCGAGCTGCTCCTGCGGTACGCCGGTGGCGGCGGGATCGTACAGCACCGCGAACTCGTCTCCGCCGAGCCGTGCCGCCAGACCGTGCTCCGGCAGCGCGGCGCTTATCCGCCGGGCGACCTCGACCAGCACCCGGTCCCCGGCCTTGTGGCCGTAGACGTCGTTGATGAACTTGAAGCCGTCGAGGTCGAGCAGCAGCAGGCCGAGCGTGCTGCCCCGGAGGCGGTCTTCCGCCTGCTGGATGAAGCCCGCCCGGTTCAGGAGGCCGGTGAGGTCGTCGTGGGTAGCGCGCCGGCGCATCTCATCGGCCAGGGCGCTCACACTCGCGTGAGCCTCGGCACGCGACCGCGCCAGCGCTGTGGCCTCGTTCTTGAGCCGGCTGGCCTCACGGAAACCCGCCTCGCTCCGGAACGCGGTGTGCGTCAGGGCCAGGAGGTAGAGCAGCACGCAGGCGGCGAGGCAGTTTCGGTCGAAGTCGCCGGCCGCGCAGAGACAGACGAAGACCGAGAACAGCGGCAGCAGGATGAAGGACAACGGGATCCGCGCGTAGGCGGTCCCATGCGTCACCGCTCCCGCGGTGATGCCGCAGGTGATGGCGAGATAGAACAAGGTCTGCGCGGAGGTGTAGCCCTCGCAGAGCAGCGGTTGGCTGGACCAGACCAGGCCGGACAGGCACGCCGCGACAGTGCAGGCACGCAGATGCCGATCGACCGACCGCGCCGCCGCGGCGGCCATGCCCGGCGGCGTCTCGGCCGTCAGGGTCAGGCCGAGACAGGGGGCGCGGCACAGCCCGATCCGGAGGAGGTTGGCGCAGGTCGAGACCGCGAACCAGAGGGCCCCGGCCTCGCCGTGCCCGCTCCGATACGCCACCAGCATGCTCGCCAGCCCGAGCAACATGTTGACGGGGATCGCAGCGAGGACACTGCTGCGCATGGCTTCGAGCTGGTCCCGTCGGACGAGGGCGCGCGAACGCGGACCCGCGGGATCCAAGATCTCGCCGAGGCCGGGCGAATCCGGATTGAATCTCTCCTGGTCCCGAACGATCATCGCGCGTCCATTCAGAAGCGCGCCATCATCCCTATCGAATCGTAAGATATCGTTGCGGGATCACCGGTACAGACGATCCGTCCGAACGGAGCCAATCTTCGCTGGCTGAAGACGTCGGTTCGTGCGCCGTGCCGCCGGACACCGCATCGCATCCCGGGCGGCGTCCGGGCCTCGGATCCGTCATGGCCCTCACGCGCGACCTCCTCGACGTCCAGACCATCTACCATGAGGCCGCGGTGCGGGATTTCCCCCTGGGGCAGGACATCCTCGCACGCTTCCCCGAGGCCGAGCTCATCCCGGTGCCGTCGCACTGGAACATCCCGGAGCTGCATGGCAACGCCGGATCCGTGGAGGATTGGGTGCGGATCAAGCGCTCGACCCTGGTGCTCGGGGTGAAGAAGAGCCTCACGATGCGTCCGAACGGCCGCAGCGCACACTTCATCGCGCCCTCGACGTCCAACGGCTGCGCCATGGCCTGCGCCTATTGCTACGTGCCGCGCCGCAAGGGTTTTGCGAACCCGATCTCGCTGTTCGTGAATATCGAGCAGGCCTGCGCGGCGATCGGCCGGCACGCCGGACGCCAGGGGCCCCTCCGGGAACCCGACACGATCGACCCGGCCTACTGGGTCTACGATATCGGGGAGAACGCCGACCTCTCGGTAGATGCCGCCGTGAGCAGCGGCGTCCGGAGCCTGATCACGCTGTTTCGCGGACTTCCGAACGCCAAGGCGTCCTTCGCCACCAAGGCGGTGAACCGCACCCTCCTGGACTACGATCCGCAGGGCAAGACACGGATCCGCTTCTCGCTCATGCCCGCGCGCATCGCCAAGATCGTCGACGTGCGCACCGCCCCGATCCCGGAGCGGATCGCCGCCATCGATGACTTCGTAGCGGCCGGCTACGAGGTCCACGTCAATTTCTCGCCGGTGATCCTGTACGAAGGCTGGGAGGCCGATTGGCGCGCGCTCTTCGCCGAGATCGACGGCTCGCTGTCGGACGCCGCGAAGGCGCAGCTGAAATGCGAGATCATCCTGCTGACCCACAACGCGGATCTGCATGCCGTAAATCTGGGCTGGCATCCGCGGGCCGAGGATCTGCTGTGGCGGCCGGACATCCAGGAGGCCAAGGTCTCGGAGGGCGGCGGCACCAATCTGCGCTACCGGGCCGGCTGGAAGGGCCAGTGGCTCGCCCGATTCAAGGGCCTGCTCGCCGAGACCATGCCCTACTGCACGGTCCGCTACGCGTTCTGAACTCCCGGCCATCCGCGGCGTTGGAGCGCCAGCATCGGCCCGGCTCCGATGTCCCGGGCGCGGTATCAGCGGAGAGGATCGTGGGGATGTCCACGCACGAGGCCTATATCGGCGAGGCGGTCGCCCTCGCGGCGGACAACGTGCGCGCCGGAGGCGCGCCCTACGGGGCCGTGATCGTGCGCGACGGTGCCGTCCTCGTGCGCGCGGCCAACACCGTCCACGCGACAAACGACCCGAGCGCCCATGCCGAGATGGTGGCGTTGCGCGAGGCGAGCCGGATCCTGGGTCGGCGCGATCTCTCCGACTGCATCATGTACGCGAGCGGACGCCCCTGCCCGATGTGCCATGCCGCGATGCGCCTGGCGGGCTTCAAGCAGGGCTATTTCGCCTTCTCGGCCGAGGAAGCCGAAGAGCATGGCGCTGGCAGTGCTACGATCTACGCGGAGCTGTGCCAGCCCCTCGACGCGCAACCGATGCGGCTCCGCCAGATCCGGCCGGCGGGGACTTCGCCCTACGCGGCATGGCGGGCGCGGCGAGAATCCTGACGCGTCAGTGCGTCCACGGGGCGGTGCGGTTGAACTTGAAATTATCCGAGTAGGACAATCCCTTGCGCAAAGCGGGCTTCGCCGGCTGCTCGACCCGGTAGGCGATGCCCTCTCGCTGGGCGTAGGCCACCGCCTCCTCCTCCGTGTCGAATTCCAGCCGGACCTGCTGCATCATGTCGGAGGATCCGTTCCAGCCCATGAGCGGATCGATCTCGCGCGGGCTGGTCCGGTCGAACTCCAGCACCCACTGCTTGGTGCGGGCGAGGCCCGACTGCGTGGCATCCCGGGACGGACGGAAGATGCGGGCGCTCGGCATCTGACGCGACATGCTCCTGATCGAATGGTCGGGGCGATAGGATTCGAACCTACGACCCCCTGGTCCCAAACCAGGTGCGCTACCAGACTGCGCCACACCCCGACACCCCGTTAGGGGTTCCGATCCCTAGCGTTTCGGCCGCTTCGCCGCAAGGCGACTGTCGACCGCGGAATGGCTGAGGTTTCCGATCGGAGGCATCGAGCGGAAGCGCGCGGCTCGACGGCGTTTGCGAGGCCGATACCCGCAACCCACAGGGAACACGGGTGCTGAACGCGCACCGATCCATCAGTCGGTCGTGACAGCGGCCGTGGTAAATGATTTGCTAATGCCTCCTGCAGCGCCGTCGCGCGTGATGGAGAGATCCCAGTGTTGGACGATAACGATCCGCGTCGGTACGATGACCCGATCTGGTACGATCGGGCCGAGGCCGACGAACCGCCGGGCCCGATTCTGAACGCCGTGGCATACCTTTTCCTGCTGCTACTGGCCGCCTGTGCAATCGCGGTACAGCTGTATTGGCTTCCCAATACGCTCTGGTGCCGGATTGCCGGCTGGATCGAGCGCCGCCGCGTCACATCCACGCGACGGCTGTGATCGGCCTGCCCCTATGCGGTGGCAGCAGGTCCACCCCTGGCTGGCGCGTCGCTCACTGCCGATAACGCGGCTCGGCATAGGGCGGCCGTTCAACCGACGGCGGTCACGTCTCTTTAAGCCTCAGCCAATGCACACGTAGGCGTTGGCAGGCGTTTTCCTGTATCCTCACGGAGCGTCGAGACGCATCGCGCATTCCGGCGGTTCGGGCTCTTCGAGGATGCCGGCGCGTCGAGCGGATGGAATTGGCGGCACGATCAGCCCGGGAGGCACCGGATCGATGACCGGCAGCGCGATGCCCACGTCCCGTCGGATAACCAATACCCAATGCGCTCGTGCCGCGTTCAGCGAGGCCGGCCCGCTGCGAGGTCCCGGGCCAACCGACCGGGCCCGCACGGCATCGGTATTCACCAACGGGAAAAACCTATTCGTCACTATGGACTTAATCGGGACGTCCGCTGCAGAGTCTTTCGGGGATGCGTGGGCCCGGCACCCACGACCGATCGCGGAACGCGCGATGGTACCGGTCTTTATTGTCGAAGCACCCGTGTTGGCGGTCGGACGGCTTCGGAATGGCAAACGAAGCGTTGCTGTCCCGGTCAACGTGCTCGGCAGGTTTGCGGCATCAAGATGCGATCCGAACGAGCGCCGCCGACCCGGTTCGGGCGGGATTCCGCCTGGATCGACGGATAGGAATGGCGTAATTCCCGGATCGGCTGTGCTCGAGGATTGTTACGATGAATAAACATACTGGCTGCATGGAAGGCAGTATAAAACGTAACGTGCACGCGCGCCGGAATTTTTTTGCTGCAGCCTCGTCTCTACTCATCGCCTTGATGGTGATGCTGCCTCAGAGCAGCCACGCACTGGACGGCGATTACAGGCTCGGTGCGGGCGACAAGACCCGCGTCCGGGCGAGCGAGTGGCGGGCCTCTCAGGCCCAGGTCTACGAGTGGGATGCCATATCCGGCGAATACACGATCAATTCCTCGGGTTTTATGTCGTTGCCGCTCATCGGCGATGTGAAGGCCGCAGGCAAATCGACCAGCGAAGTCGCGGACATCATAGCCGATGGCCTCGTGAAGAAGATCGGCACCGTCAAGCGGCCTGAGATCGCCATCGAGATCACTCAGTATCGACCGTTCTACATCCTCGGTCCGGTCACACGCCCCGGCGATTACCCCTTCCGCCCCAATCTGACGGTCCTTCAGGCGGTCGGCGTCGCGGGCGGGTTTCGCCGGACATCCGATGAGCGCCCCGAGCGGGAGTCGATCAGCAGCGAAGGGGATCTGAACGTCCTTCAGCTGACCCTGTCTTCATATCTGACGCGTCTCGCGCGCCTGAATGCGGAATTGTCGGACGCCAAGGACGTGACGTTCCCGCCAGAGGTCAATGCCCAAGCCAGTAATCCGATCGTGCGGGATTTCATCAAGCAGCAGGTGAACATCTTTCAGTCGCGCAAGGAGTCCATGCGCTCGCAGCTCAAGTCTTACGAGGCGCTCAAGGTCCTCCTCAACCAAGAGGTGACCTCGCTCAACGAACGTTCGCAATCACAGCAGCGGCAGATCGACCTGGCGAAGCGCGAGCGGGATGCCGTCGACACGCTCATGAATAAAGGACTGACCGTCAACGCCCGGCAGTCAACACTGGAACAACAATTGGCACAGTTCGAGTCCTCAAAGCTCGACATCTCCACGTCGATCCTCCGCGCCCAGCAGGAGCTGAGCAAGGCCGACCGGGATAGCCTGGAGCTGCGCAACAAATTCAAGAACGAGGTCTCCGACGAGATTCACGACGTGTCCTTGAAGATGCAGGAGACGAAGGAAAAGATCACCACCGCCCAGGCGCTCCTTTCCGATACGGATGGATACATCTCGAAGTCGAGCGACCGGAACGCCCGGACGTCCTACACCATTGTTCGCAAAGTCGATGGCAAGGTCCAGGAATTGGCCGCCGATGAGGGAACGGCCGTGTTTCCCGAGGACGTGGTCCGGGTCCGGATCAATCGGAAAGTCGATGCCGAGGGCGGGCGAACCGAGCTCGGATCCGAGCAGGCCGCCGGCCAGTTGCCCGGATCCCAACTCAAGAGCATCCGGTAGCGCACGGACGATCCGCAACGCCGCGACAGCGGCCGTTTGACTGGAGCGCTCGTGGCCGTAATGGGCACCGGTTCGGTTCGAACGCAGGCGAAAACGCGAGGACCGAGAGCCGGCAGATCAAAGCGCGCAGGGAGCGCCCCACGGGATTCGACAATCCGGGGACATTCCTTGAGGACGTGAGAAACCTGGACGTGTGTGCGCGTCCTGATGATGCCGACCGCACACTGTACCGGTTCCGCCATGCTTCAACCGCGGCGTGCCGCGCATTCGGCCGCCGATGCAACGCGCGCCACCAACCGTCCGTTTTCCCACGGTGGCTCGCGGGACAAGGCCTTGGACGGGTACGCCCTGGATCCTCGTCGGCGTGCCGGGAGTTCTTGTTCGGGCGGCTCGCGTTTCCAAGCGTCAATGAGTACGGACATCGTAAAACGATCTCTGTATTTGAAAAGTGTATTTTTCTTTGAGGCAGATTGAATGAAAGTTGCGATCGTTCATTATTGGTTGGTCGGTATGCGCGGCGGCGAGAAAGTCGTCGAGGCACTCTGCAGGATGTATCCCGACGCCGATATCTTCACGCACGCCTATGACCCGGCATCCATGTCGCCCACCATCAAGGCGCACCGGATCACAACATCCTTCATCGGTCGACTTCCCTTCGCGGCATCGAAATACAAGTCCTATCTGCCGCTGATGCCGATGGCCCTGGAGCAACTGGATTTGCGCGGCTACGATCTAGTAATCAGCAGCGAATCCGGGCCGGCGAAAGGAATCATCCCACCCTCGACAGCCACACATATCTGCTATTGCCACTCGCCGATGCGCTACGTCTGGAACATGTTTCACGATTACAGAGAGCGCACGAGTTTTATAAACCGGATCGTGATGCCGCCCGCTGCACACTACATCCGAAATTGGGATGCCATTTCAGCCAACCGCGTCCACGAATTCGTAGCCAATTCCGCCACAGTCGCGCGCCGCATCGAAACGTATTACCGCCGCCGATCCGTGGTCGTTTATCCCCCCGTCGATACGGAAGCCTTCGAGATCGTCCCGGCCCATGAGCTCGGCGATTATTATCTGATGGTCGGTGAACTCGTCCGGTACAAGCGACCGGAACTGGCCGTCGAGGCATTCAATCGCCTGAAGAAACCTCTGGTCGTGATCGGAGGCGGGGAAATGTTGCGCGAACTTCAGAGCCTCGCCGGCCCCACGGTGAAAATCCTCGGGCCGCAGCCCTTCTCGGTGCTCAAGCATCATTATGCCCGCTGCCAAGCCTTGATCTTTCCAGGCGAAGAGGATTTCGGCATCGTCCCCGTCGAGGCCATGGCGAGTGGCCGACCGGTCATCGCGTTTGCGAAAGGCGGAGCTACGGAAACCGTTCAGGATGGCATAACCGGCACGTTCTTCCGTGATCAGAGCGTCGACGCGATCATCGACGCGCTGGAGCGAAGCAGGCAGATCGCCTTCGATCCGACGCGAATTGCCAGTCGCGCCTCCGAATTCAGCGTCGATCGCTTTTCGAGGGAAATGGCTCGCTTCATCGAAAAAACCATGAATCGTTCAGGTTTTGACGGCCTGGACAATATATAAGCACGACCCTAGCCTAGATAGATGCGTCAAAGGCCACGATCGAACGAATTGGATGACCTTCGTTTGCGGCTTTCAAATATTTTTTTTGGTGCTATCGAAACACTTATAGCGATCAATTTATTTAAAACGCTAATCTTAAGTCGGAGCGCGCGCTATTGATCGATAAAGTAACGTTTGGCGAGAGCGCTTAGACACATATTTTCTATTGAGGCTATCAAACGCGCGAAGGCAGGCCTGGTGAAGTTGGGTTGAAAATCTGGCCACAAACAACAAACATCGATCATCCGCAGTTCTCAGCATAATGTAATTGCGCCTCACACGCGCCTTTGCCTCGCGCATCCGCGATGACCTCGTCTCGACAATGTTAAGCTTGCCCCCCGGCGCAAGCCTTCGTCCAAACGGTCGCGTTTCCGCGAGCCAAAACAACCCGACCGTGATCGTCAGAGCATCGCCCCGGACCGCATCATGAAGAAAATCCTGTTCGTGACGCATGCTGCCAGCTACGGCGGCGCCGAGCTGTTTCTCCGCGATGTCGTGCTTCATGCGCGCAGCAGCGGACAGGAATGGCCGGTCATTTTCCTCGCTGATGGCCCGCTCAAGACGGATCTCATCGATGCCGGTGCGACGGCCAAGACTGTCAGCGCCGGTGCTCAGATCCTGAAGCTGAAGCGGGGGTCGAATGTCCGTGAAGCGCTATCGGCGCTGTACAGCATTTATGCGGTCGTTAAAGTTTTGACTAAAGAATTCCGGAACTACGACGTCATCTGCGCCAACAGCCAGAAATCCTTGTTCATCGCCGGACTTGCGGCACGACTTGCACGAAAGCCGTTCGTGTGGATCCTGCACGATCTCGTATCAGACCAGAGTTTCTCCGCCGCGATGCGACGAGCTCTGGTTTTTTTCGCCAATCATATGACGTCGGCCGTCGTCGCAAATTCTTATGCCGCAAAAGACGCTCTTGTCCAATGCGGAGGCAAAGCAGACAAGATCTCGGTCGTCTATAATGGCTTCGATTTTGACACCAATTTCGGTGACAACGCCTCTGGGCGGGATCGCGCTACCCTCCTCGGAGAAGCAGGCTTATCGGACCTGCCGACTGTCGGTTTGTTCGGCCGGATTGCGCAGTGGAAGGGCCAACATGTCCTGATCGAAGCGGTCGAGCGTGTTTCCGGTCTGCAAGCGATCATCGTCGGTGATGCGACCTATCAGGATGGCTCCTATTTCGATCGGATCCGAGCCATGGTCGAGGACAGGAATCTGTCCCACCGCGTCAAATTCCTCGGGTTTCGGAAGGACGTTCAGCGCCTGATGGCGACCGTCGATATCGTGGCGCACACGTCGACCGAGCCGGAGCCGTTCGGTCGGGTGATCGTCGAAGGCATGGCGCAACGCCGCCCCGTGATCGCGACGCGGGGCGGCGGTGTCGGCGAAATCATCGATCACCCGACAAACGGCATTCTCTGCGAACCGGGAGACAGCGTGGCGCTGGCCGAGGCCATGCGCGCGATCATCACCGATAACGCGATGGCGTCTCGCTTGGCCGAGGCGGGCTATCAAAAGGTGACGGCTCGATTCTCGATCGAGCGCTCCGTCCGGGACCTGAAGGACGTCTTCGACGGGTTATCACGCGTCTGACTGGCGAACGCGACGACCGGTCAGGCACCGCGTTCTTCTAGCCGCCCAGCGGCGCGGGTTGTGTCGGCCGAGTGGTGGGCGGTGAGGGACTCGAACCCCCGACCCTCTCCGTGTAAAGGAGACGCTCTACCAACTGAGCTAACCGCCCTGCGGCCGACCGTTACGGCATGGCGCATGCCCGGCGCAAGGCCCGGCGACCAGCGCCGTGAAGGCCGGTGAATAGCCGGTGCTCTCGGTGGGTTTGCAGCCGGCCCCGTTGGAGACGGATTGGGTTCCAGCCGCGCGGACTGAGCGCGTTCCGGCCTCCACTGAGCAGATCAGCGGGATGCCGATCTCCTGGGCGATCCGCGCCGCAAGTCCCGCCGGACCAGCACCGCCAAGGATGATCGTTTCGGCGCCATGACCGACGCAGGCGCCGCACGCGTCAACCAAACCTGCGAGCGCAGCGTCCGGGTTGCGGGCGATGGCACCGCCACTCGGAGCCACAGTTCGGATCGTCGCAAGCGCATCTGCCAGGCCGAGCACCATCACGATAGCCCGGAGCATCGGCCCCAGGCGGCGCCGCCGACGACAAGGTCGGTCACCGGCGCGCTGGTGCTGGGAGTGATCGGCAGGATGCGCAACCGGTTTTCCGCGCACGAAAAAGCCCCCGGTGCGTGGCTCCGGGGGCTTGTCTCATCCGATCAGGGGGCTCAGTGGGCGACGAAGATCGCGCCGTCCTCCTCAGTCCGAGCAGGCTTGGCCACGGGCAGCGGCTCCTCCCACTCGATCGGCACGGGCTGCCGGACCAGCGCTTTCTTCAGCACCTGGTCCATCCGGGATACGGGCACAATCTCCAGCCCGTTCTTCACGCTATCGGGCACCTCGGCGATGTCCTTGGCGTTTTCCTCAGGGATCAGCACCGTCTTGATGCCGCCGCGGAGGGCGGCGAGCAGCTTCTCCTTCAGGCCCCCGATCGGGAGCACCCGACCGCGGAGCGTCACCTCGCCGGTCATCGCCACATCGCGACGGACCGGGATGCCGGTCAGCGTCGAGATGATCGCGGTGGCCATGGCGATGCCGGCTGACGGGCCGTCCTTCGGGGTCGCCCCCTCCGGAACGTGGACGTGAATGTCGCGCCGGTCGAACAGCGGCGGCTCGATGCCGAAGTCGATGGCCCGGGAGCGCACGTAGGATGCGGCCGCCGAGATCGACTCCTTCATCACGTCCTTCAGGTTGCCGGTGACCGTCATCTTGCCCTTACCGGGCATCATGACACCCTCGATCGTCAGCAACTCGCCGCCGACCTCGGTCCAGGCCAGACCCGTCACCACGCCGACCTGATCGTCCGCATCGATCTCGCCGTAGCGGAACTTCGGCGGGCCGAGGAAGACCGGAAGGGTCTCCACGTTCACCGCGACGACCTTAGTCTTGGTGATCAGGATCTCCTTCACCGCCTTGCGGATCAGGTTGGACAGCTCACGCTCCAGGTTACGGACACCGGCCTCCCGCGTATAGCGGCGGACCAGCATCATCAGGCCATCGTCGTCGATCGACCACTCGTGCGTCCCGAGGCCGTGCTTCTTCAAGGCGTTCGGGATCAGGTGCTTGCGCGCGATCTCGACCTTCTCCTCCTCGGTGTACCCGGCGATGCGGATCACCTCCATCCGGTCCATGAGCGGGCCCGGGATGTTGAGGGTGTTGGCCGTGGTCACGAACATCACGTTCGAGAGATCGTAATCCACCTCCAGGTAGTGATCGTTGAAGGTGCTGTTCTGCTCCGGGTCCAGCACCTCGAGGAGCGCCGCGGACGGGTCGCCGCGGAAATCCATGCCCATCTTGTCGATCTCGTCGAGCAGGATGAGCGGGTTCGAGGTCTTGGCCTTGCGCATCGACTGAACGATCTTGCCGGGCATCGAACCGATATAGGTCCGGCGGTGACCGCGGATCTCGGCTTCGTCCCGCACGCCGCCGAGCGACATGCGCACGAACTCCCGACCCGTCGCCTTCGCGATGGACTTACCCAGCGAGGTCTTGCCGACGCCAGGGGGGCCGACGAGGCACAGGATCGGGCCGGTGAGCTTGTTCGCACGCTGCTGAACGGCGAGGTACTCGACAATCCGCTCCTTGACCTTCTCCAGGCCGAAATGGTCATCGTCGAGGAGCGCCTGGGCGCCGAGCAGATCCTTCTTCATCTTCGAGCGCTTGCCCCACGGGATGCCGAGCATCCAGTCGAGATAATTGCGCACCACGGTCGCCTCGGCGGACATCGGCGACATCTGCCGAAGCTTCTTCAGCTCGGCCGTGGCCTTGTCGCGTGCTTCCTTGGTGAACTTGGTCTTCTCGATCTTCTCTTCGAGCTCCGCGAGTTCGTCGCGGCCATCCTCGGAGTCGCCCAGTTCCTTCTGGATCGCCTTCATCTGCTCGTTAAGATAGTATTCGCGCTGGGTCTTCTCCATCTGCCGCTTGACGCGGGTCCGGATGCGCTTCTCCACCTGGAGCACGGAGATCTCGCTCTCCATCAGGGACAGCACACGCTCGAGGCGCTGCGCCACCGTGGGGGTCTCCAGGATGCCCTGCTTGTCGGAGATCTTGACGAGGAGGTGCGAGCCGATCGTGTCGGCGAGCTTGGACGGCTCGTCGATCTGGGTCACGGCGGAGACGACTTCGGGCGAGATCTTCTTGTTGAGCTTGACGTAATTCTCGAATTCCGAGAGCACGGAACGCGCCAGTGCCTCGGCCTCGACGCGGTCACCCAGCTCGTCGTGCAGAGCCTCGGCGGTCGCCTCGTAATACTCGTCCGAGCGGGTGAAGCCCGTGACTTTCGCGCGGCCCATGCCCTCCACCAGCACCTTCACGGTGCCGTCGGGCAGCTTCAAAAGCTGAAGCACCGAGGCGAGAGTCCCGATCTTGTAGATCGCATCGGTCGCCGGATCGTCGTCGCCCGCATTGATCTGGGTGGCGAGCAGGATATGCCGGTCGGTGCGGACCGCCTCCTCAAGGGCGCGGATCGACTTCTCGCGGCCCACGAACAAGGGCACGATCATGTGCGGGAAGACGACGATGTCGCGCAGGGGGAGGACGGCGTAGGAGCCGGTCGAGCCCGGGACTACCGGCTGGCGCGATTTCGACTGTGACATGCTGACTTCCTCTCAGGGACGCCCGGGTTCGACGCCTCCATGCACGGAGCGCGCCTACAGCCAGGGGCCGACCGGGCCGCGAGGGTCGGGATTTCGCTAATTTTGCGGCTGGCGACGCGGACCGGACCTCGAAAGGAGCGTGCGGCCTCCGCGCTAAGCCTGAGGTGGCTGCGGGGTGCAGCGTTTTCAAGATGTTCCCCGCAGCGCGCCCGGCCCGGGGCCGAGCGCTCGATGCAGCCCTACCAGGCCCTTACGCGCTGACGCTGGCGGGTGCGTCCTTGTTGCGGTCGCCGTGGATGTAGAGCGGCCGCGACTTGCCCTCGACCACCTCCGGACCGATCACCACCTGCTCGACGGACTCGAGGCCCGGCAGGTCGTACATTGTGTCCAGGAGGATCGTCTCCAGGATGGAGCGCAGGCCGCGGGCACCGGTCTTCCGCTCGATCGCCTTGCGGGCCACGAGCGACAGGGCCTCGTCCTGGAAGGTCAGGTCGACGTTCTCCATCTCGAACAGACGCTGATACTGCTTGACCAGCGCGTTCTTCGGCTCCTGCAGGATCTTCTTCAGGGCAGCCTCGTCGAGATCCTCCAGCGTCGCCAGGACCGGCAGACGGCCGACGAACTCGGGGATAAGGCCGAACTTCAGCAGGTCCTCCGGCTCCACCGAGCGGAAGATCTCGCCAGTGCGACGATCGTCGGGGGCCTGCACGGTCGCGCCGAAGCCGATCGAGGTACCCTTGCCGCGCTGGGAGATGATCCGCTCCAGCCCCGCGAAGGCGCCGCCGCAGATGAACAGGATGTTCGTCGTGTCGACCTGCAGGAATTCCTGCTGCGGGTGCTTCCGGCCGCCCTGGGGCGGGACGGAGGCGACCGTGCCTTCCATGATCTTTAGGAGCGCCTGCTGCACGCCCTCGCCCGACACGTCGCGGGTGATCGACGGATTGTCGGACTTGCGGGAAATCTTGTCGATCTCGTCGATGTAGACGATGCCGCGCTGCGCCCGCTCGACATTGTAGTCCGACGCCTGGAGCAACTTGAGGATGATGTTCTCGACGTCCTCACCGACATAGCCGGCCTCGGTGAGGGTCGTGGCGTCCGCCATGGTGAACGGCACGTCGAGGATCCGGGCGAGGGTCTGCGCGAGCAGCGTCTTGCCCGAGCCGGTCGGCCCGATCAGCATGATGTTGGACTTGGCCAGCTCGACGTCGTTGTGCTTCGTCGCGTGCGCGAGCCGCTTGTAGTGGTTGTGCACCGCAACCGAGAGGACCTTCTTGGCGAAGTCCTGGCCGATGACGTAATCGTCGAGGACGCGGCGGATCTCCTTCGGGGTCGGCACTCCGTCGCGGCTCTTCACCAGCGAGGATTTCGACTCCTCGCGGATGATGTCCATGCACAGCTCGACGCATTCGTCGCAGATGAACACCGTCGGACCGGCGATCAGCTTGCGGACCTCGTGCTGGCTCTTGCCGCAGAACGAGCAATACAGCGTGCTCTTCGAGTCGTTGCCGCCAGTCTTGCTCATATCGGTCTCCGAATTCCTCGCGTCCGCAGCCGGCTGAGGGCGGACGCGCATCGCCTGAATGTAGGGGGCCCGTTTAAAGAAACAGTGTGCTGCGCGTCTTTGACCGAAGGGCCCAAACTCGGATGCAAACACGCTGCCGCGGCGGGATCAAGGCCGCGCCGCGGCGATCAGGCGACGTATCCCGCTCAGGCCGCGGCCGGCTCGGGACGCTTCTCGATCACCTCGTCGATGAGGCCGAACTCCCGGGCCGCATCGGCGGTCATGAAGTTGTCGCGCTCAAGGGCGGTGTGGATCGAATCGTAGTCGCGGCCCGTGTGCTTCACATAGATCTCGTTCAGGCGCCGCTTCAGCGCCTCGATCTCGCGGGCGTGGATCAGGATGTCGGTCGCCTGACCCTGGAAGCCGCCCGAGGGCTGGTGGACCATGATCCGCGCGTTGGGCAGGGCGAAGCGATGGCCGGGCTCGCCGGCGGTGAGCAGCAGGGAGCCCATCGAGGCGGCCTGGCCGACGCACAGGGTCGTCACCGGGCAGCGGATGAACTGCATCGTGTCGTAGATCGAGAGGCCCGAGGTGACCACGCCGCCGGGGGAGTTGATGTAGAAGGAAATTTCCTTCTTCGGGTTCTCCGCCTCGAGGAACAGCAGCTGCGCCACGATCAGCGACGCGCCGTAATCCTCCACGGGGCCGGTGAGGAAGATGATGCGCTCGCGGAGCAGGCGCGAGTAGATGTCGAAGGCGCGCTCGCCGCGGCTCGACTGCTCGACGACCATCGGCACGAGCGCGTTGTTGTAGACGTCGATCGGATCTCTCATCTCGTCCTGCCCAGAGTGAGGCCCGGGGCGGCCGCGAATCAGCGCAGCCCCGGGCATGTCAGCGAACACCGGCGATGCTTAACCATCGCCTAATCTTTGCCCGCCGTCCTCGGACAGGGCGGGACTCAGTCGGCCGAAGGCTCGGCCTTGTCAGCCGGCTTCGCGCCGGTCGTGTCGTCGTCATCTTCGTCTGCGAAAAGCGCCTCTTTCGAGACGGGCTCCTCGACGAGTTTGACCTGCCCGAGGACGTGGTCAACCACCTTCTCCTCGAACAGGGGCGCGCGGAGTTCCGCGAGCGCCTGCGCGTTCTTCCGGTAGAAGTCCCAGACCTGCTGCTCCTGGCCCGGGAACTGCCGGACCCGGGCGATGAGGGCCTGGTTCACCTCCTCGTCCGAGATCTTGATATCGGCGCTCTCGCCGACCTGCGCAAGCACGAGACCGAGACGGACGCGCCGTTCGGCGATCTTCCGGTACTCGGCCTCGGCCTTCTCCTGGGTGGTGTCCTCGTCCGCGAAGGTCTTGCCCCGGGTCTTCAGATCCTCCTCGACCTGCGCCCACACGGCGGCGAATTCCTGGGCGACCAGGGACGGGGGCAGCTCGAAGGCGTATTTCGTGTCGAGGGCGTCGAGGAGGTCCTTCTTCAGGCGCCGACGCGTGGCGGCCTCGAAGTCCCGGCCGATCGCCGTGGACACGGCTTCGCGCAGCTTCTCCAGGGATTCCATGCCCATGGACTTGGCGAACTCGTCGTCGACCTTCGCCTCGCCCGGAGCTTGGATCTTGGTGACCGACACGTCGAACTCGGCGTCCTTGCCGGCAAGCTGCTCGGCCCCGTAGGACTCCGGGAAGGTCACCTTCACGAGGCGCTTGTCGCCGACCTTCGCGCCGACCAACTGTTCCTCGAAACCGGGGATGAACGATCCGGAGCCGAGTTCGAGGTCGATACCCTCGCCCTTACCGCCCTGGAATTCCTCGCCGTCGATCCGGCCGACGAAGTCGATGGTGACCCGGTCGCCGGTCTGGGCCTCGGCACCCTCGTCGCGCTCGGCGAACGGACGGCCCTGCCCGGCCATACGCTCGAGGGCCTCATCCACCTCCGTCTCGGAGGGTTTGGCGACGCGCTTGGTCAGGCTCACATCCGAGAGATCGGCGAGCTCGAAGCTCGGCATCACCTCGAGGGCCACCTTGAACGCCAGGTCGCCCTTGGCGTCCAGGGCCTTCTCGACCTCGGCCTGATCGGAGGGGAACTCGACCTGCGGCTCCAGGGCGAGCTTGAGGCCGTTATCGGTGACGATCTGGCGGTTGGCCTCGTTGACGGCGTTCTGCACCACCTCGGCCATCACGGAGCGGCCATAGACCTTGCGCAGGTGCGCGACCGGGACTTTGCCCGGGCGGAAGCCCTTCAGCTGCACCTTGTCCTTCATGCCGGACAGCTCGGTGGTGAGGCGCTCCTCGAGTTCCTGCGCGGCCAGCAGGACCTGAAACTCGCGCTTCAGCCCCTGGGCATTGATCTCGGTCACCTGCATCGTCGTCGTCGCTCTTCAAAAATCTGTGGTCGCCGGCCGGGCCAGCGTCGTGCGGCGTGTTCGCGCGGTCCGGGATGCCAAGATGTCGGGTACGGAGACGGGGCGGTCCGCGGAGGACCGCACCTCAGGAGACGTCCTGGTGCGGGCGGAGGGGCTCGAACCCCCACGTCTTGCGACACTGGAACCTAAATCCAGCGCGTCTACCAGTTCCGCCACGCCCGCGCGCGCCGACATCCGGCGCATCGCCGGCCGCCAGAAGCGGGCCCTATAGCATGGGCCGGCGGGCCCGCAGCAAAAAAAACTCGGCGCCGCGGCTTCGGTGGCGCTTCCCCCGGCGCGCCGCTATGGAGCGGGCCCGCCGCGAGCCGCAGCCGAGATCCCATGCCGCCATCCCGCCCCGTGCCGCCGATCGACCCGCGCCCCGGCCGGCCGTCGCGCCGGACCCTGCTGGCGGGCGCAGCCGCCTTGGGACTCGCACCGGAGGCCGGGCGCGCCCAGGCGCCGGCGGCCGCACCCGGGACGGCGCCTCCGGCGCCCGCGCCGTCGCAGCCACAGCCGGCGGCCCTGCCGGCCGCCCCCGGCAAGACGCGGTTCCGGCCGGAGCCCGCGCCCGAGACCCCGGTCTGGTGTTTCGACGGCAAGGCCCTGCCGCCCGTCATCCGGGTGAAGCTCGGGCAGCCGGTGCGGCTGAGGGTGGAGAACCGGACCGACAAGGGCCTGTCACTGCACTGGCACGGGGTGCGCAACGTCAACGCCATGGACGGGGTCGGCGGAGTGACCCAGGCGCCGATCCCGCCGGGGGGCGAGTTCCTCTACGCGTTCACGCCGCCGGATGCCGGCTCCTACCTGATCCGGCCCCTGGTCGTCGGCGGAGCGAGCGAGCCGTCGGGACGGGGCCTCGCGGGCATGCTGGTCGTCGAGGAGACAAACCCGCCCGCCGTCGATGCCGATGTCTGCGTGGTGCTGCAGGACTGGCGGATCGAAGATGACGGGACCCTGATGCCGTTCGGGCAGGCCAAGCTTGCCGCCGCCCAGGGCCGGCTCGGCAACCTCGTCACGGTAAACGGCACGCCGGCCCCGGCGACCTTCGAGGGACGTCCGGGCGCGCGCCTGCGCCTGCGTCTCGGCAACGCCTGTAACGCCCGGGCGACGCGGCTCAGGTTCGAGGGCGTGAAGGTCTATGTGGCGGCGGTGGACGGGCAGCCCACCGACACGTTCGAGCCCCTGCGGGCGACCCTGCCGTTCCCCCCGGGGACCCGCTACGACCTGCTGGTCGATCTTCCGGATGCGGAGGGCGCCGCCTGCGCGGTCGAGGCGCTGATCGGCAAGGGGCTGACCCTCGCGACGGTCACCACCAAGGGCGCCAGGATTCCCGACAAGCGGCCGCCGATCGGCCCGATCGGCGAGAACAAGCGCCTGCCGGCGGAGATCAAGCTCCAGAACGCCCTGCGGCGCGACGTGGTGATCACCGGAGGCGCCTTCGTGCCCAAGGAGACGAAGGGTGCCAAGGACACGCAGACGGCTTCCCGCGAGGGCCCGGCGCCGGATCCGGTCTACACGGGCGATCCGAGCAAGATCTGGTCGGTGAACGGCGCCAGCGGCGTCGTGGGCCTGCCGCCGATTTTCTCGGTGAAGCGCGGACAGGTGGTGGTTCTGGCCCTGCGCAACGACACCGCCTTCCCGCAGGCGCTGCACCTGCACGGGCACTGCTTCCGCCTGCTTCACCCCCTCGACGATGGCTGGGAGCCCTATTGGCTCGATACGTTCCAGCTCCTGGAGGGTCGGACCGCGCGGATCGGCTTCCTGGCCGACAATCCCGGGCGCTGGCTGATCAGCGCCACGGTGCTGGAGCGGTTCGACACCGGCCTCTGGACGATGTTCGAGGTCACCTGAGGGCCGCCTCGGCGAGGTCGGCGAGAACAGCCGGCATCAATTCGGGGATGTCCTCGGCGATGAGCCCGGGGCCGTGGCGCAGGCCGGCATCCCCGTGGAGCCAGACGCCGGCGGCGGCGGCCTCGAACGGCGGCATGCCCTGCGCCATCAGGCCGGCGATCAGGCCGCTCAGCACGTCGCCCGATCCGGCCGTGCCCAGATAGGGGCTGGCGTGATCATTGATCGCCGCACGTCCGTCAGCGTCGGCGATCACGGTGTCGGCGCCCTTCAGGACCACGACAGCGCCCATCAGTGCGGCGGCCGCCCGTGTCCGGGCGAGCTTGTCCGCCCCCGCGGCGGTCGCCCCGGTCCCGTCGAACAGCCGCGCGAACTCGCCGGCATGCGGCGTCAGTACTGCTCCGGCCTCGCCGTCCGCCAGATGCGCGGCGAGGAGCCGCGCCTGCCCGGAGAAACTCGTCAGCGCATCGGCGTCGAGGACGAGACCGCGTCCGGCGGCCGCCGCCACCGCGACGCGCTCCCGCGTCAGGTCGCCGGTGCCGAGACCGGGGCCGGCCAGGACCACGTTCAGGCGCTCGTCGGTGAGCAGGTCATCGAGATCGTCGGCGGTCTCGCAGGGGCACAGCATGATCGCCGTCAGATGGGCGGCGTTCTCGGCCAGCGCGCCGGCCGGTGAGGCGATCGTCACGAGGCCGGCCCCGACCCGCAGGCCCCCCCGGGCGGCCAGCCGGGCAGCGCCGGTCTTCGTGGCCGGCCCCGACAGCACCAGGGTATGGCCGCGGGTGTATTTGTGGCTCGCTCCGCCCGGCCGGGGAAAGGCGGCTGCCCAGAGGCTCGGTCCGTTGCGGTAGAGGGGCGGTCCGCCGGCGGCCAAGCCCGTCTCCAGGGCGGCCGGACCTGTCCCGATCTGCACCACGCTCAATTGGCCGCAATGCGCCCGCCCCGGCTCGAGCAGGTGCCCGGGCTTGAGCGCCACGAAGGTCACGGTCTCGACCGCCCGGATCGCCGCGCCGCGGACCGCGCCGGTATCGCCGTCGATGCCGCTCGGCACGTCCACCGCCAGGACCGGGCAATCATGGCCGTTCACCGCCTCGACCAGAGCGCGGGCCTCACCGTCGAGATCGCGCGACAGGCCGGATCCGAACAGGGCGTCGATCACGAGATCGCAGGGCGGCAGCGGCGCGGACGCGGCTCGGCCGACCGGGCCCGTCCAGGTCTCGGCCGCCAGGGCGGCATCGCCCGTCAACGCCTGACGATCCCCGAGGAGGCGCAGCTCCACCGGGTAGCCGCCTGCCGCGAGCAGGCGGGCGGCCACGAACCCATCGCCGCCGTTGTTGCCGGGCCCGCACAGGACCAGGGCGCGACCGCCCGTGGGAAGCCGGGCTCGGGCTCGGGCCGCCACGGCGGCTCCGGCCGCCTCCATCAGTGTGAATCCAGGGATCCCGGCGGCGATCGCCGCGGCATCGACCGTCCTCATGGCCGCGACCGTCAGCAACCGCATGTCTGCCTCCCTCACTGCCCGTGCGCCGACCAGACGTGCTGAACCTTGCGCCAGAAATCCGCGAAACGCCCGAAGGATGTGCGGTAATCGCACAGAGATTAGGCATTCCGGCCCGGCACACCGAGAAATCGGCGTGGCGGACGCGTCACGGGGATGTTAGAAATATGCCGCATCGTAGCGCGGGCCCGAGCGGCATGAAGAAGATCGAAGCGATCATCAAGCCTTTCAAGCTCGACGAGGTGAAGGAGGCGCTCCAGGAGGTCGGCCTCCAGGGCATCACCGTCATCGAGGCTAAGGGCTTCGGCCGACAGAAGGGCCACACGGAGCTCTATCGGGGCGCCGAGTACGTGGTCGACTTCCTGCCGAAGGTGAAGCTGGAGATCGTGCTGTCCGATGCGCTCGTCGAGGGCGCGGTGGAGGCGATCCGCAAGTCGGCTCAGACCGGCCGCATCGGTGACGGCAAGATCTTCGTCTCGACCATCGAAGAGGCGATCCGCATCCGCACCGGCGAGACCGGGACCGACGCGATCTGAGCTGTCTCGGGACTGTCGACATTCGCCGGAACTATCGGCCGATCGTGGCGCCGGTGACGTTGGCGGTGTCGTTGTGGGTCGTCGTCGCGCAGCGGGCGGCGGCGCGCTGGAACGGCCTGAGCTTGGCAAGTCAGCACACGACGAGATGACGCCGCGCCGACAGGGGCTTGGCGAGCGCGTGTTTCCGCCCGCGGGAGGGGTTGGCTCGGCTCACCGCGACGGCGTCGGCAGCCTTGAATCATAGCGTCCGCAGACCCGAACGTCCACACCGCCTCAACCCCGCGGCGTCGGCCGCCAATCGGGGGGCGCCATCTCGAAGCCCGAAAACGTGAAGCCCGGCGACACCGTGCAGCCGACGAGCGTCCAGGCGCCGAGGCTCGTGGCAGTCTGCCAATGGCCGGCCGGCACCACGCATTGCGGACGCTGCCCGGCCGCCAGGTCCGGCCCGAGATGCTGCGCTGCCGCGTCGTGCCCGTTCGGGCTGACGGTGATCACCAGCGGCGCGCCGGCATGCCAGTGCCAGATCTCGGTGGCGTCGACCCGGTGCCAGGCCGAGGCCTCGCCGACGTCGAGCAGGAAATAGATCGCGGTGCCGACCGAGCGGCCGTCGACGGTCTGCGGGTCGCGAAAGGTCTCCCGGTAATGGCCGCCCTCGGGGTGGGGCTTCAGATCCAGGGTCGCGATCACCTCGGCTGCCGTCATCATCCGTTTCTCCGCACGCCGCGGCGGCGTCTTGCCGCCACTTGGCGCCGATGGTACCGGCGCACCACCCTCAAGGTCCCGAAAAAGATGCCGAGCCCGACCGTACGCCTCCACCGCGGAGACCTGCCCGCCGATTACGATGCGGGCCGGGCTGTCGCCATCGATACCGAGACGCTCGGCCTCAACCCCCATCGCGACCGGCTCTGCGTGGTCCAGATCTCCACCGGCGACGGCACCGCCGACGTGGTGCAGATCCCGCAGGACGGCCCCGAGCCGGTGATGCTCAAACGCGTCCTGGGCGATCCGAAAGTCCAAAAAATCTTCCACTTCGCCCGGTTCGACGTGGCGGTGCTGTTCAAGGCGTTCGGGGTGATGCCGCAGCCGGTCTACTGCACCAAGATCGCATCGAAGCTCGTCCGCACCTACACGGATCGCCACGGGCTCAAGGACGTGGTCCGCGAACTCGTGGGCGTCGACCTATCCAAGCAGCAGCAATCCTCCGATTGGGGCGCCGAGACCCTGTCGCAGGCGCAGCTCGACTACGCGGCGTCCGACGTACTCCACCTCCACGCCGCCCGGGACCGGCTCGACACGATGCTGGTTCGGGAGGGCCGCACCGATCTGGCGGCGGCCTGCTTCGCCTTCCTGCCGACCCGCGCCCGGCTCGACCTCGACGGCTGGCCGGAGACGGACATCTTTGCGCATAGCTGAGGTGACGGGCCGCCGGTTCGTCAGGTCAGCGTCCGGGGGCCGGACGGAGTCGTGATCCGGGCAGTCCAGCGCGGGCCGTCGCCCCGCACGACCTCCGGTGGCTCGGCCAACCCGAGCGCGGTGTGAAGCTGGCACGCGGCGTCCGGATCCGGATGCGTCAGGACGAGCGCATCGAGCCGGGCCCCGAGATCCGGCATCGTCCGGGCGGGACTGCCGCTCGGCCCCCAATCCATCATGCAGGGCGCGGCGCCGTCCGCCGGCCAGGCCCCATCCGGGCGCAGGCCGAAGCGCCACGACAGGGTGCCGCGGGTCATGGTGGCGGCCTCACCGAGCAGGTCGCCCTGGGCGGCGAGAACACCGTCGAGATCGTCCGTGCGGGCGACGAAGCCGCGCAGCCGCCGGCCTGAATCCCAGTCCGCCCGCACCTTCGCTGGGTCGCTCAAGCCGAACCAACGGGCGCGGGGTGGGGCGGGCGCCTCGGGATCGACCGCGATCACCTCCAGGAACACCGCATCGCCGAGGCGCAGCAGGTGGTTGCGGGTGCCCATCTCGGGATGGCGCCCGCCTTCCGGCATGGCGAAGCCGAGGCAGGCCCGGACATGGGCCACGCCCTCCGCGAGATCGGGGGCCACGACGACGAGGTGGTCGAGGGTGAGCATCCGTGCATCTGCCGCTTTGAACGATCGAGACGTCCGCGTGTCACAAGCTCTTCCGCAGGTCGAGATGAACCGGATAAGGAAGCGCCGAAGGTCCTTTGGATCACGGAAGTGCAAGTCGATGCAGGCGGTGGCCCAGAGTTTCATCCCTTCCTTCGGTGTCAGGTCGCTCTCCAGCACCGCGCCTTCGAAATCGTGCAAGCAGCTCGATCCTCGCCCTTGAAGCAGCCAAAAATCGCGGCGGTGGCTTCCTCGAACGACGCGTCCTGATCGTCGATGCTCTGATTGAACCGCTCACTGAAGCGGATGAATTCCGGTGTGGCGGGCATCCGTCCCGATTCCCGCCGCGCCCGGTTCCGCAGCTTGTTCTGTCGGATCACGACTGCTTTCGCGTCACAATCTGTCTCGCACTCTCTTAAGGAAGGCTCTGAGTTCGGCGCCATCGTAGAACACGATGTCTGCCTCCGACGACCACCACAGCTTTCGTAGTTCCTCGTCCGAGACATCATCCTGGGTGAGGGTGTCAAGATAGGCTTTCAGGCGGCCTCGTTCGGTCTCGTCCTTGAAAGGGGAAAGAATCCATTGAATTATCGCGTCTTCAGTCGAAAAATACTCCATAAGATCTTGATGGAATTGACGTGTGAAGGTGTCAAATTCTGACGGTTTTACCGACGGACGTGAAGCCGATTGGATAATGATTTCAGGGCGGAAGGCTTGTTTCAAAATATCGCTTTTAGCAGTATTGAGCGGCGTAAGTACAATAACTGAAAAAAATAACATGATCATTTTCATACCCATTATAATCATAATCGATCACGAATCTTATTCAGCAACAATCTTAATGGAGGTGCGGAATGGAACAACCACTGCGCTTTCGAGTCGTTCCAGAGATTTAATAATTCCCTGCCGTCGAAATCGTCGCTGGCGATAAGAGATAGATAGTCACGCAAAGATAAGCGGCGCTCTTCCAAAAATGTCTCTATGGCAAACTGCAAAAGCTCCGCTTCCGTGCTAAAAATGCGATCGACATCTTGAAAAAAGCGTTCGATTAATTCGTCGAACTCGGGGTGTGTAGACATTTCAATCCCCTTCATTGTAAGGGAACGCTGATTGTACATGATAACCTCGCGACGACCGTCGATCGCGGACTATGTATATGGCTACGCCATAGGTATTTCTCATGTACATCACGCCATCTTTGGTAATGTATGCCTCGCGGCCGGTCCTGTATCCGAAACGCGTTGTAAAGCAGGCGCGATCTTTCTCCCCAGACTCCACCTCATCAGCGCGCTGCGCGTTGATTTCTAACGTTCGATTAACGAGGTCGTTAGCTGTCTCTCGGGAGTCAAACGAGCCGTCGCATTGCAGTCCACCATGGGCCAACAGGTTTCCCCATTGGCTCTTCCGCACGCGTTCCATCATCTCTTCGTCGGTCTTTCCAACGTGTGAATCAATTGTATGCCCCCGAATTTTTCCTCTTCTTCTAAAACTACAATACATTGGTATTTATCTCTGTCGCTGACATTATATATGTGCGCTGTGTCGTCGTTCTCAGACCGAACTGAACCGTCGTCACTCGTCCATTGTCCCCCGTCCGGATGCCCAGCGGGGACCCGCGGTTGGCCGGGATTGTAGGCGCGAAGGATGAGGCCAAGTCGAAGCAGCTTTACCTCAACACTGACAGCTGCCAGCTGCTACCGGAACCGGGTGACGACGATCTCTTTCGTGACCATGAATCACCCCGCCTGCGAGCGGGTCATTCGTAGGCTTATAATCTTATGTGTCAAGCTTGTTCTTGTTTTGTTCAAGATTGGCTTTGGAGTCGGCGACGGGCGCTTCCACCTCACCTCTCACCTTCGAGGGCCGGGCTCCACGCCCGGCCCCCTTTCACATCACAGCGAGTAGTACTGCACGAACTCGATCGGGTGCGGTGTCATCTCGTAGCGCAACACCTCGGTCATCTTCAGCTCGATGAACGAGTCGATCTGGTCGTCCGAGAACACGCCGCCCTCCTTGAGGAAGGCCCGGTCCTTGTCGAGGCTGGTGAGCGCCTCGCGCAAGCTGCCGCAGACGGTCGGGATCTTCTTCAGCTCCCGGGGCGGCAGCTCGTAGAGATCCTTGTCCATGGCCGGGCCCGGATCAATCTTGTTGCGGATGCCGTCGAGGCCGGCCATCAGCAGCGCCGAGAACGCCAGGTAGGGGTTGGCCATCGGGTCGGGGAAGCGGACCTCGACGCGCTTGGCCTTCGGGCTCTTGGTCCACGGGATCCGGCAGGAGGCCGAGCGGTTGCGCGCCGAGTAGGCAAGCAGCACCGGCGCCTCGTAGCCCGGCACCAGCCGCTTGTAGGAGTTGGTCGACGGGTTGGTGAAGGCGTTGAGCGCCTTGGCGTGCCGGATGATGCCGCCGATGTACCAGAGGCATTCCTGGGAGAGACCGGCATACTTGTCGCCGGCGAAGACCGGCTGCCCGTCCTTCCAGATCGACTGGTGGACGTGCATCCCCGAGCCGTTGTCGCCGTAGACGGGCTTCGGCATGAACGTCGCCGACTTGCCGTAGCTCTGCGCGACGTTGTGGATGCAGTACTTGTAGATCTGCATGTGGTCGGCGAGCAGGGTCAGCGTGTCGAACTTCATGCCGAGCTCGTGCTGGGCCGAGGCCACCTCGTGGTGGTGCTTCTCGACCTTCACGCCCATGGATTGCATGGCCGCGAGCATCTCGCCGCGCATGTCCTGCGCCGAATCCTGCGGCGGCACCGGGAAGTAGCCGCCCTTGGTCTGGACCCGGTGGCCGAGGTTGCCGCCCTCGTAGTCCGTGAAGCCGTTCGACGGCAGCTCGGTCGAGTCGAGCTCGAAGCCGGTGCGGTAGGGGTCGGCGGCGAACTTCACATCGTCGAACACGAAGAACTCGGCCTCGGGGCCGACATAGATCGTGTCGCCGATCCCGGTCTGCTGCAGGTAGGCCTCGGCGCGCTTGGCGGTACCGCGGGGGTCGCGGCCGTAGGGCTCGCCGGTGGCCGGTTCCAGCACGTCGCAGACGATCGACAGCGTCGCCGCCGAGAAGAACGGGTCGAGGGTGGCGGTGGCCGGGTCCGGCATCAGCAGCATGTCGGACTCGTTGATCGCCTTCCAGCCGGCGATCGAGGAGCCGTCGAACATCGTACCTTCGTCGAAGATCTCCTCGTCGATGAGCGACACGTCGAAGGTGACGTGCTGCCACTTGCCGCGCGGGTCGGTGAACCGGAAATCGACGTAGCGCACGTCGTTGTCCCGGATCGTCTTCAGCACCTCGGCCGCTGTGGTCATCGTGGGCATCCTCCAGGAATCGCGTGGAACGCTCGCGGTGCGCCCGCTCTCGGTCAGGCCGCGCCGGCAAGCGGCGCTTGATATCCGGCGCGGGCACCGGTTGCCACCCGCAGCGGGCCGGAATCGCGCCGAGCGTGGGACGATCGACCGCCCGTGGCGCGGCTCTCGATCCCGTGATCGCCAAAACCGGTCGTTCGGGCGATTTTGGCCACCGCACCGGGGCGCTCTGGCATGCTCCATGCAAAAGCGGCAGCGGCCGTCGATGAGGCGGCAAGCCGTTCGCGTCTCCCAGGATTGCCCAGGTCGCGCATCGATAACGGACGAGAGAACCGGAATGACCAAATATAAGCTCGAGTACATATGGCTCGACGGGTACACGCCGACCCCGAATCTTCGCGGCAAGACGCAGATCAAGGACTTCGACAGCTTCCCGACCCTTGAGCAGCTCCCGATGTGGGGCTTCGACGGTTCGTCGACGAAGCAGGCCGAGGGCGGCAGCTCCGACTGCATGCTCAAGCCCGTGCGCCACTTCCCCGACCCGGCCCGCAAGAACGGCGTGCTGGTGATGTGCGAAGTGATGATGCCGGACGGCACGACCCCGCACGAGTCGAACAAGCGCGCGACGATCCTGGACGATCCGGGCGCCTGGTTCGGCTTCGAGCAGGAGTACTTCCTGTACAAGGACGGCCGCCCGCTCGGCTTCCCGACCGCCGGCTACCCGGCGCCGCAGGGCCCGTACTACACCGGCGTCGGCTACTCGAACGTCGGCGACGTCGCCCGCAAGATCGTCGAGGAGCACCTCGACCTCTGCCTCGATGCCGGGATCAACCACGAGGGCATCAACGCCGAGGTGGCCAAGGGCCAGTGGGAATTCCAGATCTTCGGCAAGGGCTCCAAGAAGGCCGCCGACGAGATGTGGATGGCCCGCTACCTGCTCCAGCGCCTCTGCGAGTCCTACGGCATCGACGTCGAGTACCATTGCAAGCCGCTTGGAGACACCGACTGGAACGGCTCGGGCATGCACTGCAACTTCTCGACTGCGTTCATGCGTGAGCACGGCGGGAAGGCCTATTTCGAGAAGCTCATGGAGGCGTTCAAGAACGCCCGCGAGGATCACATCGCCGTCTACGGCCCGGACAACCACATGCGGCTGACCGGCAAGCACGAGACCGCCTCGATCCACGAATTCTCGTACGGCATCGCCGACCGCGGCGCTTCGATCCGGGTGCCCCACTCCTTCGCCAATAACGGCTACAAGGGGTATCTGGAGGATCGCCGTCCGAACTCGCAGGGCGACCCCTACCAGATCGCCTCGCAGGTGCTGAAGACGATCTCTTCAGTCCCGACCGAGGCCGCCGTAGCCGCGTGACGCTTCCGCTGCAAAACGAAACGTGATCCGGAGCCGGGCCCTCGCGCCCGGCTTCGCCTGTTCAGGGCCGGCGCGGGCGCTCGTCGTCGCGGATGGCCGCCTCATGGTACCACGCGCCGCCGCCGATGCTCGGCACGGGCGCGGGCTTGACCGTGTCGATCGCCCGCGGCGTCAGTCTGGGGCGGCGGAAGGCTGACAAATCATAGAGCTTGGCGGTCTCGCGCCCGTCGGTACCGGCCATCACATGGTCCTCCTGCATCGGATCAAAGCGACCGGTCCGGCCGCCTGTTCCCGATGATGTGGTGCTTCCTGCGCAGCACTCCATGGGTTCAGGCGCCGGTGGCGGACATTCGTGCAACGCGAATTCTTAGGCAGATCGGGACAAGCGGCGGTTTTTCCCCCGATCATGCTTGGCGTGATCGGGGGAAAAACCGGTGATCCACGGGCGCAGGAACAGGCGGATCTGGGATCAAGTCTGCTCTATAGAGCGATTGCCATCGAATGATCTCGGCTTCGGCTTCCGTTCGCGCCACGCGGTGATCGACCGCGCAGCGCGACGCTTTAGGGCGCCGCCCCGATCCGCGATCGCGCTGCCCTGGGTTGCGTCGCCGACCCTGTGTTCAGCGACGGGCGTCTGGAGGCACCGGTGCCGGCTGGTCCGGGCGCCGGCCGATGACCTGCCGCCCGGGCTGAACCGGTGCATCGGGGACCTGTACTCGGGCCGGCACCGGCCCTCGATCCCGCCGAACCGGTCCTTCAACGCCAGCCTGCGAGATGGGTTTTGCCGCGCGGGAGGCCCGCATCGCCGTCAAGGCACCGGCCACGATGAGCAGGCAGGCGAGCGCCAGGGCCGGCCCCGTGCTGGCATAGCCGGTCAGCACCAGGATGAGCGTGGACAGGACCGGCGCGGCGTAGGCCGTCACGCCCAGCAGCCGGACGTCGCCGTGCTTGCAGCCGATATCCCACAGATAGAAGGCGGCCCCTACGGGCCCGAGGCCGAGCAGCAGCACCGCACCCCACTGCACCGCATCGGCCGGCCACACCGTCGTCTCGACGGCGAGATGGCAGACGAGGCTGAGGGCCGCGGTGGCGAGGCAGAAGCCCGCGACGGCGTCGGTCGATACCTGTCCGACCCGGGCCGACAGGATTGAATAGCCGGCCCAGACGAAGGCCGCCGCCAAGGACGCCGCGTAGCCCGGCAGAGCCCCCGCCGCGAAGCCGAGATCGCCCCGTCCGGCAAACAGCGCGGCGACGCCGGCGAGACCCAGGAGCGCTCCGACGAGGTGGCCCGGACGCAGCCCCCCCGATCCCGGCAGGCGGGCGGAGAACAGCACGATCAGCAGCGGCCAGAGATAGTTGATCAGCCCGGCCTCGGCCGGCGGCGCGAGGCGCAGGGCGCTAAAATAGAGCGCGTGATAGCCGAACAGGCCGCCGATCCCGAGGAGCCAGACCCGCCACGGCTGGATCAGGGCGCGGGCGCGCGCCGGATCGGCGATCCAGGTGGCGCAGCCGCACAGGCCGCCGAGCAGGAAGGTCATGGCCGCGAGCTGGAACGGCGGCACCGTGCCCGAGGCCGCGGTCAGGAGGGCGAGCAGGGACCAGAGCAGGATCGCCCCGAAGCCCGCGAGCGTGGCGGCCGAACGCGGCGTCCGTGCCGGGGAGATCGCTGCCGATTCTGTCATCGGGCGCTGCTATCATGCGGGATCGTGAGTCGGCGAGATCGGGGTCACGTCGCTGTCACCATCGCGCGCTACCGGCGATCGGACACAGGAGAGCGACGCGATGCGTGCGATGCGAGCCGCGCTGGCGCTGATACTGGCGAGCGGCCCGGTTCTGGCCGGGGATGCCGCCCAGCTGGGACCGCGGCCCTTCTACCTGGTCGACCAGCTCAAACCCGGCCCCCTCAAGGAACGCCTGGCCGCCTGCGGGGTCGACAGGACCTACACGCCCAGGACCTTCTCGATCTCACACCGGGGGGCGCCCCTGATGTTCCCGGAGCATACCCGCGAGGGGTTGATCGCCGCCGACCGGATGGGCGCCGGGATCCTCGAATGCGATGTGGCCTTCACCAGGGACCGCCAACTCGTCTGCCGGCACAGCCAGTGCGACCTGCACACGACCACCGACATCCTGGCCCGACCGCAGCTCGCGGCGAAGTGCACGCAGGGATTCGAGCCGGCCGACCCGGCGTCCGGGCGCAAGGCCTCGGCCAAATGCTGCACCAGCGATCTGACGCTCGACGAGTTCAAGTCGCTGACCGGCAAGATGGATGCGGCCGACCCGGATGCCACGACGGTCGCGGCCTACATGAACGCGACGCCCCGCTGGCGCACCGACCTCTACGCCGGGACCGGCACGCTGCTGTCCCATAAGGACTACATCGCGCTGGTGAAGGGGATGGCCCGGAAGTTCACCCCCGAGCTGAAGGCGCCGCAGGTGGCGATGCCGTTCGACGGCACCTACACGCAGGATCAGTACGCCCAGCAGCTCATCGACGAGTACAAGCAGGCGGGTATCCCAGCCTCGGACGTCTTCCCGCAGAGCTTCCAGCTGCGGGACATCCTGTATTGGCTTGACAAGGAGCCGGATTTCGCCCGCCAGGCGATCTTCCTCGACAACCGGGACGAGACCGCGAAGGGTTTCGATCCGGAGAACCCCGCCACGTGGCAACCCGGCATGGCCGAGCTGGCGCAGAAGGGCGTGAAGATCCTGGCCCCGCCCCTGTGGATGCTGGTCCGGCCTGGGCAGGACGGCGCCATCGAGCCCTCGACCTACGCCCGGGCAGCGAAGCGCGCCGGGCTCGGCCTGTTCGCATGGTCGCTCGAGCGTTCCGGACCGCTGAAGGACGGCGGCGGCTATTATTATCAATCGATCAAACCGGTGGTGACCGGGGACGGCGACATCCTGCGGCTGCTGGACGTGCTGCACGGGCAGGTCGGCGTCATGGGCGTGTTCTCCGACTGGCCCGCGACGACGACCTTCTACGCCAACTGCGTCGGGGCACCGTAGGCCGCCTCAGTCGGCCCACAGGGCCACGAGGGAGAAGAGGCCGGCCATCACGACGTTGACGATGAGGATGCCGGCGATGATCAGGGCGAGCGTCATGGTTGCCTCCGGAATGGGGCGATCTGGCGGGCTGGGGTTGGGGAACGGCCCGGCGGTTCATCCGCGCGGGCCGCATCGATCACTGCTTCAGTGCGGGCTGATCACGTGCATGAGATCGGCGAGGTACTCGACGTTCAGCGGCCTCCAGCCGAGCCGGCGCCGGAGCAAGCCGTAGACCGTGCAGAGCAGGGTGGCCGAGCCGACGACAGCCAGCGTGAACCAGCCGATGTCGCCGGTGCCGAAGCCGACCGCGATGCCGATCAGGGCCGTCGTCACGAAGATGATCCGGCTCGGGTGGGCCGGGCCGCGCGTCGTCACGTCAGACATGGGAACCTCCTTCGATCCGGGTCAGCGGGCGCGGCAGTTGGGGCCGAACCAAGTCATGGTCCGGCGATCCATGCCGCCGTCGGAGGACGCGCCGCAGACGGGGAAGCGCGTGTCGCCGCTCCGCTGCAGGCTCATCACCTTGTAGAGATCGCTCTGCGCCTCGCGGCGTCGGTTCTGCTCGGCGAGCTGGGCCGACCAGTACCGGTTGCTGGCGGCCTCGGCGGCCGCACGATCCTGGTGGAGCCCCATCATGCACGCCGCGAAGGCATCGGTGCCGGGCTCGAACCCGAAGGTGTAGCACTGGTTCTGATCCATAGCGTGCCGCTCCCGGGGCGTGACGCAGGCCGCGAGGCCGAGGGTGCAGGCTGCGGCAAGGACGACTTTCGCGGCGCTCGCAAGCCGCCGAACCTGCCGGCCGTCAGCTTTACCGCCGAACTGCGCAGACAAGGCACCACTTTCGCGAACACGCTGAACGCCGCGTTGACTGTGAATTCGCTGGATCATGGTGTTCGCCCTCCCGTTCTACTGTCGGCGCGAACATCCGCGGCGCGACGGAACGAGACCTATACGGGCTTGTCCGATTTGTTCGTGCCCCAGAGCACGTGAACAATTTCTTCCCGCATCACCCGTCGTGCACACCATACCGGTGGGGCCACAAACCCCGGATCGGTGCGCGACAGGTGCGAATCGATAAGCATGCAGATCCGGAAAATATTTATTGCATAATGTCCGATACTTTATTGATTGAGCAAGAGCAGCGCATCAGGCGACCTTGCACGCGGATCAAGATCAATCAGCTTGGGCGACCGGCGTGGCGTTCGCGACCCGCTGGAGCGTTTCTCTCGCAGAGATGGGTTGCGGTGAAGCAGCCCGTTAGCACCGCTGCCACGCACGCTCAGCAGGTTTCGCAAAAGTGGCCGCCGGTTTTGCGATGAAAACCTGCGATCAGCCAAGGACCTAAGCGGATCAAGCGTTGGCCAGCCCACGGTACACGACAGTGACGCCATCGTCGCCGAACGCGGCACGGGTCCCCTCGCCCGTGCGGGAGAGGGGGCAGGTCGCGACTGCCAACCCGGTCCGCGGACGACTGTGGTGTACCGTGTGGCCCGCCAACGCAAATCTGATCAGGCCTGCTGCACCCGCGGGTGCAGTTGGTGAGAGCGTATGCGACGAGTCGCCTACCCCAAGCTTGAACTGGGATTTGCGGTCGATCCTGATGCCGCCGGTCCTGACAGGCGCGGATCGGCGTCGGCAATCGGCCTCCTTTCGATCGGGTGCGCCGGCCCGAGCCGGCGCACCCGCCGGCGGTTACACGAAGTGCTGACCACCGTTGATCGTCAGCGTCGAGCCGTTCACGAACCCGGCCTCTTCGCTCGCCAGATATTCGACCGCGTGGGCGATCTCGTCGGCCTCGCCGAGGCGGCCCGTGGGGATGGTCGAGATGATCTTGTTCCGGATATCCTCCGGCACCGCCATCACCATCTCGGTGGCGATGTAGCCCGGGGCGATCACGTTGACCGTAATGCCCTTGGACGCGCTCTCCTGGGCCAGCGCCTTGGCGAAGCCGACCACACCGGCCTTCGCGGCCGAGTAGTTCGTCTGGCCGGCCTGGCCCTTCTGACCGTTGATCGACGAGATGATGATGATCCGGCCGAAGTTGCGACTGCGCATGCCCTCAATCAGCGGCCGGGTGCAGGTGAACATCGAGTCGAGGTTGGTCTTGATGACCGCCTGCCACTTCTCGAAGGTCATCTTGTGGAAGGCACCGTCCCGGGTGATCCCGGCATTGTTGACCAGCACCTCGACCGGTCCGAGTTCGGCCTCGATCGCCTTGATGCCGGCCTCGCAGCTCGCGAGGTCGCCCACGTCGAACTTGAACACCGGGATGCCGGTCTCGGCCTTGAAGGCGCTGGCCGCCTCGTCGTTGCCGCCGTAATTGGCGGCGACCCGGTAGCCCTTGTCCTTGAGCCGCTTCGAGATCGCCGCGCCGATGCCGCGAGTGCCGCCCGTGACGAGGGCGACGCGTCCTTGAGCCATTGTTTCCTCCTGTTTGCATCTCGTGATGCCGCGTGCGGATGGCGTCCGCACGCGAATTTTTATGATCCCGGCCTTGAGTCTAAGTTGTCGCGTACACCTGACGTGACAGAACGATCACGCCCGCTCAATGCACATCGCGACGCCCATGCCGCCGCCGATGCACAGTGTGGCGAGGCCCTTCTTGGCGTCGCGCCGCTTCATCTCGTGCAGCAAGGTGACGAGGACGCGGGCACCGGAGGCGCCGATCGGGTGGCCGATTGCGATGGCGCCGCCGTTGACGTTCACCTTCGCGTCGTCCCAGCCCATGTCCTTGTTCACCGCCAGCGCCTGGGCCGCGAAGGCCTCGTTGGCTTCGATCAGGTCGAGGTCGGAGGGCGTCCAGCCGGCCTTCTCCAGGGCCTTGCGGGAGGCCGGGATCGGGCCGGTGCCCATCACCTTCGGGTCGACGCCGGCGGTCGCCCAGGACTTGATCCGGGCGAGCGGGGTGAGGCCGCGGCGCTCGGCCTCGGAGGCCGACATCAGCACCAGGGCGGCGGCGCCGTCGTTGAGGCCCGACGCGTTGGCGGCCGTGACCGTGCCCTCCTTGGAGAAGGCCGGCTTCAGCTTGGCCATCGCCTCCACGGTGGCGCCGTCGCGGATGTACTCGTCGGTGTCGACGACGGTGTCGCCCTTCTTGCCCGGGATCGTGACGGGCACGATCTCGTCCTTGAACCGGCCTTCCTTGCGGGCGGCCTCGGCCTTGTTCTGCGAGCGGGTGGCGAACTGGTCCTGCTGCTCGCGGGTGAGCTGGAAGGCCTGGGCGACGTTCTCGGCGGTCTGGCCCATGTGGTAGCCGTTGAAGGCGTCCCAGAGCCCGTCCTTGATCATGGTGTCGACTAGCTTGACGTCGCCCATCTTCTGGCCGGCGCGCAGGTACTGGGCGTGGGGCGAGAGCGACATCGATTCCTGGCCGCCGGCCACGATGATCGTGGCGTCGCCGTTGGCGATCTGCTGCATGCCGATGGCGACCGTGCGCAGGCCGGAGCCGCAGACCTGGTTGAGGCCCCAGGCGGTGGCCTTCTCGGGGATGCCGGCCTTCATGGCGGCCTGCCGGGCCGGGTTCTGGCCGGCACCGGCGGTGAGCACCTGGCCGAAGATCACCTCGTCGACGTCGTCGGGCGAGACCTTGGCGCGCTCGAGGGCCGCCTTGATCGCGGTCGCGCCGAGGTCGTGGGCCGGCACAGCGCCGAAGGCGCCCCCGAACGAGCCGACCGGCGTGCGCGCGGCCCCGACGATGACGATCTCTTCGTTGGCTGCCATGTGAACGTTCTCCTCTCACGACCGGCGCGCCTTCCACGTTCCGGGCGCGCTCTGTGCCGGTCCTGGGATGAAGGGCGTGGCCTCGGCGAAGTCAAGGATGCACAACGAGCCTTCAAAAGATGCCGATGACGCGCCGACGTGACTGAAATGCCGTCCGCACACCCGGACGCCTGCATTATTCTGCGTTGAAGAGATGCAGTTTGCTGTTTTCTGCGCCCGGGGAAGGCTTTAAGGATCGTGTTGCGGGCGCGAAGACGATCCCCGCAGAGCCGCATCACGCACGCCCGCACGTCCCTAGGTCCCGAGTCCAGAAAGGCCGTTCCCGATGGCGGATACCGTCAAGGCCACGCAAACCGTCATCAAGAAGTACGCCAACCGGCGCCTCTACCACACCGGCACCTCGACCTACGTGACGCTGGAGGACCTCGCCACGATGGTCCAGAACGGCGAGGATTTCATCGTCTACGACGCCCGCACGGGGGACGACATCACCCGTTCCGTGCTCACGCAGATCATCTTCGAGCAGGAGAACAAGGCTGGCGCGGAGAACTTGCTGCCGGTGGCGTTCCTGCGCCAGCTGATCCGCTTCTACGGCGACAGCATGCGCACGATGGTGCCGAGCTTCCTGGAATTCTCCATGGCCAATTTCGCCAAGGACCAGGATGGGCTGCGCGAGAAATTCGCCCACAGCTTCGGTCCGGCCGCGTTCCAGAATGCGATCGAGCAGTCGGTGCGCACCAACATGAACTTCTTCGGCGATGCCATGAAGATGTTCACCGGCTTCGCGCCGCCCGCAGGAACGCAGCCGACCCCCGCAGCCGCGCCAGCCGCCTATGCCGGCGGTGAACTCGACGATCTGAAGCGTCAGATGCTGGAGATGCAGCAGCGCCTGGAAGCGCTGGCGAAGAAGTAGTCACCCGCGCCCTGCGACCGAATAGAAGGTTGACGGTCCCTTAATACCGGTATCACCCTTGCGACAACGGCACGGAAACGTGCGGAGAATGTCGCGATGGTGCGAGTCGGAACAGGCGGTCGTCCCGGCCCGGCACAGGCCGGTCCCGTTGGGGCCACACGCGGCGCGACGGCGCAGGCCCCTGCGGAATCCGCGGGGCCTTCCGGCCGTGCGCTGGTCGTGATCGAAGGGGGGCGTCCCGGGGAACGCGGACAGCCCGCGCGGGCGCTGAGCACGGCCGTGGGGCGGGCCCGCGCCGGCTTCGTCGCCCAGTTGCTGACCGCCGATGACCCGACGCTGCTGCCGTCGCGTCAGGAACGGACACAGATGGCCGCCGCGCGCTACGCGGAGGCGGCGCGGCGCCTCGCCTGAGGCGCCGCCACGGGGCCTTACGCCTCGGCGGACTTCACCTTGAGCACCTGACGGCCGCGATACATGCCGGTCTTCAGATCGATGTGGTGCGGACGGCGCAGCTCGCCCGAATCCTTGTCCTCCACATAGGTCGGCGCCTTGAGGGCGTCGGCCGAGCGGCGCATGCCGCGGCGGGAGGGGGAGGTCTTTCGCTTCGGAACGGCCATGGCAGGATCCTTCGTGACGCCGCGGACAAAGCGGCGCCCGGGCGGCTCCCCGATCGAGGATCGCCACGCGCACCGCGGGATACGGATGAGGGCGCGCTTATAACGCCCGCCTTCGCCCATGGCTAGGGCATCGCTCCGGAATTCGGAACTGCGACGCTGCCTGGGGGAACCAGACACAACCGTTAAGCGTGGGTTCAAGCGGAACGGCCCAGACCTGCGAGGCCGGTGCCGCGCAGCGGACCGCGCCTTTCGGGAGAACGCCATGGCCTCCTCCACCAAGACCCTCGCCCTGCTCGCGCTGCTCTCCAGTCTCGTGGCAGGCCCCGTGCTGGCGCAGGCGCCCGCCCCCCAGACCCCGGCCACCACGGCGCCGACGGCCCCGGCAAAGCCCACGGCCCCGAGCGCTCCGGTCGCCGGGCCGCCGAACGCCGCCAAGACGGCGCTCATCGACCTCAACACCGCCAGCACCCAGGAACTCGACGCCCTGCCCGGCATCGGGGCGGCCCGCGCGGCCGCAATCGTCAAGGGCCGCCCCTATCGCGGCAAGGACGATCTGGTCTCCAAGAAGATCATCCCGAAGTCCGTCTACGACGGCATCAAGGACAGGGTCATCGCCAAGCAGAAGTGAGCCGGGCGCCGCGCATCGGATCCGACATCCGTCGCGACACTCCCCCTGATCCGCTCCATAGCGGGCGCCGTCACCGGGCCTTCGGGACGGTGCCCTATTCGGCAATCGCCCCCTGGGGCATGGAGAAGCCCGGCGGGGCCTTCTCGGCCGCGGCCTTCGGTGCCGCCGGCCGCGCCGGGGCCTTCTTCCGAGCCTGCACCTTCGGCGGCGCCTTCACGGCCGGGGGCGCCTCGCAGGTGCGGAAGGCGAGCTGCGCCAGGGGCGTCCCCTCCTCACTTACGATGGCGATCGATTCGGGCAGCGTCGGCAGGGACGGCTGCCACTTGATCGGGCCGCCCAGCATCGCCTCGATGGCCGACGGAACGCTCCCGCGCCGCAGCGTGGAGAAATCCGGGCCGTAGGCGGTGGCGACCTTGCCGGCGATCACCACCTGCAGCACCTCGTTCACCTCCGTCGTCAAGGGTCTGAGCGGGTTGGTCGTCTGGACCTGGCCGGCCCGGGTGATCACCATGCTGAAGCCCTTGCCGTTCTCGAAACGCGCCGCACGGGCCCCGCAGGGCTGATCGGGGGCGACTGCCGGGGTCGCGTCGGGGTTCGAGGCCGGCGCCGGGTCGGCTGCGGCGGCCGGCGCCGGCCCGGGCGCGGCCTGGCCCGCCGCCGCGTGCAGCGTTGTGGCAAGGAGCAGGGCAGCGGCCCCGCGGGCCCGCGACCTCATCGTCCGGACTCCGGTGCGTCGCGCCGTGCCTCGCCCCGGTCCGTCCGGTGCAGAGCCCTGATCGGTTCCAATTCGGTCGCTTCCAGATCGAGCACGTGCGGATCGCGCGTCCTTTGATCGAGGACCTGCTGATCGAGGATCTGCGCGGTCCGGTCGATCGGGCTCCGGCGCGGGCCGACCGCGCCGATGAACAGGTCTTCGTCCTCCGCATCCAGCTCGGAGCCCATGCGCAGGGGTTCGCGCCGGCCCCGGGCCGCCATCGCGGCGACCGCGACGATGGCGACGACGAAGATCAGTATCGCCAGGATGATGAACAGGCGCTCCATGAGGCCCGAAGCTCTAGCCCGGCCACCGGGCCGCCGCCAGCCCATCCCGCGCGGAACGCTCCTTGCGTCGAGCGCCGGGCCGGGTAGATGCGGGCAGACCGGAGCCGGGACCAACCATGCAGCACGAGCCGAGCCGCGAGCCCGAGGAATTGGAGGACCACCTCCTCGGCCTGATCGAGGCCGCCCGCGACCAGGCGCGGGAGGATCCGTTCCGCAACCCGGTCCTGGCCGTGACCCTGGCGATCACCCGCCGATTCGACCGGGACGAGATCTCCGCGGACGATCTCGACCGCCTGTTCGCGCGGCTGCGCATGGAATCCCTCGCGGCGCGGGCGACGCGGCTGCGCGCCTATGTCGGTCTCGGCGATGCCGCCGGCGACGCCCAGGCGGCGATCCCCGCCCGCCTCGTGGCGGCGGCGCCCGACGGAGCCGACAGCTTCGACGCCTTTTCGGCCTTCATCCATCGCATCGCCTTCGCGGTGGTGTTCACGGCCCACCCGACCTTCGGGATGCCGCGGGCCGTGGCGACCCTGCTCGCCGAGGCCGCGAGCCTGCCGGACGCGGCCGGCCGCGCCGGGCTGATCGCGCGCGCCGCCGCGCTCTCCACCCGGCCGGACGCGCCGATCACCCTGGACGTGGAGTTCGAACAGGCCTGCGCGGCGGCCAATAACGGCCGGCTGGCGCTGGACGCCTTCAACGGCGCCGTGCTCGACGCCGCCCGCGCCCGCTGGCCCGAGCGCTGGACCGAGCTGACGCCCCGCCCCTTCGCCATCGCCAGCTGGGTCGGCTGCGACACGGACGGACGCACCGATATCGGCTGGTGGGACACCCTGCGCTACCGCCTCATCTCGAAGCGCATGCAGTTCGACCGGGTGATGCGCGAACTGCCCGAGGCCGGCGCCTGCCGCGAGGTCCGGACCTTGGCCGAGGGGGCGCTGGCGGCGGTGAACCGCCAGCTCGCCGTGGCGCCGCGGCTGGGCGACAAGCCGTCCCTCGAAGCGGTGCATCGCTTCGCCCTGGCGCTCATCATCGAGCGGGAGCGCGCCCAGACCGATGCCGGCCCCCTGGTGGCCGGCCTCACCGCCGCCCTGGAGGGGGTCGAGGACGGCGCCGACAAGCGGCGCATCGCCGTCCTGCGCGCGGGCGTCGCCACGCACGGGCTGTCGAACGCCCTGCCGCATTTCCGGCTGAACGCCAGCCAGATCCACAACGCCGTGCGCCGGGTGATCGACCTGGAGGGCGAGCCCACCGACGCGGCCCGGCGCCGCTCGCATCTGGCGACGATCCACGCCCTCCTGAACGACGTCCGCCCGGTGGCGGTGGATTTCGGCGCGCTCGCCGCCGAGCGCGCCTCGGCCGCCCGGCTGATGATGACGATTGCCCAGATCCTCAAGCACGTGGACGGCACCCACCCGGTGCGCTTCCTGATCGCCGAGACCGAGACCGGCTACACCCTGCTCGCCGCCCTCTGGCTGGCGCGCCATTACGGGATCAGTGACAAGCTGGAGATCACCCCGCTCTTCGAGACGGCGAGCGCCCTGGAGCAGGGCATCCGGGTGCTGGACGATGCCCTGCGCAACCCGCATTGGCGCCAGTACCTCAAGCGCATCGGCCGTCTGACCGTGCAGTTCGGCTATTCGGATTCGGGCCGCTACGTCGGCCAGCTCGCGGCGACCTTCTGGATCGAGCGGCTGCGTTTGCGCATCACCGAGATGCTGGTCCAGAACGGCCTGGCCGATATCGAGCTCGCGATCTTCGACACGCATGGCGAATCGATCGGCCGCGGCGCCCACCCGACCTCGCTGCGCGACCGCCTCGCCTATCTGGCCCCCGAGGATGCGCGGAACCGCAACCGCAAGGCCGGCATCAAGGTCCGGCTCGAATCGAGCTTCCAGGGCACCGACGGCTACCTGCTCTACGGCACCGAGGCCCTGGCCGAGGCGAGCATCGCCCGGATCGCCGAGCACGTCTACGCCCTCGATGTGGCGGAGGAGGACAGCTTCCCCGGCTATGCCCTCAACGACCCCGCGGACGGTGCCGACGCGGCGGACGACCCGATCTACTCGGAGCCGGACTTCGCCCTGGAATTCTTCACCGCGGCCCGCCAGGACATGGAGGCCCTGGTCGACGATGCCGGCTATGCCGCGTTGCTCGGCACCTTCGGCCCCAGCCTGATCGACCGCACCGGCTCGCGCCCGGTGGCGCGCCAGTCGGACAATGGCGGCCCGGCCCGCATCACCCATCCGACGCAGATGCGGGCGATCCCCAACAACGCGATCCTGCACCAGCTCGGTTTCCTGGCGAACTCCCTCTACGGGATCGGACGGGCCGCCCAGCGCGGTCCCGACCTGTTCCGCGACATGCGCCGCGACTCGGTGCGCTTCTCCCGGGCCTTCCGCCTGGTGCAGCACGCGGCCGCCGCGGGCGATCTCGATGTGCTGCGCGCCTATATCGACACTCTCGATCCCGCCGTGTGGCTGGAACGGGCGCGGCGCACCCAGAAGGACTTCCGCCGGGAGGAACTGGTGGTGATCGCCGGTGCCCTGGAGCGCCTTGACCTCGCCCCGGCGCTGCGCAGCCTGTTCGGTCGCCTGACCTGCGACTGGCTCGCCCTCACCGCGGCGGCCCCCGACCTGCCGACCATGTCGGCCCGGCTGACCCTGCTGCACGCCCTGCGGCTGGCCCTGATCCACCGGATCTGGTTCCTGGCGGTGCACATCCCGGGCTTCCGCCCGCAGGCGGGGGTCTCCCGGGAGCAGCTCCTGGAGCGCTTCCTGCGCCTCGACATCGACGGCTGCCTGACGCTGCTCGACGCGATCTTCCCGGTCACCCCGGATCCGACCCTGGGCCTGAATTTCGGCGAGGCGGCCGGCCCGCGGGATGTCGGCACCTACGAGGCCGAGCACGCCAACCTGTTCCAGCCGATCCGCCGGATGTTCGATCAGGTGCGCGAGATCTCGGGGATGATCCAGCACGAGGTGGGGGCGTTCGGGTAGAAAGGTCGTTCGGGCCAGAGGCTAACGCCCCGGTCCGATCGAAGCCTGTGGGCGTGCAAGTGGCTCATCACTGTAGCGCGGGCGGTCGTAGCTTTGGTTGAGACCTCTCGCCATGAGTCCCGTCTAGGCGGCTGCTCTGGGTGGTTTTCTGTCGGTCCGCGTTCGAGCGTGAAGGTGGGCGAAGCAGACACCCGGGTGTGCTCGACATCGACGAACACCCGGCGCTCGCCCACTTCGGTCTCAGCACAGGCTGACCCAAGGGCTGCTATCGAACAAACAAACGCCCCGTAGGGCGCCTGTCTGTCGCTCGGCCGATCGGTGGCGCCCTCAGTTCGCCCGGGCGACCTCGACGAGATTGTCCGAGAAGGACGGCGCGTGGCCCATGTCGGTGAAGGCGCCCGACGAGATGCTGTTGACCGTGCCCTCGTTGAGCTGACGCCAGTAGCCAAGCGTCGCCACCACGATGCCAGCCTTCACATCGTCGGTGATGCGGGCCACGCCCTTGAAGGCGCCGCGGTCGTTGGCAACCTGCACCCGGTCGCCGTCCCGGATACCGCGCGCGTCGGCATCGTGCTGGCTGATCATCACGAACTGCTCGCCCTGGCCCTTCTGCTTGTCCTCCATGTTGGCGTAACAGGAGTTCAGGAAGTAGTGGCTCTTGGGCGAGACGATGTTGAGCGGGAAGCGCCTGGCCAGCTCGGGGTCGTTCGTGTGGGATTCCCGCGGACCGAGGTAGTCGGGCAGCGGGTCGAGCGCCTCGCCCGGCTGGAAGCCCTCGTACATCTGCCGGAACGGCGGCGCGACGAAGTTGGTGGCGCCCTCGACCTTGAGCATGCACTTGCCGGTCGGCGTCGGGAAGTTACCGTCCCTGTGCGGCGCCCGGTCGTCGGGCGTGCCGACCTTCAGCCGGGCGAAACCGTGCTCGCGCATGTAGGCGAGGTCGATGCCCTCGCAGGCCGGGGCGGACCAGTCGACGTAGTGCTCTAGGCACTCGCTATCGCTCCACTTGAAGTTCTCCTCCTCGAAGCCGAGCCGGGCCGCGAGCTGGCGGAAGATCTCGTTGTTCGGGATCGCCTCGCCGGGCGCGTCCGCGCACTTGGTGTTGTAGGTGAGATAGAGGTGGCCCCACGACAGGATCATGTCCTCCATCTCCGCCCCCATCGTCGCCGGGAGCAGGATGTCGGCGTAGGAGGCCGTGTCCGAGATGAAGTGCTCGGCCGAGACCATGAACAGGTCCTCCCGCATCAGCCCCTCGACGATCTTGTCGGTCTCGGGCGCCTGCGTGACCGGGTTCGAGTTCCAGCACATCATCGACATGATTGGCGGGTCGAGCTGCATCTCGCCCGTGAGCGCGCGGCCGATCTGCAGGTTCGAGACGACGCGGGTCCCCTCCGGGATCAGATCGGGTCGGCACATCACGTCGAACTTGTACGGGTGTTCCCAGACACCGAACTGCGTGACGCCGCCGCCGACATGGCGCCACGCGCCGGTCAGGGCCGGGATGCAGGTCACCGCCCGGATGGTCTGGCCGCCGCCGTAGTGCCGCTCCAGCGCCACGCCCATGCGAATACCCACCGGCTGCGCGGTGGCCATCTCGTAGGCGAGCTTGCGGATGTCCTCGGCCGGGACGCCGGTGATCTCGGCCGCCCACTCCGGCGTGCGGGGGCCGGCCCGCTCCTTCAGCTCCTCGAAGCCGACCGTGTGGTTGTCGACGTAGTCCTGATCGACGAGGCCCTGGGCGATGATGGAGTTGATCAGCGCCATGGCCAGCGCCCCGTCCGTGCCGGGCTTCGGCGCGATGTGCCAGTCAGCCGCCTTAGCGGTGCGCGAGGCATAGGTGTCGATCACCACGACCTTGGCACCCTTCTTCTGGGCGTCCTTGACGATGGCCCAATGGTGCAGGTTCGTGCTGACCGAGTTGCAGGCCCAGATCACGATGTATTTGGAATGGATGTAGCTGTCCGGGTCGAGGCCCGCCGTCGGACCGACGGTGAGGAGCCAAGCGGTGCACGAACCCTCGCCGCAGAAGGTCCGCTCGGTGACGGTCGCGCCCATGCGGTTGAAGAAGGCGTCGCCGCCGTTCAGCCCGTGCACGAGGCCCTGGTTGCCGAGGTAGCTGTAGGGCGCGATGGCTTCGGGCCCGTACTGGTCGATGATCGCCTTCCAGCGCGTGACGATGGTGTCGAGCGCCTCGTCCCAGGTGATGCGCTCGAATTGCTTGGACCCCTTCGGCCCGACGCGCTTCATCGGGTAGAGCAGCCGATCGGGATGGTAGTGGCGCTTCTCGTAGTCCTTCAGCTTCACGCACAGACCGCCCCGGGTCATCGGGTGGTCCGGGTTACCGCGCACACCGAGCAGTTCCCCGTCCTTAACCTCGAACAGCATCGAGCACGTGTCCGGGCAATCATGGGGGCAACCGCCGAAGAAGGTCTCGGTCAGGCTCTCGGCCTCGGCGACGATCAGGGAGTCCGGCTTGACGATCTCGTTCATGTGCCCTCCACGGCCGAGCGTCTCCCCTTATTGTTCCTGGGGGGCCGGCCCGGTGCCTGGACAGGATGCACTTAAGTATGAACAAGTCCAAATGTCGTTTGAGTGAGCGCTCCTCGAACCGGCATCTGCTTTTGGGAAGCTGAGACCCGCCTCAGCGAGGCAAGGATGGGTCGGGCGCAGTCTCCGACAAACCCGTCGCGCCGCGCCCAACGCCCCGCCCCTCAAAATCCCTCCACCCGCAGCACCGTCCCGGACAGCCCGACCACCCGCACCCGCGCTCCGGCCGGCAGATCCGGTCCCTCGACGCGCCAGAGCGTGTCGTCGAAGCGGAGGCGGCCGGTGCCCTGCACGATCGGCTCGGCGAGCACGCCCGCGCGACCGATCAGGCCGCGGTCGGCACGGTTGAGCATGGCGTCGCGAGGGCTGGCCCGGCTGGACAGGCGGGTGGCGATCCCGACCAGGACCACGGCGAGGCCTGCGAACAGCAGGGTCTGACCCTGCCAGGGCATCGGGATCAGCGCCGCGGCGAGCCCGGTCGCCAAGGCCGCCAGGCCGAACCAGATCAAGAACACGCCCGGCACCGCGATCTCGGCCCCCGACAGGACGAGGCCGGCGATCACCCAGCTCCAGGCTGGGCCGAGGGCCGCGAGGATCCCGAGGGTATCGGTCATGGCTGTCAGCGCCGCGGCGCGGCGACGTCGGGCGGCGCGCCCGCACGGCGGGCCTGCGACGCCTCCCCGAAGACCGCCCGGGTGAGTTCGCCGATGCCGCCGAGCGTGCCCGCCAGCGCCGCGGCCTCGATCGGCACCACCACGACCCGCTGGTTCGGCGCGGTCGCGATCGCCCGCACGGCGTCCACATACTTCTCCGCCACCAGAAAATTCGCCGCCGCGATGTCGCCCTCGGCGATCGCCCGGCTGACCATCCCGGTCGCCGCCGCCTCGGCCTCGGCGGAGCGCTCGCGGGCCTCCGCATCGCGAAAGGCGGCCTCGCGGCGGCCTTCCGCCTCCAGGATCGCCGATTGCTTGCGCCCCTCCGCCCGCAGGATGTCGGCGGCGCGCTGGCCCTCCGCCTCCAGGATCGAGGCACGCTTCTCGCGCTCGGCCTTCATCTGCCGGGCCATGGCGCCGGCGAGGTCGGGGGGCAGCAGGATGTCCTTGATCTCGATCCGGTTGATCTTCACGCCCCAGGGCGCGGCGGCCGCATCCATCACCCGGAGCAGGCGCTCGTTGATCTCGTCGCGGTGCGCGAGGAGCTGGTCGAGATCCATCGCGCCGACCACCGTGCGGATATTGGTCATGGTCAGGGTCGTGGCGGCGAGGGCGAGGTTCGAGACCTCGTAAGAAGCGCGGGCCGCATCGAGCACCTGGTAGAACACGACCGCGTCGATGGTCACGCCGGCATTGTCGCGGGTGAAGGCCTGCTGGCTCGGCACATCGATCACCTGCTCCATCACGTTGACCCGCCGCCCGACGCGCTCGATGAACGGGACGATCAGCGCGAGGCCGGCGCCGAGACTCCGGGCGTAGCGGCCGAATCGCTCCACCGTGTAGACGTAGCCCTGGGGCACGATCTTCACCCCGGCCGCCAGGGTGACGACCGCCAGAGAAGCGGCACCGACCGCGAACACGCTCAGCCCCAACGAAAGATCCATCGCCCAGTCCCCTCTCCGCCCCGCAGCCTAGCGAGCGGCCCCCTCCCCCGCGACCGGGCCGGCCGAACCGCGAAGCGGCACCGCGATCCCGACCCGCACCGCCGGGTGGCGGCCGATGGCCCGGGTGAACAAGGGACCCATCGTTCCGATCATCAATGGTTCAGGCCGCAGGGCCTAGGAAGTGTGGCAGCGTCGCGCTCGTCGTTGCTTCGGCTTCCCCGGTGCAACGCTTGCTGAAGACATTCTCGGCATGATACCTGCTACCTCGCCGCGGAAAGAAATCCTTCCGCACCGCTGCGAGCGGTAGATATCCCTACCCAACCAGATCCGGTGCGCGCGTGAAGATTGCTGTCCTCGCACATCTCAAGTACCCGATCGGCCAGCCCTATGCGGGCGGTCTGGAGATGCACACGCACCTGCTCACCGTCGCCCTCAAGCGCCACGGGCACGACGTGACGCTGTTCGCCAGCCGCGGATCGGACCCGGCGCTGGATCCGGTGATGCTCTGTGATCCCACCGGTGACGCGCTGATGGATCCCGAGCGCGAGGCGGCGATCGACGGCGCGGAGCACGACGCCTACCGGCGGATGATGGAGATGGTCGCGGCCGGCGGCTTCGACCTCGTGCACAACAACGCCCTGCATGCCCTGCCCCTGCGCGAGAGCGCCCGAATCGGCCTGCCGTGGGTCACGGTGCTGCACACGCCACCCTTCGAGGCCCTGGTCGGCGGCGTGATGAAGGCCGATCCGGACATGGCCTTCCTGGCGGTCTCGCCGTCCCTGGCGCAGGAATGGGCCTCCCTGGTGCCCGACGCCCAGGTGGTCGATAACGGCGTCGATCTCTCGACCTTCGCGTTCTCCGAGGCTCCCGATGCGGCGCCCTTCGCGTTCTGGTCGGGTCGGATCGTGCCCGAGAAAGGTCTGCACCTCGCCATCGACGCCGCCCGGGCGGCCGGCCTGCCGCTGACCTTCGCGGGGCCGAAGCTCAATCCGGTTTACTGGGCGGCCGAGATCGCGCCGCGGCTCGGGCCGGACCTGACCCATCTCGGACATCTGCCGCACCGGGAACTCGCCCACCATCTGGGGCGCGCCCGGGTGGCGATCGTGTCGCCGTGCTGGGAGGAGCCCTTCGGCCTCGTGGTGGCGGAGGCCCTGGCCTGCGGCACGCCGGTGGCCGCCTTCCGCCGCGGTGCCATGCCCGACATCCTCGACGCGCAATGCGGCCAGCTGGCCGATCCGGACGATGCGCAGGACCTCTCGGTGGCGATCCGGGCGGCCGCCGGGTTGTCGCGGCGCGCCTGCCGCGATCGGGCCGAGGCGCTCTACGACGCCGCCGCGATGACCGCACGCTACCTGGAGGCCTACGAGGCCGTCATGGCGCGCTGCGCCGAACGGGCGCGGCCGGCGCTGCGGGTCGCGGGCGGACGAGGCTGACATGCGCGCCGACGCGGTCCGGCCTGGTCCCTCACGCTGCGTCGTCTGCATCCCGGCGCGGAACGAGGCGGAGCGCCTGCCGATCCTGCTCGCATCCCTGGCCGGACAGGTCGAGGTCGCGACACGGCTGCGGGTCGTCGTCGTCGCCAACAACTGCACGGACGGGACGGCAGCGACGGTTCGGGCCCGGCAGGCGGCGGGCGCGTGGCCCGGGCTGGAGATCCGGCTGATCGAGGCGGATCTCGTCGGCGCACAGGCCCATGTCGGCACGGCCAGGCGCATGGCGCTCGATGCCGGCGCCGATTGGCTGGCGGATGACGGCGTTCCGGATGGAATCCTGCTCACCACCGACGCGGATGCCCGCCTGCCGGCCGACTGGATCGTGGCGAACATGCGGGCGCTCGAACAGGCGGACGTGGTCGGCGGCCGGCTCGTCATCGACGAGGACGGTGATGCGGATCCGAAGCTCGCCGAGCTCCACGCCCGAATCGAGCGCTACTGGTCCGGCGTCCGGCGCCTGGAGGACCTGCTCGACCCGCCGCCCTACGACCCGGCCCCGCGCCACGGCGACCATACCGGCGCGAGCCTCGCGGTCCCGGTCTCGCTCTATCGGGCGGTCGGCGGCCTGCCGCCGCTGCCCTGTGGCGAGGACAACGCCTTGGTCGGCCTGCTGCGCGCCCACGGCGCTCGGCTGCGCCACTGCCCGGACGTGCGGGTGATGGTCTCGGCCCGACACCAGGGGCGGGTCTCGGGCGGGATGGCCACCGAGATGGCCCGCCGCGCCCGGGTCCTCGACGGGGAAGCCTATCTCCTCCCCGAGGCGGCCCATTGGCAGGCGCTGATCCTGCGCCGGGCGGCCCTGCGCCAGGCATACCGGCTCACGGGCTCGGCCTGGGTGGCGGCATGCCGGCAGCTCGGGCTCGGCGACGATGACCTCGACGCCCTGCAAGATTACCCCAACGACATCGCGTTCGTCGAGCGGGCCGACCGGATCCTCGAATCCCGGGCGGCGCCCGCGCGGGAATGCCCCCTCGACCGGGCGCTCGCCGACCTCGACGCCCTCGCCCTGTCCCTGCGGGCCGCGGCGTGACCCGCGGGATCGGCTGGTACGTCCACCATCAGGGCGCCGGCCATCTCCAGCGGGCCCGGGCGGTGGCCGCCGCCCTGCCCCGCCCCTGCACGATCCTCGGCACCCTCGCGGGCCTCGACACCGCGGGGCTCGATCGCCTCGACCTGCCCGACGACCGCCCGTTGGGCGACGCCGCTTTCGAGGGCCGGGACGGCGAATCCGAGCGGCCGGAGGCGCTGCACTACGCGCCCCTGAACCATTCCGGCATCCGCGCCCGGATGGCGCGCATCGCCGAATGGGCGGCGCGGACCGAGCCGGCCCTTCTCGTCGTGGATGTCTCGGTTGAGGTCGCGCTGCTGGCGCGCCTCCTGTCCGTGCCGACGCTGCTGGTGCGGCTCGCCGGCACTCGGACCGACCGGCCACATCTCGAAGCCTTCCGCGGCGCGACGCGGCTGCTCGCGCCGTTCCCCGAGGCGCTGGAGGCCACGGGCGTGCCTGACTGGATTCGGGCCAAGACGGTCTACGCGGGTTTTCTCGGCGCGCCGGCGCAGGCTGCGACCGAGACCAGCCGCGATATCGTGGTGGTGTTCGGCCGGGGCGGCGCGGGGGGCGACCTCGCGGCACTCGCCGCGGCGGCCCGGGCCGTCCCCGATCGCGCCTGGCATGTCCTCGGCCCGGTCTCGGGTTCAGGCGCGACGCCGGACAACCTGCATGTGCATGGCTGGGTCCCCGACGTTGCCGCTCGGGTGGCGGGGGCGGCCTTGATGGTCGGCGGCGGCGGCGACGGGGTCGTGGCCCTCGCCGCGTCGCAGGCCAAGCGCTTCCTCTGCCTGCCGGAGGCGCGGGCCTACGGCGAGCAGACCGAGAAAGCGGCGGCCCTGGCCGGGCTCGGCGCCGCGATCGTGCATGAGGGCTGGCCCCCCGCTTCCGCATGGCCGGATCTCGTCCGGGCGGGGCTCGCCCTCGATCCGTCGGTGCTCGGCGCCCTGCACCGGCCGGACGCGGTCGATGCCACCGCCGCCGCGATCGAGCGTCTCGCCCAGTCGTTCGAGCGGGCATGACATCGGCGTCTGCCGGATAAGACAGGCTCCGGAATACCGGCGCCTGTCCGTCCAGACGTCCGGGCGAGGAGCGCCTGACGGACCGGCATCCTGCGCCGGTTGCTTCGCGAGAGCGTCCTGCAGAAGGCCCGCTGCGCCGTCGCGGGAAGGCAACTAAAATTGAGCGATCGGGCGTTTGCGGGGTGGCTCAGGTCTCCTGCCAGATCCGGATCCGGGCTTTGAACGCGGCGCGGATATGCGCCCGGGCTGCGGCTTCGGCGCCGTCCCCGTCAAGGGCCCGGATCGCCGCCACGATGGCGGCGTGCTCGGCGAGGGACTCCGCGGCGCGGTCTGGGGCCGCCAGGGTGGTGGCGCCCGGCAGCAGCACCAGCGACAGGCGCATCGTCTCCAGCGTGCTCTGAAGGAAGCGGTTGCGCGCCGCGCCGTGGATCTGCCGGTGGAACAGGCGGTTGGTCCGCGCGAGCGCCGGCGCGTCGCCGATCAGCGACCGATCCCGGGCGACCATCTCCTCCAGGATCTCGGTTTCGACCGCGCTGGCGTGGATCGCGGCGAGGCGGGCCGCCGTCCCCTCAAGCACCTCGCGTAGGTCGTAGAGCTCGCTGACCTGCCCGTAATCGAGCTGCGCCACGCTGGCGCCCCGGTGCGGCTCGTGGGCGACGAGGCCCTGTGCCTCCAGCCGCCCCAAGGCCTCCCGCACCGGCGTGCGGCTGATCTGGAACCGCTCGGCGAGCTCGGCCTCCCGCAGGCGGCTGCCGGGCACGAGTTCACCCTCCTCGATCGCCCGCAGCAGGCGCTCGTAGGCGCCGGCGCCGCTGGAGCGTTCCGCTTCGCTGGCTTTCATCCGGGTCTCCTCGCCTGGCCCTTAGCGTCAAACCGCACGCTGCGGAACGCTTGCCGCAGATTGCATGCAGGCGTATACAATTCAGCGACGAATCGTGAGGGGTGAGGAGACGGCGATGCAACGTCCAGGTGATGGGCCGTGGGATGTCGTGGTGGTCGGGTCCGGCAACGCCGCCATGAGCGCAGGCCTGGCCGCCCTGGAGCGCGGCGCCTCGGTGCTGATGATCGAGAAGGCCGAGCGGGATCTGGCTGGCGGCAACACCGCTTACACGGCCGGCGCCATGCGGTTCGTCTACGAGGGCAACGACGACCTGATCCCGCTGTTGGCCGATCCGCAGGATCCGCGCCTGCCCCGGACCGATTTCGGCGCCTATACGGCCCAAAAGTTCGAGGACGACCTGCTCGGCTTCAACGACGGCCGGCCGCTCTCCCGCGAGCAGCGCATCCTGATCGACGAGAGCGGCGCGGCCCTGCGCTGGCTCGCGACCCAGGGGGTGAAGTTCGAGCCGATCTATTCCCGCCAGTCCTTCGAGAAGGACGGGCGCTTCGTCTTCTGGGGCGGCCTGACGCTCGCCACCCACGACGAGGGGTTCGGCCTCGCCCAGGCGGAACTCGAGGCCTTCACCGAGGCCGGCGGGGAGATCCGCTACGGCTGCCCGGCCACCGGGCTGGTCGTCGCGGACGGGCGTGTGGTCGGAGTGGAGACGCCGCAGGGGACGTTCCGGGCGAAGGCCGTGGTCCTGGCCTGTGGCGGCTTCGAGTCGAACGCCGCGTTGCGGACGCGCTTCATCGGCGCAGGCTGGGAGAAGGCCCGGGTCCGCGGCACGCCGCATAACCAGGGCGACGGGCTGGAGATGGCGCTGGCGCTCGGCGCGAAGGCACACGGCTTCTACGGCGGCTGCCACGCGACCCCGATGGACCTGCACACCCCCGATTACGGCAATCTCGACCTGCCCCACGGCGAGCGCAAGCACTACCGGAAGATCTGCTATTTCCTGGGCCTGATGCTGAACGCGAACGGCGAGCGGTTCGTCGACGAGGGCAAGAATTTTCGCAATTACACCTATGCCCAGTTCGGCCGCTCGATCATGGAACAGCCCGGTCACGTCGCCTGGCAGATCTTTGACGCCAAGGTCGATCACCTGCTCTACAGCGAGTATCGGTTCCACGACGCGCATTTCGTCGAGGCCGACACCCTGGACGGGCTCCTCGACCTGCTCGACGGCATCGATCGGGACGCGGCCAAGCGCACCATTGCGGAATTCAACGCCGCCGTTGACGAGACCGTGCCGTTCGACCCGACCGTGAAGGACGGGCGCGGCACCAAGGGGCTCGCCCTGCCCAAGTCGAACTGGGCGCAGGCGATCGCCACCGGGCCGTTCAAGGCCTACCCGGTCACCGGCGGGATCACGTTCACCTACGGCGGCGTCGAGGTCGGCGACGACGGCGCGGTCAAGCGGGAGGACGGCAGTGCCATCACCGGGCTCTACGCCTGCGGCGAGATGGTCGGGGGCGTGTTCTTCAACGGCTATCCGGGCGGTTCGGGCCTGACCTCCGGCGTGGTGTTCGGCCGGCGCGCGGGCTACGGCGCCGCCGCGGCGCGGGGGGCATAGGCTCCCCTCTCGAGCCGCGGCTCAGGACGACACCGCCGGTGAGGGTCGGGACATCCGGGCCCCGCCCCGATTGCTCGATCCTTACGCGTCGAGCCGTCGTTGCGGGCGGTGGCTGGCGTGCCTGAGCCCATCCGCAGGTCTTGCGAAGCCTCGCGCCCGCAAGCCTTGGATCCTCACCAACCCCTGTCCCGGCCGCGCGCACCGGCGTAGAAGCGTCCATGCCCGCCCGACAGGCCGTCTTCACCATCACCCGCGGCGTCCCGTTCCTGCCGACGCTTGCCGAGGCGCTGATCTCCGGCCGGCTCGTCGGACCGGTGGCGGACGACCCGCTGGCGCTCGCCGCCGTCACCATCTACCTGCCGACCCGCCGCGCCGCCCGGGCGCTCGCGGCGATCCTGGCCGAGAGGCTCGGCCGGGACGCGCCCGGACGGGCCACCCTGCTGCCCCGGATGATCCCCCTCGGTGAGGCCGACGAGGCGGAACTCGACCTCGCCGCCGAGCCGCTGCTGGAGGCGAATGCCGACCCGCTGGGCGCGCCCATGCCCCCCCTGGAACGCCGGCTGATCCTCGCCCGCCTCGTCCAGGCCTGGGCCAGGACCGTAGACCGCACCCTGCTGCCTCTGGACGCCGAGGTGCCGTTCCTGGTCCCGTCCTCCCCCGCCGACGCGGTCGGTCTCGCGGGCGATCTCGAACGGCTGATGGACGCGCTGACCGTCGAGGGCCTGCCCTGGTCGGAGATCGGCGCCGCCGTGGAGGCGGAGTATTCCCGCTATTTCGGCCTGACCCTCGACTTCGTGAAGATCGCCGCCGAGAACTGGCCAAAACTCCTCGCCGAACGCGGGCTGGCCGACCCCGTCGCCCGCGCCCGCGGCCTCGTGCAGGCCGAGGAACGGCGCCTGTCGCGCGGCGCCATCCCGGACCCCGTGATCGTCGCCGGTTCCCTCGGCTCCGTCCCCGCCACCGCCCGGCTCATCGCCGCCGTGGCGCGCCTGGCCCGGGGCGCCGTGGTTCTGCCGGGGCTGGACCTCGACCTCGACGCGGCGGGTTGGGACGGCATCGACACCGGCGAGGGCTTTTCGCGGGTGATCGCGCATGGCCACCCGCAGGCGGTGCTGCACCGGCTCCTCGGGCCGGAGAACCTGAATCTCGGCCGCGCGGAGATCGCCGCCCTGGGCGAGCCCGATGCCGGACAGGAGGCCCGGGCGGCGCTGCTCTCGCAGGCACTCCGCCCGGCTGACACCACCGACGCCTGGGCCGCCCTCGACCCGGCCGAGCGCGACGGATTCGCCCGACGCGGTCTCGACGGGCTGGCGCTGGCGGAGGCCGCCGACGAGCGGGAGGAGGCCCTGGTGGCCGCTCTGGCGCTGCGCGAGGCGCTGAAGACCCCCGGCGCCACCACGGCCCTGGTCACGCCCGACCGGGGGCTCGCCGGCCGGGTCGCGGTGGAGCTGCTGCGCTGGGGCATCGTCGCCGAGGACTCGGCCGGGGTGGCCCTGGCCGGAAGCCCCGCGGGTCGACTCGCCCGGCTCGCCGCGGAGCTGGCCGCCGACCTCGCCCGCGATCAGGCCGATGCGATCCCGGCCCGGCTGATCGCCCTGCTCTCGCACCCGATGGTCCATCTCGGGCTGCCGCGCGCCGACGTGGTCCGGGGCGCCGCGGCGCTGGAGATCGGGCTGCTGCGCGGTCCCGTCCCGGCCCCGGGTTTTCTCGGCTTGCGCAACGCCCTCGCGGCCGAGCGCGCCGGCCCGCCCGAGCACCGGCCCCGGGCCAAGCGGCGCTTGGCGGACATCGATTGGGATTTGGCCGCGGACCTGCTCGCCCGGCTGGATCTGGTCTTCCGGGATTTCCCGGGGGCGGACGGGGCCGGGGATTGCGACCTCGTCGCCACGGCCACGCGCCACCGGGAAGCCTGCGACCAGCTGATCGCCGGGCCGGAGGACGCCCCCGCGGAGGAGACGGACGGCTCCCTGTCCTGCCTCGACGCGCTGTTCGACGACCTGGAGATGGCCGACCCCGGCCTGATGCCCGGGCGGTTCGACGATTACGCGACCTTCTTCACGGCGCTTACCCGGGAGCGCGTGGTCGCCTGTACCGGCGCGCCGCCGCATCCGCGGCTGCGGATCCTCGGCCTTCTGGAGTCGCGGCTGCTCTCGGTGGACCGGATGGTGCTCGGCGGTCTCGACGAGGGCGTCTGGCCGGTGCGGACGCTGACCGATTCCTTCCTCAACCGGCCGATGCGCGAGCGGGTCGGCCTCAACCCGCCCGAGCGGCGCATCGGCCAGATGGCGCACGATTTCGTGCAGGCCTTGGGCTGCCGGGACGTGCTGATCACCCGGGCGCTCAAGCGCGATGGTGCGCCGACCGTGCCGTCGCGGCTGATCCAGCGCCTGCGCGCGCTTTCGGGGGACGCCCGCTGGGATGCGGTCGTGGAGGCGGGGCGCCGTTTCACCGGCCTCGCCGCCCGGCTCGACGCCGCCCCGCCGGAACCGCGGCTGAAACGCCCCGCGCCGAAACCGGACCCGGCCCTGTTCCCGCGCTCGCTCAGCGTCACCGAGATCGAGACGCTGGTGCGCGATCCCTACAGCATCTTTGCCCGCCACGTGCTCGGGCTCGATCCCCTCGATCCGCTGGCGCCGGCCCCGGGCGTCGCCACCCGGGGCTCCCTGGTCCACGACGTGTTCGCGGCCTTCGCCGAGCGCCATCCGCGGGCGCTGCCCCCGGATGCGGCGGAGCGGCTGCTCAACTTCGCGGTGAACGCCTTCGCCGACATCGAGGCGGAGTATCCGAACCTCTACGCCGAATGGTGGCCACGCTACGAGCGCATGGCCGCCGCCTATCTCGACTGGGAGGCGCAGCGCCGTCCCGGCCTGGCCCGGGTCCATCCGGAGGTCTCCGGGCGCTGGGTGATCCCGATGGGGCCTGAGAGCTTCACCCTGCGCGCCCGGGCCGACCGGATCGAGCTGCGCCCGGACGGCTCCGCCTGCATCGTCGACTACAAGACCGGCGCGCCGCCCTCGGCGAAGACGATCTTCTCCGGGTTCTCGCCCCAGCTCACCCTGGAGGCGGCCATGCTGATGCACGGCGCCTTCAAGGATCTGCCGACGGTGCGGACGACGCCGGACCTGCTCTACGTCCACGCCTCGGGCGGCCGGAAGCCGTTCGTGCCGATCCCGGTGAAGGCGCCCCGGGGCGAGGAGCGCGACGTCGCGGCGATCGTCGCCGAGCACGCCGCAAGGCTCCGGGGTCTGGTCGCCCGGTTCATGACCGGCGAGGCGGCCTACACGGCCCGGCCCTACCCGCAATTCGCCAGCCGGTACGGGTCGTATGACCACCTCGCCCGGGTGCTGGAATGGTCGCTCGGCGGCGAGGAGAGCGGGGAAGGCTGACGGGTTCGTCGTGCCTTCGCGACCGCCTGTGACTCGCGCTAAGGTCGCTCCTGGGAGCGGTTGGCGAAGGCTCGGCAGCCGCGTTCCGTATCGGGAGGGCCGAATGGCCGGCACGGAACCTCTGGCTGACCCCGCCGCCAGGGCACGATCGCCGGGCTCGGGCAGCGCACCGCAGGGTGGGTTCGCCGCGCTCGTTCCGGAACTGGGGGTGACGGATCTGGATGCCAGCCTTCGCTTCTGGTGCGGATTGCTCGGCTTCGGGATCGCCTACGACCGTCCGGCCGCGCGCTTCGCTTACCTGACGCGTGGTTCGGCGCAGATCATGCTGTACCAGCGCAACGGGTCCTGGGAGACGGGCGCCCTGCACCGCCCGTTCGGTCGGGGGATCAACCTCCAGACCAAGGTCGAGCCGCTGGATCCGGTCCTGGCCGCGCTCGACGCGGCGGGCTGGCCGATCTTCGAGGGGCCCGGCGAGGCGTGGTACCGTGTCGGGGATGCCGAGCATGGCCAGCGGGAATGCCTCGTGCAGGATCCCGACGGGTACCTCGTCCGCCTCGTGGAGAGCCTGGGGGTCCGGGCCCCCGCGGGTGGCTGAGTTCGGAGAGCCTCGGGCGGACCTGCGTCTTTGCATCCTCCGCGGACCTCACGGGGTCATGCTTCGCGCTTGAGATCAACGTCCGGTCGACGCCTTGGCAGTCCAGAGCGACCACCCGCCCTCCCTCCCCCGCAAAGGGGGGAGAGACGCGTCTGGTGCCGTCCGTTGCCCGCATCCGGCAGCCTTGTCGAACATCGCAGCCTGCATGCGGAGGGAGGATGCAGGGACCTCGGAGTTCGATGGGTGAATGCGTCGCCTCTGCGTGACGGGCGGCGGGCCGATACCCCCTAAAAAAACGCCTGCAGCCCCGTCTGCGCCCGGCCCAGGATCAGGGCGTGGACGTCGTGCGTCCCCTCGTAGGTGTTGACCGTCTCGAGGTTCTGGGCGTGGCGCATCACGTGGTACTCGCCCATGATGCCGTTGCCGCCGTGCATGTCCCGGGCGGTGCGGGCGATGTCGAGCGCCTTCCCGCAATTGTTGCGCTTGATCAGCGAGATCATCTCGGGAGCCATCCGGCCCTCGTCCATCAGCCGCCCGACCCGGAGCGACGCCTGGAGGCCGAGTGCGATCTCGGTCTGCATGTCGGCGAGCTTTTTCTGCACCAATTGCGTCTGGGCGAGGGGCCGGCCGAACTGCTTGCGCTCCAGGGTGTAGCTGCGCGCCCGGTGCCAGCAATCCTCCGCCGCGCCCATGGCGCCCCAGGAGATGCCGTAGCGCGCCCGGTTGAGGCAGCCGAACGGTCCCTTCAGCCCGGAGACGTTCGGCAGCAGCGCGTCCTCGCCGACCTCGACCCCCTCCATGACGATCTCGCCGGTGGTGGAGGCGCGCAGGGACAGCTTGCCCTTGAGCGTCGGCGCCGAGAGACCCGTCATGCCCTTCTCGAGGACGAAGCCGCGGATCGCGCCCTCGTGCGCGTCGGACTTCGCCCAGACCACGAACACGTCGGCGAAGGGGGCGTTCGAGATCCACATCTTGGCGCCCGAGATCCGGTAGCCGCCGTCGATCTTCTCCGCCCGGGTCTTCATACCGGCCGGGTCCGAGCCGGCATCGGGCTCGGTCAGGCCGAAGCAGCCGATCCATTCGCCCGAGGCGAGCCTCGGCAGGAATTTCTTCCGCTGCTCCTCTGAGCCGTAGGCGTGGATCGGATACATCACGAGCGAGGATTGCACGCTCATCATCGAGCGGTAGCCGGAATCCACCGCCTCCACCGCCCGGGCCACGAGGCCGTAGGCCACGTAGGAGGCGCCCGCGCAGCCGTATTCCTCGGGCAGGGTCACGCCGAGAAGGCCGAGCGCGCCCATCTTCCGGAACAGCCCGGGGTCGGTCTTCTCGGTGGCGTAGGCCTCGACGATCCCCGGCAGCAGCTGCTCCTGCGCGAAGCTCTGGGCGACGTCGCGGATCGCCCGCTCGTCCTCGGTGAGCTGATCCTCCAGCAGGAACGGATCCTCCCAGACGAAGCGTGCGGAGGCCGGGGCCGACGGGGAGGCGCTGCCCGGGGGGCGCATCGGAGCGTTCATGGGGTTCCTCGCAAGGTGTGCGTCCGGCCTCGCGGGCCCGCGCTTGGGCCTACCCTAGACCCGTCCGGCGTGCCGTCCAACGCACCGGGTGACGCCCGAGCCCCGCCGTCACGCCCGGCCGAGCACCGTGAGCCACGCCAGCGTGGTGAGCGGCGCAAGCAGGGTCGAGACCAGCACGGAGGCCGCGACCATCCCGGTCTCGGTCCGGTAGCGCGCCGCCAGCAGGTAGGCGTTGATCCCCACCGGCATGGCGGCGAACAGTGTGGCGACCCCCGCATAGGCGGCGGGCATCGAGAACACGTGGAAGGCGAGGACCCACACGGCGAGCGGGTGCAGGAGGTTCTTCAGGGCGGCGATCACCAGCGCGCCCTTGAGGTCGAACAACACCCGGTAGCGCTTCAGCCCGGCGCCGAGCGCCACCAGCGCGCAGGTCGAGGCGGTCCCGGCGAAGGCGTCGATGAGGGACTGGACGATCCCGGCCGGCGCGACGCCGAAGCCCTTCATGGCCATGCCGATCAGGAGCGCCACGAAGATCGGGTTCTTGAGCAGCACCAGGGCGAGGCCGCGGATCCGCGCCAGCACGGGCAGACCGGAATCGGATTCGATCAGGAAGGTGGCGCTGCCCATCATCAGCGGCAGGTGCACGGCCAGCAGCATGAACAGCGGAAAGGCGCCCTCCTCGCCATAGGCCTGGAGGATCATCGGCACGCCGACGAACACGGTGTTCGACTGGCTCGCCGCGAAGCCGTGCAGGATCGCCCCCCGCCGCTCGATCCCCGCGCGCCGCCGGGCGATCAGCGTGCCGACGTACCAGGACAGGCCGGCGCCGCCGAAATACGAGACCCAGTAGGACCAGGCCACGGTGCCGCTCATGCCGGGCTTCGTCAGCGTGGCGATGATCAGCGCCGGCACGGCGACCGCGAAGACATATTCAGACAGGCCGTCGCTGACCTTCTCGGACAGGAGCCCGGCGAGCGCTGCCGCCCAGCCAATCAGGACGATCCCGAAGATCGGGGCGATAATGGCGAGGGCGTTCACGGGTCCGGGCGGTGTGCGGGAGGGCGGAATATCCGCCCATAGCATGCCGCCGCGGCCGCTTGCGCCGGCGTCCGAAGAATAGGTCGTCGACTCCCGCCGCGGGAAAAACCGCTCTCCGCCCTCGGCCTACTTGTTCTCCAGCACCTGCATCGGGTCCGTGCGCTGGCTCGCTGGCGGCTCCTTGGTGAGGTTGGCACCGTTCTCCCGCTGGACCTTCACGTCGCGCGGCGAACCCGGACCGCCCACGGCAGTGCCCCCGTCGCTGCTCTGCGTCGGAACGGTGCCGGAAGCGAGTTCCAGGCACGTCACCATCTCGACGTAGGACGGGTAGCCGCCGGCCTTGAACTGGTCCTCGCACTGCCGTTTGGCCGCCGGGCTGTAGCTGCCCCAATGATTCTCGGCCTCCTTCCTGGCCTCCCGCTCGGAGCGCAGGCAGCCGTCATAATTGGCCTTGTCGCTGATCGACGTGTTGGTGACCTGCGCGGACCGGCAGGTCTGCTCGACATCGAGGTTCGGCACCGTGTCGGCGCGGGCGGGGCCGGCCAGGGCGCCGAGCAGGATCGCGGCGGCGACTGTGGGAAGACGTTTCATGGCGTTCAGAGCTCACGCTTGGGTGGTGCCCGCAACAGGCTTCGCCGTCAAAACGCGCCAGCGTCGGTTTCGGCACCGTTTCCGAACCGTGACGAATCGCGAGTTGCCAACGGAGGCGGGGCTGGCCCTGGAGCGGCGGACGGGGCCATTGAGTTGGAACCCGTGGGATCCTCGTGGCGGCCGCCACCGAGGCGATGGCGGCCTTCGTACAGGCGATCGTGAAGTCGGCGACCCGCCGGCGCGGATCGGCGACCGCGCGGTCGAGAGGGCGACGCGCACCGACGCTCAGGGTGCACCGCCCGGCCTCCGCGGGCGACCGGGACGCCGTTCCAGCATTCCGAGAGCCTGATGTCGAAGGTCGGCCCGTTCCGAGCCCGCGTCCAGGCAGTCTGACTGCGCGGGTAACGTCTTGCTCGAGCCGGAGACAGGGATCCCGGCCGCTCCGCTGCTGCAGCCGGGATTGGTTCGGCGGCGCTCAGGCTTCCGCGTGCGCGTCGCGCAGCGCCCGGTCGAGGTCGCCGTACAGGTCGTCCGTATCCTCGATGCCGGTGGACAGGCGCAGCAGGTCCGGCGGGCAGGCGCTGCCCGGGCCCTCCACCGAGGCGCGGTGCTCGATCAGGCTCTCGACGCCGCCGAGCGAGGTCGCCCGCTTCCACAGCCGCACCCGCGCGGCGGTGGCGATGGCCCCAGCCTCGCCGCCCGCGACCCGGATCGACAGCATGTAGCCGAATCCGTCCCGCATCTGCCGGCGGGCGACCGCGTAACCCGGATCGTCCGGCAGGCCCGGATACAGGACCCGGCTCACCAGCGGGTGCCCACTGAGGCGTTGGGCGAGCCGCAGGGCGGCCTCCGCCTGCGCCGCCGCCCGCAGGTGCAGCGTCCGCAGCGAGCGCATGAGCAGATAGGCCTCGAACGGTCCGAGGATGCCGCCGCTGCCGGCGCGGATGCCGCGGATCCGCTCCCAGAACGCGTCCGCGGCGGCGCCGGCCAGCACGCCCGCGACCACATCGGAATGGCCGTTGAGGATCTTGGTCGCCGAATGCATCACGATGTCGGCCCCGAGGTCGAGGGGGCGGGTATGCACCGGCGAGGCGGCGGTGGAGTCGACCGCGAGCCGGGCCCCGGCGGCGTGGGCGATCTCCGCGGCGGCGGCGATGTCGGTGACCGTCCAAAGCGGGTTGCCGGGCGTCTCGATCCAGACGAGCTTGGTCCGGCCGGGCTGGATCGCGGCGCGCAGGGCGTCTAAGTCGTCGGTCTCAACGAACGACAGCGTCAGCCCGCGCCGGGGCGCCTCCTCGCGCAGCCAGCGCTTCAGCGCCCAATACATGACGGTTCCGGCGACGACGTGGTCGCCGGGTTCCAGCGCGCCGAACGCGGCGGTGGCGGCCGCCATGCCGGACCCGAACAGCAGGGCGCCGGCCCGGGCATTCTCCAGCATCGCCAGGACCGCTTCGGTCTCGCGCACCGTGGCATTGTCGGGTCGGGCGTAACTGTAGCCCGAGCTGTAGCCGTTGTCGGGGTCGCGGACGAAGGTGGTGGAGAGGTGGAGCGGCCTCACCACCGCCCGGGTCTGAGGCTCGATCCAGCCCATCGCCTGCGCGGCGAGGCTCCGGGGCGCCAAATCAGACATTCCGTCGCGCCGGGTATCCGATAAACCCTGCGGCGCGTTAGGCTGTGACATCTGGCGATTCCCGGCGGATGGAGACGGGCGCGTGCCACGGCGCAGGGGGCTCGGCAACCCGTGCCACCGGAGACGGACGACATGACCGCCGCCACACACGTCGCCGAAGGCTCCGCCCTTCCGCGCTGGCTCCGGCTCGCCGCCGCGATCCTGCCGGTGGCGGCCACCGCAATGGTCGGGTCGATGGCGACCCAGGCGGAGATCCCGGGCTGGTACGCAGGCCTGAACAAGCCGGTCTTCAACCCGCCCGACTGGGTCTTTCCGGTCGCCTGGACGCTCCTCTACACGATGATCAGCGTCGCGCTGTGGCGGCTGCTGGGCGCGCAGCCGCGCACCGGACCGGGCCGCGAGGGCTGGTGGCTCGCGCTCGCCGCCTTCCTCGTCCAGATCGCGTTGAACGCTGCCTGGACACCGGTCTTCTTCACCGCCCACGCCATCGGGGCCGGCCTGATCGTGGTGGCGATGCTGTTGGTGATGGTGCTGTGGACCATCCGGCTGACGTGGCGTTTCGACCGGCTCGCAGCCTGGCTGCTGGTGCCCTACGCGGCCTGGGTCGCCTTCGCGACGCTGCTCAACGCCGCCATCCTGCGGTTGAACTAAGCGCGCGCCGGGGGCGGACTAAGATCCATCGGACCACGATCTCCCATCATTGCCGTCATCCTTCGCGCCCCGCTGGCACGGCCACGTCAGGATCAGGGGGATATCCGCCCCGAACCCCGCTCATCCGAGTTGCTACGCCCGGGCCGGCCTTCAGCGTGGACCCACGGACAACGCAGCGACGGCGCCGACGATCACCATCGTCGGGAAACCCATCGCGGCGACGACGAGCCATTTCAGGATCGCGTATTGCAGATCGGCAATCGCGATCCTGAGATCCGCCTGCGACGCCATTCCCGCCAAAATCGCCTCGCGCGCGTCACGCAGCGCGCCGGTCACGGTGTCGGCCTGCACATCCGAGAACCCGGCCGCCTGCAGCGTGCGCGCGATCGCCAACGTGTCGAGTGCGGCGAGACTCATGGGCGCGAAGCTCACACGCGCTGCTCTGCCTGGCAGGTCCTCAGACCCGCGAAGCCGCAGTCAGGTCAATGTTCGTCACCCGCGGATTCCTCGCCCGCGGGTTTCCCGTCTCCGCGGGCGCGGTGGAGCAGGAAGATCGCGAAGACCATCGTGACGATCAGTCCGGCCAGCACGCCGAGTTCGATCATCGAGGCCTGGAACAGCGCCTGCTTCTCCGGCGACCAATCCTTGGCGTGGGTGATCTCCGAGGATTGGAGCGTGATCACCAGGACCCGCCGGATCGAGGCGATGAGCCCGACAATCAGGAACGGCTCGCAGGTCAGCGTCCCCGACCGCATCGAGACCCGTACGGTGTGCAGGATCTCGATCAACATCAGCAGGAACAGCAGCCGGTCGATCACCTCGAGGATCTGCTCGGCGCCCCCGAGGGCCCGCAGGGCCTGCCAAGTCAGTCCGGCAGCGTCGATCAGTGCCACGAGAGCGGTGACGGCGAGCAGGAGCCCGAGCGCCGCGTAGATCGCGTGCTCCGTGTGCAGGAAGATCGCGCTGGCGATCCGCGTCAGCTGGCCCTGCTTCATCGACCGATCCGGCATTGGGTCCCCCGAAACCATCACCCGAACAGAGTTATGCCGCACCGTCCGGCCGCCGATGTCGGCGGCGCGCGCGCCCGGTCAGTGGAAGAACGGCAGCGCGTGCGGGGCGAGATAGCCGAAGCCCAGCAGAACCGCCCCGGCAAGCCCCAGGAAACCGCCGGCGAAGACCAGGACGGCGATGCCGGTGATCACCTCGGCCGAGGCCAGCACGATGCCGATCTGGAAGGCCGCCGAGGCCAGTTCGTAATGATGGTAGCGCAGCAGCGACAGGTCGCGCCGCTCCTCGGAGGCCCGGGCCTTCGCGGTCAGCTCCTTGCGGCCCTCGCCGGTGGCGGGCTCGGATTCCCACCGCGCCAGGGTCTTGGCCCATTCGGCGCGCTTGGCCGCGATGGCGTCCTGGTTCGGCCCCGGGGGCACCAGGGCCAGGGCCTCGTCGGCGGTCTTGAGCACCGTCGCGCGGATCGTGCGGGCCTGGAAATAAGCCCATTGATTGGCGGCCTCGACGTTGGAACCGATGGATTCCGTCTGGGCGGCCTTGCCGAGCGTCTCGCTGAAGGCGAGGAACAACGCCAGGATCGAGATCAGCAGCGCGACGCGCTTGTTCGAGCCTTCGATCGCCCCGTGACCACCCGACATTGTTTCGCGAGTCCCCGTTGATTCGTCGGCGGGAGTCACAGCCCATCGCGGCCGCGTGCGCAATGCGCGGCGGCGGCCTATTCCGCCGCGATCCGAGGCGGCAGCGCCCGACCGTCATTGGCCGGATGGCGCGCCTCGCCGTAGCCCGGCGCGTCCTCCGGCTCGTCCCGCATGCCCACGAAGCGGCCGAACATCCGCTTGAGCAGGTGCGAGAGGTCGTCCATCAGCACGAAGATCGCCGGCACGAAGACCAGCGACAGCACCGTCGACACGATCAGGCCGCCGATCACCGCCACCGCCATGGGGGAGCGGAACTCGCCGCCGATGCCCAGCGCCATCGCGGAGGGCACCATGCCGGCCGCCATGGCGATGGTGGTCATCACGATCGGCCGCGCGCGCTTGCGGCCGGCATCGACGATGGCGGTGTTGCGGTCGACGCCCGCGCGAATCTGCTCGACGGCGAAGTCGACCAGCATGATCGCGTTCTTGGTCACGACGCCCATCAGCATCAGGATGCCGATCACCACCGGCATCGAGATCGGCATGTGGCAGATCAACAGCGCCAGGATCGCGCCGCCGATGGAGAGCGGCAGCGAGAACAGGATGGTCATCGGCTGGAGAAAGTTGCCGAACAGCAGGATCAGCACGCCGAACACCATCATCAGGCCGGCGCCCATGGCGAGCGCGAAACCCTCGAACACCTCACCCATCACCTCGGCGTCGCCGGTCTGGCTGATCGTGACCCCGGGCGGCAGATTTTTGGCGGTGGGCAGGTTCATGACCTGGGTGATCAGCTCCGCCAGCGCGTCCGTGCCCTGCATGTCGCCCTCCAGGGCGACGCGCACCGCGCGGTCGTAGCGGTCGATGCCTGTGGGGCCCTGGCCGAGGCTGATATCGGCCACGGTGGCGAGCGGGACGGCGGCCCCGCCCTTGACCGGCACCTTCAGGGTTTCGAGTTCGGAGAGCCGGCCGCGCAGGCTCTCGGGCAACTGAACCCGAATCGGCACCTGCCGATCGGTGGCGTTGAACTTGGCGAGGTTCATGCCGATGTCGCCGATCGTGCCGACCCGCACGGTCTCCGCGATGGTGTCGGTGCTGACGCCGAGATCGGCCGCCACCCCGGGCTTCGGCCGGATCCGGACCTCGGTCCGGTCCAGGGGCGCCGTCGACATGACGTTGACGAGGAAGGGAACCCGCTGGGCCTGGCGCTGGAGCTTGGCGGCGACCTCCGCCACCACCGCCTTGTCGGGGCCCGCGATGATCAGCGCGAGGTCCCGCTGCCCATTCTCGCGCAGGGCCCAGAAGCGCAGATCCGGCTCCTCGCGCAGGATCGCCGCGACCTCGGCATCGACCTGCTTCTGCGTCCGGTGGCGGGTGTTCTTCGGGGTGAGGTTGATGGTGAGGCTCGCCAGCCGCACCTCCTTCTTGGCCGGAAGCTGGCGGCCCCCGTCCACGAACACGCTCTTCACTTCAGGAAGTGCGCGGATCTTCGCCTCGATCCGGTCGGTGACTTGGACCGTGTCCGCGAGCCGGGCGCCCGGCGGCAATTCGAGGACGAACAGCGTCCGTGCCTGATCCTCCGCCGGCAGAAAGCCCGCGGGCAGCAGGCCCGTGGAGGCGATCGAGGCGGCGAAGCACGCGATGCCCAGGACCAGCGTGATGAACTTGTGCCGGACCGACCAGGCCACGAGGCGGGTGTAGCCGCGCATCACGACGCCGTCCCGCGTGTGGTCCGGCCCGTGGTCGCGCAGGAAATAGGCGGCGAGCAGCGGCGTGATCAGGCGCGCGACGAGCAGCGACATGAACACCGCCGCCGCGATGGTCAGGCCGAACTGCTTGAAATACTGGCCGGCGATGCCGCCCATGAACGACACGGGCGAGAAGATCGCCATGATCGTCGCCGTGATGGCGATGACCGCGAGCCCGATCTCGTCGGCCGCCTCCAGGGCGGCCCGGTATGGTGTTTTCCCCATCCGCATGTGCCGGACGATGTTCTCGATCTCCACGATCGCGTCGTCCACCAGGATGCCCGTGACCAGGGTGATCGCCAGCAGGCTCACGGCATTGAGCGAGAAGCCGAGCGCGCTCATCACCCAGAAGGTCGGCAGCACCGAGAGTGGCAGCGCCACCGCGGCGATCAGCGTCGCCCGCCAGTCCCGCAGGAACAGCAGCACCACGACGACGGCGAGGGCGGCGCCCTCGATCAGCCCCATCATGGCCGAGTGGTAATTGCCGATCGTGTTGTCGACGCTGGTGTCGATCAGGTCGAAGCGCACGTCGGGATTGGCCGCGTGAAGCGCTGCGATTTTCTTGGCCACCCCGACCGAGACGTCGGCGTCGCTGGCGCCGCTCGCCCGGGAGATCGCGAAGGCCACCACCGGCTCGCCATTGAAGCGCGCGAAGGTGCGCGGCTCCTCGGCGGTGTCCGAGAGGGTCGCCAGCTCGTCGAGGCGGACCTTGCGGTTGCCCGGGACGACGATGGAGGTCTTGGCCAGCGTGTCGAGGCTCGCCGAGGCGGCAAGCGCCCGGATCGACTGCTCCTGGCCGCCGATCTCCGCCCGGCCGCCAGCCATGTCGGCGGAAGTCAGGCGCAGCTGCCGGTTCACGTCGGCGGCGGTGATGCCGAGCGCCAGCAGCCGGTCGGGCTTCAGGGTGACGCGGATCTCCCGGGCGACGCCGCCCAGCCGCTCGACGCCGCCCACGCCCTTCACGCTCTGGAGGCTGCGGGCGACCACGTCGTCCACGAACCACGACAGGTCCTCGGGCGTCATGGCCGGCGCCGAGGCGCCGTAGACCATGATCGGCAGCCCGGCGATCTCGACCCGGGACACGATCGGCTCGTCGATGGTGCGCGGCAGGTTCTGGCGGATCTTGGCGATCGCGTCCTTGACGTCGTTGGTCGCCCGGTCCTGGTTCACCTCCAGGCGGAACTCGATCGTCGTCGTCGAGATGCCCTCGGTGATGGTCGACAGGATGTGTTTGACGCCCTTCACCCCGGCGACCGAATCCTCGACCCATTTGGTGACCTGGGTCTGCAGCTCGGCCGGCGCGGCACCCGATTGGGTGATCGTCACCGAGACGATCGGGATGTCGATGTTCGGGAACCGGGTGATCGGCAGCGTGCGGAAGCTGACGAGACCCAGGATCATCAGGACCAGGAACAGCACCACCGAAGGGAGCGGCTTCCGGATCGCCCAGGCGGAGATGTTGAGGCGCATGGCTGATCCTACCGCGGGGCCGCGTCGGCCATGGGGGCGGCCATGGGGGCGGCCATCGGTGTGCTGACCGGAGCGGCCACGGCCCGCACCCGGTCGCCGTCGCGCAGGAAGCTGCCGGCGCGGGCCACGATGCTCTCGCCGGCGGCGACCCCGGTACGGATCTCCGTGAAGCCCTCGGCGGAGAGGCCCGTCGCGACGGTCCGGGCCTCGACACGGCCGTCCTTCACCACGAGCACGCTGGCTTGGCCGTCGGCAGCGTAGAGCAGGCTGGAGACCGGCACCGCGACGCCCGTGCGGCGCGCCACCTCCACGTTGCCGCGGGCGAAGGCGCCGATCCGCAGGGCCGGATCCTCGGCGAGCCGGATACGGATCTTGCCGAGGCGCGTCGCCCGTTCGACCTCCGGATAGACCCGGCGCACCGCGCCCGTGAGGTGCCGGCCGTCATCGAGATCGAGGCTCGCCGGGTTGCCCACCTGGATGCGCGCCAGCGAGGTCTCCGGCACCTCACCCTCCAATTCGATCTCGCCCCGGGCGATCAGCCGGAACAGCGGCTCGCCCACAGCCGTGGCGGTGGCGCCGACCCGCGCGGTGCGGCGGTTGACGATGCCGGCCTCCGGGGCACGGATGTCGGTGCGCGCCCGCCGCAGGGCGATCTCGGATCCCGCCGCCCGGGCGGTGGCGAGGTCGGCCTGGGCGGATTGCAGGCCGCCCCGGGCGGCGGCGAGCCGGCCCTCGGCCCCCTGGGCCGCCGAGACGCGCTGCTCCAGCACGGCCGCGGTGGAGTTGCCGGTCTTGGCCAGCGCCTGCGCGCGTTCGAGCGCCTGCTTGGCCTCGACATTGGCGGCCTCCGCCTGGACGATCTGACTCTGGGCCTGGACGATGGCCGCCTGAGCCCGGGCGATCGCCGCCGTATTCGACGCCTCCTGGGTGACGATCATCTCCTGGGAGAGGCGTGCGAGCACCTGTCCCTTGGCGACGCGATCCCCCTCCTCGACGAGGAGATCGGTGATGCGCAGGCCCTCGACCTCGGGGGAGACGAGGATCTCGTCCCGGGGGACCAGCGTGCCGGTGACGACCGCCCGCTCGACGATCTCGCGGCTCTCCGCCGGGACGACGGTGACTGCGGGCGCGATGGCGGCGGCGTCAGGGACGGCGGCGCTCTCGACCGCCCGGGCCGGCGCCGTAGCCAGGATCGCGAGCGCGCACAGGAGAGAGAGGCGAGACACGCGCCAACACACAGAGTTCACGACGGGGCCTCGCAGTCGGCGCTCGAGTCTTCACGCAGCTTCCTCGCTGGGTAGCTCGGCGTTTTCATGGCGTATTGTCGTCACCGAGACCGAATGTAGCGCCGCCCGAGGAGGCCGTCGCCGGACCACACGCCGCATGTCGTCATGTGCAGGCGTGTGCCGCTTTTCGATCGTTTTCCTGCAACCCGCCGGGGACCGCGACGTTGTTCCCGGACTGGACTTGTTGCGACCGGGAAAAGGTTCGATGAGCATCTTTCAGATCAAGCAGACGACGAGCGGCGCCGTGCTCTGGACCGGCGCAGCCGACGACGAGCAGACGGCGCTCGACGCCATGGCGCGCGAGGCGGGCTATCGGGACTTCAAGGCCATTCCGGACACGATCCGCGCCAATGGTATCGAGGCGGCCAGGCTCGACCTGATCTCCTGACGGTTTGCCCCACTTTCCGGGGGGCCGAGCAAGGGTCCCTTGAAACCTTTGCCGCTCGGCGGCATCGTTGAAACGTCGCGGCGATGCGCTGTGACCCCGGGGGTGCTTCGCCGAGGCCGTCCACGCCCCGGAGAGGGCGCAGGCCTCGCGGGGCGCCCCCCCTTTTCGTCAGGCTGGTACGGGGCTTCGCGCGGCCGTGGGCCTGCCCCCAAACAGGCTGAGCGTCGCGACGATGCCGCAGGCGGCCGCTGCCATCAGCCAGTAGCTCGGCGCTGCTCGGTCGCCGGTCTTCTCGATCAGATAGGTCGAGACCATCGGGGTGGCCGTACCGAACAGGGCGGTGGCGAGACTGTAGGCCAGAGAGAAGCCGCTTGCCCGAACGTGGGCCGGCACGACCTCCGACAGCGAGACCACCATCGCGCCGTTGTAGACCCCGAAGAAGAACGAGAACCACAATTCGACCGCGAGCATCTTGGCGAAAGTCGGATCGGCGACGAGCCAGTGCAGGGCCGGGTAGGTCGTCAGCAGCGACAGGATCGAGATCGTCAGCAGCACCGGCTTGCGGCCGATTGAGTCCGAGATCGCCCCGCCCACCGGCAGCCAGACGAAGTTGGTGATGGCCACGCACACCGTCACCAGCAGGCTGTCGGTCTCGGTGAGCTTGAGGACGGTCTTGCCGAATGTCGGGGTGTAGACGGTAATCATGTAGAAGGTCACCGTGGTCATCGTCGTCAGCATCATGCCGAGCAGCACGATCCGCCAGTTGGCGGCGACGGTGGTGAGGATCTCGCGCGTCCCGGGGTGATGGGTCCGCTTGGCGAAGGCCGCCGTCTCTTGGAGCGAGCGCCGGATGAAGAAGATGAACGGCACGATCAGGCAGCCGATCAGGAACGGGATCCGCCAGCCGAAATCGCCGACCTGCTGCTTGGTCAGGAAGGCGTTGAGCCCGTAGCCGATCAGGGCGGCGAACAGGATCGCCACCTGCTGGCTCGCCGACTGGAACGACGTGTAGAAGCCGCGCCGCTGCGGCGTGGCGATCTCGAACAGGTAGATCGAGACGCCGCCGATCTCAACGCCCGCCGAGAACCCCTGCAGCAGGCGCCCGGCGAGCACGATCAGCGGGGCCGCGAGGCCGATCGTGGCGTAGCTCGGGCAGAAGGCGATGAGCACCGTGCCGCTCGCCATGATCGCCAGCGTGACGATCAGGCCCTTCCGGCGCCCGATCCGGTCGATATAGGCGCCGAGCACGATCGCCCCGAGGGGGCGCATCAGAGCGCCGAGCCAGAACGTCCCGAAGGTCAGCAGCAGCTCGGTGGTCTCGTTGCCCGAGGGGAAGAACGCCTTCGCGATGGCAGTGGCGTAGAACCCGAACAGGAAGAAGTCGAACATCTCCAGGAAATTGCCGCTCGTGGCGCGGAGGATCGCTCCGATCCTGGATTTGAGGGTCGCCTCGACGGCACCCGGATCACCGGACATGATTCCACGCTCCCTGGGGGCCGCTCAGGCCCCGATCCATTGCATGGCGATGATGGTGCCGGTCACAGTCAGCGCGCCGCCGATGCGGGTGGCGATCTGCGCGAAGGGCATCAGCGCCATGCGGTTGGCCGCCGTGAGGATCGCCACGTCGCCGGTGCCGCCCTGACCGCTGTGGCAGGCGTTCACGATGGCGGTCTCGATCGGGTACATGCCGAGCCAGCGTCCGACGAAGAAGCCCGTCATCATCAGCGTCGCCACCGTCGAGACGATGGTGATCAGGTTCACCAGGGTGAAGGCGGCCATCAGCTCGTTCCAGGGGGTGAGCGCGACGCCGATGGCGAAGAGCAGCGGGTAGGTCATCGAGACCTGGACGAACTTGTAGACCACGAAGCCGCCGGCCTGGAGATGGGGCGACACGGCGCTGGCGAGCTTGGCGAAGACCGCCAGGAACAGCATCGCCACGGGCGCCGGGAGCCCGACCAGGTGGTGGGCCATCACGCCGAGCAGGTAGAGGGTGATGGCGGTCAGCCCCGCGGCGGCGATCGTGGCGGGATCGATCTGCCCGCGCGCCGCCTCTGACTTGGCCTGCGCGTCGCTCGACTTCATCGTGTCCGAATCGGGCTGGAGGCGCCCCTCGCCGGTGAGGCGGGGATAGCGCTTGCCGACGGAATTGAGGGTGCCGGCGAAGATGATGGCCGTGAGCGAGCCCAGCATCACCGGCGGCAGGACCTGGGCGAAGATCACGCCCTGCTGCTGGCCGAGGATCGCCGCGTAGCCGATGGAGAGCGGGATCGCCCCCTCGCCGACACCGCCGGCCATGATCGGCACCACGATGAAGAAAAAGGTCTTGTAGGGACCGAGACCGAGCAGCGTTCCGACCAGCGTGCCCACGAGGGCCGCGGCCACGGACCCTGCGGCGAGCGGCGCGAAGATCTTGAGGAAGCCCTTGATCAGGACCTCGCGGTCCATCCCCAGGATCGAGCCGACGATGATCGTGGCGATGTAGATGTAGAGGAAGTTGGTGAACTTGGTGAAATCGGTGATCGCCTTCACCATCTGCGCCGGCACCAGCGCGTAGTAGACGAGGGCCGAGGGGATGAAGGTCGCGAAGATCGCCCCGGCGCCGATGCTCCGCAGGATCGGGATGCGCTTGCCGATCTCCGCGCAGGTGAAGCCACCCATCACCAGGACGGCGATCATGGTCGGCCCGTCTGGCTTGATCTCGCCCTCCTGGACCAGGATCGCGAGCAGGATTGCCAGCACGAGGTAGATCGGCAGCGGGATGATGCCGATCTTGAGATCGACGAGGCGCCACCAGCGCTCCGGCCAGGACCCGGCGGCCCGGCCCTCTCCGAGCCGGTCGTCCACCGGCGCGGGAACCGGGCTCGTGGTGGCGGTGCTGGTCATGGCATCCCCCCTGGATCACGCACCACGCACGGGCCACTTCGGGCTTCGCCGCGCCTCGCGGACACGGTCCGTCAAGGTCCGCACGGTCTGCGGAGATACAGTGACGTTCGGCGTATCAGCGCCGGCCAGGGGCGGCAACGCGATGCGGGGAACAAAGGGCGCAACCTGTACCGCGGACGGGGTTGAGGCGCCCGTCGGCGGGGGCATCGGGCGTCGCGGGTTCAAGTCCGGTGGCGCATCTTTTGATGGTGCGTCATCCATTTCCGATAGCCGGCGATCAGCTGGCGAACATGGTCTTGTCGCCTTTCGTCTTCGTCGGCGGGACGGACGCTTGCACAGTCGATCGGGCGCTGAGCCCAAAAAAGAGGCCCGGCACGGAGCCGGGCCTCGAAAGTTGTTTCGCACGGGGCCGACGCCGGGACCGAAATCCCGGCGCCGACATTCGCATCAGAAGTCGCGCTGGACGCGGAGGCGCACCGAGGACACCGAGTCCTGTGTGGCGGTGCGGACCGCGAAGGTACCGGCGTTGATGCCGGCGATGTTGCTGTAGGCGGTCGGGCTCTTGTCGAGATCGATCGCCCGGCCGCTCTTCAGGCCGATCTGGGTGTAGTAGCCCTCGACGCCGATATCGAGGTCCTTGACCGGCGACCAGATCAGGCTCGCGCCGGCCACGAACTGGTAGGTGTCGCGCAGCGCCTGGCTCAATTGGTAGAACCGGGTGCCCGGGACGCCAACGGCGTTGGAGCCAAAGCTGTTGGCGCCGTTCGGGTTCGTCAGACCGAAGATCGCGCCCTGAGCGAGGCGCGCACCGGCGGAGAAGCTCTGCTCGCCATAGGAGCCGAACACGGCCGAGCGCCATTCCGGCGACCAGTAGTGCAGGTACGAGGCGACCGCGGTGAAGCTGGTCGAGGTCTGCAGCTGGCCCGTGAACGGGTTGATCGTCGCGTCGGAGAAGTACTGGGCGAACTTCTGACCCTGGATGGTCGTGGTGCTCTGGGTGTAGGACCCCGTGAACGCGGAGTAGCCGGTGTAGAGCTGCGCACCTTCGCCGTAGGCGCCCTGCAGGTACAGGGCGTCGCCCGGCGCGATGAACGGGGCGTTGACCTTCAGGCCGCCCTGCACCGCCCAGCCCAGCACGCTGTTGGTATGCGGGAGGCCGGTGATGACGCCGCCACTGCCGACGGCGGTCGCAGTCGACAGGTTGCCGATGTTCAGCTCGTGGGTGGCGGCGGAGAGCTGAGCCGAGCCCCAGGCCTGGTCGAGACGCAGGACGCCGACGAAGTCGGGCAGACGCGAGCGCTCGATGCTGTCGACGTAGCTGTAGCGGGTCGGGACGCCGCCGGTATAGCCGACGAAGACCGGCGTCGGCTGGTTGGTCACGCCGAAGTTCGACACGCCCCCCGAATTCACGGTGGCGGAGATGTTCTGGGGCGAGAAGATCGGGGTCCGGCGGAAGACCGGATCTTCGATCGAGAGCGTCGCCGACAGGCCGTTGCCCACCGTCGCCGTGTAGGCGAGCAGGTTGGTGGAGGAATTGTCCGAACCGGCGGTGGCGCCGGCGAACTCGAAGTCGTGGGCGTAGAAGTCGAAGAACGACGACGCGCGACCGGCGGTCAGCCCGGCGAACTGGATGAACGCCTTGTCGACGTTCATGAACTGCTGGTCGCGGCCGAAGCTGTCGGTGCCGATGCCCGGGTAGGCCTGGCCGATGCGCTGCTGGGTGCCGGAGGTGCCGACGCCGGAATAGCCGGTGCGGGCGCCGGCGTCCAAGCGCACGAAGGCGCGCAGGGTGCCGTAGGCGGTCTGGGTGCGGGCATCGAGGTTGATGCGCATCCGGCCCTGGTAGCCCGACGTGTCGCCGTTGCCGGCGGCGCGCGAGTTGCTGGTCATGTAGCCGCCCTCGAACCGGGCACGGCCCGAGATGCGCAGGCAGGTATCGGTGTTCAAGATGTAGAAGAAGCCGGCACCGTAGGCGGTGCAGACGCGGACGTACTCGACTGGCACCGCCTTCTTGACCGGGAGGTCGGCGGCGTGCGCGGCCCCCACCGCCGCGAACGCGGCGGCGGACCCGAGCAGCGAGCTCTTCAAGAGCTTCATAGACATCTCCAAAGCTTCGAGACCCGATATCGCCATCCGCGCAGTTTTGATCTGCACTACAGGCACATTGTTTTATTATTCTACCTATTACAGGCAGCTCTGTTCGGGCACCCGATTTCGAGACGCGCCGATGCATCGGCACATTGTTCAAACCAAAGCTTCACTGCAACATGGATTCACGTATCGACCGGGTCTTGTCTCAATATGTTGCAACATCGCAACAAGATTGAGAGCAAATATATCTGCATCTAAGTATCATTTGAAAAAATGACATACTGATACAACAACGATACCACAGTTTTGCTATATGTATTGATCGAAAAATTATACAGTCAAAGAGCAATATCACGAGCTCTTCCGTGGCCCGCCATACGCTCGGCGGACGGCGTTGCCCGCCGTTTTCAAACCGGCAGGACACGACACGCACCCTCTGGACGGGAGAAACGGCCGGCCGGATGTGTCCGGCGCCGATCCGATCGCGATGATGATTCTCGACGCGGCCGACTCACCCCCGTCCGGGGCGTGGCGCCGGCTCTGACGGCGCAGCCGGTCCGACAGGGGCGTCGGCCATCAACCCAACGACGCGTCACGGCGAACACCGCGGACACGGCCGGCACGGGGGCGGCATCAGGATCGAAGTGATGGGCGCAGGCCAGCCGTCGGCGGGCGTCGAGCCGTCCGGCCCAGCCGATAGAGGCGGCCGCATCGCCCGCGAGATCGGGCAGCGCGGGAGCGCCCTGGCATCGGCGGCGCGGGGCGGCGGGCCGGATTCGGGTTCGGAACCGAGCCGAACGACAAAAAAGGCCCGGCCGAAGCCGAGCCTTGAGATCCGTGAAGCACGAGGAAGGCTGCCGGGGCCGAAGCCCCGGCGGGCCGGATCAGAAGTCGCGTTGGACGCGGAAGCGGACCTGAGACACCGAGTCCTGCGTGGCGGTCCGGACCGCGAAGGTGCCGTTGTTGATGCCGGCGATGTTGGCGTAGGCGGTCGGGCTCTTGTCGAGATCGATCGCCCGGCCGTTCTTCAGGCCGATCTGGGTGTAGAAGCCCTCGACACCGATATCGAGGTCCTTCACCGGCGACCAGATGATGCTCGCGCCGGCCACGAACTGGTAGGTGTCGCGCAGCGCCTGGCTCAGCTGGTAGAACCGGGTGCCCGGCGTACCGACCGCGTTGGAGCCGAACGGGTTGCTCCCCGCCAGACCGCTCACGAGGCTGTAGATCGAACCCTGGGCAAGACGGGCGCTGTTGGAGAAGCTCTGCTCGCCGTAGGAGCCGAAGAACGCCGAGCGCCACTCCGGCGACCAGTAGTGCAGGTACGAGGCGACCGCCGTGAAGCTGGTCGAGGTCTGCAGCTGGCCGGTGAACGGGTTGACCGTCGCATCGGAGAAGTACTGGGCGAATTTCTGGCCCTGGATGGTGGTGGTGCTTTGCGTGTACGAGCCGGTGTACGAGGAGTAGCCGGTGTAAAGCTGTGCGCCCTCGCCGTAGGCACCCTGCAGGTACAGGGCGTCACCCGGGGCGATGAACGGGGCGTTGATCTTCAGGCCGCCCTGAACCGCAAATCCCTGGACCGTGCTGGTGTGGGCGGGGACGAGGACCGGACCCGTGCCGGTGCTGGCGGCGGTCGAGAGGTTGCCGATGTTCAGCTCGTGGGTGGCGGCGGAGAGCTGAGCCGAGCCCCAGGCCTGGTCGAGGCGCACAACGCCGACGAAATCGGGCAGGCGCGAACGCTCGATGCTATCGACGTTCCCGTAGCGGTTCGGGCCGACGAAGATCGGGGTCGGCTGGTTGGTCACGCCGAAGTTCTGCACGCTGCCCGTGTTCAGGGTGGCGGCGACGTTGAACGGCGAGAAGATCGGGGTCCGGCGGAAGACCGGATCTTCGATCGAGATCGTCGCCGACAGGCCGTTGCCCACCGTCGCCGTGTAGGCGAGCAGGTTGGTGGAGAAGTTGTCCGAACCCGCGGTGGCACCGGCGAACTCGAAGTCGTGGGCGTAGAAGTCGAAGAACGACGACGCGCGACCGGCGGTCAGCCCGGCGAACTGGATGAACGCCTTGTCGACGTTCATGAACTGCTGGTCGCGGCCGAAGCTGTCGGTGCCGATGCCCGGGTAGGCCTGGCCGATGCGCTGCTGGGTGCCGGAGGTGCCGACGCCGGAATAGCCGGTGCGGGCGCCGGCGTCCAAGCGCACGAAGGCGCGCAGGGTGCCGTAGGCGGTCTGGGTGCGGGCATCGAGGTTGATGCGCATCCGGCCCTGGTAGCCCGACGTGTCGCCGTTGCCGGCGGCGCGCGAGTTGCTGGTCATGTAGCCGCCCTCGAACCGGGCACGGCCCGAGATGCGCAGGCAGGTATCGGTGTTCAAGATGTAGAAGAAGCCGGCACCGTAGGCGGTGCAGACGCGGACGTACTCGATCGGCACCGCCTTCTTGACCGGGAGGTCGGCGGCGTGCGCGGCACCCACCGCCGCGAAGGCGGCGGCGGACCCGAGCAGCGAGCCCTTCAAGAGCTTCATAGATATCTCCAAAGCTTCGAGACCCAATGATGCGGACGTGCCCGGTTGACCGGATCTAGCCGCACGTTTTGTAGAGTTGGGCCTGCGTCTTATCGGCAGGCTCCTGCGGGCTCTCGCTTGGCGATGCCCCCGTGCACCTTCACCATGTGCGAACGGGTTTCGGCCGGCAACGTGGATTCGTGTCTGCTCCGGCAGTTCCGAAGCGATGTTGCCGCCTGGCAACAATCTCGGGCGGCTTTGGCCATTATCCGGCCTGTATGGGCGAATTCGGCCGGGGTTTCCGGCGCGTTTTCGGACTCGAATAGCCGGGGGCCGGTATTCGCGGGTCGGCCGATTCGTAAGCGGTGCCCGCTGAAGCGGACGACGTCTGCGGGCACCGGTCTCGGACGTTCGGTTACATTGCCGGCTTACATCGGCGGCGTCAGACCGTCTTTGCCGACGGCGACCCGGCGGGCCGTCATGTGACCATCGTCCTCACGCGCGACCACGACGAATGCTTTGGCGCCCGGGGTGAGCGCCGAGGCGTCGGCCGGCGCGAAGCTGACGACCGGGGCCTGGGGCGGAACCAGGATCTGGATGGACTGGCCCTTGCCGTAATCCACGGTCAGCGTCCGCTCCGCAGCGCCGCCACTGGCCGTCACGGTGCCGTTGGTCATCGCGCTCTTGACCCGCGGGGCGTCGGGCGCGGTCGACACGGTGCCGTTGGTCATGGCGGTCTTCACCTTGGCGCCGCCGGCCGTGTGATCGGGGATCATGTCCCAGTCGTAATGACCCTCGCCGGTGCCGCGCATCGCCTCGGGGAACAGCACGACCTCCAGAGCCACCGGGGGCTCGCCCTTGGTGGCCGTGCCGATGAAGACGCCGTCCTTGATCTGGTCCAGATTGGCCGGGACGACCCAGGACACCCTGGCGTCGGGGGCCAGCATCATGGACTCGGACTTGCCGTCGAGGGTCTTCAGCGTGAAGCCGCCGTCCTTGACCGCCTCGATTGTCCCGCGCAGGCGCTCCACCTTCGGCGCGGCCTGGGCCCCGGCGACGGTGGCCATCAGGCCGGCCAGGGCAAGAATCGGAAGTTTCGACATATTGGTTCCTCGCGCCACCGGAATCGGTGCGGCGCACGGGACCTGGGGCTGGGATCGCCCCCGTCAGCCCCGGCGAACCTGTGACATCGCGACGTCGTCCGCAGGCCGGCGATCAGTCGGTGCGCCCGAGCCGGGCCAGGAACGGCGCGGCGGCCAGCGCAGCGGCCGCCTCGAGGGCGCGGTACTGAGCCACGACCTCCGTACCGAAGACCGAAAGCCGGGCGCCGCCGCCGGCCCGGCCGCCGATCTGGGCCTCGACGACCGGGCGGCCGAAGCCGTTATTCATCGCCTCGACCAGCAGCCACGCCCGCCGGTACGACATGCCGAGAGACCGGCCGGCCCCCGAGATGGAGCCGTGTTCGGCGATCATCTCCAGGAGCCGCACCTTGCCGGGCCCGAGCCGGTGACCCGGCTCGAGATCGATGCGGATGCTCAGCCGAGGCGCGGGCCCCGCGGGCGTTGGATCCGTCGGGCTCAGACCGGCAGCGCCAGCAGCGCGACACCCGCCGCGGCGAGACCGACCCCGAGAACCGGCGCGGCGCGCGTTGCGCCGAACCGGGTGCCGGCGAGCCCGAGGCCGAGCCCGGCCGCGTGCAGCAGCGCGGTGGCGGCCAGGAAGCCGAGACCGAACGAGAGGCCCGAAGCGGTTTCCGGCATCTCGGCCCCGTGCGCGTAGCCGTGGAACACCGCGAAGACCCCGACCAGGGCCGCCAGCAGCGCCACCGGCGCCCGCAGCCCGACGAGGGTGGCGAGGCCGAACACCACGAGGGACAGCGCGATCCCGGTCTCGGCATAGGGCAGCACTAAGCCGGCCATGCCGAGCCCCGCACCGACGCTCATCAGCGCCAGGAACGACAGGGGCAGCGCCCACAGCGCCCGTCCGCCACGCAGGGCCGCCAACAGCCCGACCGCGACCATCGCCAGGACGTGGTCGGCGCCCATCAGCGGGTGCAGGAACCCCGCCGCCGCACCGGTCGCCGCACCGTGGCCGGGATGGGCGAGCGCGGCCTGCGGCAGCAGCACGAGGGCGGCCGGGAGGGCGACGAGGGGAGCGGAGAGCAGGCGCTTCATGGGAGATCCTTCGCTATCCCGGGCAGATGTAGCGCCGTTCCGATCCCTCTGCGAGGGGCCAGAGCGACGCTCACAGGGTCATCGCCTCGTGGACGGCGTCCGGTTCGAAGGGTTCGAGGAAGGCGGCGCCGACGCCGTGCGTGAAATGCCGTTTGACGCAGGCGAGCTTCCGCCCGACCCGGATCGTGGTGCCGAGGGCCAGGAATCGATCCACCAGCAAGGCCACGCCGGAGGCCGAGACGTTGAGCACGTGTCCCGGAAAGACGTTGCCGCCCTCCAGCGCGACCTCCACGATCTTCTGCCGCGGCACGATGCGGTCATGAACGCGGAGCGGCTCCGGACGGAGATCCTGGGCACGGGCCAGTGTCACGAACTGGCCGGCCAAGTCCGCGAGCGCAGTCCGCCCGCCCCGGATCGAGCCCACGAATTCCTGGCCCGCCGTCCACTCTATGCGGACGTCGAGCAGGCCGACGTGGCGGATGCTGCAGGTCAGATCTTCGCCCGGTGCCAGATATTGTGCAGACCGGAATCGGATGCCCTCCACCGAGACGTCCGTGGTGATCGCGTAGAAATCCCGACGGCGACGGTTCCAGCACAAGGCGGGCAAAATGACGAAATGCCGCCGACCCTGCATAACCCTCGACGCCGCGCCCGAGACATGGCGCCGTTGTGCGATGGATCAGCCTGCCGGGAAATTCAGGCGCTCGATAAAATTGTGCTTATCCCCCGGTGACCCCCGGTGAAATCTCTGGGAAAATTTCTGCGGCGAACCCCGCGAAATTTCCTCCGGGCACCGAGCGCCCGACCGTCCACGCGATCGGTTCGGAACCGCACGCGACCCTGAATACAAAATGCACCTTGACCGTGTGGCATGGATGCTGCCTTGGGATTGTGCATACCAGGGCGGGGTCGGACATGGCCCGCCGCCCTCACGGATCGGTCGCGGCCGGTCCCGCCCCGCCACATGCCTGTACCCGGACCGGTCCCATGGTGCGTCTCGCCGCCTGTCTCCTCGCCGGAATGATCCTCACCGGACCCGCGGCCGCGCAGACCCTGCGCTACGGCATGATGGAGGATCCGGACGCCCTCGACCCGACGCTCGCCCGCACCTTCGCGAGCCGGATGGTCTTCGCCGCCCTGTGCGACAAGCTCGTGGATATCGGGCCCGACCTGAAGCCGGTGCCGCAGCTCGCGACCGCCTGGGAACTCTCGCCCGACGAGAAGGCGCTGACCATGCATCTGCGCCCGGGGGTGCTGTTCCAGGACGGCGAGAGGCTCGACGCCGCGGCGGCCAAGTACTCCATCGAGCGCCACATGACGATGCCGGGCTCGCAGCGCCGCTCCGAGATCGCCCCGATCGCCTCCGTGGACGTGGTCGACGACCTGACGTTCCGCATCAACCTGAAGCAGCCCTTCGCGCCGTTGCTGGCGCAGTTCACCGACCGGGCCGGCATGATGGTCTCGCCGAAAGCCGCCGAGCGACTCGGGGACAAGTTCGCCTCTGCGCCGGTCTGCGCGGGTCCGTACCGGTTCGTGGAGCGGGTGCCGCAGGACCGGATCGTGGTCGAGCGCTTCCCTGACTACTGGAACAAGGACGCGATCCAGATCCAGCGGATCGAGTTCCGGCCGATCCCCGACGCCACGGTGCGGCTGACCAACCTCCGCGCCGGGCAGCTCGACCTGTTGGAGCGGCTCGCCCCCACCGACGTTCCGCAGGTGAAGCGGGACGCCAAGCTGAAGCTCGACTCCACCACCGAACTCGGCTTCCAGGAGGTCCTGTTCAACCTCGGCAAGGCCGGCTCGCCGGTGGCCGACCCGAAGGTGCGTGCGGCCTTCGAAGCGGCGCTCGACCGCAACGCCATCAATCAGGTCGTCTATAACGGCGAGTTCCTGGCCGGGAACCAGTGGGTCAACCCGAAGAACCCGAACTACCTCGCCGCGTACCCGATCCCGAAGCGGGACGTCGCCAAAGCCAAGGCCCTGCTCGCCGAAGCCGGCAAGCCGAACCCGCAGATCACGCTCACCGTCTACGCCAACAGCGAGTCGCCCCAGGTGGGCCAAGTGATCCAGGCGATGACCAAGGAGGCGGGCTTCGACGTGAAGCTGCAGGCGGTGGACTTCACCACGGCCCTCGATGCCGCCGACAAGGGCAATTACGAGGCGCAGCTCTATTCCTGGAGCGGGCGCTCGGATCCGGACGGCAACACGTTCAGCTTCCTCGCCTGTAAGGCCGCGCTGAACTATCCCAAATACTGCAGCCCGGAGGCCGACGCGGCCCTTCAGGCCGAGCGCGGCACCGTCGATCCGGTGAAGCGCCAGGCCGCCTGGAAGGCGCTCGCCGATCAGGTCCTGAAGGACCGGCCGGGGATCTATATCCTGCACCGGAAGCTGCTCTGGGCCTACAGCCAGAAGCTCACGGGCTTCGTGCCCTATCCAGATGGGCTCGTGCGCTTCCCCGGCCTGAAGCTCAATTGATGCTGCGGTTTCTGGCCCGACGCCTCGCCCTGGCGGTCCCGACCCTGATCCTCGCCTCGATGATCATCTTCGCCCTCCAGCAATTGCTGCCGGGGGACGTCGCCACGGCTCTGACCGGCGAGGAGCGCGACCCGCAGGTGATCGCCTTCATCCGCGAGAAGTACCACCTCGATGCGCCGCTTCCGGTGCGCTACGGCTACTGGGCCGGGGGCGTGCTGCGGGGCGACCTCGGCGAGTCGATCCGCCTGCAGAAGCCGGTCTCCGAACTCATCGTCGAGAAGCTGCCGGTGACGCTCGAACTCGCGTGCCTGGCCATGCTGGTGGCGCTCGCCATCGGCGTGCCCATGGGGGTGCTCTCGGCGGTCAAACAGGGCCAGGCCGCCGACACGATCGCCAACGGGATCGCCCTCTGGGGCCTGTCGGTGCCGAATTTCTGGCTCGGGATCCTGCTGATCCTGCTGTTCTCGGTGGAACTCGGCTGGCTGCCGGCCTCGGGCTACGTCTCGCCCTTCGAGAGCTTGTCCGAGAACCTCGCCGCCATGGTGATGCCGGCCTTCGTGCTGGGCAACGCCATCGCGGCGGTGATGATGCGCCACACCCGGGCGGCGATGCTGGGCGTGCTCGGCTCCGATTACGTCCGCACCGCGCGCGCCAAGGGCGTCTCGCCGTTGCGGGTGACCCTGCGGCACGCGCTGCCCAACGCGGCGATCCCGATCATCACCCTGGGGGCGCTGGAATTCGGGCAGCTTCTGTCGGGGGCGGTGCTCACCGAGCAGGTTTTTTCCGTGCCGGGCTTCGGCAAGCTGATGGTCGACGCGGTGTTCAACCGGGACTTCGCCACCGTCCAGGGCGTCGTGATCTGCACCGCCGCCACCTACATCGCGCTCAACCTCGCCGCCGACCTGCTCTCCGCGGCCGTGAACCCGAAGCTGAGGCGGGCATGAGGGTCATGTTCAAGCGCACCGCCCTCCCTCCCCCCTTTGCGGGGGAGGGTGGCCCCCGAAGGGGGTCGGGAGAGGGGAACCCGGGTTCAGGAAGGGGCGCGACCTTCAGGCCGGGCACAGTCCTGTTCTGTACCGTCGCTTCCCTCTCCCGACCCGGCCTGACGGCCGGGCCACCCTCCCCCGCAGAGGGGGGAGGGAGGGCGCGTGGGTCTAACGTCGCCGCCAACGTCCCGAGCGCACGATGAGCACCGGCACCCCCATCGCCGGGACCACCGGCATCGCAGCGCCCACCGGCAACCCGGGCCTCGTCCAGGAACCCGGCACCATCACGGCCTTCTGGCGCCGCCTGCGCGCGCGCAGGAGCGCGATCGCGGGCCTCGTCATCGTCGGGCTGCTGATCCTGATGGCGGTCTTCGCCTCCTGGATCGCCCCCTACGACCCGACCGCCACCGACTGGGGCAACGTCCGCGGCGCGCCCAGCCTCGCGCACCCGTTCGGCGGCGATGAGGTCGGGCGCGATGTCCTCGCGCGGATCATCTACGGCGCCCGCGCCTCCCTCGGGGCGGGCCTCGTCTCGGTAGCGCTCGCCGTCTCCCTCGGACTGCCGCTCGGCCTGCTCGCCGGCTACGCGGGCGGCTGGATCGACGGGGCGATCTCCCGGCTGACCGACGCGCTGCTGGCGATCCCGTTCCTGATCCTGGCGATCGCGCTCGCGGCCTTCCTCGGCCCGAGCCTCGTCAACGCCATGATCGCCATCGGCCTGTCGGCGACCTCGACCTTCATCCGGCTGACCCGGGCGCAGGTGCGCGCGGTGGCGGCGGAGGAGTTCGTCGAAGCGGCCCGCGCCATGGGCAACCCGCCCTGGCGGATCGCGTTCGTCCACATCCTGCCCAACATCGTCCCGGCGATCCTCGTCCAGGCGACGCTGACCATCGCGGCCGCCATCATCGCGGAGGCGAGCCTGTCCTTCCTCGGCCTCGGCCAGCAGCCACCCGAGCCATCCTGGGGGGCGATGCTCAACACCGCCAAGAACTTCATGGATCAGGCGCCCTGGATGGCGATCTGGCCCGGCCTCTCGATCTTCCTGGCCGTGCTCGCCTTCAACCTGTTCGGCGACGGGCTGCGCGACGCCCTCGACCCGAGGCAGCGGACATGACGAAGCCCCTCCTCGACGTCCGCGATCTCGCGGTCGCCTTCGACACCGACGGCGGCGCGGTCCACGCGGTCAACGGCGTGTCCTACACCCTGCAGGAGGGCGAGACGCTCGGGATCGTCGGCGAATCGGGCTCCGGCAAGAGCGTGCACGTGCTGGCCATGCTGGGGCTGATCCCGCGCCCGCCGGGCCGGATCACCGGCGGGCAGGTGCTGTTCGAGGGCCGCGACCTCCTCGCCCTGAAGGAGCGGGAACTCCGAAACATCCGCGGCGGCGCGATCGGCTTCGTGTTCCAGGACCCGATGAGTTCGCTCAATCCCGGCATGAGCGTGGCGGCGCAGATCGTCGAGCCCCTGCGGATCCATCTCGGCCTCGACGCCCGCGCGGCCCGCGCCCGGGCAAAGGACCTGCTCGACCTCGTCCGCATCCCGAACGCGGCCGCGCGCCTCGACCAGTACCCGCACGAGTTCTCCGGCGGCCAGCGCCAGCGGGTGATGATCGCCATCGGGCTGAGCTGCCGGCCGAAGCTGCTGATCGCCGACGAGGCGACCACGGCGCTCGACGTCACTGTCCAGGCCGAGATCGTCGCCCTGGTGCAGGAGCTGAAGCGCGAGCTCGGTATGGCGATCATCTGGATCACCCACGACCTCGGCGTGGTGGCCGGCATCAGCGACACCGTGCAGGTGATGTATGCCGGCCGCATCCTGGAGCGCGGCCCGGTGGACGACATCTTCGCCGATCCCCGCAACGCCTACACGCTCGGGCTGCTGCGCTCCCTGCCGGACCTCTCCGGCGGCCGGGCCGGGCGGCGGCGCCTGCACCAGATCGAGGGGGCGCCCCCGGATATGCGCCACCCGCCGCCCGGCGATCCCTTCGCGCCGCGCAACGCCTACGCGACGCCCCGCTGCAGGGCCGAGATGCCGCCCCTGGCGCAGGCGCCCGGCGGGGCGCCGGGCCACCTCGTCGCCGCGTGGTACGACCTGCCGAAGATCCTGGCGCAGGAGGCGGCACGGTGAGCGCACCCCTCTATCCCGTCGTGTCGGTCCGGAACCTCACCAAGCACTATCCCCTGCGCTCCTGGTGGGGCGGCAAGGCCTCGGTGTTCCGCGCCGTCGAGGATGTCAGCTTCGACATCCGACCCGGCGAGACCCTGGGCCTCGTTGGCGAATCCGGCTCCGGCAAGTCGACGATCGGCCGGGCCGTGACGATGCTCAACCCGCCGACCTCCGGCACGATCGCGTTCGAGGGGACCGACCTCGCCAAACTCCCGGCGGCGGCGATGCGGAAGATGCGCGCCCGGATGCAGACCGTGTTCCAGGACCCCTACGCGGCCCTCAACCCGCGGATGAGCGCAGGGGACTACGTCGCGGAGGCGTTCAAGCTGCACCGGCGGGACATGCGCAGGGCCGAACGGCGGGAGGCGGTCGCGGCGCTGTTCCAGCGGGTCGGGCTCGATCCGCGGTTCATGGGGCGCTACCCGCACCAGTTCTCGGGCGGCCAGCGCCAGCGCATCTGCATCGCCCGGGCGATCGCCCTCAAGCCGAGCTTCATCGTCGCCGACGAGCCGATCGCGGCGCTCGACGTCTCGATCCAGGCGCAGGTGGTGAACCTGCTCCAGGACCTGCAGGACGAGATGGGCCTGTCCTATCTGTTCATCTCCCACGACCTGCGGATGGTGCGCTACCTCTGCCACCGGGTGGCGGTGCTCTGGCGCGGACGCATCGTCGAGCTGGCCGAGGCGGACGCCCTCTACGCGGATCCGCGCCATCCCTACACCCGCCGCCTGCTCGCCGCGGTGCCGGTGCCGAACCCGGCCGAGGAGCGCGCCCGCCTCGCCGCCCGCGACCTCGGCGGCCACGACCAGCCGCCGGACGGGCCGCTCACCGAGGTTGCGCCGGGGCATTGGGTGGCTTTGCCGGAGGGGAGGCCCGCGTGACGGCCTTCACGGCCTCCCCCTATCTCCACCTCAGCCTGAGGCGCGAGCGCAGCGAGCCTCGAAGGAGGGCTCCAGCCAGCCGCGCGATCCCTGGAGCGCTCCTTCGAGGCCTCCGCTTCGCTCCGGCGCCTCAGGATGAGGTCGCGTTTCGGATCCGCAGACTCTGAACCGTTCAGCACAGCAGGACATCCCGTGAGAGACTTCTCCGCCCCCGGCCGCTCCCCGGTCTACGCCGCCAACGCCGCCGTCGCGACCTCGCACCCGCTCTCGACGCTCGCCGCCATCGAGGTGCTGCGCGCGGGCGGCAATGCCGTCGATGCCGGCATCGCGGCGGTGGCCGTGCAATGCGTGGTCGACCCGCTGATGACCGGCATCGGCGGCGACTGCTTCGCCCTCTACGCCCCCGCCGGGGCCACGACGCCGATCGCGCTGGACGGCTCGGGCCGGGCGCCGGCGGCCGCGACGGCCGACTGGTACGCCGAGCACGGCGTCGCCATCACCCCGACCTCGCCGCACGCCGTCACGGTGCCGGGCGCGGTGGGGGCCTGGGACCTGCTGGTCCGCGAGCACGGCACCCGGCCGCTGGGCGAATTGCTCCAGCCGGCGATCCGTTACGCGGAGGACGGCTTCGTGGTCCAGCAGCGGGTCGGCTGGGACTGGCAGCGCTGCGTGCCCCGGGTCGCGTCCGACCCCCATGCCGCCGCGACCTACCTGCCCGGCGGCGAGGCTCCGGCCATCGGCAGCGTGATCCGCCTGCCCAAGCTCGCCGCCACCCTCCGGCGCATCGCCGAGGGCGGGCCGCGCGGCTTCTATGCAGGACCCGTCGCCCAGGATATGGTGAGCCGGCTCAACGAGCTCGGCGGCCTGCACACGCTCGACGACTTCGCCGCCGCCCGGCCCGACGTGGTCGTGCCGGTCTCGACGCGCTATCGGGGCTACGACGTCTACGAATGCCCGCCCGCCGGCCAGGGTCTGGCCGCGCTGATGATGCTCAACGTGCTGTCGCATTACGACGTCGGCGCCCTGTCGGAGCTCGACCGGCTCCACCTCTTCGCCGAGGTGTGCAAGCAGGGCTATCACCACCGGGACGTGCTGTTCGGCGACGCCGCCCTCGCCAACGTGCCGGTCGAGCACCTGCTCTCCGACGCCTGGAAGGCCGCCGCCCACGGGGCGATCGACATGGGCCGGGCGCAGGCGCCGGTGATTTACCCCGAGATCGCCCGGGAGATGGAAGAAGGCCGCGCCCACAAGGATACGGTCTACCTCTGTGTGGTCGACCGGGACGGCAATGCGCTCTCGCTGATCAACTCGATCTTCCAGGGCTTCGGGTCCGGCATCCTGGCCCCCGAGAGCGGCGTGCTGCTGCACAACCGGGGCCTGTCCTTCCGCACGGAGGGCGGGCACCCGAACAGCGTCGGCCCGGGCAAGCGGCCGATGCACACGATCATCCCCGGCATGCTGATGAAGGACGGACAGGCGGTCGCGCCGTTCGGCGTCATGGGCGGCCATTACCAGGCCATGGGCCATGTCGAACTGCTCTCCGGCATCCTCGACCGCGGCCTCGACGTCCAGGCGGCCCTCGATGCCCCGCGCAGCTTCGCCTACGGCGGCAGCCTGGAGGTGGAAGGCGGGGTCCCCGATGCCGTGATGGCGGGACTGGTCGCGCGCGGCCACGCGGCGATCCGCGCGCCCCTGCCACTCGGCGGCGGCCAGATCATCTGGATCGACCGCAAGGCCGGGACGCTGACGGCCGGCTCGGACCCGCGGAAGGACGGGGCGGCGCTGGGGTATTGAGGGGCGCTTCGCCCTCCCTCCCCCCTCTGCGGGGGAGGGTGGCCCCTGCGTCAGCAGGGGTCGGGAGAGGGGAACCCGGCTTCAGGACGGGACGCTACCTTCACACCGAACAGAGTTTCGTTCTGCACCGTCGCTCCCCTCTCCCGACCCGCTCCGCGGGCCACCCTCCCCCGCAAAGGGGGGAGGGAAATCCTGCGGAGCCGGCAGCCCGCCTCAGTCGATGTCGTCGACCACGTCGGCGCCGCCATAGAGCCGCTGGGCGAGCGACGCCTCCATGAACGGATCGAGATCGCCGTCGAGCACCTCGTCCGGATCCGTCGACTGGGTGCCGGTGCGCAGGTCCTTCACCAGCTGGTACGGCTGCAGGACGTAGGATCGGATCTGGTGGCCCCAGCCGATATCGGTCTTCGACGCGGCCTCGGCGTTGGCCTTCTCTTCGCGCTTCTTCAGCTCAGCCTCGTAGAGGCGGGCGCGCAGCATGTTCCAGGCGGTCGCCCGGTTCTTGTGCTGCGAACGCTCCTGCTGGCAGGCCACCACGATCCCGGTGGGATTGTGGGTGATGCGCACCGCCGAATCCGTGGTGTTGACGTGCTGGCCGCCGGCGCCGGACGACCGGTAGGTGTCGATCCGGCAGTCGGATTCCTTGATCTCGATCTCGATCCGGTCGTCGATCACCGGATAGACCCAGACGCTGGCGAAGCTGGTGTGCCGCCGGGCACTCGAATCGTAGGGCGAGATCCGCACCAGCCGGTGCACGCCCGACTCGGTCTTGAGCCAGCCATAGGCGTTGTGGCCCTTGATCAGGAGCGTCGCGCCCTTGATCCCGGCCTCTTCGCCGTCGGTCATCTCGACGACATCGACCTTGTACTTCCGGCGCTCGGCCCAGCGCGCATACATGCGCTGGAGCATGTTGGCCCAGTCCTGGCTCTCGGTGCCGCCGGCCCCGGCATGGACTTCGAGATAGGTGTCGAACCCGTCGGCCTCGCCGGACAGCAGGGTCTCGACCTGCCGGCTCGCGGCCTCCTTCTCGACCGCCAGGATCGACGCCTCGCCCTCGCGGATCGAGGATTCGTCGCCCTCCATCTCGCCGAGTTCGATCAGGGTGGCGCCGTCCTCGAGGTCGCGCTCCAGCTTCTTGATCGCCGTGACCGCCTCGTCGAGCTGCTGGCGCTCGCGCATCACAGTCTGGGCGGCCTCGGCATCGTTCCAGAGGTCGGGGTTCTCGGAGGCTGCGTTCAGCTCCGCGAGGCGTTTATCGACTGTATCCCAGTCAAAGATGCCTCCTCAGCAGTCCTATAGACTGCTTGGCGGCATCCGAGGCTTGCTCGATCTCGGCGCGCATCTGGTTTTTCGGGGGTGGGGTGTGGGAAAGGGGTTCTGTATCGGGCCGGGGTGATACCCCCCGGGGACCAGCCTGTAAACGCCGCCCCGCCGCCGCGGCCTCTTCCCGTGCGGCGCCCGACCGCAGGGATGCGCGCGAGCCGGTCCGCCCCGGGCGCGTTGTCGGGCACGAACGGCATCCGAGCGGAGGTCCGCGAATGGCGGAGGACGATCACGCAACGACGTGGAAGGACTTCAACGAAGCCGTCAACATGACGCCGGCGGCGCTGAGGAAGCATCTCGACAGCGACGGCAGCAAGGAGGTCGGCCAGAAGAAGGACGGCGATGAATCGACCGGCCACGCGATGGGCCGGCGTATCCTGGCCATCAAGGACAAGAAGAAGGCGGACCTGACGAGCGACGACTACGCTGCCATGGGCAAGGTCGTGAGCTACGTCCACCGCCATCTCAAGCAGGGCGGTGCGGCCCGCAAGGACCCGGACTCACCCTGGCGGATGTCGCTGATGAACTGGGGCCACGATCCGCACAAGGATTGAGGCCCCGGAGAGTCAGGATGGCTCAGTAGCGCGGCGGCACGGTGTAGGACGGGGCGATCACGTATTCCTTCGGCCGCTTGCGCGCGCCGAACCGGCTTTCGGTGATCTGGTCGTTAAAGTAGTCGAACCCGGTGTAGCCGAAGCCGCCGCCATTCATCACCTCGGCCACGGGAACCGGCGGCACGGCGAGATCGGAGCGCCCCGGCGGCACGACACCCTGGCAGCAGGTCTCGGCCTGAAGGACGGTCGGGCCATCCGGGGCCGTGAACACGTAAGCGCGCGGCCGGTACGGCGCCGGCGCGTAGGCGGCGTCGGCGGCGGAGGCACCCTGCCCCGTCACGAGGGCCAGCAATCCGGCGGCGATCAGGGTCTTGGTGCTCACGCGGTGCTCCGTCACGGGGCCGGTCGGACCGGCAGGTTTCCTGCAGTCTAGCGGATCGCCAGCGGATTGTCCGGCCCGTCCGAGCGGACCGGTTACCGAAATGCCGTTCGCGGATCAGCCGCGGGCGCGCAGGACAACCTGCGGGCTCGCCGGCACCGGGCGGCAATCCGAGATGAAGGCGTTGACCGGCAACGGCTTCGAGTCGCAGGCATAGACGTCCGTGGGGCCCGGCGCCGGGATCGGATCCCGGGCGATGATCGGGTTCGGCGCGCAGGCCGAGGCCGCGGCGGCGAGCAGCAGGGCGGCGATCAGGTTCAGGCGGCGCATGCGGCACTCGGGACGCGGGAAAACCCCCGTCCCTGACCCTGGCCATCGCGGTCCGCCCTGACAAGCGCCGGAGTGGGCCGACGGTGCCTTTGGCGGAGCCTGTCGCCCCGCGGCAACAACTTCAGCCGGTCCGATTACCCGGCGCGGGCCATCGGCACGACGTTGTGCAGGGTTTTGTCGGTGCCGTCGAAGAACCGGCGGACGTTGCGCGCCGCCTGGCGGATCCGCTGCTCGTTCTCCACCAGGGCGATGCGCACGTACCCGTCGCCGAACTCGCCGAAGCCGATGCCGGGCGCCACCGCCACGTCGGACTTCTCCAGCAGAAGTTTCGAGAATTCGAGGCTGCCCATCTCCCGGTAGCGCTCGGGGATCGGCACCCAGGCGAACATGGAGGCTGCCGGCGCCGGAATGGTCCAGCCGGCCTTGCCGAAGGATTCCACCAGGGCGTCGCGCCGCTTCCTGTAGATGCCGCGCATCTCGTGGATGCAATCATCCGGCCCGTTGAGGGCCGCGGTCGCGGCGACCTGGATCGGCGTGAAGGCGCCGTAATCGAGGTAGGACTTCACCCGGGTCAGCGCCGAAAGCAGGCGCTCGTTGCCCACCGCGAAGCCCATGCGCCAGCCGGCCATGGAGTAAGTCTTCGACAGGGAGGTGAACTCCACCGTGCAGTCGATGGCGCCCGGCACCTGGAGGACCGAGGGCGGCGGGTTGTCGTCGAAATAGACCTCGGCATAGGCGAGATCCGACAGCAGGATCAGCTCGTGCTGCTTCGCGAAGGCCACGAGGTCCCGGTAGAAGTCGAGGCTCGCCACGTAGGCGGTCGGGTTCGACGGGTAACAGACCACAAGGGCGACGGGCTTCGGGATCGAGTGGCGCATGGCCCGCTCGAGGGCCGGAAACATCTCAGGGGTCGGCTCGGCCGGCACGGAGCGGATCACCCCACCGGCCATCAGGAAGCCGAAGGCGTGGATCGGGTAGCTCGGGTTCGGCACCAGCACGACATCACCCGGGGCGGTGATCGCCTGAGCCATGTTGGCGAAGCCCTCCTTGGAGCCGAGCGTCGCCACCACCTGCGTTTCGGGATTGAGGCTCACGCCGAACCGGCGCTGATAATAGCCGGCCTGGGCCTTGCGCAGCCCCGCGATGCCCTTGGAGGCCGAGTAGCGGTCGGTGCGCGGGCGCCCGGCGGTCTCGCACAGCTTGGCGATGACGTGCTTCGGAGCGTCGAGATCCGGATTGCCCATGCCGAGATCGATGATGTCGGCGCCCTGCGCCCGGGCGGCGGCCTTGATCCGGTTGACCTGCTCGAAGACGTAGGGGGGCAGTCGCTTGATGCGGTGGAAGTCGGTCATCGGCGTGTCCATCGGCGCGTCCCGAGTCTGGCGTCTTTCGTAAGCCGGTCGCGCGAACCATCTGCTGTAGCAGACTTGCACGTCGCCGCCGACCCACAAAAGCGTGGCTATTGCGGGGGCGCCGGGGCCGGCTTGATACTCGCGGCGGCGCCCTGGCCGGCGCTCGCTGCGGCACGGCCGCGGGCCTCGTTGCGGCCGCGGGCGCCCTCGAGCTCCGCCTCCAGGGCCTTCTGCCCGGTGACGGTTTTCGGCCGGACCGGGCGTTTGGGGGCGTCGACGCCCACCGGCATGTAATCCTGCGTGTCCTTGGTGCGGGATCCGGTCACGAAGTCCGGTGCCGCCACGACCCGCGGCCCGTATCCCGCATCGGTTGCCAGCGTGCGCACGGCGTCCCCCGAGCAGCCGGCGAGCGGCCCCGCCAGGAGGGCGACCATCGCCGCGCAGGCGAATCCGGGGCGGCGAGCCCGGACGTCACTGTTCGAAAAGGCACGATCCATAGTCACACGGCCATGAGACGAGGAATAGGCATGAGAAGATCGGCCGGATGTCTCGGTCACGTTCCGGGGCGGGGTGGCGAAATCCCCGGCGCGTTCCTTATTTTAACGAAAACGTGGCCCGCGCGACAGGGTCGACAGCCCATATCAGGGAGGTACGCGTGACGAGCCCGCAGGCGCCGGACCAGACTGCTCCGCCGAAGCCGGCCCCCAACGGCGCGATGCCGGACGGGACGACCGCGCCGATGCCGGATTTCGAGGCCTTGTCCCGCAATGCCGGACAGTTCGTCGAGGCGATGGGCCGCAACGTCGCCAAGCTGCTCGGCCCCGACGGGCAGCCGGGCACATCCGGCAGCGAGCTGAACGAGGCGGCGAAGGTCCTCGGGCAGGTCGCCGAGTCGTGGCTCGCCGATCCGAGCCGCAGCGCCGAGGCCCAGACGCGCCTCTCGCAGGCCTTCCTGTCGCTGTGGGGGTCCACCTATCTGCGCCTGCAGGGCCAGCCGGCCGATCCGGTGGCGCTGCCGGAGCCCCGGGACGGCCGCTTCGCCCACACCGAATGGTCGACCAACCCGTATTTCGACTTCATCAAGCAGGCCTACCTCCTCGCTACCCGCTGGGCCGAGGGCCTCGTGGACGAGGCCGAGGGGCTCGACGCGCATACGCGCCACAAGGCGCAGTTCTACCTGCGCCAGTTCACCAGCATGCTCTCCCCCTCCAACTTCCTGCCGACCAACCCGGAATTGATCCGCCACACCCTGCAGGAGAACGGCGCCAATCTCGTCCGCGGCCTCAAGATGTACGAGGAGGATCTGGCGGCCGGCGGCGGCCAGCTGCGCGTGCGCCAGACCGACCCGAGCGGGTTCGAGGTCGGCCGCAACGTGGCGGTCACCCCCGGGGAGGTGGTGTTCCGCAACGACCTGATCGAGCTGATCCAGTATGCGCCCACCACCGAGACGGTGCTCCGGCGCCCGTTCCTGATGGTCCCGCCCTGGATCAACAAGTTCTACATCCTCGACCTCAACCCTCAGAAGAGCTTCCTCAAGTGGATGGTCGACCAGGGCCTGACGGTCTTCTGCATCTCCTGGGTGAATCCGGACGCGCGCCACGCCGACAAGGACTTCGAATCCTACATGCGCGAGGGGATCGAGGCGGCCATCGACGCGATCGGGGTCTCGACGGGCGAGAGCGCTGTCACGGCCGCGGGCTACTGCGTCGGCGGCACGCTGCTGTCCGTGACGCTCGCCATGCAGGCGGCCACCGGCAACCGGCGGATCAAGAGCGCGACGCTGCTGACCACCCAGGTCGATTTCACCCATGCCGGCGACCTGAAGGTGTTCGCTGACGAGGACCAGATCCGACAGATCGAGGCGCAGATGTCCGAGCGCGGCTACCTGGAAGGCGCCCGGATGGCCAACGCGTTCAACATGCTGCGGCCGAACGACCTGATCTGGTCCTACGTCGTGAACAACTACATCAAGGGCAAGGCACCCTCGGCCTTCGACCTGCTGTATTGGAATTCCGACGCCACCCGGATGCCGGCGGCCAACCATTCCTTCTATCTGCGCAACTGCTACCTCGACAACACCCTGGCGCAGGGCCGGATGGTGCTCGGCAACGTCCGCCTCGACCTCGAGAAGGTGCAGGTCCCGATCTTCAACCTCGCCACCCGCGAGGACCACATCGCCCCGGCGATCTCGGTGTTCGAGGGCTCGAAGATTTTTGGCGGCAAGGTCGATTTCGTGCTCGCGGGTTCGGGCCACATCGCCGGCGTGATCAACCACCCGTCGAAGCCGAAATACGGCTACTGGACCGGCGGCCCGGTCCGGGGGACGCTGGAATCGTGGATCACCGCGGCGGTCGAGACCAAGGGTTCGTGGTGGCCCTATTGGTTCCAGTGGATCGAGGCGCAGGCGCCCGAACGGGTGCCGGCCCGGAAGCCCGGGGGCGACGCGCTGCCGTCGCTGGGACCGGCGCCTGGAACCTACGTGCGGATGCGCGCCTGAGGCGCATCCGCACGCGTAGGGTGTCCCCCGGTCACGGGCGTCCCGCGGGCTCGCCTCAGTACTTGCGCACCAGCGGCGCCGGGGCCGGGGCCGGCGGAGCGCCGAACACGTAGCGGAAACCGACCGAGACGATGTCGGCGCTCGAGTCGACCACGCCCGCGAAGGCGATGTTGGCGACGTTGTAGTCGCGCCCGAGCCCGGCGAGGATCCGCGACCGGTTCAGGAAGAAGTGCGAGTAGGCGACGTTCAGGGTCAGCTGCTGGCTCCAGCGATAGCTGGCGCCGACCGAGACGTTGTAGCGGTCGCCGTCGGGCAGGCGCACCGAGCGGTTCGAGAAGTCGATCGGCGAGCTTTCGTAGGCGAAGCCGGTCCGCAGCGTCAGGTTCGGCGCCGCGTCGTACTCGGCGCCGATCGAGTAGGTGTAGCCGTCCTTGTAGTTGAGCGGCAGGGAATTCACCGACAGTCCGAGCGTCTTCGACACGATGCCGATGTTGCCGAGCCTCGACCAATTGTCCCACTCGAAGCCGAGATCCACCCGCGCCACCGGCGAGAGCGCCTGGGTGAGGCCGACACTCACCTTGTCGGGCGTGTTCAGCTTCGAGCGGACCTGCCCGGCCAGCGGCGCCAGGGCGAGCAGCGGCACGCCGATCGAACCGTCGATCTCGTGATGCACGGAGGAGCGGTAGCCGATGCCCAGCACGGTCCCGTCGCGGGGCGTCAGCGTGGCGCCCGCGGTGAAGCCCGCGCCCCAGGACTCACCCTTGAGGAAGGAGCTCGGATAGACGGTCGGCTGGAGGCCGGGGATCGGCAGCGCCTGCCGCAGGGTCAGTCGGAAATACTCGATGTTCGGGCCGGCCGCGAGCGAGAGCCACTCGTTGACCTTGAAGCCGATGACCGGGTTGATCGCCAGGGAGAAGATCCGGGACGAGCGCCCGTAGACTTCGCCGGCCCAGACCTGCCGCGGCTTGGTCACGAGGCCGAAGGGGGCGCCGGTGGAGAGGCCGAGCCAGAGGCGGTCGTTGAGTTGATAGGAGGTCGCCCCCGCCGGCACCACGGCGCCCTGGCCGATATCGCCGGAGCCGCCGAGGCGCGCGAAGCCGGGATTGGTGCCCGGCGCGGGACGAATCTCGGAGGAGAGGCCGATATAGGTGAAGTTCTGCTCCGCGACGAAGCCGGGATTCATCGTGATGGTCGCGGGATTCCAGAAGATCGACGAGACGCCGCCCGATCCCGCCGCCGCACCCGCGAAGGCGAGCCCCTGCGCCTCGGTACTCTGCTCCCGGATGCCGAACGCCCCCGCACGCGCCGCCCCGGCGCCGAGGATCATCGCTGTCGCCGCGAGCAACGCCGCGCGCACCGTCCCGCCCATCTTCTCCCCCAACGCTCGACCCGGCGCCGTCGATTGACCACGACTCGTGATGCGGCACCATTTCAGGCATCGTGCCGGTTCGCCGCACAGATTCGCAATGCCGATCGGCATTTCCCGCGCAAAGACGAAGTTCAATGGAAAGCCCGCACGAGATCCATCTGTTCTGAGCGTATCCCTGCGACGGTAAAATTTTATCATCCGACGTCTGTGTTCGCCGGGTCGGCCGCGCCCATGAATAATATGTCCTTAAACGGGCATATATGCACTTTCCCGCCGATATGTTGCCATAATGCGACATCGGCTTCGATCCGCGGTGTCGCCGATCACGCTTGCGCCAGGACCGGGGCCCGGCCATGGTCCCGCCAACCGGCGCAGACCGGTTCCAGGGTAAGGATCAGGAGCGCGGCGATGAAGCTCTTCCGGCACGGCCCGAGCGGCGACGAGAAGCCCGGCCTCGTGGACGCGAACGGAGGCTTGCGCGACCTTTCGAGCATCGTGCGCGACATCGCCGGACCGGCGCTCGGGCCCGACTCGCTGGCGCGGCTGCGCGCCCTGGATCCCGAGACCCTGCCGAAGCTGCCGCCGGACGTGCGCCTCGGCCCCTGCGTCGGCGGCACCCGCAACGTGGTGGCGATCGGCCTCAACTTCGCCGACCACGCCGCCGAGACGGGCTCACCGATCCCCTCTGAGCCGATCATCTTCAACAAGGCGCCGTCCAGCCTGTGCGGGCCGAACGACACCGTCATCATCCCCAAGGGCTCGTCCAGCACCGACTGGGAGGTGGAGCTCGCGGTGGTGATCGGCCGGCACGCCAGCTACGTCCACGCCAACGAGGCGCTGAGCTACGTGGCGGGGGCCTGCATCTGCAACGACGTCTCGGAGCGCGAGTGGCAGATGAACCGCGGGCCCACCTGGACCAAGGGCAAGAGCGCGCCGACCTTCGGGCCGCTGGGCCCCTGGCTGGTGACGCTCGACGAGATCCCCGACCTGAAGACCCTCGCCATGAGCCTCGACGTGAACGGCGAGCGCCGCCAGACCGGCTCGACGGCGACGATGATCTTCGACGTGCCCCAGCTCGTCGCCTACGCGTCGCACTTCATGCTGCTCGAGCCCGGCGACGTGATCACAACCGGCACCCCGCCCGGGGTCGGCCTCGGCATGAAGCCGCCGCGCTACCTGAAGGCCGGCGACGAGATGGTCCTCCGGATCGAGCGCCTCGGCGAGCAGCGCCAAAGGGTGATCGCCTTCGACGACTGGACCGCCAAGGTCTCGGCCGGCGAGCCGACGGACTGAGCGGACACGCTTCGGCCGCCCGGACGCTTGATTTCTGGCCGCCGATCCGGCTCAAACGCAGGATGAGCGCAACGTCCCTCCCCGCTTCCCCGCAAGACGCGTCCGGCCCGATCCGCCATGATTGGAGCCTGACGGAGATCCGGGCGATCCACGACCTGCCGCTGCTCGATCTCGTGCATCGGGCCGCGACGGTCCACCGGGCGCACAACGATCCGGCCGATATTCAAAGGGCGAGCCTGCTCTCGATCAAGACCGGTGGCTGCCCCGAGGATTGCGGCTACTGCTCGCAATCGGCCCACCACAAGGAGACCGGCCTCGCGCGCCAGCGCCTGATGCCGGTGGAGACGGTGCTGGCCGAGGCCGCCGCCGCCAAGGCCGCCGGCGCCACGCGCTTCTGCATGGGCGCGGCCTGGCGCAGCCCCAAGGACGGGCCCGATTTCGACGCCGTGCTCACCATGGTCCGGGGCGTGCGGGGCCTCGGGATGGAGGCCTGCGTGACCCTCGGCATGCTGACGGCGAGCCAGGCCGAGCGCCTCGCGGAGGCCGGGCTCACGGCCTACAACCACAACCTCGATACCGGGCCGGGCTATTACGACAAGATCGTCTCGACCCGGACCTATGAGGACCGGCTGGACACGCTGGAGCGGGTCCGGGCGGCCGGGATCGGCGTCTGCTGCGGCGGCATCATCGGCCTCGGCGAGGGGGTCGGCGACCGCGTGGCGATGCTGCAGGTTCTGGCCAATCACGCGCCCCATCCCGAGAGCGTGCCGATCAACGCCCTGGCCGCCGTCGCGGGAACGCCGCTGGGCGATACCGCGACGGCGATCGACCCGTTCGACATGGTGCGGATGTGCGCCACCGCGCGCATCGTGATGCCCCGGGCGCGGGTCCGGCTCAGCGCGGGCCGCCGGGCGCTCAGCCGCGAGGCCCAGGCCCTGTGCTTCCTCGCCGGGGCGAACTCGATCTTCTACGGCGAGCGGTTGCTCACCACGGCCAACAACGAGGCGGATGCGGATGCGGCCCTGCTGGCCGATCTCGGCATCCGCGTCGCCGAGCCGGTTCTCGCCGCGGCGGAATAGGGCCTCAGCCCTCCGGCAGCACGATCCGGAACCGCGCCCCGCCCTCGCAGGTGTCGAGGGTCAGCGCGCCGCCATTGATGCCGATCAGTTCGGCGGCGATCGGCAGGCCGAGCCCGGTGCCGCCGGAGCGCGTTGAGCCGGCGAATGGGGCGAACAAGTTCTCCCGCGCGCGCGCCGGCAGGCCGGGGCCGTTGTCGGCGACCCAGATGGTCACCCGGCCCGGCTCCTCGCGCACGGCCGCGACCTGCACTGCGGCCTCCGCGACCTTCGCCCCGTCCAGCGCCTGGACGGCGTTGCGGACGAGGTTGGCGAGGGCCCGGCCGAGCTGCTCCGGATCGGCCAGGACGGACAGGTCGTCCGCCGCCACCCGCACCGCCACGGGGTGGGCCGAGAGCGCGGCAAGGTCCGGAAGCTCCGAGAAGATCGGCGCCAGCTTCGTGCTGGCCAGGCGCGGCGCCCGCTCGGTGACCCGGCCATAGGCCAGGGTCGCCTCGCAGAACCGGATCGCCCGGGCCAGGGTCCCCACGAGCCGCGGGGCGACGCGCTGGACCGTCGGATCCGCGGTCCCCTCCAAACGGTCGCCCAGGAGTTGCGCTCCGGTGAGCAGATTGCGCAGCTCATGGCTGATCTTGCTCACCGCGAGCCCCAGCTCGGCCAGCCGCCGCTTCTGGCGGAGCTGGTCGGCGAGGCTGCGCTGCATCCGCCCCAGCGCCAGCTCGGCCTGGCCGATCTCGTCGCTGCGGCGGGACGGCGCGATGATCCGGCCGGCATCCTCCGGATCGTCCGCGAAGGCCGTGATGCTGGTGACGAGCCGCCGGACCGGGCGCACGATCAGGACCTGCAGGACCACGAAGACGAGGCCCGCCGCCGAGGCCGCGATGATCAGCGAGGAGACCAGCAGGCGCAGGGCGTAGTCGACCATCGCGGCCCGCAGCGGTGCCTCGTCGAGGAGGATCTCGACCCGGTCGAAGCCGATACCGCCCTCCCCGACCACGCGGATCGGCTCGCGCATCGGGGCGACGAGGGTGCGCCAGGCGCCGCGGACCGCCGAAAAAGCCGTGACGTCGCGTAAATCGACGGTGTCGGCGACCCGTTCCGGCACCGGCTCGATGGCGAGCAGGCGCTGCGTGCCGCCGCCGCGGACCGCGATGGCCCGGGCGTTGACCCCCGCGAGCAGCCGGCTCTCCAGCGCCTCCGAGACCGGCTCGGCCGTCCGGCCGTCCAGGACGAGGGCGGCGACCTGGGCCGCCGCCAGACGGTCGGACATCCACTCGATCCGGTAATTGGCCACGGCCGGCACGTAGGTCAGCACCTCGGCCGCCACCACGAAGGCGACGGTGACGAGGAACAGCCGGCCGGACAGGCCGAGGCGCAGCCGCCGCCGTTCGGGCCCGTCGCGGGTCGGGGCGGCAACCGGCAGGGCCGGAGCCGCGACGGTGGTGTCGGAATCAGCGGCCATGCCGGTCAGGCTCCGCGCTTGCATCGCGGATCGGGATCGGCGGGGTGGAGGGTGCAGATGCTCGAGCCGGGTCCGGCCTTCGCGGGAGACATGTTCGCAAGCCACAGTTTTGCAGGGGATACAGGCTCTTGCCCGTCAGCACTATACGGTAGCGACCCGCAAGCGGTTGCATGTGCCCTTCGACATCGGAGATCGCGCGCCGCTGCGGATGGCGGATCTCAGCCGCGCCGGGCGCGTCGGCTCAGGACCATGCTGGCCAGGGCGAAGACGCCGAGCATCGCGAGCCCGGCCACCATCCTGGGCGTGATCAGGTCCCGCAGCGTCAGGGCCCTGTCGCAGCCGCTCCCGTCGGCCGCCAGGCAGGCGGCCCGGGCGGCCTCGTGGGCCGCCACCACCTCCTCGATCCCCGCCCCCGTGGTGGCGTACACGAAGGCGCCGGGCAGCAGGCCCAGGACGGTCGCCGATACGAAGACCCACATCCTCACCCCGAACGCCGCGGGGGCGAGGTTGGTCACCCAGAACGGGAACAGGGGGAGGAGCCGCAGCACCACGATGTAGCCGAAGGCGTCGCGCCGGAAACCCGCGGCGAGACCCGCGAGGCGGTTGCCGCCCATCCGCCGGAGCAGGTCGGCCCCGGGGCCGCGGCCGACGGCGAACACGATCGCGGCCCCCGTCGTGGCGGCGCAGACCGCCGTCAGCGCCCCCGGCACGATCCCGAACAGGAAGCCGCAGATCATGGTCAGGATCAGGGTCGCCGGCACCGACACCACCACGGCCCCGACATAGAGGCCGTAGGCCGCCGCCAGCGCGCGGACATAGTCCGCCTCGACGAGCCCGCGCAGCCAGGCCCGGGAGGCGAGCAGCCGGTCGAGGCTCAGGATCTGCGCCGCGCCCGAGACGAGCACGAAACCCGAGATCCCGAGCAGCAGCACGAGCGGCAGCCAGCGCCGCACGCGGGTCCAGCGGCCCTCGGCGACGGGTGGGGCTTCGCTCACCCGGGCTTGCGCATCCGCAGGATCTTGAAGAACCCGCCCGGGAAGGTCGGTTTCAGCCCGACGACCTCGACGCCGTTGCGCCGGGCCCAGGCCTCGACCCGCGTCGCCTTGAAGTCCGACGACCAGCCGATCTTGGTGCAGAGCGGCGCCACGATCTCCTCGACCCTGGCCACGGGGCCGTCGCTCTGGCCGAAATGATTGGCCAGCACGATGCCGCCGCCGGGGCGCACCACCCGCAGGAACTCGGACATCGCGGCCTCAGGGTCGGGCACCAGGGTGATCAGGAACTGCGCCACCACGGCGTCGAAGCTCGCATCGGCGTAGCCCAGGTGGCAGACATCCATGACCTGCAGGCCCTTCACGTGGGCCAGGTTGCGGCGCCGGACCTTAGCGCGGGCGCGCTTGAGCATGTCCTCAGACAGGTCGACGCCGCAGACGAAGCTCGACCGCGGGTAGTAGCCCAGCGCCAAGCCGGTGCCGACGCCGGCCTCCAGGATCCGCGGGCCGTGCTCGGCCGCCGCCTCGACCGCGGCGCGGGCCGCGGGCTCGGTGAGCTTGTCGTAGACCACGTCGTAGACGGGGGCCCAGCGGGCATAGGCCTTGCGCATCAGGGCCGTGCTCGGCCCGGCCGTCTGCGGCTCGCTCAGCATCGTTCGGTCTATCCTGGGAATGGGATCAGGCGGCCTCTCGGGGCCGGGCCGACAACGCGTCGACGCGCCGGATGGTGCCGCCGCCGAGCACCTGGGCCCGGGGCCCGTCATCCGCATAGATCGCGCAGGCCTGGCCCGGGGAGACCCCGTCCTCGGGCTCGGCGAGCACGATTTCGACCGCGCCGTCCGGCCCGACCGTGAGCGTCGCCGGGCGCGGCGGCCGGGTCGAGCGCACGCGCACCGCCACGGGCAGGTCGCGCACGGCCTCGGCCGGGCCGGCGCCGAGCCAGTTGAGATCCGAGAGGCGGATGCGGGTCGTCGCCAGCGCCGTACGCGGGCCGACCACCACCCGGGCGGTATCCGGCTCCAGCCGCACCACGTAGAGCGGCTCGGGTCCCGACAGGCCGAGCCCCCGGCGCTGGCCGACCGTGTAGTGCACGATGCCCGCGTGCCGCCCGACGACCTGACCCGCGAGATCGACGATCTCGCCCGGGCGGGCGGCGTCCGGGCGCAGGCGGGCGATCACGTCGCTGTAGCGGCCCTGCGGGACGAAGCAGATGTCCTGGCTGTCCGGCTTCTCGGCCAGGGACAGGCCGAGATCCTTGGCCAGCGCCCGGGTCTCGGGTTTGGTCATGTCGCCGAGGGGAAAGCGCAGGAAGTCCAGCTGCTCGGCCGTGGTGGCGTAGAGGAAATAGCTCTGGTCCCGGGCGGGGTCGAGGGCGCGGTGCAGCGCCCGGCCGCCCCCCGGCAGGGCCCGGCTCGCCACGTAGTGCCCGGTGGCGAGGGCGTCGGCGTTCAGGTCCCGGGCGAGGCCCAGCAGATCGCGGAACTTCACGGTCCGGTTGCACTCGACGCAGGGGATCGGCGTCTCGCCGGCGAGGTAGCTCTCGGCGAACTTCTCGATCACCGCGTCGCGGAACCGGTCCTCGTAGTCGAGGACGTAATGCGGGATGCCGAGATGCGCAGCCGCCCCCCGGGCGTCGTTGATGTCCTGGCCGGCGCAGCAGGCCCCCTTGCGATGGGTCGCGGCGCCGTGGTCGTAGAGCTGAAGTGTGACGCCGACCACGTCGAAGCCCTGGCGCTTCAGGAGACCGGCCACCACGGAGGAATCGACGCCGCCCGACATGGCGACGACGACGCGCGTCTCGTGGGGGGCTTTGGGAAGATCGAGGGCGTTCATCACATGGGTCCGCAGCCGCCGGCCCGGAAGCTTCCCGGCTGCACGCCGCGTCTATAGCGGGACTCGGCCCGGCTTTCCAGGGCAACGCGTCCGCCGGCCCGGATACCCGGCAGATCCTGCCGGGTATCCGGCAGCTTCGGCCGCATCGCGGCGCGCCGACAGCGAGAGAAACGTTTTGTTCTCAGCGCCTTGGCCCCACCGCGCCGGTGGCGCGCACCTTGCTGCATCGGATCCGAGAGGAACCCGGCATGGCGAGCGGTGCGGCGGATCGGTTGAATGTCACCGCGTGGGCTCCGTCCACGCGGACGGGCTGGGACGCGGCGGGGGTCGCGGCCCGGGCCGGCGACTCGTCGCAGGACCGGTTCGGCGCGGCCCTGAGCGAGGCCCGGACCCAAGACGCTGCCGCGGCGGCGCAGGCCCGCGCGGCCAGCCAGCGGGACGCGACCGATGCCGGGCGGGCTCGCCAGACCGCCCAGCGCGACGAGGCCGACGCCTCCCGCGCGGCCGCCGAGCGGGCGCGGGACGCCGCGGTGCGGGCCGATACCCGGGCCGCGGACCGGCGGCCGGTTGCCGCCAAGTCGTCGGACGCGTCCGCACAGGCCGCCGACACCCCCCGCCCGAAGGAGCCCCCGGCCGATTCGGGCCCGCCCCCGGAGACGTCCGAGGCCGCATCGCCGAGGGCGCCTTCGAGCGCGCAGGCGCAGACCGATCCCGCTTTGTCGAAGACCGCGAAGGCCGATCCCGCCGCAGAGCAATCCGGGACGGCCGCGGCGAATCCCGCAGCCGACGCCCCGGCCGCGGGCACCGACATGTCCGCCCGGACCGAACCGGCCGTGCAGACCCCGCAATCCGATCCCGCCGCGCAGGCCGCAGGCTCCAACCCCGCCGCCACGTTGCTGACGCTTCTCGCGGCGCTGTCCAAGGGCGGCGGCCCGGCCGGCACGGCGGCCGTCGCGTCCGGGGACCAGGCATCCGGGTCGGGGGAGATAGCCGCCAAGGGTGTGGCGACCCCGGCCGGCGCCGGGGCGACACTATCCGGGACGGGGACGCCCGCTGCGGGCCCGGTGGAGGCCGCCGCCGCGCAGTCCACGGGAGTTTCGGGAATCGCCCGGGCGGGCACCGGGGCGAAAGCTCTCGTCAACGCTGCAGGATCCGGGCAGCTCGATCCGAGTGCCGCGGTCGGGGCCGTTGCCACCGGCGCGGGCGATCCCGCATCCGCCGCCTCTGGCCCCGGCAAGGACTTCCTGGCCGCCCTGGCCGATGCCGGTCAGAGCGGGGGCGCGGCGCAGGCGACGGCCCCGTCCCCGGCCCCTGCGGGTGGATTGCCCGCGACGCCCGCGGCATCCGTCGGAACGACCAACGCCGCGCAGGCCGCGAGCGCGACCACGCCGAACGCGGCGCCCGCCCCGACCGATCCCCCCATCCCCATCGGACAGGTGCCGATGGCCATCGGCCTGCGCTCGCTCAACGGGTCGAACGAGTTCCAGATCCGCCTCGACCCCATCGAGCTCGGGCGGATCGACGTCAAGCTGGAGATCGACAAGGCCCGCGGCACCGTCACGACCCACTTGGTGGTCGACCGGCCGGAAACCCTGGCGCTGCTTCAGCGCGACGCCGGCCAGCTGCAGCAGGCCCTGTCCCAGGCCGGTCTCGACCCGTCGGCCGGCGGGCTCAACCTGTCGCTGCGGGGCGACGGCAGCGCCCAGAGCAACGGCGGCGGCGGCGACGGCCGGTCGGGCGGCTCCCCCCAGGGCGGTTCGGCAGGCTGGACCCGGGATCAGGCGGAGGCCCCGCAGGAGACCGCCCCGACCCGGTGGCTGCGCGGCTACGGCGGCCTCGACATCAGGATCTAGGGCATCGGCCCGGGCGGCGGATGCCGGCCCGGCGCGCCTCGCGGATCGACACGGAATCATCGCGCCCGGGCCCAGCGCTCAGGCACGGCACAGGAGAGAACGGCATGTCCAGCGGCATATCCAGCCTCACGAGCACGGCGGCCACGACCAACACGGCGTCGAGCGGCGGCGCAAACGCCACCGAGATCGCGAGCAACTTCACGCAGTTCCTGACGCTGCTGACCACGCAGCTCAAGAACCAGAACCCCCTCGACCCGATGGACACCAACCAGTTCACACAGCAGCTGGTGCAGTTCGCCGGCGTCGAGCAGCAGCTCAAGACCAACGACCGACTCGACAACATCCTGACCGCGTCGCAGTCGGCCAGTTCCGCCTCGGCAACCAGCTATATCGGCAAGACCGTCACGGCGGACGGCAGCACCTCCCAGCTCGCCGGCGGCTCGGCCTCCTGGAGCCTGACGCCCGCCCGGGCGGCCTCGAAGGCGGTGATCACGATCCTGGATTCGAACAGCAACGTGGTGGCCACCCAGACCACCTCCCTCGCCGCCGGAAGCCAGTCCTACACGTGGAACGGCAAGACTTCGGCCGGGCTGACGGCAGCCAACGGGAACTACTCGATCAAGGTCGCGGCGACCGATGCCACGGGCGCCAACGTCGCCGTCGACACCAGCCTGTCGGGGACGGTGGACGAAGTCGATCTCAGCGGAACTTCCCCGGTCCTGTCGATCGGCTCGCAGAAAGTGCCCCTGTCCAGCGTGCAGACGATCGGGTTGTCCACAAGTGGCACTTAACGAATCACATCCGAGTGACTCGCTTCAACATCTCTTAAGCGGGCGCAAGTACCTTGGACTCTCGACAGGTCAGTCGAGTGTAGAGCGTATCATGACCGAACCTAGCCGCCCGAGAGTGAAGTATGTCATCGGGCCCGACGGCAGCCCCCTCACCATTGCGGACCTTCCGCCCCCGAGCACCCGCCGCTGGGTGATACGCCGCAAGGCCGAGGTCGTGGCCGCGGTGCGCGGCGGCCTCCTCAGCCTGGAGGAGGCGTGCAAGCGCTATACCCTGACGACCGAGGAATTCCTGAGCTGGCAGTTCTCCATCGACCAGCACGGTCTGGCCGGCCTCCGGACCACGCGGATCCAGCACTACCGGCACTGATCCCGGCGACGGCGGGGATGGAACCGAACGCCCGCGCCCGCCGGTCCCGAAACATCACGAAGCCGTGTCCCGGTCCCGGGCGCGGCTTCGCGGCGTTTCGGAGACCCGTTCGTGCGTCCGCGAGCCCCGGCATTAACGGCCCGCTAACCACGGCCTGGGCAACTTCTGCCGAGCGGGCCGCCAGGGACCGCCTCGCGTTCAGAGTGCAGCGAATCCGCCCGTGAAGCCGGTCCTCGATCTCGTTACGAAGTTCGGACCGGCCCGCATCGCCGCCATGGCGGCGGTGACGCTGACGCTCATCGGCTTCTTCGCCTTCATCATCCTGCGGGTCTCGCGCCCGGACATGGGCGTGCTGTTCTCGGACCTGTCGATGCAGGATTCCAGCGCCGTGGTCCGCGAACTCGACAGCCGCGGCATCCGCTACGAGACCCGGGGCGACACCGGCCAGACGATCATGGCGCCCCGGGCCGACCTCGCCAAGCTGCGCATGGACCTGGCCGGCAAGGGCCTGCCGACCCAGGGCGGGGTGGGCTACGAGATCTTCGACAAGGGGGACGCGTTCTCGTCCACCAATTTCGTGCAGAACGTGAACCACCTGCGCGCCCTGGAGGGCGAGCTCGCCCGCTCGATCCGGGCGATCGGCCGGGTCCAGGCGGCCCGCGTCCACCTGGTCCTGCCGGAGCGCCGCCTGTTCGAGCGGGACCGCGAGAACCCCAGCGCCGCCATCGTGCTGAAGCTGATGGGCGACCTCGATGCCGGGCAGGTGCGGGCCATCCGCCACCTCGCCGCCTCGGCAGTGGAGGGCCTGAAGCCCGAACGGGTCTCGATCGTCGACGAGCGCGGCCGGCTGCTGGCCGACGGCGCCCGGGATGCCGAATCCGACGGCGCCAGCGGCTACGAGGACCGGCAGGTCACCCTGGAACGGCGCCTGCGCGGCCAGATCGAGGACGTGGTCGCCGGCATCGTCGGGCCGGGGCGCGCCCGAGTCCAGGTCAATGCCGAGCTCGATCTCAACCGGATCGAGAGCCGCTCCGAGACCTTCGACCCCGAGAGCCGGGTGGTGCGCTCTGCGCAGACCCGGACCGAATCGGCGCTCACCGGCAATGCCGACGGGCAGGTGAGCGTCGGCAACGAGTTGCCCGGCGCCAACGGCGCCGACAAGGCGCCCGCCCCCAAGGACGCCACGAACAAGAACGAGGAGACCACGAACTACGAGATCTCCAAGGTCACCAAGACCGAGATCGCCGAGGGGGGCCGGATCAAGCGCCTGTCGGTGGCGGTGGTGGTCGACGGCGTCTACGCGACGGCGGCCGACGGCAAGCAGGCCTACACCCCCCGGGCTCCGGCCGAGATCGAGCGGATCACCGCCCTGGTGCGCAGCGCGGTCGGCTTCGACAAGGGGCGCGGCGACCAGATCGAGGTGGTGAATCTGCGCTTCGCGGAGGCGCCGAGCGTGCCGCAATTCGCCGAGCCGACGCTGATGCAGGCACTGCTCACCCCCACCAAGGAGGACGTGCTGCGCATGGCCGAACTCGCCGTGCTGGCGCTCCTGACCCTGATCGTCCTGCTGACCGTGGTGCGCCCGCTGATACGGCAGGTGCTGGCACCCATGCCGGCCGCGCCGTCCCTGGCCGGGCCCGGGATGGGAGGCGCGCTCGACGCCGCGGCGATCACGGGCGCCGGGGGGGGGACCATCACGGTGGTGGAGCGGGACAACCCCACCGCCCGGCTGATGGAGTTCGCCAAGATCAACGGCCAGGTCCAGGCCGAGACCGTCCAGCGCGTGGTCGACATGGTCCGGGCCAGCCCGTCCGAGACCGTCGAGGTGCTGCGCGGCTGGATCCAGGAAGAGTAAGGCGTCGAGGAACGGACGATGGCGGCAGGTCTGGCGAATACCCTGGCGAATGTGGGCGGCGACTCCTTCGCGACGATGCCCGGTCCGCAGCGCGCGGCCGCGCTCCTGCTGATGCTCGGCGAGGAGGAAGGCGCCCCGATCTGGCAGATGCTGGAGGAGGAGGAGGTCAAGAAGGTCAGCCACGCGATGGTCCAGCTCGGCACGCTGGAGGTGCAGACCGTCGAGCGGCTGATCATCGAGTTCGTGACCAAGCTCGGCAACAGCGGGGGCATCTCGTCGAACTTCGAGCGGACCGAGGCGCTGCTCCTGAAGATCTTCCCCAGCGACCAGGTCTCGCTGATCATGGCGGAGATCAAGGGCGCGTCCGGCAAGCGCGTTTGGGCCTCGATCGCCCAGGTCGACCCGGAGATCCTCGCCTCGTTCCTGCGCAACGAGTACCCGCAGACCGTCGCGGTGGTGCTCTCGCGGGTGCGCGCCGACTACGCCGCCAAGGTGCTGACCATCCTGCCCGAGGATTTCGCCATCGATTGCCTCAACCGCATGTTGCGCATGGAGACGGTCCAGAAGGAGGCCCTGCGCCACATCGAGGAGACCCTGCGGGTCGAGTTCGTGTCCACCATCGCCCAGACCCAGCGCCGCGACGCCCACGAGATGATGGCCGACGTGTTCAACGCCTTCGACCGGCAGACGGAGGGGCGTTTCCTCGCCGCCCTCGATCAGGCGAATCGCGGCTCGGCCAAGCGCATCCGCGAGCTGATGTTCACCTTCGAGGATCTGCTCAAGCTCGATCCGGGCAGCGTCCAGACCCTGATGCGCGCGATCGACAACGAGACCCTGTGCCGGGCGCTCAAGGGCGCCAACGAGCCGACCCGGGCCTTCTTCATGAAGCAGATGTCGACCCGCGCGGCCAAGAACCTCACGGACGAGATGGCCTCCCTCGGCCCCGTCCGCCTCAAGGAGGTCGACGAGGCGCAGGCCAAGATGACCGAGATCGCCAAGGACCTCGCCGAGAAGGGCGAGATCATGATCGCCAAGAATAGCGCCGAGGAGGAGCTGGTCTATTGAGCGCCCAAGCGTCCCGGAGCGCGAAGCCGTTCCTGTTCGAGACGGATTTCCGCAGCGCGCGTCCGAGCGCGGATGCGCTGCGCGCCACCGAAGCCGCCCTGCGCGCCGAGGCCGAGGCCCATGCCCGCGGCCTCCAGGACGGACGGATCCAGGCCGAGGCGCAAGTCCAGGGCCGGCTCGCCGACGCCATGACCCGCCTGGCCCTCGCCGCCGCGGGCCTGATCGCCCAGGCCGACGCGCGCGATGCCGAGCGTGAGGCGCAGGCCGTCGAGGTGGCCGTGCTGATCGCCCGGAAGGTCGCGGGCGACGCCCTGGAGGCCGCCCCGCTCGCCGGCATCGGCGAGGCGGCGCGCGCCGCGCTCCAGCACCTACGCGGCGTGCCCCACCTGGTGGTGCGGGTCCATGACAGCCTCGTCGAGGAGGCCGAGACCCTGATGAAGCGCCTGGCGCGCGAGCGCGGCTACGAGGGCCGCCTCGTCGTGCTCGGCGACCCCGACATGGCGGCGGGCGATGCCCGCATCGAGTGGGCCGACGGCGGCATCGTGCGGGAGCGTGCCCGCATCGAGGCGGCGGTGCTGGACGCCCTCGGCCTCCCGACGCGCCCGTGAAGGAACCCCGATGTCCGACGATTTCAGCCTGCCCCAGCTCGGCGAGAACGATCCCGACTACGCGGCGGGCTCGATCCGCGACGCGCCGACCACCCCGAAGACCGCCGCCGACCTGGAGCAGCTCTTCGACGTGCCGGTGATGGTCTCGGCGGTGCTGGGCTCCGCCCGGATGCCGATCGGCGACCTGCTCCGGATGGCGCCCGGCGCCGTGCTGGAGCTCGACCGGAAGGTCGGCGAAGCGATCGACGTGTTCGTCAACAACCGGCTGGTCGCCCGCGGCGAGGTCGTCCTCGTCGAGGACCGGCTCGGGGTGACGATGACCGAGATCGTCAAGGGCGAGTGAACTTTTTTCGGCACGGACGCCGGGGGGCTGTCCGCGCCACGATGGTTGAGAGGGACGAACCATGCGGCTCCTGATGATCGGGCGGCTCAACGGCGAGCTGATCACCGCCTCGAAGATCGCCATGCAGCGCGGCGCCGCCGTGACGCAGGCCGATGCCGTGCCGCAGGGCCTGAACGTGCTGCGCGCCCGCGGCGCCGATCTCATCATGATCGACGTGGCCCTGCCCATCGCCGACCTGGTCGCAGCCCTGGAGGCGGAACGGATCCGCACCCCCGTGGTCGCTTGCGGGGTCTCGGCGGACGCGCAGACCGCCGCGGCGGCGATCCGAGCCGGCGCCAAGGAGTACATCCCGCTCCCCCCCGATCCCGAGCTGATCGCCGCGGTGCTTGAGGCGGTCGCCACCGACCGCGCCGCCTTCGTCTGGCGCGACCCGTCCATGGAGCGGGTGGTCAAGCTCGCCGAGCAGGTCGCCCGCTCGGAGGCCTCGGTGCTGATCACCGGCGAGAGCGGCACCGGCAAGGAGGTCCTGGCCCGCCACGTCCATCAGAAGTCGAACCGGGCGGCCAAGCCCTTCGTCTCGGTCAACTGCGCGGCGATCCCCGAGGCCCTGCTCGAATCCGAGCTGTTCGGCCACGAGAAGGGCGCGTTCACCGGCGCGGTCGCCCGGCGCATCGGCCGGTTCGAGGAGGCCAATGGCGGAACGCTGCTCTTGGACGAGATCTCCGAGATGGATGTGCGCCTGCAGGCGAAGCTGCTGCGGGCCCTCCAGGAGCGGGTGATCGACCGGGTCGGGGGCACTGCCCCGGTGCGGGTCGACATCCGCGTGCTGGCGACCTCGAACCGCAACCTCGCCGAGGAGGTCCGGAAGGGCACGTTCCGCGAGGACCTGTTCTACCGGCTCAACGTCGTCGCCCTGCGGCTGCCGCCTTTGCGCGAGCGCCCGGCCGACATCCTGGAGCTCGCCGCGCATTTCGCCAAGAAATACGCCGCGGTGAACGGCGTGCCGGCCCGCCCGCTCGACGCGCAGGCGCGCGCCCTGATCCTGAAGAACCCCTGGCGCGGCAACGTGCGCGAGTTGGAGAACACCCTGCACCGGGCGGTGCTGCTGGCCTCGGGGGACGCGATCGGCCCCGAGGCGATCCTGTCCCCGGACGGCGAGGTGATGAGCGCCGAGGGACCGGCGACCCGCGCCGCCCAGGCCGCCGAGGCGGCGACCCGCGGACTGGTGGGGCGGACCGTGGCGCAGGTCGAGTGCGACCTGATCCTCGACACCCTCGACCATTGCCTCGGCAACCGCACCCATGCGGCCAAGATCCTCGGCATCTCGATCCGGACCCTGCGCAACAAGCTCAACGAGTACGTCTCGTCGGGCCTCGACGTGGCCGAGCCCGGCGGCGTTCGGAGCGCGGCCTGCGGCTGAGCGGCCGGGCCGGGTGAGGCGGCGCAGGCGGGCATCATCCTTCTTCGAAAGCCGGTGCCGGGCTGTCGCGACACTGCTTCAGCGGCGCCCGGCCTGCTCGGCGCGGTTGGCCTCGTTCTGGGCCGCGAAGGCGGCGTCGAGCTTGCGCAGCGATTCATAGCGGGCGACGTCGCTCTCGACGTCGCGGATCGTCTCCTCGACGAGGTGGCGCTGCAGCGCGACGCGCGGGTCCTCCGGCGGGAACGCCTCCCGCTCCTGGAGGCGGAGCACGGCCTGCCGCACGACGGTGTAGACCGCCTCACGCTCCGCCCGGGTCATCGACGGCTGGATCGCCTTCGCGACGAGATCGGAGAAATCCGACATGGACCGTTAGACTTCGCTCTTCCAGCAGGGCACGGGCGCCGCCACCCTCTATAGACCGCGCCGTGCGGGATCCAGAGGCTCGCGCATCATCCTCACAGGTAGCCGACGGCTTTCGGCACGATGCGAACCTGAAAGCCCGCGCCTCGTGCCGGTTCCGACATCCGGCCTGTTGCGCGCGGCGACCTACATACGCTGGTCGCGGATGCCCGCCAGCAGGAGCGAGGACGAGCTCCAGATCACCAGGAAGCAGAAGAACGACACGATCAGCGTGTGACCCCGCTCCGGGTAGAGGCTGTCGGTCGGCAGGACCGGCGGCACGAAGGTCGCCAGGAAGATGTGCTGCTTGCTGGCCGAGACCCGCGCGCGGTCGAGCAGCATGTTCGCCGATTCCTCCAGCTTCTCGGCGATGGTCCGCTCCACGAGCAAGCCCTCGTACTGGAGCAGGGCCTCGGTCAGGTTCGAACCGCCGCCCGCGGCGCCTGCCGCACTCGTTAGCTCGTCCTGCAGGGTCTTCATCTGCTGGTCGATGGCCGCGAGATTGGCGACGAGGATCTGGATCGAGCGCGAGCGCTCGTCCAAGCTGGAGCCGCGCAGGATCTGCAGGTCGTTCTCCGCCTTGAGCTTGTCCTTCCGCAGGAGCGTCAGGGTGGCCAGCGTCCCCTCGGCCGTCTTGACCGGATCGATCACGCCCCACTGATTGCGGAAGAGCTGCAGCGCGAGGTGGGCCTTGCGCAGGCGCTCCTGGGCGGTGGTGGCATCGGCCTGGGCCTGGGCGACCATGTCGGCCTGCGCCCGCTTCGAGATGTCGTTGATCAGCGCCTCGGAACGCGCCACCACGGCGCGGGAGATCGTCAGGGCGTCCTCGGGGGTGAAGGCCCGGACCGTCAGACGGATCACGCCCGAGATCGAATCGATATGCGCATCGACCTGCCTGCGCCAGTACTTGGTGAGATCCTCGATCGGGCCATTCGGATTCAGCCGCGTCCAGAAATCGGCCTGGCGGCGGGAGAACATCGTCGACAGGCCGATGCTCTTCTCCAGCGCCTCGACCATCGTCTGGCTGCCGATATAATCGCGGACGATGAAGCTATCCTGGCTGTTATGCTTCTGGATCAGGTTGGTGTACTGGCCGAGCGCGATGTTCTCCATCGGCTCGACGTTGCCGCGGACCGCGAACTGAGCCTCGGCGACGTATTGGTCGGAGGCGAAGCCGAACAGGTACAGCCCGATCACGAGGGTCGGCAGCAGGACGAACAGGCTGACGCGGCGGACGATCCGCGAGCCGTAGGTCGACGTGTCGTCCTGGCGCGGGCGCAGGCCCGGCAGGCGGGTCCAGTCCAAGTGCCGTCGAATCGAGGCGGCCAGGGCCCGGGCGCTCCGATCGGCCGGGACCGGGCGGATCGTCTCCGCACTCCGCCGCAGCTCGCTCCTCGTCGGTGCGCCGAACGTCACGATCTCGCCTTCGCGCGTGTCGTCTTTGACGTCGTCGAAGCTCATCCGCTCATTGTTCCTGGGTCTGCGCCGGTTCCGCTCACGCGGCGCCGGCCGGAGGGCGGCCCGTGCGCGGAACTGGAATCCCGTTCTTTTCGGCCCTTTTTATGGCGCCCGTCCCGTCCGCCGCGGCGACGGAGGCCGTAGCCCGACAGGGGTATCGCGCCCTACAATCTCCCGATGATGACAGAACCGTCAATTGCGGGCGACACGGATCGCCGCCCTCCTGGTCGTTCGGCCGGCCGGTCCGCCAAGACCAAGCTCACCGAGATCGTGGTCGTCTGCTCCAAATGCGCGAAGCGGCAGGGGCTGAAGCCGCGCGCGGTCCGTGCGCTCCTGAAGAAGGCCGGGAAGCAGGACGGCCCGGATGCCGCGGGCGCGCGGCGGAAGCTCTGCATCGTCGAGTCGGGCTGCCTCGGCCCATGCCCGAAGCGGGCCATCGCGGTCGCGACCGGTGCGAGCCTGGCGGCCGGCCGCGTCGTCCTGCTCGATCCCGCGGCGGGCCCGGCGGAGGCGCTCGCGGCCGTGCTCCATCCGGTGCCGCGGCGGCCGCCCCCCGAATTCGGCCCCAATACCGCACTAGCGGCGGTACGACCCGCCGAATCGCCGCCGGCTCGCTGACCGGCACAACCCCTGGAGCCGTCGCTCTTGCCCGCCTCCCGACGCGCCATGCGCACGCCGCGGCCGTGACAGGCACGCACCTATCCGGGAAACGCCGGGTCGTCCGCGCCCTGGTGCGCCGTCTTCCGCTGCTCGGCACCCTGATCGGGCTCGGCTTCGCGGTCTGGCTCGTGGCGACCAACGACCTCGACGCCGTGGCGACGGCGTTCGGGCGGATCGGCGTGGCGGGCTTCGTCGGCGTCACCCTGGTGCGGGCGCTGGTGTTGGTGCTGTGTGGCATTGCCTGGGCGCGCATCCTGGACGGGCTGTCGCCCGCGCCGGTCTCGGCTTGCCTGATCCTGCGCTTCGTGCGCGAGGGCATCAACGTCCTGCTGCCGGTTGCCTCGGTGGGGGGCGAGGTCGTCGGAGCGCGTCTCCTCACCGTCTGGGGCGTCGCCGGCTCCTTGGCGGCCGCCTCGGTGCTCGCCGACCTGCTGTTCCAGGTCGGGACCCTCGCCCTGTTCGCCGGCCTCGGGGCGGGGCTCCTCCGGCGGGTCGAAGGGGCGCAGGCGGCCGAACTCGCCGATTGGACCCTGCGGACGCTCGCCGTCGCCGCGTTCGCCGTCGCGGCGCTCTTCGCCCTCCAGCGGACCGGGATCGTGCGGCTGGTCGAGGACCGGGTTACGGCGCTCGGTCGACGCTTCGTGCGCGAGGCCGAGGCGGGCCCAGAGCCGACACCGCGGATCCAGGGGGCGCTGGACGCGGTCTGGGCGGCGGGCCGGCGCGGCCGCCTCGCCCAGTCCTGCGCCCTGCACGCGCTGGCCTGGCTGCTCGGCGCCACCGAGATCGCCGTCGTCCTCACCTGCATCGGGATCGACAATGTCGGCCTGACCGACATCCTGGTGATCGAGTCGCTGAGCCAGGCGATCAAGGCCGCGGCCTTCCTGGTCCCGAGCGGGCTCGGCGTTCAGGAGGGCGGGCTCGTGCTGGTCTGCGGCCTGTTCGGCATTCCGCCCGGGACGGCCATCGCCCTGTCCCTCGCCCGCCGGGTGCCCGACGTGGTGCTCGGCCTGCCGGCGCTCCTCGTCTGGCAGAACCTCGAGGCGCGCCGCCACGGTGTGCGCCCCGCCGCGCCGACCTGCGACCGTCCGTGACCCCGATGCCCGACGCCCCGTCCGTCCCAACCCGCATCGGCCCGAGGCGATTGCGCCGGCGTCTCCGCCTGGCCGCGATGCCTGCGCTCGCCGTCGCGCTCTTCGCCGCCGGGCCGGCGCTCGCCCAGAGCGTCACCCTCGACCTCGGTGCCGGCGGCACCACCGAGCGCGCCCTCCAGCTCGTCGCGCTGATCACCGTCCTGGCGGTGGCGCCCTCCGTGCTGGTGATGGCCACCGCCTTCACCCGGATCGTCGTGGTGCTGTCGCTCCTGCGCTCGGCCCTGGGCACCCAGACGGCGCCGCCGACCGCGGTGCTCGTCAGCCTCGCGCTGTTCCTCACCGCCTTCGTGATGGCGCCCACCGGCCGCGCGGCCTACAGCGCCGGGATCGAGCCCCTGATCGCGGGCCGGATCACGCAGGCTCAGGCCTTCGAGCGCGCCTCGGCGCCGTTCAAGACCTTCATGCTGCGCAATGTCCGCGAGAAGGACCTCAAGCTGTTCCTCGACCTCGCCAAGGTGCCGACGCCCAAGGGGCCGGAGGATGTCGGCCTGGAGATCGTGACGCCGGCCTTCATGATCTCGGAGCTGCGCCGCGCCTTCGAGATCGGCTTCCTGCTGTTCATTCCGTTCCTGATCATCGACCTCGTGGTCGCCTCGGTGCTGATGGCGATCGGCATGATGATGCTTCCCCCGGCTACGGTCTCCCTGCCGTTCAAGCTGATCTTCTTCGTGCTGGTGGACGGATGGACCCTGGTGGCGGGCTCGCTGGTCCAGAGCTACAGCGGATGAGGGCGCCGGGGCCGGCGATCCAACGGCTTTGCCGATCGCGCCTCGGCGTTCCGCTCCGGGGTCCAGACGCGTCCCGTCTCTGTCTCCCGGACAGCGTCCGGATCGATGACGCGCGGCCCGCTCACCCCGGCGGCGCGCCGGCGGCTCCGGCGCTGCTCTGCTGGTCCGCGCCCTGCGGCTCGGCGCCCTCGGCAGCGACGGCTCGCCCCCGGTCGGAAATGGCGGTCTCCGGGTAGCGCTTGCGGTATTCGGCCAGGAAGGACGACAGAGTCTCGGCCTTCGTGGCGCGGGCCGCCACGGCGCGGAAGCCCGGCGCGCGGGTCGGATCGGTGCCGGTGAGGAGCGCGAAGGTGCGCGCATCCGGGCTCGCCGCCATGGTCTCCGAGAACTTCGCCTTGAGCCGTTCCAGACCGATCGCCTCGCCGGCTAGGTCGTAGGCGATCGCGGCGCGCACCGCATCGGCCCGGGACTGCGCGTCCAGGGGCTGCCCGGACCGCCACGCCTCGCCGAGCAGCGCCTCGTGCGTCTCGCCGGCCTCGCGCCACCGGCGGGCACCCCAGTAGATGTCGGCGCGCAGGCGGTCGATGTCGGGCCCGCTCTCCCCCTCGATCGTCTCCAGGGCGAGGTCGGTGCGGGTCAGGTCCGACAGGGCGCGGGCGCGGATCAGGCCGCGGGCCCGGTTCAGGTCGCGCGGCAGCTCCGGCAGCTCCGTCGCGTCGAGGGCCTTCAGGGCCTGCAGCGGCTTGTCGTCCATCAGCCGCACGGTCGCCAGCCGTGCCGCGACGGCGGACCGGGCCGGCCCGGTGAGCCGGTTGTCGATCTGGTACTGAAGGAGGTCGGCGGCGGAGTCCAAGAGATCGAGGCCCACAAGGCGATCGGCCAGCCGGCGCACCACCTCGTCGCCGCGCCGCCCGATCGGGCTCAATTCCCGGAAATCGAAGAACAGCGCCACGGCCTCGATCCCCGGCAGCGCGTCCCCCTTGTCGGTGAGATACAGGTTCTCGAAGGCCACCTGCGCCTCGCGCATGAGCGCCGCAGCGGTGTCGCCGTTGGGCGCGATGGCGCTGGCCCGGCGCGCGGCCGTGAAGGCATCGCGCCAGCGCCCGGCGGCGAGATAGAGGCGGTCGAGCCCAGCGGTGATGCCGTCCTCGATCGCGCCGCCGTGCCACGTCAGGGCGAGACGTTCCAGCCGCTCCGTGGCGGCCTCGGCCGTCAGCTTGCCGGCGGCGCGGGCCAGCAGCGTCCTGCGCAGACTCGCCTCGACCGAGACCGGACGCACCGCAGCCGTCTCCAGCCCGGCATAAGCGTCCAGGGCGGCTTCGACCTGCCCCGTCGCCTCGGCCACGCGGGCCCGGACGAGGGCGAGCCGGTCGCGAATCCACGGGGGGAGGTCCCGGGCGTCCTCGGCGCGGGCAGCAGCGGTCTCGGCATCGCCGTTCTCGATCGCCGATTCCGCCGCGGCGGTTCGAATCAGTTGAGCGAGGTCAGGGGGGTAACTGTTGGCGAGGGGCAGGACCTTCAGGAATCCGGTCTCGGCGGCCTTCCAATCGCCCGCGCCGGCCGATGCCACGGCCCGCCACAGCGCGGCCTCCGGATCCCCGGCGAGCATCGGCAGGGTCAGCGCCTTCAGCGCTTCGGCGTTCCGCCCCATCCGCACGAGCGCCAGGCCGCGCAGGAGGGCGGTGTCGCGCTGGGCGGCCAGCAGCGGATCGTCGGCGGCGGCCGCCTCGAGCGCCGTGAGGCCCTCGGGATTGAGCCCGTTGGCGAGGTCGGCGCGGGCGAGCGCGAGCCGCGCCGGGCCGCGTTCGGTCGGCGTCGCGGCGGCGGCCGCGTTGGCGAACCCGCGCAGGGTCTCGCGCACGTTCCCGGACCGCGCCCGCTCCCAGGCGTCGGGCGCGATGGCGAGCATCCCGGCCTCGGCCAGGACCATCTCGGCCTTCCGCGCCACCGCGGAGGCGGCGAGCCCCCCCGCCCGGCCGATCGTCACGGTGTCGAGGTCGGGGCGCACCGCGAGGTCGTCGGCGCCGGCGAGAACCGCCAGGCCGTGCCGGCTCGGCAGGATCTCGAAATCCACGAACCGCCGGTTCTTCGGGTTGCCCACGGGGCGCTGGGCCGCCGAGGTCACCACCGCGATGCGCTCGCCGTCGAGGTCGAGCCACGTCGCCGAGCCGGGCCGCGGCAGGCCGAGCGAGACCGCGATGCGGCCCGAGGGGTCGGGCTTGCGCTGGGGGTCGATCGTATCGCTCGGGCTCAGGGTGTCGCCCGCCGAGAGTTCCCAGGCGGGCCCGCTCTCCGTGGCAACCGCGGTGAGATCGACCAGGCGGCCCTGGGGCACCGAGAACCGCAGGAGCGTGAGCGGTCCCGTCCGACCGGGCGCGCCGACGGGCACGAGACCCTGGCTCCCGGCGGGGACCACGACCGGCTCGGCGGTCTCGAAGGCCAGCGTGGCGACGCCGCCCCGCTCGAACAGGACGGCCGGCGGCAGGGCGTGGAACGGGAAGACCAGGCCGGACCCGGCCCGGCGCTTCGGCGGCGCCTCGGGGGGTCGATCCGGACCGGCCGGCGCCTCCGCCCGGCGCGGCGGTTCGGATGCGGGGGTAGACGGCGTCGCGACTACCGCCTCCGGCTTCGGGGGCCCGGGTACCTCGACGGCGGTCCTGCCGGGCTCGGGCGGCTTGCGGCGGACCACGTCCAGGAGGAAGGCTCCGTCCTCGCGCTCCGTGCCGATGCCGAACCCCTCCTCGGGGGTCACGAGCAGACTGGCCGACGTCGCATCCGTCTCGGTCGCCAGCTTGGCGATGCCGGGCCGGGAACGGCCGCGGGTCAGACCCGGATCGATGGTCCAGGGTCCGACGATCCGCAGCCGCGTCGCGGCGCCCTCGGCGGTGAGGGTGGTGACCGCTTCCGCGGGCAGGCGCAGCGACAGGCGCGTCAGCGTCGGGAGTAGAGCGAGTTCCAGGGACAGGGGCTCGCGCACCGGTTCGGGTACGCGGGCCCTGAGCGCCTCCTCGGCGGCCCTGGCGCGGCGGGCGAGATCGGCCACCACCTCGGGGGGCAACGGCGGCGGCAGGCCGGACCAGCCCTCCGGCAGCAGGTCGACGAACACCCGCTCGCCGGCCGATTGCAGGTTGATCCGGTAGGGCCGCTGGAGGGCGACCCGCAGGCCGGTCCCGTCGGGATCGCGCCGGACGCTCGAAACATAGGCGGGCATTTCCTCGGCCAGGTGCTCGGGGCCCGGGGCGACGCGCTCGCTGTAGCCGAGGAGCAGGACGCCGCCGGCGAGCTTGGCCTTGACCGCGACGGGCTTGTCGAAGGTGAGCACGATGCGGCCGTAGCCGCCGGGGCCGGCGCCGGTCTCGCCGCCCTTGGCGCCGACCAGCTGGGCGGCCAGGGACGGATCGATCGCCGCCAGCAGCGCCACCAGCGACAGCGCCGCGCGCAGAAGCCGGGCCCCGAGCCCTCGACCGATCCGGGGTCGCCCGCCCACCGCTCTCATCGCCTCGCCGATCCGATTCCGGCGCGCGGCTCCGGCGGGGCCGCGGCGCGCGGCGCCACATGTCCGGAACATCCTGCGGCGGCGCGGCTAACGCTGCCTTAACCGTACCCCGTAAATCCGCCGGACCGCCGGGCTTTTCAGCCGCTCAGGGCGACGGCGCGGTCGAGGGCCCGGGCGAAACCCTCGAGCGGAACCGTGATCGTCGCCGCGTCGCTGCCGCCCGACTTCTGGCCGATCACGAAGAGCGTCTTGGCGGCCCGCATGCCGTCGAGGGCCAGCGTCGGGAAGCTGATCGGGACGAAGCAGCCGTCCGGCCCGCAGGCCGTGTAGGGCGCGCCCTTGCCGAGGGCCTGCTCGTCCAGCTTGAAGGTGACGCCCGGCTCGATCGACAGGCCGAAGGGCATCAGCACGATCCCCTCGGAGCGGCCGTTCGCCGGGGTCTGGAGCTCGAAGCCGAACTTGCGGCGGCCGGTCTGCGAATCGCCCTGCGACTGGGCGACGATGCAGGTGATCTTCTCGCTCGGGCGCGTGCAGGTCATGGTCCAGTCGCCGTAGCTCTCGCTGACGGTACTGGCGCCGGTGGGCCACGCGGCATGCGCCGGGGCCGATGCGGCAGCGGCCGGCGCGGCGTCCGCCGCCGCAGGCTTGACGTCCACGGGGGCGGGCTTGACCGCCGTCTTCGGTGCGACCGGCTTCGGACGGGGTTTGGGCCGGGCCTTTGGCGGGGCATCGGCCGGGGCGGCGGCCTCCGGTTCGGCATCCTGGGCCCGCGCGGCTGCCAGCGGAACGGCGAGCAGCAGCGTCACGGTCAGGCTGAGGCGCAGGAACGCGCGAATCGTCGGCATGGAATCAGCAACTCCGGGACCATGGAACGGCACAGCCGCCTAAAGCCCGAACGGGGACGACGCAATCGCCCCGGTATCCACGCCGGCGAAAGCACTCCGCCGGGGGGACCCGTCAGAGCGGGTTCGGACCACCGGCGGCGCGGGCCAGGGCGCAGCGCCGGGCGAAGGCGGCCTCGGTCCCGCTGCGGACGGCACGGGCGCAGACGAACACGAGGGTGAGGATCCCGGGATCGCGATCCACGGTCTCGGTGACCGGGCCGGGGATCCGGGACGTGATGAGTGCGAGCATGACGGACTCCGACGGGCTGGATCTCGGACGTTCCCGTGAAAACCCCTGCCGAGCGGCCGTCTCGGCGGCCTTGTTGCAACGCAATATGAGGCCTGCGGCCGGCGCCGACCACAGGAGTGTACGCTGACGGCGCATGCATTCGGATCATGGCTGCTTGTGCTGTCCGTCAACGATGCGTTAACGGCCCGGTGCGCCGGACGGTTGACCGTGCCCGGGTGAGCCGCCATTGAGCCCCCTGCCCGGCAACGGGTCCGTCGACCGCGCTGCGATGCCGGGGCGGGCTTGTCGCCGCAGTGTCACATGCCCGCCATAACTCGCCCGCTGGCCAGACCACGCGGACGCCCGCGGCGCCCGTCAGAATCCGAGGATCTCCCGCATGTCCGAGCAGCCGACCCATCACCCGATCCATGGCCGTATCAGCGGGCCCATCGTGATGATCGGCTTCGGCTCGATCGGCCGGGGCACGCTGCCCCTCATCGAGCGCCACTTCGAATACGACAAGGCCCGCTTCACGGTGATCGACCCGGTCGACACCCACCGGGCGCTCGCCGAGAAGCACGGCCTGCGCTTCGAGACGGTGGCGCTGACCCCCGAGAACTACCGCGACGTGCTCACCCCGCTCCTCACCGAGGGGGGCGGCCAGGGCTTCTGCGTGAATCTCTCGGTCGACACCTCGTCGCGCGCCATCATGGAACTCTGCCGCGAGCTCGGCGCCCTCTACATCGACACCGTGGCCGAGCCCTGGCCGGGCTTCTACTTCGACAAGACCAAGAGCCAGGGCGACCGCACCAACTACGCCCTGCGCGAGAACATCCTCGACGCCCGCGCCCAGAAGCCGGGCGGCACCACCGCGGTCTCGTGCTGCGGCGCCAATCCCGGCATGGTCTCGTGGTTCGTCAAGCAGGCGCTCCTGAACATCGCGCGGGATACCGGGCTGCAGCGGTCCGAGCCGAAGACCAAGGCTGAATGGGCCGCGCTGATGAAGGATCTGGGCGTCAAGGGCGTCCACATCGCGGAGCGGGATACCCAGCGCGCCAAGACCCCGAAGCCGCGCGGCGTCTTCGTCAACACCTGGTCGGTGGAGGGCTTCGTCTCCGAGGGCAATCAGCCGGCCGAGCTCGGCTGGGGCACGCACGAGACCTGGAAGCCCGCCAATGCCCGCGGGCAGGAGAAGGGCTCGGCCTGCGCCATCTACCTGCTGCAGCCGGGCGCCGACACCCGCGTGCGCACCTGGGTGCCGACCGCCGGCTCTCAGTTCGGCTTCCTGGTGACCCACAACGAGGCGATCTCGATCGCCGACTACTACACGGTGCAAGAGGGCGGGACGCCGGTGTACCGGCCGACCTGCCACTACGCCTATCACCCGGCCGACGACGCCGTGCTGTCGCTCCACGAGATGTTCGGCAAGGCCGCCCAGGTGCAGGAGCAGCAGCTCATCCTCGACGAGACCGAGATCGTCGACGGCATCGACGAGCTCGGCGTGCTGGTCTACGGCCACGCCAAGAACGCCTACTGGTACGGCTCGCAGCTCTCCATCGAGGAGACCCGCCGGATCGCCCCCTACCAGAACGCCACCGGCCTGCAGGTGACCTCGGCGGTGCTCGCCGGCATGGTCTGGACCCTGGAGAACCCGGAGGCCGGCATCGTCGAGGCCGACGAGATGGATTTCCGCCGCTGCCTCGAAGTCCAGACCCCGTATCTCGGCCCGGTGGTCGGGGTGTACACGGACTGGACCCCGCTCACCGACCGCCCGGGCCTGTTCCCGGAGGACATCGATACGAGCGATCCCTGGCAGTTCCGCAACGTGCTGGTCCACGGCTGAGGTTGCCCGGGCCGGCGGATCGTTCCCGCCGGCCCGGTCCTGCCATCGGGCACCCCTGTCTCAAAGCTTGACCGTACAAGCGGGGGACAGAACAAAAGCGTGTCGCCAATAAGGGGCCGAGCCTAATACCAGCCTATATCCTTTGGTTTTTTCTCGGCTTCCTCTCCGCTCATCGCTTCTATCTCGGTCGTACCGGCAGCGCGATCTTCCAGATCGTCCCAAATTGCATCGTCATCGGGGTGATCTGGCTCGTCATCGACCTGTTCCTGATGCCCGGGATGGTGCGGGCGAACCAGGCGAGCGTCCGCGATCGCCTGATGCGGAACCTTCAGACGTCGCGTCCGGCGTCCGGCGCGGCTCTGTCCCCGCCCGACCACTTCTGAAGACGCGCCGGGGAATGCGGCACGCGGGTGCGGCTCGACCGCGGCCGCGTCCCGATACGGGGGCACCAGCACACGCAGCCGGCCGCCCCGGGCGAGGCCGGATCAGCGCCGCGCGACCTCGACGAAGCGATCGCTCCGGTAGCCCGCCCCCTCCACCGGGTTCGACACCCAGCGGCAGCGCCCGATCGCCAGGTCGTGGCCGGCGTGGAAATGGCCGGAGATCCACAGATCCGGCCGTTCGGCATCGGCGAGGTCGTCCAGCGCCGTGCTGGCGTAGAAGGCCGGGACCCACCAGGGGACGCCGGGCGCGTCCCGGAACCGGTCCGCCGCAAGCGGGCTCGCCGGATGGTGCGTCACCACCACGGTCGGGCCGTCATGCGGGATCCGGAGCGCGGCGTGCAAAGCCGCCCGCTCGGCCCGGTGCGCCGCCATCGCGTCCGCGGGCTGCCAGGGGCTGCCGTCGGCCTTGCGGATCGAACCGAGATATTCCCGCGAGCCCATGACCGGATCGGTCATGCGGTCGGCCGCGTAGGCAACCGGGTCGACGGGCCGGTCCGGTGCGTCCGGGGCGAGCCAGCGCCCGGCGAGGGCCCAGTCGCTCCACAGGGTAGTGCCGACGAAGCGCACCCCGTCGACGATGCAGGTCTGCGCCCCCTGGAGCAGGTGGATCCGGGCGCCGAGGCCGTTGAGCCGCGTCACCTCGGCCTCCACCGCCGCCAGCAGCTCCGGCGCGGTGCGCCTGTCCCCGGTCGGGGCGTAGCGCTCGTGGTTGCCCGGAACCAGCACGATCGGGCGGCCCTGCGCGAGGTGCAGCAGCGCCGCGAGACCGCGCTCGGGATGCCCCTCGTAGAGGTCTCCCGGGCAGGCGAGCAGATCGAACGGCTCCGCGGGCGGCGGGATCAGGTCCAGCCGCCGCCGCTCCAGATGCAGATCCGAAATGGGGAAGATTCGCATGGCTTCGGTTATCGTGCGGCTCTGCGCTCGGCCGCGGCGGCCTTGAGAATGTCGGCAGCGGACTCGGCGTTGAGGATCGCAATGCCCGCCGCCACGGCGAGGTCCGGCCAGGGTGTGGGATAGGCGGCGGTCACCAGCCCGGCGGCGATGATCGCGAGGTTGGCGAAGGTATCGTTACGCGCCGAGAGATAGGCCGCGCGGGTCAGGCTGCCCGATCCGGTGCGGTGCCGGGCGAGCATCAGCGCGCAGGTGAGGTTCACGGCGAGCGCCCCGAGGCCGGTGAGCGTCAGCGGCAGGGCGGCGGGGGCCACGAAATCCGAGACCTTAGCGTAGGCCGCCCAGGCGCCCGCCACGGCCGGCAGGAGCAGGATGCCCGCCATGGCGGTCCCGAGCCGCGCCCGGTTGCGCGCGCCCCAGCCGAGGCCCGCGACAATCAGCAGGTTGATCGCCGCATCCTCCAGGAAATCGAGGCTGTCGGCGATCAGCGCCACGGAGCCGATGGTCAGCGCCACCGCGATCTCGATGCCGAAATAGCCGAGGTTCAGCGCCGCGACGCGGGCCACGACGGGGCGGAGGGCGGGCGGCGCGGGCCGGGCTGCTTCATCGACGGTCACGGGACGCGTCTTCGCCGAGGCCGGCACGCCTGTCGAGGGCCGTTGAGAAATCCCTGTCCGCGACTCAAGAAAGTTCGACGCCCTTCCGCCTTCGTCCGGGTGGATTCGCCGCCGCGATCGTGCGAGGCCGGTTCCGGAGCCGGCTGCGCGGAACGCGGCACCGGCCGGAAGCGGAGGTCTGCCGAGCCATGCTGCCCGAATTGCGCGTGCTCTATTTCGAGGATCTCGAGATCGGCCTGTCGGAGACCCTGTCGAAGACCATCGCCTCCTCGGACGTGGTGGGCTTCGCTGAGATCACCGGCGACCGCAACCCGATCCATCTCTCCGAGCACTTCGCCGCCCGCACGCCGTTCGGCACCCGCATCGCCCACGGCCTGTACACCGCCGGGTTGATCTCGGCGGTGCTGGGCACCCGCCTGCCGGGACCGGGCGCGGTCTACATCTCCCAGACCCTCAACTTCCGCGCGCCGGTGCGCATCGGCGACGTCGTGGAGGTCACCGTGACGGTCGCCGAGCTGATGCCCGAGCGGCGGCGGGCGCGCCTGGCCTGCCAGTGCTCGGTGGCGGGGGAGACGGTCCTCGACGGCGAGGCGCTGGTGAAGGTGCCGACCCGGGCCGAGGCCGACCCGCTCGCCAGCCGGACCGAGCGGTCGCAGGGCTGAGGTGGGCGCGGTCCCGGAGACGGTCACCGACCCGGACGATCCCCGCCTCGAACCCTACGCCCGCATGCGCGAGCGCGACCTCGTCGGCCGCGCCGGACGCTTCATCGCCGAGGGCGAGGTGACCCTGCGGCTGCTGCTCGGTCGGCGCAGCCGCTTCCGCGCCGAATCGATCCTGCTGTTGCCGGAACGCTGGCCCGGCCTCGCCGAGGCCGTCGCCGCATGCCCGGAGCCGCCCCCGGTCCTCCTCGCCGCCAAGCCGGTGATGAGCGCCGTTACGGGCTTCCCGATCCACCGCGGGGTGCTGGCAGTCGGGCGGCGCGGACCGGACCCCGACGCGGCCAAGCTGGTGCCGCCCGCGCCCGCTCCGGCCCTGGTGCTCGGCCTCGCGGGGCTGACCAACCACGACAATGTCGGTGCCGCTTTCCGCAACGCCACCGCCTTCGGGGCGGACGCGGTGCTCCTCGACGCGGCGAGCTGCGATCCGCTCTACCGGAAGAGCATCCGGGTCTCGGCCGGGGCCGCCCTGATCCAGCCCTTCGCGCGGCTCGCCCCGGGGGAGGATTGGCTGCGCCTCGCCGATGCCCTCGACCTGGAGGCGCTGGCGCTCAGCCCGGGGGCGGCCGAGGCCCTGGACGAGCGCGCCGCACCGGCGCGGGCGCTCCTGATCCTCGGCACCGAGGGGCCCGGGCTGGAAGCACCGCTCCTCGCCCGGGCGCGGCCGGTTCGCATCGGGATGGCCGCGGGCTTCGACTCCCTCAATGTCGCCACCGCGGCGGGGATCGCCCTGCACAGCATCGCCCGCGGCCAGGGGCGCCTCGGCGGTGGGCGATGAGCGCCGGGATGCCGCCCGGGCGGCGCATCTCGGAAGGACAACACGCTGCGCGATGATCGTGGATAAGGATCGGCGCGATCGGGCGATCGATCGGGTCTTCAGGGTGGCATACGGAAAAACGTAAGACTTCCCTGGTCTAGTCGGTCCGACAACCCCAACCCGTTGGGTCAGACCGTGAGATCATTACGCTACGCTGCTCCCCGATGGCTCAGGCCACGGCCCCTCGTCGCACGGCTGTGGCGCGAGCGGAGCGGCGCTACTGCGGTCGAGTTCGGTTTCGTCGCGCTGCCGTTCCTCGCCCTGGTCGGTGCCTGCCTCGAGAACGGGCTGGTCGCCTGGGAGCAGGAGATCCTCCAGCAGGCCGTCGTCGAGGCGGGGCGCCAGATCTATACGGGCTCGTTCCAGACCTCGAATTCCGGCACGACCGATGCGGCGACGCTGATCAGCCGGTTCCGGACCGCGATCTGCACGCAACCGAGCGGCGCCGCGCGGGTGACGATCTTCACCTGCGCCAATGTCCGCGTCAGCGTCACGCAGGCGTCCAGCTACGCCTCGGCCTCGGCGGTCTCGCCGGTGGCCACCAGCAGCAGCGGCGTCAGCGACTGGAATCCCAACTTCCAGAGCTACACCTGCGGGGGGGCCTCCACGATCATGGTGGTTCAGGCCGCCGTCGACATTCCGGTCTTCTTCCCGCTCCTCGGCTTGGCCACGGCGAGCCTGCCGAACAAGCGGCGCGTGCTGCAGGCCGCGACCGTCTTCAAGATCGAGCCCTACACCACCCAATCCGTATGCTCGTGATGGTGGTCCTCGCGAAACGCCTGAAGCGCTTCCGCAGCGACGCGCGGGGCGTCGCTGCGGTGGAGTTCGCGCTCGTCCTCCCGGTGCTCATCGTCATCTATTTCGGCACGATCGAGCTGACCCGCATCCTCGATGCGAACCGCAAATTAACCCTGTTCGCACGGACGCTCGGCGATCTGTCGGGGCGCGCGGACAATCCGAAGCCCTCGACCGGCGACATGGCGACGATCGCCGGCGCCGCGACCACGATCCTCCGGCCCCTGGACGCCTCGGGCCTCCAGATCGTCGTCAACGCCATGGGCGTCGAGTCCATCTACGGCACGCTCTACGGCGGCGTCTGTTCCAGCTGGGCTCAGAACGCGACGCAGCGCCCGGCCCTCCAGATCAACGGGACGAACGGCTTGCCGGCGACGCCGGCCGCCTACCAGTTCGACGGCGCCCGCTACATCCTGGCCGAGGTCACGATGACCTACACGCCGATCATTGGCAGCGCGCTGTACAAGTGGATCTTCGGTGCGGGCGGTCTGACCTTCACCCGGCAGATCCCATGGTCGGAGCGGACCGTGAACGAGATCGTCATGCCGGGCGGAACGGCCTGCCCGAACTACAGCTAGAGCCATGCTTGATCGCTGGCTCTGCGTCCTTGTTTCAGCGCGCGCGGCGAACCGGCAAGCGGTTCGGCCGGAGCGCGCTCACGATTGTGGGAGGGTGCCCTGTCCTCGTTTCCTGGCCGGGTGAACCGGTACGTCAGACATCGGGTGCTGAGCTACGGCCGCGCCCGGTCCGGGCAGGTCGCGATAACCCTCGCCCTGGTGGCGATGCCGATCCTCTTCGCCTCGGCCGCGGCGATCGATTACGGCCGACGCAACGCCGTCAAGGCGCGGCTCGACACGGCCCTCGACGGCGCCGTGCTCGCGGTCATGTCGCAGAAGACCAATTCCATCTCGACGACCAATCTTCAGAACATGGAGACGCAGTTCCGCGCGGAGGCCGCCAAGGTCCCCGGCGTGACCGTCACGTCGTTCACCCCCGGGACGCCGGTCAACGGGGCGTCGACCTTGAGCCTCACGGCGAGCTACACCGCGACCGTGAAAACCAGTCTCGCCTTGATGATGAAGGTCGTGACGATGAATATCGGCGGGACCGCTTCGAGCACCCGCAATTTGTTCCAATATATCAATTTCTATCTTCTACTCGACAATTCCCCATCGATGGGGCTGGCCGCGACCGACACCGATGTCAACAACATGAAGAATGCCACCGGCGGCTGTGCGTTCGCCTGCCATCAGCATACCTTCGATTCCTCGGGCAATGTGACCGGCGACAACCTGAACGACAATTATCACATCGCTCAGAAAAACAACATCAAGCTGCGGATCCAGGTCCTGCGCGATGCTGTGTCGGCGCTGGTCGATCAGGCCAATGCCAGCATGTCGCTGCCGCAGCAGTTCCAGATGGAGATGTGGACCTTCAACGATTCCACGACACAGACGCGCCTTCAGGCGATGACCGCGACCCTGAGCCAGATCAAGACGGCGGCTGCCAATATCGACATTGCCTACGCGTATTATAATCAATCCGACAATCAGTCCGATTTCGAACGCGCCATCACCAAAATGAATACGACGATACCGGCCAGCGGCACCGGCTCGACCGCGGCGTCGCCGATCCGGTTCCTGTTCTTCGTGACCGATGGTGTCGAAGATACCGGGGGCACCGTCACCAATCAGAGCGCGGGCTTTCAGTATCAGAGCAATCGCTTCATCGGACCCTTCAGTCCGTCGACGTGCAAGGCGCTGAAAAACAACAACGTCCGCATCGGCATCATCTACACGCAGTATCTTCCGCTTTATGACAACAGTTTCTACAACTCCTATGTCCGACCCTACGAAAACCAGATCGGGCCGTCGCTGAAATCGTGCGCGTCGGACGGGTTGTATTTCCCCGTCGCGTCCGGCGGCGACATCACGGCCGCCATGCTCCAGCTGTTCTCGACCGCCGTGGCGTCGGTCCGATTGAGCAACTGACGGGGTCTTCGACGCGACGCGCGCCGCGCCCCCGGAAAGCGGCACGGTGTCGGGTCCGAGACCGGCGACGCGGACGGGCGCGACGGTGAGCGCGCGATCCCTCGCGCCCCATCTTCGACGCTCGATGTCCGCACGCGAAAACGTCGGGGCGGCTGGGGCGTTGCGCTGGCCGTCACGGAGATGCGTGGTCCCTTTGCGCCCCCCGGCGACCATGCAAGCCCGGCCGAATCGCGGTTCAGCGCCGCGTCGAGGGAAACAGGCCGCGGCTCGCCTTTTCAGGCGCCACAGCCGGTCAGGCGGTGTTGCCGCGGCGACGTTTCATGCAACCGCCCAAATTTTATCCGGCAAATACCGGGCGGTATGCGCGATTAGAGTCGTGTTACGTAGTTACTGCCATCATAATACCGCTGGAAATTAGGCCATACCGTTTTGCCACTCCCAAGCCCCCGGGCAATGGAAGTTTCAACGGCGCGCATCACAACCAGCTCAAGATGTTAATCGTATTGGCAAAACTTATTAACGGCACGACAAGCTCGATACGGAGCCGTGTATGAAAATCTTGCACGCCGCGAACGAGTTGGTCAATAAAGGCAACGGAATTGTCAATTCGGCCGTCGATCTGGCCTGCATGCAATCGGAGGCCGGACACGACGTGTCGTTCGTCAGCTCCGGAGGCGGGTATTTAGATCTTTTATCTGAATTTAATATTCATCATGAATACGCGAACATGTACATTCGATCCGGTTGGCCATTCTTCAGAGCTCTGCCTCGACTCCGGGAGATCATCAGGTCACGCAAGCCTGATATCGTCCATGCCCATATGATGACCGGCGCCGTGCTGATGCGACTGGGTCGAGATCTGGCCGGCTTCGGAGACTATGGTCTGATCACGACCGTCCACAACGAGTGGCGATTGACATCGAATCTGATGCAGGCCGGTGACCGCGTCATCGTTTTATCGGAGAGCGGGCGGCGCGCTTTTCACAAGCGGGGTTTTCGCTACGACAAGATGCACGTGGTCCGGCACGGCATCCTGCAATCGCCACGTCGCCGGGCGGAGGTCCATGCACGGGAGGTGCGTCCTCCGGGTCGCAGGCCGCCCGTGATCATCACCGTCGCGGGCCTGTACCGCAGGAAAGGCGTCGGTGATCTGATCTCCGCGTTCGGGGACATTGCGAACGAGTTTCCGGACGCCACGCTCGAAATTCTGGGATCGGGACCCGATCGCGACTATTTCGAAGCGCTCAAAGCCCAGACGACCGGTTCGGATCGCATCCACTTCCAAGGCTTCATCGCCAAACCCTACCGAGCCTTGCGGGAGGCTTCGGTCTTCGTGCTCGCATCGCATACAGAAGCCTTTCCCCTCGCCGTCGCAGAGGCGCGAGAGGCCGGATGCGCCGTCATCGCGACCGCCGTGGGCGGCATCCCGGAACTGCTCGATCATGGCCGCGCCGGCATCCTGATCCCGCCGCACAACCCGGCTTTCCTGGCGCAGGAGCTGCGGCGCGTGCTGCGCGATCCGGTGGAACTGGAACGGTGGCGCCGGGCCGCGAGAACCAACCTCGATTGGCTGTCCTGCAAGCGCATGGCCGACGAGACGATCGGCGTCTATCGATCGCTGCTTCAACCCTCGTAGCGCGTCGTCCCTCTCCCGAGACCCGACGGCCAGCCCTCGGGACGACGGTCTGAGGCCCTGGCCGAGCACGTCGGATCGGACCACGGCGCGCACGCATCGCTCGATCGCGCGTCCGGGGCACCATCAGCATCCCCCTCGCCTGGAAGCACCCTGCGCGGCGGTTCAGGTCCCGCCGGCAAACGGCGACCAGCGCAACACATTGGCCGAGCCGTCGATGAATTCGAAGCCGCCGCACTGGCTCAGCGTGTGCAGCCGTCGCCCGGGCCAAGCCTGGCACGGGGCGAGCGTGTTCCGGACATTCTGTTCGTAGCCGGCCGTGTCGAGGCGCGTGATCTCGGCCAACCCGACGGCGGCGCCGTAATGGTGGCTGCAATCCTGGACCGGTCTCCACAAGCGACCGTCGCGGCGAACGACTGGCCCCGCCGACCGCGCGGTGCGGGCGTCGTGCAGCACCGGGTTGCCCGGATGGGGGCGCCACGGGCCGAAGAGGCTCGCCGCGTGGAACAGGCACAGATCCGCCGAGGCGGAACCGGGATTCTCCAAGGTCGCGAGCAGCCAATACAGACCGTCGTGCTGGACGAGGGTCGCGTCGGTCAACGGCATTCCGTCGATGAGCACGGCCTCGCGGGTCCAGCGATCCGGGAACGGGTCCGCGCGATAGAGGACGACCTCACGGTTCTCGCAGCTTTCCGGGATCATCCAGATGGCGCCATCGTGCTCGAACACGTGCGGGTAGGACAGGTGCCAGGGCTCTTCGAGCACTGGGCGCACCGGCCCGACGGGTCCAGCCGGGGTCATCTCGACGGCCGAGATGACGCCTTTCTGCCGGTGATGGTGGAAATCCTCCACGAACAGGATCGTCCGCCCGCCATGCGCGATCGCCATCGGATCGGCGAAGAAGCGGATGCCGGGATCCGGCAGGCGGTTCCAGCGCGTGTCCGCCAGCGATTGCGTGTCCCACAGGTCGGGACCCGAGACATGCCGCCAGCCGACGCGCCAGTGCGGGGACCGGAACAGCTTCGCGTAGACATTCTCTGCAACGAATTGCCGTAGACGACCCATGAAACGCATCGTGATGGCGGATGATCTCGACACGTAAGGCGGAGACAGAATTCGGCCAGCGATTCGCACGTCCAAGGCGCAGGTCGTCGAGATCCACCGGTCGCCCGGTAGCGCGGTGCAGCGCGAGAATTCGTTTTCCAAGGGCGGTCGGCGCGTGTTCAATCGGCGGTCGATGAGCACGACACGTTCCATCCCCGCCGCCCCGCGCCGCACGACCTGGCCGATCGTCGGGAGCGGTCTCGTAGCCCTCGCGGTCGCCATGGGGATCGGCCGCTTCGCCTTCACGCCGCTCATGCCGCTGATGATCCGGGACGGCACCCTGAGCACCGCGTCGGGCGCGGAATGGGCGGCCGCCAACTACGTCGGCTACTTCCTCGGCGCCTTGACCGCCGCGTGGTTCGCCGGCGACCCGCGCCGCGGCCTGCTGCTGAGTCTGGTCGGCGTCGCGCTGACGACCCTCGCGATGTCCGGGGTCGATGCCGGGGCGACCGCGCTGCTCGGCCTCGCGTTGCGGGGGGCCGCCGGCGTGTTCAGCGCCTGGGCGCTGGTCTGCGCGAGCGGCTGGTGCCTCGCCGAACTCGCACGGAAGCGGGCCGGACGATCCGGGGCCTGGATCTACACGGGCGTCGGGCTCGGCATCGCCCTGGCCGGCGTGCTGACATGGCTGGGGGGACGCCAGCCGGCACACCGGCTGTGGCTGGAACTCGGCGCGGTCGCCGGCGCCGGCGCGCTGCTCGTCTGGGCGCTATCCGCGCTGCGGCCCTCCGGGCCCGACACGGAAACGGCCCCGCTTACGGAGCACGCGGCCGCGGCGACCGTGCCGCGCCGCCGGAGCAGGCAGCTGAGCCTCGTCCTCTGTTACGGGACGTTCGGGTTCGGCTATATCGTCCCGGCGACGTTCCTCCCGTCTATGGCGCGGGCGCTGGCGCCCGATCCGCTCGTCTTCGGGCTGACCTGGCCGCTCTTTGGCCTCGCCGCCGCCCTGTCGGTCGCGGCCGTGGCACATTTCGCGCCGCACGGGTCCCGCCAGCGGATCTGGGCCCTGGCACAGGGAATCATGGCGCTGGGCACCGCCCTGCCCCTGTTCGTCCAGAGCCTCCCGGCCATCGCCACCGCGGCGGTGCTCGTGGGCGGCACCTTCATGGTCGCGACCATGGCCGGTTTGCAGCTGGCCCGTGAGGTGCGGCCCGAGGATCCGACGCCGCTGCTGGCGCAGATGACCGCAGCGTTCGCCGCCGGACAGATCGCCGGCCCGCTGCTGGTGCGCGCCCTCGGATCCGGCCGCTGGGCCGGCTGGGGCGCCCTGGAATGGACCGGAGCGGCCGCGACGCTGTCGCTGATCCTGACCGCGCTGTGGCTGTGGCGCACGGTCCAGCCCGGCCCCGACAGACCGCGTCCGGCATGAGGTGGTTTGCCCCGGTTCCGCCCCTCCGATGCGATACCCCCGCGGGGACCGGTCGACGGCCCTTCACGGGTCTCGAAGCCTGTGCTGTTCTGCGCGCGACAAACGGCAGCAATTGCCGCGCGCGACGAGCGGTCTAGCTTGACGGTTGTGGTTCGGGGGATTCTGGCAGGAGTCGGCGGCGTTGCTTCAGTCTGGGAATGGGTTGCGGGCGCTCACCGGACGCCGGGTAGCCGTGGTCGGCGCCGGTCCGGGTGGCTTGGCCACCGCCCTTCTGCTGGCGCGGGCCGGAGTCCACGTGACGCTGTTCGAGAAGGACGCGCAGGTCGGCGGCCGCACCAAGACCGTGGCGGCGCCGGGCGGCTACAAGTTCGATATCGGGCCGACCTTCTTCCTCTACCCCCAGATCCTCGCCGACATCTTCGCGAGTTGCGGTGAGCGGCTCGAGGATCACGTCAAGCTCGAACGGCTCGATCCGCAATACCACCTCGTCTTCGAGGGCGCGGACGGCATCTCGGGCACGATCCGGGCGACCGGCGACATCGCCCGCATGGAGCAGGAAATCGCCCGCCTGGCGCCGGAGGATGCCAAGCACGTCAAGGCGTTCTTCACGGAGAACCGGACCAAGCTCGACTACTTCAAGCCGATCCTCCAGCAATCCTTCCACACCCTGCGCAGCATGGCGAGCCCGGCGATGCTAGCGGCCCTGCCCTACCTGCATCCCGGGCGCAGCGTCGACAAGGATCTCAAGCGCCACTTCGCCGACCCGCGGGTGCGCCTCGCCTTCTCGTTCCAGACCAAGTACCTCGGCATGTCGCCGTTCCGGTGCCCGAGCCTGTTCACGATCCTGTCGTTCCTCGAATACGAGCACGGGGTCTACCACCCGGTCGGCGGCTGCGGCGCCGTCTCGGATGCGATGGCGGGCTTGGCCGGGCGCATGGGCGTCGATGTCCGGCTCAACAGCACCGTCGAGCGGGTGACCTTCGACGGCAAGCGCGCCAGCGGCGTCGTGGCAGATGGCGAGACCTTCAACGCCGACGCGGTGCTGATCAACGGCGACTTCGCCAAGGTGGTGCGGGCCCTGGTCCCGGAGCGGCACCGCCCCCGCTGGCGCGACGCGAAGATCCACAAGGCCCGGCTCTCCTGCTCGACCTTCATGCTGTATCTCGGCCTTGAGGGGTCCATGCCCGACAGCCTCGGGCACCACACGATCCTCCTCGCCGACGGCTACGAGAAGAATATCCGCGAGATCACCGAGGGCACGCTGCCGATGCAGCCGTCCCTCTACGTGCAGCACGCGGGCTACACCGACGGCGGCATGGCCCCCCCGGGCCACACCGCCCTCTACGTGCTCGTACCGGTGCCGAACCTGAAGGCCGGGATCGACTGGCCGTCGATCCGTCAGACCTATCGGAGCCTGATCCTGGAGCGGCTGAAGCTCCTCGGCCTCGGCGATATCGAGTCGCGGATCCGCTACGAGCGAATCATCGACCCGACCCAGTGGGAGGAGGATTTCGCCGTCCACGAGGGCGCCACCTTCAACCTCGCCCACGACCTGATGCAGATGCTGTATTTCCGGCCCCACAACCGCTTCGGGCCGGGACTCTACCTCGTGGGCGGCGGCACCCATCCGGGCTCCGGCCTGCCGGTGATCTACGAGGGCGCCCGGATCACGGCCCGGCTGCTGATCGAGGAACTGGCCGGCGCCCGCGCCGCGGCCACCGCGGGCATCCCCGAGACCGCACCGCTCGCCACCTCCGGCGAGGCTTCGTGACCAGGCCGGCGGGCCGGCGGAACGGTCTCGCCGGGTTCGTCCTCGCGGTCTGCCTCAGCGCTACCCTGCCGGCGGCGGCCGCGAGCGTGCAGGTCGAGATCGATGGGATCGAACCCGGCGGCGGCACGGTGCGCATCGCCCTCTGCCAGGGGAGCCTGTCGGAGGCCGCCTGCGCCCGGGGCGACGAGGCGCCGGCCTCCGGCGACCGCATCCTGTTCACCTTCCGCGGTGTGCCGGCGGGGACCTACGCGGTGGCGGCCTTTCAGGACGCGAACGGCAATGGCCGCCTTGACCGCACCGGGCTGGGCCTGCCCCTCGAACCCTACGGTTTCTCGGGCCCCGCCGGGCGGCGGGCGCGGCCGGATTTCGCCGAGGCCGCGTTCGTGCTGCGGGAGCCGGGCGCAGCCCTGCGGGTGCGCCTCGCCCGCGCCCTGCCCCGGCGCTGAGGCGATGGCCGATCCCCTGGTCCGAATCGCGGGCGTCGATCTCGACCTCCGCGGACGGCGGGTCCTGGAGCGTGTCGACCTCGATCTCGAACCGGGCGAGACCCTGGCACTGCTCGGGCCGAACGGAGCGGGCAAATCGTCTCTGATGCGCCTCGTGGCCGGCCGCCTGCGCCCGAACGCGGGATCCGTGCGCGTCACCGGGGCCGATCCGTACCGGGAGGGCGGTGCCCGGCGGGCCATCGGCTGGGTGCCGCAGGAGATCGCCCTCTACCCGAAGCTGACCGTGGCTGAGAATCTGGGCGTGTTCGGCCAACTCGCGGGCGTCCCCCGGCGCGACCGGCGGGCAGCGGTGGAGGCCGCTTTGGCGATGGCCGAGATCGGCGGGGTGGCGCGCCGCCCGGTCGGGACCCTGTCGGGGGGCTACCGGCGCCGGGTCAATATCGCGGCTAGCCTGATGAACCGGCCGCGCCTCGTCCTCCTCGACGAGCCGACGAGCGGGGTCGACCTCGCCGCCCGGGCGGCGATCCACGCCGTCCTCGACCGGCTCAAGGCGGCCGGCACCGCGATCCTGATCGCCACGCACGACTTCGCCGAGGCGGAGCGCCTCGCCGCGCGGGTCGCGTTCCTGGCGCAGGGGCGGATCGTGCGCGCCGGCCGCCTCACCGATCTGCTGGCGCAGCTGCGCACGGGCGTCCCCGAGCGGGAACTGAGCCTCACAGTCCCGGCCGACGAACCCGCCGAGGCGGCCCTGCGCCGGGCCGGCTTCGCGGTGGCGGAGCCGGGTGGCCTGACCTGGCGCTCGGTGGAGCGGTCCGGCCTCGACGGCGCGGCCCTGCTCGGTAGCCTGCGCGCCCAGGGCGTGCCGGTGGCCGAGGTCCGGGTGCGCGCCCCCCGATTGGAAGCCCTCTACCTCGACGCACTCCGGCCCCGCGCGGTGACCGACGCCGAAATCCCCGCCCTGCGGGACGGGACGGCCGGATGATCGGCGCCGCCTTCCGCGTGATGGCCCTGAGCCTGCTGCGCGACCGCGCCGCCCTGGTAATGGCGTTCGTCCTGCCGACCGTGATCTTCTCGATCTTCGCGGCGATCTTCTCCGGGGCGACCGGCGAGCGGATCCGCATCCATCTCGGACTCGCCGACCTCGTCCAGACCGCCGCGACACGCCGCCTCACCGACGCGCTCGCTGCCGATCCGTCCCTGCGGGTCACGCGCCTGCCCGAGACCGACCTCGCGGGCGTCGTCCGGGCTGTGCGCTCGGGCGAGGTCGACGTGGCGCTCGCCCTGCGCGGCGATCTGATCGCGACACCCTCCGAGGGCGCCCCGGGCGCCGCCGACCGCCCGGTGGTGCTGGTGGAGAATCCCGCCAAGGCCCTGGCGACGCCGATCGCCCTGGGCCAGTTCCAGCGCGTTCTGAACGAGTCACTGCCCGACGTGGTCCTCTCGCGGATCGTCGCCGACGTGGAGCGCACCGGCAAGATCGGCCCGGACGAACGGCGCTTCCTCGACGAGGCCTTCGCCGAGCAGCGGGCGAAGAAGGAACCGTTCAGCTTCGCCGACATGGTCGAAAGGCGCAGTACCGCGGCCAGCACCACCAACGCCCGGATCAGCTACTATGCGGGCGCGATCACCGCGGTGTTCCTGCTGTTCGCCGCGATGCAGGGGGCGATGACGCTGGTCGAGGAGCGCGAGACCGGGCTCAGCGAGCGGCTCATGGCCGGGCCGGGTGGGCTGCCGGTGGTGGTGCTCGGCAAGTTCGGCTTCCTGACGCTCCAGGGCGTCGTGCAGGCGGGCCTGATCTTCCTGGCCGCCGCGCTGCTCTACGGGGTCGAGATCGGGCCGCACTGGCCGGCCTTCCTGGCCACGTGCCTGCTGGTCTCCGCGATGGCGGCGGGGCTGGCGCTCGCCGCCTGCGCGCTGGCGGCCTCGCGCCAGCAGGCGCACCTCGCCTCGACCTTCGGGGTGCTGCTGCTGTCGGCGGTAGGCGGCTCGATGGTGCCGCGCTTCCTGATGCCGCCCTGGCTCCAGCAGGCCGGCTGGCTCACCCCCAACGCCTGGGCGATCACCGCCTATCAGGACGCGCTCGGCGAGGGCTTCACCGCCGCCGCCCCGGCGCTGGCGGTCCTGGCCGCGCTGGCCCTCGCCGGCCTCGGCTTCGCCCTCGCGCTCGCGGCCCGACGGACGGTCTGAGCGGGCGAGGCAGCGCTATTCGACATAGACGCCGGCTCCGATGAGCGCCTCGGAACCCGCCACGTGCGTCTGGCAGACGTAGCTCCATTTCACGGTGGGGACGGCCTGACCCGGCTTCGGGAACATGTAGTCGATCCAGCCGGACCCGAACCGGCTGACGGTATCGATGAAGTCCCGGTGGAACTGCTTCCCGTTGGCGTCGCGCTCGCCGAGCAGATCCCGCCCCTCGCGGTCGGGCTCGGCGGCATTGAACAGGACGATCCCGCGCATGTCGACGACGAACAGGTAGACGTCGCCATACCGCCAGGGGCTGCCCTTGCTCCTGAAGTCCGCAAAGGCGCCGGTGCCGCGCTCCTCCAGGAAGTCGGACGCCCGGTTGACGAGGGTCTCGATCTCCGGAGCCTGATGGACGACCGGTCGCAGCCGCTTTCCGAAGGCCGGACACGCCGCGCCGATCAGGAGCAGCACGGGCCATATCAACAGGGCTCTCATCACGGCGTCGCCTCCCTGAACCACCCTTCCAGGCCGCACGAACTGCCGGGGACCGCCGACGGCTGTCGCGGGGTTCCGCCCCCCGCTCTCGGCGGCGCATGTTCGTGGCCGTCAGGCCCCCCGACAGGGCGGCGAAGCCGGGGAGGCCACCATCCGACATGTCCGCCCGGCGCAGGACGGATGAGCGTGCGCAGCGGCCGGAGCGGATCAGGCCTGCGTTTCCAGGGCGCGGCTTCCGCTCGAGAGGTGCCGCCGCATGACGGACAGCCAGGTCCGTCTGGGCGGGACGGGCTGGCTGACGGCGTTGGGCAGCGCCTCGAAGGCCAAGCGGTTTCGGTGCGTTTCGATGATCCTGTGGAGGTGCCGGATCGCCACGAGGCCTTGCGTCGCCATCAAACGATGCCCGTCGCAGGCCTCGCTCTGGCCGAGGCGATTCGCGGCATCCTCGGCGCGTGCGATGAGTGCGCGGGCCTCTGAGCAGTAGAGTTCAACCTGAGCGAGATCGTGCATCCCAACCCCCCGTCGATCCTGTAACCGCATTCGCGATCGCTGGATACAATCATAACCAGCCATGGCGCATCCTCTGTTTGGATGTCGCCGCATATATCCGCCGATCACAGCGGCAAACTGGCCGATCCGATCATCGGATACTGTATTCTGCCATCCTGAATACCGGGAGCCGAGGCACCCGCCCGGCATCGCTTCGAAACAGCCGGGGCGCGACGATCCGCGCCCGCCCTGCGACCAGCCGCGCGCGGACACGGTCGCCGCGATCGGGCACGGTCCGGGCCCGCTCGACGAAGGAACCCCATGCTGCGCCTGCTCATCGCCGACGGCAACGATCGCGCGGCCCGCGACCGGCACGTCGCCGCTACGGGCCGGACCTCGGCCGAATCCTACGCGGCGGTCGTGCGGGATCTGGCACCCGGGACCACCTGCCGCCTCGTCAGCCCGGCCGATGCCGACGCCGCCCTGCCGGCGGGCCTCGCGGATTTCGACGGGCTGATCTTCACCGGATCGACCCTCAAGGTCGCGGAGGACACGCCCGCGGTGCACCGGCAGCTCGATCTGATGCGGACGGCCCTGGAGGCGGGGCTCGCGGTCTTCGGCTCGTGCTGGGGCGTGCAGGTCGCCGCCACGGTGACCGGCGGAACGGCCGCCGAGAACCCGCGCGGGCCCGAATACGGGTTCGCCCGGGCGATCACGCCGACGGAGGAGGGCCGAACCCATCCGCTGCTGGCCGGCCGCCCGGCCACCTGGGACGCCCCGGCGATCCACTCGGATGCCGTGCTGGAGCCGCCCCCGAACGCCCGCGTGCTCGCCGGCAATCGTGTTCTCGGCATCCAGGCCCTCGAGATCCGGCACGGCGCCGGCTGGTTCTGGGGGACGCAATACCATCCGGAACTCGCTCTCGACGAGCTGGCCGCGATGCTGCGCCTCTGCGACACGGCCCTGGTGGAGGCCGGTTTCGCGGAGGATCCGCGGGCCGTGGCCGTCTATGCCGACGAGATCGCCGGCCTGCAGGGGACAGACCCGGAGGCGGCCCGTCGCCTGGCCTGGCGGCACGGGATCGGCCCGGAGGTCCTCGATGCGGATCTGCGCCGCCGGGAAATCGGCAACTTCCTGGCGCAGTTGTCGACGACGGCCCGCTGAAGATTCGTCACCGCGACGGGGTGGCGCGTTGACCCGCCCGGTCCCAGGTCTAGCTTCGCTCCTGCGGGCCGGTTCCACGGCCCGGGGAGCGACTCGTCAGGATGAGCCAGGATTCTACGGTCGCCGTCATCGGCAGCGGGCTCGGCGGACTCGCAGCCGCGTGCGTCGCGGCGGCGCGGGGCCACCGCGTGACGGTCTACGACAAGAACGGCTGGCTCGGCGGCAAGGCGGCGGTGCTGCACGAGGGCGGCTTCCGCTTCGATATGGGACCGACCATCCTGACCGTGCCGCGCGTCCTGGAGCGGATCTTCGCGGAGGCCGGCCGCTCGGTCCACGATTACATGGACCTGCGCCGCCTCGACCCGCAGTGGCGCTGCTTCTTCGACGACGGCACCCATATCGACCTGATGCAGGACATCGAGCGGATGGCCGGCGACATGGATCGCTTCGCCCCCGGCACCGGCGACGGCTACAAGAAATTCCTCACCATCTCGGAGCACCTTCACGGGGTTTCAGAAAAATTCTTCTTCTGGAAGCCCGTGGAGGACCTGTTCGATACGATCAACATCCGCGCCAACATGAATCCCGGCACGCTGCGCGACGTGCTGTCCCTGCGCATGCACGCCTCCGTCGCCTCGACGATCCGCGGCAAGGTCAAGGACGCGCGGCTCGCGCAGATGCTCGACCACTTCGTGCAATATGTCGGCTCCTCGCCCTACGGCGCCCCGGCGGTGCTCTGCGCCATCGCGCACATGCAGACCGCCGACGGGGTCTGGTACCCGATGGGCGGCACCCGCGCGGTGGCGGAGGGGCTGGCGAAGCTCGCCCAGGAACTCGGTGCCACCTGCAAGACCGACACCGAGGTGACCGGGATCGAGACCGCGAACGGCGCGGTCCGGGGGGTGCGGACCGCCGCGGGCGTGACGCCCTTCGACGCGGTGATCTCCAACATGGATTCGGTGCGCACCTACCGGGAACTCGTCGGCGGCGCGGCCGGCAAGGCCTACGCGAAGAAGAACCCCGAGCCGGCCTGCTCGGGCGTGGTGCTCTATCTCGGGCTGAACAGGCGCTACGAGCACCTGAACCACCACGATTTCGTCTTCTCCCGGGACCCCGAGGAGGAGTTCGACTACATCTACAACAAGGGCGAGCCGGCCCCGGACCCGACCGCCTACCTGGCGGCCCCCTCCTCCACCGACCCGAGCGTGGCACCCGAGGGCGGGGAAGCCCTCTACGTCCTGGTGCACACGCCCTATCTCCGGCCGCACCACGACTGGCGCCCGGACGGGCCGCTGTTCCAGAACTACCGGCGGACCATCCTCGACAAGCTCAAGCGCACCGCCGGCATGCCGGACCTGGAGGAGCGCATCGTGGTCGAGCGCCACCTGACGCCGCAGGACATCCACGAGCGCTATCGCGTCCTGAACGGCGCGATCTACGGGCTCGCCTCGCACGGCCGGGTGATGGGCGCGTTCAAGCCCGGCAACCGCTCGCGGCAGGTGCGCGGGCTCTATCTCGCCGGCGGCGCCGCCCATCCCGGGCCCGGCATGCCCATGGTGATGATGTCCGGCTGGATCGCCGCCGACGCGCACGATCAGGACGCCCGCGGCGCCCTGCGCGAGACGGCGTGACAGCGGCGGCCGCGCCTCCCCCCGCCCCCGATCCCGGTTCGGGCTTGCCCGGGCAGGCCCCGGACCGGCCGGGGGGCGGGAGACGGACGCGCGTCGCCGCCCTGCCCCCGGTCTCGCGCCGGATCCGCGACTTCATGGTGGCGTGGTTCGAGCGCTACCTGCATCGCCACCTCGACGCCCTGCGCCTGCCGCTCTGGAGCACGCCGCCGGCACGCGACCATCGCGGCCCGCTGGTGATCTACAGCAACCATCCCGCCTGGTGGGACGCGGCCGTGATCCTCGTCCTGGCCGGCCGCTTGTACCCGGAGCGGCTGAGCCGGGCGCCCTTCGACGCCGCGACGCTGGCGCGCTACCGCATCTTCGCGCGGATCGGCGCCTTCGCGGTCGACCTCGACAGCCCGCGAGGCGCGGCGCAGTTCCTCGATGCCGCCCGGGCGATCCTGGCGGCGCCGGACGGCATGCTCTGGATCACCGCGCAGGGCCGCTTCGCCGACGCCCGCGCAAGGCCGCTGGGCCTGCGACCGGGCGTGGCGCGCCTGGCCGAGATCGCCCCCGATGCCCTGTTCGTGCCGCTCGCCCTGGAATACGCTTTCTGGGACGAGCGCGGCGCCGGGGCCTTCGCGGCGTTCGGCTGCGGCATACCCGGAGCGGAACTTGCCGCCCTCCCCCGGCCGGCGCGGCTCGCCCGCCTGGAGGGCGATCTGACTGCGACCCTGCATCGGCTCGGCGCCGATGTGATCAGCCGCGAACCCGAGCGCTTCCGCGCCCTGGTCTCGGGCCGCAAGGGCGTCGGCGGCGTCTACGACCTCTGGCGGCATCTGGCGGCCCGGCTCTCCGGGCGCCGCTTCGACCCGGCCCACCGCCCCGCGGACGGGCGGGATCGCGTCGTATGACCGCTTCCGCCCGGCCCGCCCGGCATGTTCTGGGGACCGGCGACGTCCCATCCGGGTGCGGTGAACCATGACCGACTGGATTCTCACCGCCCTCGCCCTGCTCGGTCTGGTCCTGGCCCTCCTGCCGGCCGTCGTGGCGGCGGTGAACCTCGCCGTCCTGCGCCGGCCGGAGCCGGAGGCGGATCCCAGCCTGGTCTCGATAATGATCCCGGCCCGCAATGAGGCCGGCAACATCGCCGCCACCGTCCGGGCGGCGCTCGCCAGCACGATGGTGCCGGTGGAGGTGATCGTCGGCGACGACCATTCCACGGACGCGACCCCCGAGATCGTGCGCGCCATCGCCGATCCGCGCCTGCGCCTCGCCGCCGTACCGCCGCTGCCCGAGGGCTGGACCGGCAAGAACCACGCCTGCAGCCACATGGCCGGTCTCGCGCAAGGGCGCCACCTGCTGTTCATCGACGCCGACGTGTGCCTCGCCCCCGAAGCCGCCGCCTCCCTGGCGGCGCGGGCCCGCCGCACCGGCGCGGCGCTGGTGAGCGGCGTTCCGCGGCAGCGCGTCGATACGCTGGGCGAGAAGCTCACCGTGCCGATGATCGACTTCCTGCTGCTGGGCTACCTGCCGGTACCGCTGATGCGCCGCCTGCCCGACCCGTCCCTCGGGGCGGCCTGCGGCCAGCTCATCCTGTTCGAGACGGCGGCCTACGCGGCCACAGGGGGCCACGGCGCCATCCGCGCCGCGCTGCACGATGGCGTCCGCTTGCCGCGCCTGTTCCGCGCGGCGGGCTACCGGACGGATCTGGTTGCGGCAGCCTCCCTGGCGACCTGCCGGATGTATCAGACCTTCGCACAGGCCTGGGCGGGCTTCTCCAAGAACGCCCACGAGGGCATGGCCACGCCCCGGGCCCTGCCGGTCTGGACCCTGCTGCTCGGAGGCGGACAGCTGCTGCCGCCGCTCCTCGTGGCGGCCGGCCTGCTCGGCCTCGCACCGCCCGCCGCCCTGGCCCTCGCGTCGGCCGCTTTCGCCCTGTCGCTGGCAACCCGGGGCGCGATCACCCTGGCGGTTCGGGCACCCCTGGCGACGATCCCGCTCCACCCGGCCGCGGTCGTGGTGGCGCTGGCGATCCAGTGGAACGTGCTGCTGCGCCGGGAGCGCGCCGGCGCCGCGACCTGGAAGGGCCGGAGCTATCCGGTGAGCGGCGTCTGAGAAGCCCCTGCATCCCACTGGCTCCGATCCGCGCGGCCGGTCATTTCGGGGCCGGTTCGCAGGGACCGGTGCCGGAGGCCTGCCCCGGCAGCGGCTTCTTCAACGACACGATGAGCTGCACGGTCGGCGCGGCGCCGACCTGCCGGGTGAGGTGCCCGGCCCGGCCATCCGGCCCCTGAGGGGTCGACCCCGCATCGGCGTTGAACTGGACCTCCCCCGGTCCCTGCTCCAGCACGGTGCCGTCCGTCGCCTCCACCGACCAGCGTCCCGAGAGGGTGATCACCCATTGCGGGCCGGGCGCGCTGTGCCACGGGCCGACATAGCCGACCGGCAGCACCGCGTAGGCGATCGCCGCCACGTCGCCCGGCGGCGTGCCGACGTATTGCGGCGGCGCGGGCGGGGCGTAGCTCTTGAAGGTGAAGTTCGTCAGATCGCAATATTGGACATGGCTGCGTCCTGCGGCGTCAGCGTAGAGGACGCCATACCGGAGGGCGGGCGGATCGGCGGTGGCGAGACCCGCCGGACCGGACGGCGCCGGCACGATGGTCATCGGCGGCGGGCCGTCGGCCGCCCGGACACCCGCGCAGCCTGGAGCGACCGCCATGAGGAGCGCAGCGACGCGACGTCCGGTCTTCGATGATGCCATGGTGTCATCTTCCCCATCGTGCCGGCCACGGTACGTTCCGCCCGCACCGGCGAACGCGGTCGCAGCCGACCCGCCCAAGTCGAGCGGACGGACCGGGGGAGAACGCGGCAGGCGCGGGTTCGAAGCATCCGGATCGCCCCGGCCCCGCGGGCGCTCCCCGGCGGGGGCCGCCGGTCAGGCCGAAGGCCCCGGCGCCCCGACGAGCCCGGTCTCGGCCAGGATCCAGGCCGCGGTCTCGGCGTCGGCGCCGGCGACCGGCAGGTGCAGGATGATCGGCGTCTCGTAGGGATGGCGCGCCTTGAGGGCGGCCGACAGGGGCTCGGCCAGACCCTCGCGGCTCTTGAGGATCGTCGCCACCTCCTCGCCGCGCTCCACGGCGCCCTTCCAACGGTAGACCGAGCGCATGCCCGGCAGAACGTTGATGCAGGCGATCAGGCCTTCGCGGACGAGGGCCTCGCCGATGTCGAGGGCCGAGGCGGCATCGGGGAAGGTGGTGTAGACGAGGAGCGGACGCTCCATGCTATGCCTCCGGGTCGCGCATGCGTCCGGTGAGAGAGGGACATGCGGGGCACCGACGTCAACCGGGCGGTTCGCTCGTCAGCACTGGAGCCGTGACGTGACCTCCGACGCGACCTCGACGCCCCCGCCCGGCCTCGCCTGACCGATGCCACATTTCAAGAAGATCGCCTTCGTGGCGAGCCCGACCGGCTATGCCCGCGACGCCGCGGCCGCCCTGATGCGCCGCTACGACCACGTCTCGCCCGAGGAGGCGGATGTGGTGGTGGCGCTCGGCGGCGACGGTCTGATGCTCCAGGTCCTGCACCGGTTCATGGACAACCCGAAGCCGATCTACGGGATGAACCGCGGCACGGTCGGCTTCCTGATGAATGAGTTCCGGGACGACGACCTCCTGGAGCACCTGGACAGCGCGCAGCGCAGCGTCATTCATCCGCTGGTGATGGACGTGCTCGACACCGAGGGCCGCTCGCACCGGGCGCGGGCGATCAACGAGGTCTATCTGCTGCGCCAGACCCATCAGACGGCCAAGCTGAAGATCGCCGTGGACGGTCATGTCCGGCTCGATCTGCTGATCGCAGACGGCGTGCTGGTCGCCACGGCGGCGGGATCCACCGCCTACAACCTGTCGGTGGGGGGGCCGATCCTGCCCCTGGACGCCAAGCTGCTGGCGCTGACCCCGATCTCGGCCTTCCGGCCCCGGCGCTGGCGCGGCGCGCTGCTGCCGGACTATGCCCGGATCCGGATCGACGTGCTCGACGCGCCCCACCGTCCGGTGGCGGCGGTGGCCGATCACACCGAGTTCCGCCGGGTCTGCACGGTGGAGACCTCCCTCGACCGCGCGACCGAGTTGGTGCTCCTGCACGATCCCGGGCACAGCCTCGACGAGCGCATCCTGCGGGAGCAGTTCGGCTGACCGGCTGCCGCCCGCTGGGGTTCCATCACGCCGGAGCAATGTTCGGCCCGTTCCGGAGACCTGTCGGAGCGGGGAGCATCGCCGTGGCGACTCACCCCTCGCGGCCTCCCGTGGTGGGCCGGTCCAGGAACGGCATAGATCAGAGGTGGGGCGCGGCCACCAGGTCGCTCTCGCGGATCGCCCGCTCGCCGGACTGGGTGCGGATCCGGTAGCTGGGCTCGCCGGTCTGATCCGCCGGCATCAGCCGGAGGACTTCGAACACCTCGCCCTCGCCCTTGTCGCCGGGCAGGCCGAGCCGGGGACGGCGGACGCGTTCGCCGATCTTGAATTTGTGGGACATGCCGGCCTCCTGGGACGCGATATCGAAGCGGCGGTTCAGCGCCGCTTCTGGGCCTTGGCCTTGCGGGCGAGGTAACGCGCGTCGCGCTGCGCCTTCTGCTCGGCCTGAAGGGCCTTGGCGCGCTCCTGGGCGGCCAGCTGCTCGGCCTGCTTGCGCTCGATCTCGGCAAGGCGATCGGCCTCGGCCTGGGCGGCGCTGCGCTCGATCTCGGCCTGGCGCTGGGCGGCGCGCTCGGCCATGCGGGCCTCGCGGGCATCGACCACGGCGCGGCGGGCCGACTGACGGGCCAGGACGGCCGGATCGTCGGCCGTCGGACGTGCCCGGAACCGGGCCAGCATCTCGGACCGCGCCTTGGCGGCCGTCTCCAGGCGATCAACGACGCCCTGTTTGTTCGGAAAGCTCACAGACACTCCTGGGTCGGGCGCGGCGAAGGCCACGCCCCGAAAGGGATGGTCGATACGAAGAAGCCGCTCTTGGGGAGCGGCTTCGGAGAGAGACGTCCGGTCGGAGATCAGGCCGTCTGGAGCTGGCCGGCGGACTGCTTGCCGCTGCGGCGGTCGGTCTCCAGCTCGTAGGTGACCTTCTGGCCCTCGTTCAGAGCCCGCAGGCCGGCGCGCTCGACGGATGAGATGTGGACGAACACGTCCTTGCCGCCGTCATCCGGCTGGATGAAGCCGTAGCCCTTGGTCTCGTTGAACCACTTCACGGTTCCGGTGCTCATGGCAGTCCTTGATCTTCGCAGGCATAGTGAGTGATGGCTCCTACCCGTTTGGGTCGGCGCCGGTATCGACCGATAGCGATAGGAAAGTCAGAACCGCCCTGCGAAGGCGTAACGGTCCAAGATATCCGGACACGTGCCGATGGCGTTGAGATAGCGCCGTCTCGGTTTTTTGGCAAGCGCAGAGGCATGTTTCCGCGGGTGTTCGGGTCTGCGCGGGGGCGCTTTCTGGCCCGATGAATCCCGGTGCTGGGGCTGGAACGGGTCGCCCGCCCGGGGCCGAAGCGGATTCGGCCCCGCATCGGCATCCAAATGCGATGTTCGGCGGGTGTCATTCGGCACGCCCTGCAGACCGGGACCGGTCAGGCCGGAACGACGCGGAGGACGCCCTCGCCGCGGCGATGCCCGACCGTCGTCACGACGACCTCGCGGGCGCGGCCGGCGGCGACCAGGGCGGCCGCCAGGGCCGCCCCGAAGGGGGCCGCCACTTCGAGCCCGTGCCCGATCACGTCGCCGAGGGCGCACAGGTGCGCCCCGGGGGCGAGCCGCGCCAGGGTGTCCCGCTCCTCCGCGGTGATCGGCACCACCCCGGTCGCGCCGGACAGGACCCGGTCCGGAGCCACGAGTCCCGCCTGCCCCCACAGGGCTTCGAGGCTGCCGGCGACGCTGCCCGGAGCGCGCCGGGTGCGGTCGCTCGCCACCGGGTCGAGCCGGGCGAGCGGCCGGGCGCCGCGGGCGGCGGCGTGGGACTCCGATTCGAGCATCAGGAAAGCCGCGCAGCTGCCGAGGATGAACCCGCCCCGCCCCGCGCGTTCGAAGACCGGCCGGAACGCGTCCCGGGCGAGGTAGCCGCCCATCTCGTGGATCACCAGCACGTCGGGCCGCTCGGCGCTGTACGAACCGCCGACCAGGATCGCGTCGATCTGGCCGGAGGCCACCCGCGCCTGGGCGATCCGCAGGGCGTCGACCCCGGCGGATTCCTCGCCCATGAAGGTGCGCGACGCCCCCGTGACCCCGTGCACGATGGCGATGTTGCCGGCCAGCAGGTTGGAGAGCTGGGCGAGGAACAGGGTCGGGCGCAGGTCGTTCTGCAGCCGCTCGTTCAGGTAGGCGCCCGGATCGGCGGCATCCCGCAGCCCCGTCAGGATCGCCCCGTCGACCGCGTAGTCGCGCTCGCCGCCGCCCGCCGCCACCACGAGGTGGAGCGCCTGCTTGAAGGCGGCGTCGTCCTTCACGCCGGCCGCGTCGAGGGCGAGGCCCGCCGCGTAGACGCCGAGGCGCTGCCACGCCTCCATCTGGCGCTGGTCGCTGCGCTTGGGGATCTGTCCGTCCCAGACGATCGCCGGCGCGGGATGGACCGGGTAGGGCGCGAAGGTCTCGGCGTCGGTGCGGGGCGCGACCCCCGCGTCGAGGGCGACGAGGTGGGCCTCGACGCCCTCGCCCGCGCAGGAGACCAGGCCGAGGCCGGTGACGACGACGGGGCGGCTCACGGCTGCACCGGGTCCGGGAACAGGCCGATCGCCCGGGCGCGGGCGCGCATCGGCGCGTCGAGCCCATCCGGGAACGGCATGGTCCGGAAGCGCAGCTCCGCGTCGCACAGCGCCTTCCCGGCGTGGCTGATCGCGGCCTTGGTCACCGCATAGCCTGAGCCGTCATGCTCCAGATGCGCCGTCACCACGAGATCCGCCCCCGGCCCGACGAAGGACCGGAACCGGGCCTTGTCGACCCCGGTGAGGAACGGCATCCGGGCGAAGTCCAGATGGGCGAGCACGAGATAGCCCGAGGCCTGCGCCATCGTCTCGGTGAGGAGCACCCCGGGCACCAGGGGATGGCCGGGGAAGTGCCCCTCGAAGACCGGGCTCTCCAGGGGCACCCGGGCGAGCGCCTCGATGCGGCCGGCGGCCCGGTCGAGGAGCCGCACGGAATCGATCATCTCGAAATATTCGAGGCGCATGGCGGGGCGGACCGGGCTGCCGGCCTCAGACCTTGGCGGCCTTCTCGGCCACCAGGCCGTCGATGCGCGCGCACAGGTTCTTGAGGACGAAATACTCTTCTGCCGGGACCTTGCCCTCGTTGACCTCCTGGGTCCAGCGCTCCAGGGGCAGCTTGATCCCGAACGCCTTGTCGACCGCGAAGGCGATGTCGAGGAAGGCGAGGCTGTCGATGCCGAGGTCGTCGATGGCGTGACTCTCGGGGGTGATCTTGTCCCGGGGGATGTCGGCGGTCTCGGCTATAATGTCGGCCACGCGCTCGAAGGTGGCGCTGCCGTGGGCGGGCTCGTCGGACATGTCTTCTCGCGGGCTGGTCGGATTCCGGATCGGTCGGGCGGGGCGCCCCCTGGCGCCGGGCAGCCCGGCGCGCGCACCCCGCGCGGTCATCCTACGCGTCTGCGGGCCCCGATACACGGCCCCACTGAATGGCGGCGACCTCTACACGAGGGTATCAGGGGCGGCAACCGCAGCGGTTCCCCGGCGTTTCAGCGCGTGTCCACAATCACACGCCGCCGCGTGCGAAGACGTGCGTACCGTACGGCGGCGCAGGCCCGAGCGAACGGGCGCGACCGACCGCGCGTCCCCAGGAGATCAGACGGATGCCACCGATCACAAAGCCCCTCGCCCCGCCGGCGCGGATCGAGGCGCCGCCTCCGGCACTCCAGGACGGACCGCCGCACGAGCGCGCCCGCTCGCAGGGCGCGGCCCGCGTGCTGCTGGTCCTGGCGCTCTCCGCCCTCGGCCTCTGGATACTGCACGGGTTCCTCCCGGCCCTCGCCTGGGCGCTGGTGCTCGCGATCGCCCTGTGGCCGCTCTATGCCCGCCTGGAGCACCGGTTCCCGCCGGGCAAGCACAACATCCTCCTGCCGAGCCTGATGACGGTAGCGGTGGCGCTGGTCTTCCTGGCCCCCCTGGCCATCCTGGGCGTTCAGGCGGCCCGGGAGGCCCACGACGTGGCCGATTTCGTCCGCAACGCCGAGGCGAACGGCGTTCCGGCGCCGGAATTTCTCCAGCACCTGCCCTACGGAGCCGCACAGGCGACCGATTGGTGGAACAACAACCTCGGCCACGCCCAGGCCGGCTCGGACCTGCTGCACCGGTTCGAGAACAATTCCGTGATCGGGGCCTCCCGCAATTTCGGGCGCGAGGTGATGCACCGGATCGTTCTGTTCGGCTTCAGCCTCGTGGCCCTGTTCTTCCTCTTCCGCGACTGGCGGACCGTGCGGGACGAGTCGCTGACCGCCTGTCACCGCCTGTTCGGCCCGCGCGGCGAGCGGGTCGCCCGCCAGATGGTCGCCTCGGTTCACGGCACCGTCGACGGTCTGGTCCTGGTCGGCCTCGGAGAAGGGTTCATTCTCGGGATCGTCTACTACTTCGCCGGCGTGCCGCACCCGGTCCTGCTCGGCGCCTTCACCGCCGTGGCGGCCATGATCCCGTTCGGCGCCGCCCTGGCCATCGCCATCGCGGCCATCCTCCTGGTGGCGGCCGGCGCGACGAAGGCCGCCATCGTGGTGGCGGTGGCCGGCCTCGTCGTCACCTTCGCGGCCGACCACTTCGTCCGGCCCGCGCTGATCGGCGGCACCACGAAGCTCCCGTTCCTGTGGGTGCTGCTCGGCATCCTCGGCGGCGTGGAGACCTTCGGGCTGCTCGGCCTGTTCCTCGGCCCGGCCGTGATGGCGGCCCTCGTGCTGCTGTGGCGGGAATTCACCGAAGGTCCCGAGGCGACGGCCTGAGCCCCCCGGGCAGGCCATCCGGAGGCTGCGCCCCGGCGCCGATCACGGCGCCAATCGGCCGGCGCCTCGTCGGCGCCGGCCCAGACTCTGTCTCAGTGCCCCTCTAGGGCGACCGGGTCAGCGTCGGGCAAACGCCCAGACCGTGACGGGGAAGTTCTTCTCGTTATGGAGCGGCTTGTACCAGCCGTATCGCGGCCACCGGCGGAAGTTGGCGCGCACGCAGGCCCGGTTGCCCCAGGAGGCGGTCTTGATGTTCTGCGCCTCGAAGCCGCATTCCTGCAGGAGATAGGACATCCCCGTCTCGGTCCAGCGCGAGCAATCGATCGGGCTGTCGTGCAGCCGGATCAGGAACGGCGTGGTGACGATGAAGGTGCCGCCCGGCTTGAGCATGGAGAAGACGTTCTTACCCGCGCGCTGCGGCCATTTCAGGTGCTCGAAGACCTGATCGGCGATAATGAGATCGAACGTCCGGTCGAGCCGACCCTCGCAGATATCGAATTCCGGATAATCGGCCGCGGTATAGGACTTGAATTGAAATCTGCGCTTCCACTGCGGACCGGCCGCGATTTCGAGCGTATCGAGCCGATGCGGGGACAGGCTCTCGATGAACGAGAAGCACTCCCGGTACATGACCGTCCGAACCCAATCCGTCGTATCGTAGCCCAGCCTGTTGACGAGCGATCTGACGCGCGACCGCCCCCCCATCAGACCGGAAATCCTGTCGACGACATCCACATCGGCCATTCGATAACTCCGGTCCTCAGCCTATAGAGCGGCCGTTTCATCACCAAATATAGGATTTCGGCACGATGCCAACAAAGATTTTCTCGATCTCAACAGCATGACATTTCCTGACGATCTGTGCAGGATCTCTACACCGGCCTCCGGCCACCGAGCCGGCGACTCTTGCTTGACGTCGGCTGAAATAGGGCAAATCAATCCGTTGATTGGTGTGCCAACAATATTAAGCCTGACCGATCCGTGAAAGCGGGCTTTTCGGACCATCAACATGATTTAGCGGTCTACTCTTAACGTTAAGATCTCATACATCACACCAATCCCGACCAGATCACACGACACGGCCCCGACAAGCCCCCTGCGCGGCTCCTGCAAATGCACCCCACCCCCGGACACTGAGAAAGGAGCCGGAGGACCGGCATTCGACGCCCGCTCGTCACCGCAGCAAGACCCGGCGTCGCGCAGATCTGGCCCTCTGGAAGACGTTGCTTGCCGCATCGGTTTCATCCAGGCGCTCGCGTTCAGTCCTACAGGACCATGCGCTCGCCCGGTCTCGGTCGATCCAATAGGGCGACCGCCTGCGGATTGATCCGACCGCGGATCACATCGCACAGTCCGAGAATGTTGCCGAACAGCCTGCCTCTCCTGTCGAGATACGGCTCCGGAGAAACACTGCGCGTCACGTTCATCGCCATGTTCCGCAGCATGAGGAACAGCGCATGTCTCTTCTTCATGCTCCCCTTCTGGATCAGATAGATCGGATTGACGATCTGCGAGTATCCGAACTTCTTTCCGGGCGTACGACCCATCTTGATCCCGAGATGGACGCCCGCGACCGCGGACACATCGACGATCTTCCCGGTTCTGCTGAGCTGGTGCGAGAAGTCGACATCCTCCAGCCAGCCATAGAGCGGCAGATTCTCGTCGAACCGGACGCTCCTGGCGTGTTCGAGCCGAATCGCCATGTTGCAGCCGTAGCCGACGATCTTCTCCTGCACGGTCACCGGGCGCGCGGGATCATGCTGCGTCTCCTCCAGCATCCTGTTCGCCTCCGCCACCGGGATGCCGGGACCGATGATCCCGTCCTTGATGATGAAGCCGTTGGCCAGCGCGATATCCGGACGGGCCAGCATGATCGTCTTGATCGCGGCGAGATAGGTCGGGTGCACGAAAAAGTCGTCGTCGATGATGAGCAGGATCCCGTCCTCGCCCTTCAACATGTCCAGCATCGCGTTGCGCTGCGAGCAGGATCCCTTCGGGGCCTGGACATGAATCAGGTTCAATGTCGGGTCGTATTCCGGCGTCTGACACTCTTCATCCTCCGGCGTGCAGAGGATCACTTTGTCGGGACGCAGAACCTGCTGGCTGAGATGCTCGATCGTGCGGCTCAACAACTCTTTCCGACCCGAACTCGGAATGCCGACAACCAGACTCGCCATCTAATTTCTCTCTCTCAGGATTAAGCGATGAGAATATGCAGATCTGAACAGGCATATTGAAACACGATCAATGATCTCCCAGGGCAACCTCTGTCTTGAAAGCATCGATCGCCGGAATTCGTCGTTCCAATGCATGAGCAGCCGTTCCAAGCGGGAGCTGAAATACTCGACGCGGGATAGGAGGTTTTTCTGTCAATCTTCGGCGCTGGCGACCGGAGACGGCTTACGGCAAAGCCCGGATTTATCAAGTCCCGAACCGTGCTGAGGCCTGGTGTCGCCCAAGCCGGCGCGGGCAGCCCGTGCGGTCTCGACTGCGGCCGGGCAGCCCCGCGGCGACGGCTGGACGTTCGACCCGTCTCATTACCCCGCGGTGCGGCAAACCTGCCCCGACGCGAACCGACGAGGGATCCAATCTGCGTTTCGCGCAAACACAGGGCTCGAAATCACGCTCCGATGCCGACGATCCGCGCAATCATAAGTGCGCCGTCGCCACACCATCCACGAACGCTCAGCCGAAAGTGGACGATATCGACGACAACCACCTGGTAATCACTTCATCAGCGATAGAGATGACGTCGATAAGAATCCTGTACATTACATAGAGAGCCGCTTGAACACGATTTCCGGCACGTTCCGGATCACCGCCATGATCACCCGCCAGATCGGCCGGACGTAGATCGTGTCCTTGCCCTTGGTCACGGCCGTGAAGATTGCCTGTCCGACCTCGTCCGGCTGCGCGGTCAGCAGCGGCGGGAGCTTCATGCCGGCGGTCATCGCGGTCGCCACGAAGCCCGGCTTGACCGTTATAACCGCAACGCCCCGGCGGAAGAGGCGGTTGCGCAGCCCGGCCAGGAAGGCGGTGAAGCCGGCCTTGGCCGAGCCGTAGACGTAGTTGGATTGCCGACCCCGGTCGCCCGCGACCGAACTGATGCCGACGATGCAGCCGCTGCCGCGGGTCGCCATCCGCCGGGCCGCAGCCAGGAGGTAGCAGGCCGGCCCGGTGTAATTGGTCGCCATGACGGCGCTCGCGGCGTCGAGATCCGCCTCGCTGCGCGGCTGATCCCCGAGCAGGCCGACGACCATGACGACGATGTGCGGCAGTTCCGGGAGCGCGTCGAAGAAGCGCTCGGCCTCCCCGTCGGTGACGTCGAACTCGATCGCCTCGGCCGCGACCTTGAAGCGGATCCTGAGATCCGCGAGTTCGTCGGCCAGGGCGTCGGCGCGCCGGGCCGCGAGGATCACCGAAGCGCCGCTCTGGGCGAAGCGCCGGGCGACGGCGCGGCCGATATCCGAGCGCGCGCCGAGGATGAGGACGGACGATGGCGTCACACTAGATCTCCAGGCGATCGGAGAGGGCCGATCGGAAACGCCCATCGAGGCCGTAGCTTCGCCGGACGGCGTCGAAGCGCTCCAGCCGGGGATAACCGGAGCGCAGCATCGGCGCGCGCATCCGCGCGTCCTTGGCGAGGTAGAGCCGGCCGCCGCCCTCGATCACGATCCGGTCCAGCCGCTCAAGGAGCGCGAAGGTGTCGGCATGGGCCGGGAAGTCGAGGGCCAGGGTATAGCCCTCCCGCGGGAAGGAAAGGTAGCCGAACGACTCGCGCCCGAGCCGCTTGAGCACCGCCAGGAAGGAGGCCTGCCCGACGCGGGCGATCTCCGTGAGGAGCGCCGTCAGCCCGTCCCGGCTCGTTTCAAGGGGCAGCACGCACTGATACTGGACGAAGCCGTGGCGCCCGTAGATCCGGTTCCAGTCCTGGATGGCGTCGAGCGGGTAGAAGTACGGATCGATGTCGACGACCTTCCGGCCCGGCGTCTGGAGCCGGTAGTAGACCTTGTTGAACAGCGAGACCGAGAGCCGGTTGAGGGCGACCGTGGGGAAATCCATTGGGACGCGTTTGCGGCGGGGGGCCGGGCGCGCGAAGGGCGTCGCCCGCTGATCCGGCTCGATGTCCGCGGGCGTGGCGTGCTCCCCGAAGATGAGCACCGACCGGCCGAGATCCGCCCCGGAGGCGAGGCAGTCGATCCAGGCCACCGAGTAGGTGCGTGCGGCCCCCGCCTCGAACAGATCGATCGCGGTCGCGAGATCGGGCGCGCGGACCGTCTCCTGGAGGATCTTGGACGAGTGCACCGGGATCAGCCGGAAGGTCACCGTCAGCACGGTGCCGGTCAGCCCCATTCCGCCGCAGGTCGCGGCGAAGAGATCCGCATGTTCCGTCGGGGAGCAGGTCAGGATCGTCCCGTCGCCCAGTGCGAGGCGGACCGAGAGGACGTGATCGCAGAACGAGCCCGCCCCGTGGTGGTTCTTGCCGTGCACGTCCGAGGCGACCATGCCGCCGACGGTCACGAACTTGGTGCCGGGCGTCACCGGCGGGAACCAGCCGCGCGGCGTCAGCACCGCGATGATCTCGCTCAGGAGCGTGCCGGCCTCGCAGGTCAGCACCCCGGTCGCCTCGTCGAAGGCGACGAGCCGGCCCAGGCGGCGCATGTCGAGGGTCAGGCCCGGGCCGAAGCTGGCATCGCCGTAGGAGCGGCCGTTGCCGCGGGCGATGAGCGGCAGGCTCGGGGAACGCGCGGCCGCCACGGTGGCCGGGTCGCCCGGTGCCGCGACATCGCAGTCGCGGCGCGGGTACCGGCCCCACCCGCTGAGCGGGACGCGCGGGCGGTCAGGTTCTGGCACGTCGGGGGCCTGGGTTCAGATGGAGATGGCCAGCACGGCGGCGACGCAGGCCCCCGTCGCGAGGCTGATGCGATCGGTCAGGGCGTAGACCACCGGATCGCTGTGGAGCTGGTTACGGTTCGCGAGGAGGAACATGCGGCTGACCCAATAAATGAGCAGGGGGCAGATCAGCCACAGCCGGTTGGGGTGCGTGTAGAGCGCGGCCACCTCCGGGCTCGACATGTACAGCGCGAAAACGAAGACGGAGCCGTAGCCGGCTGCAGCGCCGAGGGGGAACAGGACGCGCAGATCGTCCGCTCCGTAGCTGCGGCCGTTCAGCGTCTGCTTCTCGCCGGGCGTCTCGTTCCGGAGGGTGGCCGTCAGCTCGCTACAGCGCTTCACGATGGCGAGGCTGGTGAAGAGGAAGAGTGAGAACATCAGCAGCCAGGGCGTCTGCGACAGCCCGAGGGCGGCGACGCCGCCGAAGACGCGGATCGCGTAGAGGCCGCCGAGCACCACGATATCGATCATCATCCGGCGCTTGAGATAGAACGAGTAGGCGAGCGTCAGGACGAGATAGATCAGGAGCGCCAAGCTGAACTTCAGCGGCAGCAGGAACGACACCGCGAAGGCCCCGGCGCCGAGGAGCGCCGCGAGGACGACCCCGTACAGGACCGGCACCGCCCCCGACGCGAAGGGCCGCCGGGATTTGCTTGGGTGGGCACGGTCGGCCGGAAGGTCGAGCAGATCGTTGATCAGATACGCGCTCGACGCCGCCATGCAGAAGCACAGAAAGGCGGTGAGGGACTCGAGGGTGCTCGGCGCATCGAAATGATGACCGGTCACCAGCCCTACGAAGACGAGGGCGTTCTTCGCCCATTGATGCGGGCGGAGCGCGCGGACGATGTCCCGGGGCCGGACCCGCGGCACGGCGACGATGCGGGCCTCCGGGAAGGACTCCATCACCTTGCGGGAGAAACCGCGGCCGTGGGCGACAGCCAGTACGTTGCGCGCCGCCCGCCACACCGGAAAGTCCACGGGGGCGTCGCCCACGTAGTCGAACCCTTTCTCGCCGAGTTCCGTCACGAGGCGCCTGGCCTTGGCGGCACCGGCCAGGTTGACGCCCGCCTCGGTCGAGAACACGCCGGCGATCCCGCCGATCCGGTCGGCCAGGGCCTCGACGAGGCGTCCGTCGGAGGCCGAGGCGAGATAGACGCGGCGCCCGGCCGATTGCGCGTCCCGGATCACCGCGATGGTCTCAGCGCGCAGCGGGATCGTCGCGATGCTCGGATCCGCGCGCTCGGCGAGATGCCGCTTGAGCTCGGCTCTGCCGCGGGTGAACAGCCAGTGCGGCAGCCGCCAGGCCTCGAACGGGAAGCGGGCCAAGAACTGGAGCGCCGACTCGTAGAGCAGGTCGCTCTTGATCAGCGTGCCGTCGACGTCGACGACGAGCGGAACGTCGCCCACGCCCTCGTCACGGATCGCTGCAATCGCGGCGCTCATGCGGGCACTCTCAGCAAGTCGTTTCCAACTGTTAAGCCGGCCGCTCTCTACTATTTTCCTCGGTAATCAGTGGAAAATTGGAGAACCGTACATCGAGGAATACGTGAGCTACCCACGCTGGAAATGTCAAGGCTCGGGCGGTAGGCGTCCCACCCAAAATGCCCTGGCGTGGCGGCGGTAACAACTGAGACGCTGCGAGATCGCCGGGTTGGAGCGTTGGCCGACGAAGTAAGTACCGGTTCAGCACCAGGGAAAGTGCCGTATCGAGGACTGGGATCAGTTTCCGATCGTCACGCGACCGGCGACGATTCTGGCAACTCAGCAGTCCGGAAGTCACAATCTATACCGCGGCCCGAGCCAATCCGCGTACTGCGGTAACGCTAATTCGTTGCGACACAATTCAATAAAGCGCCACCGAACGCGGGTACGTCCTTGTTGACCTGCGGCATATTCGATAGGGGTCCCGCACGGTTCGGCTTGTATCGAGAGATTCTCGCGGATGGGGCGGATTGTGATCACGAGCGGTGCGGGCCTCGTCGGTCAGAACCCGATCCCGTTCGTCCAGGCAGGCGGCTTCACCGCCATCGCGATGGTCGACAAAGCCACCGCGAACGCCGCGATCCTGAAAAAACACCACCCCGATATCGACGCCTTTGTGGCCGACATCGCCGTCGATGACGACCGGCAGGACAGGCTTGCCGGGGTCGGTGCGCTGGTCCGCGCCCAGCCGCTCCGCGAGCGCGGTTTCGCCGCGCCTCTGCCCACCGCGCAGGGGTCGAACGCCCGACTTCCCATCGCCGACATCCCCTTCGCCTGCCCGGAAGACCGTGGGATGTCGCCGAGCGTCCGGCGCGCCAACGCGATGGGCGCGGGGATCTCGGCATGAGCGCAGCGGCCACCCGACAGAGCGACAGGCGGCAGCTCGCCAGCTTCGTGGTCACGGGCGGCACCGCGGCCCTGGTCAACCTCGTGAGCCGGTGGCTGCTGAGCTTCGTCGTCGTGTACGAGCTGGCCGTCATCGTGGCCTACCTCATCGGCCTGAACCTGGCTTTCGTCCTGGCACGGCGCTACGTCTTCACATCCACGGGTCACTGGCTCGGCGAATACGGGCGGTTTGCTCTGGTCAATGTCGTCAGCTTCCTGATCGTGCTCGGTGTCAGCAGCAGCTTGGCGCGCGCGCTGTTCCCGATGCTCGGGTTCACTTGGCACGTGGAGGACGTCGCCCACTTCATCGGCGTCGCGAGTCCGATCCTGATCAGCTTTTACCTTCATAAATACTATTCGTTCGGCAAGGTGGCGCAGCGAGCCTGATTGTCAGGGCCGCCAGCGGCTCGTCGAAGTTTAGACAGGGACGCCCCGGCCGGAGCGTCATCATGGCCGGAACCGGATCGGTCAGGACGTCATCCCAAGCGGGCCCGCCGGCAGGGCTGTTCCCGGGGCTTGCCTTGCCTCGGCCTCGAGGATCCGGATCGGACGGCCCTCACGTGGCCGGCACGCGCCGCGGCTTTATCCCGGCCGGCACTGCGGACGCGCTCTGTTCGCTCTCACTGACGGCCATCGACATGCCGGCGCAGATAAAGAACAGCAATCCGAGATCGACGAAGGGCGAGCCGATCGACGATAACACCACCTGGCTGATGCACGCCGAGCGCGTGGCCTTCTGAAAGCTCTTCGTCCGTCCATCGCTGGCAGGCCGCGCGAAGAAGAATAGGAGGACAAAAGCCAGATAGGTGATCGTCCCGATGACCCCGAGGCTTGCGAGGACCGCGAGGGGCCAGCTGGACGTGCGCGTGCTGCCCACGCCAACCCCGAGCCCATGGGTTTCAAAGAGGTTTTGCAGCCCTTGGTAATTCCAGGAGCTTCTCTCGACGCCAGAGTCCGAACTCAGCTTCTCCGAAAATGCGGCTTGGTAGATGTTCTGGCCCGCCGTCCAGACGGCTTCCTGAAGGGCGGCGAACATGACGATGAACACCACGACGAACGGGCCGAGAAATATGAAGATCGTCGCGTTTCTCGTGGAGTTGCGATGAATGACGAGCATGTACAAGCAGGTCAGGTATTCAAAAGCCACGACGATCGCCAGCCCGGCATAGGCCGTGGTGGACGTGGAGGCGATGACCGCGATCAGCGACACCGCGGCCGCAATGCCGGCTCTGCGGGGAAAGACCCCTTCGAGCCACAACCGACCCGTGAATGTGAAGAAGAACAGCGACGCCGACCCGTAGGTGGAGGCTTCGGAGAATGAGCCGACCACTCTCTTGAAGCCGGCCATCTCGACCTCGACGAGCATTGTATAGCCCGCATTCCGGAGGAACGACAACAATTCTCCGGTACCGGTCAGATAGGTCGCGACGTCGATCAATCCGAACGCGAAGTTCGCGAAGGCACAGACCACCACGGCGGAACAGAGCACCTCAAGATTTCGCGACCCCAATTCGCGGGAACAGGCGTAGAATGCGACATAAGTCAAAAGGTCTGAAGCAAAATATAGGCTTTGTGTTATGTTTCCGGTCGTCGGAACCAATGGCACCAGCGCGATCCGCACGCCATCACCGAGGCGCGCGATCGCGTAGACGTTGGTGCTTCCGGCGAACAGTCGCGTAAGCAACACCGCTCCGACCAACGAATACAGCACTGTGATGAGAAGCCAGAAGCCCGGGCGCGGAAAACTGAGGGAGGAGAGGCCGTCCGCGAGCCGATAGGGATTGGAGCCGATCTTCAGCAGGACGAAGAGGAGCATGAGATGTGCCGGCTGCAGGCTCGCTCCGCCCAGGAAGGTAAGGATCGCCGCCGCCGACGCGCCAAGGAGCGTACTGAGGAAGATCATGTAGACCGAAAATCCGGGGCCGCGTCCCAGGCTGATGAGCCCGACGACGAAGGCGATGACCCCGATCAACTCAATCTGCATGATGCTTCAGCTCGAGGACGAGGGCGTTTTGGAACGATGGCCGGCTTCGGGCGGCTGTTCTTGCCTGATCAAGGCCGGCATTCCTGCGAGCGGCGGATGATCGAAATTCCAGTCTTGCAGCCCTGATATCGATATCACGGGCGGCGATCAGGTGTGAAGCGATCAATCCCACGCATCCCTATAGCTATCGAAAACGCCTGGATCGCAGGCTTGCGCGACGATGCGCCCGATCGATTCAGGCGTGCCACAGGCGGGAGGACGCCCGCACGCGGCGATGCGCGGTGACACAGGCACGTCCCCCTGCCCCCACGACACCCGGAGCGATACACGGGTCAACGCAGCGATGGCCACACCGTCACGGGCACGCTCGAGGCGGCCGCGGGCGCAGTCTGTGGGGGCGGCACGGCTGCGGAAGGCGGCCACGGCGCTCCGGGATGTTCGCAGCGTCGAGGCGGGTCGCCTCCCCCTGGGACAGCCGATGCGCCGGTCGGCGCCCATCGGATCCGGGTCTCGACCGAGCGCGTCGGAGCCACACTTCGGACACCCGCACCACGAACAGTCCGCTGGCGGTCGGTGTGTCACCTTAATGCCCCAACCCCCGCACATTCTGACTCCCCCAACCCACCAGCCCGAGCCAAAGCGAGGGATTTGCGCTAAGCGTGACGGTGGGGTGGGCTTGATCGAATTCCAGCGGAACGCCGTACCTTGGCTGTTTGCTTTGCGCGTATTCGGATCGGAAGAGGCCGGAAGGGCTTGTTCATCGTGACACGACGTCCGCCAGCGAGTCGCTCCACATTCCGCACGGTCGGGATGATGGTGTCCGGTCTCGCGATCTCGGCAGCGGCCCCGGCCACCGCCGAGACGCTGGAGAGCGCTCTTGCGAAGGCCTATCAGGGCAATCCAACCTTGAATGCGGGCCGCGCGGGCGTGCGCGCGGTCGACGAGAACGTGGCGATCGCCCAATCCGGGTATCGGCCGCAGGTCAATGTCGGCGCCTCGATCGGGGTGCAATATCTCCAGACCCGCAGTGGCAGCACGGTCGCGGCCGCCGCCGGCGCAGCGTCCACCGGCGCGACGACGGCGAGCACTGGCACGTCCATCGGCGGCACGTCCGGGACCTCGGCGGGCACGACCGGCGTCGGCACGTCGACGGGTACGACCGGCATCGGGACGACCGGCACGTCGACCTCCGGTGTCTCATCGGGGACGAGCGGTTCAACGGGGTCCGGCGGCGGTGTCTCGACGTCCTCGACGGCGACCACGACCCAAGCCGTCACCTCGAGCCGGACGCTCCGAGAGACCTACCTCCCATCGACGGCGAGCCTCACCGTCACGCAGACGCTTTTCAACGGCTTCCAGACCGACAACCTGACGCGCCGCGCCGAATCGACCGTCTACAGCCAGCGCGAGACCCTGCGCTACACGGAGCTCACGGTCCTCTACAACGCCGTCCAGGCGTATATGAACGTCCTGAGCAACACCGCCACCCTCGAGCTCAACCGGAACAACGTCGAGGTCCTGGAGGAGCAGCTCCGGCAGACCCGCGACCGCTTCAATGTCGGCGAGGTGACCCGCACCGACGTCGCCCAGGCCGAGGCCCGGCTCGCCGGCGCGCGCTCGCAGGTCAGCTCCGCCGAATCGGCCCTCCGGACCAGCATCGGCATCTATCGGCAGAACATCGGCGTCGAGCCGCGCCAGCTCGCGCCCGGACGCCCGCTCGACCGGTTCGTGCCGGGCTCGCTGGATTCGGCTATCGCCGTCGGCCTGCGCGAGCACCCGCAGATCGTATCGGCCATTCACTCCGTCGACGCGGCGGAAGCGCAGGTGAAGGTTTATGAGGGCCAGCTGGCCCCGAACCTGAGCCTGCAGGGCTCGCTCAGCCAGGTCTACGACCAGACCGGCCCGAACCAGGCTTACTTCGTCGGTTTCGTCGGCGGCAAGCTGAACATCCCGATCTACGAGGGCGGCCAGACCTACGCGCAGATCCGGCAGGCGAAGGAGCAGGTCGATCAGGCCCGCATCCAGGTGGATCAGGTCCGCGACCAGGTGCGCGCGCAGATCGTCGATTTCTGGGGCCGGCTCGAAGCGGCCAAGGCGCAGGTCATCGCCGCCCAGGCGCAGGTCCAGGCCAACGAGGTGGCGCTGAACGGCGTGCGCGAGGAAGCCCGCGTCGGCCAGCGCACGACCCTCGACGTGTTGAACGCACAGCAGGAGCTCCTGACCTCGCGGGTGAACCTGATCGTCGCCCAGCGCGACCGCGTGATCTACTCCTACGGCGTGGTCCAGGCGATCGGACAGCTCACCGCCCGGTTCACGGCCCTGCCGGTCGAGTACTACAGCGCCAAGGTTCACTACGATCAGGTCAAGGATCTGTGGTTCGGCCTGCGCACACCCGACGGGCGCTGACGCCTTTTCCACGGGGAGTGTGTTGCGGGCGCGCTTGCCGCGGTGAAACGGCCTGGAATACTGATTGAACACCGACCCGTTCGGGTCACATTCCAGTCTCCCATGCCCGAGTGCACCTGCCGATGAGTGCAGCTAGCCCCAAAATCCCGGACTCGAAATTCCAGGACAAGGCTGCCGATAAGGCGCAGGAGCCTTCGATGGAAGAGATCCTGGCCTCGATCCGGAGGATCATCGCCGACGACCAGGCCACCAAGCCGGTCGAAGTCGCCCCCGAGCCGGAGCCGGAGCCGGATGACGTGCTCGACCTCGCCGAGGTCGCCCAGCCGGTGGCGCGTCCCCGCGCCGTCGTGCCGGAGCCCGAGCCGCTCGATTTCGACACGATCGACTTCGACGCGTCGGCCTTCGCCGAGCCCGAGCCGATTCCCGAGCCACCCGCACCGCCGCCCGCGCCCCCGCCCCCGCCGGCGGCGGTCCAGGCGCCGCGGCCGGCCGAGCCGGCACCCGAGGCCCTGGTTTCGCCGGCGACCGATGCCAGCGTCGGCAGTGCCTTCAACCTGCTCGCCCACACCGTCCTGACCCAGAATGCCCGGACCCTGGAGGATCTCGTCAAGGAGATGCTCCGGCCGATGCTGAAATCCTGGCTCGACGACAACCTGCCGGCCGTGGTCGAGCGGCTGGTGCGCGCCGAGATCGAGCGGGTCTCGCGCGGCCGCTGAGCCCTGTCCCCGGCGGTGCGGGCGTCGCGCCGCCGCCGGCGTGTTGACGGGAGCGGCCCGACGGTCGAAAGCGGGTCCAACCCTGTTGGACAAGCGCCACCCGTATCCGCGATGATGGACAAGACCTTCGAGCCCGCCTCCGCCGAGGCGCGGATCTCCGCCGCCTGGGACGAGGCGGGGGCCTTCCGCGCCGGCCGGCCCGAGCGCGCCAGCGCCCCCCCCTACTGCATCGTGATCCCGCCGCCGAACGTGACGGGATCGCTGCATATGGGCCACGCCCTCAACAACACGCTCCAGGACGTGCTCTGCCGGTTCGAGCGCATGCGCGGCAAGGACGTGCTCTGGCAGCCGGGCACGGATCACGCCGGCATCGCCACCCAGATGGTGGTCGAGCGCCGCATGGCGCAGGCCAACGAGCCGGGCCGCAGGGAAATCGGCCGCGCGGCCTTCCTCGAGAAAATCTGGGCCTGGAAGGCGGAATCCGGCGGCGCCATCGTCAACCAGCTGAAGCGGCTGGGCGCCTCCTGCGACTGGTCGCGGGAACGTTTCACCATGGACGAGGGCCTGAGCCGCGCCGTGCTCAAGACCTTCGTGGACCTGCACCGGCAGGGCCTGATCTACCGCGACAAGCGGCTGGTGAATTGGGACCCGAAGTTCCAGACGGCGATCTCGGACCTGGAGGTCCAGCAGGTCGAGGTGAAGGGCCATCTCTGGCACTTCGATTATCCCGTCGTCGACGAGACCGGCGCCGAGACCGGCGCCATCATCACGGTGGCGACCACGCGTCCGGAGACGATGCTGGGCGATACCGGCGTCGCGGTCCATCCCGGGGACGCGCGCTACGCGGCGCTGGTCGGCCAGCGCGTGCGCCTGCCCCTGGTCGGCCGCCTGATCCCGATCGTGGCCGATGAGTATTCCGACCCGGAGAAGGGTACCGGCGCGGTCAAGATCACCCCGGCGCACGATTTCAACGATTTCGAAGTCGGCCGGCGGCACGGGCTCGGCCTGATCAACGTCCTCGACCCCGAGGGGCGGATGCTGCTCGACGGCAACGCTGCCTTCCTCGACGGGACCTCGCCCGAGCCGGAGGCCCTGGCGCTTCACGGCCTCGACCGGGCGCAGGCCCGAAAGGCGGTCGTCGCCCTGATGGAGGCGCGTGAGCGCCTGCGCCTGATCGAGCCGAACACGCACGCCGTGCCCCACGGCGACCGCTCCGGCGTGGTCATCGAGCCCTATCTCACCGACCAATGGTACGTGAACGTCAAGCCGCTGGCCGAGCGCGCCCTCCAGGCGGTGCGCGACGGGCAGACCAAGTTCGTGCCCGAGAACTACGAAAAGACCTTCTTCCAGTGGCTCACCAACATCGAGCCCTGGTGCATCTCGCGCCAGCTCTGGTGGGGCCATCAGATCCCGGTCTGGTACGACCACGAGGGCGCGGTCTTCGTGGCCGAGAGCGAGGCCGAGGCTCTGGCCCAGGCCGAGGCGAAGCACGGCCGGCCGGTGCGGCTGAACCGCGACGAGGACGTCCTCGACACGTGGTTCTCCTCGGCGCTCTGGCCGTTCTCGACGCTCGGCTGGCCGGATTCGACCCCGGAACTCGCGCGCTACTACCCGACCAACACCCTGGTGACCGGCAAGGACATCCTGTTCTTCTGGGTCGCCCGGATGATGATGATGGGCCTGCACCTTACCGACCGGGCCCCGTTCGACACCGTCTACCTGCACACCCTGGTGCGGGACGCGTCGGGTGCGAAGATGTCGAAGTCGAAGGGCAACGTCGTCGATCCCCTGGAGCTGATCGAGAAGATGGGGGCGGATGCCCTGCGCTTCACCCTGTGCGCGCTGGCCGTCCAGGGCCGCGACATCAAGCTGTCGGAGGACAGGGTCAGGGACTACCGCAACTTCGCGACCAAGCTCTGGAACGCCGCGCGCTTCGCCGAGCTGAACGGTTGCCGTCTCGATCCCGCCTTCGACCCGCGGAAGGCAACCGGGGCGATCAACCGCTGGGCGCTCACCGAGGCCGCCCGGGCGGTGGACGAGGTGACGGCGGCGCTCGACGCCTACCGGTTCAACGACGCGGCGGGGGCCGCCTATCGCTTCGTCTGGAACATCTTCTGTGATTGGTACCTGGAGCTGGCCAAGCCGGTGCTGCAGGGCGAGGGCGTCGATCCGGCCGTCCGGGCCGAGACGCAGGCGAGCGTGGCGTTCCTGATCGATCAGGTCGCCAAGCTCCTGCACCCGTTCATGCCGTTCCTCACGGAGGAGCTGTGGGCGATCAAGGGCGCCGGCCTGCCCGACCGTGGCCTCCTGACCCTCGCCGCCTGGCCGGACCTCGGCGGCCTCGCCGACGCGGCCGCCGAGGCCGAGGTCGGCTTCGTGGTCGATCTGGTCACCCAGGTCCGCTCGGCCCGTTCCGAGACGAACGTGCCGGCCGCGGCGCAGATCCCCCTGGTGATGGTCGGCGCCGTCCCCGAGGTCCGGGCCCGGGTCGCGGCGTGGCGGGACACGCTGCTGCGCCTTGCGCGGCTGTCGGAGATCACGTTTACGGAAACGCCGCCGAGGAACTCGGTTCAGCTTCTGGTGCGCGGCAGCGTCGCCGCGCTGCCCTTGGAGGGCGTGGTGGACCTTGCCGCGGAGGTCGCCCGGCTCACGAAGGAGAAGGGCAAGGCGGAAGGCGAGATCAGGAAGATCGACGCCAAGCTCGGCAACGCCGATTTCGTCGCCCGCGCCCCCGAGGAGATCATCGAGGAGAACCGCGAGCGCCGGGAGGCCGAGGCCGCGCGGCTCGCCAAGATCGAGGAGGCGCTGGCGCGGTTGAGCGGAGATTGATCGCCCCGATCGGCTCAGGAACGTTCCCCGCGTCGATGTCCCTCGGCCGGCGACCTTTTGGCGGCTCACCGCCGGGGTGTCGACGGGCGCTACGAGGCAGGGATAACGGCATCACACGCGGTTATTTTTGATGCCGTGCGAGGGAGAACGTTATGCGTACGACGATCAACCTCGATGATAATTTGATGCCGAAGGCCCAGCATTCGACTGAGATATCGGAACGTCAGAGATCGTGCGCGAGGCTCTGCGCGCCCTGATCCAGGGTGAGACACCCCGGCGCATGATCCTGCTGGACGGAAGCGATCCGAACGCCAGAGCCGAAACGCGCCGACGCCCCCAACGGTGATCATCATCCAGTCGATGCCCATCTCGTGGCCTCGGCGAAGCTGATGCCCGGCTCCTGGATCTGGACGCGCGACCGACGCCTGTCCGCCGTTAGCGATCGGCCCGGGCTGTCGCACCAAGCCCTCCACTGAGGCGTCGGGACCGGGCAGCCGCCTCACCGGCGGGTGCCGAGGGAACCCGCGAAGGGATTGGGCGCGCTGACGCTGCCATACGAGTCATCGATCGAGCTTCCGAAGCCGTCGCCCGACGAGCCGCGCGGATGGGTGGAATAATCGGGCGGCACATAGATCCCGGCCCGGTTCCTGTAACCGGCTTTGAGGGTATCGGGATTCGTGGCGCCGACGCCATCGTCGTAACGCCGAGCATCGACGTCTTCGATCGAACGATTTTTCGTCTTGGAAGTTTTCGAATTCATTCGAGCGTTGGGAGCCGGGCCGGCGTCGAAGTGACGCCGATAATCCGAATAGCCGTCGGCGGCCATCGATCCGACCGTCGAACCCAAAAGTATGGCTGCCGCCAACAGCGTCTTCATTGCCGGATCCTCACGCCTCTCGCGCCACAGCAATCGACTGGGTCGATGCTTGCGGCGCCCTCCCGGGGCTCGTCACAATCTAATTCGTCTTTCCAGATGCGCAGGTGACAAGCGGCACGCGCCTCGGGTTTTTCCAATGCCGCGGTCACGCGACGCGCCCGCGCCCCGCACATGTCCAAACCGTAATTTGACCGCCACGCCCGGGTCAGGGGCCGCCCTCTAGACCGATCGCATCGACCGCCGCGTGACCCGGCGTCGTCCAGATCCGTCCCCAGAGGTTGAGCCCCCTATGACCGAGACCCGTCCCGCAGGCCGCACCGCGCGCCGCGCCCTCGCCTCCGTGGCCGCCGCCGCCCTGATCGCCGGTGGCGCCCTCGGCAGCGTCGCCCTGCCGTCCGTCACCCCGGCCTACGCGCAGGCCCTGCCTAAGACGCCGATTGAGGCCCCCGAGCATCCGCCGGGCTCCTTTGCCGGCATCGTCAACAAGGTGAAGCCGGGCGTCGTCTCGGTGAAGGTCAAGCTCGACGATTCGGCGAGCGGCGACGACGAGGACGGCCAGGGGCCCGGCCAGGGGCAGGGGCGCAACCTGGAGAACGTGCCGCCGCAGCTGCGCGAGTTCTTCAAGCGCTTCGGCCAGAACGGCCCCGGCGGCATGCAGCCCCAGCACCAGGGTCCGCGCGGCGCGGTCGGCTCCGGCTTCATCATCTCGGCCGACGGCTATGTCGTGACCAACAACCACGTGGTCGATCACGCCAAGACCGTCCAGGTGACCCTCGACGACGGCCGGACCCTCGACGCGAAGGTGATCGGCAAGGATTCGAAGACCGACGTCGCGCTCCTGAAGATCAACGAGGGTTCGAACTACCCCTACGTTCAGTTCGGCAAGGCCGCCCCGCAGGTCGGCGACTGGGTGGTGGCGATCGGCAACCCGTTCGGCCTCGGCGGCACCGTGACAGCCGGCATCGTCTCGGCCCGGGGCCGCGACATCGGCGCCGGCCCCTACGACGACTTCCTGCAGATCGATGCCCCGATCAACAAGGGCAATTCGGGCGGCCCAACCTTCAACGTCAACGGTGAGGTGGTCGGCATGAACACCGCCATCGCGTCCCCGTCGGGCGGCAGTGTCGGCTTGGCCTTCGCGATCCCGGCCGAGACCGTTCAGGCGGTGGTCGATCAGCTCCGCACCGACGGCAAGGTCGCCCGCGGCTATCTGGGCGTCCAGATCCAGCCGGTGACGCAGGACATCGCGGAGGGTCTGGGCCTCGACAAGGCCAAGGGCGCCCTGGTCGACCACGCCGAGAATGGCACCCCGGCCGCCCAGGCCGGGCTCAAGGCCGGCGACGTGATCGAGAAGGTCAACGGCGACACGGTGGACAGCGCCCGTGAGCTGTCGCGTAAGATCGCCGGCATGAAGCCCGGCGCCAAGGTCGAGCTCGGCTACCTCCGCGGCGGCAAGTCCGACACCGCCACGGTGACGCTCGGCGCCATGCCCACCGACGGCACCAAGGTGGCGAGCCGCGGCGATGACGATTCGGCCAACGGCCAGCCGCGGCTCGGCCTGCAGCTCGCGCCGGCGAGCGAGGTCGGCCTGTCCGATCAGGGCGTTGCGGTGGTCCAGGTCGATCCCGACGGGCCGGCAGCCGCCAAGGGCATCGAGGCGGGCGACCTGATCCTCGACGTCGGCGGGCAGAACGTGTCGCGTCCCGCGGACGTGGCCGCGCAGATCCTGGCGGCCGAGTCGAACGGACGCAAGGCCGTCCTGATGCGGGTGAAGAGCAGCAAGGGCCAGACCCGCTTCGTGGCGGTCTCGCTCGGCAAGAAAGCCGGCTGAGGCCGGGTCCTCCCGGCGCGGGGCTTCGGCCCCGCGCCGTCTCGTGGTGACCTCCGACTTGCGCCGGCTGAACAGGCCGGCGCTTTTTCGTGACTCGATCCGCGCCCGCGTTCGAGGGGCTGGGCGGCCTCGCTCCGCTCTCAGTGAGGGTGCGTCTGCGGCGTCTCAGCCCCCTGCCGCCGGTATTCCCAGCCCCGGGCCGAGCCGGGCGCGGCAGCGGCCGAGCGCCGCGAAGGCGGCGTTCGAGTCCCGGGCGAGGCGCATCAGGTCGCCCAGCCGCGCCCGGCCGCGGGCGAAGGCGAAGAACACCGCGGCGATATCGGGCTCGCCATCCGCCGTGAGCGCTTCCGCCGCGAAGGCCGGCAGCGCCTGACCGGCGGGGTCGCAGATCACCCGCAGGGCCGCGAAGGGCAGACCGTGCCGGCCGGCGAAGGCCGCGGCCACGTGCGATTCCATGTCCACGGCCGCAGCGCCGGTGGCGGCCCGCAGTTCCGTCTTGCCCTCCACCGCGAGGATCGCCGTATCGACCCCGGCGAGATCCGCCGGGATGACCCGGGGTCCGACCCCCGACAGGATGTTGAGGAGCACGGCGGAAAGGTCGAGATCGGCGGCCCGGCGGCCCTCCTCGCCGACCACGCCGGTGCCCACCACCACATCGCCGGGCTTCAGCGACGGATCGAGCCCCCCCGCGATGCCGAAGCTCACCACGGCCCGGCAGCCGGGCGGAATACGTGCGTCGAGAAGCTGGCGCAGGCGATGCGGGTTGCCGCCGGCGCCCACCGCCTCGACCCCGTCTCCAGCAGCCATGCGGCGCTCGCGGGCGAGGCCGGTGACGGCCAGGACGGGGGCGGCGGGATCGATCATGGCGCGCTGGTGGACCAGTCCGGCGAGGTCCGCAAGCAGGCGCGCACGCCGCGGCGGTGACGCGGGCCTCGGATCCGCCGCGGGGCGGGGTTCGCCCGGTCCCACGGGGTCGGTGTCTGTGGAGGCCACGTGTCGGATACCGGGCTCGCGGGTCGGTCACCGGGACGGTCGAACGCGCTGCGATCCGGTGGAGCAAGAGGCCGGTCCGTCGGGACCGGCCCCGTCGCATCACATGCCGAACTGCACGCGCCGGCTGTTGGCGCGCTTGAGGTTGCGGTAGCGCGCCATCGCCCAGAGCGGGAAGAACTTCGGGTAGCCATGATACCGCAGGTAGAACACCCGCGGGAAGCCCGTGGCGGTGTAGCGTTCTTCCTTCCAGAACCCGTCGGCGCCCTGCGTCCGGGTGAGGAAGTTGATGCCCCGGGTCACGGCCGGATCGTCGACCGCGCCGGCCGCCATCAGGGCCAGCAGCGCCCAGGCGGTCTGCGAGGCGGTGGACGAGCCAGCCTCGAAAGCCGGATCGATCTTGTACGAGTTGGCGTCCTCGCCCCAGCCGCCATCCGGGTTCTGGATGCGGATCAGCCACGAGACCGCCCGTTGGATCCGCGGATCCGCCGGATCGACCCCGGCCGCGTTGAGGGCACAGAGCACCGACCACGTGCCGTAGATGAAGTTCATGCCCCAGCGGCCGTACCAGGAGCCGTCCTCCTCCTGATCGTTCAGGAGATAGTTCACGCCGCGGTCCAGCGCCCGGGAGCTCTCCCGGGTCTCGCCGAGCTGGGCCAGCATGCCGACGACGCGGGCGGTGACGTCCGCGGTCGGCGGATCGAGCAGCGCGCCGTGGTCCGAGAACGGGATGTGATTGAGATACATGTGGTTATTGTCGGCGTCGAACGCCGCCCAGCCACCGTCCTCCGATTGCAGCCCCTCGACCCATTCCCGGGCGCGGGCGATCGCGGCCTTGTAGTCCGGCATGCCGGCCACCAGCCCGTGCTGGTGCATCGCCCGGTCCATGGCCATCACCACCACGGCGGTGTCGTCGAGGTCAGGGTAATGGGGATTGGCGTACTGGAACGCCCAGCCCCCCGGCCGGACCTTCGGCTTGCGCGCCGCCCAGTCGCCGACGATGTCGAGCACCTGGCGGGGCTTCAGCCAGTCGAGCCCGGCGCGGGCCTGGGCCTCGGCCTCGGGGCCACCGGCCTCCAGGAGGGCGTGGCTGGCCAGCGCCGTATCCCAGACCGGCGACACGCAGGGCTGGACATAGGCCTCGTCGGCCTTCTCGACGACGAGCTTCTCGATGGCGTCGCAGGCGACGCGGACCTGCGGGTGATCGGGCCGGTAGCCCATCACCTCGTACATCAGCACCGAATTGACCATGGCGGGGAAGATCGCGCCCAGGCCGTCCTCGCCGTTCAGGCGCTCGCTGACCCAGGCCCGGGCCTTCTCCATGGCGCGCTGCCGGCTCTTGCGCGGCATCCGGTCCTCAACGAGCTGGAGGATCCGGTCGATGAAGCCGAAGATCGGCGTCCAGGGCCATGTCGCGTGCGGGGAACCGGGCCAGGAGCGCACGCTCTCGGGCGGCGTGACGAACAGCTCCTGCACGCTGACGCCGCGCGGGTTGCGGGCCCGGGGCTTGGTCGCCTGGAGCACGAACAGCGGCACCACGGTGGTGCGGGCCCAGTAGCTGATCTTGTCGAGGTGGAACGGGAACCACTTCGGCAGGAACATCACCTCCACGGGCATCACCGGCACGGCGCACCAGGGCACCTCGCCGTAGAGCGCCAGCATGAACCGGGTGAAGACGTTGGCGTTGGCCGCGCCGCCGCGGGACAGGATGCCCTCGCGGGCCCGGCGCATGTGCGGCGCCTCGATGTCCTCGCCGATCATCTTGAGAGCGAAATACGCCTTGACCGTGCAACTCATGTCGAAGGGACCCTCGTGGACGAGGGCCCAGCCGCCGTGCCGGCCTTGCGTGCGGCGCAGGTAATTGCCGATCTTGGCCTCGAGGCCGTCGGGGACCGGCGTGCCGCGGAACTGGTGGAACAGGATGTACTCGGACGGGATCGTCGCGTCCGCTTCGAGTTCGAAGCAGATATGCCCGTCGTCCTGCGCCAGGGCTGCGAGGGCACGCGTCGCATGCGCGACGCCGCGCTCGACATCGTCGAGCGAGATCCCCTGAGTCTTCGAGCGCTGCAGCGCCTCGACCTTGCTAACGGCCTCTCTCATAGTCCTCGACCTCGAACGACCGCCTCGCGGCGGACGTTATGCCTCAAGCTGCGCCGCGCGCCCGGGTTCCGGAGCGCGCGACCGATCCGGCGCGCAGGGCGCGCGCGGCAGTCATGCCCGAACGGATCGCTCCCTCGATCGTCGATGGCAGGCCGGTGGCGGTCCAGTCACCTGCCAGGACGAGTTTGTCGTAGGCGGTTCCGGCCGCCGGGCGCCGCGCGGCCTCCGCCGGCGTCGCCGCGAAGGTCGCACGCTTCTCCTTTACGATCTGCCAGCTGGGCAGTTCCGGTGCAAGATTGCAAAGCTGTGCGATCTCGGACCAGATCCGGCGCGCGAGGTCCTCCCGGGGCACGTCGAGCAGCCGGTCGGCACCGCTGATCGTCACCGAATAGCGGTCCGGATAGGCGAACAGCCACTCCGTGAGCGCATTGACCACGCCGAGGACGAGCGGGCTGCCGGGCTTCGGCGCCAGGGCGAAATGGGCGTTCACGATGGAGCGGAATTCCACCGGGGCGAGGAGACCGGGCAACACCTCGCGGGCCACCCAGGGCGGCAGCGCCAGCACGATGCCGTCGTCGGGCCCGAGCGTCTCCGCGCCGTCCGAGAACAGGAGCTGGCCGACGCGGCCCTCCGCCAGGTCGAGCCCCCGCAGGCGACGCCCGAACCGGACTTCGCAGCCGCGGGTCGCGAGGTGGCGCAGGGCCGGGTCGACGAAGGCGTAGGACAGGCCCTCCACCGCCACCAGCGGCCGGCAAGCCTTCCCGCCGGCCCCCAGGGTCTCGCGCAGGATCCGGGCGGCGAGCCCGACATCGCTGTCCCGCGGCTCGGTGTTGAGGGCGGCGAGCAGCACCGGATGCCAGAGCCGCCGGTAGAGGTCGCCGTCGCAGTCCATATGGGCGCCGATCGTGCCGCCGGCCCCCTCCGGCTTGCCGGAGGCCGCCCGCAGGATCCCGAGCGGGGCGAGATAGTCCCGGGCCCGGGTGCCGGGGACGCGCCGCGACGGGCTCATCACCCACCAGGGCAACCGCCCGGCATTGGGACGCAGGCACCAGCGTTCGCCGGACGCGAGGTCGGCGAAGTCGAACGCGGCCTCGTCCGGACCGGTGAGCGCGTCGGCGGGCGCGCCGATGGTCTTGAGGAAGCCCAGCGCGTCGGCATTGCCGGAGAGCAGCAGGTGGTTGCCGTTGTCGAGGGTCAGGCCCAGCGCCGGGTCGTAGTAGGACCGGCAGCGCCCGCCCGCCTGCTTGGCGGCCTCGTGCAGAACCACCCGGGTGCCGGTCTCGGCCAGGGCGACGGCGGCGGACAGGCCGGCCAGGCCGGCCCCGACGACGTGGACAATGCCCATCAGATCAGGCCGTGGCGGAGGACGACGCCGAGCAGGGCGAGCTTGCCGGGCTTCACCCGAGCCCGGGGCATCGCCCAGCCGCGGGCGATCACCGCCTTCAGGTAGAGATGATACGCGGCGGCCATCAGCCGGGCGGCCTTGGTCGCCTTCCGGGGGCTGCGGCGGATGATCTCCCAGGTCGCCTGGTAATGCTCCTCCGCCTCGCGGGCCAGGGAGGCGCAGACCTCGCCGATGCGCGGATGCGCGATCGCAGCGGCCGGGGTCGGCTCCGGGAGCCCGATCGCGAAAAGCTTCTCCCGGGGCAGGTAGAGGCGGCCGCGCTCGGCATCCTCGTCGATGTCGCGCAGGATGTTGGTGAGCTGGAGCGCCCGGCCCTGGTGCCAGGCCAGCCGGATCCCGTCCGCCTCCGGCATGCCGAAGATCCGCACCGACAGCCGGCCAACCGCGCTCGCGACCCGGTCGCAATAGAGGTCGAGGGTCTCGGCATCAGGGGCGACGATGTCCGCGACCGCATCCATGGCCATGCCGTCGATGACCGCCTGGAAATCCTCGCGCTTCAGGCCGAACCGGCGCACCGGCTCCACGAGGTCGCGGACCCGCGGGACCGGACGGCCGGCATAGAGCGCGTCGATATCGGCCCGCCAGCGGTCGAGCTCGGCCTGCCGTACGGCCCGGGTACCGCCGTCGTCGGCGACGTCATCGACGGCCCGGCAGAAGGCGTAGACCGCGTACATGGCCTCCCGCCGCTCCTTCGGGAGCAGGCGCATCGCCGTGTAGAAGGAGGAGCCGGCGGCCGGCAGCGCCGGGGCGGATTCCGCCCCGGCGGCGGCGGGGGTCGCGGTGGCGCTCACGGGCGGCTTCCCTGCGCGCGGCTGCGCTGCGCGCGGAGTCCCCGGTCGGCGGCCCGCACGACCCGGCCCCGGAAGGGGCGGCGCGCCAGCGTCGCGGCGACCCCGCCGAGCGCCGTGAGGGCGAAGGCGCGCTTGCTGTGGTGGACCTTTTCCGAGAGCGGATCGCGCTCCAGCAGGCCGCGGGCGAGGACGACGGCGAGGCGGTGGATCGCGGCGATCTCCATCGAGAGGCGCAGGTCGTCGATCAGGTCCGGCAGGACCGCGCCCTCCTCGAGGAGATCGAGGCACTTCTGCGCCAGTTCACGGATCACCGCCTGGAGCTGCGGCGGCGCCGTATTTTCGCCCAGCATCGCCACCGTGGCGCCGTGGCGGTCGAGGGCGTCCTGCGGGAGATAAACCCGGTCGAGGGCGGCGAAATCCTTGCCGCAATCTTGGAGGTGGTTGATCACCTGCAGCGCCGCGCAGATCGCGTCGGACGGGCCCCACACCCGGATCGGATCCTCGCCGTGGACGTCGAGCACGAAGCGCCCCACCGGCATCGCCGAATAGCGGCAATAGTGGAGCAGCTCGTCCCAGGTCGCGTAGCGGTTCTTCCGGGCGTCCATCCGGAAGGCGTCGAGGAGTTCCAGCGCGTGGCGGGGCGGCAGGACGCGGCTCGCCAGTTCGCGCTTGAGAGGAGCCGCCTCCGGATCGGACGGGCCGGCTCCGGTGAGCGCGTCGGCCAGCCGGTCGAGGAGTTCAATCTTGCGCTCCGGGGACAGGTCCGGATGGTCGGCCACGTCGTCGCCGGCGCGGACAAAATCGTAGAACGCCAGGATCGCCCCGCGGTGATGCGGGTGGATCAGGTGCGAGGCGACCGGGAAGTTCTCGTCGCGGTGCCCCTTGCCGGAGCGGGCCGCGGTGGCGCTGTCGAGGGTGCTCATGCGAGATACCCCGCCTCCCGGAACCAGTGAATCGCGTCGGACAGGCCCTCGCGGTAGGGCCGTGCCGTGTAGCCCAGTTCCGCGCGGGCCTTCCGATCCGAAAAGAACATGCGGTAGCGCGACATGCGGATCCCATCGATGGTCGCGAAGGGCTGCCGGCCCGTGACCCGGGCGGCAAGCTGGGCGAAGAACGCCACCGGATAGACCGCCGCCCGCGGCAGCCTCACGGTCGGCGGCTTGCGCCCGACCATGCCGGCGATGTCGGCGAGCATCTGCGACAGGAACACGTCCTCGCCGCCGAGGATGTAGCGCTCGCCGATCCGGCCCTTGCGGAGGGCGAGGAGATGACCCTCGGCCACGTCGTCGACATGGGCAAGGTTGAGGCCGGTATCGACGAAGGCCGGCATCCGGCCGAGCGCCGCCTCCTGGATGATCCGGCCGGTGGGCGTCGGCTTCACGTCGCGGGGTCCGATCGGCGTCGACGGGTTGACGATCACGGCCTTCAGGCCGTCCCGGGCGATCATCTCCTCGACCACCCGCTCGGCCACGACCTTGCTGCGCTTGTAGGCGCCGATGGCGGTCTCCGGCGTCAGCGGCATGGTCTCGTCGGAGGGCGTCGCCCCGTCGGCGGGCGGCCGGATCGTCGCGACGCTCGACGTGTAGACGACGCGCTCGACCCCGGCCTCAAGGGCTGCGCGCATCATCAGGCGGGTGCCGTCGCGGTTGGTGCGGACGATCTCGTCCCTATCGGGCGCCCAGAGCCGGTAATCGGCCGCGGCGTGGATCAGGTAGCGCTGTCCGCGCAGGGCCGCCGCCACGGCGGCCGGGTCGCGCATATCGCCCTCGGCGATCTCCACGTCGGTCCAGGTGAGGTTCCGGCGCGGGCTCGTGGCGCGCACGAGGATGCGCACCGGGAAGCCGGCCCGGCGGAATACGTCGACCAGGGCCGAGCCGAGGAAGCCGCTCGCGCCGGTGATCAGCACGGGGCCGACCTCGGTAGAGCCGGGGAATATGGCCTCTGCCATCACGGATCTGGAGGTTGCGGAATAAGAGCGCGTCCGGGGAGTCACGTCGCGCCGCGCTTGTGTCATCGAACTGCCCGGGCAGCAAGCCGCGGCCCGGGCGCTGCCCTCAGGCGAGCCGCAGGTGCGACCGGCCCTCCTTCCGCTCGGGCAGGGTATCGAGCGCCATCCTGACGATGGTTGCGGCGTCGAGCCCGGCCTCGGCGTACATCTTCTCCGGGCTGTCGTGGTCCTGATAGGTGTCCGGCAGCGTCAGCGTCCGGACCCGGACCCGGCCCGCATCGAGCGCGCCCCGCTCCGAGAGGAGATGCAGCACCATCGCCCCGAACCCGCCCCGCGAGCCCTCCTCGATCGTCAGAAGCACCTCGTGGTCCCGCGCCAGATCCAGGATCAGCGCCTCGTCCAGCGGCTTGGCGAAGCGCGCATCCGCCACGCTCACCCCGACGCCCTGATCCGACAGCGTGTCCGCCGCCTTCAGCGCCTCGGACAGGCGCGTGCCCAGGCTGAGGATCGCCACCCGCGCCTCTGGATCCCGCCGCACCACCCGGCCCTGGCCGATCGGAAGCACCTCGCCCCGCTCCGGCAGCTCGACCCCGACCCCCTCGCCGCGCGGGTAGCGCAGGGCGATCGGGCCGGAATCGTGCGCGTGGGCGGTCGCCACCATGTGGACCAGCTCGGCCTCGTCGGAGGCCGCCATCACGGTCATGTTCGGCAGGCAGCACAGATACGCCAGGTCGAAGGCCCCGGCATGGGTCGCCCCGTCCGCCCCGACCAGCCCGGCCCGGTCCAGGCAGAACCGCACCGGCAGGTTCTGCAAAGCCACGTCGTGCACGACCTGGTCGTAGGCCCGCTGCAGGAAGGTCGAGTAGATCGCCACGAACGGCCGGTAGCCCTCGGTGGCCAGGCCGCCGGCAAACGTCACCGCGTGCTGCTCGGCGATGCCGACGTCGAAGGTCTTGTCCGGGTGCGCCTTCCCGAACAGATCGATCCCGGTGCCGCCGGGCATCGCCGCGGTGATCGCCACGACCCGGTCGTCGGCGTCGGCCGCCTTGATCAGGCTCTCGCCGAACACCCTTGTATAGGCCGGGGCGTTCGGCTTGGCCTTGGCCTGGACGCCCGAGACTACGTCGAACTTGACCACCCCGTGATAGCGGTCGGCGCTGGCCTCGGCCGGGGCGTAGCCCTTGCCCTTCCGGGTGACCACGTGGAGCAGGATCGGGCCGTGCTCGGCGTCGCGGACGTTCTTCAGGACCGGCAGCAGCTGGTCGAGGTTGTGCCCGTCGACCGGGCCGACATAGTGAAAACCCATCTCCTCGAACATCGTGCCGCCGCCGACCACGAGGGAGCGGGCATATTCCTCGGCCGCGGCCGCGCGCTGGTAGAGCGCCTTCGGCAGGAGCTTGCCGAGCTGCTTGGCGGTCTCGCGCAGGGACTGGTAGGTGCCCCCCGAGGCCAGCCGCGCGAGGTAGCCCGACATCGCGCCCACCGGCGGGGCGATCGACATGTCGTTGTCGTTGAGGATCACGATCAGGCGCGAATGCAGGGCGCCGGCATTGTTCATCGCCTCGTAGGCCATGCCGGCCGACATCGAGCCGTCGCCGATCACCGCGATGGCGTTGCGGCGCGTCACGCCGCGGCCCTTGGCCTTGGCGGCGGCCGCGTCGAGGTCGCGGGCGACCGCCATGCCGAGCGCCGCCGAGATCGAGGTCGAGGAATGGGCCGCGCCGAACGGGTCGTAGACGCTCTCGGAGCGCTTGGTGAAGCCCGACAGGCCGCCGCCCTGGCGCAGGGTCCGGATGCGGTCGCGGCGCTCGGTGAGGATCTTGTGCGGGTAGCACTGGTGGCCGACATCCCAGACGATCCGGTCGTCGGGGGTATCGAACACGTGGTGCAGCGCGACCGTGAGTTCGACCACGCCCAGCCCCGAGCCGAGATGGCCGCCGGTGACCGAGACCGCGTCGATCATCTCGGCGCGCACCGCCTCCGCCACCGCCGCAAGCTCCGATTCCGGAAGACGGCGCAACGCCGCCGGATTCGGGACACGATCCAGCAACGCCGATTGCTCAGGTGATAGTGCCAATGGTCGCATCCGCTCGTTCGAGTATGGCGACGGCCGCTGCGCGTGCCCTCGGCCCCGCGACGCTCGCACCCGGGGTTACGCGTTCATGCTAGAACCCGTCCGTCCGTCGCTGTCATGATAGTGCGAGGTACGGATGATCGGCGGCCCGATCAATGTCGCGCCGACGTTTTTTTCAGTCACGTGCCCTCATTGCCACAAGAGGTCCGCCTTTGAGCCCGGCTCGTCTGTGCACAATCCTGCTCACGCTCGCGATTACGGGACCTGGCCAAGCTTACGCCGAGCCGCGACCGCCGGACGGCAATCTCGACTTCCTCTGCAACTTCCTCGGCGATTGCCCGCCGCGTCTCGCCCCGGGCGGCCCAGACCGCGACGCGCGGCCCTTCACCGGCAGCCTGGGCCGCCCCTGTGCGTGGCGGGACCGTCCGACGCCGGAGGGGGTGCGGCGGGTGCGCGTGTGCTGGTGAGCCTGCGTGCGGGGCTCTTTGCCGCGGCCTTCGGAGCGGCCTTGGCCGCGGCGGCGTCCGACGCGGCCCCCGCCGGCGCCGGCGAGACCTGCCCGGCCCTGTTCGCCGATGGCCGGGCGCCGGTCCTCACCAACCCGAAGCTCGCGGCGCGGACGGTCCCGCTGTGCTTCGAGGCCTTCACCGTGCTGCATTCCGGAGTGACGCGCACGCCGCTCTATTCGGCCGAGCATCTCACCCGGGCGAGCGTCGCCGAGGCCCGCACGGTGGCCCGGGACGATGCCTTCCACGAGGAAGCCCGGCTGCCCGCCGACGACCGCGCCGCCCTGGAGGATTACGTCCGCAGCGGCTTCGACCGGGGCCACCTGTCGCCCGCGGGCGACATGCCGACGCTGAGCGCCCAGGCCGAATCCTTCAGCCTGGCCAACATCGTGCCGCAGAACCGGGTCCTGAACCGCGGGCTCTGGGCGGATATCGAGGAGAGCACGCGGCGTCTGGCGAGCCGGCGCGGCGCGCTCTTCGTGGTCACCGGGGTGATCTTCTCCGGGGACGCGGTGCAGCAGATCAAGGGCGGCGTGCTCGTGCCGACGCAGCTGTTCAAGGCGCTCTACGACCCCGCGAGCGGCGAGGCCGGCGCCTATCTCGCCCGCAACGACAAGTCCCGGGACTGGCAGGCGGTCTCCATCGACGCGCTCGGCCGCCAGGCCGGGATCGACGTCTTCCCCGGGCTGCCGGCCGGCGCCCGGACGACCGCGATGAGCCTGCCGGATCCCCATGCCTCCGCCCGCGCGGACGAGCGCCGACCCCGCAACGAGCAGACGTGGCAGGATTGGCTCCGGCGCGAGGGCCTGCGCGCCCTGCGCCGGTTCATCCGCGACCTGCTCCGCACGGTCTTCTGAGAGGGATCCATGCCCGAGAACAAGCACCGCGCCCGGACCGCCTCGGAGACGTCCGACGCCTTCGCGCCCTTTGCCGACGCGGCCGGGGTCCGCACCGTCGGCGCCCTCTCCTTCGAGAACGGCACCGACCGGATCGCCCTGCACGGCTCCCTCGACCTGACCCGGGACCGGGCCGGCCTCGCGCAGGCCCGGCTGCTCCGGGAGACGCTCGACGCCATCGTGAAGGCCCTGGAGGCCGACGATCTCCCCGAGGCGGTGGCCGAGGCCCCCGAGGCGGCCCCGACGTCGGTCCCGAACCCGTTCGCCTGAGCGCCCCGGCGCGGCGGCATCCTTGCCGCTGCCCGGCGGGCCTGATACTCGAACGGGGTCATTCCTAGATCGTGGGGGCGTGCGGACAGGACGGGGATGAGACCCCGCGCCTGCCCCGTGCCGCTGGCACGCACCGCGCATTCCCGCACAGCACGCCGAGGATTTCCGCGATGGCTCGCGAATTCATCTACCACATGCGCGGCCTGACCAAGGCCTATACCGGCGGCAAGAAGGTCCTGGATAGCGTCAACCTGTCCTTCTACCCCGACGCGAAGATCGGCGTTCTGGGCATCAACGGCTCCGGCAAGTCGACGCTGCTCAAGATCATGGCCGGCATCGACAAGGAATTCACCGGCGACGGCTGGGTGGCCCAGGGCGCGCGAGTCGGCTACCTGCCGCAGGAACCCCAGCTCGATCCGACCAAGTCGGTCCGCGAGAACGTGATGGAGGGGGTGGCCGAGAAGCAGGCCATGCTCGACCGCTACAACGAACTCGCCATGAACTACTCGGAGGAGACGGCCGACGAGATGACCGAGCTCCAGGACCGGATCGAATCGCTCGGTCTGTGGGAGCTCGATTCGAAGATCGATCAGGCCATGGAGGCCCTGGGCTGCCCGAGCGACGAGCAGCCCGTCGCCACCCTGTCGGGCGGCGAGCGCCGCCGCATCGCCCTGTGCCGGCTGCTCCTGTGGGAGCCGGAGCTGCTGCTCCTCGACGAGCCGACCAACCACCTCGACGCCGAGACGGTGAACTGGCTGGAGGGTCACCTGCGCCAATATCCGGGCGCGATCCTGATCGTGACCCACGACCGCTACTTCCTCGACAACGTCACCAGCTGGATCCTGGAACTCGACCGCGGCAAGGGCATCCCCTACGAGGGCAACTACTCCGCCTGGCTGGTGCAGAAGCAGAAGCGCCTGGAGCAGGAGGGCCGCGAGGACATGGCCCGGCAGCGCTCCATCTCCCGGGAGCAGGAGTGGATCGCCGCCTCCCCGAAGGCCCGCCAGTCGAAGTCCAAGGCGCGCATCACCCGCTACGAGGAGCTGGTCGCCAAGCAGAACAACAAGATCGATGCCTCCGCGCAGATCGTCATCCCGATCGACGAGCGGCTGGGCAACAATGTCATCGAATTCGAGCACCTCAACAAGGCGTTCGGCGACCGTCTTCTGATCGAGGATCTCTCGTTCAAGCTGCCGCCGGGCGGCATCGTCGGGGTGATCGGCCCGAACGGGGCCGGCAAGACCACCCTGTTCAAGATGATCACCGGGCAGGAGAAGCCCGACGCCGGCAAGATCGATGTCGGCGAGACGGTCAAGCTCGGCTACGTCGACCAGTCGCGCGACGCCCTCGATCCGAACGCCACGGTCTGGCAGGAGGTCTCGGGCGGCAACGACATCATCTATTTCAACAAGCGCGAGATCAATTCGCGGGCCTATTGCGCGGCCTTCGCGTTCAAGGGCCCCGACCAGCAGAAGAAGGTCGGCACGCTCTCGGGCGGCGAGCGCAACCGGGTGCACCTCGCCCGGACGCTGAAGGGCGGCGCCAACGTCCTGCTCCTCGACGAGCCGACCAACGACCTCGACATGGAGACCCTGCGCGCCCTCGAGGACGCGCTGGAGGATTACGCGGGCTGTGCGGTGATCATCAGCCACGATCGCTGGTTCCTGAACCGGATCGCGACGCACATCCTGGCCTTCGAGGGCGACAGCCACGTGGAGTGGTTCGAGGGGAACTTCTCCGACTACGAAGCCGACAAGGTCCGGCGGCTCGGGGCCGATTCGATCATGCCGAAGAAGATCAAGTACAAGCGGTTCTCGCGCTGAGCGGGCCCTCCGCCGCCCCCCCTCTGCGGGCTGCGATGTTCACCCATCGCTTCCGAGCTTGAGCGATGGCCGGCCCCACGCCCGTCTCCCTCCCCCTCTGCGGGGGAGGAAGGGTGCGTGGCGGCGTTGGACTGCCAGACCCTTCACCCCAAGCGCGACCGGGCATCGGCCAGGATCGCCGACAGGCTCTGCGCCAGGGGAATGGCCGGACTCCAGCCCGTGGCCGCCGTGAAGGCCGCCGGGTCGCAGCCCTCGGCGCGGATGCCCGCCTCCCGGACCCGGTCGGGCACCACCTCGACCGTGAATGCCGCATCCGTCAGGCCGCGAAGCGCGTCGAGGATCCCGGAGACCGACGTCACGGTGTCCGACCCGACATTGAAGATCGCGCCGTCGGGCAGATCGCCGATGCGCTCCGCCACGCGCAGACAGGCGGCGGTAAAATCGGCCACGTCGAAGAAGTCGCGCCCGGCCGAGAGGTCGCCGACCGCGAGGCTCGGCGGCGCGAGGCCGCGCTCGATGCGGGCGATCTGCCCGGCGAAGGAGGCGACCACGAAGGTCTCGGCCTGCCCGGGCCCGATGTAGTTCGACGGGCGGAGCACGAGGTGCTTGACGCCGGCATTAGCCAGTACGTCGCGGAGGATGTACTCGCAGGCGGTCTTGGTCCGCCCCGAGATGGTATCGGGCCGCGGCGTGACGCTCTCGTCCGGACGCGTCCGATCCTGGAACGCCTCCCCGTAGACCACGGTGGCGCTCAGGAACACGAGCGTCGCGCGGGATGTCGCCAGAGCCTCTGCGAGATTCAGGGTGCCGAGCAGGTCCGCCCGCCAGGCGTAGGACGGCGTCTCGCTCGACTGCGCCACCGAGGCCAGGGCGGCGAGGTGGAACACGAGGGTCGGGTCAAAGGCCGCGACCGCCTCGGCGAGGCTGTCGGCATCGAACGGGTCGACCACGAGGAAGGTGACGCCGTCGAGGGACGGTTGCGGCGTCCGGTCGATGCCGAGGATGCGGCTGCCGGCCGGCAGGTCCCGGCGCAGCGCCTCGAGCAGGCGGCGGCCGAGATAGTCTCCGGCTCCGGTGACGAGGACGCGCATGAACCCTGCCCCTGCCCGGCGCCGTCGCTGGCGGCCGGGATCGATCCGCCGCATCTATACCGGCTCGGCGCGGGAGGCGAGCGGCGTTCGCCGGTCCGCGGCCGCCGATCCGCGCTCATGCGGTCTCCAGGCTTCGGCGACGCGGAACGGCAGATCGGCACCCGGCGCCGAACACAGACGCGTGATCGATGCAGTCTTCACGGGCGGCCGCGCTGCGCCGCGGTATCATCGGGCGCCGATATCGGGGCGAAGACCGAGTGAACAGCATCGACGATCTCGAACGTCCCGCGGCCGGCGACGCCCCGCCCCCCGCCGGCCACCCCGTCGCGGTGCGACCGGCGAAGCCGCTCCGGGATGCGCGGGTCGACGTTCTGCGCGGGCTCGCGCTGCTGACGATCTTCGTCGATCATATCCCGCAGAACGGCCCGGCCCTGCTGACCGTGCACAATTTCGGCTTCTCGGACGCCGCCGAACTCTTCGTGCTGCTGGCCGGCTATTCCTCGATGATGGCCTATGGCGGCCTGTTCCGGCGTGCCGGGGCCCGGACGGCGCTGGCGCGCATCGCCCGGCGCTGCCTGCGCATCTACCTGTTCCAGGCCGGTCTGCTGCTCGCCACCCTGATCATCGTCCGGATCTGGATGGACCTCACCGGGCTGACGCCGCGCTTCGGGGTCGCGCCGCTGCTGCAGATGGGCCTGCTGCCGGGGCTCCTGCGCGGACTCGCGCTCAATGCACTGCCCAACTACCTGGACATCCTGCCGCTCTACATCCTGCTCCTCGCCCTGTTCCCCCTCGTCTATGTCGGGATGCGGCGCGGGGTCTGGGGGGTTCTGGCGCTCTCGGGCACCCTGTGGCTCGCCGCCAACCTCGACCCCCAGCTCAACCTGCCGAACGCCGCCGCCGTGGATGACGGCTGGTACTTCAACCCGTTCGCGTGGCAGTTCCTGTTCGTGATCGGGGCGGCCCTGGCACTCGCGGTCCGGGCCGGGGGCGGGCTGCTGCCCTGGCGCAACTGGGCTGCAGCAGCCTGCACGGCCTATCTCGGCTTCGCGCTCCTCCAGGGCGGATCCTGGACCGCGTGGGGCCTGCCGGATCTCAGGCCGCTGGCGATCGCAGCGCCGGACAAGAGCCATGTCGGCCCCCTGCGCCTGCTCGACATCCTGGCGCTGATCTACCTGCTGTTCAGCGCCCCGGCGGTGACGCGCCTCAGCCGCTGGCGGCCACTCCGGCTGATCGACGCCTGCGGCCGCCACTCGCTGGAGATCTTCGCGGCCGGCTGCCTGGCGGCGCTGATCGGCCGCATCCTCTACCGGACCTTCGAGGCCACATGGCCGCACCAGGCCGCCGTCAATGTCGGCGGCCTCGCCGCGATGCTGGGTCTCGCCCACTTCCTGGATGCCGGAGCCCGGCGGACGGAGGTTCGGGACCCGCCCGGCCGCTGAACCGGATACGGGAACGGACGAGGGGACGATGCCGCCGATGCGCCGCAAGGGCGACCTTCCGGAGAAGGTCTGCGCACAGTGCGGACGGCCCTTCGCGTGGCGGAAGAAGTGGGCGCGTGTCTGGGACGAGGTGCGCTACTGCTCCGACCGGTGCCGGGCCGAGGCCCACACGGCTCGCAAGCGCGCCGAGGCGGGACCCTGACCGCTCAGGCCGGGCCGCCGCGCAGGGCGGCGAGCGCGGCCGGCGTGTCGATGTCGAGACCGGTGGCCGCGTCGCCCGGGATCTCCAGCACGTCCACCCGATCCCGGAGGAGCGGGCCGGCGCCGTGATCGCCGGACAGCCCGGCGATATCCGCGCCGAGGCGGTGCAGGTTGAGGAGCACCGGGTTCCCACGCCGCCGATCCCGCACAGGAACCACGGCGGCCGGCTCCCGTCCGGCCGCCGCGAAGGCCTCCGCGAGGCGGTCGATATGGGCGGCTTCAACCTGCGGCATGTCCCCGAGAACCACCACGGCGGCGTCGCAGGACCGGGGCAGCGCGGCGAGGCCGGCGCGCAGGGAAGTGGCGAGACCCGCGCGAAACTCCGGATTGACGGTGAGGGTCAGGTCGAGCCCCGTCAGCGCGGCCCGCACCCGGTCCGCATGCGCCCCCAGCACGGCGATCACCGGACGCGGCCGGGCGCCCAGGGCGGCTTCGGCGGCGTGGCGCACCAGCAACCGGCCGTCGAGGCGCGCGAGCAGCTTCGGTTCCGGCCCGAAACGGCTGCCGAGACCGGCGGCGAGCAGGACCGTCCCGATCTCAGGCATCCGCCGCGGTCTCCGCCTCGTCCCCGGCGCTCCGGCCGCCGGCCCGGGGCTGCGGCCGGGAAACGATCTCCATGAGCAGGCCGCCCACCCCCAGCGCGACGATGTCGGCCCGGGTCACCGACAGGTCCGCCAGCAGCCGGTGCAGGATCCAGTCGAAGCCGTTCTCACGGGGGGAGCGTGCGCAACCGGGCGCGCCGATCACCGGCACGGCGCCCCGGGCGCCGACGAGCAGGAGATTGCCCGGATCGACCGGCATCCCGAGATGCGCGACCGCGCCGCCGGCCGCCGCGATTCCGGCCGGGATGACGTCGCGCCGGTCGGCGATGGCCGAGGCGCCGAACACCACCACGAGATCCGCCCCGGCTTCATCGATCGCCGCCGCGAGGGCGGAGGCGACGGCCCCGGCCGCGTGCGGCACCCGGATCTCCGCGACGATCGCGGCCCCCGTCGGCGCGAGGCGTTCGGCCAGCACCCGCAGGGTCCGGTCGATGGTCGTCTCCTTGAGGCTCGGCAGGCGGGTCGAGACCACGCCCACGCGCCGGCGGCGATAGGGCGCGACCGCGAGCGTCCCGCCCGCGGCCGCCGCGCAGGCGCGGTCGAGCACCGCTCCCGGCACCGCGTAGGGGATGATCTTGACGGTGGCGACCATCTCGCCCTCCACCACCGGCTTGAACCGCGGCAGCGTCGCCACGGTCACGGCCTCGTCCACGGCGTTGACCGCATGGATCCGCGCCGGCTCCAGGGTGAGCACCCCCGCCGCGGCGGCGAAGAGGTTGCAGCGGCCGGTGAAGGGGGCGTCCAACCGCAGATTCGGGCCGGCCAGATGGTCGGCGAGACGCGCGGCCGCGGCATCCTCGCCGACATCGCCCGGTTCGAGCGCCGCCGCCACGATTTCCGACACGCCCGCCTGGGCTAGGCCCGCGGCCGCCTCCGGGGCGATCACCGCACCCTTGCGCAGGGTGACATCGGCGCGCCGGACGCTGTGGGCGCTGATCAGCCCGACCGCCTCGGCGACCGGTACGGGTCCGAACCTCACGCGGCCTCCGGTCGGGGGGCGCGGCGCAGGGCGGTTACGATCTCGGCCAGCACGGCCAGCGCGATCTCGGCGGGGCTGACAGCCCCGATGGGGAGCCCGATCGGCGCGCGGATGCGGCCGATCTGCGCCGGCCCGAACCCGGCCTCGGTGAGCCGCGCGACCCGGGCCGCATGGGTCTTCCGCGAGCCCAGTGCGCCGACGTAGAAGCACTCCGCCGCGAGCGCCGCCGCGAGGGCGGAATCGTCGATCTTGGGATCGTGGGTCAGGGCCGCGAGGGCGCAGTAGCGGTCCAGCGGCGGCACCCGGCCGCCGAGGGCCGCGTCCGGCCATTCGGCCACGAGGTCGACGCCCGGGAAGCGGTCGGGACTGGCGAAGGCGGTACGCGGATCGATCACCGTGAGCGCGAGGTCGAGCCCGGCCGCCATCGGGGCCATCGCCTGCGAGATATGGACGGCGCCGATCACCACGAGCCGCACCGGCGGCACCTGGACGGTGAGGAACAGGCTCCGTCCGTCCACCTCCACGAGGCCGCTCTTGCCGGACGCGAGGTGCCGGCCGAGCACCGCGCCGAGCGGATCGGCGCCGATCTCCGCCTCCCGGACGAGGCGCTGGGCGCCGTCGGCGATGTCGGTGACCAGGATCGCGGCCCGGCGCGCCGCCCGCTCTTCGTTGAGCTGTGCCAGGAGGTCGGCGCGCATCAGTCGACCCGCTCGACGAAGACCCGGATCCGGCCGCCGCAGGACAATCCGGCCCGCCACGCGGTCTCGTCGGCGACGCCGAATTCGAGGACCCGCGGCGCGCCCGCTGCGATCACCTCGATCGCCTCGGTGATCACCGCGCCCTCGACGCAGCCCCCCGAGACCGAACCGAGGAAGGTGCCGGCCTCGTCCACGACGAGGTGGCTGCCCACCGGCCGGGGGGCCGAGCCCCAGGTCTCGATCACGGTGGCCAGCGCCACGGCGCGGCCGTCACGCCGCCAGGATTCGGCGGCGGTGAGGATGTCTGTATCGGTGCTGAGCATGGCCTGGAGGACCTTCGGCCCGCGGGCGCCCCCCGCACCCCACAGGTATGGCCCGGGCGCCGCCCTGCAAGGCGCGGCGGCGCGCGCCTTGGCCGATCCCCGCGCGGATGCGATAACACGTCAGCCCCCCGCACCCGTCAGCCCCCATGTCCGCTGCCGCCGACCGGACCGCACGCCAGCCGACCTGCCCGTGCCGCCGCGGGCCGCCGCGGCAGGGGCGTGCGAGCCCATGAACGCCCCCGATCCTGCCCTCGCGCGGGCGCTCCGGACGGATCCGCCGCGTTCCGGCCCGCACCGGCTGTGGAAGCGGATCAGCCGGGCGATCGGCGACGTCCTGCCCAAGGGGCTCTACGCCCGCTCGCTGATCATCATCATCGCGCCCGTGGTCCTGCTCCAGTCGGTGATCGCCTACACGTTCATGGAGCGGCACTGGCAGCTCGTGACCAAGCGCCTGTCGGCGGCGGTGACGGCCGACGTGGCCGCGCTGATCGACATCTACGAGAGCTACCCGCAGGACAAGGACGCCGACACGCTCTCGCGCATCGCGGGCGAGCGGCTGAATCTGGACCTCGACATCCTGAAGGGCGCCAAGCTGCCGCCGCCGGGGCCGCGGCCGTTCTTCTCGATCCTGGACGAGGCCCTCTCGGACGAGATCAAGCGCCAGATCCGCCGGCCCTTCTGGATCGACACGGTCGGCCGCTCGAACCTGATCGAGATCCGGGTGGCGATCCCCGACGGGGTGATGCGCATCACCGCCCGGCGCAGCCAGGCCTACGCGTCGAACTCGCACATCTTCCTGGTCTGGATGATCGGCTCGTCGCTGGTGCTGCTCGGCGTGGCGATCCTGTTCCTGCGCAACCAGATCAAGCCGATCCTGCGGCTCGCCGCCGTGGCGGAGGGGTTCGGCAAGGGCCGGGAGATCGAGTTCCGGCCCCGCGGCGCCCGGGAAGTCCGCCAGGCCGGCCACGCCTTCATCGAGATGAAGCGGCGCATCGAGCGGGCGATGGAGCAGCGCACCGCGATGCTGAACGGCGTGAGCCACGACCTGCGCACGATCCTGACCCGGTTCCGCCTCTCGCTGGCGCTGGTCGAGCAGACCGACGAGATCGAGGATCTCACCCGCGACGTCGACGAGATGAGCCGGATGCTGGAGGGCTACCTCGCCTTTGCCCGGGGCGATTCGGCCGAGCCCGCCGCTCCCACCGACATGCGCGCCCTGCTGGAGGACCTGCGCACCGACGTGGAACGCCTCGGCGCCCATGTCTCGGAGGTGGATCTCGCGGGCGCGCCGGAGATCACCGTGCGCCCGGGCGCCTTCCGGCGCTGCCTGTTCAACCTCGCGGCCAACGCCGCCCGCTACGGCGAGACGGTGGCGATCTCCGGCCGCCTGGAGGCCCGGGCCTTCTTCGTGTCCATCGACGACGACGGGCCCGGCATCCCGGTGGAGAGCCGCGAGGCGGTGTTCAAGCCGTTCGTGCGGCTCGACGACGCCCGCCAGGACGCCGGGGGCTCCGGGCTGGGGCTGGCCATCGCCCGGGACATCGCCCGCGCTCATGGCGGCGACATCGCCCTGCACGACAGCCCGCTCGGCGGCTTGCGGGCGACCGTGCGGGTGCCGGCCTGAGCCGCTTCAGGTATCGGCGGGCCGGCGCAGGCGCAGGACCTCGGCCTGGACGTTGCGGATCAGGTGCTCGAGGCTCGCCGCGTCGAGGCCGGCGGCGGCGAGTTGCGTGCGTAGGCGCGCCTCGCCGTTCCAGGCATAGCCCGCGTCGAACGGCAGGTGGCGCCGCAGGAGCGGACTCACGACGGTCTCGCGCCGATAGGCCGGATGACGCAGGAGCTTGCCGATCTGGACGGCCAGCACTTCGACATTGGGCACTTCGGCGCCGGACTTGCCCGCGCCTTGCCCGTTCCACGTAACCGACGCCCGCTTCATCGAGATCCGCCCTCCCGAATATCAGTATCGGGCAAAATGATTGCGCATCGGTGAGCGGCCGGACGCTTCAGCGAAAAACTGCCGGCGGCGGGGTCCCAACCGTCGCCGCAGGGTGATATGCAGGGTGCTTCCCACGAGCCGCGACCCACCGCGCGCCGGATCCGAGTGTCGACCATGAACCCGCTCGTCCCCCTCTTCATCCTGCTCTCGCTGCCGCTCGCGGCGATCGGCCTCGTGCTCTACACCGACACGGGCATCGAGCCGGCCCTGTTCTACGCCGCGGTAAAGACCTTCGTGATCCTGGGTCTGATCTCGGTGGCGATGTCGGTCGCCGCCATGAAGCTCGCCGACCGCGCCAAGCCCTGACGGCCTAGGCCCCGGAGGGCGCGATGCTGCACGTGGTCCCGGCCTTCTCGCGCATCGGCGAGGAGAATGCCTTCGCGGTTCTTGCCCGCGCCCAGGCCCTGGCGGCCCAGGGCCGCGACGTGATCAATCTCGGCATCGGCCAGCCGGACATGCCGACGCCCGCCCACGTGGTCGAGGCGGGCATCAAGGCCCTGCGGGACGGCCATCACGGCTATACGCCGGCGGTGGGCATCCCGCAGCTCCGCGAGGCGGTGGCCCGCGACATCCACCGGCGCCACGGCGTGGACGTCTCTCCGGATTCCGTGATGATCGTGCCCGGCGGCAAGGTCACCATGTTCATGGCGATCCTGATGTTCGGTGCGCCCGGGACGGAGATCCTGTACCCGGATCCCGGTTTCCCGATCTACCGCTCGATGATCGAGTTCACCGGCGCGACTCCGGTCCCGGTGCCGATCCGGGAGGAGAACGGCTTCGCCTTCTCGGCGGCCGAGACCCTGGCTCTGATCACCCCGAAGACCCGCCTGCTGATCGTCAATTCCCCCGCCAACCCCACCGGCGGCGTGACCCCGAAGGCCGAGATCGACGCCCTGGTGACGGGCCTGGCGGCGCATCCCGACGTGGCGGTACTGTCGGATGAGATCTACGGCACGATGACCTATGACGGAGAGGCCCACCACTCGCTGCTGACCTACGCGGAGATCCGCGACAGGCTGATCTATCTCGACGGCGCGTCCAAGACCTACGCGATGACCGGCTGGCGGCTCGGCTGGTCGGTCTGGCCGAAGCCGCTCTACGAGGCGGCGCGCAAGCTCGCGGTCAACGCCCATTCCTGCGTCAACGCGGCCACGCAATGGGCGGGCATCGCGGCGCTGGACGGCCCCCAGGATTGCGTAGCTGAGATGGTGGCGGAGTTCGACCGGCGTCGGTCGATCGTGGTCGACGGGCTGAACGCCCTGCCGAACGTGTCCTGCATCGCACCGAAAGGGGCGTTCTACGCCTTCCCGAACGTCTCGAAGACGGGCTGGAAGGCGAAGGCCCTGGCCTCCGCGCTCCTGGAGGAGGCGGGGGTGGCGGTGATCGGCGGCCCGGATTTCGGCGTCCATGGCGAGGGCTATATCCGCCTCTCCTACGCCAACTCGGCGGAGAACATCCGCCGGGCGCTGGAGCGGATGGGGACGTTCCTCGGCGAGCGTAAGCCGGGCTGAGGCGCCTGCGTCCGGCCACTTGCCCGCATCCGGAAGCGACGTGCGGACCTCATAATCCGACGAGGAATCCGCCGCTCACGACCGCCCCGGCACCCGCTTCTCGATCCAGCCGGCGAGCCAATCGGCGATGTCGAGGCTGTTCTTGTCCTGCATCAGCATATGCGAATTGCCGTGGATGCCGATCTCCGGCAGCAGGATCAGCTCGGCGCGGCCGCCGACGGCATTCGACGCCGCCACGAAGCCGCGGCACTGCTTGAGCCGCGGGGCCCAGCGGGGCGAGGCGTCGACGTAGTCGCCGAACAAGACCAGGATCGGCAGATCCTTGAAGGGGGCGAGGTCGTCCTTGGCGGGGTCCGGGCAGGCAGCGGGCTCGATGGCGACGACCGCCCGGATGCCGGCGCGGTCGAGGGCGGCGGTCTGGAACGGGTAGATCCCCGACTGCGAGTGGGAGATCAGCACCGCGCCCTTGAGGCGCTTGGCGAGCTCCGACAGGGCCGGCACGGTCGGGTTCGGCACGGGCAGCGCCGCCGACCAGTCCGGGACCATCTGCTTCCAGAACTCGCCCTGGGCCTCCAGGGGGAACTGCATGCCCGGAAAGACCTTCGGGTATTCCGGGCCGAACCGGAAGATCGCCCAGGCCGGCTCGCGTCCGGCCGAGAAGACGGCGGGCAACGAGTTGGGATCGGCCCGGCCGATCTTGACCGCGTCGATCTGAGCCGGGCTCGCCGCCGAGCGGCCGCGCCAGGCCTGGTCGATCACGTAGGTCGGGAAGCCGCGGCGCACGAAGAACTCGTCCCAGCCCATACGGCCGTCCGGCGTCGTCTCCCAGGTCTTTCCGGTGAGGCAGCAGCCGTGGATCAGCACCAGGGGCGACCGCGTCGGCGCGACGGGGATCTGGTAACGGACATAAACCTGATCGACGTTGATCGTGCCCGAAGGCGCGTAGGCCGGCAGGGTCGACAGCGTGTCCGACTGGACGTCGCGGCCGCCGACGAAGAAGCTGCCCTGCTCGGAAATCGTCAGGGGTTCGGGTGATGGATCGGCCGCCCGGGCGCCGCCCGGGATCGACGGCAGGAGCCATAGGGCCGCCGCCATAAAGAGCGCCGAAAAGACGCGCGACGCAGCCGGCACCGATATCCCTGGCATCAACGGTCCCGGCTCCCTCGATCGGGCCGACCGGCCCCCCTCACTGCTGCCGAGCCTAAGCGGACTTGCATTGGCTCGCCAACGCTTCGTCCGCTCAGGTCTTTCATCGAACGCCGGTTGTGTCGCAGGACCGGCGGCCCCTTTCGCGGAAGCTGGCTCGAACGGACCGCGCCGGCGGTGGGCCATCCCGAAGATGCGGGCGATGTCCGTTCAGGCGGCGATCTCGTGCTCGACCCGGTCCGCGACGTCGGCCGGCAGATCCAGGGCCTCGGCCAGCATCTTCAGGAACTGCCGCTCCTGGAGCGTGTCGGGATCGATGGCGAGACGGGCCGCCGCGTAGATCCGCGCCGCCGCGTCCGGCCCCGCGACCCGGTCGGCGATCTCGTCGATTTCCGCCGGGCTGGCGAGCTCACCCTCCAGCCAGGACCGCCCGTCGGGATCGAGCCCCGCCTCGGCGACGGCCGCGTCGAGGCGCCGACGCTCCGCGGCGTCGATCATCCCGTCGGCGGTGGTGGCCGCCACCATGGCCCGGAGCATCAGCCGGGCCTCGTCCTCATCGACGGCGGTGAAGTCCGGGCCCCCCGTCGCCGCAGGCGGCGGCGTGCCGCGCAGGGCGCGGAAGGCGAGGCCGCCGATCAGCGCCAGCCCGCCGAGTGCCGCCCCCGCGGCGAGGCCGCCGCGCCGTGAGCGCACCAGCGCGTCGACCATCCGCCTGCTATCGGCCATCCATTCCTCCTAGGTCGTTTCCGAATCGAATCGGAAACGACACGGGAGGCGATCGGGTTCAGCCGTATTCAGGCGTCGGCCTCGTCCTCGTCCTCGTCGATATCCACCAGGAAAACGATGTCGGCCTCGTCCTCGTCGTTCGAATCGGCGTCGGTATGGTGCGGGTCCTCGGTGAACTCGCCCTCCCCGTCATCCTCGGCCAGCGCGTCCTCGAAGATCTCGATCTCGTCCTCCGTGGCCGGTCGGACCGTGAGCGCCGAGGTGCCGTTCCAGAGCGGCTTGCCCTCGCTGGTCATGGTGCGGATGTCTTCCTTGAAGCCCGCACAGGTGAAGAGGTCCTTGGCGGACGCCTCGTCGCTGTTGATCACCGCCACGGCGGTGCCCTCGATCTCGAGCGTGAACATGGCCGGCATCCCTCTCGTAACCGTCCTCAAGCGCGCCCGGTCGGCGGGATCGCGCGGGTGCGACGCCGGGCCCCGGGCGAAAAACTTCTGTGTTTCGCCGAGGGCCCGTGAGCGCCGCGCGGGGATGCTGTAGGGGTGAAGCGGCCGGGCGCCAACCCCGTCCTCGCCGGGTCGGGGTGATTTGGCGCCGCTCGGCACGGCGACCGCAAGCAGGACCGGACGGAAGGATCACCGCGCATGCGGATCAGGCTCGGCTGCGAGATGCGCTACGCCTTCCCCTATCCCGTGCCCATGGTGGTGATGCTCAACGTGCATCCCTCCCGGGCCGGTGCCCTGGAAGCCCCCGATTCCCTGCGCACCGAGCCGCCGGTTCCCGTGGAGATCTACCGCGACGGGTTCGGCAACCTGTGCGGCCGGCTGACCGCGCCGGCCGGCAGCTTCACCCTCGGGACCGACGCGGTGATCCGCGACGACGGCGCGCCCGATCCGGCCCATCCGGAGGCCGAACAGCACGCCGTCGAGGCGCTGCCGGCGGAGACCATCGTGTTCCTGCTGCCGAGCCGCTACTGCGAATCGGACCTGCTGGCCGACGAGGCGTGGCGGCTGTTCGGCGACGTCGCGCCGGGCTGGGCGCGGGTCCAGGCGGTCTGCGACTTCGTCCACGACCACATCGCGTTCGGCTACGAGTTCGCCCACCGGGACCGGACCGCCATGGACGCCTATGCGGGCGGGCGGGGCGTATGCCGCGACTTCACCCACCTCGCGGTGGCGTTCTGCCGCGCCCTCAACGTGCCGACCCGCTACTGCACCGGCTATATCAGCTTCATCGGCGAGCCGGAGCCGCACCCGGCCGGCGACTTCGCCGCCTGGATGGAGGTCTATCTGGGCGGGGCCTGGCACGTGTTCGACCCGCGCAACAACAGTCCGCGGATCGGCCGGGTGATGGTGGCCTACGGCCGCGACGCCGCGGACGTGCCGCTGACCCACACGTTCGGGCCCAATCCCCTGGTGGGCTTCCGGGTCTGGGCCGAGCACATCGACCACCGCGACAGCTCCGACGAGGCTGCCATCCCGCCCGAGGAGCCGCTTCCGCCGCAGAGCATGACGACCCGGATGGGGTGAGGCCCCGCCCGGGCCTTCGTCCGGGAGGGTGGCGGCCGGCTTTCGGAACAAGGACGACGCGCTAGACGCCGGCGCCCCGGGCGATGGCGCGCTTGACCACGCCCTGAACCTCCGGGTTGGAGAGGAACAGGTCGTGGTTGATCAGGCCGCCGCCGTAATCGGACGCGTCGGCGACGCGCACCCCCAGCGCTTCGAGCTTACCGCGGTCGACCGCGCCGGCCCGGACGCCGCCGGCCAGCGCCGCAGAGAGTTCCAGCGCCCGGTCGTTGGTCGCCGAGATCACCGTGATCTTCGATACGTCGGGTCCGAGGCGTGCGACCCCGTTCGAGAACAGGTCGAAGTCGATATCGGGGGCGGCCAGCACCACCGCGCCGATCTTCGCCATCGCCGACTCGCCGGCCTCGGCCCGGAGCATGCGGATGGTCTCGAGGGTCAGCAGCGTGCCCATCGAGTGTGCGACGATGTTGATGCGGCCCCCGCTCGGCGAGGCGGCCAGCGCCTTGAGCAGGTCCTCGAAGGCGTCCCGGGACCACAGGGCGCTCTCGCGGTCGTAATTGTAGTCGAAGGTCGCCGCCGCGGAGGGCCAGGTGAACAGGCCGGAGACGCCGCGGAACCGGATCCCATCGGACAGCCGGGCGGCGCTGACGGCGGCCGATTCGAACGATTCGCGGTAGCCGTGCACGTAGACCAGCACGTCACGGCCCAGGGCCGCCTGCGCGAAGGCCTCGGCGGCGCCCGGCCCGGTCTCGGTCTTCGGCACCGCCCCGATCGTCCAGTCGCCGGTGATGACCGCCGAGACCTTGCCCAGCAGCGACCGGTCGGGGGGCGACAGGCGCACCTCCGCGAAGCTCAGGCCGCGGCCGCGCTCGGAACTGAAATACGGCGGGCGGGGCGGAGTCCCCACGGGCTTGCGGGTCGTCGCGACCAGCAGCACCGGCATGACGTCCAGGGCAGACTGCTTCTCCGGCAGCGCCTGCCCGGTGCCGAGATCGTCGGTGACGCAGGCGGCGAGCGACGGTGCGAGGCCCGCCGCTCCCGCGAGGGCGCCGATCCGGAGGAGTGCGCGGCGTGAGACGGTCTGGCTCGACATGATCCGGGTGCGTTCGGGCGGGGCGCGCACCGTCGCGCAGGATCGTGACCATGGCGGGGCACGCCGCCCCTCGGTGCCTGTGGAGTGCGGGCACCGCCCGGTTTGTTGTGTGCGGGACACAGGCGCTCGTACCCCTCGACGGCGGCCCTCGCCGACGCCATGAAGGGCACATGACGCCGTCCATCGACATCGAGAGCCTGCGCGAGCGCCTGCTGCGCGGCGACCGCGCCGCCCTGGCCCGGGCCATCACGCTGGCCGAGTCGAAGCGGCCCGATCACCGGGCGCTCGCGGCTCAGCTGATCGATTCCGTGCTGCCGCACACCGGCACGGCGATCCGCGTGGGGATCACCGGCGTACCCGGCGTCGGCAAATCGACCACCATCGACGCCCTCGGCTCCAACCTGACGGCCTCCGGCCAGAAGGTGGCGGTGCTCGCGGTCGATCCGTCCTCCTCGCGCACCGGCGGCTCGATCCTCGGCGACAAGACCCGGATGGCCCGGCTCGCCCACGATCCGAACGCCTTCATCCGGCCCTCCCCGTCCTCGGGCACCCTCGGCGGCGTCGCCGCCAAGACCCGCGAGACCATGCTGCTCTGCGAGGCGGCGGGCTTCGACGTGATCCTGGTGGAGACCGTGGGCGTCGGCCAGTCCGAGACCGCGGTCGCCGACCTGACCGACTTCTTCCTCGTCCTGATGCTGCCTGGGGCCGGCGACGAGCTGCAGGGCATCAAGAAGGGCATCCTGGAACTCGCCGACATGATCGCGGTCAACAAGGCCGATGCCGGCGAGGCCGAGCAACGGGCCAACGCGGCGGCCTCGGAATACCGGGCGGCGCTGCACATCCTCACCCCGGCCTCCGCGACCTGGACGCCGCCGGTGGTGACGATCTCAGGCTTCCATAATCTGCGGCTGGACGCCCTGTGGGCGAAGATCGTCGATCACCGGGCCAAGCTCACCGCCACCGGCGAGATCCAGGCCAGGCGCCGGGCCCAGGACGTGAAGTGGATGTGGGCCCTGGTCGACGAGCGCCTGCACCAGCGTCTCGTCGGCTCGCCCGAGGTCCGGCACCGCACGGCCGAGGCCGAGGCGGCCGTGGCCCGGGGCGAAACCTCGCCGGCCGCCGGCGCGGCGTCCATCGCGGCATTGATCGGCCTCTGACGCGCCCTCCGCCAAGGCGAAAGGCGCTGCGGCGCATGGGCGTCTCGATACAGTCGGGGCGTCAGTATCGCGGTCGTATCGTCTTTCAGAGTCGCATCGGACAGGGCCCGTCCGACCCGCGACGGCGCGCACAAATTCGCGGCGGCGGGGGGCACAAACCCGATCTCGCGCGTTCGGTGGACGACGGCGTATCGAGTGGTGCCCCCGTTTCGGTGCCGCGCACGTCCAGGAGAGTGCCATGGTGGATACGGATCGGATCGTCGGCGGCGCCAAGGAAGCGGTCGGCAAGGTTCAGGGGGCGGCCGGCGATTTCGTGGGCTCGAACCGCGACTCGGTCGAGGGTCGTGTCCGCGACGCACAGGGCCAGGCCCAGAACGCCTACGGACAGGTGAAGGACAAGGCCCGCGACATCGCCGACAATGCCGGTGATTACGCGAACGAGGCCTATGACCGCGCCGGCGACCTGGCGAACGACGCCTACGAGCGGGGCGGCTCCTATCTGCGGGACGGGCGCGCCGCCGTCGGCGCCCGGGTGGAGGAGAACCCCCTGGTGGCGCTGCTGATCGCGGGTGCGGTCGGCTACGGCATCGCCCTGCTGATCCACGGCCGCCGCTGAGCGGAGGGCGGCCCCGCCCGATCCCGGGTGGGGCCGCGCCCGGCGCTACTGTGCCGTCCAGCCACCATCCATGGCGATGTTGGCGCCGGTGATCTGGCTCGCGGCGTCGGAGCACAGGAACACGGCCAGCGCGGCGACCTGGTCGACCGTGACGAATTCCTTGGTCGGCTGCGCCTTCAGCAGCACGTCCTCGATCACCTGCTCCTTGGTCAGCCCGCGGGCCTTCATGGTATCGGGGATCTGCGCCTCTACGAGGGGCGTCCAGACATAGCCCGGCGAGATGCAGTTCACGGTGACCTTGTGGGGGGCGAGCTCCAGCGCCGCCGCCTTGCTCAGGCCGGCGATACCGTGCTTGGCGGCCACGTAGGCCGACTTGAACGGCGAGGCGACCAGCGAATGGGCGGAGGCGGTGTTGATAATCCGCCCCCAGCCCCGTGCCTTCATGCCGGGGATCGCCGCACGCATCGCGTGGAAGGCCGAGGACAGGTTGATCGCGATGATCTGCTCCCACTTCTCCGGCGGGAACTCCTCGATCGGTGAGACGAACTGGATGCCGGCATTGTTGACCAGCACGTCGATGGCGCCGAAGCGCTCCTGAGCCTCCCGCACCATCGCATCGATCTCGGCCGGCTTCGACATGTCCGCACCGGAATAATGGGCGCGCACGCCGGACTCCGTTTCGATTCCGGCGCGCTCCCGCTCGATCTCCTCCGGCTTGCCGAAACCGTTGATCACGATGTCGGCGCCCTCGGCGGCAAACGCCCGGGCGATGGCGAGCCCGATCCCGCTCGTGGAGCCGGTGACGAGGGCGGTCCTGGTCTTGAGGGTCATGGCAACCTCCGGTTCTGGCGCGGGCGTCCGGTCAGGCGAGATAATCGTGCAGCACTTGGCCGAAGGGGAGGGTGAAGTCCACGACCATGTGGCGCGCCCCGACGATCCGCCGGACCGGGAGATCGGCGACGCGGCAGTTCACGTGCGGGATCAGGTGGAGGCGGCCCTCCCCGTTCCAGGCGCCATGCACGGTGATATCCTCGAGCCGGTAGCCCACGAGCTGGGCGACCTTGGGCGTCCCGTCGACGTCGGGCAGGAGCTTCAGATTGATATTGAGCTTGCGCAGGCCCTCGCGGACCGAGCCCAGATCGTGCTCCAGGCTCTCGTGCTTGTAGGTCATGGTGCCCATCGCGACGCGCTGCTCGTCGTAGAAGAGCGAGCCGGTGAGGGTGTCCTTCTTGAGTTCGAGCCGCGGCTGGCCCCATTTCTTCGGAAAGCCCCAGATCTCGCGCCCTGCCGTGATCGGCGGCTCGTCGTCGAGATACATCTGGATCGAGAAGTTGCACGGCTCGCCGTTATAGGTGGCGAACGCGCCGCTGCCGCTCTCGTCGTAGTCGCCGAAGCCGGATGAATCGGGCATCTTCATCCACTCGTAGAAAACGAGATTGTCCGGATGCGGCTCAAGTGGCTCCGGCAGGGCCCGGCGCAGGGCGACCGGATCGGTCTCGTAGGTGATGATCAGGTATTCGCGGTGACAGAAGCGGTAGGGCCCGCGCGGATAGCTGGGGCTGAAGGCGGGCATCGAGGTCGTGGTCAGGATCTCGTCGCGGGTCATGGTCAGGTCTCCGCTCGTTTGCGCAGGGGCGATCCGGTTCGAGCCGGCCTCCGTGGGGGCGGTCTCAATCGCGGGCGTGCCGGGTGAGATCGAAGACGGCGATGCCATCCTCGTTGTGCGCCCGCTCGCGCCACCGCCGATGACGCAGGGACCGGATCGCGTCGTCGAGACCGGCCTGCCAGTGCTCCACCATCGTAGTCCGGGAGAACTCGTAATCCTTCGAGTTTCCCTCGTAGCTCTTCTGCCGGTAGATCAGCTGCATCAGCGTGATGAAGTTCTCCCGCGTGACCTGCCGGAGGAACGTCACGTCGTCGTCGGCCTGCATCTCGGGCGGCAGCCTCTCGATGATCCGGCGCATGGCACGCTTGGCCTTGCGGATCTCGATGTTCTTGTCGGTATTCAGCCGGGTGCGGCTGGAGTAGCGGATGTCCTTCTCGCGCTCGGCCGCCTCGACCAGCGTTCGGGGCATCGTCCCCTGGGCCGGGAACAGGTCGACCTGGAACACGACGAGGTCGCGCCGCCGCTCGGTGTCGAGGACGTAGTCGAGGGGCGTGTTCGAGACGAGACCGCCATCCCAATAGGCCTCGCCGTCGATCACGACCGGCGGAAAGCCGGGGGGCAGCGCCCCCGAGGCCATGATGTGCTCGGGGCCGATCCGGTCGTTCCGGTTGTCGAAATAGACGAAGTTGCCCGAGCGGACATTCACGGCCCCGACGCTGAGCCGGACATCGCCGCGGTTGATCCGGTCGAAATCGACGAACCGCTCCAGCGTGCCCCGGAGCGGGCTGGTATCGTAGAGGCTGAGCGCCTCCGGTGCGCCCGGCGGATAGAACGCGGCGGGCGGAATGCGCGGCGTGAAGAACCCGGGTACGCCGACGGCGGCGATCCAGGCCGCCGCCATCTCGTTGAAGGCCGTGCGCGCCTGCTCGCCGGGAATCATTGGCTTCGCGGTCAGATCGGCGGAGACGCGCTCCCAGAACTCCCGCAGCCGGGCCACGCGACGCTCCGGCGGGTTGCCGGCGATCAGGGCCGCGTTGATCGCGCCGATCGAGATGCCCGCGACCCAGTCCACCGCCACGTGCTGCTTGGCGAGCGCCTGATAGATGCCGGCCTGATAGGATCCGAGCGCTCTGCCCCCTTGCAGCACGAGAACCGACGCCTCGCCGGAGGGATAGAGGGTCTCGGGTGCGTTCATCGTCCTGCCACGCGTTGCGTTGTCCGCTCCTTTGACAGCCCGAGATCGTAGGAATGTGACACTCTGTCCCAGACACCCTGCGCCCGGGCCGCTGCAGAGGCTAGCTCCGCCATATCAAGTAAATGTCGATCGCGACGGGCGCACCGTCCCTAACGGGACTCCTGCTGGACGAGCTCCACCGGACGTGTCGAATCGCCCTGTGCCAGCGGGAGGGACATTTCCACGCGCAGTCCCGGCCCGTTGTCATGCAGGTGCAGGCTGCCCCGGTGGAGCCGAACCACGGCATTGACGAGGCTCAGACCGACACCGAGTCCAGGCCGCGAGCGGGATTGCTCGAGGCGGACGAACCGCGCGAGCACGCGCTCGCGCTCTCCTTCGGGAATGCCGGGGCCGCCGTCGGAGACGGCGAGGTGCGCGCGGCCGCCCGCGCCCCACACGGTCACGGTGATCCGTCCCG
>NZ_JBYQEY010000001.1:810000-1695000 GCF_057836545.1 Methylobacterium sp. E-012 | reverse complement strand
GGCCGAACTCGCGCGGGCCCCCGTCGGCACGGTCGCGTCCCCCGAACACCAGCTCATCGTGCTGGAGGCCCTGCGCGAGATCAGCAGGATCCTGGCGTCGATGTCGCCGCGGGCCCGGGCGGCCTTCCTGCTCAGCCATATCGACGGCATGACATACACCGATGTCGCCCGGGAACTCGGCGTGTCGGTGACGATGGTCCGACGCTATATCGCGCAGGGCCTGATGCGCTTCTACCAACACCACCCGGACCGGGGCTGAGAGCCCGTGGCGAAGTCCAGATCCTCCGAGAGATTTCGCGCCGATGCGCCGGTCTCGGGTTCGTCCGAAGAGGTTCCTCCCGCGGTGATCGAGGCGATCACCTGGATGGTCAATCTGAATTCCGGCGCGGTGACGGCGTGCGAGCGCCGGGACTTCGCCGCCTGGTATGAGGCCGATGCCGCGCACAGGGAGGCCTGGGGCCGCCTGTCCGCGTCGCTCGCCCGGGCGGATCTCGTCCGCGACGCGCAACCCGTATCAGGGGACGGCCTCGGCCGGCGCCTCGTCCGAGGCGAGATGAGCCGCCGCCGCTTCGTCAAGACCGTGGCCCTCGGCGGCGCCGCGGTGGCCGGAGCCGGTTTGGCGGACAGGGTGCGCCCCCTCGGTGATCTCCTCGCCGACCAAACAACATGGACCGGCGAGCGGCGGGCGCTCGACCTCGCGGGCGGTGGGAGCCTGATCCTGGGGCCGCGCTCGGCCGTCAATCTGGGCGGCGACGCGGGGACCGACCGCATCGATCTCCTGACCGGCGACCTGTTCGTGACGCTCGATGCCGCACGGCGCCGGCCCCTCCACGTCACGATGGGCGACTGGCTGCTCGAACCGACGGCCGGGCGCCTGTCGCTGCACCGGAACGGCCCGTCCCGCGCGATGGTCGGCCTCGATGCGCCGGTGCGGGCGACCGTCGGGGGGCGGCGGCTCAGCATCGAGGCGACCGAGACCCTCACGTTCGAGGACGGCGCGCTGCGTCAGGGACGTGCCGATGTCGAGGTCGAGGCCGCCTGGACCAGGGGCCTCCTGATCCTCCGCGACGGCCATCTCGCCGGCGTGGTTCGCGCGTTGCAGCCGTATTTCGTCGGCCTCATCCGGGTCTCGCCGGCGGCCGCGGCGGTGCGGGTGGCGGGCGTGTTCGACGTCAGCGACCCGCACGGCACGCTCGACGCCCTCACCGAAATCGCCCCGGTCACGATCCGCGCCGTGACGCCCTTCTGGCTGAGCGTCGACGTGATCGCCTGAGCCGACCGGAGGACCATGCATTCCCGCAAACTTTTTCGCCGCGGGGGGTGTCACTCCGGGCGTCAGCCCCGTCTTCCTCGAAGCGGTGCTGCGAAGCGGCCGTGCCGTCGCGGGGCGGTGTCTTCAAGGAGATGAAGCATGTCGGCTCGGGGATGGCCAGCCTTGCAGCTCTTCGTCCCGCGTCTGGAAGCGCGGCGCCCCCTCCATGAGGCCGAGATCGGCCGTCGGGGCACGCATGGCCGCGCACGGCCGGGTCGCGAGGGGGGCTCCGATGGGCGAATGTGGTCCGTGGCCGCGATGCCCCCCACCGCCCAGGGTCGGATCCATCCGGATCGCAGGCGGGCGCTTCAGGCGGAGGAGAGGAGCCGCCGCCGGGCGCTGGCCGCCGGATGGGGCGCCGCCGCCCTCCTGGTGGTCGGGCTGCATGTCGGCGCCGCCTTTCTCCTGACGCGCGCCCGGATCCCGGACCCGGCCCGCCCCGACGAGATGGGGGCGATCGTGATCGACCTCGCCCCCGAGATCCGGCAGGCCGCCTCGCAGGTGGACGCCGCCGTCGCCAAGCCGGAGGAGCAGGCCGAGCCCACCATGCCGGAACCGGCACCACCGGAGGAGACGGTCGAGCCGGTACCGAAGGTCGCGGAGGCGCCGGTCGAGGCGGTCGCGCCGCTTCCGCAGCACAGGGAGAAGGCGAAGCCGGCCGAGCGGAAGCCGGTGACGCGCAAGCCGCCCGAGCGGACGCCGCGGGTCGTGCGCAAGGTCGGCCTCCGCACCGCCAGCGCGCCGCGCTCGGAGCAGCACGCCGCGGCGACCGCCGCGGCTGCGGCCGGAGCGGCCAATTCCCTGTCCGCCGCCGACTGGAAGAGCCTCGTCTCGGCGGCCCTCAACCGGAACAAGCGCTTTCCCTCCGGCGTGGCGCTGAGCGGCAGCCCGACGCTCCGGGTCGGCATCGCCGCCTCAGGGCAAGTCACCGCCGCGGCGGTGATCGCGTCCTCCGGCTCGCCGGAACTCGACGCCGCCGCGGTCCAGACCGTCCACCGGGCCTCGCCGCTGCCGCCGCCGCCCGCGGGCCCGCAGACCCTGACGTTCCGGATGAACTTCCGCCCCCGCTGAGCGGCCCCTGAACCCGGAGCAGCGCCGGCGCGAGGCGAAGAAAATCGCGGCGCCCCGTTTCGGATTCCGGGGCTCGTCGCACAAGCATAGGGAACCGTCTTCTCCAGGGGGCTAGAAACGATGCCGGCATGGATCGCAGCAATCCATCCGTTCCTCCCGTCCGGCGCGGTGCGCCGGCTGCTGAGGCTTGTCGTGCTGGCCATGCCGCTCATCGGCCCGGTCGCGGGATCCGCAGGCGCCCAGGATGTCGAGACAGTCGGTCAGACCGCGCCGGCCGTATCGGGCGGGGAGACCGGCGCGCCGTCCGTCGCGGCTCCGCCGTCCTCGTCGTCGGCAGAGGCCCCGTCACCGCCCGTCTCCGCCGGGCCCGCGGTCGCGGCCACGACCCCGAAGGACCACGACCTGACGCCGGCCGGCATGTTTCTCCACGCCGACCCGGTCGTGCAGGGCGTGATGATCCTGCTGGCGTGCGCCTCCATGGCCTCCTGGGTGGTGCTGCTGATCAAGGGACTCGGCCTCCGGCTCGCCAGATGGCGCCTGAACGCGGACCTCGCGGCGATCGGCGCGGCGCGCAGCCTCGCCGAGGCGGGGCTCAGGGTCCGCCGGGGGATCGCCGCCCACCTTCTCCTGGAGGTGGAGGAGGAGCTCGCCGCCTCGCAGGGTCTGGCCGCCGAGGGGATCAAGGAGCGCGCCGCCATCGGCCTCCAGCGCATCGAAGCCGCCGCGGCCAGGCGCATGGCGGTCGGCACCGGCATCCTGGCCACGACCGGTTCGATCGGTCCCTTCGTCGGCCTGTTCGGGACCGTCTGGGGCATCATGCACAGCTTCGTCGGCATCGCGAAGTCCAACACGACGAACCTCGCCGTGGTCGCCCCCGGCATCGCCGAGGCGCTGCTCGCCACCGGCATCGGCCTCGTCGCGGCGATCCCGGCGGTGGTGATCTACAATGCCCTGACCCGCTCGATCGGAGGCTACCGGATGCTGGTCGGCGATGCCGCCGCCCTCGTCCTGCGTCACCTCTCCCGGGACCTCGACCGGCGCGACTCCGAGGCCGCCGGGCCGACGGTCGGCCTGCGCGCGGCGGCGGAGTGACGCGATGGCCTTCCAGGTCGGATCGGGCGACGGCGGCGATCTCAGCGAGAACGCCGACATCAACATCACGCCGTTCATCGACGTGATCCTGGTGCTGCTGATCATCTTCATGGTGGCGGCCCCGCTCTCGACCGTGACCGTCCCGGTCGAACTGCCGACGTCGAACGCCAAGCCGCAGCCGCACCCGAACAAGCCGATCTTCCTCAGCGTGCGGGCGGACCTGTCCCTGGCCCTGGGCGAGGAGCCGGTGGCCCGCCCGGCCCTCGCCGCGGCCCTCGACGCCGCCGCGAACGGCTCGAAGGAGGAACGCATCTTCCTCCGGTCCGACAAGGGTGTGCCCTATGGCGAACTCATGCAGGTGATGAACCTGCTGCGGGCGGCGGGCTACCTCAAGATCGGCCTCGTCGGCCTCGAAGACGCGACCGGCGCCCTCTGAGCCCAACGGCGGCCGGTCACGCAGATCGGCCAGCGCGCCATGGACCGGCGCCCGCTCAAAAGATCCGTCCGGCCTACCGAGGGGCCGAGGCGCCCGTCCGAAACCCGCCGGCCCAGGATGCCGCCCGTGATGCATCGTCCCACCGCATCCAACAGCCCGGCGCCCAACGGCGGCGAGCCGGTCGCTGTCGAGGCCGCATGCCTGCCGAACGGCCTGCAGATCGTCGTGATCCCGGACCGGCGCAGCCCCGTGGTCACCCATATGGTCTGGTATCGGACCGGGGCGGCCGAGGATCCGCCCGGACGATCGGGCACCGCGCACTTCCTGGAACACCTGATGTTCAAGGGTACGGCGCGCCACCCGGCCGGGGCGTTCAGCGCGTTCCTGGGAAGCGTCGGCGGCCAGGAGAACGCGTTCACGAGCTGGAACTACACCTGCTACCACCAGCAGGTTCCCCGTCCGCACCTGAGTGCCTGCATGGCGTTCGAAGCCGACCGGATGGGCCGGCTCACCATCGACGCGGCGGTGGCCGCGACCGAGCGCGCGGTCATCCTCGAAGAGCGCGCCCTGGTGGCCGACGGCCGGCCGCAGGCGCTCCTGGAAGAGGCCATGGCGGCCGCCTTGATCCCGGAGCATCCGGCCGGGCGCCCGATCATCGGCTGGCGGCATGAGATCGCCGGCCTCACGGGCGCCGACGCGCAGGCCTATCACGGGCGCTTCTACGCACCCGCCAACGCCACCCTGATCGTCGCCGGCGACACCACGGCCGAGGAGGTCGTGCGGCTCGCGGACGACGCCTACGGCCCGGTTGCCGGCGGGGCGGCCTTCATCCGGCACCCGGCGCCGAACCCGCTGCCCCCGGTCGGCCGGCGGATCACCCTGGCGGATGCGCGCGTCCGCCAGCCGCAACTGCAGCGCCTTCACGCGGTACCCTCGCCCCGTACGGCAGCCCCCGGCGAGGCGGAGGCCCTGGAGGTTCTGTGCCACCTGCTGGGCGGGGGCCGGACCTCCGCGCTGCACCGGCGGCTGGTGGTCGAGACGCGCTGCGCGACCTCGGTCGGCGTGTACTACCTGAGCGAGTACTTCGCCCAGCAATCGCGCTGCTACCTCGTCGCCGAGCCGGCCGCCGGGGTCACGCCGGAGGGCCTCGACGACGCGGTGGAGGCGGCCCTTCAAGCCGTGCGCGACACCGGTTTCGCGCCGGCCGCGCTCGCGCGGGCCAAGACGCAGATCGGCGCCGACGCCCTCTATGCCCGCGACAGCCAGGTGCAGCTGGCGACCTGGTATGGGCGGTCCCTGGCCCTAGGCGCGAGCCTCGCCGATCTCGGGGGCTGGCAGGACCGCATCGAGGCGGTGACGCCGGAGGCGCTGGCCGCGGCGCTGACATTCCTCGACCGCCGGCACGGCGTCTCCGGCTACCTCGTCGGCGGCTGAGGGCGCCGGGGGCCCGGCGCGACCCGGCCTCCGGGAGATCGACCGTCCCCAGCCGTGCCGTTTCCACCCGGATCGAGACCGCGTCCATGCCATCGCAGCCCCCCTCGCCCGCCCCCTCGACCTACGCGGAGCGGATCCGAATCCTGCGCAGTCCCGGCGGCATCGCGGCCTGGCTGATCGAGGACCACACCCGCCCGGTCCTGACCTGTGCCTTCGATTTCCGCGGCGGCGCGCGTCTCGATCCAGAGGGCGCCGCCGGGGCGACGCGCATGCTGGGGGGCCTGCTCACGGAGGGGGCCGGCGCCCTCGACGGGACCGCTTTCCACGAGGCCCTCGGCGACGGGGCGATCCGGCTGGGGACCAGCGTCGGGCTCGATGGCCTCCAGGGCAGCCTCACCTGCCTCGTCCGGACGGCGGAGAGCGCCTTCACGCTGCTGGGGCTCGCCGTCCGGGAGCCCGCTTTGGCGCCCGACGCGGTGGAACGGCTGCGCGCCGTGATCGCCGCGCAGATCCGGTCCGCCGGCGGCCGGCCCGAGGCGGTCGCCCGGCAGGCCTTCATGGCGCGGGGCTTCCGGGGCCATGCCTATGCGCGGCCGGTCCAGGGCGACCTCGCCTCCATCGCGCGGATCGGCGAGGCCGACCTCCGGGCCGTCCAGGCGCGGCTGCTGACCCGGGACAACCTTCACGTGGCGGTGGTCGGGGCGATCACCGCAGACGCGCTCGGGCCGCTCCTCGATTGCGCCTTCGCGGCGCTCCCCGGCGGGGCCGCGCCGCCGGTCGCCCGAACCGAACTCGGCGGCCTGGGCGAACTGGTCCGGACCGACCACGCCGCGCCGCAGACCGCGATCGCCTTCGGCCGGCCCGCCCTCCCCCGGGACGATCCGGATTTCGCCGCCGCGATCGTGGCGAACCATTCCTTCGGCGGCGGTGGCCTGACCTCCCGCCTGTTCCGGGCGCTGCGGGAGAGAGACGGGCTCTGCTACGCGGTCGGAACGAGCGTGGCCCCGTTCCGGGGGGCAAGCACGCTCATCGGCTCGACGCGGACCGGCAACGACCGCGTGCCCGAGATGATCGACCGGCTCCACGGCGAGATGCGACGCCTCGCCGAGACGGGCCTGGACGCCGCCGAATTGGAGGCGGCGAAGAGCTACCTGATCGGTTCGCACGACATGGGGCTCGCCAGCTCCTCCGCCCTCGCCGGCGCCCTGCTGACGCTTCAGGTCGAGGATCGGCAGCCAGACTGGCTCGACGCATGGCCGGCGATGATCGCGGCGGTCGGCGCGGCGGAGGTGGACCGGGCCATCGGCCGCGTCTTCGGAGACGGCGCGCTGCTGTTCTCCGTCGCGGGCCCAGCAATCAACACCTGACGCGCCGGAACCGGTTGCGCTTTCGCGATCTCGCTCGTCCTCCCAGGACAACAGAAAGGGCTGGAACAGCCCGGTTCGTGGGGGCGTGGCATGAGCTTGCGGCGTATCGGAAAAGTATGTCTGCTATCGAGCCTGCAAATATTATTGGCGGTGCCGGCAAACGTAATACTCGGCAACTTGGCACGCGCCGAAGACGGCGCGGTCGACTTCGCGATAAACTCTGGTACACTCGGCGACGTGCTCACGCAGATCGGAACGGCTTCGGGGTCGCCGATCTCGTTTCCGCCGCAGGCGGTCCAGGGCCTGAAGGCCGGGCCGATCCGGGGACGGATGAGCAAGACGGATGCGGTCGCGCGGGCCATCGCGGGCACGCCCCTGCGGATGAGCGTGGGCGCCAACGGCATGGTGATGGTCACGGCCCGGCCGGCCCCCGCGGCGTCCGGGGGCGCCGCCACCGACATCGCCGACATTGACGTCACCGGCAACGGCATCAACGCCAACGGCAGCAGCGACCCCCTGGCGACCGAGGGATCGGGAAGCTACGGCGCCGCCGCCGCCAACGTGGCCAGCAAGACACCCCTGTCGCTCAAGGAGACGCCGCAGAGCGTCTCAGTCATCACGCAGCAGCAGCTTCAGGATCAGAAGATCACGACCCTCGATCAGGCCGTCGATGCCGCGCCGGGCCTGATAAGGCAAACAGGCGGCGGCGCCGGCCAGAGCAACCTCAGCAGCGCCTATTATTCCCGCGGCAACCAGATCACCAGCCTGTCGGTGGATGGCGGCACCCCGATCCTGATCGGTGACCTCGGCGAATCGTTCAGATCCAACTACATCCCGGTCATCGACCTGTCGCAATACGACAGCGTGCAGATCCTGCGCGGCTCCGGCGGCCAGTACAGCGGCACCGGCTCGCCCGGCGGCACCCTCAGCCTGCAGCGCAAGCGGCCCCTCGACCGGCTGACGGGCTCAATCGACCAATCGTTCGACTCGTTCGGAAGCAAGAGAACCGTCGGCGATATCAATACCGGCCCCATGCTCGACGGACTGGTCAGCATCCGGGGCTCGTTCGTCCACGACGACACCGAGAATTTTTACCGGATCTCGAACAAGACCGTCAATCAAGGCTATCTCAACGCCGAGATCCGTCCGGCGGAGGGGACGCAGATCAATCTCGGCGGGACCCACAACGAGACGAACGCGGTGCCGTGGTTCAACGGTCTGCCGACCTACAAGGGCGGCGCCTTCATCCCGTTCTCAAGGTCGATCTGCCTCTGCGCACCGTGGGCCAAGACCGATATCGTCACCGACGAGTATTTTGCCCAGATCCGGCAGGATATCGTGGAGGGTTGGCAATTCAATCTGAACAGCTCCGTCAATTTCCAGAGCTCGAAGAACGACAATCTGAATTTCAACGCCAGAGACAATAACGGCATCCTTGCGAACAACACCGGATCGCGCTGGTTTGCGACATACAACCAGAGCAAATCCGATCAGTATCTGCTCGACAGTTTCATTACCGGAAAAGACGATCTTTTTGGGGTGCCGATCGAGACAACGTTCGGCACCAGCATCCAATACATCAACCAGGCCCTGCCGAATCAGCCGCTCAGTTATTCCTATCCCAACGCGACACGCATCAACGTCCTCGGGTATTCGGGATATGAACTGCCGCGGATGCCCCTGTCCAAATATTTCAAGGTGGATCAATACGACAAGGCCTATGACCTCACCCAGATCGGCGGTTACGCAAGCATACGTCTGTCGCCCGTTCCGTGGGCGCATCTCCTGATAGCCGAACGGATCAGCGGCTTCCAGCAGAATATCCAAGAGTATAATAATGGAACGACCATTACCTCCAACAGCGGCAACATTCACATCCCGATCCCGGATGTCGGGCTGACGCTGGATATCGATCCGCAGACATCGATATACGGAAGTTACACGACGATCTATCAGATCACCCAGAACCTGTCCGCGCCGGGTAAGCTGATGCCGCCGATGGAGGGCCATACCTGGGAGGCCGGCATCAAGCGCAGCGATTTCGATAATCAACTCCAATCGTCGCTGGCATTCTATCAATCGGAATTAATCAATGTGCCCCTCCTGGATCCGAGCCAACCCTACAATCAGGATCCGACATCGCTGCTGAGCTGCTGCTTCCTGCCGGCCGGCCGGGCGATCTCGCAAGGGTTCGATGTGGCCGTGTCGGGCAAGGTCACGCCGGATTGGGATGTAAACGCGAACTACACGTTCAACGACAACAAATCATTTTCCGGCGACGGGTCGAACCAGAAGACAACCTCCCTGTTCCCGAAACATATTGCCAAGCTGTTCACGACCTTCCGGCCCCGGACCGGGTGGGACGAACTGGATCAGCAATTTCGGCGGGTACGGATCGGGTTCGGTACCGATTTCCGCAGCACAACGGTCCATTCGGGCGTGTATTACGATGTTGTCGGACGCCGTCGGCAAGCGTTCTCCTATCAGATCAGGCAGCCGAGCTACGCGACGTTCAACGCGCTCATCAAGTATGACATCACCGAAACGGCCTTTGCCCAGATCAACGTGTACAACCTCTTGGACCGTCGGTACTATCAGTCGATCGGTACCTTCGGCGGCGGCAATTGGCTCGGCCAGGGGCGGACGGTGGTGGGTTCGGTCCATCTCACGTTCTGACCTGTGCCGGGATCCTCGGGCCCGCTGTGCAGGCCCGCGATCTCCAGGGCTGCGCCCAGAACCCGCACAAGGTCCAAGACCTTCTGAAACCGGGATTTTGCCGACACGTGATCGAATGCCGGACACGATGCGATGCAGGACCAATCCGTGACCGGCCTCGCCTCGGCCGAGGCGAGCCGCGTCGCGACGGATCCCGGCAATTTCAAGCTGGACACCCGCTTCGCGCGGCGACTCTGGGCAGTTCTCAAACCCTACTGGCTGCGTCGGGGGGCGTGGCCATCCTGGCTGCTCGCGCTCGCGGGGATCGTCCTGTCGGCCGCCTACGGCATCGCGGGCGGCTACGTGACCACCACCACCGCGAGCCTCACGAACCAGCTCGTCGCCAGGAACGCATCGGCGTACTGGCCGCTGTTCTTCGCGCTGCTCGGACTCAATTTCCTGCGCCAGATCATCAGCACGCTGCAGATCCTGTCCAGCCAATACCTCAATGTGCACTGGCGCGGATGGCTGACGACCCGGTTGATCGATCAATACCTGTCGGCGCGGACCTATTACGAGATCAGCCTCACGCAGTCGATCGACAATCCCGATCAGCGCATCCAGGAGCAGGTCGAGCCATTCTGCGAGGCCGTCAGCCGCTTTCCGCGGGAGCTGACCCATGCGAGCATCGATGTCGGCGTCCAGGTCGCGATCCTGTCGAGCATCTCCCGGTCGATGCTGATCGCGACGCTGGCCTATGTCGGCTTGCAGATCGTCCTGAACTACGTCGTCTATCGGCCACTGATCCGGAAGCAATGGGACGTGACGGTCGCGGAGGCGGACCTGCGCTACGGCCTGCTGCACGTGCGCGATCACGCGGAAACCATCGCGTTCTATCAGGGCGAGGCCGCGGAGCGGGGGCACCTGCTCGATCGGCTGAGGATCGTCCTCGCCAGGAGGCTGCGCATCGTCCGCTACGCCCTGGTGATCGCCGGGGCGGGCGAACTCACCGCCATCATCTGGCATGCCATGCCGGCGATCTGCCTGGCGCCGGTGTTCTTCGCGGAGGCGATGGATTTCGGGACCATGACGGCCGGGATCGCGGCGGCGAGCATGATCGTCGGCGGCCTCAGCGTGGTCTCGCGCTTCATCCCGAGCATCGTCGAGGCCGCCCCGACGGTGGTGCGCATCGCGGAGATCCAGGAAACGTTCAACGCGCTGGCCGCCAACGCCCGGCCGGACGACGTCCCGCGCATCACCCTGCGCTATGGGAGCACCGACCGGATCGCGCTCCGCGACGTGTCGGTCCAGACGCCGGCGGGCGAGCGCCATCTCGTCGAGCGGCTCACCCTCAGCCTCGGCGCCGGGGAGCGCCTGCTGATCGTGGGCCGGACGGGCATCGGCAAGAGTTCGCTCCTGCGCGCGATGGCCGGGCTCTGGACCCGGGGACAGGGCACCATCGAGATGCCCGATCCCGCCACGATGATGTTCCTGCCGCAGCGGCCCTACATGCCGCTCGGTAACCTGCGGCTCCAGCTCACCTATCCCCGTCAGCAGAGCCTGTCCTTGAGCGACGGGGAGCTTCAGGCGATCCTCGAACGCGTGCACCTGCCGGACCTTGCGGAACAGGCGGGGGGCTTCGCGGCGCGGCGCGACTGGGGCCGGATCCTGTCCCTCGGCGAGCAGCAGCGGATCGCCTTCGCCCGTATCCTCGCGAGCCGGCCGCGCTGCGTCTTCCTCGACGAGGCGACCAGCGCCCTCGATCCGGAGACCGAACGGCTCCTGTACGACCAGTTGCGCCGCACCGGCGCGACCGTGGTCAGCGTCGCCCACCGGCCCAGCCTCACGGCCTATCACGACACGGTGCTGCGCCTGTCGCCGACGGACTGGACCCTCGAGCGCCTCGACGCGGCGGTGGATGAGCCCGCTCAGCTCCATCCCGCCTGAATCGGATCCCGGGGCGGGCCTGACGCCGAACCCCGCCGCCCCTGCACCGCTCGCTCCGCCCGAGGCCGGCCGGGGGAGACTCGGCCGGCCATCCGCGCCCGCGCCCCGCGTCAACGCGGATCCGGCACCCCTGCCCCGCGGGCTAACGCGTTGTGCTGGAAGCCCGGTTCGGCTAGTTTAGAAGCCGGTCGCCGGGGCTCTCGGGCAGAGGTCGTCCGGCGGCCCGACCTCGCGTCCGGTCGCCGCGCCGCGGATTCCGCCCCATCGTCGCGCATCAGGAGCCTCGGCCCATGGACTTCCTCAAACCACGGTACACGCCTATGAACCGCCGCCGTCGCATCTACGAGGGCAAGGCGAAGGTCCTCTACGAGGGACCCGAGCCCGGCACGCTCATCCAGCACTTCAAGGATGACGCGACGGCCTTCAACGCGAAGAAGCACGAGGTCATTGACGGCAAGGGCGTGCTGAACAACCGGATCTCGGAATTCGTCTTTCAGCACCTCAACGACATCGGCGTGCCGACGCATTTCATTCGCCGGCTCAACATGCGCGAGCAGCTGATCCGCGAGGTCGAGATCATCCCGCTCGAGGTCGTGGTGCGCAACGTGGCGGCGGGCTCGCTGGCGACCCGGCTGGGCCTGGAGGAAGGCACCCAGCTGCCGCGCTCGATCATCGAGTTCTATTACAAGAACGACGCGCTCAACGACCCGATGGTGTCGGAGGAGCACATAACGGCCTTCGGCTGGGCGACGCCGCAGGAGATCGACGACATCATGGCGCTGGCGATCCGCGTCAACGACTTCCTGTCGGGCCTCTTCCTCGGCGTCGGCATACGGCTCGTCGACTTCAAGATCGAGACCGGCCGCCTGTGGGAGGGCGACATGATGCGCATCGTCGTCGCCGACGAGATTTCCCCGGATTCCTGCCGGCTCTGGGACATCAAGTCGTCCGACAAGCTCGACAAGGACCGGTTCCGCAAGGATCTGGGCGGCCTGATCGAGGCCTATACCGAAGTCGCCAAGCGGCTCGGGATCATGTCGGAGAACGAGAAGGTCCAGGGCAGCGGGCCGCGGCTCGTCCAGTAGCGGCGTCAGGCGCGCGGACGGCGCAGGCCGGCGGATCCGCCCCCCGGGAAGCCCGTGCGCAGGCGCGCATGGGTCGAGAGGTCCGGATCGAAAGCCGGGTGATAATGGGGGTCCTGCGCAAGCAGCGGCCCCCATCGCTTTTCGAGGGCCGCGATCTCGCGCTCGTGCCGGGCGCGGGCCTCCGGCGTCCAGCGGCGGCTCGCCGCCTCCCGGTGATGCAGCACCGCCGCCGGCACGAGGAGGGTGCGGTAGCCGGCCGCGCCGAGGCGCAGGCACAGATCCACGTCATTGAAATCGACGGCGAAATGTTCGTCGTCGAAGCCCCCGACCGACCGGAACTTCGCCGCTTCGACGACCAGGCAGGCGGCGGTGACCGCCGAGACCGCGTGCGTCGCGCGCAGCGCCGCGAGATAGCCCGGCGCCTCACCGGGGAAGTGGCGGTGCCCGTGCGTCACCAGCCCGCCGGTGCCGAGCACGATGCCGCCGTGCTGGATGCGGCCCTCGCCGTCGAGGAGCTTGGCGCCGACGGCCCCGACCTCCGGCCTCAGGGCCTCGCGGGCCATGAGCGTCAGCCAGTCGGGTCGGAACGCCTCGACATCGTTGTTGACGAAGACCAGCAGCGCCCCCCTGGCCCGGGCGGCGGCGGCGTTGTTCATCGCGGCGAAGTTGAACGGACCGGGACAAAGCACGACGTGCCCCCTCCCCTGCCGTTCCAGATCGACGAGGTAGGCCAGGGTCTCCGGCTCGCGGCTGTCGTTGTCGCAGACCAGAATCTCGAGGGACGGCCAGTCGGTGGCGGTCCGCAAGCTGTCCAGGCAGGGGCGGAGCAGGTCGAGGCGGTCCCGGGTCGGCACGATGAGGCTGGCGAGCGGCGGCGGCTCGGGGAGCGGGTGCTCCACGCGCAGCAGACCGCCCGCCGCGGCGGCGATGCCGGTTCCGGCGCGGCCGGTCCGCGCGAGATGGGCCTCCACCACCTGATGTTGGATGGCCCCCCTCCCCTCCCCCGCAAGCGGGGCGGTGCCGGACGTGCCCCCACGGCGGACCGACAGGATCTCCGGCAGATGGCCGACCGATCGGGCACCGTGCCGCTCTGCGATGCGGAACGCGGCATCGGCCGGGCTGAGCGGGGCTTGGCCGGGATCGAGGGCGCCGCGCCGATAGGCCAGGACCGGCCCGAGATAGTCGAAGGCCGCGAGCCGGTCGGCGTCGAAGACCGGCGGCAGCAGCGGCAGAACCGGGCCGCCGGGGTGATCCTGCGCGAGCGCGTCGCCGTAGACGGCCTGGAGATCGGGATCGGATGCGAAGGCCGCGGCGATCCGTGCCGGGGCACCGGCGACGAGTTCGCCGTCGCCGATCAGAATGATGTCGTCGCCCGGTCCGTCGGGAGCCGGCGGAAACCGCGCGAGGATCCGCTCCGGCAGGGCGAGCCGGTGGTCGATGCCGACGAGCGCCGCAAGTCTCTGGCGGGCGCGCAGCCGCTTCCCGGTCAGGCGCGCCCAGGCGATCGCCCCCGCCTCCCGGGGATGGCTCAGGGCCCGGCGCATCGCATCGGCCAGCCAGCGCCGGGATCGGCGCGGCGTCATTCGAGATCCTCGCCGAAGGTCGTGAGCGACAGGGCCGGATGGTAGAACGGATCGTGGCGGATCGCCTCGCGCCAGCGCTCGGAGAACCGCGCGGCCTCCCGCTCGAACCGGATGCGCTGCGCGCCGACCGAAGGCCCCCGGCTGACCGATTCGAGATGGGCCAGGGTCGCGGCCGGGGTCCAGACCGTCTTCCAGCCGGCGGCGCCGAGCCGCAGGCAGAAATCGACATCGTTGAAGTCGACCGGGAAGGCCTCGGCGTCGAAGCCGCCCACCGCCCGATATTTCTCTCGCGACACCGCCAGGCAGGCCGCCGTCACCGCCGCGACCTCGTGGGCGACGCGCAGGCGACCGAGATGGCCGGGGGTGTCCCCGGGCCGGCGGCGCAGGATGTGGCCCGCCCGTCCGCCGAGGCCGACGACGACGCCGGCATGCTGCAGGGTGCCGTCGCCGTAGACGAGCTTGGCGCCCACGGCGCCCACCTCGGGCCGGCAGGCGTGGCGAACCATCGCGTCCAGCCAGCCGGGTTCCAGCACCGCCACGTCGTTGTTGAGCAGCACGATCACGGTGCCCGTCGCCAGGGCGACGCCGGCATTGACCATGGCGGCGAAGTTGAACGGCTGCGGGTCGATGCGGATACGCACCCGCGGATCCCGGCGCAGGACCTCGTAATGGGCCAGGACCGCGGGGTCGGTCGAACCGTTGTCGACGATGATCAGTTCGAGGGGCGCGTAGGCCGTCTCGTGCAGGACGCCCCGGCAGACGCGGGCGATCAGGTCGAGCCGGTCGCGCGACGGGATCACGACGCTGACCGTCGGCGCCGGCTGCGGCAGCGGCCAGTCCAGCCGGACGGCACTCTCACGAAGAGCGGTCGCGGCCGGTGCGCCCGCTCCCTCCAGGCGCGCGCCGAGCGCCCGCGCCCGGGCAGCAGCATCGAGGGGCGCCGCCACGGTGCGGGCGAGGATCCGCGGGATGTGGGCCACCTGCGCCCGCGCCGCGACGGCCGCGACCTCCAGGGCGAGGTCCATCTGCGCCATCGGCCCCACCGGGGCCGGCAGGGCCGTGGCGAGAAACGGCCGCGCCGCCAGCAGGGGCCGGCCCGGATAGCCCGTCGCCAGGGCGAGATCCGGGCTCCAATCCGGGTTCAGGCGCGGGTTCCCGTCGGGACCGATGGCGTCGCCGTAGGCGAGGTCCGCCCCCGGCATCGCCTGCGCGAGGAGCGCCAGGGCATCGGGCTCCGGGATGTCGCCCGCCCGCAGGAGGCACAGGGCCTCGGCGTCCCCGATGAGATCGTCCGGGCCGGCGCGCTCGTCCCAGCTCCGGTGGGCGGCGCGGGCGTCCGGCGCCCCGGGCGGCTCGCCAGCCCAGGCGACATCGATCTCCGGCGCGCGGTGCGTCTGCGCCGCGAGCGCGTCGAGCGTGGCGGTCAGGGCCGTAGCCTCCCCTGGCCGCGCGAGGACGAGGCAGCGGATCCGCAGGCTCGAAGGCGGCAGGGGGCTCGGCCGGGTCCGGGCCGCGGCCCAGGACGGGAAGCGCGCCAGCGGCGTCACCGCGCAGGCGCCGCGCAGGGTGTCGCGATAGGGGCGCTGCGCGCCGCGGGCCCGTTCATAGAGCGCCCCGACGCAGCGCCAGGGCCGCCGCAGGAGGCATTGCGCCAGCACCCCGATCTCCCGCCGGGCTCCGACCCGCTCCAGAACGAAGTCGGGACCGGCGCAGAGGCGGATCTCCCGTGCGTCGGGCGGGATCAGGCCGAGCCAGTGCGCCACGCCCTGGGATGCCCCCGGCAGGACGAAATCCTGGGGCGTTTGGTCGGACCCGCGCAGGACGCGGAGGATCGGGCGGCGCGGCGCCCCCGTGGCGGCGCCCCCGTAGCTCAGCACGACCCAGCCGGTCGGATGGTCCGGGAGGACGAGGTGGCGGTCGAAGACGGGGTCGTCTGCCGGTTCCAGGCGGAAGCGGGTCGCGCGGCCCGACCAGAGCCGGTGGCGATCGATCGTCGACGGGCGCGGATCGACGCGGCGCGCCGCGGCGTCACTGGGCAGCGTCGTCGCCTCCGCCCGCGGGGGGCGACGCGGCGACCGCCGGCTTCCGGCGGTGCGGCTTGGAGGCGGTCTTGGTACCCTTGCCGCCGGCGCCGACGGCCACCGCGATGTCGTAATCCGCCGTCAGCGCGGTGGGGACCAGGAGCGCGTCGGCCACGATGGTGGCAAAGCCCTGCGCCTCGCCGGGCCCGACGACCACGCTGGCGCGCTCGACGCGGCTCGTGACCACCTTGCCGTCATGGCGGATCTGGAGCGTGACCGGGACATCGAACCGCCCCGGCGCGCCGGCAGGCCCGAGCAGGACGTTCACCTCGACGCCGGCCTTGACCGAGATCGAGCCGTCCTGGAGCCGCGTGCATTCCCGGGCGAGACGGCCGAGGGAGAATTGCGTGCGCACCTCGGAGCCGGCCAGGGTGCGGGTTGCAGCCGCGCCTTCGGCGACTTCCACGGGCGGGCAATAGGGCGGCTCGAGGCCCTCGGCCTGCGACGGCGGGACGGTCGTGCCGCCGAACTTGAGCAGGTTGGAGAAGATGTTGCCCTCTTCGGCCCGGGCCGGGAAAGCCGCAAGCGCCGCCGCGACCACCAGAACCGCGGCGGTCGCGCACAGGGGCGCAAACCGGCGGCAGATCCCCGCTCCGTCCCGACCTCCAACCATCGCACGGCTCCCGAGCGGCATCGTCATTTCAGGCTGTCGAACCCGGCCGCGAAGCCCTTCATCGAGAGCGGGATGCCGACGCCTTCCTCGGGCGTCTGGAACACGATGAAGGTCGCCTGCGTGCCGCTCTTGAACTGCCGGACCAGACCGTCATCCATCACCACCTCGGCCACGCAACCGGTGGTGAGGCAGCGGACGAAGCCGGCCCGGCCGATATCGGTCTGGTCGATCTTCAGGCCGAGGCCGGAGGGCAAGAGCACCCCCAAGGGCGCCACGACCCGCAGCAGGTAGCCGCGGTTGTCGGCCGTCTTCAAGACGATGACCACGAGGGTCAGGTTCGGCCGGTCCTCGGCGGCGAGATACTGGACCAGGGCGCATTGCTCGGCCTTGGCGCCGGCCGGCGTCTCGCAGCGCAGCTGCCAATCGTCGAAGGTCTTGCGCACCATGCCCTGAGCCATGGCGGGCCCCGCGGGGGCGAGCGCCGCCGCGACCAGGGCGAGGAAAACCGGCGGCGCGGCGCGCCGGACAGCGCGCCGGAAACGAACGAGCCTCGCGTGAAGCGGCACCACCGATCCCTTCGGAACGCTCCGGCCCGGACGGGCGGGAGCCGTACAATCGGGCGTGTTCGGACCATGGTCGGGCCCGCGCTGTCAAGCGATGCGGGCCCTGTGTTGCGCGACGGTGCTACCCGGCGCGCGGCTTACGGCCTAGATAAGTCTTCATCAGTCCTCAAGCGCCGGATCGTGACGTCGTGATGCGCCTGCTCGCCCTCTCGGCCGCCTGCTTGATGGCCGCCGTCACCCAGGCCGGGGCCCAGTCCCTGCCGGTCGATGAGACCACCTATGTCGAGCGCTCGCTCAACCACACCGATACGCTGGTGATCGAGCATCCGCCCGTGGCGGAGAACCCGTATGGCCGCCGCAACGGCCAGGCGGCGATCGCCGGCTATTGCCGGGAGGGCGGCCTGATCCGGCGGCGCGACGCGTTCGGCAACCCGGTGATCCTCCGTCAGCGGGAGATCTGCGACGGCGTCGCCCCGCGCACCCTCAATCCCGGCGAAGTCGAGCCGCGGCCGGCATGGCCGGCCGACGCCGTCATCGGCCAGCGCGTGCTGCGCGCCAAGGGCTGACCGGCCGCCGCCGCGCTCAGCCGTACCGGTGCAGGTCGGTGCCGTTGCGCTTCAGCCACGCCTCCGCGGCCTCCACGTTCGGGCACAGCTCCCCCAGCAGCGTCCAGAACCGGGGCGAGTGGTTCATCTCGCGCAGATGCGCCATCTCGTGGGCGACGAGGTAGTCCAGCACCATCGGAGGTGCCAGGATCAGGCGCCACGAGAAATTCAGCTCGCCCCGCGCGGTGCAGGATCCCCAGCGGCTGCGGGTATCGCGCAGGGTGATGCGGCCCGGCCGCTGGCCGAGCCGCGGCGCGTAGCGCTCGACCGCCGCGGCGAGATCCCGCCGGGCCTCCCGGGCCAGGAAATCCCGGATCCGGCGGGCGACGTGGGCGGGCTCGCAGGCGAGCGAGATCACCGGCCCGCCGGCATCGTGTTCGACGCGCACCGCGCCGCCGCGCCTGTCGCGGAGGGTCACGCGGTGCGGCGCGCCACGCAACGGCAGGTGTGCGCCCGGCTCGAAGACCACGCGTTCGGGCAGACGGGCCAGCCGCGCGGCGATCCAGCCGGCGTGGCTGGCGGCGAAACGCTGCGCGGTGTCCACGGCCGTCCGGCTCGGGAGCGTGATCACCACCTCGCCGGTGACGGCCGAGACCCGGAGGGTGATGCGGCGCGCGGTCGGGCGGCGCCGGAGCGCGATGCGCAGGCGCGCGCCCTCGTGCTGGACCTCGAGATGTTCCGGATCGGGGCGACGCAGCAGCGCGAGGGGCATGCCGGACTTTTAGCGGGGCCCGGACCGGGGCTCCAGACGGCGGCCCCGGGAATCGAGTCGGGCCGGTGGAAACGGCAGGGTCAGCGCGGGACACAATCCCGCGCGCCGCGTGTCAGCCGGCGAGCGCCCGGGTCCAGACCTCGGTCTCGGGAAGGACCAGGAGGGCAGCGGCCGCGAGCGCGATCCCGTAGGGGATGCCGGTCTTGGCGTCGTGCAGGTGCAGGGCGAACGGCATGCGGGCGATGCGCAGGGGCAGCGGGTGCGTCCGCGCGAACAGGATCGCCAGGGTCAGGGCGCCGCCGAGGATCGACGCGACGAGGAGATAGTCGGCAAGACCGTCGAAACCGAGCCACAGGGCCGTTGCGGCCGCCAGCTTGGCGTCGCCGCCGCCGATCACGCCGCAGGCGAACAGCGTGAAGGTGACCGCGAGGATCGCGGCCCCCGCGCCGAGGTGGGAGCCGACCTCGGCCCAGCTCATCGGGCCGGCGAGCGCGAGCAGCGCGAAACCCGCCACCAGGGCCAGCGAGATCCGGTTCGGGATCAGCATGGTCAGCAGGTCGCTCGCGGCCGCGTAGGCCATCAGGAACGGGAACAGCACGAGCAGGCCGAAGCCTGCGGGGCCGAGGCCCGCCATCTCAGAGCCTGCCGCGCCTGCACCGACCATGACGGGGCCAACCTGCGTTGTCAGTTGCCGGAAAGGAGATTTGCGCGGGGCCGGGACCATCCGCCCGTCGGAGGCCGTCTCCGCTCCGCGCCACGTCGGCGCCGGCCGGCCGAGAACGCCCCCGTCCGCTCACGCGCGACGGGGGTGTCCCGGACCTGCCGCAGATCGTGATCGTCGGGGTTCGATCAGTTCAGGTTGCCGGAGATCTGGGTGAACTTGTTGGTGAGGTTGTTACCGACGGTCTTCAGCGCGGCGATGATGGCGACGGCGATCAGGGCCGCGATCATGCCGTACTCGATGGCGGTGGCTCCGGACTCGTCGGAGGTGAAACGCGTGAACAAGCTCTTCATGGGGGGCGATCCTTCGATCAACACGGGGCGACGGAAACTCAAGCGATGACCGACGAAGAATTATGATGTCTCGATCGGCGGCTTGCACAGACTGCCAATTACGCCTTGAAAATCGGTTAAATCGGATTTTGGATGCATCGTCGGCCGTAACCATTGGAAGCTTGGTGAAGGTTCAGTTTCGGCGATGCCCCGCAAATCGGCCGACGGGCTGCGGTTCCACCACGCAAGTTTGCTTAGCGCTTCCTTCACCGGTGCGGCGTATCCCCGACACCAAGGGTGGAGCCCCGTCCTCCGCCCGCCTCCATTCGAGCACGTCCGATGCGCCGCACCCTGTCGAATGCGGGCCGAGCCGGCCTCCTACTCCTGATGACGGGCGTCGCGGCGGCCGGCCAGTCCGAGCCGCTGCCGGTGGTGACCGTGCTGGTGGACAACGCCAAGGTCATCCGCCTACCCGAGAAGACCGCGACCGTCATCGTGGGCAATCCGATCATCGCGGAGGTCACCCCGCAGAAGAACGGCGTGCTCGTGCTCACGGGCAAGAGCTTCGGCTCGACCAACCTGATCGCCCTGGACAACGCGGGCGCGATGATCGCCGAGACCATGATCCGGGTCGAGGCGTCACGGGATTCGACCATCACGGTCCAGCGCGGCCTGGATCGGGAATCGCTGTCCTGCACGCCGAACTGCCAGCCGGCGGTCCAGCTCGGCGATTCGGCGAGCTATTTCGGGGCCGCCAGCGGCCAGGCGGACGCGCGGCGCAAGCTCGCCACGGGCGGCGGCGGGGCGGTGCCGGCGGCCGATCACTAGCGCATCGTCCCGAACGGTGGTCGCCGGCCCCCGGCCCTCGACGATACCTTTCAAGAAGCGAACGCCGAGATCCGCGAACGACAATGGGCGGTTCCTGAGGCAAGATCCCCCGACGCGTCGCCGGTTCCGCACGGAGCCGGCGGGCAAGCCGCTGGGGTGAGATCCGGGCCGATGACCGCCATCACGCACAACCCGCCGCCGCCTTCCGTCGATCCCGGCCTGCTCGCCGCGTTCGGGGATGTCGCGACGGCGACGATCAGCGACTGCCTCGACCGGATGCCGGTCCTGGCGGGCCTGCGCGCGTTCCATCGCGGCGGCCGGCTGATCGGCACCGCCTTCACGGTGCGGGTCCGGGCGGGGGACAACCTCGCCATCCACCAGGCGCTGGAGGCGGCCCGCCGCGGCGACGTGATCGTGGTCGATGGTGGCGGCGATACGAGCCGCGCCCTCGTCGGCGACGTCATGAAGGCGATCGCCGAGAGCCGGGGCGTCGCGGGCTTCGTGATCGACGGCGCCGTACGCGACACCGACGCCTTCGCGGCGTCCGATTTCCCCTGTTACGCCCGTGCCGCGACCCCGCGCGGTCCGTTCAAGACGGGCCCCGGCGCCACCAACCTGCCGGTCTGCATCGGCGGCTGGACGGTAAATCCGGGCGATGTGGTGGTGGGCGACGCGGACGGCGTCGTGACCTTCCCGCCGGGACTCGCGCCGACGCTGCGCGAGGCCGTGCGCGCCCAGGCCGACCGGGAGGCGGAGGTTCTCGCGCTGATCCGGGAAGGCCGCTACGACGGGCGCTACGCCCGGCCCGCTTAGGACCAAGGCGCCACCGGCGATACGGTGGCGGAGGCCAGCGAAAGGACAGCCCACCATGCGCATCGTCGACGTCCGCGAGGTGACCAAGCCGATCGCCTCGCCGATCCGCAACGCCTATATCGACTTCTCGAAGATGACCACGAGCCTCGTGGCGGTGGTCACCGACGTCGTCCGGGACGGGCGCCGGGTCGTCGGCTACGGCTTCAACTCCAACGGCCGATACGGCCAGGGCGGCCTGATCCGCGAGCGGTTCCGCGACCGGATCCTGGAGGCCGATCCCGCGAGCCTGCTCACGGAGGGCGGCGACACCCTGGATCCGCACCGGATCTGGGCCGCCATGATGCGCAACGAGAAGCCCGGCGGCCATGGCGAGCGCTCGGTGGCGGTGGGCACCCTCGACATGGCGATCTGGGATGCGGCGGCCAAGATCGCCGGCAAGCCACTGTTCCGGATGCTGGCCGAACGGACCGGGAAGCACGCGAACCCGCGGGTCTTCGTCTACGCGGCGGGCGGCTATTACTACCCCGGCAAGGACGATTCCGCCCTGCGGGCCGAGATGCGCGGCTATCTCGAGCGCGGCTACACGGTGGTGAAGATGAAGATCGGCGGCGCCCCGATCGACGAGGACCGGCGCCGGATCGAAGCGGTACTCGCCGAGATCGGCGGACGAGCCCGCCTCGCGGTGGACGCCAACGGCCGCTTCGACCTCGAGACCGCCATCGCCTACGCGCGGATGCTGCGGGACTACCCGCTGTTCTGGTACGAGGAGGCGGGCGACCCGCTCGACTACGCGCTTCAGGCGGCGCTGGCGCCCTATTACCCCGGGCCGATGGCCACCGGCGAGAACCTGTTCTCGCACCAGGACGCGCGCAACCTCCTGCGCTACGGCGCCATGCGGCCGGACCGCGACTGGCTGCAATTCGACTGCGCCCTGTCGTATGGGCTGGTGGAGTACCTGCGCACCCTCGACGTGCTCGCCGATTTCGGCTGGTCGGCGTCCCGCTGCATCCCGCACGGGGGACATCAGATGTCGCTCAACATCGCGGCCGGCCTCGGGCTCGGCGGCAACGAGAGCTACCCCGACCTGTTCCAGCCCTACGGCGGCTTCCCGGACGGCGTGCGGGTCGAGGACGGCCACATCACCATGCCGGACCTGCCGGGCATCGGCTTCGAGGGCAAGGCGGATCTGATCACGGTGATGCGGGATCTCGCGGCGTAGCGCCCCTGCGGATCCGGCACGGCCTTGCGGCGGGCGCCGCCGCGTTGGACGATGGCGCCATGGAATCCGAATCCCTCACCTACGCCGTCGGCGACATCCACGGCTGCGCGGCCCTCCTCGATACCCTCCTGGAGCGGATCGCCGACCATGCCGGCGGCCGGGCGCACCGGCTCGTCTTCCTGGGCGACTACATCGACCGGGGGCCCGACAGCGCCGCGGTCCTGCACACCCTCGGCCGCCTCAACTGGGCGGAGCCCGACCGCGTCACCTGCCTGATGGGCAATCACGAGCGCATGTTGCTCGACGCCTTACACACGCCGCAGGCGGCCGAGCGCTGGCTCAGCAACGGCGGCGACGCGACGCTCGAATCGTTCAACGCGCACGAGGTCGGCGAGCTTCCCCGCGACACCCTCGACTGGATCGAGGCCCTGCCAACCCTGCATGCGGACGCGGCCCGCTGGTACGTCCATGCCGGCTTCCGGCCGGGCGCCCCGATTCCGGATCCCGACGACCACAATCGCCTGTGGATCCGCGAGCCGTTCCTGGAGGGCGACCACGATTTCGGCCGGCATGTGGTCCACGGCCACACGCCGCAGCGGACCGGACGGCCGGAGCGGCGCCGGTTCCGCACCAACCTCGACACCGCGGCGGTCTACGGCGGCGCATTGACGGCCGGGGTGTTCTCCCAGGCCCAGGGACCGGCGCTGGCGTTCCTGCAGGTCCGGGCGTCAAGCTAGGCGGCGCAGCGGTAACACGGCGCACACAATCCCGGTGAGCCAGCCGCCCATGAGGGCGAAACCACCGGTGGGCGCCACCATCGGGAAGAGCGGGTGCTGCAGCCAGGTCCGCACCGCGAGATCGCCGCAGAACAGGATCAGGCCGAGGACCAGCAGCCCCGCCGCCGCGCGGGCGAGGCCCGGCCGGACGAGGCCGGCCGCGCCGAATCCGCCGAGGGCCAGGATCGCCGGGGCATGGAACAGGAGGAACTGCGCCGCCGTCTTCAGCGAATCCGCCCCGGGGATGTGCGCGGCGGCGGCGCTGAGCGCGACGCCGAGCAAGCCGGCGAGGCAGGCGAGCGCCGCGAGCGCGCGGTCGAGGCCGGACAATCTCACGCCGGGCGCTCCACGAGGAGCTTGGCGATCGCCGCCCGGAGTTCCGGGACGCCGCTGTCGTCGCGGCTGGAGGTCAGGATCACCTGCGGATAGGCGGCCGGGCGCCGGGCGAGCCCCGCCTCGATGCCGCTGATGCGGTCGGCGACCTCGCCCTTCTTGAGAGAATCGCCCTTGGTCAGCACGACCTGATAGCTCACCGCCGCCTTGTCGAGGCCGTCGAGCACGTCGGTATCGATCGCCTTGAACCCGTGCCGGGCATCGATCAGCATGAACACCCGGGCGAGGTTGGCGCGGCCCTTGAGATAGGCGTGGATCAGCCGGGTCCAGGCCTCGACCTTGGCCTTCTCGACGGCGGCGTAGCCGTAGCCCGGCATGTCGACCAGCGACAGCCGCTCCCCGATCCGGAAGAAGTTGAGCTGCTGCGTCCGGCCCGGGGTGTGCGAGGTCCGCGCCAGGGTGTTGCGGCCGGTGAGCGCGTTGATCAGGCTCGACTTACCCACGTTCGAGCGTCCCGCGAAGGCGATCTCGACACCCTCCATGGGCGGGATGCGCTCGAGGGTCTGGGTGGCCGCGTAGAAGTCGGCGGCGCCGGCGAACAGCAGGCGGCCGGCCTCGACGAGGTCGGCCGCGTCGTCGTTGGTCTCGGTCACGGCTTTCCCTGTCAGCCCTTGGTGGTGGCCGCCGCCTTGGTGCCACCGCGCCGGAATGTGGATCGCAGGTTGTCCCACAGCTCCACCTTCACGCCGTTGCGGCGCATGATGACGTATTGCTGGATCACCGACAGGGTGTTGTTCCAGGCCCAGTAGATCACGAGGCCGGCGGGGAACGAGCCCAGCATGAAGGTGAACACGATCGGCATGAAGGTGAAGATCTGCGCCTGGACCGGGTCCGGCGGCGCGGGGTTCATCTTCATCTGCACGAACATGGTCACGCCCATGATCAGCGGCCAGACGCCGAGATGGACGAAGTCCGGCGCCGGGAAGGGCAGCAGGCCGAACAGGTTGACGATGCTGGTCGGATCCGGGGCCGCGAGATCGTGGATCCAGCCAAAGAACGGCGCGTGGCGCATCTCGATGGTGATGAACAGCACCTTGTAGAGCGCGAAGAATACCGGGATCTGGATCAGGACCGGCCAGCAGCCGGCGACCGGATTGATCTTCTCCTTCTTGTACAGCTCCATCGTGGCCTGCTGCTGCTTCATGCGGTCGTCCTTGTACCGCTCGCGGATGCTGGCCATCTCGGGCTGCACGGCCTTCATCTTGGCCATGGACACGTAGGAGCGGTTGGCGATCGGCAGGAACAGCAGCTTCAGGCAGAAGGTCACCACCAGGATCGAGACGCCGAAATTGCCGAACAGGTGGTAGAAGAAGTCCAGCGCCCGGAACATCGGCTTGGTGATGAAGAAGAACCAGCCCCAATCGATCATCAGATCGAAGTGCTTGATGTTCAGGTCCTTCTCGTAGTTGTTGATCAGATTGACTTCCTTGGCGCCGGCGAACAGCCGCTGGGTCGCGGTGGCCGAGGCGCCCGCCGCGAGGTTCACGGCATCGCCGCGCACGCTCGCCTGGTAGACGTTGGTGGTGCCGTCGGTGCGGTCGGTGAAGGCACCCGTGTACGGCATGTCCTGATCGGGGATCGCGGCCGCCGCCCAGTACTTGTCGGTGATGCCCACGAAGCCGCCGCTCACGCCGGTCCATGCGCGGCCCTTGGTGTTGGCGCCGCCATAGGCGCCCTCCTTGGCGAGCTTGTCGTAGGTGAATTCCTGCAGGCCGTCGTTCCCGAGATAGCCGATCATGCCCTCGTGCAGGACGTAGTAGCCCTGGGTGTGCGGCTTACCCCAGCGGGAGACGAGGCTGTACGGATAGAGCGTGATCGCGCCCGAGCCCTTGTTCTCGACCTCGTCGCGGACCGTGAACATGTACTTGTCGTCGACCGCGACGATCCGCTTGAAGACGAGGCCGGCACCGTTGTCCCAGGTCAGGGTCACCGGCGCGCCGGGGGAGAGCACCTTGCCGTCGCTGGTCCAGAGGGTGTCGTTGGTCGGCAGCGGACCGGCCTCGGCCCCGACCCAGCCGAACTCGGCGTAGTACGGCGTCTCGCTCCCGGCCGGCGAGAACAGCACGATCTCCGGGCTCTTGGGGTCGACGGTCTCGTGATAGTTCTTGAGGGCCACGTCGTCGACGCGGCCGCCCTTGAGGGCGATCGACCCGGAGAGCGCCGGGGTCTCGATCCGGATCCGCGGCGAGCGGGCGAGCGCGGCCTCGCGGGAGACCGGGCCACCCTGCGCGGTCGGCAGGGTTCCCGGCGCCGGGGCGGCCGGGCCGCCCTCCTTGGGCGAGGGCGAGGGCACACCGTCCGGGGTCACGCCCGGGGGCTGCTGCTGTTGCTGGGCGGCCTTGTTCTGCGCCTCGATCAGGCGCTGTTGCTCCATCCGCGGGCCGGCCACGAAGTACTGCCACCCCAGCAGCACCAGCAGCGACAGGCCGATGGCCACGAACATGTTCGTCTTGTCATTGCCCATCAGGGACACCGCCGCACGCGTTCGGAGTGACGTCAGGGCGGACGCCGGTCCCGTCGGACCCGCGCGCGCCTGTGATTCGGGGACCTCTGCCGCGCCCGTACGACGTGCCGATGTCGGCTTGGCCGGACGGCGCGGGCTCACCCGCCAGGTGCGGGAGAGGCGTGGTCTTGGGTGTGGTCTCGGAAGACCGATCGCCAGGCTTGCCGGAGGGCCGCTTGCCGCGGCCCTGTCCCGGAGGCCGGGGGGCGGCCGGGCGCGTCACCGCGGGCAACGCCCGGCGCAGATCCTCGGCGAGGGTCTCGAAGGGTGCGTCCAGTGCGGGGCGGCGGGCGATCAGCACAATATCGGCCGGCAGGCTCGCGAGGTCGCTTGGGAGATCGGCCGCAACCAGGGACACGGCGGCGCGCAGGCGGCGGCGGATGCGGTTGCGCTCCGTCGCGTGGCCGACCCGCTTCGTGATGGTGAAGCCGAGCCGGAGGCCGGGCGGTCCGTCCGCCGTCCGGAGACGGCCCTGGGCGCTCATCCGCTCGGTGTGGAAGCGGCGCCCCTCGGCCGCCGCCAGGAAGTCGGGTCGTTTCTTGAGCCGCTCGATCGTCGCCATCGATGGTCCGATCCCGGCCAATCCTATCCCCCGCGGCATGGCCGCGAAGGGCTATCCAGCCTTAGGCCGACAGCTTCTTTCGGCCGTGGGCGCGGCGGCGCGCGATCACCTTGCGGCCGCCGGCGGTGGCCATGCGCGCACGGAAACCGTGACGGCGCTTACGGACGAGCTTGCTCGGCTGGTAGGTTCTCTTCATGGCTCAGAGCCTTCAAAGGTCGAGGCGCGCTCGCGGGCGGCTAATGCCGCACCCGACCTTCACGCGTCCTTGGTTGTCTGCAAACACGAAGGGCGCCCAGGCGGGGCGCCACGTCGCGAGTGGCGGGCTTATGGCGGAAGGGTCTTGCGAAGTCAACGTTTCGCCGACCTCAATGACCCTCGAACTGCATCAGGGTGCGCACCTCGACGCCCATGTCGCGCAGGCGCTGCGCCCCGCCGATCTCCGGCAGGTCGATCACGAAGCAGGCGGCCACGATCTCGGCGCCGATCTTCTGGAGCAGGTTCACGGCGGCGGTGGCGGTACCGCCGGTGGCGATCAGGTCGTCGACCAGCAGCACCCGATCACCGGGCCGCACGGCATCGACGTGGATCTCGATCTCGTCGGTGCCGTATTCGAGGGCGTAGGCCATCGAGACGGTCTTGTGGGGCAGCTTGCCCTTCTTGCGGATCGGCACGAAGCCGCAGGAGAGCTGATGGGCGATGGCGCCGCCCAGGATGAAGCCCCGCGCCTCGATACCGGCCACCTGATGGATCTGCCCGCCCGCATAGGGGTGGACCAGCGCGTCCACGGCCCGGCGGAAGGCCCGCGGGTCGCTGAGGAGGGTGGTGATGTCGCGGAAGACGATCCCGGGCTTCGGGTAGTCGGGAATCGAGCGGATCGATTCCTTCAGCGCGACGTGGCGGCGGGCTTCCATGCGTTCGGCCTTCCGTGGGGATCCGCGGGCTTAAAGCAGAAGCGCGCCGCCCTGACCAGTTTCCGACGGCTCAGGCCGCCTGGACCTTCTTGAGGATGGCGACCAGCTCCCGGTGCAGCCCCTCGTTGCCGCAGGCGACCGAGCGCGGCGCCAGCGGTTCGGCCGCGCCGTCCGCCGAGGTCACGTAGCCCCCCGCCTCGCGCACCAGGATCACGCCGGCGGCGAAATCGTAGGTCTGAAGGTCGCGCTCCCAGTAGGCGTCGAGGCGCCCGCAGGCGACGTAGGCCAGATCGAGGGCCGCCGATCCCATCCGTCTTGTGCCGCCCGCCACCGCCATGACGGCGCCGAGTTCGCGCAGGAGGCGCGGATGGCTGCCCCGGCCGAGGTAGGGCGTGCCGTAGCCGACCAGGGCGTCGGCCATGTCCTGGCGGCCGGAGACCCGCAGGCGGCGGTTGTTGAGGTAGGCGCCCTTGCCACGCTCGGCGACGAACAGCTCGTCCTTGATCGGGTCGAAGATCACGCCGGCCACGATCTGGCCCTCGCGCTCCAGGCCGACCGACACCGCGAAATGCGGCACGCCGTGCAGGAAGTTCGACGTGCCGTCGAGGGGGTCGATGTGCCAGGTGTGGCTCTTGTCGGTGCCCTCGATGATGCCGTTCTCCTCCATCACGAGGCCGTAGCCGGGCCGGGCCTTCATCAGCGCCTCGCGCAGCACCTCCTCGGCCTTGCGGTCGGCCGCCGAGACGAAGTCGCCGGGGCCCTTGCGCGAGACCTGGAGGTTCTCGACCTCGCCGAAGTCGCGGCGCAGGCCGCGCGCGGCCTTGCGGGCGGCGTCGACCATCACGGTCATGAGCGGGGAGGAGATCATTTCTATGAGACTTTTCGCGAGAACGGGTTGGCGCCGTGGTTACAGGGGCGCGCCGGAAAAGACGAGATGGGGGCGGGAGATGGGCGGGCGCAGAAGAGTACAGCGGCTCCCCCTCCCCCCTGTGCGGGGGAGGGTGGCCCCTGCGTCAGCAGGGGTCGGGAGAGGGGAGCGCGGGTTCAGAATGAGGCGGGGCCTTCAAGACGGGCATAGCCTCGTCCTGCACCGTCGCTCCCCTCTTCCGACCCGCTTCGCGGGCCACCCTCCCCCGCAGAAGGGGGAGGGAATGGCGCGGCGAGCCTCGAAAAAACCTACTCCGCTGCCTCGACGAACACCGTCCCGGCCCGCGGCAGGTCCAGCGTCTCCCAGGTCTCTGTCAACGCCGCAGCCAGGCGTTCGATGTGCCCGGCATCGTGGAACGGCGAGGGCGTGATCCGCAGGCGCTCGGTGCCGCGCGGGACCGTCGGGTAGTTGATCGGCTGGATGTAGATCGCGTGCCGCTCCAGCAGGTGGTCGGCCGCCGCCTTGCACAATTCGGCATCGCCGACCATCACCGGCACGATATGGGTCTCGGTCTCCAGCACCGGCAGACCCGCCGCCGCCAGCGCCGCTTTGGTGGCCGCCGCCTGGCGCTGATGCGCCTCGCGCTCGGCGCTGGAGCGCTTGAGATAGCGCACCGAGGCCCGGGCCGCAGCGGCCACCGCGGGCGGCAGCGCGGTCGTGAAGATGAAGCCCGGCGCGAAGCTGCGCACCGCGTCGCAGATCGCCGCCGAAGCGGTGATGTAGCCGCCGACGCAGCCGAACCCCTTGGCGAGCGTCCCCTCGATCACGTCGACCCGGTGCATCACGCCGTCGCGCTCGGCGATGCCGCCGCCGCGCGCGCCGTAGAGCCCGACCGCGTGGACCTCATCCAGGTAGGTCATTGCCCCGTAGCGGTCAGCGAGGTCGCAGATCCGGCCGATCGGCGCCACGTCGCCGTCCATGGAATAGACCGACTCGAACACGATCAGCTTGGGCCGGTCGCCGGCCTCGCGCAGGAGTTCCTCCAGGTGCTGGAGATCGTTGTGGCGGAAGATCGTCTTCGCGCAGCCGGAATGGCGTACGCCCTCGATCATCGAATTGTGGTTGAAGGCGTCGGACAGGATCAGGCAGTCCGGGATCAGCTTGGCGATGGTCGAGATGCCCGCTTGGTTCGAGACGTAGCCCGAGGTGAAGACGAGGCCGGCCTCCTTGCCGTGCAGGTCGGCGAGTTCGCGCTCCAGATCGACCAGGGGCGAGTTGTTGCCGGCGATGTTGCGCGTGCCCCCCGCGCCGACGCCGCAGCGGGCGGCGGTCTCGGTCATGGCGGCCACCACCTCCTTATGCTGGCCCATGCCGAGATAGTCGTTGGAGCACCATACGGTGATCTCGGCGGTCTTGCCGTCGGGCTGGCGCCACTTCGCCGTTGGGAAACGCCCGGAGATGCGCTCGATATCGGCGAAGACGCGGTAGCGGCGCTCGCCATGCAGCTGTTCCAGGGCGCCGCGGAAATACCGTTCGTATCCCGAGCCGGCGCGCGTCGATCCCGCTTGGGCGAGCACCGTGCTGGGCATCCGGGTGACGGTCATCGAGCGTCCTTCGCGTGTTCGGCCGGCGGGGTGGCGCCATCGGGCACCCGGATCCCGCGATCGAGGTCCGGCCTCGGTTCAATCCTTCGCGTGAGTGGCCGAAGATACGCGCGGATTTGGAACTGGTTCAAGGTAAGGCTCCGACATCGCTGCCCTGCATCCGTTGAGAGGGCCGGCCGAACGCGATAGCGTCGACCCGATCTCATTCCCCCAACATGGCGCCCGTTCCTTGAGCCTCCGCGACTCTTCCTTCCGAGACGGACCTTGGCCGGTCCAAGGACATGCCGCGATCTTGCGGCGGCGAAGGGTCGCGCGGTGACGGACGGCAAGGACGGGGGGGGCGCCAGGGATGGGCGTGCGAAGGACGGGGGCGCGAAGGACGGGCGCGCGGAGCGCCTCAAGGCCGCGCTGCGCGAGAACCTGCGGCGCCGGAAGGCACAGGGCCGCGGGCGGGCCGAGGCGCAGCCCTCCCCCGAAGCGGACCAGATCGTCGATGGCGGGGTCGCGCCGAGCGGTCCAGATTCCGACAAATCCCGGCTATAGGAACGGCCAAGCCCGGGCGCCGCAGCGTCCGCGGGGAAGACGGCCGGCCGCGCGCCCCTCTGGGCGCGCCGCCCGAGGATACATGATGGACCGCATCCACATCACCGGCGGCGTGCCGCTCAACGGCGTGATCCCGATCTCGGGCGCCAAGAACGCGGCGCTGCCGCTGATGATCGCGAGCCTGCTCACCGGCGAGACGCTCGAACTCATCAACGTGCCGCGGCTGGCCGACATCGCCGCGCTGACGCGGATCCTCGGCAATCACGGCGTCGACCACATGGTCGTCGGCAAGCGTCCCGGTCAGACCACGGAGACCGGGCAGACGATCCGGCTCACCGCCTCCAACGTGATCGACACCACGGCGCCCTACGAGCTGGTCTCGACCATGCGGGCGAGCTTCTGGGTGATCGCCCCGCTGCTTGCCCGGTTCGGCGAGGCGAAGGTCTCGCTGCCCGGCGGCTGCGCCATCGGCACGCGGCCGGTGGATCTGCTGATCATGGCGCTCGAGAAGCTCGGGGCCGAGATCGAGATCGACGCCGGCTACGTGGTCGCGAAGACGAAGAACGGATTGCGCGGGGCCGAGATCGCCTTCCCGAAGGTCACGGTGGGCGGCACCCACGTGGCGCTGATGGCGGCGGCGCTGGCCTACGGCACCACGGTGATCGAGAACGCCGCCCGGGAGCCCGAGGTGGTCGACCTCGCCGAGTGCCTGAACAAGATGGGCGCCAAGATCCGCGGCGCCGGCACGCCCCATATCGAGATCGAGGGCGTGGCCCGGCTCGGCGGCGCTCGGCACGCGGTGCTGCCCGACCGGATCGAGACCGGCACCTACGCCATGGCGGTGGCGATGGCCGGCGGCGACGTGACCCTCAAGGACACCCGGGCCGACCTGCTGCATTCCGCCCTCGACATCCTGTCGACCACCGGGGCCGAGATCAGCCAGGTCGAGGGCGGGATCCGGGTGCGCCGCAACGGCGCCGGCATCGCGGCGGTCGACGTGACCACCGACCCGTTCCCGGGTTTCCCCACCGACCTGCAGGCGCAGTTCATGGCGCTGATGACCCTCGCCAAGGGCCAGTCGCACATCCGCGAGACGATCTTCGAGAACCGGTTCATGCACGTGCAGGAACTGGCCCGCCTCGGCGCGAAGATCCGGCTGGACGGCGACCTGGCCGTGGTCGAGGGCGTCGAGCGGCTGAAGGGTGCCCCCGTGATGGCGACCGACCTGCGCGCCTCCGTCTCCCTGGTCATCGCCGGGCTCGCCGCCGAGGGCGAGACGCAGATCAACCGGGTCTACCACCTCGACCGGGGCTTCGAGGCCCTGGAAGCCAAGCTCGCCCGCTGCGGCGCCCGGATCGAGCGCGTCCGGAGCTGAGTCGCTCCGCGGAGCCGGGACCCTGGTCGAGACCCGGGGGCCGCCCGGCACCGCGCCTGTGACGAACCCCCGTCCGCGCGTATGGAAGGGGCCCCCGCTTCCGATCCCGGCGACCGCGTCGGGCAGCGCCGCCGGGATGGGCACGGCATCGCACCCCCCAACCGCGATCGGCGAACCACGAGTCCCGTCAATGCCCCCCGGCCGGCGCGCCGCCGCCGAGCTTGACGGTCTTCAGGCTGAGCGCCAGGGGCACCGCGCAGGCGGCCACGAGCCCGAGCACCCAGAACACGTCGATATAGGCCCAGTAGGCGACCTGGGTCTGGAGGACGCTGCCGATCCAGGCGGTCGCTTGGTTCTGGGCCTCGACGCCGGCATAGCCGTGCTCGGAGAAGTACTGCGTCGCCTGCCGCATGGTCTCCTGATAGGCCGGCGCGGAGGGGGTCACGGTCTCGACAAGCCGGCTCTGGTGGAACTGGCTGCGGTAGGCCAGGATGTTCTGGGCCAGCGAGACGCCCATCGAGCCGCCGACATTGCGGGCGACGTTGATCAGCGCCGAGGCCTGATCGGTCTGGTCCTTGCGGATCCCCTCGTAGGAGGCGGAGGTGATCGACAGGAACACCATCGGCAGTCCGATCCCGATATAGACCCGCGACCACGCGAAGAACGCGAAGGTGGTGGTGCCGTCGAGCCGGGTCAGGTCCACCATCCCGAGCGCCACGATGGCCATGCCGGCGGCGATCAGCCATTTCGGCTGGATGTAGGCGGAGACACGGCCGGTCAGGAACATCATCACCACCGTGACGATGCCGCCCGGGCCGAGCACCAGCCCCGACAGGGTGGCGGTGTAGCCGTAATACTCCTGCGTGATCTGCGGGATGAACTGCGTGGTGGCGATCAGGATCGCCCCGGTGAACATCATCACCAGGAAGCAGGAGCCGAACTGGCGGTTGCCGATGAGGCTCAGATCGACGGCCGGGTTCTTCTTGTTCAGGAGCCACGGGATCATGGCGATGAATGAGACCACCATCAGCACGGCCGAGACGTTCATCAGCGTCGAGGTGCCGAACCAGTCCTTCCGCTGGCCCTCGTCGAGGATCACCTCCAGGGAGCCGAGGAACAGGGCGACCAGCAGGAAGCCGACGATGTCGAAGCGGATCCCCTTCCGAACCAGGGCGCGGCGTTCGGTCTTGGCCGCCTCGCTGTCCTCGATGAGCCAGTACATCAGCCCGAGGGCGATGATACCGATGGGTCCGTTGATCAGGAAGCACCAGTGCCAGGAGGCGTTGTCGGAGAGCCAGCCCCCCAGTGTCGGGCCGATCACGGGCGCGACCACGATGGCGACGCCGTAGAGCGCGAAGGCCTGTCCCCGCTTCGCCGGCGGGAAGGAATCGGCCAGGATCGACTGCGCGAGCGGTGCCATCCCGCCGCCACCGAGGCCCTGGAGCACCCGGAAGAACAGAAGCGATTCCAGGCTCCAGGCGAAGCCGCACAGGATCGACGCGATGGTGAACAGGCCCACCGACCACATGAAGAAGGCCTTGCGGCCGTAGCGCTTGGCCAGGAAGCTCGACGCCGTCAGCGTGATCGCGTTGGCCACGAGGTAGCTCGTCACCACCCAGGCCGCCTCGTCGGGCCCGACCGCGAGCCCCCCCGAGATGTAGCGCAGCGCCACGTTGGCGATCGTGGTGTCGAGCACCTCCATGAAGGTCGCGAGCGCCACCACGCCGGCGATCAGCCATGGATTGTGCCCGCCCGGCGCGGTGCCGGAGGCGGACTTGCCTGATGCCGCTTTGCCTGATGCCGCCTTGCCGGCCCCGGTGCTGCCGGCCATCCCGCTCACCGCACCGTGACGGTGGGGACGATCGACATGCCCGGGCCGATCGCGACGTCCTTCGGCCAGTCCTTGACGACGATCTTGACCGGGATGCGCTGCGTGACCTTCACGTAGTTGCCGGTGGCGTTCTGCGCCGGCAGCAGGCTGAAGGCGGTGCCGGAACCGGGCTGGACCGAGGCCACGGTGCCGTGGATCTTGCGGTTCGGGTAGGCGTCGATCTCCAGGTCGACCGGCTGGTCCGGACGCATGTCGGTGATCTGGGTCTCCTTGAAATTCGCGGTGACCCAGATGTCGTCGGGCACGAACATCGACAGGCTCTGACCGGCCTGGGCGAGCTGGCCGATGCCGCCGGTGAGCCGCACGACGCGGCCGGACTGGACGGCACGGACCGTCGTGTAGCCGAGATTCAGCTCCGCCTGCTCGACCTGCGCCTGGTCGCGGGCGAGCTGTGCCTGTGTGGAGGCTTTCTGGGCTTCGAGCGAGCCGATCTGCTTCTGCGCCGCGACCACGCTGGCATTGGCGCTCTGCAGCGCGGCCTGACGCTGCTGGAGCGTCGAGGTCGCCGATTGCGATTGCTGGATCGAGCCCGAGCCACGATCGGCGAGGTCCTTGTAGCGGGCGGCGTCCTCCTGGGCGAATTTCAGGGCCGCTTCGGCGGTGGCGACCTGCGCCTTCGACACGTCGATATTGGCGTTCTGCGCCTGGATCTGGGCATCGATGTTCCGGATCGCGGCTTGGTCGGCCACGACCTGCGCCTTTGCCTGATCGAGGGCGATCGCGTAGTCGCGCTGATAGATCTGGAACAGGATCTGCCCCGCCTCGACGTGCTGGTTGTCGGTGACCGGCACGTCGACGAGATAGCCGCCGACCTTGGGCTGGATCGAGATGCTGCGGGCATCGACGAACGCGTCGTCCGTGCTTTCGTAGGGATGCATGTACAGGAGCCAGTAGAAGAACACCCCGACGCATAGGGCGACCACCGCGAGGCCGCCGAGCAGGAACGCGACGGGGTGCCGCCGCAGGATGTTGGGGCGCCGCGCGTCGCCCTGCGCGTCGTCCTCCGTCGCGTCGGCCTTGTCCTCGGCCTGCGCGGCCTGATCGTCGCCGTCCGAGCCGGGTTTGCGAGCGGTCTCCGGGTCCCGCTCCGGGCGATCTCCGCCGAGATCCATGACGTCGCGGTCGGAGAGGGCGCGGCCCGCGCCGTCCCGGTCGCCCGCATCAACCCGGCTGTCGGCCGGCCGCGCGCGTGCCTCGGCCTCGGAGGCCTGCCGCTGATCGTCAAGCATGGGAAGTCGCCGCCCGATGGGCCGGCCACCTCACGGTGACCGGGCTCTGCACATCGCCCGCCTCGCGGTTCAAAAGCCGGGCGCCGGCCCAAGGTTCCATCGCGGTTCCCCAGCGATGCCGCCCTGCACAGGAACGGTTGCCGCGATGCGGCGTTTTGCGCGGGAATCTCGGCCGTTCAAGGCCGTGCAGATTCGGAGTCCCACCATGACCAGCAGTCCGACCCCCTCCCCCGGGCCGACAGCGACCTCTCCCACCGGAATCCCGCTGGTGGGTGTCGCGCGTCTCGATGCCATGAGCGCGGCGCTCGCCCGCAACTGGTGGCTCGTCGCCCTGCGCGGGGTCGTGGCGATCCTGTTCGGCGCCCTCGCCCTCACCGCCCCGGGGGCGTTCGTGCTCTCCCTGGTGCTGTTCTTCGCCGCCTACATGTTGACCGACGGCGTCTTCGCCATCCTCGGCGCGGTCCGGGCCGCGCAACGTCACGAGCGCTGGGGCTTCCTGCTCCTGGAGGGGCTGGTCGACATCGTGGTGGCGGTCGCCGCCGCGCTGGTGCCGGCCGCCGCCGTCTGGGCCTTCGTGCTCATGCTCGCCGCCTGGGCGCTGGTGACCGGTGGCCTGATGATCGCGGCCGCGTTCCGGCTGCATCTCCATTACGGGCGCTGGTGGCTGATCCTGGGCGGCCTCGTGTCGATCCTGTTCGGGATCGCGCTCATCGTCGCGCCGGGCATGTCGGCCCTGGTGCTGACGTGGTGGATCGGTGGCTACAGCCTCGCCTTCGGTATGCTCCTGCTGATCCTCGCCATTCAGCTGCGAAACCGGCACGGCGCGGCCGGGCTGCGGTGAGGCCGGGCGCACCGTCTTTTCCCCAAAGGCCGGTGGTCACCGTTCCGAACGATGCTCTAGAACCGACCCACGGCCGGAACGCCCGGCCCCGGAACCCCATGCGATGATGCCCGATGCGCCGGAGCGCAGCCCGGCCGACGGGCCGACCCCGTCAGGTTCGAATGCCGGGCCGGACCCGCGCTCGGCGGCCCGGGAGGCCCGCCGCGCCGCCGGCGACCTCGCGCGCAGCCTCTGGGCCCTGATCGCCGCGGGCGGCCTCGGTATCGCCGGCCTGGCGCGCACGATCTCTGTGCGGGCGCGGGGCCTTCTGGAGCGACGGCGCCGCGCCGGCCCGGTGGTCCGATCGCCGGAGCCGATCGGGACCACCGCCCCCTCACCTCTCCGTGGCGACCGGCCGCTCCGCTCCCGCCTGCGCCGGCACCCGGCCCTGATCGCCGCCGCGGCCGTGATCCTGCTCCCGGTCCTGGCGCTGGCGGTCTACCTGCTCGCCGCCCTCCTGACCCTGCCGCCACTCGGCGGGGCCGTCATCGAGAGCGGCCAGCGGGCGATCACGGTCGAGGCCGATGACGGACGCGTCTTCGCCACCCGCGGCAGCTTCCGGGGCCAGAAACTCACCGCGGCCGACCTGCCGCCACATCTCGCCCAGGCGATCGTGGCGATCGAGGATCGGCGTTTCTACAGCCACTGGGGCATCGACCTGCGCGGCCTCATCCGGGCCGCGTGGCGCGACGTCGCGGGCGGCGGCGTCCGCGAGGGCGGATCGACGATCACGCAGCAATACGCGCGCCTCACCTCCCTGAACCAGGAGAAGACACTCTGGCGCAAGGCGCAGGAGGCGCTGCTGGCTCTGCGGGTCGAGGCGACCATGAGCAAGGACGAGATCCTGCTCGGCTACCTCGACACCGCCTATTTCGGCGCCGGGGCCTACGGGGCCGACGCGGCGGCCCGGCGCTACTTCGGCAAACCGGCCAAGGCCCTGAACCTCCCGGAATCGGCCATGCTGGCCGGGCTGGTGCGCGCGCCCTCGCAGCTCGCCCCGACGCGCAACCTCGGCGGCGCCAAGGAGCGGGCCGACGTGGTGCTCCAGGCCATGGTCGAGACCGGCGCGATCACCCAGAGCGAGTCCGACGCGGCGCGGCGCCAGAGCGTGACCCTGAAGACGCCGCCCGAGGCGCCCCCCGGCACCAACTACTTCCTCGACATGATCGCCGGCGACGTGAAGCGGTTGGCCGGCAAGGACGGCGACCTCACGGTCCGCTCGACCCTGAACCTCGACCTCCAGAGTCTCGCCGAGGGCGTCGTCGCCCGGCGCCTCGACAAGGACGGGCGCCGCCGCAAGGTCGGCCAGGCGGCCATGGTGGTGCTGTCGAAGGAGGGCGCGATCCTCGCCATGGTGGGGGGCCGCGACTACGAGGACAGCCAGTTCAACCGCGCCGTCCAGGCCAAGCGCCAGCCGGGCTCCCTGTTCAAGCTCCTCGTCTACCTCACCGCCTACGAGCAGGGCTACACGCCCGACTCCGTGCTGGTCGACCGGCCGGTGCAGATCGGCGACTGGGAGCCGGAGAACGACGACGGGCGCTTTCGCGGGCCGGTGCCGCTGCGGACCGCCTTCGCCCTCTCGATCAACACGGTGGCGGCCCAGCTCGGCCAGGAGGTCGGCATCCCGGCGGTGATCGCGACCGCGCGCAAGCTCGGGATCCAGTCCGACCTGCCGAACGTGCCGAGCCTGGTCCTCGGCTCGGGCGCCGTGAGCCTCCTGGAGATGACCCGCGCCTACGGTTCGGTGCTGTCCGGCCGCGCTCCGCTCCAGGCCTTCGCCATCCAGGCGATCCGCGGGGCGGCACCGCAGCCGCTCTATGTCCAGCCCGACGCCGCACCCGGGGCAACCCTCGCCCAGGAGCCGCGCACGGCAATGCTCGATTCGCTCCAGGCGGTGGTCGAGTCCGGAACCGGACGGGCGGCGCGGGTGCCGGGCCAGATCATCGGTGGCAAGACCGGCACGAGCCAGGATTTCCGCGACGCGTGGTTCGTGGGCATGAGCCCGGATCTCGTGGTCGGGATCTGGGTCGGCAACGACGACGACAGCCCGATGAACCGGATGTTCGGCGGCGAGATGCCCGCCGGGATCTTCCACGACTTCGTCCAGCGGGCGTCGGAGAAGCTGGCCAAGGGGAAGCCGCGCCCCTCCGCGGAACGGTCCGAGCCGGCCCGGGCGCCCATGCCCGCGCCGGCCGCGGCGGGGGATATCCGGGGCGTGCCGGAGGTGGTCGATACCGGGACCCTGTCCCTGCGCGGGCGCACGGTGCGCCTCCTCGGCGTCGAGGGGGAGCGTGGCCATCTCGCCCGCCAGCTCGCGAGCTACCTGCGAAGGCGCGAGGTGGTCTGCACCGGGGCCGCCGACGCCGCCGGCGCCCGGTGCCGGATCGAGGGCGACGATCTCGCCGGGCTGATCCTGGCGGCGGGCGGGGCCCGGGCCGCGGAGGATGCACCCCCGGACCTACTCGGCGCCGAGGAGCAGGCGCGGGCCGAGCGCGTCGGGCTCTGGGGCCGCTGAGGCGTCAGCCCGTCCCGAGCTTGGCCAGGGTCAGCGGATCGGGTTCGGCGGCGAAATACCGGGCCAGCGCCTCGGCGAAGAGGGCCTCGTCCGGCGCAGCGGCGGAAAACAGCGTCAGGCTGGAGCGGAACTTCACGTCGTCCGGGGAGCCGAAGATCGCGTGTGCCGAGCGCCCGGACACGGCGTTGACCGCCTTCGTGCAGTCCCGCAGGCGCACCCCCAGTACCGGATGCGCGAGATAGGCGCGCGCCTCGGCCAGGGAACCGAGCGCGTAGCGCTGCGCCATCGGGCTCGAACCCAGGCCAGCGATCTGCGGGAAGATGAACCACATCCAGTGGCTGCGCTTCTCCCCGGCCCGCAATTCCGCGAGGGCCTGCGGATAGACGCCGTCCTGGGCCGTGACGAAGCGTCCGAGATCCTGCACGTCCGCCATCGCCCTGCTCCTCGCCGCCTCGGTGGGACAACGGCCCGGCGCGCTCCGGGATGCAGGGCGTCCCTGACGTCCCGGCTGGTTTCGTGTAAGCGCGGCCTATGTTCGGCACCCTCGTCGCCTTCATGGTCGCGAATCCGGCGACAAGCCACGCCCTGACGGCCATCCTCGAGACCGGCGGGATGGCGGCCGCCCTGATCCTGCTGCGGACGCCCCGGCCGGAGGGCACCGCTGCGCTCCTGGTCTCGACCTACTATTACGGCCGGGAGGCCGGCCAGCGCGAGCACGACGTCAAGCACGCGGGCTGGGACGCCGTTCAGGCGCATCTCGGCGCCGAATTCCTGTACGGCTGGGCCCTGCCGAACCTTCAGCAATGGGTGGCGCCGACCTGCGCAGCCTGGGCGGTGGCGGCCACGATCCTCCTGCTCCGGTCGCGGACCCGGCGCGCCGGCAGCGCGCTCCGGTAGCCTGCTCCGGTTCGAACCGCCCCGCGCTCAGGTCCGCGCGAAGGGGCCGTCCGACGGACCGATCTCGCTCCGGTCGCCGAGGAGCCGGCGGGCCGAGGCGATGATCTGGACCGTGTCGCGGTTGTCGCACTGACGCCGCGCCAGGGCTTCCAGATCACGCAGGTAATCGATCACCGGACTGCGCTGCTTCTCGCCCCGTCCGATCACCGGCTCGACCTTGGCGGTCACCGTCCCGGCGACTGTCTCCCAGAATCCGGGCTGGCAGCCCGCGGAATCTCGACGTGAAGGCTGGTGCATCGCGCGTACCCTTCTGCCTCGCAGGCCGGGTTTGTCGAGCGTTTCGCGGCGCGCCGCATTCACCCATGTTGGATGCGGCGCCGCAATGCCGCGGACGCCCCGACACGCGTGCGCCATTGTCATCGCCGGCCGCCGAACGTCAGGTGTCGGGGCCATCAGGGCGGCCCGCGCCTCCAGGCGGCTGCGTCCGGGCGGGCAGGAAGGGATCGCTATGCCGGCCGATGATTCACCAACCGAGGACCAGTCGGTTCGACCCGATCCCGGCGCGCGACCGGCCGCGCCGCCCGGGGAGACCCGCCTTCGCTCGATCGCCAAGGCCGTGAGCTGGCGCGTCGTCGGAAGCCTCGACACGCTGCTGCTGTCCTACCTGTTCACCGGGAATGTCCTGATCGCCGGTTCCATCGCGTCGACGGAGACCCTGACCAAGACGGTACTGTACTACCTGCACGAGCGCGGCTGGGGCCTGGTGCGTCTGGGCCGCGCCTGAGAGGGGGCGTATCCCTCCGACAGACCGCGTTTGGCGCGCCGCGACGAAAAAACCCCCGTGGAGGGATCCACGGGGGTTCGGATCGGAGGCACCCCAGTTGGGGACCCGGTGCGGTTACTTGATGAGGGCGAGCAGCGCCTTGCCGGCCTTCGTGTTCAGCTCCTTGGCGTCCAAGGTGCCGTCGCCGTCCGGATCGGCCATCTTGAAGCGCGCGGCGACCGCAGCGAGGTACTCCTTCTTGTCGAGGGTGCCGTCGCTGTCCGGGTCGGCCTGCTTCACGCCGACCTGGCTCAGGCGACCCTTCAGCTCACGGGCGTCGAGGGTCCCGTCGGAATCCTTCTCGAGACGGTCGAAGGTCGCGGAGGCCACCGCCTCGACTTCCTTCATGTCCACCGTGCCGTCGCTGTCGGTGTCGATCATCTTCACGGCGCTGGCGCCGCTCACGGGCTTGGCCCACGCGGCCGGAACCGAAAGGGTGGACAGCGCGAGGGCTGCGGCGGCGAAACCACTGAGAACACGAAGGGTCATTGCCAAATTCTCCCGAAAAATTATGCCCGATCTTCCTAGTTCGCGATTCGCTTTGCTGCAAGTGCGAAATTGCCGGCCCGAGGTCGTCGGCACGGACAAGATAGATCCTTCATGAGAAAGGGGCCGGCGGTTGCCGGCCCCTCATGTGTTGGACAATCGTCGGAATGCGGGTCGGGGATCGGATCAGGCGAGGGTCGCGAGATCCTGGAACCAATGCTGCGCCTGCACATAGGTCTTCACCCGCGGCGACAGGGCGTGCGGATTGGTGTCGTGCACCACCCAGACCTGGACCGCGTCATCGACGACGATCTCGTGGATGCGCGCCAGCAGCCTGTTCTGCTCGTCCGTATCGAGGCTGGCCTTCACCTTGTCGCAGAGGGCATCGACCTCGGGGTTGCGATAGTGGCTCCAGTTCACGCCGTTCGGAGCGATCTGCTTCGAGTCGTAGAAGCGCAGGATCGCGTAGAACGGGTCCGAGGTGACGTAGGCGATGTTCTCGGCCGTGACGCCCTTGAGGCTTGGATCCGCCGCCCCCTGGCGCCAGGCGGTGTAGGCCACCTCCAGCTCCACCGTCTTGAATTCGACCTGGATCCCGACCTCCGCCCAGCTCTGCTGGATGAACTCGTTGATCGGCAGGGACAGCATCTGCCCGGTTCCGCCGGTCGGGATCAGGATCGTGGTCTTGACCGGATTCTTCACCGAGAAGCCCGCCTCCGCGACGAGCTTGCGCGCCTGATCGACGTCGGTCTTGATCTGGAAGCTCGGCTTGCCGAACCACGGGCTCGACTGCTGCACCTGACCCACGGCCGGCTGCGCGAGCCCGCCCATCAACTCCACGACGCCCGCGCGGTCGACGGCGAGGTTGGCGGCCCGGCGCAGGCGCAGGTCCCGCCAGGGCGAGCCCTCCAGCATCGAGAGATGGTAGTTCCAGACATGCGGTGTCTCGTTGCCGACGACCCGCATGCCGGCGCCCTTCAGGCGCGGGACCGCGTCGGGGGCCGGCGATTCGATCAGGTCGACCGCGCCGGACAGGAGCGCGTTCACCCGGGCGAGGTCCTCGGGGACGCAGCTGAGCGTGAGCTTGCCGAGCTTCGGCACCCGCTTCGGGTTCCAGTATCCGACGTTCGGCAGGAGTTCGAGGCGCACCCGCGGGACCAGCTGACCCATGCAGAACGGCCCGGTGCCCGAGGGTTCGAAGGCGAACTTCGCCCAGTCGCGGCCGACCTTCTCGTACTGGGCCGGCGAGGAGATCAGGAACCAGAGCATCTGGTAGGGGAACAGGCTGTCGGGCGCCTTGGTGGTCACCTGAACGGTCCTGGGGTCGAGCTTCCGGTAGCTCGCCACGCCGGGCAGGCGCGGGCGGACCTGCGCGGCCTGGCGCTGGTCGAAATGCGGCGCCTCCTTGTTCAGCACCTTGTCGAAGTTCCAGATCACCGCGTCGGCGTCGAAGGCCGAGCCGTCGTGGAAGGTCACGCCCTCGCGCAGGTGGAAGGTCCAGACCTTGGGATCCGCCGGATCGGCCTCCCAGGCGGTGGCGAGCCCCGGGACCATCTTGCCCGGCCGGTCGGCGACGTCGAGTTCCCAGGCGACCAGGGGGTCGTAGAGGGTCAGGCCGGTGAACTGATAGCCGCCGGCGCCCCGGTCGGGCTGGCCGGTGGTCAGCGGCAGATCGGTCATCGAAATGCCGTAGGTCAGGCTGCCGGGGGCCGCACCCTGCGCCCCGGCCCGGCCCGGCGCCCCGAACGCGGCCAGGGCGGCGCCTCCGGCCATCAGCGAGCGGCGTGTCGGCTTGATCGAATCCATCGTGTCTCTCGGCAGAGGGGAACGCGCCGCCCGGAAGCGCCGCCCATCCGTCGAGGGCGCCGCGCCCAGGGCTGCATACGGTATCTTGCATGCATCGTGCCCAACGCCGCGGCCGTCGGTATTCGGCGCCCTACCCCTCCCAGACCTGCCCAGGCCTCAGCGCCAGGAACCGATCGGGGGCGATCCCCTGCGCTTCGAGCGCCGCGGACAGCGCCTCGGCCGGGCGTTCGATGCCCTCGTCGGTGAGCTGGAAGGTGCCCCAATGGTGGCCGAGCGCCTGCTCGGCCCCGAGCAGCGCCAGGGCCTCCACGGCCTCGGCGGGGTTCACGTGCTGGGCCTTCATGAACCAACGCGGCTCGTAGGCGCCGATTGGCAGGGTCGCGAGGCGGGGCGCCCCGAACCGGGCGCGGATGTCGCGAAACAGGCTGCCGTCGCCGAAGCCGGTATCGCCGACATGGTAGTGGATGCCCCGGGACGAGGTGATCACGAAGGCGCACCACAGCGCCATGCGCCGGTCCTTCACGCCCCGGGCCGACCAATGGTTCGCCGGGGTCAGGTGGACCTGCAGCCCGTCGCCGAGATCGACCGACTCACCCCAGTCGCGGGTCTCGACATGCATCGTGTCGTCGTAGCCGCGCAGGATCGCGTCGTTGCCCAGCGGCGCCACGATCAGCGGCTGGTGCGCCTGCCAGATCCGCGCGAGGGCCGGCCCGTCGAGATGGTCGTAGTGGTTGTGGGTGATCAGCACCGCGTCGATGGGCGGCAGGTCGGACAGGGCGATGCCCGGCGGGTTGACCCGCTTCGGGCCGGCGAAGCGGACCGGGCTCGCGCGCTTGGCGAAGACCGGGTCGATCAGGATGTTGCGTCCGGCGACCTGAACGAGGTAGCTCGCATGGCCGATCAGCACGACCCGCAATCCCGCGACGCGTTCGGGCGGCCGGTCCGCCGGATAGGGGCTCGGAAAACGCTTCGGCCAGGGCTCCCGCTGGCGCTTGGCCTGCCAGCGCAGGACATCGGGCAGCGACTTGTCGGTGGCCTGGTCCGGCAGGAAAAACCGCAGACCGTCGAAATGGTCGGAGACGGGCCCGCGATAATAGGGATTCTTGCCGCGCCGGTGGGCGGCATAGCCGACGCCGCCGAGCGTCATCACCGTGGCCGCACTCGCGACCGTGAGCAGGCTGCGCCGTTTCATGGATGTGAGATGGCCGGTCGCGCGCGCCGGTCAAGTTCACCGGCCTTGCGGCGGCGGGCCTCAGGGCCTGTCCGGGCCGCGGCGACGGTCAGTCGACGGCCTCGGCGGCGAGCGAGAGCCGCGCCCGATAGACCACCTTGCCGACGCCGTCGCGCACGCAGGCCACGTAATCCTGGCGCTCGACATCCGGCAGCATGTCGCGGGCGATCGCCGACATGATCCGGGTGACCTTGGCACGGGCGGCCGGAAGGTCCGGGAGCTCGAAGCCGACCTCGTCGCGGATCGGCTGGGAGCCGTCGTGAAGATCTATGAAGAAGCGAGGCATCGGCCCGAAGCGTCTCGAGAAGAGGTAATGCTTCGCAATCATTGCTCTAGCTATGGTTAACGAGCACTTAATTTCGGGGATGGACGGTTTTAACGGCCGACCGGCCTACAGACGAAGAACGCCTGAAACCATCGTCACAGCCAGAACGAGTCTCCAGCCCGCGCCCTCATCCTGAGGTGCCACGCTCACGAGCGCCAGCGCAACTCCCGTCGCTCCAGCGGATTGGCGAACGCGCGCCCGTCCCGGGCCGATTCCAGCGCCTCGCGCTTCAGGCGGAAGTACCATTGCGAGGGCAGGTCGCCCTGGCCGAACAGCACCATCGTGGGCTTGCGGTCGAGGCCGTCCTGCGCGTGCTGGAGCACCTGCTGATCCTGGGTCAGGAACTGGCGCATCAGCGGGCGGGCGACCGGCCTGAGCAGGTTCAGGGCCGGCATGCTCCAGTAGAGGGCGTTGGTGAGCAGCGTCCGGTCCGGCGTCAGCGGCGTCGCGAAGGTGTAGTTGGCGACACGCTTCGCACCGGCACGGATCCGCTCCAGGCGCACGCCCGGCAGGCGGAACTCGATCTCGACCTCCGGTACGCCGCCGAGCAGGCGGTAGACCGGCGAACTCGTCGTGGTGGCGTGGCTGGTCATGACGAAGCCGTGGGGCACCGGCTGGAAGGTCTTCACCTTCTCGCGGAGCTGCTTCGAGGGCCGGAACCACCAGGAATCGTGGACGAAGGCCACGTGCCCCGGATCCACCAAGCTCAGGGTCGTGAGATCGAAGGAGGCTTCGACCACGAGTTCCACCACCAGAGCGCCCGCCGGCGCGAAATCCAGGTCCGGCACGGCCGGCACGTCCCCGCCGTCCGGTCCCGTATGCGGATTGACCCAGAGGAAGCCGGCGCTCTCACGCACCGGAAAGCGCTGGACCTGGATGCGGGAGAAGTCGGCGGCGTCGTGTTCCGACAGGGTCGGCACGTCGCGGCAGCGCCCATCCGTGCCGAAGCGCCAGCCGTGGAACGGGCACATCAGCGTATCGCCGTCGAAGCGGCCCTTGGACAGGGCCATGCCGCGATGCGGGCAGCGGTCGCGGAGCGCGAACGCGGTCCCGTCGGGGGCGCGGCCCAGCACGATCTGTTCGCCGTTCAGTTCCACGGCGCGGAGGCCGGTCTTGCTGCCCGGCGGGCCGAGGCCGCGGGCCTGGCCGACGCAGTACCACGCGTTCCCGAGCGGCTGGCGCATCGCGTCGGGGTCGAGGGCGGCCTCGTCTGCGGGACGCGGCGGGTTGGTGAAGGGGGCGTTCAAAGGGGTTCGGGCTGACCACGGGGCACCCGTCATACGCCCGGCCGGCGGGGCGGGAAAGCGCGCCCCCGGGGAGGACAAACGGGCGCAGCCCCGGGGCTTCACAAGCCGGCCCGGGCCGCCTACCTTCGCTTCACCCGCAACGAACGAAAGGAGGTGATCCAGTGTCTCATTGTCATCAGCCGTGTGTCTCGGCTCATCGGACCTGGACCGTCGCCTCCGGCGCGTCGCTCTAAGACGCGTCAGAGACCCGATCTCGGGACAGTTCCGCCGGACGGCACGGTTCGGCAATGGAAGGGCCACCCTCGCGGGTGGCCCTTCGATGTTTCAGGGTCCTGTCCGAGGGTCGCGTCAGCGCTTCTGAAGCTGGAACAGCGGCTGGGCCAGCGCCTCGGTCCGGGCGCGCCACAGGTCGCGCTCCTCGCGCAGGGCATCGCGCTCGCCGACCAGGGCGAGGCGCTCGGCCGAAGTCCGTTCACGCTCGGCCTTCATGGCCTCGCGCTCGGCGTGGAACCGCTCCCGCTCGGCGCGGATCTCCGCCTGCTCGGCCCGCAGATCGTCGAGGGAGCCGATCTCCTCCTGGATGTGCGCGCGCAGAACCCGGATCTCCTCCGCGAGGATCGCCTGGAGCTCGTCCTGATGCTCGGCCTCCAGACGGAGCTTCGCCTTCAGCATCAGGTTCTCGGCCATCAGCTCGGAGATGTCGGCATCCTCGGCCGCCGCATCCGGCCCGGACGGGGCGACGAACCGGGGCGACCACGTGGTATCGGAAGTGTCGCGCCCGGCCTTCGCGTCCGGGCGGAGCTCCTCCAGCCGCGGCTCGGCCGGGCTGTGCGTCTTCATCGCCGAGAGCCAGTCCCGCAGCGGGCCGGGCGCGGGACGGCCACCGGCCTCGATCGGCGGCAGGGAGCGGGCGGGTTCCGACATCGGCGGCGTCCTGAGCGAAGAGGCCCCGATGACAATCCGAACATGCTTAACGATCGGTAAAGGCAACGCGCTTGGCCGACCTCGATCGCGCCGCCACGGCGCAGGAAATTGACTTTCCGTGCCGGCGCGGCTACGCCCCGCCCTCCCGATCCGTAGCAGATCGACCGAAGCCAAGCCGACCGGTCCCGCGAGACTGGAGGTCAACGCCCGACAGCGCGTGTGCGCCCTCGGGCGCGATGGGCGTTGGCCGATCCGCCGCGCCGGGACCCGCCGGCCGAGGCACCCGCATGACGCGAGACCAGCAAGCGTTGACTGAAGCGCTGACCATCGAGGACGCGATCAACGAGACCTGCCCGTGGTCGGGCAAGCCGATCTCGGCCGACTCGCTCACCCTCTACAAGGGCGCCGTGGTCGGCTTCTGCAACCCGGAGTGCCGGGACAAGTTCGCCGGCGCCCTGCGCAGCTTCGAGGCCGCCCTCCAGGCGCGCCGCGTCGAGCGCGCCGGGCTCGAACAGTAAGCGCGGGTCCAGAGCATGTTCGAAGGCCTGTCCGACCGCCTCTCCGGCATCCTCTCCGGGCTCACCCGCCGGGGTGCGCTCACCGAGGTCGACGTCACCGCCGCCATGCGCGAGGTGCGCCGCGCCCTGCTGGAGGCGGACGTCGCCCTCGAAGTGGTGCGCGGCTTCACCGACAAGGTGCGTGAGAAGGCGGTCGGCGCCGTCGTGCTCAAGTCGGTGACGCCCGGCCAGATGGTCGTGAAGATCGTCAACGACGAGCTCGTGGCCATGCTCGGCACCGACGCCGAGACCCTGGACCTCAACGCCCCCGCCCCGGTGCCGATCCTGATGGTCGGCCTCCAGGGTTCGGGCAAGACCACCACCACCGCCAAGATCGCCCGGCGGCTCACCGAGCGTGAGAAGCGCAAGGTGCTGCTCGCCTCCCTCGACACCCGCCGCCCGGCCGCCATGGAGCAGCTGGCGGTGCTGGCAAAGCAAGTGGGCGTCGAGAGCCTTCCGATCATCGCCGGCCAGTCGGCGGTGCAGATCGCCAAGCGCGCCCTGGATGCCGCGCGGCTCGGCGGCTTCGACGTCGTGATGCTCGACACCGCCGGCCGCACCACGGTGGACGAGGCCCTGATGGCCGAGGCCGCCGAGGTGAAGGCCGCCACGAGACCCCATGAGGTGCTGCTCGTCGCCGACGCCCTCACCGGCCAGGACGCGGTCAACACCGCCCGGGCCTTCGACGAGCGGCTCGGCGTCACCGGCATCGTGCTGACCCGCATGGACGGCGATTCCCGCGGCGGCGCGGCCCTGTCGATGCGCGCCGTCACCGGCAAGCCGATCAAGCTCGTCGGCGTCGGCGAGAAGGTCGACGCGCTGGAGGAGTTCCACCCGGCCCGGGTGGCCAACCGTATCCTCGGCATGGGCGACATCGTCTCCCTCGTCGAGAAGGCCGCCGAGACCATCGACCACGAGCAGGCGCTCCGCACCGCGGAGAAGATGCGCAAGGGCAAGTTCGACCTGGAGGATCTCTCCATGCAGCTCGGCCAGATGGAGAAGATGGGCGGCATCGGCGGCCTGATGGGCATGCTGCCCGGCATGGGCGCGATCAAGAAGCAGGTCGAGGGCGCCAACCTCGACGAGAAGATGTTCAAGCGCCAGCGCGCCATCATCTCGTCGATGACCCCGCAGGAGCGGAAGAACCCCGATCTCCTCAAGAACAGCCGCAAGAAGCGCATCGCGGCGGGGTCGGGGGTCGACGTCTCGGAGATCAACAAGCTCCTGAAGATGCACCGGACCATGGCCGACATGATGAAGGCGATGGGTTCCGGCAAGCGCGGGATCGGGCAGGCGCTGGGCTCGATGTTCGGCCTGGGCGGGGGCGGCATGGGCGGCGGCATGCCCGGCCTTCCCCCTGGTATGCCGGAGCCGACGCCGGAGCAGATCGCGCAGATCGAGAAGCAGTTCGGCGGCAAGCTGCCGCCGATGCCGCCGGGCCTGGGCGGGGGCGGGATGCCCAAGATGCCGGGGCTTCCGGGCCTGGGCGGTCCGAAGCTTCCGGGTCTCGGCGGGTTCATGCCCGGGAAGAAGAAATGAACGTGCTCGCGGCGCAGGCCGTCGATCCCGAACTCGCGCGCCTGCGCGACAGCATCGACAATTTCGATGCGGCGCTGATCCATCTCCTCGCCGAGCGTTTTCGCTGCACGCAGCGGGTCGGCGAGCTCAAGGCCCGAAAGGGGATCCCCCCTTCCGATCCGGACCGGGAGGCCCGTCAGGTCGCCCGGCTCCGCACGCTCGCGGTCGAGGCCAAGCTCGACCCCGATTTCGCCGAGAAGTTTCTGGCCTTCGTGGTCAAGGAAGTCATCCGGCACCACCAGTCGATCGCGGCGACGCACGAGTCGGCGACCGACACCGAGAGAAAGTCGTAAGAAAATGGCCCTGAAGATCCGCCTCACCCGCGGCGGCGCCAAGAAGCGCCCCTATTACCGCATCGTCGTCGCCGACGCCCGCGCCCCCCGCGACGGCCGCTTCATCGACAAGGTCGGCGCCTACGACCCGATGAAGGCCAAGGACGATCCGGCCCGGATCGTGCTCGACAACGAGAAGATCCAGGGCTGGCTCGCCAAGGGCGCGCAGCCGACCGACCGGGTCCTGCGCTTCCTCGACCAGGCCGGCCTCGCCAAGCGTCCGACCCGCAACAACCCGCAGAAGGCCGAGCCCGGCGACAAGGCCAAGGAGCGCGCCGCCAAGCGCGCCGAGAAGGCCGCCGCCCCCGCCGAGGACGCTGCCGCTTAAGGGCCGCATCATGGCGCGCCGCCCCGCAGGTCCCTCCCCCCGCGACGGCGGCCGCCGCGGCCGCGCGGCCGTCGGCGCCATCGCGCCCGACGCCGCGACCTCGCCCAAAGCGCCGGCCCCGAAGCCGGCCCCGCCGCCCGACCCGAGCCTCGTCCTGCTGGGCGAGTTCGGGCGGGCGCACGGGCTCAACGGCGAGGTCCGCCTCAAATCCTACACCGCCGACCCGCTGGCGATCGCCGGCTACGGCGCCCTGATGACGGCGGATGGGCGCAGCCTGTCGCTCGCCGAGGTGCGCCTCGCGCCGGGCTCCTCGCCCGACATGCTGATCGCCCGGGTGACCGGTGTCTCCGGCCGCAGCGCCGCGGAGGCGTTGAACCGCCTCGCCCTGTTCGTCCCCCGCGATCGGCTCGCTGCCCCCGGGGACGACGAGGTCTACGCCGCCGACCTGATCGGCGCCACGGCCGTGGACGAGGCTGGGACGGAGATCGGCACGATCGTGGCCGTGCCGAATTACGGCGGCGGCGATCTGCTCGAACTGCGCCCCCCCGGCGGAGGCCCCACGGCGCTGCTGCCGTTCACGAAGGCCTTCGTGCCGCACCTCGACGTGGCGCAGCGCCGCGTCACCGTGCTGGCGCCGGAGGATCTGTTCGTGCCGCCGGGGGTGAAGCCGACCGACGATCCGGGCTGAGCATTCGAGGCCTCTGCTTCGCTCCGGCTCGTCAGGACGAGGGGGATGGTTTTCCCTCGGCCGAACCGGAGGGATGCCCTACGGCGCCGCCACCGCGGCCCGGGCGATTACCAACGGTTCGGCGGTCATCGCCAGCGGCCCATCGAAGGGGCGCTCGTGCAGGGCGATCAGGCCGAGGGTGGTCACCATCGCCAGCGAGAAGGTCGTCAGCACCGTCGCCTGGGCGGCCGGGTGCTCCGTGTGGACGAGCCCGAGGGCCACCAGGGTCAGCGCCGCCAGGATCAGGAGGGTCAGCCACTTGGTTCCGTCGCTGGCGGTCTGGCTGAGCGCCAGCCGTTCGCCGCGATCGCCCCGCAGGGCCATGGCGGCGCCGACCAGCGCCGTGTGGGTGGGCGCGCCCGCCTCCGCGGTGATCTTCGGGTCGGACACCGCCTCCAGGAGCCGCCGCAAGCCGACCCCGGCCTCCGGGGCATAGCCGCCCTCGCTCATCCGCGGCCATTCCCGCTCGATCACCGCGTCGAGATAGCCGACGAGGGCCGCCCGGATGTTGCGCATGTCGGAGGCCGAGGCGAGGCTGAGATCGTAGAGCGCCAGGGCGTCGGCGCGTTCGGCCTGGAGGGCGCGGGCGGCCGAGCGCTGGCGCTCCCAGGCATCGTTGGCCACGAAGCCCGTGAGCAGGGCCAGCAGGGTCGCGAGCGCGGTGAAGTAGGTCGGCACCATGCCGGCGCCGAGGCGGCGCATCATCGGACGCGTCCTGCGCAGATGCGACAGCCCGTACAGGAGCGCGCTGAGGAGGCCGAACGACAGGGCCAGCACCGCGAAGATCGCCCAGAGCGGTTGATCGAGCCAGAGTCCGAGAAGCATGCGGTGGCCTGCAGCGTGGGCGACGAGCCGCGATGCTGACAACCTTGGGCTGAGAAACCGTGAAGGTCCGCGCCGACTCGCCGGCGTTACCGCCGGGTCGCCCCGTCCCGGCAGGGGTGGATCGCCTCCGGCGCCGGCCGCTGCTCGGGCGCGGGTGCGGCGAACACCGCGAGGTAGGCTCCGCCCTTCAGCGGGTGGAAGCCGGTCTCCCGGTAGCCCGCGGCCTTGAGCTCGCAGCGCAGGAGCGCCGGCGGTGTGCCGTGGCGGGAGGGGATGTCGTCGGCGTCCACGATGCCGACGCGACCGCCCGGGCGCATCGCCGAAGCGAGGTTGTGGAGCAGGCCGAAGGGCTGGGTGATCTCGTGGTACATATGCACGAGGATCGCCGCGTCGACGGCGTTCGGGGGCAGGCGCGGATCGTGCGGCTCGCCCTGCACCACGGTGACGTTGGACAGATCCTTCACCCGGGTTTCCAGGGCGGCGAGGTACTCCGGGGTGACATCCTCGGCGAGCACGCGGCCGCCCGGGCCGACCCGGGGGCTCAGCCGGACCACGTAGTAGCCGCTGCCGGCACCGATATCCGCCACCGTCTCGCCGGGCACGATGCCCATTCCCCTGGCGACCTGATCGAACTCGCCCGCCTTGTCGCGCTCGGCCTCCGCGGACCAGCGGGGCGCCACGATCTCGGCCACCGGCCGGTCGGGCTTCGGGAACGCCCCCGCGGGCGCGCCTGGAGGAGCCAGCGGTCCGGCCGCGAGGGCCGGTCCGGCGAGGACGAGGGAGAGAAGGGCCGCCACGCGCATCATCGCCGACAACCCACCGCGCGCGGATCGGTGCCCGGGCCGTTGACCGTGCCGCACCCCGCGCGCGATCAAGCGCCATGACGCGCGCGGACACGCCCTGGCGGGCCACGATCCTGACCCTCTACCCGGAGATGTTCCCCGGGCCCCTCGGCGTCTCGCTCTCGGGCGACGCGCTCGCCCGGGGCACCTGGAGCCTGGAGGCCCGCAACATCCGCGAGCACGGACTCGGCCGCCACCGGGCGGTGGACGATACGCCCGCCGGCGGGGGCGCCGGCATGGTGCTGCGCTGCGACGTGCTGGCCGCCGCCATCGACGCCGCGAGCCCGGCCGACGACCCGCGCCCGCGCCTGCTGATGTCCCCCCGCGGCCGGCCGCTGACCCAGGCGCGCGTGCGCGACCTCGCCGCGGGGCCGGGGGCGCTGATCGTCTGCGGCCGGTTCGAGGGGGTCGACGAGCGCGTCATCGCCGGGCGCGGCCTGGAGGAGGTCTCGATCGGCGATTACGTGCTCTCGGGGGGCGAGATCGCCGCCCTGGTGGTCCTCGACGCCTGCGTCCGGCTCCTGCCCGGGGTGATGGGCAAGGTCGCATCCGGCGTCGAGGAGAGCTTCGAGGGCGGGCTCCTCGAATACCCGCACTATACGCGGCCCCGGGACTGGGAGGGCCGGCCGATCCCCGACGTGCTGTCCGGGGGCAACCACGGCGCCATCGCCCGCTGGCGGCGGGCGGAGGCCGAGCGCATCACCGCCGAGCGGCGCCCGGACCTGCGCGGCACCGGCGCGCCGGATCAGGCCACTTCGAGGTCGATCACCGGGCCGTCGCGATCGTGATCCAGCGGATCGCGCCGCAGCGGCTGGCGCAGCGGCCGCCGGAGATGGGTCGGAAGCGCGACATGGGCCGTTAAGGCTCCAATAACCACAAGCAGAGCAGACCAGACCGCCAGTATCGCGGCGCTGTGGATGGACATGGGCGTACCTCGAACACAACACGGCACGCTGTTAAGGCTAATGCCCGTGGCTTAATCGACGGTTCCACGCCTGTCCGCGGAGAGTCCCGGCCGGGGGCAGGCAGCGAAGATCGCTGGCCCGGCGGGCGCTTGCAAGACAGACGCTTTGGGCGCATGCGCGAGCGCGGGAGGCGCCGCCCCGCCGCGGAGCATCCCCTGCAAGGATGGATTGCGATGACCAGCCGCCCCGCGCAGCGCCCGCGCGTGCCCCATTTCTCCTCCGGCCCCTGCGCCAAGCGCCCCGGCTGGACCCCCGCCGCCCTCGCCGACGCCGCCCTCGGCCGCTCGCATCGCTCGGCCCTCGGCAAGGCCAAGCTCGGCCGGGCCATCGGCCTGACGCGGTCGGTCCTGCAGGTGCCGGCCGATTACCGCATCGGGATCGTGCCGGCCTCGGACACCGGCGCCGTCGAGATGGCGATGTGGACGATGCTGGGGCCGAGGCCGGTCGAGGTCGCCGCCTGGGAGGCCTTCGGCAAGGAGTGGGTCACCGACGCGCTGAAGCAGCTCAAGATCGATCCGCGCATCCACCAGACGCCCTACGGCGTCCTTCCGGATCTCGCGGCGATCGACACGCAAGGCAGCGACGTGGTCTTCACCTGGAACGGCACCGCGGCCGGCGTGAAGGTGCCCGACGGCGACTGGATCGCCGCCGACCGTGCCGGGCTGACGATCTGTGATGCCACCTCGGCGGCCTTCGCGCAGCCGCTGCCCTGGGACAAGCTCGATGTCGTCACCTTCTCCTGGCAGAAGGTGATGGGCGGCGAGGCGGCACACGGCATGCTGGTGCTCTCGCCCCGGGCGGTCGCGCGCCTGGAGAGCCACACGCCGGCCTGGCCGCTGCCGAAGGTCTTCCGCCTCACCAAGGATGGGAAGCTGATCGAGGGCATCTTCAAGGGCGACACGATCAACACGCCGTCCATGCTGGCGGTCGAGGATTACGTCGACACCCTCGACTGGGCGGTGCGGATCGGCGGCCTGCCGGCGCTCCACGCCCGGGCGGACGCGAATGCCAAAATCATCTACGATTGGGTGGCGCGCACGCCCTGGATCGCACCGCTGGCGGTCGATCCGGCGACCTACTCGAACACCGGCGTCTGCCTGGTGATGGCCGATCCGGACGTGCTCGCCCGGGGCGACGCGGCGGTCTCGGCCTTCGCGGCCGGGATGGTCGAGCGCCTCGACCGGGAGGGCGTCGCCCTCGACATCGGCGCCTACCGCGACGCCCCGGCGGGCCTGCGGATCTGGTGCGGCGCCACGGTGGAGACGGTGGATCTCGAAGCGCTGACGCCCTGGCTCGACTGGGCCTTCGCCGAGGAGAAGGCGGCGCTGAGCAAGGCGGCGTAGGACCGTTCGCTTTGGCGTGCCAACCGGGGCCGCGGATACGCGACCCCGTATTCGAGAGGGTCTTGTCGCGCCCCTCGGTTCGCGCGATGCCTGGGCGCGCTTCAGGAACCTCGCCATGACACGCCACGCCGTCGTCCGCTGTGCCTGGGATCCGGACGCGGCGGTCTGGTACGTCTCCGAAAGTGACGTCCCGGGCCTCGCTACGGAAGCCGAGTCGCTTGACGGACTCAGGCGCAAGCTCCCGGGGATGATTCAAGATCTGCTGGAAGACCTGCAGGACGGGGATCTCGACGTTGACCTCATCGCCCACGCGCATGATCGTGTGCGCGTCGGGGCGGCGTGACCGATTATACGCCCGATCTCTAGAAACTGCCCCGTGCCAGCGGTTACCGATTCTTCCGCATGGGTCGCGGCGACCATGAGATCTGGCAGCACGCGGAGACCGGCCGCAAGGTCGTCGTCGATGGCAGCATCAAATCCCGTCATACGGCAAACGGCGTTCTGAAGCAGGCCGGCCTTCCGAAGGCATTCTGAGAGCCTGTTCGACGAAGGCGGCGTATCCTGGCGCGTGCGCTGAAGGATCGGCCGCACCGCGATCGTACGGTCAAGCACGTGCCTCCCCAAACAAAAAACCCCGGCCCACGCGGAGCCGGGGTTTCTTCTCTAGAGGACGCGGCCCCGCAGGGCCGCGCCGGTCGCTCTCAGTAGTTGTAGGCGCGCTCGCCGTGATCGGCGATGTCGAGGCCCTCGCGCTCCTCCTCCTGCGTCACCCGCAGGCCGATGGTCAGGTCGACCAGCTTGTAGAGGATCGCCGAGCCGACGCCCGACCACAGCAGGGTCAGGCCGACCGCTTCGGCCTGCACGATGAACTGGCTCATCATGTCGTAGGCGCCGACCACCATCTCGCCCGGCTTGGTGGAGTAGTCCGGGATGCCGACGCCACCGAGGTTCGGATCGACCAGGATGCCCGTCGCCAGGGCGCCCAGGATGCCGCCGACGCAGTGCACGCCGAACACGTCGAGCGAGTCGTCGTAGCCGATGGCGTTCTTCACCGTGGAGCACATCACGAAGCAGACCACGCCGGCGACGAGGCCGAGCACGATCGAGCCCATCGGGCCGGCGAAGCCCGAGGCCGGGGTGACGGCCACGAGGCCGGCGATCGCCCCCGAGACCATGCCGAGCAGCGACGGCTTGCCCTTGAGCGCCCACTCGGCGAACAGCCACGCCACCGCGGCCGCGCAGGTCGCCACGAAGGTGTTGAGCATCGCCAGCGCGGTCGTACCGTTGGACTCGAGGTTCGAGCCGGCGTTGAAGCCAAACCAGCCGACCCAGAGCAGCGAGGCGCCGATCATCGTCATGGTCAGCGAGTGCGGGGCGAGCAGGTCGCGGCCGTAGCCGATCCGCTTGCCGAGCATCAGGCATCCGACGAAGCCCGCGATCCCGGCGTTAATGTGCACCACGGTGCCGCCGGCGAAGTCGAGGGCGCCCTTCTGGAAGAGGAAGCCGGCATCCTTGTTGACGGCGTCGAGGGCCGCCTGCGCGGTCGCCTTCGAGGCATCGTCGGTGGCGGCGGCCAGCGCCTTGGCGGCGTTGCCGACGGCATCCGGGCCGCCCCAGTACCAGACCATGTGGGCCATCGGGAAGTAGATGAGCGTGACCCAGAGGATCATGAACACCACCAGCGCCGAGAACTTCATCCGCTCGGCGAAGGCGCCGACGATCAGCGCCGGAGTGATCATCGCGAACGTCATCTGGAAGCAGATGTAGACGTATTCGGGGATCACGACGCCGTTGGAGAAGGTCGCCACGGTGGAGTTCGGGTCGACGCCCTTCAGGAACGCCTTCGAGAATCCGCCGACGAAGTCGTTGATGCCGGCGCCGTTGGTGAAGGCGAGGCTGTAGCCGTAGAACACCCACAGCAGGCCGACGATCGCCACGATGGCGAAGACCTGGGTCAGGACCGAGAGCATGTTCTTGGTGCGCACGAGGCCGCCGTAGAACAGGGCCAGGCCGGGGACGCTCATCATCAGCACCAGGGCCGAGGAGATCAGCATCCAGGCCGTGTCGCCCTTGTTGGGGATCGGGGACGGCGGCGGCGCCGCGGCTTCGGGTGTCGGCGTCTGTGCGAGGGACGGCTCGATCAGGATGGCGGCGATGGCCGCCCCTCCCAAGCCGAGCATGAGGGCGTGACGAAGTTTCATGGGCACGTGGCTCCCGGTCGTGATTCGTATCGTTTCAAGGAAGTCGGGGGTCTGCGGGCCCGGGCGCGCCGGGCCGCGGATCAGAGGGCGTCGGCGTCGGTCTCGCCGGTCCGGATGCGCACCGCCTTCTCCAGCGGCATCACGAAGATCTTGCCGTCGCCGATCTGGCCGGTGCGGGCGGCCCCCGCGATGGCGTCGATGACGCTCGAGGTCAGATCCGAGGCGACGGCGACCTCGATCTTCAGCTTGGGCAGGAAGCTCACGGCATATTCGGCGCCGCGGTAGATCTCGGTATGGCCCTTCTGCCGGCCGTACCCCTTCACCTCCGTCACCGTCAGGCCGTGGACGCCGATTCCGGTGAGCGCGTCGCGCACCTCCTCGAGCTTGAACGGCTTGATGATGGCCATCACGATTTTCATGGGCGACGCCCCCTTCGCAGTCCGTGGGAACCGTTGCCGACGCCCGATCCGCGCGACGACCCGGCCGGGGTCGTCCGCAGGCTCGGGATGGCCCGCGGTTGAACGTCGCCATTCAAGGACTATGCCACGCAAGCTTGGCCGGGAACCTTTCCGCCCCGGCCAATTCTGCCCATGGATTAGCCGCCGCGGATCAGATCACGCGCACCCGCCGGCGCCGAAATGCACATCGAGCGGGCAATTTGCCCCACGTGCGTGCATGATTCCGTGTCGTTGGCGGACACGGGCGAGGCGGCGTCTTAATCCGCGTGGGGACGGATAAGCCCCTCCTGCGCGACCGAGGCCACGAGATTTCCGGCCCGGTCGAAGATCTGGCCGCGGGCGAAGCCCCGGGCGCCGCCCGCCACCGGGCTGTCCTGCGCATAGAGCAGCCAATCGTCGATCCTGACCGGCCGGTGGAACCAGAGCGCGTGGTCGAGGCTCGCCGCCTGGATGGTGGGGTCGAAGACCGAACGCCCGTGCGGGATCAGCGACACGTCGAGCAGGGTCATGTCGGAGGCGTAGGCCAGCACGGCCCGGTGCAGGGCCGGATCGTCCGGCAGGGCGGCAGCGGCGCGCAGCCAGACGTTGAACACCGGCTCGGGCGGTCGTCCGCCCCCCCCGGCGGGGACGTACCGGTTCAGGTCGACGGGACGCAGGGCGATCGGCCGCGCCCGGCCGAAATAGGCGGCGATCGCCTCCGGCATGCCGCTGCCGCCGGCCGCCGCGAGGGCCTGGCCGTCGAGGAGCCCCTCCGGCCCCGCCACCGCGGGCATCGCCGGCTGGTGGACGAAACCGTCCTCCGTCACCTGATAGGAGACCGTGGTGGCGAAGATCGCCCGCCCGCGCTGGATCGCCTTGACCCGGCGGGTGGTGAAACTCCGGCCGTCGCGGATGCGCTCGACCTCGTACACGATGGGCGTGCGGGGATCGCCGGGCAGCATGAAGTAGGCGTGGAGCGAATGAACCGGGCGGTCGTCCGGCACCGTGCGGGTGGCGGCGACCAGCGCCTGCGCCACCACCTGGCCACCGAAGACCCGCCGCCAGCCGGTCTTCGGGTTCTGACCGCGGAACAGGTCGGTCTCCAGCCGCTCCAGGTCGAGGATGGCGATCAGCTCTGCGACGGCATCGGTCATCGCGTCGGTGTTGGCGTCGGTCATGACCCGCGGGGTTTCCGTTCGTTGCGCGCGTGCGACATAGGCCTTTCGGACGAACCAATCCACGCGTCCCGCCCGCGGGATGCACACCGGAGATCCGCCCCATGACGGCCGAGACGCCCCGCCCCGGAAGCCGCAGCCTCCTGATCGCCGGCGGCGGCCTGCCCAGCCTCGCCCTGGCGCTGGCCCTCAAGCAGGCCCACGGCCCGGCTTTGGCCGTGACGGTGATCGATCCGGGGGCCGCCGACCCGGCCCGGCACCGCGGCCGCGCCTACGCGGTGGCGGCGGGCGGCCGACGGATGCTGGAGCGGCTCGGCGTCTGGGACCGGGTCTCGGTCGCGGCCGAGCCGATCACCGAGATGGTGATCAGCGACAGCCGCCTGGCCGACCCGGTGCGGCCCACCTTCCTGACCTTCGGCCGGGAGGCGGGGGACGACCGGGACGACGGCGCGCCCTTCGCCCATATGGTCGAGGCCGAGCCGCTGGCCGCGGCCCTGGCGGAGGCCTGCCGGGCCACGGGGGTGGGCTTCGTCACCGCGGGGGTCGAGCGCGCGGTGCCGGACGGCGCGGCGATCCGCGCGGCGCTGACGACCGGCGACAGCCTGCGGGGCGACCTGCTGGTGGCCGCCGACGGCGCGCGCTCGCGCCTGCGGGAGGCGGCGCGGATCGGCTGGGTCGGCTGGTCCTACCCGCAGGTCGGCATCGTGGCGACCATCGGCCATGCCCGGCCGCACGGGGGACGCGCGGTCGAGCATTTCCTGCCCTCGGGCCCCTTCGCGATCCTGCCGCTGCGGGACGGCGGGACGCTGGGCCATCGCTCCTCCATCGTCTGGACCGAACGGTCCGACGAAGCCGACGCCCTGCTGTCGGGGGAGCCCGACGAGGTGCTGGCCGAGATCGAGCGCCGCTTCACCCTGGATCTCGGGGCCCTCGCGCTGGAACACGGGCCGAGCCGGCACCCGCTGGCCTTCGGGCTCGCCCGGGCCTACCGCGCCGAGCGCCTCGCCCTGCTGGGCGACGCCGCCCACGTGATCCATCCGATCGCCGGGCAGGGACTCAATCTCGGCCTCGCCGATGCCGCCGCGCTGGCCGAGGCGGTGACCGGTGCGCTGCGCCTCGGCCTCGACCCCGGCGGTCCCGACGTGCTGCGCGCCTACGAGCGCGCCCGGCGCTTCGACAGCTTCGCCATGGCGGCGGCCACCGATGGGCTGAACCGGCTGTTCTCGAACGACGCGCTGCCGCTGCGGATCGCCCGCGACCTCGGCCTCGGCATCGTGGACCGGCTGCCGGGGCTCAAGCGGTTCTTCATCGGCGAGGCCGCCGCCGCCCGCGGCTCGCGGCCGCGGCTGATGCGGGGGGACGGGCTGTAGGGGGCGACACGCCGGTGCAGATGCGTGCCGTTCGGAAGCATCGTCCGGTCGAGGGATGGGGCAGTCCGGAGCCGCCGGGCGCCCGCCCTCCCCCCTCTGCGGGGGCGGGTGGCCCCTGGCTCAGCAGGGGTCGGGCCGGGACGTCGTCCCGCAGGAGGGGAACCGGCTTCCGAACAGGGCAGAGCCGGTTTGAAGCGCACAGCCCTTTTCTGAATCGTCGCTCCCCTCTCCCGACCCCCTTCGGGGGCCACCCTCCCCCGCGGAGGGGGGAGGGAGAGGCGCGGGTTTGGCCGTTGCGTGCATCCGTGCGCCTCGTCACTCAGAGAGCATCGGTCAGGCCGCCGCCTCCGCCCGGCGCTCCGTGATCCAGCGCGTCGCCTCGGCCCGGGGGGCGACCACGTCGATATCGGTACGCAGCTGCGGGCTGTAGGCCGGATCCTCCGCCAGCACGTCGTGCCAGCGGCGCAGGAAGCGCGCGATCTGCGGGCCCGGGGCGAAGCTCGCCTGCCGCGAGGCGCTCTCGTGATGCGCCATCTCGGCGAACGGCGTGTAGACGATCCGGTAGCCGAGCTGGCGCAGCTTCAGGCAGAGGTCGACGTCGTTGAAATCGAGGGCGAAATCCGCGTCGAACCCGTTGACCGCCTCCAGCACCGCCTTGCGCGTTGCGAAGAGCGCGCCGGTCACCGCCGAACAGTCGCGCTGGGTGAGCGCCCAGTCGCCATAGGTCGGCTCGGCCGCATCCCGGTTGTACCAGGGATGGGCGAAGACATCGAAGATGCCGCCGGTCATGCCGGCGTGCTGGAGCCTGCCGTTCGGGAACAGCAGCCGGCCGCCGACGCCGCCGACGCCGCGGTCCAGGGCGAAGGTCAGGAGCGCCTCGATCCAGCCCGGCCGGCGCACCACCAGGTCGTCGTTCATCAGGATGACGAGGTCGGTCTCGGCGGCCCGCCAGAGCAGGTTCATCTTGGCGGCGTAGTTGAACGGCTCCCCCGGCGCCCGGGTCGTGAGCAGGCGGGTCACCCGGAAGCGGTCGTTGCGGCCGCGGTAGATCGCGTCGTTGTCCGTATCGTCGCCGATCAGCACATGGATCCGGTCGGCCGGGTAGGTGCTGCGGCCGAGGCTGTCGAGGAGGTTGATCACGTGCGGCTTGGCACCGTCCAGCGCCCGGCCGTCATCGTCCTTCGGACGGCTCTGGTTGGTTGGCACCACGAGGGTGACGGCCGGCCGCGCGTCGAGGCTCCGGCGGATCTCCAGCGTGTCGGGCGTCAGCCCCGGGATCGCGCGCAGGGGCACGCCGGTCGTCTCGAACCAGCGGTCCAGGGCGTGGCCGCGGGCCGTGCGGGTCGCCTTCGGGCGCTCCAGCGGCGAGGCGATCAGCGTCTCGGGGATGCGGTCGATCCCGATCCCCGCGGAGATCGCCCCGAGCAGGAACCGGAACCAGGCGGCGCTGCCGTGGCGCAGGCCGAATTCGGGGCCGATTCCCGTCAGGACCGAGGCGCGGATCAGGAGCGGGAAGCCGATATAGTCGTCGGCCATCAGCAGGGCCGGGTTGAAGGCCGGCTTGCAATGGACGCTCCGGACTTGCCCCGCGCCGTCCACCACGGCGTCGTCGCCGTAGAAGATGCCGATATCGGGCCGCGCCGCCATCGCGGCCGTGAGATGCGCCATGAGGTCGGGGTGCAGCTCGGAGGCCGCGGGCGCCACGAACAGAGCCCGGCAGGCCGGCAATTGCCCGGCGGCGACCTGGCCGAGCCGGCGCTCGTCGACGGGGCGGAACTGCGCGTCGAGGGGCAGCGGCAGGATCGCGTCCGGCCACGGACACGCCCCCCAGGAGGCCGACGGGGCCGGGACCGGTTTCTTCTTCAGCACGGGTCGCGTCTCCGGGGCGTCAGGAACGTTCGGCGGCGAGGAGACGCGACAGGCTCGCCTCCATGGCGGAGGCCACCGCGGCGATGGACAGCCGCGCGCGGATGCGCGCCCGGGCAGCGGCACCGATCCGCGCCGCATCCCCGCTCGCCACCGCCCGGGCGGCGTCGGTGAGCGCCCGGGCGAGGTCGGCCTCGTCCACCTGGCCCCATTCGGCGCCGCGCAGGTACGGACCGTAGGTCCGGTCCAGGGCGGCGATCTCGGCCTTCACCGGGAAGCCGCAGGTCGCGTCGAGGAAGTCGCGGCTGCCGCCGTAATCGGTGGCGACCACGACCTTGCCCATCTCCATCGCCTCGGCGATCGTCAAGCCGAACCCCTCGGACGAGTGCGACGAGGCGTAGACCGCGCAGAGTTCGAACAGGGCGCCGAGTTCGTTCTGGGAGAGGGGCTGGTCGATCACCACCACGTCCCCGGTCCTGCCCACGAGGTCGAGGAGCTTCCTGCCCTCCTCGGGCAGGTCGAAGACGTGCTTGGTCTTGAGCACGAGCTGCCAGCCCGCCTGCCCCAGTCCGGCCGCCCGGAAGGCCCGGATCAGGGCATGCGGGTTCTTGCGGGCGAGGTAGCTCGACCCGTCGAAGGCGTAGAGGATGACCTTCTTGGTGGCATCGATGGCGAAGGCCTTGCGCAGGTTGGACTTGGCGGCGGCGCTGGCCGGCTCGCCGGCCTCGTTCTCGACCACGTAGGGGACGACATCGACCGGGATGTCGGTGATCTGCCGGAAGATCGCCGCGCAGAATTCCGTGGGCGCCCAGATCGCGTCGAGCCCGTCCACGGTGGGGAGCCAGCCCCCGGGCACGTGGGAGGTCTCCCAGACGAACAGCCCGACCTTCAGCCGCGCCTGCGCGGCGATGGCCTGCTGCCGGTCGCTCATCAGGGAATGCCAGCTGTCGCCGTTGAAATGCACCAGGGCGACGTCGGCCGGGCCCGAGAAGGTCCGGGCCTGCCAGGCCGGCGCCACCCGGGCGTGGACGTGGAACGGCCGCTCCATCGGATGGACGTTCAGGGCGAAGGGGGCCCGGTGCAGGGCGCGGGCGTAGCTGCGGGCCGCGACGCCGAGCCCGTTGGCGTAGTTCATCGGCGAGACGAAGGCGACGCGCAGGGGCCGGTCCGGCGCCTGGGGGCTGCGCAGGTCGGCCCAGATCTTCGCGCCCGGATACGTGTAGGTCACATCGAGCCGGTCGAGGTCGAAGCCGCGCTCGGCGATCGCCTCCCGCACGGCCGCGCCGCCGATCGCGGCGTGCTCGCCCAGGAGCGAGCGCTTCACGAACGGGAAGCCCTGCGCCAGCATGTTCTCCCAGTCGAACAGGGTGCGGTTGTTGCGCGGGTCGTTGACCAGCGACATGTGCTTATTCTGCGCCGAGAACAGGCTGCGCATGCCGAGCCCCGCCGCCCGCATCCGTCCGGAGAAGGTCAGCTCGTACTCGGTGATGACCGCGTTCTTGTCCGGCCAGTTCGCCACCGCCTGGAGGAAGCGGTTGAACGCATAGGACGACAGGCAGCGCCGCTTCAGAGCCAGGAAAAAGCTCTGCAGGTGGTGACTGTAGTAGAAATTGTCGGCGAGCCCGATCACCGCCTCCGGGAAGGCGTCGATCTTGGCCAGCAGCCCGGTGAAGTCGCCGCGGTCGAGGGGGCCGACGAGGCTGTCATTGGCGAGGTACAGGGTCTCGCAATCGAGCAGGTCGACATCCTCCAGCAGGACATGCGCCCAGGCGGCGAAGTCGAAGCCCCGGTTCTCGCGCAGGTAGACGGAGGCGCAGAGGTCCAGGATCGCCTGTGGCACGGCGTTCTTGTGCTGGTCAGCCGCGATGATCAGGACGATGTCGATACCGTTCTGCGCGAAGGCCTCGAGATAGGGCTCGACATGGCCCCGGATCCGGCCCTCGGGGGCGTGGGTGATGAACAGGGCGGTGCGGTCGTGCCGGCGCGGTTCCCGCTTCAGGCAGGACAGGCGGGCCTCGGCGGCTTCCGGCACGGCGGCCTCAGCGACCCGGCGGGTCAGCCGCCCGGCCTCCAGGCCGGTGGTGACGTAATCCACGAGCGGGTTGAGCCCAAGGGCCGCCACCTTCGGATAGCGGGCGCGGTACCAGGGCGCGTCGAAGCGCGGCGACGGGCTGGTGGTGCGGCCGCCATCGGCGAGGAAGTGGACCAGCGGGTTCGGCCCGGCCGGATCGTCGGCGAGATGGGTGTTCGTGTACCAGCGCGTGTCGAACCAGGGGCCCGGATCGAGCCCCTCGGCGGCGCCGTGTTCCAGGTAATGCACCAGGGGATTGAGGCTGTCGGCCCGCACCGCGGCGGATTGGGCGGCGTACCAGTCCGGATCGAACAGCGGGTGCGGCGCGTGGCGGCGGTAGCCGCCGGCCATCACGTAATGCTCCAGCGGCTCGAGCCCGCTGGTCTCGGCCTCCGGGCAGCGCCCGCGGTAGAAGGCGGCATCGAACAGGCCGGACCGGCGGATCAGGTCGACGTGCCGCGACAGGCCGGCGAATTCCTCCGGGTTGCGCAGGTAGCCCTGCTTCCGGCCGGTCTCGTAGAAGTGGCTCAGGGCATTGCCGCCGGCCGCGCGGGCATCCGGATAGCGGGACAGGTACCAGGCGCTGTCGAAGAGCGGCGACGGATCGGTGTCGGTCCGGCCCAGGAAGTCGAGGAACGCCCGGCCGCGCTGCCCAGCGCCGCCGAGATAGCGTTCGGCGTACCAGTCGGGATCGAACAGCGGGTTCGGGCGGATCCCCGCCGCGGCGCCGCGGTCGAGGTAGTGGAGCACCGGGTTGATGCCCTCGGCCCGCAGCCCCGGGACGGAATCGAGGTAGAGGTCGCCGTGGAACAGCGGGTGCGGCCAGCGTCCCTCGCGGCCGCCATGGACCGCGTAGTGGAGCGCGGGGTCGAGCCCCTCGCCGACCACATCGGGGTAGCGCCGGGCGTACCAGGCCGGGTCGAACAGGCCGGATTCCTTCACCGCGCGGATGAGATCCGCCTGCCGGGGCTCGGTGCGGCGGCGGCGCTTCAGCCGCCGGGTCAGCGGACGCGCGAGGGTTTGCGCCGCCCCGGCGAGGCCGGCTTTCTCCGACGATCCGGCGACGAACACATCTCGAAAACGCATGGTCAGGTCCGGATACGCGGGAAGCCCGCAAAGCTGCCCACGCCGCGATCCGCGAGAGACATCAGAGGGTTCGGCCGGCGGTCGCAGGCACGACCGTCCCGGCATGCGCGCCTTCCTAATGGTCCGGGCCGCCCGCGCCAAGGGCGGGGTCCGGTGCCGTCCCGGGCGCGGATCGGGGTGGATCGGCGCCGAAGGCGGGCGCCCCGTGCCGGAACGCGTGCTAGGGGAGACCCATCGGGCACGCCGCGCGACACGATCGGGCGTGCTCGCACGCCAAAATCCAAGCCGTGACCCATCAAGCCGTGACCCATGGAGTCGACCGTATGAGCGAACGCATCATCCTCCGCGCCGGCGAGGCGCTCGTGGCGGGCGGGCCGCCCAACACCGCCTCCGAACCGGAGGTCATCATCGGTGAGCTCGACGGTCCGGTCGGCACCGCGATCGCGACGCTGACCGGCGATCAGGTCGTCGGCCACAGCCGGGTCTTCGCGCTGCTCAACACCGACATCATGGTCCGGCCGGTGACGCTCTGCGTGTCCAAGGTGAGCGTCACCGAGAGCAAGTACACCTCGATCCTGATGGGCACGGTCCAGTTCGCCATCGCCAACGGCGTGCTCGACGCGGTGCGGGCGGGCTACATCCCCAAGGAGAAGGCCAACGATCTCGGCATCATCTGCTCGGTCTGGCTGAGCCCGGGGGTGATCCAGGCCGAGACGGTCGATCACAAGGCGCTGTTCGAGATCCAGCGCAGGGGCATGACCGAGGCGATCCGCAAGGCCATGACCAACGAGCCGTCGATCGACTGGCTGCTGGAGAACCAGGACAAGATCGTGCACAAGTATTACACGATGGGTCTTGAGGGGAAGATCTGATTATTTAAGCGCAAAGATCTCCCGGAACCGTTGGCCGCAAACCGGGCACGACCTCCGCGGATCCGCCGGGCGCCGCGTGAGGCCCCCGCGCGCCGCGTGAGGCCGCCGCGGAGGCGTCGCCATGGCGCAACGATGGCGGCGTCTCCGAGCCCGTCACTTCTCGCGCCCCCGGATCTCCCCGCGAATCACCGTGCGGCGATCCCGACCTTGCCAGCCCGGTGCGAACGGCCCCACATTGGCCGGATGACCGGTGGGGTCCCGCGGGACTCCGGGGGCAGGAGATGGACATCGGCATGACGCAGGGGATCAGCCCGGCCACCACCCTCGACGACGGTATCGTCGCCACCGCGGAGAGCTGCCTCGCCGCCGTCGGCGCGGCCCGGGACGCGATCCACGGGGTGATCTTCGGGCAGGAGAAGGTCGTCGACCTCGCCCTCGTGACCATCCTGGCCGGCGGCCACGGCCTGCTGGTCGGCCTGCCCGGCCTCGCCAAGACCAAGCTCGTCGAGACGCTGGGCACCGTGCTCGGCCTCGACGCGCGGCGGGTGCAGTTCACCCCGGACCTGATGCCCTCCGATATCCTCGGCACCGAGATTCTCGAGGAGGATGCCGACCGCCGCCGCGCCTTCCGGTTCGTGCAGGGACCGGTCTTCACCCAGCTCCTGATGGCCGACGAGATCAACCGGGCGAGCCCCCGCACGCAATCGGCCTTGCTCCAGGCGATGCAGGAGGGCCACGTCTCCGTGGCCGGCGCCCGCCACGACCTGCCGCGGCCGTTCCACGTGCTCGCCACCCAGAACCCGATCGAGCAGGAGGGCACCTACCCGCTGCCCGAGGCCCAGCTCGACCGGTTCCTGCTGGAGATCGACGTCGGCTATCCCGATCGCGCCGCCGAGCGCCGGATCCTGATCGAGACCACCGGCGTGGACGAGGTGCGCCCGCGGGCCGTGATGTCCACCGAGCAGCTGCTCACCGCCCAGCGCCTCGTGCGCCGGCTGCCCGTGGGCGAGGCCGTGGTCGAGGCGATCCTCGACCTCGTGCGCGCCGCCCGGCCCGAGGGCGGCGCCGCGCTGGTCAAGGACAAGCTCCTCTGGGGGCCCGGCCCCCGCGCCAGCCAGGCGCTGACGCTCGCCGCCCGCGCCCGGGCACTGATCGAGGGCCGGGTCGCTCCCTCGGTGGCCGACGTGAAGGCCCTGGCCGAGCCGGTGCTCAAGCACCGAATGGCCCTGAGCTACACCGCCCGCGCCGACGGCGAGACCATCGAGGGCCTGATCGGCAAGCTCGCGGAGACGATCTGACCTTGGTCGCCACCCACGCCCTCGACGCAGGCAGGCGCATTCCCGGCCGGCGCGAGAGCGAGGGCGCGACGGCGCTCTCGGACAAGATGCCCCGCCTCGTCCTGGAGGCGCGGCGCGTGTCGAGCCTGCTGGCCCACGGCCTGCACGGCCGCCGCCGGGCGGGACCCGGCGAGAGCTTCTGGCAGTTCCGCCCCTTCGTCACCGGCGAGGCCGCCGCGCGGGTCGACTGGCGGCGCTCCGCCCGGGACGACCGGCTCTACGTGCGCGAGCGCGAATGGGAGGCGGCCCACAATATCTGGCTGTGGATGGACCGCTCCGCCTCCATGGGCTTCGCTTCGGACCTGGCGTCGGCGCCCAAGGTCGAGCGTGCGCTCATCCTCGGTCTGGCGCTGGCCGACGCCTTCGTGGAGGGCGGCGAGCGGGTCGGGCTCCTGGGGCTGACCCGGGCCACCGCGTCCCGGGGGATCGTCGAGCGGATGGCGCAGTCCCTCGTGGCCGACAAGGCCGGCCTGACCCAGGATCTGCCGCCGCAGGCCCATCCCGCCCGGTTCGACGAGGTCGTGCTGATCGGCGACTTCCTGACGGAACCCGACCGGATCGCCGCCTCGGTCCAGAGCCTCGCCGGCCGCGGCAGCCGCGGGCATCTGCTCATGATCGTCGACCCGATCGAGGAGACCTTTCCGTTCACCGGTCAGGCCGTCCTGCACGACCTCGAAGGCGGCCTCAGCCTCGATATCGGCGATGCCGATGCCTGGGGTGCGCGCTACCGCGCCCGGATCGCCGCGCACCGGGCGGCGCTGGCCGCCATCACCCGCGGCCAGGGCTGGACCCTGACGATCCACCGCACCGACCGGCCGGCGAGCGAGGCGGCCCTGCGGCTCGCCACGCTGATCGCCGCCCGCGGCCCGGAGTGAGGGCGCCATGCTGGGTCTGACCTTCGCCGCCCCGCTGGCGCTCGCCGCCCTGATCGGCCTGCCGGCCCTGTGGTTCCTGCTGCGGGTGACCCCGCCGCGGCCCCGGCGGATCGAGTTCCCGCCGCTCAAGCTCGTGGCCGACCTGATCCCGCAGCGGCAGAATCCGGCGCGCACGCCGCCCTGGCTGCTGCTGCTGCGTCTGCTGATCGCCGCGGCCCTGATCCTGGCGGTGGCCGGGCCGGTCTGGAATGCCGGGGGCGTCGGCGCCGGGGGCGGGCGCAGCGCGCTCCTCGTACTCCTCGACAACGGCTTCCCCGCCGCCCACGATTGGCGCGACCGGCTGCGGGTCGCCACCGATGCCGTGGAGGGCGCGGCCCGGGACGGCCGGCCCGTGGCGGTGATCGGCCTCGCCGACGCTCCAGCGGCCTTCGAGGCGAGGACCCCGGCCGCCGCCCTGGAGCGCCTGCGCGCCCTGGCGCCCCGCCCGATCCTGCCCGTCCGCGACGCGCATCTCGCGACGATCGAGACCTTCCTGGGCAAGAACCGGGGCGCCGGCCTCGTCTGGATCAGCGACGGCGTCGCCGGAGCCGCCGACGAGCGCTTCGCCAAGGGCCTCGCCGACCTCATCGGCGGCAACGGTGCGGCGCTGACGATCCTGCGGGCCGACCGGCCCCCGGCGCTCGCACTCACCGCCACCGAGAATGCCGGCACCCTCGTCGCCCACGCCCTGCGGGCGGCGCCGAACGGGCGCGACACCGGCGTGATCCGGGCGCTCGACCAGAAGGGCCTGCCCCTCGCCGAGCGCGACTTCGCCTTCGCGGCCGATGCCACCGAAGCACAGGCCGCCTTCGAGATGCCGGTGGAGCTGCGCAACAGCATCAGCCGTCTGGAGATCGCCGGCGAGCGTTCGGCTGGGGCGGTGGTGCTGCAGGACGAGCGCGGCAAGCGGCGGCGGGTCGGCCTGGTCTTCGGCGGCACCCTCGACCAGGCCCAGCCCCTGCTGGCGCCAACCTACTACCTCGCCCGGGCGCTCCAGCCCTTCGCGGACGTGCAGGAGCCCCGCGGCGCCAAGGGTACGGCGGAGTCAATCAACCAGCTCCTCGACAATCAGGTCTCGGTGCTCGTCCTCGCGGATGTCGGCGCCCTGGACGACAAGACCACGGCCCGGATCGAGAGCTTCGTGAAGGCGGGGGGCATGCTGCTGCGCTTCGCCGGCCCGCGCCTGGCCGCCGGCAACGATCCGCTCGTGCCGGTGCGGCTGCGCCGGGGCGGCCGGACTCTCGGCGGAACGCTCTCCTGGGACAGCCCCAAGACCCTGGCGCCGTTCCCGCCCGAGAGCCCCTTTGCCGGCCTCAAGCCGCCGGCCGATATCGGTGTGCGCCGCCAGATCCTGGCCGAGCCGGACGGCGATCTGCCGAACCGCACCTGGGCCTCGCTCCAGGACGGCACGCCGATCGTCACCGCGCAGAAGCGCGGCCAGGGGACGATCGTGCTGTTCCACGTCACCGCCGACACGACGTGGTCGAACCTGCCGCTCTCGGGCCTGTTCATCGACATGCTCCGGCGGGTGGTCGCGCTCGCCGGCGCCGCGACGCCCATCCCGGGCGAGGCGCCGCGGGCGGCCGCCCCGGTCCTGGCCCCCCGGGTGACGCTGGACGGGTTCGGTGCGCTGGGCTCGCCGCCCGCCTCGGCCACGGCGGTGGCGGCCGACTATGCCGACCGGGCGAACCCGGAGCATCCGCCGGGCTTCTACGGCCCGCCGGACGGAGGAATCAGCGTGAATGCCCTGAAACCGGACGATCGGCTGAAACCCCTCGACGCCGTCGCCCTCGATGGGGTCCGCACCGGCTCCCTCGCCGGGGCCGAGACCGTCGATCTGCGCCCGAGCCTGTTCACCCTGGCGCTGCTGCTGCTGGCCCTCGACACCGTGGCGGGGCTGTGGCTTGGCGGGTTCCTGAGCCGGAGCGGGCTGATCGGACGTCTGCGCGGACGCCCGGCGGTGCTGGCCTTCGCGGGCCTCCTCCTGATCGCGGCTCTGCCGATCCAGCCCGTGCGCGCCGAGGAGCCGCCGATCAACCGGCCGAACGGCATTGAATCGGCGCTGGTGACGCGCCTGGCCTACGTGATCACGGGCGATGCCGCCGTCGACGAGGCGAGCCGCACCGGCCTCACCGGCCTTACCCAGATGCTGGCCTCGCGCACCGCCCTGGAACCCGGCGAGCCCGCAGGGATCGATCCGGCCAAGGACGAGCTGGCCTTCTACCCGCTGATCTACTGGCCGATCGCGCCGTCTCGGCCGCAGCCCTCGGAGATGACGATCCGCAAGATCGACGCGTTCATGCGCAACGGGGGCACCGTGCTGTTCGACACCCGCGACGCGCTCACGGCCCGGCCCGGCGGGCCGCCCTCCCCGGAGGCCGCCTACCTGCGCAAGATGCTGGCGACGCTCGAGGTGCCCGAACTGGAGCCGGTGCCCCTCGACCACGTGCTGACCAAGGCGTTCTACCTCGTGGACAGCTTCCCCGGCCGCTACGCCACCGGCCAGACCTGGGTGGAGGCCCTGCCGCCGGCCGCCGAGGGCGCCGAGCGCCGCCCGGCCCGGGCCGGCGACGGGGTCAGCCCGATCATCATCACCGGCAACGACCTCGCCGCCGCCTGGGCGGTGGGCCGGGGTGGGGAGCCGCTCTACCCGGTGGTCGGCGGCGACCAGCGGCAGCGCGAGATGGCGTTCCGGGGCGGCGTCAACATCGTGATGTACACGCTCACCGGCAACTACAAGGCGGACCAGGTCCACGTGCCCGCGCTGCTGGAGCGGCTGGGGCAGTGATTTTTTTTCATGACGAGACGCGCAACGCCGCTCCCCCTCCCCCCTCTGTGGGGGAGGGTGGCCCCCGGGGGGGGTCGGGAGGGGGGCAGCGCGACGTCTCAGGATCTGACGCCCGTCGCGACCTCTTCGGCACCGTCGCTCCCCTCTCCCGACCCGGCCTGACGGCCGGCCCACCCTCCCCCGCAGAGGGGGGAGGGAGACGCCGCATCACGGATCCGGAGCGCTCCGCCCCATGCTGAGCCTCAGCTTCACCCCCCTCCTGCCCTGGCCGGCCATCGCCGTGCTGGGCGTCGTCGTGGCCGTCCTGGCGGTGTTCGCCGTCCTGGCGCGGGGGCGGACCGCCCTGCTCCGCGTCCTCGTCCTCGCCCTGGTGCTGGCGGCGCTGACCAACCCCGCGCTCGTGCGCGAGGACCGGGAGCCGGTGAAGGACGTGGCCGCCATCGTGGTCGACCGGTCCGGGTCCCAGCAGCTCGGCGACCGGCCGCAGATGACCGACACGGTCCGGGCCGAGTTGCAGCGCCGCTTCGGGGCGCTCACCGACATCGAGCCCCGCTTCATCGACGTGCCCGACGCCAAGGACGGCGACGACGGCACCAAGCTGTTCACGGCGCTGGGCCAAGCCCTCGCCGATGTGCCCCCCGAGCGCCTCGCCGGGATCGTGATGCTCACCGACGGGGTGGTCCACGACATCCCCGCCTCCCTGGCCCAGCTCGGCATCAAGGCGCCGCTCCACGTCCTCGTCACCGGCCATCCGGACGAGCGCGACCGGCAGATCAAGCTGCTCGAGGCGCCCCGCTTCGGCATCGTCGGCAAGGACCTGACGATCCGCGCCGAGGTGATGGAGCGCGGCGGCACCGGCCATGCGGTGGTCACCATCCGCCGCGACGGCGAGGAGATCGGCCGGCGGGACGTCGCCACCGACAAGCCGTTCTCGCTGACCACCCGGATCGAGCATGGCGGCCCGAACGTGGTCGAGATCGAGGTCGAGCCGCTCCAGGGCGAACTGACCAACGTCAACAACCGCGCGGTCCTGCCGATCGAGGGCATCCGCGAGAAGCTGCGGGTGCTCCTCGTCTCCGGGGAGCCCCACCAGGGGGAGCGCACGTGGCGCAACCTGCTGAAATCCGACGCCAACGTCGATCTCGTCCACTTCACCATCCTGCGCCCGCCCGAGAAGCAGGACGGCACGCCGATCTCTGAACTCTCCCTGATCGCCTTCCCGACGCGCGAGCTGTTCGTCCAGAAGATCAAGGATTTCGACCTGATCATCTTCGACCGCTACGCCAACCAGAGCGTGCTGCCGCAGGCCTATTTCGACAACATCGTCCGCTATGTCCGCGAGGGCGGCGCCCTGCTGATCGCGGCCGGGCCCGAATTCGCCGGGCCGGCGAGCCTCGCCCGCACCCGGCTCGCCGGTATCCTGCCGGGTGACCCGGACGGGCGGGTGGTCGAGAAGCCCTACAAGGCGACGCCGACCCCGATCGGCCAGCGCCACCCGGTGACCCGCGCCCTGCCGGGTTCGGACGCCAATCCGCCCGCCTGGGGCGATTGGCTACGCATCGTCCAGGCGCGTACCCGGCCCGGGATCGAGCCGATCCTGTCGGGGGCCGAGGGCCTGCCGCTGCTGGCGCTCTCCCGGGAGGACAAGGGCCGCGTCGCCCTGCTCCTGTCCGACCATGCCTGGCTCTGGGCCCGGGGCTACCAAGAGGGCGGCCCCTATCTCGACCTGCTCCGCCGCCTCGGCCACTGGCTGATGAAGGAACCGGCCCTGGAGGAGGAGGCCCTGCGCGCCCAGACCACCGGCCGCGGCCGGGAGGTGCGGGTCGAGCGTCAGACCATGGCGGATCAGGCGGAGCCGGTCACCGTCACCGGACCCACCGGCAAGGTGACGACGCTGACGCTCAAGCCCCAGGAGCCGGGCCTGTTCAGCGCGACCTTCGAAGCCGAGTCCCTGGGGCTGCACACGCTCCGCTCCGGCACCCTCGTGGCCTTCGTCAGCGTCGGCCCGGCCAACCCGCGTGAACTCGCCGACGTGTTCAGCGACACCGAGCGACTGAAGGGCGTGGCGGAGGGTTCCGGCGGCTCGATCCGCCGGGTCGCCGGGTCGGGGGGCGCCGTCGACGTGCCACGGCTCGCGGTCGTGCGCGGCGGACGGCTGGCGGGCTCGGACTGGATCGGCTTCCGCCCGAGCGACAGCGCCAACATCCGCGGCGTCGAGGTCTACCCGTTGGCGCTGGGGCTCGCGGCGCTGGCGGCCCTGGCGGCGGCCCTGCTCGCCATGTGGCTGGTGGAGGGAAGGCGCGGGCGGGCAGCGTGAGAGGATCCGGCGCGGGATCCCCCTCCCCCCTCTGCGGGGGAGGGTGGCCCCTGCGTCAGCAGGGGTCGGGAGAGGGGAACCCGGCTTCAGGACAGGGCGCGACCTTCATGAAGGCCAGCGCTTCCTTCTGCACCGTCGCTCCCCTCTCCCGACCCCCTTCGGGGGCCACCCTCCCCCGCAGAGGGGGGAGGGAGAAACCGCGCCTCCCGTGGCACCGAAGCGCGTGCAAGCTCGACGCGCGAGGCTCCCGCGGCTTAAGAGGCTGAGCGAATGCCCGCGCCCCGACACAACGGAGACAGCCCGCCCGTGACAGCGCAGACCGTGACCGGACGCCTCCTCGCCGCGACGCTCCTCGCCGCCTGCCTCCAGCTCGCCCCGGCCCGCGCGCAGGAGCCGTCCGCGATGCCGTCGCCGCCGGCGACCCTGCCCGCCGCCACCGGCCAGTGGACCCACGCGATCACGCTGATGGGCCAGCCGAAATACGGCCCCGACTTCACCCATTTCGACTACGCCGACCCGGCCGCCCCCAAAGGCGGCCTCGTGCGCCTCGGCACGCAGGGCGGGTTCGACAATTTCAACATCATCGTCTCCGGCCTGAAGGGCGACCTCGAAGGCGGCATCCAGCAGATCTACGATCCGCTGATGACCCAATCCTCGGACGAGCCGTTCACCTCCTACGGCCTGATCGCCGAGGCGGTGCGGATCGCCCCCGATCTCGGCTCGGTCTCGTACCGGCTGCGCCAGGACGCCCGCTGGCACGACGGCCGGCCGATCACCCCCGAGGACGTGGTCTGGTCCTTCGACGTGCTGAAGGCCAACAGCCCGTTCTACGCCGCCTATTATCAGACGGTGGCCAAGGCCGAGGCGACCGGGTCGCACGAGGTGACCTTCACCTTCACCGAGACCGGCAACCGCGAGCTGCCCCAGGTGATCGGGCAGCTCCGCGTCCTGCCCAAGCACTGGTGGACCGCCAAGGATTCGAGCGGCAAGCCGCGCAACCCCACCGAGACGACGCTCGAGCCGCCGCTCGGCTCCGGCCCGTACCGGCTCGCGAAGTTCGACCCCGGCCGCAGCGCGACCTACACCCGCGTGCCGGATTACTGGGGCAAGGACCTTCCGGCCAATGCCGGCCACTACAACTTCGACACGGAGCGCTACGAGTATTTTCGCGACGGCACCGTGCTGGTCGAGGCGCTGAAGGGCGACCTCTACGATTTCCGCGTCGAGAACATCGCCCGGAACTGGGCCACGGCCTACGACGAGTTCCCGGCGGTGAAGGAGGGGCGCCTGATCAAGGAGGCGTTCCCCGACCGCGGCATGGGCATCATGCAGGCCTTCGCGTTCAACACCCGCCGGGACAAGTTCAAGGATCCGCGGATCCGCCGAGCCTTCAACCTGGCTATGAACTACGAGGAGATGAACAAGGCCCTGTTCTACGGCCTGTACAACCGGATCAATTCCTACTTCTTCGGCTCGGAACTCGCCTCCTCGGGCCTGCCGGAGGGTGACGAGAGGGCGATCCTCGAGAGCGTCAAGGACAAGATCCCGGCTTCGGTCTTCACCACGCCCTACGCCAACCCGACGAACGACACGCAGGACGCCGTGCGGAAGAACCTGCGCGAGGCGGTCGGCCTGCTGCGCGAGGCGGGCTACGAATTGCGCGGCGGCAAGATGGTCAACAGGGCGACGGGTGAGCCGCTGACCGTCGAGTTCCTGGAGTTCCAGAACACCTTCGAGCGGGTGATCCTGCCGTTCTCGGCGCAGCTGAAGCTGATCGGCATCGACGCCACCCTGCGGGTGATCGATGCGGCGCAGTACCAGAACCGGATCCGCAACTTCGACTTCGACATCACCACGACCTCGTGGGGCGAGTCGCTCTCGCCGGGCAACGAGCAGCGCGAATACTGGGGCTCTGCGGCGGCCGACAAGCCGGGCTCGCGCAACCTGATCGGGATCAAGGATCCCGGCATCGACGCGCTGATCGAGAAGGTGATCTTCGCCAAGGACCGGCCGGCGGTGATCGCGGCGACCCGGGCCCTCGACCGGGTGCTGCTGGCCCACGATTACGTGGTGCCGCAATGGTCCTCGAACCAGCAGCGGACCCTGCGCTGGAACCGGTTCGCCCACCCGGCGATCCTGCCGCTCTATGCCAGTTCCGGCTTCCCGACGACGTGGTGGTACGACGACAAGCTCGCGGCCAAGACCGGGGCGCCCCGTTGACCGGCGCCCCCTGGCCCCCGAGCCGGCGGGCCCTCCTCCTCGGCGCGGGCGCCCTCGCCACGGTCCGGCCAGTCCTGGCAGCCGACGCGGAGCGCCACGGCCTCTCGAGCTTCGGCGAGCTGAAGTATCCGCCCGGCTTCGAGCATTTTGACTACGTGAACCCGATCGCGCCGCGCGGGGGGCGCTTCTCGGCGCAGCTCGCGGCGACCATCGGCAACCAGGCGCTCAACACCTTCAACACGCTTAACATCTACGTGCTGCGTGGCGAGGGTGCCGCCGGGATGAACCTGACCTTCGACAGTCTGATGGTCCGCGCGCTGGACGAGCCGGACGCGGTCTACGGGCTGGTGGCGCGCGCCGTCGCGGCGAGCCCGGACGGGCTGACCTACACGTTCTCCCTCCGTCCGCAGGCTCGGTTCCATGACGGCTCGCGGCTCACCGCGCGGGACGCCGCCTTCAGCCTCAAGCTCCTGCGCGACAAGGGCCACCCGGAGATATCCGAGGTGATCCGCGCCATGACCGATGCCCGGGCCGAGGGCGACGAGCGGCTGGTCGTCACCTTCACAGCCGGCCGCGCCCGGGACCTGCCGCTGTTCGTGGCGCAATTGCCGATCTTCTCCGCTGCCTATTACGGCACCCGTGACTTCGAGGCCTCAAGCCTGGAGGCGCCCCTGGGCTCGGGCCCCTACCGGGTCGGCACCGTCGATCCCGGCCGCTCCATCGGGCTCGAACGGGTTCCGGATTACTGGGCCGCCGAATTGCCGGTGAATATCGGCCAGAACAACTTCGACACCCTCCGCTACGAGTATCTTCGCGACCGCACCGTGGCGTTCGAGGCATTCAAGAGCGGCGCCTTCACGTTCCGGGAGGAATTCACCGCCCGGGTCTGGGCCACCGGCTACGACTTCCCGGCGCTCGCCGAGGGCCGCGTGGTCCGCGAGACGGTACCGGATTCGCGGCCGAGCGGCACGCAAGGGTGGTGGATCAACACCCGCCGCGCGGCGTTCCGCGATCCGCGCGTGCGCGAGGCGATCGGCCTGTGCTTCGACTTCGAGTGGTCGAACCGCAACCTGATGTACGGCGCCTACGCGCGGACCGCCTCGTTCTTCGAGAACTCGGATCTCAAGGCGACGGGCAAACCCTCCGCAGCGGAACTCGCCCTGATGGAGCCCCTGAAAGACCTCCCCCCGGAGGTGTTCGGCGAGGCCTGGACCCCACCGGTCTCGGACGGGTCGGGCCAGGACCGGGCGCTGCTGAAGCGTGCCGACGCGCTGCTGCGCGAGGCCGGCTGCACCCGGCAGGGCGGCAGCCTCCTGCTGCCGGGCGGGCAGCCGCTGACCCTCGAATTCCTCGACAACGATCCGGTGTTCCAGGCGGTCACGCAACCCTTCATCCGCAACCTGGGCCTGCTCGGGATCAGGGCCACGCTGCGCACCGTCGATCCGTCGCAATACGAGGCCCGCCTCAAGGAGTTCGACTTCGACGTCACGGCGCGCCGCTACGGCAGCGGCGTGACCCCGGGGGCGGAGCTGCGCGAGACCTACGGGTCCCGGTCGGCCGGGACCGCCGGGTCCAACAATCTGTCGGGGATCGCGGACCCGGCGATCGACGCGCTGCTCACCGCCGTCGCCGACGCCCAATCCCGGGCGGACCTGACCACGGCGTGCCGGGCCCTCGACCGGGTGCTGCGGGCCGGGCGCTACTGGGTACCGATGTGGTACGGCTCGACCCACCGCCTCGCCCTGTGGGACGTCTACGGCCGTCCGGCCAAAGCACCGACCTACGACCTCGGCGCGCCGGGGACGTGGTGGTTCGACGCCGGGAAAGCCAAGCGGATCGGGCGGGACTGACGCGATGATCGCCTACATCCTGCGCCGCATCGGCCTGATGATCCCGACCCTCTTGGGGATCATGCTGATCACCTTCACCATCGTGCAGTTCGCCCCGGGCGGGCCGGTGGAGCGGGTTCTGTCGCAGCTGCAGGGCCAGCGCGACGGCACGATGTCGCGCGTGACCGGCGGCGGCGGCGACCTCGGCGGCGGCAGCCGGCCGGCCGGCGGCGGGGAGGCGAGTTCCCGCTACCGCGGCGCGCAGGGGTTGAGCCCGGACTTCATCGCCAAGCTGGAGAAGCAGTTCGGCTTCGACAAGCCGGCTCCGGAGCGCTTCGCCAAGATGCTGTGGGACTACGTCCGGTTCGATTTCGGCCGCAGCTACTTTCGCGATGTGACGGTGATCCAATTGATCCGGGAACGCCTGCCGGTCTCGGTCTCGCTGGGCCTGTGGATGACCCTCCTGTCCTACGCGATCTCGATCCCGCTGGGCATCCGCAAGGCCGTGAAGGACGGCGAGCGCTTCGACCGCTGGACCTCCTTCGTAGTGATCATCGGCTACGCGATCCCGGGCTTCCTGTTCGGGCTGATGCTGATCATCCTGTTCGCGGGCGGCTCGCTCTACCAGTGGTTCCCGCTCCGCGGCCTGACCAGCGAGGGCTGGGAGGGGTTTTCCCCCTGGCACAAGGTGACCGACTACGCCTGGCACATGGTGCTGCCCCTGACCGCCCTGGTGATCGGCGCCTTCGCCACCTCGACCCTGCTCACCAAGAACTCGTTCCTCGACGAGATCCGCAAGCAATACGTGCTCACCGCCCGGATGAAGGGCCTGTCCGAGCGGCGCGTGCTCTACGGCCACGTCTTCCGGAACGCCATGCTGATCGTGATCGCGGGGTTCCCGGGCGCCTTCATTTCGGCCTTCTTCACCGGATCGCTGCTGATCGAGACGATCTTCTCGCTGGACGGCCTGGGTGAGCTGTCGTTCCGCGCGATCGTGGGACGCGACTATCCGGTGGTGTTCGCCACCCTCTACATCTTCTCGCTCCTGGGGCTGGCGGTGAACCTGCTGTCGGATCTGATCTACGTCTGGATCGACCCGCGGATCGATTTTTCCGCGCGGGCGACGTGAGAAGACCCAGCGGCATCAGCCCGCGCGCCGTCAGAGGACCAGCTTGGATCGGCTGACCAATCCGGGCGGACGCCGCGGATTGGACGGAAACGCATTGAACTTCATCACACCAAGCCCCGTCGCGATCAACTTGTTGACGATGAGATATCCGTAATTCGACTGGATCGCGCCGAGTCCAGTCAGTGTCAAATTGGTCGACGGGGCGTAGATGGTACCGTTGAGGCTTATCGAACTGCTACCAATCAAGTTCAGTGCCGAATTTGCCGCCGATCGAGAATAGAAAACGACGATCCCTTGATAGACCCCGTTCGGAGGAGCAGTGAGATTGATCGAGGCCAGGCCGATCATCGTGAATCTCGATGCCGCATCGAGGTAGATCATGACCCCGTCGCCCTGGAGAATTGATCCCCCCAGAAGATTTAAAGTCGCGCTCTGGAACTGATAAATTCCGGGATTGAGGGTTACAGATCCGATTATGGTGATCGTTCCCGCATAGCATCCCGGATTGAGGACCCCTCCGATCGCCGTGACGTTCGAGTTTTGGCAGCTCGCGAAAGGAGCCGGCTCGGGGATGGTCGACAGGGGATCTGTTTTCACAGGACATCCGGTTGTCGGATTGGGCGTGAAGACGCCCACGCCCAGCGATAGATAGCCACCGACGTCACAGATCTGACTGACGTTGACGGTATACAATCCGACCGTGGTAATGGCGCTGTTGCTGCTCGAGTTGATTTGAAACCCGCAACTGGAGGTGAACGTCACGCCGCCAACAAATTGCACGGCGCCGGAGGAAGATGGATCCAGCGCATAAAGGCATGTGCTTGTTGACGCGGTGGCAATCGATGAAGCGTGAACAGAGTAACCGCTCGATAGGCCGATCGCTCTCGTAAAGACCCCCTGGATCGCGTTTCCATGCGCGAAATCACGGGACGTCTTCACGCGGACTGCGGTCGGATTCGACGCTGTGACCTGAAATGCTCGGCTCGAAGCGTCGTAGATACCGAGATCGATATCGGACGCACCGACCACGTTCGACGTGCCTTGCGGAGCATTCATCTGCGCCAGCTGAGCCGCACTCGCTTTCGCCGTTGCCGGATTGCTGATCGCATCCGCCCCCGCGAGGGCTCCGGCATCAGCCGCCAATTGCAGTTGCGCCTGATTGTACCGAAGATTGGCGAGGTCGAAGGTCAGCGCGCACAATCCCATCGCGACGGGCAGGATCAACGCAAAGATGATCGACACCCCGCCGGACCGGCTCCTCGCAAGGTTCATCAGCCCCCCTCCGAAATAAACGACGCTTTTGTCGTCAATGTCGAAGGTCCGTAGACCGTTTTTAGGAATTTGATCGGCGTGGCGTCAGAGATGGCGATCGTTACCGTTACAGTATAGATACCATTCGACAGGACGACGGGTGGAATTACGGCCTTCGATTGAACCCAGGCGGGCAATTGATTCCGCACGGTCGAGGCGGCATTCGTGGCTTGCAATTGTCCAATCGCGACCTGTCGAGCGACTTGCCAACCACTCTGTTGTGCGGAATTGAACGTGTAATATATGAAACTGAAATCGATCAAAGCGCCAATCATTGCAATCAATATTGGCGATATTAGCGCAAATTCGACGGCAATCGAAGCATTCGCTTTGCGGCCGAATGCGGTGATCCGAGCCGTACGCAGCCAAACGACAAAGTGGTATGATTTCTTCATCCGAAATCAGCCTTGCGGAAGCGGTCATCGCTATACGCCTTCCCTTACCAAAATACTAATTTCTAGTTGTATTCAATAATTGTTCGCGCCCAGGTTGCAGTGCCCGATCGGCGAATTGCCTCGACCGCTCTGTAGGCCCCCGAACCGTGAGCGTGTTGCAACCCGGAGTCCCGGAGGTGTCAGCGGTAAGATCCACCTGGTTTCCGGATTTCGTTCACTGCCTGATGCGGCAAGCCGACACCGGACGGTCGGGCGGATATCGAGCCGCAGAACCAATCCTCACGGCACGCCGCTCACGACAGGGGTGAGCCCGGATCCGGCAGCGCGATGGTCGAGGTCGCCTCGAGGATCTGGTCCGGGCCGCCCTTCGGCGGCCACAGGCCGGACGCGTAGACCTCCCCGCGGAGACGCGCCCGTTCCTCCAGGCTGGAGAAGGCCCAGATGTGCATGATCCGCGGTGCGCCGTCGAGGGCGTACAGGTTGGTCACGAGATGGGCGGTGTAGGTCCGGGCCGGCCCCATCGCCGCCTCCCAGGCCGCCAGTGTCGGTGCGAGGCCGCCGGGCCGGAGCCGGTAGGTGCGGACCTCGTAGACGCCCCCGCGCGGGCCGGTCCGCAGGGGCGGCAGGAAGGGAAACGGCGCATAGCTGTCCATGGTCAGACCCGTGAGCAGATCGCCGACGTGGAACGGCCCGGCGCTCATCAGGGCGCGCCGCCGCTCCGTGGTCATCGCCTCGGGGGTGTCGAAGCCGCGCAGGACGAGCACCCGTCCGAGGGTGCCGATCTCGGTCCGCCAACAGCCAAGCAGCGTCCCGGCCTCCGCCTCGGCGGCCCAGTTCCGCGCCCGCGTGCAGACCTCGCCGACGGCGAGCAGCGGGCAGGACAAGGTAGCGAGTTCGTAGAGCATGGTTCGCTTGTCCCGGTTGGCGCCGTCCGGTGATGCGGCATCCGGCGCGCAGCATAGCGGCCCAGCCCGGCACGATGTCGACAGCCTCGCCCGCGGGATCGCCTGGCTCCGCACGCAAGGACGGCGGCACCAGAACCGGCGGCCGGGACGGGTACGTACCCTCGGTCGCCACGCCGCGCGGTCGAAACGGGATCGCTTCTCCGTGCCGACACGGATCAGGCGGGCGGTTGGCGGGCACCCGCCGGCCCCAGCAGCCGCATCACCGTGCTCCGAAGCGCCTGCCCGCTCCGGTAGCCCACCGCCGCCGCCACCGCCCGGGGCGGCCGCCCCTCGGCCGTGAGGGCGAGCGCCCGGATCACCCGGGCCCGGGCCCGCCAGTCGCCGAAGCTCAGGCCCGTCTCGGCCCGGAATCCCCGGGTCAGCGTCCGCCGGCTCGCCCCGGCCCGGTCGGCCCAGGCATCGAGATCCGCCTCGGAGGCCGGATCCGCGATGAGGCCGAGGCAAACCCGGCGCAGGCGCGGATCGCGCGGCAGCGGCAGGGTGAGCGGCGTCGCCGGGGCGCGGCCGATCTCGTCGAGGACCAGCGCGGCGAGATGGCCGCCGCGGCCGTCGACCGCGTAGAGCACCGGCTCCTCTGCCAGGGCCACCAGGGCGGCCGCCAGCAAGGGCGATACCGCCACCACCCGGCAGGTGTCGGGGAAGGTCGTGACCACGGCCCGGTCGAGATAAGCCGTGCACAGGGCCACGGGCCCGTGCGCGACCGTAGCGTGCGGCAGGCAGGCGGGAATCCAGAGGGCGTGACCCTCCGGAACGACCCAGGTGCCGTCCTCGGCCGAAGCGGTCATCAGCCCCGCCGTGGCGTAGAGCAGCTGCGCGCGGGAATGGTGGTGCAGCCCGGTCTCGCTTCCCGCCGCCAGGGGCTTGCGGACGACCGCGACCGGGCGGGGCACGTGCTGATAGTCGGCCGCCGCAGTCGAGCGCGGCACCGCCGTCGAGAATGGCCCGTTCGCATCCATATCCGGCCCGACACCGCCATCGGGCCAGGCTATCAGGGTCGGATCCCGGAGGATACGCCGCGATGGATCCCACAACCCTGTCCCGCCGCACCCTGCGCTTCGTCAACGTCGCGCACGCCCTCGACCATTTCGTGCTGCTGATCTACCCGACGGCGGTCATCGCCATCGCGGCCCAGACGGGGCTCGGCTACGGCGAGCTGATCGGGCTGGCCACCGGCGCCTTCGTGGCCTTCGGCCTGTGCTCCCTGCCGATGGGCTCGCTGGCCGACCGGTTCGGGCGGCGCACCATGCTGGCCCTGTTCTTCTTCGGCTACGGCCTGTCCTGCCTCGGCGTGGCGAGCGCCTCGACCCCGCTCGGCTTCGCCCTGTGGCTCTGCGTGCTCGGCCTCGCCTCGGCGATCTACCACCCGGTCGGCTCGGCCATGCTGGTGACCCATGCGAGCCGGCTCGGGCGTGATCTCGGCCTCAACGGCGTCTGGGGGAATCTCGGCGCGGCCTCGGCCTCGGGCGTCACCGCCCTGCTGGCCGCAACGGTCGGATGGCGCGCGGCCTTCGTGGTCCCGGGCCTCGTCTGCCTCGCCTGCGGCGCCGCCTTCGTGGCTTTGGTGCCGGGCGACGGCGAGGCTTCGGCCAAGAAGGCCGGCGGCGCGGCGGTGATCCCGGTGACCCGGCCCTGGGCGCTGATGGCGATGTTCGCCGTGGCGATCTTCGCGGGCGGCCTGACCTTCAACCTGACGACGATCAGCCTGCCCAAGGTCATCGACGAGGGTGTCGGCCACGCGCTGCCCCTGGCGCTGATCGGGTCGCTCGCCACCGTGGTGTTCCTGTTCGGGGGCCTGATGCAGCTCGCCATGGGCCGGCTGATCGACCGCTACAGCCTGCCGGCGCTGTTCGTGGCGCTCTCGATCCTGCAACCGTTAGGCCTGGGGATCGCCGCGCTCTCCACCGGCCTGCCGCTGCTCGCCGGGCTCGTGCTGGCCATGACGGCGATCTATGGGCAGGTGGTGATCAACGACGCGATGATCGCCCGCTACGTGCCACCCGCCTACCGGGCGCGGGCCTACAGCGTGCGCTACTTCGTGGGCTTCACGGCGAGCGGCTTCGTGGTACCGGCCATCGCGGTGCTCCACGACCGCGGCGGCTTCGCCCTGGTGCTCGGCATCGCGGCCGCCTGCGGCGCGGTGATCTGGCTCTCGGCGCTGGGCTTCCTGAAGCTGACGCAGGCCGGCGCACGGCCTGCCCTGGCGGCGGCGGAGTAGCGGCGGCGCCGGAGGGCGCGGCCCGGTCTCAAGCGACGCAGATGCCTGGAACGGCGATCGGCCGGAACAGGTGCGGGCTGACCGTCGCGCCCTCGGGATAGGCGGCGAGCTGCGCCCGGAATTCCGGATTCGCGAACGCCGCCCGGAACTGGGCGACCGATTCCCACACGGCGTAGTTCAGGAACGCGCCGCTGCCGGCGATGCCGCGATGCAGCTGGGTCGAGATGAACCCCGGCTGCCGCTTCATGACCGCAGCGTCGGCCCGCCATGCGGCCAGCAAGCGGTCGGCCTCCGCGGGCGGCACGACGAAGGTGTTGACGAGGACGACGGGTCCGTCCGTGCCGCCATCCTTGAGCTGATCCTCCAGCGTTACGGTGCGGTCGGTCTCGATGAATGTCGGCATGTCAGCACGTCTCCAGGGTGTCCGGTGCGGTGGCGGGGGACGGATCGGGACCGGCGAGGCGAGCCCGTAGGGCACGCAGGAGACCGTCGGCGGCCTCGATGATCTCGGGCGGCAGGTCGGCGGCCAGGGCATCCGCCCAGGTTTCCTGGCGCCGGCTCGCAGCGCGGTAGGCGGCCTCGCCCGGCTCCGTCATCCTCACCAGCGCGGCGCGCCGATGGTGGGGGTTCGGCTCCAGGCGAACGAGACCGTCCGCGCGCAGCTCGTCGACGGAGCGTTGGACGGCCTGCCGGGTCAATCCCATGGTGCGGGCGAGGTGCGCCACGGGCAGCGGGGCCGGCGCCAGTGCGATGGCCCCCAGCACCTGCCAGCGGGCGCTGGTCAGCCCGAGATCCGCGACCAGGGCGTCGCCGGAGGCGAGCAGCACGCCGTTCAGCCGAAACACGTCGAGAATCAGGTCCGTCAGCGCTGCGCGGCGACGGCTCCGGACTTCGGCACTGGGGGCGCCCGCTTGCCTCATGGCGGCCATCCTACAAGAAGGCATCAAGCTGTCAATTTGACAATGTGTTGTCAAATTGACAGGTCGGTTCCGGGGCGTCCGGCCATCCCGGGCCGTGAAGTGGCGCCGGACCGCCGCTGCCGTTTGCCGGGCCGTGCCGACGCTGCTACGCGGCCATCGTCCGACCCCGTGAGCCTGCCCGTGACCTCCCTCTCCCTCGTCATCCGGCCCGAGCGGCCGGAGGACGCCCCCGCCATCGCCCGGCTCCAGGGCCGGGCCTTCGGCCCGGGCCGCTTCGCCCGCGCCGCCTATCGCCTGCGCGAGGGGGCGGCCGAGCGGCGGGACCTCGGTGTCACCGCGTCGGTGGGCAGCTTCCTCGTCGGCTCGGTGCGGATGGGCCCGGTGCGGACCGGTCCGACGCGCTTCGTGATGCTCGGCCCCCTGGCGGTGGATCCGAGCTTCGCGGGCCGCGGCATCGGCACCGCCCTGGCCCGCGCGGCGATCGAGGCGGCCCGGCAGGCGGGCGAGGGGCTGGTGCTCCTCGTGGGAGACGCGCCCTACTACGCCCGCTTCGGCTTCGCGCCGGTGCCGCCGGGGCGGCTGGCCCTGCCGGGCCCGGTCGATCCGGCGCGCCTCCTGTGGCTGGAACTCACCGACGGGTTCCGCGACGGCGTCTCCGGCCTCGTGGAACCGGTGCGCGCCTGAGGGTCAGGCCCGCCGGAGCGCCAGGGCCGCGATCAGGCCGGCGGCCAGCAGCGCCAGCGCCACCGGCGTGGCCGTGGTCGCGGGCCAGGCGGAGGCGGCGGCCGTGAACAGCGCCCCGAAGGTCATCTGCGTGAAGCCGTACAGGCTGGAGGCGGAGCCGGCCGCGTGCGGATCGACGTTCATCAGGCCCGCCACCGCGTTCGGGCTGAGCAGGCCGACGCCGACCGCGTAGGCGAAGAGCGGCGCGATCAGGCTGACGACGCCGAGCTGGCCGGTCCGATCGACGAGCAGCAGGGCCAAGGCCGCGGCGATGCAGAGGAGATTGCCGCGGCGCGCCGCCCTGCGGATCGGCACCCGCGCGGCGAGGCGGCTGGCCAGCATCGCTCCGCCAACCATGCCGAACACCACCATCAGGCAATCGAACCCGACCTCCTGGGAGGAGCGGCCGAGCCGGTCCACGAGCAGGAACGGCGCCACCGCCAGGAACGCGTAGAGGCTCGTGCCGCCGCAGGCCCCCGCCACCAGGTAGGCGCGGAACACCGGGATCCGCACCAGCCGCAGGTAGCCGGCCAGCACCGCGACGAAGCCGGGCAGCGCGACCTTGTGCCGGTTGGTCTCGGGCAGTCTGAACACCACCAGGGCCCCCAGCACGGCCACGAGGCCGGCGAGCACAACGAACACGGCCCGCCAGCCGAAGGCCTCGTTCACGACCCCGCCGATCGCCGGCGCCAGCGCCGGGGTGAGGGTCATCGCCGTGGTGAGAATCGCGAGTTTCCGGGCTGCATCCTCGCGGGTGGAGACGTCGCGCACCATCGCCCGGCCGATCACCAGGGAGCCGCAGGCCCCGAGGGACTGAAGCACCCGTGCCACCAGCAGCACGCCGATATTCGGCGCCGGGATCGCCAGCAGCAGCCCGGCGAGATAGAGGCCGAGGCCCCCGATCAGGATCGGGCGCCGCCCGTACCGGTCTGAGAGCGGACCGTAGAGCAGCTGGCCGCCCGCGAGTCCGATCAGGTAGACCGTGATGGTGAGCTGTGCGCCGGCCGCATTGGTGCCGAGATCCGCGGCCACGGCGGCGAGCGCCGGCACGAAGATGTGCAGCGCGACTGTTCCGGTCATGGTCACGGCGACCAGCAGCGGCAGGGGCGCTGGGCGCTCCCCGGAACTGAGACTTCGCTCTGGCAAGGCCACTCCTTCACGGTTCTCCGACCCGGCCGAATGGTGGGTCGCGGCCGCCGAAAGGCAAAGGTCGGGCCCGGCGCCCCGCGCCCTGCGCCGGATCGAGGGCCGGCGCGCCGGACCGCATGGCATCGGCGGAGTGCGGGGTGCCGATCCGCCTGCCGATCGCAACGGCCGGGACGCCGGGCTTCGAGCCGGTTGCGAAGCCGGGTCGGGAACCGGGCGGGGCCCTGCAGGAAAGTTACGGGGCTCTGGCGTCCTGTATCCGCCCCGATGCGGCGACCGGCCCGCGCGGCGCTCGCCGGTGCCGAGCCGGTGGCGCCCGTCGAGCCAGGCCTGTCACGGCGTTTCCGGAGGTGCTGGGACACCGGCCAGACGCGCTCTCCTTCCCACATGAGCCAGGATGGTCACATCTCGGCTCGGGACGGCGCGACAGGCCCCCCGGGACAGGGGACCCACGGCCCTCATCCAGCACCCATGTGCCCCCCAGATCGATCCGTGAATCCGCAAGTCCACAAGGAGAAGAGGCACCACGCTGCTGTCTGACAATGTTGCAGCCGGAATCGCGATTCCCGCACCCAGCGCGAACACCTTGGAAACAGGGCCCGTCGAGCCTTTGGCCCACGGGATCCGGCGGCGCGCACCGTCCCCTGCGGCTGGGACCATCGCTCCGGGTCAAAGGGCCGAGATCACCGGCGCGGATCCGCGGTTGCAATCAGACGGCGTGCCCAGGCGAATCAGGCGGGATGCGTTCGCCACTTGATCGCTGCAGCCCAGTGCCGCCCGCGCACCGGTGCGGCCCTACGGCTTCGGCGCGTTCGGGTCCTTGCTCGGGACGGTGATGTTGAGATCCTTCGCCCGGTCGACCGCCTCGGGATTGGCCTGCGCGGGCGGCTCCTTGGCGGCCGGCGCCGCGGGGGCGGTCGGCTCGGCGGGGATCGCGCTGGACGGCTGGCCCTGCTGGTCGCCGTCATGGGCGCCGGCCGGTGGCGACGGCGCATTGCGGTCGCTGGACTCGCTGGGTGCGCGGGGGCTGCCGGGGGATTTCTCCTCGACCGGCTTGGCCGTGCTGGTATCCGCCGGCTTGGCCGGGCTGTCCTTGCCCTCGGACGCCTTGGAGGCTGCCGGCTTGGCGGCGGTCGGCTTGTCGGCCGGTGTCTCCGCGGGCTTGGCCTCCGCGGGTTCAGCGGCCGCGGGCTTGGCCGCCGCGGGGGCGGCCGCAGGTGCCGGCGCCTCGGTCTTCTCGACGGCCGGCAGCGGCTTCGGATCCTCCGCGTTCGAGCGCAGGTAGGCGATGACGTTGGCGCGCTCCTGGGGCGAGGCGATCCCGGCGAAGGCCATCTTGGTGCCCTTCACGTACCCCTTCGGATTGGTGAGGAACTCGTCGAGTTCCGCGTAGGTCCAGGCGCCGCCCTTCTCCTTCATGGCCGCGGAATACTCGAAGCCCGGATGCGCCCCCTTCGGCCGCTCGACGACACCGTACAGGGCCGGCCCGACCTTGTTCGGTCCGCCCTTCTCGAAGTTGTGGCAGGCATGGCAGGCCTTGGTGCCGGCCTCACCCTTCTCGACATTGGCGCTGGCGAGGCGGACCGCGATCGGCTCGACCTTGGCCTCCGGGGCGGCCTCAGCGGTCTTCGGCTCCGGCTCGGGCAGGTCGTAGCCGGCCTTGCCCGCCGGCCGCGGGTGGTAGATCAACTCGGCGACGAAACCCGATCCGGCCGCGAACAGCAGGGCGCCGAGGACCGCGCCCAGGACCTTGTTCACCTCGAACGCGTTCATGCTCTACTCGCGTCTCGACCCGGGCCCGTCGCGCGCCTGATCACGAGCGAGCGCATTCGGACGCCAGACATTTGGAAGATTTCGAAGTTGCCTTAGCCGTTCGCAGCGGCACCTGACAATGCCGGCGGCGGCCCCCGCGGCGCTGCAGCGCAGAATTATGCCGGTGAATCGTCAAGCTTGTCACCGAACGGCATCTTTTCGCCATTCGGGTTCTCCGGCTCTGGGGGACGACAACGGGGGGCCAGCCTGATAAGCAGCCGGCCCCGCATGCGGTGCGGCCGTCCGGCCCTTGCCCGCGCTGCGAATCGTCGGGTCCGAACGCGATGTCCGATCCCCTGGTCCTGATCCCCGCGCGTCTCGCGGCGACCCGCCTGCCGAACAAGCCGCTGGCCGACATCGCCGGCGAGCCGATGATCGTCCATGTCTGGCGGCGCGCGGTCGCGGCCGGGATCGGCCCCGTGGTGGTGGCCACCGACGCGGCGGAGATCGCCCGGGTCGTGGAGGCGGCGGGCGGCATCGCCGTGATGACCCGGGCCGACCACCCGTCGGGCTCGGACCGGCTCGCCGAGGCCCTGGAGAGCGTCGATCCGGAGGGCCGCCACGACGTGGTCGTCAACGTGCAGGGTGACCTGCCGACCATCGACCCGGCGATCATCGGCGCGGCCATCCTGCCGCTGGCCGACCGCACCGTCGACATCGTCACCCTCTGCGCGGCCATCACCGATCCGCACGAGGCCGACAACCCGAACGTGGTCAAACTCGTCGGCCACCATGTCGGCCCCAAGCGGCTGCGCGCCCTCTATTTCACCCGCGCCCGCGCCCCCTGGGGCGACGGGCCGCTCTGGCACCATATCGGCCTCTACGCCTACCGGCGCACGGCGCTCGGCCGCTTCGTCGCCCTGCCCCCGGGCGAGCTGGAGCAGCGGGAGAAGCTGGAGCAGCTGCGGGCGCTCGAGGCCGGCATGCGCATCGACGCCGTCATCGTCGACGATCTGCCGCTCGGCGTCGACACCCAAGCCGACCTGGACCGCGCCCGCGCCCTGCTCCGGGGCCGGCGCCTGAACTGACCTCGCGAACGAATCCCACCGCCATGACCGACCGCACCATCGCCTATCAGGGGGAGCCCGGGGCCAACTCGCACATCATCTGCGCGGAGGCGTATCCGGACTGGACGCCCCTGCCCTGTCCCACCTTCGAGGATGCCTTCGCGGCGGTCACGGAGGGCCGGGCCCGGCGGGCGATGATCCCGATCGAGAATTCGATCGCGGGCCGCGTCGCCGACATCCATCACCTGATCCCGACCTCGCCCCTGCACATCGTCGCCGAGCACTTCCTGCCGATCCATTTCCAGCTGATGGTGCTGCCCGGCGCTTCGGCCGACGGGTTGCGCAGCGTCCACAGCCACGTCCACGCCCTGGGCCAGTGCCGGCGGCTCATCCGCCGCCTGGGCCTCAAGGCCGTGGTCGCGGGCGACACCGCCGGCGCGGCCCGGGAGATCGCGGAATTGGGTGATCCGAGCCGGGCCGCGCTGGCGCCGGCGCTGGCCGCCGCGGTCTACGGCCTCGACATCCTGGAGCGGGACGTGGAGGACGAGGCGCACAACACCACCCGCTTCGTGGTGCTCTCCCCGGAGGCCGACCCGGTCGCCCCCGGGACGGAGCCGTGCGTGACGAGCTTCGTGTTCCGCGTCCGCAACATCCCGGCGGCCCTCTACAAGGCGCTGGGCGGCTTCGCGACGAACGGCGTCAACATGTCGAAGCTCGAGAGCTACATGATGGACGGCGAGTTCACCGCCACCCAGTTCTACGCCGAGGTCGACGGCCATCCCGAGGATCCGGGCCTCAGCCGGGCCCTCGACGAGCTCGGCTTCTTCTCCCGCGAGGTGCGGGTGATCGGCACCTACAGGGCCCACCCCTTCCGCGAGGCGGCGCGGCCGGCGGCGGAGTGACGTAGCGTCTGCCCGCGCATCGCCCCGAAAGCCGGCAACCAGCTTCCGCAGCGATGCGCTAACTGCCAGCGGCGCTGACCAGAGCCGCCTCGATGAAGGCCGAACGGCTGAGGCCCCGGGCTTCAGCCGCCTCGTCGGTCAGCCGCAGCAATCCCTTATCGATCATGATGTTGACGCGCACGCGCTCGCCCGGAACCCGCCGCGGGGCGATGAGCTGGACCATGGCGTCCTCCAGTTCCTCCGCCACGGACGGATCCGCACGGAGCTCCGCCAGCGTGCGCGCAGGCGGCGGTGCCAGCCCGTCCGTGATCAGCATGGCGAGATGGCCGGACAGGGCCTCGCGCGCCGACTCGGCCGCCACCTCGAAGCTCGTACCTGCCGACACACATCCCGGAACGTCCGGGAACGTGACGCCCCACTCGGAGACGCCGGCTGGCGGATGCATGAGACCAATATAGCCGTTCATGTCTGTTTGCCTCTGCCCGTGGAAACAAACTCTAGAGACCGGCCGCCTTCAGGATGGCCTTGACCGTCTTCGGGTGCATGTCTTTCTTGGGATGCGGGATAGTGATCTTTCCAGGCTTGGACGGATGCTTGAAATGCCGATGGCTTCCGGTCGTCGAATGCCAAACCCAGCCCGCGCCCTCGAGCGTGCGGATCAAGTCTTTCGAGTCCACGCCGCCCCCGCACGCGTCACCCTTGGCCCGCCGCACCCGGCAACCCGGTGAGAATGTGGAACGGGTGTGTAATCCTTGCAAGATGTCGGCGCATCTGATGGCCGAGACCCGTGAGGCTCACTCCCGCCGCAGCAGCCGGTCCGCGGCGAGGTCCGACCAGAAGCCCGGCCGGAAGTCGCGCTTGAGCGCCTCTGGATCGTAGATCGTCTCGACCCAGGTCAGGAAGTCGATCCCCTGCGCCTCGCCCTCGGCGCGGTAGCGGGCGAAGAACGCGTCGAGGATGCCGGTCTTGGCGAAGCGGAGATGGCCGTAGCGGGCCGAGAGCTGCCGGGCCGCCTCGGCGACCGGGCGGCCCTCGTGCAGGATCAGGTAGAGGGCCGAGGCGAGGCCGGCCCGGTCGGCGCCCGATTTGCAATGCATCACGGCCGGGTACTCGATGCCCGCGAAGAACGCCTTGGCGCCCAGGATGGTCGCCCGGTCCGGCGCCTCCCGGGAGCGCAGCACGAACTCCACGAGCCTCAGCCCGTGGCGCTCGCAGGCCTCCCGCTGCAGCGGCCACGATCCGTGCTCGCGGCCGCCGCGGAGCGAGATGACCGTGCGCACGCCCTCGGCCCGGAAACGCGCGAGCTGGTGCGGGCCGGGCTGGGCCGAGCGCCACAGCGCCCCCGTGCCGACCCGGTGCCGGTTGAGATAGGCCAGGCGGAACACGCCATGGTCGATCAGCAGCATGTTGGCCCAGGCCTTCAGCCGGTCGCCGGGGCCGGCGATCGGCCGCTCGAAGCGGGCGATTCGGGCCATGCGCCGCGCGTAGCGCGTCTCGGGCTTGAGGAAGCGGTTGAACAAGGCCGTGCTGCCGCGGGGAACGAGCGCCGGGCTCTATCAGCCGGCCGAGGGGCCGGCAATTCACCGCCGAACCGGCCGCGCCCCGTGGCCGCCTGGGTTTCGGCGCCGTTCTTGCCTTCACTCCGCCCGGATCGGCATCGAACCTGGGCGGACCGCGCGGGTTATCCGTCGGTCGGATGAGGGGAGGCCGGAAGCCCATGAGCACGCGCACCACGAGCATCCGCCGGGCCCGCGAGGCCGATCTCGGCGACTTGTCCAAGGTGTTCGATGCGTCCTGGCGCGAGGCCTATCGCGGGATCATTCCGGGCGTCGCCCTGGAGCGCCTGATCGCCGATCGGGACCGGGCGTGGTGGCGCGGCGCCCTGCGTCGCGGGCGGCCGATCGCCGTGGTGGAGACGGCCGATCGGGTCGTCGGCTACGCGGCCTATGGACGGACGCGCAGCCGCAGCCTCGGCACCGAGGCCGAGATCGACGAGTTGTATCTCCTTCCCGAATACCAGGGCGTCAGCCTGGGCCGGCGCCTGTTCCGGGCGGTCCGCAACGATCTCGGCGATCACGGCCTGACGCGGCTCGGCGTGTGGAGCCTGGAGGACAATGCCCGCGCCGGCGCCTTCTACGAGGGGCTCGGGGGCCGGCCCGGCCCGCGGGTGCTCGATCGCATGGCCGGAATCGCCCTGCCCAAGGTCGGCTTCCTGTTCGGCTAACGTTTTCCGGCACTCGTTGCCGGAGCGCGGCGACGACGGATTTGCAAGTTCCGGCGGCGTCTCTAAGAGGTCTGGGAAACTCAGAAGCCCGGATCCGGAAGCGACACGCCATGAAGATCGACGCCATCCCGCTCGGCAAGAAGCCGCCTCACGACGTCAACGTGATCATCGAGGTGCCCCTCGGGGGCGAGCCGATCAAGTACGAGATGGACAAGGAATCCGGCGCGCTGGTCGTCGACCGGTTCCTGTACACGCCGATGTTCTACCCGGGGAATTACGGCTTCATCCCCCACACCCTGTCGGGCGACGGCGACCCCTGCGACGTGCTGGTCGCCAACACCCGCGCCGTGCTGCCGGGGGCGATCATCAGCGCGCGGCCCGTGGGCGTCATGGTGATGCAGGACGAGGGCGGCGAGGACGAGAAGGTCATCGCGGTGCCCTCGCGCCACCTGACCAAGCGCTACGACCGGGTCGAGAACTACACCGACCTCCCCGAGATCACGATCCAGCAGATCCAGCACTTCTTCGAGCACTACAAGGACCTGGAACCCGGCAAGTGGGTCAAGTTCGTCCGCTGGGGCGACAAGGAGGAGGCCCACCGGCTGATCGAAGAGGCGATCGAGCGGGCGAAGGCCAAGGCGTAAGCCGCGTCCACGGGCATCGTCCCCCCGGGCCGGCGGCAGCGATCGCCGGCCGCCGGCATGGCAGGGTGCGACCGCCAATGCTAAGGCTGCCGCCGCGCGCGAGGCGCGGATGGAGTTTACGGATGGCCCGGCTGCGCGCATCGATCGGCCTCGTCGGGCTCCTGCTGAGCCAGGGCGCCGCGACGGCCGCGGATCTGGGTGCGGTTGCGCCGCCGCTCGACGGCTTCCGGGCCAGTTGCGAGGATCTCGGGACCTTCTGCTTCGCCGATGCCTGCGGCCGCGATCAGATCGAGGCCGCCGAGAGCTGCCGGGCGCGCTGCCCGAGCGCGGCGATCATGAGCGTGGTCCCGGCCGCCTGCCGCCCGCTCGAGGCGCCGGTCACCGTCCTGCGCCGGCGCGGCTGAGGACGCGCCGCGCCCCGAGATCGAGCAGCGACAGGGTCCCGGCGCGAAAAATCAACGGCCCGCGGCAACGAATCGCGGCACGCGGCATTGACCATGTTCGACGTGTTGATCGACAGATGATGAGGGTGCGGTCAGATGCTCGCGAACGCGCGCGGTGCCCGCAAGCGAATGATGCGGACGAGTGATCTTCAACCACCCCGGGCGGGATTGAACGCGGACCCGGTCCTGTACGGTGTCGCCGCGGGCTTGGCGACGCTGTTTCCGCCGGTGACGATGCCGAAGGCGGCGGCCGAGCCGGCCCGCGCCGACGCGCAGGATACGTCCGAGGAGCCCTCCGGCGCCCCGTGATCGGAGCGTGACGAGACGGCTCGTGCCGTCAGGTCGCGAGCCGGACGACGAGGAGCAGGGTGGCCAGCACCGGCACGGTGGCGGCGAGCCACAGGGCACCGGGGTGGAACCCGTCCGGGCCCGTGGATCGCGGGCTCCGCATCACCCCGGGGCGCAGGTCGACGCCGCGCCCGATACCGATCCCGATTGGCATCCGTCACCTCCGCAATACTGGAGGCGTGATGCTCTAAAGTCCCCAAGACGGTCTGAATCGGCGCCCGCCTTCGTCCGACGTGGTGAACGGGCCCTTAAAGGGCGCGGTCGAACTTCAGTTCGCCGTTCGGGCTCTTGAGCACCAGTTGAGAGCCGACCAGGTCCCACACCGCCGAGGTGCGCAGGGCGACGAAGAAGGCCTGTTCGGTGGCCGCCAAGCCCTTGTCGCAGCTCTTCTTGGTGAGCGCGAGCGGGCCCACGGCGATGTGCTGCTCCTTGAGCGGGAAGGCGGTGGCCGCGAAGGTGTTGCAGCCGCCGTAGCCGCGGGCGCGGTACTGCTTGTCGATGATGAAGCTCGGCCGGTCCCCGCCGGTGAACGGTTTGCCGTTGAGGCTGACGGCCGTCCAGGTGGAATCCAGCGGGAAGATCTTCTCGCTGGCCTTCGCCCCCGGGACGTATTGAGGCTTCTTCTCGTCCTCGCCGCCGGGACGACGGTTGCCCTTGCCGAATCCGGTGGGAGACCCGCCCCCCATCTGGGCCTGCGCCTGCGTCGCCGCGGACAGGTCCGCGACCAGAACGGCACAGGCCAAGGTCGCGATCAGCGCCCCTCTCATCGTTCAGTCCCCATGTCGCGCGCTCCGCGCGCAGGCCATTCCGGATCCGGATATCCCGCGCCCGCCGCGCGGGACCGCCCCCCAAGGGGCGGTTCCGAATCCATGCGCCTTGGCGGATGCGACAGGAATTCAGCACAATTATGGTCGGGCCTCGCCGCGACCGCCCGGAAACGATCCGCGCCGGCGGCCGTTGTCGAACATCGCGGATCGGGAGAGTGACCTTGGCAGGATCGGACGAGGGCCCGCAGAGCGGGGCGAGCGCGCGCGCGATGAGTCCGGCGCAGTCGCGGGCGGCCCGGGGGCTGCTCGGATGGTCCGAGGCGGATCTGGCCGCGAAGGTCGGTCTCGACGAGCGCTTCGTGCGCGATTTCGAGGGCGGCTACGGCGATGCGCCGAGCGGGCAGATCGAGGCCGTACGGAGTGCGCTCGGCGCGGCCGGGGTGGTCTTCACCGAGTCGCCCACCCCCGGCGTCCATCTGGCGAGCGAGTCGGGCACCGACGAGGGGACCCGTCTCGGCGGGCTCACCACCGAGAACGATCGGTGAAGTTCCGTCTCGACAGGCCACGACGGCCAGCCGAACGCGCCGCTCATGGCGCGTTCAGGCGCCCGGTCCGATAGCCGGGGGGCACGAACCCGCGTGCCGCCCCGGAGCGATCCGTGACCTCTCTCCCCCGTCTTCCGTCCCGGAGCGCCGCGCGTTCCGCGACCCTCCCCGCCCAAACGGCGTCCCGCTGATGCGCGCCGACGCCTTCCTGGCGGCCGCCGAGGCCCTGCCCGTGGCGAGCCTCGACACGCTGGTCGGGGATGGCGGCCTGGTGGTCGTCGCGCCGCATCCCGACGACGAGAGCCTCGGCTGCGGCGGCCTGATCGCGGCCGCGCGGGCGGACGGGCGGCGCGTACATCTCGTCGTGATCAGCGACGGCTGCGGCTCGCACACGCATTCCCGCCTTTACCCGCCCGAAACGCTGCGCGCCCTGCGCGAGGCGGAGACCGTGCGGGCTGCGGCGATCCTCGGGCTCGGGGCGGAGGACGTGACCTTTTTGCGCCTGCCCGACGCGCACGTGCCGAGCGATGGGCCGGTCGCCGAGGCCGCCGCCGCGGCGGTCGCGCAGGCCGCCGCCGCCTGCGGCGCCGGCGCAGCTTTCGTAACTTGGCGGAACGACCCGCATTGTGATCACAGGGCGGCCGCCGCCATCGTCGCCCTGGCCCGGCCACGGATGCCGGGGGTGCGGGTCTACGAGTATCCGGTCTGGGGCTGGACCCTGCCGTCCGGGACCGAGGTCGGCGCGGCGCCGGAGGGTCTGCGCCTCGACGTCACCGCCTACCGCGAGACCAAGGCCCGCGCGGTCGCGGCGCACGAATCGCAGATCACGGACCTGATCTCGGACGATCCGGAGGGCTTCCGGCTCGAGCCCGACATGATCGCCCGGCTCTGCGGCCCCTACGAACGCTTCGTGGCAATCCCCGCATGAACCGCCGGACCGAGACCCTGCCGGACGATTACTTCGCCGGGATGTACGCCAGCGATCCGGATCCCTGGGGCTTCACGACCTCGGCCTACGAGCGCGATAAATACGCAGCGACGCTGGCCGCCCTGCCCCGGGCGCACTACCAGACGGCCTTCGAGCCGGCCTGCTCGATCGGCGTCTTCACCCGCGCCCTCTCCGAGCACTGCGACCGGCTGCTCGCCACCGAGCTGGTCCCGGCGGCGGCCCAGGCGGCCCGGGCCCGCTGCGCCGACCGGCTGGGCATCGAGATCCGCCAGGGCGCGGTGCCGGCCGACTGGCCGGTCGGCCAATTCGACCTGATCGTGTTCGGCGAAGTCCTGTACTTCCTCGCAGCCCCGGACCTGTCCGAGGTTGTGCGCCGGACCGGCGCGGCGATCGCACCCGGGGGCGATCTCGTTCTGGTGCACTGGCTCGGCGAGACCGACTATCCGCAATCCGGCGACGGGGCCGCCGAGGCGTTCATCCGGCTCGCCGCGCCCTTCGCCCGGGTCCTGCACCAGTCGCGGACGGCGGCGTATCGGATCGACGTCCTGCGCGCTGGACCCGTTCCGTGAGCACGGCCATCATCACCCTCAACAAGGGCCGGCGGCCGCACCTCATCCGCCTGCTCGAAGGGCTCGGCCGCGGCGCGCCGCCCGATGCCGCGATCGTCGTGGAGATCGGTGGCGACGATGCGCCCCTGCCCGCCCTGCCCTTCCCGGTGGAGCGCGTGCCCTTCCCGCGGGACGGCCTGCCGCTCGCGGCGGCGCGCAACGCCGGGCGCCGGGCGACGACGGCCGACACGCTGATCTTCCTCGACGTGGACTGCATCCCCTCGGCGGGGCTCGTGGGCGGCCTGTCGCGGGCGGCGGCCGAACACGACGGCCTGATCTGCTGCGCCATCGGCTACCTGCCGGCCGGTGCGGTCGGCGATGGCTGGCACGAGGCCGACCTGGAGCGGCTCGGGCAGCCGCATCCGGTGCGGGCCTTTCCGCCGCCGGGCGTGGTGGCGCCGGCGCCGCAGCCGGGCCTGTTCTGGTCGCTGGCCTTCGCGGTGCGCGCCGCCACCTATGACCGACTCGGCGGCTTCGACGAGGATTTTTCCGGCTATGGGGCCGAGGACACCGACTTGGCGTTCAGGGCCGACGCGGCCGGGGTGCCGATCCTGTTCCTCGGCGGCCCGAAGGCCTACCACCAGCATCACCCGGGCTTCGACCCGCCGCTCCAGCATTTTCGCGACATCGTCGCCAATGCCGGCCGCTTCCACGCCCGGCACGGGCTCTGGCCGATGGACGGCTGGCTCGACGGCTTCGCCCGGCTCGGCCTGATCGCGGCGGACTGGCGCGCGGGGATCGTGATCCACCGCGACCCGACGCCGGACGAGATGGCGGCGGCACGGCTGCCGGACGACCGGCCGTTCTGAGGCGACCGGCGTTCCTCGCCGTCCCTGCGCGCGGAGGGACGGCCCCCGGGATGGTCCCGGGATCCGCCCTCGCGGTTTGGGCCTCAGCCCTTCATGGCATCCGCCTTCTCGATCAGCGCCTCGGCCATGCGGATCGAGGCGATGTCGATCAGGCGGCCGTCGAGGGAGACGGCGCCGCGGCCGGCCTTGGCGGCCTCTTCCATGGCCTCGAGGATGCGGCGGGCCTTGGTCACCTCGGCCTCGGACGGGGTGAAGACCTGGTTGGCCAGATCGATCTGGCTCGGGTGGATCGCCCACTTGCCTTCGAAGCCGAGCGCCGCGCAGCGCCGGGCCGCCGAGGTGTAGCCGTCAGGGTCGGAGAAATCGCCGAACGGGCCGTCGATCGGGCGCAGGCCGTAGGCGCGGCAGGCGATCAGCATCCGGTTCTGGGCGAACAGCCACGGGTCCTGCCAGTGGGTCTGGCGGTTGCCGCCCTCGTCCTTGTCGGTGAGCACCGAGAAGTCCGGGTTCACGCCGCCGATCACCGTGGAGCGGGCGCGGGTCGAGGCGGCGTAGTCGGCGACGCCGAACGACATCGCCTCCAGGCGCTTCGACGACTGGGCGATCGCCTCGACATTGGCCATGCCGAGGGCGGTCTCGATCAGCACCTCGAAGCCGAGCTTCTTCTCGCGCTTCTTGGCCTGCTCGATCTGGGTGACCAGCACGTCGATGGCGTAGACGTCCTGAGGCACGCCGACCTTGGGGATCAGCACCATGTCGAGCCGCGGACAGGCTTCGACGATGTCGACCACGTCGCGGTACATGTAGTGGGTGTCGAGACCGTTGATGCGGATCATCATGGTCTTGCTGCCCCAATCCAGGTCGTTGAGCGCCTGGATGATGTTGGTGCGGGCCTTCTCCTTGTCGTCGGGGGCGACGGCGTCTTCCAGATCGAGGAAGATCACGTCGGCGGCCGAGGAGGTCGCCTTCTCCATGAAGGTCGGGTTCGAGCCCGGGACGGCGAGTTCCGAGCGGTGCAGGCGGGCCTTGGCCTGCTGGATCAGGGTGAAGCTCATCTTGGGTTCTCTCTCCTGGTGACGGTTCTGATGCCGTTGCGGGATGCAATCCCGTTCATCGGCGGCAAATGGCGCGCGTAGGGTTCCCTGACAGGGCGCGGCGATGCGTTTCGGTCTGCTCCATCGGCTCATGACACCCGCGCGTCCCCCTCCCCCCTCTGCGGGGGAGGGTGGCCCCTGCGTCAGCAGGGGTCGGGAGAGGGGAACCCGGGTTCCGGATAAGGCGCGACTGTCGGGACGGACAAAGCCATGTCCTGCACCGTCGCTCCCCTCTCCCGACCCCCTTCGGGAGCCACCCTCCCCCGCAGAGGGGGGAGGGAAAATCGCGCATCGCCTCATCCGGTCGACCCGAAGCCGACCGCGATGCAGTTGATCGACAGCAGCAGGGCCGATTTCACCGCCTCGCGCCGGTCCTCGTCGGTCTCGGCGCGGTAGCGGGCGAGCAGTTCCACCTGCTCGCGGCCGACCTGGTTGATCGTCGGGAGCCGCCCCTTGAGCCGATCCCGGAACAGCGGGAAGCGCTCGGCCAGCTCCGATCCGCCGCTCACCCGCAGGACCATCTCCCGGGTCAGGGCGTACTCGGCCTCGATGGCGGAAAAGATCCGGTCGCGGATCGACGGATCCTCGACGAGGCCCGCATAGGCGCGGGCGATGTCGAGATCGACCATCATCAGCGTCTTCTCGACCTCGTCGAGGACGAGGCGCAGCACCCGCGACTCCTGGAACAGGCGCTTCAGGGTCGCCTCGCCCTCCCGGCCACGCACGTCGAGGAAGCTCGCCAGCCCCGAGCCGACCCCGTACCAGCCGGTGATCACGTGCCGGTTCTGCGACCACGCGAACACCCAGGGGATCGCCCGCAGATCCGAGAGCGACCGGGCGCCGAACCGGCGGGCCGGGCGCGAGCCGATATTCAGGAGCGCGATCTCGTCCAGCGGGCTCGCCGCCTGGAAGTAGTCGACGAGGCCATCGGTCTGGAGCAACTGGACATAGGCCGCCCGGGAGGCCCCGGCCAGCGCCTCCAGGGCGTCGTCGTGGCCGGCCCCCGCCCGCTCGCCGTCGCCGGCCAGGGCGTGCTCGAACACCGAGGCGGCGAGCAATTCCATCTGGTAGGCGGCGGTGCCGCGGTTGGCGTATTTGAACGAGACGACCTCGCCCTGCTCGGTGGTGCGGAAGCGGCCGCGGATCGAGCCCGGGGGCTGGGCCATGATGCCCCGGTGGGTCGGCACGCCGCCCCGGCTCACCGAGCCGCCGCGCCCGTGGAAGAACGCGATGCCAACGCCGAGTTCCTGGCCGAGCCGGGTCAGCTTGCTCTGCGCCTTGTACAGCTCCCAGTTGGCAGCGACGAAGCCGCCGTCCTTGTTGGAGTCGGAATAGCCGATCATCACCTCCTGCACGCCGCCCTGCCAGCGGGTGGAGCGGCGCACCACCGGCGTGCCGAGCAGCGCCCGCATGATCGCCGGGCCGGCGCGCAGGTCGTCGATGGTCTCGAACAGGGGCACGATCGGCAACGGGCAGATCTCGGTGCCGGCGGCATCGAGGAACACCCCCGCCTCCTTGGCCAGCAGATAGGCGCCGAGCACGTCCTCCACCGAGCGGGTCATCGACAGCACGAAGGCGCCGAACGCCTCCCGGTCCAGGGCCTCGCGCATCTCGGCGACGAGGGCGAAGGTGGCCAGCGTCTCCCGGGCGGCGTCCGGCAGATCCTCGAAGGAGCGCTCGGGATCGCGCGGCCTGGCCAGTTCCGTGTCGAGCCATTGCCGCCAGGCGGCGGTGCCGAGGGCCGGCGGCTCACCATCGCCGTTGCGCTGCCGCCAGAGGGCGTGGAGCGTGTCGGTGGTCCGGGTGGTGTTCTCGCGCAGGTCGAGCCGGACCGTGGAGAAGCGGAAGATCTCCACCATGCGCCGGACCGGGCGGACGAGATCGCGGGCCAGCGCCGCGCATTTGGCCTCCGCCAGCCCGCGCTCCAGGACGCGCAGATCCTCGATCAACCCGTCGGCGCTGGCGTAATCGGGGCCGGACGGGTGCTCGCCCTCGTTGCGGGCGATGGTCGCGTCGATCTTGCGCAGGACGCAGGAGAGATACTGGCGATACGGCTCGCCGGGGTTGCGCCGGGTGATCGCCCGGGCCTGCCCGCTCTCGGCGAGCTGCCGGTCGAGTTCCGCACGAAAGCCCTCGGGCAGCGGCAGGGTGCGCTCGGTGAGCGACAGGGTCCGCCCTAGCTCGCGCACGCCGTCGCGGTAGCGGGTGAGCGAGGCCAGCGCGTTGCGGTGCAGGGTCTGCCGGGTGACGGCGGCGGTGACGTAGGGGTTGCCGTCCCGGTCACCGCCGATCCACGAGCCGAACTGGAAGAACGGCGGCACCGTGAAATCCGTGCCCGGATAGGTCTCGGCGAGCGCCTCCTCCAGGGTCTCCAGGGTCTCGGGCAACATCTCGAACAGGGTCTCGTCGAAGAAGTGCAGCCCCCAGGCGACCTCCCGCTCGACGGTGGCCTTCTCCAGGTGCAGCTCACCGGTCATCCAGACCAGCTCGATCTGGTCGCGGAGCTCGTTCATGAGCCCGTTGCGCTCGCGGTCGGTCCAGCGCGGCATTTCCAGCTCGCGCAGCACGAGGTAGATGCGCCGGAATTTCTCCAGCACCGTCACCCGCTTGCCCTCGGTGGGATGCGCGGTCAGCGTCGGGCGGATGCGCAGGTCGCTCAGCAGCGCCTGGATCTTCTCCGGGGGGATGCCCTGGGCGCGGGCGTCGGAAAAGACCTTGGCGAAGGAGCCGCCGAGCGCGGCCCGCCCCTCCGTGCGCTCCACGTGGCGGCGGCGGCGCATCGCGGCGTTCTGCTCGGCGATGGAGATCAGCTGGAACCAGATCCCCTGCACCTGGAGGGCGCGTGCCAGCATCTGCGGCGAGAACCGCGAGATGTCGGCGGTGCCGTGCAGCACCGCCTCCAGGTCCGGATCGTGCCGGCGGGCGACGTCGAGCAGCGCCTGGAACAGGATGTCCAGGGCCTGCTCCGACGAGGTGCCGGTGATCACCGGCGGCGCGAAGGCCGTGGCATCGACGTGGCCGGGGGTCGCGTGAAGGGTACGGGTCATGGGGCCACCTCGTGGCGCACGGTACTTTCGGGACGAAGCGCGACGCGCTCCCTCCCCCCTCTGCGGGGGAGGGTGGCCCCCGCGTCAGCGGGGGTCGGGAGAGGGGAGCGCCATTTCGGAAAAAAAGTCGCGACGGGAGCCGAAGCCCGCACCGGCGCGCTGCCCCTCTCCCGCCCCGCATCGCGGGGCACCCTCCCCCGCAGAGGGGGGAGGGTTGAGGGGCCGCTAAGCCGCCCGGGCCAGCACGTCGGCCACGGTCTGACCGAACGAGCCCGGATCCGGCGCCACCGTCAGACCGTACGAGCGCATGATCTCGGCCTTCTCGGCGGCGCTGTCGCCGGCCGCCGAGATGATCGCCCCGGCATGGCCCATGCGGCGGCCCTTCGGCGCCGTCAGCCCCGCCACGAACCCGATCACCGGCTTCGACATGTTCTCGCGAATCCAGGCCGAGGCCTCGGCCTCCTGCGGGCCGCCGATCTCGCCGATCATCAGCACCGCGTCGGTATCCGGATCGGTCTCGAACAGGGCGAGGTGGTCGAGGAACGACGAGCCGTTGATCGGATCGCCGCCGATGCCCACCGAGGTCGAGATCCCGAGCCCCAGTTCCTTCAGCTGCGCGGCCGCCTCGTAGCCGAGCGTGCCCGAGCGGGAGATCACCCCGACATTGCCCGGCAGGTAGATATGGCCGGGCATGATCCCGAGCATCGCCTTGCCGGGGGAGATGATGCCGGCGCAGTTCGGGCCGACCACCAGGGTGCGCCGGTCCCGGGGGTAGCGCATCAGGTAGCGCTTCACCCGCATCATGTCCTGGGCCGGGATACCATCGGTGATCGAGCAGACCAGCCGCAGGCCGGCATCGGCCGCCTCCATGATGGCGTCGGCCGCGAACGGCGGCGCCACGAAGGTGATCGAGGTCGTGGCGCCGGTGGCCGCCACCGCCTCCTTGACGGTGTTGAACACCGGAAGGCCGAGATGGCTGCGCCCGCCCTTGCCCGGGGTGACGCCGCCGACGACGTTCGTGCCGTAATCCAGCATCTCCTTCGCGTGGAAGGTGCCCTTGTCGCCGGTGATGCCCTGGACGATGATCGGGGTGGTCTCGTCGATGAGGATGCTCATGGCGCGGTCTCCCCTCAATGCTTGGTCTTGGCCGCCGCGCAGGCGTCGACCGCCTTGCGGGCCGCCTCCGACAGCGTGTCGGCGGTGATCAGGTCGAGGCCGCTCTCGGCCAGGATCTTCTTGCCGGCTTCCACGTTCGTGCCGGCGAGCCGCACCACGAGCGGCACGTCGATCTTCACCTCCCGGGCGGCCTGGATGACCCCCTCGGCGACCCAGTCGCAGCGGTTGATGCCGGCGAAGATGTTGACGAGGATCGCCTTGACGTTGCGGTCCGAGAGCACGAGCCGGAAGGCCGTGGCGACCCGCTCAGGCGAGGCGCCGCCGCCGACATCCAGGAAGTTTGCCGGCTCACCGCCCGCGTGCTTGATCATGTCCATGGTGGCCATGGCCAGACCGGCGCCGTTGACGATGCAGCCGATCTCGCCCTCGAGGCCAATGTAGCTGAGGTTGTGCTCGGCGGCCTGGGCCTCGCGCGGGTCGCCCTGCGAGGGGTCGTGCATGTCGGCGATGCCGGGCCGGCGGAACAGGGCGTTGTCGTCGAAGCTCATCTTGGCGTCGAGGGCCAGCACCCGGTCGTCCTTGGTGACGACGAGCGGGTTGATCTCCAGCATGGTGCCGTCGCAGTCGCGGAACGCCCGGTAGGCGTTCATGATGGTCTTCACCGCGGCCGAGACCTGCTTGATGTTGAGCCCGAGCTGGAAGGCGATCTCCCGCGCCTGGAACTGTTGCAGGCCGACCGCCGGCTCGACCACGACCTGGATGAGCGAATCCGGCTCGTTGGCGGCGATCTCCTCGATATCCATGCCACCGCGCTGGCTGGCGATGACCCGCACGCGCTCGGCCTTCCGGTCCAGCACGTAGCCGAGGTAGAGTTCGCGCTCGAACGGGTCCGCGGTCTCGACGTAGACCCGCTGCACCGGCTTGCCCTCGGGGCCGGTCTGGTGCGTGACGAGGCGCTTGCCGAGGAGATCCTTGGCGGCGTCGCGGACCTCGTTGTAGGTCCGGCACAGCTTGATCCCGCCGGCCTTGCCGCGGGCGCCCGCGTGGATCTGCGCCTTCACCGCCCAGAACGAGCCGCCGAGCTCGGTGGCGGCGTAGACCGCCTGGTCCGGGCTGAACGCGATGGCGCCCTTCGGGACGGCCACGCCGAAGCTCGCGAGCAGCTCCTTGGCCTGATACTCGTGAACGTCCATTCGGCGCCTCCTCCGCGGTTCGTTGCCGCCGTTGATGCGCTCTACTTTAGTTGAGTGGAAGGATTACGCCCGTCAAATTTTTTGAGATGCCGCTTCACGGGGGCTTTTTCGCAAACGCAACACGGATCGTATTCTATGGTGCATTGCAGCATACAGAAAAACAACGAGGCCGGGGCGTGATGCACCCGGCCTCGACTGTTGAGTCCGTGATTTGGGCGCATGCGCCGCCGATCGGGAGCTGGCCCTTCGGCACGCGCCCTGCCCTCCCCCCTCTGCGGGGGAGGGCAAGCGCGGCGCTGTCAGTTCACCTTGGCCTTCACCACGCCGTACACTTTCTCGCTGAGTGCGCCAGCCTCCGAGAGCAACTCCTCCAGCTCCGTCAACCGCTCGTCGGCGAAGTCGCGGTCGTCCAGCCCCTTGGCGTTGACGTAGACGTTCAGCGCCGCGCTGCGGAGGCCCGCATAGGCCGAGAGCACCGCCACGCCGGCATCCGACACGACGTTGAGATTGCCCTTCTCGGCGGTGATCGCCGCGAGGTCGATCACCGCCCGGCAGGCCCGGCAGCAGGCGAGCGGCACGTCGCAGGCGGTCTTGAGCGCCGCCTGAATCTTCTCGGCGCGCGCCGCCTTCTCGTCGTCGGTGGCCTTCGGCAGGCCGTAGGCGCCCATGACGGCGTCGAAGGCCTGGACGTCCTCGCCGATCATGCCGGTGAGAACGACCCGCAGGCCCTCGGATCGGGCCAGAACGTTCTTCAGCTCGGCCTCGACCTCGACGTACTTCTTCTTGCCGATGGTGAGGTTGCAGACCATCGACACCAGGGCCGCGCCCATGGCGCCGGAGATCGCCGCCGCACCGCCGCCCCCGGGGGTCGGGGCGGCGCTCGCGAGCTCCGCCAGGAACGTTTCGATGCTGTCGGTCTCGGGGCGATGCGTCTCGGTCATCACCGCCTCCTCAGGCCATCGACTTGGCGAGCGCATAAATCTCCTCGGCATCGAGCACCTGCTCGGTGCTCTCGAAGAGCTGGCCCACGCAGGCCCGGTGCAGCTTGAGCTTCAGGCCGCCGATCCCGAGGGCGCCGAAGGCCTTCTTGCCGTTGCGATCCTTGCCCTTGTCCATCACCTCGATGCCGCCGATGCCGGTCGGGGGCTGGGCGTTGTAGTCGGCCACGAACTCGATCGACGGGTCCTGCGCCCAAGCCGCCTCCGGCAGCAGCTCGACGCCGATGGCGCCGGCCGTGAACACGAGGTTGGTGCCCTTCACCAGCGCGACGCGGGAAGCCTCGTCGGGGGTCGCGGCGGCCTTCACGTTGACCTTGAAGCGGGTGTTGATCTGGTCCGCGGCAGCCTGGGTCTTGTCCAGCGACCGGCCCGCGATCGTCACCTCGGCGCCCTCGCCGGCGAGCAGCGCCGCCGAGCGCATGCCGACCGGGCCGGTGCCCGCCAGCACGACCGCCTTCTTGCCCTGCAGCGAGCCCGCGGCCTTGGCCACCAGCGCCACGCCGGCGGCGGCCGTGGTGTTCGAGCCGTTGGAATCGAGCATCACCGAGACCCGGAACGGGCCGAAGAAGCGCTTCTTGACCGCTTTGAAAAGCTCCTCGCCCGCCGCCATGCTGCCGCCGCCGACGAAGATCGCCGTGGACTTCTTCTCGGAGCCACCCCGGGTGTAGATCGTGCCGTCGACCAGCGCGCCGACATTGTCGGGGGTCACGCCGCCGTAGCCGGCGATGTGGTCGGCGCCGCCGTCATAACCGACCACCGTGTCGAACACGTTCGGGACCGCATCGGTGTCGAACAGGAACAGCAGTTTTTTTGTCATTTCGTCTCGGACCTTTCCGTCGCGCCTGTAGGGCGCCGTCGTGGTGTCTTTCCGATCATGATTGGCGTTCGGGGCGGGATCCGCGCCCCTCCCTCCCCCCATTGCGGGGGAGGGTGGCCCCCGAAGGGGGTCGGGAGAGGGGAGCGACGGTGCAGGACGAGACTATGCCCTCCGTGCCGGTCGCGCCCTGTCCGGAACCCGGGTTCCCCTCTCCCGACCCCTGCTGACGCAGGGGCCACCCTCCCCCGCAGAGGGGGGAGGGAGAACCCCCGCCTTACTCGACCACGTTCTGCGGCTTGCCCGCCACGAACGCCTCGACATTGTCGACGAGCTGGTCGGCGAGGATCTGCATCGCCTCCTTGCTGGCCCAGGCGACGTGCGGCGTGACGATCAGGTTCGGCAGGTCGGCCTCGCACAGGATGTTGCCGTCCTTGGGCGGCTCCTGCGCCACCACGTCGAAGCCCGCCCCCGCGATGGTGCCGTCCTTGAGCGCGGCCAGAAGCGCCGCCTCGTCCACCAGCCCGCCCCGGGCCGTATTGATCAGGATGGCGTTCTTCTTCATCCGCTTGAGCTCGGCGGCGCCGATCAGCCCCTTGGTGTCGGGGGTCAGCGGCACGTGCAGCGTGATCACGTCGGACTGGGTGAGGATCGTCTCGAAATCGACGAGCCCGTCCTGCGGGAACACGTCGTAGGCCAGCACCTTCATGCCCAGCGCCTCGGCGCGCTTGCCGATCGACTTGCCGAGCGCCCCGTAGCCGACGATTCCCAGCGTCGAGCCGGCGATGTCGTAGATCGGGTAGTCGAAGTAGCAGAACTGCTTGGACTTGGCCCAGTCGCCCCGCCGCACCGAGTTGGCGTAGGGCACGATCGCCCGGCGCAGGGCGAACATCAGCCCGACCACGTGCTCCGGCACGGTGTTGAACGCGTAGTTGCGGATGTTGACGACCGTGACCCCTTGAGCCTTCGCCTGGGCCTTGTCGACCACGTCGGTGCCGGTGGCGGCGACCGCGATCAGCTTCAGGTCGGGGAGCTGCTTCAGCGTCTCGGCCCGCATCGGGACCTTGTTGATCAGCGCGATCTCGGCACCCTGGAGGCGGGACACCGTGTCCTCCGGCGTCCAGGTCGAGTCGTGCTCGACGTATTCGTGCGGGAAGTCGAACGGTCGGACCCTGGCATCGAGGGATTCACGGTCCAGGAACACGATCTTCTTGGTCATAGGACCCCTCTCGGACGACGGGCGGTTTCCTCGATAGTCTTGTTCTTACTTGCGCGTCGGGGCGGGTCCGGCAACCCGGTCCCGCCCCGATCGCGTGCGCGGCTTACGCCTTATGTAGCGGATTCTCGCGCAGGTAGCTGGACGCGGCGGCGACGCCGGAGCCCGGCGTGACCGTGATGCCGCAATCGAGCATCGCCATCTCGGCGCCCGCGATGGCACCGAGCAGCGACAGCTCGTTCAGGTCGCCCAGGTGGCCGATGCGGAACACCTTGCCGGCGACTTTCGACAGGCCGGCACCCAGCGAGAGGTTGTAGCGGTCATAGGCGTGGGTAATCACCTTGGCGGCGTCGGCGCCCTCCGGCACCACGATCGCCGTGACCGTGTCGGAGTTCCACTTGGGCTCCTTGGCGCAGGGCTTCAGGCCCCAGGCCGCCACCGCCTGGCGGGTCGCCTCGGCGAGCACGTGATGGCGGTGGTAGATGTTCTCCAGCCCCTCCTCCTTCACGATCGCCAGGGCCTCGCGCAGGCCGTAGAGCAGCGGCAGGACGGGGGTGTAGGGGAAGTAGCCCGTGGCGTTGGCGGCGAGCTGGTCCTTCCAGGCGAAGTAGGCGTGGCCGAGCCGGTCGTTGCGGCCGGTTCCGCCCTCGGCGATCTTCAGCGCCTTGGGGCTGATGCAGATCAGGCCGAGACCGGCCGGCAGCATGAAGCCCTTCTGCGAGCCCGCGATGGCGCAGTCGACCTTCCACTCGTCCATCTTGAACGGCAGCGAGCCGATCGACGAGATGCCGTCCACGAACAGCAGCGCCGGGTGTCCGGCGGCGTCGATCGCCTTGCGGACCGCGGCGATGTCGCTGGTGACGCCGGTGGCGGTCTCGTTGTGGACGACCATCACGGCCTTGATGGCGTGATCCTTGTCGGCCCGGAGCGCCTCCTCGATCTTCTGCGGATCGGCGCCGGTGCCCCACTCCTCCTCCTGGACGACCACGTCGAGGCCGAGGCGCTGGGCCATGTCGACCCAGAGGTGGCTGAACTGGCCGTAGCGCGAGGTCAGCACCTTGTCGCCGCGGCACAGGGTGTTGGACAGGGCCGATTCCCAGATGCCGGTGCCCGAGGACGGGAACAGGATGATGGTCCCGGCGGTCGAGCCGAACACGATCTTGGAATCCTGGAGGAGCGGCTTCACCAGTTCGGGGAAGCTCGGCGAGCGGTGATCCTCCGACGGCACGTGCATGGCGCGCAGCACGCGGTCCGGGATGTTGGTCGGACCCGGGATGAAGAGGTGGTTACGACCGGGGCGCCGGGTTGCGGCCATGATGTTTCCTCCGAAAAATTCGTTGCGCGCGGGCACGGGCCCGCGCCGGGTGGTTCGAGCGTCCTCGGGAGTCGGTCCGGCGCCGGCGGACGCGGCTCCCGCCGCGCATGCCCGAACGCCATCTCCGCCGTAGATCGGGGGGCGCAGCGGAGCGGCAGGCGGCCTCACGCCGCTCGCGTCGCGACACGCCCCCGCGTGCCGGTCGCCTCCGAAATGCCGTCCCGTCCGACGGCCCCAGGGCCGTCCTCGCCGCCTTCCTGTCATGCCCGACGTGGCTCGCGCCGAGCCGCCGGTTATTTGGCATTATGAGGCGGTGACGCTCGAAAGGAAAACCGGAAAAACTTCCGGAACTTGGCAAAAAAATTTTTTGTGCGCCGCAGCGATGCCGATCTGCGGTTGAGAAGCTTTGCCGCACTGCACCAGAACGCCCGGGGCGCCCAGCCCGGCGCGTCATCAAACTGAGACGTGATCCCGGTCAGGATTCCGGCATCGTTCAGCCCCCGGGAGAGGATTGCCGTGGCCGAGGTTGAGGAGATGCCGGTCCGGGTCCGGACTCTGTTCCTGTCCGATCTGCATCTCGGCACGCGCGGCTGCCAAGCCGGGCTGCTGCTGTCGTTCCTGAAGGATTACGACGCCGACACGATCTACCTCGTGGGCGATATCGTGGACGGCTGGCAGCTGCGTTCCGGCTGGTACTGGCCTCAGGAACATAACGACGTCGTGCAGAAGCTCCTGCGCAAGGTCCGCAAGGGCACGCGCATCGTCTACCTGCCGGGCAACCACGACGAGTTCCTGCGCGACTATGTCGGCACGAATTTCGGCGGGATCGAGCTCGCGGAGACGGCGATCCACGAGGCGGCCGACGGGAAGCGCTACCTCGTGATCCACGGCGACCAGTTCGACATGGTGGTCCGCCACTCGCCCTGGCTCGCCCATCTCGGGGACGGGGCCTACACGCTGGCCCTGACCCTCAACACGCTGATCAACCGGGTGCGGCGCCGCCTCGGCCTGTCCTACTGGTCGCTCTCGGCCTGGGCGAAGCTGCGGGTGAAGAACGCGGTGAGCTTCATCGGCCGGTTCGAGACGATCCTGGCCGAGGAGGCGCGGCGGCAGGGGGCCGACGGGGTGATCTGCGGCCATATCCACCATGCGGCCGACCGGCCGATCGGAGACCTGCGCTACCTCAACACCGGCGACTGGGTGGAATCCTGCACCGGGCTGGTGGAGCATTACGACGGCCGCATCGAGGTGCTGCACTATCCGAGCCTGCTGCGCGCGCGTGAGGCGGAGACCGTGCCGCAGGCGGTTCCCGGCCGGCGCGCGGTGGCGTGAGGGCGCCCACCGTGAAGCTCCTGATCGCCAGCGACGCCTGGCATCCGCAGGTCAACGGCGTGGTGCGCTCCCTGGAGCAGATGGTGCGCCGCGCCCCCGAGCACGGGTTCGCGACGGCGTTGCTGTCGGCGGCGGATTTCCCCTCGCTGCCCCTGCCCGGCTATCCCGAGATCCGCCTCGCCCATGCCGGGCGGGAGCGGGTGGCGGCGCACTGGCGGGGGGAGCAGCCGACCCATGTCCACATCGCCACCGAGGGCCCCGTGGGCTACGCGGTGCGGCGGCATTGCCTGGCCAACGGTCTGCCCTTCACCACGAGCTACCACACGCGCTTTCCGGAATACCTCGCCGCCCGTCTGCCCGTCCCGGAGGCGTGGTCCTACGCCTATCTGCGCTGGTTTCATGGGGCCGCCCGCGGCACGATGGTCAGCACCGCCTCACTCCAGGGCGAATTGGCCGACCGGGGCTTCACCCGGCTGATGCGCTGGACCCGCGGCGTCGATACCGAGCGGTTCCGCCCCGCCGCCCCCGGCGCGACGCCGCCGGCCGAACTCGCCGGCCTGGAGCGGCCGCTGTTCCTGTATGTCGGCCGGCTGGCGGTGGAGAAGAACATCGCGGCCTTCCTGAATCTCGACCTGCCCGGCACCAAGATCGTGGTCGGGGACGGGCCGGACCGGGGACGGCTCCAGGGGCTGGCGCCCGGCGCGCGGTTCCTGGGCACCCGCACCGGCGCCGCGCTCTCGGCCGTCTACGCGGCCTGCGACGTGTTCGTGTTCCCGAGCCTGACCGACACGTTCGGGATCGTGCTCCTGGAGGCCCTGGCCTGCGGCCTGCCGGTGGCGGCCTTCCCGGTACCGGGCCCGAACGACGTGATCGGCGGCACCCGGGTGGGGGTCCTGGACCAAGACCTGGGGGCCGCCGCGCACGCCGCCCTCGACCTGTCCCGGGCCGAGTGTCGGGCCGAGGCCCTGCGCCGGGGCTGGGACGTGAGCGCGGCCCAGTTCTTCGGCAATATCATCGAGGCCCATGGCGGCGAGCGGCGGACCCGGGACGCGGCCTGACGGGTGACGGCGCCCGCGCGCAATGGCAGGAGGGGGCCATGCCCCCCATCGATACGCCCCCCGTCAGCAGGCCGACCGCCCGGGGCATGCCCCGCGCCCCGGCGCGGCCGTTCGATCCGTTGCATGCCGCCGCCTATCCCGCGGTGATCGGCTGCGACGAGGTCGGGCGCGGGGCGCTGTGCGGCCCCGTCGTGGTGGCCGCGGTCTGGTTCGATCCGGCGGCGCTCCCGCCGGCGCTGCTCGCAGCCCTCGACGACAGCAAGCGCCTGCCCGAGCCCGAGCGGGACCGGCTGGCGCCGCTGATCCGCGCCCAGGCCCGCGTCGCCGTCGCCGCGGGGTCCCGGGCGCTGATCGACCGCATCAACATCCGCGCCGCGACCCTCGACGCCATGGCGCGCGCGGTCGCCCGCCTCGGGATCCCGGCGCCGGTCCTGGTCGATGGACGGGACGCGCTGCCCGACTGGCCCGGCCGGGCGGTCGTGGGCGGTGACCGGCTGGTGCCGCAGATCGCCGCCGCCTCGATCGTCGCCAAGGTTTTTCGCGATGCGCTGATGCGGCGCCTGGCCGCGCGCCATCCCGGCTACGGCTGGGAGCGCAACGTCGGCTACGGCACCGCCGTCCACCGGGCCGGCCTGACCACCCTCGGCCGGAGCCCGCACCACCGGCTCAGCTTCACCCGGGGCTTCGGATGACGCCTCAGAACAGCGCCAGCTGCGCCCCCGGCTTGCGGAACGCCGCCCGGTTCAGCGGCATCCGCCCGAAGGCGAAGCCGAGCCGGGTGCCGGCGAGCCGGACCCGCGCGCCGAGCATCTCGGCATAGGCCCCCTCCCCGCGGAAGCGGTGCCCGAAGCGGGGATCGTTCTCGCGGCCGCCCCGGACCTGACGCAGCAGCGCGAAGGCGCGGTCCTTCCGCTCCGGGTAATGCTCGACGAACCAGTCGGCCATCAGGTCGGCGACTTCGCCCGGGAGCCGCAGCAGGGCATGGCCGATGCGGCTCGCGCCGTGCGCCCGGGCGCGGGCGAGGATCGCCTCGATCTCGTGATCGGTCAGGCCCGGGATGATCGGCGAGACATTGACCATCACGGGCACCCCCGCGGCGCTCAGGCGCGCCATCGCGGCGAGCCGCTTGTCGGGCCGGGGGGCCCGGGGATCGAGGCGGCGGGCGAGGGCCGGATCCAGGGTCGGCAGCGAGAGTGCGACCAGGACGAGATCCTGCGCGGCCATCTCGGCCAGGAGGTCGAGGTCGCGCAGCACGAGGTCGGATTTGGTGGTGATGGCGACGGGATGGCGCGCGTCCCGGAGGACCTCCAGCACCGCCCGGGTGATGCGGTGATCCCGCTCCACCGGCTGATAGGGATCGGTGGCCGTGCCGAGGGCGATCGTGTCCGGACGATACCCCGGCGCCGCGAGTTCCCGGACGAGGAGCCGGGCGGCCTCCGGCTTGGCGAAGATCCGCGACTCGAAATCGAGCCCCGGCGACAGGCCGAGATAGGCATGGGTCGGGCGGGCGTAGCAGTAGATGCAGCCGTGCTCGCAGCCGCGATACGGGTTGATCGACCGGTCGAACGGGATGTCGGGCGATGTGTTGCGGGCGATGATCCGGGCCGAGCGTTCGGGCGTGACCTCCGTGCGCAGGGGCGCCGGATCGTCGGCCTCCCAGGCCGCCGCCCCATCCGCCTCTCGGAACGCCTCGCGCCGGGCCGCCTCGAAGCGGCTGGCGGGATTGGCCGTCGCCCCGCGTCCGCGCCGCCGGCCCTCCGGCGGCGTGCTGGCGTCGAGTCGCCGGTCGGGGCCGAACTTGGACGCGTCCGCTGGTGCCGCCATGATGAACCCCCTGTTTCACGTGAAACATACCGTGAACACCGAGCGTTTCAGCGCCTGTTTTTAAGGCAAACGTGGCTTGTGCGCGTCTCTCGGTCGCGTCGGTACTTCGAGGCGGCGGGTCAACGGTTTACGGCAGCGCAAAATCGGTTATGCGCGCGCTGATGCTCTCCGCGGTGACCTATCTGGCCAACCCGTCCGATCCGGACGCGATCGATCGCCTTGCCGACACGCTCAGCGTCCTGGTGGCCGGCGTGGCCGGCGGCCTGGTCGGCGACGCCGTGATCGTGGCGGGGCAGGCGAGCGACGCGGTGGCGGCCGTCGCCGAGGCGACCGGCGCGACCCTGATCCTCCACCCGGCCGGCAGCCCCTACACGGCGGGCGCCGCCGCGGCCCGCCGGGACTGGATTCTGTGCCTGGAGGCCGGGGACGTCCCGGCCGAGGGCTGGATCCGCACCCTCGACCGTTTCGTCGGCACCGCCCGGCCGGAGATCGGTCTCGGTCGCCTGCACCGCCCGGCCGCCGGCTGGCGCGGCCGCCTCGTCGGCCGGTTCGAGACCCTGGCCGGTGCCCGGCAGGCCAGGGCCGGCGACGTGGTCCGGCGCGAGGCGCTGCGGAACGGCCCGGTCTTCGCGAAGCGGCTCAAGGTCCGCCCGCTGATCGCGCGTATCGACCGGGCCTGATCGCCTTTATACGACATTCGCTTTGTCCTTTAGCGTCGAATGTCCGTGAAACGCCTGGCGCGATGGCAGAAAACTTGCTGAACTGATGGATCTGGCGGGAGGCCTGCCCGGCTGCGCCGTGAAGGGGATGCTGCGATGGATGCGTCGGGCCTGATGGGGCGGAAATCCGTCGATTCCATTATCGAGAGCGGCGAAGGCGAACAGCAGCTCTCGAAGACGCTGGGCGCCCTCTCGATCACCGCCATGGGCATCGGGGCGATCATCGGCGCCGGCATCTTCGTCCTGACCGGCACCGCCGCGGCGCATTATGCCGGGCCGGGGATCATGCTGTCCTTCGTGCTCGGCGGCATCGCCTGCACCTTCGTCGGCCTGTGCTACTCCGAGATGGCGGCGCTGATCCCGGTCGCCGGGTCGAGCTACACCTACACCTACGCGACGCTGGGGGAGTTCTTCGCCTGGCTGATCGGCTGGGACCTGATCCTGGAATACGCCATGGGTGCCGCCACGGTGGCGGTGGGCTGGTCGGGCTACGTCACCAGCATCCTGAAGGACGCGGGCCTCGTGATCCCGCCCCAACTCGCCCACGCGCCGGGCACCGCGATCGAGGGTGGCGGCACCGCCCTGTTCAACCTGCCGGCCGTGGTGATCGTGGCGCTGATCACGCTCCTGCTGATGCGCGGCACGAAGGAATCGGCCCGCCTCAACAACATCATGGTGGCGGTGAAGCTCACCGTGGTGGTGGCCTTCATCGCGCTGGGCTGGGGCCATGTCGACACGGCGCATTGGAGCCCGCTGATCCCGCCGAACGAGGGGTCCTTCGGGCAGTTCGGCTACAGCGGCATCCTGCGCGGGGCGGGCGTGGTGTTCTTCGCCTTCATCGGCTTCGACGCGGTCTCCACCGCCGCCCAGGAGGCGAAGAAGCCCCAGAAGGACATGCCCATCGGCATCCTGGGCTCGCTCGCGATCTGCACGATCCTGTACGTGCTGGTGGCCGCCGTGCTCACCGGCCTCGTGCCCTATAAGGACCTGAACGTCCCCGACCCGATCGCCAAGGGCGTCGACGCGATCGGCATCGGCTGGTTCTCGATCCTGATCAAGCTCGGGGCGCTCACCGGCCTGACCACGGTGATCCTGGTGCTGCTCTACGGCCAGAGCCGGATCTTCTTCACCATGGCCCAGGACGGCCTGCTGCCGAAGACCTTCTCGCACGTCCACCCGACCTACCAGACGCCCTACCGCAGCCAGGCGCTCATCGGGGTCGCGGTCGCCCTGGTGGCGGCTCTGGTGCCGATCGACATCCTGGGCGAGATGGTGAGCATCGGCACGCTGGCCGCCTTCATCCTGGTCTGCGGCTCGGTGATCTACCTGCGGCGGACCGACCGGGCCATGAAGCGCCCGTTCCGGGTCCCCGCCGTGCCGGTGGTGCCGATCCTGGGCATCCTGTTCTGCCTGTTGCTGATGATCGGGCTGCCGCTCGACACGTGGCTGCGGCTGGTGATCTGGATGGCCATCGGGCTCGTCGTCTACTTCTTCTACGGCCGCAAGCACTCGGTCCTGCGCCGCAAGGAGGGGAATGCCGCGTAGGCGCCGCCCGGGACCGAAGGTCGGTCGGACGGCTCCCGATCGCGGACGCATCGGTTCGCGAAGCAGGACGCGGATTCCCCCCTGCGGGGGCTCGCGGATCTATGCATCGCGTTCGGCAGCAGGCTTTTGAGACGCCGGGCTATCTCCCCACCCCGCAAGGGCTACGGACGGCACAGGTTTTGACCGTCGCCGTAATCACGCCCTAGGCGCAGAAGGCGATGTGTGAAGCCGTTGGCCGCCGCGGGGGAAGCGGAGGCGCAACGCCTCACACCGAAAGACTCGCCCCCCGCCGCAGGTGCTCGTCGAGCCGCGGCATGATCTCCACGAAATTGCAGGGCCGGTGCCGGTAGTCGAGCTGCTGGGCCAGGATCCCGTCCCAGGCGTCCCGGCAGGCGCCCGGCGAGCCCGGCAGCACGAACACGTAGGTCGCCCGCGCGACCCCCGCGGTGGCGCGGGACTGCAGGGTCGAGGTGCCGATCTTGTCGTAGGAGATCCGGTGGAACACCGCCGAGAAACCGTCCATGCGCTTCTCGAACAGCGGCTCCAGCGCCTCCGGGGTGACGTCGCGGCCGGTGAAGCCGGTGCCGCCGGTGGTGATCACCACGTCGACCCCCGGGTCGCGCAGCCATGCCTCCACCTGCCCGCGGATCGCCGGGATCTCGTCCGGCACGATGGCCCGGCCCGCGAGCCGGTGGCCGGCCTCCGTGAGCCGCTGGACCAGCGTGTCGCCGGAGCGGTCGTCCTCCGGGCGGCGCGTGTCCGACACGGTGAGTACCGTGATCGCCAGGGGGATGAAGCGGCGTGTGTCGGTCTGATCGGCCATCGTGAGGACTCTCCGGGACGCGGTCCGATATGGGCCGCAGGCCCCCCGTTGTCGCCCCCCTGACCTGCCGCCTCGGATTCGGATCCGTCGATGCGGGCGGCTCCGGGATGGGCACCGGCATCCCGAACCAGGCGCATGGCAACGCCGGGATATTATTTTCGGACTGAAACTATTTTTTCAGTATCGACCACGATCATGCGATCACAAAAATGTGATACTATGAATTGATCAAGAAAGACTCGTCGAACATCGTGCTCGAATCATACAAGACCGCGCCGGGACTGCATCGGGCGCGCGCACCGTGTTCAATGGTCATGCCAACGCGATCAACACAGTGACGGAGTTATATTGAATCCTGAGACACAAACAGAAATGAAGGGTTTGAAATTCCTTGGCGCGCAGCCATCATGCGCATGCCGCAGCGTCTCCGTGCGCTGCGGATCGCCACCGACAGAGCCGATCGGCCGTCGTTCGCGCGTCGATACCGGAGCCGAGACCGCCTCCCGGCTTTTCAACACCGACACGACCGAGGTTCTGCGCGCGAATCGAGGCCGGATCGCCGTCCCGCTCTTGGAGCTGTCGAGCTAGGGGCGACAGCATTCCAAGCGCGGGCCTCGGTCTCATTCGCGTCCGACACCGCTTCCGCAACCCGCACGTCACGCTTCGCCCGGGACCCGACACGCACCGGTCGTCGATGCACCGCACATGTACCCGCGCATCCGAGCGGATTTCGCTTCGGACGCCAGACCATTCGACATGACGCCGAACAGGGGGGAGCGCACGATGACCGTCACCGTGAGGAGGTTGGGCGTCCTAGGCGGGCTCAGCCGGTCTTCGACGATCCGATGTCACCAGATGCTCAATCGCGAGGTGCTGAAACTGACGGGCAACCGCGCTGCCGCGGACCTCGTGACGTGGAGTCTCGATCCGGACACGATCATCCGCCTCCTCTCGGCGGAGGGGCCGCCAACGATCGCCCGTCAGATCGAGGAGGCCACCGCGAACCTTCTTCTCGAAGGCATCGATGGCCTGATGATCGCCAGCGATACCATTCACTGCGCCCTCGAGCAGGACCCGATTCATCTTGCCGTGCCGGTGATCCAGATTCGAGACGCGTTGGCCGAAGAGCTCCGACGCTGGCCCCTGGAGCGGATCGGTTTCATCGGAACCTCGGTGACGATGAGCAGCGCCTATTACCGCGACCTGATCGCGGGCGCCGAAGGCGTGGATGTGGTGCTGCCCAGTCAGAGCCTATGGGTGAACATCGATTATTCGATCTGCAATCGAATCTACAACGGCGAGAGCACGGTGCTCGAAATCGAAACCTACAATCAGATCATGTCCGAATTCGAGGCGCAGAACGTGGACATGATCGTCGTCGCATCGCCGGAGATTGCTCTGGCGTTCAACAAGCCGAAGCCGATTCCGGTGCTGCACACGGTCGAGATCTGTGCCGCGGCGGCGGCGCGATGGTGTGTCGCCGACCGCGACACCGCCCGATCGACGATACCCTTGTACGACGAAGTTCGGCGCGCGTCGCCGGGATCCGGCAACGCCCCCGCGAGCGACCTGTCGAACATCCGGTTCAAGAAACCCAAGCGGGGCGCTTTTTTCGATCGCCGCAAGGGCAAGGCCGGTGCTTCATCCCGCGCCTCGAAAGCGTCATCGGGCGGGCAGCGGCCGTCCGGCTCGTAGCGGCGCCCACCCGGGCGGGGCGATGGCCAACCGCGCCGGCCGTCGCGACTTGCCGCGGACAACGAAGTACGGTGTCCTCGCGCACGTAAGTGTCGAACACATCGCAATTCGGAATCCAGTCCATGCACATGTACGGCAACTGGCGCTCGGCCGCCGCCTTCCGGGTGCGAATCGCCCTGAAGCTGAAGGGCATCCCCTACGAGGAGACCTTCATCGACCTCGACGCGGGCGACCAGCACAAGCCGGAATTCCGGGCGATCAACCCGCAGGGGGCGGTGCCGGCCCTGTTCGACGGCGACGGGCCGCCGCTCACCCAGTCCCTGGCGATCCTCGACTATCTGGAGGAGACGCAGGGGGGCGTGCGCCTGCTGCCGGAGGAGCCCCGGGCGCGGGCGCGGGCGCGCTCCCTGGCGCAGGTCGTGGCCTGCGACACGCACCCGCTCTACGTGCCGCGGGTGCGCACCTTCCTGATGGAGCATTACGATCTACCCCGGGAGCGGATGCTCGACTTCCTGCGCAACGCCTTCGAGACCGGCCTGAAGACCCTCGAAGCGCGGCTGACCCGGGAGCCCGGAACCGGCCGGTTCTGCCAGGGCGACGCGGTCAGCCACGCCGATCTGTGCCTCGTCAGCCTCTGGGTCGGCACCGGCATCTTCGGTGTGGACACCGCGGCCTATCCGACGGTCGGGCGGATCGCCGCAGAATGCCTCGCCCTGCCGGCCGTGGCCGAGGCGCATCCCCTGCGCCAGCCGGGCGCTCCGGGCGCGTGATCCGGTCCCGATGATGGGAACTCCGGCGAGGCATGCTCGTCAGCGTGCTCTTGCCGTGCTGTTGGCGGGCAGATGTGGCAATCGGACACCCGACCCGTGTAAGCAGGGCGGCGTTCTAATCCCGGTACGGGAGCATTGAAGAGTGGCTATGGCATCGGTCGAGAACGAGTCCGGTCTGCATCGCGTCGTCGTGGTCGGTGGCGGCGCCGCCGGGCTCCAGCTGGTGACGAAGCTCGGCGACAAGCTCGGGCGGGGCAAGCGCGCCCACATCACGCTGGTGGACCGTGCCCGCACCCATATCTGGAAGCCCCTGCTCCACGAGGTGGCGGCCGGCAGCCTCGACGTGGGCCACCACGCGGTGGATTACCTGCACCACGCCCACATGCACGGGTTCCGCTACCGGATCGGCCGCATGACCGGGCTCGACCGGCAGACGCGCACGGTCCAGCTGGCGGCCAGCCACGATTCGGAGGGCCGCGAAGTCACGCCCGAACGGGCGGTGCCCTACGACACGCTCGTGATGGCGGTGGGCTCGACCACCAATGATTTCGGCACCCCGGGCGTCGCCGACCACGCCATCGCCCTGGATACCCAGGATCAGGCGGTACGCTTCCATCAGCGCCTCGTGAACGCATCCCTGCGGGCCCACACCCAGGCCGGCCCGGTCCGGGCCGGCCAGCTCCACGTCGTGGTGATCGGCGCGGGCGCCACCGGGACCGAGCTCGCCGCCGAGTTGCACCGGACCCTGCGCCACGTGGTCTCCACGGGGCTCGACCGGATCGATCCGGGCAAGGACATCCGCATCACCCTGGTGGAGGCGGCCGAGCGGATCCTGCCGGCGGTGCCGCAGCGGCTCTCGACCGAGGTGATGCAGCTCCTCGACAAGATCGGCGTCGAGGTGCGCGTGAAGGCCCGGGTGACGGAGGTGCGGACGGACGGCGTGCAGCTCGCCGACGGCACCTTCATCCCCTCGGAGCTGGTGGTCTGGGCCGCGGGGGTGAAGGCGCCGCCGTTCCTCCAGGGCATCGGCGGCCTGGAGACCACGCGGACCAACCAGCTCGTGGTCACCCCGACTTTGCAGACGACCCGGGACCCCGACATCTTCGCGCTGGGCGACTGCGCCTACTTGGTCGAGGCCGGCTCGGACACGCCGGTGCCCCCCCGCGCCCAGGCCGCGCACCAGCAGGCGAGCCACCTCGTCGGCCAGATCCAGGCCAAGATCGACGGCAGGCCGCTGAAGCCGTTCCGCTACAAGGATTTCGGCTCGCTGGTGTCGCTCGGCGAGTACTCGACGGTCGGCAGCCTGATGGGCTTCGTGCGCGGCAAGAACATGCTGATCGCCGGCCTCTTCGCCCGGATGATGTACCGCTCCCTCTACAAGATGCATGAGCGGGCGCTGCACGGCACCGCCAAGACGGTGCTCGACACCCTGGCCCGCGCCCTCACCCGGCGCACCGAGCCGCGGGTGAAGCTGCACTGACCCGTTCCCGATTTCCCGACAGGAGAGACGACGGCCATGATTCTGGTGAGCGTGATGTACCCCGCCGGCCCGAGCTTCGACATGGGCTACTACCTCGGCCACCATATGCCGCTGGTGCGGCAGCGCTGGTCCTCCCTGGGTCTCCACGACGCGAAAGTGGTCAAGGGCGCCGGTACGCCGGACGGGGGCACCGCTCCGGTCCAGGTCATGGCCCTGCTCACCTTCGAATCGGTTGAGGCCTTCCAGAAGGCCGTGGCGGCCCACGGCGAAGAGATCTTCGCCGACATCCCGAACTTCACCCCGGCCCAGGCCCAGGTGCAGATCAACGACTTCGCGGAACACCCGTGATCGACATCGTCAAGGCGGTTCAGGGGGCCGATCCCAGTCTCGGCACCTACGTGGTCGTGCTGCGGGGCGATTCCCGGGCCCTGGACGGGCCGGAACGCCTGACCGCGGATGCGCAGGCCTGGATCGGGCAGAACGCCCCGGGCGGCCGTCTGGCCCGGGTGACGGTCCGGCTCGCCCCCTATCCGGGGGCCGAGCCGACCGAGCGCAGCGTGAGCGTGATGGCCTTCGGCAACGCCCGGGAACTGGCGGCCTTCGCCACGACCTGGACCGGTGATCCGCTGCCGGAGGAGGATCCGGAGCGCGCCTGATTTGCGCCTCCGGCCACGGTCGAAACGTGATCAGGGCGGGCGTGCGCAGGACCACGCCCTGAGGGGTACGTCGGCGGGATGCGCATCGCGACGATAAAACGGCGCCGCAGCCGAAAGGGGAAGCGCCCCCTCGGCTCGGCCCGAACGGGCTCGGAAGCCAAAAACGGCCGCCCGTCCTTATTCCGGGTCGCTTCTACTTCTTCATCGTATCCTTGCTCGTGTCATCCTTGCCCATGGTTCCCTGCCCCATGGCATCCTTCTTCATCGAATCCTTATGCATGGCGTCTTTGCCCATCGAATCCTTGTGCATGGCATCCTTGCTCATCGACTCGGCGGCGTAGGCAGGAGCCACGACCATTGCCGAGGCAAGGACGGCGGCAATCACGCTGAACGGAATGCGCATTTCAGTATCCTCTCGTTCAGTGCCTTATTGGCACCTGACGAGACTTCGACGGTTCGATATCGTCGGTTACATCGATGCGATTGACTTCCATCGGCCGAAGATCCGGTCGCGGCCTCACGCGGCGCGCAGCTGCCGGATCGCCCGCAGGGCCGTCGCGCGCTGCACCTCCAGGCGGCGGATCAGCGGCATCAGGTCGGCCCCCGCATGGGCGGCCGCCTCGACCTCCCGGCACAGGCTCGACAGGCCGACGAAGCCCAGGAGCCCCGCTGCCGCCACCAGGGCGTGCGCGTCGTGGGCGATCTGGAGCCGGTCGGTCTCGCTCGGACGGAACCGCTCGGACAGCTCGTTGGCCAGGAGATCCAGCAGCGCACCGACCCGGTCCGTCCCGAAGCTCGCCTCCATCTCCGACAGAACCGCGGCGTCGAGGACGGCGGAATCCACCGGCGCGCTGCGCCGGGGCTCCTCCGGCCGCGCCGCACGGCGCGCCCCCGGCGCCGTCCAGCGGCTGATCGTGGCGAAGAGGTCGGCCCGGCGGAACGGCTTGCCGACGTAATCGTCCATCCCGGCCCCGCGCAGGTCCTCGATCTGGGTCGGCAGGACGTTGGCGGTCATGGCCACGATCGGGATGTCGCAGGCGGGGGGCGCGAGGGCGCGGATCCGCCGGGTCGCCGTGAGCCCGTCGACCCGGGGCATCTGGACGTCCATGAGCACGAGGTCGTAGGCGCGCCCGGCCGCGACCGCCGCGGCGACCGCCGTGATCGCCTCGGCTCCGTCCCCCGCCACGTCCACCGCGTAGCCCTGCGATTCGAGGACCGCGCAGGCGAGTTCCTGATTGAGCGGCACATCCTCGACCAGCAGGAGTCGCAGCGGCGTCGCCGAGCCCGCCGGCGCAGAGTCCGTCGGCCGGAGAGCCGCCGCGCCGGTCTCGGCCCGCGCGCTCGGGGCGTGGGCCGCCGCGGCCGCCCGCGGCAGGGTGAGCCGGAACCAGAAGGTCGACCCCGCGCCCTCGCGGCTCTCGACGCCGATCTCGCCGCCCATCAGCGTCACGAGGTGGCGGGAGATGGCCAGTCCGAGGCCGGTGCCGCCGAAGCGCCGGCTGATCGAGCCGTCGACCTGGCTGAAGCGCTTGAACAGGCGATCCTGCCGGTCCGGCGAGATGCCGATCCCGGTATCGGTCACGGCGAAGCGGATGACGTCGCCGGAGCTGCCGTCGGGGGCCGGGCCCGCGCCCTCCCGCTCCACGGTCACGGTGACGGAGCCCGCCGGCGTGAATTTCACGGCGTTGTTCAGCAGGTTGAGGAGCACCTGCCGCAGGCGGCCCGGATCGCCGATCACGCTGTCGGGCAGGCCCGGATCGATCCGGGCTTCGATCGCGAGGCCGCTCCGGATCGCGCTGCCGCGCACGATCGAGACCGCGGCGTCGACGGTGGAGATCAGCGGGAAGGCGACCGGATCGAGGGACAGCTCGCCGGCCTCGATCTTCGAGAAGTCGAGGATGTCGTTGACGACGGTGAGCAGGGCCGCGCCGGAACTCTGGATCAGCTCCAGGCGGCGCCGGTCCTCGTTCCGGATCGTCCCCTCGTCGAGGAGCAGGTCGGCATAGCCCAGGATGCCGTTGAGCGGCGTGCGGATTTCGTGGCTCATGGCGGCCAGGAACTCGCTCTTGGCCGCACTCGCCCGTTCCGCCTCCGCGCGGGCTGCCTCCGCGTCCCGGGTGGCCGCCCGCAGCGCGGCCTCGGCCGCCTTGCGCTCGGTGATGTCGAGGTGGAGGCCGACCATGCGCTGCGGCAGCCCCTCGGGCCCGAACAGCGTCCGCCCGCGCGCATAGAGCCAGCGCCGGCCCACCCGGAACTCGGCCGCGTAGGGCGTGGTGGTCTCCACCGCCCGCCGGACCTCGTTCCAGACGTCGCCGACATCCTCCGCATGCAGGAGCGCGGTCCATTCCGCGGCGGGCAGCACGTGCGGCGCGCCGGTCTCCGGGAGCCCGTGCATGCGCGCGCTCTCGGGGCTCAGGGTGGCGAGCCCGGTGCGCATGTCCCATTCCCAGGTGCCGGCCTCCGCGGCGTCCAGGGCGATCCCCAAAAGGCCCCGGGCCTCCTCGACGGCGAGCCGCGCCGTGACGATGTCGTCCACGTCGAGGGCGGTGCCGAGCCACTCCGCCACGGCGCCATCGGTGGGATTGAGGCGGATCGGGATCAGCGAGAGCTTGTGCCAGCGGTAGACGCCGTCATGGCGCCGGATCCGCCACTGGCCGCCATAGCCCGCGCCGCTGGCGAGCGCCCGGTTCCAGGCCGCCTCCATGGCGGCGGCATCCTCGGGATGGTTGCGGGCGAGGCGTTCGGCCCGCTCCGGCCCGATCGGCCCGTAATAGGCCTGGAACTGCGCGTTGACGTAGGTCGCCTGCCCGTCGCCGACCCGCATGGTCCAGACCAGGAGCGGCAGCGTCTCGGCCAGGCCGCGGTAGCGCGATTCGCTGCGGCGGACCTCGTCCTCGGCGCGGCGCCGCTCGGTCACGTCGATGAGCACGCCGACCAGGCCGGCGGCGGCGCCGTCCCCCCGGTACTCCCCGCGCACGACCACGTCGCGGATCCCGCCATCGGGGCGCAGCAGCCGCGCCTCGAAGTCGAAGCGCGTCCGGCGCGCGATGGCGTCGGCCACGATCGCCGCGAGCCGATCTCGGTCCTCGGGATGGTAGACCTGCGCGAACACGTCGAGGCGCGGCGGCGGCGTCCCGGGATCGCGGCCGGCGATCTCGTAGAGGCTGGCCGACCAGACCGGCTGGCCCTCGGCCAGCTCGACCCGCCAGTTGCCGATGCTGGCGAGCTGCTCGGCCATGGTGAGCTGATGATTCGCCGCCTCCTGGGCGCGGGCCCGGGCGTTGATCTCGCGGTGCTGCTCGCGGATCACGGCCTCGCGGATCGCCGCCTGCGCGATCTCGTGGCCGCGGCGGGCATTGGCCTCGGTGAGCCGCAGATGGGCGAGGACGATCTCGGCGAGGTCGCGCAGGGCCGCCGCCTCGTCGTCGGAGAAGCCGTCGCGGGGCTCCGGATCGATCAGGCAGAAGGTGCCGATCCGCAGGCCGGGCCGCAGGCTCAGGGGCAGGCCCGCGTAGAAGCGGAAGCCGTCCGGGGCGGCGACCCCCGGGAGGTCGCGGAAGCGCGGATCGGCCCGGGTGTCTGGCACGACCAGCAGGCCGTCGCCGCGGATCGTGTGGTCGCAGAGGCTGCCGGCGCGCGGGATCGCCCCCGGCACGTCGATGCAGGGGGTCTTGGGCCACAGGTCGGTGTCGTCAATGAAGGCCACCAGGGCGCTGCGCACCTTGAACAGGCGGCGGGCGGTGCGGCAGACGGCGTCGAAATGCGGCTCGGGCGCCGTGCCCAGGATCCCGAGCGCCCTGAGGGCCGCGACCCGATCGTCCTCGCTGTCCCGCTCTGTGTTCAACTGACCGTCTCCGGGTGCGCGGCACGGTGATCCGTTCGGCGGCCGACGAGCGATGCCGCGCCCGGGGCCGCGTTTCAAGCGCGCCGGGGCGCGGCGGACCGCGCGTGATCTTTTTCCGAAGGCCGGCGGCCGTCTTTCGGGGCGATGCTACAATCCTCAGCCCGGCCGCTTCATGTCTCCGGAGGCCGACGACCAGCTCCCGGGACGAAGCGCCCGCCCACGCGCAGCCGCGCGGCCTCCAGGGCCCAGACCATGCCGAGCATCATGTAGACATGGCGCCACTTCTCGATGTCGATCTGGAAGGCCTGGAGGAAGAACATCAGCAGCGCCGGCCACACGATCTGCGCGTGCGCCCGGTAGGGCGACGGCCGCACCAGGAGCCGGAATCCGACGACGCTGGTGGTCAGCACGAGGCCGATGAACACCGCGCCCCCGAGCCAGCCGCCATTGGCGAAGGAGCCGATGTAGGAATTGTGCGGCTCCAGCCCGAAGACCAGCCGCCAGTGCATCGGCCCCATCCCGAAGGGGCGTTCCAGGAGCATGGCGAGGCCGCGGATCTGATTGCCGAAGCGGCCGGTCTCGCCCTCATCGTAATCCTGGGTCAGGGACGCCCGGGTCTCGAACATCTTGTGGACGTGATCGACCGAGAGCAGGCCGATCACCGCCACGGTGCCGAGCACGATCGTCGCCAGGGTCAGGAGCACGATGCGGCGGCGCAGGCGGACTGACGTGCTGCCCGCGTAGACCGAGCCGACCATGAGCAGCACCGCGACCGCGCTCCCGCCCCAGGAGCCGCGGGAGAACGACAGGAAGATGCCGGCCACGATGATCAGCAGGCCGAGGAGCGAGGCCAGCGGCCGCCGCGCCGCGCCGGTGAGCAGGCCGTGCATCAGGTAGAGGGCACCCAGCGTCAGGAACGAGCCGAACACGTTCGGATCCTGGAAGGTGCCCGACGCCCGGTCGTACTTGTAGAACAGGTCCTCGATGCCGAGCCATTGCAGGTAGCCGACGATGCCGAGCGCCGCCGAGAACACGCAGCTCGCCGTGTAGGCCTTCAGCGCCAGCTCCATCCGGGCCTGGGTGTCGTCGGCGAAGAACATCGCGAAGAAGATGCAGGTGATCGACAGGTAGATCAGCTGCACCGTCCAGGTGACCGGGAAGTCCTCGTTCAGGTACGGGAGCAGGGCGGTGACGATGGCCGCCAGATAGAGGAGCAGGAGGCCGAGCAGCGGCAGCGCCCCCCGGTGCAGCCGCACGCCGAGGCAGAGCCACAGCAGGATCGTGGGGATCGCCACCGCGTCGTAGGGCGAGGTCTCCGAGAAGGCGAAGCAGGCGAAGAAGATGAAGGCGGCAAACAGCGCCTTCGCCAGCCCCTCCACGACCACGATGAGCGGGATACCGGGCGCGGTTCCGGCGGCTGCGCTGTGGGCCATGATACGCGGGCTCCGCGGGCCGAGTACGCAGGCCCGCAGCCTCTAGAGTGACATTCAATCGTTGAGAATCGGCTTCGTGGGCGGAAAAGGACGTGTTGGCGTTTGCGCGCATGAGATTTCGGAGCCGCCGGGCACCCCCTCCCCCCTCTGCGGGGGAGGGAAACACACAGCGCCTCTCAGGCCCTCACACCCGGCAGTCCTCGAACCCCGCCTTGATCGCCGCCGGATCGAGGTTGCGGCCGATGAACACCACGCGGGACACCCGCGGCTCGTCCGGTCGCCAGTCGCCCTGCACGTCCCCGTCGAGGATCATGTGGACGCCCTGGAAGACGAAGCGCTTCGGCTCGTCCGGGAAGGCCACGATCCCCTTGCAGCGCAGGATGTCGGGGCCCTGGACCTGGGTCAGGTTCGAGATCCAGGGCATGAATTTTTCCGGGTCGACCGCGCCCTCGATCCGCGCCGAGATCGAGCGGATGTCGGAATCGTGGTGGTGGTGGTGCCCCTCCTCCAGGAAGTCGGGCTCCACCTCGAGGATCCGGTCGAGGTCGAAGGCGTTGCGCTCCAGCACCGCCTCGAGCGGCACCGCGCAGTTCTGGGTGCGATGGAGCTTGGCCAGCGGATTGATGGTGCGGATCTCGGCCTCGACCCGGTCGAGGTCCGCCGGGGCCACGAGATCGCTCTTGTTGAGCAGGATCACGTCCGCGAAGGCGATCTGGTTGCGGGCCTCCGGGGCGTCCTTCAGGCGGTCGGAGAGCCACTTGGCATCCGCCACCGTCACCACGGCGTCGAGCCGGGCGGCCTCGCCCACGTCCTGATCGACGAAGAAGGTCTGGGCCACCGGCGCCGGGTCGGCGAGACCCGTGGTCTCGACGATGATCGCGTCGAACTTGCCCCGGCGCTTCACCAGCCCGTCCATGATCCGGATCAGGTCGCCGCGCACCGTGCAGCAGACGCAGCCGTTGTTCATCTCGAACACTTCCTCGTCCGCGCCGACGACGAGGTCGTTGTCGATGCCGATCTCACCGAACTCGTTGACGATCACGGCGTAGCGCTTGCCGTGATTCTCGGTGAGGATCCGGTTCAGCAGCGTGGTCTTGCCCGCGCCGAGATAACCGGTGAGCACGGTGACCGGGATCTTGCCGGCGGGGGATCCGGCGGGGGATCCGGATTTGGCGGAAGCGGGGCTCGTGTCGGACATGGCGGCTTCTTCGACGGGGTGACGGGAGCGGGCGGGGCGGTTCGCCGGGAACCGTTGTCATATTGTAACAAATCCCGGCAAAGGAAGACGGTGTCACACGGTTTCGCGACCGGTGCCGCCAATCGATTGCACGCCGGACAAGCTTTGCTCTAGGCAGGCTGGGCCGCTGGGGAACACCCGCGCGGTTCGCCACAGAAAAGCACCAGCGGTCGCATTGATGTGAGTGGCGTTCCGGCGCGAATCGTACCCGTCTCAGCCAGCCCGGTCACTTCGTCCGGACGCAGAAGAACAGCCATGGACGCCCGAAACCCGCTGGAACAGGACGAGACCACCCTGGCACCGCCGCGCAATCGCCGGTGGTCGAGGCCCCTCGTCGTCGTCGCGCTCCTGGTGGTCGCGGGCGCCCTCGCCTTCGCCTTCCCGGATCGGGCCCGCGAGGCCGGCTCCGGCCTCCTCGCCTCGGTGACCGGCCTGTTCGGCGCCTCGGGCAACGCCGATCCGGGCATCGACGCGGTGAAGGCCGGCCCGGTGGAGCGGGTGTTCCGACCCTCCAAGGAGCAGCGCGCCGCCTTCGAGATCCTGCCGGTGGCGACCCAGATGTTCCGCCCGGAGGGCTCCGCCGAGGGCCGCATCGCCCTCAACGACGACGACAACGTGCCGGTGGTCTCGCCCTATGCGGGCCGGGTGACCAAGGTGCTGGTCCGGGCGGGCGACGACGTGAAGGCCGGCGACGTCCTCCTGACCCTGGAGGCCACCGACATGGTCCAGGCGCAGAATGACTATCAGGCGGCGCTCAACACGCTCCAGAAGCAGCAGGCGCTCCTGAAGCTCGACCAGACCATCGCGTCGCGCCAGCAGGAGCTGTTCCAGGCCCACGCCACGGCCCTGAAGGACTACCAGTCGGCCCAGAACGACGTGATCGCCGCCCAGAGCGACCTGAAGACCGCGGAGGCTTCCCTCGACGCGGTGCGGAACCGCCTGCGGCTCCTGGGCAAGACCGCCGCCGAGATCGCCGCCTACGAGAAGAACGGCACGATGAGCCCGGAGACGCAAATCCGGGCGCCGATCGCCGGCACGATCGTCCAGCGCAAGGTCGGCATCGGGCAGTACCTCTCGGCCTCCAGCGACCCGGTCTTCGTGATCGGCGACCTGTCGACGGTCTGGCTCGTCGCCAACGTCCGCGAGAGCGAGATCCCCAAGATCCGGAACGGCCAGGAGGTCGAGGCCAAGGTGGCGGGTTTCGGCACGCGGGTGTTCAAGGCGCGGGTGAATTACATGGCCTCCAGCCTCGACCCGGCGACCCGGCGGCTGGCGGTGCGCAGCGAGGTCGACAACCCGGACCGGGTGCTGCGCCCGGAGATGTTCGCCACCTTCACGATCATCACCGGCAAGGGCGAGCCGAGCCCGAGCGTGCCGGTCGCCGCGATCGTCTACGAGGGCGACCGGACCCATGTCTGGGTGGCCCGGCCGGACGGCGCCGTCGAGGCCCGTGACGTCAAGCTCGGGCTGATCAACGGCGACAGCGCCCAGGTGGTCGACGGGTTGCGGCCGGGCGAGCAGATCGTGACCCGCGGCGCCCTGTTCATCGACCGGGCGGCCACCGGCGACAAGGCGTCGTGAGCGAGGATCCGGCCCGATGAACGCCCTGATCGCCTTCTCGCTCCGGCAGCGCGTGCTGGTGGTTCTGCTGTTCGTCATGATGCTGGGCATCGGCTACGGCGCCTACACGCAGCTGAACATCGAGGCCTATCCCGACCCGGTGCCGCCGCTGGTCGACGTGATCACCCAGAATCCGGGTCAGTCCGCCGACGAGATCGAGCGCTACATCACCATCCCGCTGGAGGTGGCGCTGGCCGGCATCCCGAACGCCCAGGTGGTGCGCACCATCTCGCTGTTCGGCCTGTCCGACGTGAAGGTCCAGTTCAACTACGAGTACACGTACGAGGAGGCGCTGCAGCGGGTGCTCAACCGCCTGTCGCAGGCCCCGACCCTGCCCAACGGCGCCACGCCGCAGATCTCGCCGACGAGCCCGGTGGGCGAGATCATGCGCTACAAGCTCGTGGGCCCGGCGGGCTACTCGCCGATGGACATGAAGACCCTGCAGGACTGGGTGCTCCAGCGCCGGTTCAAGGCGATCCCCGGCGTGGTCGACGTCACCGCCTTCGGCGGCAAGGCCAAGGAATACGAGGTCGCCGTCGACCTGAACCGCCTGCAGGCGCAGGGGCTGACCCTGGTCCAGCTGACCACCGCGCTCAACAACGCCTCGATCAACGTCGGCGGCCAGACGCTGAATGTCGGGCAGCAATCGGCGGTGGTGCGCGGCATCGGCCTGATCCGCGACATGGACGACATCAAGGACACGATGATCAGCCTCGTCAACGGCACGCCGGTGCTGGTGCGGGACGTGGCCGAGGTGCGGGTGTCGAACGCGCCGCGGCTCGGCATCGTCGGCCATGATGACCAGCGCGACGTGGTCGAGGGCATCGTGCTCATGACCCGCGGCGGCAAGAGCCTGCCGACGCTGGAGCGGGTCGAGGCCGAGATCGACAAGATCAACAACTCCACGGTCCTGCCGCCGGACGTGAAGATCGAGCGGATCTACGACCGCTCGGGCCTGATCCACACCACCACCCACACGGTGATGCACAACCTCGTCTTCGGCGTGGTGCTGGTCTTCGTGGTGCAGTGGCTGTTCCTCGGTTCGCTCACCAGTGCGATCATCGTGGCGGCCACGATCCCGTTCGCGCTGGGCTTCGCGATCCTGATCCTGGTGGTGCGCGGCGATTCGGCGAACCTCCTGTCGCTCGGCGCCATCGATTTCGGCCTGATCGTCGACGCGACGGTCATCATGGTCGAGAACGTGTTCCGCCACCTCGCGGAGCCCAAGCACGTCAAGGGCGAGGCGCCGCCCGCCGGCCTGACCGGGCGGCTCGGCACCATCGCGATCGCGGGCCGCGAGGTGAACCGGGCGATCTTCTTCTCGGCCACGATCATCATCGTCGGCTTCCTGCCGCTCTTCACCATGACGGGCGTCGAGGGCCACATCTTCGGGCCGATGGCCAAGACCTACGCCTACGCGCTGATCGGCGGCCTGCTGGCGACCTTCACGGTCTCGCCCGCCCTCGCCGCGCTGATCCTGCCCCGGAAGCTCGAGGAGCGCGACACCCTGATCGTGCGGCTCACGCGCTTCGGCCACGAGCGGATCCTCGCCTTCGGCCTGAAGAACCGGGTCCTGACGCTCGCGGTGATGCTGGCGATCCTGCTCGTCTCGGGGCTGGTGGCGCGCAACCTCGGCCTGGAATTCCTCCCCCGCCTCGAGGAGGGCAACCTCTACGTGCGCGGCACCATGCCGTCCTCGATCTCGCTGGAGGCCGGCAACGCCTACGTCCAGCGCATGCGCAAGATCTTCCAGGAGGTCCCGGAGGTCACCACCGTCCTGTCGCACCAGGGCCGCCCGAACGACGGCACCGACGCCACCGGCTTCTTCAACGTCGAGATCCTGGCGCCGCTCAAGCCGATCGACCAGTGGCGCAAGGGGCTCGAAAAGGAGACCCTAATCCAGGATCTGAGCAGGAAGCTGGAAGACGAATTCCCGGGCATCGAGTTCAACTTCTCACAATATATTGAGGACAACGTCCAGGAAGCGGCCTCGGGGGTGAAGGGCGAGAACTCGGTCAAGGTCTACGGCAACGACCTCGTCCAGCTCACCAAGACCGCCAACGCCGTGAAGGCCGCGCTGGCCTCGGTGCCGGGCATCACCGACCTCTCGGTGTTCGAATCCCTCGGCCAGCCGACGGTGCGGATCGACGTCGACCGGCACAAGGCCGCCCGCTACGGCCTGTCGATCGGCGACGTGAACACCACGATCCAGGCGGCGATCGGCGGCCAGACCGCGGGCGACCTCTACGAGTACGGCTCGGACCGCCACTTCCCCATGCGGGTGCGGCTCGCCAAGGAGTACCGCTCGTCGCTCGCCGGCATCCGCAACATCGCGGTGGGCGCGCAAAATCCCAATGGCGGCGTGATCCAGGTACCGCTCTCGGAGATCGCCGATGTCGATCTCGTCTCCGGCGCCTCGTTCATCTACCGCGAGGATCAGGAGCGCTACATCCCGGTGAAGTTCTCGGTGCGCGGCCGCGACCTCGGCAGCACGGTGATCGAGGCCCAGCGCAAGGTCGCCGAGGCGGTGGACCTGCCGCCGGGCTACCGGCTGGAATGGGTCGGGCAGTTCACGAACCTCAAGGAGGCGGCGGCCCGGCTCAGCCTCGTGGTGCCGGTGACCCTGCTGCTGATCGCGCTGCTCCTGTACATCAACTTCTCCTCGGTGGCCGACATGCTGCTGACGCTGTCGGTGATCCCGATGGCGATGATCGGCGGCATCTTCGCCCTGTCCCTGACCGGCACGCCGTTCTCGATCTCGGCGGCGATCGGCTTCATCGCCCTGTTCGGCATCTCGACAATGGAGGGCGTGATCCTGCTGGCCTATTACAACCAGCTCCTCGAGGAGGGCTGGAAGCCCCAGGAGGCGGTCTGGCACGCGGCGGTGGTGCGCATGCGCCCGGTGATGATGACCTGCGTGGCCGCCTGCGTCGGCCTGCTCCCGGCCGCGATCTCCACCGGCATCGGCTCGCAGGTGCAGAAGCCGCTGGCGCTGGTGGTGGTCGGCGGCATCATCCTGGCGCCGAACCTGATCCTGGTGGTCATGCCGGTGCTGATCTCCCTGTTCTCCCGGCGCAGGCCGAATCTCGCGGCGCGGGCCCCGACCGAGCATCGGGCCGCCGCGTGAGCCGCCTCACGACCCTGCGGACCGGCCGGCAGCACGTTGCAGGCGGGCCACAACCTGCGCCCCGCGCACGCCATCTGGGGACGCCCGCATTGACTTGGCTGCGCGCCGCGCCGCTCTACCAGGGTATGGTCTTCGGGGGCGGAATGGTGAGCTGTGCGCCGATTCGGTGCGGACGGGCGGTCGCCGTGCTGGCCGCGACCGTGTCGCTGTCCCTGTCGGCCTGCGCGGTCGGGCCGAACTACGTGCCGCCCGAGGATCCGCCGGTCGGCCGCTACACCAAGGAGCCGCTGAAGAACCCTTCGGCCGCCGACAAGGTCCGCACCCGGCAGGGCGGCTCGGCGGATCAGAGCTTCGTCTCGGGCGCGGACATTCCCGGCTCCTGGTGGACCCTGTTCCACTCCGCGGCGCTGAATCGCCTGGTCGAGCAGGCCCTCGCCAACAATCCGAACCTCGAAGCCGCGCAGGCCTCGCTCCGGATCGCGCAGCAGAACGTGCTGGCCCAGAAGGGCACGCTCTATCCGAGCCTGACCGCGAACCCGCAGATCCAGGGCATCCTCGCCCCCGGCCTCGATCTGCAATCGCCGCTCAACAACCAGGCCCAGTACCTCTACAGCCTCTCCACCCCGCAGGCGGTGGTCTCGTACAATCCGGACGTGTTCGGCGGGAACCGCCGGCAGATCGAGTCCCTGGAGGCCACCACCGAGAACCAGCGCTTCCAGCTGGAGGCGGCCTATCTCAGCCTCACCGGCAACGTGGTGGCGGCCGCCATCCAGGAGGCGTCCCTGCGGGCGCAGATCGAGGCGACGCGCAAGGTCATCCAGGCGCAGACCGAGATCCTGCAGCTCTACAACAAGCAGCTGTCGCTCGGGCAGATCGCGGGCGCCGACGTGGTCCAGCAACAGGCCGCGCTGGCCCTGTCGCAGCAGCTGCTGCCGCCGCTGGAGAAGGCCCTGGCGCAGCAGCGCAACCTGCTCACCGCGCTCGCCGGCCGCCTGCCCTCCGACGAGGTCAGCGAGACCTTCGTGCTCTCAGCCCTGCGGCTGCCGACCCGGCTGCCGGTGAGCCTGCCCTCGCGCCTCGTGCAGCAGCGACCGGACGTGAAGGCCGCCGAGGCCCTGGTCCAGCAGGCCAGCGCCAGCGTCGGCGTCGCCGTGGCCAACCGCCTGCCGCAGTTCAACCTGACGGCGACCGGCGGGTCGAGCTCCACGCGGATCGCGCAGGTGACCAACCCGGGTGCCGCGTTCTTCACGATCATCGGGCAGGCCACGGCGCCGATCTTCGATGCGGGCACCCTGTTCCGGCGCCAGCGGGCGGCGGAGGAAGGGCTCACCCAGGCGCAGGCGCAGTACAAGGCGACCGTGCTCGGCGCCTTCCAGAACGTCGCCGACGCCCTGCGGGCGCTGCAGGCCGACGCCAGGGCGGTGGCGGCGGCCGACGCGGCGGTGAGCGCCACCAACCAGAGCCTCGGGCTGATCCGCAAGCAATACACCGCGGGCGCGGTCACCTCCTCGCAGGTGCTGATCGCCCAGCAGGGCTACCTCTCGGCGCTGATCACCTCGGCGAGCGCGCGGGCCACGCAATACGCCGACACCGCGGCCCTGTTCGTGGCGCTCGGCGGCGGCTGGTGGAACCGTGTGGACGTGGCGCCGCCCCCGCCCGAGACGGACCCGCTCAAGATCCTGTGACGCCGCCTCAGGCGTACATCGCGATGGCGTCCTGCAGCATCTGGTCGGCGGTGCTCATGACCTTGGTGTTGGCCGTGTAGGCCTGCTGCGTCTCGATCATCTTCGAGAACTGGTCCGAGATGCTGGAATTCGACTGCTCGACCGATCCGGCCGTCAGGGTCGCGCCGTTGAGGCCGTAGCTCGGCGTGCCGGACTGGCCGTTGGCCACGTAGGTTCCGCCGTCCAGGGAGGTCAGGTTGTCCTGCGTGCCGAACTGCGCGAGCGTCAGCGCGCCAAGCGGCACCGTGCTGCCGTCCGCGGCGGTGCCGGAGAGGGTGCCGGCGGGGGAGACAGCGAGGCTCGACAGGGTGTTGGCCCCGGTGGGCACGGTGACCGGCGCCGTCGCCGAGGCCCCGGCGAACAGGTAGTAGCCCGCGCCGTTGACGAGGTAGCCGTTGGCATCCGGCGTGAAGTCACCGCGCCTTGTGTAGGCCGTCTGGCCGGTGAAGCTCGGGCTCTGGTCCGTGCCGGAATTCGCCCGGACGATGAAGTAGCCGTTGCCCGAGATGCCGAGATTGGTCGATACGCCGGTGGATTGCAGCGTGCCCTGGATGCCGAGGGTGTCGCGGGTGTTGCTCGACACGCCGCCAGCCGGCTGCATCCCGCCCTCGGTCTGCGCGAGCATGTCGGCGAAGCGCGTCTCGGTGGTCTTGAACCCCGCCGTCTGGGTGTTGGCGATGTTGCCCGAGATGTTGTTCAGCGCGAAGGACTGGGCCGACGCACCGGAAATCGAGTTCGAGAGCGCGTCGAAAAGGCTCATCGGGGTCTCCCTGCGCCAGACCGGCATACCCACCGGTCTCACGGACACCCATCAGCACACGACATGGTTAACCGCCGGTGTGTGACCCGGTGTTGCCGATGCGCGTGGGCGCAATGCGACGCGCCGGCCGGCGTCACGCGCCGATCACGGTGAGCACGATCTCCCTCCGGTGCGGCCGGTCGCGATGCTCGATCAGATAGATCCCCTGCCACGTGCCGAGCGCCAACCGCCCATCGACCAGGGGGATGCTCAGGGCGGAATCCGTGATCAGGGTGCGGATATGGGCCGGCATATCGTCCGGCCCCTCGGCCCCGTGGACGTAGCCGGCATGTCGCGGGGCCAACCCGTCCAGGGCGGTCATCAGGTCGGTCTGGACGTCGGGGTCGGCGTTCTCCTGGATGGTCAGCGAGGCCGAGGTGTGCCGGCAGAACACAGTCACCAGCCCGTTCCGGATTCCGCTGCCGCGCACGAAGTCGGCGACCGCCGCGGTGAAGTTCGTGAACCCCGGCCCCGGGGTCGCGATGGTGAGGCGCCCGCTGGCGTGGCGCTCCACCGCGCCGGAGGCCAGCGGCTCCACCGGCCCGATCCTGCCCTGTTTCATGCGGTCGTCTCCCTCAGCGTCGCGCCCGGCGCGATCTCGCGCTCTCCCCGAGCGAGGATCCGCTCCAGCACGTCGATCCGGTCGGCCTCCGCGGGGGGCTTGTCCCAGCGGATGCGGCTGACCCGGGGGAAGCGCATCGCCACGCCCGACTTGTGCCGGGTCGAGCGCTGCACGCCCTCGAAGGCGATCTCCAGGACGAGGCCGGAATCCCGTCCGTGCGCGACCTCGCGGACCGGGCCGAAGCGTTTGGTCGTGTTGTTGCGGACGTAGCGGTCGAGCTTGGCGAGTTCCGCGTCCGTGAAGCCGTGATAGGCCTTGCCGACCGGCACCAGTTCGTCCCCGCCCTCCGGGGCCTCCCGCCAGACCCCGAACGTGTAGTCCGAGTAGAAGGACGAGCGCTTCCCGTGGCCGCGCTGGGCGTACATCATCACCGCGTCGACCACGTGCGGTTCGCGCTTCCACTTCCACCACGGCCCCTTGGGCCGGCCCGGGAGATAGGGGCTGGTGCGGCGCTTGAGCATGATGCCCTCGATGGCGTCCGCATCGGCGCCGGCGCCCACCGAGGCCGGGTCGGCCCGGGCGGCGGCCAGCGCCTCCCAATCCGCGAAGGGCACCAGGGGCGAGATGTCGATCCGCGCATGGTCGAGGCGGGTGACCAGGGCTTCGAGCGCCTCCCGCCGGTCCGCGAAGGGTTCCGCCCGCAGGTCGTCGCCGTCGAGGGTCAGGAGGTCGTAGGCGCGGACATGGGCGGGGAACTCCTCCAGGAGCTTGCCCGTCACGGCCTTCCGGTTCAGGCGCTGCTGGAGCACGTTGAAGCTCTGCACCCGCCGCTCGCGCAGGATCAGCAGTTCCCCGTCCAGCGTCCCCGTGAAGGTGATCGCCTCGGCCAAATCCGGGAACGCCCCGGTGATGTCCTCGCCGGTGCGGGAATAGACCTTCCCGATCTGGGCGCCCGCCCGGTCGCGGCCGCCGACCAGCTGGACGCGGATGCCGTCCCACTTCCACTCGGCCGAGAACGCCTCCGGCTCCAGCTTCTCCAGATCCGACTCCTCCTCGATCGGGTGCGACAGCATCGGCGGCCGGAACGGGGCCGGGTTCAGGGTCTCGGGCCGCGCGGCCCGGCCCTCCACCCAGGCGAACAGGGTCTCGAACGGCGGCGTGAGCCCATGCCAGACCTCCTCCACGGCATCGGCGTCGTGGCCGCCCAGCGCACCGACCGCATTCTTGGCGAGCCGCGCCGAGACGCCGACGCGGAGATTGCCGGTGACGAGCTTCAGGAGCGCCCAGCGCCCGGTCTCGTCGAGGGCGTCGAGCCAGTCGGCGAGGTGCCCGGGCAGATCCTTCTTCGGAATGGTCGCCAGGGTCTCCACGACCTCGGCCAGGGTCGGGACGTGCGGCGGCGGGTTGTTGTGGCCGATCCCGGCGCGCACATCCCCTCCCCCCTCCGCGGGGGAGGGTGGCCCCCGAAGGGAGTCAGGAGAGGGGAGAGACGGTGCAAGAGAGGGCGCGGCTTTGATGAGGGCATCCGCCCCATCCTGAAGCCGGGTTCCCCTCTCCCGACCCTCGCTGACGCGAGGGCCACCCTCCCCCGCAGAGGGGGGAGGGAGATCCTGCGGTGTTGGCCAGATCAGCGCCGTGGTCTCGGCGAGATCGCCCACGTAATTGTGCGACAGCCGGAACAGCACCGGGTCGATCCGCGCCTCCACCAGCCCCCGGATCAGGGCCGGCTTGGCCTCGCGAAAGCTCAGCGTGCCGGTCATGGCGCCGAGCGCGTAGCCGCGCTCCGGGTCGGGCGTGCGCGAAAAATAATCCTGCAGCATCCGCAGCTTGGCATTGCGCCTCGGCTCGTAGGCGAGGCGGTCGAGGAGGTGGGCGAAGTCGTTCACGCGGCCACCTCCGGCTCGGGACCGGTCTCCGCGGGGCCGGGCTCGGCCTCGCCGTCGTCGCCATACCCCAGGAGATGCAGCGGCCGCGCCGCGATGCCCTGCGTCCCGCACCAATGGACCAGGGCGTCCTCCTGGCCGTGCGTCACCCAGACCTCCCCGGCGCCGGTGTCGCGGATGGTGCGGCACAGGTCGGGCCAGTCGGAGTGATCGGAGATCACCAGCGGCAGCTCGACGCCCTTCTGGCGGGCGCGGGCGCGCACCCGCATCCAGCCCGAGGCGAAGCAGGTCACCGGGTCGGGGAATTTCCGCGACCACAGGTCCTGGATCGACGAGGGCGGGCAGATCACGATCGCCCCGTGCAGATCCTTGCGCTCGGCCGCCGCCACCTTCGGCGTGTCGCCGAGCGGCACGCCCTCGTCCTTGTAGAGGGCGGTGAGCTTCTCCATCGCCCCGTGCAGATGGATCGGCCGGTCCCAGCCCTCCTCGCGCAGCAGCGCCATCACCCGTTGCGCCTTGCCGAGCGCGTAGGCGCCGACGATGTGGGCCCGCTCCGGGAACAGGGCCACCGACGCGAGGAGCTTGCGGACCTCGCCGCGGGTGTCGGGATGGGTGAAGACTGGCAGGCCGAAGGTCGCCTCGGTGATGAACACGTCGCAGGGCACTACCTCGAAGGGCAGGCAGGTCGGGTCCGGCGCCCGCTTGTAGTCGCCCGAGACCACCACCCGGGCGCCCTCGTGCTCGATGGCGATCTGCGCCGAGCCGAGGACGTGGCCCGCGGGGGCGAAGCGCACGGTGACGTCGCCGATGCGGATCGCTTCCCCGAGCCGGGCCTCCTGGCGCTGCGCGCAGAAATCCGCCCCGTAGCGCACCGCCATGATCCGCAGGGTCTCGGGCGTCGCCAGCACGTGGCGGTGGCCGGACCGGGCGTGGTCGGCATGGCCGTGGGTGATCAGCGCGCGCTCCACCGGCCAGGTCGGATCGACGTGGAAGCGCCCGAGCGGGCAATAGAGACCCTCGCGGGTCAGGGTCAGGAGATCGCTGGCGCGTATCGGCATCGGGTCCGTGCTGCCGGTGGAATCCGCCGGTGGCCCCGGTATATAGGCGCCCCCGATCCGGCAGACGCATGGCCTCGCAGCACAGTTCCGGCGACCTCCTCGCCGACCGCCGCTATCGTTACGCGGAAGCCTGCCTGGCTGAGGGCGACCATGAAGCCGCGGCGGACCTCGCCGGGCAGGTCCTGGAGCGTGCGCCACGCTACGCGCCGGCTTGGCTGCTGCTCGGCCGGGCCCGGGAGGGGTTGTCGGTGTCGCGCGGCGATCCGGACCTGCGGGACGCGGCGGCCCGGGCCTATGCCTGCGCCCTCGACATCGACCCGGACGACACGCTCGGCGTGCGGGCGCAGCTCGTCCGCCTGGGGTTCGGCGACGGCCTGCCGGCCCTCTCCCCCGCCTATGTCAGGGCGCTGTTCGACGGCTACGCGCCACGCTTCGAGCGCCATCTGGTCGAGGGCCTGGGCTATGTCGGCCCCGAACTGGTCCGGGCCGCGCTCCCGCCGGACCCGGCGCAGTTCGCGACAGCGCTCGATCTCGGCTGCGGCACCGGCCTGATGGGCGCGGCGATCCGCGACCGGGTCGACCATCTCACAGGCATCGATCTGTCCCCCGGGATGCTGGCCCTGGCGCGGGCCAAGGCGTGGCAGGGCCGGCCGCTCTACGACCGTCTCGCCGAGGGCGAGCTCGGCGCGTTCCTGGCCGGACAGGCGGACGGGTCGGCCGACCTCTGCCTCGCCGCGGACGTGCTGATCTACGTTCCGGACCTCGGTCCCGTCCTGGCGGGGATCTGCCGCGTCCTGCGGCCGGGGGGCCTCGCCGCCTTCACGGTGCAGTCCCACGACGCGGCGGGCACTGCGCTGGGCGCGGACGGGCGCTACGCCCACGCGGATTCGCATATCGCGGCGGCCGCCGCCGTGGCCGGCCTGGAGATCCTGACCCTGCAATCCGCCGATGTCCGCCGGGAGGGTGGCGCGCCGGTGCCGGGGCGCGTCGTTGTGTTGCGCCGCACTGCGGCATGAAACCGCTGCGCTATACGTCCATTGTCAGTCGGTCGCGGCGGACGCGGCCGCTGCATCGGGGGATCAGCATGGCGGAGTACGGCAACCGGACCGGAGGAGGCGTGTCGGAGCGCAAGCCCGAACCGCCGGCGGACAAGTCCTTCCCGGCCGATCCGCGCAGCCGCATCGCCTTCGCCATCGCGCTGGCCCTGCTGGCGGGCTGCGCGGATTCCATCGGCTTCCTGGAATTCTCGCAGCTGTTCATGTCGTTCATGTCGGGCAACACCACGCGCTTCGGCGTGGCGGTGGCGAACGGCGACTGGGAGAACGTCACACGGGTCGCCAGCACCATCAGCCTGTTCTGCTTCGGCGCCTTCCTGGGGACGCTGATCGCCGCCTGGGTCGGGCGCTGGCGCCTGGCGGTGCTGCTGACGCTCCAGGCGCTGCTGCTCGCCGGCGGCCTGCTGATGCCCTGGGGCACCTTCGCCTATCCGCTGCACGCCTATCCGATCGTGCTGGCGCTGGGGCTCCAGAACGCGACGCTCCAGGACGAGGGCGGCCGCTCCCTGGCCCTGACCTACGTGACCGGCGCCGTGGTGCGCTTCGGCACCGGCTGCGCCAACCTCCTGCTCGGCACGGTGGCGCCCTCGTTCTGGATCCAGGCGCCGCTCTGGGCCGGGCTCAGCACCGGCGCGGTGATCGGCGGCCTCCTCGACATCCGCTACGGCGAATCGGCCTTCCTGTTTCCGGCCGCCCTCGCGGCGCTCCTGGCCCTGATCGCCATCGCGATGACGATCGCCCGGCCGGGCAGCACCCTGGTGGCGGGCTCGTCCCCGGCGCCGGACGCGAACCCGAAGGCCGCGGTGATCGACGCGATCCACTGAGGGCGGTCTCAGCTGTCGGAATCCCGGTAGCTGCCCCGCCCCTGCTTGATCGTGGCGCGGCTCTTCTTGGCGACGATCCGCCGTTCCTTCGAACCCTTGGTGGGCTTCGTCGGGCGGCGGATCGGGGGCGGCGGCTTGGCCGCCTCCGCCACCAGATCGACGAGGCGCTGCAGGATGTCGGCCCGGTTGCGCTCCTGCGTCCGGTGCCGCTGCCCGGTGAGCACGAGGACGCCGTCCTTGGTTATCCGCCGCCCGGCGAGCCGCACGAGGTTCGCCTTCACGCGCTCGTCCACGGAGGGCGAGCCGAGGATCGACCAGCGGAGCTGGACCGCGGTCTCGACCTTGTTGACGTTCTGGCCGCCCGCCCCCGAGGCGCGCAGGAACGACAGCTCGATCTCGTCGTCGCCGATGGCGATGCGCGGGGTCACCCTCAGGGACATGTCGGCCTCCGGGCGCGGTTACCCCGCAGATGGGGCGGCGCGGACCCGCGCGCCGCGGGGATGCGTGCCGGGGCCAGCATCGCCATGTCTCCTCCCGAAAGCCGCGTGCCCATCGGGAACGAGGCCGGACGCGCCCGGGTTCAGGCCGCCTCGTCCGGCGTGCGCGCGCGCAGGGCCAGGGCGTGGAGGCCGCGCTTGAACGCATCGTCCATCAGCGCGTTCACCAGCCGGTGCCGTTCGACGCGGCTCTTGCCCGCGAAGGCCGACGCGACGATGTCGAGCCGGTAGTGGGTCTCGCCCCCCGGCCGTGCCCCGGAATGGCCGGCATGCAGATGCGACTCGTCGATGACGTCGAGCCGCGCCGGCGCGAGCTGCTCGCGCAGCCGTGCCTCCATCCAGTCCCGCAGGGTTCCCCCGCCGCCCGCACCGTCAGCCATCGCACCCTCGCGTCGTGTTCAGGAGATTCCGTCAAGCCCGATCCCGCGCATGCGTCATCAGGCCCGATGCCCTTGTGTCTCAGGTCCACCCCCTCATAATCGGCCCGTCATGGATCTCAACTCGCGCCTGTTCGACAGCATCCGGATCAAACCGTCCTGCGACGAGCCGAAGGCCGCGGCCGAGGCGACGTGCGAGAGCCCGGGCTGCACGCAGCCGGGCCCGCATCGCGCGCCGAAGGGTCGAAAGGCGGAGGGCCAGTACTGGCGCTTCTGCATCGACCATGTCCGCGCCTACAACGCCAGCTACAACTATTTCGACGGCATGAACGACGCCGCCGTGCAGGCCTATCAGAAGGACGCGATCATCGGTCATCGCCCGACCTGGGCGATGGGGGTGAACCCGGCCGGCCAGGGCAAGCCGGCCGAGGAGCCGACCCGGGATTGGGCTTATGTCGATCCGCTCGGCATCCTGCGCGGTGCGGGCGTCGACGACGGACGCCGCCGCGCCCGCCAGCCCGAGCCGGAAAAGCCCCGCCGCACCGCCACGGTACGCCGCGCCCTGGACGTGATGGGCCTCGAAGAGGGGGCGGACGCCCCTGCCATCAAGGCGCAGTACAAGGCGCTGGTGAAGCGATTCCACCCCGACGCGAATGGCGGCGACCGCTCGTTCGAGGAGCGGCTGCGCGACATCATCCGCGCCCACGACGTGCTGCGCACCGCCGGCCTCTGCTGAACGGCACGAAGGATGCACGCCGGTTCGACCCCAGGATGGGGAAACCGCGCGACGCGGCCCTATATGGAGGCCATGCCGGTCGGTGGCGCCTCGGCGCGTCGCCGTCTAAGGATGGCTCCGCCCCGCCGCGGAGGCCCGGCTCGACGTTCTTCCGCGCGGATGCGCCACCGGTTCAGGGTGGCGTCGTCCGCGCCTCACGAGGTTCCGAATGCTCTCTGACGACACGCCCGCCCGGCTCCCCGACCGCACCGTCTCCGTCCGCGAGGTCTTCGGCATCGACCTCGACCTCAAGGTCCCGGCCTATGCCGAGTCCGGGGAGCACGTTCCCGATCTCGATCCGGACTACATCTTCGATCGGGAGACGACGCTGGCCATCCTGGCCGGCTTCGCGCGCAACCGGCGCGTGATGGTCACCGGCTACCACGGCACCGGCAAATCGACCCATATCGAGCAGGTGGCGGCCCGGCTGAACTGGCCCTGCATCCGCATCAACCTGGACAGCCACGTCTCGCGCATCGACCTCGTCGGCAAGGACGCCATCGTCCTGCAGGACGGCAAGCAGGTGACCGCCTTCCAGGACGGGATCCTGCCCTGGGCGCTTCAGAACAACGTCGCCCTGGTGTTCGACGAGTACGATGCCGGCCGCCCGGACGTGATGTTCGTGATCCAGCGCGTGCTGGAACTGTCGGGCCGGCTGACGCTGCTCGACCAGAAGCGCGTGATCCGCCCGCACCCGGCCTTCCGGCTGTTCGCCACCGCCAACACGGTGGGGCTGGGCGACACGTCGGGCCTCTATCACGGCACCCAGCAGATCAACCAGGGCCAGATGGACCGCTGGTCGATCGTCACCACGCTGAACTACCTGCCGCACGACCGCGAGGTCGACATCGTGCTGTCGAAGGCGGTGCATTACCGGGGCGACCAGGGCCGCGACATCGTCAACCGCATGGTGCGGGTGGCGGACCTGACCCGCAACGCGTTCATGAACGGCGACCTCTCCACCGTCATGAGCCCGCGCACGGTGATCACCTGGGCCGAGAACGCCGACATCTTCAAGGATGTCGGCTTCGCCTTCCGGGTGACGTTCCTGAACAAGTGCGACGAGCTGGAGCGGACCCTGGTGGCCGAGTTCTACCAGCGCGCCTTCGGCAAGGAGCTGCCCGAGAGCGCGGTGAACGTCGCCCTGAGCTGAACCGCATGGAGGACGCGATGGCGCATCCGGCCCTGACACGCGAGGACGCTCCAGCGGCTTCGTATACCGAGGGGCGGACGCGCTACGCGGACGACCTCTACACCTGGGTCCAGGCGCAGGTGGCGCTGCTCCGCGCCGACCGGGTGGACGTGCTCGACCTCGAGAACATCGCCGAGGAGCTGAGCGACGTGGGCCTGAGCGAGTGTTACCGGCTCCAGAGTGCGGTCGAGATCATCATCCTGCACATGCTGGAGTGGGACCATCAGCCGGAACGACGAAGCCACAGCTGGGCGCTCAGCATCGCCGAACATCGAGAGCGAGCTCTGATTCAACTGCAGAAGAGCCCAGGTCTGAAGTCGAGCCTCGATGAGATCCGCCACAATGCGTTCCGGCTCGGTCGCCTCGGAGCGGCCCGGCAGATGAAACGCGCACCCAAATCCCTGCCCGCGGAATGTCCCTACACCTGGGACGAGACCCTGAATCGCCCCTTCGACTTCGACGACGACCGGTAGCCGCGCATGTCCATCTCCAACCGCAAGCCCGGCGAGCGCCGCGAACCCGTGGCCGAGCCCCTCAAGCGCTCGGTGGCCGGATGCCTGCGCGCCATCGCCCGGCGCTCCGAGGTCGAGGTCACCTACGCCACCGACCGGCCGGCGCTCACCGGCGACAAGGCCCGCCTGCCCGAGCCGCCCCGGAAACTCTCGGCGCAGGATGTCGCGGTGCTCCGCGGCAACGCCGACGCCATGGCTCTGCGCCTCGGCTGCCATGACATCACCCTGCACCGGCGCTTCGCCCCGGAGAACGCGGCCGCTCGGGCGGTCTACGACGCGGTGGAGCAGGCCCGGGTCGAGGCGATCGGCTCGCGCCGGATGGCGGGTGTCGCCAGCAATATCACGGCGATGCTGGAGGACCGCTACCACCGCGGCGGCAAGTACGAGAGCATCACGGATCGGGCCGACGCGCCGATGGAGGACGCGGTCGCCCTGATGGTGCGCGAGCGCCTGACCGGACAGAAGCCGCCCCAGGCGGCCGACAAGATCGTCGCGCTCTGGCGCGAGCATATCGAGGCCAAGGCCGGCCCGAACCTAGACGGGCTGCTCGGCTCGATCGAGGACCAGCGCAAGTTCGCCCGCTCGGTCCGCGACCTGCTCACCTCGCTGGACATGTCGGACGAGACGCCGTTCGACGCCGAGGACGACGACAACGACGACGACAACGACGCCCAGGACGACGAGCAGAACCCGAGCGAGGGTGATTCGGAGGAGAAGAGCCAGGGCGAGCGCGCCGAGATCGAGACCTCCGAGGAGGCCTCCGACGAGATCGAGGAGGGCGCCCAGGAATCGGCCGACGCGCCCTCGGGCGAGTTGCCCGAGGAATCCGAGGACGCCGAATCCGAGGAGGCCTCCGAGGCGTCGCGGCCGCCGCAGCGCCAGGGCAACGAGGCGCGCGGGCCCGAATACCGGGTGTTCAACCCCCGGTTCGACGAGGTCATCCACGCCGAGGAACTCTGCGACGCCGACGAACTGTCACGCCTGCGCGCCTATCTCGACAAGCAGCTCTCGCATCTGCAGGGCGTGGTCGGCCGCCTGGCCAACCGGTTGCAGCGCCGGCTCCTGGCCCAGCAGAACCGCGCCTGGGATTTCGACCTGGAGGAGGGTCAGCTCGACCCGGCGCGGCTCGTCCGCGTGGTGATCGATCCCTACCAGCCGCTCTCCTTCAAGCAGGAGAAGGACACCAACTTTCGCGACACGGTCGTCACCCTGCTCCTGGACAATTCCGGCTCGATGCGCGGCCGGCCGATCACCGTGGCGGCGACCTGCGCCGACATCCTGGCGCGGACCCTGGAGCGCTGCGGCGTCAAGGTCGAGATTCTCGGCTTCACCACCCGGGCCTGGAAGGGCGGCCAGAGCCGCGAGGCGTGGCTGGCCGCCGGCAAGCCGCCGAACCCGGGCCGCCTGAACGACCTGCGCCACATCGTCTACAAGTCGGCCGACGCCCCCTGGCGGCGGGCGCGAAAAAACCTCGGTCTGATGATGCGCGAGGGGCTGCTCAAGGAGAACATCGACGGCGAGGCCCTCGACTGGGCGCACAAGCGCCTGCTCGGCCGGCCGGAGCAGCGCAAGATCCTGATGGTGATCTCCGACGGCGCGCCGGTGGACGATTCGACCCTGTCGGTGAACGCCGGCAACTACCTGGAGCGGCACCTGCGCTGGATGATCGAGGAGATCGAGACCCGCTCGCCGGTTGAGTTGTTGGCGATCGGCATCGGCCACGACGTGACGCGCTACTACCGCCGTGCCGTCACGATCATCGACGCCGAGGAGCTGGGCGGGGCGATGACCGAGAAGCTGGCCGAGCTGTTCGAGGAGGATGGATCGCCCACGCCCACCGGTCGGGCGCTGCGCGCGGCCGGCGGCCGGCGTTAGGAGCGGGGTTCCCGAAGGGCTCAGCCCTTCGGCGGGATTCGGGGGCGGAGCCCCTGATCTTCGCGGGGCCCTGCCCTGGACCCGCAACGGGTCTCAGACCTTTTGAGACCCTGACTTGTCCAGACTCGATCCCGTCCGGGCATGCGCAAACCGCCGCAGCCTGAATGGCTGCGGCGGTTTGCTTCGTCGGATAACGGTCGCGCGGAAGCGCCCGAGGCTCAGGCCGCCTCAGCCGGGGTCTCGGCGAGCTTCTTGTGAAGCTCGCGCTTCAGGAGGCGGGCGGTCTGCGACAGGTCGCCCTCGCCGGCCTTGATCAGGAAGGCGTCGAGTCCGCCGCGATGCTCCACCGAGCGCAGGGCGTGCGCGGTGACCCGCAGGCGCACGCGCTTGCCGAGCGCGTCGGACTGCAGGGTGACATTGCACAGGTTCGGCAGGAACCGGCACTTGGTCTTGTGGTTCGAGTGGCTCACGAGGTGGCCGACCTGAACGGCCTTGCCGGTGAGTTCGCAGCGGCGCGCCATGATGACTTTAGATCCCGTCTCGTTCCGCCCGATGAGACCCGATCGCGGCCGGCGCGATCGTCGTCGCAGCGGGCGGCGCCCATTGCGTGTTCCAGGTCCAGCGGAGTCCTGTTGAAGGCGCGAGCCTATAGGCGACGGAAGGGCGATGCGTCAAGGGAGCGGCGCCGAGACGGGCCGCATCCGCGATCCAACGGTCTGTTAACCACGATGCCGGGATATAACCTTCATCCGCTCGCAGAAAGGCGCCACGCCCGGCACTTGCCGTCGCGGGGAGGCCGTCATGCAGGCGAGTTCGAGAGGGCGTGCGCAAGCTGGTGTCTTGGGCCGCCGTCCTTGGGATGCGATCCGGATCATGAGTGCCACGCCAGCCCTTCGGACGATCGAGCCTTTGACGACGCACGCCGCCGGCCGACTCGCGGGCGGCCTCCTGGCGCTCGCACTCCTGGCGGGGCCGGCCGATGCCGGCGCGCGCGGGGCGCGTTCGAAGCGGGCGGCCGCGGCCCCCGCGACCGTGGCGGTCGATTACGGGATCAACCTCGCCGGCCTGCCGATCGGCACCGCGCGGCTGGCCGGGGCGTTCGAGCGCGACCGCTACGTCATGGACGTATCGGCGGTGCTGACCGGCCTCGTCGGCGCGATCACCGGCGGCAAGGGCTCGGCCCGCGCCTCCGGGACCTTCGCGGCGGCGCCCCAGCCCGGCGCCTTCGCGATTGCCACCCACACGGCGAGTTCCGGCATCGCGGTGCGCATGGCCCTGGCCCGCGGGACCGTGGTCCAGGCGGAGATCACCCCGCCGCTCGTGGACATGCAGGACCGGGTGCCGGTCACCCAGGCCGACAAGCGCGGCATCATCGATCCGGTCAGCGCGCTGCTGATGCCGACCCAGGCGCGCGGCGAGCCGCTCGACCCGGAGAACTGCAACCGGACCCTGCCGGTCTTCGACGGCGCGACCCGCTTCAACGTGGTGCTGAGCTACGCCGAGACGCGGCCCGTGCAGAAGCCCGGCTATGCCGGCCCGGTCCTCGTCTGCACGGCCCGCTATCAGGCGGTGGCGGGCCACCGCCCGGACCGCCCGGGGGTCAAGTTCATGGAAGAGAACCGCGAGATGTCGGTCTGGCTCGCCCCCGTCGAGGGGACGCGGGTGCTGCTCCCGCTGCGCATCTCGGTGCTCACCACCATCGGCACCAATATCATCGAGGCGACGCGCTGGACCCAGGGTGGCCCCACCGGGACCGCCGGTGCCGGCGCGACAGGCACCGCCGCCGCGCAGGCGAGCCTGCAAGAACACCCGCCGGGACAGTAGCCACGCGGATCGCTTTGACCGGCGGGCGATTTCCCGGCACGCATGCCCGGCGCGGCACACGCGCCAGGGAGGTCAGCCGGTGCCCAAGGGCTACATCATCGTCCGCATGACGGTCACCGACCCGGACACCTACCGGGACTACGCCGCCATGGCCTCCGAGGCCATGCGACAGTACGGCTGCAAACCGCTGGTCCGCGGCGGGCGCAGCGAGGCGCTGGAGGGCGAGGCCCGGCCGCGCAACGTCGTGCTCGAGTTCGACTCCTACGAGGCGGCGCGGGCCTATTACTTCTCCCCCGAATACCAGGCGGCCAAGGCGAAGCGCCTGCCCGCCGGGATCGGCGAGGTGGTGCTGGTCGAGGGCGCGGACTGACGGGTCCTTGGGTGTCCGGGCGGAGCGATCCGTTGGCTTGAGCCACCGCGTCATCACGCCCGCAGCGCAGGGGCTCAAACCGGCGCGGCCGAGCGTGGGACTGCTGGATCGCTTCACTCCGCTCGCAAGGACGATGGCATCGGAGACGGCAACCGGAGGCCCAAATGGCGGCCGGAAGCGAAATCTTCACGGTCCGGGCGATACTGCGCGGATGCGTGCGCCCCCGCTCCGATTCGCCCTCGCCCTGGTCGCCCTCACCGGATCGGCCGCCGCCCGCCCGCTCACCGCAGGCCCCGTGGAATCTGGCTGCGGCGGCGACGCCTTCTCGTCCGCGGAGGTCGTCGAGAACCGGCCCGGGCAGGGTCGGCCCCGCGGCGGCCCCCTCGTGGCGATCCCCGATACTTTGTGCGCCGACCTCGCACCCCAGCCGGGGGCGCCGGCGATGCAGATCGACGTCTATCCGCTCGTCACGCCGCAGGTTGGACCTGGCGGCGCCGGCATCCCATATGGGGGTGGAACGACCCGGCCCTATCGTCCCTGACGCGACCGGTCGATAAGCCCCCTCCCCGCTCGCGCCATAACGGCGCCGCGACGGCCTTCTCGTCCGAAGGAACCGCCGACCATCGACGCGCCGCTCCGCCCCTCGCCCAGCCGCTCGCTGCCCCGCGACGTCCGCGCCCGCGGCGTCACGGCGGTCCTTGGGCCGACCAACACCGGCAAGACCCATCTCGCCATCGAGCGGATGCTCGCGCACCCGACCGGGATGATCGGGCTGCCCCTGCGGCTGCTCGCCCGCGAGGTTTATTTGCGGGTGGTGGCCAAGGTCGGGCCGGAGAAGGTCGCGCTCGTGACCGGGGAAGAGAAGATAAAGCCCGATCGGCCGCGCTACTGGATCTGCACCATCGAGGCGATGCCCCGCGATCTCGACGTGGCCTATGTCGCCATCGACGAGATCCAGCTCGCCGCCGACATGGACCGCGGCCACGTCTTCACAGACCGCCTGCTCTACGTCCGCGGCCGGGAGGAGACGCTGCTGATCGGCTCCTCGACCATGCTGCCGCTGGTCCAGAGCCTGATCCCGAACGTCCACACCACCACCCGGCCGCGGCTGTCGCAGCTGACCTTCGCGGGGGAGAAGCGGCTGGCGCGCCTGCCCCGGCGCACGGCGATCGTCGCCTTCTCGGCGGAGGAGGTCTACGCCATCGCCGAGCTGATCCGCCGCCAGCGCGGCGGCGCCGCGGTGGTGCTGGGCGCGCTCTCGCCCCGGACCCGCAACGCCCAGGTCGAGATGTACCAGGCCGGCGACGTGGACTACCTCGTCGCCACCGACGCGGTCGGGATGGGCCTCAACCTCGACGTCGATCACGTCGCCTTCGCGGCCAACTGGAAGTACGACGGGACCCGCTTCCGCAAGCTCACCCCCGCCGAGATGGGCCAGATCGCCGGCCGGGCCGGGCGCCACCTCGCGGACGGGACCTTCGGCTCCACCGGACGCTGCCCGCCCTTCGAGGCCGAGCTGGTCGAGCGGCTGGAGAGCCACGATTTCGACCCGCTGCGCATCCTGCAATGGCGCAACCCGGATCTCACCTTCGGCAGCCTGGAGGCGTTGCAGGCGAGTCTCGACACGCACCCGCGCGAATCGGGCCTGACCCGCGCCCCGATGGGCGAGGACCAGCAGGCCCTCGAGATCCTGATGAAGGAAGACGACATCCGCGACATGGCGCGCGGCGCCGCCACGGTCCGGCGGCTCTGGGACGTCTGCGGCGTGCCGGATTACCGCAAGGTCCACCCGCAGGTGCACGCCGACCTCGTGGCGCAGCTCTACCGATTCCTCATGAAGGGCATGGCCGGACGCATCCCCGATACGTGGTTCGCCGAGCAGGTGGCGATGATCGACCGCACCGACGGCGATATCGACACCCTGTCCCGCCGGATCGCCCAGGGGCGCACCTGGACCTTCGTCGCCAACAGGCCCGACTGGCTGCGCGACCCAGAACATTGGCAGGGCGAGACGCGTCGGGTAGAGGACAGGCTGTCCGACGCCCTGCACGAACGCCTCGCGAGCCGCTTCGTCGACCGGCGCACAAGCGTCCTGATGCGGCGCCTGAGAGAGAACACGATGCTCGAAGCCCAGATTACCGCCGACGGTGACGTCACCGTCGAGGGTCAGCATGTCGGCCACCTCCACGGATTCCTGTTCGTTCCGGATGCCAGCGCCGAGGGACACGAGGCCAAGACTCTGCGGAGCGCCGCCGAGAAGGCGCTCGCCGGCGAGATCGAGGCCCGGGCCGAGCGGTTCGCCGCCACGGCCGATTCGACCCTGGTGCTGGCGCATGACGGCACGATCCGCTGGACCGGGGCGCCCGTCGCCAAGCTCACCCCCGGCGAGAAGCTGTTCGCCCCGCAGATCCGGCTTCTCGCCGATGACAGCCTGACCGGCGCCCATCGCGAGAAGGTGGAGGCTCGCCTCGACGCGTGGCTGAAGGCCCATGTCGTCCGCCTGCTCGGCCCGCTGATGGAGATCGAGACCGCCGCCGACCTCACCGGCCTCGCCAAGGGGATCGGCTATCAGGTGGTCGAGGCGCTCGGGGTGCTGGAGCGTTCGAAGGTGGCGCACGAGATGCGCAGCCTCGACCAGGACGGTCGCGGGGCGCTGCGCCGGCACGGCGTCCGCTTCGGCGCCTATCACATCTTCCTGCCGGCGCTGCTGAAGCCGGCGCCGCGGACGCTCGCGGCCCAGCTCTGGGCCCTGCGCAACGGCGGCCTCGACCAGCGCGGCCTCGACGAGATCGCCCATCTCGCGGGCTCGGGCCGCACCTCGATCAAGGTCGACCGCGAGATCGCCAAGGGCCTCTATCGCGCGGCCGGCTTCCGGGTCAGCGGCGAGCGGGCGGTGCGCGTCGACATCCTGGAGCGGCTCGCCGACCTGATCCGCCCGGCGATCGCCTACCGGCCCGGCACCACGCCCGGCGCCCCGCCGGAGGGCACCGCCGACGGCGACGGCTTCGTGGCCACCGTCGGCATGACCTCCCTGGTCGGCTGCTCGGGGGAGGATTTCGCCTCGATCCTGAAATCCCTGGGCTACAATGCGGAGGCCCGCCCCGGGCCGGCCATCACGGTGCCGCTCCTCCCGGCCGCCGCGACGACGCCGGCCGCGGCGACCGCCGCCGCCGAGGCCTCCTCCGACGAGGCGGTCACCGTGCAGGCGGACGCCGCCGAGCCCGTCGGCGACGAGGCCCCGGCCGGCGCGGCGCAGGCCGCGTCTGACGCCGACATCCCTGGCGACGACATCCCTGGCGACGCGCCCGTCGCCGGGGCGGAGCCCGCCGAGGCGGCAGGCGTTTCGGACGCGGTCGCGACCGAGGAGCCCCCAGTCGAAGCGTCCGAGGCCGCATCCGAGCCCGTCGAGGCCGCTGCCGAGGCGCACGGCCCGGCCGACGCTCCTGCGGCGGAGCATAGCGAAGCAGAGCATCCCGAGACGGAGCCGGCGGCCGAGCCCGACGCCACCCTGGAGGCGGCGACGCCGGAGCCCGGGACCAGCGAGGCGGAGCCGGTTGCGGCGGCCGATCTGGCCGGCGCGGAGGCGGCGCCCGAGACCGCTGGGGCGGAGGGCGAGCCCACCGGCGAGGTGCCCCAGATCGAGGTCTGGCGTCTCCAGCGCCATCAGCGTCCGGCCCATCAGCGCCCGCAGAACCGTCCGCGCGGCGCGGGCCGCGGCCGGGACGGCGGCCCGCAGGGCCAGCACGAGGGGCCGGGTCGCCCGGAGGGTCGTCCGGAACCGCGCCGCGCCGAGGGCGGCGAGGATGCGGCCCGCAACGGGCGGGATCGGGGACCGCGCCGTGACCGCTTCGAGGGCGGCCGGCCCGAACGCCGCGAGGCGCCGCGGCGGGACGACCAGCGCAACGCCGAGCCGCGCGCCTCCGGTCCGCGGCCCGACCAGCGTCCCCCCCGGCGCGAGCGCGCGCCCGATCCGGATTCGCCCTTCGCCAAGCTGGCGGCGCTCAAGGCGCAGCTCGAAGCCGGCGACGGCGGGAAGCGCTGAACCGCCCAGGGATGCGGGAGGACCGGCAGCGGCTCGACAAGTGGCTGTGGTTCGCCCGCTTCGCGCGGACCCGGTCCCTCGCGGCGCGGCTCGCTGCGGAGGGCTTCGTGCGGGTGAACGGGGTCCGGGCCGAGAATCCCGCCAAGGGCATCGGAATCGGCGACGTCGTGACCGTGGCCGCACCTCACGCCACGCTGGCGGTGCGGGTGCGCGACCTGGGCGTGCGGCGGGGCCCGGCTCCCGAGGCGCAGTGCCTCTATGACGACCTCTCGCAGGGCCCCTCGGGCGCCGCATCGCCCGGGCCCGAGTGATGAGGCCGGGCCACAGCCGCCGGGACAGCGACCGAACGCCGAGGGGATGCGGCGCCCGCGCGCTTGTCAGCCCGGGAGGCAGAGTCTAGAGCCGTTGCCTCCGAAGCCCGGCTCCGAGCCGTGCCGCACCGGCATTCCCTCGCAGTGCCACCCGGGCGTGCGGGCCGTCCCGAGGCTCCGCCCGAGCCAAGTCGTGTTTGAGGACGAAGATATCCGATGACCTATGTCGTCACCGACAATTGCATCAAGTGCAAGTATACCGACTGCGTCGAAGTCTGTCCGGTGGATTGCTTCTACGAAGGCGAGAACATGCTCGTCATCCACCCGGACGAGTGCATCGATTGCGGCGTCTGCGAGCCGGAATGCCCCGCCGAGGCGATCAAGCCCGACACCGAATCGAACCTCGACACCTGGCTGAAGCTGAACGCCGACTACGCCAAGACCTGGCCCAACATCACCCAGAAGAAGGAAGCTCCGGGCGACGCCAAGGATTGGGACGGCAAATCCGGAAAGCTCGAGGCTCACTTCTCGCCCAATCCGGGTACGGGCGACTGAGCACGGCCGCAGGCCGACAGGATTCAAGGTCGGCTCCCGGAGATGGATGCGGGAGCCGGGTCAATCCGCGGACGCCCCCCCGGCCTGGGCTGATCTGCGTCTCGGGAAGCCCAGATCCGCGGTGGGGTCATTTCTAGGCCGCTGCGCCGGTGTAAAACGCTCGAGCGCCGCATAGCGCCTGCGCGCGTCTTCAGGGATGCTTTGCTCTACGCGCCGGATTGTGGTAGACAATCTGCCTGCCGTCGCTCGCGCCTGACGTGCTTCCTCCGGCCGAAACGCCTTCGATCTTCGTGGCTTAGGAGTGGTACGCGATCGACCGCCGAAGGTCTCTTCGGTGGGCGATCCAGACGTTTGCACGGCCGCGCCGGGGAATGCCCGGGTCCCCCCACGTGGCGGGGATCTCGGGAGCGGCGAGGCAAACCGGGAGTCCCACCCGGAAGAACACGGTTCCGTGCGGCGCTGAACGCTGCGCGCCAGTGGAGGCCCTTCTCGCATGACCACAGCCAAGAAGACGACGACCACAGGCCGGCAGGGTTTCAAGACCGGCGAGGCCGTCGTGTATCCGGCCCACGGCGTCGGTCGCATCACCGCGATCGAGGAGCAGGAGATCGCGGGCTACAAGCTTGAGCTGTTCGTCGTCTCGTTCGAGAAGGACAAGATGGTCCTGCGCGTCCCGACCGCGAAGGCCAACAGCGTCGGCATGCGCAAGCTGGCCGAGCCGGAACTGGTGAAGAAGGCCCTGGACCTGCTGACCGGCCGCGCCCGGATCAAGCGGACCATGTGGTCGCGCCGGGCCCAGGAATACGAGGCCAAGATCAACTCGGGCGACCTGCTCGCGGTCACCGAGGTGGTGCGCGACCTGTTCCGCTCCGAGGCGCAGCCCGAGCAGTCCTACTCGGAGCGTCAGCTCTACGAGGCGGCCCTCGACCGGATCGTGCGCGAGATCTCCTCGGTGAACCGTATCACCGAGACCGAGGCCCTGAAGCTCATCGAGCAGAGCCTCGCGAAGTCGCCCCGCCGGGCCAAGAGCGAGGCGGAACCGGAGGCCGAGGCTGAGGCCGACGGCGAGGACATCCAGGAAGAGGCCGCCTGAGCGCAGCCCTCCGCAACGACGACAAACCCGGCCCAGGCGGCCGGGTTTTTTTTCGCGCCGACGGATGCCGCCCGAGGGGGCAGCGCTTTTTTCGCGGTGCCGGGACTGGACGGGGGACCGCCCACGCCCATGTTTTCTCGACGGAACACGAAATCGTGGCCGTCCGGGTGTCGCAATCCGGGGCATTCAGGCGGAACTTTCCTATTCGGCCTCCCGTTGTCGCTGGCCTGGCGTCGCTTCGCGGCGGCGCCTGTGCGCCGGGCAGCAGGTCCGGCGCCGCAACAGCGCTCGACAATAAGAGGCAGGCGGAATGGCTGAGATCGCGGGAATACGCAGGCAGTTCATACGGACTGCGATGGAGGCGCCTTTCCTGGCCCGGGAGGAAGAGCGCGGCCTCGCCGTTCGCTGGAAGGACGACCGCGACGAGCGCGCCCTCCATCGCCTGATCTCCGCCCATATGCGCCTCGTCATCGCCCTGGCGGGGCGTTTTCGTCACTACGGCTTGCCGATGGCCGATCTGGTCCAGGAAGGCCATGTCGGCCTGATGGAGGCCGCTGCCCGTTTCGAGCCTGAGCGGGACGTCCGGTTCTCGACCTATGCGACGTGGTGGATCCGGGCCTCGATCCAGGACTACATCCTGCGCAATTGGTCGATCGTCCGCGGCGGGACCTCCTCGGCCCAGAAGGCCCTGTTCTTCAACCTGCGGCGGCTGCGCGCCCGGCTGATGCAATCCACCGAGGAGCATGTCGGCGATGAGATCCATCGCCGCATTGCGACCGCCATCGGCGTCTCGCGCGACGACGTCGCCTTGATGGACGCTCGCCTGTCCGGGCCGGACATGTCGCTCAACGCCCCCGTCGGCGAGGACAGCGACGCCTCCTCCGAGCGGATGGACTTCCTGGTCGATGGGGCCGCCCTGCCGGACGAGACCGTGAGCGCCACGGTGGACGGCGAGCGGCGCCTGAGCTGGCTCCAGCAGGCCCTGACCGTCCTATCCGAGCGCGAGTTGCGCATCCTGCGGGAGCGTCGCCTCGCCGAGGACCAGGCCACCTTGGAAGCACTGGGGCAGCGCCTCGGCATCTCGAAGGAGCGGGTCCGTCAGATCGAGAACCGCGCCCTGGAAAAGCTCCGGCGCGCCCTGGCCGACCGGTTCCCGGCGGCCACCGGCAGCCCGCATATCGGCTGAATCGCCTCACCAGCTCTGCCACGAGCCCGGCAATCGGCCGGGCTTTCGTGTTTTCGACCGAACTCACGCCCTCCCTCCCCTTTTTGCGAGGAGGGTGCGTGGCGGGCTCGGGGCACGTTTCAATCGACCGTCGACTCCGAACGCCATCGGAGTCCGCCACGCTCCTTTACGCCCGCTGCATCGCCGCACTGCGTCGCTCCCGGCGCTTGCGGCGGCGACCGGGCTCGGGCGTCGCATCGAGCCAGATGACCAGCACCAACGCGAGCAGGGCCGGAACGCCGAGGGCCAGGAACGCCCCCGTCCAGCCGAACAACCCGTAGGAGAGGCCGCCGTACCAGCCCGACAGGGCGCCTCCGACCCCCTGCACGGCGTTGACGCTGCCCAGCGCCGTCTGGGTCCGCCCGGACCCCCAGGTCAGGTCCGCCACCACCACCGGCACCGCCACCCCGACGATCCCGGACGCCACGCCGTCGAGGATCTCGGCGGCGAGGAGCCAGACCGGGTCGTCGATCAGGCCCGACAGGAGGGCCCGCACGGGCAGTACCGCGAAGGCGACCATCAGGAGTTGGCGCCGCCCGCGCCGGTCCGCGAGCGAACCGGCGAACAGCGCCACCGGCACCATCACGAGCTGCGCCACCATCACGTAGCGCGCCGTCCAGGTGGTGGCGTCGGCGGCGGTCGCCACCAGCTTCTGGCCGAGCAGCGAGAGCATGCCGCCGTTGCCGAGGTTGAACAGCGTCAGCGCCACCGTGAGCACCAGCAGCCGCCGGTTGCCCAGGACCTGCCGGAGACCGCCGCGTGCCGGCTCGTCCTCCGCATCCTCCTGCCAACCCACCGCCCGGCGCCGGTTCCAGGCCCCCGCCGGCGTCGTGAGGCTCGCGACGATCGCCGCGACCGCCATGCCGCCGAGCACCCAGAAGGCGATCGCCGGGCCGAAATAGCCCGTGCCGAGGCTGATGCCGCCGGCCGCGATCAGGATGCCGAGATGGTTGAAGGCCTGGTTGCGGCCCTGCTGCCGGGGAAACCCGTCTTTCCCGACGATCCCGAGGGTCAGGGCCGCGACCGCCGGCAACAACAGCGTGCCCCCCGCCGCGGCCAGCAGCTGGGCGAACAGCACCGCGCCGAAGCTGCGGGCCGGAAGCAGCATCAGCGTGCCGGCCAGGATGCCGCCGCAGGCCAGGGCGATCAGCAGGCGCGGCCGGGGGAAGCGGTCGACCAGGGCCCCGAACGGGCCGCTCAGGAACAGCGTCCCGAACCCGACCAGCGTGATGACGAAGCCGACCCGCGCGGGGCTCCACGCGCCCGCCTCCGCCAGCCATGTCCCGAGGAAGGGGCCGAGGCCCCCCTGGATGTCGCCTATGAAGACGTTGATCAGGGCGGGGTGTGCGGTGGGAGCCATGCGATCTCGGAGCTGCAATCGGCCCCGGACCTGGACTCGGTCCCCACAACGGTCAAGCCTGCCTTCCGCGACGCGGAGCGTTCGCCGGCCGGGCCGCGAGATCGTCTCCGGGACCGACGAGCCGGGTTGTCTCGGGTGGGTCCACGCGTCGCCGTGGAGGAACCGAACGCCGCCGCGCAGACCCGCCAGGTCTCGATCCGGGGCCGGCCGAAGCCCTCGACCGCGGCGCGAAACCCCGAGCCGGAGAGGAAATCCGCGGCCGCGCCGGCCTCCCGCCAGAGGGAGAGCGAACCGGAGGCGTTGGCCGCGGCTTCCCTGCCCTGGATCGGGGTGTTCGTCGGCGGCGGCGTGCTGGCCGTCATGGCGGGGCTCGCGGTGGCGGCCCTGGCGCCGTTAAGGTCGGGGGACGCTTCGGGCTGCCCGAACTGCCCCGGACCTGGATCGTGCTGCGCGCCCGCCCCTTGAGGGGGCCGGCCGCGGATGCGCCGCGCGCCCTGGCGGCGGCCTATCGCGGGTCCGGCGGCCGTTGACGGGCCGCCGGAGGCGACCTCAGGACGCGAGCGGGCCCTGCGCGCCCTGCTGCTCGATCATCTTCTGCCGATAGAGGCCGACGAAGTCGATCGGATCGATGTACAGGGGCGGGAAGCCGCCGTTGCGCACCGCCTCGGCCACGATCTGGCGGGCGAAGGGGAAGAGCAGGCGCGGGCACTCGATCATCACGGCCGGGTGGATCTGGTCGGCCGGGATATTCAGCAGGCGGAACACGCCCGCATAGGTCACCTCGAAGGCGAACAGCACGTCGTTCTGGACCTTGGCGTCGCCGTCGAGCTTCAACTCGACCTCGAAGTCGGTGTCGGACAGCTGCGCCGCGTTGACGTTGACCTGAATATTGATCTGCGGCCCCTGGCCCTCCTTGGGCTGCAGCGAGCGCGGCGCGTTCGGGTTCTCGAAGGAGAGATCCTTCGTGTACTGCGCCAGGGCGTTGATCATCGGCATATCGCCCTGCGGCATGCCGCCGCCGTTGCCGTTCGCTGCCGGTGAATCGGCCATGCGGGTCATCCTTCTCGATCGGCCGGCGGGGCCGGCGCGCGTTGTCACAGCGGGAGCCGCTGGATTGCGCCGCGGAACCGTCCCGAATGGGAGGGCCGCTAACACGCGCGCCCTGCGTGGACAAGCGAGCTGGCGCGACGCTGGCGGCGGGCACCGCGGCGACCCATATCGCGTGCGACACGGAGCCGGCTTCGCGTGCGGTTACAACCGGCTCGCCCCCGGCGCGTTGGTCAGATATGAGTCGCAAGGACGATGCGCGCCTTGACGGCGCCGCACCGCGCATGACCTGAGCAAGGGGCACAGGGTCTCGTCGCGGCCACCATCGGATCGATGATGCAGGATAGTTTCGACGTTACGACGATCATCTTCCTCGCGCTCGCAGTCTTCGTGATCTGGCGTCTGCGCTCGGTGCTCGGCCAGAAGACCGGCGCGGAACGCTCGCCGTTCAAGCCGATCGACCGCAGCCGCACCGAGCCCCAGGCGCGCAGCGAGGGCGACAACGTCGTGCGCCTGCCCGGGGCCGACCGGGTTCAAGCGGTCGCGCCGCCCGCCCCGGCGTCGCGGGACTGGCGCGGGATCGCCGAGCCCGGATCCGAGGTCGCCCGCGGGCTCGAAGCCTGCGTCCAGGCGGAGCCCGGCTTCGAGCCGCGCGCCTTCCTGGAGGGCGCGAAATCGGCCTACGAGGCGATCATGATCGCGTTTGCCAAGGGCGACCGGAAGACCCTGCGCGGGCTCCTCTCCAAGGAGGTCGGCGAGGCGTTCGAGCGGGCGATCACCGAGCGCGAGCGCAACAAGCAGACCCTGGAAACCACCTTCGTCTCCATCGACAAGGCCGAGATCGTTGCGGTCGATGTGCGCAACCGCGTGGCGCAGGTCACCGTGCGCTTCCTGTCGAACCTCATCACCGCCACCCGCAACGCGGAGGGCAAGGTGGTGGACGGCAGCGCCGAGACCGTGGTCGAGGTGCCCGATGTCTGGACCTTCGCGCGCACCCTGGGCTCGCGCGACCCGAACTGGCAGCTCGTGGCCACCGAGGCCGGCGCCTGACGTTCGTGACACCCTTGCCGTGCCGCTCCCGCGCGCCTGGTCCGGTTCTGCCCCGGCCGCCCTCCTCGCATTCCTCCTGACCGGCGCGTCGGCCGCTTCACCGGAGACGGTCGGCGGCGCGGCCCTGATCCCCGTCGCCTTCGCGGCCGTGCCGGGTTTCCCCGGTCGGGACCCGAACGCGGCCCTGGACGCGTTCCGCCGGGTCTGCGCCGCCCCGGCCCCCGCCCCGCCGCAGGCCGCGGGGGTCGCGGGCGATCCGGCCGCCCTGGAGGGGGCCTGCGCGGCCGCCGCGGGGGACGTGCCCGACGCCGCCGCGTTCTTCCGGACGCATTTCGATGCCTTCCGGGTCGAGCGGCCGGATGCGGGGCGGACCGGCTTCCTGACCGGCTATTTCGAGCCCGAACTGACGGGCTCCCTCGAACCGGGGCCGGACTTCCCGACGCCGGTCCTCGCCCGCCCCGACGATCTCGTCTCCCTCGGCCCCGGCGAGACCCGTCCGGGCCTCGATCCCATCCTGCGCGCCGCCCGCGCGACCGCGGAGGGGTTCGCGCCCTATCCCGACCGCGCCGCCATCGAGGACGGGGCGCTGGGCGATCATGCCCGGCCGATCCTGTGGCTGCGCGACGCGGTCGATCTGCTGGTCCTCCAGGTCCAGGGCTCCGGCCGCGTCCAACTGCCCGACGGGTCGGCGGTGCGGGTGCTCTACGACGGGCGCAACGGGCGGCCGTATACGGCGGTGGCCAAGCTGATCGTCCAGGCGGGGCACCTGCCCCTCGAAGGCCTGACCCTCGCCCGCTGGACCGGGTGGCTGCGCGACCATCCCGAAGCGGCCAAGCCGCTGATCCGGGGGAACGCCGCCTACATCTTCTTCCGCCTCGCCGCCGTGGCGGATCCAGCCCTCGGTCCGCCGGGGGCGGCGAACGCCCCGCTGAGCCCAGGCCGCAGCCTCGCGGTCGATGCCGCCCTGTGGCGCTACGGGCTGCCGTTCTGGCTGGCCGGCCCGCTCCCGGGCGGAGCGCCCGACGAGGCCGGGCGCCTGGTGATCGCCGCCGATACGGGATCGGCGATCGTCGGCCCGGCCCGGGGCGATCTCTTCCTGGGCACCGGCGCGCCGGCCGGCGTGGCAGCGGGGAACCTCCGCGATGCGGTCGGCTTCGTGGTCTTCCTGCCGAAGCCCGCCGCTTCGGCCGGGGGGGCCCGATGAGGCCGCCGCGCCGCGGGCGCCGCCTCACCGCCGGGGAGGCCCGGCTCTGGGACGCGATCGCCCAGCTGGTGACGCCGCTGCCGAGCCGGGCGGCCCCGCCGCCCGAGGCCGCCCCCAATCCGGCGGCGCCCGCAGCGACCATGCCGCCGCTCACGGACCCGATCCTGACGCCGGGCGCGCCGCCGGTCACCAAGAGGCCGCGCCCGAAGCGTCCGCCGAAGCCGGCCATGGAGCCGCCCCACGCGCCGACCGCCGCACCCTATCAGGCCCCGCCGCAGCGCCACGGGCCGAGCCCCGGCCTGGACCGGACCGCCAAGGTCGGCCTGCGCCGCGGCCGTCTGGCGATCGACGCGCGGATCGACCTGCACGGGATGGTGCAGGCGCAGGCCCATGCCGCGCTCACGGGCTTCCTGCTCCGGGCGCGGGCCGCCGGGCATGCCTACGTGCTGGTCGTCACCGGCAAGGGCGGCCCGGATTATTCGGAGGCTTTTGCCGAGCGCGGCGTGCTCCGCCGCAGCGTGCCGCACTGGCTCCGGGGACCGGAGTTGCGCGGGATCGTCCTCGGTTTCGAGGAGGCCAGCCGCCACCATGGCGGGGGCGGGGCACTCTACGTCCGGCTGCGGCGGCGCTGAGGAGCCGCTGCGCGGCAAACCGCACCGGGCCCGCGCGGTTGCGGCCCGGCCCGATCCCGCCGATATCCAAAGCTGGCGCATCTGGCGCCCTGCACACAGCCGCGAGACAGATGCCGGAGCTTCCCGAGGTCGAGACGGTGCGGCGGGGCTTGGCGCCGGCCCTGGTCGGTGCCCGGTTCAGCCGGGTCACCCTGCGCCGGACGAACCTGCGCTTCCCGTTCCCGGAGCGCTTCGCCGCCCGGCTGGAGGGCCGTACCGTGACCGGCCTCGCGCGCCGGGCGAAGTACCTCACCGCGGCCCTCGATTCCGGCGAGACGCTGATCATGCATCTCGGCATGAGCGGCCGGTTCGACGTGGCGCTGGCGGACGGCAGCAACCTCTCGCCCGGGGATTTCTACCTCGAGGGCGCGCTGGGCACCCCCAAGCACGACCACGTGGTCATGGCGATGAACACCGGCGCCACGGTGACCTACAACGACGCCCGCCGCTTCGGATTCATGGATCTCGTCCCGAGCGCCGATCTCGCCGCCTGCCGCCACTTCGCCCGGATGGGGATCGAGCCCCTCGACGGGCAGCTTTCGGGCGCGGTGATCGCGGGGCTCTTCCGCCACAGGATCGCGCCGCTGAAGGCCGCGCTCCTGGACCAGCGCCTCATCGCGGGGCTCGGCAACATCTACGTCTGCGAGGCCCTGCACCGGGCGCGCCTGCATCCGGAGGCGCCGGCCGGGAGCCTCGCCCGGCCCGATGGCCGGCCGACGCCCAAGGCCAACGCCCTGGCCAAGGCGATCGTGCAGGTGCTGGAGGAGGCCGTGAAGGCCGGCGGCTCGACCCTGCGCGACTACGCCCATACGGACGGGAGCGCCGGCGCCTTCCAGCATGCCTTCCGGGTCTACGACCGGGTCGGCCTGGCCTGCAGCCGGCCGGGCTGCGGCGGCGCGGTCACTCGGATCGTCCAGGCCAACCGCTCGACCTTCTTCTGCGCCGCCTGCCAGCCCCTCGGCTGACCGGGACGATCCGCGCATCCCGGCGGGGCCGGACGGCATTTTCGCCACAAACCCGGCTAGGGTCGCAGCCCTCGACGTGCGCACCCGGCTGCGGGCAGCCGATCCCGGCCCGCGGCGCGTGGCGGGTCGCACGGCCCCAGACAGGATCCCGATGTTCTTCCGCCGCCCAAAGACGCCCGCGCCCGAGGTCATCACGCGGGATCCGACGGACGAGCCCGCCCTGCCGCAGCGGCTCTCGCCGCGCTCGCCCGGCGAGGCGATCAAGCCGACCGTCGCCCCCCCGCCCCCGGAGCGTCCCGAGCGCGAGCGGAGCGGCTTCATCGGCATCATCAGCGGAGCGCTGACCTTCGCGGTGGTCATCGCCATCGCGGCGATGATCGGGATCACCCTGTTCCAGCGGCAGGTGCGCGAGCCGGGACCGCTCGGGGCCGACAAGGTCGTGGTGATCCCGACCCACAGCGGCACGGGCGAGATCGCCGACACGCTGAAGCGCGAGGGCGTGATCGATCATACCGGCCTGTTCGAATTCGCCGCCCGCTTCGGCGGCCGTCCGGCGCTGCGGGCCGGCGAGTACGTGTTCAAGGCCCATACCAGCATCGCCGAGACGCTCGACACGATCGCCACCGGCCGGCAGGTCCAGCACGCGATCACCTTCCCGGAGGGCCTGACCTCCGAGCAGATCGTGGGCCGGCTCAACGACAACGACGTGCTCACCGGCGAGATCAACGAGATCCCCGCGGAGGGCACGCTCCTGCCCGACACCTACAAGTTCGAGCGCGGCGCCACCCGCCAGCAGATCGTCAACCTGATGAAGGCCAAGCAGCGCGAGGTCCTGAACCAGATCTGGCTCCGGCGCAGCGCCGACGTGCCGGTGCGGACCCCGGCCGAGATGGTCACCCTCGCCTCCATCGTCGAGAAGGAGACCGGTCGCGCCGACGAGCGGCCGCGGGTGGCCGGCGTCTTCATCAACCGCCTGAACAAGCGGATGAAGCTGCAATCCGACCCGACGATCGTCTACGGGCTCGTGGGCGGCCGGGGCACCCTCGGCCGCGGGATCCTGCGCTCCGAGATCGACCGGCCGACGCCCTACAACACCTACGTGATCGAGGGGCTGCCGCCGGGCCCGATCGCCAATCCCGGCAAGGCCGCCCTGGAGGCGGTCGCCAACCCGTCCCGGACCAAGGACCTCTACTTCGTGGCGGACGGGACCGGCGGCCACGCCTTCGCCGATTCCCTGGAGGCGCATCAGCGCAACGTCGCCCGCTGGCGGGCGGTGGAGAAGGGCCGTCAGGCGCCGCCGGACGCGGTCGACAAGGTCGAGCCGGGCCCCGATCCGGCGACCCCGGGGCGCGCCTCGGCCTACGCGCCGGGCGGCGTCCCCGCGGGCGCGGACGGCACCAACACGAACGCGGCCTTCGCCCTCGACACCGGCGCGCCGGCCGGCACGCGGGCCTTCGATGCCTCCGAGGGCACGCGCCTCGATCCGCTGAAGAACCGCAGCTACGACCTGGGCTCGCCCAAGACCGTGCCGTCCCTGGCCGATCCGGCGGCCCCCGCCCCGCGCAAGCGGCGGTAAGCGGCAGCGGCCGAGCTTCGCCCGGGTCGTGGGACGGCCTCCGCCGTCGCAGCCCGACAGCCTCGCCCGCCCCGGACCGCCCCATCACCGCTTCCCACCGAGGCGATCCGTGCTACAGGCCCCGATCTTCTTGAGGACGGGGGGTCGGCATGGCCCAGATCGCGAGCATGACCGGCTTCGCCCGGTCGGCGGGCACGACCGGATCGGTCCAGTGGGCCTGGGAGGTCCGCAGCGTCAACGGGCGCGGCCTCGACGTGCGCGTCCGGGTTCCGGCGGGCCAGGACGGGGCCGGTGAGATCGCCCGCGCAGCCCTCCAGAAGGCCCTCGCCCGGGGCCAGTGCCAGCTGACCCTGACGGTGACGAAGCCGGAGACATCGACGCGGGTCCGGATCAACGAGACGCTGCTGGCGAGCCTCGCCCAGGCCGTCGCGCGGGTGCCGATCCCCGCGGGCGTGGCCCCCGCCACCCTGGACGGGCTGCTCGGCGTGCGCGGCGTCGTCGAGATCGAGGACGAGGCGCCGGAGACCGGGGCGCTGGCCCAGGACATCGCCGCGGGTGCGGTCCGGCTCGTGGCGGATCTCGTCGCGGCCCGCCGCGCCGAGGGGCGCCAGCTGGAGCAGGTCGTCACCGCCCAGGTCGACCGGATCGCGGCGCTGACCCAGGCCGCGGAGGACAACCCGGCCCGGCAGCCCGCGGCGGTGCGCGCCCGGCTGGAGGCGGCCGTGGCGGCGCTCGGCGGCAGCGGCCTCGATCCGGACCGGCTCCACCAGGAAGCGATGCTGCTCGCCGGCAAGGCGGATGTGCGCGAGGAACTCGACCGGCTCCGCGCACACATCGCCGGCGCCCGCGAACTCCTGGCGGCCGGCGGCGCCATCGGCCGCCGCCTCGATTTCCTGGCCCAGGAATTCGGCCGCGAGGCCAACACCCTGGGCGCCAAGGCCAACGACATCAGCCTGTCGCGGATCGGGCTCGATCTGAAGGCCGTGGTCGAGCAGTTCCGCGAGCAGGTCCAGAACATCGAATGACGCGTCGAGACGGGAAGCTACGGATGCGCAACGCCGCGGAGCCACGCCGATGACCCAACCGGTGGGAAGCGCCCCGGAGACCATCGCCCGGCGCGGGTTGATCCTGATCCTGTCCTCGCCCTCCGGGGCGGGGAAGACCACCCTGACGCGGGCGATCGCGCAGGATCCCGCCTGGGCGCTCGACCTGTCGATCTCGGTCACCACCCGGGCCCGCCGTCCCTCCGAGATCGACGGGCGGCACTACCACTTCATCGACCGCGAGGCCTTCGAGGACCTGCGCAGCCGCGACGACCTGCTCGAATGGGCCGAGGTCCACGGCAACTATTACGGGACGCCCCGCCGGCCGGTGGAGAAGGTGCTCGGGGCCGGCCGCGACATGATCTTCGACATCGACTACCAGGGCACCCGGCAGGTGCGCGCCAAGCTCGCCGAGGACGTGGTGACGGTCTTCATCCTGCCGCCCAGCCTGGCGGAGCTCCGCCAGCGCCTGGAGCGCCGGGCCGAGGATTCGGCCGACACGATCGAGAAGCGCCTCGCCAACGCCCGCACCGAGATCCAGCGCTGGGTCGAGTACGATTACGTCATCGTCAACGATGACCTGCAGAACGCCTTCCGGGCCCTCCAGGGGATCCTGGCGGCCGAGCGGCTGCGGCGCGGGCGCCGGACCGGCCTCGCGACCTTCGTGGATGGGCTGCTGGCCAAGACGCCGTAGGGTCCGCCGGCGCTCGATCGCTCATCGTCCCCCGCCCAAGGGCATCAGGCTCTTGGGATCGATCTCCGGCATCTTCGCCATCTGGTCGAAGGGCACGACCGCCATCACGAGGCCGTCCGGCATCTTGATGAGGTTGAATCGCTTGCCGGTGGCCTTGTCGGTCGCCATCGCGACCATGAGCTGCATCGGCTCGAACGGCGTGACGACGAAGTCATGCCCCCAGGCGCCGACGAGGCTCGACAGGGACGCCGTGGCCACGCCCGTGCCGGCGAGGAGCGCGACAGCGGGCAGAAGTGCGCGCATCATGATGGATCTCCCCCGGTTCGACCGGGGGGACTTCGCCGTCCTGGGCGTGGCGGTTACCGGGACCGGATCACCGTCGCCTGCCACGTAACGGGGGGCCGACGGCGAACGAAGGGCGGCAGGGCGGAGGGAGATTGCGATGACGCCGTCTGCGGTCCGACTGAAGCGGCGACCTGCGGTGCCCGCGATCAGGATACGGCCGCGATGAGCGTGGGACGGGTGACCGCGCCGGGCGCACGGCGGCGCCTGGTGCGTCGGGCAGCCTTCAGGCTCCTTCGCGGGGTCTCGTACACGGTGCGCATCACCGCCCGGATGGCCGGCGCGCTCGTCCTCTCGGCGCTCGGGATCCTGTTCCTGAACTACGTCGTGCTCTCGACCGACAAGGCGCACGCCTATCGCAACCTCGACCCGAGCCTCGCCGAATGCCGCGACGGGCTTGCGAAGGGCTGGACGATCCTGGCCGATACCGGGCGCGAGACCCTGCGGGCGACGATGCCGTCCGACGGGGACGGCTGGGTCGATGCCAGCAACGATGAGGACGCGGTGATCGCGGCGGATGCGGGTTGGGCCACGCGGCTGCGCTGCGCCCTGCAGCGCCACGTCGTCCGGGCCCGCGATCCCGGCGGGCGGGACCTCGCCTACCACCTCGGCTTCATCGAGTTCCAAGAAGACGGCGAACCCTACGCACTGGTCTCGCGCGAGGGGGCGAGCGACACGGCCATCGACAGCGCGATGCTGCGCCACGCCATGGACAACGAGATGCGCGCCAAGGGCGTGCCTGCCACGATGGTCAAGCCGGTCATCACCCAGCTCGACGCCCTGAAGACGCATCTCTCGACCGGTTCGCACTACGTGATCGCCTTCGTTCACGGCTGGCGGCACGACGCGCGGATCGGCGACGGCAACGTGGCGGACCTGCGCCTCTACGCGGCCCACGCCGCCCGTTTCCTCGCGCAGCGCTGCCCGAGCGACCCGAGCGTCTGCGACATGGACGTCACGGCAATCTATATCGGCTGGCGCGGGGCGCGGGTCGACGAGCGCGGCCTGCGGCTCCGGTTCGGCGACGCGATCGGCGGCTTCTTCGGCAACCTGTCGGCCGGTGCCACCCTGTTCGACCGGAAGCCCGTGAGCGAGGCGATCGCGCCCGCGGCGATCTCGGCACTCCGCACGATCGAGACCACGCTCAGCGCGCCGGGCGCACACAACAAGCTGATCGTCGCGGGACACAGCCTCGGCGGCAACATGCTCGCGAGCGGGCTCAAGGACGACCTGGTCAAGGCGGTGCGCCGCCATCGGTTCGGCGACACGCTCCCGCCGGTGCTCGGCAATCTCGTGGTCCTGATCAACCCGGCCTCCGAGGCGAGCAAGTGGACCGCGATTCAGCGCGAGGTCTGGATGAAGCTCGCCGACCATGCCGACGCGCATACGCCGGCCTCCGAGGTCGTGCGCGACGACGGGTACTTCCCGGCCGACCAGCGGCCGGTCCTGATGTCGGTGACCGCGGCTCTCGCCTTCCCGGCCGGCGGGCTGAGGCCCGGGGATTGCGCGTGGATCGGCCTCGATGCCGAGGATCGCTTCGCCGCGGCCCGTCGAAAGATCCGGAGCCGGCTCGCCGCCACCGACAGCATGTTCGATGCGGGCGTCGACTACGATTGGGCGACGCACGACCTGTTTCCGACCTTCAAGTTCGATTTCCGGCCGGCCGCCAGCTTCCTCGACCGAGTGGCGGCGCGGTTCGAGGGCCGTCAGCCCCGCGGCGAGAGCTGCACCCCGCCGCCGCCCGTCGACCTGCTGGCGGGATTGCTGACGCTGCCGCTCCGCACCCTGTCGCTGCTGGCCGCGACCTTCCCGTTCCAGAACAGCGCCCGGGAGGATTCGCACACCATCGGCAACCTCGACCCGCCGCGGCCAGCGGCCGGCGTGCTCGCCGATGCCCAGCCGTCGGCCGCCCCCTTCGGCACGACCCACGAGCTGCTCGGACTCGATGCTCCGGGCCTCGAACGGCACCACCCCTACGCGACGCTGGCCGACGCCGCCATCGACTGCCCGCGCTCCGATCACTGGCTGACCCGGGCCCGGCTGGCGCGTGCCGACCGGCGCGGCAACTTCTGGGACAGCACCGACCTCGCGCCCGGCGGGTCCGGCGAGAACGGACCGGCCGCCCGCTTCCTACACGGCCTGCAACTGACCGGCCTTGCACCGATTACCCGTCCCAACGACCCGTTCTGGAACGTCCGGGCTTTCGACAACGCCCTCTCGCGCCACGACGGCTACCGGCTGTCGTCGTTCATCTGCGCCCTGAATCAGCTCGTCATGGACGACATCACCGATGCACCGTCGTCGATGAGCGATCACCGGGATACGCAGATCCCGTAGGGCTTCCGTTGAACGTCCGGATTTCCAGCCTGGGCCCCGAACCGGCCCCTCCCCTACCGTCGGATCAGCACGACGCCGCCGATCAGCAGCCCGATCCCGGCGAGGCGCGGCAGGTCGATGGGCCGCTGCGCGAGGCCGAGCAGGCCGACGTGGTCGAACACCACCGAGGCGAGCATCTGGCCCGTCACCAGGAGGGCGAAGAAGGTCGCCGCCCCGAGCTTCGGGACGAGCAGGATGGCGAGCCCGATGAACAGGGCGCCGAACAGGCCGCCGCTCCAGGTCCACCACGGGATGCGCCCCGCCGCGCTCGCCGCCGGCAGGGGATCGCGCAGGGCGGCGGCCAGGAGCGTCATGCAGGCGAGGCCGACGAAGTAGCTGGCAAACCCAGCCCAGGCCGTCGAGGCGAGCCCCGCGCGCAGGTTCGCGTTCAGGATCTGCTGCACCACGAGGCCGGCGCCCGCCAGCACGGCGAGGAGGGCGGAGAGCGCGAGGGCGAGCATGGGCGGGCCTGTTGTCGAAGTGAAACCGGGCTGTGATTGACAGCCCCTCCGCGTCATGCCGTCAAATGCCGCCCTTTCTTGACTCCATGCAGGATCGGCATGACCAACCCGGCCCATCTCGATCTGTTTCGCGCCGTGATCCGGCATGGCGGCATGACGCGGGCCGCGGAGGCGCTGGGCGTCGGGCAGCCGCATGTCAGCCGCGCCATTGCGCAGTTGGAGGCCGATCTCGGTTTCCCGCTCTTCGTCCGCGGCCACGGTAGCGCGGTCCCGACCCAGGAGGGCGAGGCCTTCGCCCACGAGGTCGCGCAAACCTTCGCCGGCCTCGACCATCTGCGCCACGCCGCCCGCCGGATCCGGGACCGGGGCACCGGCGCCCTGCGCGTGGCCTGCCAGCCGTCCCTGGCCGCCCGGCTCCTGCCCCGGGCGCTCCGGCGGCTCGATGCGGAATGCCCGGGCCTGCGGGTCTCGGTCCATGTGCCGAGCCCCGACACGATCTGGTCCTGGGCAGCGTCGGGCCAGTGCGACCTCGGCCTGGCGCGGCCGCGATCCGGCTATACGGGGGTGACCGCGGAGCCGTTCCTGACCGTGGCGGCCGTCTGCGCGCTGCCGCGGCGCCATCCCCTCGCCCGCAGGCGGGTCGTCACCGCGGCAGATCTCGCCGAAATCCCGCTGATCTCCGCGGGATCGAGCCCCGTCCAGGCGGCCACGGAGGCGGCCTTCGCGGAGGCCGGCGTGAGCCCGCGCTTCGTCCTCATGGCGGAATACACCGCCGCGCGCTGCGGGCTCGTGGCCGAGGGTCTCGGCGCCGCCCTCGTCGATCCCGTCCCGGCGCGCGACATGACCGGTCTGGCGATCGTCCTGCGCCCGTTCCAGCCCGGCATCCCGATCGAGACGCACCTGCTGTACCCGGGCGGGCGGCCGCCGGGCCGCCTCGCCGGGCGGCTGATCGCCCATCTGAAGGCGGAGCGGGACGCGCTGGGCTGAGCCCGCGCGGGTCAGTCCGCTGCCGGCGCGGTGCAGAGCCAGTCCCGCATGGCCGCGAAGGTCGCCACCGCCGCCGCGGTGAGGGTGGCTTCCGCGACGGGATCCGCGGCGAAATCCTCCAGCCGCAGCCGGAAGGCGCCCCACATCGCGCCGGCCCGGGGGCCGTGGGCCCGGTAATAGGCGAGCCCCGTCTCGCTGAAGCCGTGCAGCCCCGCGATGTGCCGACCGATCAGTTGTCCGCCCAGGGTCGAGCCCTCGAGCACGTAGAGTGCCCCCATCGCCGCCGCAGGACCGTCGAGAATGACGGGCGCGGGCCGCGGCAGAGCCGCGACCGTCGCCGGCGTGAAGCCGAGATGGTCGAGATCCGCGACCAGCAGGGCGAGGCGCCGCCGGGGCCCGAGGAACGGCTCGTCGGAGAGCTGCGCCCCGATCGCCGCTTCCCAGACGGCATGGAAGCCGTGGAGCCGGGCCAGAAGATCGCGGTAGCCCGCGCGGCTCGCGACCCGCGCCCGCCAGTCGAGCCCCGCCTCCAGCGCTTGGTGCGCCGGATCGGTGGCCATGCGCAGGCGGGCATGCAGGCCGTCGCGGCGCGTCGGAGTGACGGCGGTCACGCGGTGATCGTGAAACAGGCGCCCGGCGTGTTGGCGACGTCGAGCCGGGCGTTGATCTGGTCGAGCATCGCCCGGATCAGCTTCATCCCCAGGCCGGTGCCCCGGCTGCCGCGGGCCTTGGCGTCGGCCCAGTCGTCCGGCAGGCCGGCGCCGTCGTCGCAGACCCGGAGCTGCACCTCGCCGGGGCCGGAGGCCGAGACGGTGACCTCGACGCGGCCGCCGCCGGCCGGGTTGGCGGCGTATTTGAAGGCGTTGGTGACGAGTTCCGTGGCGATCAGCGAGAGCGCCACGGCCTTGCGGTAAGGCACCATCAGGCCGGGCTCGGCGGTGAGGTCGACGGCGTGGCCCTCCCCGGCCAGCTCGGCCAGATCGTTGCACAGGCTCTCGAGAGTCTGTCCGAGATCGACCTCGTCCACGCGTTCGGCCTGGTAGAGGCTGTCGTGGACCCGCGCGACGCTCATCACCCGGGCCGAGGTGTCGGCGAAGGCCTGACGGGCTTCGCCGTCGGCGATCTGCCGACGCTGCATCTGCAGGAAGGCCGAGACGATCTGCAGGGAGTTCTTGACCCGGTGGTCGATCTCCCGCGTGAGCAGGTCCTTCTGCTCCAGCAGGCGCTCCTTCTCGGCCAGCAGGCTCGTCAGCTCGTCGATCTTGCGGCGCTGGCGCAGCACGACGCCCTCCACCGCCTCCGCCAGGGAGGCCGCGAGCTGGGTCTGCCATTCGGCCCAGGGGGTGGCGAAGCCGGTGCGCTCCTCGACCCAGCGCTCGAAGGAGCGCCGCGGCAGCACCGCCACGGGGCCGCTGCCGGCCAGCACGGGCTTGCGCGGATCGCCGCCCCAGGTGACCGTGCTGGGCACCTCCGGGCGGAACCACAGGAGCAGGGTCTCGCGCGACTGGTCCACGAAGGCGGCGAGCACCCCGCTGGCGCTCTCGCGGTGCGGGGCGGCCTCCGGGTACTCGGCGGTGAAGCAATTGCTGCTGTAACTGAACTCGCCCTCCGGGATGCGTGCCCGCAGCCAGGCGGCAATCGCCGTCACCCTGTCCGGCGGAGGCGTGCGGCCGATCAGCGTGACCCGCTCCCCCGCGACGATGCCGGCGCCGGTGGCGCTGAACAGGTCGAGCAGCGTGGTGTCCCCGGCGGTCAGCGCCGCCACGAAATCGTCGGAGCGGGTCAGCCCGCGCACGAGCCGGCCCTCGACGTCGAGATGCGCCTGCCGCTCGGCCCAGAGCCTGCGGGATTCGATCTCCTGCACCCGCATGGCGAAGGCGTCCGTCAGCACGGTCGCGGCCGAGCGGGTCTCCGGGGTGACGTAGTGCGGGCGGCGATGGTGGCCGATCATCAGGCCCCAGAGGCGGTCCTCGACCATGATCGAGATCGACATGGAGCCGTTCACGCCGAGATTGCGCTGGTACTCCAGGTGGATCGGCGACAGCGTCCGGTGCTGGGCGAAGGTCAGGTCGATCGGGCCGTTGCCGGCGCCCGGCGCGGCCACCAGCCCCACCGGGACGCTGTCGCGATCGATCACGAAGCGGCTCTTGGCCTTGGTGTAGAGCGCGCGCGCCTGGGCGGGGATGTCGGAGGCCGGGAAGCGCAGGCCGAGCAGGCTGCGCGACCAGTCGCCCGCCTTGTCCTCGGCCACCGCCTCGCCGTTCCAATCCGCATCGAAGCGGTAGACCAGCACCGCCTCGAACCCGGTCAGCGCGCGGATCTCCAGGGCCGCGATCCGGGCCGCATCCGCCAGCGTCTCGGCCTCCCGCAGGCGCCCGACCGCGAGTTCGGTATCGACCTGGCTGGCGGTGGCGAAATCGTCGGGCGAATCGGGCTCCTGTTCCAGCTCGACGATCAGCCGTCCGGCATGGGTGTGGGCGACGGCGTAATAGCGCGCGTCGCAGCCCGGGACGGTGAGCCGGGCGCGGACCGAGCGCCCGTCGCTCAGCGTTCCCTCGGCCAGCCGGCTCTTGATCCGCTCGACGAAGGCGGTCGGCAGCACCTCCGCCAGGGGGCGGCCCGCCAGCGGCGGCTCGGCCGGGTCGACGATCTCGGCGATGTTGGCCGAGTGGGCGAACACCAGGAGGGTGCCGATATCGGCCGCGATCATCACCGCATTGGGCTGGATCGAGCCCGGGATGTGGATCGGCTCACGCGCGCACAGGCTGGCATCCACCGGCTCGGCCCGGACCCGGTGCCCGATCGCCGCGAGCACCGCCTCCCGGGGCAGGCCGGCGCCCAGAGTTTCCTGTGGATCGATCGTCAGCCACGTGACCGGAGGCCCGCCCGCGATCGTCCCGTGGCGCATGTGAACCCGGGCCCGCAGGGGCTGCGGCACGCGGCCGAACACGTAGTCGAAGCGCTCGTCCAGAGCGCCGCGGCGGGCGCCGGCGAGGAAGCGCCCCCGGAAACCCGGGACGTTGGCCCCCGGCATCACGTCGCGGAAGTAGTCGCGTCCGAGCACCGCCTCACGGGCAAGTCCTGAGATCGTGCTCGCGCCCTCGCTGAAGGCCACGACCGCGCCCGCCGCATCCAGACCGATGACCCCCTGATCCAGGCGGTCGATCGCGTCGGGCGCGAGCGCGTCGAGGTCGATATCGCTATCGAGCACCGGACCCGGCATCATCAGGAACCAAACCAGCTCATGCTTCGGGTATGGCGGTGAGATCGGGGAAGCGCAATGCTGGGGATTCCGACACGATCAGCACTTGCTTGTCGACTGAACGATCTTCGACATCGCCGTTTTTAATCCCTCTTCAACTGTAGGATGATAAATCGGTCGCTCGACCGCATCCCGGACCGTGAGTCCGTCCGCGACCGCGTCGGCGAGGCGGTGGGCCAGATGCTCCACGGCGGGCCCGAGCATCTCGCCGCCCAGCAACCGCCCGTCCCGATCGGCCCAGACCCGGATGCCACCCCGGTTGTGTCCCTCGACCCGGGCGCGGCCCTGGTCGGAGAAGTCCGTGGCGCCGATGAGGCGATCGCCGGCCTCCGGGGCGTAGGGCGCGCCGATCGCGGCGGCCTGCGGATGGGTGAACACCATGGCGAGGCGCGTCCAGGGCGTGACCGCCTGGACCGGACGCCCCGCGGCCAGGGCGGCGGCGTTGGCCCCGGCGATCCTGCCCTGGCGGCTGGCCTCGTGAAGCACCGGCCGCCAGGCATCGGCGTCCCCCGCGATCAGGATCGGCCCCCCCGGACAGACCAGGGTGCGGTGGTCGAAATCGGGCACGCCGTTCTCGCCGGGACGCAGGCCCGCGGCGGCGAGATCGAGGTCATCAAGATTCGGTGAGCGTCCCGCGGCGGCCAGCACCCGGCTCGCCCGCGTCACCTGTGCGCGCCCGTGGCGATCGGTCCAGTCGAGGCGCACGCCGTCGCCCTCCGGTATGGCGGCCCGCAACCGGGCGCCGAGATGCAGGTCGAGTTCCGCGCCGAAGATCGCGGTGGCCTGGCGGGCGAGGTCCGGCTCGCGCAGGCCAGCCACGGTCTCACCGGCGTCGATCACCGTCACGGCGACGCCCAGCCGCGCCATCGCCTGGGCGATCTCGATCCCGACCGCGCCAGCCCCCAGAACGGCCAGGGAGGGCGGCAGATCGGGAATCTCGAACAGGCTGTCGGTGGTCAGGACGCGGGCGCCTAGACCGCGCAATGGGTCCGGCACGATCGGGCTCGACCCCGTGGCGATGATTGCGGCGCGGAACCGGATGCGCGCGTCCTCCCCGACCAGGAGTGTGCCGCCGTCCGCGAACCGGGCGCTGCCGGCGATCCGGCCGTCCTCGGGCAGCGCGTCCACGCCCTCGAGGACGCCGCCGACGAAACGGTCGCGTTCGGCCCGGACGCGCGCCAGCACAGCGGGTCCGTCCACCGAGACCCCCGACACCCGGATCCCGAACAGGTCGGTGTTGCGCGCGGCATGGGCGGCGGCCCCGGCCGCGATCAGCAGCTTGGAGGGCATGCACCCGACCCGGGCGCAGGTTGTGCCGCCGGGGCCGCGCTCGATCAGGACGGTGCGCGCCCCGGCCGCGGCGGCGGCGCGACGCGCGGCGAGACCGGCCGTCCCGGCCCCGATCACCGCCACGTCGCACGCGAGTTCGCGCATCATTCACCCCGGACCATCCGCCGGGCAAAGCGGCACGGCTCAGGTTCGGTTCCCCCTGCGCGCACGCGTCTCAGACCGGTGGGACCCCGGGGGCCCCGCGCCTCAGGCCCCGCGGCCCGGCGCCGTACCGCCAAGGTGGAACACCCGGTGCGGCACCAGCTCGCCGCGCTCCACGTCGCCTACGGCGACCAGGATCCCCGCGCAGGTGGCGAAGGCCTTCCCCTCCACGGGGGCGTCCCGGCCGCGCAGGATTACCGGCTGGCCACGCATCAGGCGCAGGCCGAGGTCGCGGGAGACCGCGACCTCGGGGATCGCGTCGAGGGCGGTCTCCACCGGGCGGAGATGGGCCAGCGCGGCCTCGGGGGTTCCCTCGGAGAGGCTGGCGACCGAGCAGGAATCCGCCTCGGCGAAGGGCCCGACCCGGGTCCGGCGCAGGGCCGCGACGTGGCCGTAGCAGCCGAGCATCCGGCCGAGATCGCGGGCGAGCGCGCGCACGTAGGTTCCCTTGCCGCATTCCGCCTCGATCACCGTGCGCGCGCCGTCATGCTCCATCACCGCCAAACGGTCGATCTGCACCGGCCGGGCGACCAGCTCCACGATCTCGCCTTCCCGGGCGAGGTCGTAGGCGCGCTCGCCCTGGATCTTGATGGCCGAGTAGCGCGGCGGGACCTGCTCGATCGCCCCGACGAAGGCCGGCAGGGCGGCTTCGACCGCCGCGCGGTCCGGCCGGGCCTCGCTGGTCGCCACGGGGCGCCCCTCGGCGTCGTCGGTGTCGGTCTCGACACCCCATTGCACGGTGAACCGGTAGGCCTTGCGGCCGTCCATGACGAAGGGGACGGTCTTGGTCGCCTCGCCCAACGCGATCGGCAGGATGCCGGAAGCCAGCGGGTCGAGGGTGCCGGCATGGCCGGCCTTCTTGGCGTTGAAGGCGCGCTTCACCACCGCGACCGCGTGGGTCGAGGTCATGCCGACATGCTTGTCGAGGATCACCCAGCCGGACACGTCCTTGCGCTTCGGCCGGTCGGGACGCGGCCCGCGCTGCGGACGGCGCTCCTCCGGGGCCCGGCGCTCGGCGCCCGGCGCGGGCGCCGCGCGCTCGGCCGGCGGCAAATCTTCCATGGAAACCGTCATGTCCGCGTGTCCCCCGGGGTCGATGCCCCGTCCAAGTCCGTCCGGTTCCGGGACTCAATGTCCCGTCCCGGTCTCCGGTTCGTCGTCGGGTGCGGAATCGAGGTCGCGCTGCACGCGCTCGTTCCGCAGCAGCCTGTCGATGCGCGCCGCCTCGTCGAAAGTCTCGTCGCGGCGGAAGCGCAGTTCGGGCGCGAATTTCAGGTTCACCCGCCGCGCCACCTCCTGGCGCAGCACCTTCCGGTGGCGCTCCAGCGCGGCGATCACCGGCGCCTCGTCGAGGCCGCCCAGCGGCATCACGTAGGCGGTGGCGAGCTTCAGGTCCGGCGACATCCGCACCTCCGGCACGGTCACGACATGCGTGCCGAGCACCGGATCCTGGATGTCGCCGCGCTGGAGCACCTCGGCCAGTGCGTGGCGCACGAGTTCGGCCACGCGCTGCTGGCGCTGCGAGGGGCCGGTGGAGGTCGGTTTCTGGGCCATTCTGTCTCGGGCCGGCTTCGCCGGGGCGGCCGGTTCACGTCCTGAAAAAAGAAAAGACGGCCGCGGCAGGTGCCGCGGCCGCCCGGTCCGGATGAGTCCGGGTTCTCAGAGCGTGCGGCGGATCTCCTCGACCCGGTAGCACTCGATGACGTCGCCGGCGCGCATGTTCTCGAAGTTCTCGAAGGCCATGCCGCATTCCTGGCCGGAAGTGACCTCCTTGGCGTCGTCCTTGAACCGCTTGAGCGTCTTCAGCTTGCCCTCGTGGATCACGACGCTGTCGCGGATCAGGCGGACATGGGCGCCCCGCTCCACGATGCCGTCCTGGACGCGGCAACCGGCAACCTTGCCGACCTTCGACACCTCGAAGACCTCCTGGATGGTCGCCTCGCCGAGGCGCTCCTCCCGCAGGGTCGGCGGCAGCATCCCCGACAGCGTGGCTTTGATGTCGTCCACGAGGTCGTAGATGATGTTGTAGTAGCGGATCTCGACGCCCGCCCGCTCGGCGGCCTCGCGGGCCTCCTTGAGGGCGCGCACGTTGAAGCCGATCACCACGGCCTTCGAGGCCTGCGCCAGGGTGATGTCCGATTCGGTGATGCCGCCGACGCCGGACAGGAGGATGCGGGCCGCGACCTCGTCGTTGCCGAGCTTCTCCAGGGCGCCCGAGATCGCCTCGACCGAGCCCTGCACGTCGCCCTTGATGACGACCGGCAGTTCCTTGCGGCCCGCGCCTTCCTTGAGGTCGCGCATCATGTCGACCAGCGAGCGGTTGGCACCGCCGGTGCGGGCATTCTGCCGCTCGCGCTTCTGACGGGCGCGGTACTCGGTGACCTCGCGGGCCCGCGCTTCGCTCGGCACCACGGTCACCCGATCGCCGGCATCGGGGGTGCCGTTGAAGCCCAGCACCTCCACGGGCACGGACGGACCGGCGTATTGGACGTTCTCGCCGAGATCGTCGATCAGGGCGCGCACGCGGCCCCACTCGGCGCCGGCCACGACGATGTCGCCGGTGAACAGGGTGCCGCGCTGGACCAGGATGGTGGCCACCGGGCCGCGCCCACGGTCGAGCTGGGCCTCGATCACCGTGCCTTCGCCGTCGCGCTTCTCGTTGGCGCGCAGGTTCATGATCTCGGCCTGGATCTGGATGCCCTCCAGCAGCTCCGGCAGGCCGTCGCCGGTCTTGGCCGAAACCTCGAATTCCAAGGTCTCGCCGCCCATCGACTCGACCTGGATGTCGTGCTGGAGCAGTTCCGTGCGGACCCGCTGCGGGTTCGCGTCCGGCTTGTCGATCTTGTTGACCGCGATGATCATCGGGACGCCCGCCGCCTTGGCGTGCTGAATGGCCTCGATGGTCTGGGGCATCACGCCGTCATCGGCCGCCACCACGATCACCACGATGTCGGTGACCTTGGCGCCGCGGGCGCGCATCGACGTGAAGGCCGCGTGGCCCGGGGTGTCGATGAAGGTGATCATGTCGCCGGACGGCGACGCGACCTGATAGGCGCCGATGTGCTGGGTGATGCCGCCGGCTTCGCCCTCGACCACGTTGGCCTTGCGGATCGCGTCAAGCAGCGAGGTCTTGCCGTGGTCGACGTGGCCCATGATGGTGACCACCGGCGGACGGGGATCGAGATCCTCCTCCAGATCCGGCTCGTCGGAGGACAGGCCCTCCTCCACGTCGGACTCGGCGACGCGCCGCACCGTGTGGCCGAGCTCCTCGGCGATGAGCTGGGCGGTGTCCGAGTCGATCACGTCGGTGATCTTGTGGATCTGGCCCTGCTTCATCAGCATGCGGATCACGTCCACGGCCCGCTCCGACATGCGGTTGGCGAGTTCCTGGATGGTGATCGTCTCGGGGATCGTCACCTCGCGGGACAGCTTCTCCTTCTGCTCCACGTGGCCGCGGCCGCTCATCCGCTGCTGGCGGCGGCGGAACGAAGCGACCGAACGCGTGCGCTCGTCCTCGCCCGACGTGGCCGTGGCGATGGTCAGGCGACCGCGGTTGCGGTCACCGCCCGGCGACTTCGGCGTCTTGGGCGGCGTGATGATCTTGAGCGGCATGCCGGGACGGCGGATCACCCGCTTGGTCTCGGACTCGTCCTCGTTGGTCTGGGCGCCGCGGCCGGCCGGGCGCGCGGCGGTGGCGGCACCGGCGGGGCGGGCGGCGGTGGCGGGCGTCGCGCTCTTCTCCGGCTCGGGTGCCGGAGCCGGGCGCGCCATGAAGTTGAGGTCGCGGGGCTTGCGCGTGTCGGCCGTGATCGTCTTGCGCGGCTCACCCGTGGAGGGGCGCGGCGTCAGCGGCGGACGCGGGGCGGCCGCCGGAGCGGCGGATGCCGCCGGGCGGGCGCCCTCGGGCCGGCGCGGCGACGCGGCGGCCGGGCGGGGCGGCGCAGCTGCCGGGGCGGGCTGGGCGGGCGCCGGGGCCGGACGGGGGGCTGCTGCGGCGGCGGGCGGCGCCTCCGGGGCCGGTGCCTCGGCGGCCGGAGCCGGAGCCACCGCGGCAGGCGCCGCGGCTGCGGCCTTCGCGGCTTCCTTCGCGGCGTCCTTGGCAGCCTCCTCGGCGGCGCGTGCGGCCTCGGCGGCGGCGGCCTTGCGGGCCTCCTCCTCGCGGCGGCGGGCCTCGGCGGCCTCGCGTTCACGACGGGCCTGCTCCTCGGCCTCCCGGCGGCGCGCCTCGGCCTCGGCCTCGGCGTTGCGGCGGGCCTCGGCCTCCCGGCGCTGCGCGTCGGCGAGGGCTGCCGCGCGGGCCGCGCTCTCCTGCTCGCTCAGCGTGCGCAGCACGACGCCGGAGGCGGAGCGCTGGGCCGGGCGCGGGGCCGGCGCCGTCGGCGCGGGGGTCGCCGGACGGGGCGCCGGGGCGGGCTCGCGGGCAGGGGCGGCCGGCGCCGCGCCGATGACGCGGCGCTTCACCGTCTCGACCACGACCTGCTTGGAGCGGCCATGGGAGAAGCTCTGACGCACCGTTCCCGCCTCGATCGGCCGCTTGAGGGACAGCGGCTTCGGGGAAGTCCTGTTCAGAGTCTTGTCGCCCGGGTTGTTCGTATCGCTCATTCAGCCTGAACCCTGAGGGTTTCCATCGTCCCGTGAACCGACGCCCGGTGGCGCCGGTCAAATCATTCCTGCGTCGTCAACGTGAGGCTTCGTCGATCCCGCCGATTCGGGCTGGATCGGGCTCCCCGGTCGCCGCGGCGGCGCCCTCGAAGGAGCGTAGCCGACGCCAACGCGACAGGCAGCCGGCGGCCCCGGCTCCTGCGACGAGCGCAGCGTGTATCACATGATCCCGACCTAAGGCCATGTCCAATTCATCTTCGGACAGGTCGTCGATGATCGGTATCCTCGACATGGTCTCACCGTGGCGCCGGTGCAAGGCCGCGGCGATCTTGCGCCGCCCGTCCGCGGTGGCCTCGGCAGCATGGATCACCGCGACGGCCCCGGGCTGGCCGCCGATGGCCGCCTCGACCTTCGAGAAGCCCGCGACCAGGCAGCCCGCCTTGTTGGCCAGGGCGATGGCCTGCCGCAGATCCTCGCGCAGCGCGGCAGCGATCCGGTCGGGCAGGTCGGGATCAGTGGGGGCCGGCCCCTTGAACGCCCGTGCGAACAGGTTTTTTCGGACCGCCGTGGCGACGGCCTCGCGCCGGGCGCTGATCCAGGCCCCGCGCCCGGGCAGTTTCGCGCGCAGGTCCGGCACCACGGCGCCGTCCGGGCCGCGCACGAATCGGATCATCGCCTCCGGCGGCTGGGTGACGCGGCTGACGATGCAGGTGCGCGTGGGCGCGCGGCGGCCGGGGCCGGCATCGAGCCCCCCGGCCTCCGGCCCGTCCTCGGGCAGAATCGTCTCGACCGCGACCATCGCGCCTCCGCCGCCTTCTCTCGGCTCAGGCCTCGGCCGGCGCGGGGGCTGCGTCCTCGCCCTCGGCCGCCTCGGCGCCCTCCTCGGCCTCCGGCTCCGGCAGCGCCTCGATCCAGCCGGCCTTGAGGCGGGCGGCCATGATCAGGCCCTCGGCCTCGGTTCGCGACAGGTCGAACCCGTCGAGATAGCCGGCGTGACGCACGGCCTCCGGACCGCGCCCCTCCGTGTAGCCGACGAGATCGTCGGTGGCGCAGCCGGCCAGATCCTCGACGGTCTTCACGTCGTTCTCGCCGAGGGCGACCATCATGGGCGTGGTGATGCCCTCGATCTCGCGCAGCTCGTCGGCCACGCCGAGTTCGGTCCGGCGGGCGTCGTGCGCCTGCTCGATCCGGGCGAGGTGGTCCTGCGCGCGGGCCTGGATCTCGGCCCCCGTCTCCTCGTCGAGCCCCTGGATGCCGGACAGCTCCTGGGTGTCGACATAGGCGATCTCCTCGACGTTGCGGAAACCTTCCGCCGCGAGCAGCTGGCCGACGGTCTCGTCGACGTCGAGCGCCTCCATGAACACCTGGGTCCGCTCGGCGAACTCCTTCTGGCGACGCTCCGATTCCTCGGCCTCGGTCAGGATGTCGATGTCCCAGCCGGTGAGCTGGGAGGCGAGCCGCACGTTCTGGCCGCGCCGGCCGATGGCCAGCGACAGCTGGTCGTCCGGCACCACCACCTCGATGCGGTCGGCCTCCTCGTCGAGCACCACCTTGACCACCTCGGCCGGCTGGAGGGCGTTGACGATGAAGGTCGCCTCGTCCTCCGACCAGGGGATGATGTCGATTTTTTCTCCCTGCAGCTCACCCACGACAGCCTGCACCCGGGATCCCCGCATGCCCACGCACGCGCCGACCGGATCGATGCTGCCGTCGCGGGAGATCACAGCGATCTTGGCGCGGGAGCCCGGGTCGCGGGCCACCGCCTTCACCTCGACGATGCCGTCGTAGATCTCGGGGACCTCCTGGCCGAACAGCTTGGCCATGAATTGCGGGTGCGAGCGCGACAGGAAGATTTGTGGCCCGCGCACCTCCGAGCGCACGTCGAACAGGTAGGACCGGATCCGGTCCCCCGGCCGGAAGGTCTCGCGCGGGATCATCTCGTCCCGGCGGACGATGCCCTCGCCGCGGCCCAGATCGACGATGACGTTGCCATACTCGACCCGCTTGACGATGCCGTTGAGGATCTCGCCGATGCGGTCCTTGTACTCGTCGAACTGGCGGGCGCGCTCGGCGTCGCGCACCTTCTGGACGATGACCTGCTTGGCCGATTGCGCGGCGACCCGGCCGAAATCGAAGGGCGGCAGGGTGTCGGAGATCACGTCGCCGACGAGCGCGCCCGGATTGTAGCGGCGGGCCTGGTCGAGGGTGATCTCCCGGGCGTCATTCTCCACCTGGTCGACCACCAGCAGGTGGCGTGACAGGCGGAGCGCGCCGGTCTTGTTGTCGATCTCGGCATGCACGTCCGTCTCGGCGCCGTAGCGGGAGCGGGCCGCCTTGGCGATCGCCTCTTCCATCGCGTCGATCACGATGGAGCGGTCGATCACCTTCTCGCGGGCGACCGCGTCGGCGATCTGGAGGAGTTCGAGCCTGTTGGCGCTGACCACGGCCATCGGTGTCGGTCCTTCTCTTCCGTCAAATCTCAGGGCCGGCCGCGCGGCGGCCGACGCGGGGTCTCAGTGCAGCGAGTCGCGGTCCTTGAGCCGGGAGGCTTTGCTCACCACCGGCTTCCTGGGCCCGGTCCGCGCCGGTTTCGTGGGCTTGGCCGCGGGGCTGGCCTTCTTCGGCCCCTTGGGGCGGAAGGCGCTGCGCGCGGGCGACGCCTGCGGCTCCTCGGCCGGCTCGTCGTCCTCGACCTCCTCGGCCTCGTCCCCGGCGGGCGGCCCACCGCGGCGGAGCGACTCGCGGATCAGCTCGTCGGTGAGGACGAGATGGGCGTCAGCGAGGGTCTTGAGCGGCAGGTCGATGCGACTCGGCAGACCTTCCTTCACGTCGGGCAGGTCGATCGGGACGGTGAGCGTCTCCGGATCCGGAACACCCAGAATCCCGCGAAACCGCTTGCGCCCGTCGAGCGGCGGGCTCAGCTCGACCTTGGCCTCGTAGCCGGCCCAGCGGGCGAAGTCCGAGACCCGGACGAGCGGCCGGTCGATGCCGGGCGAGGACACCTCCAGATTGTAGGCGCCGCCCACCGGATCGTCGACGTCGAGGATCGGCGAGATCGCCCGGCTCACCGCCTCGCAATCGTCGATCGAGAAGGTGCCGTCCGGCCGCTCCGCCATGATCTGAACGGTGCAGCCGTTGACGTTGGACATCCGCACCCGGACCAGCCGGAAGCCCAAGCCCGCGAGAGGCCCCTCGATCGCCTGAGCGACGCGCGCGGCAACCCCGGCCTCGCGGACGAGGCGCTTCTCGGACAGATCCGCTTCGATCTCGGACGACATGTGTGGTGGTGCGCAACCTTCGCGGCGTTCTGCGTGGCTCGCCCACGGCGTGCGGCGAAAAAAAAGAGCGGACCCGGTGGGGCCCACTCCCGAACCGCAGCCTCTCGACTGCCATCAGAACTGTTGAGCGATAGATAGCCGCGGTCGGTCGCGAGTGCAAGGTCGATCAGCGCGCGTCGTGACGGCTCGCAAACATCGCGGCGTACGGCAGCCTTCGCAAAACTGCCGTTTCGCACGCGAGCCGGTACACGGCAGGCGCGAAAGCTCGGTCCCAGCGCAGACCATCTCTATGCCCTGTTGGATCCGCGGCGTCCCTCATGGAGCGAGTTCGCTATGCGAACCGATGCGGACCCAGTGCAGTTTCGGTCGATCTGGCTCCGTATGCGGTTTTGCCGGTGGCGGGTCGAAGGGCAACCGGCCCTCGGCAACGACCCGTTGCAGCATCAAGCGGAATGCGTCCGACAATGAGAGGCCGACCGCACCGAGAACAGCCGCGGCTTCAGGCTTCACCCCTGGATCGACCTGCGCCCGGACCGACTTGGTCTTGGTCGCAGGTCTGACCTTTTCGTGCGTCCGAGCGGCCATTGTCGCCCGCCCTCTTGCCAGCCCGACATGTCGCACGGCGCATCGGCGCCACCATGGATGGCCGGGCGCAACATGCGGCCGAGATCAGCCGCCCCGCGGCACCCGCCCCTCCAGCGGATAGGCCGGGTCGTTGTAACCGGGCGTGGTCGGGTGCCCCGCCGCCACGAAGCCGTCGACCAGGGCCTCGTCCTCCGGGGTGAAGGCGTAGTCGAGGGCGCCGAGATATTCCTGCCATTGCGCCTCCGTCCGCGGCCCGGCGATGACGCCGGTGACGAGGCGGTTGTTCAGCACCCAGGCGGTGGCGAACTGGCCGGCCGTGATGCCGCGGCCCTCCGCGTGCTCCTTGAGCGTCCGGGCGATGCGCAGGGATTCGGGCCGCCACTCTGTCTGCATCATCCGGGTGTCCTGGCGGCCGGCGCGGGATTCGGCCGGGGGCGGGGCGTCGGGATCGTACTTGCCGGTCAGCACGCCGCGGGCGAGCGGCGAGTACGGGACGACGCCAAGGCCGTAATGGGCGCAGGCCGGCAGGTGCTCGGTCTCGGGCATGCGGTTGAAGGCGTTGTAATAGGGCTGGCTCACCACCGGCCGGTCGATGCCGGCCTCGTCGCAGAGCCGGCAGATCTCGGCGACCCGCCAGGACCGGGTGTTCGAGACACCGAAATGGCGGATCTTGCCGGCGCGCACCAGATCGGCCATCGCCCGCACGGTCTCGGCGAGCGGCGTGTCGTGATCCTCCTTGTGGAGGTAGTAGATGTCGATGAAATCGGTGCCGAGCCGGCGCAGGCTGTCCTCGGCGGCCTTCATCACGTGGACCCGTGACAGGCCGCGATCGTTGACGCCGGGACCCGTCGGGTTGGCGACCTTGGTGGCCAGGATCCAGGCGTCGCGCTCCGCCTTGATCGCCCGGCCGGTGATCTCCTCCGAGCGCCCGTCCGTGTAGACGTTGGCCGTGTCGATGAAGTTGATGCCTACGTCGCGGGCGCTGCCGACGATGCGGCCCGCGGTGGCCTCGTCGGTGGGGCCGCCGAACATCATCGTGCCGAGGCAGATCGGCGAGACCTTGAGGCCGGAGCGGCCGAGAGTGCGGTACTGCATGGGATCCATCCGGTGTCCGTCGCCCTGCTATCTCGGCACGGGGCGACGGAGGTCAACACAGGGAGCGACGGAACGCTGTAACCCGCGCGCCGCCGCGGCGAACCGACCCGCGGCGGCACCGATGGCCGGAGGCGATGGTTCTCGTCGCGGGCGGTCCGGATCGCCGAGTCTCCCCATCCGACGGAACCCTGTCCGAGACCCATGATGGACCGTCTGACCGTTCCCCTTGGAATCCCCCTCCCCTGGCGCGACCGGGCCGGGCGCCTGTCCGGGCTGAAGCTCGCGGTGTTCCTCGCCTGCGTCGCGCCGGCCCTGTACCTCGCGGCCGCCTACCGACTCGACGCGCTCGGCGCCAAGCCGATCACCGCGCTGATCCACGCCACCGGCGAATGGGCGGTGCGCTTCCTGCTGTTCTCCCTGGCGATCTCGCCGCTGCGCCGGATCGCCGATTGGGGAAAGGTTCTGGTGGTCCGGCGCATGCTCGGCGTCACCGTGATGGCCTATGCGGTGGCGCATCTCACCCTCTACGCTGTCGACCAGAACCTGATCCTCACGAAGGTCGCGTCGGAGATCGCCCTGCGGCTCTACCTGACGATCGGCTTCGTGGCGCTGATCGGGCTGATCGCCCTGGGGTTGACCTCCACGGACGCGGCGATCCGCAACCTGGGGCCGAACTGGCACCGGTTGCACCGGCTCGTCTACACGATCGCCGTGCTGGCGCTGGTCCACTATTTCCTGCAATCGAAGATCGATGTCAGCGACCCGGTCTTCTCGGCGGGGCTGTTCCTGCTGCTGATGGGCTGGCGGGCGATGCGTCGGTTCAAGTGGCCGGAGCGGCCGTGGTCGCTCCTGCTCCTTGCGATCCTGTCCGGCCTCGCCACCGCGGCGCTCGAAGCCGCCTGGTACGGGCTCGCCAGCGGGGTCCCGGCCAGCCTCGTGCTCGCGGCCAATCTCGACTTTTCCGGTCCGATCCGGCCGGCTTGGTGGGTGCTGGCGACCGGGCTGCTGATGCCCGCCATCGCGCTCCTGCGCGGCGCGCGGACCGCCGGCAAAGCAGCCAGTCCGGCGCCCGGCCGGCAGCGCGCGGGCGAGGCGCGCGGGACGACAGGAAGAGCCGCCGCCTCGGAACCCTTGTCGCCGCCCGCCTGATGCCGCAGAACCCGCCGCCGGCGGACCTCGCCGCAGCGGAGTGACCTGGGCTATGCGCGGCACGCTTCTCCTCATCGCGGGCATGCTCGCCCCGGCCATCGCCCTGGCGGCGCCCGCCAAGCCCGGGCCCGACAAGGCAGCCCCGGCGGCCACCGCCCCGATGGCCGCGGTCTGCAAGCCGCCGGAGCCGCCGCCGGCCGCGATGCGCCCGAGCAAGCCCGCGCTCCCCGAGAAACCGGCCTGCCTCGACGCCAAGGGCGGCTGTCCCGGCTGGGAGGCCTACAGCTTCAACGACGCGGTCAAGGCCTACAATCTTCAGGCGCAGGCGTTCCGCCCGATCGCCGAGGCCTACGCGCAGAAGCTCAACGCCTACGTGAAGGCGAGTGCGGAATACGCGCAGTGCGAGATCAACGCGATGCAGAACTGACGCGTTCTGCGGCACGGTGGAAACCGGTTTTCGGGGATCCTGATGCGATAACCGAAGCGCCGCCTGAACGGCGGCCAACGGCCGACGCGGCAGGGGTTCAGCCGGCGCGGCGCAGTCTCCGGCATCGACGGCCGCGATCCCCGCCGCCGCTTCCTGCCGAGGCCGTACAGTGCCCCTCCGTCATGTCATCGGGCGCGCCGGGTTCTGCGCGCTGCTCCTCGCCGTCGGCCCGGCACACGCCGCCGATTTCGACGGCCCGTTTCCGCCGGCACACGGCTATGGCGGCCCGCCCGATGGTTACGAGCGGCGGCGGCCGCCGCCACCCCCGCCGCCCGAGCCGGAATTTCGCGGACCGCGCTTCTCCGCGGCACCGCCCGAGGCGTGCCGCGAGTTCGTCCGGCGCCGGTTCGATCCGGACGGCGCGCCGGTGGTGCGCCGGGTGCGGGTCTGCGACGCGCCGGCCTTCGACCGCGGGCCGCCGCCCCCGCCGCCCGACGAGGAGCCACCCCACCGCTGGGGCGGACCCCGCTGGGGGGGACCGCGCTGGTAGGACGGCCCGGCTCAGATGCGGGCCGGCGCCTTCTTCAGGACGGCCGCGAAGGCCTTGAGCTGGCGGTTCAGATCCGCCAGTTCGTTCAGCGCGATGGTCTTGTGGCCGTCGCGGACCGCGCGCTCGATGTCCTCGACCTGCGCGGCGACGATGCGGCGGATGGCGGTGGCAACGTGGTGTCGGTTCATCGGTCTCGAGCGTCTCGTGGAGCGTCCTGGTGGGCCTGAAGGGACGGCCGTGACGCGGCCGTCGACACGATCCGGTGATAGGCCGGTAGGCTTAACCGTTGGTGTCGGTCGCTCGGCCCGGGCGCGCCCGATCACAGGATTCCGCGCCTATAGCGCACGTCACCGGAGCGGATACGGGTCCGGCGTGCGCGTGCACGTCAAATGAATGAACGGCTCTAGCGCCGCCCCCGCATCTCGGCGCGCCGCATCGGCATCGCGTCGATGGTCGCAAACAACCGCGCGGGCGCGATCGGCGTGGCCGAACTGAGCTTGGCGCCCCCGTCCTTCCCGATCAGGACGGCCCGGAAGCCCTCCGCCGGGAGGTCGAGCCGCGCGCGCAGGGCCTGCGCCTCGGCCCCGGCCCCGACGGCCTCCAGCACCACGAGGTCGCGCTCGGCGAGGCCATCGCGGTCCGAGTCCAGGGCCGCGCGCTGTGCCCGCAGCCGCGCGTCCGCACCATCGGGCGCCGAGAGCACCAGGACCCGGGCGCGATCCCGATAGCCGTCGAGCGGGCCGGCCGCCGCAGCCGCCGTCAGCATCGCGAGTCCGAGACCGAGCACCGTCCTCAGCATGGGTTTCTCCGCGTTCAGGCGACACGACAACGCCTGAGTTCCCCGGGAGATCGCATCCGCACCTTTGCCGCCGCGGCCCGGAGCCCCAGATCGGGGCTGGAAGCCAGTCACCGGGAATCCACCATGACCGCCATGAACCGCCGCATCGTCCTGGCCTCGCGTCCCCATGGGGAGCCGCGCCCTGAGAATTTCCGCCTCGATGAGGTCCCCGTGCCGCAGCCCGGGCCCGGGCAGGTGCTCCTGCGGACCCGGTGGCTGTCCCTCGACCCCTACATGCGCGGCCGCATGAGCGACGCGAAATCCTACGCGGCCCCCGTGGAGATCGGCGCGCCGATCACCGCCGAGACGGTGGGCGAGGTCGTCGCCTCGAACCATCCGGATTTCGCCGTCGGCGAGCTGCTCACGGCCTTCGCGGGCTGGCAGGCGTATTTCGTGACGGACGGCAAGGGGTCGCGCCGGGTCGATCCGGAGGCCGCTCCGCCCTCGACGGCCCTGGGCGTGCTCGGGATGCCGGGCATGACCGCCTATACTGGCCTCCTCAATATCGGCCGTCCGAAATTCGGCGAGACCGTGGTGGCCGCCGCCGCCGCCGGCCCGGTGGGGTCGCTGGTCGGGCAGATCGCGAAGCTCAAGGGGGCCCGGGCGGTCGGGATCGCGGGCGGCCCGGACAAGTGCCGCTACCTCACCGAGGAACTGGGCTTCGACGCCGCGGTGGATCACCGGGGGCCCGACCTTCCGGCGGCCCTGGCCGCCGCCTGTCCGAAGGGGATCGACGTCTATTTCGAGAATGTCGGCGGCGCGGTCTTCGCGGCCGTGATGCCGCTGCTCAATCCCTTCGCGCGGATCCCGGTCTGCGGCCTCGTCTCGGCCTACAACGCCACCGAGGTCCCGCCCGGCCCCGACCGCCTGCCCGGGCTCATGCGCTCGGTCCTGACCAACCGGCTCCATATCCAGGGCTTCATCGTCTGGGACTTCGCCGACCAGGCGGAGACCTTCCGGACAGAGGTCGGCGGCTGGATCCAGGACGGCCGGATCCGCTACCGCGAGGATGTGGTCGAGGGCCTGGAGAACGCCCCCGAAGCCTTCATCGGCCTGCTCAAGGGTCGGAACTTCGGCAAGCTCCTCGTCCACGTATCGTGAGCCCGGCTTGCCGCCTTTTGTGAACAGATGTAGAACAAACGGACTCGGCGACGATGCGGATATCGGGCACAAGCTCCATCCGCAGGTTGTCGCCTCGGAGGCCCGGGCGCATGGTTCGCGCGACGGCGGGCTGGTGCCCTGTGAGATCGGTACGATCAGGAGAGAGCGATGGCGGGCAGCGTCAACAAAGTGATTCTGGTGGGCAATCTCGGGCGCGACCCCGAGATGCGCCGCCTGGGCTCGGGTGATCCGGTCTGCAACCTGCGGCTGGCGACCTCAGAATCGTGGAAGGACAAGGCGAGCGGCGAGCGCAAGGAGAAGACCGAGTGGCACTCGGTCGTGATCTACAACGACAACCTCGCCCGGGTCGCCGAGCAGTACCTGCGCAAGGGCTCGAAGGTCTACATCGAGGGCCAGCTCCAGACCCGGAAATGGACCGACAATTCCGGCGTCGAGAAGTACACGACCGAGGTGGTGCTCCAGCGCTTCCGCGGCGAGATGACGATCCTCGACGGGCGGGGCGGCGGCGGCGACATCGCCGGTGAGGACGAGGGCGGCGGCCAGATCAGCCGCGGCGGCGAATCCGGCGGTGGCCGGGGTGGCGACCGGGGCGGTGATTTCGGCGGCGGCCGTGCCCAGGGTGGAGACCGGCGTCCGGCGCCGGCGGCCTCAAGTGGCGGTGGCGGCGGTGGCCGCGGCGGCTACGATCTGGACGACGACATCCCGTTCTAGTTTCTAAGGGCTCATCGGACCCGCCGCTCCGCGCGGCGGGTTTCGATCTACGGGGCAGAGGGCGCCCGGATCCACGCCGTCCGTGTGAGCGAAGCGACGGCTGCTGGGTCCAGCCATCGTTCCCTCTCAGTACATCGGCATGCCGCCGGTCACCGGCACCAGGGCGCCCGACATGTAGCTGCCCTCGCGGGACGCGAGCAGGACATAGGCCGGCGCCAGTTCCGCGGGTTGGCCGGCGCGCCCGAGGGGCGTCTGCGCGCCGAGCTGCGCGATCTGCTCCGGGTCCTTCACGATCGGCTGGATCGGCGTCCAGATCGGGCCGGGGGCGACGCAGTTCACCCGGATACCCTGCGGCGCCAGCAGGTTCGACAGGCCGATCGTCAGGCTCGCGATGGCGCCCTTGGTGGCGGCGTAGATCAGCATGGTCGGATCGGCGACCTTGGCCTGGACGCTCGTGCTGTTCACGATCGCAGCGCCCGGCTTCATGTGCGGCACCGCCGCCTGGGCGAGGTGGTACATCGCGAAGACGTTGGCCCGGAACGAGCCCTCAATGTCGGCGGCCTTCAGGTCGTCGAGCCCCTCGTTCACCACCTGCGCGGCGGCGTTGTTCACCAGAATGTCGAGCCGGCCGAAGGCCGCGACAGTGCGAGCGACGAGGTCCCGGCAGAGGTCCGGGTCGCGGATGTCGCCGGGCAGCAGCAGGCAGCGGCGCCCGGCCTTCTCGACCCAGGCCTTCGTGTCCTCGGCATCCTCCTGCTCGACTTCGAGATAGGAGATCGCCACGTCGGCACCCTCGCGGGCATAGGCGATGGCCACGGCCTTGCCGATGCCGGAATCGCCGCCGGTGATCAGGGCGGCCTGCCCGGCGAGCAAACCCTTGCCGACGTAGCTGGTCTCGCCGTGGTCGGGCCGCGGCGTCATCTTGGTGGTCAGACCCGGGCGGGTCTGCTGCTGGTCTCCGGGATAGGGCGGGCGCGGCCCGGCCTCGCGCGGATCCTGAGTCATGGGGGGGCGGCTCCTCGGCGGGTGTGATCGCCGCCAACGAGGGCCGCGCGGGATGGGGCATCCTGCGCCCAGCCATCACAGCCGGACACCGGAGCGGGCGTCGTCCTAAGACAGTCTCAGAACGCGCGGCCCCGGGTCGGGTGCGGGTTGCCGTACCGGCGGTGCAGGAAGGAGACGACCTTGGGAAGCAGAAGGGCGATCAGGATCTTGCGCATGGGGCCAGCTCGCATCACGACGTTGCGAGCGGGCAATGCCCGGCTACGGTCGCAGTTCCGCGCCGCGCCCCGGATCAGAGGTCCAGCGTCAATGTGACCGGCGCGTGGTCGGAGGGACGCTCCCAGCCCCGGGCGTCGCGCAGCACCGCGACCGCGCGGATCGTGCCGGCGAGATCCGGCGACACCCAGGCGTGGTCGAGGCGCCGACCCTTGTCGGCCGCGGCCCAGTCGGGGGACCGGTAGCTCCACCACGTGTAGATCTTCTCCGACTCCGGGGTGAGGTGGCGCGCGGTGTCGATCCAGCCCGCCTCCCCGCGCAGGGTCTCCAGCGCCGCCGTCTCCACGGGGGTGTGGCTGACCACGTCGAGGAGTTGCTTGTGCGACCAGACGTCGTGCTCCAGGGGCGCCACGTTGAGGTCGCCCACCAGGATCGCCGGTCCGGAGGCGCGCTTGCCGCCCCAGGCGCGCAGCTCGGCCAGGAAATCGAGCTTGTGGGCGAATTTCGGATTGCGGTCGCGGTCCGGGACGTCGCCCCCGGCCGGCACGTAGAAATCGTGCAGCACGATCCCCGCGGCCGCCCCCGCCTCCGGCCCGAGCACCGCCGAGATGTGGCGGGCGTCCGGACGCTCGCAGAAGCCCATCACGCCGCGGGTGTGCAGGGGGAACCGGGACAGGATCGCGACGCCGTTGTAGCCCTTCTGGCCGGCGAACATCACGTGCTCGTAGCCCGAGCCGCGCAGGGCCTTAAGGGGGAAGGCGTCGTCCGGGCACTTGGTCTCTTGGAGGCACAGCACGTCCGGCCGGTGCTCGGCGAGGAAGCGCAGCACGAGGTCGATGCGCAGGCGCACCGAGTTGATGTTCCAGGTGGTGACGGTAAACTGCACGGGCGGGGCCGGGGTTGGGACGGCGGGGTTGGAACGGCAATGTGTTCCGATAGCCGATTTCGCGCCCCGCGACAGTCCGATCACCGCCGCCGGCGCGAAATGCCGTGCGCACCTGACCGGCAGGCGCTATGCCCGTCTCTCTGCCCTCTCCGGGGCCCCTCGTCGAGGCCCCGCATGGCCCATGCCCGCTCGCTCCTGTTCGCCGTCTACTGGGCGGCCTGGACGACCTTGTTCCTCGCACCGCTGGCGATCTTCCTCCTCGCCGGGGCCCCGGAACGGCCGATCCGCCGGGCGACCCGCCTCTGGGCGCGCGGCATCCTGGCCGGGCTGCGGCGCATCGTCGGGCTGCGCTACGTCGAGGAGGGCCGCCAGCACCTGCCCGCCGAGCCCTGCCTGATCGTCGCCAACCACCAATCGACCTGGGAGACCCTGGCCTTCCTGGTCCTGGTCCCGGACGTGGCGATCGTCGCCAAGCGGGAGTTGCTGGCCATCCCGGTGGTCGGCTGGTTCCTGCGGCGCTCGCCGATGATCGTCATCGACCGGGCCAACGGCACCCAGGCCCTGCGGACCATGATCGACGGGGGCCGGGAGGCGGTGGCGGCCGGCCGGTCGGTGCTGATCTTCCCCGAGGGCACCCGCGGCGGGATCGAGGATCCGCTGCGCTTCAAGCGCGGTGTCGAATTGCTCTACGGCCGGCTCGGCCTGCCGGTGGTGCCCGTGGCGGTGAATTCCGGCCTGTTCTGGCCGGGGGGCGCGGCGACCCGGGCCGGGACCGTGGTGGTGAGCTACCTCGCAGCCCTCGCCCCGGGCCTGCCGCCCGCGGAGTTCCTGCGCGGCACCGAGGGTGCGATCGACCGGGAGCTGAACCGGTGGCGGCCCGGCGGCGCGGCCGGGCTCAGCGCGACCTGAGGGCAGGCCCCGTCACGGCTGCGCCTGCTGGATCTGCTGCTGCATCGCCTTGTCCTCGGCGCGCCCGTAATTGATGAAGAACAGGCTGCCGTCGACGCTCTTGCCCTTCTGCAGGTTCGAGAGGGTCACCGTGGTGATGTAGCCCTGCGGATCGGTGATCCGCCATTGCGACAGGGTCTTCATCTCGGAATCGAAAAACAGCTGGATCTTCGAGGTGCCGCCGAGCGTGGCCCGATCCTCCAGGCTGATGCGCACGCCGCCGGGGTCGTTGGCCACATCGATGACGGTGAGGTCGCGGGCGAGGTCGATCTTCTCGCGCAGGAGGAATTTCAGCGGCGTCTGGGCGATGAAGTAAAGGTCCTGGGTGTTGAGCTTGCGGTCGCGCACCGCCACCGAGGTCCCGTCGGCGACCACCTGCAGGGGCGAGGGCTGCTCGTAGTCGAAGCGCAGGCGGCCGGGCTTGGCCAGCGTCAGCTTGCCGCCGATCCGCCGCCCGTCCGCGCCGGTCTGCATGAAGCTGCCCGTCAGGGTGTCGATCCCGTTGAAATAGGCGTTGGCCTGGGCGAGAAGGGTCGCGGCATCCGCCGGCTCGGCGGGGTCGATCGCCGCGGGGGCGCCGACCGCCGCCACCTTGGGGTCGCGGGCCTTGTGCTCGGCCTTCTCGGTCGGCTTGTCGACGGCCTTGCCGGGCTTGGGAGTGCCGGGCTTCGAGGCCTCCTTCGCCGGGTCCTTCGGCTTGGGCGCGGCCTTCTTGGCGGGCGCGGGCGCCGCCGGGGCGGCCTCCGGCTGCGGGGCGGGCTCGTCCTTGTGGCCGAACAGGCTGTCGATGAAGGCGCCGACCTGCGCCTGAGCCGGGTCGGCGGTCGCGAGCCACAGCCCGGCGGCGATCACGGAGCCGGCTGTGCGGATGCGGCGGCCGATCATCGGCAGAATCTCCTGCGGACCCGCTGGGCGGGTTCCGGCGGCCAAATGAGGGCGGACCATGACGTCGGCAGGCCGCCGCGGACGTTGCGGCACGCCGTCCTCGCGAGCGGGGCGAGGACGGGACGGGTTCGCGGCGGCCGTTAGACCCCCGCCCTGTGGCGAAGATGCGACGCCCCGGGCCGCCCCAAGGGGAACGGCCCGGGTAGAGGGCCTCACTCGTCGTCGTACATCCCGCTGCCCATGCCGCTCGACTGGTGGGCTGCGCCGGCGACCAGGATCTCGCGCTTGCCGGCGTGGTTGGCCGGGCCGACGATCCCCTCGATCTCCATCCGCTCCATGATCGAAGCGGCACGGTTGTAGCCGATCTGCAGGCGGCGCTGGATGTAGCTGGTCGACGCCTTCTGGTCGCGCAGCACGACCTCGATCGCCTGCTTGTAGAGATCGTCGGATTCGCCGCCGGTCGCCGCCGCGAAGGCGCCGATATCGAAGACGGGGGCCTCCTCCTCGGGCTCGTCGGACCGCTCGGCCTTGTCGGCCGCGGCCTTCGAACCCCGGCCGGACCGGCCGCCCTCCTTGGCGGGCTCCTCGGCAGCGTCGTCCGCCGTGACGGCGTCGAGGTAGCTCGGCCGGCCCTGGCGCTTGAGATGGGCGACCACGGTCTCGACCTCGCTGTCCGAGCAGAACGGCCCGTGCACCCGGGTCGTGCGCCCGCCCCCGGCCATGAACAGCATGTCGCCCTGACCGAGCAGCTGCTCGGCGCCCATCTCGCCCAGGATCGTGCGCGAGTCGATCTTGCTGGTCACCTGGAAGCTGATCCGGGTCGGGAAGTTCGCCTTGATCGTGCCGGTGATCACGTCCACCGACGGGCGCTGTGTCGCCATGATCAGGTGGATGCCGGCCGCGCGCGCCATTTGGGCGAGCCGCTGGATCGCCCCCTCGATGTCCTTGCCCGCCACCATCATCAGGTCGGCCATCTCGTCGACCACGATCACGATGTAGGGCAGCGGCGTCAGGTCCATCGCCTCCTCGACGAACACCGCCTCGCCGGTATGCCGGTCGAAGCCGGTCTGGACCGTGCGGGTGATGGTCTCGCCCTTCTCCCGGGCTTCCTTCATGCGGGCGTTGTAGCCGTCGATGTTGCGCACCGCGATCTTGGCCATCTTCTTGTAGCGCTCCTCCATCTCGCGCACGGCCCATTTGAGGGCGATCACCGCCTTCTTGGGGTCGATGACCACGGGGGAGAGCAGGTGCGGGATGCCGTCGTAGACCGACAGCTCCAGCATCTTCGGATCGACCATGATCAGCCGGCACTCCTCGGGCTTCAGCCGGTAGAGCAGCGACAGGATCATGGTGTTGATCGCCACCGACTTGCCCGAGCCGGTGGTGCCGGCGACCAGCAGGTGCGGCATGCGCGCGAGGTCGGCGATGATCGGCTCACCGCCGATGTTCTTGCCCAGGCACAGGGCCAGCTTGTGCTTGCTCTCGGCAAAGTCGGCCGACGAGAGCAGCTCCCGGAGATAGACCGTCTCGCGGGTGTCGTTCGGCAGTTCGATGCCGATGACGTTCCGGCCGGGCACCACGGCGACGCGGGCCGAGACCGCCGACATCGACCGGGCGATGTCGTCCGACAGGCCGATCACGCGGCTGGACTTGGTGCCGGGGGCGGGCTCGAGCTCGTACAGGGTCACGACCGGACCGGGCCGCACCGCCAGGATGTCGCCGCGCACGCCGAAATCCTGGACCGTCTGCTGCAGGTTGAGGGCGTTCTGCTCCAGCACGTCGGCATCGACCTCCTCGCTGCCGCCGGGGGCCGGCAGGGCCAGGAGTTCGAGGGAGGGCAGCTCGTAATCGGCGTTCTCGATCGGCGCGATCTCGAGATGGCGGCCGGCCGGGATCAGGTGCGCCCGCGGCGCGACCAGGGGGAGTGCCACCAGTGCGGGGGCCGGCACGGCGGCGACCGCCTCGGCCGGCTCGACCGCCGGAGCGGCCTCGACCGCGTCCTCGGACGGGGCCGGCTCCGGCTCCGCCTGGGGCGCCAGCTTGCCCCGGAGCAGGACCGGGCGCGGGATCATCGGGATCACCACCCGCTCGATCTCGGCGCGCTCCGTCATCGGCACGACGACCATCGGGGCCGAGTCGGGCTCGGGCTGGACCGGAGGCGCCGGCGGGACAGGGCTCGGCTGGCCGGCCGCGCGGATCGCCGCCCGGGCCGCCATGGCGCTGAGGACCGGGGCGCGGCGCGGCGCCTCGGACGCGGGTTCGGCGGAAGCCACGGTCGCGGCGCTGCCGGGACCGAAGACCAGCGCCAGCCCGGCGGGCGCCGGCAGGGATTCGGCGGTCGGCAGGAAGGCGCTGCGGATCGCCGCGGCCGCGTCGGTCCGCTGGCCGCCCTCGGACGCCGCTCCGTTATCCTGCCCGTCGGCGGGACGCGGCGGCTGGTCGAACCGCACGAGCCGGTCGAGGACGTAGACCGGCCGCGGCGGCAGCGCGCGCAGGTCCGTGACGTCCGGGAGCATGGGGACGGCGGGCGTGTCGGGGGCGGTCTCGGGTGCCGGCGCGGCCTCCGTGGCCTGGGCCTCCAGCGCCGTCCAGGCCTCCACGGACGACCAGTCGCCGCCGTCGAACCAGGGCTGGACCCCGGACCAGTCCGGCAGGTCCGACCAGTCGCGGGCCGGAATCTCGACGGGCGCGGCGATCATCTCTTGCGCCGCCTCCAGGACCAACGCGTCGACCACATCCTGGACGACGGCTGCGACCGCCACCGGGGCGATCACGGCCGTCGACGCGGACAGCTCGACCGCGGGCCGGACCGGGCGGCGGTCCGGCGTGCGGAAGAAGCGGACGCCCGGCGGGGCGACGAAGGGCTGACGCCACAGGGGCACCGCCTCCGCGTCCGGGGCATCGGCGGCCGGGACGGCCTCGTCGGCGGCGGGCTCGGGCTCCGCGACGGCGATCCCGGCGCGCTCCGCCCGCTCGCGCTCCGCGCGCTCGGTCTCCAGGGCGAGGGCCGCCGCCTGCGCCTCGGCGCGGGCCCGCTCCAGGGCGACGCGCTCGGCCTCCAGGGCGCGCTGACGGCGCTCCTGCAGCACCGAATCGGGGGTCCGGGTATAGCGCACGGCCGAGGACGACGCGGCGGGACCGGCTGCGGCCACCGGCGCGCCGTCCCGCGCATCGTCGGGCGCGATGGCGGCGGGGCGGCGCGGCTGGCGCACCAGCACGCCCGGCGAGGAGGCACTGCGGTCGATCCGGCTCTCGACGGCCAGCGGCTCGAGCGCGTCGAGGCTCGCCCGGTCGTCGAAGACCTCGGCCGGCCAGAGCTGCTCGGGCGGCGCGGCGCTGCGCGGGCGCGCGGCGCGCTCCGGCATCTCGCGCCCGACCAGGGCGGCCGGCGCGGTCAGCCAGCTCGGCTCCCGGCGTCCGGGGACGCCGTAGGCCGGCCGCGCGGGCAGCCCGGCGGACGCGCCGGACAGGCGGCGGGTGAGGCTCACGCGGAGCGCCATCAGCCGGTGCGCCAGGGCTCCCAGGGAGAGGCCCGAGCGGTCGCCGCCACGCACCGGGCGGGCGGGGTCACGATGGGAGTACGGAGGCCGTCCCGATGCGCGCATGGGTTCTCGAACGATACTCGAAACAGGGATCCGCCGATGCGCGGCGGCTGTCCTGAGTTAGGCCATTCGTCGTTAATGGAGGCTTGCCGCGGGGCCATCCGCCGGAAACCATGCGGGCACGCATTGAAGCGCCTGCGGGTTCCGCCGACGAAACATCGTGGTGGTGCCGACGCCGGTGCGCGGATCGGCGCAGGGCCCCAAACTCTCGCTGTTCTCCGGATGCGCCGGCGCGCGCGGTCTCGCCTCCGACCACGGGGCGGGACCGGGCGACCACATCCATCGCGGCGACCTGCAACCAGCTCCCATCGTCACCACGGTCGAGCCGCTGGTCGCGGACTTCCTCAGCGAGCTCCGCCTGCTTGGCCGAGGATCGCCATGAACAAGGGTCCCCTCATCCGGATCGGCGGCTCGGCCCAGGGGATCGGCGCGGCGTTCATCGCGGCTCGGCACCGCGCCGCGGCTGGCGATCGCGCACCCGAGCGGTCCGTTCCCGTCTTCGAGAGCCGGAAGGGCTTCAAGGCGGCGTTCTCGGACGCGCGGAAGCGCCGGCACCGTCCATCACAGCGCGCGCCGGCCGCGTCGGACGGCCCGACAGGCGGGTCCACGACGACGGGGCCGCGCCCGCATCGACCGGCGCCATCCGCTGGTCCGGGCGGCAGCCCACTTGGGCCGCGTCGGAGGCGACCGTGACGGTCAAATTCAGCCGCTCCAGGACAGGGAGCGTGGTTGGAACGCGGAGAGCCGATCCTGTGGCCTGAGGAGGCCTTGGAGGGCATCCACGGCGTCTCGGTTGTCTCTGATGTATCCAGCCCCATGGTCGAGCCCCATATAGGCTGGAGAGTCCCCTCCCCCGGACCGGTGCCCGTGCCTCAGCCCCCCTCCCCGCCGCGCGCCGATCCCCGGGCCGATGGACCGGCCCGCTTCCGCTCCCTCTATCGCCACGGCTTCGCCCGGGTCGCGGCCTGCACCGGGCGCAGTCATCCGGCCGAGCCCGGGCGCAACGCCGACGCCATCCTCGCCCTGGCGCAGACCTGTCATGATTCCGGTGCAGCGCTCGCGGTCTTCACCGAACTCGGCCTCTCCGCCTACGCGATCGAGGATCTGCTACTCCAGCAGACCCTGCTGGACGCGGTCGAGGAGGCCGCTGCCCGGGTGATCGCCGAATCGGCATCCCTGCGGCCGCTGCTCCTGGTCGGCGCGCCCCTGCGCTGGCGCCACCGCATCTACAACTGCGCCCTGGCGATCCAGGGCGGCCGCCTGCTCGGCGTCGTGCCCAAATCCTTCCTGCCGAACTACCGGGAATTCTACGAGAAGCGCCACTTCGCCGCCGGCGCCGGCGTCGTGGGCGAGACCATCCGGGTCGCGGATCACGCGGCGCCCTTCGGCACCGACCTGCTGTTCCCGGCCGAGGATCTGCCGGGCCTCGTGGTTGGGGTCGAGATCTGCGAGGACCTGTGGGTCCCAGAACCGCCCGGCATGCGCGCGGCCCTCGCCGGGGCCACCGTGCTGGCGAACCTGTCCGGCAGTCCGATCACGGTCGGCCGGGCCGAGTCCCGGGCGCTCCTGTCGCGGGGCGCCTCCATGCGCGGCGCCTGCGCCTATGTCTACGCCGCCGCGGGTCTCGGCGAATCGACTACCGACCTGTCCTGGGATGGCCAGACCAGCATCGACGAGCTCGGTGCGCGCCTCGCCGAGGGCCAGCGCTTCCCCGAGGGCCCGGTGGCGACGCGCGCCGATATCGACCTCGACCTGATCGCCCAGGAGCGCCTCCAGGCCGGCAGCTTCGACGACGACGCGCGGCGCCACGCACTCGCCTATCGCCGCGTGCCCTTCCGGCTCGACCCGCCGGAGGCCGATCTGGGGCTGATGCGACGGATCGAGCGCTTCCCGTTCGTCCCCGCCGATCCGACGCGCCTCGCGCAGGATTGCTACGAGGCCTACAACATCCAGGTGGCGGGTCTCGCCCAGCGCCTGGAGGCCACCGGCACCCGCAAGGCCGTGATCGGCGTCTCGGGCGGACTCGATTCGACCCATGCGCTGATCGTCATCGCCAAGGCCTTCGACCGGCTCGGCTACCCGCGGTCGGACATCCTGGCCTACACGCTGCCGGGCTTCGCCACCTCGAACGCCACCAAGGCCAACGCCCACGCGCTCATGACGGCCCTGGGCTGTACGGCCGCCGAGATCGACATCCGCCCGGCGGCCCGGCAGATGCTCGCCGACATGGGCCATCCCTTCGCCAGGGGCGAGGCGGTCTACGACGTGACCTTCGAGAACGTTCAGGCGGGCCTGCGCACCGATTATCTGTTCCGCCTCGCCAACCACGCGGGCGGACTCGTGGTCGGCACCGGCGACCTCTCGGAATTGGCGCTCGGCTGGTGCACCTACGGGGTCGGCGACCAGATGAGCCATTACGCGGTCAATGCCGGCGTGCCCAAGACCCTGATCCAGCACCTGATCCGCTGGGTGATCGGCACTGGCGAGGTCGGCCCCGAGGAGGCACGCACCCTCCAGGCGGTCCTCGACACCGAGATCTCCCCCGAGCTGGTGCCGGTGGACCCGGACGACACCCCGCAGAGCACGGAGGCGACGATCGGCCCCTACGCGCTGCAGGACTTCAACCTGTTCTACACGCTCCGCTACGGGTTCCGGCCCTCGAAGATCGCCTTCCTGGCACTCCACGCCTGGGGCGACCGGGCGCGGGGCTCCTGGGCGCCGGACTTCCCCGAGGCCAAGCGGGTGGCCTACGATCTTTCGGAGATCCGCCGCTGGCTCGGGGTGTTCCTGACCCGCTATTTCGGCTTCAGCCAATTCAAGCGCTCGGCCCTGCCGAACGGCCCGAAGGTCTCCGCCGGCGGCTCCCTGTCGCCCCGGGGCGATTGGCGCGCGCCCTCGGACGGGTCGGCGCGGATCTGGATCGCGGAGCTGGACCGAAACGTCCCCGAAACTTGACCGTCACAAACTCGACCGATTGTGCTATTATGAACACGGTCAAGCCGTTTCTTGGCAGCGCAGGGTTCCGTGCTTCCAATGTTCGGCGTCGAGGGCGGTCAGGCGGAGGACTTCGGATGCGAAGCTACAACCTGTTCCAGCTCAAGGGCGAGGCAAGCCTCTGCTGCGCGGTGCCCGAGGCGAGCACCGTTCCGCCCTTCATCGGCGCCGGCCGATGGACATACGGCGGCAAGCTCTGCGATGGCAGCCGGCAGCCCCTCGACTTCGACGACCGGGCCGCCGACACGGCGGTGCGCTTCAACGGCTTCTACCTGTTCCAGACGGTGGACCGGCGCTTCGTCGCCTGAGCGAGCCCACCGCCGCGCGCTTGGGCTAGCGGTGTCACCGATCTCAGTTCGCGCATCGGCAGTTCCGCCTCTTCCCTCTATGGGCTGCCGGATTCACACATCGCTGGCCGACACGTTCTCTCCTCTCCCTTGCGGCTACGGGCGACACAGGTTTGAGGTCTCAGCGAGTTCGCCGGTCAGATCGGCGGGGCGCAGGTCCCCTCTCCCGTCCGGGAGAGGGGGCCTGTCGCGCTGCGTCATGAGCCGCGTGCCTTGAGCCCGCGTCGCCCGTAGCTCGTGCGGGGAGGCGTTGGAGGTGGGGGTCGAGCGGTGCGGTGCCGTCTGCACCACCCCCACCCCTGACCCCTCCCCGCAAGGGGGAGGGGAAAAGCGCTCTGCTTTCAAGAAGTTGGTGTCAGCCTGAGACGTGTGCATCCGGTAGCCCGCAGAAGGGGGAGGGCGTGCCGCTGAGCCGGCGGCCAGTTCCGAGCCATCATGTCCCTTCACCCGCCTCTCTATCGATCTCCGTTCGCGAAATCGGCCGCGAATCCGGTATCCGGACGAAGGTTCTTTAAGAGGTGGCGTGCAGAGTTCGCGGCATCGTCAGCGTTCCGGAGCCGCCCGCATGTCGGAGCATCGCAGAGAGACGCGCCAGAGGGTGTTCCTCAAGGGCCGCATCGTCTTCAACAACGGGTCGTCGAGCTTCGACTGCCTGGTGCGCGACATGTCCTCGTCCGGCGCCCGTCTCATCATGAGCGACGCCACGACGCTGCCCGAGGCGTTCGACCTGTACATCCCGCAGAAGGACCGGACCTTCCGCGCGACCCTGCGCTGGCGGCGGGAGGACGGGATCGGCGTCACCTTCGAGGAACCCGCCCGGGCCGCCCCGACGAAGGCATCCGAGATCGCCGCGACCGAGGCCTCCGTGACCATGCTGCTGCGGCGCGTGGGCGAGTTGGAGACCGAGAACGCCGCTCTGCGGCGGCTGCTCGCCGGCATGGCGCAGCCGGGCGATTCGGCGAGCGCGGCCTGAGCGTCACTCGTCCGCGTCACCCGTCCGAATCGAGGGCCGCGCGGATGCGTGCGGCGTGCGCGGCCAGGACCGCGTTGTCGGCCATGCCGCCCTCGTGGCGCGTCAGCGGGACACCCTCGCGCCGCGGGATGACGTGGACGTGCAGGTGGAACACGGTCTGGCCGCCGGCCGGCTCGTTGAACTGAAAGACCGTCAGCCCGTCCGCCTGGAACGCCGCCTTCACCGCCCGGGCGACCCGCTGGACGCTGGCCATCAGGGCGGCGAGCGCCTCCGGCTCGGCGTCGAGCAGGCCGCGGGCCGGGGCCTTCGGGATCACCAGGGTGTGGCCCTCGCCCTGGGGCATCACATCCATGAAGGCCAGCGTCTGCGCGTCCTCGTAGACACGGTGGCAGGGGATCTCCCCGCGCAGGATCTTGGCGAAGATGTTGTCGGGGTCGTAGCGGGCGTCGACCATGCTGCCTCCGGGCTTCCTTGGGCGGGCGCAGGTTGCACGGGCCGGCTGGCCGCGTCCACATGGGAACCGGCCGCGCGCCGGAACGCTTGCATCGCCGCAATCGAAGCATCGCGGCGCCCCGGGTTCCGGCAGGCGGGGCTCGCCCGCGCGGATCGGGTCAGGGGGTTTTTCGGATGGCGCACGAGAGTACGGGTGCGATCTACGCGGCGGCGGGGGCGAACCTCGCCATCGCGGCGGCCAAGTTCGTCGGCGGGGCGCTGACCGGCTCGACCGCGATGCTGGCCGAGGGGGTGCATTCGCTGGTCGATACGGCGAACCAAGTGCTGCTGCTCGTGGGCATGAAGCGCTCGGAGAAGCCGGCCGATGACCGCCACCCGTTCGGCTACGGGCGCGAGATCTACTTCTACGCCTTCGTGGTCGCGCTGATGATCTTCCTCGGCGGCGGTGTCTTCGCGGTCTACGAGGGCATCGAGCGGATCCGCCATCCCGCGCCGGACGCGGACGCCGAACTGTTCGGCTTCCGCCTGCCCGGGATCTGGGTGAACGTCGCGATCCTGGGCTTTGCCATCGCCGCCGAGGGCACCTCCTTCTTCGTGGCGATGCGCCAGTTCTGGTCCGAGAAGGGCGACCATTCGGCGGTGCGGGCGATCCGGCGCAGCAAGGATCCGACCCTGTTCACGGTGCTGGCCGAGGATACCGCCGCGCTGATCGGACTGCTGATCGCGCTCGCCGGCATCACCCTGAGCCATGTCCTGGAGATGCCGAGCCTTGACGGCTGGGCCTCGGTCGGGATCGGGCTCGTCCTCGTCGGTATGGCCCTGTTCCTGATGATCGAGACCCACGGCCTCCTGATCGGCGAGGCGGCCGACCCCGCGATCATCGCGGCGATCTCCGAACTGGCCCGCGCCGAGCCGGGGGTGCTCCACGTCAACGAGGTGCTCACCCAGCATCTCGGCCCCTCCGACATCCTGGTCAATCTCAGCATCGACATGGCCGACGACCTGAGCGCGGGCGAAGTCGAGAGCCTCGTGACCCGCCTCGACCGGGCGCTGAAGCAGCGCAGCCCAGACGTCACCCGCGTGTTCATCGAGATTCAGCAGCAGGGCGACCACATCGTTCGGGCCGCGGCCTGACCGGCCGTTCCCGACGAGAAAGCCCCGCTTCCCCACGCTGCTGGGTTCGCCTCCCCGGCTCCACTCGACCTGCGAACCGCCACCCCCTGTACGGGCGGCTTAGACCCTGGTAGGCGACGTCCGCCTTCCTGAGAGCGCCGGTGATGCCGTTGCCGTGCGCCATGTGTACCGTGATCCGGTGCAGCGTTTGCACCATCCGCTCCGCATCCGGTGGCTATCCCGCGCGTTCGCTCAGTCCTCCGGTCTGCGCTGATCCGCTCAATCGGCGCAGTCCGGGACGGGTCGACCGGGTCATTCGATGAGATGGTTCATTCGAGCGATCTCAGACAAGAGCCGGACTAAAAAACTACATCCCGAGTTTTACGGGATAAATTCGATCGAAAGGCTGTGTATAACATCTGCCATATTAGCAAAATTACTATATCGCGCAGCTTTTTTCGTTACAGACCCAAGCTGTACCCGCAACCATTATTAAGATTTTTTTCCCCCGTTCCGCAAAAATCGAGACATTATAATTAATCACTCGCGTCAGCTCGAACTAACGCTCGTAAGTAGTATAAGCAAAAATCCGCAAAAAATTTATTCGCATCGACGAATGCTTTCTGCTAAGTTTTATAAACCGTCTATCATGCCAGACAGCCGAGGTGGTGATGCAGGAAAATTGCATTTGCTATGCGGTCGACTCGAACTACTTGTTTCCAGCAACTTTGAGCGCTGTGCAAGTTAGAAACAAGACGCCACAGAGCAGCGCCGATGTCGTTATCGTATGTTTTGATGATTCCAACGACAACACGCGGTTAGCCTCCAGCATCGCCAAGGCGCAGGGGATAGAATTTATTCAGCTGCCACAAGCTGAACTCGAGGGCATGTCGCTCGCCTACGCACGGCTGTTCCTAGATAAAGCACTGCCCACTCAGTACAAAAAACTTGTTTATGTAGATGGGGATACGCAGGTCACCAGTTCTCTCGGGGACCTGTTCGATCCATCCCTGGCGCAGTACGACTTCATCGCGGCGCGCGATGCCATGACCATGGTCGTCAACGACAACACGCGGATGGGAAAAAGAATAAAGCGCTATTTCAGCGCGCTCGGACTTGATGAAGCGGACCATGAGCGATACTTCAATTCCGGCGTCATCAAGCTTAATAGAAGTCTTATAAGCGATCTACGGTCAGACATTAAAAAATTGATTGATCGCAAGAAGTACGATTTCACGTTCTTTGATCAGGATGCTTTAAATATTATTTTAGCCGGCAACAAAAACAGGATGTCTCTAAAATGGAATTTTCCGACATTTCTCATGAACTATAGTCATTTCCGAGAGATTCCGGCTCATCTGCTGCATTTCTGCTCGAACCCCCGGCCGTGGCATGGCCCTTTCACCCCTTGGGGAGAGGCATACTTTCAGGTATATACCGATTTCGCGAAATCATTCCCGAACACCAATCATAAAACACAGCCCCTGAGCGGGATGAAAAAGGCGAAATATATTCTACAGACGCGATACAAAAGTATTATCGAGCCTTACATGTGGGACAATGCCCACACGAGGCAAAAGCGGACTGAACAAGAAAAAGAGACGATTGTTTAAATAATATAACTCGACGCATCTTTGAGGTGGAAATTTTTGGACCAGCACCGCGGCTGGAAATAGAATGCTATGATATCGCCGACGCCTCATCTTCTGGCAATGGTCGCACGGCGACGAATGGACGGAGCTACACTGGCTGCGACGATGGAGGACACGATTATTGAGTGGGCGGATGTTGGTGTTATTAATAATGTTAACTATTTATTAAATTACAGTCTAGCGATGGCGGCATAGATCCGATTATACATGCCTGCAGAGAGATGCCCGAGGAGGGACGTATGCGTTTAGCGGTTATCGGATCAGGATATGTCGGGCTGGTAACCGGGGTCTGTTTGGCAGACTTCGGCCATTCGGTCGTCTGCGTCGACAAGGATCCAGCAAAGATTGCAGCATTGAATGACGGCCGGATGCCGATCTACGAGCCGGGCCTGAGCGATCTCGTGGCGGAAAACGTGAGCCAGGGGCGGCTGTCATTCGTGACGGAACTCGGCCCGGCGGTCGCGCAGGCCGAGGCGGTCTTCATCGCGGTCGGCACGCCGTCGCGCCGCGGGGACGGCTTCGCCGATATGACCTATGTCCGCGAGGCCGCTCAGGAAATCGCCAGGTCCCTGACGGGATTCACGGTCATCGTGACCAAGTCGACCGTTCCGGTGGGCGAGGGCGACGTGGTCGAGCGGATCGTGCGCGAGATCGCCCCCGAGGCGGATTTCTCGGTCGTCTCGAACCCCGAGTTCCTGCGCGAAGGAGCTGCGATTTCCGACTTCAAGCGGCCCGATCGGATCGTCATCGGCGTGGGCGATGAGCGCGCCGAGGCTGTGATGCGCGAGATCTATCGGCCCTTGTACCTCAATGCGGCACCGATCCTGGTGACGGGCCGGCGCACGGCCGAGCTCACGAAATACGCCGCGAACGCGTTCCTGGCGACCAAGATCACCTTCATCAATGAGATCGCGGAACTGTGCGAATCCGTCGGTGCGGATGTGCAGGCCGTGGCGCGCGGGATCGGCCTGGACGGCCGGATCGGGTCGAAGTTCCTCCACGCGGGTCCGGGCTACGGGGGATCCTGTTTCCCGAAGGATACCCTGGCGCTCGTGAAAACCGCGCAGGACAACGGGGTGCCGTTGCGGATCGTCGAGACCGTCGTGGCGGTCAACGACAGCCGCAAGCGGGCAATGGCGCGCAAGGTCATCCGCGCCTGCGGCGGGTCGGTGAGGGGCAAGACGGTGGCCCTGCTCGGCCTCACCTTCAAGCCCGACACCGACGACATGCGCGAGGCACCGTCCCTGGCGATCGCGACCGGCCTGCTCGACGCGGCCTGCCATGTGCGCGCCTACGATCCCGAGGGGATGGAGCAGGCACGCCCGCTGATGCCGGGCGTCGACTTCGCGGACGATGCCTATGCGTGCGCGGAGGGTGCCGACGCGGTGGTGATCGTGACCGAGTGGAACGCGTTCCGGGCCCTCGACCTCGCCCGGTTGCGCGCCATCATGGCGGCGCCGGTCTTGATCGATCTACGCAATATCTACGAACCGGAGATGGCCCGGCGTCACGGGTTTTCCTACACCAGCATCGGGCGGCAAGGGGACGGTCCCGCCATCGGCGCGTGAGGATACCGAATGTTGACGGCCGCACCCGGACGGGCGCGGAGCGTAGGGTGTCAGGAGGGCTCGAGATTGCGCTACGATGATACGAAGAAGATCCTCGTAACCGGGGGGGCCGGCTTTCTCGGCTCACACCTGTGCGAGCGCTTGCTGGCCGACGGGCATGAAGTTCTATGTGTCGATAATTTCTACACCGGCACACGGCGCAATGTCGCCCATCTGCTGAGCAATCCGCGCTTCGAAATCATGCGTCACGACGTGACGTTTCCGCTCTATGTCGAGATCGACGAGATCTACAATCTCGCCTGCCCCGCTTCGCCGGTGCATTACCAGTTCGATCCAGTTCAGACGACGAAAACGAGCGTCATCGGCGCGATCAACATGCTCGGCCTGGCCAAGCGCCTGCGTATCAAGGTGTTCCAGGCATCGACGTCGGAGGTCTACGGCGACCCGGAAGTGCATCCGCAAGTGGAAGAATACGTCGGCCACGTCAATCCAATCGGCTTCCGATCGTGCTACGACGAGGGCAAGCGCTGCGCGGAAACATTATTCTTCGACTATCATCGTCAACATAATCTGCCGATCAAGATCGTACGCATCTTCAACACCTACGGCCCGCGCATGCACCCGAACGACGGCCGTGTCGTGTCGAACTTGATCATGCAGGCGCTCCGCGGGGACGAAATCACGCTCTATGGCGACGGAGAGCAGACGCGCTCGTTCTGTTACGTGAGCGACCTCATCGAGGGTTTTGTTCGACTGATGGACAGTGGGCCCGAGATCACCGGGCCGATCAACATCGGCAATCCGAACGAGTTCACGATCCGGGAACTTGCCCATTTGGTGATCGAACTGACCGACTCGCGGTCGACGATCGCGCATCGCCCGCTCCCGCCTGACGATCCCCGGCAGCGGCGACCCAATATCGAGAAGGCGAAAACCCATCTGGATTGGGAACCCACCGTGCAGCTCCGCGAGGGCCTGGAGCGGACGATCGCGTACTTTCGCTCGACCTTCTAAGAGCCAGTTCGACGGCGCGATGGCGGTCGCGCGCTGGTTTCGGCTGGCGTGTCTCCCCGTCGTCTCCTCCTCCTGGGGTGCCGGAGCGCAGCGGACGCCGCGAAGGGGCCCTCCTTCGAGGCCCGCTGCGCGGTCTCCTCAGGTTGAGGGTGAGGATCGGAGGATCCAGTCAAACAGGCTCAGGGAAGCGCACGATGGTTTCGTGCCGATCCCACCGATGAAGACCTCGGGTATTGGCCGTGTCGATGGAGAAGACCCGAGCGGCCGCCGCAGCGCCATGGCGCGGGCGAACCGCACTGAACGGCGTTCATTGCGTTTCGGTATGAGACCCGGTCAGACGCTCCGCCCCACCTGCGCGAGGCTCAGCGCCCAGACCCGTTCCTGAACGGCCTCGTCGCGACTCTCGGCCGACGAGGTCTTCGGCCGGGAATGCGAGAAGTAGCGGCCGGTGACCCCGTCGAGCGCGGGGTCGCTCGCTACGTAGAGCGAGGTCTCGGCCCCCTTCTCCGGCGTGGTCAGGAACGGCCGCATCAGCGACCAGGCGGTGCCGAACAGGCCGCCGGTGTTCTTTGCGAAACCGGTGTTGATCACCCCCGGATGCAGGGCGTTGACGGTGATCCCGTCGGCCCGCAGCCGTCGGGCCAGGGCATAGGTGAACAGCACGTTGCCGAGCTTGGCCTGGGCATAGGCCCGCATGGCGCCGTAGCGCCGGGCGCCCTCGATATCGTCGACGTCGATATGACCGCGATAATGCGCCGCCGAAGCGACGTTGACGATGCGCGGCTTACCCCCGGCCGCCGCCGAGGCCTTCAGCGGCGCGAGCAGTTCAAGCGTCAGCAGCACGTAGCCCAGATGATCCAGCGCCCAGGTCCGCTCGATGCCGTCGACCGTGAGGGTCCGGTGGTCGAAAATGGCGCCGGCGTTGTTCACCTGCACGTCGAGGCGCGGATAGGCATCGCGCAGCGTCCCGGCGAGGCGCCGGATCTCCCCCTGTGCTGACAGGTCGGCGACATGCGGATCCACCCCCGCACCCGGCACCGCGGCGCGGATCCGCTCGGCACAGGCCCGCGTCTTCCCGGCGTCGCGCCCAACGATGGCGACCCGCGCGCCGAGGCGCGCGAGGCCGAGGGCGGTCTCGTAGCCGATTCCGTTGGTCGCCCCGGTGACGAGGCAGGTCTTGCCGCGCACCGGGCCGGCCTCAGAACACCGCCTGCCCGACCGCGAAGGCGATGACCACGATCACGACGGCGATCAGCAGGAACAGGCCGAACAGGATCCGGGCCAGGGAGCCGGCGCCCGAGGCGATGCCGGTGAAGCCGAGGCCGCCGGCGATCAGCGAGATCACGAAGCAGATGAGGGCCCATTTCAGAAGGGTCATGACGTCACTCCGGGTGGGCCCGGGAGGCGGGCCGGCTTCGCTGCCTCAACCGACGCCAAGCGAGACCGTTCCGCCGATTCCGCACCGGTCCGCTTATATTCTTAACCGGAGCCGCGCGGCCGTCGAACATCATGCGGTTTTGGCAACCGGCTGGGCCGGTACGTCGGCGCGCTCCAGCATGATCTCCGCCAGGGTGTGATAGAGGCCGCCCCGGCAGACCGCCTTCGAGGCGGCATCGGCCACCAGCGCCGCCACCATCAGCGGGATCACCATCGCGTGGTTCTGGGTCATCTCGGTGACGATGACGAAACTGGTGATCGGCGCCTGGAGCACCCCGGTCAGGTAGGCCACCATGCCGATCAGCACGAGGGCGCCCACCGGCATGTCCGGCAGGAGCCCGTGGACCGTTCCGCCGAGGCCGGCCCCCACCGCCAGGGACGGCGCGAACAGGCCCCCCGGGATGCCGCTGATCGAGCTGAGCACGGTGGCGGCGAATTTGAGCGGCGCGTAGGTCCAGCTCGATGCCGTGTCGCCGTGAAGGATCGCCCGGGCCTCCTCGTAGCCGGTGCCGTAGGCGGTCCCCCCGGAGGCGAGGCCGCAGAGGGCGACGCACAGGCCGCAGGCGGCCGCGAACACCACCGGCCGCGTCCGGATCAGCCGGCCGGCCCGCCCCGGCAGGCCCCGGGCGAACAGGATCACCACCCGGCTGAACAGGCCGCCCGCCAGCCCCCCGGCGAGGGCAATCAGGGGCACGATCCAGCTAGCCGCGAGGGGCAGCTCGTCCTGGGTGGTGCCGAAATAGGTGTAATTGCCCAGGAGCCACAGGGAGGTCAGGCCCGCCGCCACGATCCCGGCGACGATCAGGCCCGAGGAGCGCGCCTCGTAGGCCCGGCCCAGCTCCTCGATGCCGAACACGATGCCGGCGAGCGGGGTGTTGAAGGCCGCCGCGACGCCGGCCGCGCCGCCGGCGAGCAGGAGGCCCGGCAGGCGGTCCGGCGTCAGGCGGCCGAAGGCCGCCATGATCGCCGCGCCGACCTGCACGGTCGGCCCCTCGCGGCCGGCCGAGGCCCCGCACAGGAGCCCGAGGAACAGGACGATCACCTTGCCGAAGGCGACCCGGGGGGAGATCAGGGCGTAGCGGAAGCGCGCGTCCCGGGCGTGCCGGGCGGCGATCACCTGCGGGATGCCGGACCCTTGCGAGTTCGGGAACACCGTGCGCGCCAGGAGCGCCGCCAGGGCGAAGCCCGCCGGCGTCAGCACCAAGGCGATCAGCGGCGAGGGCGCGACGAGCCGACGGAAGCCGTCCTGGGCGAGGTCGGCGCCCTTGGCCATCAGCACGGCGGCGAGGCCCACGCAGATGCCGCCCACGAGGAACAGCAGCCGCCCCCGCCACAGCGGGTAGGCCTCCAGCGAGGCCGAACGCAGACGCAGGATCGAGCGGCGGTAACGGGAGCGCCGCGGACGGGGGGCGTCGATCGTCTGCCGCACCGCGTCCCGCATCTCGGCCATCTCCACGCCACTCCCCCGCATCGCTGGAGCAAGCGCTATACCGCAACCGGTCTGGAATGGCCCGCGGGACGCCCCGCAATCCCCACGTCGCTGGATCCGCTGCGGCGTGCCGCGGAGAACGAGGCCTCGACGGACCGAGCCGCGCCGACGCCTTTCGCCGCCGCCGCCCTCGCCCGCACGCACAGGGTATCGTCACGGTCACGAAGCTTGGGCTAAAGCTGCATCCGGGTGGGCGTCGATGGGAGGCGCCCCGGAGTTCGCGGGGAGCCATCTTGGCCGACGACGCCATGCTGCGCCGGCTGCTTGCGGGGATCGCCCGCGGCGAGGCGGACCGGCTCGCCGAACTGTACGATCTCACGAGCCCGAAACTTTACGGGCTGATCCTGCGTATCCAACGCGACCGAGGCTTGGCCGAGGACGTGCTTCAGGACGTCTACATGCGGATCTGGCAGGCAGCGGGCGCCTATCGGCCGGAGGCCGGGCCCCCGCTGCCCTGGCTTGTCACCATCGCGCGCCATCGCGCGATCGACAGCGTGCGTCGGAAGCGCGAGGTGCAGGGGCCGGAACTGGAAAGCGGTGAGGATTGGGTGGCGCGGCTGATCGATCCGCATGACGCGGCCGGCGCGTTCCAGGACCGCGAGGCCCTCGCGGCCTGCCTCGGCCGGCTCGAGCCGCTGCACCGGGATTGCGTGCTGCTGGCCTATTGCGAAGGCCGCTCGCGCGAGGAGCTGGCCCGCCAGTTCGACCGCCCCGTCAACACGATCAAGACCTGGCTGCATCGCGCGCTCGCCGCCTTGAAGGCCTGCCTGGAGACCGTGTCGTGACCGGAACGGGCGCCCCGGACCCCGACGATCCCGATCCTCACGCGCCCGACCTGCGCGCGGCGGAGTACGTCCTCGGGACGCTCGACGCCCCGGAGCGTGACGTCGTGGAGCGCGAGGCGGCCCGGGATCCGGCCGCGGCGGCGCGGATCCGGGCCTGGGAACGGCGCCTGGACCCGCTGACCACCCTGGTCCCTGCTGAGGTGCCGCCGCCGCGCGTGCGCGCCGCATTGCTGCGGGCGCTGCCGGCGTCGGAGCGGGCGGTGCTGCCGCAGATCCAGGCCCTCCGGGCGCAGCTCCGGCGCTGGCGGATCGCCGCCGGGGGCGCCGGGCTGCTGGCCGCCGGGCTCGCCCTGTTCCTGGCCGTCGGACCGTCGCGCGCGCCGTCCGGTGGTCGCTATCTCGCCGTGGTGCAGGGGGGCGGCACGCTCCCGGCGCTGATCGTGCAGGTGGACATGCGCACCGGCCTCGCGCAGGTCAGACCGGTCGGCGCCGAGGCGCCCGCGGATCGCAGCCTGGAGCTCTGGTATGTCGGCACGCAGGGGCCGCGGCCGCTCGGCCTCGTCGGCGCCGGAACGAGCCAGGTGCGGCTGCCGGCGGGGACGGCTCCGGATGGCGTGATCGCCGTCTCGGTGGAGCCGCCCGGGGGCTCGCCGACGGGCCAGCCCACGGGGCCGGTGGTCTATACCGGCAAGCTCATCGCAGAATGACCGGGTTCCGGCGTCCCGCCGGTCCCGATGATCGACGACGCGGCCCCCGCAGCCGCACTGGGGCTGCGGGGGCCGCGTCGCTCGGGTCGGTCAGGGCATCAGCACGCCGTTGACGACGTGGATGACGCCGTTCGACTGCATCACGTTCGGGATCGTCACCGCGACGGTGTCGCCCTTCACGTCGGTGATGTAGACCTTCTTGCCCTGCGCCGAGACGGCGAGCGGCTCGCCCTCGACGGTGGTGAGCTGGTTCTGCCCGCTGGGCTTCTTGGCCAGCGCCATCAGCTCTTGGGCGGTGTAGACGCCGGGGACCACGTGGTAGGTCAGGATCTTCGTCAGCGTCGCCTTGTTCTGCGGCTGCACGAGGTTCTCCACCGTACCCGGCGGCAGCTTGGCGAAGGCGGCGTTCGTGGGCGCGAACACCGTGAACGGGCCCGGACCGTTCAGCGTGTCGACGAGGCCGGCCGCCTTCACGGCGGCGACCAGGGTGGTGTGATCCTTCGAGTTGACCGCGTTCTCGACGATGGTCTTCTGCGCGTACATCGGCGCACCGCCGACCATCGGGTTCTTGGCGTAGGCGGCGCCGCTCGCCCCGAGGCCGAGCGCGAGGGTCAGGGCGAGGGCCTTGGCCGTGCGTCGGCCCATGTTCCTGGTGAGCATCGTGTTTCCTTCCGTCCGACCCCGAAGAGCGGGGCAGCGCGCGTCCTTACGGAGCCGCCGGAGGAAAAGTTTCGCCGCGCGGGATCGAATCGACGGAACGGTCGCCTCGGCCGCGACCCATTCAATGTGGGTTGGCGTGCCCGGGGCGAAGGCCACCCGTCACCGGGCTCACCCCTCGGCGTCGCAGAGCGTCTCCACCGCCCGCACATACGCCTTGGCGTCGAACTTCTTCAGAGAGTTCTCGCTCTGATAGCGGACCGTCCCGAAGACCTTGCGTTTCTGCCACGGGCGGTCGTGCAGGCCGTACACCCAGGCGACGTTGGTGAAGGAATTCGCGTCGCGCCCGTCGAGGAAGTAGCGGTTGTTGAGCCGGAGCGTGCGGGCGAACCCCTCCTCGGGCGAGGGCGACCATTCCAGGATCTTCTTGCCCCAGTACATCCGCAGCTGGTTGTGCATGTAGCCGGTCTCGCGCATCTCGCGCATGGCGGCGTTCCAATAGAGGTCGTGGGTCTCCCCGGCCGCGAGCTGCGCCTCGGAATAGGCGTGCGGGCGCGGATCCTCGGCATGCTCGGCCAGGGTCTTGCGCGCCCAGTCCGGGATCGCCTTGTCGTAGGCGTCGTAGCCCTCCGTGTAGAAGACGTGGTTCATCGCGAGTTCGCGCCGGACGATCAGTTCCTCCAGGTAGGCGCCGCGGTCGTCGGCGTCGCCGCTCCCGTTCTCGCGCACCGCGAGGGCGATCTCCACCGGCGAGATCTGCCCGAAATGCAGATAGGGGCTCATATGCGAGGCGGCGGCCGCCTCCGGCCTGTTGCGGCCGGCGCCGTAGCCCTCGAAGCCGTCCTTCAGGAACGCCGTCAGGCGCTTGCGCGCCTCGGTCTCGCCGCCGACGAAGCGCCGCACCGGCCCGACATCCCGGTCGAGGTGCATCCCGGCCAGCACCGCTTCGGGATCGGAGACGTCGATCGCGCTCTTCAGCTTGAGCGCACCGGCCGGGTGCTTCGGCTTGCGCGGCTTCAGCTCCGCGATGAACGGGTCCCACAGCCGATTGAGCTTCGGCCGCAGGGTCCGGGCGGCATATTCGTGCTTCGGCGAGGCCGTCTCCACCGGAACCACCACGTCGCCCTCGACCTGGACGATCCGCGTTGTCACGGCTTCGGCGATCTCCGCGTACCAGCCCTTCTGGATGGCGAGGTAGCCGCGATCGAGCACCAGGAGCGCGGCCTCTCCGGCGAGGTCGATGGCGACCCGCGCGGGGGAGCCTTTGCGCATCACGAAGCCGATCCCGCGCTTCTCCAGGCCGGCCTTCGCGTCCGCGAGACCCTGGAGCAGGAAGGCATAGTGCCGGGCATTGGCCTCGGGGAAGCCGCTCGCGCCGTCGAGCAGGCCGAAGCAGGCGACCACCGGCAAGCCCAGGTGGTTCGCCTCCTCGACGGCGAGTTCGAGGGCCGGATTGAACGTCGCCCGGTTGGCCTGCTGCAGGAGATACAGGACGTAACGCCCGTCCTCGCGCGGCGCGACATCGTTGAGGACCCGGACCCGCTCACCCTGAATCGCCATGCTCACCCTGACCCTTGCTGGACGCGTCGCCCCCGAGACGTTCCCGTCGGCCTGGCCGGACAGCTAGAGCGGGCGATGCATTCGTCTCTGCGCCAAACGGTGTCGAGACGGCGCAGTCGAACGGCCCGGCGGGCAGTGAACCGATCGGGCAAAGACCTGCCTCATCAGCCACTTGCACGGCGATAAAGCGGGACTGAACAGACCAAACCTGTCTTCGTCGGCCCGATGGACGCCTGCGACATTTTCAGCACAGCACCCGATCGATGCGTGTGCGGGCGCACAAAAGGACAGCCCTGCTGTCCTGACGCCCTTGAATTTTTCTCCCATGGGCGCAGATTGTGCAGCGCGGGATGGCGATGGCGTCGCGATCCCGCTGCCCTTCTTGGGCGTTTCCTCCCTAGACTTCGGGCCGCTCCTTCGGGAGTGGCCTTTTTTCTGTCCGGATCGTCTCCGGGCCGCCTCTGTCACCGAAGCGGGCCCGATCGGCTGGATCCCGCCCGGACCTGACGTCATGCTGTCGCTGAGCGCCGGGACAGGCGCCGGAGGACACGCCATGAGAATTCTTTCCACCGCGCTGCCGGCGCTCGCCTGCCTGCTCGCCCTGGCGGGCTCGGTCCTGGCCGCAGAGGTCCCGCGCTTCGCGGTCGACCCCGCCTGGCCGAAGCCGCTCCCGAACGACTGGATCATGGGCCAGGCCTCCGGCGTCGCCGTGGACGCGCAGGACCATGTCTGGGTGATCCAGCGGCCGCGCACCCTCACCGACGACGAGAAGGCCGCGAGCCTCGATCCGCCCCGGACCAAGTGCTGCAAGCCCGCCCCGCCGGTCCTGGAATTCGATCAGGCCGGCACCCTGCTGCGCAGTTGGGGCGGCCCCGGCGCCGGCTACGACTGGCCGACCAACGAGCACGGCATCCAGATCGACGGCCAGGGCTTCGTCTGGATCGCCGGCAACGGCGACGAGGATGGGCAGCTCCTGAAGTTCACCCCCGAGGGCCGATTCGTCCTGCAGATCGGCAAGTCCGGCCCGCAGACCGACAGCCGCGACACCAGCCGCCTCGGCAAGCCCGCCAACGTCGATTTCGACATGGCGGCCAACGAGGTCTACGTGGCGGACGGCTACTACAACCACCGGATCATCGTGTTCGACCGCGACACCGGGGCGTTCAAGCGGATGTGGGGCGCCTACGGCAAGCCGCCCACCGACGACAAGCTCGGCGCCTACGATCCGGCGGCAGATCCGCGCCGGCAATTCGCCAACCCGGTCCATTGCGTGCGCATCGCCCAGGACGGGCTGGTCTATGTCTGCGACCGCACCAACGACCGGATCCAGGTCTTCCACAAGGACGGCAGCTTCGTGAAGGAGTTCTTCGTCGAGACGGCGACCCGCGCCAACGGCTCGGTCTGGGAGCTGGCCCTGTGGCCGGACGCCGACCAGACCTACCTGCTCAACGCCGACGGGGCCAACAACGAGGTCCGCACCCTCGATCGCGCCACCGGCGCGGTGGTCGGGGCCTTCGGCCGGAACGGCCGCATGGCGGGCCAGTTCCACTGGGTCCACAACCTCGCGGTCGATTCCCAGGGCAACGTGTTCACCACCGAGGTGGACACCGGCAAGCGGGCGCAGAAATTCCTGGCCCTGGGGAATGTCGGGCTGCGCAAGCGGGTGCCGTGACCGCGCAGGCGCGCCACAGGTCGGATAGAGAGGGGCGGAATTCCGCACCGACGCAGGTGGACTGATCGACCATGCCGGCCCGCCCCCTCGTCCTGTTCCCCGATCCCCGCCTCGCCCGCCCGGCCGCGCCGATCGACGCGTTCGGGCCGCTCACGCAGGCCCTCATTGAGGATGTGTGGGACACCCTGCTGGCCGCAAGCGCCATCGGCCTGACGGCTCCGCATATCGGCGTGCCGGCCCGCGTGGTGGTGATCCGGATGTCTCCGGAGGAAGACCGGTGGATCTACCTGAACCCGACGATCCTCTGGGCCTCCCCCGAGACGGCGACCCACGAGGAGGGCAGCGTCAGCATGCCGGGGGTGCGCGAGCGGATCACCCGACCCGCCCGCATCCGGTTCGGCTACCGCGACCGCGACGGCGCGGCCCATGAAGAGGAGGCGGAGGGCTTTCCGGCCGCGGTCGTCCAGCACGAGATCGATCAGCTCGACGGCGTCTTCTGGATCGACCGCCTGTCGCGCCTGAAGCGGGAACGTCTCCTCAAGCGGTTCGACAAGCGGCGGTCGGCGTAGGGCGTCGTCCCGAAAGCCGGCGCCCAATCGGGATTATGTCCTATCCCCGCGCCCGCGCCCGGATCATGAAGTTGTCGTAGGTGTATTCCGCCACCTGGAACCAGAGGTACTCCTCGTTCCGGAAGGTGCGCATCGCCTCGTAGACGCGGCGGAAATCGCCGTTCTTGGCGGCGATCTCGGCGTAGACGTCGTTGGCGTTCTTGAGGGCGGCTTCCATCACCTCCTGGGGGAACGGCCGCAGCTGCGCGCCGCCGGCGACGAGCCGGCGCAGGGCCTGGGGGTTGCGCGCATCGTACTTGGCCTGCACCTCGGCGCCGACCTGGGCGGCGGCGGCCCGCAGGATCGCCTGGTAGGATTTCGGCAGCCCCTTCCACGCCTCGGCGTTGAACCAGAAATGCAGCATCGCGCCGCCCTCCCAGAAGCCGGGATAATGGTAGACCGGCGCGACCTTCTGCAGGCCGAGACGCTCGTCGTCGTAGGGGCCGATCCACTCCGCGGCGTCGATCTTCTTCGCTTCGAGGGCCGCGTAGATCTCGGCGCCGGGAAGCGTCTGCGGCTGGACGCCGAACTTGGCGAGCACCTGGCCGCCCATGCCGTCGATCCGGAACTTGAGACCCTGGAGATCGGCGAGGCCCTTGATCTCGCGCCGGAACCAGCCGCCCATCTGGGCGCCGGTGTTGCCCCCCGGCAGGCAGACGAGGCCGGCCTTCGCGAAGACCTCGGCGAACAGCTCGGCGGCGCCCCCCGCCTGCCACCACGCGGCGGCACCCCGGGCGTTGAGGCCGAAGGGCACCGCGGTGGCCAGGGCGAAGGTCGGGTCTTTGGCCATGGCCAGGGTCGCCGGCCCGTGGCCCATCTCGACGGTGCCCGCCGCGACGGCCTCCAGGAGACCCTCCGCGGGGACCGGCTCGCCGGGGCCGAGGACCTGGATCTGGAACCGCCCGTCGGTGGCCTCGGCGACGATCCGACTGAGCGCCTCCGGGGCACCGAACAGGATGTCGAGGGTCTTGGCATAGGCCGAGGACAGGCGCCAGCGCAGCGCGGGGGCGCCCTCCGCCTGAGCCGGAGCGGCGAACGTTCCGGCGGCGGCGGCGCCGAGGCCAGCGGTCAGCACGGTCCTGCGCCGCGTTCCTGTCGTTCGCGTGATGAGGGTCTCGTCCAACGGCATCTCGTCCGAGCGTGTCCGATCCGTCCGGCGCGGAATCGCCGGCCGCAGCTAGCATGTCCGCGTCGGTTCCCGAAAGCCGCGGGCGGCGGGGGCAGTTCCGTCGCCGCGCGAGACGGCCGGTCCTCCCGGCCGGGGCCGCGTCCCGGATGGTGCCCACCGGCGCCCGGATCGGGACGATCTGTCTCGATGATCCGGGGCTTCGTCCCGGTTCCCATGGCCGGGACGATGCGCTAGGCGCCGGGGATGCGCTCCGAGCCCGCCGTCACCCTGCACACCGTCTGCGGCCTCGAGGAGCTGGCCGGCCACGGCGGGCGTGGCGTCAGCCACGTCCTGTCCCTGCTCGATCCGGGCACGCCGGAGCCGGAGGCCTTCACCGCCTACGGCGCCCATGCCCGGACGACCCTGCACTTCCACGACTGCCTCGGCCCCGGCGATGGCCTGGTGCCGCCGGAGCCCGAGCACGTCGCGGCGATCCTCGCATTCGGGCGGCAGCTCGACGGGCCGGCCCACCTGCTGGTGCACTGCCATTACGGCCTGTCGCGCTCCACCGCGGCCCTCCTGATGCTGTTCGCGCAGGCCGAGCCGGAGACGCCGGCCGAAGCCCTGGTCGAGCGCCTTCATGCCCTGCGCGAGCCGGCCTGGCCCAATGCCCGGATGATCGGATTTGCGGATGCGATGCTCGGCCGGGACGGGCAGCTCAGCGCGGCGGTGCGCCGGCTCCATGCACTTCAGCTGCGGGTGCGGCCGCACCTCGCCGACCTCCTGCGCGGGTTGGGGCGGGGCGCCGAGGTTGATGCGGCGCAGAACGGATAAGCTCTCCGTCTCCAGGCTTTTTACACACGTTTACACACCCGGCTTGCCGGGCGATGTGCGGCGTGGCAGTTTCGACAGGCCGGAAGGCCCACGGCCAGTGGCAGCCCCTCCGCCGTTCGGATCGACGTCCGGCGCACGGAGGTACGGGCAATGGCGCAGACAGCGTTCCATGGATGTCGCGGACGGAACACGATCGCAGAACCCGTCTTGTCATCGCGGCCCTCCGAAGAGACGGGTGGTTCGTCGCTCGGAAGGGGCCTGGCGATCACATCCAGTTCAAGCACCCGAGCAAACCCGGGAGGGTAACGGTCGATATGGGTGCGTCGGAGATACCGACTGGAACCCTGCGTAGCATTTACAGGCAAGCCGGTTGGACATGGTAGGCGGTCGAGTGCGGCGGTTCGCGGCCTCGCAACACTCGGCGGATGGCAATCACGAGGGCACCATGGCTCACATCGTCATGCTGGTGCATCAGGAAGACGGAAGGTTCGGTGCGTCCTTCCCAGACTTTCCGGGTGCAACGACCGTCGCCGGCGACCTCGAAACCTTGTATCGCAAGGCAGCCGAGATGCTCACCTTTCACGTCGCCGGGATGGTGGAGGACAACGAAGCGCTCCCCCACCTGCGCACCCTGGAGGTGTTGCGCAGCGATCCGGCTTTCCGCGACGACAGCGCGGACGCGATGGTCGCGCTCCTCCACGTCGACCTGCCCAGCCGATCCGTGCGGGTCAACATCTCGATGGAAGAGGGCCTGTTACGCCGCATCGACAGCGCCGCCGAGGCGACGGGCGAGAGCCGGTCCGCCTTCCTGGCCCAGGCAGCCAAGGCGCGTCTGTCGGCCGACGCGTGACGTACCGGCCGGGTGCTCGCCGCTTCACTTCCCCGCGGGGGTGAAGCTCCCGTCCTTCCAGACGTAGAGCACGTAGCCCTGGGCGGTGACGTCGCCCTTGGCGTCGAACCCGACCGTGCCCAGCACCAGATCGAACCGCTCCGTGTGAAGCCCCTGGGCGATCGGCCTCGGCTCGACCGAATGGGCGAAATTGCCGGCCGCCACCAGCGCCTGCATGGCCGCGTAGCCGTAGACCGTGGAGCCGGTGGGATCGACGCCCTCGGCCTTGAAGGCCTTCACCACGCCGCCGGCGGCGGGCTGCCGGCTCGGGTCGAGGTAGAAGGTCATCAGCACGCCGTTGCTCGCCGGACCGGCGATCTTGGCGAAGTCCGGCGTGGCGATGGCCGAAGTCCCGAACCATTGCGGGCGGAAGCCGCGGTCGGCCGAGATCTTCACGAGGCGGCCCATCTCGGCGGCATCGCCGCCGTAATAGACCACGTCGATCCCCGCACCCTTCAGGCGGTCCGCGAGGGCGGCATCGTCGCCGTCGGTCGGCGAGAACGACACCGACAGCGCCTCGTTCACGCCGATCCGGTTGAGGTTGTCCTTGGTGGCGGCGGCGAGCGTGCGGGCCGCGGGCGTCTGGTCCTGGATCAGCGCGATCTTGCGGTCCCGGAAGCGCTCGGCCAGCACGGCGGCGGAGAGCCGGGCCTGATCGTCGTCGCGCCCACAGACGCGGAACACGGTCGGCAGACCCCGGTCGGTGAGCCGGGCCGCCACCGAGGCCGCGGTGATCATCACGACGCCGTTCTGGGCATAGATGTCGGAGGCGGCGATCGAGGCGTTCGAGCAGACATGTCCGACGACGAAGCGCACGTTCCCGCGCACGAAGTGGTTGGCCACCGCCGTCGCGGTATTCGAGTCGCAGGCATCGTCCTGCACGTCGAGGGTCACGGGCTGACCGTCGAGGCCGCCCATGGCGTTGGCATCCCGCGCCGCCAACTCGACCCCGCGCAGCACCTGCTCGCCCACCGCCACGTAGGGTCCGGAGCGCGGGACCGCCACGCCGATCACGACGTCGGCCGCCGCCGGCATGGCCGACAGGAGCGCGACACACAGGCTCAGGGAGATCAGCGCGGGCCGGAACGGCCCGCTGGCGGGGACGACGCGTCCGATCTTCATCGGGCTCTTCTAGGCATCCTTGCGCGCGGCAGCCACAGGCGGAGGGCGTACGGCGTCCGCGCCGCATTCCCGCACCGCACCCGAAGGCCATACGCGAGGATGCGGACAAACGCGATTTTTTTCCGCCGTGCGTCCCAGCGTCGTCCCGCCTTTACTTCGCGTAGTAGTAGGCGGTTGCGACGGAGGAGACGGGTCCGGTGACGCCGCTGAAGGCGGAGAGGACCTTGGACAGTTCGGTGAAGGGGGCGTTGGACACGTAGACGAGGTCGCGGTTGCGCATGCGGAACGCCTGGGAGACGAACAGGCTGTTGGGGTCGCGCATGTCGATGCGGTAGACCACGGGCACGAGCGGCGTGGCCAGCAGCTTGGAGCCGGGGTTGAGCCGGCGCACGACGCTGGCGGGCTCGAACCGGAAGATGAAGGTTCCGGCCGGGTCGGCGGCGAAATCCGACAGGCCGCGCGCCTTGGCCAGGGCCTGGGCCAGGGTGATGCCGTCGGCCTGGAACGGCAGCTCGGTGGCCTGGCCGAGCGCGCCCACCGCCAGGAAGGTCTGGGGATCGCGCACCAGGGTGAGCACGTCGTTGGGCCGCAGGTAGATGTTTTCCTTGGGGTTGGACACCACGGTGGTCAGGGGGACGGTGGCGGTGACCGGCCCGCGCGACAGGCGCACGAAGGTCTCCGAGACCGGCGAGCGGTTGCCGCCGGCGGCCGCGATGACGTCGAGGATGCGGTCGCCGTGGCCGGAGAGCGGCAAGCGGGCGCCGGCTGCGCCCTCGCCGGTGACGGTGACGGCCTGGGAGATCGGGCGGGTGACCGAGACCAGCACCTGCGGCTGGATGGCCTTGCCGGCGAGTTCGTTCTCGATCAGGGACTGGACGTCCTGGGGGCGGCGGCCGGCGACCTTGATCCGGCCGGCATAGGGCACCGAGATGGCGCCGTCGCGCCCGACCGGCTGCTCGGGGATGAGGGCGGATTTGGAGCCGGCGGAGAAGCGGTCGGCGACCAGCGGGCCGGAGAACAGGCCGCCGGAGCCGGCCTCCCAGACCGAGACCGAGACCATGTCGCCGATGCCGATGACCGGCTCGGCCGACGACCGGTGGTCGCCGAAGGAGGCGAGCAGGCTGTCCAGCGGCCGTCCGCGCAGGGCCTCGACCACCGCGGGGGTGACGTCGATGATCTCGTAGCGCGCCAGCATCCCGCCATCCGGGGTGGCCACCTCCGCGCCCGCCTGGATCGCGCTCGCCGTCGGACCCGCCGCGGGCAGGTACGTGCAGCCCGACATCGCCGTGACGGCGAGCAGGACGAGGGGAAGTGTTCGCATCCAGATGTTGCCCATCGGTAGTGCAGAGCCCGTGCCTAACCCATGGCGGCCCGGGTGTCCGTAGCGGGTGAGCCACACTCCGCCGGGGACGGCCGAGCTCGCGGTTTCATCCTCGCTAAGCACAGCTTTTTCGGGGCAGACGCCCGGAATCGACCGCGACGGCCTGACCGATCCGGCCCCGCCCGCCCCGGGATGATGGTGCGGTGGCCCGGTTTCCGGACGTCTGCAAGGCCCGGAACCGCCCCCGTCCGGCTCGGCGGCGCGATACGCCCATTTCCGGACAGCGCCTGATCCCCGGCGGTTCGCCAGAAAGAGCGTTCAAGCCCCACGGAGCGCCAGGCCCCTTCCGTGCGGGCCGCCGGCATCATGCGTCGCAGTCGGACACCACCATCATGGGAACAGAAGGTTTTTCCCCTCCCCGCACGGGCTACGGGCGACGCAGGTCAAGGCACGCGGCTCATGACGCAGCGCGACAGCCCTCCTCCCGTGCGGGAGAGGGGACCCGAGTCCCGCCGGTCTGACCGGCGAGCTCGCTGAGCCCTCAAACCTGTGCCGCCCGTAACCGCGAGGGGGAGAAGAGAGTGTCTCGGCCCGCGATGTGTGAATATCTTAGCCTCTGCGGGAGAGAGCGCGCGTCGCGTCGGCTTCGAGGCGGCGATCACCACTCAACGGGGCGCGCCTGGGCGAAGGTCGCGAACGATGCCCGCATGGGGACGCTAATTGGTCTGGCTCACCGCGGTGCTGATCTGGTTGTAGACCCCGCTCATCCGGGTCGCGTAGAGGCGCAGGCTTCCGGCGGCGACTAGGAAGATCAGGGAGCCGATCAGGGCATACTCGATCGCCGTCGAGCCGCGCAGGTCGCGGGCGAACTGCACCATGGCGACGGCGGCCGCACTGGCACGGCCGGACGGGGGCATCGATCGTGCGGCGCGCTGCTCCGCCCCGCGGCAGTTCGGTTCATGCATGATTGAAACCGTCCCCCACCGCGCTCCGCCGCCCCCGAGGCAACGCGGCCGATCTCCGTGTTTACCCGACCCGCTATTGCCGCTGTCTTAAACCAGTCTCCGAAAGCGTATCCCTTCGGCAGGTTACGCCCGATTCCAACCTGGGAGGGCGCGTCCGAAGGATCGGACGCGCCCGGAACCGGATCAGGCGTGGCCCGCCTTGTGCCGGAGATCGTCGATCCGCTTGGAGGCCTCGGCCTTGTCGAGGTCGGGGTCGAACGCCTTCGGCTCCTTCGCCTCCTCCGACAGGGTCTTCAGGTACGAAGCCTGGGCCCCGGTCATCGGCTCGCCGCCGGTGGTCCACTGATCGGGGTCCTTGATCTGGTTCGAGACGTCCTTGGGATCAGTCTTGGGATTCGCATCCGACTTCTCGGCGTGCTGGTCGGTCTTCGAAGCGGACTTCGCGGTGGACTGGGCCATGGTTCTCTGTTCCTGCAATGTTCCAACTTCCCGGGATGAACGCGCGGGTCCCGGGCCGGTTCCGGCCGACCCGCGGACCGCGCGGTTTCGTGCTGCGGCCTTTCCTTCCCCGGCCCCGATCCTATTCATGATCCCCGGCGCCGGGTCGGCGCCTCGGAGCCACGGGGATCCGGACGATGTCCCAGAGGGTGCAGACGCGCGAGACCGGACCGGCGACCGTGGGCGCGCAGGTGCTCGTGGTCATGGGCGTCTCCGGGTCCGGGAAGAGCACCGTCGCGGCGCTGATCGCCGAACGCCTCGGCTGGCTGTTCGTCGACGGCGACAGCTTCCACAGCCCAGAGCACGTCGCGAAGATGCAGGCCGGCCGCGCCCTCGACGATGTGGATCGCGCGCCCTGGCTCGCGCGGATCGCGGTCTGGGTCCGGCAGAGGCTGGAGGCCGGGGAATCGGGGGTGGTGGTGTGTTCGGCCCTGCGCCGGGCCTACCGGGACGTCCTGACAGGCGGAAGCCGGCGGGTGCGCCTCGTCTATCTGGAGGGGGACAGGGCCCTGATCGCCGGGCGCCTCGCCGGGCGCCATGGGCATTTCATGTCACCCCTCCTGCTCGACAGTCAGTTCGCCGCGCTGGAGGTCCCCGGCCGCGACGAGCACCCGATCACCGTCGGCATCGCCGAGCCGCCCGCGGTGATCGCGGAGCGTATCGTGGCGCGGCTCGCGATGGAGACCCGCCCGCGGGCGGACGTGGAGTGAGCCGATGATGATGGGATCCGACAAGGACCAGGGAAAAACCCAAGGGATCGCCCTGGTGATCTCCGACGTCGACGGCACCCTGGTGACCGGTGACAAGCGCCTCACCCCCGCGACCGTCGCGGCCGTGGCGCGGCTGCGCGCGGCCGGCATCGGCTTCAGCATCGCCTCGGCGCGACCGCCGATCGGGCTGCGCGGCCTCGTCGCCGAGCTCGGCCTCGACCTGCCGATGGGGGCGTTCAACGGCGCCAGCGTGGTGCGGCCGGACCTGTCGATCCTCGAGGAGCGGACGATCCCGGAGGCCGCCGCGCGGGCGGCCCTCGACCGGCTCCTGGCGGAGGGGCTCGACGTCTGGGTCTTCGCCGAGGGCGCGTGGTGCCTGCGCGACCCGGACGGCCCCTATACCGACCTGGAGCGCCGCACGATCGGCGCGGAGCCCCGGGTCGTGGCCGATCTCGGCACGCTCATGGGCACGGCGGCCAAGATCGTCGGCGTGAGCCGCGACCCTGTCCATCTGGCGGCGTGCGAGGCGCGGATCGGGACCGCCCTGGCCGGGCGGGCCACCGTCCACCGCTCCCAGGCCTATTACCTCGACGTCACGCCGCCCGATCTCGACAAGGGCCGGTTCGTCGCCTGGATGAGCGCGCATCTCGGCATCCCGCCGGAGCGGATCGCGACCTTCGGCGATGCCGGCAACGATCGTCCGATGTTCGCCAACAGCGGCTTCTCGGTGGCGATGGGCAATGCCGAGGACGCCGTGAAGGCGGCGGCGCACGCCGTCACCGACGGCAACGACGCGGACGGCTTCGCCCACGGCGTCGCGCGCTTCATCCTTCCTTAACGCCCCGTCCCGGACGGTGGCGCCCGCTCGGGACGATGCCGGCGATGGGCCGCAGGTGCCCCCGGCGAATGACGCCGCCTGTGTCCGCCAGAGCACAGGGCGCGCCCGTACCCCGGCCGCCCACAGCTTGCCGAAGCGGGGCCGCTTTCCGGCCTCATTTCCCCGCGACCTAGCTTGACCACAGAGCAAGCAAGACCGGGTCTCGGAATGCATCGCCTTCTCCTGGCCGCCCTCCTTGCGGTCGTGCCGGCCGCCGCCTTCGGGCAGGCGGCGCACGACAACATCGACGCGTTGATCGAGCAGCAGGCCAAGGCGAACGGCGTTCCGGCGAGCTTCGTGCACGCGGTGGTCAAGCGCGAGAGCAACTACAATCCGCACGCCAAGGGCGGCAGCGCCCTGGGCCTCATGCAGATCAAGCACGCGACCGCGCGCAGCCTCGGCTATACCGGCGACGCCGCGGGGCTCCTCGACCCGGCCACCAACCTCCGCTACGGCGTGGCCTATCTGGCGGGCGCCTACCGCACCGCCCAGGGCAATCTCAGCCAGGCCTATCAGTACTACAACCGCGGCTACTATTTCGCGGCCAAGCGGCAGGGCATCTCCACCGAAGTCGCGTCTGTTGTCGCCCCCGTGGCCGCCTCGGCGAGCGCCCTGGCGAGCCTGTTCGGCGGCGGCGTCGCGGATGCGGGCGCCCCGGCCCTGGCCTACGCCCCGACCGTCGCGGCGGTCGCGGCGCCGACCGAGGCGGTCGAGGTGCCGCTGCCCCCGCGCCGTCCCACCGCCCTGACCGGCACGATCCAGTTCGCGAGCCTGTCCGTCGAACCGGCTGCTCTAGCCCCGGCGGAACCGGCGGCGCAGGTCCAGGCCGTCGAGGTGCCGCTCCCGCCGCGCCGGCCCGCCGGCTTCGGCGCCGGGGCCGCCGCGCCGACCGAGATGGCGGAGCTGCGTCTCTCGCCCCCGGCCGAGGCCGTTCCCGGTCCGGCCGCGACGCCGACCGCCGCCTCGGCCCCGGTCGGCGAGACCGTCGAGGTGCCGCTGCCCCCGCGGCGGCCGACCCTTCAGATGCTGGCCGCCGCCGGTCCGCGGCGCGCGCCGGCCGGCGTGGCCCTGCAGGAGGCCACCGCCCTACCGGTCGAGTAGCGCCGCACCCCGCCCCCGCCGGCGCGATCCCGGATCGGGTGCGGAGGCGCTGCGCTGCCCACACAAGGATCATGCTCAAGCCTTGACCATCGCGGCGTTCCGCAACAGATAGACCGCGCCAGCAACGTGGTTGGATCGGTACGGCACGCGCCGCTGCCGGGTCGCAGCGGCCGGATACAGGTCGCGCAAGACAGATCTTTTGGGCAGGAATACGCGGGTCTCCGCGCGCAAGGTCGGGCCGCCTTCGTCCGGGCCGCGGAGCGCGATCGATCTCGAAGCGGTAGACATGCAGGGCACGGACTCTGCTTCCAGGCTGGCAGGAAAGCGGACGGCGCCATGACCGGCGTGGTGGAACAGGAATCTCTCTTTCTCACGGACCTCGGGCGCCGCGTCAGGCACGCGCGCACCGTGCGCGGATTGTCGCGCAAGGTCCTGTCGCAGACCTCGGGCCTCTCCGAGCGCTACATCGCGCAGCTGGAGGGTGGCCAGGGCAACGTGTCGATCATCCTGCTGCGGCGGGTCGCCAACGCCATGGGCGTGCGGCTCGACGACCTGATCACCGGCAACGACGCCCTGCCCGACTGGCCGGTGGTGCGCGACCTCCTCGGCCAGGCGAGCCCGGCGCAGATCGCCGCCGCCAAGCAGGCCCTGTCCGGGGGCAACCGGCCCGAGGCGGGGGATCGTCCGCGCGTGGCCCTGACCGGCCTGCGCGGTGCCGGCAAGTCGACGCTGGGCAAGCTCGCGGCCGAGCGCCTGGGCTGGACCTTCGTCGAGCTCAATGCCGAGATCGAGCGGGAGAATGCCCTCTCGGTGCAGGAGATCTTCGCGATCTACGGCCAGGAGGGATACCGGCGGCTGGAACAGGCGGCCCTGCGCCGCCTCACCGAGCATCCCGGGCCGCTGATCCTGGCGACCAGCGGCGGCATCGTGGCCGAGCCCCTGACCTACGACCTGCTGCTCCAGGCCTTCTACACGATCTGGCTGCGCGCCCGGCCGGAGGAGCATATGAGCCGCGTGCGCGAGCAGGGCCACCTCGCCACGACCGGCGACCACGCCTCGGCCATGCAGGAACTGCGCGCCGTGCTGGCGAGCCGGGAGCCGCTCTACGCCCGCGCGCCCGCCACCGTGGATACCTCCGACATCCCGGTCCAGACGATGCTCGACCGGCTGACCGCGGCCATCGAGGCGCGGTTCGGGCAGACGGTCGCGACGGTCGAGTGATCCGGACCGCCGGTTTTCGATGACAGCCCCGCGGGCGACGCAGCCTCGGGATTGCCCCGGCCCTTGATCGCCGCGGTGCGGCGCACCACGCTAGAGCGTGCGCCACGATTTCGCGTATGGCGCGGCCGCCTGCCCCGCACGGACGGGGTCCGCACGCGCCGCCCGGCCAATTCGGAGTCCCGGACATGAGCATCCGCCCATGAGCGCCAGTCCCGCCCGCAATCCGGGGGCCCGCGACCTCGCAATCCTCGACCCGGTCTGGTCGCGTCTGCGCGCCGAGGCCGAGGAATTGCTGCACACCGAGCCGCAGCTCGCCTCCTTCATCGTGGCGACGGTCCTGAACCACACCACGCTCGAAGGGGCGGTCGCCCACCGGGTCGCGGCCCGCCTGGGGCACCCGTCGCTGCCGGCCGAACTCATCGCCCACGCCTTCCACGAGGCGATCACGGTTGACCCCGCCATCGGACAGGCCTTCCGCGCCGATATCGGCGCGGTGATCGACCGCGATCCCGCGACCCTGCGGGCGCTCGAGCCGATCCTGTATTTCAAGGGCTTCCACGCGCTCCAGGCCTATCGCCTCGCCCACCACGTCTGGAACCGCGGCCGGCGCGACCTCGCCCTCTACATCCAGAGCCGCGTCTCGGAGGTGTTCCAGTGCGACATCCATCCGGCCGCGCGGATCGGGCGGGGCGTGTTCCTCGACCACGCCACAGGGCTCGTGGTCGGCTCGACCGCGGTGATCGAGGACGACGTGTCGATCCTGCACGCCGTGACGCTCGGGGGCACCGGCAAGCAGCGCGGCGACCGGCATCCCAAGATCCGCCGCGGCGTGATGATCGGCGCCGGCGCCAAGATCCTGGGCAACATCGAGGTCGGGGCCTGTGCCCGGGTCGCCGCGGGGTCCGTGGTGCTCCGGCCGGTGCCGGCCAACACCACGGTGGTGGGCGTGCCCGCCCGCGTCGTCGGCACTGCGGGCTGTGACGATCCGGCCCGGGCCATGGATCAGCTGGTCGCGCTCGACCAGTTCATCCATCTGGGCGACGGGATCTGACGGGCGACCGCCGCGCTTGCCGCTCCGCCGAAGCCGTGGCAAGCCCACGGCCCATCCGCGGCGCCAGCGCTGCTGGAGCATCGACCCGGGAGCCGGACCCCGGGCGATGCGGCCGAGCCATGATATCGCATCTTCAACCCCGGATTCCGGCGATCACCGTTCGGGATGATGCGTGAGGGAGACCAGACAGCGTGACCAAAGCCGAGACCGCGAAGCTCCAGGACTACCTGCGCCGCAAGTTCGCCAACAACAACATCCGCCTGACGGCGATGAAGACCGGCGATTCCGCCGAGGTGTTCATCGGCGAGGAGTCGATCGGCGTGATCGCCGACGACAAGGAGGATGGCGACGATTCCTTCGTCTTCCGGATGGCGATCCTGGACATCGACCTCGAGGAGGACGCCTGAGCCGCAACCGCCCCACCCCCCATGCGAGGCGGCCTCTGTCCGCGGCTACCTGTGCATGGGTTAACGCTACCCGCTGGTATTACTTAACAGGCGGTAAACGACGTGACTAAACTGCGCGCAACCTACACAGGAGCGCGAATAATGGTCCTCACGCCCGCCGCCCTCGACTCGATCCGGACGCTGTGCATCGGCCTCGCGCTGTCCGGGCTGATCGCCAGCGCGTTCGAGCTGTTCGCGGCGCGGCGGGCGAGCTTCAGCCTTCTGGAGCGCGGCGGCCTGCCGGCGGTGGCGGCCCTGCCCATGCTGGCCTTCTCGGCGCCGTTCATCATCCTGCGCAACACCGTGCGCGGCCGGCGGATCGAGGGGCGGCCGATCCCGTTCGTGATGCTCGCCACGGTGATCGCCTGCGGCTGGAGCCTGCTCTCGGGCAGGGTCGCCCTCGACCTCGCGGCGATGCTGGTCGGCGCCTGAGCCGCCACGGCATCGCCCTATCCTTCTCCGCTGAGGAGCCGCGCTACGGCTCCGCGGTCGCCACCTGGGCGGTGCCGTCCTTCCCCTCCAGGGAGACCCAGGCCGGGCCGTCCTGGCCGGCGCGCCTGATGAAGCTGTAGCCGGTGCGCCGCCAGGGGCGGATCGCGTCGGTCTTGTTGTCGAGGATGAAGTCGCCCCGATCGGTGCGCACGGTCAGCACCGCGTGGCCCTCGTTGGTCTCGTCGATCACCACGGTCATCAGCAGGACACGCCGCGGCAGGCCGCGCTCCACCAGCATCCGCCGCTTCAGGAGCTGATAGTCCTCGCAATCGCCCGATCCGTCATCGGGGAAGTCCCAACGGTCGACCACGCCCCAATGCGCCTGATCGGTGAGCGGCCGGATGCGGGCATTGACCCGCCGGTTCACGCTCAGCAGCGTTCGCCAGACCGCCACGGTGAGCGGGATCACGGACGGTTCCGATGTGTCGAGGGTGCATTCCTCGGGCACGCGCGCGCAGAAATTGGTCCAGCCCGCGATGGCACGCACGGATCCAGTGGGCTCCGCCGGGGACGCTTTGCCCGGCAGGACGAGGCGCGCATGCGCGTGGGTCGTGGCGCCGCCCAGGGTCAGCAACGTCCCGACCAAGCCGAAGCTCGCGGCTTGGCGCGCCCGGCGCACCGCATCCGTCCAGCCCCGCCATCGCAGGAGCCCGAAGGTCTGGCACGTGAGTCCGCCATCCGCGTGCCGCATGGTCCAAGCCCCCGCCGCCCGATGATGACGGAAAGGTGACACGCCTTTCTGCGGCGCACAATGGGCTCGGAGGGAGACAAAAACGGCCAAACCCCATTGCGGGTTCCGTTTCGCGGCGGTGTTGCATCCGCAGAACTCCGCATCCTCGCATGCAGTGCGGGAATGCCCGATCTGCGCGTCGCCCGAAGCCCTTGCTTCGCGGCCGCTTTGCCGGCTTGTCAAACCGTGCCCCCGCGCTGGATTCGCGGCGGGTCGATCGATCGTAGCAAGGCCCCGGCCAATTCCTCCGGGACGCGGGCCAGAAACAGGACACGGACATCGTGATGCAGCCCGCCATCCAGCAGGTGATCAGAGCGCTCGCCGAGGATGGTCGGGCCGGCGCGATCAACATCGCCGAACACGCGGTCGAGTCCTACCTCGCCGACGCGCCGAGCGCGGGCGACCGGGCCCTGTCCCGGGACATCCTGGTGCGCGACCTCGCCAGCCTCCGGGGCGTCGCCCCCCACCTCGCCGGCTTCATCGGCCGGGTCGAAGCCTACGTCGCGAAGCTCGCGCCCGCCCCGCTCAGCCGCGCGGCCTGAACCGGCCCCCGCTCAGCGGTTCGCGGTCGTGACCGGGGAGGTGACGCCGCCGAGGGAGACCCAGGCGACGGCGTCCTGGCTCTCGCGCTTGATGAACACATAGCCGGTCTTGTGCCAGGGCAGGATCGCGCTGGTCTTGTTGTCGAGCACGAGGTCGCCCCGGTCGGTGATCAGCGTGAGCACGGCGTGGCCCTCGCCCTTCTCGTCGATCACCACGGTCATGCGCATCGCCCGGCGCGGCAGGCCGGCCTCGGCCAGCAGGTGGCGCTTGAGCAGCTGGAAATCCTCGCAGTCGCCGATGCCGTCCTCGGCCAGGTCCCAGCGGTCGGCCACGTGCAGGTGATCCTGGTCGGTCATCGGCTCGACCGCCTTGTTGACCCGCCGGTTCACCGACACGATCGTCGCCCAGGTCGACGCCGTCAGGCTGATCCGCGCCGGCTCGCTCCGGTCCACCGCGCACTCCGCCCCGTAACTCTGGCAGAACGTCACCCACGCCGCGATCGGCTTGGCATCGCCGAGCACCTGGGCGCCTACCTCCAAGGGCAAACTCGCCAGCGTCTGGGCTTCGGCGGTCGCCGCGAGGCCGAGCAGAACCAGCGCCCCGGCGAGGGTCACCCGAACCGTCCTGAGAAGCCCCGCAGCCATCGAACCCGTCCCCGTTGTCGAGGCCAGGATTGCGCCGCAGAGCCTCCGCGGCGCTGAAGCGGTTGCGCGCAATTTTATCGATTCGCCGACGGCACCCGGCTCTCGCCCGACACCGTCGACGGGCGGCTTGAGAAGCGCCGCGAATGCGCCGCATCGGGTTTGGAGGGTGTAAACCTTGACCGTTCGATCAGGTCCCGGGACGCTTCACGAAGGCCGCTCCGGCCCCGAAGAACGCGGCGCCGGCAGCCATCCCGGCAAGGCCTATCTGCCAGGGCGCGAGCGCACGGTCCCGCTCCAGCGTCGCCGCCGCGGCCATCCCCGCATCTTCGGTTCGGCGACGAACGTCTGTGACGCGTCCATCGCGCGGAACGCCCGCGTGAGCGGCCCGGCGCGATCGAGCGAGTCCGGCGTTGACGTCTCGGCCATCACCCCTGATTCTCGCGCGTCCCGGTCGGCATGATCTGCGATCTTCCCGGCACGCCGGCCAGGGATGCGCCCCTCACCCTGCGGTCTGGTCGAGCTTGCGCTCCGCCTCGCCCTTCAGCTCCGGGAAATCCGCCTGGGTGTATGCCCGGCCCCGGTGCGGGTCCTCGGTCACGCCGTCATGCTCCAGGCGGCGCAGTTGCACCCGTCGGATCTTGCCCGAGATGGTCTTGGGCAGGTCGGTGACGAATTCGAGCCCGCGCAGGCGCTTGAAGGTGGCGAGCCGCGCGTTGGTGAAGCGGAAGATGTCGAGCGCCGTCTCCGGCCCGGGCGAGGCCCCCGCCACGAGGGAGACGTAGGCCTTCGGGATGGTGTGGCGCATCGGGTCCGGGATCGGAACCACCGCGGCTTCCGCCACCGCCGGGTGCTCGAGCAGCACGCTCTCCAGCTCGAACGGGCTGATCCGGTAGCCCGAGGACTTGAACACGTCGTCGGCCCGGCCGACGAAGGTGTAGCAGCCCGCCTGGTCTACAAAGGCGACGTCGCCGGTCCGGTAGAGGCTGCCATCCGCCCCCGTGAGGTGGCCCTGGCCGTCGTCGTAGCCCTGCATCAGGCCGGCGGGGCGGTGCGGGCCGAGGTCCAGGCAGACCTCGCCCTCGGCGGCCGGCTCCCCGTCGGCGTCCAGCACGCGCACCCGGTAGCCCGGCAGGGGTCGTCCGAGGGCGCCCGGCACCACCGGCTGGCCCGGGCTGTTGGCCATCAGGGCCGTGGTCTCGGTCTGGCCGTAGCCGTCGCGGATCGTGAGGCCCCAGGCGCTCCGCACGCGCTCGATCACCTCCGGATTCAGCGGCTCGCCCGCCGCGCAGACCTCGCGGAGCGCGAGTTGCTTCCCGGTGAGGTCCTCCTGGATGATCATCCGCCAGACGGTCGGCGGGGCGCAGAGGGTGGTGGCGCCGGTGCGCTCCAGCTGCGTCAGCAGGGCGGCGGCGTTGAACGGCGCCTGATTGATCACCAGGATGGTCGCGCCGGCATTCCAGGGGGCGAAGAACGACGACCACGCGTGTTTGGCCCAGCCCGGCGAGGAGACGTTGCAATGCACGTCCCCCGGCTGGAGCCCGAGCCAGTACATGGTCGAGAGCGCCCCGACCGGATAGGACCGGTGGCTGTGGCGCACCAGCTTCGGCTTCGCCGTGGTGCCGGAGGTGAAGTAGAGGAGCAGCGGATCGTCGGCCCCGGTGGGCGCGTCGGGCGCGAAGGTCTCGGACGCGCCGTGGGCGTCGTCATAGCCGCCCCAGGCCCCCGTCGCGGGCCCGGTGACGAGGCGGATCGCGTCACCCGTGTCGAGGCCCGCGAACCGCGCGACCTGCTCCGGCCCGGCCACGATCGCCCGGGGGCGGCCACGGGCGAGCCGGTCGGCGAGTTCGTCCGCGGTGAGCAAAGTCGTCGCCGGGATGACCACCGCGCCGAGCTTCATCGCCGCCAGCATGGTCTCCCACAGGGCCGGAACGTTGCCGAGCAGCAGGAGCAGGGGGTCGCCGCGCTTCAGGCCGAGCCCGCGCAGATGGTTGGCGACACGGTTGGACCGCGCCGCGAGTTCGCCGAAGGTGAAGCGCTGCTCCACGCCGCTCCCGGCCTCGACGATCCGGAGCGCGTCGCGGTCGCGGCTCTCAGGGCCGGCGAGTTCGGCGTCGAACCAGTCGAGCGCCCAGTTGAACGGCACCGGATCCGGCCAGGCGAAGGCCGAGACTGCGGCGGCATAATCGGTGCGGTGGGCCAGCAAAAGATCGCGGGCCTCCCGGAAGCTGGGCATGGTCGTTCCCCCGTCGAAGTCTTGTTCGATCTGTCAGCCTTTCCCCCGCCCGCCCCGAAGCGGCAAGGCCACGGTCAGATATTCTCGAACCGGGGCGGCCGCTTCTCCACGAAGGCGGCCATGCCCTCCTTCTGGTCCCGGGTGGCGAACATGGCATGGAACACCCGCCGCTCGAAGCGGAGGCCCTCCGCGAGCGTGGTCTCGTAGGCGCGGTTGACCGCCTCCTTGGTCATCATGGCGATCGGCAGCGACATCGACGCGATGGTCTCGGCCGCCGTCATCGCCTCGTCGAGGAGCCGGTCGGCCGGGATCACCCGGGAGACGAGGCCCGAACGCTCGGCCTCGGCGGCGTCCATCATCCGGCCGGTCAGGCACATCTCCATGGCCTTGGCCTTGCCGACGAACCGGGTCAGCCGCTGGCTGCCGCCGATTCCCGGCATGACCCCGAGCTTGATCTCCGGCTGGCCGAACTGCGCCGTGTCGGCCGCCAGGATGATGTCGCACATCATGGCGAGCTCGCAGCCGCCGCCGAGGGCGTAGCCCGCCACCGCGGCGAGGATCGGCTTGCGCACGGCGGTGAACCGCTCCCAGTCGCCGAACCGGTCGCCCGCGTACATCTCGGCGTAGGTGGCGTGCTGCATCTCCTTGATGTCGGCGCCGGCCGCGAAGGCCTTGGCCGAGCCGGTGAGGACGAGGCAGCCGATCCCCGGATCGGCATCCGCCGCGGTCGCCGCGCGGATCACCTCGGCGGTGAGCTGGGCGTTGATGGCGTTGAGCGCCTTGGGGCGGTTGAGGGTGATCAGCAGCACCCGTCCGCGCCGCTCCGTCAGGATCGTCTCGTAGGACTCGGTCACGACTCACCTCCCTGTCCGCGCAGCATATGGATGATCGCGGAAAAGTCCTCGCCGCCGTGGCCGAGACCCTCGAACAGCCCATAGATCTGGGCGGCTTCGGCGCCGAGCGGCGTCGCCGCCCCGGAGGCGAGGGCGGCGGCCTGGGCGAGCCGGAGGTCCTTGAGCATCAGCGCGGCGGCGAAGCCCGGCTTGTAGCCGCTGTTGGCCGGCGAGGTCGGCACCGGGCCCGGCACCGGGCAATAGGTGGTCAGCGACCAGCACTGGCCCGAGGAGACCGAGGCCACGTCGTAGAGCGCCTGGTGCGACAGGCCGAGTTTCTCGCCCAGGGCGAAGGCCTCGCTGACGCCGATCATCGAGATGCCGAGGATCATGTTGTTGCAGATCTTGGCCGCCTGCCCGGCGCCGGCGGCGCCGCAATGGAACACGTTCTTGCCCATCGCCTTCAGAAGCGGCTCGGCCTTGGCGAAGGCCGCCGCGGCGCCCCCGGCCATGAAGGTCAGGGTCCCGGCCTTGGCGCCGCCGGTCCCGCCGGAGACCGGCGCGTCCACCGACAGGCAGCCGCGGGCCTCGGCGAGGCCATGGGCCTTGCGCGAGCTCTCGACATCCACCGTGGAGGAATCGATCAGCAGGGTGCCGGCGGGCAGGGAATCGGCGAGCTGCGTCCAGACCTCGACCACGTGCCGCCCGGCGGGCAGCATGGTGATCACGGCGTCCGCGCCCTCGGCCGCCTCCAGGGCCGAGCCGGCGACCGCGATCCCCTCGGCCCGCGCCGCCTCGAGGGAGGCCGGCGCCAGGTCGAACCCGCGGACCCTGTGCCCCGCCTTCACGAGGTTGGCCGCCATGGGCCCGCCCATGTTGCCGAGACCGATGAACCCGATGGTCTGTGCCATCCCGTCCTCCCTGCGTTGTTGATGGCCGTTCCCACCCGCGCCCTCATCCTGAAAGCGGACCGGATCCCCCATGCGCCCTCCCTCCCCCCTCTGCGGGGGAGGGAGGGCGCGGTTGGGAAACGAGCGGCGCGTCATCACACCGACCCCGTCCGCGACCCCGGAAAAACCGGCTCCGCCCGCGTCTCCAGCCACCGGGCGATCCGGTCGGGATCGACCGCGTCGAGGCTCGCGGGGTTCCAGCGGGGGGTCTTGTCCTTGTCGATCACTGCCGCGCGGATCCCCTCGCGGAAATCGCCCTCCGCCAGGACCGCCAATGAGGCGTGGAACTCGCGCTCCAGGCAGGCCTCTAGGTTCGGGGCGCCGCGGCCGAGGCGCAGCAGGCGCAGCGTCAGGACGAGGCTCGACGGCGCCTTGGTCAGCAGGGTCTTCCAGGTCGCCGCCGCGAAGTCCGCGCCATCCGCCGCCAGGGCCGATAGAATCTCGTCCACGCTGTCGAAGGCGAAGCAGCGGTCGATCACCGCCCGGTGGGCCGCGAGCGGCGCCGGGCCCAGATCCCGGGCGAGGCGCGCGATCACGTCCCGCACGCCCGCGTGCCCGGCATTGGGCCGCAGCGCGGACAGCGCGTCGATCAGGTCGGGGAGCGCCGGCGTGGGCACCATCGCGTCGGCGAACCCACACGGAATCGCGTCGGCGGCCCCGACCGGCGCGCCGGTCAAGCCGAGATAGGTGCCGAGTTCGCCCGGCGCCCGGGGCAGCAGCCAGGTGCCGCCGACATCCGGCAGGTAGCCGATGCCGGTCTCCGGCATGGCGACCCGGGAGCGCTCGGTGACGACCCGGTGGGCGGCGTGTCCCGCGAGGCCGACGCCGCCGCCCATGGTGATGCCGTCCATCACGGCCACGAACGGTTTTTCGTAAGCCGCGATGCGGGCGTCGAGGCGGTACTCGTCCCGCCAGAACGCTTCCGCGAAGGCGGTGCCGGGGTTGTCGTACAGGCTGCGCAGGTCGCCACCCGCGCAGAGGCCGCGCTCGCCCTCCCCGGTCAGCAGCACCGCAGCGAGGCCGGGATCGGCGGAGAACTGGTTCAGGGCGGCGTCGATCGCGAGGACCATGCCGTGGGTGAGCGCGTTGAGCGCCTTCGGCCGGTCGAGGCGCAGGCGCCCGAGCGCGCCGACCCGCTCGACGATCACGTCACTCATCGCCGTCCCCCGGTCAGCGCGCGGGCGATGATCACCCGCATGATCTCGTTGGTGCCTTCGAGGATCTGGTGCACGCGCAGGTCCCGGACGATCTTTTCCACCCCGTATTCGGCGAGGTAGCCGTAGCCGCCGTGGAGCTGGAGCGCCTGGTTGGCAACCTCGAAGGCGGCATCCGTCACATGGCGCTTGGCCATGGCGCAGAGCTGCGTCGCCGCGGGATCCTTGGCGTCGAGCGCGGAGGCCGCGTGGCGCAGGAAGGTGCGCGACACCTCCAGGCTGGTCGCCATGTCGGCGAGCCGGAACTGCAGCGCCTGGAAGTCCGTGAGCTTCGCCCCGAAGGCCCGGCGGTCGCCCATATAGGCGAGCGCCTTGTCGAGGGCCGCCTGCGCGCCGCCTAGGGAACAGGCGGCGATGTTGAGGCGCCCGCCGTCGAGTCCGCTCATGGCGATGCGGAACCCCTGGCCCTCCGCGCCGAGGCGGTTGGCCACCGGCACCCGGCAGCCGTCGAAGCGCACCGCGCGGGTCGGCTGGGCGTTCCAGCCCATTTTCCGTTCTTCCGCGCCGAAGGACAGGCCCGGCGTGCCCTTCTCGACGACCAGCGCCGAGATGCCCGCGGGTCCGGCCTCGCCGGTGCGGACCATGCAGACGTAGAGGTCGCTGACGCCGGCGCCGGAGATGAACTGCTTCTCGCCGGTGAGCACGTAATGGTCGCCGTCCCGCGCGGCGCGGGTGCGGAGCGCGGCCGCATCGGAGCCGGAGCCCGGCTCGGTGAGGCAGTAGCTGGCGATCGTCTCCATGCCCATCAGGGATGGAAGCCAGCGCCGGCGCTGGGTGTCGTCGCCGTAGGCGTCGATCATCCAGGCGCACATGTTGTGGATCGACAGGAACGCGGCGACCGTCGGGCAGCCGGTGCTGAGCGCCTCGAAGATCAGGGTGGCGTCGAGGCGCGAGAGGCCGGAGCCGCCGACATCCTCACGGATGTAGATGCCCGCCATGCCGAGGGCAGCCGCCGCCCGCAGGGTCTCGACCGGAAAGGTCTTGTCCCGGTCCCAGTCGAGGGCGTGCGGCGCGATGTGCTCGGCCGCGAAGCCCTGCGCCATCTCGCGGATCGCGGTCCGGTCCTCGTCGAGCCCGAAACTCATGGGCGTGGCTCCAACAGGTCACACGGGCAATCCCTCCCCCCCTCTGCGGGGGAGGGTGGCCCCCGAGGGGGGTCGGGAGAGGGGAACCCGGCTTCAGGATGGGGCGGAGCGGACGTGAAGGCCAGCGCCCCGTCCTGCACCGTCGCTCCCCTCTCCCGCCCCGCATCCGCAGGGCACCCTCCCCCGCAGAGGGGGGAGGGTCTTTCGCCTACCGCATCGTCGGGATGGAGAACTCCGCCCCGCTCTTGATGCCGCTCGGCCAGCGCTGCGTCACCGTCTTGGTCTTGGTGTAGAACCGGATCGAGTCCGGCCCGTGCTGGTTCAGGTCACCGAAGCCCGAGCGCTTCCAGCCGCCGAAGGTGTGGTAGGCGATCGGGACCGGGATCGGCACGTTCACGCCGACCATGCCGACGTTGACCCGGGCCGTGAAGTCCCGGGCCGCGTCGCCGTCCTGGGTGAAGATCGCGACGCCGTTGCCGTACTGATGGGTCGAGGGCAACGCCAGCGCCTCCTCGTAATCCCTGGCCCGCACCACCGAGAGGACGGGGCCGAAGATCTCCTCCTTGTAGATCGTCATGTCGGGGGTCACGCGGTCGAACAGCGAGCCGCCCATGTAGAAGCCGTTCTCGTAGCCCTGGAGCTTGAAGCCGCGGCCATCGACGGCGAGTTCGGCGCCCTCGGCCACGCCCTTGTCGATGTAGCCCACGACCTTCTGCACCGCCTCCGCGGTGACCAGCGGGCCGTAATCGGCCGAGCCGTCGTGCGACGGGCCGATCTTGAGCGACTCGACCCGCGGGATCAGCCGCTCCATCAGGCGGTCGGCGGTCTTCTCGCCCACCGGCACCGCCACCGAGATTGCCATGCAGCGCTCGCCGGCCGAGCCGTAGCCGGCGCCGATCAGCGCGTCGACCGCCTGGCCCATGTCGGCGTCCGGCATGATGATCATGTGGTTCTTGGCACCGCCGAAGCACTGGGCGCGCTTCCCCGTCTGGGCGGAGCGCACGTAGATGTATTCGGCGATGTGCGAGGAGCCGACGAAGCCCACCGCCTTGATGTCCGCGTCATCCAGGATGGCGTCGACGGCTTCCTTGTCGCCGTTGACGACGTTGAGGATGCCCGGCGGCAAGCCCGCCTCCAGAAAGATCTCGGCGATGCGGAGCGGCACGCTCGGGTCGCGCTCGGACGGCTTGAGGATGAAGGCGTTGCCGCAGGCGATGGCGGGGGCGCATTTCCACAGGGGAATCATCGCCGGGAAGTTGAACGGCGTGATGCCGGCGACCACGCCCAGCGGCTGGCGCAGGGAATAGACATCGATCCCGGGCCCCGCGCCCTCCGTGTACTCGCCCTTGAGCAGGTGCGGGATGCCGCAGGCGAACTCCACCACCTCGACGCCGCGCTGGATGTCGCCCTTGGCGTCCGGCACGGTCTTGCCGTGCTCGGAGGCGAGCAGCTCGGCGAGCGAATCGTGCTCCGCGCGCATCAGCTCCAGGAAGCGCATCATTACCCGGGCGCGCTTCTGCGGGTTGGTGGCGGCCCAGGCGGGCTGCGCCGCCGCCGCGTTCTCCACCGCGGCGCGCAGCTCGGCCTTGCTGGCGAGCGCCACCTGGGCCTGAACCTCGCCGGTCGAGGGATGGAATACGTCCGCGAACCGCCCGCTCTCGCCGGCGACGGTCCGGCCGCCGATGAAATGCCCAATCGTGCGCATGCGCGCCTCCCTGTGGGGTTTGATTTTGCGGCACCCTATCAGGATCGCTTGAGCGATAAAGCCGGATGCGCTTACAGCCGCTGTGCATCGATGCACAGCCGGAGTGCGGCCATGGCCAGGGCGGGGCCCAACTGGGACGACCTGCGCTTCTTCCTGGCGGTGGCGCGGACCGGGACCCTGAGCGGCGCGGGGGCGCGCACCGGCACCGAGCACACCACGGTCGGCCGCCGGATCCGCGCCCTGGAAGAGGGGCTGGGCGCCCGCCTGTTCCACCGGAGCAACCTCGGCTACGCGCTCACCGAGGACGGGGCCAGCCTGCTCGGCGTCGCCGAGGCCATGGAGAGCGCCTTCCTGTCGGCGAGTGCCGCGACGGAGGCGGCCCAGACGGTCTCCGGCACGGTGCGGATCGGCGCGCCGGATGGGTTCGGCAGCGTCTTCCTCGCCCCCCGGATGCACCGGCTGACGGCGCGCCATCCGGGGTTGGAGGTCGAGATCATGGCGACCGCCCGGATCTTCAGCCTGTCCAAGCGCGAGGCCGACATCGTGATCGGCCTGTCCGGCCCGCAGCAGGCCCGGGTGGTGGCGCGCCGGCTCACCGATTATCGGCTGTTCGTCTACGCGGCCGAAGCCTACCGCGCCACGGCGGCGCCGATCGCCGCGGTCGCGGATCTCTCGGACCATCCCTTCGTCGGCTATATCGAGGACATGCTGTTTGCCCGCGAGCTGAACTACCTCGGCGCCCTGGGGCCCGCGGTGACGGCGCGCCTGCGCTCCACCAACCTCCTGGCCCAGGTCCACGCGACGCTCGGCGGCGCCGGCCTCTGCGTGCTGCCGGCCTTCATCGCGGCGGCCCATCCCGGGCTGGTGCCGGTGTTGCCCGGGGCGGTCTCGCTGACGCGCTCGTTCCACATGCACATCCACGAGGATCACCGGAAGGCGGCCCATATCCGCGCCGTGGCGGGCTTCATCGCCGCCGAGGTCGAGGCCGCGGGGGCGCTGTTCGCCGGGACGTCCGTGTCAGCGGCGGCGGTTTCGCCCGATCCTGCGGCGCCCTAAGATCGGCCGCCCCGGCAGGCCAGGACACGCGCCGGGTGGGAGGAGCAAAACATGGTCGCCTCGATCGCCCTGCCCCGGCTGATGCGCGTCGGCGCCGGCGCCTCGCGGCTCCTGCCCGAGGTGCTCGGCCAGCTCGGCCTGTCGCGGCCCTTCGTGGTCACCGACCCCTACCTCGCCGGCAGCGGCCGCGTGGAGGCGCTGCTCGAACGGCTGGCCAGCGCCGGCACAAGGGCGACGGTGTTCGCCGACACGGTGCCCGATCCGACGGTCGCCTCCGTGGCGGCGGCGCTCGCCGCCCTGCAGGCGGGGGATTTCGACTGCGTGGTCGGGTTCGGCGGCGGCAGCCCGATGGACACCGCCAAAGCGGTGGCGGTGCTCGCCCGCCACGGCGGCCACATGCGCGACTACAAGGCGCCCCGCCAGCAGGACGAGCCCGGCCTGCCGATCGTGGCGATCCCGACCACCGCCGGCACCGGCTCCGAGGCGACCCGCTTCACCATCGTCACCGACGAGGCCTCGGATGAGAAGATGCTCTGCATCGGGCTCGCCTACCTGCCGGTGGCGGCGCTCGTCGATTACGAGCTGACGCTGACCAAGCCCAAGCGGCTGACCGCCGATACCGGGATCGACGCGCTGACCCACGCCATCGAGGCCTACGTCTCGCGCAAGTCGAACCTGTTCTCGGACGGGCTGGCGCTCCAGGCGATGCGGCTGATCGCGCCGAACCTGCGCCGGGTCTGGACCGATCCCGGCGACCGGGCGGCGCGCGAGGCGATGATGCTCGGGGCCACCCAGGCCGGCATCGCCTTCTCGAACGCGTCCGTGGCCCTGGTCCACGGCATGAGCCGGCCGATCGGCGCGCATTTCCACGTGGCGCACGGGCTCTCGAACGCCATGCTGCTGCCGGCGGTCACGGCCTTCTCGGCGCCGGCCGCCGTCGACCGCTACGCCGCCTGCGCCCGGGCCATCGGGATCGCCGGCCCGGAGAGCGACGACCGGTCAGCGGTGTCGGCCCTGGTGACGGAACTCGAGGCGCTCAACGACGACCTCGACGTGCCGGGCCCCCGGGAATACGGGATCGATCCGGCCCGCTGGGAGGCGCTGCTCCCGACCATGGCGGCCCAGGCACTGGCCTCCGGCTCTCCCGCCAACAACCCGGTGGAGCCCAGCGCCGACGAGATCGTGGCGCTGTATCGGCGGGTCTGGGCAGGGTGAGCGTGACAGGGCGCAACCGCGCGTCTTTCCCTCCCCCCTTTGCGGGGGAGGGTGGCCCCCGAAGGGGGTCGGGAGAGGGGAGCGACGGTGCAAGACGAAGCTCTGTGCTGTGTGAAGGTCGCGCCCTTTCCTGAAGCCGCGCTCCCCTCTCCCGACCCCTGCTGACGCAGGGGCCACCCTCCCCCGCAGAGGGGGGAGGGTGGGCGCGGTGTCCTCGGATCCGAATTGTCCCGAGACCAAGCCCCGTCGGGTCCACCCCTACTTCGCCGCCGCCGTCAGCGGGCAGCCGCTCTCGGCGGGCGACGCGTAGGCCTCCCGGCCGGGGATGGTCGAGATCTGCCGGTAGAGGTCCCACTCGCCCTTCGACTCGGCCGGCTTCTTGACCTCGAACAGGTACATGTCGTGCACCATGCGGCCGTTCGGCTGCACGACCCCGCCATGGGCGAAGACGTCGTCGATGGGCAGCGCCTTGAGCTTGGCGTTGACCGCCTCGGTCTCGTCGGTGCCCGCCGCCTTCACCGCCTTCAGGTAGGACAGGACCGCCGAGTAGGTGCCCGCCTGGATCATGTTGGGCATCCGGCCGGTGCGCTTCATGAAGCGCGCGCCGAAGGCCCGGGTCTCGTCGTTGGCGTCCCAGTACCAGCCCTCGGTCAGCGTCAGGCCCTGGGCGACCTTGAGGCCGAGCCCGTGCACCTCCGACAGGGTGAACAGCAGGGCCGCGAGCTTCTGGCCGCCCTCGACGATGCCGTACTCGGCCGCCTGCTTGATCGCGTTCGAGGTGTCGAGCCCGGCATTGGCGAGCCCGATGACCTTGGCCTTCGAGCCCTGCGCCTGCAGCAAGAACGAGGAGAAGTCCTGGTTCGAGAGCGGGTGCCGGACGCTGCCCAGGACCTTGCCGTTGTTGGCGGTCACAACCCGGCTGGTGTCGGCCTCCAGCGCCGAGCCGAAAGCGTAGTCGGCCGTGAGGAAGAACCACGTGTCGCCGCCCGCCCGGGTCAGGGCGCCGCCGGTGCCCACCGCCAGGGCCCGCGTGTCGTAGGCCCAATGGTAGCCGTAGGGTGTGCAGGCCTTGCCGGTGAGGTCGCTGGAGGCCGCCCCGGTGGTGATCGTGATCCGCTTCTTCTCCTTCGACAGGCCCTGGACCGCCAGGGCCACCGAGGAGGTGGTCAGTTCCATGATCGCGTCGACGCCGTCGCGGTCGTACCATTGCCGGGCGATCGCCGAGGCGATGTCGGGCTTGTTCTGGTGGTCGGCCGTGAGGATCTCGATCGGCACGCCGCCGACCGTGCCGCCCATATCCGCCACCGCCAACCGGGCGGCCTCCACCGAACCCTGACCGCCGAACTCGGCGTAGAGGCCGGACTGGTCGTTGAGGATGCCGATGCGCACCGCGCCGCCCGAGAAGCCGCCTTGCGCCGCGGCCGCGCTGAGCGTCGCGCCCGCGCAGGCCGCCGCCAGCAGCGCGCCGCCGATTGTCCTGATCATGGTCTCCCCCCGGGTTGGTCCGAGTTCCGCTTCTGAGGCGGTTGCGGCGGCAGGATAGGTCGCGAACCCGTGATGAGCCATGGCCCCGGTCGACCGGGGGCTGAAGGATCGCGCCGATTGTGACGCGCCGCCGACGGCCGGCCCGTTTCCGGACCGACCTTGTCCGGCTCAGTTACAATAGCTTAACCATAAGTACACGAATCCCCGCGCAAGTTCCGGTCATGGACGGCAATTCGGCCGTCTCCGGCGCGTGGCGATGCGATGAATCCAGCCCGTCTCGCCGTCCTCGGCATCGCCCTCGCGGCGGGCAGCGGGGCGGCCTTCCTGATGAGCGGCGGCGATCCACCGCCGCCCCCGCCGCCGCAGCCGAAGGCCGAGGCGCCGCCGACGCCGATGACCGACGTTCTGGTCGCCGCCATCGACCTGCCCATGGGGCAGGTGCTGCGCCCGGCGGACCTGCGCTGGCTATCCTGGCCGGACGGCGCCGTGAGCGCCGGCTTCATGACCCGCAAGATCGATCCGAAGGCCCTCGATGAGACCGTGGGCGCCTCAGTCCGCTCGGCATTCCTGGCGGGCGAGCCGATCCGCGCGCAGAAGCTGGTGCGCCCGGAGAGCGGGTTCATGGCGGCGATCCTGCCGCCGGGCCTGCGCGCGGTCGCGATCACCACGGACAGCCGCGGCACGAACTCCGCGGGCGGCTTCATCCTGCCCAATGACCGCGTCGACGTGATCCGAACCCTCCGCGACGAGACCAACGGGCGCGGCGCCGCCGAGGCCCAGCTCGCCCAGACGATCCTGACCGACATCCGCGTCCTGGCGATCGGCCAGCTGATCCAGGAGAAGAACGGCACCAACGTCGTCACCGGCGAGACCGCGACCCTCGCCGTCACCCCCGCCCAGGCCGAGACCCTGACGCTGGCCCAGAAGGTCGGCGCCCTGTCGCTGTCGCTGCGCAGTCTCGCCGATGCCGGGCATCCGCCCGAAGACACCCCTCTGGCCGATACGCCCCAGGCGCAGATGCCCGAACCCGCCTTGACCGTGGTGCGCTTCGGCGTCGCGCGGCAGCAGACGCCGTGACCGCCATGATCGCTCCGCTGCCTCCCCTGCGCCCGGCGCGGCGCCCCGGCCGCCATGCGGCCAGCATCCTCGCCGTCCTCGCCGCCCTGACGGCGCCGGCCCCCGCGCAGGAGCGTCCGATCCTCGGCCCCGCGCCGGTCCTGACGGTCGGCTCCGCGGAGGCCGCCTCGACCCGCCGGGTCGAGCTGACCGCCGGCCGCTCCGTGATCGTGGACCTGCCGCGGGACGCCAAGGAGGTCTTCGTCGCCAATCCGGCGGTGGCCAACGCCGTGGTCCGCTCGACCCGCAAGGTGTTCGTGATCGGCATGGCCGACGGCGCGACCTCGATCTTCATCATGGATGCCGAGGGCCGCCAGATCGCCGCCCTCGACGTGACGGTGGCCCGGGATCTCAATCTCGGGACCCTGCGTGAATTGCTCAACCAGAGCATCCCGGGCGGGCGGTTCGACGTGCGCTCCTCCGGGGCCTCGGTGCTGCTGTCGGGCTCGGTGAACGCGTCGGCGGATGCCCAGCAGGCGATCGACATCGCCAACGCCTTCGTGGGGCTCGGGAGCACGGGCGCCGCATCGGGGGCACCGAGCGGCGGCGTCGCGGCCGGCGCCCGGGGCGCTGTGATCAACAACCTCACCATCCGCAACAAGGACCAGGTGATGCTGCGCGTCACCGTGGTGGAGGTGTCGCGCAACGTCCTGAAGCAGTTCGGCATCAACCTGAACGGCAACTGGTCGGCGCTGAACCCCCTCGGCAACGCCACCACGTCCCCCGCACTGAGCAATGCGCTGCCGTTCCCGATCACCGGCGGGACGACGCCCACCGGCAACCAGCTCCAGGCCTCGATCAAGGGCGCAGGCTTCTCGCTCCAGGCGACGCTGAAGGCCTTCGAGCAGGCGGGGGTCTCGCGGGTCCTGGCGGAGCCGACGCTGACGGCGATCTCCGGCGAGGCCGCCAAGTTCCTGGCCGGCGGCGAGTTTCCGGTGCCGTCGGCCGCGTCGAGCTGCGTCGGCGGCCTCTGCTCGGCCCCCGGGATCACCTTCAAGCCCTACGGCGTCGCCCTGAGCTTCACGCCCGTGGTGCTGGCCGACAACCGCATCTCCATCCGCGTCGCCACCGACGTGACCGAGATCGATCCCCAGACCAGCTTCAACTACACGAATGACGGCGTCACCACCGCCATCCCGGGCACCCGGGTCCGCCGGTCCGAGACCACGGTCGAGCTCCCCTCCGGCGGCGTGATGATGACCGCCGGCCTGATCCAGCAGGTCAACAAGCAGGCGATCTCCGGCCTGCCCGGCCTGATCAACCTGCCGGTGCTCGGCGCCCTGTTCCGCTCCCGGGACTACCAGCGGATGGAGACCGAGCTGATGATCATGGTCACCCCCTTCATCGCCCGGGTCATGGAGCCGAAGCAGGTCAGCCGGCCCGACGACAACTTCGTCGATGCCAGCGACGGCCAGGCGGTGCTGCTCGGCCAGATCAACCGCCTGTACGGCAAGGTCGCCCCCGCCGCCGCGGCCCCGCTCGGGCAGACCTATCGCGGCCGCGTCGGCTTCATCGTCGAGTAGCGAGCAGGATCGGACCATGACCGCACGTCATCCGCCCGCCCAGGGCCTCCGCCTCGGCAGCCTCCTCGCCGCCTGCGCCCTCGGCGCCCTGGCGACCGCCTGCAAGAGCGATCCGACCACCACCACCGGCGCGATCGAGGTGTCGGATTACCGCGCGCGTCATCCGATCGTTCTGACGGACGGCACCCGCAGCCTCGACGTGTTCCCCACGGGGGTCGGCCACCTCGATCCCCGCCAGACCAGCGATGTCGACGCGTTCATGCTGGAATACCGCCGCTACGGGCGCGGCGTCCTCCTGATGGAGGTCCCCCGGGGGGTTCCGCCCGCCCAGGCGGACGCCGTCGCGCGCACGGCGGCCACGCTGAGTCGGCTCGGGGCGCAGGACCGGGTCGGTGCCCGCGAGATCGTCGTCACCGGCTACGTGGTGACGGCGCCGAGCCTCGCCGCGCCGATCCGGCTGAGCTTCCAGCGCATGCAGGCCAAGGTCTCCGACACCTGCGGCCTCTGGCCCCAGGATACCGGGACCAGCGACTTCGCCTTCGACTACAGCAACCGGCCCAGCTGGAATCTCGGCTGCTCGATGCAGGCGACCGTGGCCGCCCAGACGGCGGATCCGATCGACCTGGTGCGCGGCCGGCCCGAGGGTCGCATCGACACGGTCAAGCGGGTCCGGGATATCGGCCAGCTGCGCGACGGCAAGGATCCATCAACCACATGGCGGCAAGATGGGCAGACCGACGTCAAGTCCCAGGTCGGCCAATAGCCCCCTCGGCCAAGAGTCCCACGCCCGAACCCGACGCCGCCTCCCGAACGCGAACCTGAAAGCGCCGTCATGGCAGACCAGTCCGAGACAGCCGAGCGCACGATCGCCCCGGTGCCCCGGATCACCATCCAGGCGTTCTGCGAGACGAGCGAGACCGCCGCGATGATCGAGGGAGCGGCCCTCGACCGGCGCATGCAGAAGGCGCAGGTCAAGGTCCGGATGGGCGGCGGTGCCGCCGCCATCGAGGCCTACCGGCACGCGCCGACCCCCAACGTCATCCTGATCGAGACGCAGGGACCGCGCTCGAAGCCGGTCGAATGCCTCGACGCGCTGGCCGAGGTCTGCGACGAGGGCACCCGCGTCCTGGTGATCGGCCATCTCAACGACGTGACGCTCTACCGGCAACTGATCCAGCGCGGGGTGTCCGATTACCTCATGGCGCCGGTCGAGCCGCTGACCCTGATCGCCGCGCTCTCCGACCTGTTCACCGCCCCGGGGGTCAAGCCGGTGGGCCGCACGGTGGCGGTCTACGGCGTGAAGGGCGGCATCGGCGCCTCGACGGTGGCGCACAACTTCGCCTGGGCGCTGGCCCGCGGCCAGGGCGTCCAGACGGTGATCGCCGATCTCGACATCGCCTTCGGCACCGCCTCGCTCAACTTCAACCAGGACCCGCCCCAGGGCATCGCCGAGGCGGTGTTCGCCCCCGAGCGCCTGGATTCCGCCCTGGTGGAGCGGCTGCTGTCGAAGTGCAGCGACAATCTGAGCCTGCTCTCGGCGCCCGCGAGCCTCGACCGCACCATCGACCTGTCGGAGCCCGCCTTCGACGCCCTGATCGAGTATCTGCGGGCGAGCGTGCCCTGCGTGGTGCTCGACGTGCCGCACCAGTGGAACGCGTGGTCGAAGCGCGTCCTCACGGCGGCCGACGAGATCCTGATCGTGGCGGGCCCCGACCTCGCCAGCCTGCGCAACGCCAAGAACCTCCTCGGCGCGCTCAAGCACGGACGCCCGAACGACGCGCCGCCGCGGATCCTGCTCAACGGGGTCGGCGTGCCCAAGCGCCCCGAGATCGGCGCCGCCGAGTTCGCCAAGACCCTGGAGGCGCCGGTCGCGCTGACGATCCCCTTCGAGCCGACGCTGTTCGGCACCGCCGCCAACAACGGCCAGATGATCGCCGAGATCCAGGCCGGATCGAAGGTGGCGGAGCTGTTCAACGACCTCGCGGCCGTGATCCTGGGGCGGGCCGAGACCCGGCGCAGCGGGCGTGCGAGCCTGCTGGAGCCGCTGCTCGCCCGGTTCGCCGGGACCAAGCTCGGCGGCACCAAGCTCGCCGGCGGGAAGGCCTCGTAATGCGGCAGGACCGCCCCCCGGAGCCGGCCCATGTTCGGTAGGCGTCACACCGGCGGCGCTTCGGCCGCCCCCACGCCGCTCCCGAAATCGTCGGCCGCCGCTCCGGCGGCTTCGGCCCCGCGCGAGGCCGCGCCGGCGCCCAAGCGGCCCGAGCCGGTCGTCCCCGTGGTCGTCGAGGCCGCGCGGTCCGAGGATTACTACCGGACCAAGAGCCTGATCTTCGGCGCCCTGATTGAGGCGATCGACCTCACGCAGCTCTCGCGCCTCGACGCCGAGACCGCCCGGGAGGAGATCCGCGACATCGTCACGGAGATCATCGGGCTCAAGAACATCGTGCTGTCGATCGCCGAGCAGGAGGAGCTGCTCGACGACATCTGCAACGACGTGCTCGGCTACGGCCCGCTCGAGCCCCTGCTCGCCCGCGACGACATCGCCGACATCATGGTCAACGGCGCCAACCGGACCTTCATCGAGGTCAGCGGCAAGATTCAGCTGACCAGCGTGCGGTTCCGCGACAACCAGCAGCTGATGAACATCTGCCAGCGGATCGTCAGCCAGGTCGGCCGCCGGGTCGACGACGCCTCGCCGATCTGTGACGCGCGCCTGCCGGACGGGTCCCGCGTCAACGTGATCGCGCCGCCGCTGGCCATCGACGGCCCGGCACTGACCATCCGCAAGTTCAAGAAGGACAAGCTGACCCTGGAGCAGCTCGTGCGCTTCGGGGCGATCTCGCCGGAGGGCGCGGAGGTCCTGAAGATCATCGGGCAGGCGCGCTGCAACGTCGTCATCTCGGGGGGCACCGGCTCGGGCAAGACGACGCTGCTCAACTGCCTGACCGCCTTCATCGAGCACGACGAGCGGGTCGTCACCTGCGAGGACGCGGCGGAGCTGCAGCTCCAGCAGCCGCACGTGGTCCGCCTCGAGACGCGCCCCCCCAACATGGAGGGCCAGGGCCAGGTCACCATGCGCGACCTCGTCAAGAACTGCCTGCGCATGCGGCCCGAGCGGATCATCGTCGGCGAGGTCCGCGGACCCGAGGCCTTCGACCTGCTCCAGGCGATGAACACCGGCCACGACGGCTCGATGGGCACGCTCCACGCCAACAGCCCGCGGGAATGCCTGTCGCGCATCGAGTCGATGATCTCGATGGGCGGCTTCACGCTGCCCTCGAAGACCCTGCGCGAGATGATCTGCGGCTCGATCGACGTGGTGATCCAGGCCACGCGCCTGCGCGACGGATCCCGGCGGATCACCCACATCACCGAGGTGCTCGGCATGGAGGGCGACGTGATCACCACGCAGGATGTCTTCCTCTACGACATCCTCGGGGAGGACGCGAACGGCAAGCTGATCGGGCGCCACCGCTCGACCGGCATCGGCCGGCCCAAATTCTGGGAGCGCGCCCGCTACTACGGCCTGGAACGTCGGCTCGGCGAGGCGCTCGACGCCGCCGACGTCGTGGACCGGAGCTGACGCGGATGCCGGATCTGCCCGCCGCCGCCGCGTCGAACCTTCCGATCGCCGCCGGCCTCATCGGCATCGCGGTGGCGGCGGTCGCCTACGTGGCGGTCCTGCCCCTGCTCGGCGGCGAGCGCCGGGCGAGCAAGCGCCTCAAGGCGATCAGCACCTCCGCCTCCGGGGCGGCGCTGCGGGGCGTTGCGGTCAACCGGCGCGAGCAGGTCGCCAAGACGCTGAGCGAGATCGAGGCGAAGGCCAAGGGGGCGTCCAAGGCCTCGGTGGAGCTGAAGCTCGCCCGGGCCGGCCTCGATTGGACGAAGCGGACCTTCTACACGGTCTCGGGCGTCAGCGGCGTGATCTTCGGCCTGCTGCTGTTCGTGGTCACCGACAGCCCGCTGGCCGGGGTCGGGGCCGCCTTCGCCGGGGGCCTCGGCCTGCCGGCCCTGCTGCTGCGCCGTCTGCGGCTCAGGCGGATCGCCAAGTTCAACGCGGAACTGCCCAACGCGGTCGACGTGGTGGTGCGCGGCATCCGAACGGGCATCCCGGTCGGGGATTGCTTCCGCATGGTCTCGCGGGAGGCCGAGGAGCCGGTCCGCAGCGAGTTCAAGAACGTCGTGGAGACCCAGACGCTCGGCCTGTCGCTGGGCGAGGCGGTCATGCGCCTGTTCGAGCGGGTGCCCACCCCCGAGGTCAATTTCTTCGTGATCGTGATCAACATCCAGCAGCAATCGGGCGGCAACCTGTCGGAGGCGCTGAACAACCTCTCCGTGGTGCTGCGCGACCGGGCCAAGATGCGCGGCAAGATCCAGGCGATGAGCATGGAGGCCAAGGCCTCGGCCTCGATCATCGCCTGCCTGCCCTTCGCGGTGGCGGGCATCACCACCCTGACAAGCCCCGACTACATCTCGCTGCTGTGGACGACCGATATCGGCAAGATCGCTCTGGTGGGCGCGGCGATCTGGATGTCGATCGGGATCTTCACGATCAAGAAGATGATCGCCTTCGACTTCTGAGACCCGCCCGATCCCGTCCTGTCCATCGGAGACGGTCACGACCGACGGATCTGAAGACCTCCCCCGCCGGCCGATCCGCGAAGCCCGGCGCGCCCCTCCCCGGAGCCCGTCCCATGATCGACGACATCGCCGCGAAGCTGTTCGATCCCCGGTTCATGGGCACGCTGCTGACCGCCATCGCGGTGGCCGCGACCGCCTTCGCGGTGGCGCAGCCGTTCTTCGAGACCGACAAGCTCGCCAAGCGGATGAAGCTCGTGGGCGACGAGCGCGAGCAGATCCGCCGGCGCGAGCGCGCGCAGGGGAGCCGGACCGCGACCCGGGCCACGCTGCGCGTCGAGCCGAAGGCCTACATGAAGTCGATCGTCGAGCGGTACCAGCTGCAGCGCTGGCTCGCCACCGACACGGCCAAGCGCAAGCTGATGCAGGCCGGCTATCGCGGCCAGGGGGCGGAGACCGCGTTCCTGTTCTTCCGCCTCGTCGTGCCCGTCGCCTCGGTGATCGGCGCGCTGTTCTACCTGTTCGTCCTGGAGGCGCTCGACGTCTCCTATCTCATGCGGTTCGGGCTGGTCATCGGGGCCGCCTACGCGGGCATCAAGGCGCCGGAGCTGTTCCTCGTCAACGCCGCCAAGAAGCGCCAGGCGGAGATCCGCAAGGCGTGGCCGGACGCCCTCGACCTCACCCTGATCTGCGTGGAATCGGGGATGGCGATCGAGCACGCCTTCCGGAAGGTGAGCACCGAGATCGCGACCTCCTCGGTGGTGCTGGCCGAGGAACTCGCGCTGATGACCGCCGAGATGTCGTTCCTGCCGGACCGCCGCCAGGCCTACGAGAACCTGGTCCTGCGCACCGGGCTCGATCCGGTGAAGGCGGTGGCGACCGCCCTGAGCCAGGCCGAGCGCTACGGTACGCCGATCGGTCAGGCGCTCCGGGTCCTCGCCCAGGAGAGCCGCGACCAGCGCATGACCGAGGCCGAGAAGAAGGCGGCCGGACTGCCGCCCAAGCTCACCGTGCCGATGATCCTGTTCTTCCTGCCGGTGCTGTTCGTGGTCATCATCACCCCGGCCGTCATCCAGATCATGCGGGCGCAGTGACGGTCCGGGGGACGGCCCGTCAGCGCATGCGGCCCGGGCGGGTCGGCTCGAACACGATCCGGCGGTGGTAGGCACACCAGCTCTTGCCGTCGGCCGCGGGCGCGCCGCAGCAGATGGCGCGGTCGTTCGGCTCGCCGATGATGTACTTGCACACGAAGGCACCCGACTGTGCGAAGGGCACGCGCAGGTCGGCGGACGGCTCCTGGACAGTCTCGGCATCGCCGATCTGGGACATGCGGACGAGTTGATTCATGGTGTCGATCGGCTCAAGGTGCATCCTGCTCGGTGGGTGCAGGCCCCGGCTGGGGGGAGGGTGGAACGCCTTTCTTCCGGCAGCGACCCCGTCTCGCGTTCGTTGAAGCCATGTCCGGGGTTGCCCGCGCGATGCCGGCCTTGGCGACCGGCGCGAACGGCGTCATCATGTTGTCGTAACTGGGGTTACGGCAACTTAAAACAAGACCAACCTGCACGCGCTGCATCGGAGCACGGTGCGGGAAGCGTAGCTCCCATGGGCCGGCACCGGTTCGATTGGCATTCGCCAGGCTGACAATCGGCCCGAACGCTCCGGCTCAGGACTGGCCCGGGCGTGCAAGCCGCTGCGACCTGTGGTTTGCTGTGCGCCCTCGCGAACAGAGCCGGACCCGCCGACCATGGCCCACGCGCCCCTCGTGTCACCCGACTGGCTGCACGACCGCCTCGCCGCCCCCGACATCGTGATCCTCGATGCCTCCTGGTACCTGCCGGCCGCCGGCCGCGACCCCGAGGCCGAGTTCCGCGCGGCCCACATCCCCGGTGCCCGGCGCTTCGACCTCGACGCCATGAGCGACACCGAGTCGAGCCTCCCGCACATGCTGCCCCGTCCCGAGGTCTTCGCGGCGCGGATGCGGGCACTCGGCGTCGGCGACGGCCAGCAAATCGTGGTCTACGACGGCCAGGGCCTGTTCGCGGCGCCGCGGGTCTGGTGGATGCTCAAGGCCTACGGGGTGCGCGACGCCCTGGTGCTGGACGGCGGCCTGCCGGCCTGGATCGCCGCGGGCTATCCCACCGAGGACGGCACGCCGCATCCGCCCGCGCTCCGGCACTTCACGGCCCGCCTCGACCACGGGGCCGTGGCGGATGCGGACGACGTCGCCCGCGCCCTGGAGACCGGCTCGGCCCAGGTGGTCGATGCCCGCTCGGCGACGCGGTTCCGCGGCGAGGAGCCGGAGCCCCGCCCGGGCGTCCGCCCCGGACACATGCCCGGCGCCTGCAACCTGCATTACGCGGCGCTCCAGCGCGACGGCAACATGAAGAGCCCGGAGGAGCTGGCAACGGTCTTCGCGGCGAACGGCGTCGATCCGGACCGGCCGATCGTGACCACCTGCGGCTCGGGGGTGACCGCGGCGATCATCGCCCTGGCGCTGGAGACGATGGGCCGCCCCGCCCGCGGCCTCTACGACGGCTCCTGGTCGGAATGGGGCGCCGATCCGGCCCGCGCCGTCGCGACCGGCGCCTGAGAGCCGGGCCGAACGCGGGTCCCGGGAGAGGGACGCTCCGAGCCACTCCCTCATCCTGAGGCGCCCCGCGCCATCGGCCCCCGGAGGAGCCCTCCCGGATCGCGCGGCAGGCTGGAGACCGCGTTCGAGGCGGCTGCGCCGCACCTCAGGATGAGGGGGACGGCTGCCGCTGGCTCGCTGGGCGTTCTGATCGATCGCCGGATTTGACGCGGGACCGCGGCGCACCGGTCCGCAGCCTGCCAGGCCCCCGACGCCGCCTCGACCAGGTAGCACCTGCGCGGACCGGCCAAGCGGCACCTCTGGCCGACCGGTCAAGCTCGCAGCGCGGGGCTTTGGGAACACCCCTTGACCATCGCGCGATCGATTTCGATATATCGGTTGCGCCTGCGGTTGGGCGCTCCACGGAGAAAATCATGCCGCTTCACGACACCACCGCCCTCTCGGGCACCATCCAGCACGTCTTCGCCCATCGCTTCACCATCGAGGCGGATGGCGAGACCCACCTGGCCGATCTCGGTCCGAAGGGCGCGGATGCGTTCGCACCCGTGACCGGGCTGCACGTGACCCTGGAGGGCGAGCGTCGCCCTTCGGAGATCAAGGTTACGCGGATCTCGGCCGAGGGCCGGGACCCGGTGGAGATCCACCACAAGAAGCCCCATCACGCCCCCGGCCCCAAGAAGGCGGATCCGCGGCCGGACATGGCGGCGGATCCCGATCGGGCCCGCGCGGCGGCGATATCCGCCGGCTGGACGGTCGTCGATGGGCCGCGCCGCAAGCCCAAGCACTTCGAGGTCCTGGCGCGCCGGGGCGACGGGGCGGCGACGGAACTGCACGTCGATTTCGCCGGCGCGATCTATAAGGAGAAGCCGGCCGACCCTGAGAAATGGGCTCCGCTGGCCTGAGAGCCGTCTCCGGGGGCGCTGCCCCCGGGTCCCGGCTTGCCCAACAACGAGGTCCGAGCCGCCGGGCGGCCCGGACCTTTCGCGTCTCAGGCCGCCTGCACGGCGCGGCGCTTGTCGACGGCACTCCACTGCATCAGCCCGACCATGACGGCGATGGTGGCGACGTAGACGAGCCCCTGCAGGGCGGTCGGCCGGTCGGTGTAGCCGACGAGCGCGTGCAGGATGCGGCCCGGCCAGGACGTTTCGGCGATCAGCCCGGAACTGTTCCAGAGGGTGTGGCCGAGGATGTCGACCACACCGGCATTGGCCAGGAACTGGGCGGCCTGTGCGGCGAGCCCGGCCGCGAGGAAGACGATCAGCACGCTGGTCACCGGGAACACGTAGCGGCTCGGGATCGAGGCGAGGCCGAGATAGGTCACCGCCGAGAGGAGGATCCCCGCCCCGATGCCGGCAAAGGCGCCGAACTGGATGTCGGCCCCCGAGGTACCCGAGGCGACGAGGCCGTAGAGGAACAGCACCAGCTCGGCGCCCTCGCGCAGGATCGCCGCGCCGATCACGATCGACAGGGCCGCAGCCTCGCGCTCGCCCGAGCGCACCGCCGCGCCGGCCGCGCGCAATTCGCCGGCGAGTTCCTTGCCGTGCTTGCTCATCCAGGTGTTGTGCCAGATCAGCAGCAGCACCGCGACGATCAGCACCGCCGCGTTCAGGATGTCCTGCCCGCTGCCCTCGAAGGCGTTGGAGATCCGCTCCGCGAACAGGGCGACGAGACCGGCCCCCGCCAGCCCCCCGGCGACACCGAGCAGGACCCAGCGCATGCGGCCCGGAATGCCGCGGGTCGCCGCCAGCACGATCGAGATGATGAGGCCGGCCTCGATGACTTCGCGGAAGGCGATGACGAAGGCGCCGATCATGGCGGTCTCCCAACGTTGCGGAATGTTGCCGTGCGGCGCGCGGACCGCGCTACCAGATCCAGAACATGAGCACCCAATTGACCACCGACAGGGCGGCCGCCCCGGCGATGCAGGCCGCGGCCCCGGCCTGCCGGAGGCCGCCGGCGCTGAGGCCGGCGACGCGCCAGGCGAGCCAGACGCTCCACAGGCTCGCCCCGGCCAGCAGGCCGGCGCGCATCTCAGTCACGTAGGGGATCACGATGCCGTCGCCCCGCAGGAACGTGACGGTGAGCGCCGACAGGCCCAGGAAGACGCCGCAGCCCGCCACCGGGATCAGCGTCTGCGTCAGGTGGTGGAAGCGCCGGGTCGACCAGCCCCCGAGGGCCAGGGTCGCCAGCGCCACGATCCCCGACAGGGCCAGCCCGAGGATCACCGTAGCGGCGCCGATATAGGCCAGGAGCAGCCCGCCATCGAGGAGCGTCATGACGTCGCTGCGGTCGGGATAGTTCGTCAGCACGAACCAGGGCGCGGAGGTTTCCAGCGGCCAGGTCACCCCCCGGTCGATGAGACAGGTGGCGGCCCATTGCTTGGCCGCGACGTACCAGGGGCTCGCCGACCACTGGAAGGCCCCGACCGCCAGCGCCAGCATGCCGAACAGGATCAGCACGGTCTGGTCGAGATCCGGCTCGGTGCCGGCCACGTGCACGATCTCGTGGTTGGGCGAGCGCAGGGCGAGGCGCACCGCCCCGCGATGGCCGCTGCAGCGGGCGCACATGTGGCAGGCCCCTGCCCCGCGCATCGTCCGGACGGGCACGAGCGGCGCGCAGTTGAACGCCGCCCCGCCCCGGACCGGCTTGGGCGAGACCGCCCAGGCGGCCCGGTCGACCTGGAAGCTGATCGGGGCGAGCTTCGAGAGCACCGCGAAGACCCCGTTGACCGGGCAGAGATAGCGGCACCACACCCGCTTGTTGCGCCCGTAGAGCAGCCCGACCACGATCGCCGCCAGGGTCGAGCCGCCCAGCACCGCGAGCACCGGTTTCGGATAGCCGTACACGCTGGTCATCTGGCCGTAGACGGTGGTGCCGGCGAAGGCCAGGAACGGCCAGCCCTGCCAGGTGATCCAGCGCGGCACCGCGTAGCCGCGGCTCCAGTGGCTGGCGAACTCGCTGAGCGCCCCCTCCGGACAGAGCACCCCGCACCAGGCGCGGCCGACAAGCACCATGCTGAGGAGCACGAACGGCCACCAGATCCCCCAGAAGGCGAACTGCGCGGCCAGCGTCAGGTTGGTCCAGATATGGGCGGCGTTGCCGGGGAGCGGCAGCAGGGCCGGCACGATCACCAGAACCGCGTAGACCGCGATGATCACCCATTGCACCGCCCGGATGGCCCAGCCGTAGCGGCGCAGCCCGTCCCCCAGGCGGGCGAGCCGCGCGTCGACGGCGGCGCGGCGCGGCCCGGCCGGGGTGAGGTCGAGCGAGGAGGCCGCGGCGGTCGACGCGCTCATCTGGCCACCAGGGTCGCCTTGGCGTCCGGGTGGAAGTCGTCGAACACCTGGTAGGTGCCGGGATCGAGGGTGCGGAACACGATCGCCGAGGTCGAGCCTGCGGCGAGCGCCTTCTCGCGCTTCAGCTCCGCGCTCTCGAACTCCACGGGACTTTGGCCGGTATTGGCGATCTCCAGCTTGAACCGGGTGTTGGCCGGCACCTCGATCACCGCCGGGAGGATCAGGCCGTCACGCATCTCGACCTTGATCACCGGCATGTCGTCCGCGCGCGCGGCCGTCATCGCCCAGGCGGTGGCGAGCAGGGCGGCGGCGGCGATGCGGGCAGGACGCGGCGGACGAGACACGTGGATTCCCCGGGATTTCAGTAGGCGCCCTTCTTGCCGACGCCCGCGAAGGTGAAGTCCTGAACGACGTCGAAGGGCTCGAACCACGGCCCGACGCCCGTCTCCTTGTCCACGTGCCGGCCGAAATGGCTGTCCTTGCCGGGCGGCGCGACGGTCACCGTGAGGCGATAGCGGCCGGGACCGGACAGCTTGACGTTGTCACCGTAATGCGGCCCGTCATTGGCCACCATCGGCATCAGCATCCCGGACACCTTCTTGTCCGTGGGCTTGTCGCCGTCGAGCTTCACCGCCTCGAAATGCACCTCCAGCGCCGGCACCCAGTCGCCCTCGGCGAAGCCGTTGCGGTTGTCCTTGGCGGCGCGGATGTCGGTCTCGAGGTGGAGGTCCGATTGCGCGGCGTCGCGCATCATGCCGGCGGGCTCCATCTCGATCGGCTGCAGGTAGACGGCGGCGACCTCCAGGCCGTTCCGGGTCACGTGCGGGCCGATCGGCACCTCCTTGGCCGCGGCAGCCCCGGCGAGGAGGCAAATCACGGCCAAGCCGCCGCAAATCGGAAACCGGAGGTTCGGAAAGAGGTTCGGCGCGCGCATGACCCTGCACATAATCCGTCGCGCGCGAAGTTCAAACAGAAATTACGCCGCTCTTAAATGATAACAATTCTAATCTAAAGCCTTTCTCCGACAGGAGGTTATGTTGTTCTGGTATTCAATCGAGAAACAAGGGGTATCCTTTCGCAGGGGAAGACAATTCACTGCCGTGTGACCGGTATGATCTTGACCGCACCCGAACGACGGCGGATCGTCATGCCACTGCCATGCGGGGGCCGGACAATGGGCGCGGGTCGGGAAGAGCGATGCGGTCTCCGCTCGGTCGAGTTCCCGCGCCGACGGGCAGGGCTTGCGCGGTGGCGGGACACGACTTAGCCAGTGCTATACCTTGCTGCAGAGCCGATGCGTACCCGTTCCGTGATTCCGGCCCGCACCGCGGCCTTCCTGCTGTTCATAGGCCTGACCGCATCCGTGCGCGCGGCGGACTTCGCCGCACCGCGGCCCGCGGCGCAGGGCGCCGCCTATGCCGATTGGTCGGGGGGCTATCTGGGCCTCGAGGGCAGCGCGAGCGGCTCCTACGGCGCCTACGCTTTCGGGCCGACGACGATCGGCGGCCGTCCCGTGGCGGCCTTCAGGAGCGGTGATTCCACAGGCCGGAGCGACCAGGGGCGGAACGCCACCACGGCGGTGGGCGGCCTCTTCGGCGGCTGGACCTGGCAGACCGGACCGTGGGTCTACGCGGTCGAGGCCAACCTCGACGCGGCGAATCTGAACCGGCCGGTCGCCTCGACCCTCGCGGGCTTCGGCTACGCGGACGTGGACCCGGCCTTCACCATCGTGCGTGCCCGGACCGACCTGTACGGCTCGCTCCGGGCGCGCATGGGCTACAGCTTCGACCGGTACCTGATCTACGGCGCCTTCGGACTCACGGGGGCCAACGCGCGCTTCCAGGCGACCTATCCGGATCTCGACACGGGTGGCCAGAACACGGCGCGGCGGGAACTCGGCTATGTCGGCTTCACCCTCGGCGCGGGGGTGCAATACGCCATCACCGACCATCTCGCCCTGGGCATCGACTACCGCTACGTCGATCTCGGCGGCAGCCGGCGCTTCGCGCTGGGCGTCGTGCCCGGGGATACGGGCGGCCCGGTCACGACCCGGGCGAGCTTCACCTCGAATCAGGTCTTCGCCCGGCTGATGTGGTTCCCGGACGGGCTGAGGGTGCCGCCGGATCCCGACGAGACCGCCCCGCACGACCCCGACAACGGCGATACCGGCCGCTTCTCGCTCCACGGGCAGACGACGCTCATCGCGCAGGGCACGCCGGGCTTCCGCTCGCCCTATGTGGGCGCGCAGAGCCTGATTCCGAACCAGGCCCGGCAGACCACCACGGCCACGATCTTCCTCGGGTTCAGGCTCACCGACACGACCGAGGTCTATTACAACCCCGAATTCAGCCAGGGCTTCGGCCTGTCCCGGACGCTCGGCGTCGCCGGCTTCGTCAACGGCGAGGCCCAGAAGGCCGGCGCCCCGTTCCCGAAGCTGCGCTCGAACCGCTACTACGTGAAGCAGACGATCAACCTCGGCGGCGAGACCGTCGATGTGCCGGACGGACCCAACCAGGTCGCCACCCGCTACGATTCCGAGCGGATCACGCTGATCGCCGGCAAGTTCGCCCTGGGCGACTTCTTCGACGGCAACGTCTACGCCCACGATCCGCGGGTCGACTTCTTCAACTGGTCGCTCTGGGGCTCCTCGGCCTGGGACTTCCCGGCGAACCTGCCCGGCTTCACCCAGGGCGTCTACGCCGAGTACAACCGGCCGGAATTCGCCATCCGCGCCGCCTACACGCAGGTGCCCAAGGAACCGTCGAGCGACGTGCTCGACCCGCGGGTGTTCCGGCGCGCCGGGCTCAACGCCGAGTTCGAGCAGCGCTACGTCCTGCCGGGGCTGGACCAGCCGGGCAAGCTGCGCTTCGGGCTGTTCTCGAATGTCGGCGTCTCGGCCAACAACCGGGAGGTGGTGACCCTCACCCAGCTCGGCGCCTTCGACGACATCAACGACGCGGCCGCGGCGACCCGGCGTCCCCGCCGCAAGACCGGCGGCTACGTCAACCTGGAACAGGCGCTGACGCCCGAACTCGGCCTGTTCGCCCGGGCCAGCCTGAACGACGGGCGGACGGAGAACATATCCTTCACCGACATCGACCAGAGCTTCTCGGGGGGCCTGTCGCTGAAGGGCAAGGCCTGGGACCGGCCGGACGACACGGTCGGGATCGGGGCGGCGATGAACGGGCTCTCGCCCTCGCACCGGGCCGCCTTCGCGGCGGGCTTCTACGGGCTGCTGATCGGCGACGGCCGGCTCAACTACGGCACCGAGCGGGCGCTGGAGACCTACTACGCCCTGAACCTCACCAAGTTCGTGACCCTGACCTTCGACTACCAGTTCATCGACAATCCCGGTTACAACCGCGACCGCGGCCCGGCCCACTTCTTCGCCTCGCGGCTCCACGCGGATTTCTGAGCGGGCCGGCGATACGGTCTTCGGCGGAAGGACCGGTTGCCCAACCGTCCTCGCGAGCGGAGCGAAGCGATCCAGGCGGCGCCACGATCGCCGGCGTCATGCGGCCCTGGGTCACTTCCTACGCGCGTGACGACGGATGGCGCGCCTCAACCGAATGCCGCGACCGGCCGCCGTATCAGTCCATCCCCTCGATCGCCGTCGCGCCAAAAATATGCTCGAAGGCGGCCCGCAGCTGCATGTCGACTTCGGCCAAGCTCACCGGCAGGCCGAGATCGACGAGGCTCGTCACCCCGTGCTCCCGGACGCCGCAGGGGACGATCCCGTCGAAATGCGACAGGTCCGGCTCGACGTTCAGGCTGATCCCGTGGAAGCTCACCCAGCGGCGCACCCGGATGCCGATCGCCGCGATCTTGTCCTCGATGCCCGGCCCCTTCTCGGGGCGGCGCACCCAGACGCCGACCCGGCCCTCCCGACGCTCGGCGCGGACGTTGAAGGCGGCGAGCGTCGCGATCAGCCACGCCTCTAGGCTCGCCACGTAGGCGCGCAGGTCGCGGCTGCGCCGGTCGAGGTCGAGCATCACGTAGGCCACGCGCTGGCCGGGGCCGTGATAGGTGTACTGGCCGCCCCGTCCCGTGGCGTGGACCGGGAACCGGCCCGGCGCCATGAGATCCTCCGGCCGGGCCGAGGTGCCGGCCGTGTAGAGCGGCGGGTGCTCCAGCAGCCAGACGCATTCGGGCGCCGTCCCGCGGGCGATGGCCTCGGCGCGGGTCTCCATCCAGGCCACCGCCGCATCGTAGCCCACCGACGCATCGCTCACGCGCCAGCCCACGGGCTCCGCGACCGGACCGGAGCCGGCCCGCTTCGGGAAGGCGTGGGGACTGACCGTGAGGCGGGGCGTGTTTACCAAGGCTTCACCATCCTGCGTCGATGGTCGAAGCCTTCAACATCCGCGGCCTGCGGTTGCAAGGTTTCGGCCGCGAGAGGGATGGCGGGTTGTGGCGGTCTTCGAGACCCTGAAGGTCGATCTGACGGTGGTGCTCGGCCGCACGCGTATGCCGCTGCACATGCTGCTGCGCATGGGCCGCGGCGCCGTGATCGAGCTCGACGCCAGCGACAGCGACATGGTCGAGATCCTGGCCAACGGCCATCCGATCGCCCGCGGGCAGATCGTGGTGACCGGCGACCGCATCTCCGTCGAGGTGACGGAGCTGATCCGCAAGGCGGCCTCGATCGTCGAGCCCGGCGCCAGCATCGGCGAGGGCGCGGCCGCGCTGCTGGAGAGCGGCTTCGCCGCCGCATGAGCGAAGCGCTTGTCGGCGGCGGGGCGATCTGTTATCCGCTGCGCCGCGCGACACGACGGCGGCTTCGGGTTCTCCCGCGGCTGCACCGGTCGAGCGAACGGGCGGGTCTTCGCGTCCGATGCGGCCATGGCGGAATTGGTAGACGCGCTAGCTTGAGGTGCTAGTCCCGCGAGGGGTGGAGGTTCGAGTCCTCTTGGCCGCACCAATCGTTTCTCTCCCGATGAGAAGAGATTCGGTGCAGAACGACTGACGATGGCGACCGGCCCCCGGGGAGCAGTCGCCGCATATCATTCCCAGAATCGCTAGGCGCGGGACCGACCCTGTTGGCAGGGATCGGTCGTCGGCGCCCGCATGATGTCCATCCCGATCGGGCCTCCGAGGGCAACCGTCGCGCCGGGCCGCAAGAGAGCGCGGTCCCGCGAGACGGCGGCCGGGGATCGACCCTGCTCCGGCTCAGCGGCCCGCTGGCGTGCCGGAATTGCCGTGCTGGAACCCCGAGGCGTTCGGCGGGCCCTTCATCTTGCCGTCCTGGCTGGGTGTGCTGTCCGGCGTGTTCGCGCCGGCGGTCCCGGTGGTCTCCGCCTTGCCGAAGCCCGCGGCGTTGGGCGAACCCTGCATACGGGGCGTGTTCCCGGACGTACCAGTGGCGCCGGCCGTCTCCGCGGCCAAGCTGGCGGTCCCCATCGACACCAGGCCGACGGCCGCGATCAGTGCGGTCATGCGCATGACGAATTCCTCGAGCGTTCCACGATCACGTCTCGCGCGTGACCCGGGCATCAACGTCCGCGCGCGACGCCTGTTCACGGCCGACGCTCACGGAAGACGGCCGCCTCCCCGACTGGCCTGGCCGCTCACTGGCGCATCATCCCGACAGGGGGCGGCCGGTTTTCGGGAGAGGGAGGATGCGGAAGCAAGGATCTCCAGGGCTATCGGACGGTGATCGCGCTCCTGATGGTGTCGTAATCGGCACGTTTCAGGACACGGCGCGTCAGGAGTTCATCGGGCGAGGCGTAGGGGCGGAACTCGATGATCCTCCGACCGATCATGCCCGCGCCGAGCCCATTCAACTGCTCGACGGACGCCGTGTTGAGATCGACGCCCTCACCGGGCGGCACGGAGGGTTCGTGCGCCTCTCCGGGGGGCGTCTCCGTTCTCAGACCCGTCGTGGACGTGCCGTCGGATTGCCGCGCGGGAGAACCCAGATCGGCCGACGAACCGGGGGGCGCCGACGGGTTGGCCGGAGCGGCCGCGGACGGGGATGAGGCCGGGGGCGCCGTCGCGGCCATCCCCGGATCGGACGGCGATGCCGGCGCGATGGTCCGGATCGCTTGCCCCTTGGCATCCACGGGGGATCGCTGCTGTTGCGATAAGGGAATGCCGGCGGAGGCCCGCTTGTCCGGGGCGACCTGAGGGCGCGGGCCAAACCCGACCCACAGGGATGCCAGAACGACCGCGATCACCGCCAGACCGGCGCTCACCGTCAGAACAGATCGGGTCATTCTTCCCCCTCTTTGGCTGGCCCCATGATGGTGCGGAGCCGCGATATTGTCCGTGCTTCCTCACGGATCACGCGGGGCGATTCAAGGTTCGTCCGAGCCGCGCCCGGGCGTGTCCATGCGGAGCGCGGCCGTTGCCCGGCATCGGACCCGGTTTTTCTATCGAGCCGTGCGCCGGCGGGGGCGGTGCCATGCGCCGGGATGCGCCGGGCTGCATTGACTTCGCGGCCGCACACCCGCATATCGGCAGTGCAGCGTCAGCGGCCGTCATGGCCCGCTTGAGGGGGCTGCGTGACGGATCGGGCGCTACCCGGCGTGATCCGGCCCCCCTCTTCATAACGTGCATGCACCCGGGCCGCCCCATCACGCGGGCTGCCCCCTGCCAACGGACCGACTCGAACACGGCTCTGCTCGCTCATCACGCGAGGCGCCCGGCCGGTCCTGCTGCATCGGATACATCCTTGACCCAATTCACCGATTTCGGCCTTGCCCAGCCCGTGCTGCGGGCGCTCGGCGAGGCTGGCTACGTCACGCCGACCCCGATCCAGGCCCAGGCGATCCCGCCGGCCATGGAGGGCCGCGACCTCTGCGGCATCGCCCAGACCGGCACCGGCAAGACCGCGGCCTTCGCGCTGCCGATCCTGCACCGCCTCTCGCTCTCGGACCGCCGCGCCCCGCGCCGCGGCTGCCGGGTGCTGGTGCTCTCGCCGACCCGCGAGCTCGCCAACCAGATCGCCGAATCGTTCTGCGATTACGGCCGCCACCTGTCCTACACCACCACCGTGGTGTTCGGCGGCGTCACCATCAGCCGCCAGGAGCGGGCGCTGGCTCCGGGCGTCGACGTCCTGGTCGCCACCCCCGGCCGGCTGATCGATCTGATCGAGCGCCGCTCGCTGACGCTGGAGGGCGTCGAGATCCTGGTCCTCGACGAGGCCGATCAGATGCTCGACCTCGGCTTCATCCACGCCCTCAAGCGCATCGTGAAGATGCTGCCGGAGAAGCGCCAGAGCCTGTTCTTCTCGGCGACCATGCCGAAGAACATCGCCGGCCTCGCGAGCCAGTTCCTCAAGGATCCGGTGCAGGTCGCGGTCACCCCGGTCGCCACCACGGCCGAGCGCGTCGAGCAGCAGGTGATCTTCGTTCATACCGGCGCCAAGCAGGCGCTGCTCGGCCACATCCTGCGCGATCCGGCGATCGAGCGCGTCCTGGTCTTCACCCGCACCAAGCACGGGGCGGACCGGGTCGTGCGCGGCCTCGACAAGGTCGGCATCGCGGCGGCGGCGATCCACGGCAACAAGAGCCAGCCCCAGCGCGAGCGGGCGCTGGCCGCCTTCAAGGACGGCGCCTCCCGGGTCCTGGTCGCCACGGACATCGCGGCCCGCGGCATCGACGTCGATGGCGTGAGCCACGTGGTCAATTTCGACCTGCCGAACGTGCCGGAGAGCTACGTCCACCGCATCGGGCGCACCGCCCGGGCGGGGGCGGACGGGCTCGCCATCTCGTTCTGCAACGACGAGGAGAAGGCCTACCTGCGCGACATCGAGCGCATCACCCGCCAGAAGGTGCCGGTGGGGGGCTTCCCCGAGGGCTTCACGCCGCCGTCCCGCCAGGAAGCGGCCGAGATCGCTCGCGAGGAGGAGCGCCGGCCCGAGCGGCAGCAGCAGCGTCCGGGCGGCGGCCGTCAGGGCCAGCGCCCCCGGCCCCAGCAGGGGCGCCCGGAAGGCGGACGCGGCTTCGGCGGCCAGGGCGCACCCCGGCAGGCCCGGCCCCAGGACGGACGGGTCGATGCCCGTGGCGACGGTCGCGGCCAGGCCGTGCAGGGTCGCGATGCCCGCGCGGACCGGCCCGCCCGGCCGCAGGGTGAGCAGCGCCCGAGCCAGCAGGCCCGCCCCAGCCGGGACGGCCGGCCCCAGCGGGCCGATGCCCGCCCGCGTAGCGGCGGCGGCGGTGGCGGCGGCGAGGGCCGCAACATCGGCTGGCTGGAGCGGGCGCCCCGCTCCTGAACCTGACCGCACCGTAGACATCTGAACAACCGCCCGGGACGGGATCGTCCCGGGCGGTTTTTTGTCAGAGGCCCCTGCGGTGGGTGGCCGGGACCGGGGTCACGGGTCCACGCCCTCGGAGGCGCAACGCCGGGGGTGCCGCGTCTCGTCGTTCGGCACCGCGCAGCGTCCCATGGGCCCCTCCGGGCCTGGCATCGGCGCGCTCACACATCCGCGAAAGCGGGGCCGCTCGTCTCGTAACGGCTCCCTGGCGCGCTAGGTGATTGACCGGCCTTCAAGGCCGATAACCGTCAATCGTCAGGGGAAACGCCGAATGTTCAGGGTTTTCGTACCGGCTGCCGCAATCATCGTGGCGTCGCTCTCTTCGGCTCAGGCCCTCGAAGTCACGAAATCGGTCGACATCGCCGCAGCGCCGGAGACGGTCTGGAAGACCGTCGGCGGGTTCTGCGGGATCGGCGACTGGCACCCCGTGATCGAGAAATGCGCCCTGTCCAAGAAGGGCGGCAAGGACGTCCGCACGCTCAGCCTGAAGGGCGGCGGAACGATCGTCGAGGAAGAGGAAGCGCGCAGCGACAAGAAGATGGATTACACCTACACGATCCTGGAGGGTCCGCTGCCCGTGACCGACTACCATTCGACGATCATGGTCGCGAAGGCCGGCACCGGCTCGAAGGTGACGTGGACGGGCACGTTCAAGGCGAAGGGGGCTCCGGACGACAAGGCCAAGGAGGCCATCGCCGGCGTCTACGAGGCCGGACTGAAGGGCCTCGCCGACAAGGCGCACTGACAGGGCCATCGGTTCGGTGCGGGAAAACGGGTCCCCGTTTTCCCGCCACCCGCGCACCCGGAGCCTCGGGCCCCCTTTATGCGGGCGCGGCCATCGGTGTAGCGGACGCCTTCCCTTCCGGGCCCGGCAACCCATCTCATCCGGCGGATGATCAGGGAGCCGGTACCATGCGGTTCGAACTCTATCGGGATGCCAAGGGCGAGTGGCGCTGGCGCCTGCGGGCGCGCAACGGCGAGGTCATCGCCGATTCGGGCGAGGGCTACGTCCGCCGCGAGGATTGCGAGCACGGCATCGCCCTGGTGCGACAATGCGCCGAGGCCCGGATCGAGGACATGACCACCAAGATCGCCTGAGGCCGCGGCCCTCAACCCACCGTCAACCCTGTCCGACACGTCGCAGCGGTTACGCTGCAACGCTTCGCTTCGCCCATGCGTTGCAGCGTTTCGGACCGGGCGGTGGGTTCTCGCTTCCCGTGCGGTTCGTCGTCCGAGACGCAATCACACGAAGGGAGTCGACACCGTGCTGAGGAAATTCCTGCTCGCGGCCCTGCTGGTGCTGGGTTTCGCGGCCGCGGCGCCGGAGGGCGCGTCCGCCGCGCCCGTCGGTCCGGGGCTCGCCCTCCCGGCCAATGCCGCCCCGGCGATGACCGAGAAGGCCCAGTACTACTACCGTCGCCGCTTCTACGGCCCGCGCCCCTACTACCGCCGGCCCTATTTCCGCCGCCGGTTCTATGGACCGCGGCCCTACTGGCGCCGGCCCTACTACCGCCGCCGGTTCTACTACTAAGCGATCGCTGACAGGATTGGTCCGGCGGCTCCCCCGAGCCGCCGGACCTTTCGGTTATCGTCCTGGCCGGTGATCGGCCGCCTTCGGGCCATGCGCTGCGTCCGGGAGGAGCGATACAGCGCTCCGGTTCCGACATCCGGGACGAGGCATGCGGATCCCGATTCGGGATGCACCCGCGGCGTCCATGCGGTATGATGCAGGGAACGGGACCGGCGACGACAGATCGGCCGGCCCGGGAGGACGCCTGATGAACGATCTTGCGCAGCGCGCCGAGCCGGCGGCGGCGACGCCGGACCTCTGGCAATTGATCCCGCTCGAATGCATCCTGAGCGCGGCCGCCATCCTGCTGGCGGCGGGGCTCAACCTCGCCGGCCTGCTTCCCTGACGGCGCGCGACGGACGGATGGACGGCATGCAGCACGTCGGACTCGCGCAGGCCGCCAGCGTCCCGCCGCCGCCGGAGGTCGATCTGCCCCGGGGCGACCTGACCGTGCGCACCATCGCCATGCCGGCCGATACCAACGCCAACGGCGACATCTTCGGCGGCTGGGTGCTGTCGCAGATGGATCAGGCCGGCGGGATCGCGGGGGTCGACCGGGCGCAGGGTCGGGTCGTCACCGTGGCGCTGGACGCCATGACCTTCATCCGCCCGGTCCGGGTCGGCGACGTGCTGTGCGTCTACACCCGGGTCTCGCATGTGGGCCGGACCTCGATGAAGATCGAGGTCGAGGCCTGGGCGCGGCGGTTCTGCACCCAGGTGCGCGAGCGGGTCACGCAGGCGACCTTCACCTTCGTGGCCATCGACGAGGCCGGCCGCCCGCGGCCGATCCCGGCAGCGATGCCGTCGCCCCAGGCGGCGACCTAGCGCAACGCCCGGCGTTCGCTCGCTCGCGGCGGCGAGGTGCCGAAGCCTCCGAGCGGGCTATGAGGGTCGGACGAGGACACCGGCCGGACTGCAGGCGCGTCCCCCTCCCCCCTCCGCGCGCTACCGGATGCGCACATCGTAGTCTGACACGCGCGACGTGCTCTCCTCCCCCTTGCGGCTACGGGCGACACCGATTCGAGGCACGCGGCTCATGACCCAGCGCGACAGGCCCCCTCTCCCGTGCGCGAGAGAGGAACCGAGCCCCGCCGATCTGACCGGCGAGCTCGCTGAGACCTCAAACTTCTGTAGCCCGCAGCCCTTGCGGGGAGGGAAAAGCGCCTTCTTTTCGGAAGGTTGGAGCCAGACCGAGACGTGTAAGTCCGGTCGCCTCTGCGTGGGAGGGCGCGGGTCAGCGCCGGAACCGTCTCCCTTTCCGGAAACACCCATTCGGGGCGTGCGCCGTGAATGGGTGTGCCCGAGCGGCGGAGGCATCTCGAACCTCGTGCTGCGACGCCGACACCGCCGTCGCGGACCGTGCTTCGAACCGGCCCGACCGTCTATTTGATCACCGCGCAGGCGACCCGGTCGCCGGCGCCGCCAATCGGCTGTGTGGTGTGGTCGTCCTCGTTGGCATGGATGATCAGGGCCGAGCCGTCCCCGTCCTTGAGACCGCCCTCGCCGTTGAGCGGCGTCTCGCTCCAGACCTCGGCGTTGGCCGAGCCGTCCTGCGCCACGTAGAGGTTCGGCAGGTCACCCTCGTCGGGGCCGTCCGGGTTGAGCAGGCCGTGCTTGCTCTGATCGTGGTTCACATGCGCCTTCGAATTGAGGAACTTCGGATCCGAGCAGTCGCCGACGGCGTGGAAATGCAGGCCGTGCCAGCCGGGCGGCAGGGCGCCGGCCTGAAGGGCGACGCGCAGCACCAGGGCGTTGGCGCCGTCGCGGATCGCCAGCGTGCCGATCGTGTCGCCCTTGGCGTTCTTAATCGGCGCCGTGAAGGTCTCGACCGGCTTGGCCGCCTCCTTCGGGGGTTCCTGGGCGTGGGCGCCGCCCGCGGCGAGGGTCCCGAGCAATGCGAGCAGCGGCAGGGTACGGGTCATGCGGTGGCTCTCCTGTGCGGTCCGGTCTAGTTAGGGAGCGCGCCGGCCCGCGACAGGGCCGCGCGTCCAGACCTCTGCCGCAGATCTGCCCGGACCGCACGAAGCCCTGATGACCCGAGACCGGCCCCTCCCGGACCGCGCCCCGCCCGCGGACGATCGCCCGGGCGCCCGGCGGGCCGACCTGTTCCTGGTGGAGCACGGTCATTTCGAGAGCCGAGCCCGGGCGCAGGCAGCCATCCGGGCCGGGCGGGTCAGCGTCGACGGCCGGCCACTGGCGCGGGCCTCGGAGCCGATCGCCCCCGGGGCGCGGATCGAGGCCGGCCCTGAGCATCCCTACGCCTCCCGCGGCGGCCTCAAGCTGGCGGCGGCCCTGGACGCGTTCCATCTGGATCCGGCCGGCCGCACCGCCCTCGACGTCGGCGCCTCGACCGGCGGCTTCACCGACGTGCTGCTCGCCCGGGGTGCGCGCCATGTCCACGCGGTCGATGTCGGCCGGGGGCAGCTCCATCCGCGGCTCGCCGCCGATCCCCGCGTCACGAACCTGGAGGGCACCGACATCCGCAGCCTCGACCCGGCCAGGCTGACGCCGCCCCCGGACTTCGCCAGCGTCGACGTGAGCTTCATCGGCCTGCGCCTCGTCCTCCCGGCCCTCCCGGGGCTGCTGGCGCCGGGCTCGGCGATCGTGGCGCTGATCAAGCCGCAATTCGAGGCCGGGCGCGCCCGGATCGGCCGCGGCGGCCTAGTCCGCGATCCGGCGGTCCATGCCGAGGTCTGCGCGGCGATCCGCGCCGCTTTGGAGGAGTTCGGCGCCGCGATCCTCGGGCTGATCGACTCGCCCGTCACCGGCGGCGACGGCAATGCCGAGTTCCTGGTCGGCGCGAGGCTGCCGTGAGCGAGACGGTCACGATTCAGGAACTCGGATCCCGGGGCGACGGCATCGCGGAGGACGGGACCCCCGTCCCCTACGCGCTGCCCGGCGAGCAGGTCGCGATCCGGCGGGACGGGCGTCGCGCCGAGCTTCTCGGCGTCGAGCGGCCCTCCCCCGATCGCGTGGCGCCGTTCTGCCCCTACGTCATGCACTGCGGCGGCTGCCGGACGCAGCACCTCGCGCGGCCGGCCGAACTGGCCTGGAAGCGGGGCCTCGTCGCGCAGACCCTGTCCCAGGCCAGGCTCGCCGTGGAGCCCGAACCCGCGATCGACGCGCACGGCGCCGGACGGCGGCGGCTCACGCTCCATGTCCGTGCGGTCGACGGCCGGGCCGAGGCCGGACTGATGGCGGCGCGCAGCCACGCGTTGGTGCCGATCGACCATTGCCCGATCACCGTGCCGGCGCTGCACACGGCACCCGAGGCGGCACGCCGCCTCGCCGCCCCCCTCGGCCACGGCCGAAAACCCCTCGACGTGGCGGTCACCGCCACCGACCAGGGGCTCGACATCGACCTGCGCGGCCACGGCCCGGTGAGCGCTGGCGTCGCCGCCGCCCTGGTGCGGATCGCCGGCGAACTCCGCCTCGCCCGGCTGTCGCTCCACGGCGAGCGCCTGATGGAGGCCGAACCGGTCTCGGTGGCCGGCAGCGGCACGCCCCTCTACCCGTCCCCCGGCGGCTTCCTGCAGGCCACAGCCGCCGGGCAGGCCGCCCTCACCGCGCTGACCCTTGCGGCGCTCGGACCGCGCCCGCGGCGGGTCGCCGACCTGTTCGCGGGCTGCGGACCGCTCACCCTGGCGATGGCCAGGCAGGCCGCCGTCCACGCCGTGGAATCCGATGCGGCGGCCTTGGCCGGCCTCGACCGGGCCGCCCGCGCGGCCACGGGCCTGCGGCGGATCACCGTTGAGCGCCGCGACCTGTTCCGCCGGCCGCTGCTGCCGACCGAGCTGGACGCCTTCGACGCGGTGGTGTTCGACCCGCCCCGGGCCGGCGCGGAGGCCCAGGCCCGGCAGCTCGCCGGGTCGCGGGTGCCGCTGGTGGTCGGCATCGCCTGCGACGCCGGCACCTTCGCCCGGGACGCGGCGACCCTCGCGGCCGGCGGCTACGGGCTCGAGACGGTCACGCCGGTCGATCAGTTCCGACACGCGGCCCATATCGAGATGGTCGGGGTGTTCCGCCGCGCCGCGCGGCGCCCGTGAGCCACGCAACCGGCCGCCGAGTCTCACGTTCTCTCGGCGATTGGAGGTTCCATGACCCGAGGATCCCTGCGCCCCCTGGCCCTGGCCGCCCTGAGCCTCGCCGTTCCCGTCTCGCTGGCGGCACAGACCGTCGCGCCGGATCAGACCGGCACGGGCGGCGGACCGGCCTCGACGGTCACGGCGCCGAACACCAACCGCCTCGGTGTGACCAAACCCCCGGGCACCTCCCTGGGACCGGGCGAGGTCCCGACCCGGACGGAACGGCGTCGCGAGCGGACGCTGACCGACACGATCGACGGCAGCATCTGCGACGGCTGCAATTAGCGCAGCCGCCCGCACGGTGGGCATCTGTTTCCGGGACGAGACGGCGCCTGTCCGTGATCGGGCGGAATGTCCCGGGTCCCATGTCCGGGAGGATCCGGGCGGCGGGGACCGGCCCGCGTGCGGAGGCGCAGCGGCCACACCGCCTGAATCCGCGCCCGATCTGGCCGCCGTCCCCGCAATGCGGGTCGCGATGTCACGGAAGCGTCAGAAAACACCGCCACACCCGCGGCGCCGCTTGCGCCGGGCATCCCCGTGCCGGATTCGGACTCAACCCGGCGCTGTGTCGTGACCGTCCTGCATCCGAGACCCGTTCGTGATCTTCATCCACCAGCCCGCCATCGGCGCCGGATCCACGCTGCTTGAACGCCGCGTCATCGATCTTCAGGACACGATCCCCGAGGACACCGTCTGGCTCGACCTGATCCGCCCGAGCCGCGAGGAGGAGCTGAAGGTCGAGGCCTTCGCGGGCATCGAGGTGCCGACCCGCGAGGAGATGAAGGACATCGAGCCCTCCGAATTGCTCTACGTCGAGGAGGGCGCCCGCTACATGACCGGGCGGGTCCTGTCGAAGGTGAGCGAATCCGAGGAGCCGGGCCTGGCCGGCATCACCTTCGTCCTGCGCGGCAACCGGCTCGTGACGGTGCGCTACGAGGAGCCGCAGGCCTTCCGGATGTACACGCAGCGCGCCGGCCGCTCGATGGGCAATGGCGGCGGTTCCGTGACCTCCGGCGAGACCATCCTGGCCGGCCTGATCGAGGCGGTGATCGACCGGGCCGCCGACGTGCTCCAGCTCCAGGGCGAGCGGATCGACCGCCTGTCGGGCAAGATCTTCGAGGTGCAGGACGACCCCTCCGCCCGCAACACCGCCCTCCAGGACACGCTGCGGGCGCTGGGCCGGCACGGTGACCTGATCTCGAAGCAGCGCGAGAGCCTGGTCTCCATGGAGCGGATCCTGCTCTCGCTCTCGGCGACCTACCGGACCAACAAGGCGCCGCGCGATCTGCGGGAGGATGTCCGCTCCACCCTGCGGGATCTTCAATCCCTGGAGGAACACGCGACCTTCCTCAACAACAAGATCCAGTTTCTCCTCGACGCGACGCTCGGCCTCGTGAATCTCGAGCAGAACAACATCATCAAGCTATTCTCGGTCATGGCGGTCGTCTTCATGCCGCCGACCCTGATCGCCTCGATCTACGGCATGAACTTTAAGTCCATTCCGGAACTAGATCTCTCGTACGGCTACCCCATGGCGCTGGTCATGATGGTGATTGCCGCCGTATTCCCGTACTTTTTCTTCCGGTGGAAGAAGTGGCTGTAGCCAAGAGTGCTGGGGCAGATCCAGTAAATAATTAAGAAGTCTCTGAGAGAACGTCCGAGCCTGAAACCGCGGCCCGTCCGCGAAGACGGATGTGGCCATGCGATTCTCCCTGAAGACCGTCCTCTCCGGCGCGATCGGCCTGCTGGCGCTCGCCGCCGTCGGCCAGGGCATCGCCGGCGTCGTCTCCCTGTCGGAGATCGAGCAGAACGCCAGGGCGGTCTCCGAACGGGCCCTGCCCGCCCAGAACCTGGCCGAATCCATCGGGACGGCCGTCCGGGACGCGCGGCTGAACCTCTACAGGATCGCGGTGGCCTCCCCCGATGACGTCGCCCTGGACAAGAACCAGACGGCGCTGACCGACACGCTCGGGTCGCTCGCCGACCTGCGCCAGGCCTTCCAGACCCACCTGACGGCGCCGGCCGACCGGGCGACCTACGAGCGCTTCACCACGGCCTGGAACGCCTACCAGAACATCCAGCTCCAGGTGGTCGAGCTGATGATCGCGGGCGACAGGGCGGGCGCCCTGGCGCTGGTGCTCGATCCCGCCACGGGCGCGCAGAACGAGGCCGCGGTCGCCAGCCTCACCGCCGCGATCGCCTCGGCCCGGGCGCAGACCGAAGCCAACGTCGCCGAGACCGCGCAGGAAGCCACGCAGGCCAAGCGCATCGCCCTGGCGGCCACCGTGGTCGGTCTCGCGGTCGCCGCCGCGGCGATGCTCTTCGCCATCTTCGGGATCGCCCGCCCGATCGAGCGGATGACCGGCACGATGGGCCGGCTGGCCGAGGGCGACGAGACCGTGCCGGTCCCGCATACGGGCCGCCGCGACGAGATCGGCGCGATGGCGGCCGCCGTCCAGGTGTTCAAGGACAACCTGATCCGCAGCCGCGCCCTGGAACAGGAGACCGCCCTCGCCCGCGAAGGTGCGGAGATCCAGCGCCGGCGCGCCGTCCACGCCATGGCGGAATCCTTCGAGGCCGCCGTCGGCGGCGTGCTGGCGCGGGTGGCGGACGCCGCGCTCGGCCTGCGCGCCGAGGCCGAGGCGATGTCCGGCACGGCCACGGACACGGCCGAGCGTGCCGCGACGGTGTCGGGCGCCGCGCAGGAAGCTGCCACGCATGTCGGGACGGTGGCGGCGGCGGCCGAGGAACTCGGCGCCTCGGTCCAGGAGATCAGCCGTCAGGTGGACGGCTCCGCCGATCTCGCCCGGGGCGCGGTGGTTCAGGCCGGGGAGACCGCGGGCCTCGTCCAGGAGCTGAGTACGGCGGCGGGCCGGATCGGGGACGTGGTCCGGCTGATCACCGATATCGCGGGCCAGACCAACCTGCTCGCGCTGAACGCCACCATCGAGGCCGCCCGGGCCGGCGAGGCCGGGCGGGGATTCGCGGTGGTCGCCGCCGAGGTGAAGCAGCTCGCCGCCCAGACCGCCAAGGCCACCGGGGAGATCACCGGTCAGGTCGGGCGCATCCAGGAGGCGACCGGTCAGACCGTGGGGGCGATCGACGGCATCGCGGCGCGGATCCGCGAGATCGACGGCGTCGCGACCTCCATCGCGGCCGCCGTGGAGCAGCAGGGCGCGGCGACCCGGGAGATCGCCCGCAACGTCGCCGAGGCGGCCGCCGGGACCGGCGCGGTCACCGGGACGATCGACGCGGTGGCGCAGGCCGCCGACGCGACCGGCACGGCCGCCACGCGGATGCTGGCCTCGGCGGCGAGCCTCTCGGAGCAATCGGCGGACCTGCGCCGGGAGATCGACACCTTCCTGGTGACGGTCCGGGCCGCCTGACGACGCCGCCGCCGCCGCTGCGGGGCGCAGGTCGCGAGCGACGATCTTCACCATCCCTGCCGGATGAGGGCACCAGCTGGATCCAGCGGCGCACCCCTCTGCGGGCTACCGGTTTCACACATCGCGTTTGGGATCATCGCCCGGTCGACGGGTGTGGCAGTCCAAAGCCACCCCGCGCCTTCCCTCCCCCGCAGAGCCAACGGATTCGCACGTCTCAGTCTGACACCAACACTCTGAAGAAGGAGCGCTTTTCCCCTCCCCCTTGCGGGGCGGGGTCAGGGGTGGGGGTGGCGCAGACGGCACCGCAGCGTTCGATCCTGCACCGCCCCCCACCTCCAACGCCGCCCCGCAAGGTCTGCGGGCGACACAGGTTAGAGGTCTCAGCGAGCTCGCCGTTCAGATCGGCGGGGCGCGGGTCCCCTCTCCCGCCCTGGAGAGGGGGCCTGTCGCGCCGGGTCATGCGCCGCGTGCCTTGAGCCTGTGTCGCCCGTAGCCGCAGGGGGGCGGAGAGAACGCGTCGGCCAACGAGGTGTGAGCATCGTTGCCCCGCAGAGGGGGACGGGAGGGCGCGTGACCGTTCGGTACCGCCCTGCCCGTCGACCGGGCGATCGATCAGATCGCGATTTGTCAATCCAATAGCCGCCGCACGATCGACCGCGCGTCGCAGCCTGCCCGACCGCCCGAGCCTCAAACCTGCGCAGACCGCCGGGATGGGGCGAATTGGATCTGCCGATCCGTCAGGCCACCGCGGCGAGGTGCTTGACCTCCGCCCGCGCCACCACCTTGCCCACCGGCGCCGCCTTGCCGCTGACCTCGGCTTCCGGAGCCAGGACCGGCGGCTGCACCCAGCGGCCGGCGTCGAGTTCGGCGATCCGGCCGTTGATCTCGCGGATCACGTAGCGCGAGAACGGGTAGACGTGCAGGTAGATCACCATGTTGGACACCACCGCCTCGAGGGCGGCCGGGTTGTGGCGGGCGGTCTCCAGGAACACGCTCCAGAAGTGCTTGGCCAGTTCCGGCCGCCGCACGGTCATCCGCCAGCACACCCGGGCCAGCGACCAGAGGTCGTGGGCGATGTGGCGCCAGTTGAGCTTCTGGGCGGCGAATTTCGGCCGCTTCACCCGCCGCGCCACGACCCGGACCCGGTCGAAGAAGTTGGCCGGATCGTAGATCTCCTCGAGCACGTCGCGGTAATCGCCCAGCACGTCGCGCTGCGGGCGCAGGGTCACGAAGTTGATCCCCTGCGTGCACTGGTCGCCCTGGTCGGCGGTGGTCGCCGCGTAGTTCTCGTAGAGGCGGCCCTCCTTGCGCAGGCGGCGCGAGAGCTGCGTGTTCGGCAGGGCGAAGAGCAGGCCGACCATGGCGATCGGGATGCCGGTCTGGCTGATGCACAGGGACATCGCCTTGCTGATGCTGTCCTTCTCGGTGTCGAAGCCGACGATGAAGCCGGCGGTGACGAACATGCCGTGCTCGTAGAGCTTGTGCACGCTGTCGGCGATCGACCGCTTGGTGTTCTGCTTCTTCTGCGTCTGGATCAGCGTCGCCTCGTCGGGCGTCTCGATCCCGGTGAACAGGGCGAAGAAGTTCGCGTCCCGCATCATCCCGAGCAGTTCCTCGTCGTCCGCGAGGTTCAGCGAGGCCTCGGTGGAGAACTTGAACGGGTAGCCGTGCTCCTCCTGCCACCGGATTAGGTGCGGCAGGAACAGCTTAATCGCCTTCTTGTTGCCGATCAGGTTGTCGTCGACGAAATCGACATGGCCGCGGTAGCCGAGGCCGTAGAGCCGGTCGAGCTCGGCCAGCATCTGCGGCGTGGTCTTGGTCCGCGGCGCGCGGCCGTAGAGCTCGATGATGTCGCAGAACTCGCAGGTGAACGGGCAGCCGCGGGAGAACTGGACGCCGATGTAGAGGTAGTGGCTGAAGGTCAGCAGGTCGAAGCGCGGGATCGGGCTCGTGGTGACGTCGGCCTTGAACTTCTCCGCCGTGAACCGGCCGCGGCGCTCACCGGCCTCCCAGGCGGCCACGAAGGTGTCGAGGATGCCCTCGGCCTCGCCCAGCACCAGGAAATCGGCCTTGTCGTAGACCTCGGGCGTCGAGGTCGGGGCGGGGCCGCCGACGCAGACCGGCGTGCCGAGCGCCACGCACCGGTCGATGACGACCAGGCAATCCGGCTCCTGGGGGAGCATGCCCCCGGTCATCACGAGGTCGGCGGCCCGGATCTCGTCGTCGCTCAGCTCTTCGCAGTTGCGGTTGACGAGCGACACCTGCCAGCGCGGCGGCAGCATCGCGGCCAGCGTGATCAGGCCCAGCGGCGGCGCGGGCGCGCGGGCGCCCTGCAGCTCCATCGCCTCTTTGAAGTTCCACATGGAGTTTTCGTAGAACTTCGGGAACACCATCAGCACGCGCGGGGCCGTGTTCGCATCCGACATGCCAGTCAACCTCATTCCCTACAGGCGGCCCCGCCCGATCCCAATTCGACCGGGCGCAGAATCGCCCCCTGACCTGCGGGCGAATTGAGGCCGTTTTTCGCTCCCGCAGCAATCCGACGTGCCGCTGCCGCCAGGACGCCCGGCCCAGTGCCCCGAATCAAGCCCGCGGGGCCGTGCGACGGCTGCGGCGCCGCGATTGTCGGGCGGCTGCGCCATTTCCGCGACAGGCCCCGCGCCGCACACTCACGGCGCGACCCGGAAGCGCTCCGGCCGGGTCCCGTCCGCATCGGTGAAGCCGTAGATCCGGGCGAGATCGCCCGCGTGCAGCACCGCCCCGGCATGGGCGGCGACATCCGGGTCGGCCGCGAGGGCGGCCAGCGCCCGGCCCGCGTAGAGCGGGCCCTCGGTGGCGTGTTCGTCCTGTCCGAGATCGTGCGCCCGCTCGGTGGCGACGAAACCCGGCGACAGGCCCAGGGCGGTGACGCCGTGCGGCGCGAGTTCCCGGGCGAAGGCCAGGGCCAGCCGATTGGTGGCGGCCTTGGCCGAATCGTAGAAGATGTCGCCGAGATAGGCCTCCGTCCCGAAGGAGACGAGGGCGATCAGCCCCGCGCGCGCCGCCACCATGGCGGGGGCGACCGCGCGGGCGAGCAGCAGGGCCGGCAGCGGCCCCGCCTCCAGGAAGCCCAGATACGGCTCGGCCGAGCGGCGCCAGAACGGCGTGCCCCAGCCGGCCCCGTCGGGGTAGCGCTCGCCGTCATAGCCCTCGTTGCCGCCCCAGACGCTGCAGGCCGCCACGTCGATGCGGCCGAAGCGCCGCAGCATCCAGTGCACCAGCGCGTCGGTGGCGCGCTCGGAGCGGTGATCGCACAGGTAGTGGTGTCCGCGCCCGCCCGCGGCATCGACCATCCGGGCGGTGTCCTCGATCGATTCGGGCCGCATCTCGGTGCGTGCCCCGGTCTCGCTGGAGCGGGCGGTGACGATCACCGTGGCCCCGGCCTCCCCCAGGGCCCGGGCGAGCCCCCGCCCGACGCCCCGCGACGCCCCCGCCACCAGGCAGATTTTCCGGGACAGATCGGGCGTGCTCACGCCGACGAAGCAGGCTTGGCGCGCGACAGGAAGGCGGCGAGCCGCTCCTGCGATTCCGGCGAGCGCAGCTGCGCGTCGAAGGCCCTGGCCTCCGCCTCCAGGGCCGCCTCGACCTGAGCCTGGTCGCCCCGGATCAGCGCCCGGGAGGCGGCCAGCGCCCCGCGCGGCAGGGCGGCGAGCTTGGCCGCCTGGGCGAGGGCCTGCTCGACCAGCATGTCGGCCGGCAGCACCGCGTTGACGAGGCCGAGCGCCTGCGCCTCGTCGGCGTCGAGGGGGCGGGACAGGAGCAGCAGCTCCGTCGCCCGGAGCCGGCCGACCCGCAGCGGCAGCAGGTAGCTCGATGCCGCCTCCGGCACGAGGCCGAGTTCCACGAAGGGCATGCGCAGCCGCGCCGCCGGGCTGGCGTAGACGAGGTCGCAGTGCAGGCACAGGGTCGCGCCGATGCCCACCGCGATCCCGTCGACCGCCGCCACCAGCGGGGTGCGCGTCCGGGCGAGCTGGCGGATGAAGGCCAGCGCCGGCGAGGCGCTGAACCCGTCCCCGGCCCGGCCCATGAAGTCGGCGAGGTCGTTGCCGGCACTGAACATGCCCGGCTGGCCGGTGAAGACCACGGCGCCGATGCTGTCCGAAGCGTCGGCCTCGGCGAGGGCGTCGCGCATGGCGTCGTACATCGCACCGGTGAGCGCGTTCTTCTTCTCCGGGCGGTTCAGGGTGATCAGGCGGACGCCGCCCTGGAGATCGTCGATCGCGATGGTGTCGGCCATGTCGTCCCCTCAAACCGCCAGCGCCAGCGCGGCCTCGTCCGTGAAGGCACCGCCCTCGGCAACGCTCTGCTCCAACCCGCCCGCGGCCACGAGGAGATTCTCGGCATAGAACCGGGCAAGCGCGATGCGGCCGGCATGGGCGGGGTCGGTCTCGCCGGCCTTCAGGGCCGCGCTCGCCGCCAGCGCGCTCCGCGCCAGGCAGGCCCCTCCCAGGACCAGGCCGAACAGGCGCAGATACGGGCTCGCCCCGGCCAAAGCAGCCTCCGGGCGGTTCGAGCCCAGAGCCGCGAGCTGGTGACTGGTCGCCCGGTCGAGGCTGCCGATCCCGTCCCGCAGCCGCGCCGCCATATGGCCGAAGGCGGGGTCGCCCGCCTTGAGCATCTGTTCCGCGGCCCGGCGCATCCAGGCGATCTGCGACCGGGCCGTGGCGCCGCCGTTCAGCGGCAGCTTGCGGGCGGTGAGGTCGATGGCCTGAATGCCGTTGGTGCCCTCGTAGATGCCGAGGATGCGGGCGTCGCGCATCAGTTGCGCCGCCCCGGTCTCCTCCACGAAGCCCATGCCGCCATGGACCTGCACGCCGAGCGAGGTCACCTCGTTGGCGAGGTCCGTGGAAAAGGCCTTCGCCACCGGGGTCAGCAGGGAGGCGCGGTCCAGGCCGGCCTGGCCCTCCGCCCCCTTCGACGCGTCGAGGGCGGCGGCGGTGAGGTAGCAGATGCCCCGGGCCGCGGCCGTATAGGCCTTCATGGTCAGCAGCATGCGCTGCACGTCCGGATGGGCGGCGATCGGGCTCGTCGCCTCGGCGGCGCCGATCGCCCGGCCCTGGCGGCGCTCCCGCGCGTAGGCGAGCGCCCGCTGGGTCGCGGCCTCGGCGACGCCGACGCCCTGGAGGCCGACGTTGAGCCGCGCCGCGTTCATCATCGTGAACATGCAGGCGAGGCCCTTGTTCTCCTGGCCGATCAGCCAGCCGGTGGCGCCGCCGTCGTCGCCGAAGGCCATGGAGCAGGTCGGCGAGGCGTGGATCCCGAGCTTGTGCTCGACGCCCGCGCAGCGGAGGTCGTTGCGGCTCCCGTCCGGCAGCACCTTCGGCACCAGGAACAGGGAGATGCCCCGCGTGCCCACGGGCGCGTCCGGCAGCCGGGCCAGGACGAGGTGGACGATGTTGTCCGAGAGATCGTGCTCGCCGTAGGTGATGTAGATCTTGGTGCCGGTGATCCGGTAGGTGCCGTCGCCCGCCGGAACGGCCCGGGTCCGCAGCAGGGCGAGGTCGGAGCCCGCCTGCGGCTCGGTCAGGTTCATGGTGGCGGGCCATTCCCCCGAGACCAGTTTCTCGAGATACCGGGCCTTCAGAGCGTCGGAGCCGTGGGCCGCCAGCGCCTCGATGCCACCCTGGGTCAAGAGCGGGCAGAGGCCGAAGGCGAGGTTGGCGCCGTTCCACATCTCGGTGCAGGCGGCCTCGATCAGCTTCGGCAGGCCCTGGCCGCCATGATCGGCCTCGGCCGAGAGCCCGTTCCAGCCGCCCTCCGTGAAGGTGCGGTAGGCCTCGCGCCAGCCCGGCGGCGTGGTGACGCGCCCATCCGCGAAGGGTGTGCCGTGCCGGTCGCCGACCCGGTTGAGCGGGGCGATCACCCCGGCGGCGACCCGCCCGGCCTCGGTGAGGATCGCCTCGGCATCCTCCTGATCGAACGCGCCGAGCCCGGCCACGTTGCGGAGGCTGAACAGCATCTCGGGGACCGGGGCGCGGTAACTCATACGATCCTCCTCGTCGCGGTCCGCCCATTCGACCCGGGGCGGGTTTGACCGCGCCCGCGGAGCGGGGCTACGGCGGGCCGAGGATAGGCGCGCGCGCGGCGCGCCGCCATCACCTCGTGGAACGGCTTCCCGCATGAACGATCCCGGGTCAACGGTCCCGGCCGCGACCCGGCGGCTCGCCCCCGACGCGGCCGGCCTCGCCGAGGCCGCCGCGCTCCTGCGGGCGGGCGGCCTCGTCGCCTTCCCCACCGAGACGGTCTACGGCCTCGGGGCGGACGCCACCGACGCGCGCGCGGTGGCGCGGATCTTCGCCGCGAAGGACCGGCCGCGCTTCAACCCGCTGATCGCGCACCTCCCGGATACGGCCGCGGCCCTGGCGGAGGGCCTGTTCGACGATCCGGCGCGCCGCCTCGCCGAGGCGTTCTGGCCGGGCCCGCTCACCCTGGTGGTGCCGGCGCGACCGGGCACGGGGGTCTGCGACCTCGCCCGCGCCGGCCTGCCGAGCGTCGCCCTGCGGGTGCCGGCGCATCCGCTCGCGCGGGACCTCTTGGACCGGGTCGGCCGGCCGGTGGCGGCGCCCTCGGCCAACCGCTCGGGCCGGGTCAGCCCGACCCGGGCGGACCATGTCCTCGCCGATCTCACAGGCCGGATCGCCGCGGTGCTCGACGGCGGCGATACGCCGGTGGGCGTCGAATCGACCGTGGTGGCCTGCCTCGGCGGCACGCCGCGGTTGCTGCGGCCGGGGGGAACCACCCGGGCGGCGCTGCGCGCGGTCCTGGGCTTCGCGCCGGACGGTCCCGCTGCGGACGATGCCGACCGGCCGGCAGGGCCGGGCTTGCTCGCCTCGCACTACGCGCCGCGGGCGCGGGTACGCCTCGACATCGTGAGCCTTGAGCCCGGGGAGGCGCTGCTGCTGTTCGGCGCCGGCCAGCCCGAGGGTCATGCGCGGGCCTGCGCCACCCTGAACCTGAGCCCTGCGGGGGACCCGGCCGAGGCGGCGTCCCGCCTGTTCGGGGCGCTGCGCGACCTCGACGCCTCGGGGGCCGCCACCATCGCGGTGGTGCCGATCCCGGCGGATGGCCTCGGCGAGGCGATCCGCGACCGGCTGGCCCGGGCCGCCGCGCCCCGGTGAATGCGCCGAGGTTTTTTTTCGACGGACGCGGAACGGATCCCACCGCCGCCTGTTGATTGGTCACGAAGGCCTTCTCAGCCCCCAATGGCCTTTTCCCTTCCAGGCTCGGAGCAATCCGAGCCTTTTTTCTTGGGTTTTCGCCTCAGGCCAGCTTGGCCGCGATCCCCGCCACGTGGCGGCCCTGGAAGCGGGCGCCCTCCAGTTCCACGGCGCTGGGCTGCCGGGAACCGTCGCCACCCGCGATCGTGCTCGCGCCATAGGGCGTGCCGCCCTTGACCGCCTCGACCCCGCCCTGACCCTGGAAGATGTAGGGTAAGCCGACCACCACCATGCCGTGGTGGAACAGCACCGTGTGGAAGCTCGTCAGCGTGGTCTCCTGGCCGCCGTGCTGGGACGCGGTCGAGGTGAACGCCGAGCCGACCTTGCCGACCAGCGCGCCCTTCATCCACAGGCCGCCGGTCTGGTCGATGAACTGCTTCATCTGCGCGGCCATGTTGCCGTAGCGGGTGGGCGTGCCGAAGATGATCGCATCGTACTGGGCCAGCTCGTCGACGGTGGCGATCGGGGCGGCCTGATCGAGCTTGAAGTGGCTCTGCCGGGCGACCTCCTCCGGAACCAGCTCCGGGACGCGCTTCACGGCAACCTCGGCCCCCGTCTCGCGGGCGCCCTCGGCGACGGCGTAGGCCATCTGCTCCACGTGCCCGTAGGTCGAGTAGTACAGCACCAGAACCTTGGCCATGCGGTGATCTCCCGTCTTTCCTGATCCAACCGCCAGCGGTCGACCGAATCACGCGGCGGCGTGGTCGCTTCTCCATGGCGCGTTTTGCGCCTTGCATGAATGCCCTCGCATGCAAGGATGGTCTTGCTATTCTGCAAGGATCACGACGTGCCGCTCGACTGGGACGAGTTCCGCTTCGTTAAGGCGGTAGCCGATGGCGGCGGCCTCGCCGCCGCCGCCCAGGACCTCGGGATCAATCATTCGACCGCGTTCCGGCGCCTGGGGGCCCTCGAAGCGCGGCTCGACGTGCGGCTGTTCGAGCGCCTACGCGCCGGCTACGTGCCGACGGCCGCCGGGCAGGCGATGATCGAGGCCGCGGCCCGGATCGAGACGGACGTGACCCGGTTCGCGCGGACCGTGGCCGGCCAGGGCGAGACACCCGGGGGGGAGTTGCGGCTGACGGCGCCCACCGGCTTCGCGACGGGTCTCCTCATGCCGATCCTCGCGGATTTCTGCATCCGCTATCCCGCGATCCGCATCGATCTGATCCTCGCGGAGGAGGCCCTCAACCTGTCACGCCGGGATGCCGACGTGGCGATCCGCGCGAGCCGGGGTCCGAGCGAGACTCTGGTCGGGCGCCGCCTGACGGGGCTGGCCTGGGCAATCTACGGCAGGGCCGACCGGGACTACGGCGACCTGAGCCGGGAGGCCTGGGTCGTACCGGGACCGGCCGTCGCGGGCGGCCTGTTCGCCCGCTACGGCGAAGGGCGGATCCCGCCAGAACGGGTGGTGCTCCGGCTCAACACCGTGACCGGGCTCGACTCCGCGGTGGCGGCAGGACTCGGAATCGGTCCCCTGCCCTGCTTCGAAGCTGACGCGAACCCAGCCCTGCGGCGGCTCGGCGGCCTGCAGCCGGACCTCGGGGCCGATCTCTGGCTGCTGACCCATCCGGATCTGCGCCATGCCGCCCGGGTCCGGGCCTTCATGGACTACTTCGCGGCTGCGATCCTGCCGCTCCGGCCGCGCTTCGAAGGCCGGTAAGCCGGCTCAGCGGATCTCCACCACCTCGACAGCGTGGCCGTTCACCTCGACCACGTCGCCGATCGTCTTGCCGGTGATGGCCTTGGCGAGGGGCGCCACGTAGGAGATCGAACCCTTGTGCGGATCGGCCTCGTCCTCGCCGACGATCCGGAAGGTCTGGCGCGTCTCCTTGCCAGTGTCGTCCTCGCGGACCACCGTGACCGTCGAGCCGAAATGCACCGTGTCGCCGCTCATCGGCTCCACGAGCTGCGCGGTGTTCTTTCGAGCCGCCCAGTAGCGCAAATCGCGCCCGATCCGGGAATCCTCGGCCTTGTCGGCGGGATCCAGGGAGGCGACCTCCTTTTCCAGACGCGCGACTTCGGCCTCGATCTGGGCCAAGCCCTCCGCGGTGACGAAATTGGTGTGGGGCGAGACCGGCCGGTCCGGCAGGTTCTCGAATGCTTCCCCGCCCTCGGGCTCTTTGACGAATGCGACGCTCATAAGCACGGTAACACGCCGGGAACGGCACAGGTTCCAGCCGCCCTCAACCGACTTCGACCACCGTCCGCCCGCGCACCTTGCCGGCCAGGATCGCCTCGCCCATCCGGCCGACCTCCTCCAGGCGCACCCGGCTGGTCATGGCGGCGAGCTGGCCGAGGTCGAGGTCGCGGGCCAGCCGGGCCCAGGCCGCGCGCCGCTTCGCCTGCGGGGTGGTGACGCTGTTGATGCCGAGCAGCGAGACCCCGCGCAGGATGAACGGCGCCACCGAGGTCGGCAGGTCCATTCCCTGCGCCAAGCCGCAGGCCGCCACGGCCCCGTCGGCCTTGGTCATGGCGAGCACGTTGGCCAGCGTGGTGGAGCCGACCGCGTCGACGCCCGCCGCCCAGCGCTCCTTGCCCAGGGGCTTGCCGGGCTTAGACAGCTCCGCCCGGTCGAGGATCTCGGCGGCGCCGAGGCTTTTCAGGTAGTCGGCCTCCCCGTCCCGGCCCGTGGAGGCGATCACGTGCCAGCCCGCCCGGGCGAGCAGCGCCACCGCCACCGAGCCGACGCCCCCGGAGGCGCCGGTGACGATCACCGGACCGTGGTCGGGCGTCACCCCGTGCGCCTCCAGCGCCAGGCAGCACAGCATCGCCGTGTAGCCCGCGGTGCCGACCGCCATGGCCTGCTCGGCGGTGAGACCCTCGGGCAGCGGCACCAGCCAGTCGCCCTTGACCCGGGCGCGCTGCGCGTAGGCGCCGAGATGCGTCTCGCCGACGCCCCAGCCGGTGAGCACGACGGCGTCGCCGGGCTTGTACTCGGGATGCTCGGAAGTCTCGACGATCCCGGAGAAGTCGATCCCGGGGATCATCGGGAAGCGGCGCACCACCGGCGATTGGCCGGTGAGCGCGAGGCCGTCCTTGTAGTTCAGGGTCGAGTGCGTCACCCGCACGGTGACGTCGCCGTCCATCAGGTCGGCCTCGTCGAAGTCCCGGAACGCGAGGCTCTGGCCGGCCTCGCCCTTCTCGACCACCCAGGCCTTGAACGTTCCCATCGTCACCTCCCGCCGGCGCGGATCGCCTTTCGCCGTGAGGTGTCGCCGGGACGTCCGGAATCAAGGCGGTCCGGGGGGATCAGTATCCCTCGTAGCGGCTGCCGTTGGAGAAGCCGAGGGCGACGCCGACGTCCGACGAGCTGGCGCCGGTCATGCCGAGGGCGTCCGGGATCGAGCCGATCAGCGGGCCGCCATAGGCGGCCGGACGATAGCCGTATCCGCCGTAGCCGCCGCCGACCGGCACCCAGCCGGCCCGGGCGGGCGCCACGAGGACGCGCCGGCTGACGCTGGCATATTCCGGCGGGATCGTCTCGGGGATCGACTCGGCGGGCCGCACCAGCACGGTCCGGGTCCGCACGGCGAAGCGCGGCGGCGTGGTCACCCAGCAGCCGATCAGCTCGCCGCCGGGACCGCGGCTCGTCTGCCAGAAGCGGCCGCCCGGCGAGACCATCACGCGCTCGGACACGGTGTCGTAGACCGGCGGGACGGTGCGGTAGACCGTCCGCGGCGGGCGCACGAGCATCGTCTCCTGAACGGTGTCGTAGACCGGCGGCGCGACCACGTGGCGGTAGCATTCGGAGCCGTAGCAGCCGCCGGCCCGGGCCGGCGCGGCGAGCAGCAGGCCGCCGAGGGCGGCGAGAACAAGAGTACGAGCGACCGGCGCGGTCATGGACATCCTCGGGTACGCGATACGGGCGAGACGCGGCGCGAACGCGGCGCACGTCTCGACGCACCAGAGGCCAGACTCGTTGCCCGACGCGCAAGCATTATCGGGAACGAAGGTAAAATTAACCCTCGGTTTCGACTGCTTAGATGTCGTCTACCTAGGTAGAATTGTTCGGATCCTGGTCAGGATCTCTTATGAAGTCCTGAGCGGATGCCGTCAGGTCTGGCCGGCCCGGAGTTGATAGAAGATGTGCCGGCCGATCACGTCCATCTTGCGCAGGCGGCGGGCCCAGCCCGGCCGCACGTAATCGGCGTGGTAATGGGTGGCGGCCCCGACCTCGGCCAGGTAGGTCCGCCCCTCGATCACCGAGCGGGCGATGCGGGTCGCCGATTCCCAGGCGCCGGCATCGGTGATGCGCAGGGACTTGCCCTCGCAGGCGAAGGAGAACTGGCAGCCCATGTAGTGGTGCCGGTTCTGATAGACGACGCCGCAGACGCTCGCCGGGTAGAGGCCGCTCTTCACCCGGTTGAGCACCACCTGGGCGACGGCCGCCTGACCGGCCTCGGGCTCGCTCCGGGCCTCGAAATAGACCGCCTCCGACAGGCAGCGCTGCTCCTTGTCGAGGGATTCCGGGTCGATCAGGTCGGCGTAGCGCCGCCGCGCATCCTCCGGCACCGGCTGGGCGCTGTCCGGGCGCTCGGTGCGGATCGCGAAATCGGGCAGCGCCAGGCTCGCCGCCGCCACCTCGACGGGGATCGCGTCGGCGGGCGCCGGGGTGGTCGACGATAGGGCGACGGCCCGGGGCACCGGCGGGGTCGAGCCGTCGAACCGCGCGGGGTCGCCGTCCTCGGTGAGATCGGCCGTCCCCTCGCCCGTCGAGGCGGCGCTGCCGGCGCCGGTGGTGAGGCCGAGATCGGGCACCGAGACGAAGCCCGGCTCCTCGGAATCCGGGTCCCAGACCGCCGAACCTTGCGTCAGCACGCCGGTGACGCTGCCGGTGACGTCGCCGAACACCAGGGCGCCCCCGGCCTCGCGCAGGGCGGCGGCCCGCCGGGCGAAGCTCTCGGCCGGCGGCCGGGCCGGGTTGCCCTTGCCGGCCCGCTGCACCACCGGGAAGACGTGCGCGCCGGTCTTGAACACCGTCTGGGGCGGGGCGTCGCCGAGGGCGCGCAGGGCGGATCCGATCAGCACGGTGCCCGGGGGCAGCGGCGGAACGGTGTCGGCGTCGATCACCGCGCGCCGGCTCGCCCCGATGGCGTTCTCTGTGCCGGCATCGGCCGTGAACGAGACCAGGAGGCCGAGCCCGGCCATCCAGGGCGTCATGGCGGCCGAGAGCCAGCGCAGGCTCGATTCCCGTCGTCCTCGTCTCATGCCCACGACGCCAGACCCGTACTCAAGCACCCGAACCGGCCCGATCCTCCCCGTTTCCAGGGTGTTTCTGCGGCCGCGCGGAATTTATCGCCCGGTATGGTTGAGCCCCGGTTAAATCGGGGCCGGGCGGACCGGCCCGGTTCGACCCACCCGCGGTGGCGCCCACGAAAAAGGGCGGCCCGGAGGCCGCCCTGTCTCGTCTCGAACCCCCTTGCAGCGTGACGGGCGTCACTCGGCGGCGGGCGGCAGCTCCTCGATCGGATCGGCGGCGCTGCCGGCCTGCTTCTGCTGCAGGATCATCGCGTCGCGGCGGCGGGCGATGGAGCGGATATCCGCCACCATCGAACCGGTGCCGGCCGGGATGAGCGAGCCGACGATCACGTTCTCCTTCAGGCCTTCCAGGGTGTCGACCTTGCCGTTGACCGCCGCCTCGGTGAGGACGCGGGTGGTCTCCTGGAACGAGGCCGCCGAGATGAACGACTTCGTCTGCAGCGACGCCTTGGTGATGCCGAGCAGGACCGGGACGCCCTGGATCGGCTTCTTGCCCTCGGCGAGCAGCTTCTCGTTGAAGTCGGTCAGCTCCGTGCGATCGATCTGGTCGCCCGAGAGGATGTCCGAATCGCCGCCGTCGGTCACCTCGACCTTCTGAAGCATCTGCCGGACGATCACCTCGATGTGCTTGTCGTTGATCGACACGCCCTGCAGCCGGTAGACCTCCTGGATCTCGTTGACGAGGTAGGCCGCGAGTTCCTCCACGCCCTTGATCGCCAGGATGTCGTGCGGCGCGGGATTTCCGTCGACGATGTAATCGCCGAGTTCGACCACGTCCCCGTCCTGCAGGTGGATGTGCTTGCCCTTCGGGATCAGGTACTCGACCGCCTCCGAGCCGTCATGCGGCGTCAGCGTGAGCCGGCGCTTGTTCTTGTAGTCGCGGCCGAACGCGATGGTGCCCGACTTCTCGGCGATGATCGCCGCGTCCTTCGGGCGCCGTGCCTCGAACAGTTCCGCCACCCGCGGCAGGCCGCCGGTGATGTCGCGGGTCTTGGCCGAGTCGGTCGAGACGCGGGCCAGGATGTCGCCGGCCTTCACGCTCGCCCCGGGATCGAAGCCGATGATGGCGTCGACCGGCAGGAAGTAGCGGGCGTCCGAGCCGCGCGGCAGCTTGAGCGCCTTGCCCTCCTTGTCGACCACCACCATCGCGGGCTTGAGGTCCGAGGTCCGGGCCGAGCCGCGCCAGTCGACGACGACGCGCTTGGCGATGCCGGTCGACTCGTCGGTGGTCTCGGTCATGGACTGGCCGTCGACCAGATCCTCGTAGGCCACGAGGCCGTCGACTTCGGTGAGGATCGGACGGGTGTAGGGATCCCACTCGGCGATCCGCTGCCCACGCTTGATCTTGTCACCCTCGTCGACCCGGAGCTTGGCGCCGTATTGCAGGCGGTGGACCGCCCGCTCGACCCCGTCCGAGCCCACGATCACCACCGCCACGTTGCGGCCCGTGGCGATCAGGTCCCCGTCCGTGTTCTTCGCGATCGTCCGGTTGCGGACCTTGATCGTGCCCTCGAAGCTCGACTCGATGAAGGACGAGTCGGCGATCTGGGCGGCACCGCCGATGTGGAAGGTCCGCATCGTGAGCTGGGTGCCCGGCTCGCCGATCGACTGCGCCGCGATGACGCCGACGGCCTCGCCCATGTTGACGGGCGTGCCGCGGGCGAGGTCGCGCCCGTAGCAGGTGGCGCAGACGCCGCTCTTGGTGGCGCAGACCAGCACCGAGCGGATCTTCACCTCCTGGATGCCGGCGGCGTTGATCGCCGGCAGGTGCCGCTCCTCGATGGTCTCGCCGGTCTTGACGATCACCGTGCCGTCCGCGGCCACGAGATCCTCGGCCGTGGCGCGGCCGAGGATGCGGGTGGCGAGCGTCGCCACGACCTGGCCGGCATCCACGATGGCGCGCATCTTGATGCCGTTGGTCGTGCCGCAATCCACCTCGCGGATCACCGCGTCCTGGGCCACGTCGACGAGGCGGCGGGTCAGGTAACCGGAGTTCGCGGTCTTCAGGGCGGTGTCGGCGAGGCCCTTACGGGCACCGTGCGTGGAGTTGAAGTACTCCAGCACGTCCAGACCTTCCTTGAAGTTCGAGATGATCGGCGTCTCGATGATCTCACCCGACGGCTTGGCCATGAGGCCGCGCATCGCCGCGAGCTGCTTCATCTGGGCAGGCGAGCCACGGGCACCCGAATGGCTCATCATGTAGATCGAGTTGACCTGCTTGTCGGCGCCGTTCTCGTCCTTCTGAACGCTGGAGATGCGGTTCATCATCTCGGCGGCGAGCTTGTCCGAGCACTTGGCCCAGGCATCGACCACCTTGTTGTACTTCTCGCCCTGGGTGATCAGGCCGTCGTTGTACTGCTGCTCGTAATCCTTCACGAGCGCGCGGGTCGTGTCGACGATCGACCACTTGTTGTCCGGCACGACCATGTCGTCCTTGCCGAACGAGATGCCGGCCTTGAACGCGTGGTTGAAGCCCAGCGCCATGATCCGGTCGCAGAAGATCACCGACTCCTTCTGACCGCAGTGGCGGTAGACGGTGTCGATCATCGCCGAGATCTCCTTCTTGGTCATCAGCTTGTTGACGACGTCGAAGGGCACCTTGGCGTGCTTGGGCAGGGCGCCCGACAGGATCACCCGGCCCGGGGTGGTCTCGTAGGTCTTGGTCAGGGGCTCGTTGTCCGGGCCGATACCGGTCCAGCGCCACTTGATCTTGGAGTGCAGCGACACGGCCTTGGCGGCGAGAGCATGCTCCAGCTCGCCCATCTCGCCGTAGACGCCCTGCATCGGGTTCTTGGTGTTGCCCGGCTTGTGCTCACCCGGCGCCCCGTCGGCCACGATCGACAGGTAATAGAGGCCCAGCACGATGTCCTGCGACGGCACGATGATCGGCTGACCGTTGGCCGGGTGCAGGATGTTGTTGGTCGACATCATCAGGACGCGCGCTTCCAGCTGCGCCTCGAGCGACAGCGGGACGTGCACGGCCATCTGGTCGCCGTCGAAGTCGGCGTTGAACGCGGCGCAGACCAGCGGGTGCAGCTGGATCGCCTTGCCCTCGATCAGCTTCGGCTCGAAGGCCTGGATGCCGAGGCGGTGGAGCGTCGGCGCGCGGTTCAGCATCACCGGGTGCTCGCGGATCACCTCATCGAGGATGTCCCAGACCTCCGGCTTCTCTTTTTCGACCAGTTTCTTCGCCTGCTTCACCGTGGCGGAGAAGCCCTTGGCGTCCAGCCGCGCGTAGATGAACGGCTTGAACAGCTCGAGCGCCATCTTCTTGGGCAGGCCGCACTGGTGCAGCTTCAGCTCCGGACCGACCACGATCACCGAGCGGCCGGAATAATCGACGCGCTTGCCGAGCAGGTTCTGGCGGAACCGGCCCTGCTTGCCCTTAAGCATGTCGGCGAGCGACTTCAGCGGGCGCTTGTTGGCCCCCGTGATCACGCGGCCGCGGCGGCCGTTGTCGAACAGGGCGTCGACGGCCTCCTGCAGCATCCGCTTCTCGTTGCGGATGATGATGTCGGGGGCGCGCAGCTCGATCAGCCGCTTCAGGCGGTTGTTGCGGTTGATGACCCGGCGGTAGAGGTCGTTCAGGTCGGAGGTCGCGAAGCGGCCGCCATCCAGCGGGACCAGCGGGCGCAGGTCTGGCGGGATCACCGGCACGACCGTGAGGATCATCCATTCCGGCTTGTTGCCGGACATCTGGAAGGCCTCGATGATCTTGAGCCGCTTCAGGAGCTTCTTGGGCTTCAGCTCCGAGGTGGTGACCGCAATCTCCTCGCGCAGATCGTTGGCGATCTTGTCGAGGTCGAGCTCCTGCAGGATGCGCCGGATGGCCTCGGCGCCGATCATCGCGGTGAAGCTGTCCTCGCCATACTCCTCCTGGGCGCGCAGATACTCCTCCTCCGACAGGAGCTGACGCTCCTTCAGGGGGGTGAGGCCCGGCTCGATGACGCAGTAGGACTCGAAGTACAGGATCCGCTCGAGGTCCTTGAGGGCCATGTCGAGCAGCAGGCCGATGCGCGACGGCAGCGACTTCAGGAACCAGATGTGGGCGACGGGCGCGGCCAGCTCGATATGGCCCATCCGGTCGCGCCGGACGCGCGCGAGGGTGACCTCGACGCCGCACTTCTCGCAGATGACGCCCTTGTACTTCATGCGCTTGTACTTGCCGCACAAGCACTCGTAGTCCTTGATCGGCCCGAAGATGCGCGCACAGAACAGGCCGTCGCGCTCGGGCTTGAAGGTCCGGTAGTTGATCGTCTCCGGCTTCTTGATCTCGCCGTACGACCAGGAGAGGATCTTCTCCGGCGACGAGATCGAGATCTTGATCTGATCGAAGCTGACCGGTGTGGCCTGCTGGTTGAAAAGGTTCATGACCTCTTGGTTCATGATCCGCTCCTTGCTGACGGCGATCGCCCCGCGCCGGGCCATCGTGTCCTGAAAAAGATCCGGCGCCGCGCCCCGTTCGAGCGCCGCTGACCGTCGTCACCGGAGGCCCCGCCCCTCCCCGCTCGACCGTGGCGGCGTCGATCCGCCGCCACGGGAGGTCTCTTGCGACGATCGCTACTCGGCGGCGTCCGCCGGCGGCTCGAGCTGGTCGTTCGCGGCCTTCTTGGAGGAGGTGAGCTCGACGTTGAGGCCGAGCGAGCGCATCTCCTTGACGAGCACGTTGAACGACTCGGGGATGCCAGCCTCGAAGGTGTCGTCGCCGCGGACGATCGCCTCGTAGACCTTGGTGCGGCCGGCCACGTCGTCCGACTTCACCGTGAGCATCTCCTGCAGCGTGTAGGCCGCGCCGTAGGCCTCCAGCGCCCAGACCTCCATCTCGCCGAAGCGCTGACCGCCGAACTGCGCCTTGCCGCCCAGCGGCTGCTGGGTGACGAGCGAGTACGGGCCGATCGACCGGGCGTGGATCTTGTCGTCCACCAGGTGGTGCAGCTTCAGCATGTAGATGTAGCCCATCGTCACCTTGCGGTCGAAGGGCTCGCCGGTACGCCCGTCATAGAGCGTCGACTGCGCCGAGCGGTCGAGGCCGGCCATCTCCAGCATCTGCTCGATGTCGGCCTCCTTGGCGCCGTTGAACACCGGGGTGGCCATCGGCACGCCGCGGCGGACGTTGTTGCCGGCCTCGGCCAGCTCCTCGTCCGTCAGGCCGTCGAGCTCGCCCGGCGAGTAGATCGCCTCCATCTCCTGACGCAGCGGCGCGATGTCGTGCGACTTCAGATAGGCATCCACCGCCTTTGAGACCTTGCGACCCAGGCCCGCAGCCGCCCAGCCGAGGTGCGTCTCCAGGATCTGTCCGACGTTCATGCGCGAGGGCACGCCCAGCGGGTTGAGAACGATGTCGGCATGCGTCCCGTCCTCCAGGAACGGCATGTCCTCGATCGGCACGATCCGCGACACCACACCCTTGTTGCCGTGGCGGCCGGCCATCTTGTCGCCCGGCTGGATCTTGCGCTTCACCGCCACGAAGACCTTGACCATCTTCATGACGCCGGGGGGCAGCTCGTCGCCGCGCTGCAGCTTCTCGACCTTGTCGAGGAAGCGCTGCTCCAGGCGCTTCTTCGACTCGTCGTACTGCTTCTGCATCGCCTCCATCTCGGTCATGAGACGGTCCTCGATGACGGCGAACTGCCACCATTGCGAGCGCGGGTAGTCGTTGATCAGCTCACGGGTGAGCGTGGTGTCCTTCTTGAAGCCCTTCGGGCCGGCCACCGGCGCCTGACCGATCAGCACGTCCGCGAGGCGGGCGTAGGTGTTGCGGTCGAGGATCGCCTGCTCGTCGTCGCGGTCCTTGGCGAGCCGCTCGATCTCCTCGCGCTCGATCGCCTGGGCGCGCTCGTCCTTGTCGACGCCGTGGCGGTTGAACACCCGCACCTCGACGATCGTGCCGGTGACGCCCGGCGGCACCCGCAGGGAGGTGTCGCGCACGTCGGAGGCCTTCTCGCCGAAGATGGCGCGGAGCAGCTTCTCCTCCGGCGTCATCGGGCTCTCGCCCTTCGGGGTGATCTTGCCGACAAGGATGTCGCCGGCATTCACTTCGGCACCGATGTAGACGATGCCGGCCTCGTCGAGGTTCTTGAGCGCCTCCTCGGAGACGTTCGGGATGTCGCGGGTGATCTCCTCCGGCCCGAGCTTGGTGTCGCGGGCCATCACCTCGAACTCCTCGATGTGGATCGAGGTGAACACGTCATCCTTCACGATCCGCTCGGAGAGCAGGATCGAATCCTCGAAGTTGTAGCCGTTCCACGGCATGAACGCGACGAGCACGTTCCGGCCGAGGGCCAGCTCGCCGAACTCGGTCGAGGGACCGTCGGCGATGATCTCGCCCTTCTTCACGAACTCGCCGACGCGGACCAGCGGCTTCTGCGTGATGCAGGTCGACTGGTTGGAGCGCTGGAACTTCTGCAGGCGGTAGATGTCGACGCCCGGCTTGGTGGCGTCGGCCTCCTCGGTGGCGCGGATGACGATACGGGTGGCATCGACCTGATCGATGATGCCGGCCCGGCGGGCCGCGATGGCGGCGCCGGAATCCCGGGCGACCACCGCCTCCATGCCGGTGCCCACGAACGGGGCGTCGGCGCGGACCAGCGGCACCGCCTGACGCTGCATGTTCGAGCCCATGAGGGCGCGGTTGGCGTCGTCGTTCTCGAGGAACGGGATCAGCGCCGCGGCCACCGAGACCAGCTGCTTGGGCGACACGTCCATGAGGTCGACGCGCTCGGGCCCCACGACGATCACCTCGCCGGCCCGGCGGCAGACCACGAGGTCCTCCGTGAGCTTGCGGGCCTCATCCATCTGGGCGTTCGCCTGGGCGACGTAGTACTTCGCCTCCTCCATGGCCGAGAGGTAGGCGACCTCGTCGGTGACCACGCCGTCGCGGACGCGGCGGAACGGGGTCTCGATGAAGCCGTACTTGTTCACCCGGGCGAAGGTGGCGAGCGAGTTGATCAGGCCGATATTCGGGCCTTCCGGCGTCTCGATCGGGCAGATGCGGCCGTAATGGGTCGGGTGCACGTCGCGCACCTCGAACCCGGCGCGCTCGCGGGTCAGACCGCCCGGGCCGAGCGCCGAGAGGCGGCGCTTGTGCGTCACCTCGGAGAGCGGGTTGGTCTGGTCCATGAACTGCGAGAGCTGCGACGAGCCGAAGAACTCGCGCACGGCGGCCGCCGCGGGCTTCGCGTTGATCAGGTCCTGCGGCATGACCGTGTCGATATCGACCTGGCTCATGCGCTCGCGGATGGCGCGCTCCATGCGCAGGAGGCCCAGGCGGTACTGGTTCTCCATGAGCTCGCCCACCGAGCGGACGCGGCGGTTGCCGAGGTGATCGATGTCGTCGACCTCGCCCTTGCCGTCGCGCAGCTCGACCAGCGCCTTCACCACCGCCAGCATGTCCTCCTTGCGCAGCGTCCGCACGGTGTCGGCGGCGTCGAGGTCGAGGCGCATGTTCATCTTCACGCGGCCGACCGCCGAGAGGTCGTAGCGCTCGGAATCGAAGAACAGCGAGTGGAACATCGCCTCGGCGGTGTCGAGGGTCGGCGGCTCACCCGGGCGCATCACCCGGTAGATGTCGAACAGCGCGCCCTCGCGGCCGGAATTCTTGTCCACCGCCAGGGTGTTGCGGATGTAGGGACCGACATTGACATGGTCGATGTCGAGCACCGGCAACTCGGTGATGCCGACATCGTCCAGGCTCTTCAGGAGCTTGTCGGTGATCTCCTCGCCGGCCTCGGCCCAGATCTCACCGGTCTGCGCGTTGACCAGATCCTCGGCGATGTACTGGCCGACGAGATCCTCGTCGGTCGCCTTGAGGAACCGGGTGCCCTTCTCGGTGATCTGGCGGGCGTTGCGGGCGTTGAGCTTCTTGCCGGCCTCGAGCACGACCTCGCCGGAATCGGCGTCGATCAGGTCGACGGTGGCCTTCATGCCCTTCATCCGCTCGGCGTCGAACGGCACGCGCCACTCGGCACCGTCACGGTCATAGGCCACGCGGTTGTAGAAGGTCGACAGGATCTCCTCGCCGTCGAGGCCGAGCGCGTAGAGCAGCGACGTCGCCGGCAGCTTGCGCTTCCGGTCGATGCGGACATGGACGATGTCCTTGGCGTCGAACTCGACGTCCAGCCAGGAGCCCCGGTACGGGATGATGCGGGCGGCGAACAGGAGCTTGCCCGAGGAATGGGTCTTGCCCTTGTCGTGATCGAAGAACACGCCCGGCGAACGGTGCATCTGCGAGACGATGACCCGTTCGGTGCCGTTGACGATGAAGGTGCCGTTCTCCGTCATCAGGGGCATGTCGCCCATGTAGACGTCCTGCTCCTTGATGTCCTTGACCGACTTGGCCTGGGTGTCGGGATCGACGTCGAACACGATCAGCCGCAGGGTCACCTTCAGCGGGGCCGCGAAGGTGATGCCGCGCTGGCGGCACTCGTCGACGTCGTATTTGGGCGCCTCGAAGGTGTAGCGCACGAATTCGAGCAGGGCGGTGGCGGCGAAGTCGGAGATCGGGAAGACCGACTTGAACACGCTCTGCAGGCCCTCGTCGCCGCGCCCGCCTTCGGGCTCGTCGACCATCAGGAACTGGTCGTAGGACGCCTTCTGAACCTCGATGAGGTTCGGCATCTCGGCAACTTCCTTGATCTTGCCGAAGAACTTCCGAATGCGCTTGCGACCGACCAGCGTGTTGGCCATGTGACCTCGCTCCTACCCGCGTGCCTCACGCCCGGGGAAGCGTTCCCGCGAAGGGACCTCCCGCACCGGGCCGTGACGCGCGCCCCGCCGGGCCGCGCCACCGAACCGAAATCTCATCTCCGGCCCCTGACGGGACCGTCCGCCGAAGCGGCCTAAAGCCCGCGGGCACGACACCCGCGGGCTCCAGTCACGACAGGCCCGGTACGGACCTCCGTGGGGTGACGGGCCGGGATCGGCCCATCGTCGACTTACTTGAGCTCGACCTTGGCGCCAGCCTTCTCGAGCTGGGCCTTGAGCTTCTCGGCCTCGTCCTTGGAAACGGCCTCCTTGACGGGCTTCGGCGCGCCTTCGACCAGATCCTTGGCTTCCTTGAGGCCCAGGCCGGTGATGGCCCGGACTTCCTTGATGACCTCGATCTTCTTCTCGCCAGCGGCGGCGAGGACGACCGTGAACTCGGTCTGCTCCTCAACGGCGGCGGCGGCGCCACCGGCGGCCGGGCCGGCGGCCACGGCGACGGCAGCAGCGGCGGAGACGCCCCACTTCTCTTCGAGCATCTTGGCCAGGTCGGCGGCCTCCAGAACGGTCAGCGAGGACAGGTCGTCGACGAGCTTGGCAAGATCAGCCATTTTCAATTCCTCTCAGATATCGGTTCGAACAGGTGATTTTTGAAGGGCCTCAGGCGGCCTCGTCCTTGGTGGCATAGGCCCCGAACACGCGGGCGAGCTTGGCCGCCGGCGCATTGACGACCTGAGCGATCTTGGTCGCAGGCGCCTGCACGAGGCCCACGATCTTGGCGCGCAGTTCGTCGAGGGACGGGAGCGAGGCGAGGGCCTTCACGCCGTCCGGGTTCAGGGCAGTCGTCCCCATCGCGCCGCCGAGGATCACGAGCTTCTCGTTAGCCTTGGCAAAATCGACCGCGACCTTGGCGGCGGCGACCGGATCGCCCGAATAGGCGAGCAGGGTCGGGCCCTTCAGGAGCGGCTTGATGGAGGCGACATCCGTGCCATCGAGTGCGATGCCGGCGAGGCTGTTCTTGGCGACCTTCACGGTGGCGCCGGCCTGCTTCATCTGCGAACGCAGCTTCTGCATGTCGGCGACCGTGAGGCCCTTGTAGTGGGCCACGACGACGACGGCGCTCTGACTGAACACGCCGTTGAGCGTCGAGACGAGATCAGCTTTAGCTGTCCGGTCCACTGGGCTCTCTCCGGTTGGCGGAACCCGGATTCGGGTCCGCCGGTTGCACATGCCGCCCGGACGTGATCTCGGCCGTAAGACCGGGAACGTCCGAACGACGCTTCGCGGCCCTGTCCCCGCGCGTGCCCCTGGAGGCCGCCTCGGGCGAGTGGGTTCAAACCGATACCCCTCCCGCGGCCGGGGCCGGGGCGAGGCGTTGTCGAATTCGGTCTTCCCCGTCTGTGCAGGCTGGTGGATTAAGCCGGCGAACCGGCGCCTGCAGTCTCGGACAGGACATGGCCGGACAAGGCTCCGCGGGGCTCGTCACCCCTGGGATCCTTACCGGCCAGTGCCACCCGGTTGCCCGGGCGACATTTCGAGCGGAAAACGGCCGATCGGCCGTCTCCTTCCGTGAGGATGAAATGCGTAAGGCGCGGTGTATAGAGCCTAGCAAACCGCCTGCCAAGGGCCGAAGCGCGACTTTTCCCCCGCAGGCAAGGGTTTGCCGGCTCGAACTGTCCACGCCACTCACGCCTCGCTCGGCTTTGCCGACCGACCGAGCAGAGCGTCGACGTCGCGCCCGCGATAGAGGATGCGCAGGACATCGATGCGCGTCTCACGCAGGGCATATGCGATGACCACGCGACGCTCAAATGCGACGAGCCGTAGCCCGGGCCTGAGATCGATCGTCCCGGGTAAAACTAGCCTTCGGAAGCTGAGATAGCGACTCGCAACGGTTCCGGATCCGCCGGATGAATGTGATCGCGCGTTCCGGGCTGTCAGACGCGATGTAATCGTAAAGCGCATCGAGATCCGCGACCGCCTCGGCGCGGAGCGTGACCTCAAAGTCCACCGTTGCCGTCCACCCGGCGTGCGTGCCGTTACTCCAGCCGGGCGAAGGCTGAAGCAACTGGGATCCCCGGTCGTGAATCGTCGAAGGCGGCAACGATCGCGGCGAGGAGTTCGTCCCGGTGCTCGGCTTCCATCGCAATGTGCTCTTCCAGCCGGCGCAAACCCACGGTGATCACATCGGATGGAGTCGGAAATCGACCCGCCTGGACTTGGCTTCGCACGAAGCGGTCGAGGTCGGAGGTCAGGTCGATGTCAGCCATGCGTGGCTACCGCAATCCGAAGGTCGTGGCAGAGGCTACGCCGCCTCGCGCTCCGGCACCAGCTTGCGCCGGGCCGCCTCCCACCAGGTCCGGTCGCGGGCGGCCTTCTCCGCCTCCTTCGCCTCCGCGGCCCTGGCGGCGTAGAACGAGGCGTTGTGCTCGCCGCGCAGGGCCTCCCGGGTGAAGCGGATCAGGTGGTGGGCGACGAAGCCCATGTTGAACACCGCCTCGATCTGCCCCCGCTTCAGCGCGTAGCCGGCCGCGCTCCAGAACGGCTTGCGATAATCCGAAAAGATCCCGACCCGCGTGATGATGTTGAAGCCGAGGATCAGGCCCCGGCGCAGGTTGGTGCGGGTCAGCTTGCCCGCCGTCGGCGTGGTGATCCGGTTCGGGTAGGTCACCGCGCATTGGTGCTTGAACCGCTCGAAGATCTTCTCGGGCGTGTAGGCATGGGCGATGGCCCTGCGCCAGCTGCTCACGACGGTGTCGTGCGGGCGCTTGAACAGGACGTTCGATTCGAGGCTGGCATCGTGGATGAGCCGGCCCTCGCGGGTAAGCCGGTCCCAGAGCGGGGTCTTGGGCAGGGCCTGGAGCAGGTTAATGGTCAGCACGGGAATCGCCGAGCGGTCGATGAAGTCGATCAGGTTCTGCTCGGATTGGTCCGAATCGGAATCGAGCCCCAGGATGATGCCCGAGGTCACCTCGAGCCCGTAGGAATTGAGCGTCTCGATCGCCTCGTACATCGGCACGGCGGCGTTGTGGGTCTTGTCGATGCCCTTGAGGGCGTCCGCCTCCGGCGTCTCGATGCCGACGAACACGGTCATGAAGTTCGCCTGCCGCATCAGCTCGAGGATCTCGGGCTGCTTGGCCATGTTCAGCGTCGCCTCGCAGGCGAACTGCAGCGGGTAGGCGTTCTTCTTCTGCCACTCCACGAGGTGCGGCAGCATCTCGCGGGTCGCCTTGCGGTTGGCGATGAAGTTGTCGTCGACGAAGTAGACCACCGCCGGGTGGCCCGGCTGGCTGATGATGGCGTCGAGTTCGGCGCACATCTGCTCGGGGCTCTTCAGCCGCGGCTGGCGGCCGTAAAGCTGCGGGATGTCGCAGAACTCGCAGCGATAGGGGCAGCCCGAGGAGAATTGCAGGGAGCCGATCAGGTAGCGCTTGAGCGGCGCCGCCTCGTAGGCCGGGGCCGGGAAATCGGCGAGGGCGAGGCGGTCCTTGGTCTCCAGCACCACCTGGGCGGGGGGCGGCGTGAGGTCGGCGTCGAGGCGCGCGACCAGCTGGTCCGTGGCGTCGCCGATCTCGCCGACGTGGAGGTAGTCGAAATCGCCGTACTTCTCCGGGGCCCCGGAGACCGAGGGGCCGCCGAGCGCGGTGACCTTGCCGGCCGCACGGGCACGGTCGCGGATGTCGTGGATCTGAGGCTCCTGGATGTGCATCCCGGAGACGAAGACCGCATCGGCCCAGGCGAAGTCGGCCGGGCCGGCGCGGCGGATATTCTCATCGATGAACCGGCATTCCCACGCCTCGGGCATGTAGGCCGCGATCAGCAGCAGCCCCTGCGGCGGCATGAACGCCTTCACCCCGCCCATCAACGGATAGGCGTGGGAGAATGTCCCGAAGGACGGCGTGTAGGCGGGGAAGACGCAGAGAATGCGTCGCTTGGAGGTGACCGTCAGGGTGCATCGCATGGCGGCCTATCTAGCACAGCCGCGCGCGTTGGCGCCCCCCTCCACCGTTAAGAATGCCGTGAGGAAAGTGGCGCCGCTGTCGCGGCGATTTGTGTGCTGGGTCCCGGGTCGCATTCCGCTAGCGCTCCATGCGCCCGGGAAAGGGTGGGTGTTTCATCCTGCACCACCCTTTTCCCGGACAGGTGCAGCGACAGCGGAACCTGATCCGGGACCCAGCACAAAACTCGCCGCGAAGCGGCTCATCAGACCAGATCGTCATACCGATCGCGCCACGCGGGATTGAATTCCTCGATCAACGCGAGCTTCCAGGCCCGCCGCCAGCGCTTGATCGCATAGTCCCGTACCCGGGCATCGATGATCCGCGGACAGGCTTCGTACCAGACCAGCATGGTCACGCCGTAATCCCGGGTGAACCCCGGCATGGCGCCCGTACGATGCTCCCAAACACGCCGCGCCAGATCCGTGGTCGAGCCGGTGTACAGCGTGCCGTTCCGCCGGCTCGCCAGAATGTACACGTGGGACAGCCGCTCCATCCGCGCCCCCGCAACGGAAAACGCCCGGCCGTTTCCGGCCGGGCGCTCCGCAGCGTAGATGCTCTGCCTTGCCTCAGGCGGTCAGGACCGTGTTCGGCTCGACCTTCACGCCCGGGCCCATCGTCGAGGTGACGGCGATGCGCTGGACGTAGGTGCCCTTGGCGCCCGCGGGCTTCGCCTTGGCGACCGCGTCGGCGAAGGCCTTGATGTTCTCGACGAGCTTGTCGGCATCGAACGAGACCTTGCCGACGCCGGCATGGACGATGCCGGCCTTCTCGACGCGGAACTCCACCGAGCCGCCCTTGGCGCCGGCGACGGCGCCCTTCACGTCCATGGTGACGGTCCCGACCTTCGGGTTCGGCATCAGGCCGCGCGGGCCCAGCACCTTACCGAGACGGCCGACCAGCGGCATCATGTCCGGGGTCGCGATGCAGCGGTCGAACTCGATCTTGCCGCCCTGGACGATCTCCAGGAGATCCTCGGCGCCGACGATGTCGGCGCCTGCCGCCTTGGCGTCGTCCGCCTTGGCGCCACGGGCGAAGACCGCCACGCGGACCGTCCGGCCGGAGCCGTTCGGCAGGTTGCAAACACCGCGGACCATCTGGTCGGCGTGGCGGGGATCGACCCCGAGATTCATCGAGACCTCGACGGTCTCGTCGAACTTCGCGGTGGCCCGCTCCTTCACGAGCTTGATCGCCTCGTCGAGGGAATAGAGCTTGGTGACCTCGATGCCCTCGCGGGCGGCGCGGATGCGCTTGCCTTCCTTAGCCATGATGTCCTCCCTCAGGCCGTGACTTCGAGGCCCATGGCCCGGGCGGAGCCGCGGATCATGGCAACGGCCGACTCCACCGAGTCGCAGTTGAGGTCGGGCATCTTCTTCTCGGCGATCTCGCGCAGCTGCGCCTCGGAGATCTTGCCGACGGTCGGGCCCTTGCCGGGGGTCTTCGAGCCGGAGGCCGGCTTCTTGCCGATCTTCAGCCCGGCGGCCTTCTTCAGGAAGAAGGTGACCGGCGGCTGCTTCATCTCGAAGGTGAACGAGCGATCCTGATACGCGGTGATGACCACCGGGATCGGGGTGCCCTTCTCGATCTGCGCGGTCTTCGCGTTGAAGGCCTTGCAGAATTCCATGATGTTGAGGCCGCGCTGACCGAGCGCGGGGCCGATCGGCGGCGACGGGTTCGCCGCGCCGGCCGGGACCTGAAGCTTCACGTAACCCGTGATCTTCTTCGCCATGGGATATCTCCCAAACTGCGTCCGCCGCCGGGCTGCCTAAGCGCGGGCGGGTCGGACGGTTGCAGGTCGCGGTGCGATCCGTGGATCCCGGAGGCGAGGCCGGGCGGATCTCCCGCGGGTGATCGGCAAGCGGCGAATGGCGAACGGCGCGTGGAAGGCCGAAGCCCCCTATTCGCCATTCGCCATTCGCCATTCGCCTCTTACGATCAGGCCTTCTCGACCTGGGCGTATTCGAGCTCCACCGGGGTGGCGCGGCCGAAGATCGACACGGCCACCTTGAGGCGGGAGCGGGCCTCGTCGATCTCCTCGACGGTGCCGTTGAAGCTGGCGAAGGGGCCGTCGGCGACCCGGACGGTCTCGCCGATCTCGAACGAGACGGACGGCTTCGGCCGGTCAACGCCCTCGGCGACCTGGCCCTTGATCCGCTCGGCCTCGGAATCGGGGATCGGCACGGGCTTGGACTTGTCGGCGCCGAGGAAGCCCGTGACCTTCGGGGTGTTCTTGATGAGGTGGTAGACCTCGTCGGTCAGGTCGCACTTCACCAGCACGTAGCCGGGGAAGAACTTGCGCTCGGCGTCGACCTTCCGGCCGCGGCGCACCTCCACGACCTTCTCGATCGGGACCATGACCTCGTCGAACAGCTCGGCCAGCCCGCGCTGGGCCGCCTGGTCCCTGATGGACTGTGCGACCTTGTTCTCGAAGTTCGAGTAGGCGTGGACGATGTACCAGCGCTTCGACACGGTTGCGTTCAACTCCGACAAGTCCGCGAGGTCTCCCTCGTTCAATCGCGCCCCGGCCTCAGAGGCCGAGGATCAGGCCGACCACGAAGCGCAGGGCCTGGTCCACCACGGTGAAGAACAGGCTCGTCACCACCACCATCACGAAGACCATGATCGTGGTGATCGTGGTCTCGCGGCGGCTCGGCCACGTCACCTTGCGCGCTTCGTCGCGGACCTGGGCGAAGAACTCGCCGGGGGTCGCGCGCTTCTGCGGCGCCCGGACCGGCGTCGCCGGACGGGCCGGCGGCGGGTTCGCGGGACCGCGGGCCGCGCCGCGCACCAGATCCACCTTCTTGGTCGCTTCGTTCGATGCCATGGTGCCAGTGTCTGTCGCGTGTTCGGCCCCGGGCAGAGACCGCTCCGGGAACGCGAATGTCGGCGCCGAGGACCCGGATGGGCCCGCACCGACGGTCGCTTCAGATCTCGGATTGGGCCCGCTCTAGCGCAACTCCGGCGGCTTGTCGACCGGGCCGCCGCGCGGGATCGGGCAGGATGTCTGGCAGGAGTGGAGGGACTCGAACCCGCAACCTCCGGTTTTGGAGACCGGCGCTCTGACCAGTTGAGCTACACTCCTAGCGCGTTGCCCAATGCCTCATCGTGGACCGGCTTGCAAGGGGTTCGGCGGCATGGTGGAGGCCGGCGAACCCGGAATCGCATCCCTGCATCCCGGTCACGTGGGGATGCGGCCCCGCGAAGGGCGCGAGACCTCGGTTTCGGCGCCGCGCTGCCGGGCCCGATCGGCCGGAGGCATCCCCGGTTACGGCGAACCGCGCAGCCGCCGGGAATCAGCGGCCGTGATCCGCCCGCTCCGTCGTGTTCAGCGGCCGGACCTGGTGGCCGTCAAAGCAGAACAGCTCGTCGCTGCGGCCATACGGTCCGGTGCGCAGGTAGCGCGTCGCTTCCGCGGCCAGGTCGCGTCGGGCCGGGCTGCCGGACGGCCAGGCGAGGAGCAGGTTGCGCGTCGGTCCGGCCAGCGTGATGCTGTCCGTCTTGAGGGCGGTCCGGATCTCGTCGAGATAGGACGGCACGAGCAGCCGCGCGATGGCGAAGTCGTCGCCGGGATCGGCCATGGCGAACAGGGGCGCACCGTCCCCGAGCACGAGCTCGAACGGCGCATCCGCCGAGGTGGCGGCCAGGTTCGCTACGGCCGTCGTCTCCACCAATGCGGGATCGACCTGCCAGCCCGCGAGCATCTCGCGGGTCACGTACTGATAGCGATTCGGCTCGTCGAGGACGTAGACCACGTGCAGCGTCTCGGAAAACCGACGATGCGCGAGCATCTTGTATTGTTGGAGGATCTCGTTCGGCACGAGCTGCGGGCGCAGGCGCGACCGGATCGCCGCGAAGTCGCCCGTGTCCGGCGCGGGGACGGCCTTCGCGAAGGCGACGCCGAGGAACTCCTCCACCTCCCGACGGCGTTCGGTTTCGGAGAGGCCGTCGACGCGCTGATACAGGTTGGTGAGGTCGATCGTCTTCGTGCCGACGCTGATCTGCGCCGGATCCGCCTCCAGAAGGATTTTCGCCCCCGGCCGGAGGCCCTGGATCAGCACCGCCACCTCCGCGCGGAAGCGTCCGTCGGTCAGCGCATCACCCCAGGCCGCGCCGGCCAGGACCGCCGCTCCCACACAGATCAGGGCCATGAGACACCCGGCCCGGAGAATGGAGCCGACCGACATCCGAGTCTCCCCGAAGACCGCGCGGAGACACGACAAAGCAACGCCGGCGCTCCGTCAAGACGAAGGCCGGCGGGACTCATATCGATCCGGGTCGATATCCACTGGACTCACCCCGGAGTGCTTGCGGCCCGGCGCGCGGTGCGCCGGGCCTCGCGCGCGTTTCAGTCGTTGATGGCGGCGACGACGCCGGCACCGACGGTGCGGCCGCCCTCGCGAATGGCGAAGCGCAGCTTCTCCTCCATGGCCACCGGCACGATCAGCACCACGTCCATGGTCACGTTGTCGCCCGGCATCACCATCTCGGTGCCCTCCGGCAGGGTCACGATCCCGGTCACGTCCGTCGTGCGGAAGTAGAATTGCGGCCGGTAGTTCGTGAAGAACGGCGTGTGCCGCCCGCCCTCTTCCTTGGTCAGGATGTAGGCCTCGGCCTTGAACTTGGCGTGCGGCTTCACCGAACCCGGCTTGCACACGACCTGGCCGCGCTCCACGTCCTCGCGCTTCGTGCCGCGCAGCAGCACGCCGACGTTGTCGCCCGCCTGGCCCTGGTCGAGCAGCTTGCGGAACATCTCCACGCCGGTCACCGTCGTGGTCTGCGTGTCGCGGATGCCGACGATCTCCACCGTCTCGCCGACCTTCACGATCCCGCGCTCGACCCGGCCCGTCACCACCGTGCCGCGCCCCGAGATCGAGAACACGTCCTCGATCGGCATCAGGAACGGCAGGTCGATCGGCCGCTCCGGCTGCGGGATGTAGCTGTCGACGGTGGCCATCAGCGCCAGCACCGCCTCCTTGCCGATCTTGGGCTCCTTGTCCTCCAGCGCCATCAGCGCCGAGCCCTTGGTGATCGGGATGTCGTCGCCCGGGAAGTCGTACTTCGACAGGAGCTCGCGCACCTCGAGCTCGACCAGCTCCAGCAGCTCCTCGTCGTCGACCATGTCGACCTTGTTGAGGAACACCACCAGCGCCGGGACGCCGACCTGGCGGGCCAGCAGGATGTGCTCGCGGGTCTGCGGCATCGGGCCGTCGGCCGCCGACACCACCAGGATCGCGCCGTCCATCTGCGCCGCCCCGGTGATCATGTTCTTCACGTAGTCGGCGTGGCCGGGGCAATCGACGTGGGCGTAGTGCCGGTTGGCCGTCTCGTACTCCACGTGCGCCGTCGAGATCGTGATCCCGCGCGCCTTCTCCTCCGGCGCCTTGTCGATCTGGTCGTAGGCCGTGAACGTCGCCCCGCCCGTCTCGGCCAGGACCTTCGTGATCGCCGCCGTCAAAGACGTCTTGCCGTGATCCACGTGCCCGATCGTGCCGATGTTGCAGTGCGGCTTGGTGCGAGCGAACTTTTCCTTGCCCATGATTCCCATTCCTGCGGCGGGGACCAATCGGAGGCCCCGGATCCTGGTCGGCCGCCCCGAACTCGGACAGGGGCGCAAAACGCGGTCCGCTTAGAGGGTCGGCCGCCGGGGATCAAGCTCCCGCGCGCAGCGGGGCCCTGCGGCCGCTTCCGCTGTCAAGCCGCACCTCCGCGTCTTGAACGTGGAATTATCAGTCTCCGGAAATCGAGCCGGCACTTTCGGGACACAGTGTGGCAGCGGAGGCATAGCGGGATCTGTGCCGCCCAGCTTAACTGCGCTCAACAACGCACAAGCTTGGATCCCGCCACCATGATGAAGAAGCTCCTCCTCGCCAGCGCCGCGACCGCCCTGGTCACGACGGCCGCCTCGGCCGCCGACCTGCCGCGCCGCGCCGCGCCGCCGCCGGTGTTCACCCCCGTGCCGGTCTTCACCTGGACGGGCTTCTACGCCGGTCTCGAGTCGGCCTACACCTTCACCGACCGTGAGCGCATCACCACGGTCGGCGTCCTGCCGGGCAACGCCAACAACGTGGCGCTCGGCCGCCGCCCGCTGCTGACCTCGACCTCGCAGGACGGCATCGCCAACGTCGGTGGCACCGCCGGCTACAACTACCAGTTCACGCCCGGCTCGGGCATCGTGGTCGGTATCGCCAACAGCATCGACTGGACCGACATCACCAAGAACCGGGTGGTGCTCGGCACCGGCAACGTCGCGGGCGGCGCGCCGAACATCAGCCAGTTCCGTCAGAGCCTCGATTGGCTCGGCACCCTCACGGGCCGCGTCGGCTACGCCTTCGATCGCGTCCTGGTCTACGGGATGGGCGGTCTCGCCTACGGCAACGTGTTCCACGACGCCAACTTCTACACCCCGGGCGGGCGCCTGCAGTTCGCCGGCCGCTATGACGACTTCAAGACCGGCTTCGCCTATGGCGGCGGTATCGAGTTCGCGCTGCCGACCGACAGCTTCCTGAACACCTTCGCGATCGGACGCTACCTGGGCATCAAGTACGACGCCATCACCGTGAAGGCCGAGTACCTGCACTACGATCTCGGCAGCCAGAGCGTGCTGGTCGGCGCCATCGCGGGTGTCGGCAACGGCTCCTACATCTCGCGCTTCCGCACGGAGGGCAGCATCGTCCGCGCCGGCTTCAACTACAAGTTTGGCGGCTTCTAGTCCTCTCAACATCCCCCGGGACGCTTGTCCCGGGCGAGCCATGGGGCGCGTGCCGGATCCGGCACGCGCCCTTTTTCATGGCCGGTATCGCGTGACGCCTCAGCTTGCCGATCGATCCTGAGGGCGATCGGCTCCGCAGGTGCGCAGATGCGCCACCAAGCGCTCTGCCCCGGACGCCGGGGCGCCCACGTTGAGAATCCTCAGGTCGGCCTCGACAGGGACCTCGCGGGCGAGCCGCGCGGCGAGGTCGCCGTCCTCGGCCCGGCCCCGGGCGGCGAGGCGCTGCATCAGGATCTCGGGGGGCGCCGTGATCTCGACGACGCTCACGCGCGGGCCGGCGGCGCGGGCCTGTGCCACGACGCGGCGGGAGACGTTGCAGACCACCGCGTGCCCCGCCGCCACGAGACGGCCGGCCTCCGCCGGGATGGCGTAGCCGAGGCCGTGGGCGCGCCAATGCAGGGTGAAGCAGCCCTCGGCACAGCCCTCCGCGAAGGCGGTCGCGTCGATCTCATCGTTGTCCTCGTCCGGCGAGGGCGGTCGCGTCACGAGGCGGCGCGGGAAGACGTAGCGGGGATCCCCCGCGAGCGCCGCCCGCGCCAGCCGGATCAGCGTGTCCTTGCCGGCCCCGCTCGGGCCGACCACCAGGACCAGGCACCCCGCCATCAGGCGACCCGCCGGCCGGCGCGCCAGACCTCGCGGACCACCGGCACACCCTCGGCCCGCTGCACCCGGACGAGGTCGGCCCGCAGGCCCGGCGCCAGGGCGCCGCGGTCGGTCAGGCCGGTGGCGCGGGCCGGGTTCGCCGTCACCGTGGCGAGCGCCTCCGGCAGGGTGATCGCCGGCACCCGCTCGGGCAGCAGGAAGGCCGCCATGAGCAGGCTCGCCGGTACGTAATCCGACGACAGGATGTCGAGATGCCCGGCCTCGGCCAGCGTCTGGGCGGCGACGTTCCCGGAATGCGAGCCGCCGCGGATCAGGTTCGGCGCGCCCATCATCACGGTGAGGCCCCGGCGGTGGGCGGCCTGCGCCGCCTCCAGGGTGGTGGGGAATTCGGCGAGCCGCACCCCCTCGCCGACCGCGAGATCGACATCGGCCAGGGTGGTGTCGTCGTGGCTCGCCAGGGGGATGCCCATCTCCCGCGCGTAATGGACCAGGGCCGGGCGGTTGCTGGCATTGAGGGCCTGGCCGTCCCGGATCTTGCGCTCGGTGTTGGCTCGAATCTCGTCGATCGGGCGGCCGCCCCGGGTCGCGTAGGTGAAGTACTTCTCCATGTCGCGGAACTGCCGCTGGCCCGGGGTGTGGTCCATCAGCGAGATCAGGCCCACGGGATGGTGGGCGCTGAAGGCCGCCACCGAGTCGAGCACGTCGGACGAGGGCAGCTCGCAGCGCAGATGCGTGAAGTGCTCGGCCCGGAACAGGCCCTGGGCGCGCGCGGTGGCGATCGCGGCCCCCAGTTGCTCCAGCTCCGAGCCGAGGCCGCTGCCATCCGGATCGCTGCCCGCGCGCAGGGAATCGAACACCGTGGTGATGCCCGAAGCGGCGATCTGCGAATCGTAGGCCAGCACCGCCCCGAGCGGGTGCCAGCGCACCTTCGGCCGGGGGGCGTAGTGGCTCTCGAGGTGGTCGGTATGCAGCTCGATCAGCCCCGGGATCAGGTAGTCGCCCCCGAGGTCGAGGCCGCGGGCTCCCGCGCGTCCCTCGCCGATCTCCGCGATGGCCCCGTCGATGACGGCGAGCCAGCCGTGCTGAATCCGGTCCGGCAGGACCAGGGTCGCGTTCTCGATGATCAGGTCGTCCATCGTATCGGTCCTCAGGCTGCCCGGGCTGGCGGCGCGAAGCGGGTGACGTCGACCACCCGGGTCGCCACAGCATCGCGCATCTCGCTGTCGTGGAAGATGCCGAGCACGCCGGCCCCGCCCTTCAGCTTTTCGCGCACCAGCTCGGCCACCACGGCGCGGTTCTGCGCGTCGAGGGAGGCGGTCGGCTCGTCCAGCAGCAGCAGCGGCCGGTCGGCGATCAGGCCCCGGGCGATGTTGACCCGCTGCTGCTCGCCCCCCGAGAAGGTCGCGGGCGGCAGGCCCCAGAGCCGTTCGGGCAGGTTGAGCCGGGCGAGCAGATCCTTGGCCCGGGCCTGTGCCGCCGCCGCGTCGAGCCCGCCCTCGCGGCCGGCGGCCTCGACCACGTCGAGGGCCGGGACCCGGGGGATCACCCGCAGGAACTGCGACACGTAGGCGATGACCCGGGCCCGCAGGGACAGCATCACCCGCGGGTCGGCCCGGACCACATCGATCACGGCGTCGCCGTCCCGGATCCGGATCGCGCCCGCGTCGCAGCGGTAATTGCCGTAGGCCATCTTGAGCAGCGAGGACTTGCCCGCCCCCGAGGGGCCGCCGAGCACCACGCACTCGCCGGGCTCGACCGCGAGGCTGACATCGCCCACCACCGGCAGCACGACGCCGCCGCGCAGGTGCAGGGTGAAGCTCTTGGCGACGTCCTGGAAGGTCAGAAGCGCGGTCATGCGGCGAGCACCGAGGAAACGAGGAGCTGGGTGTAGGCCTGCGCGGGATCGTCGAGCACCTGGTCGGTCAGCCCGGTCTCGATGACCCGGCCGGCGCGCATGACCACGATCCGGTGCGACAGGAGCCGCGCCACCGCGAGGTCGTGGGTGACGATGATCACGGCGAGCCCGAGCTCCGCCGAGAGCCGGCGGATCAGGTCGAGGAGCCGGGCCTGGACCGAGACGTCGAGCCCCGAGGTCGGCTCGTCCATCAGCACCAGCCGGGGGCCGGTGACGAGGTTGCGGGCGATCTGGAGCCGCTGGCGCATGCCGCCGGAGAACCGCGTCGGCGGGTCGTCGATCCGGTCGGCGGCGATCTCGACCCGGCCGAGCCAGTCGAGCGCCTGGGCGCGGATCCGGCCGTAATGGCGCTCGCCCATCCCCATCAGCCGCTCGCCGACATTGCCGCCGGCCGAGACCGCCATGCGCAGGCCCTGGGCCGCGTCCTGGCGGACGAAACCCCACTCGGTGCGCATCAGCGCCCGACGCCCGGCCTCGCTCAGGCCGGCGAGGTCGCGCAGGCCGCCGTCGCGCATCCGGTAGGAGACCGTCCCGGCATCCGGGGCGAGTTCGGTGGCGATGAGGGAGAGCAGCGTCGACTTGCCCGAGCCGGATTCGCCGACGACCGCCAGCACCTCGCCGGGCACCAGGTCGAACGACACGTCGGCGCAGGCGAGGCGGGCGCCGTAGCGCTTGGTCAGGCCGCGGACCTGAAGCAGGGGCTCGCTCATCGGGTCACCTCTGCGACGTCCGGCACGAAGGGGGGATCCAGGCGGAAGCTGTAGCCGTAGCGCTCGAAGCCGAGGCCCTCGTAGAAGGCGTGCGCCGGCTTGGCGTCGACATTCGACGACAGGGCGAGCTTGTAGCAGCCCCGGGCCTGGGCGAGGCGGAACGCGTGCCCCATCATTGCCCGGCCGAGGCCGCCGCCGCGATGCCCGGACGCGACCACGACGCTCTCGACGAGGCCCGAGGGCGTGCCCCAATGGGCGATGTTGTCGAGGACGATGAGGCAGAAGGTGCCGACGACCGCGCCGTCGACCTCGGCCACGTAGAGCCCGTAATCGGGATAGGCGGTCTCGAGCCGATCGAGGAGCGCTTCCGCCTGCGCCAGGGTCGCCACCCGCCCGCCGCTCAGCTCGGCGTAGAGGTCGAGGATGGCGGGGAGGTCGGGCTGCCCGGCCCGGCGGACCGTGAGGCCGGTCATGCCGCGTCCCCCGTGCCGACATGGCCGTCGGCGCGGCGGCCCTCGCAATGGTCGGTGTCCGAGCAGACGAACATCCGCCGGCCGGCATCGTCGAGCAGCACCTCGTCGAGATAGACGCCCTCGGCTCCGCACAGGGCGCAGGGCTGGTCGAACTGCTGCACCCGGAACGGATGGTCCTCGAAGTCGAGGCTGCGGACGCGGGTGTAGGGCGGCACCGCGTAGATGCGCCGCTCGCGGCCCGCGCCGAACAGCTGGAGGGCCGGACAATCGTCCATCTTGGGGTTGTCGAATTTCGGCGTCGGAGACGGGTCCATCACGTAGCGGCCGGCCACCTCCACCGGGTAGGCGTAGGTGGTGGCGATGTGCCCGTGGCGGCTGATATCCTCGTAGAGCTTGACGTGCATGGCCCCGTACTCGGCGAGCGCGTGGAGCTGGCGGGTCTCGGTCTCGCGCGGCTCCAGGAAGCGCAGGGGCTCGGGGATCGGCACCTGATAGACCAGGGTCTGCCCCTCCGAGAGCGGCGTCTCGGGGATGCGGTGGCGGGTCTGGATGATCGTCGCCTCGGCGGTCCGGGTCGTCGTCGCGACCCCGGAGGTCTTGGCGAAGAAGCGGCGGATCGAGACCGCGTTGGTGGTGTCGTCGGCGCCCTGGTCGATGACCTTGAGCACGTCCGCCCGACCGAGGATCGCCGCCGTGACCTGCACGCCGCCGGTGCCCCAGCCGTAGGGCATCGGCATCTCCCGGGAGGCGAACGGCACCTGGTAGCCCGGCACCGCGATCGCCTTGAGGATCGCCCGGCGGATCATCCGCTTCGTGCCCTCGTCGAGATAGGCGAAGTTGTAGCCGGATTGCGGCGCGAACGGCTCCACGCCACCCCCTCCCCCCTCTGCGGGGGAGGGTGGCCCCTGCGTCAGCAGGGGTCGGGCCGGGACGAAGTCCCGCAAGAGGGGAGCAACGGTGCAGGACAAGGCACCGCCTTCATGAAGGCTTCCGCCCCTTCCGGAAACCGGGTTCCCCTCTCCCGACCCCCTTCGGGGGCCACCCTCCCCGGCAGAGGGGGGAGAGAGGACCGTGTCTGTCGCGCTCATTCCGCGGCCTCCTGCATCTCGACGGGTTCGGATTTCCGCTCGAACTCGGCGCGTAGCCGGCGAACCAGTTCCAGCTCGGCCTGGAAGTCGACGTAGTGCGGCAGCTTCAGGTGCTCGACGAAGCCGGTCGCCTGGAGGCTGTCGCAATGGGCGAGCACGAATTCCTGGTCCTGGGCCGGGCTCGCCACCGGCTCGCCGAGTTCCTCCGCCCGCAGGGCTCGGTCGACCAGGGCCATCGCCATGGCCTTGCGCTCGCTCTGGCCGAAGGCGAGCCCGTAGCCGCGGGTGAACTGGGGCGGCGCCGCCCCCGAACCCTTGAACTGGTTGACCATCTGGCATTCGGTGAGCCGGACCCGGCCGAGCGGCACCGGGAAGCCCAGCTCCTCGGGGACGAAGTCCACCGCGACTTCGCCGACCCGGATCTCGCCCACGAACGGGTGGGTGCGGCCGTAGCCGCGCTGGGTCGAATAGGCGAGGCCGAGCACGAAGCCCTCGTCGCCCCGGGCCAGGGCCTGGAGCCGCAGGGCCCGGTCGGCGGGGTAATCCACCGGCTCCCGGGTGAGGTCGCCCGGGGGCGTGCCGTCATCCGGGGGGGCGGCCTCGATCAGCCCGTCCCGGGCCAGCAGATCGGTGACCCGCGGGCAGTGCCCGGCATCGTCGCGCGGCTCGGCCTCGGCGGCGGCCTGGACCTCGCCCTCGGCGGCCAGCGCAAAGTCGATCAGCCGGTGGGTGTAGTCGAAGGTCGGCCCGAGCACCTGCCCGCCGGGCAGATCCTTGAAGGTGGCCGAGACCCGGCGTTCCACCGCCATGACGCCGGTATCGACCGGCACCGAGGCGCCGAAGCGCGGCAGGGTCGTCCGGTAGGCGCGGACCAGGAACACCGCCTCGACCACGTCGCCCCGGGCCTGCTTGAGGGCCAGAGCCGCGAGGTCGGGGTCGTAGAGCGAGCCCTCGGTCATCACCCGGTCGACCAGCAGGGCCATCTGCGCGCGGATCTGCGCCACGGACAGCTCCGGCACCGCGGGGTCGCCGCGGCGGGCCTCGGCCAGGAGCCGGTGGGCGTTGTCGATGGCGGCCTCGCCGCCCTTCACGGCCACGTACATGGCTAATTCTCCGTGACGGCGGTGGAGCGCGGCAGGCCGACGACCCGGCCGGGGGCGGTGAGGATCAGGTCGACGCCCAGGGGGAAGTCGGCGCGGTTCTCCGCGCACTGGGCGACGAAGCCCTCCGGCAGGGGCGCCAGCGCCACGCGGGCGGTGCCGCGGATGCCGGGGCCGGCGAGGCACAGCCCCGCCCCCTCGGTGATCGCGTCGAGGGCGAGCACCAGGGTGGTGGCGGTGTCGGGATAGGCCGGCGTGCCGGACGCGAAGGTGCCGAGCGGCGGGCAGCGGGCCGGATCGCCGATCAGCGCGAAGGCGGCCCCGGCCGGATCGTCGGTGAGGGGCGCCCCGGTGTGGAAGCGCAGATACGCGGCGACCTCGGGGGCCGCCGCCAGGCCGGCATCGAGCCAGACCGGCGTGTCGGCATCGGTGAGCGCCAGCGCCACGGCGGCGAGTTCCGGGGTCAGCGGCGCCGGGGGCTCGAGGCCGGCTCGGAGCGGCCGGGGCCGCCCCGGCCGGGCGAGGGCATCCATCACCGCGCGGAACGTGTCCTGCGCATCGTGGACCGGATCGGCGAAACCGGGTGCGAGCATGCTCAGTCCTCCCCGCGGGCGACGGTCAGGAATTCGACGCGGGTGGCGGCGGTGCGCCGTGCCGCCTGCCGGCGCGCCGCCTCGGTCCGGGCGGCCGCGCCGGCGAGGGCCGCCTCGACCCCGGCGCGCCGTGCCGAATCCTGCCAGAGGGCGTCGAGGATCGCGGCCAGCCGCGCCTTCGTGCGGTCGCGACCGAGATGGTAGGCGAAGCCGGTACTGCCATCCGGGAGACGGATCGCCGCCCGGGTCACGCTGACCTCACCGAAATGGAACGGCCGCCCGTCGCCGCCGATCCGGCCCTCGGCCATCACCAGCCCGGTTTCCGGGGGGCGCAGATCCTCGGCCGCCGGGGCGCCGAGGCGCGCGACGGCGGCTTCGAGCTCACTCCGGCCGGCTTCGGCGCAGAGCGCCATCATCGCCCGCCGGGCTTCGATCCCGGGACCATTCTGCGGTCCCGTCGGGTTCGGGGTCATCGCGAATCCCTCCGTCGCGTCGTTGTATAGATATATAGACAACTGGCGCCCCGGGCACAAATGAAGTTTGGATGACAGGATGGACGCACAGGAGCAGGCGCCCGGCCTCGTCCGGGGCGAGGGACTGGCGGCGTGGCGGCAGATCGCCGACGCCCTCACGGCCGAGATCGCCGCGGGATCCCACGCACCCGGGCAGCAGCTCCCCACCGAGGCGGCGCTGGCGGCGCGGTTCTCGGTGAACCGCCACACGGTGCGCCGGGCCCTCGCCGCCCTGGCCGAGGGCGGCCTGGTGCGGGCCAGCCAGGGCCGGGGCACCTTCGTCGAGGACGCCCCGCTGGCCTACCCGATCGGGCCGCGCACCCGCTTCTCCGAGATCGTCGCCGGGGCCGGCCGCGAAGCCTGGGGCGACTTGATCGCCTCGGGCACCCGCCCGGCCGGCTCCGAGCAGGCGGCGGCGCTGGCGCTCCCCCCCGGCGCGCCGGTGCTGGAACTGCTGACGGTCCACCGGGCGGACGACACCCCGCTGTCGACGGCGCTGACCTGGCTGCCGCTGCCGCGCTTTTCGGGCTTCGCCGAGGCCTATGCCGAGCGCGGCTCGATCACCCGGGCGCTGGCGGCCTGCGGCGTCCACGACTACACCCGGCTCTCGACGCGCATCCGCGCCCGCCCGGCCGATGCCCAGGAGGCGGGGCGCCTCGACATCGCCCCCGGGCGGGTTGTGATGGTCGTCTCGAGCGTCAACATCGATCAGGCGGGCGTGCCGATCCAGGCGAACCGCACCCTGTTCGCCGCCGACCGGGTGGAGCTGGTGATCGGCACGTGAGGCCGGTCAGCGCGCTGCCGGCCCGATCAGCGCCCGGCGCAGGCGGGTCGAGACCCCGTCGATCGCCGCCACGGTGACGAGGATCATCAACACCAGGAAAGCGACCTGCCTCAGTTCCAGCACGCGGATCAGCTCGGTGAGATATTGGCCGATACCGCCGGCGCCGACGATTCCGATGATCGTGGCCGAGCGGGTGTTCGATTCGAAGAAGTACAGCACCTGGCTCGCCAGCACCGGCAGCACGGCGGGGATCAGGCCGAACCGGATCCGGTGCAGGGCCGAGCCGCCCGAGGCGACGACGCCCTCGCCGGGCCGGCGGTCGCAGGTCTCGATCGCCTCGGAGAACAGCTTGCCGAACGCGCCGAAATCCGAGCACGCGATGGCCAGCGCCCCCGCGAAGGGGCCGAGCCCGACGACGTTGATCCAGATCAGCGCCCAGATCAGCACGTCCACCGAGCGCATGACGTCGAGGCCGCGGCGGACGGCGAAGCGCGCGAACGGGTTGGGGACGACGTTCCGGGCGGCCAGGAACGCCACCGGGAAGGCCAGGATCGCCGCCGTCAGCGTGCCGAGGAAGGCGATGCCCAGGGTCTCGCCCAGCGCGTGCAGGAAGGTCCAGAACTGGCCCTCCGGGGACGGCGGCAGCATCAGCACCGCGAAGGTGCCGAGCCGCCCAAGCCCGTGGAGGATCCGCGCCACCGAGAAATCGAGGCGCCAATAGCCGAACGCCGCCAATCCGAGGAGGAGGCCGATCACCCCGGCCAGGCGTGCCCGCGCCGCCCAGTCGATGCGGAACTGCGCCGGGTAGCGGGCCCGCAGCCGGGCGAGGTCGGCCCGGGCGGTCGCCCGCAGGGTCTCGGACCGCGCGCTCATCGTGCGTGCTCCGGGCCGATCAACCGATGGCGGACCCGCTCGGTGGCGAGGTCGATGCAGAACACGGTGAGGATGATCAGCACGAGGATGGCGCTGACATCCGCGTAGTAGAAGTTGCGGATCGCCACCAGGAATTCCTGGCCGATGCCGCCGGCGCCGACGAAGCCCATCACCCCCGCCCCGCGCACGTTGATCTCGAACCGCAGCAGCGCGTAGGAGGCGAAATTCGACAGCACCTGGGGCAGCACCGCGAAGCGCACGGTCTCGATCCACGTGGCGCCCGAGGCCGACAGGCCCTCGACGGGACGCATGTCGATGTTCTCGACCACCTCGGAGAACAGCTTGCCGAGCGCCCCCGTGGTGTGGATGGCGATGGCCAGCACGCCGACCATCGGCCCGAGGCCGAAGGCGATCACGAAGAGCAGCGCGAACACCACCTCGGGAACGGTGCGGCAGACCTCCAGGAAGCGCTTGGCGGCGATGCGCAGCAGGCGCGACCGCGCGAGGTTGGCGGCCGCCAGGAAGCTCAGGGCGAAGCCCGCGAGCCCGCCGAGCAGCGTGCCCAGATAGGCCATCAGCAGGGTCTCGCCCAGCAAGCCAAGCCAGTTCGGCAGGCCCCAGTACCAGGCGCGGACGTCCTCGATCGGATGGTCGAGGCCGATCGGCGGCAGGATCTCTCGGATATACGCGGTGAACTTGCCGATGTTCTCGATGAAGACCAGCGGCCGCACCTCGGCGGCGAACCCGGCGAGCAGCGCCAGCACCGCGACGATCGCGAAGCCCGCCAGCGTACGGCGGCGCGCGGCCCGGGTCGCCGCCGCGTAGAGGCCGGAGAGGGCGGCTTCCCGCTCCGGCGGCAGGGGTGTCGGGCCGTGCGAGGTCGGCATGCCCGGATCAGGACTTCTTGCGCTGCTCGTCGTTGAACTTCAGCATGTCGATGATCGGCTGATAATCCTTCAGCGTCACCGGGGTGAGGCCCTGGTCCTTACCGTCCGACAGCCGGTCGAACGCCGCCTTGTCGGCGGTCGGCAGAGCGATGAAGGCCTGGCGGATCTTGGCCTTCAGGTCGTCGGGCAGGCTCGCCAGCACGGCGAAGGGGCCCTCCGGCAGGAAGTCGGACTTGAACACCACCCGGAAGTCCGACTGCTGCATCGGCGTGCCGTCCGGCTTCTTGAGCATGCCCTTGGCGGCCATGCGGGTGACCATCGTGTCGGTCTCGGAGTTCCAGAGATTGGCGGCGGCGTCGGCGGTGCCCTGGGTGAGCGCCAAGACGGCGTTCTCGTGGCTGCCGGCGTAGAAGGTCTTGGCGAAGAACTTCTCCACGTCGTAGCCGGCCCGCTTGAGGAAGAAGCGCGGCGCCTGATTGCCGGAGGTGGAATTGGGGTCGACCAGAGCGAGGTTCTTGCCCTTGAGGTCCTCGACCGTCTTGTACGGGCTCGTGGCCAGCACGTAGACCACCGAATAGTAGCCCGAAGCGCCGGTCTCGTGCTTCTGGTTCACGATCGGCTCGATCTTCACCCCGGTCATCACCGCCCGGGCGAAGGAGGCGGGGCCGTACCAGGCGATCTGGATGTTGCCGGCGCGCTGGCCCTCGATCACGGCCGCGTAGTCGCTGGCGACCCGCAGCTTCACCGGCACGCCCAGGGTCTTGGTCAGGTAGGCGGTGAGCGGCGCCCAGCGATCGGCGGTGCCGGAGGCGTTCTCGGCGGGGATCACGCCCAGCGTCAGTTCGGGATACTGGGCCTTCCAGTCCTGGGCGGCGGCCGGCAGGCCGAGGAGCGCGAGGGCGGCGGCCGCGGCCGCGAGGGTGCGTCGGGTGATCATTGCGTTCTCCTGTGCGGGCCCTGGGGCAGGGTTCGGCCGGCCCCCTGCCCGCCGGGGTGACGGACATCGTTGTCGGCTCAGGCGCCGATCGCGGCTTCGCGGACCGGACGCGCGGGCATGGAGCCGGGCAGGCCCGGCATGGCCGCCCGCTGCTCCGCCTCGCGCTGCGCGGAATCGTCGAGCACCTCGCCGGCCTCCAGCCCGTAGAGCCGGCGCGCCACGTCCTCGGTGAGGTCGAAGGGGCCGCCCTCGAACACCACGCGGCCCGCCGCGAGGCCGACGAGGCGGTCGCAATAGGCGCGGGCGAGGTCGAGGGAATGCAGGTTGCACAGCACCGTGATGCCGTAGCGCCGGTTCACGTCGGCGAGCGCATCCATCACGAGGCGTGTGTTGCGCGGGTCGAGGGAGGCCACCGGCTCGTCGGCGAGCAGGATCTCGGGCTCTTGCACGAGGGCGCGGGCGATGGCGACGCGCTGCTGCTGCCCGCCCGACAGGCCGTCGGCCCGCTGGCCGGCGAACTCGCCCATGTCGAAGCTCTCCAGGGCGGCGAGCGCCATGGCCCGGTCCGCGTCGGACCACAGGCGCATCAGGGCCCGGTGGCTCGGCACGTGACTGAGGCGCCCCATGAGCACGTTGGTCATCACGTCGAGGCGGCCGACGAGGTTGAATTGCTGGAAGATCATGGCGCAGCGGGTGCGCCAGTCCCGCAGGGCCCGGCCCCGCAGCATCGTGACGTCCCGCCCGTCGTGGAGGATGCGGCCCGAACTCGGATCCGCCAGCCGGTTGATCAGGCGCAGCAGCGTCGACTTGCCGGCCCCCGAGCGGCCGATCACGCCGACGAAGCTGCCGGGCTCGATCCGCAACGAGACACCGTCGACCGCGCGCCGGTCGCCATACTGGCGCGTGAGATCTTCGATGACGAGCATGCATCCATCCGCGGCGGAATGGCCGCAGCTAAACGCCGCTTCTACGACGGTTGGATGACGAAGACCTCGGAATATCTATAGCCGACGAATGAATAGGGATCCGCGCGGGTATCTTACCGAGATGATGTCGCCGCCACGCGGACGAAGACGGTGTCCGCGGCGGCGATGTCACGCCGAAGCTTCGTGACGGTCCAGAAACGCTTCGATGGCGAGCCCGCGGAAATCCGGCAGCGCCCGGCGCAGGCGCGCGTGATCCCAGTCCCACCAGGCGAGGCGCTCCAGGCGCGCGGCGATCGCCTCGGGGAAGCGGGGCCGCACCGGCCGCGCGGGATTGCCGACCACGATCGTGTAGGGGGCGACATCGCGGGTGACGATCGCCCCCGCCCCGACCACCGCGCCGGTGCCGATGCGGCGGCCGGGCAGGACGACGACCCCGTGGCCGATCCAGACGTCGTGGCCGATCGTCACCGGGCTCGACCGGCGCCGGTCGAAGAAGGCGTCCTCGTCCGCCTCCTCCGGCCAGTAGGCGCGGGCCCGGTAGGTGAAATGCGCCTGCGATGCGCGCTCCATCGGATGGTTGCCGGGATTGATCCGCACGCTCGCGGCGATCGAGCAGAACTTGCCGATCGTCGTGTAGATCACCTCGCCGTCCTGGGCGATGTAGGAATAATCGTCCAGGACCGATTCGGTGATGCGGGTGCGGGCCCCGATCTCGGTGTAGCGGCCGAGGCGGCTTACCTGGACCCGGGCGCTGGGATCGATGGCGGGCGCGAGCCCGAGGGGCTGGTCAGCCATGGGCGTCTCCGAAGGGCAGGCGCGCCAGGAGCCGGAACGGCCCGGACCCGTCCTGGGTCAGGAGGGACACCGCGTCGATCACGGCGGGCTCCGGGCCCGAGGCGGCATAGGCCGCGGCGAGGCGCCGGTGCCACCCGTCGCGGTCCGGCTCCGGCAGGGCGTCGGTCAGGGTCATGTGGAAGCGGAAGGCCTCGAACACGTAGGGGTAGCCCCAGCGGTCGAGCAGCGCGCGGCCGCGGGGATCCAGCCGCTCCGGCCGGCGCTTCGCGCGCTCGGCCCCGGTCAGCGGCGCCCGGAACGGGTCGAGGGCGGCGACGCATTCGGCCGCGAGCAGGCCCAGACCCGGCGGCGGGGCCTCCGGCACCAGGGCGAGGAACGGTCCGAGCGCCGCGACCACCAGCGGCCCGAGCGGCACCGGCGGGTGCGCGGCGGCGAGGCCCCGGGCGGCGGCGACGAGATCGGCCTCCGCGGTCCCCGGCGCGAGGCGCAGCGGCGCCTTGAGGGTCGCGTGGAAACCGTAGAGCCGGGCCCCCGCCGTGACCGCAGCGAAGCCGCCCGGTGTCTCCGGATGCGGGACCGTCCGCCCGGACACGTTGTCGTAGCCGAGCACGGCGTTGCCGAACGCCTCCAGACGCGAGCCCGGAGCGGGGAGCCAGTACAGGGCGTAGCGGCGCGACACGTCCAAAGCCTCCGGGTATCTCGCGGCATTCCTCAGGCCGACGGCGCGTAGCTCCGGGCGTCGGCGGGCCGGCGGGGACGGACATCCATGGCGTTGCCGCGCCACACGATGGCGCTCTGCACCCAGGCGCCCAGCCAGATCGCCGGGATCAGGAGATCGCGGACCAGGAAGACCGCCGGCATGCGGGGCGAGCGATGCCAGCCCGCGCGGACCGCGAGCCAGTGCTCGGCTCCGTAGCACAGGACCGCGATACCCGCAGCGCCGGAAAGTCCGGCGAGGCTGCCGAACCACAGCGCCAGCAGCAGCGCCGGCAGCAGGACGCCGCTGCCGATCTCCGGGATAAAGAACAGCGGGAAGGTCACCCGCCGCAGCCGGGCCCAGCGCAGCTGCCGCGCCCAGACCTCCCGGAAGCCGCGGGGTCCCAGGGGCTGCTCGAAGGGGCTCGCCACGAGATGGACGCGCTTGCCGGCGGCCCGGACCAGCTTGGTGGCGGCCGCGTCCTCGGCGATCTCGGCGGCGAGCGCCTGGAGGCCGCCCTGCGCTTCCAGGAACGGCTTGTGCCACAGCATGCTCTTGCCCTGCGCGAAACCCAGGCCGAACGCCTCGGCGGCGTATTGCCAGCGCGCCTGCAGGGTGTTGAGGAAGGCGCACTCGACCTCGGCCATGAAGCTGCCCGGGCGCGCGCCGGCCGGGGTCGAGCAGACGAGGCCGGTCTCCTCCCGCCACGCGGCCTGGAGGCACTGGAGGTAATCCGGCGGCATGGCCACGTTGGAATCGGCCAGCACCACCCAATCGTGGGCGGCGGCGCGCCAGCCGCGCAGGCAGTTGTTCAGCTTCGGGTTCTCGCTGACGCGCTCGTCGCCGCGGATCAGGCGGGCCGGCACGTGGGGATGGGCGGCGATCAGGCGCTCCACCAGCGGCACGATCGGATCGCCCGGATCGGCCACGCAGAAGATCAGCTCGTAGGCCGGATAGTCGAGGCGGAAGCTCCGGGTCAGCATCTCCTCGCTGTAGGCCTCGACCCCGTGGAGCGGGCGGACCAGGGAGACGGGCGCCCCCGCCGGAAACCGCGACGGCCCGTGGCTTCGGCCGATGCGCCGGCCCGCGATGGCGATGCTGCCGATCTGGACGAGGGCCAGGAGCGCGCCGAGGGCGAGGGCCGGCACCGTGGCGTCAATCATGCGGGATCCCCCGTTGGCGTCCTGAGCGGCCCGGTCGCTAGCGGCCGGACCGCGTCAGTCGTGTGACACGCACGGGATGCGGGCCAGATATTGCCGGCCCGCGGTCGCGGCGTGTTCCTCAGAACCGGAGGGTGAAGTTGCCCTTGACGGCCTGATCCTGGGCCCGGGTGCCGGTCTGGCCGGTATAGGCGACGCCGAGGCTCGCGTTCGGCGCCACCGCCAGGTCCAGGCCGACCTCCGCCACCAGCGCGTCCCGGTCGATCGGAACGCCCGCGCTCAGGAAGGCCGGGCCGGTGCCGAAGCGCAGCAGCGCCGCCGGCACCACGTCCCCGAACGCCCTCCGGTATCCGATGAGCCCCCGCAGCGTCACCGGCAGCCCCAGGCCCAGGTCCAGGCTGGTCTGCGCCCGCACCCCGACGGTGGCCGCCCCGAGGTCGTAGTCGCGCGCGAAACTCGTCAGCGCCGCCGCGCCCCCAGCCTCCGCGAAGGCGTCCCGCCGGATCCCGACATAGGCCCCGCCCACGAACGGCTCCACATAGGCCGCCGCCGGCTGGACCGCCGCCGCCGCGCCGTCCTTCGACACCAGCACCGCCGGCGCCGGCGCGCCCAGCGCGAACTTCCAGCCGAGCTCGCCGAAGCCCTGCAGGGTGTGGCCGCCGCCATGCCCGGTCAGCGTGTCCGACAGCCCGTACAGCACCGCCCGCCGGGTGCGCGTATCCGTGTCGGCGTAGATCACGCCCAGCCGCAGCGAGACCGGCCCCAGCTCGGCGCCGCCGTAGACGCCGCCGAACCCGCTCTTGAGCGTCGCGCTCTCCGCCCGGCTCAGGCCGCCGCTCCGCCCGGCGCTGTCGAGATTGGCCTCCGTGTAGCCGCCGACCACGCCGAAGCGCAGCCCGCCCGGCAGGCGTACATCCGCGCCGGCGGCGAAGCCCGCGATCTGCCGGTCGAGGTCGAAGGCGTTGCCGCCCCCGCCGGCCGTGCCGAACGCCCCGAAGCCCTGGCCCCAGAGCCCGAAGACCTGCGGGTCGAGGGTGCGCACCGGCACCCCCGCCACCACCGGCGCCCGGCCCGGCAGATCGGCCGTGTAGGCGGCCGGCAGGCTTCCGTAATCGAGCCCGGTGCCGGGATTGCCCCAGCGCAGGCGGTCGAGCACCGCCTCGCGCACGAAGAACGCGGTCTCGTAGGCGGTCGAGACGGTGCTGGCGTGGATGTCGCCGGCGAGCGCCCGGAAGGCGGCGCCGGCCTCGCCCGTGATGAAGCCGGACGCGGCGTCGTAGAGCCGGCCGGCTCCGCCCGCCTGGATGGCGTCGGCCGCGGCCGCGCCGTTGCGGCCGGTGGCGGAGCTGGAGAACGCCACGTCGTTGCGGGTGAGCGTCAGGTCGACCTCGTTGGCCAGGTGGCGCAGGCCCGGGCTGAGGAAGGCGAGGTTCGACGTCACGCCGGCGAACTGGCCCGAGACGCCGCCGCCGGCGGTGAGGATCGCGTAGGTGGTGCGCGGGTTGTAGCTGCCCGAGGCGGCCAGCACCTGGACGGTGCCCCCCGACAGGGCGGCGGCGCCGCCGGCCGCGATCCGGTCGGCCTGGCCGGCGGCGTTGGCCTCGACCTGGTAGGTCGAGCCGGGCGCGAAGGCGACCGCGCCGGTGACCGAGAGCGTGCCGATCGCGGTGCCCGGCGCCACCGTGCCCCCGGACAGGGCGCTGATCCCGCCGACCGTGCCCGATCCGCCGAGCAGGCCGCCGGAGCCCACGAAGGCGGTGCCCGCGATGGTGCCGTTGGCGTAGAGGGCGCCGCCCTGGCCGATGGCGACATCGATGGCCAGGCTGTCGGCGGTGTCCATCCGCAGGGTGCCGGTCACGTTTCCGAAGTAGCCGGCGGCGGAGTACAGGTCGATGCGGCTCCAGTAGCTCAGCGCGCTGCCGTAGAAGGCGGCCAGCGCGTTGGTCTCGGTGTTGACCAGGATCTGGTTGATGGTTCCCGTGGACAGCTGGCCGTAGAGGCCGCCGCCGGGCGCCAGGGTGCGGGCGGCGGTGGTGGAGCCGCCGTAGAGGGGGGCCAGCAGGATCGACGCGTCGGGCCCGTTGGCGGGGGCCTGCTCGCGGGGGGCCTGGGCGAGGCTCAGGGTCGGCAGGCCGTAGGTGAGCCGGCTCTGGTAGGTGGCCTGGTTGGCGGCCGACGGGAGGTAGGGGTTGCCGGCGCCGTTGGCCGCGCTGCCGGCGCAGGCCGCGACGGTGTTGCCGCACTGGGCGGCGAGGTAGGCCTGGATCTGGCCCTGGGCCTGGACGAACTGGTTGGGCAGGTTGATCGCCGTGCCGGTCACCGCGGAGTTGTTGATGTAGGCCGGGTTGGTGAAGGCCTGGGCGAGATCGTAGGCGGCGAGCGCCCGGCTGCCGATGATGTCGAGGGGGTAGTGCACGCCCAGCACGATGCGGTTGTTGGCGTAGTCGGCGGCGCGCAGCAGCATGGTCTGGTATTGCTGGGGCACCAGCATCGCCAGGAGGATGCCGTCCGTGAAGGCGTAAGTGGTGTGCCCGCTCGGGAAGGACGGGTTGGTGGCGATCCCGTTGAGCGCGGTCGGGTCGAAGGCGTTGTACTGGGACGGCGCCACCTGCACCGGCCGCGAGGATCCGTAGACGTCCTGGCCCGCTTGCGTGTTGGTGACGCCGTAGGCGAGGTCGTAGACGCTGTTGGTGGTGTTGGGCAGGCCGTTATAGGTCGGCAGGGTGTAGCCGGCCGGGGCCACGGCGGGCACCGCCACGTAGTTGGCCGGGGTCACGCTCGGATTGGTGGCCGCGCCGTTGGCGAAGTAGTTCTTGGCGACGCCGAGATTGTTCCCGGAGAAGGTGTAGGCGCCGGCCAGCAGGCTGACGACGCTGCCGAGGGGGCCGTTCACGCCCGGCGCGACGCCGCGCTGGTAGATCGGCCCGAGCTGGGCGCCGAGGCCGCCGACGAGTTGCTGGGGCACGATGCCGTTGATCGGCGTCTGGGCCGGCAGGCCGCCCGCGAGGTTGGCGGCCACCCCGTAGGTGCCGAGCCCCGAGGCGGACAGGTCGTTGCTGATCGAGCCGAGCAGGTTCTTGTCGCTGATCGCGTTCTGCTGCTGGGACAGGCCGGCCGCGTTGTTGAGCGCCACCCCCTGCGACAGGTTGAGCTGCAGCGTCCGCTGACCGGTCGCGGTGGCGTTGAGCGCCAGATAGGGGGACAGGAGATTGAGCACGTTGACGTCGGACGGCGTCGTGTTGGCGGTCTGTGCCTGCGCGCCCGGCCCGAATACCGCGACCGTCAAGGCCGCGATCGAGATCCCGTGTCGTAACTTCATGTCTGGCCCCCAAAGCCGCGGCCATTCGGCCTGCGGCGGGAGGTTTAGCGAAATCCGCGGCTCCGCCAGCGTCATAATTAAGTCATTTTCAGCAGAATCGCCGCGTGTCGCATCGAAGCAACAGATCGATAACTTAGCCAGCACAGCAAAGTCGCGGCCTTCATCTTCCAGGAACCCGCCGAACATCCTCACCGCGATGCGAAAGCTCTGCGCGTGCCGCAACCCCGTCGGCCGACTGGGGCACGCGCGGCGCCGGCGAAGGCGGATCCATCGCGCGGGCCGCCCGGCCGGAGCGGTTCCAGCACTGCGCAGTCCTTCGCCGCGCGAATGGTGTGACCCGCAACCCGGATCGAAGGGTGCCGTCACCGAAGCGTCACGCGCGGAACTTAATCCCGCATTCACCAGCACAACCGGTTCCGCGCGAGGGTTCATGTCCGATTCTGCCGTGATCCCCTCGGGGATCCTAGGGAACAGGCCCGCGGGCGGGCCGCGCCTCGAACATCGGATCCATCCCGGCGGGGTGATCGCGTTCCTGCTCGTCCTGGTGGCGGGGCTCGGCTACGCGGTGGTGAGCCTGATCACCGACATGAACGCGGTCGGCGAGGCACCGCTGGCCTACGGCGCCTTCGCGCTCCTCGGCCTCGCCCTGCTGATCGCCCTCGCCTTCGAGTTCGTGAACGGGTTCCACGACACCGCCAACGCGGTCGCCACGGTGATCTACACCCACTCGCTGCCGCCGCTCGTGGCGGTGATCTGGTCGGGCTTCTTCAACTTCCTCGGCGTGATGCTATCCTCCGGCGCGGTGGCCTACGCCATCGTCACGCTGCTGCCGGTGGAGCTGATCCTGAACGTCGGCTCTGGGGCGGGCTACGCGATGATCTTCGCGCTGCTGCTGGCGGCGATCATCTGGAACCTCGGGACCTGGGCCATGGGCCTGCCGAACTCGTCCTCCCACGCCCTGATCGGATCGGTGCTGGGCGTCGGCCTCGCCAACCAGCTGATGAGCGGCGGCGACGGCACCTCGGGCGTCGACTGGGGCCAGGCGCTCAACGTGTTCAAAGCGCTGCTGTTCTCACCGGTCTGCGGCTTCGTGCTGGCGGCGCTGCTGCTGCTCGCCCTGAAATTCGCCGTGCGCCGCAAGGACCTCTACGAGGCGCCGAAGGGCGACGCCCCCCCGCCCCTGTGGATCCGGGGCATGCTGATCCTCACCTGCACGCTGGTCTCGTTCTTCCACGGCGGCAATGACGGGCAGAAGGGCATGGGCCTGATCATGCTGATCCTGATCGGCGCCGCCCCCACCGCCTACGCCCTGAACCGCACCATGTCGGACGACACGACGCCGGCCTTCATTCAGACCTCGACGGCGGCGAGCCAGGTGTTCTCCGCCCACGCCCCCGGTGCCGCGGCGCCGGATGCCGCCGCGGCGCGCCGGACTGTGACGGAGGCGCTGAAGACCAAGGCGGTGAACACGCCTCCGGTCTACGCGGCCCTGTCCGTGCTCTCCACCGACATCGCCGCCAGCGTGAAGAACTACGGTGCGATCCGGACCGTGCCGGCCGCCCAGACGCAGAACCTGCGCAGCGACATGTATCTCGCCGCCGACGCGGTGCGTGTCCTGCCGAACGCGGGTGCCGATCTCTCGGAGGCCGACAAGGCGACGCTGAAGCGCTACGCGGGGCTGCTCAACGACGGCACGCGCTACATCCCGGGCTGGGTGAAGGTCTGCGTGGCCCTGGCGCTCGGCCTCGGCACCATGGTCGGGTGGCGGCGCATCGTCGTGACCGTGGGCGAGAAGATCGGCAAGACGCACCTGACCTACGCGCAGGGCGCCTCCGCCGAGATCGTGGCCGCCGGCACGATCGGGCTGGCCGAACTCTACGGATTGCCGGTCTCGACCACCCACATCCTGTCCTCGGGCGTCGCCGGGACGATGGCGGCCAACGGCTCGGGTCTGCAGATGTCGACCGTGCGCAACATGGCGCTGGCCTGGATCATGACCCTCCCGGCCGCCATCACGCTCGCCGCCGGGCTGTTCTTCATCCTGCGTCACCTGTTCTGACACGGCGCACGCGGCGTCCCGGACTCCGAAGCCGGGACGCCGCGCCACGTTCCGAGTCGCATCGTCCCGGACGCCGATCCCCGGCCTCCGGGACGATTCCGTTTCGCAGCCGGTCGGACCGGCCGGCCCGCCCCGCACGCCCCCCCGGGCGCGGAGCGGGCGGCCTGCGCCCCGCCGGCTGCGGCGCCCCCCGGCGCCTCAGGAACTCGCCATCGCCCGGACGAAGGCCAGGCAGGTCCGGCGCGCGGCCGCGTTCTCGATCCCCGCGAAGACGGTGACGAGATCGGCGGCCTGCCTGACGGCTTCGTCCTGCCGGTCCTTGTCCGGGAAGAAGGACGCGAGCGGCACATCCAGCGCCTTCGCGAGGCAGGCAAGTGTATGTTCGGTCCGGGCCGAATCGGCGGATGACGCGGGCCGCTGGTTCGGCCCGTGCGAGCAGCGGAGCGCCATCGCTCAGGCCGCCCGGTGGCCGAGCTGGATCGCCTTGGCGATCTGCGATCGCTTGGCGGCGTAGCCCGGGGCGACCATCGGGTAATCGGCCGGCAGCCCGTATTGGAGGCGGTAGCGCTCCGGGGTGAGCCCGTGGGCGGTGAGGTGGCGCTTCAGGGTCTTGTAGGACCGGCCGTCGATGAAGCTGATCAGACCATCATGCTGGATCGAGGCCTCGACCTGCCCCGCATTCGGCCCGGCCCAGCTCGATCCGACCTTCGCCTGGCCGTCGCGCAGATCCGAGATCGCCATGTGCACCTGATCGATCAGATCCGGCAGATCCGCGATGCCAACGGCGTTCCGGGACACGTAGGCCGCCACGATGGCACCGACCTTCTGCAGCATGAAGGTGGGGTGGTGTTCTTTGAGGTTGTCCATTTCGAGCATCGCCATCTGTTGAACCTCTGCGGGATCGTCGAATTTTTCCCGTAGTGCCTTGCGGCAGATCGGGAATCGCTCGGATCCGAGAGGCGCTCGGGAGACCGAACTATTGTTTACCTCAAGTACGCTTCCCGTCACTTCTTGAGGATGCAGATGATATACAATATGTCTCGATTCGTGCTTGTCCGATGGCGCGAGGATTCTTGACCAGCTGCGCAAACGGGTGGGCGTAGGGGTAAATTTACCAATGCAGCCGCTGTTTTCGACCGACGGTACGCACCCCAAAGACAGCTTCCCGCTCTGGCGCGACCTCCTGCGCCAGCGGCAGTTGCCGATCGAGGTCGAGCGCCTCGATGATTCTCCGTTCGAAGGCCGGCTCGATGTCGCCGAGGTCGGCCCGCTGCTTCTGACCCGCATCGCGCAGGGCGCTGTCCGCAACGAGGCCACGCCCGAACTCCTGCGGCGCCTCAGGAAGGGCGACACGCTCGTCGTGCTGTTCAAGCTCGCCGGATCCCTGCTCGTGCAGCAGGACGAGCGCACGGCGGGCCAGCGGCCGGGCGATGTCTGCGTGCTCGACCACCGTCCGGCCGTGCTCGAATCCGGTCCGGGCAGCCAGTCCATGTTCCTGGAACTGCCGCGGCAGCGCCTGGAGAGCCGGCTCGGGCCCGCCCGGCTCTACACGGCCCTGCCCATCGGCGCGGAACTCGGCTCCGCGACGCTCGTCAGGACGTTCTTTCACGATCTGATCCAGGTGCGGCGACAGCTCACCCCGGACGCCGCGGCCCGGATGGCGGATGTCGGTGTCGATCTGATCGTGGCCAGCATCGCCGAGCGGCTGGCGCAGGAGGTGCCCCAGCCCCTGCACGGCACCGTCGTGGTCCAGCGGGCCAAGGCCTATGTCGAGGCCCATCTCGGCGACCCCGACCTGGACCCGCCCCAGCTCGCCGCCGCCATGGGCGTGTCGCTCCGGCGCCTGCAGGAGCTGTTCCACGAGCACGGCCAGCCGATCTCAGACTGGATCTGGCACCGGCGCCTGGAGGCGGCCGCCCGGCGGCTGGCCGATCCGAGCTGCGGCCATCTGCCGATCGGGACGCTCGCCTATGGCTGCGGCTTCGCCAGCCAGGCGCACTTCGCCCGCCGCTTCAAGCACCATCATGGACTGACGCCCAGCGAATACCGCCAGGGCGCCGTCTCGGTGCGGATCTGAACCGCCGTCCCGGCCGGGTCCGGGCCGGCGCCGGTCAGACCGCGCGGTCGTTGCGTCGCAGGCTCGCCGGCATGGCGAAGAGCGCGAGCGCCGCGGCCACGAGGCAGAGCGCGCCGATGCCGTAGAGGGCGGGCGTGGTCGAACCGGTCAGGTCCTTGACCCAGCCGACCATCACCGGGCTGACGATGCCGCCGAACTGGCCGAGGGTGTTGATCAGCGCGATCCCGCCCGCCGCGCCGACGCCGGTGACGAGCTTGGCCGGCAGCGTCCAGAAGGTCGGGATCGAGGCCACGATGCCGGCCCCCAGCAGGGCGAGCGCGAACATCAGCGGGACGATGTGCTTATCGAACAGGCCGGCGCCGAAGAAGCCGAGCGCCGCCGCGATGGCGAGCCCCGCGACGAATTTCGGCCGCTCCCCCGAGGCGTCGGAGAGGCGCCCGACCACCACCATGCTGATCGCCCCGCAGATGTAGGGGATCGCCGTCAGGAAGCCCACGGAGGCGGCCTGCGCGCCGCTCGCGGTCTTGATCAGGTCCGGTCCCCAGAAATTCAGGCCGTAGGAGCCGATCTGCAGCAGGAAGTAGATCAGCGCGATCATCAGGAAGCCCGGCTGGCGGATCGCCCCGAGGAGCGAGTGGTCGCCGATCTCGCGGTTGTGGTGGGCGATGCGGCTCGACAGGAGCGCCTTCTCGGGCTCGGACAGCCAGCCCGCATCGGCGATCCGGTCCTCGAGCCGCGTCAGCACCAGGAGGCCGAGGACGAGGCAGGGCAGGCCGCCGGCCAGGAACAGCCATTGCCAGCCGGCCAGGCCCCCGACGCCGTTGAGGCCGCCGAGGATCAGCCCCGCCACCGGCGCCCCGAAGATGCCCGAGAAGGCCGAGGCCACGAACATGAAGGAGGTGATCCGGCCGCGATGCGAGGCCGGGAACCACAGGGTCAGGTAGTAGAGGATGCCCGGTGCGAAGCCCGCCTCCATGGCGCCGATCAGGAAGCGCAGGGCGTAGAAGTGCCACTCGCTGCGGATGAGGATCATCAGGGCCGTGGCGATGCCCCAGGAGATCATGATCCGGGCGATCCAGCGCCGCGCCCCGACCCGGTAGAGCATCAGGTTCGAGGGCACCTCGAAGATCACGTAGCCGATCACGAACATGCTCGCGCCGAGGCCGTAGGCGACGTTGCTGAAGCCGAGGTCGCTCTGGAGCTGGAACTTGGCGAAGCTGATGTTGATGCGGTCGAAGAACGCGAACATGTAGCAGACCATGATCAGCGGCATGAGCCGCCACGCGACCTTGCGGATGACGGCGTTCTCGGCCACCGCGCCGGCCTCGAGGGCCTCCGGCGACCCGGACAGGGCTGCGGTCATGGTTTCCTCCGGGGTTGTTTTTTTGGACTTGGGTGAGCGGTGTCGCCTTCGGATGGGCGGCTTCCAGACTCGGTAAGCGTGCGTAAGGAGAATCGCAGGTCAGGGCGCGTCCCCCTCCCCCCTCTGCGGGGGAGGGTGGCCCCTGCGTCAGCAGGGGTCGTGCCAGGACGAAGTCCCGCAAGAGGGGAGCGCCGCCTCAGGACGGGACGCGACCCGCATGACGGGCACAGCACGATCCTGCACCGTCGCGCTGCCCCTCTCCCGACCTCCTTCGGGGGCCACCCTCCCCCGCGGAGGGGGGAGGGAGGGCGTCGCGTCCGTCAGAGACATCAGCGCTTCACCGTCGTGGGTTCACGCCGCCCTGGCGGGCGGCGGATGCAGGTCGCTGGCGCGTCCGGCCTTGGCGACCTGGCCGGGCACGTCGTGGCCGACGAGGCGGGGCAGGTCCCGCGACAGGCCGATCAGCGCGGCGAGGTCCAGGCCGGTCGGCACGCCCATCTCGTGGGCCATGTTGACCAGATCCTCGGTGCAGATGTTGCCGGTGGCGCCGGGGGCGAAGGGGCAGCCGCCGAGGCCGCCGAGCGCCGCGTCGAACCGCCGGGCGCCCGCCTCGTAGGCGGCCAGCACGTTGGCGAGGCCGAGGCCGCGGGTGTTGTGGAAGTGGAGCGTCAGACGCCCGGACCCGACCAGCGGCAGCACCCGGGCGACCAGCCGTTCCACCTGCCGGGGATTGGCCATGCCGGTGGTGTCGGCGAGCGTCACCCCGTCGACGCCGAGCGACAGGTAGCGCTCCACCTGAGCCAGGACCTTGTCGGCGGGCTGGTCGCCCTCGAACGGGCAGCCGAAGGCGGTGGCCACGGTGGCGTTGGTGCTGACCGGCGCGCCGTGCACCGCCTCCATGATCCGCGCGAAGCCGGCAATCGAATCGGCCGGGCTCATGCCCATATTGGCGCGGTTGTGGGTCTCGCTCACCGAGGCCACGAGGTTGACCTCGTCGACCTTGGCGGCGAGCGCCCGCTCGGCGCCCTTCGGGTTCGGCACCAGGGCGACGTAGACCGTCCCGGGCCGGCGCCGGATCCCGGCGAAGACCTCGGCGGCGTCTGCGAGCGCCGGCACGGCCTTCGGCGAGACGAAAGAGGAGACCTCGATCCGGGTGAAGCCGGTCTGCGCCAGGGCGTCGATCAGACGGATCTTCTCCTCCGTCGGCACGAAGGCGGCTTCGATCTGGAAGCCGTCGCGGGTGGCGACCTCCTGGACGATCAGCGTGTCGCTCGTCGGGGTGCGGGTCGGGGCGCTCATGCCACGGCTCCCTTCGCGCGCAGGGCGGCGATCCGCTCCGGGTCGAGGCCGAGTTCGGACAGAACCGCGTCCGTGTGGGCGCCGAGCGCCGGGCCCTGCCAGCGGATTTCGCCGGGGGTGTCGGACAGCTTCGGCACGATGCCGGGCATCTTCACCGCGGTCCCGCCGGGCAGCTCGGCCTGGAGGATCATGTCGCGGGCCTGGTAGTGCGGGTCGGCCACGATGTCGGCCACCGAGTAGATCCGGCCCGCCGGCACGTCGGCGGAATCGAGGGCCGCGAGCGCCTCCTCGACGGTCTTGGTCTTCGACCAGTCGGCAATGACGCCGTCCAGCATGGCGGATTGCTTGGAGCGGCCATCGTTGTTGCGCAGGCCAGGATCCTCGGCGAGGTCGGGCTGGCCGATCGCCGTCATCAGGCGGCGGAAGATTGGGTCGCTGTTGCCGGCGATGACCACGTAGCCGCCGTCCCGGGTGGGATAGGTGTTCGACGGGGTGATGCCCGGCAGCGCCCCGCCGGTGCGGGTGCGGACCTCGCCCAGCAGATCGTATTCCGGGACGAGGCTCTCCATCACGTTGAACACGCTCTCGACGAGGGAGACGTCGATGACCTGGCCGGCGCCCTGGCCGGTCTTGACCCGCAGGAGCGCCATCAGGGCGCCGATCACCCCGTGGAGCGAGGCGAGGGTGTCGCCGATGCTGACCCCGACCCGCGCCGGGGGCGAATCCGGGCTGCCGGTGGTGAAGCGGATGCCGCCCATCGATTCGCCGATGGCGCCGAAGCCCGGGCGGTCGCGGTACGGGCCGGTCTGGCCGTAGCCCGAGATCCGGACCATCACGAGGTTCGGGTTGAGGGCCGAGAGCACGTCCCAGCCCAGCCCGAGCTTCTCCAGCCCGCCGGGGCGGAAGTTCTCGACCACCACGTCGGCGCTCCGGGCGAGCTGCTTGACGATGTCGAGGCCTTCGGGCGACTTCAGATTGACGGCGATCGATTTCTTGTTGCGCGACTGCAGGTACCACCAGAGCGAGGTGCCCTCGTGCATCTTGCGCCACTTGCGCAGGGGGTCGCCCTCGCCCGGGGGCTCGACCTTGATCACCTCGGCGCCGAACTCGGCCATCAGGCGCGTCGCGAACGGCGCGGCGATGAGCTGACCGAGTTCGAGAACACGGATACCGCTCAGCGGACCGGACATGCGCTCCTCCCTGTTTTGTTGACCGATGAATACTATCGCGCCCGGGTGGAAGTCCAAACGCCATCCATCATCGTGCGTTCTCCGGCGGAGAACGCTGGGCCGCGGCGGCGCACAGGTGGTCGCGCAGGAGGGCGGCGGCCGGGGGCAGGAAGCCGGGGCGGACGACGAGGCTCAGCGTGCGCTGCGCCCAGGGGTCGGTGAGCGGCACCGCGGCGAGGCGCATCGACGGTCCGAGCAGGGCGTAGACGGGCTCCGGCACCGTGCCGAGCCCCAGCCCGACCTGCGCCATCCGGCAGATCGCGTCGAAGCTCGGCACGTGCATCCGCAGGCGGAGCGGCCGGCCGAGGCGCCGGGCCTCGTCGCGCAGGGCGGCGTAGATCGAGCTCTCCGCGTGCAGCCCGACATGGTCGTAGTCCAGGGTGTCGGCCAGGGCGACGGCGCCGCGCGCGCTCAGGGGATGGCCCTCCGGCATCACCAGGACGAGGCGGTCGGTCCGGTACGGGCAGACGGCGAGCGTGCGCGTGTCGGTCCCGCCCGCGCAGATGCCGAGATCGGCGAGCCCCTCCTCGACCCCCGCCACCACGCCGCCGCTCGGGCGCTCCTCCAGGTCGACCCGGATCCCGCCCTGGGCGGCCAGGAAGGCCCGGAGATCCTCGGGCAGGAATTCCACGATGGCCGAGAGGTTGGCCAGCACCCGCACGAAGCCGCGCACGCCCCTGGCATGCTCGGCGAGTTCCAGAGCGATCTGCTCGGCGCTCGCCAGCATCCGGCGGGTATGGTGGAGCAGCGTCTCGCCCGCCGGCGTCAGGCGCATGCCCCGGGGCTCCCGGGTGAGCAGCGCGCAGCCGAGGGCGTGCTCCAGCTCGGCGAGCCGCTTGCTCACCGCCGAGGGGGCGATGGCCGCCCGCCTGGCCGCGCCGTTGAGCGTGCCCTCCGCGCAGATCGCCGCGAACAGGCGCAGCGTCTTGAGGTCGAGGCGGCTCAGGACCGCGGCGGCGGGCAGGTCGGCGGACATCCGGTCTCCCCCGAAACCGAGGCGGTCAGTCCCGCGATCCGACCGGCTGGCCGTAATGGCCGTGGCCGAGCTTCGCGCCCTGCCGGTTGACCCGGCCGAAGCGCAGCACCGCCTGCTCCAGATAGGCGATCGCGTCGACGAGATGGGTGCGCGCCGACGCGATGGTGTCCTCCCCCTCCTCGACCGGGGTCTCGGCGAGCTTCACGGCGGCGATCAGCACCCGGTCGCGCTCGTCCTCGATCCGCGGGTCGCGCTCGACATGGCTGCGGACCCGGGAGTCGTAGGCCTCGATGACCGACCAGGGCAGCGCGTCCTTGCCGGCCGGGGCCCGGAAGGCCAGGGCGTGGCGCCGGGCGGCCGCGCTGGCGGCCCTGACGTGGTCGGCGAGTTCTGCATCCATGCCTGGTCTCCGCGGCACTGCTCCGACGTCGCCAACGTGTTCCGGCGCCCTCCGTTGCCCTTACCGGCCGGCGGCGGCGCCCTTCAAGGCAGGCGGGGGTGGGGCTTACCTTGGTGGATCGACTCCGCGGATCGACTCGGCGGTTCGAATCGGTATCTGTCGATGCCGTGATCGACGGGCCGGGATTCGCCCGGCGAACGGGGGACGGAATGACGACGACATCCTTGGCCGGCGCGCTGCGCCAGCCCTCCTCGGCGGCGCGCCTCCTCGGCGTGATCGCGATGCTGCTGGTGGCCGCCGGCCTGTCCGGCTGCGGGGCGGTCAACCAGGTGCCGACCCTGCAGGAGCAGGCGAAATCCGCCTGGAGCGAGGTGCAGAACCAGTACCAGCGCCGGGCCGACCTGATCCCCAACCTCGTCGAGACCGTGAAGGGCTACGCCCAGCAGGAGAAGGACGTGCTGATCGGCGTCACCGAGGCGCGCGCCAAGGCGTCGAGCGTGAAGGTCGACGCCGCCACGGTCAGCGACCCGCAGAAGTTCAAGGACTACCAGGACGCGCAGAACCAGCTCTCCGGCGCGCTGGGGCGGCTGCTCGTGACCGTGGAGCGCTATCCCGACCTGAAATCGAACCAGAACTTCCTGGCCCTGCAATCGCAGCTCGAAGGCACCGAGAACCGCATCGCGGTGGCCCGGCGCGACTACATCACCGCCGTCCAGGCCTACAACACCGAGGTGCGCACGATTCCCGGCCGCTGGATCGCGGCCATCCTCTATCCGGACGCCAAGCCGATGGAGACCTTCACGGCCACGCCCAACGCCGACCGGCCGCCGAACGTGAAGTTCTAGGGACCGTCCGTGGGCCAAGGCATCCCGACGTGGGTGCGGCTCGCCCTCGCGCTCGCCGTCATCGCCGCCTGCCTGGCGGTCTATGCGGTCGGGGCGCTGGCGGCCGACCTGACCTTTCCGCCGCTCACCGGCCGCGTGGTCGACGCGGCCGGCATCCTCACGCCGGACCAGCGCCAGGCCCTCGACGCCAAGCTGAAGGCGCACGCGGACAGGACCTCGGACCAGGTCGTGGTCGCGACCGTGCCGAGCCTCCAGGGCACGACGATCGAGGATTACGCCAACCGCCTGTTCCGGGACTGGAAGCTCGGGCAGGCCAAGACCAACAACGGCGTCCTGCTCCTGGTGGCCCCGAAGGAGCGCAAGGTCCGCATCGAGGTCGGCTACGGCCTCGAAGGCGCACTCACCGACGCCCTGTCCCGGACGATCATCGCCGGCGCGATCACGCCGCGCTTCAAGACCGACGATTACTTCGGCGGCCTCGACGCGGGCGTCGACGGGATCCTGTCGATCCTGGCGGGGGACGCCGAGGAGTGGCAGCGCAAGCCGGAGGTGCGCGCCGACGAGGTCGATCCCGTGCAGGTCGGGATCTTCATCCTGCTGCTCCTGATCGTGGTGGTGGCCGCCTGGCGCATGACCCGGATCGCCGGACGGGCCGGGCGCGGCGGCGTGGTGGTGATCCCGACCGGTTCCGGCTCGGGCGGGTGGGGCGGCGGCTTCTCGGACGGCGGCGGCTCGGGCGGTGTCGATGACGGCTTCTCCGGCGGGGGCGGCTCGTCGGGCGGCGGGGGAGCCTCCGGTGACTGGTAGCCCCGCGGATGCGCTGACGCCGGAGGTGCAGGCCCGCCTCGCCCGGGCCGTGGCGCGGGCCGAGGCCGGCACGTCCGGCGAGATCGTCGTGATGGTGGTCGCCCGGGCGGGCGCCTATCGCTCCCTCGTCCTGCTGGCGACCCTGGTGGCGGCCCTGATCCTGCCCTGGCCGCTGATCGCACTGACGGAATGGAGCGCGGTCTCCCTCTGCCTGGCGCAGGCGGCCCTCGTGGCCGCGGTTCTCCTGGCGAGCCTGAACGCGCGGCTGCGGCTCGCCCTGGTGCCGCGCCGCCTGCGCGGCGACCGCGCCCGGGAGGCGGCGCGCCGGGCCTTCCGGTCCCGGGGCCTGAACCGCACCCGATCCCGCACCGGTGTGCTGCTCTACCTGTCGCTGGCCGAGCGGCACGCGGAGATCGTCACCGATCTGGGCGTGCTCCGGCACGTCCCGCAGGCCACCTGGGATGGCATCCTGGCCGATCTCACCCGAGCCCTCGGCCAGGGCGCGACCGAGGCCGCCCTGACCGCGGCGATCGCGGCCATCGGGGCCTGCCTGGAGGCGCATCTGCCGGCCGGTCCCGACGATCCGGACGAGTTGCCGAACCGGGTGATCGTGGTCGCCTGAGGCGCCGCAGCCGGCGCTCGCGCCATCGACGGTCCGTGGCGGCCGGCCGCGGGACACGGCGACACCGGGGGACGGCCGCGCTTTTGTGCGCCGCCGCACAAAATGTTTCCGGCGCCGTAACCACGTGAGACCACGGGCGATTTCCCCTTCGAGGCTTCGTGCCCGCAGGGGCGCCGAGACCCGACAGAGAGCGCTGCCGGCAAGGCTGGCCGCGCTCGAGGAGAGCCCGATGAAGATCCTGATCGCCGCGACGCCGCTCACCGGCCACCTGAATCCGCTGCTTGCCATCGGCCGCACCGTCGCGGCGCGCGGCGACGATGTTGTGGTGCTGACCGACGAAGCCTTCCGCGGGAAGGTCGAGGCGGCGGGCCTGCGCTTCACGGCCTACGCGGATGACGGCGCGGCCACGTTCCGGGAGACCACGCTGCCGGCCGGTCCGGAGCGTTACCGGCGCGAATTCGAGCGCCGCTTCATCGATCCGATGCCCGGGCAGGCGGCGGTGCTGCGCCGCCTGATCGCCGACGAGGCGCCGGACGTGATCGTGGCCGGCAGCATGTTCCTCGGCGTGCTGCCGCTGCTCCTCGACACGGCGCCCCGGCCGCCGATCGTGACCGTCAATATCAGCTTCCTGTTCCTGGAGCGGCCCGACCACGCCCCGGTCGGCCTCGGCCTGCCCCCCGCCCGGGACCAGGCCGAGCAGGTCCGCTACGCCGCCCTGAAGGCCGGGATGGACGCGGCCTTCGCCAACCCGGTGCGCGCCTACACGGACGGCCAGCTCGCGCGGCTCGGCCTGCCGCCGCTGCCCGCCTCGCTGCCCCATTCCATCGTTGTGCTGCCCGACCTGTTCCTCCAGCCCACCGTGCCGGGCTTCGAGTACGATTACGGTGCGCTGCCGCCGGGTCTGCGCTTCATCGGGCTGCTGCAGCCGCCCGCCCCGCCCGCGCCGCTGCCGGAATGGTGGCCGGAGCTGGAGGCGGCGAACGCCGCGGCCAAACCCGTCGTTCTGGTGACCCAGGGGACGCTGGCCAACGCGGATTTCGGCGAGCTCATCGAGCCGACCCTCGCGGCCCTGGCCGACCGGGACGATCTCCTCGTCCTGGCCACCACCGGCGGACGGCCCGTCGAGACCCTGCGCGGGCCGATCCCGGCCAACACGCGGGTCTCGCGCTTCCTGCCGTTCCGTGATCTGCTGCCGCGGGTGAGCGTGCTCGTGACCAATGGCGGCTACGGCAGCGTCTCGCAGGCGCTGGCCGCCGGCGTGCCGATCGTGTCGGCGGGGCTGACCGAGGACAAGGCGGAGGTGAACGCCCGGGTCGGCTGGTCCGGGGTCGGCCTCAACCTCGCCACCAACGCGCCGCGCCCGGACGCAGTGCGGGACGCGGTCGGCCAAGTGCTCGCCGCGCCCCGATTCCGGCAGCGCGCCGGCGCCCTGCAGGCGGCCTTCGCGACCCGGGACGCCATGGCGGGCATCCTGACGGCGGTGGACGACCTCGCCCGCTCCGGGCCGGTCCGCGGCGGCCGGACCGGCGTCGCGGTGCCGCTGGCGCGGTCGGCATGACTTCCCCCGCCGAACCGGAGGCCCTGCGCGTCGTCGTCGATCTCAACCGCTGCCAGGGCTACGCCCAGTGCTGCTACGCGGCCCCCGAGGCCTTCATCCTCCACGGCCACGAGATCCTGTTCTATGATCCCGCCCCGCCGGCCGAACGGCGCGGCGCGATCGAGCGGGCGGTCCAGGCCTGCCCGGTCCGCGCCATCAGCCTTCAGGCCGGCCCGGATGACGGAGACGCGCCGTGAGCCCAGAGCCCGCCGGCATCGTCGTGGTGGGCGCCTCCCTGGCGGGCCTGCGCGGGGCGGAGGCCCTGCGGCGGGGCGGCTATGACGGGCCGCTCACCCTCGTCGGCGCGGAGCCTCACCGGCCCTACGACCGCCCGCCCCTGTCGAAGCACGTGCTGGCCGGGGCGCTGGATGCGGGCGCGACCCGCCTGCCGGAGCTGACCGCCCTCCGGGCCTGCTGGCGGCTCGGGACGGCGGCCGTGGCCCTCGACCGGGCGGCCCGCACGGTCCGCCTCGCCGATGGTGCGGTGCTGGCCTACGACAAGCTCCTCATGGCCACCGGCGCCGAGGCCCGGACCTGGCCGGCCGCGACCGGGGGCGGCCTGACCGGCATCCACACCCTGCGCGGCCGCGACGACGCCCGCGCCCTGCGGGCGGCCCTGGTCGCCGGCCCGCGGCGGGTGCTCGTCGTCGGCGGCGGGCTGATCGGGTGCGAGGCGACCTCGTGCCTGCGCGACCTCGGCCTCCCGGTCACCCTGGTCGATCCCCATCCGACGCCCCTGGCCAACGCCCTCGGCACCGCTATCGGCGGCGTGATCGCCGATCGCCTGCGCGACGCGAGCGCCGTGTTCCGCCCCGGCACGCAGGTCCGGGCCTTCGAGGGCGACGCGTCGGGCCGGGTCGTCCGCGCCCGGCTGGCGGATGGCAGCGCCATCGAGGCCGATCTCGTCATCGCGGCCCTCGGGGCGACCCGGGCGACCGGCTGGCTCCGGGGCGCCGGGCTGATGGCCGATCCCGGAGGGCTCACCTGCGACGGGGCCTGCCGCGTGCGCGACGCCGACGGCACGCCCTGCCCGGACATCTACGCGGCCGGCGATGTCGCCCGCTGGCCGATCCCGCTCTACGGCGACCGGCTGGTCTCGGTGGAGCATTGGGGCAACGCCGTCGCGCAGGCCAGCCACGCCGCGCGCAACATGCTGGCCGGTCCCGGGGACCAGCGTCCCTACGCGCACCTGCCGGCCTTCTGGTCGAGCCAGTTCGGGATCAACATCAAGCTGGTCGGCCTGACCGCGGGGGCGGACACCGTGGCCGTGGTGCAGGGCTCGCTCGCCGCGCGGCGGTTCCTCGCCGTCTACGGCCGGGGCGGGCGCAGCATCGCGGCCGTGTCCTTCGATCAGGCCCGGTGGCTGCCCGCCTACGCCGAGGCGATCCTGACGGGCAGCCCCGTCCCGCCGATCACCGACGCCACCGACCAGCCCCGCATCGCCCGGACCGATCCCGGATTCCCGCCGCCGCGCCGGGCGGCCCCGGCACCGTCCCCGGCCGAGACCGCCCATGCCTGACGACGCCCTGTTCGCCGCCGTGACGGACCCGGCCAACCGGGCCGATCCCTATCCGCTCTACGCCCGTCTGCGGGAGCGGCCGGTCGCCCGCCAGCGCGACGGCAGCTACGTGGTGAGCGGCCACGCGGCGATCCGCGCCCTGATCTTCGATCCGCGGCTGAGTTCCGAGGATCTGCCGCCGTTCCGGCGCCCGCCCACCGGCAATCCGATCCGCGACTGGATCCTCAATCCGATCCGCAGCCGGATCGCCAGCGCGCACCGGCCCCTGATCTTCCGCGATCCGCCGGACCATGACGCCCTGCGCGCGGCGGTGATGCGGGAATTCACCATTCCGCGGGTCCAGGCCCTGCGCCCGCGCGTGGTCCGGGAGGTGGACGCGCTCCTCGACGCCTGCCGGGGGCGCGAGCGGATCTGCCTCGTGGACGACCTGTCCTATCCGCTGCCCGTCTCGGTGATCTGCGACTTGCTCGGGGTGCCGGAATCCGACGAGCCGCAGTTCCAGACCTGGGCGACGCAGCTCGCCACAGCCCTGGAGCCCGACGCCCGCGGCGACGTCGAGACCCGCCGGCACACGGTGGCGGCCTTCGACGCGATCTCGGACTACATGCGCGGCCTCATCCGGGAGAAGCGCCGCCGCCCCACGGGCGACATGCTGAGCGGCCTGGCCGCCCCCGGGCCGGGCGGACGGAAGCCGATGAGCGACTTCGACCTGATCGCCACCGCGATCCTGCTGCTGGTCGCGGGCCACGAGACCACCGTGAACCTGATCACCAACGCCATGCTGACCCTGCTCCGCCATCCGGAGGAGCTGGAACGCCTGCGCGCCGATCCCGAGCGCGCCCCGCGGTTGATCGAGGAGGTGCTGCGCTTCGAGCCGCCGGTGCATTTCCGGACCCGCAAAGCCCTCGGCGCGATCACGCTGGCGGGCGAGACCATCCCGAAGGGCGCGCCGATCATCCTGCTCTTCGCCGCCGGCAACCGCGATCCGGCCCGCTTCGACGCCCCCGACCGCTTCGATCCCGACCGCCCGGACCTCGAGCATTTCGGCTTCGGCGGCGGCCTGCATTACTGCGTCGGCGCGCCCCTCGCCCGGATCGAGGCGGAGATCGCCCTGGTGGCCCTGAGCCGCCGCCTCGTCGCCCCGCGGCTGATGCACGATCCGCCGCCCTACCGCCCCGGCGCCTCCCTGCGGGGGCCCGAGCAGCTGCATATCGGCATCGACGGGATCGCCTGAGCCGGCGGCCAGCGCGCGGTCGTGCCCCTGTGGGCTCCGATGATCACACCACGCTGATGGATGCGCGCGGACACCGGGCCGGGCGCTGATCAGGCGTGAAGATTTGGTGAGGACCACGGTTTCACGTGAAACATCTGTAAACCATGACCCTCACCGCCGCGTACGGCGCGTTCAGCGCCGCACCGGGACCGGCCCGTTCATGCCCGGCCAGTCGGAATAGCCGTTGGCCCCGCCGCCGTACCAATAGGCCTTCGGCGCCTCGGCGATGGGTGCGCCGGTGGTGAACCGCGCCACGAGATCGGGATTGGCGAGGTAGGAACGGCCGAAGCTGAACAGATCGGCCCGGCCGGCGGCCAACTCCTTCTCGGCGAGATCGAGAGTCAGCCCGTTGTTGCCGATATAGGCGCCCTTGAACCGCCGGCGCAGGGCCGCGAGGTCGACGCCCTCCGGCGCGTCGCGCGTCTGCTGCGTCACGCCCTCGATCGCGTGGACGTAGAGGAGCCCGAACCCGTTGAGCGCGTCGATATAGGCCCCGTAGGTGGCGTTCGGATCGGAATCGAGCGGCGTCTCACCGGGCTGGGTCGTGGCGGGCGAGATCCGGATGCCGACACGGTCGCCCCCGCCCCAGACCTCGGTCACCGCCTGGACGACTTCCAGCGGGAAGCGCAGGCGGTTCTCGATGGAGCCGCCGTAGCGGTCGGTCCGCCGGTTGGTCGAATCGCGGACGAATTGCTCCAGGAGGTAATTGTTGGCCGAGTGGATCTCGACGCCGTCGAACCCGGCCCGTTTGGCGTTCTCGGCCGCCCGGCGGTAATCCGCCACGATGCCCGGGATCTCGTCGGTCTCGAGGGCGCGCGGCGTCACGTGGGGTTTCATGCCCTCGCGGGTGAAGGCGGTTCCCTCCGGCCGGATCGCCGAGGCCGAGACCGGGGGCTTCCCGCCCGGCTGCAGGTCGGGGTGCGAGATCCGCCCGGTATGCCAGAGCTGGAGGAAGATCAGCCCGTCATTCGCGTGGATGGTCCGGACGATCCGCGACCAGCTCTCGACCTGCGCGTCGGACCAGATCCCCGGCGTGTACGCGTAGCCCACGGCCTGGGGCGAGATGTTGGTCGCCTCCGCGATGATCAGGCCGGCACTCGCCCGCTGGCCGTAATAATCGGCGGCGAAGTCCGGGGGCACGCCGTCGTCGTTCGAGCGGCTGCGGGTCAGAGGCGCCATCACGACGCGGTTCTTGAGGCGCAGGCCACCGATGGTGACGGGCTGGAGGATCGGGCTGTTCGGCATAGGGACTCGCAAAAAGGGCTCGGCGATATGGGCTGCGGAGCGCGGGCGCCCGAGGACGGCACCCGGACCGCCCCGCATTCTGACGAAGGGACGGAGAACCCTGCCGCCAGGCTGACAACCGGTGTGGACCGGGTGCGGGTTCCGCCTGGGGGCGCGGCTGCGGCGTGCCGGCCCGCATCGGGACGAAGCGCCGCTGCACCGGAACTTGGCCGTACCAGACGGGGCTTACCCTCCGAGACGGCCGCGCGCGGCCCTCACCCCGATCCCATCTGGAGCTCCTCGCCATGAAGGCACTGTGCTGGCACGGCCGAAACGACATCCGCTGCGACACGGTCCCGGATCCGGTCATCGAGGATCCCCGCGACGTGATCATCAAGGTCACGAGCTGCGCGATCTGCGGCTCCGACCTCCACCTGATGGACGGGCTCATGCCGACCATGAAGAGCGGCGACGTGCTCGGCCATGAGTTCATGGGCGAGGTCGTCGAGGTCGGTCAGGGCTTCACCAAGTTCAAGAAGGGCGACCGGATCGTCGTGCCGTTCAACATCAACTGTGGCGAATGCCGGCAGTGCAAGCTCGGCAACTTCTCAGTGTGCGAGCGCTCGAACCGCAACGCCGAGATGGCCGCGGCGCAGTTCGGCTACACGACGGCCGGGCTGTTCGGCTACTCGCACCTCACCGGCGGCTATGCGGGCGGCCAGGCCGAGTATGTGCGCGTGCCCATGGCCGACGTGGCGCCGATGAAGGTGCCGGACGGCATGGACGACGAGTCGGTCCTGTTCCTCACCGACATCCTGCCCACCGGCTGGCAGGGCGCCGAGCATTGCGAGATCCAGGGCGGCGAGACCATCGCGATCTGGGGTGCGGGGCCAGTCGGCCTGTTCGCGATCCAGTCGGCCAAGATCATGGGGGCCGAGCGCATCATCGCCATCGACACGGTGCCGGAGCGCCTGGCGCTGGCCCGGAAGGCCGGGGCCACCGACATCATCGACTTCATGAACGAGGACGTGTTCGAGCGCATCAAGGAGATCACCAAAGGCCAGGGCGCCGACGGCGTGATCGACTGCGTCGGCATGGAGGCGAGCGGCGGCCATGGCGGCCTCACCGGCATGCTCTCCGCCGTCCAGGAGACGCTGACCGCCACCGAGCGGCCCTATGCCCTCGCCGACGCGATCAAGGCGGTCCGGCCCTGCGGGATCGTCTCGGTGCCGGGCGTCTACGGCGGCCCGATCCCGGTCAATATGGGCTCGATCGTGCAGAAGGGCCTGACCCTGAAGAGCGGCCAGACCCACGTGAAGCGCTACCTCGAGCCGCTGACCAAGCTGATCCAGGAGGGCAAGATCGACATGACCAGCCTGATCACCCACCGCTCCCACGACCTCGCGGACGGGCCGGACCTCTACAAGGCCTTCCGGGACAAGACGGATGGCTGTGTGAAGGTCGTGTTCCACCTCTGAGGCGCCGGAGCCGTTCCCGATCGCATCGCGACCGGGAACGGCTGTCGGTCCGCGTTCCGTCGCGTGCCCCCCGGCGGGTGCGCTCCGGGCGGCGGACCACCGGGCCCGGCACATGGGCGCGGGACAGCGGTTGCACCCCTTTTCCGCGACGCGCGAGACCCGGCGGCATCGCCCTGACGGTGCCGGCCCGGGCGCGTCCGGCAGCGGTCCGATCGGTGGGCCGCAGCGATCCTCGATCTGCAATCGGCACAGATCTGATCTCCGGTGTTCGAAGACGGGGCCCAGCCCACCGGACACTTTAACCAGCCGTTACAAATTATATAGACAGATTTGCATTTCTAAAATGAGGAAACTCTCCTCAAAATCAAATAATAAGTAAAACAACGACTTCATTTTTGCGATCAATCGCCCGCGATCTATTTAAAAGCGAACAAAAGCGATAGAAAATCTTGTACCCAGAAGAACAAAAACGACGTAAGAGGGCAGCCGTTCCGTCTGGTTCGTAGACATTCGGCAAGCAAGCGACAGCCACCAAGCGGGGGAGCGCACTGTCAAATGGCGATTTTTTCTGATCGGTGGACGGCCTCGAAGCTCGACGCCTTGGACCGGTCTCAGGCCGTGATCGAGTTCGGGGTCGACGGGACGATCCTGACGGCCAACAAAAACTTCTGCGACGCGCTCAACTACCGGATTGAGGAGATCCGCGGCCAGAAGCACGCGCGCCTGGTCGATCCGACCTATCGCGACAGCGCGGCGTATCGGGAGTTCTGGTCGGCGCTGCGGGGCGGCGTGTTCCAGGCGGGCGCGTTCAAGCGTATCGGGAAGGACGGCCGCGAGGTCTGGCTGCAGGCCACCTACAACCCGGTCCTCGGCCGCGGCGGCAAGCCGGTCCGGATCGTCAAGTTCGCCAGCGACGTCACCGAGCAGGTGATACGCACGATCGCCTACGAGGGCCAGATCAACGCCATCAACCGGTCGCAGGCCGTGATCGAGTTCGGGGTCGACGGGACGATCCTCACCGCGAACGACAACTTCCTCACCGTGATGGGCTACCGGCTGGAGGAGATCGTGGGCCACCGCCACAGCCTGTTCATCGAGGCGACCGAGCGCGACGGTGCCGCCTACCGGACCTTCTGGAGCCGTCTGGCCAGCGGCCACTACGAGCTGGCCGAGTTCCGGCGCGTCGCCAAGGACGGGCACATCGTCCACATCCAGGGCTCGTACAATCCGATCTTCGACCGGGACGGACGCCTCCTCAAGATCGTCAAGTTCGCCACCGACGTCACCGCCCTGGCGCAAGACCGCGACCGCCGCGCCGAGTTGCAGGGTGTCATCGCCCGCGACCTGAACGCCATCGCGGAGGCCTCCGCGAACGTCTCGCAGCAGGCCGGACAGGCGGCAGGCGCCGCGACGGAGGTCGGCAGCGAGATCCAGGCGGTCGCGTCCGGGGCCGAGCAGCTCGCCACCTCGGTCACCGAGATCAGCAGCCAGGTGGCGCAGGCGTCCGAGATCTCCGGCCGGGCCGTCGATCAGGCCAGGAACACGCAAACGATCATCGGCGGCCTCAGCGCGGCGGCCACGCAGATCGGCGAGGTCCTGGCGCTGATCCAGAGCATCGCGGCGCAGACGAACCTCCTGGCCCTCAACGCCACCATCGAGGCCGCCCGCGCGGGGGATGCGGGACGGGGCTTCGCGGTAGTCGCCGCGGAGGTCAAGGCCCTGGCCGACCAGACGGCCCGGGCGACCGAGCAGATCGGGACCCAGGTCGCCGGGACCCAGGAGGCCACCCGGGAGGCCGTGACGGCGATCGGCACGATCCAGGCCACGATCGTGCGGCTGAACGCGGTGGCGGGGGCGATTTCATCGGCCGTCGAGGAGCAATCCGCGGTCACGCGCGCGATGTCGGCGAACATGCAGACGGCCGCGCAGGGGGTCGGCGCGATCGCCAGCGGCCTCGGCGCCATCGCCCATTCGGCCCGGGAGGCGGACCAGGCCACGCAGAAGCTGCGCACCGCCGCCCAGAGCTTGGCTTAACCGGACGCGCGGAGGCGGCGCACCGTTGACGGACCCGCGCCCCGCGCCGACAAGGGCGCGGGAGTCCGGGCGCGGCCAAGGCCGGGCCGCGGTCCGGACCGGCGGGACGCGCCATGTGCAATCTCTACAGCCTGCGCACCGGACCGGCGGCGCTGCGCCGCGCCCTCGGAATCGCGCAGGACCGCACCGGCAACCTGCCGCCGCTGCCGGCGATCTTCCCCGACCAGATGGCGCCGGTCGTCCGGACCGGCGAGGCCGGACGGACCCTCGCGATGCTGCGCTGGGGCATGCCCGGTCCGAAGGCGTTCGGCGAACCCCTGGTCACCAACGTGCGCAACGTCGGGAGCCCGCATTGGCGGCCCTGGCTGGGGGTCGGCCATCGCTGCCTCGTGCCGGCCACCGCCTTCAGCGAATATGCCGACACCAAGCCGCGCAAGACGCCGGTCTGGTTCGCCCTCGGGGCGGACCGGCCGCTCTTCGCCTTCGCGGGGATCTGGCGGCCCTGGACCGGCATCCGGGGGACGAAGCGCGAGAACCCGGATCGGGTCGAGGCGGAGCACACGCTGTTCGCCTTCCTGACCACGGAGGCCAACGGCGTCGTCGGACCGGTTCATCCCAAGGCGATGCCGGTCCTGCTCACGACACCGGAGGAATGGGCGACCTGGCTCGAAGCGCCGGCCGCGGAGGCGCTCCGCCTGCAGCGCCCGCTGCCGGATCCGAAGTTGCACGAGGTGGCCCGGGGGGCGCGGTCGGACGGGCCCGACCCGGAGGCGGAGGACGCGCCCTGAACCGCGGTCGGCCCGGCCCTCACCCGCCCGCACGGCCCGTGGCGGCCGCGGCCGTCACTGAACCGGGTCGCCGTGCCGTCCCTGCAGCAGGCGGATGGCCTCGCCCAGCACCGTGTGGAGGTCCGCCGCGCCCTGTGGACTGAGGGGCAGGCCGACCCGCTGGCCGTGGATCGTGTCGAGCACGACCACGGCGAGATCCTCGCCGATCAGCAGGTTGGGCTGGGGCAGGCAGAGCGGCAGGACGAAATCGCCCTCCACCTCGCCGAGGATGTCCACCGCGTCGGCGGGGCGGAAGGGCGGCTTCGTCTCGGTCATAGCGGCTCCCCTCCGCGATCCCGCTCCGGCAGGCGCAGCGACCGGACCGTGAGCCTGTCGATCTCCAGCGACCCGACCTCCAGGGCGCCGATCCGGGCGCGGCCCACGGAGAGACGGCCGATGGCGAAGGCCCCGAGCGCCACCGCGCCGAAGGCCACCACCCCGAGGGCCAGCGCGCCGATCGCCGAGGCGCCCACCGCCCCGGCCCCGACGGCGCCGGCGCCGAGCACCGCCGCATCGCGGGCGAGCGGGGCGCCCGGCGGCCCGCTCGTCGTCTCAAGCACCCTCGATGCGCGCATGTGCGACCCTCTCACGGCCGGTGGGAGACCCCGTATACCCGACGTTAACCGGGTTTTCACGTTAACCGGACGACGGTGAAGCCCGATCCCGGCCGGCCCGGACCGCCCATCCATCCGCCCGAGAGGACGCCGCCGTGTCGCACCTGTTCCCGGCCATCGCGATCTTCGCCTTCGGTTGCCTGCTGATCCACGTGGGGCGCGCCTATGCCCGCGCCACCACTCTGATGCTCTCGGCCACCGCGCTGATGCTGAGCGTGGCCCTGGGCACCGTGGTCTGCCAGCGGATCGGCGTTCCGGGCGGCCGGGCCGCGCCGTCCCTGGCGGCCGCCATGGGTCCCAGTCAGTAGAGCCGCGTCCGGTAGGCCTCGGCGATCGACGCCTCCGCATCCGCGACCTCCGCGGCCGCCGTCTGCTCGGCGAGGATGCGGCCGAGGCTCGGGAAGGTGCTGCGCGCGACGTGGCGCGCCGGATCCCAGAGGCCGGCGCGGATCATCGCCTTGCCGCAGTGGAAGAACGCCTCCCGCACCTGCACCACGAGTCCCGCCGCCGGGACCTTGCCCTCGGCGGCCAGGGGTTCGAGCAGCGCCGGATCGCGCGTCATCGCGGCGGTGCCGTTCACCCGCAGGGTCTCGTTGATCCCCGGCACCAGGAAGATCAGCCCGAGCCCGGGGCTGTCGAGCAGGTTGACGAACGTGTCGATCCGGTTGTTGCCGCGCCGATCCGGGATCACCAGGGTGCGCGGGTCCGGGACGGCCACGAAGCCCGGCGCGTCGCCCCGGGGGCTGGCATCGACGTTGCCCGCGGCATCGGCGCTCGCCACCACCACGAACGGCGACAGGGCGATGAACCGCCGGGCGTAGGCGTCGAGATGGTCGAGCACCTTGCGGGCCGCCAGGGGCCCGACGGCGCCGAACTGCGCGCGCAGCGCCGTCGCATCGGAGGTCGCGGAGGGATCGGGCGTTTCGGCGTCCATGGGTACCTCGTCGCCCCCCCGACTCGCCCGGTAGGGGCGGCCGCGTCAAGGGCGATCAGGGCCAGACCCGGATCGCCACCGGGCGGCGCAGCAGGTCCCGGTCGGAGGTGATCGTGCAGCCCTCGGTCCGCAGGCTGGCATAGGTCAGGAGCGCCGAGTCGCCGACATCGTCGAAATTGCGCCCCCGTGCATCCGGGTCGAGGAGCGACGGGTAGGCGATCAGCGGCCCGGTCGCCGTGCAGGGATCGTCGTAGAGGGTCGCGCCCGCGACGAGCAGGCGCGGGCTGTCCCAGGCGATCAGGTCGCGGGAGCTGGTCCAGTAGAAGCCGGAGCGCGCGAAACCTTCGCCGGCCTTGGCCATAAAGACCGCGATCCAGGCGCCGCTGGCCCGGTGGCGGACCACCGCCCCGACCGGACCCGGGAACGGCCCCACCGGCCGGCAGGTGGCGGGCCTGGGCGCCGGCGCCCGGTAGGGATCCGGGAAGGCGGCGGTGAAGCCGGTGCCGGTCCAGGCGCGCCAGCGGGTCGGGTCGGCGGGATCGTCGCTGCGGAACAGGCAGACGCCCGCCTCCTGGTCGCTGCCGGGGCGGGTCCAGCCCGTGGTCGAGGCCATGACATAGCGCCAGCGCCCGTCCGCGACGATGTTCGAGGGGTTGAAGAAGCCCCGGTGCCGCCCCTGGTCGACCTCCTGCCGGAACGGGGCGCCGGCCACCACCACCGGCGGGCTCTGCCGCGTGAAGCCGCGCCCGCCATCGGTCGAGGCGGCGGCGGTGATCGTGTTGTACCAGCAGGCCATGTAGGAACCGGCCGGGCAGCGGCCGGGATGCTCGTTGGCCTGGTATTCGTGGTGCAGGAGCGCGGCGACGCGGGTGCCATCCTCGGTCCAGGTCGCGGTGATCCAGGACCGGTCGTCATAGGCCGCCGGATCGGACTTCTCGCCCGAATCGAGCACCACTGTGCAGTCGATCGTGAGATGGCCGAGATCCGGGCCCCGGAGCGCCCGGTTGCGGTAGTGCAGGCCGTAGAGCGCCACCGCGCCGGACGCATCGCGAAAGGCGCGCGCCGGCGCATCCGGGACATCGGCCCCGTCGCAGGCATCGCGCCCGGCCTTGAAGACCGGCGACGGCGGCCCGACCAGCGTCAGGGCGGTCAGGGGCGGCTCGGAGGCGGCCCGGGCCGCCGGGGACAAGAGCAGGGGGACCACCAGGACCGTCGCGGCGCGCAGGCCGGGACGCAGCCGGCTCCCTCCCCTCTCTGCGGGGGCGGGTGGGCCGGCCGTCAGGCCGGGTCGGGGGAGGGGAGCGCGGGTGCCGGAGCGGTCGCCCCGAGAGTTCAAAATGGCAGCGTCGCGCGGCCCCTCTTGCGGGACTTCGTCCCGCCCCGCCCGGCTTCCGAGGGTCCCCTCCCCCGCCGGAGGGGGCGGGAGAAGCGGCGTCGCCGTGAGCACCCGCCTGGTCAACCGATACGCCCAGCCCATGGTGGTCATCCGGGTGCGTCCCGGCCGCGCCTGGACAAAGCGCCCGAGATTCGGTTGAGAACCGTTACAGAGTGCTTGCCGTCCGGCCGCCGTCCGAAAGTTCCTCATGCTTCTCCTAATCCTCGGGCTCGTGCTGTTCCTGGGCACGCACGCCTTCTCGATGGCCCGCCACCGGCGCGCCGCGATCGTGGGCCGGATCGGCGAGAATCGGTACAAGCTCGGCTACACCGCCCTGTCGCTGCTGGGGCTGGTGCTGGTCGGGATCGGCTTCCACGATTACCGGCTCGCCGGCTACATTCCGGTCTGGGACCCGCCGGTCTGGACGCGCCACCTGGCGCTGACCCTCGTCTGGCTCGCCTTCATCTGCCTCGCCGCCGCATATCTGCCGGGCCATATCCGGGCGAAGGCCAAGCACCCGATGCTCCTCGCCGTGAAGATCTGGGCGACCGCGCACCTCCTCGCCAACGGCGACCTCGGCTCGATGCTCCTGTTCGGCGGCTTCCTGGCCTGGGCGGTGGCGGCCCGGATCAGCGCCAAGCCCCGGGCGCTGGCCCCCGGGGCGGTGGTGGCCCAGCACGGCGGCGCCGTCGCGGCCCCGATGGGCTGGCGCAACGACATCCTCGCCCTGGTGATCGGCACGGCCGCCTGGTTCGTCTTCGCCCGCTACCTGCACTACCCGCTGATCGGCGTTTCGGTCTGGCCGGGGACCGCCTGAGACGCGCCCTGTCGCCATCGCGGCCCCCGTGTGTTAGGCGCGGGGCCCGATCGAGGTACGAGGTGGCCCGCTGAAATCATGCGGGCCGGGACATGATGGCCGAGAACAACGAGTTCCTCCGCGAGGTCGACGAGGATTACCGCCGCGACCGGATCCTCCAGATCTGGAAGCGCTACAGCGGCGTGATCATCGCGCTCGCCGTGCTCGTGGTGGCGGGCGTCGCCGGCTGGCGCTACTGGCAGAATCAGCAGCGCGTGGCCGCCGAGACCGCCTCGGTGCAGTTCGACGACGCCAACCGCCTGGCCCGGGACGGCAAAGTCGCCGACGCCGACAAGGCGTTCGACGCCCTGGAGGCGCAGGGCCCTGCGGGCTACCGCCTCCTCGCCCGGTTCCGCGCGGCGGCCGAGACCAGCAAGCGGGACCCGGCGGCGGGGGCCGCGGAATTCGACACGCTCGCCGGCGATACCGGCCTCGGCGATGGCCTGCGCGACCTCGCGCGCCTACGCGCCGCACTGCTGCGCCTCGACGGGCCGAACCCGGATCCGGCGCTCGCCAACCTGCAGGGCTTGGCCGCCGGCACCCCGTTCCGCCACACCGCCCGCGAGATGCTGGGCCTCGCCGCCCTCAAGAAGGGCGACTACGAGGAGGCCGGGCGCTGGTTCGACCAGATCGTGGCCGATCCCGACACCCCCCGGAACCTGCGCGAGCGCATCGAGGTCTACGCGGCGATCGTCGCGGGCGGCCCCGTCACGGTGACCGAGGCCAAGCCCGAACCCGCCGCCCCGCCCCCGCCGATCACACGCTGATTCGCTTCGGACTTCGAGACACACCATGGACATGCCGACCGTCGCGATCGTCGGGAGGCCGAACGTCGGCAAGTCGACCCTGTTCAACCGCCTTGTGGGCAAGAAGCTCGCGCTGGTCGACGACCGCCCGGGCGTGACCCGCGACCGGCGGGAGGGCGACGTGACCTTCGGCGGCCTCCGGTTCCGGGTGATCGACACCGCCGGCCTGGAGGAGTCGGACGCCGCGACCCTCATGGGCCGGATGCGGATGCAGACCGAGGCGGCGATCCTCGCCGCCAACGTGGTGCTGTTCGTCATCGACGCCCGCGCCGGGGTGCTGCCGGCCGACCAGCCCTTCGCCGAGCAGGTGCGCCGCGCCGGCTGCCCGGTCATCCTGATCGCCAACAAGGCCGAGGGCGGCACCGGGCTTGCCGGGGCCTACGAGGCCTTCACCCTCGGGCTCGGCGACCCGATCCCGTTCTCGGCCGAGCATGGCGAGGGCCTGGGCGAGCTGCACGAGGCGCTGAAGGGCGCCCTGCCCCAGACCGACGACGAGGACGACGCCGACGCGGACGCCCCCGGCGGCCGCGCCCTAAAGGTCGCCATCGTGGGCCGGCCGAATGCCGGCAAGTCCACCCTGATCAACCGCATGCTCGGCGAGGATCGGCTGCTGGTCGGCCCCGAGGCCGGCATCACCCGCGATTCGATCTCGCTGGACTGGGAATGGCGCGGGCGCCGGATCAAGCTGCACGACACCGCCGGCATGCGCCGCCGCGCCCGGATCGACGACAAGCTGGAGAAACTCGCGGTCTCGGACGGGTTGCGCGCCGTGCGCTTCGCCGAGGTGGTGGTGGTGCTCCTGGACGCCACGATCCCGTTCGAGAAGCAGGATCTGACCATCGTCGACCTCGTGGAGAGCGAGGGCCGCTCCCTCGTGATCGGCCTCAACAAGTGGGACCTCGTCGCCGACCAGCCGGGCCTGCTCAAGCAGCTGCGCGAGGATTGCACCCGGCTGCTGCCCCAGGTGCGCGGCGTCGCGGTGGTGCCGCTCTCGGGGCTGGCCGGCGACGGCGTCGACAAGCTGATGCAGGCGGTGGTCCAGGCGGCGGAAGTCTGGGACAAGCGGATCTCGACCTCGCGCATCAACGACTGGCTGAACGAGGCGACCTCGCGCAACCCGCCCCCGGCGGTGTCGGGCCGGCGGATCAAGATCCGCTACGCCACCCAGGTGAAGAGCCGGCCGCCGCATTTCGCCCTGTTCGGCAACCAGCTCAACGCCCTGCCGAAATCCTACACCCGCTACCTAGTCAACGGCCTGCGCGAGGCGTTCGAGCTGCCGGGCACGCCGATCCGCCTGAGCTTGCGAACCTCGCAGAACCCGTTCGACAAGGGCTGACGGCGGCCGAACGGCAGGATCCCCGGCACGTCCGCATCAACGTCAGCGGGCCGCTTCGGCGATCCAGTCCACGGCCGCCGCGAGGGCGGCGCGCTCGTCCTTCCCGTCGGCCAGCGCGGCCTCGTACGCCGCGACCTGCCCGTCCGCGCTGGTGCCGTCCGCGACGATTGCCCGGGCACGGGCGACATCCGCGGTGCAGGCAAGCGCCGTGGCGTCCTCCGCCACCAGGGCGAGCAGAGCCTCCAGGGCCTCGGGGAACGACACCGCTTCCGCTGTTGCCTCGTCGATCAGGCTCGCGCGCACGCCGCTGTGCTGGGCCCGCCACAGGTTCTCCGAGGCCAGCGCCCGCGAGACGCTGGTCAGGCCGGCATTGAGTTCCGGCCGGCGCACGCACAGGCGCACGAGGCAGCGGTACAGAGCGGCGACGCACAGGCAATCGTCGAGGCGGGTGCAGGCATCGGCGATGCGCAGTTCCAGGGTCGGGAACTTGATCGAGGGGCGCAGGGACCACCATAGAAAGCTCGCATCGGCAATGGCACCCGAGCGGGTCATGATATCCACGAACCGCGCGTGGGCGGCCGCGTCGGCGAAGAGCTCGGGCAGGCCGGTGCGGGGCAACTCCCCGAACACGCTGAGCCGGTAGGCCATCAGCCCGGTCGCCTCCCCCTGCCAGAACGGCGAGGAGGCCGACAGCGCCAGCAGCAGCGGCTGGAACGGCAGCAGCCGGTTCATCAGGTCGACCCGCGCGTCGGGGTCGGGCACCTCGACATGGACGTGCATGCCGCAGATCAACGCCCGCCGGGCCGCGATGCCGACATCCGACAGGATGCCCTGATAGCGCGCGCCGTCCGTGGCGGTCTGGCGCGACCAGCGGGCGAGCGGGTGGGTGCCGCAGGCGATCAGGCTGAGACCGTTCTCCGCCGCGATGCCGGCGAGTTGCGCCCGCTGCCCGCCCAGGTTTTCTCGCGCGGCCTGCGCATCGTCGAGGGGCGGCGTGCAGAGCTCGACCTGGGCGGCGACCAGTTCGCGCCCGGTCTCTGGCAGCTCCGCCTTCACCCGGGCGTGGAAGCCGGCCAGATCGCCCCGGGGCGTGCCGCGGGTCTCGGCATCGGCGAGGAAGTATTCTTCCTCGATGCCGAAGCGGTAGCTATGGGCGCTCATCTGCGTCTCCGGCCGGCCATCGCACCCACATAGCAGCAGCAGGGTTGGTTTCGACGGTGGCGCGACGACCTATCCGGCAACGACCGGAAGGCCGAGGGTGCGCGCGACGGCAGCCATCTTGTCGTCGAACGTCGCCAACGTTGCGGAGACGCGCCGGCACAGGGCGATGTTAAGGGCATCGGGCGTCCGAAGCGTGATGTCGAGGCGGCGCAGGAAGCTTGCAGCGGCCGCCGCATCCGTCGGGCCGAGGTCGACACGCTCGGCGACCGTGTCGCTCCAGCCGTCGAGATCCGCGAAGGTCATCCGTGCACGTTCGGCAGCGATCTCGCCCGTTCGCACCCGACGGCCGAGGGCGGACGCGAATTCCGCCGCCGCGAAGTTGCTGACCACGGGGATGGGCGCCAAGGCCCGGAAGAGCGCGTCGGCGCGTGCCGTCAGCGGGTCGTCCGTCAGCAGGGCGACCAAGACCCGGGCGTCGAGGTCGGCCCTCACCACTCGTCGTCGCGAAGGGCGCAGACCAGCGGCCCGGCATCCTGCACGGGTGCCCGCATCGGCACGCGCCGCAGGGCGAGCCAATCCAGGTCTTCGGCGGTGATCGGACGTCCGGCTCGACGGATCGGGCTCAGCGTCGCCACCGGTCGCCCGTCACGCGTGATCACGACGCCCTCGCCCGCGAGCGCGCGGTCGATCAGGTCCGTGAGGTTTCGCTCCGCGTCCTGGACGCTGTGCTCGCTCATACCCGATGATAGGAAGCGCGCCGGAGCCCTGTCCAGAGATTCAGGCTGTCCGCAGCGCCCCGCCCACCAGCCAGGCCGGGTCGAACCAGCGGTCGGCCTCGCCGTCGTAGGGCAGGCGGGTGATGTCCCAGTTCTGGATGTACTTGGCGTAGACGTTCCACACCGCGATGCCGCCGCCGACGAAGATCCGCCGGCCCGGGTAGCGCGTGAGCACCGCTTCCGGATCCTCGTGGCTGCGGATCACGTCGATGGTGCGGTCCTTGAAGGCGAAGTCCGGGACCGAGGCCACGGTCTTCGGCCCGGCGATCAGCACGTGGCCCATGGTCAGCGCGAAGAAGCGCGTCACGTCCTCCACGAACAGCGGGTCGGTGTTGCCCTCCCAGGGCAGATGCCCGTTCAGGCCGAGCTGGCCGCGCAGGCCGATCGCACAGATGCAGCGGACGTCGATCATATGTTTGGTCCGGTTCGCCAAGCCAGCGCACCACGCGGATCCCACCCATCCCCTCATCCTGAGGTGCTGCGCAGCAGCCTCGAAGGAGGGCTCCAGAGATCGCGCGCCACCTGGAGGGCTCCTTCGAGGCCCGCTGGCGCGGGCACCTGAGGATGAGGGTGTTGGGTGGGATCAGGTGTTGCGCAACAACAGGTCAGGTCATTCGGGCGCGCGGAACTGCAGCACCCGGTCGGTGGGGAAATCGTAGAGCTTGCCGGTCTCGCTCCAGTCCGGCGCGGCCAGCCGCACGAAGTGGGGGGCGAGGTCCTCGGGCGTCTTGAGCGTCTCGGGATCCTCGCCCGGCATGGCCGAGCGGCGCATGCCGGTGCGCAGCGGCCCCGGGTTGAGCAGCATCGTCCGGATGGCGGTGCTCTCGTTCTCGGCCGCATAGGTGCGCACCAGCGCCTCCAGCGCGGCCTTCGAGACCGAATAGGGCCCCCAATAGGCCCGGCATTTCGAGGCCGCCCCCGAGGAGACGAAGATCGCCCGGCCGGCATCGGACATGCGCAGCAGCGGGTCCAGCGAGCGGATCAGGCGCCAGTTGGCGGTGACGTTCACGTCCATCACCTGGCCCCAGACCTTCGGGGTGATGTGGCCGATCGGCATGAGCGCGCCGAGGAGGCCGGCATTGCCGACCAGGATGTCGAGGCGCTTCCAGCGCTCGTTGATCGCCGCACCGAGGCGGTCGATCGCCTCGTAATCGGCGAGGTCGAAGGGCACCAGGGTGGCGCTGGAGCCGGCCGCCCGGACGGCGTCGTCCAGCTCCTCCAGGGCGCCGACCGTGCGGGCCACCGCGATCACGTGGGCGCCGGCCCCGGCGAGCGCCAGGGCGGCGGCGCGCCCGATGCCGCGGGATGCGCCGGTGACGACCGCGACGCGGCCTTCGAGCTTTCTCTGAGGATCAGCCATGCCGTGGACCTAGCGCATTTCAGCGCCAGGAGGGCCGAAAAATTCCGGTTTCAAAAGGTCCGTGACCTTTTGCGGGGGCGGGGTGGGCCCGTGCAAAGACCCAGGGGCTCCGCCCCTGCACCGCGCCAAAGGGCTTGCCCTTTGGGAACCCCGTCTCGCGAGGTCAGTCCGCCTCGGCCAGCATGGCGAAGCGCTTCGGGCCGGCGATGGAGAGATCGGTCAGGCCGGTCGGGTAGTCGCCCGTGAAGCAATGGTCGGTGTATTGCGGGCAGGCCGAATCCCGCGCCTCCTCGCCCATCGCCCGGTAGAGGCCGGGGATCGACAGGAAGGCCAGCGAATCCGCGCCGATATACCTGCGCATGCCCTCGAGGTCGTGGGTCGCGGCGAGCAGCTTTTCCCGCTCGGGCGTGTCGATCCCGTAGAAGTCCGGATAGGTGATCGGCGGCGAGGCGATCCGGAAATGCACCTCGGCGGCACCGGCCTCGCGCATCATCCGGACGATCTTCACCGAGGTGGTGCCGCGCACGAGGCTGTCGTCGACCAGCACGATGCTCTTGCCTTCGATCGCCGCGCGGTTGGCCGAGTGCTTCATCCGCACGCCGAGTTCGCGCACCGACTGGGTCGGCTGGATGAAGGTCCGGCCGACATAGTGGTTGCGGATGATCCCCATCTCGAACGGGATGCCGGTCTCCTGGGCGAAGCCCAGCGCCGCGGGGACACCGGAATCGGGCACCGGCACGACGATGTCGGCGGCCACCGCAGCCTCGCGGGCGAGTTCCCGGCCGATCGCCTTGCGCACCGCGTAGACGCTCTTGCCGTTCACCACCGAATCCGGCCGGGCGAAATAGATGTACTCGAAGATGCACGGCCGCATCGGCATCGCGTCGGCGAAGCGGATCGACTCGACGCCGTCCTCGGAGATCACCACGACCTCGCCGTTCTCGACGTCGCGGATGTAGCGGGCGCCGATGATGTCCAGCGCGCAAGTCTCGGAGGCCAGCAGGTAGCGGCCGTCGAGCTCGCCCAGCACCAGCGGGCGGATGCCCAGCGGGTCGCGGGCGCCGATCAGCTTCTTGTTGGTGAGCGCCACGATGGCGTAGGCGCCCTGGATCGCCTGCAGGGCGTCGATGAAGCGCTCGACGATCCGCGGCTTCCGGGAGCGGGCCGCGAGGTGGAGGATCACCTCGGTGTCGGAGGTCGACTGGGTGATCGCGCCGTCGCGCACGAGGTCCCGGCGGATCGACAGGGCGTTGGTGAGATTGCCGTTATGGGCGACCGCGAGGCCGCCGCTGGCGAGTTCGGCGAAGAGCGGCTGGACGTTGCGCAGGATCGTCCCGCCGGTGGTCGAGTAGCGCACGTGCCCGATGGCGGCGCGGCCCTTGAGGCGGGCGATGGTCTCGCCGTCCGAGAACGAGTCACCCACGAGGCCCGGGCGCCGCTCGGAATGGAACACCGAACCGTCGAAGGAGACGATGCCGGCCGCCTCCTGACCCCGGTGCTGCAGGGCGTGCAGGCCCAGAGCCACGATGGCCGAGGCCTCCGGATGGCCGAAGATGCCGAAGACGCCGCACTCCTCGCGGAGCGTATCGCCGTCGAGATCGAAATCGGCCTGCGGGTTGGCGGCGTGTGACATGCTGCGGTCGATCCCTCACGGGTCCCGGCGGCGACGGGCCGGCGCGCCGGTCGCCGCGGATGCAATCCGTTCGTCACCGGACCCGCTATCTAGGCGTTCCACGCGCCGCAGCCTACGGCGAATACCGCAGATCAGCGTCGCGTCGGGGCCGGTGCGGTCTCGGTCCGGCGCTGGGGCACCGGGTCGGTCTCGGCGGGGGCGTCGGCGGCCTCGTTGGGCGGGGTGACGACCTTGGGCTTCTTGAACTGCTTCAGGAAGCCTTCCGGATTCTCGGGGAGCTGCGCCACCAGGGCGTCGCCGGATTTCTCCAGCATCGGGCGCGAACGCGCCTGCGCGGCCCAGTCGGGCACCTTGCCCTGCACCAGCCAGGACAGGAACACCCAGCCGATCACGCAGATCAGGAAGCCGCGCGCCGCCCCGAACAGGAAGCCGAGCGAGCGGTCGACCGCGCCGATGCGCGAATCCAGGACCACGTCCGAGATCTTCACCGTGATGATCGACACCACGATCAAGGTCCCCAGGAAGATCGCCGCGATGGAAGCGACGAGCGCCACGGTGTCGCTGCTCACGTGCTGCTTCACCGTGGGAAGCAGCATCGGATAGAGCGTCCAGGCGACGGCGGCGGCCGCCACCCAGGCGACGATCGCCAGCACCTCGCGGGTGACGCCACGCACGGCCGCGAGCAGCGCGGAGACCGCGACGATGCCGAGCACGACGAGATCCAGGACGGTAAACGGCATCTGTGAACTTTTAGGCACCAGTGGGGATGCCGCGGCGGCCATGCGGCTCCCCGGGACCGGGGGCGAAGTATACCAAGGCGAACCTCGGCCGTCACCCTGGGGTGCGGGCGTCGGCTGAGGCCTGTGCCGTCCGTGCATCAGCCCCCCGCATCCGCGCCGCCACGCCATGAGCGCAAGGCGGCATGCGCGTGGCTCCGCTCCACCCGAATGACGTCCCGGTGCTATGGGTCCGGCCTGTGCTTCCGGGATACCGGCGGCGAGAGGCAGGAGGCAGTCTGTGTGGCCGAAAGCGGAGCTGTGAGGGAGATCGGCGCCCACGGCGCCCGCCTGACGATCGACCTCGGGGCGATCGTGGCGAACTGGCGGATCCTGGCCGACCGAGGGGGCGCCCCCTGCGCCGCCGTGGTGAAGGCCGATGCCTATGGCTGCGGGATCGGGCGGGTCGGGCCGGCCCTGTGGGCGGCCGGGTGCCGGACGTTCTTCGTCGCCCACCTGTCGGAGGGGGTCGCCGCCCGGGCCGTCCTGCCGGAGGCGGCGATCTACGTCCTGAACGGCCTGCTCCCGGGCACCCTCGAGGCCTACGCGGCGCACGGGCTGCGCCCGGTGCTCGGGAGTGTCGCGGAGATGGCGGACTGGGCTTCGTTCTCGGCCGGACGCCGGCCCGCGGCGCTCCACGTCGATACCGGCATGAACCGCCTGGGGCTGCCGGTGCCGGAGGCGCTGGAGCTGGCCGGCACCCCGGGCATCGCCGCCTGCGGCATCGACCTGCTGCTGAGCCACTTCGTCAGCGCGGAGAAGCCGGAGGACCCGGTCAATGCCCGGCAGATCGCCGATTTCGCCCGGGTCCGGGCGGCCTATCCGCACCTGCTTGCCTCGCTGGCGAATTCGTCGGGGGTGTTCCTCGACGGTGCCGGGCACGACCTGCTGCGGCCGGGCTACGCCCTGTTCGGCGGCAACCCGAGGCCGGGATCCATCAACCCGATGTGCCCCGTCGTCCGGCTGGAGGCCCTGATCGCCCAGGTGCGCGCGGTGGAGACCGGCGCCACGGCCGGCTACAACGGCCGCTGGACCGCCCCCGCCCCGAGCCGGCTGGCGACACTGTCGCTCGGCTACGCCGACGGGTTTCCGCGGGCGATCAGCGGGCGGGGTCAAGCCCTGGTCGGCGGCGTGCCCTGCCCGATCCTGGGCCTCGTCTCCATGGACCTGATCATCCTCGATGTCACCGCGGCGCCCGCGGCCGAGCGCGGCGCGACGGCGGTGCTGATCGGCGACAGCCTGGATATCGACACGGTCGGCCAGGCCGCCGGCACGATCGGCTACGAGATCCTCACCGGCCTGGGTTCTCGATATGTTCGAACTTATGTAGGCTGAACCGATTCCCCGCGGACAGGCCGGACAGCCGGCGCCGGACCCGAATGGCCAAGATCCACCAGACCTTCGTCTGCCAGTCCTGCGGGGCGGTCTACAACCGCTGGCGCGGGCGCTGCGAGGCGTGCAACGGCTGGAACACGATCGTCGAGGAGGCCGCCGCCGCGCCGGGCCAGTCCGGGCCGGTCGCGACCCGGCCGTCCCGGGCCCGCGGCCGGGTCTTCCCGCTGGAGGGGCTGACCGGCGAGGCCAAGGAGGCGCCGCGCATGCCCTCCGGGATCGGCGAGCTCGACCGGGTGACCGGCGGCGGCTTCGTGCGCGGCTCGGTGATCCTGCTCGGCGGCGATCCCGGCATCGGCAAGTCGACCCTGCTGATGCAGGCCTCCGCGGCGATGGCGGGCACCGGCGAGCGGGTCGCCTACATCTCGGGCGAGGAGGCGGTGGGGCAGGTGCGCCTGCGGGCCGAGCGGCTGGGCCTCAGCACGCACCCGGTGCAGCTCGCCGCCGAGACCAATGTCGAGGATATCGTCGAGACCCTGAGCCAGGGCCGGCCGCCGGCCCTGGCGATCATCGACTCGATCCAGACCATGTGGACCGAGACCGTGGAATCGGCCCCCGGCACGGTCACGCAGGTCCGCTCCTCGGCCCAGGCCCTGATCCGCTTCGCCAAGACCACCGGCACGGCGGTGATCCTGGTCGGCCACGTCACCAAGGACGGGCAGATCGCCGGCCCCCGGGTGGTGGAGCACATGGTCGACGCGGTCGCCTCGTTCGAGGGCGACCAGGGCCACCATTTCCGGATCCTGCGCGCGGTGAAGAACCGCTTCGGACCCACCGACGAGATCGGCGTGTTCGAGATGACCGATGCCGGGCTCGCCGAGGTGCCCAACCCCTCGGCCCTGTTCCTGGCCGGCCGCGACCAGCAGGCCGCCGGCACCGCGGTCTTCGCCGGGATGGAGGGGACGCGGCCCCTGCTGGTGGAGATCCAGGCGCTGGTGGCGCCCTCTTCGCTGGGCATGCCACGCCGGGCGGTGGTCGGCTGGGACCCGAACCGGCTGTCGATGGTGCTGGCGGTGCTGGAGGCCCATGGCGGCATCCGGCTCGGCACCCACGACGTCTATCTGAACGTCGCCGGCGGCTTACGGATCACCGAGCCGGCGGCGGATCTGGCGGTGGCCGCCGCCCTGGTCTCGTCCCTGTCGGGGGCGGTGCTGCCGCCCGAGACGGTGTATTTCGGCGAGATCGGCCTGTCCGGGGCGATCCGGCCGGTGGCCCAGGCGGGCGCCCGGCTGAAGGAGGCCCAGAAACTCGGCTTCGCCAAGGCCCTCATTCCGCAGGGACGCGGCGAGGGCGACAAGGCCCTGTCGGTGGAGACCCTGCGCCACATCGCCGATCTGGTGGCGGGGATCAGCGCGGGCGCGCCGCGGAAGGGCTCCGGACCGCGCGGGCGGGCCCAGACGCGCTACGCCGACGAGGAGGTGTGAGGGGCTTTCCCCTCCCCCCGGATCTACGGACGACACAGGTCTGCGGCACCGGCGCTGTTGCAGGCCGCGACGCGCCCCTCGCCCGTGCGGGAGCGGGGACCGGTGCCTCCTGCCGCAACGGCGTGACTGCGGCCACGAATGGAACCGGTGTGGCCCGTAGCCCGTGGATGTTCGGTGGGGTCGGGGCGGTGCGGGAGTTCCCCACCGCCGGCTCCTCCCCACGAGGGGGGAGGAGCGCGGGTCGGTGATGCGAGCGGAGGGATCCGCCCGGTCGGTCAGGCCGCGAGGGAGCGCAGCACGTAGGGCAGGATGCCGCCGTTGCGGAAGTATTCCAGCTCGTCGAGGGTATCGATCCGGCAGGTCAGGGGGACCTGCTTCACCGAGCCGTCGGCGGACTTGATCTCCGCGGTGAGCGTCTGGCGCGGCTTCAGCTCGCCCGCCAGCCCCTTGATGGTGACGGTCTCGTCCCCCTTCAGGCCGAGCGACTGCCAGGACGTGTCGCCCTGGAAGACCAGCGGCACCACGCCCATCCCGACGAGGTTCGAGCGGTGGATGCGCTCGAAGCTCTCCGCCACCACGGCGCGGACGCCGAGCAGCTTCGTGCCCTTCGCCGCCCAGTCGCGCGACGAGCCGGTGCCGTATTCCTTGCCGGCGAAGATCACCAGCGGCGTCCCCTGCTCCGCGTATTTCATCGCCGCGTCGTAGATGAACATCTTCTCGCCGGTGGGCTGGAAGTGCGTCCATCCGCCCTCGACCACGCCGCCGGAGGCGTCCCGCACCATCTGGTTCTTGATGCGGATATTGGCGAAGGTGCCCCGCATCATCACCTCGTGGTTGCCGCGCCGCGTGCCGTACTGGTTGAAGTCCTGCACGCGCACCTGATGCGTCTGCAGGTATTCACCGGCCGGGGAGGCCGCGCGGATATTGCCTGCCGGCGAGATGTGGTCGGTGGTGATCGAGTCGAGGAACAGGCCGAGGATGCGGGCCTCGGCGATGTCCTCCACCGGCTTCGGGGTCTTCTCCATGCCGACGAAGTACGGGGGGTTCTGCACGTAGGTGGAGCCGGGGTTCCACGCGAAGGTCTCGGCCTCGGTGACCTCGACGTCCTTCCAGTTCTGGTCGCCGCCGAACACGTCCGCATAGCGGGACTTGAACAGCGCCGAGGTGATGTTCTGCTCGATGAACTGCTGCACCTCCTCCGAGGACGGCCAGATGTCCTTGAGATAGACCGGCTTGCCGTCCGAACCCTGGCCCAGGGGCTCCGTGGTGATGTCGATCTGCATCGAGCCGGCCAGCGCGTAGGCGACCACGAGCGGCGGCGAGGCGAGGTAGTTCGCCCGCACGTCGGGGTTCACCCGGCCCTCGAAGTTGCGGTTGCCCGAGAGCACCGCGGCGGCCACCACGTCGTTGTCGTTGATCGCCTTGGAGATCGCCTCCGGCAGCGGGCCGGAATTGCCGATGCAGGTGGTGCAGCCGAAGCCGACGAGGTTGAAGCCGAGCGCGTCGAGGGGCTCCTGCAGGCCGGCCTTGTCCAAATACTCGGCGACCACCTGCGAGCCGGGGGCGAGGGAGGTCTTCACCCACGGCTTGGAGCGCAGGCCCTTGGCGACGGCGTTGCGGGCCAGCAGCCCCGCGCCGATCATCACCGAGGGGTTCGACGTGTTGGTGCAGCTGGTGATCGCCGCGATCACCACGTCGCCGTGGCCGATGTCGAAGTTCGTGCCCTCGACCGGATAACGGCGCGCGATGTCGGCGGCCTTCTTGAACTCGCTCTCCATCGAGGCCGCGAAGCCGGGCTTGGCGCCGTCGAGCAGCACCCGGTCCTGCGGACGCTTCGGGCCGGCGAGCGAGGGCCGGACCTCGCCCATGTCGAGCGCCAGCGTGTCGGTGAAGGCCGGGTCGGGGGTGTTGGCGTCGCGCCACATGCCCTGCGCCTTGGCATAGGCCTCCACCAGGGCGATCCGCTCGTCGGACCGGCCGGTGACCTTCAGGAAGTCGATGGTCTTCCGGTCGACGGGGAAGAAGCCGCAGGTGGCGCCGTATTCCGGGGCCATGTTGGAGATCGTGGCCCGGTCGGCGACCGCCATGTCGTCGAGGCCGGGGCCGTAGAACTCCACGAACTTGCCGACCACGCCCTTCTTGCGCAGCATCTGGGTGACGGTGAGCACGAGGTCGGTGGCGGTGGTGCCCTCGGGCAGCTTGCCCGACAGCTTGAAGCCTACGACCTCGGGGATCAGCATCGACAGCGGCTGGCCGAGCATGGCCGCCTCGGCCTCGATGCCGCCGACGCCCCAGCCCAGCACCGCCATGCCGTTGACCATGGTGGTGTGCGAATCGGTGCCGACGAGCGAGTCGGGATAGGCCACCTCGGACCCGGCTTCGGACTTCGTCCAAACGGTCTGCGACAGGTATTCCAGATTCACCTGGTGGCAGATGCCGGTGCCCGGCGGGACCACCGAGAAATTGTCGAACGCCGATTGGCCCCACTTCAGGAAGGTGTAGCGCTCGCCGTTGCGCTCGTATTCCAGGGCGACGTTGTCGGCCAGCGCCTTCGGGGTGCCGAACTCGTCGACGATCACCGAATGGTCGATGACGAGGTCCACCGGCACCAGCGGGTTGATCTTCTGCGGGTCGCCGCCGAGCGCCACCATGGCGTCGCGCATGGCCGCGAGATCGACCACCGCGGGCACGCCGGTGAAGTCCTGCATCAGCACCCGGGCCGGGCGGAAGGCGATCTCGACCTCGGCCTTGCCCTTCTGCTCGAGCCAGCCGACGGCGGCCTCGATGTCGGCCTTCTTGACCGAGCGGTCGTCCTCGTAGCGGAGCAGGTTCTCCAGGATCACCTTCATGGAGAAGGGGAGCGCGGTTGCGGAGGCGAGGCCGTTCTTCTCGGCCGCGGGGATGGAGTAGTAGGTGTAGGTCTTGCCGCCGGCTTCGAGCGTCTGGCGGGCCTTGAAGCTGTCGAGTGAGGGCACGGCTGGTTCTATCCTCGCTGCGGTTGTCGAACACGCGCAGGCAAGTCCTGCGCTAGGAGATCCGTGTTCGGCCTGTTTAGCGCCCGACGGGCGCGCGCCGCCCCGGGAGTGCCCGGGCAGGAGACGATGCGCGGGGGCGATTTGGACGCCCGTGGAGCCGCGCGGCGCAGCCAGGTAGGGATATAGAACGTTTCGAATCTGGCCGCTACCGGGTCGCGATGACAGGCGCGTTTTCCTGTCTGGGTGGCGGGGCGCGCCCGTCTAGGCATGGCCCGAGAGCGGGTTCACGCATCTGCGTGGGAGACGCGGGCGGCTGGACTCGCCCTCCTGCGGGGGAGGAGGGTCACACATCTCCGGCCGCTGGGTTCCCTCCTCCCCGCCAGGGCTGCGACATTCACACATCGCTGGTCGAGACGCCCTCTCCTCCCCCTTGCGGGGAGGAGCCGGAGGTGGGGGTGGTGCAGGATGCGGCGCGGCGGTACCTTCTGCACCACCCCCGCCCCTGGCCCCTCCCCGCAAGGGGGAGGGGAAAAGCGCGCTGTTTTCAAGATCTTGGTGGCAGACTGGGACGTGTGGTTCCGGCAGCCCCCGCGGGGCAGAATGGGCCCCGCGTCGGCAAGGGCCGGGGGAGGCCGACGCGCCTGGATCCGGCCGTGACCCGCCTCCGGCCTAAACGGGGCGCTTGGCCACGGTCGCGCGGGGCGCCCTGACGGATCCGAGGATCGCCGGCCGTTCGGCGGGCGCTTCGCCCATCCGGTAGGCAGACCGCAGGGCCGCCTCCGCCCGATCCGCGGCGGCCTCGTCGGCCGCGTGGACGATTCCGAGCAGGCCGCCCGACGACCCCGGGGCGGCGAGATCCGTGAATCCGACCCGGGGGTCGATGGAATCCTCCGGGCGGGTCCGGCCGCCGCCGAGCCCGATCACCGCCAGCCCGATCGCCCGGGTCGCGATGCCGGCCACCGTCCCGGCCTGATGGACCGGCCGCTGCACCGGCGCGGCGGGCAGGTGTTTCTCCGGCTCGTCCAGGAGATCGGCCGGACCGCCCAAAGCCGCGACCATCCCGGCGAAGATCTCGGCCGCGCGGCCCGAGGCCAGGACCGCTTCGAGCCGTTCCGCAGCGCCTTCGACGTGCTGCGCGAGCCCCCCAGCCACCAGCATCTCGGAGGCCAGCGCGAGCGTGACCGCGTGGAAGCGCGGCTCCCGGCGCAGGTCCTTCAGATAGGCGATGGCGTAGGCGACCTCGATGGCGTTGCCGGCGGCGCTCGCCAGCGGCGCGTCCATGTCGGTGATGAGCGCGGCGGTGCGCAGCCCCGCCCCCTCCGCCACCGTGACGATGCTCTCGGCCAGCGCCCGCGCTTCGGGGAGGCTCGCCATGAAGGCGCCGGAGCCCTGCTTGACGTCCATCACCAGCCCGTCGAGCCCGGCGGCGAGCTTCTTCGAGAGGATCGAGGCGGTGATGAGATCCAGCGACTCGACGGTCCCGGTCACGTCGCGGATCGCGTAGAGGCGCCGGTCGGCCGGGGCGAGGTCGGCGGTCTGGCCGATGATCGCGCAGCCGACTTGGGCGACGACGTCCCGGAAGGTGTCGAGCCCCGGGGTCGCATCGTAGCCCGGGATGCTGGCGAGCTTGTCGAGGGTGCCTCCGGTATGGCCGAGGCCGCGCCCGGAGATCATTGGCACGTAGCCGCCGCAGGCCGCCACCATCGGGGCGAGGACGAGGCTCACCGTGTCGCCGATGCCGCCGGTGGAGTGCTTGTCGAGCACCGGGCCCGGCAGCGCCCAGGTCAGCACCCGGCCCGATTCCGCCATCGCCCGGGTCAGCGCCACCCGCTCGGGGAGCGCCAGGCCGCGGAAGAACACCGCCATGGCGAAGGCCGCCGCCTGCCCCTCGCCGACTGTGCCCCGCGTGAGGCCCGTGACGAAGGCCCCGATCTCCGCGGCATCCAAAGTCAGGCCGTCGCGCTTGGCCCGGATGGTTTCCTGCGGGAGGCGCATGCTCAGAGCCCCCGGGCCTGCATCAGGGCGCCGAACAGGCTGCTCGCCCCGAGCCGGAAGGTTTTTGGAGTCACCCAGTCGGGCCCCATGATCCGGTCGGCCAGGGCGAGATAGGCGGCGGCGTCGGCGACGCTGCGCAGGCCGCCCGACACCTTCAGGCCGGCGGGGCTGCCGCGCGCCAGGATCTCCGTCAGCATCGCTTCGGCGGCCTCCGGGGTCGCCGAGACCGGGCTCTTGCCCGTGGAGGTCTTCAGGAAATCGGCCCCCGCCTCCAGGGCGAGCCGGCTCGCCGCCCGGATCGTGTCCTGATCGGCGAGTTCGCCCGTCTCGAGGATCACCTTGAGGGTCGCGGCGCCGCAGGTGTCGCGCACGGCCTCGACCATGTCGCGGGCGAGCGCCGCATCGCCCCGCTGCAGGGCGCGATAGGGCAGGACGAGGTCGATCTCGTCCGCGCCGTCGCGCAGGGCCTCGGCGGTGTCGTCGGTGGCCCGGGCGCAATCCTCGCCGCCTTCGGGGAAGTTGATCACCGTGGCGATCCGGATGCCGGTGCCGGAGAGCGCCCGGGCGCCCTGCGCGACGAAGCGCGGCCAGACGCAGATCGCGGCGACACCGCCGGCCTTCGCGTCCCGGCACAGGGCGTCGATCTTCGTCTCGGTGCAGGTCTCGCCGAGATCGGTGAGATCGAGGAGCGGCAGCGCCCGGCGGGCGACCACGCCGGTCTCGGGATCGGTCATGGCGTGTCTCCGGCGGGCAGGTCTCCGGCGGGCAAGCCGGCCACGAAGGCCCGGATCAGGCGGCCGAGATCCGCCGCGGCCCGGGACGCCACCGCCTTCGTCTCGGCGTGGTGCGGGGTGCCCCCGGCGATCCCGGCGGCGAGGTTGGTCACCACCGAGACCGCCGCCACCGGCAAGCCGAGGAAGCGGGCGAGGATGACCTCGGGCACCGTCGACATGCCCACGAGGTCGGCCCCCAGGATGCCGGCCATCCGGACCTCGGCGGGCGTCTCGAAGCTCGGGCCGGAGAACCACGCGTAGACCCCCTCCCCCAGGGGCAGACCGCAAGCCCCGGCCGCCGCGCGCAGGCGCGCCCGCAGGTCGGGGTCGTAGGCCTCGGTCATCGGCACGAAGCGGGCGTCGCTCGCCTCGCCGATCAGCGGGTTCAGGCCGGAGAGGTTGATGTGGTCGGACAGCAGCACGAGGCTGCCGGGGCCGGTCTCCGGCCGCAGGGATCCGGAGGCGTTGGTCAGGAGCAGGCGCCGTGCCCCGAGATGCCGGGCGCAGGCGAGCGGCACGCGCATCACCGCCGGGTCGCCCCGCTCGTAGGCGTGCGCCCGCCCCTCGAAGACCAGGACGGGCCGCCCGGCGAGCGTGCCGCGATGAAGCCGGCCGCCATGGCCGCTGACCCCAGCCCCCGGGAAGCCCGGGATCGCCGCGTAGGCGAGGGAGACGGCATCCTCCAGGGCGGCCGCGATCCCGCCGAGGCCGGTGCCGGTCACGAGGGCGCAGGCGTAGTCCCCCGCGAAGCCGGCGGCACGCAGCGCGTCGAGGGCGGCGGCCTCACTCACCGAGCGTCTCCGGACCGAAGGATTCCGGCAGCAGGTCCGCGAGCGTGAAGGTTTTGGCGATGCCCTCCGGGGTGGCGGCGTGGATCGGCGTGTCCGGCCCCGCGAATTCCCGGATGCGCTGGCGGCAGGCGCCGCAGGGCGTCACGAGGCCCGCGCCGTCCCCGCAGACGAGGATCGCCGCGATGCGCCGCCCGCCGGCCGCCACCATGGCGGCGATCGCCCCGGCCTCCGCGCAGGTCCCGACCGGATAGGCCGCGTTCTCGACGTTGCAACCGGCATGAAGGACGCCGCGCTCGTCGCGCAGCGCCGCGCCGACCCGGAAGCGGGAATAGGGCGCGTGCGCCCGCTCCCGGACCGCCTTGGCGGCCGCCAGCAGGGCCGCCCCCTCATCCGCCTGTGCCGAATCCGCTGCCTGCATGGCCGATCTTTGGCACCCGCCGGGGCGGGATGTCGAGGGTCATGGTGGGCCGGAGGAGGCGTCGCGATGCGCGCATCGCTCAGCCTTGTGTCGGACACGCGGCCGAAATATGTACACCATCCTGTACAGCTGAGGATGGGTATGAGCCAGGTCAGCTACACCGAGTTCCGTGCGCACCTCGCGACCTACCTCGACCGTGTCGAGGAGGATCGGGCGGAGCTGATCGTGACCCGGCAGAACCGCCCAGACATGGTGGTCATGCCGCTGGCCGAGCTGGACAGCATCCGCGAGACGCTGCACCTGCTCTCGACGCCGGCGAATGCCAAGCGTCTTCTGGACGGTGTCGCACAGCTTGATGCCGGGGCCGGCACCGAACATAGCCTCATCGAGCCGTGAAGCTCGTCTGGTCAGTGACGGCCTGGGAGGATTACCTGCACTGGCAGGCGACCGACCGGGATACGCTTGTCCGCATCAATGATCTGATCAAGGCCAGCATGCGAACGCCTTTCTCGGGCGTTGGGAAAGTCGAACCTTTGCGAGGCAACCTCAAAAGATGGTGGTCGCGCCGGATCACCGGGGAGCACCGCCTCGTGTATCGCGTGAAAGGCGTCGGAGAGGATCAAGTCCTCGAGATTGTCCAATGCCGCTGGCACTACGACGCCTGAAGCGGGCGCGGCCTGTCGCAATGTGGTCGGGACGAGCGCCGGAAGTCTGACTTCACCGCTTCAGCGCGCCGACGGCTCAGCCCCGAGCAGACCCGCCACCTGCCGCAGCGCCGCGTCGTCCCGCGGGCCGATCAGCGCGTAGGCGGTGTCGCCCGCGTTCCAGGAGATGACGTCGCCGTCGTCGGAGCCGGTGAGGGCCGTGGCTCCCCCGCGGAGGCCGCGCGTGGCGAAGAGCGACGCCTCGCCGAAGCCCCCGGCCTCCAGGGCGATCTCGATGCCGGTGCCGTGGCGGGCGGGGAAGATCTGGATGTCGCGCACCCGCCAGCCGTCCGGGAGCGTCGGCAGGTCGATGCCCGTGACGGCGCGCAGGCGCGTCCGATCGTAGACCGGCCCCTCGGCCTGGCCCGCGGCCTGTCCCGTCACGCTCTTGCGCAGCTGCGCCACGGCGCGGGCCTGCCGGGCGTCGGCGATCAGGACCGGATCCGGCGTCGCCGCCTGGGTGTCCGGCACGCCGAACCGCCCGATCTCGTCATGGGCGAGCCAGCCCGCGCCGACCAGCACCGCGATGGCGGCGGCCCGCTTGAGGCGCGCGGCGACCCGGCGCCAACGCAGGTTGCGGTCGAACCGGCGCGCCAGGACGACGGTCCGGTCGGGCCCGGGCCCCGGGACCCGGGCGAAGCAGGCCCGCAGGGCGTCGCGATCGTGCATCTCGGCCATCACCCGGGCGGCGGCGGCGGGATTGGCGGCCAGATGGGCCTCGACGTCGAGGCGGCGCATCGGGTCGATCTGGCCGTCGACGAAGGCGATGAGATCGTCGTCTGTGATCGGATCGATCATCGTGGGGTCCTCGAATCCAGCGTGCCCCGGAGGCGATCCGCCGGTCGCAATCGTCAGTGGGCGCCGGCACCCCTTGGTGCCGGTCCATCGTCGTGCCTCTGCTCAGGACTCCCCGGCGGCGCGCCGGAGGGGGCCAGGCGGACCGGCCCCGCGGCGGCGCGTCGGAGACCACGAGCCGGAGGGTGGAGGGCGGCCCGCGCCGCGTCTCGGAGGCCGTCGCACCGGCCTCGGATTCCCCGGCAGCCCGGGTCCCCTCCTCGAAGGCCCGCAGGGCCGCCCGGCCGCGGCCGAGGCGGGACATCAGCGTGCCGATCGGGATGCCGAGCACGGACGCCGCGTCGGCATAGGCCATGCCCTCCAGGGTGACGAGGTGGAGCGCGGCGCGCTGCTCCTCCGGGAGGGTCAGGAAGGCCTGCCGGATCTGGGCGAGGCGGACCTGCCCCTCCTGGGCCGGGGGCGCCGTGTCCTCGGCCATCCGCACCAGCGTATCGGCGTGGCGCGCCTCGACCTGCCGGCGGCGCTGCTCGTCGATGAAGGCGTTGTGCAGCACCGTCATCATCCAGGTGCGCAGGTTGGTGTTCGGGCGGAGCGTGCCCTGCATTTCCAGGGCGCGCACGAGCGTGTCGTGCACGAGATCGTCGGCCCGCAAGGCGTCGCGGGTGAGGGACCGGGCGTAGCGCCGCAGGGGCACCAGCAGGTCGAGGATGTCGGGGTGCGTCTGCGTATCCGATGCCATGGGGTGTGAACGCCGGGGCGCGGCGCTTTAATCCCGCCGGCGGGCGTTCAGGCCCGGTCGAGGGCGGCCGCGATGCCGGCGATCACCCGCGGATCGGTGGGCTCGACCTGCGTGGCGAAGGCCGCCGCCAGGGTGCCGTCCCGGGCGACGAGATATTTGTGGAAGTTCCAGTGCGGGGTCTCGGACGGGCGCTCGGCGGCGGCCCAGCGGTAGAACGGGTGAGCGGCAGGGAGCTTCACGTGGGTCTTGGCGGTGAGCGGGAAGGTGACGCCGTGGTTCTTTCGGGCGGCCTCGGCGATGGCAGGCCCGTCCAGCGGCTCCTGATTGCCGAAATCGGGGGACGGCACGCCGATCACCGTGAGACCCCGGTCACCGAAGCGCGTCCACAGGGTCTGGAGACCGGCGAGCTGCCCGGCATAGCCGCAGGCGGTGGCGGTGTTGACCACCAGGATGGGCTTGCCCGCATAGGCCGAAAGCGGCATCGGGCCGCCCTCCGGCGTCGCGAAGGCGAAGTCGGTGGCCCGCGTGGCCTCGGCGGCGCGGGCGCCGCCGGCGAGTCCGGCGCCGATCAGGATCAGGGCCTCGCGGCGCAGCAGCGTCATGGGGGCGGCCTCGTTTCGCGCAGGACCCAATCCGGTATCCCGCTGCGCGACAACGCGCCAGGCCGCCCCGCGTTTCGCCCGCCGGGAAGGCGGCTTCGTCGCAGTCGCGGGGCGAGCCGTCCCGGCGGGGGGGGGACCGGCTCAGGCCGCCCGGACGGTTTCGAGGAAGTCGTGGACCTCCGCGTCGAGCCGCCGCGCCTGCACCGAGAGGTCCGAGGCGGAGCCGAGCACATGCGCGGCGGCCGCTCCTGCCCCCTGCGCCGCCCGGGCGACGCCCGCGATGTTGTGCGTCACCGCGCCGGTGCCAGTCGACGCGTGCCCGACGTTCCGGACGATCTCCTCGGTGGCCGATCCCTGCTGCTCGATCGCGGCGGCGATCCCATCGGCCAATGCGCTGATCTCCTCGATGCGGGAGACGACCACGACGAGGGCCCCGGAGGCGTCCCCGGTGCAGGATCGGATCTCCCCGATCTGGCGGGCGACCTCCTCGGTGGCCTTGGCGGTCTGAGCGGCCAGCTCCTTGACCTCGGTCGCCACCACGGCGAAGCCGCGGCCGGATTCTCCGGCCCGGGCGGCCTCGATGGTGGCATTGAGCGCCAGAAGGTTCGTCTGTGCGGCGATACCCGAGATGAGGCCGACGACATCGCCGATCCGCGCCGCGCTCGCCTGCAGGCTCTGCATCAGGTCCGAGGATTTCCCGGCTTCGGCGACGGCCGCGCTGGCGACGCCGGTCGACGCCTGCACCTGGCGGCCGATCTCGCCGACCGTCGCGCCGAGCTCCTCGGCGGCGGCCGCCACCGTTCCGACATTCGCGGCCGCCTCCTCGGCCGCGACGGCCACCGAGGTCGATTGGCTCGCCGTCTCGGCGGCGGCCGCGCTCATGGTCTCGGCGGTGGATTGCAGTTCGGCCGCCGCGGCCGTGACGGCGCGCACCACACCCCCGACCGCCGCCTCGAAGCGGTCGGCCATCTCCCGCATCGTGGCCTTGCGCTGCGCCTCCTGGGTGGCGTGCGCCTGGGCCGCCTCCAGTTCCAGGGTCTTGGCGCGCGCCAGGCCATCCCGGAAGACCTGCACGGCGTCGGCCATGGCCCCGATCTCGTCGCCTCGGCCTACGCCGGGCACCTTGGCCGTGAGGTCGTCCGCGGCGAATTTGCGCATCGCATCCGTTATGGCGCGGATCGGCTTGGCGATGCCGAGTTGCAGCAGCACAAGCCCGGTGAGGGCAATCACCGTCATCAGGCCGAGGCCGCCGAGACTGGCCAAGCGCGACGTGGCGATGGCCTCCGCGGCGGCGACGGCGCGTTCCTGCATCAAGGCCCGCTCGGTCTGTGCGATCTCGGCCGTCTTCGCGCGGATGCTGTCCATCAGCGCCTTGCCCGCGCCCGCACTGACCTGACGGCGTGCCTCCTCCCGCGTCGCGGCATCGCCCATCAGCGCGATCTCGCTGTCGGCGATCTCGTGGCTCCAGCGCTCGGCCGCGCTCCTCAGCGCCGCGAGCCGGGCCTGTTGCACGGGATTGTCCGCGGTCAGTTGCTGGACAGCCGCCCACGTCGTGGCAAAGGTCTGTCGACCCGCCGTTTCGGGCTCGAGGAAGCGCGGATCCGCGGAGATCAAGTAGCCGCGCAGGCCAGTCTCGCGATCGATCATCGCGGCGTTCATGCGCTCGACCTCGACCAGCAACGCCTGCGTGTGCGCGTTCCGCTCCTCGGTCCCCTCGATTCGCGCTATATTCTTTATTGAAATCGCGGAGACGACAATCATTACAGCCATCAGCGCGCTTATCACGAGCGCGATCTTGACGCTGATTCTCATTTTTACCAAATGAATTGGCATGATACGCCCCCTCCCGGCACGGTTTTCCGTGATCGTCTGGGCCTCCCGAACCCAGACGAAGACGCATATAGTCCGCACGTGAAGGTCTTATTATTGCTAAAATAGCAGATATTCGTAGCACATGGACAAAATCACGGCTTGAATGCCGCGAAATTATACCGACACAGACCTTTAGTTGTGATTCGCGCCCTGGACGATTACTGAACGACGGCCTGCCGCAGCGATGGCGCGCGGTGGCCCGCTCACTGATAGGCCTGTTGTAGGTCGATCGAGCAATCCCGGCCGATCGCCTCATAGGTCTCGGCGAGCCAAGACCGTGCCGCCCCGCGGCCCTTGTCGCGCAGGCGCTTGAAGACGGTCCAGCGGGCGTCGAGCTTGGAGGCGGCGTTGTAGTCCTCCAGGGCGTCGGTGCCGTCGATCCGATGCACCAGGACCCGGCGGTACTGCCCCTGGCCGAGGGTGCCCTCCTCGATCAGCCCGTCGACGAAATCGATGGCGCGCAGTTCCCGCATCAGATTGGCGTTGAAGGTGATCTCGTTGAGCCGGTCGCGGATCTCGCGCTCCGTGCGCGGGGTCTCGCGCCGCTCGACGGGGTTGATCTGGACAAGCACGATGTCGCGGGTCTGGGCGCCCCGGTGCAGGGGGTAGAGCGGCGGATTGCCGAGATAGCCCCCGTCCCAGTAGGGCACGCCGTCGATCTCCACCGCCTGGAAGACCGTGGGCAGGCAGGCCGAGGCCATCAAGTGGTCCACGGTCAGGCGCTCGCGCTCGAACACCGCGAGCTTGCCGGTCCAGACATTGGTCGCCGAGACGAACACGCCCGCCGTGTCGGCCGCGCGCAGGCGCTCGAAATCGACCTGCTCGGCCAGGGCCTTGCGCAGCGGGTTGATGTTGAGCGGGTTCGACACGTAGGGGCTCGGCGACAGCATCTTGGACCAGAATTCGGCCACCGGGTTTCCCTTCCAAAGGTTGAACAAGCCGCTGACGAGGTGGCGCTGGGCCGGGCCGAGGTCGCCGTCGAGGCTCACCTCCCGCCAGAATCGCTCGAGACCCTCGCGGGCCCCGTCCGGGCCGCCCTTGAGCCAGCCATCCACCAGGACGACGGCGTTCATCGCCCCCGCGCTCGCCCCCGTCACCGCCTCGAAGCCGAGGCGCCCGTCCTCGATCAGGGCGTCGAGCACGCCCCAGGTGAAGGCGCCGTGCGCCCCGCCCCCCTGCAGCGCCAGGGCGACCGGCTTCTCGGCCCCGGGGCCGGCCAGCATGTGGCCCGGCATCTGCCCCGGCTGCGCGTCGATCGCGTCCGAGACGGGCGTCTCCGGCACGGCGGTGGCGGGATTGTGCGGCTCGGCGCCGCCGAAGTGCTGGCTCATGTCGGCCTCCTGGGTCAGGCCGACAAAATGGATATGCTGCAGCGCAGCATCAACCGCGCGGCAGGGTTGCGGCCCGCCGCCCGGCGGCGCGCCCGCGCGAGCGGATCGGCAACAGAGGCGGACGAAAACCCCGCTGGCCGCACGGCAAACTCGACATCCGCGCGCAGATGCGACATGAGATCCGCGATGTTGTCCTGCGCGATGCTGTCCCGTGGGGCACCGGCTTTACGCCGCGCCGGGTCGTCCGCACCTCCCCCGCGGCAGCCCCGAAGTTCCGGCGCGGCGTGTCCCCGGGACAGGCCCGACGGCTCTGACGGCTCCGGCGCCTCGCGAGGCGCGCACGCGAAGGTCCACGATGGAAGTCATGGAAGCCACCCGTTCCGACACCGCCGCCGAACTCCCCGCCGCCGGGAACCCCCTGGCCGCGGGCGGCCCGGAGATCGCCGGCCCCGCGCCGCGCCACCGCACGGTCGGCGTCACGGTCGGCACGGGTGAGGGCGCGGTCACGGTCGGCGGCGGTGCGCCGATCGTCGTCCAGTCGATGACCAACACCGACACCGCCGACATCGACGCCACGGTGGCGCAGGTCGCCCAGCTCGCCCGGGTCGGCTCGGAGCTGGTCCGCATCACCGTGGACCGCGACGAGGCGGCGGCCGCCGTGCCGAAGATCCGCGAGCGCCTGGACCGGATCGGCGTCCACGTGCCCCTGATCGGCGACTTCCATTACATCGGCCACAAGCTGCTCGCCGACCACCCGGCCTGCGCTGAGGCTCTGGCCAAGTACCGGATCAACCCCGGCAACGTCGGCTTCAAGGACAAGAAGGACACCCAGTTCTCGACGATCATCGAGCAGGCGATCAAGTACGGCAAGACCGTGCGGATCGGTGCCAACTGGGGCTCGCTGGACGGCGAGCTGCTCACCCACATGATGGACGAGAACGCCAAGGCGCCCCGGCCGATCGATGCCCGCGCGGTGATGCGCGAGGCGATGGTGCGCTCGGCGATCGGCTCCGCCGACCGCGCCGTGGAACTCGGCCTGCCGCAGAACCGGATCATCCTCTCCGCCAAGGTCTCGGCGGTGCAGGACCTGATCGCGGTCTACCGCGAGGTGGCGCGGCGCTCCGACTACGCGATCCATCTCGGCCTCACCGAGGCCGGCATGGGCTCGAAGGGCCTGGTGGCCGCCTCGGCGGCCATCGGCGTGCTGCTCCAAGAGGGGATCGGCGACACGATCCGCTACTCGCTCACCCCCGAGCCCGGCGGCGACCGGAGCGTGGAGGTGAAGGCCAGCCAGGAACTCCTGCAGACCATGGGGTTCCGCACCTTCGTGCCGATGGTGGCGGCCTGCCCCGGCTGCGGCCGCACGACCTCGACCACCTTCCAGGAGCTGGCCCGGGACATCCAGAACTGGATCGTCACGTCCATGCCGGAATGGAAGAAGACCTATCCGGGGGTCGAGGGGCTGAACGTCGCCGTGATGGGCTGCATCGTGAACGGCCCGGGCGAATCGAAGCACGCCGATATCGGGATCTCCCTGCCCGGCACCGGCGAGACCCCGACCGCGCCGGTCTTCATCGACGGCAAGAAGGCGATGACGCTGCGCGGTGCGACGCTCGCCAAGGATTTCGAGACGATCGTGATCGACTACATCGAGCGCCGGTTCGGCCAGGGCGGGACGCGCACCGCCGCGGAGTGAGGTTCGGGCCGCGGGGGAGCGCGCTGCCCTGCGATTTTGCTGTCATGGCAACCCATATTCGCCGCGCATCCCCCTCCCCCCTTTGCGGGGGAGGGTGGCCGCCGGAGGGGGTCGGAAGAGGGGAGCGACGGTGCAGACAAGGCTTTGGCCTTCAAACCTGCTCCGCGCCATCCTGAGGCCGCGCTCCCCTCTCCCGACCCGGCCTGACGGCCGGCCCACCCTCCCCCCGCAGAGGGGGAAGGGAGCGCGCGCGATTCCTCTGAGACCCCGGCCTTCGATGCGCAGCTGCGACACGGCGATCTTCGCGTCGCACCCGGTTCCCGGCCGACCGAGGCCGTGATAGCAAGGCGCCACGATCCCGTGAGCGGTCGGCCCGGTGGCCGGCCCGCGCGGTTCGGCGGAGTCTTCGCGTTTTCTGCCCGGCCCCGACTGGCCCCTGAGCCGAACCGCGAAGCGCCGGCCACGCCCGAGCTTCCGACATCCGCATGAGCCAAACCTTCGCACCCGGCGTAGCACCCCAGCCCGCGCCCGACGCGTCCGACGGCGCGCGGCCCGCGGCCGAGGGGGCCGACAGCCAAACCTCGACGCAGGGCCCGGCCACCTCCGGCACCCTCGACGCCCCCGAAAAAGCCGAGACCCGGCAAGGCCATGCGGGCTTCTGGACGCTGCTCGTCGGCTCCGTCGGCGTCGTTTACGGCGACATCGGCACCAGCCCGCTCTACGCGTTCCGCGAGGCCCTGGTCCCGGCCCGCACCGACGGCATCCTGCTGCCCGAGGAGGTGATCGGCACCGTCTCGCTGATCCTGTGGGCGCTGTTCCTGATCGTGACCGTCAAGTACGTCGCGATCCTGCTGCGCATGGACAACAACGGCGAGGGCGGCATCCTCTCGCTGATGGCGCTCGCCCGCAAGGCGCTGGGCGGCTCGCGCATCGTGTTCATGCTCGGGCTGCTCGGGGCCTCGCTGTTCTACGGCGACGCGGTGATCACCCCGGCGATCTCGGTGCTCTCGGCCGTGGAGGGCCTGAAGCTCGTCACCCCCGCCCTCGACGATTACGTGCTGCCGATCACCGTGGTGATCATCGTGGCGTTGTTCCTCGTGCAGAACCGCGGCACCGGCAAGGTCGCGGCCTTCTTCGGCCCGGTGACCATCGTGTGGTTCCTCGCCATGGCGCTGGCCGCGCTGCCGCATATCGCCCTGCACCCGGAGGTGTTCCGGGCGCTCAATCCCTGGCACGCCGTGGTCTACCTCCTGGGCCACGGCACCGGGGCGCTGGTGGCGCTGGGCGCGGTCTTCCTGGCGGTGACCGGGGCCGAGGCGCTGTTCGCCGATCTCGGCCATTTCGGGCGCAAGCCGATCCAGCTGGCCTGGATCGGCCTGGTCTTCCCGTCGCTCGCCCTCAACTATCTGGGCCAGGCCGCCCTGGTGCTGGAGAAGCCCGACACCGCCGACCCGTTCTTCCAGCTCGTGCCGGCCTGGGGCCTGCTGCCGATGGTGATCCTCGCCACGATCGCCACCGTGGTGGCGAGCCAGGCGGTGATCACCGGTGCCTTCTCCCTGTCCCGGCAGGCGATCCAGCTCGGGCTGCTGCCGCGGCTGGAGATCCGCCACACCTCCGAGTCCCATGCCGGCCAGATCTACCTGCCGCAGATCAACGGGCTGCTGATGGTCGGCGTCGTCCTGCTGGCGGTGCTGTTCAAGACCTCGTCGTCGCTGGCCTCGGCCTACGGCATCGCGGTGACCGGCACGATGCTGCTCACCGCCGCGCTGACCTTCCTGGTGATGTGGCGCATGTGGAACTGGTCGCCGGTGGCGGCGGCGGCGGCGATGCTGCCGTTCATCGTGGTCGAGTTCCTGTTCCTGCTCTCCAACCTGATCAAGGTGGTGGAGGGCGGCTACGTGCCCCTGCTGCTCGCGGGCGGACTCGTGGTGGTGATGTGGACCTGGGTGCGCGGGGTCACGATCCTGTTCAACAAGACCCGCAAGACCGACGTGCCCCTCGTCGAGCTGGTCGGCATGCTGGAGAAGAGCCCGCCCCACCACGTGCGCGGCACCGCGGTGTTCCTGACGAGCGACCCCGAGATCGCCCCGGCGGCGCTCCTGCACAACCTCAAGCACAACAAGGTGCTGCACGAGAAGAACGTGATCCTCACCGTGGAGACGGTGGACACGCCCCGCTCCAACGAGGCCGACAAGGTCCGGATCGAGCCGGTGGGCCCGCATTTCTACAAGGTGGTGATGAAGTTCGGCTACATGGAGACGCCGAACATCCCGAAGACCCTGGTGCTGCTGCGCCGCCAGGGCTTCAAGTTCGACATCATGGCGACGTCGTTCTTCCTGTCGCGCCGCTCGATCCGGCCGGCGGCGCATTCCGGCATGCCGCTCTGGCAGGACCGGATTTTCATTACGCTGGCCAAGAACGCCAACGACGCGACGGACTTCTTCCAGATCCCCACGGGGCGGGTGGTCGAGGTGGGCACGCAGGTGACGGTATAGGGGCGATCCTGATCGCACACAGGAAACAACGGGTTTCCAAAGGGCTCAGCCCTTTGGCGGGGTTCCGGGGCGGAGCCCGGAGGCTTGCAGGGCTCTGCCCTGCAGTCGCAAAAGGGCTGAGCCCTTTTGAAACCCGGATCGTCATGGCGGCGCGAACAGGTTCTCCGCCATGAAATCCACGAAGACTCGGATCTTCGGCGCGAGCTGACGGCTCGACGGCCAGAGGATGCGGAAGGTGCCGCAGCGATGCACCGCGTCGTCCAGCACGCTCATCAGCGTCCCGGCCGCGATCTGCGTGCGGACCGCGAAATCCGGCAGGCAGGCGATGCCGAGGCCGCGCTCGGCCAGGCAGACCAGCGGCTCGATGGTGTTGGAGGTCGCCGCAGTCCGCAGGTCGATCGTGTCGCCCGCCCCCAGCAGCCAATCCTCCAGCCGGCCGGTGGTCGGGAAGCGATGGCGCAGGCACCGGTGCCCGGCGAGGTCGCCGAGCGAGCCCGGGATTCCGTGCGTGGCGAAATAGGCGGGCGCGCCGACCAGCTTGAGGTCGTAGCTGCCGAGCACCCGAGTCATCAGCCGCGAATCCCGGGCCTCGCCGGTGCGGATCACCGCATCGAACCCCTCGTCGATCACGTCGACCAGCCGGTCGGTGAAATCGAGGTCGAGCTCGATCTCCGGCCAGGTTTCCATGAAGGCCGAGAGCGTCGGCACCATCAGCCGGCCGACCATCGGCAGGCTGACCCGCAGTTTTCCGCGCGGGGCATCCCGCGTCCGGGACAATTCCAACTCGGCTTGCTCGATCTCGCAGAGGATCTTCCGGCAGCGTTCGAGGAACTGCCCGCCTTCCGGGGTCAGCGTGACCACCCGGGTCGAGCGGTGGAACAACCGGACGCCGAGCCGCTCCTCCAGGCGCGCCACCGCCTTGCCGACCGCCGAGGCGGAGACGCCGAGCTGCCGGCCCGCCGCCGTGAAGCTGCGCGCCTCGGCGGCCTGCATGAAGGCGGTGAGGGAGCCGAGCCTGTCCATCGCGCTCGCCGATTGCGGACCGATCTGTCCGATATGTCGCGAATTGTAGCCCGATGATCGGAGCGCGCCAGCGATTCTATCGTCGCCGCCCGAGTCGGTGCTCGGTCTGCTGGCGCTCCCGCCAGCGAGGGCACCGCCTCGATCGGACAGGTGAGCGATGACGGCGACCCCGGAACCCCGAACCCTTCCCGGCCAAGCCATGGCCGGCAAAAGCAGCGATCCGACCGAACCGACCAGCCTTCCCCTGGCAGGGCTGCTGGCGCTGGCGCTCGCCGGCTTCATCACCGTCCTGACCGAGGCGCTGCCCGCCGGCCTGCTGCCGCAGATCGGCGCCGGCCTCGCGGTGCCGGAATCCCTGGCCGGGCAGCTCGTCACGATCTACGCACTGGGCTCGCTGATCGCCGCGATCCCTTTGACGGCGGCGACCCAGGGCATGCGCCGCCGGACGCTGCTGCTGGCCGCGATCCTCGGCTTCGCGGTGGCCAACACCGTCACGGCGGTCTCGGCGTCTTACGCCCTGACGCTGGCGGCACGCCTCGTTGCCGGCGTCTCGGCCGGCCTGCTCTGGGCCCTGCTCGTCGGGTACGCGGCCCGCATGGTGCCGGAGCACCAGAAGGGCCGTGCCATCGCAATCGCCATGGGCGGCATCCCTCTGGCACTCTCGCTGGGCATCCCCGCCGGCACCTTTCTCGGCACGGCGATCGGCTGGCGGCCCTGTTTCGGCGTGATGAGCGGGCTGACGCTGATCCTCGTCGCGTGGGTCCTAGTCACGGTGCCCGACTTCCCCGGCCAGTTGGGCGGCCGGCGCCATGCCCTGCGCGACGTGGTCTCGATCGCCGGCGTGCGCCCGGTGCTGTTCGTGACGCTGGCCTTCGTGCTGGCTCACAACATCCTCTACACCTACGTCGCGCCGTTCCTCGCCGCCGGCGGCATGAGCGAGCGGACGGATCTGGTGCTGCTGATCTTCGGCGCCGCCTCGCTGATCGGCCTCTGGGTCGTGGGCGCCCTGATCGACCGGCATGCGCGGGCGCTGACGCTGCTCAGCGCCGGCCTGTTCGGGCTCGCGACGCTGATCTTCGGCCTCCGGAATGACGATCCGGCGGCGATCTGTGCCGCCGCCGCGATCTGGGGGCTCGCCTATGGCGGCGTGCCGACCCTGTTTCAGGCGGCTTTGGCCAAGGCGTCCGGTGACGCGGCCGATCTCGCCCAGGCGATGCTGGTCACGGTCTGGAACGTGGCGATCGCGGGCGGCGGACTCATCGGCGGCCTGCTGCTCGACAGGGTCGGTACCGGCGCCTTCGCGCCTGCTCTGCTCGCCCTGCTCGTGCCGACCCTGATCGTCATCGGGACGGCGCGGCAGCATGGCTTTCCGCACACGCGACCCTGAAGAGGCATTTCTCCAAGACATCCGCATGTGCGCCGCCACACGCGGCATGTCCCGGGCGCGGACCTCCGGCGGCATGCCGCGCCCACCTTGCGTTGCACAAGTCTCCCGGGGTGGATTAGAATTCTTCCACTTCCGAACCCAGAGGCCCGTTCGCCGGGTTTGCCCCAGAGGCGGACGCGTGGACCAGAGGAGCGGTCGGCGCTTCCGGCTCGGACCCGACTGAACGCCGCTCCGGCGCCGCCAGACAGGATGCATCGATGATCAAACTCACCGTGAACGGGGCTCAGCGCAGCTTCGACGGCGATCCCGACATGCCGCTGCTGTGGTACCTGCGGGACGAGCTCGGGCTCACCGGCACCAAGTTCGGCTGCGGCGTCTCACTCTGCGGGGCCTGCACGATCCATCTCGGCGGCGCCGCGACCCGCGCCTGCATCACCCCGCTCTCGGCGGCCGAGGGCCAGGAGGTCGTCACCATCGAGGGGCTGTCGCCGGACGGTAACCACCCGGTGCAGGCGGCGTGGCGCGACCTGAACGTCGCCCAGTGCGGCTTCTGCCAGTGCGGCCAGATCATGCAGGCTGCCGCCCTCCTGAAGGACACGCCCAAGCCCTCCGACCAGGACATCGACGACACGATGAGCGGCAACATCTGCCGCTGCGGCACCTACCCGCGCATCCGCGCGGCGATCCATCAGGCCGCCGGCCAGACGGCCCCCGCCAGCAAGGGAGAGCGCCTGTGATCCACGACGCACAGATGATGGCGGATCTCGCCACGGCCAAGCCGGCCCTCGCCAACGTCAGCCGCCGCGGCCTTCTCGGCGGTGCCGGCGCCCTGGTTCTCGCCCTGTCGCTCCGCCCCGCCCGGGCCGACGAGACCCAGACCCAGGAGCAGAAGGAGCAGAAATTCGGCGCCGACGGCATGCCGCACGGCTGGCGCGACGATCCCAAGGTCTTCGTGTCGATCGCGCCGGACGGCACCGTGACGGTGACCAACCACCGCTCTGACATGGGCCAGGGCATCCGCACCTCGGTGGCCTTCACGGTCGCCGACGAGCTGGAGGCCGACTGGTCGAAGGTGAAGGTCGTCCAGGCCTGGGGCGACGAGACCCGGTTCGGCAACCAGGACACCGACGGCTCGCGCTCGACCCGCCACTTCTTCCAGCATTTCCGCCACGCGGGCGCCGCCGCGCGGCTGATGCTGATTCAGGCCGCCGCCAAGCAATGGGGCGTGCCGGCCTCCGAGGTGAGCGCCGTCAACCACACCCTGACCCACGCCAAGTCGGGCCGTACCCTCGGCTACGGCGCCGTGGCGCAGGCAGCCGCCGAGCTGCCGGTGCCCACCGACGTCACGCTGAAGGATCCGAAGGACTTCCGCTACATCGGAACCGGCAAGGTCGGGCTGATCGACAATTTCGACATCACCACGGGGCGGGCCGTCTACGGCCTCGACACCAAGCTCGACGGAATGCTCTACGCGGTCGTCGCCCGCCCGGCCGTCTACGGCGGCAAGGTGAAGTCGGTCGATGACAGCGCGGCCAAGAAGGTCCCCGGCGTCGTCAAGATCTTCACGATCGACGGCGGCGAGATCCCCTCGGAGTTCATGCCGCTCGGCGGCGTCGCCGTCGTGGCCAAGAACACCTGGGCGGCCCTGAAGGCGCGCGACGCCCTGAAGATCACTTGGGACGACGGCCCGAACGCCGGCTACGACACCGACGTTTTCCGCAAGGAGCTGGAGGCCGCCGCCCGCAAGCCCGGCAAGGTCGTGCGCAACCAGGGCGATGTCGACGGCGCCATGGCCAAGGCCAAGACCAAGGTCCAGGCCGAGTACTTCGTGCCCCACCTCGCCCAGGCGCCGATGGAGCCCCCGGCCGCGGTAGCGCGGGTCAAGGACGGGTTCTGCGAGGCCTGGGCCTGCGTCCAGGGCCCGCAGGCGGCCAACGACCGCCTGATGAAGGCGCTCAAGCTCCCCGACGACAAGGTCAAGGTGAACGTCACGCTGCTCGGCGGCGGCTTCGGCCGCAAGTCCAAGCCCGACTACGTGGTCGAGGCGGCGCTCTGCTCGCAGGCCGTCGGCGGTGCGCCGGTGAAGCTCGCCTGGACCCGCGAAGACGACATCCACCACGGCTTCTACCACACGATCTCGGTGGAGCACCTGGAGGCCGGCCTCGACGAGAAGGGCATGCCGGTGGCGTGGCTGCACCGCTCGGTGGCGCCGACGATCGGCTCGATCTTCGCACCCGATCCGAAGCACGAGCTGCCGTTCGAGCTCGGCATGGGGCTGGTCAACACGCCGCTGAACATCCCGAACATGCGGCTGGAGAACCCCGAGGCCGCCGCCCATGTCCGCGTCGGCTGGTTCCGGTCGGTGTCGAACATCCCGCACGCCTTCGCGATCCAGTCCTTCGTGTCGGAACTGGCGCACGCCGCCGGCCGCGAGCCGAAGGAATACCTGCTGGACCTCCTCGGCCCCGACCGGAAGATCGACCCGACCGAGATCGGCGACGTCTGGAACTACGGCGAGGACCCGAAGCGCTACCCGATCGACACCGGCCGCCTGCGCGGCGTGATCGAGGCGGCCGCGAAGGGCGCCGGCTGGGGACGGGACATGCCCAAGGGAACCGGCCTCGGCATCGCCGGCCACTACAGCTTCGTCACCTACACGGCGGTGGCGGCCGAGGTGGAGGTCGACGACAAGGGCCAGGTGAAGGTGAAGGCGATCGACATCGCGGTGGATTGCGGGCCGCAGGTCAACCCGGAACGCATCCGCTCGCAGATGGAGGGTGCGGTGGTTATGGGGATGGGGCTCGCCCTCACCTCCGAGATCACCTTCAAGCAGGGCCGCGCGGTGCAGAACAACTTCGACGGCTACGAGATCATCCGGATCGACGCCGCCCCGAAGGTGATCCGTGTGCACCTCGTGTCGTCCGGAACCTTTGACGGCCCCCTCGGCGGCGTCGGCGAGCCCGGCGTGCCGCCGGTGGCGCCGGCCATCGCCAACGCGATCTTCGCGGCCACGGGCCGGCGGGTGCGGCAATTGCCGATCCGCGATCAGCTCAGCGCCTGAACCCGCAAGGCTGGTGAGACGTTGGGGGCCGCGGGGGATCCGCGGCCCCCTTTTTTTGGAAAGAACCCGATACGATGATGCGTTCCGCCGCCCTCACGGCCTGCCTGATCCTGACGGCGGCCCCCGCCCTCGCCTCGCCCTGCGGCGACCGGATCGATGGCGTCTCCAAGCGGGTCCAGTCCGAGCTGACCCAGTCGATCTCCGCCTCGACCAGCGGCCAGGGCAACGCCGCCAAGCGCGGCAGCGAGGGGATGACCGGCACGGAGGGGCAGCGGGCGAACGAGTCGCCGCAGGCCCCGCCTGAGAAATCCGCCCAGGCCGGCCAGGGAGCGGACGCCGCCCAACAGGCGAAGGTCGCCCTGGACGAAGCGCGCACGGCGGATTCGAAAGGCGACGCCACGGGCTGCGAAGCGGCCCTGTCCCGCGCCGAGCAGCAGTTGAAGAAGACGCCCTGAGGCGCCGAAGCCCAGCAGGGGTTGAGGTCACGGTTCCAAAAAGCTCCGTGATCCAGCCCTGTCAGGGTGTTTGCCCCGTAGGGTGGGTGAGTTCGCGGTCCGGATGGGAGAAGCGCCCCTCGCCCGGACGCCTGGAACGCGATCCGGCGACTGTCTTGCGGGTGCAGGGCCGAGCCCCTGCGCTGAGGCGTGCCCGGATGCGCCGGGGTTACGCCCTGGCACCCCGCCAAAGGGCTCGCCCTCTGGAATCCCGCGTTGGCGTTCGATCCGCAGCGCTCGCCGCCCGAGGGCGCTGATCTCGATCACGACGTTTCGGTGCCGAACCCGCGAGGCGTCGCCGTAGCCCGCCGCCGTCAGCAGGAATGCCGCCGGACCTCGCGGGGCTGCGCGGACATGATGCCCGGCCCGGCGAAACTGGCCTTTCGGGGTAGAGAGCCCCGGCGCGCCCCGGAGCGGCGCAGCCTCAGGCCGCCTTGGCCGCCAGGGCGTGGCGGTGGCCGCTCAGGCCGGCGCAGAGATCGTCGATCTCCGTGAGGTTCAGGGCCTCGCCGGTCCGGCCGGCGATCGTGTCGATCAGGTGGTCCTGGCGCGGGTCGAAGGGATGTCCCTGCATCCGGTAGAATTGATAATAGCGCAGCGCCGCCAGGACGGTGTCGCGCTCGCGGTCGGTTACGGTGAAGTGCTGCATGGGTCGTCGCTTCCCCTGTGGCTTCAACGAACGCCCGGGAGGGCCGCGATGCCGAGCCCGAGCTTGGCCGTTGTAACCGGTGGGCAACGGGCCGAACAGTTCTTGACAGGTCGCGGCGACGTGATTCGCGTCATTTGAGATTTTGGTCCTCGCCGGGGAATCCCGCGACGAATCGAAAAGGCCAAGCGTCGCAAGCCCTTCCGGCCGCGCCGGACGCCTCACAATCCGAGATCGGCGAGATAGCGCGGCAGAGCCTCGCTCGCCGGCCCGTAGCGGGCCGCGTCGAACGCGTCGGCGTTGTCGGAGGGATCGAGGTTGATCTCGCAGGTCGGGATGCCGAGCGACCGCGCCTGCCGCACGTAGCCGGCCGCCGGGTAGACCGCCCCCGAGGTGCCGACCGCCACGAACAGGTCGGCGGCCGCCAGCGCCGCCTCGATCGCGTCGAGGTGCATCGGCATCTCGCCGAACCAGACCACGTCGGGCCGCATCCGGCCGGCGGTGCCGCAGGCCGGACAGGCCTCCGCCCGGCTCAGGTCCACCCGCCAGGGCGTGACCGCGCCGCAGCCGCAGCAGCGGGCCTTGAGCAGCTCGCCGTGCATGTGAATGACCCTCTGGGAGCCCGCCCGCTCGTGCAGGTCGTCGACGTTCTGCGTGCACAGGAACAGGGTCCCGCCCCGCTCGGTGAGACGCGCCTCGGCCCGCGCCAGGGCGACGTGCGCCGCGTTGGGCGCGGCCGCGATCACGCCGCGGCGGCGGTGATCGTAGAAGTCGAGCACCGTGTCGGGATCGGCCGCATAAGCCTCCGGGGTGGCGAGCTTCATGGGATCGAAGCGAGCCCAGATCCCGCCGCGGTCCCGGAACGTGCCGAGCCCGCTCTCGGCCGAGACGCCGGCCCCGGTCAGGACGAAGATCTTTTTTGGAGTGCTCATGCGGCGCTCTCCGCTGAAGGGCCGGATCTGTCCGCCGGCTGGCTGCGCGGTTTCTGTCGCGGCTCGGGCCAGGGCGCGATCCTGCCGGTCTCGTACCACCCGGGAGACACGAAATGTCTGATGGTGCGCTGCTGATCATCGATGTCCAGGACTCCTCGTAACCGGTCGCGGGCCCAGGGCGGAGCCCTGGGTGCCTTCAGAGGTTCCACCCCCGGAACCCCGCCGAAGGGCATGCCCTTCGGGAACCCGTGACCGCTCTGGACCCCACCGGACGGCTGTGCCCTCCTCGTGCCGACTAGAATCGGCGCGGACGATGCATCGGCCTGTCCCGACAGGCGCCCGGTGGCGCGGAGGAGTGAGCGGCATGCCCGAATTCGATCTCGCCATCCGCGGCGGCACGGTCGTCACGGCGAGCGACACGGTGCGGGCGGATGTCGGCGTGCGCGGCGGGCGGATCGTGGCGGTCGCCGAGGGCATCGCCGACGCCGCCCGGGTGATCGACGCCTCCGGCCTCCTGGTCCTGCCCGGCGGCATCGACAGCCATGTCCACATCGCCCAGGATCCGGGCCCCGGCATCGTCATGGCCGACGACTTCGCCAGCGCCACGCAGGCGGCGGCGGCCGGCGGCAACACCTGCGTAATGCCCTTCGCGGTCCAGCCCCGGGGCGGGTCGCTGCGCGGCGCGGTCGATGCGTATCGCGCCAAGGCCGAGGGGCAGTGCCACGTGGACGTGGCGATCCACATGATCATCTCGGATCCGAGCGAGGCGGTGCTCGGCCAGGAGCTGCCGGCTCTGGTGGCCGACGGCTACACCTCGTTCAAGGTGTTCATGACCTACGACGATCTGGTGCTGAACGACCGCCAGCTGCTCGACGTGTTCCACGTCGCCCGGCGCGAGGGCGCCCGGGTGATGGTCCATGCCGAGGGCTACGACGCGATCCGCTATCTCAGCGACCGGCTGGAGCGGGCCGGCGAGACCAGGCCCTACGGCCACGCCCTATCGCGCCCCGAGGTGGTCGAGCGCGAGGCGGCCCACCGGGCCATCAGCCATGCCGAGCTGATCGATCTGCCGATCGTGATCGTCCACGTCTCGGGTCGCGAGGCCACCGAGCAGATCGCCTGGGCGCAGGCGCGCGGCCTGAAGATCCGGGCCGAGACCTGCCCGCAATATCTCACCCTCACCGCCGAGCACATGAAGGGGCTCGGCCTCGACGATCCGATGGCGGGGGCGAAATACGTCTGCTCGCCGCCGCCCCGCGATGCGGAGAGCCAGGAGGCGGTGTGGTCGGGGATCCGGCGCGGGATCTTCGACGTGGTCTCCTCGGACCACTCGCCGTTCCGCTACGACGACCCGCAGGGCAAGCTGAACTCGCGTGGAAAGACCTCGTTCCGCTGGATCCCGAACGGCATCCCGGGCATCGAGACCCGGCTGCCGGTGTTCTTCTCCGAGGGCGTCTCGAAGGGGCGGATCAGCCTCAACCAGTTCGCGGCGCTGACCGCCACGAACCACGCCAAGATGTATGGGCTGTACCCGCGCAAGGGCTCCATCGCCCCGGGCTTCGACGCGGACCTGACCCTGTGGGATCCCAACAAGCGCGAGACGATCCGCCAGGAGATCCTCCACCACGGCTCCGACTACACGCCGTGGGAGGGGTTTGACGTCACCGGCTGGCCGGTGATGACCATCGCGGGCGGGCAGGTGATCGCCGAGGACGGCAGGGTGCTGTCCGAGCCCGGGCGCGGGCAGGTGCTCGACCGGGCGGTCGATCCGGCCGAGCGGCGGGGCGCATGAGGGCCCCTGGCCCGGCCCTTGCTCCGCGGAAACGGGCTTCAAAGATTGGCAGTCCGGATCTCCCACGCACCCTCCCTCCCCCCTCTGCGGGGGAGGGTGGCCCCTGCGTCAGCAGGGGTCGGGTGAGGGGAACCCGGCATCAGGAAAGGAGCAGAGCCGTGGTGAGCAGCGCGTCTTTGCCGGCATCGTCGCTCCCCTCTCCCGACCCCCTTCGGGGGCCACCCTCCCCCGCAGAGGGGGGAGGGAGACGCGCGGATCCGGCCGGTCGTATGGTCCAATAGAGACGTGTGAAGGCGGTCGGGAAGCGGGGGAGACGCGCATGAATGTCGAGCTGATCGGCCTGACCAAGCGCTACGGCGCGGCCATCGCGGTCGATGGCATCGACTTGAAGGTGCCGTCGGGCGCCTATTGCTGCCTGCTCGGCCCTTCCGGCTGCGGCAAGACCACGACCCTGCGGATGATCGGCGGCCACGAGCGCGCCAGCGCGGGCGACGTGGTGATCGGCCCGAAGGCGGTGGGCGACGCCGCACCGGCCGCGCGCGGCACCGCCATGATGTTCCAGAGCTACGCCCTGTTCCCGCATCTCGACGCGCGCGACAACGTCGCCTTCAGCCTCAAGATGCGTGGAATCGGCAAGGCCGAGCGCCGGGCCAAGGCGATGGCGATGCTCGACCTCGTCCAGATGAGCCACCTCGCCGGGCGCCTGCCGGCCCAGCTCTCCGGCGGCCAGCAGCAGCGCGTGGCTCTGGCCCGGGCGCTGGTCACCGGTCCGAAGGTGCTGCTGCTCGACGAACCGCTCTCGGCGCTGGACCCGTTCCTGCGGGTGCGGATGCGGGTCGAGCTGAAGCGGATCCAGACCGAGCTGGGGCTGACCTTCATCCACGTCACCCACAGCCAGGAGGAGGCGATGGCGCTCGCGGACCTCGTGGTGGTGATGAATGCCGGCCGGATCGAGCAGGCCGCCGACCCGCGCACGGTGTTCGAGCGGCCGGCCACCGCCTTCGTGGCCCGGTTCATCGGCGGCCACAACGTCATCCGCCTGCCCGACGGGATGATCGCCGTGCGGGCCGACCGGATGCGGCTGGGTGCAGAGGCCGGCCCGGAGGCGCGGCCGGCGCGGGTGGTGGCGGTCGAGTACCAGGGCACCAGCGTCCATGTCGGCCTCGACGCCGACGGGCTGGAGCGCGCGCCCGAGAGCCCGGCCGCGCTAACCGCGATCCTCAGCGACGCCGCCTTCGCCGCCCGCCCGCTCAGGCCGGGCGACACGGTTCCGGTCGGCTGGGACGTCGCGGCCGCCCACCGCCTCGACGCGTAAGGAGACGGAGACGACCATGGACCTGTTCCCGAAGCCGAGCCGGCGCACACTGCTCAAGGGCGCCGCGGTTCTGGCGACCACGCCCGTCACCGGCTTCCCGGCGGTGCACGCGGCCGAGCCGGTGACGCTGCGCTACCTCGGAACCGCGGTGAGCCAATCGGCCGACATCGCCCGGAAGGTGAAGGAGGATCTGGGCATCACCCTCGACTACATACCGGTGGTCACCGACGAGGTGACCAAGCGTGTCGTCACCCAGCCGAACGCCTTCGACCTCGTCGACACCGAGTATTTCAGCCTCAAGAAGATCATCCCGTCGGGCAACCTTCAGGGCATGGACGCCAAGCGGATCAAGCTCGCCGACAAGATCTCCTCGGTGTTCACCAAGGGCGAGGTCGCCGGCAAGACGATCGGCGACCAGGGCACGGCGCCCAAGAAGGTGTTCTACCTCGAAGGCCAGACCGGCAAGACCTTCGCGTCCGCGCCGACCGAGTGGCTGACCCTGATCCCGACCACCTACAACGCCGACACGCTGGGCATCCGGCCCGACCTGATCAAGCGGCCGGTGGAGAGCTGGAAGGATCTCCTCAACCCCGAGTTCAAGGGCAAGGCGTCGATCCTGAACATCCCGTCGATCGGCATCATGGACGCCGCCATGGTGGTGGAGGCCACCGGCGACTACACCTACGGCGACAAGGGCAACATGACCAGGCCCGAGATCGACCGCACCATCAAGGTGCTGATCGAGGCCAAGCGCGCCGGCCAGTTCCGGGCCTTCTGGCAGGACTTCAACGAATCCGTGAACCTGATGGCCTCGGGCGAGACGGTGATCCAGTCGATGTGGTCCCCCGCCGTCACCAAGGTGCGGGCGCAAGGCGTGGCCTGCATCTACCAGCCGCTCAAGGAAGGCTACCGCGCCTGGGCCCAGGGCTTCGGCATCCCCAAGACCCTGAGCGGGAAGAAGCTCGACGCGGCCTACGACTTCATCAACTGGTTCCTGTCCGGCTGGGCCGGGGCCTACCTCAACCGCCAGGGCTACTATTCCGCCGTGCTGGAGACCGCGCAGGCGAACATGCAGCCCTACGAATGGGCCTTCTGGATGGAGGGCAAGCCCGCCGAGAAGGACATCCTCGGCCCCGACGGCACCCTGATCGAGAAGGCCGGCGCCACCCGCGACGGCGGCTCCTTCGACCAGCGCATGGGCGCGGTCGCCTGCTGGAACGCCGTGATGGACGAGAACACCTACATGGTGCGCAAGTGGAACGAGTTCATCGCCGCGTGAGCGAGATGCGCGCACACGGTCCCGCACCGGATCTCGGGCAAGGCCGAGACCCGGCTCCCTCCCCCCTCGGCGGGGGAGGGTGGCCCCTGCGTCAGCAGGGGTCGGGAGAAGGGCAGCGCGACGGTTCAGGATTCCACTCCTGTCGCACTCCTTCCGGAAGCGGCGCTCCCCTCTCCCGACCCGCTGCGCGGGCCACCCTCCCCCGCAAAGGGGGGAGGGATGCCGCTGCGCCGTCGAGGGCGATCCGGTGAGCGACCTTGCCCTCCCCCGCACGAGCGAAACCGTTGCCGCGCCGGTCGCGGCCGCCCCCCGGCGCCGTCGGCCGAGCCTCGCCTATCTCCAGGCCGCGCCGCTGGCCCTGGTGTTCCTGGTCTTCCTGGTGGTCCCGCTGCTGCTCACCGGCATCGTGTCGTTCTGGGAGTACAACGAATACGCGATCACCCCGGCGCTGACCCTGCAGAACTACGCCGACCTGTTCGACGACTGCCTGTCGGCCGACCTCTGCACGACACTGCGCACCTATCTCTCGACCCTGAAATTCGTCGCCCTCACCCTGGCGATCACCCTGCCGCTCGGCTTTTCCATCGCCTATTTCCTGGCCTTCCATGTCCGCTCGGACACGGTGCGGATGGGCCTGTTCCTGCTCTGCACGATCCCGTTCTGGACCTCGAACGTGATCCGCATGATCTCGTGGATTCCGCTGCTCGGCCGCAACGGCCTGGTCAACGACACGCTCCGCAGCCTCGGATTGATCAAGGCGCCGATCGAGGGCCTGCTCTATTCCGACTTCTCGGTGGTGCTGGCCTTCGTGCACCTCGACACGGTCTTCATGATCGTGCCGATCTTCAACAGCCTCGCCCGGATCGATCGGTCGCTGATCGAGGCGGCGCGCGATTGCGGCGCCTCGGGGTCCCAGGCCCTCTGGAACGTGGTGCTGCCGCTGGCCAAGCCCGGCATCGCCATCGGGTCGATCTTCGTGGTCACCCTGGTGATGGGCGACTTCGTCACGGTCGGCGTGATGGGCGGCCAGCAGATCGCCAGCGTCGGCAAGGTGATCCAGGTGCAGATGGCCTACCTGCAATTCCCGGCCGCCGCCGCCAACGCGGTGGTGCTGCTCGCCGCCGTGCTGCTGATGATCCTCGGGCTCACCCGGATGATCGACCTGCGCAGGGAGCTGTAGGATGGACCGCCCCCGCGGCTTCGCCTTCTACGGGCTCGCCGGGATTTTCTTCCTCTACGTCCTGTTCCTGTACGGGCCGACGCTGACGATCCTGGCGCTCAGCTTCCAGGGCCCGTCCGGCGGCCTGACCTTCCCGATGAACGGGGTCTCGACGCACTGGTTCGCCAAGCTGTGGGAGGGGGTCGGCGTCGTCGACATCTGGGCGGCGCTCCGGCGCTCGCTGCTGCTCGGGCTGGTGGTGATGGCGCTCACCGTCGCCCTCGCGTTCTATGCGGGCCTCGCCTTCCGCAAGGGGTTTGCCGGCGCCGGCTTGGTCTTCGCCCTGGCGGTGTCGAGCCTGATCGTGCCCTCGATCGTTGTCTCGCTCGGGATCGGGCTGGAATTCCGGCTCCTCGACGATGCGGTCAAGGCGCTGGCGGAGGCCACCGGCTGGGGTGTCCTGCAGGACCACGGCACCGTCATGGGCCTCTTCACGTCGGCGCTGGGGGCGCATCTCACCTGGACGCTGCCGTTCGGGCTGCTGATCATGTTCGCGGTGTTCAACCGGTTCAGCCCGGCCTACGAGGAGGCCGCCCGCGACCTCGGCGCCACCGGGGCGCAGACGCTCCGGCACGTGGTGGTGCCGATCCTGGCGCCCGCCCTGGTCGGCGTCGCCCTGTTCGGCTTCACCCTGTCCTTCGACGAACTCGCCCGCACCAGCCAGGCGATCGGCGGCCGCAACACCCTGCCCCTGGAGCTGCAGGGCCTGACCACCACGGTGACGACGCCGGAGATCTACGCGCTCGGCACCACCACGACGGCGTTCTCCGCCCTGGTGATCGGCACCGCGCTCGGCCTGACCGTGTGGCTGCAACGGCGCCGGGCCCGGCGGGCGCTGGCGGGGCCACGGCCGTAGAGGTCTTGGGCTTGGATACGGCCAAGTTCCTGCAGAGCCGTTCGACCCGGTCGATAAAATCTCCAGCGCGCTCTGGGCCAGACCTGCTCTCGATGTAGGCGTAGATGTCCAAGAGATCCGTACGCGCCAGCGGATGAAAATGGACGCTACGCGCCACGCTTGGCAGCTTTCATCCGCCCGGCGTGGTGGGCGCGCAGCTCGGCGAACACCTCATCGGCGGGAATAGCCGGCCGAGGATCGTCCAGTGCCTCCTGCACCTTCTGTCGAAGGACGATATCCAACGCCGCCTCCTCGCGGTCGAGCGCTCGCAGACCGGCCCGCAGCACCTCACTGACGCTGGCATAACGGCCGGATCTCACGCGGGCGTCGACCCCCTCCTGCAATTCGCCGAGGGTCACCGTCACGGGCTTGCTTGCGCGCATCAATCAAGCTTCCCATGGCCCTTGCTGAACACGCGTATGACTTTATCATACTTTGACGGGCTGATCAGGAGCCTAAGTCGATGCGATCGTCATTGAAGGAGGCGCTCGAACGACGGGGGCAGGACCGCAACGAGGCCGGCGACCGCCGCCCTTCCGGTATCCCCGTTGATCTCGTTCTGTGGGCGCCAGGCGCGATCGAGCATCCGGTCAGCCTTGTGCGGGCGCTGGTGACCTTCGGCCTGGATTTGCGCGAGGCGCACGACGGGGTCGATCGATTGGCTGCCAGGGAGAGCGTTGCCGCCACCCTGATCCTGACGCCGGAGGGCGAATCGTTCTTTTCCCTGCAAAAGCTCGGCGTGACCGCGGCCGCCCCGGCGGGAGATGCGACCCCGCCGACCGGCGCGACCGCAATTCCCGGGGATGTGCTGAGCGCGATCGATGCGTGGCGCTTGTCCAGGCCGGAGCAACCGACACGGGACGAGGCGATCCGCATCATCTTCCGGCGGGGCCTCGCAACCGCGTAGCGCGGCCCCACCCAAACGTTGCCAACCCACCCCCATCGGTGTATGCGCACGGCGCGCCCTCCGACACCCTTGGAGGCAGGGGCGCACCGGGAAGGTCACAGCCGTCCGCGTCGGGCGGCTTTTTCGTTTTCCGGATCTCGTCATCATCTGAAGGATCACGCCATGAGCGCAGTCAAGACGCTTGAGGCCGTGGCACGCGACCGGGTCGGCAAGGGGGCCGCCCGGGCCGTTCGTCGCCAGGGTCAAGTTCCCGCCGTCGTGTACGGAGGCGGCCAGCCGCCGCAATCCATCGCCATCGACCTCGTGCGTGCCCGCACGCTGATCTATGCCGGCGGCTTCAAGACCACGCTGTTCGAGATCAAGGCCGGCGGCAAGACCGTCCGGGCGATCCCGCGCGACTTCCAGCTCGACCCGGTCTCCGGCGTCCCGCTGCACGTCGACTTCCTGCGCGTCGTCTCCGGCCAGACCGTCACCGTCGAGGTGCCGGTGCACTTCATCAACGAGGACGAAGCCCCCGGCATCAAGAAGCTCGGCGGCACCCTCAACATCGTCGCCCACACCCTGACCCTCGACGTCGCCCCGGACCAGATCCCGGACGCGATCGAGGTCGACCTCACCGGCCGCGAGATCGGCGACGTGATCCACGTCTCCGACCTCAAGATCCCGGCCGGCACCCACACGGGCGAGCCGACCGACCCGGTGGCCAACATCGTGCCGCCGACCGTGCTCGGCGCCGAGGTGGAGGCCGAGGAAGCCGCCATCGCCGAGGCGCAGTCGGCCGAGGCCGCCGAGGAGAAGGCCGAGGCCGAAGCCGAGGACGCCGAGGGCGAGAAGAAGGACGGCGAGGAGGCCTGAGCCGCCTCGCGCCCTGTCTGCACACCGAGAGCCCCGGCCCAGCCGGGGCTCTCTTCGTTTCAGGGATAGAGGCGCGCGCGGCTCCAGCCGTCACCGGTCCGGGTGAAGCGGACCCGGTCGTGGAGGCGGAAATCGCCGTTCTGCCAGAACTCGACGCTCACCGGTGCGATGCGGAAGCCGGTCCAGTGCGCGGGCCGGGGGATCGGCCCGTCGCCGTAGCGCTCGGAGAGTTCCGCCACCGCGCCCATCAGGGTGGCGCGGTCGGCGAGCGGGCGGGATTGCTGGCTGGCGATGGCGCCCAGCCGGCTCTCCCGGTGGCGGCTCGCGAAATAGGCGTCGGCCTCCTCCGGCGTCACCGGCGCGACCGCGCCCCGGGCGCGCACCTGCCGCCGCAGACTCTTCCAGTGCAGCACCAGGGCGGCCTTCGGGTTCTGCGCCAGTTCCTGGCCCTTGGCGGATTGCGTGTTGGTGTAGAACACGAAGCCCTGCGCATCGAAGGCCTTCAGGAGCACCACCCGCACGTCGGGCAGCCCGTCCGACCCGGCGGTGGCGAGCGCCATGGCGTTCGGATCCTCGGGCTCGGCGGCCTCAGCCTCCCTCATCCACGCGGCGAACAGCGCGACGGGATCGTCGCTCCGGGTGAAGTCCGCGCCGTGCGGGTCATCGGTCCTTAACTGATCCACGCCAAGACTCCTGCTGCCGCGTCCAGGGCCTGAGGGGGCTCCGACATCGGCGTGTTCGGTCGAGCGGAAAGCCCGTCGTGAGTCAGGTGTAATGCGGCGATGCGCGTGTAAAGAGCCGAGCGGGCGGTGGCGCCTCTGCGCGCCCGGAGCGGCCCTGTCGATGCTGCTGGCCGTGGGTGGCTGCAGCCAGCCGCTGCTCGTCTTCCACGGCGAGGGCGAGGCACAGGCCCGCGTCGCCGAAGAGCCCCTCGTGACGGGCAGCATCGAGAAACGGCCGCTGAGCTTCGGGAGCGACCTCGCCGAGGAGGATTGGCGGCGGGCCCGGGCGGCTCTGACGGTCGCCCTCGATCCGCAGGGCAACGGACGCCCGGTGAAATGGGACAATCCCGAGACCGGCCTGCACGGCACCGTCAATCCGACCGGCCTGCCCTACGTCGCCGAGGACCTCATCTGCCGCAACTTCCTCGCATCCGTGATCGGGCCGCAGCGCAGCCGCTTCGTCCGCGGCACCGGCTGCAAGCCCTCCGGCGGCGCCTGGGCGCTCAAGCGCGTCCGGACCGTGACGGGATCCGAACGCTCCTGACGACAGCCCGTGACCGGACCCTGATCGGGGTCCGGCGTTTCAGGGGATCAGTAGGGATACCCGTAATACGGCCGCATCCGCAGGCGCGGCTGGGCTGCCGGCGGGGCGACGTAGCGCGCGGCGGCTTCCGGATCGTAAGCCCGGATGTAAGGGTCGAGGGCCGGGTCGCGGTAATTGCCGTTGTTGACCCCGGCCGAGCGATCGTTGCCGCTGAGGGCCGCGTAGGGCGAGAGCCCGCTGCCGCTGTCACCGCCACCACCGCCGCCGAACGCGAAGGCCGCGCCAGGAATGGCGACGAGGAGCACCGCCGCCAGCGGTATCGTCAGCGTCTTGCGCGTCATGTCCTGTCTCCACACACCCTCTTCACGGGCAAACGGCTCTGCAGAACGTGGGGTTCCCCGGCGTGCCCCGTACCGGCCGCGCGCCACGGTCGCACGGTGGTACGACAGAGATCTACGATCTCGGATGAACGGGATCAATTTTTGATGACGCCTGCCGAAATCGCTCCGCATCGCCCGCTTATGCCGGTGGACAACGGGCCGGTCTTGCTTGATCGTGCCGCCGAGCAACAGCTTCCGAGCCCGCATCGACCGTATTGACGGTCGTCCGAGGGCGCTTTCAGGACCCTCGCCGTGAGCCTCGTGACGGAATCCGATAGGCCCGGCGCGAGGCTGTCCGACTGATGGAGCGGGCGATCGGCGGTGCGGACCGGCCTCCGGCGGGCGGCCGGGCACCGGCCCGACCGGACATTCATGCGGACGGGCGGGACACCGTCGTGCGGTCGGTCACCGTGCGGCTCGACCGCCGCTCCCTCCGCGGCTGGCATATCCGCCTCCTCGACCAGATCGGGCAGCGGCCCGACCGGCGTGTCCGGGTCTCCTGGATCACGGATGCCGGCGGCCTGCCCGCGAACGCGGAGTTGCTGTTCCGGCTGGAGGCGGCGATCCACGGGTTGCCCCGCCCGGGCCTGGCCACCGCGGCCGAGCCGGTCGCCCTCGCGCCCTACGAGACCGGCCCCAGCGACGACGGCGATGGCCCGGAGATCGTCCTCGACCTCTCGGGGGCGTCCGCGGCGCCGGCCCGCGCGCCGAATGCCGCGCCGGTCTGGCGGCTGGATTTCGACGGGGTACCAGGGGAAGCGGGCCTGCTCACCGCCCTGTTCGCCCGGCGGGCGCCGGTGGCGGCCCTGCGCGGACCGGACGCCGCGCCGGTGGCCGTGGGCCGCCTCGGCGCGGAATCCCACACCGTGATGCTCGCCGCCTTCGAGGATTACCTCGCGCGGACGATCACCCTGATCGCCGCCGCCCTCGACGGGGCCGGATCGCCGACGCTCCCCGACGGCGCCGAGGCGCCGCTGCAGCCGGGCAGGCCCTTCGACCTCGACGGCCTCGGCGCCGGCCGGCGCGCCGCCGGGGGGCTCGCCCGGCTGATCGCCCGCCGCCTCTACGCCCTGTGCTTCCACAGCACGCAGTGGCGGGTGGGCTGGCGCCGGGTGGTCGGCCCCGACCTGATCGACCTGCGCCGCCATCCGGAGGGGGGCTGGATCGATCTGCCCGACGACGGGCGCCGCTTCTACGCCGACCCCTTCGCCATCGCCCGGGACGGGGCCGTGACGCTGTTCGTCGAGGAGTTCGACTATCGGCGCGGCAAGGGCGTGATCTCGGCGGTACGCTTCGAGGCCGGCGGCCCGCGGGGCCGTCCGGAGCCGGTCCTCGAACTCGAGACCCACCTCTCCTATCCGTTCGTGTTCGAGGCGGACGGGCAGGTCTGGATGATCCCGGAATCCCACGCCTCGGGGACGATCGATCTGTACCGGGCCACGGATTTCCCGCGGGGCTGGGTCCACGAGGCCGTGCTGGTGGACGGCGTCGTGGCGAGCGACGCGACCCTGCTCCGCCACGGCGGCCGCTGGTGGCTGTTCGCCACCGTCCGGGCCGGCGGCGGCAGCTATTCCGATACCCTGCATCTCTGGCACGCCCCGCATTTCCGCGGACCCTGGACGCCGCACCGGTGCAACCCGGTGCTGATCGATGTCGGCTCGGCCCGCGCCGCCGGGCCGGTGGTGGCCCGGGACGGTGCCCTGATCCGGCCGGTGCAGGATTGCCGCGGCGGCTACGGGGCGGCGCTGGGCCTGGCCCGGATCCTGCGCCTCGACGAGGGCGGCTATGCCCAGCGGGTCGAGACGCGCCTCGGGCCCGGCGCCGCCTGGCCGGGCTCCCGCCTGCACATGCTGAGCGCGGCCGGGGGCTTCGAGTTCATCGACGGATCGCGCCGGGCCCGGCCGCGCCTGCTGGCGTAATCCCCCACCCGTCGCCCGCTTGTGCCGAACGGCACGCACCCACGGCTCGCATCCCGGCGCCGCCCGCGCTAAGCGGGGGCGGCACGTGCGCGCCCCTTGGAAGAACCGCCGGGAGGATCTTCATGGCGAGCCCCGTCGAACATGCGAGCTTCCTGCCGCCCGTCCTGACCTTCCTGTCGGCCGCGGTGATCGGCGTCCCGATCTTCCGGCTGATCGGCCAGAGCGCCGTGCTCGGCTATCTCGTGGCCGGCGTGCTGATCGGGCCCTCCGGCCTGTCGCTGATCGCCGAGCCCGACACCGCCGCCAGCGTCGCCGAGATCGGCGTGGTGCTCCTGCTGTTCATCGTCGGGCTGGAGCTGCACCTGTCGCAGCTCGTCTCGATGCGCCGCGACATCTTCGGCCTCGGGACGGCGCAGCTCGTGGTCTGCGCGCTGGTGCTGGGCGGGGCCGGCGTGCTGGCGGGCCTCAAGCCCGGCGCGGCCGCGGTGATCGGCCTCGCGCTGGCGCTCTCGGCCACCGCGGTGGCTCTGCAGCTCCTGGAGGAGCGGGGCGACCTCGGCAGCGCCTATGGCGGCCGGGCCTTCGCGGTCCTGCTGTTCCAGGATCTCTCGGTGGTGGGCATCCTGGCCCTGATGCCGCTCCTCGCCTCCGCGGGCGGGGGAACCGACGGATCCTGGCTGGGCGAGGCGGCCATCTCCACCGGGAAGGCGCTCGCGGCGATCCTGGCGGTGGTGCTGGTCGGCCGCTACGGCCTGAACCCGTTCTTCCGGCTGCTCGCGGCCAGCGGCGCCCGCGAGGTCATGACCGCGGCGGCGCTGCTGGTGGTGCTCGGCACCGCGCTGCTGATGGAGCAGGTCGGCCTGTCGATGGCCATGGGGGCGTTCCTCGCCGGCATCCTCCTCGCCGAGTCGAATTTCCGCCACCAGCTCGAGGCCGACATCGAGCCGTTCCGCGGGATGCTGCTCGGTCTGTTCTTCATGAGCGTCGGCATGTCGATCGACGGCACTCTCGTGCGCGAGGTCTGGCCGGTCCTGTTCGGTGCGACGCTGGGCGCCATCCTGGTCAAGGTCGCCCTGGTCGCCGGCCTGTTCCGGCTGTTCGGCTCGGACACGCTCGGGGCGCTCCGGGGCGCGGCCGTGCTGGCGCCGGCCGGCGAGTTCGCCTTCGTGCTGCTGCCGCAGGCCGAGGATCTCGGCCTCACCGGGGCCACGGCGACGCGCTTCGCGGTGGCGCTCGCCGCGCTGACCATGCTGATCGGGCCGATCGCCGCCAAGGGCCTCGACAAGCTGATCGAGCGGCGCAGCGCCCAGGGGCCGGTCGATCGGGAGGAGCCGTCCACGGAACTCACCGAGAGCGGCGACGCCCGGGTCCTGGTGATCGGCTTCGGGCGGTTCGGGCAGGTGCTGACGCAGGTGCTGATGGCCGAGGGCATCCCGGTCACCGTCATCGACAAGGACGTGGAGCAGCTCCGCGCGGCCTCCCGCTTCGGCTTCCGCATCTATTACGGCGACGGCACGCGCCTCGACGTGCTGCGCGCCGCCGGAATCGGCCGGGTCGAGCTGGTCTGCATCTGCGTCGACGACCGGGAGGGCGCCCTCAAGATCGTCGACATCGTGCACGAGGAATTTTCCAGCGTGCGCACCTTCGTGCGCGCCTACGACCGCCTGCACGCGGTCGAGCTGATGAACCGGGATGTGGACTACCAGGTCCGCGAGACCGCCGAATCCGCCCTCGCCTTCGGGCGTGCTGCGCTCGAGGGCCTCGGCCTGTCGCCGGAGGCGGCCTCCGCCCGGGCCGAGGACGTGCGCAAGCGCGACATCGCCCGCCTCGTCCTGCAGCAGGCCGGCGCCCTGCCGGACGGCGCCGGCTGGATGCGCGGGGCCGCGGCGGGACTGAAGCCCGAGCCGCTGACCGTCCCGGTCCGGCCGGCCCGGGCGCTCAGCATCGAGACCCGCGACCTCGTGGGCAGCGACCGGCGCGAGGCGGCCGAGCGCCTGCTGGAGAAGCCGGCGCTCGCCCCGCAGGACGCCGATGCCGCGGAGACGGAGGGCGATCCGGAGGCGGAACTCGAGGCGGAAGGCAGCGGCCGGGATGCGTGACGGCACCGATGTCTGACGGGCCGCCCCCGGCGGAGACGGGCCGCTTCGTCACCGGATCGATCCTCCGGCACGTCGTGGTGATGGCGGCCACCGGCTCGGTGGGGCTGGTGGCGATCTTCGCCGTCGACCTGCTGTCGTTGCTCTACGTCTCGCGGCTCGGCGACCCGAACCTGACCGCGGCGGTCGGCTTCGCCGGGATCGTGCAGTTCTTCGCCACCGCGGTGAATATCGGCCTGATGATCGCCGCCGGGGCCCTGGTCGGGAAGGCGGTGGGCGCGCACGACCCGGCGGCGGCGCGCCGCTACGCGACCTCGGCGCTGACGCTGGGCTGCCTCGGCGCCGCCGTCATCGCAATCCTGATCGCGCTCCTCGCCACGCCGCTGCTGACCCTGATCGGCGCCCGCGGGGAAGCCCTGCGCGTGGCTGAACTGTTCCTCGACATCACCCTGCCGTCGAACCTGCTGCTGGCCGCCGGGATGCTGTCCACGGGGCTGCTGCGCGCGGTCGGGGCGGCGCGTCAGGCGATGCTGGTCACGCTGGGCGGCGCCCTGGTGACGACGATCCTCGATCCGCTGCTGATCTTCGCGGCGGGCCTCGGCGTGGAGGGCGCGGCGATCACGGTCTGCGTGGCGCGGGCGACCTTCGTGGCGGTGGGCCTGCGTGGGATCGCCCGGCATGGGCTCCTCGGCCTCCCCCGCCCCGCCGACCTGCGGGCCGACGCCGCCGCCCTGTCGGGGGTCGCCGGACCGGCGATCCTCACCAACCTCGCGCCGTCGGCGGCGAGCGCCTTCCTGGCGCGCCTCTTTGCCGGCTACGGGACCGACGCCATCGCCGCGGCCTCGGTGATCGACCGCCTGACTCCGGTGGCCTTCTGCGGCCTGTTCGCCCTGTCGGGGGCGATCGGGCCGATCCTGGCGCAGAACTGGGGGGCGGGCCGGTTCGACCGGATGCGCGGCGTGCTCCGCGCCGCGGTCGGCGTGACGCTCGCCTACGTGGCCCTGGTCTGGCTGACCCTGGCGCTCGCCCGCGCACCGCTCGCCGCCCTATTCGGCCTGCACGGGGTCGCGGCCGAACTGTTCGGCTTCTTCTGCCTCGCCGGGGGCGCGATCTGGTTCTTCAACGGGCTCCTGTTCCTGGGCAACGCCGCGTTCAACAACCTCGGCTTCCCCCTGCGCTCGACGCTGCTGAACTGGGGGCGGGCGACGCTCGGCACCGTCCCGCCCGGGTTGCTCGGCGCGGCGCTCTACGGCCCCCGGGGCGTGGTGGCCGGCATGGGGCTCGGCTCGCTGGTCTTCGGGGTGCTCGGCCTCCTGCTCGCCCGCCGGACCGTCGACCGGCTGGAGGGCGCCGGCCCGCGGCTGGGCGCTCCGGGGGCGTCGCTGCGGGCCACGGCCCTGCCGGCCGGCTACGTCCATCCGGGGCCGGTGGGCTGAGGCTGCGGCCGGACCGCGCTGGAATGAACACAAGTTCTGCGGGTCAGAACTGGTATTTCCCCGCACAACGGGTCACGATGCTGCGCCCCGGCCGGTCCGGCTGCGGCAGGATCGAGGCGTCATGTTCAACCCGCTCGAGATGTTCCAGACCCAGGGCGAAGCCGGGTTCCAGGCTCTGGGCCAGCCATTCGGCCTGACGACCGAGCAGACGGCGCGCGCGTTCGAGGCGTTGATGCCGGCCCTGACCCTCGGGCTCCAGCGCAGCGTCGGCATGGACCCGAACAGCTTCGGGCGGATGTTCGGCCTCCCCGAGGCGGCCCGGCCCGCGGCCCCGCAGGGGCTCGATGCCCTCAGCCAGATGTTCGGCTCGGCCCAGTTGCTGCAGGGGGTGCTGCGGCAGGCCTCGGCCACGAGCGGCGTCGGCGCGCAGGTGCTGCGCCAGATGCTGCCGATGATGGCCGGCGCCGTGGTGGCCAGCATCGTCCACGTGATGCTGAACCAGCCGCAGGGCGAGCCGGCCCAGGCCCGGGCGAGCGCGCCGCCCCCGCCGGCGCCCTTCCCGTTCGGGCCGGCCTGGGCCGAGATGGCCAAGGCGTTCATGCCCCCGGCCCAGGCGCCGAAGGCCGCCCCGAAATCGGCCCCCAAGCCGTCAGGCGCGAAGGCGGCGGACGCGAAGGCGGGCGAGGCCGGCTCCGACATGCTGCAGCAGATGCTGCGCACCGGGGCCGAGGTTCAGGGCAACAACATCCGGGCGATGCAGGACCTGTTCGAGACGTTCTGGCCCTCCGCCGGCACGCCGCCCCAGGGGGCGCCGCAGGGCAACGCCGCCCCGGCCCGCGCCCCGTCGCCGCCCGATCCCACAGTCTCCGACGCGGCCGCCGCCAAGAACCGGCGCGGGCGCCCCCCCGGCGGGACGGCGTGACACGGGGTCGGGCACCGGACATCCGTTGACGCGGAGGATCCGCGACGCATCTCCCGTCGCAGAGGAGATGCGCGCGATGACCGACCACCTGACCGCCTGGACCGACCGTGACGAGAGCGTCGCCGGGAATGGCGTCGCCAAGCGCACGATCCCCGGCGCCGGCGCGAGCCTCGTGCGCGTGGTGGTGCCGGCGGGCACCGCGGCGCCGCGCCACAGCCACGATCACGAGCAGTTCGTGCAGGTCCTCTCGGGCTCGGGGATCCTGGAGACCGAGCAGGGCCGCGGGCCGTTCTCCGCCGGCAGCGTGTTCCACTTCCCGGCCGGGGCCTGGCACGCGGCCGTCTTCGAGGCCGAGACGGTGCTGATCGAGACCAATCTCTCCGGGCAGGGCTGAGACCGCGACCTGACCTGACGCTGATCTGCGGCAAATTATTCTTTGCGCACGGCCAAAATGCCTGTGCTTGGTTTCGGGGGCTCCCGCGTGTAGAAATCCCCGTTCGAACGCCCGCCCGTGCACGCCGACGAAAGGCCGGGCATCGCCCCTACTAGAACAGAGGCAGATCATGAGCGCCGGTACCGCCGCCGATAAGCACTTCTCCAACAGCTTCTTCGCCGCCCCCCTGACGGAGGCCGATCCCGAGATCGCCGAGGCGGTGGCCAAGGAGCTCGGCCGCCAGCAGCACGAGATCGAGCTGATCGCGTCGGAGAACATCGTCTCCCGCGCCGTGCTGGAGGCTCAGGGCTCGGTGCTGACCAACAAGTACGCCGAAGGCTATCCGGGCCGGCGCTACTACGGCGGCTGCCAGTTCGTGGACATCGCCGAGGATCTCGCCATCGAGCGCGCCAAGCGCCTGTTCGATTGCGGCTTCGCCAATGTGCAGCCGAATTCCGGCTCCCAGGCCAACCAGGGCGTGTTCCTGGCCCTGATGCAGCCCGGCGATACCTTCCTGGGCCTCGACCTCGCGGCCGGCGGCCACCTGACGCACGGCGCGCCGCCGAACGTCTCGGGCAAGTGGTTCAAGCCGGTCTCCTACACGGTGCGCCGGGACGACCAGCGGATCGACATGGAGCAGGTCGCCCAGCTCGCGCAGGAGCATAAGCCCAAGGTGATCATCGCTGGCGGCTCGGGGTACCCGCGCCACTGGGACTTCGCCAAGTTCCGCGAGATCGCCGACTCGGTCGGCGCGTACTTCATGGTCGACGCCGCCCACTTCGCCGGGCTGATCGCGGCCGGGGTGCACCCGTCGCCGTTCCCGCACGCCCACGTCGTCACCACCACGACCCACAAGACGCTCCGCGGACCGCGCGGCGGCATGATCCTCACGAACGACGAGGCGCTGGCCAAGAAGTTCAACTCGGCGATCTTCCCCGGCATCCAGGGCGGCCCGCTGATGCATGTCATCGCCGGCAAGGCCGTGGCCTTCGGCGAGGCGCTCAAGCCCGAGTTCAAGATCTACGCCCGCCAGGTGGTGGAGAACGCCAAGGCGCTCGCCGACACCCTGATGACGGGGGGCTACGACATCACTTCGGGCGGCACCGACAACCACCTGATGCTGGTCGATCTGCAGCGGAAGGGTCTGACCGGCAAGGCCGCCGAGGCGGCCCTGTCCCGGGCGGACATCACCTGCAACAAGAACGGCGTGCCGTTCGACACCCAGAAGCCGACCATCACCTCGGGCATCCGCCTGGGCACCCCGGCCGGCACCTCCCGCGGCTTCGGCGTCGCCGAGTTCAAGCAGATCGGCGGCTTCATCGTCGAGGTGCTGGACGGTCTCGTGGCCAAGGGCGAGGCCGGCGATCCGGAGGTCGAGGCCTCGGTGAAGAGCCGCGTCCACGCCCTCACCGATCGGTTCCCGATCTACGGCTGAGGAATCCGACGCGGGGCGGCCTTCCGGCCCGCGGACGTGTGGATTAGGAAACGGCCGCGGTCCTGACGGGTCCGCGGCCGTTTCCATGCGCCGAGTACGAAACCCATGCGGTGTCCCTATTGCGGCGGTTCCGAGACGCAGGTGAAGGACTCGCGGCCCTCCGAGGACGGCGCCGCGATCCGGCGCCGCCGGGTCTGCCCGGACTGCGCCGGCCGCTTCACCACCTTCGAGCGGGTGCAGCTGCGCGAGGTCGTGGTGCTCAAGCGTTCGGGCAAGCGCGTGCCCTTCGACCGGGACAAGCTCCAGCGCTCCATCGACGTGGCGCTCCGGAAGCGCGCGGTCGAGCCGGAGCGGATCGAGCGCTTGGTCAGCGGCATCACCCGGCAGCTCGAGAGCGCCGGCGAGCCGGAGGTGACCTCCGAGGCGATCGGCGAATTGGTGATGGCGGGGCTGAAAGGTCTCGACGACGTCGCCTACGTGCGCTTCGCCTCGGTCTACAAGAATTTCCGCGAGGCCAAGGATTTCGAGGCCCTGCTCGGCACCCTGGGCGACGGCACCCTGCCGCCGGAGGCCGCGCCGGACGCGGACCCTGAGATCGCGCCGGAGCCCCGGGCCCCGGGCCGCCGCCGCGCCGCCCGCCCATGAGCGACGATGCGACCTTCATGCGCCTCGCCCTGGCGCTGGGCCGGCGGGGTCTGGGCACCACGTGGCCGAACCCCTCGGTGGGCGCCGTCGTGGTCGAGCCGGGGACCGGCCGCATCCTCGGGACGGGGGCGACGGCGCCGGGCGGGCGCCCGCACGGGGAACCCCTGGCGCTCGCCGCCGCGGGGGACGCCGCCCGGGGCGCGACCCTCTACGTCACCCTGGAGCCCTGCTCGCATCACGGCCGCACGCCGCCCTGCACCGACGCGATCCTGGCCGCCGGGATCGCTCGGGTGGTCAGCGCCGTGGAGGATCCGGACCCGCGGGTGGCGGGGCGCGGCCATGCGCGCCTGCGCCAGGCCGGCGTGGCGGTCGAGACGGGTCTGCTGCGGGACGAAGCGGCGCGCGACCATATCGGCCATATCACCCGGGTGACGCGGGGCCGGCCGGCCGTACACCTCAAGCTCGCCCGCACCCGGGACGGTTTCTGCGCCGCCGCCGGCCCCGAGCGCCTGCGGATCACCGGCCCGGTGGCGGACGGGGCGGTGCATCTCTGGCGGGCCCATGCCGACGCGATCCTGATCGGCATCGGCACCGCCCGGGCCGACGATCCGTCGCTGACCGTGCGGCTTCCCGGGCTCGCCGGGCGCTCGCCCCTGCGGATCGTCCTCGACACGCATCTGCGGCTCTCGCCGGCGAGCGTCCTCGCCCGGACCGCCCGCGACACGCCGACCCTGGTGCTCGCCACCCGCTCAGCCCCCGCCCATGCCCGACGCGCCCTGGAGGCGCTGGGCGTCGCGGTCGCCACCGTCGCGGCGGACGCGGCCGGCGGGATCGACCTGCCGGCCGCGCTCGCGCATCTCGGCGCGCGCGGCCTGACCCGTCTGTGCAGCGAGGGTGGCCCCCGCCTTGCGGAGGCGCTGGCGCGCGCCGATCTGATCGAGGCCTGCACGCTGGTCACGGGACCGGCGGAGTTGGGCCCGGCCGGCGGCCTGCCGGCTCTGGGACCCGCCCTGACCGCTGCCCTGGCGGAGAGCGGGTTCCGCGAGATCGAGTCCCTGCGGCTCGGCCCCGACACGGCCGTGACCTACGAGCGCACCAGGAGTTGAGCGATGTTCACCGGTCTCGTCAGCGCCGTCGGCACGGTGGTCTCGGTCGCGGGTGAGGGCGACCTGCGCCGGGTCGCGATCCGCGCCCCCTACGATCCGGCCACGATCGCGCTGGGCGCCTCCATCGCCTGCGCGGGCCCGTGCCTCACGGCGGTATCGGTGGAGCCGGCCGAGGGCGGCTGCGTCTTCGCGGTGGACGCCGCCGCCGAGACGCTGATGCGGACCACGGTCGGCACCTGGGCCAGGGGCACGCGGATCAACCTCGAGCGCTCCCTGAGGATCGGCGACGAACTCGACGGCCACCTCGTCACCGGCCATGTCGACGGCCTCGCCGAGATCGTGGCGCGGGAGAGCGTCACCGCGGATGCCTGGGGCGCCAGCGAGCGCTTCACCCTGCGGGCGCCGGCGGCTCTGGCGAAGTTCATCGCCGAGAAGGGCTCGGTCTGCCTCGACGGCACCTCGCTCACCGTGAACGGCGTCACCGGCGACCGGTTCACGGTCCTGCTGATCCCGCACACCCTCCAGGTCACCACCTGGGGCGAGCGCCAGGAGGGCGACCGGCTCAACCTGGAGGTCGACCTGATCGCCCGCTACGCCGCCCGGCTCGCCGAGGCGCGGGCCTGAACTGGCCTCAGCGCGGCGGGATCGAGTAGGTCCCCGTGGCGTGACAGGCGAGATCGGCGCTGCCCGCGGCGGTGATCAGCACCTCGCCCACGGCGAGCCGGCGGCCGAGCTTGAGCAGGCGGCACTCCGCCAGGAGGTCGCCCGGGCCGGGCTTGCGCAGGAAGTTGAAGCTCAGGCTCGTGGTCACGGCGAGGGCCACCGGACCGGTATTGGCGAGGATCGCCGCGTAGAGGGCGTAATCGGCGAGCGCCATCATGGCCGGACCCGAGACCGTCCCGCCGGGGCGGAGGAAGCGCGCCTGCGCCTCCAGCCGCATCCGCGCCGTCAACGGACCCACCGCCTCGAGATGGTAGGCGCGGCCGCCCGCCTGCATCTGCGGGAATTCCCGGTCGAGGAACGCATTGGTCTCCGCGAGATTCAGGGTCGTGGCGGTCATGGAGCCTTGCAGCACGGGGGCGGCGGCGGTCGCCACAGGGTTGAAGGACGATCGCCTTTCCGCGCCCCATAGGGGCTAGCGGATTCAGAGATCGCGCGAAGGTTCGTTGCCGCTGCGAAGAGAAATCTCCTCGGCGCTGCGCCGCGCCTTCCCTCCGCCCCTGCGCGGGGGGAGGAAGACGCCCCTGGCACCGGTCGCCGCTCCCGTCCGGAAGCACCGTGTGAACCTCGTCCACCCCTCGGCAAAGGGAATCAGCGCCGCGTCTCTCCCCGCGGCTACCCGGCCGCGAACGCCCTACGCCATCGTGATGTAGTCGCGCAGCGCCTGGTGCTCGGCCTCGACGGTGGCGATCTTGCGCGCGACCACGTCGCCGATCGATACGAGGCCGATCAGATGCCCATCCTCGCAGATCGGCACGTGGCGGAAACGGCCGTCCGTCATCAGGCCCATCACCTCCTCGATCGTCGTGCTCTTTCCGCAGGTCGTGACGGCGCTGGTCATGTGGGCGGAGACGGGCGCGTCGAAGGCCGAGCCCCCGTGCCGGGCAAGCGCCCGCATGATGTCCCGCTCCGAGATGATGCCGGCCACCGACCCGTCGGCATGGGCCACAACCAGGGCCCCGATGCGCCGGTCGGCGAGGATCTGGATGACCTCCTCGAGGGTCCTGTCGGGGCTCACGGTGACGACGGAGCTGCCCTTCTCGGCGAGGATGCGTGCGACGGTCATGGCTCTCTCCCTTGCGATGCGTTCGGTGCGCTGTCGGCCGGGTAGACCCCGGCTCCTTCACATTATGGCGAGTGTGTGGCCGTTCCGATCGGTTGGCAAGGTGCTCAGGTGCGTGGCGCCTCCCGCGGGTCGAGCAGGGGGAACATCAGGAAGCCCACGATGAAGCCGCCGAGATGCGCGTCCCAGGCGACGGAGGCGCTCTCGCCCACCAGCGGAACGCTGACGAGGCCGAACAGCAGGTTGGTGACCAGCCAGATCGCCAGGAACGAGACCGCCGTCCGGTTGCGCAGGAGTTCGGGGATCGGCTCGACGGGGCGGCGCGGCGGCAATTGCCAGGGCGGACCGCCATAGCCGGAGACCGGCGGCTGGAACACGAAGCGGGCGGCGGCCGCCATCAGGGCCGAGATCCCCGCCGAGGCGCCGACCAGCGGCCCGGCACTCAGGGGATCAATCAGCAGGTGCAGCAGGCCGCCGGCCGCGGTTCCGGCAAGCGCGATCAGCCCGTACCGCCAGGCTCCGCAGCGGCGGGCCACCGGTGAACCGAAGGCGGCGAGCCACACGCTGTTGAAGATCACGTGCATCCACGAGCCGTGCAGCAGAGCGTAGGTGACCAGGCTCCAGGGCTGGAACGCGTGCTCGCCGACGATGTAGCGGGCGAACGCCTCGCGGGCCGCCTGCAGCCCGGGATCACCCGCATCGGCGGCCGCGCGAATCACCTCCGAGGCCTGACCGGGATCGAACCACAGCGTCCAGCGGGCCGGGACCAGGGCGAGGTCCAGGACGAGGCGGATGTCCCAGGTCTCCGGCAGCAGGAACTCGCGCACGGCCTGGATCGCCATGAGCACGCCGATCGAGAGCGTCACCACCCCCGGCATGTTGAATACGGGGACGCGGCTCTGCCGCGGGAATTCGGGGGAGGCATCCATCGCGGCACCATGTCGGGGCGCGGGGCGGGTGGGCAAGCCCCGGCGACGTATTGAATCCGGCGGATGCATCCTGCCGCGCCCGCCTTGGCTAGTTCCGGAGACTTGTAGAGACGTGCTCAGGTCTGATCGCCCGCGCGGGTGATCGGTTCCAGCGGGCGGCCGCCCCCGCGCCGGTCACCCGCGACGGCAGGGCGTCGCGATTGTCTCACCGGGTCCGAAGCGGTACGGCCGACGCACCCGGCCGGCACGGGGCGTGCGCCCGGACGCCGTGAGTGCCCGGAACGGTCGGCGACAGCCTCGCGGATGTGCCAGAACGATCCAGGGATGAACCAGAGGCGTTTAGAGTCGGGACACCGATGAAGCATCCCACCAGCCGCATGCTCCATGCTTACTGGGAGCGTCTGCGCGGAGATCGCGCCGCGCCGGAGCGCGCAGAGATCGAGCCGGGGGAGATCCGGCACCTTCTGGCCGACAGCCTGATCCTGGAACTCGACATGTCCGCCTGCTCGGCCACGGTCCGGCTCGCGGGGACGCGGGTCTGCGCCCTGTACGGCCGCGAGTTGAAGGGGCAATCCTTCACCCAGCTGTGGGGCGCGCAGGCGGCCGATCCCTGGCGGATCGTCGAGATCGTGGCCAGCGACACCCTCGGCGTCGTGGCCGGCCTGCGCGGCACCAACGGGGCCGGCGAGACGGCCGACCTCGAACTCCTGCTCCTGCCCCTGCGCCACCGCGGCCGCACGCAGGTCCGGGCGCTCGGCGCCCTCAGCCTCGATGGCGCGCCGCCCTGGATCGGCCTGCGCCCGCTGGTGGAGGCGGAAACCACCTCCCTGCGCATTCTGCCCAGCCGCCGGCCGGAGGCCGCGCCGCCGCCGCGCCCGGCCATCCGGTCGGGCGCCAGCTACCCGGGGCCCGTGCGCCGCGGCCATCTCCTCGTCCACGCCGGCGGCAGGGGGTGAGATCTCCGGTCGGTGCCGACGTCAATGGGAAGACTATAACGCTGAAAGGGAAAAAGGGTTTCGTAACAGTCCCGGTCTAGTCTGTAGCTTCGAAGATCGCGGCGGAGGACCAATCCCGGGATGATCGCGGTCGACCTCACCGCCGGAGCGGAACTGCGCGGAGTGCCTGATCCGGCGCGGGGCGCCTCGGACGAGCGCCGCCACCAGCGCGTGCGGATCGCCGTGCTCGGCCGCTACATGCTGGCGGACCGGCGCGAATATCCCTGCCGGACGGTGGACATGTCGCCGGGCGGCGTGCGCCTCGCCTGCGCGGTGCGGGGCGAGGTCGGCGAACGGGTCGTGCTCTATCTGGAATATATCGGCCGGATCGAGGGCGTGATCGCCCGCACCTGCGCGGACGGGTTCGCGGTCCAGCTCAACGCCACCCCGCGCAAGCGCGACAAGCTCGCCTCCCAGCTCACCTGGCTCGCCAACCGGGAGATGCTGGGCCTGCCGGAGGGGCGGTCCCACGAGCGCCTCGTGCCGACCCAGCCGGCGGTGGTCCTGCGCGTTGACGGCACCCAGGAGATCAAGGCCCGGCTCATCGACATCTCCATGTCGGGCGTCGCGATCGCCTGCCCGTTGTCGCTGCCCCTGGGGACCGCCGTGACCGTGGGCAGCACGCCGGGGCGGTTGGTGCGCTACTTCGAGGGCGGGTTCGGCGTGCAGTTCCTGCTGCCGCTCTCCCCCGACCGCTTCCATGCCGGGATGACGCTGTAGAGGCCGCCGCTCAGATCTTCTTGGCGAGCTGCGCCGCCGTGTCCTCGGCCGGGCGCGCGAGATCCAGGGCGCCGAGGAAGCGGTTCTGCGCATCCATCACGTACACGATGGCGGTGTGCTCCATCGTGTAGTCGCCCTCCTTGCCGGGGACCTTGCGGGCATAGGCGCGGTACGCCTTCTCGGTGGCGGCGACCTGCTCGGGGCTGCCGGTGAGCCCGGTGATGCGCGGATCGAAGCTCGACAGATAGGTCTTCAGGCTAGCCGGGTCGTCGCGCTCGGGGTCGACCGTGACGAAGGCCACCCGCATGTGCGCGGCCTTGGGACCCAGGGCGGCGAGCACATCCGAGACCTGCTGCAGGGTCGTTGGGCACACGTCCGGGCAATGGGTAAAGCCGAAGAACACCAGGTGCGTCGCCCCGGCGAAATCGCGCTCGGTGACGGTGCGGCCGTCCTGATCGACCAGGGTGAACGGACCGCCGACGCCGGGCACGCCCACCGGAGCCCGCTCAGGCATGAACGCGAACACCGCGGCCCCGGTGATGCCGACGAGGCCGAGGCAGAAGGCGAGGAGCGGGACGAGGGCGCGACGCATGGGACGGTTCCGACCTCCGGGCGGAGGCTGGCACAGCACAGAATCGCGCACGGAGGCAAGCCGGCCGGATGTCGCCGGCCCTCAGATCTGGCCCGTCAGGGCTTCGGCGCCGGCTCGCCCGCGGGGCTGGCGGGGGAGGCCCCCTTCGGCGGCTCCTTGCCGAGGTAGATGTATTCCGGCGCGGCCCGGAGCTGATCCTTGGTCGTGTCGATGCGCGCCTGCAGGCTCTTGCCGTCGGTGCGGTCGAGCTTCAGCACGGAGGGGTCGACGGCCACGTATTTCGAGCCGAGCCCCAGGAAGCCGCCGACCCCGATGATCCAGGACTTCACCGCGCCCTTCTGATCTAGGACGATGTCGGCGATCTGCCCGATCGTCTCGGCGGCGCCGTTCACCACGCTCGTGCCGATGAGCTTGCTGGCGACCATGTCGTCGGGGGTCTGGGCCACGAAGGTCGGGCGCAGGTTGTCGGCCATGGTGGCGGGCTGGCCGGGCACCGGCGCCGCGGCGCTGTCCGCGTTCGTTCCGGCATTCTGGGCCGAGGCGGTGGCGAGGCCGGCCAGCAGCAGGGCCGAGGCGAGGAGCGGGGTGCGCATCGGATCAGGTCTTTCGGGAAGGGCCGCGAACAAGGGTGGCGCCGCCTTAAGGTTCTGGCGGGGCTTAAGTTCCGCGGATCGGCGGCGCGTTCGGCGGATCGCCGGCCGCTTTGCCGGCTGAGCGTTGCCGCCGCGGGCCTTTGACGGTGCGGCGCCCAATCCCCACAAGGCGGACCCATGCTCCGCCTCGCCCTCTACCAGCCCGACATCCCCCAGAACACCGGCACGATGCTGCGCATGGCCGCTTGCCTCGGCCTCGCCGTGGAGATCGTGGAGCCCGCGGGCTTCGACGTCTCGGACCGGCACCTGCGCCGCTCCGGCCTCGACTATCTCGACCACGTGGCGATCACCCGGCACCGCGCCTTCGCGGCCTTCGAGGCGTGGCGGGCCGGGGCCGGCATCCGGCTCGTGCTCGCCACCACGGCGGGCGCCCTGCCCTACACGGATTTCGCCTTCCGCCCGGACGATTGCCTGATGGTCGGGCGCGAATCCGCCGGCGTGCCGGAGGCGGTGCATGCCGCCGCCGACGCCCGGGTGGTGGTGCCGATCCGGCCGGGCCTGCGCTCCCTCAACGTCGCGGTGGCGGCCGCGATGATCGCCGGGGAGGCCCTGCGGCAGACGGCGGAGCTATTGCGACCGGAGATCGAGGGCCCGCCCGGGCGCCCTTCAAGCGGTTCGTTTTCGGATTGATAAGGCAGTCTGGCCCGCACCGCCCGGGCGGAGCCCGCGCGCCGGTGCGGGCCGCGCTCGAGCCGCGGGCGCCCGAGCCGGAGGCGCGGCTCGACCGCCCCTACTCCGCCGGGGCGCCCTGCCCCCCCTTGATCGAGGAGGTCACGGCGTTCGGCACGCCGATCCCGGCGGCGGACGACGGGTCCTGGTTCGCCGCCGAGTGCGCCGCCGTGGTGCGGATGGCCGCCTCCTGAGCGGCCTCCTCCGCGAGCCGCCGCCGCTCCTCCGCGTAGCCCCCGGCGATGACGAGATCGACCAGCCGCCGGGTCAGCCGGAAGGCCAGCCAGAACAGGGCGAGGCAGACGGCCGTCGCGGCGGCGGCCTTGAGCGGGTCCACGGGACTCCTCCGGAGATCTCCCCTATGTCGGGGCCCTCCTTGAACCGCGGCCGATCGCGTTGCAATTGGACTTCGCGCCGAGATCGGCCCCAGACCATGTCGTGTCGCGCTCCCGTGCCGGACCCGGTGACCCGGCGCGGGAGCCCCCCTGATCAGGCGGATCCCTTGCGCGAGACCTTCCACATCGAAGTCCTCGGACCGGAACCCGACGAGGTCCAGACGCGGATCTCCGTGCGCGTCGGCACCCTCGCGGGCGCCCAGGAGCGGGCGCTGCGGCTGTTCGCCCGCGCCCGGGTGCCGCAGCGGTCGGGCGAGCCGGCCCAGGCGGTCCGGGTCATCGACGGCGCCGGCCGGGAGGTGTTCTATCGCTCGCGCTTCGACGAGGGGGATTGAGGCGTCCGGAGTCCCGCCATGCGCACGGCCCTGATCCTGCCGGCCCTCGTCCTCGCGGCCTGCGCGCTGTTCCTGCGCAGCTACACCCTGCCCCCGGCCCCCGACCGGCGGGGCGGCACGACGCTCCTGCTGTCCTGGCCGGATCGCCCGGTCTTCGGCAGCCCGCGCGCCGCCTGCCTCGCGGCCCCGGCGGACCAGCCGGTCCTGCCCTGCCTGATCGCCTCGGTCACCCGCGCCCGCGACGACGGGATCGCGCTGGCACAGCTGCCGTTCTGCGCGACCTGCTACGCCCTGTCGGGGCGGATCGCGGTCATCGGCCGGGACGAGGCGGCGACGCGGGCGCGGCTCGGAGAGATCGCCCGGTTCGGCTGGTGAGGCGGGCCCGGGCCACGGCCGCGCGAGCCCGCTCCAGCGCCCGGGCCAGCGGGAACAGGGGATCGTGCCCGGCCGCGACCAGGAGATGGGCGATCGGCCGGCGCTCCGTCCAGAAGGTGGAGCCGAGGGCGAAATCCGGCGGGGCGCAGGAATCGATCCGGTCGATGTCCCACGCGCCGGAAACCACCGCCGCGGTCAGGCGGTGGACGAGCTGGACACCGGGGGCTCCCTCCGTTTCCGTCTCGTCGTGGGCGATCTTCAGGACCCAGGCCTCGGAGCCGGTGACCGGCAGGATCAGGGAGGCGAGCGTCCGGCCCGCCCGGCGCAGGCGGGCGATCCGGACCCCGTCCGCGGCGCCGAGATCGGCCAGGGCGGCGCGCAGGAAGGCGACCTCCGCCGGCCGCTGACCCAGGCCGGTGCCGGCCCGATCCTTCCAGCCGGCCGCTTCGAGGGCGACGTGCTCGTCCAGGGCGCGGTCGAGGCCGGCCGGCGTGTCCACCATCTCCAGGGCCACGGCGCCCTCCGTCTCCAGGCGCGCCTGGGCACGGCGCAGCTTGCGCCGCCTCTGGCCGGAGAGGTGGCCGAGATAGGCCGCCCGCGCCTCCGGCGTGCGGGCGGTCAGGTCGAGCAGGCCGCGGGCATGCGGCCAATAGGCGGCACGGACCGCCCCGCGCGCCGCCAGAAGCTGCGCCAGGGGCCCGTCGGCGGGGGCGTTCGGCAGGAGAAGCCGGGGGGGCAGGCCCAGCGCCCGGGGCGCGGCGAGCAGACCCGCGAGCGCCGTCTCCGGATCGGCGCCGTCGAGGAGCGGCGCGCCGAACGGACAGTAGCCGTGGGTCCAGCCCATCAGCAGCGGAAGCGGCAGGCCCCAGCGTCGCCGCGACACCCGGAACGGCCAGGCGGCGCGGAACCGCGCGCCCGGCTCCTCGGGGGGCCGGTCGGCGACGATCAGGAGACGCACCCCCGCCCCGAAGGCCCCGCGGGCGGCGAGCGCGTAGCCCGCCTCGTAGAACGGGTTCCGGATGCGGGCGGCGGCGCCCAGCGCCCGCCAGGCCGGGATCCAGGCCGCCGCCGGATCCAGGGGCCGGATCGCCGCGACCAGGCCCTGCGGGAGTGCGGCGGTGTCCGGCACTGCGACGCCGTCAGGTCGCGAGCCGGTGGCGGATCGCGCCCGCGAAGCCCAGCACGTCGTAGCGCCACGCGGCGGCCCCGGCCCCGGCGGCGAGCAGGACCATGCGCAGCACCTGCCCCGGGGGCAGGAGGCCGCCCGGCATCAGGGCGATTCCGGCATTCACGGCGCCGCAGGCCAGGGCGAGCCCGGCGATGCCGGCCATGTCGGCCAGGGGCAGCGGCATCGTCGTGCCCTCCCGCCTCGCGCCGAACACCAGCACGAGGCAGGCCGCGCTCTGCCCCCCGGCGAAGGCGAGCGCCGCCCCGGGGGCGCCGAAGGTCGGGATCAGCAGGAGCGAGAGCGCCGCCACGGTGGCCAGGGTGGCGAAGGCGGCCGCCGCCTCGAGACCGCTGGTCCGGGTGAAGTAGATCACCTGTCCGAAATAATAGGCGCGGAACATCATCAGGATGCTGGCCAGGACCAGCACCGGGGCGAGCTGGCGGGCCTCGGCCCGGTAGTCGGGCCCGAGCAACACGGTGACCACGAGCTCGTCGAAGCAGAGGAAGAACACGGCGCCGAAGGCCGCGATCAGCGTCATCGCCCGGGCGGCGTCGCTCAGCACCCCCGAGGCCGCCTCCATGCCGCCGGTCCGCGCCTCGCGCTTGGCGATCGAGATCAGCGACAGGGCGATCGCCTCGCCGAACACGATGAAGCTCTGCCGCAGGAAGTCGGCCAGCGCCCCGTAGGCGCCGAGCCCCGCCGGCCCCACCGTCTTGGCGATGATCAGCCGGTCGAGGCTCTGGGCCAGGGCCGCGGTCCCGAAGGAGAGCACCAGGGGCCAGCCATAGGTGAACAGGCGCAGGGCCTCAGCCCGGCTGCCGCGGCCGGGCATCATCGGCGCGATGGTGGCGGCGGCCGGGAGCGAGGCGACCGCGTTGGCGGTCGCCACCGCGAAGGCGAGGTCGAGCGGATCGGCCGCGCGGTGCAGCGCCAGGCTGCCGAGGCCGAGGATCAGGACCGCCCGGCTCATCACCGAGGCCGCCACCGCCCCGACCCGCAGGCGCGTGCGCGCGATCTCGGTAGCGCCCTCGAACAGGGTGGTGCCGCAGGCCAGCGCCAGGATCGCGGCCGCCATCCGGCCCGGAACCAGGCCGAGCCCGGCCGCCAGCACGCTGCCGAGCCCGGCCAGCAGCAGCGTACCGGCCAGGATGCGCACCACGGTGCCGATCTGGGCGGGCTCGCGGGCCTCGTCGTAGAGGGCGAAGAACGCGAATTTCGGCCACTGGCAGGTCGCCCCGTAGAGCACCAGCGCCCAGGACAGGACGTACAGGTAGGTGCCGTAGCTCGCCGCCGGCGCGAGCCGGGTGAACACCGCCACCGAGGCCATGTTCAGGGCGGCGGCGAAGCCGCGCGAGCCGACATAGATCAGGCTGTGCCGGGCGATCATGATCGTGGCTCGGAGGCTCGTGTCCTCTCGCCCCGCTGGCCTATGATTTTCACAGGCCCGGATTGAAGCAGGGCGCGGACACCGCGCATCACCCTCCCCCCTCTGCGGGGGAGGGTGGCCCCCGAAGGGGATCGGGTCGGGACGAAGTCCCACAAGGGGGGAGCGACGGTGCAGAAGGAAGCGTAAGCCTTCATGAGGGCCACGCCCTTTTCTGAGCCCGCGCTCCCGAGCGGCCAGGGCGGGCGCGCGGATCCTTCACAGGCATGCGCCAACCCTGCCCCGCCCTGGCACGGTCCGGTCCCGCGACGGGACGTATGGCGAGAGCCTGATGCATGACGGCCCGACCGGTGCAGCCGCCATGCCGGGCCATCAGCCCGCCCGCCGGATCAGGGACGTGCCGGTCATCTCGGCCGGCTGGTCAAGGCCCATCAGGGCCAGCAGCGTCGGGGCCACGTCGGCCAGCCGGCCATCGGCCAGGGACACCCCGTCGACGCCCACGAGCGTCACGGGGACCGGGTTGAGGGTGTGGGCGGTGTGCGGCTCGCCGGTCTCGGGATCGCGCATCGTCTCGCAATTGCCGTGGTCGGCGGTGATGAGCAGCGCCCCGCCCTGGGCCGTCACCGCCTCCACCACCCGGCCGAGGCAGGCATCGACGGTCTCCACGGCCTTCACGGCGGCCGCGAGGCTGCCGGTATGGCCGACCATGTCGGGATTGGCGAAGTTCAGGATGATGAGGTCGTAGGCCCCCGAGCCGATCGCCGCCACGGCACGGTCGGTCAGCTCCGCGGCCGACATCTCCGGCTGGAGATCGTAGGTCGCGACCTTCGGCGACGGCACCAGGACCGCGTCCTGGCCCGGGAAGGGAGCCTCGAGCCCGCCGTTCATGAAGTAGGTGACGTGGGGGTACTTCTCCGTCTCGGCCATGCGCAGCTGGGTCCGCCCGGCCCGGGCGACCGTCTCGCCGAGACCGTTCGGCAGGTCGAGGGGCCCGAACAGGGTCTCGGCGAAGGCGTCGATCTCGAGGCTGTACTGGACGATGCCCAGGGCGGCGGCGAACCGGATCGTCCCCGCGCGGGGGAAGCCCGCGAAGGCCGGATCGAGGAGGGCCTCCAGGATCTGCCGGGTCCGGTCAGCCCGGAAGTTGAAGCTCAGGAGGCCGTCGCCGTCGCGCATGCCGGCGAAGTCGCCGATGACGGCGGGCCGCATGAACTCGTCCGAGACGTCCGCCGCGTAGGCCGCGGCAACCGCCTGCCCCGCCCGCGCGAACCGGGTCCCGCGCCCGGCGGTGAGGGCATCGTAGGCGATCTGGACCCGCTCCCAGCGCCGGTCGCGGTCCATCCCGAAATAGCGGCCGCACAGGGTGGCGATCCGCGCCCCCGGCGGCAGGGCGGTCTCCACCGCGGCGATGCAGGCGGCGGCGGAACGGGGCGGCATGTCGCGCCCGTCCGTGAAGCCGTGGAGCCGGACCGGCACGCCCGCCGCGACCAGCAGGCGGGCTAGCGCCACCGCGTGGTCCTGATGGGCGTGGACGCCGCCCGGGGACAGGAGGCCGACGAGGTGGCAGGTCCCGCCGGAGGCGCGCAGGCGCTCGATGAACCGGCCCAGGGCCGGGTTCGCGGCCAGCGACCCGTCCGCGACGGCGGTGTCGATGCGCGGCAGATCCTGCAGGACCACGCGGCCGGCGCCGATATTGAGATGGCCGACTTCGGAATTGCCCATCTGCCCCTCGGGCAGGCCGACATCGGCCCCGAAGGTCCGCAGCCGCGCCCGGGGGCGCTCCCGCATCAGCCCGTCGAAGACCGGCGTCCGGGCCTGGCCGACGGCGTTGTCGGCGATCTCCTCCCGGAGGCCCCATCCGTCGAGGATCACGAGCATCACGGGGCGCGGGGTGCTGTCGGGCACGGTCACGACTCTCCTGGGCTTTCGGCGCGCAGCCGGGTCCTGCGGGCCGCGCGAGGCCGGACCCATGCGCGTGTCGATAATCGGCTTGGCCGCGCGAGACCACAGCCGCGGAGGCGGATCCGGTCACGGCCATGCGAAAGCGTCCCGATTCTGACAGCGCCGACTACGCATCAACGGGACCGCGGCATCGACGGGACCGCGGCATCGACGGGACCGCGGCATCGACGGGACCGCGGCATCAACGGGACCGCGGCATCAACGGGACCGCGGGCGCCCCCCGACCCGCCGGATCCCGGCGACCGTCCGATTTTCCGGCTCGGATCGTCGATGGCGGCGACCCGATGACCTCGAAGCCCCCCCCTGGAGACTGACCAGGGATAACCGGAGCGAGAATACCTTGACTGATTGGCGCGGCTTCCAGGTCGTGCTAACTTGTCGAATGTGCTTGACAGGGATTCACCTGCCGTGTCCTCGCCCGAAATCGTGAGTTCCGAGACGAGCGCGGATCTGGCACTCGACATGGTCGGCCGGGCCTACCTGGCTCTGGCACTTCTCTACGAAACGGCTCATCCGGGGGAGTTCGACGACGTTCAGCGAAAGATCCGCGCGTTCGTCGAGGACAATTTCCGCATCGTCCAGGACATGAACCGGGGCGAAACTCTCACCGCCGGGACCGTCGAGGGCGCGTCTCACCTTGTGAACAGCATCCTGACCGAGGCCGAGAACAAGATCGCGGCAATGATTCGGCCATCCCGGCATATGCGCGGTCAGACCATTACTTGATTTCGCGCGCCGAGATCGGCAAGTGTTGCAGTCGAGCCATAATCCGGCGATAAATGATCCGCCGCCTCGATGCGCCGTGGCAGCAATAGCTCCAAACGTCGACAGTCTTAAAAGAGCGTGTTACCTGGCGGCTAGACAGCAATAAAACTACAAGCGTGATGATGGACAGCGACGATTGCGAGCGGGCCGTACGCAGTGCGGATATCGCGCTGGAGATCATGGTCCGGGCCTATCATGCTCTCGCAGTCGTCTACGAGTTGTCCAATCCCGGTGCCTACACGGCGCTTCACGGCACGATGATGCCCTATTTGCGGGACGGCTTCAGCCCCGGAGCGCCGCGGGATGCCGCCGATCCGCAGGCCGCCGAAATGGTGTCCCTGGCCCTGGAGCGCATCGGCTGCGCGCTGGACGACGTTCGCTCCGACGTGGCGGCGGTCCATCGGTAAGGGCGGATACGCCCGATACAGCATCGCATACGTCGCTCTGACGACTGGCCCATCCGGCGGCCGGCCGCATCCCGACGGCCGCGCGCGAGACGTCAAAGGGCAGCGGCGGCTTCGACGAAAAAACGCCTGACCCTGTGACTTCGCACGGGCACAACCGTAATGCCGTCACTGTGCCGCTCTAAGTTCCGAGCAGCGCCTGTACAAATTAGACCGAAATGCTGACAACGTCAGTAACATTGCAAAACAATTGGCCAAAAACGCAGCCTGATGCTTAATTTGAGCATGCTTGACTCAGGACCTGATTTTTCCGAAGACTCTACGCCGATCACAAATTTAAAGTATTTGCTTCAGCACAATCAAGCGCGAGGACCGAGAGGTGACGCAGGCTTTCGATACAGCGGATGACATGCGGAGTCTTATGCGGCGCGATCGGCTGACCTGCACATGGGTCACGCCGTCCGGCGATTTGGATCTCGATACGCTTGGCGATGTCTTGGCGTTCTTGCAAAATACCGTCACAAATCTGGCTGTCATTACAAAAGATAGCGATCTGGAAAATTTGAAGATCATCGGATTTCCGTCGTCAAAACTATTCGATACGTCGCCAAGCACGCAGCCTGGCCAAGTGCCAGGGAATGATTGTGGCCGAGCCCGCGAAGAGACCGGTGGAGGTCATTCAAGGTCAGCGCAGGCGCCGGACATCCTCATCGTCTCGGGCGAAGATCTTCGAACACAGGACATCATAGGAAAATTTTACGGATGTAAATTCATTTTATTTGATGGCGTTCGGAAAACCGCCGGGGGACGCGCCGCCTTCCAGAGGCTGGCCTCTGAAAAAAAATACTCTTTCGCCAATATGAGCTTGGAGACCGATTACGCGCTGTTTATGCATCGCGCATTGAAGCCGACATTGCCGGTCCATTTCTTTACAATCGTACTCAATGGCGAGCCATTCATCCGATATCACGAGCATATGTTTCAAAGACTTCCATTTGAATGGCATTGGCATATCGTCGAAGGCGTCGCTCAACTCACGCACGACACGGCGTGGAGTGTCGCGACGGGCGGCAACGTTCCGCAATCTTTCCATGCGAACGGGCGCAGCATTGACGGCACGAGTGCATACATCGATGACATAGCCGACCGATTTCCGAACAACGTGACTGTTTATCGGAAAAATCCGGGCCATTTTTGGGACGGAAAAATCGAAATGGTGCGAGCGCCCCTCGCCAACTTGAATGGAGGCTGCCTCCTGTGGCAGTTGGACTCCGACGAACTATGGAACCCCCGGCAAATCATCGCGATGCGATCGGCGTTTTTAGCGGATCCGTCGCGCACAGCCGCGTGGTTCTGGTGTAATTACTATGTCGGACCCCAATTGGGCATATCGACCCGGAACAACTATGCTCAAAACCCCAACCAAGAGTGGCTAAGGGTTTGGAACTATAAGCCCGGGATGATTTGGCATGCTCATGAGCCGCCCATCCTGTTGAAGGCATATGATAACGCGGGCGATGTTCAGTTTCGCGACATGGGCAGAGAAAATCCTTTCTCCCACGCCGAAACCGAATCGCTCGGGGCCGTGTTCGATCATCTTTCCTACGTCCTCGAGTCGCAGCTCGCGTTCAAGGAATCTTATTACGGGCTTAAAGGCGCCCTCAACCAATGGCGCAGACTTCAAGAGACCCAGCACTCAGCGGGCGATGAATCAGGGTCTTTACGAGATTTTCTTTCGTGGGTGACGGACGATACCCAATATAGCTCGGTAAGAGCGCTCGGGTGGAAACCGATTGCAGCTTATGATCAGTCCGCCAAATGCTGGACTTGGAATTTGCGATAACGGCTTATGGCCGACCGCGACAGGGGCGTTCACGCCGGAGGCTGAACACCGCGCATCGGCACGAGGGGTCCCGGCGCTTCGTTCCGGCAGCTGGCCGCACGGTCCGGGTCAAACGCCAATCGACCAACGAAAGCCGATCGATAAACGCCATCGGCTCGGCTCGCTCGCCCGGGGCGGCTTGCGCCCGCTCGCAACCTGGTGAACGGCTCAATCACGGTGAGAGGCGGCCTCGAGAAGCACCGTTCGCGCCGCGCGGCGCACGGCTGGGCCGGCGGAGCGCCGTCCTGCGAGGGGCTGCCTGAACACGATCCAGGCCTATCCTCGCGCGCGATCCGAACGCTCCCGGGCAACCCGGATCGCCACGACCGCCCAAGTCCCGGAGAGCCGTTCAACGTCCGGCCTGTCCAGGTGGAGGGGCACGTGAAATCTCGCTGCCTGCAGCGCCGGACGGGGGTCCGCAGACGCGCGTCCGGCCGCGCTGAAGCATCGTCCCGAAGGGTGGCCGCCGGCTTTCGGCAAAAGACGATGCGCGTGCGCGCCTTCGCGCCACGCGCTCCCGGCCCGTCATCCGGCTGTCGCGGCGCCCTGCCATGGCCGCCGCATGTTGGAGGGCCTCTCATGTCCGCAAGTCGCCGCCAGATCCTTCTCAGCGGAGGCGCCGGTCTTGTCGGTCTGGCCTCCGGCCTCGCGCGCCCCGGCCTGAGCCGCGCCGCCGACCGGCCGCTCTTGAGCCACGGGCTGCAATCGGGCGATGTCGGCACCGACTCGGCCGTGGTCTGGGCCCGGTCCGACCGGCCCGCCCGGGCGATCATCGAGTGGGCGACCACCGAGCGCTTCTCCGAGATCCGCGGCGGGGTCTTCGCCGACGCCCTGCCCGAGACCGACGGCACCGTGAAGGTGGCGCTCACCGGTCTGCCGGCGGGCCAGGACGTGTTCTACCGGGTCCGCCTCCAGGACGTCGCCGCGCCGACGATCGTCGGACCGGCTCAGGTCGGGCGGTTCCGCACCGCGCCGGCGGACCGGCGCTCGGTCTCGTTCTGCTGGTCGGGCGACACGGCGGGCCAGGGCTGGGGCATCGACGATGCCCGCGGCGGCATGACGATCTATTCCGCCATCCTGAAGAACCGGCCGGACTTCTTCATCCATTCCGGCGACACGATCTACGCCGACGGGCCGATCCAGCCCGAGGTGAAGCTGCCCGATGGCAGCCTCTGGCGCAACCGGGTGACCGAGGCGGTCGCCAAGCCCGCCGAGACGCTGGAAGAATTCCGCGGCCGGCACAAGTACAACCTCACCGACCGCAACGTGCTGGCGATGAACGCCGCCGTGCCGATCCTGGCGCAATGGGACGACCACGAGGTCACCAACAACTGGTGGCCGGGCGAGCCCCTGACCCGGGCCGAGCACCTGAAGAAGAAATACACCGACCCGAACGCGCTCGCCCTGCAGCTGCGCGCGTCGCGGGCGTTCCACGAATACATGCCGATGCGCTTCGAGCCTTCGGAGCCCGGCCGGGTCTATCGCAGGATCGGCTACGGCCCGCTGGTCGACGTGTTCATGCTCGACATGCGCTCCTACCGGGGCCCGAACGGTGAGAACCGCCAGACGGAATACGGCCCCGACGCCTACTTCCTGGGGCCGCAGCAGATCGCGTGGCTGAAGCGGGCGCTGCTCGATTCGCGCGCCACCTGGAAGGTGATCGCCGCCGACATGCCGCTGGGCCTCGTGGTGACCTACGACGTCGACCGCAATTTCGGTTCGGAGGCGGTGGCGCAGGGCGACGGACCGCCCCTCGGGCGCGAATTGGAGATCGCCGACCTGTTGCGCTTCATCAAGAGCGCCGGGATCCGCAACACCGTCTGGCTCACGGCCGACGTGCACTACACGGCGGCGCATTACTACGACCCCGGCAAGGCGCAGTTTCAGGATTTCGACCCGTTCTGGGAGTTCGTCTCCGGGCCGCTGCACGCCGGCACCTTCGGCCCAAACGCCCTCGACGACACGTTCGGCCCGCAGCTGCGCTTCGTGAAGGCGCCCGACAAGGGGCAGGTCAACCTGTCGCCGGCCGCGGGCTACCAGTTCTTCGGCCATGTGGCGGTCGACGGCGCCACCGAGCAGATGACCGTGACGCTGAAGGACGCGGCCGACACCGACCTCTGGCACGTCACCCTGGATCCCGCGAAGGCGTGACGGTGCCCCGCGCGGGGCGCGATCAGAAGAAGATCGGCCGCGCGCTGGCGGTGATCTCGCCGAGCACCGTGCCGGTGGCCGGCTCGACCTCCTTGAGCACCACGTCGTAGCCCCAGAGGTCGGCGAGGTGCTGGAGCACGCGCTTGGCGTCCTCCTTCTGCAGGGTGATCTTGTTGATCGCCTTGTGGTGCAGGATCAGGCGCCGGTCGCCCTCGAGATCCACGTCCACCACCTCAATGTCGGGATCGAGCCACGCGACGTCGTACTGGCGGGCGAAGGACCGGCGCATCTTGCGGTAGCCGCGCTCATCGTGGATCGCCTCCACCCGCAGTTCCGGCTCCTCCGGGTCGTCGACCACGTGGAACAGGCGCAGGTCGCGCATCAGCTTGGGCGACAGGAACTGCTGGATGAAGCTCTCGTCGCGGTAATTCTCCCAGCAATCGCGCAAAACCGCCATCGGATCGCCGGTGCCGGCGATCTCGGGGAACCAGTCCCGGTCCTCGTCGGTGGGCTGCTCCACGATGCGGGCGATGTCCTGCATCATCGCGAAGCCGATCGCGTAGGGGTTGTGGCCGCCATACGAGCGGTCGTCGTAGTTCGGCTGCCGGATGACGTTGGTGTGCGACTGGAGGAACTCCAGATAGGCGGCTTCGCCGATCTGACCCTGCGCCGAGAGCGCGTTCATGATCCGGTAATGGACGTAGGTGGCGCAGCCCTCGTTCATCACCTTGGTCTGGCGCTGCGGGTAGAAATACTGCGCGACGAGGCGGACGATCCGCAGGATCTCGCGCTGCCACGGGCGCAGCCGGGGGGCGACCTTCTCCAGGAAGTAGAGGATATTCTCCTGCGGCAGTTCGAGCAGGGCCTTGCGCCGCTCGGCGACCAGGTCCGGCCGCACCGCGCCGACCTTCTGCGGCAGGGTCCGCCACAGGTCGTTGTAGATCTGCTCGCCGTGCTCGATCCGCTCACGCTCCCGCCGCTGCTCCGAGGCGAGGTCCGGCCGCTTCTTGCGCGGATAGCGGTGGACGCCCTGGCTCATCAGCGCGTGGGCGGCATCGAGCATCTGCTCGACCGCCTGGTGGCCGTAGCGCTCCTCGCAGCGGGTGATGAAGCCCTTGGCGAAGTCGAGGTAATCCAAGATCCCTTCGGCATCCGTCCATTGCCGGAACAGGTAGTTGTTCTTGAAGAAGTGGTTGTGGCCGAAGGCCGCGTGGGCGATGACCAGCGTCTGCATGGTCGCCGTGTTCTCCTCCATCACGTAGGAGATGCACGGGTCGGAGTTGATGACGATCTCGTAGGCGAGCCCCATCAGGCCCCGGCGATAGCCGGCCTCGTGCTGGGCGAAGTGCTTGCCGAACGACCAGTGCTTGTAGAACAGCGGCATGCCGATCGACGCGTAGGCGTCGAGCATCTGCTCGGCCGTGATGATCTCGATCTGGTTCGGATACCAGGACAGGCCGAGCTGCGGCCCGGCCACCGCCTCGCAGGCGTCGTGGATCCGCCGGATGGTGTCGAAATCCCAGTCGTTGCCGGTGAACAGGGGTTTCTGGCCACCGGAGATGATCTGGGGCGTCCGTGCCTTGACGAGCGTCATGCGGCCTCCCGTGTCTTCGGACCGTGCCCCGCACCGGCGCGGGACGGGAGCTCCCTCCCCCCTCTGCGGGGGAGGGTGGCCCCTGCGTCAGCAGGGGTCGGGCCGGGACGAAGTCCCGCAAGAGGGGAGCGAGGGTGCAGAACGAAGCTCTGGCCTACACGAGAGCTGCGCCCCTTCCGGAAGCCGGGCTCCCCTCTCCCGACCCCCTTCGGGGGCCACCCTCCCCCGCAGAGGGGGGATGGAGACGCGGCGCGGGTCATCTCACGCCTCCGCCTCGGCCTTGGCGTCCTTGCGGCCGAACAGCTCGCGGAACACCGGGTAGATCTCCCGCCGGTGGTTGACCTTGCGCATGGCGATCGGGCCGCCGGCCTTGGCGATCGCCTCGTAGGTCCGCCACAGGGTGGTGCGGTGCTCCACGAACCCGGCGCGGGGGCCGTTCTCGTCGCCGACCTCCAGATAGGCGAAGTGCTGGCAGGCCGGCAGGATATGCGCCCGCAGGAGGTCCGTCGAGGTCGGCGCGTCGGAGGAGACGTTGTCGCCGTCCGAGGCCTGGGCGGCGTAGATGTTCCAGTCGTTGGGGTCGTAGCGCTCGGCGATGATGCGCTTCATCTCCACGAGCGCCGAGGAGACCAGCGTACCGCCGGTCTCGCGGGAGCCGAAGAAGGTTTCCTCGTCGACCTCGGTGGCCCGGTCGGTGTGGCGGATGAACACGATCTCCACGTGGCGATAGCGGCGCGTCAGGAAGATGTGCAGCAGGATGTAAAACCGCTTGGCGAGGTCCTTCATGTGCTCGGTCATCGAGCCGGACACGTCCATCAGGCAGAACATCACGGCCTGCGCGATCGGCCGCGGATACGGCTCGAACCGGCGGAAGCGCAGGTCGATCGGGTCGACATAGGGGATTCGCTTCGACCGCTCGCGCAGCTTCAGCAGCGCCTCCTCCACGTCCGGCCGCTCCGGATCGCCCTCCGGCAGGGCGTCGAGCCGCGCCACCAGGGCGGCGACCTCGTCGGGCTTCGGCCGCTTGAGGGCGATGCGCCGCGACATCGAGTTGCGCAGGGTACGGGTGAGCGCGAGGTTGGCGGGGGAGCCGGTCACCGTGTAGCCGGCCCGGCGCAGCCCCTCCGTGTCCACCACCGCGAGGCGGCGCTTGGCGAGGTCCGGAAGCTCCAGATCCTCCAGGAAGAGTTCCAGGAACTCCTCGCGGGTGAGCACGAACCGGAACGCGTCCTCGCTGTTCTCGCCGCCCTCCCCGCCCTCGCCGGAGCCGCGCCCACCGCCGCCGCCCGGCGGCCGCTCGATCGTGTCGCCCTCCACGTAGGTCTTGTTGCCCGGCAGGATGTGATCCTGCAGGCCGGTGCCCGGCTGGCGGGAGAAGCGGGGCTCGCGCACGCCGTCCGCGGGCACGGTGACGCGGCCGTCCTTGCCGAGATCCTTGATGTCCTTCTCGCGGGCGGATTCCCGCACCGCGCGCTGGGCGACATCCTTCACGCGCCGCAGGAAGCGCTGCCGGTTGGGGAGGCTCTTGCCCCCCGGGTTCAGGCGTCGGTCGACGATGTGCATCCGCTGCGAAAACCCTCGTCCCGCGTGGTCCGGCCGGTTCTAGCCTCCCGTTATACCATGCTGCCGTCCGAAAGAGTCTTCCCTCTTTCGCACAGTCTGGTCTAACGCGCCGCTCCCGCATGATGTGTTCGGAAAAGCGGTTTTCCCTTTTCCCACGTCATGCTTGCGAGCCTCGCCGGCCGGTCGTCCGAAACTATGGCGGCGGAGGGTCCGAAACTTGTCCGCCCGGGCTGGCCCCGGGCGGATTCTTCGTCCCTCAGCCGGCCTGCTTCACCCGCATGTACCATTCCACCAGGCGGCGGACCTGCCGCTCGGTGTAGCCGCGCGCCACCATGCGGTCGACGAACTCGCCGTGCTTCTTCTCGGTGTCGCCATCCTTCTTCGAGCCGAAGGAGATCACCGGCAGCAGCTCCTCCACCTGGGAGAACATCCGCCGTTCGATCACCTCGCGCAGCTTCTCGTAGCTGGTCCAGCTCGGGTTGCGGCCGCCATGCTGGGCCCGGGAGCGCAGGGCGAACTTCACGACCTCGTTGCGGAAGTCCTTCGGGTTGGCGATCCCGGCGGGCTTCTCGATCTTCGTCAGCTCCTGGTTCAGGAGCTCCCGGTTCATGAGCTGGCCGGTCTCCGCGTCCTTGAAGTCCTGGTCCTCGATCCAGGCGTCGGCATAGTCGATGTACCGGTCGAACAGGTTCTGCCCGTAATCGTGGTACGATTCGAGGTAGGCCTTCTGGATCTCGTGGCCGATGAACTCCGCGTAGCGCGGGGCCAGCTCGGTCTTGATGAATTCCAGGTACTTCTTCTCGGTCTCGGGCGGGAGCTGCTCGCGCTTGAGCGACTGCTCCAGCACGTACATCAGGTGCACCGGATCGGCCGAGACCTCGGTGGTGTCGTGGTTGAAGGTCGCCGCCAGCACCTTGAAGGCGAAGCGGGTGGAGATCCCGTCCATGCCCTCGTCGACGCCGGCGGTGTCCTTGTACTCCTGCATCGAGCGGGCGCGGGGATCGACCTCGCGGAGCGATTCGCCGTCATAGACCCGCATCTTCGAGAAGGCGTTGGAATTGGCGTGCTCCCGCAGGCGCGACAGCACCGAGAAGCGCGCCAGCATCTCCAGCGTGCCCGGGGCGCAGGCCGCATCGGACAGTTCCGAGCTGGAGATCAGCTTCTCGTAGATGTGCTGCTCCTCCGTGACCCGGAGGCAGTACGGGACCTTGATCACGTAGATCCGGTCGATGAAGGCCTCGTTGTTCTTGTTGGTCTTGAAGGTCTGCCACTCGGACTCGTTCGAGTGGGCCAGGATCACGCCGGTGAACGGGATCGCGCCGATATTCTCGGTGCCGACGTAATTGCCCTCCTGCGTCGCGGTGAGCAGGGGGTGCAGCATCTTGATCGGCGCCTTGAACATCTCGACGAATTCGAGGACGCCCTGGTTCGCCCGGTTCAGGCCGCCCGAATACGAGTAGGCGTCGGGATCGGCCTGGGACAGGGTCTCCAGGCGGCGGATATCGACCTTGCCGACCAGCGAGGAGATGTCCTGGTTGTTCTCGTCCCCCGGCTCGGTCTTGGCGATGGCGATCTGGCGCAGGCGCGAAGGCCGGACCTTGATCACCTTGAACCGGGAGATGTCGCCGTTGAACTCGTCGAGGCGCTTGAGTGCCCAGGGGCTCATCAGGCCGGTGAGCCGTCGCCGCGGGACGCCGTAGCGGCGCTGGATCTCCTCGCCCATGGTCTCGGGGTCGAACAGTCCCAGCGGGCTCTCGAAGACCGGCGAGACCTCGTCCCCGGCCTTGAGCACGTAGACCGGGTGGACCTCCATCAGCAGCTTCAGCCGCTCGGCGAGCGACGACTTGCCGCCGCCGACCGGTCCGAGCAGGTAGAGGATCTGCTTGCGCTCCTCCAGCCCCTGCGCGGCGTGGCGGAAGAACGAGACGATCCGCTCGATCGTCTCCTCCATCCCGTAGAACTCGCGGAAGGCCGGGTAGGTCCGGATCGTCCGGTTCATGAAGATCCGGCCGAGGCGCGAATCCTTGGAGGTGTCCACGAATTCGGGCTCGCCGATCGCCGCCAGGATGCGCTCGGCGGCCGAGGCATACATCAGCGGTTCGTCGCGACAGGCTTCGAGGTACTCGGAGAGCGTCATCTCCGTGTCGCGGCGGGCCTCGTACCCTCGGGCGAAGCTCTGGAAAAGGTCGTTCGTCGCATGCATCGGCATTCGATAACCCTCTCAGACCGTGACAGCTTCATCCTGTATCGGCTCGGATGCAACCGACAGGCCCGCTTTTGTCGCAGTGCGGCGAGCAAGGCGCCCGGCATGTCGATTGCTTGCAACACCTCCGGCACCTGAAGGCCGCGGAGCCGAGACTCTGTGCCGTCTCAGGACGCCTGTCGAGGGCCGCAAAACTGCGCAGGCGTCGCGGATCTGTGCCGCGACTCACAGATCGGTGCCCTCTTTCTTGGCATCGTCACCCGACTTGGCCCCGGCTGCGCCGACCGTGATTTTGACGGTCTGCGTCTGGACTTGCCCGTCGGCGCCCTTCACTTCGAAAGTCACCTCGTCGGATCCGGTGAAACCGGTGTTGGGCTGATAGAACAGCGCCTGGACGGCGGCCTCCTTGTTGGGGCAGCGATAGCTCGCCGGCGTTTTCAGCTTGCCGACCCTGGTGATCACCGAGCCGTTCTTCGGCGGCCCGGAGACCTTGAACTCGGGCATCGGTCCAGGAGAACAGTCCTTCTTGAGGTTGGGGGCGATCTCCAGCCGCACCGTCTTGCCGGGGGCGACGGTCTTGGATCGGCTCGCCGGGGACTGGGCCAGCGCCGGCCCGGCGAAGGCGAGGCTTCCGGCAAGCAGCGCGGCGAGCGGACGAAGGGCGATCATGACAGCGTCTCTCCGGTGCCGAAGCGGGCGCGATCTCCGGACCCATCTCCGGGCGCCCCGTCCATCGGTCAAGGACCATGTGGGGACGCCCGGGACGGGCGTCGAGGGCAGCCGGCACCTGCCGGGGCGCCTTTCCCGATCGCGCGGCGATCGCGACCGGCCCCAAGCCCTCAAGTCGTCGCGCCGAACCGCGTCCGGTTCGGCGGCGCGCGCTCTAATCCTGGAGCACCGCCGCCACGACGCCGGTGACGCGGGCGATCTGCGCGGCATCGAACTCCCCCGCCAGGGCGGCGGCGAGCCGCGCCTCGACCCGGGTGCGCTCCCCGGCCTCGGCGATGGGCGTCGGGGGGATGTCCTGCTCGGCGAGGCGGCAGACCCGGCGGATCGTCTCGGCGGCCGCGAGCAGCTTATCCCGGTCGCTGGGCCCCATCTCCCAGAGGGGGTTGCGCAGGCGGCTGATCACCCGCCGCGCGTCGCGATACTCCCGGTCGACCGTGGTGGCCGCCTCGATCTGACTGACCAGGAACATCAGTTCCAGCACTTCGGAGGCCGCCTCCGGACAGGTGCGGACGATCCGCATGATGCGGGCCATCAGTTCCTGGCTGGGCGACAGCTTGTATTTGGACGCGGGCATGCGGGCGACAACGCGAGTTCCTGCCGGAAAGTTCGCCACGCAGTTGCAAGAGCGCTGCCGCGCCGCCGGGCCGGGGGTCTTACGCCTCCGTGTCTGGCAGGACGCGCAGGTCGTCGAGCAGGGCGCGGCAGGCGCGCAGTTCCCGGAGCGCCTCCGCCAGCGCCGCGCGATCCGAGGCCGCGAGCGTGCCGTCAGAGGCCGCCGCCTCGGCCTCCTGGACCAGGGGCTCGGCCGCCACCGCCTCGCCGCGGCCGACGGCCTGGACGAAGCGGACGCCGTTCTCCTTGAGCACCCGCTGCGCCCCCGCGATCGTGTAGCGCTGCACATACAGGAGCTGGCGGATGCCGGCGACGAGCTCGATATCCTGGGGCCGGTAATAGCGCCGTCCGCCCGCCCGCTTCACGGGCCGGATCTGGCCGAATCGGGTCTCCCAGAAGCGCAGGACATGCTGGGGCACATCGAGTTCCTCCGCGACCTCGCTGATCGTGCGGAACGCGTGGGCGCTCTTCTCGCCGGTCTCGGCGGTCTGTTCGGCGGCGAGGGCTGGGGGCATGGCGGTCTGATGCGGCGCGGGCGTCGATCTTGCCGGTCCGCGGGGCCAGGCTCAAGCCTTCCCGGGGGGCGAAGAGAATATTGTTTGCCGCCCTGGCGCCGCCGGCACCGGTCCTCGCCGCAGTGCTGCCACGCGCCCTCCCTCCGCCTCTACGGGGGAAGGAGATGCAGGACGGTGTCCGGCCATTGCCGTCATCTGGAAGCGATGTGTGGACAGGGCAGTCCCGCACGCGGGGAGACAACCGCGTCACCGTTGTGGCGGCCCGTCATCGCGCCGCGGGGCCCGGCTCACTCGTCGTCGTCGTCGTGGCCGTTCGCGCCGTTGAGGCCGTTGATCTTGGCCTTCAGCACGTTCGAGGGCTTGAACACCATCACCTGACGCGGCTCGATCGCCACCTCGACGCCGGTCTTCGGATTGCGGCCGACGCGCTTGCCCTTGCTGCGCACCACGAATGAGCCGAACGAGGACAGCTTCACCGTCTCGCCGCTCGCCAGACAGGCGCAGATCTCCGACAGCACGGTCTCGACCAGGGCGGACGATTCGGTCCGTGACAGGCCCACCTGATGGTAGACGGCCTCGCTCAAGTCGGCGCGCGTCACCGTCTTGCCTGCCATACGTGTCCCCTCGCCCGCATCGCTCGCCCCATGGCGTCGGGCGCGGCGATCGATGCCGCGCCGAACAGTGAAGGCGTATCCCTATGATCCGGCACGCTAATCGGCGCTCCGCCCCCGGTCAACCGGGCGGGGACGCCGATTTGTTTCAGGCGTGTCACCAGCGGATCAGAGCCGCCCCCCAACTGAAGCCGCCGCCGATCGCTTCGATCATCACCAGATCGCCCGCGCGGATGCGGCCGTCCCGCCGGGCCACGTCGAGGGCGAGGGGGATCGAGGCGGCCGAGGTGTTGCCGTGACGGTCCACCGTCAGCACGATCTTCTCCCGGGCGATCCCGAGCTTGTCGGCCGAGGCCTCGATGATCCGGCGGTTGGCCTGGTGGGGCACGAACCAGTCGAGATCGGCCGCCGTGAAGCCAGCCTGGGCGAAGGCCTCGACGATCACGTCGGTGACCTGCCCGACGGCGAACCGGAACACGTCCCGGCCGGCCATCCGCAGGTGGCCGGTTGTGCCGGTCGAGCCCGGGCCGCCGTCGACGTAGAGTTTTTCGCGATGCCGCCCGTCCGAGCGCAGGCTGGCGCTGAGGACACCGCGGCCCCCCGCATCCGCCCGCGCCTCGAGCACCACCGCCCCGGCGCCGTCGCCGAACAGCACGCAGGTGGTGCGGTCCTCCCAGTCGAGGATCCGCGAGAAGGTCTCGGCGCCGATCACCAGCGCCCGGCGGGCCGCCCCGGTGGTCAGGAACTTGTCGGCGGTGGCGACCGCGAACACGAAGCCGGCGCAGACCGCTTGCAGATCGAAGGCCGCGCCCTGGTGGATGCCGAGCGCCGCCTGGATCTGGGTGGCGGTGGCCGGGAAGGTGTGATCCGGCGTCGAGGTCGCGCAGATCACCAGGTCGATGTCCTCCGCCGTCAAGCCGGCATCGGCGAGGGCAGAAGCGGCCGCCCGCGCCCCGAGGACCGACGTGGTCTCGCTCGCATCGGCGATGTGGCGCTGACGGATGCCCGTGCGCTGGACGATCCAGTCGTCCGATGTGTCGACCCGCTCGGACAGGGCCGCGTTGGTCACCACCTGCGCGGGCAGGCTCGATCCGGTCCCGACCACCACCGAACGCAGCGCCTGCGGAGACTCTATGCGGAGGGCTGACATCGCTTTCCTTCCCGGGCGGCGGGGACTTCGGACATCCCCGCTGACCGTCAACGCCTTGACCATGCTGTTCGAATCGCCACCCCCTCACGGACAGGGAGGAGCGCCGTCCCGTGTTCGCGTGAACGCCATAGAGCGGTGTGCGGGCCGGCACACCGTATCTTCTCCGGACGGTCAGGCCGGCGCCAGGGCCGCCGTCTGGTCGAGCATCTCGCGGATCGTGCGGATCATGTCGTGGCGGGCCATGTCGTGCGCCAGGTCGACCGCCGCGGCAAAGCCCTGCGCGTTCTCCGAGCCGTGGCTCTTGATGACGATGCCCTCCAGGCCGAGGAACACGCCGCCATTGGCGCGGCTCGGATTCATCTTGTCCCGGAGCGCCCGGAAGGCCTGCCGGGCGAACAGGGCGCCGATCTTGGCCGCGAGCGTCCGGGTCATGGCGGCCCGGAGATAGGTGCCGATCTGCTTGGCGGTGCCCTCGGCGGTCTTCAGGGCGATGTTTCCCGTGAAACCCTCGGTCACCACCACGTCGACGGTGCCGCGCCCGAGATCCGTGCCCTCGACGAAGCCGTGATAGGCGAGCCCCGGGTTCTCCATCTCGCGCAGCAGCCGGGCCGCCTCCTTAACCGCCTCGTTGCCCTTCATCTCTTCGGTACCGACGTTGAGCAGGCCGACGGTCGGCCGGTCGAGGTCGAACACGATGCGGGCCATGGCCGAGCCCATCACGGCCATCTCCACGAGGTGCTCGGCATCGGTGCCGATGGTGGCGCCGACATCGAGCACGACGCTCTCGCCGCGCACGGTCGGCCACAGGCAGGCGATGGCCGGCCGCTCGATGCCCGACATGGTCTTCAGGCAGATCTTGGACATCGCCATCAGGGCGCCGGTGTTGCCGGCCGACACGCAGGCCTGGGCCTGCCCGTCGCGCACCGCCTGGATCGCCTGCCACATGGACGACTTGCCCCGGCCCTGGCGGACCGCCTGGCTGGGCTTGTCGTCCATGGCCACCGCCACGGTCGTGTGGCGGATCTCCACGCAATCCTTGAGCCGGGGCTCCTTGGCGACCAGCGGGGCGATCACCGCCTCGTCGCCGAACAGCAGGAAGGTGGTGTCGGGATGGCGCTCGCGGGCGAGGGCGGCGCCCGGCACGACCGTGGAGGGCCCGTGGTCGCCGCCCATGGCGTCGAGCGAGATGCACACGCGTTGGGACATGTCGGTAGCGGGTCGCGGGTCTCGGCGGGGGATCCGGCGGGACGGGCCCCGCCGGGCGCGGCGGACCATAGCGATACCGGCCCGGCGGGCAAATGAAATCGGGCGCCGGGCGGTTCCGTTCTCCGCCCGGCGACGCCGCAGCGCCGGTTTCGAGCCGGGCTTTCCGACGGTCGATCGCATCCCCGGGTGTCCTCCGCCCTGCGGGGGAGGCCAGGAGGGCGCGTGGCGGCACTGGACAGCCGTGCCCATCGACGGGATGATGAACACACTTCTGAAGGGTGAAACCGCAAGCCCGGGCCGGAGCCAGTGACCGCCGCGCCCGCCGGCGGGGGCGGTTCGCAACGGCGCCGCCGGGCACTAAGTCCGTGCCACGCGCGGCCCCGCTCCTGCGGTCGCGCCCGGAACCTCGGCATGGGCGAATCCTCTGCGACCTTGAAGCGCCGCGGCCCGATCCGCCCCGGCCTCGACCCGCTGGGCGCGATCCTCGCCCTCCTGATCGGGCCGAGCCTCCTCGCGCTGCCCCTGATGATCGCGCGGCCGAACAGGATCGCCGCGGGCACGTCCCTCATGGCCTGGTCGGCCCTGCCTGCCGGCGCGGCGCTCGCCCTCCTGGTCGTTCTCGGACTCGCCGCGCCCCTGCTGGCCCTGCGGATCCCGCCGCCCCTGCGGCTGGCCGCGGCGGCTGCCGCGCTCCTGCTCCTGGGCCTCGCGGCCGGCTGGGCGGCCGACCACCTGACGCCGCCCGGCGATCGCTACAGCCGGGTCTCGCCGGATGCGGGCTGGTGGCTGGCCTTCGTGGCCGCCGGCCTCGCCACCGGCGACGGGCTGGCGCGCCTGCGGCCGGGCCCCGCGATGCGGGTCGCGGCGCTCGCGGCGATCCTCGTCCTGGGGGGCCTCGCCCTGCGCTCCGGGTTCTGGGACAACCTCTCGCTCCTGCGGGAATATGCCGGCCGCGCCGACACCTTCGGCCGGGAGGTCCGGACCCATCTCGGCCTCGCCCTGTCGTCGGTGGCCGCCGCCGCCGCCCTGGGGATCCCGGCGGCCCTCCTGGCGCGCCCGATCCCGGCCCTGCGCGGGGCGCTGCTCGGGGTCCTCAACGTCGTGCAGACCATCCCGTCCATGGCGCTGTTCGGGATGCTGATCGCGCCGCTTGCCTGGATCGGCCGGACCATCCCCGGGGCGGCGGGCCTCGGGATCGCGGGGATCGGCGCGGCGCCGGCCTTCCTGGCCCTGTTCGCCTACGCGCTCCTGCCGGTGGCGGCCGCGACCGTCGCGGGGCTCGACGCCGTGCCCGGGCCGGTGCGCGACGCCGCCCGGGGCGTCGGCATGACCGGGCGACAGCGCCTCGCGCAGGTGGAGCTGCCCCTGGCGCTGCCGGCGATCCTCACCGGGATCCGCATCGTCCTCGTCCAGAATATCGGGCTGGCGGTGATCGCCGGCCTCGTGGGCGGCGGCGGCCTCGGGGTGTTCGTCTTCCAGGGCATCAGCCAGACCGCGGGCGATCTCGTCCTGCTCGGGGCGCTGCCGACCGTCGCCCTGGCGAGCGCCGCCGCCGTGCTGCTCGACGCGGTCATCGAACTCAGCCGCGGGCCCGGGCCCGGGCCCGGGGCCGGGGCGGAGCGGACGCCATGAGGCCGGATCCGATGATCGCGCTCGCCGGGGTCGGCCGCGTCTACGGCGGGCGCGCGGTCGTGGCGGAGGTCAGCCTGCAGGTCGCGGCCGGCACGATCCTGGCGATGGTGGGCACGTCGGGGTCCGGCAAGACGACCCTGCTGCGGATGATCAACCGGCTGATCGAGCCGAGCACCGGCACGATCCGGATCGCCGGCCGGGACATCCGGGACGTCCCGCCGCATGTCCTGCGCCGCGGCATCGGCTACGCCATCCAGGGGCACGGCCTGTTCCCCCACCGGAGCGTGGCGGAGAATATCGGGGTCGTGCCGCGGCTCCTCGGCTGGGACCGCCGCCGGATCGACGCCCGGGTCGACGCGCTGCTGAGCCTGTTCGACCTCGATCCGGCCGCCTACCGGAACCGGCTGCCGGCGGCCCTCTCGGGCGGCGAGCAGCAGCGGATCGGGGTTGCCCGGGCGTTGGCCGCCGAGCCGCCGATCCTGCTGATGGACGAGCCGTTCGGCGCCCTCGATCCGATCATCCGGGGCCGGGCCCAGGCGGATCTGCTGGCGATCCAGAAGCGCTACGGCACCACCATCGTGCTGGTGACCCACGACATGGACGAGGCCCTGCGCCTCGCCGATCGGATCGCCGTGATGGACCGGGGCCGGCTCGTCCAGGAGGACGCCCCGGCGGCGCTGATCGGCGCGCCGGCGTCGGATTTCGTGCGCAGCCTCCTCGGCGTCGGCGACCGGGCCTTCCAGCTCATGGCCCTGCGCGTCGTCGACGACCTCGTCGAGCCCGGCCCGGCGCCGGGCGAGCCGATCCCGGCCGGGACCTCGGTGCGCGCGGCCCTGGCCGAGAGCCTCTGGTCGCGGCGCCCGGCCCTCCCGGTCAGCCGCGACGGCGTGCTCCTGGGCCGGGTGACGCGCGCCGCCCTCGAAGCGCAGGGCGGCAGCCCGTGAACCGGGCCTCCCAGGTAGCGAAATTCGCGCTCCTCGCCCTGCTGGGCGCGTTCCTGGTGATGCCGGAGCGCTTCGCGGGGCTGTTCCGCCCGTTCGCGCCCGGCGGCACGGCGCCGATCTACGCGCAGACCCCGCTCCTGACGCTCGCCGTCGACCACCTGCTGCTGGTCGCTGCCGCGACATTGGCGGCGAGCGTGCTGGCCGTGAGCTGCGCCGTCCTGGCGACCCGCCCGGCCGGGCGCGAGGTCCTGCCCTTCGCCCGCGCGGTGGCCAATCTCGGCCAGACCTTCCCGCCCGTGGCGGTGCTGGCGCTGGCGGTGCCGGTCTTCGGCTTCGGCACGGTCTCGACCCTGATCGCCCTCGTCCTGTACGGGCTGCTGCCGATCTTCGAGACCGCGCTCACCGGCCTCGCCGGGCTCGACCCGGCCCTGATGGAGGCCGCCCGGGGCATGGGGCTGACCGATCGCCAGCGGCTCGTGCAGGTGGAGCTGCCGCTCGCCCTGCCGATGATTCTCTCCGGGATCCGGCTGGCCGCCGTCATCGGCCTCGCCACGGCGACCATCGGCTCCACGGTGGCGGCCAGCACCCTGGGCGAGGTGATCGTCTCGGGCCTGCTCACCGGCAACACCGCCTACGTCCTGCAGGGCGGCCTCGTGGTCTCGGCGCTGGCGATCCTGACCGACGCGGCCTTCCGCGCCCTGGAACGGGCAGCGGCACGACGGGCTGGATTTCGTTCCTAGAAGCGACGAGAAATCCGGCGGGGCCGTACGCGCGGCCCTGGGGCGTGGAACCCCCTGTCTGATGGTTGCTGCCGACCAGAACGGCACGCGCATCCTTGACCCCGCGGTCGGGGAGCCTGCGGCGCATGTCCAGGCGTTCCGGCGCGAAAGGTCGTCGGGATCGTTCAGACACGGTTTTCCAACGCCCCGACTCGGGAGGGTCCAGGGCTCGTGTGCGGGGGCGCACCGCAGACCAAGGCCCGCCGGAAGGATGCGCCGTGGGCTCCAGCGATCCCGAGACGCGCATGCGCCAGCTCGCCCAGCTGCGCGCGGCCTACGACGCCTCCTGTTCGCGCCTGCCGGACGACGTCGGCAGCGCCGCACGCCATTCCAAGGCCCTTCTGGGGCGCATCCTCGTCGTGCCGCGCGGGGTGCAGGACGGCAAGGGCGCGCGGACCGGCGGATCCTCCAGCGAGCGGCCCTGACCGGAGGACGATCCTCCGACGCGGGACACTTCGGAAGTCTGCCACGTGATCGCAGCCCGGCCCGGGCGTAGAAGCGCAACGTTACCGAGCGTTCCACCACCTGACGCAAATCGATCCGCCACAGATCCCGACGACCGCGCATGTTTCCGCAGCACATATCAATTTGTGTTGAATATTTCTTACAACGGATTCAATAATCGACCGGCGATGCCGATTCGAACGGTGCGAAATCGGCAGCGATATCGCGAGCGAACAATCTCGAACGCGCCGAACTGGGAGATCGCCATGACGTTTGAACGGAGCCTCATCACATCATCGGCACGATGTGCGGCCGCGGCATTCGGTTTCCTGCTGCTCGTCCCGGTCACGGCAGGGGCCGAAGACATGGCGCGTCAGGGCGAATTCCGGATCACCTATACGGCGATCAACCCGGCCGTGCCGAAACCTGTGTCGATCGGCAACAACCGGTCGGCCTCGGCCATGATCCTCACGATGACCGCCGTCAACGAGGCGGGCAGTGGGCTCCTGCACAACATGGCCGGGCGCTGCTCTTCGAGCCCGCTGGTCGACAGCGGCGCGAAGACCTTCGAGAATCACGGCTACTGCGACTACGTCGATGCCGACGGGGACCACGTCTACGAGAAGTGGGACTATCCGGTGCAATCCATGGCGGCCGTGAGCGAGGGGACGGGCGCGTGGATCGGCGGTACCGGCAAGTTCGCGGGCCTGACCGGCACGATGACGATCCGCTCCCGGCGGCTGAACTCCCCCGTCGACGGCGCCACTCAGGTCGTCGGCGAGAAGCGCGGCAGCTACAGCCTCACCGACACGGTCGCGAGCGCCAAGCCGGATTGACCGGGTCGGGCTCCGGATCGGCGGGACAGGCGGCCCGACTTGGCGGTATGACACCGGTCATGACGGCCTCCATGACGCCCGCCGATCGCGACCGGTTCGAGAAGTGCCTGGCGCTCGCCGCGCAGGGCGCCACGGACGGCGAGCGCGCGGCGGCCCGGGCGGCGGCGGCGCGCATCGCCGCCGGTGCCGGCCTGACGCTGGCCGAGGCGACCCGTGCGGCGCCGCGTCCGCAGGCGGCCCGGCCCACCGGGTCGCCGCCGCCCCGGCGCCCCTATTCCTGGGCCCAGCCCCGGGAGCCGGTGAGGCCGATCACCGTCGCGGAGTTGCTGCAGCAGAAGGCGGAGACCGAGGCCTGGCGCCGGCGGGCCTCCACCGCCGCGGAGCGCCGACGGCGGCAGACCCGCGCGGAGCAGGACGCCTACACGGCGGAGCAGCGCGCCCGGCAGGCCGAGCGCGACCGGGACTGGGCGCACGCCCGCGGCGGCGTGGCCGGGGCGCCCACCGAAGAGCCCTAGACCCGCGGTCCCGACAGCGCGCGGCCTTGGTTCGCGTGCGGCGTCACTGTTTCACCAGCTTGCACGTGCTCTCCGACAGGGGCTGGAACGCCTGCGCGCCCGGGATGGTCTTCAGGATCGTGTAGAAGTCCCACGGTCCGTGCGAATCCGCGGGCGCCTTCACCTGCGCGAGGTACATGTCGTGGACCATGCGACCGTCCGGGCGCAGCGTAGCGTTGCGCGCGAAGAAGTCCTGGATCGGCAAATCGCGCATCTTGGCCATGACCCGCAGGCCGTCATCCGTCCCGGCGGCTTCGGCCGCCTTGAGGAAGTGGAGCACCGCCGAATAATCGCCGGCCTGCACCATGGTCGGCATCCGGCCGTCCATCCGCGCGGCGAAGCGCCGGGCGAAGGCCCGCGTCTGCTCGTCCATGTCCCAGTAGAAGCCCGTCGTCAGGATCATGCCCTGGGCGGCCTGGAGCCCGACGGAGTGGATGTCGGTCAGGAAGATGTTGAGCCCGCCCAGCGTCTGGCCGCCCTGCGGGATCCCGAACTCGCTCGCCTGCTTGATGGTGTTGATCGTGTCGGCCCCGGCATTGGCCATGCCGATGATCTTGGCGCCCGACCCCTGCGCCTGCAGGAGATAGGAGGAGAAATCGGCGGTGGGGAACGGATGCTTGACCGAGCCGAGCACCCGGCCGCCCTTCGCCGTCACCACCCGGGTGACCTGGGCCTCCAGATCGTGCCCGAAGGTGTAGTCGGCGGTGATGAAGAACCACGTGTTCTTGGGATCGTCCGCCAGGGCCGTGGCGGTGCCGGCGGCGAGGGCATAGGTATCCCAGGTCCAGTGGGCGCCGGTCGGCGAGCAGGCGGCGTTGGTCAGCGCCATGGAGCCGGCGCCGGAATTGATGTCGATCTTGCCCTTGGCGCGCGCGACCTCCCGCACGGCGAGCCCCGCCACCGAGGAGTTGGTGTCGAAGATCGCGTCGACCCCCTCGGTGTCGAACTACCGCCGCGCGATCGCGGAGGCGATATCGGCCTTGTTCTGGTGGTCGGCGAAGATCAGCTCGACATTGCGGCCGTTGATCGGACGGCCGAAATCCTCCACGGCGAGTTGCGCCGCCGTCACCGATCCCCGGCCGGCGAGGTCCGAATAGCCGCCCGACATGTCGGTCAGGACGCCGATCTTGATGCCGCCGTCGGCATATTGCGCGGCGGCCGACGTGACCGCGAGGGCGACCGCGCCGAACGCCGCCGCAACCACGGCCATGCCCCTCCCGCGACGCGCGCTCCGGTGCCGAGCCGGCCTCCGCCGTGACCGCGCCCAGGTCCCATCAGCCATAGAGATCCCCCCGTGTGTTGATCGTCTTGTCGGATCGCGATGCCGCGCGCCGCCGGCGGCTACGGCGCGCCCCCGGCCCCAGCGCCGAAGAACGCGATCAGCGCTCCGTTGAAGCGCTGCACATCTTCGAGGTTCGTCAGATGCGCGCCGCTCAGTTCGAGATACTGCGCACCGACGATGTGGTCCGCCAGGAAGCGGCCCTCCGCCGGGGGCGTCGAGGCGTCGTGCGTTCCGGCGATCACCAGCGTCGGCACGCAAATCTGCGGGAGCTGCGCGCGGAAATCGGCATCGCGCACCGCCAGGCAGGCGGCCGCGTAGCCCTCCGCCGCCGTGGACGCGAGCGTCCTGCGCAGGGCCGCCGCCAGTTCGGGCCGGGCGGCCGCGTAATCCGGCGTGAGCCAGCGCGACACCACGGTCTCGGCGATGCTGCCGACGCCGTCCGCCCGGACCTTCTCGACGCGCCCGGTCCAGGTCTCCGGGGGGCCGATATAGGCGGCCGTGTTGCACAGGGCGAGGCGCCGCAACCGCTCCGGATGGTTCAGGGCGATCCACTGCCCGGTCAGGCCGCCCATCGACACACCGGCGAAATCGGCGCTGCCGATGCCGAGGTGATCCAGGAGGCCGAGGGCGTCCCGGCCGAGCTCGGCGATCGTGTAGGGTCCCGGCGGGACATCCGAGGCGCCGTGGCCGCGCGTGTCGTAGCGGATCAGGTGGAACCGGTCCGCGAAGGGTTCGACCTGCGGTGCCCACATGTCCAGCGCCGCGCCCAGCGAGTTGGACAGCAGGAGCGCGGGTTTGGCGGGGTCGCCATCGGTCCGGTAGTGCAACCGGACGCCGCCGAGGTCAGCGAAAGCCATCTGCGTGCCCTCCCCTTCAGAGATAGCTTCGGCCGTCGAGATAGGCCTTGCGCCAGCGCCGGATCTCGACGCGCGCGAACAGGCCGACCGCGTGGAAGGGATCCGCCTGGATCAGCGCCTCGGCCTCGGCGCGGGTCTCGACATCGACGACGTACAGGCCGCCGCCCGCGTCGCTGCCGTCGTCGTTCAGCTTCGCGCCGCAGGCGAGGAGACGGTCCTTGATCCGGTCGAGATAGGCGAGATGCGCGGCGCGATGCGCCTTGCGGACCTCCAGGCTGCCGGCCTTGTCGAAGGTCTCGATGATGTAGGGCATGATCCGCGACCTCTCAGTTGGCGGCGATGGCGGAGGGATGCTGCGCCAGCGGCGTGACCTGGATCGACATGTACGGGTAGAGCGGCAGCGCCGTCAGGGTCTCGTGGAGCGCGTCGTTGCCGGCGACGTCGAAGACGCTGTAATTGGCGTACTGGCCGGCGACGCGCCACAGGTGCCGCCACGTCCCCGCCTGCTGCAGTTTCTGGGCGTAGGCCTTTTCGTCGGCCTTCAGGCGATCGGCCTCCGCCTTCGGCAGGGTGTCGGGAATGTTGACCTGCATATGGACCAAATAGAGCATGTCGTCCGTCCTTCGCCGACCGGATGTCAGCCCGCATCGGCCCTGAGAGGCGACCCGGTCACCGGTGAGGAGCAGAGACGGGGCCGGGCCGCAACGGTCGCGGTGGGCGGCCCGGAACCATCGTGCCGATTCTGTAGCCCCTGATACCCCGCGGCCCGCACCGGGGCCGCGTCGGCGGAGGGGGCGGGGCCAAGGCGCCGATCGTTGCGGCGCCCCGGATGCAGGCCTATTCAAACGCCGGTGGGGCGAAGTTCATACCGGGCGGATGCGGCCGACGATGACGGGACATTCGACAGACGAAGTGGCCTTCGAGGCGCGCGGGCCGCTCGGACTCGTCACGCTCGACCGGCCGAAGGCCCTGAACGCCCTGACGCTCGGCATGATCCAGGCGATGCAGGCGCAGCTCCGGGACTGGGCGGCGGATGAGCGCGTGACCCGCGTGGTTCTGCGCGGCAGCGGCGGACGCGCCTTCTGCGCGGGCGGTGACGTCCGGCGCATCTACGAGGCCGCCCGCGCGGGCGAGATGGAGGCGATGTTCGCGATCTGGCGCGGCGAGTACGAACTCGTCGCGGCGCTCGCCCGCTATCCCAAGCCCGTCGTCGCCCTGATCGACGGCATCGTCATGGGCGGCGGCGTCGGAATCTCGGTGCACGGGCCGTACCGGGTGGCGTCCGACGCGTATGCCTTCGCCATGCCGGAGGTCGGCATCGGCTTCATTCCGGATGTCGGCACCACCTATCTGCTGCCGCGGCTGGCGGGTCACAGCGGCACCTACCTGGCCCTGACCGGATCTAAGATCGGCCCGGGCGACGCCCTGGCCCTCGGGCTGGCGACCCATGCCGCGCCCGCCGCCGCGTTCCCCGCGCTCCTCGACGCCCTGGCGGCCGGCGGCCCGGTCGAGCCGATCCTGGCCGCGCACGCCGCCCCCCCGCCGCCGCCGGGGCCGGTCGTCCGGGAGGCGGCCCTGATCGAGGCCTGCTTCTCCGCCGGAAGCGTCGAGGCCGTCCTAGCCCGGCTCGACGCGACAGAAGGGTCGGATTTCGCCGCCGAGACTGCGCGCATCCTCCGCAGCCGCTCGCCGACCAGCCTCTGCCTCGCCCACGAACAGATGCGGCGCGGACCCGGCCTGACCCTCCTCGACGCCATCCGGACCGAGTACCGGCTGGTGACGCACGTCATGCGGGGCCACGATTTCTTCGAGGGCGTGCGCGCGGTGCTCGTCGACAAGGACAACCGGCCGGCCTGGCAGCCCGCCACGCTCGACGCCGTCGACCCGGCCGCCATCCGGGCCGCCTTCGAACCGCGGGACGTGCCGGAGCCGAGCTTCACCTGAGGCGTCTGGCCAGCCGGGTTCGGCCCGTCCCGTGACGGGGCTCAGATCGTCCAGCCGCCGTCGGCGACGACGGCCTGGCCGGTGGTGTAGGTCGCCCCCGCCAGATAGACGGCGAGGTCGGCGATCTCCTCCGGCGTGCCGAGCCGCCCGATCGGCTGGCGGGCGACGAAGGCGGCGCGGGTCTGCGCGTAATCGCCCTGCGCCCGGATGCGCGCCTGCAGCGACGGGCTCTCCACCGTGCCCGGACAGATCGCGTTGCAGCGGATGTTGTGGGCGACGTAATCGGCCGCGACCGACTTGGTCAGCCCGATCACCGCCGCCTTGGTGAGGCCGTAGGCGCAGCGGTTCGGCACGCCCTTCACCGAGGAGGCGACCGAGGCCATGTTGACGATGGCCCCGTCGCGGCGTTCCACCATGCCGGGCAGCACCGCCCGGATGGTGCGGACCATCGCCTTGACGTTGAGGTCGAGGGCGAAGTCGAGCTCGGCCTCCTGCATCTCGAGGACGGTCCCGCCCTGGACCACGCCGGCGCAGTTGAACAGCACGTCGACCCGGCCGATGCGCTCCACCAGGGCGGCGATCGCGCCCGCGTCGAGCACGTCGAGGATCGCGGTGCTGAGCGTGTCCGCCCGGAGGTCGGCGAGGGCGGCCGCGTCGATGTCGGTGGCGTGGACCCGTGCCCCGGCGCGCGCGAAGGCGAGGGCGCTCGCCCGGCCGATTCCCTGCCCCGCCGCCGTGATCAGGACCGTCTTTCCCGAGAGATCTGCCATTCCCCGCCCCCAGAAGGTTGTCGTCGGTGCGGAGCCGGTCGCCGCGATCGCCCTGGACGACGTCCTCGATCGGCGAGAATTCTTCGCTCGGCCACCGGCCCTCCCGGAAGGGTGGCACGGATGCCGTGCCGCCGCCACGCGGCCGCCGCCGCGATCGTCCCGACGGGTTTTTGATCCGATCGCGCGGAGCGCATCACGCACCGGCTCGATGCCGGGACCGGGGCTTTCGGGGGTGCCGGCGGCGAATCCGCGCCGGGGGCGCGGCCTGCGGCGGCGCGACGGCGGGCGGGGGCGCGGCGCGCCCATCATGGGCCGCGATGACGCGCCGGGCCTCCTCGACGCTCATGTCGCAGGCGCTCGTCATCCCCTGCAGGGCCCCGAGGGCCCGATTGTACTCGGGCAGATTGGTGCATCCGGGCACGCCCCAGGCCAGGGCCGTGACCGGCGCCCCGCCGACCACCGCCAGAACCAGGCCGGCAAGACATCTGCTGTACGCCACGTTCCGTCCTCCCCAGGGCGGAGACCGGGGTTGGACGGTCTCACGGCGGGGCAACGCGGCTGCCCCCGGGCCGGGTTCGCCCGATGGATCCGGGATGCGGCGATTTCAGGCACCGCTCCGGCGAAGGAAGTGCTTCCGGTCGACGGCGATGTTCGCAGTATCGGCTGGACCACGGCTTGAGGCAGCGCCGGCCGAGTCGGCATCCGGCGCGTTGCGGCCATCGTTGAGGGTGTCGTGGGCGGGACGGGTCCGCTCTCAGGCCGGGACGCGGCGCAGGAACTCCAGGCGCTGCGCCCCCACAGCCGGATCTCGCCGACATCGACCAGGCCGCCCGATGGGGCGCACAGCAGCAGAATTTCGGGCCGCGGATCGATCACCCGCCGGCGCTGGCCCGGCTCCTCCAAGGCGGAGACGCACCGCAGGATCGACGGCGAGGACGGCACCGCAGACGGCAAACCAACCGGGAATCACAGACGCCCCTATCCACGCTGAAGCGATCGCGCCGGGTTCCGGTTCTCGCCGCTTGCTCTGTCTTCGCAACCCCGTTATGACCCGCCTCGGTCATCCGACGCGACCGTTGCCGATCTCTATGGCGACGCTCTATCGGTATGACCAAAGCGACGGTTTTGAGGACGGTGCCGCACGCACTTCGTCATCGAGATCGAGGCTGGAGAGGTGGCAGAGCGGTTGAATGCACCGCACTCGAAATGCGGTACGCTTTTGCAACTTCAATGACTTAGATGGTTCCTTAGGGACGATAGGGACTGTCGTTAGGGACAAGCATCTAGCCCAATTAGGGCTGCGCTCGGCCACGCTGACCCCCGCATAAACCTTCACCGAATAGCCCGTCCGGCAGACCCATTTGGTCGAGGTCTGTTCCGTCGTGGGTGACGACGCCCCCATCGAACACGATCACGCCGTTAATGCTGCCTGCGGTTAGCCAAAGGAAATCGCGATTGACTATGCTCTCGCACGGCTCGCCACTCTAAATTCAGCGAGCGGCCGCCTCAGGCGGCTAATAAGGACCGGCCACCACGCATCGAAAAACTCCTCATCGAGCTTCTTCATCGTGAGTCGCTCCTCGATCCGGCAGCCGACCTCGTGGCGGATCATCAGGCGCGAAAGCTACGGGCCATCGATTAAGACGATGCGCTTGCACAGCTTTTCGCCGTTTCGCGCGCCGAGGACATGAGCGACGAGGTCGTCACGAACAGCCCCTTCGTCGCTTCGAAGCGGTCGAGGTTCCCGAAGAAGTCACGAATGGCCGAGGCGCCCACCGTGTTGTCGACGGAGTAGCGCTTGGCCTGGACGTAGGTGCAGTCGAGCCCGAGTGGATCCTGGTCGATTGGCCTGCCCCCATCTGGTGGCCCGGGTTCGAAGTTAGTGCATCGTCGGTCGTGTGACGATGGCCGGGCGAGCGGACGGCACTGAGCCGCTCGGTTCGGTTGGCCAAATGACGACCTCCGGCGCAGGCGGGCAGTAGCCGAGTGACGAGTGCGGCCGGATGCTGTTGTAGTGCGTCCGCCACTGCTCGATTACGACGCTGGCTTCCTTGAGGGTGTAGAACACCTCGCCGTTGAGGAGTTCATCCCGCAGCTTCGCGTTGAAGCTCTCGCAGTACCCGTTCTCCCACGGACTGCCAGGCTCGATGTAGGCGGTCTCTGAGCCGACCGCTGCGATCCAATCTCGGACAGATCGAGCGATGAACTCAGGCCCATAGCACATCGGGAAGATGGCTCGACGGCTCTGGGGCGGCGCGCGAAGCCATGCTGAGCGCAGCGCGTCGCCCTGGGCGGTCATGGCCGATCAACGGGTCACTAGAGTGACGGTGTTCGAAGCCTCATTCCGGAGACGGATCGACCATGACCAGACCACAGCTTACGCCGCCGGCCGGCGTTCTCGTAGCCATCGACGTCGCCAAGGCCCGCAATGAGGTCCTCATCGAGGTGCCCGGGTCCGGCCGTCGACGCCGGTTAAGCGTGCTCAACACCCGTGCCGAGCACGACCGCCTGATCGCGCTCCTGGCCGATCTCGGTCAGCCGGTAACCTGCGGGTTCGAGGCGACCGGCAACTATCATCGCCCGATCGCCTGGCGCCTGCTCCAGGCTGGCTTTGCCGTGCGACTGATCTCGTCCGTGGGGCTCGCCCGAACCCGCGAGGCCCTGCACAATGGTTGGGACAAGAACGACCCGAAGGACGCCCAGGTCATGCTGCACATGATCCGCATCGGCGCCTCGCAGGTGTACCACGACCCGCTCGCCGCCGGCATCAACGACGTGCAGGAACTGTCCAAGACGCACGACGCCGTCTCGCGGGCCAAGACCGAGGTACTGCATCGGATCCTAACCCACTACCTGCCGCTGTACTTCCCGGAGGTCGACCGCTTCCGCCACAATAGCCGGTCGGACCGGTTCTTCGCCTTCCTCGATCGCTTCCCCACGCCTGCCAGCATCACCGCGCTGAGCAAGGAGGCCTTCATCGCCGCAGCCTGGGATGTCGTCGGGCGCAAGGTCGCCAAGGCGCAACTGCTCGGCGACATCTACGAGACGGCCCGCAGCTCGATCGGCCTGCCGGTGCCGCCTGACGCTCCGGCGGTGAGCATGTTCCGGCTCGTCATCGGCGAGGTGCGTGGCCTCATACGGCAACGCGACGCGATCGAGGCCGCGGCCGACACCCTCCTGTCGGAGAGCGCCGACTACAAGCTGCTGCGCCGCATCCCCGGCATCGGCCCGATCAACGCCCTGACCATCCTGGCCGAGGCCGGCGACCTGCGCCGCTTCAGCCATCACCGCCAGTTCCTGAAGTTCTGTGGCCTCGATCTGGCCACCCAGCAATCCGGCACCTTCCGCGGCCAGACCAAACTGTCGAAGTACGGCAACGCCCGGCTCCGGCGTACGCTTTGGTTGGCTGGGCAGGTGGCCATCCGGCAGCGGGAGAACGGCTTCCGCGACAAGTTCGAGCGCTACATCGCCCGCGACCGGCACGATGCCGACCTGCGGCGCAAGGCGCTGACCGCGATCACCGCCAAGATGGCGCGCGTGGTGCACGCCGTCATCAAGACCGGTGCCGACTACCGGCCCTTCGTCGAGGGGCCGGTACCAGGTGGGAGAACCCCTCTCAGCAGAGCCGTGAGGGCGTGAGAACCACGACCCTGTAGACAATGCTCGGGTCTCCTGCGTGGATCGACATCTCGTGTTGAGGACGGTGAGGACCACGGTGCCGCGTGCATCGGCTGGATCCTGTGTTCGCTATGGCCGAGAGTTCTTCCGGATCGGCAGGAGCCGCCTGGATCCGCGTTGACGACAAACACACCGCGGGCGCATGTTCGCGGACGGAGACCTGTTGCCTGGCCAGCCGTCTTTCCTCGCTACGTAGGACGTTGTCCGAGCGGATATGGCCAGGCACGCCGCGCAGGCTGAAGAGATCCGAGAGGACATCGATCACATCGTGCGCCTTCAGCTTACGTGATACGCAGATCGCCAGGCACTCACGGGTGAACTCATCGAGGACATTCAGCATCCGGTACTTGCGACCGTTATGCGTCCGGTGCTCGACGAAGTCGTACGACCAGACATGGTCGGGTCGCTCTGGCCGCAGTCGCACGCACGAGCCGTCGTTGAGCCAGAGGCGGGCCCGCTTCGGCTGTCGCGCTGGAACCTTGAGCCCCTCCCGCCGCCAGATCCGTTCGACCCGCTTCACGTTGACCGTCCAGCCATCGCGCCTGAGCAGCGCGGTGATCCGACGGTAGCCGTAGCGCCCGTACTGGAGAGCCAGCGCGACGATGGCGGTGGTCAGTGCGGCCTCGTCCTCGACCACCACGGCGCACTTGCGCTGTGTCGAGCGGTGCTGACCGAGAACGCGGCAAGCGAACCGTTCCGATACGCCATGCTCGGCCACGACGTAGTCGAAGCAAGCCCGGCGGCGAGCCGGGCTCAGAAGTTTCCCGAAGCCGCCTCCTTCAGGATCAGCTTTTCCAGGGTCAGGTCGGAGATCGCCCGGCGGAGGCGCTGGTTCTCAGTCTCTAGAGACTTCAGCCGCTTGACCTGATCCCCCTTCAAGCCGCCGTACTCGGATCGCCAACGATAGTACGTGACCTCCGTCACCTCGATGGACCGAATTGCTTCAGAGACCTTGCGGCCTTGCGAGACCAAGACATCGACCTGGCGCAGCTTGGCGACGATCTCTTCAGCCGTATGCTTCTTCCGACGCATCAAAACATCCTCCACATGGCTCGAAGCCATACCTCAGGGAGGACCACTTTTCAGGGGGCAGGCCAGCCCGGCGTCGTGATCGACGCGCTCGCGACACCACCGCTCGCCCTCATCCAGCAGCCGCTGCATAGGGCCAGGATTGAGCCGAACCCTGTGTCCATCACCGATTACATCGTCAATTACCACCGGGTCCCCAGGTCGCCACTTCGCCCGCGCTGCTGCTTCAACATCACTTCGAAGGCGGGCAAGGAATGACGGGCGCACCATCACTTGACCCCCTGTTGCAGGCCGCGCCGTGCGACGATCGCTCGGAACCCATGGCGAGTGTGTAACTCGTTGTAATATCCAGATATTTCACGGTCTACGCAGGGTCGCATACCGTGCGTCGAACTGAGCACATGGATCATGTGATCCTGTATGTTCCGGCCCATGACGCACGCATCGAACCGCGCGAGGCGTAGCCCGTGGATGTCGCCGACATCATCGAGGAAGCAGATTTCAGGAACCCCACCGAGGTAGACGACACCGCGCAGTGTGGCTGCCCAGATGCCCTTCAAATAGCTTGGCGACCACCAGCCGTATGACCACACGTCACCCCACCGATCGTCGGTCCGACACCGGTAGTCGTAGGCGTGGGTCAAACTGCGGCGTACGTCCCGGACCTCGTCCAGCATCTCGGCCGGTGATCCGCATGGCCGCGTCGAAGCTTCGACCCGACACAGGCAATGGTCCGTCAAACACCCGTCGACCCACTGCCCGATCCCTTCCGCCACGCGCCTCGCGCGATACCGGCGACACCTATCGCATCCGGGCGAGCGGCACCACGACCAGTGGCCCGCCGCTGTTCGCGATCCGCATATGCTGAGCATACGCCGAAGCGGCTCACTCGTTTATTCCGATCTTAGAAGCCGTGTAGTTGTTCTGCTCATTGATAAATCCCGATGCATCAACTGTCGTATTTAGCTTGATGCGATCGGGAGAAGTGAAATGAAGGTTCGCGATATACTATCGGTGGTCGACATCGACCAGATCGAGGCAGAAGATTTGATAGACATCCTGCGGCGTATGGCGCGCGAACCCGACGTCGACGAAATGACGCCCGACCTCCTGCACGCCATGTATGGCGATGAGGCCGGCGATCTCGCGATCGAGCAGCAGCGTGCCGATCTCCGCGCTACCCTCGCGAAGGCCCGCAAACTCGACGCTGATGCCGATCGTGCCCGCGCTGAAGCTGATGCTCAGCGCGTCGGCAGCCGACTGGAGGCGAGATGAGCGACGACGAACTGGCAGACACCCTGCGGCGGCCCCTGAAGGCTCTGATGACCGAAGCCCATGCCAAGGGGCCGGGCAAGGTCATGACTGAAGCGGATCGTGATGCCGTCCTATGGGTGACCGATCGCGAGGAAGGCCTCCCGGTTGATTGGTCCGATCGCCCAACGTGGCGGGAGGACCCTCGCCTTTGGGTTCAGTAAGCGCTGGATGATCGATGCTAGGCTGCCGGAAGCGGGCTCTCTGCCAGATGGTCCGCCTCGCCGGAGAAGTCCTGTAGGAGGGCTGCCAACTCTGCAAAGCTCAGGAACACGTCCTTTCCCTCGTGGTGACATCCCAATCCGTCGCTCGTGATCCAGATCGGCGCCGCGGGCATCGCGCCCGGATCCGCAGATTGCGCCATGTCGCTCCCGAAATGCTTGATCCGGTTGCTGAACAGGCCGACCCGCTCCCTGACCGAACCGTCACCTTTTGCGTAAAGCCGGGGTAGGGCAGGGTAGATCTTCGCCGCCCCGTCCACGCAGGCCATCGCCACGCCGACCCGCAGGATGCAGTTCCCGAAACGCGCCACCGCGAGGTCGTAGTTCATCAGCGCCGTACCGTCCGGCAGATGCAACAGGTATTGGCGGATGTACCGGCAAGCGGCGCGATAATCGAAGATTGCGGGTCCGACATTGCGGATGAAAGTGGCAATTAGGACCACAGCCGCCCAACCAGGGCTTTCACCGGCACGCTGAATGATCTTGGCCCACATGAATGACAGGTGGTAGTGCGGCATGAACTGCACGTCGGGCGCGGTGCATTCCGTCAGATCAGCGAGGTTCGTCCCGAAGTAAGGATCGAGTACCGATATCGCTGAAGTATGGCCATCAGGGGCCGGAAATAAGAAAATGAAATCGTCCTCGGTGAGGTCCACGGCTATCCTCCGAGAACATCAATGATGCAAACAGAAGGCGATCCATGCTTTCTGGCTGCATTTGCATTGTCAGCAAATTTTGGCCATTTCCCACTCTTTGCAAACGCTCAGCGCGCTGGCACCAACCGCTGAAGCTGGTTGCCCTGGCCGATCGGCCGGTATCTCGCGTCCGTCGTGACGTTGCGCGATCGCAAGTAGTGCCCCAGCGTATGGTGCTGAGCGTCGTACAGTCTGACCTCGTCGCCTTCGTCCTTTAGGTGGGGGGACGATGCGCCCGCGGTTGTTGCAGATCGTCGTATTCACGACGCCGCTCCCGTGCCGGACAACGCTCGGTGAACGCTGCTCTTTCCGATGTCGAGGCGCTTCGCGATCGCGGCCATACTCAGGCCGCCAGCAGCGAGCGCCTTAGTCTCATTGCTGTGCTTCCTGGCGGTCGGCTGCCGACCCCGGTACTTCCCCTCGGCCTTGGCCTTGGCGATGCCTTCGCGCTGACGCTCCAGCATCATCTCGCGCTCCCATTGCGCGATGCAGGCGAGCAGGTTAAGCATCAATTTGCCGGTTAGATTGACGGTGTCGAAGCCGAGATTGAGCACGCGAAGTTCGAACTGCTTCGCTGCAAGGCGTGCCCGGACCCGGCAGAAGTACGGTACGCTGAGAGCGAGGCGTGGAAGGTGAGTTACCACGAGGGTAGCCCCTGCGCGGCCGAACTTGATTGAAGCCTTAAGCGTTGGGCGCGGCCCGATAAACTCGTCTGCTTCACGAATAGCTTCTCGACCCCGGCTGCGGTGAGAGCGTGCTTCTAAACCTTAAGCGCCGCCTCTTGTTCCAAGGTTGAGGCTCTCGCGAGGCCAATAAGCATGCGCTTCCTGCTGCCAGATGGATCTCTCGGACTGTGTCATCGTCCTTTCAAAGCTCAAATACAAAGCTCGTGACAGGGTAAAGCTGGGCTGGTGGTCGAGCGTTAGGCGCCGCCATAGAAGCGGGATTCAGTGGCTCTCATATGGGCCATCCACCCAACATCTCATGCGGTTAGGCGTCTCGCCCGAGCAAAGGACAGATTCCGCGCCACTGTACGCTATATTACGAGCAAGACCGGTGGTTCGCACCTCCGGCCGCGCTAGAAATTCAACAAAGGGATAATTTCACCTCGCTTATGCAAAGGAAAATATATCACTTTCGGGAATTTCTACGTCATTTTAACTTTCCTATCCCAAATATACTCGCATTTTTGCTGAAATCTAACGAATTCTGATTTGTCATAGAAGTATATTTTAAGGTATGGGGCGCCTGGGTGGATCTTCTGAGAGGCTCTGAATGGATCAGTCCACCTGACGACTACCATTAGATCGAACTTCGCACCGGGTACAATCGAATCTATTAGCCTACGGATTATTAGAAACGCCTTCCCCCGTCTGTCTTCGGAGGAAAGCGAGCGCCAGTTTTCACAGACCTCCTGCCAGCCCAAAAACCCATCGGCCCGGTAAGCCTTCGATTGCGAGTGGGGGACCGGACATAAATTTGCGTAGAAACGGAAGATTTGATTTTTGCTGTATTTAAACATTGCCTCGGCGCCCCTTGCATCTGCTTGCTTTCTTGCAAGTCACTGAAAATTAGTCGGAAAAAAATAACCTTACAAATGAAAAAATTGGCCCGCAGCTACGATCGTGCAGGGGTTCAATACAACCTAAAAATATGCAACAAGCTACAACTGTCGATTTCGTCGACGAAAAACGAAGATTAAGTAGTTTTAATTGTCGTTTGAGTTTTAATGATCGGGATATGACATGATCGAACGTTAATCTTGAATCATGATCTCAAATTATACATGGTGACAAGATTTTTTTATCGAGGAGGCCCTGCGAACGTGCGCGCATTTTCACTTAATGTGGTGCTTTGATCGGTGCTAGTGATTCGGCTTTCAGAAGGGTGGGCAGCCCTCAATCACGCGTGCCTACTTGAGGTTGATCGAGCATGATGCCGCGTCGCTTGTAGCGGACGGATCATTTTGCAAGTCGGGAGAGGTGCGACCTAGATTGAAGCCCGTTGAGTCAGACGCGTTATCAGTTGGCGTTCTATGCCGCTCGTTAGTAGCAAAAAATTATTATACCGCAGAGTTACGTTTAAAAAATTACGCACTTGATGCTTTTGTGCTTTATATCTTAGGGATAATTTCTAGTAATAATTGTATATAATTTTGTGATTTGCTCAATTTTATATTTCAGCTTGAGACCGTGCGTCACCTAACAATTGCGGTCCGCCTCTCTGGATTGAAGATAATCTTGGGATCGCCCGCGTGCGGCGACGGACTGGCCTTAAGACGAAGCGGATTCCGCGCATCGGACGGACGGAGCGCTTCGCGGATATGTTCTGCCCGAAGGTGGCTGTAGTCGTGGCTGATCATTTCGACGGAGGTGCCGCAGCTGATCGCCAGGATGTCCGAAGTAACCCCCCGCCGCAGCCGCTCGGTCAGGTAGGTGTGGCGACAGGTGTAGAGGGCCTCTCCGGAGGCAGTCTTCTGAAACCTGAGCCGTCGAAGGGTCGATTTGAAGCTCGTGCCCATGTCTCGAACAATTCCACCACGGCGAGGGCCAGAGGGGCGTGCGCCCCGTGAATGCGAAGCCGAACTCATTGAGGAGTGCGCGCAGGTCCGTGAGCACATCGAGCGCCTCAGGGTCGCAGTTCACGATCCTCGGGCCCGTCTTGCCATCACCGCAAGGGTCGATCACCACGATGTCCTCGCCATGCTCGTTGCGGGCCTGTTGGATGCGGTCCCAGGTCAGTTCGAGGATTTCAGCGCCGGGCCGCATACCCGAGCACAGCAGCAGCCGCACGTGCAGCGCCATCAAGCGCCGATCATAGTTCTTGCGCCGCCCCCCTCCCCCAACTTCTCAAAGCGCGCGCGCTCGGCTTTCTCAACGCGATCGAACTCCGCCAGGCGGTTGGCGATCTGCTCGTGCGAAAGCGCATTGCGCCGGTCCTCAGCGGCCCGGTGCTTCTTGGTCTCGCGCGGACGCGGCAGATGACGGAGTTCGTGGACAACTGCGTCGCTGACGAGCGGTTTGGGCCGGTCGCTCGCCCACGTCAGAGCCTTCACGAAATACTGCTTCTCGCGTCGCAGGGTCGTGGCAGACGGCGGTTGAAGGCGGCGTCCGATCGACACCGTCTGATCCTCGCGCCGATAGGGCGCCACGGCAGCTCCCTCCCCGTACTGCTCCAGACGCCAACGTTCCCAAGCGTAGAATTGCTGCCGACTGAGATCCGCCAACGGCACCTGCCGCCAGAACGGGAGGAAGTTACGGCGCACGACCGAGATCTCCGGCCCGAGCCTCTGCTCTCCGTCGTCGAAGCAACGAACGAGGTCCTCCAGGTAGCGCTCAAGAATGTCACTCACGCTCGGTCCGCTCAAGGAGATGGGCTATCCGGCCTCCTTGCGGGCCTCCAGCACCTTGTGACGGCGATTCGCGACCATCTCTGCCATCGCTAGGTCAGTCGTCTTGGTCAATTCACGGACGCGATCTTCGGGGCCAAAGCGGTAGTCGGCGTAGATGAATTACGACCGCGGGTGCCGGTAGAGCGTGATGCCGTGTCCGAGGTCGACACGCCCATAGCTGTCGTAATTGTCGCGCCGCTGATCGCGCAGATGCGCACGGGTGGAGGTGCGGGGGGGAGGCATGGAAATCGTGTGCTTCGCGGTGGGTGTGCCAAAGGTGTGCCAAGCGGCGGACGTGCGATTCGGCGACCGCAAAGTCGAGCGTTCCGGGCGGCGAAGCGTCAGCAGACGCCGTTTCCCTTGCGAAGCAAAACCTTGGTAACGACTGTCGCGCCCCGATGCATTATTCACGAGCGCTTGAGCTTGCCAGTAAAACTGTGCCGTGTACACTCCGAAGGCAAAGATCACACGTTCGAATCGTGTCGGGTGCGCCCATCTTCTTCATATTAATCAGTGACTTGGGCGCTTCGCTCATTTGGTGATCCGGCTCTGTTGAGAGGCGGTGTGCCAGCGGTGTACCAAAGCTGTGGCTGATTGGCCGCGTCCCGAGAGGCGCGACGGCTTTAGAAATTTGACACCGTCAGATCGATTCGTCATCGCGCGATGGCTGGCACGTGCGGATGTGAGATTGATTTGACGCACTGACCCGGTCAGGTTCTAGCCGGGAGATCCGCATGGCTAGGTTGTGGGCTGGTTTCATCACGTCGCTCCTCCTGACCATAGCCCCGTTGGCCACCCGCGCGGGTGGCCTTACCCTCTCAGGCACTGCCCGTTAAGTCGTCCTCGCCAGCCGACCCGACCTCGACACCTCCATCGGTGTCGCCCGCTATCACCGTTGGCAGTTCCCGAGCGTGCGTGTTGTGCGCGCGGCCAACGGTTGGTTCGCAGTCGTCGCCGGACCGGAGAACGCCGTCGATCCGCGTGCCCTGCGCCAGCGCCTCACGCGTGCGGGCGGCTTACCGAGCGACTTCATCTTCTCGCGCGGCGATAGCTACGTCGAGCAGGTATGGGTGCCCCCGCCCCTGCGGAAGGGCCGATCGCCAAATACGATGGCAAGCGTGACGGCGTTCTGCGCGTCTCTGGCAGGGGCGTTCCTAGAGAGCAACGGCGTGGCCTATGCGACAGAGAGCGACACCGCCGCCCTGCCTCCGGCGGATCTAGCTGAGCATGCCAAAGGCTCAGCGTATTCGTGGCTTGTCGGTAGGCCACAAACCCTGTCCCAGGACCAGATGGTTCCGGGACAGGCGAAAACGGCCGCCCCGTCTTAAAGAAAACACGGGCCAGAATCACCGGGGATTTTAGGACAGCACCATAGCCACATCGGCGGCACCACGGCTGGTCCCCCAGCATCGATCAGGCCACTCCACGGTGAGGCTCGGGCAGCCGCCGGGGCCTGGGATGCGACAGCCGGTCCGGGACCTCTCTTACCGACCACCGAGAGTTCCCCGAGCGTGACGGATTGCTGTGCCTGAGCGGCGGTGATGGCGAGCGGGCTTGCGGCGAGGAACAGGGCGAGGAAGCGCCGGGGTACGGGGGAGCCTGAAACGAAGGATATGATTGGGGATCTCGTTTGAACGCAGGTGGACTGGCCGCGTGACGCGGAACAGCCCAGGGCGGGGGCAGCACTCAGACGGTCTCGGGTGGAGCACGGGCCTGGCGAGCGGTTCGCGAAGGCCGGGGCACATGAGCCCGCGGCGGCATCGGCCACTCGTTGCCGATCCCGCGCTCGCGGCCCGATTCATCGCCGAACTCGTACCTACCGCGCAGCTTGCCACGGTCACAGACATTCTGTTCGAACACAGTCCCGGCCGTGGCGATCCACGCTTCACTGCCGACCGCACCGCGTTCGATGTAGTCATCCGTGGCACCACCGTGACCGGCGCCCGGGTTCTCATATGCATTGAGAAAATACAGCAAAGCCGGCCACGACGCGGCTCCACCACCCCACCCGCGCTATGCCGAGATCGCGCGCACAAACACAGGTCTGTTCGTGGATCCGGACGACCCCGCACTGACCGGCCCAGCCTGCTAGCAGCTCTACCGCCAGCACTGCCTCGCAAGTGCGATGCTTGCCACCGGCCTCGCCGATAAGGTTACGCTCGTGTTCATCGCCCCCGCGCACAATCAACTCGCAAACACAACGGCCGCAACTTACCGCGGTCAACTCGCGGACTTAGCCGCAACCCCGATCCCGTTCGCGCCCACGACGCTGGAGCATGCCTTCGCCGCGTTAGCTGCGGCTGGTCTCCCGGAGCACGCCCGAGCGCTTCATCGCCGCTACGCCGACTGGTGGCTCCTCGACGGCGAACTCGAACTCACCGCTGCGGCGGGAGCCGCCGCATACGCACCCGCTGCTGAGGCATTGACAGCACCCGCGCACATGCAGACCGTTGACACCACCAGCGCGACCAAGCCGGTCAACCGTTCACGATCGCAGCGCACGCGGCCCGTGACCCGGACCCGCACTGCTGCGTGATGGCAGAATAAACAAGCTACGATCCGAGCCGGCGGCAATCACATGCTGCCGGTTCGACCCCGTTCTGACGCAAACTCACACCGCCGCGGACGCGTGAGCCACACCGGCTCACCCACGCAGGCACCTCTGGTTCTACCCTCTTCGTGCACCGTGCAAGTGCTTGAAAATTGAGAGGTTCGAGTGGCCCGGTTCTGCACACAAGCGGCGTTATCCAAGACCGGCGAGCTGTAGCTCAGCCCCACCGTGACAACCGCCTCATTTCGCGACGACACCATCGCCGCCGCCGGCAGCCGCCTGATCCGCAATCAGGTGACGACAGCTAGGCCAATCCAAGCTTCCCATGCGCCTCGGCGGGCGTCATCTGCCGTATGGATTCTTCGGAAAAGCCAAGCTCACGAAGCGCCGCTCGCTGGCGGTTCGTGATCATCAGCGACACCGCAGGAGACGTTACAGACGCGGTGCCCATAGCGTTCAGCTCGGCGTCCTCGACGCGCCCGACCGGGTCGAGGAACGCTTCCTCTTCCCCAGCCAGATTGAGGACCAACCGAAGATAGTCGTCAGTTCTCGCCATTCACGACCCTCATTGCTCCTATGCCGACCTGAGGAGTGCGCCGGATCAGCCTCGGGACGGCGGTACCGCCCGCTCTGACGAAGCAGCAGGCTATAACCGTCGGGGCTGTTCCATCAGGGCTGTGTCTTGCCTACCGTCGCCCCGAGTGGAAACGGTGCTGCCAGCCCTCATCCAGCCTGCGTTCCCCCGCGCTCTCCTCCGGGACAGCTTCCAGACGCAGGAGGATCATCGCAAAGTTGTTCTGCTGAAGGTAAACCTGCTCGTAGAGGGACGGCGCGCGGAGGTCGCGCTTCACGTCAATCCAAAGATCGGAACTACACGCGGCGATGTCGCTCGCGATGTTCGGCTGGTGTGGACCACTGTAATAGAGCGAGCCTGTCGGGACCGGGGTGCCGACCGCGGAGATGATGGCCGGAAAGGAGAGGCTGCGGTGGCACCGCTGCACCCGGCCATTGCCCGCCACGACGATGGCGATCCTCTTGGGTTGGTATTGCACGTAGGCCCGAGCCGCCGCCTCCTTGCCGACCGTGAAGTCGCGCGCGAGCATGAGAACGTGTTGTAGATTGGGCCCGCGAAAGGCCGCCATGGCTCCCCGCAGCAGGTGCGAGGGCATCAACATGAGAGTGGCGGAGCGATTGGCCTCGACCTCCCTGCGCTGCCGCTGATCACCCTTTTTCGCTGTGACGTGGAGAAGGTCAGAGCTCTTGCACATGAACCGGCCGGATTGATCCGGGACCTGGTGCGCCATCAGGAAGTGGGCGAGGTCATGCGCGATGGTGAAGCGGCGACGCGGTTCGCCCCCGCGCTTTACGAGGATAGTGCCTTCGGACCGCTTCGCGTCGGTAACGAGGCCACCCTCGAACTCGTCGGTGTCGAGATCCTCTATTCCAAGAATGCCAAGGCGCGCGCACAGGTCTTGGATCGGCACGGGCACCGGAAGGTTCGGCTCAGCTTGTAGGATGCCTTTGACGAGCGCTTCCGGCGAGGCCGCGTCTACGAGGCCCATCCTGCTGATCGGCATCCGCGAAGCCCCATCCCGTCCCTACAGGCCACCACCCACCCGCGATCCCAGGACGGCACTACAGGGAGTTCGTGCAGGCGGTAAGCCGAAGGACCGGTTTTGCGCCTGTCGGCTATCCGGCATGGCGTAAACTGGCCGAAAGCGGCTAGTCCGCTTCCGAGTAGACCCGCCGCAAAAGCGGACAGCCTCCTAACGCCCCAACCCAGCCGCTTCTGCTCCTCCCAGCGCTTCCCGAATGCAGCCGTACAGCTGCTCTTCAAGCCGCGAGGCAGGCTTTCGCCACGCGCAGGTAGTTGCCCCCGAGAATGGCGGCTGTCTCAACGGGCGAGAAACGAGTGAGGAGGATGGCGGCCAGATCCGGCAGGCTCGTGTAGTCTGGCAGCGCGCTCGGGCCGACCAGTCCCATCATGTCCGAGCCGATCCCGACATGGGCCGGACCAACCACGTCCGCCATGCGGGCGATGCCCTCGGCCAGCGCATCAAGATCACGAAACAGGCTCGCCGGTGGCCAGATGCCGATGACGCCGCCCGTCCCCGCGACGACCCGGGCATGCTCCGGCGTGATGCGGCGCGTGCGGGGCGCGGGCTTGGTCGTGAGCGACGTGTGCGACAGGACGAGCGGCTTGCGCGCCACCTCGGCCGCCTGACGCACGAGAGCCTCGGTGCCGTGCGCCACGTCCACGATGATGCCGAGTGCTTCGCAACGCCGGATCACCTCAGCCCCGAAGGCGGTCAGGCCCCCGTGTACCGGCGGCTCGGTCTGTATGTCGCCGAGGGCGTTCACCCGGTAGTGGGTCAGTTGCAGATGGCGCAGGACGGCTCTTCGGTAGGTCACCTCCAGGCCGCCGAGGTCGCCTTCGAGGAAATCGGCACCCTCGGCTGCGACCAGCACCATCGGGGTCTCGGAGCGCGCAGCGTCGAGGTCAGCCGCGGTGCGGACGATCCTCAGCCCCTGCTCGCGCACAAGCGCGTGCAACCGGATGAAGCTGCGCTCGGCATAGGCCGCGAGTTCCCCGGGCTCGGGATCGCGAAACGCCTTGATCCGCCCCTCCGGTGTGATCCGGTGCGTCGGGCTGTCGGAGACGATGGCGAGGCATACCGTGGCGAGCCCGCCGTGACGCATCGGTTCAGCCAGTGGCGCGAAAGGCGCATGTCCCGCATCCTGGCGCACACACAGGATGCGGCCGGCATGGCTGTGGCAATCGATTGTCAGCCGAGCCGCGAGAAATTCTGCCGCAGCGGCTCGCTGAGCAACAGTCACCTCCGTCGAGGGGGCCTGCGCGATGGCCGCGCCGGGAAGACAGAGGAGCGAGGCTGCTGCCACGAAACCGCGGCGCGACAGGCCGAATAGCGATCCGTGCGTCGGGCGGTGGACGACCGTCGTCGTATCGAGCCTGTACCGCCATCCGCAGGGATCTTCGTGGAGGCGGCGAAACACACCGCGCAGGATCACCTCTCGACCGTCCACGGGGACCGGTTCAACGGCCAGGACCTCGATGCAGGTCGCGGGATCGCTCGGCAGACAGCCGCGGCAACAAGCTGGCTCGAAAGTCAACAGACAGTAGGCTGCAGCTGGCGTCTCCGCTGCGGTGACGGTCCAGCCGGTAATCGTAACCAGGACTCCATCGTACCGATCCGCCGATCCGTCGAAGATTGCTGTCCAGGACAGGGGCACATCGCGTCCGCGCGGCGGGATGTCGAGCCTCGGCATCGCTCAGAGGATCCGGGCGAGCAGGGGAAGGCGGTGCAGGAACGACGCGCTGGCCCAACTCGCGACGAGCGCGCCAGCGAAGACGAGCGCAACCTTTACCGCCGCATCGACTCTGACAGGGAGGAGGCCATACTGCGTCCAGGTCACGAAGGGGTAATGCAGCAGGTAGATGGCGAAGCTGTTCGCTGCGAGGCTGTCCCAGGCCGGCGAGCTTCCGCCTCCGAAGCGCACGAAGAGAGCTGGAAGCGCGAAGCACGCGGCGGCGCAGAAGGCCGACTGCATGGTGCCCACGACGGCGAGTGACGCTGCCGGGGGCAGGTATACTTCTCCACGCGCAATCGCCGACGCCGCCGCGATGAAGACCGTCCCCGTCACCGCGGCGAGCAGGACCCAGGCTGCCCACCGAGAAGCCATAGCCCGGGCGAATTGCACGACGGCTTGCATACCAGCGTGACCAAACGCGACGCCTGCGGTGAAATAGGCAGCGTAGAGGCCAATGCGGCTGCCCTGTATGGCCAGAGGACCGATGGCGAACCAGCGCGTCGGCCCGATTGCGACGAGGAAGGGCAGGAAGAGGAGCAGGGAGCCGGCGAGCAGCAGGATGAAGTTCCCGACTGGGTACTGAGCGAGGCGACCCATCGACCGAGACGCGGTATTGCGTGGTGCCAGGGTGAAGACGAGGGCAGCGGCTGCGTCGAAGACCAGCAGGGTCCCGATGAACCAAGGTGGCCCGCTCGGCCATGGCCCGCGCGTGACGGTGGTGCTCCAGAACGATCCGAAGTCAGGTGTACCGCCGGCCTGAAGAAAGGCGGGATAGTAGGCAAGAGGGGACAGGATCAGCACGCCGACGGCGAAGGGCAGGCCGAGGCGGCGCATCCGTGCGCTGAGAAACGCGCGGGCCCCGCGGCGCTTCAAGCCGTCCCAAACGAACAGCCCTGAGAGTAGGAAGAGCAACGGCATGAAGAAGCCGTCGTTTAGGCGCACGAGAAGATCAAAACCGATCCAGCGCCGTGGATCCACGACGGGTGCCGTGGATAGCGCGTAGTTAACTCGATTGATGTGGCCGAAAGTGCAGTACGCAAGCGTGGCGTGGTGAAGGACCACGAGGCCGACAACAAAGCCTCGCATGTGATCGAGGGCGACCAACCGTTCGCTTCGCCCGGTGGCGATGGCGGGATGGGGGGCATCCAGGGCCCTGGCGGGGGTGGTACTCATCGTGCAGCCGACGGACGCGCCATCTATTTGTACGACACGTTAAAGCGAAGCTCGATGCAAAATCCTGTGTGCCGGATCGTGGCGGACGCCGTCGCCGATCTTGGCTAGGGGCATCGCTTCTTGGATCGGGGACGATTGAGTTGGGGAAGTCGGCTTTCCCACGATTGCCGCTTGGAAGCGGACAGGCAGGAAACCACCCATCTGAGACGTTCAGGCGAGCGATGCGTGGCGGCAGATGCAGGCCGAAAGCCGCAGGTCCGCTTCGGAGAAGGTTCGCTACAAAAGCGGACGCCATTCACGGCTCGACCGCCACGGGTGTCGTCGGTTTCACGTGCGGCTCGGATCGGTTCGGCGTCGCCGAGAGTGTCGGGCGTCCGAGCAGGATGACGGCGACCGAGGCCGTCGCGGTCACGCCGGCGAGCGGCAGCAGCGCCAGGGGCCAGCTTCCAGTCGCATCCTTGATCGCCCCCGTCGCCCAGCTCGTGAAGAAGCTCGCTCCGGTGCCAACTGCGTTGATCTGAGCGATCCCCGCGACCGCCGCGCGCGTGGACAGCCACTCGGTCGTGAGTGCCCAGAAGGGGCCGCGCGACGCCGAGACGCCGAACAGGGCGAGGCACAGCAACAGCACGGTCGGGGCCAATCCGTGCAGGACGAGGCAGAGGCATAAGCCCAGCGTCGTTAGTGCGGTCGGGACGGCCGTGTGCCAGACGCGCTCGTCGCGCTGGTCAGAACTCCGGCCGCCCGCGTACATCGCTAGCGCGGCGACCGCGAACGGGATCGCGTTCACGAGGCCGACCTCCGTCGTCGAGAGTCCGAACGACTTCAGGAATTGCGGTTGCCACAACGATAGGCCGGCGTTGGCGGTGGCTTGGCCCGCGTAGATCAACGACAGCACCAGGACGGTGCGGTCGCCCATCACCGCCCAGACGGTGGTCTTCTCGATGCTGGTCCGTGCGGCCGCGTCGGCAGCGAGGCGGCTCGCGAGCCAGTCCTTGTGCTCCGGCTCGAGCCAGCCTGCCTGCGCCGGCGTGTCAGTCAGCCAGACGAGGCCGACGAGGCCGATCACCACGGCGGGCATCGCCTCGACGATGAACAGCCACTGCCAGCCCGAGAGGCCGAGCCAGCCGTCAAACCCGAGCAGCGCCGCCGAGATGGGCGAGCCGACGATGCCGGCCACGGGGCTTGCGACCATGAACAGGCCGATGACCCGTGCCCGCTCCCGGGCCGGGAACCACTGCATGAGGTACAGGATCACGCCGGGCACGAACCCGGCTTCTGCCGCGCCCAGTAGAAAGCGCAGCACGCAAAACGAGACCGGGCCCGACGTCAGCGCCATCGCCCCGGAGACCAGCCCCCACGTAATCATGATCCGCGCGAGCCACAGCCGCGCCCCGACCCGGACCATCGCGAGATTGCTCGGCACCTCGAACAACAGGTATGCGATGAAGAACATACCGCCGCCGAAGCCGAAGGCGCTCGCCGTCAGCCCGACCTCCCGGTTCATCTGCAGGGCGGCAAAGCCTGCGTTGACCCGGTCGATGTAGTTGGCGAGATAGCTCAGCGCCAGAAATGGCAGCAACCGCAGGCTGATCCTACGCAGAGCTTCACGGCCGATTGGGTCAGCCGTCGTCGACGGGTTGCTCACGGTTTCCTCCCAGTCTTTGGGCCGGCCAGCGTCTCGACGCGCTGGTCGCGGCGGCGTTAGAAAGGCGATGGCCCGAACGCGCCGGAGAGCGAAAGCCGCATCTGCGGTGGTCCCGGGCCGGAGGCGACGCCATGCGCATACGAGATGTCACGGTCACTCTGTTCGGCTGGGACGATATCCCGCCGACGCGCTACTCCGGGCGCACGGCGCGTGCGGTGGGCAGCAGCCAGCTCGGGCTCGTCACGATCCACACCGATGAGGGCGTCGAGGGGCATGCCTTCCTCGGCTCAGCTTACGGACCGGCCGATCTCGACGCACCGCTTCTCGTGCGAGTGCTCAAGCCGGTGCTCATGGGGCGCGATCCCCTCGATCGCGAGCGCCTGAACCAGGAGCTGTGGGCGCGCGTGCGCGCCGCCTCCGTCCGGACGATCGGAGCGCTCGACGTCGCCCTGTGGGACCTCGCCGGCAAGGTCGCCGGACTGCCGATCCACCGGCTCATTGGCACCTATCGCGACCGGATACCCGCCTACGCCAGCTCGCAGATCCTCGACTCGGCCGCCGCCTACGTCGAGCAGGCGCACGCGTACCGCGAGGCCGGCTGGAGCGCCTACAAGATCCACCCGCCCCAGGTCTGGCGCGACGACATCACGATCTGCGAGGCGGTGCGGGCCGGGATGGGTGACGGGTTCACGCTGATGCTCGACGCCTGCTGGGGGTATACCTACGAGCAGGCGCTGCGGGTCGGCCGCGCGATCGAGGCGGCGGGCTACTACTGGTACGAGGATCCGCTCGCGGATTCCGACCTCTACGGTTACGTCAAGCTCAAGGCCAAGCTCGATGTGCCAATCATGGCGACCGAATATCCGCAGGCCGGCTTCGAGTCCTACGCGCCCTGGATCTTGCAGCGCGCCACCGATTTCCTGCGCGGCGACGTGGCGGTGAAGGGCGGCATCACCACGCTCGTCAAGGCGGCCCATCTCGCGGAAGCCTTCGGGATGAACTTCGAGGTCCACCACGGCGGCAACTCGCTCAACAACGTCGCCAACCTCCACGTCATCATGGCGATCCGCAACACCGAGTTCTTCGAGGTGCTGCTGCCGGATGCGGCGCAGAAGTACGGGCTTGCCGCGGACATCGCGGTCGATCCCGCCGGCATGGTGCACGCGCCTACGGCGGCCGGGCTCGGCGCGGAGATCGACCGCGATCTCATCCGGGCTAAAACCACGGCCAACCTGACGTGAGGGCTCGTCCATCCCGGTCATGATGCCGCGTGCGCCTGTGGCCGGTGGCATACGGCCGGGTTTTCGATGAGCCCAGCGGCGTCCGCGAGCCCGACGATGTAGCGGCCTGCCTCGCGGATATCCTGTCGTATCGCCGTGGCCGCCGCGTCAGCATCGCCGGCGCGCAGGGCCGACAGCGCGGCGGTATGCAGATCGCTGCCCTTCTCCAGCAGCACGTAGTCCGGGATGACGTATGTCAGGACCGGACCGCACCTCAGCCAGATGTTCTCGATCAACCCTTCCAGGATCGGCATGCGCGCGAGCGCGTAGAGCTCGAAGTGGAAGCGCCGGTGCAGATCAAGGTACACATTGAGGTTCTGGGCCCGGATCAGAGCCTTCATCTCGGCGAGCAGTTCGTCGAGGACGCCCAGGTCGCCCGATGCGCAGCGCTCGGCCGCGCGGGCCGCGGCTCGACCCTCAAGGTCACAGCGGATCGTCAGCAATTCGTCGAAGCGCACCACGTCCATCCGCGGAACCACGGCGCCCCCGCCCTGGCCGGAACTGCCGCGCTCGAGCACGTGCTCCGCGATCAGTCGGTTGACCGCATCGCGGACCGGCGTGAGGCTGATGCCGAGTTCAGCCGCGACCTCGCGCAGGAGGATCCGCTCTCCCGGCCCGAACCGGCCGCCGAGCATGGCTATTCGCAGCTCCGCGTAGGCCTGATCCCAGAGGGGCAGTCGCTCGACCTGTCTCAACCCCGTTGCCCCCCTGCCCCTTGAACAACCCGCCCATCGCGGATCGGGACCGATCCGCGAGAACCGGTTCGACCCCGCTTGACATCCTAGCCGCCTTCGATCGTTATAACAAACAACGAAGACGGGAGAAACGCCATGCTGACCCGCCGTAGCCTCGTCGGAGGCCTTGCCCTGGGGGGGCTTGGCGCACGGATCGCACTGGCTCAGTCTGGCTTCCCGGCGCGGGAGATCACGTTCGTCGTACCCTGGAACGCGGGCGGCTCGAACGACATCCTGGCGCGTGGGCTGCAGCCGCTGCTCAAGGAGCGCGGCATCACGATCATCATCGAGAACCAGCCCGGCGCCACCGGCGCGATCGGGATGCGACGCGTGGCGACGGCGAACCCCGACGGCTACACGCTCGGCATGGGGACGAGCTCGACGCTGGCCTACATGGCCGAGGGCAAGACGCCCCTCAAAAGTGGTCAGTTCACGCACATCGCCCGGGTCTCGATCGACCCGCTGATGCTCCTCGTCCCCGGGTCGAGCCCTTACCAGACGCTCGACGATTTTCTCGCTCATATGAAGAAGAACCCGGGCAGCGTGTCGATCGGCACGCCGGGCAACTACAACCTCAATCACATCTTCGCCTCGATGACCGCCCGGGCGGCGGGCGTCAATTATATCAACGCTCCGTATACGGGCGGGGCAAAGGTCATCACCGACCTCGCCGGTGGGCAGATCCAGGCCGCGGTGCTCAAGCCCGCCGAGTCGCTCGGTCAGTTGCAGCAGGGCCTGGTGCGAGCCCTCGGCGTGTTCGCCAAGGAGCGCCTCCCGCAGTTCCCCGACGTTCCGACCTTCGAGGAGCGCGGCTACGACGTGTTCCCGTTCGGCCCGGTCGTGCAGATGGCCTACGTGGTCGCCCCTGCCAAGCTCCCGCCGGAGGTGCGCACCAAGCTGACAGACGGCTTCAGCGCCGCGATCGGGGACCAGCGCTTCACGGATTTCGCCGCGCGCAACGCCTTCCTGATCGCGCCGCTGACCGGCGATGCGCTGACCGCCGAGGTCGATCGGGTCGAGCAGTCGATCAGGATCGTGGCCGAGAAGGTCTTCAAATCCTGAGCCGCCGCGCTTCTCCGAGCGCTCGAACGATCTGAACAGAGACCGGGACGGATAGCGTGACCAAGATCAAGACCATCACCTGCCATGTCGTAACCACGCCGATCAAGCGGCCGTTCACCTCCTCCCGCGGCTGGCTGTACAAGACCCGCGGCACCTGCCTCGTGGAGATCGAGACGGCGGACGGTATCGTCGGCTGGGGCGAGTGCTACGGGCCGTCCGCGGTCGCCAAGGCGTTCATCGACACGCAGCTCGCGCCCCGCGTGATCGGTCAGGACCCGTTCGACGTCGAGGTCGTCTGGGAGGACCTCTACAACCGGATCAAGGATTACGGGCCGAAGGGCATGTCGATCGCCGCGATCAGCGGCATCGACATCGCGTTGTGGGACATCATCGGCAAGAGCGTCGGCAAGCCGGTGCACAAGCTCATCGGCGGCGCCTTCCGCACCAGCGTCGACGCCTACGCGACCGGCCTGTACTTCACCGACATGGACCGCCTCGTCGATGAGGCGGTCGAGGAGGCGCGCGGCTACGTCGAGGCCGGCTTCAAGGCCGTGAAGATGAAGATCGGCCTCGGCTCGATCGAGCGCGACATCGCCCGCGTGGCGGCGGTGCGCGAGGCGATCGGCCCGGACATCCGCCTCATGGTCGACGCCAACCACTCGCTCACGGTGCCGACCGCCATCCGCATGGGGCGGCGGCTCGAGGAACTCGGCATCGAGTGGTTCGAGGAGCCGATCTCGCCGGAGGATCTCGACGGCTACATCGAGGTCACCCGCGCCCTCGACATCGCGGTGGCCGGCGGCGAGAACGAATTCACCCGCTGGGGCTTCCGCGACGCCATCGCGCGCAAGGCGATGGACATCGTCCAGCCGGACGTGTGCGCGGCCGGCGGCATCACCGAGTGCAAGAAGATCGCCGCGATGGCGACCGCCCACGGCGTCGAGTGCGTTCCCCACGCCTGGGGTTCGGTGGTCGGCCTGGCCGCGACCATCCACTTCCTCGCCTCGATCCCCGATCAGCCCCCCTGCCTGTTCCCGGTCGCGCCGATGCTCGAGTTCGAGCAGGAGGAGAACCCCTTCCGGGATCACCTCGCCCTCGAGCCGATCCGTCAGGTCGGCGGCAAGGTCGCGGTCCCCACCGCGCCGGGCCTCGGCGTCGAGGTCGACCGCGCCGTGATCGACCGCTACCGCGCCGCCTGAGGCACGCCGCGATGCGTTTCGTCACCTTCACGAGCGGCGGTGCGGAGCGGGCGGGTATCCTGCTGGGCGACGCCAGCGGGCCGGACGACACGGTCGTCGATCTCGCCCACCCCGCCCTGCAGCCGGCGCTTGCCGGCTGCCCGCCGCAGGTCCTCGACCTGATCCGCTCTGGCCTCGTGGACGCCGCCGTGCGCCTGCGCGATCACGCCATTCCCGAAGCGGCGCGCCTCCCGCTGCGGTCGGTGCGCCTGCGCGCGCCGCTGCCCAAGCCCGGCCGGATCTTCGGGATCGCCCACAACTACGTGGACGCGCTGGCCGAGCGCGGCGCGCCCCATCCGACCGAGCCGTTCCTCTTCATGAAGGAGCCGTGGACGGTGATCGGGCCGGGCGAGCCTGTGGTGCTGCCGCCGGGTATCGGCGGCAGCACCTACGAGGCCGAGATCGCCGCGGTGATCGGCAGTTGCGCCGACCACGTCGCCGCGCAGGACGCGCCGGCCCATGTCTGCGCCTACGGCGTGTTCAACGACGTCAGCGCCAGCGAATTGATCCGCCGCGAGGGCTTCGGCCCGGGCAAGAACATCGCGACCTTCGGCCCGTTCGGTCCTTATCTCGCGACCAGCGACGAGGTCCCCGATCCGCAGGCGCTGCGGATCGGCCTGTCGATCGACGGGGTGAGCCTGCAGGACTCCACCACGGCCCGGATGCTGTTCTCTGTGGCCGACCTCGTCGCTCACCTGTCGGGGCAGACGGTGCTGGAGCCGGGCGACGTGATCGCCACCGGCACGCCGGCGGGGATCGCGGCCCTGCGCCAACCGCCGGCCTGGATCCGGCCCGGCTCGACGATGACCGCGTGGGTCGAGGGTCTGGGCAGCCTGATCAGCCCGGTCATCGCAGGGGAAGTCCGATGAGCGAACGCCCCGTGGTCCTGCTGACCAACCCGATCCATCCGGAGGCGGAGGCGATGCTGGCGGCCCACGCCCGTCCTGTCACCGCGCCCGACCCAAGCCCCGCGACCCTGCGGGCGCTCGTCGCTGACGCCGAAGGGCTCATCGTGCGGGTCAAGCTGCCCAACGACATCCTTGATCACGCCCCACGGCTGCGCGGCATCGTCCGTCACGGCGTCGGCCTCGACATGATCCCCGTCGCGGCGGCGACCGTGCGCGGCATCCCGGTCGCCAACCTGCCCGGCAGCAACACGCAGGCCGTGGCCGAGTACGTGTTCGCGGCGCTGTTCCACCTGCGCCGCCAGGTCTGGTGCCTCGACGGCGGCCTGCGCGCAGAGGGATGGGGCGCCGTGCGGCCGATCGCCGACGGCCTCGCTGAGATCGGTGGCAGCACCCTCGGAGTGCTCGGCCTCGGCGAGATCGGCGGCCGCGTCGCGCGGATCGCCCATCACGGCTTCGGCATGCGCGTGCTCGGGGCCTCCCGCAGAGGCGCGACGCTCGGCGGCTTCGTCCAGGCGGTCGACCTGGAGACGCTGTTCGCGCAGAGCGACGCGGTGGTGGTCGCCTGCCCGCTCACCGAGGCGACCTGCGGCCTCGTCGATGCGGCGCTGATCGGCCGGATGCGGTCGGGCGCCGTGCTCATCAACGTCGCCCGCGGCCCGGTGGTCGACGCGGCCGCGCTCGCCACCGCCCTGCACGCGGGCGCGCTCGCCGGTGCGGCGCTGGACGTGTTCGACGTGCAGCCGCTGCCCCCCGACCACCTGCTCCTGGCCTGTCCGAACCTGCTGCTCACCCCGCACGTGGCCGGCATCACGCAGACCAGTTCACGCGCGATGAGCGTCGGCGCCGTCGAGGAGATGCTGCGCATCCTGCGCGGCGAGCGACCGCGCAACCTCGTGAACCCCGAAATCCTGCCCGAGACCCTGTCCGTCTGAGAGAACCCATGCGCATCACCCGCATCCAGTCCGTCCCGATATCATTCCGGGTCCCCGAAGGTCAGAACGTCCGGCTCGGCATCGGCCGCGCAGTCAAGCGCGACGCCGTGCTCGTGAAGGTCGAGACCGACGAAGGCCTCGTCGGTTGGGGCGAGGCCCATCACGGGCGCTGCCCGGGCGCCATCGCCAAGCTCATCGACACGACCCTGTCCGAACTCGTCCTCGGCATGGATCCCCTCGACGTCAACGGCGTCTGGGCACGGGTCTACCGGATGCAACTCGCCAGCCACGGCATGGGCGCGGCCGCCGCGATGGCGTTGTCGGGCCTCGACATCGCCCTGTGGGACATCCGCGGCAAGGCGGCCGGATGGCCGATCTACCGGCTGCTCGGGGGTGGCCGCCGCGCGGTTCCGGCCTATGCCGGCGGCATCTCCCTCGGATGGCAGGAGCCGGCCTCCCTGGCCGATGAGGCGCGCGCCCACGTCTCCGCCGGCTACCGGGCGTTGAAGCTGCGCGTCGGCGACAGCCCCCGGCGCGACATCGCCCGGGTCGAGGCGGTGCGCGAGGCTTTGGGCGCCGATGTCGAGGTCCTGGTCGACGCCAACACCGGCTACACGGTCGACGACGTCCGCCGGGTGATGCCGGCGTTCGAGGCGGCGGGGGTCGCGTGGCTGGAGGAGCCGTTCCCACCCCACGACGCCTACAGCTACGGCGAGGCGGCGCGGCTCGGCACCGTCCCGCTCGCGGCCGGCGAGAACCACTTCACCCGCTACGAGTTCGTGCAGGCGCTGCAGGCCGGTTATCTCGGTTTCGTCCAGCCCGACCTGTCGAAGACCGGCGGCATCACCGAGACGATGCGGATCGCCGCGCTGGCCTCCGCGTGGAAGATCTCGGTCAATCCGCACACCTCGGCCACCGGCATCAACATGGTGGCGACGCTCCACCTCCTCGCGGCCGTCGACAACCCCGGCTACTTCGAGGGGGACGTGGCCCGGCACAACCCCTTCCGCGACGACGTGGTCGGTCTGCCCTATCGGCTCGACGCCGAGGGCAGAGTGTGCCCGCCGGACAGCCCGGGCCTCGGCGTCGAGGTCGACGAGCGCTTCCTCGCCGCCAATCCGCTGATCGACGGCCCCTGCTACGTCTGATCGTCCCTGAGGGACCGAGCGGCCCCGTTACGCCCGGGGCCGTCGCACGAGTCAAAAACAGAAAAGCCAAAACGACCGGAGGGACGCGTGCTTCACTCGATCCAGCGGCACAGGGAGCGCTACGCCGGCGTCCTGACCGCGCTGATCGGCCTCGGCGCCATCGTGGAATCAGCGACGTACGGCCTCGGCACGCTGGCGGCGATCGGGCCGGGTGCCTTCCCGCTGGCCATGGGCGTCATCCTCGTGGCCTGCGGCCTCGGGATCGGGCTGTCGGAGGCGACGACCGCCGACACGCACGACCACGACCGCGTCGACCTCAGCCGACCCGAATGGCGCGGCTGGGCCTGCATCATCGGCGGGATGCTCGCCTTCCTCCTGCTCGCCCGGACCGCCGGCCTGTTCCCGGCGACGTTCGCCTGCGTCTTCATCGCGGCGATGGGCGACCGCACCACGACGGTGCGCGGCGCCTGCCTCCTCGCGACCCTGATCGCGGCGCTCGGCTGCGCCCTGTTCTACTACGGCCTGCACATCCAGCTGCCGCCGCTCGCCTGGGGACAGTCATGATCGGCACGGCGCTCACCGACCTCGCCCAGGGCTTCGGGGTCGCCCTCCAGCCGACCAATTTCCTGGCCTGCTTCGTCGGGGTCCTGCTCGGCAACATCGTCGGCGTGCTGCCCGGGATGGGCGTGATGGCGGCGATCTCGATCCTGCTGCCGCTCACCTTCGCCATGCCGCCGGTGGCCGCGATCCTGATGCTGTCGGGCATCTTCTACGGGGCGCAGTACGGGGGCGCGATCTGCTCGATCCTGCTCAACCTGCCCTGCCATCCGCCGCACGCGGTGACCTGTCTCGACGGCTATCCCCTGACCAAGCAGGGCAAGGGCGGCACGGCGCTGGGAATCACGATGCTGGGCGGCTTCTGCGGCGCCTCGTTCGGCATCGTGATGATGATCTTCTTCGCGCCCCTCCTCGTGCGGGCGGCGCTGAAGTTCGGGCCCGCCGACGTGTGCTCGCTGATGTTGCTCGGGCTGCTCGCCGGCTCGACGCTGGCCCGCGGCTCGGCGCTGAAGGGCATCGCCATGACGACGCTCGGCCTCCTGCTCGGCATCTTCGGCACCGACGTCACGTCGGGCTACGAGCGTTTCACCTTTGGCCTGCCCGAGCTCGCCGACGGGATCGAGATCGTCGCCCTCGCGCTCGGCCTGTTCGGGATCGCGGAGTTCCTCAAGAGCGTGAACAAGGTCGAGCCGCTGCGCGGAGGCGCGAGCGTGCGCCTGCGCGACATGCGGCCGAGCGGAGCGGACCTGAAGCGCTCCGCCCTGCCGATCCTGCGCGGCACGCTGATCGGCAGCCTGTGCTCGCTCATCCCGGGCACCGGCCCGACCATCGCCTCGTTCGTCGCCTACGCGGCCGAGAAGAAGATTTCGCGTACTCCTGAGCGCTTCGGGCGGGGCGCGATCGAGGGCGTGGCAGCGCCCGAGACCGCGACGCACTCCTCGGTCCAGGGCGACTTCATCCCGACTATGAGCCTCGGCATCCCGGGCGACGCGGTGATGGCGCTGCTGCTCGCCGCCCTGACCATCCAGGGCATCACGCCGGGGCCGCTCCTGATCTCGCAGCACCCGGACATCTTCTGGGGGCTGATCGCGAGCTTCTGGGTCGGAAATATTCTCCTGATGGGGCTCAACGTCCCCCTGATCGGCATCTGGGTGAAGCTGCTGACGATCCCCTACCGCTACCTCTATCCGAGCGCGCTGTTCTTTGTGTGCATCGGTGTCTACTCGACCAGCAGCAGCCTGTTCCAAGTTGGCGAGACGCTGGTGATCGGGATCTTCGGTTATCTCCTGCTGATCCTCGGCTTCCACCCGGCCCCGATCCTCCTCGGCTTCGTGCTCGGTCCGCGCTTCGAGGAGAACTTCAGGCGCGCCATGCTGCTGTCGCAGGGCGACCTGACGGTGTTCGTCGAGCGCCCGATCAGCGCCGCCTTCCTCGCCGTCTGCGCCATCCTGATCCTCGGACAGCTCTTTCTGCGCTGGCGACGCCGGGGAGCGTTGGTGCCCGATGGCCCCGTCGTGATGGAAGGCTGAGCCTTATAAAGTTGACTGGGGGAGCGGTATCGCCCTGAACCTCGACATGGTCCGCGTATGTTCGCACGCGCTTCGCGCGCCGCATCGGCCGATTGCGGGCCGCGCGTGATGCGGGCGCAATGGGTGGGTTACAGGTGGCTGCCCGAGGTCGTGAACGATCGGAGAGCTCGGCCCGCGCACACCAGCCCATCCCGGTGGGTGCCATTCGTTCGCGGCAAGGCCTGGTTTGATCCGGCCGTCTTCGGCTCGCTTTGCTTCAAAAACAGATCGGCCGCTCAAGATGAGGATGGTCCCAGCGGGGGCAAGCGGCTTTGCCGGCTTGTCTCAGCGTCCGCTTCGGGGCGAATGCGCTCGTCGGCTGAATGACCGGGATGGGCGCATTTCGGTCATAGCAGCTCGCAGAGCTTCGAAGCTTGGTGGTCGGCAGATGGAGTTGCCCCCATCAAACCGGACACGGGGCTGGTTGCATCTGAGCACGGATGAACTCGCGCGGCGAGCGCATGGCGAGCCCACGATGGGGATGGTGTTCGTTGTAGTCGGTGATCCAGGCGCCGATCCGCGCCAGGACGGTGTTGGCGTCGGGCCGGGGCTGTACGCGAGCATAGTCGCGCTTGAGCGTCTTCACGAACGCCTCGCTCACCGCGTTGCTCTCGGGCGAGCGCACCGGCGGAAAGCAAGGCACGCGGTTCAGGGCTGCCGCGAAGGACAGCGTCTCGGCGGCCGTGTAGGCGGAGCCGTTGTCCGCCAGCCACGGCACGGGATGGTTCGCGCGCAGGCTGCCGAAGCGAGCTTCCAGGCTGCCGAAGCGCGCCTCCACGCAGGTCGGCCTGAGATCGCGCACCATCTGGCCGGTGACCCCACCCGTCGAGGCCACCCAGGCGATCACCTCGCGATCATGGGTGTCGATGGCGAAGGCTACTCGCACCACCTCGACGTTCCAGCAGCCGATCTCCAGCCCATCCGAGTACCAGCGCTGGTTCGAGGCTGCGGCAATCACACGGCCCTCGTGGGCGCGCACGGGTCGCCCGCCCGTGTGGCGCTGGAGGAGCAGGCTGTCCCGCTTCATCAGGCGGAACACCCTCTTGTGGTTCAGGGCGGGCTCGCCAGTGGCGCGCCGCGTCCGGTTCAGGATCGCCGTCACGCGCCGATAGCCTTAGGTCGGCCGCACGTCCGTGATGGCGCGGATGGCGATCAGGACGGCCTCGTCGTCGGCACGACGGTAGGGACCGCGCGACCGCGACCCGCCCCGCATCTGCTCGACGAGGTTGGAGCGGGCTACGCTGAGCACGTCGGCCACGATCTTCTCCGGGAAGAGCATGCGGGCGGCGACAGCAGCGGCCACGCGGCTTTTTACCCGAGCGACGGCCAGCGCCTCCTTGAGCACCTCGACCTCCAGCGTCTTGCGTCCCAGCAGCCGCTCCAGATCGCGCACGCGGGCTTCCAACTCGCGCATCCGGCTAGCAGCGACCACCTCGTTGTTAGCCTGCACCGCCACCTGTCCGCCCTCGGCCATGCGACGCCTCCACCCGAAGAGAAGGCTCGGTGAGAGGCCGTGGATCCGCGCCACCGCTGAGATGGTCATGCCAGGTTGCATCATCTCTTCGACAAAGCGCACCTTCTCGTGGGCGGCGTAGCGCCTGCGGCGCTCCCGCCCGGTGATGATCTCAATCCGCTGCGTGTCGTTCGGCATAGGCGCACGCCTCGGCTTCCGCCTAGACCCTCACGGCTGCGCCCGGTGTCTGGTCGAATTGGGGGCCACTCCAGCAGAGTGCGTGAAGTCGCCGGCCAACAAGTGTTGCTTGCTCAGGATCACGCCTCGGCTGCAGCCAAAGTGTTCGGGTGTAGGAGATCCACCTCACCTCGCCGGCGCGCAGCAGACTTTCAAATACTTGGTCTGCTGGGAGCACCAAGTTGACGCTATCGAGCAGCGCGCATATTGGTCCAGCCAGTAGGCCAACATGTGGAACGGGTTTATCAATGAGCGCTTTCGAGCCTGTCAGCGCCACGCGACTATACCGCATGATCGCCGACCAAATCGCAGCTCGCATCGAGCGCGGCGACTTCCCTCCCGGCACTCGTCTGCCGTCCGAACGTGACCTCGCCGTGCAGATGTCCGTCAGTCGGACGTCAGTCCGCGAAGCTCTGATCGCCTTGGAAATCGCCGGCTACGTCGAGGTCATGATGGGCAGCGGCGTCTACGTGTGTGACTTCGCCCAAGCGGTGAAGCAACGCGCGCCGAAGCCGGTTCTGAAGAATGCCGGCCCAGACATTCGCGCATCGGGTAAGCACCCAGTTCACGCCGACGTGGGCGCGTTCGAACTGCTGGCGGTCAATACGATCGTCGAGCCGGAAGCCGCAGCGATGGCGGCCATCTATGCCACGGCGGAGCAGCGGAAAGCGATCGTCGTGGCGGAGCGTGCCGTCATACGGTCAGAGACGCCACGCCTGCACAATCGCCTGTTCCATCTCGCGATCGGCGAGGCGACGGGCAACGTGGCAATGGCGCTGACCGTGCACAATTTGTGGGACATCCACGACGAGAGCGTGATGTTCAACAAGCTCGAACAGCATATCGTCGATCATCGCGGCGCTTGGGAGTTGGCCGAGAACGAACACGCGGCCATCGTCAAAGCCATCCTTGCCGGAGATCCGGTCGAGGCCAAGCGAGCGATGAGGAGACATTGCGACGGCTCGCGGCGACGACTCGGGAAGGACTTCAGATCTAACAGCTTGCTGTAAATTTGCGCGGTGTGCGCCGCAATAACGAGCAGCTTAGATTGGTCCAACCAGTTGACCACCGGGCCAGTCAGGTTAGGTTGCCGGCTCGGCGAACGAGGTGGCAACACATGACGGTCAGAGCTTTCAGGCAATCCCTTCGGCTGACCGGCGCGGCGATGCTGCTCGTCGGCGCCCTCACGCCGGCCGCCGCTCAGACGCGTGGCGGAACGCTGAACCTGATCGTTCAGCCCGAGCCGCCGATCCTCGTCCTCGGGCTGAACCAGCAGTCGCCGACGCAGTACGTCGGCAGCAAAATCTACGAGGGACTGCTCACCTACGGCGCCGACCTCAAGCCCATGCCGGGGCTCGCCAAAGCATGGGACGTTTCGACGGACGGACTCACCTATCGCTTCACCCTGCAGGACGGCGTGACGTGGCACGACGGTAAAGCATTCACCGCCGCCGACGTGGTGTTCAGCGCCGACAAGTTCCTGCGGCAGGTGCATCCGCGCGTTCGGCCCATCCTCAACCGGTATCTCGCCTCGGTCACCGCGATCGACGATCACACGGTCGAGTTCAAACTCAAGGAGCCGTTCGCGCCCTTCCTCCAACTGTTCGGCACCGACAACATGCTGGTCGTGCCGCGCCACATCTACGAGAGCACCGACTTCGCGACCAATCCCGCGAACCAGCGCCCGATCGGCACCGGGCCGTTCATATTCCAGTCGTGGACGCGGGGCTCGGACATCGTGCTGACCCGCAACCCGAATTATTGGCAGAAGGGGCTGCCCTACCTCGACAAGATCGTCTTCCGGGTGATCCCGGACTCCGCTTCGCGGGCGGTGGCGTTCGAGCGCGGCGACGTGCAGGTCCTGCGCGGCGGCGACGTCGACAACGTCGACATCAAGCGGCTGGAGTCGATCCCCGGCGTGGAGCATACCACCAAGGGCACCGAGATGTACTCGACTATCACCTCGATGCTGATGAACGAGCGCAAGCCGCCCTTCGACAACGTTAAGGTCCGGCAGGCGGTGATGCACGCGATCAACCGCGATTTCATCGTGCGTAATGTCTTCTTCGGCATCGGCAAGGTGGCGACCGGGCCAATTTCATCGACGACGCTGTTCTATGATCCGAACGTTCCGGCCTACAAGTACGATCCGAAGCAGGCCGCAGCGCTCCTGAAGGAGGCCGGCGTCGACGTCTCCAAGTACCCGATCAAGATCCTGAATTATCCCTACGGCTCGGCCTGGGACCGGTTGGCCGAATACGTCAGTCAATCTCTTCAGCGGGTCGGGTTCAACGTTCAGATCGAGGGTACGGATGCTGGCGGCTGGGCGCAGCGGGTCGCCAACTTCGACTTCGACACCACCTTCCACTTCACCGATCAGTTCGGCGACCCGGCGATCGGCGTCTCCCGGCTCTTCCTGTCGAGCAATATCGTCAAGGGCTCGCCCTTCGTGAACAACGAGGGCTACCAGAGCCCAGAGACCGACGCGCTGTTCAACAAAGCCTCATCGTCGCTCGTCCCGGCTGAGCGGCAGAAGCTGTATTCTGAGGTCCAGAACATCCTCGTCCGCGATGTGGCCAACGGCTACCTGTTCGAGAATCAGAACGTCACCCTGTACAAGGGCGAGGTTCACAGTCTGATCACCTCGGGCGTGGGCACCAATTCGAACTTCGCGACTGTGTCGCTCGGCAAATGAGCGCCGGATCACCGATCACCGGGGCTGCGCCCGCTCAGGCGCCGAAGGCCGCCCCCACCCCGGACCATGCACCGGCCCAGTCCGTTCTTCTGCAGCGGGTGCCGTCGATGGCACTGGCGCGCTTCATCCTGGCCAAGCTCCTCAAAGGCGTGCTGGTCGTCCTGTGCGTCGTCGTGGTCAACTTCTTCCTGATCCGGCTCGCACCCGGCGATCCGGCCTCGATCATGGCCGGCGAGTCCGGGTCGAGCGATCCGAACTACGTCGCGCAGCTGCGCACGCAGTTCGGCTTGGACCGGCCGCTGCCTGTGCAGATGGCGACCTACGTGCTCGGCGTCGCGCGCTTCGATTGGGGCTTCTCCTACCGCATGAAGCTGCCGGTGCTGCAACTCGTCCTCGACCGGCTGCCCGCCACCCTGCTGCTGATGGGATCAGCCTTCGTCTTCTCGGTGCTGCTTGGCATCTTCCTCGGCGTGGTCGCCTCCCGCACGCGCTACACGGGCAGGCGGCGCTGGCTCGACAGCCTGATTGTCGGCGGCGCCCTCCTGCTTTACGCGACGCCCTTGTTCTGGCTGTCGCTCCTGATGATCGTGCTGTTCTCGGTCGAGCTCGGATGGCTGCCGGCCTTCGGCATGGAGACCGTCGGCGCCGGCCTGACCGGCTGGTCGCGGATCCTTGACATCTCAAACCACCTCGTCCTGCCGACCGTGTCGCTCGGCTCATTCTACATGGCGATGTACGTGCGACTGACGCGTGCCTCCATGCTGGAGGTTATGGGCATGGACTTCGTCAGGACCGCCCGCGCCAAAGGCGTCGCTGCGCCTGCTGTGATCCGCCGACACGTCCTGCGCAACGCACTGCTGCCGGTGGTAACCTTCTCCGGCATCCAGCTCGGCCAGATGGCCGGCGGCGCGGTGCTAACCGAGACGGTGTTCGGCTGGCCCGGCATCGGGCGGTTGATGTTCGATGCGCTGATGCAGCGCGACTACCAGCTTCTGCTCGGCGTCTTCCTGCTCACATCGGCGATGGTGGTGGTCTTCAACATGTTGACCGATGTGATCTACCGCCTTGTCGATCCGCGGATCGCGTTCGAGGGCGGGCGGTGAGCGGGTTCGCGCGCAGGTTCCTGCGCAACACTGGCGCGGTGGCTGGCCTCATGATCCTCGCGGCGATCCTCTTCGTCGCGCTCGCGGCCTCGCTGCTCTTTCCCGACTCGCCCTGGATAATGGTGGCCGATCCCCTGATCCCGCCTTTTCAGGACGGACAGTACCTGTTCGGCACCGACATGCTCGGGCGCGATATCGGCGCGGGCCTCGCCTACGGCGCGCGCGTGTCGCTGATGATCGGCGCGGTCTCCACCGCCGTTGCGGTTCTAGCTGGGATCGCGATCGGCGCGGCAGCAGGCTATCACGGCGGCTGGGTCGACGACCTGCTGATGCGGGTCACGGAATTCTTCCAGACGATCCCGCAGCTTGCGATGGCCGTCGTGCTGGTCGCAATCCTCACGCCGTCGATCGGATCGATCGTCGCCGCGATCGCGATCGTATCCTGGCCGCCGGTGGCGCGTCTCGTCCGCGGTGAGTTCCTGACCTTGCGCGAGCGCGAGTTCGTTCAGGCCGCCGTCGTCATCGGGCAGCGCCCCGGTCGAATCATGCTCACGCAGATCCTGCCCAACGCCATGTCGCCAATCATCATCACCGCCTCACTGATGGTGGCGACGGCAATCCTCACGGAATCTGCGCTGTCGTTCCTCGGCCTCGGCGACCGCAACATGATGAGCTGGGGCTTCATGATCGGCGCCTCCCGCACCATGCTGCGCGAGGCGCCGTGGATGAGCCTGATGCCGGGCGTGGCGATCCTGCTCACCGTGCTCGCGATCAACTTGATCGGCGAGGGCCTCAACGACGCTCTCAACCCGCAGCTCCGCCGCCGGGGCGAGGACTGATGCGCACCATGTCCTCCCACCCGAGTTCCGCGGCTGCCGTGCCGCTGCTGCAAGTCCGCAGCCTCACTGTCCCGCTGCCGGGCGGCGAGCGGCCCTACGCGGTCCGCGACGTGTCTTTCGACATCGCGCGCGGTGAGATCCTGTGCATCGTCGGCGAGTCCGGCTCCGGCAAGTCGATCTGCGCCGGCGCGATCATGGGCCTGCTGCCGCACCATCTGCAGCCCGAGCGCGGCGAGATCCTGTTCGAGGGGACCGACCTGCTGCGCCTCTCGGAGGCCGAGATGCTGGCCCGGCGTGGGCGGCAGATCGGCATGGTTTTCCAGGAGCCGATGTCGGCCCTGAACCCGACCATGCGGATCGGCGACCAGATCGCCGAAGTGATGGCGGCGCACGGGACCCATCCCGGCCCGGCGCGCCGGCAACGCGTGCTCGACCTCCTCGAGCTCGTCGGCCTGCCGGACCCGGCCTCAATCCAACACGTCTATCCCTTCCGCTTATCCGGCGGCCAGCGGCAGCGTGTAGTGATCGCCATGGCGTTGGCGCTCGAGCCGGCGCTCCTGATCGCCGACGAGCCCACCACCGCCCTCGACGTGACTACGCAGGCGCAGATCCTGGCGCTGATCAAGCGGATCCAGACATCGATGGGCATGGGCGTGATGTTCATCACCCACGATTTCGGCGTGGTGGCCGACATCGCCGATCGCATCGCGGTCATGGAGAAGGGCGTGCTGGTCGAGCAGGGCCTGGCCACCGATGTCCTCGACGCCCCGCGCCATCCCTACACGCGGAGCCTGATCGCCTCAGTCCCGACCGGCCGCTCTGCCCAGCGCGGCGTGGTTGGTGAAGACGCTCCGCTCCTGGCGGTGCGCAACCTGACCAAGACCTACACGACCTCGGGCAGTCCTTTCCGTCCGAAGCGCGTCGTCCACGCCGTGCGCGACGTGAGCTTCGAGGTGCGCCGCGGCGAGGCCCTCGGCATCGTCGGCGAGTCGGGCTCGGGCAAATCCACGATCGGCAAATGCCTGCTCAAGCTTCAGAGCATCGACAGCGGAGAGATCATCTTCGACGGGCGGGATATCGCGCCGCTGTCGCAGGGAGCCTTCCGGCCGCAGCGCCATCGGCTGCAAATGATCTTCCAGGACCCGTTCGCCTCCCTCAACCCGCGCCAAACTGTCGGCCGGATCCTCACCGACGGGCCGGTTGCACGCGGCGAATCACGGGCTAAGGCAATGGCACGCGCGCGCACGCTGCTGGACCTCGTAGGGCTGCCAGGCTCGGCGCTGGACCGCTACCCGCACGAGTTCTCCGGCGGCCAGCGGCAGCGCGTCGGCATCGCGCGGGCGTTGGCACTGCAGCCCGATCTAATCGTCGCCGACGAGTCGGTCTCGGCGCTCGACGTCTCCGTCCAAGCCCAGGTGCTCGCTCTGCTCCATGATCTGCAGAGGCGCCTCGGCGTCGCCATGGTGTTTATCACCCACGACCTGCGCGTCGCAGCCGAGGTGTGCCAGTGGATCGCGGTGATGCACCGGGGCTGCCTCGTCGAGTACGGCCCCTCGGCCGAGGTGCTCAGCGCTCCGCGAGAAGACTACACGCGTCGGCTGATCGAGGCGATGCCGGGCCGGGCCTGGGACGCACGGCGCCAGCCGGCGAGCGCCGCCTGACCGCAGATCCTCCCCAGACCTTCCGAACCCCCGATCGCTCTCGGCGGCGCTCACGCGCACCGGACCTTCGCGGTAATGCCCGATCCGGACCGAACCGATGACCAACGCCGCACCGCCCTCGGACGCCGAGACCTTCGACTACGTCATTGTCGGCGCGGGCGCCGCCGGCGCCGTTCTCGCCAACCGCCTCAGCACCGATGCCGGTGTCACCGTCTGCCTGTTGGAGGCCGGCGCGCCTGACACCTCACCGTGGCTGCGCATCCCGGCTGGCTTCATCAAGGTGGTCTATGACCCGGCCTGGACCTGGCAGTTTTCCGCGGAGCCGACAGAGCTGACGGCCGGCCGCCGCATCGCTCTTCCACAGGGACGCACGCTCGGCGGCACCACCTCGATCAACGGAATGATCTACAACCGCGGGCAGGCCGCGGATTACGACGAGTGGGCCGCCCAGGGCTGCCCGGGCTGGAGTTACCGCGAGGTGCTGCCCTACTTCCGGCGCAGCCAGCGCTGGCTCGGGCCCGCAGACGACGACTACCACGGACGCACGGGCGAACTGCCAGTGTCGCACCTCGCCTGGCACCACCCGATCTGCGAGGCGTTCATCGCCGGCGCCGTCGAGGCCGGGCTTCCTCGGAACCGGGACTACAATGGAACCGACCAGGCCGGTGTCGGCTACTTTCAGCGCACTATCGGTGGCCGCTGGCGCAGCAGCACGGCGCGCGCCTTCCTACGCCCGATCCGCGCACGCGCTAATCTCGCGGTCCGCACGCGGGCTCAGACCACGCAGATACTGTTTGACGGGCCGCGTGCGACAGGGGTGCGTTACATGCAGGGCGACCCGCAGCACACCCGGACGGTGCTGGCGCGACGGGAGGTCGTGCTGTGCTGCGGCACTTTGAACACGCCGCGCGTGCTGGAACTCTCCGGCATCGGCGATCCTACCCGGATCGCCGCCCTTGGGATCGAGCCGCGGCATGCCCTCCTCGGCGTCGGAGAGAACCTAGCCGACCACTTCTCGGTGCGCGTGGTGGCCCGCGTCGCGAATGCGCGGACCATCAACGAGCTGTCGCGCGGTGTCGGACTTGCTGGCCAGATCGCGCGATGGATCCTGGGTCGTCCCAGCCTTCTGTCGGTTAGCCCGTCGCTGGTGCACTGGTTTGCGCGCTCCTCGCCCGAGGTCGTCCGCCCCGACCTGCAAGGTGTATTCACGCCGGCGAGCTACCGCGAGGGCGCGATCGGCGTCCTCGACGACTACCCAGGCATGACCGCCGGCGTCTGGGCGCATCGGCCGAGGAGCCGCGGCAGCGTCCACCTGCATTCCGCCGATCCGCGCGAGCCTCCCCTAATTCAGGCCAATTACCTGAGCCACCACGAAGACCGACAAACCCTCATTCGGGGCATTCGCATGGCGCGCAACCTGCTCCGAATGCCGGCTCTCGCCCGATATTTCCATTCGGAAAGCCTCCCAGGGCTTGATGTCGACGACGATGACGCGCTGCTGAGCTTTGCAAGCCGCTATGGTGTGTCAGCTCAGCACCTCGTCGGAACGGCGCGGATGGGCTCGCCCGATGATGCTGGGGCCGTTGTGGGGCCGGATCTTAAGGTTCACGGCCTGTCCGGGCTGCGCATCGCTGACGCGTCTGTGATGCCTGCCACACCGTCAGGCAATACGTGTGCGGCGACCATGATGATCGGCGAGAAGGCCGCAGATCTGCTGTTTGCAACAGCCACGCCTTAGGGCGTCCAGCGAATATACACAAACTAAATCACAGTCATGTTACGTGTGTTCGGAAGCGACGCTAATGAGACCTATAACCTGACTTGTGCCGATGTAGGCATCGGAGGTGCTGGCAAACGCCTCAAAACGACCGAGATGAGGGCCAGGCGGAGCATCCGGTCTTGAACACGATGACGATCTGTCGTGCTGTATTCTCGCCGATAGTCGCCGGTCCGCTTCGGAGCAGATCCGCCGAAAAAGCGGACGGCCTCCTACCGACCCAACCCGGTCGCCCGAACAGCTCTCAGCGCTTCCCGAAAGCGGTCGCTCGTCCTCGTCGCAGTATCGAAAAGTTGCCGAGCCGGTTGGTCGGAGGTAGTCTCGGCAGTGTCGCGAAAAACGACCGCCCAGCGTAGGGCCGTCGAATGCACGTCATCCACGCTCCTCGCATGGATCGGCCAGCGTCTCCGAAGCAATCGCCCGATGATCTCGGGCAACCGTGGTGACTGGCCGTTGAAGGCGCCGGTCGCACGCGGTCGCGGGAGCGCACCCATGCGACAGTCGATCACGATCCTCGGCGCGGGCCCCGGTGGCCTCGTGCTAGCCCGTATCCTCCATCTCCATGGGATCACGGCAACGGTCTACGAGGGGGAGCCATCAGTCGATGAGCGGGCCCAGGGCGGCCTGCTCGACATCCACGAACCCACCGGGCAGATCGCCCTGAGGGCCGCGGGGCTCCACGACGGCTTCCTCCGCCTAGTGCGCCCCGGTGAAAACGCCAAACGCATCGTGGATCGAAGCGGCCATATCCTGTTCGACCGACCCGGTGACCCAGCGGACCATCGGCCCGAAATTGATCGCGGTGACCTGCGGCGGCTGCTCATCGCCTCGCTCCCCGCCGGGACGATCAGGTGGGACCACCGAGCGGCTACGGTCACCGCCTGCGGCGACGGACGGCACACGGTCGCCTTCACGAACGGCGCGACGGTCACCGCCGACTTGCTCGTAGGCGCGGACGGGGCTTGGTCGAAGGTCCGCCCCATGCTCGCCCACGCCACACCCACCTATGCCGGCGTGTCGTTCATCGAGACGACAGTTCGCGACGGCGACAGGCGCATTGCGGCCAGTGCGGAGGCGATTGGCGGCGGTACGCTGATGGCCGTGGCACCGGGCCAAGGCATCCTGGCCCACAGGTATGCGGACGGGCGGCTGCACACCTACACAGCGTTGAAGAGGCCGGCATCCTGGTTCGACGCCATCGACGTCCGCGACACCAAAGCTACCTTGGCCCGCGTCGCGGCCGAGTTTGCTGGCTGGGCCCCGCAGTTGACCGCCCTCATCACGACCAGTGACGACGATCCCGTCCTCCGTCCCATCCACGCCCTGCCGGTCGGCCACCGCTGGGATCGGGTGCCCGGTGTGACCCTCGTCGGCGATGCGGCGCACCTGATGTCGCCGTTCGCGGGCGAGGGAGCGAACCTCGCCCTCTACGACGGCGCCGAACTCGCGAGGGCGATCATCGCGTCGCCCGACCACATCGGCCTCGCGCTCACCGCATACGAGCAAAGCATGTTTCTTCGAAGCGCCGAGATCGCCGCTGTCTCCGCCCGGAACCTTGCCCGGTTCTTTGGCCTGGAGGCTCCCCACAGCGTCGCCGCGATGTTCGCACCTAAGCCATCGTGAGCGACTGGCATCGCGGCTGAGTGCGAGGACGGCGTCCGCTTCGGATCATTCCAGTCCAGACGCGGACCATCTCCCTTCCACCCCAAGCGGTCATTCAGCTTCCGACCCCGACCGGCCATTCGGGCACATCCAGAAGCATCCTGAAAGCGGACATCGAAGGTGCAGCCATGATTGGTGAAGTTGACGCGTATAATGCGGCGCCTGTCTCGCAACGTTTCTGGCACAATGAGATGATCGACAGAGTCGGATCGTCTCGTATCATAGTCGGGACATAAACATCTCTCGTAAGGTGGCATTGTGTCAGCACCCTGAAAACCTTTTATCCTTTTACAAAATCGTGATTTGCACATTTTATTTCTGAAGAGCATCTGAGCGAACGTCCCAAGATATCCTTCGCAGGCGCTGCAAATCCGATGCCCTCCGCAACGCTGACACCAGCGCAAATCCAACGATCGATTAGTCTGGATACCCTGATGAGCTTTGAGGATGGGAAATCCTATGCGTCGCTCAAGCGGCATCTGACGAGGCTGGGGCTGACACCGCAAGCATACCGAGAGAAATGGGGCTTGCCGCGCGACTACCCGATGGTCGCGCAATCCTACTCAGACCGGTGCTCCAGTACGGCGAGGCGCCACAAGCTCGGCCTTAAACCGAAAGAACCGTCGCCGACATGCGTATCGGGTGCGACCGCGGACCGGCGGTAGAAATTCCTTGCAGTGCGCGGCCGGTGCCTGTCACGGATCGGCGCAAGATGAATGCGGGCACAGATCACTCATCGGCCGCGATCTCGAACGTCGCCTTGCCGTCCTCGCACTGAGTGAGCGAGATATCCACGTGCCGGCCGTCCTCCAGGCGCAGGATCACGGTGGGTTCAAGCCACATCGCCCGCAGCGCGTCGCGCTTCGCCTGTGACGCAGTAGTCGCGATCGATCCGGAATTGGCTCCCGTCCAGAACTGATACGCGACTGCGACCGGCTTGCGACCAACCGCGATGATCATGCCGCTCCCCGCAAGGCCGCCGGGTGATCTGAAGGACGTGGGGTTCCGAAGATAACCAGCCTGCACGGCCATGACGGACCTCGATGTCGGTCCGGCACACGTATCGTCGATGCCAGGGGAGGCGAAATCACATCGTCGTCAAGCAGTCGCCTTGCCGGATCTCCCCGACCAATTTTTCCTCTAGTACCCGTCCAGTCTCCGGACTGTTTTCCATTTGATGTTACATTAAAGTCACGAACGAAGGATTGATGAGACTTTATCCAGCGTAAAGACGCCCAACACGAGCCCGTGATTTGTCCTAATCTGGCCGTTGCGCATCAGTCTGGCTGCGCACCCGAAAAAGCGGGGCGCGACGTAAAATTGGCTGGGGGAACACATGCGCGCCTTACGAGGCAGCCTGATCGCGTCCGTGGCAATGCTGCCCGGGCTGGCACAGGCACAAGAAGCAGTAACGCTGGGCGAGATCAGCGTCGTCTCGACCTCGCCGGTCGGTGCCGGCGGCGGCAATTCGAGCGGCGCTCAAAACCTCAACACGCTCGGCCAGATCGTGCCGACCGCGCCCGCCGGTCCGGTCCGCCTGCGCGGCTCTGAGCAGCCGTTGAACAAGATCCCCAGCACGGTCGAGACCGTCACGGCGCGCCAAATTGACGTCGATCGCGGCACCGACAACATCATCGCCACCTTCGCCCGATCGACCCCGGGAGTGAACCTCAACGACTCGCAGGGCAACGGCAACCGCGTCGACCTGAACTACCGCGGCTTCACCGCCTCCTCCGTACAGGGCGTACCGCAGGGGCTGGCCGTCTACCAGAACGGCATCCGCATCAACGAGGCCTTCGGCGACGTCGTCAACTTCGACCTGATCCCGCCGCAAGCCGTTCAGCGGATCGACGTGGTCACCGGCAACCCAGTCTTCGGCCTCAACGCCATCGGCGGTGCGGTCAACATCCAGATGAAGAACGGCTTCACCTGGCAGGGCACCGAGATCACCGCATTCGGCGGCTCTGATGGGCGGGTGGCCGGCAATCTCCAGTACGGTAAGATCGTCGACAATTGGAGCTTCTACTTCACCGGCGATGGGCTGAACGACCGGGGCTGGCGCTACGAGAACCCGAGCACGATCGGCCGGCTCTACGCCGATCTCGGCTATCGCTCGCAGGACTCGGAGTTCCACCTGATCGGGTTGGCCGCACGCAGTTTCTACGGCGCGGCCGCCGCGACCCCGGTCGATTTCACCCATATCGATCCGCGGGCGATCTTCACTTACCCGCAGACCCAGACGACGCAGGTCGGCACGATCCAGCTCACCGGCCGGGTCGATATCTCGCCGACCTGGGATCTAGCCGGAAACGCCTATTACCGGCGCTTCGGCGAGAACTACGTCGATGGCAACCAGGGCAACTTCGAGAACTGCAGCAAGCGCGGCGACTTCAAGGGTTTTCTCTGCTATCAGGACGATGCATTCAACGTAAACGCGCCTCCGACCAGCCAGGTGGCGGCGCGCCGGGCCTACGCTGATCAGTTCACGATCATCGGCCTGAACGGCCAGCCGATCCCGTTCAACAAGAATGCCCCCTACGGAACGATCGACACGACCCTGACCCAGTCCGAGGCTTATGGCGGCTCGCTGCAGGCGGCCAACCGCGACCGGATCTTCGGCCTGCCTAACACCTTCGTGGTTGGCGGCAGCGTCGACGCCTCGAACTTCTCGTTCAAGTCGTCGAGCACGCTGGGTGTGATCAACCCAAACCTCTCCGTTTCGATCGACCCCAATAGCCCGTATTACGGCAATATCCCTGGCCTTGGCACGCCAGATATACGGACCCTCGGCGCCCTCGGCATCGCGCCGAGCAACGTCAGCGGGTCGACGCTGTATCTCGGCCTCTACGCCACCGACACGCTCGACCTGACCGACCGGCTCTCGCTCACCGCCGGCTTCCGCCTCAACTACGCTCGCATTCAGACCCGCGACCAGACCGGCTTCTCGCCGGACGTGACGGGCACGAACGAGTACTTCAAGGTCAACCCACTGGCAGGCCTGACCTACCAGTTCGATCCGGCATTCAATCTCTATGGCAGCTACTCGGAGTCGAACCGGGCGCCGACGCCGCTGGAGCTGTCCTGCTCCAGCCCGACCCAGCCCTGCCTCCTGCCGAACTCGCTGGTGGCCGATCCGCCGCTCAAGCAGGTCACCGGGCGGACCTACGAGGCCGGCTTCCGCGGCGTGATCCCGAGCTTCCTGTCGGGCGGCAATCTGACTTACAAGGCCGGCGTGTTCCGCACCGACCTACAGAACGACCTCTATCAGGTCGCGGTCGCCGGCAACGCGGCGCGCGCCTACTACATCAACGTGCCGGCGACTCAGCGGCAGGGCATCGAGGTCAGCGCCGAGTACGTCATCACCCCCGACCTGCTCGTCTACGCCAACTACGCCCTGATCGACGCGACCTTCCAGTTCAATCAGACGCTCTCGTCACCCAACAACCCGCTCGCTGGTACCGGCGCGGCTGGCGGCGCGACCGGTGGTGATGTGGTCCCGAACGGCGGCATCAACGTGCGGCGGGGCGACAAGATCCCGCTCATCCCGGATCACCAGATCAAGGCCGGGTTCGAATACAACATCACCCCGAACTGGCGGTTCGGCCTGAACGTGGCTGCGTTCTCGTCGTCATACTATCGCGGCGATGAGTCGAACCTGAACCGGAAGCTACCAGCCTACTACGTGATGAACCTGACGACGAAGTATCAGGTCACCAAGAACCTGGAGATCTTCGGGTTGATTACCAACCTGACAAACCAACGCTACGCCACCTTCGGCACTTTTGCCGAGACGGGTGCGGTGGCCGGCAACCTGTCGATCAACGATCCGCGGACCACGACTTTGGCTCAACCACTCTCGGTCTACGCGGGCCTGACCTACCGCTTCGGCGCAGATCCAGTGCCGATGTCGCCGGAACCGATTATCAGAAAATATTGAGACTAGACTATCCCGAATTGCTTGTAGGGCCGCACTCGTCGCGGCCCTACACGTTGCCTTGTCAATTTGTTCAGTTGATAACCGATATTAAAAGATTGACGCTGTATTTACTATTAGGCAAGCACGGCGGTAATTTCTGCTTTCGCCAGGTTTCTCTCCAAAGCAGACAGGCAGAAATCCACCCATCCGAGACACTGGCGCAGGCGTTGCGCGGTGTCCGGGTTTGGCCGAAAGCCGCTGGTCCGCTTCGGATACGATCCGCCGCAGAAGCGGACAGGCTTCCACCGACGCAAATCAGGTGTTCAGGACCACGGACCTAGAGCGGCATCCGATCATGTTGGATCATAGGCGTCGTAGCCTGCGGCGGCGAGTTAGAGCTGTTCCCGCCTATGTAGCGACGGCCAAGTCATTTTCGTAACCGGCAGCTGTGAGGCAGTTGCGGCACTCGTCTGAGGTAAAGCCGGTGAAGGCTTCGCGGATGGTTGCCCAGAGGTCGGGCACGGTGCGGGCGGCAGCAGTCCTGAGCATCTGCTTCAGCTTGGCGAAGATCTGCTCGATGGGATTGAAGTCGGGACTGTAGGGCGGAAGGTAGAGGACCCGGGCACCCACCGCCTCGATCGCCTCGCGCACGCCAGCGACCTTGTGGGCCTGCAGGTTGTCGAGGATCACGGTGTCGCCGGCTTGCAGCACCGGGACGAGGTTGTCGGCGACGTAACTGCGGAAGCGCTGGCCGTTCGTGGCGCCATCCATGAGGCTGAGCGCGCACAGGCCGGTGGTGCGCAGCGCCGCGGTGACGGTCGTGGTCTTGTAATGCCCCTGCGGCACGAGCAGCCGGCAGCGCTCGCCGCGGGGGGCGCGTCCGTAGCGGCGTGCCATGTTGGTGGCGGCCGCGGTCTCGTCGAGGAAGACCAGCGTGTCGGGGTCGAGATCGGGCATGGCATCGAACCAGGCTTGGCGCTCGGCTTTCACATCCGCGCGCTCCTGCTCAGCCGCGTAGACAGCCCCTTTTTACGGCTGATGCCGTGGCGGGCGAAGAAGCGCGACAGCCCGCTCGTGCTGGTCGTCACGCCCCGCGCGGCCAGGACATCGCGCAACTCGCGCAGGAAGATCTCGGGCCGGGCCTCGTAGGTGGACAGGATCAGATCGGCCTGCGCTTCGATGCCCGAGAGGCGGTCGCCGCTGTGCGTGGGGTTGGGCGCGACGTGACCTTCCTGCGCGAACCGGGCCGACCATCGGCTTGCACTCGACACGCTCACATCAAACCGGGCCGCCGCTCGATGGAAAGACGCGCCCTCGGTCACGGCCGCTACAACGCGCTCGCGCAGATCGACTGATAAAGGTGATGGCATTGCCGCCTCCTTAACCGGTCAACGCGGCAACCCCGGCTCCGTCGCAACGCCTCCGGGAACAGCTCTAGCGGCGGCATTCCGCTGACGTGAAGCGTCGGAAGGCCCGTTGGATGGTGTCCCAGAGGTCGCTGATCGTGCGAGCGGCCTCGGAACGAAGAATGGCCTTGAGCTTGGCGAAGGCGAGTTCGATTGGGTTGAAGTCGGGGGAATAGGCCGGCAGGTAGAGCAGCCTCGCTCCCGCCCCCGCGATGCGCTCGCGGATACCGCTGACCTTGTGGGCAGGCAGATTGTCGAGCACGACCGTGTCACCGGGCCTGAGGGCGGGAACGAGGGTTTGTTCGACGTAGTCGCGGAAGCGTGCGCCCGTCATCGGCCCATCGAAGAGGGCGGTGGCCATCAGGCCGCTGGTGCGTAGGCCGGCGGTGACGGTGATGGTCTTCCAATGTCCGAACGGGACCGCGACCCGGCAGCGTTCACCGCGCAGAGCCAGTCCGTAACGGCGCGCCATCTGGGTGTTGGTGGCGGTCTCGTCGAGGAACACCAGGCTGTCCGGGTCTAGATCGAGTTGGCGCTCGAACCAGGACAGGCGCGCTGCCTTCACGTCCTCCCGTTCCTGCTCGGCGGCGTGGCCAGTGTTTTTTTGCGCGTAATGCCGTGGCGTTTGAAGAAGCGGGACAGGCTGCTGACACCGTCCTGCAGACCTCGTTCGGCCAGACGGTCGCGCAACTCATCCAGGAACAGCTCGGGCTGCGCTTCGTAGGTCCGTCGGATCAGGTCGGGCTGCGCCTCGATTGTACGCGAGTGTTAATCGCCGCCCATCGGCTTGGCCTGCGTCCGGCCCTCCTGCACAAAGGCCTCGTGCCAGCGCACGGCGCTAGCCGGGCTGACCTCGAAGCGTCGTGCCGCCTCCCGGCGCGACGCGCCCGCCTCGATCGCAGCCACCACACGCTCGCGCATATCTACAGATAGGGCAGACGCCATCGGCTCTCCTCCTCGGAAAGCCGCCCATCGAATCACAACCCTGTCCCGGCGAAAACCCCAGACGATTTAACCCGGTCGGTGACTGCTCTAGGTCCTCCGGAATGGCCCGCCATTGGCCCCGTTCCGATGCCGCCAGAATTGGGTCGAGAGCGTGGTTTGCGAGTCCTGCGGTGGTGTCTTGGTCTTCGTCAGCACGCCTCGACCAGGGGCTCCAACTCAAGCCATTACGCTTCGCTTAGCATCATCCCTACTTCTTGGAGAGAGAGAAACGCCCACCCCACCAGTCCGTTGAGGCGACAACAGGCCCTAAGTTTGACGCCTTGACGCCTCCGAGGACCTTTGGCAATAGGTGGGAACGCGAGTTTCGCCGCTTCGTAGCGAAAACTTCTACATCACAAAATTTCCTAGAATAACGATATTTTGGCCATAAGAATGCAACTAGAGTAGAAGCGGCTGACCAGTATATATTAATCTTTTTTGTCGATCGCAAATCTTTTTGATCCACGAGTGAGCCTGGGTGGCTCTAGAAGCTCCTGGGATGCAGCAACGTCCTGGTCGAAACTTTCTGCACAGTTCGCGCAGACTTGAGGCATTACATCCGGACGGGTTTTACGCGAAGTCGAGCCGCATTTCGGGCAAGGAACCGGTGATGCAATTTCACGCTTGGTAAAGGCGACACCCCGCTTCAAAGCTTGAAGTTTGAGTAGCCGAACAAATTCTGATGGCGCCGCCACGTTCCGAAAATAGTGCGCACGATTTGGAAAAAACGATTTATCGGTTTCGAGTTGTTTCCGAGCAGCAATTTCTCCCGGCTTGAGATCATTTACAATAACGCCGTTCGCCTGATCAATTATATCAATGATGATATTTTGATAAAAATGATTTCGCCGAGCGACCGCTTTTTTCTGCTGGTTATCTAGCCAAATAGAGAGTCGCATAAATTCTTTGCGCCAATTATGTAAATCGGCCCCAATTGCTTCAGGGCGCTGCTCGAGAAAAAAAGGTCCCTGACTAAACTCTCGCAATTGCACGACCATTTTCTCCGGCAAAAGTTGGTACTCGCGAATCATCTCTTGAAACGGCTGCTCATGTGCAAGCGGGCTAACGCGTTGAAGTAGATCCAGGCCAATAAGGACACTCGCGCGGACACGTGCGCGCAGATCATCTATCAAAGCGAAAGATTGGAGTAGATCTTGCGAAATTACAATGAAGCGAGGCGGTTCATTGTAAGTCTTGGTTGTTGCCACGCGAAGCCCCTCAGGCACGCGCCTCCAGCCGATATCAATACCAAGGATTTTCTGTGATATGGCTGGGGACGGTAAGCATGGCTTTTGCCGCGTGCATACGAAACTTACCCCCCATCTCCACCGCACGCCTTCTCGACGGCGTGTAATTATGAGTTCCTTCACACGACAATCTGCAGGGATTGCGCGGTGCATAACCATTGGCCATGTAACAGTCCGACGCTCGCCATCCCGAACGGTGACCGTCGCTGAAAGAGTCGTACGTTGGAGTCTACGACGTTCGCCACGGCTTTCTGCGGACCAAGCACCCGGCGATGGAGGTCGGACCGTAACTTGGCTCAAACTTCCGTCGAACAGGGCTTCGATATCGGCACCACCCTGCAGCGTATTTGTGATACGCCCATTGTCCCAGTCGGTTCTCCGACGCATTGTATTGCCGCCCCGAATGGCGGCGCTGCGCGCGCGCTCGAACGATCGGACAATCGCGTTATAGTTGCCCCACCACAAGCCGCTATGTTGTCGAGCTACTTTCACATCCTCTCGTCGAAGGCCCTCTAAAGCACGAAGCTCGACTGCCATACGGCGGGTGGCGTCCTGCTGCGCAATGGCAAGCAACTTCTTTGCAGCCGCTACTTCGGAGGGAGTGGCGTTGTTCGATATGAGGTTGTCATACTTGATCTTTTGAGACAAAAAATTTGGGCAACATGAAATGCAATCGAGATAACGCAGAACATATTTTTCATTAATAGCAACAAGATTGTTCCAGAAAATCACCATAAGTCGCATCTCTAATTCACAGTCTTCTGACCATTCGAGAGGTTCCAGTAGACCATATTTACGTATCACAACTTCAGTAGTCGTGATCTTGAATTCTTTATCACCCTCAGACCGCATATTATATCCTAGGTAGAAATTTGCAAACTTGATGCAGAAACGCCGATCACATTATAAGCGGCAGCAAAAGAGCTTCGAGGCGCAGCTACACATTTGCAAGCAAATTTATTTGCTCAAAATCCATCTAAGCCTGCTCGCTTTAAAAGCAACCTTGCTGAAGGAGGAAGCATCGCCGTCCGGTCAGAGTCCTGTAGCCGGCTGAAGCCTTTACGAATTGTGGCGAAGCGGCAACATCAAGCTGGAACTGCCAAGGCGGGCTTAGATTCGCGTTGCTCGTCAGTTCGTGTTCGCCCATGTTGCACCGGCACGGGGGCATCGCCAAGCGAGAGCCCGCAGGAGCCTGCCAGTTAAGACGCAGGCCAAATCGAACGTTGTGACGTGATCCGGATCAACCGGGCGAAGTCGCATTTGGGTCTCGAAGCTTTGGAGATTTCTATGAAGCTCTTGAAGAGCTCTTTGCTCGGCTCTGCCACTGCATTCGCTGCAATTGGAGCTGCACACGCTGCCGACCTGCCCGTCAAGAAGGCCCTGCCAGTCGAGTACGTCCGCGTCTGTAATGCTTACGGCGCCGGCTTCTTTTATATTCCTGGCACTGACACCTGTCTGCGCATCTCAGGCCGTGCCCGGTTCGAGGGCGGCTACGAAACCACCTATTCGCGGCAGCAGGGCGGTAACCTTGGCGACACCGCCGGTTACGCAGGCCGGATGCGCATCAACCTTGATGCGCGCACCCAGACCGCCTACGGCACCCTGCGCGCCTTCGTGCGCCTCGACGCTGGCTCGCGCACTGGTGGATCGTACGGCGGTGGAACCTCCGGCACCCAACAGCGCATCGGTAACGCCTACGCAGCGCTGGGTCAGGACGAGTTTGGTCGCGCACAGCAATTCATGAACGTCGACAAAGCGTTTATTCAGTTCGCCGGCCTGACCGCCGGTCGCGCCTCGTCGTTCTTCGACTTCTACGCCCACGACTTCGAGTTCGCCGGCGCCACCACGGGCTCGGACGTCTTCTCGACCAACCTGCTTGCCTACACGGCCACTCTCGGTAACGGTTTCTCGGCGACGATATCGATCGAGGACCCGACCCAACGCAGAAGCAACGTGTTCTCGCCGCTCTCGACGACCGTCACGGCCGCGAACGGTTCGGTGACGAACTTCGGCGTCACCAATGTTCCCACACCGATCTTCGTTCGTAACGCCGCAGGTGCGCTGCTCGCCTCGTCGACGGCCTTCCAGTCCGTGGATGTCATCCAGCGCAACGAGATGCCCGACTTCGTCGGTGTCGCGCGCATCGACCAGGCCTGGGGCTCGGCTCAGCTGTCGGCGGCTTCGCACCAGATCGACATCGGCAACATCAACAACACTCCAATCGCCGGCGCCGTTACTGCCCCAGCTCACACCAACAGCCCGTATGGCTGGGCGGTCCAGGGCGGCTTGAAGATCAACGCACCGTTCATCGCCCCAGGTGATGCTCTGTACCTCCAGGGCGCCTATGCCGAGGGGGCACAGATGTACACGGGCTACTGTTCCTATACCGGTTGCTACGCGCAGACGGCCGGGACGTTGCAGGGCTCGAAGTTCCAGCAGTACTTCAACGATGCAACTGTCAACCCCGTGACGGGGCAGCTGCAACTGTCCAGCAGCTTCACGGTAACCGCGTCTTATCTCCACTATTGGAGCCCGGAGTGGCGCTCGGCGTTCTTTGGATCTTACGGTGAGATGGACTACGCTGCATCGGCGCGATACGGTCAGGGCCTGATATACAATGCGCTTAACCCAACCGGCACGCAGTCCTTCGGTCAGAACGCGATCGGCAACCCCGGCTCGCGGTTCTACAACCTGAGCCAGGCGCTTCGTGACACGTACCAAATCGTCGCGGGTGCGAACCTTATCTGGTCCCCGGTTAAGGATCTTGATATCGGTCTGGAGGGCTTCTACACGCAGATCGGTGTTAAGAACGGTCGCGTTATCGACATCGACAAGGACCCGACGGCTTACACCGCGGCGCGTGTTGCCTCCATCAATGCCGGTGGCCCAGTACGCACGGCGACGCAACAATCCGTTCAGCAGATCCGCTTCCGCGTCCAGCGCGATTTCTAGTTCGCGCTTAGAATGACGGCACCGGGGCTTTCTATCCGGTGCCGAGTTTTGCACCTGTGCAATATAAAACTGGAAGCCCGGCCATCGTGCCGGGCTTTTTTATTATTTCCTTCAATCGATATATTTTGGTCTAAGCATTTTTGATTTGCCCGCTCAGATCGTGGTTGCATGGCATGCTGCAGCAGCGAAACTGATAGGTGGTTTATTTAGTCTGCAATCAGCCTACGCTGGCACGAGGTCAGCCAATCGAGCTGATGTCGTTCGACCAGGCCGGCAGCCTGCGCAGCTGCTCAGGCGGTGTCGCGGAGGGCTTCAAGTACCGTCGGGTTTGTGATTTGGAGCTGAGCCTCTTCGCTGGCCCAGGCGACGCCCACGAGGGCGTGGACGAGCGGGAGGTTGTGGGCCTCCATCGGCCGGGGTGCTCCCGGCGGACCGTGGCGTACTACCGCACGGCGGCGTCGGCCTACGCGTGGTCGACGGCCTGGGGGACCTCGTCGAGGTACACGGTGTAGCCCTCAGCGTTGTTCAGACGGTCAAGGCTGAGGCCGAACGGATTGCTGAAGTATCCTGCGCTTCGTTGTGAACATACCGAAACTCAAGGCTCGTCACGGCACATCGGCCGCCCTGTCGTTTGAGCTTGCGTCGTACGTCGTCGATGCTCACCGACGGCGGGGGGCCACGGACGCGGGCTCGGATCCGGGTGCGCTGCATCAGCGCTCGTATCACGCCATCCGCGATGAGTTGCCTCGTGGTGGAATTAGAGCTGTTGCCGTTTAGGTTGGGTCATAAGCGTCGTATCCGGCGGCGGCGATGTAGTTGCGGCATTTAGCTGGGCTGAAGGCTGCGAAGGCCCGGGCGATGGCCGCCTAAAGGTCGGGGACGGTTCGGGCAGCGGCAGTGCGCAGTAGAGCCTTGTCCTTTGAGAAGGCCTGCTCGACCGGGTTGAAGTCGGGCGAGTAGGCCGAGAGGTAGAGGAGCCGCGCGCCGGTCGCCGCGATGGCTTCGCGCACGCCGACGACTTTGTGGGATTGCAGGTTGTTGAGGATGACGGTGTCACCCGGCTTCAGCACCGGGACCAGGGTGTCGGTGACGGAGGCGCTGAAGCGCGCGCCGTTGGTGGCGCCGTCGAACAGGGTGGTGGCGACCAAGCCGCTGGTGCGCAGGGCGGCGGTGATGATGGTGGTCTTGTCATGGCCCTGGGGCGCGAGGAGCCGGCAGCGCTCGCCGCGTGGAGCCCGACCGTAGGTGCGGGCCATGTTCGTGGCGGTCGCCGTCTCGTCGATGAAGACGACGGCATCGGGGTCGAGGTCGAGTTGGCTCTCGAACCACGCCTCGCGTGCGGCTCTCACGTCCTGCTCGGCCGTATAGACAGCCTCTTTTACGGGTGATCCGATGCCGGGCAAAGAACCGCCACAGCCCGCTGACGCTTATGCGGACACCTTGCTTGGCCAGGATATCACGCACCTCGTGCAGGAAGGTCTGCGGCCGCTCCCGATCGATCTGAAGGATCCGCTCGGCGTGCGCTTCGATGGCCGGTGCGGGTCGCTGACCGCACGAGGGCCGGGGTGCGATCGCGCCCTCCGCCTGGAAGCGTTCAAGCCAGCGGATCGCGCTGGAAGGGCCGACCCCGAAGCGCTTGGCCGCCTGTCGGCGCGAAGCTCCCGACGCGATCGCCGCGATCACACAGATCCACCGATAGCGCTGACGGCATCCCGACCTCCTCGGAAAGTCTAACATCGAATCGGATCCGCAGACTGCCCGCTACTCCCAACGATTCAACCCAACCGGACACGGCTCTAGCCACTCGGGGATAAGACATCCCAGAGCAAAAGTTGCCTCGTCAGCCTCTCGCGATGTCCGCTTCTCGGCAACCGGCGCAACCGTTCGAACGGCGGGAATGGGCGCCAAGCCGAACGGCCGGTTTCGGGAAGCGAGCCGATGTCGGTTGACGGCGCGAAGCCGGGGGGCGGGCAGATCACGGGTCCGCGGCCACGCAGTTGGTTCAGGAGTGCCGGACACTTGCTCCCTACGCGGACGGCTCCACGCCGATCCGCATTCGGGCGCATGACCATTCAGCCGAGGTAGGCAAGCCCTCGCCTTGGCACGAACCCTGCGCACGTGTTCTCACGATGTCGGCCTCCTGATGCGACAGTGCAGCCAGGCAGCGACGTCGATAGCCCCGGAGAGTGCAGGTTGAACACGCCGACCAACGCTGAGGAGCAGTCGCTCGTCCAGATCGCGCGACGCGTCCTGCCGGGGGGCAACTTCGGCAACATGGCCGGAGAGATCGTCGTGCGCTCAGGCCGTGGCGGACGCGTGTGGGACGTCAGCGGGAACGAGTACATTGACTACCTGCTCGGGTCGGGGCCGATGCTCGTCGGACACGCCCACCCAGCCGTGAACGCCGCCGTGTTGGAACAAGTCGAACGCGGCTCGACCTTCTTCGTCAACAACGAACCCGGCATCCGGCTCGCGGCCGAGATCGTCGAAGCGCTGCCCTGCGCCGAGCAGGTCCGCTTTGTCTCCACCGGGACCGAAGCCGACGCCTACGCCATGCGGCTCGCCCGCGCCCATCGGCGACGGCCCAAGATCCTTAAGTTCGAGGGCGGCTACCACGGCATGAGCGACTGGGCCCTGATGAGCCTGTGGTCCGCACGTGAGAACAACACTGGGCGCGCCGTCGCCGACACAGCCGGCATTCCGCCCGGCCTGCTCGACGAGATGTTGGTGTGTCCATTTAACGACCTCGCAGCGGCGCGCGAGATGATCCACGCCCACCACGACGCGATCGCTGGCGTGATCGTGGAGCCGATGCAGCGTCTGATCCCGCCCGCGCCCGGCTTCCTACAGGGCCTGCGCGACCTCACTACCGAGTACGGAATCGTGCTGATTTTTGATGAGGTCGTGACCGGCTTCCGCCTCTCCTACGGCGGAGGCCAGACCTACTACGGCGTCACGCCCGACCTGTGCACGCTGGGCAAGGTGATCGGCGGCGGCTACCCGCTTGCGGCGATCGCTGGCCGAGCCGAGATCATGGCGCACTTCGACCGCGAGCGGGTCGAGCCGGAAGGCTTCACGCCGCAGATCGGTACGCTCAGCGGCAACCCCATCGCTGCCGCGGCGGGGCTGGCCGCCCTGGCGCTCCTGAAGCAGCCGGGAGCGTACGAGCACCTGTTCGCGACAGGGCGTGCCATCTGGGCCAGCGTTGAGGCGGCGCTGCGTGAGGCGGGGCACGCCATCACGATGGTGGGCGAGCCGCCGATGTTCGACGCGCTGTTCACGACGTCGCGGGTGACGGATCATCGAGGCATGGCAGGGGCAGATGCCGTGCGCGCACGGCAGCTCAACGGCCTGTTGCGGGCGGGTGGAATCCTGAAGGGCGACGGTAAGATGTACGTCTCACTCGCCCACGACGAACGGGATGTGGCCGACACGCGCGCGGCCTACCGCGCGGCCGCAGCGCGTCTGGACGAGGCCGACGCCGTCCCGTGAAATTTCTTGTTGCGCCCCTCAAGGCTCGTCGCGCGAGAAGCGCCGGACCACGTTCTCCAGCAGCCGCGAGATTTGGCCCTGGAACGCACCCGCGTGCCAGAGGCTACCGCAGAACGTGATTGAACCAACCGACAGCACCGCCCCCCCGGACGGGGTCTCGAAGTAGACGATCTCGCCCCGCTTGAGCTCCTCAGGCTCCTCGCCCGAGATGGTCGAAACGTGCGTGAGCATCTCCTCCGGCACGGTCACGAACGAGCTCGGCGGGTCCTCCGACACCGCGAGGATCACCGCGTCCTCCGGGGTGCCGAGGTCGTGGTCGGCCCGGTCGAGCTCGAACCCCGCCGCCCCGCCGCCGGACAGGCCGTACCCGCCGATCGTCTCACCCTCGACCCCCTCGAAAATCCAGGCGTGCGCGGCCTCGTACGAGGCCGGCAGCCGGCGGTAGTGGGTGCCCTCGAACAATCCCTGGCCCGAGAAGCCGACGCCGACCAGCGACTGCGGCGGCCGACGGTTGCGCCGCCATAAGCCGCCCAGCGCGCCGTCGAAGGCGTTGTGGTACTCGCCGGGCTCGGCCTCCCAGGCCCGGATCCCACCCTCAGCGCGCCGGATCTCGATCACGCCTGGCATGTCGGGATGGCGGGCGATGCGCCAGTAGAAGCCGTTGCCCCCGAGGTACACGAGGCGGCCGCCGCTGCCCGTGTAGGCCGCCAGCGCGTCGAGCGTGCCCGGGGTGTGATATTCCGGGTGCGAACCTGTCAGGACCGTCCGATAGGGCCGGATAAGGTCGGGGCCCTCGTCGTCGAGGTCCTCGTCGGTGACGATGTCGAACGGGAAGTCCTTGGCGGTGAGCCATGCGAGGAGGTGCGTGTCGGCGGGGTAATGCCGCAGGCCGGAGCCCTTTGGGTCATCGAAGGTCAGGTAGTCCGGCCGCATCGTCAGGATCGGCCGAAGGCGGGACGAGAAGGCGATGCCGCTGCCGTCGGCGTGGCGGTTGTAGGTCGAGCGGCCGTAGACCGGGAAGTCGTCCGGGTTGTAGGGTGAGGCTCCCCAGGCGGCGGCCAGCGCGCGGAGCCTGTCGTCGAAGTTGCCGCGCGCATGGTTGGCATAGGCCTGGTAGGTGAAGGTTGAGGCCAGGAACGCGATCGGCGCCCGCGGGCCGTCCCGGCGCGGCAGGACGTAGAACGGCAGGCGGTCCTCCCCACCAGCACAGGTCAGCCGCAGGGCGTAGGCGCCGCTCGGCAGGTCGGGAATCGTCAGCTCGAAGTCGGGCTCCCACCGACAATCATCAAGGTCGTCGTCGTGGAAGTGGATGGCAGCGTAGTCGTTGGGCGCGTGGCGGAAGCAGGTCTCGCGCCCGCTCCAGAACGCCCCGACCACGCCGCGGGTGGGTAGGTTAATGGCGCGGCCGTGACGCTCCTGGGGCCCGGTGTCGATGAGCCCGGTCCCGCCGATGTCCTGCGCAAAGTCCCAGAGAGCGAGTGGCGTGACGTCTTCGGGGAGGCGGCCAGGGTCGAGCCAGTCGGCCACATGACCATCTAAAATCGCCGGTGCCTCGATCTTGCCGGTGAAGTGCCGCGCCGGCTCCGCTGCCCGCTCAGCCGCGAACAGCACAGGCCCCCCGGCGGGAAGCGCGAGCCCGGCATCGTCGGCGCGCCGGATGATTGGTTCGCCGCCATCGAGCGCCCGCTGCCCGAGGGTGAGCGCGCCGGTCCGCGGGTCGGCGGCGAGCCAGATCCGGTACCAGCGCCGCCGCTGGATCGGGACATCCGCGGCGAGATCGACGCGGCCGCCCGCCCACCGCATCGAAGCGGTCGCGCCCGCTCGGCCGAACGAGAGGACGACTGCATGATCGTCGTCCTCCTCGGAGAGGACGGCGCGCGTGTCACCCTGCCGAGCCACCCAGACGACGGCGGTCCACGTACAGGGCGCGGACGCATCCCGGTCCGGTCCGGCCGGCACCAGCCCGTATGACCCGGACCGGATCGGCTGTCGGCGTCCGGGCACGGTCCGGTCAAAGAAGGTGGACAGATCCTCGATGTGAAGGCCCGGACCGTCCGGGTTCGGGTCGCCAGAGACGATCCGCTCCAGCTGCGCTCGGTATGAACCCCCGTCACGCAGGCTGACGTGGACCAAGAGCGTGTCGCCGGGCCGCCCGGAGAAGCGGGACAGGTAGCCCGTAACGGGTAGTTCAGCCGGCGCCACGTCGCTCATTCCGTCACCCTTCGGTCCCGCCGCGTCACGCCTTGCGGACGTTGTAAAACAGCGGGAAACCCTTCATCAGCCCGGTCACGGTGCCGCGCCGCGCGGTCGGCTGGAAGAAAATCCCGAGCGGCAGGTAGGGCACCTCCTCAAAGGCCTGCTCCTGCAGCCGACGGCAGATCGCTAGTTGCGCGGTTTGGTCGGTGGTCGTGAGGTACTCGTCCCGCATTGCCTCCAACGCCGTGCTGGTCGGCCAGCCGTATATGCCTTTGGTGCCGATGCCGCGGATGAACTTGTTGTCGGCCGGGGTGATCGTGCTGACCGCGGTCGTGAAGGTGCACATGGCGCTCCACCCGCCTGCCTCGACGGGCTGCGTTGAACCCCAGCGCTGCGCCATGGTGCCCCAATCCAACGCCTGGTAGTCGACGTTGAGGCCGATGCGCCGGAACATGTCGGCCGTCACTTCGCTCATCGCGTTGATGCTGGCAAAGTCGGTCGGCGCCATGAATACCACGCGCTCACCCCGGTAGCCCGACGCCTGCACGGCGGCTTTGGCCTTGGCGAGGTCCGGCGTCCTGGATAGGCGCTCCATCCCCGCGTCGTTGGTCATCGGCCCCGGGGTCATGTAGCCGATGCCGTCCCGCCACATCTTCGGGTCGTCGCCCGCAACCGCCGTCATCACGTCCGCTTGGCTGAGCCCCATCAGCAGGGCCCGGCGTAAGGCGGGGTTGTTGAACGGCGGCTGGAGGTGGTTGACGCGCATCAGGCCGAGGAAACCCGCCTCGTCCTGCACCTCGGTGCGCAGGTCGCGGTCGCGGGCGAGCGACGCGACGAGGTCGGGGATTGGCTGCTCCCACCAGTCGATCTCGCCGGTCTGCAGCGCGGCGGCGGCGGTAGCGGCGTCCGGGATCGTGCGCCACTCCACGCGATCAAGGTGAGCGACCTTCGGACCCGCGAGGAAGCTTGGGGTCCCATCCTCGCGCGGAACATACGCAGCGAACCGCTCGTAGACGTTCCGCGCGCCTGGCACTCGCTCGGCGGCGAGAAACTTGAATGGTCCGCTGCCGATCACCTCGGGGACTGGCTTGAACGGGTCCAGCTTCGCCAAGCGCTCTGGCATGATGCAGGGCATGTTGGTGTTGGCCTTGCCGAGCACGTCGGGCAGGGTTGGGAAGGGCCGCTTGAGGCGGATCTGCACCTCATCGTCGGTTGGCGCCGTCATCTCGTCGATAGCGGCTATCAGGTCGAAGCCGTAGAGATCGCGTGAGCCCCAACGCTTGAGACTCGCGACGACGTCGCGCCCGCGCACTGGCTCTCCATCGTGAAAACGCAGTCCGTCGCGCAGGGTCAGCCGCCAGAGCAGTCCGTCCTGCTCGACGACGTGGCCGGCGACCATCTGCGGACGTGCCACGTAGGCGTCGTCGACCCCGTACAGGGTGTCGAAGACCATGAAGCCGTGGTTGCGCGTGACGAAGGCGGTGGTGACGATCGGGTCAAGGAGGGCGAGGTCGGCCTGCGGGACGAAGCGGAGCACGCGGTCCTTTCCAGCAGCCCGGACGACTGCGGGCATCGCGAGGCCCGCGCCGGCGAGTTGGAGGAACCTACGCCGCCGCATCCCCATGATCATGATCTGCCTCGTTCGCGCTTACGCGAGCGCTCAACAAGAAGCATGCCGATCAGCCGCCAAGCCCGCAAAACACGAACGGCGCTGCCAGACCTGATCTCGACGCTACCCTGGGCATCGGCTTCGCGTCGCCGAATGGATGTCTCCAACTGGCCGAAAACTGCCAGTCCGCTTCGGGAAATGCATGTTGGAGAAGCTGACATGCATTTCCCGAAGAGGTGTTGCAGTCACGTGGTTGAAACATGTCAGATTGCACTGAACAGGATCGAGCACCAGCTACCTACTTCACCTTCCTTCCAGGAGGTGGGGCAGGATCATATGTTCTCATACAGCGATGAAGGACGTCGAGCCTGTACTTTTCTGCCCGCTCGCGGTGGGTGACCGGCAGGAAATTGGCCACTCCTTCGATGAAGCTATCCGCCGCTTCGTCGCCGGTCAGTGGGTAGTGCGTATCACCGGTCCAATGCACCAACACGACGTCCCCGCCATTGACGAGGCTGCCGCGCACACGCTCGACCAAGCGCGCCACGTCATCCAGGTCGAGGTAGTATACGACCTCCGAGAGCAGGATCAGGTCGAACGAGCCTGCCGGCCATTGGCCGGGGACCTGCCCGAGTTCGAAGTGGACGTGGTCGAGGTCGCGGCAGCGTTCCCGCGCTTGTGCGAGCGCCAGCTCGGTGAGATCGAGACTGATGAGCGCGTCGCACCGACTAGCGAGCTGCCGCGTAAGTACGCCGATGGAGCAGCCGATCTCTAGGACGCTAACGTAGCTGTCCCGCGGAAGGGCGGCGAGCGTCGCGGCGTACTTCCCACGCTCATAGTCGCTCGTTTGAAACTGCCAGGGGTCTGGGTCGGCGGCGTAGCGTTCGTCGAAATAGCTGGGTGGCAACGTGCCGGCGTATCGGGTCAAAGGATGCCTCCCAGCGTGAACAGGTCACTGGCCGTTCCGTCGGCCGTCAGGATCTCGGCCGCCGCCGTGGTGAGGGCCCGGTCCGGCGCGGGTTGCCGCAGGTAGGTGGCGAGGTCGCGTGAGAGCCGCTCAAGGGGATGTTCGCGCAGGAAGCCCTGCAGGCCGACCGAGCGTTGAGCGAGCTGCAGAACGTCGAGACCGGCTTTCTCCACCGCGAGCCGGGCCAGGTTGACGAAGGCGACGATGCGCTCGGGCGCAAGTTCGTCCTCGGCGACGGTCAAAGCGGCACGCTCGACCCATTGCCGGGCGCCCTCGACCGCGATGGCGCCCTCGCCGAGGCGCGCGAGCTGGTGTGGGTCGCCGCCGCGGCCCGTCGCGGAGAGGTGCCCTCGCCAAGCGTCGAACACCGCCTCGATGCCGCCGAGCTGCACCGCAGCGAACCGCCACGCGCCGCCCGAGAAGGTCGGCTGGCGGTGGTAGTCGTCCCACCCGCCCAGGATCTTGTCATCGCTCACGGCGATGTCCTCGAAATCGACGGTGCCGGTCGCGGACGCACGCATGCCGTGGGCATGCCATCCCGAGAGATCGGCGCGACTGCCGGCCTTCAGCGGCACAACCAGCATCAACGGCGAGGCGCCGGGCTCGCGCTTGACTGTTACTAGGGCGCGGGTGACGAAGCCGGCGCCTGACGCGAAGGTCTTCACGCCGCGAAGCCGGCAATCTTCCCCCAGTCGTAGGCAATTGCCGGGCAAGTCCGTGTTCCAGACCCCAAACAGGTGGCCGTCAAGGGCGTCGGCGAAGAGCCGCGCGCGCTGGCATTCATCGCCGTACCGGGCGACGAGCTGGAGCGCATTGACGTGTCCCTCGTAGAGCCGCCCCAGCGCAAGGCTGCCGTAACCGACGAGGCGCAGCACCGCCGCGAGCTGGCACGTGCCCAGTTCCTCGCCCAGGCCGACGCCACCGTCGTCGGAAGGTATCGGCGCGGCGAGCAGGCCCAGGCGGGCGAGGTCAGCGATGTCCTCGACCGGGAAGCCTTCGTCTTGGTCCTGTTCACCTGCGCGCCCGGTCGCGGTGACAGCCACCTGCCTGGCGGCCGCGACGGGGTCGTAGGCCAGGTTTGCTGGGGTGATCTGGTCCATGCGCCTTCCTCCCATTAGGCCGCAGTCGCGGCGATGTCCTTGACCGTGCGGCCGGTCAGGACCGAGCGCGGCTGCTCCTCCAAGATATCCGGATCGCTCCGCTCGCGTGCGGCGGCGCCGTGCGATTTCACCAGCAGCCAGGAAACATGCCCCTCGCAGAGCCGAGATTTCATGCGCTCAAGACACCAGCGGCCGATTAGCTTTTCCCCCTGCAGAATTAAGGCAGCCGACCCCGTTGCGAGGGCTGCGGCGCAGTCGCCGTCCGGCTCCCCGGTCGCACGGTCCCAGAGCAGCATGAGGACGGCCCCGTGGTGACCCATTGCGATCACACCCTCAAAATCACCATCGTCCAGGGCAAGATCCTCGACCGCGACGGTGAGGCGGTGTTCGCCCGCGACGAGGCTCGGGCCGCGCGTAATCGCCCAACCCTTCACAGCAACGCCGATCTCCAGCCGGAAATCATGATGCAACCGGCGTGCAGCGTGGTTCTGGACGCAGTAGACCAGGGGCTTAAGCATGGCCCGCCCGCTCCGCCGAAGATTGGGCGGCGCCCTCCACCGCTACAGACTTCGACATGTGCAAGCGGCTGAAGACTTGGCGCCCGGAGCGGAGCAGGTTCAGGACGGCGCGGGCGCGCCGAATCTGTCGGGGGAGTTCGGCAGGCCGCAGCGGGCGATATATGAGCATGGGGCTTGCCGCTTCCGTCGCAGCGAGAACGGCGCCCAGCGTGGCGAGGTCAGCAATCGTCGCCGCCACATCTCCCCGGATGCCGAGCCATGGGGCCCAGAGCGCCGTGCGACCGAGGCGTCCCGAGGCCCGTAACTGACCCATCCGGCGACGCCAGGCGAACCGGAACAAAGCCCGCGGCAGCGGCTCCAGGCGCGGATCGCACGGGCTCTCGGGCACCTCGCAGCGCAGCTTCATCGTGTCGGCAGCCCCGCCGGGCGCGCGCCCATCGAGCCGTCCGGAAGTCACCACGAGGATTTCTGGGTCGTGACGGACCCGCGCATCGCTCGACAGCAGGGAGGAGACGAAGGCCTTGTCCTCGCCGACCGCGAGCGGCGGCATGCCGCCGACATGCCGATAGGTGGCTAAGCGGACGGCGAGGGTCGCGCCCGAGGTCGTCCAGTGCCGCGGCCAGGGATCGTGCGCGACCAGATTGATCCGTGCTTCGAGCTCCGTGAGCAGCGCCTCGTAGGCGCCCTCCAGCGCACCGCGCGCGTGCAAGGATGCGGGTAGGCGCGCGGCATCCGCCTCGTCGAGGGCAATCCGGCCGGCCACGGCATCGACACCCTCCGTGATGGCGGCGAGGTTGCGGGCGACCCAATCGTCCGGGACCCGACTATCCGCGTCGGTCGTGAGGATGACGCCGTCCGGCGTACCGCTCTCCTCCAACCACGCGGCAGCGGCCTCCATGGCCTCCCGCCGTGCCCATCCCGCATTCGCCTCGGCATACGCTCGCTCGATTATTCGAACCGGGCGACTCACCGACGTGCGCAGGGCTGCGACCACATGGGCGGTGCCATCCGTGCAGTTGTTCAGGAACAGCAGGACGCCAAGCCCGCTTCCCCCAAGATCTTTCTGACCGTCGAGAGCGCGCAGGCAATGTCCGATGCGTTCGGCTTCATTGAAGACTGGAACGGCGACCACCGCTCTGAGGGCCTGGTTCGGCATTCCTTGATCGACAAGTGAAACCACAACTTCTTGCTCGGTCAGCACGAATATCTCCGGCGAGCCGGGTTATGCGCCGGCACCACGCAAACCTGCCGCGCGGCACTCCTGTTCTGGGGCCGAGCCAGTTTTTATCCGGCGACGTTGCCGCACCTGACACGGATCACATGCAGCCAGCTTTTAACCTCGGTGCTCTAAATTTCGCCCTAGCCGGCGCACGCGAAGGTTTTGGGCCCTTCCTCGGCGTGTACCTGCAGAAGCAGGGCTTCGACCCCGCCGCCACTGGCTTCGCCATGGGTCTCGCCGGCTTCGCGGGTCTGCTCGCAACGACGCCGGTCGGGGCGCTGATCGACCGAATCACGTACAAGCGGGCGGCCCTTGCAGCCGCCGTCCTCGCCATCGCCCTGGGCGCCGTCGCCCTGATCGCCACCGACAGCCTATGGCTGATCGGCCTGTCGCAGTTGGTCATCGGTGTCGCCGACACCAGCATCGCGCCCCTCGTCGCGGCGATCACGCTAGGCATTGTCGGACAGAAAGCTTACGGCCACCGGGTCTCGCGCAACGAAGCGTACAACCACGCCGGCAACGCCGCGAACGCCGCATTGTCGGGCGTGCTCGGCTACACCCTTGGGCTCGGCTACGTCTCCATCGCCATTGTGGTGATGGCGGTCGCCTCGTGTGGGGTGCTGCTGACGGTAGACCAGAGCAGCATCGACCATGGCACGGCGCGCGGCGGTGAGCAGGACGAGCGATCGACGCTGCGCGTGCTTTTCGAGACGAAGCCGCTCCTGATCCTGGCGGCCACCGTGTTCGCATATCAAACCGCCAACGGCGCCATGTTGCCGTTCCTGGCGCAGGCACGCACCGCGGCGGGCGCCGATCCGAGCCTGACCACCGGCGTGATGACCGTCGTCTCGCAGGTCACGATGGTTGGGGCTGCGCTGCTCGCCGCGCGCGTCGCGAAGGGGCGTGGGCACGCCGGCGTACTCACCATCGCCCTGGGGCTTGTCGTGGTTCGCGGCATCTTCGCGGCGTTCGCCACTTCCTGGCTGCTGGTCATCCCGGTGCAGGTGCTGGAAGGCTTGGCGATGGGCCTGGGCGGCGTTGCTATTCCGGCTCTCGTGGCCGAGATGATGGAGGGCTCCGGTCACGCCACAGCCGGCCTTGGCGGCGTCATGACCGCCTACGGTGCGGGCGCGACCGTGAGCCCGTTGCTCGCCGGCCTCGTCGCGCAGTACTTCGGCTTCGCGGCCTCATTCTTTTCCCTGGCAGCCGTCGCGGGCATCGGCTTGGCCGTGTGGACGGTAGGCCGCCGCCTCCTGGGCACGAGCGCTCCCCCGGGGCACACTGGCGAGGCGTCTGCCGAGCCGGTGTGACGGCTCGGAGCATGCATCATGGTTGTTCGAACGGGAGCGAAGGCTTGGGCTAGCGTCCTGACGAGCTCCTTCCCTGCCTTCGTGCTGCTTCAGGGCTCGCTCTACGCCGCCTATGGGACGGAATCGCCGTTCCTTCCGAGCTTCCTCGGCGAGCGCGGCCTGATACCGGGGGAGATCGGTGCCGTGCTCGCGGCGGGCACGTTGATGCGCCTCGCCGCGGCACCCGTCGCGGGTCACCTCGCCGACCGTTACGACGCGACCCGGGCCGTACTCGGTGTTGCCGCGGCCGCGGCTGGGCTAATCTCCTTCGTTTACCTCACAGGATATGGCTTCTGGCCGTTGCTGGCGGTCAGCGTGCTGCACGCGAGCGCTATCGCGGCTCTAGCGCCGCTCGCTGACGCGCTCGCGCTCACCGCCGCCGAGCGGGAGGGCACGTTCTCCTACGGCTGGGTCCGGGGTGCCGGCTCGGCGGCCTTCGTGTTCGGAACCCTAGTGTCCGGCCTGCTCGTCGCCAAAGCCGGCTTGGCGAGCATCATCGTGTCGAGCGGCATCCTGTTCCTCGCTATGGCGGTCGCAACGAGCCGCGTTCCAGCTGCCCATCCACAAGAGGAGCGGCCGAGCCTCGGCCTCGGTGGCATCCGTGAGCTTCTCGCCTCAGCGTCGTTCCGCCGGATGCTCCTCGTGGCGGCCCTGGTCATCGGCAGCCATGCCCTGAACGACGGCTTCGCGGTGATCCGCTGGCGCGAGGCGGGCATCGGACCCGGCACGATCAGCCTGCTCTGGTCGGAGGCGGTCGCATCCGAGGTGCTCGTGTTCGTATTCGCCGGTCCCTGGCTGCTGGCGCGCCTAGGCGTTGCGCGAGCCACGCTGATGGCTGCTGGGCTTGGCGTGCTACGGTGGTCGGCCATGGCGACCACGGCTGCGGTCCCTGTGCTGGCGTTCGTTCAGCCGCTGCACGGGCTGACCTTCGCGCTGCTGCACCTCGCCAACATGCGCCTGATCGCCTCGGTCGTCCCAGAGCGCCTCGCAGCAACCGCGCAGACGCTCTACGGCACGCTGGGCCTCGGCTTGGCCTCGGCCGTTCTGACTGCGACGGCCGGCTTCCTCTACGGCGCGTTCGGAGCCGGCGCGTTCTGGGCCATGGCGGCGCTATGCGCTCTGGCGCTGCCGCTCGCCTCCGGCCTGACCCAACGCGATGGTTCAGAACTCTCGCTAGACGTTGCGTCGCGCTTTCCCCCTGGTCGTGGAGGTTACAGAGATTGAAGCGGAAGAGATATGAGTTCTCTACGCGAACAGTTGTCACACGGGGGTACCCGGAACAACGATCAGTGAATCCCCTTCCCTCAGGCTTGAGAGTCTGGAGTACGAATGTCCAAATCCCTAAAAATCGCAGCCGCCGCCACGTTGCTCACGCTATCAGCAAGCCTTGCTGTTGCAGCGCCTTGCAATGTTGGCACGACGACAAATGCGGCTACTGGCAAAGACACCAGCTCGAATGTCGATGGCGGCACGACTGCCAAGGTGACCCCCGGCGCCAAGAGCGAGTCTCCCGGCACGATTGGCGCGATGAACAACGTCGGCGCGGCGACGAAAGATGACGGTTCGAAAAAGGCCCCTGAGGGTCAGCCCGTAAAGCCCGGCGCCGACAATTGTTGAGCCTGCACCAACCCTTTTTCGTTCAGACAAGGATGAAGGTATGAGCAACGTAAAGCGGGCGATGGACACCTACCTGAATGGGCTGCGCAACCAGCACGCGGTTGAGACCCAAGCGATCGGTACAATCCAGAACGAGCTGCCTCGAATGGAGGCGTACCCAGATCTGCACCTGAAGATGAAGGCTGACCATGAACGGTCGGTCACGCAGGCTGCGCGGCTCGACGATCTGCTTGAAAAGCACGGATCGAAGAAGTCGTTGCTCAAGGAGGCGGTTACGGGCGCGATCGCCACGGTGGCGGGGTTCACTCATGCCGGCGCAGGCGACGAGGTATTGAAGAACGTCCTCGCGGCTATCGGCTTCAAGGCCTACGAGATCAGTTCTTACAAGGTGTTACTCACACTTGCCGAGGCGGCTGGCGCCGGCGATGACAAGTCGACGCTCGAACAGTCAATGAAGGAGGAGCAGGAGATGGGCGATTGGCTCGGGAGCAATTTGCCCAGCATCGTTCATGCCTATCTTGAGCGGAAATCCGCGTAGCTCGGTTACACGCACACCCGCCAGCCCGTGATCAGATCGAGCGGCGGGACCGAGCAGGGCGCAAGAGAAATGGCTCGGATGAACGTAGAGCCGAACAGCCGGTTTTGCAGGACTTAACGATCTGGTGCTGCGTAGTCTGGCCGAAAGCGGCCTGTCTGGTTTTAGTAGTCCGATGTTCTAAGGCAGACATCGAAGCGGCCAGGCACTGATGCAGTCATCTGTCGTTGATGGTGCGTGCCCCGCTGCTCAATCGCGTCCGCTCCCGGTTGAGCGCGTGGCAGTGGGTCCATCCTGATCATCTGTTCAGGTTTGGGGGCTCTCCACAATCCCGGTGGCCGTCGGTAGCATGACCGTCATCGTCAGAGGGGTGGTCGGTTCAGTTCTGCGTGCCCGGAAAAATCCTACCTACCCGTTCGTCGCCGCCAGCCGGTCTCTCTCCGCAGCTGCTGGCGGATTCGTCGGCCACCGCCTTCAGGTGGCTCAAGACCCTCTGAAACTCCGAGGCGCCTTTAACCGGCGCTCAACTACAGCTTGATTTCAATTAGATTGCTGACCAAACGGTAGGCATTCCCGCGCTACGACGCGATTAGACGAACACGCGTCGTCGTTGCGACCGAGCTGGCCATGACCCGCGTCCTCTCCTGCGTCGCTCATCAGCACGACCTGCGCCTCGTCGCACTCTCCGCAATCATTTGCGCGCTCGGATGCTTCGCAACCGTTAATCTGATGACACGTGTCGATGCCCGGGGGCGCCCGCCATTGCGCGCCCTGCTGGCGGCTGCGACCCTGTTCGGCGGCAGCGTCTGGTCGCTGCACTTCGTCGCCATGCTAGCGTTCCGGCCCGGGGCGCAGGTCGCCTACGACGTCAACCTCACCGCCGCATCGATCGTCGTGGCTATCGCAGGCTCGCTCGCCGCTCTTTGTCTGTGGCGGCGATTGTCCGCCGCCCCGCTCGGTGTCGCCCTGGCTGGCACCGTACTTGGTCTGGCGATCACCGGTATGCACTATCTCGGCGTCGGCGCGATGACCGCCTCCAGCCTCGTGCTGTTCGACCCCGCCTACGTCGCCGCTTCGATCCTGGTCAGCATCCCGCTCTCCATCCTGGCTCTGTCACGGGCTGGCGCACTGACGAATTTCGGCCGCCGCACCGAGGTCACCGGTTGGCTCGCGCTTGCGATCTGCGGCCTGCACTTCACCGGCATGACCGCCGTCACGGTCGCGCCGATGGCGCCGCGAGCGGGTGAGAGCTACGTGCTCGGCTCGACCCCGCTCGCCCTGACGGTCGCTGCCGTCAGCCTCGCCGTGCTGATCGCCGGCGTGGTCGCCCTGGCCCTACAGCAGCACCTGTCGCAGCGTGCTCTGCGCGAACTCGACCGCATGCGCCTGCTCAGCAACCTCGCGCACGAGGTGCTGTTCATCCATCGCGACGGGGTCATGCTGGAGATCAATCAAGCCGGCACACGCTTGTTCGCGGCACCGGCCGAGCAGATCATCGGCAAACCACTTCTAAACCTGTTCGCGGAGAGCGATGCTCCAGGGCTGCTCCGGCGCTCGCGCTGCCGGCCCGAAGAGTTGCGACCGGAGGAGTTCGAGGCTCGCACTGCTGCCGGCACCCATGTCCCGGTCGAGTTATCCTGCCGCACCATCGAGTTCGGCGGCAAGCCGGCCACCGCCGTCGCCCTGCGCGACCTCAGCGACCGCAAGCGCGACGAAGCGCGTATCCGTCACCTCGCCTTACACGACGCTCTGACCGATCTGCCCAACCGCTATCTGCTGGGGCAGCGCCTCGGCCCGGCGATCGAGGCCGCCGCCCTGGACGGGACCGGCGTCGCTGTCATCTACCTCGACCTCGATCGGTTCAAGGCGGTCAACGACCTGCACGGCCACGCCGCCGGCGACGCGCTCCTCGTCCATGTGGCCAAGCGCATACTGACCGAGCTGCGCCCGACCGACACGTTGGCCCGGGTCGGCGGCGACGAGTTCGTGGTGGTGCTGACCGGCACGCGCGCGCCCGAGCGGGTGGCGGATATCGCCAGTCGCCTCGTCGAGGGTCTGCGTCGCCCCTTCCTGATCGATGACCGTCGCGTCGAGATCGGCGCCTCCGCCGGCGTCGCCCTCTACCCCGGGGACGGCAGCACGGCCGAGACGCTGATGCGCGCGGCCGATACCGCCCTGTACCGCGTCAAGGACGAGGCCCGGGGTGCGGTGCGCTTCTTTGAGGCGGCGATGGATGCCCAGCTGCAGGCACGTCAGCTGCTCGAACACGAGCTCGGCGGGGCGATCGATCGCGACGAGCTGCGGCTGTTCTACCAGCCGATCGTCAACGCTCGTACAGGCGAGATCGAGACCTTCGAGGCCCTGATCCGCTGGCAGCATCCGGAGCGCGGCTTCGTCTCACCGGCCGAGTTTATCCCGGTGGCGGAGCAGACGGAGCTGATCGGGCGGATCGGCGCGTGGGTGATCGACACCGCCTGCGCGGCGGCGGCGGCTTGGCCGCAGCCATGGCGAGTGTCGGTCAACGTCTCGCCGACCCAGTTCCGGCAAACCGACGTCCCGGCGCTGGTCGCGGCGGCCCTGGCACAGCATGGCCTCCAACCCGCACGGTTGGTGATCGAGATCACTGAGAGCGTGTTCATCCAGGATGCATCCGCGGCGGTCGCGGTCCTAGGGCGACTGCGCGGCCTGGGCGTCCGCCTAGCACTCGACGATTTCGGCACCGGGTACTCGTCGCTGAGTTACCTGCAGCAGTTCCGGTTCGACAAGATCAAGGTCGATCAGTCGTTCGTGCGCCGGCTTGGCCAACACGCAGACACGTTGGCAATCGTCCGGGCGATCGTAAACCTTGGGCACAACCTCGGCCTGCAAGTCACGGTCGAGGGGGTCGAGACCGTCGAGCAGCTTGCGATCCTACGCGAGTTGCACTGCGAGCAGATGCAGGGCTACCTGTTCGCGCGACCGATGGCGACGCTGGGCGTATCGGAACTGGATCGGGCTCGATTAAGGGCTTTGTTCGCCGAGCCGTCGATGCGGGCCATGGCCTGAGCTGACCAGACCTCTAACGCCCGGTGTTTGATCCCGTAATGCGGTGGTACGGTTGACTACCATGCAGCGAGGGCTGTGCATTGGATGGATTCTTCATGGAAGCGCCACCACGGCGGAGGCAGTCCGTCGTGCCATCGAACTACGTTAGGAGAGCGAAAGAGCGCTGGTGAAGCGCTACGTAGTGAGCCCAACGCCGGTTCAGAAATGGCGCAAGCGGGCGAGCACAGCGGATGGGCGGATGAGCCCCAAGGAACCGCGCCCCACCGTGCTCACAGTTGAGGCGGCGATCATCGTCGTCTCTCGACGTCACACTTCTCCCGCTCGACGACTGCCTCTACGGTCTGCAGCCGACGATCCCGCTCCTGACCCGATCGTCGAGGCTTCGCTTTCTGGAGCGGCACGGCGTCAGCCGACCGCCCGAGATTGACGGCCTTAAACCAAGGAACAGCGCCTCGGAGATAGTTCTTTCGGTTATGTGCAGATCGACGTCGCCGAGGTGTGCACACCTAGGGTCCGCTCAGGCTAATGGTGACCAATGACCGAACCAGCAAGTTTGCCTTCCCGCGAACCTTTCAAAGCGCAAGCAAGATGGAAGCCGTCAAGTTCCTGCGCGACTTCATCGAAGCTGCCGCCTACCACATCCATACTGTGCTCACAGATAAGGGTGTTCAGATCACGTCACGCCCGCAGGACATTTACGATAGCCACAACATCTTCGACCGTGTCTGCGTCGAGCATGGCATCGAACACCGTCTGATCAACGTTAACCATCCTTTAACCAATGGGCAAGTCGAGCGAATGAAACAAACGATCAAGGACGCCTCGGTCAAGCGCTACCATTACGATAGACATCCTTAGCATCGAACGCATCTGCATCTGCTCCTGGATGCTTGGTACCATGCTCGTAGTCTCAAGACCCCGCGCGGCTTGACACACAACGAGTTCATCCTGAACATCTGGGCGAAAAAGCCCAATCGCTTCGCAATCAACCCGTCACACCGCAACATGGGAACATACACCTAAAAACGGTAAGTCAAGCCCGAGTGTAGCACGACCGGATCCAGGCTCACGTTAGAACGGACAGGTACACCAAAGAGGTAGCCCTTGGTGTTGGTCGCGAGGAACCCCTTCTTGACGTCGAAGAAGACACCCCAGTGCGAGTCCAGCATGAGATCGAAGCCCGCCTGGATCACGGGTCCGACTGCATCGTCGGTTCGATAGCGACGCAGAAGACGATCCTCGTCGCCGAACACGATCAGGGCGGCGAGACCTGCTCCCACGTAGGGCTGGAATGCGCCGAGGCCGAAGAAGTGGTAGTGCACCGTTGCCGCGGCCGGACCACCCTCGGTTTTTCCGACAGGGCCAAGGCCGGCCAAGGTGCCGGCGGCTTCGACTTTCGAGATTGGTGGAACACCGCCGCTAACCGATACGGCAATTGCGGGGGCTACGAAATATCCCGCTTCGATCGCAAAGGTCGCGCGATCGTCGATCCTTACCGTGCCTCCCGCGACAGGTGTGCCGGCCAGATTAATGCGTGCTTTGGGATCGTTGAAGATTCCGCCGACCCCGACATGGACATAGAAGGACGGTAGCCAGCTCATTGGTACGACTTGTGGCGGCGGCGAGGCGAGATCCGCCGCCGCCGCAGCCGTAGCGACTGCTGTGAACACCAGGCTAGCTGCGAGCGCCCCGTTTTGCATCACACCCTCTCACCGTAGGTGAGAAACCTGCCACACTCAATCTTTCGATGCGTTTAATTCCGTGCTTCGCTTTTCGGGGGCAACATGTACCCCCGCGGAGCCGACGGGGATCGAGATCGGAGCATTCACAGTGCCGGACGCAAGAGGCCTTAGACTCGTTCAACTTCGAGGTAGCCGATGACGCCCGTGCCGTCCTCCGAGTAGGTCATCCGGCGAACAGTGGTAGGTGGAATCTCCTCGGCGAATTTTTCGATCTCGTCGCGAGTCCGGTACAGGAGGTACCAATCCATAAACACCTCCATATAGGCTTCCTCGGGGACGCCCCACAGGAAATTGGGTATCAAGAGCCGCCCGCCGGGGTCGAGGTGTTCGAAAAGGGCGCGTGTCAGGCGTGCAGCGACCCGTGCGTCGAGATAGTCGTACAGGCCCGCCGCATAGATCAGATCGAACCGGCCCAAATCGGTCTTTCCGGCAAGAATGGCCCGAACTGTGCTCGGGTTGGTCTCGATCACTTCAGAGATCGAGGTGCGATAGCCATCGACGGCGGCGAGGCTTGTAGCATCTTGGTCGACCGCCAGCAGACGCCCGATCCGGCCCTCTTTCAAGGCCACGCTGAGTTCTGCCTCACGCAGATGGCCACTGGCTACGGCAAGGATCCGCGGTCGATCTCGCCGTAGCGCGGCATCATCGATTTTCCCAGCCAGGATTGACCGCCGGAGTCGCACAGCTTCGCAGGCCGTCACGTCGACCGTCGAGGTCATGACCGTGCGCCCGGCGTCCGACGCCGCCTCTTGTGCAGGCCGCGCAGCGGGATGGCGATAGACAAAGTCCAGAAGCCCGGCGTCACCGGGATATCCGCGTGGCCTGGTAAAAGAATGGTGGGTGAACGGACATTCGTGGATGAGACCGGCGAGGGTATGGGTGCGAGCCGCCGGAAGTACTGCGTTTTGCCACGTCTTATCGCTAAACGTTTCCTTGAGCAGACCGAGTAGATCAATAACGGCCTGCGTCAGCCGGCTGTAGTTATCTGGAGTCGCGAGAGCGAGAAGTCCCGTCAGCGCCGCACGGACGTCATCGCCAACGACCGCATAAAGAGTTTCCGGCAGTTCAACCGGGATCCGGGTGGCTCCCTCCTGTGTGAGCTCCCAACCTTGAAGCGAGACAAAGCCTTGCAGGCCCTCGCGTTCACGCGAAAGCAGAAGTCCCTTACTGGCCATCTGGAACCACCCCGATCCGACGCCGAGACCGCTCGGCGCCGGATTAAGCTTAACCAATGGTTAAGCTTTGTCCATGGGCATGACGCACAGGACTCGAGATAATCGACCTCCTGATCGCTGCAGACCAATGCGTTTCGATGACTCGCCTCACACGAGGAAGTGGCCTGCGGGGCGGGACCGTAGAGCGACGTACGCCACCGCGCGCCTAGGCAATGCGATGGTTAACCACGTTCGTCAAATTTGAACCATAGGGGCTGGCTGCACTCGCCAAACGATGAACGCTCCCGAGCCGCCGAGGCATTAAGAATTTTGGGACGCAACCCTGGTAGAGCATTTGCGGAAGGCCGGGGCCGCTATGAGCATCGCAACGCTCGATCAACTCGACGACGAACTGAGGAAGTGCTGGTTTCAACGCCGCTCGCCTCAGCTGCATCGGTCATTTCGAATTGCGCATGAGCAAGCAGTGCGCATAGCCATGAGCCAATCCTGTCAATGGGTCGGGCTGCTTTACATCGCGTTCGGCGCGATCGACGCCGTCCTCATCCGTGACATGCTCCCCTATACGCTGACGCTTCGCTTCGCTATCGGTGGGCTATATGTCGCCGCGATCGTAATGCAGGTCCGAAACAAGGTCGATACACAAATTCTGGAATACCAGTCCGCGCTGGGCATCTACGTTGGCTTCGCCGCTTGGCTGTATTTAGCTACACAAAGTTCTGACACAACCGCGACGCTGTACTATGCTGGGTATGGCTTGATATTCATGTTGGTCTCTAACTTATTCTTTGATCTGAGCTTTAAGCTCGCCCTAATCTCGTCCGGGTTGATCGCATTTACATTTCTGGCATGGGCATTTGAATTTGCTAATAATTGGGCTTACATATTTTGCTTCGGATCACTGTACGCGTTCAGCTTATTGTTGACGCTATTCCTGAATTTCAAATACAATCGCGAGAGATTTCGTGTCTATTTAAACTCTTGTCGAGCCGAAATCGGTCATCGGGAGGCGCTTCACCGTGGAGAAGAACTTTACCGCCTATCGACGACGGACGCGCTGACGGGCTTAGCCAATCGACGCGCGATCGACGGCATCCTGCAAAATCTTTGGAATAAAAGTGTCGAACTTGGCGAACCGTTCGGCGTGATTTTGATCGACGTTGACTTCTTTAAGCTCTACAATGATCGTTACGGGCATCAACAGGGAGACCGCTGTCTTGCCACGCTCGGCAAGGCGATGGGCGAGGTCGCCGAGCGTCAGAAATGTTCGCTCGGCCGCTTTGGCGGAGAAGAATTTGTTGCGCTGCTATCGGTTAGCTCAGCCAAACAAGTTCACGCCGTCGCGGAGGAAATTCGTCACGCGGTAGAGACACTCTGCATCCCCCATACGGCACGTCGCGACCATAGATCATCAGTCACGGTCAGCATCGGCGCAGCGTATTCCACGGACATCGCGGGCGAAAAACCCGAGCGCACGGTGACTGCGGCGGACTTAGCGCTCTACGCCGCAAAGGACGAGGGCCGCGACCGCGTGCGGATTTTCGACAAACGAATGCTCGACGACGGCGCTGACAACGAACTCAGCGCCGAGAACCTCCGATCGGCTTTGGCGGATGGGCGCATCTCTGCAGTCTTTCAGCCCATCGTTGACATATCGGTGGGCCACGTATGGGCGGCCGAAGCGCTGATGCGGCTCAAAGATGCTGAAGGGCACTCGATCTCACCGGAAGCGTTCATTCCTGTCGCTGAACGTACGGGGGTCATCCTCGAGATGGGGGAGTGGATTCTACGGGAAGCCTGTCGCTTCCTCGCCGCCGAACCGAACCTGCCTGTCGTCAGCGTAAATATCTCCGCGCGGCAAATCGACGATCCCAATTTCGTGAGCACTGTTAGAGCGATCGTTCAAACAACGGGCATCGAACCATCACGTTTGGCCCTGGAGATTACCGAGAGCGGGCAGATCAGCGGCAACCCTGAAGTTGCTAAGCTGATGGAGCAGCTTTCCGCGTCGGGCATCCGGGTATGGCTGGACGACTTCGGCACGGGGTTTGCCGGCTTGACATGCCTCAGTGAACTCCGATTCGATATGGTGAAAATCGATCGTTTTTTTGTGCAAAGTTGCGATACACCCCGTGGCGAAAAGCTCCTGAAAAATATCATCGATCTCGTCAGCACCTGCGCGCAGAAAACTATTGTTGAAGGTGTCGAAGAGGCTCGACAAATCGAACTTGTCTCCTCGTTTGGTGTCGATCTATTTCAAGGCTACTATCTCGGGCGTCCAATGCCAGGTCATGAACTTAGTCACAAACTGCTAGACAATACAGCTGCGCGAACACCGGCAATTACATCGGCCAACGCGTAAAAGTCAGATTTCTCATATAGATTGCCCATTGCGAAAAGCGCTTCGTCGTTCTTCTGGAAACAGCTCGACGCACTGCATCGAGTGTAGATCGATTTCAGAATTTCTAATATTAGTCTCATACTGTCAGAAGTAATGTGGGACATATGATTGACACTGCTCTGCTAAGGTTCAGCCCACGATGTTATTGCGAACGGCACGCCGAGGCGGGCCAATCGTTGTCGGAGGCAGTACCGCGACTAGACGTATGTGTAGCCAGCGCAATGCTACCGGAAGCAGTCTAAAGAGTGGCGACGCCACCCCCGTACAATTTTCACCTCTATAGATACCACGTATGAACTTACATAATCAGGAACATATTAAAAGAAGCGAGCTTAAGCTTGGCTTTGCGATGACGCCTGCGAGCAGCTCAATGCGTGCCCTGTTGATTGCCAGCGCTGCCTTGTTTCCCAAGATGCTATTGGCTGACCAGCTGGAAGGGCCAGCTCGAAAGATGATCGAGAGTTTAGTTAGTAAGGCGATAACTCACAACATATTGACCCCATTGGCTATAGCCTGTCTTGTCGAATAAGAGCCGACACTCACTTCTACATCTCCCACTAGTTCGACAACCGGTGCGCGTTGGCTATCAGGAAGTATTCTACGAATTCGGCTTGTAACGAGGCTTTTATAGACACGGCGGCTCTCATGGGTTCACCAACCGATGGCTGGAGCTTGAGCCATACCACCACCGACGCAAACAGTCGCAAATCGATCGGGGCGGCATTCAGTTGCACTACAGTGTTGTTCACCCTCGTCCCTTTCACCTCAAACGCAATTGATTCGGCGCGGCACGGCACGGCACGGCACGGCAGAAATTATTCTCCTTGCCTCTATGTTCAGGGGGATGGCTATGCGGAGATGGGATGAGGAAATTCGGTTCGCGCTGTACGAGCGCCCAGCGATAACGTCGCTTTTAACGCTTGCTTTGTTCATCGCGGTTATTGCATCGACGGTGGCTGCATATGAGGGATCGCTTCAAAACCTCGACGTTCTCGCAGTCATCGTCCTTCCGGTCGCTGCGGTTTGGTACAGTTATGCGCGTCCATGGAACTACACAGGAGAGAAGCCGCGGGCGCGCATTGTCGTCGCCCTCGTTTCGATCGTCACAATAGGCCTGCTCGCTGCCAATCGCGTTCAGAGGGACCGAGATGCATCCGAGGCCTACAGGGTTGAGCACGAGACGGCCTGTCAGGCACAGATCGGCACTTCAAGAGCCGATACCGTTCCTCAGAAGTACACATTCGATACATGTGCGAGCTTACTGACACACGAGGAGGCGATCGCGATCTGTCGATCTCGGGTCTTCAAGCGTGGTCCCTTGCCGGATGGCTGGCACGGATGTTCTGAGTACGAGGCAGAGATTCTAGCACTCCCACGGTAGCCGTAACTGTCTCTTGTTGAGCTACCCAAGTGTTTGGCATTCTGGTCTGCCATGGAAGCATCACCTGGATGGGGCACCAGCAGGCGTATGCCAGCCTGCAGTTTCCGCGCGAGCTTCGCACTTGGCATGGCCCTGATTAGCTACGGTTATGGCGTGGACGATCTCTACGCGACCAGCGTGTGAGGCTGCGGTGCACCTTGTTCCGTAGCGTGCCCTTACGCGAATGGCATGGCAGCTGTCGCGCCAAATGTCCGCTATGCGGAAGCAGCAGATTCTCCTTGAATGACCGGGAAGGGCGCGAAGCGGCCGGAAGGTACTGGTCTAGAGCGGCCTTTGGACGAATGAGGCGGGCAACAGACGCTGCCTCTCACAGGGGGATCCGATAGATCACCTCAGCCGCCGTCAATCCCCTGGCATGCCATCTGCACAATAGACGCCACCCATAGGATTGGAGGGGCTCAATGAGGCGACGCGATGTCCTTGCTGGTGCCACGGCCTCCCTCATCACCGCGCCGAGCCTCGTGCGTGCACAGGCTGCTACAACGCTCAAGTTCATCCCCTACGCTGACCTTGCCCTGCTCGATCCGCTAGTCAGCGCCTTCGTGACCCGCAACCACGTGATGATGGTCTTCGACACCCTCTACGCCCTCGACGCCGCCGGTGTGCCCCGGCCGCAGATGGTTGGGGCTGAGAGCATTGAGGACGGCGGCCGGCGCGTGCGCCTTACCCTGCGCGACGGCCTGAAATTCCACGACGGTAGCCCTGTGCTCGGACGGGATGTAGTCGCCAGTCTCAAGCGATGGGCGAGCACCGACTCCTTCGGCCAAGCGCTGATGGCGGCAACCGACGAACTCTCGGCGTCGTCCGACACGACGGTCGAGTTTCGCCTAAAGCGCGCGTTCCCGCTCCTGCCGAACGCTTTGGCCAAGCCGACGAACCTCATGGCGGCCATCATGCCGGAGCGGCTGGCCGCGATCCCGCCCACCACCCGCCTGACTGAGATGGTCGGGTCAGGCCCATTCCGGTTCGTCGCCAACGAGCGCGTGCCGGGCGCGCGCAACGTGTACCGCCGCTTCGAGGGCTACGTGCCGCGGACTGACGGAGTGCCGAGCTTCTGCGCCGGCCCCCGCATCGCCCATTTCGAGCGCGTCGAGTGGTTGACGAACCCGGACCCAGGCACGCAGGTCGCTGCTCTCCAAGCCGGCGAGGTAGACTGGGTCGAGCAGCCGCTGATGGATCTCGTCCCCAGCCTGCGCACGAATAAGGCGATCAAGCTGCAGGTCGTGGAGGACAAGGGTCTGATCGGCGTCTTGCGCTTCAACTTCCTCCACCCACCCTTCGATAACCCGGCAATCCGGCGCGCCGTACTGCGAGCTGTCAATCAGACTGAGTTCATGCAGGCGGTCGCGGGCGACAACGCCGCCGTGGACATCCGCGTCGGCGTGTTCGGCCCCGCCGGCCTGCCGATGGCCAACGACGCTGGAATGGAGGCCCTAGGTGGGAAGCACGACCTCGGCACGCTCAAGCGTGACATCGCGTCGGCCGGCTACAAGGGAGAAAAGGTCGTATTCCTGACGGCGACGGACGTCCCGCGCATCAACGCGATCTGCAGCGTGGGCGTCGAGATGATGCGTCAACTCGGCCTGAACGTCGACGAGGTCTCCACCGACTGGGGCAGTGTCGTGCAGCGTTCCACGAGTCAGCAGCCGATCGACAAGGGCGGCTGGAGCGTGTTCGGCTCGTTCTGGGGCGGCTACGACATGATGAACCCAGCCGGCCACCTGCTCCTGCGCGGCACCGGGCTAAGGGCGTGGAACGGCTGGCCCACGGACGAGCGGCTCGAGAACCAGCGCCAATCCTGGATCGACGCGGCGGACCAGGCCGGGCGGCTCGATATCGCGCGCCGGATCCAGGTCCAGGCGTTCGAGGACGTCCCATTCCTGCCATTGGGATCTTACCTCCAGCCGACTGCCTATCGTGCTGACCTCGAGGGGATGCAGGTTGGTCTGCCGCTGTTCACTAACATCCGGCGGTCTTAAATCCGGATCTTGCGCCGCGAACCTGCGCATGTCCCGGGCTGGCAATGAGCGGAATGGCCGTTTATGGGCGAGGATTGGGCAATGCGGACATGTACGGACATGCAGCCGCAGCGCTTACTGTGATCGGATTGAGATGGAGGGTTTGATCTGCGTTAAAGCTCAACTTCGCTGCAGCGCCAATTGTATGATACCGGTCACTCCGAAATTAACATTTATCGGCAGAGGCCTCGTAGATCTCGTCGATAGCCGCGGCGAGCGCCGCGTCGAACGCGTCGTCGCTTATGCCAGCCGTGAGCCCCTCCGTGAGAGCGCGTGAGAAGCTCGCGATCACGCCGTGGTTGCTGGCCAGCTTGGCGCAGGCTTCCTGACGCGAGTAGCCGCCCGACAGCGCCACCACCCGGACTACCCGCGGATGACGGGTCAACGGCGCGTAGAGGTCCGTTACGTCGGGCAGGGTGAGCGTCAGCATGACCTGCCGGTCTCCGGGAAGACCGCTGAGATGCCGTGCTAGCTTGGCGAGAAGGAGCGCCTCGGCGCCGCGCTTGTCGGGGCACTTGATGGACACTTCCGGCTCGATGATCGGCATAAGACCATGCGAGGCAATCCGATCTGCGATCGCAAACTGCTGCTCCACGACCGCAGCGATGCGACGTTCGGACGAAGAACTGATGACCGAGCGCATCTTCGTGCCGTAGACGCCAAGCCGGCTGGCGCGGTCGAGAAGCGTATCGAGATCCGGCATCGGCTTCATCAGGCTCACGCCGTTGTCCTCAGGAGCGAGCCCCCTTGTCGACCTTGAGGAACGGCACGATCCCGCGTTCTTGCCAAAGGAAGGCCGGAACGGGCTTGCCGGCGGCACTGCCGTCCATCGTGCCCTCGAACAGAATCGCAACCAGCACCTTGGCGCCCGTGAAGGCGGGCGAGATCATGATGCGCACGCGCATCGCATGCATAAGGGCAAACATCTCGGCGTCGCTGACGTAGGCGTCGTCAGGGATGCCGTAGAGGCGCAGCGCACCGGGCGTCGACCCGCCGCTCTGATCGAGCGCGGCGATAAAGCCGTCCGCTGCGACGCGATCTGCCATCTTGTCTAGGAACATGGCCTCACCCCACGATGGAACGTGCTGCCACCTTTCCGCATGCGACTGTCTTGATCGCCAGCCTTGACCAAGCTCGTCAAGCTCTGCAGTCGGGATACTGAGCTCGGCCCGCAATGAAGTCTTCTCGTCGCAGCTACCGCGGGTGACTTCTTTGAGCCGCCGCTGCGCCGCGATTGAACGAACGTGGACCTCTCACAGCCGCTGAGAAATGGCTCGCAGGACGTCCCCGATTCAAGCGAACCGCGGGCGATGATGCCCATCAATGCCGCTTATTGCTCCACAAACCGACCTTGATCGCGTCACGCGATCAGATCCTGAAGTGTCAGATTACGTTCCACGGTGTCCACCGTTCCGGCCAAATGACAGCTGGATCTAGGCGAAAAGAGATCGGCTGCTTTCGGTGTTCCATTTAGAAGAAGCAGCTTTTGTTCGGCGTTCGAGAGGCCCACAATGCGGTCATGGCGATGCGATGATCCCCATGCGTCGCCATGGCCGCAGCGGATCGTAAGCCTTTAAGGCTCTTCCCAGATAGCGATGCATTGCAGTGAACAGCAAGGTGCGGCACGTAGAAGATCTATAGATTATTGCTTAGCCATGTTCCGTGCGAGATGTTCACCGATCATCACGCAGGTGAAATGCAAGTTGGCCCGGCAATCACTGGGCATGATGGACGCATCGCAGACGCGCAGTCCGCCAATTGCGCGAACCTTGAGATCCGGGTCGACGACGCCGGATGCGTCCTGCCATCCGCTCATGCGGCAGGTGCCGGCCGCATGCTGGATATCGCCGGCTTCGGCGAGCATCAGGGCATTGAGTTCGGAATCCGGGAGGCGCGCGGCCTCGCCGATTGTGAGCGGGCTTTCTCCGAACCAGATCGCCGTGGCGAGGTCGGCCAGAGCCGGCTGTTCCATCAGGCGCGCGAGGCGTCGCACCGCATCGCGCATGCGCAGGCAATCGCGCGGATCGTCCAGCATGTTCTCCTCGATGACCGGATTGATCTGGGGATCGGGCGAGGTAAGGTACAGCGAACCGCGCGAGAACGCATCGTACAGCCCGACGCCGACGGCCCCTTGCGGGGCCGGCACCGGACCGGTCAGGCCCCGGTGATTGTAGGCGACGAGGATCATGTCGCGCTCGCCGCCGCCAGCGAGACCGCTGGAATACGTCACACAGCAATTGGTGTGCCGCGCATCCGGACCGAACGCCCGGTGGTCGGGCCGCAGGTCCATCGTCGCCCGCAGGATCGGGTGATCCATGAAATGGCCGCCGACCGCCTCGTGTGCCTGAAGGACGGGAATGCCGAGGGCGTGGAGTTGCGCGGCCGGACCGATCCCGGATCGCATCAGGATGGCCGGGCTATGGATGGCGCCAGCGCACAGGACGATTTCTTGGCCGTGAATCTCGGTCCAGGGCCCTGTCCCGAAGCGGACACGGAGACCGACAGCGCGACGTCCTTCGAACAGGACGCGATCGACGAGGGCGCAGCCGCGGATCTCGAGATTGGGCCGCCCGCGTGCCGGCTCGAGATAGGCGTCGTTGGTGGTCACACGGTGCCCGTCGCGACTGTTGATCGGATTGCACGAGACGCCTTCGCCCTCCGGAGCGTTGAGATTCGCCTTCCAGGGATAGCCAACAGCGAGCGCTGCGTCCCGCAGCCCGAGATCCACCGCGCCCCAGGCCTCCTGCGGCGCACGGTAGACCGGGAGCGGACCGCCACGGCGGATGCCGGCTTCCGTGCCGAACTCGGCGTCGTCTTCGATCTGGTCGAAGAGCGGCAGCACTTCGCTGGCAGACCAGCCAGTGCAGCCCTGTTCCGCCCAGGCATCGAAGGCCGCCGGGACGCCGCGGATTGCAATTTGTGCGTTCACCGTCGAGCTCCCGCCGAGCGCACGCCCGCGCCAATAGAAGCGGGGCTCCTGCGCGCGGGTTCGCCGGCTCACCAGCCCGGGCCACTGCCAGTCCGCCTGGTGGTCCGGGTCGTACATGAACGGCACGATGTTGGCCGAGCGCAAGGCCGGCGGGGCCTCGCCGGTGCGCCAGTCGCGCCCCGCCTCCAGCAGGAGCACGCGTCGCTTCGGATCTTCCGAGAGGCGTGCGGCGAGCGCGGCCCCCGCGGAACCGGCGCCGACGACGACCACATCGTGCAGGGCTGCGCTCATTTCTTCTCAACGTTCCAGAACAGCGGGATGGCGGACGGGATCAGGCCGGTGAGCGTGGTCCGGTAGGCTGCGGGCTGCGCGAATTGGCCGAAGGGCACGACCAGGCCTTCGCCGTAGATGACCGACTGTATCTCGCCCGCGATGTCACGCCGCTTGTCCGGATCGGGCTCGCGGGAGAACCGGTCGAACAGCCCGACCATGCGCCGGTCGCACATGAACCCGGAACTCGCTGCATCCTTGCAATTGAAGTTGATCGCCGAGTTCGTCAGCGGGAAGCTGAGGTCTAGGCCGAGGGCGTGAATGCCGAAGACGTTCCACCCGGCCTTCTTGGTGCGACGCACGAGCAGGGCCGCCCAATCCATGACCTGGAGATCCACGGTGAAGCCGGCCTGTTTCAGCCGGTCGGCCAGAATCGTCGAGGAGACGCGCGCCGCCTCGAGATCGTTGGCCGCCATCACGATCACAGGCTCGCCCTTGTAGGCGGTCGCCTTCAGGGCGGCTCGGGCCGCCGCCACCGACGGATCGTGCAGGAGCTCGGTCCCGGCATGCGTCTCGTAGGGGGAGCCGCAAATGAAGAAGGCGTCGCAGGTCTGCGAGAAGCGTCGATCCAGGCCGAACCCGTCCAGGACCTCGCGCTGATCCACGAGGCTCAGCAGCACGCGCCGAATCGCCGGGTCGTCGAAGGGCTTGGCCGCCGTGTTGATGCGGTAATGCCCCGTGAACCTGTGCGGGCCGGTGAAGTTCATCACCGCCAGGCTCTTGTTGCGCTTGATCTGTTCGATCAGATCGAACGGCGCGTACTGCATAAGATCAATCTCGCCCACGCCGAGGGCGCCGACGGCCGTCGCCCCATCCGGAATGACGCGAATGTCGAGGGCGTCGACTTTCACTACTTTGCCGCCGGCCAGGAAGTCCGCCGGCTCTGTACGCGGCCGATACTCGACGTTCTTGCGCAACAGCATGTGGTCGCCGGTGATGTGCGTGGCGCGGTCGTAGACGAAGGGACCTGATCCCATGACCTCCGAGAGCTGCGTCGTGGCCGGCGTCGCGGCGAGCCGGGCGGGCATGATGAAGGGCGTCGGGCTCGACGTGGTGCCAAGCGTGTCGAGCACGAGGCCGTAGGGCTCCCGCAGCGTTAGCACGAAAGTCCTGTCGTCTGCGGATTCGAGCGCCGCCGCCACATCCATGAGCCGACCGCCGAGCGCGCTGCGGGCTGCCCACCGCTTGAGCGAGGCGACGCAGTCGGCGGCCCGGACGGGGGTGCCGTCATGGAAGCGCAGGCCGTCGCGCAAGGTGAAGCGCCAGGTCAGGCGATCGTCCGACACCGACCACGTGTCGACCATCTGCGGTTTGAACACACTTTTCGCGTCCGGTGCGAATAGCGTGTCGTAGACCATGAAGCCGAAGGTCCGGGTGATGTAGGCCGTGGTAAAATAGGGATCGAGGGTGACGATCTCGGCTTCGAGTACTGCCCGCACCGTCGTCTCCGCACCGGCTGGTGCCGGCGCCAGGAGCGCCCCCGCGGCTGCAATCAGCCCGGGAAGCCAGAACCGTCTCATGCGTATTCAACCTGTGTCCGAGCCGGCGGGGGCCGTTCCCGATCGCGTTGCACTCGGGACCGCTCAAAGCCCTTGATGCAACGCGCTCGCCGCCGAACCGGTATCCAGTTCGGTGGCGAGCGCTCCAAGCAAGCCGGATACCAGTATGCGTCATCCATCCGATCCGGTGAGCGCACCGTGCTACCAGCGACGGCACGACGTCTTCACTCGCGCCTGGTGCGTTGCCGCATCTCCACCATCACAAGTGGCCTGTTCGATGCATTCGGCTGGAACGGTCCCAGTTCGCCGTGGGAATTGCCGGATCGCCCCGGGGGCGCTCCGAGCCGCTTGAAAAGGTCTCGAATGAATCGACGCGATTTTGCCAAGCTCGTGCTCGCCGCAGGTGCGGTGGGTCCGATCCCCTTCGGCATCACGCGCGCCGCAGGCCAGACCCGCGGCGGCGTCCTCAACACCGTGATCCAGCCCGAACCGCCGATCCTGGTCTCGGCGCTCAATCAGCAGGCCCCGACGCTCACGGTGTGCGGCAAGATTTACGAGAGCCTGCTCACCTATGATTTCGATCTGACGCCGAAGCCTGGCATGGCCCAGAACTGGGAGCGCAGCCCAGATGGCCTGACCTACACATTCAAGCTGTTTCCCGGGATCACCTTCCACGACGGGTCGCCGATGACCTCGGAGGACGTGGTGTTCTCGGTCACGAAGGCGCTGATGGAGGCCCATGCGAGGGCGCGCGGCACGTTCTCGCGCCTTGCTTCCGCCGAAGCGCCGGACCCGCTCACCGTGGTGTTCAGGCTGAAGGAGCCGTTCGCGCCGTTCCTGCACGCTTTCGACGCCACCACTGCACCGATCATCTCCAAGGCGCTCTACGAGAACACCGATCTGCGCCAGAACCCGAACAACGCCCGGGCGATCGGCACCGGCCCGTTCAAGCTCAAGGAATGGGTTAAGGGATCCCACATCCACCTCGTGCGCCACGAGGGCTATTACCGCAAAGGTGAACCCTATCTCGACGATATCTACTACCGCGTCATTCCGGACGCAGCCTCCCGGGCCGTCGCTCTGGAGAGCGGCACGATCCAACTGACCCAGTGGAACGACGTCGAGGCCTTCGACGTGCCGCGCCTCAAGGCGCTCCCGAACCTCGACATGACCACGAAGGGCTACGAATTCTATGCCCCCCATCTCTGGCTGGAGATGAACACGCGTATCGCGCCGATGAACGACCGGCGCTTCCGGCAGGCGGTGCTCTACGCCATCGACCGGGAGGCCCTGCGCAAGCGCGTCTTCTTCGGCCTCGGCAAGGTCGCCACCGGCCCGGTCTCCTCGAAGACGCGGTTCTACGAGCCGGACGTGAAGACCTACGAGTACGCCCCCGCGAAGGCGACGGCGCTCCTCGACGAGATGGGGCTGAAGCCCGGCGCGGGCGGCAAGCGGGTGAGCCTGAAATACCTGGTGCCGCCCTACGGCGAGCTATGGCAGCGGGTGGCCGAGTACGTGCGCCAGTCCCTCGGCAAGGTCGGGATCGACATCGTGCTGGAAGGCATCGACGTCGGCGGCTGGGCGGCGCGATGCGGCAACTGGGAGTTCGAGATCTCCGCGCCCTGGACCTACCAGTACGGGGATCCCGCTCTCGGCGTCTCGCGCTCCTACATCTCCACAAACATCCGCAAGGGCATCCTGTTCTCGAACACCTCCGGATACAGCAACCCGGAAGTCGACCGGCTGTTCGAGGAGGCTGCCGTGGCGCGGGACGACGCCACCCGGCAGACACTCTACAGCCGGGTCCAGAAGATCCTGGTCGAGGACGCGGCGGTTGCATGGCTCACCGAGCTCGACTTCCCTACCTTCACTGACAAGCGCATCAAGGATCTCGTTGTCACGGGCAGCGGCGTGAACGACACCTTCGCCCGGGCCTATCGCGCATGAGGACGATGGCCGCCCTGGCCGCCTGGATCGCGCGGACGCTGGCGGTGATCCTGGTCATTGCCAGCGCGAACTTCGCCCTCGTCCACGCGGCGCCCGGCGATCCGGCCCAGGTCATCGCCGGCCAGTCTGGCGCCTCGGACGAGACGCTCCTCCGACAGCTCCGGGCGGAATACGGTCTCGACAAGCCCTACCCCGTGCAGCTCGCGACCTATCTGGGCCGAGTTCTGCGGCTCGATCTCGGCTATTCTTACCGGCAGCAGCGCCCGGTGCTCGGCCTCGTGCTGGAGCGCCTGCCCGCGACCCTGCTGCTCACCGGCACGGCCTTCGCCCTGGCGCTCGGATCCGGGATTCTGCTCGGCACCCTCTCGGGGGTGCGGGCGGGCCGGTGGTCCGACACCCTGATCGGCCTCGTGACGCTGGTGCTCTACGCCATGCCGGTCTTCTGGCTCGGCCTGATGCTGGTGCTCGTCTTCTCGGTCCAGCTCGAATGGCTGCCGGCCTTTGGCTATCGCAGCGTCGGCACGACGTTCTCGCCGCTGGGGCAGGTCGGCGACGTGCTGGCGCACCTGATCCTGCCCGTCCTTTCGCTCGCCGCAGTCTATCTGGCGGTCTACGCCCGCCTGATGCGGACCTCGATTGTCGAGGTCGCCGCCCAGGACTTCGTGAAGACCGCCCGGGCCAAGGGCCTCACCCGCGGCCGCGTGATCCGCGACCACATGATCCGCAACGCGATCCTGCCGGTGGTGACGGTGGCCGGCATGCAGGCCGGCGCGCTGGTCGGCGGCTCGGTGGTGGTCGAGACGGTGTTCGCCTGGCCGGGCCTCGGTCGGCTGGTGTTCGAGGCCCTTAGCCAGCGCGACTACCCGGTCCTTCTCGGGATATTCCTCGTGATGTCCGTGCTCGTGATTCTCATTAACATGCTGACTGACCTGCTCTCGCGGCTCATCGATCCGCGGATCGCCGACTCCGCGAAGGCCGCGTGATGGGGGTCGTCTGGGCGTACCTGCGCAATCCCGCCGGAATGATCGGCCTCGTGCTCCTCGTTGCGGTGGTCGCGGTGGCGATCTTCGCGCCGCTCCTTGTCCCTGTCGATCCCTGGGAGATGGTCGGCGCCCCATTCGAGCCACCGCTGAGCCCAGCCCTGCCCCTAGGCTCCGACACGATGGGTCGGGACATCGCTGCCGGCCTCGCCCACGGCGCCCGGGTCTCGCTGGCGATTGGCCTCGCTTCGACGCTCACGGCTCTTCTGATCGGCGTGGTGATCGGTGCGACGGCCGGATGGTTCGGCGGCCTCGTTGACGGCGTACTGATGCGGATCGCCGAGCTGTTCCAGACGATCCCTGGCTTCATCCTGGCGGTGCTGCTGGTCGCGACCCTGGGGCCGTCGCTCACCCACGAGATCCTGGCGATCGCGGCGATCAGCTGGCCGCCGCTGGCGCGCCTGACCCGCGGCGAGTTCCTGCGGCTGAAGAACCGGGACTTTGTGCGGGCCGCCGCCTGCCAGGGCGAGCGTCCCGCCGCCCTGGTCCTGCGCCACATCCTGCCGAACGCCCTGGCGCCGATCATCGTCACCGGCGCGCTCACGGTCGCCACCGCGATCCTGATCGAGAGCGCGCTGAGCTTCCTCGGTCTGGGCGATCCGAACCTGATGTCCTGGGGCTACATGGTCGGCGCCGCCCGTACGGTCATCCGGCAGGCCTGGTGGACAAGCGTCTTCCCCGGCGCTGCGATCCTGGTAACGGTGCTCGCCATCAACCTCGTCGGCGAGGCGCTCAACGACGCGCTCAACCCGCGGCTTGCCCGGCGGAGCGGCGCATGAGCCAGCCGGTCCTCACGATCACGGACCTCTCCATCAGCCTGCCGCGGGGCGCCGACCGGACCCAGGCGGTGAGCGACGTCTCGATCACGGTAGGTGCCAACGAGATCGTCTGCCTCGTGGGCGAGTCGGGGTCGGGCAAGTCGATGATCGCCCATGCGATCTTGGGTTTGCTACCGCCGGGGGTGACGGTGGCCGGCGGCGGCGTCACACTGCGCGGGCGCGACATCGCCATCGCGTCTGAGGCGGAGATGCGCGCCATCCGCGGACGCGACGCCGCGATGATCTTTCAAGAGCCGCTCAGCGCGCTGAACCCGCTGAAGCGTATCGGCGAGCAGATCGCCGAGGCCATACGGGCCCATGCGCCGGAAATGCCGCGCGCCGCGGTCGGAGCGCGGGTCGGCGCGCTGATCCAGGATGTCGGCCTGCCGGACCCGGCGCGAATTCGAGCCAGCTTTCCGTTCGCGCTGTCGGGCGGCCAGCGCCAGCGGGTGATGATCGCCATCGCCATGGCCAACAATCCGGCGCTGCTTGTGGCCGACGAGCCGACCACCGCCCTCGACGTGACCACGCAGGCTCAAATCCTCATGCTGATCCGCAACCTCCAGAGCGAGCGGCAGATGGGCGTCCTGCTGATCACGCACGATTTCGGCGTGGTCGCCGAGATGGCCGACCGCGTCGTGGTGATGCGCGACGGCCGGGTCGTCGAGCAGGGCAGCGCCGAAGCGGTCCTGACCGCGCCCCACGACCGCTACACCCGAGCGCTGATCGCCGCGGTGCCGCACGGCAGCGGCCGCCCGCCCCGCAGGACGACGGCGGCGTCGCCACCGCTGCTCAAGATTGAGGCGCTCTCCAAGACTTTCATTACGCGACAGGGATGGTTCCGTCCGGCCCGGCGCGTGGTCGCCGCGGACGCGATCTCCCTCACGCTGTCGGCCGGCGAGACGGTGGCAGTGGTGGGCGAATCGGGGTCGGGCAAGTCGACCCTGGGGCAGATGATCCTGCGTCTGGTCGAGCCGGACTCGGGCCGGGTCCGCTTCGAGGGCCATGATCTCCTGGCCCTGCGGGGCGAGGCGCTCCGGGTCGCACGCCGCCGGATCCAGATCGTGTTCCAGGACCCGTTCGCGTCGCTGAACCCGCGCCAGAGGGTCGGCGAGGCGATCGCCCGCGGTCCGATGGCCTACGGCGTACCGAAGGCCGAGGCCGTCGCCGAGGCGCGGGCGCTGCTCGACCGGGTCGGCATGAAAGCCGGCGCGGCCGACCGCTTCCCGCACGAGTTCTCCGGCGGCCAGCGCCAGCGCATCTGCATCGCCCGGGCGCTGGCGCTCAAGCCGCGCGTCCTCGTGGCCGACGAGGCGGTCTCGGCGCTCGACGTCTCCGTGCAGGCCCGCGTGCTTGACCTGCTGGCGGAACTCCGCGCCGAGTACAATCTCGCGATGCTGTTTATTACCCACGATCTGCGCATCGCCGCCCGGATCGCCGACCGGGTCGCGGTGATGCAGCAGGGCCGGATCGTCGAGACGGGTCCAGCCACTGCGATCTTCGCCGCGCCCGAGCACCCCTACACCCGCGGCCTCGTGGCCGCGATGCCGGGCCGCAGCCTGTTCGGCGGGCTCGACGCGTCGGCGCCCGAGGCGCTGACCGCCTGAGCGTGTCCGCCGGTTCAGCAACAAGGGCCGGCAGCACCGGCACGGATGATGCAGCAGCCGTGTGTCTTTCGAGGCGCCTGCAACTCTCGGGGAGATCCATGGCTTCGGCGAGCGGACGGATTCTAACGGGCGCGGAGGTGAAGGCGCTGTCGCAGCGCTCAGACCTGCGCGGTGCGATGCGCCTCGGCGCGCATGTCCTGATGTTGGCCGGCTTCGGCTGGCTGGTCTGGCGCTCCGGACCGTGGACGCTGCTGCCCGCCATGATGCTGCTAGGCATCGTGCAATCGGCGCTGTTCGCGCCGATCCACGAGACCATCCACCTGACCGCGTTCCGCTCGCGCCGGGCCAACGCCGTCGCCGGCTGGCTGGTCGCTTGCCCGTCGCTCCTGAACTGGCACTTCTACACGGCCTTCCACCTCGCCCACCACCGCCACACGCAGGATCCCGAGCACGATCCCGAACTCGCGTTGCTGCCACCTTCAACCCTCGACGCCTATGTCTGGCGCGTGATGGCACTGCCCTACTGGCGCACCCGCCTCCAAGTGGCTGCAGCCGGCCTGCGCGGCGACCTCTCGGCTTACCCGTTCATCACGGAGCGCGCCGCGCCGCGTATCATCCGGTCGCTCAGAGTGATGTGCGCTGTCCTGCTCGGCGTCTCGGTTCTCGGTATGGTGCTGATCGGCTGGTGGGCGCCCCTGGTGTTCTGGATCGGGCCTCAGCTCCTCGGGCAGCCGTTCCTGCGGCTCTACCTGCTCACCGAGCATACGCTCTGCACGATGGACGACAACGGTCTGACCAACACCCGCACGACCTTGACCAACAGCCTGATGCGTCTGCTCATGTGGAACATGCCGTTCCACACCGAGCACCACCTCTACCCGTCGATCCCGTTCCATCGCCTGCCGGACGCCCACGCGGCGATGCGTGAGCGGCTCGTCGTGCTCCAGCGCGGCTACGCGAAATGGCATGTCGGCTTCGTCCGGACGCTGCGCCCGTGACCGGATGGCCGACAGGCACCGGTACCTTCGCGCTCGGTGACCTGCCGCTTCAGTCGGGCGCCGTGCTGCCGGGTGCGCATCTGCGCTGGAAGACGCACGGGACCCTCTCGTCCGAGCGCGACAACGTCGTGCTCTATCCGACGAGCTACGCGGCCCAGCACCCCGACCTCGAATGGCTGATCGGCCCGGACGGCGTGCTCGATCCGGGTCGCTGGTTCATCGTCATCCCGGACATGTTCGGCAACGGCCTGTCGTCGAGCCCGTCGAACACGCCGGACTGGCCCGGCCTCGTCACCGCCTGGGACAACGTCCACGCTCAGCGCCGCCTGCTCGCAGAGACCTGGGGCATCGAACACCTGCACGCGGTCTACGGCTGGTCCATGGGAGCGCAGCAGGCCTATCACTGGGCGGCTTTGTTTCCCGAGCAGATCGCCCGGGCGGTGATCAACTGCGGCAGCGCTCGGACCGCCACGCACAACCGCGTGTTCCTGAAGGGTTTGATGGCGGTGCTGGAGGCCGCGCCGGAGCATCGCGGCGCCGGCCGCTTCTCGGCCGAGCCCGCCGCCGCGCTCCGGGCCTTCGGACGCATCTACGCGGGCTGGGCGCTCAGCCAGGACTTCTACCGGGCCGACCTGCACCGCACCGCCCTCGGCGCCCCGGACCTCGACACCTTCCTGTGCACCGACTGGGAGGAGCGCTTCGCTCGCCGCCCGGCGGCCGACCTGTACGCGCAGCTCCGCACCTGGGAGGCGGGCGACATCAGCCGCGCCCCGCGCTTCGGCGGCGACCTCGCACGGGCGCTGGGTGCGATCACGGCCCGCCTGCTGCTGATGCCGGGCGAGACCGATCTCTACTTCCGCATCGCCGACAACGCCGCCGAGCTACCGCACCTGCGCGAGGCCGTCCTGCGGCCGATCCCGAGCGTCTGGGGCCATCGCGCCGGCAATCCCGCGGCCAACGCGGCCGACGCCGCCTTTCTCCGCGACACCGTGCGGGCCTTCCTCGAGGCTGACGCGATAAACCCCTGATCGGTGCGGCTGGCGCCCAAGATCCGCACCAAATCCCGAGCATCAATTGCAAACGGGTTCGGCGCCCGGGCGAAGCAGAGAAGTCACATCATCGCGTCAACCCCGTATCGCAGGCGAGACGGCGCTCGGCCTTGCCCCATGTCCGCTTCGGAGATGCTGCCGATGGCAGTCGGATGACCGAGATGGGCGCAAAGCTGAATGTCCGCTTCCAGACTTAAATTCCGCGTCGATTCCGCATCGACTGAGAACAACTCAGCCCTTTAAGGCAACGTGAAAATAAATTTCGACGGGAGATGCGGGGATGTGGTGTTTTGCGCCTCGTCAACGCCGCCACCCGCGACCAACAAGAGTCTCAACGTGTCGTCCCAGTCAAATATCTACGGTACCGTGTTCTTCGTCCGCCGTGACCGCTGCATCGTCAGTCACCTGCCCGTTCCGGTCCACCCGTCTATCGACGCCCTTGAAGGCGCGATGCGCGTCGACTTCGATGACGAGGCCGCGGCGGGCGGATCCAGCGTGCGATTGCAATTCACCGAAACCCTCGACAATGCGCTCGCCGACACATGCGGAGGTCCTGATCTTGATGGGGTGATCGCGGCGTCCGCGCTCGGTCTCCTGCGACTGTACGGCCGTGAGAGCCTGACCGTCGTCGACAAGGGCACTCAGTACAAATACGTGCCGGTTAAAGACGGTGAGGAGACCTTGAGAAGCTTGCAGGTCTTCGGGCGTTCAGTGGCTCGCCAGCTGATATCTAGGCGGCTGTACTAACCATCTGCCCGTCCTCGTACCCGGACGGATGGCAGGCGCACAGCAGGCCGCGCTGCAGGTCTGGAGTAGTGCGCCTCGTGCCTCTTCATCGGCCAGCCACAGGATTGCAGTCGGCCACAAATGAGTCCGCTGCCTGTTTTAGGGCCCGCTTCCGGCGGCCAGGTTTTATTCTTGTTCTCTGACGAGAAGGCGATTTCAGGAAAGGTCTGACGAGGGGGGCCCTAGTTCCGACCCGATGGAATGCCGGCAATGCCTACGTGCGGGCTGGCGCGGATGAGCGCCGGACAGCGCTCAGGCATCGAGCGGCTCGCGAGCCGACGACGAGCGCCTCGGAGCGAGGAAGGCGGGATGCGACGTCGACCTGCAGTCACGAGACGCAATGCGTCCTCATCTCCTCGATGTGTCGTGTTTCGACTCGGCGCCATGCCAACTCATCAGCCATCATGACTGAGGGCAAGCCCGGTGCCTAAGGCACCCGGCTCACCCCTGTGACGCGGCGCGCTCCTGAGCGCTCGCGCATGGCGCGTGCGCTTCCCGCCCACCACGTCCGCAAAGAAAATGACGCCTTCAAGGAAATAGGCTAGGCTAATTGCGTCCAGTATACACTTATAGACAGGCACCGGACACAATTAACTGATACACATTCCTGATGGGCCATGAAAATCAAAGTTCTTACCGGCGTGCCCGGCGGAGGTAAATCACGAGCTGTGCGCGATGACATCCTTTCAACGCCTGGCTTCTATCTTCTCGCTCTGCCACGCACTGACCTCATCGACGAATTTGCTCTAGACCTAAAGAGGAGCGTTGAGGAGCGCGGCATCCCCCTGATCGTCGATGCCATTCACTCCAAGCAGATTGTAGAGCGACGCACCGTTCAGCGCCGCGTCCTCGATGCACTGGCCTGTAAGGAGATCGAGAACCACCGGGTAATCCTCATCACTCACGAAACCCTGCTCGCTCTGGATCCCACTCACCTCAGCGGTGTTCACGTCCGCATCGACGAGAACCCGGACTGTTCGGTCCTGTCGGGTGAGTTTCATGGTAAAACGAGTTCCCACTTGCTTGAGCACCATTTTGCTCTGGAGCCATTCAAAGATGGCTCGGCCCGCAGTTTGCTCCGCCGGCGCGCTGGCGTCGAACCGGTCAGTCCAGCAGCCTACAAGGGCGCACCGGCGGATATCGCCGTCCTGCTCAAGGCGGGCAGCAACCGGAATCGCTCCGTCATCATGAACGTGAGGTCCTGGGATGCGGCGCGGATCACGGGACGGCGCGTGCGGTGGTGGTCGATCTGGACACCGATGATGCTGGAGAGCGCTGCCTCGGTTCAGATCGCCTCTTCGGGTTTCCGCAATAGTTTGCTCGCCCACGCTTGCCAGAGGCTGGGCGGCGACGACCTAACAATCGAGCATGTTGACATCGCGGCCGGCGCATCGCGGGCCAAACCGACGATCCGGGTGCATTATTTCACCTTGCATCGCGGCTCGACGACTTGGTGGGCTTCAGATGAAGGAATCCTTAACCTAGTTCGTATTTCGGAATACCTTTCCGCGATCGGGTTTGCGGGCTACTGGTCTTGCAATCACGAGGTACGACTGTTGCTTATCCACCGCTTCCGTGGCGACGTCTGCGCGCCGCGGCAGGCTGGAACCAACGCTCTGCGCCACCATACCGCTTGCGCATACATCTACAGCAACAAGGCGCAAGCGGCGGACGGCGCGATCTTAGAGTTCCTCGGACTGGATGAAAACACCATCACGCAGGTCCGGGAGAACGAGGATATCGCGCAGTTCGTCATGCGAGGGGCAATCCGCGATCCATCCTACGACGGCATTTACGACATCTACCTGTACGACCGACATCAGGCCGAAGCGGTGCGAGATTATCTCGTTGAGAATAGTGTGAGCGAACTGGTCGAACTCGTCCCGGTCAACGAAGTTGGGATTATGTACGCGGGGCGCATTTCGCCACCCCGAAGAGACGAGGGGGGCTGGCAGACCTCAGCGTTGACCCCGGAGGAACGCCGGAAACGTGACCTCGAGGCAGATCGTCTGCGAAAGCGGAGGATACGCGCGGCAGACCGCGAGCAACTCCTCTCAGCGGGGCCTCCTCCCAGGCGCGGTCGACCGCCGAAGAACCGCGCGGCCTGCTTGGGTGCTGCCGCCTTGCCTTGAGTTCCCACGGCATCCAGGTGAGACTTCGTATTTGACGCCTCGGGAATAGGATTGGGGATATGGCTGCCGGCAAGCACATGACGAGAGGCTTGAGGTACTGAAGACCAGCGAAGCGCAACGCTTGCATTAGGAGTAGCTACGCGATTGCGTGCACAACGAGCGCTCGAGTGTGCGTTTGTACACCTAGGAGCCCGTCCGAGTAACGGGTTTGCGGATCGAGATCGGGGTTGAGATCAGGGCGAGCCAGCCCGCGTCATGCTCAGCGCCCGGCTTTGGCCAGCTTGAGGAGGTTGTGGGCGGTGCAGATCATCGCCCATTCGCCGCGGACCTGATCGAGCCCGCGGAGCAGGAACTGTCGGAAGCCCCGGGCCTGCTTGATCTGCCCGAACACCGGCTCGACAACCTGCTTCCTGAGGCGGTAGCGGTACCGGCGGTCAGCCCGCTTCAGCCGCGCGGCCATCGCACGCATCAGAGGCGTCTTCGTCAGCTTTCGACGACCGGTCGCATCCGCCTCGCCGTGACGCGCCCGCCCCGGAGCGAGATAGGCGGTGATCCGCCGCTGCTTCAGCGCGGCCAGGTTCGCCCTGTTGGCTAAGCCTGCATCGCCCGAGACCTCGCACGGCTTGCGCCCAAGATGAGCGCGGACGTCATCGATGAGCGGCACAAGGGCGCGGGCGTCGGCGGCGTTCGTCACGAGGCGGTGCGCCACGATGATCTGATGCGCGCCATCGACGGCGATCTGCCCGTTGTAGCCCTGCACGAACCCGTCGCGGGTCGGCAGGATCCGGCTGTCTGGGTCGGTGAAGTTGCGCTGCGCCCGGTCCAGCGGACCGCCGTCCTCACCGCGCAGGGGCCGACCCTGCCAGCGCATGCCCGAGGATGCACCCGGCCCGCTCTCGTCCTCGGGGTCGGGCGGATCGACCGCTTCCGCTTCCAGCGCGGCCTTGGCGGCGCGGATCGTCTCCAGCCGTCGCTGCTTGTCGGCCATCCAGTCCGGCGTCTCGTCGCCCCGTCGGTTCGCGCCCTGCACCGTATCCTCGGCCGCGTCTGCCTCGCACGCTTGCTCCAGCCAGGCGTCGACTTCGGCGGACAGCGCCGGCTCTGCCGTCTTCATGCGTCCGTAGCTCATCGCCTTGTGCCGGGAGGCGTTGGCCTTCACCTTGGTCCCGTCCACCGCCACGTGGGCGAACTGGACCAAACCAGCCGCGCGGCACAGGCGCAGCACCTGCACGAACAGGTCCGACAGGGCCACGAGGTGGCGCTTGCGGAAGTCGGCGATGGTGCGGAAGTCCGGCCGGTTCAGGCCGGTCACCGCCATGACGTCGACCCGTTCCTCGCAGGCCCGGGCGAGCTGACGCGACGAGTACAGGCCCCGACTGTAGCCGTAGAGCAGCAGCGCCACCATCATCCCCGGATGGTAGGGCGGGTAGCCGCGCTCCTCGCTGTAGGTGTCGAGGATAGCCGAGAGGTCGAGCGCTTCCCGCACCGTGTCGCGGACGAAGTGCGCCATGTGCCCGGGCGGCACGAACTCGTGCAGCGAGGGCGGCAGCAACCAGCCCTGATCCACATCCCAGGAGCGAAACACCTTGGCCATGAGCCGAGTGAAGCACCCTCTGACCTCGCCGTCGAGAGGATTACTCGGACGGGCTCCTAGGAGGCTGCAGGGCGGGGGCAGCCGGATCGAGCAAGGCGACGGGGTGGACACGAGAATATTGCAGCCTCTCTTAAACCGCCGCTAACGTCACCAGGCCGGCGATCACCACCCATCCCCGCGCCGGCCACATTGTTTAACATATTCACAAGGCAGTAAAAACGATGACCAACACAACCGTTCACGTTCTTGTCTCGACCTGTCCCTACGAGCGCATCGCAGCATTTGGGTACAATCTTCGCAGATTCGCTGAGATGCGTCCGAACTCGGAGTTCTCGTGGTCTGAGGTTGACGACAAAGGAGACGACGAGGCTGAAGTCGACGATGATATGGATCTCGAGGAGCATGAGGACGATCTCGGGGGTTTTGGGGAGGACCCGAACTGGGTTCTGTTCGCCGTGCAGTTCCAAAACCAAGCCGACGCGGATGACTATCACGCCTGGGTGCAAGAGGGGTCACCGACACACCCCCACCGTCCAGCATGCATCTTTGATGTCCCGCCGGCTCATGGTGCGGGCGATCGTATCTGGACGCTGCAAATCGGTAGCGACGATCCGCGCGAACCGGACGCAATCTCGCACTACGCGACCGAGGAGGACGCTTTGAACGCACGGCGCGAGTTCCTCGTCGAATGGCTGGCAGAGCGCTTCGAGGATGTCGACGACCCACGTAACGCTGCAGAACTGAACGACGACGAACTGCTCGCCGAATGGGAAGACTTTGAAGGCGAGCGGTGCATCGAGATCCGCAGTCCTCACCGCCCGTCTTAGTCTGACTGCTCCTTATCGTGGGGCTCTCGCACCGCTCGCGGGAGCTCCGAGTTTATCCGACGGCCCCCTCGACCGCCCGCAGCCCGCGCCTCCGCGCCTACGCGATACCGATTTCGTGCGCCATTGCCGTGGTGTTTGCCTCGTTCATACGCAGTACCTCCTCCGGTTGTGGGCACCACTCTGGCTTCTAGGCGATAGGTCAGCCAACTCCACACCTTCAACGCGCATTCGGGTCAGCCTGCACAAAATGAACCCGGTCAACTTGGCGTTCGAATTCGCCGCGGGCTTGATCTTCGTCGGCAGTGTCGGCGCGAGCGCGTGCCTGCCGGTCTGGCAGCCGCAGAACTTCAAGTCTCACGGACTCACGATCATGGAGATCGGGCTCCTCAACTCAGTGCCGTTCGGGGTCGCGGCCGGGCTGATGGTGCTCTGGGCCCGATGCTCGGACCGCACGGGCGAGGGGGCTTGGCACGTCGCCGGGCCGCAGGCGCTTACCGCGCTGTGCCTCGCGGCCGCTTTGGCCGCGCAGGGGTTCGGACCGACGGTCGCGATCCTGTTCCTCGCGATCCTGGGGACCTACGCCGTCAAGGGCCCGTTCTGGGCAATGGTCACGGAATGGCTGCCGCCGGGCGCGTCCGCAGCCGGAATCGCGCAGATCAACGCCATCGGCAACCTCGGCGCCTTCATCGGGACGTACCTGATGGGCGTGATCAAGGACGCGAGCGGCAGCTACGCGCTGGGCCTATTTCCGCTCGCGCTGGTCACGGCCACGGGCGCCGCGCTGGCATTGGGACTGGGCCACACACGTCCTGTTGATCCCCGTCCTACCGGGCGAGCGGCGTGGAACGCAACGCACACCCCGCGGGCGGAAACTCGCGAGGCGGTATGACGTGCAAGTCCCAGCTTGGATCACCGCCCGCTCTGCGCCCTGAGGCCGACAGCCCGTCATCGATGTCCGGAATCACTTCCCCAAGGGACCGAGCGGCGATGCCCTGAAGAGACGCGTCTCGGTGGCGCCGTATCCAGCGTTTCCGGGGCCGCGCTCGGATGGAGGAGGGCGCGACTGGTGGGGAGGTGGACGGCGGCCTGACGAGGCCGTCGTATTTCGAGCGCGGCGCTCCGTGCTCCAAACCCAGCCCATCCCGTCCGCGAGATCGCGGGTAGCGCGCCCGAGGAGACATGCCATGTGCCTAGTGCACTGACTCAGACGGATGGTTCACGGGATCGGCTAACAGCGGCGAGGATGTCGGTGGCTGGCTTGGTCCAGATGAAAGGTCTGGCGCGGCGGTTGTGCTCGGCGATGTAGCGTTTGATGGCCGCCTGCAGGTCGACGACCCCGGTGAAGGAACCGCGTCGCAACCGACGACGGGTCAGCGCGGAGAAGAATCCCTCGACCGCGTTGAGCCATGAGGCCGAGGTTGGGGTGAAATGGAACGTCCAGCGCGGGTGGCGGGCGAGCCAGGCGCGCACCTTCGGATGTTTGTGGGTAGCGATGTTGTCGAGGATCGCGTGGATCGCGTTGCCGGACGGGACGGTGGCTTCGACGGCATTGAGGAACGGGATGAACTCACTGTTCCGGTGGCGCTGCATGCAGCGGCCGAGCACGATGCCCGCCAGAACGTCGAGAGCCGCAAACAGCGTCGTGGTGCCGTGACGGGTATAGTCGTGGGTCTGGGCGGCGGGATGGCCGGGGGCGAACGGACGGTCGGGGCGGGTCCGCTCCAGGGCCTGGATCTGGCTCTTCTCGTCGATGGACAGCACCACCGCGTGGGCGGGTGGGGTCATGTAGAGGCCGACGACATCCTCGACCTTGGCGGCGAAGGCGGGGTCGCGCGAGCGCTTGAACGTGCTCAGCCGGTGCGGGTGGAGGCGGTGCGCGTCCCAGATCGGCTGCACGGCGCGCAACGAGATCCCGACCGCACGGGCCACGGCACTGCCGGTCCAATGGGTGACCTCGCCCGGCGGCTCCGAGCAGGTCAGCGCCAGCACCTCGGCTACCGTCTCGGTCGAATGGGGCGGCGTGCCGGGCGGACGCGTCTTGTCGCGCAGCAGACCTTCGACACCCGCCTCGGCGTAGCGCCGCTGCCAACGCCACACCGCCGGGCGACTGACGCCCGCCCGCCGAGCCATGTCCTGGACGCTCAAGCGCTCGACCGAGAGCAGGACGATGCGGGCGCGCTGGATATGCTTGAGCGGACGGAAGCGGTCGCTGACAATCGTAGCCAGGCGGGCCGCGTCGGCCGCATCGAGGCGCACACAGACCGTCTGAGCCATTGCCCGGACGCGCACGCCTCACCGTCCGCGTGAATCCTCCGTCCGCGTCACTGCACTAGACAGATCCATGTCAGGCTTCAGCCCTCTCCTAGATTGCCGCCGTAAGATCACTTGATCTCGCACCTTCATCGGTCGGGCTTTTAGAACCTAATGATGTCAATCCAGGGTTTGATCTCGTATGCTCTGTAGCCGCCATACTCGTTGTGGGCATCACGCCTATCATGGGTTTGCCCCATGATATAGCGACGTATGTCCTCATCCTTGCACGAGTTTAGCCTCTGACGTGCGCGATGCCTCCCGCTGTAAAGACGCTTGCCCTCGTCAGACTTGAGGCCAATTCTTTTGAGCTTATTGTTGATCGTAAGGTTGAGTTTTGTCTCGCTGGTCGTAAACAGTTTGCCGATGATCCGGTCTGGCAAAAGAAATGTTCCATCCAGCCACTCTGCTGCGAGCAAGCATTCAGGGATCGGAAGCCGCCTCTTACCGTAGTGTTGATCCTTGTCGGTCTCGATGAAGACGCAGCGAACGCGGTGAGAACGTACAAGATTGGCGTCAGCATCGTACTCGTCTTCTTCCACCCACTGCTCTCGGACAATCGAGCATAGGCCAACCGGCCGAACGCTCATGGCACAGTGCATTGCAACCATTGTGAATTCTTCGCGGCTAAAGACCTCCATATTTGCCTTGATGAGCTTGATGTCTTCCTCAGTGAATGGAGTCGCCTTGCGAGCGGGAGTGTAGCCGCTATCGTAGCGTGCCCAATCAGGATCAGCCCACGGATTTCCGTAGAACATCGTGTTCTCGACGTCTCGACGATCCTCATTGATAGCCGCTATCAGGAGCTTCACCATCTTTTTTGTGCGCTCCAGGCCGTGAAGCGGGCGGCCTTCTTCGGCTCGCCCGGCAATTTCTTCTTTGATGAAGGTGGCTACGTCCTTGCGCGACGCGTCCTTTAAAAGTTTTCCATCAGAATGCTCCTTCCAGCGCTTCAAAACATAGTTTACGAGTGCTACATCTCCTTTGTCGGACCGCGGGCGCTTGCCATCTTCGCCGCGTGTGCCGAACCGGCGGTCGAGATAATGCTCAATGACTTCTTGATCTGGATCTTTGAAGCTAACGGCGTCGAGTTTCCGTCTAGCTGCGGCAGCTTCCTTAATGGCCGGGTGCACTAGCCCCGTCGAGGTATAATTTAGGATCGGACGTTTGGCGTTCGGGCGGCTTTCAACTCGACCGTCCGGATAGATCGTCGTGATGGTTGCGGCGGATGCAACGATCTGAGTGCCGTCAGGTTTGCGATCGTTGGTGTCCGGTGGAGCTTCGTACTCGTAGGCGAGATCGGCCATATGCTCGTCAGAGTTGCGGGCGTGGTGGTAGGCCAGCAAGTCGAGATGAGCGCTGATGTGCGGCATGGCCCTCCGTCGAGCCTCTAACTCATCGTGGGTATCGAGGCTGATCTGCTTGTCTGCTGGCCAGCTATCGACGCCGTACAGATCCGTAGCGCTTTCGCGCAGCGCATCGGGGTACTGGAACCGTACGGCCCACTTTCGTCCCGGCTTCCGCGTCACATAATCCCGGTCACCCCGAGCCTTCCGATTGGTACTCGACACCGGTCTGCTCACGCTCTATAGGAACCCGGCAACCGCCGCTCCGGACTTCGGTAGGGACGCGCTTTAGGGACACCTTTAGGTACGGTCAAGGCGTTTAGCCAAGTAACTGAGTCTAAAGGAGTTCTGCCGCGGAGAGGTGGCAGAGCGGTTGAATGCACCGCACTCGAAATGCGGCATGCCTGCAAGGGCATCGGGGGTTCGAATCCCCCCCTCTCCGCCAATCATGCTGAAGTTCTGATCGACGAAGCCCTCTCTCTACGCTCCCGTCTCCGCCTGCACCGCGTCGGTCAGGCGATCCACCGCGCCGCGATCGTCGGCCTTGGCCGGGGTGATATGTGGCGCCGCCACGTGGCCGAGCGTTTCCACCGCCGGGTGAACCTTCGAGCCCCGCTTGCTCCTGTCCCCGTCCTAGCTCGCCGCCCTCGTCCGAGGAGCGCAGCGTCCGCCTGTTCAACACCGCCGGCTCCCCGGGCCCCGCAGCGCCCCGGCCGGGTCTGTAAAGCACGCCGCGGCCCGCCCGAGCGCTGCGCCGGTTGATACATCGCCGCCCGCAGCAGCAGGGCGTGCGGCATGAACCGCCAGGGGGCGCCCGGCTTCACGATGAACCGCAGACCGTTGAACACCTCGCGCCGCGCATCGTCGCGCTCGCGCGAACGCTCCGGCAGGAGCGCCCGATGCGGCGCGCCCAGCCCCCATTCCTCACCGGACACGCGCGGGATAGGTGGGACGCTCCAGGCCCATCCCACCCAAACGCAAACAACACCCATCAGTTCGCAGCACGCGCTAGAGATCGGCGGAACTAAACCCCAGTGACTTATAATAAGCGTCAGCTTTCGAGCGAATGCTCAACTGCCTGCTGTCGAGGAATTGTCCGTGCGGCGTGCTGAAACCCGCAAAGAACAGTTGATAGACCGGCTTGTCGGTGGAGGGCTTGCCCCAGGCCCCCGTCATCAGAACGCATTCGTAGGTCCGCTCGTCGACGAGTTCGAGATTGAGCGTATTGATGTGCGTAAAAGGCTTGCCGAGGCGGCGCAATTGCGTGGTGATGTAGAAGACGCTTGCCGGCACGCCGATGATCAAGAAGCGGTCATACGCACCCAACACCGCGTCGACGAGATCCTTGTCCATTAGCCAGCAGCAGAAATGCGGCAGGTCGATCAGGGTCCGCCGCCCGGGGAAGGTCGGACGCCTGGGCGGCGGATCGCGCAGCAGGCGCTCCTCGATCCGCGAGACCAGGCTCGGCGGGGCGTAGACGACGTTATCGTGACGGTGGTTGACCCGGTCGATGACGTCCCACTGCCGGGTCAGATCCGTGAAAATCGGCAGCGTGGCGATCTTCAGGACATCGGCACCGAGATAACCGGCCAGGCGGTCCAGACTCGTGTCGTGATCGTCGCTCAAATCCTGACCGAACTGTACCGAGATCGGCAGCAGATGGTGCTTCAGGGTATAGCGCTGCCAGCGATACGCCAGCATCTCCGTTCCGGCCTCCCGGATATTCATCCGGTTGAGCAACGGGTAGACCTGCTCCTTGGCGAAGGCAATCTCGGCCACGTCGTCGACGAGGAGCAAGCTCGCCCCTTTCACAATCGCCAAGACCTCATCGACCATGTCCAGGGATTCGCCCGTGCCATCCGTCCGGAAATAATCGCAGACGATCAGATCGTTGAGCAGGACCTCGCTCGGCGGAACACAGACGTGCTCCAACGACACGGGGCAGCCCAGCAAGGCGGACCAATGTTCAAGCGTCTCCGGGCTGATGCCCTCGACGATCCCGCGGTCGCACAGCGCGACGATCCTGATCCCGTCCTCGGCGCTGTCGGCTTCTGCCGCGGCGTCGCTCGCGAGGATCTCGTTGATGGAGCGACGCGTATCGATGGCGCGGCCGTGATGCGACGCGATGATGGAGATCAGGACGCGGCCGAGGGAGTCCAGGCAATCCGCGACGGGCTCGTCCCGTGGCACGTGCGGGAACAGGGCGTCGAAGTCATCGGCCAGCGAGGTGCGTCTGCTCGACCGCACGTGCGTGACGTGCGCCTTCCACCGTTCGAGCGTCGCGCGCCGGTTGGCCTTTCCGGAGGAGGTTTTGACGATGAACCGACTCGGAACGAAGTGGATCTGAACGACCTCGATGCCGGTCAGATCGGACAGCCTCCTCTGCAGCGCGCCGGCATCGGTCCGCGCGAAGAACGTTTCGTCTTCGATGAAGGCGATCGGCAGCTCGGTCCCAAGCTCGTCCGAGCGCTCGGCGCAGACGACGGCGCGGCCCCGGGATTCGGGCACCAGCGTCTCCACGGCCCGGTCGAGGTCGTTCAGCATGTATTTGCGGCCCGCGATGTTGAGCACGTCACCGGTGCGGCCGGTGACGATCAACGCCCCCCCGTGCAGGAAGCCGGCGTCCCCCGTCGGGTAGAATCCCCGCGCGTCGGCGATCTCGGCACCGCCCAGGTAGCGGCGCATGGCGGTCGGGCTCGTCACGAAGATCTGCCCGTCGCGGATCTCCAGCTCCACTCCGGGGATCGGGGCGCCGCACGAGACGAGGCGGCGCCCGTCATGCTCGACGATCGAGAGGGCGTCCGACTGCGCGACGGCGAAGACGTTCTCGGCCATCGCATAACAGGACGCGAACGTGCTCGGATCGAGGGCGTGCGCAGCCAGGAAGCGCTCGGCGGTCTCCGCGTAGACCGGTTCGGAGCAGGAGACCCAGCGCCGCATCGAACCCAGATCGCCGGCCGGCTGTCGCGCCATGATCTCGAAGCCGAAATTGGGCATGTAGCAATACGTGCCGCGGTGGGCCGCGATGGCGTCGAACAGCAGCTTCGGCCGGCGGACCCAGGTGATCGGGTCGATCATCACCACGGGCACCCCCAGGACCAGGGGCATCAGAAAGCAGGCGACGAACCCCATATCGTGATAGAGCGGCAACCAGGACACGCAGACATCGTCCGAGCGAAGCCGCATGATCGCGTTGTAGGCCCCGACATGGGCCTCGACTTGGCTGCGGGTGAACGCCAGCGCCTTGCGATGTCCCGTGGTGCCGGATGAGAGCTGCAGGATCGCCCGCGCCCGGAACGCGAAACGCTGCCCGACGCCGCTCCCCTCGGGGAGGTGATCGATCCCGAATGGGACGGCGAGATCCGGCAGCAGGTCGGCGATCTCGGGCGCGCAGACCACGTGGTCGAGCGTCGCGAGCGTGACCGAATTCGCCACCGACGCGCGCCAGGCCGCCCGGTCCTGCTTCTCGGTCGGGTACTGCAGGATCAGCGGCTCGAACCCCGCCGACACGAGGCCAAGCCAAGCCACGATCAGCGCGGGCTCGGAGCGGAATACGAGGCCGATCCGCTGTCCGGCCAAGTCCTGCCGGAAGCGCAGCGCCGCGGCTTCGGCCAGCCGCCTCAGCTCGGCGGCCGGCATCGTGCGGCTGCCGTCCTCTGACACGAAGGTGAAGTCGCAGAGCTTCAGGTCGAACGCCGGGCCCGGATCTGCCGTGTCGCCCCGCGATGCGGATCGGTCCCGAGCGCCCAGAAGACTGGCAACCCACCGCTTAAGCCGCATGATCATCTCGTCTGAACCAAGGCTTCCGACGCCGGCGGAGTTCGGCCCGGGCGCGGGGCGCACCTTCTGTCGCATCGTCGATCGACGGGCGCGGAGCAACGATATGCGGCTGAGAGGACGCGGTCTGCACCCAACGGGCTACCTCGACGCATGCGCTGGGACCGGCGGCGGCGCGCACCGACGGAGATCGGGACCCACCGCGGCACGCTCTAGACGGACCCATCACGAACGTACGGTTGCCGGTGGCGTGGAGTTGCGTCGGCGCCCGCGTGCCACGGGCTCGATCAAGAAGCACATCCGCCGCGCAGCGGCCTGTTACATGGCTTTCGGCAGCCGATCCACACATCCTTCACGCGGATCGCCCGCCCGACGGGCGCTCGGCGAGATCCTCCGGCACATCGCCCGACGGCCCGAGGATCGTCACGCCCTCCGGCCGGCCGGTCTCATCGTCGGCCAGGATCCTGAGCGCCGCCGCCCCCGGCACCCGCCTGCGGAGGGTCTCGGCCTCCTTCAGCGCGCCGAAACCGGTCGGCGCCGGCTCTGGTCGCGCCAGTCGGAACCGCTCGAATGCCTGCACGCGGGATGCACCGACGTCGAACCTAAACCCCCGCAGGGCGGCAGGCCACGCGCTATCGCCGCTCCGGAGGACGGGGCCCGCGCGCCAAAGTGAAACCGCGACACGACCTCGCCCCGGAAACGGTCGACATCGCGCCGCCCCTCGGGCATTCAGAGTGGTCTTGGGAGGAACCATGACCGGCGCAGCGACGATCCCGGGACCGGAGCGCGAGCGGATCGCCGCGGCGCTCGCCGAGATCGCCTGTGCGGCCGGCGAGATCCTGCGCGGCTATCACCGGGCCCCCTGCCCCCACGCCCTAAAGCCCGACGGATCGCCGTCGAGCGCCGCCGACATCGAGGCCGAGGATCTGATCGTCGCCGCCCTGGCCGGACGGTTCCCCGGAATCGCGGTGATCGCCGAGGAGCGCCACCGGGACGGCGCGGCGCGGCCGGGCGAGATCTTCTTCCTCGTCGATCCCCTGGACGGCACCCGCGACTTCCTGGCCGGGACGCCGGACTACTCGGTCAACATCGCCCTGGTGGCGGGCGAGCGCCCGGTGGCGGCGGCCCTGGCGGCGCCGGGGCTCGGCCGGGTCTGGTGGGCGGGTCCGGCGACCGTCGAGGCCCCGGTGATCGCGGGACGGCCGGGCGCCGGGCGGCCGGTGCGGACGCGGCCGGTGCCCGAGGCCGGCCTGCTGGCCCTCGGCAGCCGTCGGCACGGCGACGCCGCCACCGCCACCTGCCTCGCCGCCCTGCCGGTGCTGGAGACGCGCCAGGTCGGTTCCGCCGTCAAGTTCGGCCTGATCGCCGCCGGCGAGGCGGACATCTACGTGCGCTGCGGCCCGACCATGGAATGGGACACGGCGGCCGGCGACCATATCGTGGCGGCCGCCGGGGGGTGCGTGGTGGTGCCGGGGGGCGGCCCGATCCGCTACGGGCGGCACGGGTCGGATTACCGCAACGGGCCCTTCGCGGCGATGGGTGATCCGACCCTGGCCCGGCGCCTCGCCCTGCCGACGTCCTGCGGGACCCGCGGACCGGACCGGCCGCCATTCACCGCGGCGGCGTCGTAGGCGGCACGTCCAGCAGGCCCTGCAGGCCGGGCCATGCCGCCTCCGCCTGCCCGGCAAGGCCGGGATCGGCCAGGAACCGGGCGCGGCGCACGGCATCCCGGAACAGGTAGAGCCGGCCGCCGAGCACCGCGAAGATCAGCGGATCGGCATCCACCAGCCGGCCCTCCAGGATCCCGGCGGCGTCGTAGCCCCCGAGCCGCGGGGCGTAGGCGGCCGGATCGTCCCGGAAGGCCGCGCGGTTGGCCCCGTTGGCGAAACGCCAGACCCGCCCGCCCCAGGACACTTCGAACCGGCCCGTGCCGGCGGTTGGTCCGCCCTCCAGAAAGTAGCTGACAGGATCGAAGCCGTTGAGCGTCAGCAGGGCGAACCCGGCCCCCGCCGGCTCGGCCCGCGCCGGCGGCGCCATGGCCAGGGTCAGGGCCGCGCAGAGGACGAGCGCGCGGGGTGCGGGATCGGGACGCGTTAACCACATCTTGCGGATTCCCTCGGAAGCTGGTCCGACTCGGGCGCCCGCGGGACGCGGGCCCGGACGGAGCAGGGCTCCCGGGCCGCGGCCGATGCCGGCGCGGCGGACGGGAACGGACAGATCCATCGCACGAACCGTTAATCGAACCGGGCGAGGAGACAACGATGACGGCACGAGACGATCGCGGAACCGACCGCCGCCGCCTGCTGCGCGCGGGCCTCGCCCTGGCGCTCGGCACCCCGCTGGGCGCTTCCCTGGCCGGCCTCGGCGGCGCGGGCGCCGCCCTAGCGCGCGGGGCGGACCCGGATACCCCCGAGACCTTCCGCCCCGGCGAGATCGTGGAATCGGGCCACCGGTTCTTCGGCTCGGTCTCCCGCGGCCTCGCCCTGACCGTCGAGGAGGCGGGCCGGCGCTGGGGCGAGCCGAACGGCTACATCCTCGGCCAGGAGGGCGGCGCCGCGGTGGTGGCCGGCCTCCGCTACGGCGAGGGCACCCTCTTCACCCGCAATGCCGGCCAGCGGCGCATCTACTGGCAGGGGCCGTCGGTGGGCTTCGACGTCGGCGGCGACGGGGCGCGCACCATGATGCTCGTCTACAACCTGCCGAACGTGCGCGACCTGTACCGGCGCTTCGCCGGCGTCGACGGCTCGGCCTACCTGGTCGGCGGCTTCGGCATGACCGCGGTGGTCAACGACCGGATCATCGTGGTGCCGATCCGCAGCGGCGTCGGCGCCCGGCTCGGCATCAATGTCGGCTATCTGAAATTCACCCGGGAGCCGACCTGGAACCCGTTCTGATGGATCGGCGGAATCGGATTTCACCCTTCCGATCAACCTGGGCTAGAGTGGACACGGGTCGGGTCGTCCGGCCGGATACGCGGGCTGTTCCCTCGTGATCGAAACGGCGATGATCTTCGCGCTGGGCTTCCTGGCGGCGAGCCTGTGCGGCCTCCTGCTGCTGCCGGCCCTCAACGCCCGCGCCGCCCGGCTGGCCCGGCGGCGGGCCGAGGCGCGCCTGCCCCTGTCGCCGGCCGAGATCGCCGCCGAGCGCGACTTCCTGCGCGCGCAATTCGCCGTGCAGCAGCGCCGCCTGGAGCGCCGGGCCGAGACCGCGGAGGCCAAGCGCCAGGCCGAGATGGCGGCGCTCGGGGCGGGGACCATGCGGGTCGCCGCCCTCGCCCGCGACGTCGCGGCGCGGGACGCCGACATCGCCCAGGCCCAGTCCAAGACCCGGGAGCTCGAGACCGAACTCGCGCTGGCCCGCGAGGACGGTACGGCGAGCCTCGCCACGCTCCAGGCCCTCGAAGAGGCCCATGCCGACCTGCTCGACAGTCTCCTGGGGCTGCGCCGGGGTGAGACCACGGCGGCCGGCCCGGATGCCGCGGCCGTGACGGCGGAGCGCGACGATCTGCGCGCGAGCCTCCGGGCGGCCGAGGAGGCGCTGGCCCTGACGGTGGCGGATCGGCAAGGGGATCGGCAGGGGGATCGACACGCGGACCGCCAATCGGACCGCCAATCAGACCGCCAAGCCGGCATCGAGCGGGAGAACGCCGATCTGCGCCGGCGAATCGCGGATGTGGCCGACGCCCTGACGAATCCGGGCCGGATGCCCCGGGCCGCCTACCCGGTCGCGCAGGCCGAACGCGTCTGACCCGGATTCGGGCCCGCCGGACGGTCCTGCCGGGCGCGTCGGACGCGAAAACCTGGGACCCTCGCCTTGTTTCGACCACGCGGAGGCCCCATCGCAGCGCGGACTCGCTCAACATCATCCCTGTCCGAAAGATGGTACGGATACCCATGCGCCTGAAGCCCATCGTCCTCGCCGTCGTGGCGACCGCTGCCCTGGCACTGCCGGCAGCGGCGCAGCAATCGAAGCGCGGCAACGAGACCCTGAAGAAGTACTGCACCGGTGACTACCTGACCTATTGCGGCAACCTGGCCCCCGACGATCCGGCCACCGATGCCTGCTTCCAGAAGAACTGGAAGAAGCTCAGCGAGAACTGCCGCCGTGCGATCGACGCCTACGAGGCCGAGCAGGGTCAGGACGCGCCCGCCAAGGGCCGGCAGGGCGCGCAGGGCGGGAAGGAACGCCGCGGCTGAGGCCGAAGGGCCAACGCGGTTCCGGCCCGGCCCTGATGCGGGCCCGCCTGTTGCGGGCCTGCGCTCGCGCCGGCGCGCGGCAACCGCTAAGGTCGCGCTTCCGCCGGCCCCTCCGCGTGCCGGTGCCGAGCCCGCCGGACCCTCGCGCGATGTTGTCGAACCCCGCCCTCAAGCTCCTCGCCGCGGCCGGCCTCGTCGCCCTGGCGGTCTCCGCCTGCGGGCGGCGGGGCGCCCTCGAACCGCCCCAGACCGCGGCCCCCGCCGCCGCCGCCGCGCCGGCGGCTTCGGATGCGGTGAACGGCCGCCGGACCCTGCCGGTCTCCGTGGGCCTCGGCGGGGGCGCGCCGGAGCCGGATGCGGCCTCGGTGCGCGCCGGGGACGAGCTGTCCGAGGCGGCGGTGCCGCCGGGGGGCACCGACGCGCCGGTGCAGACCAGCCGCGGCGCCCGGCGCGGCTATCGTATCCCGAAGGAACCTTTCATTCTGGATCCGCTGCTGTAGAGGGCGGGGGCCGGAGGGCCGCGCCGTCGCGGCGCTCTCTTGGCGATCCGGTCGCCGGAGCGCTCCGCGGCCGGATGTTTCACGGGAAACAGCCCGCTTCTCCGCGCGCAGACGAGACACGGCCGAGATGCACCATTTCCACTATCGCGACGGCCGCCTGCAGGCCGAGGACGTCGACCTGACGGGCCTCGCCGCAGAGGTCGGCACGCCGTTCTACTGCTACAGCACCGCCACCCTGGAGCGGCATTACCGCGTGTTCGCCGAGGCCTTCGCGGGCGACGACGCGCTGGTCTGCTTCGCCATGAAGGCGAATTCCAACCAAGCCGTGCTGCGCACCCTCGCGGCCCGGGGCGCCGGGATGGACATCGTCTCGGGGGGCGAGCTGCACCGGGCGCTGGCGGCGGGGGTCGATCCCGGCAAGATCGTCTTCTCGGGCGTGGGCAAGACCCGCGCCGAGATGGCGGCGGCGCTGAAGGCCGGCATCTTCTGCTTCAATGTCGAGAGCGAGCCGGAACTCGCGGCCCTGTCGGAGACCGCCACGGAACTCGGCCTCACGGCGCCGGTCTCGATCCGCGTGAACCCGGACGTGGATGCCGGCACCCACGCCAAGATCTCCACCGGCAAGTCCGAGAACAAGTTCGGCATCCCGATCACCCGGGCGCCTGCGGTCTACGCCGCGGCCGCATCCCTGCCGGGCCTCGCGGTCCACGGGGTCGACATGCATATCGGCAGCCAGATCACCGACCTGGCGCCCTTCGCCGGTGCGGCGCGCCTGCTCGCCGACCTCGCCCGGCAGCTCCTGGCGGCGGGCCATCCCCTGCGCCACATCGATTTCGGCGGCGGCCTCGGGATTCCCTACCACGACGACAACGCCCCGCCCCCGGACCCGGCCGCCCTGGCGGCGACCCTGCGGCCGCATTTCGCGCCGCTCGGCCTGCGCCCGGTCTTCGAGATCGGCCGGATGATCGCCGGCAATGCCGGGATCCTGGTGACCCGGGTGCTGTACGTGAAGCGGACGGAGGGGCGCACCTTCGTGATCGTCGATGCGGCGATGAACGACCTGATCCGCCCGACCCTGTACGAGGCCCATCACGGCCTGCGGCCCGTGGCCGAGCCGGACCCGGAGGCGCCGCGCATGGTCGCCGACGTGGTCGGCCCGGTCTGCGAGAGCGGCGACTACCTCGCGCTCCAGCGGGAGATGCCGGCGGTGCGGGCGGGCGATCTGATCGCGGTGATGAGCGCGGGCGCCTACGGGGCGGTCCAGTCCTGCACCTACAACACCCGGGCGCTGGTGCCGGAGGTGCTGGTGCGGGGGGACCGCGCCGCCGTCGTGCGCCCGCGCGTCGAGGTCGAGGCGCTGATCGCCCTCGATCGGGTGCCGGACTGGCTGGCGTGAGCGGCGCATCCGCGTCGGCGTCGGCGGCCGCCGCCGCCGGCCCCCTGCCCCTGTCGATCTTCGTCATCGCCCACAACGAGGCGGACCGGATCGGCGCGACGCTCCGGGCGGTGCGCGCCCTGACCGACGACCTCGTGGTGGTCGATTCGGGTTCCACCGACGGCACGCAGGCTTTGGCCGCCTCGCTCGGCGCGCGGGTGATCCACAATCCCTGGCCGGGCTACGGGCCGCAGAAGCGCTTCGCCGAGGAGCAGTGCCGGCACGTCTGGCTGCTGAACCTCGACGCCGACGAGGTGGTGCCGGAGCCCCTCGCCCGGGAGATCCGCGGCCTGTTCGCGGCGGGCGAGCCGCGCCGGGCTGCGTGGCGGATCGGCATCGCCGAGATCTTCCCCGGCGAGACGCGCCCGCACCCGCTGGCCTACACGCTGACCCCGGTGCGGCTCTACCGGAAGGATCGGGGCCGCTACGCCGCCTCCCCGGTCCACGACCGGGTGGCGCTGGAGCCGGGGGTGGCGGCGGGACGGCTCCGGGGGGTGATCCACCATTTCTCGGTGCGCTCGCTCGGCGACCAACTCGACAAGCTCAACCGCTACTCGGATCAGCAGGCGGACGACCTGGAGGCCCGGGGGGTGGTGATCCCGAGCTGGCGCGTCTTCGTCGAACTGCCGGGCAATTTCCTGAAGGCCTATCTGGGCCGGCGCCACGTGGTGCGCGGCACCTACGGCTTCCTGACGGCGATGAACTACGCGATCGCGCGGCACCTGCGCATCGCCAAGCACTACGAGCGCCGCCGCCTGGCCACGGTCCGCCGGGATCGGGTTGACCCGCCCGGCCCGACCTTCTAGAGCCAAGGCGCCGGAGACGTGGCCGAGCGGCTGAAGGCACTCGTTTGCTAAATGAGCATACCCAGAAATGGGTATCGAGGGTTCGAATCCCTCCGTCTCCGCCACTTACGTGGCTTAAGTTGCTGTTTTAACTTAGAAAACAGACCCAGCGGCAACTGCCGCCCCACCTTTTGACCCACATTTTGAAACGGCTTGTACCGGCTCGTATCGGACGCAGCCGGACGATGCGGCCTCACGCGCGCGAGGGCCGACACCAAACCTTGATAGGGGAGGACGAGCTTTGTTGCAGACTGCGTGGTCGCGCTTCCCCGCATCCCTTCGCGCTCGTCCCCCATCAAGGTCGTCGCGAGGTTCTCCCTAGACCGCAATCATCATCCCAACAGGATCACTCATGGCCGGCCTTAAGGACAAGCGTGGCTTCATCGATAAGGACCGACTCGATCTGTCGGAACGCAAGGCTGTCGAGTTCTGGATGAAGCGCTGGGGCGTCACGCAGGACCAACTTACGGCCGCGCATCGGAAGGTCGGTCGAATGACCAAGGACATCGCCGCCGAGTTGGGCAAGAAGCGTTAGGGGCACGCTCGCCACGACGGGGCAGCTTGTGAAGAGATGACCTGACCGGCCGGCTTTGGACCGGGCTGATTGAGAGGATCAGCCTGGTGCGGAGATGTTGGGGATGAAGCGAGGACAGAGGCCGAGCGCGGAACAGGTCGTGCTGATGCTGCGCCAGATCGAGGTGCAGACGGCACAAGGGAAAAGCATCGGCGTTGCCTGTAAGGAAGCGGATGTCTCCGAGCAGAGCTACTACCGCTGGCGTAAGGAGTACGGCGGTCTGAAGGTTGATCAGGCCAGGAAGATGAAAGATCTGGAGCGCGAAAACGCTCGGCTTCGTCGGCTTGTGGCGGATCTATCTTTGGTGGGTCAGGTTCTGGCGGACGTCGCCTCGGGAAACTTGTAGCCCCCGAGCGACGCAGGCAGACGGTCGACGTCATTCGGGAGAAGTATGGTCTCTCGGAACGTCACGCCTGCGGGATCGTCGGCCAGCACCGGGGCGCGCAGCGCTACGTGCCCACAGTGCCGGCCGACGAGGATGCGCTGACCCGAGCCATCGTTGCCCTGGCGTCCGAGTACGGGCGCTATGGCTACCGTCGTGTCACCGCGCTGCTGCAGGCAGGCGGCTGGCAGGTGGGCAAGAACCGGGTTCAGCGCATCTGGCGTCGCGAGGGGCTCAAGGTCCCCAGCCGACATAAACCCCGCAGCCGCCTCTGGCTGAACGACGGCTCGTGCGTGCGCCTGCGGCCACTCCACTGCAACCACGTCTGGAGCTTCGACTTCGTGCAGGCCCAGACCCACGACGGCCGGAGCCTGCGCATCCTGACGCTGATCGATGAGCACAGCCGGGCGTGCCTCGCCTTGAAGGTGGCGCGGCGCATCAACAGCCTCGGCGTAATCGAGACCCTGGCAGAGGCGATGTGCCTCCACGGCATCCCGGAGAACATCCGCTGCGACAATGGTCCCGAGATGATCGCGAAGGCGTTGCGCAAATGGGTTGCCAAAACTGGTCCGCAAATCCAGTACATCGCGCCAGGATCACCGTGGGAGAACGGGTATTGTGAGAGCTTTAATGGCAATCTGCACGTCGAGTGACTGCGCCAGGAGATATTCTACTCGCTGAAGGAGGCACAGATCGTAATCGGCCTCTGGCAGAACACCTACAACCGCGTCCGGCCCCATTCGTCGCTAGGCTATCGGCCACCCGCGCCCCTCAGCTTCCCGGATCTGGCCTTCCAGCTACCCATGGGCGTGACCATGCAGTAGCCTCGCAACTGGCCCGGTCTAAAATACCGGTCAGGTCACCATTGGCAAACAAGCGGCTTTTTCTTTGTCAAAAACGCATCTGACCCCGATATGACCCCGCCCCGGAAGCGTGTGGAAAACCCTGGCCCATGAGGGGTCGTGACCACGTTCAGGCAGCACTGCGGGTGCTTCGTCGGCAGGATTCTGGAGAGTAGTCTGGTAGCGAAAGTCCGATTATCGCGGTCATCTGAACGTCGGAGGCCAGTATATTCCTTTCGCCGGGATACGCGCCGCTCGGCGTTCAACCTCCGCGAACCGCAGTCTCGATCCTCGTCTCCGTTACAGGTCCCAGGGCGGACGCGGCTGCCAGGATGCGGTTAGGAGTTCGACGAACGCGGTTACCTTCGGCGGCAGCAGTCGACGGGCTGGGTAGACGACCGCCAGGGCTTCGCCTTCCGAAGCCTGACCCGCGAGGATCGGCACCAATCTGCCGTCGCGGAGTTCGTCCGAGATGAGGAAGGTGGCCAACTGGCCGATACCGAAGCCCGCGACGACCGTATCGCGTAGCCCTTCGGCGTTGTTTGACGTCAGCGAGCCCCCGGCGGCGACCATCCGTTGTTTCCCATTCTCGCGAAACCGCCATTCGACAGGGCGGCCGCCGTGGCAGAACGTCAGGCAATCGTGGTCCGCCAGATCGCCCACCGTCACGGGCGTCCCACGCTGCGCCAGGTAGTCCGGTGCGGCACAGGTCACGAGTGCGTGGGGCGCGACCTTCCGGCTGACCAGATTGCTGTCGACCATGCCGCCGACGCGGACCGCAACGTCGATCCCCTCGCCGACGAGGTCGACGTAGCGGTCGTTGAAGCTGACGTTCACGCTTACCGCAGGCCAAAGCCGCATGTAGCGCTGAAGGATGGGGAGCACCTGCAGGCGTCCGAGCGACACCGGGACGTCGATCCTCAGGCGGCCGGTCGGTGACACGCCCCGCGCCGATACGACCGCTTCCGCGGCTTCCAGGGACACCAGGATTTCTGCACACCCCGCGTGGAACGTCGCGCCCTCGTCGGTGAGCGTCACGCTGCGCGTCGTCCGATGCAGCAGGCGTACGCCGAGGCGGGCCTCCAGACGCGTGATCCGCTTGCCGATTGTCGAGCGCGACAGGCCCAGCCGCTCGGCGGCTACCGTGAAGCTCCGGGCGTCCGCCGCATGCACGAACGCGACGATGTCCTCGATCCGTTCAGGAGACATGACGGGCGCCCCGTCCCGCGCGTTCCGCATGGGTGCGTGGGGTCCGCCCGTCCCCGGTATCCTGCCGGGACGCCGCAAGGGCGCCCCGGTTCGGACGATCAGCGATCCTGGAGCGTACCGGTGTGCAGCAGGTGACGGACATCGGCGGCGACCTGGTTGCGGGCGCCGAGCCTCTCGATCAGCTGGGCCGGACGGCTGCCCCGCAATCCTGCGAGCGTCAGTTGCTTGTCTCGGACATAGGTGTAGACGCCGCTGACCGCAAACGGCGTGGCATACGCCACGCCCCGACCCAAGCCTTCGCAGGCCCGGACGAAGGCGTCGGACGCGTAGAACGTGCTCCGCTCCAGCGGCGACGCGAATGCGAGGTCGAGGATCGCGATCAGGCGACGTTCGGCCGGGACCTCGTGGCCGACGTTGGGCGCCGGGGGAGCCGGCTTGGCGTTGTCGTAGGGGTCCGGCAGGTGGAGGCGGACCCGCAGCACCGCCTCCTCGGCGGCGAGCGCCCGGGCGAGACGGCCGACGCGTTCGCCGAATGCCGCCGCATCGTCGTGGGCGGCACCGAGGTGGAGGTGGATGCGGTCGAGCCCGTCGTCGGCGTTCGGGGAAGGTTCGGCGACCCGGTCGACCAGCGTGGTCGAACCTTTCGGTAGCGCGTAGGCGACGGTGGCCGCGAACATGTTCTGCTCGTCGGCGAACAGGATCGGGCAAGCCTCGTTGAAGGCGGCCTGGTCCTCCGCGGAATGGAAGCCGATCTCGACGCCACCGTCGAGGTCGTAATCCGGGAACGGGCGGATGCCCTCCATGGCAGGCCAGAGGCGGGCGTCCTGCTCGCGGGCGAGATGGGTCTGCACGTACCAGCCGAGGCCCGGAATGCGTGAGCAAAGGGGGCCGTGCACGTCCCGCCAGTAGGTGGCGAACAGCTCATGCGGCACCATCGGATGGCGCAGCACCGTAGTGTATGAGTTGATCGCGATGACGTTATCGCGGTTGGCGTAATCGACGGATGTCGTGAGCTTTGGCAAGGTCGTATCCTTCGGGCGAAGTGGGGAAGCGAGTGGGTCAGGCGGCGGTGTAAATCGGGTAGTCGACGTACCCGGCGGCGCCACCACCGTAGAAGGTCGCCTTGTCCGGGACCGCCAGGGGGAAGCCTTCCCGCAGCCGGGCGACAAGGTCCGGATTGGCGATGAACGCTTGCCCGAATGCGGCGAGGTCGATGGTCCCCTCGGCGATCAGCGCATTCGCGCGTTCCAACGTCATCCCGCCAGCGAGGATGATCGCGCCGGTTGGGAAGGCAGCGCGCAGCTTTTCCCAGAAAGGGGGCTGGGCCGGGATGGCATCGACCGACATCTCGCCGGTATCAAAGCCCGATTGGTCCATGACGTGGACGTAGGCGATGCCGCGCCCGGCAAGCTCAGACGCCAGCGCGAGGTAGGTCTCCTCCGTCCCATCGTAGGCGGGCATGTCGAACAGCCGGCCGTAGGGCGAGATCCTGAGGCCGATTTTGGCTGAGCCGATCCGAGCCGCGATGGCGTCGACAACCTCCAAGGTGAAGGCTATGCGGCCGGTGACCGTCGATCCCGAATAGCGGTCGGTACGGTCGTTCACGTGTGGGTTGAGAAACTGCTCGTGCAGGTAACCGTTGGCACCGTGGATCTCGACGCCGTTGAACCCGGCCCCGATGGCATTCGATGCCGCGGTCGCGAAATCGTCCACCACGCGGCGGACCTCGTCCGTCGACAGGACGCGGGGACGGGAGGTCTCGACAAAAGTCGGCTTGCCGGCCTCGTCGTAGGCATACGCTTTGGCGCCCGCCGCCGGTTTGGCCGACGCGCTGACCGGGAGGCCATGGTCCCTTTGGAGGGACGTGTGCGACACGCGTCCCACGTGCCAAAGCTGCGCGAACATGCGGCCGCCGGCGCCGCGCACCGAATCCGTGACGATTCTCCAGCCTGCGATTTGCTCGGGCGAGAAGATGCCGGGGTTGAACAGGTAGCCCCGCCCTTCCGCAGTGATGGTCGTACCCTCAGAGACGATCAGTCCGGCCGTCGCCCGCTGCGCGTAGTAAAGCGCGGTCATTGCGTCCGCCGCATCGTTTGAGGCCCTGGACCGTGTCAGCGGCGCCATCACGATCCGATTGGGCAGTTCCAAACCGGCCAGGGAAAACGGGGAGAACAGGGGCGACACGAAATTCCTTCCGAACAGGGCGACCGGTCCATTCCTCCGCCAGGCACCTCATCCTGAGATATGGGCGCGGAACGCTCCCGGAAGGCACCTCGGTTCCGATCTGTAGGGACACAGCGTCCCCAATCGGCCGCCACGTCGAGGATGCCGGTCATGCCAAGCGGACGTCCCACTGTCTGGTTCTCATCGCGGAGCATCCGATGCGGAGGTTGGGGGCTCATGCAGGAGGCGACGAGGTTCTCCGCTGGGTCGCCTCTGCCGGGACGGCAGCAAATGGTCGAGGCAACTGGTTCGAGCGGCTTGGGGGCGACGAGTTCGGCCTCTTGCTGCAGGCCAGCACGGTCGCGGCGGCCATATTCCGGTTGGAGACGATACACCGGCGCCTCAGTGACGGCCTCCGAGGGTCGGGCCATCCTGTCGGCATCACCATGGGAGCCGTCGACGCACGGCCCGGGACCACCCTGGATCGGGCGACGGGGATCCGCGAAGCCGACCGCTTCATGTACACCGCCAAACGCACGCGAAGGGGCGGGTTTAGCATCGAGATATTCGGAGGAAGCGCCGTCCCCTCGTTCTCGACGAGAGGTGCGGGGAAGGCGCCCGTCGCTGCCGCGTCAGGCATCCCCTCCAGGCTGGTGAGCTTGCCGCCAGGTCTTGAGGCGCAGCGTGCGACGCCGTTCCAAAACCATCTCCCGACACGGCATGCTCACCCGCAACCGCCTCTCGCGGGACGGTCGCCCCAGGCGCAGGACACGCATAGGCGGTCCGCTGCATGGTTTTGCAACGATTGCTGCACCGCACAGTTGATGCCCAGACCCCATGCGCCAGCCGCATATCGTCAGGGCCGAACGTTCCGATCCGTCTTGCCACCGGTCGTTCGACAGCCCGACCTTCGGCGTTGACCAACCCAGATATTCATAAGAGATCCCATGAGCATCGCCTCCGCCCTCGGTCTGACGTCGGGCAAGAAGATCCGCTATGCCTTCGTTGCCCTCGGTGACATCGCTCAGGAAGCCATGTTGCCCGGCGTCGAGCACACCGGAAACTCCGAGGTCGTGGCCTTCGTCACCGGCGACCCCGAGAAGGCACGTGGCGTCGGCAAGCAGTACGGCGTCACCGACACCTACACCTACGAGCAGTTCGGCGAGCTCCTCGCCTCGGGCAAGATCGACGCGATCTACCTCGCGACCCCAAATTGGCGCCATGCCGAGTTCGCGATCCCCGCCCTGAGGGCCGGCATCCACGTGCTGGTCGAGAAGCCGCTGGAGATCTCCACCGCCAAGTGCCGCGAGATCCTGGATGTCGCGAAATCCTCTTCCGCCAAGCTGATGGTGGCCTACCGGCTTCACTTCGAGCCGGCGACGCTCGCGACCATCGACCTGATCCGCGCGGGAAAGCTCGGCGAACTCCTGACGTTCTCGGCGACCTTCACCCAGATGGTTTCGCCCGAAAACCACCGGGCGACGAGCGGCGTGGAGGCCGGGCCAGTCTTCGACATGGGCCCCTATCCGGTCAATGCGGCCCGTTACGTCTTCGGCGACGAGCCGACCGAGGTGGTCTCCGCCATCGGCGTGCGCCACCCCGAGGCGGGCCTGGGGGACTTCGACGACACCGTCGCGGTGACGTTGCGTTTCCCCGGCAATCGCCTCGCCCAGTTCGTGCTGTCCTACTACGGCAACACCCTCGACACCTACGCGGTGGTGGGCACGAAGGGCAGTGTCGAGGTCAACCCGGGCTTCATGTACGGCAAGCCCCTGGAGCACACCGTCACGCTCGGCGAGGCCAAGAGCCACGAGAGTTTCAAGAACACCGACCATTTCGGCGGTGAACTCCACTACTTCTCCGACTGCATCCTTAACGACAAGGACCCAGAGCCCGATGGGGAGGAAGGCTATGCCGACGTGCGCGTGCTTGAGGGCATCGTCCAGGCGCTCAAGAACAATGGGTCGGTCAAGCTGGAGCCGTTCGAGCGCACGAAGCGAATCGATACGTCGGCCCAGCGAGAAACACTGAAGGCCCGCAAGTCGCCGGACCTCGTCAACACCTCGAATCCCGGCAAGGGCAAGGACAAGGTCCCCGTGAACTGACGCACTCCGAAGTCGGACGCGGCATGGATGTTGGCGGAACGGGTAGGCGGACGGGAATGAACGGGAAACGTACAGCTATGGTGACCGACGGGGCCTCGATCCGTCCCGCCGCGACACCCGATGACGACCGTGCATGCCTGGGCGGCTCCGGCACATGACCCTCGTCGACCTGCCCGAAAGCGCTCGCCAGGACCTCGACGAGGCGATTGCTCCGGCGACACCTGTCCCCACCGTACATCCGACCCTCGTCCTCGTGGCGTTGGCGATGGGTGGCTTCGCCATCGGCACGACCGAGTTCGCGGCGATGAGCCTGTTGCCGGCCTTCGCGCCCGATCTGGGCATCGACGCGCCGACGGCCGGTCACGTGATCAGCGCCTACGCGCTCGGTGTCGTCGTCGGTGCCCCCGTCATCGCGGTCCTGGCCGCCCGGATCGCGCGGCGCACGCTGCTCATCGGCCTGATGACGCTGTTTGCCCTGGGCAACGTCCTCTCCGCCCTGGCGCCGAGCTATCACTGGATGCTGGCATTCCGATTCATCGCCGGCCTGCCGCATGGCGCCTATTTCGGGGTGGCGGCCCTGGTCGCCGCGTCTTTGGTGCCGCGCGCCAAGCGTTCCCAGGCGGTCTCGCGCGTGATCGCCGGGCTTACCATCGCGACCGTTGTCGGCGTACCGCTGGCCAACGGGATCGGGCAACTCGTGGGCTGGCGTTGGAGCTTCGGCCTCGTGGCCGCCCTGGCCGTCGCCACCATCGCCCTGGTCCGCCTCCATGCGCCGCTGGGGGCGCCGGCACCTGGGGCGAGCGCGCTGCGGGAACTCGGCGCGCTGCGGAGCGGGCAGGTCTGGCTGACGCTCGCCACCGGCGCCATTGGGTTCGGCGGCCTGTTCTCGGTCTACACCTACCTCGCCTCGACGATGCTGGAGGTCACCCACGCCTCCCCCGCCGCAATCCCGGCGATCCTGGCCTTGTTCGGTCTCGGCCTGACATTCGGCAATCTTGCCTGCGCCTGGGCGGCCGACCGAGCGCTGATGCCCGCGGCCGGGGCGACCCTGGTCTGGAGTGCCGTCGCCCTCGCACTGTATCCGTTCGCCACCGGCAGTTTGTGGACGTTAGGTCCCGTTGTGTTCCTTATCGGTTGCGGCGGTGGCCTCGCCACCATCCTGCAAACCCGCCTCATGGACGTGGCGGAGGATGCGCAGACCCTGGCCGCCGCCCTCAACCACTCAGCATTCAACCTTGCCAACGCGCTCGGGCCCTGGCTTGCCGGCCTCGCCCTCGCTGCAGGGTTCGGCCTCCCCGCCACGGGGTGGGTCGGCGTGGCCCTTGCGCTCGGTGGCCTCGCGCTATGGGCGACCTCGATGCTGTTCGACCACCGGTACGTTCGCCATCGACAGGTGCGGTGATCGGAATTGAACGGGCCCGGGTTGATCTCTGTGTGGCTCGGATCTGACGTCTACGCCCATTCCGAAAGTCCGTGATGGGTGGTTTCCCGACCGTCCGGTTTTCGAGAGCACACTAGAACAAGCGGACGTTTGCTCCGGTCGCCAGGATCGGCCGTTTCGTACCCTTTCTGGCCGCTTCCCGCCGGTTTGCGCACTGATCGCCGCAGGCAGCACCCAAGTATGCTAACGTTGCTCTCAGCTCCGCATCTGCCGCCAAGCTGATCAGGGCTACCTCATGCGATTAGAGCGCAACGAGCGCGGCGACTGGATGCTCGATCCCGAGCAGCTCCACTCCCGACTCATGATCAATCCAGGCCTCATGCGGCAGAAGATGAGGCTCGGCCTTGTCACCAGCCGGATCGAAAAGGGCGTCGATGCGGATGTCGGTAGGTCGCGCGTGACGATAAGTGTCGCCACCTCGACCTGGGAAGGGATTTTCGACGAGACGGGATCCTTGATGAGCGAGAAAGTCGTATGAGCTGATCAGGAATAACTTCGTCCAACACCTGAAACGATTTTTCTGGAAAGTTCCGCTGGCTGACTCAGTATATTTGGCAGAAACTTGAGTTTAGCCGGCTGCTTCCCTGTAGGCTCTAGCTGCGCCCCGGATTGTGGAAACACGAGGCGCACATGTCGGCTCTGTCGCTAGGTCACGCACGGAGTTCGACGGCGCTCATGCGTCGGCCAGAGTGACGGGGTGGCCGAGAAAGGCGAGCCGGCCGCCCACCTCCACTATAACCCTCGCTATTACGCCGCCAACGTGTTCGACATGGATGATTAAGGTCTGGAACTCGTCCATAGGGGCTGCCAGCGGGCTTCGTCCCGAAAGTCATGTCCCCGCGACGTGTGGGCCGAACCTGGTCGGTACCGAGACGAGATCAACGATGAAGTCCCGGGTCAACAGGTTGGATGGTCTTTTGATGTAGCAGGAGCGTTCGGTCGACGAATCTTCCACTCCCCGTGCGACCGAACACCGATACGTAAGCCTACGGCAGAGCGCCGATCATCCCCTTAGCCTGGGTCATCGTGTTTTCGCAGGCGCGCTTTTCCCCCCGCTGGTCTTCGGCGCCAGCCCGGATGATGAGGGTCCTGGCGACAGCGACGTGGTCGGCGGTCGAGACCATGTCGGGATCGCTTGGGGCGTCGAGGCGAGCCGTGGTGACGCCATGGGTCGAACCGGTCCGGAGTGTATGCCCGGCTTGGAGGCCGGCGACTTGCACGGCCCCGGCGCTGTCGAGGCGACGCTCGATGGTGCCGATCTGCTCGGCGCAGGAGGATGCCATCGCGGGAAGCGGGGCGATGGCGAGGGTGAGGGCCGCGAGGGTGGGGATAACGCGCATCGGGGTAGCCTTCGGCTTAACGGCAGCATCGCGGTTCCGCCCGTCGAGCGTTTGACCCGATGCCGTCCCTCACCCGTCGATGCGAGGGTAGCGCCTTCTCAAGGGTACGCCTCTCGTTTTGCTGCGTCGCAACATGAAACGCGGGGCAGGTCCGCGTTCCTTGTATCCGCCATCATATCAGAGGGATGCCGTGCCGTTCGCCTGCGATGCCGTTCGAGAGTCACCCATGGTCGGGTGAGTCGAGCGGCATCCCCACGGTGACCCGAAGGCCGTCCGGATCGTAGTCGATGGCCACCTCGGCATGGACCTGGGTAGCGAGGACGCGCTTGAGCAACCGCGATCCGAAGCCTTCCCGGGTCGGCAGCACGACCGGCGGCCCGTCGTGCTCTTTCCAGACCCAGGTCAGCCGGGGCCCGGACTTCGTCTCTTCCAGGGTCCACGTCACCGCGATCCGCCCGCCGAACTCGGCGAGGGCGCCGTGCTTGGCGGCGTTGGTGGTGAGTTCGTGTACCGCCATGCCGACCGGCACCGCGAGCCACGACGGAAGGACGACATCCGGTCCCTGCAGGCGGATGCGGGTCTCGCCACCATCCTCGTAGGGCGCCAGTTCGGCTCGAAGGAGATCCTGGAACGGCACGGACTGGAACCGGTCCTCGGTGAGAAGGGCGTGCGTCTTTGCGAGGGACGCGATCCTCCCGCCGAACGCGTGCTGGAATTCCGGCATGGTAACGCTGCTGCGAGCGGTCGAGCTCATGATGGCCTGGACGGTGGCCAGCGTGTTCTTCACCCGGTGGTGAAGCTCGCGCACCAGGAACTGCTGATGTTCGAGCGCGGCCTTGCGCTCGGTCACCTCGCGCTGGGCGGAAACCCAATGGAGGATCCTGCCCCCGTCATCGACGACGGGCGTGATCAGCCATTCGACGGCATAGGTCGTCCCATCCTTGCGATAATTCAGGGCCTCCCCCTGGAAACGCTCTCCGGCCCGGAGCGCCGTCCGCATAGCGTCCAACACGCGCCGGTCGGTCAGCGGCCCCTGCAGGAAACGCGGCGAACGACCGATCACCTCGTTCACGGCATAACCGGTCATGCGTGCGAAGGCGGGGTTGGCATACTCGATGATCGGCCCGGGCTCGGCGAGGTCGACCGATGTGACGAGGATCGCCTCGCCGGTAGCCTCGACGGCGGCCCTAAGGAAGGCCGCATCGATGTCCGGGCTCGCGGCGGCGAGGACGGGGTGTGGAGCGCCGTGCATGGCAGTCTCCGAAGGCTCGACGGTCGGATTGCAGATCGGGGATGAGGCGTGAACCCGCGGCGAGCAGGCGGGACGAGGGCATGCCGCCGAGGGCAAGTCCAGCCGGACGGGCCGAATACGTCGGCATTTCGATTCTGAGGCGGGATAACTGCGGGATGCGAAGCACCCGTCACGGGCGTCGGGACGCGCTTAGCCCAGAATTTGGGATTTCGCCCCATCCCAACAAGCGACCAGGATCAGGGTTGAGAACCCGAGGGTGCGGCCGAACCGGTCCATGGCCTTCCTCGCCTGACGTGCTTCCCCGTCCCTTTCGTTAGGCATCGGCCAGATGCGCTTGTCATGCATCCCGGCCGAGCCGGTCCTTACCGCATCCGACATGCCTTCGGCTTGACCGTGGCAGAGGGCCTGCGAACCATTGTCCTGGCTGCCCATGCTCATCCTACCATCTGTCGATCTGTGATCGGACCCAGGCGGGGCCGCCCCTCGAACACCGGCATGTGCTGCTGGTAGTCATCGAGGATCTCCCTTTCGAGCGCCTGACGCTGAACGTCCTCAAGGTCGGCGAGGATATCCTCGCCCCATGCGTCGCGTACCGAGAGCAACCTGACCACGCCCCCCTTCGTCTCGAACTCCACTATGGCCTCCGCCTGGGCGTACTGGTCATGCGGGTCGATGCAGGCATGCAGAGGCATCGGCGTGCTCTAATATAAATACAAGGTAGAGGAAGTCGCGCTTGGCGACTCCCAAGCGCGATCCGGGAAAAGCCCGATGCGCGGGAGTGAGGCGGGGGCGCGTTGGCCCGCGCATCGGCGTGACGACGGATAGATCGCCAGGATAAGTAGGCTAGCAGGGTTCGGGACGGGAGACCGAACGATTTACGGAGATCCGCTAGGCATAAAAGCGGGCCTCGACGACTGTACTTCCCACTCCAGAAGGATCATCGATTTCAATCGGCAACGCCAGGGTCAACCAGGATAGCCAGCGATGATCGATGAGAACTGGCCTCATTATTTCGCGGCTTATCACAGTCCTGGTCCGGAATGGGTTGACGGTACGCCGTACGACCGGCAGCTCGGCTTCGAAGATCATGTCGCATATATCGCTGATTGTCGGAGCAAGGGCTGGATCGTCCCCGACAATCCTTTCCGGGAGGCATCCGACGATGTTTCGAGGATCTTCGTATTCGGAAACGTGACGATCTTCAGGGCCACAGACCTTGAGGAGGCGATGAGGCTCGGGGCGGACGATCCCACCGTTCGGTCCGGGATGCTGAACGTCGAGGTCGCGCCCTGGGCTGTCCCGTCCCACGGATGAACGTGCACGGGAAGCGACCTGCTTGACCAAAAATCTCGCGTTCCCCGTGATCCGGGGGCCCACGATCAACCGACATGGAGATCGACATGCGTAAGTTAGAAGGACGGGTGGCCATCGTCACAGGGGCGTCGAAGGGCATCGGGGCGGGGATCGCGCTGCGCCTGGCGGCGGAAGGGGCGAGCGTCGTCGTCAACTACGCCCGGAGCGTCGAGGCGGCGGAAAGGCTCGTCATGACGATCAGGGACGCCGGCGGGAAGGCAAAGGCGATCCAGGCGGACGTTTCCAGCCCCAGAGAGATCACCAAGCTGTTCGACGAGGCCGTCTCGGCGTTCGGACAAGTCGACATCCTGGTCAACAATGCCGGCATCTACGAGTTCGGCGACCTCGCCGGCATCACGCCGGAATCGATAGACCGGCAGTTCGGCCTCAACGTGAAGGGGCTGATCCTCGCGACGCAGGCGGCGGCGAGGGTGTTCCCCCCCACGGGCGGCGTGGTGGTCAACATCTCGTCCGGCGCCGGCGTCACCCCCATCGCCCAGGCGCAGGTCTACAGCGCCACGAAGGGCGCGGTCGACAGCCTGACCCGCTCGCTCGCGCTCGAACTCGGGGCGCGCAAGATCTGCGTGGTCGGCGTCGCGCCCGGCCTCGTCGCAACGGAAGGCACCAGCGGGATGGGCGAGGAGGGCGCGGCCCCGTTCGTCGCCCGTACGCCGCTCGGCCGCATCGGTCAGCCCGCAGACATCGCCGCCACGGTCGCCTTCGCGGTCTCCGACGATGGCGGCTGGATCACCGGCGAGACCATCCAGGTCGGTGGCGGGCTGCGGCTATAGCCTGACGGCTCCGGCATGAGCGACTTCCATCCATCCACGAGCCGGGACTGACAATCACGGACCACAAGACCGAACAAGGTGTGATCGCATGCGACACGAATTGATCGTTCCGGCCATCCTAGGGTTCGCGCTTGCCGGCCCGGCCCTTGGCCAGTCGGATCCCTATCGGCAGGCACCGAGCGCCCTGTTCCACGGCAACTATTGCGGCCCCGGGAACAACGCCCCTGCACCGCCCATCGATGCCCTCGATGCCGCCTGTGCCCGCCATGACGCTTGCAGCCCGAACAGTGGGCCCGCCACGAAAGCCTGCAACCTTCGCCTGCAACGAGATGCCGAGGCGATCTCGCGGGATCCCCGGCAGCCGAACGACCTCAGGACCCTCGCCGGGTTCGTGTCGATGGGGGCTTCGATGATGATGTCGACCGGTGTGCCCCATGCGGGGATACCGGTCGGTCGGACCTCGAACCGAAAACTTCACGCTGCGGATCACCGCCCGGAATTCGGAGCCGTCCGACGGTCGAGCGACAGGGTTTCCGACGCCCGCGCGCATCAGGGACCTTTCAGCTCTGTCAGGAGAAAGTCCGCGAAGGCCCGAGCCGAGGGCTTCATGGCATGACCGCTCGCGAAGACAGCATGAAGTTCCACCGTATCCATATCCCAGTCCTTCAGGACTCGAACGAGGGCGCCGCTCTCAAGCTCCCGACGGCACGCGCCCAGCACCGACGAGATGATCCCGAGCCCTGCCACGGCGGCCGCGATGGCCCCCTCGTGCACTGACGCCTTCAGCCGGCTGTCGACGCCGATGGAGAGCTCTTGTCGCCCCTTGCGGAACGACCAGGTCGAAGGATGCCCGGGACCGAGGACGAACGCGTGGTCGGTGAGGTCGTCGGGCTTGGCCGGCACGCCCTTCAGGGCAAGGTAGGCCGGCGCCGCCGCGAGGACGCGGGGCCAGACGGCGACGAGCCTCGCCGTCGCGGTCGAGTCGCTCAGGCTTCCGAACCGCAGCGCGAGGTCGACGCCTTCGTTCACCAGGTGCTGGCGCTGGTCGTCCATCATGGGGTCGACGCGCAAGTCGGGGGGGCACTCCATGAAGCGGGCCAGCCGCGGGATAATCTCGCGGATGCCAAGGCTCGACGAGAGGCCGATCCGTAGCGTCCCACGAAGCTCGGCCGACCCCCGCGCCTCGTGATCGGCCTCCTCAAGGGCCATCAGGATCGGCTCGACCCGCGTCAGGTACTGCTCGCCGGCATCCGTCAGGGTCACGGCACGCGTGGTCCGCGTGAATAGCGCTGCGCCGACCTCGCTTTCCAGGGCCGCGATGATGCGCGAGGCCGAGGGCTGCGACAGTCCGAGGTCGCGTCCCGCGCCCGAGAAGCTTCCGGAGCGGGCCACGCGCACGAAAAGCTTGAGGGCAACGAGACGATCATTCATGTCTGGGATGAATATAACAAAGTTGAAAGCAATGGCTAGTGGCACGGTTTGGAATGAATGATCGTCGTTGACAGTTAAACACGCCGACCACCGGCAAAATTCGTAGGAATACTCAGATGCTCGCATTGGCCGACAAGACAGCGCTCGTCACCGGAGCCTCCAAGGGCATCGGGGCCGCCATCGCAAAGGCTCTCGCCAAGGCCGGTGCCACCGTGATCGTCAATTATGCGACCAGCCAGGCCGGTGCGGAGAAGACCGTCGCCGAGATCCGCGCAGCCGGTGGGCGCGCCCATGCCATCCAAGGGGATTTCTCGAAGCCCGACCAGATCAACCGCGTCTTCGTCGAGATCGAGAGCAAGTTCCGGACGTTGGACATCCTCGTCAACAACGCAGGGGTCTACAAGATCGGTCCCTTGGAGGATGTGACGCCAGCCGAATTCCACCGGCAATTCGACCTGAACGTTCTGGGACTGCTGCTGTCGACCCAGGCGGCCGTCCCCCTGTTCGGACCCGGAGGCGGCTCGATCATCAACATCGGCTCCACGGTCGGCAAGATGGCTCCGGCCAACAGCGCCATCTACGCCGCGACCAAAGGTGCCGTCGATTCGGTCACGGTCTCGTTGTCGAAGGAGCTCGGCGCCCGCAAGATCCGGGTGAACAGCCTCAATCCGGGTCTCGTGGAAACCGAGGGCACCGTCACCGGGGGGTTCCTCGGGGAGAGCGATTTCCAGACCTTCGTCGTGGCCACCACTCCGCTGGGTCGCATCGGCCAGCCCGACGACATCGCCAACGTTGCCGTCTTCCTGGCGTCCGACGCAGCTGCGTGGGTGACCGGCCAGCAGATCGTCCTGGCCGGCGGGCAGACGATGTGATGGGTCCGGTCGGCCCTCGACCCTGAGTGGACGCCCGACGCCGAACCCCGACCGGACGCGACGGGAGATCGTCCCGCCGGGACGGGACGTTCATCCGTCCCGAACACCCTCCGGTCTCGGTCGCGACATCCAGGCTAGGTCGGTCCCGCCCCGGTCCCGCACACTCGGGGCCCGATCCTGGAACCTTCCACGACGAGCGCTTCGACCGTCTCAACCATGGGCCCCGGGAGTACCATCGCGATGATCCTCACCATCAACGGTTCGCGCCACGAGGCCGACGTCGAGGGCGACACGCCGCTCCTCTTCGTCCTGCGCGACACGCTGGGCCTCACCGGCACCAAGTACGGCTGCGGCATCGGCCAGTGCGGGGCCTGCACCGTGCTCCTCGACGGTCAGGCGACGCTTTCATGCCAGATCCCGGCCGACAGCGCGAAGGACGCCAGGATCGTCACCATCGAGGCCATCGAGGGGGATGCCATCGGTCGCAAGGTCGTTGCCGCCTGGGTCGCGGGGCAGGTGCCGCAATGCGGCTACTGCCAGTCGGGGCAGGTCATGGCCGCCACCGCGCTGCTCCAACAGACCCCTAAGCCCTCGGACGACGACATCGCCAACGCGATGACGAACCTGTGCCGGTGCGGGACCTACAACGCCATTGCCGCCGCCGTGCGGCAGGCCGCGGCTTGAGGAGGCGAACGCCATGAACGATCTCACTCCAATCCGTGCCGCGATGCGGCCCTCGCTCCATGTGGAACCGACGGTTCGCAACCTTTCGCGCCGCGGGTTCCTCGGTGCCGCCACGGGCGCCCTCGTGCTCAGCGTCGGTCTCCCCGTCGGTTCGGCCCGAGCCCAGTCCGACGGCGCCGGGGCCATCGCGCCTAAACCCGGCACGCGGGTCTCGGCCTTCCTGGAGGTCCGACCCGACGATAGCGTCAGGCTCCTCAGCCCCTTCGTCGAGGGCGGCCAGGGCATCAATACCGGGCTTGCCCAGACCATCGGCGAGGAGCTCGACCTCGATCCGTCGCGCTTCGCCGTCGAATGCGCGCCGCCCGGACCCGACTACGCCGTGGTCAATGGCCTCCGCATGACCGGCGGCAGCTTCTCGACCCGGTCGAGTTACGACGCCATGCGTCGGCTCGGCGCCACGGGGCGCGAGATGCTGCTGCGGGCCGCGGCCGCCAGGTTCGACGTCAAGCAGGACACGCTCACGACCAACGACGGTCGCGTCCTGCATGAAGCGTCGGGCCGCACCATCGGCTACGGCGCCCTGGCAGGTGCCGCCCTCATCCTGCAGCCGCGCGAGGACGTGCCGCTCAAGGACCCGAAGGCTTTCCGCTACATCGGCAAGCCGGTCGCCCGCCTCGACGTGCGCGACAAATCCACGGGCCGGGCGACCTACGCCATCGACCTCAAGGTCGACGGCATGCTCCATGCGGCCGTGGTCCACGCGGTCCATCTCGGCACGGAGCCCAAGGCCATCGCCAACGAGGCGGCGGTCAAGGCGATGCCGGGCGTTCACGCCGTCCACCGCCTGCCGGGCGCCGTGGCGGTCACCGCCGACAGCTGGTGGCGAGCGCGCAAGGCGGTCGAGGCCCTGAACGTGACCTGGACCGAGCCGGCACCCGCCGGCATCGCCACGGTCTCCGATGACTTCTCGTCGGCCGGGATGCGGGCCGCACTGAAGGCCGCCGACGCTGAGGGCCTCGTGGCCGAGGCGTCGGGCGATGCCGCGGGCGTGTTCGCCAAGGCCACGAAGGGCTCCGGGGTCACGGTGATCGAGGCCGAGTACGACGCGCCCTACCTCGCCCATGCCCAATTGGAGCCACCGTCCTCCATCGCGCGCTTCAACGCCGACGGCACCCTCGACCTGTGGGTGCAGAACCAGATGCCGGAAGTGTTCCAATCGGTGGCGGCCAAGGTCTCGGGCCTCCAGCCGGAGCGGGTTCGCATCCATTCGCCGATGCTCGGTGGCTTCTTCGGCCGCCATTTCTATTACGGCTCGTCGAATCCGTTCCCGCAGGCGATTCAACTCGCCAAGGCCACGGGTCGGCCTGTGCGGGTGCTGTGGTCGCGCGAGGAGGAGTTCGGCATGGACGCCGTTCGCCCACTCGGCTTCGTACGGTTCCGCGCCGCCATCGGTCCCGACGGGATGCCGTTGGCCATCGAGACGCGTGCCGTGGGCGAGGGCCCGATTGGACGCTGGTTCGGCTCGATCTTCAAGGCGCCCGTGGATGCCTCGGTGGTCGAGGGCCTCGACAAGAAACCCTACGCGATCCCGAACCGACGGATCGACTACGTGAAGGTCGCCCAGCCGGTGACCATCGCGTTCTGGCGCTCGGTCGGCCACTCGATGAACGACTTCTTCTCGGAGAGCTTCTTCGACGAGATCGCCCAGGCCGGCGGCAAGGACCCTTTCAACCTTCGCATGGCGCTGCTGAAGGACAGCCCGCGCCACACGACCCTCCTCAAGGCCGTGGCCGACCTCGCCGGCGGTTGGAAGCGTGGGCCGTTCCAGGCCGCGGACGGCACCAGGCGCGCACGTGGCGTGTCCATGGCCTCGCCCTTCGGCTCCGAGACCGCGACCATCGCCGAGGTCTCGCTCAAGGACGGCGAGGCGAAGGTCCACGACCTCTGGATCGCCATCGATCCGGGCAGCATCGTCAACCCGGCGATCATCAGGCGCCAGGTCGAGGGTGCCGCAGCCCTGGGGCTGTCCGCCACGCTGCTGGAACAGGTGGTCTACGAGGGGGGCAAGCGCCAAGCCCGCAACTACGACACCTATCCGATCCTCGACCGGGAGAGGATGCCACGCGTGCACGTCGCCATCGTCGAGAGCGGTGCCCCCATGGGCGGCATCGGCGAGCCTGGCCTGCCCGGCGTTCCGCCCGCGGTGGTCAACGCCGTCGCCGCCCTCACCGGACAGCGAGTGCGAAGCCTGCCGCTCGCCAAGGAAAAGCTTTCGGGCGTGTAGCACGCGGGCTCGTCGGGCCTCCGGGGGGACATCCGGATCCGCCGACCGATACCGAAAGACCGTCCTGTCATCGAGCGAGGTTGAGTCATGGTCGAAACCCGGAACCACGACGAGGGTGTCCCGCTCCACTATGAGGATGCGACCCGTCTTGCCTCGCTCATTCGGACCAAAGCCATCTCGTCACGCATGGTGGTCCAATCGCATCTCGACCGCATCGAAGCGGTCAACGGCCCCATCAACGCCGTCGTCACCCTGATGGCGGATGACGCGCTCAGGAGCGCCGATGCCGCCGACGAAGCCGTCGCGCGGGGCGGACGCCTGGGGCCTCTGCACGGCGTCCCCTTCTCGATCAAGGATGCCATCGATACGGCGGGCACGCCGACGCAGCGCGGTTCGAGATTGTTCGCGGGCAACGTTCCCGAAAAGGATGCGACGGTCGTCGCGCGCTTCAAGGCGGCCGGGGCCATCCCGCTCATCAAGACCAACCTGCCCGAGTTCTCGGCCTGGACCGAGAGCGACAACCTAGTGACGGGCCGCACCAACAACCCCTGGGACCTGACGCGCACCCCCGGCGGTTCCTCCGGCGGAGAGGCTGCGGCCATCGCGGCCGGGATGTCGCCAATCGGCATCGGAAGCGACGTGATGATCTCGGTGCGAGGACCGGCCGCATTCACGGGCATCGCCGCCCTGAAGGCGACGCACGGCCACATCCCCTACACCGGCCACTACCCCAGCATCCTCTCGCATTGGTGGCACGTCGGGCCGATGGCCCGGAGCGTCGGCGACGTCGCCCTCGGCTACTCCATCCTGAAGGGACCTGATGGGGCTGATGGCTACGCCATCCATGCGCCGGATGCCGGGCCGGGGAACGTCGGTGTTGCCGGTCAGCCGCTCCGGGTCGGGTGGGTCTCGGAGGCAGCCTTCGGCCCGGTCAATCCCGAGATCACCGCAGCCCTTTCCGGCGCTGCGTCCCAGCTCGCCGATCTCGGCTGCATCGTGGAGGAGGTGACCCTGCCGTTCCTCGGCGATCCCTTCGGTACGCTCGCCACGCTGGTCTACGGCGAGATCGTCCCCTCGATCAAAGCCCTGGCGGAGGGCCGTGAGGACCAGTTGCACGCCGTGGGTGCCGGGATCGTCGGGATGTCGGACCCCTCGTTCATCGATTTCGCCGCCGCTCATGCCAGGGCCGAAACGCTTCGATCGGCGTTCGCAGGATTCTTCAGCATCCACGACGTCCTGCTGTGCCCGGTCAATCCGATGACCGCGACGCCGCACGGGGCCCAGACACTCGTCGTCAACGGTCGGCAGGTTTCGTGGACCCACGTCATGAGCGCGACCTGTCCGTTCAATCTCAGTGGGCTACCGGCGCTCTCGGTACCGTATGCCCTCAGCTCCGAGCATCTGCCGATCAACATCCAGCTCGTCGCCGGATGGCTCGACGAGGACACCATCCTGCGTCTCGGCGCCGTCCTCGAACGCAAAGGCGGTCTCGGACACCGGCATCCGATCCCATAGACCGGGCAAGCGGATCCATTCGCAGGTTGCGATCCGATAGCAAGAGAGCGTCGCCTGACGCAGCAACGTCCTCGACTGCATGGGACGAAGAATGATCGACCGATAATCGTCCCAGCGTACCTCATGCCGTCCAGGCAGGTGCTGAACGCCCCGATCCACATCGTACAGTGCAAGGAGAGCCGGCCATGACGATCTCGATCAGAGGCATCCACCTTCCGGACGGCAAGCTCGGTCGCGCCGTGACGGAATTCATCCGTGACACCGAGAGCGACCTGCTGTTCAACCATTCGAGCCGCGTCTACTATTTCGGCGCCCTCGCGGGTCTCGACCGCGATCTGAAGTTCGACGCCGAATTGCTCTACACCGGCGCGATGTTTCACGACATCGGCTTGATCCCGGCCTACAGCAGCGCGACGGAACGCTTCGAGGTCGACGGCGCGAATGCCGCCCGGGACTTCCTCAAGGGCCATGGCATCGATCAGACCGACATCGACACGGTGTGGACCTCGATAGCGCTTCACACCACGCCGGGCATTCCCAAGCACATGCACCCCGTCGTCGCCCTCGTCACCGCGGGCGTCGAGATGGATGTCCTGGGCCTGACCTACGCCGAGTACGCGGAGGAGGAACGCGAAGCCGTCGTTCGCGCGTACCCGCGCGCAGGCAGCTTCAAGGAAGACATCATCCAGGCGTTCTACGACGGCATCAAGCACAAGCCGGACTCGACCTTCGGCAACGTGAAGGCCGATGTCATCGCCGACAAGGAGCCGCACTTTCATCGCGGCAACTTCTGCGACGTGATCCGCGCGTCCCGCTGGCGCTGACGTTTCCCGGCCGCGCCCGGCTGCTTGAGCCGGCATCCCACGCCGTCAACCGGAGGCCGACACGATGCCCATTTCGATGTACCAAGCCTCGGTCCCCGTCCTCACGCGAGGACTTGGAGTGCTGTCGGATCTGCTGAGGAAAGGCGAGGCGCATGCCCGCGAGGCCGGCCTCGATCCAGCGTCCATCGTTGCGGCCCGCCTTGCCCCGGACATGCTGAACCTGGCCGGGCAGGTGCAACGGGCGAGCGACACGGCGAAATACACGGCTGCACGTCTCACCGAGGAGGCGGGACCATCCTTCGCGGATGATGAGGCGACCTTCGCCGAGCTTCACGAGCGTTGCGCGCGGACGGTGGCGTACCTGGAATCGGTCCGCCCCGGGACCCTGGAGGGTAGCGAGACGCGGATGATCACGTTCGGGGGCGAGGCGCACAAGACGACGCTCCCGGGAGATGCCTACCTCCTCAGCTTCGCGCTGCCGAACTTCTTCTTCCACGTCACGACCGCCTACGCCACGTTGGCGTCCCCCTCGGCAAGGCCGACTATCTCGGGACGCGTGAGAGCCGCTGAGGCTTTCGCCGCGACCGTCCCGGGAGCCTTCCGCAGGAGCAATGAACCGGGGCGGCCGATCCGCGGCTCCCCCGGCAAAGCGATTTCCTCTGTCGCGCACAGGAAGCGACGGACGTCCGGAACCCTGAAGGGAAACCCAGGTCATGACGATGTACCTTCTCGCCCTGCTCGTCGGCATCATCGCCGGTCTCCGGGCGTTCGTGGCACCGGCCGTCGTGAGTTGGGCCGCGGCCTCCGGGTGGCTCAACCTGGACGGATCGTGGCTCGCCTTCCTCAGCTATCGCTACACCCCGTACGTGTTCACGCTGCTGGCCCTGGGCGAGTTCGTCACTGACCAGTTGCCAAGCACGCCGAGCCGCACGGTGCCGATGCAACTCGCGCCCCGGCTCCTGAGCGGCGCCCTTTGCGGCGCGGCCATCGGGATACCGTCGGGACAGCTTGTCGGAGGGCTCGTGGCCGGCATCGTCGGCGCCGGGATCGGCACCTACGGGGGCGCCGCGGCACGCGGACGCCTCGCCGCGACCTTCGGTAAGGATCGGCCGGCCGCATTCATCGAGGACGCCGTAGCCATCCTCGCCGGAGCGTTCATCCTCGGATCCCTATGATGGGCCGCCGGTTCGACGCCATCGTCATCGGTGCCGGCCAGGCCGGGCCGCCGCTGGCCGGCCGCCTCACGGCGGCGGGCCAGCGCGTCGCGGTGATCGAGCGCAACCTCTTCGGCGGCACCTGCGTCAACACCGGCTGCATGCCGACCAAGACCCTGGTGGCGAGTGCCTATGCCGCCCACCTCGCCCGCCGAGCCGCCGAGTACGGGGTGGTCCTGGAAGGGTCGGTCGGCATCGACGCTAAGGTCGTCGCCGCGCGACAGCAGGGCGTGTCCGCCAAGGCGCGGGCCAACGTCGAGACCTGGTTGCGCGGCATGGAGGGCTGCACCGTCCTGACCGGTCATGCCAGATTTGTGTCGAGTTACGCCGTGGCCGTGGGCGACGAGGTCCTGGAGGCGGAACATATCTTCATCAATGTCGGCGGCCGCGCCCGCGTGCCGGAGATGCCGGGGATCGACACGGTCCCGTTCCTTACGAACACCACGCTGCTGCAGCTCGACACGATTCCCGAGCACCTCGTCGTCATCGGCGGCAGCTACATCGGATTGGAATTCGCGCAGGCCTACCGGCGCTTCGGCAGTGCGGTCACCGTCGTGGAAATGGGCCCGCGGCTGATCGGGCGCGAGGATGCGGACATCTCGGAAGCGGTCGCGGGCATCCTGAGAGACGAGGGCATCGCCCTTCGGCTGAACGCGGAATGCGTCCGGTTCGCACTCCATGCCGACGGCATCGCGGTCGGGGTCAACTGCCGGCAGGGCGAGCCCGAGATCGTCGGGTCCCACGCACTGCTGGCGGTGGGGCGCCGGCCGAACACCGACGACCTCGACCTGGAGGCAGCCGGCATCGCCATCGATGCGCGCGGCTTCATCACCGTGGACGACACCCTGCAGACCAGCGTGCCCGGAATTTACGCGCTCGGCGATTGCAACGGGCGCGGCGCCTTCACCCATACCGCCTACAACGATTTCGAGATCTTGGCCGCCAATCTCCTCGACGGGGCGGACCGCCGGGTCAGCGACCGCATCCCCGGCTATGCCCTCTACATCGACCCGCCCCTGGGACGCGTCGGCATGAGCGAGGCGGAAGCGCGGTCGAGCGGCCGCCCCGTCCTCATGGGGACCCGCCCGATGACCCGGGTCGGGCGGGCCGTCGAGAAAGGCGAGACCAAGGGCTTCATGAAGGTGCTGGTGGATGCCGGGAGCCGAGCCATTTTCGGCGCGGCGATCCTGGGGACCGGCGGCGACGAGGCCGTACACGGCATCCTCGACATGATGAACGCCGGGGCCACCGCGGACACCCTTCGGTGGGCGGTGCCGATCCACCCGACCGTGTCCGAACTGATCCCGACCGTCCTGAACGATCTGAAGGTGCTTGGCCACCGAGAGAATCCCGCATGAACGCGCTCGAACGCTACGACATCCTGATCCTGGGCGGCGGCAAGGCCGGCAAGACGCTGGCGATGGATCAGGCCAAGGCCGGCAAACGCGTCGCCGTCGTCGAGGCCGGCATGATCGGCGGCTCGTGCATCAATATCGCCTGCATCCCGACCAAGGCGCTCGTCCGCAGCGCGCAGGTCGCGCACCTGACCAAGCAAGCAGGCGCGTTCGGGGTCGTCACGCCCGGGGAACCAGCCATCGACATGCGTCGCGTGGCCTCGCGCACCGCCGAGGTCGTGGCCGGGATGGTCGCGGTCAACGCGAAGGCCTTCGCCGCGAGCGGGTTCGAGCTCGTGCTCGGCTGGGGTCGGTTCGTCGAGCCGCGGGTGATCGAGGCTGTCGGCGAGTGGGGCGCCCGCCGGCTTACGGGGGATCGCATCTACCTCGATCTCGGCACCCGCGCCGCCATCCCGCCCGTACCGGGTCTGCGCGAGGTCGAACCGCTCACGCACGTCGAGGCGCTGACGCTCGACGTCCTACCCAACCACCTGCTGGTGATCGGCGGGGGCTACGTCGGCATGGAGATGGCCCAGTCGTTCCGCCACCTCGGCGCCGAGGTCACCATCATCGAGCACGGACCGCGCCTCGCCGCCCGGGAGGATGCGGACGTCGCCGGCGCGATCCAGGACCTGTTCCGGGCCGACGGCATCAAGCTCGCGCTGAACGCCAGGATAGCGGAGGTCTACGGTCATTCCGGCGACGGCGTGACCGTCCGGCTTGAGGACGGACAGGGGTTTGACGGATCGCACGTGCTGGTCGCGGCCGGGCGCGAGCCGATGACGAAGGACATCGGTCTCGACATTGCCGGCGTCACCCTCGACGCGCACGGGTTCATCACGGACGACGAGCGCCTGGCCACCGCCGCACCCGGCATCTGGGCCCTCGGCGAGGTCGCCGGCAGCCCGATGTTCACCCACGTCTCGCTCGACGATTATCGCGTGGCCAAGAGCGGCATCGAAGGTGGGGGCCGCACGACGAGGGATCGCTTGGTGCCCTACGCCGTGTTCATCGAGCCCGAGTTCGCACGGGTGGGCCTCAGCGAACGCGAGGCCGAACAGGCGGGCGTCCCATACCGCGTGGCGCGGATCGCGATGGACGCCGTGCCGCGCGCCCGCACGCTCTCCGAGCGGACGGGCTTCATGAAGGCCCTCGTCGGCGACGATGACCGCATCCTCGGCTTCGCGATGCTGGGTGCCCAGGCCGGAGAGGTCATGTCCACGGTGCAGATGGCGATGCTCGGGAACCTCGCTTTCACGGTCTTGCGCGACGCAATCCTGGCCCATCCGACGCTGGCCGAGGGACTGAACATGCTTTTCGCCAACCTTGGCGTGCGGACGCCTTCGGCGCAGGCGGCATGATGGCCATGGCCGTACGATCAGGGGCATCGCTTCGTGGCCGCGCCGGACAGGAACAGTCGCGCGCATCGGTGGGCCCGTTCGACGATTTCGGCCTCCGTCGGCAAGGCGCGCTGCCCCATCATCGCCGCCCTCTGGGGTTCCATCGTCATCATCCCCCGCAGCATCCCCGCAGCCATGTCGGGATCTTCAAGCCGGAGGGTCCCGCGTTCGCATTGCAGCCGGAGATAGGCCGTCAGCACCCGCTGCGTCGCCAGGATCGCCTCCTGGAAAAAGTTCGCCGCCAGATCCGGAAACCGGCCGCTCTCGGCGATGACGAGTTTCTGGATCGCCACCGTCTCCTGTGAGAGGGTGAGCCGTCCATATTCCTCCATGATGCGCGCGAGTGCGTCGTCGACCGGCACTGAGCCGACAGCCACCAGATCGACCGCCAGCATGAACTTGGCGATGCGGTCGGTGATCGATGTCTGGAACAGGTCGGCCTTGGTCGGGACGAGCCGGTAGAGCGTCTTCTTCGAGATGCCAGCGGCCTGCGCCACGTCGTCCATGCTGGTGCCGGCGAAGCCGCTCACCATGAAGGCCTGCCGCGCCGCGTTGGAAATCAATCCGCGGGTCTCCTCGTCGGACCGGGTCGGGGGCCGTCCCCTTGGACGACGGGCAAGCTGTTCGGTGGCGTCCATCAGTAATTCTCGGTGGGTGGATTGATATCACGGAGATAGGGACCATTTTGGAAACTAGCAAGTTTCCGAAATGCCACGCTGGGGTTCAGCGGCGGCATCCGCCTCATCAGGAGCAGCGGCCATGTCGAAGCACCCGGACGCCTTCATCGTCGACCGGCAGGTCCCTGCCGCCGTGGCACTCCCCAGCCGGGACTTGGCTGTCGCGACGACAGAGCTTCCGGTCCCCGCGAAGGCGCGAAGCGGTCTTCGTCGGTTCCTGATGGTCGGCGCGAGCCTCGCGGCGCTCGCGGGCGGCTCGTACTATGGCTGGGACTACTGGACGGTCGGTCGCTTCAACGTCTCGACCGACGACGCCTACGTCCAGGCTGACAGCGTCACCATCGCGCCGAAGGTGTCGGGCTACCTCGGTGCGGTCCTCGTCGGCGACAACGAGGCGGTGCAAGCCGATCAGGTCCTGACCAGGATCGACGACCGGGATTACCGCGTCTCCCTCGACACCGCGAAGGCCGACGTCCTCGCGGCGCTGGCGACCATCGAGAGCAAGAAGGCCGCCATCGAGACCCAGCTCGCGATGATCGAGTCGGCCAAGGCGGTCGTCACCGTCAGTCAGGCGAGCCAGGTTTTCGCCGAGCAGGAGAACAAGCGCTACGCCGACCTCGCCGCGACCGGGTATGGCTCCGTCCAGAACGCCCAGCAGGCCGCCTCTCGCATCGCCGCCTCCCGTGCGTCCGTCCAGCGGGACGTCGCGGCGCTCTCATCCGCCACCAAGCAGGTCGGTCAACTCAAGGCGGAGCTCGCACAGGCCGAGGCCGCACTCGCCCGTACGCGGGCCCTGGAGCACCAAGCCGAGCTCAACCTCTCCTACACGGCGATCCGCGCGCCCATGGACGGCGTCGTCGGAAACCGCACGCTGCGTGTCGGCCAGTACGTCAATGCCGGGACCCAGCTGATGTCCGTGGTCCCGACGGCGGCGGTCTACGTGGTGGCGAACTACAAGGAGACCCAACTGACCGACGTCCGCCGGGGCCAGCGCGTCACGGTCGAGGTCGACATGTTCCCCGGCCGCACCTTCACCGGCAGGGTCGACAGCCTCGCGCCCGCCAGCGGCCAGACCTTCGCGCTCCTGCCGCCGGACAACGCCACGGGCAACTTCACCAAGGTGGTCCAGCGCATCCCGGTGCGGATCACCCTCGATTCGGCCAGCATCGGCTCCGGCGACCTCCGCCCGGGCATGTCGGTCGAGCCGGTGATCGAGACCAAGGCGGCTGCACAAACGTCGACGACCCTCGTGCAGGCCGAGTGACGCAGAACCCCGAGGAGGGTCGTCCCATGCCCAGCGTCACGCAGCCTGCACTGCCCGGAGCTTTCATCCGCGCCACCACCCGCGAATGGATCGCGGTCTCGGCCAGCATGATCGGCGCCTTCATGGCGATCCTGAACATCCAGATCACGAACGCCTCCCTGCTCGACATCGAGGGCGGCATCGGCACCGGAATCGACAACGGCGCCTGGATCTCGACCTCGTACCTCATCGGCGAGATCATCGTGATCCCGCTGACCGACTACCTCAGCCGGGTGTTCTCCTTCCGGCGCTACATCCTCGTGAACAGCATCCTATTCCCGCTGTTCTCCATCGCCTGCGCGTTCACCCACGATCTCGGCTCCATGATCGCCATGCGGGGCCTGCAGGGCTTCGCCGGCGGCGTCCTGATCCCGATGGCGTTCACCATGGTGCTGACGCGGCTGCCCAAGGCGCAGCAGCCCATCGGTCTCGCCCTCTTCGCACTCGCCGTGACCTTCGCCCCGGCAATCGGCCCGACCATCGGGGGCTACCTCACCGAGAACTACGGCTGGCAGACGATCTTCTACGTCAACGCCGTCCCGAGCGCCGTCATGGTGGTGGCGCTGGCCCTGACCCTCGACCCGTCGCCGATGCGGCTCGACCTACTCAAGGAAGGCGACTGGGCCGGGGTCGTCACGATGGCCATCGGGCTCTCCGCCTTCCAGACCGTGCTGGAGGAAGGCAACAAGGACGACTGGTTCGCCTCGCCCTTTATCCTCAGGCTGGCGGTCGTCGCCGCCGTGTTCCTGACCGCCTTCATCGTCATCGAATTGACGGTCGCGAAACCCCTCATCAACATCCGCCTCCTGAAGCAACGCAACTTCGGCATCGGGGTGCTCGCGAACACGCTCGTCGGCTTCGCCCTATTCGGCACGGTCTACATCCTGCCCCAGTATTTGGGACAGGTGCAGCGCTACAACGCCGAGCAGACCGGCAACGTTCTGGCCTGGACCGGGCTGCCGCAGCTCCTGATCATCCCGCTCGTGCCGCTGATGATGAAGCGTTGGGACGCGCGGTACATCGCGTTCGTCGGCGTCGCGATCTTCGCCGCGAGCTGCTTCATGAACATCACGCTCTCGCTCGACAATTCGGGGGACCAGTTCTTCATCCCCAACGTCGTCCGAGCCATCGGCCAGGCCCTGGTCCTGACCCCGATCAGCGCCATCACCACGGGCGCCATCGCGCCAAGCGAGGCCGGTGCCGCCTCCGGGCTGTCGAACATGATGCGCAACCTCGGCGGGGCCGTCGGCACGGCGGCCCTGTCGACGATCCTAGCCAAGCGCGAACAGTTCCACTCCAACATCATCGGGCAGTCGATCACCCTGACGCGTGACGAGGTCCGTGCCCGGCTCGACCAGATGACCGACTACTTCATGGCGCACGGCGTCGCGGATCGCGCGATGGCCACGGCCAAGGCCGTCGGCCAACTCGGGGCGGTGGTGAAACGCCAGGCCCTGGTCATGGGCTTCAGCGACACCTTCGCGGTGATCGGGGTCGTCTTGTCGGTTGCGGCGGTCTCAGTCCTGCTGGCCCGCCGGTCCGGCAAGGCGGCCGGCTTGGGCGGCGGGCATTGAACACCGCCCGTCCCTCGCCAAGGTCGTGATCGACGCCGGAACATGATGACGTTCGAGCGCCCCCCGAATCGCATCGCCTGCTGGAGGCATGTCGAGGCTGCCGTCCTGCACCGGCAATTCGAGATCGTGGCCGCGGTGGCCTGCGTCGCGACCGACGCTGGTGGTTGGGTGACCGGCGAGACTGTCAAGGCTAGGGCAAGAGTTGGTGGCGTGTTCGTAGAGCGAGCGAGCCCTGGTGCGGGCTCGCCTTCTAGACCGGTGAACTCGGCTTGGACCCGGCATCGCCAACATCAAGGCGCACCTCGACGACCAGATCGCAACGGGCGCCTAGGTGAAGGTCGCATGGTCCCATCGCGACGCCGGGGATGTACGCCGCATCCCCGGCTCCAAGACACAGGTGAATGGAGTCGAGACTTTAATCGGTGGATCGACCCTACCTTTTCGATTCACCCGCATCCTTCGCGCTGACCGAGCCCGTCGTCGATGGCTCGCTGGCGAAGCGGAGCATGCCCTCAGTGTCGATGACGAGCGTGTCGCCAGTCTCCACTGAACGTCCGTACCCCGAACCCCGTACGCGAAGCTCGCATCCCCCCTTGCATTCGACCTCGGTCGAAGCTCCCGCCGCCAGCTTCTGGTCGGCCTGGGTCTCGCCCTGGTCGACCGTGAAGATGTGCTCGGCCTTGTCTTGGTTGGTGACCGTGATCGCGAACGCCGGCGACGCCGCCAGCATGGTGCCGGCCAGGATGATTGCGGGTATCAAATCGCGTTTCATGTCTTTGTCTCCGTCCGTTGGCGTTATGCCGTCGTGCCGGGGATGTAGGGCCGGGCCGCGGTCACCCGCCCGGATGACATGGCCAAAAGCCAATCGCTTTTGCGGAGTAGCTATCCGTATTTGAGGACTTCCAATTAGATGTTGGCGACAGTGGGGGATGCAGGTTCGGGGAAAGCTCCGACCGAGCGACGGTCGATGACCACCTGCACCAATCGTCCGGGCCAGGGTTGTGTTAGGAATTAGACGTCCTTGTCGGGGCTCAAGGGGAAATCCCGCCGAGAACAGGTCAGCCTGAAAGACGCTATTTCCGATGGCACGCCCGGTCACCCCACGATATTTCTTCGACCGTCTCGACGGGTTATCCCGAAGGGGGACCTGGGCCGTGCTGACGCTCACCGGCCTGGGTTTCATAATGTTCGACGAGGTCGCCGGCGTCCCCGGTGACGTCGATGTGCACGCCCGAGCCGCCGCGCTTGCCGCCCTCGACATGGACCGACACCACTGCGCCGTCGGCAAGCAGGCCCGAGAGCACGAGTTGGTCCGGGTTGGTGGTCGGGATGCGCTCGCCGGTCTCGGCGATCCGCACCTCGGGGAACGGGTTGACCAGCAGGGCCGAGACGCTCTGAGGCCAGCCCACAGCCTGGGACAGCATGTCGAGGAAGTGCCCGGCGTAGGTGGCGACGACGCTGGAGAAGTTCTCCGGCGGCACCGTCCAGGCCATTGCCCTCGGCCGGACCTCGTGGAAGTCCGGCGTGCTCCCGTGCATCCGCACCGAACGGAGGCGGCCGACGAAGCCGTCCGCGATGAGGTCGCGCAGGTACCGGTTGTGCGGGGCGAGCCGCGGCTGCAGGCCGACGAAGTGGCGAACGCCCCGGTCCCGCGCCAGACGCAACAGGTCCTGCGCGGTTGCGGTGTCCACCGTCAGGGGCCACTCGCAGTACACGTCTTTGCCGGCGGCGATGACGGCCCGCACGGTGTCCGCGTGCTGGGGCGCGGTGTTGAGCACCAGCACGAGGTCGAGGCCAGGCAGGGCGGCGAGTTCCTCGACCGTATCCGCCACGGTCGCGATGCCGAACCGGTTCGCAGCGGCCTCCGCAGCTTTCCGACGCCTCGCCTGGACGGCAACCACTGCGTAGTCCGGGAGCAGGTCGAGGACCTGCAGGTGGCCGTGGTTGGCCCAGGTGCCGGCGCCGATCAGCCCGACCTTGATCGGGCGTCCGTCTGGATGGGGGTTCATGTCGGTCTGCCTCGGTTCGTCGCCGCGGCGTCGATCTAGGCGTGGTCGGGCAACCTCGGAATTGGGCCAACCGTCCGGGCATTCCGGACGGGGGCGTCCGCAAAGCCGGGGCCGCTAAGGTCTCCTATGTCTCGGCGAGCCACGCCACAGTCCGTAGGGCGCGCTCCCAGGTGACTTCGCGGGATGGGTAGGACGAGAGGGAGTAGGCGGCCACGGGCGTCCAGAGGCCGCCATCCTCCACGTCCCTGCGGAACTCCTCGAACCCCCAGGTCCCGTCCGGCCGCCGGAACAGGTCGACGCAGCGGTCGTGCGTGTCGTTCTCCACACTTGTCAGGACGGTCCACGACCGGTCGATGCGTCTGGTCATGCCTGCTCCGGCACCTTTCGCGGCCCCTGAACCGAACGGGGCGATGGCTGACGAGCATCAACGCGCGACGATTGCGGACTGGACGTCCCGAGTGTCCGGACACGGACCCCGATACCGTCTCGCGGCGTCGCCGGCCATCTTGCCGAGGCTGTGGAGGACGTCATGCCAACCCTGTTCGACCCCATCCGGCTCGGCGCCATCGAGGCACCGAATCGCATCCTGATGGCGCCCCTGACCCGGGCCAGGAACACCCGCGATCATGTCGCCACGCCGATGATGGTCGAATACTACCGCCGCCGCGCCAGCGCGGGCCTCATCGTCGCCGAGGCGACGGGCGTCAGCCTGCAGGGGCTGGGCTGGCCCTACGCTCCGGGCATCTGGAGCACCGAGCAGGTCGAGGCATGGAAGCCCATCGTGAGGGCCGTGCACGAGGCCGGCGGCCGCATCGTCTCGCAGTTCTGGCATATGGGCCGGGCGGTCCACCCGAGCATGCCCGGACGAGAGCAACCGGTCTCGGCCTCCGCCACCACGCAGCCGGGCGAGGACCACACCTACGACGGCAAGAAGCCGTTCGCTCAGGCCCGTCCGCTGCGCATCGACGAGATCCCGGCGCTGCTCGACGATTACCGCCGCGCCACACGCAACGCCCTGGCCGCCGGCTTTGACGGCGTCCAGATCCACGCCGCGAACGGCTACCTGCCGGACCAGTTCCTGCGCGACGGCACCAACCTGCGCGAGGACGCCTACGGCGGCTCCATCGAGAACCGGATGCGGCTGCTCGGCGAGGTGACCCGCGCGGTGGCGGAGGTGGCGGGACCGGACCGGCTGTCCGTGCGGCTCTCGCCCAACGGTGACCGGCGCGGCGTCAACGACAGCGACCCGGCATCGCTGTTCACGGCCGTAGCCGCCATGCTCGACGGCCTCCGTGGCGCCGCCCCCGCGCAGCCGCCCGACCTCGGCGGTCAGCGCCGCCACCCGTGCCTCCAGGGCGTCGACCGTCATGCCGGCCTCGTCGAGCACCTCCCTGAAGTGCGCCCGATCGATCTCGAAGTTCGCGCGTTCGACGTCGCGGACCCGGCTCTCGTCGGCCCGGACCTCCTCCAGCAACGCCCTGCCGAAGTCGCCGATGCGCTTCTCCAGGGCCTCCGGCAACTGCATCGTCTCGATGACCGGATGGTGATTATGCATATGCCAAATCTCGCGAATTTGGCTCAATCTCGCACCACGCAGGGGCAGCCCAACCCATCCGATGCCATCTCGTTCGATCCGATCCAGCACCTGCAGCGTTCCCCATCCGTTGATCCCGATGGCTCGTTCGGGGGTTTGGGCGCCTTCGACGGAGGAGCGCCAACACGGCCACGGATGCGACCCGTAGTCGATGGCGCCCAAACCCCCGAACACGGTGCCGCCAGCCTGCTACGCGATCTGCTTACGGCGGCGAGGCGTCAGGGCCTGGGCCTCTCTGACGGGCGAGCCATCCAGCGGGGGGAGTTTCACCTTCGCAATCGCGTGCTCTGCGGCCAGCATTTCCGGGCCTTCGCTGTACCGGCCGAGCGTCAGGCCCGAGCGCTTGTGCCCGACGATGGCTGCGAGGAGGTCGCCATCGACAGCGGCACGCTCCGCCTTGGTAATGAACCAGCGTCGAAGGCTATGGAGGTTGACGAGCGAACGCCGCTTCCCCTCCATTTGCTCGTCGACTTTGAGGTCGCGCCGATACTTCGTGAAGCGTTTCGAGAAATACGCACGTCGTTCGCTGACCGACCCCTTAGCCACCGGCGCTGGCCATTCCGGAAAGAAGTCGTCCGCGGGCTTTTCAAGGCGATGGATCACGAGGAGATCCCAGCCTTCATGGCCCGCTTGCGGACGGCCGGCTCAATGAGCGCCTTCGCGCTTGAGCGGATCATCCTGACGGCGCCGAGCGTCGGTGTCGGTACGCGGAGCGTTGCGGGTTGTGCGCCAGGGGCTGCGAAGAGCGGACCTGCCCCTTTGCGCCCCCTGCTGACCCAACAGGCAGTTCATCCCGTCCCGAATAGCGGACGGGCCGGAACGCACCCTCAGCGGTCCTTCGCACGGCAGTGCGGAGAGGTGTCAGCAACGGGGATGAGCCCTCACGCTGAACGTGCCGGGACCTTCCGACCGACGCAAGCGTCGGGGTCCCAGGTCTTCAGCAGCCACGGCACGCGCGCGCCGGCCATCGGCTTGGCATAGAGGTAGCCCTGCACGTGGTCGCAGCCCATCGCCGCAAGGTGCCGCGCCTGCTCCACGGTCTCCACGCCTTCCGCCGTGACTTTCATCCCGAGGTTCCGGCCGAGGCCGATCACGGCCGCGACGATCGCCGCGTTGTCCGGGTCCCGTTCCAGATCGCGCACGAAGCTCTGGTCCACCTTGATGTGGTCCACGGGGAACTGCTTCAGGTGCGTCAGCGAGGCGAAACCGGTCCCGAAATCATCGAGCGCGATGCTCACGCCGCCGGCGTGCAGACGCGCCAGCGTCGCGGGCACGGTTTCCGCTCCCGCACCGAGGAACACCGTTTCGGTGACCTCGAGCTCGAACTGCGTCGCGGGCACCCCGAAGCGGCTCAGGACAGCGAGGATCACGCCGGCCAAGTCGGGCTTCTGGAACTCGGCCGAGGCGAAGTTCACCGCCACGCGCCCGAAGTCGAGGCCGCGCTCGTTCCAGGCGCGCATGTCGGACGCCGCCGTTTCGAGAATCCGATCGCCGATCGCGGTGGACAGCTCCGGGTCATCGAAGGCCGAACCGAAATAGCCCGGCGTCAGCAGCCCCCTCTCGGGGTGCCGCCAGCGTGCCAGTGCCTCGAAGCCGACGATCCGGCCCGTCGTGACGCAGACCTTCGGCTGGTAATACGGCACGATCTGCCCCGCCGCGAGGGCGGCGCGCATCTCCGCGGCGATTCTCAGCCGGCGCAGGGCGTCCACGCGCATCGCGGCCGAGAACACCACGACGCAGTCCCGGCCGCGCGCCTTGGCCTGGGACAGCGCGATGTCGGCGTCCTTGAGAAGCTCGCGCAGGTCGGTGTGGTGATCCGGGCAGGCTGCCACGCCGATGCTGGCCTTGCAGGTCAGCGTCTGGTCCCGGATCTGCAACGGCCGGCGCAGTCGCTCGATCAGCGCTTCCGCATGCTGCACGGCGTTGGGCAGGCGCAGCGGATCGACGAGAATCAGGGCGAACTCGTCGCCCGTGAGCCTTGCGAGCGTATCGCAGGGCCGCAGACCCTCCCGCAGACGATCGGCGACCTCGCAGATCACGGCATCGCCGACGTCGTGGCCGAGGGTGTCGTTCACGTCCCTGAGATGGTCGAGATCGATCAGAAGCAGGCTCACGCCGGTGCCGTCCCGCTCCGCCGCCGCCAGCGCCGCCTCCGCGCGCCCACGGAACAGCTGCCGGTTCGGCAGACCCGTGAGCGCGTCGAGGTTGGCCGTCTGCCACAACTTCTCCTGCGCAAGCTTGCGCTCCGTGATGTCGAAGGTGATCCCCACGATCCGATCCGCATCGACCCGCTCGACCGACGAGCACAGCCATTGCATGCGGCCGGCGGGTGAGAGGTAGCGGAACTCGCGCTCCTCGCGCGCGCCGCAGGTTCGGATGAAGTCCGCCATCTGTGCGCGATCGTCCGGGTGTACGCGATCGAGGAACTCCGACCGCGATTCCGCCGCCAGGCCGAGGACGTGGGGGGCATTCTCGGTTTGGGTGACCCGACCCGTCTTGAGGTTGTGCTCCCACGCCACCATCCGGCCGGCGCGCAGGGCGAGACGCAGGCGCTCCTCGCTGGTGCGCAGCGCGGCGGTCGCCCGCCGCTGCTCGGTCACGTCGCGCACCGCACCGACCATGCGGACGGGCCGCCCCCGCGCATCGCGGACGACGAAGGCCTGGTCGATCACCTCCTTGTAGCCCCCGGCACCGCTGCGGTAGCGGTACTCGGCCTGCCACCGATCGTCCGTGCCGTCGACGGCCTCGGCGAAGCTGGCGATCACGCGCGCGCGGTCCTCGGGATGGATCCGAGCCGCCCAGCGCGACCAAGACGGCTTGCTCTCCTCATCCGTGTAGGTGCGCACCTCGCCGGTCGCCTTGATCCAGGCGACGTCATCCGAAGCCACGTCCCAGTCCCAGATTCCGTCCTGCGTGGCGCGCACCGCCAGGCGATACCGCTCCTCCTGAATCCGGATGGTCTCAGCGGCCTCGTGACGCTCGTGGATGTCGGTGATCGTGCCAACCCACTCCCGGACCCGACCCGTCTCATCCTTCAGCGGGACGGTCCGGCCCAGAACCCAGCGGTACCGGTCCTGCGCGTGGCGGACCCGGTAGGTGGCACTGCCCGCCTGCCCGGTCGCCATGGTCGCCTGCCAGATTGCGGTGATCGTCTCCCGGTCCTCCGGGTGCACAACCTTCAGCCAGCCATCACCGAGATAGGCGTCCGTGGCCTGTCCCGTATATGACGCCCAGCCGCGGACCTCGATGATGCTGCCGGCGGCGTCCGCGCGCCAGACCATGGTGCCGGTGGCTTCGATCAGGGCCTGATAGCGCCGCACCGTCGTTCGCAGGTCGGCATCCAGCGCGACCTGGGCGGTGATGTCGCGGGACACGGCCAGAATGCGCTCGGGGCCGTGTCGGCCGCCCGCGAGCGGGCTGAGATTGACCGCCCACCATTTCGGCTGCCCCGAGGGCGTCAGGCAGAAACCGCGGAAGCTGGCGCTGCGCCCGGCCCTTGCGTGCGCGAGCGCGGCCTGAGCCGCTTCGTGATCCGCCCCGTGCCAGAACGCGAGCCAGGATCGTCCGAGGCGCGGCTGGATGTCGTCGATCTCCATCAACGCCTGCCCGCCGGCGCTCATGAACAGGAGATCGCCCCCCGGATCGACGAGCATCACGCAATCCGTGCTGCTCTGGAGCAGGCCGCTGAAGAGCGCGTCGAACAACCCGTGCTCGGTGCGATCCGGGGGCGCGAGGCCGGTCGTCGGATCGCGTGTCTGCTCGTCCGCGGTCCAGGCGGGCCCAACCGCCTCGGACCCGTAGAGGTGATAGCCGCCCCGACCGGCGGCCTTGGCGCGGTAGAGCGCCTGGTCCGCACAGGAAAACAGGCGGTCGGGGTCGAGCCCATCGTCCGGCGCGCGCGCGATTCCCATGCTGAGGCCGATGCGCACCGGATAGCCGCCGAGATCGACCGGCGCCGCGACCGCCGCCAGCAGCCGCTCGGCCAGCGCGACCACTTCCGCGACGCAGCCTGTCCCGGTCCGGATGATGACGAATTCGTCGCCCCCCAGGCGCGCCACCGTATCCGCGGGGCGCAGGACGCGTTTCAGCCGCTGTGCCACCGCGCACAGCAGACTGTCGCCGGCCTGATGGCCGAGGGTGTCGTTGACCGGCTTGAACCGATCCAGGTCGAGGCAGAACAGCGCGAAGCCGCCGCCGCCGCGCTGGGTCCGGGCGATCTCCCGCGCGAGCCGCTCGCGGAAGAGGAGCCGGTTCGGAAGGCCCGTGAGCGGATCGTGACGCGCCATATGCGCCATCTGCCGCTCGGCCTCCTTGCGCCGGGAGATGTCTCGGATGACGGCGACGTAGCCGTCCGACGCCCCCGTCGCCGGGTCGGTGGTGAGGTTGAACGAGACCTCGACCCAGACCCACGCGCCGACCTTCCGGCGGTAGCGTTGCTGGCTGACCGCTTGTTTGAGCGTGCCGCGCCCCACCTCTTTCAACAGGCGGGCGAAGGCACGCGCGTCCTGCGGATGGACGGACTCGATCGGCCGCGTGCCGAGGAGTTCCTCCGGCTCGAAGCCGAGCAGCCGTTTCGCGGCGGGCGACACGTAGCGGCGCGTCCCGTCGAGGTCGCAGCGGACGATCAGATCGGTGGCGTTGTCCGCCAGCAACCGGTACAGGGCCGCGCTGTCCCGCGCCTCGCGCTCCGCCTTGCTCATCCGCAGCAAGGTGACGGCGATCTGCGCCAGGCTCCGAAGCTGGTCCTGTTGCTCGGCCGAGAACGGGCGCGGGACCCGGTCGATGATGCACAAGGCGCCGAGGTGGATGCCGGGGGCGAGCACGAGGGGCGCGCCCGCATAGAAGCGGATATGCGGCTCGCCCGTGACCAGCGGATTATCCGCAAACCGCCCGTCACGCGTGGCGTCCTCGACCACCATCACCGCGTCGGACAGGATGGTGTAGGTGCACAGGGAAACCCCACGCGCGGTGCCGGGCGTGTCGAAGCCGCATCGACCCTTGAACCGTTGCTCGGTCTCGCCCACGAGGCTGACGAGGGCGATCGGAACGCCGAACAGCGCCTGCGCGGTCCGGCAGAGCGCGTCGAATTGCGGCTCGGCGGGAGAGCCGAACACGTCGAGTTCGCGCAGGGCTTCCAGACGTCTGACCTCATTCGGATGAACCGGATGCATATCTGATCCACTCGGGTCCGCTTGCACCCCCCGGGTGCCTCGCCTCGCTCGACCCGACGAACAGTCTGTGGGGCTTATGTTAAAAGCCGGTTCATTCGACGCCGACCGACAAGGAAATCACGGCCGAAAACCGATGGACGTGTAGGACTTTTCCGTACATTGCGCATAAAATCGGACTGACTACCGATGATTTTTTGAACGAATATTGCACCTGAGATCCACTGAGCCGCGTGGATCGGGGCAACTTATCCGATCTCACCTTGCACCTTGCCGATCGATACGCGTACCGATCTTCGCACGGCGATTTGGCTCACCGGGGCGGGAGCGCCGGCGGGGATCATCGAAAACGAGCTCAAGGCTTCCCCATCGGTCATCGGCAGCCGCGGGTACCCGTGTTGCATCAATCGGCGCGCGTTCTCGGCTGACCGAGGCCGATTTCCCTGGCAATCTGGGCGCGCTTCTCGGCGTAGCTCGCGGCGACCATCGGGTAGTCGGCAGGCAATCCGTAACGCTCGCGATAGCTCTTCGGGTCGAGCCCGTGGCTAGTCAAGTGCCGCTTCAGCGTCCTGTAAGCTTTTCCGTCAATGAAACTGATCAACACATCCGGCGTGACCGACTTGCGGATCTGCGTCAGCGTCGCCTTCTTCTCGAACGCGATCGACGTGTTCTGTGCATTTCCGTTCACGAGCCCGTTCAAAGCCGCGTGGATATGGCCGATGAGGTTCGGAAGCTCAGACGCGGGAACGGAATTGTTCGCGACATAGGCTGAGATTATATGGCCGGCCAACCCCATCGGAAGGAGGGGGCGCCGTTCGTTGATGTCCATCATACGCTCCGTACCCTTGATCATCTGAGAAGTGACAGTCCGAGCGAAGTTCGTCAGAAACTCTGTATTCTGCTTTGGGCAGTGCAGAGCGCGGCCCTGGAGGCTGCCGCGGCGATGACCGCCGCTCCCCGACTTGCTCCGGCCCTCGGGAAGCCGAAACACAGATCTCCCGCATTCACTGGTCAGGGCCATGGCTTGAACCGGGTTGATCTGTTCCGTCGCCAAATACTGCGTCCTATTGGAAGGACCGATGCCCAACGATGAGCGTCCTCGTTCTTACTGAGAACGTCATCGTGCTGACGCGATCCCCGCTTCCGCCTCTCACAGCCACGCGGATCGTGATCGCACTCGGCCGCGATGCCGTCTGCGCAACCCATTTCGCCGCCCGCACAGTGCAACTCCGTGCCGGAGCGGCTGAAATGGGCGTGCCCTGCCCCTCCTCGCGGCCGGATGACGAGACCTTCGCGTGCCGTGAGGAAGTATCGACACCTGAAAATTTTTTTAATCTTGATCTGGCGGAGCCGGATGCTTTCAGCCTACTGGGGGGCCATATGAACCTGACGGTGCGATGTCGGATCGGCCGAGTCAGCGCTCATCGTCGGCTATTCGAACGGCTGAGGGCCAGGTGAAGACCGTTTTCTCGACAGAGCACGTCCACCCGCGTGATCGGTTCGATTTCTGGCACGACGTTGCGCGAAAGGATGTCGTCGATCACGCCGCCACGCCGAAATGCCGGGCCACCTTTCGCGCTGAGCTGCGCTCAGGCGCGGTCGGGGCCATCGGCCTTGTCTCGTTCCAGAACTCGGACATGTCGGTCACCCACGCGCGCGATCACATCGCGCATGCGAACACCGATGAGGTGCTCGTCTGCCGGCAATTCGGTGGGCGGGTCGCTCTCGAGCAGGACGGCCGCCAAGTCGTGCTGGAGCCGGGGGATATCACGCTGATCGACCCGAGCTTGCCCTATCAGGGACGGTTTTTCGAAGCGTCGGACGTGCTCGTGTTGAAGGTCCCTCGGCAGCTCGTGGAGGCCCGCCTCGGGCAGATCCGGGAGATGACCGCGCGGGCGATCAGGCCCTGCACGGCCGAGAACGGTCTGCTCTCGGCCAGCCTTGCGATGCTGCCGTTCCACACACCGGACGCGGGCTCGACCGCCGAGGCACTCTTGGAGCCGCACCTGCTTGATCTGATCACCCTCTCCGTCGGTCGGACGATGGGGCAGGACAGGGCGCGCACATCGTCGTCCCGCTCACTCGTCCGCGTGCGGCTGCGGGCCGTGATCGAAGCGCGCTTGGCTGACCGAACGCTCGACGCCGGCACGGTCGCGAGCGCAGCCGGAGTCAGCGTACGATACGCCAACGAGGTTCTGGGCGACGAGAGCACGTCGATCGTGCAGCTCATCCAGGCGCGGCGCCTCGCTCGCTGTCGGCAGGCGCTGGAAGACCCCCTTCAGAGAGGCCGGACGGTGAGCGAGATCGCCTATGGCTGGGGGTTTTCCGACATGACCCATTTCGGCCGCCGGTTCAAAGCCGGATACGGCGTCTTGCCCAGCGCGTATCGTCGCCGCGCCGGGCCGAGCCACTGAACGTCGGCCACGGGCTTCGCAACGCGCCCCGCTTCGTCGGCGGGACTGTTCGCGGCCTGCAGGCAACGCTCGGTGTTTCATGCCGCGGGGATGGCCGCGAGGCGAACGGGGACGCGCGGCGTCTCGTCCCGCGGACGATCCCCGGCCGGCTGCGGCGGACATCGCAGCTCGGCGCATCAGCCCGAAAGGCGCCCACGGCTTTGGGGAACAGATGATGCGTCCTCGGCGGCGGCAAATGCGATCGAGCGCATGACGGCCCGCCGTCGCGTCGGTCGCGGCCCTGCCTGCCGGGGACGTCCCCCCAAGACGCTGGCGATCTGATCCCCCTTCTCGATGAACGTGCACTGACCGGCGTCGAGGCGCGCCCGGGCGCAGGGCTCCGGGGTGGCTTGGCGCGTGAGCGATCATCGGTCCGAACGACAGCCTTCGATCACGGCGTCATTCCGATACCGCGCATACGCTCACCCAATAGAATCGAGGATGCCGAGCATATACCCGGTGGCGCCGCTGAACTTAATTTGAGTGTCAAATTTCGGTTCCACCCGCAAGATCCATGTGTTGACTTTAAATACAAAGAGATTTGGCTGCGATTATCTCAAGCTGAATATTTAAATCGATAAGTATATTTCGGCAGGTCGAAAATTTATTACGTTGCTCGACGACGGATGACCGCCGGGCAGACTCTCCGGATACCGCTGCGGTTGTCGAGAAAGCTGCTGCGCCGCCGGCGAAGAAGGTCGAGACGAGGGTGCGTCAGGATAGATCTCCACCGGGCGACAGCGGGCCCGCCGCGCGCGCGACGGCCGTGGATGGCGCACGGCAGCGCTGCAACCCGGCGATCGCGCCGGCGCCGGAGACCCTGTTCGCGGCGTTCGTTCGGCAGGCACAGGTGTTCGTCGGCATCGCCGACACGAAGCTCACACCCGTCTTCCTGAACGCGGCCGGGCGCAGGATGGTCGGGCTTCAACCCGACGACGACATCTCGGCCATTCCGATCCCGGACTTCTTCCACCCCGCCGACCAAGCCGTCATCCGCGACGTCGCGCTTCCGACGCTGTTGCGGGATGGCCGCTGGGAGGGCGAATTGCGCTTCCGGGATTTCGGGGGCGGCGCCGGGACGGCGGTCCGGGGGCGCGCCTTCACGCTCTACGATGAGGATGGAGGGCTCATCGGCGCCGCGACGATCAGTACGGACATTTCGGCGCGCAGCCGCGCCGAAGCCCGGCTGCGCGCGAGCGAGACCCGACTTCAGGCCGCCATCGACCTCGTGGACCTCTCGACCTATTCCTGGGATCCCCGGGTACGGGCGCGCTCGATTGGGACGCGCGCCTGAAGGCGCTGTGGGGCTCCCCCCGACGCGCCCGTCGACGAACAGGTCTGGCTGTCCGCCATTCACCCCGACGACCGCCCGCGCGTCGAGGCGGCGGTGGCGGACCTGTTCTGGCTCTCGGATGCGCAGAGGGCGGCGATCGAGCTGCTCGGGCGGTGGACGACCGCTCGTGCGCCAGGCCAGCTCTTCAACTTTTAGTGATCGACGCTCTGCGGGCGGCAATCAAGGGCCGGAAAATCAACTTTAGAGATTAATATAGCATCTGGCGCTGGGCTAAATGTGTTTCAGTAGTATTATCTGAGGTTGTTTGCCGAGCCTGTTGCAGCTTGACATTCAAAAAACTACGATCATTCAAAACGATGGCGATCTTCTGGCGATTTACTGATTTCACGTAATCGTGAAATGTAGAAGACTCATGTATGAAAACTTTATTTTCCACCGAGTACCTTCATCCTCGCGATAGCCTCCGGGTTTGGCGAGAGACCGTGATCGAGCATCTCATCCCCATTGAGATCCAGCGCCTCGACGACGGGCCGTTCGCTGCCAAAATGGAGGTCGCCGGTGTCGGTCCTCTCCGGATGTCGCGCCTCACACAGGGCGCCTTGCGGACCGAGACCACACCCAGAACCACGCGGCATCACGACGGGGCTGAAATAATAGCCGTGTGCTTCAATGTCGCCGGTGCATCGACGAGCCTCCAAGACGGACGGGAAGCCGTGCAACGGCCGGGCGACATCGTCGTGCTCGATCATCGTCCGGCCGTGATTACGACGAGTGCGGGCAGCCAATCCGTGATCCTGGATCTGCCGCGCCAGCGCCTGGAGCACATACTCGGGCCCTCGCGGCTCTACACGTCGCTGACGATGGGGGCGGATCTCGCCTCGACAGCCCTGACATCGAACTTTTTCCACGAGCTGATCCGGGTGCATCGTCAACTTACGCCCGACGCGGCCGAACGCATGGCGTCGATCGGCGCCGACCTGATCGTGGCCAGCATCGCCGCGCGACTGGCACAGGAGGTGCCCCGGTCGCTCCACGGCACCGTCGTGGTCCAGCGCGCCAAGGCCTATGTCGAAGCTCACTTGAACGATCCGACCCTCGACCCGCCCCAGCTCGCCGCAGCGGTCGGCGTATCGCTGCGGCGGCTCCAGGAGCTGTTCCACGCGCGCGGCCAGCACATCTCCGACTGGATCTGGCGCCGCCGGCTGGAGACGGCGGCCAAGCGCCTGTGCGACCCGGGCTACGCCCATCTGCCGATCGGCACCCTGGCCTACGGGACCGGCTTCGCCAGCCAGGCCCACTTCTCCAAGCGCTTCAAGGACCGCTTCGGCATGACCCCGCGCGCGTACCGGGATGCGGCCCTGGTGAGCGCCCCGTAGGCGACCCTGATGGGCGCGCCGGCGCACAGGCGACCCGGCGCGTGGTCCGGACCTGACGCTTGGGACCGACGGCTATGGTTCGGACGCACCCGCTCAGACGGTCAAGCTGCGTGCGTTCAGGCCCTCGGGTGTGAACCGAACCGAGCCATTGCATGATTTGTCGGTTTGTGAGTCCAGGCGGCCGTTTGCGGCCTGGAGGTGACGATGGCGAACCTATTCTGGCTCTCGGATGAGCCGTGGGCGGTGATCGAGCCGTTCATGCCCAGGGACCAGCCCGGACCCGAGCGGAACGACGACCGGCAGATCATCTCGGGGATCCTGCACGTTCTCACGTCGGGCTGCCGCTGGCGCGACGGCCCGGCCGCGTATGGCCCGCGCACCACGGTCTACAACCGCTTCAATCGTTGGTCGCGGCGCGGCTTCTGGAAGGCGATGCTGACCACGCTGGCCAAGGCCGGGTGGGCTGGCGATGCGGCCGCTCTCGACAGCAGCTACGTCCGGGCTCAGGCCGCCGCCCATGCGCTGGAGGGCGCCCGGATCCAGGAGGGTCACGGAGCGCCCGCGCGTGGTGATCAGCCCGTCACGGCGGAGCGTGGTGAACGTCCGGCTCACGGTCTCGCTCGAGAGGCCGAGATAATCCCCGATGTCGGTGCGCGACATCGGCAGCTCGATCGATCGCGTGGTCGAAACTCTGCCCACGAAGTCGATCAGAAAATACGCACGCTTCTCAGAGGCGCCGGCGCGACCGATCACAGACAGATCCGCCGCCCGCTCGGCCATGCGTAGGAGCCACGACCAGAGCGCGTTCGCGATCTACGCGTCCGATGCCGCAAGCGCGTCCAGCCGGGAGCGGGAACAGCGTACGGCCCGCGTGTCGCTGACCGCCTCGGCGGACGAGGCGTGCCGTCGGGCGCGCTCCATCCCGAAGAACTCCCCGGAGAGATGGAACCCGCGCACGACCCGATTGCCATCACGGCTGACGTTGATCGTGCGGACCATGCCGGCCACCACGCAGTAGACGAAATCTCCGCCATCGCCTTCGGCGTAGAGGGTCGCGCCAGGGGAGAAATGGTCGACCCGCCCGAGAGACGCGATGCGAGCGAGGGTGAGATCGCCGGTGCCCCGCGCCAACGCGGGCGGCCAAGTGTCGTGAGGGCCGGGAGCGGGCAATACGTGACCATACTGCAGCATGACGCTCCCCTGCGGTGGCATTCATAGATCGGATATTGTCCCATCTCGCACAATGCGGAGAACACCTAGCCTGCCTGCTCCTTCGGATTGTGCGTAGGCCCACACGGTCGATGACCTCCTCCCGCTCGGAGCCGGCGGCCAAGCTCTCGACCTCGCGCACGCCCCGGGACCGGCCTTCGGTCGAGCAAGCGTCGAAGGCCTCGACGATCCGACAGGGCCGGCGACCGGGGTCGACGACGGCGGCCACCCCCGCGTCACGGATGCGGGCGCCGTCTGTTGCAAACGCGCCATCGACTTCGTCCGGTTCGCGCTGAAGATGCCAGGACAGATGCTTCGGTGAGGACAGAGGGGGGCGATGCTGTCGCGGTATTGCCGTTTCCTTGTCTTGCCTGGCGCCTGCGCCCTGCTCGTGCTGGCCGTCCTCGTCACGGCCTGCTCCGAGGACGGCCAGGAACGGCGTCGCGCGTTGGGCGATAAGCCGAGCTTCGGCGACTTCATGAAGGTGGCGGATGCGGGACGAGGGGCCCGCTTGTTCGGCCAATGCGGCGCCTGCCATACAGTCAGGACGGGTGGCGGCGACCGGGACGGCCCCGGGCTCTACAACGTGGTCGGCAAGCCTGTCGCCAGCAACAGCAAGCGGTTCGGCTATACCGGGGCGCTCCGGTCGATGGGCGGGGTTTGGACACCGGAGCGGTTGGACGTCTGGCTTGCCGACCCCGCGAGCGTCGCACCGGGCACGAGCATGAGGTTTCGCGGCCTTCCAGACCCGCTCGATCGGGCGGATGTCATCGCCTACCTGGAAACGCACCGTGCTGATGGCGACGGCGTCGGACATCCCGCGCGACAATGACTATCGCCCTCCAGACTTCAACCGTTCCCACTCCGCCGTCGCGGCAATCAAAGGGGCACCTTGGATGGTCCAACCCGCGAGCTCCCTGTCCCTGGCGCGGCGAGTTCTCGTTTTGCAGCTGTTGTCTAAAATCGGACTTCGGATCGATTGAGCCGCGATGTCGAGAAAGGACCAATCTCAGGTCTTCCACAGAACTGTCTCGGATGTCCGCATGGCGACGATCGGGATCCGGAGGCGGACTGACGGTGATCGGCCAGCGCCGGTGTCGTCGGCGGGCGCCTCTGAACGGCTGAATTGGGTGGAGAGCAATCGGGCAGCGTTCAGGAATCCCTGCGACGACAGGGGACGCCGCCGCGACGCCTTCTGCGTGAAGAAGCAGGCGTAATACGGTGGCGCACCTCCACGTCGGCGATCGCGTGGACACATCGCCTGTCGGGCTGCAAGATGCCAATGCGCAGACGGGAGACCAAGCCCTGATCATTCGCCCTATCGCACCCGGCGACCTGCCAGCCCTTCGCAATCTTTTTCTACGATCTCGCCGGGCTACGTTCCTCTGGGAGCCGTCCTCTTCCCTGGCGTCCGATGATTTCGATAGGCAGACAGAGGGAGAATTTTTGATGGTCGCGCTCGACGGTGAGCGCCCTGTGGGCTTCGTTTCCGTTTGGGAGCCCGACGACTTCATCCATCACCTGCACGTGGATCCCCAGTTCCTGCGCCGTGGCATCGGCCGGACGCTGCTGCGAGCGTTGCCGGGGTGGCCGACGACGCGCTTCCGGCTCAAGTGCTTGACCCTCAACACCGCGGCACTCGCCTTTTATCGTGCAACCGGCTTTGCGCAGGTTGGCGCAGGCCGCGCGGACGACCAAGATTACTTGGTGCTTGAGTTCGGTGGCGAGGCCGCTGCTTGAATCCCTGTGCTCGATCTCGTGACGTCTGCTGTTCGGCGCAAAGGATCGATGTTGCAGCGTCTGTGATGGGTGAAAAGCGGTCCGGTCGCTTTCGAGCGGCATGATAGGCGAGTGGATGTTGTCGCCGCGTCGGCTCACGCCCCTTCATCGGTCGCAGGGAAGTTCGGCTTGCAGGCGCTCGACCATCCCTGGTGACACCGGCAACCTGACGCGCGTCAATCGTCCGATATGGACTGCCCCGCGAGGAGAGGCGCGTACGTGGCGAGCTTGCGGAACACGAATTCCGTGAAGAGCCGCACGCGCTTGGTTTTGCGAGCCTCCCCCTGCGTGAGCAGCCAGAGCGTTCCGTACAGGTGCATGGCGCGGCCGGGTACTCTGGCGAGAAGGGGATCGGCATCGCCGACGAAGCACGGCAGCGTCGTCAACCCGAGCCCCTGCCGGACCGCCGAGACCTGCGCCTCGGTGCCTGAGACCCTGAACGGAACCCCGGCGGTCCGGATCTCGCCCTCGTCGGCCCAGTCCGGTACCCCGTGTGCGCTGATGACGATCCATCGGATGGGATCGGGCGCGCCCGCACGCCACGCGGCGAGGCGGTCCCGGGACACGTAAACGCCGCCGAAAACCTCCGGCCCCTTCAGGCCGTGAAGGTTGAGCGGCAGGGTCTTGCGGTCGTAGACCACGCGGATCGCGACGTCGGCTTCCCGATTGGTCAGGTTCGCCAACTCCCCCGACGACGAGATGTCCATCTCAATGTCCGGATGCAGGCGCGCGAACTCGGCGAAGTCCGGCATGAGCAGGTGGGTGGCGAGGGGCGGCGCCAGCGTCACCCGCAGGCGCCCGCGGACGCCCTGGTCGCGCCCGAACACCCGTGCCTCGAGCTGGTGGGTGGTCGCTTCCATCCGCTCCGCGAGTTCGAGAACCTCCTCGCCCGCACCCGTGATGCGGTAGCCCGCCGGCAGCTTCTCGAACAGCTGCACGCCCAGGCGTTCCTCAAGCTGGGCGACGCGGCGCAGCACGGTCGCGTGGTTCACGCCGAGGTGCGCGGCGGCGCCCCGCACCGAGCCTCCGCGCACCACGGCAAGGAAGTAGCGAACATCATCCCAGTCGAACATGGTGCAATCCAGCACCACGGGCTGCCTGTTCGCAAGGCCCGCATCCGGCCCGTCGGATAAGGGCACAGCAGCTCACAAAATCCAGGATCGAAGACAGGAGGCCTTCTGTGGCGGCGGACATCAACCCCCGCGATCAGCGCCAGCCTGCACACCGGATCGATTTCGCACCACCGCTGTGCGCACTTCCGCACTCACCGTCTGACGGGGGCGGACGCATGTTCGGGGCATCGGGGGCTTCCCGAGACAGCCAAGGACGGAGCCTGAACGTGGGAAAGCTTGAGGGCAAGGTCGCCGTGATCACGGGTGGCGCGACCGGCATCGGCCGGGCCGCGGCGAAGCGCTTCATCGAGGACGGCGCCTTCGTCTTCATCTTCGGACGCCGCCAGGACGCGCTCGATGCCGCCGTGGCCGAGCTCGGGCCCGATGCCCGCGCGGTGAGGGGCTCGATCTCCGACGAGGCCGACCTCGACCGCCTCTACGCCGCGGTGAGGGCCGAGCACGGGACCCTCGACATCGTCTTCGCCAATGCCGGTGTGGGCAGCATGCTCAAGCTCGGCGCGATCACCGCCCAGCACATCGACGAGACCTTCGAAACCAACGTGAAGGGCACGATCCTCACGGTCCAGAAGGCGCTGCCGCTGATGGGCCCGGGCGGTTCGATCATCCTGACCGGGTCGAGCGCCGGCACCACGGGCGCCCCGGCGATGAGCACCTACAGCGCAAGCAAGGCGGCGGTGCGCAACCTCGCGCGGTCCTGGGCAGAGGACCTGAAGGGCACCGGCATCCGGGTCAACGTGCTGTCGCCCGGGGCGACGGCGACCGAACTCGCCAAGGCGGCGCTCGGTGAGGAGGGCCAGACGGTCTTCGCGTCGATGACCCCGCTCCAGCGCATGGCCGACCCGGCGGAGATCGGGGCGGCGGCCGCCTTCCTCGCATCGGCGGACAGCAGCTTCATGACCGCCAGCGAGGTCGCCGTCGACGGCGGCTTGGCGCAGCTCTGACGCACGCCCCCACTGGCTCCACAAACCGAAGGAGAAAGACATGCGCTACGCGATCATCGGCTTCGGCAAGATCGGCCAGGCCCTGGCCAAGGCCTTCGCCCGCAAGGGCATCGAGGTCTCCGTCGCGACCACGCGCGACCCGGACAGCTTCGCGTCCGAAGCCGCCGCCATCGGGTCCGGGATCGTCCCCGTGACGCTGGCGGAGGCCGTCAAGGCGGACGTCATCGTCCTGGCCGTCCGCTTCGAGGCACACCCGGACGTCGCGAAGGCGCTCTCCAGCTGGCAGGGAAAGACCATCATCGATGTCACCAACACCCGCGTCCCCCCTGAGCAGCTGGGAGGGCAGCCTTCTTCCAGCGTCGTCGCGCAGGCCTTCACCGGAGGCCGACTGGTCAAGGGGTTCAACCATCTGGGCGCCGGGGTGCTCGGACAGGACCCGGGCGTGCACGGCGGCAGAAGGGTCGTATTCCTGGCGAGTGACGACGAGGACGCCGCCACGGAGGTCGCCGAACTCGCGGAGACGCTCGGCTTCGCGCCGGTCAAGCTTGGCCCCCTCGCCGAGGGCGGGCTCCTGGTTCAGGCGCGCGGCCCGAGTTGGGGGCGGCTGATCTTCAAGGACCTCGTTCGCTTCGAAGGTTGAATTTGAACCTGTCTTCGGGTGGCGTCCCACCGGACGGCTGGCATGGGTTCTTTCGCGATCATCCGCGCCCGGACGGCGAAGCGTCGAAGCGGACCGAGACGCGCCCTCCCGAGCGGTCCGTGTGTTCGCGCATCATGCCGGCGGAAGCTCCTCCGAGGTAAATCGACATCATCGGAGAAGGCGCGTCGTCAGGTTGGCGAGGAGCCGGAGCTCGGCATCGTCGAGCGCGAGGCTGCGTCTCACCTTGCCGGCGGTCTCACGCACGAGCCGGTCCGTGATGGCGCGCCCCCCGGGCGTAAGGGCGATCAAAACCTGCCGCCCGTCGGTTGGGTCAGGTTCGGCCGTGACGTGGCCTTCCGTCTGCAGGCTCTCGACGAACACCGAGACGTTCGCGCGGGACACCTTGAGCGCCGTCACGATCTCGCGCTGCGGCACCGGCCGGTCCGTTAACCTGCGGTCGGAGGGAAGCTCGGTCGAGACGCACCTGCATCGGGCGCTCGACCCATCGCACCCGACGCCCGTCGTCACCGGGCCGAAACGGATGTCGTGCCCGTCCGAGGTGAAAGCGCCGGCGCGTTCACCGGACGGACAGGCGGCGTTCGAGGCGGTCGGGCAGCGCGGTCCTGGTCCGGCCGGTCGGGCAGCGCGGTCCCGGTCCGGCCGGACGGCTATGCCGGCCTGGTCGGCCCTCTCGCGTCGGCGGCCGAGCATATCCGCGTCTACCGCGGGCGGTGGTTCGCGACGGCCTTGCCGGGGCGTGCCGTCGCCGAAGCCTATCCCTACTCGATCGGGAGCGAGCGCCCCCGCATACCGGCCTTTCCCGGCGCCACCGCTTGCCACAGGCATGTCTTCGACAAGCGTGTCGTGACCGTCCTCGGCGCGCCGGTCCTTCACCCTGATGCGTTCCTTGACGACCAGCGCAAGATCCAGGGCCGGATTGGGACGCAGCGGACCGTCGTCGTCACCCCCTCCGCGTACGGGACGAACAACCCGATGACGCTCGCCGGCATGGCCGAGCTCAACGCGAATCGGCTCGTCCGGACGGCGGGATGCGCGGTCCGCGAAGCCGACGCTCTGGAGCGCCGCAGCGGGGCCCACCCGAGCCCGACGCCTCACGCTGCGCGGACCTGACCGAGGAAGATTGCCACCTGCTGCGAGAGTGCGTTCGCCTCAGCGGCCAACTGCGACGAGGACGTCAACACCTCCTGCGCAGCGTCTCCCGACTGCTTGAGCGATTGCGCCACAGCAGAAATATTCACGGTGACTTCATTCGTTCCGCCCGAAGCTTCCGCAATATTCCGGACAATATTATTTGTCGCGGCACTCTGCTGATTGACCGATGCTGTGATGTCCAACGTCATGTCGTTCATGCATCCGATTGTGCCGGCGATCGACTGGATCGCACCGACGGCCTTCGTGGTCGACGCCTGGATCGCATCGATCTGCGCCGAGATATCGGCGGTCGCGTCGGCGGTTTGGGTCGCCAATTCTTTGACTTCCGCGGCCACGACGGCGAAGCCGCGGCCGGATTCACCCGCTCGCGCCGCCTCGATGGTTGCGTTGAGCGCGAGAAGATTGGTCTGTCCGGCGATGCTGGAAATCAGCCCGACCACCGCGCTGATCCGGCTGGCGCTCTGCAGCAGATCCTGCACGATCGCAGCGGTTGCGTTCGCTTCGTCGACAGCCGCGCGCGACAGGGCTTGCGCATCCCGCACTTGCCGGCCGATCTCGTCCACGGACGAACCCAGCTCCTCCGCCGCGCCAGCGACGACGGTGACATTGGCGGACGCCTGCTCGGCTGCGGCCGCGACCGCAGTCGAGCGCGTTGTCGAGTGGGTGACGATCGCATTCATATTGCCGGCCCCGGCTTCGAGCGCGCGGGCCGACGCGGCGACGGTCTCGACGATGCGTCCGACACTCGCCTCGAACTCTCGGCTCAACGCCTCGAGCGCATCCTTGCGTCGCCGTTCCGCCCCGGCGCGGGTGCGTGCGTTCTCGATTTCCAGCTCACGGTTGCGCTTGAGCCCCGTTTTAAAGACTTCGACGGCCGCCGCCATACCGCCGATCTCGTCGGCTCGGCCGACGCCGGGAATGGCTTCGTCGACATTGCCACCCGCGATGCGCGACATACTGTCGGTCATCTGCCTGATAGGCCGCAAGACGTGGCGGTAGACCAGAACCGAGATCCCGATACTGATTGCCAGCGAGCCGACGATGATCGCAATCGCGAAGGAAAGGCGCTGCGTCGCGTCGGACAGTTTCGCCTGGATCGCGTTGTCGGCCTCAGCAAAGGCGGCGTCACGCAGGGCGATGACCTTGATCCATGTCGGGACGGTTTTCTCGCGGTAGGCCCCTCCGGCCAGGGGATATTGCCCGGTGATGGAACTCTCGAACACCGTTTGGTTGAGGGCCCCGAACTCATCGATGTAGGTTGCCTTAACGGCCAGGACCGAGTCTTTAAGCCTTTGCGGCGTCGATGACTGCTCAAGGAGTGGAGCAAGCCTGTTCCATACCTCCGTGACCTGGCCCCGGAGCTTGAGGATCGTCCGACGCTCGGCGTCGGACGCCGGTTTGCCGCTCGCGATGAAATTCAGCAGCAGGCCGGCCTCGCGACCTCCGGCATCCCGCAGGTCCAGGACGAGGCTCGCGAAGTCTGCGTACCGGAAAGCGTTGCCGTCGATGGCGGCGAGTTGCCGGGTCTGGTCGAGCATCGCCGCTATCACGATCCGGTTGATCTCGGCACTCTGATCGATCGCGCGCTTGATGGCGTCGCCGCGCCCCGCCGGCGGCACCTGGAGGATCTGATCGTCGCCAGTGGCGCGTGTCTCCCTCCATAGATTCACGATCTTCGTCGTCTGCTCAGCGAGGGGGGCCACGGCAGCGTCTGACATCGCCAACACGCTGGCCGCGGCCTGGGCGGCAGCCATCGCCGCATCGGTGGCCTTGCGCATCGTCACCAGCGTATTGTCTTGCGGCTGATCCCCAACCGGCCGCGTGCTGATGAGCAGCATGCGATGCCCTGGCCGGGCACGGCGTGACCGCCAGCACGGGCGGACTGTCGCGGTTCTTTACCCGACGCGGCATCACCCACAGAGAAGGGCTCTCTACGCGGCTGAGCAGGACAACATTGACTGTGATCGCGCCTGTTTTCGCGCATGATCCTGTGAATTCCAAAGGGATCATCCCTTTGGCGGGGTCTCGGGGCAGAGCCCCGAGGATCGGGCAGCGCTTGCGCCCTGCACCCGCGACAGGTCCCGGACCTTCACCACGTTGAAGCACCTGCTGCAGACCACGGCGGACTGCCACGCCGCCAACCGCCGAGCCTTCCCCCGCTTCACGCCCGATGCGTGCCGCGACTGCCTGACCGCGGCCCGATCCGAGAACGACATCGCCGTTGCTGCATGATCGCGTGCAGATCCGGTCATGACACGGCAGAGCTGTCTTTATGGAAAATTCTGACCGCGTTTTGTTTCAAGGAACTGGAAAAGAGCGCTCGCAAAACTGCCATAGATTGGAATTTAGCAGGGCGCCACGCCGGTCGTTACCGAACGCAGCGCCCTTCCAACTCTCTTCCCTGGGGGCGTATTAACTCTTTACCGGGCGCCTAGACTTCGCGCCAACCAGGCTTGGTTTCATCCGTGAGATGATAACGGATCGGACCCAGACCACTGATCGCAATGATCGCGGGTTCCTTGATGCCAGCCTTTACGCCGTCGTAGTGCGGCGACTTCGCGACGCGGTGGACGTAAGAGCCTGCCGGAACCGGCACTGTCGCTTCTGGAACGAAATCCGCTCCGCTCGCGACATACCAGGTTCCGGACAGAACGACACAGAGTCGATCGGTTTCATACCAATGCGGCGCACTCATGTACCCGGGGTGCCACCGTATGAGAACGAAATACTGTCCAGGATCCCCGATCTTCCCGAACATCGGCGCCTGCTCCGCCATTCCCGGCGGGAAGTTATAAAGCGGCTGCCAGGGAATTTGGTCCGGTAGCTTAACAATGGTCTGGGCCGGATCGACACCGGCGGCAGGAGCGGAACGCGTCCCGAAGGCGGTGGCAGCCGCCGCAAGCAGGGGCGCGAGGAGCAGATCGCGCCGGTTAGCACCAGGGTCTGACATGGAGGTTCTCCGACTCAGGGATCAGGAAACTAAGGCCCCTCGATCTGACCATGGAGGCGGATCGAGCCGGAACCAAGCCTATGGCACCACGGCCGTTGATTGTGTAGATCCACCGGCTAAACATCCACGGTGCTATGGGTGCCGTCGAGTCAATGTCGTCAGATTTGAAAGACACATATCGTGATTTGACGTTTTGACAATACAATCGCACAACGGAATTCCGACGCATTGTTGCAATCATCACTATGGAAGCTTTTAGATCGACGGCTCCATCGTGACCTGCGCTTCGGTGTGCATGGGGAGGCCGAGCGGGGCGATCCGAACGTGAAGGGGTCACTGCAAGACAACGACGTCTGCGTGCGCTCGGTTCATGGTTCCGGGATGACGCGGTGCTGGCCGATTCTGAACCGGTCCGAGCCGGTGATCCAGGCCTGACAGATGGTCGGGAACGGTGTTTTCCGGCGTGATGCCCGGAGGTACGTAGCGAAGTCGCGGGTCATGACGAAAGCCAAGACGTGCGCCCTGAGGCTTTCCAACGCGTCGGAGTGGAAGACCCTTACGGTCGCGTCCTCGATCGTCCGGCTCCTGCACTCAGCCTGGCCATGGCTCGGCGTCGTGCGGGCCCCGCCGTGAAGACCGCTTGCCGCGGGCCATCCTGCTCCTGACGCATCAGGAGCAGGATGCACCCTCACAGACCGGGACGGCACACCGAGTGCGCGATGCGGCTCGCCGTCTGCGAGATCCCGGCGGAGACGCCCCGAGCGTTCGGCAAGGGTACGCCGCCGAACTCACTCCGCCGCCGCCTGGGCTTGGACGGGCTCCGGCCGCAACCAGATCTGGCCGTCGATGACCCGGGCCTGATAGGTGACGAGGCCGAGATGCTCGTGGCTCGTGCCGCAACCGGATGTCAGGTCGAAGGTCCGGTCGTGCAGCGGGCACATCAGCGTGGTCCCGCCGAGGAGTCCATCGGCCAGGGGTCCCTGCCGATGTGGGCAGAGTGCCTGCGTCGCGTAGACGTCCCCTTCGGCGGTGTGGAACACGGCGATCTCGACGTCGCCGACGCGGAAGGTGCGCCCCTCCCCGGTGGGGATTTGCTCGACCGCGCCGAGCAGCACTTCGCCGGCCGCCATCATGCCTCCTCCTTCGCCGGGATCACCGAGGTGAACTGGTTGGCGGTCTTCGGGGCGACCGCTTCGAGCCAGGGATCGACGCAGGCGGCGATCGACGCCTCCATGGCCGCGTCGAGATCGGCGCAGATCCCCTCGCTGTCCTCCACCACCACGGCGCGGACCCGCTCCAGGCCGACCCGCTCCATGAACGTGTAGGTCCGTTCCTTCCACTTCGCGTTCTCGCGGTAGAACTGCATGAAGCGGCTGCCGATCAGCATCGCCTCGGTCTCGTCCCGGGCGGTGGTGAGCAGGTCGCCCTTGCGGATATGGGCGCCGGCCGCACCGCCGACGTAGATCTCCCACTTGCCGTCGCCGATCGCGACGAAGCCGACATCCTTCACGTAGGCTTCGGAGCAGTTGCGCGGGCAGCCGGCGGTGGCGAGCTTGAGCTTGGCCGGGCTGTCGATGCCGCGGTAGCGCCGCTCGATGCGCTGGGCGAAGCCCATGGAATCGCCGAGTCCGAACCGGCAGAAATCGGTGCCGATGCAGCTCTTGCAGGTCCGGTAGCTCTTGCCCCAGGCATAGCCGGCCTTGAAGCCGAGATCGCTCCAGATCTTGGGCAAGTCGTCCTTCTTCAGGCCGACCAGATCGACGCGCTGCCCGCCGGTCAGCTTCACCAACGGAACGTTGTACTTCTGCGCCACCTGGCCGATGCGGACCAACTCGTCGGGGGTGCAGACGCCGCCGGGCATCTCCGGGATCACCGAGAAGGTGCCGTCCTTCTGGATGTTGGCGTGGACGCGGTCGTTGATGAAGCGCGCGTCGCGCTCGTCGTCGTACTCGCCCTTCCAGACGGTGATCAGCAGCGAGGCAAGCGCCGGCTTCGCGCCGGCATCGACCTCGCCGTTCCCGAGCTCGCGGAACACCGAAGAGACCGACTTGAGGCCGCGGGCGACCACCTCCCGCATCAGTTCCGGCTTCCGCAGGGGAATCGTCGGCACGTAGTAGTGGACCGACGGGTCCTCCTCGACCTCGCCGCCCAGGAGCCACGAGACGAGCTCGGTCACCTCGCCCTTGCAGGCGCCGCAGCCCATGCCGGCGCGGGTCTGGGTCATCACCGCTTTGGAGGTGTTGGCGCCGCCCGCGACGCAGGCCGCGATACCGGCCTTGGTCACGCCGTTGCAGTTGCAGACCTGGGTCTCCGCCGGCATCTCGTCATAGGTGACCTTGGCGGAGGGCGTGCCGAGATCGAACATCAGCGACAGGCGCTCGTCCGGCAGCGGCGCGTCCTGCGCGAAGGCCTGCATCAGGAACGGCGCCTTGGAGATGTCGCCCATCAGGATGCCGCCGACCAGCCGGCCGTCGCGCACGATCAGCTTCTTGTAGGTACCGCGCTTCGGCTCGGTGAACTGCACGACCTCGTCGTTGTCGTCCGCCGGCTCGGTGATGCCCATCGAGGCCAGCTCGACCCCCATCACCTTCAGCTTCGTGGCCAGCTTCGAGCCGTGATAGGCCGCGTCGATGTCGGTCCGGGTGACGTGCTCGGCGAACACCTTCGCCTGCTCGTAGAGGGGGGCAACCAGGCCGTAGAGCCGGCCGCGGTGTTGCGCGCATTCCCCGACCACGTAGATGTCGCGGTCGTCCACCGACTGCATATGATCGTTGACCACGATCGCGCGCTCGACCGTGAGGCCCGAGAGCTGGCCGATCTCGGAGTTCGGCCGGATGCCGGCGGCGACGATGACGAGGTCGCAGGCAAGCTCCGAGCCGTCCTTGAACCGCAGGCCCTCGACTTTGTCGGCGCCCAGCACCTCGGTGGTGAGCTTGCCGGTATGGACCCGGATGTTCATGCCCTCGATGGTCTTCTTCAGAAGTCCGCCGGCGGTCACATCGAGCTGCATCTCCATGAGGTGGCCCGCGAGGTGGACCACATGCGACTCGCAACCCTGCACCGTCATGCTGCGCGCCGCCTCGAGACCGAGCAGACCGCCGCCGATGGTCACCGCGACCTTGCTCCGCCGGGCGTAGTCGACGATCCGCGCGCAGTCCTCGACGGTGCGATAGCCGAACACCCCCGGCTTGAGGCTTCCGTCCTCCATCCGTACGCCCTGCATGGGCGGGATGAAGGCGCGGCTGCCGGTGGCGATCATCAGCTTGTCGTAGCGTTCCCGCACGCCGGTCTGCGCGACGACGACCTTGGCGGCGCGATCGATCCGCTCGACGCGGTGGCCGGCATGGAGCGTGATGCCGTTCTCGGCATACCAGCTCAGCGGGTTCATGGTGATCCCGTCGGTGTCCTGGGTCCCGTTGAGGATCTCGGAGAGCAGGATGCGGTTGTAGTTGCCGTAGGGCTCGTCGCCGAACATGACGATGTCGAACATCTCGGCGCCGCCCCGAGCCAGCACCTCCTCCACGGCACGGGCGCCGGCCATGCCGTTTCCGACGACCACGAGTCTCTGCTTGCTCATGAAGGCTCTCCTGCTCGGTGCTGCCTGCGGTCGGACCGTTCAGATCTCCAGGAGGCCGACATCGACCACGACCTGGCCGGTGGCGCCCTCGGGGGCGGAGATGTGGATCTCGACCCGCGTGTCCGGCTGCAGGTCCTCGACGATGGTCAGCGGCACGTTCATGCCGGCCTTGGCGCCGATCGGCAGGTAGCGGGCGGCCTTGCCGGCGATGACGAGCGACAGGCAGACCAGTTCAGGCCCCGCATTGCCGGCGCGCAGGTAGACGAACTGGGCCCGCTTAGTGCTCGGAACCGTATAGATCAGCGTCGAGGCCAGGAGGGCCGACCGGTCGAGGCCGGCACCGGTGTATCCGAACACGCCCTGGAGGAATTTCGGGATGGATTCCATGATGCTGATCCTTGGCTGAAGCTTCGGGGCCACGGCCCCGTATCGTCCGTGCGACGGAGGGTCCGTCAGGCTGATGGGCGGAGGCGGCGTGCGGCCGGGCGATGGCAGCCGTCAGCGCGGCGTGCGCCAGGAAGCGGTGCATCCGCGGACGTTTCCCCGATGCGGCCCGGGATCGGCGTCCGCCGGGTCGGCGCGGAGGCGCCCGAGGGGGTGGGTTCTTCGATACCGGCCATGCGACACCCGCCACATCCGCACTTCGGCACCGCCCGAGGCTCGTCGGTCCAGGTCGTGCGGGATCCCCGCGCCTGAACCATCCCCGGACCGGGACATAAACGAGACGACCTCAAACCGTCGGCAACAAACCGGAACCCGGCTGTTCAAAACACCTGTTCGGCGCCGTTCTAAAGTGGAACGCTATCCGATAATACTTGAGCGTCGAGCAATAATTTTAGGCTCAGTGCTCATCAGGCATCATATCTGCACATGGCGAGAGCATGAGCGACAGAGAGGCGCCGATACCCTTCGCAGCGCCGCGCTCGCGTTTGGTGAGCGTGTCCCCGGATCGATCGAAGTCGAGCGGATCGTGTTGCGCGACCGCGCCGACGGCCCGCGCTTCGGCGGCCCCGGATCGGATCGTGACGGGGCCGTCGCCGGGATCGATCGCCGCGACGCGTGGACCGGTTTGTCCCAACCTCCGCCAGGATGCCGAGCGCCGCCCGGGCAGAGGCAGGGCGGACTACACCACCTTCTCGGTGATCTGCTGAGGCGTCGGCCGCGTCTCCTGGAAGGAGGGCCGGCGTTCCATGCGATCGCTATAGGCGGCGAGACCCGGGTATTGCGCGCGCCACGGATAGTCCGGCCAGCGGACATCGAGATAGCCGACGACCGTTCCGGCCGCGATGTCCCCGACCCCGAAGCCGTCGCCGACCGCATAGTCACGGTCCCCGATCAGGCGGGCGATCTCGCGCACGCCGCCATCGACCTTGCGGCGCTGCCGGGCGATCCATTCCGGGCTCTGCCGCTCCTGCGCGCGCATCTGCTCGAAGAACATGAGCACGAACGCGTCACAGGTGCCGTCGCACAGCACCTCGAACTTGCGGGCGAGGAGCCGGCCGTCGACATCCGCCGGAACGAGCGGCGGCGTCGGGTACTTCGCCTCGATCCATTCCATGATGTAGTGCGATTCGTAGACGGCGCTGCCGTCCTCGAGGATGAGAACCGGCAGCTTCTCGAGGGGATTGTACTGCGGCGTCACCGACGTGCCGTGCCAGGGCACTTCGGTCTGCAGCTCGAAGGGGATGCCCTTCTCGGCGAGTGCGATCCGCACCTTGCGGGCATAGGGGCTCGGCGTCGCGCTGATCAGCTTCATCATGCCGGGATCCTGGGTTGGTTCATTCCGCGAGCGCCGGTGCGGTCGGTGCGGCCCGGCCGACGAAGGCCCCCCGCTGGTGATCGATCCGGGCCTGCGGACTCCTGTCGGTGATGGACACGAGGTAGCAGACGAGAAACGCGAGCGGCATCGTCACGATCGTCGGCGGATCGATCGGGAAGATCGGTGTCGCATAGCCGAGAACGCCGACCCAGACGGCCCGGCCCAGGATGGTGAACAGGAGGGCACTGGCGAGCCCGACGCACCCGCCCGTCACGGCCCCGCGCGTCGTGAGCCCGGGCCAGTACAGAACGAGGATCAGAAGCGGCAGCGTCGACGAGCAGGCGATGGAGAACGCTAAGCTCACCATGTAGGCGACGTTCTGGTTCTGGAACGCGATCCCGAGCCCGATCGCCACGATCCCCAGGACCACGGTCGCGTAGCGCGAGACCCGCACCTCCGCCGCATCGCCCGCTCCGGCCCGCCGGAACACGCTGGCATAGAGATCGTGCGACACCGCCGTCGCCCCGGCGAGCGTCAGGCCCGCCACGACGGCGAGGATCGTCGCGAAGGCGACGGCCGAGATGAACCCGAGCATCAGGTCGCCGCCGACCGCGTGCGAGAGATGGATCGCCGCCATATTCCCACCACCGGTCAGGCCGCCGGCGGCGTTCACATAGGCGGGGTTCTTGGCGACCAGGGCGAGGGCTCCGAATCCGATGATGAACACCAGGGCGAAGAAGTAGTTCATCCAGACCGAGGCCCAGAAGACGGAGACCCGGGCGGCGCGCGCATCGGGCACCGTGAAGAAGCGCATCAGGATGTGGGGGAGGCCGGCGGTCCCGAACATCAGCGCGAGGGCGAGGGAAATCGCCGAGACGGGATCGCGGGACAGGAATTGAGGCGTCAGGATCGCCTCACCGCGGGGGTGACGGGAGACCGCCTGCCGCAGCAGCGCGCCGTAATCGAAGCCGAAATGGGCCATCACGAGCAGAGCGACCGCCGTTCCGCCGATCAGGAACAGCACCGCTTTCGTGATCTGCACCCAGGTCGTGGCGACCATGCCGCCGAACAGGACGTAGCAGATCATCAGGAGCCCGACGATGAACTGCGCGTAGACGTAGTCGAGGCCGAGCAGAAGGCGGATGAGCTGGCCGCCGCCGACCATCTGGGCGATCAGGTAGAACGCGATCACCACGAGGGAGGCCGAGGCCGCGAAGATGCGGACCGGCTTCTCCTGAAGGCGCGTGCAGGCGACGTCGGTGAAGGTGAACCGGCCGAGCGCGCGCAACCGCTCCGCCATCAGGAAGACGACGATCGGCAGCCCCGTCGTGTAGCCGACCGCATAGATCAGGCCGTCGAACCCGTTGCCGTAGACGAGCCCGGCGAGCCCGAGGAAGGCGCCGGCCGAGATGAAGTCGCCGGCGATCGCGAGACCGTTCTGGAATCCCGTGATGCGTCCTCCGGCCGTGTAGAAGTCCGAGGCCGATCGGGTCCGCTGTGCCGCCCGGTAGGTGATGTACAGCGTGCCCATCACGACGGTCGTGAACAGCGCGATGGCGGTCAGGTTGAGGCCAGTCCCGGCACCGCCCGTCTGCGCGAGCGCCGGCGTCGGGATGAGGGCGGCCAGGCCGAACAGCCCGCGGCGTCCTGCCCAAGCCCTCACCGGATGCGCTCGCGGTTCGCGATCAGCACGTAGATGCCTGTCAGCGCGACGCCCAACGCGATGACGAAGAGACCATACGCGAAGGCGACGGTGACCGTGCCCCCATCGACGAGGGGCCGCGCCAGGACGGACGGCGCGAACGCGCCGAGCCCGACGAACCCGAAATAGAAGACCATCAGGATCGCGGTGAGGCCCAGGCCGAGCCGGGGACGCCCGATCCTGCCGCCCGCCTCGGAAGGCGGGGAAATCTGCACAGCCATGACGGTCTCCGGATGCGTCCCGGTCGAATCCGCAACTCGGATGCCAACCTGGACACCGCTCCGAGAAAGACCTTCGTGGCGATCAGCGGGTGCCGGAGATCCGCGCCCGAGACCCGTTGGCGCCGAACCCTGCGCCGGCCATCGCTTGAGCCCGTCGCGCCGGGCCGATCCAGCCGCGGCCAAGCGGTGGTCAGCCGCGGATCTGGGCCCGCGCCATGTCCCGGTCCCAGGTGGTCCGGGCCGCCGCGCGGGCGGCGCGGGCGGCGTTCGCGGTGGCCGTGGCGGCCTTGACGAGGGACGCCCGGGCAGCCGTTGCCGCTCGCCGCATCGCCGCCATGTCCGAGCGGACCGAGGCCCCGGCGGCCGCCTCGGAGGTCTGCACCGCCAGCCGGGTCGCCGCCACGGATGTCCGCGCGGCATCCGCGGCCTTCCGCATCGAGGCGTTCGCCGCCCTGCCCGCCGCCCTGTTGGCCGCGGCGATCTTGGTCTCGGCGCGATCGGCCGCCTCGGCGGCGTCGGTGGCGAGCTTGCCGATCATGTCGGCCGATCGCTTCGGGGCATCGGTCACCGCCGCCTTCGAGGCCTGCATCGCCAGCCGGGCCGCCTCACGGGCCGCGTCGGCGGCTTGGCTCGCCTCGCGCCCCGCCTCCCGCATCGTCGCGCTCGTGTTGCCCGGAGGCGTCATCGGCGTCTGCGCCCGGGCCGCCGGGATCGTCGCGAGGACGAGGAACGTCGTCGTCAGGATCGTGATCGTTCGCATGGGACAGTCCAATCGTGTCGTCGGGCGGGGTGGGCGGCGGTCTTCGGTCGATGCGCGGTTCAGTCCGTCCGCCGGATCTTCGCGGCCGCACTCCAGTAGGCGTCCGCCTTCGCGGTCTGCCGGGCGAACGGCTCCGCCGTCGTGAAGCGGCCCTCGATCATCCGCGGGGCCTGGTCCATGCCGTCCTTGCTGGTGTCGAGGACGAGGATGTTCAGGTTCGGCGAGACCTTGAACTGATCCCAGGGGACCGCGACGTGGCGCTCGCCCAGGCCGAAGATGCCGCCGCGGGCGACGACAAGGTAGGCGATCTTGCCGCCCTCGGGGCCCATGACGATGTCGTCGACGCTGCCGAGGGCCACGTTGCCGGGGTTGCGCACCTCGCTGCCGAGCAGGTCGTCCGAGCGGAAGGCGCGCGTCCGGGACGCGACCGGCTGGGCGAGGGCGAGTTCCTGCTTGCGGAACCCCAGGGCGTTGGCGATCCGGAGGTCACGGCCCTGCAGGTCCGTCTTATAGGCGTCGTAGCTCGCCCGGATCTGGACCAGCACGTCCTCGCACGGCTGCTGCTTGCCATGGCGCGCCAGGATGTCGGCGCCCGCGAGCAGGATCCGGACCTCGTATCCGGGGCGGGCATTCGCGTACCGCATCATCGCGGAGGCGGCGCCCATCGCCATGCCGGCGTCGGACCCCAGGCTGCCCGCCCAGTAGCCGCCGAGCGGATAGCCGTAGCCGTAGCCCGATCCGCCGAGCCAGTACCCGTCCTTCTCCATCTGGGCGTCGAAGGCCTTGAGATGATCGAGGCAGGCCTGAGCCGGCAGGGCCTCCGCGTCCGGGGCGGTCGCGGCCGCCGGATCGGCGCCCCGCTCGCCGGCGGCGCGCAACGGTGTCGTCAGGATCAGGGCCGCGCAGGCCCCGAGCGTCAGGGGGCGGATGAGATCGCGCATGGGGGTGCCTCGGCTCGAAGGGACGGACGCGGACGCGCGTCAGAGGATGGCGAGGTCGTTCTCGACGATGGCGACGCCCGGGCAGCCCCAGGCCGTGACGGCCGCGAGCCGGCGCTCGCCCTCGGTATGGACGCTGCCCGTCAGCCGGACCCGGTCGCCCTCCACATCGACTCCGACGCGCTTGGGATCGAAGAACCAGGAGCGCCCCAGGGCGCTGTGGATCCCTTCGGCGATGTGATTGGCGTTCGCGCGCGGCTTGATCGTGATCCCGTTCGAGAGGCCGACGACGCCGAGCAGCGACCGGACGTCGAGAGCCGCGGCGTCCTTCTGGAAGTTCCAGTCCACGGCCCCGTTCAGGGTGACCCAGCCGTCCTGGACCTGCGCCGTGATCGTGTCCGGAAGGATCGCGGCATCCCAGTCCAGGCGGTTGACGACGGCGGCCGCGATGTCCGCGTCGGTGCGGCGATGATCGAAGGGGAGGTCCACCCCGATCTCCCCGGCGATGGCCTTGACCCCGTTCACGCGGCGGGCGGCGGCCTCGGCGGCGTGCTTCTGCGCGAAGCTCGTGACCGCGCCGGTCAGCGTGACGATGCCGTCCTTCGCGCTCGCCCCGAGGGCCGTCTCGGTCACGCTCGGATCCCAGGCCAGCTCGGCCAGCACGTCGTGCGTCAGTTTCTCGTCGGGGCTCATGATGGCTCGCCTTCGTCGGTGCGATCCCGGCGGCGGATGGGCCGACGGATCCTGTCGAGGGCAAGCTAGCGTATCGAACAAATACATACGCCAATCAAATTTGATATTTCACTATGCACGATCGGATGATGAAATATTTCAACATCATCGGAAAGCTTTGATTCAGATCAAAGGGCAGTGACCGCCATCGGTCGATACATGGCGATTGATGTCCGTCCCGGCGCATCCGGCAACCTCGGCGCCCTGTCGGGATCGGACCGCGGATGGCCGCCAGGGCCGCATCATTGGTTGACGGCGCGTACGTCATCGGCGTCCGCCATCAGGGGCTGGAGCTTGTGGCCGAGCGCGCGGATGCTGTCGGTGATGTGGCTCAGCACCACCCGGATCCGCGGCGTGTCGCGGTTGTCCTTGTGGACGAGCAGCAGGATGTCGGCGCTCGGGGGTTCGGTCGGGACATTCAGCCGGATCAGCCGGGGCTCCTCGTCGCCGCGGAACCGCGCCAGGCAGGCCAGCCCGCCGCCATTGGCGGATGCCAGAACGGCGGCCTCGTGGCTGCTCGTCTGCAGCACCACCTGGGCGCGGGGGGCCATCTCGGTCAGCCAGGCCGACTGCGTCATCTCCTGGCTGTCCTCCAACTGCGTGATCAGGTGGTGGTCGGGGCACCCGTCGTCGAAGTCCGGCCCGCCGTGCGCCGCGAGATAGTCCGGCGCCGCGTAGAGACCGAAGGCGATGCCGCCGATGCGCCGCACGACGAGATCGTGCTGTTCCGGCTGGCGCATGCGGACGGAGATGTCCGCCTCGCGCATCGCCAGGCTCAGTTCCCGCGGGTTGGGGATGAGCTCGATCATGATATCGGGATGCAGCGCATGGAGCCCGGCGAAGCTCGGCGCCAGCAGGTGCGCCGCCATCGTCTCGGCGCAGGTCACCCGCACCAGCCCGCGCAGGCGGGTATCGCGCCCGGTGACGTCCCTTTCCAGGGCCAGGGTCTCCGCCTCCAGACGCTCCGCCCGCTCGCGCACCTCCTCGCCGGCGAGCGTGGGCACGTAGCCCTCGGGGGTGCGGTTGAGCAGGCGGACCGCCAGGGTCGCCTCCAGGGTGTTGAGGCGCCGCCCGACCGTCGACTGCGAGACATGCAGCACCTTGGCGGCCGCCGACAGGCTGCCGTGCCGCGCCAGGGCCAGGAAAAATCTCAGGTCATCCCAGTCTAGCATCCGCCGCGCCCCGCCATTTTTGAGCTTCCCTTCATCAAATTTGGTTGCCGACTCTCGCGAGTATAAGTCTAAACTACCGTTCGAGAGTTGCCTATCGATCAAATATTTCCGGCGGACGGAACGATCGCCATGGACAAGCAATCAGGGGACGGCATTCAATATGGCTAAGCTGCCTCTTGCACCCGAGAACCGGGCGCCGTCCCCCGTCGACAAACGCGCGCTCGACGTCGTCGTGGCGAAGGCCAAGGCGGACCCGGCCGCCGTGCGGACCCTGCGGTGCCGGACGGTGGCACAGGGGCGGCTGCACCAGCTCAACTACATCCGGAACCTGCCGCCGCAGCAGGTGATGGAGGACGAGCCCGAGGGACTGCTCGGCGAGAGCGTGGCCCCGAACGCGTCCGAGGCCCTGCTCGCGGCCCTCGGGTCGTGCCTGTCCATCGGCATCCACGCCAACGCCCTGGCGCAAGGCATCCCGATCCGGTCCCTCGAACTCAACGTCGAAGCCGACATCAACATGACGTCGGTCTGGGGCAGCGGCGATCTCCAGCCGAAGACCATCGGGTTCGAGACCATCCGGGTTGCCGTGACGATGGACGCCGATGCGTCGCGAAAGGCGCTGGCCGCGCTCATCAGGCATACGGTGCTGTGGTCGCCGGTGGCGAACACGCTCCACAACCCGGTCCATCTCGATGTCGCGCTCACGGCGGCCGTCGCCTAGCGCATACGCCGTCTCCGGAATCCGGTGGCCGCCGTCCGGGGCGATCCGGTCGGGCGGGGCCCAACATCGCGACGCCCTGACTGCGGGTGAAGACAGGGGACCGATCCCGTCATCACGCGGCCCCCAGTCCGGGCACGGCGCAAATCCGGGTGTCCGGTCGCCGGATTTGACTCCGTTCGTCGCCGCCGCAGGCACGTTGTCCCGATACGGAGCGGATGCGGGTCACCGAATGGTGGCGGAGGCGCCGCGGTGCCGTCATCGGCGGAGCATGCGACCAGACCGAACCCGAAGGACAGGCCCATGTCGACCCATTCACTGCCGGTCAGCCCAGGGATCCATCCGTATCGACCGCCCGCGTATCGGCCGGACGGCGTGGGCACGCTCCGTCGCGTCAGTTCGGCCACGGCCCTTCCGCTGGCGGAACGCGACGCGCTGGAGCCGCTGAGCCGGCGGGTCGCCCTCGACCAGAAGCAGACCCTGTACGGTCAGGACGAGCCCGCCGCCTCGGTCTACAACGTCACGTCCGGCGCCCTTCGCCTGTACCGCATCCTCACCGACGGACGACGCCAGGTCACCGGATTCGCCTTCCCCGGGGACTTCCTCGGGCTCTCCATGCTCGACCGTTTCTCGGTCTCCGCCGACGCCCTCGGCCCGGTGACGGCCTGCCGCTTCGAGCGGCTGGCCTTCATGGACCTGCTGCGCGGGCAACCGGGCCTGATGATGCACCTGCACGCGATCACCGGGCAGGAGTTGTCCCGGGCCAAGGACATGATGATGCTGCTCGGGCGGCGCACCGCGGAGGAGAGGATCGCCACCTTCCTGACGGGCCTGCAGGCGCGCTACGTCCGGATCGGGCGGTCCGCGGTCACCCTCGAATTGCCGATGGGCCGCCTCGATATCGCCGACCATCTCGGCCTGACCATCGAGACGGTGAGCCGGACCCTGTCCCGCCTCGACCGGGACGGCGCCATCCTGATCGTGCCGGGCGGCGTGCGCCTCATCGATCAGGGCCGCCTCGACCGGCTGTCGGCACAGTGATCCCCTCGGTCGCAGCGCGCCGGAGGCCGGGCCCGCTCACGGGGACGGCGGCCGGGCCGGCGGCCGCTTGATGTCGCGCCACCGGGATATCGCGCCCGTCTCCGCGGGTCCTTGGGCGCTTCCCGCCGCGGCGGGATCCTCCGGTCGGATCTCGCTGGGCACGATGTCCCGCGCGGGCGGCATGTTCGGGCCGCTGGAACCGGCCTGAGGCCCGTCGGCGGGGGCCGCCTGAGCCATCGCGCCGACGAGGACCGCCCCGAGGGCGGCGAACGTGGTCGTCAGTGATCTTGCCATCGCGGGTTCGTCCTTCCCGGGTCGTCGGCCGCGTTCGGCCGCCCCGGTGCGCGATGCAGCATGGGCGCGTGGCCGGTCCCGGACTTTGCGTTGGATCAAGGACGGGGCCCGCCCGGTCATTAGGGTTCGGTGGCCAGGACGGACGGCCAGGACGCACGGCCCGAACCGAGGCCGCGACGGCCCCCCTCACCGTCCCGGCACACCGGACGCAGCCGATCCCCGAAGCCCCAGCGGCGACGGGGCGCCGTCCTCCTCGATCCAGGACCGCATCATGACCATGGACAAGACTCTGCAGACCAACGTCATCGCCGAGCTCGGCTGGGAGCCGAGCGTCACCGCCGCGCATATCGGCGTCACCGCCAAGGACGGCATCGTCACCCTCACCGGCCACGTCCAGAACTACATGGAGAAATACGCCGCCGAGCGGGCCGCCGGCCGCGTCAAGGGCGTGCGCGCCGTCGCCGAGGAGATCGAGGTCCGCCTGCCGGACCATGCCAGGCGGAACGACGACGAGATCGCGGTCGCCCTGCTGCAGCGCCTGGACTGGAACGTCTCGATTCCCGACGGGGCGGTCCAGGCCAAGGTCGAGAAGGGCTGGGTCACCCTCACCGGCACGGTCGACTGGCAGTACCAGAAGGAAGCGGCGCAGCACGACATCCGCGGGATGCTCGGCGTGGTCGGGATCTCCAACTGGATCGCGATCAAGGCCCGGCCCAGCGCGGTGAATATCGGCGCGGACATCACCAAGGCCCTGCACCGGAGCTGGTACGACCCGAAGACCATCGCGGTCAGCGCCGAGGGCGGCGTGGTCCATCTGAGCGGGACGGTGGACACCTGGTACGACCGGCAGATGGCCGGATGGACCGCCTGGGGCGCGCCCGGGGCCACCACGGTCGAGAACGACATCCGCGTCGTCTGATACCGGGCCTCGATGAGCCCGGCTCATCGAGGCCCGCCCACGCGACGGCGCGGCGGCGGCGATCCGCCGGGCCTCACCGATCCCCGCCAGGGGTCGGGATCGGTGGGGCTGAGCCAGCCGCGCACCGCGACCTACCGGGCGGTCCGAGCCGATCGGCCCGGTACGGCCTCCCTCAGGAGCCCCAACGTGATGATGCACGCCCGGATACACGGCCACGACCGGACCACCCTCGCCCTGATCTTCAACCACCCGACCAGCGAGAACCTGGAATGGCGGGAGGTCGTGGCCTTCGTCGACAGGATCGGGACCAGCGAGGAAAAGCCGGACGGGAACTGGAGCCTGAGCCTCGGCGGGCGGGCGTGGACCTTCCCCCAGCCGCCGCACAAGGACATGGATCCCCGCGAGGTCGAACGGCTGAGGCACCTGATGGAGGAGGCCGGCCTGTCGGCGCATTCCACGGAATTGATGGCGCCCGGCCCGGCCGCGGCCGAGAACGACGCCCTGATCGTGATCGATCATCACGAGGCGCGGATCTATCGCCTCGACCCCGAGACCGTGGGCAAGACGGCCGAGACCACGCTCCGGCCCTACGATCCCCACGGCTACATCCACCACCTCGCCCACAAGGAAGGCGGGACCTACCCCGGCCAGCGCGCCCCGGAGAACATGGCCTTCTACGACGGGATCGTCGCGTCGGTCCGGGATGCGCCGCGCATCGCCATCGTCGGCCACGGCACCGGCAAGAGCAGCGCCATGTCGGTCCTGTCGCGCCGCCTCGGCGAGCACCATCACGCGACGCAGGGCCGCGTCGTGGCGACCGCGAATGTCGACCTCTCGGCGGCGACCGACGGACAGTTGCTGGCGCTGGGGCGCACGATGCTGAACCGGGACGCAGGGTCATGACCGCAGGCGTCTCCACCGCCCCCGAGGGCGCCCTGACGCTGGCGGAGGCCAGCGCGGTCGTCGCGCAAGCCATCGCGGAGGCCCGTCGCCTCGGGCTCGCCGTGAGCGTCGCCGTCTGCGGCGGCCAGGGCCGCCTCGTCGCCTTCGCGAAGATGGACGGCGCGGGCTGCTTGACCGCGCGCGGGGCCATCGGGAAGGCCGTGGCCTCGGCGCTCTCGGGCGAGCCGAGCGAGGTCCTGCGCGCGCCCGGGGAGGCCGTCTGGAGCTCCTTCGTCGAGGCCGAAGGGACAGCGGCCCTCCACGAACGCGGCGGCGTGCCCTTGAGACGGGACGGCGCCCTGATCGGCGCCGTCGGCGTCTTCGGGGAGGCATCCCGGGACCAGGATCTCGCCTGCGCGACCGCCGGCAGCGGCGCCCTGCGGTCCACCGCGCCTGCGCCGGAAGGGCGGGGTCACACCGCCGTCACGGAGCGCCCCGTCGTCACGAACGACGCCCGCGGGATCGGCGGCCCCGAACCGGACCACGGGGCTGCCGGCGTCGCGGCGGGTCGCCCGGCCGATCCTCACAACGGGGCACGGCTCGAACCCGTCCTCATCCGAACGTAGCCCGCGATCACGCCAGGTGAGGAAAGTCTCCGATGTTCTTGCGCTGCCTGCTCGTCCCGACCGCCCCGGGTCTCGACCCGACCCGTCGGCTGGAGGCCGCCCTTCGTCTCAGCCGGCGCCTCCATGCCCATATCGGCGTGCGTTTCATCGCGCCCGGTCTGGACCATATGCTCGCCGGCTTCGCGAGCCTCGCCCCCCTCGACGGTGCGAGCCTCGAGGCCGTCCAACAGGGCGTGCGCGAGGCGGCGGCCGACGGCAAGGCGGCTCTGCAGGCGTGGTGCGCGCGGGCGGAGGTGCCGTTCCATGGGAAGTCCGAGCGCCTCGACGCCACCTTCGTGACCTGGGCCGAGCTCAGCGGCGAGGTCGAACCCCTCCTGACGCTGGCCGGGCGCGTCAACGACCTGGTCATCGTCGACCGGCCCGATCCGAAGCTGCCCTTCACCGGCCGTGCGCTCGACACCGCGCTGTTCTCGGTCGGGCGGCCGACGCTGATGGTCGGCGAGACCGTCCCGTACGACCTGCTGAACCATGTCGTGATCGCCTGGAACGGCAGCTTGGAGGCGACGCGCTTGATCGGCCAGTCCATCGACCTGCTGCACGAGGCCGCGCGCGTCACGGTCGTGCATGCAAGGACCGAACGCTCCGACGAGGCGCGGGCCGCGGACCTGTGCGGGTACCTGAGCTGGCACGGGGTCGTGGCCGAGGCCGCCAGTCTGGCGATCGAGGACGGAGCCCCGGTCGGCGCCGCGATCCTGGCCGAGGCCGAGCGACGGGGCGCCTCCATGCTCGCCCTGGGCGCCTACACCCACAGCCGCGTGCGCGAATTCCTGCTCGGCGGCGTCACCCGGCACGTCGTCGAGAACGCGGGCATGCCCGTGCTGATGGCCCACTGACGCGGAGAGACGGCGCGGCTTCTCGACCGCCGCCCGATCGCTCGAACGAGGCCGCGACCGTTCCGGTTACCGGCTTCGTCCCTCCGGTTGACCGGGGGCATCGCCGGACTCGCGCGCCGCCGCCAAGGTCCCGTCCGCGATCCGGTCCCGGATGTGGTCCGGTTCCTGTCGGATCGCCACGGCGAGGTGACCGAGCGCCCGCCGCATGCCGCTCATCCGGTCGACGAGGTCGAGGATCAGGTCGATCCCTTCGGCGTTCACGCCGAAATCCCGGTCCAGGTCCTGGATGAGCTGCGCCCGGCCGAGGTCGATCTCGCGGAACGTCCAGCGTCCCTCGGTCTCTCCGGGGATGAGCCAGCCGGTCTCGACCCAGGCGAGCAGAGCCTCGGTCTCGACCCCGGCGCGGGCCAGGAACTCACGCATCTCCATCATCGCGCGTCCTCGCTTTGGCGGGTCTCGGGATGGTCCGCGCTCCCCCATCGGGAGACGAAGTCCTGTAGTTCCACATCCGGCTCGGCCGGCAGGGTCAGCCGCAGCGTGACGTACGCGTCGCCAGGGGCGCCGCCGCTACGGACCATGCCCTTGCCCTTCAGGCGGAGCACGGCGCCGGCGTTGCTCCACTTGGGAACCGTCATGGAAACCGGACCGGACGGCATCGGCACGCTGACCCTGCCGCCGAGGACCGCGTCGCGGAGCGAGAGCGGCAGCGCGACATGGATGTCTTCGCCCTCCAGCTTGAACACCGGGTGGGGACGGACCTCGATCGCGATCAGGGCGTCGCCGGGCGGCCCTTTTCCGATGCCGGGCTCGCCCTTGCCGCGCAGGCGCAGCGTCTGCCCCGTCCGCGTCCCGGGCGGGATCGTGACGTCGAGGGCTGGACCGTCCGGGAGCGTCAGCGTGCGCGTCCCGCCGTTGAACGCCTCCAGGAAATCGAGATCCAGCCGATACCGGGCGTCGGCACCTGCTCGATTGGAGTCGGCGCGGCCAGCGCGACCGAACATCTGCGCGAAGATGTCCTCGCCGTCGAAATCCCCGAAACCCGCATCGCCGCCATACGGATGGCCGCCGTCGCGCTCGGCCTGCGCGCGGTAATACGGCTGCCGCGGCCGCTCCGCGCCGGACGCGTCGATCTCGCCACGGTCGAACTGGGCGCGCTTGGCGGGATCGTTCAGCAGATCATAGGCGGTCGCAACCGTCTTGAAGGCCGCCTCGGCTTGTTCATTGCCCGGGTTCAGGTCGGGATGCAGCTTCTTGGCGAGCTTGCGATAGGCCTTGCGCAGGGCCGCCTCGGAGACGTCCCGCGTCACGCCGAGGATCTTGTACGGATCGTCGCTCACTGCGGAGTCCTCCGGCTCGGGATGATCTCTGGACCGACCCGGGCCTGTCAGCCCGGCGTGCCGCCGCCGGATCGCACCTTGGCGACACTCACCCGGGCCGGTCTGAGGAGCCGGTCATGGAGGGTGAAGCCGTCCTCCATGACGTCGAGGACGATCCCCGGCGGGTGGATCGCATCCTCGATCTCGCGCATCGCCTCATGGGCCTTTGGATCGAAGGGCATCCCGAGGGCCGGGATCCGGTGGATGCCGAAGCGTTCGAGGGTGCCGGTCAGCATCCGCTCGGTCGCCCCGACGCCTTCGAGCAGGGACGCGTGGGCCGCCGGACCGACGCCCTGGCCGCTCATGGCCGCCGCGACCGCCCGGCCGAGGTTGTCGACGACCGGAAGAAGCGCGCCCGCGAGACCCTGGACGGCGAATTTCTTCGCCTCCTCGACACGCCGCTCGCCCCGCCGCCGGACGTTCTCGGTCTCGGCGAGCGCCCGCATCAGGCGATCCTGCAGGGATGCGTTCTCGGCCTGGAGGGCCGCGAGATCCGCGGCCTCCGAAGCGGGCGACATGGCCTCGGTCGGGGGCTCCGCGATCGGGCCGGTCATGCCGCCGGCCGGTGGCGGGTGTCGCCGCCCGGCGCCTCCTCGAATTCCGCGTCGACGATCTCCGGGTCGGAAGACGGCGCCTTCGGTGCGGCCCCGGTCTCGCCCAGCCGGGACGCCGCCTGGGTCAAGCGCTCGGTCGCCGTCCTGATGCGCGCGAGGTCGCCGGCCTGGATCGCCGCCTTCGCGGCCGTGACGGCGGTCTCGACCTCGGCCTTCACATCGGCGGCCACATGGCCCTCAGCATCCTTCAGGCTCTTCTCGGTGGTGTAGATCGCGACATCCGCCTGATTGCCGGCCTCGACCAGCTCCTTGCGCACCTTGTCGGCGCCGGCATGGGTCTCGGCCTCGCGCACGAGCCGCTGGATCGCCGCCTCGTCCAACCCGCCGGACGCCTCGATGCGGATCGTCTGCTCCTTCCCGCTCGCCTTGTCCTTGGCCGCGACGTTGACGATGCCGTTGGCGTCGATGTCGAAGGTCACCTCGATCTGCGGCTGCCCCCGGGGCGCCGGCGGGATGCCGACAAGGTCGAACTGGCCGAGCATCTTGTTGTCGGCCGCCATCTCGCGCTCGCCCTGGAACACCCGGATCGTCACCGCCGGCTGGGCGTCGGCGGCGGTCGAGAAGGTCTGGCTCCGCTTGGTCGGGATCGTGGTGTTGCGCTCGATCAGCCGGGTCAGCACGCCACCGAGGGTCTCGATGCCGAGGGAGAGCGGGGTGACGTCGAGGAGCAGCACGTCGCTGACGTCGCCCTGGAGCACGCCGGCCTGGATCGCCGCGCCGATGGCCACGACCTCGTCGGGGTTCACGCCCTTGTGCGGCTCGCGTCCGAACAGGGCCTGCACGGTCTCCTGGACCTTCGGCATCCGGGTCTGGCCGCCGACGAGGACGACCTCGTCGATCTGCGACACGTCGAGGTTCGCGTCCTTGAACGCCGCCCGGCACGGCGCCGTCGTCCGCTCGATCAGGTCGGCGACCAGGGCTTCGAGCTTGGCGCGGCTGAGCTTGATCGCGAGGTGCTTGGGCCCGTTCTGATCGGCCGTGACGAAGGGCAGGTTCACCTCGGTCTGGGTGGCCGAGGACAGCTCGATCTTGGCCTTCTCGGCGGCGTCCTTGAGGCGCTGCAGCGCGAGGCGGTCCTTGCGCAGGTCGATGCCGCTCTCCTTGCGGAACTCGTCGACGAGATAGTCGACGATGCGGTTGTCGAAATCCTCGCCGCCCAGGAAGGTGTCCCCGTTGGTGGATTTCACCTCGAACACGCCGTCGCCGATCTCGAGGAACGAGACGTCGAAGGTGCCGCCGCCGAGGTCGTAGACGCCGACCCTGCCGCTGCCCTTCTTGTCGAGCCCGTAGGCCAGAGCGGCCGCCGTGGGCTCGTTGATCATGCGCAGCACCTCCAGGCCGGCGATGCGGCCGGCATCCTTGGTGGCCTGGCGCTGCGCGTCGTTGAAATAGGCCGGCACGGTGATGACCGCCTTGGTTACCTTCTCGCCGAGGAAGGCCTCGGCGGTCTCCTTCATCTTCGTCAGGATGTAGGCGCTGATCTGGCTCGGGCTGTAGGTCTTGCCCCGGACCTCGACCCAGGCGTCGCCGTTGGGGCCGGGCACGATCGTGTAGCCGACCATGGCCTTGTCCTTCTCGGTCAGCGGGTCGTCGTAGCGGCGGCCGATCAGGCGCTTGATCGCCGAGATGGTGTTCTCCGGGTTGGTGATGCCCTGGCGCTTGGCCGGCTGCCCGACCAGCACCTCGCCGCCCTCCGTGAAGGCGACGATCGACGGCGTGGTCCTGCCGCCTTCCGCGTTCTCGATGACCTGCGCCTTCGCCCCGTCGAGGACGGCGACGCAGGAATTGGTGGTGCCGAGGTCGATGCCGATGGCCTTGGACATGGTGGTCTCCGCAGTGTCTGTGGTCAGGGTTGCCGGTGCCGGCGCGTTTCGGCATGGGCGTCGAAGGTCTCGAAGGGTCAGGCTCGAAGGCCGGTCGGGGGAAGGCTTGAGCGGGGCCGTCGCGACGGCCGATCCGGCGGGGCGCGACCCATGTCGGTTGCGGCTTGCGCGGGGCCCGGAGACGGATGCGGAACCCGGCTCGCCGTGCGCGGGCCCGACACGCCGGCCCCGCCATCGTCCGCCCAGGTCTCGCGCTGGAACCGCTCGATGGGCGTCAGGCGCTCGGATGGGGATGTCATGTCCGGTCCTCCCTGCATCGTGCCGGGCCGCGGGCGGCGGTCGCTCTCAGCGCGCGGGAACCGGACCGATGCCGGCCGCCCCCGGCACCGCAGCGTCGGGGCCGCGGTCGGATTTCGGGGCGGTCAGGGCCCCGGTCGTGTCCGGAGCCGCTTCGCCGCAGGTACAAGCGAAGGTCTCATCTCCGGCTTCGGAAACATCGTCCGGATCGGCCTGACGGTTCGAACCGCCGGGCAGGATCGAGCCCGCGGCGTCCGCACCCGGCGCCGTGATGCGGCAGGTGCAGTCCAGGGCCTGCTCACGGGCCGGCGCCGCGTTCCGCACCGAGCCGGGATTGTTCGCGCTGTTGACGGCATCATCCGGCAGAGTGGCCTGAGCGAAACCGGACCCGGTGATCGCCGCTGCGAACACGGCCGAAAGGATCAGAACGGACAGTCGCATCGGAGATTTCCTTCGTCCGATGGGGCTCACAAATCTGCATCCATCGCGACATATCTATGCATTTCATCGCAATGGAGGTCTTTGTCTTGGATCAAAGACGGTGGGAGCTCGTCCAATATTCTCAAGACCGCGCCTGAAGAGCGCGGTTTCTCGTGTCCACGGGCATCACGGTGGCGCGGGCGCGTCGAACAAGCGCTGGCAGGCAAGTTCTGGACAGCGCGTCACTGCATGGCCCACGCCGACGCCCCCCGCCACGGCCCGAAGGCCTATCTCGTCGGCGGCGGCCGTCTACCAGGGCAAGTTCGATCCCCGCATCCTGTTGACGGCTTACCGGGCCCTGCACGATCGGCAGGCCACCGGGGTCTCCCGCGCGGATCTCGGCAGACCGGCGGCCTGAGCCGCACGGGCCGACGATCCTGACCCGGTCGGCGCGCCGGCGGTCGGGATGACGGCCGGATGCCCCGAGGCGTCGCGGCGGTTGCGGTGGATCAAGGACGTCACCGGTGCGGCTGCTTAGGGTCGCCGAATGCCGGGCCATCCCCCCCCTCACGGCGCGGACGGCAAAGGAGCCTCCGCCGGGGGTTCAGGGTCATCCGCGCCCCGCATCGTCACGGAGACCACCATGTCCCACGACACAACCCTCCAGCACGCCGTCACGGCCGAACTCATCTGGGATCCCCAGGTGACCTCCTCCGAGATCGGCGTGACCGCCAAGGACGGGGTCGTCGCCCTGTCCGGCCAGGTCGGCACCTACGACGAGAAGATGGCCGCCGAGGCCGCCGCCCGCCGGATCCGGGGCGTGCAGGCGATCGTCCAGGAGATCGAGGTGACGGTGCCGTTCGCGCTGAAACGGTCCGACGCGGACATCGCGGCGACGGCCGTCGCCCGCCTCGCCTGGAACGTGGCCGTGCCGCCGGACTGCATCTCGGTGAAGGTCTCGAAGGGCGTCATCACCCTGACCGGGGAGGTCGACCAACACTTCCAGTCCAAGGCCGCCGAGCGGGAGCTTCGTCAGATCTCCGGCGTCGTGGCGGTGAACAACGACATCACCGTTCGGCCCCAGGTCGACGTCTCGGCGGTCAGCGACAACATCAGTGAGGCGCTGGATCGCTCGTGGCTGTTCGATCCGAAGACCGTGACCGTCACCGCCGACGGTGGGACCGTCCATCTCGGCGGGACCGTCCGCACGATGCAGGAGCGCCGCGCGGCGGTGGGGGCGGCCTGGGCCTCCCCGGGCACCACGGCCGTCGACAACCTCATCAGCGTCGTCTGACGGGCGCACCCCCTGCCGGATCGCACGTGCCGGCAGGGCGACCTTCGACCAGGACAGGGAAACCGACCATGACCAGACCCGATCACGAGCACGGCCAATCCTCGGATGCCGGGGCCGGCGGCAGCGACGACGGACGCCGCATTGAGGGGGCTGCCGACGAGATCTTCGCGCGCGCCCAGGACGCGGTCCGCGACGTCGCCGACCGGGCCACGCACCTGGCGCAGGATAGCCTGGCCCGCGGACGGGCCGGTGTCAGGCGGGCCGAACAAGCGAGCCAGGGCGACCCGCTCAACGGACGCGCGCGCGGTGGGGCGTCGCCGCTGGCCACCGCGTTGGCCGTCGGGGCGATGGGCTATGCCATCGCGACCCTGATCCAGGGGGCTTCGCGCAAGCGTCGCCCCGCCCCCCGGACGGCGTTGCCGGCGGCCCCCGCGGCATAGGCGCCGCGCCGTCGCGCCCGCGGGCGCGACGGCGGGCGTCAGGGCTTCGTCCTCACGCCGCGTGATCGGCGCAGGATTCGCCAGCCGGAAGATACAGGCCCCGATGGCGGCACAGACCGTCGCTGCTCTTCACGGAGGCGAAGGCCGAGCTCATGGCGGCGAGGTTGCCGAACAGGCGCTCCAGCCTGTGCGGATCGGTCTCGAAATGCACGCAGGTCCCGCAGCGGCGCCCCTCGCGCGCGGCCCAGCGCAGGCCGGCCACTGTGCGCCGCCAGCGGGGGGCGCTCACTTCGCCAGCTCCGCCCAGTAGGTGCCGAAGACCAGGACCGACATCACGAAGCCGACGATGAGGTTCACCGCGACGCCGGCCGTGAAGGCGATCGCCGGCCGCCCGCCCGCCGGGGCGAAGTCGCGGAAGCGCGTCGTCAGCCCGATCGACAGGAAGCTGAACGTGAAGGCCCAGATCCGCAGGCTGGTGATGGGGGCGATCAGGGCCGGCTTCACCCGCGCGTTGTAATCCGCGAACGAGATCCCCCGCGTCACGGCGGTGACCAGGAGCGAGGCGATCAGGAACCCGACCACGAATTTCGGGAAGCGCCACCAGATCTGGCCGACCTCCACCGGGCCTGTCGTGCCCTCGCGCTCCCAGTAGGTCACCGAGATGATCGACAGGACGAGGGCCCAGATGCCGATCCAGACATCGCGCCCGACCACCTTGATCAGCGTATAGGCCCAGACGGCCTGATCGGCCGTGCCGGCGATGCCCGTCGCCGGACCGGCGAGGCCGCCATAGGCCTGCGCCGCGGCGAAGCCCGCCGCATCGGCGAATTCCGAGGTGCCGATCCACGCCCCCCCGACCCCGGCCGGGAGGCCCAGAGCCCGGGACACCAGCGGCAGCAGGAAGATCAGCACGATCGCCCAGAGCACGACGAGCGTGATCGCGATCGGCGGATCCTCCTTGCGGGCGCGCACGGCCCCGGCGACGGCGATCGCCGCCGAGACGCCGCAGACCGCGCCGCCGGCCCCCAGCGTCGCGGCCAGCCGATGGTCGAGGCCGAGCCTGCGCGCCACGAAGAAGATGACCAGGAAGGTCAGGATCGAGACGATCGACGCCTGCAGGATCGCCACCGGGCCCGCCCAGAGGATCAGCGTGAACGGCAGCGTCGCGCCGAGCAGGACGATGCCGAGCTTCACGTAGAACTCGACGCGGAACGCCGCCGACAGGGCGGCCGGCAGGCCGGTCGTGTTGGCGATCACCAGCCCGATGAAGAGGGCGATCAGCGGTGGTTCGAGGTTGTAGGTCTGCGCCTTGTCCCAGGCGCCGAGGGTGAAGATCGCGAAGGACAGGAGATAGACCAGCACGAAGGAGGCCAGGAAGGCCCCCGGGCGCAGGCCGATGACGGCGAGGGCGATCGTGAAGACGGCGGCGAAGGCCACGAACTGGACGGCGTAGCGGACGGCATCGGCCGCAAGCTGCGCCCGGAGTTGATCCAGCGTCGACCATTTGGCCGGCGCCGCGGCGATCCAGCCGATGCTGGTTCCCTGGGCGAACGCCGCGTAGGCGATCAGCACGGTGGCCAGGCCGACCCAGACGGCCCACCAATCCTCCTTGCGCCACAACTCGTTCCACCCGCCCCCGTGTTTCGAGGACACCGGCTCGGTTGCGGCCGGTATCGCAGCGTCCCCACCCATCTCGACCCTTTCACACATCCAGCGCCCGAGACCCCGTGCCCGGCCGGACCGGCCGCGCATCCCGCCGCCACGTCGGCACTGAGGGAGACCCCCCGGGCGCGCTGTCTCGACTGCGCGTTGCGGTATGCCCGTCCACGGCGCGGGACGCTACGGCCCCGCGGCGTTGGCGAGCGCCTGCTGCGGCTCGGCGAGGAACAGGGACCGCAGCCGCGCCGCCGATTCGGGGGGCGGCAGCGCGAGGGCGCGCGTCGCATCGGCGATCCGGGCCTCGCAATCCTGCGATCGGGCGACGCTCGGAACCGTGACACCCGGGCTCGTGACCGCCGGGCTCGTGACCGCCGGGATCGTGGCGGGGACCACCCCTTGGCCCGGCGCCGCCCCTTGGCCCGGCAGCGCCCCTTGGCCCGGCAGCGCCCCTTGGCCCGGCAGCGCCCCCTGCGTCCGGGCGAGGAGCGGCGCCAGCCCGAACCCGGAGGGTCCCTCGGCGCGGAGCCGCGCGTCGAGCGTCACGAGATCGCCGGCCAGGAGCGCCGTGCAGGTGGCCGCGCCCCGCGTGCCGGTGATCCGCATCATCGCCAGCACCCGGCGCCCCAGCGCCCGGACGACCCCGTCGTCGGCCGCTCGGAAGCGCCGCCGCAGATAGGCGCCGGCCAGCCGGCTCAGGCCCGCCCGCGCCTCCGCCTCCGGCCGCCCGGCCGCGTAGCTGTCCCGGTACCACCGGGCGATGGGATCGAGTCCCGCCGCCCCGGCCTGCCGCAGGATCGGCAGGGCCCGCAGGATCGCCGCGCGGGCCCCGGCCTCGCTCGGATCCGCGTCGAGGGTCGAATCGGGGAAGCGGTCGGGGCCGACGACCTCGGTCACGACGCCGGCCGCGCGGAGTTCCGCCGCCGCGGGCATCCAGATCCCGGCCGGGGGCACCGCCAGGGCCCGCGCCACGAAGGCCCGCGGCAGGCCGGCGGCGCGGTAGGCCGCCCGCTCCGGCGCGGAATCGACCGGGTGCATCCGGCCATGGGCGCCGATCTCGTAGGGCGCGTGGAAGCCGAGCCGGCCACCGACCGCGAGGGAGCGCGCCCGCCCGCGGACGAAGATCAGCGTGCAGGCCGAGGCGCAGGCATCGGGCACGTAGGTGGCGAGCCCGCGTGCCGCCACGAGCGCCCCGATCGCCGCACCCTCCTCGACCAGCCCGCCGTCGCTGGTGAGGTGGAGGCGGGCGATCTGCGGATGCGCGGCGAGGATCTCGGCGACCCGCGCGGCCACGCCCTCCGTGAGGTCGCCGGCGAGGCGCAGGTCCCGGCCATCCGGTCCGACCGTGAGCCGGGCCGGGATCTCCGGCCCGTCCGCCGCGACGGACGCGCGGCGGTTCTTCGACAGGGGCCCGGCGACAACCGGGCCGGCGGCGAGCGCCAGGGCGAGGACGCAAGCCGCCCTCCCCGTCCGGCGCCGCCACCCGCGGGGGATGACCGACATGACAGGTTTCCATCGTTCGGGAGCGGGATTGCCGGCGCGGCCGGCCGCGGCGCGTCTACTGGAGGTAGGCGACGAACATCTCGGCGACGGCCCGGGACGCGTAATCCTCCGGGCTCTCGCCCCGGCGGACGGGAAAGGCCTCCGCCACCCGGCGGCCGGCGAGGATCCGGGCCACCTCGTCGGGCATCAGGCCGTCGTCGAAGGCGGTCGCGAGGGCGGCGCGTTCGTAGGCGGGATGGGAGCGGACGCTCCGGTACAGGGTTCGGCCGAGGGACGCGGCCGGTTCGGCCTGCGCGGCGCTCAAGTCAGATCGGGTGTTCCGGGTCGTCTCATAGGTCTGCATCGCTGGTCGCCTTCCGTGCCTGATGTCGTGCGCTCTCCGCCTCCTGGACGCGGCAACACGGCAGACACGGCACAGTCGTCAGGGCGATCCGATCCTTGCTGGCGACCACGGCACACCTCATTCGGCGCTGCGTCGACTTCGCGTCGACACCGTCAATCTAGATGCCGATGCCGAGAATGTGCTGCCAAATCGGCGATAACCTGCAGCGCAGGTTGTTCGCCGAAGGCGCGTCCCGGAGCATAAGATACGGTCCGGCCGGGGCCTGAACCCGCCCTCCGGCTCACCCGCGGCCGACGGCCCGGCGGCGAGCGGTCTGGGCGGGGTGGCGTTCGGGCAGCCGGTCGCCCTCCCCGAACAGCTTGTTCCGGTGCGACCCGTCCGCATACGCGGTCTTGTAGAGCCCCCGGTCCTGCAATTCCGGGATCACGATGTCGATGAAGTCGGAGAAGCTCTCCGGGGCGACGATGCGGCTGAGGTTGAACCCGTCGACCTCGCCCTCCTCGATCCAGGCCTGAAGCTCGTCGGCGATCGACACCGCGTCGCCCGCCAGCACCGCGTAGCGCCCGCCGAGATCCAGCTCCCCCAGGAGGTCGCGCTTGGTCAGGCCGCGCTTGGCGGCGGCCGCGGTGGCGGACTGGATGGCGTTGCCCGGGCCGTAGGGGATCGGCTCGTCGAGGCCATAACGCGCGAAATCGATCCCCGTGGACGCGGAGAAATGCGCCAGGCCCGCCTCCGGGTTGGCGTAGCGCCGGTACTCGGCGCGTTTCTCCGCGGCCTCGGCCCGGCTCCGGCCCGGGATGACCGCGAGGCCGACGAACACCTTGATGTCGTCCGGCCGGCGCCCCGCCGCCACCGCCTCGGCCCGGAGCGCGCGCACGGCCTCCCGGGCGGCGCCCCGGTCGCGGGCGGAGATGAACACGCACTCGGCATGGCGCCCCGCGAAGGCCCGGCCGCGGCCCGAGGCGCCCGCCTGGTAGAGGACCGGGGTCCGCTGCACCGACGGCTCGGACAGGTGATAGCCCTCGACATCGAAGAACTCGCCGTGGTGCGAGACCGGCCGGATATGGGCCGGATCGCTGAACACCCGGGCCTCCCGGTCCCGGCGCACGGCCGCGTCGTCCCAGCTGCCCTCCCAGAGCTTGTAGAGGACCTCGAGATACTCGTCGGCATAGTCGTAGCGCCGGTCATGGGCGGGCAGGCTGCCGCCGCTCTGGCCGCGATGGGCGCTGTCGAGATAGCCGGTGACGATGTTCCAGCCGATCCGGCCGCCGGTCAGGTGATCGAGGGTCGAGAGGCGCCGGGCGAAGGTGTAGGGCGCCTCGGTATGGACGTTGACCGTCACGCCGAAGCCGAGATGCGCGGTCACCGCCGCCATGGCGGGCACCAGCAGGCTCGGATCGTTGACCGGGAGTTGCACCGCCTCCCGGGCGGTGACGGCGATGCCGCCGCCGTAGATGTCGTAGACGCCGCTGATGTCGGCGATGAACAGGCCGTCGAACAGGCCGCGCTCCAGCAGCTTCGCCTGGTCGGTCCAGTACCGCAGGGTGTTGTACTCCGAGGACCGGTCGCGCGGATGGGTCCACAGGCCGTGGTTGATGTGGCCGACGCAGTTCATGGTGAACGCGTTCAGCCGGATCTGCTTTCTGGCGGCCATCAGAGGGCTCCGTGCCGGGGCGGCAGCCGGCCGTCGAGGTGGTAGGCGCCGATCCAATGGTATTTCCACCGCACCGGATCGTGCAGGGTGTGGGTGCGGACGTTGCGCCAGTAGCGGTCCAGCGCCTCGGCCCGGTCGGTGGCGGAGGTGCCGCCGAGTTCGAGCAGCGTGTTGGCGGCGCGCAGCCCGGCCCGGTGGCTCGCGGCCCGGGCCTCCGCCACCGCCACGGAGGCCGCCGCGACGCTGTCCGCGTCGGGTTCGGCCTGCGCGGCATCGACGAAGCGGCCGGCCCGCTCCAGCAGGGCATCGGCGGCGGCGAGCCGCACCCGCACGTCGCCGAGCGCGTGGAGGGTCAGCGGATCCTCACTGGCGCGGGCGACGCCGGCATCGATCCAGGGCCGGGCCCGATCCCTGACAAAGGGCAGCGTCGCCGCGAAGGCGCCCTGGCCGATGCCGAGATCGATCCCGGCGTGCAGGATCTGCGCGAAGGGGCCGATGGCGGTGGGGCGGTCCATCGAGGCCTGGAACGGCACCACCCAATCCGGCTCCACCCGAACGCGGTCGAACACGACCGAGCCCGAGCCGGTGAGCCGCTGGCCGAACCCGTCCCAATCGTCGACCAGCGTCACGCCGGGGGCGTCCCGGGGGATGAACACCAGACAGGCGACCGCCCTGCCCTCCTCCTCGGCATTGACCATCGTGGGGATGCGGTGGGCGAACAGCGAGCCGGTGCAGTAGTATTTGCGCCCCTCCACGAACCAGCCGGCGGGATCGCGCACGAGCCGCGTGCGGCGGCTGTGGTCCCGCGGGCCGATCTCGGCAAGCGCGTTGCCGAACCGCTCGCCGGCCAGGACCCGCCCGTAGAGGTCCTGCTTCTGCGCCGCGGTGCCGCCGTTGCGGAGCACTTCGAGGGCGTAGAAGTGGTTCTGCGGGATCTGGCCGATCGACCCGTCCGCCGCCGCGATGATCGCGATCACCTGCGCCACCGTGGCGGCGCTCACCCCGGGGCCGCCGTAGTCCCGGGGCACCGTGATCGCCCAGAGGCCGGTCCCGGTGAAGCGCTCGATCTCCGCGAAGGGTAGCGTCCGGTCGAGGTCGCGGGTGGCGGCATCGACGGCCAGGTCCTCGGCCAGCGCCCGGGCGGCCGCGAGGGCGGCGGCATCGTCGGCGAGGACCGGCACCGGACGCGGCCGCTCGGGCAGCCGGGGGAAGGCGGATTCGTGCGCCTGAAGCGGCATGGCCCTCAGTTCCACTGGTGCCGGGCGGGCAGCGCGCCGTTCAGGGTGTAATCGCCCAGCAGGTGATATTTCCAGCGCACCGGATCGTGCAGCGTGTGCACCCGCGCATCGCGCCAGAAGCGGCCGAGATTGTCGCCCGCGCGGGTCGCCGCGGCGCCGGCGAGTTCCAGCAGGCGCTCGGCGGCCTCGAGGGCGACTTCGGTGGTTAGGATCTTGGCCTCGGCGACAGCGACGGAGGCCTCGGCCGAACTCTGCGCGGTGACGGGGGCGGCGGCGATGCGGTCCAGCGTCCGGCCGGCGCGGGCGAGTACCGCCTCGGCGGCGTGCAGGTCGACCTCCAGCCGCCCGACCTCCCCGAGGAGGTGCGGATCCTCGGCCACGCTCTCGGCGGTGAACGGAAAGGGCCGTGTCCGGGTCCGCAGGAAGTCCAGGGCGGCTTCGGTCGCGCCCCGGGCGATCCCGGCATCGATCGCCGCCTGCACGAGCTGGGAGACCGGTCCGAACAGGGCCGGCCGCTCGGCCAGGGGCGCGAGGTCGAGGGTCAGTCCGTCCTCGATCGGCGCGTCCACGAACGCCACCGTGCCGCTGGCCGTGGTGCGCTGGCCAAAACCCTGCCAATCGTCCACGACCCGCACCCCCGGGGCGTCGCGGCGCGCCCAGACCAGGAGCGGCCGGCCGTCCGGGGCCACGGCGCGGGTCGGGATCCAATGGGCGAAGAGGGCGCCGGTGGAATAGAAGCGCCGGCCGGTGAGGCGGCTCCCCGCCGGCCCGGGCGCCAGCCGCGTCTCCACCTGGGTGATCGCCTTGGCGTTGCGCGACGGCCCGGCATTGCCGATCCGGTGGCCGTCGAGCACGGCGCCGTAGATCCGGGCCTGCTGCTCGGGGCTCGCCGCCGCCCGCACCAGGGCCAGCACGCCGAACTGGCTCTGCGGGATCTGGGCGGCCGAGCCGTCGGCGGCGGCCAGGATGGCGAACACCGCGGCCAGGGTCGTGTGCGCGACATCGGCGCCGCCATAGGCCCGCGGCACGGTGATGCCGCCCAGGCCGCTCGCCGTGAACGCCTCGATCTCCGCCCAGGGCAGGCGCCGGTCGCGGTCGCGCTCCGCGGCCCCGTCGGCGAAGCGCCGCGCGATGGTCCGGGCGATCGCGATCGCCTCCGCGTCCGAGCGGATCCGGTGCGGGCGGGTCGGCGGCAGCGGGCGCCGGTCCTCGAGACCGTCGGCACGGTGCAGGGTCATGCGCGGATCACCTCGAACGGAAAGGGGCGGCGCGACAGCCGCCGCGGGTGGCGCGCCCGGATGCGGGACGATCAGCGGGCGCGCAGGCGCCGGACCGCGCGGTCGCCCGCGCACTGCACCAGGCAGACCAGCGCGACCAGCACCGCGATCACCGCCGCCATCACGGTGGTGTCGAAGCGCTGGTAGCCGTACCGGATCGCGACATCGCCGAGGCCGCCGGCGCCGACCGCCCCGGCCATGGCAGAAGCGCCGATCATCGCGACCAGGGTGATGGTGAAGCCGCCCAGGATGCCCGGCAGGGCCTCGGGCAGGAGCACGTGGAGCAGGATATGCCGGCGCCGGCAGCCGATGGACTGCGCCGCCTCGATCAGCCCGCCATCGACCTCCCGCAGCGAGACCTCGGCGATCCGCGCGAAGAACGGCGTGGCGCTCACCGAGAGCGGGACGATCGCCGCCCAGATGCCGATGGTGGTGCCCGTCACCAACCGGGTGAACGGGATCAGCGCCACCAGCAGGACGATGAAGGGCACGGCGCGGAAGCCGTTGACGATCGTCCCGACCACCCGGTTGGCCTTCGGCGCCGGGAGGATGCCGCCGGGCTCCGAGGTGACCAGGAACAGCGCCAGCGGGATGCCGGCCAGCACCGCGATCCCGGCCGAGACACCGACCATAACGAGCGTGTCGAGACATGCCTGCCCGAGGCGATCAATCATCTGCGGTGACATAGCCGATCCTCTCCACGGTTCCTCCGAGGGCGCGCAATCGATCCTCCGCGTCCGGCCCCGCCGCATCGAGGGCGATCAGCATCCGGCCGACCGCGTGGCCCTGGATCCGCTCGATGCCGGCCTGGAGCAGCCGGACGGGTCCGCCGGCGGCCGCCACGAGGGCCGACAGATCGGGGCCGGCCGGCCCGGCACAGGTGACCGCCAGGACCGTCGCGGCACCGGGGGTGAAGTGCGGCCGGAGCCGGGGCGCCAGATCCGCCGGCAGGCCCCGGCTCAGGGGTTCAAGGAGGGCCCGGGTCGTGGGATGTTCGGGGCCGCCGAACACCCGCCAGACCGGCCCCGTCTCGACGACCCGGCCCTTTTCCAGCACCACCACGTCGCTGCAGATCTCCCGGATCACGCTCATCTCGTGGGTGATCAGGATGATGGTGATCCCGAGCCGGCGGTTGATGTCGCGGAGCAGGTTCAGGATCGTCAGGGTCGTTTCCGGGTCGAGCGCGGAGGTCGCCTCGTCGCAGAGCAGGATGTCCGGGCGGCTGACGAGGGCGCGGGCGATGCCCACGCGCTGCTTCTGGCCGCCGGAGAGGCGCGACGGATAGGTCTCCGCCTTGCCCTCGAGCCCGACCAGGCGCAGCGCCTCCTGGACCCGCGCGGCGATCTCCGGCTTCGGCAGGCCGGCCGCCTTGAGCGGCAGCGCCACGTTCCCGTGCACCGTCTTGGCCGAGAGCAGGTTGAAATGCTGGAAGATCATGCCGACGCGGCGGCGCAGGGCGACCAGCCCGTCCGTGTCCAGCGCCGCGACCGGCTGGCCGTCGACCAGAACGCGGCCGGAGGTCGGCGCCTCCAGCCGGTTGACCGTGCGCAGCAGGCTCGACTTGCCGGCCCCCGACCGGCCGATGATTCCGAGGATCGCGCCCGCGGGCACGTCGAGGTCGACCCGATCGAGGGCCTGGACCGGGCCGGCGGCGGACAGGTAGGTCTTGGACACCGCCTCGAACCGCACGGTGCCGGCCGCCCGGGTCGCGATCGCCGACACGAGGGCGGGCGCGGCGGATGCGCCGGGCCGGTCCCGGGCGATCCAGCGGGCGGGGTCGCGGAGGCTGTCGAACGTGAGGCCGGCCATCAGTTCTGCCACACCAGCACGTAGAGCTTGTCGCTGTTGGCGAAGGATTTGTGGATCTGCCGCTTCACCGCCTCCGAAGTCTGGAAGATCCGCACGAACCTGGCGATGGTCGGGTCTTCCTTGCGCGCCGCCTTGGTGACGAAGCTCACCGCGAAGAGCTTGTCCTCGATGCCCGTATAGATGAGGCCGCTGGTCGGATCGAAGCTGCCGGCGGCGACGATGAAGTGCGGATAGCCCTGCGCCAGATCGACATCGCCGGTGATGCGCGCGAGCTGGGGGCCCTCGACCTCGGTGAATTTGAGCTTCTTCGGGTTCTCGGTGATGTCATCGAGCGTGCCGAGGAAGCCGACCTGGTCCTTGAGCTTGATCAGCCCGGCCTTCTGGAGCAGCAGCAGGCCGCGGCCCTGGTTCACCGGATCGTTGGCGATCGCCACCGTGCCGCCCACCGGGATCGCCGCGAAGCTCGTGTGCTTCAGGGAGTAGAGCCCGAGATTCTGCAGGATACCGAGCCCGACGATCGCGAATTTGTAGCCCTTCTGCCGCTCGGCATTCTCCATGAAGGGGCGGTGCTGGAAGAAGTTCAGGTCGATATCGCCCGCGTCGAGCGCGACGTTCGGCGTCGTCCAGTCGCTGAACTCGATGACCTTGACGGTGATGCCCTGGGACTTGGCCTCGTCTGCGGCGACGTTGACCGCGTCGGCATAGGCGCCCGGCACCACACCGACCGTGAGGGTCTCGGCCCGGGCGGCCATCGCGCCGAGCGACAGGAGGGCGGCGGCAAGGAGACGCGGGACTCTCATCGGGTCGAACTCTGGGATGGGGCGGCTTTGGGCAGCCAGGGCAGGGCGTAGAGGCTCGGGTTGTGGGCGAAGGACGCGTCGATCCGCGCCCGCACGGCCGGCGAGGTCTGATAGATCGCCACGAATTGCGCGATCTCGGGATCGTCGGCGCGGTCGGCCCGGGTCACGAACCGAATGGCGTAGGCGCGGTCGCCGATGCCGGAATAGATCAGGGCCTGGCCGGCGAAGTCTGCGCGACCGGCATTGACGTAGTGGCCCGGATACCCCTGCGCGAGATCGACATCCGAGACCGCGCGGACCAGTTGCGGACCCGCGATCTCGACGAATCTGAGTTGTTTCGGATTGGCGACCACGTCGTCGAGCGTCGCCTTCGTGCCGGCCCCGTTCGTGAGCGTGATGAGCCCGGCGGATTCGAGGAGCGCGAGCCCGCGGCCCTGGTTCACCGGATCGTTCGCCACCGCCACCGTGGCCCCGTCGGGCAGGGCGGCGAGGCGCGCATGCCGCTCCGAGTACAGGCCGATATTGGGCACGATGCCGAGGGCGACGCTCCTGAGCGGAAAGCCGGTCTCTGCGACGGCGTTGTCGAGGAAGGCCTGGTGCTGGAAGTAGTTCACGTCGAGATCGCCGTTGGCGACGGCGAGATTGGGCGTCGTCCAATCGGTGAATTCGACCACCTGCACATCGAGCTTGCGTGCCTTGGCCTCCGCTGCCGCGACGTGGATGGAATCGGCCAGGGATCCGGGCGTGACCCCGATCCGCACCCGGGCGAGGGCCGGCGCAGCGCCGAGGGCCAGCAGCAGCGCGGCCGCCAGGACGCGGCGTCTCCGGCGCGGCCGCCGGGGCGAACGGACGATTCCGGCCTGTGGGGGAAGGATGGCGCGGGACTCCATGACGGCGTTCGACCTCGCGGGACCCCGTCGGGGGATTCCCGCAGTGCAGAGCGGATGGGACGGCCATTCATCGAACACCCCGAACACCGATTCCCGGCCTCCGAAGTCTTCCGTGCGCGACAGCCGAGGGAAGATCGGATGGGATCGTGTCGGGACGATCGTTGCGACCGCGAGCGTTTGATCTCGCGTCGCAAATTAGACCAGAGTCGCGGGGCCGGGCATTCCAAAGATCTCTGAATCGCGATACAGACGACCTATCGCCGGCCTGACGGACAGAAGTTCTAGCCTGCCTCCGATCGGTGGCCCGGGCTCGCAGTCAGACCGTCGTCGGTCTGCGGTCCGCGGCCCCGGAATGGGGCGTCCCGCGGGAGGCCCGCTCGGCGTGCCCCTTCAGATGTCGTCCCACGCGATTGCGATGTTGCCGCCCTGAGACAAAGTCCCGCTCGACCGCTGCAAGCTGCGCGACGCCGGGAACCTGCCTTTCAAGACCGGATCTGCTTCGGGATCGCGCGGCCGCGGCAGGCGGCGCGGTATTGCTGGCGCGGCAGGCCGCGCATGTTGCGCCGGTCCGCCTCCTGCGTGCAGGCGGTCTTGCGGTCAGCCTTGCTCAGTTCCCGGGTGCCGGAGGACGGCACGTCGGTCGGCGCGGGGGCGATGTAGCTTTGCGCGCCTGCCGCACCCGGAAGAGCAACGAGAAGGGCGAGCCCGAGATACAGCCGGCGCATGATCGTCCCTGTGAACTAGAGCCAAGTCGAAGCAAGCACCGCGCCAGGACGAAGACCCACGGGACGTGCAGGAACTCCGGTTCAAGCCCCGGATTCTGGCGCGGGATAGCGCAGCGGGTCGCCTCCGCGGGTCCGGCATCTGTTGCACTTTTATAACGCGTGCGGCCGGCCGCGCTCTGAACCGGAGCGATGGCATATCGGTTGCGGCCGCTCGTCCGATGCTTTGCGTAGCCGGGGGACCGAGACGATGTTCAGGCGCGGGATCGCGGCTGCCTTGTTGCCAGCCCTGATGTTCGGGGCCGCGCATGCGGCAGACCTTGAAGCCGGCAAGACGGCCAAGGCACCCGAGGCTGCCGCCGTGGCCGATGTGCCGTTCTTCCTCTTCGCCGACACGCAGGTCAGCTATCGCTACCAGTTCCCGACGGTCTCGCCCGGCGTCCAGATCCAGCGGGCGGACGGCAGCTTCGTCTCCCGGGAGGCGCCCAAGCAGATCCTCAACATCGCGCATGCCGATGCCTGGGCCTACGGCACCAACTTCTTCTCCCTCGACATCCTGAAATCGGGCTCGCAGTTCCCGGCGGGCACCACCAACCCGCCGGGCAGCGTCGCCGCGCCGGCCTTCTTCGAGAACGGCAATACCGAAGCCTACGGCCTGTACCGCGGCACCCTCAGCCTGAACGCGCTCACCGGCACCAGGGCGTTCACGATTCCCGGGCTCGTCAAGGACGTGTCCCTCGCCTTCGGGTTCGACGCCAATGCACAGAACGACGCGTTCGGCTCGAAGAAGCGCGATATCGTCGGCGGCTTGAATTTCTCCTTCGACGTCGCGGCGGGCTTCCTCAATCTCAGCACGCATGTCTACAAGGAGTGGAACCGCAATGGCTTCAACCTCCAGCCGGATCGCGACCAGAGCTTCGACGCCGTTCCGGAATTCGAGCTCGTCTACAACTTCCCGCTGACGTTCACCGGGCTGCCGCTCAGCCTGACCGGGTTCAACAACATCGTTCTGCCCAAGGGCCGCGGCGTGCGCAACGTCGCGGACTTCCCGTACAACCCGCCGCGCGGTCTCGAGTTTCTCTCGCGCACGAACCTCGTGCTGGATCTCGGCAAGCTGATCTACGACCAGCCGAACAAGGTCGATGTCTTCATCGGCTTCCAGTACTGGCTGAACAAGTTCGGCAACCTGGAGACTGCGACCTTCAAGGGGACCGAGGAGAAGAGCTTCCTGGCGGGCTTCGCCTTCCACGTCCTCTGAGGCGCTGTCCCGGCATCGCGGAGGGTCTGGATGACGATCGCGGCGACTGAGCCGATGCCCGCCCCGGGCGATCCGAGGCCGCTGTTCGGCGCCTACGGCATCGTGAAGCGCTTCGGCGCTTTTACGGCCAACGACCGCATCGACCTCGAGATCCGGGCCGGCGAGATCCATGCCCTGCTCGGCGAGAACGGGGCCGGGAAATCCACGCTGATGAAGATCCTCTACGGCCTCCTGGAGCCGACGGCGGGCGTCGTCACGCATCGGGGCGAGGTGGTCCGGCTCAGGAACCCCGAGGCCGCCCGCCGGCTCGGCATCGGCATGGTGTTCCAGCACTTTTCCCTGTGCGCGAATCTGACGGTCGCCGAGAACATCGCCCTCGTGATGGGCAAGGGCCTCGGCCGCAGGGCGCTCGCCGACCGGATCGCGGCCCTCGGTCGGACCTACGGCCTGCACCTCGACCTGGATCGGCCGGTCTGGTCGCTGTCGGCGGGGGAGCGTCAGCGCATCGAGATCGTGCGCTGCCTGCTCCAGGATCCGAAGCTCGTCATCCTCGACGAGCCGACCTCGGTGCTCACCCCCGGCGAAGCCGAAAAGCTGTTCACGGTGCTGGAGCGCCTGCGGGACGAGGGCCGGGCGCTGCTCTACATCTCGCACCGGCTCGACGAGGTGCGCCGCCTCTGCGCCCGCGCCACGATCCTGCGCGGCGGCCGGGTCGTCGGCGCCTGCGACCCGCGTGCGGAGAGTGCCGGCTCCCTCGCCGCCCTGATGGTCGGCGCGCCGGTGCGCGCGCTGACGCGGGAGGCCGCCCCCGCACGGTCGGCGCCGGCGGGACCCGAGCGCCTGCGCCTCGACCGGCTGTCGCTGCCCGCCCCCGGCCTGCACGCCACCGGCCTGCGCGACATCTCGCTCAAAGTCCGCGGCGGCGAGATCCTCGGCATCGCCGGGATCGCGGGAAACGGCCAGTCCGAACTGTTCGCGGCGCTCTCGGGGGAGGCCCGGGCGCCGGAGGCCGGCGCCGTCCGCATCGACGGGACGCCCGCCGGCCACCTCGACATCAACGCGCGGCGGCGTCTCGGGGCCGCCTTCGTGCCCGAGGAGCGCAACGGCCATGCCGCGGCGCCCGGCCTGAGCCTCTCGGAGAACGTCGTGCTCTCCCGGTACGCCACCGCGTCGCTGACGCGCATCGGACTCGTGCGCCGGGGCGCGGCCCGGGCGCTGGCGGCCCGGGTGATCGCGGCGTTCGATGTGCGCAAGGCCGGCCCGGACCCGGCCGCCGGCACCCTGTCGGGGGGCAACCTGCAGAAGTTCGTGGTCGGACGCGAGATCCTGGGCGAGCCCGGGGTGCTCGTCGTCGATCAGCCGACCTGGGGCGTCGATGCGGCGGCGGCCGCGCGCATCCGCCAGGCGCTGATCGACCTCGCCGCGCGCGGGAGCGCCATCCTGATGATCAGTCAGGATCTCGACGAGCTGTTCGCGATCGCCGGCTCCATCGCGGTCCTCCAGGCCGGCACCCTGTCGCGGGCGGTGGCGCGCGCCGAGACCTCCCGCGAGGCGGTGGGCCTGCTGATGGGCGGCTCCGGCGGCCCGCCCCCGGGCGGCCACACGGGCACACCGGCGGGCCGCAGCCGCGAAGGAGATTCCCATGCGACGTAACCAAGCGACGTAGCCATGCGCCTTGACCTCGTGCCGCGCCCCGGCCGCGCGCCGCTCGCCGCCCTCCTCGCGCCGGCCCTGGCCTTCCTCGCCTCCGTGCTGCTCGGCGGCGTGGCCGTCGCCCTGCTCGGCGTCTCGCCGGCGGCGGCCTTCGCGGCCTACTTCATCGCGCCGCTGTCCGAGCTGTGGTCCCTGCAGGAGATCGCCGTGAAGGCCGCGCCGCTCGCCCTGATCGCGACGGGCCTGGCCTTCTGCTACCGGGCGAACCTGTGGAATATCGGTGCCGAGGGCCAGTTCGTGGTCGGCGGCCTCGCCGGCGGCTGCGTCGCCCTCGCCACCCAGGGCAGCGCGGGCTTCACCTTCTGGATCCTGCCGACGATGCTCGTCGCCGGCACCCTCGCCGGCATCGCCTACGCGATGATCCCGGCTGTGCTGAAGGTGCGGCTCGGCGTCTCCGAGATCCTGACCAGCCTGATGCTGGTCTACGTCGCGGAACTGCTCCTCGACTACATGGCCCGGGGCCCGTTGCGCGATCCGGCCGGATACAACTTCCCGCAGAGCGTCCCCTTCGATGCCGCGGCGCGCCTCCCCTACCTGATGGAGGGGGAGACCCTGCATGCGGGCGTGCTCGTCGCCTTCGTGGCCGTCGTGCTGGCCACGATCGTCCTCGGGCGGACCCTGTTCGGGTTCGAGGTGCGGGTCGTCGGGGCGAGCCCCCGCGCCTCCCGGTTCGCCGGCTTCAGCGAGGCCCGCCTGACGCTCGCCGCCTTCGCGGTCTCGGGCGGGGCGGCGGGGCTCGCGGGGATCGCGGAAGTCGCGGGCCAGATCGGGCAGCTCCAGCCGACGATCTCGCCGGGCTACGGCTTCACGGCGATCATCGTCGCCTTCCTCGGCCGGCTCTCGCCCCCGGGCATCCTCGTCGCCGCCCTGGTGATCGCGCTGACGACGATCGGCGGCGAGGGCGCGCAGATCGACCTCCGGCTTCCCCTCGACCTGACGCGGGCCTTCCAGGGCGTGCTGCTCGCCTTCGTCCTGGGGGCGGATGTCCTCACCCGCTTTACGGTCCGCCTCGTCCCGGGAGGGGCCCGATGAGCCTCGACATGGTCCAGATGATCCTGGTCACGGTGCTGACGGCGGCGACCCCGCTGATCATCGCCGCGATCGGCGAACTGGTGGTCGAGCGCGCGGGCGTGCTCAACCTCGGGCTCGAGGGCATGATGATCTGCGGGGCGGCCGTCGGCTTCGCCGCCGCGGTCGAGACCGGCTCGACCCTCCTGGGCGCCCTGGCCGGCGCCGGCGCCGGATTGGGCCTGGCGGCCCTGTTCGGGCTGCTGACCGTCGGGCTCGCGGCCAACCAGGTCGCCTCGGGTCTCGCGCTCACGATCCTCGGCCTCGGCCTGTCGGGACTCGTCGGCGCCCGGTATGTCGGCCTGAAGCGGGATCCCGCACCCCATCTCGACATCCCCGGCCTGAGCGACCTGCCGGGGGTCGGCCGGCTCCTGTTCGGCCAGGACGCCTTCGTGTACGCGGGCCTGGCCCTGACCTGCGCCGTCTCGTGGTTCCTGTGGCGGACGCGGGCCGGCCTGATCCTGCGCGCGATCGGCGACGACCACACCGCCACCCACGCCCTCGGCCTGCCGGTGCGCAAGCTGCGCTTCCTGGCCGTGCTGTTCGGGGGCGCCTGTGCCGGGCTCGCCGGATCCTACCTGTCGCTGGCCTACACCCCGTTCTGGGCCCCGGCGATGACCGCGGGCCGCGGCTGGATCGCCCTGGCGCTCGTCGTCTTCGCCTCGTGGCGGCCGGCGCGGCTGGTGGCCGGGGCGATCCTGTTCGGGGGCGCCACGGTGCTGCAGCTCCATGCCCAGGCGGCGGGCATCGGCCTGCCCGGACAGCTACTCTCGGCGCTTCCCTACCTCGCGACGATCGTCGCCCTCGTCCTGCTGTCCCTCGGGCGGCGGCAGGGCGGATCGCTCGCCCCCGCCGCCCTGGGGCGCGACTTCACCCCGCACCGCTAGCGGTGCCGTCCACCGGAGAGGACACGAGCGACCATGCGACATTCCATCTGCGCCGGCCTCGGTGCGCTCCTGCTCCTGCTCGGCCCGGCGCGGGCCGCGGACAAGCTCAAGGTGGGCTTCGTCTATGTCGGGCCCGTGGCCGATTACGGCTACTCGTTCCAGCACGACCTCAGCCGCAAGGCCCTGGCCGAGGCCATGCCCGACACGGTCGAGACCACCTTCCTGGAGAACGTGCCCGAGGCCGACAGCGAGCGGGCGATCGAGAAGCTCGCGCGCTCGGGGGTGGGCCTGATCTTCACCACGTCGTTCGGCTTCATGGAGCCGACCCTGAAGGTCGCCAGGAAATTCCCCGCGGTGAAGTTCGAGCACGCCACCGGCTACAAGCGCGCGGCCAACGTCTCGACCTACTCGGCCCGGTTCTACGAGGGTCGTTACGTCTGCGGGAAGATCGCCGCCAGGCTGTCGAAGACCGGGACGGTCGGCTACATCGCGTCCTTCCCGATCCCCGAGGTGGTGAGCGGCATCAACGCCTTCATGCTCGGCGCGCAGTCGGTCAACCCGAACGTGAAGGTGAAGATCGTCTGGGTGAACACGTGGTTCGACCCGGGCAAGGAGGCCGAGGCCGCCAAGGCCCTGCTGGCGCAGGGCGCCGACATCCTGACCCAGCACACCGATTCCGCCGCCCCGCTGCAGGAGGCCGAGAAGCAGGGCAAGCTCGCCTTCGGGCAATCCTCCGACCAGTACCGCTTCGCCCCGAAGGCGCAGCTCACCGCGATCGTCGACGACTGGAGCGGCTACGTGATCGGCGAGGCCAAGGCCGTGCGCGACGGCTCCTGGAAGAGCCACGACACCTGGGGCGGGATCAAGGACGGCCTGGTCGTGCTCGCCCCGTTCACCAACATGCCCGCCGACGTGAAGGCCATGGCCGAGGACACCGTGAAGGCGATCGCCGCCGGCACGGTTCATCCCTTCGCCGGTCCGGTGACGAAGAAGGACGGGACCGTCGCGGTCAAGGACGGCGAGACCGCCCCCGACCCGATGATCCTCGGCATGAACTGGTACGTGAAGGGCATCGACGACACGCTGCCCCAGTAGGGAGCCGCGGACCGCCGGACGCGGATCGGGATCGGGATCGGCGCCGTCAGCGGCTCGCGGGGGACCCGTAAGTGCCGGGCGGCGGCCCGGCGGGCTCCTCGACGGCGACCCCGCCGCGGCTCGGCGGCACCGCCACGGCATCACCCGACCGGATCGATTCGGCCTCGTTGCGCGGTCCGGCGATGCCCTCCGTGCCGCCCGGTGCGGTGGATGGATCGCGCCCGGCCGGCGCAGTGTAGGATTGCGCCGCGGCGGCGCCGGCGGCGCCGAGAAGTCCGCAGAGCGCCAAAGTCAGGGTCGTCTTCGTTCGCATGGTCGCCTCGCGCCCGCTGCATCCTGCAATCGGGACGAATGGCGCAGCTGCGGGCTGGTTCCGCCGTTTCAGCGCCGGTGGCGCGGATGCCTATGAAAGAGGTGAAAATGGCGACGGCGGACGCCGCGACCGCGCAGGCCGCCCTCGAATCCGGCGCCCGGGCGGAAGATCCGCTTCCCGCCTGAGCCTGACATCTCGCCGGCGTCGCGGCCAACCCCGTGCCGCGGGCTCAGCTCCCCCGGTAGGTTTGGAAGCTCCACGGGGTCGCGGCCAGCGGCACGTGGTAATGCGCCTCCGGCTCCGCCACACCGAAGCGCAGGGGCACGACGTTAAGTAAGGCCGGCCGCGGCAGGGCGAGACCGAGCCGGCGGTGATAGTCGCCGAGGGCGAAGCGAAGCTCGTAGACCGCGATCGGGACCGGGCGTCCGCCGATCAGCGGCGGCCCGGGCGACCCACGGCGCATGCTCGAAGACCGCGCCCAGCGCCGCGATGAAGTCGGGTTCCGGGAGGCCGTCGAGATCTGCGAGGGAAAACGTCATCGCGCTCGCACCGCCCCGGTCCCGTGCGGCCGCGACGCAGGCACCGGGCCAAGCGCCGGCGCTCGGGAATCGGCCGGCCCGCGGGAGCGATGGCCAGGGCGGGGCCGGGACGCGGGGGTGGCATATGGCTTGCGCCTCCGCCCTCGTGGCGCATCGGGCCGCGCTCCGGCTGCCGGCCCGTAACGCCTCGGGGGAGTCTCCGCGATGTCGAGCGCCGTCCGGTCAGAGCCTTCCGCAGCCTCGGGTACCGTCGCGCTCGGGCCGGCCACCGCCCCGGTGGGCGGGGTCGGCCCCCTCGCCCTCGGGCTCCTCGGCCTCCAGCACGTGCTGGTGATGTATGCGGGCGCGGTGGCGGTGCCGCTGATCGTCGGGCGGGCGCTGAAGCTGGCGCCGGAACAGGTGGCGATGCTGGTCAGCGCCGACCTGTTCGCCGGCGGCCTCGCCACCCTGGTCCAGAGCTGGGGCCTGCCCGGGATCGGCGTGCGCATGCCGGTGATGATGGGCGTCACCTTCGCGGCGGTCACGCCGATGATCGCCATGGGGAGCAATCCCGCGATCGGGCTCACCGGCATCTACGGCGCGGTGATCGCCGCGGGCCTGTTCGCGCTCCTCGTCGCGCCGCTGATCGGGCGGCTGCTGCCGCTGTTCCCGCCGGTGGTGACGGGCACCATCATCCTGGTGATCGGCATCTCGCTGATGCGGGTCGGCGTGAACTGGGCGGCCGGCGGGGTCGGCAACCCGGCCTACGGGGCGCCGGTCTACCTGGCGATCGCGGCCTTCGTCCTCTGCGTCATCCTGGCGATCACCCGATACGGCACCGGCTTCGTCAACGCGGCCTCGGTGCTGATCGGCATCGTCCTCGGCATGGTCGTGGCCGGCATGTTCGGGCTGGTCGACTTCGGCCACGTGGCCAGCGCGCCGTGGTTCGACGTGGTCCGCCCCTTCGCCTTCGGCTGGCCGAGCTTCGAGCCGGTCTCGGTGGTGACGCTGAGCATCGTGATGATCGTCGTGATGATCGAGTCGACCGGCATGTTCCTCGCGCTCAGCGAGATCTGCGCCGATCCGATCGACGCGGCGCGCCTGACCCGGGGCCTGCGCGGCGACGGCCTCGGCACGGTGATCGGCGGCATCTTCAACACCTTCCCGTACACCGCGTTCTCGCAGAATATCGGCCTCGTCGGGGTCACCGGCGTGCGCACGCGCTCCGTGGCGGTGATCGGCGGGATCATCATGCTGGGCCTCGGGCTGGTTCCCAAGCTCGCCGCCCTGGTCGAGGCCGTGCCGCAATGCGTCCTCGGGGGCGCGGGGCTGGTGATGTTCGGCATGGTCGGGGCGACCGGCACGCGCATCCTCGGCGCCGTCGATTTCGCCAGCAACCGCAACAACCTGTTCGTGGTCGCGGTCTCGGTGGGCTTCGGAATGATTCCCCTGGTGGCGCCGGGCTTCTTCCGGCAGATGCCCCAGGCGCTGCATCCGCTGCTCGAATCCGGCATCCTGCTCTGCGCGCTCTCGGCGGTGCTCCTGAACCTGTTCTTCAACGGGCTCGGCAGCACGGAGGAAGCCCGCGCGGCCGCCATCCGCCAAGCCAAGACCGCGGAGGCGCATTGAGATAGGCCTTCGGCCCGATTCCGGAGATCCCCATGGCCCTGACGGCATCGCGATACGGCAAAAGCCGGGTGCGGGTGATGCGCCTGACCCGCGACGGCGACCACCACACCCCGCGCGAACTGACACTCACGGTCCTGATGACGGGGGGGTTCGACGCCGCCTGGACCGCGGGCGACAACCGGGCCTGCGTGGCCACCGACAGCGTGAAGAACATCGTCAACGTCACCGCGGCGGAGAACCTCGCGCTCGACAAGGAGGCCTTCGCCGAGGCCGTGGCCAAGGTCTTCCTCGACACCTACCCCCAGGTGGAGGAGGTCGCGATCGAGGCCACGGAGACGCGCTGGCTGCGCCAGGAGATCGGGGGCGCCCCGCACGGCCATACCTTCGTCCTCGACGGCAACGGCTTCGGCTATGTCGGCCTCGTGGCGAACCGGGGCGGGTCGGTGCTGCGCTCGGGCCTGCGCGGATTCACCGTCATGAAGACCACGCAATCGGGCTGGGCCGACTTCGTCGACGACGCCTACCGGACGCTGCCCGACACGACCGACCGCATCGCCGCCACCAGCATGGACGCGACCTGGACCTGGGCCGGCAAACCGATCGACTATGCCGCCGCCAACGCCGAAATCCTGTCGGTCCTGATCGCGGTGTTCGGAACCACCTACAGCGCCAGCGTCCAGGACAGCATGTATCGGATGGGCGAGGCGGCTTTGGCCGCCGTGCCGGAGATCGACACGATCAGCTTCGCGATGCCGAACAAGCATTACATCCCGATCAACCTGCAGCCGTTCGGCCGGGCGAATCCGGGGGCCGTGTTCCTGCCCACGGACGAGCCGCACGGCCAGATCGAGGCGACGATCCGCCGGACGGGCTGAGGCGGCCTTCGACAAGCGCGGCATCGGCGATCGATCGGGCCGAGCGGGAGGGGGTCGACGAAAGAACCGTGCCAGCAGGCCGGCCGTGCCGAGAGCCTTCGAAAGCCCGGCTAAAAGGCTGAGACATCAGGGACTTCGCCGATCCTTCGACCCTCCGCCTGCGGCGCCGGCCTCCGGAGCGGGCACCGCCTCGTGCGCGAGCGCACAAATAGCGAACAGGGTGTGTTGTTATTTTCGGCAGCGCTGCACAGTTCCGATTCCATGGAGAGCGGCCGGCCCATGCCCGGCACCTTCGCCATCGGATCCTGCGCCATGACCGCCCGCATCGTTCTCGGAGCCGTTCTCGGCTTCACCCTCTCCACCGCAGCGCTCGCGCAGAGCTATACGGCCCCCGCCGGGATCCCCGCCACCACCGCGCCGGGCGGCCTTGAGGGGCGCGCGGCCGTCCCGAATTTGATGAACGACCGCGGGCCCGCGTTCCGTGCCGGTCCGTCCCACGGGACCACGGACGATCTGGTCACCGGCACCCTGCCCCACCCGCATCGGAACCACACGGGCGGCGCACGCTGAGGGCGGGCCCCGAGACGCGACGCCGGTGAGTGCCGGGTGGTCCTTTCGGGATCGCGGAACGCAGTTTCGCCGAAGCACCACCCGATGACCGACCGTTTGCCTTCCTGGTTGCCGCCGCGGGCCGTGGTGGTCCCACATCGGCCCGAACACGGCGCGACCCGCCCCCCTCCCCCGTGCGGGCTACCGGAGTCACACCTCGCGTTTTGATCCCCTGCCGGGTCGAAGGATCTTGGCTGTCCGGAGCCGCCATGCGCCCGCCCTCCCCCGCGTCAGCCACCCGGTCATCCCGGGTCCACGGCGGTGCGGCGCCCTGTTTCACGTGAAACAAAACGCGAACCCAGCGGTCTCAGCCCGTCTCCGACCGCGGCGCCTTACCCACCGTCTCGCAGGCGAAGGGCGCGGGCGGCGCCTCGACGCCGCGCCAGCGGGCATAGGCCCAGGGGCGGTACCAGGCGGCCCCCGCGGGCAGCCGCTCCGGCACGAGATCGATGCCGTGGGTGCCGAACGGCCCGCAGCGGCAGATCCGGGCGAAGCCCATCCAGCCCCCCGGCCAGAGCCCGTGCCGGGCGATGGCCGTATCGGCGTAGTCGGAGCAGCTCGGCCAGTGGCGGCACTGGCGGCCGATCAGGCTCGACAGGGTGAGCTGGTAGATGCGGATCGCCCAATGCGCGGTGCGCCGGACCATGCCGTCACGCGGCCTGCCGCTTGGCGGCGATCTGGTCGAGGGCGTCCACCACCGCGTCGAAGGTCAGCAGCGTCGAGGCGTGGCGCGCCTTGAACTCCCGTACGGGCTCCAGCACCGCGAGATCCGCCCAGGCCCCGCCGGGGGCCGGGCCGTTCTCCTTGAGCATCGCCCGCATGGTCGCGCGGACCGCGCGCAGTTCCTCCGGGCTGGCGCCGACCACGTGCCGGCCCATCAGTGACGAGGAGGCCTGCCCGAGGGCGCAGGCCCGGACCTCCTGGGCGAAATCCGCGACCCGCCCGTCGGCACCGAGCACGAGATCCACCGTCACGGTCGAGCCGCACAGGCGGGAATGCGCGGTGGCGCTGGCCTCGGGGTGCTCCAGCCGGCCGAGCCGCGGGATGTCGGCGGCCAGTTCCAGGATACGGCGATTGTAGATGTCGTCGAGCATCGGGTCCTCGGCCGGAAGCGCATATCCCATCGGGACGCTGCCGCGTGCATCGCGCATTGCGCGTTGCCCCGCGAACGATGATATAGGCGCCGGACGGACGCTTCGCGAGGAGGCGGACCGTCGACCAGGGTCGCGCCCACGGCCACGGTGATTCCCACAGCTTCTGAACCGCCCGGGGCGCCGGCTTGAAACCTTTTCGAGCCCGGGATCTTCCCTCGAACGCCCGACGCGATCCGACGATGTACGCCAAGCCCGACAGCACCCCGATGAAATCCCGCGTCGCGCGGGCCGGAGATGCCATGGATGCCGCGCTCAAATCCCTGTCCTACCAGGGCGACGCTCCGGGCTTCGACCGGGGCGGGCTCGACGGGCAAGGGCTGAACGGCATGCGCAACGACAACCGGCCGGTGGATGACGGGCGTCCCGCCGAGGTCGCCCCCGAACCGGCCTCCGCCACCCGCGTCCCGGACGGGATCGAGACCGGCCGCCCGAGCCGCGCCGAGGCCGAGGCCGCCGTGCGCACGCTGCTGCGCTGGGCCGGCGACGATCCGGCCCGCGAGGGGCTGCGCGACACCCCGGCCCGGGTGACCAAGGCCTACGAGCAGCTGTTCGGCGGCTACGGGGTCGATGCCGAGAAGCTCTTGGAACGGGTCTTCGAGGAGGTCGAGGGCTATTCGGACATCGTGCTGGTGCGCGACATCCCGTTCCACTCCCATTGCGAGCACCACATGGTGCCGTTCATGGGGCTGGCCCACATCGCCTATTACCCGACCCGGGGTGTGGTCGGCCTGTCGAAGCTCGCCCGGGTGGTCGACACCTTCGCCCGCCGCCTGCAGACGCAGGAGACCATGACGGCCCAGATCGCCGACGTGATCGAGAGCATCCTCAAGCCCCGCGGCGTCGCCGTGATGGTGGAGGCGGAGCACCTGTGCATGGCGATGCGCGGCGTCCAGAAGGCCGGGGTCTCGACCATCACCAGCCAGTTCCGCGGCGTGTTCAAGGGCGACGCCAACGAGCAGGTGCGCTTCCTGACCCTGGTGCGCGGCGGCGCCAAGTAGCCTATAGGACCCGCGAACCAGAGGTCCCCGCCCCCGCCCCATGACCGCGCGCGACATCGCCTTCGATCCCCCCGGCTCCCGTGCCGAGGTCGAGGAGGGCACGGCCTTCATGCCCCGCTTCGACCGGGACGGGCTGATCACCTGCATCGCCGTCGACGCCGGGGACGGCCGCGTGCTGATGCTCGCCCACATGAACGCCGAATCGCTGGCGCGCACCCTGGAGACCGGGGAGGCCTGGTACTGGTCGCGCTCCCGGCGGGAACTCTGGCACAAGGGCGCCACCAGCGGCCAGATCCAGCGCGTCGTCGAGATGCGGGTCGATTGCGACCAGGACGCCCTGCTGATCCGGGTCGCGGTCGGCGGCGACGGCGGCTGCTGCCATACCGGCCGGCGGGACTGCTTCTACCGCGGCGTCGTCCGGAAGCCGGACGGCGGCGTCACCCTGGAGAGCGCCGGGATATGAGCGCGAGCCTTGCCGCGACCGGGTGGCAAGACTGTCCCGCCGTCACGTCCTTTCTGCCCGGCGCGGTCGAGCCGATCCGGCCCCTGCCCAGGGCGGGCCCGCGGATCGGGCTGGCCCTGGGCGGCGGCTCGGCCCGGGGCTGGGCCCATATCGGCGTGCTGCGCGCCCTCGAGGAAGCGGGCATCCACCCGACCGTGGTGGCGGGCTGCTCGATCGGGGCGGTGGTGGGCGCCTGCTACGCGGCCGGGCGCCTCGACCGGCTTGAGGCCTTCGCCCGGGCGCTGACCCGGCGCCGCGTGGTCGGTCTGATCGATCCGCGGCTGCCGGGCTCCGGCCTGATCGCCGGCAATCGCCTGCGCCAGCGGCTCCGCGCCGACCTCGGCGAGCGCCGCATCGAGAACCTGCCGATCCGCTTCGGCTGCGTCGCCACCGAGTACGGCAGCGGCCGGGAGGTCAGCCTGACCGAAGGTCCGGCGGTGGACGCGGTGCGCGCCTCCTACGCGATTCCCGGCCTGTTCCCCCCGGTGACCCACGAGGGCCGGGTGCTGATGGACGGGACGCTGGTCAATCCGGTGCCGGTGGCCCTGGCGCGGGCGCTCGGCGCCGATCTGGTGATCTGCGTCAATCTCAACGGCGACACCGGCGGCCCGGTGGTGCGCAAGGCGCCGAAGCATCCGCTCCGCCGCGGCTTCCTGCAGACCCTGCGCGAGCGGCTGCCGGGCTTCCCAAGCGCGGAGCCGGAGATCGCCGTGCCGGGCCTCGCCCGGGTGGTGCTCGACGCCTTCAACATCACCCAGGACCGGATCTCGCGCGCGCGGCTGGAGCGCGACCCGCCGGACGTGGCCATCGGCCCGGACGTGGCCGGGTTCGGCCTGTTCGACTTCCACCGCGCCGCCGAGGGCATCGCCCTCGGGCACCGGGCCGCCCGGGCCGCCCTGCCGCGGATCCGGGCCGTCCTGCAGGGCGCCGAGGCGCGGGCGTAGGGCCTCGTCCCCGGCGGGGTCGCGGGACGGGCCGCTATCGGAAGACGGGCAATCCCGCGCCGATGATGACGAGTCCGAGCACGATCAGGCCGCCCCCGGCCCCCTCCAGGGCCGCCTGCTGCACCGAGCGCCGCGGCGCCAGGCCGGCAAGCGACGCCCCCGAGACCAGGCAGATCACGCTGAGCAGGGTCATGGCGGCAGGCGCTCCGGCGCCCAGGCGGACGCTCACGACGACATCGGGCCGCCGAGGCTACAGGCGCACCGTTAAGGAAAGATCTCGCGGAACGCGCCCGCCCGGGGCGGTGACGGCAGCCGACGGCCCCACGGATGGCGCTCGGCGCCGGGCCTGCGCCCCCATAGCCCGATCAAAAGTCACTTCCCAAAGTCCGAGTAGAATTGGATAAAAATTGATTAATCCTGAAATCAAAATCTACCTTATAATATTATGATCATATTATCCATGTATTTCTATAATTCTTGAGCCTGTTCGGCCGTTCTTTCCCCGCCCCGACCTCACCCTGCGGCGTGTCGCGGAGCGGAGCTATACAAGAAGGCCTCCAGCCGGCCGCGCGATCGCTGGAGGGCTCCTTCGAGTCTGGTGCGCAGCACCTCACGATGAGGCGACGATCGGGCTACACGTCGGTCAGGACGGCCACGCGACCGCAATCGCACGGTCAAACGGGCGTTCAGACTCGGCAGCCGCCCCCATCCCGGTCCGGAGCGCGGACACGCGGCCCACGCTCCGTGTTCGATCAGGCGATGGAGATGTTAGTGCTTGCCGGTGCTCTTGGCGTGGGCCTTGGCCGAGCTCTCATGCGCCTTGACCGAATGGCCATGCGCTTCCTCGGAGTGTTTCGTGGCCGTGGCCATGTCACCCTTCGCATGATGATCGGCCGCACTCTTGTGGGATTTGGCCGCGGCCTCGTGATGCTTGGAGGCTTCGGCGTGGGATGTCTGAGCCATGGCTGGTTTCCTTCGTTGCACCGGTGACCGGTGCGTGTTGCGGTCGTTGCGACCGTCGCATCCGGACAGGATGTTTCCCGCCCGGCGTGCTGGGTTCCTCGGAACCGGCCCATATCGGGGGCGGGCCGTTTCGCTGCCGGTGGGACGGTGCCGACGGCGGGAGGCTCCCGAGAGACTTTGAATCGAGGATCTTCGTCGTTCCGTTGCGCCCCGGACCGATCCTCCGGGATGTCAGGGTCGAGCCCGGGGGGCGCGAAGATGGATCGCGACCGCGGCTCGATCCGGGACGAATCCGGGAGGGATGATCGACGGTCGCCGGGGCTGTCCGCCCCGTCACGCCCGCCTTCAGATCGGCCGGACGGCGGCCTTCTCGACCACCACGGTTTCGACCATGTCGGCCGGCTCGTAGAACCACCGCGCGAGCCTGCCCGCCACCATGGCCCCGGCGATGGGCGCGAGCCAGAACAGCCACAGCTGCCCGATATAGGCCTCACCCGCGAACAGCGCCGGCCCCGTGCTCCGCGCCGGGTTGACCGAGGTGTTGGTCACCGGGATCGAGATCAGGTGGATCAGAACCAGGGCGAAACCGATCGGGATGCCGGCAAAGCCCACCGCCGCCCCCTTCGAGGTCGTTCCGATGATGATGAACAGGAAGAAGAACGTCGCCAGGAACTCGATGGCGAGGCAGGAGACGATGCCGAACCGGCCGGGGCTGAGGTCGCCATACCCGTTCGCGGCGAAGCCGTTCGGAACCCAGCCGGGCTTCCCCGACGCGATCAGGTAGAGGGCGCCCGCCGCCAGGATCGCCCCCGCGACCTGCGCCAGGATGTAGGGGACCACATGCCGGCTCGCGCATCGCCTGGCCGACCATAAGCCGAGGGTGACCGCGGGATTGAAGTGGCCCCCGGAGATATGCCCGACCGCGTAGGCCATGGTCAGGACGGTGAAGCCGAAGGCGAAGGATACGCCCAGGAAGCCGATGCCGAGCTCGGGGAAGGCCGCCGACAGCACCGCCGCGCCGCATCCGCCGAATGTCAGCCAGAACGTGCCGAGGAGTTCGGCCGTCGCACGCCGCATGGTCGAATGATCTGTCATCGAAGCCCTCCAGGGCTGTCGCGCGGGACGATCGACGCCGGGACGACGTCGCCGCAGCGCCCGCCCCCGGTCCGGATGCCCCCGCATAGGCGTTCGCGGCCCGAGACCCGCGCTGCGACGGGCTCTCTGGCGCCGAGCCGGGCACCCACCTCGGCGGACAGCGCTCCACGGCATCGTCCCGAACGGGGGTTGCCGCCTTTCGGAACACGATGATGCCAGATCAAAGATCTAGCGCATCGCCCTGATCCCGGTATTCAGGACGATGCGTTAGACGTGAGGGCTTTGCACGTTCCGTCGAAGCGGGCCGTCGGTCCGATGCACCGCCGCGGTGATCTCATCGCGAAGATCCTGACGCTGTATCTCTTCAAGATCGGGGAGGATGTCGTCTTGCGCGGCGTCGATCACCGAGATCAGACTGACGTCGCTGCCGTCCCCCTTGAATGTCACCAGGACCTGAGCGTCGCTGTATTGATCGGTCGGATCGATGCAGAGGTGCGTCGGCATAGGCATCTCCGGACCACGGTTCGGGATGAGCGCCACCGCATCGCCGCCGTCCCGATGGGCCGGGTCCGGGGCGACGGTGCGCGGGCAGGTCGGGCGCGTCGCGCGCACCGGCCGGATACCGACCGGCGATCCGACATTCGGAGTCTATCCGCGGGACGCTGCCGTGGCGCCCACCAATTCTGATGCTCGGATCCGCGAATATGACGCGACCGGCCTGTCCCGGACCCGGTCCGACATCCCCGGGCTCCCGCTCTCCGGCGCGCCATCCTGGCCGGGCCGTAGCCGGTCGGGCGACGGTCCGACCGATCCCGACCGGATCAATCGTCCGGGCGCGGCATCGGCCGCGCCTGAAGGAACGCGGCACGCACGAAGGGGCGCTTCAGTCCGATGCCGACATTGGGACGACCGACAAATTCCTGGGCGCCCGGGTGGCTGCGCACCGCCTTGACGAGGTTCAGCCGATAGCCGCCTCGGAAGAGGAACACGCTCGCGACCGACCCGGACAGGAAGGCTTCGACGGCCGCGTCCACCTCGTCCTCCGAGATGAGCTTCCGGTCGCACAGCGTCCCGATCGTCTGAAAATCCATCATCGTGACGATGTAGGGCGCGGATCTCGCCCGTGGATCCGAAGGCCGCCGCCGCTCGTCAAGGCGCGGGGCGCACGACGGGATCGCTCGACGCCTGTGCCGAGGGGCGTTCCTGCGCGCCTACGGCCGCCGCGACCTGGGCCAGCTTCTCGGACATGTATCGGAGCGCTTCCGCGCCGCGATCGATCTCGTGCCGCCTATTGGCGACGGGACCCGCCTCGTCCTTGGTCGATGAGATCGCGTCTGCGGCGAGGCCGAGCCGTGCAGCCACACGCTGCAGGGATTGCGGCCCGGTGAAGACCGTTCGCGCATCGGCGGCGAGGGTCTCGACCAGCGTTCCCGTCTCGGGCTCGAGCTGCATGCCCCAATGCTGCTCGTAGTTCGAGGCCAGCATCTGGCACTTGGTGAACCAGCTGAATTCGATGCCCGTCAATCTGGGAGTTGTCATTGCAATTTTCCTAATCCTGTGAGCCGAAATCAGGACATGTCGGCGTCTTTAATCTCGACGATGCCGTTCATGACCCCGCCGAATTCGTATTTATTGCTGGCGAAGCCTTCGATCTCGCATTGGAAACTCTCGAAGAGAGCGATCGGCTCGGAATCCGCATCGCCGAAGCAATCGCGCAGCGTGCTGATCGCAATGCGGCATGGGATAAGCCTGCGCCCATCCGACATCGCGAAACGGACGTGTTCGCGGGTGTTCGCATCGATGACCGGTTGCCAGGCCGGGTATCCGACAATCGGCATGACGTATCTCCGCAGTCTTTGATATCATTTAAAACATGATTGATGTGTGCCGCAATAATTGGAAACGTGCGAACGCGCAAAAAGTCACGGATTTTATTTTCGATGATCTCGCGACAGGCCCGATACCGCCCGACGCCCCCGTGGCGGGGCGCCGGGCTCGTCCTGCGAGACCGAAGCGGTGGCCGCCGTTTCGCGGATCAGGACGCGAGCGGCAGCCGGATCCGCCGGGCCGGTTTCACCCGATCTCCGGAGGTGCACCGGAGGGGATGCCGAGGGGCTCGTTGGACGGCGGGACCTCGTCCGGCCCATCGTCGGGCATGCCCGGAGGCTCGGGGAGCGGCGTCCGGTCGGGATTCGGGGGATGCGCCGGTGACGGATCGGGATAGGTCGGGTCGGGGCGCTCGGGAGACATCGGGCTTGTCATGCGGGGGTCCTCGCACGCTCGCCGCCGAAACGGGGACCGGTTCGCCGTCTGCGAGCGCGTCAGATCAAGGACCTGGGGCGACGCCCGGTTGCACAGCCACGCGGTACGCCGGGGATTCCGCCTCGCTCCGGCGACGACAAGGGGGCTACAGAGGTTTGAGGTCTCAGCGCGCTCGCCGGTCAGATCGGCGGGGCTCGGGTCCCCTCACTCGTGCGGGGCGGCGTTGGAGGTTGCGGGTGGTGCAGGATCGAAGGGCGCGGTGCCGTCGGCACCATCCCCACCCCTGACCCCTCCCCGCAACGGGGAGGGGAACAGCGCCCTCCCTTTCAAGATGGGGGCGTCAGCCCGAGACGTGTGAACCCGGCAGGCCGTGGGGGAAGGGCGACGCGCCTGGGGCCGGCCGTTGCCCCCGGCCGGACGCGATCCGTGAATCCGCCAGCCCCTGCGGGCACGGCGGATGCGGCGGATCCCGATCGCCCCCCCCCGGCCGCTCAGCCCTCCTTGAAGCCGTATTCCGGCGTGTCGTCGTCGTTGCCGTAATACTTGTACGGCAGGAACTTGCCCGACATGGTCAGCCGCACCCGGTCGCCCTTGTTGTTGGCCTCGCGGGCCATGTCCATGTTGAAGTCGATCGCCGACATGATGCCGTCGCCGAACTCTTCCTGGATCAGTTCCTTGAAGGTCGTGCCGTAGACCATCACCAGCTCGTAGAACCGGTAGATCAGCGGGTCGGTGGGCGGCATCTGGGGGATCGAGCCGCGATAGGGCGCCTCGTTGAGCATGCGCTCCTCGGCGGCGGTGAGCCCGAACAGGGCGGCCGCCCGCTTGGCCTGGGCCTTGGGCAGCTTCATCTGGCCCATGCAGGCCGCGGTGATCAGGAACGGCGACAGGCCGCCGATCTCCGCGTGGATGTGCTTCCAGCTCCAGCCCTTCTCGCGCTTGATGTCGAGAAGCTTCTCGGTGAGGTCCTCGCGCTTCATGCGTCACTCCCTGCCTGATCGTCGAATGGGGGGCCGGGCCGGCCCGCGGGTCGTTCGCGTCGCCCTCGGCAAGCGGTATGCCAAGCGCGGCGCCGGTCCGGCAATCCGCAGCCGATGCCCGCGAGCGTGGTTTCGGTGCACCGGGCGAACGGGAAGCGCACGAGAGGGGCCGGAAACGCTTGCATCCGTGGCGTGTTTTCGGACCATGCGTCTTCGGGTCTCGGAGGCGGGCTTTGGACGGGGACGATCGGGACGGGCAGAGGGCCGGCGGGGCGGCGGGCGCATCCGCGCCCTGGGAATTCGTGCTGCCGGAGGAGACCGCCACCGAGGATCTCGGCCTGTTCCTGTCCGAGTTCCTGCTCCCGGGGGACGTCGTGACGCTCTCCGGGGGCCTGGGCGGCGGCAAGACCACCCTCGCCCGTGCGGTCATCCGCGAACTCACCGGCGACCCGCGCCTGGAGGTGCCGAGCCCGACCTTCACGCTGATCCAGCCCTACGCGACCCGGGACGGCCGGCCGATCATCCACGCGGACCTCTACCGCCTGCGCGACGCCGACGAATTGGTGGAACTCGGCTTCGACGAGTTGGCCGAGGGGGCGATCACCCTGGTGGAATGGCCCGAGCGGCTGCCGGCCCGCGACGGGCCGGTGCTCAGCGTCGACCTGTCCCTGCGGGCGGAGTTCGGTCCCGGGGCGCGGCTCGCCCGGATCGCCGGCACCGGCGCCATGCGCGCCCGGCTCGACCGGGCCCGGGCGGTGCGCCGGCTCCTCGACCGCAGCGGCTGGGACCTCGCCGAGCGCGCGCTGATGCAGGGCGACGCCTCGTCCCGCGCCTACGAGCGCCTGACCAAGCCCGACGGCACCAGCGCGGTCCTGATGATCGCGCCGCCCCGGCCCGACGGGCCGCCGGTGCGCGACGGCAAGCCCTACAGCGCGATCGTGCATCTGGCCGAGAGCGTCCACGCCTTCGTGGCCCTCGACCGGGGGCTGCGGGCGCTCGGCTTCTCGGCGCCCAAGATCTACGGCGAGGACCTCGCCGAGGGTCTGCTGATCCTGGAGGATCTCGGCAGCGAGCCGATGATCGAGGCTGGCGCCCCGCGGCCCGAGCGCTACGCCGAGGCCGTACGCCTGCTCGCGCGGCTCCACGCCACCCCCCTGCCCGCGGTGCTGCCGGTGGCGGAGGGCATCGACCACGTGCTGCCCCCCTACGACACGGAGGCGCTGCTGTTCGAGGCGGAGCTGCTGCCCGACTGGTACGCCCCGGCGATCCGGGACGTGACCCTGCCGGAGGCGGCGCGCTCGGACTTCGTGGCTCTGTGGCGGGCGGCCCTGGAGGGGGCGGTCCCGGACCGGCCGACCTGGACCCTGCGCGACTACCATTCGCCCAACCTGATCTGGCTGCCCGACCGGGACGGGCTGGAGCGGGTCGGGCTGATCGACTTCCAGGACGCCGTGATGGGCCACCCGGCCTACGACGTCGCCTCGCTGCTGCAGGATGCCCGGGTCGATGCCAGCGCCGAGTTCGAGCTGCGGCTCCTCGGCCTCTACGCCCGGGAGCGCCGGGGCCGGGACCCGGCCTTCGACGTCGGCGCCTTCGCCACCGCCTACGCCCTGCTGGCGGCCCAGCGCGCCACCAAGATCCTCGGCATCTTCGCCCGGCTCGACCGGCGCGACGGCAAGCCCGGCTACCTCGCCCACCTGCCGCGGATCGAGGGCTACCTCGCCCGCAACCTCGCCCATCCGGCGCTGGCCGGGCTGCGGGCCTGGCACGCGGAACACCTGCCGGGCCTGGTCGCCCCCGCCCCCGAACCCTGACCACCGGATCCGCCCCGCATGAGCGAGCTCGAGCCAGCCGTCAGCCGCGCCTTCGTCCTGGCCGCCGGCCTGGGCAAGCGCATGCGGCCGGTGACCGCCACGGTGCCGAAGCCCCTGGTGGAGGTGGCCGGCAAGGCGCTCCTCGACCACGCCCTGGACCGGGTCGCCGAGGCGGGGATCGGGACCGCGGTCGTCAACGTCCATTACCTACCCGACCTGATCGAGGGCCACCTCGCCCGCCGGGCCGAGGCGCCGGGCCGGGGGCCAGCCACGATCGTGTCCGACGAGCGCGGCGCGCTGCTGGAGACCGGCGGTGGCATCCGCAAGGCGCTGCCGCTCCTGGGGGATGCGCCCTTCGTCGTGCTGAACGCGGATTCGTTCTGGCTGGAGGGGCCGGCCTCCAACCTGCGCCGGCTGGTCGAGACCTGGGACGCGGCCCGCATGGATGGGCTGCTCCTCGTGGCCCCCACCACCACCAGCCTCGGCTACGAGGGCGCCGGCGATTTCGTGATGGATGCGGACGGGCGCCTGGAGCGCCGCGGCGAGCGTGCGGTGGCGCCGTTCATCTATGCCGGGGTGGCGATCCTGGACCCGGGCCTGTTCGCCGACACGCCGGAGGGGGCGTTCTCGCTCAACCTCCTGTTCGACCGGGCGATCGCGGCCGGGCGGCTGTTCGGCATGCGCCTCGACGGCCAGTGGCTCCATGTCGGCACGCCGGAGGCGATCCGGGCCGCGGAGGAGCGGGTGAAGGCGAGCGCCCGGATTCTCTGACCCGGCGGGGGCGACGCTCGTGGCCGGATTCTCTTGCCACGATGTGTCTTGCCAAGCCCGATCCGAGCCTCTAGAAGCCCCCTCACACCGGCAGGGCGAGACCCCGCCGCCGTGTCAGGCGCCCGTAGCTCAGCTGGATAGAGCACCAGACTACGAATCTGGGGGTCAGAGGTTCGAATCCTTTCGGGCGCGCCACTTCCGTACAGAACTGCGAACACTGGGCGCGGCTGAGCCGGCATCAAGGATGGCCGTTTCCAGGGCTTCTTTCCCGCCAACGATGCGGATGACATCTGCCCCGACCTCGACCCGGTCGACGATCGCCTGAAGCCACGCCTTCCGGAACGGGATCTCTCCCGTCGTCACGTTCTCGCGCATCAGACGGCCGAATCGTTCGATGAGGTCCGGAGCGATTTCCGCCGGCGGACGCGCGTTGACGTGGATCCGGTCGAGCGCCGCTTTGGCGCGGTCCCGCTCCTGTTTCAGCGCCGCAAGACGGTCCCTCAGGATGTCGTCGAGGTCGGTCATTCCTTCTTCGATCATTCGGTACAAGCGCTTCAGTTTCTCCTCCGCCCCGGCGACCTCGCGGTGCAGCGCCGCCACCCGCACGTCGACCTGGATCGCCTTCTCCGCCCTCACCGACCAAAGCGAGGCGAGCGTCGTCCGCAGCCGGTCAGGCTGCAACAGCTCCGCCACGAGGCGGTCTGTGACCAACGTGTCGAGGGTATCCATCCGGATCGATCGGCCGGTGCAGCCGGTCTTGCCTTGCCGGCCGTGGGTCGAGCAGCTGTAGTAGCGATGGACTTGGCCGGACTTCGACGTGCCGGTGCGGAGCGTCATAGGGCCGCTGCAGGTCGTGCAGGTCGCCAGCCCGGTGAGCAGGATCGGGCCGGTCACGACCCGGGCCGGCGTGGTGCGTGGGTTGTGCGCCTTCAGCGTCGCCTGCACCGCCTCGAACTCGGACAGGGAGATGATCGCCGGCACAGTGATCGGGATCTGCTCCGCCTTCGGTTTCTCGGTCAGCGTCCGCGAGCAGCGCCGGTTGAACACCCACTCGCCGACATACACGCGGTTGGTCAGGATACCGTGAACCGTCGCGACCCCGAAGCGACCCCCGGAGCGAGTGCGGTAGCCGCGCTCGTTGAGATGGCAGGAGATCGCCTTGACCCCGAGCGGACCGGAGATGCCGTCGCCATGGCGGTAGAGGCGGAACATCAGTGCGATCGTTTCCGCCTCGACGCTGTCGACCGCCAACCGCTTCTTGATCCGGGCCCCGCGCTTCTCGACCTCGACGGCGGTGTAGCCCAGCGGCACCGGAGCGCCGTTGTAGAAGCCCTGACGCGCATTCTCCTTCATCGCCCGCAGCACGTGCTTGGCGTTCTCCTTCGACTGGTACTCGTCGAACAGGGCGATCACCTGCCGCATCATCACCTGGGCGGGATCGTCACCGAGTTCCTGGGTGATCGAGATCAGCCGCACGCCGGCCTTGGCGAGGCGGCGCACGTACATCTCCAGACCGAACGAGTCCCGGAAGAACCGCGAGTATGAGTGGACGAGGATGACGTCGAAGGGGTCGTCGTCGTCGCAGGCGCGCTCGATCATCTTCTGGAACGCGGGGCGGTTGTCGTCGGTGGCCGAGGCACCCGGCTCGACATACTCCCCCATCACCGGCCAAGCCTTGGCGGCGCAGAAGGCGTGCACCTGCGCTCGCTGATCGGGGATCGAGAGATCCGATTCGGCCTGGCGTCCGGTGGAAACGCGCAGGTAGCAGACGACACGCTGAGGCTCATCGAGAGCAGGCATGGCGCGCGCTTTGCGGGTGTAATGACTCACGGCGGGAACCTCGGCACGGCAGGGGTGGTGAGCACGTTCAGAGAGATGAAAGCTGCTTCGACTGGTACGCGTCGAACCGGGCGATCACCTGCCGTATCATCACCTGGATGGGGTCGTTGTAGAGTTCCTCGGTGACCGAGATCAGGCGCACGCCGGCCTCGGCGAGGCGGCGCACGTACGGATCGCGCCCGCAGGCATCCCGAAGAAATCGCGGATGAGAGGGGACGAGGATGACGTCGAAGGGATGGTCGTCGTCGCAGGCGCGCTCGATCATCGTCTCGAATGCGGGCCGGTTGTCGTCGGTCGCCGAGGCACATGGTTCGACACACGCGTCCACCACTGGCCAAGCCTTGGCGGCGCAGAAGGCATGCACCTGTGCCCGCTGGTCGGGGAGCGAGAGATCCGATTCGTCTGCAGTCCAGTGGAAACGCGCAGGTAGCACACGACGCGCTGCGGTCCGTCGAGAGACGGCAGGACGCGCGTTTTGTGGGCGTGTCGGCTCATTGGCGGAACCTCAGCAGTTCAAGAACGAGAGCTCTCATGGACATGGAGGCTGCGAACTCTGCGACTCGGCGGCAAGAGTCGTCGCTGCATCCTCCAAAGGCGGTCACGCTCGCAGGGTGGCGAAGCCTCAACCCAGCAGATCGTCGATGAAGCTCCCGAGATGCCGATCGATCACTTCGATCTCCCGGGTCGCCACGTTGGTGGGATCTGCGAGATCGAGGACGAACGAGGGATGCCTGCGGATACCGGGGCGGCGCTGCGTTGCGACGCGAGCCCGCGCACCGGGGGCATGGCGTCCGTCAGGCCGCCGAGGCTCGGTCTTGCGTCGTCCGTTTCGGCGAGATGTGTTCGGGGGAAATGGCTTACGCATCGTCGGGCTCCTCAATGGAGCTCTCCAATGATGCCAGTCCGCTTTGAAAAACTCGGGTAAAAACTCGCGCGGTCCTGTCGAACGACGAAATCTTCAGCCTGTCCGCTGCTTCGCGATGATCGCCGGCACACGGATCTCGATCGGCCCCCCCCGTTTGATCGCTGTTTCGACCTCGTTCAGCAGCTCGCCGCGCAAGAAGTGGATGTTTGCGTCGGCGAGACCGTTGCAGGCGTCGATGATCAGGTCCCTGCAGAGGAAGTACCGGCTGATCGCATCGGGATCGGTGCTGTCGAGACTCGACCAGCCGGCGAGGTAGTTGATCAGCCAGTTTGCACCGTCCGGGCTCAGCGGACCGAACTTTCCGATCCTGCACCACCCGGCGCAGCGTGCCGCTTCGAACATGGCACTCGACAGATGGTAGCTCCGCCACAGCTCAGCGGGATTGATGTGACCGTAGATCGCGACTTCGACCATCTCCGGTAGGCTCAGGCGGAATTTCTCCTGTTGCTTGGTGTCGAGGAGCAGGCGCTCCTCCAACAGAGCTTCCTTCCCTTCCCACCAACCGATGTCGTCGTGCGCGCGCACCGCGTGGCCGAGTTTGTGTTGCTCGCTGGTGATGAGCTGGTCTTGTTCGCTGGCGATGGCGAGCAGGCGCAGGATCCGTTTCTATGCGGTGATCCAGGCATCGCCGGTTTTCGCGTTCGGCTTTCCCGGATGTTTGCGTCCCCGTCCGCGCGCGTCACCCTTGAACGCCTTGAAGGTGGGATAGGGCGATAGCTCGGCTACGAACTTCTCTGCCGCATCGGTAACCGTTGCCGGACTCCACGACACTGGGATCCCATGGAGGATCTCCTGCCGCAACTCCTCGTGCAGAACCTCACGCCGATGTCCTTTCGCGCGGCCAGCATCTCGCGCGCGACGGAGCAGCGCCTCGAAGAGGCCGACGTAGGTGAGGCCGAAGCTCGCCTGCAGGAGCCTCTTCCGCTCAACGGTGCGGGGGCGTCCCGTCTGGACGGGCGGCGGACACGTAACTGGGACCCAGGCGAGCGGGTGACCTCGTCCATCCCGACGGATGTCCTCCGTTTTGAGGGGCCGGCTGTACACGAACCTGGGGGCATCATCGTCGCCGAGCATTGAGTCCGCTCCATCGTTTGAAGGTGGATTCGAGCGATCTCAAGATCGCGACGAAGAATGTAGGTCGGCATGAGAGTCCTCATGCCGACCCTTGGTATGAAGATATGAAAGATTATCGACTATGGGCCTGATGTCGTATTTTGCCTGGTATGACGCATAGCTCTGTAGACTGTTTGTGTAAGTCGCGGATCGCAACCTATCGCTGCCGTCATCTCGACGGATGATCAGAACAGCGGATCCTCTTTCTTTGTCGGATTGTTCCTGGGCTGTGGAATCGGATGTGGCTCGAAGCCCGGGGGAGGTGCGCGATCCATTCTCGCCGCAGCCGCGAGGCGTAAATCGAGACTCGGTTGATTTCGAATGCCCGATGTCCGCTCTGCCATGGATGCAGGCGATGATGGTGTCGGCGCCCGTGACGTGCTCAGCGGAACGCTCGTCTCTCGGATTGGCGGCGCCGGCATCGGATTGTGTGAAGTGACGGGCTGCGCCGCCGGCCGCGTTACCTCGGCGGACTGAGGTGGCTTTGCGGGTATCACCGTTTGTGCGAGCGGCGCTGGTGCCGGTCGAGCCTGTTGTACTGGGTGCGCGTCGGTTATCGGTCGCGAGACATCTGGCTGGACTGGAATGCCCCGCATCGCCTGTGTTTGTGACGTCGATGCTGGCTTCGACGACGCTGCCGCAGTCGGTGATCGGTTCGACGGACAGGGATCGCCGCTGACCATTATCGCGGGCGATGACGACCCGGCTGACTGACCAGCTCCACGCTTTGCCGGTTTCGTACCCTTCGTGCGCCGCCCCTTCGATTTGCTGCGCCGGCCGCCACGCGCCGCGATGTAGCGCTTGAGCGTGGCTGCGAGCATCGGTTGGCCGCCAAGCCGAACGCGCTCGGCAATCATCTCGATGGTGTGGCCCGCATCCAGGAGCGCCAGGATCTTCGGGGCGAGGTCTCCAATGGCTTTCGCAAGTGTGATCGTCTCGCGTGGCGGCGGTGGCGGAATGCGTAGCAACGCATCGAGCGCCTCGTGCGACGCAGAGATTTCCTCCGACTTGATCGGGACCCTTATTCGCTTTGGCTTTACCATCATTGGCTCCACCTGTGGATTGGTTCGCTCGACGCATCGTCAGCTTCCGCCGTCACCATGGTCACGCTTGCCTGTACCGATTGCAAGAACTTTTTGCCGCGAATCGATGCAGATGAGTGTTATATTGATTGTGTTTTACGGTGATTCGCCCCCGCAAATTTCGCTGTGATTGTCAACTCATTGACCAATCAAGCGCCGGTGTGAATGCTTGAGACGGCGATGCTCGATTCCTCCACGGACTCGACAAAGTTGATCGCTTTCGAGTTGGCTAGCGAGCTTATGATCTACGTAGAAAACTGCGCGACGCCGGTTAAACGAGCTCGCCGCAAAACGATCGCCAGTGCGCTGCGCGACGGCTTCGTTCCAGGCTTGGTGGCCAAAGCGGAGGCGATCACCGCGCGTCGGCTGACGCCGCGGGAAGACCAGGGAAAGACAACACCCATGGAGGACGCAGGGGGCAGGATGCCCTTTGCTAACCGCGCCGTCCCCGCCGGCCACGGAGCGCAAAGGGTCGGGGGCTGTTCGGCGCTCTCGCTTCTCACCTCCCCCTCAGCCTGTCGGGGCGTGCCCCCGAACCCCCACCCCTGAAGGCCCCCTGAGGACGACGCCGATGTCCGGCCAACGTGGTTCAGAGCGCCGCCAACTCACGGAGATGGTCGGCATTCGGCTCGCCCCCGACGAGCACGCGCGCCTCCTTCGCGAAGCGCAGGTGGCCGGGCTCACCCTCGCCGCGCTCACCCGCCGTCGGCTGATCGGGCTGCACATCGCGGCACAAGTCGATGATGAGCACATTCGCGAGCTGCGCCGGCTCGGCGACCTCGCCAAGCTCGCCATCCGCACCCCCGGTTTGCGCGAGGACGGCCGCCTCGCCCTGCGCGATATCCGCCGCGCCATCGACGCCCTGTCGAGGGCGCCGTCATGATCGGCAAGCGCGTGGACAAGCGCCGCGACGGTGCGCCGGTCGCACGGCAGGTGGAGGCGCTGGTTACCTACATCGACCGCAGCGCCGACAATCTCGACCGCGGCGATGTCCTGGCCCGCGGCAGGCTCAACCTCATCGCCGGAACCCGCTCGGGCCAGGTCGCCGAACTCATCTCCACCGTCACGGGGGCGCCGCGAGCGCGATCACCGGTCGAGCACCTCGTGTTGTCCTGGCGACCCGGCGAGCAACCCACGGTGCGACAGGTCGAGCGGGCGCTGACCATCCTGCTGGATGAGACCGGTTTGCGCGGTCACGGCGTGCTCTGGGCGCTGCACCTCGGCGAAGGTGGCAACCCGCACCTGCACGCGCTGGTCTCACGCGTCGCACCGGATGCCGACAAGGCGACCAAGGTCGCCTTCTTCCACAACGCCATCGGGCGCGCGGTCGCCCGGATCGAGCATGCCCAGGGCTGGCGACGCGAGCCCGGCGCGCACTTCGAGATCCTCGAAGACGTCACGGGAGAACAGCATGTCAGCAGGTACAGGACAGCCCGGCGGCCAGCAGCCGAATTGGGGGCAGGTCGCCGCCAAGCATGCGGAGCATGCCTCCGTCGAAGCGCACGCCGCCCATCGCGACACGCGCAGGATCCTGCAGTTCCTGCAGGGCGGTGGGGATCAAGCCGAGGAGGATCCGATGAGCGCGATCCTCGAAGCCCAGGACGCGATGATGGAACAACAGGAGCAGATCGTCGGGCTCCTGGCAGACATGCGCGAAGAGATCGGCCAGTTGCGGGCTCAGATGCAGGCGGTGCTGGTTCGGCTCGGGATCGGTTGAGGCGGGCCAATGCCGACACGGCTCACCTCCCACGACAGGTGAGCGCGAGCCGGTTGCGTGCTTCCGCTGCTCACGCTTCCAAAGCTGACGGGCAACGCCGGGAGAGCACCGAGGCGCGTATCACCCGCGTCCGGGACGCACTCCGAGCGGCCGCGGCGGACGATCCAAACGCGCGGGTTGCCCGTTATATGGCCGCCGCCCGCGTCCGTGAGAGCTATCGGGCGACGGCCCAGGCAAAGACCCTCGCCCGCCGTTTCGATCCGGGCGACGCCCTGCCTTCCGGAGCGGCCCGGGCGGAGATCTACCAGGGCGGCGAGAGTGCCGCGCGGCGGGCCATCGAGATCGTAGCCCCGATCGTCGCGCGCGCCGGATCCTGGGCCGCCCTGCACCGCGATCTCGCTGCGGAGGAGATCGTCTACGCGAGCAAGGGATCGGGCGCGATCCTGATCATCGATGGTCAGGTCATCAAGGCCTCGACCTGCCGCGCCGCGAGCTTGGCCAAGCTGCAGGCTCGGCTCGGGCCGTTCGAGCCGGGTCCGGCTGCGCAGGGCGTCCGACTGGCCTACCTTCCCGAAGCGCAACCTTCCGGATCACCGCGCGCCGCACCGGGAACCGATCCAGAACTTCATGTGCTGGCACGGCGGCGCAAACACGAGGCTGATCGGGTCCGTGAGCGGTACGACGCGAGCTATCCCGCGCTCGATGCGATGCCCCTGCTCAAATCGGTGCTGGTCGGCCCCCGGCCTTCGACCGCGCCCAGCGCGCGAACGCTCGCCAGATAGACCGGTCGATCGCCGCCCAAGCTCGCCCCCCTGAAACGTGATAACGAGCCGGCGGCACGGATCCCGCACACGCTGGCAACGTGTCATGCCGCGCTCGATGCTTATAGCTACCGCATCGTCGCCGTGCGACCCGCTCCGGTCCCGCACGACCCGATCGACCGGAGCGTTAGGCCGGTCAGAATACCCGATCGCCTCGCCCATGTTCCGCCCAGTCCGATGGCAAAGATCGCCGCGGCATTGCCCGGCTTCCTGGCGGCGTTCGACGATCGGACGATCCATCTGGCTCCCGACGACGACCGGCGCCACCACGTCGTCCTGGCCGATCTCGATGCTCGAGCCGTTGATCGCCTCCAGCGGAGGTTCTCACCGTCCCTGATCCTCGCCCGGGGGAGAAGGCGCTTCGACGCTGTCCTGAGCGCGACCAAGCTTCTACTCCCGTTCGAGATGGCTGCGGTTGCGCGAGCTGCTGCCGCGATCCGCGGTTTTGTCGGTGCGGCCCGAGGGCGTTTGGGACTGACGATCCTCGACGATCCGAGCCCGGACGGCTTCAGGCTATTCGCACACGCGATCCAGACGACGGGGAAGGATTGCAGCGCGTTCGCAGCAGCGATCCAGCGGCAGGCGCGGTGGTTCGTCCGGCGTTTCGGCGTCGGAGCCTCCTCACGCTCGGGCGTAGCGCCGGATGCCGCACACCCGACGCAGCCCGTGCCGCCGGACGCGATGCTCTACCGCGAACACCGGTTGAACATCCTCGCGATGTGGGAAGGACCTTGGCCGGACGCCTCACGGGTCGATGCCCTCGTCGCCCGCCGTCTGCGCGTCTCGGGGCACGACCAGACCGAAGTCGCCGCCTTGATCGCCGCGTATGCACCCTCGACCGCCGGCAGGCACCGCGACTGGCAGGCCTACGGAAAGCGGGCCGCGGCACACGCGTTCAGTGACTTGGATGACGGGAGCTGGACGTTCGACCGTCGCCCGGATGCTGAGCCATCGGACATGCTTCGTCGCAAGAGGAAGCTGAACGCCGAGAAGACCGAGCCTTCAACACCGCTGCTGTCGACTCCGCCGGAGATCATCGGGGCGCTCCGGCCAACAACCGTTCGCCGTCCCGTCGGACGACGTTCCGAACGCGGGATAGGAGATGACTGACCGAACCACGTGGGTTGCATCGGCGCGATGCGCGCGGGGTACGACGACCCGAACGACGGGATTGGCACAGACAGACGATGATCCTTCGCCGCGCGGCCGGATCATCAGCGAGACAGACGAGAGACCGGGACCAAAGACGCGAAGGCGTTCCACGAAAAATCCCACGAGGACGGGACGAGAGGCGACGCGAGGCGGGCGACCGCAGCCTGCGCATGGCCGGTGAGGCGTCTTCACACCTCCCTCACATCCCAAGGATATCGACATGACACACGAGACCGACCTCCCCGCCAGCGGGGGGCCGAGCGCCTCCGCGCGCCAGTGCACGCCGCTGCGCATCTCCGCGATGGTCGAGGAGCCACGCCCCCATGACGCCGGCTGGCGATGCGAACTCCGCGCCACGCACCCGGCACGGCGGGGCCGGCTCACGGCCGTGCTCCCGCCGAAACTCGTCGCGCGCATCGAGGCCCAGACCGGCCATCCTCTCCGTCCCGACGACCTCATCGGCGAGCACGTCGTGGAACTCAACGTCACGGTCGCCCCGGACGGTGACCTGCTCGGATGGATCGAAGATCTCCATCTCGACCTCGAGCACGACGAGGTGGTGGGGGCCCGGACTGAGAGGGATGACGCCATCAGGGCGAGGCTGTCCGCCGACGGCCTCATGGCCACGCAGGGCACGCGGCCGCAGATCGACCGTCTGCGCCGGGTCGCGATGATCGAGCCGCAGGATGGTCGCCCACGCGAGGCGAGCGTGCGGCTGGCAGACTGGGAGGCGCGGGGCCTGCTGACGCTGCTGCGCTTCCCGGTCGCGTTCGACGGGCCGCAAGCCGTTGTCGATCTGCACCATACCCTCGACGGTGCCTATGACCAGTACGAGTGGGGCACCCTCGACGCGCTGATCGTCGTCCTCAACGGGGTTCGCGACCTCGATGCCCTCGCCGACGAGGAGCTGCTGCGACGGCTCTGCGTCTTCCCGGTGCCGATCCTGGTGGTGCGGCCGCACCGTCCGACCGTGCTGTGCGATCTCGCCCACCTCACCGTCGATGGCGCGGTGGAACTGATCGCGCACCTCGAGGCCATCCTGCAGCGCGAACTGCGGCTCGCCGGCTACCCCCGCCTCGCGGCGATCGCCCAGGCGCTCCCCCCGGTCGCTCCCATCCTACGCCGGGTGCCGCTGTCCGAGGGCTGAGCCGATGTCAGGCGCCCGCTGCCCCAATCCCGGGCGGCCGGCGCACCCGATCAAGCCGACAAGCCGTGTCCTGTCGGAACACATTACGCCATCGCACGAGATCCGCCTCCCCATGCGTCACCATCTGTTCCCCGGCACGATCGCTTATGCGTCGCCCGGACATCGCCGGCTGTCTGCCCCCATAACCGCCGACCCGCCTCCCGGGCCCCCTCAGCCGGATAAGCCGGTCGATCGCCTGCCGATCCTCGAGCTACGCGACCTCGTGGGCTGGTTGCGGCAGCGTCTCGCGGGCGAGCACACCGTCCGTGCCTGTGTCATCGCCGTCGAGCCCGCCGGCAACGGCAGCTGTCTCCTGATGCTCGGCGAGGCCGATGCAGTCCTCACTGCGGAGCCTCCGCGCCTCACGGCTCGGCTGAACCCCTCCGAACTCGCCGTCATCCGGGAGCAACGCGGGGCGGCGTTCGATCCGGCATCCCTCGCCGACAGCATCGTGGTCCTGACGCTGCGGACCGGCATCCGCCATCGCTTCGGCAAGGGCTTGGGCGTCCAGGCCAAGGTCGTCGCTCTCGAGGGGGTCGAGGAGACCGCGCGTTCGGCAGCGCTCTCCCGCGACCGGGCGCTTGCGTTCCTGCGATCGAGCGGATTGCGATTTGGACCGCAGACCTGGGACGCTTCCGAGGATCCATGCGAGATCGCGGTGATCGCCTCGGAGCACGGCGAGGCCCGCAGGGACGTCGCCCACCAGCTTCAAGCCCTCGAACAGATGGGATTATTGCGCGTCCACTGGCTCTGGGCGACGTTCGAAGGGACCGGCGCGCAAGCCTCGCTGGTCGCCGCGCTCGAGCGAGCCGCGCAGCTGCACGCTGCGCGGGGCCTGTCGGCGACGGTGCTGGTCCGGGGCGGGGGCTGCTCGTTCGCCTTCCACATCCTGAACACCCTCGACGTGGCCAGGGCGGCCACGGCCGAGCGGATCCCCAACCTGATCGTCGGGCTCGGGCATGCCGGGACGGTGCGCACCGCTCTCGACGAGGTCGCCGCCCGCTCCGAGCCGACCCCGACAGCGGCGGCGAGGCTGGTCCGGGATCTGGTCGAGCAGACTGGCGCGCGTGCCGAGCGGGCGCTCGCTTCTCTCGACGATGCGATCGCGCACGATCTGCTGGAGGCGGGCCGCATCGCTCTGGCTCGAGCCACGAAAGCGTTCGAGGCGGCGTTACAGGATCTCGCCGCCGAGGCGCATGCGCGGCTGCGGCACCTCGATCGGGAGGTCGAGCACGCCCTGCTTGGCGCACTCGCGGCAGCGACGACGATCACCGCCGCTCACGGCATCGCGCCGCTCCAGGCGGTGGCCGAGCCGACCATCCTGGCTGCCGACCAGGACCCCGATCTTGAAGCGTCCCTCGCGCTGGTGATCGACGCCGAGACCGGAACGGTCATCACCGGGGCCGGCAGGGCGCCTGCTGGCTCACGCCTGCTGCTGCAATTCACGGACGGCCTCATGCCAGTCCGGGTCGAACCCCACTCCCATCCTACCGCTCATTGAGCCAGTTTTTGGAGACCCCCATGATACCGACACACGATCAGGCCCCGACATTCCTCGCTGCCGTCAGGCGCATCGAGCAGTTGACCGAGGAGATCCGTCGCGACGGGCTCGCGGGCTTCGAGCGGGCGCAGTCCGCCTACACCGAGATCCGGGAGTTGCGCCTCGTTCTCGATGCCCGGATCAGGGAGCTGAACGGGCAGCGCCAATAGTCGAGGTCACTAAGTACGTCGGCGGTGAAATCTTACCGCCGACGGGAAGAATGGATCCATCGGCCCGGGCTCGATTTGCTTCGAGTTCGGCCGTTTACGTCTGATTGGGCGCCCAAATACCGACGAGGCCTATCATACTAAACTACGACGCAGAGTCAAAATTTTGAGGATACCATCCAGAATAGTTTGAGATTGAAGATAAATATTGGCCGTTTGTCGTAAATGATCGGCTCCCACCGGATGGTCCGGACTCAAAGTTAGTGCAGGGTCGGCTTTTGCTCCACGGGTAGCTTGGCCGGCGGGGCCGGTCGGGTGAGCGCAGCCGGCCAGACGTTCCGAGCCCACAGCGTCGAGTCTGCCTGCGCTCGCAACGACATCGACCATCGGCTAACAAGGCCGCGTCACCCCTGGACCACGGATGAGGTTGAACAGCCCCTTTCCTCGCGGATCGTGCTATTTTTCTGCCGCCCACGGGTGACCACGTGACGAAGAGTCGGGTTTGAGGTGCAAGGCCGGCCGCGCCGTCTTCATAGTCGCTCCTCCTTTGCGGGACCCGTGGGCACCCGCCGCCCACGTCGGCTACAACCCTCGATCAGCCGCCGATAGGCAATCTCCGCCTGCTCGACGCGTCGCCGTTCGTCCTGGCGCATGCGGGTTAGGTTGTAGGCGTAGGCTGACCCACGCTGGCCGCGACGAGCCGGCTCACCCGAACGCAGTTCCAACTCGCGCAGCTTCTTGGCGTGCAGCTCTGGACGCACCCACGCGTAATCCTCACCCCGCTTGAGCAGATGCCAGATGATCGCCGCGAGCTTGCGCGCGACCGCCACCGCCGCAACGTGTGGCCCGCGGCGAGCCGAGACGCGCTGGAAGAAGGCGCGCAACGGTCCAGGTCCCCGAACCGCCTGCCACGCCGCCTCGACCAGCATGGTGCGTGCATGGCTTCGGCCCTGTTTGGTGATGCGCCCGTGCCGTGGCTTGCCAGAGCCGGACTGATGCACGCTCGGGTTCAGCCCGAGATAGGCGACCAGACGATCCGGGGCGGCAAACCGTGCGATGGGTCCGATCGCGGCAATCAGCCCGACCGCCACTACCATGTCGATGCCCGGGATCGTCATCAGCCGGGTGACGTTGGTATCGGCCTGGGCCTCGCGCGCTAGCTCGCGCTGGACGACCTTCAGATCCTCACTCAGCCGGTCGTACTTGCGCAGGTGCCGGGTGACCGCATCACTCTCGTCGGAAGGGAGCGTTTGGGCCAGTAACCAAGCCCGCCCCCGTGGCCCGAACAGATCAGCATGCGGACAAGGCGGGACGAGATGGGCATGCAGGATCGACTGTACGATCGTCTTCAGTCGCGTCCGCTGCCGCACGATTTGGGTCCGGCGTGTAACTTGGCGTCGGAGCCCAAGGGTGGCCTCGTTCGGCATCCAGACCTCCGGAAGGAAGCCGCTGGCGTAGAGGCGTGCCAGCACTGTCGCATCGATCACGTCGGTCTTGATCCGCGCCTCCGCGATGAGGCGCACCTGGCGGGGATTTGCGATCACGACCCGACCGACATGGGGCCGGATCACTTCGGCGACCGCGCTCGCATTGCCGGTCGCCTCGACTACGACATGGCCGTCGTGCGTCGGTCTTTTGGCAAACGCCGTCAGGTGATCACGCCTCATCCCGACCCGCCCCAAACGCCGGATCGTCCCGTTCTCCAGCAGCACCGCCTCAGCAAAGACGCGGTGGATGTCCAATCCCACAACTCGCATGAGCCTGCCTCCTCGTGTCTTGATCACGGGAGCTGGCGGGCAACACGGCAACTACGGATCCGCGCTCGCAGCGCATCCGGGCGAACCGCAGGGGCGGCCAGATAACGGCTCGGACTCTAAGCCCATAGCTTAAGGGTCGGCCTGCCCGCACTCACGTGCTCCCGGTGCCCCACATCCCGGATGGGCTCACCATAGCGCCGATCACATGGTCAGCGGAATGTAGGGGCACCGAGGCCATCATGCCGGATAACGGTCAGGTCGAGCGAATGAACCGGACGATCAAGGACGCAACAGTCAAGCGCGACCACTACGATAGCCATGAGCAACTCCGCGCTCACCTTGCTGACTTCGTGAGCTCCCACAACTTTGGACGTCGCGTAAAGACTTTGCTTGGACTCACGTCTTATGAAGCCTGTGTTTCAGCGTGCGACTTTGGTTCTTCCGCACTTTCGGTGCTGAAGGTTTGGCATCCGATCAAGCTTTGCTGATCCCGGCTCATGCAGCATGCAGGACGCGTTGGCGCAGGAGATCGAAACCGGCGCGACCGTACATGCTCCGCTTGATCAGCTTGAGGCGGTTGACCTGCCCCTCGACGTGGCAGTTGCTCCAGGGCTCGACGATAGCGGCGCGCACGGCTGGCTCGTCCTGCTGGAGCCCGGTGACGAAGCCGCCGAGATCGGTCGCGGCTGCAGCTTCCAGCCAGGGCGTCAGTCCGGTGGGATCGTTCTGGCGCAGGAGGTCGGCGAAGGCGCGTATATCCTTGGCGGCTTGCTTCAGCTTCGGCGCGGCGCTGCAGAGCGCTTCGGTGAAGGCGCGATCCTCCCGCGACAGTGCGGCCGGGTCGGCGGTGAGCCAACGGGTGATGCGGCGCGTCGAGGGGACCCGGGCGGACGGTGATCGCGCGGGCGCATCCTGCCTCCGTCGTGAGGCCCAGCGCCGGACGATGTCGTAGCTGCCGATGAAGCCCTGCGCGTGCAACTCGCGGTGGAGGACGGTGGCGCTGTGCTGGCCCTCCCGCCAGCGTGCCTCGACGAAGGGGAGATGGCGATCGAGCAGGCTCGAACCCGGTGCGCGGCGGTAGGGCATCAACCGGCCCGCCCGCACCCAGCGGCGCACGGCGTTGCGGGATGCGCCGAGACGGCGAGCGATCTCCTTGGTCGGCAGACCTTCGCCGTGGAGGCACAGGGCCGCCTCGCAGCGGTCGCGTCGCCGGCTGCTCACGTTCGTTGGCACTGTCTTCGCCAGATCAGGGGAGCCCGCGGAATCGTGCACGGCGCGGTGCGCCACGTCTCGGATCTCGGACTGGTGCCGCTCGACGATGCCGCGCAGGACCTCGGAAGCGTTGACGAGCAGGTGCCAGCGATCCGCGACCTGCGTCGCCGTCGGTGCTCCCGTGCGCGTGGCCTCGGCGTAGGGTCCCGAACGGTCACGGCTGACGACGGTCACGCTCGGATGGGCGGTGAGCCACTCCCGCACCGGTGCCGACGAGCGGCCGGGCAACAGATCGATGACGCGCCGCCGCTCCAAGTCGCACACGATGGTGCCGTAGGACCGGCCGCGCCGCCACGCCCAATCGTCGATGCCGATCACCCGCGGCGGCGGAGACGGTACGGTCCCGCGACGACGGATCAGGCGCAGGACGGTGTCGCCGCTGACCGGCATGGCCAGCCGCCGCGACAGCCTTGCGCCGGCTTCACCACCCAGCACCATGCCGATGTCGGTCTGCGCCTCGGCCAACCGGTCGCTGCGGCGCGCCTTGCGCGCACTCAGCCCCGGCACGCGTTCGGCGAAGATCCGCCCCGGGCAATGGCCGCAGCGGAAGCGGCGCACCTGCACCCGCCACGTCACCGGCCGGTCCTGCCAGGGCAGGTCGTCGAACGTCCGCCAATACCTGCTGTGCACCCGCACTGACGCACGCCAGCAGACCCGACAGCAGGCTTGGGCTGCCATGGTTCGGGCGGTGATCAGCAACCCGGCCGTGTCCAGCGTCAGATCATCGACGTGCAGGCCGTCCGGGACCGACGGCAACGACGGGTTCGAGATCGGCATCGCACTGCCCTCGGGCCAACATGCGAATCAACGTCCAAACCACCGCTCAGCACCGAAAGTACGGAAGAACCAATGTTTAAAGCTGTTTGACAGCCATCGCCGACCTGCTGCCGGACGTGCCCGAGCCCGGGCCTATTAGGAAGGTGAGGGCGATCCTCCAATCACTGTACGTGATCAGGTGGCGCGTAGCAGCCGTTCCGGCCTCCCCCTTCCTGCTCAACCTTCACGTGGTTAAGCCGATCCAGCATAAGTTTGCTCGGGCTGAAGTGGATGTTCGCCTTGACCGCCACCTTCACACGAGCGCCGAATCGTGGGTTGCGGACGATGCGATCTTTGACCGTCCGCGTCGTGAACGCCCCGAAGCCGCGCAGCTCGACGCGGGTACCGTCCGCTAGTGCGTCGGCGATCCGGTCAAGGATGGCATCGACCGCCCGCTCGACGTCCCGGGCCTAGAGGTGCTGGTTCTGCTCCGCGACGCGGAGGACGAGCTCTGATCGGATCATGTCGGAAAGGTGTCGGGATCTCAGCGAAGGTGCAAGCGGGGTCCGGCAGCAACCTTTATCTTCGCTCCCCTTCGTTCACTCTGCTTCCGGCGGCATCGCAGTCAGGGCCTGGCTTGAAGAAATCCTCGACGGGCCTGCCAAGGACGTCGGCGAGGCGCTTTAATGTCCGCAGCTTGCCCTCGCGCTCTCGTGTCGCAGCGGCCTGCTCCCCCGAAGGGAGAGGCATGTCGCGGCCGTCACCTTTGTCGCGCTCGCCCATCCTGGACCTGTCATCATCGTGATCCCCAGGTTGAGTACGCCGATTGCGGTACTACGAAAAGTTGCGATGATGCGGTCTCCTCGAATTGTGAAGGGCATAGGTTACTCATGCCGCGTCGGTCCCCAGGGTACGCTCTTGCAGCAGCTGCGCTGCCGCTGACAGATCTCAGCATCGGGGTATGGGAAGAGGACGTAGGCGCTGACCGGATCCGCGGCGATGCGGTCATGGGTCGAATGTACGGGCTATCGGATGCGGAGACCGCCGAGGGCATCTCGCGATCGGATCTCTTCTCGATCTTCCACCCGGACGAAGTCGCCCAAGATCCAGAGCTTCGTCGCAGCGTGCGCGAGGAGGGCGGACTGTTCGTATGGGAGCACCGCATCATGCCCGCGCCCGGCATCGTGCGCTGGATCTTAGTGCGCGGGCATTACAAGCGGGGCGCGGACGGACAGATGCGTGGGCGCGGGATCGTCATCGACGTGACCGACAGTCGGATCGATGGACAGATTGATGGACCGGCACGCTTCCTCACAGCCTACGAGGCGCCAGGTGCTATTCTGGAGCGCATTGCTGATCGAGCGATCGAAGCCTGTGAGCTGATCCGCACCCTGGAGGCGGACAAGTCGGTTCACCTCCGTCTGCTGATCGATGCCCTCCTGCATGAGCTCGGTTGCCAGCTCGCGACTTCGCTGCAGGACGATCCGCCAGCTCCGAAACGGCCGCGGAGCGCCAGGATCCACTGAGCGTGTTCCGTAATATCGACGCTCCCCCGCCCCGTGAGCAGATCGGGGTGGGGCCGAGCGGCCGATACGAAGGTGAGTGCCCATACCGGGCCAGGCCCTGCATCGCAGCCACGTTCGGGAAGGCCCGCAAGTGGTGAGCGGCTATGCACACATAAGTTGCAAGTGGGGGTGGCCCTCAGACATTGAGGAAGCATAGCCATTCAGCCCCCAAATCCTCCCATGTTGCTCATCTCATCCCTCGTCGTAGGCACGTTCGTACTCGCTACATCGTTCTCGCTCGTCGCCGTGCTGTCGGACTAAGGCTCCCGCCGAAAAGTCCTCCCGGGAACTTCGATCAGACCCCGCGCCTTGGCCTCCCACAATTTCAACGGAGGCCAACATGGGCTCGGATGTAGACGCGGCACGCGAAGCCTTCGGGACCGTGCCCCCAGGCCGGCCGATCGGTGAACTGAAGAAGCTCGATCCGGCGGTAGGCAGCAGTGGCCCGAATTCGCCAGGCAGCCCCGAGCCTGATGCCGGTGAGGGTCCCGAGAGCGGCGGCTACGACAACCGGCCGGTTACGCCCCAACCCGACAACGCCAAGGGCGGTCATGGCGCTGGCTGACGTGTGAGGGCCGGTGCGGCGGCGGGACTGGAGACCGCAGGCGCCGGCTCACGGCCCTCGACAATCGCCGGCGCGCAGGTTTGGTCCCAAGCGCCCGCCGGACGCATCGTGGGCGTGCAAGGGTTCGCTAACCGACGACCGTCACCGTCGTCGATATGTCCAAGCGAACGACCCGAACCCTGAGAGGCGTTCTCTGGATTGCCGCCCTGGCGCTCTGCTGCTTCTCGGCCGTGATGCTGATGGAGGCCAACAGGCCTACTGAACGAGCGATAGCGCACCGGCCGTCCGCTGATCCCACGACAACAGGCGCCATCGATAAGGGTCCCATCCGGTGGTGTGGTGCCGCCTCGTGGTGCCGATGATGCACACGATCACGTCGCTGTCGTCTCAAGCATAGGGGCCCCCGAACAGGTCACCGAGCGCTTTCCGCCGGAACAGCGTGCGCCAGCGTCGCCTCTGATGTTCCGGCCGATCGTGGATCATGTGGCATCGCTGGCAGAAGGCCGCGAGGTTGGCGTCCGCATTGTTCGAGGTATCGTGATCCCTGTGCGCGGCAGCTAGAACGACCCAAGTCCGGCGAGCGCGGCCGAGGATGTCGGCACCCAGCCCGAGACGGATCCGCCTGCCCCAGCCGTCACGCCACCGCCTGACGTCCGTGTCCCACCAGCGCCCATCGCCGAGGTGGTAGACCATCCGCCCATGCGGCCGTCCGCAGCCCTCACAGCAGCCCTTTGCCCGACCAAAGCGGATCGCCAGCGACAGCTCGCGCCAGTCGATCGGATAGAAAAAGCGGTGCTCGGGCCGGATCGGCATGAGGGGGCTGAATACCCGATGGCGGGCCAATCCTGTGGCAGGGCGGCGGATCGCTTCTGTAGCATCTCGGCAACAGCCCCGGGCCAAAGTCACGGGGTGCTGCAACCAAACCACCGCCGAGATGTTAAGCCGCCTGGTCGTGTACATCGCAATGTATTTCGACCGTGCAACGCATGTTCATGGATGGTTTACTATACCGTCCCACGTCATCAGCCGGCAGTGTGTCCGTAAAACTACAGCCATTTCATCGACGGACCGGTAGCCTTCTCGTCAGATCGAAATTTGGACCTTACGTTATGACCAAGCTCCTGACCTCGCTGGCCGCGTTCACCGCCCTGACGGCCGCCGCCTCGGCCGCCGACCTTCCGCGCCGCGCCGCCCCGCCGCCGGTGTTCACCCCCGTGCCGGTGTTCACCTGGACGGGCGCCTACTTCGGTATCAACGCCGGCTACGCGTTCGACGCCTCCAGCCGCAGCAACAACAACTCCACCTTCGGCGTCCCGGCCCCCTACGCCGCCGCCGGCACCACCGCCACCTTCGGCAACCGCAGCCAGGACGGCTTCTCCGGCGGCGCCCAGATCGGCTACAACTACCAGTTCACCCCGGGCTCGGGCGTGGTCGTCGGCATCGAGGCCGACGCCCAGTACCTCGACTTCGGCCGCAGCCGGAACAACGCCTTCATCAACGGCGCCCTCGCCCCCGGCTACTACGTCACCGACCCGCGCGGCCTGTCGAGCCTCGACTACTTCGGCACCGTGCGCGGCCGCCTCGGCTACGCCTTCGACCGCACCCTCGTGTACGGCACCGGCGGCTTCGCCTACGGCTCGGGCAGCGCTGACCGCTCCTTCGGCGGCTATGCCGGCAACGACAGCTTCCGCACCGGCTACGCGGTCGGCGGCGGTGTCGAGTACGCGCTCCCCACCGACTCGTTCCTGAACTTCTTCCGCTCCTCGGCCGTGACGCTCAAGGTCGAAGGCCTGTACGTCAACCTCGACCGCAACACCCGCAACCAGGGCGCGTTCGTCATCAACGCCGCCAGCAACTTCCCCGCCGTCTACAGCAGCGGCATCGGCCGCCGCTCCGACGAGTTCGCCGTCGTCCGCGCCGGCCTGAACTACAAGTTCGGCTCGTACTGAGATCCGGTCGCGCTGCTCCCGGCATCCGTGCCGGAAGATGCGATGGCGGGCGAGGGGTAGTTGGTCCTCCTCACCGCCCCTCATCGCCGAAGAGCAGCCGTCCGGCTGACCTCCGCACCCCCAGCTCGATCACCCTGGCCGCGAGGTCGGCGACACCCTGGGAGCACCCGCTCCTGGGGTGTTTCTTCGTTCTGAGATTAGGCGCTGAGACGTTCAGCCGATCGCCCAGAACAGCGGCAGGGCGCCAGCCAAGAACAGGGCCGAGGACAAGAGCACGGCCAAGCGCTCGCGATGATAGTGGATGAAGGCGTGGGAGCTGGCGAACATGGCGATGCCGGATCGGAGAAGGCATCTCACGCTCGCCTCTGAACCTTGACCAATCAGAGGCATCCGACATCGTCCACAGATGGTCGTCGATGCGTGTCACCACCGAGCCACATGCGACTGGATGTGCTCAGGCGCACCCCGCGAAGGCGGGGCTGGGCGTATCCGTTTCGTCGTGGCCGTCATTGCCCCCTCAGGCGGCCCGACCAGCGGCGCAGTGACCTCAAGGTTGCTGCGCCGTTGTCGTATAAATGCTTAGCTTACGGCTCAGGCTATGCCGCTACCGCCTCGGCGCCTCTGGCCGCTGGTTTGGCGTGTGCGCATGCCGAGCTTGATAGAGGATCCGTTAACCATACCGCCCCACCATGCTCTCAGCGATCGGCTCCGGCCGCGCGCCGGAAGAGCAGCACCGGGATCGTCTTGAGACGGCGGGCCTTGGTGCGGCCTCGCCGGCCCAGTCGCGCTGATCGGCATGATTGCGGCCAAGCTTGAGCCCAGCTATGCGCGCCACCTCGGGGTGTGCGGGAGCAGGAATGAGCGATGTCGTGGCCGCCCTGCTTCTAGCGCTGGCGGCCGAGAACGCCGAGATGCGCGAGCAACTGGCCTCCGCTCAAGACATGCTCGTCGAGACCGCGATCGACGCCGGCAACATGCACGCCCTCGTCGAAGCCATGAGAACAGAGCGGGACACGTGGCGGGAGGAGGCCAAGCTGGTCCGTGCAGCCTTGCAGTTGGCTGAATAGGGGCAAGGCGCCCCCCCCGTCGAAGCTCTGCACCCGCAAGCAGGCCACAATCGTATCCAGACGCTCCAGCGGGTCGCTGAGGCTGGGACCGAGCAACACAGCCGTCCCAAAGGAAAGGCGATTATATCGTTGACACATGGCGTAGCGCTGACGCGGAGGTTGCCCGAAGGCGGGCGTGATGCGGTCAACGGGTGACGTAATAAGTCTATTGGTAGACTCTGGCCGTCGGGGTGATATCTCCGGCGGCTTTTTGCTGCCGACGCTGTGAAGGCTTACATTGAGGCTGATCCAAGGGCCGCACCGATGCCGACAGACACGCCCCTCAAATCAAAGCCCCCCAGCTCGGCGCCGAGAGGCTGACGCCCGGGAGACTCGAGGACAGGCAGTAACAGACATGCACGCTAGAACCGACCTCGTGTGGCCAGATGTACGGCGCTTGTCACTGATCTTTGACTCGGCACTACTTTCGGCCGCAAAAAGAATTGCACGAACGCTCGAACTTTTAGCCGAAGATGTCGCCTTGGTGAAGACAACCGCGGCGGCCGTAGCCGCTTCATAGCCGTTCTTGAACCCACAGAATGGCGGATGGCCGTTACATCTGAGAAGTCCAAGCCACCCGGCAAGCTCGGGGCTCAGAAGCTGACGCCCGCGGAACAGCGTCGCCGGTTCATCGAAGCCGCTCGCGAGGCTGGTGCCAGTGAGGACGAAGCCGATTTCGATGCAGCGCTGAAGCGGGTCACAAAGCCGAAGGCCGCGAAGTAGCGGACCTACTGGTCTGTGATGGAGAAACTGGCCCGTGCGCTCATCACCAGCCGGCCAACATCGTCGTAGGCCTGAGCGGTGAACTCGTCCACGCCGGTTTGGCACTCTTCGTCCCGCATGATCTCGGTCAAGGCTCTGCGGGGTAAGTCACGAAGGGCGCTTGGGCTCGGTAACTCGACGCCCTCCTCATCTATCGCCGTAACGTGGTTCGCCGTGTTGATGAAGTAGCGCACATTCACGCATCCATGACCTGGTAGGCCCTACGGTGCTAACTCGCGATATCTTGCATCGTTCGTTGAAAGCGAAGGCTTACGGCATCGTTTGTGCGAACGGTATAATCGTCAAAGGAAATGCCGGATTAGGTGGTGCTATCAGAGGACACCCTAGCCCCCAGCTCTGACCCGAGCGGGTCCCTCGCTGGTCAGCCGCCGGATCGCCCACCCATTAGGTCATTCCTGGCTCAACCCTCGCGGTGACGACCCAGGTTCCCACCCTCGTATAGGATGCGCGGCTGCCGGCCTGCGTAGCTGACGCCCAGATCGAACCGCGCAGAGCCCGCTCTGCGCGTACCCCGAGTTGGGTTGGCCACCACAAAATCGATGACCGAGCGCGCGGCGCATTTGGACTGGGGCATGTTGCAGGTCACGCGAAGGGTCCCAGGCCGGATGGCGTAGCGGCGTAACGGCCACTGCCTGATGGCGGCCCGCTTCTCGTTGATGAGCTGCCCCTGCGTATAGGGACGCCCGTAGAACTGCACTGTCGGCCCGTACATGTACGGCACGCCCGCGACCGCGTCGCCGTCATTCGATGACCAGATCGCGAGGTAGCGCTCTGCGATGGTGGCCGTGCGCCGCTGCATCTCCGCCGCCGACTGCGCCAGGGCCTGAGTTGAGCCTAGGGCGAGGCAAGCACAGAGCAGCAGAAGGAATGGCCTTGGCATGGATGGGACTCCTCTGCGGGTGCGAGGAACGCTCAGAACTGGCCGCCGGGTCCGGAGAGCCAGCGCATCAGACCGTCCGAAGCGACGACACTTCGGCGTGGCGAGGGGGCGTCCACATTGAGGTCGTCGCGACCTGCCAGCCGCACCGTCTTGTAGGGGCTCGGGACAGGCAAGCGCGCGCGGCGGGGCTCAGGCCGCCGAGCAGCCAACCGGGCCTCGTCGACGGCATGGAGCGATGGCAGATTTCGGGATGGGGCGGGCTGAGGCTTCGGCTTAGGACCGGCTGCCTCGGCGACACGAAACCGAGCATGTCTACCATCCTCGTCGAGGGCGCGCCGAGGCGCCTCCAAGGACGCGAGCCGAGGTCCGTCCACATCCAGCACTGGGCGGGCGTGCTGGCCCCTGTCAGCAAGCCTAATCCGGTGACGTTCCATGCCCTCGTCGGTCGGACGGGCAGGCACGGGCATGGCTTGCAGGACGGGACTCCTCTTCCCATCCGCGACGGACTTGGCGCCCTCTCCGGGCACCTCGGCGGGACCAGGGGTAAACTGAAGCTTCGGGGGTGCGGGCGCCACGGCGGTAAGCTTGACTGGATCCGACCAGGGCAGCGGCTGCCCGTGGGCTTCAGCCCGCAGGCGCTCGGAGAGGGTGGGCACGGCCACGTGTGGTGCCTCCGCGACATCCCTGTGAGCGTCGCCGCGGGACATGTACGCGCTCGTGCTGGCCACCCCGGTTACGAAGGCGACGGCGACGGCGAACAGGAACCTCGTTGACGCTGTCATGGACTACCTCGCAGAGGCCGCAGGTGGTATCACGGGATACGCATGGCAACCGCGTAGATAGGACGGAGACCGCCACCGGATCGATGCGAACGAACCCCCATCTACGCAGCCGCTGCCGTAACGCCCCGCCGCTCGCCATTCGGCGCCTATGCCCGCGCAGCAGGGCCAGACCTACGATCCGCAGGAGGAGCCGGCGCCCCGGGGGGCTTGGTTCGACGCTTCACACGACCATAATCCGACGGTGGCTAATGCATCAGCGTACCTGCCTCGACGCATCCGACGTGCGCATCCTCATGGCTGCGGGACGCGCTGAGGCCGAACGGCGCGGCCTTCCGGTAGCGTTTGCGATCGTCGACGAGGCAGGCGTGCTGCTCGCTCTCGAACGCCTCGACGGCGCGCGACTGCACACGCCGGAGGCGGCTTGGTTGAAGGCTCGGACCGCCGCAATCACGCGCACATCGACCGAGGACCTTCAGGCGGCGATCCAGACGAACGCAGCGCTTCTCGCCTTCCCAAGACGCCTGCCTCTGACGGGTGGGTTGCCGTTGCTGGTCGGCGAGGAGATCGTGGGCGGCGTCGGCTCGTCGGGTGGCGAACCTAAGGACGATCTAGCCGTGTGTCACGCCGTGTGCGCAGCGCTCCGACGGCTGCCCGTCGCTGGCTGAGCGATGGTGTGTTCGGCCGGTCAAGTGACGTGTCGTCGATGACCCGGCCGCGTCCGGCTACGCGCCGAACCCCGACTACAGCCAGGAGGATTGGGACGAGGTGTCCGACAATCCCGAGCTGACGGATGCGGAGATCGCCGATCTACGTCCGAACGGCGAGGGCCTGCCCGCCGAGATGGCCGCGGCGTTCAAGAGTCTCGGCGGTCGCCCGAAGTCCAAGGTCAAGGCCGTCCCGGTCTCGCTGCGGGTGCCGCCGGATGTGCTGGCAGCCTTCTTAGGCACAGCGATAGCCCTTTCCATCATCACGAGGATGCTCATGAGGCGGGACTTCCTGATCGCCCTCAGGTGCGCCCATGTCGCCCGGTTCGGTGCCTCCCGACGAGCGTGGACCCTCTACCGTCCCTCTCACCGGAAGGTCCTGATAGGCGCGCTCTCCCGGTGGTGTCTCGGCGGGATCGGTCTCGGGGTGCTTCGGATCGATCATGCTTGTGCTCCTTCCGACGCTCAGGGACGAGTGGGCTTGTAGGGCTGCACCACCTTCGGCTGTAGCTGGCTCCGGATGGCATCGACTTGATCCGGCGGCAGCTCCTCGACGCTCATCTGCAGGCTTGGCCCGACGACCTTCCCGAAGGCCTCACGAGCATCGGTCTCATCGTCCGCCAGCACGATCATGAGGTGCGTATCAGATACCGTGTCGTCCGGCGGGGGCAACGTCTTCTGCTGGGCTATAAAGACGGGCATGGTGCGATCCGTGCTGCCTCGACTAACCCAAGTGTTGATTGAGAGCTTCTTCTCCAGCCGCGCGTGCCTCGTCCTCACTCGCGTAGGTGCCATCCGACATGATGACCGGGTTCAGCGGCATGTCGTCGGTGTCGAAGAGATGCCATTTGAAGCGTCCGGGCTTCGAAGGATCGGGCAGGACCCGGACGACGGCAGGAGGTGCTCTATCCATGACCTATCATGCCACGCTCACTAGCCCAGACCAAGGTGCGGTTCAGGAAGAGGCGTCGAACATTATCGTAGCGGGACCGCCCTCGACAGCCACGCTCACCAAGATCGTCTCGCCGGGACGCGCTACGTCATTGCCGCCCTCGCCTTCGTCGTCGCTGCCGGTGGGGCGTAGGGTTGAACTGCTTCAGAAGTTCAAGCCCAATACCCTCTACGTCGATGCTCGCGCGACGCTTTTGGAGATCGGTTGGCGGCCGGTTCCCGAAGCGGCATCAAGCAGGGTGTGTGACGGCCGCGAGAATACCTGCGAGGCCTACTCAGAGGCTGAGACCTGCGCGCCGTTCGGATCCGCGGCCTGCTCGATGCTCTGCAAGCGCGGCGAGCAGATCATCAGCGTGACGACGATTGGCGACAGAGACATCCTGGTCCGATCCGCGTCCTGTCGGTCCGGCTGCTAGTGGTACCGACCAAGAAAAGCCCGCGCCGGTGAACCGGGCGGGCTGAAAAAACGATCTGCGAGACTAAGACTACTTCCCGCTGGGCGCGGCGTAGCTGCCAGTCGTCCCGTTGCCGCCGCCGCTGCCGGCGGGCGCACCGCGAGTGGTGTTCCGGACGAAGCTGGCACCGGGGTACTTCCGCTGTGTCCGCATCATCGAGCGTCGGCGCATGCGGTGACGTCTCATCCGAACATTGGTGAGCATATCGGAAGGCGAAGAGACGCCGGCTACGGGGCCAGCCGGCACGGCTGAGGCGGGAAGGGCCAGACCGCCGAGGCCAAAACCAGCAAGCGCGGCGAGAACAAACATTCGCATGGAGTTTCTCCTTGCCTCAGCGCAGGAGTATCGCGTCGGCCTGTTGGAAAGTCCTGAAACGAGGCGGCAGTTCACTGCTTCCAGGGGCCCGCGACTCAGCACCGCGTGTTTTGACGGATCACCAGCGACCAGCCCCCTTCCGTCTTCACCGCCTCCCGCCCATGGTTCTGCACCACGATGCGGAAGGGGGCGCCAGTGGCAGAAGGATCTATTGGAGTGGATCCGCGGCTGGAACGCTCCTCACGCGTAAAGGATGCTCCAAACGCTGGTGAGATCGACGACCTCCCCTGCCAGCCTGTGATCAGATCGGGCGGCGGGGCCGAGCCGATTGCGTCTATCTCACTACGCGCGCGCTATGGACCAATGCCGCCTCAAGGCGCGCGGGATCAATGCGGGTGACGACAACCCCGTGCTCAGGACTTCCGTCGAAGCTTGTGAAGTAGAATCGGCCGGCCGCGTCCCAAGCATTGAAACCGGTGTGGACGTGCAAATGCTCTAAAGCCGGGTCGAGCTCGGCCATCGTACATAGGCGCCGCGTCCGACCGCTCGCGAACTCGAATTGGTACAGCGTCGTATCTTCACTCGGCCGTGGGGATGTGCTGGTGCCGACATAGGCACTCTTTCCGTCAGAGCTCGGCGCAAAAAGCCAGAACTCGACACCGCCCCAGCCCGCCGTCTTACCTGTTTCTACTTGGCCCAGGTATGCCCACGTATGCGCGTCCTGATCGAACCGGTAGACGTGACCGCGGTCGTCTCCGAACACGCACCGCTTACCGCCGTCCATGCACTGCCCTGTCTCCAGGGCTAGGCCGTCCTTCAGCAGCCAGTCCTTCTCCTCACCGAAGCCGGTCTCTGGGTCGTAGTAGTGCACGTGGTCGTGCGCTGTTGGTTCATCCCAGTTGCTGGCGGTGAAATAGAGGCGGCCGTGGGTGTCGACCCACATCACCCGCCCTGTGTAGACGTAGGGCTGCTTGTATGAGGCCGGGCGACCGAGGTCCTGGGTGCGTCCGCTGGCGACGTCGTAACGATAGATCGCACCGGTCGGCACGCCCGCGCCGTAGATGACGTTGCGGGCTAAGTCAGAGGCGAGGGTGATGAGATTGCCATGGGGCACGGCACTCCCGCTAGGCTCGGACGCGCTTAGGTCCATGAAGCTGTCGTGGGCGGGATCGTAGGCGTACCAGTGAAAGCCGCGTCGATCGAGGTAGCCCGCGTCGAGGTCCGAGCGATCCATGGTCGCGACGTAGATCTTGCCGTTATGCCAGAGTGGCCGGGTGTGGAATTTCTGGGCCGTCTCCCCGGGCAGCCAGTTTTGCGCGATCTCTGACGCGGAGCGCGCATCACCGACGTACCGCAGCGTGCCCGCCTGTGCGTCGATGCGATACAGGGCTGCGTTCGTCTTGTGATCCATGCCGCCGACGTAGATGCTACCGTCAGGCGCGGAGCCGGTTGCGTGCCAGCTCTGGGTAGGGCGCAGACCGTTTGGCGTGTCCGGCAGCCGCCAGTGCCACGTGCCGTCGAGGGTTCCTGCCCAGCCCACCTCGATCTTTTTAGGCTGTGAGGTCTGTCGCTCGGAGGCTTGGCCCGTGGTGGGCAGCGCGAAGCAGGCGAGCATCGCGCCGAGGCAAGTGATCTGCCGCAGCATGGTATCTGTTCCCGGGGGGCGAAGCAGCCTGCGCCGGCCGCGCTTCCGTTCTGTGTCAGCAGGCCAACACCCGCTTGCATGTACCGTTCCTATCGGATCGTTCGACGTCGGAATGCCCCGGTCCGTCAGCAAGCTGACCCACGACGCATGTGGCCACGGACGTAGCCCCCATCCACGGGACATCGCCCCCGCCTAAAGGCGTCCGCCGCACCGGCCGGGCGGCCATAGCATCACGGCTTGCCCGGCCTCGCCCACCCTCCGATCGCACCGCGGCTGGTAGTGCAATAGACGGCGAGGCTGCGTCTGGCGGCCAGCCGATCTGAGGTCATGACCAACCACGGACCGACGTAGCTACAAGCTTTCGAAATTCCCTACGATCCGGCATCCCCACGAACGCTAGGTAAGTATCTTTATCTTGCGTTGAGGCGAACCTTGTGCCGAACTTGCTCAACCCGGTCCTGTTCACGGTGCTCGGCGACCCGATCACGCTGGCCAAGGCGCTGTCGGTTGCGGGACTTTCACTCGACGTGCTCGGCGTCGTGGTCCTGCTCGTCCAGGGTCTGCGCGGGAGGCTGGAGGATGTCGCCGATACAAGCGGCGATGCTCAGATCTGGCGCGATATGCACCGCCGAATGTACGACATGTCGATCGTCTCGAATTCGACGCACATGCTGGAGGAGACACGACTCGAACGGAAGGCGCTGGCCCTCCTACGCGGTACACGAGCCGGTTTTGGACTGATCCTGATTGGCTTCGTCCTGCAGCTCCTCGGAACACTTGCCTCATGAGCACCGCCCTCGTCCCGCTTGTCGAGCCCGTCGAGGCCCGGCCACCCAGCAGGCGGACGACGACGCGCAGATGATCCGGCTGTGGCTCGTCCGGTCCGCCAGTCCACACACCCGCCGGAATTATGTGCGGGAGGCGGCCCGGTTCCTGGCGCACGTCGGCAAGCCGCTCGGCTCGGTGCGGATGGGCGACCTACAGGAATACATCGCGGGCCGGCCGGGCTCATTGGCGAAGGTGGCGCTGACGGCCGCGGCCCTGAAGTCGCTGTTCACGTTCGCGCAGGAGGTCGGGTTCCTGCGCTTCAACATCGGCGCGCCCGTGAAGGTGCCGCCGATCAAGAACACCCTGGCCGAGCGCATCATGGCCGAGGCTGACGCCCTGCTGATGATCCGGCAGGAGGCTGCCCTACAAAACCGCGTCCTGCTGACCGTGCTCTACGGCGGCGGGCTGCGCATCTCCGAGGTTTGCGGCCTGCGCTGGCGCGATCTCACGGCCCGCGATGAGGCCGGACAAGCGACGGTGTTCGGCAAGGGCGGCAAGACCCGGGTCGTGCTGTTGTCGGCAGCGACGTGGAAAATGCGTACGGCGCTACGGGAGAAGGCAAGTCGCAGAGTTGGCGACTTGCAGGTTGCAGATGACGAGTTGGCATCTGTATCGGCCGACGCGCCGGTGTTCCTGTCGCGGAAGGGTGGGGCGCTCGATCCGAGCGCGGTCCACCGGGTGATGAAGGCCGCGGCTGCTAGGGCAGGGCTCCCTGGCGAGGTCTCGGCTCACTGGCTGCGGCACGCCCATGCCTCGCACAGCCTGGATCGTGGGGCACCGATCCACCTTGTGCAAGCCACGCTCGGCCACGCCTCGGTGGCAACGACGGGCCGGTATCTGCACGCGCGGCCATCTGAGAGCTCGGCGCGGTTCCTGGGGGTTTAGGGACCGTCGTTGACCTCAGCCCTTAAGGTTCGCTTCCCCAGCCTCAGCGTCGGGCATCTTGTAGCCGCGCTCCCAAATCCGGTGCTCCTCAGAGCCATCAGGGTAGGGATTGGCGGTGATCGGCTCGCCGCGGTCGCGCGCGTGACGCCCCTCGTCGCTGATCGTAGCGGGTGAACGGGACGAGAGCATCACGGTGCAAACCTCCTGGATTTTGGCTCGGCCACAAGCACGCTACATCCGGCGGACGAACGCATTCAAGGGGCGCTCAGGGAGCGGGATCCTGTAAGATCCTCATATGAATGGAACACAATTACCCGCTCTCCCAGCAACCGTTTAGAAACTTGAACGTTAAATTTCGTCAGGATGTGGTGTTAGATAGGTTTTTTAACCAAATGTAAACTATTGCTGCCGTTATGATTTGCGTGACAGCGCAGAATATTACTTCGCTGGTACACAGCTGGTTTCTCGATGCCACTCAAGCATCTCCGTCGTCTTGAGCGCCTGCCTTTTCTCCGTGACAAGCGCGGAGCAGCGGCGGTTGAGTTCGCTTTCGTGGCGATGCCGTTTCTGGCGCTGTGCGGTTCAGTTTTCCAGGTCGCGTTTCAAATCTGGGCGACACAGAATTTTGATCGTGCACTGCAAAATGCGGTCCGCACAATCTTCACCGGACAATTCCAGATCGCCAATGCTGGCCAGACCGATGCCGCAACCCTGCTGGCGGCCCTGAAGACGACGATGTGCGGGCCGGCGACCGCTTCCATCGTCAACGTTTTCAATTGCCAAGCGGTCAAGATCGACGTCGCGACGTCGAGCACTTTCGCGGGCGCCACCGCGTCGACGCCGATCAACGCCACGACGGGGACGTGGAACACGAGTTTCGGGACCAACTATGCCTGCGCCAAACCGGGCACGATCGTCATCGTCACCGCCGCCGTGCAGTTCCCGACCTTCTTCAACCTGATGGGGTTGAACACGCGAAAGTTCAGCAGCGGCACGGGTGCCGGATCGAGCCTTCTCACCTCGACGGCGGTGTTCCGCACCGAGCCGTACCAAATTGTCGGGACGAGCCCGTGCTGAGGTGCTTCGCTCGCCGGGCTGGGCGCATGTGGCGCGACCGCCGTGCGACCGCCGCCGTGGAATTTGCCGTGATATTGCCGGTCCTGCTCGCCATCTGGGCGGGCATGACGGAACTAGCGCATGCAATCGACGAATGGCGCAAGCTGACCCTGCTCGCTCGCACGGTCGCTGATCTGACCGGACAAGGCGACACGCAAAACCCGATCAGCGCGACGCTGATGAACGACATCGTCGCCTCTGCCACCACAGTAATGCGCCCGTTCAATTCCTCGACTATAAAAATCGTAGTCAGCGCCATGGGCGTTGGGCTAAATGGTGCGAACCTGATCCCGACCGTTTGTTCTAGCGTCGCCAACGCCAATGCCAGCCCCCGCAGCACAGGGACAGCCACTGGCCTGACTGTGCCACCGGGCTACCAGACCGCGGGCATGCGTTATGTCTTCGCTGAGGTCAGCATCGCTTACACCCCGATGATTGGGGGAGCGCTGATCCAACTCGCAAAGGGCGTCAGCAGCACGATTACCTTCTCGACCAGCGTCCCGTGGCCGGCGCGGGGCGGCAAGACCTATGGAACGAACACCTACACCGAGGTCGTAGTGCCGGCCTCCAACGCGATGGCGTGCAATGGCTCGACACCCTGATGAACTGCGGCAAGGGGCTTGGAACGGGATCGCCCGGGATCGCGGCGGCAATGTCGCTATCTTGTTCGCGTTCCTCAGCGTGCCGATGCTTATGTTCGGTGGGGCGGCGATCGATTACGGCTTCGCAACCCGGGTCGAGACGAAGCTACAAGCCGCGACGGACGGCACTGCACTCCTCCTTTGCCAGACGCCGCTCACGACCTCGACGTCGGATCTAAACGCCTTAGCCCAGACGGCGATGATCGGAGCAATGGGGGCGCCGAACCTCGTGGTCGATCCTCTGGTGATCACCAGCAACCCGCGCCAGATCACTCTGACGGCGCACAAGCAATCGTCGGTCTTTTTCGGAAAGCTCACGAAGACGACGGTCATCAATCCGGGCGCCAAATCACAATGCGCCACGCCACTACCCAAAACATTCGAGATTGCCCTCGTGCTCGACAATACGGGATCAATGGCCGAGTCGAGCGGTGGGCAGACGAAGCTGCAGGCGGTTCAAACTGCTGCGACGAACTTCGTCAGCTATGTCTACACCAACAGCGCCTTCTCGAGCGCAACTAGGATCTCGATCGTGCCGTTCGCTGCTGCGGTGGCCGTTGATCCATCAACGTACAGATATGCTTCCTGGATCGATCAAAACGGACAATCCAGTTTGCACTGGACCAACATACTCTCTCCGAGCAGCTCGAGCTTCACGAGCCGGTTCGATATCTTCACAAAGCTGAAAGCAGCTTACTCCGGCTGGGGTTGGGCGGGGTGCCTGGAAACGCTGCCATATCCTTTGAACGTACAAGATGGAGCACCGGCCAGCGGCAACAAAGACTCCTACTACATACCGTTGCTGGCTCCTGACGAACCTGGCGACTCCAGCAATACATATGCGGGTTTCAACGTCAATGGCAATACATACTATAGCTTCAATAGCTACATTGATGACGACAACAGCAGCAAGTCTGGCAGTTGCCCGATAATGCCGTCTGGAACATCTTTTAACGCCGCCGAAGGCCGAGCGTGTAAGTATGTTAGCCCCGCCAACCCAGCTCCAACAAGCTCGAACACCTCCACTGGCGTCCCGAATGGCCCTAATTTCGGGTGCACCACGCAGCCGTTGCAGCGACTGACGAATAATACGATTACGCTGAAGACCCTGATCAACAACATGGCGCCGTTGGGCTCGACCAACATCCACGAGGGCTTTATGTGGGGCTGGCGAACGCTCTCGCCAATTAGCGTTTTTGCTGATGGAAGCGCTTACTCTTCGAGTTCCAATAGCTCGAGCGCAACAACTATCAATAAGATCATAATATTAATGACAGATGGAACAAATAGCTGGGCAACAAACCCATACTCCCCAAACGTTTCGATGTATTTTGCTGCTGGCTACTTTCAGAACGCTAATGGTACAACACCGAACCCGCGTCTGCCCTCGACGAACCAAAACATTAACGACACGACGAGTTCTAGGAACGCGCTTGACGCACTGACCGCACAAGCGTGCACCAATGCGAAAGCGACTAATATCTCAATTTACACGATCGGATTTAGCATTCCTTCTGATCCAATCGATACAGCAGGACAAAATTTATTAAAAAATTGCGCATCATCAGCAAATCAATTTTTTATTGCTAATACGTCCGATGATCTTATTTCAGCCTTCCAGCAGATACAAGCAAGCATCGGCGCCCTGCGGCTCACGCAGTAGCGCGGCATCAGCTGTTTGCCGGGTCCTTGGCCTTGCGCGGCCGGCCGGCACGCTTCGCCTTGTTAGACACGGTCTCGGTGGGCTCGGCCACCTTCTTACGCTGCTGACCGAGACCGAGGCTTTTGGCAAGCGCCGAGTAGCTTGCTGCTGTGGAGGGGTAGTCCCTAGGCAGGCCATAGTGCTCACGGTATTCCTCGATCCTCAGACCGTTGCCGGTGAGGTGGCGCTTCAACATCTTGTACGGCCTGCCGTCGATGAACCTGATCAGCGCGTCCGGCGTGATCGACTTGCGGGTCTGGCCGGCTGTGAGCTTCTCAGTGGCCAGAGCAGCAAGTGCGCCAGTATTGCCAAGCCCCGTGAGCGCAGCGTGCGTACTGGCGATCAGCTCCGCCATATCGGCCGGTCGTACCGAATTTCTGGACACATAGGCCGAGACCAGGTCAGCCGTGAGTTCCAAATAATCGTTGGCAGCAGCTACGATGGTTCTTAGGTTCTTGTCCACGATGCACTTGCCTTTGTTGAAGGCGCATATTCTGTGGACGTGCGTCAAAATGCAATCATATTCAGGAGCGAATTTGTATTTTTGCTGCTATCGATACCGCGATGATGCAGGTTTTAGGCCTTGAAAGCGCTGCGCATATCATCGCCGAGAACGTAGCCTCGGCGTTCGTGTACGCGTGCGATGGCGCGGACTTTGACGATTTGTCCCGAGAGACCGTCGTAGCTCGCTTGTTGCGCGAAATCCTGTCCGTAATGCCAACTCTGTGCAGCAACACTCTGACTGCCGCGTGCAACCACGCCCTCGACAACACTGTCGGCGTGATGGGCCTCACTTGCCCTCGCGTCGAGGCAATCGACGCCAACGACGGCTCGGTGACGATGCGTTCATAATGAGGTGACGGGCCGGATCCCGTGACGACGTGGTTCGGCACTGCGCCGTTCGGCATCCGAGCCGGAGCGACGGATGCGATGTAGCACGTGAGCGAGTCGACGTGGGATCAATGAGTGCTGAGGGGGCGCTCTATAGAAGGCGGCCACGGTAGCGCGCCTTGCACCATTGGTCCAAGTTCAATTGGCTAACCCTGCGATTATTATCATCAGCTATAAATATTTAAGGATCACGTGCCATCGTGATGACCTCATTTCAGTAGTACATCGTGATGTTAGAGCGCCGCGCCAAGCTTCGTGTAACGTCAACGTTGGAGGGACGCGCGTCGTTCGCGGGCACCCCCGTTCAATCCCCCTGCCTGGTGCTCAACCACAGCTCTAACGGCGCATGCATCCTGTTCGCCGCAGGCATGAAAGTGCCGCACACGTTCGATCTCTCGATCGGCAGGGCCAGCACCGCACTGCCAGTCAAGGTCGTGTGGCGTCGCAATACGACTATGGGCGTTACCTTCCTGATCCCGCGGATCGTGCCGGACGTGATCCCGGGCTGAACTGGGGCGATTCGACATGCTGATCGCCGACAAGCTCGTCACTGCCTTCGAGCCCGACCGGGATGGAGCGCCTTTCCATCCAACCATGAGCGTAACCGTCGTGTCCGTCTTGGTGCGCAGCCTTCTGCTCGTTATGCCTACTGTCTCGGACGACGCCCTCGCAGCAGCGTGCAATCGCGAACTCAAGACTGTGGTCGGCGCAATCGGGATCGGCGGCCCGCACGTCGAGGCGGTCGATCCCGATGATGGGTCGGTGATGATGCGGGGCGGTTGAGCGGACCTTCCGTACAGAAAGATTTCATTAACCATAAGACCAGCACCCTGCTCACGGTCAGCCTGCAGTTGCCGCCGTGAACAGTGCCTATCCCGTCAGCGCCGAGGATCTGGCCGGTGACTGCCCGGTGCCGATCGATACGCTCAGCCAGCTCTACCGCGCAGGGCCCGAGGCATTGTCCGATCAACTCTGCGGCATCCCCGAGGCGACACGAGCCCGGCTCGCGATCTATCTCTACGGGCGCAGTCACACCCGCAAACTCGGGGTGCAGATCGCCGCGACCTGCGAAGGAGCCAGCCTACGCCGTGTGGCCGGGTTAGTCGGCAATGCGCTCTACGATCTCTCCCGACAGAACCGTGCGGCGAGGTCGGAATGGCCTGCCCCCATCCGGTGGCCCAGGTTTGAAGTTAGTGCATCGTCGGTCGCGTGACGATGGCGGGGCGAGCGGACGGTACTGAGCCGCCCGGTTCCGGTGGCCGGATGACGACCTCCGGCGCAGGCGGGCAGTAGCCGAGTGACGAGTGGGGTCGGATGCTGTTGTAGTACCTCCGCCATCGCTCGATCACGACGCTGGCTTCCTTGAGGGTGTAGAACACCTCGCCGTTGAGGAGTTCATCCCGTAGCTTCGCGTTGAAGCTCTCGCAGTACCCGTTTTCCCAAGGACTGCCCGGCTCGATGTAAGCCGTCTTCGAGCCGACCGCTGTGATCCAGTCTTGGACGGCTTTGGCGATGAACTCCGGGCCATTGTCCGAACGGATATGCTCGGGCACGCCGCGCAGGCTGAACAGATCCGAGAGGACATCGATCACGTCGTACGCCTTCAGCTTACGGGACACACGGATGGCCAGGCACTCACGGGTGAACTCATCGACCACGTTCAGCATCCGATACTTGCGCCCATTGTGCGTGCGGTGCTCGACGAAGTCGTAAGACCAGACGTGGCCGGGCCGCTCCGGCCGCAAACGGAGGCAGGAGCCATCGTTGAGCCAGAGGCGGGCTCGCTTCGGCTGTCGCGCTGGAACCTTGAGCCCCTCCAGCCGCCAGATCCGTTCGACCCGCTTCACGTTCACCGTCCAGCCATCGCGGCGGAGCATCGCCGTGATCCGACGGTAGCCGTAGCGCCCGTACTGGAGAGCCAGTGCGACGATGGCGGCGGTCAATGCCGCCTCGTCCTCGACCACCACGGCGCGCTTGCGCTGTGTCGAGCGGTGCTGACCAAGAACGCGGCAAGCGAACCGTTCCGACACGCCATGCTCGGCCACGACGTAGTCGACGCAAGCCCGGCGGCGAGCCGGGCTCAGAAGTTTCCCGAAGCTGCCTCCTTCAGGATGAGCTTCTCCAGCGTCAGGTCCGAGATCGCCCGACGCAGGCGCAGGTTCTCCGTCTCCAAGGACTTCAGCCGCTTGACCTGATCACCCTTCAGGCCGCCGTACTCGGATCGCCAACGATAGTACGTGACCTCCGTCACCTCGATGGATCGGATTGCTTCGGAGACCTTGCGGCCCTGCGAGACCAAAACATCGACCTGACGCAGCTTCGCGACGATCTCTTCAGCCGTATGCTTCTTCCGACGCATCATAACATCCTCCACATGGCGCGAAGCCATACCTCAGGGAGGACCACTTTTCAGGGGGCAGGCCACCCGCGGGTGACCGTCGGGTGCCGGTTCAGCCGCGGATGTCACCGTGGAAGGTCGCGAAGGAGGACAGCACCTTCTCGGCGATAGCGTCGTCGACCGCGACGGAGACCCTGACCTTGCCGGCGAGGGCGGGTTCGCCCTCGGTCCCGGCCTTCAGGTGCCCGTCTTCGACATCAGCCCGCGCCGCCTCGGTCCCGGCCGTGTTCTCGTCCAAGGCAGGACCGACCTGCACCGCATTCCGATCAAGGCCGTGATCCTGCACGATGTGCTCGACGGCCATCTCCGCATCCCGGCGGGATTTGAAATCAGCTGAGATCGTCCTGGACATGTCGTCTCCGGTTTATTGCCGATGGGTCCGGAAGGATCGCGAAATATCATTCGGGATCGACTTCCATTGTCTTGGGCAAAGGGCCGGCGCGCGGGACCGTTCCGGTGGCGAACCATGAATACGGACGCGAGGGTGGAATTCACGATGCCGTCCGAAGCTGCATCGACCACCGTGCTTCAGGTCGCGGCAAGCTCCCACCCTGGACGTCCGTGACGCCTCGTCCGGAAATCCGACGGTCAGAGCGCTTCCTCCCTGTCCCGCCGATCTGGAGCCCCCTGTCTGTTCCCCGCCCTGGTTCAGCGCCCCTTCGGCCCAAGTCCCGAGGGATTCATTCAGCCTTGGGGGCGACGGCAGGCGCTAGCGACTGGGATGGGCCGGGATGCACCGTCATGGACGGAGGCTGGTTTGAAAGCTGCTGACGCGCCTCTGCGAGCTTGGCCTGGGCCGCGGCAAGCTCCTGCCGGGTCGTCCCGATCCGGTCCTCAAGGGCGGCCATCTCCTTGTTCCGAGTGGCCAGCGTCTCGGTCAGGGTCGCCAACTGCGCCTGGGCGTCGGCCTGCCTCTTCTGCAGCGCCTCCAGCGCCGAGGTCGCATCGTCGCGATCGGAAGCCAGCTTCTGGACGGCCTGCTCAGCCTGGTTCCGTTCGGAGATCACACGGTCCCGCTCGGACTGCGCCGTGGCCAGTTCCTTCTGCGTCGCTGCCAACCCATCCTTGGCTTGCTGCACCTGCTGGCCAACCTGCGAGACGCCGCTCGCCAGCTTCTCACGATTGGCGGTCAGACCGTCGACGGCCCGCTCCAAGTCAGCCTTCTGCCTCGTCGCCTGCTCGGTCGCGGCGCGGGCATCGGCGAGATCCTTCTGAGCGGCGGCCGAGCCCTCGCGCGCCTTCTGCTGGCTCTCCTCGGCCTTGGCGAGGTCGGCGGTCTTGGCGGTCGCCTCCTGGGACATGGAGGCGATGTCGGATCGCAGCTTCGCCTCTTGCTGGCGCGTCTCCTCCAGCCGACGGCCGACGTCAGCCAATTCCTTGGTCCTGGCAGTCGCGGCCTGCTCGGCGGCCGTGGTGGCCTCCTTCATCGGCGCGAGCTTCTGCTCCGCCTGGGTAAGCTGGGCCTGAAGCCCGGTGAGCTTGGTCGTCTCGGCCTCCGCGGTGGCCTTCGCCTCGCCGGCCTTGCGCTCGGCCGCCTGTTGTTCGGTCGCCAAGCTCGCGGCCTTCGCCTTTGCCTCTTCCCCGGCCTGGGTCGCGTCCCGCTCCTGCTGCTGGGCGGATGCGATCTTCGACTTCAGTGCATCGAGGGTCCCCGCGGCCGCCCGCTGCTGATCGAGGTCCGATCGAAGCGCGACTTGCCGTGTCTCCAGGTCCTGGATGTGGTGATCCCGCACAGTCCTCTGCCTCGCACCGACGATGGAGGCGACGACGAGCCAAACCAGGAGGACCGCCGCCACGACGGCGAGGCTAAACGGCAGGGGCCTGCGGAGTTCGGAACGGTAGTCGATGGCCATGGCGGTCTCGCGGGCGTTGGAGGAACGGATCAGATCGACGTGGCAGCCTCGCCAGGGGTCGGTTCGGCACCGGCGGCCCCCGGCTCGGGGGTGGGACTGCTCGATGCGAGTTCGGCACGATCAGTCCTGACGAGGGAACCGATCATACCGAGGAGGGCGCGGTGCTCGGGGGAGCCGTCCGCCGCAGCAAGGAAAGCTGCGAGCTCGATGCGGGACGGCCTCCCGCCGGATGGCCCGTTCGGTTCATGCAAGACGTACACGTCGGCAGGGTCACCGCCGCGGCATAGGTACCAGCGGTCGTCGTTGGACCCGTCGTGGATCAGCGTGCGCATGGGTGGCATCGAGGGTCCCCATCGTCTCGTCCCCGATCGGGGACCACGCCTATCGTAAGCCTAACCCCGGACGGCAACCGTTCAGCGACGGCCGTGGATCACCATCGCAAGCAGGTATCCAATGGCTCCGGCCATGGCCGCCAGCATCAGCGGGGACTCCTTCGCATACTGTGCGACGACATCTCCACCCTGGCGGTAGGCACGCTCGGCCTCGGGAAGGGCGTCCCGGCCCCTATTGATCGCCTTGTCGGCGCGGTCGCTTGCCTGTCCGGCAGCGTCGCGCACGGCGTCCTTGGCCTGTCCGTACAAGTTCTCGACGGTCCCTTTTGCCTCGTTGGCCGTGCCCTTGGCCTGGGTCTCGCGGTCGCCCGTGACGTCACCGACGGCGCCCTGGACCTTGCCGCCGAGTTCCTTGGCGGCGCCGGTGATGCGGTTCTCGTCCATTGGTCAATTTCCATTCGGTTCAAGGTTGAGCTGGCCCGCTGCGAAACGCGCTTCGAGCCGATGCGAGGCACTGACTAATCCTTCGACACAGCCTTCCCGGGTCGCGCCTTCATCGAGCTTTGGTTGGCTTTCTTCGCCCGGTCGTCGGCCTTCGACGCGTGCTCGGCGGCCTTCTCCTCGTTGCCGGCGTCGATGTGTCGAGCGGCCTTCCGGTGTGACTTCGCCGCAGCCTCATGGTGTTCGGCGGCCTTGGCGTGCGCGTTTCCGGACATCTGTCCCTCCCGTGACGGGGATTTACGTGCCCCGGTGCGAACGTGGTGGCCGGTCGGTTCCGATCCTCGACACTGGCGGGATCGACCGGGGGTTCATCACGCCGGCATGCCGGCGACCGTAGACGGTAGCCTGCCGTCGGGGGTGTAGCGGTCCACCGCGGACGGCAGCTCGCGCGAGAGCCTGGACAAAAGGTCGTCGTGCGAAAGGCCGGTCTGCCGCGACAGCGTATCGAGGACGTCGGAACCGATGGCCGACCTCAGGTGGTCGGGCTTCATCTCGGCGTTCGGACCATGGTGCACCCAGGAGTCGGCGGCCTCGCCGTGGCCGTTCTCGCGAAAGCGGTCGACGAGCTGGCCGAGGCCGCCACTGAGCAGGCCACCGGCACCAGCACCCCCGAGAGCGCCTCCGAGATTACCCAGCAGGCCGCCGAGACCACCCTGTCCCGCGATCCCGCCCTGTCCGGCGGGCGCACCTGGGGTTGTGGGACCACCGTGGCCGGCTCCGCCGAGCATCTCCTGGATCTTATCCCGGTTCTGGAAGCCCGCCACGGCCAACAGGCCGAGCAGCGCCGTCATAGAGGGGAAGCCGTCACTCATTGGGTGTCTCCGTTCCGGTGAGAGGGGTCGTCGTGCCGATCAGCAATCGTTGTCGCCGGGCTTCACCACCTTGCCCTCGGGCGGCTTCGCCTCGTTGGCAGAGGGCGTCGCATTCGAGCCGACGTTGTTCATCGCCCCGACCGTCCCGGGGGATTCGGCCTTGGCACCGGGCGAGACCTTCGCGGTCGCGTCCCCGTCGACCTTCGAGGAAGCGTCCGCCGAGCCCTTCTGGCTGGCGCTGTTCGTGGTCGTTCCGACCGCACATGGCTTCGCCGAGGCGAGGCCAACGCCAAGAAGCGTCATCGCCGTCGCGACGGTCAGGGTGGTGAGGATCTTCATGGTGTTTCCTTCGGGATGGGGGGTGGACCGGGCAGGCGAGCGGCCACTACCGCGAGGGAACGGACTGTTCGGAAGCCGTCTCGACGTAGTCCGCGATGGCCGCGCGGCAGCCTGGCGAGACCTCCCGGGCGTTCCTGCGGAAGCAGGCGACGACCTCGGGTCCGTTCAGGTCGAGGCCGTTGCAGAGACGGGCATAGTCGGCGGAGCAGAAGGGTTTCAGCGACGCCCTGGAACCGGTCTTCTCAAGAGCCTGCGCGCCGAGCGGGAGGCATGACGATGCGACGGCCGCGAACACGACGAGGTGGCGGAGCTTGGTCACGGCAACGGGGCTTTCGCGAAAGGTGGACGTGGGATCGTACGGAGCCGGGACCGGCTCGAACCGGTCCCGGACTTGAGCGTTTCAGAGCGGCTTGCGCGCGGTGGTTTCCGTCGTGGTCCCGGTGGTGCCGGTACGGCTGACCGTTCCGCGACCGTCCTCGACCTCGACCTCGGTGTGACGGACCTTGTCGGTCACGATCTCCATCCGCTGGGCCGCATCCTTGCGGATGCCGACCTCACCGACGACGCGGGCGTCCTTCGACACGACCGCCTGCTCGCGCATCTCGGTCGCCTCAATGACCTTGTCCTCGAACAGCGCCATGTCGCCCGGGGTGACGGCGCGGTCGACGACGCGACGGTCGACGCTCACGGTCTCGTCGTGGAGGGTGACGTTCTCGCTGACGTCCTTCTCGACGGCGTAGGACCGAACCCGGACCCGGCCAGCGTCGACCATGCGCTTGCCGACGTTGAGGCGCTCCTCGACCACGGGGATGTAATCGGTGCCGGTTGCGGTCCCGCGGGCGGCGAGGTCCTCGGACGATCCGGCTGCGTGCAGGCTGGTGTCGCGGGTCCTGGCGGCGTGGTCGGACGACATCGCACCCTCACCGAGCGCTCCGGCGGCAACCGGTGCGGTTCCGGTGGTGGAACCGGTCGCACGACCGTCCCAGCCTTCCTTGCGCCAGGCGGCCTCGCGCTCGTCGAGATCGACCGAACCGTGCTCCTCCAGGATATCGGAGGCGGCGTGGACATGCGCGTCGTCGACCTCTGCGCTCAGCATCGTGCCGCCGCGGTGCAGTCCCTCGCCGTATGCGTGACGGTCCTCCTCCGGCATGAAGAAGTCCTTGATCGAGCCCCACATGCCTTCGTCGGCCTTGGTCGCGGTTCCGGCCGAGCCGGCCTGGGTGCCGGAAATCAGCTTGATCGCGCCGGCGGGAATGCCGAGGCCGACGAGCTTGCCCTGGGCGGCGACCGCCTCGGGATGGGTGTCGTACATGGCGGTGATGGTCTGGGTCATGATGTCGGCTCCTGTGACGGGTGCGTGGTGGCCTGTTCCGTGACGTGCCCCTCGGGGGACACGCGTTCGATCACGGCGTGCTGCCTGCGCAGCGTCACCGGCATCTCGACGTCCTCGCCCGCCGTGGTCCGGCGGATGTGCACCTCCTCCTTCAGGACGAGGCGTTTCTCGACGACGAGGATCTCTTCCAGCACCGGGATGATGGTCACCCCGGCCTCCGTCCTGACCACCGGGGGTGCCTCGCCCTCGGCGAGGGTCCGGTTGATGGGCACCCGGGTCACCCCGACCATGTCGCTGCGCAGGGTCTCGCGCAGGACCTGGTCGAGGGTGTCGGTTCGCGTGCTGACACGGACCCGTCCGGTCTCGACCGCACGCTTCTCTATGCGCGCAGTCTCCTCGATCAGCGGGAGGACCGCCTCCTCACCGATGGCGACCTCCGCCGCGGTGCCGAAGCGCGTCCCGAGCCCGTGGGGCTCGGTCGCGGCGGGATCGCCGACACTCATGCCCGGCGCGGGGTCAGGGTATTCGGGGCGGTGCGGGTGACGGTCGGATCGACGGCCGAACCGCGGCCGGCGAAGAAGGAGGCGAGCGCCCCGAAGATCAGCGCGAGGGCCCCGAACAGCGCACCCTGGGACACGCGGCGCGCCGTGGCGTCGGCGATCTGCTTGGACTGCTCCTTGGCCGAGGCGACGGTTTCCCTGAACTGCTGGGTGTACTGCGCGACCTGGGTCCGGGCCTGCTCGACCGGGATGTTCTGCGCCTTGGAAAGAGCCACGGCAGCCTTCTCCTGAGCGGCGGCCTGCTGTGCGCCGTCACCCGAGACGGCGGCGCGCATCGCGGTCACAGCGGCGTCCTTCAGCGCGGCCGGATCGGATCCGGTGCCGTTGCGGACATTGGACTCGATGTTCGAGAAAGGGTCGGTGACCTTGGTCAGCGACGGGGCGGCGGCCTGCGCCAGGGTCGAGACGGAGCCGCCCATCGCGTTGCCGACCCCGCCGATGGCCGAGGAGGCCGTGCCGAGGGCGCCGCTGACGATGCCGCTGGCGGCCGACGACAGCATGTACAGCACCACGAGGGTCGAGACCGCCCAGGCGAGGAGACCGTGATAACCCGCCGTCGAGGTCGAGGGCTTACCGGACAGGCGTCCGGCGAAGTAGCCGCCGGCGACGGCCGCCAGCACGCCGGAGACGACGAACCACAGGCCGGCACCGATGCCGAGCGAACTCGCCGCCGGGGTGCCATCACCCATCGGATCGACCGTCGAGAGGCCGATGCCGAGCCCCAGCATGTTCAGGATGACCTGCGAGATCAGGGCCACCGTGGCACCGGCAAGCACGGCACCCCAGGAGACGGAATGCAGCATCATCGCGCGCATGTCCTCAGCGGGGGTGACCATGGTGGCCTGCGGCAGCTCGCGGTCGACGACGGCGCGGTCGGGTATTGGGCGTCCGGGGGATACGGGCGCGGGCTCGGTAACGGTGGCCATGGTGGATCTCCTAAGTATTGAGCTCGGAAAGCTGGAAGGGCGCGGTGGGTCAGACGACCCGGCGGCGGCCCATGACGATGTGGTAGAGCCACAGCACGATCACGGCGCCGACGATGGCGACGAGCAGGCTGTAGAGATTGACCCCCGACACGCCAGGCTCGCCGAACTGGTTGAACAGGAAGCCGCCGACGACCGCGCCGACGACGCCGAGCAGGATGTCGACGACGAGGCCCTGTCCGGTGTTGTTGACGATCTTGCTGCCGATGAAGCCGGCGATCAGGCCGAGGACGATCCAGGCGAGGAGGGACATGACGGGCTCCATTAACTTGGCGTGCGGAAGGGTCCCGGCGCAGGGCCTGCGCGGGCTGGGATGAGTCTCGAAGGTGTGTTGGTTCGGCCGCTACGACCTCGATGGCCTGCGGGGTTGGTCGGGTTTGGTCTTTGTCGTGGCGTGCCGCGCCTTGGTCGCGACGATCTCGGTCGTGGCCTCCGCCTCGACCTTGGTGTCACCAAAGATCACGCCGATGGCCTGCTTGATCAGGGCTCGGGCATGATCGCTCGATAGAACCTTCCGGTCCTTGCCCATCCACCACACCTCTCTGTCCGGCTTAGCCGTCTTTGAGATGCCCGGATCGAGCAGAGCTACACCCACCGAATACTTCTATCGAAGCGATGTTCCGGCGATTTACATAAAAGTAATTAAGCCTAGGCCGCTTAGTGTTTTTGACCTGGTTTTCGCGTTGTATTTTTGCCGTAATGCTCAATCGACGTCTTCTCGCCGATCCCACGCTCCCTGGCCCAGACCACCACGGCGCTGCGGCGGTTGACACCGATCTTGCGGTACAGGCTCGCGACGTGGTTGCGCACCGTGCTTAGCGAGACCCCGAGCGCCTTGGAGATCTCCTCGTCCGTGTCGCCGCGGCAGATGCCCTCCAGCATATCGCCCTCGCGGGTCGTGAGCCTCTCGACCATCGCCAGCGGCTTGCCCGGCCTGGGAGGATTGCGTAGCTGGGCGAGTTTCTCGATCACGCCGTGGCTGAACCACGACGCCTCCGCCATGACGGATTCGATGGCCGCGATGAGTTCGACCTCCGTCCGTTTCCTCGACGAGATGTCCTGGACGGCGCAGAGAAGCCCGTCACCGCCGTTGACGGTGACCTTCTCGGCGGAGACGAGGCAGTCGAACTCGTCGCCGTCTTGGGTTCGCAGCCGTCCCTCGAATGCCCGGACCCTTCCGTAGCGCTGGAGCTCACGCTTGAATCGGGTCCGTTCCGCTTCCTCGGCCCAGGGCACGGACGTGGCGTGCGCGGCGTTCCCAAAGGTTGCGGCGTAGGCCTCGTTGACGCTGGTCGGGACCTTCGCGTCCGAACTCAGGAGAGCCGTCGGGATCGGGCTGAGCTCGAACGCCTTGGCGAAGCGCTCCTCGCTGAGACGGAGCTCCGCCTCGGCCTTCCGTCGGTCCTCCAGGTCGGCGAAGGTGAACAGCATGCAGCGCTCGCCGCCGGGCATCTCGATGGGATGGCCGGCGACGATGACGTACTTCTCGGCGTCGGACGGCACCGAAAGGCACGCCTCGCGTTGGCGGATGGTGGTGCCGGCATGGAGGTGCTCGACCGCGGAGGCGCGGCGCTCGCCTTGGCCAATGAGGTCGATTTCGGTGAAGGTCCGGCCGAGGACTTGGTCGCGGGCGTAACCGGTCAGCTCGACGAAGCCCTGGTTGACCTTGACGTAACGCAGGTCGGAGAGCCGGCACACCACGGCCGGGGCGGGGTTCGCCCGGAACATGCATTCGAACCGCTCCTCGGCCTCGTAGCGGTCGCTGGCGTCCTGCATCAGCAGGGCGAGGCCGTTTGGCGTTCCGGCATCGTCCGTCGTCACAAGTCCCCGCATCCGGTGCGTCCACGTCCTTGCGGGATCCCGGAAATGGTGGACCTCGACGACCGCATCGCGAAACGCCTCGCCGGCCAGGATGCGCTCGACCGGATGCTGCAGCGGCCCGACCTCGCGATGGTTGCGGTAGTGCAGGATGAAGTTGGTACGGTACTCGGCGACGGTGGCTCCGAGGTCACCGAGTTCGGTGACCCCATGCATCGCGAGGGCGGCGTCATTGGCGTAGGCGATGGTGTGGTCCGGCTCGATCAGGATGACGCCTTCCGCGAGACCGTCGACGACCTGCGCCAGTTGCCGTTGCTCGAACTGGGTCATGATGGCTCGCCTCGTTCGAAGGGCATCAGTGGCCGCCTCGCATCCACGCATGGGTGCCAACGTCCCAAACGATGCGTCGGGCAATACCCCGGACATCGCCGGCCGGCATCCTTGCCTTAGTCGGGAAGGCCGTCGCCTCGGACCGACGCGCGTTTCCGGACTAGGTAGCCCCTGCAATCCGATCCTCGGCCCTCGACCGCTTCGGACTGGGGCATGACGAACGGCCCAACCGCATCCGCCAGGTTTTATAAGAAGGGTTGGCTCTTCCGAATGACCCGGTCGGCCTGCCTGGTCAGGCATCGGCGGTCGTCGGCAGTGGTGTCCGAGAGCATCGGAAGTCCGCCCCGGATGTTCCGGCATCTGCGGCCATACGGATGCTTTCGGGCTTCCGTCAGGCCGCTTTCTCCTGTCTGTGCCGAAGCGCTGCCATGGCCTCGTCCGCAGCCCTTCGCCCGCTGTCGTGAGCTCCGTGGGCAGTGGTGAAATCGAAGGGGTGGGTCGCCTCGCCCGCGAAGAACAGCCTATCCTCGAAGGGCCGGGCCAGCCGTGCACGCGCCTTGGATTTGCTTGGCAGGGCGCAACTGTAGGCACCGCCGATGGACGCTATCTGGCTCCAGGACGTCGCTGCGAGCGGCCGGATCGCCGATGCGACGGCGCTGCCGAACAGGCTGGCCAATTCGGCCGACACGAAGTCGAAGCCCGCGGCCGGACCGTCCTTCTCCAGGATCCGGGCGCCCTCGCCCCCGAGGAACGCCTCGATCACCGGCCATCCGTTGGGGCGGATCGAGTAGGCGGCAGACCGCGGGTCGTGCAGGTTGCCGTAGGCGTGCGTGTCCGGCTCGAACGCGGCCCCGCGCCCGATCTCCAGGAAAATTTTCTCGTTTCGGCCAAGCGGCAGGTCGGCGGCCGCGTCGCGCCAGGGTTCGGTACCGGCGGGAAGGCGGATCGCGTCCCCGGCCAGGACCGCGGTCGAGACCGTAAGGATGGCGGCCCCAGCGCGGACGGCGCCGGCGCGGGTGGTGACGGCGACGCCGTCGGCCGTCAGGTCGATCCGCTCGGCGGGCGTGGCGAGCCGCAGCGTCGTCGAGGGCGGCAGGCTGGCGGCGACCAGCGTGCCGTAGCCGAGCGGCAGGTGCCAGTTCCGGCCCGTCGAGGCATCGTCGTAGGCAAGGTAATCCGTGGCTGAGATCGCCTCGGGTGCGACGCCGCTCATGAAGCCGGCGATGGCCCGCACGTAGGCGTTCCAGGGGCCGCTGGGCTCCAGGGCGTCGCTGGCCCTGTCGCTGCCCGCTGCGACCGTGCGGAGCCGCTCCTCCCAGTCGCCGTACGCCCTCTGCGCCGCCTCCTGGGTCTCCTCGTCCTCGGCGATGCCCGGGTGCGCCTTCGCCCATGGCGGCTCGCCCCGGTCGACCGGGAAGCCCGATGCCTCGGCGATACCGACCCAGGTGTTGCGGTCGCCGGAGTGGAGCCACTCGCAACCGAGGTCGAGCGGGTAGCCTCCGAGATCCTGCGTGTGGGCACGGCCTCCGAGACGCGACGACGCCTCCAGCAACAAGGCCGATGAGCCTTGTGACGCGAGCCGCCGCGCGGCGCCGATGCCGGCGGCGCCTCCCCCTACGATGATGACGTCGAACGCGTTACCCATGGGCCAAAGCTGAGGAGGGCTGACACGACTTCCAAGATTCGTGCGGCTGCGGCGCCGCGGCCGTGACTGTTCGATCCCGCCGGACGCCTCCGCTCAGGCCGGCACCTGAACGAGCCGGTCATCATCAGCGTCGACCATTGCCATGCCCGGCGCCTGCAGGACCAGCAATCGGTCGTCCTCGGCAGCGTCGTTCGCCTCGTGATCGGCGGAGGCGAATTCGAGGCTCCCGTCGATCTTGATGGCCAGCAGGGGAATGTCGTCCGGCTGCCCGAGGGTATCCGGGCGGGTCACGACGAACCGCCAACCGGCCTCGTGCCGCCCAGCGAGCGCGTCGAAGCTGGCGTCCGCGGCACCGAACACCTTCCCGCGGGCATCCCGGCTGACGCCGGTGTCGGCGTGCAGCATGTGGTTCTCCGAAGGCGCCAGTTGGTAAACACGCTCGCGACCGATCTCCGGAGCCAGCCTCGTGCAGACGAGGGCGTTGTAGAGCTCGTCCCTGGTCGCGGCGAGCAAGTGGTCTGGGGGATGGTCGGCCATCCCTTCCTCGGCGGATCGGGACAGGAGTTCGGCCTGAAGCGTCGGCACGCCCGCCTCCCGCGCGGCAAGCATGGCGCCGGGGTAGATGTCGATGATCACGACCGGCACGCCCGCCCGGTGAAGCGCGATCACCATGTCGCTCGCCCATGGGGATGCACCGACTACGGCGAGCCGCTGGGTATCGGCGGCGGTCGATAGGCCAAGCCGGCGGGCAAGCGGCGCCAGGGAGAAGCCGTGGGCGAGCACGGTCGCGACGATGACCGCGAACACGGTGGGCTGGATCAGGTCGCCGCCGGCATACCCCGCCGCGCTGAGGCGGGGGCCGGCCAGGCCGGCGACGGCGGCCGCGACGATGCCGCGAGGTCCGATCCAGCCGACGAACAGGCGCTCCCGCCGGGTTAGGTCGCTGCGCAGCGTGGCCAACCAGATTGCCGCCGGGCGAACCACGAACAGGATCGCGGCCGTCAACCCAAGGATGGGCGCCGACAGCTTGCCGAGGACCGCGAGGTCTAGGTCGGCGGTCAGCACGACGAAGAGGCAGGACACCAGGAGGACGACGAGGCTTTCCTTGAACCGACGAAGCTCCGCGAGACCCGGCACGTGCCGGTTCGCTAGCGCGATGCCGAACACGGTCGAACCGATAAGCCCGGCCTCGTTCATCAGAAGGTTCGGCACGACGTAGGCGATAAGCGCGAGCGCAAGCAGCGCCGGCGTCCTCAGCATCTCGGGGATGAGGTCGCGCCGGAACGCCCAGGCGATGAGGAACGCCGAGCCGACGCCGAGGGCGCCCGCCACCAGCACGCCCTCCGCGAGGTGAAGCATGAGCGCGGTGGCCGCATCCTCCCCGGACCTGTGGGGCACGCCCACCAGGATCTCGATGACGACCGCGGTCAGGATGGCCCCGACGGGGTCGTTGACGATGGCCTCCCACTTCAGGAAGGCGGCCGAGCGTCGCTCCAGCCGGGCGTGGCGCAGGAGCGGCAGGATCACGGTCGGTCCCGTGACGACCAGGATGGCACCGAACACCGACGCCGGTCCCCACAGCATGCCCCCGATCAGGTGGGCTGCGAGCGTGCCCAGGACGAAGTTGATGGGCAGGGCGAAGGCGGTGAGCCGTAGCACCCCCTCGCCGGAAGCCCGCAACTCGCGGAAGTCGAGCGCGAGGCCGCCCTCGAACACCACGATGGCGACCGCCAAGCCGATCAAGGGCCGGAGGTTCGGTCCGAAATCGTGCGTCGGATGCATCAGGCCCAGTACGGGCCCGACCATGAAGCCGAGTGCGAGCAGGAGGACGATGGCAGGAATGCGCAGCCGGGATGCGAGAACCTGTGCTGCGATGCCACCACCGACGACGCAAAGGACCGCCGTCGCCACACCGTTTTCCATGCAGGACGCTCCGGACCAGCGACCGGACCTACCCCCTGGCAGTCGAATCGGGACCAAATGATGGGTGGGGATGGTCGCGCCGCTCCGCCTCTGACAGGCGGAGCCTCACCTTACGCTCCGAGGCCAATCGCGCGGCCCCGCGACAGTTCCCGCTCACGCAGTGCGGCCGTGGACGCATCCCCCCTGGTACGCGTCGACGGTGTCTGCACGGGTCGCCAGTGACAGGAAGCCGACCCTTGACCAGCACTGGGTTTGAGCAGCGAGGCCCGATGGTCGCTCGACTTGTGGCGCCAACGTCAATGTCTTTTGCGCGTTATCCACACGTGTCCACAGCCTCGCTACGCCGTGAGCTCAACCGCTTGGCGGAACCGCCCCAACGCGTTCCACTTTTGTTCTGTTGAATTCGTGGAGCGAGCGCATGCTGGTGCTGGACATCGTCGTCGGGTTGCCGACCCCCATTCCTATGCTTGCCCGCGCCGTCCGGGCGGGCTTCCCCAGCCCGGCCGACGACTTCGTCGAGGAGGAGATCGACCTGCAGCAGCTGCTGATTGCGAACCGGCCCGCGACCTTCCTGGTGCGGGTGGCCGGCGACAGCATGCTGCTGGCCCGCCTGCACGACGGCGACCTCGCGGTGGTTGACCGCTCGCTGACCCCGCGCAACGGCGACGTGGTGGTGGTCGACGTCGACGGCGAGCGCTCGTTCAAGGTCTGGCGCCGGAAGGGTCCGCGCGTGACCCTGCACTTCGCCAACCCGCGCTTTCCCGAGTTCCGCCTGTCATCCGACGCGGTGGTCGAGGTCTGGGGCGTGGTGTCGGGGTCGATCAACCCGAGGCGCCGAGCGGAATGAGCCCCGGGCCTACGCCCTCTCGGATGGGAACTCGTTCTACTGCTCGTGCGAGCGGGTGTTCGACGCCCGCCTGGTCCGGGTGCCTGTGATCGTGCTGTCCAACAACGACGGTTGCGCCATCGCCCGGACGCCCGAGGCCAAGGCGCTCGGCATCCGGATGGGCGAGCCGTTCTTCAAGATCCGCGACATGTGCCGGTCGCAGGGGGTGAGGGTCTACTCCTCGAACTACGCCCTCTACGGCGACATGTCGGCCCGGGTGAACACGGTCTACCGGAGCTTCTCTCCCCGCATCGAGATCTACTCCATCGACGAGAGCTTTTTGGACCTCTCGGACGTGCGCGAGGCCGACCGCGTGACCCTGTGCCGGGACATGCGCGAGACGGTGCGGGCCTGGACGGGCATCCCCACTTGCGTCGGCATCGGTGCCACCAAGACGCTGGCCAAGCTCGCCAACCACGTCGCCAAGAAGGTGCCCGAACTCGGCGGGGTTTGCGACCTCACCGACCCGGTCCAGTACGACCATTGGATGGCCCGCATCCCGCCCGAGGACATCTGGGGCGTCGGGCCTGCCAACGCCCGCAAGCTGGAGGCCCTGGGCTGCGAAAGCGTCGCCGACGTGCGCGACCTCGACACCCGGGCGGCGCGCAAAGCCATGACGGTGGTGGGCGAGCGGCTGGTGCAGGAACTGCGAGGCATGGCCTGCCTCGACCTGGAGGAAGTCGCCCCGACCCGGAAGGGATGCGCGGTGACCCGGAGTTTCTCCGACCGCGTTGAGGACCTCGGCACCATGGAGCAGGTGGTCGCCGCACACGCCGCCAGACTGGGCGAAAAGCTGCGGGCGGGGGGACTTGGTACCAACCACGTGACGGTGTTCTTCCATACCTCGGAGCACGACCGAGACCGACCGCAGCGGTCGGTCTCGTCGGTGGTGACCCTGCCGGAGGCGTCGAACGACACCCTCGTCCTGGTGAAAGCGTGCCTCCACGGCGTCCGGAAGACTTGGAGGAATGGGTACCGCTATTCCAAGGCCGGAGTCGTCACCACCGACCTCGTGCCCCTTGCTGCCTCGCAACGGGCCTTCCCGGGGTTGGGGCAACTTGACCGGGAACACGGGGCGGCGCTGATGAGCGCCCTCGATGCCTGCAATCGCCGCTTCGGGCGGGGCGCGGTCGTCCCGGGCAGCGCCGGGTTCGCCTCCAAACGAGAATGGTCAACCAAGTTTGACATGCGCTCGCCCCGGTACACGACCCGGGTTAAGGAGTTGCCGGTCATCGCGGCGGCAAAGGCTGTGAATCGGCTTAGAGGCATGACCCCGGCAAAAACTTAGCTAATTATTTCTCCAAAATGCAAAAATAGAGATAGAGATGGGGTCACTATCGGCGCCGACCGTGACCCCACCTCGAAGTAAAATTCAGCACCTATCTCAACGCATTGAACTCAATTCCGGGAGGGGCGAGGCTTCGACGCCTATTGACATTTAAAAACTGACTTCGAATCTTCACTGTCTGCCGGAAGGCCTTGTGTAGAAGGCTCCGCATTGCAAGTCGCAAATTAAGGTTCTGTCGCGTTGGTTGGGTGCAGTCTTGTGTCCGGCCTGTCGATGCAGTCGTGCATGTTGACTGCTGGCCCTGATGGTATCCGCGTGATGGGTCCCACTCTGCCTTGCGGGCTATGACGCCCTGGACATTCGGCGGGGTGTCCTGGCTCCCGGTATGATCGGTTCACCATGTCGTCTCTGGCCGGCGCGGGCCGATGATGCAGACTGCGTGGCTGTCGAATTTTCAGTCCCTGCGACCCAGCCAGACGATTGACGCACGCCTGAATTGCATGTCTTTCCGAAACTCAATCGTGCGTTATGGAGTTGGGGCGATCGACGCCGCGGCCAACCCTGGTCGTACTTTTCCGAAAGTCGCCTTCGAATGACCGCCCTCGTGATTTTTAACAAATGTCCGAAAATGGCAACCGATGCTGATCGCACGATCGGCAGCCGCATCGCAGCGCTCCGGGCGGCACAGGGCTTAAGCCAAACGGCACTTGGGAACGCCCTCGGCGTCAGCTTCCAGCAAGTGCAGAAGTACGAAAAGGGTCGCAACCGCGTCGGTGTCGGGCGGCTTCAGGCGATCGCCGATGTTTTGAAGGTTCCGGTCGAGACCTTCTTCGCCGGTCGGCCAGGATCGGCCGGGGCTGAAGCCGCGACGTTCTTAGACGATGCGAAGGTCATGGAACTTGTGATGGCGTTCACGGGAATCCCGGACGACGCAACCCGCGACAGCGTCCTGTCGATCGTGAAGGCAGCTGTGCGCCTGCGACCGGAATCCGACGCGGCCTGACCACTTTTCGCGACGTAACGCTCAGACCGCCCCCTGAGACCTGGCCGGGCTCGGCAGGAGAGTCCAAGGGATCGAACACGATCGGATCCCCTCGGCCTGGAGGCGGGCCACCGGCCGGTCAATGCCCATTTGGGCGCCGGCATAGTCCCACGCAGGGCGGCACACACCTGATGAACGCCGAACGGCCGCGGTGTTGGCTGGCCGAGACGATGCACGTCGCGCGTGGCCAAGACTTGAAGGATGCCGGCGCACGGGCGCCAGGCTGGTTCGGGCTACGTCTCTCAGGCGTTCGTCCTTGAGCGCCGGATCAAGTGTCAAGGCCCGGCAGGTCGCCTCGGTGGCGGCGATCGGGCCAGAGCGTGGCGCGGGCCATCGGCGCGATCGCCACCCGCGCGTCTATCATGTGCCGTGTTACCGTGTCCGGGAGGCGGAGACGCGCGACGACGGCCTAGAGCCCGACGCGGTCGCCCAACCCTGCGCCGGCCGGTAGAGGGCCGAGGCCTTCCCGCGCCGATGAGGCAAGGTCCCGGCGGCCGAAGCGTCCCGGGCCGTAGCCGCAACGCTGCTCACGAACCATGGCGACCCGGAATGTCGGTAATCCGCCGCGGGTGGCAGCACCAGCTGGTTCAGCGATTTCTCAGCCTCGGCAGGGCGTCTCCGATCGTGCGCTTAATCGGTGCCCCGGTTGGAGGGGCGTCGCAGACGAGATCCACGCGCCGCCGACGCTAGGGACAGAAATCGACTCCAATCACCCCGGGCCATCACACAGAATTGGAGACGCAGCCAAATAAAGAGCGGCCTCATGAGCGGGCAGAGGCTGGCTGATCAGAAATCCCTGGATCTGCGCGCAGCCTTCCCGCCGAACCAGGCTGAGCTGCTCAGCAGTCTCGACGCCCTCGGCAACGATGCCCATACCCAACCGCTCGCCTATGCCGACCACAGCCCGCACGATCGCGGCCGAGTCCGCGCGGGCGATGTCGTTAACGAACGTGCGGTCGAGCTTAATTTCGTCAAATGGGAAGATCCGCAGGTAGCCTAGCGACGAATAGCCGGTGCCAAAATCGTCGAGCGCGATCCTCACACCACGTGCGCGTAACGCGTGCAGGCTAGCGAGCACCGAGTCCGCGTCATGCACAAGGACACTTTCCGTCACCTCCAGTTTGAGCCGGGTAGGCGACAGCCCACTGGTCGCGAGTGCCAAGAGCACAGCCGCCTCAAGTCCGCCACGCCGTAACTGGACCACCGAGACGTTTACCGCCACGCGGATCGGATCCGGCCAATCGACGGCCACACGGCAGGCCTCCTGCAGTGCCCAAGACCCCAATAGAACAATTAATCCGGTTTCCTCGGCCAGTGGGATGAAGATGCCGGGCGAGATCTCGCCGTGCACTGGATGCCTCCAACGCATCAAGGCCTCGAAACTGAGAACGACACCCGTCGTTGCATCAACCACAGGCTGGTAGAACAATCGGAACTCGCCGCGGCGGATCGCTTCGCCCATGTCAAGGGCAAGTTGGCTGCGCAGCGCGATGCGGACGCCGACATTGGCCTCGAATTCTCTGCACATGTTTCCGCCGGCGGCCTTGGCCTCGTAAAGGGCGATGTCGGCGCGCTTAAAGATTTCGTCGGTACTGACGTCCCTCTTGAGCGCAAGTGTGAGCCCGATACTGATGCCCACCTCAACCGTCCGCCCTTCAAGGGTCACCGGCTGGCTGACCGCCGCGATCAGTTGCTCCGCCAGGTGCGTGGCGTTGCTTGGCAGGTCGAGATGCGTGAGCAGGACCGCAAATTCGTCACCGCCGAGACGCGCCAAGGTGTCGTAGGGGCGCAACACCGCCGTCATCCGATCGGCCACAAGGCGCAGAAGGGCGTCTCCGGCCGGATGTCCGAGGCTGTCATTGACCGCTTTGAACCGATCAAGATCGCAGGCTAGCATCGCAACGAAGCCGTGCGTGCGGTGTCCCTGCGCTACGGCTTGGTCGAGGCGATCCCAGAATAGGGCCCTGTTCGGTAAGCCCGTGAGCGCGTCGTGCAGCGCCAGATACCGGATCTGCTCTTCTGCCCGGCGCCGCTCAGAGATGTCGCGCAGCGCCGCCACGTAGCCGATAGCGCGATCGTCAGACGGCTCACGCACCACCCGGACTGAGGCTTCGAGCCAGACGTGATGCCCTGCTTTATGCTGATAGCGCATACTCGCGACAAATCGGCCCTCGCGCTCGCCCTGCGCCTTGGCCCAAAGCTCGGTGAACATATTCTGTTCATCGGGATGGACGTGCTCGAGTTGCACGCTTCCGACGAGTTCCTCCGGCTCGTAACCCAGCACGGTACGTACGGCCGGCGAAACGTAAAGGCGGCGCAAGTCGAGGTCGCCGAGGATGAAGATATCGTTGGAATTTTCGGCCAAGAGCCGAAAACGGCGCTCGCTGTCGCGCAATGCGGCTTCCGCGGCGTTCCGCTGCGTGACGTCGGTGAAGGTTCGAACCAATCCGCCTTCCGGGATCGGCACGGTGCGGACATGGAGCACCGTGCCGTCCGGCCGCGAGCGCTCATAGTCTTCAATCATACTATCTGAATCTCCCTCTTCCAGCCATCGCCTTAACGGCTGCGGCAAGTGGGCAAACTCCCCCCGGGCCGCCTGACAGTTTCGAACATTGGCGAAAGCTGCCCCCCCGCGCAGAAGATTCTCTGGAACATTAAGCATCTGCAAGACGCGTTGGTTATAGACACGCACGCAATCGTTAGCGTCAGTCATTATAAGACCCTGATCGATATGCTCCAGGATCGTGCGAAAACGCATCTTCGACATCTGCAGCTATCTCCCGAACCGGATCAGGTCGGTGACATCCACGACCACACCCGAGATCGCTGCCCGTCCACCCGACCCCTCGCGCCCCGTCCATCCGTGACCCACAACTTCCAGCACAGAGCCGTAGGTACGCAGCATACGACTGAGTCCAACAAAGGCGCCATCAGCGTAGTTTAACGTGCCGCGCGTTCCCCGGTGAAACGCACGGAGTAGACGCGAACGCTCCCGCGGGTGATGGCTGACGATGTGCCGTCGAAGACTGATAAAGCCGTCCGCCCACACCTCCCGCTTGAGAGGGCGCCCCAACGCCTTGCACAAAACCACGCGACCGGTCTTCTGATCGATCTTCCAACGACCGATGCCGGGGATCTGACGACCCCGACGCTTTGCGCCTGGAGCGTTCTGCACATGCATCTGCCAAACAGCGATGACCGCTTCCTCGCGAGAGTTCGTGTGCAGGCGCTGACGTCGCCGCCCAGCATACAAGCCAGCTCACGGATTGCAATCTATGAGTGCATTATGGAATCATTTTCAACCAGAGCGGTTAGGGGCCTCGATCGAGGTGAGGAAGACGGTCGGCCAGACGATCCGAAGTTAGAGGCTTAGTCGAAAGACGGGGATGGACGCCCGGTTTGGACTCGAAACCCGTACGGAGATGACGATATCGGTCTGGAGCGTTTCCACGTCGCCCGCGGCTTCTGATCTCAGTTGCTCGATATCATTCATCGCCAAATGGCAATTTCAACTTCGATATGTGCCTTGGTTGTCTAACTATATCTTCGTTTTCAGCGAATAATCTGACAAACCGCGGAATACTTACTGAGAAAGATTGCCCTGGCCAGAAATCATGCTGGGGCCGTCTGTGCCTCCAAGAGACCTCCCACCCAGGCCCGCGCGACCATAATTCGTTTTTTTTTCGCTAATGGGTTGCATTGATCGGAGGAGAACTCCATTCTGGGTTGCAACGAGGGATCTCGGCCACGTCCCCCATTTCGGGCTGAACAGCCGGCTGAATGGGTATCGAGTGGGAGCAAACCAATGCCCAAAGCTATATTATACCGCAATGATGAGTGTGACGGGCAATCGAAGTCGGCTATTGTCTATAGGAATTTTGAATTTGCACTACGCCGTTTCGCTCAGGCCGAAGGCCGCGAAGTTCATTCGAACTTCAGACCGGAAGTTCTAGGCAAAAAACGCCCATGTACGATGTATAGGAGTATCCATAGCGTCATAGCTATCGGGTTGGCATCCCACGAGCGTCTGTCGAATGTCATCAGAACCAGTTTGATCTACCTAGATCCCAAACCTTCGAAGCTTTCCACCGGCGACGACATCGCAAATTTGTTGAACGGCATTGGAAGCACCAGGAAACAGTCGCGCGTCCGTCTGCTCGGCGACCGAGCACGGAAGGCATCGGTCTTAATCCAGCACGACCAAACCGCGGCACACGATCTTCCCCCTCTCAATCTCAACCTGAAGTCTCCGCGGACGGCCTCGGCGCCGAGGCTGGCAGTGATCAATCATCTCGATCGCGACTGTTTGGCGCGGACGATAGTCGGGCGGCTCATTGCCGAAACATCTTATTTCATCGACGGGTATGGCATGTCTGGTGAGTCGCACAATCGGACCCGTTATCTTGGCGACGATCAGATCAGTGATACCGCTTCGTGGGTGCATATTCACATCGGTTCGCAGCAAACCGACTCGGAACGCCTCCGGATATGCGACAGCTGGCAAAGCCGAGTTCCAGTCCTTCATTTCGACCTGAACACGACGATCCAGAGGCGCAGCGAGGGCCACGAGCTGAAGGACGGTGGGGATGTCCTCCGGTGCAACACCTACAATGAAGCCAGTGATCTCCTGACCCTGCTACTCGAGACGCCAAGCCTCTACAACCAACTGATCGAAGGCGGCCGGGCTTCTGTCGCGAGCGCAGCACAATCATGGCAGACATTGGTACAGGAGCTTGCGGCGTGATCCTGCGGATTGGCTGGCTAACACCGTTTACAAATCGATCCGGTGTGGGGACTTTCAGTAAAGCCGTAACAGATGCGATGCCTGAGACATATGGCGACCATCGCATCGAACTGAGTATCGTGACACAGATATCCGATGGATTGTACGAAACCAAACACAGGATCATTGACATCGAGAAAACAGCATCGGACAGCAATTTTTACAGTCTTTTTGATTTTATAATATACAACATTGGTAATAACGAAGAACATCATAAGCATATCTTTGACGTACTTCGAAACTATCCCGGAATTGTTATCTGCCACGATTATGTTTACCAGCACGTGCTTGCAAAAATTGTCCATGATCGCGGGAGTATGTTCGCGGATTATGTCGCAATTGCCGCCCGTTACGGGTCTCTAACCGATCTGCGCCGCGTGCGTCAGTCGAACATTACCCAGCCGTATGGATTGCGATACGCCGTGTGGGACTCTGAGATGAGTGGAGATATGCCGCTCGGAACTCCACTGTTTCAGCTGGGCTCAGGCCTGGTGGTGCACTCACGATACGCTGAGCGATATAACTCACAGCGATTCTCTGGTCCGGTTCTATGCCTCGGCATGCCGCATGATCAGCGGCCACATGCGATCTCTACGGACTCAGCAGCTCGAACTAGGCGACGTCGCACGATTATCTCCTTCGGGCATATTCAAAGCACGAAATGTATTCACGACGTTCTCGCGGCTATCGCCGATTCACCTAAGCTACGGAGCAAGATCGTCTACGTAATAGCGGGCTTCGCTAGCGATGCGCATTATCTCCAAAAGTTGTGGGACTTCGTCGCGGAAAACAATCTTGGTGAATGTGTGCGCTTTGCGCTAAACCTGAGTGACGCCGCACTGGAAGAGCAATGCATTGAGGCCGATGGCTTCGTGAACCTTAGGTTCCCGAACACGGAAGGCGCCTCGGTGTCGCTGATTGAGCAACTCCTAACTGGCAAACCGGTCGTGGTTTTTGATACTGGTTGCTACTCGGAAGTCCCAGACGATGCAGTTATAAAGGTTGCTGCGTCTCGGAGCGTGGAGGCTATTGCCAGTGCGCTGTATCGGTTGCTGGAAGAACCGGACACGCTCGCCCGGATCGGCGCGCGTGGACGCGACTACGCGCGACTGATCGACTGTCGAAGCTACGCTTGTCAAGTACTGGGGTTTATTAAACAGCACGAGGCTTTGCTTCGCAGGCGAGCCCTCGTCCACGCGGAGTCCTTCCTCGAGGGAACGCGCCTCTATGTTGAAGGTGTCGCAGAGGACGCATCGTGGGAGCGGGACTTGGCGTTGGCAAGAGAATCCCTCGATCTCCTAGAGCAGGGGCGTCTCGCAGACGATCCTGTTTTGATAGAAAGCCTGGATACCGAAGCTCTCGTCGAATTCGTGCAGGCGGCAATTCTGCGTTCCAGCACTAGCCGCCGCTTGACCGTTGCGCTGCATCGATACCTTGCTGGAAAGTTAGATGTCGTTCGTAGGACACGGACCATCAAGGCGGTTAAAACAGCCATTGAGACGTTTGACCCCTCTCTGATCGCCCTGTTCCCGGACATAGTCCCCTACGACGACATCACATTCTGGGAAGTCGTGGATGCCGTTACAGACCAAGCGCTCATCACTGTTGCCCATGCTGCCACCTATGGATCGCTCCCCAACTGCTCGCCGGTTCCGAGATCTCCAGACGCGTTCAGTCCATTATCGCGCGTGTATCTCGCTGATGCCCTGGAGCGTCGGCCCTCCGGCGAGAGAAAAGTATCTTCAAAAGCATTTGAGACATTGACAAAGTGGCTCCGGGCCGCCGCAGGGCCGGAATGTGACATCTATCTCGACCCATGTCCCGTTGGGCAACTCATCCGAATAGGTTCTGACGAGCAGGTACGGTATCTAAAGATGGTTGGGTTCTACGAAATCCACGGGGACCATGTCTGGACTATGCCCCCAAGCGCCTGTCTCTTCGTTTTCCCTGCACCGCGGGCGAAAAGTATCATGCTGTATGGGAACACGATGGACAACGTCGAGGATATTCAGATTGCGATCACAGCCCAGACGCGCGCGGGTCCAATAGAAGCGCGGCAAGTCCCGTCAAACGCGGGGAGGGTGTTCGAGATTGCTCTGCCGGATGAGCTGGAATACTCGCAAGGCAACCTATTGCAGCTATTTATCAATAGTGACGGATGCCGTTCGCCACGCGAGATGGGGCAGTCTGAAGATTTTCGAGCTCTCGGATTTCAGCTTAAACAGGTTCAAGTACTGTAATAGTTAATCTCAGCGATTTTGGTTATCACGCGGATACGCTCATGAAATTACTCCTCTACGGCGGTTGCCATGCTGTCATCATCAAGCGTTTGATAGATGAGCTGGGACCCGCTCACCGGCACCAAGTCGAGTGCCTCGTGAATTTTCAGCTGATCAATTCAGGCAAGTCTTTTCCTTATGAAAGTCTGCCTGCGTACGACGCGGTTATATATTCGCCCATTAGCAATAAGGGTGAGTATAACACCAGCTTCCTCGACGAGGCATGCTTGGCGGCCAACGTGCAGGCTATCCGCTTTCCGTGGCTGGAATGGCATGGTTACGCGCCTAGCGCGCAGAAAAAGCTTTTCTGGGGCCATCACGGCTGGTACTTTCCTGAACTCGTCTCAAGTTCCTGTAATTTCACGAACTTCGATGATTTTGTTTACTTCGCGCTTAACGAATTTCCGTCGTCCGAAACTATTAAATTGAGCTATGAGTATTCTACCAATCGAATCATTGACCAGGAAATTGGCTCCAAATGTGAAATCAGGGTGAGCGACTTTATATTAAACAATTACCACGATCGTCGATTGTTTCTGATTCCTGATCACCCGACGACGTATCTGTATCAATATATTTTAAATGAAATCGAGGCGCTTGTCGGTACACCGCTGGTGTCGGCCTGGCCATCGAACCTTCCGGAACTGCAGCCCGAGGAGCGAACGCCGATCTTGCCCCGGATCGCTTCTGAAATGGGGCTAACTTTCAACGATACATCGTGGTGTTCGGAGACGCAGCCGTTAAGCGCGATGGATGTCAATGCTTTCCTCGCCCTACATTTCGAGGCTGGCCGGGAAAGGCGCCAAGAGAGGATGGAAGGGAGCGACGTCGTTCTGGCCACGGCATGCCGCCCGACCTGGGCGAGCTCGGTCGCGAGGGGCCCCGACGTATCCACGCCCGTCGACCTTCCGATTTTTACTCAGGTCCTCATGCGCCGCTGGGCGATCGATGAGGGGAGTGACCATTTCACAGGCGACGTCTTGGCGGCACTGAGTGGTCACGGCGGTGGGATCCTTGCTCGTCGCCTCGGAGGCTTGAGCCGCTTCCGCACAGGGGATTGGATTTTTAGGTCGTAGGGGTGGGGGATAACGGTTCAGCCCGCGATTGACATTGTGCATTCGCGTCCATGGGCGAACGATCACTGCGAGATCCGGATATCTCCAGACTCAGTATATGGTGGATGAATTCATTCGTTATATCAAAGCGCTCGTCGCTCACCGCGGCGGTTCGAGCCCGATAACCCTGTATTCAAGCGGGAATTACCACCGGTCCGTATCCGTCATGTCTTTGTGGCATGAATCTTAAAAATGTGAAATTGGGATATACATAATCGTTCGTTGTTGCCATTCCCATTGCTGGTTTCATCCAATGGCATCGTAAATCGATCGACCCCCTTCGTAAGTCGTCAGATTTATAAAACAATTCATACAAATCAATGCATATTTTCCTGTGTCTGTCGAGTAATATAGTTTTTGACTAACAATACAACTTTCATATGTATTTATTCCAACAAAAGTGATTTGCTTCAGTCTTCGCCGATACGTATTGATTGTTAGCAAATCAATCCCCGAGCCTGAGCACCTATGCCCTGTCCGACCTGACTCGAGGTTTTATGATGACAGTACGAGCCCGAATACAATCAAGTGAGCTTGCTCCTTACGAACCTCGACAATCACAGGCAGACTTAAAAGACTGTTTTTTCTACCATACCATGACTTTTAGAGACGGCAGTGTAGCACAGGGCGCGTGGGATCTTCGTGGCCGGTTTTCCGATTACATTGGGCATGTCAGCCTCAATGGTTGCCGCGTCCTCGACGTCGGAACGGCGAGTGGATTTCTATCGTTTTCCGCAGAACAGGCTGGTGCGTGCGAAGTAGTCAGTTTCGACCAGGATACGGCGAAGCGCCAACATTTGCTGCCGTTTGCGGGCAGCCTCTACATGGTCGATCATGCATCTTGGGTGCGGAATCATGATCACGCTATGCAGGCTTGGAAGAACGCTTACTGGTACACTCATGCCGATCAGGGCTCTAACACAAAAGTTGTATATGGAGACGTGTATGATCTTCCAGCAGGGATCGGAGTATTTGATGTTGTGATTCTTGGAGCTATTCTTGAGCACCTCGGCGATCCCGTCCGCGCAATTGGCTCCGTATCAAAAATCTGCACCACGCGTCTCGTCATCAACACCGACTACATTTGTGGCGAAGAGCCAATGGCGCGCTTCAATGGATCGCCAAATTTCCCTGACCATAACTATATCTTTTGGACATACACGATCGGTACCTACCGACGGATCTTACAAATTTGCGGTTTTGAGATCGAGAGAATTTATGAAGACGTCTTCTTAGGGACGCCCGACGAGTTTGGCGGCCTCCGTCCTCTAATGCCGCGTGCAGCAATCGTTGCTCGACGGGTCGCTTCGCCTTAGCCACCCCAGCAATTCTGGGGGCGAAAAAATACATGCCTGCGATCCGTAATTTGCGGACAAAGAAAGCTTCTGGGCGGATGGAGGCCACATACGGTTGGCGGAAAACTCCATCTTCAAGAGGTTGAGCCGCCCATACGAGCAATTGTTGGTCCTAAGAAGTTTCAAGCCACGGCTTTTTGCCTCTTTTCCAAAAATGCCAACTTCGCTGTCTCGACACCGAGCGTCCTTGCCGGTGATCCACGTGGTTTTCTGCCCAGCCAGCATCTATCCTGGCTATTGCGGTGCGCCGATCTTGTAGCCTTAAATCCATCCGGGCGTTTCCACGAGGCCCTTTGCTACTAAGTCGTCGGGATTATTCAACTGGAAGTAGCGTCAATCGGCCTCATGCAATCTGAGCTTTCCAGTCGGATAAACATGTGTTGAGAAATGTGCTGCATGGAGCCGATTGGCGGTCGGGTGCTCTGTACGGTTGGGGGAAGTTGATGGTGTCGTTCAGTATGGCTAAGTACGCCCTTCAGGCGGCAGGGCTGATCGGCACTTGGAGCACGAATGTTGCTGCAGGTCGCTCTGTGCTCGATGTAGGCGCCGCAGCCCTGCTGGCCGGTAGCGCCAGTCTCGCTGGCAAGCCGCTTTCCCTCGAAGCTGCTCTGTACCGCACGCATCCGGATGACCGAACTTGGTTGTTTGACCGCATCAGCTATGTGCGACAGACCGGCGGTCCGTTCTCAGCCGAATTCCGTGTCTTGGATGAGCGCGGCGAGGTCCATTGGGTGCTCAATCGGGGCGCCCTAGTGCGCAACGGGTTTGGCCTCATGCAGGGCCTCGGCATTTATATCGATACCACTGATAGTCATCAGGGCCCCTTCACTCCACCGGCCTCAATGAATCAAGATATCGAGGACTCACTGGTTGCTGCCGCGGATCGCTGCATCGAGATACATCTAGCTCTCAAGCAGAGTGGCTATACGGACCTGCACAAGCTTTCAGGGTTCCTTCTGTTCGAAATCGGCCGCGCGCTCGCACGATTTTGACCGCATAGGCCGCGGCACGGGCGTGGACGGCGTGAGCGAGCCGACAGCATGGAAGGCACCTGCAGTTGCGCATGGCCCTCGATTGGTCCGCGTGGGTCGTCGGCCAGGCCGGCGTCGAACCCTCGCGGTTTCAGTTCGCCCACTCGGGGCGCATCATCCGCCCACCTGCGCGCGGTGCATTCTCAGCCCGTTGCGGCGACGCGGTCAGCGAGATCCTTCAACTCCTGGCGCAGGTCGGCGAGCTCGCGGTCGCCGAGGCCGGTACGGCAGACCACGGCCTGCTGTGCCGTCGCGACTTGGTCCTCCAGCAAGCGGCCCGCCTCCGTCAGGGCGACGAGGACGATGCGCCGGTCCGCGGCGCGGGTCCGGATCACGAAGCCAGCCGCCTCCAGCCGGTCGACCAAGGGCGTAATCGCGCTGGACGTGAGTTGCAGGCGGGCGGCGAGGTCGTGCACTGCCGTCACGCCATCCTGCCAGAGCGCCAGCATGACGAGGTACTGCGGGTAGGTCAGCCCGAACTCGCCCAGTAGCGGCCTGTAGGCGCGCACGACCGAGTTCGTAGCGGCGTAGAGGGCGAAGCAGAGCTGGTCGTCCAGCCGCAGGCCGCGTTGCTTCGTCGACGTTGCCACTGGCCGCTGCTCCATTCAGACTTTAATCATTCACGCGTGAAAGACATTGTCAACGGGCTGTATCTTGTGCGGCGGGAAACGCGCCTAACAGGCCTGCCTTTCCCGCTCTCTGAGCGTCCGCATCCGCGAAAAGTCGCCCGAAAGCGGACCGGCGCCTATCCACCGGACCCAGTCGTTCAGAGGCGCTCGCCCAAGCGGCTGGGTTTGGCCGAAAGCCGAATGACTGCTTCTGATTGATCCCGCGCTGAAACGGACACGGTCGCCCTGGCCATCGGTTTGAGGCACCAGTCCGTTATCGCGCACGCCATTCGCGGTGTTCGACCGGTCAGCTATTCAGCTGGATGCCTGCTCCGGCCATGCCGGACAGGACGTGGCGCAGCAGATCCGATCTCACCCGCCCCTGGCTGCCGGGCACCGTCCGGACCAGCACGGCCATCCTGACGGACGCCTCGGACAGGGCCGTCGCACCCAGAAACGCGGGCGGCGCGGTGAGCAGGGTAGCGAGCGTCTCGTCGGCCTCCACCGCCGCGATGGCCGCCGTGATCACGCCAGCTGCGGCTTCGTAGGGCACGCCGTGTGGCACGTAGATCGGGACCTCAAGCCCCGCCCAGTCGCGCGAGAAGTTCGTCACCGCCTTCAGCTCGCCGAAGGCCACCGTATGCATGTGCCCGCTGTCGTCGCGCAGTCGGACCGAGCGCAGCGAGAACGCCTCGACCCGACCCTGCAGGCCGCCGCTCTCGATCGTCTCGCCGACTCGGAACGCGTCGTCGAGCAGCAGGAAGAAGCCCGCGATGACGTCACGGACCAAGGCCTGCGCCCCGAAGCCGATCGTCAGGCCAACCACGCCAGCCCCGGCGAGCAGCGGGCCGATCTGCAGGCCGAAGGTCGAGGCGATGCTCAGGGTCGCCGTGACCGCGAGCGCGACAAGCACCACCGTCCGCAGGGCGGGCAGGACGGTGGCGAGGCGATCCGTGCGCGAGTCGCCGTCCGCCCGGGCGAGACCACGGTCGATCAAGCTGCGGACAATCTGCCAGGCAAGGTCGGCGCCGAGTAGGATCAGCAGGGTGAACACGATCTGGGTCGTAGCGGCTGCGCCTAAGCCTTCCTCGGACCCGGGCGCGCCCCTAACCACCAGCAGCAGTCCCGCGATCAACGCGACGTTGCGGGCGGCGTGGGCGACGATGCGTTCCTCGCGTGTCAGCGCTCCCAAGCGGTTCGGACCGAACGCGATCGTGCGCGCGGCGTCGCCGAGCGCCAACGCCAGCGCCGGCGCGAGGCCCAGCACCAGCGCAGCCCAAGCCACGGCGGAGAGGCCGGCCTGGGCCAGCAGCCACGCGGTGATGGGGACGAGGGCCAGCGCCACAATCGCCGGGCGCGGCGGACGTCTGTCCGCTCCGCGCCGCACCAGGACGACGGCGCAGACGACCGCCGGAATCAGGATGGCAGCGAGCAGCAGACTCAGGCTCGTGGCCGCGTCGGCGACGGCCGCGCCGGCGCCAGCCAGCCGCAGCAGCGCCGACCATAAGAGCCCCGCCGCCAGGGTGAGAGCCACGACCGTGACCCCGTGCTGCGCGCGCCAAGCCGCGTCCGTCGGCAGGGCGACGAGACGCAGCCGCGGGCCACCGGGGGCGAGCAGAAAGCGGCCGAGCACGCGCGTGGTGCGCACGGCGACGATGGCGAGCAGCACGTCCAGCGCCATGACGCCGGCGGCGGCCGGGGGTGCCGCAGCGAGGTAGGCGAGGCAGGCACCCGCCGCGAAGCTCAGGACCAAGCATTGGGCGAACAGCAGACGCTGGGCCTGGGCGACGGCCCGCTGTCGCACGGTGGCCAGCGGGCTGTCGGCGATCCGGCGCATCCACGTCGCGGACCAGCGGAAGAACAGGCGCTCAGCGAGCCACCCTCCGAACCATAGCATGAGGAGGCGCGCAGCCAAGCCAATCGGGCTCGTCTGCTCGTCTGCAACGAGCGTTGAGGCGGCTTGGCTAGTCGCTGCGGGGACCCCGGCGGCAGCCTCGACCAGATCGCCCGTTCTATCTCGGATCGAGCGGAGGTGCTCGTCCAGGTCGCGGCCGAGGGCGAGGCCGCCGAAGCCGAGCTGGAGCGTCTGCGCACTTGGTGCCGTCGGGAAAGCGCACAGGACAGCGAGGGCCGCCAGGCACCAGAAGCGGCGAGATCTTATCACGGCCGGCTTGCGCGCATGAATCGCGACCCACACACGAGAAGATGCGACACCGTTGCCGCCGGGGTCGTCATGCCCTCCTACACCACCTCATGCGTCGCGGCACCGCCTCGGTTTAGATCGTCACCTCCGTTCCTTCTGGATCGGCCCGGAAGGTCCAGGAGCCCCCACTTCTGAACGTCGAGGCCGTACCGAACGTGTTCTCCATGAACTGCATGTGTGTGACTTTGCCATCCCTGACCTTGGCGAGGACGGCGACCGGAGACGTGATCCGCTTGTCCATGACGCGTGAGCGGAAGGTGCACCGCGCGAACACTGCGACCCGCTCGTCGGTGCCGAATGCCTCCAGAACGTCGAAGGCCAGAATCCCCCAGTGGCGGTTCACGTCCACGAATGTCGCCAGGATGGATTGCGAACCGGCATGCGTGCCGCACCAGGGCATGATCCTACTCAGCTCTGGATTGTCGTAGTTCAGCGAGACGTAGGTGGCGTCCGGCTCGACCAGCGCGGCGATGGTGGCCGGGTCAGTCGCATTCCTCAGGACGGCGAGGACGGTCTCGGTCGGCGTCAGGGCGTTCATCACGTTCTCCTCGCGGTCAGCCGGACATCCCGCGCCGGGCATGCGGCAAGGGCGTCGACCTGATACGGTCAGGCCAGCACCACGATCTTCCCGCCGGCGCGGTTCTCCTCCATGCAGCGATGCGCCTCGGCGATCTCATCCAGCCGGAACGTCCGCCCGACCTGCACCCGCAGCGTGCCCGCGGCGACCTGATCGACGAGTTCCTGGAGCGGCGTGCGCATGAAGTCGGCCACGCCGCCGTCGTAGGTCGTCAGGCAGACCGCGCTGGGGATCGCGTCCATCGGGCTGAAGTCTGGAAGCGACCAGCGATCGCCCACCATCCCGGTCATGCAGACGATGCCGCCCGGCTTGGCGCAACGCAGCGAGTCTTCCAGTGTCGTGGTGCCGACGAGTTCGAGAACCTTGTCGACGCCGCTGGTACAGACTTCCCTGACTTGAGCCACGATGCGGCCGGTGTCGACGAAGACCTGGTCCGCACCGGCCTCGCGCAACAGGGTTGCGCGGTCCGCCCGTCGCGAGGTCGCGGCGACATGAGCGTCATGCGCCTTTGCGATGGCGGCGGCGGCAAGCCCGACGGACGTGGTGCCACCCCGGATCAGCAGGCGCTCGCCTGCCCTCAGGCGCAGGGCCGTGAAAAGCGAGCCCCAAGCCGTCTGCAGCATCTCAGGGAGCGCGCCGAGAGTCGCCCAGGGCAGATCAGTACGCACCACCTGCACTTGGCCGGCCGGCACCCGGACATACTCGGCGTAGCTTCCGTCGTACTGGCGCCCCATGCCGCCCATGACCGTCGCGACAGTCTCACCGTCGCGGAATTCCCCGCCGGGAGCCGCCGCGATCGTGCCGACCGCCTCGATGCCCAGCACGCGCGGGAACACGACATCGGGCGACTGGCCCCGGCGCGTGAACAACTCGGACCGGTTCAGGCCGAAGGCGCGCACGCGGATCAGAACCTCGCCGTCCCTGGGTTCGGGGACTGGAAGCGCCTCGACCTTCAGCGCGCCCGCATCGCCGGCCTCTCGGATCACCGCCGCCTTCATCGTCGCCATGAGCCACCCTCCTGTCATGCGAGGCTGCGCTTAGCCCTCGCCCTGCACGGGGTTGGTGTTGAAGATGTACAGGCTGATCCGCCACCTGCCGTCGATCCTGCGCAGCACGAAGACCTCGCGGTTCAGGTCGACAATTTCCTTGCCGCCCTCCAACACCGTGGCGCCCTTGTGGTGGTATGTACGCACCACCGCCGTGTCGCCGTGAACGTCGATGCCGGCGTAGCCGAACATGGTCGTGAACTTGGCGATCTGGAATAGGGCATCGTAGGCGTCCCTCTTCTCCTGAAGCGTCGAGAAGGTGGGCTTGTCGTTCCACTCCGCGATGCCGTCGGGTGCGAACAGCGCCAGGATGCCGGTCGTGTCGCCGGCATTCAGCAGTTGTTCGTAGCGATGCACCACATCAAAGGCCGACCGCTGCTGCGCCGCGACCGCCGGGTCGGTCGCGAAGGTGAAGTTCGGTCCAGGCTCGATCGCTGCATGCGCGAGGGGTTGGAAGAGGACTGCGCCCAAGACCGCCGCAATGACGCTGGAGCGCAGGATAGTCGTGAGGCTCATCATGGTCTTCCACCTGTACCGACCCGGCGGCCATCGAGACTGAGGCTGGTGGCGCCGGCGCGGGCGAGCTGCAGGAAGCCGCCCGCCATCGCGAGATTCTTCAGGAAATTGATCAGCTGGTTCTGGTCGGCGAACGCCGTGTGGAAGATGGCCGCGGTCAACAGGCACCAGCCGGCCAGCAGCACGCCGAGCGGACGCGTCCAGAGGCCGAGCAGAAGCAGTGCGCCGGAGCCGATCTCGAACGCGGCCGCCGGCCAGAGCAGCACGCCCGGAACGCCGTAGGCGGCCATGTAGCCCTGCGTAGCCGAGACGGCGGTGAGCTTGCCGATGCCCGAGAGCAGGAACAGCGCGGACATCAGCGTGCGGGCGGGCGCATCGGCCCATCTCGACAGGGTGAGGGTCATCGCGAGCGCCTCACGCCTACGCCGGCAGGACGGTGGAGAAGCTGTAGCGGGCGATCTTCCAGGTGCTATCGACCTTCCGGAACAGGAACAGCTCCTGATTGGCCTCCGGGATTTCGATGCCGGGCTGCAGGAGGCGGATCGTGCCCGTCGAGGTCGAGCGCAGGAACGCCCAATCAGGGGCGACCAGGCGGATCTCGGCGATCTCGAAGGTGATGTCGAGCTTGATCGCCCCGGCCATCCCGGCATAGGCGGCGTGCACGGCCGCCTTGCTGACCGCGGACGGACTGTTCTGAGCCATCAACACGGCGTCGTCGGTATAGAGTTCTGCCACGGCCGTGGCATCCGAGTTGTTGGCGGCCTCGGCGTACCGCGCCAGCACGGCCGCGATGGCCTGTTCGTCGACATCCATGGTGTCTTCCTCTGATCGTGGGAGTTTCATGAACTGGCCTCCGCTCGCATGAGCGGCGTCACAAAGCAGATCGGGAAGGTCGCCTCCGGTGGCGGAAGCCAGCCCGAGAGACCAGCCAGGTCACCGCCGCAATGTTCGCGTGCACTGTGCGGGAACCGGGTTCGGCTCGTGCGCTGGAGCTAAAGTCGAGGCGGCTTCGTGGGCGAGAAGCTGTAGCGTGCGATCCGCCAGAGCCCGTCGTCACCCTTCCGGAAGATAAACAGTTCCTGGTTGGCTTCCGCAGTGGTCTTGCCGGTCGAGTGATGCAGGGTCGTCCCGGCCGAGTTGGTGCGCACGAACGCCCAGGCCGGCGCCATCTGCACCACCTCGGCGATGTCGAACCTCACGCCGAACTTCAGTTCGGCGAAGACGGCGTCGTACGCCTTGCGGATCGCCGTCTGGCCGATGAACGACGGGCTGTAGGGAGCCATGAAGATGCCGTCTGGCGTGTAGAGCGGTAGTACCGCGGCCGTCTGACCGCCGTTGAGCGCAGCGTTGTACGAGGCCAGCACGGCGCGAATGGCCTCCTCGTCGGTCACCGCGCGCTGTGTGGTAGGGGCTCCATCGCTCGATTGAGCCAGGCTTGGACCGCTGACAAGGCAACTGAGCAGGAACAGCGGCGACGTAATGACGAACCGAAATTTCATCCCGGGCGCTCCAGCCACCGGTTTACGGTGCCGCATGGATATGCAACCGATGATCTGCCCATAAGACCGCGATTGCGGAAAACACCTTCCCAGATCTGGGATAATGAAGCTCGATCTGAACGCACTGCTGGTCTTCGCCAAGGTCGTGGAAGCCAACAGCTTTTCGGCGGCCGCGCGACAGCTCCGGGTGCCGGTCTCGACCGTGAGCCGGCGTGTCGCGGAGCTGGAAGGACAACTCGGTGTCCGTCTGCTGGAGCGCTCGACGCGCAGCCTGCGCTTGACCGACCTCGGTTCGGAGGTGCTGGAGCACGCCCGGCGCAGCGTCGAGATCAGCGACGCGGTCGCCGGCATCGTCTCGAACCAGATGACGTCCATCTCGGGCCTGCTGCGGGTTGCGGCGCTCCCGAGTATCTCCGATACGCTCGTCGCACCGCTCGTGGGCGCGTTCCAGGCCGCCCACCCGAACGTGCGCGTCCAGGTGCTGGTCACGGAGCGGCACGTGGACCAGGTCGCGGAAGGCATCGACATCGCCTTTCGGTTCGGCCCCCTTCGCGACTCGGGTTTGGTCGCGCGTCGCGTTCTCACCTATCGCCACCGTCTCGTGGCGAGCCCGACTTACCTGGCGGCGTGCCCAGCGCCGGACGTGCCGCGAGACCTGTACGATCACCGGCTCCTGGCGTTCTCGCTGAGCAAGCCGGACCATCGCTGGACGTTCATCCGCGCCGGACATGCGGACCGGGAGACCATCACCTTCCAGCCGCACTTCACGATGAACGACTATATCGGGCTCGCCACCGCGCTGCTGGCAGGGTCCGGCATCGGAGACTTGCCGCCAGTGGTCCAACCGGAGCTGCTGCGGGACGGCAGGTTGGTCGAGGTGATGCCGGACTGGCGGTTCCGGACCTTCGACCTGTCGCTGGTACATCTTGGTCACCGCCAGCTGTCACGACCCGTGCGCCTGTTCAAGGACTTCGCCATTGAACTGATGCCGACGCTCTTCCCCGACCTGCCGACCTGATGATCCGGATTGGCCTCTGACGCGCGCGGACGGCAGTGCACAGCTGTCGAAGGATGGGCTTGCGCGGACCGGTCGGACGCTGTCCGGCTGCTTGCAGATGAGCGACTGGGCAGAGTGAAACCACGATCCGGCACCGCTCCTATTCGGCAGCGGCCTTCCCCAGCGAGCGCAGTGCATCGATGAGGGCGCGCAGAGCGGGTGTAACCTGCCGGCTGGGATAGTAGAGGTGACACCCGGGGAAGGGTAAGCACCAAGCGTCCAGCACAGACACCAGCCGCCCAGTCGCTAGGTCGTCCGCGACCTCGTCTGCCAGCATGTAACCCAATCCCGCTCCCGCCCGCACCGCCGCACCCGCAAGGTCACCCTCGTTCACGACGAGCTGACCGCGTGGGCGCACACGCACCTCGCGCCCGGCGTTCAGAAACTCCCACGGCAGCAGGCCGCCCCCGCCGATCAGCCGATAGTTGACGCAGTTGTGCGCTTCCAGATCGTAAGGCGTCTCCGGTGCCGTATGACGCGCAAAGTAGTCCGGTGTTGCCACCACGACCGTGCGCAGATCCGGGCCGACGCGAACGGCCACCATGTCGCGCTCCACCGTCTCACCGAAGCGGATGCCGGCGTCGAACCCGGCTGCGACGATGTCTGTGAGGCGATCATCGATCACGACCTCGACCGCGACGGCAGGATGGTCGAGGAGAAAGCGTGGGAGTGCTGGCTGGAGCACGGCCCGGGCAGCGTAAGCGAACGTCGTCAGCCGGAGGCTGCCGGACGGCTCACCGCGCCAGTCAGCCAGCGCGGCGAGCCCGCGTTCCACCTCTAAGAGTGCGGGATCGAGCGAGCGCAGCAACTGAGTCCCCGCCGGTGTTGGAGCGACGCTGCGGGTCGTGCGCGCGAGCAGGCGAACGCCGAGCCGGGCTTCAAGACCGCGCATCGCGTGGCTGAGGGCCGAGGGCGACAGGCCGAGCTCGGCAGCCGCGCGCGTGAAGCTGCGGGTGCGCGCCACAACCGCGAAGGCCGCGAGATCGTCGAGGGTACCACGCCGCATTGCTGCATCTCGCTCATAAGCGCATGCCGTGCGAAACGGCTAATCGCTCGCGCCGCGCTGGGCTAGCTCTTGCGCGTCATCGACGAGGCGCAGCAATGGATCTGACCCACTATCGCACGCTCGGCCGCTCGGGATTGGCGGTGAGTCCCTTGGCGCTCGGCACCATGACCTTCGGCACGGCGCGCTGGGGCATGGACGAGGCGGCGGCTCGCGCCGTGTTCGACGCCTACGTCGAGGCCGGCGGCAACTTCCTCGACACCGCCGACGTCTACGCCGGAGGCGTAAGCGAGACGATGGTCGGCCGCTTCATCGCCGAGCATGGCCTGCGGGACCGAATCGTGCTCGCGACGAAGTCGGGGTTTGCCACCGGCACCGGACCGCACGCGGGCGGCAACGGCGCCAAGCACGTCTACACCACGCTGGAAGGATCGCTGCGCCGGCTCGCGACGGACTACGTCGACTTGTACTGGATCCACGTCTGGGACGGCGTCACGCCGGCGGAGGAATTATTGGAGACGATGGCGGCCCTCGTGCGGGCAGGCAAGATCCGCTACTGGGGCCTGTCGAACACGCCCGCTTGGTACGTCGCCAAGCTCGCGACGCTGGCGGGCGTGCGCGGCCTGCCGGGGCCGATCGGGCTGCAGTACTTCTACTCCCTCGTGAACCGGGACGTAGAGGACGAGCACGTACCGCTTGCAGCCGAATTCGGCCTTGGATTGGTGCCCTGGTCGCCCCTGGCCTACGGGCTGCTGACTGGCAAGTACGACCGGACCGCCGTCGAGGCGCGCAGTGAAATACGCGCGGACGGCCTGCCGAGAGACGCGGCCATGGCTGGCGAACTGCGTCCCGCCGAGGATAAGCGCCTGGACGGGGCGAACCCATTCGGCGACAGCCTGTTCACGCCGCGCAACTGGAAGATCGTGGAGGCGGTACGCCAGGTGGCTCATGCGATTGGGCAGCCGCCAGCGCGAGTGGCGCTGGCGTGGGTGATGGCGCGTGCAGGCGTGGCTTCGACGCTGATGGGCGTGAGCCGGGCGGTACAGGTCGCCGACAACGCGGCAGCACTCAGTCTCACCCTCGCACCCGACCATCGGGCTGCATTGGACGCAGCCAGAGCGTCGCCCGAGCCGCGCCTCATCTACGGCTTGGCCAGACCGCCAATGCGGCAGCACGTCGTGTTCGGCGGCAGCCATGTTCAAGCCATGTCAGAGGGGGCCTGAGGCAAAAGGCTGGTGTCCGCTTTGGAGGAGAAGCAGGGATGCCTCCGAACAGCCGGAATGGGCGCAAAGCCGAATGTCCGGTTATGCGTACGCTGACGATATGGCGTGACGTGGTATGGCCGGAAGCTGCCTGTCCGCTTCGGAGAAAATCGGTTGGAAAAGCGGACAGGCTTCTACTGACCCAACCCAGCCACTGAGAGGCCCCCGCCGACATCCCCCAAAGCAGACAAGCTGCGGCAATCTTCTGAACATCCCAGACAAGGGGGCGTACTAGGTGCCGACTGAGTCGGCGCCGCCGAACCGACTGTAGCGGTCCTCCAGGTCGGCGAGGTCGGACGGATCCGCCACGTCGCGGCGGGCCGCGGAGATAACGAGACCGGCATGCCGGTAAAGCTCCGCCGTCCGGTCGGGCCGCCTCTCGACCTCGGCGACGCGGGCAAGGACGTCGAGCATCCGACCTAGCACGTGGACCGAGCCGGCCGCGTTCTGCCGGATCATGTGGAACATGGCATCACACAGCCCGACGTAGTCCGTCACGGGATGGACGAGCACGGCGTGGCCATCCCGGAGCGTCACCCCGGTCGGCAGATGCCGCGGCGCGATCCGGCATAAGGCGTCGCCGAGATGGTCCACCACACTGCCGGCGGTGAACGGGTCGTTGATGCCGGGCGAAAGGGCCCGGACCGCGATCTCGACCAACTGCCGCACTGAGTATTCCGGGTCCTGGAGCGCGGCAGGGCGGCGGCCGAGCGTCACCGCGTCGAGGATGGCGGCCTCGGCCCCCTCAACCGGCGCGGACAATAACGCGATGGGGATGCCGCTCGGTACGTAGTCGCCGGGCCGCACCCGCAGGGTGACCGCGATCCCGTGCCCGTGGGCCCAGTCCGCCAAGGCGTCCTCGTCGATGGCCTGCACGTAGCCGCCCCCGGTCGCAGCCGCGGCCCGTCCAAGTGGCGCGTCGTCGGGACGGGCGGCCCCGGGTTCGTCCCGGGTATGGGCCGCGATGGCCCGGCAAAGGTCCTGCTGGACGGCGTCGACCACGGTCTCGATGTTGATGCTGGTGGCGATGTGGTGGACGAACCAGACCAGCGTGCCGACCGCGACCAGCGCTAGGACCAGGGCGCCGGTGATGGCGAGGTGCGGGACGAACGGGTCCTCCTCCACCGTCCGCACCGTGCGCAGGACCATCAGCGCGTAGGCGAAAGTGCCAAGGAAGATGCCGAGCACCGTCTGATTGCGGCCGTCGCGGATGAAGTTGCGCAGGAGCCGGGGGCCCATCTGACCGGAAGCCAGGGTCAGGGCGGCGATGGTGATGGAGAAGGTTGTGCCCGCGACCCCGATGTTCGAGGAGGCGATGGCGCTGAGCAGCGCCCGCGCGCCCTCGGCCCCGCCGGAATAGCCCCAGTTCGTGTCCGGCGAGGAGGGGTCGAAGCCGGCGACGTGGGCCGTCTCCAGCCAGACCCCGAACTGGGCCAGCAGGATGCAGCCGAGGACGACGAGGGCCGGCCGGAGCCAGAACATGTCGCCGAGGATCTCAAGCCAGGCTTTGACGCGTACTCTCATCGTTGCGGACCGCCCCCTTCCGAGCCCGGCAACGACCGGCACGATGGGGCGTTCCGGATGACCGCAGGCGGGAAGGACGGCCCTTGATCTCTATCTTCGACCTCGCAGCCATGCTGCTGACGTTGTCGGCGTTGTTCGGCTGGCTGAACCGGCGCTTCCTGCGCATGCCGCACAGCATCGGCCTGCTCGTGATGGGGCTACTCGCCTCGCTCGCGCTGGTGCTCGTCGACGTCGCTTTCCCAGCGCAGCATCTCTATCAGGACCTGACGGGCGTCCTTGACCAAGTCGACTTCACCGGCGTGGTCATGAATGGCATGCTGGCGTTCCTGCTGTTCGCCGGCGCAATGAACCTCGACCTCCGGGCGCTCCGGGAGCGGTCCATGGCGGTGGCGACCCTCGCGTTGCTCGGGACGGTCATCTCCACCGCCCTGGTCGGCGGGGCGTTCTGGGCGGCGGGACAGACGCTCGGCACCCCGCTGCCCCTGGGCTGGGCTCTCGTGTTCGGCGCGCTGATCAGCCCGACCGATCCCGTCGCAGTGCTGGCTACCCTGAAGAACGTGGAGGTGCCGGAAGCCCTTGAAGTCGAGATGCAGGGCGAGGCGCTGTTCAACGACGGCGTCGGCATCGTGTTGTTCACGGTGCTCGTCGCCTTCGCCTCCGGCAAGGGCGGCGAGGCGACGAGCGCGGGCGGGGTGGCGACGCTCCTCCTCCACGAGGCCGGGGGAGGCATGCTGCTTGGCGTCGTCACCGGCTACGTCGCCTACCGGGCGATGAAGGCCATCGACGACTTCCCCGTGGAGGTGCTGATCACTCTGGCCCTCGTGACCGGGACCTACGCCATCGCGCAGAAGCTCGGGGCGAGCGGCCCCCTCGCGGTGGTGGCTGCCGGGCTTCTGATCGGCGAGCGCGCCCCGCGCTACGCGATGAGCGATAACACCCAGAAGTACGTCTCGATCCTATGGACGCTCGTCGATGAGGTGCTGAACTCGGTCCTGTTCCTCCTGATCGGCCTGGAAGTGCTCGTCCTGCGTTTCCAGGTCTCCGGACTGGCCCTAGCAGCCTGCGCAGTGCCCATTGTGCTCGTCGCTCGCCTCGTGGCGGTCACGACGCCTGTCCTCTTGTTCCGCTGGGGAGGCAACCTCTCGCTTGGCAACGTGCCGTTCCTGACCTGGGCGGGCGTGCGCGGCGGCATCTCGGTGGCGCTGGCCCTTTCGATCCCGGAGAGCGAGGCCAAGCCCGCGATCCTGGCGGCGACCTACGCCGTGGTGTTGTTCACCATCATCGTGCAGGGGTCGACCCTCGGCCTCGTAGCGCGGCGGACCCTTCGAGCGAGCTAACCGTCACTGAACTTCCCTGAGCCAATGCGAACTGACAGTGACGGACGAAATTACGAGAGGTCTGTTGGGAAGTGTAAGCGGCTGACGACAACGTCCGCTTGGATGCATTGCGAGCCGAAAAGCGGACCTGCAGAGATCCGCCCCGAGCAGCCATCTCGCTCCCGACCCAACCCAGCCGCCCAGACCGCTGGCTGCGCTGCTCCAAAGCGGCCGTTGATGAGCCCTCCAGCAACTTCGGCTCGGGGTGGGAAGCGGACGTTGGCCTGTCGCTCCGAACCGGACGTTCCGCATCCGACCCTGGCTGTGTCAAAACTCCGATGGTGGCAGCTTTCCTCTGCACGACCGGAGGCCGGCATGGGACGGTTTGTTGTCGGTACCGAGCGCAATCAGACGACGCTATTTCCGCCTTGCCTGGAAGACTGGATCGCTGAGGACAACCCTGTCCGTGTCGTCGATGCCTTCGTGGAGGCCCTGGAACTCGGCGCGCTCGGCTTTGCGGGCGTCGATGCGGCACGGACGGGCCGATCTGGCACACCTCGGTCGAGAATGGTCTGACGCTGCATCGTTACTGGACGAACGTCTGCCAGACCTGCCCGATGAAGGCGGACTGCACGACGGGGAAGGAGCGCCGGGTGACACGGTGGGAGCACGAGGACGTACTGGAGGCCGTGCAGCGCCGGTTGGACGGCGATCCGCTGGCCATGCGGGTCCGGCGCGAGACGGTCGAGCACCCCTTTGGCACGTTGAAGGCGCGGATGGGGGCGACGCACTTCCTGACCAAGACGTTGCCGCGCGTCTCGACCGAGATGGCACTTCAGGTCCTGGCCTACAATCTGACGCGTGTTCTCAACATTCTGGGAAGCCGGAAGCTCTTAGATGCCATTCCCGCCTGAGCAAGAGCCTTGGATCGCTCACTGAGGAACTGAAAAGCCGTACAACAGCGCCTTCAACTCAATCGGATTGTCGCTCGACCACAAAAGGTCGCTCCAAGCGATGGAACGCCCATTCTCGCAAGATTGGGGGGCACCCGAGCGCAAAGCCCATTCCCGGCGTTTTGACACGGCCTGGACCCAACCCGGCCATCCGACTCGGGTCGAACGAAACCCGAAAGCAGTCGTTCATGCGGGACGCGGAATACCTTGATGTACGCTGCCCTGTACGAGAGCCCGTTCCGGGATGCTTAAGCCGGAACCATGAGAAGCGCCCCCACCTTCATGCTGACACCCGCAAGTCCGTTGGATCCAAACCCGGCGCCTCCGGCGGCGGGGCATGCAGGTTCGATGGGGCTAGGACGCGCCAGTCGGTTCGGATGCGCCGTCCCTCCGCGATCCGCACCGTGAAGCCTCGCTCGTCGAAGAACTCGAGGAGCGGCATGGTCATGTTGCGACCGATACCGGCCGTCTCGCGGAAGCGCCCGACGGTCAACAGGCCTTCGGGATGCTGGCGCGCCACGGCATCCGCGATCCGCGCCAGTTCGGCGACCGCCTCCGGCAACGCGTAGTAGTTCTTCGAGATGCGCTGGAGCCAGCCGAGGCGGCCGGCCTTGTCGAGGAGATGGCGGAGATCGTCCGGTTCGCGGTCCAGGCGGTCTGCGAGGACGGTAACGCGGGGCTGGTCCAAGCCCGCCTCCTCCAGCACGGCGCGGACGCCATCGTAGACGACGGCGTCGGCCGGACGCAGGCGCGCCGTGTGGCCGGGCAGGTGCAGGAGCGAGCCGCGCTGCAAGACCTGCTGCGTCCGGACGAGGCCATCGAGGGCGGCTGGGAGGGCCGGACGGTCCCCGGCCTCCAACGTCGACGCGATTTCGTCCCGCGTAAGCCCGGGGTTGTCAGGCTGCGCCATGTGGGTCCGGGCGAGTTCGGACATCACGCCCGCGGCCAGTGCCGCGACCCGCTCGCCTTGGAAGGCGAGCCGCGGGCCATCCTCTGCCACGACCGCCCCCGCCTCGGCGACGAGTGCTTCCAGCTTCGCCACGGGCAGGTTGCGCAGGCGCGCGAACCGAGCGAGGTCGATCCCGGGCCCGGAGGTGTCGAGGAGCCCCCGGAGCGCCCGACCGTCGTCCGCGGTGTCGAGGGCTGCGACAACAGCCCGGCGTTCCAGCGTCCAGGGACCCCGGCGCGGTCCCTCCACGTCGATCACGCGACCGCCCCCGAGCGTGCGCGCGGCCGAGACGTCGCGCAGGACGAAGCGGTCCCCGGCGAGGGCGCCGACCTCGCGGTCGAGCGTGATCACCGCCTGGGCGGACGCGCCGGGCTCGACCGATCCGCTCCCGGGAAGCAGCAACCGTCCGGTCACCGCGGCCGCGCCGAGATGGAGATGCACCGGCGTACGGTGGCGCAGGGGGCGAACCTCGTGCGGCAGCACGCGCACGGAGACGTCGAGGCGGGTCGCCGGCCCGTGCAGGTCCGGCGCCAAGATCCACGTGCCCCGGCCCACATCGTCGAGCGAAAGGCGAGAACCAGCCAGGTTCAGGGCGCAGCGCTCCCCGGCGCACGCGGTCTCGGTCACCGCATCGTGGACGCGCACGGCGCGCACCCGGACCTCGCGCGCGCTTGGCGAGACGAGGAGCCGGTCGCCCACCCGCACCGTGCCCGCGTGCACCGCCCCGGTCACGACCAAGCCGGCACCGGGCACGGTGAAGCGCCGGTCGACGGCAAGGCGGAAGCCGCGATCCGCACCTGCCGGGGCGTGGGAGCCCGCCGCAGCCTCCAGCCGACGGGCGAGATCGTCGATGCCCGACCCCGTCAGCGCGGAGCAAGCGACGACCGGCGCCGCGGCGAGCCCGGTTCCGGCGAGGAGGGCGTGGATCTCCGCGGCCACCGCCACGACGCGCTCTGGATCGGCGCGGTCGGACTTCGTCACCGCGACGACGCCGCGGTCCAGGCCGAGAAGGTCGAGGATGGCAGCGTGCTCGCGCGTCTGCGGCATCACCCCGTCGTCGGCGGCGACCACTAGAAGCGCGCAGGACACGCCGGTGGCGCCCGCCACCATGGTGCGCACCAGGCGTTCGTGGCCCGGCACGTCAACGAAGCCTAGCGGGACCCGCAGGCGACCGTTCCTCGGCGCGTAGGCGAAGCCGAGGTCGAGGGTGATGCCCCGGGCCTTCTCCTCCGGCAGCCGGTCGGCATCGACCCCCGTCAACGCCTTCACTAGGGCCGTCTTGCCGTGATCGATGTGCCCGGCGGTCGCGACGATCATCTTGTCCCTCGACCGAGCGGCATTTGACGCGAAGGACCGGCGCGGGTCACCCCGCGCCGGCGTTTACTTCAGCCCGAAGGCATCAACCCTTGATCCGGGTCTCGGCGAGTTCGGACATGCAGGTGTCGTAGGGTGTGAACTCTACCCGGTCCGACACCGCGAACAGGGTGAAGGGCGAGTACAGGAACAGGGCCTTGGCCTCGTCCTGCAGGTAGCGCTCCACCTCGCGCACCACCCCCTCCGTTTCGGTCTCCGGCGTATGCAAGAGCTTCTCGTAGAGGGCGTCGAACTTCGGATCCTCCGGACCCTGGCGCAGGGTCGCGTCACGTCCGAAGAACTCCCGGTGCACGCAGGCCACCGGATATTGCGGCGTCCAGTCGAAGTACCATTCGAGCTTGACGTCGAACTCCGCCGGCGGCTCATCCTTGGCGCTGACGAAGCGGCAGCCCATGCCGACCTTGGCGAGGCACTGGCCGATGGCGTCCACCACGCCCTTCCAGGCGGGCGAGGCGACGAAGACCAATTCCCGTCCCCCGAGGCCCAGGCCGTCGAGCGTGCGCTTGGCACCCTCGGGGTCGTGCGGCATCGGCTTCATGTCCGGGTCCGCTCCGTAGCGCCCGGGCTGGATGAAGGCCGGGATCACCGTGCCGTAGCCATGCGCCCCGTGCTCCAGCACGAAGGCCTGGTCGATGGCGAGGTTGAGCGCCCGGCGGGCCTCCGGGTTGCGCCAGGGCGTGTCCGGACGGTTCTCGTTGAAGACGCCCGTCAGGATCGTCTTCGCCTTCTTCGTCTGGATCCTGCCGTGCTCGCTTGCCGGGAAGGCGTGCGCCTCGTCCGGCGTCAGATCGAACACCACGTCGACCCGGCCGTCACCGGCCGCGACCGACTTGATGCCCTCGGCCTTGCCGATGACGTTGTCGTAGACGATCCGGACCGTCGGCCTGCGGGCCGGGTTCCAGTACGTCGGGTTGGGCTCCATGACCACGCGGTCGGAGCGGCTATCGATGAGCGAGACGCCCTCGGTGAGCACGAACGGGCCAGTCCCCCACGGACCAGGCGCGTCGATCACTCACCAATGACCTTCTGCCGACCCCGTCTTCGGGTCGACGAAACCCCACTCATTCCAGAAGCGCGTCGACGGCAGGTGCATGCCGCGCAGCTTCATCAGCGCCGCAGAATCACCGCCGGGGAAGCGCATGCGGATGGTACGGTCGTCCACCGCCTCGCAGGTCACGTCCCGGGCGAAGTTCAGGAAGGCGCCCGGCGGGTGCGGGTTGGTCCATTCTTGGACCTTGTCGAACCCGAGCTTGAACATCGCGGCGTTGAAGGGCTCGCCGTCCTGATAGACTGCGTCCCGCATCTTGAGTTCGAGGATCTCGCCATCGAGCCAGCGCCAGCTCTCGGCGAGGCTCGGCTGGCCGATGCCGTCGTGATCGACGCGGTTGGCCTCCTCCATCGTGTTCCAGGTGATGGAGAGCCAGTTCACCGGCGACGGATCGACCACCGTCACCGTATGGTGGGGTCCCCAGGGCTGTCCGCCCCCCGGGTCCCCGGTCGCTTGCGCGTCCATATCTCCTCCTCGTGTTCGACCCGCATGGCGTGCGAGCATCGTCCGGCTCATCGCGAGCCGACAGCATGGAAGGCACCTGCAGTTGCGCATGGCCCTCGATTGGTCCGCGTGGGTCGTCGGCCAGGCCGGCGTCGAACCCTCGCGGTTTCAGTTCGCCCACTCGGGGCGCATCATCCGCCCACCTGCGCGCGGTGCATTCTCAGCCCGTTGCGGCGACGCGGTCAGCGAGATCCTTCAACTCCTGGCGCAGGTCGGCGAGCTCGCGGTCGCCGAGGCCGGTACGGCAGACCACGGCCTGCTGTGCCGTCGCGACTTGGTCCTCCAGCAAGCGGCCCGCCTCCGTCAGGGCGACGAGGACGATGCGCCGGTCCGCGGCGCGGGTCCGGATCACGAAGCCAGCCGCCTCCAGCCGGTCGACCAAGGGCGTAATCGCGCTGGACGTGAGTTGCAGGCGGGCGGCGAGGTCGTGCACTGCCGTCACGCCATCCTGCCAGAGCGCCAGCATGACGAGGTACTGCGGGTAGGTCAGCCCGAACTCGCCCAGTAGCGGCCTGTAGGCGCGCACGACCGAGTTCGTAGCGGCGTAGAGGGCGAAGCAGAGCTGGTCGTCCAGCCGCAGGCCGCGTTGCTTCGTCGACGTTGCCACTGGCCGCTGCTCCATTCAGACTTTAATCATTCACGCGTGAAAGACATTGTCAACGGGCTGTATCTTGTGCGGCGGGAAACGCGCCTAACAGGCCTGCCTTTCCCGCTCTCTGAGCGTCCGCATCCGCGAAAAGTCGCCCGAAAGCGGACCGGCGCCTATCCACCCTTGGCAGACCTTCAGGTTGCGTATGCGAGTATGAGCGGCGGCTCACCTGAATGGGTCGCTCGGAGGCCGACATGGTTAGGCTCGCGGTTCGAATTTTGGCGAGCGCCCTCATACTCATCGGGCTCGGCACCGTCGTGGGGTTGGGTCTGGCCTTCACTGCCAGGCGAACCGTCTGCGCCGGACAACCTGACTGTCGTCGCCTCGCCAGATGGTTCATTCAGTGTGGTCCTAGCGTCCTGGAACGGTGGCGGGGCTATCGCGCCCTTCTGCTACAACCGCGTATTCGTCGTCCCGGCGGCGGTATCGAACGACCGCCTAGCGGACGACCAGAACCTCGTGTTCGCAGGCGCGTGCGCGACCTTCGAGGACCATTCCAGTGCGCCCAACTTGACTTGGCGTGGGCCGAACGCGCCTCAAGTCAAGTTCTCGACACTGGAGACCGCAAGCGCTCCGGCAACATTGCGCCTGCGCCATCTCGCTGCAGGTGGCCAGGTCGAAGTGGAGTTCGAGGTAGGTCACTAGGCTCTGAAAGTCCGCTTTCCGCCCGCAGCGGCCATCCCGGTTCCGACCCAACCCGGTCACAGGAAATGATCGGCGCGGCTCCCCAAAGCGGACATTCCCATCGGAATGGAAGGTGTAGTGCAAAAGAACATATACTCAAACACAAAGACGTTGATTGGTCCTGGATCAATCTATCTGTATGCACATCGAGTAATATTTAAGAGCTATCTCTCGTATTAAAGAATTATACTGCCCGGGCAGTTTCGGGACAGTCCATCGAATACTTCGCTGATCCCAAAATTTAGACCGGCTGCGGAAGCCGAAGATTGACTTGCAGCGAGGGGTCGGAGCGGAACAGAGTTTTCAAGAAGTCCGAGACCGCCCTGATGCGGGGCGAGAATTGCAGGTCGGTGTGGACGTTGAGCCAGAGATCTCGGGTCGTCGACAAGTCATCGTGCAGTACCGGGACCAGAAGGTCGCGTCCGGCAACCGCGAAGCTCGGGAGGAGGACGATGCCGAGCCCACCGGCGGCCGCCTGCTTCTGCGCGATCATGCTCGTCGAGTGGAACACGGTACGCCGATCCGCGATGATCTCGTCGAGCCACCGCACGCAATCGACCTGCACGAGGTCCTCGACGTAGGTGACAAAGGCGTGGCGCTCCAGATCCTGGATGGATCGCGGCGTTCCCGCTCGGTCGAGGTAGCCCGGTGAGGCGTAGAGCCCGAGCCGGAAGCGGCCAATCCGGGCGGAGACGAGCGCCTGCCCAGGCGGCTTGAAGAAGCTCAGGAAGAGGTCGGCCTCCCGGCGGTTCACGTAGACTGTCTGGGGCGATGTCAACAACTCGACGGTGAGGTCGGGATGCGTTTCGTGCAGGCGCACGAAACGCTCGGCGAGGTAGAGGGAAGCGATGCCCTCCATCGTCGCGAGCCGAACGCGGCCCCCGGCCTGTCCAGAACCGGGAGTGACTTCCTCCTCCATGGCGATAATGGCGCTCTCCACCCGCTCCGCATGGCCGAGCAGTCGCTGACCGGCCTCACTCAGGCGCAGGCCGGATGGCACGCGCTCGAATAGGGAGACGCCGAGCGCGGATTCGAGATGCGCGATGCGGCGGCTGACCGTCGATTGATCGACCCTTAGCCGCTTGGCGGCACCAGCGAGGCTGCCGCCGCGGGCGGCATGGACGAAGACCTTCAGGTCATCCCAATCGAGCTGATCGAGGGCACGCATGAGCCTGCGCGGCGCAAGAGTCGCGCCACCTCGGCGGCTCGGGATGCATGCAAGGGTGCTTGCGGATTTGCCCGCTTCAAGCGGCGGCCACGCTGCCTAAGCTCGGCCGGGAAAGGGCATCCCATGCATCCCCGCTTCAAGGCCGCCGCCATTCACGCAGCCCCCGTCTTCCTCGACGCGAAGGCGACGACGGACAAGGCGGTCTCGCTGATCCACGAGGCGGCCAGGGCCGGGGCGGCCCTCGTCGCCTTCCCGGAGACATTCATCCCGGCCTTCCCGATCTGGGCCGCTCTGGCAGCGCCGATCGACAACCACGACCTGTTCGCCCGCATGGCCAACCAGTCGGTCGTGATCGACGGGCCGGAGGTTGCCCTCATCCGCGAGGCCGCGAAGGCTGCGGGGATCGTCGTCTCCATCGGCCTGAGCGAGCGTTCGCCTGTGAGCGTCGCCTGCCTGTGGAACAGCAACCTGCTGATCGGCGAGAGCGGCGACATCCTCAACCATCACCGCAAGCTCGTCCCGACCTTCTACGAAAAGCTGATCTGGGCGGCAGGCGACGGGGCGGGCCTGAAGGTGGTCGAGACCTCCATCGGCCGGATCGGCCAGCTCATCTGCGGCGAGAACACCAACCCACTCGCCCGATACAGCCTGATGGCGCAGGGCGAGCAGTTCCACATCTCGTCCTGGCCGCCGGTCTGGCCGACGCGTCGACCGTCGGGCGGGGGCAATTACGACAATCTCGCCGCCAACCGGCTCCGGGCGGGCGCCCATTGCTTCGAGGCCAAGGTCTTCGGCCTCATCACCGCCAGTGTGCTCGACCGCAAAGCCTTTGACACCATCGCCGCCTGCGATCCCCGCGCCGCCGAGGTGCTGGAAGGGACCCCGCGTGCGGCCTCGTTCTTCCTCGATCCGACCGGTTCCCAGATCGGCGAGGTGCTGCAGGAGGAGGGGATCCTCTATGGCGAGATCGATCTCGCGGCCTGCATCGAGCCGAAGCAGTTCCACGACGTGGTCGGCTACTACAACCGCTTCGACGTGTTCGACCTCACGGTGAACCGCCGCCGCCTCGCCCCCGCGGCCTTTCGCGATCCCGGTTTCGCCCAGCCGCCGGCGAGTGTTCCCGCGCCTGTTCCCGGCGACGGCGCATGACTTGCTGAGCGTTGCCTCGACCCCTGCCCGAGCGGAGATGTGCTATAATGTTCGACCGTCGCAAGCTGCTCCTCGGGGGCGCCGCCGGACTGATGCTGCCGAGCTTGGCTCGCGCGCAGACGCCCGCCGCGATCGGCACCTTCCCGGAGGGTGTCGGCGCCGACTCCGTCTTCGTCGGCCTGACCATGCCGCTGACCGGCGTGTTCTCCGGTGACGGGAACGACCTGAAGCTCGGCTACGAACTCGCCATCGCGCAGATCAATGCGGGCGGGGAGATCCCGGCCGCCTGGGGCCTCAAGGGCAAGGGCGTGCTCGGGCGCCAGATCCGCTACAAGGTCGCCGATACAGAGGGGAAACCCAACGTCGCGGTGCAGGCGGCGACGCAGTTCATCCAGCGGGACAAGGCGATCCAGTTCTCGGGCTCAGTGAGCAGTTCCGAGGCTATCGCCCTCGAAGAGCTCGCGAGCCGCGACAAGGTCCTCTACATGGTCGGTATCGCCGGCTCGAACGACGTCACTGGCAAGAACTGCCAGCGCTACGGCTTCCGCTCGCAGCAGAATGCCTACATGGCGGCCAAGGCACTGGCCCCGGTAGTCGCCAAGGCCCTCGGACCCAAGCGCAAGATGGCCTTCCTGGTGCCGGACTACACCTACGGCCAGACGGTCTACGATTCCTTTGCGAAATTCGCCAAGGAGGCGGGCTGGACGCAGGTGCTGAAGGAGACCGTGCCGCTCGGCACCGCCGATTACAGCTCGGCTCTCCTCAACATCGCCAATAGCGGCGCGGACGTCTTCGTGAACATCTGCTTCGGGGCCGATGCGGTCGCCTCGACCAAGCAGGCCGAGCAGTTCGGTGTCCTGTCGAGCATGAAGCTTGTGGTGCCGAACCTGTCCTCGTTCCAGGACAAGGAGCTGGGTGCCGAGCTGATGCAGGGCGTCTACGGCTCCTGTGATTTCTGGTGGACGCTGGAGGACCGCTATTCACTGGCCAAGACCTTCGTGGCGAGCTTCTTCGAGAAGAACAAGTATCACCCGCGTTGGGGCGCGCACATCGCCTACATGCAGACCTATCTCTGGGCGCTCACCGTCGAACGCGTCGGCGGGTTCAACCCAGTCGACATCACTAGGGCGATGGAAGCATCGAAGAGCCAGCCCTACGACTCGACCATCGGCCGCGTCTATTACCGCGCCGAGGATCACCAGATGGTTCGGCCGATCCCTATTCTGAAGGGCAAGGCCCCCGGCGCGATGAAGGGGCCGGAGGATTTCTACGAGATCGTCGACCTGGTCGAGGGCGAGGCGGTGATGAACCCGCCCGACCTGTTCGGCTGCAAGCTCGGCCCCTACACCTGAGACCGTGCCGATGCCCAGTACGGCGGTTCTTCTCTCCCAAGCGTTTAATGGCTTTGCCCTCGGGAGCCTTCTGGCGCTCGTCTCCAGCGGGCTCACCATCATCCTGGGCACGCTCGGCGTGCTCAACTTCGCCCACGGCGCGCTGTTCGCCGTGGGGGCTTACACAGCCTTCGTGATGATGTCGGCGACGCATTCCTTCCTGCTGGCGATGCTCGGTGGCTGCGCCGTCATGCTGATTATCGGCTGCGCGATGGAGCGGCTGGTGATCCGCCACTTCTACGCGCGGCCGGACGAGGACCAGATTCTCGTTACCTACGGCATTGGCATCGTCCTCGTGGAGGCCCTGCGCGCCTGGTTCGGCGGCAACAGCCAGCGGGTACCCGTGCCGTCCTGGGGCGTGGGCGCGACGAAGCTCGGCTTCCTTGTCTACCCGACCTACCGCCTCCAGCTCATCGGCATCGTCGCAGCGCTGCTAGTCGGCCTCTATCTCGTCCTCTACCGGACGGCGATCGGCCTCGTGGTGCGGGCGGGCTTAGAGAATGCCGGCATGGTCGGCATCCTGGGCATCGACGTGCGCCGCACCTTCCTCCTCGTCTTCGCCATCGGCATCGTCGCGGTGGGGCTCGCGGGAATGCTCTACGCCCCGGTTGTCTCGGTGACCCCCGACATGGGCGCGAGCTTCATGGTACAATCCTTCGTGGTCATCGTTCTGGGCGGGCTCGGCTCCTTCCCCGGCGCGGTGGTCGGCGGACTTATCGCCGGCGAGGTCATCAGCCTGACTAGTGCCTTCAGCTCCGCCTATTCCGAGGTGATGCTCTACGGCCTCATGGCCCTCGTGCTCGTCGCGCGCCCGCAGGGGCTGTTCGGCACGGAGGGCCGCGTGTGATGGCCCGCGTCCTACGCCGCTTTCTCCCGGAACTGGCGCTTGCCGCCTTCCTCGTGGTGGCGCCGGTCCTGTTGCCGCCGCTCGGCTTCTCGCACGACCTGCTCTCCCGGGCGCTCAACTGGGCCCTTTTCGGCCTCGGTCTCGATATCCTGTTCGGGCTCGCGGGCCTTCTGTCCTTCGGGCAGGCGGCCTTCTACGGGACGGGCGGGTTCGTCGCCGCCACCCTCCTCGTCTCGGGTGCGGTGGGAAGCGTCTGGCTCGCCCTTGTGGCCGGGACGTTGTCGGCGGGGCTGTTCGGGCTCCTCGTCGGCTGGCTCGCCGTCCGGCGCATCGGCATCTATTTCGCCATGATCACCCTGGCCTTCGGCCAGATGGCTTACTTCTTCCAGAACTCACCGCTCTCGGACTGGACCGGCGGCGAGAACGGCATAGCCGGGGTGCCCCTACCGACGATCGGCTTCGGGGCAAGTGCGGTGCGGATCACCGCCGGGCTGCCGATGTACACGCTGCTTGCGGTCACCTTCCTCCTCGGCTTCGTCCTGGCCCGCCGCATCGCCCGCTCGCCCGTCGGGCTGATCCTACGGGCAGTGAAGGAGAACACCGCCCGCGTGGCGATGCTTGGCCACGACGTCCCGGCCTACAAGCTCGCGGCCTTCACCATCGCTGCCCTCTATGCCGGGCTTGCCGGGGCGATGCTCGGGCCGTTCCAGAGTTATATGCCGCCGGATGCCTTCGCTCTGGAGACCTCGGGGCAGCTCGTGGTTCAGACCATCGTCGGTGGCGTCGGTACGCTGGTCGGACCCTTCGTCGGCGCGGCCTTGTGGCTGTGGCTGCGCGACAATCTGCAACTCGTTCCCGGCCTTGGCCCCCTCTGGAAGCTCGTCCTGGGGCTCGCCTTCATCGGGCTCGTCATCGGCTTGCGCCGGGGCATCTGCGGCGAGATCCTGCATCTCTGGAATCGCCGCCGGGAGGCCCTTCGCCTGTACGCGGCACAGGCCCGGACCGAAGCCATCGAAGCGACGGGCGAGGCGCGGCCAGCCGCCATCCCGGCCGAGATCGCCCTTCCGATGCCGCGCCCGGCCGTGGATGGCCGGAGCGCGTATGCGGAGATCGCCCTGGAGGCGCGGGGGCTGGCCCGGCACTATGGCGGCCTGAAAGCCGTGGACGGCGTCAGCTTCATCGTGCGCCGGGGCTCCATCCACGCGGTGATTGGGCCGAACGGGGCGGGCAAGAGCACTCTGTTCAAGATGCTTTCCGACGAAGTGAGCCCCAGCGCGGGCGAGGTGCTGCTGTTCGGCGAGCGGCTGACCGGAGGCGGGGTGAGCCGGGCGGCCCAGCGGGGCATCGCCAAGAGCAATCAGCTCAACCAGCTCTTCCTGGACCTCACGGTGCGGGACAACCTGCGGGTGGCGGCGCTGGCGCGGGCGCGGGGCGGCTTCCGCCTGGATCTCATCGCCCCCGCCGACGGACACCTCGAGGTGGAGGCGCAGGTCGCGACCCTGATGGACCTTCTCGATCTCGGCGAGCGGGCTGGCACCCCGGCGAGCGTCCTGGCCTATGGCGAGAAGCGACGGCTGGAAATCGGCATGGCGCTCGCCACCAGCCCGAACGTGCTGCTCCTCGACGAACCCTTGGCCGGCATGAGCCTGTCGGAGCGGGCGGCGACCTGCGCTCTGATCCGGCGCATCGCGAAGGCTTGCACGGTCGTCGTGGTCGAGCACGACCTCGACGCGATCTTCAACCTCGCCGAGCGGATCACCGTGCTGTGTGAGGGCCGCCTCCTGGCCGACGGCCCAACCGATTCCGTGCGCCGGGACGCAGCCGTCCAGCGCGCCTATCTCGGTGCCGGCCCGGCGGAAGCCGGTGCCACAATGGGAAGCGCCGCATGAGCCTGCTCGAAGTCCAGGGGATCGACACCCTCTACGGCGATTCCCACGTCCTATTCTGCGTTTCCCTGCGAGTGGAGGAGAACGAGGTCGTGGCCCTGCTCGGCCGCAACGGCGCGGGCAAGACCACGACGCTGCGCACCCTCATGGGCGTGCTCAGCCCCAGGAAGGGCACGATCCGCCTCGACGGCCAGCCGATCCATGGGCTCCCGCCCTCGAAGATCGCTCGTGTTGGCATGCAGTTAGTGCCGGAGGAGCGCGCGGTGTTCGGCGGCCTGACCGTGGAGGAGAACCTCCGCGTCGCGCGCCTGACCGCCCCCAAGGCGTGGCCCCTCAATCGGATCTGGGAGATCTTCCCCCGGCTCAAGGAGCGACGCACCTCGCGGGGGCGCACCCTCTCGGGGGGCGAGCAGCAGATGCTCTCGATCGCCCGCGCCCTGGTCCGCGACCCGCGCATCCTCCTCCTCGACGAGCCCTTCGAGGGGCTGGCGCCGCTGATCGTTCAGGATCTGATCGTGTTGACGAAGCGTCTGGCCGCGGAAGGGCGCACGATCGTCGTGGTTGAGCAGAACGTAGCAGCGGTCCTGAGCTTCGCCGACCGGGTTTACGGCCTCAACAACGGCCACGTCGTCTACGAGGGGCGGGCCTCCGCTCTCCGGACAGATCCCGCTCCGATGCGGGACTTCATGGGCTTGGCGCCGTAAGCGAGACCACAGACATCGCCTCGATGCGGCTGCTTACATCGAGCGATCACCGCTTTGGTTCGCCGATCGGGTCGCGGTGATGCAGCAGGGCCGGATCGTCGAGACGGGTCCAGCCGCTGCGATCTTCGCCGCGCCCGAGCACTCCTACACCCGCGGCCTCGTGGCCTCGATGCCGGGCCGCAGCCTGTTCGGCGGGCTCGACGCGTCGGCGCCCGAGGCGCTGACCGCCTGAGCGTGTCCGCCGGTTCAGCAACAAGGGCCGGCAGCACCGGCACGGATGATGCAGCAGCCGTGTGTCTTTCGAGGCGCCTGCAACTCTCGGGGAGATCCATGGCTTCGGCGAGCGGACGGATTCTGACGGGCGCGGAGGTGAAGGCCCTGTCGCAGCGCTCAGACCTGCGCGGTGCGATGCGCCTCGGCGCGCATGTCCTGATGTTGGCCGGCTTCGGCTGGCTGGTCTGGCGCTCCGGACCGTGGACGCTGCTGCCCGCCATGATGCTGCTAGGCATCGTGCAATCGGCGCTGTTCGCGCCGATCCACGAGACCATCCACCTGACCGCGTTCCGCTCGCGCCGGGCCAACGCCGTCGCCGGCTGGCTGGTCGCTTGCCCGTCGCTCCTGAACTGGCACTTCTACACGGCCTTCCACCTCGCCCACCACCGCCACACGCAGGATCCCGAGCACGATCCCGAACTCGCGTTGCTGCCACCTTCAACCCTCGACGCCTATGTCTGGCGCGTGATGGCACTGCCCTACTGGCGCACCCGCCTCCAAGTGGCTGCAGCCGGCCTGCGCGGCGACCTCTCGGCTTACCCCTTCATCACGGAGCGCGCCGCGCCGCGTATCATCCGGTCGCTCAGAGTGATGTGCGCTGTCCTGCTCGGCGTCTCGGTTCTCGGTATGGTGCTGATCGGCTGGTGGGCGCCCCTGGTGTTCTGGATCGGGCCTCAGCTCCTAGGGCAGCCGTTCCTGCGGCTCTACCTGCTCACCGAGCACACGCTCTGCACGATGGACAACAACGGTCTGACCAACACCCGCACGACCTTGACCAACAGCCTGATGCGTCTGCTCATGTGGAACATGCCGTTCCACACCGAGCACCACCTCTACCCGTCGATCCCGTTCCATCGCCTGCCGGACGCCCACGCGGCGATGCGTGAGCGGCTCGTCGTGCTCCAGCGCGGCTACGCGAAATGGCATGTCGGCTTCGTCCGGACGCTGCGCCCGTGACCGGATGGCCGACAGGCACCGGTACCTTCGCGCTCGGTGACCTGCCGCTTCAGTCGGGCACCGTGCTGCCAGGTGCGCATCTGCGCTGGAAGACGCACGGGACCCTCTCGTCCGAGCGCGACAACGTCGTGCTCTATCCGACGAGCTACGCGGCCCAGCACCCCGACCTCGAATGGCTGATCGGACCCGAGGGGGTACTCGATCCGGGCCGCTGGTTCATCGTCATCCCGGACATGTTCGGCAACGGCCTGTCGTCGAGCCCGTCGAACACGCCGGACTGGCCCGGCCTCGTCACCGCCTGGGACAACGTCCACGCTCAGCGCCGCCTGCTCGCAGAGACCTGGGGCATCGAACACCTGCACGCGGTCTACGGCTGGTCCATGGGAGCGCAGCAGGCCTATCACTGGGCGGCTTTGTTTCCCGAGCAGATCGCCCGGGCGGTGATCAACTGCGGCAGCGCTCGGACCGCCACACACAACCGCGTGTTCCTGAAGGGTTTGATGGCGGTGCTGGAGGCCGCGCCGGAGCATCGCGGCGCCGGCCGCTTCTCGGCCGAGCCCGCCGCCGCGCTCCGGGCCTTCGGACGCATCTACGCGGGCTGGGCGCTCAGCCAGGACTTCTACCGGGCCGACCTGCACCGCACCGCCCTCGGCGCCCCGGACCTCGACACCTTCTTGTGCACCGACTGGGAGGAGCGCTTCGCTCGCCGCCCGGCGGCCGACCTGTACGCGCAGCTCCGCACCTGGGAGGCGGGCGACATCAGCCGCGCCCCGCGCTTCGGCGGCGACCTCGCGCGGGCGCTGGGTGCGATCACGGGCCGCCTGCTGCTGATGCCGGGCGAGACCGATCTCTACTTCCGCATCGCCGACAACGCCGCCGAGCTGCCGCACCTGCGCGAGGCCGTCCTGCGGCCGATCCCGAGCGTCTGGGGCCATCGCGCCGGCAATCCCGCGGCCAACGCGGCCGACGCCGCCTTTCTCCGCGACACCGTGCGGGCCTTCCTCGAGGCTGACGCGATAAACCCCTGATCGGTGCGGCTTGCGCCCAAGATCCGCGCCAAATCTCGAGCATCAATTGCAAACGGGTTCGGCGCCCGGGCGAAGCAGAGAAGTCACATCATCGCGTCAACCCCGTATCGCAGGCGAGACGGCGCTCGGCCTTGCCCCATGTCCGCTTCGGAGGTGCTGCCGATGGCAGTCGGATGACCGAGATGGGCGCTTTTCTGCCGGGCTGCTCTGAAAGCCCCTCGACACTGAAGCCGAGGGGCCGAACGCTCAAATCTTCGTGCCTTCGGCTAAGGTCAAGGCATCTTCGACGTCGACACCGAGGTACCTGACCGTGCTCTCGATCTTGGTGTGACCGAGCAAGATCTGGACGGCACGCAGGTTGCCCGTCCGCTTGTAGAGCAACGACGCCTTCGTGCGACGCAGGGAATGGGTTCCGTAGTCCTCGCTGCGCAGCCCGATGCCCGTGACCCACTCATCGACCAGGCGAGCATACTGCCGGGTGCTGATGTGCGTGACGCCGTCGAGCCGGCTCGGAAAAGCATAGTCCTCGAGCGTTCCACCCCTGGCCTCTAGCCATGCGAGGATGCTGGTACGTGCAGGTTCGAGCAATTCGAACTGCACTGGTCGACCGGTCTTGCGCTGGATGACGATGGCGCGGCTACGGACACGATTGCCGCTGACGAGCTCGCCGATCTTAAGCTTGACGATGTCGCAGCCGCGCAGCTTGCTGTCGATGGCAAGGTCGAACATTGCCCGGTCGCGCGTGCGCCGTTCGCGGTCGAGCCAGAATCGGATGGCCTAGACCTGCTGCGGTTTAAAAGCTCGTTTGGCGCCGAGCTTGCGGCCCGCGTTCCAGGCCGGCCGCCCTTTCGTGGCCGGATCGTGTGCTGAGTGTCCCATCGTCTGTCTCCTCGCCGGCTCATGCCGACGAGGCGAGGAGACACCCGAACCAAAGCTATGAAGATGGGGACACATGCGGACGTTCCGCTGGCGACCCATCTCCAACAAACAGCCGATGATCGGTTCTCCCCTTAAGCGAACATAACTCGGCTTTTTCCTGGAGCCGCCTAACTCGCGAAGCATTGCCCGGTCCCATTGCTTCGGTAGCCGTGAGGAAAACCGACCGGCGGGCATCCGCATGGTTGCCAACATCGCTCGCCCGGATGGTGTGTCCCAACAAGGTACGGTCTGCGACGGGTTGTAAGTCGGAAGAATGCGGGAGGGCGGGAACGCGGCGCGTCTCCCTTTCGCAGCTGGTCAAATCGCCGCGATAACAAATCCGTCATCACAAAAGGTGCTCAAGACCACCCGGTCTAAAACTATCTTGATACATATAAATTTAATAAGAGCCGCGTACTTCCCCAGACAAAGGGACATGCTGATCCTTCAGTTGGAACAGTCAGACTGATGCGGACAATCCGAGCCGAAGCACCGCAAGGCGGGCCGCTTCCCGATCAAGCGCTCGACACGCACCTGCCTGCCGACGAGCTGAAGCTGGGTCGCATCCGAGCTCGGCGACACGAGGCTATCGATCAGCTCGTGCCCGCGATGATGCTGGCCAACATCGCCTGTGTCGTCCCGCTCACGCTGCTGCTCTGGCGGGCTCAACCCGTCGTGATGCTCTCGTGGTGTGCGATCATCGTTGCCCTTTGCACGGCGCGGTTGATCACGGCGATCCGAACCAACAAGCAGTCGTCACGTCTTTATGCCTCGCTTCGTCTCGATCGAAAGCGTGTACGGCAGGCGGCCGTCATGGCTCTGCTCTTCGCCAGCGTGCCCGCTTGGCTGCTGTCGCGAACGACGGGAGCCGAAGCCACCTGCGTCGTCTGCTTCGTCACTGGTTTGCTGTGGGCAGGCGGCCTCATTCTCGCGCCCGTGCTACCGGCTGCGATCACCTACGTCGGCTTGGTCGGCGGACTCACCATCGCAGGCTTCCTCGCCTCCGGGGGCAACGCCTACACGCTGTATCTGACTTTGCTGTTTGTCGCCGGAGGCGTCACGGTTTTAGGCACTGCAAGACGTCAGTCTGCACTATTTACCGCCAACCAACGGCAGCAGGCCGAGTTGGAGGAACAAGGCGCCACAATCGGTGTATTGCTGAAGGACTACGAAGATCAAACGAGCGACTGGCTTTGGGAAACCGACGCCAAGCTGCGGTATCGGAATTTGAGTCAGCGCTTTGTCGAGGCGCTCGACCGGCCCGTCGAGCTTATGCAGGGCACGGCTCTGGATCAGCTCATGGCGGACGATGGTGTCGCCGGGAACGCTGAAGCGAGACGGGCGCTTGTGGAGCACATCACTGCACGCACGGCGTTTCGCGATGTCGTCATACCGTTCACCATCGCCGGCACTCCGCGATGGTGGTCGCTCTCGGGCCGGCCGTTCCACGACGGGCAGGGGGCGTTTTCGGGGTATCGCGGCGTCTGTGCCGACATCACCTTGGCCAAGCAGGCCGAAGCGCGTCTCGCCTATCTCGCGCATCACGATGCCCTCACCGATCTGTCGAACCGCACGCTCTTCTGCGACAGCCTCGATCGCCTCCTTCAACACGGCCGCGGGGGCTTTGCGGTGCTCAGCCTGGATCTGGACGGCTTCAAGGGCGTGAACGATCGCTACGGCCATCCCTCCGGCGACGAATTGTTGAAGGCAGTCGCGCAACGCCTGCGTACCGTGACCGGGGTGGACGATCATATCGCCCGCTTGGGCGGCGACGAGTTCGTGATCTTGGTCGCTAAAAGAGAACGTCAGCAGGAAGTCGAGGCGCTCGCGCAGAACGTCATCCGCGCGCTGGGCTCGTCATTTTCGGTCGCCGGCGACGAGGTGACGATCGGCGTCAGCATCGGTGTCGCCTTCGCCCCGACGGACGGAGAGACGGCCTCCGCGCTGATCAAGAACGCCGATGCCGCGCTCTACCGGGCCAAGGATGAAGGGCGCGGCACCTTCCGCTTCTACGAGATGGAGATGGATCGTCGTCTGCAGGAGCGGCACCGTCTCGTGCAGGATCTGCGCTCGGCGCTGACGCGCGAAGAGCTCGTGCTGCATTACCAGCCCTACATTTGCGCGCGGACCGGGCGTGTCAGCGGCTGCGAAGCGCTGCTGCGGTGGCATCATCCGGAGCGGGGTATGATCGCGCCGGCGGACTTCATCCCGGCAGCTGAGCAGAGTGGCCTCATCGTGCCCATCGGAGCCTGGATCCTCGGTGAGGCCTGTCGGGCGGCGGTACGCTGGCCTGCGGATCGCCGCGTATCGGTCAACATTTCCCCCGTGCAATTCCGCGATCGGGAATTGCCGCGGACAATCCTGGCGGCGCTGACCGCCGCAGGATTGTCACCGTCGCGTCTCGAGATCGAAGTGACGGAAACCGTCCTGATTGACGACGTCACAGTCGCGCTCGATACCTTGCGACAGATCCGGGCCCTGGGTGTCCGCGTGGCGCTCGACGATTTCGGCACCGGATACTCGTCACTCAGTTATCTGCGCATGTTCCCGTTCGACAAGATCAAGATCGATCGCTCGTTTGTTCAAGAACTGACGACGCGGCGGGACAATCAGGTCATCGTACAGGCGATCCGCGAGATGGCCCGAGGGCTCGGCATGTCCGTGACGGCGGAGGGTGTCGAGACGAGCGAGCAGGCTGAACGACTGCGACAATGCGGCTGCGAAGAGCTCCAGGGTTACTACTATAGCCGCCCAAAGCCAGCGGGCGACCTTCAATTCGAAAAAATTTCGATGCCAATGCTTGAGATGATATCGTCTCAAAGCTTAGACGCTCTGCCTCTATACCATGTAGCCAGTCGATGACGGCTAGTTGTGCTGCACTGTCGGCGGCTTCGGGTTCCGGTGCTTGGAAATCTGCCTCACGAAAATGACGATCAAACTGCGGCTCATCGCATTGCTCGGCGGCCTCGGCCTAGTCTTGCTTGCAACGGCCGCACTAGGAAATCTTGCGCTTCATTGGAGTCATCAGAGCCTGAAGACTGTCTTTGACGATCGTGTCATCTGCCTTCGGCAATTCAGTGTCATCCGTGACGCCTACGATGACCTGATCGATACCTCGCGCATGCTGCGCAGCAAGCAGATCGAGCCGGCTCAGGCGAGGGACAGGATCGATCGTGACATGTCGAAGCTCCACACGGAGTGGTCGGCCTATCTGGCGACCTTCCTAACCCCGGAGGAGGAGGTCCTCGCCAAGGACCTGCAAGGGCGCATCAATCGGAACGATGTGATCGTCACCGAGATCCTCCAGCGCGTCGCCGCCGGTGCCGCTTCGAATTTCGACGCTACGCACACGGATCTCTTGAAGAGCATGCAGGTTACCACCGCGACACTGAGCAAGCTGACCGCGTTGCAGGTCCGGGAGGCCGAGGCCGAATACCAGCGCTCCGAAGCGACTGCCGGCTGGTCGCGCCTCGCGCTCCTGACCGCGCTCGTCGTCGCCGCGCTCAGCATCGCCTACGGCGTGTACGTGATCATCCTGCAGGTCGCCCGCCCGCTGGGCAACCTCGTCGCCGTGCTGCAGCGGATGGCCCAGGGTGAAGTCGACGCCGAAATCCGCGACGCAAGCCGCGGCGACGAGATCGGCGCAGTGGGTAAGGCGGTCGAGGGCATCAAGGCCATGGTCGCCAGCAGGGCCGCCGAAGAGGCCGAGGTCAAGCGCCGCGCCGATGAGGCCGCCGCCGCTGAACGCCGCCGCACCATGATCGAGCTCGCCGATGGCTTCGAGCGCGCCGTCGGCGGCATCGTCGGCCTTGTCTCTTCCTCTGCCACCGAGCTCCAGGCGACCGCTCAGCAGATGACCGCGACCGCCCAGGAGACGGCGCGTCAGTCGATGACCGTGGCCGCCGCTGCCGAAGAGGCGTCGACCAACGTCAACACAGTCGCAGCTGCTGCCGAGGAACTCAGCTCGTCGGTGCAGGAGATCAGCCGGCAGGTGACCGGCTCGGCCCATCTTGCGCAGGCCGCAGTGGGCGAGGCAGACCAGAGCGCCCATCTCGTCCAGGCTCTCAGCCATAACGCTGCCCGGATCGGCGACATGGTCGGGATGATCTCGAGCATTGCCGGCCAGACCAACCTCTTGGCGCTCAACGCCACGATCGAGGCGGCGCGGGCCGGCGAAGCCGGTCGTGGCTTTGCGGTAGTCGCCGCGGAGGTAAAGGCTCTGGCCGAGCAGACGGCCAAGGCAACCGCGGAGATCTCTGCTCAGATTTCTCAGATTCAGGGCTCAACCGGCCAAGCGGTAACGGCGATCGGCGGGATCACGGGGCGGATCCGGGAAATCGACAGCGTGGCGACGTCGATCGCGGCTGCGGTCGAACAGCAGGGCGCGGCAACGCAGGAGATCGTGCGCAACGTAGGGCAGGCCTCGGCGGGGACGAACGAGGTGACGGCCAACATCGCCGGCGTGGCGCAGGCCTCGGAGGAAACTGGGGCCGCCGCCACGCAACTGCTCGGTGCAGCCTCGGAACTCTCGCGTCAGTCCGAGCACCTCACCGCCGAAGTCGACCGCTTCCTCGCAACCGTGCGCGCCGCGTAGCGATAAGATCGCACGCTGCACTGTGAAGCGTCCGCTTTTCGGTTTGTTGGACCGAGAAGCGGACAGGCAGGAAATAACCTTCAGCCGCCATTCGGCTTCCGACCCACAGCAGCCGCCCGGATCGCCTTCGGCGCTTCCCGAAAGCAGCCATTGGCCCGATGTCCGAGAGCGGACCTCAAACTCCTTACCCATCTGGTCATTCGCAGAATACAGCGATTGGCCCGCTTGGGCGTTTCAACCATGATTAGATTGCACCAAGTAAAGTTTCTGTTCTTGCTCAGGATTTCATCGCGAGCCTCCTCGCTGACCGAGGCGGATCGCCCTTAACCTACGCCGTTCTCCCCTCAAGAAATAACCTCCCACAATCACCGCCGCGAAGCCGGACATGGCGCCGACGCTGAGTGCCCAACGCGGTCCGAGATGGTCGGCGATCCGGCCGACGATCGGCGCTCCGATGGGAGTGCCACCAAGAGCGACGCCGACGCGCAGCGCCATCACACGGCCACGCATAGCGGGCTCGGTCGACAGCTGCATCAGGCTGTTACTGGTATTGGTGAAGGTCAGGGCCGCCACGCCAGTTAGGGCGAGAGCGGCCGCGAACGTGTAAGTGCCCGGGGAGATGGCTGCCAGCGCGCACCCTAATCCGAACAAGGCGCCCCCGATCAGCAAGGTCTCGAAGGTCGGGCGCCCCCGCCCGGCACTCAGGAGCGCACCGGCCACCGTTCCCACCGCCATGCTTGCCGACAGCAGACCGTATCCACGGGCATCGGCGTTGAAGACTCCGACGGCCATGGTGGAGATGAAGATCGGGAAGTTCAGCCCGAAGGTGCCAATCAGGAACAGCATGATCAGGATGATCTTGAGGTCGGCCCTAGACAACACATAGCGGAAGCCCTCGGCGATGCTGCCGCGCCGATTTGCTCTCTCACGCCTGTGGAGTTCGCCGACGCGCAGCAGACACAAGGATGCCAGCACCGCAACGAAGGAGGCGCCGTTGATCAGGAAGGCCCATCCAGTCCCGACCGCAGCGATGACAAGTCCGGACACGGCCGGGCCGATCATTCGGGCGGCGTTGAACGAGGTCGAGTTCAGCGCGACAGCATTGGCGAGGTTCGCGTCTCCCACCAGTTCGCCCACGAAGATCTGCCGCACGGGCGCGTCGAAGGCCGCCGCGCTGCCGAACAGCGCCGCGAAGACGTAGACGTGCCAGAGCTGCACGATCCCGCTGACGGTGAGGACACCGAGTGCAAGAGCCAGTGTGCCCATCGCGGCCTGGGTTGCTATCAGGAGCCTGCGCTGGTCGAGATGGTCGGCGGCGTAACCGGTCCAAGGCGACAGGAGAAGCTGCGGCCCGAACTGTAGCGCCATAACGGTGCCGACCGCCGAGGCGCTGTGATCGGTGAGCACGGTGAGCACCAGCCAGTCCTGAGCGGTGCGCTGCACCCAGGTTCCGACGTTGGACACGAAGGCACCCGCGACCCAAACCCGATAGTTGAAGCTGGTCAGCGATCGGAAGACGCCACGAGCCGGAGCGTTCACGAGCGCTCCGGCAGGTTTCCGCCATGGAAGCGTCCGAAGTGCCGCGCAAGCGGAACGCCGATCAGGAGCATGCCGAGCCCGAGCGCCGCGACGTGGCAGATGTTCCGCGGGTCGAAGTCGCCGACCTGGGCCACGAGCAGGTAGCCGACCGCCAGATTGGCGAAGCCCCAGAGCACGTTCACGGTCGCCGAGGAGAGGCCCTCACCACGCGGCGTGGCGAACGGGCTCTGGAACGGCCTACCCATCAGGCCGCTGACGGCGTGCGGGACCGCATTCGCCAGGAAGGCCCCCCCGAGAAGGTAGGATGCGAGTGGGAGCGAGGGCATCTCAATCCCTCTCGTTCAGCAGGGCGATGACCGCATCAGTGGAGCCGGTCTCCCCGAGCCTCGGGAAGACGCTCCGCACGCTGTGGTCGTGCGCGTCCGGGCGCCGGTCGGTCATGGCGTCGATCGCGAGCGTGACGTTGAACCCGAGTTCGTAAGCCTGCCTAGCGGTGGACTCGACCCCCGATCCGGTGGCGACACCGGTAATCACCACCTGCGTCACGCCCGACGACCTCAAACGCTTCTCCAGGTCGGTGGTAGCGAATGCGCCCTGGCTTCGCTTGGTGACGACGATGTCGTCGGGCTGCCGGTCGAGTTCCGGAAGGAGGTCGGCGAAGTCCTCGGGAAGCGTGCTCGTATCGAGCTTCGGCTGCTCCGTCCGACCCGGCGGAACGTCGGTGACGTTGACGAGGACGACGAGAAGGCCGCGGGCGCGAAAGGCTTCCACCAAGCGGCAATTCCGCTCCACGACCGTCTCCATAGAAGGCGCTGGGGGCGAACCGACGGTACCTTTTTGCAGGTCGACGACGACGAGTGCTGTGTTTGGATCGAGCGTGGTCAGCGCCATGGGCGTGGTCCTTCGATTGGGTTCACTGGCTGGATCGGGAGTGCGGCTTAGGCGTCGACGAGGCGCCGGAGCAGGATGAGCGCCGCCGCGAGCTGCTCCTGCTCTTGTGGCGAGAGGTGGCCCTGAATGGTGCGCGACAGCCAATCCTGCCGCGCTGCCCGACCATCGCGGAGCCACTGCCGGCAGTGCTCCGTCAGCGACAGGATCGTCTGACGTCCGTCCTTCGGGTCAGGCACGCCGCTCACCAGTCCACCGGTTTCGAGTGCCACGATCACGCTCCCCATGGATTGTGGGCGCATGCCCTCCGCTCGGGCGAGTGCCGATGTCGTAGTGGGACCGTCTCGTTCCAGGCGTAGAAGGACGGCGGTCTGCGATGGTGTGAGGTCGCCGGTATGGCCCTGCTCACGCAAGCGGCGCTTCAGTTGGCCAGCCAGGGCACGCAGCTCCTGCGCCAAGGCCGCAGCGCTTACAGACGTTCGCTCAAGGGACAGCTCGCTCATGCCCACGACGCTACATTTATGAAGGCAATCTGTAAAGATTGCCTGCGCTTCATAGGGATAGATGCAAGTGCCGCCCGTCGGCGAAGAGGGGTGAAACATTGCAGGCCATCCCAGCAGTTCCGCGGAGCGGACGACATGATCAGGAGCTGGTCGCAATCAGGTTTCGCGTTCAGGGCCGATCAGAGCGCCAGCAAGCGCACCTTCCGAAGTGCGGAAGAGGGTCGAAAGAGGGCGGAGCGGCCACGTCCGCTTGTCGACCAAAAGCAGACCGGCAGAAGCCCACCCCGAGCCGCCATTCGGCTACCGACCCGACTCGGTCGTGTTGAAAGCTGCCGTGATTGACCAAAAGCGGTCATCGGTCGGCCACCGATCATGGGCGGTTCGGCTTGGGAAACCGGCAGGATGCGCCAACGCTGCTGACAGCACGGTGGCAGCAGCGCCTCGCTATTACGGGGGCCTCGGCAACGGCCGGTGTAAGGAAATAAGCCCCATGATCGAAGCTCTCTCCCACGTGAACTGGCTCGCCGTTGCAGTCGCCAGCGTCGCTCACTTCGCCCTGGGCGCAGTGTGGTTCGTGGGGTTGGTCGGCAAGCACTACCTAGTCGTGCTCGGCATCGCCGACCAGCCGCAGGAAAAGCCCGGCTTGTTGTCCCTCGCCGGTCCCTTCGCGTGCACAGCGCTCACCGTCGCCACCAGCGCCATCCTCCTGCGTGCCCTCGGCCTCACGACTTACGGGGATGCGCTCGGCCTGGGTGCCCTGGTCGGTGTCGGTTATCTTGTTCCAATGACCCTCAACATCGCGATCAATCCGCTGTTTCCGCGCCCTTTCGCGTACACGGCCCTCAACGCCCCCTTCTTTGTGATCGGCAGCTTGATGTCGTGCGCGATCCTGGTGGCACTATCGTAGGACCGCCCGCCATCGGATACGGGCCATGCGCCGCGCCGACCGCCTCTTCGAGATCATCCAGGTGTTGCGCCGTGCGTCCGGCCCGCTCACGGCCGACCGGATCGCCGCCGAACTGGAGACGAGTAAGCGCACCATCTATCGTGACATCGATGCGCTGGTCGCCCAGCGCGTACCAATCCGGGGCGAAGCGGGTGTCGGCTACGTCCTGGAGCGCGGCTTCGACCTGCCGCCGCTCATGCTGACCACGGACGAGGTCGAGGCGGTGGCCCTCGGCGCGCAATGGGTGATCGCCCATGCCGATGCCGGGCTGGCCCGCGCGGCGCTCAGCGTGCTGGCCAAGATCGCCGCGATCGTGCCCGAGGAACTGCGTCCGGTGATCGACGATCCGGCGGTCGGAACACCACCCGCGCGGCATCGGGACGACGACCATATCGACATCGCACGCCTGAGAACGTGGTGCCGTGAAGGACGCAAGCTCGCCATCGGCTACATCGATGAGACTGGAGCGGCGAGCGAACGGGTCATCCGGCCGTTCATGGTCGGCTATGTCGCGACCGTTCGCGTCTTGATGGCGTGGTGCGAGTTGCGGCAGGACTTCCGGGTGTTCTTGACCGACCGACTGGCTGCCATCGCCTTTCTCGACGAACGCTATCCCGAACGTTCCGTGGTCCTGCGTCGGCGCTGGCTGGCGATGAGGCGCGAGAAGCGCGCTGTTCCTCTGTCCTCGGTTCGATGATCCAGTCCTACTTCAAGGATCGCGAGCGGGCGCGATCGCAACGTCCGCTTCGGTTCTTCGTCGTCCGAGAGCAGACGGGCAGAAACCCACCCAACCCAGCCATTCAGGGACGTCCAGCGCGGGACCGGATCTGGCCGAAAGCGGAACGGCCGCTTCGGATGAGACTTGCCAGAAAGGCGGACAAGCTTCTATCGACCGATTCTGTTGAAAAACTCGGGTGTTGCAGCGGTTGTGATGAGGTGATTCACTTCTGTCGAGAGACGGAGATCGAAGCAGATGATGGGACCTCGGCAAGTCGAGCAGGGTGCCCTGTTCTATGAGTTCTCGCTTGAGACGCACGTCCCCGCCGAACATCTGCTTCGCTCCATCGACCGGTTCGTCGACCTGACCGGCCTGCGCCAGGAGCTGGCCCCGTTCTACGCTTCGACGGGCCGCCCTTCCGTCGATCCCGAGTTGATGATCCGCATGTTGATCGTCGGCTACTGCCTCGGTATCCGCTCCGAGCGTCGGCTTTGCGACGAGGTCCACCTCAACCTCGCCTACCGCTGGTTCTGCCGGCTTGGTCTCGACGGCCGGGTGCCGGATCATTCTACCTTCTCCAAGAACCGCCATGGCCGCTTCCGCGACAGTGATCTCCTGCGTCGCCTGTTCGAGACCGTGCTCGCCCGCTGCATCGCCGAGGGGCTCGTCGGTGGCGAAGGCTTTGCCGTCGATGGCAGCCTGATCAAGGCCGATGCCAATCGGCAGAAGGGGGTGGAAGGCTCTGCCGGCCTGCCGCCTGAGGTCGTGAGCCGCGCTGCTCAGGAGTACCTCGCCGTCCTCGACGAGGCCGCCTTCGGGGCCGCGACGCCGGTGCCGCCCAAGTTCATCTCGCCCGCCGATCCGGCCGCGCGCTGGACTGGAGCGCACGGCGGGCAGGCGTTCTTCGCCTACACGGCCAACTATCTGATCGACCTCGACCACGCGATCATCGTCGACGTCGAGGCGACCACAGCCATCCGGCAAGCCGAGGTTACAGCGGCCAAACGCATGATCGAGCGTTCGCGCGAGCGCTTCGACCTCTATCCGGCCAAGCTGGCTGGCGACAGCGGTTACGGTTCGGCCGAGATGCTGGGTTGGCTCGTCTACGAGCAGGGCATCGAGCCGCACATCAGCGTGTTCGACAAATCGACCCGCACCGACGGCACCTTCTCACGCGCCGACTTCACCTACGACCAGCCGGGCGACGTCTACCGCTGCCCGGCGGGCCAGGTGCTGACCACGACCGGCACCCTGGTCAACGACGGGGCGACGCTGCTGTACCGGGCGAGCAAGTTCGACTGCGCGCCATGCCCGTTGAAGGCGCGGTGCTGCCCGAACGAGCCGGTGCGCAAGGTCCCGCGCTCGATCTACGAGGGCGCGCGGGACATGGCCCGCGACATCGCGCGGTCCGAGGAAGGCAAAACCTCACGACGCGAACGCAAGAAGGTCGAGATGTTGTTTGCCCACCTAAAGCGCGTCCTGAAGCTGGACCGCCTCCGGCTACGAGGACCGAACGGAGCGAGGGACGAGTTCCACCTCGCAGCCGCCGCCCAGAACCTGAGGAAGCTCGCCAAGATCATCCCGGTCCCGCAGCCAAGCCCGGCTTGACCGGCAAGGGACACCCGGCTCGGGAACGAGGGCTCATCCCGCCCACGCTCCGATCTCGGCCGAGAACGAGTTTTTCAACGAAATCGACCCAGTGCGGCCATTCAGGATTTCTTTGTCGATGCTCTGAAGCAGACACGACATCGTTGCACATGATTAGGCCGCCATCCGGGAAGGCGGAGCCCGTCTTCGATGGACGACGGGACGATCTTCACCGACGCGGTCGGCGCTGCTGCGATGTCCAAACGTCGATGCCTACGGCGTAATTACAGCAACGGGTCTGCGCGGGTTTCGTCGCCGGGCCGGGCATCGACCAGCCTGCGGATCTGCTCTCTGACGGACGATACGGTGGGGTTGTAGACGATCAGGCCAAGGTCGGGGCGGCCGTCGACGGCGAAAGAGGAATACTCAAGCTCGATGGCGCCGAGGATCGGGTGCTTCAGCCGCTTCGTCCCCTCGCCGTGATGGTGCACCTCGTTCTCGCGCCATAGCGCCGCGAAGTCTTCGCTTGTCCGGCAGAGTTCCTCGACCAGCGCGCCGACCTCGGACGCCGCGCCGGCGCGGGCGGCGTCCGCGCGGAACGCGGCGACCACGTAGCGTGCCACGCTGTCCCAGTCGTGCTGGATCGCGCGAACCTGACTGGAGCCGAACATGCGGCGAAGGATGTTGCGCTCGCCCGGCGGGACCGTGTCCCAGTCGGTCAGTACGACGGCCGACGCACGGTTCCACGCAACGACGTCCCAGGTGGCGGTCTTGATCAGCGCAGGGCTGGTCTCCAGCGTGTCGAGCAGTCGCTGTAGACGGGGCGTCACGCCCTTGGCGACCGCGTAGCGGACCTCCGGCGGGCGTCCGAGGCCGAGCATGAACACGTGCTCGCGCTCGGCATCGGTCAGCATCAGCCCGGCGGCGATGCGGTTCAGCACGTCCGCGGAGGGCGCACCGCCGCGGCCCTGCTCAAGCCACGTGTACCACGTCGCGCTGATGTTCGAACGCTGGGCGACCTCCTCCCGACGTAGGCCCGGCGTCCGCCTGCGGCCCGCGAACCCGAACGAGGACGGGTCGAGCTTCGCCCGCCGGTCCCGTAGATAGGCGCCGAGGGTGTTCTCCGAGCCGGCCGGCATGGCGATCCTGTGAGAGACTATACCCCGATAAGGTCACGTATTTTACGATGACGCCAGCTGCCGGACAGTGGGTTCTCTCCACAACGCGGACAGTCATCCATGCGTGTATTCCTCACTGGCGCCACCGGCTTCATCGGCTCGGCGCTCATCCCGGAGCTCGTCAACGCCGGGCACCAGGTGATCGGGCTGACCCGGTCCGAGGCCGGCGTGGAGGCGCTCCGCGGGGCGGGGGTCGAGCCGCACCGGGGCGACCTCACGGACCTGAGCAGCCTGCGCGACGGAGCCGCCCGGGCCAACGGCGTGATCCATGCCGCGTTCGATCACGACGACTTTTCGAACTTCGTGGCTAACTGCGAGAAGGACGAGCGGGCTATTAAGGCCCTCGGCTCCGCGCTCAAGGGCTCGGATCGGCCCCTTCTGATCACATCCGGCGTGGCGATGGGATGCCCGGCACCCGGCCGTCCGGCTACCGAGGACGTCTTCGACAGGGACCACCCGAACCCCCGTGTCGCTTCCGAACAGGCGGGTGCGGCGTTGCTGGACGCGGGCGTCAACGTGTCGGTGATGCGGCTCCCGCAGGTGCACGATACCGTCAAGCAGGGCCTCGTGACCTACCTCGTCGCACATGCCCGGGCCAAGGGCGTCTCCGCCTATGTCGGCGACGGCGCGAACCGCTGGGCGGCGGGACCGAGGCGCGACGTCGCCCGACTCTACGTGCTGGCCCTGGAGCGTGCCGAGGCGGGGGCTCGGTACCATGCCGTCTCCGAGGAGGGCGTTCCGCTTCGGGCCATCGCGGAAGCCGTCGGCCGGGGCCTTGGCGTCCCCGCAGCCTCCGTCGCGCCTGATGCGGCCGCCGCGCATTTCGGATGGTTGGCGGGGTTTGCCGGAGCCGACATGGCGGCGTCGAGCACACTGACGCGGTCCCGGCTCGGCTGGCAGCCTGACGGCCGGGGCCTCATCGCCGATCTCGACGCTATGAATTACGCCCGCGGTGCGGAAAACCACACTTCTTAGACGTTCATAGGCGCAGGGCTGCGGGGTTGGGCGCGCTGCTCGCGGGCGTAGTGGATTGGCGGTCTGCCGACATGACGAGAGAAGGCGGTGCTAAAGGTGCTGGCGGACCCGTAGCCCACGCGCTCGGCCACCTCCGCCACGCCGGCTCCCTCGCGACCAAGCAGATCCTTCGCCAGCGCGATGCGCCACGCCAGGAGATACGCCATCGGCGCGACGCCGACCTCGCGCCGGAACCGTTCGAAGAATGTCGAGCGCGACAGTCCCGCCTCTCGGGCCAGGGCGGCGACCGTCCAGGGAACGGTCGGTCGCTCGTGCATGCGGCGCAACGCGGCGGCCACGCGCTCGTCGGTAAGCCCGCGTAGGAGGCCCGAGGGCGCCGTCGGACCCGTGGTGGACCGGAGCGCCTCGATCAGCAGCACCTCCAGAAGCCGCGCAAGAACGACTTCACGGCCGGGCCTGTCCGCCCGCGTCTCCTCGTTCACGAGGCCGAGCAGCATCGCCAGTCGCCCGACACCGCGCACATGGACGAACCTGGGCAGGAGCGACAGAAGTAGGTCCACATCGTCGGAGGCGAAGGTGCAGTGCCCCACCAGCATGCGCAGGTCGGGCGGCACCTCGGAAGGGCCGAGCCGGAACACGCCGGGGCCAACCTCAACGGGCGGCGGCGCCCGCCCCGCCGACGGTGCGACGAGGCTGGATGCGGCGAAGGCGCTTGCGGCGGGTATCAGCACGAAGTCGCCGGCTGCGAGGACGATGTCCGCTTCACCATCGATAGCGAGGCGGCACTCTCCCTCCAGCACCGCGGCATAGAACGGCTGGCCGTGGTCGTCGCGGCGCACCGTCCAGGCGCCGCCGGCCACGACCAACTTGGAGAACGAGGCGCTGGGCTGAAGTAGCCCGACGACTTGGGTGAGCGGGTCGACCATTTCGGACGTTCGCCAATGTAATACGGACTTGTGCCGGTATCACGTCCGGCAGAGCGCTCCTATCACCCCGTGGTGCGTCACACGGGAGGTCCCATGAACACGATCCTCATCACCGGCTGCTCATCCGGCTTCGGCCTGGAGACGGCACGCGTGTTTCTCGACCGCGGCTGGCGAGTCGTCGCCACGATGCGCACGCCTCAGGTGGCCCTGCTCCCGGAGTCCGACCGCCTTACCGTCCTGCCGCTCGACGTGACTGACGCCGACAGCATTGCCCGGGCCGTTGCGGAGGCCGGGCCGCTCGATGTCCTGGTGAACAACGCGGGCGTCGGGCTGCTAAACGCCCTGGAGGGCCTGTCGATGGAGTCCGCCCGGGAGGTGTTCGAGACGAATACCCTTGGCACTATCGCGATGACCCAGGCCGTGCTGCCGCAGTTCCGGGAACGGGGCGCGGGGGTGATCGTCAACGTGACGTCGAGCGTGACCCTGCGACCGCTACCGCTGCTGGCGGTCTATACCGCGAGCAAGGCGGCTGTGAACGCTTTCACAGAGTCCCTCGCCCACGAGCTCGTGCCATTCGGCGTGCGCGCCCATCTCGTCCTTCCCGGCCGATCGCCGGAGACCGCGTTCGGGGTCAACGCCCGTACCCGGATGGGGATGAATGTGCCCGAGGCCTACGGTGATCTGGCGGGGCAGGTCTTCGCGAATTTCCAGCAGGCGACGGAAGAGCTGACCCGGGCCTCGGACGTGGCCGATGCGGTCTGGCGCGCGGCAACCGACCCGGCTTGCCCGATGCGCCTGCCGGCCGGCGCTGATGCGATCGCCTGGGCGGCGGCTTGACACGAGCCCTTGAACGTCCGCTTCCGCTACATGTTTGAGCGGAAGCGGACTGGCAGATATCCACCCTGAGCCGCCCTACTGCTTCCGACCCAACCTGAACGCTTAGTCAGCAGGTGCGCATCTCTGGAACCAGTCGTTGAAACGACCCGCAGCATTCGTCTCTCGCTGCTCGCCTGCAAATCATAGTCGCGTACACCACGCGCGGAACCAGCCCACGCGGCCGCAGCCAGTACGCGCGCAGCTGCTCAGCGCCCTCTTCGGCGGTGAGTCGCGGTCAGCCACCGTGCGTTTGGAGCCACCCGGCGATCCCGCCCACCACCTCCTGCTCAATCCCGTAGTAGCCGTGGGGCGAGAGTGAACCGCAGGCTCTGTCCGAACGCTGCATGCCGCCGCTGACTGCGAGAACGCGAACGCTGGGCGAACGCGTCATGGTCGCGGCAATGCGTGGCGCCATCTCGGGCGGAGCCACGTCGCAAGCATCGTCTCGGTTGGCGACGACCAATACCGGAACGCGCACGCCCCCCGGATCAGCGTCGAATACCGTCTCGGTGCTCCGTTGTCCGGGCACAGACACGGACTCGGTCAACACCAAGCCCGCAATGAGACCCGACCGGGCGTGGGCGGCCCCGTTTATCGCCGCGATCGTCCCCTGACTGGTGCCAACCAAGAAGACGGGTGCAGAGGCTCGATCCCGGGCGTAAGCTGCCAGACCGTTCACAAGCTGACCGTAGGCCGGTGAGCTTCGCAGGCCCCGCAGGTTCGCCTGATCGACGGTGTCGGGGATCAGCACGGCGTAGCCCCTTGCAACCCAGTCCGCCCGCGTACGGACGACGAAGTTGTCCTCGTGGCGCAGGTCCCCGTCTCGCCGAACGCCGATGTCGCCGGAGCCGCCCGGCAGCATGACGAGCGTTGCCCGGGGGTGAGGCGGCGCGTCGTAGAGAACGCGCTGGTCAACACCACCACCGAGCGGCAGATTTATCACGCGCTCTCCCGCAACAAGGGCCTGCCTTGCTGGTCCGGTCTGGGCGAAGGCCGGGACGCCGAGCAGGTTAACGGCGAGGTGCGAGAGGGTGAATTTACCCGGCATCATAGATCCTCTTAACAGACTGATAGGAATGCCTTGATCGACCCATGAAGACTGCGCCTGTATTCCTGCGAGTTATCTGAACAGATTGGCTGAGGGCATCAACTTGCAGTGATGATACAGACTGCAACATTCGTCGTTCGAAAGAGGAGCCTCGTCGCTGTTTTGCGGAACGGTCCCGAGCCGTCACTCGCGTCGTTGAGCTTCTCCGTCCCGCCAATCTTTACGCACTCTCGCTCGACCGCATTATGTGGCGGGTAGCCTAACCACCGATCGGCATCCTTTTCGAAGGCCCAAGATGAGTCGCAAGTGAGCGCGAGGGCGGCGTCTGCTTCTTACGTTTTGCGCTCAGAAGCAGACCGTCCGAAATCCACCCTTGGCAGACCTTCAGGTTGCGTATGCGAGTATGAGCGGCGGCTCACCTGAATGGGTCGCTCGGAGGCCGACATGGTTAGGCTCGCGGTTCGAATTTTGGCGAGCGCCCTCATACTCATCGGGCTCGGCACCGTCGTGGGGTTGGGTCTGGCCTTCACTGCCAGGCGAACCGTCTGCGCCGGACAACCTGACTGTCGTCGCCTCGCCAGATGGTTCATTCAGTGTGGTCCTAGCGTCCTGGAACGGTGGCGGGGCTATCGCGCCCTTCTGCTACAACCGCGTATTCGTCGTCCCGGCGGCGGTATCGAACGACCGCCTAGCGGACGACCAGAACCTCGTGTTCGCAGGCGCGTGCGCGACCTTCGAGGACCATTCCAGTGCGCCCAACTTGACTTGGCGTGGGCCGAACGCGCCTCAAGTCAAGTTCTCGACACTGGAGACCGCAAGCGCTCCGGCAACATTGCGCCTGCGCCATCTCGCTGCAGGTGGCCAGGTCGAAGTGGAGTTCGAGGTAGGTCACTAGGCTCTGAAAGTCCGCTTTCCGCCCGCAACGGCCATCCCGGTTCCGGCCCAACCCAGCCGCCCAGACCGCTGGCTGCGCTGCTCCAAAGCGGCCGTTGATGAGCCCTCCAGCAACTTCGGCTCGGGGTGGGAAGCGGACCTCAGGTGCGCCGTCATCAGCAGACCTCGGCAGGAGGCAGGGGTTCATTCTCGATGACGCAAAACCCCACCAACTGGCTATCGAAGCGCTGGTGAGGACGACTGAACTCATCCCGCTAGCGTCCAAGCGCCACACAAAGGTTGTCAACCTTTGACATGCCAGCGTGGCTTGCTAGGTGCATGCCCATGTCGACCACACCGACCCGTAACTTCTCTCTGACGCCAGAACTCGATGGCTTCATCCGCGATCTCGTGGCCTCAGGTCGTTACAGCAATGCCAGCGAGGCGGTCCGCGCGGGTCTGCGTCTGCTGATCGAGCATGAGCAGATGATGAAGCGCGGGCGCAGCAGACAAGTGTCGACACACGCCCAGCCTCGCCCCTGAGGCATCGGTGACCGCTTCTCCGCATCCGCTCACGTCAAGGGCGCTACCCTCGTTCCCCGCCGCCGGTGGAGATGTCGCCGCGGCGATCCGGGCACACGATTGGTCGCCGTTTCTGCTCGGATCGCCGCAGGCTTGGCCCACCGCCCTGCGCCTCGCCATCGAGCTGATCCTCGCTTCGCCAGAAAGCATGTTCCTGGCATGGGGGCCAGAGCTGCTGTTCTTCCATAACGACACATACAGCCCGATCCTCGGCCCGCGTCGCGCTCACGCCCTCGGCGTTCCGATCGCCGACCTCTGGCCCGACGTCTGGGACCAAGTCCGACCCATCGCCGAAAGCGCGCTGGCGGGGGAAGCCAGTCGGTTCGACGACCTGCCCCTGACCATGGCGCGCTATGGCCACACGGAGCAGACGTGGTGGTCGTTCTCCTACTCGCCGTTGCGGGACGAGAGCGGGGCCGTCGTCGGGTTGTTCTGCGTCACCAACGAGACCACGCGGCAGGTGCTGGAGAGCCGGCGGCAGGCGTTCAACGCGGTGCTCGACGATGCTCTGCGCGGCCTGAGCGATCCCGTCGAGGTCCAGGCGGCGGCCTGCGCGACACTGGGCACGCACCTCGGTGTCGGCTGTGTCGGCTATGCCGAAGCGATCGACGAGACCGGTGAGCGCACGTACATCCAACGGGATTGGACCGCCCCTGGCTTCGCGAGCGCCGCGGGGCTTCACGTGCTCGACGAGTACGGGCCGGTTATGAGCGCTCAGCTGCGGGCCGGCTACACGGTCCGTATCGACGATACCGCCACCGATCCGACGACCGGCCCTGATACGGCAGACGCTTATGCCGCCATCGGAACGCGAGCGTTTCTGAACACCCCCCTCGTCAAGGGCGGACGCTTCGTCGCGCTGCTCTATGCGCTGCACGGTACCCCGCACCGCTGGACCGACGATGAGGTCCGGCTCATCGAGGAGGTGGCCGAACGGACCTGGGCAGCGGTCGAGCGGGCGCGCTCCGAGGTGGCGTTGCGCGAGGAGCGGCGGACGCTGGAGACCCTCAACCGGGTCGGGACGGCCTTAGCCGCCGAACTCAACCTCGAACGTGTGGTTCAGATGGTCACCGACGCAGGGGTCGAGCTGACGGGGGCACAGTTCGGAGCGTTTTTCTACAACGTGCTCGACCCTAAGGGGGAGAGCTACATGCTCTACACCCTCTCGGGAGTCGATCGCTCCGAGTTCGACAAGTTCCCGATGCCGCGCAACACCTCCGTCTTCGCCCCGACCTTCGGCGGGGAAGGCGTGCTGCGTTCGGACGACATCCTGACCGATCATCGCTACGGCAAGAACGCGCCGCATCGTGGCATGCCCAAGGGGCATCTACCCGTGCGCAGCTACCTCGCGGTGCCGGTCATCTCGCGCTCCGGCAAGGTGCTGGGCGGCCTGTTCTTCGGGCACCCTGAGACAGCGCGGTTCCAGCTCCGGCACGAGCACCTCATGATGGCGGTCGCGGCACAGGCAGCCATCGCGATCGACAACGCGCAGTTGTTCAAGGCCGCACAGCACGATCTCGAAGAGCGCCGCGTTGCCGAGGCACGCTTGCGCGACCTCAACGAAACCCTCGAACAGCGCATAGCGAAGGCTATGGTCGAGCGAGCGGCCGTCGAGGAGGCCCTGCGCCAGTCGCAGAAGCTGGAGGCGATCGGCCAGCTCACCGGAGGCGTCGCGCACGACTTCAACAATCTGCTCACCGTGATCAAGTCGTCGACCGACCTGCTCAAGCGACCCGACTTGCCCGAGGCACGCCGCCTCCGCTACGTGGCCGCGATCTCTGACACCACTGACCGCGCCGCCAAGCTCACGGGCCAGCTGCTCGCCTTCGCCCGGCGCCAAGCCCTGAAGCCGGAGGTGTTCGATCTCGGCAAAAGCGTTGCGGCTATCGGTGACATGCTTGGCACCCTGACCGGTTCTCGCATCCGGGTGGCGACCCAATTGCCGGCGGAGGCCACCTACGTCGACGCCGACCCGAGCCAGTTCGACACCGCCATCGTCAACATGGCGATCAACGCCCGTGACGCGATGGCCGGTGAGGGCGTGTTGGCGATCGTAGTCGAAGCAGTGTCGGGCATCCCGGCGCTTCGGGCTCATTCTCCCATGTCGGGGGACTTCGTGTCCGTGTCGATCACGGACACGGGCTCGGGGATCGCCGCCGCCGACATCGAGCGGATCTTCGAGCCATTCTTCACGACGAAGGCTGTCGGACACGGGACGGGCCTCGGCCTCAGCCAGGTATTCGGCTTCGCCAAGCAGTCGGGTGGCGAGGTCATGGTGACGAGCGTGGTTGGGCAAGGCACGACCTTCACGCTGTACCTGCCTCGCGCCGGACAGGACCGACGCCCGATGACGTCCGAGCCTGAGCCGGCGGCGCTCGTCGCGGGCCACGGCACGCGCGTGCTGGTCGTCGAGGACAACGTAGAGGTCGGGAGCTTTGCGACCCAGTCGCTGGCCGAACTAGGTTATCGGACGGTCTGGGCGGCCAACGCCGAGGAGGCGCTGGCTGCGTTGGCCAAGGAGGCGGCCCGGTTCGACGTGGTGTTCTCGGACGTGATGATGCCCGGCATGAGCGGGATCGAACTAGGGCAGGAGATCCGGAAGCTGTACCACGACCTGCCGGTGGTCCTGACCTCGGGGTACAGCCACGTCCTCGCGCAGAATGGAACCTACGGGTTCGAGTTGCTGCACAAGCCGTACTCGGTCGAGCAACTCTCACGTGTCCTGCGCAAGGTGGCGACGTGGCAGAGGCGCAAGCGCATCCTCGCTGGCTGATCCCTTTCCGTCGAGTTGCGGTCGAGCTGGTACACCATCGCATCTCGCCCCCGTTACGCAATCCTTGATGCCGGCGAAGACAAGTCACCAGTTCACTGAGGCGACCGCGACGAAATTCACTGCCTCGCGCGGCGGCGCTGCCACGAAGCGGACCTTCCGAATGTCCCAAAAGGGTCGTGTGCGGACCTAGCGGTTATGTCCGTTTCAATGCATCCGTCGTCCGGAAGCGGACGGGCCGAAAACCACCCATCTGAGCCGCTCGGGCCGGCGCTTCGTGTAGGCTGCATCTGGCCGAAAGAAACATGTCCGCTTCGGAGGAGACCCGCCGGAAAAGCGGACTGCCTCCTACCGACCCAACACGGTCGCCCCGCATTTCTCTGACTTAACCCGTAAGCGGACGTAAGCCGAGTAAAGGCCGGACTGTCATCATCCATGCGCCTAACCCAGCGAAACGGCATGCTCAGTATGCCCCCGTAGGATACCCTGCCAGCCGAGCCAACCAGTGCAGAGGCCGACCAGCACGAGTCAGCGCCGTCGAGGCATAGCGCGCCTGCCGGGCGAAGCCGCTGAAACCGCGGCGTCTAGTTGCAGGGATGCCAGTGGTCGTGCGAGCCCCCCGGACGGATCAAACCCCGCCCGGGAAGATCTCCATTTATCCAAACATTGTTCGGACGTCGAACAAGCCGCGCCTCAGCGATGGCAACGGCCGGCGGGGCCTCGATAGAGCCCGGGCGGGCAACCACGCGGAGCCCCCGTCATCGCCCGTCGGATGGCGCCCCGCGGTCCTCGATTGAGCCTGCAGCCGCCGAAGCCTCCGCGATGGGCGCCGAAGCCGCAACCGCCGCGAACCTGGACGATGGGCGCATCAGGGCCCAACCCGGGGGCCGCCATCGGCAGCGCCTGGGCTTGGCCGGCGATGAGCATGGACGTAGCCGCGGCGACGATCAAATTAGTGATCCTCATTTTGATACCTTTCTAAGTCAGCAAGCCGTTTCGACCGGGTTGCCGCTGTAGACGTCGCCGGACCGGGCTACGCACAGCTCGGATTACTTGACGCGGCAGGGACGCTCGGCTCGGCTGACATGCCCGTCATGGTCGACGTCGAGCCGGGCGAAGCGCTTGGTGGACACCGCATCGACCTCCTGTGCAGTGAGGAAGCCGTCGCCGTCCGCATCGATGGCCCGAAATCGGCCTGCCGGGTCGGATGGCCCCTTTCCGGGATGTGCCTCCCACCATGCCGTCCACTCCGCCCTGCTGATCCGGCCGTCGTGATCGGCGTCGGCCCGCATCAGCCGCTTCAGGTGTCTCGCCTGAAAAGTGGCCAAATCGACGCCGGCGGCCGCATGGTCACCAGATGGCGAAGGCGCGTTCGAGAGTGCCTGGGCGTAGGCGCCCGTGGTTGCGAGGAACACCGCAAGCGTCAGGGAAACGGTTCTCTTGGTCATGCGTGGACCTCTTATAGATGAAGGACCTCGATGACGGGCTGAACGCCACGTCACCGAGCGTCGGACCGCCGAAAACTCCCGTCACCAGTGGCGATGCCAACCGCCGCGCCATCCCCCACGCCATCCGACGTGGCGGTATCCGCCCCAGCGGTGCCAGCGAGGGCCGCCCCAGCCGAAGCGACGCGGACCGTAGAAGGCCGGCCGGTAGGCATAAGGGGCGTAGAATGGTCTCGGCCCGAGGTTAGGACGGCAAACGCCGTAGAACCCGCGGTGGAACCCGAGGCCGCAGCCGTCGCGGGCTTCGGCTACGCCTGCGGTCGCCAGGGGAGCAGCAAGTCCAGCCAACAGCAGCGTTGCCGACATAAGGCGCCTCAGCACCGTTCGCGTCGTCATCGTCTCGTCCTCCGATGGTCGGTTGCGATGGACAGACCATCTCATCCACCTGTCGCAGGCGTTTGCCGGGATGGCTCAGAAGTGTCGCAGGCGGTCGCGGATCCGGGCTGACCGATACAATTCGCGACATCTTTTCGACGCTGCGGGCGGGCCGGGGCGTTACATCCCGTGCTCGGGAGGAAGGGACATGGACGACGCGCACGTTTTGGTTGTCGACGACCACCGCGATATCCGCGATCCGCTCGCGGCCTACCTGAAGCGCCATGACATTCGGGTCAGTGTCGCGGCCGATGCGGCGGCCGCCCGTTCCGTCCTCGTGACGAGCGCTATCGACCTCGTCGTCCTCGACGTGATGATGCCGGGCGAGGACGGGCTTTCGTTGTGCCGCCACATCCGCGAGGCCCGCGATACGCCGGTGATCCTTCTGACCGCGCTGGCCGAGCAAACCGACCGGATCGTTGGCCTGGAGATCGGGGCGGACGACTACGTCACGAAGCCGTTCGATCCGCGCGAGCTCCTCGCCCGCATCAAGAACCTCCTCCGGCGTACCCGCGCGCTACCCCGTACTCGTGACACAGCCGACGGGCGCAAGCTGGCGTTCGACCGGTGGACGCTGGACACCGTCCGGCGCGAGCTCGTCGACGAGGCCGGCACCTCAGTGGCGCTCAGCACCGCGGAATTCCGGCTGCTCACGGTCCTGGCGAGCCATCCGCGGATCGTCCTCACGCGCGACCAACTCCTCGACCTGACGAGCGGCCGGACCGCGGACGCGTTCGACCGCAGCATAGACAATCAGGTCAGCCGCCTCCGGCGCAAACTGGAGCGCGATCCGACGAACCCCGCCCTGCTCAAGACGGTCTGGGGCGGCGGCTATGTCCTGGCCGCCGAGGTGAGGACGGTACCGTGAGGCTAACGCCGCACTCGCTGGGCGGTCGGCTGTCGCTCCTGCTCGTGCTCGCGGTCGTCGGTGCTCAGGCCGTGGCCTTCGCGATGTTCACGCACGAGTCGTCCCAGATCGGTCACGCCGTGGCCAGGACCCAGGTTGTCGACCGGATCGCCACGCTGGTGCGCCTGCTCGACACGATCCGGGCCGATACCGTCCCGAGCGTCATCGCGGCGTACGGTTCCCCCCGTCACCGCTTCACCATCGATGCCGGGAGCCTCGTGCCGGAAGGTGCGATGGGGGCGGACGAGTTGCGGCTTGCACGACGGATCGACCGGCGTCTGAAGGACGACGCCGGCCAAGCCCGGATCGCTCTCGTCGAGCGGGACATCACAGGAGAGGCGGCCTCCGATCGTATCGCCGACAGGCCCCAGGCCCTGCGCGTTTCCGTCAGGCTCGATGACGGACGCTGGCTCAATGCGGAGGCTCCGCTCGCGCTGCGGACCCCACCGTGGATGCGTGTCGGGCTCATCCAGATCCTGGCGAGCGTCGTCGCGGTGCTCGGCGTCGTCTCTGTCGCTAGGCGCGGGATCGTTGGGCCGGTGACGAGCCTCGCGAAGGCCGCCGAGATGGCCGGTCGCGGCGCCGCTTTCGAACCCCTGCCCGAGCGCGGCCCCAGCGAACTGCGGACGATGACGGCGGCGTTCAACCTGATGCAGGCTCGCTCGCGGGCGTTCGTCGCGGACCGGACGCGAATGCTGGCGGCGATCAGTCACGACCTGCGCACGCCCATCGCGTCCCTGTGGCTCAGGGCAGAGATGGTTGAGGATACCGCGTTGCGCGAGGCGATGGTGCGGACGCTTACCACCATGCAGCGGACGGTGGAGATTACGCTCGCCTTCGCGCGGGAGGACGCCTCCGAGGGACGCGGCAGCCGCCTTGACCTCGGTGCCGTCGCGCGGACCCTGGCCGACGACCACCGCGTGCTCGGCCGGGATGTCGTGGTGGATGCGCCGCCGTCACTTCCGTTCCACGGACGCGAGCCGGTGCTGCGACGTGCCCTCGACAATCTGGCAGAGAACGCCGTGCGCTATGGCGGCCGGGCTCGGATCACCCTCGAGGACCACGACACGGAGGTCTGCATCCTCGTAGACGACGACGGCCCCGGCATACCGCCGGACCGTATCGAGGACATGTTCGCCCCCTTCGCCCGGCTCGACGCGTCGCGCAGCGACGAAACGGGCGGTACTGGTCTTGGGCTCGCCATCGCTCGTTCCGCGATCAGGGCCCATGGCGGTGACATCACGTTGGCGAATCGCCCAAACGGAGGGTTGCGCGCGACGGTCACGATGCCGCGTGAAGCGTTCCCGACTTCAGCGGGTTCGTAGAGGAGCGGCGCCCTCCGCCCGTTGCGTTCGACGAAGGTCCGACCATGGCAAGCGTCATCCCTGCACCGGGGATAGACGATACCCACCGCGATCCGAGCCAACGTCTGGTTTCCCAAAAGCAGACCGGCAGCAAACTACCCACCCCAGTCATCCCGCCGAGCCTACTGGCAAGACCGAAACTGGCCGAAAGCCGCCAATCCGCTTCGGAGAAGGTTAGCCTGAAAAGCCGACGGTTCGATAGCGCCTCTTCCGGATGCCCGAAAGGACAGCTTGCGGGCGCTCGACCCTCGCTATCGGCGCCAGCAAGCGACCGGGCTACGTCGCGTGATGTCGACAGCCCCGCGAGAAGCGGGGTGTCCCCGGCGAGCCTGCTGACTACGAGCTCCGTGAGGCGGACAGGTCAAGCGCGGCCAATACGGTCGATCCCCACATTTGGCACGCTTCTTGGTTCTCATTTGCCAGCGCAGCGTCGCTCCGGCGGCAGCTAAAGGTTGGCGTGCCGTCGATGTGGTGAGGTGCCGGGCGACCGGATCTCCGCGACTGCCTAGAGCCTGTCCCGAGTTCCGATCCCTCCGTTTCACCATCGGCACGTAATCCGGCGGGTCGTGCGATCCGCCCTCTGAGGAGAGTCGATATGTGCGACCGCCACGGCGATTATCGCGTCCCAGACTTCTCGCGGTTCAAGCCCAGCCGCAGGCGCTTCCTCGGCGGCACCGGCGCGGCGCTCACCCTGGCGTTGGGCCCAGGCCTGAGCAGCCCGGCCTCGGCGGCCACCGGCATCCGGGCGACGCACGGGACCGGCTTCTGCAACCTCAACTTCTTCCTCGCCGAGGCGATGCAGCTTGCCAAGGATGACGGCCTCACCATCGACTTCGTCAACACGCCGACCTTCTCGGATCAGGTCACCTTCCTCGGCATGGGCCAAGTCGATGCCGGCGTGATGCCCTATACGAGCTTCATGGCGCTCTACGACGCCGGCGCCCCGGTCAAGATAGTGGCCGGCGGCGGCATCGAGGGCTGCGTGCTCGTGGCCCAGCCCGGCCTCGACAGCCCGGGGAAGCTCAAGGGCAAGACGCTCGGCACCTTCCAACTCGATACGCTGGAGGTGCTGCCCTACGACTGGCTGAAGAAGAACGGCGTCGCCTTCAAGGACATCACGGTCCGCTACATGGGCTCGACCCCGGAGGCCGTGGAGGCGTTCCGCGCCGGTGCCCTGGACATCATCTCGACGATCGAGCCCTACGGCACGGCGCTCCTCACCGACGTGAAGGGCGCGGTCAAGCTCTCCGACGGCACCGACATCTACGGCAAGGGCTACACCGATTGCGTGCTCGCCGTGCGTGACGAGCTGATCGCCAAGAATCCCGGCGCCGTCAAAGCCCTGATCAAGGGCATGATGAAGGCCCAGGCCCTGGCCGAGAGCGATCCCCAGTCCGCCCTGAACACGCTCGTCGGCTCCTACTACAAGACCTCCATGAGCAACGCTCAGCTCGCCATGGGCCGGCAGCCCTCGGTGGTGGACGCCCGCAACCAGACGCAGTTCATCCTCGACCGGACCGATTCCGTCGCCGAGATGGGCTACATCAAGAAGAAGCCTGGCCGCGACGCGATCGACTGGACCCTGTTGGAGCAGGTCATCGCCGAGAACCCGGATCTCTACGGCAAGCTCAAGCTGAAATCGGCCTGAGCGGATGGCCGTGGATCTCGCCCGCGCCGCCGTCCCGCAGGTCCGGCCGCGCCTCCCGTTCGGTCAGCGCCTCGCGCTGCCCGAGGGCTTCGTCCCGCTCCTGCAGCGGACCGGCTGGATGCTGGTCTCGGTTGGCTGCTTCGCCGGCCTGTGGGAGCTGCTCTGGGCGTTCGGCATCGCCGACGCCAAGCTGCTGCCGCCGCCGCACATCTTCCTCGGCAACCTCGTCGAGCAGGCGCGCTTCTTTAACACCGCCCAGCGCTGGCAGATCGGCACCGGCATGAACGCCGGCCCGAGCCCCGCCATGGCGGTCCTGATCACGGTGCTCGCCTCCACGGGCCGGGTGCTGGCGGGCCTGTTCCTGGCCGCGACCCTGTCAATCCTGGTCGGTGTGGCGATCCGCTACGTCGTCCTGTTCGAGCGCCTGACCCTGCCGACCATCACGCTGCTGGCGCCGGTCTCGCCGATCGCGTGGCTGCCGGTGGCGATCTTCATGTTCGGAATCGGCAACGCCCCGGCGATCTTCATGGTGTTCATCGCCCTGTTCTTCACGATGGTCCTGTCGACCATCCACCAGATCGACGGGGTCAACCGGAACTACATCAACGTCGCCCGGACCATGGGGGCGTCGAAGCGTCAGATCTACGCGCGGGTGATCGTGCCTGCGATCCTGCCGGGGCTGCTGGCGGTGCTGCGCCTTAACCTGTTCGGGGCCTGGATGGTGGTGCTCGTCGCCGAGGCGACCGGCGTCGGCTACGGGCTGGGCCAAGTGATCATGCTAGCCCGCAACACCTTCAACCCGTCGCTCGTGTTCTTCACCATCACGCTGATCGGCCTGCTCGGCTTCGCCTTCGACCTGCTGTTCCGGGTGGTCCAGCGGCGGATGCTCTACTGGCTGCCGCGCGACGCGGGGTCCTCCCTTGGGCTCTGACGTCGCGTCCGTCGACGCCGTCGCCTGCCGCAGCGTCGCCAAGGTCTGGGCGGCCGGCACCGCCCGTGCCCACGAGGCCCTGCGCGACATCGACCTGACCGTGCGGCCCGGAGAGTTCGTGGTGTTCCTCGGACCCTCGGGCTGCGGGAAGAGCACGCTGCTCTACCTGATCGCCGGGCTCGAACCCGCCTCCGGGGGCGAACTCCTGGCCTTCGGCGCGCCGGTCACAGGCCCCTCCCCCGAGCGCAGCCTGATCTTCCAGGAGACCTCGCTGCTGCCCTGGCTCAGCGTCTGGCAGAATGTCAGCTTCGGCCTGTCGCTGAAGGGCGTGCCGGAGGCCGAGCGCCGCAGCGTCGCCCGTGCGGCGCTCCAGCGGGTCGGCCTCGCCGAGGCCTTCGACAAGCGGCCGGATGAATTGTCGGGCGGCATGCGCCAGCGTGTGGCGGTGGCGCGGGCGCTGGCCATGCGCCCGAAGGTGCTGCTGATGGACGAGCCCTTCGCGGCGCTCGACGTCCAGACCCGCCAGAAGATGCAGGACTTCCTGCTCGACGTCTGGCGCGACAGCGGCGCCTCGGTGCTGTTCGTGACCCACCACATCGACGAGGCGGTGGCGCTCGCCGACCGGGTGGTGGTGTTCACCGCCCGCCCCGGGCGGATCAAGACGATCGTCCGCAACGATCTGCCCCGCCCGCGCGACCCGTTCTCCCCCGAGGCCGAGGCGATGCGCCGGCATCTCACCGAGCACCTGCGCGACGAGGTCGACCGGGCCTTCGCCGAGCAGGAAGCGCTCGTCTGACCCTATTTCCGATCGAGACGGACCCGACCATGGCCACATCGCTGATCCGCAGCCGGCGGATGATCACCCGCACCCTCGACCACGATTGCTGGGAGGAGATCGCCGACGGGGCGGTGCTGCAGAAGGACGGCGTGATCGAGGCGGTCGGCACCTACGCGGACCTGCACGCGCGCTACCCCGACGCCCCCGTGATCGGCTCCGGCCGCGAGATCCTGCTGCCGGGCTTCGTCAACGGCCACCACCATGTCGGCCTGACGCCGGTGCAGCTCGGCTCCCCCGACATGCCCCTGGAGCTGTGGTTCGTCACCCGCATGGTGGCGCGCAACCTGAACCTCTACCTCGACACCCTGTACTCGGCCTTTGAGATGGTGGGCTCCGGGATCACCACGGTCCAGCACATCCATGGCTGGATGCCCGGCAGCCTGGAGGAGGTCGAGGCGCGGTCCAACGAGGTGCTGCGCGCCTATCGCGACATCGGCATGCGGGTCTCGTACTGCTTCGCGGTGCGCGACCAGAACCGCCTCGTCTACCAGGCCGACATGGATTTCGTGGCGAGCCTGCCGGCGCCGCTGCAAGACCCGATGAAGCGCTGGTTCGAGCGTTTCCAGATGTCCCTGGAGGACAATTTCTCCCTGTTTCGCAGCCTGCATGCCGGCCAGGAGAGCGCCTCGCGTGCGAAGATCCAGCTCGCCCCCGCCAACCTCCACTGGTGCTCCGACGCGGCCCTCGAAGGCTTGTCAGGTCTATCCGAAGCTTACGACGTGCCGATGCACATGCATCTCGTCGAGACGGCTTACCAAAAGGCCTATGCGGAGAAGCGCGGGGGCGGCACCGCGCTCGAATATCTCGACCGGTTCGGCATGCTCGGGCCCCGCCTGACACTGGGCCACGGCGTCTGGCTCAACGAGTCCGACATCGACCGGGTCGCCGCGACCGGCACCTGCATCTGCCACAATTGCTCGTCGAACTTCCGGCTGCGCTCCGGCGTAGCGGCGCTCAACCGCTTCGAGGCCAAGGGGATCAACACGGCGATCGGCCTCGATGAGGCCGGCATCAACGACGACCGCGACATGCTCCAGGAGATGCGCCTCGTGCTGCGCGCCCACCGGGTGCCCGGCATGGACGAGGCCGGTGTGCCGAGCATGGCCCAGGTGCTGCGCATGGCGACCGTCGGCGGCGCCCGCACCACCCCCTACGGCGACGGCCTGGGCACGATCGAGGTCGGCAAAGGCGCCGACCTCGTCCTGATCGACTGGGACCAGATCGCCTATCCCTACCTCGACCCGGAGACGCCGCTCCTCGACGCGGTGATCCAGCGGGCCAAGACCGGCGGCGTCACCACGGTGCTGTGCGAGGGCGAGGTGCTCTACGCCGACGGGCGCTTCACCCGGGTCGATCGCGACGCCGCCCTGAAGGCCCTCCATGACGACCTGTCGCGGGCGCTCTCGGACGACGAGGTCGAGCGGCGCCAGCTCTCTAAGGCTCTGCTGCCGCACGCGAAACGCTTCTACGCGGACTACATCGACCCGTCGCGGCACGAGCCGTTCTACAGCCCGAGCTCGCGTGTCTGACGGCGTGCGGCTCCTCCTCCTCAACCCGAACACCTCGGCCGCCATGACGGCGCGGATGGAGGCCGCCGCGGCGGCATCGCTCGCCCCCGACGCGGCGCTCACTGCGATCACGGCCGCGCGGGGGCTGCCCTACATCGCGAGCCGCGCGGAGGCGCAGCTCGCGGGGGCCGCGGTGCTGGAGACTCTCGCGGAGCATCACGCCGGCTACGACGCTGCCGTGATCGCGGCCTTCGGCGACCCCGGCCTAATGGCGGCACGGGAGCTGTTCGACCTGCCGGTGGTCGGCATGGCGGAGGCGGCGATGCTCACCGCCTGCCAGCTCGGCCAACGGTTCGGCATCGTGACCTTCTCGGTCACGCTGCTGCCCTGGTACGAGGATGCGGTTGCCCTCGCCGGCCTGTCGGCCCGCTGCGCCTGCGTCCGGGCGGTCTCGGCCGGCTTCCGCTCGGTTACGGAGGTGCAGCACGAGCTGGCGGCCGAGATCGTCGCCCTGGCCAACCGGGCCGTCACCGAGGATGGGGCCGACGCGGTGATCTTGGCCGGCGCCCCGCTCACCGGCCTCGCTGCGCGGATCGGCGATGCGGTTCCGGTGCCGCTGATCGATCCGCTGGCGGCCGCCCTCGGTCAGGCGCAGGCCCTGGTCCGGCTCGGGGCGCGACCGCCGCGTGCGGGCCGCTTCGCCCGGCCTCCGGCCAAGCCCGCCACCGGGCTGGCACCGGCGCTGCGGCGCTGGATCGAGCGGGGCGACGTGGACGACGGCTGAACGACGCCGCTCAGTGCGGCGCGAACAGGCTGCCCCAGCCGGTGATCGCCGCGGTCTCGAGCCTAGCGAGGTCCATCGCCTTCCACAGGCTGACGGCCACGGAATCGTAGACCGGGATCCCGAGTTCTGCCTCCAGGGCGGGCGCGATGGCTGCGCCTGCGAGGTTGGTGCAAACGATGGCGGCCGCCTCAGCGCCCTCGCCCGCCACGGCGCGGACCATGCCGGCGATCTCGGCCTCGTCGGCCTCCGCGAAGGCAAAATTCTCCGACAGGCCAAGGTGCCGCTCGGCCGAGCAGTCGAGCCCGTTGGCCTGCCAGTTTGTTTGGATCTGTGCCTGGACGTCGCCCGTATAGGGGGTCACCAGCCCGACACGCGTGATCCCGCGCCTGCGGAACAAGTCGCGGAAGGCGAGCGCTGAGGTAGAGGCCGGCACGCCGGTCTGCCGCGTGATCGCCTCGGACAGAGCCGCATCGCTCGCAAATCCGAGCCAGGCGCCCGCCGTGCCGTTCCACAGGATCGCGGCGACGCGGGCATCGGCTAGCAGCTCCGAGGCGGCCAGCATCGGTGCCTGATCGAACTGATCGAGTGCGGCCGACGACAGCCCGATCTGCGTCACCCGCAGGCGCGCGAAATGGGCGGTGATCCCGGGTTGCCCGACCAGCATGCGTGCCGTCATCGGCTCGAGGACGCTGTTCGAGGATGGCGTCAGCATTCCGAGCCTGACCTTCGACTGCGTGTCCACCATCCTGGTTGTCTCCCCTGCGCCTCGGTGCGAGCCCGGCCCTCGTCGGTGGCAAGGATCGTTCCGGCGGGGCGGCACGATAGTGGCAGGGTGGCGCCGTCGCGGTCCGCTCCGGACCCGCGCACCGGGAGCGGCAGGATGGACACGGTATCGGCGATCGGTGCGGCGGCGCGTGCGCAGAGCGGCCGAGTGGAGGCGCTGTTCGACGACCTCGCCCGGTGCGGCCGCACGGATCCCGGTTTCGCGCGGGCCTCCTACAGCGCGAAGGACATCGAGGGGCACGCGGTGATGACGCGCTGCGCCGCCAATCTCGGCCTCGCGGTCGGGAGGGATGCGGCCGCCAAAACCGCAATGACCCGGAACGCACACTGAACCTGGCGCAGTGCGCTTGCAGGAATGGTGCGGGGGTGCAACCCAGGAAGGAGGGCCCCAGAGTCCGATTGATCTGACCGCCTCAGCACCAGTGCTCACGGGCTGACAATCCGGGCTGGCTCGGCGCGGAATTTCCGCTCCTGGGATGGCGCTGCAGTCACTTGCACGACCGAGATGGGCGCATGGCGGAACGTCCGGTTTCGGAGGGTGCGTTGCGGCTAAATGAGATCTACCGCCGACAGTGGCGTGCCGGGTAGCAGCCGGATCTCAAAAATAATCTCGCTACCTCAATGACATAGGTGTTCGCATTTTTGTTCGGACTGGCGCGCCATTCACAAACTGAGCCAGGTATGCCGGGTGCGGCGTCCGGTCCGTTTGTGACAGATCTCTCCAAAACCTCGCGTCGATCCGGATCGCGTCGGTTGTGACCTCCCCCCGATCGATGGTCGCACAGGCTTAGGCTTTCCGGAGCGGCACCTTGCCCTCGCGCCTGACCACCGCGACGCATTCCAGTGCGCCCTCCGCAGCGCGGCATCCCTGCGTCGGAGACGCGGCCAGGAACCAGGACAGACAGCGGCACTTGCCTAGACGGGCCGGCGCTCCGGCCGGCAGCGAGGTCCACCATGTCGAGCGATACCGAACAGCACCACGCCCTGCTGAGCGCGCTCCGAGCCGCCCACGGGCAGGGGGACGGCGCGTTCGAGCGCGCCGTGACCGACGCCTTCGCGCATGTCTTCGCGCATCTGGAGCGGCTGAGCAGCCACGTCGCGCTGGGCGGTCCCGAGGGCGAGGACCGGCACCTGAATCCCGGCGAATCGCCGACGCTGCGCTGAAGCCGGCGCCCCGGCCAGCCGGAGACACGCGCTACCGGATGGCCTCCACCGCCACCCGCAGATGCTCCGGCCCGCGCAGGGTCGCCGGGCGCCGGTAGGGCGGCGGATCCGCGATCAGGCGCGGCGCCTCCAGGCGGCGCGCGAGGGCCGTGAGCGCGGCCTCCGCCTCGAACCGGCCGAGCGGGGCGCCGACGCAGTAATGCAGGCCCCCGCCGAAGCCGAGATGGCGGGTGCCGGTGCGGTCCGGATCGAACCGATCCGGATCGGGGAACGCGGCCGGATCGCGGTTGCCGGCGGCGAGCATCAGGACCAGGGCCTCCCCCTCGGGGATCGTGGTGCCGGCGATGTCGATGGCGCTGAGGGTCTTGCGGGTGACGAGCTGGACCGGGGGATCGTAGCGCATCACCTCCTCGACCACGCGCGGCGCGCGGCCCGGGTCGGCGCGCAAGCGCTCCAGCTCGCGCGGGTGGCGCATCAGGGTCAGCCAGGCGTTGCCGATCAGGTTCACCGCGGTCTCGTGGCCGGCGACGAGGATCAGGATCGCCGTGGCGATCAGATCGAATTCGCCCATCCGGGCGCCGTCGGGCGTGGCGTGGTTGGCCAGCCCCGAGAGCAGGTCGTCGCGCGGCCGGCGCCGCTTCTCGGCCACGAGGTCGCCGAGATAGTCGGAGATGGCATCGAAGGTCCGGGCGTTCTCGATGCGCGTCTCTTCGCTGACGGCGAGACCGGGCTCGACCGCGGTGGCGAGCTGGCTTGACCAGTCGCGGAACCGGGCCTCGTCCCCCTCCGGCACGCCGAACAATTCGCAGATGATGGCGACGGGCAGCGGGTAGGCGAGGTCGTCGATGACGTCGATCTCGTGCGCGCCGACCTTGCGGTCGAGCATCTCGCCGACCAGCCGCTCGGCGCGCGCGCGCATCGCCTGGACGCGGGCGGGGGTGAAGTGGTGGACGGTGGCGGCGCGCAGGCCATCGTGGGCGGGCGGGTCCCGGAACAGGAACGGCTGGTGCCGGTCGGTGATCCGGTTCTTGATCGGGTTGACGAGGTAGTCGGTGACCGGGTTGCCGGTCGAGGGGCGCTGCGTCGGCGGCTGGGTCTCGACGCTCAGGCGCGGATCGTTCTGCAGGCGCAGGATGGCGGCGTGGCTCGCGGCCACCCACACGCCGGGCGCGTCGCCGCCCGGAGCCCCCTCCCCCTGGCCGGGGTCGTCCTGGCGCGAGACGGGGGTCTGCCGCAGGCGCGCGTAGAGCGGGTACGGGTCGGTGCGGCTGGAGAAATCCTTGATCCGGGTGAGGAGCGTGGCATCGGCCATGGCGGGTCTGGTGCCTACGCGTCAGGGGAGCGGGGATGGCGCTGGGCCCCATCCGGCGGAGGGCGCCTCCGGTGGGACGGGCGCGGAGCAGCCCCCGTGACCGGGTCGCGGCGCCCGCGCGGTCACGGCTCGGAAACCGCGCCCGGGCGCGTCGGTTCCGCCCGGTCCCCGTCCGCCGCGCGCGGCGTGCCGGTCTCGACATGGCGTATACCGGCATCGACCAGATCAAAACCGTATCGACCGGCGCCAAGAGTCATACTCTCGACGCATTCTCCCGGCTTTCGGCATTGAAAAGCCGAGCTTGCCGGCGGGGTCCGGCAGTCTCGGCCGAGCCGCAGGCGGAGCGGGTGCGGGCCGACGCGCGCGCGTCGCACCGCAGGACAAGGGAAGTCCGGACATGAGCATGGACGTTGGGAATGCCGGCGCGGCCGGGCGGGACGGGAGCGGGCGCCTCGGGGCGCGGCTTCTCAGCCGCCGATCCTTCCTGGCCGGCTCGGCCCTCGGCGTCGGCGCCCTCGGTGTCGGCACCCTCGGGCTCGGCGGTTGCGCGACCTCCGACGGCTTGCTCCTCGCCGAGGCCGCGAAGGTCTACGGGCCGATGCCGGACGAGAAATTCCCGATTCCCGCGGTCGATGTCAGCAAGATCGATCCGAAATACTATCGCCGGACGGTCCGCTACGAGACCAAGGAGACGGCCGGCACGATCATCGTCGATCCCGCCAACTTCTATGTGTATCGCGTCGAGGGTGACGGGTCCGCCACCCGGTACGGCGCCAATGTCGGCCGCGACGGGTTCCTGTGGAACGGGGACGCCTATGTCGGACGCAGATCCGAATGGGCGACCTGGACCCCGCCCAAGGAGATGATCCGGCGCCAGCCCGAGGCCGCCAAATACGCCCATGGCATGCCCGGGGGCCTCGACAACCCGCTCGGCGCCCGCACCCTGCATCTCTACCAGAATGGCGCCTATACGCTCTACACGATCTACGCCAGCAGCGACGCCGAATCGATCGGCACGGGCATCACGAGCGGCTGCGTCGGCCTGCTCAGCCAGGACATGATCCATCTCTATGCGCGGACGCCGGTCAAGACGAAGGTGGTGGTTCTGCCCGCCTAGTCGGGCCAGCATGATCGGCCGGTTTCGGGGCGCCCGACACTGTCCATCTGATCCATGACCCCACGAATCCAGAACACGGGTCGGGGTTCGTGAGACCTGATGTGAACATTACCGGTCATGATGACGTTTCCCCCTGAGCTGATCGCATCGATCCGCACGGAGAAACCATCATGCCGATGAAAACGCTGACCCTGGCTGCCGTTCTCTCGCTTGCGGTCTCGGGTGCCGCCTTGGCCCAATCCGCGGCCGGAGGCGGCAGCGCCGAAGGCAACATGAACAACCCGGGCTCCGTGAAGAGCAATTCCGAGAAGGGCATGAGCACCGGGTCCACCGGCACCATGAGCCGGGGCACGGGGCCCGGCACCGCCGGCGGCCCGCCCGTCAGCACCCCCGGCGCGCCCGCCGGCAGCGGGACCGGCAATGGCGCGACCGGCAGCGGCGCCGCGCCGAGCGGCAAGTAAGGTCACAGGTCACGTCGCCCGCCCCACGGCGGTGACAGCGTCGTCCCGAAAGCTGGGATCCGGCTTTCGGGGCGACCTGGCAGAGCGCCCGTCGGGTGGGTGGATCACACGGACCACCATAGCGCCGCAGGAGCGGACCTATCGCGGGGAGAGCCTGTTGCTCCCTCGGATCCACGCATGTGGATCAGCGAGGTCTTCAGGTGACGCAGCGGCTATCCAGTCAAAACGGCCGGCACGGGGGACCCGGCCTGCCGATGTTCTGCGGGGTCATCGGCGGCACCGGTCTCATGCTGGCCGCCCTGACCCTGCTGATGGCGGGCCAAGTGGCCAACGGGCATCGCACGATCGGCCCCGCGGCGGAGGCGCCGGCACGGTCCGGAAGCCCCATGGGTGCGTCCGGACTCGTACCCCATCCCGGATCGTCAGGGCCGTGATCGCGGCCTGAGAAGCGCCGCGCCGCGGGAAAGCCGTCGCGCGGCGCGGGGCGGTCGGCGGATGTGCCGACGGCGGGGCGTTCAGGAGGTTCGGCCCGAACGGGTGCCGCGGCCGTAGCGGCGTCCGAGATAGGCGATGATCTTCGGCACGACGAAGGCCGTCAGGATCTTGCGCAGCATCGGTGGGGTCTCCTGGTTAGCGGGTGCGTCGGACGAGCCATCCGGCCGCGAAGGCGAGCGCGGCGAGGCCCAGCAGGGTGTTCGTGCGGTTGCCGTCGAGGGTGCGGATCGCCCGCCGGCCGTAGGCCTCGCCGCGGCGGCGGACGTCGCGCGCGCGATCGCGCCCGTCGTCGATCAGGTGGTCGGCCCGCTTCCGCGCGGTCTCCGCCAGGTGGCGCCCGTCCTCGGCGAGGTCCTCGGCGCGGTCCCGGGCGCGGCCGTAGGCGTATTGCGCCCCGCCGGCGACCTGGTTCACGGCGCCACGCACCTGACGGGCCGGATCGCCGGTCAGGCCGCCGACCGCGCTCTGCGCCCGGCCCTTCAGGTGCCGGGACGCGCCACGGATCTGGTCGCGGTTCATGTTGCTCTCCTGGATTGGGATGGGTGCCATCGGGGGCCGGGCTCGGGGGTGGGGCCGGCCGGCGCCACCCCCGGTCGCGGCCTCAGTGCTTGCCGGTGACCTTGTCGGCCAGGCTCTTGGCGCCGTCCTTGACGTCGCCGACCGTCTTCTGCGCCTCGCCCTTCAGCTCCTGCGCCTTGCCCTCGGCCACGAGCTTGTCGTTGCCCGTCGCCTTGCCGGCCGCCTGCTTGACGTTGCCCACGGCCTCGTTGGCCAGGCCCTTGATCTTGTCGCCGGTGCTGCTCATCGCGTGCGCTCCTTCAGGTTGAGGTTGCGGTCGAGGTTCGCGGTTGCGGGTTGGCCGGGCCCGCGCCGGTGGTGCCGGCCCCCGCAGCCCGCGGGGGCCGACCGGATCGCGCCGGGTCAGACGCGCCGGGTCTCGTAGGTGCCGAGCAGCGTCGCCGGCTTGGGCGCGCCCAGGCGCCCGCCCAGGAAGGCCGCCAGCGCCCCCAGGATCAGGGCGATCGCCGCATAGAACGCCCCCTGCGTGGCCGCCGACTTGGCCGTCACCGCCGCGGCCTCGGCCTTCTGCTTGGCCGTGGCCACCGCCTGGTCGTACTGCTTCTCGTAGTCCTGGATCTGCTGCTTGGCCTGATCGACCGGGATGTTCTGCGCCTTGGCCAGGGCGTCGGCCGCCCGCGCCTCGGCCTGCTGCTTCTGCCCGGCATCACCCGTGAACAGCGCCTTGACCGCCGCCACCGCCGCGTCGCGGGCCGCCTGCGGGTCCTGGCCGGCCGCCTGCTGGCGCACCGAATTCTCGATCCCGTCGAGGGGGTTCGAGATCTTCGACAGGGACGGCGCCGCCGCCTGGGCCGCCGTCTGCACGGTCCCGCCCACGAGGTTGCCCGCCCCGCCCAGCGCCCCCGAGACGGTGCTCAGCGTCCCCCCGACCAGCCCGGTGGCCGCCGAGGTCAGCAGGTACAGGACCACGAGGGTCGTCACCGCCCAGGACACCAGCCCGTGCAGCGCGGCCGCCCCCGGCAGGGTCTTGCCCGAGAGCCGGCCCGCGATCGCCCCGCCGGCCAGCGAGGCGACGATGCCCGAGGCCACGAACCACACGCCCGCCGACATCGACACGGTCGAGGCGGCCGGGTTGTCGGCGGCGTTGGGGCCCACCGAGGCCAGGCCGACGCCGACGCCGATCAGGTTGACGATCACCTGGGTCACGAGGGCGGTCACGGCGCCCGCGAAGATGGCGCCCCAGGACACCTGGTTGAGCAGGACGGCGCGCGTGTCGGCATGCGCGTCGGGGGAAAGCGGTGTCGCGGCGGTCTGGATGGGGGTCACGCTGTCACTCCGGAAAAGGGGTCGTCGAGGATCTGGAGCGCCCGCCGCCGACAGGGATACCGGTTCGGCGTCGGCGGGCGCGTCGAGGCGAGGGGATGGCTCAGTCGCGGGTGGCGCTGACCAGCAGGCCGAGGCCGAAGCCGGCCAGGCCGGCGATGAGCAGGGAGGCGAGCGGATACTCGGCGACCTGATGGCCGACCTCGCGGGTGCCCCGGCGCAGGTACTGGCTGCCGCGCGCGTAGGCGTCCTCAGCGTAGTCCGAGGCCTCGTCGGCGGCGTGGCGGACGCCGCGCTCGGCGCGGTCGTAGTGGTCCTGGGCGGCGCCCTGGGCGCGGCGGGCGCGGTCCTCGACATCCCCCGATCCGACGACGTCGCCCACGGTGTCGCGGACCTTGCCGCCGATGTGGCGGGCGGTGTCGGCGACGTGCCCGGCCGCGTCGCGGACGGTGTCCTTGGCCTGGCCGTACAGGCCCTCGGCCTGTCCCGCCGCCTCCCGGGCGCGGCCCTCGGCCGAGTCCCGATGCGAGCCGGTCAGGTCGCCGACCGCGCCCTGCACCTTCCCGCCCAGCTCCTTCGCGGCGCCCGTGATCCGATCCGTGTCCACCATGTCGTTCTCCTGTTGTGAATGCGTCGTCTCAGGCGGCCTCTCGGGTGAAAGGCCGCGTCACCGCCCGTCAGCGCCGGCCCGGGCTCGTGGGCTCCGTTCCGTCGGCCTTCGAGGCCGAGGTATCGCGCTTGTGGCGCCGGCCCTCGGTCTCTGTCCGGGCATCGCCGGTGAGCTTGCCGATGGCCTCTTTCACCGAGCCCTTGAGGTGCTCGGCGGAAGTCGTTTTCCTGTCCTCGGTCATGGGCACCTCGTCACGGTTGAGAAAATCCCAGTTGACCCGAAGATGTGCGCGGAAGCCGTATCATCAATGGTGTATTTATACCGGTACAACGGTATTCACCCTTCAGATATGCCGAGCGGGAAACCGTTTTCCCGGCCCCAGACGACGGCCTCGCTGCGCTTGTGGATGCCGATTTTGCGGTACAGCGCGGCCCCGTGATTGCGCACGGTGTTGCGCGACAGGCCGAGCTTGCGCGCGATGGCGTCGTCGTCGAGACCCGCGCAGATCAGGTTCAGGATCTGACGCTCCCGCACCGTCAGGTTCGGGGCGGATCCGTCCGCGCTCTCCCGGCCGGGGCGGCGCAGGTTGGCGAGCTTCTCGATCAGGCCGCGGCTGAACCATGAGGTATCGGCCATCACCGCCTCGATGGCGCCGAACAATTCGCGCTCGGTGTGCTTGCGGTCCGTGATGTCCTGCAGAACCAGCAGAACGAAGTCGGCCTCGTTGATCGCGATACGCTCGGCCGAGAGCAGGCAATCGAGATTGGCGCCGCTCTCATGGCGCAGGCAGATTTCGGCGCCGAGCACGTAGCCGTGCCGTTCGAGCGCCGCCTCGACCTGCAGGCGCTGCTTGTCGGTCACCCAGAGACCGGCCTCGTGGAGGCTGCGTCCGACGATCCGATCCTCACCCAGGCCGAAGACCCGGCTGAACGCCTCGTTGACGCCGGTGACGTGGAAATTCTCCGCGCGCGCCAGCACGGTCGGGACCGGGGTGAGCCGGAACGCCTTGGCGAACCGCTCCTCGCTCTGGCGGAGCGCGGTCTCGGCTTTGCGGCGCAGCTCTAGGTCGGCGAAGGTGAACAGCATGCACGCCTCGTCGCCCATCGTGATCGGCTGGCCGGCCACGATCACGAAGCGCGAGCCGCCGTCGGGGAGGTCGAGGCAAGCCTCCATCTGCGGAATCGTGGCGCCGGCTTCGAGCCGGGATACGGCGAGGTCCCGGTTGCGGGCATTGGCGAGCACGTCGACCTCGTAGACGCTGCGCCCGATCACGGCGTCGCGGGTGTGGCCGGTCATCTCCAGGAAGCCGTGATTGACCTTGACGTGGCGCAGGTCGGACAGACGCGTGATCACCGCCGGCGCCGGGTTGGCGTTGAAGGCGGCCTCGAAGCGTGCCTCGGCCTCGAACTGGTCGGAGACGTCCTTGAGGATCAGCGCCAGGCAGCTCGGATTGCCGTCGCGGTCGGTGGCGACCAGGCTGCGCAGCGAATGCACGAAGTCCATGTCGGGCTTGTCCGCCCGCCGCACCTCGACGACGACGTCGTGGAAGCGCTCGCCCGCGACCACGCGCTCGATCGGATACTGATTGGGCGTGACGTTGTTGCGGTAGCGCAGGCGGAAGCGCTCCCGGTAGGTGTCCACGGTCTGGCCGAGTTCGTCCAGGCTCTCGGCGCCGTGCATCGCCAGGGCGGCCTCGTTGGCATAGGCGATGGTCTGGTCGGGCTCGACCAGGATCACGCCCTCGCTGAGGCCGGCGATGATCTGCCGGAGTTCATGCCTGTCGACGCCCGCCGTCACGGTCAGCCCCACCCATCCTGTCTGCGGCCACCCCATGGGCAGCGGGGCACAAACGGGTTGCGCGCAAGCCGGTTCCCGAACGCAGGATGTTTTCCTGGTATACCTGCATCATTGACGCGGGCCTTTTCAGCCAGAGATAAATTCTCGCCGCGCAGGGACGACTGTTCGGCAGGATAGACCTCGCCTCTGGACAGCCATGAATGCGTCTCGCGTGCATCCCATCCACGAACACCCTTCGACGCCCGCCGAACACGGGCCCGTGATCTCCGGCCAGGACGCGGCCCTGGGGATAAGTCTTCGCGAGCACTACCCGCAAGTTGTACCGATCGACCCGGCCTCTCGCCTGGGCCGCGTGCTGGCGCGCCTGTCGGAGGTCCTGGACGAAGCGGACGCCGAGGTGCGGGTGGCGGGCGGGTTCAGGGCGGACCTGATCGCGGCGGCCCCGCACCTGCGCCGCTTCGCCCTGTCCCTGACGCGCGACGCGGTCGAGAGCGACGACCTCGTCCAGTTCACCCTGCTCAAGGCCTGGGAGCACCGGGCGCGGTTCGAGCCCGGGACCCGGATGATTGCGTGGCTGTTCACGATCCTGCGCAACGGCTACCTCAACGGCCGGATCAAGCACCGGCTCGAGGTTCCGGACACCGACGGGGCGCATGCGGCGCGGCTCGCCAGGCCGGCCGACCAGGAGCACACGCTCCACGTCCAGGACTTGCAGGCCGCGCTCGACCGGCTCGATCCGGTCCAGCGCGAGGCGTTGCTGCTCATCGCCCTCGACGACCTGTCCTACGAGGAGGCCGCCGAGATCCTCGGCTGCCCGAGCGGCACCGTGAAGAGCCGCGTCAGCCGGGCCCGTAGCCGGCTGGCGCGCGATCTCGGGGACGACGCGGACCCACGCCCCGCAAATAAATCCCCGTACTGGTAGATTTTTCTCACTGAACCCGTCGGTTTTGATCCCATGTTTCGAGGACGGATGCGGTGTGCCGGCTGCACGCCTCACACGGATCCGGCTCGTTTTCCGAGGTTGTGCCGGGCGGATGGCCCTCTTGTTCGGCACGGCCGCGTGGCCGGGCGCTCGCGATACTCCGGGCGCGCGTCCGGCCCGTCGCCCTTTCCATCCCTCCCATGTCCGACGCGAGGTGCGCGAATGGCCAGCCCCAATCCTCCCGATCCGGCGCCCGGCGGTCCGGGCGACGTTCCACCGGGTCCGGGTCCGGACGGGCGTCCCCTCGGCCCCGACGAGCCCTCCGCGCCGATCGACGTCCCGCCGGATGTGCCCCATCCCGGCATCGGCCCGGACACGCCGCCCGGCGACCCGGCCGGTCCCGACATCCGCGCCTGAGCCCGGGACCGCGGTCCCGGGACCGACGCCGGCCGCGCCGCGCGGGGCCCGCCCCGTCGCGATGACCCGAATCTGAAATCCCATCGCCACAGAGGAGATCATGACCCGACTTCGCGCTGCGACGCTCGCACCGGCCCTGTTGCTCACCCTCGCCAGCCCGTCGACGGAGGCCCTCGCGGCCAGCCGGTTCGACGGAGCCTGGGCGGTCGTGGCCACGGCGGAGAACGGCACCTGCTCCGGGCCCTACCGCTACCCGATCGTCATCCGGGACGGGGCCGTGGACGATGGCGGCGGCAACGGCGTCGACGCGTCCGGCCGAGCCGGCGCGGACGGCCGGATCAACGGCACGATCCGCAAGGGGCTCGCCAGCGTCGCGGTCACCGGCCGTCTGCGCGGCTCCGGCGGGAGCGGCCGCTGGACGCTGACCGGGCTCGGTTCGTGCTCGGGTCGCTGGACAGCCCGACGCACGGGATGAACCGGATCGCGGCGCGGCCGCAGCCTTCGGCACCGGCGGGAGGCGGTCTCAGGCCGTCTCCGCGGGCGGGAAGGCGATGTCGAACCGGCCGCCGCCTGCCGCGCGCGCGCGTGCCGTCGCGGTCGCGTTGTGGAGTTTGGCGATCGCCGCGACCAGGCTCAGCCCCAGGCCGTTGCCCGGGGTCTGGCGGGCCGTCTCCGCGCGGTAGAACCGCTGGAACACCTTGGCGTGCTCGCCCGGCGGCAGGCCCGGACCCGTGTCGTCCACGGCCGCCACGATCGCATCGCCGGCGCGGGCGACGCGCACATCCACCCGGCCCCCGGCGGGCGTGAACTTCAGGGCGTTGTCGAGGAGGTTCGACAGGGCCTCGAAGCACAGGTCGCGGTCGCCCAGGATCACGTGGGCGCCCGGCGCGACGGCGATATCGAGGCGGATGCCCTTCTCCTCGGCCATCGGCTCGAAGAACTCCACCGCCACGGAGGCGACCTCGCCGAGGTCGACGCGGGTGAACGCGGCCCGCCGACGCCCGTCCTCCATCTCCCCGATCCGCAGGACCGCCGTCACCATGGCCAGGGTCTGGTCGATCCAGGCGAGGCCCTGATCGATCGTCTCGTGGAACTCCGCCACGGTCCGGGCCTGCACCCGGCTGCGCTCCAGCCGCGCCCGCAGCCGGGTGAGCGGCGTGCGCAGGTCGTGGGCGACCGCGTCGCCGACGCTGCGGACCTCACCCATCAGGTGCTCGATCTCGTCGAGCATCCGGTTCACGTTCCCGGCGAGGCGATCGAACTCGTCCCCGCGCGTCCCGACCGGCAGCCGCTTGCGCAGGTCGCCGCGCATCACCTCGGCCAGGGCCGCCTCGGTGGCGGCCAGCCGTCCGCGGGCGCGGCGGGCGAGCAGCAGGCCGCCCAGCCCCGAGAGCATCAGCGTCGGCACCAGCCCGAGGCCGAGGGCGCGCAGGGTCGTCACCCGCACCCGGTCGATCTCGTCGGTATCGTGGGCGATGACGACGGTGCCGCCGTCCGGCAGCGCCAGGGCGGCGGCCCAGATCTCGTCGGCGAGGGTGCGGCCCGCGACATCGACCGTGGCGCTGACCCGGTAGGCGTCGCCGTCGCGCGCCAGGCGCTCCGGCACCGCCCCGAGATTGCCGGCCCGGCGGGTGCCGCCGGGGCCGAACAGCCCGCCGTAATGGGTGGCGTGGAGGTCCATGGCGGTCCAGGTGTCGACCCGCATCGCCGCGGCCGCGGGATCTTCCGCCGCGGCGCGGACTTCGAGCCGCAGGGTCTCGGCGAGTTCCTCGCGCAGATAGGCGGCGGTCTGCCAGTAGATGAAGGCGAACATCGTCAGCGCGAGCAGGACCGACCAGAGGGCGATCCCGAGCGCCCAGCGCAGGGTGGTGGAGCGCAGAAGGTCGGTCATCAGCGGTCAATCGTCGGGCGTCAGCGTGAAACCGATGCCGCGCACGTTCTGGATCAGGGGCGTCTCGCCGCCCGCCTCGAGCTTGCGCCGCAGCCGTCCGACATGGACATCGATCAGGTTCGACTTGGGCGTGAACCGGTAGTTCCAGACCTCCTCGAACAGCATCGCCCGCGTGGCGATCTGCCCGGGGCAGCGCATCAGGTAGGCGAGGAGCTTGAGTTCGCGCGGCAGCAGGGCGAGGTCGCGGGTGCCGCGCCGGCCGGTGCCCGCGATCAGGTCGATCTCCAGGCTGCCGACGCGCAGGACCGTCTCCGGCCTGGCCACCGGACGCCGGAGCAGCGCCTCGATGCGGGCGGCGAGTTCGCCCAGGGCGAAGGGCTTGGCGAGGTAGTCGTCGCCGCCCGCCCGCAGGCCACGGATGCGCTCGTCCACGTCGCCCAGGGCGCTGAGGATCAGGGCGGGGGTCTGGTCCCCGTCCCGGCGAAGGTCCTGCAGGATGCCGAGCCCGTCCTGGCCGGGCAGCATCCGGTCCAGGATGATCGCCTCCCAGCCGCCGTCCCGGGCCGCGCGGGCGCCCGCGGGCCCGGTCGCGGCCCAGCTGACATCGTGGCCGCGACCGCGCAGGTCGTCGAGCACGACCCCGGCCGTCTCCGCATCGTCCTCGATCAGCAGCAGCCGCGCCACGCCCGTCCATCCTTCCGGCCACAGCATCGTCTCGTTCCGAAAGCCGGCGCCCCCCGCTCGGGACGATGCTCTCTCGCCCGGCCGCGCGTCCCTTGTGTCGGAATTCGCGCCGCCGGTCCCGAACCACCACCAGTATGAACCCGAATTTAGTGGCGCCGCACGGGGTTCGTCCAACTTATTAGAATGACTCTAGCGCGTACCGGAACCCATCCCGCGGTCCGAACGCCCCTCGCCGATCCCCCCTCGCCGAACGCCCCTCGCCGGACCTCCTCGATGCAGACGACGTCACGCGCCACGCCGGCGCCCCGACCGGCCATGGGCCACCGGAAACGCGCCGCGCATGCCTAGGAAGCGGCGCCCCCGGCGCCTGATCAACCGGTATGGCCGGACCCGGCTCTATGACGTGGAGACCGCGTCCTACGTGTCCCTCGTCCGGCTCAAGGAGCTGCGCAGCGAGGGCTACGAGGTCGTGGTCCGCGACGTCGAGGACGGGCGTTTCGTCACCGAGGACGTCCTCCGTCCGGGGCTCGACCGATGAGCCGGACGGTTCCCTGCATGCCGGCCTCCGGTCACAGCGCGCGGCGCTTCTGCTGATGTCCCTGCACGCCGACTTCATTCCGCCCGAGCGCGATGCCGGGACCGCCGATCCGGCGGGTCCGGACAGCTCTGTGCGCGCGGAGGATTCGCGCCCCGCCCCGGCCCCCGCCCGGCGCCGGGCGCCCGTCCGCCTGCTCGTCCTCGCCGCGGCGCTCGCCCTGCTCGCCCTCGGGGGGTGGATGTACCGGGCTCCCCTCCTCGACGCCCTCGGCCTCGCGCCGCGCCCGCCGGCCGCGGCCCCGGAGAAGGCGGACGATCCCGCGCCCGATCCCGACCTCGTCACCCTCGACGCGGCGGGACAGAAGCGGATCGGCCTCGCCTTCGGGACCGCCGAGACCCGCCGGATCGTGCTGCCGGTGCGCGCCCCCGGGATCGTCGCCTTCGACGAGCGGCGGGTGACGCATCTCAAGCCGCGCACCCAGGGGCGGGTGCTGAGCCTCGCGGTCCAGCCCGGCGATCGGGTGGAGGCCGGCCAGACCCTGGCGACCCTCGACGCCGCCGGGATCCTCGACGCCCGCAACGGCCTCCTCGCCGCGCAGGCGGCGCTCGGCGAGGCGCAGGCCTCCGAGAAGGTGACGGAGCTGCAGTACAAGCGCGGCCAGGACCAGCTCAAGTTCGGCGGCGTGGCCCAGGCCGAGGTCGAGCGGCGGCAGGCCGACCTGGCCAAGGCGCACGCCGCCGTCCAGTCGGCCCAGGCCAATGCCGACATGTACCGGGCGCAGTACCAGCGCCTCGCCCCCGCGGAGGGCGCGGCGCCCGGCACCAGCGCCGTGGTCACGCCGATCGGCGGCGTGGTGACGAGCGTCGGCATCACGCTGGGCGAGGTGGTCGATACCGGCCGCGACGCGATCACGGTGGCGGACCCGACCCGCGTCCTCGTGCTGGCCAGCCTCTACGGGCCGGACATCGCCCGGGTGAAGGCCGGCGACGAGGCCTCGGTGGAGAGCCCGGTGCCCGGCCACCCGCCCTTCGAGGGCCGGGTCCGCTCGGTCAACGCCGCCCTCGATCCGGCGACCAACACCGCGCCGGCCCGGATCGAGCTCGCCAATCCCGAGGATCTGCTGCGCGCCAACATGTTCGTCTCCGTCACCGTGGCGGCGGATCTCGGCCGCGACGGCGTCACCGTCCCGGCCGCTTCGGTCCAGCAGACCGAGCAGGGGCCGATCGCCTTCGTCCGCGTCGCCCCGGACCGGTTCGAGCGGCGCCCCCTGACGCTGGGCATCCAGCGCTCGGACTGGGTCGAGGTGACGCGCGGGATCGCGTCCGGCGACAGCGTGGCGACCGCGGGGAGCTTCGGCCTCAAGGCCATCCTGCTGCGCAGCCTCCTTGGCTCGACGGATTGAGGGGCTCCATGAAGACCTGGTTCGCCCTGCTCGTGCGCCGCCGGTTCCTGGTCCTGATGGTGGCGCTCGCCGCCGCGGCGGGCGGAATCGCCAACCTCGAAGGGCTCTCGATCGACGCGGTGCCGGACATCTCGCCCAATCAGGTGATGATCCTGACCCTGTCGCCGGGCCTCGGGCCCCTGGAGGTCGAGCGGCTCGTCACCTTCCCGGTCGAGAACGCCATGGCGGGGGCGCCGGGGTTGACCAACGTGCGCTCCACGTCGCGGGCGGGGGTCTCGGCCGTCTACGTCACCTTCGACGGGTCGATGTCGGTCACCGGGGCGCGGGCGGAGGTGTTTCAGCGCCTGCCCCAGGCCAAGGCGCTGATGCCGGCCGGCGTCGGCGACCCGCAGATGGGTCCGATGGCCACGGGGCTGGGCGAGATCTACCAGTTCGAGCTGCGCGGGCCCGCCTACACGCCGATGCAGCTCAAGCGCATCCTGCAATGGACGATCGCGCCCAAGCTGAAGCTCACGCCGGGCATCGCCGACGTGAACATCTACGGCGGCCAGATGCCGACCGACGAGGTCCGCGTCTCGGCCGCCGCCCTGCGCCGCTACGGCGTGAGCCTCGCGCAGGTCTACACGGCGCTGGCCGACAACAACGCCGCCCGGGGCGGCGCCTATATCGAGCACAACGACCAGCAGGAGGTGATCCGCGGCCTTGGCCTCGCCAAGGGACCGGCGGACATCGCCACCATCGTCGTCGCGACCGGCCCCGGCGGCTTGCCCGTGACGCTCGCGGATCTCGGGAGCGTGCAGGAGGCGCCCAAGGTGCGCCTCGGCGCCGTCACCCACGACGCCGCGGGCGAGACGGTCGTGGGCATTGCCCTGATGCGCTACGGCGAGAATGCCAGCGCGGTGGTCGAGGAGGTGAAGAAGACCGTCGCGGCGCTGCGCCCGCAGCTTCCGCCGGGGATCGAGATCGTCCCGTACTACGACCGCAGCGCGCTGGTGGAGCGCACGATCCACACGGTGGAGCACAACCTCCTGGAGGGGGCGGTGCTGGTGGTCGTCGTCCTGCTCCTGCTGCTCGGCAACCTGCGCGCGGGGCTGATCGTGGCCGCCGCGATCCCGCTCTCGATGCTCATGGCCTTCGCGGGCATGCGGCTGCTCGGCCTCTCGGGCAACCTGATGAGCCTGGGCGCCATCGATTTCGGCCTGATCGTCGACGGCGCCGTGGTGATGATCGAGAACGTGCTGCGCGCCCGGGGCGAGCACCCGGACCGGCCGCCCCACGACCTGATCCGGGACGCCGCCGCCGCGGTGGCCCGGCCGGTGATCTTCGCGGTGGCGATCATCATCATCGTCTACGTGCCGATCCTCGCCCTCCAGGGCGTGGCCGGGAAGATGTTCGTGCCCATGGCGCTGACCGTGATCCTGGCGCTCGCCAGCTCCCTGGTCGTCACCATGACCCTGATGCCGGCGCTCGCAGCGATCCTCCTCGCCGGCCGCGGCATCGGCGAGCGCGAGACGCGCCTCGTCCACGCGGTGCGGGCCGCCTACACGCCGGTGCTGCGCTGGGCCGAGCGGCACGCCGTCGCCACCGTCCTGACGACGCTCGCCCTGTTCGCCGGCTCCTGCGTGCTGGCGACCCGGCTCGGCGGCGAGTTCCTGCCCAAGCTGTCGGAGGGGTCGATCGTCATCACCTCCGAGAAGCTGCCCGGCATCAACCTGGACGCCTCCCTGGCCACGGTCGGCCGGATCGAGCGGGTGCTGAAATCCTTCCCCGAGGTGAAGCGGGTCGTCTCCCTCACCGGCAGCGCCGAGATCCCCACCGACCCGATGGGGGTCGAATCGACCGACAGCTTCATCACCCTCACCGACCCCGCCACCTGGACGACCGCCGACACCCAAGAGGGCCTCGTGGCGGCCTTCGACAAGCGCCTCAAGGAGGAGGTGCCCGGCGTCGCCTACACCTTCTCGCAGCCGATCCAGATGCGCATGGACGACCTGCTGGAGGGCGTGCGCGGGGACGTCGCCATCAGCCTCTACGGCGACGACCTGAAGGTCCTGAAGGACACCGCCGACGCCATCGTGCGGGCGGTCTCCGGGGTCGAGGGGGCGGCGGACGTGAAGGCCGAGGCCCAGGCCGGCATGCCGGCGCTCTCGATCCAGGTCGATCGCGCCCGGGCGGCCCGCTACGGCATCAACGTCTCCGACGTGCTCGACGTGGTCGAGAGCATCGGCGGCCGCACCGCCGGCATGGTCTACGGCGACGACAACTCCATCACCGACATCGTGGTCCGCCTGGATCCTGCGGATCGCAGCGACCTCGAGCGGATCCGCGCCCTGCCGGTGAGCCGCTCGACCCGGGAGACCGGCCGGGAGGCCGGGCCCCCGCCGACGGTGCCCCTCTCGATGGTGGCCACCGTGGAGGTCGCCTCGGGACCGGCCCAGATCAGCCGGGAGCGCCTGCAGCGGCGGATCTCGGTCCAGGCGAATGTCCGGGGCCGCGACGTGCAGAGCTTCGTGGACGCCGCCAAGCAGGCCGTGTCCGACCAGGTGACGCTGCCGCCGCGCTACGCCCTGGTCTGGAGCGGCCAGTACCAGAACCTGCAGGAGGCCACCGCCCGGCTCTCCGTGGTGGTGCCGGCGGCGATGGCGGCGATCCTCGTCCTCCTCGTCGTAATGTTCGGCGACATCCGCCTCGCCGGGCTGATCTTCCTCAACGTGCCGATGGCCGCGACCGGCGGCATCCTCGCTTTGACCCTGCGCGACATGCCGTTCTCGATCTCGGCGGCGATCGGGTTCATCGCGACCTTCGGCATCGCGATCCTGAACGGCGTCGTGCTGACGAGCTACATCCGCGACCTGGAGGAATCCGGCCTCGACACGCGGGCGGCGGCCACCCGGGCCGCCGAGATGCGGCTGCGGCCGGTGATGATGACGGCCCTCGTGGCGGCCCTCGGCTTCCTGCCGATGGCCCTGTCCACCAGCGCCGGGGCCGAGGTCCAGCGCCCGCTCGCCACCGTGGTGATCGGCGGCCTGATCTCCGCGACCTTCCTCACCCTCGTGGTCCTGCCGGCGGTCTACCCGGCGGTGACGCGGATGCGCCTCCCCTTCCGCCGCGGGGGATCCGCTTCCGGCGCAGCCGGGGCCCGGGCGCGCCCGGCCGCCCGGACGCGGGCGGACGCCGACGTGTGAGCGCCGTCGGGATGGTCCCGGCCCCGCGCCCCGGCCGGCGCCGCCGCCTCCCAGTCCCGATCCTGCTCCGCCAGCAGAGCGGCGCGGCGGGCCGCGGCGTCCGGTTCCGGCGCGTCCGGGCCGGCCTCCGTAGCCCGGGGGGCGACGGTCTCGCCCGCGCTCAGGACATGGGCGAGCGCCGCGACGATGCGGTCCACCTCGCCGGGCGTCGCGCCCCCGCCGAGGAGGTCGAGGCGTGACCGGTCGGCGATCCCGGCGCAGGTGCCGCCCTCGAGGCCGAGCGCCGCGAGGGCGCCCGGGTCGAGGGGCAGGCATCCGGCCGGCATGTCCCGCAGCCGGCCGAGCCTCCGAGCCCGGGTGGCGTCGGCGGCGTGCCGCGCGCGGGCGTCCGGGAGCCGGCGGGCCAGCGCGTCGAGGATGACGCTCCGGACCCGTTCGAGCCGGACCGGGCCGAACTTCCGGATCCCGGTGATCGCGTCCGGCGAGGATCGGGCGAGGTGACCGAGATCCTGGATTCCCGCCTTGCGCAAGCGGGCCCGCAGCGACGCCGTCAGGAAGCCGCGACCGAACCCGGAGGCCGAGAGATCCGCGATCGTGTCCTCAGCCAGGCCCTCGAACAGCGGAAGGCGCGCGCAGACCTCGGCGAAGAGGCAGTCCGACCGGACGGTGCGGCGTGATCGCGGAAGCATCGCCTGGGCGGATACGGCGATCTCCGGATGTCGGCAACAGGCGGCCGGTGCACGCCGCCCAAATCCCCCGGCCTCCGGCGCGGCGCTAGGAGGCCGCGCGCGGGATGTGCCACTCGCCGATCAGGTCGAGCGTCGCGGTATAGATGACCGCCCCGCCCTCGTCGCGCACCTGCACCGAGAAGGTGCGCCGGTCCCCGTCCGGCAGCTTGTCCCGCGCCATGTCGGGGAGCGCGTCCACCGCGGCGACGCGGGCGGCCTCGGCGTCCGGCAATTCCATGCCCTCGTCGTCCTGTGACCGGTAATCGCCGTCGTCCGTGTCGAAGAAGTAGCGCGACATGGGGTTTCTCGCTCATCGGAGGTGGAATGCAACGCGTTCTTCCCGGTCAGCGTCCCTGGACAGCACCTGATGCAGGCAGCACAATTGCGCCCGGTTTCAATCCATATCTTTAGCTTATGTTTCTGCACGGCGTGTTTAATTTTTTTCATCGCGCGAAAATCTAATTTCTGCGCGGGACGCGATGCAGGTAGTTCGGATTGAATTCGCAGTAGGCCTTCAGCCGCGTCACGTCCGGGATCCGCAACCGGCGCTGCGCCAGCACGATCAGCCCCGTGGAGCGCAGGTCGCGCAGGACCCGGTTCACGTGCACCGGCGTCAGTCCGAGCATGTCGGCCAGGTCGACCTGGGTGAACGGGATGGCGTAGCCGTCCTCCCTGGCCAAGCCGACGGCCTGCAGGCGCAGCAGCAGCTCGCAGAACAGGTGGGCGATGCGCCGCGACGCCTCCCGCCCGGCGAGGCTGATCAGCCATTCGCGCAGGATGGCCTCATCCACGAGGGTGGCCCACCACATCGCATGGGCGATGCGCGGGTGGTTCTCGGTCAGATCGCGGATGGTGGCCCGGGGGATCTCCACCACCATGCAGGGCGTCATCGTGGCGATCGAGTGATCCCGCTCGTTGAGGATGGCCACGTGCAGGTCGCAGAAATCACCGGGCACCATAAGGGCGGTGATGTTGCGCTTGCCCCGCGGCAGGACCTTGTAGCGGCAGGCGAACCCGGACAGGATGAGGTGGACGTTCTCGGGCCGGTCGCCTTCGCAGGTGAGATCCTGACGCGCGGGAATCTGCCGGCTGCGCAGGCTCAAATGCCGCACGGTTTGATGATCGGCCTCGGTCAGGCTGCCGGCCATGTCGAGCTTGCGGATCAGGGCATCGAACATGGCTCACGACGCGCTCTTCGGCGGTCGTTTCGCCCGGCGCGGGACGGCGTATCGCAAGGGTGCGGGATGGGCCTGAGCGCCCACCCGCGGTCAGACACGCGATCGCGGTCCGATACGCAAACATAGGTTATGTTTATCGCGTGGCGTTCGCGGAAGGCGACTTTCGTTACACCCGGCATGCAAGCGGCGCCATCCGAGTGCGGGCGGATCGATCGTCCGACCGCTCCGCGATCCAGGCGGCGGCAGGTCGTTCCCCGCGCGGTACCGTCCCCGATTCGATCACGCCTCGTCACCATCGCAGACATCGATGTTTGCACTTCGCTCGAAGTTCGCATTCACTATACCTATAGGCGCGCATCACCTATGTGATTTGATATATGCCAGAAATATTATGACAAAACCTTCAAGCTTTGCTTGATTTGGACATTACCAGAAGATTTTCGACGTAAAATACCCGGACGAAGCGTGATAGGTGCTGACTTTCGCATCCGTCAGGACCGATCGAGCCAGCCTCGTCCAGGCCTGATCCGCCGGTCGGTACAGATGGGCGGGGATACACTGGGGCACATCATTGCCGGCGCCGCATTTGGCCGATCCGCCCACTCGCCACCGCCAGGGAAAACCAGATTTGCCACATGTATAAATTGAGAGCATGGTCGAGTTTGCCGCGCAAGATTGATCAGCGTGCGGGCGCGCAGCGAAAGTTCGATCGCCCATGACAAACCGCCTTCACGCAGATCGGAGCCTCGAAGTCGCACGCGCGCTGCGCGCCGCGGCCGCAGAGACGCGCAGCGCGCTCGAAGCCTCGCGCAACCTCGTCCGGCGTTCGCGCGAGCAATCGCTGTTTGCCGCGGAACAGATGATGCCCCGCGACGGCGATTCCGGTCCCTCGAAGCATCTGGTCGAATGCCTCATCGAAGCCTATGAGGCCGCGGAATATGACGCCGATGCCCAGACGCGCCTGCTCCTCGATCACGTCCTCCAGCATGTCGGTCGGCGCATCGCGGGTACGATCGGACCGAGAGCGACCGGGATCGCGGTGCATTGAGCAACGCATCGGGGATCCAGACGGAGAAGCCACATGACCGGTGACGATCCGAAGGGCGACGATCTCCCCGACACGCTGGCCCGCATCGCCCGGACGCTGGGCGTCCCGGTCGCGACATTCCTCACGACCACGACCGGTTCCGGAGCCACGCCGGGTCTTGAATCGTTCGCGGAAGGAACGGATGATCCGGCCCAGGTGGTGGCGTTGCTGCGCCTGTTCGCGCGGCTGAAGAACCCCGAGGCGCGGGCCCGCTGTCTCGCCTACGTCGTGCAGGAGGCCACGCACGACGACTGATCCGCGCCGCGATCCTCGACATCAGGCGAAACCGGGCGAGGCTCGACCCCGACAGACGGCGCGGCATCGATCGTGAGGCTTGGTAGGGGGCGATGGACCACGACGACTTCCCGCAGGACGCCTTCCCGCAGGACCACGGCCCGCAGGACGACCGGCCGCAGGACCATTTCCCGATCGTCGGCATCGGCGCGTCGGCGGGCGGGATCGAGGCGATGCGCGGCTTCTTCCGCGGGCTGCCGAAGACGCTCGAGGCCGCCTTCGTCGTCGTCACGCATCTCAGCCCGGGGCGTGAGAGCCTGCTTCCGGAAGTCCTGGCCCGCTTCACCCCGCTCACCGTCGAGGCCGCCGCCGACGGCGTGGCGGTCCGGCCGGACCACGTCTACGTCATGCCCCCCGGCTGCGTCATGGGCATCGCGGACGGTCGGCTGACCTTGAAAACGCTCGGCCCGGAAACCCGCGAGACCAAGCCGATCGACATCTTCCTGACCGCCCTGGCGCTCGACCAGGGCGAGCGCGCGGTCGGCGTGATCCTGTCCGGCGGGGACGGCGACGGCGCCATCGGCGTCAAGGCGGTCAAGGAGCGCGGGGGTCTGACGCTGGCCCAGACCTCGGACGGCTACGGACCGGAAACCGCCGACATGCCGCTCAGCGCGCTGCGGACCGGCTTCGTGGATTTCGGCGAGACGACGGAACGGATGGGGGACCGGATCGCCGCCCATGTCGCGTCGGAGAGCGGCCCCGCACTGAAAACCCGGACCGCGACGGCCGCGGACGAGATCGACGCCGCCCTGCTCGCCGAGACCTTCGCCATCCTGCGCCGGCAGGTCGGGCACGATTTCTCGGGGTACAAGCCCAGCACCTTCGTGCGCCGCCTGCAGCGCCGCATCAGCGTCATCGGCGCGTCCGGACCGGGGGGCTACCTCAAATTGCTGCGCGCCGATTCGGCAGAAGTCGGCGCGCTGTTTCGGGACCTGTTGATCGGCGTGACGAACTTCTTCCGCGACACCGCCGCCTTCGAGGCCCTGGCCGCCCAGGTCATCCCGAAGCTGTTCGAGGGGCGGACGGCGGACGAGGTGGTGCGGATCTGGGTGCCGGCCTGCTCGACCGGCGAGGAGGTCTATTCCCTCGCCATCCTCCTGAGCGAGCACATGGCGGGCCTGAACGACCCGCCGCGGGTGCAGATCTTCGCCACCGACATCGACGAGCGTTCGCTCACCGTCGCCCGGACCGGCCGCTACCCGAAGGCCTACCTCGACACCGTCTCGCCCGAGCGGATCGCCCAGCACTTCGTCACCGAGGGCGACGGCGCGACGATCGGGAAGGCCGTGCGCGACCTGTGCACGTTCGCCCCGCACAGCGTCCTGCGGGACCCGCCGTTCTCCCGCCTGGATCTCGTCTCCTGCCGCAACCTGCTGATCTACCTCGGCGTCGAGGCCCAGCAGCAGCTGATGCCGGTGCTGCATTTCGCCCTGCGCCCGCGCGGCTACCTGTTCATCGGGATGGCGGAGAACGTGACGCGCTTCGAGGATCTGTTCGAGACGATCGACAAGCGCCACCGGATCTTTCAGGCCCGGGACGCGATCCCGCCGGCGCGGCTGCCGACGACGATCGCGCCCGATGTGCCGACCTTCGGGAGCGCCGGACCGTATCGTCGGCGGACCGCGATCGCGCACACGGCCCTGCGGCACGCGGTCGAGTCCCAGATGCTGTCCGAGTTCACCCCGCCCCATGCGGTCGTGACCCGGACCGGGGAGGCCGTGCACTACTCGGCGCGGATCGGGGATCACCTGGAGATCGTGCCGGGTCAGCCGACGCGGGAACTGGCCGCGCTGGCGCGCAAGGGTCTGCGGCTCGAGCTCCGGACGGCCCTGCGCGAGGCGATCGAGGGCAACACGCGGGTCGTGCGCGACGGCATCGGTGTCGAACGTCAGGACGGCCGCCTCCAGACCATCTCCCTGGTCGTCAAGCCGCTGCACACCCCCAACGAGACCGAGCCGCTGTTCCTGGTGGTGTTCAACGAGGCCGCCGTGCCCGTCGAGCGGGAACGGCAGCAGGCGCTGGAGGCGACCGAGCGGGACACGGTGATCCAGCGCCTCGAACGCGAGCTGAGCAATACGCGCGAGCGGCTCCAGGCCGTCATCGAGGAGTACGAGACGTCCCTCGAGGAGCTCAAGTCGTCCAACGAGGAACTCTACTCGGTCAACGAGGAGATGCAGGCCGCCAACGAGGAGCTCGAAGCCTCGAAGGAGGAGACCCAGTCCCTCAATGAGGAATTGCACACGGTCAATTCCGAACTCGCGTCCAAGATCGAGGCGCTCGATCAGGTGTCCGATGACCAATCGCTGTTGTTCGACGGCATGAACGTCGCCAGCGTGCTGCTGACGCCGGATCTCCGCATCCGCATGTTCACCAGCGCGGCGGCGCAGTTGTTCGGCCTGCAGCCGAGCGACATCGGTCGCTCCCTGCGCAACTTCTCGGCACCGATCCCCCTGACGTGGCTGCTCGACGAGATTCCGACCGTGATGGCGGAGAACCGCCCGTCCGAGCGGACGATCGAGGGGGCGGACGGCGCCCGCTACCGGGTCCGGTTGATGGCCTCGTCCCGGACGGGCAGCCGGATGCCCGGGATCGTCGCCAACTTCACGGACCTGCACGCGGAGGGATGATCGTCCCGGACGTGATCCGATCCCGTCTGCGCCCCCGCACCGGCTGCGGGCTCATCCCGAATCCCTCGATATCCCGCTGCGGCCTGCTCAGGCGGCGTCCGAGACGAGAGCCCGCGCGCGCGGTTCGAGCCGGGGGTCGTAGGCGCTGCCGGTCCAGACCGTGATCGGCTGCGGTCGCCCGATCAGGAAACCCTGGACCTCGTCGCAGGACGCATCCGCCAGGAAGCGCATCTGCGCCTCGGTCTCGACGCCTTCGGCCACCACTTTCATCCCGAGGCTGCGCCCGAGGCCCAGGACCGCCCGCACGATCACGGCCGCCTGCGCACTCTCTTCGAGACGGCCCACGAAGGACCGGTCGATCTTGATCTTGTCGAAGGGGAACGCCTGGAGCGCGGCGAGGGAGGAGTATCCGGTGCCGAAATCGTCGATCGCGATCCGGATCCCGAACTCCTTCAGGCGCCGCAGGATGGACTGCGCCCGCGCCGTATCGTCGATGATCAGCGATTCCGTCACCTCCAGCTCCAGGCGGTCGGGGGACAGGCCCGTCTCCGTCAGGATCGCCAGCACGCGTTCGGGCAGGTCGGTCTGCTGGAACTGGCGCGGCGAGAGGTTGACCGCCACCTTGAGGGCTCCCGACCAGCGCGCCGCCTCGCGGCAGGCCGCGCGCAGGACCCACTCCCCCAACGGAAGGATCAGGCCGTTCTCCTCGGCGATCGGGACGAAGTCGGCCGGGGAGACGAGGCCGCGCACCGGATGCACCCAGCGCACCAGGGCCTCGAAGCCGAGGAGATCGCGCGTATCCGCCCGGAGCTGCGGCTGGTAGTACAGGGTGAGTTCGTCATGCTCGATCGCGTGCCGAAGATCGCGCTCGATCATGCGCCGCTCGGCGGCCGCGGCATCCATCATCGCGTCGAAGAACCGGAAGGTGTTCCGCCCCTCGGCCTTGGCGCAGTAGAGGGCGAGATCGGCGCATTTGAGCACGTCCTCGCCGCCGGCACCGTGATCCGGCGCGAACGCGATGCCGACGCTCAGGCCGACCTGCATCCGGTGCTCCCCGAAGGCGATCGGCACCTGGACCGCCGCGATGAGGCGCTCGACCAAACCCGCGACGTCCTCCAGCCCGCGGGTGCCGCCGAGCAGGATCGCGAACTCGTCGCCCCCCAATCGGGCGACCGTGTCCTCGGCCTGCAGCGTCGACCGCAGGCGCTGGGTGATCGCCCGCAGGAACGCGTCGCCCGCCCCATGCCCGAGGGTGTCGTTGACCGCCTTGAAGCGGTCGAGGTCCAGGCACAGGACCGCGCAGCGGCCGCCGAAATGCCCGATCTCGGCGAGTCTCCGGTTGAGGCACTCGTGGAACAGGGTGCGGTTCGGCAGCCCGGTCAGGGCGTCGTGATGGGCCATGTGGGCGAGCTGCGCCTGGGCTTCCTTGCGGGCGCTGATGTCGATCTGGGTCCCGACGAAGCGCAGGGGCGTGCCGGCCGGATCGCGGGCGACGATCCGGCCGCGCGTCATCAGCCAGGCCCAGGACCCGTCCTTGCGCCGCAGGCGGTGCTCGCATTCGAACAGCGGCGTGTGCCCGCTCAGATGATCGTCGAGGGCGTGCTGGGCGCGCAGGGCATCCTCGGGATGAAGCAGCGCACGCCAGGTGCGGGCGTGGCTGTCCAGCTCGCCCGGGGCGTAGCCGAGCATGCCCCACCAGCGCTCCGACGACCACGCCGTCCCGGTCGTCAGATCGCAGTCCCAGAGACCGTCGCTGCCCGCGTCGAGCGCGAGGGCGAGCCGCTCCTCGCTCTCGGCGATGCGGCGCTCGGCCTGCTTGCGCGCGGTGATGTCGGTGTAGGTCCGGACCACCCCGCCCGCGGGGAGCGGGACGGTTCGGATCTCCAGCACGGTCCCGTTCGGCCGCTCGCGTTCATACGTGTGGGCCGCCAGTTCGAGGCCGCTCCGCGCCACCCACTGGCGCAGGTCGGGGCCCGACTTGGCGAAATCCTGCTGCGCGAGCTGAAAGTCGCGCACCGCCGCGAAGGTCGGCTGCCCCCGCATCATCGGGGCGGGCAGGCCGAGCAGGCCGATCGCGCGCTCGTTGCAGACCCGGACCACCTTCTGCGCGTCGACCATCATCAGCCCCTGGTCCATGGTCTCCAGGATGGCGTTGAGCAGATCCGTCTTCTCGGACAGGAGGATCTCGCGTTCGCGCAAGGCGCCGTTGCTGCGGTGCAGGCGCTCGGCGAGGAGCGCCAGCCCGCAGAACGCGACGACCACGAGCATGACCGCGGCGACGCCCAGGGCCAGCGCGCCGCGCGGGAGGCTCTCGGGGCCCGCGCCGAGGCTCGGATCGGGCACGACCCGCACGGCCCCCATGGCGAGGAAGTGGAGACCGCCGACGGCGCATGTCAGCAGGGTGGCGGCCCAGACGTGGGGCCGGCGCGTCCCAGCGTGCGCGGCCACGAACAGCGCGGCGCACGAGAACATAGCGCTGACGGCCAGGGCGGTGGCGACGACGGGAACCGACCAGACGAAGCGGCCGGGCAGGCGGATGCCCAGCATGCCGGTGAAGTGCATCGCCGCGATGCCCGCGCTGAGCACGAGACCGGCCACGATCGTGCCGACGAACCGGTCGCGATGCTGGGCCAGGGCAAGGGCGACGAAGGTCACCGTGATCGCGATCGCCAGCGAGGTGAGGGTCGTGGTCAGATCGTAACCGACGCCGATGCCGGGATCGTAGCCGAGCATCGCGATGAAATGCGTGCTCCAGATGCCGCTGCCCGCCGCGAGGCTCGCTGCGCCCAGCCAGCCGGCACGCGCGCGGCCTCTCGCTTCGCGGGCCTGCTGGAACAGGCGCAGGACGGTCTGGCAGGAGAACCAGCAGATCAGAACCGCGAGCGGAACCGTCCAGGCGGCGTGCTCATGGGCCAGGCAGGCGAAAGCTCGGTACATCGATCATCGCCCTGTGCAGGAGAGGCGCAGGAAGCTATCGCGCAAGGGGTTAATACAGGTTATAGTTGTATTCACGCCGGACATCGGAACCCGCGGCTCCGACGGCCGGCCCGCGGGAGCGTCACCACGCCAGGGTGATCCCGCCCCGTCCGCCGATATTGCTCGGCCCGTTGACGGCGAAACCGATGCCCCCGGAGGCGTAGAGGTTGTCGCCGATCCGGGCCGTGCCCGCCGCGCCGAAAGCACCCTGTCCCCGATAGGTGCCGAAATTCGCCGAGACCGCATACGCCTTGCCTTCCGGCAGGACCGCTCCGGAGAGGGCCAGCGCGATGGCCGTGCCCTGGAACGCGCTGCGGACATCGCGTTGGAGTTGCAGCGTGGCGCTTTGCAGACCGGCGACGCTCGCCTCCAGAGTGCCGATCCGCCCGTTCATCGCGTCGAGGTTCGCCGGACCGAAGCTCGACACCGCGAGGTTCCCGCTCGCGTCCGTGGTCACGAAGCCGGTCGGCCCCGCTTGCGTGGCGAGACTCTGGGCCGAGGCGAGCCCGGCGAGGGTGTAGGTCTGGCTGGACGCGCCGATCGCCACTTGGTTGGCCCGGGTGGTGGCCACGCCCGCGCCGAGCGCGACCGCGTTGTCGTGCGCGGCCTGGGCGCCCTGCCCGACGGCCACAGAGCCGGTCCCCTGGGCCCGCGCATCGACGCCCACCGCGGTCGCGCCGGACCCGGTCGCGCTGGCCGAACGCCCGAGGGCGGTCGCATTCTCGGCCGTCGCGCTGGCATAGGCGCCGAACGCCGAGGCCTCGTTGCCGCTGGCGGCCGCCCTGTAGCCGACGGCCGTGGTCGGGTCGGCGGTGGCCGTCGCCCCGTAGCCGATCGCCGTCGCGCCGGCATAGGTCGCCTGGGCTCCGGTCCCGATCGCGGTGGTCGCCGAGGCCGTCGCCTGGCTGCCCTGGCCGTAGGCCGCGCTGTCGCTGCCGCTGGCGGCGCTGCCGGATCCGGTCGCCGTGGCGCCGGAGCCCTGTGCCGAAGCGGATGAGCCGACCGCGACGCTCGCCGCGCCCAGGGCCGCCGCACCGTAGCCGCTCGCGTAGGAATCCGCCCCGGCCGCCACCGGCGGGGCCGCACCGCGGGCGTTGTTGGCGCGCACGGGAAAATCCTGGATCTCGGCGTCGAGCGTCTGCGCCGCGGCGTTGAGCTGGCCGAGATTCACGGCGTCGCCCGCAGCCTGCCCGTTCGCAACGCCGCTGATCGTGCGCGGGCCGTCGGTTCCGGACACGGTGATCACACGGCCGCCGACCTGGCTGGCGACGGTCACGGCCCCGCCGGCGCTCGTCTGCTGCACGAGCCGGGCGCCGCCTCCGGCATTCTGCAGGACCGCGACCTGCTGCGTGACGGCGGCGATCTGTCCGGCGTTGCCGGTCAGGGCGGCATCGACCGCGTTCAGGGCGCTTCCGACATCGGAATAGCCGCTGCCGCGGATGGTATAGGTCGGGGCCGTCCAGCGACCGGTCTGGCCATCGACGCGGGCGCCGCCGCCGAGCGCGGCGGCCACCTGCGCGGTGGCGCCGAACAATTGGCCGCCGTTGACCGCATCCGTCGAGCCGCTCGACACGGTCCCGGCCGCCACGTTGACGATGCGCCGCTCCGCGCCGACCTGTCCCACGGACAATGTGTCCGCCTGATCCGCGACCGAACCGCTCCCGATCGCGATGGACCGGCTCGCGGTCGCCGATGCGCCAGGGCCGATGGCGAGGGCGTCGCGCCCGGACGCGGCCGGCGCTCCGAGGCCCGCCTGGTTGCTGGCGGCCAGGGGCACGGTGGCGCCCGGCGTTCCGCCGCTGGTCAGCACCGCGTTCAGCTGGTCGAGGTTGACGGCGTCGCTGCCCGCGACGCCGGCCGCCACGCCGGTGACCCGGCGATTGCCCGCCGTGCCGGCGACGCTGAGCACGGTCCCGTCCGTGGCCGCACCGACCGTGAGAATGCGGGTCGCGGGGTTCTGCCGGACGAGGCCGACGGTGCCGTCGTCGAGGCTGCCGCGCAGCCCGGTGAGCGCGTCCGACACCGCGGTCACCCGCTGATCGACCGCGTAGAGCTGCCCGCCGTTGACGGCATCGGTCGATCCGGGCGCCACGGTGCCATTGGCCACGTTGACCACCCGGCGCTCCGCTCCGACGGCCCCCACCGAGACGGTATCGGCCTCCGTCGCGACGGATCCGCTGCCGATGGCGACTGAGCGCGCGGCCGCCGCCGATGCGCCGTACCCGACCGCCACGGCGTCCGCGCCGCCCGTGGCGGGAAGCGCCGCGCCGGCCGGGTTGCTCGCCGCCAGGGCCGCCGCGCTGCCGGTCGCGACCGTCAAGGCCGCGCTCAGCTGTCCGACGTTGACCGCGTCGTTGGTGCTGGTGCCCGCCGCGACGCCGGTGAGACGCCGGTCGCCCGCCGTGCCGGCGACGTTGAGCAGGGTCCCGCCCGTGGCCGCCCCGACCGTGATCGTATGGGTGACCGGATCCTGTGCCAGGATCCCGATCGCGCTCGTGCTAAAGGCATTCTGCAGCACCGAGATGCTGGCGGTGTTGGTCGTGACCTGCTGGTTCGTGCTCTGGAGCTGACCGCCGTTCACGGCTTCGCTGGAGCCCGCCGCCAGGGATCCCGGCGCGACGCCGCGCAAGGTCACCGGGCCGAGGGCGCCGCCCTTGCTGAAGTCGACCGCGTTCGTGGCCGCCCCCGACGTGCCGGGCACGTACTGCACCGAGAGCGTGTCGAGGGCGCCGATCGCGCGGTCGACCGAGGTGTAGGACGATCCCGCGACGGTGTAGTTCGGCGCCTGATAGGCCCCCGTCGCCGGATTGAAACCGGCCCCCGCCCCCAGGGAGGCGGCGACCGTCGTGCCGGCACTGCGCAGCTGGGTCAGGTTGACGGCATCGTTGGCGCCCGTCCCGGCGCTCACGCCGGTCAGACGCCGATCCCCCGCCGAGCCCGCGATGCTGACCAAGCCGCCGTCGGCCGTCTTCCCGACGGTGATCGTGCGCGTGACCGCATCCTGCTGGACGAGGTTCGGCAGCGCGGCAACCTGGCTCTGCAGCTGCTGCAGATCGGTGGTCGCCGCGGAGATCGCCGTGCCATTCCCCGACACGCGGAGATCGAGCGCGCCGAGCGCGCCGCCGACCGTGCCGTAGGTGCTCCCCTGGATCGTGAAGCTCGGCGCCGTGAACAGGCCGGTGGCCGTGTCGAACCTGGCGCCGCCCCCGATGCCGGCCGCCAGGTTGCCGCCGACGGCCGAGAGCTGGCGCAGGTTGACGGCATCGGTCGCCTGCGTGCCGCCGGCGACGTTGGTGATCTGCCGCTCCGCGCCGGCCGCCCCAACCGACACGGCGCCCGCGCTCGATCCGACGCTGAGCCCGCTGAAGGCCTCCGACCCGCCGTTCAGGCCGATGCGGTCGGCCACCGCGCCGCTCCCCAGGGCGACGGCTCCGGCGACGCTGGCCGCGCTGCGCGCACCGAGGCTCAATCCGGCCAGAGCGGAGCTGTTCGCATCGGTCCCGATGGCGATCGCATCCGTGCCGGCGACACTCCCGCGCAGCCCGATCGCGATCGCGTTACTGCTGCTCGCCGTCGCCTGCGCGCCGAGCGCCACCGCGTTCGCGCTGCCCACCGCCGTCTGGCTCCCGTCGCCGAGGGCGATCGCCGAAACTTCGCCCGCGCGCGCGGCTTGGCCGGCGGTATCTCCGAGGCCGCCGATCCGGCCCCCGCCGAGCGACAACCCCTTGCTGCTGTCGAGCGTCAGGCTCGACGCACTTAGGTTGCAGCCGCCGGGACTGGCGACGCTGACGAGATTGCCGTTCGCATCCAGGACGCCGACCCGGAGGGTGGTATCGGAGAGCGGGGTGACCACGCCCTGGTTGATGGTGTCGACCAATCCATTGAGCGTCGTAGTCAGTCCGGTCACGAGGCTGAACGGCGCGGTGATCGGACTCGGGCCCTGGAGGTGCGGCAGGGTCACGCCGAGCCCGGCACAGACATTGACCAGTGAGCTGGATTGCGCCCGGGCATCGCCGACACCGAAGCGGGCGGTGAGGCTGATCGACGACACGGCGAGGGCGAGGAGCCATCCGGTCCGACCGCACGATCGGACGGCCGCGGTGTCTCGACGGGAGGAGGGTCCAAGAGATCCGGGCATTGTCACAACCAGGGCGGCAAATACGACCCTGATTACAACTTCTGATGATTAAAAACTGGTTTTCGGCAGCAACCTGATCGCGAAAACTTCACCCGATCGGCACAACCTGCAGGACCAACCCGATGCCGACCGCCCGAGGTCGTACTGATCGGTGCAACGGCTCCATCGAGCACGATAGGCCCTGGACGACGCTAGCGAGGCTATCGCAGGTTATAAAATTCCACAAGCCTGGGTTGCAGATAGGCCTGCTCCGCTAGGTTGTCGACCGCGCAGACGGCACCCCGCCGCCGCCCCCGAATCCGGCCCGGCTCCGGGCGGATTGCGCTTGTCCCAGGCGGATTTCGCGCGGGCACGCGCGGACGAATGGCGCCGCGGTGTTTCGGCCGCCCGGCCAAACCCGGGACCCGTCTCAGTGCCGGGCCGCGATGCGGTCGAGGAGCATGTGCGGCACGGTCAGGGCGGACAGCATCTGGAGCGTCACCGTCAGCAGGTTGGACGCCGTATCGGACGCGCCGGCGGCGTAGAGGGGCCAGAGGCCCGCGCCGAGGAGGAGGGTCAACGCGAAGACGGGTAGCGCGGCGCGGACGGCGCGCCGCATCGTATCGACGCCGGGCGCCCGCCCTGGGTCGCGCACCAGCGCTTGCATGTGCCGGGGGCCGTGGAGGCCGACGAAGTACAGGGTGAAGGCCGTCAGGGGTGGCAGCACCTCGAAGGCTGCCGCCAGGATCGTCATCTCGATGCGCACGGCCGGCACCGGCCGGTGCGTGAGGAGCCAGATCGCCGCGAGGGCGAGCCAGAGCCAGGCCGCGACCGACCACCAGGCGGGCAGCTGCGGCATCGGCGTCCGTGCGACGACCGCGAAAATCCCCGCCGTCGCCGCGGGGTGCAGGAGCGCCGGCAGGGCGATCGGCAAGCCGCCGCGCACGAGGGCCTCCCAGGGTCGGCCGGGGCCGGCATCCTCCGCGCCGAAATGCAGCACCGACAGAGCCAGGAACCCCGCCAGGGTAGCCAGGGGGGCGACCTGCCACGCCAGGAGGACCAGGGCCGCGAGGCCGAGATACGGGATGGCGAAGATCCCGAACCAGGCCCGCCCGTAGCGGGGGCGCAGCAGCGGCGCCGCCACCGCGCCGTCGAGGGCGCCGTGGGGAACCCCGAGGGCGATCACCACCGTCAGCGCCACGAGCCAGGAGGCCTCGCGCGGGAGGAAGGCCGAGGCGGCGAGCCCCAGCGCGACGAGTGCACCGGCGCCGTGGAGCAGCCGGGCTCCCCAGGCATGCGCGTGATGGCGGCCCGGGCTGGCCGCCTCCCCGGGGAGGAGGACGGATGACCGGGCCGCCATCCGGGTCAGGCCGCCCGGCGCAGCGGCCGGGCCTCGGCGCGCCCGTCCGTGAGATCGCGGTCGACGGCGCGGGTCGTCTCCAGGGTCGCCATGATGCCGTAGGCGACCTTGGCGGTCAGATCGAGGATGGCGATCACCGCCAGGGCGACGGTCGGCGACAGGAAGCCGAGGCCGTCCTGGCCAACGAGCAGCACGACGGGATAGGCGCACCAGACCCCGGTGAGGAATATGGCGTTGCGCAGGAAGGCGGCCCGCACGTCGGCCCGTTCGGCGGCATTCTCCTCACGCAGTTGCACGAAGATCCCGTAGAACACGGCCACGAACGCGCCGCAGGAGATGGCGAACCACGTCCACTTCACCGCGGCGGCGTCGGACAGGCCGAAGGCCAGGGCGGTCACGATCATGATCAGGTCGGAGCCGATCAGCCCCCAGACGACGGCCGGCCGGCGCATCCCGGAATGCATCGCGGTCCGCGCGAGGCCGACGAGCAGCAGGGGCGTGGTGAAGGTCCAGTCGATGTAGCGCGCGAAGTAGAACTGGCGCGCCGTCTCGGCCGCGTCGGGGCCGGCGGGGAGGACGAGGCTTCCCTGCCCCGTCGCCATGGCGAAGTAGGAGCAGGCCGCGATGATCGGCACGATCCCATGGATGATCCCGTCGGCTTCTTCCGTCGGTGTCCGTCGCTTGGCCAGGAGCAGGATCACCGCGGCCCCCGCCGCCATGCCGGCAAAGCCCAGCCACAGCCAGAATTGAGGCGTCATCGCGATCTCGTCGGTATGGGGATGATTGGTCCGCCCACGAACGTGGCGGCACCCTGCCCAATCGGTGTCGGGGGCGATCGTTGCGTGGGGCGAATGTCGCAGCCGAACCGGCTTTGCCGAGACGCTTATTGCATCGCCCCCCCGCCGCCCCGGGCCCTGGACGGAAGGATCACGCCCGCGAAGGCACGCGCCCTCCCCCTACGGAATCGGGTGGCCCCCGAAGGAGCTCGGGCCGACGCGGGGGCTTCTTTCCCGCGCAGAGGCGATTGGGGTGACCCATCGCTTCCGGCCGTTGCCGTCATCGAACGCGATCCGGGAATCCGCCCCCGCGCAGAGAAGGGACGGCGCGCGGCAGGTCCTGGCGGCTCGTCCCGTGGAACGGTCGAGTCAAGACGCCGCTGCCGGAGATGGACGGCCGTCGCCGCAAGCACGGGAGACAGGTTTCACAAGTCGTGCCGCTCGAATCTCCGACCCGAAACCTGCGGCACGACGCGGATCGTCCCGGCGGCCACCAGCGCAGCGCCCCAGCGGCCCCCGTGGGACGACGGCGTGCCCCGGTTCGAGCACCCTGATCCGGAGCGGTCGCCCCGTCGCCGCGCCCGTGCCTGTGAATGACCGCTCCAAAGGCGGCTGAAGACCGGAACGGTGCCTCGGTCGGCACGTTGACCGGCGCTATCCATACCCAGTCGTCTCCCTCACACACGTCGCCAGAGCGAATCGGACAGAGAATGGTCGGACAGCCCCCAGGGTCCGGAACGGCTGAGCCGCTGGACGATGGTCCCGCGGGGGATACTGGAACGGTTCCGGCGCAGGGCACCGCCGAGGCGGCCGCGCTGAGCGACAGCTTCAAGCGCTTCGCCGATGTCGTCCCGCTGATGATGTGGCGCTCGGACGCGCACGGGCACGCGGTCCACCACAACGAGTGCTGGCTGGAATTCACCGGGCGCCCGCTTGCGGCGGAACTCGGCCTCGGCTGGCGCGAGGGGCTGCATCCCGAGGATTTCGACCGCCACGCCCGGGTCGTCGCGGAGGCCTTCGACGCCCGGGCGCCGTTCACCGTGGAGTTCCGCCTGCGCCGGCACGACGGCGTGTACCGCTGGCTGCTCGACACCGCGCGCCCCCTCGTGGAGGACGGGCGGTTCCAGGGCTATCTCGGGTCGTGCTTCGACATCACAGACCGCAAGCACGCCGAAGAGAGTATCGAGCATGCCCTGGCCGAGAAGGAGACGCTGCTCGCCGAGGTCTATCACCGCGTCCGCAACAACCTGCAGGTGATGGTCAGCCTGATCGGCCTGTACGGCCGGGCGGCGCCGGATGCCTGCCGCGGCAGCTTCGAGGCCCTGGGCCAGCGGGTCCGGGCGATCGCGCTGGTGCAGCAGCACCTCCACGAGGCGCCGCACATCGCCTCCATCGACCTCAAGGACTACCTGCACCGCCTGGCCTCCGGGCTCGGGCAGCTCCGCCGGGCCGGGCGCATCGGCGTCCAGGTCGAGGGCTCGGGCAACGGGCTCGTGGAGCCGCGCACCGCCAACGCGCTGGGCATGATCGTGGCCGAGATCGTGGCCGAGTGCCTGGACGCCACCGCCGAGCACGTCGCCTGCTCGATCTGCATCGGCATGGAGGCCGAGGCGGGCCAGCCCCTGCGCCTGTCGATCGTCTCCGGGGTGAGCGATATGGCCGCCTCCGGCCGGCCCAACGTCCCGAAGCTCGGCCCCCGGCTCATCGCCGCCTATGCGGCGCAGGCCGAGATCGCCGTGTCGGGCGACGCCTCGCCGGTCGATCCCCTGAAGCTGATCCTCCCGCCCACCTCCGTGGCGGCGCACTGACCGCCCGCGTCGCTGGGGGCCGTCGCCACCGCCGCGCGGCCGGCCTATAGCGGCGCAGACGTTTCCCGGATCCGGACGACCATGCTTCCCCCGATCGGCACCATCATCGACAATTTCGAGATCGTCGACGACGACGACATGCGGCTGGAATACCTGATCGAGCTCGGCCGCGCCCTGCCGCCAATGCCCGACGCCCTGCGGACCGAGGCCAACCGGGTCCATGGCTGCGAGAGCCAGGTCTGGATCGACACCGCCGTCGAGGACGCCGCGGCGGAACGGCGCCTGGTGCTGCAGGGCTTCAGCGATTCCTTCATCGTCCGCGGCTTCGTCGCGCTGATGGTGGCGCTCTACACCGGCAAGACCCCGCGCGAGGCGGCCGAGACCGACGGGCTCGACCTGTTCCGGCAGCTCCGCTTCGGCTCCCACGTCACCTCGAAGCGGTCCAACGGCGTGCGGTCCATGGCCGAGCGGATCCACCGCGACGCGGTCCGGCTCGCCGCGGCGGGCTGAACGGCGGACCGGATCATCCCGGACCGCGATGCGCCCGCCTCATCGAGGTCCGCCCGCGCGGCGGCGGCCGTCCGCCGGACCTCACGGATCGGATCGGTGACAATCCGCATCAAGCCTGCCACAGGCGCAGGCGGGCGTGCTCCGGCCCCGTAGCCTCGCGCTCCAGGCCGTAATGCTCGGCCAGCCGCCCGAGGGCGATGCGCGCCACGACCTTGGCCGAGCGCGCCGGCCAGCGGCGCTCGACCTCGATCCGCTCCAGGCCCTTCAGGAAGCCGCAGAGATCGATCAGGAGGCCGGACAGATCGCTGCCGACCGCGTCGAGGGCGCCGCGGACCCGCTGCCGGGCCGCGATCACGTGGTCGGCCGCGGCGGCCGGGTCGCGCGGGCCGCCGCCATCGACCCGGGGGGCACTGGGATCGCTCCCCATCCGGGGCAGCAGCGCGGCGGCGTTCATGTCCCGCCGGAGCCGCTCGCCGGCCTCGAAGGCGGCCGCATCGATCAGCGGCGCACCGTCCCGGCCGCGGCGGCGCACCATCCAGGCGAGGGGGTTCTCGGAGGCGTTGCGCAGGATCGGCTCCCCGCCCTCCGCCGCCACCGTGAGGTCCTGATGCTGCGCGGCGAAGGCCCTGTCGCCCGGCATGGCCTGCCGGCGCAGGCGCGCCCGCCCGGCGGCGCTGATCGTCAGCCGCGTACCGGCCGGGTCCCATTCCGCCAGGTCGGCAGCGGCGAGGGCCCGGCCGGACGCGACCGTGAAGCGCCCGCTCCCCACCGAGATGCCGTCGCCGCCGCGCCGGACCAGCAGCGCGTCCTCGACCAGGGGATCGGGCCGGGCATAGGCCCCCGCCTCGCCGAGCCGCGCCAGCAGGCGGCCCGCCTCCGGCGGCAGGTCTGCCGGCTGCGGCCGGTCCGGCTTCGGTCGGGCAGTCTCGGCACGCCGGTTCCTGGCCATCTTGTTCATGATTTGTTCCTGATTGGCCGCTCAAATGCGGGAGCGCTCGTACCCTGTCAGGAAAATTCATAAAGTCAAGGTTTTTTTGCCTAAACCGGACTGACCGCGGTCACGTTGTCCCGACCGGACGGGGCGGCGGCCGGCGCAGGATCTCGGCGATCTCGTCCTCCGACTTGCCGCGCACCGGATAGCCCATCGCCTCGAAGCGCTCGACCAGCGCTTCGCTCGTGGTCGCCGAGCGCGCCGCCCAGTCCGCGAGCATCTCGTTCACCTGCTGCAGGTCCCGCTGGGGATCCTCGTCCTGCGAATCGGCCTGCGTGTCGGGGATCGCGACCATGTCGGCACCTCGGCGTCGAACCGGCGACCGTGATCCACGCCACGGTCCGGGCTTCAACGCCCGAGGTCGGGACAGGCTCCCGCCGGCCCTGCGCCGCGCCGCCTTGCATCCCGGCGCCGGGCGGGACACATGCTCTCACCCGCGCCTGACGGGACCCGACGGGAGAGACGATGACCGACATCGGCCACGGCCTGCGCGCGCAATCCACCGGGGCGCCGGTCGCCGAGATCCGGCCGCGGCGCTTCAGCGTCCACGGACAGGCGATCACTGATCCCTACGCGTGGCTGAAGGCCGAGAACTGGCAGACGGTCCTCAAGGACCCCGCCGCCCTGCCCGCGGACATCGACGCCTATCTCCGCGCCGAGAACGCCTACGCGGAGGCGGCCCTGGCCGGGACCGCGGCGCTGCGCCAGCGGCTCGTCGCCGAGATGCGCGGGCGGATCCAGGAGGACGAGAGCGGCGTCCCGGACCCCGACGGGCCGTTCGCCTATTACACGCGCCACCGGGAGGGCGGCCAGCACCCGCTGATCTGCCGGAGGCCGGCGACGGCGCCCGACGTGCCGCAGGCCGGGCCGGACCCGGAGGAGACGATTCTGATCGACGGCGACCGCGAGGGCGAAGGCCTGCCGTTCTTCGAGATCGCCGCCGCGGTGCATTCCGACGACCATGCCCGCCTCGCCTGGAGCGCGGACACCAAGGGCTCGGAACTCTACACGATCCGGGTCCGCGACCTCGCCACCGGGCTGGACCTCGACGACCGGGTCGAGGCGACCTCCGGCGAGGCGGTCTGGGCCGGGGACGGCGACAGCTTCTGGTACGTGGCGCTCGACGCCAACCACCGCCCCGCCAAGGTGATGCGCCACCGCCTCGGCACCGCGCAGACACAGGACGAGACCGTCTATACGGAAGCCGATGCCGGCTATTTCGTCCATATCGGCCGGACCCAGTCCGGGGCGTTCCTCGACGTGACGGCGAGCGACCACGAGACCGCGGAGGTCCGGCTGCTCGACCGGCACGCCCCCGCCGGGCCCCTGCGCCTCGTGCAGCCGCGCGAGCCGCTGCTGATCTACGGGGTCGAGCACCGGGGCGACCGGCTGTATATCCGCACCAACGCGGACGGGGCCGAGGACTTCAAGATCGTCACGGCCCCCCTCGACGCTCCGGGCCGCGCCAACTGGACCGACCTCGTGCCGCACCGGCCGGGGGTGATGATCCGGCACCTGCACCTGCTCACGGGCCACCTGATCCGGCTCGAGATCGAGAATGCCCGGCCGCGGATCGTCGTGCGCGACCTCGCCAGCGGCGCCGAGCACAGCGTCGCCTTCGCCGAGGAGGCCTACGCCCTGGGGCTCCGGTCCGGGCTCGCCTTCGACACAACGACGATCCGCTTCGTCTACTCGTCCATGACGACCCCGTCGGAGACCTGGGACTACGCCTGCGACAGCCGGGACCGGACCCTGCGCAAGCGCCAGGCGGTGCCGAGCGGGCACGACCCGGCCGCCTACGTGACCCGGCGGCTCTTCGCCACCGCCCCGGACGGGGAGCAGGTGCCGATCTCGCTGCTGCACCAGCGCGACCTCGTGCTCGACGGCTCCGCACCGCTGCTGCTCTACGGCTACGGCTCCTACGGGACGCTGATGCCGGCCGGGTTCCGGACGAACCTGCTGAGCCTGGTCGACCGGGGCTTCGTCTACGCCATCGCGCATATCCGGGGCGGGACCGAGAAGGGCTGGCGCTGGTATCTCGACGGCAAGCGCGCGCAGAAGCCCAACACCTTCACGGACTTCATCGCCTGCGCCCGGGCGCTGATCGGAGCCGGCTATACGGCGGAAAAACGCATCGTCGCCCATGGCGGCTCGGCCGGCGGCATGCTGATGGGGGCGGTCGCCAACATGGCGCCGGAGCTGTTTGCCGGTATCGTCGCCGACGTGCCCTTCGTCGACGTGCTCAACACCATGCTGGACGCGGAATTGCCGCTGACCCCGCCGGAATGGCCCGAATGGGGCAACCCGGGGGCGAGCGACGCCGATTTCCGGACGATCCTGTCCTACTCGCCCTACGACAATGTCGCCGCCCAGGCGTATCCGGCGATCCTGGCGCTCGGCGGGCTCACCGATCCGCGGGTCACCTACTGGGAGCCGGCCAAGTGGGTCGCGCGGCTGCGCGCCACCATGACGGGCGGCGGCCCGGTGCTGCTGCGGATCAACATGGAGGCGGGCCACGGCGGCGCCGCCGGCCGGTTCGACCGGCTGGAGGAGGTGGCGCTGATCTCCGCGTTCGCGCTGATGGCGATGGGGAAGGCCTGAGCCGTCCGTTCAGGGCCGTCCCTCGGCTGGGGAGGGTGCCGGGTCCGCCCCCTCCCCCAGGACCCGCGCCCGGCGGGCCGCCTCCTCGGCGGCGGCCCTCTCGGTCGCGGCCTTCTCCGCCGCCGCCCTGTCGGCGGCGGCCTTGAGCGCCGCGGCCCGGGCATGGTCCATCTCGATCCGGGCGCGGCGGCGCTGCCGCTCGACCTGATCGGCGTCCGTCAGCTCGATCGTCTCCAGCTCGCGCTGGAGCACGAAGGCGGCGAGCCCGTTCGACAGGGCGCCGACGTCGAGGGTCCGTTCGGGGGCGGCGAGCGGCCCCGCCAGGCCGATCTGGATCGCCGGCGGACCGGCGCTCCAGCCCCGGGGCACCGGACCGCCGGTGAGCGTCCCCCGGGCGTCGAGGCGGCCGCCGCGCAGGTCGCAGCCGACCGTGCCGGCCCAGCGGGCGGGCCCGAAATCGATGTCGAACGGACCGGCCCGCAGCACCCCGCCGACGATCGTGGCCGCGGCCCGCGCGGGCGCGCCCGCCTGCGCCGCGGCCTTGGCGAGTTCCTCCGCCACCAGGGCCTGGAGGCGGCCCTCGCGCAGGGGATCGTCGATCTCCACCGCCCGGGACAGGGCGCGCCCCGGCGCCGCCGGATCGGCCGCCGGGACGCGCAGGTCCTTGAGCACCAGCGTGCCGCTGCCCGAGAGGCCGTCGCCGAGCCCCGGGATCGTCTCCGCCGTGGTGGCGAAGCGCAGATCGGCATCCAGGCGGCCGCCGACCGGGCCGCCGGTGAGCGCGGAGAGCGCCACGTCGTCGAGGCTGCCGGTACCGGAGATCGCCGCGCCGGCCCCGGCCCGCGTGATCGTCGCCGATCCGGCGATCCGCCCGCCGCCGAGCTTGCCGGTCAGGTCGCGCAGGGTCAGGCCGGTCTCTGCGAGGCCGAGGGCCATGGCCGCATCCGTCGCCACGAGACCGCGCCCGAGGTCCAGCCTGGCGATGCGGGTGTCGAGGGTGACGGCCGGGTGGGCGGGGGGCGGCCCGAACCGGCCGCCCTCCTGGACCGGGAGCAGCACGGCCTCCGCCAGGTGCGGCAGCGACAGCCGGTCGAGGGCGAGGCGCCCGTGGGGGACGCCGCCGGGTGCCCGCAGCAGCGTCCCGCTCACCCCCGATCCGGCGATCTGGCCGGCCAGGGTGGCGGCCCCCTCCCCCGCCTCCCGGGACACGGTGACGGTCAGGTCGGCCGGCCACGCGCCCGGCGGAAGGCTCGCGGCCCCGGCGAGCGTCAGGAACGGCCCGAGATCGGCCGTCTCGGCCCGGACCACGCCGCCGCTGGGCAGCGCGTCGGCGCCGATCAGGACCGGCCGGGAGGTCGCGAGCCGGAGCCCCGCCACCATCCCGTCGAGGCTGAGGGCGAGCCCGGCGCCGTCCGGTCGCTCGGCCTTCACGTGGAGCGCCGCGGGCTGCTGGAGGCCGGCGATGTCGGTCCGCCCGAACCACGTCCCGGCCCGGGGGGTACTCAGCGTCGCGGTGCCGCCCTCGATCCCCGTCCCGCGGCTCGCCAGGGTCAGGTCGAGGCTGCCGCCGCCGGCGCTGCCCCGGGCCTGGGTGCGCAGGGCCTGGGCGGGGCCACCCTCCCGGTCGAGGCTGACGGCGAGGTCGAGGGGCGCGTCCCGCAGGAAGGCCGGCAGCAGGCGGATCTCGCCGATCCAGACCCGTTCGAGCAGGCCCAGCAGCGGCGCCGCCACCGGGGCCTTCAGGCGGCCGGAGACGCGCCCGGTCCCGTCCGCGCCGATCCGGCCGGAGAGTGTGGCGCTCGCGCCCGCGAGATCGGTCACGGCGAGGCTGTCGACCACGAGGCCGGCGCCGTCCGTCTGGATGCTCGCCGCGATGGTGCCGGTGCCGGAGCCCGCGGCCCCGAAGCGCACGTCCCGCGCCTCCAGCGTCAGGGCGAGGTCGAGGTCGCGCAGGCTCCCCAGGGCGGTGCCGAGGGGCGGCAGGCCGGCGATGTCGATGCCGTTCGCGCGGATCTGCGCCTCGAAATGGCCCCGCGCCCCGGCCTCCGCGGCGGTGTAGCGGGCGTTTCCGGTGATCCGGGCCGCGCCGAGGGCGAGGCGCAGGTTGCGCAGGGACAGGCTCCCGGGGTCCGCGGAGACATCGGCGGCCGCCTCGACCCGGCGTCCGTCGAGGAGGGCGGTCAGGGGGTTCTCCAGGCCGAGGCGGCGCAGGTAGCGGCCCAGGGCGTCCGAATCGGGCGCGCTCAGCGCCACCGGGCCGGTGAGGCGGAACGGCGCGGTGTCGACCTGCCCGCTCACGCTGACGGTGGATTCCGCCGGGCCGGTGGCCGTGAGGCGCCGCAGCAGCAGGCCGCCGGCCCGCTCCAGGGTGCCGGTGAGGGCGAGGTTCGACCATTCGTCCCCCCCGAGCATGGCGCTGCCCACGGCGAGATCGAGGTCGAGCATCGCCGGCAGGTCGCCGCCCCAGCTGGGCAGGCCGCGGGCGATCAGGTTCTGGCCCTCGGTCGAGGCCAGGAAGGCGTCGAGGTCGAGGCGGCGGGCCTCCAGGCTCAGGGCGGCGCGCCACTGGCGCAGGTCGAGCCGGCCGGTGCCGCCGAGGCGCAGGGTGCGCCCCCCCGGGTCGAGGGCGAGATCGACCCCCTCGAACCGCACCTGCGTGCCCCTGGCCTTGAACGTCGCGCCCATCGTGAACGGCAGGTAGGCGCCCGCGGCCTGGGTCGGCGGGCCGACCACGAGGCGGGCGGAGCCCTCGGCCTCCACCTGGACCGCCCGGCCGGTCTCCACGGGAACGAGGCCGAACCGCGCATCCGCCTCGAACCGCGGGTGGGCATCGCCGCCCCCCGAGATCTTCACGGCGAGCCGCCCGTCCGGCCCCGGCGTGCCGCTCACCGCCCGGAACGGGACGCCGCCGCTCGTGCCCTCCACGCGCCAGGGCCCGACCAGGGCCGGCGCCTGCAGGGTCAGGTCCTGCGCGTAGAACTGGTCGGTCCGGCCGGTCTCGGGCACCTGCGTGGTGACGAGGAATTGCTGGACGTGCAGCGCCTCGATGGCGAAATCGCGGGTGCCCAGGGCCTCCCCGAGACCGCCCGGCAGCTTCAGGGCGTCGGGGCCGGCCAGCGGGAGCTTGATCTCGGCCCGGCCGATCCGGGTCTCGGTGAAGCGGAACTCGCCCTTCAGGAGCGGCGCCAGGGCGACCTCGGCCTTGACGAACCGCGCATCGAGGGTCGGGCGCTCCGGATCGGCCCCGAGATGCAGGCGGTCGACGCGCAGCCGCGGCGAGGGCAGGAGCCGGACCTCGATCCGCCCGTCGGTCCGGGCGGGCACGCCGAGCGACCGGGTGAGCGCCCGGTCGACCAGCGCGCGGTGGGCCTGCCAATCGACGAAGGGCGGGACGGCCAGCGCCGCCACGAGAACCAGGATGACGGCGCCCGCCAGCGCGGTCAGAAGATCACGCAATGGTCCCGTTCCGCACTCGTTTCCGCGCGGGACCGCCCCGCGTGCCCCCGCGAGCAAGTGGCCATAGCACGATAAGCCCTCGGAGGCGCCAGCGGTGATGCCACGGTCCGGAGCCGCTCGCGCGGCGCTCGATGTGCCGGTTCCCGGACAGGCGCAGCGAAGCGGAACCTGATTCGGGACGGAGCATGAGACCCAGCGTGCAAGCGGCTGCGCCCACACGCTCAGGTCGCACCGCGCGCACGCGCCCTCGACGCCGTTCGCGATTTGGTCCAGGGATGCGGGATGCAGAACCGCCCGCATGCGCAGCCCGCCGGGGACGGCGCTCCCGCCTCTTCCATCGCCGCCCGCGCCATGGGCGCGCTCCGCCGCGACGCCGCCGCCTATCTCGAGGGGCTCAACCCCGAGCAGCGCCGCGCCGTCGAGACCACGGAGGGCCCGGTCCTGGTGCTGGCCGGGGCCGGCACCGGCAAGACCCGGGTGCTCACCACCCGCATCGCCCACCTGATCGCCACCAACCGGGCGCGGCCCTTCGACATCCTGTCGGTGACCTTCACCAACAAGGCCGCCCGGGAGATGAAGCACCGGATCGGCGCGCTGATCGGCCCGGCCGGCGAGGGCATGCCCTGGCTCGGCACCTTCCACGCCATCGGCACCAAGATCCTGCGCCGCCATGCCGAGCTCGTCGGGCTCAAATCCGACTTCACCATCCTCGGCACCGACGATCAGCTGCGGCTGATGAAGCAGGTGATCGCCGACCAGAACATCGACGAGAAGCGCTGGCCGGCCCGGGCGCTCGCCCACACGATCGACGGCTGGAAGAACCGCGGCCTCTCGCCCGAGCAGGTGCCGCCGGGCGAGGCCGCGTCCTTCGCCTTCGGCAAGGGCGGGGCGCTCTACACCGCCTACCAGGCCCGGCTCGCGACGCTGAACGCCGTCGATTTCGGCGATCTCTTGTTGCTGTGCCTCAAGCTCTGGCGCGAGAACCCTGATGTGCTCGCCAATTACCAGGACCGGTTCCGCTACATCCTGGTCGACGAGTACCAGGACACCAACGTCGCCCAGTACCTGTGGCTGAGGCTGCTCGCGCAGAATCGCAAGAACATCGCCTGCGTGGGCGACGACGACCAGTCAATCTACGGCTGGCGCGGGGCCGAGGTCGACAACATTCTGCGCTTCGAGCACGACTTCCCCGGTGCCGTGGTGGTGCGCCTGGAGCGCAACTACCGCTCCACCGGCCACATCCTGGCGGCCGCCTCGGGGCTGATCGCCAGGAACGAGAGCCGGCTCGGCAAGACCCTGCGCACCGAGGACGAGCCGGGCGAACGCGTCACCGTGTCGGGGGCCTGGGATTCCGAGGAGGAGGCGCGGCTGCTCGCCGAATCGATCGAGTCGCTCCAGGTCAAGCAGCATCCCCTGTCGGAGATCGCCGTGCTGGTGCGCATCTCCGCGCAGATGCGCGAGATCGAGGACCGCTTCGTCCAGCTCGGCCTGCCCTACCGGGTGATCGGCGGCCCGCGCTTCTACGAGCGGGCCGAGATCCGCGACGCCCTGGCCTATCTGCGCGCCACCGTGAACGTCAGCGACGACCTCGCCTTCGAGCGGATCGTCAACACCCCGAAACGGGGCCTGGGCGACGCGACCCTGCAGCAGCTCCACACCTACGGCCGCGCCAACCGGCTGCCCCTGCGGATCGCCGCGGAGCGCCTGTGCGAGACCGACGAGCTGAAGCCCCGGGTCCGCTCGACCCTGCGGGCGCTCACCGCGAGCTTCTCCCGCTGGGCGCGGCTGGTGGAGGCGCAGCCGCACAGCGAGGTCGCCCAGACCATCCTGGAGGAATCCGGCTACACCGAGATGTGGCAGAAGGACCGCTCGGCCGACGCCGCCGGCCGGCTGGAGAACCTCAAGGAATTCGTCCGCTCCATGGAGGAGTTCCCCGACCTCGCGGCCTTCCTGGAGCACGTCTCCCTGGTGATGGAGGCCTCCGAGACGGAGGGCGCCGACCGGGTCTCCCTGATGACGCTCCACGCCGCCAAGGGGCTCGAATTCGACACCGTGTTCCTGCCCGGCTGGGAGGACGGCCTGTTCCCGAGCCAGCGGGCGCTGGACGAGAGCGGCCGGGCCGGCCTGGAGGAGGAGCGGCGTCTCGCCCATGTCGGCCTCACCCGGGCGCGCAAGCGGGCCAAGCTGTCCTTCGCGGTCAACCGGCGCATCCACGGGCTGTGGTCCTCGACCATCCCGTCCCGGTTCATCGACGAATTGCCGGAATCGGCGGTCGACGTGATCGAGGCGCCGGCTCATTTCTCCGCCGGCGCCTCGCGGTTCGACCGCAACCCCGCGCCGTTCGGATCGAGCTACGGCACGCCGGGCTGGCAGCGGGCCCAGGCCGCCACCGCGCCGCAGGCCGGCCGCGGCGGCTTCGGGTCCGCGCCGGGGGGCCGGGCCGGCGGACAGGCCGGGGGGCCGCGGCAGATCGAGGGCGAGCTGATCGCCAAGTCGACGGGCACGCCCTCGGCGTTCGAGGCCGGCCAGCGGGTCTTCCACACCAAGTTCGGCCCCGGCACCGTCGCCGAGGTCGATGGCAACAAGCTGACCGTTGACTTCGACAAGGCCGGCCGGAAGATGGTCCTCGACAGCTTCATCCAGGCTGGATCAAGCTAGTCCCGCCGATCAAGCCCGGACGGTCCCCGGCGGCAGGGTCGGCCGGCTTCGCCCGATCGGGCGCGGAGGAACGCTTTCGTGCCGGATGCCGCGTCAGCGCGTCTCCCCCCTCCCGAGCCTGATGCATCCGCGCCAGCACGGCGCCTTTTCCCGGGCGGTCGCGCCGACCGTCACCCCCTGGTCACACCCCGTGCGCAATCGTCAGGTGCGAATCACGCTGGCGCGGCCGTTGCGTCACGTATTCGGCCGCGCGCGGGACGTTGTGACGCTCTCCACAGGCGGACGAGCGCGGCGCGGAACCTTCGGCAAAGGGACGGTATTAGTTCCGCAAGACGTGTAGAACCGGGAGCAGGCAGGTAAACGGCAGTTCAGAAACAGATCCAGGTTGGCAAGTCCCGTTGGAGTGTACATCCATGAAGAGACGCCGCGCACGACTTGAACTGGTTGAAGACCGCACGTCCCGTATTCACCGCACGCGCTTCGACGAAGAACGCAACCTCGCCCCGATTCAGCCCCTCACCGAACGCCAAGCCGAGTATCTCGACGCCCTCGCCCGCTCCCCGCAGGTCATCGTCCTGGGGCCCGCCGGCACCGGCAAGACCTACATCGCCGGGACCCGCGCCGCCGACCAGCTCCGCCAGCGCCGGATCTCCAAGGTGGTGATCACCCGCCCGAACGTCCCGTCGGGCCGGTCGCTGGGCTTCTTCCCCGGCACCCTCGAGGAGAAGATCGCCCCCTGGGTCGCGCCTCTGACCGAGGCCATGAAGGAGCGGATGGGCGCGGCCGCCTTCGAGATCGCCCTCAAGACCGGCGACATCGAGATCGTCCCGTTCGAGGTGATGCGCGGGCGCACCTTCAAGAACTGCCTCGTGATCCTCGACGAGGCGCAGAACACCACCACCGCCGAGATCAAGATGTTCCTGACCCGGATCGGCGACGATTGCCAGGTCATCATCAACGGCGACGTCTCCCAGACCGACCTGCGCGAGACCTCGGGGCTGCGCACCGTCATGCACTTGGTCAAGAGCCGGATGATGCCCATACCGGTGGTTGAGTTCACCCGGAACGACATCGTGCGCTCGGGCATCTGCGCCGAGTGGGTGAAGGCGTTCGAGGAAACGAATCTCTAACTCACAAGTTGACGGCGGCGGACCCTCGAAGGTCCGCCGTGCCGCCCCGCGGCGCGAGACGACTCTCCGTACCTCCCGTCCGGGAGGATGAACCGGGCATCCTACCCGGCGAACAGAGAACTGGAGTCTCTTCGTGAGGAAACTGACCTTCGCCTTCACCGTGCTGGCCTCGCTGGGCGCCGCCGCCCTGGTGCAGCCCGCCTCCGCGGCCCCGGCCATGCCCGGCGCCGTCGCGGCCCCCGACGCCGTCACCCAGGTCCGGATGAACCACATGGAGCGGCGGATGATGCGCCGGCACATGATGCATCACCGCATGCACCGCCGGATGATGCACCACCGCATGCACCGCATGTAAGGTCGCAGGGCGGAGCGGGTTCGATCCGTCCCCGCTCCGCCGCCCCGGCCGGGAGGGGCGTTGCTCCCCGCCCCGAAGATTCCTATCTCGTCGTCTCGAATCGCGCCGTCAGGCGGCCGTCGCGGCAGCCAGCCGATCCGGGAGACCAGGATGCCCCCCTCCAATCGACTGTTCGACGACCTCGCCCGCCTGATGACCGACGCGGCCGGTGCCGCCCAGGGCGTGCGCCGCGAGGCCGAGACCGTGGTCCGGGCGCAGATCGAGCGCGTCATCCGCGACCTCGACATCGCCTCGCGGGAGGAGCTCGACGTGCTCCGCGACCTCGTCACCAACCTGCAGGCGCAGAACGAGGCCCTCGCGGCCCGCGTCGCGGCCCTGGAGGCGAAATCCGGGAGCGCCGCGGCGGGCGCGGCCGGGCTGAGCGAGGTGGTTTGAGTCCGGGCGGCAACGCCGGGAGCTTTTACACAGGAAGCCGTCGCGACGATCCGGTTTCCTGTTCACTGAACGGGGCCTGCACTTTGTGTCGTGAGTCACGGCCGGTCTATAGTCGGGCATAGGGTGATTCGATCGCTGCGGGGCGATGTCCGCGGAGCTTCGACAGTCGATCGGCTCACCGCCGGCGTGGATTTGCCGGTCGTCCCAGTTCTCGGAGTGTTCTCGCGCTCCGGTTTCGCGTCACCGTCACGTCGGGCCGGATGTCGTCCGGGCCGTCCTTTTGGATCGTCATGCCGCTTCTCAACGTCGACTTCCACGACCCGGACCGGAACGAGCATCCGCTCGACGTCGTCGAGCGTCTGGCGTCCCTGCGTGACTGGATCTTCGACCGGGCCGAGACCGACGAGATGTCGGTCACGAGCCCCGGCCGGTGGACCGACTACAACGTCGCCTTCACGTGGATCGAGGACGTGGAGGCCCTGCACGTCGCCTGCGCGTTCGACCTCAAGGTCCCGGAGCGGCAGCGGACCGAGGTGATGCGCCTGATCGCGCTGATCAACGAGCAGCTCTGGGTCGGCCATTTCGACCTCTGGACGAGCGACGGCGTGGTGATGTTTCGGCACGCGCTGCTGCTGACCGGCGGGGCGGTGCCGACGCACCCGCAATGCGCCACCATGATGAAGACCGCCGTCGATGCCTGCGAACGCTACTTCCAGGCGTTCCAGTTCGTGCTCTGGGCCGGCAAGAGCGCCCGCGATGCGCTGGACGCGGTGCTGTTCGAGACCGAAGGCGAGGCGTGACCGCGCCGGGGGCCGAGCCGGAGGCCACGGCGGCGGCGATGCCCGCCTCCCTGGTCCTGGCCGGGGCCGGCAAGATGGGCGGGGCGATGCTCGCGGGCTGGCTCGCGGCGGGCCTCGACCCGCGCCGCACCACCCTCATCGACCCGATCCCGACCCGGGAGATCGTCGATCTCTGCGCCGCGCGGGGCCTCGCCCTCAACCCGCCGGACCCGGCGCCCGGCGCCGTGCTGGTCCTGGCGATCAAGCCCCAGGGGCTCGACGGGGCGGCCCCCGGCCTCGACCGGCTGATCGGCCGCGACACGCTCCTCGTCTCGATCCTGGCCGGCAAGACCGTGGCGGACCTGCGCGGCCGGCTGCCGCGGGCGCGGGCCCTCGTCCGGGCGATGCCGAACCTGCCGGCCAGCATCGGCCGGGGCGCCACGGGGGCCTATGCCAGCCCGGAGGTCACGGCCGGACAGCGCGGCGCCGCAGAGGCCCTGCTGACGGCCAACGGCACCGTCGCGTGGCTCGCCGACGAGGCGCAGATCGACGCGGTGACGGCGGTCTCGGGCTCCGGGCCGGCCTACGTCTTCCTCCTGGCCGAGACGCTGGCCGAGGCCGGCATCGCCGCCGGGCTCGATCCGGACGTGGCGCGCCGCCTCGCCCGGGCCACCGTGGCGGGCGCCGGCGCGCTCCTCGACGCCAGCCCGGCCGAAGCGGCGGAGCTGCGCCGCAACGTGACCTCCCCGGGCGGGACCACGGCGGCGGCCCTCGACGTGCTGATGCGCCCGGACGGCCTCGGCGCGCTGATGCGGGAGGCCGTGGCGGCGGCCCGGCGGCGGGCGGAGGCGCTCGCCGGCTGACACCCCTCGGCGCCCGTGCGGCAAGGCCGCGCGAAACCCCTGCCCTTCCGCGTCGGCCTGCCTACATCAGGGCGCAACGACCGGCAGGAGCGGGCGACAGAACCATGACCGAGACCAGAGGGCCGGCGAAGCGCCCCCGCAAGACCGCGACATCCGCCACGGCACCCGGGACGGCCTCCGCCACATCAAAGGGCGCGGCGCGGGAGAGCCTGGCAGAGGCGAGCACGGCCGCGCCGAGCCCGCCGAAGCTGCCGCCCCGGGAGGCCGCCGTCGAGGCCCTGATGCGGCTCGCCGCCGAGCAGCCCTGGAGCGATATCGAGATCGGCGACATCGCCCGGGAGGCGGGTCTCACGCTGGCCGAGCTGCGCGACCTGTTCCCGTCGAAGGGCGCGGTCCTGGGCGGCCTGACCCGGATCATCGACCGGAAGGTGCTGGAGGGCGATAGCTCCGGCCTCGAGGAGGAGCCGACCCGCGAGCGCCTGTTCGACGTGCTGATGCGGCGCCTCGACGCCATGACGCCCTACAAGCCGGCCCTGCGCCGGATCGCCTACGCGCTGCGCGGCGAGCCGCTGGCGATGCTCGCGCTGAACGGCGTCATGCTGAACTCCCACCGCTACATGCTGGCGGCGGCCGGGATCGACACCGAGGGCCCGCTCGGCCAGCTGAAGCTCCAGGGCGTGGTGATCGCCTTCGCCCGGGTGACCCAGGTCTGGCTCGACGACGACGATCCGGCCCTGGCCCGGACGATGGCCCGGCTCGACAAGGAGATCCGCAGCGGCGAGCGCCTCATGGAGCGGGCCGAGGATGCACGCAGGCTCACTGCGCCGCTGCGGGCGCTGGGCCGGTCGCTGCTCGACCGACGCCCCCGCGCGCGGCGCGACCGCGACGGCGACGAGACGGATCCCGCCGCCGCCATCTGAGCCGATCCGCGGCTCACATGGCCTGGATGTCGCGGAGGAAGCCGTCGACCTCCTGCTTGACGGCCAGCGACTGCTTGGCCAGCTCGGCCGCCGCGTTCAGGACCTGCGTGGCGGCGCTGCCGGTCTCGCCCGATGCCGTCAGGACCCGGGCGACGTTGGCCGACACGTCCTGCGTCCCCTTCGCCGCCTGGCCGGCATTGCGCGAGATCTCGCTCGTGGCCGCCGTCTGCTCCACCACCGTCGAGGCGATCGCGCCGCTGATCTCGCTCACGCTGGCGATCGTGCGGGCGATCTGCTGCATCGCCTCCGCGGCCTGACCCGTGGCCGCCTGGATCGCGGCGATCTGCCCGCCGATCTCGTCGGTGGCCCGGGCGGTCTGGCCGGCCAGCTCCTTCACCTCGGCCGCCACCACGGCAAAACCCCGCCCCGCCTCGCCGGCGCGCGCCGCCTCGATCGTGGCGTTGAGCGCCAGCAGGTTGGTCTGCCCGGCGATCCCCGAGATCGTCGTCACCGCCGCGCCGATCTGCTCGGCGGCCGCGCGCAGGCTCGCCATGGCGGCGTTGGTCGTCTCGGCCTCGTGGGCGGCCTGACCGGCCACCGCGTTGGAGCGCACCACCTGCCGCTCGATCTCCTGGAGCGAGGACACCATCTCCTCGGCCGCCGCCGCCACCGTCTGGACGTTGGACGCGGTCTGCTCGGCGGCACTGCTGGAGGCGACCGCCTGGCTGCTGGTGTCGTCGGCGACCCGGGTCATCGCGCGGGCCGTGGCGTCGAGCTCGGTCGCGGCCGCGGTGACGATCTCCAGCGCGCCCGACATGGTCTGTTCGAAGCCGCGGACCAGGGCCTCCCGCCGCTCGATCCGGTTCTGGCGGGCCTCCTGCTCGGCGGCCTGGGCGGCCTCCAGATCGGTCCGGGCGATGGCGTTCTGCCGGAACACCTCCACGGCCTTGGCCATGGCGCCGATCTCGCCCGCAGCATCCTGCGACGGCACCGCCACGGCGGTGTCGCCGTTCGCCAGGCGCGCCATCGCGTCCCGCATGCCGTCGATCGGTCGGATGATGCTGCGCCCGATCACGGACGCCAGCGCGATGCCGACGACGAGGGCCAATGCGCCCAGGCCGACCTCGATGCGCCAGGTGCGCAGGGCCATGTCGGCGGTGCTCGCCTTGATCCGCTCGACCGATTGCAGGATCCGCCCGCGCAGGGCGGTGCAAGCCTTCTCGATGGCGTCGATGTGCGGCTTGATGCCGGTCTCCAGCGTCGCCTTCGTGGCGATGTTCGCCTTGTAGAAGACGTCCAATTCGGTCGCGTAGTCGGCGAGCGCGGTCTCGAGGGCGTCGATCCGCTCGGCGAAGGCCCCGGCGCCCGCCCCGTTCCTGAAGGTCTGGATCGCGGTCCGGGCCTGCTCGACCTGCGCCAGGAACTTCGTCCGATCCTCGGGCTCGACGGCGATCAGATACCGGGCGCCCGCGAGGCGGACCCTCAGAACCGCCGTCTCGACGTCCTGAGCGTGCAGCAGCGTTCCCTGGTCGGCCCGCCCACGGATCTCGACGCTCATGGCCGCCAGCAGGCTGGTGAGGGAGCCTCCCGATCTGAACATGCTCCGTCTGGCGTCGAGCAGTTGGGTCCCCCCCGCCACGAGATAGTCCAGCTGCGGCTTCAGCGCGATGGCGCTCTCGACGATCCGCCGATGCAGGTCGCGCCCTTCCTCCGTGCGGACGAGCGCCATCCGTCTCGTGGATATCGCCTCGATCTGCCGCCGCGCCTCCTCCATGGTGGCGATCTGCTCGGGACCCGGTGCCACCCGGTAATACGCGGCCTGGGCGGAGAGCCGCGTGGAGAGTCCGTCCAGGATGAGAATCTCCTGAGCGCCCTGCTCGATGGCGCTCCCTGTCTCGTACTCCAGATTGATCACGCGCTGCTGATAGATGGAGAACAGAATGACGATGGCGTTCATCGCCACGAGGAGAACAAATCCGCCGTAGAGACGGCCACGAATTCCGATCTTCACAGGATTACGACCTTCGCAAATGCGATTGCCAGAACGGCCATCTGCGACAGAAAGGTAATATATCGTGACATAAGAATAACAAAACGCGCAACAAACCTAGGATTTATTGTCTATCAATACAACACATTGGCAAAAATTATTACAATAAAAATTTCAATCCAAACTCAGCGCAATCGAAATCGCGATACTGTCGCCGAAGATACTGCGTTCACCGTTACGCACGGACATGCCCGAAGTGCCCCGGCCCTCGGCTGACAACACTTGAGCGTTGCAGAGATCACGGGACTGCGAGATCGCGGTCACGGCGTCCTTCGACTGCACGACAGCCCGTCGTACCGGACCACAGCATCGCCCCGTCGCCGCGCGATACCGAACCGGGATCGATCGATCAGTTTCGGGGTTCGACGAGATCTGTCCTGGACCCGGCCCGCGCGACGCCGATCCGGCCCCGCGGCGACCGAGGCGGGCGCGCGCCGATTCGCCCGGTGCGGCCGTCCATCGACCGCAGGCGCCGCGCAGAATCTCGATCGGGTCGGCGGGTCAGGCGGCGCGGTCGGCCAGCGCTTCGCGCATCAGGGACGCCACCATCCCGTTCTGGAACTGGTCGCGCCGGACGCGCAGCGCGTCGGGGACCTGGGCGGGGGTCTCCGTCTCCGGAGCATCGAGGGAATCGCCGGCCACGACGATGCGCAGGCCCGGGCGCAGACTCCGCGCCTCGACGGCCAGCTGTGTGCAGCACAGGCCGCCCTGCAGCCCCGAATCCACCACCATCACGTCCACCGGCAGCCCGAGGGCCAGCACCGTCATGGCGTCGACCCCCCGGTCGCAGGCGGTGACCTGATAACCCAGCAGGCGGACCTGGGCGGCCGCCTCGTCCCGCCAGCGCTTGTGGCGGCCGACCACCAGAACCTGGATCCGGTAGCATCCGCCCTGGGGCATCGTGCCGGAGGCAGTCCCGACGTCGGCTGTGGACATTCCGCACTCGACTTCGCACTGGCTTTGCAACGCACCATGCTATGCCGGGAGGCGAGCCCGACGCAAGCCTCTCGCCGCGAAGGCGCCGCATTCCGCGCCGCCGCTGCCCAACGCACGGGCAGCGGCACATCTGACCATAGCGCGGGCATATGGTTGACGCAGGCAGGGTCCCCCGGGCAACACCGGGCCGCCGCGGACCACCACCGCGCCCTGCCGGAGCCCGAGCCGATGTCGTCCGCGAAATCCCCGCCCGTCTCCCCCCTGGCGCCCGCCGCGATGCCGGATCTGCCACCCCTGCCGGGGGTGCGAATCGCCACCGCCCAGGCCGGGATCCGCTACAGCGGCCGCACCGACGTGCTCTACGTGGCCCTCGAGGCCGGGACCCGGGCGGCCGGCGTGTTCACCCGGTCGAAATGCCCCTCGGCGCCGGTGGATTGGTGCCGGGAGGCCCTGGCGGACGGCGCCGCACGGGCGCTGGTGGTCAATTCCGGCAACGCCAACGCCTTCACCGGCCGACTCGGCCGGGAGGCGGTGGCGCGCACCGTGGAGATCGCCGCGCAGGCGGCGTCCTGCGGCCCGCGCGAGGTCTACGTCGCCTCGACCGGCGTGATCGGCGAGCCGCTGCCGGCCGAGCGCTTCGAGGGTGTGCTGGCCGATTGCGCCGTCCGGGCCACGGACGGGTCCGCCGCCTGGGCCGAGGCGGCGCAGGCGATCATGACCACCGACACCTTCCCGAAGCGCGCGACCCGGACCGCCACGATCGACGGCGTGCCGGTGACGATCAACGGCATCGCCAAGGGCGCCGGCATGATCGCCCCCGACATGGCGACGATGCTGGCCTTCGTCTTCACCGACGCCGCCCTGCCCCAGGGGGTGCTCCAGCCGCTCCTGTCCGCGGGGGCGCGGACCAGCTTCAACTGCGTGACGGTGGACGGCGACACCTCCACCTCCGACACCCTGATGCTGTTCGCAACCGGCAAAGCCGGCCATGCCGGGATCTCCGACCCGGCCGACCCGCGGCTCGCCGGCTTCCGGGAGGCGCTGGAGAGCCTGCTGATCGAGCTGGCGCAGCTCGTCGCCAAGGATGGCGAGGGCGCGCGCAAATTCGTCACCGTCCGGGTCACGGGCGCCGAGGGCGATGCCTCCGCGCACCGCATCGCCCTATCGATCGCCAACTCGCCGCTGGTGAAGACCGCGGTGGCGGGCGAGGACGCCAATTGGGGCCGGGTGGTGATGGCGGTGGGCAAGGCCGGCGAGCCCGCCGACCGGGACCGGCTGGCGATCTGGTTCGGCGACGTGCGCGTGGCCGTCCAGGGTGCCCGCGACCCGGATTACAGCGAGGCCGCCGCCAGCGCCGTGATGCGCGAGGCCGAGATCGGGATCCGGGTCGATCTGGGCCTGGGCGACGGTCAGGCGCGCGTGTGGACCTGCGACCTGACCAAGGGCTACATCGAGATCAACGGGGATTACCGCTCGTGAGGGCTGTCCTGGCCGGCGCCGTCCTGGTCGTCGCGCTGGCCGCCCGGGCGCACGCGGACGATGCGGACTGCACCCGCCACATCAGCGTGGTCGGCCGCGCCGCGGACGCGCGGGCCCCGGACTTCGCCGAGGTGACGGTCGGCATCGAGGCGCGCGGCGCCAATGCGGCGGCGGCCCTCGACGCGGCCTCGAAGGCGGTGGCGGGCATCACGGCGCAGGCCCGCGCCCTCGGCGTCCCGCCGGCCGATCTCGGCACCGCCGCCGTCACCCTGCAGGCGGCGACCCGGTCGGTGACCCGGCCGGGGGGCGGCGTCACCGAAGAGCCCGACGGCTACAGGGCCGGCAACCTCGTGAGGGTCCGCCTCGCCGCCATGGACCGGCTCGGCGACCTGCTGCGCCAGGCCCTCGACGCCGGGGCGAACCGGATCGACGGCGTGAGCTTCGGCCTGCGCGATCCCGACACGGTCGAGGCCGCCCTCCAGGTCGCCGCGGCCCGGGACGCCCGCAGCCGGGCCGCGGCCCTCGCCGACGCCCTCGGCACCCGGCTCGGCCCGCTCTGCACGCTGGCGCCCGCGGGCGGCGCGCCCTACCCGCTCGCGAGCCGCGCCCTGGCGGCGCCGATGCCCGCCAAGGGGCCGCGCGTCCCGATCGAGGCCGGCACGATCCAGATGTCCTCCGAGGTCGCGGCCACCTTCGCGGTGGCGCCGTGAGCGCCCCCGGGAATACCGCCCTGCGCCTGCTCCTGGTGGTCGCGGTGGCCCTCGTCGACGTCGACGGCCGCGTGCTGGTGAGCGAGCGCCCGGCGGGCAAGCAGCTCGCCGGATTGTGGGAATTCCCCGGCGGCAAGATCGAGCCCGGCGAGCGGCCGGAGGCGACCCTGATCCGGGAACTGTCCGAGGAACTCGGCATCCGGGTCGAGGAGCCGTGTCTCGCGCCCCTGACCTTCGCCAGCCACGCCTATCCGGACTTCCACCTCCTGATGCCGCTCTACGTTTGCCGACGCTGGACGGGCACGCCGCGCCCGATGGAGGGGCAGGCGCTGAAATGGGTCCGGCCGAAGGCGCTGCGCGATCTGGCGATGCCGCCCGCGGACGCGCCGCTGATCCCGTTCCTGATCGATCTGCTGGAGGTCTGAGGGCGCCCCCTCACAGGGCCAGGATCGTCTCGACCGCCTCCTGCACGTCGAGGGCCTCCGCGAAGGTGGCGAGGGCGTGGGGCTCGCCCCGCGCCATCCGGACGACGCCCGCGAGCTGGCGCCGCAGGGTGATCGGGCGCAGCCGCGCGTTGGGGATCGCGTCGGGCTCCGGCGCGAAGCGCCCGTCCGGCGCCCGGCGCTCGGCGATGGCCCAGTCCCGCAGCCGGACGGCGCCGGCATCGCCCTCCAGCGTCCAGGTGTTGTGATCGTCGGCCTCGGTGCCGCCGACCCGCCCGGTCAGGGTCACGGGGACCGCCCCCGCCGTGAGCGTCACGGCGATCGCCCGCTCGGACCGGCCGGCCTCCGGGAGGTCGACCCGGCCGCGGATCCCGCTCAGGGGGCCGAGCAGGCGGCGGGCGAGGAACAGGAAGTGCGAGACCACCTCGCGGGTGAAGCCGCCCTCCGCCCGGGCGTCGAGCCAGCGCGCCGCATCGGCCTGCCAGGGACGCGGCCAGCGGGCGAATTCCACCGCGATGGCGAGCCGCCGCGGCGTCCCGACCACGCCCGCGCCGATCCAGCGCTCGAGCGTTGCCACGCCGGGCGACGAGGCGAACGGGAAGTTGACCGCGCCGGCGCTGCCGGCTTCCGCCACGAAGGCGCGGGCCTCGGCGAGATCGATGGCGAGCGGCTTCTCGCAGAAGACGCTCCGCCCGGCCGCCAGCGCCGCCCGGGCGTGGCCGAGATGGGAGGCCGGCGGCGAGGCGACGTAGACGCAGGCGCTCGCCGCCACGACGGCGGCGGCGTCGGCGACGCGCGGCACAGCCGGGAACGCCGCCCCGATCCGGGCCAGGGCCTCCGGGGCCGGGTCCCAGATCGCCGCGACCCGGACGGGCGCGTCCGGGGCCCCATGGATGGCGCCGAGCAGGCGCTCACCCATGATCCCCGCGCCGATGATCCCCAGGGCGAGCGTGGCGTCGGTGGTCGGCATGGGGATTCCCGTGTGGCGGACGGCCGGGCGGCGCGACCCGCCGCCTTTACGGATCCGGAATGGCACGGGAAAGGCCGCCGGCTTCCTCAACCCTGGATAAAGGCCAGCCGGGCCGCCCCCGGGGACGCGGGCGGGGTCAGGCCCGGCCCCGGCGGGCGTCGAGGCTGAACGGGCCCGCGCCGAAGGCCGCCACCTGAAGCAGCCCGCCGGCCATGGCAAGGTTCTTCAGGAAGTGGAACATCTGGTTCTGGTCACCGAGGGCCGCGTGGAAGGTCACGGCGGTGGCGACCGCGAAGACGGCGAGGACGAGGGCGACGAGGCGGGTCCGGTACCCGGCGATCAGCAGCAGCCCGCCGCCGATCTCCACCAGGGTCGCCGCCCCGTAGGAGATCGGGGGCAGCGGCAGGCCGGCGGCCGCGATGGCGGCGCGCGTCGCGGCGGGGGCGGCGAGCTTGCCGGCCCCGCTCACCAGGAAGATCGCGCTCATCAGGACCCGGCCGGTGACCGGCAGCAGGGTTGCGAATGCGGGGCCGGCGGCGGCCGGTGCGGGGGAGATCGAGGCGGCCATGGGACCAGTCCGTCCTGTGCGGTGGGGGGCTAGGCGGCTCAGGCCGCTTGCGGGTGTGCGCGGTCGTGGATCCAGTCCGCCGTGAGGCCGATCTCGGCCTGCGACAGGCCGTGGCCGGCGGGCAGGACCCGGTGCTCGACGCGCGCGCCGGATGCGGCGAGCTGCGCCGCGAGGCGGCGGGCATTCTCCACCGGCACGATCGGGTCCATCGCCCCGGAGAGGATCAGGACCGGCCGGCCCGCGAGATCGGACGCGGGGGGCTCGGCGAAGGGCACCATCGGGCGGATCAGCACGGCGCCGGCCAGGGCCTCCGGCCGCAGCATCAGGAGCGCGGCCGCGATGTTGGCGCCGTTGGAGAAGCCCAGCGCCAGGGGTGCGCTGAGACCGTAGCGCGCCCGGGCCTCGGCCACGAAGGCGGCGAGGTCGCCGGTGCGGCGGCGCAGGTCCGCCTCGTCGAACACCCCCTCCGCGAGGCGCCGGAAGAAGCGCGGCATGCCGTTCTCGAGGACCGGGCCGCGCGGGGCGAGGCGCGCGGCGTCCGGCGCGACCGCCCGGCCGAGGGGCAGGAGATCGCGCTCGTCGCCGCCGGTCCCGTGGAGCAGCAGCAGCGGGCGCGCGGCCTCCGCGCCGGGCTCGAAGCGATGGACGAAACCGAGGGCGTCCCGGGTCATGGCAAGCTCTTGGCGATGCGTTGGGGGTCCCGCCCCGCGGGTGCGGGGCGGGATCGGGGTTCAGGCGACCTTGGGCAGCACCGCCTCGATGGCGGCCCGGTGCGGCTCCAGCCCGGCGGGCAGCTTCAGGGCCTGGCCCAGGGCCTCGACCGGCTCGTCGACCGCGAAGCCGGGCGCGTCCGTGGCGATCTCGAACAGCACGCCGCCGGGCTCGCGGAAGTAGATCGAGCGGAAATACTGGCGGTCGCGCTGCTCGGTGACCTGGAGGCCCCGGGCGGCGAGCGCCGCGCCCATCGCGGCCTGGGCGGCATCGTCCGCCGCCCGGAACGCGATGTGGTGGACCGAGCCGGCGCCCGGCCGGCCGGGGAGGAAGCCCCCGACGGCCCGCAGGGTCACGAAGCCGCCGATCGCGGCGCTGCCCGCGAAGCGGATCAGGTTGCCCTCGCGGCCGGCCTCGGCGAGGCCCAGCACCTCCGTGAGGATCGCGGCCGTCGGCGCCGCCGCGTCGAGGAGCAGCGTCACCCCGTGCAGGCCGCGGATCGCGTGCTCGGCCGGCACCTCGCCCGAGGCCCACCCGGCCGTGTCGTCGCCGTCGACACCCACGAGGGCGAGCAGCATGCCGTCCGGATCGCGGAAGCGCAGGGTCGGCGCGCCCAAGACCTGGACCAGCGGCTCGTGGGCGACGCCCTTCTCGATCAGGCGATGGGTCCACCAGCCGATGGAGGCCCGGGGGATCCGGAAGGCGGTCTCCTGGGCCTCCCCGACCCCGACCCGGCCGGGCGCGGCGCGCTCGACCGGGAAGAAGGTCAGGATCGTGCCGGGGCGCCCGGCCGCGTCGCCGTAATAGAGGTGGTAGGTGCCCGGATCGTCGAAGTTGACGGTCTTCTTGACCAGCCGCAGCCCGAGCACGCGGGTGTGGAAGTCGAGGTTGCGCAGGGCCGGCCCGGAGAAGGCCGTGACGTGATGGAGGCCGGTCTGAACCATGGCGCTGTCTCCTGGCGGGCGCCGCAGGGGGGGCGCGTTCGCGATGACGGCACTATGCCCCTTGCCGTTTGTCCGTAAAACCGAAACGATGGAAACCCATCGTTTCCGGAATTGACCCATGCGGCTCCCCGATTTCGAGGCCTGGGCGGTGTTCGCCAAGGTGGTGGAGACCGGCTCCTTCGGCCGGGCCGCCGCGGATCTCGGCCTCTCGAAGGGCACGGTCTCCAAGGCGGTCGGCCGGCTGGAAGTCCGGATCGGGGCCCGGCTGTTCAACCGCACGTCGCGCAAGCTCGCCCTCACCGAGGCGGGGCAGGCCGCCAAGGCGAGCGCGGCGCGGATCCTGGCGGAGGGCGAGGCGGCCGAGGCGCTGGCCAGCGCGGGCGCCGCGGAGCCGCGCGGTCTGGTGCGGCTCGCCGCGCCGATGACCTTCGGGGTGATGCACGTGGCGGCGCTGCTGCCGGATTTTCTCCGGGAGCACCCGGCCGTCGCGGTGGACCTGCACCTCTCCGACGCGGTCGTCGATCTCGTGGGTGGCGGGTTCGACATCGGCCTGCGCATCGCGGCGCTGCCGGATTCCTCCCTGCGCGCCCGCCGGCTCTGCGGGATCCGCCGCTCCCTGGTGGCCACGCCCGCCTATCTCGACCGGCACGGCCGCCCGCAGCATCCGGACGATCTCGCCCGCCACACCTGCCTCGGCTACGCCTACCTGCCGACCCCCGACCGCTGGCGGTTCAGGGATGCGGCCGGCACGGAGGCCGTGGTCGTGCCCGGCGGCCCCCTGCGGGCGAACAACGCCGAGGCGCTGGCGCCGGCGCTCCGGGCCGGCCTCGGTCTCGCCCTGCAGCCGGATTTCATGATCTGGGACGACCTCGAGGCCGGACGCCTGGAGCGGGTCCTGCCCGACTGGTCACCGCCCCCGATCGCCCTGCATCTGGTGACGCCCCCCGGCGACCCCCGCCCCGCGCGCGTGACCGCCCTGCTGGCGTTCCTCGGCCAGCGCCTCGCCCATGCGCCCTGGGCGGATCCGCACCATCCCGCGGAGCAGCGGGACATCCGCACCCCGGATCCAAACTGACGTCCGGCAATTCAGCACGCCCGCCTGTGGGCTCCACGCCGGCGGTGGACAGGTTTCGGACCCGGCACGCGAGCGCGCGGCACGGTGTTGTATATTAAATTCCGGTGACGCCCACTGTGAAGAGGCCCGACGACGCGCGCGATCACGCGGAGAGACGATTCAAGAGCCGAAAGAACTGTTCGACAAAAGGGGAGTAATCTCAGAATATCGAATTCATCTCGCGATGAAACCGGCATGCGCGAGGACTAGATTTCAGGCCGCAGCGAAAAGACTCCGGCCTTTCGGGATGCTATATCTGCGTATCTACCCTCACGCCGAGGCTTCGACGTTGACAGCGGTCCCCGAACGCCATGTGCCCGAACGGCTGCAGCATAAGACGGTGTCGGCGGCCGTGGCGGATTCGCTGCGGCGGCGGATCCTGAACGGGGAGCTGCGCCCGGGTCTTCAGCTTCGTCAGGATGCCCTGGCCGAGGAGTTCGGGATCAGCCGGATCCCGATCCGGGAGGCGCTCCTGCAGCTCGAGGCGGTCAATCTGGTCAAGATCGTGCCGCATCGCGGGGCGGTGGTGGTGAGCCTCTCCCTCGCGGAGGTGGAGGACATCTTCAAGCTGCGCGCCCAGCTGGAACCGGACCTGCTGGTGCTCTCGGCGCCGCGCCTGACGGCGGAGGATTTTCAGGATCTTTACGCCCTGTCGAAGACGTACAGCGACGCCCTGAAACGGGGCGAGGTGTTCCGCTGGGGCGAACTGAACCGGCGCTTCCACTTCGACCTCCTGCGGCATGCGGGCCGCCCGCGCTCGCTGGATATCGTGTCGCGCCTGCTGCAGGATTGCGACCGTCCGACCTGCCTTCAGCTGTCGGCGACCGGGGATGTCGCCCGCGCCGAACAGGAACACACGCTGATCCTCCGCCTGTGCGAGGCGGGCAGGGTCGACGAGGCGGTGGAGGTCCTGCGGGCCCACATCGAGACCGTCGGGGTCTGCCTCGTGGCGATCTACCGGGACGGGCTGGCCCGCTCCTGAGCGCGGCCGCGCCGGCCCCGTCACGGGGGATCAGCCCTGCTTGTCGGCCCGGCCGCCGAGGCGGGTCAGCCGATCCTTCATCGCCAGCACCTTCTGGACCTTCGCGCCGAGGGTGAGGAGCTGGACCAAGCGCTCGGTGTCCAGGCGGCGCACGTCGGCGTACCAGCCGGCGAAGAGCTCGAACAGGTCGTGCATCTCGCCGAGCCGTGCCTGGGCGTGACGCTCCGCGTCGGTCCCGGCCTCCTGCATCAGCAACTCGCGCAGCAGGGTCAGTGTCGGGTCGATCTCCCGCTTCTTGCGCTCCTCGACCAGGGTGCGGACGATCTGCCAGAGATCCTCGGGGGTGGCGAAGTAGTCCCGCCTGTCCCCGGGTACGTGCTGGAGACGGACGAGGTTCCAGGCCTGCAGCTCCTTGAGGCCCATGCTGACGTTGGAGCGGGAGAGGCCGAGCCGCTCGACGATCGCGTCGGCGTTGAGCGGCCGCTCGGCCACGAACAGCAGGGCGTAGATCTGCCCCACCGTCCGGTTGATGCCCCAGCGCGAGCCCATCTCGCCGAAATGCAGCACGAAGGTCTGGACCAGGGGAGGAAGCTGCAAGGGGGCGATCCGTCGAACGGTGGGCCCCCGGGAAAGCCGGGGGTGTTGGCGGCTTATCAGCTCTTCAGCCAGAGGCGGAGGAGCGTCGCGACGCAGCCGAGGCCGACGATGCTTCCGGCCCAGATCGCCGCGAACCAGGCGAGGCGCTTCCAGAGCGGGAGCGGGGTTGCGGGGGCCATCAGTGATACCCGTGCGCGTCGACCTTGCCGCGGAACACCCAGTAGGAATACGCGGTGTAGATCAGGATGATCGGGACCAGCAAAGCGGCGCCGACCAGCAGGAAGATCTGGCTGGCCGCGGGGGCGGCGGCCTGCCAGATGGTGATCCGCCCCGGCACCACGTCGGGGAAGATGCTGATCCCCAGCCCCAGGAACGACAGGGCGAATAGGCCGAGCGCGATCAGGAACGGGGCCCGCTCGCCCCCGGCCCGCAGGGTCCGCCACAGGGCGACGGCGGCGAGCGCCACGAGCAGCGGCACCTGCGCGGCGAGCAGCACGTTCGGCATCGCCAGCCAGCGCTCGAAATAGCGCCCCTGCAGGAACGGCGTCGCAGCGCTGACCAGGGCGATGGCCGCCACCGTGGCCACGGTCAGCCGCAGGGCGAGGCGGCGCGCCTGGAGCTGGAGCAGCCCGTCCGTGCGCATCACCAGCCAGGTCGCCCCGAGCAGCGCGTAGGCCACCACGAGGCTGACGCCGACCAGCAGGCTGAACGGGGTCAGCCAGTCCCACCAGCCGCCGGCATAGGCCCGGCCCTCGACCGCGATGCCCTGGAGCAGCGCCCCCAGCGCGATCCCCTGCGCCAGGGCCGCCACCACGGAACCGCCCGTGAAGGCGATATCCCAGGCGGCCCGGTGACGGGGATCGCGCCAGCGGAACTCGAAGGCGACGCCGCGAAAGATCAGCCCGAGCAGCATCGCGATGATCGGCGCGTAGAGCGCCGGCAGGATCACCGCGTAGGCCAGCGGGAAGGCCGCGAACAGCCCCCCGCCGCCCAGAACCAGCCAGGTCTCGTTGCCGTCCCAGACCGGGGCGACCGAGTTCATCGCGGTGTCGCGCTCCGGCCCCGGCCGCAGGGTCGGGAACAGGATGCCGATGCCGAGATCGAAGCCGTCCATGACGATGTAGGCGAAGACCGCGAAGGCGATCACGAACGCCCAGACCACGGTGAGATCGACGCTGTCGAGCATGGCTGCCTCACGCGACCGGCTGGAGGTGGCGGTCGGGATCGACCGACGGGGCGGGGGTGATGCCGGCGGTGCGGATCGGCGCGCCGGGCTCGATCCCGGATTCGCCCGCATGCGGCGGCTGGGCCATCAGGCGCAGGATGTAGAGCACCCCCATGGCGAACACGGAGAAGTAGATCACCACGAAGGCGGTGAGCGAGGCGGCCACCGCCGGGGCGTGGAGCGGCGAGGCGGATTGCGCGGTCCGCAGCAGGCCGTAGACCGTGTAGGGCTGGCGGCCGACCTCGGTGGTGATCCAGCCGGCGAGCACCGCCACGAAGCCGGCGGGGCCCATGGCCACCGCGAAGCGGTGCAGCGGACGCCACCGGTAGAGCGCCCCGCGCCAGCGGGCGAGCAGGCTGAGCGCGCCGAGGAGCAGCATCAGCAGGCCGAGCCCGACCATGATGCGGAACGACCAGAACACGATCGGCACCGGCGGCCAGTCCGTCCGGGGCAGGCTGTCGAGGCCGGCCAGCGGCGCGTCGAGGCTGTGCTTGAGCACGAGCGAGGACAGCTTCGGGATCTCCAGGGCGTAGCGGACCGTGCCGGCCTCCTGGTCGGGCAGGCCGAACAGCACCAGGGGCGCCCCGTCCGGATAGCTCTGGTAATGGCCCTCCATGGCCATGACCTTGGCGGGCTGGTGCTCCAGGGTGTTGAGCCCGTGGGCGTCGCCCGCAAAAATCTGGACCGGCGCCACCAGGGCGGCCATCCACATCGCCATCGAGAACATCGTCCGGGCGGCCGGGTTGGCCCGGTCGCGCAGCAGGTGCCAGGCGCCGACCGCGCCGACCACCAGGGCGGTGGTCAGGTAGGCCGCCAGCACCATGTGCACGAGGCGGTACGGGAAGGACGGGTTGAACACGATCGCCCACCAGTCCAGCGGCACGAACTGCCCCTCGGCGTTGGTGCCGTAGCCGGCCGGCGTCTGCATCCAGGAATTCACCGACAGGATCCAGAACGCCGAGAAGAAGGTCCCGAACGCCACCATCAGCGTCGCGGCGTAGTGGAGGCGCGGCCCGACCTTGCGCATCCCGAACAGCATCACCCCGAGGAAGCCCGCCTCCAGGAAGAAGGCCGAGAGCACCTCGTAGGCCATCATCGGGCCGAGCACCGGGCCGGTCTTGTCGGAGAAAACCGACCAGTTGGTGCCGAACTGGTAGGACATCACCAGGCCGGAGACGACGCCCATGGCGAACGCGATGGCGAAGATCTTAATCCAGTACTTGAACAGGTCCATGAAGACCTGCCGTCCGGTGGCGAGAAACAGGCCCTCCAGCACGGCGAGGAAGCTCGCCAGCCCGATCGAGAAGGCCGGGAACACGATGTGGAACGCCACCGTGAACCCGAACTGCATGCGGGCGAGGATCAGGGGATCGAGGTTGGCGAGCACGACGGGTCTCCCGTGCGGGATCTGCGACTCGGCTTATAGCAATTTCAGTAATTTCTGAAAAGTCGATAATGCGCCGGCCGCCGCGACGCCCATGCCGGGCAGCCCGTCCCACAGGGCCTGGACGCGCGGGCCCGGACGCGGCAGGTTCGCGCCGAATCCCCCCGAGACCGGGACCGCGCAGGCACGGCGCCCGCCGCCGCGCCGCGATCGGCCCCGCCCGGACACCCCGAGAGTAGCCGCGCCCCATGGCCGAACCCGCAGCCGCGTCCCTCGATCCTGCCCCCTCCCTCGACCTCGCCGCCGCGCTGTCGGAGCGCATCCGCGGCATCGGCACGAGCCAGATCGGCCTTGTGGCGGATCGCGGGCGGGACGATCCGGAGGTGGTGAAGCTGTGGATCGGCGAGGGCGACCTGGCGACGCCGCCCTTCATCGTCGAGGCGGCCCACCGGGCGATGCTGGCCGGGCATACCCGCTACACCACGTCCCTCGGCCTGCCGGCCCTGCGGGCGGCGCTCGGCGCCTATCACGCCCGCCACTGGGGGGTGGAGATCCCGCCCGACCGGTTCGCCGTCACGGCCGGCGGCATGAACGCGATCATGCAGGCGGCCCAGGCGCTGCTGGAGCCGGGCGACGAGATCCTCATCCCCGCCCCCGCCTGGCCGAACCTCGCCGAGGCGGTCCGCATCACCGGCGGGGTGCCGGTGCCAGTGCCCTACCGGATCGGGCCGGACGGGCGCTTCTCGCTGCCGCTCGCCGATATCGCGGCGGCGCTGACGCCGCGCACCCGGGTGATCATGATCAACTCGCCCTCGAACCCCACCGGCTGGACCATGCCGCTCGCCGAGATGACGGCTTTGCGCGACCTCGCCCGGGCGCGCGGCCTGTGGATCCTGTCGGACGAGGTCTACGCGCATTTCACCTACTGCAACCGGATCGCCCCGTCCTTCCTGCAGATCTGCACGGAGGACGACCGGCTGATCGTGACCAACACCTTCTCGAAGAACTGGGCGATGACCGGCTGGCGGGCCGGCTGGCTGATCTTTCCCCGCGGCCTCGCGCCGACCTTCGCCAAGCTCGGGCAATACAGCACGACCTCGATCCCGACCTTCGTCCAGCACGCCTGCATCGCGGCCTTGGACGAGGGCGACGGCTTCATCCGCACCATGGTCGACCGCTGCGCCGAGGCCCGGGCGATCCTGGTGGAGGGTCTCTCCCGGCTGCCGGGCGTGACGGTCGCCCCGCCGGACGGCGCCTTCTACCTCATGGCCCGGATCGCCGGCGGCGAGCCGAGCCTCGCGCTTGCGTTCCGCCTGCTGCGGGAGGCGAAGGTCGGGGTAGCGCCCGGCACCGCCTTCGGGCCGGAGGGCGAGGGCCTGGTGCGGATCTGCTTCGCCATCAGCCCGGGGCTGGCGCGGGAGGCGGTGGCGCGGCTGTCGGGGGTGTTGGGGAGTCGGGGCTGATCCGGACGCCGCAGACGCGGGCTTCATCTCGGCCGCACAAGGCCGAGACCGGCGATGACGCGGCCCTGCGATCATCCCGCCCGCTCGGGCCACGAAGCGGAGCCTCGAACGGAGCGGCCTACGGGAGGCGGGGCGTCGCGAGCCGCAGACTGCACGGGGCTTGACGCCGTGTGAAGGGCTCATGGCTTCGGATCCGATCGGGCCCTCCGGACGGATGAACACATCGCGCGCGGCGATGATGCCGATCTGGAGATCGGCTGGCTCTCACGAGAGAGCGGACGGGTGCTCCAGGTCGCGACGGTCGGATCGACGACCACCTCTGTTTGAACGCGCGGCGCCTGAAGCAGCGGTTCCACACAAGAAAAACCGGCGACGACGCGAGTATATTTTTCATTATTCTCCGCATTCATCGCTTCAGCGTCTGGTCGATCTTGTTCTACTTTTGCTATTCTTTATATTATATCAATATACTTTACATTGCCGATAAAGCTTCGGGCAAGCTACGCATCTTGCCGATGGCCCAGATCATCTTATAGACGTATGATGTTTCGATCATCGGTCCGCCCATGACGCCAAAAGGGCCAACGCGATTCGAATTATGAACTATGTAATGGCTAAGAGGCAGTAGTGGCTTATATTAGATTTCAAAAAAACTACGTCGCCATGAAAAGTGCGATGACAATGCTCATTGTCCCATTGAGCGCATGCAACAGCGTCAATCCCATCACCTCCTGGGCGACCGCGGCCGTGAACGTGATTGAAGTTACACGGCTTTCTCTATACCGAAAAATCGAAGATCAATGGAAAGGGAAATCAATCGCCGATTTTCAGAATCGGTATGGGCCGCCAACAGGCAAGAACGAAGACGGAGATTCGATCTGGAGAAAAACCATCACCGCGCATATCGCTGCGCATGATGAGTCAAGCTCTACTGGGACCGGTCGGTACAGTGTTACTTATATCTGGTTCGTTCCGGCACACGACGCACAAATAAGCTGCGCAGTGACGCTGCATCGTCAAGACAATACGATCTCCCGTCTGGAAACGATAGAAGATTCGACAATCATACTTGATAATGCCCCATTTATTCACGGGCAGGAATCAACGTGCCAGCGGATTTTTGGTCTCTGACGGACCGGTGCGCCGCGATGTAGAGCATCCTCTCGCGCTCCATCGCGGCGCCGTCGGGTGGGGGGACACCAAATGGACAGGCGTTCTGTCAGGTGCCTCAAGGACGCCGCACCTCGGCATCGTGCCGTTACCGCCCCCAGCGCAGCACCAGCGCATCGTTGCGCCGCGCCAGTTCGATCAGGCCGGCCCGGGTCGCCGGGTGCAGCGGCTGGAGCGGCAGGCGGGCGGTCTCGTGGGCGATCACGCCGCCCTCGGCCATCAGCGCCTTGCAGGCGAGCAGCCCGCATTGCCGGTTCTCGTAGTTGATCAGCGGCAGCCAGCGCGCGTAGGCGTCCAGGGCGTCCGTCCGGCGCCCCGCCGTGTAGGCGTCGGTGATCTGGCGGATGCCGTCCGGATAGGCGCCGCCGGTCATCGCCCCGGTGGCGCCGGCATCGAGGTCGGCCATCAGGGTGATCGCCTCCTCGCCGTCCCAGGGGCCGACCACGGCGTCGCCGCCGAGCGCGATCAGCTCGCGCAGCTTGGCCGCGGCGCCCGCGGTCTCGATCTTGAAATAGGCGACGTTCGCGATCTCCCGGGCCATCCGCGCCAGGAACGCGGCCGGGAGCGGCGTGCCGGCCACCGGCGCGTCCTGGATCATGATCGGGATCGAGATCGCGTCCGAGACCCCGCGGAAGAAGTCGTAGACGCCGAGGTCCGGCACCCGGATCGTGGCGCCGTGATAGGGCGGCATGACCATCACCATGGCGGCCCCGGCGGCCTCAGCCCGGCGGGAGCGCTCGGCGCAGACCTGCGTGGCGAAGTGCGTCGTCGTCACGATCACCGGCACCCGGCCGGCCACGTGGTCGAGCACCGCGTCCATCACGGTCTCGCGCTCGGCGTCGGTGAGGACGAACTGCTCGGAAAAATTCGCCAGGATGCAGATCCCGTGGCTGCCGGCGTCGATCATGAAGTCGATCGCCCGGCGCTGCCCGTCGAGGTCGAGGGCGCCCGCCGCGTCGAACACCGTGGGGGCGACCGGGAAGACACCCCGGTAGATCTGGGCCGTCGAGCTCATGCGCGATCCTCCGCCGAGGCGGGCAACGCGCCCCGGTCCGTCACAGACAATGCCGTTCCGCGCCGGCCCGGGGACAGGGACGCGTCCCCGGATCGGCGCCACGCCGGCACTGTGCCGAAGGATCATCCAAGATCAACAGCCGCTCCGGCGCCCGCTCGACAAAAGCCGCGCTGTGTTTGCGCCGAGCCTGGGCAGCCGCCGCAAGCCTTGATCCGCGGGGATCATCAAAGATCGCGGGGAAAAATCTTAGTCCCGCCCGTGAACTGGACGGCTTGATCACCGCCTGATCACCGATCCCGTCCCCCCAGGGTCGAGAAGCGGAACTGCGCCTCTGGAAACACCAGCCGGTCAAGGATTTGCACCGGGCGTGGATCCGGATCCGCCCACGGCACAGTGGGATGCCGGGCCGCCGCGAGGACCGGGAGGCCGGATCCGCGGGCAACCCGCGGCGCGTTGGAAAACCCTGCGCCCGGCCGATACCCCGGGCGCGGCGCCGGACGGGGTGGCCTTCCTCGAAGCGGGCGCGATCGTGGCGCAGGGACCGCCCGCCGCCCTGTTCGGCCGGCCAATCCGCGCACCCGGCGCTTCGTCCGAACGCTGCGGGGCGAGGACGCGGACCCGCGCCGCTGAGACGTCGGGACAGACGGCTACGGAAAAGCCGGCCCCACCGTCATGCGCGCCGGATCGCTCCGCTCCCAGGCCGCGGAACGCGGTGCCGGAATCCCGGCCAGGCCAAACGTCGCGCGAATCCGGGGGGCTCCAGAGGGGGGGGACGCGCGGGTGGCGGCCGGGTGAAGCCGAGCGGCGGCCTCACTCGGCCGCCACCCGCGCCGGCTCGGGCCGCGCCTCCGCCCGCTCGCCCTCCGCGACAGCCCGGCGGCGGAAGACCCGCATCACCACGACGAAGAACACCGGCACGAAGAACACCGCCAGCACGGTCGCGGTGATCATGCCGCCCATCACGCCGGTGCCGATCGCCTGCTGGCTCTTCGAGGCGGCGCCGGTGGCGATGGCCAGCGGCACCACGCCGAAGATGAAGGCGAGCGAGGTCATCACGATCGGCCGGAACCGGAGGGTCGCCGCCTCGATCGCCGCCCGCACCACGGAGGTCCCGGGCTTCCAGAGGTCGCGTGCGAACTCGACGATCAGGATCGCGTTCTTGGCCGAGAGGCCGATGATCGTGATCAGCCCGATCTTGAAGTAGACGTCGTTGGGCATGCCGCGCAGGTGCACCGCCGCCACCGCGCCGATCACGCCGAGCGGGATCACCAGCAGCACCGAGACCGGGATCGCCCAGCTCTCGTAGAGCGCGGCGAGGCACAGGAACACGATCAGCACCGACAGCGCCAGCAGCAGGCTCGCCTGGCTGCCCGCCTGCTTCTCCTGGTAGGATTGCCCGGTCCAGGCGTAGCCGAACCCCTTGGGCAATTGGAGCATCAGCCGCTCCATCTCGGTGATCGCGTCGCCCGACGTGTAGCCGGGGTTCGGCTCACCGGTGAAGCGCACCGACTGATAGCCGTTGAAGCCGACGATCTGGCTCGGCCCCATGCCCCATTTCAGCTCCGCGAAGGACGACATCGGCACCATCGTTCCGCCAGCGTTCTTCACCGCGTAGTTGAGGATGTCGGACGCGTTCATGCGCTGGAGTTGCTCGGCCTGGACGTAGACCCGCTGCATCTTGCCCCGGTTGGGGAAGTCGTTGGGGTAGACCGAGCCGAGGTTGAGCTGGATCGTGGCGTTGATGTCCTCGAACTTCACGCCGAGCGCCGCGGCCTTCTCGCGGTCGATCACCAGCTCCGCCTGCGGGGTCGGGGGCAGGCCCTCGATCTTGACCTTCTGGAGGACCGGGCTCGCCTGCGCGAGCTTCAGGAGCTGCGCCTGGGCCGAGAGCAGGGCCGCGTAGCCCCGGTTGGCCCGGTCCTGAAGGCGGAACGAGAAGCCCGCGGCGTTGCCGAGGTTGTCCACCGGCGGCGGCTCCTGGGCGTCCACGGTGGCGTCGCGGTAGCTGGCGAGCGCCGCGTTGGTGCCGGCCACCAGGGCGGCGGCCGAGTTCTTCGCGTCGCGCTCGCCCCAGGGCTTGAGGGTGACGAAGGCCTGGCTGGTGCTCGGCGCCTGGCCGGAGAACGAGAAGCCGTTGAGCATCGTCACGGTGGCGACGCCGGGCTGCGCCAGCAGGTGCTCCTCGACCCGGCGGTTGGCCTCCTGGGTGCGGTTGTAGGAGGCCCCCGGCGGCGCCTGGATGTCCACCGTGAAGAAGCCCTGGTCCTCCACCGGCAGGAAGCCCTCGGGCAGGTTGACGAAGGCGTAGGCGGTGCCCGCCACCAGGGCGAGGTAGACCAGCATCACCCGGCCGGATTTCCGGATGAACGCCTGGGTGCCGCGGCCGTAGCGAGCGGTCTCCCGGTCGACGAAGCGGTTGAACAGCCCGAACACGCCGCCCTTCGCGTGGCCGTGGCCCCGGGCCACCGGCTTCAGGAAGGTCGCGCAGAGGGCCGGCGTCAGCGACAGGGCGAGCAGCGCCGAGAACGCGATGGAGGTCACCATGGCGATCGAGAACTGCCGGTAGATGATGCCCACCGAGCCCGGGAAGAACGCCATCGGGATGAACACGGCCATCAGCACCAGGGTGATGCCGATGATCGCCCCGGTGATCTGCTCCATGGCCTTCTTGGTGGCCTCCTTGGGGGGCAGCCCCTCCGCGTTCATGATCCGCTCGACGTTCTCCACCACCACGATGGCGTCGTCGACCAGGATGCCGATGGCCAGCACCATGCCGAACATGGTCAGCACGTTCACCGAGAAGCCCGCGATCCACATCACCGTGACCGTGCCCATCAGGGCGATCGGCACCACGATGGTGGGGATCAGGGTGTAGCGGATGTTCTGCAGGAACAGGAACATCACCAGGAAGACCAGCACCACCGCCTCGACCAGGGTGTGCAGCACCTTCTCGATGGAGGCCTCCACCGCCGGGGTGATGTCGTAGGGGATGTCCCACTTCAGGTCCGGCGGGAAGAACTGGGACAGCTCGACCATCTTGGCGCGGATCGCCTTGGCGGTCTCCAGGGCGTTGCCGTCGGGGGCGAGCGTCACCGAGATGCCGGCGGCCGGGCCGCCGTTCAGCCGCGTCGAGAACTGGTAGGCGTCGCCGCCGAGCTCGATCCGGGCGACGTCGCGCAGGCGCACGTTGGAGCCGTCGGGATTGGCCCGCAGCACAACGGCGCCGAACTCCTCGATCGTGCCGAGCTGGCCCTTCACGATGATCGGCACGGTCACGGCCTGCTTGATCGGGCTCGGCTGCGCGCCGACCGAGCCGGAGGCGACCTGGACGTTCTGGTTGCGGATCGCGTCGGTCACGTCCGAGGCGCTGAGCGAGAGGCCGCGCAGCTTGTCGGGATCGACCCAGACCCGCAGCGAGCGCTCGGTGGAGTAGAGCGTCGCGCGCCCGACCCCGGGGATGCGCCGGATCTCGTTGATGATCGTGCGATTCATGAAATCGCCGAGCCCGATCTCGTCCATCGACCCGTCCGTGGAGACGAGGGTGATGATGTTGAGCGTCGCGGCCGAGGCCTCCTCGACCAGGATGCCCTGCTGGCGCACCTCCGCGGGCAGGCGCGCCTCCACGCGCTTCAGGCGGTTCTGCACCTCGACGGAGGCCAGCGCCGGATCGGTGCCGGGCTGGAAGGTCGCGGTGATGTTGACCGAGCCGAACGAGTCGGTGGTCGACTCGAAGTTCATGATGTTGGCCGCGCCGTTCAGCTCGTCCTCGATCAGCCGGGTCGTGCCGATGTAGAGGCTCTCCACCGAGGCCCCGGGATAGGCCGTCGACAGGGCGATGGAGGGCGGGGCGATCACCGGATACTGCGCCACCGGCAGGTTCGGGATGGCCAGCGCCCCGCCGAGGCAGATGAACAGGGCCACCACCCAGGCGAAGACCGGGCGGTCGATGAAGAAGCGTGCCATGATCGGGTTCTTCCGCGGTCAGTGACGCTGGGCGGCGGCCGCCCGCTGCGCGGCCTCCGCCGGGTCGCCCGCATTCTTGGCGCCCGGAGCGTCCGGGGCCTCATCGGCATCGTGCCTCGGGCCGGCCTCGCCATGGGCCGGGGTCTGATCCAGGGGCTTCACCGTCGCCCCCGCGGTGATCTTCTGGACGCCGTCGATCACGACCTTCTCGCCGCCCTTGAGCCCCTCGCGGATCAGCCAGTTCTGGCCGACCACCGGCCCGACCTCGACGGGCTGGCGCATCACCGTATCGTCGGCGCGCACCACCCAGACCTCGGCGCGGCCGTCCTCGGTGCGCTGGATCGCCTGCTGGGGCACCGCGATGGCGTCGGAATCGATGCCCTGCTTGATCCGGGCGCGCACGTACATGCCCGGGAACAGCTCGTCATGCGGGTTGGGGAACTGCACCCGCAGGGTCACCTGGCCGGTGCTCGGATCGGCGGTGACGTCCGAGAACAGCAGGCGGCCCGCCAGGGGGTAGAGGGAATTGTCGTCCATGATCAGGTGGACGTTGGCGGTGTTCTCCTCCAGCCGGGCGAGCTCGCCGCTGGCCAGATCCCGGCGCAGGCGGTTCAATTCGCCCACCGACTGGGTGATGTCGACGTAGATCGGGTCGAGCTGCTGGATCGTGGCCAGCGCCCCCGTCGAGCCCGGCTCGATCAGGGTGCCCTCGGTGAGCAGCGCCCGGCCGATCCGGCCGGTGATCGGGGCGCGCACGTCGGTCCAGCCGAGGTTGAGCTGCGCCCGGTCCCGGGCCGCCTTGGCGCCGGCGACCTCGGCCTCCGCCTGCTTCTTGCCCGCGAAGGCGGCGTCGTACTGGGCCTGGCTGGCGGTGGCGCGGGACAGCAACTGCTCGAGCCGGTCGGCCTGCTGCCGGGCGAGCACCAGGGCGGCCTCGTGGCGGGCCAGCACGGCCTCCGCGCTGGCCAGATCGACCTGGAAGGGGGCCGGGTCGATCTTGTAGAGGATGTCGCCCTCCTTAACTTGGCTGCCCTGCTCGAACAGGCGCTTGACCACGAGGCCGGAGACCCGCGAGCGGACCTCGGCGATGCGCATCGGGGCGACGCGTCCGGGCAGGTCGCGCAGATAAGGGATCGCCTGCGGCGTCACCGTCACGAAGCCGACCTCCGGCACGGGGGGCGTCGGCGCGGCGGCCTGCTTCGGGTTGCAGGCCCCGAGGGCGAGCAGGAGCAGCGCCGCGGGCAAAGCTGCGGTCGCGCGGCGCGGCGCCCGGATAACGGACAGGGTTCTGGCGGACAGAATGCGGGTCACGGCTACCGACGCTCCTGGAAGCATGCGTCTGATGAGGCTTGCGCGACGCAGAAAGCCGCGCATCGACGGGTCGGATCTCGAACCGGCCCACGGGCCGGCCGGACGGGGATCGGGAGAGGTGCGCGTTCCAGCCGGCCGTCACGGCCGGGCGCGCGTCAGGCCGACCGGGGCGGCCGGTGCGGCGAGCCGTGCGGCACGGCGGCCGGCACGGTGTCGGACCTGTAGGCGAACGCTGCGGACAGGGTGTGACGGGGCCGGGGCGCCTCGACCGGCGCGCGGGGAAGGCCCAGTTCGGTGAGGATCTCGCTGTCGGCGGGGCGGAGATCGGTGCGGTCGAAGGCCGACCGCTCGGCCTCCTGGGCCGCATCCTGCGCACCCGACAGGACCGCCATCCGCGGGCTCTCGACGGCGCAGGCCGGGCCCGCGACCGTCATGGCCTGGGCGGGCACGGATGCCGTGGCGCCGGCCGCCGCCAGGACGAGCAGCGCCAGCACGGCGAAGCCCCGGGCGAGGCGGTCCGGCAGGCCCGCGACACGGCGGGCCAGGAGGGCGGCGGATCGGATCACGGATCCGAGATAAGCATGGCCGTCCCCCGGCGCAATCACCCACGGCGCCGCGCCATGCGGTCGGTGTTGCCCGAAGCCCACAGGGCGCCCCGGATTCATGCCCTCCCCCCGGCCGGCCTCACCCTCGCCGCGAAGTCCGGGCCGGCTCGCCGCAGGGTCGCGGCACCGCCGCGACGACCGACGCCATCGGCAAGAACCGGTCGGAGAGGACCTGACACCATGTCGAGACGGATCGCGCTGCTCGGGATCGCGGGGCTTCTGCTCGCGAGCGCCCCCGCCTCCGCCAACCCGCTGGACAGCGGGCCGCTCGCGGATTTCCTCAACGTCTTCCGCAGCCAGGCGATCCCGCGGGAGACGATCGGCTGGAACAGCACCGAGAAGCCCGGCACGATCGTGGTCTCGACCCGCCAGCGCCGGCTCTATTACATCCTCGGGAACAGCGAGGCGATCCGCTACGGCGTCGGCGTCGGCCGGCAGGGGTTCTCCTGGTCCGGCACCAAGACCGTGACCATGAAGAAGGAATGGCCGGCCTGGCGCCCACCGCAGCAGATGCTGGCCCGCCGCCCGGACCTGCCGCGCTTCATGGCCGGCGGACAGGACAACCCGCTGGGCGCCCGCGCCCTCTATCTCGGCTCCTCGCTCTACCGGATCCACGGCTCGAACGAGCCCGACACGATGGGCGCGGCGGTCTCCTCGGGCTGCATCCGCATGACCAACAAGGACGTGGTCGATCTCTACGACCGCGTCCGGGTCGGCACCAAGGTGGTGGTGCGGGACTGAGTCCGCGAGCGGGACGTTTGCCGGCAGGAGCGGGTGGTGTGTCGGCTTGGCCGCGCGAAGGTTATCGGCGCGCGTCCAGGCCAGCCCGATCACCGCGTTCCGACCCCGCATGCGTGAGGGGGGCTCCTCGCGCCCGGCATCGAACCCGCGCTGGCCAAGCGTGAGGCTCAGGCGCCCGTTCACGACCGGGCCAGCGGACGGCCCGCGGGGGCTCCGGCACCATCGCCACGGGCGGCCGTGTCGGCCATCCTCCACATCGCCCGTGGCGTCCTTCCTGCTCAACAGACCCCACGAAACGGGTTCGCGAGCCTTCGTCGGGACGCTCCGGATCTCCGCGAGGGTCCTCACACCATCTCGAACGGGGAGAGCGATTCGGCGGCGTCCAGGCGTCCGCCACCGTCGTGGGCGGGCCGTCCGCACTCGGCGCTCGACCAGGTTATGGGCGATGGCGGCAGGTCCGTCTCGAACACGGCGCGCCCCGCCACGGCGTTGACGATGACGGCGCTTCGCCAGGCCATCAGGCTGAGCTGCGGCTCCGCGATGCCGTGGCTGATCAGGCCGCCATTGAGCACGAAGACGCGATTCCGCGCCGGCCCGTCCCAGGCCGCGGCGAAGTCGGGACCGATCTGCGGGCGCCCGGTCGCGTCGAGCCTGAGACGGTCGCGCAGCGGGTCGAGGCAGGGCGGCAGCGCGAAGCGGTAACCGGTCGCCAGGATCACGATGTCGGCCTGGGCGACGTCGATGCGCCCGTCGAAGCTGTTGCGCATCAGGAGGCGGTAGGATCCGCCCGCCCGCTCGACGTCCATGACCTCGCGATGCGGCATCAGGCGCGCCGCGACCGGCGCGTCGGCGGCGTGCCCGGCGAGATGCCGCACGGTGTAGAGGCGCTGGTAGAGGGCCTGCAGGGTCGCGGGCGAGATGCCGTCGCCCGCGAGCTTCTGGTGCGCCACGGTCGAGCGGCGGCGCGCCTCCGGGAGGGCGTGGAAGCGTTCGACATAGCCGGGCGTGAACAGCTCGTTGGTGAACGGCGTCGCGTCGATCGGCTGGAAGTTCGGGCGACGGCTGATCCAGTCCACGGAGGCCGGCGCGTCCCGGCTTCGGTTCAGCAGGGTCAGGACGATCTCGGCGCCGCTCTGGCCGCCGCCGATCACCGCGACCCGCCGGCCGGCGGTGCGGTCGAGGCATGAGGCGGCCTGGGCGCTGTGGACGTGATCGCGCGGGTCGAGCTTGCCCGCGAAGGCCGGCAGGTTCGGCTGCAGGCCGACGCCGACGGCGATGGTGCGCGCCCGGACCGTCCCGCCATCGCCGCGCAGGCGGAACCCGTCCGCCGCGCAGCGGACCTCGTGGATCGCCGTGCCGAAGCGCAGGCTCGGGAGCCGGGCCGCCACCCAGGCGAGGTAGCGCGCGAATTCCTGGCGCGGTACCGCCCCGAAGTCGGCGTTGAGGAACTCATAGAAGCGCTTCTGCGCCACCAGATAGGCCATGAAGCTCCAGGGGCTCGTCGGGTTCACCGCCGTGACGAGATCCTTGAGGCAGGAGGTCTGGAGCGCGACCTCCGGCAGCATCATGCCGGGATGCCAGTCGAAGGCCGGGGCCCGGTCGAAGAACCGCGCGTCGATGTCCGCCACCGCGTCGAGCTGCGCCGCGAGGCTCAGGTTGAAGGGGCCGATTCCGATGCCGGCCAGATCGAGCGTATGGTCCGTCATGATGCGAGAAGCCCTGCCTGGGAGCCTGTCCGGGAGGCGGACCCAGGTGTCGCCTGAGCCGCCGCGGCGATGTCTGCGCGGTGGAGGGGGTTGATCAGGTCGCTGCCGAGCCGCGGCACCGGCCGCAGGTTCGAATCGCCGTAGCCGAGGGCGAGGCGGACGCGGTTGATGCAGACCCGCGGCACGGTCGGCGCGAACAGATCGAACAGGCGGAACCGGTCGGCCAGTTCGGGATGCCGGGACTGGTAGCCGCGCAGGGCCCGCGCCAGCGCACCATAGAAGGCGATCTCCGGCACGCCCTGGTCGCGCAGCAGCGCGTCCGAGACGAAGCGCAGCAGGCTCGCGAAATGGCCGGTCTGGAGATGCTGCAGGAGATGGGCGGCCGGGCGGCGCAGCAGCGTCTCCCGCACGCCCGCCGGCAGGTCGCGGCTCTCCGGGAAATCCTGGTCGACGAGGTCGGCATCGCCCTGGAAATCCTTGAGCGCCACGCCGCAGGGCACGCCGTCCCGCAGGATCAGGGTGACGTTCTGGCCGTGGGCGATGAAGCCGACGCCGTAGCGGCAGAGGAAGTGGTAGAGCGGCACCGCCACGTGGTCGAAGAGCCGCTCCAGCCACGCCTCGGCGCCGAGGCCCGAGCGGGCGACCAGGGTGCCGACGAGGGGATGGCCCTGCGCGTCCGCCTTCAGGAGCGCACCCATCATCAGGGCGGAGGTGCCGGGTTCGAGCCGGCCCTCGACGCCGTCCCGCCAGATCACGCCCAGCATCTCGCGATACTGATAGGGGGCGTCGGCGATCCGCTCGTAGACGGGGTGCGGGTAGAAGGCGCCGGCCCGCTCCCGCAGGATCACCGTGCCGCCGAGCGCAGGATCGGCGGCGGCCGTGTCGGCGAGCCAGGCCGAGAAGGCCGGCCCGATCGCCATGTACTGGCCGGGCACGCCCCGCCACGCGGAGGTGTTGAGGATCGTCAGCGCGAGCTTCACGTCGAGGCGGCCGCCGGAGTCTGCGCACGCCAGGGTGCGCAGGGATTGCAGGGGCCTGTAGGCCCGGCCGAAGGTCCCGAGCGGGACGAGGCGACCGGCCGCGATCTCACCCGCGAAATTCAGCGCGATCCGGTTCTGCCACTGCCAGGGATGGACCGGCATCAGCAGGAACCGCGCCGGATCGACGCCGCGCGCGCCGCAGGTCGCCTTCAGGCGGGATCGCTCGGGCTCGTCGAGGGCGTCGGCGAGGAGATCGTCCTCCCTAAGGCCGGGCTCGCGGTCGAAGCGGCAGGCGGCCCGGTCGGCCGCGACCCAGAACAGCTGGATCTCCGGCTGGAATTCCGGCGCGTAGGCCTCGAAATCGGAAAGCCCCCAGCCGATCCGGCCCTTGCTCGCCGGTGCCTTGGGGTGGCCGTCGAGATAGGCCTGCAGGATCCTGTCGCTCAGGGCCAGGAGCGCCGGCCCCGCCCTATCCCGGCCGATCGCCGCGATCCGGGCATCGGCCGTCAGGGTGCTCAGCAGCTCGGCGATGTAGGTGCAGAGCGTCGCGGGCGCGATTGCCAGCCCCCGGCTCGCATCGACCAGGAAGCCGGCGGCGTCGCCGGCCGGGGCCGCGCGATCGCCGGCGACGCGGACCAGGCTTGCGGGATCGATCGCGAGATTGCCCCAGATCCGGCGCTCGGCCCGGAAGCGGTAGGCGACCCCGTCGTCGAGGCGCAGCAGCCACTGCGTCCCGTCGCGATCCGTCGGCTCGGGCGCGAGCGCCTCCTCGAAGGCGAGTTCGGCGATGGCCTTGGCGATGAGCGCGCGGTTCAGGTCGAGCCAGAGCGGCGCGGTCACCGGGCCGCCCCCCGGCAGCGGTCCGGCGCTCACAGGGTCACCTCCCGGAAGAAGCGTTCGCGCTCGCAGCAGACGAGGGCCGCGCGCTTGTGGGGGAAGTCGAATTCCTTGAGCGTCTCGTAGGCCGCGTCCGCGCAGTAGCTCAGCATCTTGCGGTGCGAGGCCCGCGGCTCGCCCATGATCCGCCGGGTGCGGGGCTCGTCCAGGAACAGGTAGTGGGTCACGGCCTTAAACCACGCCAGCGTCTTCGGTCGGCCGAGATGGGCGGCGTTGCCGATGAGCCCGTGCCAGCCGCGGTCGAAATCCTCCGCGTCGTAGTAGGGGCCGAGCCGGTCCTCCTTGGCCCAGTAGAACTCGAAATAGCCGACCGGCACGTCGTCGAAGCTGCCGATCACCCCATACAGGTGCGGGTCGGCCTCCTGGTCGGCGAGGTAGCGGTCGAGCTCCGCCGCGCCCTGCGCCAACTCCCAGTAGTAGGCGACCCGGGGCTGATTCATCCATTCGTGGAACAGCGGGAGGTCGCGCCGCCGGTCGATGGAGCGGAACGACAGGGTCGTGCCGAGATGGGGCAGCCAGCGCCGGTACAGCGTGCCGTTCGGCTGGGGCGGCCGCAGGGGCGGAAGGCGGTCCTGCGGCCCGACGCGCGACCGGATCAGCGGGTAGGCGGCCCGCGTCCCCGGGCTCAGCCACAGCAGCGGAAGCTGGTGGAACTGCGCGCGCTCGATCAGCGCGTCGGGCGCGGCGCCCGCTTCCGAATGACTCTCGTCGGCTCGAGCGCTCTCCGCCGAGGTGGACGCCGGCTCGGCGCAAGAGAGCGCGTCACGACGAAGGCCTGGAGTCGTTCCCGATTGCGGTGCGATCGGGAACGACTCCAGGGCGAGCAGCGCCGGGGCACCCCCGAGACCGGCGACGCGCAGGCGTGGCACGTCCGGGCAGCGCTGGAACGCGGCCTCCACCAGGGCAGCCACGATCGCGGTCTCGCCGGGATGCAGGCCGTCCGGGTGCAGGATGTCGAGGATCGCCGTGTCGGCGCCGGCCGGCCTGCGCAGTTCCGCCTCGGCGACCGTCGCGCCGTTGCGCATCGCCTGGAGCCGGGCGGTGTGGGCGTCGCGGGGCAGGCTCTCCACCGTGAGACTCTCGCCGGCGACAGGCCAGTGCCGGCTCGTTCCCGTCCAACCGTCGAGGGGGATGCCGACGAAGCTGTCGGCGCGGGCGCGCAGGGTCATGGGCGGACCTCCGCGGGGGCGGCGGCGAGCGGATTGGGCAGGCCGGCATAGTGCGCCAGGGGATCGGTCACGTCCGTGTTCTCGTTGATGTTGCGGAAGCAGATCATGAAGTTGCCCTTGCTCCCGAGGGTGGGGGCATCGAGCAGGAGGCGCAGGCAGGTCTTGTCGGGGAGATCCGTCCCGGCCAGCGCCTCGACGAAGCGGCGCACCTGCCGGATGAGCACGGCCTCCCGTGCCAGTCCCGCGATGGCGATCGCCCCGATCACCGCGAAGACGCTGTTGACGACGAGGTAATAGGCCATGATCCGCGCGGCTTCTCCGGCGGTGAAGCGGTGGCCGGATCCGAGGTCGAGCCCCGGCGCGGCCTCGGCGAGGACGGGCAGGAATTCGCGCACGAAGCCCGTGCCCTGGCAGTCGCGGAAGAACGCCTCCGCCGGCCAGCCGTCGTCGAGGCCGAGGACGAGGTTCTGCTGGTGCGCGCCGAACAGCAGGCCGAACGCGCATTGCATGCCGAGGAGCGGCCCGACCACGAGGTCGAGGAAGCGGTCGAACCAGCGCAGGGCCACGGTCTCGGCCCCCTGCGCGCGGCCGCCCTCTCGCTCGGCGATGCGCAGGATCGTGTCGGCGAGCGCGCTGCCCCGCCCGTCCGGATCGATCTCGCACAGGGCGGCCAGGACCGCCGCGGGGCGCTGCCCGGATCCGCGGAAGGGGTTGTCGCGCAGCGCGACGATCGTCTGCGGTAGCACCGCGCCGTCGGCGCCGCGCAGGGCGAGGTAGCCCGGCTCGCCGAGGATGTGGAAGCGCGGCCAGCGCGCGGCGATCGCCGCCCCGATCGGCCCCTGCAGCAGCACGTCGACCGCGAGGCCGCGCGCGCACTCGACCGGCTTGATCAGTCGCAGCGAGTTGGTGAGCCGGAGGCTCAGCGAATGCTTGAGCATGACGCGCGCGTGCGGCGCGTAGAGGCTGCGCAGGGAGGTCGTGGCGAACCAGGGGCTGCCGCCGGACCCGTGGTCGATCAGCTGGCCTGCGCGGAACAGGGTATCGACCGCCGGATCGAGGGTGAGCCGGGCCGCCTGCCAGGGATGCATCGGCAGGAGGACGCGGCCCTCCGCCGCCGCCAGGATCCGCCGGTCGAGGGCGGGATCCTCCGCGGCCAGGCCGGCGCTGAGATCCGCCGCGGTCTCCGCCCGCGAACTGCCCTGCACGACCGCGTCGGGCGCGGCCGACCACCAGCGCAGGGGAAAGCCCCGTCCGTATTCGGGCGCGAAGGTGCGCGCATCCTCGGGCGTGAACCCGTCCCGGCTGCGCGGGGTCGGGTGCACCGCATGGCCGAAGCGCAGGGCCCGCTCGGCCTCCTGGAAGCTCGGGTCGGCATGCAGGCCGAGGCCGGGCGCGGGGGCGCGGGCGAGCGCGTCCTCGATGGCGGACAGGCTCTGGAAGACCCGGCCCAGGAAGGCCGGCGCGGCCCGCGCCGCCTCCGGGCCGACGATGGCCGGCTCGTGGGCGACCGCCGCGGCGAATTCCGCGAAGGCCATGATCCGGGCGGGCGCGCCGGCGCGGTGCTCCCGGAACGGGAGACGGAACACGTGGAGGCCGACCGAGGAGCGGTGAACGACCGCGATCTCCACCACGGAGCCGCGGCTCGGCAGCGGGATGCGCAGCCGCCGTGCGCCGGGGCCGGCCTCCATCTCCGCCTCGGCGGCCGGGGCGAGCGACCAGCCCGTCCACTCCCGCAGGAGGCTGTTCAGGAAGCCGCGCGCCGAGATCTCGCAAGCAACGTCGGCAAAGCAGAGGCCCGGATCGACCATACTCCCATCTCCATCCCGCGATTTATGTCAATAGATGAAGACAGATTGCGAAGCAATCCCGTTTATATACTATGGAATTATTTCAAAACTACACAACATGCTTTGCAACCACGCCGGCCGATGCGCTAAGACGGCGCCTCTCGACGAGGCGCCCATGGTCCCACACCCGATCGGCACGTCCGGACGCGCGGCGGCGCGGCTCTCCCTCGCGGCGGCCTCCGTGGGCTTCGGTCAGTCGGCCGTCCTGGCGCTGGTGCCGGTGACCGCCGCGCGCACCGGGCTCGACCCGGCCGCGATCGGGGGCGTCGCCCTGCTCGGATCGGTGGTGTTCCTCGTCTGCGCACCGGCCTGGGGGCATTGGGGCGGCGCGTGGCGCCTGCGGCGCCTGTTCGGGGGCCTCACGGCGCTGATGGTGCTCGGCCACGGCCTGTTCGGCCTGGCTCTGGTGCTGCCGGGCCTGCCCGCGGCCGCGGCGCTGGGCCTGCTCGCCGCGTCGCGGATCGCCTACGGGGCGGGCGCAGCCGGGGTGATGCCCCATGCCCAGGCCGCGCTGGTGCGCGGCCTGCCGGAGGCGCTGAGCCCGGCGGCCCTCGGGCGGCTCGGCGCCGGTCTCTCGGTCGGCCGCATCCTCGGCGCGCTGGTGATGGCGGCCGGCCTGTTCGGGGCGGTCGCGCCGCTCCTCGCGCTGGCCCTGAGCCCGCTCCTGCTGCTCGCGGCGCCGGACCTCACCGGCGGGCCCCGGCCTGAGCGGGGCGGGGCCGGGCGGGCCTTCCTGCGCGCCGCGGCGCCGCTCCTGGCGATCGGCTTCGTGCTGACCGTCGGCCTCGGGCAGATCCAGATCGTGCTCGGCCTGTTCCTGCAGCGGCGCTTCGGTCTCGGCGCCGAGGCAGCCGCCGGGCTCGCCGGGGTGAACTTCGCGCTGGTGGCGGTCGCGACGATCCTGACGCAGCTCCTCGTGGTGCCGCGCCTCGGCCGGCACCTCGGGCGCAACCTGTCCCTGGGGCTCGCCGGGTTCGCGGCCGGCTGCGGCCTGATCGCCCTGGCGCCGGCCCCGTGGCTCGCCGGGCTCGGCGCGGTCCTGGCGGGCGCCTGCCTCGCCGTCGCGACGCCGACCTACACCGCGGCCCTCGTGGCCCGGGTGCCGGAGGGCGCCCAGGCCGCCGCGGCGGGCTGGCTGGCGAGCGCGCACGTGCTGGGTCAGGGGATCGGCGCCCTGAGCGGCGGCGCGGCCTTCCGGATCGCCCCGACCCTGCCGCCCTGGCTCTGCGCGGCGCTCGGCCTCGCGCTGATCCCCGCGGCCCTGCGGCTCGGCAGGGGACCGGGCCATCAGGACGGCCCCCGGCCGGTGCCGAGCAGCCGCACGGTCGCCACCGTGGCGGCGCCCGAGAGCAGCGTGGCGAGCCCGAACAGGGCCCCGTAGCCGAGGAGGTCGGCGAGCTTGCCCGAGATCAGCGCGCCGACGAAGTAGACGATGAGCTGCGCGCAGGCGAGGATCGTGAAGTCGGTGCCGGGCTGGTCGGTCGAGGAGACCGCCATGAACAGGCTGTAGAGCGCCACGATCTCCATGTAGCGGATCAGCGTCTGGAACCCGGCCGCGCCGAAGAGCGGCCACAGGCCGACCACGGCGCCGAAGGCATGGGCCGCGAACAGGGCGAAGCACAGGGTGCGCGCGGCCCCGAGCAGGCCGAGCGTGGCGGCGGTGCCATAGCGGCGCACCAGCAGTGCGGCGATGCCCGAGCCGGCGAGCCCCGCCGTCGCCGCCGAGAGGCCCGACAGGTAGCCGATCCGGTCGAGCGGCACGCCGGCATCGACGAGGTAGGGGCCCTCCATCGCCTTCACGAGACCCTCGCTGACCCGGTAGGTCAGGGCGACCCACAGGATGGTGCGCACCTCCGGCCGACGCAGGAAGGCGCGGATCGAGGGGCGCGGCGCGCTCCGGCCGGGCGGGGGATCGCCCTCGCGCATGCAGAAGGCGGCGGCGAGCGGCGGCAGGCAGAAGGCGGTGGCGGTGAGCAGCATCACCGCCCAGCCGGCATGGTGGTAGAGCACGAGGCTCAGCGTCCCGCCCACCACCACGCCCAGGGCGACCGAGCCGCCCTGGATGGCGTTGCCGATGGCGCGGTCCTCGGGCCGCAGCCGCGTCACGGCGTAGCCGTCGGTGGCGATGTCCTGCGTGGCGATCAGGAGCGCGGCGACGAAGCCGATGCCGATGAGGCCGGCGACATCGGTGGGGCCGAGCGGCAGCATCGCCAGGATGCAGCCGATCACGCCGACCTGGGTGACGATCACCCAGCCCGCCCGGTGCGCCCGCGCGAAGGGCCGGACCCGGTCGACCACCGGCGCCCAGAGGAACTTCAGCACCAGCGGCAGGAACAGCAGGCTGAGATAGCCGATCGCCGCCCGCGAGACGCCGGCCTCGCGCAGGATCGGCGGCAGCGCGGCCGCGATCAGGTAGGAGGGGATCGCCTGCGCCATGTAGAGCGCGGCCAGCACGGCGAAGAGCCGCAGCCGCTCGGACCGGGCGGCGCTCACGTGCGGAAGTCCTTCACCGTCACCCGGGCGACCGCCTCGTCGGGCGCGATCCGGATCGGGAAGCGCCAGAGCCGGCGGAACACGTCCGCGCCCGCTTCGGTGAAGCCGGGCCGCACGAGGACGAGGCCGCGGCAGAGCCGGTCGAGGTCGGCGCGGGTGCGCTTGAACCACAGGTTCTGGGCGCGTTCCCCGGCCGGCGAGAGCTTGCCGATTCCGCCGAGCACCAGGATCAGCGCGAAGGGCCGGGCCTGCGCGCCGATCCGCTCCAGGGCGTCGAGATAGGCGGCCTCGTCGCCGGGTTGCGGCGGCCCGAGCCAGCGCAGGACGACGAGGCCGTCCGCCTCCTCCACGGCGACCATCGGCTCAGAACGTCTTGCGGTAGCCGACCGTGACGGTGCGCCCGAGCCCGTAGACGGTCAGGTTGCGCACCGAGGTCGCGGTGGGGTTCCAGTAGGCGGCGTCGAACAGGTTGTCGACGGAGGCGTAGAGCTCGCCGCCGGCCAGGGGCGCGCCGACGGAGGCGTTCACCGTGAAGGCGTCCTTGAGGCGGTAGCGGGTGCCCACGAGGTCGATGCGGGCGTCGCGGCCGCTGAAGCCCTCCCCCTCGAGGCGGACCGAGACGCCGTTCGCGAACAGGTAGGTGCCCGAGACCGTGGCGCGGAAGGGCGCGCCGATGCGGTTGTTGGGCAGAGAGCTGTCCAGGCGCCCGTCCTTGTTGGTGTCGTAGCGGCCCTCGCGGTAGCCCAGCACGGTGCCGAGGCTGAGCTGCTCGGTCACCTGCGCGTTGCCGGTGAACTCGACGCCGTAGATCATCTCCTTCTGCTGGCTGAGCCGGCTGGTCAGCGGATCGAAGGTCGTGCCCTCGTCCGAGGTCGAGACGAAGCCGCCGAGGGAGCCGGAAAAAATCCCCACCCGGCCGCGGATGCCGAAATCGTAGGAGTTCACGATCTGCGCCTGCGGGGCGATGCTGGAATACGCGATGGTGGTGCCCGCCGGCAGGCAGAAGGGCCGCGCCACCGGGCAGGCATAGGCGAGCGACAGGCCGGCCCGCCGGGTAAAGGCGCCGATATCGGCGAGCGCGTAGCCCTGGCTGAAGCCGCCGTAGAGATCGATGCCCGGCAGGAGGTTGAAGGTCGCGCCCGCGTTGAAGGTCGGGGCCGCGTAGGAGAAGCGCCCGCCCGTGACGGCGAGGGCCGGCAGCACGAAGGTCGAGTAGCCGAGGGCGTTGCGGGCGGCGGTCGCCGCGAAGGTGGTCGGCCGCGTGTAGCCCGCCACGTCGAGGTCGAAATGCTCGTAGCGCATGCCGGCCCGCAGGGTCAGCCGCTCGCCCAGGGGCAGCTGCAGCAGGGCGAAGCCCGCATAGCTGTTCTGCTGGAGGGGCGTGAACACGTCCGCGCCGTCGCGGGACCGCTGGCGCGTGAATTCCGCGATCACGTCGGTGCCCCAGGTCAGCTTCATCCCGGGGAGGAGGACGCTCAGGTCCGTGTCGAGGGTGAGGTTGATGCCGCCGCGCTCGGTCGCCAGCGCGGACTGGTTGGCGAGGCTCGTGGGCGCCGTCGGCCTGAGCGAGTAGGTGACGAACGGGTTCGCCGGATAGGCGAATTCCGTATAGTTGAAGCGCTTGTTGATGTCGTTGAAGAATCCGAGCAGCGACAGCGACCCGAGCGGGGTGTCGCGGTCGGTGTAGCGCAGGTACAGCGACCGGGTGTCCTCGGCCACCGGCAGCCCGGGGTAGAGCCGCGCATAGTTCGGGCGCGCGTAAGCGCCGGTGTAATCCGTGAGGTAGCGCGGGTCCTGGTTGAGCAGGATCTGGGTGAGGCCGAACTCCACGCGCTTGGCGAGGTCGAGGTCGTAGCCGAGCCGCAGGTTGATGTTGCCGAGCTGGAAACGGTCGCCGCCGCCCTGGCCGAGCTGCCCGTCGGAGGGCATCTCCCGGCCCTTGCCGTCATAGGTGCGGCCGGCGAAGCGGCCCGATCCGGTGAAGGCGTAGTCGACCCCGTCCGGCACCTTGCCGGTCACGCTGATCGAGGTCTCCGGCGCGAGCCCGTGGACGGGATCGGCCGTGAAGGTCCGCAGGGCGGTGTTGACGGTGACGACCGGCTTCCCGTCGGTGGGGCGGCGGGTGATGAAGTTGACCGTGCCGCCGGTGGCGCCCGCGCTGTAGAGGCTGGAGGCGCCCGCCACCACCTCGATCCGCTCCACGCTGTTGAGGTCGATCAGGTTGAGGATGCGCGAGACGTCGCGCAGGGGCGTGTTCACCGGCACGCCGTCGATCAGGACTAGGAGGTTGCGCCCGCGAAAACTCTCGGACGCGCTGGAGATCGTGCCGTTCGGCGCCGAGAATCCCGGGACCAGCTTCGCCAGCACGGAAGAGGGGTTCGACGTCAGGGCGAGCTGCTGGCGGATCTGCTCCCGGTCGACCACCTGGACGCTCTGCGGCACGTCCTCGATCCGCCGCGGGGCGCGGGTGGCGGTCACCGAGATCTCGTCGAGGGCGACGGTCGGCCCGGCCGTCTGCGCGGAGGTCTGCGCGGCGGTCTGCGCCTGGGCCGGACCGGCCAGGATTGTCCCCGCACCGAGGATCGCGACGAGACCGACATACCGCATGACGCTCACACCCACCCCTGTGCGCCTTGGTCGAGGCGCCCCGTTGCCGCCGCGCCCGCCGTAGCCGCCCGTGTAACGCGGACGCCAGACCGGCACGGATCGCAGTTTAAAATTCGTCTAATTTGAGAACTACGAGATCATCGATCCGGGATCGAAAGTAGAAAATCGCAAATCCTCTCGAAATCGTCTTGGGCCTCTAGCATGGTGACTGCCCGCCCGCTTGGACTCAGGCGAGCAAGAGTTCGGACTGCTGCGCAGGATCCGGCCGCATTGGGCGTATGATGACGAAGCGGACGGATCCGGCGGGCGCGTGCTCCGCCGAGGGGGAGACCGGTTCGGCGCAGGTGCGCGCGTCGGACCGGGGATTGCGGGCCCTGCCCGATCACAGCCCGGTCGAGCCGGTTGGCAGCGCGCCCCCGCGGATGATCGCGGAGCCGGATGCGCTCCCCTTCCGGGGACGGACCGCGATCCGCCTGGACCCCGATCTCGGCATCGCCTCGGTGTTCGGCCCGTCCCGGACCTGGTGCGACGAGGCCCCGGTCGAGCGCCTCCTCCTGGTGCGGCCCGCGGCCGGGCGTCTCCAGGTGACGCAGGGCGGGCGCACCCTCGCCTGCTGCTCGCGCGATGCGTTGCTCGTCGCGGCGAGCCGGGGGGCCGTGTTCGCCGCGACGGGCGTCGAGCGGATCGACGTCCTGGCGATCGAGCGGACCCGGCTCGCGGCCCCCCTCGCCGCCCTCGACGCCGGCGTCCTCCGGCGGATCGGGCGGGACCATCCGGGCCTGCAGACCCTGACCGCCTATGCCGCGGGCCTGCTGCGCGGGCTGATTCCGGCCGCCACCGCGGGGCTCGCGGAACTCGCCCGGGCGCACCTGGCCGATCTCCTCGCCCTCATCGTGCGCGAGCCCGACCTTCAGCCGAACGGGCCCGTCCCGAGCCGGCGCGACCTGCGGATCCAGGTGCTCAAGGCCGAGGTCGAGCAGCGTCTCGGCAGCCCGGACCTGAGCCTGGACGCCGTGGCCCAGGCCCAGGGGATCTCGAGCCGGCTGATCCAGGCGCTGTTCCAGGCGGAGGGCGAGACCTTCTCGGGCTTCGTCCTCGCCCGCCGCCTCGACCGGGCGATGCAGCACCTCACGGCTGGCGACGAGGCGCGGCCGATCGGCGCCATCGCCTTCGATGTCGGCTTCGGCGACCTGTCCTACTTCAACCGGACCTTCCGCAGACGCTTCGGCCTCACCCCCTCGCAGGCGCGACGGTTGCCGCGGAGGGCGGACCGGTTCCAGGCCCTCGCTGCGGAGCGCGTGTAGGGCCTGGTCTCGATCACGGCCAGACGGCGATCTCCGCCCGGCATGGCGGGCCAAGCGCTCCGAACGCCGCGCGCCCGTCACTCCAGAGGCGTATGAACGACGCGTGTGGGTGCTGTGCTCCCACCGGCAAAGGTGGATTCCAAAGGGATCCTCCCTTTGGCGGGGTCCTTGGCGCAGAGCCCCGGGGCTTTCGCAGGGCTTGCGCCCCGCACCCGCGACAGGTCTCGGACCTTTCGAAACCATCGCGGGCCACAGACAGGATCCGTCGCGTCGGCCGGACCCTGTCCCGGTCCGGCGCCTTCGGCTATCCTGGCCGCATGAGCAGACGCGCCGATTCCCGTTCGCTCCGCCGGATCGCGGCGGGTCTGGTGCTCGGCGCCGGGTTGCTGCCGGCCGGCCCCGCCGCGGCCCAGGCGCTGCTGTGGCCGGCGGTCGGCTTCGCGCCCTTGCCGTCCTTCGCCTGGCCCGGGCCGCTCGCGGATACGGACAGCCGCTGGACGGGCAGCTACGCCCGGCTGTCGACCGGCTACGCGGTCGCGTCGTCCCGGCACGTCGGCAGCTATGGGGGTCCCACCCTCGGCTTCGAGGGCGGCCGGATGTGGCAGGCCGGCCCGATCCTCTACGGCATCAGCGGCGGCCTCGACTACCTGGCCGGGCTCGACGGGACCCTGACCCCGGGCTACGGGCGGCTCGCCTATGCGCAGGACTTCGCCGGCACCCTGGAGATGAAGGTCGGGACCCTGCTGTCGCCGGATGTCCTAGTCTACGCCAAGACCGGCGCGGTGGCCGTCCACGAGACGCTGCGCGTCGGGCCGCGGCCGGGGGCGCTTCCGTTCAGCCGCCAGGACATCGCGGTGCGGCCGGTAGCGGGCGTCGGGGTCGAGTGGGCGGTCACGGATCGCCTGACGCTGGCCGTCGAGGCGGGGGTGGTCGGGGCGGGGATCCGCTGAGGGGCGTTCAGCGTCTGTCCCGCCCCCCGCGCGGGCGGCAGGACGCTGCCAGGGCGGCGAGGTCGCGCCACCCGTAGGCGATCTCCGTGAAACGGCCATGCCCGCGGGACGCTTCGGGCGCGTCGAGCCGGGTGCCGTCGAGACCTTCGAGGAAGCGGCGGCCCGGCGCGTTCGTGCGCAGCACCCAGGCGCTGGCGGCACGGTACCCGGCCTGCCGGAGCTCCGCCGCCGTCGCGGCGACCAGGGCCCGGCCCGCTCCGCGCCCCTGGGCGGCCCGCAGGACGTAGAGATCCCGGATCTCGCCGTCGAAGCCCGCCGCCTTCAGGGTCTCCGCGCGCTGGGCGTTGCCGGCGCCGAAACCGACCGGCTTGCCATCCGTCTCGGCCAGATAGACCGCCTCGCCGGGGCCCGGCTCCAGGCCGCTGAGAACCTGCGCCCACCAGGCCTGCCGTACCGCGACCGTGAGGGCGGCGATCATCTCGGCGGGCAGGAGGCCACCATAGGCCTCGTGCCAGGTCGCCACGTGGATCGCCGCGAGGGCGGCCGCGTCCTCCGGCCGCGCGGGCCTCACGACCACGCCGCTCGTCGTCGGGATCCGGATCGTGGCCATACGCTCAGGTCCGATCGCACGGCCTCCCGGCCCCGCTACTTCGGCACGAACGCCCAGTAGTCGAGATCGAGGATCACGGCGGGGTCGTAGCCCTCCCCGGCGCGGTCCGGGAAGGCGCCGCAGGGCTGGTTCTTGGTGGCAACCGTGCGCAGGCGCAGGAGCCCGACATCGGCGCGGCCGACATCGGCCGCCGCCAGCACCTCGCTCCAGGCATAGACCGTATCGCCGGCAAACAGCGGCGCCACGTGGCGGCCGGCATTGATGCCGGCGAGCGCGAAGGCGTTGGCCAGCCCGTTGAAGCTGAGCGCCCGGGCCAGCGAGATGACGTGGCCGCCATAGATCAGGCGCCGGCCGAACCGGGTGTCCTTCGCGGCCAGCCCGTCGAAATGCACCTTGGCGGTGTTCTGGAACAGCCGCGTGGCGATCTGGTGCTCGGCCTCCTCGACAGTCATGCCGTCGACGTGGTCGATCTTCTCCCCGACCGCATAGTCGGCGAATCGGTGCGGGCTGCCGGCGAGTTCCGAATCGTAGGCGGCGGCCGAGAGGGGCGGCAGGGCGCCGGCGAGATCCCGCGGGTCGACGACCTTGGCGAGGGTCGGCACGTGCGCCTCGGCGATCGCGGCCGCGGGGTCGCGCTTGCGCACCAGCACCCAGCGGCAATAGCTCAGCACGGTCTCGCCGGCCTCGTCGGACCCAACCGAGCGCACGTAGACCACGCCGGTCTGGCGGTTCGAACTCTCCTTGAGGCCGATCACCTCGGAGACGGTGGAGAGGGTCTCCCCCGGATAGACCGGCCGGCGGAAGCCGCCCTCCGCGTAGCCGAGATTGGCGAGCGCGTTGAGGGAGACGTCCGGCACGGTCTTGCCGAACACCATGTGGAAGGTGAGCAGGTCGTCGAGCGGGCTCTTCGGATACCCGAGGGCGCGGGCGAAGGCGTCCGAGGATTGCACCGCGAAGCGCGGGCCGTAGAGGCCGGTGTAGAGCGCCACGTCGCCCACCGTCACGGTGCGCGGGGTGGCATGGCGGGTGGTCTCGCCGAGGCGGAAATCCTCGAAGAAGCGGCCGGGATTCGTCTTCACGGGCGGGCAGTCCTACTGCGCGTAAACGTAGGTTGCGGGCACGGCGTATTCGTGCAGCAGGCGGCTGATGAACAGCAGCAGCAGGATCAGGATGATCGGCGAGATGTCGACGCCGCCGAGATTGGGCAGCAGGTTGCGGATCGGCCGCAGCACCGGCTCGGTGATCCGGTAGAGCACCTCGCCGACCTGGGCGACGATGGGATTGCGCACGTTCACCACGTTGAACGCCACGAGCCAGCTCAGGACCGCGCTGGCGATGAGGACGTAGATGAAGAGCTGGACGACCGTGTCGAAGAGCCAGATCAGGGCGTTCATGCGGGTCCGCGTACTATCCTCGGGGCACCCGCGTCCCAGCGCCGGATCGGCGCGCGGCGGGCGACGGTGAAACAGGAATTGACAGGCTGAGCCGCCCGCGCCTACAAGGCCGGCGCCTCGACGGGGCTGTAGCTCAGATGGGAGAGCGCCGCAATCGCACTGCGGAGGTCAGGGGTTCGATTCCCCTCAGCTCCACCAGGCCTTCCTGGTGGTCCATAGCGTTCGGTGCTCAGCGGCGATCGAGCGGCTGCGAGTGACGGTGCGCAGCTGATATTGACCCGCTCTCGTGGAGCCCTTCAGGCTTTTCCACGGGGTGCCACCGATGCCCCACCCACGTCCGCCCTATCCCGCTGCGTTGCGCCGTCGGTTCGTCGAACGGGTCCGTGCCGGACGTGACCCCGCAGACCTTGCCCGTGGGTTCGAAGCTTCGGCTCGGGCCCTCCGGAACTGGGGCGCGGAGGCTGACCAGAACGAGGATCGCCGGGGGGCAAGGACCGAGACCCTCACGGCCGCCGCACGCGAGGCCCTGATCCGTATCTTTTGGTTCACGAGCGCCGACCGGGCATCTGTCCCATCGCCGTCATGGCCCGCGGGCCCGGCGTCTCGGAAGCAGGCTACCATGCCTGTCGGAGGCGGGAGCCCTCGGCCGACGCCGAAGGTCTGCGCGGCGCCGGTACCGCATTCGCGGTGACCGGCCTCGACGAGGTCCTCGTCCCCGCGCGGTCGGCATTCACCCCGCGATCGGCCCGCTTGGCGGGTGGCGCGCGTGAGGCCTCGGAGCCGGCTGGGCGAACCGCGAGACCCCTCCGCAAAAAAGATGCGCGCCTCGCTAGACGACCGGTCTAATCAGGTCTATCTGATCCTCATGACACGCGCCACCGCACACACCGACACCCGGCAGGATATCCTCGACACCGCCTACGGCCTCGTGGGCGCGAAGGGGTTCTCCGGGGTCGGGCTGAACGAGATCCTGACCTCTGCCGGTGTGCCGAAGGGGTCGTTCTACCACTATTTCGGCTCGAAGGAGGCCTTCGGCGAGGCCCTTCTGGCAGACTACTTCGAAAGCTATCTCGCCGATCTCGATACGACGCTCGCCGAGCCGGGGCTGAGCCATGCCGAACGCCTGATGAACTATTGGCGGAAGTGGCAGGCGACACAGGGGAACATCGACTATCAGCGCAAGTGCCTGGCTGTGAAGCTCGCGGCGGAGGTCTCGGACCTCTCCGAAACGATGCGCCTCGCCCTCAAGGGCGGCACCGCCGGCATCATCGACCGCGTGTCGCGGGCGATCGCGGCCGGCGTGGCGGAAGGTTCGCTCAAGGTCGAGAGCGAACCGCACACGGCTGCAGAGGATCTGTATCACATCTGGCTCGGTGCGAGCCTGATGGCGAAGATCGTGCGGACCGACGCACCGTTCGAGGCCGCCATGGGAACGACCCGGCGCATCCTCGGGCTCGCTTCGAACGGACCGAGCCCTTCGAACTGATCGACCCCTCGGCGTTGGCGATACGACGCCGAAATGGCCAAAAAACGAGACGACCGGTCTACTCAAGACGACAGCCATCACGTCCCCCGGGCCGGCGGGGGACAGGATCGGAAAGGAGAGAACCATGTCTCACCGCACGAAGACGTTCGCCGCCGCCTCCCTCGCAGCCGCCGGCCTGATGGCACTCCTGGGCACGCCGGGCGCGTCGGCTCAGGAGCGCATCACCCTGGAGACCATCGGCGCCGTCCGCATGGCCAGGGTCGAGGAGGCCCGCAGGGCGGACCTGGAACGCCAGCCTGCGAATGCGGCGTCGGCGCGCGACCAAGCCGCGGGACGCACCACGAAGGCGCGATAGCGCCGATCCGCCATCCCCACGCTGGCGCCCTGCACGCAGGCTCGGCGCCTCGACCCCCCTGCCACCGAAGCAAGAGACCCCGGAGACCGACGATGAAGATCCTGATGGTACTGACCTCGCACGACCAGCTCGGCGACACCGGCCGGAAGACCGGCTTCTGGCTGGAGGAGCTGGCGGCCCCCTATTACGTGTTCAAGGATGCGGGTGCGGAGGTGGTCCTGGTGTCGCCCAAGGGCGGCCGCCCGCCGCTCGATCCGAAGAGCGCCGAGCCGAACTTTCAGACCGATACGACACGCCGCTTCGAAGCGGACGCGGCGGCCATGGCGGTGCTGGCCGATACGGCGCGGCTCGATGCCGTCAGCCACGCGGGCTTCGACGCCGTCTTCTATCCTGGCGGGCACGGCCCCCTCTGGGATCTCGCCGAGGACCCCGCCTCGATCGAGCTGATCGAGACGACACTCGGGGCCGGCAAGCCCCTGGCCCTGGTCTGTCATGCCCCCGGCGTCCTGCGCCATGCCAAGACGCCTGATGGGAAGCCCCTCGTCGAGGGCCGGAACGTCACCGGTTTCGCGAACACGGAAGAGGAGGCCGTCGGCCTCACCCGGGTCGTTCCGTTCCTGGTCGAGGACGAACTCAAGCGCAACGGCGGCACGTACGCCAAGGCCGCCGACTGGGAGCCGTACGTCGTCACCGACGGCCTGCTCATCACCGGCCAGAACCCTGCCTCGTCCGGACCCGCCGCCGAGCGTCTGGTCGCACGCCTCGCGAACCGCTGAGGGCAGCCCCCGCGTCGTCCTCGCACATCATCGCCCAGGATCGTCGCCTGGCCAAGCCACGGCGATCCACCCGCATCAGCGGTCTCGAAGGATCTCAGCCCATGACCACCGACATCGTCTTCTCGGACGCGACCCGGCTCGCCGATCTGATCCGCACACGGCAACTCTCGCCCGTCGAGGTCGTGCGGGCCCACCTCGACCGCATCCGGGCGGTCGACCCCAAGGTCAATGCCATCGTCACCGTCGCCGAGGGGGCGTTGGCCGCCGCGCGGGAGGCCGAGGCGGCCGTCTTGGCGGGCGAGGCGCTCGGCCCCCTGCACGGCGTCCCGTTCACCGTGAAGGATTCCATCGATACGGCAGGCGTCCTCACCCAGCGCGGCTCGCCCATCTTCAAGGGGCGCCGGCCGGATACCGACGCGACGAGCGTCGCCCGCATGAAGAAGGCCGGCGGCATCCTGCTCGCCAAGACCAACCTGCCGGAGTTCTCCTACTGGATCGAGAGCGACAACCTGCTCTCCGGCCGGTCGAACAATCCCTGGGACCTTTCGCGCACGCCGGGGGGCTCGAGCGGCGGCGAGTCGGCGGCCATCGCGGCGGGCATGTCGCCGCTGGGCCTCGGCACCGACCTCGCCATCTCGATCCGGGGGCCGGCCGCGCAGACCGGCATCGTCTCGCTCAAGGCGACCCACGGGCGCGTGCCGATGACCGGGATCTGGCCGCGGGCGCCCCGGCGCTTCTGGCACGTCGGTCCCATGGCACGCTCGATCCGCGACCTCGCGCTGGCCTTCTCGCTGCTCTCCGGCCCCGATGGCGAGGACGGCTTCGCGTCGAGCGCCGGCCCGTTCAACGCGAGTTCGGCAGCCGTGCCCGATCGTCCGCTCCGGGTCGGCTGGCTGGTCGAGCCCGGCTTCGGACCCATCGACACGCAGGTCGCGGCGACCGTCCGGGCGGCGGCCGAAGCCCTCGAGCACGCGGGCTGCGTCGTGGACGCCGTGCGCATCCCGGCCCTGGAGCGCGACTCCGCCCTGGACGTGTTCAACAAGCTCCACGTCATGGAGATGAAACCGGCATTCCGGGAGGCGACCGCCGGGCGCAGCCCGGACGAGATCTACAGGATGGCCAGGACCATGCTGGCGCTGCCCGACACGTCCATGGCGGATTACATCGCGGCGGAGCAGGCCGCGGAACGGCTCCGCGACGGATACGCCGCCTACTTCCGGGATTACGACCTGCTGCTGACGCCCGTGCTGCCGGTCCCGGCGCACAAGCACGGCCTCCAGAAGCTTGTCGTCAACGGGGAGACGGTCGACCTGACCTTCCTCCAGGGTGCGACCGTGCCGCTGAACGTGACGGGCCTGCCGGGCCTGTCGATGCGGTTCGGGACGAGCCGCGAGGGGTTGCCGATCAACGTACAGGTGGTGGGTCGCTGGCAGGCGGAGGCGACGATCCTGCACGCCGCCGCGCTGCTGGAAACGGTCAGCCCGGTCCGCGACCTTCATCCGAGCCTGTAGGCGGTTCGCAGGGCACCGGGCGGGCCGGACCCGGGCGCAGAAGGCCAGGATGCTCGAACGCATCATGGCGGAGACGAGCGCGATCCTCGGCATCTCGGATCAGGACGTCTGGGTCGACATCTCCGACATCCCGGCCCACCCTGTCCTGGAATTCGGCACCGTGCTGCCGGAGCCGGGTCAGGCGGATGCGTGGCTCGGATCACGCCCCGACGCCTTGCGTGAGACGCTCGGCCGGGTCGCCTGAATCGCGGTTCGCCCCGTCTCCCACCGTTTCGGATCCGGACGTCCGATGCGTTTCGACCTCGACGGCGGAAAAATGGTTTTCCGGCCTCGCGGCCGGGGATAGACCAATCGCATATCGTCAGAGATGCCGGTTCATCGCCTCCGATCCATCGCCGTCCCTGGGACAGGCGGGCGACGTCGCGGCTCGGAACCTCTGCCGTCCTCCGCGAAGGCTTGGCCAGCCCGATCCGCAACGGGCCCACGGAGCGCTTGCGATGAACGCGCACAGGCCTCGGCGGAGACGCTCGTGACCGGCGATCCGATGCCGTCCGGCCCCCCACCGGCCGTCTCGACCCTGGCGGCGACGGCGCTCGTGGTCGCCGACATGGTCGGCATCGGCGTCTTCACCAGCCTCGGGTTCCAGGTGAGCGACATCCAGTCCGGCTTCGCGCTGCTGCTGCTGTGGTTCATCGGCGGCATCGTCGCGCTGTGCGGGGCGTTCAGCTACGCCGAGCTCGCCGCGATGTTTCCCCGCTCGAGCGGCGAGTACAATCTCCTCACACGGGCCTACGGTCCGGCAATCGGGTTCATGGCGGGCTGGCTCTCGGCCACGGTCGGGTTCAGTGCGCCGGTGGCGCTGGCCGCGATGGCGTTCGGGCAATACGCCGAGGCGATCCTGCCGGGGGTGCCGCCGCTCCCCCTCGGCCTCGCGGTCCTGTGGGTCGTCACGGCCATCCGATTGCGCGGGGGGCGCCGCGGCGAGGCCATCCAGGTCGGCTTCACCCTGCTGAAGCTCGCGCTGATCGTGGCGTTCATCGTCGCGGGCTTCGCCACCGGCGGCGACCAGCCGATCAGCTTCACGCCGCGCGCCTTCGACCCGGGGCAGATCTTCAGCGCCGGCTTCGCCGTGAGCCTCGTGTTCGTGATGTACGCCTACTCGGGCTGGAACGCGGCGACCTACATCGTCGGCGACCTGGCCGATCCGCCCTACAGCCTGCCCCGGGCGCTGTTCGTCGGGACGGGCCTCGTGGTCGTGCTCTACGTCGCGCTGAACGCGGTGTTCCTCTACACGACGCCGCTGGCCGAACTCGCCGGACAGGTCGATGTCGCCCTGATCGCGGGGCGGCACGTCTTCGGCGAGACGGGCGGCCGCCTCGTCGGCGCCCTGATCTGCGCCGGCCTGATCCCGAGCCTCGGCGCGCTGATGTGGATCGGCCCGAGCGTCACGGTGGCGATGGGCGAGGACGTGCCGCTGCTGCGTCTGTTCGCGCGCCGCTCCCGTACCGGCGCGCCCGTGGCCGCGATCCTCCTCCAGGCCGGCATCGCCAGCCTCCTGCTCCTCACCCGGAGCTTCGAGGCGGTGCTCGATTTCATCCAGTTCGGCCTGACCGTCTGCGCGTTCCTAACCGTGCTCGGGCTGATCAAGCTGCGCATCACCCGGCCCGACCTGCCGCGGCCCTGCCGGGCCTGGGGCTATCCGGTCACGCCGCTGATCTTCCTCGCCGTCACCCTGTTCATGCTGGTCCACCTCGTGGCCGTCCGGCCCCTCCAGTCGCTGGCGGGCCTCCTCATGATGCTGGCCGGCCTCCTGCTGTACGGCGTCACGACCGCGCGGGCGCGGAACGCGGCGGACCGGTCACAGCGCTGACGCGGCGGCCTGCGGTCAGCGGACGGGGGGCGCCCCGGACGCGAGCCCCCGCAGCACATCGAGCCGGTATTCGGCGGTTCGCGACTGGGTCAGCACCTGCGCGAAGTCGCGCGCGCCCGCGATGAAGCCTTCGGCGGCCTCGTCGCCGGAGAGCGGATAGTGGGTGACGCCGAGCCAGTGGACCAGCACGATGTCGCCGCCGGGCAGCAACGCGCCCGCGACCCGCGCGACGAGGCGGGCGAGATCGGCGCGGTCGAGATAGTAGGCGACCTCCGAGATCACGATCAGGTCGAACCGCCCGTCCGGCCACTTGCCGGGCACGGCGGCCAGCATGAAGTGCACGTTCGGGCAATCGGCGCAGCGTGCCCGGGCCGCCTCCAGCACCGACGGCACGACATCGAGGCCGATCAGCGCGTCGCACCGGGTGCAGAGCTGGTGGGTGAACACGCCGATCGAGCAGCCCACATCCAGACCGGACGTGTAATGGGACCGCGGCAGGCTCGCGAGCGTCGCCGCGTACTTGTCGCGCTCGTAGGGGCTGGTGGCGAAGTGCCAGGGGTCGGTTTCGGTGGCGTACATGCCCTTGAAGTAGTCGGGATCCAGGGTCGTCGATCGACGGCCGGTCTGGGTTCCGCCCGGCGCGCCCGGGCCTGTCTCGGCGCCCTCCGCCCAGCGCGTCCCGAGCATCATGCCCGTGACGATGGCGCTCCCGGAGCGCAGCAGGCGGCGGCGTGACGGTCGCTCGCGGTCGCGCACGATAAGCCTCTCCGCGTCCGTGAGTGCAGGCCGGTGCAACGGCGCCCGGTGACGACGGTTCCGAAGTTCGACCTGGGATCGGGTGAGCGCGCCCATGGTGGTGCTGCTGCGCGCCAGAGGCGGCCGGCAGGAGCCGGCCGGGCCTCAGCGCAGCCGCGTCGCGTCGATCACCAGGAAATACTGGCAGGCGTCCGGGCCGAGATTGGTGAAGGCGTGCCCGGCATCGGCCTCGAAATACAGGCTGTCGCCCTCCTCGACCACGAGGGCGCGGTCGCCGATCGTGGCGCGCAGGCGTCCCTTCAGCACGAAGATGTATTCCGACACGCCGCGGCGATGGGCGACGAACTCCCCCGTGGTGGCGCCCGGCGGCAGCGTGTTGAGCACCCAGTCGATCCCCCGCCCGGGCAGGACCGGAGAGAGGCAGCGGCGCAGGAAGCCCGACGCCTCGTCGCGCAGCACCGGCTGGCGGGACGCCGGGATCAGCAGCACCTCCAGGTCGGTGGCGGGCGCCATCAGCCGGGAGAAGGTCACGTCCAGCGCTTCGGCGAGGCGCGACAGGACCGCCGTCGACGGCACGGCCTCGCCGCGCTCGATCTTCGAGATCATCGAGCGGCTGACCCCCGACACGGCCGCCAAGGCCTCGAGGGAGAGATCGCGCTTCTTCCGCCGGCGCCGGATCTCCTCGGCAAGCACCTGAATCTGGGAGCGCGCCTCGGCCTCGATCTGGACGCGCCGCACCTCTGTCGTGACCGTCATTCGCGTTTCGTCCTGGTCCTCCGGCTGACGCGTCATCCCTGAGCGCCCGGGGCTGATCGGTCGGGTGCTTAGCATAGGTCGCGTGGGAGCGCCCCCGCGACCGGAGCCCGCAATTGGCACGCCGCTTGTATGAGACGGAGTGGAAATTCCTCCTGCAAAGTGGATGCCCCCCCATGCCCAACGCCGCAGCGCCGTTGGATGCGACACGGATCGCCGAGCCGGGCGCGGTGACGCACGCGGACAGGCGCCAGATCGTCTGGTCGAGCGTCATCGGCACCACCGTCGAATGGTACGATTTCCTGATCTACGGCACGGCCAGCGCGCTCGTCTTCAACAAGCTGTTCTTTCCCAGCATCGACCCCGCGGTCGGCACGATCGCGGCGTTCGGCTCCTATGCCGTCGGGTTCCTCGCCCGGCCGCTGGGCGGGGCGGTCTTCGGCCATTTCGGCGACAGGATCGGCCGGAAGGCCATGCTGTCGCTGACCCTGATGATCATGGGGCTCGGCACCTTCCTGATCGGGTGCCTGCCGACCTACGGGCAGATCGGCCTCCTCGCGCCGATCCTCCTCGTGGCCCTGCGCCTCGTCCAGGGGATCGGCATCGGCGGCGAGTGGGGCGGAGCCGTGCTGATGGTGGTGGAGAGTGTGCCGGCGGACCGGCGCGGGTTCTTCGGGAGCATCGTCCAGCTCGGCTATCCCATCGGCGTGATCCTCTCGATCGGCGCGTTCGCGCTGACCGGCCTGATGCCCGAGGCGGCGTTCCAGGCCTGGGGCTGGCGCATCCCGTTCCTGGCGAGCGCGCCCCTGGTCGGGGTCGGCCTGTTCATCCGCCTGCGGCTTCACGAGACCCCGGCGTTCCGGCGCATCAAGGAACGGGCGGTGACGGCGCGGCTGCCGGTGATGGAGATCCTCACCGAGCATCCCGGCATGTTCCTGAAGGCCGTCGGCCTGAAGGTCTCCGAGATCGCCTATGTGAGCGTCGTCACCGTGTTCTCGATCTCCTACGTCACCGGCCAGCTCGGCCTGTCGCGGGGGGTGATCCTGAACGGCATCCTGGTCGCCGCCATCATCGAGCTCTTCACGATCCCGGTCTTCGGCTGGCTGTCCGATCGCTACGGGCGCAGGACGCTGTTCATCGCCGCCTGCCTGTTCTCGATCGCCTTCGCGTTCCCGATGTTCCGGCTCCTCGATACCCGCGACCCGACGATCATCACCCTGACCGTCGCGGTGGCCCTGAGCTTCGGGCAGGGCATCATGTTCGGGACCGGGGCCGCGTGGATGTCCGAACTGTTCGATGCCCGCCTGCGCTACAGCGGCGCCTCGCTGGGTTTCCAGGTCGGCGCGGCGCTGAGCGGCGGCTTCACGCCGCTGATCGCCGCCGCCCTGCTCGCCTGGAGCGGCGGCGCGACGTGGCCGATCTCGGCCTACCTGATCGCCCTCGCCTGCGTGACGCTCGCGGCGACCTTCGCGGCGCCGGAAACCGCCCGCCGGCAGATCGACTGAACGCCACACCGAAATACGGTTCAGGGAGTGGACGTGCATCCACTGCAATGGAATACTCCCGACAGCCCTCACGCGACAGGACGACGGATTTGAACAGGACCATCATCGCCACGGCGGCGGCAGCCCCGGCCGTCGGCCCCTACGCACAGGCGACCCGCGTCGGCGACCTCGTCTTCGCCTCGGGGCAGCTGCCGATCGACCCGGCGACGGGGGCGTTCCCGGAGGGCATCGCGGCGCAGACCCGCCGCGCGCTGGCCAACCTCGCCGCGGTGCTGGAGGCCGGAGGCGCCAGCCTCGCGAGCGTGGCCAAGACCACCGTGTTCCTGAAGGACATGAACGACTTCGCCGCGATGAACGCGATCTATGCCGAGCATTTCCCCGGCGCTGCGCCGGCGCGCTCGACCGTCGAGGTCGCGCGCCTGCCCCGCGACGCGCTGGTCGAGGTCGAGGCGATCGCGCTGGCGACGGGGCCGGTCCGATGAGCGCGCCATCCGCACCGCGCCACGTCGAAGCCTTCGCCCACGCGGCCGGCTCGGTGGCGGTCGCCGTCCCCGGCGGCGCGACCGGATGGCGGGGCACGCTGCTCACCATCCACATCGCGTCGGCGGCGAGCTACGAGATGGAGGAACTGGCCGAGGCCCACTGCGTCGCCGGCCGCGGCATCGAGGGGGACCGCTACTTCCTCGGGACGGGGACCTACTCGCCCAAGCCCGACACCCGCGAAGTGACGCTGATCGAGCAGGAGGCGCTCGACGCCCTCGCGCGCAACGACCCGCCGCTTCAGGGCGGCCCGATCCAGCTCGCGCCGGTCGACCACCGCCGGAACCTCACGGTGCGCGGCGTGCCGCTCAATCACCTCGTCGGCCGCCGGTTCCGGGTCGGCGAGGTGATCCTGCGCGGCGGGCGCCTCAACTTCCCGTGCAAGTATCTGGAGGAACTGCTCGGCCAGCCGGTCTACCTGCCGCTCTACAACCGCTCGGGCCTGAATTGCGGGATCGAGCGCGGCGGGATCATCCGCCCGGGCGACGCCATCGCGCTGGTGGATTGAGCCGGTGTCCGCGCGCATCGTCATGAAGCTGACGGTGGTGGAGGCCGTCGCCACCACGCCGGAGGTGCTGCGCCTGACGCTGGTCCACCCGCAGCGCCCCGAATTGCCCGCTTGGGAGCCCGGGGCGCATGTCGACCTGCGCCTGCCGGACGGGCGCATCCGCCAATACTCGCTCTGCGGCGATCCGGCCGACCGGAGCCGCTATGTCCTGGCGATCAAGCGCGAGGATGCGGGCCGCGGCGGTTCGCTGTGGACGCATGCCAACCTGGTCGCGGGCGCCGTCGCCCACGTCTCCCACCCGCGCAACAATTTCGGTCTGGCCGTCGGCGCACGGCGCCATGTCCTGATCGGCGGCGGCATCGGCGTGACGCCGCTCGCCGCCATGGCCCGGCGCCTGACTGCGAGCGGCGCCGACTTCACGCTCCACCTGTGCGCGCGTTCGGCCGAACAGGCGCCGCTGCTGTCCGAGTTGCGGACGCTGTGCGGCGACCGGCTGCGCTGCTGGTTCTCTTCGGATGGCGGACGCTTCGATCCCGCTTCGCTCGGAGCGCCGGGCGCGGGCATCCATGCCTATGCCTGCGGGCCCCAACGGCTCACCGACGCCGTGCAGGCCGCGCTGACGGCCGCCGGATGGCCGGCGGAACGGGTGCATGTCGAGCACTTCGCGCCGATGGCCGACGAGACCTACAAGCCCGAACCCTTCGACGCGCTGATCGCCTCGACGGGGGCGGTCATCCACGTGCCGGCCGATGCCTCCCTGCTCGAGGTTCTGCGGCGGCACGGCTTCGCGATGCCCTCGTCCTGCGAGATCGGCGTGTGCGGCTCCTGCGAGTGCGGCTACCGGGACGGCACCGTGATCCACCGCGACGTCGTGCTGCCGGTCGCCATGCGTCAGGATCGGATGATGCCCTGCGTGTCCCGCGCCCGCGTGAAGGTCACCCTCGCGCTCTGAGAGTCCGCTGCTGATGCCGTCGAGCCCTTCCCCCCGGGGCCGTCGTCAATCCCGGGATCGGCCTGCCGGGTCTCGTCGGACCCCATGTCGAGCCGGGCCGGGATATCGTCCTGCACCGTTCGTCAATGCTGCCGAATGGACAAAACAGCACCCGTGCCGCTCTGCGCGTAGACCGCCGTCTGATGCGTGCCGGTCTGTATGACGACAGCTCTCTCGCCGGAGCCCGTCTGCGCACCGGATACCAGGTTGTACGCGCCACTCTACTCGATCGTGGCCCTGTTATCTCGCCCGGCTTGGAGCGCCTGGATGACGTTTTGGTCCCCGCGCTGGCTGACGCGGAGCATGGCGAGATCGCCCTGGGTGCCGGTCATGCGGTTATCCGCGCCCGATTGAACGCCCGTGAGGACGGCCGCTTTTCCGTTCTGATCGACGCTCACGGTGTTGTCTTTGCCGGACTGCGAGATGCTCGACGTCTTGCCGGCCTCCGCGTCCGTCGTGAACAGCCGGTTGTTGGCGCCGGGCGTATTGACGGTCAGGTCGCTGTACGTGGCTGTTGCCGATGATCCAGCCGGATCGGCCGATCGGTGATACGCGTCGATGAGGCTGAGGCTATCCGGATTACCCCCGCCAGCGGCGCAGGCAAGCGGATGCACGGCGGATATCAGGACGCTCAGCAGCGCCGTACTTGTCGTCCTGCCGACCCGTCGAGCAGCGATGTGACACGACATGAGTCGTAGCTTCAGTTCATCGATTCGCATTGCCGCGAGCTTGGGCGCGAGCGTTTAAATCGCGATCAATCTCAGCTCCATGATCGAAAAATCTAGCCGGTTATGGTTTCGAATTGACATACACCTTGTATCAACCCCGGGCGAACGGCCGCCGATTTCGTACGCCCGCGGTGAAGGCCGCGCTCGTCGTTGCAATGGGGCGTCAGACAGCGATCATCCGGGGCCGGAGCTGAGTCCAATTCCAGGGGTGGCAGATCGTCGATGCGCCGGGCGGGCGGGGGCAGGCGGACACCCGAGGACGTCGGCGAGCCAAGCCTGCGGGTCGAGGCCGGTGCGCTCGGCGTTTTCGATCCACGTGGAGGATGCCGGGCGACGCGGCCGCCGCCCTGGCTGAAGCCCGCGTCGCCCAGGGGCCGAGCCCCGTCCCCGGTCAGGCCAGCCGCTCGATCCAGCCCTGCGCCTGCTGGCGCACATTATCGGGCGCGGTGCCGCCGTAGCTAGTGCGGCTCGCCACCGAGTTCGCGACGCCGAGCACGGCATAGACCGCCTCTGTGATGCGCGGCTCGGCCTCCTGCATCTCGGGAAGCGACAGATCCTCCAGCCCGACGCCCTTGGCGGAGGCCGCGCCGACCAGGCGGCCGGTGACGTGGTGAGCCTGGCGGAACGGCAGGCCGAGCTCGCGCACCAGCCAGTCGGCGAGGTCTGTGGCGGTGGCGTAGCCGGAGCCGGCCGCTTGGCTGAGCACCGCGGCGTTGGGCTCCAGATCCTTCACCATGCCGGTCAGGGCGGCCAGGCACAGGGACAGGGCCTGGAGGGCGTCGAACGTCCCCTCCTTGTCCTCCTGCATGTCCTTGGAATAGGCGAGCGGCAGGCCCTTCATCACGATCAGCAGGCCGGTCAGCGCGCCGATGATCCGGCCGGACTTGGCCCGCACCAGCTCGGCGGCGTCGGGGTTGCGCTTCTGCGGCATGATCGACGAGCCGGTGGTGAACCCGTCCGACAGGCGGACGAAGTTGAACTGCGCCGAGGTCCAGACCACCAGCTCCTCGGCGAAGCGCGACAGGTGCACGGCGCAGATCGAGGCGGCGGCCAGCGATTCCAGGGCGAAATCGCGGTCGGCGACCGAATCCAGGGAATTGGCGGTGGGCCGGTCGAATCCGAGGGCCGCAGCGGTGGCGTGCCGGTCGATCGGGAAGGAGGTGCCGGCCAGCGCCGCGGCGCCCAGCGGGCACTCGTTGAGCCGCGCCCGCGCATCGCGGAACCGGCCCCGGTCCCGGGCCAGCATCTCGACATAGGCCAGGCAATGGTGGCCAAAAGTCACCGGCTGGGCCGACTGGAGATGGGTGAAGCCCGGCATCACCGTGCCGGCATGCTTGAGCGCCGTCTCGGCCAAAGCGCGTTGCAGGTCGGCGGCCTGCTGGTCTAGGGAGTCGAGGGTGTCGCGCACCCACAGCTTCATGTCGGTGGCGACCTGGTCGTTGCGCGAGCGCGCCGTGTGCAGGCGCCCGGCCGCCGGGCCGACGATCTCGGTCAGCCGGCTCTCCACCGACATGTGGATGTCCTCGAGCTCGCGCTTGAATACGAAGCGCCCGGCCTCGATCTCGTCGCGCACGGACTTGAGCCCGGCCTCGATGGCCGCCACATCCTCCGCCGGGAGGATGCCGGCCTGGCCCAGCATCGCCACATGCGCCAGCGAGCCGCGGATATCCTGGGGCGCAAGGCGCTTGTCGAATCCGATGGAGGCGTTGATCTCCTCCATGATCTCCGCCGGGCCGCTCGCGAAGCGGCCGCCCCACATCCGGTTGCTCATGTCGATCCTTCCGCGCCCTGACCATCCCGGCAGGCAAGCCTGATGCCCGGCCGCACCACAATCGCGGCCGGCGCGGGCCTCGCCGCGCTCGCCGCCCTCGGGCTCGCCCTATACGGGAGCGGTCTCCTGCCCGGCAACACGGACGGGGCACCGGGCCCCTGCGCCGGCTCCGATCCGGCGCTGGCCCGGGTCGACGCCGCCGCCAAGGGCGAGGTCGCCGCCATGCAGGCCCTGAAGCGGGCTCGGCCGGCGCCCGAGATCCGGTTCAAGGGTCCGGACGGCGCCGAGACCGGGCTGTCCGACCTGAAGGGCCGGCTGCTGCTGGTCAATCTCTGGGCAACCTGGTGCGCCCCCTGCAAGGCCGAGATGCCGGCCCTCGACCGGCTCCAGGCCCAGCTCGGCGGCCCGGATTTCCAGGTGGTCGCCATCAACGTCGACACCCGCAACCTCGACAAGCCGCCGGACTGGCTGAAGCAGGCCGGCATCCACGACCTCGCCTTCTACGCCGATCCCGGCGGCCGCGTCCTGCCGACGATCCAGCGCGACACGCAATCGCCCGGCCTGCCGACCACGATGCTGATCGACGCGAAGGGCTGCACCCTCGGGGTGATGAAGGGCCCGGCCGCGTGGTCGAGCCCGGACGGGCTGGCGCTGATCCGCGCGGCCCTGGGGCAGGCGTCGTGAGCGCGGGGGCGCGCTACGGATCGCGCAGGACCTTCCGCAGCGGCTTGAGGGTGATGAAGCGGGCGGGATGCAGTCCGGGCCGGTCGTCGACCTGCCAGACGGTCCGGATGTTCGCCATGGTTCCGCCGGGACAGCGCATCGGCCCCTCGAAATGGTACCGCAGGCCGTAGGGCACCGGATAGGTCCTCGTGAGCGTGGACGGCGTCGGATGCCCGACGAGCGCCGTCATCAGCGATACCGGATCGCCGATCGAGAAGCCGACGCTGAGCAGGAAGGCGCATTTCGGGCCGCCATCCTCGTGACCCGGATCGAGCAAGTAGCGCCGCACCTTGTCGTCATCCACCCGGAACTGCGCCGGGTAGTCGACTCGGCCGATCAAGCGCCGGCGCGCTCCACGAGGACGAGAACCTCCGGCGCGATGGCGGCGAGCGCCTCGACCGGCCGCGTGAACTCGACATCGAAGGCGGCACCCGCGCCCCAGACGGCGACGATCGTCCCGGTGCTGCCCGTGGGCACGCGTTCTCCATCCTCGCCGATCACCTCGGCGAGGGTACGAACGCGGTCGAGTTCCCGGAACGCAGCGCCTCCGGGCGTCCGATCCGCTGCGGACCGGCTGTCGACCACCAGCGAGAGCAGCCGGTCTGACATGGTGTGAAGATACGGGACAGGCGATCCGCATTGCAAGGCGCGGCGCCCGGCGCTTGCCCCCATCGCCGATGCGCGGCAAGGCCTGCCCCGATGAAGCCGCCCCCGTCCCCCGATCGCCCCGCGCCGAAGCGGGGCCGGCGCCCGCTCTCGGCCATCCGCAGGATGCTCGCCAGCGAGGCGGCGGGCGGGCTGATCCTGATCGGCGCGGCGGCGCTGGCACTCGTCATCGCCAATGGGCCCCTGTCCGAGGCCTACGCCCATGGGCTCCACGCCGCCCTCGGCCCGCTGAGCGTGCAGCACTGGATCAACGACGGCCTGATGGCCGGGTTCTTCCTGCTGGTCGGGCTGGAGATCAAGCGCGAGGCGCTCGACGGGCGGCTGCGCACCTGGCCGGACCGGGCGCTGCCCGGCTTCGCGGCCTTGGGCGGCATGGCGGTGCCGGCCCTGGTCTACGCCCTGTTCAATCTCGGCGCCGACACCCTGCGCGGCTGGGCGATCCCGGCGGCCACCGACATCGCCTTCGCCCTGGGCGTCCTGGCGCTCCTCGCCCAACGGGTGCCGGTCTCGCTGAAAATCTTCCTGAGCGCGGTGGCGATCATCGACGACCTCGGCGCCGTCCTGGTCATCGCGCTCTTCTACAGCGCCGGTCTCGACACGACGATGCTGGGTCTCGCCGCCCTGGTGCTCGCCGCCCTCTACGGCCTCAACCGGGCGGGGATCGGGTGGCTCCCGGCCTACGGGCTGCTCGGCCTCGTGCTCTGGGTACTCGTGCTGCGCTCCGGGATCCACGCCACCATCGCGGGGGTGCTGCTGGCGCTGACCATCCCGATCCGGGTCAGCCCCGGCCGGCCGGAGGCGGCGGAGTCGCCGCTCCATCGGCTGGAGCATGCCCTGGCACCCTGGATCACCTATGGGGTGGTGCCGATCTTCGGCTTCGCCAATGCCGGCGTGGACCTGACCGGCCTGACCGGCGACGCGCTGCTCCAGCCCGTGACGCTCGGCATCGCGGCCGGCCTGTTCCTCGGCAAGCAGGCCGGTGTGTTCGCGAGCCTGCGGCTCGCCGTCGCACTCGGGTTCGGACAGCGCCCGGCCGGAGCCGGCTGGGGGCAGGTCTACGGCGTCGCCGTGCTCTGCGGCATCGGCTTCACCATGAGCCTGTTCATCGGCGGCCTCGCCTTCGCGGATCCGCAGCACGAGACCGCCGTGAAGCTCGGCGTGCTGGCGGGCTCCGCCCTCTCGGGACTCGCGGGGGCGGGGATTCTCGTGTTGGTGCGGCGCCCCGCAGCAATCCGGTAGCCGCCGCGCCCGGCTGGGCTCCGTTGCGCGGAAAAATGCGCTACCGCGCTTGCGTATGCGCTTCTATCTCGGCCTCGCCACCACCTTCCACGATCCCGCCCTGGCCCTGGTCGGGCCCGACGGCAGCCTGCTCTTCGCCGAGGCCGCGGAGCGCGACCTCCAGTACAAGCGCGCCCCGAACTGCGAGCCGGACGCCCCGGGCCGGATGGCGTCCCTCCTGAAGGCGCATGTCCCGCCGGGTTCCGAGCTGGTCATCGCCTCGACCTGGGGACCGCAATTCACCGATTTCCTGCGGGGCCAAGCCGGCGCCGGCGCCTTCGACCTGATGGCGCTCGCCGCCCACGGCACCGCGCTCAACCGCTCCTTCGTGCCCGAGCAGGCGGAGCGGGTGTTCATCGCCGATCTCCACGGCGCCCAGGAGCGGGCCGGCCACGGCACCTTGCTCGCCCTCAACCAGGAGGCGCGGATCACCGGCGCGGCGCCCCGGGCGGCGATCGCCGGTCAGCGGCGCTATCCGCACCACCTCTGCCATGCCGCCTACGGCCTCTGGGGCAGCCCCTTCGAGGAAGCCACCGCCCTGGTGGTCGACGGCATGGGCGAGACCGGCGCGGCGGCGCTCTACCGGCTGAACGGCGGCCGGATCACCGAGCTGCGCCGCCACCGGGGGCGCGGGTCGCTCGGCTTCCTCTACGGGCTGATAACCGACCTCGCCGGCTTCGACCAGGTGAAGGGCGAGGAGTGGAAGATCATGGGGCTCGCCCCCTACGGACATCCCGATCCGGACCTCGCCGCCCTGCTGGGCCGGCTCTGCACGGTGGAGGGCGGCCGCCTGCGCTACGCCGACGCGGACACGATCCGGGCGGTCGCCGGGGCGATCCGCGGCCGCCGTCCCGCGGACGCCCTGGAGAACGGCTGGGCCGACCTCGCCCGCTGCGGCCAGGATTTTTTCGCGACGTTGATGGACGTCCTGGTGGCCGAGGCCCGGGCATTGGCGCCCAGCGAAAATCTCGTGATCGCCGGCGGCTGCGGCCTCAACTCCTCCTATAACGGCCGGGTGCTCGCCCGCTCCGGGTTCCGCCGGCTGCACGTCCCCTCCGCCCCGGCCGACGACGGCAACGCCGTGGGCGCCGCGTGGCTCGCCTACGCGGAGGACCATCCGGACTGGGCCGGCCCGCCCGCCGCCCAGCGCCCGCTGACGCCCTATCTCGGCTCCCGGGTCTCGACGCTGCCGATGGAGCGCCTCGCCGAACAGGAGCCCCGGGCCAGGCGGGTCGGCCACGCCGAGGCGACCCGCGCGGCGGCGCGAATCCTGGCCGCCGGCGGCCTCGTCGGCTGGGTGCAGGGCCGGGCGGAGTTCGGCCCCCGGGCCCTCGGCAACCGCTCGATCCTGGCCGATCCGCGGCCGGAGGGCGCCAAGGACGCGCTCAACGCCAAGGTGAAGTACCGGGAGGCGTTCCGGCCGTTCGCGCCCTCGATCCTGGCCGAGGCCGGTCCCGACTGGTTCGAGGACTACGCCGACAGCCCCTACATGGAGCGCACCCTGGTCTGGCGGGAGGCGGTCCGCGCCCGCGTGCCGGCGGTGGTCCATGCGGACGGCACCGGCCGGCTCCAGAGCGTCACGCCCGCGCGCAACCCGGCCTACGCGGCCCTGATCGCGGCCTTCGCGGACCTCACCGGGGTGCCGATCCTGCTCAACACCAGCTTCAACGTGATGGGCAAGCCGATCCTCCACGGCGCGGAGGACGCGATCCTGATGTTCTACACCACCGGCCTCGACGCCCTCGTGGTCGAGGACTGGCTGGTGGTGAAGTGAGCGGCCGGGCGTCGGGGCGTTCCAGGCGGGGGATTTCGGACCCGGACGCCACGGCTCAGACGAGATGCGCGGCGCCCGGCCGAGGATCGGTGGGCCAGACCTCCGCGAGGATCGTCCGCAGGGCGGCCGGCATGAAGGGCTTGACCAGGCAGGCGTTCACGCCGGCCCGGCGTACCGCCGTGAAGGCATGGGCGTGCTCCTTCGTGGTCATCATCACGAACAGCGTCTCCCGCAGGCGGCGGTCGTCGCGGATCCGGCGGAGCAGCTCGAAGCCCGACATCGGGAACATGTGCAGGTCCGAGATGACGAGGCCGTAGGTGTGCTCGTTCAGCATGGCGAGCGCGGCGGCGCCGTCGGGCGCCTCGCGCACGTCGTGAACCCCGATCTGCTCGAGGACGGCCCGGACCACCGTGCGGATCAGGGGCACGTCGTCGACCACGAGAACCGGCATCTGGCGCGGATCGGGACCCGCCGTTCCCCCTGTCTTCGGACGGGGCCGGGGCGAGGACGATCCGCGCTCGGGCGGTTCGCGCACGTCGCGCCCGGATCTGTCGGCTTCGTGAGTCTGCTGCACTTCGTTCACGACACTGCTCTCACTCCAACTGTAGTGATATGAGCCGAGCTTTTTGTGAAAACATCGTTGCTGCTTAGTTCACGAATAGCCACGCTAGACCTACAGCATCCGCACAAGATCGTGTGCGGCCGCATCCGGAGCGTCGATCCCCCGCGCCTCCGGTCCCCGAACCGGGCCCGCCGCCGATCCCGGGCTTCATCCCGCGTTCTGAGATCAGAGGGCTGTCCGCCGATGTGGATGCCAGTTCGGCGCAACACAGCACGGTCCAACATGGAGCCGGAGCCATTCCCCGTGGCAACGCGACGGGGAACGGCTCTGAGGCGCGGCCGGTCGAAGCGGGTCGGTACGGGCGGACCTGTTAAGCTTCGATCTGTGCGCAGGGAATACCGATTCCAAGCGTCACGGAGCCAATATGGTTGGCCGTTATAGTTAACATGTCGATAAATATGTGAATCCATTAAACCGAATTCACTTGTTGCTTGCATCGAATGCGGATTCGATTTCTTTCTCTCAATAGCTTTGTGAGGGAGGGAATACGCAGATGAAATACGTAGGTCTTGTCGGTTGCGCGGTGGTGGCGGCCGGATTCTGCAGTCCCGCCCTGGCCGGGCGCGGAAATGCGCTGGCGGGTGGCTGGGACAGCACGCTGTCGAGCGGGGCACAGCACACCGCGCCGGCGCCGGCCCATTCGGGCACCGCCCCCTCCGTATCGCTCTTCAGCGGCGGCTTCTTCGGCGGGTCCGGCTACGGCTCGGGGAGCGGGTCGAGCCAGAATGCCGGGGGCGCCCCGTCGCCGGAGGTCAACGCCGCCTGTGGTCTGATCCTCGTCGGCGGCACCGTCGCCTTCCTGCGCCGCCGCAGGACCCGCCGCGCCGAGCCGCAGGCCTGACCGGCTGATCCGTCATGGTCGGCTTCGCGCGGCGCGGGATGCGCGGTTGGTCGGACGCGGCGCGGGGCGCTGGCCGCGCTGACCGGGCCGCGTCCTGGATCCTTCTGGTCTTCTCCGGGGGCACCGTGCTCTCGGCCGCCCTGCAGCGCCACCTGTTCGAACAGACACAGACCGCCCAGCATCTCGTCGAGTTCAACATCGGCGAGGCATTCGCGCTGGCCGCGCTTCTGTCCTTGATCCGCGCCGCCGGTCGAAGCCTGACGCTGGCCAGATCGGAGTGCGCGGTCCTGGCGCTCTCCGCGCTGGCCTGGTTCGTCCCGGAGCAGCACGGGATCTATCTGGCCATGACGCTCGGCGGGGTCTGGGTCCTCCTCCGGAGGCGCTCCGACCGGAACCTGGTCGGAATCGGGCAGGTCTGGCTCGCCCTGTCGGTCTACGAATTGTGGGGCAAGCTTCTCTTCAAGCTCGTCTACCAGATGATCGAGGGGATCGAGGTCGGCCTGATCTACGGGGTCGGCCGTCTGCTCTATGGCGGCCTCGGGATCGAGGGGGCGAGCCTCAGCGTCCGCGGCGACTGGTCGATCGTGATCCTCGAAGGCTGCTCGTCGTTCCACAACCTGTCGCTGGCCGTACTGATCTGGCTCTCGATCTTGAAGATCGCCGGTCACGGGGCGGACCGCGGGGCGTTCGGCGCGCTCGCGGCGGGCGCCGGCCTGGTGGTGACGATCAACGTCGCCCGCATCCTGGCGATGCTCCCGTCCCGGGAGGCCTACCACTTCTGGCATGAGGGTTCGGGGTCGTCCCTGGTGGCCTTCGCCTCCGTGGCGGCGATCATCGGTCCCACGCTGCTCCGAATCGAGGCCCCCGCCTGCGTGCCGAGCCGGCCATGCTGACCGCCCCGGCCCGGTGTCTCACGCTCCTGTGCGTCCTCCTGGGGGCCTCGATCGCCGTCCGGGCCTACGCCTACGGCCATGCCCCGGAGACCGGTGGCCCCCTCGCCCCGGCGGCCACGCGCCCAGCGGTGGATCTCGGGGCGGGCGCCCTGGTGCCGCACGCCGTCGCCGGACGACACCCCGTCCCGGTCGGCACCTGCCCGCGCCCGGCCGTCGTGACCCTCGTCTGGGTCGGTCCCTACGGATCGGATCCCGAGCTGGGGGACGCGCCG
>NZ_JBYQEY010000001.1:0-802500 GCF_057836545.1 Methylobacterium sp. E-012 | reverse complement strand
CCGACCGCCTGCGCTCGACGATCCGCCCCGCCGACACGGTGGCGCGGATCGGCGGCGACGAGTTCGTCATCCTGCAGGCCGGCATCCGCGACGCCGCGGGCACCCAGGCGCTCGCCCGAAGGATCGTCGACCTGATCGGCCGCACCTACATGGTCGAGGGCCATCTCCTGACCATCGGGGCGAGCGTCGGCGTGGCGCTGGCCCCCGCGGACGGGACCGATGCCGACCGGCTCCTGAAGAACGCCGACCTGGCCCTCTACCGGGCCAAGCTCGACGGGCGCGGCACCTACCGGTTCTTCGAGCCGGAGATGGATGCGCGCATGCAGGCCCGGCGGAAGCTCGAACTCGACATGCGCCAGGCCCTGGCCCGCCGCGAATTCCAGCTGCACTACCAGCCGCAATTGCAGCTCCAGAGCGGGACGCTGATCGGCTGCGAGGCCCTGATCCGCTGGCGCCATCCCGACCGGGGGCTGGTCTCCCCCCTCGACTTCATCCCGCTGGCCGAGGAGATCGGGCTGATCGTCCCCATCGGCGAATGGGTCATCCGCCAGGCCTGCCGCGACGCGATGACCTGGCCGGCCCACATGTCGGTGGCGGTGAACGTCTCGCCCGCGCAGTTCAAGAGCGACCGGCTGGTGGAGACGATCATCTCGGCGCTCGCGAGTTCGGGGCTGCCCGCCCGGCGGCTGGAGGTGGAGATCACCGAGGGCGTTCTCCTGCAGGAGAACGAGAAGACGCTCCAGACCCTGCACCGGCTCCGGGAACTCGGCGTGCGCGTCTCGATGGACGATTTCGGCACCGGCTACGCGTCGCTCAGCTACCTGCGCAGCTTCCCCTTCGACAAGATCAAGATCGACCGCTCGTTCGTGAAGGACCTTGCCACCAAGCCCGACGGCGAGGCGATCATCCGCGCCATCGCGGGCCTGGGCAAGAGCCTGGGGATGACCACGGTCGCCGAGGGGGTCGAGACCCCGGAGCAGATGCAGCGCATCCGCCTGGAGGGCTGCACCGACGTGCAGGGCTACTTCATCAGCCGCCCCGTCCCCACCGAGGACCTGCTCCCGATCTTCGCCGCCTATCCGCAGGTCTGATCCCATCCCCCCGGACGCCCCGCCATGACCGATCTGTACCGCCTCGTCTACGCCAGCAAGAACCTGGTCCAGGGCCCCGAGTCCGAGGTGACCGCCCAGGTCCGCCAGATCCTCGACGCCTCCCAGCGCAACAATCGCGATGTCGGCGTCACCGGCGCGCTGATGTTCAACGCGGGGGCCTTCGCGCAGGTGCTGGAAGGCCCCCGCGCCGGGGTCGAGGCGACCTTCGAGCGGATCCAGCGCGACCTGCGCCACAGCGACGTGACGGTCCTGCAATGCGGTCCCGCGGAGAGCCGCGGCTTCGCGACCTGGTCGATGGCCTTCGTGGGCCAGGCTCCCGGCGGGCAGGCCCGGTTCAGCGGCCTCGCCGCCGAGAGCGGGTTCGATCTCAGCCGCCTCGACGGCGACCGGGTCTTCTCCATGCTGCACGATCTGGTGATCGAGGAGGAGGGCATCCCGGTCCCGGCGATCGCGCCGTCGACGGGCGCGGTCGCCGGGCTCGACGTGGTGCAGGTCCGCGCGGAACTCGCCGCATTGCAGCCGGACAGCCCCGCGCCGGTCAGCCCCGCGGGCCGTGCCGCTCCGGCCCGGGGGGCGGCCGAGACCGCCCTCTGCGTGCTCAAGGCGGCGCTGGCGAGCGAGCGGGCACGCACCACCGAATTGCGGGCGGAGATCGACGCCCTCCGGATCGCCCTGGCCTCCGCCGAGGCGCAGGCCGGTGCCCTGCGCGACGCCCGGGACCTCTGGGCCGGGCGGGCGCGGCGCCTCGCGCAGGCGGTGGTGCGGGAGGCCGACGGTCTCGACGCCGACGCGCCGGCCCGGGAGCCGCAGGCGGCGCACCCGGTCGCCGCCTGATCGCGGCCCCGGTCCCCGGATCACGCCTCCGGTCGCGGGGCACCGGCCCACCGGAATCACGATCCTCGGTTGGGGAAACGGACCGTCATCGCCGCGCCTGTCGCGTCGCCCGCGGCGGGCTTGCGGCGTCGCAGAGTCGCGTGCGGATCTCGTCCCCGGTGGCCAATGCCCCGGTTCATGCGCTGGTGCGTGGCCGGTCCCGACCCGCGTGTCCCGTCGAATCGCCGCGGGAAACATCCCTCCGCCCGAGAGGCATGCCTGTAAAACCCCTTGCCGGAGGATCGACCTTACGGTTGGCTGCGCCAGGGGGCCATGACGGCACAACGGGCATCGCCGCCACCGGCGCGGGATGGGCCGGACCCGGAGATCGTTCTCTTGAAAGTCTGATCCGTTCTCCATAAAGAACGCGTCGGGATTCGGCCGGACGATCCGGCACCGGCGCGGAGGGAGAATCGATGTCAGAGGGATTTGCGGCACGCACCGTCGCGGCGGCCAACGGCGTGGCCCAGGACACGTCCTTCGGGGCGGTGATCGCGCCGATCCACCTGTCGACAACCTTCAAGTTCCCCGCCTTCGAGCAGGCCGGGCCCTACGACTATTCACGCCTCGGCAACCCGACCCGCGAGGCGCTCGCCGACACGATCGCCAAGCTCGAGGGCGGTGCCCGCGCCGTCATGGTGGCGAGCGGCATGGCGGCCCTGGACCTCGCCCTGTCGAGCCTGCGGCCCGGCGACCTGCTGGTCGCCCCGCACGATTGCTACGGCGGCACGCATCGCCTGCTCAGCCTCCGCAGCGCCCGGGGCCATTACCGCGTGGCCTTCGTCGACCAGACCGACCCGGCCGCCCTGGCGGCGGCCCTGGCCGAGGGGCCGAAGGTCGTGATGATCGAGACGCCGAGCAACCCGCTGATGCGGGTGGTCGACATCCGGCGGATCACCGCCGACGCGAAGGCCGCTGGGGCGCTCGCGGTCGTCGACAACACCTTCCTGTCGCCCGCCCTGCAGCGGCCGATCGCCCTGGGGGCGGACCTCGTCGTCCACTCCACCACCAAGTTCCTCAACGGCCATTCCGACGTGATCGGCGGGGCCGTGATCGCCGCCGAGGCGGCGGTGGGCGAGGACCTCGCCGCCTGGGCGAACACGATCGGCGTCACCGGCTCGCCGCTGGACGCCTATTTGACGCTCCGGGGCCTGCGCACCCTGTTCGTGCGTGTCGAGCAGCAGCAGCGGACCGCGGGCCGGCTGGCCGCCTTCCTGGAGGGGCACCCGGCGGTGAGCCGCGTCCATTATCCGGGTCTGCCGTCCCATCCCGGCCACGCCCTGGCCAGGACGCAGCAGGCGGGCTTCGGCGCCATGCTGAGCTTCGAACTGGCCGGCGGGCGCGACGCGGTGCGGGCCTTCGTGGAGGTTCTGCGGGTCTTCACCCTGGCCGAGTCCCTGGGCGGGGTCGAGAGCCTGATCGCCCACCCGCCGACCATGACCCATGCGGCGATGGATCCGGAGGCGCGGGCGATCGCCGGCATCACGGACGGGCTGCTGCGTCTCTCGGTCGGCCTGGAAGCCGAGGACGACCTCCTGGCCGACCTGTCCCACGGCCTCGCGGTTCTGGGCGGCTGAACTCTTGGCCGGCTGAACTCCTGGCCGGCTGAACTCCTGGCCGGCTGACTCCTGGGCGGCTGAACCCGCCGCTCAGGCCTCCTCGATCACGCTGAACCCGGATTCGTCCTCGACCACCCGGAACCGGGACAGCCGCAGGGTCTGGGAGCGCTCGGCCGCCTCGTCCCGGCATTTGAGGACATGGGCGGCCCGGTTGACCACCTGCAGGTTCGGCGCCCCCCAATAGGCGAGCAGTTCCGGCCAGGGCCGGGCGCGGTGCTCCCGCCAGACCTGATAGAGCGGCAGCGCGTGATCGACCTCGGCGGTCCGGAGCAGCCGCTTCCCCGAGGCCGCGCAGCGGTGCCGCTGACGGAGCTTCAGGACCCGGATCTGCGCGTGCGGGGCGAGCCAGAACTTCCAGGCGGCAACACAGGCCGCGTGCCAGCCGGCATTGCCGTTGGGCACGCCGCGGCCCCAGAGGTCCCGGTGCCAGCCGAACCGGTAGACCGGCTGGCCGCAGATGCAGCAGGCGCCGCGGCCGCGGGCGAAGGCGGGGTCGCGATAGGGGGCGGGCGGCATCCGGAAGCTGCCGGCGCGGGCCTCACCCGGTCCCTCGGGGCCGATCTGCCAGGTCCAGCCCTCCGGCGTGCCGGAGCGGGCCGCCAGGGCCCGGGCGAGCCGGTCCGCCCGGAGGATGTGGCTGCGCCAGTAGCTCTCGACGGCGCGCCGCGGCGTCGGCGGGATCAGGGCCCGCGCCAGGGCGTGCCGGAGGACCGGCACGGGGAAGACCGGCGGCAGGGCCCGCTCCAGCCGGGCCCGGGCCTTCGCGTTGCGGAGATCGCGCCAGCTCGCTGTCGTCATGCCCCTCCGCTGCTACCAGGCGCGGGCCCGGGCGGCGATGACGCCGCCGCCACAGGGCCGTGCCGTCGTCCCGGGGCGCGCTGTGTTTCCCGTGAAACATCGGCGTTCGGTCCGGCGGCGGACGAGCCCGGTGGGCGTCCCCTGAAGAGCGACCGGATTCACGCCTGTCCGACGAACGAGGGCAGCGGGCCGGACACCGATGCACCTCCCTCACCCCCTCTGGGGGCTACCGGATTCACACGTCTCTGGCTGACACGACCATCTCGAAACGGAGGCGCCGTTCCCCTCCCCGCAAGCGCGCGCGATCCCGGGCAAGCCCGGGACCGCCAGGGGAGGAGAGCGCGTCGCGCCTCGCAGCAAGTGATGCGCGGATCCCTCCGCCGCGGCCGGGCGGGGACCGCCGAAGGGGTCGGGAACGGCCCTACTGACGCAGCGGCTCCGGCTTCTGGCCGTCGGGGAGAATCGCGCGCAGGTGATCGTGGACCATGTCGGCCGTGAACGGCTTGCCGATGAAGCGGGCGCCCTCGGGCATGTCGCCCGGCCCCGGCTGCACCTGTCCGGACGCGACCACGATGGCGATGTGCGGCCATTGGCTGGCGGTCTCGCGCGCGACCGCGAAGCCGTCCCGCGAACCGGGCATCTGCACATCGGTGAACAGCAGCACGATCAGCGCCTGCTCCCGGGCGAGCAGGGCCATCGCCGCATCCCCGTCGCTGGCCTCGAAGGTGCGGAACCCGGCCTCCGCCAGGATGTCCATCGCGTCCATGCGGATGAGGCCGTCATCGTCGACGACGAGGGCGTAGGGTGCCGGCGGCGGGACTGAATCGTTCATCCCCCACCAAGTCCGAACACGCGCGAAAGGTCCGCGGCGCGCCCCGGGGATCGACATCCGCCGGTGTCATTTCGGGTATGCGACCTCGGTGCCCTCGCCGACCCGGGCGAGCAGATCGTCCAGGCGGAACGCGCACATCTCGGCCAGGGAGGCCCTGTGCTCGGCCTGGATGACGCGGAACTCGGCCTCCATGCAGCGCACGACGATCCGTTCGTAATCCGAGGAGATCTCCGCGAGGGCGCGCTCAAGGTCGGCGTTCCGGCGATCCATCCGCGACAGGTGGGATTCGAGCTCCCGGATCGTCTCGTTCTTGAGGGTGCGGTCCTCGTAGACGCGCCGGAACAGCCCGGTCGCCCGCCGCTGGACCATGTCGCGCCACGACCAGAACCCCCGGATCTGATCCCCGGCCTGCTGGATGAGCGCCAGCGTCCGGACCGGATCGACGACGCGGAAGGCGGCGTGCGAACCCTGCGCCTGAGGGATCGCCCCGCCGATCTCGTCGGATTCCATGGTCGTCGGCCGCGCCATCGTCGCAGGGGGACCGCGGCTACTCGGCGTCTTCGGCGGGGCTGGCCACCGGCGCGAGCTTGACGCGGGATCCGAAGGCCTCGACCGCGGCATCGTGGAGACGCACGAGCCATTCCTCGGCCTCCGTCGCCCGCGCCTCCGCCAGCCGGGCCCGCTCCTCGGACCGTGCCAGGTTCTGCGCCCCCGTGGCGATCTCCTGCTCCAGGCGCCGGATCTCGAGATCGGCCTGCGCCACGACCTGGGCCAGCTGCGCCTCCAGCTCGGACGCCCGCTCCTCGCCGACCCGGATCGCCTCGCTGGCCTCGCGGATCAGGTCGACCGCCGAGGCCCATTCGCGGGTGGGGATGCCGACCGCGTTCGGGCTGTCGGTGGTGACGACCGCCCCGTTCCGGCTCTCGAGACCCAGGAAGCTCACCACCTTCTCGGGGGACGCATCCGCCTTCGCCTGCCACGCGCGCATCATCACATTCGGGCTTCCGTTGTAGGACGCGTCGATCGGGGCCCTATCGCTCATCGTTCGAACCTCTCACAGGACCGCATCGGATCAGCCGGCCGTGCCGGGCGATGTGAACGGGTGCACATTGCTCGACGCCTCGGGTTCCGGCTGCGCGGCGAAGTCCTGCCCCGACGGCAGGCCTTCGCCCGCCCCGTCCGGCTTGCGCCATCCGCGACCGGAGCGCTTGAGCGCCTCGTACTGCTTCTGAAGCGTCGTCCGGGTCTCGCGGGCGATGTCGAGGGCGCCCTGGACCAGGGCGCGCTCGGAGCGCTCGTTCTGCAGATCCTCGGAGAGGCGCCGATTGGCGGCCTCGAACTCGATCCGCGCGGCCTCCTGCCGGTGGGTCAGCTGCTCGATCCGCTCGGTCAGGGCGGCGTTGCGGGCCGCCGCCTGCTCCAGGGCGGCGTCCTTGGCAGCGAGCGCCTTGCCGAGCATTTCGCAGCGCGAATCGAGGTCGCTGCGGGCGCGCTGCATCTCGACGAAGCGCTCCGTCTGCCGGGACAGGTCGTCCTGGATGGTCTCGAGCCGCCGCTCCGCCGTGACGCGGGCGATGTTGGTTTCCTTGAAGGTGCGTTCCGCGAGCCGGTGCGCCTCGTCCCGCTCACGCAGCTGCGCCCGGGCCTGGCCGAGCAGCTGCTCGTTCGAATCCGCCCGGTTGGCGGCGGCCTCCAGCTTCATCGCGAGGGCCGAGCGCTCGGTGCGCAGGGCGGTGGCATCTGCCTCGAACTGAGCCTCGATGCGGACGCGGGCCGAGGTCTCGGCGGCGAGCTGGCCTTCGGCGGCGCGCGCCTTCTGGCGCTCGGTCTCGACCGCGGCCTCGACGGTCCGGCACCGGGCCTCCACCTCGCCGAGGCGCAGGGACTGCTCCTCGTTCTGGGCCCGGAGCCGCCGGTTGTCCTGTTCGAAGGCCGCCAGGGTCTCGCGCGCCTCCAGCCGGTCGTGCTCCGAGCGCGTGAGGGCGCTGTCGGCGGCCTGGGCCTCCGCCCGCAGGGCCTTGCCCTCGGCGACCAGGGCCTTGCTCTGCTCGATCTCGGCGGCGAGGCGGCGCTCCAGATTCTCGGAGGCCAGCACCCTGTCCCGCAGCTCGACCCCCTGGGCGGCCAGGGCGGCCTCCCGGGCGTGCAGCAGCTCCTCCGCCCGGGCCACCCGCGCCGTGGCATCGGAGAATTCGTTCGTCAGGATCGAGATGCGGGCCGAGAGTTCGGCGGCCTCCAGCCGGACCGCCTTGCCGGTCTGGAATTCCTGGGCCAGCGAGGTCTCCAGCTCGGCGATGCGCATGCTCGCCCGCGGAAGCTCGTCGCTGATGCTGACGATGGGCTCCAGGATCGAGACGAAGTCGTCCTGGAGGGAGCGGATGTCCTCCAGCCGGTCGACCATGGCGTCGATGCGCTGGCGCAGCATCTCGTCGCGCTTGCCGATCGCGTCGAGGGAGGAATGGGATCGGTCGGCCAGGGAGGCGCGCTGGCCCGGCGCCTCGGCGGTCGTGCGCACCCGCGCCTGGGGCATCGCCGGCTCGGCCGCCGGCGGCAGCGGCTCGGGCGTGCCGTCCGGCGCGGAAAGCATGTTACGGAAAGATGACCACGCCATTAAACAAACTCTCCCGCGCCCTCAATCCGAGGAAATTAACTAATCTTAAACCTGTTAGACTGTCGAGTCGGTTTTTGCATTTTACTTCGTACTGCACAGGGTGAGACTAGAGCATCGTGCCGGTTCCGGTTCCCGGAACCATGGGCTCGGGCGCAACTGCATAGGGATCGCGGGCGGGCGAAGGCCTCCAGCGGGCGGACCGCGCCGCACGATCCGAGAGCCATGCGCCGGGACAGCCGCGGGCGCCTGCGGTTTCGGGAGAAGCTCCAAGGCGCACCACGTCGAGCCTTCCTGATCGCGCAGACCCGGCCCCGGATCGGCCTGTTAACGCGTCATTAACGATTTACCGGACGTTAATAAACCGGTCCATGGCTCGATAACTGAGAAACCGTGGATCGTGGCCGTCCTGTTCAACCGCCGCGCGACGGAACCTGTGTTCAGGGCCACGGGCCGTTCGAAGAGGGGTAGGAGGGTGCGGTGACGGCGATAGTCTTGGCGGCGCTGGCCGCCGAACCCCAGCGCGAGGACCGGCGGCGCTACGCGCCCCAGCTCCTCCTGGCCCTGGGCTGGTTCGGCCTGTTCGCCTATTGCGCCACCTACCTGACCGAGGACATGCCGTTCCGGACTTCGGCGACGCCGGCCATCGGGGAACCGCTGCTGGATCAGCCGGAGGACCTGCCGCGCCGCGTGATCGCCTTCGCTCCGCCGGAACAGCCGGCCAGCGCGCCGTCGACGCTCGCGGCCCCCGCGGCGGCACCGGCGACCGAACCGGCGGCCCCGGCCGTCACAGTGCAGCCCGCCGCGGCGCCGGCATCCCCCCGCCCGGCCCCGGCCGGCGCCGATTATGTCGGGACCTGGGGACCGGCCACCGAGGCCTGCAGCGCCCCGTCGCGCCGCCACGGCTACCTGCAGGCGACGATCACCCCCGAGCGCGCCAGGGCCGGCGACACCGTCTGCAATTTCCGCGACGCACACCGCACCGGCAACGCCTGGTCGATGGCGGCTGATTGCGCGGATCGCGACCGGCGCTGGTCCTCCCATGTCCGTCTCGTGGTCGACGGCGACCGCCTGACCTGGACGAGCGCCTGGGGCACCTCCGCCTATATCCGCTGCAACCGCCGCGCCGGCTGAGGGGCGGCCGGCCCCGCCGGGGCGGCGCCGGCTCCCGTTTTGCGGGCTTGCGGAGTCACCCGCCGCTTCCGGATACAGGCGATGGCCGGACCGTCGCGCGCCGCCAGTCAGGCTCGGACCATGGCCCCGTCGTACGGCCGGCCTGCGCGGGTCCGCCGGATCGCTCTCAGCCGCCGCCGCCGTTACCGCCGGAGCCGCCGCTGCCCGTGGAGCCGACGCGCGACGGCTGATCTTCGTTGCCTGCGGCGGCCGAATCCGTCTCGATCCCGTCGGCGGCGCGGCCGGTGGGCGAGTATGTGAAGGCGTCCTGGTCGCCGGTCGAATTGCTCTGACGCGTCACGATTCCGGGGGCCCCGGGCGGCACGATGACCTGGGTGCTGGTCGGCGTCTCGATGACCTGCGCGAAGGCAGGCGTCGCCAGGGCCGCGAGGGCCGCCGTGGCGAGGATGAATCGGGTCACGCAAATCTCCTGATGCGTCGGACGTGCCGGAAAGCTCCGGATGCCTCGACCAACCCGATCCGGGCACCTCGGATCCGCGGACGGTATGCAAGCGTGTACAGAACGTGCGCCTTCGCACGTGATTTACATATGGATACATCGTGTCCATCGGGGAATTATTGATTTACGTCCAATTTTACGCCCAATCCCCCTTGAAAGATCTTTCTCAACACAGGCCGGGGACGCGGGTTGTTCCAGACGCGCGGCGAAGCTGAGCCATCCCGCCCTGGGACGACCCCGCCGCGGCCCCCGATACGGCCGGCTAACCGGCGGGCGTCATGCTCCGGCCCGGGTCGCCCCGCGGGGCGGCTCATGCGGGTGAAGTCGGACGTCCGCCCTCCTCCGGGCGGGGCGGACGCATGCGTCGAGGAGGCGCCCGATGTCGGATCCGAACGGACAGCAACTCTCGGACGAGGAACTCGACCGGCTGGCACGCAAGCTGTTCGCGGAAGTCCGGGCCGAGAGTCCCGAGGCGAAGGCGGGACGCGCCCTGGAAACCGCCGGTGCGGTGGCCGGCGAGGTGATCCCCGGCCTCCCCGACTGGCTCCTGTCGGCGGGCGGCGACGCGGATGAGACCGACGGCTGATCGAGGCGCGTCTCCCCGGGCGCCCGTCCGGCTAGCCACGAACCAGTCAAGACCCGCGCCGCCGAGCCGGCGCTCATCGGTCAGGACGGTGCGTCAACCGCCCGGACTGTCCAGGCCCCGCGCCGTGAGCACGGACCGGAGGGCCTTCGCGAGCCCGTCCGCGGTGAAGGGCTTGCGCAGAAAGCCCGCCCCCATCGGCATCGCGCCCTCCTCCGGCCACGCCAATCCGGACACGATCAGGATGGCGCGCTCCGGCCAGCGCGCCGCCACGGCCTTGGCCAGGGTGAAGCCGCTCAGCGGCTCGCCCGGAAGGTCGACATCCGCCACTAGGGCGATGAGTTCGGGCCGGGCCACCAAATGGGCTTGCGCGGCCTCGACGGTGGCGGCCTCGGCGACCGCGAAGCCCGCATCGCGCAGGGAAGCGGCCGCCTCCATGAGCTGCACGGGGTCGTCCTCGACCAGCAGCACGGCGGGCTGCGGTGCAAACGCGTCCGCCATTGAGAATCTCCCTGCGACCGGTGCCGCATCAACGCGGCCGGGCCCGATTGGCCCACGCGCGTCCGGTCACGTTGCCGTGGCGGTCCGGCGGACACGGCGCGCCCGAGCCGGGTACGCCGTGCCCGCCCGCGCCGGTCAGGCTGCGTCCGGCATGCGGTCGAGGAGCTTGTCCAGGGTGATCGGATAGTCCCGGACGCGGATGCCGGTGGCGTTGTAGACCGCGTTCGCCACCGCGGCGGCGATCCCCGAGATGCCGAGTTCACCCACGCCCTTCGCCTTCATGGGCGAGGACATCGGATCGACCTCGTCGAGGAAGATCACCTCCTGGTGCGGGATGTCGGCGTGGACCGGCACCTCGTAGCCGGCGAGATCGTGGTTGGCGAAGAAGCCGCGCTTGGCGTCGACCGCCAGCTCCTCCATCAGGGCCGCGCCTGTGCCCATGACCATCCCGCCGATCACCTGGCTGCGGGCCGATTTCGGGTTGAGGATCCGGCCGGCCGCGCAGACCGCCAGCATCCGCCGGACCCGGACCTCCGCGGTATAGAGGTCCACGCCGACCTCGACGAAATGGGCGCCGAAGGTCGATTGCTGCTGCACCTTGGAGATGTCGCCGAACTCGATCGTATCCTCGGCCACCAGCTCGCCGCCGGCGGCGGCCGCGGCGAGCGGGATCGCGCGGTTGCCCGACCGAACCTCGCCGTCCTCGAACACCGCGTCGGTGGCGTTGAAGCCGAGCTTCTGCGCCACCGCCTCCCGGAGCTTCACACAGGCCGCGTAGACGCCGGCGGTGGACGAGTTGGCGCCGAACTGCCCGCCCGAACCGGAGGAGGTCGGGAAGTCCGAATCGCCCAGCCGCGCCACCACCCGGTCGAGGGGCACGCCCATCATCTCGGCGGCGGTCTGGGCGATGATCGTGTAGCTGCCGGTGCCGACATCGGTCATGTCGGTCTCGACCGTGACGGTGCCGCTGGCATCGAGGCGCACCCGGGCGCCCGACTTCATCACCATGTTGTTGCGGAACGCCGCTGCCATGCCGATGCCGACCAGCCACTGCCCGTCTCGCACCTGCCCGGGCTTCGGATTGCGCTTGCCCCAGCCGAACCGCTCCGCGCCGAGCTTGAGACAGCCGACGAGGTCGCGGTGCGAGAAGCGGCGGTCCGGCTGGTTCGGATCGACCTGGGTGTCGTTGCGGATGCGGAACTCCACCGGATCGAGGCCGAGTTTCTCCGCCATCTCGTCCATGGCGATTTCGAGCACCGCCAGGCCCGGGGCCTCGCCGGGGGCCCGCATGGCGTTGCCCTCGGGCAAATCGAGATGGGCGAGCTTCATGGCGGTCAGGCGGTTCGCCCCCGCGTAGAGGAGCTTGGTCTGGTTCACCGCCGTCTCGGGATCGCCGTCGGGCAGGTTGCCCGAAATGCTCTCGTGGGCGATGGCCGTGATGGTGCCGTCCTGCGTGGCGCCGATCCGCACGCGCTGGATCGTGGCCGGCCGGTGGGTGGTGTTGTTGGCGATCAGGGGACGCGTCAGCGCCACCTTCACGGGCCGCCCCGCCGCCTTGGAGGCGAGGGCCGCCAGCACCGCGTCGGCGCGCACGAACAGCTTGCCGCCGAAGCCGCCGCCGACATAGGGCGCATCGAGCCGGACCTTCGCCTTGGGCAGATCCAGCATCTTGGCGATGCTGCCATGCCCCCAGCCGATCATCTGGTTGGCGGTCCAGAGCGTGACCCGGTCGCCGTCCCAGGCCGCCACGGTGGCGTGCGGCTCCATCATCGCGTGGCTCTCGTCGGCGGTCGTGTAGGCCGCGTCGAGGGTCACGGGGGCCTGCGCGAAGGCGCCCTCGAAATCCCCGACCCGCTCCTCGCCGTCGCCGCCGCTGCCCTCGCCGCTCTCGGCCGGGACCGGCTCGGCCCCCGCCGCCTCGGCGGCGAGGTCGAACTTGCCCGCCTCGGGGGCGTACTCGACCTGGACCAGGAAGGACGCCGCCCGGGCCTGCTCGAAGGTCTCGGCCACCACCACGGCGATCGCCTGGTGGTAGTGCTGGATCACGTCGCCGCCGAACAGGTAGGCGACGTTCATGACGCCGCGCTCGACCCGGGGCGTGTCGAGGGTGGTGACGATCGCGATCACGCCGGGGGCCTGCCGGGCCGAAGCGGTGTCGATGCGGCGCACGCGGCCCTTGGCGATGCCGGCGCCGAGCACGTAGCCGTAGGCGGCGTCGGGCGCGACGTCGTGGCGCTCGTAGGCGTAGGGGGCGGTGCCGGTGGTCTTGTACTTGCCGTCGATGCGGTCGGTGGGCTGGCCCACGACCTTGAGCCGGTCGATGGGGTTCTGGCCGGCGGGGGTGTCGAATTTCATGGCTCAGGCCCTCGCTTGGTTGAGCGCGGCGCCGAGGGTTCGCTCGGCGAGCTTCAGCTTGTAGGCGTTCTCGTGGGTAGGCCCAGCCTCGGCGAAGACCCGGTCGGTCACGGCCTTGGCGCCCTTGGGCAGATCGGCCTCGGCCGCCTCGACCCGCCAGGGCTTGGGGGCGACGCCGCCGAAGGCGACGTGACCGCTGCCGTCCTTGCGCAGGATCGCCGCCACCGAGACCAGGGCGTAGGCGTAGGAGGCCCGGTCGCGGACCTTGCGGTAGATATGCGTGCCCGCCACCGGCTCGGGCAAGGTCACCGCGGTGATCAGCTCGCCGGGCTTCAGGGTCGTGTCGCGCTGGGGTTCGTCGCCGGGCAGGCGGTGGAACTCGGCGATTGGGATTTTTCGCGCGGTGCCCTCGGCATCGATGGTCTCGACCGTGGCGTCGAGCACGCGCATGGCCACCGCCATGTCGCCGGGATGCGTGGCGATGCAGGCCGCGCTCCCGCCGATCACCGCGAGCTGGCGGCTCACGCCGTCGAGCGCCGAGCAGCCGGAGCCCGGCTGGCGTTTGTTGCAGGCCTGGGCGGTGTCGTAGAAATACGGGCAGCGCGTGCGCTGGAGCAGGTTGCCGGCGGTGGTCGCCTTGTTGCGCAGCTGCCCCGAGGCGCCCGCGAGCAGCGCCCGGGCGAGCACCCCGTAATCCCGGCGCACCCGCGGATGGGCGGCGAGGTCGGTGTTGCGCACCAGGGCGCCGACGCGCAGGCCGCCCTCCGCGGTCGGCTCGACCGTGTCGAGGCCGAGCCCGTTCACGTCGACGAGGTGGCGCGGGGTCTCGATCTGCAGCTTCATCAGGTCGAGGAGATTCGTGCCCCCGGCGATGAACTTGGCCTCCGGCGTGCCGACGACGGCGGCGGCCGCCGCGGCGGGGGAGTCCGGGCGCTCGTAGGTGAAGGACTTCATGCCGACCTCCCGGCAACCTCGGTCATCGCCTCGACGATGTTGGAATAGGCGCCGCAGCGGCAGATGTTGCCGCTCATGCGCTCGCGGATCTCGGCCTCGGTGACCGTGAGCGCGGCCTCGAGGTCGGCGGTCACGTGGCTCGGGATGCCGGCCCGGATCTCGTCGAGGACGGCCACCCCCGAGCAGATCTGGCCCGGGGTGCAGTAGCCGCACTGGTAGCCGTCGTGCTTCACGAAGGCGGCCTGCATCGGGTGCAGGGCGTCGGGCTGCCCGAGACCCTCGATCGTGGTGATCTCGGCGCCCTGGTGCATGACCGCCAGGGTCAGGCAGGCGTTGATGCGCCGCCCGTCCACGATCATCGTGCAGGCGCCGCACTGGCCGTGGTCGCAGCCCTTCTTGGAGCCGGTCAGGTGCAGGTGCTCGCGCGCCGCGTCGAGCAGGCTGGTGCGGGTGTCGAGTTCGAGGTCCCGGCGCTGGCCGTTCACCGTGAAGGTGACCTTGGCCAGGACCGGCGCGTCGGTCGGTGCAGGTGTCCGTGCGGACGTGTCCGTGGCCCTGGCGCCGGCGCCCTCGGGCGCGGCGGCGGTAGCTCCCAGCATCAAGTCTCTCCGGTTCAGATCGCGATGGCGCGGGCGGCGCAGCTCCCGCACCCGCGCGCAGGGCGGGATGCGCGGGGAAACCCCCGATACCCTGGATTTGCTCCAAGGTAGGGGATACCGGCGCCGCGATCAGGGGTCAGGGTCCGCCTGGGCCCATCCGTCGCGCCCATGATGCGCCGGGCGCAAGGCGGCGCCGGGATGCGCGGCGGCCAAACGAAAGGGGCCGGCCCGAAGGCCGGCCCCGAGGGCGGGATCGCCGGGGGGCGGTTACTCGGCCGCCGTCATCTCGGGGGTGTAGTGGCCGCACCAATCGGCAGAGGCGACCACCGGCCACAGGCCCTTCGACTCGGGCGCGGGCTGGCTGACGGGCGGGTTGAAGCGGCACAGGCCGGCATCGTTCTGAGCGACGCCCCCGTTGCCCTTGTGCTCGTCGAAGAAACGGCAGGTCTCACACTTCGCGTTCATCATCAGGCTCCCGTGAGGCCGGCGGCCTGGGGCCGCCCGGTCCGGCATTCCGAGGACCGCTCTAAATTTAGAAACGATCCAATCTGATCAACCAACGGCGGAACGCACCGCCGGTTCCCAGAGGCCGGTCAGGGCGGGCGGTGGACGGCGTGCCGGGGCGGGAGCGGGCGGGCGGCCGATCAGGCGCGGCCGTCGCAGGGCTCCGCGGCGAAGCCCGCGAGGAGCTGCTGGAGTTCGTCCTCCTGGACGAGGCGGGCCGCGTCCTCCGGAGCGAACCAGCGCAGGGTCCGCTGGTCCTGCTCCGGCCAGCGCGCGTGCTGGGCCTCCACCCGCAGCGGGTAGACGCGCACCTTGCAGGGCAGCGCGCGGCCGTCGGCGAGGCGCTTCTCGTAGCGATACCAGCCGACCGGATCCGCCGCGATCTGCCCGATCAGGCCGGCCTCTTCGAACGCCTCCCGCTCGGCGGCCCGATGCGCCTTGCGGCCGGACATCGGCCAGCCCTTGGGGATGATCCAGCGTCCGGTATCCCGCGAGGTGATCAGCAGCACTTCGATCTGACCGTCCGGACCGACACGGAACGGCAATGCCGCAACCTGCTTGAGCGGTTTGGCCCGCGCCTTCCGGAGCAGCCTTCTCAGACCGGACTGTTTCGATGCCGTCTTCAGCGCGGACCTCAAGGATGTGAACGCGTGGATTTGCTAACGCCGATTGTGCATTCTATCGACGTTTGGCATGTTTACATAGATAAAGATTTTGGCTTTACATCTATGTCCGGTCGTTAGGGAGCCATGTCCGTAACGCCGAGCGCGAAGCCAGGACCGCCCCTTGCCGTGCGGCGGTTTGTCCGCGAAAGCTCTCGCCCCCAACGACACCGAGTCACGGCATGGCTGTCGAGATCGAGCGCAAATTCATCGCGAGTCCGGCCGTCCTGCCGCTCTGCGAGTCGGGAACGCCGTTCGTTCAGGGCTATCTCTTCACCGACGCCGCCAACACCATCCGCATCCGCAAGGCGGGCGAGCGCATGCTGGTCACGTGGAAGAGCCCGCGGCGGGGCGCCTGCCGCGAAGAGGTCGAGTTCGCCATCGCGCCGACGGACGGCGCGACGCTGCTGGCCCGCGTGCCGGCCGACCGGCGCCTGGAGAAGACCCGCTTCCGGGTCGAGCATGCCGGGGCCACCTGGGACGTCGACGTCTTCGGCGGCGCGCTCTCGGGTCTGATCCTGGCGGAGATCGAACTCGAACGCGAGGACCAGCCCGTGGTGCTGCCGCCCTGGGTCGAGCGGGAGGTCACGGGCGACGCACGCTACCGCAACTCGCGCCTGGCCGGGGGCACGATGCCGGACCGGCCGGCCGCCGAGTCTCGAGTGATCGAGTCTCCGGTCATCGAGTCTCCGGCGAGCGAAGAACCCGGCGGCCCCGTTCCGACGGGATGCCGCGGGGCCTGATCACCGGTGATCCGACCGCGTCCGCTCAGCGGGCGTAGGGCGGGAGACGGCGCTTCCAGCGCTCGCCGAGCCTGAGTTCCTTCGTCCGGCGCCAGGGCGCGGGACGCGGCATCAGCTCCTGGGCGGGTCCGGCCGGATCCGTGAGTCCGGGCAGCGCGGCGATCGGGTCGAGCCGGATGGCGGCCGGGCGATCCTCCGGCACCGGCTGCGCCGCGGGGATCTCCCGGGCGGGCTGCGCCAGCGCAGGGGCCTGTTCGCGCCGCGTCCGGGGCCGGCGCGGGCGGGGCGTCGGTTCGACTTCGATCGGCGGTTCGGCCGTGTTCTCGAACATGGGGACGAGGCTCGGCAGGACGCGGCGGGCCGGTGCCTCCGGCTCCTTCGGCTCCGGCCGCGGGGCCGGCGCCGCCTCGAAGGGCGGCCGCACCGGCTTCGTCTCGGCCTGGACCAGTTCGTGCCACAGAACCTTGGCCGGCCGCGTCTGCGGATCGGCGTCGGTCGGTGCTGTGCGTTGGGTCCGGGCGTGCTTGACTTCGACCATAAATGGCCGCGCGCTACGGCGCTTCATGTATAACGATCCTTGGAAGCATTCGAGCCGCGACGTCGGCGGCACGAACACACTTAGGTTAAGCCTGATCTCGGGAGATGTCCAGAAAGACGAATCCGTATCCGTTGGATTTCTTTGTTCGGACAACCAGAGCGGCGGCGGCGGTGGACCGCCGCGCGTCCGGATCGATCAGGCGGCGCGCATCGCCGTCGAATCCGCCCGGGCCTGCACCGGCCCGGGGAGACCGGCGGCGAACAGGGATTGATACAAAGCCGCCGGCGACCGGGCCCGGCCGCTCCCGTCGGTGATCGTCACCTCGGCCATGCCGGCCGCGATCAGACTCATGCCCTGGTCGAGGGCGTTGAGGACGGAGGCGTGCTGATAGGCGAACCGGCGCGCGGCGAGGCGTGCGGAGACCGTGAAATTCATGGCGCTGCGTGATCCTGGGAACCCCGTCCGGTCACCGGACCGGATGGCAGCGGCGATTTGCCGGCCGGGATCGCGTCCGAGGGACGTCCAGACCGTCGGGCTCGACCGCTCCGACCCCATGAGCGCAAATAAAGTCTTTCTGTTGACAAAACATTGTCCTAACCGCCAACGGCGCGCGAAAGTCGATCTTATCGGGACCAATAAAGTGTTTGTGTTCTTCCGACCGGCCGCACGGGGCACGGGCCGCGGCGGAGGGGGGTCGTCGCGATGCGACACCGTGTACCGTGGGGCGCGTCCCCTGGCCCGGTGCGTGCTACGATCCGGCGGACCTCACCGGGGCGGACAGGCGGGCATGCTCAACAGACGATCCTTCATGGCCCTGTCGGGCGCGGCGCTGGCCGCCCCGGCGCTGGCGCAGGGCACGGCCGCGCGGGTGCTCAAGTTCATCCCGCAGGCCGATCTGACGGTGCTCGATCCGATCTGGACCACCGCCTACGTGACCCGGAACCACGGGCTCGCGGTGTTCGACACGCTCTACGGCACGGATGCCGCCTACGCGGCCCAGCCGCAGATGGTCGCCGGCCACACGGTCGAGACCGACGGCCGGCTCTGGCGCCTGACGCTGCGGCCCGGGCTGATCTTCCACGACGGCACCCCCGTGCTCGCCCGGGACTGCGTGGCCAGCATCGCCCGCTGGGGCAAGCGCGACGCCATGGGCCAGACGCTCATGGCCTATACGGACGAACTCTCGGCCCCCGACGACCGGACGATCCAGTTCCGGCTCAAGAAGCCCTTCGCGCTGCTGCCGGACGCGCTCGGCAAGATCGGCTCCTCGATCTGCGCCATCATGCCGGAGCGGCTGGCCAGGACCGACCCGTTCACCCAGGTGACCGAGATGGTCGGCAGCGGCCCGTTCCGCTTCAAGGCCGACGAGCGGGTGGTCGGCGCCCGGGTCGTCTACGAGCGCTTCGACAAATACGTCCCCCGCGAGGGCGGCACGCCGCAATGGACCTCCGGCCCCAAGCGCGCCTTCGTCGACCGGGTCGAGTGGCAGGTCATCCCCGACCAGGCCACCGCCGCCTCGGCCATGCAGACCGGCGAGATGGACTGGTGGGAGCAGCCGCCGGCCGATCTCGTGCCCACCCTCGGGAGCCTGACGACGCGCATCATCGATCCGACCGGCCTGATCGGCTGCCTGCGGATGAACCAGCTCCAGCCGCCCTTCGACAATCCGGCGATCCGGCAGGTGCTGCTGAAGGTGCTCGACCAGACCGACTTCATGCAGGCGGTGACCGGCACCGACCCCAAGCTGATCCACGTGCCGACCGGCTTCTTCTGCCCCCGGCTGCCGATGGCGAGCGAGGTCGGCCTCGACGCGCTGACGCGCCCGCGCGACGACGCGGCCGCCAAGGCGGCGCTCGCGGCGGCCGGCTACAAGGGCGAGAAGGTGGTGCTGATGGGCGCCTCCGACTTCCCGAGCCTGAAGGCGCTCGCCGACGTGGCGGACGACATGCTCACCCGGGCCGGCTTCAACGTCGACTACCAGATCATGGATTGGGGCTCGGTGGTGCAGCGGCGCGCCAAGAGGGACCCGGTCGCCCAGGGCGGCTGGAGCGCCTTCTGCACCTTCTGGGCGGGGCTCGACCAGGCCAACCCGGCGGTGAGCGCCTTCCTGCGCGGCACCGGCGCGAGCGCCGCGATCGGCTGGCCGACCAGCGCGACGATCGAGGCGCTGCGGGACCGGTGGCTCGACGCCCCCGACACCGCCGCGCGCAAGGCCCTCGCCGACGACCTGCAGCGTCAGGCCTTCGCCGACCTGCCCTACCTGCCGCTCGGGCAGTACTTCAACCAGACCTCGTACAAGCCGTCGCTGACCGGGGTGCTCGACGGCGTGCCGGTGTTCTGGAACGTGAAGAAGGGCTGAGGTGGGACGGCCCGGGCGTCCATCCGGGATCGGACGATCCCGGTGGCGAGGGGCCCGTGACGTCTTACGGGCGTAGGGGGGCCTATAGACGCTCAGGTCAGCCTCGAAACGGCTCGGAAACGCCGCGCGCCCGATGACGGGGCGGGGCGGGGGCGGACAGGTCGAGCGCCGAACACCGTGAGAGGGCTGGGCATGCCGCCCTCTGGACACCCACGATCGCGCGTCGATGGGTGACGGTGTCCGCGTGGGGACCCGATAAGCGGCGCGCGCGTCGTCGACGGTGATGTCGGCGCTCGAAGACGCCGCATCGGACCGGAAGCGTCTCACGGGACTCCCGCCGCGCGCTTCCCAGCCACACCGGGACCGGGTTAAGCAGGACCGGCACAGGTCACCGCCAGAGCTGACCGGCCCGCGAGGAAGCCCCAGACGGGCCCGCCGCTCCCGCCGTCTCCGCGGTGGTGGTGGGCACCCTCCGAGCCTGCGCGGGCCCGGCCGTGATCTGGATCGGTCCGGACCCACCACGCGCGACGAGGACAGGCCCCATGACCGGCCCCATCACAGGCTCCCTGGACGAGACCGCCCTGGAACGCGCGGCGATGCGCCGGATCGGCTGGCGGCTCGTGCCGTTCCTGATCCTCGCCTACTTCGTCTCCTTCCTGGACCGGGTGAATGTCGGCTTCGCGGCGATCCAGATGAACCACGCGGTCGGCCTGACGGCCACGGTGTTCGGCTGGGGCGCCGGGATCTTCTTCCTCGGCTATTTCCTGATGGAGATCCCCAGCAACCTGATGCTGGAGCGCTTCGGGGCGCGGCTCTGGATCGCCCGGATCATGGCGACCTGGGGGGTGATCTCCGCCGCCATGGCCCTGGTGCAGGGCCCGTGGTCCTTCGTCGGCCTGCGCTTCCTGCTCGGCGTGGCCGAGGCCGGGTTCTTCCCCGGCGTGATCCTCTACCTGACCTACTGGTTCCCCTCCGCCTACCGGGCGCGGATCATCGGGATCTTCATGATCTCGATCCCGATCTCGTCGTTCCTCGGCTCGCCGATTTCCGGGGCGCTGCTCAACGTCAACGGTCTGGGTCTCGCCGGCTGGCAGTGGCTGTTCATCCTCGAAGGCGTTCCGGCGTTGCTGATGGCCGTCGCGGTCCTGCGGCTGCTGCCGGACGGGCCGCGGGACGCGGCCTGGCTCCCGGCCGAGGAGCGCGACTGGCTGGAGCGGCGGCTCCAGGCCGAGGCGGCGCGCAACACCCGGGACGGACAGGCGGCGAAGCCACCGCTCCGGGAGGTGCTCCGCGACCGGCGGCTCGCCCTGTTCGCGGCGATCTATTTCGGATCGACGGCGAGCAGCTACGGGCTGTCGTTCTGGACGCCGCAGATCGTGAAGAGCTTCGGCCTCGGCAATGTCGAGACCGGCCTCCTGAACAGCATCCCGTACGGCTTCGCCTCGGTGGCCATGATCCTCTGGGGCCGCCACAGCGACAAGACGGCCGAGCGGCGCTGGCACCTCGCCGTCTCGTTCCTGATCCTGGCGCTGGGGCTCGCGGGCGGCACTTTCCTCACGGGGCTCGGCCCGGTGGTGGCGGCGCTGACCGTGGCGGCGGTCGGCGTCTACATGCTCAAGGGTCCGTTCTGGGCATTGGCCACGGAGCAGATGCCGCCCGCCACGGCGGCGGCGAGCATCGCGGCGATCAACGCGGTCGGCAATCTCGGCGGTTTCCTCGGCCCCTACCTGATCGGCGCGATCAAGGACGGGACCGGCAGCTTCACCCTGAGCCTCCTGCCCCTGGTGGTGTTCGCCCTGCTCTCCGCCGGCCTGTCGCTGGTGCCCGGCCGTACCGCCCGGCCGGAGGAGCCCGGCCTGCGGCGCCCGTCGGCCGCCTGACCGGTCGCGCCGGGCCGCAACCGGACAGGATCCGGCCGGAACGCGCCCTCGCCCCTCTGCGGGGGAGGACAGCCGCGGTGTCTCCGACGTGACGTCTCGAATGCGAAGCTTGAATCCGGAGGCCCAATAGCAGCGCGGCCGCCCCCTCTCGGGAACGGCCGCGCTGACGGTCACGTCGATCGGGGGCCCGACGGGGCGGAGGAGATCCGCCCCGTCGGGCCGTCCGGATGCCCTTAGTACGAGCCGAACTTGTAGTTCAGGCCGGCGCGGACGACGGCGAACTCGTCGGAGCGGCGGCCGATGCCGCTGCTGTAGACGGCGGGGAAGTTGCTGGCGGCATTGATGACGAACGCGCCCTGGTTGCGGGTGTTGCGGTCGAGGTTGACGTACAGGCCTTCGACCTTGAGCGTCACGGCCGAGGAGCGGAAGAAGTTCAGGAACGAGTCGGTGGGGAGCGCGTACTCGACGCCGCCGCCGACCGCGTAGCCGGTGCGGAAGCTGTCGTTGCCGGCGTAGCCGCCGAAGGAGCGGTCGGCGCTGCCCGAGCCGTAGGCGAAGCCGCCGGTGCCGTACACGAGGGTGCGGTCGAAGGCGTAGCCGAGGCGGCCGCGCACGGTGCCGAAGTAGTCGAGGCTCGACAGGCCGCGCGGGTCGGTGACGTAGTAGCCGGGGGCGAGGGCGCCGTTGATGAAGGCGTTGTTCCGGCTGCGGCCGAAGTCGAGGTACTGGGCATCGGCCTCGATGCCGACGACCACGCCCGAGCCCGGGGTGAACTGGTAGTTGTAGCCGATCTGGGCGCCGCCGGAGAAGCCGTCCTGGCTGCGGTTGCCGAAGGTGGCGGTGGTGCCGGCGGCGGCGTAGGGGGCCGGGACGCCGAAGGTGGAGTTGTTGTTGCTGCGGCTGGAGGCGTCGAACGCGTAGCCGGCGTTGATACCGAAGTAGGCGCCCGTCCAGGTGAACACCGGCACGGGGGTGAACACCGGCGGCGGGGCGGCGCGGCGGGGCAGGTCGGCGGCCGAGGCGGCACCGGTCAGGAGGGCCGTGGCGGCGCTCGCGAGAAGAAGCTTCTTGATCATCTGGTCCTCTGTCTCCCGTTTGACGGGATGTGTGCCGGACGACAGGACGTCAGGACGCCATCTGGCGATAGTGCAAGGATGCAACAGCCCCTGCGGAGGTCCGGAACCCCACAGCAGGAAGGTGCGCTAGAACACATCTTCACGTCGTTCTGATTGGTCCATCGGGAACTATTAAGGAATCTCTGCTGCGGCACTCTGTCTTTATAGGCAGTCAATATGCCGGGGCGCGCAATCACCTGACGGCGCCGGTCCGATACCGGAGCCGAACGGGGCACGGCCTGGTGAACCCTATTGCAAGTTGTCGCGACCGCCAGTTCTGACGCGCAGAGCGGGAATCCTCCGGCACCGTCGCCCGCCATCCGCGGGCACCCCGTCGCGCGAAGGCGGCGTCGTGGACGCAGGACGGCGCGTCCGCTATCCCGGCGGCATGGCCGAGACGCATTTTCGCCCCGAGCCGGGCCTGGCGCTGGCCATCGACTCGCTGGAGGCCGCCGCCTCCCTGGAGGCCGCCGCCTCCCTGGAGGAGGTCGTGTCCGTCCTCCGCAGATCCGCGCGGGCGATCGTCGGCTCCGACGGGATCGCGGTGATCCTGCGCGAGGGCGACAGCGCCTACTACGCCGCCGAGGACGCCATCGAGCCGCTCTGGCGGGGACGCCGGTTCCGGCTGACCGAGTGCGTCTCGGGCTGGGCCATGCTCCACGGACAGGCCGCCATCGTGCCGGACATCGAGGACGATCCCCGGGTGCCGGTCGCAGCCTACCGGACCACTTCGATGCGCAGCCTCGTGGTGGTGCCGATCGGCGCGCCTGTCCCGGTCGCCGCGCTCGGCGCCTATTGGTGCGCGTCCGTCATCCCGGATGACGCGACCGTCCGCAGGCTCGAGGCGCTGGCCCGGCGGGCCGCAGCGGCTCTGGCGCGGGTGCGGCGTCCGGCCGAGGCGGCCCGGTCCCGGGAGCCGGCGCAGCCCTCCGGGCGGTGACGGTCGCGGCCGCCGGTGGAATCGCCGGGGATCGATCCGCCGCTTCGGCGGTTCCTCGGCCTCCGCGCTTCCATTGGAAACCCCTGCCTCCTCATGAAGCGCTCCCTCCTCGTCGGCATCTTCGTCGCCCTGCTGGGCGCCATCATCCTGATCGCGGCCACATGGTCGAAGGTCACCCCCGTGAGTCCGGCCGTGTCCCCGGACACCGCAGCGACGCCCAATCCCACCAGCCAGCGGAAGTGACGCTGGACAGCCGTAGGGGACGGCACGGGATCGATCGGCCGGCGGCGCGCACCGGGCCGGCATCATCGAGAGAACAATCTCGACTATAAGCCGGCGAATAAGCCGAGCATTACAAATTCTTGAATTTTGGAACGTACTGCTCCGACAAAAGATTGTGGTTCCGCAACGATCGACGGAGCCCAATCATGCGTATATCTCTCGCTCTTGTCCTCGCGACCCTGCTCGGATCGAGCGCCGTCGCTCAGACCACGGTCACGGGCACACCGGCCGCCCCTGACGCCAAGACGAGCCAGAAATCCGGCGGTCAGGACAGCGTGACGCGGCCGAACACCGACAAGATGACGCCGAACGGCACCGGCACCGTCACGGGCGGCACCGTCCAGCTCGAGAAGGGCGCCAACAGCTTCACGGAGGGCGAGGTCCGCTCGCGTCTCGCGAAGGCCGGCTACGCCGACGCCAAGGATCTCAAGAAGGATCCCGACGGCATCTGGCGCGGCACCGCCATGCACGGGGGCCAGTCCGTCGCCGTCGGCCTCGATTTCAAGGGCAACGTCGCGGCGCGGTAAGCCGTCGGACGCTGACCAGATCCCGCTGATCCCGACCCTCGGTCGGGCCCAGCGAGATCCGGCGGACCAATGCCGCCGCGCCATCGCGCGGGCGGACCTCGATCGCGTCACGCTCATCGCGGTCCGGTATCAAACAGGAGACATCTCATGGCCCAGCAGACCATTACGGCCCTCTACGACCGCTACGAGGAGGCCAGCGCCGCCGTTAGCGAGCTCGAGGGCAACGGCATCCCGCACGGCGACGTGAGCCTCGTGAGCAACAACGAGAAGGACCAGCATGCCGGCCTCCTCGGGGGCGGACATGCGAGCACCGACACCCGCGAGAAGGCCAAGGACGGCACCGGTGCGGGGGCGACCCTCGGTACCCTGGCGGGCGGCGCCGCTGGTCTCCTGGCCGGGCTCGGGCTGATCGCGATCCCCGGGGTCGGGCCGGTGGTGGCCGCCGGCTGGCTCGTCGCCACCCTGACGGGGGCCGGGATCGGGGCCGCCGCGGGCGGCCTCGCCGGAGCACTGACGGGCGCCGGCGTCAGCGAGGGCGACGCGCATACCTACGGCGAGGGCGTGCGGCGGGGCGGGACCCTCGTCACGGTCCGCATCGATCCGGCGCGGACCGGTCTGGCCGAGACGGTGACGGCGGTGCTGGAGCGGCACGGCGCGGTCGACCTCGACGAGAAGGCCAGCGCCTGGCGCGCGGATGGCTGGACGGCCCCGCAGGCGACTGTCGCCGGGACCGCCGCGGGACAGGGCCGGGTCCGGACCTATCCCACGACCACCGGCCTGTGATCGATCGGCGCCCGGCAGATGCGCGTTCCGTGCAGGCCGGCCGGGCGCCTGTCCAGGACTGACGAAGTGGTTCGCCGCGCCTCGCCGAGGGTGAGGCGCGGGCGAAACCGAGCCTATTCGTTAAGTGTTCTGCTTAAATTTACTTCGTTTAAACCCTTGAAGGCTCCAAACGATAAGGAGACGAAGCGCGATCTGAAGGACCCCTCATGAACGACACATACGACAAGGCCGCCGATACCTTCGCCGTGGTCACGGCCGGGCTCGTCGCCGCCTACGTGTCGAACAACCCCGTGCCGGCCGCGGAGCTGCCGGCCCTGATCGCGCGGGTGCACGGAGCCGTCGCCGGCCTCGCCGCGGGTACCCTGCGGCCGGAGACGGGAGCGGCCGCCCAGCAGGCCGATCCGGACCGGCCGAGCGCGGCCCAGATCCGCAAGTCGGTCCGGCCCGACGGGATCGTCAGCTTCATCGACGGCAAGACCTACAAGACGCTCAAGCGCCACCTGACCAGCCACGGGCTCGATCCGCGCGGCTACCGCGACCGCTACGGCCTGCCGGCCGATTACCCCATGGTCGCCCCGAGCTACGCCGAGCAGCGCTCCGCCCTGGCCAAGGCGATCGGCCTCGGACAGCCCGGCGCCATGGCCGAGCGCGAGATCGCCGCGCGCGCCCGAAAGGGTCACGGCACCGCCTGAACGGGATTTCTCCGGCCTGGGCCGGCGGCGGCGAGATCCGGAACGCGGGCCTCCCGACCACCGCCGCCCCTATGGCCGATCCGGACGGGGCGGCACCGCGGCCCCACCCGCCCCCGTCCAGCCGCGGGCATAGCCGCGGGAGATCAAGTCGTCCTGCCGGGCCATGCGCCGCTCCGCCGCATCGAGATCGGCGAGGGCATCCGCGATGGCGGCCACGAGGGCCTCCCAGGCGTTGCCCCGGGCGGCCCGGTGATAGGCGTAGGCGATCACCTCCGCCTCCCGGGGACGGATCTCCACAGGCACCTCGTTAGGATCTGCGTGCATCGCGGTTCGATTCCATCTAGAACATTCCATGAACAAAGCGCATCGGCCGGCCCGGTTCAACCCTCGGTCGGTGGTGGTTCCGGATTGCGGTGGAACGCTGTGGATGGATCGGGGAAACGCCAATGCCGATGCGGCTTTACCGCTTCCACTGCACGGACGGCCACGCGCTGGTGACCGATCTCGGGGGCAGCCGGCTCCCGAACGCCGCGCAGATGCGGGTCCAGGCCGAACGCGTGGCGCTCGCCCTGATGGAGCGGGTCGTCGAGCGGTTCGACTGGTCGCGCTGGCAGGTCGAGGTCTACGACGCGCGGGGGCGGCGGGTCTGGATCAAGGCCTTCTCCGACGTGAACGTCGATGCGCGGGCCGCGTGAGCGGCGCGGCCGCTGGGCCGGGACAGAGAGGGACGAGCAGAATGGCCTTCACGCCGAAATCCGCCGCGCAGACGAAAGCGCGGGATCTGGGCCTCGCCCTCGCCCGGATCGCCGAGGGCGAGGGATTGCCGGCGGTCATCGCGGTAGACCGGCTGCGGCAGGCGAGCCCGCGTCTGACACCGCTCGCGGTCGGCCAGATGGTCCGCAAGGAGCGGGAGACCGTCGCGGCGACCCTGGCCGAACGCGGCCTGACCCTCGCCGACTATTCCGACCACGGCCCGGGCCGCGGCATGACCTTCACGATCGACGCGTCGGAGTGAGCGTTCCGATCAGGCGGCGGCCGGGCGGCTGCGCAGCAGGCGCGCGGCGAGGCGGAACGGCATGAGCGGCAGCTTGAACAGGGCCGTGACCATCAGGACCGCGAGGACCGTCAGGAGGGCCAGGAAGGAGTTGATCATGGGGTCTTCGCCTGCAACCGGGTTGCCCCCGTGGGGCTGATGGCGCCAGGGGGCGCTTGGAACACGGCGAGACTATGAACGTGGCCGGTCCGTCCGGTCGCAGGGGGGGCCGGACGCGCGCTCGACCGCATCGATGGTTCGCCGAAGAAACCGTGCGCATCCCGTCATCTCGGATCGGGACATTCTGGTTTCAGAAGGTCCGTGACCCTGCCGTCGCGCGGGATTGGCTCAGGCGCGCTGATCCCGCGACCCGCGCTCGGCCCAACCCCTTGAAGGGGCCGGGCTCGCAGCCCCTTGGAAACCCAGGACCCGGCGTCGCCGGCTTCCGTCACCAGCGCGCCTGCAACCCGGCGGAGACCACCTGTGCGGTGGCGCCGGGGCGCAGGTCACCCGTGTAGCTCAGCGACAGCATCACGTCCTCGGCCACCGGACCGGTCAGGCTCGCGCCCAGCACCGCCCCGTCCCGGCCCAGCGCGCTGGTCCGACCCGCGAACGGCACGCCGAACAGGCTGGAGCGCACAGGGGCGCCGGTATCGGCCAGCTCGTGCGCCCAGTAGGCCCGGCCCTCCAGGCGCAGGCCCGCCGTGCCGTCCAGCGCCAGGCTCGCCAGCCGCCCGCCCAGGAGGAGGCGCGCCGCATCGAGGGCGCCCGTGGCGAAGCCCTGGCTCGCCAGGCCGCCGCGCTCGGTCGCCCGGGTCCGGGTCAGCCGGTCGTAGCTGAACCCGACCTCCGGCACGAACTCCACCGGCAGCCCCGTTGCCAGCGCGCTGCCGGCGAAGCCCGACACCCCGGCGTCCCAGCCCGAGGCCAGCCCGCTCGCCCGCGACAATGCGGAGCCCAGCGCCACAGTCCGGTCGATCCGCCCGTCCGCGTAGGAGCCGCCCGCCGTACCCCGCAGGATCACGGCACCGAGCCGCGCGCCGGCGTAGAGGGTGCCGCCGTAGCTGTCGGTGGTCGAGCGGCCGAGGCCGAAGCCCGCCCCCCGCGACGCGCCGGTCTCGCGCAGGTAGCTGAACGCCCCGCCCACCCGCGTGTCGGCTCCGACCTGCCGGTCGACGCCGAGCAGCAGCCCGCCCGCGTCGAGATCCGCCCCCGCGGCCGCCCGGTCGCCGGCGCGCGACCCGAACCCGTAGAGCGCGTCCGCCCAGATCCGGCCCTCGCCCGCGGCCAGCGGCTGGTCCGGGCCCCCCGCGCCCCCGCGCAGCTGCAGCGCCGAGCGGTTCGGGCCGAGCCCCGGATCACCGGCGCTGAACGCCGCCGCCCCGCCGCCCTGCCCGCGCAGATGCCGGTCGATCGTGTCGGCGACCAGGCGGCGGGCCGCGAGATCCGCCATCACGGCGTCGCCGTAGGCCTGGCCCGACAGGCTCGCCAGCCCCCCCGGCAGGGAGGCCGGGCCGGCCGCGTAGAGCGGGTCGAACACCCGCGCCCGGGTCGCGTCCGGCCGGGTGCCGGCGGCCGGACGGGCGACGTCCAGGGCCGCGCCCACCGCCCGGGCGTTGCCGGTCTGGGACAGGCCGAGGCCGGCGAGGGTGCCGTAGGCGGCCGGCGTGACCACGAGGTCGAGGCCGGTCGGGGCATAGAGCGCGTCGAAGCGTGTGCCGGCCGCCAGGCCGGAGGCCGGCTGGGCGAGCCCGGCGAAGGCGCCGGTCAGCCCGGCCTGCGCGGTGAGCACGGCGAAGCGCTGGCCCAGAGCCGGGGTGAAGCGGTTGCCGGCATTGCCGGTGATGCCGCGCAACTCCGGTACCAGGGTGCCGTCGGCCGCGACGCCGCCGCTCGGGCCGAGCGCCAGCAGGCGGGCGTAGCTGCCCGCGCCGGTGCCGATGCCGGGCCCGTCGATGTCGAGCCCGAAGCGGCTCCCGGGGGCGAAGGCGACCGGGCCGAGCACCGTGAGCGTGCCGGGGGAATTGCCCGGCCGCAGGGCGCCCGCCACCGTCACCGGCGCGGCCACGGTGCCGATGCCGCGCAGCGTCCCGGCGGCCGCCACCGTCACGGGCGAGGCCCAGAATCCGTTGAGCGCGAGCGTGCCGGCCTGGACCGTGGTCGGCCCGGAGAAGCGGCCGGGGCCCGTGAGCAGGAGGCTGCCGGATCCGGCCTTGGTCAGGCTGGTGGGGCTGGCGCTCTCCAGGATCGCGCCCGCATAGGTCGCGCTGGCCGAGCCCGTGACCGTGATCGAACCGTTGCCGATCACGCCGCCGGCCGGCCCCGAGAGGCTGGCGACCGTGAGCGCGCCGCCGCCAAGGTCGAGCGGGCCGGCATTGGTCAGGCTGGTCAGCCCGGCGAGCGGTCCGGTGACCTGAAGCGATCCGGCGTTGATCAGAGCGCCGTTGAGCTGGCCGGAGAGGCGCGCGGTGCCGGCGTTGGTCAGGTCGGTGTCGAGGACGCCGTCGCTGGCGACCAGCCCGGCATTGGCGAGGCCCGCGGGGGCCGCGAGGCGGGCGGTCTGGGCGACCGCGACGGTCCCGGCATTGGTCAGCGGCCCGGCGAGGCTGTAGGCGCCCGCGCCGGTGACCGCCAGGGTGGCGCCCGCCGCGTTGGCGAGGGGGCCGTCGCTGGCGACCGGCCCGGAGACCGCGAGGGTCCCGGCCTGGTTGCGGATGGTGCCGTCGATCCGGCCGGCGCCGGCCAGCACGGTACCGGTGTTGGTCAGCCCGCCCGCGATCGTCCCGCCGGTGATCAGGCTGCCGGTGATCAGGCTGCCGGTGTTGCTCGCCCCGCCCGTGATGGCGCCGCCGTTGAACGCCAGCCCGGCATTGGCGAGGCCGCCCGCGATCGTCCCGCTCGTCACCAGCGTGCCGGCGTTCGACACCCCGCCCGCGATCGTCCCGCCGGTGATCAGGCTGCCGGTGTTGCTCGCCCCGCCCGTGATGGCGCCGCCGTTGAACGCCAGCCCGGCATTGGCGAGGCTGCCGGAGATCGTCCCGCGCGTCGTCAGTGCGCCGGTATTGGTCACGGCACCGGTGATCGTGCCGCCATTGGTCAGGAGGCCGGCATTGCTCAGGCCCGCCGGGGCCGAGAGGCCGGCGGTCTGGGCCACCGCGACGGTCCCGGCATTGGTCAACACGCCGGCGAGGCTGTAGCGGCCGGTCCCCGTCACTGCCAGGACGGCGCCCGGCGCGTTGGCCAGGGTGCCGCCGCTGGCCACCGGCCCGGAGACGGCGAGGAGCCCGGCCTGGTTGCTAACGGACCCGTCGATCCGGCCGGCGATGGCCAGCACGGTTCCGGCGTTGGTCAGGCCACCCGTGATGGTGCCGCTGGTGGTCAGGCTGCCGGTGTTGATCGCCCCGCCCGCGATGGCGCCGCCGTTGAACGCCAGCCCGGCATTGGCCAGGCCGCCCGCGATGGCGCCGCTGCTGGTCAGGGTGCCGCGGTTGTCCACGCCGCCGGCGGCGAGGCCGGCATTGGCGAAGGTGGCGGTGGAGCCGACGAAGACCGGCGCGACGAGGCTGCCGGTCGCGGTCAGCGCCAGGGTACCGCCCGTCACGCGGGTGCCGCCCGTATAGGTGTTGGCCGCCGACAGGATCGCGGTGCCGGATCCGGACTTCTCCAGCGTCCCGGACTGGGCGCCGTCGGCCATTGCGCCCGCGAAGGTCGCGCGCCCCTGGTCGATGCCGAGCCTGCCGAGGCCGTCCAGGGTGACCGGCCGCCCGGTGGTGAATCCGTCGGCCAGGACCCGCAGGCCGCCACCGTTGCCGAGGGTGAGCCCGGTGCCCGCCGCGCCGAGATTGGCGTCGCGCGACACCGCCAGGGCGCCGCCGTAGACCGCGGTGCCGCCGGTGTAGGTGTTGGCCGCCGTGAGTGCGAGGGTGCCGGGGCCGGTCTTCCAAAGCGTACCGGACCGGGCGCCGTCGGCGACCAGGCCCGAGACGGTCGCCGTGCCCTGGTCGATGCCGAGCACGCCCAGGCCGTCCAGGGTGACCGGCCGCGCGGTCGCGAACCCGTCCTGCCGCACCCGCAGCCGGCCGCCATCCCCGAGGGTGAGCCCGGTGCCGTCCGCGCCGAGATTGGTGTCGCGCCACACCACCAGGGTCCCGCCATAGACCGCGGTGCCGCCCTGGTAGCTGTTGGTGCCGGTGAGTTCGAGGGTGCCGAGCCCGGTCTTGGTCAGGCCGCCGACGCCGGAGATGGCGTTGGCGAAGACACCGTAAGAGGCTTGGCCGTCGGAGGTGGTGTTGACCGTCCAGGTCGCGGTGAACTGACCCGGACCGTCGATCGCCTTGCCGAGGTTCAGGAGGCCCCAGCCGTAGGTCGCGTTCGGGGCGTCGGCGGGACCGTCACCGAGATGGGTGGCGGTGGTGAACATCGTCTGGGCGATCTGCGGCGCGGTCAGGAACGGGAGGGCTTGGCGCAGCACCGCGGCCGCACCGGCCACGTGCGGTGCCGCCATCGACGTGCCGCTGATCGTATAATAGCCGTCCGTTGTCTGACGGCGCGGATGGAGGTTTCGAGGCCAGGTCGAATAGATGTCCGTACCCGGAGCGGCAATGCACCAGGACGCCGCGACGCCGCACAGGTTACTCGAATCGTTTGGATCATTGTCTTGGTCGATATTCACCACCGCGACGACGTAACCTGACACGGACGAAAAATCTGCCTCCCGCCGCTCGATGCCGTTCTGGTCGATGAGCCGATAAACATTCCGATCGGCATTCTCAGGGCGCATATAGGGAATCAGCGAGGAGCTTGAAGCGTTATTCCAATTGTAAAGATTTCGAGAAACGTGGTTGTTGCCGGAAGCGAAGACCAGGAGCGTATCCTTGTCGGCCGCCCGCTTGATCGCCTCGTACTCCGCGTCGAGTGCCTCGTAGCTGTACGTTTGATAAACGTTCGAGTCCCTGAAAGAATACCCGTAACTTCCATTGATGACGCGCGCGCCGTGCTGAACGGCGTAATCGATTGCCGCATGGGTATTGCCGATGAGTTGGGTCGTGGGCTCATTATAGGTGTTGCTATCGCTCGTCCCGACGATAGACCGAAGGGCCAGGATCGTGCTCTCGAACGCGACACCCATCATGCCCCTGGGATCACCGTCGCGCGCAGCGCCGATGGTCCCGGATACGTGCGTGCCATGGCCATCCCTGTCCACGATGGAGGGCATGGCGAACGGAACAGGCGTTTGTGGGAGCCAAGCGTAAAAGTCGGCCGAGTCCGGGGAGATCCGCGTTCCACCGGGGTTCGCCAGGTCGCGGAACTCCGGATGTCCGGCATCGATGCCGGTGTCGACCACACCCACCAGGATGCCGCGTCCGGTGAAGCCCCGGGCGTAGGCGGTCGCGGCGTTGATCGCCCCGAGGCCCCAATCGTTCCGGTACTCGGGCGTCTCGAAGTCCTGTTGCGTCAGACCGACCGTCGAGGGCGAGTGCAGCGGCGCCAGATCCTCGGCCAGCGCCGGCCCCAGGGCCGCGACCAACGCGACGAGCGAGCAGCCGATACATAAAGTCCTACGCGCCGATTCCGCTCGATTTGTTCCGTAACTATCGTTTTCAGGCAAATTCCAAAATTTATTGGGACAATCCGCGATATTGTGTCGATTAATCATCGGATCGCCCTCGATCTTTGCTCTGGCGCTATTGAATTTTGCTCTAGGCGAGTCGCATTCAACCGTCTGTTACCTTGCCGCAACAGACAGCTCGGCGGTCGTCCATTTGGACGACGATCCCCCTTTCTGGAACGGATGGACCCCTCGCTCAGCGGGACCGCAGGGTCGCGCGACGCCGCGCTTCGATATTGTCCGCGCAGAAACGCACGCCGCCGGCACCGGGAAGGGTATCGATTCGGTCTTCGCCGGGGCGCAGTCGCCGACAATGCACATCGCCCCGACCGCCATAGGGCCCCAACGATCCCGCCGCAGACTACCGCCTCGATGTTCTACAGGATCTCGGCGCTATACTGTGTTTATCATCGATCGAAACTGGGACGCGCGTCAGGCTCCAGCCATGTCTTCTGATCAGAGAGCGCCGAACTCCGATGCGCGCCCGCCCGTCGGCGGGGTCGCCTGCCTGCGCTTCGGACCGCCGCAGGATCCGGACTCGGTGGGCCGGGCCCGGCAGGACCATCTCGCGGCGATCTTCGCCGTGAGCTTCCGGCCCGAGACCGACCTGACGGTCCCGATCGCCATGCGCAGCTACCACCTCGGCGACCTGCTGGTCGGCGACGTGATCGCCCCGGCCCACGCCCTGGGGCGGTCGCCGCAGATGGTCAGCCAGCAGGGCCTCGACCACATCCTGCTGCAGTTCTACCGCCGGGGGCAGAGCCGCGTGGAGACCGACCAGGGCCCCGGCACCGGCGCCGCGGTCCAGTGCGTCGTGTTCGACCTGGCCCAGCCCGTGCGCATCGTCGCGGGGCCGGTCGACGCCACCAACGTCGTGATCCCCCGCGCCCAGCTGGAGCGGCAGGGCTGCCACCCGGACGCCCTGCACGGCCGCGCCCTCGACCATGACGGCGATCCGTTCGGGCGCCGGGTCCACAATTTCGTGGCAAACGTCGTCGCCTGCGGCGACCTCCTCGACCGGCGCGAGGCCCTCGCGGCCTCGGCGGCGATCACCCAGCTCTGCGCGAGCTGGCTGCGCGGGCAGGCGGGGGCCGGGCCGGTCCGACGCACCGCACCGCCCGGATCACACCCCCGGCGCGGTCCTGCATCGCTGGATCGAGAGTCTCTGACCGGCCGGATTCTGCCGCGCCCGCCGCGACAGGGCCCTGGGCCGAGGACCGGCAATCCTCGTGGCGCCGCGGCAAGCATCGGCCGACCGGGCCCTGTCGTCCCGACGGCCGGGCATGTGTCCACCAAGCAGACACAAGGCGTCCGATTTCACGACACTTTGCGGGATCTATCCGGGGCGCCGACGGCGATCACGAAAAATTAGGTTCCCCCGCGGCCACGCTCGGGCCCGATGCCGGAACTCGGCCGCATCCGGGGCGTCGGGCCGGTCACGACTGTCGCGGTGGATGGTCGGGGCCCATCCGGAGAGTGCGATGGCGGACGGGACATTCAGGGTGATCGGACGGGGGGCGGGCCGCCGCCACGCGGGCGCCCCATGAGCGGGGTCCGCGACGTGTTCGCCTTCGCGCATATCGGCGACCTGCACCTGGAATGCGCGGGCGACCGCAACGCCGAGGACCTGCGGGCGATCCTGCGTGAGGTCGACGGCCTCCACGGGCGGGGTCTCGTCGACTTCGCCTATCTGCCGGGGGACCTCGCCGAGGACGGGAAGGCGGAGCAGTACGCGATCCTGACGGAGGCCCTGGCGGCGCATCCGGACCTCCCGATCCGCCTGATCCCCGGCGACCACGACCGCCAGCACGGCGCGATGGCGGCCTTCGACGCGCTGTTCGCCGCGGTGGCGCAGGGCGCGCGGGGCGGCGCGCACGTGCCACGGCACCACGACCTGCCCCGCCCCGAGCAGCCGACCCGGATCGCGCATTACTACTTCGCCGAGACGATCGCGGGGGTGCGCTGCATGTTCCTCGACATGGTCAGCCCCGGCTACGGCCGGAAGGGATTCGGCCTCGACTTCCGGCTCGGGCCCTTCCAGCTCGCCTGGTTCGAGGAGGAACTCGCGGACGCCACCCGGAACGGCCTGCCCTGCGCGGTCTTCATCCACACCTATCCGGACGACCTGCAGCACCACGCGGAGAAAACGGCCCTCGCCGGCCTGATCCGGGGGCACGCGGTGCGCCTCGTCGAGATGGGCCACACCCACTACAACGAACTCGCCCATGACGGGCGCACGCTCTACGCCTCGGCCCGCTCGGTCGGCCAGAACGAGGACGGCTCTGTGGGCTACGCGGTCGCGGCGATCGACGGCGCGGTGACGAGTTGGCGCTTCAAGCCCCTCGACCGGGCCCTGCCCTTCGCGATGATCACGGGCCCCGCCGACCGGCGCCTCGCCACCGCGGCCCTCGACGCCGCGGACGGGGCGATCACGGTGCGGGCCCTGGTGCTCTCGGACGCCCCCCAGGCGGAGTGGCGCTGCCACGCCCGCGTCGACCACGGGCCGCCGCACCCGATGAACCCGGCCGGCCCGCGCATCGTCGAGGCGCGGATCCCCTGGCCGGACGGGTCGCGCCGCCTCTCGGTCACGGTGACGGACGGCACGCTGGACCCCCGCACGGGTGCGGCGAACGCCGACACCGACACGATCGAGCCGGTGGCGCGCGGCTTCACGCCGCCCCCCGCCCCGGACCGCCCCGGCAGCGACGCGCTCCGGACATCGGCCTGGCCGGAGAAGGGCATCCGCGGCGACCAGCTCGGCCCCAACCGCTTCGGCCGGCACTGGTAACCGGCTCTCTACCCGAGCCAGACCTTCGAACTTCACGACCTGAGGAAGACCGGACCCGATGGGCGCGCTGACGCTGACACCCAACCTCGCCACCTGGGCCATCGCGGCGCTCGCGACCCTCGGGGTGATCGTGCGGCCCTTCTCCTGGCCGGAGGCGATCTGGGCCGTGCTCGGCGCCGGCGCCCTGGTCGCCCTCGGGCTGCTCGCCCCCGCCACCGCCTGGGAGGGCGTGCTCAAGGGCACCGACGTCTACCTGTTCCTGGTCGGCATGATGCTGATGTCGGAGGTGGCCCGGAAGGAGGGCCTGTTCGACTGGCTCGCCTCGATCGCCGTGCGGGCCGCCAAGGGCTCGGCCACGCGGCTGTTCACCCTGGTCTACCTCGTCGGCACCGTCGTCACGGTGTTCCTGTCGAACGACGCCTGCGCGGTGGTGCTGACGCCGGCCGTCTACGCGGCCACCAAGGCCGCCAAGGTGGAGAACCCCCTCCCCTACCTGTTCATCTGCGCCTTCATCGCCAACGCGGCGAGCTTCGTGCTGCCGATCTCGAACCCGGCCAACCTCGTGGTCTTCGCCGAGCACATGCCGCCGCTCGTGCGCTGGCTCGGCCTGTTCGCCCTGCCCTCGCTGCTCGCCATCGCCACCACCTACGCGGTGCTGCGCCTGACCCAGGCCGGGACGCTGCGCGGCCAGAGCGTGGCCACCGATGTCGAGGCGGCGACCCTGTCGCGCACCGGCCTCGTGGCGGGGATCGGCATCGTGGCCACCGGCGGCGTGCTGATCGGGGCCTCGGCGCTCGGCCTCGATCTCGGCCTGCCGACCTTCGTGGCGGGGCTCGCCACCACCCTGGTGGTGCTGCTGCTCAAGCGCGGCGGCTTCGTCGAGGTCGCCAAGGACGTGTCGTGGAGCGTGCTGCCCCTGGTCGCCGGCCTGTTCGTGCTGGTGCAGGCCCTGGAAAAGACCGGCGTGCTGGCCACGCTGGCGGACCTCCTCAAGGGCTACGCCCACGCCGCCCCGACGGAGACCGCCTGGGGCGCGGGCGCGCTCGTCGCGGTGCTGTGCAACCTCGTCAACAACCTGCCAGCCGGCCTGATCGCGGGCGCCGCCGTGCACGCGGCGGATGTCCCCGAGAAGGTGGCGGGCGCGATCCTGATCGGCGTCGATCTGGGCCCGAACCTCTCGGTGACGGGCTCGCTCGCCACGATCCTGTGGCTCACCGCCATCCGCCGCGAGGGCCAGGATGTCGGCGCCTGGACCTTCCTGAAGCTCGGCCTGCTGGTGATGCCGCCGGCCCTGGTGCTGGCGCTCGCCAGCCTGCTCCTCGTCTGATCCCTTCCCGGAAACCCAAGGTCTGCGCGCGTGACGGCTGCCCTCCTCTATCCCTTCATCCTCGTGGCGGGCGCGCTGCAGGCCCTCGGCAACGCCATGAACGCGCAGCTGCGCGGCAGGCTGGTCAATCCCTGGCTCGCCGCGACCGTGTCGTTCCTGCCGATCGTCTTCGTGTTCACGACCCTGTTCTTCACGATGCCGACGCCGCTGCCGAGCCTCGACTCCCTGAGCAAGATGCCCTGGTACGCGCCGCTCGGGGGCGTCGCCGGCGCGGTGGCGGTGTTCGGCGGCCTCGCCTTCATCGACAAGGTCGGCGCCGGGCCGTTCAACGGCCTGACGCTCACCGCCAACATCCTCACCTCCCTGGCGATGGACGCGCTCGGCCTGTTCGGCCTGCAGGCCGCGGGCTTCAAGCCGATGCCCTGGCTCGGCGGCCTGCTGATGGCGGTCGGCGTGACCTTCATCGCCCGGTCCGGCGGCAAGAGCGAGGGCGGCGAGGCGGGCGTCGGCGGCAAGCTGCTCTATCCGTTCATCCTCGTGGCCGGCGCCCTCATGGCGATCGGCGTGGTCTGGAACGCGCAGCTGCGCGGCGCCCTGGAGAATCCCTGGCTCGCCGCGGCGGTGTCGTTCGTGCCCGTCGTGTTCGTGTTCGCGCTGGTGTTCCTGCTGCGGCCCTCGCCCCTGCCGAGCCGGGCGGACATCGCGGGCGTCCGCTGGTGGATGCCGCTCGCCGGGATCACCGGGGCGGTGGCGGTGTTCGCCGGGCTGCTGTTCGTCGACAAGGTCGGGGCCGGGGCCTTCAACGGCCTCTTGATCACCGCCAACCTGATCACCTCGGTGGCGCTCGACCATTTCGGCTGGTTCGGCATGAAGCAGGTCAAGGCCGGTCCGCCGCGCCTGATCGGCGCCGCCCTGATGGTCGGCGGCATCGTCCTGATCTCGCTGTTCTGAGCGTCCGGGGCGATGTGGAGCCTCCCCGCCTGGCTGCTGCGTCGGGAGGTTCTGCTCCTGGCGGGCGCCGCCCTCCTGGGCGCGGGCGGGGTCGCGGCGTGGTACCTCCTGCAGGCGACCGTCCTGACCATCGCGGTGGCCCCCCGCGACGGCACCGAGCCGGAGCTGATCAAAGCCTATGCCGACGCCCTGGAGGCCGGCCGCGGCAACGTCCGGCTGAAGATCCTGCCCTTCGACGACGTGCGCGAGAGCGCCGCCGCCCTGCAGGACGGGCGCGCCGACCTCGCGGTGGTCCGCCCCGACGTGCTGCTGCCGACCAACGGGCTCACCCTGGCGATCCTGCGCGATCAGGCGATGATCATCGCCTCGCCGGACCCGGGCGGGATCACCAGCTTCCCGAAGCTCGCCGGCAGGCGGCTCGGCATCGCGGCCCACCGGGACGCCGATCTCTGGCTGCTGCGCAACCTCCTCGGCTATTACGGCCTCACCCTGGAGGAGACGGCCGGGCCGGGCCGGGACTCCGCGGTCCTGCTGGTCCCGGTCGATCAGGAGGCGGTGGCAGAGGCATTCCGCGCCAAGCGGATCGACGCCTTCGTGAGCATCATCGCCCCCTCCGCCCCCAAGGCGCTGGCCCTGGTCGGGGCCGTGCAGTCGGTCGCCCGCGGCGGCAAGGTCGCCTTCGTCGCCGTGGAGGACGACGATGCGGTGATCGAGCGCTTCCCGCGGCTCCAGGCGGTGACCGTCCCGGCGGGCCTGTTCGGCGGTCGCCCGAAGCTGCCGGCCGAGGACGTCAAGACGGTCGGCGCCTCCTACCGCCTGATGGCGCGCGCCTCCCTGAGCCGCGTGGTGGCGGCCGACGTGGCCCAGCTGCTGTTCGAGAAGCGCACCGCCGCCGCGCAGGTGACGGACGCCGCCGAATACGTCCAGGCCCCGGCCTACGACACGACCGTGGCGGCCACCAGCGCCCGCATCCCGATCCATCCCGGGGCGATCGACTATTTCGAGCGCGACCAGCACGGCTTCATCGAGCGCTACGGCGACACGCTCTATCTCCTGGGCGCCCTCGCCGGCGGCCTCGTCTCGGTCCTGGCCTGGATCCGGCAGCGTCTCGCCAGCCTGCGCCGGGAGCGCATCGACGAGATCATGGACCGGCTCCTGGAGATCGCCGGGCAGGCCCGGGCGCTGCAGGATCCGGCGGCGATCGACGCCCTCACCGTCGAGGTCGACGCGCTGGCCATGGACGTGGTCCGCTACGCCCGGGAGCGGGAGCCGGATCAGCGGACCCTGGCGGCGGCCGCCGTGGCGATCGATACGGCCCGGGCGACCCTTGCGGATGACCGCATGCGTGCGGCGGATGCCGGCGCCCGGATCGGGCGACCGGTCCGGCTGCAGGGCGGCTGAGGGGACGCCCAGGCGGGTCCGGCGGAGGATCACCCCCAGCGCCGGGACGGAGATTCGCCGCGCTTCGGCCTCGGCCCGACCGATGAGAAGAAGCTGTTCGTCTCGCCACGCAGGGAGAGAACAAGAGTCTCTTGGCCCAGGGAAATACGAAAGACGCGTCCATTGCGGACGGGGCGCCCGGAGGCAACATTCCACCCTATGCGTACCGCCCCGGAAACCCAGCCGACAGCCTTCGATCCGTTCGGCGAACCCGTCGCGGACGGCGTCGCGCGCGCCTGCCCGGAGGCCGCCGGCGACCGGACGGCCCGCCGCTTCGCCGGCGCCGTGTTCTGGACCCTCGCCCTGGCGATCCTGGCCGGGCGGATCTATACCTACGACCTGCCGGCAGTGCACGACGTCGCCGCCCACGCGGTCCAGGTTCTGGCCCTGCGCTAGAACCCCGACCCGCTTCTGGTTCCCGGGAGGCCGTTTGCCCACCGTCGAGCCGCCGGCGATGGCCGGGCTCGCGCGGGGCGATCGGCCGCGTTAGGCGACCAGATCGACGTCCTGGTAGCCCATCTCCGCGATGTAGTCGGCCGCGGCCACCAGCTCTCCGCCCGGGGGAGGTCCGACATCGATCTGATCGATGACGTTCCAGCTCACCTCGAAGTGCATCGCATCCTTCTTGCCGGAAAATCCCGCCCCCCAATACCAGCCAGCGGCCCTGAACGTCTCGTAGATGTACAGGAATCCGAGCTGTGTCTTGTTCACTCCGAACGGCACGACATCGGCCCCGAAATACAGGTCGATCGCGCAGCCCCAGCTGTGGTTCGAGAATTTCGACGGATCGGACTTGTTTTCCCGGACACACAGCATTCCGGCGGTATGGATCTGGGCGTACACGTCCGGATGATCCCCTCCAATGCCGGCGAAAATCTTCGTCAGGGAATCGATCGCGAAGTTCATCCCGGTCGCTCGGAAGGGGCCGACCGATGCAGTCTTGATCAAGCTCTTTCTGGGTCCCGTATAGGGCGAACACTTTGCGGCCAGATTACCCGGACTGCCGAATTTCTGCATCAGCACCGACGCCGGACAAGCGGTCAGACCAGCATTAAGACCGGCCGGAATATCGACGACATCCGAAAGAGAGGCCATGGCGCATCTCCCTATTCGCACCGAATCAATTAATATCAATATTATATGTTTTTGTCCACAAACTTCAGATCTGTGATCGAAAATTGAATACATTCAATATTCTAAGGATTTAACCCAGCGTCTTCACGCGGAGGACCAGATGTTCTCAAGGTGGAGACGCTCCGAATCGAGCATCCCCGCCGGTGGCCCAAGGACATCCGACGTCGAGAGGCAATCGTCCCGTTGGGTAGAGGCGCGGACCACCATCCGGGTCGATGCGGCGGCCGACGGCGCCCGATACGGCTTCTCCACGCAGTCCGCGACATGCGGGCGGCGCAGGTCCGGATTCTGGCTGAAGCGTGATCGTGGAACAGGCTCGCTCATGGACGGCACGGCGTCTCGATGGCGCGGCGTGGCCAAGAAACCGGACGGTCGACGCTGAAGCCTGTTCGTTGGTCCTTCCGCGCTCAACCACATCCTGGGGCGCTGAAGCGGAGCGTAGGCCTCCTTCGCGATTGCTGCGCAGCACCTCAGGATGCGGAGAAGATCGGGATACGCGTCAGTCAAAACCGTCACGCGGCGGCAATGGCGCCGTCAAACCGGCGCTCATGGGCGAGCAGCCATGTGTTGCAGTCTTAGACAGCCACGGGCGGTTGCGTGTCCCGGTCCCGCACCCTCACATCGGGTGCCACCACTTTCCCCGCAGCACCACGCCCTCGGCAAGGATCCGCTGGGCGCCGGTCATGTGCTCGCCCCGCGTGTCGACATAGTCGAACGCCCCGTCCCGGACGGCCAGCACGGTGGCGTCGCCGAGCGACCCGACCTTCAGGCTCCCGTATTCCATCCGCTTCACCGCCACGGCGGCGTTCACCGTGGACGCCGCGATGACGTCGCGGAGGCTCATGCCGAGGCAGAGCATCTTCGACATCGTGGTGACCTGATCGAAGGCCGGCCCGTCAATGCAGAGCTGGTGGACATCGGACGAGATCGTATCCGGCAAAAAACCGCCCGCCATCATGGCCCGGGCGGTCTTGAACGCGAACGAGCCCTTGCCGTGGCCGATGTCGAACAGCACGCCCCGGGCCCGGGCCTCGCGCAGGGCCGGCTTCACCGCACCCTGGGCGGTCACGGGGGAATTGGGGAACGGCCGGAAGGCATGGGTCAGCACGTCGCCGGGGCGGAGCATCGCCAGCACCTCCTCGTAGCTCGGCGGCGGCTCGTCGATATGGGCCATCAGCGGCAGGCCGGTCTCCTCCGCCACCTGAAGCGCGATGCCGAGCGGCGCGGTGCCCTGGTCCCCGGAGGAATTGCGCCCGACCCGGACCTTGATGCCGATGATCACGTCCCGGTTGGCCTCGGCGACCTCCACGGCCTCGCGGGGCGCCATCAGCCGCGGATCCTGGCTCTCGCCGACCATGATCGTCTTGGAGAAGGCGTAGATGCCGGCGAACGACACGTGGAGATAGGCGAGGATCCGCGCCTCTGATCGGTCGATGACGTGCTTGCGGAATCCGGCAAAGTTGCCGGGCCCGGCGCTGCCGGTATCGACCGACGTGGTCACCCCGGAGGTCCGGCAGAATTCGTCGGCGTCGATGCCGATCGAGGTGCCGCCCCAGTAGACGTGGGTGTGCAGGTCGATCAGGCCCGGGGTCACGATCGCGCCAGCCATGTCGCGCACCTGCGTGCCCGGGCCGACGGGCAGGTCGCGGCCGAAGCCCGAGACCCGGCCCTCCGCGAAGGCGACGTCGCAGATCCCGTCATGGTCCTGCGACGGGTCGATGACCCGCGCGCCCTTCAGGAGGAGGTCGTGCTGCACAGCTGTCTCCGGATCGGTCAGGCCGCGACCGCCGGTGCGGCGGCGTCGTTGAGGTGGCAGGCGGCGAAGTGGCCGGCGCCGACGCGGTCGAGCCCGGGCACCTCGACCCGGCAGCGGTCGAAGGCCTGCGGGCAGCGGGTGTGGAAGCGGCAGCCCGCGGGCGGGTTGATCGGGCTCGGCACGTCGCCCTTGAGCACGATGCGGGTGCGCCCGGCCCCGGGCTCGGGGATCGGCACCGCCGAGAGCAGCGCCTGGGTGTAGGGGTGCTTGGGCGCCAGGAACAGGTCGCGGCGGGGGCCGATCTCGACGATCTTGCCGAGATACATCACCGCCACCCGGTGGGTCATGTGCTCGACGATGGCGAGGTCGTGGGAGATGAACAGCATCGCGAGGTCGAGCTCGCGCTGGAGATCGCGCAGCAGGTTGACGATCTGCGCCTTCACGGAGACGTCGAGCGCCGAGACCGCCTCGTCGCAGATGATCAGGTCCGGCTCGGCGGCGAGCGCCCGGGCGATGCCGATGCGCTGGCGCTGGCCGCCCGAGAATTCGTGGGGCCAGCGTCCCAGCGCCTCCCGGGGCAGGCCGACCCGCTCCATCAGGGAGGCGAGCTTCGCCTCGAGATCGGCCGAGCCCCTGGCCAGCCCGAAATTGCGGATCGGCTCGGCCAGGATCGCCCGCACCCGCATCCGCGGGTTGAGCGACGAGAACGGGTCCTGGAACACCATCTGGATGTGGCGCCGCAGGGGCCGGAGCGCCCCGGCCGAGAGGTCGTCGATCCGCCGGCCGTCGAGCACCACCTGGCCGGCGGTGGGGGCGTAGAGGCGCATCAGCGCCTTGGCGACCGTGGACTTGCCGCAGCCGGATTCGCCGACGAGCGACAGGGTCTCGCCCCGGGCGACCGTGAAGGACAGGCCGTCCACCGCCTTGAGCACGCGGTTCGACCGGCCGAACAGGCCGCCGCCGAGGGCGAAGTGCTTCTTGAGGTCGTTGACCTCCAGCAGGGTGCGGCCGGTCACGGGCACAGCTCCGTATGAAGGTTGAGCGCGGCGATGCCCGCGTCCTCCCTCCCCCCTCTGCGGGGGAGGGTGGCCCCCGAAGGGGGTCGGGAGAGGGGAACGCGGCTTCCGAAAAGGACGCGACCGTCATGAGGGCCGAGCCGATATCTGCACCGGCGCTCCCCTCTCCCCCCCTGCTGCGCAGGGTACCCTCCCCCGCAGAGGGGGGAGGGAGGGCGTGTGGGTTTGCCGGTCCGTCCCAAAAGACTCATGCCGCCAGCGCCTCCTTCGGCGCGTAGTGGCAGGCGGCGAGGTGGCCCGGCGCCTTCGGCTCGAGCGCCGGGGCGTAGGTGCGGCACACATCGGTCACGTCCGGGCAGCGCCCGGCGAAGACGCAGCCCTCGATCCGGCCCTTCAGGCTCGGGACCATGCCGGGAATCTCGGCGAGCCGCGCGTCGCCGCCGTGCTCCAGGGCGCCGAGCTTGGGCACCGCCCCCATCAGGCCCCGCGTGTAGGGATGGCGCGGCGCCCGGAACAGGTCGCGGACCGACGCTTCCTCGACCTTGCGGCCGGCATACATCACCACCACCCGGTCGGCGACCTCGGCCACCACCCCGAGATCGTGGGTGATCAGCATGATCGCGGCGCCGACCCGGGCCTTCAGGTCGCGCATCAGGTCGAGGATCTGGGCCTGGATGGTCACGTCGAGCGCCGTGGTCGGCTCGTCGGCGATCAGGAGCTTGGGCGAGCAGGCGAGCGCGATGGCGATCATGACCCGCTGGCGCATGCCCCCCGAGAGCTGGTGCGGGTATTCCCGGACCCGGCGCCGCGGCTCGGGGATGCCGACCAGCGTCAGCATCTCCACCGCCCGGTCCTCGGCGGCGCGCCGGCTCAGGCCCTGGTGCAGGCGCAGCGTCTCGCCGATCTGGCGGCCCACCGTCAGCACCGGGTTCAGGCTGGTCATCGGCTCCTGGAAGATCACGCTGATGTCGTTGCCGCGGATCTTGCGCATGGCGCCGTTGGGCAGGTCGAGGAGGTTTTTGCCCTCGAACTTGATCGCGCCGGCGATGCGGGCCGGCGGCTCGGGCAGGAGCCGCAGGATCGACATGGAGGTCACCGACTTGCCGCAGCCGGATTCGCCGACGATCGCCAGGGTCTCGCCGGACTGGATCGCGAACGAGACCCCGTCGACCGCCCGGTTGACCCCGTCGGGGGTGCGGAAATGGACCTGCAGGTTCTCGATCGACAGGAGGGGTGTGCCGCTCATGCCGGTGCTCATCAGACGTCTTTCGCCATGCGGGGGTCGAGGGCGTCGCGCAGGCCGTCGCCGACGAGGTTCACCGCCAGAACGGTCATCGACAGGAAGACCGCCGGGAACAGGATGATGTAGAACTTCACCTGCCAGAGCGCCCGGCCCTCGGCCATGATGTTGCCCCAGGAGGGAGTGGCCGGCGGCACGCCCGCGCCGATGAACGACAGGATCGCCTCGGTGATCATCGCGGAGGCGCAGATATAGGTCGCCTGCACGGTCATGGGCGCCAGCGTGTTGGGCAGGATGTGGCGCCAGATGATCGCCGGCATGCGCGTGCCCGTGGTCACCGCCGCCTCGACATAGGGCTGCTCGCGCAGGGACAGGACCACGCCGCGCACGAGGCGCGCCACGCGCGGGATCTCCGCGATGGTGATCGCCACGATCACGTTCTGGACGGAGCCGCGGGTCAGCGCCATCAGCGCGATGGCGAGCAGGATCGGCGGGATCGACATCATGCCGTCGACGACCCGCATGACGATCCCGTCGAGCCAGCGGACCATGCCGGAGACGAGCCCGACCGCGAGGCCGGCGATCGAGGCGAGGAACGCCACCGAGAAGCCGACCAGCAGCGACACCCGGGCGCCGTAGACGACCCGCGAATAGACGTCGCGGCCGAGCATGTCGGTGCCGAACCAATACTGGGCGGAGGGCACCCGGGTGCGCTTGGCCGGCGCCAGGGCGGTCGGGTCGACGGTGCCGAGCCAGGGCGCCAGCAGCGCCATCAGGAACACGACGAGGAGCAGGACGCCGCCGGCCACGATGGTCGGGTTGCGGCGCATGTAGGTCCAGACCGGGCCGCGGTGCTTGCGGGCCGGGATCACGTCCGGCAGGGGCGCCGCGACGGCGAGGCCGGGGGGCGGCGCTGCCTTGGGGACGGCCTCCTCGGGCGGGAGCCCGGCGGGCGGGGCGTGATCGGGGAAGGGCGCGACGGTCGCGGTCAATAGCGGATCCTCGGGTCGAGCACGGTGTAGAAGAGGTCGATGGCGAGGTTCACAAGCACGTAGACGAAGCTGAACAGCAGCACGACGCCCTGGATCACCGGATAGTCGCGCCGCAGGATCGCATCGACGGTGAGGCGCCCGAGGCCGGGTATCGCGAAGACCGTCTCGGTCACCACCGCGCCGCCGATCAGCAGGGCGATGCCGATGCCGATCACGGTGACGATCGGCACCGCGGCGTTCTTGAGGGCGTGGATGAACAGCACCGGCCCCTGCGACAGGCCCTTCGCCCGGGCGGTGCGGATGTAATCCTGCTGCAGCACGTCGAGCATGGTCGCCCGGGTCACCCGGGCGATCAGCGCGATGTAGACGAGGCCCAGCGTCACCGCCGGCAGGATCAGGTTGGACAGCCAGGGCCACAGCCCCTGCTCGATCGGCGTGTAGCCCTGCACCGGCAGCCAGCCGAGTTCGAGGGCGAAGACGTAGGCGAGCACGTAGCCGACCACGAAGACCGGCACCGAGAAGCCCAGCACGGCGATCCCCATGACCAGCCGGTCGATCAGGCTGCCGGCCTTCCAGGCCGCGACGACGCCGAGGGGCACCGCCACCACGATGGCGAAGATCAGGGTGACCAGCATCAGCGAGACGGTGGGCTGGACCCGCTGGCCGATCATGGTGGTGACCGGCAGGTTGGTGAAGATCGAGGTGCCGAGATCCCCGTGGAGGATCTGCCAGGACCATTCCCCGAACCGGACCAGGAACGGCCGGTCGAGGCCCAGCGAGGCGCGGATCCGGGCGACGTCGTCGGGGGTCGCCTGGTCGCCCGCGATGATCGCCGCCGGATCGCCGGGGGCGAAGTAGAGGAGGCTGAAGACGAACAACCCGACCACCGCCATGACCGGGATGGTGGCCAGGATGCGCCTGCCGATATAGCCGAGCATGGGGCCTCGCTATGCGGTGGGCCGGAGGGCGCGGCCGGCGCCGCGGATCCCCCTCCCCCCTCTGCGGGGGAGGGTGGCCCCTGCGTCAGCAGGGGTCGGGAGAGGGGAGCCCGGGTTCAGGATAGGGTAGAACAAATGTGACGGACTCAGCCTCGTTCTGTACCGTCGCTCCCCTCTCCCGACCCCCTTCGGGGGCCACCCTCCCCCGCAGAGGGGGGAGGGAGCGCGTGCGGCGCGTACCGGCATGATGACCACCCGCTCCATCACGCCTTCGAAACCCCCCAGGTGAAGGGGATCGGCCCCTTCACGATGCCCGAGACATTCTTGCGCCACGCCTGGTAGCCCAGGAAGAACCCGGTCGGGACGTAGACCACGCCCGCGCAGGCCGCCGCGTTGACCTTGTCGATGGCGGCCTTCTCGGCAGCCGGGTCGGCGGCGTCGAACCACTCGGCGATGGCGGTCTCCACCGGCGGGATGTTCGGCCAGCCGAACCAGGCCGTGTCGCCGCTCGCCCGCACCGCCGGATAGCCCGCCGGGTTGATGGTGTCGGCCCCCGCGTGCCAGGTGTGGAACATGTTCCAGCCGCCCTGGGCAGGGGGCGCCTTGGAGGCCCGACGGGTGCCGGTGGTGCCCCAGTCGGTGGCGACGAAATCGACGTCGAAGCCCATCTGCTTCAGCAGGTCGGCGGTGATGTCCCCCTGGGCCTTGGTGATCGCCTGGTCCTGGGCGACGACGCAGACCACCTTCTCGCCCTTGTAGCCCGCCTCCTTGAGCAGCTTCTGGCCGAGCTTGATGTCGCCCGTGCCGACCTTGCCCCCGCCGGCCTCGCTGTAGAGGGGTGTCCCGGGGGTAAAGAAGCCCGGCAGCTTCTTCCACAGGCCATCGTCGTCCCCGACGATCGCCCGCATGTAATCCTCCTGGCTCATCGCGGTCATGACCGCCTGGCGGATCTTCGGGTTGTCGAAGGGCGGATACAGGTGGTTCATCCGGAACGACCCGATGTTGCCCAGCGGGTCGGCGATGTCGACGGTGAGGCTCGCGTTCTTGCGCAGGAGCGGCACGAGGTCGGAGATCGGGTTCTCCCACCAGTCGACCTCGCCGTTCTGCAGCGCCGCCGAGGCGGTGGCCGCATCCGGCATGATCACCCACTCGACCCGGTCGACCAGGATGCGCTTGCCGCCGGCGAGCCAGGAATTCGGCTCGTCGCGGGGCTTGTAGCCGGCAAATTTCTCGAACACCGCCCGGGCGCCCGGCACCCACTCGTTCCGGACGAATTTCATCGGGCCGGAGCCAACATACTCGGTGATCTGCGTGAACGGGTCGGTCTTGGCGATCCGTTCCGGCATGATCAGCGCCATCGGGGCGTTGGTCTTGCCGAGGGCGAACAGCAGCTTCGGGAACGGCTTCTTCAGGCGCCAGCGGAAGGTCCTGTCGTCGGTCGCGGCCAGCTCGTCCTGGATCCCGCGGATCATCACGCCCATCGGGTCCCGGGCCATCCAGCGGGTGAGGCTCGCCACCACGTCCTTGGCCCGCACCGGCTCGCCGTCGTGGAAGGTCAGGCCGGGGCGGAGCCGGAAGGTCCAGGTCAGGTGGTCGCCCGAGACCTCCTCGGACTCGACCATCTGGCGCTGCGGCTTCAATTGCTGATCGACGCCGTAGAGCATGTCCCAGACGAGGGTGCCGGCGTTGCGCACCACGTACTGGGTCCCCCAGATCGGGTCGAAATTGGCGAGGTTGGCCTGGGGCACGAAGCGCAGCACCTTGGCGCCCTGCGCCAGGGCCGGCCTCGCGATCTGCGGGGCGGCCAGCCCGAGCGCGGCCGAGCCCTTGAGGAAGGTCCTGCGGTCCATCGTGATCTCCCTGGCGGCGCGGATCTCAGGCCCGAAGTGTCGGCCTACACCCTGTGGGCGAGTTTGCGCGGTTCTCGAGCAACGACGCAATGGCCCGGCGTGACACCGGGGCACGGGCCGGCACGCCCCTGGCCGCCGGGCGCGGCGCGGGGGGACGGAGGCAGGCGGGATCGGCGCTGATCGAACTCACGCCCAGCGCCTCGCAAGCCCCGCGCCAGCCCGGCCGGAGATGCGTTATGTATTCAGAATCTGGGGGGTCTCACCGGGGCGGGCCGGCCGGCCTGTACGGGATCCGGTCGACGGGTATGGCAGTCGGAGCCGCCGCGCGCGCTTCCTCCCCTCTCTGCGGGGGCGGGCGGGCGGGCGGGCGGCGGCGGCGAGACCGGATCGGTCCCGTCCAGCCCCCGGATCCGGGCGTCTCAGCCCACCTGCCGCAGGTGGCCGCCGCGTGTGCCCGGGACCGCCCGCATGGCGCGGATGAAGGCCGCGATCCGCGGAGCGATCACCGCCCGGTAGCGGGAGCCGTTGAACACGCCGTAATGCCCGACCCCCGCCTGGAGGTGATAGGCCTTGCGCGCGTCGGGCAGGTTCGGCGTCAGGTCGAGCGCCGCCTTGGTCTGCCCGACCCCGGAGATGTCGTCGTTCTCGCCCTCGACCGCCAGGATCGCGCAGCGGCGGATCGCCCCGAGATCGACCGGCGTGCCGCGGTGCGCCATCCGGCCCTGCGGCAGGGCGTGATCGACGAACACGGTCTGCACCGTCTGGAGGTAGTACTCGGCGGTGAGGTCCATCACCGCGAGATACTCGTCGTAGAACTCCCGGTGCTTCTCGGCCGAGTCGCCGTCGCCCTTCACCAGGTGGTCGAACATGTCGGTATGCGCGGTGACGTGCCGGTCCAGGTTCATCGCCATGAAGCCCGAGAGCTGCAGGAAGCCCGGATAGACCCGGCGCCACGCCCCCGGATAGAGCGGCGGCACCAGGCTGATCGTGTTGCGCTCGAACCAGGTCTGGCCGCGCTCCTGCGCCAGGCAGTTCACCGCGGTGGGCGAGCGGCGCGTGTCGATCGGGCCACCCATCAGGGTCATCGAGGCCGGGACCGCCGGCTCGTCGGCCGCCTCCATCAGCGCCACCGCGGCGATCACCGGCACCGCCGGCTGGCACACGGCCATGACGTGCAGGTCCGGGCCGAGGACGGCGAAGATCTCCTGGAGGTAGTCGATGTAGTCGTCGAGGTCGAAGCGCCCGGCGAGCAGCGGCACCATCCGCGCGTCGGTCCAGTCGGTGACGAACACCCGGTGGTTCGGCAGCATCGCCTCCACGGTGCCGCGCAGCAGCGTCGCGTAATGCCCCGACATCGGCGCGACGATGAGCAGCTTCGGCTGCGGCTCGGCGGGCGGGGTCCCGAAGGCCCGATCGAAGGCGACCAGGCGGCAGAACGGCCGCTCCCAGACCACCCGCTCGGTGACCGGCACGGACACGCCGTCGACCACCGTCTCGCCGAACCCGAAGGCGGGCTTGCCGTACTGGCGGGTGGCGCGCTCAAACATCTCGCAGCCGGCGCTGACCGCCCGCGCGTAGGGGCCGTAGGCCAGGGGATTGCCGGGGATCTGGAGCCCGTAGCGGGTGAGGTCGGCGGCGATCCGGGCCGGCGTCATCAGGGCGCGGGCGCCCTCGTATAGCGAGTAGGCCAGGAGCATCGTCACCTCACGGATCCCCATCCGGCCGCCGACGCTCCAGCGTCTGCCGGCATGGAACTCTCAACGCATCGCGTTGCCAGGATAATGGTCTTCCCTGAACGATAATGGAACATCCCCCATTCAGGCGGACTTGCCTGTGACCACATCGCCCGCGACGATTCGGCCCGGACCGCTTGCCGGCCCCCCTGCCTCCGCGCCATCGCCGGGGCTCCGCGAAAAGCCGCCCGGGCCGATCTCTCCGGCGGCCCAATGAAGCAGCGCATGCCCGATACCGACCTCAGCGGCCTCGGCCGCGACGCCCGACACCTGCGGCTCGACACCTTCGTGCGCCTGCGCTGGCTCGCGATCACCGGCCAGAGCGCCGCCGTGGTCGGGGCGCAGTTCGGCCTCGGCCTGCCCCTGCCCTTCGGCTGGTGCTTCCTGGTGATCGCCACCTCGTCCTGGCTGAACCTGGCGCTGCGCATCCGCTTCCCGGCGAGCTACCGGCTGAGCGACGATTCCGCCGCCCTGCTGCTCGCCTTCGACATCGTGCAGCTCGCCGCCCTGCTGTTCCTCACCGGCGGCCTCCAGAACCCGTTCTCGCTGCTGTTCCTCGCCCCCGTGCTGATCTCGGCCACCGCGCTGCCGCCCGAGCGGACGCTGGCGCTCGGGCTGCTGGCGGTGGGACTCGCGACCCTGCTGGCCCTGGTCCACCGCCCCCTGCCCTGGTTCGCCGACGGGCGGATCGAGCTGCCGTTCCTGTACGTGTCGGGGGTCTGGACCGCGATCCTGCTCGGCACCGCCTTCACGGGCGTCTACGCGTGGCGGGTGGCGGAGGAGACCCGGCTGCTCGCCCAGGCGCTCGCCGCCACCGAGCTGGTGCTCGCCCGGGAGCAGCACCTGTCACAGCTCGACGGGCTCGCGGCCGCGGCGGCCCACGAATTGGGCACGCCCCTCGGCACCATCATGGTGGTCACCAAGGAGCTGATCCGCCAGCTCGGGCCCACCGCGTCCCCCGCCGTGGCGGAGGATCTCACCCTGCTGCGCGAGCAGGTCGACCGCTGCCGCGGCATCCTCGGCAAGCTCACCTCGCTGGACGGGGACGGCGCGGGCTTCCTGGAGACGGTGACGTTCAGCCACCTCGTCGAGGAGCTGGTGGCGCCGCAGCGGGCGCTGGGCACCGCCCTCGACATCAGCAGCCTCGGGGACGGCCCCGAACCGGCCTGCCGCCGCAACCCGGGGGTGATGTTCGGGCTCGCCAACATCCTCGACAACGCCGTCGACTTCGCCGAGGCGCGGGTCTCGATCGAGGGGCGCTGGAACCCGGAGCGGGTCTGGATCGAGATCCGCGACGACGGCCCGGGCTTTTCCAGCGAGGTGCTGCTGCGGGCGGGCGAGCCCTACGTGACCACCCGCAGCCAGGATCGGCCGCAATCGGGCGGGACCGTGGGGGCCGGGCTCGGCCTCGGCCTGTTCATCGCCAAGACCCTGATCGAGCGCTCGGGCGCCCAGCTCGTCCTGATGAACGTGCCCATCCCGGACTCCCACGGGGCGGTCGTGCGCGTCTCCTGGGCCCGGCACATCTTCGAACGGGGGGCGGTGCCGCGCCATTCGCCGGAATTCAATATCCGCCACCCCCTGCCGCCGCGCGATGTCGTCCCTATATGAAAGACAGATCAAGAACCCGACCCCGAAAACTCGAAAGGAAAGCCGGATGCTGACGCAGCCCGGGACCACGCCGGCGACCGACGCTGCCGTGATCAACGACGCCGATCCGCTCGCCGCCTTCTCCGACCGCAGCCTGCTGATCGTGGACGACGACAAGCCCTTCCAGACGCGCCTCGCCCGCGCCATGGAGAGCCGCGGCTACCATGTGCAGGTCGCCGACAGCGTCGCGGACGGTGTCTCCGCCGTCGAGGCGCGGGCCCCCGCCTTCGCGGTGATCGACATGCGCCTCGGCGACGGCAACGGCCTCGACGTGATCGCCCGGCTCAAGGAGCGCCGCCCCGAGGCCCGGGGCGTGATCCTGACCGGCTATGGCAACATCGCCACCGCGGTCACCGCAGTGAAGCTCGGCGCCTTCGACTACCTCGCCAAGCCCGCCGACGCCGACGAGATCCACGGCACGCTCATGGCCCAGCCCGGCGAGCGGGCCGACCCGCCGGAGAACCCGATGTCGGCGGACCGGGTCCGCTGGGAGCATATCCAGCGGGTCTACGAACTGTGCAGCCGCAACGTCAGCGAGACCGCCCGGCGCCTGAACATGCACCGGCGCACGCTGCAGCGGATCCTGGCCAAGCGCGCGCCGCGCTGAACCGTTTCCATGCGGTCGGTTGCCTAGGCTGGCCCCGGTGGGCTAGCAGCACGGGTCTCGGACGGTTCCGTCCGAGACCCGAATCGTTTCGAGGGTGGATCTCGTGAACGGGCGCAACGCCATCACCATCGTGAGCATGATGGTCCTCGTCGGCACCGAGGTGTTCGCCGTGGCCATCGCGGCCGGCTGGGCCCTGGCGGGCCTGTTCGATCTCGGGGATCGGGTCGGCCACGTCTTGATGGGCCTCTTCAGCCTGTTCGCGGCCTGGATCATGCTCCAGTTGTGGCGCCGGGCGACCAGCATCGAGCCCCTGCGCGCCGGGTCCCCCGCCGCCCATCGGTGAACGGCGTGGCCGGTGCGCTTGCGCTCCACGCGGGTCGGCCCGTACTCCGGGTTCCGGCGTTAGACAGGCCGGTTCCCCGCCTGCTAACAACGACCCGCGGCGTGCGTGACGACGCCGCAGGCGATATCCCCGATCCGGCCGCGCACGAGACCTGAAGATCCATGAAAGCCCGTATCATCGTCACCCTGAAACCCGGCGTGCTGGACCCGCAGGGCAAGGCGATAGAAGCCGCGCTCAAGTCGCTCGCCGTCGACGGGGTCGAGGGTGTCCGGCAGGGCAAGGTCTTCGACATCGAGATGGCGACCACCGACGGCGCCGTCGCCGAGGTGACGTTGCGCACGGCCTGCGAGAAGCTCCTGGCCAACACGGTGGTCGAGAACTACGCGATCGAGATCCTCTGATGCACGCCGCGGTCGTCGTCTTCCCCGGCTCCAACCGCGAGACCGACGTGGTGCGGGCCCTGCGCCGCTCGGGGGCGCGGGTCAGCCTCGTCTGGCACGCGGACCACGACCTCCCGGCCGGGACTGACCTCGCCGTCCTCCCGGGGGGCTTCTCCTACGGCGACTACCTCCGCTGCGGCGCGATCGCCGGGCGGGCGGCCGCCATGGACGCGGTGCGGGCCCATGCGGCGCGGGGCGGCCTCGTGCTCGGCATCTGCAACGGCTTCCAGATCCTGTGCGAATCCGGCCTGCTGCCCGGCGTGCTGATGCGCAACGTCGACCGCCGCTTCCTATGCCACCGGCAGACGCTCCGGGTCGAGCGCACCGACACACGCTTCACCAGCGCCTACAGGCCGGGTCAGGTCATCGACGTCTGCATCGCCCACGGGGAGGGCAACTACTTCGCCGATCCCGAGACCCTGGCGCGGATCGAGGCCGAGGGCCGGGTGGCCTTCCGCTACTGCGACGCGGACGGCGCCGTGACCGTGGAGGCCAACCGCAACGGCTCCCTCAACGCGATCGCGGGCATCCTGTCGGAGACCCGCACCGTGCTCGGCATGATGCCGCACCCGGAAAACTTCGTCGAGGATCTGATCGGCGGGACCGACGGGCGCGGGCTGTTCGACAGCCTGGCGGCGTGATCGTTTGCGAAGACTGTATTTACTGACCGTTAAGGTTCTTGAGTCATAAAGAGGCATCCAGAGATCTGGATGTGGAGTTGGATCTTCTCGTCCGCTCTGTTTGATGCCTCCCTGAAGACTCCTCGAAGCCGCTCCCTCCGGGGCGGCTTTTTTCTGTCGCGGCGCTGGGAAACGGATTCGCGACGACCCCTCCCCCTCTGCGGGGGAGGGTGGCCCCTGCGTCAGCAGGGGTCGGGAGAGGGGAGCGACGCTTCAGGCAAGGGCGCGGCGCCTTCACACAGCCCAGAGCTTCGTTCTGCACCGTCGCTCCCCTCTCCCGACCCCCTTCGGGGGCCACCCTCCCCCGCAGAGGGGGGAGGGAGGGCGCGGATCCTGTTCTCCGTCTCGTGGGAGAAGCCGAATCAGTACAGCCCGCCGGCCTGCGCGGCCCGGTCGGCATCGGGCGGCACGGCCGCCGCCGCGGGGGCCGGCGCCTGGCCGCCGCCAGACGGCGCCACGTAGGAATCCGGCGGCGCGGTGCCGGGCTTGAACGCCTCCAGGATCGTTCCGGCGCCCTCCCCCGAACCGGCGCGGGTGCCGCTGGCCAGGTTGATGCGGATCAGCTTGATCCCCGGCGGCACCCGGAACGGGGTCGGCGGCTTGTCCTTGAGGGCGGTCTTCAGGAACTCCAGGGCGATCGGCGCCGCCAGCCCGCCGCCGGTGGCCCGGTCGCCGAGCGAGCGCGGCTTGTCGAAGCCCATATAGATCCCGACCGCGAGGTCCGGCGAGAAGCCCACGAACCACGCGTCCTTGGCGTCGTTGGTCGTGCCGGTCTTGCCGGCCAGCGGCTTGCCGATCTGCTTGAGCAGGGTCGCGGTGCCGCGCTGGACCACGCCCTCCATGATCGAGACCATCTGGTAGGCGGTGAGCGGATCGAGCACCTGCTCGGAATCGTCCACCAGCTTCGGCTCGTCCTGGCCCGACCACTTCTCGGCGTCGCAGCCGATGCACTTGCGGTTGTCGTGGCGGTAGATCGTCTCGCCGGTGCGGTCCTGGATCCGGTCGATCAGGGTCGGCCGGATGCGCCGGCCGCCATTGGCCAGCATCGAGTAGGCGGTGACCATGCGCATCACCGTGGTCTCGCCGGCGCCGAGCGACATCGGCAGCACCGGCAGCATGTCGTCGTAGACGCCGAAGCGGCGGGCGTACTCGGCGATGAGCGGCATGCCGACATCCTTGGCGAGCCGGACCGTCATCAGGTTCTTCGAGTGCTCGATCCCGTAGCGCAGGGTGTGCGGGCCGCCGGACTTGCCGTCGTAGTTCGAGGGCGTCCAGGCTTCCTGGCCGGGGCCGGCCTCGATGGTGATCGGGGTGTCCTGGATGATCGAGGCCGGGGTGTAGCCGTTGTCCAGCGCCGCCGAGTAGACGATCGGCTTGAACGACGAGCCGGGCTGGCGCATCGCCTGGGTGGCGCGGTTGAACTCGGATTCGTCGTAGGAGAAGCCGCCGACCATGGCGTGGACGCGGCCCGTATTCGGGTCCATGGCCACGATGGCGCCCGAGACCTCGGGCTTCTGGCGCAGGCGGAACTGACCCTTCCCGCCCTCGCTCGCCTCGACATAGACCATGTCGCCCGCCTGGAGGTTCGGGCGTCCGGCCCAGCGCATCCCGTCCGGGGTGATCACGCCGGTCTCGCGGTCCTTGCCCACCTGCCCCGAGGCCTCGCGCCTCGGCTGGAGGCCGACCTGCACGCCGCCGGCGCCGTTGCCCAGCACCACGGCGAGCCGCCAGGGCGCCACGTCGCCGAGCGCCGGAACCTCGGAGGCCGCCATGCCCCAGTCGCGGCCGGTCAGGTCGACCTTGGTGACGGGCCCGCGCCAGCCATGGGCCTGGTCGTAGCGCACGAGGCCGTCGACCAGCGCCTTGCGGGCCCAGCCCTGCATCTTCGGATCGAGGGTGGCGCGCACCGAGAGGCCGCCCTCGTAGAGCTTCTTCTCGCCGTAGCGCTCGGAGATCTCGCGGCGGACCTCCTCGGTGAAGTAGTTGGCGTTGGCGGCGTTCGGGAAGGCGACCCGCGGGTTGACCCCGAGCGGCATCTTCTTGGCGGCCTCCGCCTCCTCCTTGGTGATGTAGCCGTTCTCCGCCATCAGGCGGATGATCTCGTTGCGGCGGTCCAAAGCCGCCTGAGTCTTGCGGTAGGGGTGGTAGTTGTTCGGCCCCTTCGGCAGGGCGGCGAGATAGGCCGCCTCGTTGATGGTCAGCTCGTGGACCGACTTGCCGAAATAATCGAGCGCGGCTGCCGCGACCCCGTGCAGGTTACGCCCGGGGACGATCGTGCCCAAGAAGATCTCGTTGAGATAGAGTTCGAGGATCTTGTCCTTGGAGTAGGCCGCCTCGATGCGCAGCGCCAGCAGCGCCTCCTTGATCTTGCGGTCATAGGTCTGCTCGGACGACAGCAGGAAATTCTTGGCGACCTGCTGGGTGATGGTCGAGGCGCCCTGGCGCTTGCCCGACTTGGCGTTGGTCAGGAAGGCGCGCACGATCCCCTCGGGGTCGATGCCGCCGTGCTTGTAGAAGTTCTTGTCCTCGGCCGACAGGAAGGCCGCGACCACGATCTTGGGCATCGCCTGGATCGGCAGGTACAGCCGGCGCTCGCGGGCATATTCGGCGAGCAGCGAGCCGTCGGCCGCGTGGACGCGGGTCATCACCGGCGGCTCGTAGGTGGCGAGCGCCGCGTGGTCGGGCAGGTCCTGGCTGTACTTCCAGTAGAAGTAGCCGCCCGCCGCCGCCCCGATCACGAACAGCACCGCGGCGGCGCTGAACAGGATCCCGAAGAAACGAAGGATCAGACGCATCCGGTGTTCCGCTCGTCGCTGGCCCGGCCGATGCCGGAATCGGCTCACCCGGCGCGTGGGTCCGCTCTCGATGCGGTCGGCCCCCGGATGTTCCCGTGAGGCCCCCTCGGATTGCCGGTTTCGACGGCGGTGCGACGGGGCGTTCGGATGCCCCGTATCGACACGTACTCTATGGTAAAACTGGGGCGACGGCGGCCGAACGGCGCGTCGGGGCCGGTCGGCTCAGGGTCGCACGATTGGTAAAGAACAGATCGATGGCCTTGGCCATGGATCCGGTGACGCCGGCGCGCCACTCCGGCGATTGCAGCATCTCCAGGTCGTGCTTGCTCGACAGGTAACCCAGCTCGACCAGCACGCTCGGCACGTCGGGGGAGCGCAGCACCACGAAGCGGGCCTCGCGGTGCGGCTTCCCGCTCATCTCCATCACGGGGCTAAGCTGGCCCATCAGGGTCCGGGCGAAGCCCGAGGAGAAGCCGCGCGTCTCCCGCAGGGTCAGCTCCTGCAGGATGTCGGCGATGTCCGGGGGCGCCTCGGCGGCGTCGACCCCGGCGGCGGCATCGGCCCGGTTCTCGCGCTCGGCGAGCTTGGCGGATTCGACGTCGGTGGCCTTTTCGGAATTGGTGTAGATCGTGGCGCCGCGCACCTGGGGGGCGGCCGAGATCGAATCCGCGTGGATCGATACGAACAGGTCGGCCTTGGCCTCGCGGGCGAGGCGCACGCGGTCGGCCAGCGGCACGAACACGTCCCGGTCGCGGGTCATCCGGACCCGGTAGCGGCCGCCCGCTTCGAGCTTCTCCACCAGGGCCTGGGCGAAGCCGAACACGATGTCCTTCTCGAACACGCCGCCCACCGCGATGGCGCCGGGATCGGTCCCGCCATGGCCGGCATCGACCATGATCAGCGGGCGCTGGTCGGCGGGTTCGGGCGGGGTGCTGCGGGCCTGGGCCGGGGCGGGGTCAGCGGTGGCGGCGGCCTTGCGGAACGCCTCGCGGTCGGCGCGCTGGAGCGGGACCGTGAGCAGCACGGCACCGTCGCGGGGCCGCGTCACCGTCTCGATCCGCCCGATCGTCGCCGGCGCCCCGAGATCGATGACGATGCGGGAGCGGCCGGGGGCGAACAGGCCGTAGCGGAAGGATTGCACGAGGCCGTCCCGGCGGCTGCCGGTCCCGGATTCGAGCTGGAAGTTGACCTCGGGCAGGTCGATCACCGCCCGGTCGGGCCGCTCCATCACGAAGCCGCGGGCCTCCACCGGCCGGGACAGGGTCAGGGTGAGGCGGGTGGTGCCGCCCTGGCTGGCGAGGTCCGCCCCGATGGCGACAGCGGGCCCGGCAGCGGGCTTGTCGCCGGTCTGCGCGGGCGCGGGCAGACCCGCCAGCGCCGGGACGAGCGCCAGGGCGAGGCGAAGACAGGCGGAACGGATCAGGCGCGCGCAGCTCGGCATCGGTCCGGTGTCGTTTCCCGTCCCCTCCGTCAAGGGATGCCGCCGGCATGGTTAACGGAGCGTTGTCGCCGGTTCGTTCCGGGCGCCCGTCTTGTCAAGGGGCGACACCGGGTGCCCGGTGCCCCGGCGTCAGCGGAACGCGACGAGGCGGCTCGCCTTGCCGAGCACCGTGACCCAGCAGGACAGGGAGGCGTCTGCGGCGCGCTGGACCTCGCCGACCTGCAGGCGGATCAGATCGGCCGGCGTGCGCGCGTCCGTCAGGGCCCGGACATGGGCCAAGGCGGCCTCGCCCTCGCCGCGCATGTAGCGGGCGATGGTCGAGCCGATCTCGACCATGTCGAAGCGGTCGGGCGCCAACGCGACGGGATCCTGCATCGGCGCAGGGACTTCCTGGCGATCCGGCTCGACCGTCGCGGTCGTCGGCGCCGGTGCGCGGATCTCGGCCGGCGCGGGGGCCGGATCGTCCGACGGCGCGGCGACGGACACGTGCGATATGATGTCCGAGGCGATGGCTTCGACCCCCGCCGGGGCCGGGACGACGTCCGGCATTTCGGCCGGCACCTGGGCCGGGATCGCGTTCGGGGTCTCGACCGACGGCGTCACGAGGGCGTCCGACAGGGCGGTCCCCTCCGGATCCAGCGGCGGTCTCGCTTCCCAGGCCGGGCGATCCCCGCGCGGTCGACGCTGCTTTCCCATGGCGCGCTCTCCTCCTGTCCGCGTCCACCCATCCCGGCGCGGTTCGCCCGCTTGCCGTATCGGGATCGGACCTGTGCGACGCCCGGGCGTCGGATCGTGGGGACCGGCCCGCCTGGTGCGGCCGGATCCCGGGGGCGGCGTCCCGCGATCCGCGCGGATCGGGGGACGGGCGGTCGACCTCAGCGGGCGACGGTCTGGGCGAAGGCGCCGTAATCCTTGGCCTGGGCCTGGAGCGCGGCGAACTGGCTGCGGACGAACTCGGACTGGAGCTCGAACGCCTCGCGCAGGTCCTTCGTGCGCACCAGCTTCTGGGCGAAGTCGAAGGTCGCGTTGGCGTTGGCCTGGGCGTGGTCGAACCCCTTCGCGATCACCGCGCTGAAGGTCGACTGGAAGGTCTGGCCGGAAGCCTGGGCCTGCTCGGCGGCCTTGACGGCGTTCGTCATCATGGTGCCGACGGCGGTCCGGGCCTGGTCGACGCTCTTCTCGGCGAAATCGCGCATCTCGGTCGGCATCTCGAAATTCGGGTTCTGCATGGCTGTCTCCAGGATGATCCTTCGCGCGGGACGCCGGCTGCGTCCGCCGTGACGCGGCTCTATATGTTGCACTGCAACAAGAAGTCAAGTGCAGAATCCGGTGCGAGACCGGGCCAGAAATCCTCGATAAAATGCCGATTCCATGATCTCGGACAGTCACCGCTCACGGGCTATCGGATTCGGCAGGCTCGTTACCAAGCTAAGCCGTTTATCCAGGTCGCTTCGACCGCTACAGGCGATGGCCGGGGAGGTGACAAAATTTCTTTCCGTTGTCCAGGGGGCCCCGCGCGACGGATAAAATCTATTTTGCATCCTCAGGACGGCTCCAGCCCCGATCCGTGCGCTCCGCCCCTCGGATATTGCAACGCAACAGAGGCGGATCCGAGCAGCCCGGCATAGAGCGCCCGAAGCGCGGCCGCGTGGGCCGCGAGGCTCATGGGCCGGGCGTGGAACTCGGCCCGGGCCCGGGCCCCGAGCTGTCCGGCCAGGGCGTCGTCCCGCAGGGCCGTGAAGGCCGCCGCCAGCGGCCCGACCTCCGGGGCGACCACGAAGCCGGTCTGCCCGTGGCGGACCTTCTCGGCGGCCCCGGACCGTTCGGAGGCCACCACCGGGATCCCGGCCGCCAGCGCCTCGTAGACGGTGAGCGGACCGGTCTCGTACCAGCGCGACGGCGCGGCCAGCGCCCGGGCCCGGGTCCGCAGCAACGCCCAGACGGCCTCGGGCGCCTGCCAGCCGATCACCGTGACGCCGTCCCGGGCGCGCAGCTCCGCCTCCAGGGGGCCGGCGCCGATGAACAGGGCGGGCAGGCCGGCGGCGCGGGCGGCCTCGGCCACGAGGTCGGCGCCCTTCTCCCGGGTCAGGCGCCCGACATAGGCGATCGCGTCGCCGCGGGCGGGCTCCGCCGCGGGCCCGCCCGCCACCCGGACGGGGTTGTCGATCCGGTGGTGCGTGACGCCGGGGCCGCCGAGCCGGTCGCCCAGGCGCCGCCGGCTGGCGTCGCAGACATGGACGAGGTGGAGCGGCCGCCCCCGCAGCGCCTGCCGCAGGGACAGGCTGCGGGCGACGCGCACGAGCTTGTGCGCGCGGCTGCGGGGATCGCAGGGCGCCGCGATGCAGGCCGCCGACAGGGGCGCGAGCCCGCAGGGCTCGGCCCGGTCGAAGCGGTAGTAGACGCCGTTCGGGCAGGCCAGGGCGTAGTCGTGCAGGGTCACGACCAGGGGCACGCCGACCCTCGACAGGACCGGGAAGACCGAAGGCGACAGGGCGCGGGTCCATTGGTGCAGATGGAGGCAGTCCGGCGGCTCCGGGAGGGCGGCCAAGGCCGCCGCGAGCCGGCGCGCCGCGGCGGCGTGCCAGATCCCCGCCGCCGCCGCCCTGGCGCCCCCCAGGGTCCAGATGTCGGGCAGGCCGAGCACGACCCGCCGGATCCGGCCATGGTCGAGCAACGGGTCGACCGGGCCCGGGACCGCCTGGATGTAGGTGACGGCGAGGCCGGCCTCGGCGAGGCCGCGGGCCGATTCCAGCGCGACCTTCTCGGCCCCGCCGCTGGCGGCCGCGAACTCGGCCAGGATGACGACATGCATGGACGGGATCTCGGGGCGCGCCTCACGCCGACGAGGATGACGGAAACCGGTTTACGCGGGATCAACCGGGGACGGGTACAGATCGCCGTCCCGGATCGGAGCGGCGGAGTTCCTGACGTGCACGTCGTCCTCGTCGCAGACCACGCCGCGATCAACGGCGGCCAGGCCAAGGTTGCGATCGAATCCGCCCTGGGCCTCGCCGCCCGCGGATTCCGCGTGAGCCTGTTCGCCGCCGTCGGCCCGGTGGATCCGCGGCTGGAGGCCGCCGGCATCCGCGTCGTCTGCCTGGGGCAGGACGACGTCTCCACGGCGCGCAGCAAGCTGGCCTTCGCCGCCCAGGCGATCTGGAACCGGACGGCGGCCCGGGCGCTCGCCCGGGAACTCGCCGCCTGCGATCCCCACGACACCCTGGTCCACGTCCACGCCTTCGCCAAGGCACTGTCGCCGTCGATCGGCCCGGCGCTCCGGGCCTCGGGCCTGCCCTGCCTCTACACGATGCACGAGTTCTTCCTGGTCTGCCCGACCGGCGGCTTCTACGCCTACCCGGAGCAGGCAATCTGCCACCGCACGCCGATGTCGGCCGCCTGCATCGTGGCGAATTGCGACGCGCGCAGCTACCCGCGCAAGGTCGCCCGGATGGTCCGCCATGTCGGGCTCGCGCAGGTGGCCCGGCTGCCGGACCTGTTCGCCCACGTCATCACGATCAGCGACCTCCAGGAGGGCGTCGTGCGGCCGCTGATGCCCCAGGGAACCGTCTTTCACCGGGTCGACAACCCGATCGCGGTGGCGCAGGCGCCGCTGCACGACGGCGCGCCGGGCGACTTCCTGTTCGTCGGGCGGATCTCCACCGAGAAGGGCGCGCCGATCTTCGCCGAGGCGGCGCGGCTTGCGGGGGCGCGGGCGGTCTTCGTCGGCGACGGGCCCGAGCGGGCCGAACTCGCGGCGCGCTACCCGGAGGCCGTCATGCTCGGCTGGCGCGAGGCCGCCGCCGTGCAGGCGCTGATGCGGCAGGCGCGCGCGCTGGTCTTCCCGAGCGTCTGGTACGAGGGCCAGCCGCTCACCGTCTACGAGGCGCTGGCCTGCGGCACCCCGGTGATCGTCAGCGACGCTTGCGCGGGGCGCGAGGCGGTGGTGGACGGCGCGACCGGGTTCTGGTTCCGCTCCGGCGATCCGGAGGCGCTCGCCGTGCATCTGCGCCGCCTGTCCGACGACGGGCTCGCCGCCCGGATGGGCCAGGCCGCCTACGACCGCTACTGGGCGGCACCGCTGAGCCTGGACGCGCATCTCGACCGCCTCGGAGGAGTCTACGAGACGGTCATGCGCGGGGCCGATGCCCGCGGGCCGGTCGCCGCGGCGGCCGGGCACCCGGTCGCGACCGCCGGGTGACGCGGGGGCCGCGCGCGGAAAGATCGGAAACACCCGCCCTCCCTCGCGTTGATCCGCATCGGCACCTTCAGCGTGCCTCCGTCACGGACGAGCGAGCGACATGGCCGACGAGCAGAAGCAGAACGCGACCAAGCCGGGCTTCCAGCAGGGCAGCGCCAAGCCGGGCGATGACAAGCACCCCGAGAACAAGCAGGAGAAGCTCAGCGAGCGCCTGGACGACGCCCTGGAGGAGACTTTTCCGTCGAGCGATCCGGTCTCGGTGAAGATCACCAAGTAGATATCCGGTCGGGAAAACCCGCGGGGCGGTGTCCGTGCTTCGGAACCGCGCTCTCCCTCCCCCCTCTGCGGGGGAGGGAGAGCGTGTGGGAGATCTGGACTGCTAAACCGATCGACCGGACAACGATCCCGAACCCGATTGTCAACCCGCAAGCCTCTGCGGGCGGCCTTCAGCCGCCCGGTCGTCTCACGCGGCTTCGAGCAGCCGCCGGGCGATCACCTGGGCCTGGATCTCGGCCGCGCCCTCGAAGATCGACAGGATGCGGGCGTCGCACAGGATCCGGCTCACCGGGTATTCCAGCGCGAAGCCGTTGCCGCCGTGGATCTGGAGGGCGTTGTCGGCGGCCGACCAGGCGACGCGGGCGCCCAGCAGCTTGGCCATCCCGGCCTCCAGGTCGCAGCGCTTGCCGGCATCCTTCTCGCGGGCCGAGAAGTAGGTGAGCTGGCGGGCGATGTTGATCTCCACCGCCATCATGGCGAGCTTGTCGGCGACCCGGGGGAAGCTGACCAGCGGCTTGCCGAACTGGACCCGCTCCTCGGCGTAGCGCAGGCCGACATCGAGGGCCGACTGGGCGACGCCGATGGCCCGCGCGGCGGTCTGAATGCGGGCCGATTCGAAGGTCTGCATGAGCTGGGCGAAGCCCTTGCCCTCGACCTCGCCGAGGAGGTTCGCGGCCGGCACCTCGAAGCCCTCGAAGGCGAGCTCGTATTCCTTCATGCCCCGGTAGCCGAGCACCTCGATCTCGCCGCCCGACAGGCCCTGGACCGGGAACGGCTCTTCATCGGTGCCGCGGGGCTTCTCGGCGATCAGCATCGAGAGGCCGCGATGGCCCTTCTCCTCGGGCTTGGTCCGGACCAGCACGGTCATGATGTCGGCCCGGACCGGATGGGTGATCCAGGTCTTGTTGCCGGTTATTTTCCACACATCGCCGTCCTTGACGGCCTTTGTGCGCAGGCTCGCGAGGTCGGACCCTGTGTTCGGCTCAGTGAAGACGGCGGTCGGCAAAATGTCGCCGCTGGCGATCTTGGGCAGGAAGCGGTGCTTCTGCTCCTCGGTGCCGCCGCACAGGATCAGCTCCGCGGCGATCTCCGAGCGGGTGCCGAGCGAGCCGACGCCGATATAGGCCCGGGACAATTCCTCCGAGACCACGCACATGGCGGTCTTGGGCAGGCCCATGCCGCCGTATTCCTCGGGGATCGTCAGGCCGAAGACGCCGAGCTCGGCCATCTTGGTGACGATCTCCATCGGGATATAGGCGTTCTGCAGGTGCCATTCGTGCGCCTGCTCGACCACCTCGGCCTTGCCGAAGCGGCGCATCTCGGAGCGGATCGCCTCCATGTCCTCGTCGAGGCCCGAGGCGCCGACCGTGGCCGAGCCGCCGCCGTCGCGCATCAGCGCCACCAGGGCGGCGCGGTTCTCGGGGGTGTTGCCCTCGGCGATCAGGGTCTCGACCGCGTCGGTGCGGTATTGTGCCACCTCCTTGGCGGTGAGGCCGAGGGAGCCGGTGAGGCGGACCATCTCGCCCTGGCTCATCGGGATGCCGGAGAACAGCTGGTCGAGATACTCGCCGGCGCCGATCCGGACGAGGAGCGCCTCGGTCTCGCCGAACCGGCCCTCGGCCTGGAGGCGCTCGGCATAGCCGCCGAGTTCGCTGACCGCCTCGGCGTAGGTGGCCAACCACGCGAGCCCGTGGGCGGCGTGCTGCTGGCCCTCGAGCTTGCCCGCGTCGATCCGCCCGTCCGCGCCGAGGATCCGTGTCCGCACCCGGCGGGTGGCATCGGCCACGAGGGCCTTGGCGATCTCGCCGACGGCCCTGGCGAGGGCGGCGATATCCTGCGGCTCGGTCTGGATGGCGGGGGATGCGGACATGGTTCTGACTCGCCTGGCGTTTTCTTGGATCGTGCCTTTTAACCTGTCCGCGGCGCAAGCCGAAGCAGATTTCGTTTGCGGCGTCTTGAACTCAAGTTGAAGACCGGGGACGTGGCAGACGTCGGCTCGACTTGGAATGCCGGATCACATCTGGATTCGAGCGTCCGTTCTCGGGCAACGCTATTTGCCCGAGCGGCGCGTATCCCTCCCCCCTCTGCGGGGGAGGGTGGCCCCTGCGTCAGCAGGGGTCGGGAGAGGGGAGCGACGGTGCAGAACAGGGCGTAGGCCTTCATGGAGCCTGAGACCAATCCGGAAGCCGGGTTCCCCTCTCCCGACCCCCTTCGGGGGCCACCCTCCCCCGCAGAGGGGGGAGGGAGCCCCGCGGAACCGCTTGCGGGCGCGCTCTACAACCTCAGTGCTTCTGCTCGCAGCGGGTCTTCACGTAGGCGCCGTCCTCGCCCCGGAAGCCGGAATTGGCCGCGAGGACCGGCCCCTGGATCAGGCATTCCTGCAAGGTGTGGGCGGGGCCGGTGACCACGTCGATGGCGGTGTCGCGGGAGCAGTCCGGGGCCTGGACCGAGGCGGCGCAGATGAGGGCGACGACGAGGATCTGGTTCATGGGGCCTCCCGGAGCGGCCCGGCTTCTCGGAGGGCGGGCACCAGCAAGCGAAAGGCGCGGGTGCCTGTCAGGGTTCCATCACGCCAGTGCGGCAAGGTCGGCACCGCCCTCGATCGCCTCCGGGCTCGGCACCCGGCCCTCGCCGAGGAGGTGCAGGAACGCCGTGAACGGCGCGTTGCGGCCGATGCTGCAGGCCGCCACCGCGCGGCCCTCCCGGACGTAATAGGCGATGAAGTCCAGCGCCTCCGGATCGCCCTGCACGATGATCCGCTCGAAATCCGGCGCGTAGCCGCCGTAATCGAGGCGTTTGTCGCCCTGGTTGCTCCAGAAGAACGGCGCGCCGGAGAAATCGCCTGCGCCGCCGAGTATCGCCCGGGCGACGTGCGTCCCGTGCTGCTGGGCCAGGCGCCAGTGCTCGATCCGGGCGGTGACCCCGCTGCCGTGCTCCGGGAAGGCCGCGATGTCGCCGGCAATCCAAACGCGGTCGGCGAGCCGCAGGTCGGCCCCCACGGGGATCCCTCCGGTCTCGTCCGGTTCCACGCCGGCGACGATCCCGGTCTCCGGCGCAGCCCCGGCGCCGATCAGGACGAGATCGGCCGGCAGGCTCCCGCCCGCCTCGGTCTCGACGGCGGCGACCCGGCCAGTCCCGGCGATCCGGGCGACGCTCCCGGTCACGAAGGTCACGCCGTTGCCGGCATGGTAGCGCTTCAGGGCCGCCCCCACGGCCTCGCCGAAGCGCTTGGCGAAGGGGATGTCCTCCCGGGACAGGACCGTCACGGCGAGGCCGCGCTTGGTCAGGAAGGCCGCGGCCTCCAGGCCGATGAAGCCCGCCCCGATCACCACCACGCGCTTGGCGGACTCGGCGGCCGCGCTGAGCCGCACGGCGTCGTCGAGGCTGCGGAGGGTCATCACGCCGTCGAGGTCCTTGCCCTCGAAATCCGGCACCACGGCGCGGCTGCCGGTGGCGATCAGCAGGGCATCGCCCGTGATCGTGCGCCCGTCCGCCAGGGTGACGCGGCGGGCGTCCGGCTCGATCCGGGTGGCCTCGGCCGCGATCCGCTCCACCCCGTGGGCCGCGGAAAAGTCCGGCTCCAGCAGGGTCTTCTCCGCCGGGGTGGGCTTGGCCAGGAACTGCTTGGACAGCTTGGTCCGGTCGTAGGGCGGGTGGGCCTCGCGGCCGACCATAGTGATCGCCCCGGAAAACCCCTCGCGCCGCAGCGTGGTGACGCAGGCGACCGCGGCCGCGCCGGTGCCGACGATGAGGACGCGGGCGACGGGCGTGTCGGCGCGCTTGGCCGGCGCGGGCTCCGGGGTCAGGGTCGCCACGGCCTCGCCGCCCTCGATCCGGACGGGATAGCGCGTGAGCCCGTCCAGCGCCGGCGGCTCCTCCAGGCTGCCGTCGGCGACCGCGAAGGCCGCCTTGTGCCAGGGGCAGTAGAGCCGGCCGCCGCAGATCTCGCCCTTGGCAAGCGGCGCCCCCAGATGCGGGCACTTGGCCTGGAAGGCGCGCACGCCGTCGGCGTCGCGCACGAACAGGACCGCGTCCTCGCCCGCCTTGCCCTCGGCCTTGCCGCCGAGGGGGATGGCATCGAGGGCGATCCGGATCTCGCGGGGCTTGTCCTGGTCCATGCTCGCCTCGCTCGATGCCCGCCCGGGCCGCCGCGGCCCCGCGCACCAAACCGCGAGGCCGCCCGGGGTTTCCGGGGCGCGGGGTCGCAGGCCGGCGCGGGCTCAGCCCCGGTTGGCCACCGCGACCCCGAGGGCGGCCAGCGCCATCCCGGCGCCCTGGAGCGGCGTCAGCACCTCGCCGAACAGCAGGTAGCCGAGCACGGCCGCCACCGGCGGCACCAGGAAGAACAGGGCCGCCACCCCCGCCACCGCGCCCCGCCGGATCAGCGCCAGGAGCAGCAGGATGCCGGCCACCGAATTGACCAGGACCGCCCAGGCGAGCCCCAGCCACAGGGGCGCCACCGGCTCGAACGACGCGCGGCCGAAGGCGAGCGCCAGGGGAATCGCGCAGGCCATGCCGCCGACGAACTGGAGCGTCGCCCCGGCGAGCAGATCGATCCGGCCGCCGGTACGCTTCTGCCAGAGGGTGCCGAGCGTCAGCGCCAGGACCGCCAGGAGGCTGACGGCGAGGGCCCAGGGCGGGATCCCGGACGGGTCGGTGGCGCCGAGTTTCGGGGCGAGCACCAGCCCGGCCCCGGCGAAACCCATCAGGATGCCGAGGGCCCGCCGGCCGCTGACCCGCTCGCCGAGCAGCGGCCGCGCCAGCAGCGCGGTCAGGAGCGGCTGGAGGCTGCCGACCAGCGCGGCGATCCCGGCGGGCAGCCCGTGGCTCACCGCCCAGAACACCCCCGACAGGTAGATCCCCTGCATCAGGAAGCCCGCGACGAAGGGATCGCGCCAGCCGGCCCAATCCCCCGGCCAGCGCACCCGGGAAACCGCGGCGATCCCGGCCAGCACCAGGGCGACGGCGGTGAACCGGAGTGCCGTGAAGGCCAGCGGATCGGCGTGCGGCACCACCGCCCGGGCGGAGACGAAGCCCGTCGCCCAGATCGGCACGAACAGGGCCGGAAGGGCGCCGGCGGCGCGCGTCGAGGGTCGCGGAGCGTTAAGCATGGCCGTATCTTAAGGCGCCTCCGGGCCGCGAGTCGCAACGGCGATCCGATGCGCCGGTCCGGCGTGGCGCGGGCGCGTCACCGCTTCGTGTTCGGGACCGGATCGCGTCGTCCGCGTTGACGGGCCGGCCCCGGCACCGTTCATCGGCGTGCCGCGCCGTTCCCGAGGATCGTTGTACACCCGTGAAACCTCTCCGCAGCGGATTACAGGTCATGGGCGTCGCCGCGCAGCGCTTCGTCTCCCATGACGGCTGGGCGATCGCCAGCCACATCGCGCTCTCGACCCTGACCTCCCTGTTCCCGTTCCTGATCCTGCTCGCGGCGCTCGCCGGCCTGTTCGGCACGCAGTCGCTCGCCGACGAGGCCGGGGTGCTGATCTTCGACGCCTGGCCCCGGGAGATCGCCAAGCCGATCGTCGGCGAGGTCCACCGGGTGCTCACCGAGCAGCGCAGCGGCGTGCTGACGCTGGGCGCCCTGTTCGCCCTGTACTTCTCGTCCTCGGGGGTCGAGAGCCTGCGGGTCGGGCTGAACCGGGCCTACGGGCTGCGCGAGAGCCGGCCCTGGTGGCTGACCCGGCTCGAATCGATCGGCTACGTGGTCTGCGGCGCCTTCGCCATGCTGGCCTTCGCGCTGCTCGTGGTGCTGGGCCCGCTGATCTGGCGCAACGTCGTGCTGGTGGCGCCGGGGCTGGAACCCCTGAGCCTGACGGTGGCGATCGGGCGGATCGCGGTCACGGCCCTGCTGCTGAGCGTGATCCTGGTCATCGCCCACAAGTTCGTGGCCGCCGGGCGCCGCTCGATCCTGTCGGTGCTGCCGGGGATCGGGGTGACGCTGGTCCTGTGGTTCTTCGCGGGCCTCGGCTTCGGCTTCTACCTCGACCGGTTCTCGAACGCCTACGCGTCGACCTACGGGGGCTTGGCCACCGCGATGGTGTTCCTGGTGTTCCTGTACTGGCTCGCCGCCATGTTCCTGTTCGGCGGCGAGATCAACGGCACGGTGATCGCCGCCCGCCGCAGCCGCCTGCAGGCGAAGATGCTGGCGCGGCGCGCCGAGATGGAGGGACGATGGACGGGATCGAGCACCTGAGGATCCGCGCGAACGGCGCGGACCTGCACGTCGCGCGCTGCGGCACGGGGGCGCCGCTGCTGCTGCTCCACGGCTGGCCGGAATTCTGGCTGACCTGGGAGCCCGTGATGGAACGGCTCGCGGCCCGCCACACCCTGATCGCCCCGGACCTGCGCGGCTTCGGCGACAGCGACAAGCCCGAAGGCCCGTTCGGGGCGGCCGATCAGGCCGCCGACATGGTCGCCCTGCTCGACGCCCTCGGGATCGCGCGCGCCGGCATCGTCGGCCACGATGTCGGCGGGGCGGTGATCCAGGCGCTCGCCCGCGCCCATCCGGAGCGCTGCGCCGGCCTGGTCCTGTTCGACTTCGTCTATCCGGGCATCGGCCCCCGCCTCGGGGCACCCGACCGCCTGAACGAGATCTGGTACCAGTCCTTCAACCAGATGGACCTGGCGGTGCAGCTGGTCGGCGCCAGCCGGGCGAGTTGCGCCGCCTATATCGGCCATTTCCTGCGGCATTGGTCGCACCGGAAGGACGCGTTCGACGGGGTGCTCGACGCCTTCGTGGACAATTTCCGGAAACCCGGAAACCTCGCGGGCGGCTTCGCGCATTACCGGGCGGCCCATGCCGGCCGGATCGCGATGCTCGAGGGCGAGGCCCCGCCCCTGCCGCCGATCCCCGTGCCAACCTGCGTGCGCTGGGCCGAGCACGACCCGATCTTCCCCTCCGCCTGGACCGACCGGCTGGGCGAGACCTTCTCAGATCTCGATCTGGCGCTGTTCCCCGGCGTCGGCCACTTCCCCCACCGGGAGGATCCGGACCGGGCGGCGGAGGCGATCGCGGGGTTCTTCGCGCGGATCGGGTGGGTGTGAGGCATCGCGCGTCCCGGCCGCGCCCCGAAGGCCCCAAAACATCTCCGTTCGCCGCGGAACCCGGCCGCAATCGGGACGTTACGCGCGGGCGAGGCCCGGAAACGGGCTCGCGGGAGGGCGCCGGGCACGGTGTCCGGCGTCGCTTGTAGTCACGTTGCTCATCGGAGGATGTGGTTATGAGGACTTACGACGTTTCGCCCCTGTTCCGGTCGTCCGTCGGGTTCGACCGGCTGTTCGAGTTGCTCAACCAGGCCGAGCGGGTCGAGCCTTCGGCCGCCTGGCCGCCCTACAACATCGAGAAGGTCGCCGAGGACCAGTACCGCATCACCATGGCGGTGGCGGGCTTCACCCCCGACGAGATCGAGCTGACGCAGCAGGACACCACGCTCCTGGTCACCGGCCAGAAGGCGGCCCCGGAGGGCGAGAAGCACTATCTCCACCGCGGGATCGCGGCGCGCGGCTTCCGGCAGACGTTCAACCTGGCCGAGCACGTGAAGGTGGTGGGCGCGACCCTGGAGAACGGGCTGCTCACCGTCGCGCTGCGGCGCGCGGTGCCGGAGGCCCTGAAGCCCCGGCGCATCGCCATCGGCGGCGTCTCGACGCCCTCCGGGCAGGACAATGCCCCGGCGCAGATCGCACCCGAGCGGCCGGTTCACGGCGAAGCCCGCCGCGACGCCAAGGCGGCCTGATCCCGGTCACCTCCTGGACCGGGAAACGACACCTCCGCGCGGGTCCCCGGACCCCGGGGCCCGCTTCCGCAACGGCACCCCTTGCGATGGCGTGACAACCATGAGCGTGAGAGATCTGATTCCCTGGACCCGCAGCACCGGCGCCCCGGCAGCGGGCGGGTTGGCATCGGGCGGGTTGGCATCGGGCGGGTTGGCATCGGGCGGCTTGGCACCGGGCGGCTTGGCGACCGAGCCGGCGAGCCCGTTCCTGACGCTGCACCGCGAAATGAGCCGCCTGTTCGACGACGTGTTCGGCGGGTTCGGCGGCGCCCCGAGCCTGCCCGGCCGGAGCTTCGGCTGGCCGAATCTCGCGGTGGCGGACGCGGAGGGCGCGCTGCGCGTCTCCGCCGAGCTGCTGGGCCTCGACGAGACCGACGTCGAGCTCCTCATCGCGGACGGCGTGCTCACCCTGAGGGGCGGGAAGCGCGCCGAAACCTTCGACACGGCGCGCGGCTGCTCGGAGCACAGCGACGGCCGCTTCGAGCGGTCGATCGCCCTGCCCGTCGCGGTGCAGGAGGACAAAGCCGAGGCGACCTTCCGCAACGGCGTCCTCACCGTGACACTGCCCCGCGCGGCCGCGGCGCCGCATCCCGATCAACGGCACCGGCGGCGCGACGGCGACGCACTGAGCGCCAGAGCTCCGGCCGGCTTCGGGCCGAACGCAGGACGCGGCGGCCGGCGCGGACCGACGGACCGTGCCGGCCGCCCCAACCTTTGCGCGAATGTGGAGGATTCCATGCAGCAGAGCGACACCACTTCCACCCGGTCCGGCCGGGTCCGGCCCGGGATCGAGCGCCTCGGCCCGATGGCGGCGGCCCATCTCCGGGCGGCCGCGGTCGACCCCTTCGCGGCCTTCGTGGCGCCGGGCGACGTCTTCCGGCACCCCTGCGAGGTGCTGGCCTATCCCGGCCTGTCGCCCGGCGAGAAGCGGGCGATCCTGGCCTCCTGGGCCTCCGACGCCCGGGCGATCGAGGCCTGCCCGACCCTGCGCTGCCTGCCGGGCTGCCGGGCCGAGCCCGTCCCGGTCGACGCGGTCCTGGCGGCGCTCCAGGCCCTGGACCAGGGCCCGGCCGCGCCGGCCCCGCGCCGGCCATCAATCCGGGCGGCCGTCACCCGCCGCGGGCGGACGGCGCCCGAACCCGTCCTGAACTGAACCCGGAGGGCCTTCGATGACGACATTCGACCTGAAGGATCGGCACCCCGTCCCGAGCCACCTGTGGCGGGCCTGGGCCCGCGCCCCGGCGGGCGAGACGAACCGGACCGTGCTGGGCGGCTGGCTCCTGTCCGCCCTGCTGTGCCTGGCCCTGGCGGCGCCCTGCCCGCCGCCGGCCCTGCCCTGGGTCGCGGCAGGATTGCTGAGCCTGTCGGGCTTGGCGTGGCTCGCCGTCGCCCTCGTCCGGGGCGGGCCGCCGGCGGCGTCCCCGAACCTGACCGCCTGGGACGCCGCCCTGCTGTCCTTCGCGGCGAGCTTCGGCGTGCAGGCGGCCGCGCGGCTCGGGCTCCTCGGCGCCTGACCCGCGCCGGCAAATCCCCAAGACACACCGCGCCCCGGAACGCGCGCACCGGCTCCCGGGACGAGGCCGAGCCGGGGCTCGGGCGCACCGGCCCGGCTCCGGTTTCCGATACGAGGCCGAGATCGGTTTGGGAGGTCCCCATGGAGGAACGGACAATCGGATTGGACCACAACACCCGCCCCCGGCACCCGGTCCCCCGGATCGCCGGAACCGGACGGCCGGGGCGGGCGGGCCCGCCGGATCTGCCGGACCTGGAGCGGGCCCTGGTCAACCCGGCGGCGGTGTTCGCCTCCCCCGCGGAGGTGCTCGCCCGTCGGCGGCTGCTGCGCGCCTGCAAGCGGGAAATCCTGCGGCGCTGGGCCTGGGACGAGTACCTCAAGGAGGTGGCCGCCGCCGAGGGCATGGCAGAGGGCGAGCCGTCGCTGCTCGACGCCGTGAAGGCCGCCCTCCTGGCGCTCGGCGAGACCGGGCACCCCCACCCCGCGGCCCCGGCCGCGGCGATCCCCGCATCCTGGGAGGCCGCGCGCGCCGCCGCGTGAGGGATGGTGAAAGGTCTGGGCCCGCGCCCGGGCCGTCAGCCCCCGGTTCCGGGCTCCGGGGCGGGGCACGAGAACCGGAACTCCGTGGCCGCCGTGAAGGTCTCCCCTGGCCGGAGCACCGCCGAGGGGAAGTCCGGCTGGTTCGGGGCGTCGGGAAACGCCTGCGTCTCGAAGCAGACCCCGTCGCCGGAGCGGTAGAGGCGTCCGGACGGGCCGGTCAGCGTGCCGTCGAGGTTGTTGCCGCTGTAGAGCTGCAGCGCCGGCTGCGTGGTCCACACGTCGAGCCGGCGCCCGCTGCCGGGATCCAGGCAGGTGGCGGCCGGCCGCAGGGTCCCGGCGGGCCCGCGCAGGGCGAAGGTGTGGTCGTAGCCCTTGGCGTAGGCGAGTTGCGGATCCCCGTCGCGGATCCGCGCCTCCAGGGGGCGCGGCGTGCGGAAATCGAACGGGGTGCCGTCCACCGGCCGGAGCGCGCCGGTGGGGATCTGGGTCGCGTCCGTGGGCGCGAACGCATCCGCCTCGACCTGCACGACGTGGCCGAGGACGCTGCCCGCCCCCTCCCCGGCGAGGTTGAAATAGCTGTGGTTGGTGAGGTTCAGGACCGTCGGCCGGTCGGTCACGGCGGCGTAATCGATCCGCAGCACGCCGTCCCCCGGCAGGCTGTAGGTCACGCGGACGTCGAGGGTGCCCGGAAACCCCGCCTCCCCGTCCGGGGAGCGGCGACTCAGGACGAGGCGCGTCGCGTCGGACGATTCCACCCGCCACAGGCGCCGGCCGAAATTCTCCGGGCCGCCGTGCAGGGTGTTGGGCCCCTCGTTGATCGGGAGCCGGTAGCTGTGCCCGTCGAGGCTGAAGCGCCCGCCGGCGATGCGGTTGGCGTAGCGGCCGACGATCGCGCCGAAGCTCGGACTCACGGTCTCATAGCCCGCCAGGGTGTCGAGGCCGAGGACGACGTTGGCCGAACGGCCGGCCCGGTCCGGCACCTCGATCGCCGTGACGACCGCGCCGAACGCGATCACGGCGACGCGCAGGCTCTCCCGCACCAGCACGTGCCGGTCGACCGCCTGCCCGTCCGCTGTGCGCCCGAAACATTCACCCGCCATGCGGTCTCCTCCACGCTCCACCCGCGCTGAACGACCCGCCGCCGCGGCGCAGACCGGTCCGGCGTGACGGCTGTATCAAGGATTTGCAGCCGTTGCCGAATGCACCGGGATCGGCGACGCGCCGAGGATGTAGACCTCGATGACCCAGTTCCTCCGTCGAGAGGCGGCTCGCGACCCGTTGCGGGCCCCGGGAATGTCGGCTGAAAGACAATGGCAAATCGGCTGCGCCCAACTCGGAAGCTGACGTTGAGCGATCGAGTTCTTATCGAAGCTCGGCCTGCGCTGGTCGAGGTGCTTCGGTTTTTTCGATGTCTACGAGTCATACGCCAATCATACGGGATGATTTTTAGATCACCTGTTTAGCGGTGTTGGCTAATGGCGCAGTCACCCTCGAGCCTCGCAGGTGAGACCGCTGCGCCTCTCCTGCCTTTGATGCGGCGCCATTGTCTCCATTGCTGATTTTTAATCAAGCAGTCATGAGATAAAAAGACCCAAACTATATTATAGGCACATGGGATTGATCGTACCAATAAGGTCAAAGATCCCACTTCTAGCTCAAATGGAACAATACCGATGGCTCACCAGAGATCACTCGCCGCGGCACTCGTGCTCACGACCCTCCTCGGTGGCACCGCATTCGCTGCCGAGCAAGCGGCCCAGGCGAACGCCGCGCAGACCAGTATGGTCGGCAAGGATGTCGGCAAGCTCTCGAAGGACGGCGCGCAGGGCTTCAGAGACCTCCAGCTCACGCGCCTCGCCATCTTCGAGGCGAACCCCGCCCAGGCCAAGGACTTGATCGGCAAGACGCAGGCGGCCTTCGCCAAAGCGAAGACCGACGATGCGCAGTTCAACAAGGCGGAGGCCGATCTCAGGACACAAGCCGACCTCGCGGGCCACAAGGCCACGACCCCGGCCACGACCCCGGCCACGACGACCGAGGCCAAGCCGGCCTCTCAGGAACAGATCGCCTGGGTGCCGGTCGATGCACAGTTGACCCTGGGTGACGACTTCGTTGCCACGCCCGAGAAGGCCTCTGCGGTGACCGAAGCGAATAAGAACCTCGCCCAGGGCGACCAGAAGGGCGCACTGGAGAAGCTCAAGCTCGCCCATGTCGACGTGAACTTCACGATGGCCGTCCTGCCGCTGAACAAGACCATCTCCGATGTCGATCAGGCGGCCACGCTGATCGGCCAGGGCAAGTATTACGAAGCCAACGCAGTCCTGAAGACGGCCCAGGACAGAGTCCGCTTCGATATGATCGATGCCATCGCGCTCCCGCAGAAGGGTAACGCCGCCGCGAACACCGACGCGTCGCAGGCGCATGGCTCCGCCGCGGGCGCTAAAGCCGGCAAGTAGCAGCATTCTGGTCGTCCGGCGCATCGCAGGGTGCGCCGGTCGGTCCGCCTACGGGGCGCTGCCAACCTGCCTGCACCTTCGCGGCGCCGACCTTCCGATCCACCCCTCCGCCGGGCCTCAGAGCAGAGGCGGGCGCGAGGCTGCATGTCGGTTTCCGAGCAGCCACTCAGGACGGCTTTCGGGAAGTGCTGATAGCGGCCGGCGTGTCCGACAGGGTTCGGATCCGGAATGCCCGCATCAGGGCGATGGATCAGGGTCCGCTCTCCACCCCAACCCGCCCCCGCGCGTGAGCCCTCACGCGCCGTCGTGCGACAGCTACCGCTTCCACACGCCGAGCCGCTCGCTCCGGGCGTGGTCCTCGGCCGCGACCAGTTCGGGACTCGCCTCCGGGGAGGCGCGGCCGCCGCCGTTGAACAGCACCACCTCGGAGATGTCGCGCCCGTCGACGAGGCAGTTCAGGGTCGCGCTGCCCGGCGCCGGCTGACAGGTCACCGGCCGGGTACCGATGTAGCGGGCCAGCTCGTCCGCCTGGCCGCCCCGCACCCACTCGACGCCGAACAGGTGCACGACCTTGCCGCCGACCTTGAGGGTCGCGGTGTCGATCACCTGGGCCTGCCCGGTCACCGCGTTCGGCGGCAGCGGCGCGTCGGGCTCGGGATCGCCGGCGGTCTCGGGGGGCGGCGTCACGGTATCGGGGGCGGCAGGGGCAGGCGAGGCAGGGGCAGGTGAGGCGGTGGGCGGCACGCTCGGGGCGGCACCGTTCGCCGTGTCCGTCCGGGCCGGAGCCGCAGGGCGCGCGGAGTCGGGGGTTTGGCCCTCCAGGACGAGCCCCGCGGCGATCACCGCCGCCAGGGTGCCCGCGCCCGCGCCCAGGAGCCAGCGGCGCTGCCGGCGCGCGCCGTCGTCCATCGGGGCCCCGCCGAAGCCGAGCCGATCGCGCAGGTGGTCCAGGCCGTCGCGGACCGTCTCCCCGAACCGGCCGGGCCCGGCATTCCAGGCCGCCGCCGGATCCGGCTCTCGGGGGGCTCCTTGGGGACTTTCCTGGGGCGCGCCGCCGGCCGCGTCGGCGCTGGCGGGGGGGCGGCCGAACCGGCCGCGCAGGCGCGTCCCCAGGGTCGCGAACCGGCCGGCGGCGCTCTGGGCCAGCACCCGGCCCTGCTCGGAGGAGCGCTCCGCGAGGGAGCGGGCCCGCTCGGACTGGGTCCCGACGAACCGCGCGGTGGCGGCCGTCATCTCGTAGGCGCCGCTCAGCAGGGCCGAATCCCGGGCCTCCTCGGCGGTGGCCGGAACCGGCTCCGCCTCGGGGGGCAGGAACAGGGCGGGATGCCGCTCGCGCAGCTCCGCGACCAGATCGGCCAGGGTCATCGGCTCGGCGGTGTCACCCCGCAGGCGCACGGCGCCCTGCCGGTCGAGCACGCGGATACCGGTGCCCGCCGCATCGGGGACGCTCGCGGCCTCGGCCAGGAGTTCGAGGGTCCGGATGGCCACGGGGCGCGGACGGGCATGGGCAACCGCGGCCCGGATCGCCGCGCGCAGGGCGCTCCGGTCGGGACCGTCGAGCACCGGACGGGCCGGGTCCGCCTCCTGTTTCGCCACAACCGTTGAAGACGTCATGCACCCGATCCCGGCCTCACCGGCGCGCGGCCCGGAGCCCGCCCGACGGGGCCCAACCGGGAGCGCCTCACGCAACGTCCGAGCGCCGGGATCTATCCCTTAGCGCATCGTCCCGGACGCCGGAACCGGGGGCGGCTCCGGCCCGTCCCGCGGCGGCGGGATGGTGCCGGGGGACTCTCACGCCTTGCCGGGGGAGGCGGCCAGGGTCCCGGCCTGGATGCTCCGCCGCAGGACGCGCCCGGTCTCGCCCAGGATGTAGGGCCGCGTCCCCGCGAAGCCCACCTCCAGGATCAGCTCGGCCTCGCCGCTGGAGACGGCGCCGCGCCCCGGATTGGCCGTGCGGAAGGCGACGAGGGTGCGGATCGTGCAGGTCTCGGCATCGCAGGCGGTGCGCATCGCCCGCGGCTCGTAGCGCCGCTCGGGCCAGCGCTGGACGAAGCTGCGCTTCTCGGCCACGAGCGCCGCCGTCGTGACCGGCCGGCCGTAGAAGCGCACGCGGGTCGCGTAGAACTGGGTCGCGGCGCCGACCATGGTGTCGTTGGAACCCGAGACGGTGGCGAGGTAGCTCGCCGTCAGCGCCCGGGCCGCGGCGGCGCGCTCGGCGGACGCCCCCGGCGCCGGGGCGAAGGCGGCCGGCGTCTCCGCGAGCCGGTGCGGATGACCGGCATGGCGGCGCAGGGTCTCCCGGACCGGCGGACGCTCCAGGGCGGCGGCCCGCCTCGGACCCGGCGCCCGCGTCGCCGCGGCCTTCGGCAGGGCGTCCTCGGACGGTTCCGGCGTGGCGGCCTGACGGACCGGCCCGGCCCGGCCCGGACCCTCGGTCTGGGCCTTCACCGGCGCCCTGCCGGAATCCGGCGGATTGGCCGCCGCCTTCATCGGCTCCCGTGCGGGTTCCTGCGCGGGCCCCTGCGCGGCACCCGGCGCCGGCGCGGCGGCCCGGGGCGGCGGGTCGACCCAGGCCGCCCGGGGCGCCGTGCCCTGCTGGGCCGCGGCGGCGCCGGCAAAGGCGAGCGGCAGGACCAGGCCGAGGGCCAGGGCCGGGGTTCGGGCGGGGCGTGTGGCGGACATCGGTGTCTTCCTGGCGGCCGGGGCGGGCCTCATCGGGAACGCGCCCGTGTGGGGGAGGGGTTCCACGATCGTCCCGGGCGCGCCACACATCCTGCCAGATTGCGCGGCGGCGACCAGCCCTGGATTGCGGGGATGATGGGGTTGCGTTCGCGCGTTTGGGTACCAAGTCGGGGACAAATCCGGCCTTGGCCGTCTGGCCTGGGCCGCACGCAGGTTCCCATCCCGCCCGCCCCCGCCGCCGCGCCCCGAGGATCCTGTGGCCCGATCCGAACTCCAGGCCCGCCCGACCCCGCGATCCGGGGGCCCCCGATGAGCGCCGCACCGCGCCGGGCCCTGCTGATCTGCAACGCCAAGGCCCGCAACGGCGGCCTCGACCTCGAGGCCGTGCGCGCGATTCTGCGCGCGGGCGGGATCGAGCCGGAAGAGCCGCCGCCGGACGCCGATTGCCGCGATACGATCCGCAACCGGGCCGGTTCGGTCGATCTGGTCATCCTCGGCGGCGGCGACGGCACCATGAATTTCGCCGCCCCGGCCCTGGTGGAGAGCGGCCTGCCGCTGGCCATCCTGCCGCTCGGCACGGCCAACGATCTCGCCCGCTCCCTCGACCTGCCCCTCGATCCCCTGGCGGCGGCCCGCTTCATCCCGACCGCTGCGGCGCGGCCGGTGGATCTCGGCTGGGTCAACGGCCATTATTATTTCAACGTGGCGAGCGTCGGCTTCTCGGCCGAACTCGCGGGGGAGCTCACGGCCAAATCGAAGAAGACCTGGGGGGTGCTCGGCTACGCGGTGGCGGCGGTGCGGGTGCTGCGCCGGGTCCGGCCCTTCACGGTGACGATCGAGCACGACGGCACGGTGGAGAAGGTCACGACCATCCAGGTGTCGGTGGGCAACGGCCGGCACTACGGCGGCGGCATGACCGTGGCCGAGACCGCGGCGGTGGATGACGGCAAGCTCGACTTCTACAGCCTGGAGATCGACCATTGGTGGCGGCTGATCGCCCTGCTGCCGGCCCTCCGGCGCGGCACCCATGGCCGGGCCGCCGACGTGCGCGCCTTCCACGCCCAGGAGATCCGGATCTCGACCCGCAGGCCCCGGCCGGTGAACACCGACGGCGAATTGACCACCCACACGCCGGCCCATTTCAAGGTCGTCCCGAAGATCCTGCAGGTCTTCGCACCGGAGCCCGTGCGCCGCGCCCCCGGCTTCGACCTCGCCGCCCTCGGCGACCGCCTGTTCCCGACCAGCGAGGCCCCCAAGCCGTGACCGACCTGATCCACCTCGCCAGTCAGCCCGCGATCTGGGCCGCCCTCGCGACCCTCGTGGTGATGGAGGTGGTGCTCGGCATCGACAACCTGATCTTCATCTCGATCCTGACCAACAGGCTGCCGCCCGAACAGCAGACCCGGGCGCGGCGGATCGGGATCGGCCTGGCGCTGGTGCTGCGGCTGGGGCTCCTCGGCACCGTGGCGTTCATCGTGCACCTGACCGAGCCGGTCGTCTCGGTCCTCGGCCAGGACTTCTCCTGGCGCGACCTGATCCTGATCGGCGGCGGCCTGTTCCTGCTGTGGAAGGCCACCAAGGAGATCCACCACAGCGTCGATCCCGAGCCCGAGGCGGAGGAATCCGGCGGCGGCCTCGGCTTCGGCGCGGCGATCGGCCAGATCCTGCTCCTCGACCTCGTCTTCTCGATCGACTCGATCATCACGGCGGTGGGCATGACCGCGCACGTGCCGGTGATGATGGTGGCGGTGATCGTCGCCGTGACGGTGATGCTGGTCGCCGCCGAGCCGCTCTCGGCCTTCATCGCCCGGAACCCCACGGTGGTGATGCTGGCGCTGGGCTTCCTGATCATGATCGGCATGGTGTTGATCGCCGAGGGGTTCGGGGCGCACGTGCCGAAGGGCTACATCTACACGGCCATGGCGTTCTCGGCCGGCGTCGAGGGGCTCAACATGCTGGCCCGGCGGCGGCGGCGGGGCGCCAGGGGCGAGGCTCGGGCGCAGGCCAGTCAGGTCGGGCGTGCCTGATGCGGATCCGCGCGGCGCTCTGCCTGCTCGTCCTGTCCGCCCCGGCGCGTGCGGAGCCGCAACCGATGCCCCCCGATCCCACGATCCTGCACGACCTCGCCCCCACCGGCACGCTCCGGGCGGCGATCAATCTCGGCAACCCGGTGCTGGCGCAGGGCGGCGCGGAGGCTCCGGCGGGCGTGTCGGTCGACCTGGCCCGGGCGCTGGCGCAGAAACTCGGCGTGCCGGTGGCGTTCGTGACCTTCCCGGGGGCGGGGGCCGTCTCGGGCTCGGCGGGGTCCGGCACCTGGGACATCTGCTTCCTGGCGATCGACCCGAAACGGGCCGAGGGCATCGCCTTCACGGACCCCTACGTGCTGATCACCGGCCGCTACCTCGTGCCGGCCGCCTCGCCGATCCGGACCCTGGAGGCGGTCGACCGCCCGGGCGTGCGGGTCTCGGTCGGCCGCGGCAGCGCCTACGACCTGTTCCTGAGCCGGAGCCTGCAACACGCGACCCTGGTGCGGGCGCCGACCTCGGCCGAGGCGGTCACGGCCTTCGCGCGGGACGGGCTGGAGGTGGCGGCCGGGGTCGCGCAGCCGCTCGCCGCCTACGCCGCCAGCCATCCGGAGGTGCGGCTGCTGCCCGGGGATTTCATGGCCATCCCGCAGGCGATGGGCCTGCCGGTCGGGCGCCCCGCCGGGGCGGCCTACCTTGCGGATTTCCTGGCCCAGGCCAAGCGCGACGGGCTCGTCCGGCAGGGCCTGGAGGCCAGCGGGCAGGATCCGGGGCTGGCGGCGCCGTAGGTCGGGGCTGGCGCATCATCCTGAGAGTCGGATGCGGGCTTTCCCGTCACGCCGCCTCGATCAGCTGGATTCGCACCGTGAAGCCGGCCGGACCGGCGATGTTCACGAGGGCATCCAGCGAGAATTTGTCGAGTTTTCCGCGCATCAAGTCGTTGAGGCGCGGACGCGTCAGGCCGAGCTGAGCAGCCGCTCGGTCCTGCGATATATTCCATGTTCGAACCCGCTCGCGGATCGCGAGCATCAGGTCGGCACGGGCCGTCATGTTGGCAGCCTCAATGGGCGTATCGGTCAAAGCTTCGAACACGCTGACGAAGGTTTGTGCGGTCATGTCCGAGCGTTCCAATGCCTGCGGGCTTCAGGCGGCGGCCAAATGTGCCAAATCCGCGCCCGCCGAGAGACGCTCCTTGGTATCGAGAATCTCGATGGCAACAACGCGGCCCTCTACGTCGAAATCTAGAATGATGCCGGGTCGGACCTCCTCACTCTCACGCACCACAGTATCGGCGAAGCGGAGATACAGGGCGTCAGCCTCTAGATCGTATCGACCTTTCACATCTGCGCCTTCAGCCGCGATCGAGGAAGAGCGAGCGCGTGCGAGACGTCAACGCCGGTTTTTCCAACATGCGCCCTGCGCTGAGCCCTCACCACCGAGGCACCCCTGCCATTTCCAATCCTCCACCTCATCCTGAGGTGCCGAAGCGCAGCGGAGGCCTCGAAGGAGCCCTCCAGGGATCGCAGCGCCTTCTGGAGCCCTCCTTCGAGGCCCGCTTCGCGGGCACCTCAGGATGAGGCCGAGGATTGGAGAAACGCTTTCTGAACGGCTCTCTGAGTCGGCACGGAGCGGACTCCTGCATCGAACCTCGGCCGGGGTAGAATCTTCAAACCACCAGATTCACGATCCGCCCCGGCACCACGATCACCTTCCGCGGCGCCTTGCCCTCCAGCACCCGCTGGACCGCCTCCAGGGCCAGCGTCGCCGCCTCGACGGCCTTGGCGTCGGCGTCGCGCGGCACGGTCACGTCCGCCCGCTTCTTGCCGTTGATCTGGACCGGCAGGGTGATCTCGTCCTCGACGAGCAGCCCGGCCTCCGCCTCCGGCCAGGGCGCCTGCGCGGCGAGCCCCGGGCGCCCCAGAACCAGCCAGCACTCCTCCGCCAGATGCGGCATCATCGGCGCGATGAGCTGGACCAGGATGCCGGCCGCCTCCCGGGCCGCAGCCGGCGAGACCGGGCCGCGCAGGCCATCCTCCAGGGCGTTGGCCAGGGTGTAGATGTGGGCGACGCACCGGTTGAAGCGCAGGCGCTCGATATCGTCCTGCACGGAGGCCAAGGCCCGGTGGGCGGCCTTGCGCAGGGGCAGATCGGCGGCGCCGTCTCCCGTCGCCTGTCCGGCGGCGTTCACCAACCGCCAGACCTTCTGGACGAACCGGGCGGCGCCCTGCACCCCCTCCTCGGTCCAGATCACGTCGCGCTCCGGCGGCGAATCGGACAGCATGAACCAGCGCGCCGTGTCGGCCCCGTAGCTCGCGATGATGTCGTCCGGGTCGACCACGTTCTTCTTGGACTTCGACATCTTCTCGATCGGGCCGATCGCGATCGGCGCCTGAGTTTTCACGTGAAACGCGCGGCGCTCGCCCTCCTCGGTGGTGAAGCGGATCTCGGCCGGGGGCACCCAGGCGCCGGCGGCGTCCTTGTAGGTCTCGTGGACGACCATCCCTTGCGTGAACAGCCCGGCGAAGGGCTCGGACACCCCGGACCAGCCGGTCTCGCGCATCGCCCGCATGAAGAACCGGGCGTAGAGCAGGTGCAGGATCGCGTGCTCGATGCCGCCGATATACTGGTCCACCGCCAGCCAATGGTCGACCACGGCCCGGTCGGTGGGGGCGTCGGTGAGCCAGGGCGCGGTGAAGCGGGCATAGTACCAGGACGAATCGACGAACGTGTCCATCGTGTCGGTCTCGCGCCGGGCCGGGGCGCCGCAACGCGGGCAGGGCACGTCGCGCCAGGCCCGGTCGCGCTCCAGCGGATTGCCGGGCTGGTCGAAGGAGACTTCGTCCGGCAGCTTCACCGGCAGGTCGGCCACCGGCACCGGCACCGGGCCGCAGGACTCGCAATGGATGATCGGGATCGGGCAGCCCCAGTAGCGCTGGCGCGAGACGCCCCAGTCGCGCAGGCGGAACTGGACCTTGCGGGTCGCGACCCCCTCCCCTTCGAGCCGCCGGGCCACGGCCTCGAAGGCCTCGTCGGTGCTCAAGCCATCGAGGAAGCGCGAATGGATCATCCGCCCATCCTCGACATAGGCGGTGTCAGTGATGACGAACGTCGCCGGGTCCTGGCCCTCGGGGCAGACCACCGGGGTGTTGCCGAGCCCGTACTTGTTGGCGAAGTCGAGGTCGCGCTGGTCGTGGGCCGGGCAGCCGAACACCGCGCCGGTGCCGTATTCCATCAGCACGAAATTCGCCACGTAGACCGGCAGCTCCCAGGACGGGTCGAGGGGGTGGCGGACGGTCAGGCCGGTGTCGAAGCCGTGCTTCTCGGCGGTGTCGATCGCGGCCTGCGCGGTGCCGGTGCGGCGGCATTCCTCAATGAAGGCCTGGAGCGCCGGACGATCCGCGGCGAGCGCGGCGGCGAGCGGGTGGTCGGCGGCGATCGCCAGGAACTTGGCGCCGAACAGCGTGTCGGGCCGGGTCGTGTAGACGGTGACCGAATCGGAGGCGCCGGCCACCGGACGGGCCAGGGCGAACCGGACTTCCAGCCCCTCGGAGCGGCCGATCCAGTTCTTCTGCATCAGCCGGACCTTTTCCGGCCAGCGGTCTAGACCGTCGAGGGCGGTCAGCAGATCCTCGGCGAAGTCGGTGATCCTGAAGAACCACTGGGTCAGCTCGCGCTGCTCGACCAGGGCGCCGGAGCGCCAGCCGCGCCCGTCGATCACCTGCTCGTTGGCCAGCACCGTGTGGTCCACCGGGTCCCAATTCACCTTAGCGGTGCGGCGGGTGACGAGGCCCTTGTCCAGGAAGTCCAGGAACATGCGCTGCTGGTGCTTGTAATAGTCGGGGTCGCAGGTGGCGATCTCCCGGCTCCAGTCCAGCGACAGGCCCATGGCCTTCAGCTGGTCGCGCATCGACGCGATGTTGGCGTAGGTCCAGTCCCGCGGGTTGACCTTGCGCTCCATGGCGGCGTTCTCGGCCGGCAGGCCGAAGGCGTCCCAGCCCATCGGGTGGAGCACGTTGAAGCCCCGGGCGCGCTTGTAGCGGGCGACCACGTCGCCCATGGCGTAGTTTCGGACATGGCCCATGTGGATGCGCCCCGACGGGTAGGGGAACATCTCCAGCACGTAGTATTTCGGCCGGCCGTCGGCATTGTCGGTCTCGAACAGGCGCCGCTCGGCCCAGGCCTCCTGCCAGCGCGGCTCGGCATCCTTGGCGTTGTAGCGCTCGACGGGCTGGGGGGCGGCAGTGCTGGTCATGGATCCGGCGGAATGAGGGGCTCGTCGGTCATTCCGGGGAACACCGACGGCACGGTGGAGCCGCGATAGCATATCTGCGCCGGAGCCGGTCAACGCAGGGCGCGATTCGGGCTTGCGCGGGGCGCGCCAGCGCATAGGTCGATGAATAACACGATACACGAGGGCGGCCGTCTCCGGCCTGTTCCAACCCAACCCCCCTCATCCTGAGGTGCCCGCGAAGCGGGCCTCGAAGGAGCCCTCCAGGGATCGCGCAGCTGGCTGGAGGGCTCCTTCGAGGCCTCCGCTACGCTCCGGCACCTCAGGATGAGGGGATGGGTTGGACAGCTGGTCGCGGGAGGGCGCCGCATCGTCATCGTGTCGGCTTCCGGCAGCGTTAGGACAAACCCATCATGGACGACGCGATCACCGCCCCGAACGCCCTGCCCACGGACGGGATGGGTCACCCGACCGAGAAACTCCCGGTGGGACAGGCCGACGTGGCGGCCGGGCTCGCCGAGGTGCGGGCCGCCATCGCCCAGGCGGCCGAGGATTCGGAACGCGACCCGGCGACGGTGCAGCTGGTCGCCGTCTCCAAGACCGTGCCGGCCGCGGGCATCCTGCCGGCGCTCGAGGCGGGGCAGCGGGTCTTCGGGGAGAATTACGTCCAGGAATCCACCGCGAAATGGCCCGACCTGCGGGCCCGCTACCCGGATGTCGAGCTGCATCTCGTCGGCCCCTTGCAATCCAACAAGGCCCGGGAGGCGGTCGCCCTGTTCGACGTGATCCACGCCCTCGACCGCCCGTCGCTGGCCGCCGCCCTCGCCAAGGAGATCGCCCGGTCCGGCCGCACGCCGAAGCTGCTGATCCAGGTCAATACCGGCGCCGAGCCGCAGAAGGGCGGCGTCCTGCCCGACCAGCTCGCCACCCTGCTGTCCGAATGCCGCGAGACCCACGGGCTGGCCATCCAGGGCCTGATGTGCATCCCCCCGGCGGAGGACCCGCCCTCGGCCCATTTCGCCCTGCTGGCCCGGCTCGCGCAGGCGCACGACCTGCCGATCCTCTCGATGGGCATGAGCGCGGATTTCCCGGCGGCGATCCAGCTCGGCGCGACCCATGTCCGGGTCGGCACCGCGATCTTCGGCGCGCGGACCCGGAAGGCCTGAGGGTCACCCGATTCGGGCGATAGGCTGCCGACGTGCCGACCGGGCTATCCGATGCCGTGATCCGTGATATGCTTTTTCACGCATATCTTGAGTCGCGATCGGACACCGATGGGCTCCAGCAAGAAGCCGCCACAAGGTGCGGTATCGCGTATTGCGGACGATCCCCAGGGGGCGTGGTCGGTATCGTTTCTCGACGCGACTGTCGTCAATGAGGTCGATGCCTGGCCGGTCAGGCTGCGCGCCGCCTTGGACCGCATCGTCGCGCGGATCGAAACACGCGGCCTGATGAGTCTCACCGAGGAGCATGCCAAGCACATACGCGGGCGGATCTGGGAACTGAGACCCCGGACCGACAGCATGGCCGGCCGAGCCCTCTATGTCACGGTGACCGGCCGGCGTGTGATCATCGTTCTCTGCGCGATCAAGAAGACACAGGCGACGCCCAAGAGATGGATCGATCTGGCCGAAGCTCGGGCTCGCAACATCGACACAGGAGAAACGGCATGACGATTCCTTTCAAGGCCGTCCGGGAACGGTGGAACGCGGATCCCGCCTATCGCGCGGCGCACGCGGCGATCGGACCCGAGATGGAAATCGGCTTCTCCATGGGCGAGGCGCGGGCGCGGGCAAAGCTGACCCAGGAAGAGGTCGCCCAGCGCATGCAGACGTCCCAGGGACAGATCGCCCGGTGGGAGCGCGGCCAGGTCATGCCGTCGACGGCCTCGCTACGGCGCTACGCCGAGGCCGTCGGCGCCCGTCTGCGGATCCAGTTCGAGGCCGCGGAGACCTGACGGCCGCGCTCATCCGATCCGCAGATAGGTCCGCGGCCCGAGCCGCCGGAGCAGGCGCAGCAGGTCGGCCCGGGCCAGGGCGACGCAGCCCTCCGTGGGGCGGTAGCCGTCCCGGGCGACGTGCAGGAAGATCGCCGAGCCCCGCCCCTTCCGGATCGGCGCGCGGTTGTAGTCGAGGTCGATCACGACGTCGTAGAGCCCGTCGCCCCGCCACAGCGCCTCGGCGCTCACGCCGGGGGCCGGGAGGCGGATCGGCCGGTTGTAGCGGCGGTCCCGGCGATCGTCGCACCAGCCGTCGTCGGGCCGGGTCGGGCGCAGGGGCAGCGCGGTGCGCGGACGGATGCCGAGATGGTCGGGCCGGTAGGCGCCGCCGCGCAGTCGGAACCGCCCGCGGGGCGAGCCGCCGTCGCCCTCGCGCTTGTCGCTGACGATGCCCCCGGCCCCGAGGGCGCAGGGGATGACCGCCGGCCCGACCAGCAGCTGGCCCCGGCATCGGTCGCCGACCACCGCCCGTACCCGGATCTCCCGGACCGACTGCCGGACACCATCAGCCTGCCCGCTCGGCCGTCGCCCCATCGTCGCCCTCCCCCTTCGCCGCGGACCGGACGGGCCGGCGCGGCGCGATTTATGCCCGATCTCCGCACCCGGTCCGATAAAAATTGCGCACAAGGCAATTTCCGGCCACAAAGGCTGCCCTATCCTTGGCCGGAACCCGGGCAGCCAAGCCGGGATTCGGGGGGATCGGCCCGGCGCCCGCGCCGTGGCGACGGAGGCCTTCGAATTCCAGCGCGTCCCGCCCCGTAGCAGCCCCCTTCGCCGGGGCGGTCCCCGCTCCGGCGGGGACAATGATGTGGAAACGAAAGCCTCCGCAGAATCGCCGCGCGATCCTGCCAACAACCGCGAGTCATCGCACGCCGCCGCCCGGGAGGATCACCCTCCCCGCCGGCAGCCTGCCCTGGGACCTGGACGATGCCGAATGCCTACCGCCTGCTGATCTGCGACGACGACGCGATCCTGCGCGACACCCTCACCGAGCAGCTCGATCACGACGAGGAATTCTCGGTGCTCACCGAGGCGAACGCCGCCGACGCGATCCGGCGGGTGGCCGCCGAGCGCATCGACCTCGCGGTGATGGATGTCGGCCTGCCCGATCTCGACGGGCGCGAGGCCGTGCGCCGGATGCGGGCCGGGGGGTTCCGCGGCCCGGTGATCATGCTCACCGCCCAGGATTCCGAGGCGGACCATGTCGAGGGCCTGGAGGCCGGCGCCAACGACTACGTCACCAAGCCGTTCAAGTTCGGCATCCTGCTGGCCCGGATCCGCGCGCACCTGCGCAGCCACGAGGCTTCCGAGGACGCGGTGTTCCAGATCGGCCCCTACACGTTCCGGCCCGGCGCCAAGCTGCTGGTCGGCGAGCGCGGCTCGAAGCTCAAGCTCACCGAGAAGGAGACCGCGATCCTGCGCTTCCTCTACCGGGCGGGCCGGGCGGTGGTGAACCGGGACACGCTGCTGGCCGAGGTCTGGGGCTACAACGCCCACGTCACCACCCACACCCTGGAGACGCATATCTACCGGCTGCGCCAGAAGATCGAGCCGAACCCCGCCACCGCCGCGATCCTCGTCACGGAGGGCGGCGGATACAAGTTGCTGCCCTGACGAAAAGAAGTTTTACGTATAGGCGAACCGGTGGGTTCGCGTATGCGCAGGGTGGTGAGGCGTTCTTGGGGCTCGACGACGATATCGCGATCCTCGCGGCCGCGCCGCTGTTCGGCTTCCTCGACCGGGACGCCCTGCGCCTGCTGACCTTCGCGGCCGAGCGGCGGGACCTCGCGGAGGGCGACCTGCTGTTCGACCGCGGCGATCCGGCCGATGGCGGCTTCGTCGTGATGGCCGGGACGATCCGGCTCGAACCCCGGGACGCCAGGACCGAGCCGGTGCGGGCCGGCCGCTCCGCTCTGATCGGACAGCTCGCCCTGTTCGTGCGCGGCACCCGGCCGACCGCGGCCCGGGCCGTGGAGGATGCCGCGGTCATGCGGATCACCCCGACGCTGATGCGCCGGGTGCTGGAGGAGTTCCCCGAGGCCGCCCAGGCCGTCCACGACACCCTGGCCGACGACCTCGCCGGCCTGGTGGCCGATCTCGATCACGTGCGCGGGCTTCTCGACGTCATCGACGGCATCTCCTCAGGTGACAGCCCCGGTGGCCGCTTGTAAGCACGGGCCTCCCGCCACGAGAGTTCCGATCCTTCATGTCCCAGGCCGGCACGCCTCCTTCCGATCCCGCCCAGTCCGATCTTGCCCGTACCATCGAGGCCGCCTGGGAGGACCGCGCCGGCATCTCGACCGCCACACGGGGTGCCGTGCGCGAGGCGGTGGAGGCGGCCCTGGAGCTGCTCGATTCCGGCAAGGCCCGGGTCGCCGAGAAGAGCGGCAACCACGATTGGGTGGTCAACCAGTGGCTCAAGAAGGCGGTGCTGCTGTCCTTCCGCCTCAACGACATGGCGGCGATCGAGGGCGGCCCCGGCGGCGCGCCCTGGTGGGACAAGGTCGCGTCGAAATTCGCCGGCTGGGGCGAGGCCGAGTTCCGGGCCGCCGGCCTGCGCGCCGTGCCGGGCTGCTTCGTCCGCCGCGGCGCCTACATCGCGCCGGGCGCCGTGCTCATGCCGAGCTTCGTCAATCTCGGCGCCCATGTCGGTGCGGGCACGATGGTCGACACCTGGGTGACGATCGGCTCCTGCGCGCAGGTGGGCAAGAACTGCCACATCTCCGGCGGCGCCGGCATCGCGGGCGTGCTGGAGCCGCTCCAGGCCAACCCGGTGATCATCGAGGACGATTGCTTCATCGGCGCCCGCGCCGAGGTGGCCGAGGGCGTGATCGTCGGCCAGGGCAGCGTCCTGTCGATGGGCGTCTATATCGGCGCCTCCACCAAGATCGTCGACCGCACCACCGGCGAGGTGATGTACGGTCGCGTGCCGCCCTACTCGGTGGTGGTCTCCGGCACGATGCCCGGCAAGGCCCTGCCCGACGGCTCCCCCGGCCCGGGCCTGTACTGCGCGGTGATCGTCAAGCGCGTCGATGCCGGCACCCGGTCCAAGACCGCCATCAACGAGCTGCTGCGCACCTGAAGCGCCGTCTGCTGCGCGCCAGGGCTTTGCCCTGGCAACCCACCAAGGGGCATGGCCCTTTGGGATCCCCGATCGGGTGGACCGCCGGATGGACACGCAGGCGCTGAACCTCACGGTGGCGGGCCGGCCGGTGCCGACCCCGTGTGACCTGATCGGGCAGGGGCCGGAGGCGCTGCTGCTCCCGGCCCTGTCGACCATCTCGGCGCGGGCCGAGATGCAGGCCCTCGCCCGCGCCCTCGGGTCCGACTATCGCTGCCGCATCCCCGACTGGCCGGGCTTCGGCGCCCGGCCGCGGGCGCGGATGCCGCTGGAACCCGCGACCTTCCACGCCTTCCTCGACGCACTGCTCGACGCCGCCCCGGGCCCCTACGCCCTCGGGGTCGCGGCCGGCCACGCCGCCGGCTATCTGGTCGCGGCGGCGCGGCGCCACCCCAAAACCTTCGCCCGGCTGGTTCTGGTGGCGCCGACCTGGCGGGGGCCGCTGCCCACCGCGATGCCGGGCCGTGCCCACTGGTTCCCGCGCATCCGCCGGGCCGTGGAGGCGCCGCTCCTCGGCGAGGCGCTCTACCGGATCAACATCAGCCCGCCGATCATCGGCCGGATGATGCGCGCCCATGTCTATGCCGATGCCGGCCGGGTGACCCCGGCCCTGATCCGCGACAAGCACGCGATCACCCGCCAGCGCAACGGCCGGTTCGGCACCGCCGCCTTCGTCACCGGCGGCCTCGACCCGGTGGGGAGCCGCGCGGCGTTCCTGGCCCTGTTCGACGACGGCCTGCCGCCGACCCTGGTGCTGCGGCCCGGGAACGCCCCGCGCCGCTCCGGCGCCGAGATGGACGCGCTGATCGCCGGCGGCCGGGTGACGGGCGCCGCGATCCCGGGGGCGCTCAGTCCGCACGAGGAATTCCCCGCCGCGGTCGCGGCGGCGATCCAGGGAGGTTAGCCGGCGAAGTTATGGTTTCACGAGGTCCGTGACCGTTTGCGGGTGCAGGGCGAGCCTTGCTGCCGCGCGGCGCCGTCCGCTCCGACAGGGCCAGCCCTTGGGACGCCCGGGTTCAATGCGCCGGGGCGGGGCGCTGCGGGCATCGTGATCACGCCGCGGTGGTCGGGGAAGCGGGCGCGCTGAAGCGGATCCGGCCCGGTGAAGTGCAGCCGCGTCCGGAACGACACCGGGCTGACGCAGGGCAGGTCGCCCCGCAGGGCCCTGTCGTCGGGCACGAACAGGGCGGTGGCGAGACAGCGGCTCTCGGCCCGGATCCAGAGGGGGATCGGCAGGCCCCAGCGCCGGGCCAGAAGCGCCCCGGCATCAGCGCACCGCCGCCGTAGGGGGCGAGTTCGACGAAACGCCCGTGCTCGGCGCGGTCGGCGCCGAGCGCATCGAGGGCCTCGCGGAGGCGGTCGCGGTCGAGCGGCTGAGCCATGCCCGGTTGGGCGGGACGCGGACACGCGGCGTTCGCGCGGTTGGGCCCCCGGTCAACGCCACCGCACAGGCAGGGCGCCCCCTGGACAGCGCGGAGGGCCTGTGCACGGACTGAACCGGCCGGCCGTGCCGTTCGTCTTTGGAGGCGGGGCCCGTCCCTCCGTTCGAAACCGCCACGGATCCGATGCTGCGCACCCTGTCCCTGTCGGCCCTCGCCGTCCTACTCGCCGCCGCGCCGGTGCGCGCCGAGGATCCGCCCCCCGCCGCGCCGTCCCTCGGGTCCGACACGCTCAAGCCCGGCAGGCCGGCGGTGAAGCCCTATCTGGCGGACACCGCGCTCCCCGACGCCGTCCGGATCCTGCCGCCGCCGCCGGCCCACAACGCCCCCCTCGACATGGCCGACCGGGCGGCCTTCGCCAACACCCGCGCCCTCAAGGGCAGCCCGCGCTGGGAGATCGCCGCCAACGACGTGGCCGAGGGGGCGGCCGCGGTGCTGGAGAACTTCGCCTGCGTGCTCGGCACCCGGATCGACCAGGCCCGGGTGCCGGCGGTGATCGCCCTGCTGGAGCGCGCCCGGCTCGACCTCGCCCACGCGACCCGGGGCCCGAAGGTCCATTACCGCCGGCTGCGCCCGTTCGTGGGCAACGAGGCGCCGATCTGCGTCCAGCGGACCCAGGCGCTCGCCGACAGCTTCAGCTACCCGTCCGGCCACGCGACCCAGGGCTGGGCCTACGCGCTGATCCTGGCGTCCCTGGTTCCCGAGAAGGCGACCGCGATCCTGGCGCGGGGCCGGGCCTATGGCGAGAGCCGGGTCGTGTGCGGGGTCCATTGGCTCAGCGACGTGGCGGCCGGGCGCCTCACCGGCACGACGGTCTTCGCCGCGCTGATGGGCGATCCGGGCTTCCGGGCCGATCTCGACAGGGCGCGGGCCGAGCTCCGGGGGGCCCTGTCGGGGGGCGGCTCAGCCCCCGACCAAGCCGTCTGCACCCGGGAGTCCGAGGCCCTGCGGGAGCCGCCGCTGGAGTTCTGAATCTCGAACAATTCCAGGTTTGAACACTTCTAAGTGTGTGATTTGCAACACGTTTTCGGCTTGATCAAGACCTCGTGAACGGACGATCCTGAGGTTGCGCGCCACCGTCGCGATGCATCCGAGGATTCGACATGTCCCCACGTTCCACCCCCCTCGGGCCGCTTCTCGCCGCCGCGGCCCTGTCTGCCGCCGCCGCGCCGCACGCCGCCGCGCAGGGCGCGCGCGTACAGCTCGACCAGATCTCCGTGGAGGCCGCCGGCCCCGGACCCGCGATCCCGGCCGGTTCCGGCCTGGGGGGCGCCAATGTCAGCGGCGGCGACGGCGGCACGTCGGCCACCAGCGGCGGCGGCGGCGGCCCCTCGGGGATCACCGGCTACGTCGCCCGCGTCAGCCCCACCGCCACCAAGACCAACACGGCGCTGATCGAGGCGCCGCAATCGATCTCCGTGGTCACCCGGGAGCAGCTCAACGACCGCAACGTCCAGAGCCTCAACGAGGCGCTGGCCTACACGCCGGGGGTGTCGAGTAACGTGTTCGGCTTCGACCCGCGCGCGGACTCGTTCTACATCCGCGGCTTCGCCGAGACCTACGACGGTATCTACCGCGATGGCCTGCGGCAGACGGGCGTCGGCTTCGCTGTCCCCCGTATTGAGCCCTACGGTGCCGAGGCACTCACCATCCTGCGCGGGCCGGCCTCCGGCCTCTACGGCCTGGGTTCCCCGGGCGGCATCGTCGACGTGACCAGCAAGCGTCCGGTGTTCGCCCAGTTCGGTGAGGTCTGGTTCCAGGGTGGCAGCTTCGACCGCTACCAGGGCAATTTCGACATCGGCGGCCCGGTCGAGGGATCGGACGGGACGATGGCCTACCGGCTCACCGGCGTCGCGCGCCAGTCCGACACGTTCCTGCCCGGACCCGGCGTCCGGGATGATCGGTTCACCATCGCCCCCGCCTTCACGTGGCGGCCCTCGGCGGACACGACCTTCACGCTGCTCACCGAATTCCAGGAGTCGAACGTCCCGGGCAATGCCAGCTTCTACAACTTCCCGGGCTTCCGCGTGTCACGGATCTATTCGGGCGACGGCGCGCTCAACACCTATCGGACAGATCAGCACCGGGTCGGCTACGCCTTCGAGCACGTGTTCTCGCCGGACCTGATCCTGCGGCAGAACTTCCGCTATTCGGCCGCCGACGCCAACTTCTCGTATACGCAGATCGACTCGGTGACGGGCCTCAGCGCGCAGCGGTCCACCGGCCTGTTCAAGCAGTCTCTCGCCTCCGTTGCGGTCGATACCCAGCTTGAGGGTCACCTCCAGACCGGACCGATCGCTCACACGCTGCTGACTGGCGTTGACTATTATCACTACGACTTCTCGAGCATCGCGGGTTTCGGCGTGGCGCCCGACCTCAACCTGCTCACCTTGAACTATGGCCGCCAACCGATCACCCGGCCGACCATCGACCGCTCGTCGCGTCAGGCTCAGGATCAGGTCGGCATCTATGTCCAGGAACAGGCGAAGTGGGGCAAATTCGTCCTGACGCTGACCGGACGGCAGGACTGGGTCGCCTCCGACACGGCGAGCGTGACCCGGGGCGTCGTCGCCGGGCCGCAGAGCCAGAACGACAGCGCCTTCACGTACCGCGCCGGCCTGAACTACGAGCTCGCGCCCGGCCTCGTACCCTACGCGAGCTACGCCACGACCTTTACCCCACAGGTCGGTGTCAATGTCGTCACTGGCCGTCCCTACAAGGCCGCCACCGGCGATCAGATCGAAGCCGGCGTGAAGTACCTGATCCCGGGTACCAACATCAGCGCCGCCATCGCGGGCTTCGATATCAACCAGACCAGCATCCTGCGCCAGGATCCCACGAACTTCGCCAACCAAGTGGCGACCGGTGAGGTCAACTCGCGCGGCTTCGAGATGGAGGCGACGGCGAACTTCGCGCCGGGGACCAACCTGACCGTCGCCTACACCCACCTCGACTTCCGCTTCGTCAAGCAGACCTCGGTCGTCACCGGTGCGCCGATCGACGGGAATCGCCTCTCGGGTATCCCGGGCGACACCTTCGCGTCGTTCCTGACCTACCTCTTCCCGTCCTCCTCCGCCCTGCGCGGATTGACGCTCGGCGGCGGCATCCGGTTCAACGCCAACAGCTTCGCCGACGACGAGAATACGGTGCGCAACCCGACTGTCACCCTCTTCGACGCGCTGGTGGCCTACGACTTCGCGGCGCTGGATCCGAAGTACAAAGGCGTCCGGGCGCAGATCAACGCGTTCAACATCTTCAACCGGGATTACGCCACCTGCCAGGCGGGCTTCTGCTACCGCGGCGCCCCGGCGACCGTGATCGGCAGCCTGATCTACCGCTGGTAGCGGGCCCCCGGGGTCGGGGGAGCATGGCAGGCCCCCGCCCCCGGCACTGGAGGTCGGCGCGCAATCCGTCCTAAGGCCGGGGCCTCCTCGTCCGACCCGGGCCGCCCATGCTCTCGACCCTCCCGGTCGTGCTGCCGATCTTCGCGCTGATCCTCGCGGGCTGGCTGGCCCGGCGGATCGGCGTGCTCGGCGCCGCCGCGACCACGGAACTCAACCGCTTCGTGGTCTTCCTGGCCCTGCCGGCCCTGCTGTTCGACGTCACCGCCCACGCCCATTGGAGTGCCCTCTGGAAGCCCGGCTTCATCGGCGCCTTCGGGTTGAGCAGCCTCGCGGTCTTCGCACTCACCGTCCTGCTCCGGTGCGGGGCCGGGCGCCCCCTGGCCGACGCCGCCGTGGACGGGCTCAATGCCGGCTACGCCAATACCGGCTTCATGGGCTTCCCCCTGGCGCTCGCCGCCTTCGGGCCGGAGGCGCTCGCCCCCACCACGGTGGCGGTGATCCTCACGGTCTGCGCGGTGTTCGCGGTGGCGATCGTGCTGATCGAGACCGGGCTCCGGCGGGGGGCGGCGGCGGGCGGGCCGGACGGTCCGCGCGTGCCCGTCTGGCTCGCGGTCGGCCGCTCGCTGGTGCGCAACCCGCTCCTGGTGGCGCCCGCCCTGGGGGCCCTGGTGCCGAGCCTCGGCCTCACCCTGCCGGCGCCCGTGGAGACGTTCCTCAAGCTCCTCGGGGGCGCGGCCTCGCCCTGCGCCCTGGTGGCGCTCGGCCTGTTCCTGGCGCAGACGCGTCGGCGCCGGGAGGCGCAGGGGCGGATCGCCGCGCTGCTGGTCGGGCTGAAGCTCGCCGCCCATCCCCTGCTCGCCTACGGGCTCGGCCGCTACGTGTTCGCCCTGCCGCCGCTCCTGCTCCACCTCGCCGTACTGATGGCCGCGCTGCCCACCGGCACCGGCCCGTTCATGCTGGCGGAGTTCTACCGGCGCGAGGCCGATCTCACCGCCACGGTGGTCCTGGTCTCCACCGTGCTGGCGGTGCTGACGGTCTCGGGCTACCTGGCGACACTCTGAGAAACCGGGCGACCATGCTCCCGCCGCAGAGACCCTGTTAACCGGAAATCGGAACACGCGGCCTCGCGCGTCGTGGCGCCGCACGCCATGTCCGCGCTAGAACAGGTCGGTGAAGCGGGGCGGAACGACGGCTGATGGTGGGTTCGGGCGTATCGGTTGTGGGGCGGATCGCACGCCTCGCCTGCGTGGGCGGTCTGGGCTTGAGCCTGTCGGCCTGTTTCCGCCCGCTCTACGGGCCGACCGCCTCCGGCGTGCCGGTCCAGGCGCTGCTGGCCTCCGTGCAGGTCGACGACGTGGCGATGGCCCAGGGCCAGGAGCGGCTCGGGCATTACCTGCGCAGCGAATTGGTCTTCGACCTCGACGGGTCGGGCCAGCCGGCGACCAAGACCTACCGGCTGAAGCTCTCGGGCTCCGAGATCGTGCAGACCCCGATCGTGTCCTCGACCACGGGCCGGGCCGAGGCGGGCACGCTGGTGGCCAACATCAAGTACAGCCTGGAGGACATGGCGGGCACCAAGGTCTACAGCGAGGGGGTCGCCACCTCGACCGCGACCTACGACCGCTCGGTCCAGCGCTTCGCCAGCCAGCGGGCGGCCCGGGACGCCGAGATCCGGCTCGCCAGCGTGCTCTCTGACCAGATCAAGGGCCGCCTCGCCGCCGTCCTCTCGACCAAGCCGTGAGCCGGCCTTGACGGCCGTCAAGGCGGGCGAGATCGAGGGGCTGATCCGGCGCGGGCCCGATCCGCGCATCCCGGTGATCCTGGTCTACGGTCCCGATACCGGCCTCGTGACCGAGCGGGCCCGCAAGCTCGCCGAGGATTTCGTCCCCGACCCGGCCGATCCCTTCGCCCTGGTGCGGATCGATGGCGACGCCCTGGCGTCCGATCCGGGCCGCCTCTGCGACGAAGCCGGGACGATGGGCCTGTTCGGCGGGCGCCGGTCGATCTGGGTCCGGCCCGGGACGCGCAACTACGCGCCGGCCGTCGAGGCGGTGCTCGGCGCCGCGATCGCCGATGCGCGCATCGTCGTGGAGGGCGGCGACCTCGCCAAGAACAATCCGCTGCGCACCCTGTGCGAGCGCTCGACCCGGGCGCTGGCGATCCCCTGCTACGCGGACGACGAGCGGACGCTCGCCGAGCTGATCGACCGCACCCTCCAGGAGCGGGGCCTGCGGATCGACCGCGCCGCCCGGGAGGTCCTGGCCCGCAGCCTCGGCGGCGACCGCCGGGCGAGCCTGATGGAGATCGAGAAGCTCGCCCTCTACGCGGCCGGGGCGGGGCAGGGGGACACGGTCGTGACGCTGGATCACGTGGAGGCCATCACCAGCGATGTGGCCGCGAGCGTGCTCAACACCTTGATCGACGCCGCCTTCGACGGCCGCCGCGACGTGGTGGAGCGGGATTACCGGCGCTTCCGGCACGAGGGGCTGGACCCGGGCGTGGTGCTCGGATCGGCCCTGCGGCACGCCCTGACCCTGCTGACGACCCGCCTGGACAATCCCGAGAAGACGCCGGCCCTGATGGTGGCGACGTGGCGGGGCTTGCATTTCAAGCGCAGGGCGAGCCTGGAGGGGCAGCTCGGCACCTGGGGGCCCGGCACCCTGCGTCAGGCCGTGGCGGCCCTCCAGGAGGCGATCCTCGCCTGCCGGCGGGCCGAGCCGGACCTGGCCCACGCGCTGGCCTCCGCGGCTCTGCTGCGGGTCGCGGAGGCGGGGGCGCGCCGGCGGCGGTAAGAGGTCCGGATCCGCGCGTCTCCCTCCCCCCTCTGCGGGGGAGGGAGAGACTCGGAACGGGCTTCCTACTTTCCTTTGGGAACCCCGACTTCGCTCAGCCGTCCGACACCTTGAACCGGTTGAGCAGACCCTGCAGCTCGTCCGGGGTCTCGTAGCGGATCCGGATCTCGCCGGAGGCCTCGTCCTTGGGCCGGTAGGACACCTCGACGCCCAGGGCGCGGCGGATCCGCAATTCCAGGTCGCGGACCGGCGCGGCGCGCTCGGCCGAGAGGCGCGGGCGGCCGGGGCGGGGGGTGTCGGCGGGCTCGGCCTCGGCCGACGCGATCGCCTCCACCTGCCGCACCGACAGGCCCTCGACCACCACCCGGCGGGCCAGGGCCTCCGGATCCTTCACCGGCAGCAGCGCCCGGGCGTGGCCGGCGGTGAGTTCGCCCGCCGACAGCCGGTCCTGCACGGAGGGCGGCAGGTTGAGCAGGCGCAGGGTGTTGGCGAGATGGCTACGGCTCTTGCCTAGGATCTCGGCTAGGTCCTTCTGGGTGTAGGCGAAATCCTGCATCAGGCGCTCGTAGCCCGTCGCCTCCTCGATCGGGTTGAGGTCGCTGCGCTGGACATTCTCCAGGATGGCGAATTCCAGGGAGGCCCGGTCGTCGATCTCGACCACCACCACCGGCACCTCGTCGAGCCCGGCCCGCTGGGCCGCCCGCCAGCGGCGCTCGCCGGCGACGATCTCGAACGTCCCCGGCACGTCGCCGATCGGGCGGACCACGATCGGCTGGATCAGGCCGCGCTGGGTGATCGAGGTCGCCAGTTCCGCCAGTTCCACCTCGCCAAAGCTGCGCCGCGGGTTGCGCGGGTTCGGCCGCAGGAACTCGATGGCGACCTTGCGCTGTCCCTCGACCTTGGCCGGAGCCGGCCCGGCATCGCCGAAATCGCCGATCAGCGCGGCGAGACCGCGCCCCAGCCGGGGTCTTGCCCCCTCCTCCGCCATGCTTGCCACCCGTGTCACGCTCCACACTCACCCCCCGCTCCGGGGGGCTCACCGGGGACCGCCGAACCGCGTTCGGCGCCCCATTCAGGCTCAGGCCGCCGCCGGCACCCGGCCCTCGCGCTGGATCACCTCGGAGGCCAGGCGCAGATAGGCCTGGCTGCCGGCGCATTTCAGGTCGTACAGCAGGGCCGGCTTGCCGTGCGAGGGCGCCTCGGAGATCCGGACGTTGCGCGGAATCACCGTCTCGTAGACCTTGTCGCCCATGAAGCCGCGGACATCCGCCACCACCTGGGCGGAGAGGTTGTTGCGCGGATCGTACATGGTCAGCACGATCCCCTGGATCGTCAGCTTCGGGTTGAGCGCCCCGCGGACCTGCTCGACGGTGCGCAGGAGCTGGCTCAAGCCCTCCAGGGCGAAGAACTCGCATTGCAGCGGCACCAGCACCGCGTCGGCTGCCGCCAGGGCGTTGATGGTCAGCAGGTTGAGCGAGGGCGGGCAGTCGATCAGCACGTAGCTGATCCGGCTCAGGCTCGGGGCCTGGGTCAGGCTCTTGAGCATGCTGCGCAGCCGGTGCGCCCGGTCGGGCAGGGTGGCCAGCTCCAGCTCCAGCCCGAGGAGATCCATGGTCGAGGGCGCGATCGACAGCCGCGGCACCGCCGTGGGGATCACCGCCTGGGCGAGGGACGCCTCCCCGGCCATGACCTCGTAGGTGGAGACCCGCCGGTTCGCCCGGTCGATCCCCAGCCCCGTGGAGGCGTTGCCCTGCGGATCGAGATCGATGACCAGAACGTCCTCGCCGATCGCCGCGAGCGCGGTGCCGAGGTTGATCGCCGTCGTAGTCTTGCCGACGCCGCCCTTCTGGTTGGCGAGCGCCAGCACGCGCAGGGGACGACGCACGGACGAGTCCAGGGACCGGTCGGCAGGCTCGCCGAGGAGGGCTTCGCTCATCGATGACTCGGGGCGGCGAGGGCGGTGACGCGCACGATTCGGGCTTCGGAATCGGTCCGGCTCGGCACGAGGTCGTTAACGACTCTCCACTGCGCGGCCGCCTGGGTCAATTCGGCTTGCGCGTCCCTGCCCTTCGGAAACAAGCCGGTGGTGCCCGTTTTCAACAGCGGCTCGGTCCAGGCGAGGAGCTGGGCGAGGGGCGCCAGGGCCCGGGCGCAGACGATCTCGGTCCCCGCATAGTCGCCGATCACCGCCTCGATCCGGGCGTTGCGCACCCGGACCGGGGCGCCGGTGAGCCGGGCGGTCTCGGTGAGGAAGGCGCATTTGCGCGCGTTGCTCTCCACCAGATCGACCCGGATGCCCCGCTCCGCCCCGGCGATGGCGAGGATCAGCCCCGGGATCCCGGCCCCGGAACCCAGATCAAGCCAGGTCCGGGCGTCCGGCGCCAGATCGAGGAGCTGGAGGGCGTCGTCGACGTGCCGGCTCCAGACCTCCGCCAGGGTGGCCGGGCCGACGAGGTTCTTGATCGGTTGCCAGCGCCGGAGCTGGGCCACGTAGAGGTCGAGGCGCTCGGCTGTTTCACGTGAAACATTCGCGGCCGCGAGGACACGCGCGCGGTCGGGGTCGGTCATGGGTGGGTTGAGACCTTGGCCATGCCGACTATCGTCCCGGGCGATCCCATCCTCGACCTCATCCTGAGGTGCGGCGAAGCCGCCTCGAAGGAGGGCTCCAGGGATCGCAGTGGTTTCTGGAGGGCTCCTTCGAGGCCTCCGCTCCGCTCCGGCACCTGAGGATAAGGTAGAGGGTGGGATGACGCGGACCTAGTTCCGGGGTCGGCGGGTATCCCCGCCCTGCTCAACCGCATCACCGGCCCACCGTGGCAACGCGCTCGCCCCGCCTTGCATGCGCAGCCAGCAGCGTCAGCGCGGCGGGCGTCACGCCCTCGATCCGCGCCGCCTGCCCCAGGGTGCCGGGACGCACGGTCTCCAGCTTCGTGCGCATCTCGTTCGACAGGCCGCTGATCGCCGCGTAGTCCAGGCCCGCCGGCAGGCGCACGGCCTCGTCCCGGCGGAAGGTCGCGATGTCGGCGTTCTGCCGGTCGAGATAGACCGCGTAGGTCGCGTCGGTCTTGAGCCGGTCGGCGATGCGCGGCGCCACGGATGCGAGATCCGGCCAGATCGCCGCGAGGTCCCGCCATTCGATCTCCGGATAGGCGAGCAGCTGGAACGCCGTCCGGCGGATGCCGTCGCGGTTCAGGCTGATCCCGTGCCCGGCCGCCTGGCTCGGCGTCAGGGTCAGGGCGTCCAGCCGGGCGCGGGCCCCGGCGAGCGCCCCGTGGGACGCGGCGAAATGGGCCGCGCGGGCCGAGCCGACACAGCCCAGATCAATCCCGCGCGGGGTCAGCCGGGCATCGGCGTTGTCGACCCGCAGGGACAGCCGGTACTCCGAGCGCGAGGTGAACATCCGGTAGGGCTCGCTGACCCCGTGAGTCACGAGGTCGTCGATCATGACGCCGAGATAGGATTCGGCCCGGTCGAAGGTCGCGACGTCGAGGCCGCCGGCGTGGCGCGCGGCGTTCAGGCCCGCCACCAGCCCCTGCCCCGCCGCCTCCTCGTAGCCGGTGGTGCCGTTGATCTGCCCGGCCAGGAACAGGCCGGGCCGGCGCTTCACCTGCAGGCCCGTGTCGAGTTCCCGGGGGTCGACGTAATCGTACTCGATGGCGTAGCCCGGCCGCAGGATCTCGACCCGTTCCAGGCCCGGGATCAGCCGGACGAGGTCGTGCTGCACCGCCTCGGGCAGGGCCGTGGAGATGCCGTTCGGGTAGATGGTGGGATCCTCGAGTCCTTCCGGTTCCAAGAAGATCTGGTGGCCCTCCCGGTCGCCGAAGCGCACCACCTTGTCCTCGATCGACGGGCAATAGCGCGGCCCCCGGCTGGCGATGCCGCCGGAATACATCGGCGAGCGGTGCAGGTTAGCGCGGATCAGGTCGTGGACCGCCCGGGTGGTCCGGGTGATGCCGCAGCGGATCTGTGGATTGGTGATCGCCTCGGTGAGCGTCGAGAACGGCACCGGCTCGGCATCGGCCTCCTGCATCTCCAGCCCGGCCCAGTCGATGGTCCGGCCGTCGAGGCGCGGCGGCGTCCCGGTCTTCAGGCGCCCGAGGCGCAGGTCGAGGCGGTCGAGGGTCCGGGCCAGCCCGAGGGCGGGCGCCTCGCCGACCCGGCCGGCCGGGATCTGGCGCTCGCCGATATGGATCAGGCCGCGCAGGAAGGTGCCGGTGGTCAGCACCACCGCGCCGCAGGCGAGGCTGCGCCCATCCGCCAGGACGAGGCCCCGGATGTGTCCCTCCGCATCCAGGGCGAGATCCTCGCAGGCGCCCGCCACCACGGTCAGGCCCGCGGTCCCGGCGACGGCGGCCTGCATGGCAGCGGCGTAGAGCTTCCGGTCCGCCTGGGTCCGGGGCCCGCGCACGGCCGGGCCCTTCCGGCGGTTGAGCAGGCGGAACTGGATGCCGGCGGCGTCCGCGACCCGGCCCATCAGCCCGTCCAGGGCATCGACCTCGCGCACCAGGTGGCCCTTGCCGAGCCCCCCGATGGCGGGGTTGCACGACATCGCCCCGATCGTCGCCGGATCGTGCGTGACCAGCACGGTGCGGGCGCCGCAGCGCGCCGCGGCGGCGGCGGCCTCGACGCCGGCATGGCCGCCACCGACGACCGCGACGTCGAACCGGTCGGGGGAGGGAATGGGCATCGGGTGACGAACAGCCTCGGGCAGGGGGTGCCGCGCCGAGCCGGCGGGCGGGGTAGGGCAGGGTGCGGGCCGGTCTAGCGCATCGCCCCGGAAACCGGAACCGGGCCGATGCGCGGGCGCCACGGCATCCCCGGGCGCCCCGCCTCGCCGGCGAAGACAGTCTTTTCCGCGATCGAGACCTGCGGCCGGGTCATGCGCCGCCGCTATACTGTCCTCGGGCGGGTGAGGACTTGCGGGACCGCGCTTGCCAGCCGGTTCGCCCCGTGCAAATCTTGCGCTGTCCCCGATTCCTGCGCGGACGCCGGTGTTCGGCAGGCACCCGGGAGACCTCGCTTCGCGGCGTCGCAGGGCGGCGCGCGATGGGGAGACCACGATGTCGTCGCTCGCCATCGGCCTGGGCGCCACCTGTTGCGCGGCCGGCGCCGCCGCCCATTTCCTCGACACCACCCGGCGCCAGGAGGGCCTGTTCGGCCTCGCGGGTTTCGGCCTGCTGCTGACCGGGATGTACCTGACCCGCGCCTAGGGCCGGGCGCCCGTATCAGCCGGTCATGGCCGTGGCCGTGTAGCCCGCCCTGGTCAGGGCCTCGGCGACGACGAGCGCCTGCGCGTCCGTGCGGATCGCCACGCGCCCCGCATCCCGATCCACCTGAATCTCGGCCCCGGGATCGAGGCGCTTCACCGTGCGGGTCACCGCGGCGGCACAGCCGTCGCAGGTCATGCCCTCGACCCGCATCAGCAGATCGGCGCGCGTCGTATCCATTCGAGCCTCCGTGAACCGTGTGGCCGGAATGTCGGGGCCCGGTGCGACCCGCGCAAGTCGCGGCTCAGAACAGGGCCGGCATCCGGAACGCGTAGTCGATCCGCAGGCCGAACTGATACTGGTTCGGATCGCCGAACGGCCGGCGCACCAGCGGGCTGTTGCCGGAGGCGCCGAGGATCCGGTTGTAGCCGGCATAGGCCGTGTAGGCCCAGGTCTCGCTCTGCGTGTAGGTCACGGCGCCGAGCACGCCCGCCGAATAGAAGCTGCGCGGGTCGTAGGCGGTGACACGCCCGTTCAGCGTCGCCTCGACCGGGGAGACGCCGAAATACTTCCGGGCGTAGCTGCCGTCGCCGATGTTGAACCGCGGCCCCAGGGAGAACAGGAACTTCTCCGTCGGGATCAGGTAATCGGCCGCCAGGGAGCTCACCGTGCCGTGATGCCCGTAGACGCCCTGCCGGACCTCCACGCGGGTGCGGATGAAGGAGACCGGGTAGAACTCCACGAACACCCCGGGCTCGACCGCGAAGCGCGCGTCGCGGAAGCCGAACAGGTGGCGCCGGTCGTCGCTGTAGTAGCGCCCCGGCACGAAGCGCGCGGTCGGTCCGATCCGGAACATCTCGTTGTCGTAGAGGGCCAGGCTGAAGCCGTCATCCGGCGTCGAGAAGCGGCGCGGCTCGCCGACCTTGCGGATGTCGATCGAGGGATAGCCCACCGCCGTGTAGTCGCTGGCCCCGGGATAGCGCGGGATCGCCTGGATCGAGGCGCCCAGCGTGACGATCCAGGTGGTGGGATCGACCATCGCGAAGGTCGGGGTCTGGCGGGGAAGATCAGGGGTGAGATCCGCCGCCCGGGATGCGGTCGTGCCGCCGACGGCGAGGAGCGCACCTGCGGCGAGAACGGCGCGGAGACGGAGATTACGCGGGGGTACGGGCGTCATGGCCCCGCTTTATGGCGCCTTTTGCTTGCCGGCGCATTTGCAAGACGCGCAACCCGCCCCGGACCAGCGCGCAAACGGGCGGGCCGTGACGATTCAGCAACGTTTCGGGCGGCGGCGGCGTCACACTCCGCGGAATTCACACGGGTCGGGCCGCCATCGCCTTTCCTCAGCCTTGCCGCGCCGGTCGCACCGGGCCAATGATCCGAGGATTCGGATCGCGCCCGGCGGGGCTTCGCCCGGGACCTCCCCGGCGACCGGTGCGTGACCCCGGCAGGTGTTCAGACGATGGTCCCGGTCCTCGGCCGGTACGCGGGGCTGTTGACGGTCGCCCTCCTCGGGCTCGTCGTGTTCGGGCCGCTCGCCGTGTTCCTGCCGCTCTGGAGCGCCCTGACCCTCGGCGCCGTGGCGGCCGGGGTGTCCGGCCTCGCCCTCACGCGCATCGCCACCCTGAAGGCACGCTGCGAGAAGCTGTCGGGCGAGGTCGATCTCCTGTCCCGGCGCCTGCTCAAGGTCGAGACCACCGCCGTGCCCGCGCCGCCGCTTTCCGAGCCGGGCGAGACGGCGGCGCTCCGGGCCCAGTTCGAGGAGCTGAGCGTCGAGCTCGGCCTCCTCAGCGGTATCGTGCGCGACCTCACCGGGGTGGTGAGCACGCAGGATGCCGAGATCGCGGGCCTGAAAGCCCGGCCGGCGCCGCCCCCCCCGGCGGTACCGGTCGCAGCGGCGCTGGAGCCGGTTCCGCCGCGGGTGGCGGCGACGCCCCCGCCCGTCCCCGGGCCGCCGGCGGCCGCGCCGATCCCGGCGCGCCCGATCCCCCCGGTCCCAAGTCAGCCCCGGCCGATCCCCCCCACGCCGCCCAGATGGGACCCGGAGAGCGAGGCCGCGATCCTCCGGGCGTTCGAGGGGGAGGGGCTGGAGATCCACCTGCAGCCGGTCGTCAGCCTGCCCCAGCGCAAGGTCGTGGCCTACGAGGCGCTGGCCCGGTTGCGGATCGGTGACCCCGGCGCTCCGGCGGTGGAGCCCGAGGCGTTCCTCCCGGTGCTGGAGCGGTACGGCCGCACCACCGAACTCGACCGCCGCATGCTCCAGCGGGCCGCCCTCGTGGTCCGCCACCTCGCCCGCCGGGGCAGCGACACCATGCTCACCTACGGCCTCTCGCCGCTGTCGCTGTTCGAGCCCGGCCTGCTGCGCGAGCTGGCCCGCACGGCCGCGGACGATCCGGCGCTGGCCGGGCTGGTGATCGCCCTGCCCCAGGCGAGCTGGCGGAGCCTCGACGCCGGCCAGCGCGGCCTTCTGGCGCCGCTGCGCGGCCGGATCGGGTTCAGCCTCGACCGCCCGGACGATCTGCGCTTCGACCCGGCGGACTGCGCCGCCCTCGGCATCGGCCAGGTCAAGGTCCCGGTCGAGATGCTGCTGCGGCCGGACGCCGCCGGGGGCAGCCTCTCGGATATCGCCGTAGAGGACACGGCACCGGCCCTGGCGCGGGCCGGGATCCGCCTCGTCGCCACCGGCGTCTCGGACGAGGCGGACGTCCCCGACCTGATCGACCTCGACGTGCCCTTCGCCCAGGGCGGGGCCTTCGCGACGCCGCGCCCCGTGCGGGCCGAGGTCCTGGCCGCCCTGCCGCCCGACACGCCCGCGCCCCCCACCGAGCCGGCCCCCGAGCGGCGCCCGTTCCGCTCCGTCCTGCGCCGGGCCGTCTGACCGCCCGGGGCGGCCGGCCTCCGTTCACCAGTAGATCTGCAGGCGCCCCACGACGGTGTCGACCGAGAACGGCGCCGTGCCGAAGGCCGCGGCCTGGGACTCGCCCGGCCGGACCCGTCCGTGGACGTAGTTCGCGATGAGGCGGAGATTCGGCTCCGGGTACCAGCTCAGGCCGAGGGTCGCGTCCTGCTCGGTGCCGCCGCGGAAGCCCCGGGCGTTCAGGTCGATGGCACTGTAGCGGGCGGCCAGCTCGAACACGCCGGCGCCCCCCCGGGAGACGCGCTGCCCCTCCGCCACCTGCACCCCCTTGAAGGTCGCGTAGGTGGTGCCGCCCTGGGGCGTCAGCGCGTAGGCGCGGCCCTCCCCGTTCAGCACCCAGGCGGCCTCCACGTAGCCGCCCTGGAAGCCGAGGCCGGCGGCGGGCACGCCGGGCCCGCCGAACGGCTGGAGCTCGGTGCGGAGATATTCCGCCTGGAGCAGGAACGGGCCGGTCCGGTAGGCGAATTCGGCCCCGATCCGGGTGACACTCGCCGCGTCGGGGAGATCGCCGGTATCGACCAAGGGCCGCGCGAACAGGGCCGTGCCCGCCGGGCTGGAGAAGCTGAACGGGCCGTCGTCCCGGGACCGGCGGCGATAGATCGCCGCGAGCCCCAGATGCAGGGTCTCGCGCTCCTCCAGGATCGGCGCCAGGGTGGCGCGGGCCGCCACCGCAACGCCGTCCCCCGCGATGCCGTTGCTGGCGGCGTTGCCGAACACCCCGGCCACGGCGGTCCAGTCCTGCCCGTGCCGCCCGATCGCGGCGCCGAACCGGCGCTCCGGCACGAGGGCGTTGGCCACCGAGCGCTCGACGAACAGGGTGTTGTTGTTGCTCTGCAGCCATTCCAGGCTGAACGGCACCTTCATGTTGCCGAGCGTCACGATCGTGTCCGGCACCCCCTTCCAGGCGACGAAGGCGTCGTTGATCGGCAGCATGGGATCGCTGAAATCGTACTGGAAGGCGATCACCCAGTCCCGGCCGATCGTCAGCGTCGGCTCGATCCAGGCGCGGCGCACCGCGACGGTGTCGGGAAACGCGCGGGACAGGTCGAGCCCGCCGGCCGAGGCCCCGCCGGCATCGATGTGGAGCCGCCCCCCGATCTGCAGGGTCACGTCGGGTTCGGGAAAGGTCAGGCTCAGACCCTTGGCGTCGTAGCGCAGGCGCTCCCCGTAGGGCCCGGCCATGCCCTCGAACCCGTCATCCCCGGCGCTGGCCGGGGCCGACAGGGCGAGGGAGGCGGCGAGGAGGGCCGGGGCACGGGTTCTGATCACCGGGGCAGCAGAGAGCAGGTTCGCGCCGAGACGCCAGCATCCTGGATCAGCCGAGCCCGAAAATCCCGGGGGCGTGATCCGGCCGCCACGGCTTTGGATCATGCGGGTTTCGGAAGGTCCGGGACCGTTCGCGGGGCAGGGCGCCCCCTGCGAGATCCCCGGGGCTCCGCCCCGGGACCCCGCCAGAGGGATGATCCCTCTGGGATCCACCCGATGGCGTCGCCGTGCGATCCTGCGCGGCAACGGGCGCGCTTCAGACCGGGAGATTGTCGATGAGCCGGGTCCGGCCCAGATAGGCGGCGGCGAGGACCCGGGCGGGGCCCTCGACCCGCTCGACCGGCGCCAGGGTCCGGGCATCGCAGACGGTGAGGTACTGAACCCGGAAGCCCGCCGCCTCCAGGGCGGCCCGCCCGGCGGCGATCCGCCCGGCGACGCCGGTGCCGTTGCGCGAGGCGAGGGCGATATCGGCCAGCACCGCGTGGAGTTTTGGCGCGGCGGCGCGCTCCTCCGGCGTCAGGTAGCGGTTGCGCGACGACAGGGCGAGGCCGTCAGGGTCGCGCAGGGTCGGAACGCCGCGGATCTCCACCGGGAGGTCGAGGTCGGCCACCGCCTGCTGGATCACCCGGAGCTGCTGGAAATCCTTCTCGCCGAACAGCGCGACGTCCGGCCGAACCTGGTTGAGCAGCTTGGTCACCACGGTGGCGACCCCGGCGAAGTGGCCGGGCCGGAACGGGCCGCACAGCCCCTCGGACAGCCCCGCCACCTCGATCCGCGTGGCGAAGCCCGGCGGGTACATGGTCTCGACATCGGGCGTCCAGGCGGCATCGGCCCCGGCCTCGGCCAGCAGGGCCAGGTCGGCCTCCAGATCCCGCGGGTACCGGGCGAAATCCTCGTTGGGTCCGAACTGGGTCGGATTCACGAAGATGCTCGCCACGACGCGCCGGCCGATCCGCCGGGCCTCCGCCAGCAGGGCGAGATGCCCGGCATGCAGGGCCCCCATGGTCGGGACCAGGACGACGCGCTCGCCCGCCGCGCGCCACCCGGCCACGCACCGGTGCAGGGCAGCGCGATCGCTGAAGCGCTGAGGGACCGAATCGGACACGGGACGGGCTCCGGAGGGGCGGGACCGTCCGTCTAGAACATGGGGCGGGGGAGGGGAATCCGGGTCCCGGGGGATGGCGGCTCAGGGACAATAGGGCAGCAGGGAGCGCCCGTTGGGATCGTCCACCCCCAGGGGCGGCGTGAACCCGTAATAGCTCGGATGCGACAGGCCGTATTCGGAGCCGACATAGCTGGGATCGTCCGGCGCGTTGGTGGGCACGGGCACCCGCCTCGGCGTGCATCCCGCCGGCACCGGGCGGGTCCGGATGGCGTAGACCGGGGGGCGGTCGACGCCGTCGCTGCGCGGGAAGAAGCGCAGGCGGGCACTGACCTCCGGTCCGTAGGGGCCGGGGACGGGGCCGCGTACGGCGAGGTCGGCGGCCGCGCCGGGGCCGGCGAGCAGCAGGGCGAACCCGAGCGCCATCGTCCCCCTGCGCCCGATCATCCGCATGCCGTTCCCATTTCCGTCGCAGGCCAGCACCGTGGCGAAGCAAGGTAAACGGGGGCTTACCTGGCGGCTTGAGCCACATCCGATCGCGTCCCCGGCGGAACGGCGCTGTGGGGCGGCCTTTTCGGATGATCCCATCCCATTCCCTCATCCTGAGGTGACCGCGTCAGCGGACCTCGAAGGAGAGCTCCAGGAATCGCGCGGCTGGCTGGAGGGCTCCTTCGAGGCGGCTCCCGCCGCACCTCAGGATGAGGGGGTTGGATGGGAAGTCCGTTCGACATGATGCTTTCGGCCCTCAGGTCAGCGGCACGACCAGCGCCTTCAGCACGGCGACGAGATCCCCCTCGATCAGGCGGATCTGCAGGCCCCGTCCGCCGCCGTTGACGTGGATCTCGGCCCCCGGATCGCCGAGGGAGCCGGCGTCGATCGCGGTCGGAACGGGGCGCTTCTGGCCCAGCGGGCTGATGCCGCCGACATGGTAGCCGGTCAGCCGCTCGGCGTCGGCGGGCTTGAGCATCGCGGCGGCCTTGCCCGAGAAGGCGGCCGCGACCCGCTTCATCGAGACCTCCCGGTCGGAGGCGACCAGCAGGCAGACCGTGCGCCCATCGACCGCCGCCATCAGGGTCTTCAGCACGCGGCCGGGCGGCACGCCCAGCGCCTCCGCGGCCTGGAGGCCGATGCGCGGGGCATCGGGATCGTAATCGTAGGCGTGAAGGCTGTAGCGCAGGCCGGCCTGGTCGAGGGCGTGGGTCGCCCGGGTGGTCTTCGGGGCTGATTTGGCCATGGCGTCGTCGGGGAATCGGCCTCAGGCGGTGACCCGCGCGGCGATGAGGCGGCCGATCTCGGCATGGGCCGATTCGATCGCCGCCGCGGGCATCGGGGAGCCGGTGATGTACACGGCCGCGATCACCGGCGCACGCCCCGGCGGCCGCAGGATCGCCACGTCGTTGACTGTGCCGTTGACGCCGGTTCCGGTCTTGTCGCCGACGGTCCAGTCCTGGGGCAGGCCCGCCCGGAGCCGCTTCAACCCGGTCTGGCCCCCGACCATCCAGCCCTCCAGCCGTTCGCGGGACGGCGGTGTCAGGACCGAGCCGAGCAGGATCCGGCCGAGGGTCGCGTGCATCGCCGCAGGGGTTATGGTGTCGCGCGGGTCGCCGGGGCGGGCGCTGTTCAGGTCCGGTTCGTTGCGATCGAGCCGGGTGGTGGGATCGCCGATGCGCCGCAGCCATGCGGTCAGGCCTTCGGGACCGCCGAGGCGCGCGAGCAGCAGGTTGGCCGCTGTGTTGTCGCTCCATTCGACCGCTGCGGCGCAGAGGTCGTTCATGGAGAGCCGCCCGGTGCCGCGGCTCGCCTCCAGGGCCTTCCGGGTCACCGGGGCGTAGCTCAAGAGGTCGCCCGCGCCGTACGACACCATCGCGGCGAGGGTCTCGGTGCCGGCCTCGACCCGCGCCAGCACCGCCGCGACGGCCAGAACCTTGAAGGTGCTGCACATCGGGAAGCGCTCATCCGCCCGGTGGCGCAGCAGGATCCGATCCGCCGATCCGGCCGCGACGCCGATCCGGCCGCCGACGCGGTGCTCGATTGTCCCGATCTCCGGTTCGGCCCCGGCCAGCGCGCTCCGCCTCGGCAGGATCAACGGGGCGGCGAGCAGGCTGCGGCAGAGCGTGCGGCGCGTCGGGTGCATCCTGGCCTCCATCGGCTTTCGACGGTTCTGCGTCCAACGGGATCGGCCCGGCCTCGGGATGGGGTATAGGGGGCCGGCCTGTTTCACGTGAAACACCCGCCCGCGACCTGAAAAAGGCAGAGCTTGCGCGACGCTGCAGCCATGACCGAAACCGAAACCCTGTTCGCCCCCGCCACCGGCTTCGGCCGGGCGGCCGTCGCGGTGATCCGCATCAGCGGACCGGCCGCGCGGGATGTCGTGACGACCCTGTGCGGCGGCCTGCCGTCCCCCCGCCGGCTGTCCCTGCGGACGCTCCGGGATCCGGTCGACGGGACCGAGCTCGACCGGGCGCTCGTCGCCTGGTTCCCCGGGCTGGACACCTATAGCGGCGAGGACATGGCCGAGCTGCACCTGCATGGCGGCGTGGCAGTCCGGATGGGCGTGCTCGCCGCCCTCGCCCGGATGCCGGGGTGCCGGGCGGCCGGTCCGGGCGCCTTCACCCGCCGGGCGGTGCTCAACGGCCGGATGGACCTGGCCGAGGCCGAGGCGGTGGCCGACCTGATCGACGCCGAGACCGAGGGCCAGCGCCGCCAAGCCCTGCGCCAGCTCGACGGCACTTTGAGCCGCCAGGTCGCGGCGTGGCGGGCCGAGGCGATCGACTGCCTCGCCGCCGCCGAGGCCGCCCTCGACTTCGCCGATGAGGGCGATGTCGACGAGGCCGGGCTCGACGCGGCCCTGTTCGACCGGGCGGCGGCCCTGCACCGGGACATCGCCACGGCACTCCACGACGGCCGCCGGGGCGAGCGCCTGCGCGAGGGGTTCGTCGTGGTCCTGGCCGGCGCGCCCAATGCCGGCAAGTCCACCTTGCTTAACGCCCTGAGCCGCCGGGAGGTCGCTATCGTGTCGGACGTGCCCGGCACCACCCGGGACGCCCTCGAAGTGCGGCTCGATCTCGGCGGCCTGCCGGTCCTCCTGGTGGATACCGCGGGCCTGCGCGCCACCGCCGAACCGGTCGAGGCCGAGGGGATCCTGCGCAGCCGTGCGCGGATCGCGGCGGCGGATCTCGTCCTGGCCCTGGTGCCCCCGGATGGGACCGGGCCGGATCTCGGCGAGTCCGGGATCCGGACCCTGACCGTGCTCACGAAGGCCGATCTGTTTGCCGGCTCCTTATCGAGAGTCCCCCCCGGCGCGCTGGCGGTCTCCGCCCGGACCGGGGCCGGCCTGGACGCGCTCGTCGACGCGATCCAGGGCGCAGCGGAAGCCGGCCTCGGCGTCGGCGACGCCCTGATCACCCGGGCGCGCCATCGGGCCGCGCTGGAGGCCTGCCTGGCTCATCTCGACCGGCTGCTCGCGGGGGTCGGGGTCCTGCCGGAACTCGCCGCGGAGGATCTCCGGCTGGCCGTCCGGTCCCTGGGCGAAGTCGGCGGCCATGTCGGCGTCGAGGACGTGCTCGACAGGCTGTTCGCCGGGTTCTGCATCGGCAAATAGTTTCGTTAGCCGGCGCATTGATGAGACGAAGACGGGCATCGGCGACACGGGTGAGGCAGGCTTCCGTGGCGCAGAGGGCACCGTCACGCGCGATCCTGCACACCCCCACCCCTGGTCCCCGCAGAGGGAAGACGCCCTCGACCGAGCGCCACGAACCCTGCCTTAGGTCGGGATCCGCAAGACCCGCGGCCGCCAGATCCCCAGCGCGACGTTGGCGGCGGAGACGGCGAGCAGGACCCAGAGCGTCCCGCGCTCCCCGGGCAGCGAGACCGCCAGCACGGCGGGATCGACCAGGCCGGCGAGCGCCCGGGCGCTCTGTTCGGCCTCCCGCCGCATCGGCCCCTGCACGTAGACCAGCCCGCCCTCGAACATCAGCACGCCGGTGGCGAGCTTGATCCAGGCCCAGCCGGCGCCCACGAAGGCGCGGTTGAGCGCCATGGCCAGCAGGCCGGACATCAGGCACAGGGCGAGGGACGGCAGGAACACCCAGGTGGCGACGGCCCCCATGGCGCCCCGCACGGCCGCGTAGCCGGGCAGGGCCGCCGGTGCCGGGGCGACGCCGAGCATGGCCACCAGGGCCGCCATCGCCCCCAGCACGCCCGCCGCGCCCATCGTGTGGAGGAATTTCAGCAGGCGTCGCACGACGTCTCACGCAGGGCCGTTTCGGCGCAGCCTAGCGCGGGCCCATGCCCGGCGATAGCGGCATGCCCGCCGCAGGGCGTCCGGTCGGGGGACGCCGCGCGCGCCCGGCGCAGCGACAGCGATGCGGATCCAGCCGGGACCGGGAATCCTCAGCTGCGCAGGCCCGGCGCCTCCTGGCCGGTGCGGGCCACGTACTCGGTGTAGCCGCCGCCGTACTGGTGGATGCCCTCCGGGGTCACCTCCAGCACCCGGTTCGACAGGGCCGCGAGGAAATGCCGATCGTGGGAGACGAACAGCATCGTGCCCTCGTAGGCGCCCAGCGCCGCGATCAGCATCTCCTTGGTGCCCATGTCGAGGTGGTTGGTCGGCTCGTCGAGCACCAGGAAATTCGGCGGGTCGTAGAGCATCAGGGCCATGACCAGCCGGGCCTTCTCGCCGCCCGAGAGCACCCGGCAGCGCTTCTCGACGTCGTCGCCCGAGAAGCCGAAGCAGCCGGCCAGCGCCCGCAGCGAGCCCTGGCCCGCCTGCGGGAACGCCTCCTCCAGGGTCTGGAACACCGTGCGGTCGCCGTCGAGCAGGTCCATGGCGTGCTGGGCGAAGTAGCCGAGCTTGACGCTGCCGCCGACCGTGACCGAGCCGTCATCCGGCGCGGTGGTGCCGGTGACGAGCTTCAGGAGCGTCGACTTGCCGGCGCCGTTGATGCCCATCACGCACCAGCGCTCCCGGCGGCGCACCGAGAAGTCGAGGCCTTCGTAGATCGTGCGGCTGCCGTAGCGCTTGTGCACGCCCTTCAGCATCACGACGTCGTCGCCGGAGCGCGGCGCCGGCTGGAACTCGAAGGCCACGGATTGCCGCCGCCGGGGCGGCTCGACGCGCTCGATCTTGTCGAGCTTCTTCACCCGGCTCTGGACCTGGGCGGCGTGGGAGGCCCGGGCCTTGAACCGCTCGATGAAGGCGATCTCCTTGGCGAGCATCGCCTGCTGGCGATCGAACTGCGCCTGGGCTTGCGCCTCGTTGAGCTTCCGCTGGCCCTCGTAGAAGGCGTAGTCGCCCGAGAAGGTGGTGAGCGCGCCGCCGTCGATCTCGATCACCTTGGTGACGATCCGGTTCATGAACTCGCGGTCGTGCGAGGTCATCAGCAGGGCGCCGTCATAGGCCTTCAGGAACGATTCGAGCCAGATCAGGCTCTCGAGATCCAGGTGGTTGGACGGCTCGTCCAGCAGCATCACGTCCGGGCGCATCAGCAGGATGCGGGCCAGCGCCACGCGCATCTTCCAGCCCCCCGAGAGGGCGCCGACATCGCCCTCCATCATCGCCTGGCTGAAGCTGAGGCCGTCGAGCACCTCCCGGGCCCGGCCCTCCAGGGCGTAGCCGTCGAGCTCCTCGAACCGGGCCTGGACCTCGCCGTAGCGCTCGATCAGCGCCTCCATCTCGTCGGCCCGGTCCGGGTCGGCCAGCGCCGCGCCGAGTTCGGCGAGTTCCGCCGCCACCGCGCTCACCGGCCCGGCACCGTCCATCACCTCGGTGACGACGCTGCGGCCGGCCATCTCGCCGACATCCTGGCTGAAATACCCGATGGTGATGCCCCGGTCGGCGGAGACCTGGCCCTCGTCGGGCTGCTCCTGGCCGATTATCATCCGGAACAGGGTGGTCTTGCCGGCCCCGTTGGGACCCACGAGCCCGATCTTCTCGCCCCGCTGGAGGGCGGCCGAGGCCTCGATGAAGACGAGCTGCCGCCCGTTCTGCTTGGTGATCTTGTCCAGGCGTATCATGAAGGCCGTATCCGGGGGAGGTCGCTCCGGGCCGCTTACGGCATGGACCGAGACGGCGCAAAGACGAAGCCGGGGTCGGACGGCCGGATGCCTCACGCAAGCGTGGTCGGCTCTCGGGAGCCAAGTCCAGGCTGCGCCGTTGTGCCCCGCGCTACGCCTTTGGTTGGGCATCATCTTTTTCTAAATGAAGGCGCATACCTTTCGGGCCGATGCCCTTGGGACGAGGACCACGATGCTGTTCGGTTGGTGGAAGACGAGCCTCGACATGGCCATGCTGGGCTTCGAGGCCCAGGGGGTGATCGTCCAGCGCATGGCGATGTTCGCGGTGGGCGGCCCGGCCGCGCAGATCGAGGCGCAGCGCATGGTGACGGAGAAGATCATGGCGGCGAGCGAGGCGGCCCTGATGGTCGCCTCGGGCGCCTCGAACGGCAAGGTGATCCGCAACTACCGCCGGAAGGTCCAGGCCAACGCCAAGCGGCTGAGCAGGGGCTGATCTCTCCCAGGTCGGAGGTTCTCCGACCGGCTCCGCACTCAGGAAAGAAGCCGCGCCGCTTCTCCTTGCCGAGACAGCAGCACTACAGCCGCCCGGTCGAACGAGACAAAGGTCTCGCCGCCGAGACAGCGGCCTTCATGGGCGATGACACCGTCGGCGAAGTCGCCGCCGGCCTCGAGCAACCCGAGCCCGGCTTCTACGGCGGGCCGGTTCATGGTGAGGTTCCCGGTCTCGAGCAACGCGCGCAGCGCGGATGCCACATCCGCGGTCGCGAGCTCGGCCCCGCGCCGGAGGATCCAGACCAGCTCGCACAGGCACGGCAACGGGATCGCGATCGTGGTCGCATCCGTGAGCAGCTTCCGCGCCGTGCGGCCCTGCTCAGGATCGTCCATCAGAATCGCCCGGGCCAACAGGTTGGTATCGACGGCGATGTTCATGCGTCGTCCGGCGCGCCGGACCAGCCCGCTTCAGCAATGGCGTTCATCGCCTCGATCGTCAGCGGCTTATCCAGCGTCACTTTTCCATCGAGGGCATGGAGGAACTTGTCGATCGTGCCGGACGGTCGGGCCGCCCGCACGCGCAACTCACCACCGGGCAGTTTCTCGAAGTCGATTCGCTCCCCGGGCTTGATGCCGAGGTGTCGTAGCAGGTCACGTTTCAGGGTGACCTGTCCTTTCGCCGTCACGGCGAGGGACGCCATCGCGCACTCCATGAGTCGGACTGGATCGAACGGGAATGCGAAATGACATGCCCGTCAAGCCGGCAGCCCTGTCGCCAGGATGCCGGAGGGGGGCCAGAAGGTTCCGGCCGAGCCCTTCGCTGGAGCCGCTGGTGAAAGATGACGCTGGACGGGGAGCTTTTGCCGTCCTCGCTTCGCTACGCTCGCGGAAGCCCTGAGCCAGCCTCAGTTGTCCGCCGTCCGGAACGTGTCGCAGGCCTTGGTCTGGCCGCTCTTGTAGCCGGCCGAGAACCAGCGCTGGCGCTGGGCCGAGGAGCCGTGGGTGAAGGAATCCGGCACCACGTAACCCTGGGACCGCTTCTGCAACGCGTCGTCGCCGATCTGGGCGGCGGCGTTCAGGGCCTCGTCGATGTCGCCCTGGTCGAGTTCGGCGTATTTGTCGTTGGAGTTCTTGGCCCAGACGCCGGCGAGGCAATCGGCCATCAATTCGATCCGCACCGACAGGGCGTTCGCCTCGGTCTTGCTCGACGCCTGCTGCTGGCGGGCCTGGACCTTGCCGAGGATGCCGAGCACGTCCTGGACGTGGTGGCCGACCTCGTGGGCGATCACGTAGGCATAGGCGAAATCGCCCTTCACGCCGAACTTCGAGGCCATCTCCTTGAAGAAGCCGGTGTCGAGATAGACCTTCTTGTCGAGCGGGCAGTAGAACGGGCCCATCGCGGCCTGGGCCGAGCCGCAGCCCGAGCGGGTGCCGCCGGTGTAGAGCACGAGCGTCGTCGGGGTGTATTGCTTGCCGGTCTGCTGCGGCAGGATCTGGCTCCAGACGTCCTCGGTGTTGCCCAGGATCTTGGAGGCGAACTTGCCGCTCTCGTCGGTGGGCGCCTGGCGGCGCCGGGCCTGGCTCTGCGGATCCGCCGGCTGCTCCTGCTGGCCGCCGCCACCGCCGATCCGCTCGGCGCCGCCGATCAGGATCGCCGGGTTGATGCCCGTGAAGTAGCTGACGATCAGCAGCACCACGATGGTGCCGATGCCGAGGCCTCCGGCGCCGCCGCCGGGAAAGCCCATGCCGCCCCCGCCGCCGCCCTCGCCCCGGCGATCCTCGACATTGTCGGAGCTGCGTAGATCTTCCCAGCGCATGGTCGGGCCCGCCATCGGTGCTGCGCCGGCCGTCACGGGCCGGCGAGAATCTGCTGTGCGTCGCTCTGTCCCGCCGGCGGGACCGAAGCTCTAATGGCGGGAGGGGAGAGCCGGTTCCGCGTCCGCGGTCAAGCTTTCCCGTCGAGCAGGGCGCGCAGGGCGCGGAAATCCCGCCAGGCCAGGCGCTTCTGCACCGGCTGGCGCAGCAGGAAGGCCGGGTGGAGGGTGGCGAGGAGCTTCACCTCGCGGGTCGGCAGCGTGTACGGGAACAGCCGCCCGCGGGTCCGCAGGATGCCGTCCTTGGTGCCGGTGAGCGTCTGGGTCGCGGGCGCGCCGAGGCAGACGATGATGTCCGGGTCAACCAGCTCGATCTGGCGCTCCACGAAGGGCCGGCACACCGCGACCTCCTGGGGGGTCGGGTTGCGGTTGCCCGGGGGCCGCCAGGGCACGATGTTGCCGATATAGGCGCTCGACCGGTCGAGCCCGACCGCCTTCATCATCTTGTCGAGGAGTTGGCCCGAGCGGCCCATGAACGGCTTGCCGATCCGGTCCTCGTCGGCCCCCGGCGCCTCCCCGAGAAACATCACCCGGGCCTCCGGATTGCCGTCGGCGAAGACCAGGTTCTTGGCGGTGAAGCGCAGCGGGCAGGCGTCGAACTCCGCCAGGATCTTTTCGAGCTCGTCGAGGCTCCGGGCCCCGCGCGCCCGGGCCCGGGCATCGCTCGCCGCCTCGTCGGGCTGGGCGCTGGCGGCCCGGCCGAAGGTCCGCGGCGCCACGGCGGGGGGCGGCGAACCGGGGGGCGGCACCAGCGGCCTGGGCTGGTCGTCCGGCCGGGGTGCGGGCGCCGGGCGCGCCACCCTGCGCAGGGTCGGCGCCGGCGCGTCGGCCTCGCCGAAGCGGTCATGCGGCCGCTCGTCCAGAACCGCGTCGGCCCCGGCCTCCACGTGGAAATCGAGATAGGCGATCAGGTCGGCTTGCGCGTCGGTGGGGCTCGGCATGGGGACACTCATGTGGGGTGGCCGGGCCCTGTGGACAACTCTCGAAACGCCCCGGCCGCCAAGGACTTGCGTGACCGAACGGCGCGGTGCCGGCGTCCCCGGACACGGATCGTCCCATCCACCCCTCCGGTGCGGCAAAGGGAACTTTGCCGTAAGTCTGCGCGTCGGCAACTTGCCTTTCCAGCTTGGAATCGCTTGAGACGGCAGCACGAAAGCCGGCCCGACGGAAGATCGGGCGCGTGGAGAAGAAAAGGAGAGGCGCGGATGGCGCTGCCCGAACGCGAGAGCATGGATTTCGACGTGGTCGTGGTCGGTGCCGGCCCGGCCGGCCTCGCCACCGCGATCCGCCTGAAGCAGCGCGCCGCCGAGATCGGCGAGGAGATCGCCGTCGTCGTGGTGGAAAAGGGCTCGGAGGTCGGCGCCCACATCCTGTCGGGCGCGGTGATCGACCCGAGCGGCCTCGACCGGCTGCTGCCGGATTGGCGCGCGGATCCGGAGCGGCCGCTCAAGACCGAGGTCCGACGCGACGAGTTCATGATGCTCACCAAGAACAGCGGCATCACCCTGCCGAACGTGTTCTTCCCGCGTCTCATGTCGAACCACGGCAATTTCGTCGGCTCGCTCTCGAACGTGTGCAAATACCTGGGCGCCCAGGCCGAGGCGCTGGGCGTCGAGATCTATCCGGGCTTCCCGGCCTCCGAGGTGCTGTTCGACGATAACGGTGCGGTGGCGGGCATCGCCACGGGGGATCTCGGCATCGGCCGGTCGGGGGAGCCGCGGGAGGACTACACCCGCGGCATGGAGCTGCGGGCCAAGTATACGGTGTTCGGCGAGGGCGCGCGCGGCAACCTGACCAAGGGGCTGATCCAGCGGTTCTCGCTCAACCGGCACAGCGACCACTTCAAGTACGGGCTCGGCGTGAAGGAGCTCTGGCAATTGCCGGATTCGACCTTCGAGCCGGGGCTGGTGCGCCACACCATGGGCTGGCCCCTGCCCAACAAGGCCGGGGGCGGCTCCTGGCTCTACCATTTCGACGACAACCTGCTCTCGGTCGGCTTCGTCACCCACCTGAACTACGAGAACCCGACCCTGTCGCCGTTCGAGGAGTTCCAGCGCTTCAAGACCCATCCGCTGATCGCCGAGACCTTCGCGGGGGCCAAGCGGATCGGCTACGGGGCGCGGGCCATCATGGAGGGCGGCTGGCAATCGGTGCCCAAGCTGGTCTTCCCGGGCGGCTGCCTGGTCGGTTGCGCGGCGGGGTTCGTGAACGTGCCGCGGATCAAGGGCTCGCACAACGCGGTGCTGTCCGGGATGCAGGCGGCCGACGCCATCGCGGACGCCCTGAAGGCGGGCCGGGCCGGGGACGAGCTCACCGCCTACGAGGTTGGCTGGCGCGACAGCCCGATCGGGCAGGACCTGAAGGCGGTGCGCAACGTCAAGCCGCTCTGGTCCAGATACGGCACCCTGGTGGGCGTCGGCCTCGGCGGCATCGACATGTGGGCGACGAGCCTGCTCGGTGCCTCGCCGTTCGGGACGCTCGGCCACGGCAAGCCCGACCATGCCTGCCTCAAGCCGCTCTCCGAGGTGACGCCGATCACCTACCCGAAACCCGACGGCAAGCTGACCTTCGACCGGCTCTCCTCGGTCTACCTGTCGAACACCAACCATGAGGAGGACCAGCCGCCCCACCTGAAGGTCCGGGACCTGGAACTCCAGAAGCACTCCGAGCACGACGTCTACGGCGGCCCCTCGTCCCGCTACTGCCCGGCCGGCGTCTACGAATGGGTGGCGGACGCGGCCGCCTCGGACGGGGTGCGCTACCAGATCAACGCGCAGAACTGCGTCCACTGCAAGACCTGCGATATCAAGGACCCGAACCAGAACATCGACTGGGTGACGCCGGAGGGGCCGGGCGGGCCGAATTATCCGAACATGTGAGGGGGATCGTCTCGACCGATCTGGACAATCCGCACAATCCGCACGAGATTGTGCGGATCGGGGGCTGCCGCCCTGACACGGGACTCCGCGACCGGCTGGGACATGCTCGACATCCGGTCCGACGACCTGCTGGCCGTGCTTCAGAGGCGCAATCCGGCGGCGGAGCCGGCCACGTTGGAGCACGCGGCGGGTGTCATGGCTGCCGTCGGCCGGGCGGTCGAGCAGGGCGATGCCGTCCGGGCCATGCACGCCCTGCTGGACCATCTGGAGGCCGAAGGTCCGCGTTCGGGATCGGCCGGCGCCGCGCCGCCACGCGCGATCATCCTGAACCCGTGTAGCCCTGTCGAAGTGAGCCACGGCGCGGCGACGGGCGGGACCATCGATCGCCAGCACGGCTTGAAGCGGCTGGCGGCCTCTGTCCGTCCCCTGACGCTGGAAGACTGGGCCGGCCCCCTCGCGGGCGCGGGCGAACTCGCCGCCCGCCTCGGGATCGCGCGATCCACCCTCCAGGATTGGCGGCGCAGCGGCGCGGTCGTGGGCCTCCTGACGGGGACGCGCAAGCACCTGTTCCCCCTCGCCCAGTTCGTCGACGGTCGGCCGGCCGCCGGGCTCGCCGCGGTGCTGGCGATCATCGGCGAGCCGCGCACCGCCTGGCTCTGGCTGGTCGAGCCGTATGCGCGCGGCGGATCGCCGCTCGACGACCTGAAACGGGGACGGGTCGCGTCCGTCATCGACGCGGCCCGCGATGACTTCGCGTGAGCTGCGTCTGGACTTGGCGGTCCTCGCCAGCCTGGCGATCGCCTTTCAGCCGGTCGGCTACCACCGCGTGACGCCCCTGGCCTACCGCTCGACGCCCCTCGGCATGGGGTTCGGCCGGTCGCGCTTCTCCAGTCCCGACGACGGTTTCAAAGTCCTCTACCTCGCCGTGGACCTGGCGACGGGCATAGCCGAGACGCTGATCCGCGACCGGTTCGAGAATCGCCGCCGGCGCCGGATCGGCGCGGCGGAGATCGCGCGCTGGGGCGTGACGCGGGTGAGCGCGGCCCGGCCGTTGACCGTGATCGACCTGCGGACCACCGGCCTCCTCCGCCTCGGCATCTCCACGGATGCCGGCCGCGCCAAGGTCCATCGCGACGGTCCGCGTCTCAGCCGCGCAATCCACGCGACGAGCGATGCCAACGGCATCCTGTACGGCTCGCGGTTGACCGGTGCGGCCTGCTGCGCCGTCTATGACCGGGCGGTCGCGACGCTGCGGGCGGAGCCCGTCACGGAAGTGCTGCAGGAGGCGTCCCTGGCGAGCGTGCTCGGCAGCCTGGCCGTCGAGCTGGTGATCTCCGCCTGAGACCGGGCGGCCCCCGCGCCATCCTTTCGCCTTGCGGGGCTGGCGGGATGGGTTCAGTGTCCCCAGCGATTTTTCGGGGACGCCCCGCCATTCCCGCGCCCGGCCCTCGGAGGGGCCCGGCGCCCAGGAGCCGCGATCGGTTCATGATGACAACACGCGCCCGCCGGAGCGTCTCGGCGCTCGCCCTGCTGCTCGCCGCAGGGCTCCCGCAGATCGCGCTCGCCGCCCAGCCGCGGGAATCGAGCCCGGTGCTCGATTACGAGCCCGCGGATTCGCTCGAGGGCAACTTCCTCTCCGCCTACATCGCGGGCGCCGCCCGGGACACGGCGGCGGCGGCGACCTTCTACCGCGAGGCGGTCAAGGCCGATCCGCGCAACGCCGAGCTGGTCGAGCGCGCCTTCATTTCGCTGCTCGCCGACGGCGCCCTGCCGGACGCGTTCCGGGCCGCCGAGAAGCTGATCGCCCGCGATCCGACCAACGGGCTCGCCAACCTCTCCCTCGGGGTGCGCCAGATCAAGGCCGGCCAATGGGCCGCCGCCCGCCAGAACTTCTCCCGCAGCGGCCGGGGCGCGGCGACCGACCTCACCGCGACCCTGCTCACCGCCTGGTCGTATGCCGGGGCCGGCGACGGCAAGAAGGCGCTGGAGACGGTCAACAAGCTCCGGGGCGAGCGCTACTACAACACGTTCCGCGATTACCACGCGGGCCTGATCGCGTCGGTCACCGGCGACAATGCCGAGGCCGAGCGACGCCTCAAGGCCGCCTACGAGGCCGACCGCAACACCCTGCGCATCGTCGACGCCTATGCCCGGATGGAGGCGAGCCTCGGCCGCACCGACCTGGCGATCCAAGCCTATTCCGACTTCGACCAGCTCTCGCCCCGGCACCCGCTGGTCCGCGACGCCCTGGACAAGCTCAAGGACGGCAAGCCGCTGGCCCGGCTGATCGGCAACGCCCAGGAGGGCGCCGCCGAGGTGCTGTACGGGCTGGGCTCGGCGGGCTCGACGCAGGGCGACGAATTGCCCGCGGTGATCTACCTGCGGCTGGCGCTCTACCTCGCCCCCGACCACGCCCTCGCCCGGCTGACGCTCGCCGATACCCTCGACCGGATGAAGCAGCCGGAGCGCGCCAACGAGGCCTACGCGCAGATCCCGGCCAGTTCCCCGCTCAAGCTCAACGCCGACATCCAGATCGGCCTGAACCTGGAGCAGATGGGCAAGGCCGACGAGGCGCTGGCGCATCTCGACGCGACCATGAAGGCCCATCCGGACGACATCGACGTGATCACGGCACTGGGCAACGTCCAGCGGGCGCGCAAGAAGTACGAGGAGGCCGCCGCCACCTATACCCGCGCCATCGACCTGATCGGCGACCGGCCGCAGGCGAATTACTGGACGACCTACTACTTCCGCGGCACCGCCTACGAGCGCGCCAAGCAATGGCCGAAGGCCGAGGCCGACCTGAAGAAGGCCCTCGCCCTGGTGCCGGCCAGCCAGCCGGCCGCCAAGGCCCAGGTGATGAACTACCTCGGCTATTCCTGGGTCGACCAGAACACCAACATCGACGCGGCGTTCAAGCTGCTGCAGCAGGCGGTCGACGCCAGCCCGCGCGACGGCATGATCGTCGACAGCTTGGGGTGGGCCTATTACCGCCTCGGCCGCTGGGACGACGCGGTGCGCGAATTGGAGAAGGCGGTCGAGCTGAAGCCCGGCGACCCGACCATCAACGACCACCTGGGCGACGCCTACTGGCGCGCGGGCCGGCGGCTGGAGGGCAAGTTCCAGTGGCAGCACGCCAAGGACCTGAACCCCGAGCCGGACGACCTCGCGCAGATCAACGCGAAGCTCAAGGACGGGCTGCCGGAGATCGAGAAGCCCACCGCCACCGCCGAGACCACGCCGGCCCCGGTGGCCGCCCCGCACAACGCCGAGAACCCGGAACTGCCCAAGGGCGCGCCCCAGCCGCACGAGGCGCCGGGTGCGGCCGATAAGGCCAAGAAGTCGGGGGGGTGAGAGCCCCGGTCGCGCGACGGGCGATCATCCAAACAATCGCCCTCATCCTGAGGTGCCCGCGTCAGCGGGCCTCGAAGGCGCCCTCCAGAAGACACTGTGACCTCTAGAGGTCTCCTTCGAGGCCTCCGCTACGCTCCGGCACCTCAGGATGAGGGGGATTGTTTGGATGGCGGCTGCGCGGTCGGGCGTTTCGCCAGCTGCTGCAAGGCGTCCCAATCCTCTCGGATCAACGCCTCCTTCTTGGCCCGGCCCCAGCCCTTAATGCGCCGCTCGGCCGCGATGGCATCGGTGATGCGGTCGAACTGTTCAGCATAGACCAGCGTCACAGGCCGGCGCCGACTGGTATAACCGGGATACATGCCGGCCTGATGCTCGCTCAGCCGCTTGTCCAGGCTCTCGCCGCGAGCAGAACCGACATAGTAACTGCCGTCGGAGCAGCGCAACATATACACAAAGGCTGCCACGACCCGATTCGTCCCGGCGGAGGAGGAAAAGCCTAGCAGGATCGAAGATCCAGCGCTCACTCCTCATCCTGAGGTGCCGGAGCGCAGCGGAGGCCTCGAAGGAGACCTCCAGCCGGCCGCGCGATCCCTGGAGGCCTCCTTGAGGCCCGCTGACGCGGGCACCTCAGGATGAGGGTAAGGGAAGGAAAGCCAGTCCGGCACCGCCCTGCGGGCCCACTGCGAAGCTGCGAACCAAAAAACTTGTTTTGTCCGCCACCTCATAAAAATCGACGCGCTTTTCCCCTCCGTTTGACGCACACTGCGCAGCCGTTCGCGGGCGGCCGCCTGCAGGGCTGGACATCCGCACGGCAACAGCCGGCGGCGGGCCGAGAGCCCGTGACTCAGGGAGGAACGCCCATGCCGTCAGATATCGAGATCGCCCGCGCCGCGACCCTGAAGCCAATCGCGCAGGTCGCCGAGACGCTCGGCATCCCGGATGACGCGCTCCACAATTACGGCAAGCACATCGCCAAGCTCGACCACGGCTACATCGCCGGGCTCGAGGGCAGGACACCCGGCAAGCTCGTGCTGGTGACGGCGATCTCCCCGACGCCGGCGGGCGAGGGCAAGACCACCACCACGGTGGGCCTGGGCGACGCCCTGAACCGCATCGGCCAGAAGACCATGATCTGCCTGCGCGAGCCGTCCCTCGGGCCGTGCTTCGGCATGAAGGGCGGGGCGGCCGGCGGCGGCAAGGCGCAGGTCGTGCCGATGGAGCAGATCAACCTGCACTTCACCGGCGACTTCCACGCCATCACGTCGGCCCACAGCCTCGCGGCCGCGCTGATCGACAACCACGTCTACTGGGCCAACGAACTCAACATCGACGTGCGCCGGATCCACTGGCGCCGGGTGGTCGACATGAACGACCGGGCCCTGCGCCAGATCACGCAGTCGCTCGGCGGCGTCGCCAACGGGTTTCCGCGGGAGGACGGGTTCGACATCACGGTGGCCTCCGAGGTGATGGCGGTGTTCTGCCTGGCCAAGGACCTCGCCGACCTGGAGGAGCGCCTCGGCCGGATCGTCATCGCCGAGACCCGGGACCGCAAGCTCGTCACCCTCAAGGACGTGAAGGCGACCGGCGCCATGACGGTGCTGCTCAAGGACGCCCTGCAGCCCAACCTCGTGCAGACCCTGGAGGGCAACCCGGCCCTGATCCACGGCGGCCCCTTCGCCAACATCGCCCATGGCTGCAACTCGGTGATCGCCACCCGGGCGGGCCTGCGGCTGGCCGACTACACGGTGACGGAGGCCGGCTTCGGCGCCGATCTCGGCGCGGAGAAGTTTTTGGACATCAAGTGCCGGCAGGCGGGCCTGACCCCCTCGGCGGTGGTGGTGGTGGCGACGATCCGCGCCCTCAAGATGCATGGCGGCGTCGACAAGAAGAGCCTCGGATCCGAGAACATCGGCGCCCTGGAGAAGGGTTTTGCGAATCTCGCCCGGCACGTCACCAACCTGCGCGGTTTCGGCCTGCCGGTGGTGGTCGGCGTCAACCATTTCTACGCCGACACCGATGCTGAGCATGCCAGGCTCAAGGAGCTGTGCCGCGAAAAGCTCGACGTGGAGGCGATCACCTGCCGCCACTGGGCCGAGGGCGGCGCCGGCGCCGAGGAGCTGGCCCGCGCCGTGGTGACGCTCAGCGAGGCCGAGCCGGCGCCGATCCGCCACGCCTACGAGACCGAGGCGCCGCTCGCGGAAAAGATCCGGGCCATCGCCACCAAGCTCTACGGCGCCGCCGACATCCAGATCGAGACCAAGGCGGCCCAGAAGCTCGCCGCCTTCGAGAAGGATGGCTACGGCAACCTGCCGATCTGCATGGCCAAGACCCAGTACTCGTTCTCCACGGATCCCGGCCTGATGGGTGCGCCCGAGGGGCATATCGTGGGGGTGCGCGACGTCCGGCTCTCCGCCGGGGCCGGGTTCGTGGTGGCGATCTGCGGGGAGATCATGACCATGCCGGGCCTCCCCCGGGTGCCCGCCGCCGACACGATCCGGCTGGACGCCGACGGGCAGATCGACGGGCTGTTCTGAGGATCAGCGGGCGGCCGCGAGCCGCCTTCCTCCGAAGGCCAGATCAAGGCTGCGCGGAGGCGTCCCAGGGGGTCAGGACAGATCGGCCGCCCTGGGCCGATCGCTGGAACGCGGAAACGTGATCTCGACATCTTCGACGCCGGCCGGCAACCCCAAGGCCTCCACGAGGCCGTGCAGGCCGTGGCCAGGCTTGCCGCTATCCGTGATGCACACAGGTGCCGCTGCCGTCTTGGCGCGTCCGATATCCTGATCGGGCTCCGGGCCGGTGAGTCTGGTGATCGTCATGCTCGAAATCCCTTATCGGATTCGGATGTCTTGCCCAACCGTCCGCAGGGCTCTGCCCGGCACCCGCAAAAGGTCACAGACCAGCCCTTTCAAGGTGTTTGATCGGGTCGCGATCGGGACGTTTTGCCAAGCGGATTCATACGGCTTCACGTGACGCCAACGCTTTAAAAAAATCGGCGCTTTCCCCTCCCCCGTGCGGGGAGGGGTCAGGGGTGGGGGTGGTCCAGGATGAGGCGTACCGGTGCCGTCTGAACCACCCCCACCTCCAACTCCTCCCCGCAAGGGGGGAGGAGAGCGCGGCCCGTCTCACCCAAATCGCTGCGCCGAACACCTTAAAAGGGCTGGGTCCCGGACCTTTTGAAACCGGGACCTACGCGTCCCCGAACAGCTCCGTCGCCAGCCGCGAATGATCTTCCCGCAGGCGGCCGAGATCGACCCCGAGCGGCTGCCCGTCGATCACCCGCCAGCGTCCCGCCACCATCACCCGGTCGGCCCGGGTGGCGCCGCACAGGACCAGCGCCGCCAGCGGGTCGTGGGCGCCGGAGAAGCGCAGCTCCTCCAGGGTGAACAGGGCGAGGTCGGCCTCCCGGCCCGGTTCGATCCGGCCGATATCGGTGCGGCCGAGGCAGGCGGCCGAACCCTCCGTGGCCCAGCGCAGCGCGTCGCGATGCGTCACCGCCTCAGCCCCGTAGGTGAGCCGGCTCAGCATCAGCGCGTGGCGCACTCCCTCCATCAGGTTCGAGCTGTCGTTCGAGGCCGAGCCGTCGACCCCGAGCCCCACGGGGGAGCCCGCCGCCTCCAGCTCGCAGGTGCGGCAGCGCCCCGACGCCAGGGTCATGTTCGAGGTCGGGCAATGGCACACGCCGACCCCCGCCTTGCCCAGCCGGGCGACCTCGGCGTCGTTGAAATGGATGCCGTGGGCGAGCCAGACCCGGTCGTTCAGCCAGCCGACCTGTTCCAGATACTCCACCGGCCGGCAGCCGAACATCGACAGGCAATAGGCGTCCTCGTCGAGCGTCTCGCCGAGATGGGTGTGCAGGCGGCAGCCGTGGCGGGCGGCGAGGGTCGCGCTCTCGCGCATCAGGCGCTGGGTCACCGCGAAGGGCGAGCAGGGGGCCAGCCCGATCTGGACCATCGCCCCCGGGGCCGGATCGTGGAACAGGTTCAGCACCCGCTCGCAATCCGCAAGGATCGTGTCGTCGTCCTGCGTCAGCGCCGCGGGGGGCAGGCCGCCCTCCCGGTCGGACAGGCTCATGGAGCCGCGGGTGATCGCCGCGCGGATTCCGAGCGCCCGGGCCTCGTCGACCTGGACGTCGACCGAATCCTCCAGCCCCTTCGGGAACAGGTAATGGTGGTCGCCCGCCGTGGTGCAGCCGGAGAGCAGCAGCTCGGTATAGGCGACCCGGGTGGCGAGCCGGAACGCCTCGGGGGTGATCCGCCCCCAGATCGTGTAGAGCGCCTTCAGCCAGGGGAAGAGCGGTTTGTTGATCGCGATCGGATGGGCGCGGGTCAGGGTCTGGAAGGCGTGGTGATGGGTGTTGATCAGCCCGGGGATGACCACGTGGCGCGCGGCGTCGAAGGTCTCGTCCACCGGGGCGGCCGGCCGGGCGCCCGCCGCCACGAGCTCGACGATCCGGCTGCCCGCCACGACGATCCCGCCCCCCGCGCCCGCCGCCAGGATGGCGCGCGGATCGCGGATCCAGAGGCGGCGTCCCGATTCGACTGCTTCGGCCATGTCTTCCACCGCTCCCTCTGCCCGACCCGGGATGCGTAGCGGAGCGGTCGGACGGTCCGCAAGCGGGCCGGTCCGGGGAGCACCGTCCCGGGGACCGCGCGGACCGGGGGCGGTACGAACAGGCTCCGTTCCGTCGCGGCGGGTCCGGGCCCTGGCCCCGACGGCGGCCGGGTGGCGGGCCCGGGTTGACCGGACAGGGTTGACGGGCCTCGGCCCGCTTGGGAAACGTCACGGGGACTGACCTATCACCCGTTGGGAGCGGCCGCGCCGTGACACGGACAGCCCCGGGCGCGGAAACCTTCGCGGCGCCCCCCGTCCCGGCCACCCTCGGCAGCGACGACCTGATCGAACTCCTGTTCTTCGCCTATCGCGATTTCGTGGGCGATCCCGACCGGATCCTGGCGGCCTACGGCTTCGGCCGGGCGCATCACCGGGTGCTGCACTTCGTCGACCGCTATCCGGGCCTGACCATCGCCGAACTCCTCGACATCCTGCGCATCACCAAGCAGAGCCTCAACCGGGTGCTCAAGGACCTGATCGGCCAGGGCTACGTCGCCCAGAAGCCCGGCCCGAGCGACCGGCGCCAGCGCCTGCTCTACTGCACGCCGTCCGGCGCGGAGCTGGCCGCCGACCTGACCCGGGTCCAGGCGCGCCGCCTCGCCCGGGCGCTGGCCGCGCCGGACGCGCGGGGCTCGCCGGAGGATTTCTTGATGGCGATGATCGAGCCGGAGGACAGGGCGGCGGTCCGGAGCCTGATGGCCCGGCGCGTGGCCCATGCGGGCGGCGGCGCGTGACGGCGGCTCCCCGGGCCGACCTGCCCGACGAGGCGCCGCACGTCCTGGTGGTCGACGACGACCGCCGCCTGCGCGAACTCCTCGCCCGCTACCTCACCGACCAGGGGTTTCGCGTCACCGCGGCGGCGAGCGCCGCCGAGGCCCGGGCCCGGGCCCAGAGCGTCGTGTTCGACGCGATGGTGCTCGACGTGATGATGCCCGGCGAGAACGGCTTCGATTACGCCCGGAGCGTGCGCGAGACCTCCCGGGTGCCGATCCTGATGCTCACCGCGCGCTCCAACCCCAACGACCGGGTGATGGGCCTGGAGATCGGCGCGGACGACTACCTGCCCAAGCCGTTCGAGCCGCGGGAGCTGACGCTGCGGCTCACCAACATCATCAAGCGCAGCCCGCGCCCCCGGGAGGCCGCGGCCGAGGCCGTGACCTTTGGGCCGTTCGCGTTCCGGATCGACCGGGGCGAGCTGCGCCGGGACGACGCGCTGATCCGCATCACCGAGCGCGAGCGCGAGATCCTGACGATCCTGGCCATGGCCGGCGGCGCCAACGTGGAGCGCGAGCAGCTCGCCGGACCCGGGGGCGCCGCGGCGGAGCGGACCGTCGACGTGCAGATCAACCGCCTGCGCCGCAAGACGGAGGTCGATCCGGCCAACCCGGTCTTCCTGCAGACCGTCCGGGGCGTCGGCTACCGGCTCGCGGTGGATTGACGGGCTTGGCGGCCGATCCGCGTCACACCGGGCGCGGCTCGTCGGGCTTCAGCTTGAGGGCCTTCGCCACCCGGGTGGACAGGCTGCCCACGAGGGCGACGGAAGCCGGCGCCTCGGCCAGGTTGCGCACCGCCGCCAGGGCCTCCTCGGCGCTGGACTTCATCACCGCGTAGACCCGGGGGCTCGACGCCTTGCCGGACCGCTCCGGCGTTACGGAGACGAGGAAGGTCGTGTAGCGTCTCCGCGCGCGTCCGGGCATGGTTTTGCATGTGACAGGGCGGCTAACTATCGCCAAGGCCTGAATTCCGCCCCGGGTCCGGGACGAGGCCCGCGACCGGCGCGATCACCCGTCCCGGCCGCATCGGCTCCGCGCCGCGTGGCGGGGTGATCGTTAGCCGACACATCAACGCGGTGACCGAACCGCCACACATGCTCTTTCCGTATCCACACGCGTCCCCCTTTCCCCTCTGCGCGAGAGGGAGGGCGCGCGGCAGCACGAACGGATCCGTCTGTCCAGCCGGACCATCGGCGGCGGCCCGGGCGCGCTACCAGACCAGCCGCTCGATCACCGCGTCGGGATGCACCGCCTGCCGGCTGAGCCAGTCCGCCACGTCGCCCAGCCGGTGGTGCTCGGCCGTGACGCCGAGTTCCTCCGCGTGGATGCCCCGGGCGACCAGCAGGCTCGCGAGGCCGAAGCCGCGGGCGCCGGCGATGTCGGTGCGGATCGCGTCGCCGATCGCCAGGACCCGGGCCGGGTCCACCGGGGCGCCGGTGAGGGCGGCACCCTTGGCCAGGGCCGCCGCGTAGACCGGCCGGTGCGGCTTGCCGGCATAGACCACGGCGCCGCCGAGCTCCGCATAGGCCGCCGCCAGCAGGCCCGCGCAGGGGATCAGGCGGTTGCCGCTCTCGACCACGAGGTCGGGATTGGCGCAGATCAGGGTCAGCCCGCGGGCGGCGAGGCGCGTCAGTTCGGGCCGGTAATCGTCCGCGGTCTCGCTGCGGTCGTCGAACAGGCCCGTGCAGACGACGAGATCGGCCTCCGCCTCCGGGACGAGGCTGAGGTCGAGCCCCTGGAAGATGCCGAGGTCCCGCTCCGGCCCGAGGTGGCGGATCCGGGCGCCGGGGCGCGCCGCGATGAGGTCGCGGGTGAGGTCGCCCGAGGTCAGGATCGCGTCGTAGGCCGCCCGCGGCACGCCGAACCGGTCGAGGATGCGGCCCACCCCGTCCCCGGGCCGGGGGGCGTTCGACACCAGGACCACCCGGCGCGGCCGCGGTCCCGGCAGGTCGCGGAAGCGGATCAGCGCCGCGCCGGCGGCGGCGTGGGCCGTCTGGCCGTCGTGCAGGACGCCCCAGACATCGCAGAGGATCAGGTCGTAGCGCTCCGCCACCTGGGCGAGGCCGTCGAGGGTCGGGATCGATGCAGGCATGGAAAGTCCTGGTTTCAGAAGGTCCGGGACCTTTTGCGGGTGCAGGGCAGGGCCCTGCAAGCGGGCGGAGCCCGTCTCGGGCCGGGGCTCCGCCCTGGCGACCCGCCAAAGGGCACAGCCCTTTGGGAACCCCTTACCGGCCTTGCGGGCCGAGCCGGTGCTCGGCGAAGAAGTCGAGCATCGCCCGGGAGGCATCGGGACCCTCGCGATCCGTGTAGCTGCCCTCGGGGCGGCCGCCCGACCAGGCGTGGCCGGCGCCGCGCACCCGCCAATCCTCCACCACCACCCGGCCGGACCCGTCCCGGTAGCGGGTGCGGGTGAAGGGATGGCCGCGGCCCTCGATGGTCTCGGACCGCCCGGTCAGCCCCGCCACGTTGGCCTGCGCCAGCACCTGATCGGCGTTGCGCACGCTCACCGTCCCGTCATCCTCGCCGTGGAAGACGATCGTGGGCACGCGCGTCGCCGGGGCGGGTGCCCCGAACGGCGTCGTGGTGCCGAGGCCCGGCGCGCCGACCTGCATGGCCATCAGGGCCGAGCCGAGGTCGCGGGCGCAGCCGGCCGCGAGGCCCGAATGCACGCCCACGGCGGCGAACAGGTCCGGATAGGCCCGGGCGATGTTCAGGGCGGCCGCGCCCCCCGCCGACAGGCCGGCGATGTAGACCCGGGCCGGGTCGATGGGATGGTCGGCCATCACCGCCCGGGTGAGACCGGCGATGATCGCCGGCTCGCCGGATCCGCGGGCCTGGTCGCGGGGGTCGTACCAGTTCCAGCAGCGCTGGGCATGGGCCTGACGGCTCTGTGCCGGATAGGCGACGAACACGCCCGCCCGCTCGGCCAGGGCGTTCATGCCGGTCCCGGCGGCGAAATCGTCCGGGTTCTGCGTACAGCCGTGCAGCATGACGACCAGAGGCGCGGGGGTCTCCGGACGGCTCGGGACGAACAGCCTGTAGTCGCGGCTGCCGGCGGCCTCCGCGTGGCTCAGGGACAGGAAGCTGCCCCCCGCCGGGGTACCGGGCTGATCGGGGGGCGGTGCGGGCTGCCGCAGGGGCTTGCCCAGCCCTTTCAGCACGGGGCCGAGGCCGCGCATGACCTGACCGACCACCTCGCGCACCCGCGTGACGGATTCGGCTGCCGGATCCTGCGCTGTCCCGGGCCCGGCCGCATCCGGGCGCGGGGGCGAATCGCCCCGGGGCGGCGCCGCGGCGTCCGCGCCGCGGAAGCTGCGCTGGATCAGCGCGGTGGCCTCGTCCAGGCGGCCGAGCCCGGTCAGCCGGGTGGCCTCGATCATGTCGGCGAAGGGCGAGGCGCCGATCCTGGGGTCGCGCTCCCCGTCGCGGCGGCCGGGATCGTCGGTCATGCCTGCGCGCCTCACTGCCTCAGCGTTGCTGTCGCGGCCGGGAGCTGTGCGCCGATGCCACCGCATGGACCATCCTCACCACCGGACCCGATGGAACGCCGACCTCGATTGTGCATCGCAATAAACGCCGCTGTGCGCCGCGGCAACACCCGGCACCGCGGGTCAGCCCGGCGCACGGGACCGGCGGGTCAGGCCGGCTCGTCCGTCCCGATGTACTCGGCCCAGATCGCGGCAGGACCGAGGCTCGCCCGGAAGCCGTCATGGCGGGCGCGCTCCGCGTCGGTCAGGCGGCTGCGGTAGGGCCGGGGCGCCGCCGGGACGGCCGCGGGGGCGCGCGGCCCGGCGCCCGGCGCGGCGGTCCCCGCATCCAGCAATCCCAGGCTGGTCTGCTTGCCGCCGAGCAGCTCGACATAGACCTCGGCCAGGATCTGCGCGTCGAGGAGCGCCCCGTGCTTGGTGCGCTTGGTGTTGTCGATGCCGTAGCGGGCGCAGAGGGCGTCGAGGTTGTTGGCCGCCCCCGGGTGCTTGCGCCGGGCCATGGGCAGGGTGTCGACCACCTCCTCCAGCCGGATCGGCGGCGGGGCGTCGGCCCCGAGCCGGGCGTATTCCATGTTGAGGAAGCCGACATCGAAGGGCGCGTTGTGGATCACGAGGCGCCCGTCGCCCAGGAAGGCCAGCAGCTCGCCGACGATCCCGGCGAAGAGCGGCTTGTCGGCGAGGAACGCGTCCGACAGGCCGTGGACCTTGAAGGCGCCCTCGGAGACCGCCCGCTGCGGGTTGCAGTAGCGGTGGAAGCTGCGCCCGGTGGGGATGTGGTTGAGCAGCTCGACCGCGCCGATCTCGATCAGCCGGTCGCCGCCCTTCGCCTCCGTGCCGGTGGTCTCGGTGTCGAGGACGATCTCGCGCAGCATGGGGCGACTCGGCATGTTTTAGGGGACCGGACCCTAACGGGATAAGCCGGCGCGGTTAACCTGCCGTACCCGACTGCCTAGCGCGACATGTTGCGGTAGACGCAGACACGCCCCTGGTCCTCGTACCCGCCCGGGCAGGCGGTGACGCAGGCGCCGGCCGCGATCTTCTTCGGGGGCGGGCAGGCGGCGGCGTCCTGGGCCCGGGCCGGCATGGCAGCCGCCCCCAGCAGGGTGAGCACCGTCACGGCCAGGATTCGTCCGGTCATTGCGAGATACCGCACCATCACGTCCACCAAGCGGCCGGAACGCCCCGGGGAGAGCTGCAACCACAGATATGCAGCGGCGCGGATGCGTCACCCTCCGGCCCGGTGTGGCGGCGCACGCCCCTCGGTGAGCCGGGCCACGATCCGCGCCACCTCGGCCTCGGCCGCCGGAAAACCCCCGCCCGTGTCGATCACGAAATCCGCCCGGGCGCGCTTCTCGGCATCGGGCATCTGCTTGGCCAGGATCGCCGCGAAAGCCGCCTCATTCATGCCGGGGCGGGCGAGCACCCGGGCGCGCTGGACCTCCGGGGGGGCGCTGACCACCGCGACCGCGTCGCAGCGGGTCTCGCCCCCGGTCTCGTAGAGGAGCGGGATGTCGAGGACGACCAGCGGCGCCGCCGCGTGCCGCGCCAGGAAGGCGGTGCTGGCCGCCCGGACCAGCGGGTGGACGAGGGCCTCGAGGGCGGCCATCCGATCGGGATCGCCCAGCACCGCGTCGCGCAGGCGGGCGCGGTCGACGCCGCCGCGCGGATCGCGCACCCCCGGAAAGGCCGCCCCGATCGCCGCGGCCGCCTCGCCGCCGGGCCCGTAGAGGGCGTGGACGGCGGCGTCGGCGTCGTGGACCGGGACGCCGAGCGCCGCGAACATCCCGGCGGTGGCCGACTTGCCCATGCCGATCGAGCCGGTCAGGCCCAAGATGATGGGACCGATGACGGGACCGCTGACGGGACCGCCCGGCCTCATCCGGCGAGGTCCGCCACGATCTTGGCGCGCAACGCGGGGGTGACGGTGGGGCGCGGGCCGAACCAGGCCTCGAAGCCCGGCACCGCCTGGTGCAGCAGCATGCCGAGCCCGTCCACCGCCGCGAGCCCGCGCCGGCGTGCCGCCGCCAGCAGCGCCGTCTCCAGCGGGGCGTAGACGATGTCGGCCACCGCCGCGGAGGCCGGCAGCGGCGCGAGGTCGAGGTCGAGGGGCGGCTGGCCCCGCATGCCCAGCGAGGTGGTGTTGACCAGGAGCCCCGCCCCGGCAAGCGCCGCCGGCAGATCGTCCCAGGCGAGGGCCGCGCCGATGCCCGGCGCCAGGGCGGCCACGCCCTCGGCCCGGGCCGGGGTGCGGTTGGCCACGAGGATCCGGCGCAGGCCCCGCTCGGCCAGCCCGACCACGATCGCCCGGGCCGCGCCGCCGGCGCCCAGCACCACGGCGGTCCCGCCCGCGCGCCCCGGCCAGCCTTCGCCCAGGCTGTGGTCCAGATGGGCGCAGAAGCCCGGCGCGTCGGTGTTGTCGCCGCCGATCCGGCCGTCCGGCCCGACCACCAGGGTGTTGACCGCGCCGATCTTTTCCGCCCGCGGCGTGAGGGTGTCGGCCAGCGCGAAGGCCGCCTCCTTGTGGGGGATCGTGACGTTGCCGCCCCGGAAGCCCGAGTCCGGCAGCGAACGGAGGAAGGCCGGAAACGCCGCCGGCGCCACGTCCAGGCGCTCGTAGGAGCCCGGGAGGCCGTGGGCGGCCAGCCAGTGGCCGTGGATCAGCGGCGAGCGCGAATGGGCGATCGGGTGTCCGACCACGAAGGCCCGGGGGATCGGGGCTCCGGTCACGCCGCGCACGCCTCGGCGAGGCGGCAGGCCGGGCCGCCGGCCGCCTCGATCTGCAGGGTGGCGTGGCCGATGCCGAAGCGGGCGCGCAGGCCCTCGGCGGTCTCGGTGAGGAAGCCGTTGCCGGGTGTCCGATGCTCCGGATGGTCCTCGGCGATCACCAGATGGACCGTGAGGGCGACGCTGGTGGTGCTCATGGGCCAGATGTGCAGGTCGTGCAGATCGACCACCCCGGGCCGGTCGCGCAGGAAGCCGGTCACCGCATCCGGGGAGATCTCCGGGGGCACGGCGTCGAGGGACATGGCCACGCTGTCGCGCAGGAGGCCCCAGGTCGCCCAGACCACCAGGGCCGCGATGACGAGGCTGACCGCGGGATCGAGCCAGGCATAGCCGGTGAGCTGGATCACGAGGCCCGCGACCACGACCCCGGCCGAGACGGCGGCGTCGGCCGCCATGTGCAGGAAGGCGCCACGGATGTTGATGTCGCCCTTGGCGCCGCTGGCGAACAGCCACGCGGTCAGGCCGTTGACCAGGATCCCGACGGCCGCCACCACCATCACGATGGTCCCGGCGACCGGTTCCGGATGGACCAAGCGGACCAGCGCCTCCCAGATCACCGCCCCCATGGCGATCAGCAGGAACACGGCGTTGAACAGGGCGGCCAGGATCGAGGAGCCGCGATACCCGTAGGTGAAGCGGGCGCTGGCGCGGCGGCGCACCAGGATGGCGGCGATCCAGGCGGCCGCGAGGCCCAGAACGTCCGAGAGGTTGTGGCCAGCATCGGCCACGAGCGACATGGAGTTGGCGAGATAGCCGTAGGCCGCCTCGATCACCACGAATCCGGTGTTGAGCACGATGCCGATGGCGAAGGCCGGCCCGAAATTTTTTGGCGCATGGGCGTGGCCGCCATGACCTCCGTGCCCGTGACCTCCGTGCCCGTGACCTCCGTGCCCATGGCCACCATGCGCGTGGGATCCGTGGGAATGATCGTGCCCGGCCAAGACGATGCTCCGTTCGATCGTTGGGACAAGTCAGGGTTTCAAGAGGTCCGGGACCTTTTGCGGGTCCAGGGCGGAGCCCGGGTGTCTCGGACGTGGCTCCGGCCCCCAGAAGGGCTGAGCCCTCCGGACACCCGTTCCTTCCGCCCGGCGCCGTCAGAAGTCCAGGCAACCGGTGGCGCGCAGGCGGGCGAGGAGCGGCAGCAGCGGCAGGCCCAGCACGGTACTGTGGTCGCCGACGACCGATTCGAACAGGTGGATCCCCGGCCCTTCGAGCTGGTAGCCGCCGACGCTCGCCCGTACCCGTTCCGCGCCCGCGCAGTCCACATAGGCCGCGATCGCCCGGTCATCGAGGGGCCGCAGGGTCAGCCGGGCGGTCTCCACGAAGGCGTCCTCCACGGTTCCGGCCAGCACGACGGCGGCATGCAGGGCGTGGGTGCGGCCGGCGAGCCGGGCGAGCTGCGCCCGGGCCGCGGCGGCATCGGCGGGCTTGTGGAACACCGTGCCGTCGAGGTCGAGCACCTGATCGGCGCCGATGACGAGCCGCCCGGGGAACCGGGCCGCCACCGAAGCCGCCTTGGCGCGGGCGAGCGTCAGGGCGAGGTCGGGGGGGGACAGGGTCCGGCTCGCCGCCTCCAGGGCGCGCTCGTCCACGTCGGGGGCGGCGGTCTCGACCGGCAGGGCGGCGCTCTCCAGCAGGAGGCGCCGTGTCGGGCTGGTCGAGGCGAGGAGGAGCGGGTCCGGACGGAGCCAGGGCGAGCGCGGCATCGCGCCAGTGTCACGGATCCGGGGGCGGGCGCAAGGCAGCCCGCAAAACAGCCCGCACACGGGGGGCTGCGACGAGCCCCGCCGCCGGGATGAACCGGCCGGCGGGGCTGTCGCGGGGCCGATACGCAACCTGGCGCCCGATGCAGACCTTGGCAGGGATCGGTTAGGGGAAGGTCAACGGCCCGGTTGCGCGGTCTGGCCTATCCGTGCCGTGGCGGGACAGGGCGGATGGCGCGATGGCATCCGGAAGCGTCTCTCCCTCCCCCTTGCGGCGACGGGCGACACAGGTTCAAGGCACGCGGATCACGACCCAGCGCGACAGGGCCCCCTCTCACGCACGGGAGAGGGGGGCCGAGCCCCGCCGATCTGACCGGCGAGCTCGCTGAGACCTCAAACCTGTGTCGCCCGTCGCCCCTTGCGGGGCGGAGAGCGCGCCTCGGCCAGAGATGAGTGAATACAGGAGTCCGAGAGGGGGAAGGGAGACGCGCCCGGACGCGCCTCAGGTGTTCATCGAGTCGAAGAAGTCGCCGTTGCTCTTGGTCTGGCGGAGCTTGTCCATCAGGAACTCGATCGCGTCGGTGACGCCCATCGGGTTGAGGATGCGGCGCAGCACGTAGGTCTTCTTGAGGGCGTCCGGCGGGACCAGCAGCTCCTCCTTGCGGGTGCCGGAGCGGGTGATGTCGATCGCCGGGAAGATGCGCTTGTCCGAGACCTTGCGGTCCAGGATGATCTCCGAGTTGCCGGTGCCCTTGAACTCCTCGAAGATCACCTCGTCCATGCGCGAGCCGGTGTCGATCAGCGCGGTGGCGATGATCGAGAGCGAGCCGCCCTCCTCGATGTTGCGGGCGGCGCCGAAGAAGCGCTTGGGCCGCTGCAGGGCGTTGGCGTCGACGCCGCCGGTGAGCACCTTGCCGGAGGACGGCACCACGGTGTTGTAGGCGCGGCCGAGCCGGGTGATCGAATCGAGCAGGATCACGACGTCGCGGCCGTGCTCCACGAGGCGCTTGGCCTTCTCGATCACCATCTCGGCGACCTGCACGTGGCGGGTGGCCGGCTCGTCGAAGGTCGAGGCGATGACCTCGCCCTTCACCGAGCGCTGCATGTCGGTGACCTCCTCGGGCCGCTCGTCGATGAGCAGCACGATCAGGTAGCACTCGGGGTGGTTGAGGGTGATCGACTGGGCGATGTTCTGCATCAGCACGGTCTTGCCCGTGCGCGGCGGCGCCACGATCAGGGCGCGCTGGCCCTTGCCGATCGGCGCCACGATGTCGATGATCCGCGGCGAGAAATCCTTCTTGGTCGGGTTGTCCAGTTCGAGCTTGAAGCGCTTCGTCGGGAAGAGCGGCGTCAGGTTGTCGAAATGGACCTTGTGCTTGATCTTTTCCGGGTTCTCGAAGTTGATGGTGTTGACTTTGAGAAGAGCAAAATAACGCTCGCCGTCCTTGGGGCCGCGGATCGGGCCCTCGACGGTGTCGCCGGTGCGCAGGCCGAAGCGGCGGATCTGGGTCGGCGAGATGTAGATGTCGTCGGGGCCCGGCAGGTAGTTCGAGTCGGAGGAGCGCAGGAAGCCGAAGCCGTCCTGCAGCACCTCGACGGTGCCCGAGCCGATGATCTCGACCTCCTTGGCAGCGAGCTGCTTCAGGATCGCGAACATCAACTCCTGCTTGCGCATGGTCGAGGCGTTCTCGACCTCGACCTCCTCGGCGAAGGCCGTCAGATCGGTCGGCGTCTTCGACTTGAGGTCCTGGAGCTTGACCTCGCGGACGCCTTCGAGGGCGGCGGGCATGGTCGGCAGATCATCGGCCGGCTCCGCGGTCTCGAGATCGGCGAGGGCGTCGGGATGTGGCGTCATGGGGTGTCTTGCAACCGACGGAGAAGGTGGGAGGGCCGGTTCTGTGCCAAGCACCCGGGGGACGGGCGCCGAAGGGCGGGCCGCGCTGCGGCGAGGGGCCCGTGGATCAGGGTGGCGAAACCGTTTTGGCAGGACCCTCGCGGCTCACGGGCGCGCTGTGGCGCTGACCTTGTGACGAGGGCGATGAAGAGATAACGCGTTTCGCCCCCGCACTCAAGGCCCCCATTCGAGGCCCCCATTCAAGGCCCTCGCGGACGGGACGCGCCGGGGTTAGAGAGGCGGCGCGGCGGACCGGCCCGGAACCGGGCCCGCACGGGAGGGTTCACCGTCCCGGCGCTGCGGTGCAGCAGATCCCCAACCCGAGAGCCCCTCTGACCGCCATGCGCGACGACGCCACCGGACGCACCCTCACCGCGCACGAGCCGCGCCGGATCCCGTGGCTCGACCTCGTCTTCGGCTTCGGCCCGATGGTGCCGATCGCCGTCGGCGCCGCCGCGGCGTGGTGGCTGAACGGCCAGCCCCTCGACTACCTCGTGGCCCTGTTCACCCTGCTCTACGCCGCCTCGATCCTGCTGTTCCTGGCCGGCGTGCACCGGGGCGTCAGCTTCCGGACCGAGGGCGGCCCGCGCCTGTCGCAATTGGTCACGATGCTGGTTCTGTACGGGCTGGGGCTGTTCAGCCTGTTCGCCGCCGTGATGGGCAAGGCGGTGCCGGCGCTGGCGATGCTGATCCTCGGCTACGCCCTCGTGGGGATCCTCGATCCGATCGCGGCGCGCACCGGCGCAGTGCCCCTGGCGCATGCCCGCCTGCGCCCGATCCAGATGCCGATCGCCGTGGTGAGCCTCGCGGTCCTGCTCTGGCTCAAGCTGACGGCGCCGTACTGAGCCGTCGTCTTGCCTGTGCTCACGCCTGTCGCCGCGCAGGACCGCACGGCGACCCGATCCCGCGGATTCCCAAGGGATCATCCCTTGGGCGGGGTCCTGGGGCGGAGCCCCGAGGATCTCGCAAGCGGCGCCCTGCACCCGTAAAAGGTCCCGGACCCTTCGAAACCATCACCGGTCAGCGACGGGATCCGTCCGTCAGGATCGAAGGATCAGGATCACGCCAGAACAGGCCCTGGCGCATCGTCGTCTCCGAAAGCCGGCAGCCCCCTCGCGGGCGGATGCGCTAGTCGGCGGTCTGGATCGACCAGGTGGCGTGGCGGATGCCCGGGAGGCGGGCGAGGTCGTTGGTCACGGCGTCGAGTTCCTCCGCCTTCACGGCGCTCGCCGTCAGCGTCGCCACCACGTCGACTGCGCTCTCGCCGCGTTCCTCCACCTCGACGTTGCTGACCGGATAATTGGCCGCCTCCAGGCGCTCCACCAGCAGGTCCTGCGCCGGGCCGGCCTCGCCGGGCGCGGTGGTCACCTGGACCTCGTAGGTCGCCTCGGTGGCCGATTCACGGATCGGCGCGCGGTTGATGGCGTTCACCAGCGGCCGCAGCGCCGTGTTGCAGGCCAGCACCGTCACCATCACGAAGACCGCCTCCAGGGGCAGGTCGGCGCCGCAGAACGCCCCCACGGCGGCCGAGCACCACAGGGTGGCGGCGGTGTTGAGGCCGCGGACGTTCATCCCCTCCTTCATGATCACGCCGGCCCCGAGGAAGCCGATGCCGGAGATCACGTAGGCCACGGTGCGGACCCCCCCGTCCGGGCCGGTCAGCCGCATGCCGAGATCCACGAACGCGCAGGCGCCCACCGCCACCAGCACCGCCGTGCGCAGGCCCGCGGTGCGCTGCCGGTACTGGCGCTCGGCCCCAATCACCGTGCCCAGCACGAAGGCCACGAGCAGGCCCAGGGCGGATTTCAACTCCTCGGGGAGGGACGCGTAGGTGGTCATCGGCGGTCCTCGGTCATCGGCAGTCCTTGGGCGGGGCGGTTCTCGGGCGGGGCCGTTCTCGGGCGGGGCGGTCCTTGGGCGGGGCGGTCCTTGGGCGCGCGTGGTGACGAAACCGTGACACCGTGGACCGGCCGCGACCCCGGCGCGGGCCGGGACCGGGATTGACGGCCGCACCGGGCAACGGGCACACCGGCAAGAGACTGAGGATCCCTTAAGAATTCGGGACCCGGCCGAGGAGACGGACAGGATGCAGGACAGGGCCCACGCGGCGGAATCGGTCCGCGCCGGAATTTTCCCCGCATGAGCGGCGCCCTCGCCGAACGCCGGCCCGACATCGTCCCGGACGAGGGCCTGCACGGCCGCGTCATGGCGCTCCGCGCGGGGCTGGAGCGCGGCCTGATCGGCAGCGCCGGCCTGGTCGAGCGCCTGCTGATCGGGCTCCTGACCGGCGGCCACCTGCTGATCGAGGGCGCCCCGGGCCTCGCCAAGACCCGCGCGGTCAAGCGCCTCGCCGACGGCCTCGACGGCTCCTTCGCGCGCATCCAATGCACCCCGGACCTGATGCCGGCCGATCTCACCGGCACCACCGTGTGGCGCCAGGACAGCGGCACCTTCGAATTCCTGCACGGTCCCCTGTTCCACGCCCTGGTGCTGGTGGACGAGGTCAACCGCGCGCCCCCGAAGGTGCAGTCGGCGCTCCTCGAATCCATGGCCGAGGGGCAGGTCACGGTCTCGGGGACCACGCACGCCCTGTCCGACCCGTTCATGGTCGTGGCGACCCAGAACCCGATCGAGCATGCCGGGACCTTCCCGCTGCCGGAGGCGCAGCTCGACCGCTTCCTCCTGCACGTCGTGGTCGACATGCCCGACGAGGCCACCGAGCGGGCGATCCTCGATCTCGTGGAGGGCGAGATCACCCACCACGTCGAGGCGATGCCCGTGCGCCTGTCGCTGGCGGATGTCCGGGCCGCCCGGGAGGCGGCGCTGGCCACCTACGTGTCGCCGGCGCTCAAGGACTACCTCGTCCGGCTGGTGGCGGCGACCCGCACCGACGCGGCCGCCCCGGACCTGCGCGCGCTGATCGAGCACCCGGCCTCGCCGCGGGGTACGCTCGCGCTGATGATGGCCGGCAAGGCCCGGGCCTGGCTGCACGGCCGGGACCACGTCACCCCCGAGGACATCACCGCGCTGGCCCGGGACGCCCTGTCCCACCGCATCGGCCTGACCTGGCGGGCCGCCGCCGAGGGCAGGACCGCCCGCGGGCTCGTGGGCGAGCTCGTGCAGCGGGTGCGGGCCCTCTGACGATGTTCGGGTTCGCGCGGCGCAGATTCCCTCCCCCCTCTGCGGGGGCGGGTGGCCCCCGGAGGGGGTCGGGAGAGGGGCGCGACGGTGCAGGATCGAACGCCGGCCTTCAGGACGGTCGCGCCGCTTCCGGAAGCCGGGTTCCCCTCTTGCGGGACTACATCCCGACCCGATCCCTGCTGACGCAGGGGCCTCCCGCCCCCGCAGAGGGGGGCGGGAGGGGCGGTGCCGACAGCGGCATCCACCTCTCGGGCGAGGCCCTGATGGGCCTGCGCCACCTCGCCCGGCGGGGCTCGGCGCCAGGGACCCGGACGCTGGCGGGCCTGCCCGGCGGCATCGTCACGCGGCGGCGCGGGCGCGGCTCCGAGCCGGAGGACGTCCGGCTCTGGTCGGAGGGCGACGACCGCCGCTTCATCGACCGCAACGCCACCGCGCGCACCGGGCAGCTGCATGTCCGCACCCACCACGACGAGCGCGACCGGGCCGTGGTGCTGCTCGCCGATTTCCGACCCGCGATGCTGTTCGGAACCCGCCGGACCCTGCGCTCCGTGGCGGCCGCCGAGGCCCTGGCGCTGCTCGGCTGGCGGGTCGCGGCCGATGGCGGCCGGGTCGGCCTCGCGGTGGCGTCCGCCGGGGCCCCCACGGTGCTGCGGCCCGCGGGCGGGGAGCGCGCCATGATCGCCGTGACCGGCGCCCTCGCCCAGGCCCACGCGCAGGCCCTGGAGGCCCTGCCCGGAATCCGGTCCGAGGCGGAGCCGCCGCTGGAGGCGACGCTGGGCCTCGCCCGCAGCCTGCTGCCCGCCGGCGGCCACCTCGTCGTCGCCAGCGCCCTCGACGCCCCGGGCCCGGGCTTCGACGAGCTCCTGACCCTGCTGGCCGAGCGGATCGCCATCCGGCTGATCCTGGTGAGCGACGCCTTCGAGCGCGCCCGGCCGCCGGGCTACTATCCCTTCGCCCTGGCGGATGGGAGCCGCGGCACCGCGCTGCCGACGGCGAGGCCGGCCGGCGGGTCGGACGGGTCCGCCGAGGCGCGGCTCGCCGATTACGCCCGCCGCGGCATCACGGGTGTGCGCCTCGACGTCGAGGCGGGACCCGAGGCCTACGCGCCGCTGATGGAGCGCCTCGATGCGGTGCTGTGAGGCCGGGCCCGGCGGGGTGCCGCGATGATGCCCGCCGAGACCGCGCTCGGCCTGGACCAGCTCCGCGGCCTGCACCTGCCCGGGGGCGCCGCCGGCGCCGTGCAGGGCGAGATCCTCGCGGCCGCTCTCCTGGGCTTCCTGGCCGCCCTGCTGGTCGGGCTCGCGCGCGCCCTGCGCGGCCGGTCCCGGGCCGGCCTCCGCCGGGCGGCGCTGGCCGAACTCGCCCGCAGCCGCGGCCTCGATCCGCAGGCGCGGCTCGTGGCCCAGGCCCGGCTGCTGCGCCGCCTCGACCGGACGCTGGGCGGCGATTCCGGGCCCCGGACCGCGGGCGCGGATTGGGGCCGGCGCCTCGACGCCCTCTTCCGGACCGACTTCTTCACCCGGGGGGCGGGCCGCGTCCTCGCCGACGGGCTGTACCGCCGCCAGGCTCCAGATCTCGACGCCCTGGACGCCGAACTCGGCCGCCTGATCGGACGGGTGCGGAGCGGGGCGCGCTCGTGAGCGGTCTGGTGAGCGACCTCCTGCCCGCCTGGCTCAGCGCGCTCCTGTCGGCCTTCGACCTCGCCGCACCCTGGGCGCTGCTGGCCCTGCCCCTGCCCCTGCTCGCCGGCCGCCTGATCCCGGCCGAGCCGGAGGGCGGCAGCGGTGCCCTCCGGGTGCCCGGCACCCTGGTCGGCGCGGGCCGGGCCGGCGCGGACCGCGCGGCCCGCGGGCGCCGCCGGACCGCCCTCGCCTGGACGCTCTGGCTCGCCCTGGTGGTCGCCCTCGCCGGGCCCCGCCTGGTCATGCCGGCCGCCGCGCTCCCCGCCTCCGGCCGCGAGATCATGATCGCCATGGACCTGTCGGGCTCCATGGAGCGGCGCGACTTCGCCCTCGACGGCGAGACCGTGACCCGGCTCGCCGCGGTCAAGCGCGTCGGCGCCGACTTCATCCGGCGCCGGGCCGGGGACCGAATCGGCCTCGTGATCTTCGCCGACCAGGCCTACGTGGCGGCGGCGCCGAGCTTCGACACCGCCGCGGTCGCCCGGGCGCTGGACGAGGCGACGATCGGCATCAGCGGCCGCTCCACCGGCATCGGCGACGGCCTCGGGCTGGCCCTGCGCCGCCTGGACCCCCGGGATGCCGGGGCCGCGGCCGAACCCGGCGCCGCGAAACCCGCGAAGGCCGTGATCCTGCTCTCGGACGGCGCCAACAATGCCGGCCAGACCGCCCCCAAGGACGTGGCGGAGCTCGCCAAGGACCTGGGCATCCGGATCTACACGATCGCGCTCGGCCCCCGGGACATGGCCGACGCCGACGGCGAGCAGGACGTGGTCGACACCGAGACCCTGCGCGACATGGCGCAGACGAGCGGCGGCGAGGCATTCCGGGTGCGCACCACCGCGGATCTGGTCCGGGTCGCCGAGGCCATCGACCGGCTGGAGGGCGGCCGCGCCCTGGCGCCGCCCCTGCCGCTGCGCCGGGACCTCTGGCCCTGGCCGGGCGCCCTGGCGCTGCTGGCCGCCGCCGCGTTGCTCGCCAGCCGGAGGGGGGCGTGATGGGTGCGGTGTCTGAGGTCTCGGCCCCAACGCGTCGCTGGATGGATAAGGGCGGCGATCCAAGCCGCGCGCCCCTCCTCCCCCCCTCTGCGGGGGAGGGGGCCCCAAGGGGCGCCCCCTGCGTCAGCGGGGGCCGGGAGAGGGGGGCGCGGCGTCCGAAAAGGGCTGAGCCGACGGGCCGGCCAACGCCTTATCCTGCACCGTCGCGCCCCTCTCCCCCCCTGCTTCGCAGGGTATTCTCCCCCGCAGGGGGGGGAGGGAGAGCGTGCGCCCTCTCCGGTTCAGCCCGATGAGCGCCCTCGACGCCGTCGCCCTCCTGCGCCCCTGGTGGTTCCTGGCGATCCCGGTCATCGCCCTCCTGGCCCTGCGCGCCGCGTGGCGCTCGGCCCCCCTCGGCGACTGGGCCCGGGCGGTGGATCCGGCGCTGATGGCCCACCTCGCCCGGGCCGGCGCGGTGCTCGGCGGACGGCGGCAGGCGAATCTCGCCGCCGCCCTGGCGGCCGGGCTGATCGCCCTTGCGCTGACCGGCCCCGCCGTGGAGCGGGCGGACGGGCGGACGTTCCGCAATCTCGACGAGACGGTGATCGTCCTCGACCTCTCCCGCTCGGTCACCGAGGGGGGCAACCTCCAGGGGGTCCGCCAGGCCGCCGCCGCCGTGGCCGAGGCCGCCGGCACCCGGGCCGTGGCGCTGGTGGTCTACGCGGGGGACGCCTATCTGGCCGCCTCCCCCACCACCGACCGCGACAGCCTCGGCACCACCCTGTTCGCCCTCGACGCCGACACGGTGCCCGACCGCGGCTCCCATCCCGAGCGGGGCCTGGCGCTCGCCCGCCGCACCCTGGCGGAGGCGGACGTGGTCGCCGCCGACGTGGTGCTGATCAGCGACGGCGACGGCGTCGGCGAGGCCGCGACCCGTGAGGCCGGGGCGATCGCCCGGCAGGGCTGGCGCCTGCAGGCCCTGTTCGTCCCCGCCGAAAGGCCGCTCCCGCCCGGCGCGCCGAGGCCCGACCGGGCGGCCCTCGACGCCCTGGCCCGGGCCGGGGGCGGCACCGCCGCCGACATCGCGGCCCCCGGGCCGGTGCTCGACGCGGTCGGCGCCGGGCTCAGTCAGCACCTTGCGGCGGGGGGCTACGGGGTGCTGGCCTACGCGGATCTCGGGCGCTGGCTGCTGCTGCTGGCGGCCCTGCCGGCCCTGGTCCTGTTCCGCAGGAGCGCGTGATGCGGCTGAGCCTGCCGGATACGGGTCTCGCCGCGCCGCTCCGGGCCGGCCTGCCGCCGCGCTGGCGGCGCCGCGCCCGGCTCGCCGGCCTCGCGCTGGCGGGCGCGGGCCTGCTGGCGCTGCTCGCGGTCTCGCAGCCCCGCACCGGGTTCGGGCGGCTGCTGATGGGCCTCGGCCTGCCGGGTCTGGCCGCCGACGTCTTCGCCGATCCGGCCTGGCGCGCCGCCGCCCTCTACGAGGCCGGCCGCTACGACGCGGCGATCGCCCTGTTCCGCGCCGGCGGCCGCCGGGCGAGCTACAATCTCGGCAACGCCCTGGCGCGCGCCGGCGACCTCCCCGGCGCGCTCGCGGCCTACGACGAGGCCCTGCGCTTCGACCCCCGGGACGCCGACGCCCAGGCCAACCGCTCGCTGATCGCCCGGATGCAGGCCGAGGTGATCGACCGCGGCCCCGGCGGCGGCATCGCCAACGGCACCGCCCAGTACGGCGCCCGCTACAACAACACCGCCAATCAGGACCAGACCGACGAGATCAACGCCGCCTCCAGTGGCGAGGGTCTGGCCGGCAACAAGGAATCCAACGCCAGCGCGTCGCTGCCCGGCAACAGCAAGGTCGCCCGCCGGGGCAGGGCCGAGCAGCAGTCGATCGACGCCGGCAAGGGCCAAGCCCGGGGCTCGGCCGGCGACGCCGCGGGCCGCGGGCGCATGGGCGGCGGCGCCGCCATGGTGGCCGAGGCCCCCGAGCGCGAGGTCCGCCGGGTGACCAAGAGCTTTGAGGCCCACGAGATCCGCCCGGACCGGCTCTGGCTCCAGACCCTGCCGGACGATCCGGGCCGCTATCTCAAGCTGCGCCTGCGCGCCGAGCAGACCCGCCGGATCGAGGCCGGCACCGCGATACCCGCCGGGAGCAACCCGTGGTGATGCTCTTGAGTCTTCCGCGATGCGCGATTGCCCGCCCCCCTCTGCGGGGGCGGGCGGCCCCCGGAGGGGGGCGGGGGAGGGGAGCCCGGCCTCCGGAGCGGGCTGAGCCCGTCATGGCGGGCGCGACCCTGCTTGAAGCGGCGCTCCCCTCTCCCCCCCTGCTCCGCGGGGTACCCGCCCCCGCAGCGGGGGGAGGGCGGGGGCGCATCCGGGCGGCCCTTGTTGTCACCCTCCTCGCCCCTCTGCTCACCCCTCTCCCCGCCCGGGCCGAGATCGAGCCCGGCGACCTCACCCTGACGGTGACGGCGGACTTCAACGGCCACAGCGCCCCCTTCGCCCGTGAGATGGTGCTGCTGAAGATCCACGGGGTCTACAAGCAGCCGATCCTGCTGGAGGAGGTGGTCCAGCCCTCGCTGGCGAACTTTTCCTGGACGCAGCTCGGCCGCGACCATTGGAGCAAGGCCAAGCTCCCGGACGGCCAGAGCGCCATCGCGTTCGACCGCACCGTGGCGGTCTTCCCGCACCATGCCGGGCCGTTCACCATCGAGCCGTTCACCCACAAGCTGACGGTCAACGATGTCGGCGAGCGCCGGACCGTCGAGGTGCGCTCAGCCCCGATCCCCTTCCCCGTCGAACCATGGACCGCCGCCACCGGCGGCCCCGACGCCAAGGAGCCCTGGTGGCTGCCCGCCCGGGACGTCACCATCACGGATTCCTGGAGCCCGGACCCCGAGACCATCAAGGTCGGCGAGACCGCCCGGCGGATCGTCACCCTGGAGGCGCAGGGCATGGTCGCCGAGGGCCTGCCGCCCCGGCCGGTGATGCGCACCCGCGGCATCATCACCTTCGCGGGCCCGGTCACCCGCGAGACCCTGCTGACGCCCTCCGGTCCCGTGGCCCGGGCCACCTACCAGTGGGACGTGAAGCCCGGCGTGCCGGAGATCATCCCCCTCGACGCCATCGCGATCCCGTGGTTCGACACCGGAACCCGCACGATGCGCGAGGCCGAGATCCCGGCCCGGCAGATCGGCGGCGGCCTGCCCGACCGGGAGACCGACCGGGCGCCCCCGCCGGTCCCCGCGCCGCTCGCGGCCGCCGCCGCGGCGCTCGCCGCCTTCGGGCTCGGGCTGGCCCTGATCGGCTTCGGCCTCGGGCGGCCGCGCCTGCGCCTCTCCGGCCCTTCCCGGCGCGCCCTGCGCGCGGCGGCCCGGACGGGCGATCCGGCCCGGTTCCACACGGCCCTGGAGGCGGCGCTGCGGGAGGCGCCGGATCTGGCCCGGATCTGGCGGTCCCGGCCCGCGCTCGTCGACGCCTTCGCGGCCCTCGACCGGTCGGTGTTCGGGCCCCCGGGCGCGGCCGGGCCGGACCTGCCGGGGCTCGCCCGCGCCCTGTCGCGCCCCGAACCGGTCGCCGCCGCGCCCGGGCCGGACCGTCTGGCACCCCTCGACGGCCCGGCCCGCTGACCCGCGGCGGGGGATGATCGTCGCCTTGTGAAGGAACGGCCCGCGCGGCCGCGGCTTGGGCTGCCGGCACCGATCGCCACCGGAGACGTCATCCATGCCCGCAACCCTGACCCGAACCGCCCTCGCCGCGCCGCTCGCCGCCGCCCTTCTCCTGCCGGCGACGCTCCCGGCCGCCGCGCGCTCCGCCGGCACCGAGCGCACGCTGAAGATGGTCGACACCGACAAGGACGGCACCATCGATCTGGCCGAGGCCCAGGCCGCCGCCGGCAAGACCTTCGACGCCGCCGAGACGGACAAGGACGGCACCGTCGACGCCAAGGAGCTGAAGGGCCGGATCAGCAAGAAGGACCTGAAGGCCGCCGACGCCGATTCCGACGGCACCCTCGACCGCAAGGAATACCTCGCCCTGGTGGAGAGCCGCTTCAAGGCGGCCGATCCCGACGGCGACGGCAAGCTCGACGCCAAGGAGCTCAAGACCCCGGCCGGCCGGAGCCTGCTGCAGCTCCTGAAGTAACGGCGGATCCCGGTCCGTCGCCGTTGCACAGTCGATAAGCAAGTATTATTCCTGTGCAACGGCTCAAGATCTGAGCAGGCATCAATATGTTGCACGATCTTGCAGCATTCGAATCGGTCTCGTAGGCTCCTTCCACCGAGCGACACAGCGTCGGATCGACATCCAGGGAGGAGCGCGATGGCCCGCGCGAACGACGTCAAGGACAGGTTCCGCACCCGGCTTCAGGAGGCCGATGCCCGGAGCAACGACTTCCGCAGGAAGCTCCTGGCGGAGGGCGCCCGGGCGCTGGAGCCGGTCGTCGGCGTCCTGAACCTCATGGCCGAGGTGCTCAACGAGGCGGACAACGTCCACGGCAGCATCACCGGCCTCGAAGCCAGGATCGATCAGGACAACTTCATCAGCCTCTGCGCGCAGCTGCGCGGGACCGAGGCGGAGCAGAAGATCAAGATCACCTACGGGCCGGAACTCGGCGGCAGCAACTTCATCGCGGTCTCGGGCCTCAACCAGCGCTACAACGAGCGCCTGGTCCCCGGGGCGGCGCGCGGCGCCAGCGGCCGGACGGTGGGCAGCGACATCCAGCTCGACGAGAACCGGGGCGGCGAGCTGGCCGAGGTGGTCCGCGAGGTCGTCGAGGATTTCTACGCCGCCCAGATCGAGCAGCGCAGCCACTTCGCCTCCGCCCGCTGACCCGCAGGGGCGTTCGAAAACCCGATTCCCCCACGCGCCGTCCTGCGCTAAGCTTCTCCCCGATGGGGATGGAGCTCCCCGACAACCGCCCGGCATCGTGACCGCCATGCCGGGCTGATGGCTCCTACCGAACGGGCGCGCCTTTCGCCGTCCGCGGTGGGGCCCTGCGCCGAAGCCGCGACGCGGGGAGGCCGCCCGACCGAACAGGAAGGGCAGGCATGATCAACACCCTCATCGTCATCCTCGGGGCCGGGCTCGGGGGGGGCGCCCGGCACGGCGTCAACGTCGCGGTGTCGCGGCTGCTGCCGGGCCTCGGCTTTCCCCTGGCCACCCTGATCATCAACGTGCTGGGCTCGTTCCTGATGGGCGTGCTCGCCGAGGGTTTCGCCCTGCGCGGCGCGGCGGGCCACCCGGCCCGGCTGTTCCTGACCACCGGTGTGCTCGGGGGCTTCACCACCTTCTCGACCTTCTCGCTCGACGCGATCAGCCTGTACGAGCGGGGCGAGACGGGCCTGGCCGCCCTCTACGTGCTGGGCTCGGTCGCGGCCGGGCTCGTGGGCCTGCTGGCGGGCCTCGCCCTGGTGCGGGCGGTCCTGAGCGGAAGCTGAACGTCACGGTTTTGAAAGGTCTTCGACCGTTCGCGGGTCCAGGGCGGAGCCCTGGTGTCGGGCGAGGCCCGCGTCTCAGGGGCTCCGCCCCTGAACCCCGCCAAAGGGCTCGCCCTTTGGGAACCCCGTTTCAATCCGCGATGAACTTCAGGCGGTGGTCGCGGTAGAGGTCGACGATCGCGGCCGCGGTCTCCTCGATGGAGCGGCGGGTCACGTCGATGGTCGGCCAGCGGTTCTTGGTGAACAGCCGCCGCGAGGCCGTGATCTCGTCGGCCACCGCCGAGCGGTCGACATACATCGAGGATTCGTCGGCGTTCAGGCTCGACAGCCGGTTCTGGCGGATCTGCACGATCCGCTCGGGCGAGGCGAACAGGCCGACCACCAGGGGTTTCCGGGCGCGCTCGATCGCCGGCGGCAGCGGCATGCCCGGCACCAGGGGCAGGTTGGTGGTCTTGAGGCCGCGATTGGCGAGGTAGATCGAGGTCGGCGTCTTCGAGGTCCGGCTGACCCCGAGCAGGATCACGTCGGCATCCTCCAGGTCCTCCGGCAGGTTGCCGTCGTCGTGGGCCAGCGTGAAGTTCATCGCGTCGATGCGCTTGAAGTACTCGGCGTTGAGCATGTGCTGGGCGCCCGGCCGGGCGGTCGTCTCGGCGCCGAGATAGGCGCGCAGCAGGTCGTGGACCGGCCGCAGCACCGACAGGCAGGGGGAGCCGGTCTCCCGGGCGACCTCCTCCAGCCGCTCGCCGAGGTCACCGCCCACCAGGGTGTAGAGCACGAGGCCCGGCGCCGCCCGGATCTCGGAGATCACCCGGTCGAGCTGCGCTGCCGAGCGCACCAGCGGATAGACGTGCTCGATCGCCGAGACGCCCTCGTACTGGGCGGCCGCCGCCCGGCCGACATTGATCAGCGTCTCGCCGGTGGAGTCGGAGACGAGGTGAAGGTGGAAGTAGCTGCGGCCCATCCTGTCGCCTTCGTCTCGCCGGGCGTTATCCACCGCCGGCCGCCAGGGGAGTCGATCAGTGTGGATAGGATGCGGCTTCGGGCAGGTCCAGGGCGCGGAGGCCCCGTCTTATCGACTCCGCCGTTCACAGCTACGCCATCGGGACGCGCGGAATCCGGGCGCCTGGGAGAATCCGGGACGCACGAGGAGTGCGTACCGGACTCGGCGTTCGCAAGCCGCTGTCGGACTTGGCCGTTCTCGCAACATGGAGCGAATCCTTTAAAGCCTCGTTAACGGCGCGGCGTCGGGGACGGCCTGTGGACCCGCTTGCGACCCCGAACTTCGCCCCCCCAAGAGAAAAAACAGAGTCTTAGAATCTCTCTTTTCTTTTCGAAGGGGCCTGTGTGGGGATCGGCGCGTCGCGACTCGACAGGAGCAGCGCCGACGGGCATGCGGAAGGGGCTAAGCGGGGTGGGAGCGCAGATGACGACGGGGACACCGCCGGTGAAACGCACGATGCTGCGTGTCCTCGAAGGGGAGGCGATCGGGCCGCCCCCCGCCTGGATGATGCGCCAGGCCGGCCGCTACCTGCCGGAATACCGGGCGACCCGGGCCGAGGCCGGCTCGTTCCTCGACCTCTGCTACAGCCCGGACTTCGCCGTCGAGGTGACGCTCCAGCCGATCCGCCGGTTCGGCTTCGACGCCGCGATCCTGTTCTCCGACATCCTCGTCGTGCCCCACGCGCTCGGCCAAGACGTGCGCTTCGTGGAGGGCGAGGGACCCCGCCTCGACCCGCTTGACGGCCGGGATGCGTTTTCGCGCCTGCGCAAGGCCGGCGACCCGGCGGTCATGACGCACCTCGCCCCGGTCTTCGAGGCGGTGACGCGGCTGCGCGCCGAACTGCCGGACGCGACGACGCTGCTCGGCTTCTGCGGCGCCCCCTGGACGGTGGCGAGCTACATGATCGGCGGCCGCGGCACCCCCGACCTCGCCCCGGCCCGGGCGCTCGCGGAGGGCGACACGGCCCTGGTCGACACCCTGATCGACCGCCTCGTCACCGTGCAGACCGACTACCTCGTGCGCCAGCTCGAGGCCGGCGCCGACGCCGTGCAGATCTTCGAATCCCATGCCGGCACCCTGCCGGCGGCGTTACCGCCCTCGGCCGGCCTCGTGGAGCCGGTGGGCGACGTGGCCGAGAGCGCTTTGCCCGACGGGACGGCCATGGACGCGCTGACCCGCTGGTCCCTGCGCCCGATCGCCCGGATGATCGCGGGGGTCCGCGAACGGGTGCCCCACGCGAAGATCATCGTGTTCGCCCGCGGCTCGGGGCTCGACGGCCATGCCCGGGTCGTGCCCGAGACCGGCGCCGACGCGGTCGGGGTCGATTGGGGGGTGGACCTCAAGGCCCTGCGCGCCCGGGTCCCGGCCGCGACGGTCACGCAGGGCAACCTGCATCCGGAAACGCTGATCGCGGGCGGCGCGGCCCTCGACGCGGCGGTGGACGGGGTGCTGGCGGCGACCACGGGCCTGCCGCACATCTTCAACCTCGGCCACGGCATCACGCCGCAGACGCCGGTCGCCCATGTCGAGCGCATGCTCGCGCGGCTGCGCGGGTAGGCCCGTGCTCTACGACTGGATCAAGGCCGGGCACGTCGTCAGCCTGATCGCCTGGATGGCCGGCATGCTCTACTTGCCCCGGCTGTTCGTCTACCACGCGGGCCTGGAGCCGGGCTCGGGGGCGCAGGCCGCCACCTTCAAGGTGATGGAGCGCCGCCTGCTCAAGGCGATCATGACCCCCGCCATGATCGCCACCTGGGCGTTCGGTCTGACGCTCGCCTGGATGAGCGGGTTCTACGCAAGCCCCTGGCTGCAGGCGAAATTCGCGCTGGTGCTGGCGATGTCGGGCATCCACGGCTGGCTCGCCCGGATGGTCAAGGATTTCGCCGCCGACCGGAACACCCGCGCGCCCCGGTTCTACCGGGTGCTCAACGAGGTGCCGACGCTGCTGATGATCGGCATCGTCATCCTGGCGATCGTCAAGCCGGGCCTCTGATCCCGGGATCCTGTGATCCCGGGCGAGGTTTACCGGGCCGCCATGCCGGGCGGAGCCTTTCGCCCGCCGGCTCGTTCTCCGGCCATGTCCAAGTCGTTCCCCGCCGCTTTGGTCCTGGCCACCCTGGCGCTCGGCCCCTCCGCCCACGCGGCGAGCTTCCCCTGCGAGAAGGCCGAGGCCCCCGACGAGACGGCGATCTGCGCGCATCTCGCCCTCAACGACAGGGATGTCGAGATGGCGACCCGGTTCGAGATCCTGAAGGCGGTGCTGCCGATGGGCGGCCAGACCAAGCTCCGCGACGACCAGGAAGCGTGGCTGCAGGAACGCCGGACCTGCGGCGCCGACGTCGCCTGCCTGCGCGCCGCCTACGACACCCGCCTCACCGTGCTGCGCGGGGTTTTGGGGGAGTTCGCCAAGCAGGGACCGCAGTAGAGTATGCCTATTTCGGTACAAAGCATGGATTCATAGCGATTAAAATGTCGATAATCTTGTAACGACTAACCTTATTCCTAAGGGCGGCATCATCCACGTTTGTCCCGTGACTTCCTAGCGAGAGATAGTAATATTTTTTGCTATCTTCCTTCTCGAAGACAATCCATTCACCAGTAAGCTCGTTCCGATCGCTGCGATCACGATACGCATCGATTGTGAGGTTATATGCCAAGAAACCAGAAAAATCTTCTACTTTTAACGCCAAGTGTTTCTTGATTGCCTTATCGAACGAGTGTCTGAGTTCGTTCTTGAGATTTTTTCCCATAAAACACGGCTGAAAGTGATGTTTATGCCATAGCCCAAGCAAGGGCGGTTTTTTGAATGGCTTTGCTTCCTTTGTACGGCTCGGCCGTGGATCGGTTCCCTCCAGAATACCGATCTCGCCGTAGATGATATGAACGTGGTAGAGACGGGCTGCCATATGATAGGCGAGTTCGAATGCCAAGCCGAACGTGTAGCGCCCGGTGCCCATCTTCAAATCAAGCCAGTCACAGACATCCTGTATGATCTCGGGTGTGACGGCTACTTGTCGGGGGTGCCGTTTCTGTCCTTCTCCGTCACTCGACATCTGACTTCCCTGCGTAGCAAGCGCGGTCAAGATTGGCGGACCTCGACGACAGCATGGATTTCGAGCATCTGCTGGGCCTACACACCGGCTTGTGCCGTGAGCCACTTCCGATCGCCGACATTGATCCCGTCATAGCCCAAGCACTTGGTGCTCAGACGCGCCGTGTTCTTCTATCGGCTGAAACGATCCAAAAACAATTGCGGCGGCATGCAGACTTGCCGATCAGCGCCTATCGCTGCGCAGGACCTTGTCTCAGACGGGGTTCGTATCGACAGGATAGCCCTCGGTCTGCAGTAGTCCTGTACACGGATCAGAGCATCTTCGGCGCCCATTTTCGGGCCTACATCAAGGCGACGCAGGCCGGACACGAACTCTACCTCGTCTCGTTCCTGATGATGCGCGAACGGTACCTCCGGCGAGAGCTGCGGAAGCCCTACCCGGTCCTTCAGCCTGGGTTCTGAAAATGCGAAAGGAGGCCGGAGCCTCCTGACGCTGTGGGGCGGGGCCTGCCGGAACCCCGCATGGCGCTCCCGTCATCCGCGAGGGACGACAGTGCTACGGCAGGCAGAATGTCACCGTGTCGCCCACACCGGAGAAGATACACCTTGGCCCGGAAGTTTTCCAGCTTTCCGGCATCGGGGCGCCCCCTCACAGCCGCGCCAGCAGCCGCTCCGCCAGCGGATTTTCCGCCGCGAAGGCGTAGTCGACCCGCCGCACCGTCACGGCCCGCGCCCCGGCCTGGACCAGGGCGTCGGCCAGCTCGAACACCGCGCCCTCCGGGCAGCGCAGGACGATCTCGCCCTCCGGTCCAAGCGGGGCGCCGTAGGGCAGTTCGGCCTCGTGCAGGCCCGCCAGGGTGGCGAGGTCGATCGCGCCGCTCTCCGGCAGGGCGGCGCGGACCTCGCGGGTGGTGCGGGCGCGCTCCTCGGCGGCGATCCGGCCGAGCACCGTGCGCAAGGCCGCCCGCTGGCCCGCGCCCCACGGGGCCTTCAGCGAGGCCACCAAGTTGGCCTCGGAGCGCAGGATGATCCCGTCCTCCAGCACCTTCAGGGCGTTGGCGGAGAGCGTCGCCCCCGTGGTGGTGATGTCGACCACGATCTCGGCCGAGCCCGCGGCGGGCGCGCCCTCGGTGGCGCCGAGGCTCTCGACGATCCGGTAATCGGCGACGCCCTTCTCGGCGAAGAACCGGCGGGTCAGGTTCACGTATTTGGTGGCCACCCGCAGGCGCCGGCCATGGCGGGCGCGCATCCCGGCCGCGACCTCGTCGAGGTCGGACATGTCCCGGACGTCGATCCAGGCCTGGGGCACCGCCACCACCACGGTGGCGTTGCCGAAGCCCAGCGGCGTCAGCAGCTCCACCTGGCCGCGCACGTCCGGCAGGGTCTCGCGGATCAGGTCCTCGCCGGTGATGCCGAGATGGGCCGCGCCGGAGGCGAGCTGCGCGGCGATCTCCGAGGCCGAGAGGTAGCGCACCTCGACGTCGGGGACGCCGACGAGCCGGCCCCGGTAATCGCGGGCGCCCGCTCCCTGAGCGAGCTTCAGCCCGGCCCGGCCGAAGAACGCGCTGGCGTTCTCCTGCAGGCGGCCCTTGGACGGGACGGCGAGGATCAGCATGGTCTCGGAAGCGCTCATCGTCCGGCTCCCGCCACGCGCTCGATCCAGAAGGTGCAGCCGACCGCGGGCAGCGGGACCGGGCTGCCGAGATGGCCGAGCAGGCCGTCGTAGCGGCCGCCGCCGACCAGGATCGGACCGTCGCCCTCGGTCACCTCGAAGATGAAGCCGGTGTAGTAGTCGAGGTTGCGGGCGAAGCCGCCCTGGAAGCGGAACCGCTCGATCGGCAGGCCGCGGGCCGCGATGAAGCCGATGCGCTCCTCGAACAGGTCGAGGGCGGCCGCGAGGGCGTCGTGGCGGACCTGCGCGTCGGCGACGAGCGCCCGCAGGTCGCGGGCCGCCGCGTCCGGATGGCCGGCGATCGCCCGGTAGCGGTCGAGCACGGCGCGGTTCTCGGCGTTGAGCCCGGCCCCGCCATGGGCCTGGGCTGCCGCCTTGGCGAGGAAGCGCTCGGCGATCTCCCCGGCGCTGCGGCCGCCCACCGCCGAGATCCCGGCGATGGCCAGCACGTCCTCCACGAAGGCGCGCACGCCCCGCGGGTCCTGGCCCTGGATCGCCGCCAGCAGGCCGGCATGGGGATCCTCGGGGCGCGCCCCCGCGCCGTTGGTCACGGCATCGAGGGACCGCCCGGCGGCGAGCGCCCGGAGCGTCCGCCTTTTGGCCGCCGGCGGGACCGCGAGGCCGTCGAGGAGCGCCACGGTCAGGCCCATGTCGCCGAGCCGCACGGCCGGATCGGAGCGGCCGAACAGGGCCAGCCCCTCGAGCGCGAGGCCCAGCACCTCGGCATCGGCCGCGGGCGTGTCGGTGCGCCCGATCGACTCGATCCCGGCCTGGAAGAACTCGTCGGGCTCGTCGGCGGCCAGCCGGAAGACCGGGCCGCAATAGCTGTAATCGGCCGCCTGCCCGTCGGCCTGCGCCCGGTGCAGGCGGCAGACGGGAATGGTGAATTCCGGCCGCAGGCACAGTTCGGCCCCGCCCGCGTCCTGGGTCACGAAGATCCGGCGGCGGATATCCTCGCCCGACAGTTCCAGGAACGGCTCCAGCGGCTGCAGCACCGGCGGCGTCACCGGCCGGTAGCCCGCCGCCGCCAGATGGGCGGAGAGCCGCGTGCGCGCCGCGTCCCCCGCCCCCGTCTCACCCGCCTCCGGTCGTGTCATCGTATCCACCTCGCGGGCGCTCTGTAGCAACCGCGCCCGGGCTTGGCGACAGCGGGCGCGGGCGTGCCGGCCCGATGCGCCCCGCAGGATCGCGCGCGGCGCGGTCCGAGGCGCGATAACCTTTACGGACCTGCAACAGCCATCGGATACACCTGCCGCTCCCGGCCCGTCATCGGTGAACGACCCGTGCATCTCCCCTTCCGCCTCAGAACCCAGTTCCTGGTGCTCGCCGGCCTCAGCGGGATGATCGTCATCGCGGTCGGCACCCAGGCCGCCCTGCGCGTCTGGCAGAGCACCGCGACCACCGAGGAGATCGGCGACCGGCTGTTGCCGGCCGTCGACCTCCTGGGCGATCTGCGCGCGACCATGACCCGCGTGCGCCTGGGGGCGACCCGGGTGCTCGACGAGACCGAACCCGGCGCCCTCGCCCAGGCCCGGGACCGCAACGACGCCCGGATCGCCGAGATGCAGGGCCTGATCCGGGACGTCGCCGCCCTGCTGTCGGCGAGCCCCGACACGGCCGCATCCATGACCGCCTTCACCGGGCAATGGCAGGCCTATCTGGAGGCGCAGCGCGGGGCCTTCGCCCTGGCGGCCGGAGGCGAGGCCGCCCGGGCCCGGGCGGCCTTCAACGGTCCGGCCAACCGGCTGTACGACACCGCCTGGAAGAGCCTCGATGGCCTGAAGGGATCCGCGAGCCGGGCGGCCCGGGCTGCCACCGGGGCGGCCCGGGCCGCCAGCGCGACGGCGGTGACGACGATCCTGGCGGGCACCGGCCTCGGCACGGTCCTGGCGCTGGCCCTGATGGCGTGGCTCGCCCGGGACATCGCCGGGCGCGCCCTGCGGGTCGCCGCCGCCATGACGGAACTGGCCGCCGGCAACGCCGCGGTCGCCGTGCCCTGCACCGAGCGGCGCGACGAGATCGCCGAGATCGCCCGGGCCGCCCTCGGTTTCCGGGCGAGCCTGGAGCGCAACCAAGCCCTCGAGGCCGAGACCGTGCTGGCCCGGGCGGGCGCGGAGGCCCAGCGCCGGGCGGCGATGCAGAGCATGGCCGTGGCCTTCGAGGGCAGCGTCGGCGGGGTGATCGTCGCGGTGACGGACGCCGTCGCCCAGCTCCAGACCACGGCCGGAGGCATGAGCGCGATCGCCGCCCGGGCCTCGGCCCGGTCGGGGGGCGTTGCCCGGGCGGCCGAGGACGCCGCCGGCAATGTCGGCACGGTGGCGGCCGCCGCCGAGCAGCTCGGCGCCTCGGTCCAGGAGATCGGCCGGCAGGTCCAGGCTTCGGCCAGCATGGCGCAGGGGGCGGTCGCGGAATCCGGCCAGACCGCGGCCCTCGTGGAGGACCTCAGCGCCGCCGCGTCCCGGATCGGCGACGTGGTCGCGCTCATCTCCGGCATCGCGGCCCAGACCAACCTCCTGGCCCTCAACGCGACCATCGAGGCGGCCCGGGCCGGGTCCGCCGGCCGGGGCTTCGCCGTGGTCGCCTCCGAGGTGAAGGCGCTCGCCGAGCAGACCACCCGGGCCACCGCGGAGATCACCGGCCAGATCGGCCGGATCCAGGCCTCCACCGGCCAGGCCGTCGGGGCGATCGGCTCGATCACCGCCCGCATCCAGGAGATCAGCGGCGTGGCGACCTCGATCGCCGCCGCCGTGGAGCAGCAGGGTGCGGCCACCCAGGAAATCGTCCGCAACGTGTCGGAGGCCGCGGCCGGGACCAGCGCGGTGACCGGCAACGTCGCGGGCCTGGCGGGCGCCGCCGACGAGACCGGTGCCGCCGCCGCCCAGGTCCTGGCCTCGGCGCAGGCCCTGTCGCGGGAATCGGGGCAGCTCGGCGCCGCCGTGGGGCAGTTCCTGTCCGGCCTGCGGGCGGCCTGAGCCCGGGCCGCCGCGGATCATGCCAGGCGGGGACGGGCGCGAACCGTGATGGCGCGGAGGATCCCGCAGGCGCCCGGCCGGGGGCGGGGCCCGAGCGGCGCATTCCTGTGCACCGTGTCCGTTTGCGTCGCCCTCGCGATCCTCCTGTCGGCGCAGGCTCCCCTCCGGGCCGAGCCCCGGCTGGAGCGGGTGGTGACGGTCTCCCGCCACGGGGTGCGTGCACCGACCGCCGCGCCGGCCGCGCTGGAGGCTCGGACCGGCCGGCCCTGGCCGGCCTTTCCCGTCGAGCCGGGCGAAATGACGCCGCACGGCGCCGAGGCGCTGTCCCGGATGGGGGCCTACCTGCGGAGCGTCTATGCCCGGGCGGAGCTTCTGCCCGAGACCGGTTGCCCGCCGCCCAACGCCGTGCAGGTCTGGGCGGACGGCGCCACGAACCGCACCCTCCGGAGCGGGCAGGTCCTGGCCGAGGCCGTCGCGCCGGGTTGCGGCCTCGTCGCCCGTCACGGGCCGGTGGGCGCCTCCGATCCGGTGTTCGACGGCGGTCGCGTCTGTCTTTTGGATCCGGCCGCGGCCCTGGCGGCGGTGCAGGCGCGGACGGCCGGGGGGACCGCCGTGACCGACAGGGCGTCCGAGAAGGCCATCGCGGCGCTGAAGCGGATCCTGGGACCTGCTGCCTGCAAGGCGGTCCCGGCGGCCTGCCTCGACGGCCCGAGCACGCTGGGGGCCACGCCCACCGGGCCGAAGATCGAGGGTCCGCTGGCGCTGGCCGCCGCCGTGTCGGAGAACCTGCTCCTGGAATACGCCCAGGGCCTGCCGGCCGATCAGGTGGCCTGGGGGCAGGGCACGCCCGAGACCCTGGCGGCACTGCTGCCCGCGCATCGGCGGGCAGCCGATCTCCTGCACCGGACACCCGGGATCGCCGCGTTCCACGGGGCGACGCTGCTGCGGATGCTCGCGGACCTGCTGCAGGGCGTGGCGCCCCGGGGACTCGGCGTGCCGCAGCTCGGGGCGAGCGCGCGCCTCGTCGTGCTGGCCGGCCACGACACCACCCTGTCGACCCTGTCGGGCGCCCTCGGCCTCGGCTGGTCGCTCCCGGGGCAGCCGGACCCGACGGCCCCCGGCGCCACCCTCGCCTTCGAGGTCTGGCGCAGTCCGGAGACCGGCGGGCGGACGATCCGGGTCCGGATCTACGCCCAGACCCTCGACCAGCTGCGCTCGGCCCGGCCGCTCGGTCCCCTCGACCCGCCGGTCTCGCTGCCGCTGACGATCGGGATCTGCCCGGCGCGGGACGGCGGCTGCGATCTGGAGACGTTCGTCGCCAAGGTCCGCGCCGCGCTGCCGCCCGTGTGCGTCCGGTAACGCATCGTCCGGGTTTCGAAAGGGCGAGTCCTTTCGCAGGTCCAGGGCAGGGCCCTGGTCTCGGGCGAAGCCCGAATTTCAGGGGCTCCGCCCCCGAACCCCTGCCCACGGGCTCGCCCTTGGGAAACCCCGGATCTTCGCCGGCCCGACTTTCAGAGCGGGCGGATGCTTCCGAGCCGCGCTCCGCGGGGCCGACGGCCGGGCTTGCGCCGGGTCAGCGCGCTGAGCGCGGGGCCGGCGGCGACGCCGGTGCTGAGGATGGGGGCGCTGCCGGTCCCCGGCGTCGCAACCGCCACGGCGCTGGGCAGCGGGTCAGGGGTCGGGCGGGCCGCCGAGGCCGGCGCCGCGCAGGCGATGAGCAGGGCGGCCGACAGGATCAGGGGCTTGACCGTCGTCTTGGCACGCATCCCCGGGGTCTCCCTGCCGACAGGGTCGCGGCATCGACAGGGAACAACGCCGTCGAAGCTCGGGCGTTTCAACCCGTGGTCGAGGGAAAGTGCCGAGCCAGCACGGCGCGGACCTGCGCCACCAGATCGGCCTCCGGGCAGGAGACCTGAGCCGGCCGGGCCGCCTTCCACTCGGCGTTGCTGGCGATGGACTCCGCCGCCCGGGCGCCCTCGATCAGGTCCTTGATCTGGACCTCGCCGGCCAGCCGCTCGTTCGAGCCCTGGATGACCGCCACCGGGGCGCGGCGGCGGTCGGCGTATTTCATCTGCGCCTTCATGCCGGCGGCGCCGAGATAGAGCTCGGCCCGGATCCCGTCCGCCCGCAGGAGCGCCACCAGCCGCTGGTAATCGGCCATGTTCTCCCGGTCGAGGACCAGCACCACCACCGGCCCGGGGGTCTCGGCGCCGGCGAGCAGGGGGCTGCCCACCAGCTGCAGGGCCGAGAACAGGCGCGAGACCCCGATCGAGAAGCCGGCGGCCGGCACCGGCTCGGCCCGGAAGCGGCCGACCAGCCCGTCGTAGCGTCCGCCGCCCGCCACCGAGCCGAAGCGCACGGTCTGGCCGTCCTCGTTGGTGACCGGGAAGGTCAGCTCGGCCTCGTAGACCGGGCCCGTGTAGTATTCGAGCCCGCGCACCACGCTCGGATCGGCCCGGATCACCTCGTGCCCGTAGCCGGCGGCGGCGCAGAGGCGCATGATCGCGTGCAGCTCGGCGATGCCCTCCCGGCCAGTCTCCGAATCGCCGACCGCGTCGTGCCAGCCCGCGAAGAACTTTTCCCAGAACGCCACCTTGTCGGCGCCGTCCCCGGCATCGGCCTGGAACGACACGTAGGCCAGGATCCGCCCGATCGCCGCCGCGTCGAGGCCCGCGCCCCTGGTGAAGTCGCCGCTCTCGTCCTTGCGGCCGGCGCCGAGCAGGTCGCGCACCCCGTCGACGCCCAGCCGGTCGAGCTTGTCGATCGCCCGCAGCACGGTCAGGCGCTGGCCGGCGCGGTCGTCGCCCGCGAGCCCCGCGGCCTCCATCACGCCGTCGAGCACCTTGCGGTTGTTGACCTTGACCACGTACCGGCCGCCGAGCCCGAGCCGGTCGAGGGTGTCGGCCATCAGCATGCAGATCTCGGCATCGGCCGCGACGCTGCCGGCGCCGACGATGTCGGCGTCGAACTGCATGAACTGGCGGAAGCGGCCCGGCCCCGGCTTCTCGTTGCGGAACACGTAGCCGGCCCGGAAGCTGCGGTAGGGTTTCGGCAGGGCGTCGAAATGCTCGGCCACGAACCGGGCCAGCGGCGCCGTGAGGTCGTAGCGGAGCGACAGCCACGCCTCGTCGTCGTCCTGGAACGAGAACACCCCCGCGTTCGGGCGATCGAGATCGGGCAGGAACTTGCCGAGCGCCTCGGTGTACTCGACGAAGGGGGTCTCCAGGGCCTCGAACCCGTAGAGCTCGAAGCTCTTGCGGATCGTCTCCAGCATCCGGTGCTGCGCGGCGATCTCGTCGGCGCGCCGGTCGACGAAGCCGCGCGGCAGGCGGGGTTTCAGGGTCTCAGGCTTGGACATGGGATCGTGTTCGCTTCCCGTGGACCCGGAGCCCGGATCCGGTGTGAGTCGTCCCCGGCACGGCGGAGATCCTGGGGCCGGGCTCTACAGCATCGGGCCGGATACCGGAACCGGCACCGGGCGCTAGCTTTTTGACGGACATCGTCTTTTTCCGAAGGCCGGCAGCCACCGTGCGGGACGAGGTGCCGGAGCGTGTTTCCGCGTGTTCCCGGTCCTTCGATCAGGACGGATCCTGTCCTTAGCCAGTGATCCTCGGCCCGTGATGGTTTCGAACGGTCCCGGACATTTCGCGGGTGCGGGGCGCAAACCCTGCGAAAGCCTCGGGGCTCTGCCCCGGGACCCCGCCAAAGGGATGATCCCTCTGGAATCCACGGGGTTGGGTCGACGTGCAAGCCTGGCCGGCCGGCTATCGCGCTCCCCGCCCTCGTCCTTGGGGGATTGGGCGAACCTTCGCGGGCGCGGCCGGTTGATCCGGCCGGATCGTCGAGGACACCATGAACCCATCGCAGAAGAGCGCGCTGATCGTCGGGGCCTCCCGGGGCCTGGGGCTCGGCCTCGTCGAGACCTTCCTGGGGCGCGGCTGGCGGGTCACCGCCACCCAGCGCACGCCGTCCCCCGACTTGGCGCGGCTGGATTCCGAGGCGCTGCGCGTCGAGACCGCTGATATCGACGACGATGCCGGCGTCGCCGCCCTGCACGACCGCCTGGCCTCGGAGCGCTTCGACCTGATCTTCGTGGTGGCCGGCGTCGCCACGCAGGCCCACGACCCGCTGCACGCGGTGCCCCGGGATGTCGCCGCGCAGGTCTATCTCACGAATGCCGTCAGCCCGATCCGCTTCGCGGAGGCGTTCCGCGACCGCCTCGCCCCCGGCGGCAGCCTCGCCCTGATGAGCTCGATCCTCGGCAGCGTCAGCCTGAACGAGACGGGCGGCTGGGAGACGTACCGGGCCAGCAAGGCGGCGCTGAACACCCTTGCGCGCAGCTTCGAGATCCGCCACCGGGCCGAGAACCTGTCGGTGCTGATCCTGCACCCCGGCTGGGTCCGCACCGAGATGGGCGGGACGGAGGCCGATCTCGACGTGGCCACGAGCGTCACCGGCCTCGCCGACGTGATCGCGGCGGCGCTCGGCCGGCCGGGCGCCCACTATCTCGACTACCGGGGCGAGACACTGCCCTGGTGAGGACCGGATCGGCTCAGCGGCGCGGGTCCATCGGGCGGATGCGCCGCTCGATCACCACGGTCGGCCGGGTGCGCCGCTCGACCACGACGGTGCGCGGCGCCCGGCTCGGGCTCGCATGCGTCAGGATCCGCTCCGGCACGCGCTCCGGCTTCGCCGTCTTGGCTGCCAGGACGTGGGGGCGGACCTCATCGGCCGGGAGGCCGATCAGGCCCGCGGCGATCTCGACCTGCTGCTCGACATCGTCGGCGAGGTCCTGGGCGGCCGCGACCGCCTCGTTGATCGTGGGCGGCTCGCGGCGCACCCGGATCGGTGGCAGGTCGGCGAAGCTCTTCTGCGTCTTCTTCACGGGGCGACTCGCAGTCTTCATGGGACAGACATAGCGCCTTCCGGGTCGGTTGTGCAGTGCATCAAAAGCCTGTGACCGGCATTCCGGGCACATGGCTGACGGACCGTTGCCGCCGCGATGGGCACCGGGGCGCCGCCGCTGTCGAGCCCGTGGGCACGATCGCGCCGAATCGCCCCGGCGGGGGGCGGTTGCGACATAGGAGCGCAGGGCCAGCGGCGCAACGGTTCCGCCCTGCGACGGCGATCTCCCGAGGGATCCCGCAGGCCCCCCCGGGGTCCGGCCTCCCGCCCGGACCAGGGCTATCGGCCTCCGGGACGAGACGATGCGCCCCGGAGATTGAGCGTATCGTCCGGTTCCCGGGTCGAGAACGACGCCCGCGGCCTCCGGCGCGCATCGACTTTTTTTCCGGACGGCGGACACCAGCATTCAGGATGATGCCCTAGGATGGCCGCATGCCAGAGACCCTCGATCCCCGCCTGACGCCGGCCCGGGCCGACATCGCCGCCCTGCACCTGCGCGGCCGGGTCACCGCGGAGCGCTTCGTCGCCGGCACGCCGCGCCGGGTCATCGCCCCCGCGGCCCCCCTGCGGCGCGCCCCCGCCCCGGACGCCGGGCTGGACACCGAGGCGCTGCTCGGCGACGCCGTCGACCTCTACGCCGCGGCGGACGGCTTCGCCTTCGTGCAGCTCGCCCGCGACGGCTATGTCGGCTACCTGCCCGCCGACAGCCTCGGGCCGGCGGGGCCGGAGCCGACCCACCGGGTCACGGCGCTGCGCACCTTCCTGTACCCGGAGCCCGACCTGAAACGGCCGATCCGCGCCCATCTGAGCCTCGGGGCGCGGCTGGTGGTGACCGGCGAGGCGGGGGCGTATCTGGAGACCCCCGGCGGCTACGTGTTCGCCCGCCACTGCGCCCCGGTCGAGGAGCGCGCGCCCGACTATGCGGCCACGGCCCTGCGCCTGGTGGGCACCCCGTATCTCTGGGGCGGCCGGACGACGCTGGGGCTCGACTGTTCCGGCCTCGTGCAGCTCTGCCTCGACGCCGCGGGGCTCGCCTGCCCGCGCGACGCCGACCTGCAGGCGCGGGATCTCGGGCAGGCCCTGCCCCTCGACGACGCGGCCCTGCGCCGGGGCGATCTCGTGTTCTGGCGCGGCCATGTCGGCCTGATGCTCGACCCCGAGACCCTGATCCATGCCAACGGCCACCACATGGCGGTGGCGGTGGAGCCCCTGGCCGAGGCGGTCGCCCGGATCCAGGCCCACAGCTTCGGCCCGGTGACCGGCCTCCGGCGCCTCTGAGGGGCCGGGTCCAAACCCGCGGCAATCGTGCTACAGGAGGGCCCCGCCGCGACCGTCCGGCCCGGTTCCTGGACCTGTTCCGGGACTTGGCCTGTTGACAGGACGGCCCCGCCCTCGCCACATCCCCCGCATGACCGTCGAACCCGCGCCCCTCGAGCCCGCCCAGGGCAATGCCGGCAAGCCGCCGCTGGAAATCCTGCTCTGCGCCCCCCGGGGCTTCTGCGCCGGCGTGGTGCGGGCCATCGACGTGGTCGAGCGGGCGCTCGCCCTCTACGGACCGCCCGTCTACGTCCGTCACGAGATCGTGCACAACAAGTACGTGGTCGAGAGCCTGAAGCGGAAGGGCGCCGTGTTCGTGCGCGAGCTCGACGAGGTGCCCGACGGGGCCGCCCCGGTGATTTTCTCCGCCCACGGCGTCGCCAAGACGGTCCCGGCCAACGCCGATTCGCGCGGCCTCACCACCATTGACGCCACCTGCCCGCTGGTGACCAAGGTCCACCGCGAGGCCGAGATCCACCACAAGCGCGGCCGCCACGTGCTGCTGGTCGGCCATTCCGGCCATCCCGAGGTGGTCGGCACCATGGGCCAATTGCCCAAGGGCTCGATCACCCTGGTGGAGGATCTCGACCAGATCCAGGCCCTGACCCCCGAGAACCCCGACAACCTCGCCTGGGTCACCCAGACGACCCTGTCGGTGGACGACACCCGCCACATCGTCGAGGCACTCAAGAAGAAGTTCCCGACCATCACCGGGCCGCACAAGGACGACATCTGCTACGCCACCACCAACCGCCAGGAGGCGGTGAAGCAGGTGGCGCCGCTGGTCGACGCCCTGATCGTGGTCGGCTCCTCCAACTCCTCGAACTCCCAGCGCCTGCGCGAGGTCGCCGAGCGGGTCGGCTGCCCGATCACCCGCCTCGTGCTGCGCGCCGAGGAGATCGACTGGCCGGCCTTCGAGGGGATCCGCAAGCTCGGACTCACCGCCGGCGCCTCGGCCCCCGAGGTGCTGGTCGAGGAGATCATCGAGGCCTTCGCGGCCCGCTACGACGTGATCGTCGACACGGTCTCGACGGTGGTGGAGGACATGGTCTTCCCGCTGCCGCGCGAATTGCGCAGCGAAGCCGCCGAGTAGGCCGCTCGGGATCCAGCCTCCGACGAGAGGGACCCAATCCCGTCCAAACCCCTCATCCGGAGGGGCCGAAGCGCAGCGCAGGCCTCGAAGGCGCCCTCCGGGGACCGCTGCGATATCCGGAGGCCTCCCTCGCGGCCGCTGCGCAGCACCTCAGGATGAGGGGGTGGGTCGGAAGACCGGGACCGTCCGGCTCATCGGCGATCCCAAATCCCAGAAGAACCCCAACCCGAGCGCGAACACGTGGCCGTCTACACCGAGGTATCCGACGCGGCGCTCGCTGAGTTCCTGTCCGCCTACGCGATCGGCGGCCTGCTCTCCTACAAGGGCATCGCCGAGGGCGTCGAGAACTCGAACTTCTTCCTGCACACCACCCAGGGTTCCTACATCCTGACCCTCTACGAGAAGCGGGTCCGGGAGCAGGACCTGCCGTTCTTCATCGGGCTGATGGAGCACCTCTCGGCCCGCGGCCTCGCCTGCCCGCAGCCGGTGCGCGACCGGGCCGGCACGGCGCTGGGACGCCTGTGCGGCCGGCCCGCCGCGATCGTCAGCTTCCTGGAGGGCGTCTCGGTCAAGGCACCCGGCGTCGAGCATTGCCGGGAACTCGGCCGGGCCCTGGCCGAGCTCCACGCCGCCGGCCGGGATTTCGCGATGGTGCGGGAGAACAGCCTCTCGGTGTCGTCCTGGCGCCCGCTCTTCGCCCAGGCCGAGGCCCAGGCCGATTCCGTCGCCCCGGGGCTGGCGGCGCGCACCCGAGCCGACCTCGCCTTCCTCGAGACGCACTGGCCCCGGACGCTGCCGGGCGGGGTGATCCACGCCGACCTGTTCACCGACAACGTGTTCTTCATCGGCGACGCCCTGTCGGGCCTGATCGACTTCTACTTCGCCTGCACGGACGCCTTCGCGTACGACCTCGCGGTGTGCCTCAATGCGTGGTGCTTCGACCCGGACGGCACCGTCCACCGGGACATGGCGGCGGCCCTGATCGCCGGCTACGAGGCCGTGCGCCCCCTGGCGCCGGACGAGGTCGCGGCCCTGCCGATCCTGTGCCGGGGCGCCGCGCTCCGCTTCATGCTGACCCGGCTGGTCGACTGGCTGAACGTGCCCCCGGGGGCGCTGGTCAAGCCGAAGGACCCGCGGGAATTCGATCGCCGGCTCACCTTCCACCGGCAGGCGCGGGACGCCCGGGATTACGGGCGGCAGGGTTGAGGGCCGGATGAGCACCGACGTGACCGGCCCCGCCGGCGAGGCCGCGGCCGCGCCGATGCGGGTGAAGATCTATACGGACGGCGCCTGCTCGGGGAATCCCGGGCCGGGGGGCTGGGGGGCGATCCTGATCTTTGGCGAGACGCGGAAGGAGCTCTCGGGGGGCGAGGCGCATACCACCAACAACCGGATGGAGATCCTGGCGGCGATCGAGGCCCTGGAGGCGCTCACGCGCCCCTGCCGGGTCGATCTGTTCACGGACTCGCAGTATCTGCGCCAGGGCATCACCGCCTGGATCCACAATTGGAAGGCGCGGGGCTGGCGCACCGCCGACAAGAAGCCGGTGAAGAACGAGGACCTCTGGCGCCGCATCGACGTCGCCCGCGACCGCCACGAGGTCGCTTGGCACTGGGTCAAGGGCCATGCCAGCGACCCGCTCAACAACCGGGTCGACGCGCTGGCGGTAGCGGCGATGCTGCCGTTCAAGCGGCGCTGAGCGGGAATCCGTGACTGTGTGACCTCGGTTCCGCGCCGGTCGCACCGATCGGACAACCAACCCTGGCCCGCATCCTGAGGCGCCGAAGCGTAGCGGAGGCCTCGAAGGAGCCCTCCAGCCGGCCGCGCGATCCCGGGAGCCCGCCTTCGCGGCGGCTTCGCCGCAGCTCAGGATGAGGGGGTGGATTGGGGCGATCGGGACATCTCGGCCTTGAGCGTCGCGCCGCCGTCGCGGCTCGGTACGCTTGGCTGCGAACCGAGCCGCGACCAATTCCGTGCCGAGCAGGCGGCCGGCTCGCGCCCCATCGCGTCCCGTTCAGGGTCGGGGATGAAACCGTCTGGTCGTTCGATCGCCCGGGCTCTCAATCCGTCTCGCCGTCGAGGCCCAGCCAGTGGCGGCCGTCCCGGGCCAGGAGATCGTCCGCCGCCTTCGGCCCGGCGCTTCCGGCCGGGTAGGGGGCCACGTCCTGCTGCGGCCAGCCCTGGAGCAGCGGGTCGACCGCGGCCCAGCCCGCCTCGATATTGTCGGCCCGCTGGAACAGGGTCGCGTCGCCGGTCATGCAATCGTAGAGCAGCGTCTCGTAGCCGACATTCGGCGTGTCGGCGAAGAAATCCTTGTAGCGGAAGCCCGAGCGGACCCGGCCGATCTTCATCTGCGGCCCCGGCACCTTCACGTTGAACTCGCTGCTGACCCCGTGATCCGGATCGATCAGGATCCGCATCACGGTCGGCCCGAGATTGGCGTTGGGCGTGTCCTCGAACATCTTGAACGGGGCCGGCTTGAACAGGACCGCGATCTCGGTGCGCCGCCCGGTCATGCGCTTGCCGGTGCGGATGTAGAACGGCACCCCGGCCCAGCGCCAGTTCTCGATATGGAGCTTCAGGGCGATGTAGGTTTCGGTGACCGAATCCTTGGCGACGTGCGGCTCGTCCCGGTAGGCCGGGACATCGCGGCCCTCCGAGGTGCCGGCCGTGTACTGGCCGCGCACCGCATCCTCCGGCGGGATCGGCCGCACCGCCTCGGCGAGCTTGGCCTTCTCGGTGCGCACGGCCTCCGCCGCGAAGGAGTTCGGCGGCTCCATGCCGACCATGCACAGGAGCTGGAACATGTGGTTCGGCACCATGTCGCGCAGCGCCCCGGTGGGTTCGTAGAACCCGCCGCGCTCCTCGACGCCGACCGTCTCGGCCGCCGTGATCTGGATGCTGTCGATGTATTCCCGCCGCCAGACCGGCTCCAGCAGCCCGTTGGCGAAGCGGAACGCCATGATCGACTGGACCGTGTCCTTCCCCAGGAAGTGATCGATCCGGTAGAACTGGCTCTCGTCGGCCTGCTTCAGGATCCGGGCGTTGAGTTCCCGGGCCGAGGCCAGGTCCGAACCGAACGGCTTCTCGATCACGACCCGGCGGAAATCGCCGTTCTCCTGCTTGAGCAGGCCGGCCTGGCCGAGGCCGTCCACGATCGTCCCGAAGAACCGGGCCGCCACCGCACAGTAGAACACCGCGCTGCCGGTGATCCGGCTGCCGATCGCGGAAAACGTCTCGGGCTTCTCGAAATCGCCCTTCAGGTAGTGCAGCCGGTCGCGAATGAAGCCCCAGCTCGTGGCGTCGATATGGTCGGCGTGGAACTCCGAGGTCGGGTCCTTGCTGAACGCCTCCAGAGTCTTGGTGAGGGTGTCGCGCAGGGACTCGTCCGTGCCGTCGGAATGGTCGACGCCCAGGATCGAGAACCCTTCGGGCAGGAGCCCCGCCCCGGCGAGGTTGTAGAGGGAGGGCATCAGCAGGCGCTTAGTCAGGTCGCCCCCGGCGCCGAAGATCACCAGCGTGCAGGGCGGCGCCGGCTCGGTGCCGCAGGCGGCGTCGTCCTTGAGGGCTGTCTTCTGCTCGACCATTCCCGATTCCCGTCCGATTGCGGCGCAGCAAGCCGCCTGACAACCCGCCGCACCGGGGGGCCGTTCCGGCGCCCGCGCACGCGGCCGGGCGGCGCGCCTCCTACTCGTCCGGGCGGACCGCCTGGCCGCCCCGGTCGATCGGCAGGCTCGGGCCCTTCAGCTCGGAATCGCTCGGCAGGGAGCGCACGTCCCAGCCGCCGCCCAGCGCCCGGATCAGCGTCACCGCCGCGGTGAAGCGGCTGAGCCGCACCTGGAGGGCATTGATCTCGTTGGTCACGAGCAGCCCCTGCGCGGTCACCACGGTGGTGAAGTTCTGGGTGCCGGCCCGGTACTCGTTCAAGGTGATCTCCACCGCCTTGCGCGACAGGTCGACCGCCTTGTCCTGGGCCCCCTGCTGCTGGGCGAGGATGCGCAAGGCCGCCATCTGGTTCTCGACCTCGGCGAAGGCGGCGAGAACCACCTGCCGGTAATTGGCCACCTGGGCGTCGTAGCCGGCCTCGGCCGAGCGGACGGCCGCCGTGCGGGCGCCGCCGTCGAATAGGGTCTCGCTGCCGGAGGCCGCCACCGACCAGACCTGGTTGGCCGCCGAGAACAGGCCGTTGCGGGTCAGCCCCGAGACGCCGCCCTGCGCCGAGATCGTGACCGTGGGGAAGAAGGCCGCCACCGCCACGCCGATGCGCTCGCTCTGCGCCTGGACGAGGCGCTCGGCCTGGGCCACGTCCGGCCGCCGTTCCAGCAGGTCGCCGGGGATTCCCACCGGCACGCCCGGGGGATTCTTGGCGATGCCGGAGACCGGGATCGACACCTCCGACGGGGGGCGCCCGATCAGGGTGGCGATGGCGTTGACGTATTGCACCCGGGTCAGCCGCACCGCGATGGCCTGGGCCTCGATGGTCTGGACCTGCGTCTGCGCGGTGATGACGTCCGACCGGGCCGCGACGCCCGCGGCGTACTGGTTCTCGGTGATCGCCGCGGTCTTCTTGAAGTTCTCGATATTCTCGTCGAGCACCTTCTGGAGCGAATCGGCGTAGCGCACGGTCAGGTAATCGGCCGCGACCTCGGCCTGGATGGTCAGGCGGGTCAGCGCGATCGTGGCGGCGTCGGATTGGGCGAGCGCCGCCTCGCTCTCGATGGTCCGGCGGGTACCGCCGAACAGGTCGAGTTGCCAGCTGGCTTCGCCGAGGAGCGCCGCGCTGGTGCGCACGGTCCCGGTGCTGCCGCCGCCGCTGCCGGTGCGGGTGATGCTCGGCGCGCCGATCACCGTCGGGTACAGGGCGGCCTGCGCGGAGGCGACCAGCGCCCGGGCCTGCCGGTAATTGGCCACCGCCTGCCGGAGCGACTGGTTGTCGACATCGACGAGGCGGATCAGCCGGTCGAGGGTCGGGTCCTTGAACACCCGCCACCAGTCGCCGCGCTCGACGGCATCGTTGGGCCGGGCCTCGCGAAACCCCGTCTTCCGCGCGGCGACATAGGCCGGGCTGTCCTCCCGGACGCCACCGTTCCTGTAGCCGAGCGGCGTTTCCACGGAGGGCCGGGAGTAATCGGGGCCGACCACGCAGCCGGTCATGAGGGGGGCGGCGAAGAGGAGGGCCGCGAGCGTGCGGGACGCTCTCCCGCCCCCCGCTGCGGGGGAGGGTGGCCCCTGCGTCAGCAGGGGTCGGGAGAGGGGAGCGACGGTGCCGGAGATGTCGCGACGATCGCTCCATCCTGAATCGTCGCGCTGCCCCTCTCCCCCCCTGCTGTGCAGGGTACCCTCCCCCGCAGAGGGGAGAGGGCGTGTCGCGCGCACGACCGCGGCCGCCGATGTTTCACGTGAAACCTTAACCATCACTCTCCGGCCGGCAGCGCCGCTTCTCCGCCCCGCCCGGCGCGCCTGCGGCGGTCGAGCACCCTGTGCCGGAGGCGATCCAGGGTGAGGTAGACGACGGGGGTGGTGTAGAGGGTCAGGATCTGGCTCACGATCAATCCGCCCACGATGGCGATGCCCAGGGGCCGGCGCAGCTCCGCGCCCTCGCCGTTGGCGAGGATCAGCGGCACGGCGCCGAGCATCGCCGCCAGCGTCGTCATCATGATCGGCCGGAAGCGCAGGAGACAGGCCTCCCGGATCGCGTCCACGGGATTCGCGCCCCGGGTCCGCTCCGCGTCGATCGCCACGTCGATCATCATGATGGCGTTCTTCTTCACGATGCCGATCAGCAGGAACACCGCGATCAGCGCGATGATCGTGAAGTCGGTGCCGGTGACCAGCAGGGCCAGCACCGCGCCGACGCCGGCCGAGGGCAGGGTCGAGAGGATCGTCAGCGGGTGGACGAAGCTCTCGTACAGGATTCCCAGCACCGCGTAGACCGCCAGGATGGCGGCCAGGATCAGCAGCGGCTGGCGCGAGGCCGAGGCGACGTAGTTCTTGGCCGCCCCGGCATATTCGCCGTGGATCGTCGCCGGCAGGTGCAGGGACGCCATGGCCCGGTCGATGGCGTCGGTGGCGTCCGACAGGCTCTTGCCCGGGGCGAGGTTGAACGAGATCGTGGTGGCCACGAACAGGCCCTGATGGCTCACCTGGACCGGGGCGCTGCCGGGCTCGATCCGGGCGAAGGCCGAGAGCGGCACCATCGTTTCCTTGGCGGCCGAGACCGGGGCGCTGGACGAGGCGCCGCCCTTCGAGGCCGCGATGGCGTTGGACGAGGCGTTGCGGGCCGAATCGGACGCGATGGCGGCGGCGTTCGAGGCGGTGTCGGCCGTGCTGGCCGAGGCGGCGGCCGCCGCGACCGCGCCGGTGCTGCCCGTGCTGCCGCCCACCGCCCCGGTGCCGGCGGCGGCGCCGGTCGCGGTCGACGCGGCGGACGCGCTGCCCGGGCTGCTGGTGCCGGTCGCCGCGTTGGTGTTGACGCCCCCCGCCGCCGCCACGGTGCCGGCCACCGCATTGGTGGTGGCCGAGCCGGCCGCGTTGCCCCCGGAGGTGGAGACGTAGATCTGCTTGAGCGTCTCCGGCGTCTCCAGGTAGCGCGGGGCGATCTCCATCACGACGTGGTACTGGTTCAGCGGGTTGTAGATGGTCGAGACCTGGCGCTGGCCGAAGGCGTCGTAGAGGGTGTTGTCGATCTTGTTCGGGGTGATGCCGTAGCGGAAGGCCGTGTTGCGGTCGATCACCACCCGGCTCTCCAGCCCGCCCTCCTGCTGGTCGGAGGTGACGTCCGCGAAGACCGGGTCCTTCTGCAGGGCCGTCACCAGCTTCGGCGCGGCGGAAAACAGCTCCTCGGCGGTGTCCCCCTGGAGGGTGTACTGGTACTGGGCGAAGCTCTGGCGGCCGCCCATCTGGAGGTCCTGCCGGGGGAAGACGTAGAGGCGCGCCCCCGCCACCTGGGCGAGCTTCGGCCGCAGCCGCGCCATCACGGCGGAGATCGGCGCCCGCGTGTTGAGCGGCTTCAGGCCCACGAACACGTTGGCCGAGTTGGTGCCGCGCCCCCCGGTGAAGCCGACGACGCTCTCCACCGCCGGATCGGCGCCGACGATCGCCGTCGCCTGCTTGAGCTTCTGCTCCATGGACTGGAACGAGATGCGCTGGTCGGCCTGGATGCCGCCCATCATCTGGCCGGTATCCTGCTCGGGGAAGAAGCCCTTCGGGACGATCACGTAGAGGTAGACGTTGAGCCCGACCGTGGCGAGGAGGCTCAGCAGCACGATCCGCGGATGGGCGAGCGCCACCGCCAGCGTCCGCGCGTAGGCGTCGAGCAGCCGGGAGAAGCCCCCCTCCAGGATCCGGATCACCCAGTTCGGCTGGCGCCCGGGGGCCGGTCCCCCGTCGGGGCCATGGCCCTCGGCCCGGAGCAGCCGGGCGCACATCATCGGCGTGGTCGTGAGCGACAACACCAGGGATATCAGGATCGACAGGGACAGGGTGACGGAGAATTCCTGGAAGATCCGGCCGACGAGGCCGCCCATCAGCAGGATAGGCAGGAACACCGCGATCAGCGACAGGCTCATCGAGATCACCGTGAACCCGACCTCCCGGGCGCCAATCAGCGCCGCCTGGAGCCGGGACTTGCCGTCCTCGATGTGCCGTTGGACGTTCTCCAGCACCACGATGGCGTCGTCGACCACGAAGCCGGTGCCGATGATCAGCGCGGTCAGCGACAGGATGTTGAGCGAGTAGTTCAGCAGGTACATCGCCGAGAAGGTGCCGATGATCGAGATCGGCACGGCGACCGCCGGGATCAGGGTGGCCCGCCAGGAGCGCAGGAAGCCGAACACCACCAGGATCACGAGGCCGACCGCCACCAGCAGCGTCTCCTCGGTGGCCTCCAGGGAGGCGCGGATCGTGGCGCTGCGGTCGCCGGTGAGCTTGATGTCGATGCCCCCGGGGAGCGCCGCGATGATCTGCGGCAGGGCGTCCTTCACGGCCTGGATGGTCTCGACCACGTTGGCGCCGGGCTGCTTGTAGACGAACAGCAGCACGCCAGACTGGCCGTTGACGATGCCGAGGTTGCGCTTGTCCTCGACGCCGTCGAGCACCTGGCCGACATCGGTGAGCTTCACCGCGGCGCCGTTGCGGTAGGCCACGATGATGTCGCGGTAATCGGCGGCCTTGTTGCCCTGGTCGTTGGCGTAGAGCTGGTAGCGGCGTCCGCCGGCGTCGATCTCGCCCTTGGGCGAGTTGGCGTTGGCCGAGGCCAAAGCCGCCCGGATGCCCTCCAGGCCGATGCCGTAGTTGAACAGGGCGGTGGGATCGAGCTCCACCCGCACCGCCGGCAGGGACGAGCCGCCGATATCGACATTGCCGACGCCCGGCAGCTGCGACAGCTTCTGCTGCACCACCGTGGCGGCGGAATCGTAGACCTGGCCACGGGTGAGCGTGTCCGAGATCATGCCGAGGATGATGATCGGCGTGTCGGCGGGGTTGAACTTCCGGTAGGTCGGGTTCTGCCGGAGCGCGGTCGGCAGGTCGGCGCGGGCCGCGTTGATCGCCGCCTGGACGTCGCGGGCCGCGCCGTCGATGTCCCGGTTCAGGCCGAACAGCAGCACGATCCGGGTGGAGCCGAGCGCGTTCGTGGAGGTCATCTCGTTGACGTCCGCGATGGCGCCGAGCCGCCGTTCGAGGGGCGCCGCCACGGTGGTGGCCATGGTCTCCGGCGAGGCGCCGGGCATCTGCGCCTGGACCAGGATGACCGGGAAGTCGATCTGCGGCAGCGGCGCCACCGGCAGCCTCAGGAACGCGAACAGGCCGGCCAGCAGCACGCCGATCGTGAGCAGCGTGGTCGCGACCGGCCGCCGGATAAACGGCTCGGAAATGTTCACGGGCTGGCGCTCCCGTGGTCTTCCAACGAGGCGCAGCCGGATCCGCTTCTCTCCCTCCCCCCTCTGCGGGGGAGGGTGGCTCCTGCGTCAGCAGGGGTCGGGCCGGGACGTAGTCCCGCAAGAGGGGACGCGGGTTCCGGATAAGGCGCGACTGACGGGACGGGCAATGCCTCATCCTGCGCCGTCGCTCCCCTCTCCCCCCCTGCTGCGCAGGGTACCCTCCCCCGCAGAGGGGGGAGGGGGGAGCCATGTCCGGATTGCGTCGCGATGGCTGCTTTCACCGTATTGAGCACAGCGTCCAGATTGCTCAACACACGCTCGTTCGGGAAGCGCAGAACCGTGAAGCCCTGGCTCTTCAGCCAAGCATCGCGCTTCGCATCGCGCAGTCGCCGGGCCTCGGTCTCGTGCGGCTCACCGTCGAGCTCGACGATCAGGCGCGCGGAGGCACAGAGGAAATCCGCGATGTACGGCGGGATCGGAACCTGCCGCCGGAACTTCAGCCCGTGGACGCGTCCGCCGCGCACCTGCTGCCAGACGGCGTCCTCGGCGCGCGTGTAGGACCGCCGCTGCTCGCGGGCGAAGGCGCGCAGGCGTGGATCGGGCCTGCCAGGATGCCGGTCGTTCCGAGGCATGCCTGAGCCGGAACTGCCATGCGCTCTCCCTCCCCCCTCTGCGGGGGAGGGTGGCCCCCGAAGGGGGTCGGGAGAGGGGAACCCGGCTTCCGGAAGGGGCGCAGCCCTCATGAAGGTCACCGCCTCGTCCTGCACCGGCGCTCCCCTCTCCCGACCCCTGCTGACGCAGGGGCCACCCTCCCCCGCAGAGGGGGGAGGGGGTGCGTTGGGATCGTCCCGCCGCATCATGGCAGGACCTCGCCGCTCTCAAGCTCAGGCCCCCGCCGCCCCGCGATCCGCCGCTCCAGACGGTCGAACGCCAGGTAGATCACCGGGGTCGTGAACAGGGTCAGCACCTGGCTGACGATCAACCCGCCGGCGATGCAGATGCCCAGCGGCTGGCGCAGCTCCGACCCCTCGCCGGTGCCGAGGATCAGCGGCACCGCGGCGAAGAGCGCCGCCAGCGTCGTCATCAGGATCGGCCGGAAGCGCAGCAGGCAGGCCTGGAAGATGGCCTCCCGGGGCTCCAGCCCGTCCTCGCGCTCGGCCTGGAGCGCGAAGTCGATCATCATGATCGCGTTCTTCTTCACGATGCCGATCAGGAGCACGATGCCGATCACCGCGATGATGTCGAGCGACAGCCCGAACAGCATCAGGCCGAGCAGCGCCCCGATCCCCGCGGACGGCAACGTCGAGAGGATGGTGATCGGGTGGATGAAACTCTCGTAGAGCACGCCGAGCACGATGTAGACGGTGACGATCGCCGCCAGCACCAGGAACAGCTCGTTGCTGAGCGCCGCCTGGAAGGCGAAGACCGAGCCCTGCGGCACCACCCGGAACGAGGCCGGCAGGCCGATCGCGGCCTTGGCCTGGTCGATCGCCTCCACCGCCTGGCCCAGCGCCGCGCCGGGGGCGAGGTTGAACGACACGGTGGTGGCCGGGAACTGGCCGAGATGCGAGATCAGCAGCGGCGCCCGCCGCTCGCTGATCCGCGCCACCGCGGAGAGCGGCACCTGCCCGTTGGTGGCCGTGGAGGAGGGCAGGTAGATCGTCTCCAGGCTGCGCAGGGTCGTGTGCAGGCTCGGGTCCGCCTCCAGGATCACCCGGTACTGGTTGGACTGGGTGAAGATCGTCGAGATGATCCGCTGGCCGAAGGCGTCGTAGAGGGCGTTGTCGATGGTGGCCGGGGTGATGCCGTAGCGGCCGGCGGTGGGCCGGTCGATGGTCACGTAGGCGGCGAGCCCCTGGCCCTGGTGATCGCTGGCCACGTCCCTGACCACGGGCGATTTGGCCAGCGCCTCGGTGAAGCGCGGCACCCAGGTCTCGAAATCGTCGATGTTCGGGCTCTCCAGGATGACCTGGTACTGGGTCGCCGAGACCGCGGTGTCGATGGTCAGGTCCTGGACCGGCTGCATGTAGAGCCGCGTGCCGGGCTCCCCCGCGGCCGCCGCCGAGATCCGCCGGATGATCGCGCTGGCGGAATCGGTCCGCGCCTCCCGGGGTTTCAGGTTGATCAGCATCCGGCCGGAATTGAGGGTGACGTTCTGGCCGTCGACCCCGATGAACGACGACAGGCTGGCGACATCCGGGTCCTTCAGGACGATCTCGGCCATCCGCTGCTGGCGCTCGGCCATGGCCGCAAAGGAGACCGACTGCTCGGCCTGGGTGATGCCCTGGATCACGCCGGTGTCCTGGACCGGGAAGAAGCCCTTGGGGATGACCACGAACAGGTAGGCGGTGAGCGCCAGCGTCCCCAGGGCCACCAGCAGGGTCAGGCCCTGATGGTCGAGGACGACCCGCAGGGCGCGGCCGTAGGCCTCGATCGTGCCGTCGATGGCGCGCCGGCCGAGGCGGGACAGGGCGCCCTCCCGGCGGCGGACCTGCGATTCCGGCACGTGCTTCAGGAGCCGGGCGCACAGCATCGGCACCAGGGTCAGCGACACCACCGCCGAGATCACGATCGTGGCCGCCAGCGTGATGGCGAATTCGTGGAACAGGCGCCCGACCACGTCGCCCATGAACAGGAGCGGGATCAGCACCGCGATCAGCGAGACGGTGAGCGAGATGATGGTGAAGCCGATCTCGCGGGAGCCCTTGAGCGCCGCCTCGAGGGGCGAATCGCCGGCCTCGACGTGCCGGGCGATGTTCTCGATCACCACGATGGCGTCGTCGACCACGAAGCCGGTGGCGATGGTCAGCGCCATCAGCGACAGGTTGTCGAGGGAGAAGCCGTAGAGGTCCATCACCGACAGGGCGCCGACCAGCGACAGGGGCACCGACAGGCTCGGGATCAGGGTCGCCGACAGGCTGCGCAGGAACAGGAAGATCACCAGCACCACCAGGGCGATGGCGAGGCCGAGCTCGAACTGCACGTCGTCCACGGAGGCGCGGATCGTGGTGGTGCGGTCGGTGAGCGGCGCCACCGCGACGGCGGCCGGCAGGCTCGCCTGGAGCTGCGGCAGCAGGGATTTGATCTTGTCGACGGTGGCGATGACGTTGGCGCCCGGCTGGCGCTGGATGTTGAGGATCACCGCCGGCGTCGTGTCGGCCCAGGCGCCGAGCTTGGTGTTCTCCGGCCCCTCGACCACGTCGGCCACCTCCGAGAGCATCACCGGGGCGCCGTTGCGATAGGCGATGATCGCCGCGTTGTAGGCCTTGGGATCGCGGATCTGGTCGTTGGCGTCGATCGCGTAGGACTGCTTCGGCCCGTCGATCGTGCCCTTGGGCGTGTTGACGTTCAGGTTGGTGATGGTCGTGCGCAGGTCGTCGATGTTGAGCCCGTAGGCGGCGAGCGCCCGGGCGTTGAACCGCACCCGCACGGAGGGGCGCTGCCCCCCTGAGATGCTCACGAGGCCGACGCCCGCCACCTGGCTGATCTTCTGGGCCAGGCGCGACTCGGCGAGGTCGCGCACCTGGGTCAGTGGCAGGGTTTTCGATGTCAGCGCCAGGGTCAGGACCGGGGCATCGGCCGGGTTGACCTTGGCGTAGATCGGCGGCGCCGGCAGGTCCGAAGGCAACAGGTTGCCGGCGGCGTTGATCGCCGCCTGGACCTGCTGCTCGGCGATGTCCAGCGACAGGTCCAGGCTGAACTGCAGGGTGATGACCGAGGCCCCCGCGGAGGATTGCGAGGTCATCTGGTTGAGGTTGGCGAGCTGCCCGAACTGCCGCTCCAGGGGCGCGGTCACCGAGGAGGTCATCACCTCGGGGCTGGCACCGGGATAGAAGGTCTGGATCTGGATCGTCGGATAGTCGACGGCCGGCAGCGCCGAGACCGGCAGGTTCAGGTACGAGACGCCGCCGACGATCAGGATCGCCAGCATCAAGAGCGTCGTGGCGACCGGGCGCAGGATGAACAGGCGGGACGGGTTCATGACGCGCGCGCCTTCTCCCTCCCCCCTCTGCGGGGGAGGGTACCCTGCGAAGCAGGGGGGGAGAGGGGAGCGACGGTGCAGGAGAGAGCGCTGGCCCTCATGAAGGCTGCGACCAATTCGGAAGCGTCGCGCCCCTCACCCGACCCCTGCTGACGCAGGGGCCACCCTCCCCCGCAGAGGGGGGAGGGGGTGAAGCGGCTGTCGCCCGCCAACCCCGAACTCACTGCGCCTGACGGCGCCGGTGCCGACGACCGCCCTCCGCTGTCCCCTGGGCGTCCGCCGCCGCAGCCTCGGCCGGCTTCGCCTCCGCGGCCTTGCCGTCGCCCGCGGCCGCCTGCGCGCCCTCGGTGATCCGGACCGGGGCGCCGTCCTTCAGCCGGTCGGTGCCGTCGGTGACGACCCGGTCCCCCGGGTTCAGCCCGGAGGCCACGACGGTGTTGGTCCCGTCGGTCTCGCCGGTCTTGATCGGCCGGACCGTGACCTTGTTGTCCCCGTCCATCAGGTAGACGTAGGTGCCGGGCGTGCCCTGGAGCAGGCTCGCGTTCGGCACCAGGGTGGCGTTCCGCACCGTGTCGACGGTCAGCTTGGCGTTGACGAACTGGTTCGGGAACAGCTCCTCGTCGCCGTTGTCGAACAGGGCGCGCAGCTTCACCGTGCCGGTGGTCGTGTCGATCTGGTTGTCGACCGTGTCGAGGGTGCCGGTGGCGATCTGGTGGGCGTCGCCGCGGTCGTAGGCGCGCACGGCGAGCTTGGCGCCGGCCCGGACCTGGCGCATCACCCGGGCCACGTCGTCCTCCGGCAGGGTGAAGATCACCGAGATCGGGTGGAGCTGGGTCACCACCACGATCGCCGTCGAGGCGGCCGAGATGTAGTTGCCCTGATCGACCTGCCGCAGGCCGACCCGTCCGTCCACGGGCGAGGTGATGTGGGTGTAAGCGATGTTGAGCTTCTGCTGGTCGACCAGCGCCTGGTCGGCCGCGACCGTGCCCTCGTTCTGCTTCACCAGGGCGGCCTGGGTGTCGACGTTCTGCTTCGAGATCGAATCCTGCCGGTTCAGGGTCTGGTAGCGCTGCAGGTCGAGCTTCGAGTTCTGCAGCAGCGCCTGGTCGCGGGCGAGCTGGCCCTGGTACTGGGCCAGCAGCGCCTCGTAGGGGCGGGAATCGATCTCGGCGAGTTCGTCGCCCGCCTTCACGGCCTGGCCCTCGCGGAACTTCACCAGGGTGAGATAGCCGCTGATCTGCGATTTCACCGTCACGGTGGCCAGCGGCGTCACCGTGCCGAGGCCCTGGAGCACCACCGGCATGTCGCCGGTGGTCGCGGTGGCGATGCCCACCGCCTGGGGCATGTCGCCGCCGCCGCCGTGCCGGCCGCCGCCCCGATGCGCCGTCGCGGGCTCGGCCGCCTTGTCGGTGCGCGCCTCGTACCAGCGATGGCCGATCGCCCCGGCGCCGGCGAGCAGCACCAGGATCACGAGCCAGCGGATCGGCCGGAACCGCCGCGTGCGGACCTCGCGTGCGGGCGCCTCGCCGGGCTGATAGGCGCGGGCAGTGTCGGTCCGGATCGGTGAACTCTCGTTCATGCCTGATTAGAGCCCATGCCGGCCGCCTGCGCGACCGCCGGTGCCCTATCCTTTCGCTGTCCAAACCCCCCGACCGGTCCCGGAGGTGCCGCATCCCGCCGCGCCCCGGAGACCGCCGCCGGAGATCGATGCCGTGCCGTGACACGGCGGCCTCGACTCCCGCATGCGCGAGCGTAAGCCCATAAAGCTCTCCGGGGCCAGAACGGCTCCTTGCCGCGGCGATAGGGTTCATCGCGGCGCCATGACGAGCGCGGCGACAGGGCCGTCGCGCCGGCAGGGCCTACAGGTGACCGGCCAATGCGCCGTCACTAGGGCGGCGACGTTTCATTCGTGTTGCTGGTCTTCCCCGGCGCCGGGGCCCGGGGTCGCGTAGGCCCGCAGGACGGTGTGGAACGCGGCATCCACGGGGGTGACCGGCAGGGCGCGGCGCAGGGTCAGGCCGAGGCCCGCGATCAGCAGGGCCAAGAGGAGGCAGCGCGTCATCGTCCGCATCGTCGCATCCGAGGTCGCCCGGTCCCGGACATGACGAAAGGGCCACCGACCCGCAAGTCGATGGCCCTTCGAGAGGACCGGAGCGGCACCCCGCTGACGGGGCGAGGGGGCAAAGCCCCACCGGCGTGAGCGCCGCTCCAGCCGTGATGGCAACCTACGATACGAGTGATGAAAGTCAACATTCGTCAGTCGGTTGTTTCGGGCGCGGAACCGGGTCTGTGCGGCCGCGCACATTCCGCACCGGTCCGGAGCCGTGCTACAGGCGGACATGCCCCGACGCCCGCCCGCCCCAACCGCGGTCCGCCCCGCATGAACCCGGTCCTCGCCGCGCCGGGGCGACCGCATTCCTCGTCCCCGCGACCCGCGGCCTGGCGGCGACCCCGGTGAGCGCAGTCTGCCGCGACGCGTCCCGACGCCCCTGCTTCGCCGGGCCCGCCGGGACGGATCTCGCCGGGACGGCTGGCGTGAGACGCGCGGGCGCAAGGCCGGCCGGGATCCGGCCGGGGGGGCACGCCGTTGTGGAGGATGTCCTCCCCACGGATCCCGACCATGACTGTCACCCAGGCTTCCCCGGCCGGGCGCTTCGCCCGCGCCGAGACCTTTCCCGGCGGCGAGGCCCGTCCCGGCGGCCGGCCGCAATTCCTGTCGGCGGATCTCGGCCCCGAGGCGAGCCTCGCCCGGCTGGAGACGCTGGCCCACCTGATGGACACGGCCTTCGTGATCCCGGGGATCAACCGGCGGGTCGGGTTCGACGCGCTGATCGGCCTCGTCCCGGTGATCGGCGACGTGGCCGGCATGGTGATCTCCTCCTACATCGTCTACGAGGCCCGGCGCCTCGGGGCGCCGCGCTGGCTGGTGACCCGGATGGGGCTCAACGTCGCCTTCGACGGGCTGATCGGGGCGGTGCCGGTGGCGGGCGACCTGTTCGACGCCGCCTTCAAGGCCAACCGCCGGAACGTGCGCCTGCTGCGCCGCTGGATGGAGCGCAGCGGCGGCCTGCGCCCGGCCGAGATCGACGGCACCGCGACCCGGATCGACGGCTGAACGCCCCCGGGGCGGCCGAGCCCGGACGCCGCCTGCGCGCCAGCCCCCTGGCGCGGCGGGCGGCGGGGCCGGGATCCCCACCGCCGGTCCGCCGCGGGAGGGTGCTGCGATGAACGAGGTCGCCCGTCCCGGCGAAAGCGAGGTCGTGCCCGCGCCGATGCCCGGCGCCCAGCCGATCGTCCTGCGGCCGGACGAGGGGGCGCCCCCGCCGCCCGTCCCGGCCCAGCGCCGGGGCTTGTCGCCGCTCAACCGCCGCCGCCTCGACAATTTCCGCCGCAACCGGCTCGGCTACGGGTCGTTCCTGATCTTCACGATCCTGTTCGTCACCAGCCTCTTTGCCGAGTTCATCGCCAACGACCGGCCGATCCTCCTGTCCTACAAGGGGGATTGGCTGGTGCCGGTGCTGGTCGATTATCCGGAGGAGACGTTCGGGGGCTTCCTCGCCCAGACCGACTACCGTTCCCCCGAGATCCGCCGGGAGATCGCGCAGAACGGCTGGGCGCTCTGGCCGCCGATCCCGTTCTCCTACGACACGATCAACGAGGACCTGCCGACCCCCTCGCCGTCGCCCCCGACCTGGATGCTATCGGATGCCCAGTGCCGGCCGGTGGCGGAAAAGCTCGGCGGCACGACCTGCGCCGACATCCCCTGGCACTGGCTCGGCACCGACAACACCACCCGGGACGTGCTGGCGCGGGTGATCTACGGGTTCCGCATCTCGGTGCTGTTCGGCCTGATCCTGGCGGCGATCTCCTCGGCCATCGGCGTCGTGGCCGGGGCCGTGCAGGGCTATTTCGGCGGCTGGGTCGACCTCGCCTTCCAGCGCTTCATCGAGGTCTGGGGCGGCATCCCGACCCTCTACCTGATCATCATCATCTCGGCCTTCATCGCCCCCGGCTTCTTCGTGCTGCTCGGGATCATGCTGCTGTTCTCCTGGGTGTCGCTGGTGAGCGTGGTCCGGGCCGAGTTCCTGCGCGCCCGGAACTTCGAATACGTCCGCGCCGCCCGGGCGCTGGGCCTGTCGAATATTCGGATCATGACCGTCCACCTGCTGCCGAACGCCATGGTGGCGACGCTGACCTTCCTGCCGTTCATCCTGAACGGGTCGATCACGACGCTGACCTCCCTGGACTTCCTCGGCTTCGGCCTGCCGCCGGGCTCGCCCTCGCTCGGCGAACTCCTCGCCCAGGGCAAGGACAACCTGACGGCGCCCTGGCTCGGGCTGACCGGCTTCCTGGTCATCGCCGTGATGCTGAGCCTGCTCGTCTTCGCCGGCGAGGCGGTGCGCGACGCGTTCGACCCGCGCAAGACCTTCGCCTGACGGGAACCTGAGGTTTTCAGGTGCCGCCTGAGCCTCCGGAGCCGCGCCGCGGGCCCCGGACATCCGGCCGAGTCGCGAAAACTTTCGCAAACCGTGCGCGAATTTTTCGCAACGCCGACGAACGGGGATGAACCGCCGTCGAGGACGGTCCAAGACGGCCACTCATCTCGGGTGTAAAGGTCTCTGTTCTCTACGAAAACCCGTCTTGCGGATCGGCGCAGCATTCACAGGTCAGGGTGCGGTAAAGAGCTCCGCAAGTGCCCTCCAAATGCCGCCAATGCAACCTGACCCTGTAGCCATCACGGGTTGATGCATACTTAGACTTTTGGCTGATCACAGAGAACGAAGTCGATCGCCTTGCTTTTTTTGGCTGGTGTCTTAACTCGCGAACAGAGGAGACCTCATCAAGCTTCGAAGCAAGGAAAGAGAGAATGTCTGACGCTGCGCCGACATCGCAACTGGATTACATCGAACGGACCGTGGACGTCGTCGCGGCCTACGTCTCCAACAACTCGCTCCCGTCGGCTGAATTGCCGGCGCTGATCGCGAGCATCCACGATGCGCTGAACACCATCGGTTCCGGCCCGTCGGCGCCGGCCACCGAGACTGTCGAGCGGCCGACGCCGGCCCAGATCCGCAAGTCGATCCGCCCCGACGGCCTGGTCAGCTTCATCGACGGCAAGTCGTACAAGACGCTGAAGCGCCACCTGACCAAGCACGGGATGGATCCGCAGAGCTACCGCGAGCGCTACGGTCTGCCGGCCGATTACCCGACCACCTCGGCGAATTACTCCGCGCAGCGCTCGGCCCTCGCCAAGAGCCTGGGCCTCGGTCAGCCCGGCCGCGCCCAGCAGGCCGAGGCCGAGGCCGCCGAGGAGCCGGCTCCGAGCCGCGCCCAGGGTCGCCGCAAGGGGGCAGCCACCGCCGGCAAGGGCCGCAAGGTCGAAGCCGCCTGAACGGACCGGCCTCGACCGACCGGGGACGGTGGCGCACCGTTCCCGGTCAGGGGCTCGCGGCCCCGGTCAGGCCGCGAGCCGCCCGTCCAGGGGGAAGACCTTGGCGGGGTTCAGCATCCAGTCCGGATCGAACACCGCCTTGACCCGCATCTGCTGCTCGAGATCGACCTGATCGTACTGGAAGCGCATCAACTCGCGCTTCTCGATGCCGACCCCGTGCTCGCCGGTCAGGCAGCCGCCGACCTCGACGCAGAGCTTCAGGATCTCGTCGCCCGCCGCCTCGGCCTTCTGCAATTCGCCGGGCTTGTTGATGTCGAACAGGATCAGCGGGTGCAGGTTGCCGTCGCCGGCATGAAACACGTTGGCGACCCGCAGGCCCTGCTCGGCGCAGATCGCCCCGATCCGCTCCAGCACCGGGCCGAGCTGCCCGGTGGGGATCGTGCCGTCCATGCAGATGTAGTCGGAGATCCGGCCCGTGGCGCCGAAGGCCGATTTGCGGCCCTTCCAGATCGCGGCGGATTCCGCCTCCGAGCGCGAGACCCGCAGGCTGGTCGGCCGGAAGTCCCGGGCGATCGCCTCGATCCGCGCCAGCATCCCGTCGCACTCGGCGTCCGAGCCCTCGACCTCGATGATCAGCATCGCCTCGGCGTCGCGGGGATAGCCGGCTTTCGCGAAGTCCTCGGTGATCAGGATCGCCTCGCGGTCCATGTACTCGATCGCCACCGGGATGATGCCGGCCGCGATGATCGCCGCGACGCAGTCGCCCGCATCCTCAACCTTCGAGAAGCCGACCAGCACCGGGCGCGCGCCTTCGGCCGCCCGCAGGATCCGCACCGTCGCCTCGGTGACGATGCCGAGCTGCCCCTCCGAGCCGCAGACGAGGCCGAGCAGGTCGTAGCCGGGGCTGTCGAGGTGCTGGCCGCCGATCTCCACCACGGTGCCGTCGTTGAGCACCAGGGTGACGCCCAGGAGGTTGTTGGTGGTCACGCCGTATTTCAGGCAGTGCGCGCCGCCGGAATTCATCGCGATGTTGCCCGCGATGGTGCAGGCGAGCTGACTCGACGGGTCGGGGGCGTAGAAGAAGCCCTCGTGGGTCACCGCCCCGGAGATCGCCAGGTTGGTGATGCCGCTCTGGACCCGGGCGGTGCGGTTGGCGAAATCGAGGTCGAGCACCTTGGTCATCTTGCCGACGCCCAGGATGATCGCGTCGGCCTGCGCGATGGCGCCCCCGGCCAGCGAGGTCCCGGCGCCGCGCGGGACCACCCGGACGCCGTTGGCGTGGCAATAGGCCATCACGGCGGCCACCTCCGCGGTGGTGGAGGGCAGGACCACGGCGAGCGGCATCTGCCGGTAGGCGGTGAGCCCGTCGGTCTCGAAGGCCCGGCGCTCGTCCTCGCTCACCACCAGCGCCTCCGGCGCCACGAGCGGCGCGAGGCCGGCCAGGATTGCCTCGCGCCGGGCGAGGATGGCGGGATCGGGATCGGGGAAGCGGATGGTCATGGGGCTTAAGCCCTCCTTCGGACCCGCAGCGCGGGCTGGCGTCAGACCAGCATGGACCCGCGCGGGCGCGGCTTCAACCGGGGCCGCGCCGACCACGCTGCGTCGCTGCGTCGTCCCCGCGTCACATTTCAACCATGACGGCTGCCTAGCGTCGCCGGACCTGCGCCGCGCCGCCGTCCGGCCCGCGGATCCGGCCGGACGGTCCAGAACGGAAACGATGAACGCTCCCGCCTCCAGCGCCCTGCGCGACGACCGCTACGAAGCGCCGTCGGCGCACCTCGCAACCACCCGGGACCTCGGGATGCGCAGCCTGCAACTGGGCATCGCCGCCCTTCAGGAGACGAGCGCGGCGTTCCAGGGCCGGCTCGGCGCGGCCTTCGAGGAGGCGGTGCAGACGATCCTGCAGAGCAAGGGCCGGGTCATCGTCAGCGGCATCGGCAAGAGCGGCCATGTCGGGCGCAAGATCGCCGCGACCCTGGCCTCCACCGGCACCCACGCCTTCTTCGTCCATCCCACCGAGGCGAGCCACGGCGACCTCGGGATGATCGCCCGGGACGACGTGATCGTCGCCCTGTCGTGGTCGGGGGAGACCGCCGAGCTGTCCGACCTCGTCGGCTTCAGCCGCCGGTTCTCGATCCCCCTGGTGGCCATCACCCGCAACGGCGAGAGCACGCTCGGCCGCGCCGCCGACGTGCTGCTGGAGCTGCCCCGGGTGCGGGAATCCTGCCCGCACGACCTCGCGCCGACCTCCTCCAGCCTGATCCAGCTGGCGCTCGGCGACGCCCTGGCGGTGGCGCTGCTGGAGCGGCGCGGCTTCACCTCGGCCCGGTTCCACACCCTGCATCCCGGCGGCACGCTGGCCGCCCGGCTCAAGACCGTGCAGCAGGTGATGCACGGCCCCCAGGACATGCCGCTGGTCCACGAGACCGCGCTGATGTCCGAGGTGCTGATCGAGATCGCGGCCCGGCGCTACGGCTGCGTTGGGGTGACCGACGGGGCCGGGCGCCTCGTCGGCATCGTCACGGACGGCGACCTGCGCCGCCACATGGGCCCGGCGCTGCTCGACACGCCGGTCTCGGCGGTGATGACCCGGGACCCGGTCACCGTGGAGCCGCACAAGCTCGCCCAGGCCGCCCTGGAGGTGATGAACCGCCGGCTCATCACCGCGGTCTTCGCCGTCACGGACGGACGGCCCGTGGGCATCGTGCACGTCCACGACCTGCTGCGGGCCGGCATCGCCTGAGCGGCCAGGGGCCGGTCGGCGGCGGGGAAAACTTCGCCCCCTCGCCCGCATCCCCTCAGGGAGGCCGGCAGCCCTGGGAAAATCACAGCCGCGCCAGCAGCTCCGCCTTCTTGTCGGAGAATTCCCGCTCCGTGAGCACGCCCCGGGCGTGCAGCTCCGCCAGCCGCTCGATCGTCGCCAGCACGTCGGTCGCGGGTGAGGGCGCCGGTGCGGCTGGCGTTTCGGCCGGATCGGCCTGCCGTGGAGCCGCCGTCTCCGCCTCGATCCGGCGCAGGCGGTCGAGGGCGACGGCGCCCCGCGGGCCGGTGAAGTCGAGGCTGCCATTCGCCTGCGACACCCCGGAGATGTGGTGCTCGCCGGTATCGTAGAGGGCGACGCCGGAGCCCGATTCGACGGCCAGCCGCCGCGTCTCCGGGAAATAGGCGTAGCGCAGCCCGTTCTGCGAGCCGGTGCTGGCCGGGGATCCGAGGCCGGCGGGCCACCACGCGCCGCCGCTCCCATGGGATACGGGTTCCGATCCGGAAAAACCCCCCGCCGGCAGCGCCGACGCCAGCTCGGTGCAGAGGCCGCCGACCCGCGCCTTCAGCGCGTCGTCGAACATCCGGCCGACCATCACCATGCCGCCGGAGAACCATTGGCCCATCCCGCCGAGATCGGGATGGTCGAACTGCGCCATGGTGCCGTGGCCGCGCTCCAGCGCCCGCATGAGGTGGCGCACCGCCTCGAGGCTGACCCCGTGGCGGTCGGCGACGCTCTGCAGCCCTGAGGCGTGGTCGAACCGTCCGTCATCGAGGAACCCGGCGGCCGCTTCGGCCTTGTCGGACGGATCCATGAGCCAGCTCCCGATTCGTCGCAGGGCGGACCGGATCGATCCGGGACCGGCGTTGCGCTGCGGACACAATCCCCGGTCGAAGGCGCCGGTTCCGCGTCGCCTCAACCTGCGGCGGCCGGGAACGGCCCCGCGAGGGTGAAGTCGGTGATCGGCCGGCGGCCGTTCGGCGTCTCGCGGGGCCGCTGCTCCTCGGCGAGTTCCGCCTCGGGTGTCTTGCGCCCCACCGCGAAGGCGGCCTCGATCCGGTGGTTCTCGGGCAGGCGCAGCACCTCCGGGGCCCGGACATGGTCGAACCCGACCATGCCGTGGGCGTGCCAGCCCTGGTGGATCGCCTGGAGCTGGAATGCGAGCGAGGCGCTGCCGGCATCGAAGGAGTGGCTGTAGGACGGTTTCAGCGCGTCGCCGACCTTCATGAGCCCGTTCGAGACCAGGAACAGGATCGCGCCGGTGCCCGAGGCCCAGGTCTGGTTGGCGGATACCAGCAGGCCAAGGAAGGTGTCCCAGTGGGCGTCGCCCCGGAGCGCGTAGAGGAAGCGCCAGGGCTGCGAGTTGTAGGCCGAGGGCGACCAGCGCGCCGCCTCGATCATCCGCATCAGCTCGGATTCGGGCACGGCCTCGCCCGTGAAGGCGCGGGGCGAGTGCCGCGCGACGAAGACCGGATCGATGGCGTGATCGGCGTGGCGGGGCGGGGGCAGGCTCAAGGGATTCGTCTCCGGAATAGCGCGTGTGGCCGAGCTTGCCCGAAACGCCCGCCCGAAGGCAAACCTGACCGGACCTACGCCACGCTGCGCTCGATCTCCTCCTCGTCGCAGATCACGCCGGCATTGCCCTCGAACTCCGCCGCGAGGTCCACGGGGGCGTGGGTCGGGGCCGCAGCGGCCCGGTCGCGGGCGAAGGTCGCCAGGAACAGGCGCATCACGTGGCGCACGCCCGCGTCGTTGATGGTGCGCTGGTCCTCGTTGTAGTAGCGCCCGGCATTCACATTGCTCGTGACGATGTCGTAGGCCGGGAAATACACCGCCCGCGGATCGCCCCGGCCGACCACCTCGCCGGCCGCCACCCGCAGCACCGACTTGGAATAGCTGTTCGATTCCATCACGTGCCGGTCCATGTAGGTGGCGATCATCGGCACCGGCGAGACCGTGAAGATCACCCGGGCCTTGGGGTTCACGCTCCAGAGCCGGTCGAGGAAGCCGTTGAGGTCGCCCAGCACCTCGCCGGCGCCGGCATTGACGCACTCATACAGATCCGGATCGAAGGTGCCGCCCGCGACCCCGGGGGCCAGCGGCAGGGCGGCACCGTCGGCCCGCCAGCGCCAGCCCTCGGTGAGGCCCAAGGTCAGCACGAACACGTCCAGGGTCTCGAACAGGCGGCGCACCTCGGCCAGATGCGCGTCGCGGGCCGCGATCACCTCGGCCTCGCTGGCGAATCCGGCCGGCTCGACGGTGGGGCGGAACGGATCGACGTAGCGGCCGTCGTCGCGCAGCCACGCCTTCAGCTCCGGCTCGAACCGGCCGTAGGCCCGGTCGAACAGCTGCACGAACTGGCGCGTGTAGTAGAGATTGCCGTACCGGGCCGAGAAGGTGCCGAACTGGCGGGCATTGGCCTCCTCGGCGCTCATCCCGGGGGTCGGCGGCTCGGTCAGGTAGTAGTTGAACCCGGCGCCGCGCACCGCCTCGGCCACCCGTTGCGCGAAGCAGGAGCCGCCGGTGGCGACCTTGTCGGTCGGCGCGATCACGAACGTGTCCTTCGGGTGCGGATTGACCGCGAAGGGCGGCACGTTGGTCACGACCTTGCGCCAGAATCGCTCGGCCGGTAGACCCGTATACGGATTCAACGCCATCCTCGAACCCTCTTCTTCACGACGGCGACCGCCCTCGGGGGCGTCGCGCCGTCCGCGGACACCGGCACGCGACGTGGCCCTGAACGACCTGCCCCGGCGCGCCCGCAGCGCGTTTTCCCTGTCGACGCCCAGTTGGGCGACACCATGGCGGAACCGGTCGCGCGCGGCCACCACCCGCGACGGGCCGTCCATCGCGGTGCTGGGCAATTGCCAGGCCCGGGGGGTCGCCCAGGCGATGCGCCTGCTCGCGCCGAAGAGTCCCGTGCGCTACCTGCCCATGGGCTCGCTGAAGCGCGACCACGGCCATGTCGACGGCCTGATCAGGACGCTGCGCACCCACGACCACGTCTTCTCGCAGACCTTCCCGGCCGGTTTGATCCCGGGGGGCGATGCCGCCACCCTGCGCGCCGCCGACCCCCGTCTCAGGCTGTTTCCGTCGATCGTGTTCTCGGCCTTCCATCCCGACATGATCTATGCCGGCCAGGCCTCGGACCTCGCCGCGCTGAAGCTCGCGCCCTCGCCCCTGGGGCAGTACCACTCGGCGATCGCGCTGACTGCCCACCGGCTCGGCCTCGCCATCGGGCACACCGCCGGCCTGTTCCGCGAGGACGTGTTCCGGCGGCTCGGCTATCTCGACCATTGGGATCCGGCCGTGCGCGAGCTGGTCTCGTCCGCCGAGGCCCTGGGCTTCGGCCTGGAGCGGGAGCTGACCCGCTGGGCGCGCCGCGGCGCCTTCATGCACCTGATGAACCACCCGAAGGTGCACGTCATCGGCGACATCGCCCGCCGCCTGCTCACGGAGAGCGGCCTCACCCCGGAGCCCGTGGCGATCGAGGATTACCTCGGCGACGCGCTGACCCAGGACGTGATCTGGCCGATCTACCCCCCGATCGCCGAGCTGTTCGGGCTGACCGGCTCGTACCTGTTCAAGAGCAAGGCGTTCAAGTCCAAGGTGCTGGGCGACGAGTTCCCGGTGCTCTACGACCTGCCGGGCTTCATCGCGGCGAGCTTTTCCCTCTACGACGCGATGCCCGCCGGCGACCTCACCGCGTCGCGGGTCGAATCCTGGCTCGCCGCCCCGGAGATCGCGGCCCTGTTCCGGGCGGGCTGAACCCCCTCAGCCCGCCGCGCTGAGCGGCATCGCCGCGCCGGGGCCCTCGACCATCATCCGGACCAGCCGGTTGACCTCCTGCACCTGGAACGGCTTGCGCAGGAACAGGCTGCCGGGCACGCCGCCGCGCCGGTTCGCATCGGTCGAGGTGTAGACCACCGGCCGGTCGGCGTGGAGCGCCCGGTAGGCGTGCGCCACCGTCCAGCCGTCGATCAGCCCGGGCAGATGGATGTCGGTGAACAGCCAGTCGATCTCGCCGCCCCGGGCCCGCAGGAGCGTCAGCGCCGCCTCGCCGCTCGACGCCTCGATGACCCGGATGCCCTGCGCTTCGCACAGGCTCGCGATGATCTCGAGCAGCAGATAGCTGTCCTCGACGATGAGAACACACGGGGCGGGGCGCATGAACGATATCCGGTGGTCGGCACGACCATTCAAGGATCGATAGGGTTGACGATATCTTAAAGACCGGCCCGGGACGCATCCCTGTGGCATCGCCGCAACCGGCGCGGCGGAAATCGCCTGCTCGGACGGGCCGCCCCGCCGCCGCCGCATTCCGGGTGCGACAGCGCACGCCACCGCCCGGCACGGGCCGTCACCACGGCCCCGCCCCGCGCGGCGGAACCGTCGCTTAACCATCCGCGCCTACGAACGGCATCCAGGACGACGCGGACCCGCCTCGAAGACCCGCAGCCGGCCTTCGGCACCGCTCGAGGAGTTTGAACCCATGCCCCAGCGTTTCCGCGCCGCCGCCCTCGGCCTCGCATTCGTCGCCGCCCTCGGTCTCGGCGCCTGCAGCAACGACAAGGACCTCGCCGACGCTTCCGCGTTCGGTGCGGGCGCCGCGACCCCGGGCAGCGCGCAGGACTTCGTCGTTAATATCGGCGACCGGGTCTTCTTCGAGTCGGATTCCACCGACCTGACCCCCACCGCCACCGCGACCCTCGACAAGCAGGCCGCGTGGCTGCAGCGCTACCCGCGCTACACCTTCATCATCGAGGGCCATGCCGACGAGCGCGGCACCCGCGAGTACAACTTCTCCCTGGGCGCCCGCCGGGCTCAGTCGGTCAACGACTACCTGGCCACCCGGGGCATCGCGGCCAACCGGATGCGCACGGTCTCCTACGGCAAGGAGCGGCCGGTGGCGGTGTGCAACGACATCTCCTGCTGGTCGCAGAACCGCCGGGCGGTGATCGTGCTCGACCGCGGCGCCGGGGCGTAAGGCTCCGCCGGTCCGGGCGGCCGTTGCGGCCCGGGCGACGCGGAGTCACGCATCGCGTCCGGACACAGGCAATGGCCGGTCCCAGGCACGTCTCCCTCCCCCTCTGCGGGGGAGGGGGCGGGTATGGCAGGCCTCGGCTACCGTCGTGGAACGGCCGCGCAGCCCGCACGGGACGGGATCCGCCGCCCCGCCGCAGTTTTGCCGCGGACCGGCGCATCTGATAGGGGCTCGCGCCGCCACTGGACCGCAGCCGCCTCATGCCCGCCCGCCTTCGCACCCGCCTCGCGCTCGTCACCGCCCTGGCCACCGCGCTCCTCGGCCATCCGGCCGTGGCGCAGGATGCCTCCGAGCTGGTGGTGCGCCTCGGGCGCATCGAGAACCAGTCCCGGATGATGGCCGGGCAGATCGAGACCCTCCAGTACGAGAACCGCCAGCTCAAGGAGCAGCTGCGCAAGTTCCAGGAGGATGTCGAGTTCCGGCTGAGCGAGGGCAAAGGTGAGGGCAAGGGTGGCGGCAGGCCTGCGCCCGCGGCCGCGCCGCCCGCCGCGGGTCCGGCCGGCGGCGTCAACGGCGTCAATCCGGGCTCCGGACGGCCGGGCAAGCGCGGCGACGCCTTCGACCCCGGGCAGGCCCCCGGGGCGCCGGGCGCGCCGATGCAGCTCGGCAGCACCCAGCCCTCCGCGCCGCTGCCGCCCCGGGAGGCCGTCGAGACGGCCGCGCCCCGGCCGCAGCGCCTGCCCCAAGGGGCGATCAACGGGGCGCTCGACGGGGTGACCGAGGGGGCGACCGAGGACGAGGATGCGGACACCGCCGCCCCCGGCTCCGACGAGCCGGTGGACCTGCGACCGCCGGCCCGGACCGGCGCGATCCCGGCCCGGCCCTCCGAGAGCGAGAGCGTCGCCGCCACCCGGCCCGGCGACCCGGCGGCGGATTACGACGCCGCGGTGGAGCTGTTCCGCGCCAAGCAGTACGAGCAGGCCGAGATGGGCCTGCGCCAGTTCATCCAGTCCCATCCCCGCGACAACCGCGTCGCCGGCGCCACCTACTGGCTCGGGGAGAGCTACCTCGCCCGCGGCCGCAACCGCGAGGCCGCCGAGCAGTTCTTGAAAGTCTCCACCGACTACGCCCGCTCCGCCCAGGCCCCCGACGCCATGCTCAAGCTCGGCGTCACCCTCGCCGCCCTGGGCGCCCGCGAGCAGGCCTGCGCGACCCTGGCCGAGCTCGACCGGAAGTTCCCGAATGCCGGGACGGGCGTCCGCCAGGGCGTGGCGCGCGAGCAGAAGCGCGTCCGCTGCGGCGCTTGAGCGGATCGGACGACCCGGTCCGCGACGCCCTCGCGCCCTGGCTCGACCGCGCCGTGCGCGATGGCTGCGGCCTCCTCCTCGCCGTCTCGGGCGGACCCGATTCGACCAGCCTGATGCACGCCACCGCGCACCTAGCTGCGCACCTGCGTGCGGGGCGCGGCGCCCCGGCCGTGCAGGTCGCCACGGTGGATCACGGCCTGCGCCCGGAGTCCCGCGCGGAGGCCGAGGCGGTCGGCCGCGCGGCCCGGGCCCTCGGCCTGCCGCACGCGATCCTCGCCTGGGCGGGGCCGAAGCCCGGGACCGGCCTGCAGGCGGCGGCCCGGGCCGCCCGCTACGGGCTGCTCACCGCCGAGGCCCGGCGGGTCGGCGCCGGCCTCGTGCTCACCGGCCATACCCGGGACGATCAGGCCGAGACGGTGCTGATGCGCCTCGCCGCCGGCAGCGGCCCCGCGGGGCTCGCCGGCATGCGGGCCGCGCGGGCGCTGGCGCCCGGGATCGGGCTGGGGCGGCCGTTCCTGACCCTGCCGAAATCCGCCCTGGTGGCGTGGTGCGAGGCCCGCGGCATCCCCTACCTGCGCGACCCCGGCAACGCCGACCCGCGCTTCGCCCGCGGGCGCCTGCGCGCGGCCTGGCCGATCCTGGAGCGGGAGGGCCTGACCCCGGCGCGCCTCGCCCGCCTCGCCGCGCGCGCCGCCCGCGACGGGGCCGCGCTGCGAATCGCCGCCGCGCAGGCCCTCGACGCGGTGCGGCTGCCGGAGACCGAGGGACGCATCCGCCTCGACGGGACCGCGCTCGCGGCCCTGCCGGAGGCCGTGGCCCTGCGGTGCGTCGACCTCGCCCTGACCCGGGCGGGCGCGGCGCCCCGCCGCCTCGAACGCCTCGAAGCCCTCGTCCTCGAATCGCTGCTGCCGGCCCTGCGCGGCCGCTCGGCGATCCGGCGCACGCTGGCGGGGATTCTGGTCTCCACCGACGGGGCCGCCACCCTGTGTCTCGCCCCCGCACCCCCGCGCCGGCGGGCGGCGGATCGGGCCCCGGATGCTGCCCTCGCCGCAGGGGCCCCCGAATTACTTGGCAAGGGAGAGCCCCCCGCCTACATTGGCGGGGTGTGCACGGATGGACCGGAACTGCCGAGGGACGCGTCCGTCTTGGGGGTCGCACACGCCAAGGATTGATCGATGAACCCGAATTTTCGCAACTTTGCCTTGTGGGTCGTCATCTTCCTGCTGGTGCTGGCCCTCGTCACCCTGTTCCAAAACCCCGGCCACCGGGGCGGCGGCAGCGAGATCGCCTACAGCCAGCTCCTCAACGACGCCGATTCCGGCAAGATCCAATCGGTGGTGATTTCCGGGCAGGACGTGTCCGGCACCTATGTCGGCGGCGGCAACTTCACGAGCTACGCCCCCAACGACCCGAGCCTGGTCTCCAAGCTCCAGGGCAAGGGCGTGCAGATCACCGCCCGTCCGCCGTCGGACAACACCCCCTGGTTCATCCAGCTGCTCGTGAGCTGGCTGCCGATCCTCGTCTTCATCGGCGCCTGGATCTTCCTGTCGCGCCAGATGCAATCCGGTGCCGGCCGGGCCATGGGCTTCGGCAAGTCGAAGGCGAAGCTCCTGAACGAGGCCCACGGGCGCGTCTCCTTCGATGACGTCGCCGGCGTCGAGGAGGCCAAGGAAGACCTCCAGGAGATCGTGGAATTCCTCCGCGACCCGCAGAAATTCCAGCGGCTCGGCGGCCGGATCCCCCGCGGCGTGCTGCTCGTCGGCCCGCCCGGCACCGGTAAGACCCTGATCGCCCGGGCGGTCGCGGGCGAGGCCAACGTGCCGTTCTTCACCATCTCGGGCTCCGACTTCGTGGAGATGTTCGTGGGCGTCGGCGCCAGCCGCGTGCGCGACATGTTCGAGCAGGCCAAGAAGAACGCCCCCTGCATCATCTTCATCGACGAGATCGACGCGGTCGGCCGCCATCGCGGCGCCGGGCTCGGCGGCGGCAACGACGAGCGCGAGCAGACCCTCAACCAGCTCCTCGTCGAGATGGACGGGTTCGAGGCCAACGAGGGCGTCATCATCATCGCGGCGACCAACCGCCCCGACGTGCTCGACCCGGCGCTGCTGCGTCCGGGCCGGTTCGACCGCCAGATCATGGTGCCGAACCCGGACGTCACTGGCCGCGAGCGGATCCTGCGGGTCCACGTCCGCAAGGTGCCGCTGGCCCCCGATGTCGATCTCAAGGTGATCGCCCGCGGCACCCCCGGCTTCTCGGGCGCCGACCTGATGAACCTCGTGAACGAATCCGCGCTGCTGGCCGCCCGTCGCGGCAAGCGCATCGTGACGATGCACGAGTTCGAGGACGCCAAGGACAAGGTCATGATGGGCGCCGAGCGGCGCACCCTGGTGATGACCGAGGACGAGAAGCGGCTCACCGCCTATCACGAGGGCGGCCACGCCATCGTGGCGTTCAACGTCCCGGCCACCGACCCGGTGCACAAGGCGACGATCATCCCCCGCGGCCGGGCGCTCGGCATGGTCATGCAGCTGCCCGAGCGCGACAAGCTGTCCATGAGCTTCGAGCAGATGACCTCCCGGCTGGCGATCATGATGGGCGGCCGCATCGCCGAGGAGATGACCTTCGGCCAGGACAAGGTGACCTCGGGGGCGCAGTCGGACATCGAGCAGGCGACCCGGCTCGCCAAGATGATGGTGACCCGCTGGGGCTTCTCCCCCGAGCTCGGCACCGTGGCCTATGGCGAGAACAACGACGAGGTCTTCCTCGGCATGTCGATGGGCCGGCAGCAATCGGTCTCGGAATCGACCGCCCAAAAGATCGACGCCGAGGTCCGCCGCCTGGTCGAGACCGGCCTGGAGGAGGCCCGCCGCATCCTGGCCGAGCACAAGGACGATCTGGAGGCCCTGGCCCAGGGGCTCCTCGAATACGAGACCCTCTCGGGCGAGGAGATCCGCAACCTCCTGAAGGGCCAGCCGCCGATCCGCGACGGCGGCGACGTGCCCCCGACCCCCGCCCGGGGCTCCTCGGTCCCCTCGGCCGGCCGCGGCCGGCCGAAGGAGAGCGACGGCGGGCTTGAGCCGCAGCCGCAGGCGTGAATTCAGGCAACGCAACGAGAAGGGCGCCGCGAGGCGCCCTTTTTTGTTGGGTTCTACGCGCCGGGCCTGTTTCGGAATGCATTGGCTAAGCCGAGCCTCCCGCTGGCCAGCATGACAATCCGCCCCGCCTGTCCGTGAACACCGCGCGAAAGCTCGGCCGGAGGCTCGGATCGGGCGAGCGAATTGGAAAGACCAGGGTTGGATCTCTTCGAGCCACGTCACTGATGCCGTTGTCCGTGTATCTCGTCGTCGGCCTCGGGGCCGCGGTCGCCGGGTTCGTGCAGGGACTGTCGGGCTTCGCCTTCGGCCTCGTGGCCCTGTCGTTCTGGGCCTGGGTGATCGACCCGCAACTGGCCGCGATCCTGGCGGTGGCCGGATCCCTGACCGGGCAGATCGTCGCCGCCGTCACGGTCCGGCGCGGCTTCGACCGGGCCCGCCTCGCCCCGTTCCTGCTGGGCGGGCTGGCCGGTGTCCCCCTGGGGGTGCTCCTGCTGCCGCATCTCAACGCCGATTGGTTCAAGCTGGTGCTGGGCGCCCTGCTGGTCCTGTGGTGCCCGGCCATGCTGCTGGCCAGGGACCTGCCGCGCATCGATGCGGGCGGGCGGCTGGCGGATGCCGCGGTCGGCCTGAGCGGCGGCCTGCTCGGCGGTCTCGGCGGCTTCACCGGCGCGCTGCCGACCCTGTGGTGCGTCCTGCGCGGCTACGAGCGCGACACGCAGCGCGCGATCATCCAGAACTTCAACCTCGCGATGCTGGCCGTCACGATGACCGTCTATCTCGGCTCCGGCCTGGTCACCCGGGCCGCGCTGCCGATGCTGGCCGTGGTGCTGCCCGCCATGCTGATCCCGGTCCTGCTGGGCACCCGGGCCTATGTCGGCCTGAGCGAGACGGGCTTCCGCCGGCTGGTGCTCGGCCTCCTGACCGTCTCGGGGATCACCCTGCTGGCGGCGGCACTGCCGCGGCTGCTGTAGGGCCCGGGTCGGACGGCGCCGCATTTCGACCGCCTTTGTCGCGGAGCACCCGGGTCACCCCGCCGGCGCGAGCCCCCGGCAACTGCCCAATCTGCTAAGTTCTGTCGGGCTAGACTGTCGGTATGTCGGCCGGCGGCGAGCCCGGCACCGGAGATCGTGATGGTGCGCAAGTATTTCGGAACCGACGGCATCCGCGGCCGGGCCAACGGGGTGATCACCCCGGAACTCGCCCTCAAGGTGGGCCAAGCGGCGGGCCTCGTGTTCCAGCGCGGCGACCACCGCCACCGGGTGGTGATCGGCAAGGACACCCGCCTCTCCGGCTACATGATCGAGACCGCCCTGGTGGCGGGCTTCACCTCGGTGGGCATGGACGTGCTGCTGCTCGGGCCGGTGCCGACGCCCGCGGTGGCGATGCTGACCCGGTCCATGCGGGCCGATCTCGGGGTGATGATCTCGGCCTCGCACAACCCGTTCGAGGATAATGGCATCAAGCTGTTCGGCCCCGACGGGTTCAAGCTCAACGACGCGATCGAGCACGAGATCGAGGGGCTGATCGACGCCGACATGCACAAGCGCCTGTCCGCCTCGAACGATCTCGGCCGGGCCAAGCGCATCGAGAGCGTGCATGCCCGCTACATCGAGTTCGCCAAGCGCACCCTGCCGCGGCACGTGACGCTCGACGGGCTGCGCGTGGTGGTCGACTGCGCCAACGGCGCCGCCTATCGGGTCGCCCCCGAGACCCTGTGGGAACTCGGCGCCGAGGTGATCGCCATCGGCACCGAGCCGGACGGGTTCAACATCAACCGCGATGTCGGCTCAACCGCCCCGGCGGCGCTGATCGCGAAGGTGCGCGAGCGCCGGGCCGATATCGGCATCGCGCTGGACGGCGACGCCGACCGGGTGCTGATCGTCGACGAGAAGGGCCACGTGGTCGACGGCGACCAGCTGATGGCGGTGGTGGCGCGGTCCTGGCAGGAGGACGAGCGCCTCACCCAGCCGGGGCTGGTCGCCACGATCATGTCGAATCTCGGCCTGGAGCGCTACCTCGGCGGCCTCGGGCTGACGCTCGCCCGCACCGCGGTGGGCGACCGCTACGTCCTCGAGCACATGCGCGAGCACGGCTACAATCTCGGCGGCGAGCAGTCCGGCCACATCATCATGTCGGACTACACCACCACCGGGGACGGCCTCGTGGCGGCGCTCCAGCTGCTCAGCGTCGTGCAGCGGCAGGAGCGGCCGGTGAGCGAGGTCTGCCACTGTTTCGAGCCGCTGCCGCAGATCCTCAAGAACGTCCGCTACAGGACCGGCGAGCCGCTCCGCCAGGACAGCGTGGTCAGCGCCATCGCGCATGCCCGCCAGCGGCTGGGCAATGGCGGCCGCCTGGTGATCCGCCCCTCCGGCACCGAGCCGGTGATCCGCGTGATGGCCGAGGGCGACGACCGCAGCCTCGTCAACGACGTGGTCGACGAGGTGGTCGACGCCGTCACCCGCGCCGCGGCCTAAAGTTCGGGATTCCAAAGGGCGAGCCCTTTGGCGGGGTTCGGGGGCGGAGCCCCTGATATCTCCACCAGGGCTCCGCCCTGGACCCGCGAAAGGTCTCGACCTTTCGAAACCAGGACCTGGGCGCTCAGTCGTAGGCGGCGCGCAGGTCCGGCGGCGCCGTCATCCGCCACGCCGCCAGGAGGGCGGTGCGAAGCACCTCCTCCTCGCAGGGGTCGAGGTCGAGATTGGTCCAACCGCGCCGGCCCCAGGCCCCGTCGAGGGGCGTGAACAGGTCCGGCTCGGCCGCGCACAGGTCGGCCTGATCCGCGGGGGCGAGCCGCAGCACGACCCGCGCCTCCTCGACCCACAGGGTCGCGAACACCCGGCCGCCGACGCGGAAATCCGGGTTGCCGCTATGGGCGCCCGAGACCGCCTCGGGCAGCATCAGCGCCAGGATGCGCACGTCCTCGGGCAGCATCGGCTCACGCCGCCGCGCCGGGCCGGAACCGGCCACGCGGGGATGCGCGGAGCGGGCGGCTCATGCAGTCTTCCTCACGTACGGTTCGATCCTCGGGGGCGTGGAGACGCTCCGCATTGGACAGGGACCAATATTTGCGGAGCAACGGTTTGCGCAGGCCAGGCGAAAACATGCAAGCCTAAGACTTAACGTTAAGCCGGATTTAAGACGTTGCCCGCATTCTTCACAGGGTAAACCAAGAGCACGCACGCCGAGCGTCGGGCTCACGAATCCAGTAAAGGAATTCTTATGGCCCGCTCCAAGCTCAACGCTTTGGTGCGTAGCCTGACGCTCGCGGCGAGCGTCGGCGCGCCCTGCCTCGCCGTTGCGGCGGATCTGCTGCCTCCGCCCCCGCCGCCGCCCGAACCGATCGAGGTCGGCGGCGGCTGGTACCTGCGCGGCGACGTGGGCGCCAGCGTCTACAACCGCCCGAAATACAGCACGGCCTACGACTACACCGGCTACCCGGACGCCAACCGCTCCTTCGGCAACGAGATCGGCGGCGGCGGCTTCGCGGGCGTCGGCGTCGGCTACCAGTTCACCCCGTTCTTCCGCGGCGACATCACCGGCGAGTACCGCTACGCCACCGGCCTGCGCGGCAGCGAATACTACCGCGGCCCGGATTACGACGACGGCCTCGGCTCCTACGGGGTCAACAAGTCGAGCGGCAACTTCGATTCCGCGGTGGTGCTCGCCAACGCGTATTTCGATCTCGGCACGTGGTACGGCATCACGCCGTTCATCGGCGGCGGCGTCGGCTACGCCTTCAACCACATCTCGTCCTACTCGACCAACCAGCAGTTCACCAGCCCGACCTACGGCTACGATTACGGCAACCCGAACTACGATTGCAGCTGCGGCCAGGCGTCCTACAACTACAAGCCGGTCTACGACTCGAACGGCAACCCGGTCTACAACACCAACAGCGGCAGCAAGTTCTACAAGGACAAGTCCTACGGCAGCTTCGCCTGGGCGCTCCATGCTGGTCTCGCCTACAACGTGACCGACGCGCTGAAGATCGAGCTGGCCTACCGCTACCTGAACCTCGGCAAGGCCGAGACCGGCGCCGGCTACGTGCCGTGCTGCACCGGCAGCCTGCAGGCGATCAAGGTGAAGGACATCGAGGCGCACGACGTGAAGATCGGCCTGCGCTACTACCTCGGCGGCGTCGTGTCGGCCCCCCTGCCGCCGCTGATGCCGGAGCCGGTCCCCGGCCCGCTGGTGCGCAAGTACTGATCGCACCCCGATCTCACCACCGGACGGCGACGGCGCGGATGACCTCCGCGCCGTTTCGCGTTCCGGGGCCGCCGCGCGAGCACCGGATGCAACCGGAGACATCTTCGATCACGATCGATGTCATCCGAGCGAGGGTCGAAAACAGCGCTTGAGCAGCATTGCGACATGGAAATTCATATCGGGCAACGGATGATTAAGGTTACTCGACTATCACTGAGTCGAGGCTCGATCCGCCGTTCGTCACGTCAGTCCCAGGACGATCCCGATGCGTACCGTCACCTTTCCGCTGCTGGCGGTTCTCGGTCTCTGCGGCGCCAACACCGCCCGGGCCGCCGACCTGGACTACGATTATCTGCGCGGCGCCGAGTACGATCCGGTCCCGGCTTCGGTTCGGGTGATCGACTGGAGCGGCGTGTATGTCGGCGGTCACGGCGGCTACACCTCGGCGACGCTGGGCACCAAGGGTGCGCTGCAGCCCCTGATCTATCGGGACTCGCACGATACGACGGGCGAGTCCGACTTCAGGGCCTCGACCCTCCTCAACCCGTCGTCGAAGCGTGTCGGCGATGTGAGCTTCGGCGCCTTCGCGGGCTACAACGTCCAGTTCGACCAGTTCGTCTTCGGCGTCGAGGCCGATTACACCTATTTCGGCCGGATGGGTGTTTCGAGCGACGGGCTCGGCCGCAGCCAGACCAGTGCCGCCGGCACCTACGAAGTCGTGAGCCTGAACGGGTCCACCGCCACCCGGGTCAACGATTACGGCACGCTGCGCGCGCGGATCGGCTACGCGTTCGAGAACTTCATGCCCTACGTGACCGGCGGCGTGGCGATCGGGCGGGCGCGCATCGCCGATTCGACATCCTACCAGAATTACGGGTTCAACCTGACCGCCTACAACGCCAACTTGGGCGGGACGCCGACCTACGTGAACAATTTCGGCTATACGGCCTTCAACCCCAGCGCGCCCTATAACGGGACACCGTTCACCGCGCTCCAGGCGCAGTCGAAGACCAAGGTCGTCGCCGGCGCGGCGGCGGGGGCCGGCATCGAGTACGCGATCACCCCGAACATCCTGCTCCGCGCCGAATACCAATATGTCCTGTTCAGCGACTTCGACGGGCACAAGGTCAACCTGAACACCGTCCGCGCCGGCGCGGCGATCAAGTTCTGATGCGGCACGGTCCGATATTGCCTGCCGGCGGGAGCCTGTCCATGCGCGTTCGTCGCTGTCTCGCAGTCGCCGCGGCCCTGCTCGCCGCGGGGCCCGTCCTGGCGTCCCCCGCGCCCTGGCCCGGGGACCGGCCCGAGCCGCGCGTCATCCGCCACAGGGGTCTGGTGCGGATCGTCCCGTTCGTCCCGCCGCCCGTGCTGGTGCGGGACTACCTGCCGCGCAACCACAACGTCCCGATGTACAACGCGCCGCCGCGCTCCGCGCCGGCTTGGTGAGGATTCCACCCCATCCGGCCCTGCGCGTCGATCAGGTTCGCGGCCTCCGTGGTTGCCGCCGCGTGTCCCGGTAGAGATCGCCGACCCTGCACGAGCGGCCAGCCGACGGGATCTCCAGCGCGTCGTCGGGACCCGTCAAGGCTTGGACCACCGCACGCTGGACGCGAGGTCGCCGCGGTGCCGCGCCCACATAGCGTCCTGGTGCGCGCGCTCCGGCTCAGAGATGCCCGTGTGGCGCACCCCATAAAGACGGACTCGCGGACTGCTCAGTGACTGATCGGCGGCAGGTGTCGGCCTCGTAAGGGCGTGTCGTTCCACCCGGTAAGCACGTCATGTCCAGGGGGGCGCAGCCCCATAAGGGTGTTACGGTCATCTCAGGGGCCTGGACTCGCGACCCTGCAGACCGCTGCATCCGCCCGAGGCCCCCATCCCGATGCCGTAATGGGCTGGGGCGAGAGGACTCCTGTGCGTAGCGACCGACCATCGCCATGGCACGGTCGCCGCACGGTCTCCTGCAGTAGAGGAGGAAGCGGGGCACATCCTGATTGCACAATCACGTAAAACACGTGATTGTGTATCTTGGCCTCCGAGAGGTTCTTCGATGCAAGCCTTTACATCCCTCGATCTGCAGCAGCGGACGGGCGACGTTCAGCGCGCAGCCGCATCGGACGTCGTCGTTATCACCAGCCATGGAAAGCCGCGTTCCGTGATGATGTCGGTCGACGAGTTCGTCCGGCTCAAACGTGCGTCGGGGGAACCGGTGTCATTGCCCAGGAGCCGTCCGGTCGTGCGCCGCGGACTTCCCGTCGATCCACTGGGATACGACACGTCCGACCTACGAGCCTGTGCGCTCGCCATGGCCGACGATGCGTTGAACAACCGTAACCAAGACGCGGTCGAGGCCGAGATCCGCGCCGTGGAGAGGCGTTTCGGGTCTCGTTCATGAGGGTGGGCGCTGAGCATCGTGACGAGCGCGTCCCACGCCTCCTCATCCCGGATAACACGCCCCTCTCGCTGTTGGGTTGGATCGGCGGCGATGCCTTGGATTGGTTGTTCGTCGTCGGCGCGGAAGTCTGGGTAACCGACATGGTGAAGGAGGAAGCCTTGCGCGATCCTGATCCCGGGGACGACCCCCGATCAGGACATCGCGCTGGCATCGCGGCATGGTTCGAACGAAACGCGTACCGCATCCATGTCCAGCCGACCGGGGTAGGAACGGCCTATAGGAACGCCATGGACCTCTGGGAGCTCTCGGGCCGTCCGCCGGACAAGAAGCCAGTTTGGAAGGATCTCGGAGAACAGAGCATCCTACAGGTGCTCGATGGAGTGGAAGCCGTCGTCGGGGACGGACAAGCTGTCGTGACCATCGTGGACGACAGGAAAGCGCGGGCGGCTATCCAACTGGTCGAGCATATCGACATTGACCTGATGGGTACGCGGTCCTTCCTGTTGTGGGTCGAGCGGCAATTTGGCGTGAAACAGGCGGCGACCGCTTGGATGACCATCACGATGGCCGCCGCAGGAAACGTCCCGAAAGACGCCGTGGAAGATCCGATCTATGTCAGGTCGCCTTTCTAGAGATCGCCTTGCGGGCCGTGGGCGAGGCCGTTCATGCCAGCAGGGGCGCGCTCACGCGAACCGCTGCGGTGCACGGCGTTCGCCAGGCGGTGATCAGGGCCGCAATCGACTGCGTCGAACCCGCGTTCGGCGGCCAGGCCTTCTCTGCTGTGCGCGTCCGACGGGCAGGCGACCTTTCCGCTGCCGCCCTCACGTTTCAACGGATCGGACACCGCCTGATCCCAGAATGAAAGGCGGTGATGCCGACTGATGCCGGCAAGCCTGGAAAAGAAACGCCCTCGGGCGATCAGGAAAACCCGGCCTCCCGAGGGACGTGACGCGCTTATAGCGGTGTTTTACGTGCTTATCGGGTCCACGACAGCCCGGTATGCGATGCGCCGGCCTCAGCTCTCCAGCTCGCTATCCCAGTACAGGTAGTCGAGCCAGGTGTGGTGGTACTGGCGGTGGTCGAATTCGGGCTGCCGGTGGTGCAGCTCGTAGCGGGTCGGCCGGCGCGGCTCGGTCATGAGGGGCATGTCCGCCTCGGCCGGGGTCCGGTTGGCCTTGCGCAGGTTGCAGGGCGAGCAGGCCGCCACGACGTTCTCCCAGCTCGACAGGCCGCCCCGGGAGCGCGGCACCACGTGGTCGAAGGTCAGGCCGCCCGCGGGCAGCCGCAGGCCGCAATATTGGCAGCTGAATCCGTCGCGCAGGTAGATGTTGTAGCGGGTGAAGGCCGGGCTGCGGGCGAGGGCCACGTAGTTCTTCAGCGCCACGACGCTGGGCACCCGCAGGGAGCGCGAGGGCGAGCGCGCCTCGACGTCGTAGCTCGCCACCAGGGTGACCCGGTCGAGGAACAGAGCCGTGAAGGCGTCCTTCCAGGACCAGAGGGAGAGCGGATTATAGGAGAGCGGCCGATAATCCGCGTTGAGGACGAGGGTTTGAAGATCCATCATCGGCGCGACTCTTCAGACTGACTCTGACGCGGATAACGCGCGGGACCAGGCCGACGCCGCACGGGCCCGTCCGAACCGGCCCGGGGCCGATGCGGGCCGGGGCGCGGGGCGTCGGCCTGGGGGGAGAGGCGGAGGAACAACAGGGCTGCGGGCCGGCGCGCGGGGGCGCCAGTCGAGGCGGTCAGATCCGGAACGCGGCCGGGCCGGGCCGGCGCGATCACCGGCCATACCCTTCCGCGTGATGACGAAAAGGCCCTGTCCATAGGATGTTCATCTAATCCCAGCGTGACACCCTTGTGAAGCTTTTCCGGCCGGGCCCAGAGACGCACCCACAGGACGCACCCACAGGACGCACCCACAGGATGCCGCCCCGGGCGGAGGCCGCGCCGAATCCGGCACGGGATGGGCAGGAGCACGGTTTCGCCCCATTGCTCGCCCAGAGCGCCGGGTCTCCAGGAGGCCCGCCCGGTCCCCTGTCGCCGCCGATTCGCCGATGCCGGAGCCCGACCGCGCGTCCGGCACGCCCGACGAGAGGTCGCCCATGACTCGTGCGCAGATCCATGCGCAAGCGCGCAGCCGGAAGCCGGAGGGCGGCGCGCGCCGGTCGCGCCTCCCCGCCCTGCTCGCCGCGCTGATGCTCGGCCTCCCGGCGGCCGCGCCCCTGTCGGCCTTCGCCCAGGCGCCGGTCCAAGCCCCGGTCCAAGCCCCGGCCCAAGTCCCGGTCCAGGCGCCCGCGCAAAACCATGCCCCGGCCCCGGCAGGCAAACCCGCCGAGAGCAAGCCTGCGGAGACCAAGGCCGCCCCGGCGCAGGCTGAGCTCCCCGAGCAGTTCAAGGCGGTGCGGGCCAAGCTCGACGCCGCCAAGGCCGAGCTCGACGCCCGCGAGAAGCAGCTCGGGCATACCGACCTGACCGTGACCGACCTCACCGCCATCCGCGACAGCGCCGCCACGGTCACCGACGAGATCCGCACCCTGGTGACGCGGCTCGACGCGCCCCTCGAGGCCGCCCGCGAGCGGCTGGCCCAGCTCGGGCCGAAGCCCAAGGACACCCAGGAGAGCGCCGACGTCGCCGAGCAGCGCGCCGAGCGCGAGGCCGCCGTCACCCGGATCGACGAGACCCAGCGCCTGGCCCGCTCCCTGGTGGTCCAGGGCGACCAGATCGTCGACCGGGTCTCGAACCGCCGGCGCGAATCCTTCACCCGCGACCTGTTCCAGCGCTCCCAGCCGCTGATCGGCCCGGGCCTCTGGGCCAAGGTGATGGCCGACATCCCCCGGGACACGCGCGCCCTGCAGAGCGCGGTCTCCGATATCGGCCTGCTGTTCTCCCGCAACGGCAGCCTCGCCAACCTGCTGTTCCTGGGGCTCGCCTTCGGGATCTCGATCGCGCTGTATTTCGGGCGGCGCAACATCGCCCCCCGGGGCGCCCGCCGGGATTCCGGCCGGACCGACCCGTCGCGGCGGGCCACGCTGCTCGCCGCCTGGCGGGTGATCCTGCTCGGCACGGTGCCGGCGGTGGCCGGGTCCTACGCGGTCTACTACGCGCTGGACGCCACCAACCTCCTGCCGTCCCGGCTCCTGCCGGTGGCCGCCGCGATCGCCGGGGGGCTCGCCTTCATCGCCTTCGTGGAGGCGCTCTGCGACGGGCTGCTCAGCCCCGAGAAGCCCGCCTGGCGCCCCGCCCCCGTCGGTGACGCCGCGGCCACGCGCCTGACCCGGCTGGCGGTCGGCATCGCCACGGTGATCACCGTGGTGAAGTCCGTGGAGGCGCTCAATTCCGGGATCTCGGCCGCCCTGCCGATCTCCATCGCCACCCGGGGGCTGGGCGCCGTGGCGACCGCCCTGATCCTGGCGGTCGGCCTGCACCGCTTCGCCGACACCGAGCAGGAGGAGGAGGCCTGCTTCGGCCCCTACGTGCCAACCAAGTCGACCACGGGCATCGGCGGGCCGGCCCGCCTCATCGGCTGGGCCGCCGTGGCGGTGATCGGGCTGGGGGCGCTGGTCGGCTACGTCGCCTTCGCGACCTTCCTGATCGACCAGCTGATCTGGGCCGGGGGCGTGCTGGTGCTGCTCTACCTGCTGGTCCAGAGCGTCGACATCTTCGTGGGCCGCGCGCTGAGCGACGAGACCCGGCTCGCCACCGCGCTCCAGGCCAATACCGGCCTGCGCAAGCGCTCGCTGAACCAGATCTCGGTCCTGGCGACCGGCGCCGCCCGGGTCGTCCTGTTCCTCGTGGCCGCGCTCCTGGTGCTGGCGCCCTGGGGGCTCGATTCCACCGACATCGTGTCGTCGGTCCGCCAGGCCTTCTTCGGCTTCAAGGTCGGCGACGTGACAATCTCGCTGTCGAGCATCGCGCTGGGGATCGGCATCCTGGTGCTCGGCGTGTTCATCACCCGCGGGGTGCAGCGCTGGCTGGAGAACACCTACCTGCCGGCCACCGACCTCGATGCCGGCCTGCGCAACTCGATCACCACGGTGGCGGGCTATTGCGGCTTCCTGCTCGCCCTGGCGCTGGCCTTCTCGTATCTGGGCTTGAGCCTCGAAAAACTCACCCTCGTGGCCGGCGCCCTGTCGGTGGGGATCGGGTTCGGCCTGCAATCGATCGTCAACAACTTCGTCTCCGGCCTGCTGCTCCTGTGGGAGCGCCCGATCCGGGTCGGCGACCAGGTGGTGATCGGCGATTCCGAGGGGATCGTGAAGCGGATCTCGGTGCGCTCCACGGAGATCCAGACCTTCGACCGCTCGGCCGTGATCGTGCCGAACTCGAACCTGATCTCCGGGGTGGTCAAGAACCGGGTGCGGGGCGACCGCACCGGCCGGGTGAGCATCACGGTCAGCGTCCTGCGCAACCAGGACCCGGTGCGGGCCGCCGAGATGATCACGGCCTGCGCGCAGGCCCATCCCGACGTGCTGAAGGAGCCGCCGCCCCGGGTGGTGTTCAGGAAGATCGGCGACCCGTTCCTCGAATTCGAGCTGCTCGTCTGGATCGTCGATGTCAGCCTCGGCCTCAAGGTGCAGACCGACCTGAACTTCTCCGTGTTCTCGACCCTGTCGGGGGCGGGGTTCATCCCGCCGCTCGGCCCCGGCGCCAGCATCGTCACCGTGCAGGGCCTCGATACGATGCAGAGCGCCATGGGCGAGATCGCCAGCCGCTTCGGGCTGTCGGCGCCGGCCCCCGATGCCAAGGCCCCGGAAGCCAAGGCCCCCGAAGCCCCGGCCTCCGCGGAGTCCGCGGCGCCCCCGGTCCAGCCGCAGCGCGACCGCGGCCTGCGCAGCGCGGGGGGGTGAGGCAGCCCATGCGAACCGGCCCGGCCGCACCTATATGCCGAGGCATCCAAGCCGGTTGTCGCAGCAGGGACCTCAGAGACGTGGGCGGACGAAACGCGAGACGGGGTCTGCGGCTGGCAGGCACATTCCTGGTTCCGGCCCTGCTCGGCGCCTGCGCCGCCCAGGCGCCGGCCCCGACCGGGCTGCCGAGCATCTACCTGCCGCTGGCGAGCAACAACGCCCATATCGACGTCGATGCGGCCCGCGACATGATCTCGGCCTACCGCCGCAACCGCGGCGCGCCGCCGCTGGCGGTCGATCCGGAGCTGCAGCGGCTGGCGGAGGCCGAGGCCGCCGCGATGGCGCTGGCCGACCGGCCGAGCCAGGCGCAGACCGTCAAGGCCGCGGTCCAGCGGCTCGGCTACGCGGACGTGAACGCCAACCTCTCGGCCGGCTACCACACCCTGGCCGAAGCCTTCTCCGGCTGGCGCGAGAGCGCGCCGCACGATGCCGCGATGGTCGATCCCCGGGCGACCAAGATGGGCATCGCCACCGCCTACGCGCCGGGCTCGAAGTACAAGGTCTACTGGGCGCTGCTCACCGCGCGGTAGGGGTGCGGGGCCCCTACGGCAGCCCCTTCACGTTCGGCACCGGCGGCGCCTCCCTGAGCAGCGTGATGGTCACCCGGCGGTTGGCCGGCATGTAGGGGTTGTCGGGGAACATCGGCTGGGTGTCGGCCTTGCCGGTGACCGAGGCGAACCGGTCGTCCGGGATCCCCGAACGGGCCAGGATCTCCCGGACGCTGACGGCCCGGCCCGACGACAGCTCCCAGGGCGGCGCCGCCGGGCGCTGGCCGGGCCGGTCGGTGGCGGTGAAGCCGGTGACGGCGATGCGGTTCGGCATCTGGCGGAGCGCCGGACCGAGCCGCTCCAGGAGGCGCCGCGTGCGCTCGTTCGGGCGGGTCGAGCCCTCCGGGAACATCGAGCGCCCGTCCTGGTCGACGACCGACACGTCGAGGCCCTGCTCGGTCCGGGCGATGACGATGTTCTTCGACAGTTCGGCGAAGTCCGGCATGCTCTGCAGGGCCTGCCGCAGGGAGGCCGCCGCGAGGCCGAAATTCTCCGGTTCGCCCATGTCGGGCATGCCGAACGCGCTGCTCTTGTCGAGCTGCGGCGGCGTGGTCCGGTCGGTGGCCTCATCCGGGGGAATGTCGCGCCGGAACTTCACGTGGTCGGCGGCCGGCAGGCCCTCCGATTCGATGATGCCGGCGAACTTCGAGTCCTTGTTGACGCCGAAGGCGTCGCGCATGGAGCCCGCCACCAGCTGCATCTTCTTCTGGTCCTGCGTCGAATACGCCGCGACCATCACGAAGAAGCTCATCAGCAGGGCCATCAGGTCGGCGAAGGTCACGAACCAGCCGTGACCGCCATGGGCGCCGCCGCGCTTCCGCCGAGCCATCTCAAGATTTCGCCATCTCAGGCCGCCTGCTCCATCAGCGCGTCGCGATGGTTGTGCGGCAGGTAGGCGACCAGCATCTCGCGCACGAGGGTCGGGCTCTTCTGGTCGCGGATCATCAGGATGCCGTCGATGATCAGCGAGCGGGACACGTCCTCCTCCTCGAGCTTCACGTGCAGCTTGTCGGCGAGCGGCAGGGTGATCAGGTTGGCGATCACGGCGCCGTACAGGGTGGCGAGCAGCGCGGTCGCCATGGCCGGCCCGAGCTTCGAGGGATCGGACATGTTGGCGAACATCGCCACCATGCCGAGGATGGTGCCGATCATGCCCCAGGCCGGGGCGCAGTCGCCGTAGGCCCGGTAGACCTTCGAGCCCTCGTCGAGATGCATCAGGAAGTTGTCGCGGTCCCGCTCCATCGTGTCGCGGATGAACTCGCGGTCGTAGCCGTCGGCGATGTAGCGCGCGCCCTGCGCCAGGAACGGGTCGGAGATCTCCATGTTCTCCAGCGCGATCGGCCCGCTCTTGCGGACCACGTCGGCGATCTTGGTGATCTCCTCGATCAGTTCCTGGGGCTTCACCGAGCGCATCATGAAGGCGAAGCGCAGGCCCATGGGCAGGCCGTGCATGATCACCGAGAACGGGAAGCGGATCATCGTGGCCGCGGTGGCGCCGCCGAACACCACGACCAGGGCGTGCTCGGACAGGTAGGCGCCGAAATGGCCGCCATCGAGCATGATCAGCCCGATCACGACCCCGAGGCCCGAGAGCAGGCCGAGTGCGGTGGCGAGATCCATGAGGCGGGTGCCCGATGCCGAATCGTTCTAGGGAACCCGGGGGCCGCAAACGGCTGGGTAGCCCACAGGGTTAGGAAACCCGGCTGAACGAACGGTAAAGACGCCCGTTTCCGGCCTGTGTCGGCCCGTCATCGCCCGTTCAGGCGGAGCCTGGCATAGCCCTGTCGTATGAGGGGTTTGCGGGGAATCGGCGAGGGCGCCGGCCGCGCCGGCCCCTGAGGTCGAGGCGCAGGACCCGGGTCACACGGGCCGCGCCAGGGGTGGCGGAGCGGTCGTGATGGTTCGTCTGTACGGGCGGGTCCTGGGTTTCCTGAAGGCGGAGCGGCGGCTGGCCATCGGCTTGGCGCTGACCAACGTCGTGCTGGCGGTGGCGGCCTTCGCCGAGCCCCTGCTGATGGGCCGGATCATCGACCAGCTCACCCATCTCAAGCGCGGCGGCGACGCCATGACCACCATGCTGCCCCTGCTGGCGGCCTGGGTGGCGTTCGGCTTCTTCACCATCGCGGCGGGCGTGTTCATCGCGCTCCACGCCGACCGGCTGGCCCACCGCAACCGCCTGTCGTCGATGGCGAGCTACTTCGAGCACGTCCTCGACCTGCCGCTCGCCTTCCACTCGGCCAACCATTCCGGCCGCGTCCTGAAGGCGATGCTGGAGGGCACCAACGGCATGGCCTGGCTGTGGCTCGGCTTCTTCCGGGACCACCTCGTCGCCCTGGTCTCGCTGGTCGTGCTCCTGCCGATGACCCTGTTCATCAACTGGCAGCTCGGCTCGATCCTGGTGGTGCTGGTGCTCGCCTTCACGGTTCTGACCACCTTCGTGATGCGCCGGACCGAGGCGCTCCAGGGCCAGGTCGAGGAATTCAATTCGGGGCTGGCCGCCCACGCGTCCGACGCCCTCGGCAACGTCGCGGTGATCCAGTCCTTCACCCGCGCCAAGGCCGAGAAGGACGCGATGCGCGGCATCATCACCAACCTGCTCGCCGCGCAGATCCCGGTCCTGTCCTGGTGGGCGCTGGCCAACGTGGCGACCCGGGCCTCGGCGACCATCACCATGACGGCGATCTTCGTCACCGGCATCTGGCTCTACCAGGCCGGCACCACCACGGTGGGCGAGGTCGTGGCCTTCATGAGCCTGGCCACCGCCTTCGTGGCGCGCCTCGACCACGTGGTCGGCTTCGTCAACGGCCTGTTCCAGCAGGCGCCCAAGATCGCCGAGTTCTTCGAGATCTACGACACCGTCCCGTCGGTGGCCGACCGGCCGCACGCCCGTCAGGTCGCGCGGTTCGAAGGCGAGGTCACCTTCGAGGATGTCGCCTTCTCGTATGATGGCCGGCGCAAGGCGCTGGACGGCGTCTCGTTCTCGGCCCGTCCGGGCGAGACGATCGCCCTGGTCGGCACCACCGGCTCGGGCAAGTCCACGACGCTGGGCCTCCTGCACCGCAGCTTCGATCCGGCCTCCGGGTCGATCCGGATCGACGACATCGACGTGCGCGACATCGGCCTCTCCTCGCTGCGCCACAACATCGGCGTGGTGTTCCAGGAACCGATGCTGTTCGCCCGCTCGATCCGCGAGAACCTCCAGGTCGGCCGCCCCGACGCCACCGATGCCGAGATGCTCGACGCCCTGGAGCGGGCCCAGGCCGGCTGCTTCATGGCGCGCCAGCCGGACGGGCTCGACACGGTGATCGGCGAGCGCGGCCGGTCGCTCTCCGGCGGCGAGCGCCAGCGGCTCTCGATCGCCCGGGCGCTCCTGAAGAACCCGCCGATCCTGATCCTCGACGAGGCGACCTCGGCGCTGGACGCCGCCACCGAGCGCAAGCTCCAGGGCGCCCTCGAAGCCGTCATGGAGGGGCGGACCACCTTCGTGATCGCCCACCGGCTCGCCACGATCCGCGACGCCGACCGCATCCTGGTCTTCCACGAGGGCCGGATCGTCGAGGCCGGCACCTTCGACGCGCTGGTCGCCCAGAACGGCCGCTTCGCCGAACTCGCCCGGGCCCAGTTCATGGCGGCCGAGGCCGACGCGGAGGAGGGGCTGGCGCTGGCGGCGTGAGGGGCTGCCGAGCGTATCTCGCACGGTTCGGGAGGATGCGCGGGCCTCTGCGGGGGCGGGGACCCTGGAGAGCCCCCGTCAGCCGACCGCATCCTCCACCAGGATCTCGCGCTTGCCGGCGTGGTTGGCCGGACCGACGATCCCCTCGACCTCCATCCGCTCCATGAGCGAGGCGGCGCGGTTGTAGCCGATCTGCAGGCGGCGCTGGATGTAGCTGGTCGAGGCCTTCTGGTCGCGCAGGACCACCTGCACGGCCTGCTCGTAGAGGTCGCCGCTGGCCTCGCCGAAGGAGCCCTGGTCGAACACCGCGCCGTCGAGTTCCAGTTCCGCCGCGCCGGCCTTGCCCTTCCCGCCCTTCTCGGGCGCGCCCTCCTCGTCGTCCGCCGTGACGGCGTCGAGGTAGCTGGGGCGGCCCTGGCGCTTGAGATGGGCGACCACGGTCTCGACCTCGCTGTCCGAGCAGAACGGCCCGTGCACCCGGGTCGTGCGCCCGCCCCCGGCCATGAACAGCATGTCGCCCTGACCGAGCAGCTGCTCGGCGCCCATCTCGCCCAGGATCGTGCGCGAGTCGATCTTGCTGGTCACCTGGAAGCTGATCCGGGTCGGGAAGTTCGCCTTGATCGTGCCGGTGATCACGTCCACCGACGGGCGCTGGGTCGCCATGATCAGGTGGATGCCGGCCGCCCGGGCCATCTGGGCGAGCCGCTGGATCGCCCCCTCGATGTCCTTGCCGGCCACCATCATCAGGTCGGCCATCTCGTCGACCACGATCACGATGTAGGGGAGGGGGGCGAGGTCCATGGCCTCGTCCTCGTAGACCGCCTCGCCGGTGTGCCGGTCGAAGCCGGTCTGCACGGTCCGGGTCAGCACCTCGCCGCGGGCGGCGGCCTCGGCGACCCGGGCGTTGTAGCCGTCGATGTTGCGCACCGCGATCTTGGCCATCTTCTTGTAGCGCTCCTCCATCTCGCGCACGGCCCATTTGAGGGCGATCACCGCCTTCTTCGGGTCGGTGACCACGGGGGAGAGCAGGTGCGGGATGCCGTCGTACACGGACAGCTCCAGCATCTTCGGGTCGACCATGATCAGGCGGCATTCTTCCGGCTTCAGCCGGTAGAGCAGGCTGAGGATCATGGTGTTGATCGCCACCGACTTGCCCGAGCCGGTGGTGCCGGCGACCAGCAGGTGCGGCATGCGCGCGAGGTCGGCGATGATCGGCTCACCGCCGATATTCTTGCCCAGGCACAGGGCCAGCTTGTGCTTGCTCTCGACGAAGTCCGTGGAGGCCAGGAGCTCGCGCAGGTACACGGTCTCGCGCTTGGCGTTCGGCAGTTCGATGCCGATGGCATTGCGGCCGGGCACCACGGCGACGCGGGCCGAGACCGCCGACATCGACCGGGCGATGTCGTCGGCGAGCGCGATCACGCGGCTCGATTTGGTGCCGGGGGCGGGCTCGAGCTCGTAGAGGGTCACGACCGGACCGGGCCGCACCGCCAGGATGTCGCCGCGCACGCCGAAATCGCCGAGCGTCGCTTCGAGCATCGTGGCGTTCTGCTCCAGGGCGTCCGCCGAGACCAGGCTCGCCTGGGACGGCCCGCGGGGGGCCGCGAGCAGGTCGAGGGCCGGCAGGGCGTAATCCTCGGGCCGGATCGGGGCCGCCGGCGTCCGGCGGGCGGCCACGGGCGCGGCGGCCGGCGGCGCGACCCGGGACGCGGCCGGCTCGGGCTGCGCCGGCAGGGGCCGCGGCGCCGGGGTGCGCGGGGGCAGGGGGGACTCGGGGACCTCGAATCCCTCGGCCGAGTCCTGCGGCATCCCCGGATGGGCGGGGGCGTCCGGGTCCGGGGCCTCGTCCTGCAGGTCGAAGACGGGCTCGCGCCGGCCCGGGCCCGGCTGGGCGCCCTCGGGCAGATGGTCGGCCCAGGGCAGGTCCGCATCCGTGAAGGCGCGCCGGGCCGCCAGGGCCGGCGAGGCGCCGTCGAAGGGCTCGGCCCGGCCCGACCGCCAGGAGGCCAGCCGGTCGGCCGCCGCGAGGCGGAGCCGCATCAGGCCCTGCGCCAGGGCGCCGACGCCCACGAGGCCCAGGCCCGGCTCGTCGGCATCCTCGCGCTCGTCGCGGCCGGACGCGTGCCCCCGCATCGGCGGGCGCCGGGCGGGATAGGGCTCGTCGTAGGCCGGCTCCTCCTCGACGGCGCCGAACCGGCAGGCCCCGGTGAGGCTGAGGATCGCCACGGCGGCGTAGACGAACCCGACCAGGTGGGCGGCGGCCGACGAGACCGCCCCGACGATCACCCGCGCCAGGGACAGGAGCCCGTCGCCGGCGACGCCGCCGAGCCCGGTGGGCAGCGGCCAGCGCGCCGTGGGCGGCAGGGCGCTCGCTACCGCGCTCGCCGCGCAGAAGCCGATGATCCAGAGGGCGATGCGCAGGCCGCCCTCGGGCAGGTCGCGCTCGCGCATCAGCCGCACCCCCCAGAGGGCCGGGGGCAGCACGAAGGCCAGGGATCCGAGGCCGAGGATCTGCATGGCGAGGTCGGCCACCACGGCGCCCGGCTGGCCGAGCACGTTGTGGGCGGGATGGTCGGTGGCGTGGTTCAGGCTCGGGTCGTCGATCGACCACGTGGCCAGGGCCACGGTCAGCGCCACGGCGCCGGTAAACAGCACGAACCCGCCGAGTTCCGTCAGGCGCTTGCCCAGGAACGGGCGGACGCTGTCGACGAAGGTGTCGTAGGGCGATGCGGGACGGCGAAGCGAGCGCATGCGGGACCGGACGCAGAACGGGGACTCTCGCCCGAGGCTAGGCATGGCGCCCTTAACGAGCCGCTAAGGTTGAGGAAGGCTCACCGCCGCCCGGCCGCTCCGCTCGGGAGGGTGCAAAATCCGCTCCGCTGTGGCACAGGACCGGCCATGAATATCGACGGCCAGCCCTACCGCACGATCTTCCCGGACCCGGACGGCGTCAGCGTCCAGGTGATCGACCAGACCCGCCTGCCCTTCGCCTTCGTGCTGACGCGTCTCGCCACGCTGGAGGACGCCGCCCTGGCGATCCGCACCATGATCGTGCGCGGGGCGCCGCTGATCGGCGTCACCGCGGCCTACGGGCTGGCGCTGGCTATGCGGGCGGATCCGTCGACGGCGGGGATCGACCGGGCGGTGGCCACCCTCGCCGCGACGCGGCCCACGGCGATCAACCTGCGCTGGGCGCTGGACCGGGTCGCCGCCAACCTGCGGCAGGTTCAGCCGGAGGAGCGCTTCGCCCGCGCCTACGCGGAGGCCGGCCGCATCGCCGAGGAGGACGTGGCGAGCTGCCGCGCCATCGGCGTCCATGGCGGCCGGATCATCGCCGACCGGCACGCCGCGACCGGGCGGCCGGTCACGGTGCTGACCCATTGCAACGCCGGGTGGCTCGCCACGGTGGATTGGGGCACGGCGCTGGCGCCGATCTACGCCGCCCACGCGCAGGGCGTGCCGGTGCATGTCCTGGTCGACGAGACCCGCCCGCGCAACCAGGGCGCGGCGCTCACCGCCTTCGAACTCCACGGCCACGGCGTGCCCCACACGGTGATCGCCGACAATGCCGGCGGGCACCTGATGCAGCACGGGACGGTCGACCTGTGCATCGTCGGCTCGGACCGGACCACGGCGCGCGGGGACGTGTGCAACAAGATCGGCACCTACCTGAAGGCGCTGGCGGCCCACGACAACCGCGTGCCGTTCTACGCGGCGCTGCCGTTCTCGACCATCGACTGGACGCTGGACGACGGCGTGCGCGAGATCCCGATCGAGGAGCGCGACGGCCGCGAGGTCACCCACATGACCGGGCGGCTCGCCGACGGCGGCTTCGCCACGATCGAGGTGGTCTCCCCCGGCAGCCCGGTGGCCAACCCCGCCTTCGACGTGACCCCGGCCCGGCTGGTGACCGGCATCATCACCGAGCGCGGTGTCTGCACGGCGAGCGCCGAGGGACTGTACGGGCTCTATCCGGAGCGCCGAACCGCGGCGTGAGGGCGCGCCGGGGAGCCCCTGCGCGAACCGGGCGAACGGTGGTCACCGGCTTTCAGACACGGACGCTGCGCGCCTGACGAGGACGGCCTGAACGCGATCGGCTGGACCGGGATCAGGTCGGCGACGGGTGGATTTCAGCTGGTCTGCTCTCGGAGAAGCGATCTAAAAAAGCAGTCATCTATTTCTGTAGGCGAACGCGCCGATCTATCCCCCTCAATGGCGTGAGCAAGACGAATTTGCCAACACGTTGGGCTTGATCAAGGGGCACCGACAGCGCTTCGCATTGTGGTATCGCCCAGATTACGCTTCGACGAGCGGGCCAAACTCAAAGCCTCTTCTTCATGGTCCTGTGCTGCTCCGAGATGGTCAAGCACTGTTTGACCGTCAGCACGTACACGGTCGTGTAATATAAAATTGCAAATTTCGTGGATCCATACTCGGCGTCCCATGCGATAGTACCAGCGGATCGCATGCCGTATTTTCGGATCTGCATGCCAGATCCACCGCATGAGCGCCTTCGGGCGAAGCTGCGCAGCTGCCTCAATCAGCTTGACCCAAACAAAGAGACGGATTGGTGACATCCGAGTCATTCCCAAGACTTGGTGTTTGTAATCCCACTTCGTTGGATCTTGCTGTACAACAAGGCGGCCTTTGGCGAGCCTGTAGTACGGCGTCCAGCGATGTGGCGTTACATACAATGCCTGGATCTGATCTGCGTCGTAAGAGATTAGCTGGCGAAGCCCGCGCAAAAGATCTGAGTCGGTCTGATCATCGAAGCCTGCGACCCACGTTGCCATCGAAAGGATGCCATGCTGCCGCAGGAGGCGAATGGCCTCGCGGTCACTGGCTATTGCGCCACCCTTCCGGATCAGTCTCAGTGTCGCCTCATCGGTATTTTCCATGCCCATGAGGAAGCGTTCAAAACCGGCCTTCTTATAAAGATGGAGAATGTCGGCATCACGTACGATGTCGTCGGCGCGGGTAGAGCCTACCAAAGTGATAGAGATATTTTCTTCTATCAGGGCTTCGAGGAAGGCACGCCAGGGCTTGCGACCGGCGCTTGGATTTTCATCGGCGAAATTAAAAACCTCGACACCATATTCACGATGCAGGCGCGCTATTTCTTTCGCAAGCCGCACAGGGTCGCGATGACGCCAACGCGTCCAGAAGCCACGTTGACCACAGTAGTTGCATAGATGCGGACAGCCGCGAGAAAACTGGATTACAACGGCGCGCTTGCCACCCCAATAGCTATAATTCGCATGATCTATGAGCTCCCATCCGATCCGATAGGCATCAAGGTCGGTGATGACGCTTGCAGCACGGGTCGCAACAGGCTCTCCGTCGCAGATGTACGCGATACCATCGATGTCATACAGATCATGACCTAGATCAATAGCTCTTATGAGACGTCTTATAGTCTCTTCGCCTTCTCCTCGTACGATTGCACACACATGTGGCTCGCGCGTGAGGATCTCTCGCCAAAAATAGGTCGGATGAACGCCGCCGTAGATGATCGCGACATCGGGCAGAGCTTGAGCAACAATTGCGGAAATTTGAGCGATGATAGGGTGGCCCGACGACGAACCCGAATGACCGAACAAGACCGCATCCGGTCTGCGCGCGATAATCGTCGCGGTGAGGTCCTCCAGAGCCATCGGACCCAGCTCCGCATCGATCAGCTCAACAGCGTGGCCGTCATCTATCAGTGGGCCACCGACGCAGAGTAGGCCTAATGGAGGTAGCTGCTCCTTGGGGATGCGGCTGCCGGTGGCCGGATGTGGCACGTTTGCCAGGACGATCTTCAAGCTTGGGCCCTTTGGCAGACTCCGTCGATCGACCATCGACGATGAACCGGAAAGAAAGGGCAAACGGTCCGCAACACGCACCTCTCAGCCCTGTCATAGGGGGTGGGCGAGCGGCTGCTTTCGGAATTTCCCACAAGCCCAGTGAGCGTCCGACTTGGGTCGAAACCAGCCGCCTGACGCGCGCACTGATCGAGTCCACGCCCCTAGCGCAGCGTCCCGGGTCCGATATCCGGCGCAGTCGGCTGGACGCTGTGGATCGCCGCCAGCATCTCGTCGATCGCCGATCCGGTCTCCACCGGCTGCACGCTGGCCGTCTGGTCCGTCTGCAGGCGCGGCAGGCGCCGGACATGGGCCCGCACGCCCTTGAGCAGCCGCGGCAGGTCGGCGCACAGCACCTCGCCGGCGGCCTTGGCCATCGCGTACTCGGTGAGACCGGCCGGCCGCGCCGCGACGGCGACGCTCGACGGGTAGAACACGTCGATGGCGTGCGGCCCGGTATCGCGCAGGGCGGCGCAGGTCTCGTAGAAGGCGTGGACGTAGAACGCCGTCATCGTGTCGAGCAGGGCGGCGTCGAGCGCCCTGCCTCGCTTGCCGAAGATGGACGGCGTCGCGAAATAGTAGAGCTGGTCGAAGACCCGGCCCGCGGGCAAGTGTCCGGCGATGGGCCGCTGCCGCACGTCGAGCCTGAGAACCTCGCAGCGGCCGCCGGCCGCGCGGATCTCCTCGGCGACGCGGCCGGCCTCGCCGTCGCCGACCGCGTAGGTGATCGTCACGGCGGCCCCGCCGAGCGCCAGCAGCTTCGCGGTCAGTTCCCCGAGGCCGCGCGAACCGCCGACCACCAGGGCCCGGCGCCCGGCGAACGCCTCCGGCTGGACGCGCCCGCGCAGGGCGTCGATGCCGGGCTGAGCCGTCGGCGGCGGGCGCCGGAACGCGTCGACCTGCCCGCTCAGGCCGGTGCCGTCCACCCGCAGGCTGACGAGGTTGAAGCGCGTGTCGTCGCGCAGCACGGAAAACCGCATCTCGGCGCCGACCGCCGCCCCCGCCCCGCGGGCCACCGAGAAGCCGCGGAAGATCGAGTGCAGGCCCGGGCAGACCATCCCGACGAGCTTCGACAGCCCGACGAGGTCGACCAGGGTGGCGAGGCCGAGCGCGGCCGCGGCGCGGGGGAACGCCGCCGCGACCTCGGCCCCGCGCGGCTCCAGGGCCAATGTCCGCGCGTCGGACGAAGCGGGCGGCGGCGGCCGGTCGGCTGCGGGCAAGAGGCCGATGCGGGTGACCGCGACATCGTCGACGACGATCTCCAGATGCGTGCCCTCGGCGCCCCGTCGGCCGCGCCGGAGCCGGCACAGGTCGCCGACATAGATCATCCGGTCGAACTGCACCGTCAGGGCCTCGGCCCCGGCCGGCAGTTCGGCGGCGGCCTCGATCGCCCACAGCACCGCATGGATTCCATGCACCACCGGCCGCCCGGCCTGCAGGCGCCGCGCCGCCTGGGCGTCCATGTGCATCGGGTTGTGGTCGCCCGACATCGCCGCGAAGGCGCGCTGGTCGTCGGGGGTGAAGCGGCGCTCGGCCAGGCTGTCCAAGGCGGCCCCTCAGCTCTGTGCGACCTTGGCCTGGGTCTTGGCTTGAGTCTTCGCCTGGGTTTTGGCCTGGATCAGGTCGGCGAGGGCGCCGACGCGCGTCAGCCTCTCGATCTCGGCGCTCGACATCCGGATGCCGAAATGCTCCTCGGCCGCCAGGAGGATGTTGATGTGGCTCGCGGAATCCCACCCCTCGACGTCGTCGGCGGTGGTCTCGGGGTGCAACTCGATCCCGTCGTCGGCCAGGACGTCCCGGAAGATCTGCGTCAGCCCGGCATAGATGGCGTCCTGGGTCATCGGATGGTCTCCACAATCGTCAGGGGAAGCTCGGGCCGCCCGGGACCCGGCAGGTCGAGGCGCCAGCGCGTCGCGCCGCCCTCCCCGACGCCGTCCGGCATGAACCCGAGCTGCCGGTAATGGTCGGCGACCATCCCGTTCTTCGGGGTCGGCCGGTACGTGCCGACGAGGGCCCGGGCCCCCAGGCGGGCGGCCTCGGCGGCGAGCACGTCCAGCGTCGCCTCCTCGACCCGGCGCTTCAGGACCCGGCAGCTCATCAGCCAGGTGTCGATCACGAGGTCGGTGCCGCGCCGGAGACCGATGACGACCGCGATGAGGCCGTTGTCGCCGAAGCGGTCCCGGAGGCGCAGGTGCAGCCCGACCGCGCCCGGATCGGCCATGAGTGCGCGGATCTCGTCCTCGGCGTAGCGCGTCGTCGTCAGGTTGAACTGGTTGGTCTTGTTGATCAGCTGCACGATCCGCGGCAGGTTGGTCGCGTCGAACCGCGACCAGTCCAGGACCATCTGCAGGCCCCGGAGATACGATCCCAGGTCGGTCGCGCCCGCGAGGGCGGCGTCCCGTTCCGCGTTCTGCCGGTACTGCGTGGCGCGGTTGCGATCGTCGGCGGTGAGGACGACCCCCTCGAAATAGCCCGCCTCCGCCAAGCTCTGCGGGACCAGCGCGGGATCCTCCGGCAGCTCCGGGACCGCGACCATCGGCAGCTCGGTCCGGACGAGGTCGCGCTCGAACGGGTTGTCGTCGACGAAGACGAGGCTGTCGAGGCCGATATTGAGCTGCCGGGCGATCGCCCGGAGGTTGGTGGCCTTGTCGTCCCAGTTGGCGACGAAGCAGGCGATGTCCTTCGACCGCAGGAGCATGTCGGGGTGGCTCTCGAACGGCGCGCGGGCGTTGGCCGGGTCGTTCTTGGAGCAGACCGCCAGCAGGATGCCGCGCCGGGCCTGATCGAGCCCGAACTGCTGGACGGCCAGGAAGGCCTCGCCCTGGGCGTCGCCGTGGCCGAGGACGATGCCGTCGAGGCCGTCATCCCCGATCACGCCGCCCCAGAGGGTGTTGTCGAGGTCGAACACCAGGCCCTTGGCCGTCAGGCCCTGCCGGGCGGCCAGGACCCGGGCCACCAGCTCGCCGTAGAGCGGCGACACCGTCGGCGAGACCTCCTGCTTGGCGCGGTGCCACAGCACGGGGTTGTGCCAGGCGCCGATCCCGTGCCGTGCGGCGGCATCATCGACGGCGACCAGGTCGACCCCGGCGGCGTCGGCACGCGCGCGGAGCCCCGCGTTCAGGCGCGCGACGAACCGGTGCCGGGAGCCGGGCATGCGGTGCTCGTTGCTGCCGAACAGGGCCGGGAAGACCGGCAGCACCGTCTGCTGCAGGACCCGGCAGCCGAGCCGCTCCTGCGCCGCCGTCCAGCAGCCCGCCAGCCGGTCCGCCAGCCGGTCCGCCAGCCGGTCGACGGCCGCGTCGGCTTCCCGGAGGTCGGCCAGGTCCCGCGCGCCCTGGGTGAGGTGGTGGGCGTCGAGGGCGAACAGGACGGTGTCGGCCCCGAACGCGCGCAGCTCCGGGCCCGGCGCCTCGAGTTCCTGCAGGTACTGGCCGTAGCCGGGCTCGTGCAGCCCCAGCCAGATGCCGCGGCGCAGGGCCGCGACCCGGAGGGCCGCGAACAGATGCGTCTGCGTCGCCGAGCCGAGCACGGCGAGGCGCACCGGCTTCGTCGTCAGGTGCGCGGGCGGCCCGTCGGGGAAGCGCCGGGACAGGCCGGCCTGGACGCGGGTGGTCTGCACGAAGTCGAGATTCGTCCGGGCCAGGGCGGTGAGGCTCGCCCAGGCGCCGGCCGGATCCGGATCGGCCAGGGCCCCCGCGAGGCGCTCGCGCCAGTCATCGGGCGGCGCGGGGAGCCACGGGAGGCCGGGGGCCTTCGGGAGGTCCGGAGATGTCACGCCGCTCTCCTTCCGCTCAGCCGAGATGCCGGATGTAGGCCCGCGTGAACGCCTCCCAGGTGACCTGGCCCATCGGCGCGTAGTGGTATGTCCGACCGGGCTGGGCCCATTCCAGGCCGAGCTGCTCGGCCACCGCCGGATGCACCGGCACCTGCATGGTGCCCCAGGCATCGAGGGCGGAGGGGTCCGGGAGCTCGGGCGCGATGCCGAGCTTCCCGCAGCAATAGGCCATCAACTCCCGATAGAGGATGCCGCTCGGGTGGCCGAGCCAGTGGAAGAGCTGCCGCGTTCTGTCGTTGTCGTGGATGAACGCCCCGAGATCGCAGCGATAGGTCGCGTCGAGCGCGCCGAGGGTCTCGTTCTCCATCTCGAGGAAGCGGGCGAAGTTCTTGACGAGGCCGGGCACCGCGAGGTCGCGATAGGCGGCGAACCGCGCCTCGGGATCCGGGACGTCGTCGCGCAGCCTGGCCAGGAGGCCGTCCGGGAAGCGCACGAGGCCACCCTGGGCGGCATCCGCCTCGGCCAGCCTGTCCCGGCCGTAGATGAGGCCGTCGAACGGCCAGAACGCACGCCGCAGCAGGTTCGGATATCCGAGCCGGGCGACACCCGGCGGAACCGATTCCCGCTCGTACCGCTCGGCTTCGGCGATGCCCTGGATGAAGACGGCGTGGGCGCTGTCGACGATCGCCTGCACGTCAGGGGACGGGGTCGGGGTGATGTGGAGGGCGAGCGGGTGAAATTCGAAATCGTCCTTCAAGGACGTTATTTGAGAAAAGAACGAAACCAGATCGGTAGCATTGCAATTCCCGACGAATACGATATTTTTTATTTGAGATGCTGACATCAATATCTCGCGCCCCGCAACGCGTGCGACACCCAGTCGATCGATCGGGTTGTCTTATATCGCGGCTACCGATCCGTCGATGGCTCCGGAACGCGAGCCCTATCCGCGGCTTCATCCGCAGAGTTTTCACGAGGGGCAAAATTGAAGAGCAATTAAATTTTTTCTGCTTATCAATATAAGATGTATTTATAAATCCGGAAGAATTTGTCCTTCAAAGTCAGTATTCATCGATGTGGGGTGCCCACGTGCTGCGTTCTCCCGGATCCGTGGGCCCGGTCCGGGCAGCATCCTCTGGAGCCGCCGCGCTCACGGCTCCCAGCGGTGGAACACGGCGCTGTCGAAGGAAAAGACCGGCTCGCCGCGCTGGTTCACCCCCGTATTGCGGGCGAAGGCCAGCCCCCAGCCGGGGCGGGACGCGGAGGCGCGCTTGTCGGTGAGCCTGGCGCTGAACCGGACGATGTCGCCCGCGTAGACGGGCTTGAGCCAGCGCAGGTTCTTGAAGCCCGGCGAGGGGCCCGCCTCGGGGACCGGGCCGCGGGTCGCCGTGTAGGCGGCGTCGCGGGCGCGGGTCGTGAGCAGCCGGTTCATGTAGGCGGCGGCCGTGTGCCAGCCGGAGGCGCAGAGCCCGCCGAAATGGCTGCGCCGCGCCGCCTCGGGGTCGAGGTGGAAGGCCTGCGGATCGTAGGCGCGCGCGAAGGCGACGATCGCCTCGGCGCTGAACGCGTAGGCGCCCAGCTCGCGCACGGCACCGATCGCGGCGTCGCGCAGGAACGGCAGGATCTCGGCATCCTCCGGCTCGGCGACGGGCCCCGGCACGCCGGTCTCCACGGGCCGCGGGGGCAGGGGATCGGTGCCGCGCCGGGCCAGCATGAAGGTGAAGCGCTGGGTCAGCACCGTTTCGCCGCGCGGGTTGTCGAGGGCGACCTCGGCGGTGACGAAGCCGAGCCCCGGCTTGGACGCCGAATCCCGGATCCCGACCACCCGGAAGGTCAGCGTCAGGGCATCCCCCGGCAGGACCGGCACGAGCCAGCGCAATTCGTCGATCCCCGGCGCCCCGAGGGACGAGCCGCCCCGGAACGGCCCCTGCTGCAGCATCCGCATGCCCAGCGCCGCTGTGTGCCAGCCCGAGCCGATCAGCCGGCCCGCGAAGGTCGCCTCCGCCGCCGCCGCGTCGAGGTGGAAGGGCTGGAAGTCGAACTGCCTGGCGAAATCCACGATGGCGTCGCGGGTGACGACCAAAGGCGCGCCGACGATCACGTCGCCGACCGTGAAATCCTCGAGGGCGGGATCCGGCATGGCGGGCTCGTCCGGGGTCGATCAGTTGGCGAAGCGGAAATGCAGCACGTCGCCGTCCTGCACGACGTAGTCCTTGCCCTCCAGCCGCAGCTTGCCGGCGTCCCGGGCCCCGGCCTCGCCGTTGAGCGTGGTGTAGTCCGTGAACGCGATGGTCTCGGCGCGGATGAAGCCCTTCTCGAAATCCGAGTGGATCACGCCGGCGGCCCCCGGCGCGCGGGTGCCCTTGGTGATCGTCCAGGCCCGGGCCTCCTTGGGGCCGACCGTGAAGTAGGTGACGAGGCCGAGCAGGTCGTAGCCTGCACGGATCACCCGGTTGAGGCCGGGCTCTGTGAGCCCCACGGCGTCCAGGAACTCGGCCTGGTCGGCGTCCGCCATCACGGCGATCTCGCTCTCGATCTTGGCCGAGACCACCACCGCGATGGCGCCCTCCGCCTTGGCGCGGGCGAAGACCGCCTCCGAATAGGCGTTGCCCTTGTCGGCATCGCTCTCGTCGACGTTGCAGACGTAGAGCACCGGCTTGGCGGTCATCAGCCCGAGGGACTGGAACAGTTTTTCCTCCTCGGGCTTGCGCTCGACCAGCCGCGCCGGCTTGCCCTCGCGCAGGAGCGGCAGGGCGCGGTTGACGAGGTCGAGGCTCTCCTTGGCCTCCTTGTCGGCACCCTTGGCCTTCTTCTCCAGGGCCACAGCCCGGCGCTCCAGGCTGTCGAGATCGGCCAGCATCAGCTCGGTCTCGATCGTCTCGATGTCGGCCGCCGGATCGACCTTGCCCTCGACATGGGTGACGTCGCCGTCCGTGAAGCAGCGGACCACGTGGGCGATGGCGTCGACCTCGCGGATATTGGCCAGGAACTGGTTACCCAGGCCCTCGCCCTTGGAGGCGCCGCGCACCAGCCCGGCGATGTCCACGAAGGTCAGCCGCGTCGGGATTTTTTCCTTCGAGCTCGCGATCCGGACGAGGTCGTCCAGGCGTGGATCCGGCACCGCCACCTCGCCGACATTCGGCTCGATGGTGCAGAACGGATAGTTCGCCGCCTGCGCGGCCGCCGTCTGCGTCAGCGCGTTGAACAGGGTCGACTTGCCGACGTTCGGCAGGCCGACGATGCCGCATTTGAAGCCCATGGACTCAGTTCCGTTGAAGCACGTCGCCGGGCGACGCGCGGAAAGGGTTGATGAGGGTCAGGCCCTCGAACACGGCGCCGTGTGCCATATCCTCGGTCAGGAAGTATCGGCATCCGGCGAGCTGGGCCGCGGCCACGAGGAGGCAGTCGAACCACTGATAGCCGAGATTCTTGCGGACGAGCCATGCCAGTTCGGTGTCATCTTGATCGATCGGGCGCGCTCCCCAGGCTCCGATCGTCTCGACTTCATCCTGAACGTCGCGCAGCGAGCGTCCCGACTCGTTCTTGAGGATCCAGCGCGTCAGTTCGTTGAGGACCTGCAGATTGGTGCGAGCGCAGTCCAAATCGGTGATGGCAGCCAGCCACGCACGTGCGCGCTCGCGCTTATCGGCGTTTCGTTCGTCGCGTGCGTAGATCAGCACATTCGTGTCGATGAAGATCGGCTCAATCGTAAAGTTCATCGCGCGACGGTGCTTTGCCGTTCTCGTCCGTCAGATTCATGAGAGGACCGGCCAGGAAGCGTTCGAGCGCCTCCCGCTGCGTCAGCGGCCGGCCGACGCGCTGCTCCACGGCTTCGGCGACGAAACGCGACAGGCTCTTGCCGTCGCGCGCGGCGGCGACGCGCGCCCGCTGCAGCAAAGTCTCGCTCATCGTCACAGTGACGTTCTTCATGGCGGCCTCCGAGGCCGATCTATATCGTGTCCTCGTGTTTTCGTGTCAATTTCGGGCGCCCAGCGTCTTCACGTCGTCCCAGCCGCGGCCCGCCATGGCGAGGTGGACCTTGTTCTGGAAGCTCGCATCCTCGCCCGCCGCCAGCAGCGCGGCGTGGTCGGCGACCGCGTGGCAGAGATCCTCGACCCAGGGCTGCTCGGCCTTGCCGAAATCGTTGAGCACGTAGGCGTGCACCAGGGCCTTGTCGCCGGGATGACCGATGCCGAGGCGGACCCGGCGATAGTCGTTGCCGCATTGGGCGGTGATCGAGCGCAGGCCGTTATGGCCGGCATTGCCGCCGCCGAGCTTCACCCGGAGCTTGGCCGGGGCGAGGTCGAGTTCGTCGTGGAGCACGATCACGTCGGCGAGCGGGATCTTGTAGAAGCGCTGCGCCTCCGCGACCGCGCGGCCGGACTCATTCATGAAGGTCGAGGGCTTGAGCAGGATCGCCCGCTCGGTGCCCAGCACCAATTCGGCGGCCTCGCCCTGGAACCGGTGCCGGAACGGGCTCGCCCGGTGTTGCCGGGCGATCGCGTCAACGGCCAGGAAGCCGATATTGTGCCGGTTGTTCGCGTAGCGCGAACCCGGGTTTCCGAGGCCGACGATCAGCCGCATGGTGGTGCATCCCTTTCAGGCCGCGGTCTGTGGCACGCTTCCGCGCAGGACGCATCCCCGCCCGCGCCGGACCGTCCCGCCCGGGGCCGCGGCGTTCCGGGCCGCACCCCGTGCGCCAGCGCACGGCATCGGCCGAACCGGAGGCAGAGTATCCCGGTTGAGAGATCACATTCGGCCAAGCAAAGCCGGAGTGATCGAGACCGCCGACCCGTATACCGTGCCGACGATCGTCCTTACCCGACTCGGTTGACCGGATGACGTCCCGTCGACGTCATACCAAGACACCAGGAGATCATCATGACGATCCGTATCCTCGCCGCCGCCGCCCTCCTCGCCGCCGCCACGCCCGCCCTCGCCCAGGGCCTGGATTCGAAGCATTCGCCCTATCCGGCCTCGGCCTATTCGGGCTGGGTCGGCCACGGCCCCCTCCTGCGGCAGGACGATGTCCGCGCCGAGCGGGCGCCCGCCTATCGCTACAGCGGACCGCATGCCGGCGGCCCGGCGAACGCCCTGGCGCGGTTCTGACGCGGGCCGGGGCCCCGGGCGATCCGGGGCCCCGCATCGACTCCGCTATCGCGCCTCAGGGCGCCGGGACGGACAGGCCGAGCCCGGGATCCACGTCCCCGGTCGGCGGCACCGCCCGGATCTCCCCCGGGCGCAGGGTTCCGACCAGGAGATCGACCTGGCTCACGAGCCGGATGAGCGATTGCCCCCGGTCGAGGGCGGGTCGCTCCGGCAGCGGCCGGTCCTCGGCCAAAGCCGCCAGGGTGGCGGCGATCCAGCCCCGCCAGGTCTCGGCCCTCGGATCCACCGCCTCGGGGGCGTGGCGCAGCACCGTGAGCCGGGCGCTGATCCGGCGCAGGGTCGCGTCCGCCACCAGGGCGGATTCCACCTCGGGATGATGGCCGGCCCGGGGCTGCTGCAGGGCGCGCGACAGGGCCGCCTCCAGGTCGTTGAGGGCGAGGCCGGCGGCGCGGTTCTGCGCCAGGATCGCGGCCTCGCGGGCCTCGCCGGGGGGGCCGAGCAGCACCGCCTCGGCGAGGCCGGCATGGCCCTTGAGCGCGCGGCGCAGCTCCTGGCGGACCTGATCCGGCTCCCAGATCGGCCACAGCACCAGGCAGCTCGCCACCGCGATCAGCCCGCCCAGCACCGTGAAGCCGCCGCGCATGGCGACGATCTCCCAGGAACTGTGGCCGGGCTCCAGCAGCTCGACCAGCAGCACCACGAGGGGCGTCAGGCAGGCGACGAAGAAGCCGTAGGAGATCTGGCGGGCCGCGAAGCCGACGATGCTGAGCACCAGGATCAGCCCGGCCTCGCTGAGCGGGGTCGTGGCGTAGTAGGCGAGCACCGCCCCCGCCAGGCCGCCCAGCACCGTCCCGCCGATCCGCTCCAGCGCCCGCTGCCAGGTCGCCGCGTAGAAGGGCTGCATGGTCAGCACCACGGTCATCACCAGCCAATGCGTGAAGGCGCCCGCATAGGTCAGGGTCGCGGCCAGCGCCGGGGCCGAGACCGCGCTCGCCCGCAGGGCGTGCCGCAGGTTCGGCGAGGCCAGGGTGAAGTTCTGCCGCAGCGGCCCGGCATAGCGGGTCCAGCGGTCGAGGCGGCCCCCCTCCGTGAGGGTGCCCCCGGGGCGGTAGCCCTCCGGGGTCGACAGCTTGGCGCCGATCCGCACCCGCCCGACGATCCGCTCGGCCAGGCGCGCCAGGGTCGGATCCTCCGCCAGGCCCTCAGCCGTCCGGGCGATCGAGTGCTCCAGGCGGGCGAGGTCGAGGTCGACATCGTCGCGGATCGCCCGGGCGATGGTCACCAGCAGGGGGCGCAGGCGGCGCAGGAACAGTTTTGCGAGGGCGCGGCGGCGGGCGTCGGGCCGGCTGTCGATCAGCTCGCCCACGGCGATCAAAGCCGAAAAAATCTGCTCGGCGCTCTCCAGGCGCAGCAGCGCCTGGGCGGTGCGGTCCGAGACCCGCTCGCGGGAGCGGGCGAGGTCGAGGATCATGGTCCGGGCGGTCTCGATGCTCGCCCGCACGCCGCGCCGGTGACCCCTGGCATGGCCGTCGAAGGCCTCGGCGTCGGGCTCCGGCAGGGCGACGAGCCGCTCCAGGTCGCCGCAGAGCCGCGCGAGGTCGCGCCAGACCTCCGCCACCGCCCGGTGGGCCGGCCGGTAGGGATGCAGCCGCCAGATCACGAGGGCCAGGAAGGTCGCCCAGAGACCGCCCGCGGCGAACATCAGCACGGTGACGGCCGCCTGCTCGGGGCTCAGGGGCCGGTCGAGGGCGATGCACAGGACGACCACCAGCACGTTGCCGGCCGATTGCGCCTGCACGCTCCAGACCCGCGCGTAGGAGCAGGCGAAGATCAGCGCGCAGGCCACCGGGACGACCACCGGGAGCCCCAGGGGCTGGATCAGGCCGAGCCCGCCCCAGAGCAGGCCACCGAGGATCGAGAAGGCGGTGAGCACCCGCAGGCGCGCCCGCATCGGGCCGCCATTGTCGCAGAAACAGGCGAGGTTGGCGGCGAGCGCCATGGTCAGCAGCGGCGGCCACTGCACCCAGAGGTTGATCAGGATGACGACGCCGAACGCGAAGGCGGCGCGCACGCCCTCCACGAGGCGCACGTTCCGGAGGTCGAGGCCGGTCGGCAGCCGCCGGAGATCCGCGCCGGGCCGGTTCAGGCTGCCCCGGCCCGCGGCGATGCGGCGGCGCGCGGGCGGCGGTGCTGTGGGACTCGGCGCGGGCAAGCTCGGTCTCCGGACGGGGCGCGGCGCCCCGGCATGAACCGGAACCCGGCCTGTCCGGATCCGCCCGGCTGCGCAAGTCCTTTCGGGTTCGCAAGTCCTCTCGGATTCGCGGGGGCGTTCCGCGCGCGGCCGCGCGGGGCGGTCCGGAGCGGTGCCGGCGACGCATCCGGTTGATCGCGTTCGGATCTTTCGCGCGGCGGTTCATGCCTCGGCTCTCGCGGTGGTGCGGGCACCCCCGCGCCGCGTCCGGAGATGTGGAACCATCGTCGCCCGCAGAGGGGGGGAGGGCGCGCCAGCGCTGGCGGGCGCCGGACCGGCCGTCAGGGCCGCCGGACCTTTGCCGGGGCGGGGGGCGATCGGCTATCGCGGAGGCGTGGGCCGCCGCCCCGATGGCCCGCCCGGGAGCCTCCATGCGCCGCACGTTGCTCGCCGCCCTCCTCGTCGCCGTCGCGATGCCGGCCCCGACGGGCGCCTCGGCCGCGTCCGATCCCAGCCGCGACGTCCTGTGGGCGGCGCTGAAGACCTGCGTCCTCGCCAAGCGGCTCGCCAACCGGACCTTCCCGTGCCTGTCGGTCGATCTGGGCGACGGGGAGCGGCCCGGCTCGGCGGTCCTGCGCGCGCCGGGTGAGCCGACCCACAGCGTGGTCATGCCCACCGACACCGTGGCGGGCCTCGAAGCGCCGATCCTGCGCGGCCCGCGCGGGGCCGCCTACTGGCGGGCGGCGCTCGCGGCGCGGCCCCTCGTGTCGGAGGCGCTACAGGGGAAACTGCCGCCCGAGGCCGTGGGCCTGGCGGTGAACTCGGCCCGGGGCCGCAGCCAGGACCAGCTCCACATCCATCTCGACTGCCTCAAGCCGAGCGTGCTCGCGGCCCTGCGGGCCCATGGCCGCCAGATCCGCAGGACCTGGACCCGCTTCCCGCAGCCGCTCGCCGGCGACCGCTATTCCGCCCTGCGCGTGCCGGAGGCGGAGGCCGCGCGGTTCAACCCGTTCGCCGCCCTGCGCACCCTGCCGGGCGCCCGGCCGGACCTGCACCGGACGAGCTTCGCCGCGGTGGCGACGCCGCCGGGGGATCCCGAGCCGGGCTTCATCCTGCTGGCCTACCGGGCGCCGAGCGCAAGCGCCGAGGACGTTCTGGACCACAGCTGCGCCGCCGCGTCGGGCCGGGGCCTGTGAGCGGGCCCCGGGCGCGACCCTATCGGTCCGCCAGCGGCGGCGGCAGCGCGTCGAGCAGCCGGCGCAGGAACGCCCGCACCGCCCGGGGCAGGCGCCGGTCGCGCATGGCCTGGACCTGGATGCCGCGGGCGAGGCTCGCCCGGGAGCGGATCGGCAGGCTGACCAGCTCGTTCAGGCGCAGGGGCGTCGTCACCGAGAGCGCCGACATCAGCGCCAGCCCGCGCGAGCGCCGCACGAAGGGCAGGAGCGCCGAGAGCGTGTTGGCGGTCAGCACCGGCTCGACCGCGATGCCCTCCTGCGCGCAGGCGGCATCGAAGACGTGCCGCAGGGTCGTGTCCCGGGTCGGCAGGGCGACCGGGTAGGCGCGCAGGTCAACGAGGGTCAGGGCCGGCGCCCGGGCCAGGGGATGGTCGGGGGCGGCGAGTGCCAGCATGTCCACCTCCCCGGCGTACAAGGTCTCGACCTGCGTGGCCGGCGTCAGCGCGAAGGTGATGCCGAGATCGACATCCCCCACCGCCACCGTCTGGGTCACGAGGGCGGGGGGCAGCACCGTCACCTCGAAGCGGATCCCGGGATGATCCCCGTGGAAGGCCGCGATGGTGTTGGGGACGATGTCGAGGGCGAAACCCTCCGAACAGGCCACCCGGATCAGCCCCCGGGCCAGGCCTTCGAGCTCCCGGATCTCCGTCACCACCTGCTCGGAGCGGATCAGGACCTGCTGGGCGTGCTGGGCCAGCAGCTCCCCGGCCGGGCTCGGCACCATGCCCCGGGGGCGCCGCTCGAACAGCACGCAGTCGAGCTCGGCCTCCAGATTGGCGATCTGCCGGCTGATCGCCGAGGCCGCCACGTTGAGCTGGGCCGAGGCCGCCGCGATCGAGCCGGTGCGGGCCACGGCCAGGAAGTAGCGCAGGCTCGTCGTCTGCAATATCGTGCCTCGGTCCGCTTATTCTGCGCTCTCCGTTGCCGAAACGGCAAGGCACCGCTCGCCAAATTCTACTTGTTGCGATCCCAGATGCACAACATCATCGCAGGGTGAAAAAGGCGGCAGTCGCGGAACCATCCGCCGGGCTCGTCCGCCGCGCCGTCGGAGCCTGCATGCCGCTACGGACCCTCACCCTGGGCGCCACCTTGGCCGCCGCGTTCGCGACCCTGATCGCCGCGCCCCCGGCGCTCGCCGGCAAGGCCGACGACACCCTGGTCTACGCCTCCGACAGCGAGCCCGAGAACGTCAGCCCGTATCACAACAGCGCCCGGGAGGGCGTGATCCTGGCCCGGAACTGCTGGGACACGCTGCTGTACCGGGACCCCAAGGACGGCACCTACAAGCCGATGCTGGCGACCGCCTGGACCTGGGCGGACGACACGACCCTCGACCTGACGATCCGCGAGGGCGTGACCTTCCACAACGGCGACCCGCTCGGGCCCGAGGACGTGGCCTTCACCTTCAACTACGTGCTGACGCCGGAGGCCCGCACGGTCACCCGCCAGAACGTCGACTGGATGAAGTCGGTGGAGGTGACCGGCCCGCATAGCGTCCGCATCCACCTCAAGGCGCCGTTTCCGGCGGCGCTGGAATACCTCGCCGGCCCGACCCCGATCTTCCCGGCGGCCTACTTCAAAAAGGTCGGGCTCGACGGCTTCGCCCGGGCGCCGGTCGGCAGCGGACCGTACAGAATCACCAAGGTCGACAGCGGCCGCGGCGTCTCCATGGAGCGGTTCGACAAGTACTGGGCGGGCAGCCCACTCGGAAAACCGAAGATCGGCAAGCTGCAATTCCGGGTCATTCCGGACGGCGAGAGTCGGATGGCCGAATTGATGACCGGCGGCGTCGACTGGATCTGGCGGGTGCCGAGCGACCAGGCCGACCAGCTGCGCGCCGCGCCCAATATCACGGTGCTCAACGCCGAGACGATGCGGGTCGGCTTCCTGCAGTTCGATACCCTGGGCCGGGCGAAGGAGAACTCGCCGCTCAAGGACGTGCGCGTCCGGCAGGCGATCAGCTACGCCATCGACCGCAAGGCGATGGTCGACAACCTCGTGCGCGGCGCCTCCCGGGTGATGAACGCGCTTTGCTTCGTCGACCAGTTCGGCTGCACCGACCAGGGGGTGATGCGCTACCCCTACGATCCGGCCAAGGCCAGGGCCCTGCTCAAGGAAGCCGGCTACGGAAACGGCTTCGAGATCGACCTCGGCGCCTATCGCGAGCGGGACTACGCCGAGGCGGTGATCGGCTATCTGGGCGCCGTCGGCATCAAGGTGCGGCTCAACTACCTGCGCTACGCGGCCTTCCGGGATTCCCTGCGGGCCGGCAAGATCTCGATCGGCTACCAGACCTGGGGCTCGTTCTCGGTCCTGGACGTCTCGGCCTTCGACGGGGTGTATTTCCGCGGCGGCGAGGAGGATCTGACCAAGGACCCGCAGGTGATCGCCGACCTCCAGGCGGGCGACGGCTCCACCGATCCGGAGACGCGCAAGGCCGCCTATGCCCGGGCGCTCCAGCGGATCGCGGCCCAGGCCTACGCCCTGCCGATGTTCTCCTACGCGACCAACTACGCCTTCACGGCGGACCTGAACTTCACCGCCCAGCCCGACGAGGTCGCGCGGTTCTATGCGGCGTCGTGGAAGTGACTGCGGTGACCGTGGCGCGAGCGTCCCCTCCCCCCTCTGCGGGGGAGGGTAGCCCCTGCGTCAGCAGGGGTCGGGCCGGGACGAAGTCCCGCAAGAGGGGAGCGCGGCTTCAGGATCGGGCGCGACCGTCATGAAGACCATCGGTTTATCCTGCACCGTCGCTCCCCTCTCCCGACCCCCTTCGGGGGCCACCCTCCCCCGCAGAGGGGGGAGGGAGAGCCGGCGCGATCTGCCTCGCCAGGAAGGAGCCTGACGCATGCTGACCTTCACCCTCCGGCGCGTCCTGGTCGCCCTGGCGGTGGCCTTCACGGTCTCGGTGGCGAGCTTCCTGCTCCTCCACCTCTCGGGCGACCTCGCCACCGCCATCGCCGGCCCCGAATCCACGGGCCCGCAGATCGAGGCGATCCGGCGGGAATACGGCCTGGACCAGCCCCTGCTCACCCAGTTCCTCACCTGGGCCTGGCGGGCGCTGCACCTCGATTTCGGCAATTCCTTCTACTTCCGCGAGCGGGTGATCGACCTGCTGGCCGCCCGCCTGCCGATCACGCTGTATCTCGGGTTCATCGCGCTCGGCGTGGCCCTGTTCGTGGCGATCCCGCTCGGCGTCATCGCCGCCGTGAAGCGCGACACCTGGATCGACCGGCTGGCGCTCGCCGTCTCGGTGCTCGGCCAGGCGATGCCGAGCTTCTGGTTCGGCCTGACCCTGATCCTGGTTTTTTCCGTCAACCTCCGCTGGCTGCCGGTCTCGGGCAACGCCACCTGGAAGAACTTCGTCCTGCCCGCGGTGGCGCTCGGCTACTACGCGATGCCCGCCGTGATGCGGCTGACCCGCAATGGCATGCTGGAGGTGCTGGCCTCCGACTACGTCCGCACCGCCCGGGCCAAGGGGCTGCCGCCCCGCAAGATCCTGGTGCGGCATGCCCTGCGCAACGCCGTGATCCCGGTGATCGCCCTGTCGGCGGTCCAGTTCGGCTTCATGCTCGGCGGCTCGATCGTGATCGAGGCGGTGTTCTCGCTCCAGGGACTCGGGCAACTCGCCTGGGAATCCATCGCCCGCAACGACTTCCCCGTCGTCCAGGCGATCGTGCTGGTGCTGGCCATGATCTATATCGGCCTGACGCTGGCGGCCGATCTGCTGAACGCCTTCCTCGATCCGCGCCTGCGCCAAGCCTGAGGTCGCGATGAGCCTGCCCCCCGACACGGCGGCGCTCGCCGCCCCCGCCCTCCCGCCGGACGCGCCGATCGCCCTGGCGCCGGTCCCGTCCCCCACAGGGATCGTCCTGCGGCGGGGCCTGCGCCACGGCGGGTTCCTGATCGGCGCCGGAATCCTCGGCCTGATCGTGCTGGCGTCCCTCGCCGCGCCGCTGATCGCCCCGCACGACCCCTACGCGCAGGACGTCTCCCGCCGCCTGATCCCGCCGATCTGGCAGGCCAAGGGGAGCTGGGACCATATCCTCGGCACCGACAAGCTCGGGCGCGACTACCTCAGCCGCCTGCTCTACGGCGGCCAGATCTCCCTGCTGATCGGGGTCTCGGCGGCGCTGATCTCCGGGTTGATCGGCACCGTTCTCGGATTGTGTGCCGGCTATTTCGGCGGCTGGGTCGACGCGGTGGTGAGCTACGTGGTGACCACCCGGCTGGCCATGCCGGTGGTGCTGGTGGCGCTGGCCATGGCGGCCCTGGTCGGCGGCTCCCTGAAGGTCGTGGTTCTGGTCCTGGGCTTCCTGCTCTGGGACCGCTTCGCCGTGGTGACCCGGGCCGCCACTCAGCAGATCCGCGACCGGGATTTCGTCAGTGCGGCCCGCGCCGCCGGGCTCACCGACCTGCGCATCGTCCTGCAGGAGATCCTGCCCAACATCATGAACGCGCTGATCGTGGTGGCGACCCTGGAGATGGCCCACGCGATCCTGCTGGAGGCGGCCCTGTCGTTCCTCGGCCTCGGGGTCCAGCCGCCCCTGCCGTCCTGGGGCCTGATGATCGCCGAGGGCAAGCAGTACATGTTCTTCCAGCCCTGGGTGATCACCATCCCGGGCGTGGCGCTGCTCCTCCTCGTGCTAGCGATCAATCTCCTAGGGGATGGCCTGCGGGACATCACCGCCCCCGAGGCGCGTCACTGACGTGGCCGGCCGGCACGGCACCAAAATGTTTCACGGGAAACACACCATGACGCGAGACGCCGCCATCGCGCGCGCCACTGAGGCCTTCGACTCGGGCGCGTTCCTCGCGCTCCTGCGGGAGGCGGTGGCGATGCCCACCGAGAGCCAGGCCCCCGGGCAGGAGGCGGCTTTGCGCGCCTATCTCGACGCCTTCGTCACGCCCTTGGTAGAACGCCTGGGCTTCGAGCCCCCGAAAACATTCGACAACCCGGACGGGGTGCACGGGCCGTTCCTGATCGCCGAGCGGCACGAGGGTTCGGGCCTGCCCACCGTCCTGATCTACGGCCACGGCGACACGGTGCGGGGCTATCCCGAGCAGTGGCGCGCGGGGCTCGGCCCCTGGGAGATCGTGGTCGAGGGCGACCGCTGGTACGGCCGCGGCACCGCCGACAACAAGGGTCAGCACGTCCTCAACCTCGCCGCCCTGGAGCAGGTGATCGCGGCCCGCGACGGCCGCCTCGGCTTCAACGTCAAGCTGCTGATCGAGATGGGCGAGGAATCCGGATCCCCGGGCCTGCGGCCGTTCTGCCGGGCGCAGGCCGAGGCCCTCCGCGCCGACGTGCTGATCGCCTCGGACGGGCCGCGGCTCAATGCCGAGCGTCCGACCCTGTTCCTGGGGTCCCGCGGCGCCTACAATTTCGAACTGTCGCTGAACCTGCGCGAGGGCCCCCACCATTCCGGCAATTGGGGCGGGCTGCTGCGCAACCCCGGCACGGTGCTGGCCTCGGCCATCGCCTCGATGGTGGATGCAAGCGGCGCCATCCGGGTGGAGGCCCTGCGGCCGCCGCCGATCCCCGAGGGCGTGCGCGCGGCGCTTCGTGACATCCGGGTCGGCGAGGACCCGAGCGCACCGACGATCGATGCCGACTGGGGCGAGCCGGGGCTGACCCCCGCCGAGCGGGTCTTCGCCTGGAACACCCTGGAGGTGCTGGCCTTCAAGACCGGCGATCCGGACGGGCCGCTCAACGCCGTGCCGCCCCACGCCAAGGCGACCCTGCAGCTGCGCTTCGTGGTCGGCACCGACTGGCAGAACCTCATCGCGAACGTGCGCGCCCATCTCGACGCGCACGGCTTCCCAATGATCGCGGTCCGGCCGGCCCGCGCCGCGGAGGTCTTCCAGGCGACGCGGCTGCCCGTTGAGGATCCGTGGGTCGAATGGGCCCTGGAGTCGATCGAGGCAAGTTCCGGAAAAAAGCCGGCGCTGCTGCCCAATCTCGGCGGCTCGCTGCCGAACGACGCCTTCTCGGAGATCCTGGGCCTGCCGACCCTCTGGGTGCCGCATTCCTACCCGGCCTGCCGCCAACACGGGCCGGACGAGCACATGCTCGCCGCCAGCACCCGCGAGGGTCTGGCGATCATGGCCGGGCTGTTCTGGGATCTCGGTGAGGCCGGGCCCGACATCCTCCGCCGCCGCACCGCGAGGGCCTGAACCATGAGCGAGCCGGTCGTCCGCATCCGCGATCTGACGATCGCGCTCCCGAAAGGTGCCGACCGGCCCCACGCGGTCGAGGGCCTGAACCTCGACCTGGAAGCCGGAAAGATCCTCTGCGTGGTCGGGGAATCGGGCTCGGGCAAGTCGATGAGCGCCTACGCGCTCACCGGCCTCCTGCCCCGGGCCCTGAAGCCGACCGCCGGTTCGATCCTGTTCGAGGGCCGGGACCTCCTGACCCTCGACGAGCCCGCCTGGCGGCGCCTACGGGGCCGGCGCATCGCCATGGTGTTCCAGGAGCCGATGACGGCCCTGAACCCGGTGATGCGGATCGGCGACCAGATCGCCGAGATGTTCGAGGCGCACAACCTGCTCACCCGGGCCGAGCGGCAGGCCAAGGCGGTGGCGCTCGCCACCGAGGTCGGGCTGCCGAACCCCGCGGAGGCTGTGCGGGCCTACCCGCACCAGCTCTCCGGCGGGCAGCGGCAGCGGGCGATGATCGCCATGGCGCTGGCCCTGGAGCCCTCCGTCCTGGTCGCCGACGAACCGACCACGGCGCTCGACGTCACCACCCAGGCCCAGATCCTCCGGCTGATCCGCGACCTGCAGCGCGAGCGCGGGATGAGCGTCCTGTTCATCACCCACGATTTCGGCGTGGTCGCCGAGATCGCCGACCACGTGGCGGTGCTCCAGCGCGGACGCCTCGTAGAATCGGGCCCCGCAGACTCGGTGCTGCGCGACCCGCAGGCGCCCTACACGCGGGCGCTGCTCACCGCGGTCCCGAGCCTGACCCCGCCGCCGCGGCCGCCCCTGGGGGAGGCCCCCGTCGCCCTGTCGGTGCGCGGCCTCGCCAAGACCTATTCCACGAAGGGCCGCCTGTTCGGCAAGCCGCGGGTCGTGGCGGCGGTCCAGGATGTCACCTTCGACGTGCGCCGGGGCGAGACCCTGGGGCTGGTGGGGGAATCGGGCTCGGGCAAGTCGACCACCGCGCGGCTGGCGATCCGCCTGATCGAGCCCGATGGCGGCACGGTCCGGCTGGGGGCGCTCGACTACACGGCCCTCGGGAAGGCCGCGCTGCGGGACAAGCGCAGCCGCATCCAGATGATCTTCCAGGACCCGTTCGCGTCCCTGAACCCCCGGCGCACCGTCGAGCAGATCATCACGGCGGGCCCGATCGCCCACGGGGTGCCGGCCGCGGAGGCCCGGGCGCGGGCGCGAAACCTCCTCGACCTCGTCGGCCTCGATCCCAAGGCCGCCGCCCGCTACCCGAACGCCTTCTCGGGCGGCCAGCGCCAGCGCATCGGCATCGCCCGGGCGCTGGCCATGGAGCCGGACGTGCTGGTGGCCGACGAGGCGGTCTCGGCGCTCGACGTCTCGGTCCAGCGGCAGGTGCTGGACCTGCTGGAGGACCTGAAGCAGCGCTTGTCGCTCGCCATGCTGTTCATCACCCACGACCTGCGGGTGGCGGCCACGATCTGCGACCGGATCGCCGTGATGCACCGGGGGGCCGTCGTGGAGATCCGGGGCACCGCCGAGCTGTTCGCCGCGCCGGAGCACGCCTACACGCGCAGCCTGCTGGCGGCGGTGCCCGGCGCCGGCGTCGCCTGACGGCGGCCCGGGCCTGGATCGGGCGCATCTGGGACGCTGAGACAAGTTTTTTGGACGGACTTGCCCTGTCCCGCTTCGGACGTTTCGGTAGGATGCGCCGTGTCGAGGGTCGAGCACCCCGGCGGATCCACGGCTGAACCCGCTATCCGTCCTCGCTCGCAGCTCGAACGCGGACGGGAATATTGCAGCGTGTCGATCTCAGACCAGCCCGACGATATCCGGCGCAACGCCAAGCGCTCCGTGCCGACGGTGACGCCGGCGCAGCGCCGCGGGCCCGAGAAGCGGATCGCGCGCTGGATCGGCGCGAGCCAGCGCAAGCCGGGTCGGCCCGGCGCCGACGCCGCGTTCGGGGTCCCGGCGGGCGAGGGTCCGGCGGGCCAAGTGATCAAGCTGAGCTGGGCCGATACCTTCGGCCGGCCCGCACGCCCCGATCTCGGGGGCTCGCTCCGAACCGCGCCGGAGACCGCGCAGGTGCTGCCGTTCCAGGGCCCCGCGGACCGGACAGCGTCCGCGCCGCGCCGCGGCGGCGATCAGCCGTCCGTGCCGGTCCTGCGCTGATCGACCCGGCCGCCGGGGACGCCGAGGCCGATCGCCTTGGCGAGCGCCGAGCGTTGCGCGGCGTAGCCCGGGGCCGTCATCGGGTAATCCTCCGGTAGGCCGTAGCGCTCGCGATACTGATCCGGCGACAGGCCGTGGGCGGTGAGGTGCCGCTTCAGGGTCTTGTAGGACCGGCCGTCGATGAAGCTGACGATGCCGTCCTGCTGGACCGACTTGCGGATCTGCGCCGGCGTCGGCTGCTCGACCGGCGGCGCGGCCTCGACCGGGGGCGTCCCGTCCAGATTGTTCAGCGCCGAATGGACGCCCGCCATCAGCTCCGGCAGGGCGGCCGGGGGGACGGAGTTGTTCGCGACGTAGGCAGCGACGATCTCTGCCGCCAGCTTGACGCGCTCGAGGGCGCGCTCTGGATTTTTTTCGGGCACTGGGCGAGTCCACTCAAAGCTTTCGAGGATGGCGTCGTCGGTTCCAAAGCAAAAACCATCCAGGTGTCAAGATGGTTTTCGCGGCGCGTCGCGTCTGAAAAGCGCATTTTGATGCAGACTGGCCGAGGATCGGCTCCGGACGGGGCCGTTCACCTGCACACGAGCGCCGGTTCGCCGAGGTTTACAGGGTTCACAGGGTACAAGGTGCGGTCAATACCGCGCCGCGCGCCGCGCTGATCGATGCCGGAAGCGCGGGGATTGCCCGTGGCGCGAGCCGGTCGCAGGGCGGCGGGCCGGTGCGGCGAATCAGCGGCCGATCGGTGCGGAGGGCGGCCGCGCCGGGATGCGCGCCGGGTCGGATCGGCTCCCCGGGCGCGCAGGATGCGGAGGATCACCGCCCGGAGCCGAGGGATCGCCGCCTAGCCCGGCCGACGGTGTCAGGTCTGCATGCCCCAGCGCTGGATGGTGCGGCGCTCGATGGTCTGGAAGATGAGGTTCTCGACGACGAGGCCGATCAGGATGACGGTGAGCAGGCCGGCGAAGACGTTGGGGATGTCGAGCATGTTCTTGTTCTCGAAGATGAACCAGCCCAGGCCCCCCGAGCCCGACGACACCCCGAACACCAGCTCGGCCGCGATCAGGGTCCGCCACGCGAACGCCCAGCCGACCTTCAGGCCGGTCAGGATCGCCGGGAAGGCGGCCGGGATCAGGATCTGCGCGATCAGGCGCGGGCCCGACAGGCCGTAATTGCGCCCGACCATGGTCAGGGTGCGGCTCACCGACAGGAAGCCCGAATGGGTGTTGAGCGCGATCGCCCAGGTCACCGAGTGGACCAGCACGAAGATCAGGCTGCCGTTGCCCAGGCCGAACCAGATCAGCGCCAGCGGCAGGAGCGCGATCGCCGGCAGCGGGTTGAACATCGCGGTCAGCGTCTCGAGCACGTCCGTGCCCACCCGCGAGGCGATGGCCACGCCGGTGAGCAGGCTCGCCAGCCCGACCCCGGCGGCGTAGCCCATCAGCAGCACCTTCAGCGAGGCCCAGGCCCGGGCCGGCAGCGTGCCGTCGGCGATCCCGCGGGCGAAGGCCGCCACGGTGTCCGAGAAGGTCGGGAACAGCAGGTCGTTGTCGAGGTAGCGCCCGTAGGCCTCCCAGAGCCCGGCCAGCACCAGCAGGATCACGAGCTTGCGCAGCCAGGCCTGGTTGTAGAGCCGCTCGGCCACCGACAGCGGCTTCTCCACCACCGGAGCGGCCGCCGCGTCCCGGGCCCGGCCGGTGTCGTGCACGATCTCCGGGCGGCCCGGCGGGGCTTCCGCACGGGATGCGCCGACCGGCGGGTGGCCGCGCGTGGAGCTGTCGGTCAGGGCTGGGGCGCTAGACATTCTCGGCCTCCCGGATCTCTTCCGCGAACAGCATCTGCTGGATGCGGCTCTCCAGGCGCAGCGCCGCCTCCGGCGTGGCGGCGCTGTCGAGTTCGGCCTTGACCTCGCCCGGATGGGGCGAGAGCAGCAGGATGCGCGTGCCGACCTTGATCGCCTCGGGGATCGAGTGGGTGACGAACAGGACCGTGAAGTGCGTCTCCTCCCAGAGCATCAGCAGCTCGTCCTGCATGCGCCGGCGCGTCAGCGCGTCGAGCGCCGCGAACGGCTCGTCCATCAGCAGGATGTCGGGCTCCATGGCCATGCCGCGGGCGATGGCCACCCGCTGCTTCATGCCCCCCGAGAGCGTGTGCGGGTAGCTGTCGGCGAACCGCGTCAGGTTGACCTTGTCGATGTACAGGTCCGCCCGCTCGCGCGCCGCCCGGCCCTTGAGCCGGCCCGAGGCCTCCAGGGCGAAGACCACGTTCTGGCGGACCGTCTTCCAGGGCAGGAGCTGGTCGAACTCCTGGAACACCATCATCCGGTCCGGCCCCGGCTGGGTCACGGGCCGGCCCTTCAGGCGGATCTCCCCCTCGGTGGGGGCCATGTAGCCGCCCACCGCCTTCAGCAGCGTCGACTTCCCGCAGCCCGACGGGCCGAGCAGCACGAACCGGTCCCCCGGCCAGACCCGCAAGCTCACCCGGTAGGTCGCCGTCACCAGATGCGCCGGCGTCTTGTACCGGAGCGTGACGCCGTCCACCTCCAGCAGAGGCTGACCCGTATCCATCCATCCTCCCCGCGCCGCGGCTTGGGCCGCGTTCGCCGACGGCCCGGAGATGGTCCGGACTTCACGGGAAAGTGTAGGGCCGCCGCAGGGCGGCTGTAAAGAACCGTCTGGGCGGCGCTTCAGGATTTAAGTCCTTCCGACGATTGGCTATACAAGTGCGCGGGGAAATATCGATGCCGCAATACGATGGTTCCGGCTGTGATGTTCTGCGAATATAAATATCCGTATAAGAAGTCTGATACAGATCTCGATCGGCGAATAGTCAGATCCGAGGCTCGCGGAATCGTGTGAATTGAGGAATCGCTTCGGTGATTTCCTTAACCGCGCCGAAACAAGACGCGGCGATGAGATATGGGCCGGTCATTTACTTGGCCGGTCGTATCCCTGGCCTCCGGAGCTGTCCAAATGCGGTTGCCTCTTTCCATCAAGGCCGCGTTGATGGGCGCTTTCGGCTGCTTTGCCCTCATCGCCGCCGGGCAGGGCGCGCTGTCCCTGATCAAGCTCAGAGACATCCGGCACGCGGTCCATGAAGTCGCCACGAACTGGCTGCCCTCCGTGGTGATCCTCGACGCGATCCGGACCGACGTCGCCGACGTCCGCATCAAGCAGTTCCGCCTGGTCTCCCTGTCCGACACGCCGGAGCAGCACGCGGCCAACGCGGCGCAGTATACCGCTGCCCGCGCCAAGGTCGCGGCGGACCGGAAGATCTACGAGCCGATGATCGCCTTCCCGGAGGAGCAGGCGCTCTACGACGGCTTCGCCACGCTCTGGACCGCCTATGAGGCCTCCGGGAGCGAGGCCGCGCGGCTGGTCTCGGCCGGCCGGGCCTCGGAAGGCCTGGCCCTGATCGGCAGCCGGGACGAACTCGCACTCTACACCCGGATGGGCGAAACCCTGGCGCGCGATGCGGACCTGAACAGTCGTTCCGCGCAGCAGGAGGCCGAGACCGCCCTGACCTTGGCGGATTCGGCCGTCCTTGCCACCGAGGCGGCGGTGCTCCTCGCCGTCGCGGCGGCGCTGGCCGCCTCCGTCTTCGGGTTCCTGCGGATCTCGCGGCCGATCCAGCGGATGACCGCGGCGATGGCGGTCCTGGCCGGCGGCGACGCCGGGGCGGAGGTGCCGTTCCGGGATCGCCGCGACGAGGTCGGCGCGATGGCGGGCGCCGTGCAGGTGTTCAAGGACAACCTGCTCCGCAGCCGCGCGCTGGAGGCCGAAACGGCCCTCGCCCGCGCCTCGGCCGAGGCGCAGCGCCGCGCCGGCATGCAGCATATGGCGGACCGGTTCGAGGCCGCGGTCGGCGGCATCGTCGGGCAGGTCTCGGCCTCCGCCACCGAATTGCAGGCCACGGCCGGGGCGATGTCGTCCATGGCCAGCCAGACCTCCGCCCAGTCCACCGCCGTGGCCGCCGCCGCCGAGGAGGCCTCCAGCAACGTCAACACAGTCGCGGCGGCGGCCGAGGAGCTCGGCACCTCGGTCCGGGAGATCGGCCGTCAGGTCGAGGGTTCGGCGGACCTCGCGAAGGCCGCGGCCGACCAGGTCGACCAGACCGGCGCCCTGGTGCAGGAGCTGAACAGCGCCGTCAGCCGGATCGGCGACGTGGTCGGGCTGATCTCGTCGATCGCCGGCCAGACCAACCTGCTGGCGCTCAACGCCACGATCGAGGCGGCCCGCGCCGGCGCGGCGGGCCGCGGCTTCGCGGTGGTCGCCTCCGAGGTGAAGGCGCTGGCCGAGCAGACCGCCAAGGCCACCGGGGAGATCTCCGGCCAGATCGGCCGGGTCCAGGCGTCCACGGGTCAGGCGGTCACCGCGATCCGCACGATCACCGTGCGCATCCGCGAGATCGACACCGTGGCGACCTCGATCGCGGCGGCGGTGGAGGAGCAGGGCGCGGCCACCCAGGAGATCGTGCGCAACGTCGGCCAGGCGGCGCAGGGCACCGGCGCGGTGACCAGCAACATCGTGGGCGTCGCCGGGACCGCCGAGGAGACCGGCCGGGCGGCGGGCCAGGTCCTCGACGCCGCCTCGGCGCTGTCGCGCCAGTCCGAGTACCTCACCGCCGAGATCGGCCGCTTCCTGGCCAACATCCGGGCCGCCTGAATTGACAGATCGCCGCCGAAGGAAGGCAATGGCCGGCCCCGGGCGTCTCCCCCCTCTGCGGGCTCCGATGTTCACGTATCGCCTGCTGCACGGCGCGACGCGCGCTCCTCCCCTGGCGATCCCGGGCTTGCCGGGGATCGCTCGCGCCTGCGGGGAGGGGAAAAGCGCCTTCCTCTCAAGATGTTGGTCTCAGCCTGAGACGTGTGAATCCGGGAACCCCGCAGAGCGGGGAGGGAGGGCGTGTGGCCGTTTCGGACGGCCTGCCCGTCAACCCGGCGACGATCTCGAACGCGATCTCTGAATCCGCGAGCCCGCACGGCAGGGGCGGCCCGGACCTCGTTCCGCGAAGCCGGCATCATCGTCGCGCGAGTCAGATCGGCGCGAACCGGGCCGATCGCACGATCCCCGGAAGCCTCCAGGACCCCGTCCGCCCGCGCCGGCGCCTCAAAAACGCACGGCCTTTGCATCATCCTGGCCGGCGCCACGGGAGTTCGTCGCTTGGTCCGCACCGTCTGCCCACACGATTGCCCCTCCGCCTGCAGCCTCGACGTGCAGGTGGCGGACGGCCGCGTCGTCTCGGTCCGCGGGGGCGACAACCCCTACACGGCGGGGGTGATCTGCGCGAAGGTCAGCCGCTACGGGGCGCGCGTCCACCACCCGGACCGGATCCTCCACCCGTTGGAGCGGGTCGGCCCGAAGGGCAGCGGACAGTGGCGGCGGATCGCCTGGGACGCGGCCCTCGACCGGGTGGCCGCGTCCTTCTCGGAGGCGGCGGAGCGCTGGGGCCCGGAGGCGGTCTGGCCGTACAATTCGGGCGGGACCATGGGCCTCGTCCAGCGCGACGGCATCCACCGCCTGACGCATGTGATGGGCTACTCCCGGCGCGCGCGCACCATCTGCACGGCGGTGGCGACCGCCGGCTGGAGCGCCGGGGTCGGCCGGATCGCCGGGCCGGATCCCCGCGAGATGGCGCTCTCCGACCTGATCGTGGTCTGGGGCGGCAACCCGGTGAGCACCCAGGTCAACGCGATGGGCCATATCAGCCGTGCCCGAAAGACGCGGGGCGCCAAGCTGGTGGTGATCGACCCCTACCGGACCGGCACCGCGGCGGCGGCCGACCTGCACCTCGCGCCCCGGCCGGGCACCGACGGGGCCCTGGCCTGCGCCGTCCTCCACGTCCTGTTCCGCGACGGCCACGCGGACCGGGCCTATCTCGCCGCACACGCCGAGGACACGGCGGCGCTGGAGGCCCATCTCGCGGCGCGCACCCCGGACTGGGCGGCGGCGATCACCGGCCTCGACCCCGCTTCGATCGAGGCCTTCGCGACCCTCTACGGCACGACGGCGCGCAGCTACATCCGCTGCGGCTTCGGCTTCACCCGCACCCGCAACGGCGCCGTCAATCTCCACGCGGTCACCTGCCTGCCGACCGTCACCGGCGCCTGGCAGCACGAGGGCGGCGGCGCCCTCTGGCAGCACGCGGCGATCTTCAACTGGGACAAGACCCTGACGGAGGGGCTCGACGCCAGGGCGCCGGGGGTGCGTGCCCTCGACATGAGCCGGATCGGCGCCGTGCTGGCCGACGATCCCGACGCCCTGCAGGGCGGTCCGCCGGTCCGCGCCATGCTGATCCAGTCGGCCAATCCCGCCGTCTCCGCCCCCGACAGCACCCGGGTGCGCGCCGGCCTGGCGCGGCCGGACGTGTTCGTGGCGGTCCACGAGCAGTTCATGACCGAGACCGCCGCCCTCGCCGATATCGTGCTGCCGGCCACCACCTTCCTGGAGCACGACGACATCTACGGGGCCGGCGGCCACAGCCACATCCAGGCGGGGCCCGCGATCCTGGAGCCGCCGGGGGAATGCCGGTCGAACCACGCGCTGCTCGGGGCCCTCGCCGGCCGCCTCGGCGCCGACCATGCGGGCTTCCGCCTGAGCGCCCGGGAACTGGCCGACGCCACCCTGGCCCGCTCGGGCTGGGGCGGCCTCGACCGGCTGGAGGCCGCGGGCTGGATCGACGCGCAGCCGGACTTCGCCGAGAGCCACTTCCTGAACGGGTTCGGCCATCCGGACGGGCGCTTCCGCTTCGCCCCCGATTGGGCGTCGCTCGGCCCCCGCGCGGCCGGGATGCCGGGCCTGCCCGACCATTGGCCGGTGGCCGAGCCCGCTGCGGCGGAGCACCCGTTCCGCATGATCGCCCCGCCGGCCCGCCAGTTCCTGAACACGACCTTCAACAACCAGCCCGAGTCGCTCCGCCGCGAGGGGCGGCCGACCTGCCTGATCCATCCGGCGGACGGGGCCCGGCTCGGGATCGGCACCGGCGATGCGGTGGAGATCGGGAACGACCGCGGCCGGGTGCGGCTGCACGCCCACCTCGCCGAGGGGCAGCAGCGGGGCGTCGTCGTGGTCGAGGGGCTGTGGCCGAGCGCGGCGTTCGGCGGCGGCCAGGGGATCAACGCGCTGATCGGCGCCGCGCCGGCGGCGCCCAACGGTGGCGCCGCCTTCCACGACACCGCGGTGTGGGTGCGGGCCGCCTAGGACCCGCCCCTGCACCGGACCGCCGCACCGGGGGATGACACGCCGCCCGGATCGCGGCGGACCGCCCCCGCCCGGCCGCGCGCGGTGCGGTCCCCCATTCGCGGGATGCGCCGCCGGCGGGCGGGCTCTAGCCTTCCCACCGGCGCCCCCCGCGCCGCTCGGGAGAACACCGATGGCCGCTGCCCTGCTCCCCGCGCTCCGGCGCAACCTCGGGCTTTTCGTTCTCGCCCTCGCCGCCGCCAGCCTGGCGTTCGGCACCGTCATGCTGACGGCGCCACCGACCAGCCAGGCCGCCGGCCCGAGCCTCACGGACGACGGCATCCTCCCGCCGGTCACCGATTGCGAGGTCCTGCCGACCGGCGACGTCAACAGCTGCACCGTCTACCGGTGAGCGCGCGGCCCAGCCGCACCGAGCCGGGCCGCCGGGGGTCATCCCGCCACGGCCGCGGCCTTCCTCCGGCTCGGCATCTCGCCGGCCGCGATCAGGGCGCCAGCGATGGCCACCATCCGCCGGCCCTGATGGCGCGCCGCGTCGAGATCCTCCGTCCGCGGCGGCCGGTTCTCCGCCCCGACGATCGCGGACGCCCCATAGGGTGAGCCCGCTTCGAGCATCGCGGGATCGGTGTAGCCAGTCGGCAGGATCACCATGCCCAGATGCGCCATCGGGGCATACAGCGCGAGCGTGACGACCTCGGAACCGCCATGGGGCCAGGACGCCGTCGCGAAGGCGCCGCCGACCTTGCCCGCCAGGGCGCCCCGCTTCCACTGCGGACCGAGCTGGTCGACGAAGTTCTTCAGCTCGGTCGCCATGGCGCCGAAGTAGCAGGGCGTGCCGAACAGGATCGCGTCGGCCCATTCCGCGTCGTCGTGCGAGGGCGCCGCGTACAGGGCGTTCTGCCGGGCCGCGCCCTCGGTCCAGCCCTCGACCTTCGCCATGGCGGCGGCGTCGACGACCTCGCGGGGCCGGCGCATCCGGACCTCCGCGCCCGCCTCCCGGGCGGCCTCGGCGGCGGCACCCGCGAGGCGTTCGACGCTGCCGCTGCGCGAGTAGTAGACGATCAGCAGGCGGGTCGGATCGGATGTGCGGTCGGCCACGGCGTCCCCCTACGGATTGGCGCTGCGGGCCGCCGGCTGCGGGTAGGACGGGTTGCCGCCCGGGACGGCGGTGCTGTTGGACGACGACGTCGCGCCGCCCTGACCGCTCTCGGTTCCCGTGATCTGCTTGCGCGATGCGGCCTGGCTCTGGCTCGCGTAATCGGGCGGCGCGCTTCCGCCCTGCCAGACCATCAGCCCGGCGAACGCGGCCAGCATCAGGCCGACGCTGACAATGAGGACGTAGAGCGCCGGCTTGCCGCGCTTGCCTTGCCGCCCGTCCTGCCCGGAGAGTTGTTCCGCCACCGCTAAACCTCGCTCGCCCGCGGGTGCAGACGTGAACCGGCAACGGGCTGTCGGTCCGATCGCTCCAGCCCTGTGGCGCTATGGCTCTCGGGTCCTTCACCGCGGCGCGGCGCGCGTCGTCGCTTCGATCCAGGCGATGATCGCATCGGCGACCTGAGCGTTGTTCGCCTCCAGCATCATCATGTGGCCGTTGCCGTGGATGCCGTGCTCGGCCAGCCTCAACCGGTCGGGCTTGGCCCCGGCCTGGTCCAGGAAGGCGCCGGTGCAATCGTCCATGGTGGCCCGGAACGAGGCCTCGCCGGTGACGATCACCGCGGGCACCCGGGCGAGGTTCGGGAGCTTGCGCGCTGGTTCGGCCTGAAGCCAGCAGCGGATCTGGCCCTCCCGCAGCGGCTTGTCGGCCTGGGCCACGGTCAGGTCGGCGGGCGTCGCCACCGGCGGCTCGAAATGCAGCGGCACCCGGGTGAGACCGTAGGGCCGGGCCCGCGCCTCGCCGACGCGCTCGTACCAGTCGGCGCCGCCCTTGAAGCGGATGTCGTAGAACGTCGGGCCGTTCGGCTCCACGGCGACATGGGCCTTCACGAGGTCGGGGCGCTGGTCCGACACCGCCCAGCCGAACACGCCGGCCTGCGAGTGCGTCAGCAGGATCGCGGGCCCGATCTTCTCCAGGAGGGCGACCAGCGCCGGGTCGACGAGTTCCTCGGTCCGGACCCCGCTGGCGATGTAGGGCACCTGCGAGAGGTAGAACTGATCGAAGGCGGCATTGCCGCGGACACCCGGTCCCCCCGGCCACTGCGTGTGCAGCTTCGCCTCGGGATAGAGCCCGGCGGTCTCCTGCCCCGTATAGACGGTCTCCAGCTCCCCCGGAGTGATCCGCGCGTAGGGGCCGTAGGCCTCCGGATCCGGCCCGGAGCGTCCCCGCCCGACCTGATCGACGACGTAGACGACGAAGCCCTTCTCGACGAAGCGGGCGGCCCAGCCCGGACGGCCGTCGGGGGTGCCGAGGAAGTTGGTGCCGGTCTGTGCGGTGCCGTGCACCATCACGACGGGATAGGGCTGGGTGACCTGGGCCGGGGCCCGATACGCGACGAACATCTGCCCGGCGGCGGCCTCCTTCCCGGCCACGGTCGCGTAGCCGCCGCCGACGAAGAAGTAGCCCTCGGGCCGCGCGGGCCTGAAGACGGCCGCCGCTTCGCTGGCGGCCGGGGGCGTTTCCCCGGCGGCCGGGGGCGCCGCGCCCGCGATCAGACACAGGAGCGCGCAAGCGCCGGTCCCGCCGAGCTTCGTCATGGTCGTCCTCCCGAACAGCGTCTGGTGCGCTTGGTCGGGAGCGTAGCGCATCGTCCCAGGAACCGGAATCGGCACGCCGTCACGAGCGCACGGATGCGCATCGCCCTGTTTCGAAGGCCGGCCGCCCCCGTTCGGGACGATGCGCGCGACCGGATTGCGGATGCCCGTCCGGTCGGGGACATCCGCCTGCGCGGTGCCAGGACCGTCCCCGGCGCCGGGTGCGCCGCATCCGAATCGGGCCGCGTCAGGCCCCTCCGGGCGACCGGCTCGGATCGGGTTGAGCGGCTTTTTTGGAACAGCTGGCTGTGTTCCCCGTTCGAGCTGGGCGGCTCGCCGTTTCAGCGATGCCGGCTACGTTCGGGACATTCCTATGGCTACAGGTACTGTGAAGTGGTTCAACGAGACCAAGGGTTACGGCTTCATCCAGCCGGATGACGGCGGCAAGGACGTGTTCGTCCACATCTCGGCCGTCGAGCGCGCCGGGATGCGCAACCTCGTCGAGGGGCAGAAGATCTCCTACGACGTCGAGGCCGACCGCCGCAGCGGCAAGGAGAGCGCCGGCAATCTGAAGGGCGCCTGAGCCTCTTTCAGGGCCGAGGCGGGCGCGCGTCGTCCTGCCTCGGCGCAGGGTACCGGCGCCCCGGCGTCGGCGCCCCTCCGCAGGGCAGAGGGCTGCCCCGGCCCGCCCGCGCGACGGCGCGGCGGCCTTCGCCCGCCGGACCTCGCCGATCGCGACCATGGGTCGGGGTCGGCGGGACATGGTCCTACGCGGGAACCTCGAACCCTTTGAGGGGCGCGATCAGCTCGCAGACCGCCCCCTCGACCGGGTAGCCCAGCCGAACCGCGCCGCCGACCGCGCCGGCCAGGCCCCGTTCGATCAGGCGTGAGCCGAATCCCTTCCGGCTCGGCGCGGCCACCGGCGGTCCGCCGCTCTCGCGCCACCCCAATCGGACGGTCTCGGCCCCGGCGGCGCCCGTGATCGACCAATCGATCCGCACCGTCCCGTGCGGCGTGCTCAGGGCGCCGTACTTGATGGCGTTGGTCGCCAGCTCGTGCACCATCAGCGACAGCGACAGGGCCGCCTTCTCGTTGATGCGCAGGGGCGGACCGTCCAGGTGGAACCGCCGCTGCTGCTGATCCTCGTGCAGCTGCAGGGCCCCGTCCACGACGGCGCGCAGGTCGGCGCTCTCCCCCTGTCCGGTCAGCAGGATGTCGTGCGCCTTGCCGAGGGCGATCAGCCGCGCGCTGAGCGCCTCCTTGGCGGCCTCGATGTCGGGCGCGTTGCGCATGGTCTGGGTGGCAATGGCCTGGACGATCGCCAGGGTGTTCTTCATCCGGTGGCTGAGCTCCCGGTTGAGGATCGCCTGATGCTCGGCGGCCCGGACCCGCTCGGTGATGTTGTTGAGCAGGATGGCCACCTGTCGCCGCTCGACGGGCTCGACCCGGTTGGCGGTGACCTCGATGTATCCGCCCGCGCGGCCGAACGCGCGCTCCACGTGCACCGGCTGTCCCGTGCGCAGCACCTCCCCGTAGAGCGCCACCCAACCGTCCGCCTCGTCGGGGGCCACCGCGCGGATCGTCCGCCCGACGACGTCCGCGAGGCCGGTCTGGCGCGCGTAGGCCGGGTTGGCCTCGACGTGCCGATAGTCGCTGAGCGGACCCTCCGGCCCGTCGAAGAACTCGATGACGCAGAAGCCCTCGTCGATGGTCTCGAACAGGGAGCGGTAGCGCGCCTCGCTCTCGGCCAGCCGCTCGCCCGCCACGCGCTGCTCGGTGCGGTCGCGCAGGATCTTCACGAAGCCGATGACCCCGCCCGCATCCCCGCGCAGGGCCATCATCTCGCCGTTGGCCCAGAAGTGCTCGCCGCTCTTGCGCAGGTGCCAGCGCTCGTCGACCCCCCGCCCCGCGGTCAGGGCGCCGCGCATCTCCTGCGCCGGGATCGCCGCGGCGCGGTCCGCGGCCGTGAAGAACATGTCGGCCGGCTTGCCGATCACCTCGTCGGGCGTCCAGCCGAGGATGCGCGTGGCCCCCGCGTTCCAGTTCGTGATCAGGCCGCCGAGATCCATCACCACGATGGCGTAGTCGGTCGCGCTCTCGAAGATCGCCCGGTAGCGGATCTCGCTCGTCTGGATGGCGCGCTGGGCGGCGGCCTCGCGGGCCTCGGTCAGGCCGGTCGAGGCGGCGCCCGCGAACAGGCGCGCCGCCTGCAGGTTCATCTCGGTGAACGCGCCGGGCCGGCTCGATTGCAGCTTCAGCACGCCGATGGTCCGGCGGCCGCGGAAGACCGGGACGGTCACGCACGCGCGCAGCTTCATCCGCGCGGCGAGGGCCTGGTTGACGCGCCTGTCGCCCCGCACGTCCGACACCATCATCGGCGCGCCGGACCGGAAGCACGCGCCCGACAGGCTTCCCTTGAGGGCGACCCGCCGTCCGGCGAAGGCGTCCAGGGTGCCGGCGACCGCCCGGTATTCCAGCTCCCCGTCGGCGATCAGCTCGATGGCGCAGCCGTCCGCCTCCGGCGTCGCCTCCATGGCCCCGGCCACGATGGTGTTCAGGATGACGCCGAGGTCGCCCTGGGCTTCCGAGATCGCGCCCTGGACGCAGTGGAGCGCGTCGCGGGCGCGCTGCATCCCGTCCTGATCGGCCAGCAGCGCGTCGCGCCCGGCCAGGGCCCGCTTGAGTTCGAGCTGGCTCATCACCTGGCGGGCGAGCGCCCGCAGGTTGCCGGCCTGATCGGCCGTCAGACCCTCGGGCCGCGGCACCAGATCGATGACGCACAGGCTGCCGATGACCTCCGCCCCGGACGTGCGCAGCGGCGCACCGGCATAGAAGCGGATATGGGGATCGCCCGTGACGAGCGGGTTCGCCCGGGTGCGGGGATCGGCCGTGAGATCCGGGATGACCAGCAGGTCCGGCGCCGACAGGGCGTGGGCGCAGACCGAGGCGTTCAGATCGGTCGCGCAGAGCGGAAACCCGATCCGCGCCTTGAACCACTGGCGGTCGGCGGTCACGAGGCTGATCAGCGCCACCGGCGCCCGGCACAGCTGGGACGCCAGCAGCACGATGTCGTCGAAGCCCTCTTCGGGGGGCGTATCGAGGATCCCGTAGCGCTCGAGGGCCGCGAGCCGGTGCGCGTCGGCCGCCGCGGCCGGGATGTCGGAGGGCTTGCGCATCACGGCTCGGGGATCTTGGGAGACGGCGCCGCCTTCAGGGACGCCGCGAGGGTGGGCGGCTGCAGGCTCCCCGGGCGCCCTGCGCCGAGCGCCACGATCTCGCCCGAGCGCCCGTAGACGGCCCCCAGCACCTCCTGGAAATGCCGCCGCACGCTGGCGTGGCACTCGCAGGCGGCCCGTTCGGCGCGGGTGCGATCGATGAACTTGAGCCGACCGCGGCCGATGCGGATCAGCCCGTCGCGCTGCATCTCGCCCAGCACCTTGGTCAGGTAGGCGCGGCGCACGCCCATCATCTCGGCGAGCATCTCGTGCGTGACCGGCAGATCGTCGGTTCCCAGGCGATCCTGCATCGTCAGCAGCCAGCGCAGGCAGCGCTGCTCGATCGGATGGACCGCGTTGCAGGCGACCGATTGCAGCAATTGCGCGATCAGGCAATCGGCATAGCGCACGAAGAGATCGTGGATCGCGGGCGACGCCTGCTTGGCCTCGTTCAGGCGTTCCGCCTCGATGCGCAGGACGGATCCGCCGACTTGGACCACCGCCTGGCTGAAGGCGGGCAGGTAGCCGTGGCTGACCACGCCGCCGATCGCGCCCTCGTGGCCGACGGTGGCGGTCTCGACCGATTTGCCCTCGCGCAGGGGCAGAACGAAGGTGATGACGGTCCGGCTCAGGGGAAAGGTGACGTGCGAGACGTCGTCGCCGACACGGAACAGGATGTCGCCGCGCAGGAACGCGGCGGGCTGGAGATACGGGGCGACGCGCGCGCGGTCGCTTTCGGTCAGGGCCTGGAGCAGCAGATTACTGGCGAACGGAACCTGCGCGGCCAGCGCAGGAGCTGGCATGGTCATCGCGGCCTCCTGACGGAAACTGCTTAGCCTACAGACCGGCGAATGTCAGTCCATTAGCTGACAGAGACGGCGATTTCTGCGGTTCTTGCAGCAGGTTGATGAGCGTGCGCCGGATCCTGGGTTTCCAGAGGGCTCGGCCCTTTGGCGGGGTCCGGGGGCGCCGCCCCTGAGACGCGGCAGGGGTCCATCCTGCACCCGCACACGGTCCCGGACCTTTTGAAGCACCGTCGATCAGTAACGCTACTGTTTGCCCTTCCAGGGCACCAGCGCACGTTCGAGCCGGCGCAGGGCGAACTCGAACAGGGTCGCGAACAGGCCGATCAGCAGGATTCCCATCACCACCACGTCGGTGCGCAGGAAGTTGGAGGCGTTGAGGACGAGCTGGCCAAGCCCGGCCTGGGCCGCCACCATCTCGGCGGCCACCAGGGTGGTCCAGCCCACGCCCATGCCGATCCGCAGGCCGATCAGGATCTCCGGCAGTGCCGCCGGCAGAACCACGTAGCGGAGCACCTGCCCGCGGCTCGCCCCGAGGGCGCGGGCCGCGTTGATCTGGTCGGCGGAGGCCGAAAGCACCCCCGAGCGGGTCGCCAGCGCCACCGGGGCGAAGCAGGCGAGGACGATCAGCAGCACCTTCGACAGCTCGCCGATCCCGAACCAGATGATCATCAGCGGCAGGTAGGCCAAAGGCGGCAGCGGCCGGTAGAACTCGATCAGCGGGTCGAGGATGCCGCGGGCGATCCGGCTGGTCCCCATGGCGAGCCCCGCCGGGATCCCGGCGGCGGCGGCCAGGAGGAAGGCGCCCAGCACCCGCAGGAGGCTGTCCCGGACGTGGATGCCCAGGGGGGCGCCGTCGAGCTCGCCGGTCCAGGCCTGCCCGAAGGCGGTCAGGATCGCCTCGGGCGGCGGCAGGAACAGCGGCTTGATCCAGCCGCTCCGGGTCGCGGCCGCCCAGAGGCCGAGGCAGGCCAGGACGGTCGCGGCGCTGACGACCGGCACCAGGGCCCCGCCGCGGCGCGACCTGGCGCGGGGGCGGCCGCTCATCGGAGCGCCCCGGGGGCCGGTTCGGAGCGGTGATGGATCCGCCCGAGCACGCGCTCGCGCACGGCGATGAAGGCGGGATCCGACTTGACCGCGCGGGCCTCGCGCCCGGCCACGACCGCGCGCGAGAACGGCAGGTCGATCGCCTCGACGATGCGGCCCGGGCGCGGGCTCATGATCAGGAGCCGGGTGGCGAGGAACACCGCCTCCTCGACGTCGTGGGTGATGAAGAAGGCCATCTTGCCGGTCCGGTGCCAGATCCGGAGGATCAGCTCCTGGACCTGCGCGCGGGTGAAGGCGTCGAGGGCGCCCAGCGGCTCGTCCATCAGCAGGGCGCGCGGGTCGCCGGCCAGCGCCCGGGCGAGGCCGACCCGCTGCTGCATGCCGCCGGAGAGCTCGTAGACCTTCCGGTCGGCGAACTCGGCGAGGCCGACGAGGTCCAGCATGTCCAGGGCGATCCGGCGCCGCTCCGCCCTGGGGACGCCGCGCATCTTGGGACCGAAGGCCACGTTCTCGGCGACATCCAGCCAGGGCATCAGGGCGTGGCGCTGGAACACCACCCCCCTGTCGGCCCCCGGCCCCCGGACCGGCGCCCCGTCCAGCAGGATGCTGCCCTCGGTCGGTTCGAGGAAGCCCGCGATGGCCGAGAGCAGGGTGGTTTTGCCGCAGCCGGAGGCGCCGAGCGCCACCACGAACTCCCCGGGCCGGATCGTCAGGTTCACCTGCGACAGGGCGACGATCCCGGCCTCGCCCTCCCCGTAATGGACGCTGAGGTTGCGGATCTCGATCATGGGCCTCTCCGAAGGCGCCGCCGGCTTTTATCGCGCGCCGCAGGCTTTTTTCGCGCGCCGCCGGCTATTTCCGGGCCGCCGCCACGTAATCCCCGGTGACGAAGCGGCCGTAATCCGGCGCCAGCGCCTGCACCCGCCCCTGCGCCTTCAGGAAGTCGGCGGTCTCGGTCAGGGCCTTGGCGGCGCCGCCGCCGAGCCAGGCCGGGGAGGCCTGCGCGTCGAGGGTCGGGAAGCGGTAGGCCGCCAGGCTCGCCGGCACCTCCGCGGGGGCCGAACCGGTGATCCGGGCCACCGCCGTCACCTCCGGCGCATCGGGCGCCCAGGGCCTGGCCGCGTAGGCGGCGTCCTGGGCGGCGATCAGCTTCACCAGCGTGACCAGGAAATCCCGGTTCTGCGCCGCCCAGGCCCGGTCCACCACGAGGCCGTCGAAGGTCGCCTTGCCCTGGCGGGCGATGTCGCCGGCCGAGATCACCACCGTGCCGGATTTCTTCACCCGGGCCAGCACCGGATCCCAGATGAAAGTCGCGTCGATGTCGCCGCGCTCCCAGGCGGCGGCGATCTCAGGCGGCCGCATGTTGAGGATGGTCACGTCCCTCTGGCTCAGCCCGGCCGCCGCCAGGGCGGCGATCAGCTGGTAATGCGACGTCGAGACGAACGGCACCGCCACGGTCTTGCCGCGCAGGTGGGCCACGCTTTTGATGCCGCTGCCGTTGCGGGCGACGAGCTGCTCGGCATCGGCGATCGCGTCCAGGATCCAGAACAGCTGGATGTCGAGCCCCTGCGAGGCCGCCGCGGCGATCGGGCTCGATCCCGCCTCCCCGATCTGGACGTTGCCCGACGCCATGGCGCGGATCACGTCGCCGCCGCCGCCGAACTTGCGCCAGGTCACCGTGTAGCCGGTGGCCTTCTCGATCGCCCCCGAGGCCATCAGCGCCCGGAACGGCACCACCATGTCCTGGTGGGCGAAGGTGACCGACCTCTCGGCGGCGCGGACCCGGCCGGGCGCGGGGATTCCGAGGACGAGCGGCGCCAGGGCGGCCAGCGTCGCCAGGGCGGTCCGCCGAGACCGTGATCGGGATCCTGTCATGATTCTCGTCCCCCTCCGGCATCCCGAATCGGTTCCGATCGGCGTGCCGGTACCATGGTCCGACACGGCATGCGCCCTGCACAAGGGGGCAGGCCGGGACGAACCGGTCCGGCCGGCTCCGCTGGGATCCGCGGGGGCTACGGCCGAAGGCAGGGGCGCGTCCCAGCAGAGACGACCATGTTCACCGATCTCCGGACGCAGCGCGGGTCCCGTCTGCCCGCAGGCGGGGCGGGGGGATGCCCGCATCAACGCACGAACCGAAGCCTAGCGCATCGTACCGGATACCGGGACCGGCACGATGCGCTCGCTGTCGGATCAGCCTCGTCTTTTTCCGAGAGCCGGAGGCCACGGTTCGGGACGATGCCCTAGGCCGCCGCTCAGAAGGTCCGAAGGCGATCCGTGAATCCGCCGGCCCCTGCGGGGGAGGGCGCGTGGCCGCACTGGAGCGGGCCCCCTAGCCGCGGACGATCTGGAGATCGATGTGGGAATCCGGTAGCCCGCAGAGGGGGAGGGATGCGCTCGTCCCGGACAGTCCCGTCCCCCTCACCCTCTCTCCAGGAGCGGGAATCCGAGCCACGTCCTGCGAAGCCGGCATCCGTGGCGTATCCTAGGTTTCGGAACCGGAGCCCCGCGATGGCGCCCGCACTCACCCCGGACATGGCCGCCCGCTTCGCGGCGGTCGCCCTCGGTCACGTCACCCGCCCATACCCGAACAAGCCGGGGCACGTGCTGGCGGGGCCGGAGGACGCCCGCACCCCCGTCGACCTGCATCCGGTCTTCCACGGCAGCTACGATTGGCATTCCTGCGTCCACGCCTACTGGCTGCTCGCCCGGATCCTGCGGTCGTTCCCGGACGGCCGGGAGGCCGGGGCGATCCGCGCCCGGTTCGACGCGCAGCTGACGCCCGGGAAGGTCGCGGGGGAATGCGCCTATTTCCGCCAGCCGACCGCCCGGGGCTTCGAGCGGCCCTACGGCTGGGGCTGGCTCCTGAAGCTCGCCGACGAACTCGCCCGCCTGCCGGAGCCCCGCTGGTCCGAGGCCCTGGCGCCGCTCGCCGGGATCGTGGTCCGGCGGTTCCGGGACTTCCTGCCCCTGGCCGCCTATCCCGTGCGGGTCGGGACCCATTTCAACACCGCCTTCGCGCTGCGGCTCGCGACCGACTACGCCGAGGGGGCGGGGGATGCGGCGCTCCGGGCCCTGCTGCAGCAGAAGGCGGAGCGCTGGTACGAGGCGGATGCGGATTGTCCCGCCTGGGGCGAGCCGGGCGGGGACGACTTCCTGTCCTCCACGCTGATCGAGGCCGAGTGCATGCGCCGCCTCCTGCCGCCGGAGCGGTTCCGGCCCTGGTTCGACCGGTTCCTGCCCGATCTCGCCGCGGGCCAGCCCGCCACCCTGTTCCGCCCCGCCGCGGTCACCGATCGCAGCGACGGCAAGATCGCCCATCTCGACGGCCTGAACCTCAGCCGCGCCTGGTGCTTCCGGGCGCTCGCCGCCGCCCTCGGTCCGGCCGACCCCCGCCGGCCGCTCCTCGTGGCGGCCGCGGAGGTCCACCTCGCCGCCGGGCTCCCGCACGTGACCGGCGACTACATGGGCGAGCACTGGCTCGCGACCTTCGCCCTGCTCGCCCTCGACGCGTGAGCCGGGTCTCGGCGTCCCAAGACGAATAAGCGTCTTCCGAGAACGTGTCGGCGCGGGCCGCGTTGACCGCGGCAGGCCAAAAAAAAGGACCGCCCTCAAGGAGCGGTCCGAAGTCTTGGGAGGAAACGCCCACGAAGGGCATGCCGCACAGCGACGCCGTCGCCGTGCTGCACTGCATCAACCCGAGCGGGTGGACCTTGTTCCGGGAACTCCCCGGGGCGGCGGCGCGGTCATGCCGTGGGTGCAGAAGGCGAGCGGCGCCTGTCCCGGGCGGGCTTGCGGATGCACAGATCGCGGTGTGATCCCTCGCCCGGCCGACGGGTCCGGCTGTCCAGAACGGCCATGCGCCCACCCGCCCCCCTCTGCGGGCTCCGAATGTTCACACATCTCCTGCTGCACGGGGCGACGCGCGCTCCGCCCCTGGCGATCCCGGGCTGGCCCGGGAGCGCTCGCGCTTGCGGGGCGGCGTTGCAGGTGGTGCAGGATCGAACGGTGCGGTGCCGTCTGCACCACCCCCAACCCTGACCCCTCCCCGCAAGGGGGAGGGGAAAGCGCCTCCCTTTCAAGATGGGGGTGTCAGCCCGAGGCGTGTGAATCCGGTAGCCGCTGCGGGGGAGGGGGACGCGCGCCCTCGCTGGAGGGGGCAGGCCGTCCCAAACAGCTCCGATCGGGATGCCGGCGGTCCGATCGAGGGCCGTCAATCCAGGACCGCACCATAGTCCGGCCGGCCGCGCCGCTTGGCCGTCTCGTAGAGCACCTGGGCGAGCTGCTCGGCCGAGTAGGGCTTGCGCACCAGGGCGAATCCGTGCGCGTCGTCCGTGGCCAGGACGTGGCTGTAGCCGGAGGTCAGCACCACCGGCAGGTCGGGGCGGGTGACCTGCAGGTGGCGCGCGAGGGCGAAGCCGCCCATGCCCGGCATGACCACGTCCGAGAAGACCACGTCGAACCGGTTCGGCGTGCTGTCGAGTTCGGCCAGCGCCTCCTCGGCGGATTTCGCCCACACGGGGGCATGGCCCAGATCCTCCAGGATCTGCGTGCAGAAGCGGCCGACCCCGAGATTGTCCTCCACGACCAGGATGCACAGGCCCCGCTGCGGCGCCGGTGCCCGCTGCGCGTCGCGGCCGGCCTCGGCCGCCGCGGCGGGCGCCGCGACCTGCGGCAGGTAGAGGGTGAAGGTGGTGCCGCCGCCCAGCGCGCTCGCCACGTCGATGTCGCCGCCCGATTGCTTGGCGAAGCCGATCACCTGGCTGAGGCCGAGCCCGGTCCCCTTGCCGACCTCCTTGGTGGTGAAGAACGGCTCGAAGATCCGCCCCAGGTCCGGGGCCGGGATGCCGGCGCCCGTGTCGGAGACCCGCACGGCCACGAACGGCCCCCGCGCGCCGGCATGCCCGCGGATCGCCGGCATCGGGCTGTCGCCGTCGAGGCGCAGGGTCAGGCCGCCTTCCCCGTCCATCGCGTCCCGGGCGTTGACCGCCATGTTGATCAGCGCCGTCTCGAACTGGCTCTCGTCCGCGCGCACGAACCGGGGCGTGTCCGGCAGGTCGATGGCGACGCGGATCCGCGCGCCGGTGACCGAATCGAGCATGTCGGCGATGCTGCGCAGCCGCGCGCAGACGTCGAAGACCTGCGGCGTGAGCGCCTGGCGCCGGGCGAAGGCGAGGAGCTGTCCGGTGAGCTTGGCCGCGCGGTCGACCGTGTCGGAGACCGCGTCGAGGTAGCGCCGCCGGCGCTCCTCCGCGAGCTCGGGCCGGCGCAGGAACTCGACCGAGGAGCGGATGATCGTCAGCAGGTTGTTGAAGTCGTGCGCCACGCCGCCGGTGAGCTGGCCGATCGCCTCGAGCTTCTGCGATTGCCGCAGGGCCTCCTCGGCCTGGCGCTGCTCGGTGATGTCGCGCCCGAACCCGTAGAACATCCCGTCCTCCGGGACGACGGTCCAGAGCACGCGCCGCTGGTCGCCGGCACGGGTCACGCAGGACAGCTCCACATCCTCGACCCGCCGGTCCTCGCAGAGCGGCCGGAGGGCGGCCTGCGCCGCCGCACGCTCCGGGGCCGCCACGAATTCCAGGGCGGTCCGGCCCAGGGTCTCCGCCTCGGACCAGCCGAGCGCCCGGCTCCAGGAGGGGTTCACCGCCTGGACCTGCCCGTCCCGGTCCGCGACGAGCTTCAGCACCGGCGAGAGCGTCCAGACCCGGTCGCGGTCCCGGGTCTGCGCGGCGACCTGCGCCTCCAGGTGCTCCGCCCGCGACCGGAGGAGTTCCTCGATCCGCTTCCGCTCGGAGATGTCGTGCGCGAAGACGTAGAACCCGTCGACCGCGCCGTCCGGCCCGCGCCGGGGCAGGTAGCGGGTGTCGGCGGTCCGGCTCTCGCCGTTGGGGAAGGTCCAGGTCCATTCGTGCCGGGCCTCCTCCCCGGCAAGCGTCCGCGCGATGGCGTGGCGCCGGGCCTCGAAGGCCTCGGGACCGAGGAGGTCGGCCACGGTCCGCCCCACGACATCGGCGGCGGAGAGGCCCGTCCAGGTCTCGTAGGCGGCGTTGGCGAACTGGTAGACGAGGTTCCGGTCGATGAAGGCGATCAGCACCGGCATCGCGTCCGCGACGAGGCGCAGCTCGGCCTCCCGCGCCAGGAGCGCCATCTCGCTCCGGCGGCGCTCGGTGATGTCGTTGAACAGGATGGCGACGCGGTTCCGCATCGGCCCGTCGACCCGGTAGGCGTGCACATCGTACCAGCGCCCGAGGCCCGCGGCCGGCTGCTCGAACCGGACCGGCTCCCCGGTCCGCGCGACCTGGCCGTAGAGGTCGAACCAGCGCTGCTCGTGGTCGGGCACGAGCTCGCGCATCCGCCGTCCGACCACCTCCGTCAGGCCGGTCTGCCGCTCGAAGGCGGCGTTGACCTCCAGGAAGCGGTAATCGACCGCGCGCCCGCCCTCCGCGAAGATCGGCTCCACGAGGCAGAAACCGGCATCGATAAACGCGAACAGCGAGCGGCAGCGCTCCTCGTTCCGGCGCAGGGCGGCCTCGGTGCAGCGGGACTCGAGCTGCGTCATCACCGCCCGGGCGAGCGCCTCGAGGACGAAGACCTGCTGGTCGGTGAGCGTGCGCGGCGCGTGGTCGAGGACGCACAGGGTCCCGACGACCCAGCCGTCGGGCGTCACCAGGGCGACGCCCGCGTAGAAGCGCAGGTGCGGCGGTCCGCCGACGAGGGCGTTGGCGGCGCGGTCCGGCTCCGCCGCCAGGTCCGGCAGGATCAGGACGCCGTCCGCACCCATGGCCTCGGTGCAGAACCCGAGATCGAGGGGCATCACCCGCGCCGTGTGGCCCACCGCGGCCTTGATCCATTGCCGGTCGGCGTCGATGAAGTTGATATGCGCCATCGGCGTGCCGCAGGCCTGGGCGGCCATCTCGGCGATCTCGTCGAAGGCGCGCTCCGGGGGCGTGTCGAGGATGGCGTAGGCGTGCAGGGCGGCCAGCCGCCGGGGATGCTCTGACTCGAAACCCGACCGGCGGGGCATTGTCTGGTTCGGCGACACGGGGCCGTCATAGCCTACGCCTTCGACCCCCCCAAGGGGTTCGATGCGACGGCGCGCCCCCGACAGGGCCAACGACGGGTTGCCGGGACCGCCCGCTCGCGCGGCGGGCGGCTATCTGCAATTGCAGATTGCACGCTCAGGTCCGCATCGCCGGCGGCATCCCCGGCCGGTCCTGCGGCGCTCGGGGGGCGATCACGAGTTCGTGTTCCGGTCCGTTCCGCGAGGGGTCGCGCCGGCGGGGCGGATCAGGGCTGTGGATTGGATCGCCGCGCCAGGGAGCCGCGGCGGCCCATGCCGCGTTGGCCAGCGCTGAGGACACGGATTCGGACGGGCATGGCCAATCGCAGGTTGAAGCCGGGTACACAGCCGGGCGTCGAGGACGCGCCGCTGATGCCCACGGGGGCGCTGGCGGTGGCACTCCTGGGCTTCGCCGCGGGCGCCGGCCCCGTGGTCCACGTCGCCCGGGACGGCCGCCGCCTGGAGGATCTCGCCGCGACCCTTCGGGCCCTCGACCCCGAGATCCGGGTCGCGGTCTTCCCGGAATGGGACTGCCTGCCCTTCGACCACGCCTCGCCGTCCCGGGCCACGATGGGGGCCCGGGCCGCCGTGATGCGCTGGCTGACCGACCGCGCCGCCCTGCCGGATTTCGTGCTGACCACGGCGCCGGCCCTGGTCCAGCGGGTGCCCCCGCCGGAGACCTGGGCCTCGGCCCGGGTGACCCTGCGGGTCGGCGACCCGCTCGACGTCGCCGCGGCGACCGCCGACCTCAAGCGCCTCGGCTACATCCTCGACGAGCGCGTCGACGAGCCCGGCGAGATCGCCGTCCGCGGGCGGACCGTGGAGGTGTTCCCCGCCGCCGCGCCGCGCCCCTGCCGGATCGAGCACGCGGAGGGCCGCGTCGCCGCGATCCGCTCCTACGATCCGATCTCGCAGCGCTCGGTGGCGGAGGCGGACGAACTGGTGATCGATCCCGCCACCGAGATCGTCCTGGAACCGGGCTCCGGACAGAGTTTCGAGCCCTTCACGGGCCAGGAGCACCGGCTGGACCGCTACTATCCGCGCCTCGTCACGCTCCTCGACTACCTGCCCGAGCCGCGCCTCGTGGTCGAGGACGGCACGGAGGCCCGGATCGACGCCTTCTTCGAGCAGATGGAGGAGGCGCGGGGCCGGTTGAAGGCCCGCGACGGAAGGGGCACGGCGGGGGCGGGCCTCTACCTCACCCCTGCGGGATGGCGGGAGATCGTGGCCGAACGGGGCCAGCTCGCCGCCACAGAGGCGGCCGGCGAGCCGCTGACGCTCCCGTCCTTCGCCCGGGAGCGCCGGCCGGGGACGGCCTTCGCCAAGGCGCTGCGCGCGCGGCTGAAGGCCGGCGACATCGTCGTCCTGGCAGGCACCCGCCAGCCCCTGCGGCGCCTCGTGCGCCAGGCCGGCCGGACCGCCGAGCGCCCGATCCGCCTGATCGACGCCTGGTCCGACGTCGCCGCGGCGGCACCGGGCGACGTCCTGGCCCTGGAGGCGCCGCTGGCGGCCGGGTTCCGGGTGCCCGGCCAGGGCGCCACCGTGATCGCCGCCGCGGACCTGTTCGGACCGGAGGCCGCGGTGGCCGGGGGCGTCCGGGCGATCCTGCCGATGGGCGAGGTCGACCTGCGCCCGGGCGACGTCGCCGTCGACCGCGACCGCGGCCTGTGCGTGTTCGAGGGGCTCGAGCCCGTCGCCACGCCGGGCGGCGAGCCCTCCGAGGCCCTGCGCCTGCGCTTTGCCGGCGGCGGGATCCTGATGGTGCCGGTGGCCCAGGCGGACCGGATCTGGCGCTACGGGCCGGAGCCCGACGCGGTCACCCTGGACAAGCTCGACGGCGGCACCTGGCCCCGGCGCCGGCTGGAGGCCGAGGCCACGATGGCCCGGACCGCCCGACTCATGCTGGAGGCCGCCCGGGCCCGCCGGGAGACCGAGGCGCCGGTGCTGGCGCCCCCGCCCCAGGACATGGAGCGCTTCGCCGCCGGCTTCGGCTTCGCGCCGACCCCGGATCAGGCCGCCGCCGTCGACGCGCTGATGGCCGATCTCGCCTCCGGCCGGCCGATGGACCGGCTCGTCTGCGGCGATGTCGGCTTCGGCAAGACCGAGGTGGCCCTGCGCGCCCTGGCGGCCACGATCTTCTCGGGGAAGCAGGCCGCGCTGATCGCCCCCACCACCGTCCTGGCGCGCCAGCACGCCGAGACCCTGCGCCGCCGCTTCGGCCGCTTCGGCGTGGAGGTGGCGCAGCTCTCGCGCCTGGTGGCCCCGGCCGAGGCCCGGCGGGTCAAGGCGGGGCTCGCCGACGGCACGATCCGGCTCGTGGTCGGCACCCATGCGCTGGCCGGCAGCAGCGTGCGCTTCGCCGATCTCGGCCTGACGGTGATCGACGAGGAGCAGCGCTTCGGCGCCCGGATGAAGGCCGACCTGCGCCGCCTCTCGGCGGGCGGCCACGTGCTGACGCTCACCGCCACGCCGATCCCGCGCACCCTCCAGGCGGCCCTGGTCGGGCTCCAGAGCCTCAGCGTGCTGGCCACGCCCCCGGCGCTCCGCCAGCCGGTCCGAACCGTGGTGGCGCCCTTCGACGCCGAGGCGGTCCGCGAGGCCCTGATCCGCGAGCACCGGCGGGGCGGCCAGAGCTTCGTGGTCTGCCCGCGCATCGAGGACATCGCCCCCATGGCCGAGCGCCTGCGCGGCCTTGTGCCGGGCCTCGACGTGCTGGTGGCGCACGGGGACCTGAAGCCCGCGGCCATGGACGAGGTCATGGTCCGGTTCGCCGACGGGGACGGCGACATCCTGCTGGCCACCGCCATCGTGGAGAGCGGGCTCGACGTGCCCCGGGCCAACACCATGCTGGTCTGGGAGGCCGCCCGGTTCGGCCTGGCGCAGCTCCACCAGCTGCGCGGCCGGGTCGGCCGCGGCCAGCGGCGCGGCGTCGTCCACCTGCTCAGCGACCCGGCCGCGCCGCCCCCGCCGGCAGCCCTGCAGCGCCTGCGCGCCCTGGAGGCCCTGGACCGGCTCGGCGCCGGCTTCGCGGTCAGCGCCCGGGACCTCGACCTGCGCGGCGCCGGCGACCTCGTCGGCGAGGACCAGGCCGGCCACGCCAAGCTGGTCGGGCTCGGCCTCTATCAGCACCTGCTGCAACTGGCGCTGACCGCCGCCAAGGGCGGCCGCGCCGAGGATTGGAGCCCGGAGATCGAGCTCGGGCTTCCGAGCCGGATCCCCGAGGATTACGTGCCGGAGCCTGAGATCCGCCTGAGCCTCTACACGCGCCTCCTGCGCCTGCGTGAGGCCGAGGCGATCGAGGCGCTGGCCGGCGAGGTCGAGGACCGGTTCGGGGCGCCGCCGGCGCCGATGCTCGCCCTGTTCGATCTCGCGCGGCTACGCGCGGCCTGCTGTGAGCTCGGCGTAGCCCGGCTCCGGGGCGGGCCGCAGGGCGTCGCGGCCGATCTGAGGCCGGACCGTCCGCTCGCCGCGATGGCGGTGGCGGACGGGATCGTCCTGCGCGAGGGCCGCGTCGTCTGGAAGCGGCCCTGTCCCGATGCGGCGGCCTGCGCGGCCCTGGCGGCCGACCTCCTCGACCGCGTCCGCGCCGCCCGGGAGCGGGCCGGCTGAGCTTGCGCCGGACGCTTCAAAGGGTCACAGGCGGTCGCGCAGGCAACGCGAGAGGGAATGTCCCATGCATGTCACGATTGAGCAGGCCGACCGCGCCATCGCCGCCGCCCGGGCGAAGGCGGTGGAACTCGGCACCCAGATGTGCATCGCGGTGGTCGATTCCGGTGGCAACCTGAAGGCGTTCCACCGCATGGACGACGCCTGGGTCGGCTCCATCGACATCGCCCAGAAGAAGGCCAAAACGTCGGTGTTCTTCGGCATGATGACCGGCCAGATCGGCCAGCTGTCGCAGCCCGGCGGCCCGCTCTATGGAATCGAGCACTCGAACGACGGGCTGATCACCTTCCCGGGCGGGATCCCGATCGTCGATGCCGAGGGCGTGATGTCGGGGGCGATCGGCGTCAGCGGCTCCACCGTGGAGAACGACCACACGGTCGCGGAGGCCGGCGCCAAGGCCATCGGCCGCACCGAATTGCCGGCCCATCCCTGGCGGACCTGAGCCGACGGCCTCGTCCCAGCGGGCGGCCGCCGCGCCGGGGACGGGGGCTCAGGAGGCGCGCCGCGCCAGGGCGCGGCCGATGCCGAGCAGCAGCATCCCCGAGAGCAGGTGCAGGGCGGCGTCGCCGTGGTGCCCCAGGGCGGTATGGACCTCCATGCAATGATCGGCCGCCGCGTCGAGATGCTCCAGCGGCGCCGGACGGCCCTCCCGCCGCGGCGCCGACGCGCCGTGCAGGTCGGTGATGTCGATATAGGCGCCGCGCCCGTGCAGGTTGCCGGTCTCGTCGGGTGCCAGCAGACCCCGGTTGAGGATCCAGCGGGTCTCGCCCGCCCCGGTCAGGATGCGGAACTCGAGGGAGACCGGTCCGCCCGTCCGCCGGAGGTTCCGGATCGTATCGAAGACCCAGGCGCGATCCTCCGGATGGATCCGCCCGAGGGCCACGGCGAGGGGCACGGGCTTGCCCGCCAGCTCGGAATCGCCCGCGAGCAGGGATGCGGCGCCCCGGTCGAGCACGGATCGGCTGGCGGCGACATCCGTATCCCAAGTGCCGACGAACCCCGCGGCCTGCAGGGCCGTGGCTGTCGTGGAAGCCAGAAGCATCGGAACTCCTCAAACCCGCATTCGGCCGACGATCGCTCCGCGGTTCGAGCAACCATCCGACCGGCGGTCTGTGACGTCAATGTCCGGACACGGCAGGCGCAGCAGACCTTTCGAGGTACCGAACACGGTGTCACGAAATACTACATGAATCAAATTTCGATCCGATTCCGGAAATTGCGGGACCTGTCAGGACGTCGGAAGATCCGGATCGGCCGAGGCGGTCGACTGTTCCAGCGATACGCCGGGGCGTGCGGCGGGTCGATGCCCGGGGCCGGATTCCAGGGCCGCCGCGTCCCTGGTGCGGATCCCGATCGCGGCCTAACCTCGTGCCTTCCGCAAAGGGGCATCGCATCGTGGATCGCACCAACCTCCCGCTCTCGCAGGATCGGCTCTGGGACAGCCTCATGGAACTCGCCCGGATCGGGGCGCTGCCCAACGGCGGCAACGATCGCCAGACCCTGACCGACCGCGACGCCGAGGGCCGCGCCCTGTTCCGGCGCTGGGGCGAGGCGGTGGGGCTGACCCTCACCGTGGACAGGATCGGCAACATGATCTTCCGCCGGCCCGGGCGGGATCCGGACGCGGCCCCCGTGGCCATCGGCAGCCACCTCGACACGCAGCCCACCGGGGGCAAGTTCGACGGGCCGCTCGGCGTGCTCGCCGGCCTGGAGATCATGCGCGCCCTGCACGAGGCCGGGATCGAGACCGAGGCGCCGCTCCTGCTGATCAACTGGTGCAACGAGGAGGGCGCGCGCTTCGCGCCGCCCATGAGCGGCAGCGGCGTCGCCATGGGCATCGTCCCGGAGGCCGACGTGATGGCGACCCGGGACCTCGCCGGCGCCGTCTTCGGCGACGAGCTCCGGCGGATCGGCTGGCAGGGCGCGGCGGATCCGGCGGCCCTACGCGGGCTCGGCGCCTATTTCGAGCTGCATATCGAGCAGGGCAAGCGCCTGGAGGATGCGGGCCTGACCATCGGGGTGGTCGACCGGGCGCTGGCCCAGATCTGGTACGAGATCACCGTTTTGGGCGAGGAGGCCCATGCCGGCAGCCCCATGGCCGGGCGCCGCGACGCCATGATGGCCGCGGCGGCACTGATCGCGTCGCTCGAAGCGATCGCCCACGACGCGGTCGGCGAGGGCGGCGAGCGCGGCCGGGCCACCGTGGGGGTCCTGACCGCGGAGCCTTCGAGCCGCAACATCACCCCGGGCCGGGTCTGGTTCAGCCTCGACACGCGCCACGGCGACACGGCGCAGCTCGAAGCGATGCGGGCGCGGATCCTGGCCCGGGCCGACGCGCTGGCGGCGGAGCGCGGCGTGACGATCCGCGTCGCGGAGTTCTGGCGCGCGCCGCCGACCGCCTTCGATCCGGTTCTGATCGACCGGGTCCAGGCGGCCGCCGAGACGCGGGGCCATGCCTGGACGCGCATGCCGACGGCGATCTACCACGACGCCGTCTATTGCGCCCGCGCGGTCCCCGCGGCCCTGGTGTTCTGCCCCTGCCACGGCGGCATCAGCCACAACGAGGCCGAGAGCATCACGCCGGCCTGGGCCGGAGCCGGGATGGAGGTTCTGGCCGACGCGGTTCTGGCCACCGCCCGGATCGTGCGCAGCTGAGGGAACGGTTCCGCCATGCCCGACGACAACGTCATCCGCCCGGCCTTCGGGGCCGTGCGCCGGCCCGCGCCGGCCGGCCAGGCCGAGGCCGACCCGCCGCCCCTGCGCGTCTTCGGCACGGGGGCCGGCCACCGGGTCGGCCTGATCCGGGACCGGGCGGCCGCGGAGGGCGACGTGTTCCGGATCGTGGTCGGGCCGGAGGACGCGCCGTTCGTCGAGACCGTGGCGCTGCTGCCGGCCACCGCCGAGGCGGAGGCGGAGGCCGAGGCCGAGCGGATCGGCTTCGCGATCCTCCGGACCCTGGAGGTGGTCGAGGGCGCGCCCTAGCCGCAGCCGGTCCCCGCGGCGGCGGTCTGCGCGGGGGGCAGGACGGGATGCCAGCCGGGCCCGGACGGGCACCGGCGCGCCGGGAGGGACGCATGCGTGAGGGCAGGGTCAGCAGCACGGAGATCGCGATCCCGGCCCGGGCCGGGATGGTCTGGTCGGTGCTGACCGACCTGGACGCCTACCCGGCCTGGAACCCGTTCATCCGCCGGGCGGAGGGCCCGCTGCGGGCGGGCGCGCGCTGGCGCCTGGAGCTGACCCTGAACGGCCGCACCTACCGGACGGTGCGGGTGCAGGTCACCGCTTGGGAGCCCGGCCGGCGGCTGACCTGGCGCGGTGGCATCCCGATGCCGCCGCTGATCACCGGCACGCACGATTTCCGGATCACCGAGACCCGGCAGGGCGTCGGCCTTGTCCAGGCGGAGACCTTCGCGGGCTGGCTCGCCCCCGTCCTGTTCCCGTGGCTGCGGGCCCGCACGCAGGCCCGGTTCGCCGAGATGAACGCCGCCCTGCGGGACGAGGTCGCCCGCCGGCTGGCCGAGACCGCCTGACCGCGCCCCGTCCGCCCCGGACGGGGCGCGGTCCGGTCACTCGATCGGCTTGGGCTTGATCACGGGCGAGCGGGTCAGGCTCTGGATCTCGCGGCCCGGCCGCCCGGACTTGCGGGCGATCTCCTCCTCCTGCTCGGCGATGAGCTGGCGGGCCGGCTCGTCACCGTCCAGGCCGCCCAGGATCTCGACCGGCACCCGCCGATTCGAGGCCCGGGAGCCATCGGTGTAGACGATATCGAACAGAACAAAGCCCCGCTCCTGCGGTCTCGACTTGATGCGCTTGGCCATAGGTGCTGATACGCCGCCGGAATCGGTCGCGGCAAGCCGCAGCGGCGGGCGGGGGTTGCGCGGTGCGCACATGCCGCGCCCGGTGCGCCCTGGCCGATCCGCAGTGATCCCCCGCGCCGTCCCGCACGAAGGCCGCCGGCCTTCGGTTCGGGACGGCGCGGCCCAGAAAACCGGAATCCCGGCCCCGATCCGGGCCGGGCCCCAAGCCAACCGAGGACGCCGTCCGTGATACCCTGGGTTCATCTCGATACCGGATCCGTGCCCGGCGGCGGCACCGACCTGCGCCTGATGCGGCGCGGCGAGGAGTTCGCGATCCTGGCCGACACGATCGAGCTGATGAACAACCGCCGCAGCGGCTCCGAGGTGGCGCTCGCGGCGCTGACCTGCGCGCGGCTGGCGGACCGGCCCCGGGCCCGGATCCTGATCGGCGGCCTCGGCATGGGCTTCACCCTGCGGGCGGCCCTGGAGAATCTCGGCCCCGAGGCGCGGGTGGTGGTGGCCGAGCTGGTACCGGCGGTGATCGCCTGGGCCCGGGGCCCGCTGGCCCACGTCTTCGCCGGCTGCCTGGACGATCCCCGGGTCGACCTGCAGGAGGCCGACGTGAACCGCCTGATCCAGGCGGCGCCGGCGCGCTACGACGCGATCCTGCTCGACGTCGACAACGGCCCGGAGGGCCTGATGCGCCGCTCCAACGACCGGCTCTACGACAGCTGGGGCCTCAAGCGGGCCCATTGGGCGCTGCGGCCGGGGGGCATCCTGGGGGTCTGGTCGGGGGCCCCGGACCGGAAGTTCAAGAGCCGGATGCAGCGCTCCGGCTTCGACGTGGACGAGCGGCGCGTCCATGCCAGCGGCCGCGGCAGCGGTCCCAAGCACGTGGTCTGGCTCGGGACGCGGGGCGCGGCGCCGGGGGCTCCGGCCGTCCCCGGCCGGCCGGAGAAAACCCGCTGATCCGGCGCGCTGCCGCTCACGGTCGCACCCCCTATCCCGGCACCGCGAGGTTCCGCACATTCCCCCCATGGGTGCGAATGACGGGCCTCTCTACACGGTCGAGGTCAGGCCGAGCCGGCACGATCCGGGCCGCTTCACCTGGGCGATCCGCGACCGCGGCAAGCTGGTCCGGGGGTCGTACCGCCCGCACGCCTCCGAGCACGCCGCCCGCGCCGTCGCCCTGGCCGAAGTCGAGCGGCTGATCGGGCATGACGGGCGGTCGGGGAGCGCCTGACACCCCCGCGCCCGTCCCGGCCCGGGCGCTGTCATCCAATCGTCGCAGACGGGCCAGAAAGGCACTCGCTGCAGCCGAGGCAGAGAGGGCTCCATGGACTTCCACCGTCGCTTCACGGTCCTGATGTGCGCCCCGGCCTTCGATCCGGACGACCTGGAGGGCGCGCGCGTCGCCCAGATCGTGGCGGCGGTCGAGCATCGCGGCTTCGAGGTGGTGCGCGCCCGGCGGGTCGAGGACGCGGCCATCGCCGTGCAGACCGACGCGGCGGTGGGCTGCCTCGTGGTCGACTGGGGCAAGCGCGGCCTCGACGGCAAGGCCGCCGCGCTGATCGACATGATGCGCAAGCGCGGCCTGGAGATGCCGATCGTCATCATGGTCCGCCGCAAGCGGCTGGAGGACATCCCGGTCGAATTGCTCGACTTCATCGACGGCTACATCTTCCTGGCGGAAGAGACCCCCGAATTCATCGCCCGCGGCCTGGTCAGCCGGGTCACGCAATACGCCCAGACCCTGAAGACGCCGTTCTTCGGCGCGCTGGTCGACTATGCCGAGAAGGGCAACCAGCTCTGGACCTGCCCGGGCCACAACGGCGGCATCTTCTACAACCGGTCGCCGATCGGCCGGATCTTCGTCGAGCATCTCGGCGAGGCGATCTTTCGCGACGACCTCGACAATTCGGTTCTGGATCTCGGCGACCTGCTGACCCACGAGGGTCCGGCGCTCAAGGCCCAGAAGGAGGCCGCCAAGATCTTCGGGGCCGAAAAAACCTACTTCGTCCTCAACGGCACCTCGGCCTCCAACAAGATCGTGCTGTCCTCCCTGGTGGCCGAGGACGACCTGGTCCTGTTCGACCGCAACAACCACAAGGCGGCCCATCACGGCGCCCTGTTCCTCGGCGGCGGCATCCCGATTTTTTTGGAAACGGACCGGAACGCCTACGGCTTGATCGGTCCGATCTATCATGAGGCCCTGGACGAGACGCGTATCCGCGAGAAGATCCGCCGCAACCCGCTGGTGACCGACCCGGAGGCCTGGCGCCGGGAGCGGCCGTTCCGGGTCGCGGTGATCGAGCAATGCACCTACGACGGCACGATCTACGACGCGCAGGTGATCCTGGAGAAGATCGGCCACCTCTGCGACTACATCCTGTTCGACGAGGCCTGGGCGGGCTTCATGAAGTTCCACCCGCTCTACGCAAGGCGCTTCGCCATGGGGCTGACCGGCCTCGACGAGACCTCGCCGGGCATCGTCGCCACGCAATCGACCCACAAGCAGCTCGCGAGCTTCTCCCAGGCCTCGCAGATCCACACGCGGGACGGGCATATCCGCGGCCAGACCCGGCGGGTCGAGCACAAGCGGCTCAACGAGAGTTTTCTGGTCCACGCCTCGACCTCGCCGTTCTACCCGCTCTTCGCCTCCCTCGATGTCGGCGCCCAGATGATGAAGGGGCGCTCGGGCATGATCCTGTGGGACGACACGATCCGGCTCGGGATCGAGTGGCGCAAGAAGGTCCGGGCGATCCGGCGGGAATTCGAGGAGCACGAGCGCGACCCGGCCCGGCGCTGGTTCTTCGACCCGTTCGTGCCGGACGTGACCGTGAACGCCGACGGGGCCGAGGTGCCCTGGGAGAGCGTGGCGACCGACGAGCTCGCCGCCACCCCCCGGCACTGGGAGCTGAAGCCGGGCGCGCGCTGGCACGGCTTCACCCACGTGGCCCCGGGCTACGCCATCACCGACCCGAACAAGCTGACCGTGCTGACCCCGGGCTTCGACCGGAAGACCGGCGCCTATGCCGATCACGGCGTGCCGGCGCCGATCGTGGCCCAGTACCTGCGTGAGAACCGGATCGTCGCCGAGAAGAACGACCTGAACTCGCTGCTCTTCCTGCTGACCCCGGGGGTCGAATCCTCCAAGGCCGGCACGCTGATCTCGGGCCTCGTCGCCTTCAAGCGGCTCCACGACGACAACGTCCCGCTGGAGGAGGCCATGCCCGAATTCGTGGCGCGCCGGCCGAACCGCTACCGCGGGGTGCGCCTGCGCGAGCTCTGCGGCGAGTTCCACGCCTTCCACCGGGAGGCCGGCACCTCGGCGCTGCAGCGGCGCCAATTCGCCCCCGAGCACCTGCCCGAGATGGTGATGGCGCCCAAGCGCGCCGCCCAGATGCTGACCCGCAACAAAGTCGATTACGTGCCGATCGCCGAGGCCGAGGGGCGGATCGCCACCACCCTGATGCTGGTCTACCCCCCGGGCATCGGCACGGTCCTGCCCGGCGAGCGCCTGGACGAGCGGGCCAAGCCGATGCTCGACTATTTCAAGATGTTCGAGGCCTCCGCCAACCTGTTCCCGGGCTTCGAGGCCGAGATCCAGGGCGTCTACCGGGAGGTCGACCCGGACGGGCGGATCCGCTTTCACACCTACGTGGTCCGAGAGGGCGCCTGATGGAGATCGAGGTCGAGACCCCCGGCCCGCCGGTCGCGCAACCCTGCCCGGACATCGTCATCCGCGCCTCCTCGGACGCCGATGTCGAGGCGATGGTGGCGATCTACGAGCACCACATCAGCAAGGGCGTGAGCGATGTCGGCGTCGCCGAGGAGGACCGCCTGCTCCCCGACGATCTGAAGCGGCGGCGCAAGACCATGCGCAAGAAGCGCCTGCCCCACCTCGTGGCCGAGCGCGCCGGCCAGGTCGCGGGCTACGCCTACGCGGTGCCGTTCCGGAAGCGCCCGGCCTACCGTTACACCCTCAAGCACTCGATCTACGTGCATCCCGACCACCTGCACGCCGGGATCGGGCGCCGCCTCCTGCCGGCCCTGATCGAGGCCTGCGCGGCCGGCGGCTACCGCCAGATGATCGGCTACATCGACGCCGAGAACGCCGCCTCCCTGCGCCTCCACGAGGCCTGCGGCTTCGTCCAGGCGGGCTATCTGCGGGCGGTGGCGTTCAAGTACGGCCACTGGTCGGACAGCGTGATGGTCCAGCGGGCGCTCGGCACGGGATCCGAGGACCGGCCCGGGGCGTAGCCCACCGGCGCCCGGCCTGCCCGGAAAGCGGGCAGATGCGGCTTGGTTCGACACACGCGATAACGGCCGCGCGCGACGGAGCGCAGGGCCGATGTCGGGCGCCACAACAGGTGTCCGCTTCCTGAGTCGCGCCCACCCGGCAGCCGCCGGGGACGAGGCCCTTTCCCGGGCCGGAGACCCGGTCCCCGGATCCCTCGCGGAACGTCCGCTGCCGCGTGTCGCCGCCGAAGGCGGGCTTCCGTCGATCGGGCGTCTCGCGGCAATCCCCCATCGGTTCACGGCCCGATCGGGCGCGTTGCGTAAATGCAACGGCGTCGGCGGAATCGTGCGCGTCGAGGGCGGTGGAAGCGGCCGGCGCCCGGCAGAGCACACGATAAGATATGCAAGGAATATGCCATTTAAAAGGATTGCCGGCTGCAAGTCCAGATCCGGTACGGGCCCGGGCAGACAATACTTATTCTCAGTCGAAAACATTGTTCGAGTAAAACAGAAATCTTTCTGCTGACGTTTGTCGTTGATTCCGGAAAAACATCCGCGCACGCTCCAGCCTGTGGTGTTCAGGCCGGCACTTTTTGTACCGGCCATGCCTCGATCCTGTCGGGCAATACGGACACAGGTCAGAGGCAGCGGATCCCGGGGCGAAACATCGTGCGCAGACCAGATCGTCGCGAAAATATGGCCCGGACCGGTGCGAGCCCGCGGAAAGCATCCGTCGCACGGTGGTCGACCCTCGGGCTGGCCGCACTAAGCGCGAGTATCTCGCATCATGCCCTCGCCCAGAGTCTCGCGCGGACCGATCCCGCCTCTTGGCGCAGCCAGGAATACCAAGCCGATTGGGGCCTCGAGGCCATACGCGCCGCCGACGCCTACGCGGCCGGCTACACCGGTCTGGGGGTCACTGTCGGCGTCGTCGATTCAGGTATCGACAGCGCGCACCCGGAATTCGCGGACGGCCGCGTCAAGCCGCTCACCATCACCGGAACCTACGGATCGGATGGGTTCTATCTGATGGATTCGTCCGGCAATCCGGAAGCCGGCTCTCCGTCGTGGAGCTTCTTCAGCAAAGGCCAGTCTTATACGATCCCGGGAACGTACAATCCGATCTACAACGATCCGCACGGCACCCACGTCAGCGGGACGATCGCGGCCGCGCGCGATGGCAGCGGCATGCACGGCGTCGCGTTCGACGCCAATGCCTATGTCGTCGATACCGGCAGCATCGATTTCTCGAGGCACGGGGCCAATATCGACTACAGTTATTTCAAGAACGCCTACGAAACCCTGGTACGCGCCGGGGTGCGTGCGATCAACACATCCTGGGGCGATCCACCGTTGCAGGACAATTACAACAGTGTCGGCGGCATGATGACCGCCTACGCGACGTTCTCGGGAAAGAAGACGCTCCTCGACGCAATGGATGAGGTGACGCGGAAGTACGACGTCATCCAGGTCGTGATTGCCGGCAACACGGGTTTCAACAACTCCGACATGCGGGCGTCGCTACCGTATTTCCGGCCCGATTTAGAGAAGCGCTGGCTCGCCGTCGGTGCCGCGGCCCAGACGGATTCTCATGATTATAGTCCAGACAGCCTAATGTTGGACAGCTATTCCAACCGCGCGGGTGTCGACAAATACTGGTATGTTGTTGCGCCCGGAAGCAAGATTTTCAGCGCCGTGCCGCCGTACACACCAGGCGCGCCCTGGGATCCGGGGGACTGGCAGATCGATCCCAATAATCAGACGGGATACACACTCGTGTCCGGCACCTCGATGGCGGCCCCGCATGCCACGGGGGCGCTGGCCGTAATCATGCAGCGCTATCCCTACATGACCAACGAGCAGGCGCGGGACGTCCTGCTCACCACCGCCTATCACCGCAACGCGGTCGACGGCGTCGCGGATGCCAACCCCAACGCCCCCAACGCCGTCTGGGGCTGGGGCGTGATCGACCTCGCCAAGGCCATGCGGGGACCGGGGCAGTTCCTCGGTCCCGTCGCGGCGAACCTCCCGACCGGCACGAACGACACCTGGTCCAACGACATCTCCGAGGACGCCCTGGTCCAGCGCAAGCGGGAGAACGACGCCGAGGCTGCGGCATGGCCGACCCTCAAGGCTGCGCAGGCCCGACAACTCACCGCCGCCGGCGCCCAGGAGGCCGAATCGACCGTGAGGCAGGTCTTGAACGATCTGCTGACCGGTCTGAACACCAGCGATTATCGGGCCGCGGTGGAGGCGGCTTGGCGCGCCGCGGACCAGAACCTGATCGTGAGTTCGATCCTGACAAGGCTCACGTCGGAAAACCCATATTGGGGCTATATTTCCGACGATGGGTACAGGCCATATGCAATCTCCGCCCTGAATCAGCAGATCGCCGCTCTCGACGCGGCGAGCATCGCGCAAGCGCAGGCGGCGGCCAGCGCCGTGTGGCCGGACTATGTGGCCGTCAACGAAACCCGCATCGCCGCCTTCGCCGGCATCCCGACCCGGGGCAGCCTGATCAAGCTGGGCGCGGGCACGCTGACGCTGGCCGGGACCAACAGCTATTCCGGCGGCACGACCGTGGCGGGCGGGACCCTGTCGGTGTCGCGCGAGGCCAATCTCGGCGCCGCCGGGGCGCCCCTGACCTTCGACGGCGGCGTCCTCCAGATCACCGGCACCGGCTTCACCGCCACGGCGCGGCCGATCACCTGGGGCCGGAACGGCGGCGGCCTCGATATCGCCGACCCGGCCAACAGCTTCACCCTCGCCCAGGCGCTCGCCGGATCGGGCGGGCTGGCCAAGCTCGGGGCCGGCACCCTCACGCTCGCCGGCACCAACACCTACACGGGCGCCACCACCGTCGCGGCCGGGACCCTCCTGGCCCGCGGCGGCCAGGCGATCGGCGATCGCAGCGCCGTCACGGTCGCGTCCGGCGCGACCCTGGCGCTGGCCGACGCCGAGACCGTCGGCTCGCTCGCCGGGCAGGGCCGCGTCGCCCTCGGCGCCGCCCGCCTCACCGCCGGCGGCGACGACAGCTCCACCACCTTCGCCGGCACGCTGGACGGCACCGGCGGCCTGACCAAGGCCGGGGCCGGGACCCTGACGCTCGCCGGGGCCAACGCCTATACCGGCGGCACCACCATCGCGGCCGGGACCCTCCAGGTCGGGGCCGGCGGCACCGCGGGCAGCCTCACGGGCGACGTCGCCGATGCCGGGATCCTGGCGTTCGACCGGGCCGACGACACCACCTTCGCGGGAGCCGTCTCCGGGCCCGGGGCCGTGATCAAGCGCGGCGCCGGGACCCTGACGCTCACCGCCGCCCACGGCTTCACCGGCCCGGCCACCGTCGCGGCCGGCGGCCTCGCCCTCACCGCCTCCGCCAGCCTGGCCGCGCCGGTGGTCACCCTGGCCGGCACCACGCTCACCCAGGCCGGGACGCTGTCGGGCGGCCTGACCAATGCCGGCACCGCCATCGCCAGCGGCGCGATCGCCGGCGGCCTGACCAACACCGGCACGGCCATCACCAGCGGCACGGTCGCCGGCGGGGTGACCAACACCGGAGCGCTCACCGCCACGGCGGGCGCCCTCAACGGGCCGATCCGCAACGCCGGGCAAGTCGCCGTCACCGGGCCGGTCTCCTCCGATGCCGGCTTCGCCAACGCCGCCCAGGCCAGCCTGACCGTCACCGGCCGCTACGGCCTCGCCGGGGGGCTCGACAATGCCGGCACCGTCGCGGTCGCGGAGGGCGGCCGCCTCCTGGCCGGGCGCATCGCCAATGCCGGGCTGCTCACCGTCGCCGCCCAGGGCAGCGTCGTCGACGACCTCGTCAACACCGGCCGCCTGGTCAATGCCGGCGCCTACACGGCCGACGCCGTCAACGCCGCCGGGGCGACGCTCGTCAACACCGGCACGTTCGCCACCGTCTCGGCGCCCTTCGCCAACGCCGGCACCCTGGTCACCACCGGCAGCCTCACCGGCGGGCTGACCAATACCGGCTTCGTCCAGGCCGCGGGCGTGCTCGCCGGGCCGGTCGCCAACGCCCCGGGGGCGATGGTCGCGCTCACGGGCCCGACCGCCGGCCTCACCCGGCTGACCAACGACGGCGCGTTCGACCTCGGCGGCACCGCGCTCACCGTCGGCGCGCTCGCCGGCACGACGGCGGCCGCGACCCTCGGCAACGGCCAGCTCACGGTCGGCACCGACGGCAGCTCGACCGGCTACGCCGGGCAGATCGTCGACGGCGCCGGCCCGACCAGCCTGACCAAGCTCGGCGCCGGCACCCTGACGCTCACGGGCGCCAACAGCCTCTCCGGCCCGGTCAGCGTGTACGGCGGCGAACTCGCCGTCACCGGCGGCCTGCCCAACGCCGCCGTGTCGCTCGGCGCCGGCAGCCGGCTCACCGGCGCGGGCTGGTTCGGCAGCCTCGCCCTGGGCGCGGGCAGCGCCCTCGCCCCGGGGGCCGGGCCGGGGGCGCTCGGCCGGATCGCCGTCGCCGGCAGCCTGACCCTGGCGCCGGGATCGGTCTACCGGGTCGACGCCACCCCGGACGGCCGCTCCGACCGGGTCGCGGTCGGCGGCACCGCCACGGTGGCGGGCGCCCGGGTCGAGGCGGTGGCCGGCAGCGGGCTCTACGCGCCGCGCACGCGCTACACGATCCTGAGTGCCGCCGGCGGCGTGCAGGGCCGGTTCGCCGGGGTGTCGAGCACCTTCGCGTTCCTGACCCCGTTCCTGGCCTACGCCCCGGACGCGGTCGTCCTGACGCTGGCGCGCAACGACCTGGACTTCGCCGCGGTGGCGCGGACCCGCGACCAGCGCGCGGCCGCCGGGGCGGTTCAGGCCGGGGCGGTCGGCTCGGTCCTCTACGACGCGGTGGCGGTGCTGTCGGCGCCCCAGGCCCGGGCGGCGTTCGCGGCCCTGTCGGGGGACGGCCATGCCAGCCTGGCCGCGACCGCCTTCGCCGGGGCCGGGCTGGTGCGCGAGGCGGTGCTCGACCGGCTGCGCTGGGACGGCGCCCCGGCGGCGCGGGAGTACGGCAGCCTGCCGGCGACCGACGCGGCCGACCGGCCCGGGCCGCCGGTGCCGGGGGTGGTCCCGGTGCGGCGCGCGCAACCGGAGCCGGTGAGCCTGTGGGGCCAGGGGCTGGGCAGCCTCGGCCACGCCCGGGCCGACGGCAACGCCGCCGGGCTGTCGCGCCAGAGCGCGGGCTTCGTGATCGGGGTCGACGCCCGCCTGGACGGGCTGGGCGCCGACGGCCTGGGCTCCGAGGGCCTGCGGCTGGGGGCGGTCGGGGGCCATGTCGAGACCAGCTTCGCCAGCCCCGGCCAGGTCCAGACCGGGACGCTGGCGAGCACGTTCGGGGGCGTCTACGGCAGCCTCGGGGCGGGCCCGGCGGTGCTGCGGTTCGGGGCCCTGGCGGCGGACGAGCCGGCGCGGCTGCGGCGGGTGGTGGCGTTCCCGGGGTTGACCGACACGCCGACCGCCCGCACCGGCGGGCGCAGCGTCCAGGGCTTCGGCGAGGCCGGCTACCGGATCGCGCTCGGCGCCGGGGCGGCGCTGGAGCCGTTCGTGGGCGCCGGCGCGGTGGCGCTGGGCCGCGACCGCTTCGCCGAGCAGGGCGGGGCGGCCGCGCTGACGGGGGCGGCACGCGGGAGCCTGCTGCCGACCGCCACCGCGGGCCTGCGCGCCGAGGCCCGGCTCGATCCGGAGGCGGCGCTGCCGGTGTCGGTGCACGCGCTGGCCGGCTACCGGCGGACCTTCGGCGACGGGGTTCCCGCGGCGGCGCTGGCGTTCCGGGGCACCGGCGCCCGGTTCGTGAGCGCCGGCCTGCCGATCGACCGCGACGCGCTGGTCGCCGAGGCCGGCCTGGCGGTGCTGATCTCCCCCGCCGCCTCGCTGGGCCTGTCCTACACCGGCCAGATCGGCGCCCGTGCCCAGGACCACGCCGCACAGGGCTCCTTCACGTACAGGTTCTGAACGGGCGCGGGCCGTACCGATCTCCCGGCACGGCCCGTACCGGTCCGGTCAGTCCCGGCGCTCGAAGGCGCCCGCGATGGTGAGGTGCAGGTCGTCGCCGATTAGCGGCTCGTAGGTCGTCACCCCGAACGCGGAGCGCTTGAGCGTGCCGGTGGCGTCGAAGCCGACCGTGACCTTCTTGCTCAGCGGGTTGACGCCGGCCCCGACCAGGGTGACGTCGAGCGTCACCGGCTTGGTCACGCCGTGGAACGTGAGGTTGCCGGTCACCTTCGCCCTGTCCTTGCCCTCGGGGGCGACCTTGGTCGAGACGAAGGTGATGTCGGGGAACTTGGCCGCGTCGAGCCATTGGTCGCCCTTCAGCTCGGCGGTGAGCTTGGCGCTGGTGGTGGCCACCGAGGCGACCGGGATCCTGATCGAGAGCTTGGCGGCCGTCAGGTCCTTCGGCTGCAGGTCGAGGGTGCCGGACACGTCCGAGAAGCCGCCGGCATAGTTCGAGAAGCCCATATGGGAGACCCGCCAGCCGACCTGGGTGTGGTCGGGATCGGCCACGTAGGCGCCGGCCTGGACCTGGGCCGGATCGCGGGTCGCGGGGGTCTGGGCCAGGGCCGGGTCGGCGACGAGGAGGGCCAGAAGGCCGGAGGCGAGAAGCGACTTCACTGCAAACTCCCATGGGCGCGGCGGTACGGGCCGATTCGGCACGCCGCAGGGCTCCTGTAGCGCCGTTCACGGCCACGGTTGAGCCTGCTATCCGGAACCCCATGGTTGCGAGAACGGAAACCTTCCGGGGCGGACTCGACGACGTGCGCGCCTTCTGCGCGGTCGTCGATCTCGGCACGGTCACGGCCGCCGCGGCGAGCCTGCGGCAGACGAAGGGCAGCGTCAGCCGGCGGGTCTCCCGCCTGGAGCGGGCGCTCGGCGCCCGGCTGATGGCGCGCACCTCGCGGGCCGTCTCGCCGACCGCGGAGGGGCTCGCCTTCTACGCCAAGGCGCAGGAGAGCCTGGCGCTCCTCGACGAGGCCGCCGAGACCGTCCGCGATGCGCAGACGGTGCCGGCCGGGCACCTGCGGATCACCACCTCCATCGATTTCGGCATCGAGGTGATGCCCGAGATCGTCGCGAGCTTCCGGACCGCCTATCCGCAGATCACCGTGGAGATGCTGAACACCGACGCGCGCCTCGACCTGGCGGCCAACCGGATCGACCTCGCCCTGCGGCTCGGCGGCGCCGAGGAGACCGGCTACCACGCCGCGGTCCTGGCGACCCTGGCGGTGGGCCTCTACGCCGCCCCGGCCTACCTGCGGCGGCGGCCGGCCCCGGCGACCGTCACCGCGCTGCGCGACCACGACCTGATCCTCGCCCGCGAGCGATTCGGTGCGGCGGCGCTGGCCCTGACCGACGGCAGGGGCCGCACCGAGCCCCTGTCGGTGACCCCGGCGATCCGGGTCAGCGACTTCGCGACCGCGCACCGGCTGACCCTGGCGGGGGCCGGGATCGGCCATCTTCCCACCCTGGTCGCCGCCCGGGCGGTGGAGTCGGGCCAGCTCCAGCGCGTGCTGGCGCCCTGGGCGACCCGCGGCGCGGCCCTGCGCGCCGTCACGCTGGCCGGGCGCGTGTTGCCGGCCCGGGTCCAGGTGTTCCGCGCGCATGTGCGCGACGCGCTGGCGGCCCGCGACGGTGCGCACGAGGCTGAGGATTTAGAGGCGAATACAGTTGAAATTCAGATGGTTGCAGTAGATCGATCGTAGATATTGCCAGATCGATAAAATTCTAACGCGCTGCTTATCGATCCGGTGAGGGGCCTCGGCCACGATGCGGTGCAGCAGATCCTGGACCGCCCGGCGACCGATCCCGGTGGTCCGGGACGCGTCGAACCCGTGTGGACGCCGTCATGCCCCCTCGCAGCAGGAGCCTGCGCTCCCTTCTCCTCATCGGGACGCTCGCGCTGGTCGGGTCGGGGGCCGCGCTGGAGACGGCCCGGGCGACGCTGTCGAGCGGGGCCCGGATCGTGCTGCAGAAGGGGCGCCAGTACCTGCCCACCGACCTGTACCTGCGCCGGGGCGACACGGTCACCCTGCGCAACGGCGACGAGAGCCTGACCCACCACGCCTTCATCGAGGCGGACCGGTTCGCGTTCGATGCCGGCGACCAGGAGCCCGGCACCGAGACGCGGCTGACGCTGGCCGAGCCGGGGGATTTCGTGATCCAGTGCGGCATTCACCCGAAGATGAAGCTGACCCTCCACGTCGAGTAGGCGCCGGGTCCCGACGGGAAAACCGGGGCGTCGACGCCGCGCCGCCGGCCCCACCGCCCGCGGCACCGCGAGATCGCGCGGTTCCGTGCAGGTCGGATCCGCCGCCGCGGCCATGCCGGACAGACAACCTGCCGAAAGAAAAAAGGCCACTCCCGAAGGAGCGGCCCGAAGTCTAGGGAGGAAACGCCCAAGAAGGGCAACGGGATCGCGACGCCATCGCCATCCCGCAACGCACAGATAGGATATCGCATTGCGGCACGCAACGGTCTGAAGGCCGTTCAGGCATGCATAGGTGGCGGATCTATAGCCATAACCCATGTCTTCATCGCATGGCACTGCGGCCGTCCGCGGGATCGGCATCGGAACGTCCGGTACGCGGGCCGTGCTTCGGGCCGCGCCCTCTCCGACGGTGTCCGCTGCGGTGCAGCAGGACGGGCCGGCCGGTGTTTCGGGCCGTGGCCGTTCCGGTCCCGCGTTCATCGCGCGCCTGACGGCCCGCGCCGGTGCGGCCAGACCTCCGGATTGACCAGCCCGCCCGGCTGCCGGCCGGCCAGGACATCGACGACGCGGCCCGCGGCGGTCTCGGCGGTGCGGATCAGGGCCGCCTCGGTGGAGCCGCCGACATGGGGCGTCAGGATCGCGCGCTCCTGGCGGGCCAGGGGGTGGCCGGACGGCAGCGGCTCCTGCGCGAAGACGTCGAGCCCCGCCCCCGCGATCGTGCCGGCCTCCAGGGCCTCCACCAGGGCGGCCTCGTCGATGAGCCCGCCGCGGCTGGTGTTGATCAGGAACGCGCCCCGCTTCATCCGGGCGAGCTGGTCCCGGCCGATCAGGCCGCGGGTGCCCTGGGTCAGCGGCAGGTGCAGCGAGACGATGTCGGCCTCCGCCAGGAGGGCGTCGACCGAGGCGGTGCGCAGGGCGCCGGCCTCGGTGAAATCGGTCTCCGGGCGGCTCGGCCCGTAGGCCAGCACCCGCAGGCCCAAAGCGGCGCCGAGCCGGGCGGTCGCCTGACCGATTGCCCCGAAGCCGATCAGGCCGAGCGTCAGCCCGGCGAGCTCGATCAGCCGGGTGGTGAACTTGAAGCTGTCGTCACCCCGCCGGACCGACCGGTCGGCGGCGGGCAGGGCTTTCGCCAGGGCGAAGATCAGCGCCAGCGTCTGCTCGGCCACCGAGACGGCGTTGGCCCCGGGCGTGTTGACCACCACGATCCCCGCCTCGGTCGCCGCCGCCTTGGCCACGTGGTCGGTGCCGGTCCCGTGCACGCCGATCACCCGCAGGTCCGGCGCCGCCGCGATGGCCTGGGCCGGGAAACCGGTGTTGCGGGTGATGACGGCGACGCAGCCGGCGACGTCGCGGGCCAGGCTCTCGGCGTCGGTGCCGCCGGCCGGGCGCGGCTCCAGCCCGGCCGCGCGCAGCCGGTCGAGGCCCGCCGCGTGGATCGGCTGAACGATGAGGCAGGGACCGGTGATCACGGGAGAGGCAGCCTCTGCGGACGGGCGAGCGGGGGACGGCAAGTCGTTTGCCGCGCGCGTCTTGGGCGCTCCGCGCCGGGGTGGCAACCGGTTCGATGGCAGTGGATCTCCGAGCCGCCGCGCGCCGACGGGGCAAACCCATCCGCGGGGCGCGGGGCCGGACGCGAGAGGCCGGGAGCACCGTGATCCTCTCGGAGGGGAAGCCCGGTCCGATCCGCGCGTCTCCCTCCCCGCGGAGGGGGAGGGCGCGTGACGGTTCCGGACCGCCACACCCGTCGACCGGGCGACGATCGCAAACGCCGATAAGCAGCGCTTTCGCCGACCGAGCGCGGACGCGTTACATTCCGCCCCCCCCGATCCGGAGACGAAGGTTCTCATTCCCGGGGCCGTGCCCAGCTTGCGGTTGCGTCCCGCCGTCCAGCCTGTTTCACATCATCGAATCCGCGACAGCGGGACCACGGGGCCGGTGCGCGTCCTGCCGGTCCCGCCCGCCACGAGTGCCATCGGTCCATGAGACACGACACCCTGCGCCTCGGCGCCTTCTTCTACGCCACCGGGCACCATGTGGCCGGCTGGCGCCACCCGTCGAGCGAGGCGGATGGCGGCCTCGTGCTCGACCGCTATGTCGACTGGGCGCGCAAAGCCGAGGCGGCGAAGTTCGACCTCGTGTTCCTGGAGGACGGGACCGGCATCCGCGACGGCAACCTGCGCTCCAGCGAGCGGACGGCCCGCTCGACCCATTTCGAGCCGGTGACCCTGCTCTCGGCGCTCGCGGCCGTGACCCGCCGGATCGGGCTGGTGGCGACGACCTCCACGAGCTTCAACGAGCCCTACAACGTCGCCCGCCGCTTCGCCTCCCTCGATCACCTCAGCGGCGGCCGCGCCGGCTGGAACCTCGTGACCTCGACCACGGACGCGGAGGCCGCCAATTTCGGCGCCGACGCGATCGCCCGGCACGGCGACCGCTACGCGCGCGCGGAAGAATTCGTCGACGTCGTCCTCGGCCTGTGGAACACCTGGGACGACGGGGCGGTGATCATCGACAAGGCCTCCGGCCAGTTCTCGAAGCCGGACGGTTTTCGCCCGCTGAACCATCGCGGCACGCATTTCGAGGTGCGGGGCCCGCTCAACATCTCGCGCACGCCGCAGGGCCAGCCGGTGCTGGTCCAGGCCGGCGCCTCGGGGCCCGGCAAGGACCTCGCGGCGCGCACCGCCGAGATCGTGTTCACCGCCAACCAGACGCTCGCCGAGGCGACCGAATTCTACGGCGACCTGAAGGACCGGATGGGCCGCTTCGGGCGCGACCGCGACGACCTGAAGGTGATGCCCGGCCTCTTCCCGGTCGTGGGGCACAGCGAGGCGGAGGCGCGGGCGAAGTTCGAGGCGCTCCAGGACCTGATCGACCCGGTGGTCGGCCTCGCCCTGCTGGAGCGGATGATCGGCGGCTTCGACCTGTCGGGCTACGATCCGGACGGGCCCGTGCCGGAACTGCCCGAGGCCAACGGCGCCAAGTCCCGCCAGCAGCTGATGTTCGACCTCGCCCGTCGGGAGGGTCTGACCCTGCGCCAGCTCTACCTGCGGATCGCGGGCGCCCGGGGCCATTCGCAGATCGTCGGGACCCCCGCCCAGATCGCCGACGAGATGGAGGAGCGGTTCCGGGCGCAGGGCGCCGACGGGTTCAACATCATGCCGGCGACCCTGCCCGGCGGCCTCGACGACTTCATCGCCCTGGTGCTGCCGGAACTGCGCCGCCGGGGCCTGGTCCGCGACGATTACGCGGGGTCGACCCTGCGCGCGAATCTCGGCACCCGCCCCCCGCCCCGGAATGCGGCCCGGCCGTCGCCCGAGGCGTGACGCGGCAACCGGGATGGGACCGGCCGGTTTCCCGCCCGTGTCCCATCCCGATCGTCCGGGCCCTCAGGGCCGCGGCAGCGTGTGCAGCGCCCGGAGGAAGGTGTCGACCTCCGCGCGGGTGTTGTAGAAGGCGAGCGAGGCCCGGACCGACTGATCGACCCCGAAGCGGCGCAGGGCCGGCAGGGCGCAGTGATGGCCCGAGCGCACTGCGATGCCGTGGCAATCGAGGTGGCGGGCGACCGCCGCGTTCTCCTGGCCCGCGAGGGTGAAGGACATCACGCTCGCCTTCTCCCGCGCCGTGCCGATCAGGCGCAGGCCCTTCACCTCGGCCAAGCCCGCCTGCGCGTAGTCCAGCAGGTCGTGCTCGTAGGCGGCGATCGCCGGCAGGCCGATGCGCTCCAGGTAGTCGAGGGCCGCCCCCAGGCCGACCGCGCCCGCGATGTCCGGCGTGCCCGCCTCGAACTTCTCCGGGGCGCCCTTGTAGACCGTCCGGGTGAAGGTGACGTCCTCGATCATGTGGCCGCCGCCCTGCCAGGGCGGCATCGCTTCGAGCAGGGCGGTCTTGCCGTAGAGGGCGCCGATTCCCGTCGGCCCGAACACCTTGTGGCCGGAGAAGACCAGGAAGTCGGCGTCGAGCGCCTGCACGTCGAGGGGCATGTGCGGCGAGGATTGCGCCGCATCGACCAGCACCGGCACCCCGTAGGCGTGGGCGAGCGCGATGATCTCCCGCACCGGGTTCACCGTCCCGATGGCGTTGGCGACATGCGTCACCGAGACGATCTTGGTGCGGCCCGAGAGCAGGGCCGCGTATTGCTCGAAGATGATCTCGCCGCGATCGTTGACCGGGATCACCCGGATCGTCGCCCCGGTGGCCTGGGCGAGCAATTGCCAGGGCACGATGTTGGCGTGGTGCTCGATGGTCGAGAGGATGATCTCGTCGCCCGGGCCGATATGGGCCCGCCCGTAGGAATTGGCGACGAGGTTGATCGCCTCCGTGGTGCCGCGCAGGAAGACGATGTCGTCCTTCGAGGACGCGTTGAGGAAGCGGCGCACGGCCTCGCGGCCGCCCTCGAACAGGTCGGTGGCGCGCGCCGCCAGGGTGTGGGCGGCCCGGTGGATGTTCGAGTTGTGCCGCCCGTAGAACGCACTCGTCGCGTCGATCACGGCCTGCGGCTTGTGGGTGGTGGCGGCGTTGTCGAGCCAGACCAGCGGGTGGCCGTTGACGCTCTGGTGCAGGGCCGGGAAGTCCCGGCGGATATGCTCCACGTCGAACGGCGCCTCCACCGGGCTCGACCCCTGCGCGGTGAGCCGCGGCGGCGGGCCCGGCTGGCGGGCCGGCTCGACCCGGGGGTGCGCCGGCGCCCGGCAGGCCGGGACGCCGAGGTTCAGGAAGTAGTAGTCGCCCGCCGGCGCCTCATCCCCGCCGGCCTTCGACGGGGCGGCGGGGACGTGATGCGGGGCCAGCGCCTGCGCGAAGGCGTTGGCGCGGGGATGGTCCGCGGCGATCTGCCGGTGCAGCTCCGGACCGCCCGGGAGGAAGGCCGCCGGCGCCGGGGCGCCGGGGAAGGCGAAGTCCGGCAGGACGGGGCGCGGACTCGCCGGGTGGACCGGCGGGATCGCCGCGACATCGGCGAAGGCCGGGCTCGCAGGACGGTGTGACTGGGCGAGGTTCGGGACGGTCGGGCCGGTGAGGCCCGGCGCGCCGACCGGCGGTGCCCCGAACGACCGGGCGCCGAGGGCCGCGACGTCGGGTTGGTAGCCGTAGGGCAGTCCACCGGTCGGCGCCGAGGGGACGCCGATGGAACCGCTCGGCAGCGGCGCGCCGCCGGGACCCTGCGGCAGCCCCTCGACGCCCTGCGGCCCCGCCGGGATCGTCGGCGCGAAGGGCCGGCTCGCCGCCTGCCCCGGCCCGTAGATCTCGCGGGCGAGCCGCCCGACGAGATCCGCGTGGGCGAACTCGGGATGGGCGAACTCGGGATGGGCGAACTCGGCCGGGTTCGCCGCGGGCGTTCCGAAGGCCGGCGCCTCACGCGTAGTCATGGTAATTGCCGAGCAGGACGTTATCGAGGCGGGCGATCGCGTCCTCGACCAGCACGGCGGCCGAGAAGTAGCGGGTCACGAGGTGCGAGGCGATCGAATGGTCGTTGGTGCCCATGTAGCGCACCGACAGGCCGGGCTCGATCTCGCCGGTCACCCCGGATTTCTGGAGGCCGACCACGCCCTGCTCGCCCTCGCCGACGCGCAGGAGCAGGATCGCGGTGGTCTGGGCGCCGGTCACCGGATCGATGTCGATCGGCAGCTTGTCGCTCGGCACCAGCGGCACGCCCCGCCAGGTGATGAACGGCGCGCCGAACAGGTGCACCACCACCGGCGGCACGCCCCGGCGGGTCGCCTCCCGGCCGAAGGCCGCGATGGCGCGCGGGTGCGCCACGAAGAAGGCGGGCTTCTTCCAGACCAGGGTCAGCAGCTCGTCGAGATCGTCCGGGGTCGGCGGGCCGCCGCGGGTCGGGATGCGCTGGCGCGGGCCGACCTCGCCCAGCAGGCCGAACTGCGAATTGTTCAGGAGCTCCCACTCCTCGCGCTCCTTCACCGCGTCGACGGTGAGGCGGATCTGCTCGCGGAGCTGGTCGATCTCGTTGGAGTAGAGGTCGGTGACGCGGGTATGGGTGTTGAGGATCGTCTGGATGGTCGAGAGGTGGTACTCGCGCGGATCGACCTCGTAATCCACGAAGGTCGTCGGCAGGCGCGGCTCGCCGGCATGCACCGCCAGGAGCTCGATGCCCTGCTCGCCGTAGGCATTGGAGTGGCCCTTCAGCCGGTCGCGCTCCTCCCGGTCCTGACCGATCCGGGTGCGGATCGCCTCGTCCTCGATCGCGGCGCGGTCGAGGGTTAGCAGGGTCACCGCCGAGAGCGCCTTCACCGCCGGAGCGGGCGCGGCCTCGTCCGCGAGGTCGCCGTCGCCGAAATAGTCGCCCTTCGTGGCGAGCCCCTGGCGCAGGCGGCCCTTGTAGGGGCCGGAGAGGGTCAGTTCGACGGTGCCGTCGGCGACCACGACGAGGCTGCGCTCGGCCGCGCCTTCCTCGCGGATGACCTCGCCGGCCTGGTGCCGGCTCTCGGTGAACTTGCCCGCGAGCGTGGCGAGCTCGCCGTCGCCGAGCCGGCTGAACAGCGGCACCGCGCGCAGGGAGGCGGCCCGGATCGCCCGGCCCTCGGCCTCGGCGGCGAACTCGACCCGGCCGGGGCGCGCCAGCACCACGGCGCGGCGGTTGACCCGGTAGACGCCGCCGGCAACGTCGACGAACGGCAGGAGCCGCAGGAGCCAGCGCGGGGTGTTGGCCGCGTTCTGGACCGATGTGACGGTGGCGGTCGCTAGATTGCGTGCCGCCGTCGCGCTGACGCTCAAACCCGGTCCGCTCATCGGTCATCGTCTCCCAAGCCAAGATTTCGGGCACGCCGCATCCACCCGCGCCACGGCGGGCTGTCCCGCGGCCATGGCGGGTGCGGCGCAAGTGTTCACAAGATCGGATCGGCCATTATCGCCGGGTCCGGTCGCATCGGATCAAGTTTTTTCGCGGTGATCCACGATCAGGAGCCGCGACCGTGCCGGACTCGATTGCGAGTCCCTTCGGCACGATCTGAGTAAGCTTGGCGTCCGGCCTCGGTCAATAAAAAGATCTTCTCTTTATCTTGATGTCAAAGAAGACCGTGTCGCCGTGCTGACCATCCGTAGAACAAGATGATGCGCACGGCCGCCGCACGGAGAAGATCGTTCCCCGAGCCCGGACCCAGGCGGGCGCCGGTCGACGGCATTGTTTTGAAGGACGGATTTTTCAGCCCGGCCTAGATCCCGTCGCCGTGCCCGAAGGACTGGTCCATGCTCTGCGCCGGCTCCTCCTCCGGGCGCAGGCGCGAGACGACCCGGGCGGGCACGCCCGCCACGGTGGTGTGCGGGGGCACGTCGGACAGGACCACCGCGGCGGCGGCGACCTTGGCGCCCTCGCCGACGCGGACGTTGCCGAGCACCTTGGCGCCGACGCTGAGCAGCACGCCGCGCTCGATCTTGGGATGGCGGTCGCCGCTCTGCTTGCCGTTGCCGCCCAGCGTCACGGACTGGAGGATCGACACGTCGTCGGCCACCACCGTGGTCTCGCCGATCACCACCCCGGTGGCGTGGTCGATGAACACCCCCGAGCCGATTCGCGCGGCCGGGTGGATGTCGCAGCCGAACACCTCGGAGATCCGGCTCTGGACGTGCAGCGCCAGGGTCGCCCGCCCCCGGTGCCACAGCCAGTGGCCGGCCCGGTAGGCCTCGAGCGCCGCGAAGCCCTTGTAGAACAGGAAGGGGTCCAGATAGCGCCGGCAGGTCGGGTCGCGCTCGCGGATGGCGACGAGGTCGCGCACGGCGTGGGCGCCCGCCTTCGGATCCGCCTCGAAGGCGGAGAGGCAGAGGTCGCGCATCGACAGGCGGGCGAGGTCGCCGTCGCCGAGCCGGTGGGCGAGGCGGTAGGCCAGCGCCTGGGCGAGGCTGCGCTGGTCGAGGATCGTCGCCTGGATGATGCCGGCGTAGAGCGGCTCCTCGATCAGGGCGGCTTCGGCCTCGGCCCGCAGATCCGTCCAGACCTCGTCCTCCGCGGTGCTGCGGCTGAGGGCGCGCAGGGGCGGTTGAAGGGTGGCGAGGGCCGTCATGGCCGGCGTGTCCGCGGGATCGCCATCACTGCACCCGCCGGAACAGGTCCGGCAGGTAATGCCGCAGCGTCTCGTGGCCCTCGAACTTCACGTCGATCGTGGCCGGCCGGCCGCCCCGGCCGTGGATGTCGACGATTCGCCCCCGGGCGTTGCGCCAGATCCCGAGGGCCTCGGCGAGGTCGAGCCGTTCGAACACCACCTGATCGCCCCGCCTGATCGTTGCCGAACCCATCGCGTCCTCCTCATGGCGCGGGCCGATTCCGCCGGCCCGATTCCGCGCTCCGGACCCGCTGTGCCGGGCCGGCGCCCCATCCCGGGAAAGCCCTTCTGCCGCCCCCGGAACGGGAGAGAACGTTTGGTTCGCGGCGGGCCCGGAAAGGAGCATGTTTTTCACTAAGCCATTGACGTAGCTTAATAATTATAGACGGGGCGGCGTTTGGCAAGGCTTGTCCCCGCCGGCCGCCGGCGATATCCCGGTCGCGGTTAGCCCGGCGCCGGGGCCGTTGCAGCGGGGACACCATCGATGGACGCGTATCTTCAGGCCCTCGGGGGCGGCCTGCTGATCGGCCTGTCCGCGGCGACGCTGCTGCTGCTCAACGGCCGCATCGCCGGCATCAGCGGGCTCGTCGCCGGGCTCGGCAGGCCCGGGGCGCGGCGGCGCGCCGATGCCGCCTTCCTGCTCGGTCTCGTCCTCGGGCCGCCGCTCTTCACGGCGCTGGCCGGGCACGGGCCCCGGATGCGGATCGAGGCGGGGCTGCCGGTCCTGGCGCTGGCCGGGCTGCTCGTCGGCTTCGGCACGCGGCTCGGCTCCGGCTGCACCTCGGGCCACGGGGTCTGCGGGCTCGCCCGGCTCTCGCCACGCTCGATCGTCGCGGTTTTGGTGTTCCTCGCCACCGGCATGCTGACGGTGGCCCTGGTCCGGGTGGCGTCGTGACCGGCTCGGCGCGCGTCCTCGCGGCGCTGACCGCGGGGCTCCTCTTCGGGCTCGGCCTCAGCCTGTCGGGGATGCTCGATCCGGCCCGCGTGCGCGGCTTCCTCGACGTCGCCGGGGCCTGGGACCCGAGCCTCGTCTTCGTCCTCGGCGGGGCCGTGACGGTGTCGGGCCTCGGCTACGCCCTGTCCCGCCGGTTCGGCCACCCGGTCCTGGCCGACAGGTTCGACCTGCCGCAGCGGCGGCGGATCGATGCCCCTCTGGTGCTCGGCGCGGCCCTGTTCGGGATCGGCTGGGGCCTGTCGGGCTTCTGCCCCGGGCCGGCGGTGGCGGCGCTCTCCACCGGCGCGCGGCCGGTTCTCGTCTTCGTCGCCGCCCTGCTGGTCGGCATGGCGGCCCACGACCTTCTGCGCAACCGCGAAGGCGCCGGGACCGAAGCGCCCGCGGAGCCTTGAAGGCTCACCGGCCCCGGGGCCGGCCTCAGGCGGAGCGCGAGGCCCGCGGCGGGGCGGCGTAGCGGCTGGGGGGCCGCGCCAGGCCGAGATGGTCGCGCAGGGTGGCACCCGCATAGGCGCGCCGGAACAGGCCGCGCCGCTGGAGGAGCGGCACGACCGCGTCCACGAAGGTCTCCAGCCCGTCCGGGAGCACGTCCGGCATCAGGTTGAAGCCGTCCGCGGCCCCGGCCCGGAACCAGGCTTCGATGTCGTCGGCGATCGCCTCCGGGGTGCCCGCGACGATCCGGTGGCCGACCCCGCCGCCCAGCGCCCGCAGGAGCTGGCGCACCGTCAGCCCGTCCCGGCGGGCGAGGGCGACCGTGCCCAGGAACATCGTGTGGTTGGCGTCCGGCGGCAGGGGCAGCGGGTCCGGCAGCGGCTTGTCGAAGTCGAGGCGGGCGGGGTCGATCCGCAGCGTCCCGGCGAGGCGGGCGAGGCTGTAGTCCAGCGGGACGAGGTCCCAGAGTTCGTCCTGACGGCGGCGCGCCTCGGCCTCGGTGGAGCCGATCACCGTGGCGAGGCCCGGCAGGATGACCAGGGCGTCCGGCCCGCGCCCGTAACGCGCCGCCCGCGCCCGCAGGTCCCGGGCATAGGCCACCCCGTCGTCGATGGTCTGGGCCAGGGAGAACACCGCGTCGGCGGTGGCGGCGGCGAGCTCGCGCCCGTCCTCGGAGCCGCCGGCCTGGAAGGTCACCGGACGGCCCTGCGGCCCCCGCGGCACCGTGAGCGGCCCCGCCACGGAATAGTACGCGCCGCGATGGTCGACCGCGTGGACCTTGCCCGTGTCGACGAACCGCCCGCTCGCCTTGTCGCCCAGGAAGGCGTCGTCCTCCCAACTGTCCCACAGGGCGTGGACCACGTCTGTGAATTCCCGGGCCCGGGCGTAGCGCCCCCCGTGCTCGGCGGCGCCCACGAAGCCGAAATTGCGCCCGGCGGCGGCATCGGCGGTGGTCACCACGTTCCAGCCGGCCCGGCCGCGGCTGACGAGGTCGAGGGTCGCGAACCGGCGGGCCAGGTTGTAGGGCTCGTTGTAGGTGGTCGAGGCGGTGGCGATCAGGCCGATATGGCGCGTCACCGCCGCCACGCTGGCCAGCACGACCGTCGGTTCGAGGGCGTTGAACGGCCGGTAGTCGATCCGGTCGTTGATCGCCGGGGTGTCGGCCAGGAAGATCGCGTCGAGCTTGCCGCGCTCGGCGACGCGGGCGACGCGCACGACATGGTCGATGTCGATGAACGCGTCCGGCCGGCTGTCCGGCAGCCGCCACGCCGACGGGTAGACCCCGGAATGCAGCAGGTTGACGTTGAGATGCAGGGTGCGGCTGCTCATCGAACGCCTCCGGATCAGCGCACGCGCGGCACGATCTGCGCGGCGAAGCGGCGCATCTCGGCCTCGAACGGCTGGAACTGCAGCATGAACAGGTCGATGCCGGCCGCGTGGAAGGCGCGGATCCGCGCCGCCACGGTGTCGTAGCTGCCGACCAATCCGGCCGCGGTGCCGCCGTTGGTGCCGACATGCCGGGCGGCCGCCGCGTCGGTCTTAGCGAACATCACGCTGGCCTGGTCGGTGCGGGCGCGGGTGTCGGCGCGCAGGTCCGCGTCCCGCCGCGCCAGGGCGAGCAGCCGGGCGTGCTCCCCGTGCGCCTCCGCGTCGGTGGCGCGGGCGATCACGAAGGCCGAGAGACCGTAGCGCAGCGGGCCGTGGGCGGCGGGGCGACGGGACACGTCGGCGATCAGGGCGGCGACGTCCTCCAGCGGCTGGCCGTTGATGAACCAGACATCGGCATGGTCGGCGGCCAGCGCCCGGGCCGGCTCCGACTCGCCGCCGAGATAGATCCTCGGCCGCGGCCGGAACGTGCCGGCGGGGCGGAGCCGGTACTCCGCGACCTGGAAATGCGCCCCCGCGACGGTCACGGTCTCCCCGCGCATCAGCCGTTCCACGAGGGCGATCCATTCCCGGCCGTAGGCGTAGCGGTCGTCATGCGCCGGGAAGGGCAGGCCGGCCTGCTCGAACTCGGCCCGGTTCCAGGCATTCACGAGGTTCAGGGCGAAGCGGCCGCCGCTGATATGCTCGATCTGGAGCGCCATCTTGGCCAGTACCACCGGGTGGTAGAGCCCCGGCTTGATCGCCGCGATGATCTCGATGCGCCGGGTCAGCGCCGCCAGCGCCGCCGCCCCCGTCCAGGCCTCGAGCTGGTCGCGCTCCGGGTCGTAGGGGTTCATCGTGTGCTGGGCGACCAGCACCGAATCGAAGCCCAGGGCCTCGGCCTCCAGCACCAGGGCGCGGTTGCGCGCCCAGGTCGCGTCGTCCGGCTCGTCGGGGTCGTGATGGGCGGCCCGGGAGCCGTGGACGGCGGCCCAGATGCCGAAGCGGGGCGGTGCGGCGGCCATGGCCTCAGCCCCGCTCAACCCCGCCCCGCCGGCGGCTGCCAGATCGGGACGTCGGTGGCGTCGATCCGGCGTGGGATCAGCTTGGCCTCGTAGAACACGTCGGCGATGGCCTGCTGCTCGCCGAGCTGGCCGCGCTCCACCGGCTCGACCGCGTAGGTCCGGCGGCTGTTGGCGGCGGCCACGACCGCGGGGGGCAGGTCGCCCCAGATCGGGGCCAGCAGCGCCACGGCCTCCTCCGGGTTCGCCTTCACCCAGGCCCCGGCCTCCACGAGGGCGCGATACACGGTCGCCACCACCTCCGGCTGCGCGGCGACGAAGCTGTCGTTGACCAGGTAGTAGCGGTGGTAGCTGGTCAGGCCGCTGCCGTCGGCGATGACCCGCACCGGGCGCTTGGCCTCGGCGAAGGCCAGGAACGGGTCCCAGATCGACCACGCGTCCAGGCTGCCCTGCTCGAAGGCGGCCGCGCCCTCCGGCGCCTGGAGATAGGCCGGCTTGATGTCGGCGAAGGTCAGCCCGGCGCGCTTCAGGGCGGCGGCGAGCACGTAGTGGCTGCCCGAGCCCCGGGACACGCCGACCGTGCGGCCCTTCAGATCCGCGACGGTGCGGACCGGCGACTCGGCCGGCACGATGATCGCCTCCGCGGCCGGCGCCCCGCGCTCGCGGGCGTAGAAGGTCAGGGGCGCCCGGGCGGCCTGCGTGAAGATCGGCACCGCGTCGGCGACATCGGCGTGGATGTCGACCGCGCCCGCCGTCATGGGCTCGAGCACGCTGGTGAACAGGTGCCAGGTCGGGGCGAAGCCGAGCGGGGCGAGGCGCTCGGCGAGGGTGCCCTTCACCTTCAGCACGGTGAACAGCACCGACGAGCGCTGCATGCTGATCGTCACCGTGCGCGGGGCCGCGCGCACGGCCGGCGCGCCGAGCGCCACGGCGGCGGCCCCGCCGAGGCCTGCCCGCAGGAGGCTGCGGCGGCTCGGGGCCGTCCGGCCCACGCTATCGTCGATCATCGCGCTCTCCGGATCGTGCGGCCGGCCCGACGGCCGGCCGTCGGCGCGGCGACGGTCCTTCAAGGACTCGCGCCGCCTGTCATCGCGGTCTCTATTGAAGGCCAAAGTCGATCGCGGGATCAAGGAAACGGTCTTCCGATCTCGCCGACCCGCGTGAAAGTCCATTCTTCGCAGCGGCGCGATATCGGGGATCCTGTTCCTGTCTCTCCGGCGCGGAGCGGCCCGCACCGCCGCCGCGCGCGCCCACCGTTCCGATGCGCGGCCGGGCGGCGCGGGGTATGGACCGGGTGCAGGCGGCATCGCGCGGGTTTCGGCGCGAAATGGTCTTTCGCGTCGGGCCTGTCTCGCGGGATGAACCTGTTCTCGTTGCGGCTTCTTCGAAACGAGACTTCCAAAGGATCGGAGATCTCGCCGTTTCGGCTTGAGATCAGGGTACAACTCCTCGATTCCAGGCGATGCCCTCGGGGCGATGGCCGGGATCGGGGATTCGAAACCATGTCGCAGGTGGATGCGGGCTGGGGCGCGGGCCCGAGCGAACGCTACGAGGCTCTGGCGGATCGCTTCCGCCCGGTCTTCGCCGAGATCCGCGCCACGGCGGTCGCGCGGGACCGCACCCGCGGCCTGCCCCATGCCGAGATCGGCTGGCTGCGCGAGGCCACTTTCACCACCCTGCGCCTCGCACCCGACGAGGGCGGCCACGGCGCCAGCCTGCCCGAGCTGTTCGCGCTGCTGATCGAGCTGTCCCAGGCCGATTCCAACGTCACCAATGCGCTGCGCGCGCATTTCGGCTTCACCGAGGACGCGCTCTGCGCATCGTCGGCCGAATGGCGCGCCCAGTGGATCGCTCGGATCGGCGCCGGCGCGACGATCGGCAGCGGCGTCTCGGAGACCGGGCCGGCCAAGGTCGGCGCCTTCGACACGGTGGTGCGCCGCCGCGACGGGGACCTGGTGGTCGAGGGCCGGAAATTCTACACCACCGGCTCATTGTTTGCCGACTACATTCACCTCTCGGCCGAGGACGAGGCGGGCGGGGCGGTGACGGCGGCGGTGCCGGTCCGGGCACCGGGCGTGACCATCGTCGACGATTGGGACGGGTTCGGGCAGGAGCTGACCGCCAGCGGCACCGCGACCTTCGAGGGCGTGGTGCTGGATCCCGCGCTGATCAAGCCCGATCCGGCCCGCTTCCCCTACGCCATGGCGTTCTTCCAGCTCGTGCATCTCGCGACGCTGGCCGGCATCGGCCGGGCGGCGGCCGAGGACGTGGCCCGGCTGGTGGCCGCGCGCACCCGGGTCTACAGCCACGGCAATGCCGGCCGCACCGCGGAGGATCCGCAGATCCTGGCGGTGGTGGGCCGGGTGCGCGGCAACGCCTACGCGGCCGGCGCGGTGGTGCTCAAGGCGGCCGAGGCGCTCCAGCGGGCCTATGCGGCCCATCGGGCCGGCGACGGAGCGGCGGCGGACCGGGCCACGACGCTCGCCGATGTCGAGGTCAACCAGGCGGTGAGCGTGGTCACCGACCTCGTGCTGGAGGCGACCACGAACCTGTTCGACGCGCTCGGCGCCTCCGCGGTGAAGGCGGATCTCGGCCTCGACCGGTACTGGCGCAACGCCCGCACCATCGCGTCCCACAACCCGCGGATCTACCGGGACCGGATCGTCGGGGCCTTCGCGGTCACAGGCGCCCCGCCGCCCCGGCAGTACCGCGTCGGATCGGCGTGAGGCGGCGGCCCGGCCGCGGTGCCGGGCGCCCTGTCCGACGTCGTTCGTCGTCAGTCACGGCGCGCCACGTGCGGCGTAAATCGAGTATAGATGCACGATGATTCTGATTTAGGTGCAATAAAATATAGCATAATCCGGCAGTCTGTCCCGTAATAATAACTTTCGATGGATGAAAATCCCCCGGGTTGTCCGGGGTCGCACGTGTTATGGTTTTTTCACGACCTTGCTGTTCTAGTGGTTGACGGTCGTCGCGTGACCGAACGACTTTGAAACGGTGGCGCCGTGACATCGAGACCCGTGTTGTCGACAGGATCGCTCGGATTGCGCAGTCCGGTCAGCCGGAGGGGGGCACTGATCGCCGGCCTGTCGACGCTCGCCGGCTGCACCACGCTGTTGCCGCCCAAGGAGACGAAGCTCACCGTGAAGATCGGGACTGCGGCGACCGTGAATCCGTCGGCCGCGGATGTGTCGTCGCCGCTGCTGTTTCGCGTCTACACCCTGCGGGCCGATACCAAGTTCCTTCAGAGCGATACCCAGTCCCTCTACGATGCGGATGCCGCCACCCTCGGCACCGATCTGCTGAGCAAGCACGAATTCCTGCTGGCGCCCTCCGCCGAGGACGGCTTCACCGCGACGGTGCCGGCCGAGGCCGCCTTCGTCGCCGTGGTGGCCGGCTTCCGGCAGCTCGACGTGGCGCAGTGGCGGGCCGCGGCGCCGATCAAGGTCGCCCAGATCAACACCGCGTTGATCTGGGCAACCGGTCTCGACATGACGCTCACCGTCCAGGCGGAGCCCAAGGCCTGGCCCCTGTGACCGCGGGGTGCCGCGACGTTCGGAGCGATGCCCCCCCGCGGGGGAGCACGCCGTCCGATCGCCGGCCGACCGCGTCGTCGCGCGTTTCGCCTCCGGCCACCTCTCCTTCGCGGACGCCGCGCGGGCGTTGAGGAGCGGGGAACCGCCGGTCCGGGCGGACGCCGCGCTGGCGGCGCTGCAGCGCGCCATCGACGGCCGCCTGCTGCCTTTTCGGCTCGCGTGCCTGCTGTACGACGCGGTCGCGGCGCCGGCCCCCGCCGCCGACCGAGGCGCGATCGCGGACCGCATCGGCGCGGCCGATCTCGACCGCCTGATCGCGCGGCTGCGGGCGCAGCTGTCCCCGCCCGGAGCCCCCGCCGGGCGGGGAGGGCCCCGCATCGGTCAGGTGTTGCGCGACCGCTTCGTCCTGGATGCCGAGATCGGGCAGGGCGGCATGGGTGCGGTCTACCGCGCCATCGATCGCCGCCGCCAGGAGCTCGACACGCTGTCGCCCTTCGTGGCGATCAAGATGCTGGCGCCCCGCTGGGCGGGGGACAGGACGGCGATGCGGGCGCTGGAGGCGGAGGCACGCCATACGCAGGCGCTGCGGCATCCCAACATCGTCGCGGTCCACGACTTCGACCGCGACGGCGCCGACGCCTTCATCGTGATGGAAAACCTCGTCGGCCACGCGCTCGACGTGATGCTGGACCGCTATCCGGGCTTCGCCGGCAGCGCGCTGGCCCGGGCGACCCTGACCCAGCTCCTGGACGGCCTGGCCGCGGCGCATGCCCGCGGCGTCATCCACGCGGACCTGAAACCCTCCAACCTGTTCATCTGCACCGACGGGGACCTGAAGATCCTGGATTTCGGCATCGCGGCGATCCTGTGGGAGGGCGGCGCCGACAGCGCGATCGGGCGGGCCATCACCCCGGCCTATGCGAGCCCCGAGCGCCTGTCCGGCCAGCCCCAGACCCTGCGCGACGATGTCTATGCCCTGGGCTGCCTGATCCATCTGTTCCTGACCGGTCGGCATCCCTTCGCCCGCCTCGACGCGCGCGAGGCGCGGCGGAGGGGGTGCGTGCCCATGCCGATCACGGGCGTGTCCGACGCCATCAACGCCCTCGTGGCGCGCGCCCTGTCCTTCGATCCGGCCGCGCGGCCCATCAACGCGTGCGAGGTTCAGGCCGGCATCCGCTTCCCGTGAGACCCGGCCGACGGCCGCCCCTCCGTGATGAGGGCCGCGATCCGGTGCAGGCCGGCGGCGAAGGCGGTCCAGGCGGGGGACTGGCCCGGGCGCGGGCTGCGGCCCGGCGGCCCGATCCCGTCGCAGCGGGGCAGGATGGCGGCGACCGGCCGGCGGCAGGACGCCGCCATCGCGTCGGCGCAGGCCTGGACGTCGAGCCCCGGCTCGGCCTGATTGCCGACGATCAGCATCCGGGCGGGTTCGAGCCGCTCCAGCAGCGTCAGGTCCAGGCCGGCGTGCCGCTGCGGCTCGGTGGGCAGCAGGACGAGCAGGCAATCGGCCAGGGCGGCGGCCAGAACGGCGTCGTCACCGAACCCCGCCGGCGCGTCGAGGATCAGCAGGTCGAGGGCCAGCACCTCCACCGCCTGGCGCAGGCCGCGGGCGAGCCGGCCGGGATCGAGTCCGTCGTTCAGCAGGCGGGCGATCTCCCCGGGGGCCGGGCTGGCCGGCAGCAGGTACAACCCGGCCCCGGCCGGCAGCGGCCCGGACAGGTCGCCCCCGAGGTCCAGGGCCGCCTCGGCGATCCCGCAGCGGTGCCAGAGGAAGTCGTTGAGGCAGGCCGTGGCGGCCACGCCGAACAGCGCGTGCAGGTCCGGCGCCCGCAGGCAGCAATCCGCGACGCCGACCCGCCGCCCGCCGCGGGCCGCCTGCACCGCGAGATGGCCGGCGAGCGTGGTCGTGCCGACGCCGCCGCGCGGGCTGTGGACGGTGACGATCACCGGCCCGGAATCCTCAGCGCCGGATCGCCCAGAGTTCCATATGCGCGTCCGGGAAGTCCCCCGACAGATGGACGGCGACGCCGCCGGAGGTGGCGAGACTCGCCCAGAGCGGACTGTCCGGCTTGAGCTCGAAATAGACCGCGCCGGAATGGTAGGGGAGCTGGCGCGGCGCCACCGCCAGCGGCTGTACCGGGATGCCGGGCAATTGCACGTTGACCAGCTCGCGGATCTGCTCCACCGGGCCGATCTTGATCAGCGCCGGCAGCGCCCGGCGGATCGTTTCCTCCGGCAGGGCCGCCTTCACCACCAGCACGAAGCCCGCGGTGGTCAGCAGGGTCTTGTCCGGGATGAGTCCGACGCGGATGCCGTATTTGCGGTCCTGCAGCGGGATCTGGATCGCCGATTGCTCGATCACGGCGCTGAGCGAGCGCCGCAGCGCCAGCATCACACCGGCGAAGACGTGCTCCAGATCCTCGTGCTGATAGGCGACGAATTCGTCCGGGCGCTTGCGCGGCGCGGTGAACGTCGCGAGGTCGCCCGCGAGGTCGAGGAAGGTGGCGTAGAGCCGCTCCGGATGCATGGTCGGCAGCCGGGCCAGATGGGCCAGCACGGGCTCGGCCCGGTTCACGACCTGGAGCAGCAGGAAGTCCGCGATCTCGGCGACGCCGTGACTCGCGGCGCCGCTCACCCGCGGCGCCAGGGCCTCGCCGCGGTGATGCAGCATCGCCAGCACCTCCCTGGCGAAGCCGGTCAGCGCGTCGGAGGCCGCCATCGCCATCACCGGCGGGATGTAATCCGGGTCGAGCCGCGCCCGCTTGTCGGCGCCGACCTCGGCGATGCGGGCGAGGCCGAGGCTGTGATAGCCGCTGCGGTCGTCGCTCCCGAGCATCAGGCTCAGCCGCAGGCTCGCGGCGCGGATACGGGCGCTCGCTTGCGAGCCGTTGATCGTGTCGACCACCTCGATGTCGCCCGCCGCGTAACGGGCCGAGGAGGCGAAGGCGCTCCCGATCTCGATCTCCGCCGCGCCGGGATGCTGCACCGGCAGGCAGAGGTAGATCACCGTCTCGGTCAGCCCGACCGGGAGATCGAGCGGGCCCGGATGCGGCAGGTCCACCGGGATGTCGAACGGCGTGCCGTCCTCGAACACGCCGCCGCACCGCTCGATCGAGACCTTGCCGAGGTCGAGCAGGGCCCGGTTGAGGGTCAGGTGGCGCAGGCCCCAGGGGAACGGGGCGAGGCCCTCGGCCCGCTGGCGCACGAGGCGCTCGGTGTAGCGGTCCTGCTGCTGGAAATGCTGCGGCCGCAGGAACATGCCCTCGGACCAGACGACCTTGCCGGTGGTGCTCATGCGTCGTGATCTCGCGGCGGCGCGGTATCGGCGCAGGCCTGCGGACCCGCCGTCCGATCCTGCGAGGCGTCTGGCGATGGCGCCCGGGACGGCACCTCGATGCGTTCCGCCGCCCGCTCGGCGATCAACGTGATGGCGCGCTGGGCCAGGGCCGGCTCGGTCGCGCGCAGGCGCCGCAAGGTCGTCTCGGGCGGACCCTGCATCAGGCCCGAATCCGGTCCGAGGAGCGCGCGCTCGATTCGCGCGAGGGCCGTGACCAGGGCGAGCACGAGGGCGTCGTCGCCGGGCAGGGCCGGCCGCGGGACGCCCGGGCTCGGCAGATCCGGCGACCGGTCGACCCAGTCGGGGGGGATCACCGGGTCCGTGCCGATCCCGGGCGGCGCCTCGAGATCCCAATCGTCGGGGATCACCGGCGGACCCGGCAGCGCGGTGGGGAAGGCCTGATGCTCGGGCTCGCTCCGGTCGCCCTGCGCCAGGCGCGACCAGGGGAGCGGGGCCGCTGCCCCGGCTGCAGGATCGAGCCGCGGTCCCTCGGCCCAGGAGAAGGGGCCGCCGTCGAGGGCGGAGGCCGCGAGGTTCAGGGACGCGAAGGACGCGGCCTCGAACGGCGCGCTTCCCCCGGTGGCCTCGGGCAGGGCGATGTCGTCGAGCAGGTTCGCCCCCCATGGCCCCGCGGGCCGGTCGTCGCGGGGCGCGCCGCCGCCGGCCGCCGGCGGGGCGGTGTCCTGCCGCGGCGGCAGGACCGCCCGGAACGCGTCGTGGGCGTCGCGGTCCTCGGCCAGGGCGACCGCGAGGGTCAGGCCCGGGAAGCGCAGGCGGTCGCCGTCGCTGAGGATGCGGCTGTTGCCCCGGCCGATCGGCTGGGCCGCATCGTTGTGGAACACGCCGTTGGCCGAGGTATCGATGACGACGTAGACGCCGCCCCGGAACGCGATGGTGCAATGGTGGCGCGACATCCGCCGCGCGGCGTCGGTGAGGATCCAGTCGTTGTCGTCCTCGCGCCCGATGCGCAGGGCGGTTCCGGTGACCGCGCGGACCCGGTCGCGCGCGGGGATGTCGTCCGGTTCGGTGACGGTCAGGCGCAGCGTCGGGGTCACGATGCGGCATCCGTGAGGCCGCTGCCGCCCCGGGCGATGTCGAAGCCGGCCTCCAGGGCCAGCCTGTGCCGGTCGGCGATGGTTCTGGCCTCCCCCGGCACGCAGCAGAACATCACCGCGGCGCCGACCGCGCTGCCGGAGAGCCCGTCCCCCGGCGGGATGTGCTGGCCCGTCTCCGGCGGCGCGAGGCTGCCGCCGGACCAGAACGCGGCGAGCGCCGCGTAGGCGCCCGCGGTCTCGAACTTCAGCCCCTCGGCATGGCCGTAGGTCGCCTGCCGGTTCGGCTCGCTGGGCTCGTAGACCCAGGCCTCCACCGCCCGCCAGGCCGCCTGCTCCGGCTCGGTCTCGGCGGCGGGCAGCCTGCGGCGCGCGGCGCAGGCCCACCAGACCGCCTCCCGGTGCGGCAGCGCGACCGCGAGGTAGCGGATCGCGTCGACCAGCAGCCCGGACGCCGTCAGGGCCGCGATATACGCCGCCGCGCCCGGGTGCGGCTCGGCGACCGCGCCGGCCTCCTCGCCGGGCGCCAGAACGGCGTGGAGTTCCTCAGTGGCGCCGAAGCGGAGCTTGGGGAAGGAGACGGACACCATGGGTCTTCTCAGTTGATCGTCACCAGGCCGCCCGTGACCTTCACGATGCCGCTGCCGTCGACGTTCACCATCGCGCCGTTGGCCTGGATCTTCGCGTCGGCCTTCAGGGTGATCTGCAGCGCGGTCAGCTTGATCCCGCTCTGGTCGACCGTGATGGCGTTGCCGCCGACCTTGAGGGTGATCGACTTGGCCGCTTGAAGGGTGATGCTGCCGGCCTCGCACTGATGCGTCGCATTGCCGGCGCTCAGTTTGACCGTGTAGTTGCCGCGCGTGACCTCGGTCGTGTCGTTCCCGTCGACCGTGAGCGTGCGGTTCCCCTTCGAGACCGTGACCTTCTCGTTGCCGTCCTGGACCGTCTCGGTGCGATTGTTCTTGATGGTCAGGGTCTGATCATGCTGCACGGTGAGCGTGTCGTCGTTCACCACCGCGCGGGTGAAGTCCTTCTGGGCGTGCATGTAGACCAGCTCGCTGCCCTTCTTGTCCTCGAAGCGCAGCTCGTTGAAGGTCTTCGCGCTGCCCTGGCTGCTGGAGCGGGTCTTGATCCCGCTCTGGGTCTTGTTGTCGGGCAGCGTGTAGGGCGGCATGTTCTGGCCGTTATAGACCGTGCCGACGACGAGCGGCCGGTCGGGGTCGCCGTCGAGGAACACGACGATCACCTCCATGCCGACCCGGGGGACGAACTGGCTGCCCCAGGTGGCGCCGGCGATCCACTGGCCGACCCGGATCCAGCAGGAACTGGTCTCGTCGTTCTTGCCGAGCCGGTCCCAGGGGAACTGGACCCGGATGCGGCCGTACTTGTCGCAGTAGATCTCCTCGCCCGAGGGGCCGACGACGGTGGCGGTCTGCGGCCCCGGGATCAGCGGCCGGCGCAGCACCGGGGGCGGCCGGAACGGGGTGGCGGCGGGCAGGGCCGTGAACCGGTTGCGGTAGAAGGCGGGCTGCTCCTGCCGCCCGAGATGAGTCCGGTCCTCGGCCTCGTGATGCACCTGCGCCAGCACGTAGGACTGGCCCTGCTCGGCGGCGACCTCGTGCTTGGCCATGGTGATCTTGGTGCCGGGCATGAAGCCGCGATAGGTCGCGCGGCCCTCCGCCAGCCTGTAGCGGGCCTCCACCTCCTCCATGCGGGTGCGCGACAGCGTCGTGCCGTCGCCCTTCCGGATGTAGTCGCCCGGATAGTCGAACAGCTCCCACGCCTTAAAGGCGGCGTTGCTCAGCACCGTGGTGGTGGTGGCGGTGAGATCGGTGGTCGGCTGCTCGAAATTGGTGTCGCGCAGGGTGACCTTGCCCGACGAGAAATGGTCGGCGACGCGCCATTGCTGCACGGCGATCGTGTCGGAGGCGTCGGGGGGCGCGTGCTGCACCGCCTTGTCGAGGCAGTCGCCATAGCCCGCGGTGCTGTCGCTGAGGACCAGCGTGTGCTGACCATCCTGGTGCTCGAAGTAGAAGTAGATACCCTCCTCCGCCCACAGCCGGGCGAGGAAATCGCAATCGGTCTCGCGGTACTGGACGCAGTAGTCCCGGGCGGAATGCGTACCGTTCAGGCCGCGCTTCTTGATGTCCGTGACGCCGCCCTCCGACAGCAGGGTGTCGGCGATCTGCGGCACGGTCTGGTTCTGGAAGATCCGGCAATCGATGGTGCGGGTGAGCAGCCACAGCTTCGGCCGCAGCACCAGCCGGTAGCGCCGCATCCCGTCCACCGTCCGGTCCCCGGCCGCGAAGGCGGCGACGATCCCGTTGACGATCCGCGGATCCGCGTCCGGGCGCCGGATCTTCAGCGTCACGCCCTTGCCGAGCAGCCGGTCCGCGGCGAGGCCGGTGTCGGTCGAGACCGCCTCGAGGGTGAAGGCGAACAGCTCCGAGAGCCCCTCCGTGCCCTCCAGCGCCGTCGGGATCAGCACGTCCTTCCCGAGGGGCGTCGTCAGCGACAACAGGCGGCCGGTCTGGACGGGGGCGGTGCTCATCGGCGGCCGGATCCTGGCGAGGTTCTGTGCGCGCGGCTGTCAGTCATCGGCCGGGACACCGTCATCGATCCGCGCGCCCGCGCAGCGCTTGCGTCACGACGGCTCTTTAATCCCGTCCGTGCAGAAAAGACATCTCTGCCCAATGTTGATCCGAGGCGTTGTGATTTTACGAGATAGAACCGCGACAGAGTAAAAACTTTACCGATAATCTGTCTGCTGCGCGAGTTGACAAATAAAATCATGCCCATGCCGTGGAAGATATAGTCATGCAGACTTTTCTAAGATCTTTCACCGTTTCCTGCCAGCTGTAGAATCCCAGCGAAATTTTGCCGACGTCCAACGTGAACGCCACCACGGTGCAGAATGTGATCAGCATGGCGCGTTCGGTGTTGGACGGGCTGAAGGACCAGCGCATCTTGCCTGTGCCAGCAAGATCCCTTTTCTTCTCGACGGTTACCTGACCGAGCCAGTCGCCCCTGTACCGCTGGATAAATTCGGCGTCCTCGATGAGTTTGACGTAGTAATCCGGGATCTCCGTTGCGTCCGTCGTCGGTTTGATATTGCGAAAGAATTTCCGGACGCTGCTGCTCTGAATTTTTATCTTGGAATCATTCAGCGCGTGATTGACGATCAATTGCGAGCCGATAAAAAGCTTCCACATCTGCTCGAAATCTCGGTCGGAGAGAAACCCATTGTTGCCCTTCACCATGGCGGTCTCGATATCGGCCGTCAGTGCGCTCTTGAGGGCGAGGAAATAGTTCTCCGCTTTGGCGACAAACGTCGGAAGCTTTTGAAGATCGTCCAGAGCGCCAAAGTTTTTGATCAAAACACCCCGTTTGGACGTCATGCTCCGTGCGACATCGAGAGCCGTGCGCGCGCTCGTACCCAGCTGGTCAACCGGCAGGGTAGAAAGCCCGGTCTTGGTCCGTAACAGACCCAGCATTTGCTTGTTGCGTTGGATGTCGCCTTCCGTTGTGCGCATATCATTCTGTATGCGTTCGATGACGTCGAATTTTTTCAGGAGTTCGGGATCTCTGGTTATATCGCCGCCGTAAAAGTGATCCCAGGTGCGCATGCCTGTACTGCGCAGGGCGACCTCCAGATTTCTGCTCTGCCGAAGGTGTGCCTGCTCGGATCGATCGAGATCGGCTTCGTGCCGACTGATATCGCTCGCACGTTGCGTCGCCCGGCTGTCGTCCCAGTCCTTGGAATAGAAGTAACCCAGTATCAGCAGGGCAATTTTTTGATGCTTGGTGTGGAATGCCGGCGTCCTGAGCCGCGCTATCGGTTCTTCAAAGGAGCCAATCAGGCCAGAATTCATAATTTTGACCAGCATAGAGTAAAAATCTCTAAACATATCTGCGGTCATCGTCTTGAAGGTTTCGAGCGTCGCCTCCTCACGAAGGTATTTTTCCGTACGATTTGGATCGGCGGCCAGCGATCTGGGCATCTCGATGTTGAGCCGCCCGAGCGAATTGATGCAGCTCGCGGCGACCTGATTCTGGCTGAAGGTCGTGCCGCCTATCAGTTTAGCGAACGACTTATCAGTGCTGTCCGCCATCTTGAGGATCTTGTCGTCGTTCTTCCTGATCGCGATCTTGAGGCCGGTGACGATCAGGCTCGCCACGCCCTTCTGGGCGGCTAGCTTGGCGAAGGTTCCCTTCGGATCGGCGACGGCCATCGCACCCGCGATGCCGCTGCCGACGGCCTTACCGGTGTTCACGGCCGCATCGGCCCGATCCTGCCGCGCCGCGTCGGAGTTGATCGTGGTTTTCTGTTGGGCTTTCATGTCGGCATTGCCGCCGACGAACAACAGCGAGTTGTCCCCGAGCCCGATCGCCGCGCCCGTCATCGCGCCGGTGGCCAATGTGCTGAGCGCGCTGCCGATACCTTGGGACAGGGGAACGAGAAACGGACCCGCGACTGGGATGAACGACAACCCCGCCGTGATCGACATGTCGGCGACGGCGAGAAGGACACCTTCTATCTTGTTCGGGGGCTCTTTCACCCCCGCAAGAACCCTGCCGAGGCTGCTTCCGAAGTTGTCCTTGAGGTGGCAAAGCGCCCCCATGGAACTGACCGCCCCGTTGGTCGCGTCCAGCGGAACGGCGGCAATTCTGTCGGACAGCTGTTGCACGGCGGCTAAGAATTTATCGTCTCCGCTGTATTGATCGTACAGATCCTGTGCTTTTTTCTGTGCCCGTTCCTTCAGGATTTTGTTTGTCAACGGGCCGTAGAGTTCGCTAAGCTGTGTCGACGGGCGCGACAGGCAGGCGGTGAGTTGGTCCATGCCGCCGGCTGCGGTGGCAGCCTTCCGCATGGTGTTTTCGAGAAGAGCCGTAAATTCTTCAACGGTCATGCCGCCCTCCGCCGCACGCTCCGCGCGGTGTCCTCGAAGCGTTGTGCTGTAAAGTCGATCGCTTGCGCGCCGGTCGACGCTGCAAGTGCAATGAAGCCGTGCTCAAGGACCTGCGGAGGCTTTGATCCGACGGACCTCGTGAGCCGGTGGCGTGGGCGATGCGCAGCGCCGCCGGTTCCACAAAGGCTTACGCGCTCTTGGTCGTCGAGAGATCGTACGAGACCGTGACCGGGGTGCCGGCCTTGTTCTTGTCGTCGTAAGGCGTGAACTTGAATTCGAGCTTGGTGAAGCTGATCGAGACCGATTCGGTCGGGCGGTCGCCGCCGGTGGAGACCGAGTAGGACGAGATCAGGGCGTTGGTCAGCGTGTAGGTGCAGTAGGTCGCGCCTGGGCTTCCGGTGGTCGTCAGGTCGATCTTGACGGTCTTGCCGGCATTGCCCGTGCAGGCCTCGGTGAACAGCTTGGGCGAACTGCTGTCGAACGCCTTGACGATCGAGACCTCGCTCACCGACGGCTCGGAGGCCTCGCGGTTGTTGGTCGACCCCGACACCGTCGAGATCCCGCGGCCCACACCCCAGGACAGCGACATCACGTCGATCCACTTGGTGTGATTCTGCTGCGTCGCTTCGCCCGGGATCCCATCATAATTGAGATAAATTGCCATTCAACTTCTCCATCCGTCCGATAGTCTGCAACCAGTGCCGTTACAGACTTTGACGGAGCGCGCATTATAGGCGACGCGTCATCGATTGAAATAACAAAACGATGAAATTTCAAAAATTTGCATACAAGCAGCGGTGACGGCTGAAGAATTCAAATTTGTACAACAATGGTCTGATTGATATTCGAGATGCGCGCGTTTTATTCGACGCCATCGTCGGCGGTTGCTTCCAATGTTCAGGCATCGGTAGGGGGGCGATCGGCCGTGCCGATCGTGTCGGCCCTGCGGCCGATGCGTCCGCCGGATGCGCGAACGGGCCCCCGTGAATCGGCGGCCCCCGTCATCGGGAGGCCGGTCCGGCCCGGCGCATCCTCACAGGATACCGAGCCGGCGCCAGAGCGGCAGGCGATGGGCGAGACACCAGGCGACGCCCTCATCGACACGGTGGCGCAACGCCTCCGGGCTGCCGATCGGCGCGCCGTCGTCCCCCACCAGGGCGTCCGGCGGCAGGCTTCCGTCGAGATGCGCGGTCAGGGCGTCGCGCTCCGCCGCGATACCGTCGGCGAGGGCGGCGTAGATCAGCGCCTCCAGGGTCGTGAGGGTCATGCCCGAGCCGGAACCGGGCGCCGCCACGAAGGCCGTCGCCGCATGACGGTTCACCACCGGCGCGACCGCGGCGCGGTTCAGGGCGCGGGCCCCGGGCGCCGCCTTTTGATCGAGGCCCCAGGGGAGGGGCAGCGCCTGGCCGCTGCCGACCAGGATGCTGGCGATCTCGACCATCGAAGGGGCCCCCGCCAGCGTGCGCAGGGCTGGCAGGGCGGCGAGTTCGCCGAGGGTGTGCGGGCGCTCCGCCAGGGCGTCGAAGATCGGCCGGTAATGGTGCTCCGGCAGCGCCGCCTTGCCGGCCGGCACGTCGAGTTCGAATCGCACTTCGGGCCGCGGCACGCTCAGCGCCAGGCCGATCCCGGCGAGATGGCGGTCGCGGTCGCGGTCGGGCATCCCCCGCCGGCCACGGACGAACACGTCGCGGCGGAACGGCCGGGGCGCCAGGAAGTCCTTCAGCGTCTCCCGGTGCGGGCCGGCCGGCACCTCGGCCAGCAGGTCGCGCTGTGCCGGGTTCAGCTGCAGGTCGGGGAAGTTGTCCGTCAGCGTCGCCGAGCCGGCATAGGTCAGCTTGGCGCCGGAGAGGAGCCGGGCCGTGTCGGCGTGATAGAGCGGCTGCCAGTTCTCGTTGAGGTACTCGTGCGCGAGGTAGACCGCCCGATCGCCGGTGCCGGCCTTGCCGCCGGCCAGCAGCCGGTCGAGCAGGGCCCCGTCGCCCAGCACGCCGGAGCCCGCCGCCTGCATCCGCCGGACGAAGGCCAAGCCCTGAAGGACCCGCTCGTCGCTCCGGCCGTGGCCGAGGCGCGCCTGCTCCAGCAGCAGGCGCTGCAGTGGGATCATCGCGGTCCAGCCCGGCATGGCGTTGTAGCTGACCGCCGCGAGGCCCCCGGGCCGAAGCGCCCGGGCGAGGAACCCCGTGATGTCGAGCCGGTCCTTGTGGGCGATCCACGACCACACGCCGTGCAGCGACACCATGTCGAAGTCGCACAGGCCCGGCTCGCCCGCGAGGTCGGCGAAGCTGCGTTCGCGGAACTCGACGTTGGTCACCCCCGCCTCCGCCGCGTCGCGACGCGCCCGGGCGATGTGGGCCGGGTTGAAGTCGATCGCCACCACATGGGCGCGCGGGTTGGCGGCGGCGATCACCGCCGCGGTGACCCCCTGGCCGCAGCCGAGTTCGCAGTAGCGGAACGCCGCGCCGCATTCCGGCGGCTCGACGCCGTTGACCAGGCAGGCGAGCAGCAGATGCCCCGGCGTCTGCTCCAGGTGGAAGCCCGGGAGATACGCGACGTCGCTGACGTAGCCGTCGGACCAGAGGGACATGGGATCGGACACCTTATGAGGGGGCGAGGGCGAACAGAGCCTCGTCCCGGTCGATCGGGCTGGACGCGGTGAGAAGCCAGGCGGTCACGCCGAGCCGCACGGCGCCCGCATCGTCCCCGGCCGGGGCGAGGCGCGCGCGCGGGACCGCGGCGGCCTGGATCACGAGATTGAGGTCGACCTCGTATTCGAGGCCGCCATACAGGCCGACGAGGTCGGCGACCTTCACGGCGTCGTGCCCGCCCGGCAGCAGCGGCCCGATCCGCTCGGCGCCGATCGGGCCGACCACGACGCGGACGTTGCTCTGCACGCTCCAGGTGCGCGTCCCGACCACGGCGCTGGCCCCGAGCACGGCGTGCTGGCCCGGGCCGCGCTGACCCGCGCCGCCGCCGATGCGGGTCTGCTCGCTGTCGACCAGCGTCAGCCAGCGGCCGATCAGGGGCACGACCCGGACCGGCGCGTCCAGGGCATCGGCCAGGATGGTCTCCAGCCCGGCGACGGTGCGCGCCTTGCTGGCGAACAGACCGGCGAAGTGGAGGATGGTCTCGTCCGGCACTTCGAGCCGTCCCCGCAGGGATGGGAGGCCGAGGCCGGTCAGGTGCGCGAGGGCTTCGCCGTAGCGGTCGACCGCGCCCCGCAGCTTCCGGTCGTAGTTGATGACAATGCGGTACTTGCTCGCGGCGCCGTAGAACAGCGTCACGGCCCGGTGCTGGAAGAGATCGAGGAAGGCCTTCAGCCCCGGATTGTTGGCGTGCAGGCTGTCCGCCACCAGGGCGGTGTAGCTGTAGGGCAGCACGCCGACCGGACCCAGCAGGCCGAATCCCGAGACCGTGACACGCAGGACCGCGCCGTCGAAGCGGGCCGCCGTCAGGGTGGCGTGGGGATAGCGCAGGCGCGTCTCGGTCACGAAGCGCGCGCTCGGCCGCCCGCCGCCCGGGTGGGCGTCCCCGGGCGCGGCGGGATCCGCCTGGCCGAGGCCGAACCTCGCCTCGATGAGGCGCAGCGCCTGAACGAAATCGAAGGCGTGCGGCCGCTCGGTCAGATGCGCGATCACAGGACCTGCCGGTCGCCGGCGCGGGCCGGCCATGCGCGGAGGATCCCCGGCTGCCCCCGCACGGTCGCGGTCAGCCGGGTGAAGGCATTGATGCTCGCGTACAGGGCCAGGAAGTGGTCGAGCACCAGGGCGAACAGGAACAGGCTGCCGCCGACGAAATGCGCCGGATCGAAGGTGACGCCGACGTCGATGCCCCGGCAGAGGGCGTCGGCCCAGGGCGGATCCGACGGTCGTCTCGGGGCCCGCGCCGTGCCGCGCCGGGCGGACAGGCCGACGAGGCCGTCGATTTGGCGCAGGGTCTCGGCCGAGTTGCGGAAGTCGTAGAGCCGCAGGATGTCCTTGAGCGCCTCCAGGCCCCGCTCACCGGTGAGCGACAGGTGGTTGAGGCTCAGGTGGCAGAGCAGGCTCCAGCGATGACTGTCCGGGGGGCGGGTGTGGAGCGGTGCCGTCGGCGGCACCACGCAGTCGAGGCCCGCGACGGCGCTCGATCCGTCGATCAGGCTCAGCCGCGGGTGGCCGCCCCCGTAGGGCAGCCGGGTCGGCAGGTCGCGGTTGCAGCACAGGGTGTCGAGGGTCACCGTCCATTCCGCATAGGCGGCCGTGGCATCGGTCAGGTCGCTCCCCGTGAAGGAGAGGAACAGGTCGGTCCCGCGCCGGCCCCCCTGGGCCGGACGGCGCGCCCCGTGCCAGAACAGGCCCGGGGCGTTCGCGGCCCGGCGATTGGCGTAGAAGGGCAGGACGTCCCGCTGCTGGCCGGCGGCGTTGCTCACCGACGCGGCGACGACGGAATGCACCTCCAGGACGCTCTCGCGTCGACAATCCGGGACGAGCCTGTGCTCGAAGCGGTTGGCCGCCATCAGGATCGGCTCAGCCCGCTGGGGGAACAGGTTGACGACCGGCGTGCAGCCGAGGGCGAACAGGCTCTTCGTCACCGCCCGTTCGAGGCTGGCGTCGCGCGTCCGGAAATAGAGGACGATGCGCAGCTCGCGCCCGGCCCGGGCCAGGACCTTCTGGAGGATCTCCACGTCGAAGAACAGGAACTTCTCTGGGAAGACGAAGAACTCGGTGAGGATGCGGTAGGCCCCCTGCGAGCGGGCCGGATAGGGCAGCAGCGCCTCGTCCGGGGCGAAGCCCACGGCCGTCACCGCGCCGGGCGGCACGATCACCGGATGCGGATCGGTGGCGCTGTCGGCCAGGGCCACCGAGACGGTGTCGTTCAGGATCATCTGGTGCAGGGTGTAGACCTGGGAGGCAGGCCCGCGCAGGTAGAAGCGCAGCCGCTCCGGCTGCAGCTCCGAGAAGGTCATCCCGTCCGGCAGGCAGCGCAGCGTCAGGCTGAGCGCGGCGCTGGCCCCCTCGGCCTCCGGGTTGGCCGGCGCCGCCAGCGGCTGGCCGAGCATGGCGGCCTCGGTCAGCTCGATCGGCCAGAGGGTCACCGGGTAACAGGTGCGGAACCGGCAGGCCTCGCCCTCGACCGTCTCGGTCTCCAGCATGCTGCCGCTCGGGATCAGGTGCGGCCCGGTCACCTCGGCCGCGGGCCTGAACCGCACCACCGACATCGACGGGATCGGCGCGAGGTAGTGCGGGTAGAGCACCTCCAGCAGCGTGTCGACGAGTTCGGGGAACTCGTCGTCGAGCTTGCGGGCGGTGCGGGCATTGAGGAACGCCACGCCCTGCATCAGCCGGAGGACGTGGGGATCGTCCATCGCGTCGCCGCTGAGCCGCAGATGCCCGGCGATCCGCGGATGGGCGGCCGCGAAGTCCTGCGACATCCGGCGGAGGACTTCGAGCTCGCGGTTGTAATACGGGAGCAGCTCGTCGCTCATCGCGCGTTGACCAGGGCCACGGTGTTGGTGAGCGGATCGATGATGGTGTCGAAGACCATGGGCTCGGGCGACGGTTCGAGCAGGATCGACGCCTCGATCCGGATGCGCAGCGCCCGGTCGGTGGGATCGGCGTTGGGCAGGGCGACGGCGTGCAGGTTGGCGAGGCGCGGCTCCCATTCGCGCACGATCTCGCCGATGATCGTCACCACCGCCGCGCGCCGCTCTTCGGTCGCGAGATTGACGGTGGCGAGATCCATGATGCCGAAGCTCAAGAGCGAATGATCCAGCTCGGTCAGGTGGGCGGGCCATCGGCGCACCCGGGGATTGGCGTTCAGCAGATCCTCGAGATCCCGGCGCAGGCCGTCGCGCAGCACCGTGAGGGCGCTCTGCTCGGGGGCGAGCAGCCGGTCGAGGATCGACAGGCGGATCCCCCGGCCCGTCGGGCCCATCACGGGGCCTCGAACGACAGCGTGCCGAGATCGTGGATCGCCACGCTCGCGTCCCCGACCAGGAAGCAGCGCAGGCCGCGACCGCTGACCCATCCGCCCGGCCGCTCGATCCAGTCGGTCCTGCGGCCGATCCGGATCGCGTCGTCCGCCTCCCGATCCGCCGCCTCGCCCGCCGCCTCGTCCGCCTCCGCCGGGGCGGGGTAGATCGCCGGCACCACGACCTGACCGGCCGGGCCGTCCTTGACGGACAGCTCCAGGGTGCACCAGGCGGCGTCGATCGGACGGCGGGGCGGCTCCACGGCGAGCTCGAACACCTGCTCCAGCGCCACCCAGAAATACTTGCCGGTCGGGGTCATCACCTCGAGCACGCCGCCGATCAGGTCGTCCATGTCGCGCCAATCGTCGAAGGGCTGCCCATCGCGGGTGCCCGCCACCGCGGGCCGCGCCGCCTCGGCCTCGGCGAGGCGCAGGGCCGCCCGCTCGGCCTCGCCCCGGCGCAGGTCGACCAGCGCCTCCAGGCGCAGGCGGAGGTGATCGGGGGCCGGGCCGACCAGCTCGGGGGCGCGGCCGTTCCGCCAGACCTCGCGGCGGGCGAGGCCGGCCCGCACGAACTGGCGCAACGCGCTCACCCGCGGCGCCGTCATCGGGGCCTGGGTCGCGATCGTGTCGAACTGCCGTTCGGCCCGCTCCAGCGCGTCGGCGAGGCACAGGAACTCGGCGAGTTCGCTGCGCAGCCGGATGTCCTGCGGGGCGGCCTTGACCTGCTCGGTCGCGACCGCCAGCGCCGCCTCCAGGCGGCCGGCCGCGAACAGCGTGAGGGCGGTGTCGGTCATGATCGGCTCCCGAAGGTCGGACCCTGGGCCGGCGCGCGGCCTGTGAGCGATAGGTCGGTGACCAGCTTGAAGGTGGTCGAGATCCGGTCGAGCTGGAAATGCGGCCGCAACTGCATGATGCAGGCGTAGGCGCCCGGGCGGCCCGGGATCTCCCGCACCTCGACCCGCGCCTCGCGCAGGGGATAGCGGGCCTTCACCTCGGGCGCGGCATCGTCGTTGCCGATGGAGTAGGCGTGCAGCCAGAGCTGGAGGGCGGCTTCGCAGGCCTTGGGCGTGGCGTAGCTGCCGACCCGATCGCGCACCTGCACTTTGACGTAATGGGCGAAGCGCGACACGCACAGCATGTACCGCAGCATCGCCGAGACCCGGGCGTTGACCACCGCCGGGGTGGGGGCGCCCTGGGGCACCGCCCCGATCGAGACGCCCGAGCGGAAGATCAGGTAGGGCGTGTCCTTGCAGGCATTCAGGTTTATCAGACCGAGCTGCCAGAGGTCGGCCTCGACAGGGGCCGGGATCACGATCTCGCAGCCGAGACGCTGGACCACCTCCGGCGCGTCCGGCTCGGTCGACGGGGCGGGGACGCCGGTGACGAGGCCGTGGTCGATCTCGTCCGGACGGGCGCCGCAGATGTCGGCGAACCACCCGTGCTGATCGAAGGCGCGGATCAGCACCTCGCCGAAGGCATAGACCGCGTTGCCCCAGCACAGGTCGTCCCGGTCGAGGCCGCGGCGATCCTCGCGGTAGCGGAACGGCATCGGCACGTCCGCATAGGGGGCCCGCATCAGGATGCGCGGCAGCACGAGGGCGAGGAAACGGGTATCCTCCTGCTGCCGCAGCCGCTCGTAGCGGTGGTATTCGTCGCCGCGAAACAGCTGCGCGAGGCCGTGCAGGCGGTCGAGGTCGGCGAAATCGTCGAGGCCCAGGAGGTGCGGCGACGCCCCCAGCACCGCGGGCGCGAAGGCCGCCGCGGCGACGCCCGCGAGGCTGGCCAGCACCGAGATGTCGTCGGTCGGGTGGGACGGCAGGGGCCGGTGGCGGATCTCGTAGTCGCACAGCAGCACGCCGTAGGGCTGACCGCCGGGCATGCCGAACTCGGCATTGTAGATCTTCTCGAACAGCGCGCTCCGTTCGACGTCCTCCGCCCGTTCGAAGTCATGGGCGAGGTCCGTCCAGCTGACGTTGAGCGCCTTGATCCTGACGGCGGGCGCGGAGGCGCCGCAGCGGCAGAGGTAATCGAGGCCGCGCCAGGACGCCTCCAGCGCCCGGAAGCGGGGATGATGCAGGATGGCGTTGAGCTGGTCGGTCAGCATCGTGTCGAGCATCGCGATGTCGCGGTCGAGGGCGTCGGCGACCGACCGGGCCCCGAGGCGCGCCAGATCGTCCCCGAACCACGCGCGCAGCGCCGAGATCGGGTCGGCGGCGGCCTGGAAGCGGTCGAGCGTGTCCGCCGGCAGCCGTCCCAGCGCCAGGTCGGCGGCGCGCCGCCGCAGCGGCGCGGGGCCGGTGGCCGTCCCTGCGGGGCCGGTGGCCGTCCCCGCGGGGACGGGGGCCGCCTCTGCGCGGACGGCGCCCGGGGCAGCGGACATGCCGACGGATGTCGGGGATGGGATCGACACGGGGTCCTTCGGACAGCGCGGGGTATCGGGTGGGGGAACGGTGTCCGCGGCGCGGCACGGCGGGGCGCGCTCCGTCGCCGAAGCGCGCGGCCGTCCCGGCCCGCTCGATCGAGACCGAACGGGCCGGCGAATGTGGATCAGGCCGCGGTGCTCACGAGGCGCTCGGGATCCGGGCGACCATCCGCATCGAGGTCGTCAGCTCCTCGAGCTGGAGCCAGGGCCGCAGCCAGGCGACGGCGTTGTAGGAGCCCGGCCGCCCGGGGATCTCCCGAACCTCGATCTTCGCCTCGGCGAGCGGATACTTCGCCTTCATGTCCTGGCCGGCATCCGGGTTGCCGTTGACGTAGTTGATGATCCACCGGTTGAGCCAGTCCTCGCAATCCTTCGCCTCCATGAAGGAGCCGATCTTGTCGCGGGCCATGATCTTGAGGAAATGGGCGAAGCGGGCCGTGGCCATCATGTACGGCAGGCGGGCCGAGATCGCCGCGTTGGCGGTCGCCTCCGGACGATCGTACTTCTTGGGTTTCTGGGTGGTCTGGGCGCCGAAGAACACGGCGTAATCGGTGCCTTTGTAATGGCACAGCGGCAGGAAGCCGAGCTTGGACAGTTCCGCCTCGCGCCGGTCGGTGATGCCGATCTCGGTCGGGCATTGCTGGTCGGTGTCGCCGTCGTCGGAGACGAAGACGTGGCTCGGCAGGTTCTCGACCTTGCCGCCGCCCTCCGCGCCCCGGATGGCGGTGCACCAGCCGTGCTGGGCGAAGGCGTCGGTCAGACGCGCGCCCAGCACGTAGGCGGAGTTCATCCAGCAATATTCGTCGTGGACCATCCCGTGGGCGACGCCGTCCTGGATGTTGCCTTCCTCGTAGTCGAATTCCTCGATCGGCTTGGTCGCGGCCCCGTAGGGGAGGCGGGCCAGGGTCCGGGGCAGCGTCAGGGTGATGAAGCGGCTGTCCTCGGATTCGCGGAAGCTGCGCCACTTGGCGTACTCGACCGTATCGAAGATCTTCTCGAGGTCGCGCGGCTTCGAGAGTTCGGTATAGCCGTCGAAACCGAACAGCTTCGGGCTGGCGGCGGCGATGAACGGCGCGAAGGACGCCGCCGCCACGTTCGACATGAGGCTCAAGAGCTCCACGTCTTCGGGATGGTTCGTGAACTCGTAGTCGCCGATCAGGCACCCATAGGGTTCGCCGCCGGCGCTGCCGAATTCCGACTCGTAGATCTTCTTGAAGATGGTGCTCTGATCGAATTCGGAGGCCTTCGTCAGGCTCTTGTAGAGTTCGCGCTTGGTGCAGTTCAGGGCCCGGATCCGCAGGCTGGTGCCCGTCTCCGAGTTCATCACGAGATGGTTCAGCCCGCGCCAGGTCCCCTCCAGCTTCTGGAAGTCCGGGTGATGGAGGATGGCGTTGAGCTGGGTCGAGAGCTTCTGGTCGATGCTCGTGATCGCGGCGGTGATGGTCTGCGTCAGGTTCTTCGAATAGGTGACGGTGCCCGACATGGCCTCGCGGGTCAGGGTCCGCAGCAGCTCGGTGGTCCGGTCGGGATCGGTCTGCTTGGTGGCGGCGATGGCCTGGTCGAGGAACGACAGGTCGGCGGTGCCGGCTTGCGCCTCGGCGGTCTCGGGCGCGGCTTCCGTGCTCATCAGTGGGCGTCCTCTTCCGTGCCGACGCCGAGCTGTTCGCCCAGCGACTTCAGATCGGTCTCGTTCGATAGGATCTGTTCGAGCAGGGTCTCCAGATCCTCCGACCGGTCGGCTTTCGACAGGAGGTCGCGGAGCTGGTTGCGCGCCTCGAGCAGCTTGCGCAGCGGCTCGACGCGCGCCACGACGGCGGCCGGATCGAAGTCGGACATCGACTTGAAGGCGAGTTCGACCGACATCTGACTGCCGTCATTGGTCAGCGTGTTCTCGACCTTCATCTTCAGGCCGGGGGTCATGCGCGCCAGGACCTGATCGAAATTGTCCCGGTCGATCTGAATGAACTTGCGGTCGTTGAGCGGTTTGAGCGGCTCGCTCGGATCGGCCGAGAAGTCGCCGAGCACGCCGACGACGAACGGAAGCTCCTTCTGGACGACGGCCCCCTCGGTCTCGACGTCGTAGGTGATGTGCACCCGCGGTTTGCGGACCCGGTTCAGCTTTTCGTGGATACTTGCCATGGATCAACACCTCGAAGATTGATATTTTGCGATTCGCATCGGCGCGCGCCGAGCCTGCGTCGGTGACGTCACTCCACCTCTTCTTTGGGCTTCACCCCCGACGCGATGAAGAAGAACCGGCGTGCGTCGGGATCCATGATCAACTCGTCGAGCAGTTGCGGCAGCGGCAGCCGGCCGCGGCGGACCACGTCCTCGAGCGAGTATGAAATCGGCGAGTGCGGCTCGGTCGCGCGGAAGAAGGCCGCGATCTGCAGCAGCTGGCGGAACGCGTCCTCGCGCCCGGCCGGTTTGCCGGGCGCCGGGACCCTGCCGTCCGGGGCACCGGCTTCGTCCGCGGAGGCCGCGGCCCCGCCGCCCGGCATCTCCGCGGTGGCGACCGCGCCCGGATCGGGGGGCGCCTGGAGCAGCTTGTCGGCCGCGGCGACGCGCACGGCGTCCTCCAGGTCCTGCAGGATCCCGCGCAGGCCGCCGGCGGGGGGCGCCTCGCGTCCGACCCGGGCCGCGAAGGCGTCCGAGAGGGCGTCGAGGGATCGGCGTGCCTCGGCGACGTCGTCGAGGAGGTTGGCGTAGAAGGCGGCCGGGGTCTCCCGAAGCGCCTCCAGGAACTCCTCCATGCTCAGGGCGCCGCCCGCGAGGCGGCTCGCCCGCTTGCCCTCGTCGGCGAGGGCCTCGATCTCCCGCGCCTGCTCGTACTGCCACAGGGCGTAGCCGGCGCCCCCCGTCAGGGGCAGCTTGCGCAGCGCCTGGGTCAGCGTTCCGTCGCCGCCGCTGCCGTTGAGGGCGATGAACGGCGAGAGACGCGGCTCCTGGCCTTCCTCGTCGGGCCGCGGATGCACCTCGTCCCAGAACTGCTCGACCAGCCCCTGGGCCACCGTCAGGCCGGTGAACAGGCCGGGCAGGCCGTCGAGCCGCAGCAGGGCCTCGATGAGCCAGGCGGCGATCTCCAGATCCTTGCCGTCCTCGGACAGCACGAGGCAGGCGTTCTGCGCGACCTCCGACCAGTCCTCCGTCGGCGGAGCCGCGTCGGCGTCGATGTCGAGGGCCCGCTCCTTCCGGCGCGCGCTGGCCCGGGCGTCCTTGATCAGCAGAAAGCGCGAGGCCGGCGACAGGTCGGCCCGCGGATCCTGTCCGGCCGGGCTCGCGCCGTCGAACGGGGCGAGCAGGGTCTGCGGGTCGAGGGTCGGTGGACTGATCATCGCGGCTCCGGTCGGCAGCGTCCCGAGGCCCGGAGGCCGCAAGGCCGGCGCATCCGGGCTTCCCCCGGGAACAGGTCGGGCGCCGTGCCGCGCTCCGTCGCGCCCGGTCCCGTGTCGCGGCGGGGCGTCATGACGACGAGGACCCGGAGACCAGCGACGGCAGGCACCGGAAGCCGCTCATCAGGTTCGTGCCGAAGGGATTGTCGACCGTGGCGGGCTGCAGCGAGAAACCGGCGGTCCGGCTGCCGAGCTGGACGGTGAAGCTGAAGCTGTTGCCCCCGGTCACCCGGAGGGATCGGTCCGCGAGGAAGCGGAACAGCGCCCAGGGCCCTTTGACGGTGATGAAGGACGGCTCGCCCGGATCGTTCACCCCGAAGCCCACCCGCACGCCGCTGTGCGTGCCGGGCCACTGCATGGCGACGCTCTGCTGCGGCCCGTACTGGTACGTGAGCGACTGTCCGTCGATGTCGAGGGTCACGCGCATCGCGCCGGGATCGAGATCGGTCGGCGTCACCGCGAACGGGACGAGCGGGGCCGCCGCCCCGCCGGGGAAGAACACGGTGCGGATCCGGCTCGCCTGCTCGAACAGGCGCAGGGCCTCCGGGGTGACGTCGAGCCGGGCGCCGGCGATGGCCGGGAGCTTCCACGGGCTCGCGCTGGTGTCGACGAAGGGCTTGAGCTGGCGGGTGAAGAACTGATCCAGCAGGCCGCCGGGGGCGAACATCCGCCTGAAATCCGCCAGCGCCACGTCGGCCGCGGCGGTGTCGAACGGATAGCGCCCGCCGATGGCGGATTGGCAGAACGGCAGCACCTGCGCCTTCCAGGCGGCGTCGAGATCGGACCGGACACTGGTGTTGGCGATCGCCGAGGTCCGGCGCACCAGGGTGCGGATCGAATCGGACACCGGCGGCGGTGCGCTCATCACGCTGAGCTGGAGCTGGCTCAGGGTCTGGGCGAAGGCCGGATTGGACGTCATCTCGGTGGCCAGGGCCGGAACCGCGCGACCCGCGCTGGCCACCGGGCCGAGCAGGGCCCGGAGCTGGTTGATCTGGGCCAGCAGCCCGTCGAGGGCGCTCGGCGCGCCCGCGACGAAGCGGTGCAGCACGGCGAAATGATCGGTGACGGCCTGAGCCGGGGCCACCGAAGCGGCGGGCGCCGCGCTCAGATCCTGCTTGACGCCGTCGGGCGTCGGCTCGCCGCCCGGCGGCTTCTGGCCGGCCAGGGCGGTGTTCTGCGCCACCGCCTGCAGGAGGGCGGCGTAGGGCGAGGGCGGTCCCGAGAGGGCCTGGAGCACCCCGAAGGCATCGGTGAAGTTCGCGAAGGGCGCGATGTCGATGGCGTTGAGCAACTGCTCCCAGCGCGAGACGTACTCGCCGATGTAGAGATCGACGATCTCCCGATACAGATTGTCGATCAGGATGGGATTGCGGCCGCGTTCGGACTTCGGATAGCGGACCCAATCCGCGTTGATGACGCGCTTGGCGACCTCGCCGATCTTCGGCAGCACCGCCGTCGCGAAGGCGGCACGGGTGTAGAGACCCGGGATCGTTTCGCTCAACTGTTGGCCGGACGAGCGCCGGACGAGACCGTAGGAGGCGAGCGGCCCGGTGACGTTCGTCAGCTGCCAGGGCGGCAGGCTCGTGATCTCGTCCGCCGCCTTGAGCAGGGCCAGGCCATACAGGGCCGGGGACAGGGCGTTGAGGGCGGTGCGGGCCTGGGCCACCAGGGCGGCGTTCAGCGCGATCGGCTCGAACCCGACCTCGAGGAGGTTCTGCACCTGGCCCTGGAAGTCGCCGCAGAGCTGGTTGTGCAACGGTTCGGGATAGAGCGCGCGGCACCGCTGGTTCATCCAGCCCAGGACGACGTCGTCCTCGACCGCGTGCTCGCCGCCGAGCATCAGATAGACCATCAGGGCGCCGTAGAGGTCGTTCGGCCTGTTCAGGCTGGCCTGGATCCGCGTCTCGAGCTTCAGGGCGAGGCGGGGCAGGAAGATCTGCTGCAGGGCCTGCACATACTCGCCGCGGGTCGCCGCGGCGATCACGCCGTGCTGGGACAGGCCCCCCTGCTCCTCGAGCGGCACCGCGTCGGACCGGGAATTCCAGCCCTCCGGCAGGGCCTGGAGCCGCTTCAGGGCCGCCAGCAACGACGCGAGGTCGACCGCCGTGTTCGCGCGGCCTTCGGTGTCGGCGATCAGGGCGAGGCTCGAGCGGACCTTGGGCACCTGGGCGCGGACCGTGTCGATCAGCCGTGCGTTGCCGAGGAAGCTCACCGACCACCACGCCACCAGGGCGACGGCCGCCGCGGTGGTGGTCCCGAGGAGGGCGGCGCGCAGGGTCAGGGCGGTCCGGCTCGCCCTGGCGTTGAGGCCGGCGAGGCCGGATTCGGGCAGGATCACCTTGTCGATCAGGTCGCGGATGAACAGGCCGGGTTCCGCCGCCGGCCCCGCCGCCGGCCCCGCCGCCGGCCTCCCCGCCGGCCCCTCGGCCGGCCCTCCCGGCAGCGCGAGGTGGCCGGCATCGGGCCGCGCGCTGGTGAAATAGACGCCGCGCAGGAGCAGCGGCTCCTCGAACTGGCTCGGCCTGAACACCTCGGCGATGACATCGCCCAGCCGGGACTTCAGGGCGGCGAATTCCGGCAGGAACATGAAGGCGTCGAACCGCGACGCCGCCTCGCCCTCCGCGTTCATCAGCTCCAGGGTCCGCGGCGTGTGCCACTGCACCAGTTCGTCGAAGCCGCGGCCGAACACGGTGGCCACGTCGTCGGGATCGGCGCCCCCGTGCGACCCGTCGAGGAGCGGCAGGGTGAAGCCGAGGACGCCGTCGCGGGGGAAGGCCGATGCCCCGCCGAAGAAGGCGCGAAAGCCCGGCAGCGCGTCGAGCTTGGTGAAGACGAGATAGACCGGCAGCCGCACGCCGAGGCGGCTCACCATCTCGCCGAGCTGGTGACGGAGATCGTCGCCCAGGGCCAGGGTCTGGGCGGGAACGGCCGCGCGGAACTCCGGCAGGCTCAGGGTCAGGATCACGCCGTTGGCCGGCTGCTGGCGGCGGAACCGCTTCAGCAGGCCGAGGAAGTAGCTCCAGCCGCGCCGGTCGAGCTGGCTGCCGAGGGCGCTCGCGCTGTCCACGAACACCGCCCGGTCCGTCAGCGACAGGGTGTAGGCGGGGCCTGCCGCGACGGTGTTGCTCTGTCGGTCGCCGCCGCCGAACCGCAGGCCCGAAGCCTGGACCAGGGCGGTCTTGCCGGCGCCCGCGGGGCCGGTGACGAGGTACCAGGGCAGGGCGTAGGCATGGGAGCGGCCGCGCCAGCCGGTCCCGGGCAGCTGGCGCAGCATCCGCATCATCCGCTGCATCGAGCGGTCGAGGGCCCGGCTCTGCCGGCCGTAATCGTCGGCCGCCGGGGTCTCGGCGGAGGCCCGGGCCGGACCCCGGCGCAGGAGCAGCGCCAGGGCCGCGATGACCCCGAGCAGGAGGATGACCAGCGTCACGAACAGCCGCAGGGCCGGGTCGGCCAGCATCGGCTGATTGCCGATCCTGAGGTCGGGACCGAGGAACCACGTCGCCGCCGCCAGGCCGAAGCAGGCGATCGCCAGCAGCAGCCACGGCCAATAGGCGAGGATCTGCTTCGGACGCGTCATCGCTCGCCCCGCGGCGCGGGCGCGGGCGCGGGGGCGCTGGGCCGGGGCGCCCGCGCCGGGCTCGGCGGGGGCGTGAACCGGACTTCGACCCGCCGGTTGGCCCTGCGCCCCTGCGGCGTCGTGTTGGGGGCGATCGGGTCCGCCGCGCCGAGGCCCGTGAAGGCGACGCGGCTTGGATCCGTGAGATTCGCCATGAGCTGGTCGGCCACGACCTCGGCCCGGGCCCGCGACAGGCTGACGTTGTCCGGATACGCGGCGGTGCGGATCGGGACGCTGTCCGTGTAGCCGACGACCTGGATGAGTCCGGGCCTGGATTCGAGCGCCCCGGCGATCGCCTGGATCGTCTCGGGATAGGGGTCGCGCAGGACGATCGAGCCCGAGGCGAACAGGTCGCGCGTCGTGGTGACGACCGTGGCGTCGCCGCGCTCGGACACGGTCAGCAGGCCGGCCTGCTCCTGCGGCGCCAGAAGGCTCGCGATGCTCGGCGGCGGCGGAGGCGGGGTGACGATGGCCGGCGCGACCGGCGGGGCCGGGGGCGGCGGGGCCGGGACGGGATCGGGCGGGGTGAGCACCAGCGTGCTGATCTCGTCGGCCGCCCGCGTGGCGTTCCGGTGCAGCAGGGTGCTCAGGACGATGAAGATGCAGGCCGCCGCCAGGACGATGCCCAGGCCGGCGAGCCAGTACGGCATCAGGCCGCGGAACCGGTCGCGCGCCACGACCAGGCCCCGCCAGGCCGGCGACAGGTCGGCCGGCGGCGCGCCACGCAGCTCGCGCAGGAACAGGTACAATTCCTCGCGGATCCGCCCGCGCTCCGCCGCGCCCTGCGGCTCCAACCGGTAGCGCCCCTCGAACCCGAACTGCAGGCAGTGGTAATAGACTTCGATCTCGCGCGCGAACGAGCGCGACGTCGCCATCATCTGGCTCAGCAGCACGTAGAACCGCTCACCGCCCCAGGTTTCGCGGAAGAACATCGAGATCATGCTCTTGTGGGCCCAGGGGCTGTCGCCACCCCAGGCGGTCTTGAGCACGATGTCGTCGACCGTGGCGGCGAGCCCGTAGAGCAGGATCCTGATATGGACCGGCGTGAGGCCGCGATGGGCGGCCTGAACCTCGAAATTCTTGAGCGCCGCGACCAGATATTGGTGCAGCGAATCGACATCGATCTCTGTGGCGTACTGAATCCTGAACAGCCAATCGAAGATCGGCGCCGCGAGGGCGAGTCCGACATTGTCGCCGTAGACGTCGACGACCGTCGGGAGGCCGGCGCTGTGCTCGGACAGGGGCAGCGTGGTCCGGACCATGTCGGTTCCGGTCCGCAGCGGCGGTTCGACCGCGGACGACCGCGGCGGCCGCAGGGCGCTCGGGGCTGCATCCGGCAGCGGCGCGACGCGGGCTGGCGGCTCGCTCGCGATCGGCCTCATCCGGGACGACGGGATGGTCTGGCCGCCGGGCGAAAAAATCGTGGGGTCGTTGTGAGCCGTCGCAGTGCTCGAGGCCATCGTATATTCCCCAATCGATCGACTTATTTGATAATAAATCTCCCGAATAAGACATCCGGAGTCTGTGATTTATATCGACTCGTATGTTGAGTTATGATGTCCAGCGCGGCCCGTGGACCATAGGGAAAGACTTTAAAAAAGCAATGCGATTTTCCGAGAGTGAGAATAATTTTCTGTGAACTCTTTAGTCTGCAAAGATTCAAGATCCATCTTCGTCGTTCCGTCGACTCGATCCCTGAGATCTTAAGCTTCATATCGTCGAAGACGACGTATTGAAACTCTATGCCGCGCCAGAACTATTACTGCGCGGGAATACGTGCGCTTTCGCGGGAGGGACTCGAAGTGCGGCTGCGAGGCGCGGACCCATCGGCGTCGACGACGCGCTCAACCGGCCGCGGCCGTCAGGGTCACCAACCGGGATCGATAGGTGACGGTGGCGTTGTCGTGCAGCCGGACGGACCAGGGCAGGTCGAGGGGCGGTCCGGTCGGCACCAGGGGCTTGGCGTCGGGGACGCCCCGATCGGCCAGCGCGATCATCGCCGCGAGGGCCTCCGGGCTGTCGAGCCAGGCGGCGGACGGGGTGGCGTGGGAGGCCCAGTCGAGGGGCGTCGCGACGGCGACGTCACCCCCCGGCCGCGTCACCCGGCCGATCTCGGCGACGAGGCGCGCCGGGTCCGGCACGCAGTCGAGCACGTTCAGCGCCAGGACGCGCTGGAACGTGTCTCCGGCGAAGGGCAGGGACAGGGCGTCGGCGATCCAGAAATCCACCCGCTTGGCCTCCGGCGGGGAGAAGGGGGTTTCCCGGCGCTCGTAGCGGTTGCCGAGACGCCGGAGCGGGTAACGCAGCAGGCCGCGATCGAGGATGCCCCGGCCGATGCGGAGCAGGGGCCAGTTCAGGTCGATGCCGAGCACGGGTTCGTCGCACTGCGCCGCCAGGTCGAGGCTGGTCCGCCCGGCGGCGCAGCCGATATCGAGCCGCGGGCCGCCGCCCCCGGCGCCCAGGCGCCGCAGGGCCTGATCCAGGCAGCGGCGCACGCTGCCGGGCGGCGTCGTGGCGTCCGGCTCCCCCGCGAACAGGTCGCCGTAGTGATCGTGGGCGTAACTCGATTGCTGGTGCCGGGCGATGCTGAAGGCCGAATCCGGCCCGACCGCGGCCCCGATCACGGCCTCCACCGCCGCGTCCTCGACGTCGCCCGCCAGGACGAGGTGGAGATTCGCCGCCAGCCATCCGGCGAGGTCCGGGACCAGTACCGGAACGCCCGCGATGATCGGGAAGCGCTGGCCGCACGCCGCGTCGCAGCAGCGCAAGACCCCGAACACGATCGCGTCGCCCGTCGCCTCCGCCCCCGGCTCCGGGATCAGGCGGCCCCGGCGGCAGGCCGGGCAGAGGGGCTTCAGGGCGTCGAAATGCAGACGGCGCATCCGGTCACCCGCCAATGATCACGGTGGCGCAGCCCGGCGGCAGAATCTTGCCGGACGGACTGGGAATCGGTGCCACGCAACTCGCGTGGAGGGTCGCGTCGCCGGCGCGCGCCGCCGGCATCTTGCCGATCAGCACCGTGGACGAACCCTTGGCGATCATGCCGGGACCGGCCGGAACGCAGCCGATCAGGAGGCAGGGCATGGTCGTGTCGGTGGCCCGTGCCGCCGGCATCTTGCCGATCAGGACCGTCGGGCAGCCCTTGATGATGGCGAGCGGCATGGCCGGATGCGGCACCGGCGTCGGCACCGGGGCGGGGGGGTGGATCGGCGCGTGACAATGGGGCGCCGTCTGCAGGACGAGGTCCCCGATGCGAGCGGCCGGCGGCATGGGCGGGGCTCCGGTCGGCGCGTTCAGCGCACCGTGTAGACGAAGCCGCCATCGCGATCGATGCCGGCATGGACATGCTGGATGGGCGCGCCGCCGGCCAGATGTTCGAGGACGCGGACCGAGAGCTCGGGGAGCAGGGTCCGCGACAGGATGTTCTCGACGTTGCGGGCCCCCGACGCGCTCTCGGTGCAGCGTTTGGCGATGGTCTCGATCAGGTCGGGATCGTAGTCGAACGTCGCCTTCTGCGTGTCGGCAAAGCGCCGGCGGATCCGCTCCAGCTGCAGCACGACGATGCGGCGCAGGGTCTCGTCGCTGAGCGGCAGGTACGGCACCAGGGTGACCCGGCCGAGGAACGCGTCCTTGAAGACCTTGCCGAGTTCCGGCCGCAGGGCCGCCGCCAGGGCGGCCGGATCCGGCATCGTCTCCGGGTCGGCGCAGAGCTTGGCGATCAGATCGGAGGCCGCGTTCGAGGTCATGATGATGACCGTGTTCTTGAAGTCGATGTCGCGGCCCTCGCCGTCCCGCATCTGGCCCTTGTCGAACACTTGGTAGAACACGTCCTGGACGCCGGGATGGGCCTTCTCCATCTCGTCGAGCAGGATCACGCTGTAGGGCCGGCGCCGGACCGCCTCGGTCAGGATGCCGCCCTCGCCGTACCCGACATAGCCGGGCGGGCTGCCCATCAGCAGGCTGACCTTATGCTCCTCCTTGAACTCGGTCATCGTGAGGGTGGTGAGGCTCTGCGCGCCGCCATAGAGCAGGTCGGTGAGGGTCAGGGCGGTCTCGGTCTTGCCGACGCCCGAGGGGCCGACCATCAGGAACACGCCGAGGGGCTTGCGCGGGTCGGTCAGGCCGGCCCGGGACGTGACGATCGCCTGCACCACGGCCTCGAGCGCGTGATTCTGGCCGATGACCCGCTCCGCCATCGCGGCCCGCAGGGTCAGGACCGAGCGGATCTCCGTCGACTGCATGCGTCCGGCGGGGATGCCGGTCCAGTTCTGGACCACTTCGGCGATGGCCTGCGCGTCGACCAGCGGGAAGACCAGCGGCGCCTCGCCCTGGAGCGCCCTCAGTTCGTCCGAGGCGGCCGTGAACGCCGCCGACAGGTCCGCCGATGGATCGTCGCTCTCCGCCGCCTCGATCTCCGCCCGCAGCGCGCCCAGGCGGGCGACCAGCGCCTTTTCCCGATCCCAGCGCGTCGTCAGGGCGTCGAGCTCCCCGGCGAGGACGGCCCGCTCCTGCGCCAGGGTGGCGAGGCGCGCCCCGCCCTGACCGTCGGTCCGCGTCTCGCGCGTCAGCATCGCCGTCTCGGTCTCGATCGCGTCGAGCCGGTGCCGGCGGTCCTCGATCGCGCCGGGCAACGTCGTCTGGCTCACCGCCACGCGCGCGCAGGCGGTGTCCAGCAGGGAGACGGATTTGTCGGGGAGCTGGCGCGCGGGGATGAAGCGCGCGGCGAGCCGCACCGAGGCCCCCACCGCCTCGTCGAGGATGCGGACCTTGTGGTAACGCTCCAGGGTCGCCACGAGGCCGCGCATCATGGTGATCGCGACGGGCTCGGACGGCTCGTCGATCTTGACGATCTGGAAGCGGCGCGTCAGCGCCGCGTCGCTCTCGAAATACTTCTTGTACTCGGCCCAGGTGGTGGCCGCGACGGTGCGCAGCTCGCCGCGCGCCAGGGCGGGCTTGAGCAGGTTTGCGGCATCGCCCTTGCCGGCGGCGGCCCCCGCCCCGACGAGGGTGTGGGCCTCGTCGATGAACAGGATGATCGGCTTGGGCGACGCCTTCACCGAGTCGATGACCTCGCGCAGCCGGCGCTCGAACTCGCCGCGCATGCTGGCGCCGGCCTGGAGCAGGCCGAGGTCCAGGGAGCGCAGGGTGACGTCCTTCAGGGCCGGGGGCACGTCGCCGGCGACGATCCGGAGGGCGAGACCCTCCACCACCGCGGTCTTGCCGACGCCGGCCTCGCCCGCCAGGATCGGGTTGTTCTGGCGCCGGCGGATCAGGATGTCGATGCAGCGCCGGATCTCCGCGTCGCGACCGAGAATCGGGTCGATCTTCCCCGCGCGGGCCTGCGCGGTCAGATCGACGGTGAACTGCTCCAGGGCCCCGCCGGGCCCCGGCGGGAGGCCCCCGGCCGAATCGGGGGCCGCGCTGCCCTGCGCGGTCGGCGCGGCCTCGGCGCTCGCCGCCGTCAGGGCGGCGAAGTCCCGCTTCACACCCTCGGCCGACAGGCGATGGAGGTCGTCCGCGATCTGCCCGAGGCGCCGCGCCGACGCCTCGTCGGCCAGCATCGCCCACAGGATGTGGCCGGAGCGGACCGAGGTCGCGCCGGCCTCGACCGACGCCAGGAGCCAGGCCTGCTTGATCAGCGCCACCACGTCCGGGGCGAAGCCCGGCGGCCGGCCGTTGCCGCTGCGCAGCCCGTCGAGGATGCGGTCGAGACCGGCGATCAGGCGCCCCCGATCGATGCCGACCTGATCCAGCATCATGGCCACGTCCGACCGGGGATGCTCCACGAGGCGGCGCAGCCAGTGCTCGATCTCGATGTTGTAGTGCGCGCGGGTCAGCGCGAGACCGGCCGCAGCCTCGAGCTCCTGTCGGCACACGTCGTTCAGGCGGCGAACGAGCAGACGCAAATCAACCGACACCATCTGAACGCTTCCTGTGGCCGCCTGGTCGCACCCTCTAAGCTTAACTTTGCGGATTGGCGAGTGTTCATTGTCAAAAAACCCGCTTCGCGAGGTCTGGGGATTATAGAAGCCGACAAAAAGATCGAAGTTAAAGGCGTAAATAGGGAAAATTATTATAGAGATGCTCGATTTTAAAAAGTATTTTTCGTTACGTTCTAGATTCATAATTCATATTGACTGCCTTTCGCGGAAAGGATCTGGGCGGCGTCAGCGCGGACCGGTCGCGAGGCCCGAGCGGCAGGGCCTGGGAGCGTCCAGCCGCAGGAGCCGGCCCTGTTCGCGCCGGAACGCGTCCCGAAGCGCGACATCGGACGCGATGCAGGCACGTTCCACGGCTTCCCGGTCTTGCACCGCCGGGCTTCGAGATTGGCCGCCGGCACCGTCCGGCTGAAAGCTGGGGCGCTGTCCCGGGCGGGCGGGGGACCGCGGCGAGGCGGTTCGAGGCCGCCGCTGCGCTCCGGCACGTGAGGATGAGGGCCCGGGTGGGTGGTTCTCCGCCGAGCGGCGTTTCATCGATCCTGCGACGGTTCTCAGGCCGCCGTGGGCACGCGGGTCCCGCGCGAGTTCAGGACGCCGATACTCGCCGCCAGCCCATCGGCCGCCTCCTGGATCGCTCCGGCGACCTGAGCTTCGCCCCGGCCGGTCAGGGCGCGCCGGCATCGGCCCAGCTCCTGTTCCAGATCGGAGGTCAGCACATGGTCGCCGAGGGACGACAGCAGCCGGCGGACCGTGTCCGTCAAGGCCGGCAATTGCGCGGCGGGCACATCGGCGATCAGCGTCGCGAGGGTCCGCCAGACTTCGGCGGCGAGGGTGTTCTGCATGCTCTCCGACGCGACGACACCGATCGCGGCGATCGCCAGGATCGCGTCGTCCACCGCCTTGTCCCGGTAGATGACCCGTGACGCGGCGCGTTCCGGGATCGGCCCGGCGCAGCTCCAGCGCGCGATGATGTCCCGCAGGCCGTGGCAGACCAGAATCGCCGGCTGCGGGTTCTGCTTCGATGTCGACGCGGTGGTCCAGGCGATCGAGGAGAGCTGCTCGATGCCGAAGCCGGCATCCCTGTCGATGGTCCGCCGGGATTCGATCCTGATGGCCGCGCCGACCGCCTCTTCGAGGGCAGCCCGGGCGTCCGCCGTCAGGGGCCGGGGGGCATGCAGGCGGTAGAGGGGATCCCGGAAGGCCACGTGGGTTCCGATCCGGGCGATGATCTCGATGTCGGTGTCGTGATGCGCCGCGGACAGCTCGATGGCCGGCACGTCCAGGTCGCAGACCACGCCATAGGCGTCTGTGCGGACGATCTGCGACCACGGCAGGCCCTCGCGCGGCGTCCGGCGCGTGGCCTCGATCAGGGGCCGCTCCGCCGCGCGGGCCTTCAACGTGTGGCCATGGATCGCGGTGACGACCGAGTGGGGCCGCATCTGATCGATGGTGCTGTAGATCAGGATGACCACCAGGCACAGCGCGGCCCCGGTCATCAGGAGCGACAGCAGGGCCCCGAAGATCGGTTTGTGCTCGGGGCTGGCGCTGCCCAGCGTCAGCAGGACGAACACGCTGAGCCCGACGAAGAAGCCGAAGCTGACCTTGTTCGAGCGCCGCTGAATGAACTGGTCGTAGACATCCGTGGAGAGCGTCGCGGCTGTCTGCTGCACGGCGATCAGCAGGAGCGAGAAGGTGATCGAGGTCACCGTGATCATGCCGGACGCGACCGTGCCGAGGAGGCTCGCGATCGCGGCAGTGTCGCCGAGCAGGTGAGCCAGCCACGGCAACGGGGCGGGACCGGGCCCGCCCCAGAGGATGTCATCGAGGACGTAGGTCAGCGCGAAGAGGCCGAAGAACCCGGCGATGACGATGAGCGGCAGGCCGATGAACTCGCGCAGCGACCGCCTTGCGAGCGCCAGGAGCCGATCGACGACGTGGCTTGCGATCCTCATCGGGCGACGGCGGGCAGGCTTCCGGATCGGTGTGTCACGCCGATGCCCCGGTCGGGACCGCGCGGTGCGGGCCGGTCCCGACCAGCGCCGCTCGACGCTCGACCGCGTGCACCGGCCACCCGATCAGCGACGCATGTCCGTGGGCAGGTGCTGGATCGGATCGACCGTGCCGCCGTTTCCCGCGCCCTGCACCGACCCCCCCGACGTCATCACATCGGTGGACGAACTGATGGCGCTGGGCGGCGCGACGCGACCCGTCGACTGGTCGGCCGGCGCCACCGGACTGTCGGACCGATGGGTCCCCGGAGGAAGGGTCGCGGGCGTGGGTTGGTCGATCCGGCTCCCCGCCGACTGCGCTTGCACCGCGCTCGACATCGCCAGGATCATGAGTCCGAGACCGCCGACGGTTCCCAGACAGGCCGAAAAGGCACGCGCAGATCGCTTGAACAATGGAGTGTCCTTGAAGGAGTAAGCCTCGGTCCCCGGCCGTGCGCGGCGAGCCGCGCGTGGCCGGGGTTGCGGATGGCCGATGCGCGGTCGAGCCGCTCCGGCGCCGCGCTCGACCGGACTTGCGCGCCCTACTTGACGCCGCTCGGCTGGCCGGTTGGCCCCATACCGATTCCGCGGCCGTTCGGCGCCGACGCGGAGGCCGTCCCAGCCCCCTTCCGCATCATGTGCCGCCGATGCGTCGTCGCGCGGTTCCGGGTCATCCGAGCCCAGCTTGTCGGAGCGCCGTTCAATCCCGCGACCCGATCGCCGCCGCGAGCGGTCGCCGGTGTGGCCAGGCTCGTGGCAACGATCATGAAGCCTGCGGCCAATCCCATGAACCTGAGTGACATGATCGTTACACCCCTCCTGGAATTATAGAAACAATCTGGAAACAGAGATCCGAACTCTAGGTGGGCTGAATAGTTCCGCGGCCAGAGACGCGTCATCCATTCCGCGAAACGATCCCCGGGCGGAACGACCGCTCTCAAGCGCAGCCCCGACAGGCGTCACGGCAGCGTCGGGCCAGACGCGGGGCGACCGCCCGGCCTGATCCCGCCTCGGACCGATCCGCTCGGGGATACGGGCATCGGTGCCGCTGCCCGGGAGACGTCGCAGGGGAGACAGCGCAGGGGAGACGTCGCATGACGGAAGGTGCCCGGATCGTCCATGTCGTGTTCGGCCGGTCGGTCGCCGCCACGCTGCGCGACGCCCTGGCGTCGCTCGGCATCCCGGAGCCCGTGATCGGCCTGCCCGACAGCCTCAGCGTCGGTTCCATCGACCCGGCCGATGCGGATACCCGGCAGGCCTGGGACAGGTCCGTCCTGCGGTCGGGGTCCGCGCTGCGGGATGAACGCGACGACGACCTGATCGACGCGGAACAGGCCTGGGCCACAGCGACCGCGCCCGGCACCGCGCCGGTGTTCTGGGCGTGCCTGCGCGCGCCGGCGGAGCACGCCTGCTTTCTGGCCTTCGCCGCCCGGATGCACGGGAGGCCCTTCGATTTCGTCGACGCGACCGACCTCGACATCACGACGGCGGACGGGATCCGGAGCCCCTGGTCCCTCGGTATGCTGCGGCGGCAGGACATCGTCGCGTCCAACCTCTACGCGCGCCGGCGTCCGCTCTCGCCCGACGCGCGTCGGGCGGCGTCGGATGCGTGGTCGCGCCTGCAGCGCGAGAACGCGCCGTTCCGGATCGTGCGGGCCGGGCGCTTGGTGTCGGCACCGCTCACGCATTACGACGCCCTGCTGGTCGGGCAGGCCGGCCCGGACCGGGAGATCGCCGCGCGCCTGATCGGCCGGGCGATGGCGACGTTCTGGGACGCGCCGAGCGGCGACGGCACGGGGGACGCCGTCCTGTTCGGGCGCATGCTGGCGCTGGGGGAGGCCGGCGCCCTCGAGATCGCCGGTCCCGGACCGGGCCTGCGCGCCTATCAGGTCCGCCGTCCGGCCGGGTGAGAGGCGACCCGACGGGATGCGGTGCCCGCACCCCATCCCGGGCGATCCGACCTGCTGTCCGGCCATGCCGGCGCGCTTGCCGCGCCCGATCCGCTGCGCCAGCGGGGGCCGGCGCCCGGCAAACCTGTCGCCGGCCGGCAGGCCGTGCCGGGGCGGCGTGCTACGCCCTGCAGCGCGCGACGACCTGGCGGAGGGACTCGCGCTCCTGGGCCGGCGCGAAGCGATCCGCGCGCTCTGTACAGAAGGCGCCGAGGGCGCTCAGGAACCCGGGCTCCTCTTCGGCCCGCAGGAGCAGGTCGGCCAGGGCCGCGTCGTCGCCGACCGGGAAATAGCCGGGATAGGTCGGTCCCAGCAGGCCGCGGGTGCCCGGAATGTCGGAGGCGATCACCGGCAGGCCGGCCACGACGGCCTCCGACACCACGTTGGCCCCGCCCTCCTGGTGGGAACTGAGGACCATGACACGCCCGCGGGTCAGCCAGCGCCGCACCAGGGATCCGGGCCGGTCCCCGAGCCACAGGTAGCGCGGATTCTCGGCCATCTCGGCGTGCGCCCGGGCCGCCCAGACCGCCTCGTGGGCCCCGCCGAGATGGACGACGCGCAAGCGCGACCGGGCCGGAAGCCGCCGGGCGGCGCGGGCGGCGCGGAACGGGTCCTTCTCGGCGCGCAGGTGCCCGACGACCAGGACCTCGAATGCCTCCGCGGAGGCCGGCCAGCGCTGGCGACGGGGCAGGGCGGACTGGAACACGACATCGACCTTGGCGCGGTGACGCTCCGGAAGGGCGGCGGGGATCAGGTCGTGCAGGCCGATCAGCCGGTCGGCCAGGTCGAGCGAGCGCAGCGTCGGCTCCGGGTCGGCCGCGAGATAGTGGTAGACGTCGGTGCCGGTCAGGGCGACGATGAGCGGCCGCTCCGGGTGGCGCGCCTTGAACCGCGCGATGGACGCGGCGCTGCGCCAGGCGTGCAGCGCCAGCATCAGGTCGGCCTCGCTCTCCGGATCGTAGGTCGTCGCCACGTCGACTTGATGGCCGAGATCGCCGAGGATGCGGGCCCAGCGCATCGCCGTCGTCCGGTTCCCAGCGCGCGACCGCTTCGCCGCCGGCGTGATGAGGCTGATCTTCATGATTGCGACAGGCTTCCAGGACGTCTGATGACCGCACAGGTTTCCGCCGCCGATCTCGTGGCGATGCTGCAGGACTCCCGGGCGCGAACGCTCGAACTCGTGGCAGGCCTCGACCGTGCGCAACGCATGGGGCCACAGCACGACATCGTGAACCCCCTCCTCTGGGAAATTGGGCATCTCGCCTGGTTCCACGAACAATTCATCCTGCGCGGCCCCGACGGACATCCGCCCCTGATGGACGGGGCCGATGCGCTCTACGATTCCGCGCGGGTGCCCCACGCGACGCGCTGGTCGATCCCGCTGCCGGCGCTGCCCGAGACCCTCGCCTACATGGCCCGCGTCCACGCGGCCCTGATCCGGCGTCTCGCCGATCGCGAGCCCACACCCGAGGAGGCCGACCTCTACCAGCTCGTGATCTTCCACGAGGACATGCACGACGAGGCCTTCACCTACACGCGCCAGACCCTCGGCTACCCCGCGCCCGCCTTCGCCGCATCGGCCTCCGCCCGGCCTGCGGGAACCGGTCCCTGGCCCGGCGACGTCGCCGTGGGCGGCGGGACCTGGCGGCTCGGGGCGGAGCCCGGCGGCGGCTTCGTCTTCGACAACGAGAAATGGGCGCATCCCGTCTCCGTCGCGCCGTTCCGCATCGCCCGCGCGCCGGTGACCAACGCCGAGTTCGCGGCCTTCGTGGCGGATGGCGGCTACCGGGAGGCCGCCTACTGGGACGCGGAGGGCGCGCGCTGGCGCGACGGCTGCGGCGCCGAGCACCCAATCTACTGGACGCGTCGCGGCACGCGGGACTGGACCGTTCGCAGGTTCGACCGGGACGCGCCGCTGGCCCCCGACCAGCCGGTCGTCCACGTCAGCTGGCATGAGGCCAACGCCTATTGCCGCTGGGCGGGACGGCGCCTGCCCACGGAGGCGGAGTGGGAGGCCGCCGCCGCCGGTGCCCCGGCCCGCGACGGGACCCTCGACACGGCCAAGCGCCCCTACCCCTGGGGCGAGGCGGCGCCCACCCCCGAGCGCGCCAATCTCGACGGCGGCCATCTCGGCTGCGTCGACGTCGCCGCCTACCCCGCGGGCGACAGCGCCTGGGGCTGCCGGCAGATGCTCGGCAACGTCTGGGAATGGACGGCGAGCCCGTTCCTGCCCTTCCCCGGCTTCGCGCCCGATGCCTACAAGGAGTATTCGGAGCCCGCCTTCGGGACCCGCAAGGTGCTGCGCGGCGGCGCCTGGGCGACCCGCGCGCGCATGGTCGACACCGCCTATCGCAACTTCTTCGGCCCGGACCGCCGCGACGTCTTCGCCGGCTTCCGCACCGTGGCGCTCTAGCCGCGCGCAGCAGGCGCACGAGGCGGGATCGAACCCGCCTCAGGCCTCGACCCGGATGCCGGGGGGGCCGGCCTCGAACCGACCGACGATGGCGGCCTGCGCGAAGCCCGCGGCGCGGACCTGGGCCAGGATCGCCGCGGCCCGACCGGGCGCGCAGGTCACGAGCAGGCCGCCGGAGGTCTGGGGATCGGTCAGGATGTGGCGGCGCCAGTCCGGCAGACCCTCGGGCAGGGTCACGTGGTCGCCGAAGCTCGCCCAGTTGCGGTGCGAGGCCCCGGTGACGAAGCCGTCCCGCGCGAGCGCCTCGGCCCGGGGCAGGAGCGGGATCGCGCCGCCCGCGACGACGAAGGTCAGGCCGGCGCCGCGCGCGAGTTCGAGGCCGTGGCCGAGGAGGCCGAAGCCGGTGATGTCGGTGATGGCGTGGACCTCCGCGTCGCCCGCGAGATCCGCCCCGACCCTGTTGAGGCGCGTCGTGGTGGCGACGAAATCGGCATAGCCCGCGGCATCGAGGGCCTCGCGCTTGATCGCGGCGGAGTAGATCCCGACGCCGAGGGGCTTGGTCAGGATGGCCACGTCGCCGGCCCGGGCGTCGGCGTTGCGCCGGACGCGGGCCCGGTCGCACAGGCCGATCACCGCGAGGCCGTAGATCGGCTCCGGCGTGTCGATGGAGTGGCCGCCCGCGATGGGGATGCCCGCCTCCGCGCAGGTCGCGGCGCCGCCCTTCAGGATCCGGGCGACGACCTCGGGGGCGATCTTGCCCACCGGCATGCCCAGGATGGCGAGCGCGAGGATCGGCTTGCCGCCCATGGCGTAGACGTCGGAGATCGCGTTGGTGGCGGCGATCCGGCCGAAATCGTGGGGATCGTCCACCATCGGCGTGAAGAAGTCCGTGGTGGCGATCAGGCAGGTCCCGTCATCCAGCGCCCAGACCGCCGCGTCGTCGGCCGTCTCGTTGCCGACGAGCAGGCGCTCGAACGGGCCGGCCACCGGCTGGTCGGCCAGCAGCGTGCGCAGCACCGCGGGGTCGAGCTTGCAGCCGCATCCCCCGCCATGGGCGAGGCTGGTGAGGCGAACCGGGGGCGTGTCCATGGCTGATTCCTGTGGCATCGGGGGCTGTGACGGGCGCGGGTTGGGCCGGTCCTACCAGACAAGGGCCCGCTGCCGCGATCGCGCGGCATCGCCCGGCGAAATCCATCCGCGACACGGGGTCGCCCGGCGTGGCGAACCCGCGCCGGCACGCGCGCATCGTCCCGGGAGGCGGGTTCCGGCTTTCGGGAAAAGACGATGCGGATCAGAAAATTAGCGTCGCGTCCCGGTTCCGGTTTCCGCGACGATGCGCTAGCCGTCAAGGGACGGGTCCATCGGCCTCTGCCTGCGGGCGTCGAATGTCGGAACACGGCTGGGAGCGGCGATGCTGAGACGGACGTTGAACGGTGCGTTGCTGGCGGGGCTGGGAAGTCTCGTCGTGTCCGGTCCCGCGGGCGCGCAGGAGCGCGCCAAGCCGGCCTTCGTCTTCACCGGCATTCCCGACCAGGACGAGAGCCGCCTCGTGGAGCGCTTCGGCAAGGTCGCGACCTATCTCGAGGACAAGCTCGGCGTGCCCGTGACGTACATCCCCGTGAAGAGCTACCCGGCGGCGGTGACGGCCTTCACCAACGGCCAGGTCCAGCTCGCGTGGTTCGGCGGATTCACCGGGGTGCAGGCGCGCAAGGCCTCCCCCGGCGCGCAGGCGATCGCGCAGGGCGCGGAGGACGCGGCCTTCAAGACCTACCTCATCGCCAACACCAAGACCGGCCTGACGAAGGCGGCCGACTTCCCGAAGGCGATCGCCGGCAGGACGTTCACGTTCGGCTCCCGCGCCTCGACCTCGGGGCGCCTGATGCCGGAATACTTCATCCGCGAGGCGTTCCCGGGCAAGACTCCGGACGAGGTGTTCGCCCGCGTGGGCTTCTCCGGGGACCACAGCCGCACCATCCAGCTCGTCCAGTCCGGGGCCTTCGAGGTCGGGGCGGTCGACTACTCGGTCTGGGACCTCGACAGCAAGGCCGGCAAGGTCGATCCGAAGGACGTCGGCATCATCTGGGAGAGCCCGCCCTTTCCCGACTACCAGTGGACCGTGCGGGGCGATGTCGACGCGATCTACGGCGCCGGCTTCACGGACAAGCTGAGGGCGGCGCTCGTCGGCATCACCGATCCGGCCATCCTCGCGCCCTTCGCCCGCTCGAAGTTCATCCCCGTGACCAATGCCGCCTACGCGCCGATCGAGCGGGTGGCGAAATCCACGGGCCTGCTGGACTGACGCGGGCGCAGCGCGGTGACCGTACCCCGACCCGAGCCGGAGATCGTCCTGTCGGGCGCCCGGGCGGCCTATGACGGCAAGCCCGTCCTGTTCGGGGTCGACCTGACCATCCGGGCCGGCGAGCGGGTCGCCCTGATGGGACGCTCGGGGGCGGGGAAGTCGACCCTGCTCGGGTTGATCCACGCCCAGGCGCGGGCCCGCACCGCGCTGATCCCCCAGGCGGCGGCCCTGGTGCGGACCCTGTCGGTCTTCCACAACGTCTATATGGGCCGGCTCGACCGGCGCTCGACCCTGCACAACCTGCGCACCCTGGCGTTCCCGGCCCGGGCCGACCTGTCGGAGATCCGGGACGTGCTCGGGGAGGTCGGGCTCGCCGGCGAGCTGCGCGCCAAGGCCGGCGCCCTGTCGGGGGGGCAGCAGCAGCGCGTCTCCGTGGCGCGCGCGCTCTATGACGGGCGCCCGATCCTGATCGGCGACGAACCGGTCTCAGCCCTGGACCGCGCGCAGGGCGGCCGCGTCCTGGAGCGGCTCTCCGCCCGCCACGAGACCCTGGTGCTGGCCCTCCACGACATCGCCCTGGCGCTCGCGCATACCGACCGGATCGTCGTCCTCGATGCCGGGCGCATCGTGCTCGACGCCCCCGCCCGCGATCTCGACGAAGCGGCCCTGGTCCCGTTCTACGGGCAGGCGGCGTGAGCGTCCTCCGCCGGATCCCGGGCTGGGGCTACGCGGCGGTGACGCGCTGGTTCGCGGCCGGCGCGCTGGCCGCGCTCCTGGCGGCCGATCTCGCCGTCACCAGCCTCCATCCCTGGGCCGACCTGCGGCGCCTGCTCGGCGGCCTGCTCCATCCGGACTTCCCGGCGGTGGAGGTCTGGAGCGTCGTCTACACCGTCGCCTTCGCGATCCTCGGGGTGACGCTGGGGGCCGGGGCCGGCTTCGTCCTCGCCATACCCTTCGCCCGGGCCCGGAGCGTGCGCCTCGTCTGCGCCGGCCTGCGCTCCGTGCACGAGCTGTTCTGGGCGCTGCTCCTGATGCAGGTGTTCGGCCTGTCGGCCACCACCGGCATCCTCGCCATCGCGCTGCCCTATGCGGGCATCTGCGCCAAGGTCTATTCCGAGATCATGGAGGAGGCCGACCTCGCGGCCCTGCGGGTGCTGCCCGCGGGAACCGGTGCCGTCTCGGCCTTCGTCTACGGCCGCCTGCCGGATGTAGCCGCCGCCTTCCGGCACTACACGCTCTACCGGTTCGAATGCGCCATGCGCTCGACCCTGGTGCTCGGCTTCATCGGCCTGCCGACCATGGGCTTCTACCTCGAATCCGCCTTCCGGCAGGGCCGCTACACCGAGGCCGGGGCCCTGCTCCTCGTGTTCTACGCCCTGATCGGTTCGCGCCGGCTGTGGATGCGGCTCGCGACCCTGCCGGTCCTCCTCGTCGCCAGCGTCCTCGCCCTGCCGCGGACCGTCGGGACGACGCACTGGCTCGCGAGCCTGGGACGGTTCGTGACGCACGACATCGTCCCGAGCCCGCTCCGGTCCGGCGCGCTCCTCGACCCGACGACCTGGAGCCGGCTCGGGCTCTGGTTCCAGCCGATCCTCACCCAGCAGATCCTGCCCGGCGCGGTCCAGACCCTGGTGCTCGCTCAGGTCGCGCTGGTCGCCACCGCGCTGGGCGCCCTGCTCCTGTTCCCCCTGGCCTCCCGCCGGTTCGCCGGTCCGATCGGCCAGCCATTCGGGCGCGTCCTCCTCGTCGTCGTGCGCTCGACGCCGGAATACATGCTCGCCTACGTGCTGCTGCAGCTGCTCGGACCCTCGATGCTGCCGGCGATCCTGGCGCTGACGATCCACAATGCCGGCATCGTCGGCTATCTGATGGGGCGCCATGCCGACGATCTCCCCTACCGGGCCGACGCCCCGACGGGCTTGAACCTCTACAGCTACGAGACGGTGCCGCGGCTCTACGGGCAGTTCCTGGCCTACCTGCTCTACCGCTGGGAACTGATCCTGCGCGAGAGCGCGATCTTCGGCATCCTCGGCGTCGCGACGCTGGGCTTCTACGTCGACGCCGCGATCTCGGAGCTGCGCCTGGACGTCGCCGTGCTGCTGATCGGGGCGACCGCCCTCCTGACCATGCTGGTGGACGCCCTGTCACGGACCCTGCGCCGATCCCTGCGCCTCACCGAGCTGCCGATCCGCCTGTCCGAGCCCCGGCACGGATCCGCCCCGAACCCGCCCCTCCGGACGGCCTGCTCCTGACGGGCCCGCGCCCCTTCACCGACCCGTGGCTGTGCCCGTGGCGTCCAGTCCGATCTGCGAGCTCTCCGGGCGAGGGGCCGGGCGAGGCGCGGGACGCGTGCGGGTGAGATCCGGACCGCGGTCGCCTCGCGGCTCGGCCGCGCTCACGCGGCCTGGCGGTTGGCGGCGAGCCGCTCGGCATACTCGATCGCCTCGATCAGGCTGCGCTCGTTGGCGATCCCCTGGCCGGCGATGTCGAAGGCGGTGCCGTGATCGACCGAGGTGCGGATGATCGGCAGCCCGAGGGTGATGTTCACCCCCGACAGGTCCATCCACTTGCCGGTGGCGGGATCGATCTCGAACCCCAGGAGCTTCACCGGGATGTGCCCCTGGTCGTGGTACATCGCGACCACCGCGTCGTATTGGCCGGCGCGCAGCTTCACGAACACCGTATCGCCTGGCACCGGGCCGTGGATGTTCAGCCCGTCGGCATTGGCCTGCGCGATCACCGGGGTGCTGACATCGATGTCCTGGCGCCCGAACAGGCCGCCCTCGCCGGCATGGGGGTTCAGCGCGGCGACCGCGATCTTGGGCGCGGCGAAGCCCAGGCCCTTCAGGGCTTTGTCGGTGAGGTCGATCACGAGGCGCAGGCGCTCCGGCGTCAGGCGCTTGGGCACGTCCTCCAAGGCGACGTGGGTGGTGACGTGGGAGACCCGCATGTTGCCGTGGGCCAGCATCATCACCGAGCCGCGAACCCCGGTGAGTTCAGCCAGCATCTCGGTGTGGCCGGCATAGTGGTAGCCGGCCTTGTTCAGCGCTTCCTTGTTGAGCGGCGCCGTGACGATGCCGCCGATCCGGCCCGCCAGGGCGAGGCGCACCCCGGATTCGATCGCCTTGTAGGCGAAGCGACCGCCATCGGCCGAGAGCCGGCCGGGCTCGATCGGGGCGCCCTCGGCGTCCGCCTGGAGGCAGCAGAGGGCCGGCCAGGCGCCGTCCTCGGTCACCTCCGGGATCGGCTCGGGCAGGAGGCCGAGCGCCGCCTCGGCCCGGTGCAGGGCCGGATTGCTGCCGATCACGACAAGCCGCAGATCACCGACAGCGATCCGGTCCTTCAGCCGGGCGGCGGCCTTGACGATGATCTCCGGGCCGATCCCGGCCGGATCGCCCATGGTGATCGCGAGGTGGGGGGTCATGGGTCGCTCCTGTCGGGCGTGAAGCCGTTCCGATGAAGTAGATCCCGCCAGACGCCCTCCGTTCCGAAGGCGCCGGATTTCGACACCACCGCGAGCCCGTCCCAGCGGCCGCCCCGCAGGGTCGAGCGGGGCAGGCCCGGGGCGATCTGGCCGGTGACGTCGAGGCGTTCGACCTGCAGGGCGAGGCAGAGCGCCTTCAGGGTCTCGCCGCCCGCCACCAGCAGCGTGCCGGGCTGCGGGATCCGGTCGACGAGACCCGCGAAGGCCCCGGCGATCCGCGCGGCGGCGGCCTCCCGGGCGGTGCCCTCCGGGAGCGCCAGGCTCGCCAGGGCGACGCCGTCCCGATCGAGGCGCGCGCTCACCGATCCGGCATGGTCGGTATCGTCCGGTGCCAGGACCAGCCGGTGGCGGCCGCAGGCCGCGAGCTGCGCAGCGGTCTCGGGCCGGTCGGAGCCGAACAGGCCGAGCACCGGCCCGACGAGGCGGTCGTCGCCCGGCGCCGCCGTGCCCCGCGCCAGCGCCGCCGCGAGGCCGCCGCTGCCGCACCACAGGACCGGGCCGCCGCGGCCGAGATCCGCGACCCGGGCGAGATCGGCGTCTGACGCCGCGTCGTAGACCGCCACGCCGGGCACGGGGCCCTCCGCCACGGCGGCCCGCCGCGCCGGCAGCCCGGCGGCCCGCAGCGCCGCGGCGATGTCGCCGGAGACCGGCCCCCAGCCCCCGTCGCCCCGGGCGTGCTGGCGCCCGTCCACCGTGCGGCGCCCCTGGTAGGGGAAGGCCGGCGCGACGATGCAGCGGTCCCAGGCGCCGATCCGCATCACCGCCGCGAGCTCCGCCGCCCAGGGGCCGCGCAGCAGGCTGTCGACCTTCTTGAAGGCGATGTCGGCCCCGCGGAGGCGGGGCGCCACGGCCCCGACGGTCCGCTCGGCCGGCGCGGCCGCCCGTTCGCGGGTGCCGGAATCGATCGCCAGGCACCCGGACCCGGCGTCGGTCAGGATCTCCGGCCACGCCACCGGGATCGGCCCGCACAGGCCGGTGAAGCCGGCCGCGGTGTCGAGGGTGCCGGTCAGGTCGTCGGCGATGAGGCGCAGGCGGGTCATGGCAGGCGGGTCATGGCAGGCGGGTCATGGCAGGCGGGTCATGGCAGGCGGGTCATGGCAGGCGCGTCTTGGCAGGGGCGAGGCGCTCACGGCGTTTGCCCGATGGCGGCGTGGTCGCCGCCAGCACCGGCGCGCCGCGCGCGAAGGCCTGCTCCGGCGCTCATCCCTGGCTTTCCCGCGATCGGCAACCACAGCGTGTTGTGACGGTGTCCGCCGGATACGCCCGTCCTGCGCGGCGGGTCAAGGAATGCCGCGGAGACGGCGCGGAGCGGTTCCTCACCGTGTCCGCGGGATGGCGGTGATGAGACGCCACGCAACGCCGTCGGAGAGCTGCCACACCGTTCGCACGGTCGGGCTGCGCCCGTCGGGGGCGACGATCGGGCCCTCGCAGATCAGGCGTCTTCGTCCCGCGACGTCCGTTTCCTGAATCCGCAGGCCGGTCGCGGTCCGCTGGGCCAGCAGCGCCTCCGCCAACTGCATGGGTCAGGACGGATCGAAGCCGAAGGTCAGGAAAGACCGGGCTTTTGGACCGTCTTTCGGATGGTTCACGTTCAGCAGGTAATGGACGATCTTGTCTTCGGGAACCTCGAAAAGCGGTTCCCGATCCCGGTCGATCAAGGCACCGAGCGCCCGATCCGCGCGATGCACGCCGCTTCCACCGTCGCCAGAGCGCCCATCGGTTCCGGAAACTCGACCTCGAACGCGTCACCCAAACCCCAGACGGCGACCACCGTCCCCTCGCGACCGGCGGGGATCGTGTCCCCATCGAGGGTCACGACGTCCGAAAGCAGGCGCACGTCGTCGAGCTCCCGGATGGCGCAGCCGGGCTGGTCCTTCCTCAACAGATACACGGCTTCGACCGACATGCCCGCATTCTGCCGCGCCTTCGACCGGGCCGCAAGGCATCCCCGGGGCCTCTCGCGGCCGGTGAGATCGTACTCGCTGGGCAGGCGCGCCTGCGCCGCGTCGGTCCCGTCGGCGATTCCCGTGCGGGCCGCGTGGTAGATGCCGTCGGCCGAGGCGCTGACGGGGGTCTCCGCCGGACCGGCAGGCGCCTCGGCCGGGCCGGACAAGGCTGACGACATCCGGTACCGCCTTCGCGCGCAACAACGGCCAAGTCGGCGATTGGGCAGCCGGGTTGTCGACACGTTGGCGGTTCACCCCTGTGTTGCACGCACTTATCGAAAGGTTGTAGCTGGCGCCGGGGGGATGTGCGGGTGCCGGCCTCGGGACAGGGGCCGCACCGGAGGGCGGCCCATGCAGATTCCGATCAAGCGCGCGCTGGAGCGCGTCCCCGGCGGCCTGATGGTGGTGCCGCTCTTCCTCGGGGCGATCCTCCACACGCTGTTCCCGAACACCGCGACCTTCTTCGGCTCGTTCACCGGGGCGCTGTTCAACGGCGCGCTGCCGATCCTGGCCGTGTTCTTCGTCTGCATGGGCGCGGGCATCGACTTCCGCGCCACCCCGGCGATCGCCCGCAAGGGCGGCGTCCTGCTGGCCACCAAGGTCGGCGTCGCGGCGATCCTGGGCGTGGTCTTCGGCCAAGTCCTGGGTGAGGCGCCCATCGTGGGCGGGGCCTTCGCGGGGCTCTCGACCCTGGCGATCGTCGCCGCCATGAACGACACCAATGGCGGGCTGTACCTCGCCCTGATGGGCCAGTTCGGCCGCCCGAAGGACGCGGGCGCCTACGCGATCATGAGCCTCGAATCCGGCCCGTTCCTGACCATGGTGACCCTCGGGCTCGCGGGCCTCTCCGCCTTCCCGTGGCCGACGCTGGTGGGCAGCATCCTGCCGCTGGTGGTCGGCATGGTGCTGGGCAACCTCGACCGCGACATGCGCGCCTTCCTGTCGGGGGCCGCCCCGGTGATGATCCCGTTCTTCGCCTTCGCGCTCGGGTTCGGGCTGGACCTCGGCAAGATCTGGCAGGCGGGCCTGCTCGGGATCGGCCTCGGCGCGGCGGTGGTCGCGGTCACGGGCGCGGTCCTGTTCGTCGCCGACCGGCTCACCGGGGGCAACGGGGTCGCCGGGGTGGCGGCCGCCTCCACGGCCGGCAACGCCGCCGCGGTGCCGGCGATCATCGCGGCCGCCAACCCCGCCTACGCGGAGGCCGCCGGCCCCGCCACCGTGCTGGTGGCGGCGAGCGTCGTCGTCTCGGCGCTGCTGGTGCCGCTGCTGACCGCCTTCGTGGCCGCCCGGGTCGGGCCGGAGGCGGAGCCGTCCGAGCCCCGGCGCGCGCCCGTCCCGCGGCCGGCGACGCCCGGGCCCTGATCCGTCCACAGGCCCGCATCGACCCGGGCCCGGCTCGGCAACCGAAGGCGGTGACGCTCGGTTGTCTCAGCAGATGGCCCGGCACCGCCGCGGCGCAGGCACAGATCAGGACGCGCAGCATGTCCACCGAACCCAGAGGCAAGACGCATATCGACATCTACGACCGCGCCATGCGCGAGGCCTGGGCCCAGCGCTTCGGCGTGAGCGAGGAGCGCCTGCGCAAGGCCGTCACGATGGTCGGGAGCCGGATCACCAGCGTGGCCGCCTATCTCGACAAGCCGGCCATGTGAGGAGGCCGGCGGCGTCGCCGTGACGTCCGACGTTCATCCGCCTCCGGGGCCCTCGGCTCCGGAGCACCCGCCTCACGCCTCGGGTTCATCGTCCGTGTCCGACGACAAGACCGCGTCTCCCCCGGCCCCGGCGCCGGACACCATCCCCTTCGAGCAGATCCGCGAGCGCGCCTACGAATTGTGGGAGCGCAACCACCGGCCGGAGGGATTCGAGATCGAGTTCTGGCTCCTGGCCGAGCGGGAACTGCGCAAGGAGCGCGCGCGGCGCGCCGCCGCGAACGGGCCGGGGGCTTAGGGCTACGCCGTATCGCGGGGCCAGCCCGAACCCTTGTTCCGGGCGGTTGCACGTCCCGCGATGCCGTGACCCGTGACCTGCGATGCGCCCCCCCCAAGATCCGCCCCCTGGCGCCGTGCCGATCCTGGCGTGTCCCTTGCCTCCCGGAGCTCCGTGAGCGATCGTCGGCGCGGCCGGCGGCGTGACGGGAGCCCGCCGTGGAGACACCTGCTCTGACACGCCGCCACTTCGCCGGCCTCGGCCTCGGAGGGGCCGCGGCCGCCGCGTCCGGCGGCGCGCTGGCCCAGGCCGGCCCGGCGCCCGCGTCTCCGGGCCAGCCCGGCCCGCTCGCCGTCGCGCCGGTCTCGCAGGCCGGTCTCGGCCCGCGCCTGACGCTGCACGCCATCGACAATTTCCACGGGACGCCGGCCGCCGGCATGGTCTGCGACCTCGCCTGGCGGGAGGGCGACACCCTCACGCCGATCAAGAGCGTGGTCACGGGCGCCAACGGCCGGCCGGCGGAGCCGCTCCTCGCCGATGCCGCGCTGCGGGTCGGCCAGTACGAGGTGCTGATGCATGTCGCGGCCTATTTCGCCGCCCGCGGCGTGAGCCTGCCGAGCCCGAACTTCCTCGACCGCGTGCCGATCCGCTTCCGGATCCGCGACGCGGGCCAGCGCCACCATCTGCCGGTGCTGTTCACGCCCTGGGGCTATTCCTACTATCGCGGCAGCTGACCTCGATCCCCCGACCGTCAGGACATCGACTTATGGCCGGCATCTCGACCCACGTCCTCGACACCGATCGCGGCCGCCCCGCCGCGGGGATCCGCATCGATTTCTCCGTCCTGGAGGGCGAGACGTGGCGGCTCGTGAAGAGCGTCGTGACGAACGCGGACGGCCGCACCGACCAGCCGATCCTGGCGCCCGAGGAGGCCCGGGTCGGCCAGTATCAGCTGGCCTTCCACGTCGAGGATTATTTCCGGCGCCGGCCCGGCACCGCGCAGGCCGACATCTTCATCGACGACCCCGTGGTGCGCTTCGCGATCTTCGACCCGGCCCAGCATTACCATGTGCCGATGCTGTGCGCGCCCGGGAGCTTCACCACCTATCGCGGCAGCTGAGGCCGTGATCGACCTCGCCGCCGTCAACCGGATGGATGCGGGCGCCTTCGAAGCCCGCCTCGGGGGCGTGTTCGAGCACGCGGCCTGGGTGGCGCGGGACGCCTGGGCCGCGCGGCCCTTCGCCAGCGTCGCCGACCTGCACGCGGCGATGATGCGGGCGGTGCGGTCCGCCCCCGCGGCGGCGCAGCTCGCCTTCCTCAACGGCCATCCGGAACTCGCCGGCCCGGAGGCGCGGGCACGCAGCCTGACGGACGACTCGGCGCGCGAGCAGGACGGCGCCGGCCTCGCCCGGATGAGCGAGGCCGAGGCGGCGGCCTTCGACCGCCTGAACGCCGCCTATCGCGCCCGGTTCGGCATCCCGTTCATCATCGCGGTGCGCGGGCGCGGACGGGCCGAGATCCTGGCCGCGTTCGAGGCCCGCCTCGGCCGGGATCGGGCGGCCGAGATGGAGACCGCCCTGGAGGAGGTCGCGCAGATCACCCGCCTGCGGCTCGATCGCCTGATCGACGGCTGAGCTGCCGCGTCAGGCCGCGGCGACCGCTTTCCCCACGTCCTTGATGGCCGCCTCGAAGGCGATGAAGGCCGCGGTCGCCTCGTCCCAGGCTTGGGCGCGCACGTGGCGGATCATCGCCGCGGCCTGCTCCCGGGCCTGCGCCAGGGGCACCTCCACGGCGGCCGGCCGGGCCGGATCGGCGGGAACGGCCGCCGGCGGCGTGTCCGCCGGGCGCATCCCCACCAGGGTCGCCGCGATGGCGCGGCGCCACAGGGCGCAGTCGGCCGGGAGGCGGATCACGCGCGCCTCCGTCCCTTGCTCCGCCCCTTGCCGGGTCTGCTGATCGAGCAGGGTGCGGCCGAGATCCTCGATCTGCTCGAGCTGGCCGAGGGCGTCGCCGATCTCCCGGCGCGCCTTGTCGGTGCCCTCCGCGATCTGGCCGACGGTGCGGGCGATGTCGCCGGTGGCCTGGATCTGCTGGTTCAGGATCTCGGCGGCCTCGCGCATCTGCGCCGCGACGTTGGCGACGGCGCCGCTCTCGGCCTCGACGCGGGCATTGGCCCGCATCATGGCGCCGGACCCGGCCTCGACCGCGTTGCGGCTGCGGGTGACCGCGGCCTGCATCGCCGCCATCTCCTCGCGCAGGCCGGCCACGCGGGCGCGGATCTCGTCGGTCGCGCGGGCCGTCTGCGCCGACAGCGTCTTCACCTCGGCGGCGACCACGGCAAAGCCCCGCCCGGCCTCGCCCGCCCGGGCCGCCTCGATCGTGGCGTTCAGCGCCAGCAGGTTGGTCTGGGCCGAGATCGCCGCGATGGTGCCGGCCATCTCCTCGATCCGCAGGGCCGCGGTCGAGAAGCTGTCGAGCCGGCTGCCGATCTCCTCGGTGCCTTCCTCGATGCCGCGCATCCCCTCGGTGGCGCGCTGCAGGTCGCCGACGCAGGTGGCGATGCCGGCGCGGGCCGTCTCGGCGGTCTCGGCGGCCGAGGTGGAGCGGGCGGCGATCTCCCCCGTGGTGGCGGCGAGTTCCTCGCTCGCGGCCGCGATCAGCCGCGTCTGCTCGGCGGTGCCGGTGGCATCGTTGGTCATCCAGCCGATCGAGGTCCCGGCATCCGAGGCCGCGGCCGACATCCGCGCCAGGAGGGCCTGCCAGTCCCGACTCACGGAGAACTCCGGTTCCGGGCGCGGATCCGGCGCGGCCGGCGCCGCGGCGACGATCACCGCCGGGCCGGCCTCCGCTACGGCAGGAAGCCCCGCACCTCGGCGTTTGAGGCGCAAATTGAACATGAAACGCGCTCCGGCAATCGAATCGGTGCGCAGAATGGCATCAAATCTTCAAATTGGCCTTAAGATTATCGGGTCGGCTGGCGCTGCGGCGCGCCTGTCCGGCGCCGAAGTCGGCCCGGTGCCGCGCCCCCGGACCGAAACCGATCCGGGGGCGCGGGTGCTCATTCGCCCGTCAGCGCGGCCTTGGTGCGGGACCACCAGCCGGCGCGCTTGGGCCGGTCCGGGTCGGCCGGCGGCGTCAGCACGACCGCGACCGGCTCGGGCGCGTATTCAACCGCGGCCTCGGGGGCCGGCTCGGCGGCCCCGTTCGCCGCAGGGTGTTCGGCGGCGTCCGGCTCCGGCGCCGCGGCCACCGGCAGATCCACCGCGGTCTCGCCGCGGGCGGCTGCGGGCGCGGCCTCCACGACCTCGGCCACGGCCCGGTCGCTCACCGGCTCCTCCGCCGACAGGGCGACGACGTCCTCGGCGGAGGTCGGGGCGTCCTCCGTCTCGGCGGCCTCGCGGGTGCGGCCCTCGCCGCGCCCGCGTCCGCCCCGGCGTCCGCGGCGACGGCGACGGCCGCCCTCGTCCTCGGCCGGGACGGCCTCGTCCTGGCCCGCGGCGGTCTCGTCGGCGGTCCCGCTCCCGGCCGCGACGGCGGCCTCGGCCGTCTCGCCGACGGGCTCCTCGGTCCGGGCCGGCTCTTCGCCGTCCCAGTCCTCGTCCCGGCCGTCCTCGTCCGGACGCGCCCCGTCCTGTTGCTCCTCCTCGGACCGGCCGTCCTCCGCGCGGCCGTCCGCGCGGCCGCCACGCCGGCGGCGGCGGCGACGGCGGCGGCGGCCGTCCCCCTCGTCGCGGGTCCCGTCCTCCCGCGCCTCGGTGCGGCCCTCCTCGGCGTCGCCCTCGGGCTCCGCCTCGGCCTCGACCCCGACCTCGGCCTCGGCCTCGTCGATCTCCTCTTCCTCGTCCTCGAGCTCCGTCGTGGGCGAGATCGCCTGGGCGCGCACCCCCGTGACGGGGCCCTCCGCCCGCTGGGCCGTCTCCCCCCGGTCGAGCTGGAACGCCGCGGTGGCGGCCAACCGCTCGTCGGCCGCGATCGTGATGGTCACGCCGAAGCGGACCTCAAGCTCACGCAGGTGCCCGCGCTTCTGGTTGAGGATGTAGAGGGCGACCTCGGTGCGGGTGCGCAGCACGAGGTTGTGCGAGGCCGACTTGAGCAGCGCCTCCTCGATCGAGCGCAGGATGTGCAACGCCACCGAGGCGGTGGCGCGCACGTAGCCCGAGCCGCCGCAATGCACGCACGGGATCGAGGACGATTCGAGCACGCCGGTGCGGATGCGCTGGCGGCTCATCTCCATCAGGCCGAAGGGCGAGATCCGGCCGACCTGGATGCGGGCGCGGTCGTTCTTCAGGCAGTCGTTGAGCTTCTTCTCGACGGCGCGGTTGTTGCGCTTCTCCTCCATGTCGATGAAGTCGATGACGATCAGGCCCGCGAGGTCGCGCAGGCGCAGCTGGCGGGCGACCTCCTCGGCCGCCTCCAGGTTCGTCCGCAGCGCGGTGTCCTCGATGTCGTGCTCGCGGGTCGAGCGGCCCGAGTTCACGTCGATCGAGACCAGCGCCTCGGTCGGGTTGATCACCAGGTAGCCGCCGGATTTCAGCGAGACGTGGGTCGAGAACATCGCGTCGAGCTGCTGCTCGACCCCGAAGCGGGCGAAGATCGGGGTCGAATCGCGATAGGGCTTCACGACCTTGGACTGGCCGGGCATCAGCATCCGCATGAAGTCCTTGGCCTCGGCGTAGGCCTCCTCGCCGGCGACCAGAACCTCATCCAGATCCTTGTTGAACAGATCGCGGATCGCCCGCTTGATCAGCGAGCCCTCCTCGTAGACCAGGGCGGGGGCCATCGAGGTGAGCGTCAGCTCCCGGACCGATTCCCACAGGCGCATCAGGTACTCGAAGTCCCGGGCGATCTCGGGCTTGGAGCGCGAGGCGCCGGCGGTGCGCAGGATCACGCCCATCCCCTCCGGCACCTCCAGGTCCGCCACGACCTCCTTGAGGCGCTTGCGGTCGGCCGCCGAGGTGATCTTGCGGGAGATGCCGCCGCCCCGGCCGGTATTGGGCATCAGCACCGAGTAGCGGCCGGCCAGCGACAGGTAGGTGGTGAGCGCCGCGCCCTTCGTGCCGCGCTCCTCCTTGACGACCTGCACCAGGATGATCTGGCGGCGCTTGATCACCTCCTGGATCTTGTACTGGCGGCGGTAGTGGCGGGGCCGCTCGGGGATCTCGGCCAGCGCATCGCCGTTGCCGCCGATCTGGGCGATCCGCGGCTCGGCGTCGGGATCGTCCGACTCCTCGTCAGACTCCTCGTCCGAATCCTCATCCTCGTCGGACTCGTCCTCGTCGTCCTCCGAGTCGTCCTCGTCCTCGTCGTCTTCGTCCTCCTCGGGCTCGTCCTCGTCGGACAGCTCGTCGGCCTCGCCGGTGGCCGGACCGCTGCGGCCCGACGCCTCCGCGGCATCCTCCGCCACGGTCTCGGCCGGCGCGTCGGCCACGGTCAGCGCCTCCGCGACGGCGATCCGGGCCTCGGGCTCGACCGCGTCGTCGGGCTCGGCCGCGGAGTGCTCGGGCCGCGCTTCGGCGGCCGGATCGGCGGCGTGCTCCGCCCGTGTCTCCGGGAGGTCCCCGGCCTCGGTCTCAGAGGCGAGCGCCTCCTGCACCGCCTCGGGGTTCTCGGCGAGGGCGTCGGGCATGCCGGCGGGGGCGATCCCGGCCTCGGCGGGGGTCTCGGCGGGGGTCTCGGAATGGTCCGCCCCGTGATCCGCGTCATGACCCTGGCCGTGATCCGCCCCGTGATCCTCGGCCGGATGCGCCGCGTGCGGATCCTCGGCACTCACCGTCTCGTCGGTGCCGCGGACGCGGGCCTCCGCGCGGCGGCCCCGGGAGCGGCGCGGCGACCGGCGGCGGCGCTCCTCGCGCTCGCGGTGCTCCTCGGCGTCGCGCGCCTCCTCCTCCAGCAGCGCCTGCCGGTCGGCGAGGGGGATCTGGTAGTAGTCGGGGTGGATCTCGTTGAAGGCCAGGAAGCCGTGGCGGTTGCCGCCATACTCCACGAAGGCCGCCTGGAGCGACGGCTCCACGCGGGTGACCTTGGCGAGATAGATGTTGCCGCGCAGCTGGCGCCGGTTGGCGGCCTCGAAGTCGAATTCCTCGACCCTAGACCCTTGGACCGTGACGACCCGGGTCTCTTCCGGGTGCATCGCGTCGATCAGCATTTTGTTGGCCATGTCGGACTCTCGGCATGGCGGCCGACGTCGTTCTCCGTGCCCGTGGTCCCGGCGGCGCCTCGCACGACCGGAATGCGGTCGCCGATGGCGCCGGCCTCGTCGCCGAGGCGGCTGGGTTCGAGGGGAAATTGCCGTCAACCGCCGTTCGGCGCCCTGGGCGCCTGGGGTTGAAACAGGCCGGGTGGGCGGACGGACCGGTGCGACGCAGGTCCTGCGCCTCCGGGGCACGCGCAGCGCCATGCTGGGCCGTGCTTCCGTCCATCCTGGTTCCGACCTCGCGAAACAATCTCGGCCGGATCGGGACCGGCCGTGAATTCCTGGGGTGCGACGGAGGATCTCCGCCGCGTCGTGCGACACCTGCCCGATCGGGGGCGAGACCCGTCGCCGCCAGACGGGACGACAGGGCCCGCCGCGACGCCGCGGCCGTTTTCGCGAGGAATTCGGCCACGTCCGCGGGCCGTTGCGGCGACCGGCGGGACCGGAGAGGGGTCGGTATCATTACAGACCGCCGCGCGGATTTGGCAAGGGTCAAGCGTGAATAGATGTCACGGGGCTGTCACGGGCGATGGGCCCGCGCGGAGGTGGGCTTAGGTCGGCGCGCGCGTCGTTCGCCGATGCGTTACTCCGCCGCCGCGAGCCGCGGCGCCACCCCGGCGAGCGCCGCCGGCTTCGGGCCGCCGGTCGCCCAGTCGAGCAGTTCCACCGTGTGGACGATCGGGATGCCGGTACCCTTCCCGATCTGCGTGGCGCAGCCGATATTGCCGGTGGCGATCACGTCGGGGCGGATGCGCTCGATGTTGGCGACCTTGCGGGCGCGCAGCTTCCCGGCGAGTTCCGGCTGCAGGATGTTGTAGGTCCCGGCCGAGCCGCAGCAGATATGGCCCTCCGGCACGTCCTTCACGGTGAAGCCGGCGCGCTTGAGCAGGGTCTTGGGCTCCAGGCGGATGCCCTGGCCGTGCTGCATCGAGCAGGCCGAGTGGTAGGCAACCACGAGGTCGTTCTCGACGACCGGCGCGAGGTCGAGCAGGGCCACGTACTCGGTGACGTCCTTGGCCAGCGCCGAGACCCGCCGCGCCTTCTCGGCATAGGCCGGGTCGTCGCGGAACATGAAGCCGTAATCCTTGATGGTCGTGCCGCAGCCCGAGGCCGTGACCAGGATCGCGTCGAGGCCCTTGGCGATCTCCGCGTCCCAGGCGTCGATCGTCTGCTTGGCGTGGGCGTGGGCCGAGGCCTCCTTGCCCATGTGGTGGGTCAGCGCCCCGCAGCAGCCCTCCTGGGCATGGACCACCTCGATCCCGTGGCGGTTGAGCAGGCGGATCGCCGCCGCGTTGAAGTCCGGCCGCAGCACGCTCTGGGCGCAGCCGCGCAGCAGGGCGACGCGCCGTCCCGCCGTCCCGGTCGTCGCCGGGAACCGGCCGGGCCGGTTGGTCGGCTCCCGGGGCGGCCTCCCGGCCGGGGCGAGGTCGAGCATGGCGGCGAGCCGGTTGCCGACCCGGGGCAGCCGCGCCACGAGACCACGGAACGGGGCGCCGAGCTTGGCGGCGATCAGCGCCAGGCGGAATCGCCCCGGGTAGGGCAGGACCTGCGCCAGCACGGCGCGCAGGAACCGGTCATCCGCCGGGCGCGCGAAGGTCGTCTCGATATGGGCGCGGGCATGGTCGACCAGGTGCATGTAATGCACCCCCGACGGGCAGGTGGTCATGCAGGACAGGCAGGAGAGGCAGCGGTCGACATGCTTGACCACCTCCTGCGAGGCGGGCTTGCCGCCCTCCAGCATGTCCTTGATCAGGTAGATCCGGCCCCGCGGGGAATCGAGCTCGTCGCCGAGCAGCAGGTAGGTCGGGCAGGTGGCCGTGCAGAAGCCGCAATGCACGCAGGTCCGCAGGATTTTTTCCGAGGCCGCCATGGCGGGGTCGGCGAGCTGGGCGGGGGCGAAGTTGGTTTGCACGGTCTCTTCCTGCCTGCTCTCCTCCCCCTTGCGGGGAGGAGTGGGAGGTGGGGGTGGCTCAGGATCGAGCGCTGCGGTGCCTCCTGCACCACCCCCACCCCTGGCCCCTCCCCGCAGGGGGGAGGGGATGAACCTCACACCTGCGCGTACATCCGGCCCGGGTTGAGCACGCCGGCGGGATCGTGCGCGGCCTTGATCCCCGCGCCGAGCCGCATCAACGGCTCGGCGAGCGGCTGGAACACCGGCACGGCGGCGCGCACCGCGTCGGGGGCGCGCACCAGCGTGGCGTGGCCGCCCTGGGCCTGCACCGCCTTCCGCACCGGCCCGGCGCCGGCATCGCCGTCGGCGCCGGTGGCGAGCCAGATCAGGCCGCCGCCCCAGTCGTAGAACCAGCGCGCGTCCCGCTCGGCCGCGACCGCCGCCGCCAGGGTCGGCCCGCGCGTCGGCGCCGTCGAGATCCGCCACAGGGCGGCGTCCCGGGGCTCGGCGAGCGGGTCGACGTCGCGCACGGAGCGCCAGAGGGCGGCGCCGGCCGCGCCGTCCACGATCTCCGGCTGGCCGTAGCGCTTGAGCAGGCGGCGCAGCTCCCCCGTCCGGTACGCGATGGAGTCGGAAAACCCCTCGCAGCGCATCAGCGTCCGCGCCTCCGGGGCGCCGATCCCCGCGGGCAGGTGCGCCGCCCCGGTCAGCTCGAAGGGCGAGCCCAGCGCCTCCGACAGCGCCGTCACCGCGCGGGTATCGTCGAGGCCGGAGAACACCAGGGTGGCGACCCGCTCGCTCACCGGCAGGACCTTGAAGGTCACCTCGGTGAGCAGCCCCAGCGTCCCGTGGGCGCCGGCCATCAGCTTCACGAGGTCGAGCCCGGTGACGTTCTTCATCACCCGCCCGCCCGACTTGATCGCCTCGCCCCGGCCGTTGACGAAGCGCACGCCGATCAGGCTGTCCCGGGCCGCCCCGGCATTGATCCGGCGCGGGCCGGCATTGTTGATCGCCGCCACGGCGCCGAGGGTCGGTTCGCCGCCGGTGCCGTAGAGGCCGCGAAAATCCATAGGCTCGAACGGCAGCATCTGGCCCCGGGAGGCGAGCAGCGCCTCGACCTCGGCGAGGGGCGTCCCGGCGCGGGCGGCCACCACCATCTCGGCGGGCTCGTAGAGCGTGACGCCGGTCAGCGCCCGGGCGGAGAGGGTGTCGCTGTCCTGCGCGGGCCGGCCGAGCCCCGCCGCGGTGCCGCCGCCTTCGAGCCGCAGGCGCGCGCCCCGCCCGGCGGCGTCGCGCACGATCGCCCCGGCCTGCGCCTCGGTCTCGGGCTCGTAGACGCCCATCGTTTCCGTCCCGGTGCTGTTTGTATCCGTTCCAGGACGGGTGTCGCCGGAACGGCGACCGGATTCAAGCGGGGGCGGCGTCGCGGGGCCGGCCGGGGCTTTCAGCGGCGGGCTTTTCTCCGCGGCGGCCGGGACGGCTATTCCGCCGCCACCGCCCGCGCCGGATGCAGGCGCGCGCCGACCTGGCGGCGCAGGCCCGCGATGTCGAAGATCCAGACCAGCGCCCCGTAGAGGGCCATCCCAGCCGGGACCAGCACCGCCAGGGCGGTGGCCGGGGGCAGGTGGCGGAACGGCGCTAGCGTCAGGCCCATCGCGGCGCAGGCCAGCGACGCCGCCCCGATCCCGCCCCAGGGCAGGCGGATGCGCTGCGGGCCCGTGAGCGCCCGCCCGCCGAGCCAAAGCGCGGCGGCGGCGAGGCCGGCGGTCTGCGCCAGGGCGACCCCGATCCCGCCCATCCGGTCGGGCAGGACCAGCAGGCCGGCGCCGTTGACCGCGAGCCCGACCAGGGCCGCGGCGATCACCGGCAGGGTCCGGCGGCGGATCTGGAAGACCGGGTTGAGGGCGTAGAACATCATCGTCAGGCAGAACAGGCCCGGCATCAGCGCGACGCTGTAGCTCTCGAACGGGCCGCGATAGGCGTCCGGCACCACCAGCGCCTGGAGCGCCGGGAGCACGGCCCAGAAGCCGACCGCGCAGGGCGCCAGCAGCGCGAACACCATGCCGGCATTCCCGGCGACCTGCGCCTCGGCGGCGGCGCGCCCGTGCCGCTCCTCGGCCTGGACGGCGAGCTGGAACAGCAGCAGGTCGAGGGCGGTGCCGAGCGTCATAAGGGCGCGGGCGGTGACGTCGGCCGCCAGGGCGAAGTAGCCGGCCTCCGCGAAGCCGGCCTGGCCCGCGACGGCGCCCCGGTTGACGAAGGCGAGGCACTGATAGGCGGTGTTGGCGGCGATCAGCGGCAGGCCGTAGCGGGCGAAGACCCCCCAGGTCGCCGACAGGCGCGGCCGCTCGAACGGCGTGCGCGGGTCGCGCAGCGGGTGGCGCAGCAGGAGAACCGCGAGGAACTGGCTGAGCCCGGCCGCGGCCAGCACCCAGGCGGGCTGCGGCAGCCACCATGCGGCCGCCGCCATCAGGGCGAAGGCGAGGACGTTCTTGACCGCGACGAGGCCGAGATAGAGCTTCCCGTCGAACCGCGCCCGGGCGAGGGCCGCGTGATAGTCGAAGACGCCGATGCCGAGGGCGGCCAGCCCGGTGCCGCACAGCACCGCCGCGTGCCCGTCCGCGCCGTCGCCGAGACCGAGGGCCCCGCACAGGGCGGCGGCGGCGAAGAGCAGCAGGCCGATGCGCAGATAGGCCCGGTCGAGCCCGTGGCGGATCCAGGGCTCGTCGACCCGCACCCGCCCCGAGTAGAAGCGCGTCGCCGAGAGCCGCAGCCACTCGAACAGCACCGTGTTGAGCACGGTCGCCCCGGTGGTCGCCAGGGCGAACCGGCCGAAATCGGCCGGCCCGAGCAGCTTGGCGATCAGCAGGCCGAGGACGAAGTTGAGCCCGGCATTGATGATGAAGGCGGCGATCACGGCCATGGACGGCAACTCATGAGCGTCGAGGGGCTTCGGGACGGTGTCGGCACGGTAGGGCCGGACGTGTAAGACTCCTTTAACGGGGCGGGAACGGGGCGGGGGCCGGTCGGCCCGGCGCCCGCGTGCCGGTCAGGCGGCCCGGACGGTGTCGAGGAAGCGGGCGACCTCGGCCTCGAGGTGCTCGGACTGGCGCGACAGCGCCGAGGCGGCGTCGAGGACCTGGCCCGCCGCCCGGCCGGTCTCCTCGGCGGTCCCGGCGACGCCCACGATGGTGCTGGTCACCGCGCCGGTGCCCTGCGCCGCCTGGCCGACGTTGCGCACGATCTCCTGGGTGGCCGCGCCCTGCTCCTCCACCGCCGCCGCGATCGAGGTCGCCACGCCGTTGATCTCCTGGATGCGGGTCGTGATCGCGCCGATCGCCGACACGGCCTGGGCCGTCGAGCCCTGGACCCGGGCGATCTGCCCGGCGATCTCCCCGGTGGCCTTGGCGGTCTGCTCGGCCAGCGCCTTCACCTCGGAGGCGACCACCGCGAAGCCGCGGCCCGCCGCGCCGGCGCGGGCCGCCTCGATCGTGGCGTTGAGCGCCAGCAGGTTGGTCTGGCCGGCGATCGACGAGATCAGCCCGACCACGTCGCCGATCCGGCTGACGGCGCTGTTCAGCTCCTGCACCAGGGCGCCGGTCTGGTCGACCTGGTCGGCCGCGGCCTTCGCGAGGTCCGCCGAACCCTCGACCTGACGGCCGATCTCCCGGACCGAGGTGCCGAGCTCCTCGGCCGCCGCCGCGACTGTGTTGACGTTGCTGGAGGCTTGCTCGGCGGCGGCCGCCACCGTGGTGGACCGGCTGGCGGTCTCGGCCGCGACGCCGCTCATGGTCCGCGCCGTCGCCTGCAGCGCGGTGGCCGCGTCGGCGACGCGGCCGATGATGCTCCCGATCGTCCGCTGAAAGCCCTCGGCCATCTCGCGCATCCCGGCCTTGCGCTGCGCGTCGGTGGCCCGCCGCGCCTGCTCGGCCTGCGCCTCCAGGGCACGGGTGCGAAGCAGGTTGTCCTTGAAGACCTGGACGGCCGCGGCCATCGCGCCGATCTCGTCGCGGCGGTCCCGGAAGGGCACCTCGGCGGTGGCGTCCCCGTCCGCCAGCGCCCGCATCGTCGCGGTCATCCGTCCGATCGGCCGCAGAACCCCGCGGAAGACCGCGAGCAGGCCCAGGCCGACGAGCAGGAGCGAGGCGAGCAACGCCCCGGCATTGCGCAGCAGCGCCGCTTCGGCCTGGCCTTGGAGCGTGCCGGCGCGGGTGATCAGCTCGTCGAGGGCGACAGAGGCGAGGTCCACGATCGTCTGCTGGTCGGCGGTGTTGCGCGTCCGCGATTCCAAGAGGGTGATGCCGGGCGGCGTGTGCTGACTGAACGCATCGAACAAGGCCTGACGGCGCGCCAGGGTCGGCCCCTCGAAATTATGGGCCTTGGCGCTCTGCATCGCGGCCCGGACGGTCTCGGAGATCTCCGACGCACTTGCGGCCACGCGCTGCCACGCCGCCTCCATCCGGCCGAGTTCCCTGGACGCGGCCATGGACTCGGCCAGGGACCACGACGTGCCGGCCGCGAGGGTCGACTGGATGCGCGTGCCGACATCCCCGCTCGCCATGCGCAGCGCCCAGGCGGCGCGCTTGATCGTGAGGTTCCGGCGCAGGACCGGGTCGGACAGGGGAATCGCGGCATCGACGGCGTCGGCGGTGGCGCCGAGGGCGTCGAGCATCGCCTGCCAGGCCGTCCGGGTATCGGCCGGCAGGGCCGCCGCGCGCTGCGCCTTGGGGAGGCGGATGCCCTGGGCGAGGCGGGGGCGCAGGGCCGCGAGCGCCGCCCGGGCCGCCTGGAGCTCGCCGAGCGGTACCGTGACGGAGGGCAGATCCTGGTCCCGCAGGAGCGTCGCGATGTGCACGACGGCGCTGTCGACCCGCTGGTCATTCGTCTCGAAGTCGGACACCGACGCGGCATCGAGGGGCGTTTCGCTGGCGTTGCCCTGAAGGGCGATGCCGCGCGCGAGGCGCGTCGCCAGCAGACCCTGGAGCGCGGTGCGGCTCACCTGCGTCAGGGTCCCGACCCTGGCCGCCTCCCGGGCTTGTCCATGCACCTCCATCAGCGCGATCGTCGCGTAGCTCAGCACGATGAGGCCCATCGCGCTCAGGACGAGGCACATCGTCGTGCGGATCGAAACTCCTTTTGGAAGACGCATGTTCAGACCTCGACGCAAGGGCGCATTGAAATTGAATTCGGCACTCTGTTAGCACACAGTGGTTGTCGCTTCGTTCATATTGTGCAAAGAGTTGAAATACCAGCGTAGCACGATGTCTAAACAAAGCATAGCGTTTTGCGTTCTGATCGTAAATTGCAGTACATACTTCAAGTATCCGGAATTTATATTGATATCCAGCAATTGAGATCAGTATTATTGATCCAAAGCCCTTTGCATCCGTAAGGCGGCGGATGTTCCGCCCTTCCGCGGATGAACAATCCTGCAGCGTCCGTGCCGCGCCGTGGTGGCGGCCGAGGTGAAGATGCTGGCCGAACAGACCGCGAAGGCCACGCACGACAGCGCCGCCCGGGTCGCCGGGATCCGGGAGGGCACGCGGCGCGCGGTCGGCGCCAACGAGACGGTGTCCGGCCTGATGGCGGCGATCCTGACGGCGGCCGCCGGCGCGATCGCCCGCAGCGGGCTCGCCATTGCGCGCACTGTGCGTTCCCAGGCGCCGGAGATCGACGCGCGGACCCGGTGCTACAGCGCGCGCTCGTAGCGCCACGCCTCCATGCCGTCCTCGTAATAGTCGGGACGCACCGCGAAGCGGACATAGCCCCGGCGCTCGTAGAGGCGGATGCCGGCGCCGTTGTCGGCCCGTACTTCCAGCCGCAGGCGGTCGCAGCCATGGGCCCGGGCCTGCGCCTCGGCGGCGTCGAGGATCTTTCCGCCGAGCCCGAGGCCGCCGCGGTTCGGCGCGACCGCGATCGAGGCCAGGCGGGCGATGCGGCTGCCGCGCCGCCGCTCCAGCACCGCGGCGCCGACGAGCACCGGATCCGGGGCGCCGTCCGGCACGTCGAGCAGGGCCGCCAGGACGTCCATGGTCGGCGACAGGATCGCGTGGCGGATCGCCCGGCGCTCGGCCCGGTCGGTGGCGAAGGCGGCGTGTTCCAGGGCGACGAGGGCGTCGAGGTCGGCGAGCGTGGCGGCGCGGATCACCGGCTCCGGGAGATCGACGGCGACCGCGTGGCGGATCGGGGCGCTCACGCCCGCGCCGTCGCGGTGGATCTGCTCGCCCCGCCCATCGCTCACCCGCCTGCATACGCCACGCTCGCCGTCAGATGCCCGCTTCCGCCCCGCTTGGGAAGCCCGCCCGGCCCCCCGGGATGCGCCGTTTTTGCAACGGGCGGCCCGGGGGGTGGATTTCCGGCTGAAAAGCGGCTGCTGCAGGTTGTATTGCCCTTGCCGATACGGGGGCGGCCCCGTATATGCCGCTTGCCCAATTTCGCACGTGCCTGTGGCCGCGTGTCGGTTGGTGGGCATCCGGTCAACTGCCGGACAGCCGCCAGGGGTCTTAAAGGATCGATGGTCGCAAGGGTGGATCCCTACGGCCGGCATCCAGGTGGCAACACCGGACCCCGACAACAACCGGCAGCCGGAGGCGAAACCGGCGAACCCCGCTCTCCACGGGGGACGCAGCTTAAAGCAACGACGAACGGGCTTTTTTGGTCTCGTCGGCCCTCCAAAGGCCGGCACCGAAGAGGCTTGTTTCTCTTTGCCCGGCGTGCGGTGGGGGTCCTCCCTTCCAATCCACGGCAGCTTCCGGGTGCCCTGCGCCCGCACGGATGCACGCGTCTCCACACCGCGTGAGTCTGCGCGACGCTTCGCCCCCTGACGCCGGCGGCCTGTCAGGCCGTCACCTTCGACAGCGCGCCCCGCGAAGGGCGCACGCGAACCCGTGCCGGGAGACGACCATGACCGACCGCATCCGTGACTACCTGCGCGTGCGCCGCGACCTCGGTCAGGACGAGGGGCCCGTGATGGTCCTCGACCTCGATGTCGTGCGCGACAACTACACCGCCTTCGCCCGCGCCCTGCCGGATACCCGCGTGTTCTACGCCGTGAAGGCGAACCCGGCCCCCGAGGTGCTGCGCCTGCTCGCCGAGATGGGCTCCTGCTTCGACACCGCCTCGGTGGCCGAGATGGAGATGGTGCTCGCCGCCGGCGCCACCGCCGACCGGATCTCCTTCGGCAACACCATCAAGAAGGAGCGCTGCATCGGCCGCGCCCTCGCGCTCGGCATCCGCCTGTTCGCGGTCGATTGCCAGGCCGAGGTCGAGAAGATCGCCCGGGCCGCCGAGACCGTGGGCGTGCCGGCCGCCGAGGTGCGGGTGTTCTGCCGCATCCTGTGCGACGGCGCCGGCGCCGACTGGCCGCTGTCGCGCAAGTTCGGCTGCGTGCCCGAGATGGCCGCGGACGTGCTGGAGCACGCCCATCGCCAGGGGCTCGAGGCCTACGGCATCTCGTTCCACGTCGGCTCGCAGCAGGGCAACACCGAGGCCTGGGACGGGGCGCTCGGCTCCGCGGCGGCGGTGTTCCACGAGTGCGCGGAGCGCGGCATCGGCCTGTCGATGGTCAATCTCGGCGGCGGCTTCCCCACCCAGTATCTCAAGGCGGTCCCGGGGGTGGAGAGCTACGGCGAGGCGATCTTCCGCGGCCTGACCAAGCATTTCGGCAACCGGATCCCCGAGACGATCATCGAGCCGGGCCGCGGCATGGTCGGCAATGCCGGCCTGATCGAGGCCGAGGTGGTGCTGGTGTCGAAGAAGTCCGCGCAGGCCGACGAGGTGCGCTGGGTCTATCTCGACATCGGCAAGTTCGGCGGGCTGGCCGAGACCATGGACGAGGCGATCCGCTACCCGATCCGCACCGCGCGGGACGGGGAGCAGACCGAGCCCTGCGTCATCGCCGGGCCGACCTGCGACTCGGTGGACGTGCTCTACGAGCGGCAGCTCTACCCGCTGCCGGTCTCGCTCTCGATCGGCGACAAGGTGCTGATCGAGGGGGCAGGCGCCTACACCACCACCTACGCGGCGGTGGCCTTCAACGGCTTCCCGCCCCTCCAGCAGATCGTGATCTGATCGCGCCGGCCGCCCGGGATGCTCCGGGCGGCCTCCATCCAGGACCGTTCCCGGTGGGTGGGCCGCGGCAGGGTGTGGACGCACGGATTCCGTTCGTCCGGAACCATCCTGCGGTCATGCGGCGTTAAGGGCCGCCGTCGCTTCTCAGGACGCGACGGCCAGGCCCGATGGCCTGCCGAGACGATCCATCGCTTCTCCCGCATGCCGGCCCGGGGAGGGCACAGCCATGATCGAGATCCGCGCGGAGCACGGCCACGACGTCCCGGCGCGTGAGCGCCTGCTCGACGCGTGCTTTGCCGGCAATCGACGTGCCAAGACTTCGGAGCGTCTGCGCGAGGGACGGCTGCCGGCCCGCGGCCTCGCCTTCGCGGCGACCCGCGCCGGCCGGCTCGTCGGCACCCTGCGGCTGTGGCATGTCGAGGCCGGGCTCGCCCGGCCGGCGCTGCTGCTCGGGCCGCTCGCGGTCGATCCGGCGATCCAGGGCCAGGGGCTCGGCTCGGTGATGATGCAGGCCGCGCTGGGCCGGGCGGAGGCCCTCGGCCACGGCGCCGTGCTGCTGGTCGGCGATGCGCCCTACTACGCCCGCTTCGGCTTCGCGGGGGCGCTGGCGGAGGCGCTGACCCTGCCGGGGCCGTTCGAGCGCGCGCGCTTCCTCGGGCTCGAACTGCGTCCGGGTGCGCTGGCGGGGGCCGAGGGCATGGTCCGGCCGACGGGCGTCCTCGCCCCGGTCGAGCGGGTGGCGGACGAGGCCGCGGCCGGGCGACGACGCGCCGCCTGAGCGAGGCGTCCGCCTGCCGCCGGGATGAGGGCGGTCCGCCCGAGCGCGACCGCATCCCCAGCGGGGTCTCCGGCTCGGGCGCGGTGCCGGCATGCGCCGAATGGCGGCCCGGTCCACCGTCCTGGCCGCCATCGTGCATTGCGCCGGACGGGCCAGATCCCGCATAGACGGGGCGCCGGCCTCCCGAGAAGGTGTCCCGTCCGATGCAGATCGCCACGCCCTACCTGATGTTCCTGGGTGACGTGCCCGACACGCTGGCGGCCAAGACCGCCTACGGCATCAAGGACTGGCGCCCGGACTGGTGCATCGGCCAGATGCGGCTCCCGGGCTGCGCCGCCGATCTCGGCATCCCCGACATGACCCTGCCGGAGGCCCTGGCCAAGGGCTGCCGGACCCTGGTGATCGGCGTCGTCAACGCCGGCGGCGTGCTGCCCGACCATTGGGTAAAGGAGATCGTCGCGGCGATCGAGGCCGGCCTCGACGTGGCGAGCGGCCTGCACGTCAAGCTCGGCGCGGTGCCGGCCATCGCCGAGGCGGCGGCCCGGCGCGGCCGCCAGCTCCACGACGTGCGCCACACCGACGAGCGCTTCCCCACCGGCAAGGGCACGAAACGCGCGGGCCGGCGCCTGCTGACCGTGGGCACCGACTGCTCGGTGGGCAAGAAATACACCGTGCTGGCCCTGGAGCGGGGCATGCGCGAGCGCGGCCTCGACGCGGATTTCCGCGCCACCGGCCAGACCGGCGTGTTCATCTCCGGCCGGGGCGTGGCCATCGATGCCGTGGTGGCCGACTTCATCTCCGGCGCGGTCGAGACGATCTCGCCGGAGGCCGCCCCGCATCACTGGGACCTGATCGAGGGGCAGGGCTCGCTGTTCCACCCGTCCTTCGCGGGCGTGAGTCTCGGCCTGCTGCACGGCGCCCAGGCCGACGCCTTCGTGGTCTGCCACGAGCCGACCCGCACGACGATGCGCGGCGTGCAGCATCCGCTGCCGACGATCCGGCAGGTCATCGACCTCACCGTGCAGCTCGGCAGCCTGACCAACCCGGGGATCAAGCCGGTGGGCATCGCGGTGAACACGCAGGCGCTCGCCGAGGACGAGGCCCGGGCCCTCCTGGACACGCTCGGGTCCGAGCACGGCCTGCCCGCCACCGACCCGGTGCGCTTCGGCGTCGCCGGGCTGGTCGACCGGATCGTCGCCGACTTCCCGGAGGCCTGACATGGGCCGCCGCCTGAGCCTCTCGGTGGAGCGTTTCCCGATCGCCGGCGCCTTCACGATCTCCCGCGGCAGCCGCACCGAGATCGCCGTGGTGGTGGCCACCATCACGGACGAGAACGGCGTCGGGCGCGGGGAATGCGTGCCCTATCCCCGCTATGGCGAGAGCGTCGAGAGCGTGGTCGCGCTGATCGAGGGGCAGGGGGAAGCCATCGCGGCCGGGATCGGCCGGGACGAGCTGATGACGCGGATGAAGGCGGGGGCGGCGCGCAACGCCCTCGACTGCGCGCTGTTCGACCTGGAAGCCAAGCTCCAGGGCCGCCCGGCCTGGGCCATCGCCGGGCTGCCCGAACCCCGGCCGGCGATCACCGCCTACACGCTGAGCCTCGGCACGCCGGAGAGCATGGGCGAGGCCGCCCGCAAGGCCGCCCACCGGCCGCTCCTGAAGGTGAAGCTCGGCGGGACCGGGGACCCGGAGCGGATCGCCGCCGTCCGGGCCGGCGCGCCGGAGTCCCGGCTGATCGTCGACGCCAACGAGGCGTGGCGGCCGGAGACCGTGGAGGCCAACCTCGACGCCTGCCTGAGGGCCGGCGTCGCGCTGATCGAGCAGCCGCTGCCGGCCGACGCCGATGCGCTGCTCGCCGGGATCCCGCATCCGGTCCCGGTCTGCGCCGACGAGAGCCTGCACGACCGCGCCGGCCTCGACGCGCTCGCCGGGCGCTACGACGCGATCAACATCAAGCTCGACAAGACCGGCGGCCTGACCGAGGCGGTGCTGCTCGCCCGGGAGGCGAAGGGGCGGGGCCTCGCGATCATGGTCGGCTGCATGCTCGGCACCTCGCTCGGCATGGCGCCGGCGGCGCTCCTGGCCGAGGGGGCCGAGTTCGTGGATCTCGACGGTCCGCTGCTGCTCGCCCGCGACCGCGCGCCGCCGCTGCGCTACGAGGGCAGCCTGATGCATCCGCCGACGCCGGAACTGTGGGGATAGGGATCGCGCTGACCGGCGGATCAACCGGTCTGGGCACGGCCTCGATGACGGAGCGCCGCAGACCCCCTCTCCCGCACTGGAGAGGGGGCCGGTCGCGCTGCGTCATGAGCCGAGTGCCTTGAACGTGTGTCGCCCTTCGCCCGTGCGGGGAGGAGAGAACACCTCGGCCAGCGATCTGTGAACATCATAGCTCGTACGGGGGAGGGGACCCGCGCCGCGTTCTTTGCATCCGAGAGGCATCCGAGCGTCTCCGAACCCGCGTCTCCCATCGTCCGATCGGACATCGGAGCAGGTTGGGATCAGGTATACCAGAAGGCTTGCCTTCTCCCCGCCCCGCTGCCATCCATCGGTCAAGCGATGGGGCCGAGCGTCGACGCCCAGGACCCCGGCAGCCCGACAACAACAGCAAAACCAATATGCTGGGGAGGACCGACATGGCCAAGAACATCCTGATCCTGGGGGCCTCCTACGGCTCGCTCCTGGGCACCAAGCTCCTGATGGCCGGTCACAACGTGACCCTGGTCTGCCGCAGGAAGACCGCCGACCTGATCAACCGCGACGGCACCGAGGTCCGGATCAAGCTCCGCGACGAGAAGGAGCACCGGTCGATCCATTCGCGCGACCTGCCGGGCAAGGTCGACGCGATGCCGCCGGAGGACGTCGACGTGGCGCGCTACGACCTCGTCGGCCTCGCCATGCAGGAGCCGCAATACAACAACCACACGATCCGCGTGCTGATGATCAAGATCGCGGCAGCGAAGCTGCCGTGCCTGTCGATCATGAACATGCCGCCGCTGCCCTACCTCAAGCGGATCCCGGGGCTCGCCGCCATGGATCTCGAGGACGCCTACACCAATGCCGGCGTCTGGGACCGGTTCGAGCCGGGTCTGGTGACGCTCTGCTCCCCCGATCCGCAGGCGTTCCGGCCCCCGGAGGAGGAGGCCAACGTCCTCCATGTCGGGCTGCCGACGAACTTCAAGGCCGCGACCTTCGCGGACGAGGGCCACAACGCGCTGCTCCGGGAGCTCGAGGCCGATATCGACGCCGTCCGCCTCGACGGGCACGACGTGCCGGTGAAGCTCAAGGTGTTCGACTCGCTGTTCGTGCCGCTGGCGAAGTGGTCGATGCTGCTCACCGGCAATTACCGCTGCATCACCCCGGGCGAGCCGCAATCGATCCACGACGCCGTGCACGGCGATCTCGCCCGCTCGCGGGCGATCTACGAGCATGTCGACGGGATCGCCCGGAAGCTCGGTGCCGACCCGGCCGATCAGGTGCCGTTCGAGAAATACGCCAAGGCTGCCGAGAGCCTGCTGAAGCCGTCCTCGGCCGCCCGCGCGGTGGCGAACGGCGCCCCCTACATCGAGCGGGTCGATCTGCTGGTGAAGCTGATCTCGCATCAGCTCGGCGAGCCCAGCGCCGAGATCGACCGCACGGTCGCGACCGTCGACCGCAAGCTCGACGAGCGCATCATCGAGGGCTGACGGATCCCGTCGCGTGCGGGCCGGGCGCGACGCCGAGCGGTGTCGCGCCATCCACTCCGTCATCACGAGCGCAGCGAAGTAACCTGGGGCGAAGTAACCTGGGGCGGCCCGACACCGGTCGCCGGGGTGCCACGGGATCGCTTCGCTGGACGCGCAGAGGCGGTCAGCGGGCCTTCATATCACTCCGCCAAGTCCAGGAAATGGCGGCCCTGGCGGTCGTCGATCTCGACGATCCAGAGGTCGGAATCGAATCGGATCTCCTTGGTCAGGCGCTCCTCCACGTCGAGCGGGCTGCCGCCGGTGACGATGGCGGCGAAGCGGCGATCCCCGCTCTCCTCCGCCTCGAACAGGGCCTGGGGCGCCGGCCCGTAGAGATCGGCGCTGCCGTCGAGGCGGTCGACCTTCACGAAGATCGCCCCCGCCTCCGGCGAACCGCGCCGGCGCAGCACCGCCGGGACGCCCGCGACGCCGAGGCGGCGCAGATGGGCCGAGACCCAGAAATCGGAGCGCAGGCGCATGCGGCGTTAGACCTTTCGAGATGCCGGTTCCGGCGCGGTGACCAACGCCCCAGCGGCGATGGATCGGCCTGCACCGCGGGACGCGACGCGGGGCCGCGTCCGGGGGGCGACGAGAGTCACACAACGTCCGCCGCGTGTCTCCCTCTCCCCGCACGCCTACGGGCTACACAGGTTCAAGGCACGCGGCTCATGACGCGGCGCGACAGGCCCTCTCTCCCGTGCAGAAGAGGGGGGGGGCCTGTCGCGCCGTCCCGAACCGATCTGCGAGCATCGTCGCCCCCCGGTCGGGGCCGGTCCCGTATCCCGCCCGCGATGCGATCGATGGACGGGATCTCGCCCGGCGCTCTTAACCGTCCCGATACAGTTTCGGGGATGAACATCGATTCGCCCGTCACGGTGCAGGGAACCGATTTACTGTGCCCGGACCGGTTCGCTGCCCACGATGCAGCCCGACCCTCCGGTTGCACGGGTGGAGCGATGCGCGGCACACGGCTCGGCTATATCGATACGATCCGCGGCCTGGCCGCCCTGGCGGTCATCTACTTCCACGTCGCCGATCACCTGCTGAAGACCGGCCAGGCAGGGGCGGGGATCGAGTCGGTCCTGTTCGTGGCGCTCACGCAGTGGATCGATCTCGGGAAGGTGGCGGTGGTGATGTTCTTCGCCGTCTCCGGCTTCGTGGTCCCCTACTCGCTCGACGGGCGCAGCCGGACCCCCGTCCGGGACTTCGCGATCAGCCGGTTCTTCCGCCTCTATCCGGTCTACTGGCTCTCGATTCCGCTCGGGATCTACGCCTTCTACGTCGTGCCGGGCCGCGGCATCCCGGTGGCGACCGTGCTGGCCAACCTGACGATGCTCCAGCAATTCGCCGGGATCGAGAACGTCATCGGCCTGTACTGGACCCTGCAGATCGAGCTGATCTTCTACGGCCTCTGCGTGCTGCTGTTCTGCGCCGGGCTCCTCCAGCGGACGCGCGGCGTCGCCGGCGCCGCCGTGGCGATGCTGGGCGCGGCCATCCTCATGGCGGTCGCCCGCCACCAGCTCGGCAAGGCCCTCCCGGTGGCGCTCCCCCTCGCCCTGGCGATCATGCTCTGGGGAACCCTCTGGCGCCGCTGGCACGTCGAGGGGCAGGCGGAGGCGCGGCGCGCCGCCCTCGGCGTCCTGGCCCTGATCGTTCTCGCCGTCCCGGTCGTCTCGGTGCTGGCCTACGGGCGCGATCTCGGATTCGGCGAGACGTGGTACCGCTACACCGCCACCTACTGGGCGGCCCTCGGGCTGTTCGCCCTGATGACCACGCGCGGCCGGATCGAGGCGCCGGTCTTCGCCTGGCTGGGGGCGCTGAGCTACGGCCTCTACCTGTTCGGCCCGATCGCGCAGGAGGCGGTGAGCGCCGCCGCCCGGTCCGTGGGGCTCACGGGCCACGGCCACGCGCTGATCGCCGCGGCGATGCTGGTGGCCGTGGCCTGCGCGGCGCCGGTCCATCGCTTCGTCGAGCGGCCCAGCATCCGCCTCGGCCGGCGCCTCATCGCGGACCTCCACCGGGACCGGGCCGCCGGGGCCGTATCACCGTCCCCCGCGGGGGCTTCGTCCCGCGTCGGGACGGCGTCCTGACCGGGTCTCGCGTCGGAACCCCGCGCGCCGCAGCCGTCGGTCACCGCGCCCCGGCGCTGCGGCGGGTGCGCCGTTCCGCCTTGCGGGTCGCGGTCTCCCGCAGGTGCTGCTCGATGGCGTCGTTGGCCCGGCCGCGCATGTGCCGGATCGCCTCCACGTCGTCGAAGGTCTCGGGGAAGCGCCGCGACAGCCAGAGATAGGCGCTCGCGAGCTTCACGGTCCGCTCCTGGTAGTCGAGGGCGCCGGTGAGGTTCCCCCGCAGCGCCGGCACCGTCTGGCCGCCCGCCCGCGCCTGACACCAGCGCTCCAGCAGGCCCATGGCGATCTCGTCGCGCCGGTTGATCGGGCAGACCGAGAAGGCGAACTTCTCCTCGATCGGCAGCCGCGCCCGGTCGACCGTGCGGGCGACCTCCAGCACCTCCTCCAGGGCCGAGGGCTGGAACGGCGAGCCCGCGTAGAAGGTCGCCCGGGCGAAATGCGTCAGCACCTCGTGGAGGCTGTGCGTGCGCATCTCCGCGGCCACCGAGCGGATCGCCCCGAGATCCGGGCGGACATAGAAGCGCGTGTCGGCCGCCGGCGCCGTGGGCGCCCCCGACAGGGCGGTCCGGATCGGCTCGACGGCGACGGGGTCGGTCGCCGCCACGTAGCCGACATCCTGGTGGCCGTAGCGGCCCGCCCGGCCGGCGATCTGCCGGATCTCGGAATGGGTGAGCGCCCGCTCGGCGCTCCCGTCCCACTTGCGCACCGCCGAGAACACGACCCGCTTGAGCGGCCCGAGGTTGAGCCCCATGCCGATCGCGTCGGTGGTGACCAGCACGTCGGCCTCGCCCGCGCGGAAGCGGGCGGCCTCGGCCCGGCGGACCTCCGGCGACAGGGCGCCGTAGATCGTCGCCACCCGGTGGCCCCTGGCCACCAGGATCTCGCGGTTCTCGTGCACCGCCCGGCGGGAGAAGGCCACGACCGCGTCGCCGGGCTCGACCTTCTCCAGGGGCACCGGCGCCTCCAGCAGGAGCAGCGGCGACTTGCGGGTGAAGGGGATCACCTCCAGGGATTCGTTGGCCGCCTCCGCGGCGCGGCGGACATACGACAGGGCGTCGTCGGAGCCGCAGACGATCACGGTCCGGGCGGCGACGCCGAACAGGGCGTTGCTCCAGGCCCAGCCCCGGTCGGGATCCGACAGCATCTGGATCTCGTCGATCACCGCCACGTCGATCGGCCGGGTCAGGTCGGCGGTCTCGATGGTGCGGGCGGTGTGGGTCGGATCGGGCTCGCCCAGCACCTCCTCGCCGGTGATCATGCCGGCGCGCAGGCCCCGCTCGCGCAGGGCCTCGTAGTTCTCCAGCGCCAGGAGCCGCAGCGGCGCGAGGTAGGCGCCGGTCTCCGCCGCCGTCAGGTGCTGGAGCGCCACGTAGGTCTTGCCGGAATTGGTCGGCCCCATGTGGAACAGGATTTTCCGGTTGAGGCGCCGGGCGGCGGTGAACCGCTCGATATAGGCGCCGAAGCCGACCTGATCGCGCAGGCGGCGCAGGCGCGAGCCCTCGCGGGCCACCGCCTTGGCGTGCCGGCGCACGGGGGTGAGCGTGTCGTTCAGGGCACGGGCGAGCTTCGGGCCGTAGGTGAACACCCGGGACCGAAGCGACCGGTCCATATGGGCGATGTAGGCGGCGGCATCCGCCCCGACCTCGCGCAGGTCGACGAGGATCTGCGCCCGCAGCCCGTCCACGGGCTTGTGCAGGGCGCGGACCGCCTGGAGCGCGGTCTGCGCCACGGCGGCGCGCAGGGCCTCCAGGCGATGCGCCGGGTCGTTCCGGGCCGCCATCCGGGCGAGGATCTCGGCCGCCTCCGGGTCGGGGGCGATGTCGAGCCGCAGGTCCAGGCGGCCGTTGTCGAGGAGCGGGATCTCGGTCCGGATCAGCCACGTGATCCGGTGGTCCTTCGTGACGACGGCCCGCAGGGCGGGAATCGCCCTCCGGACCGCCGGGACCCCGGTCTCGGCGAAGACCCGGGCCGCCCGCATCGCGCGCAGCGCCCCGGCGACCCGCGCGTCCTCCACCTCCGCGCCGTAGTCGGGCAGTTCGAGATGGGCGAGCAGCCGGTCGAGATCGACGGCGTCCGGCGACAGGCCGAGCCGCCCCAGGGATTCGATCAGGCTGTCGATCGTCGGGCGGAGACGCTTGCGCGCCATGCGGTCACCTCTGGCAGCGGCGTCTCACGCCAACCCGGACGTGGTCGGGGGCGTTCCGAGCGCCACCATGCGCCGGGACGCGCCGGCGCGCCACGCCGGATTCGCCGCCGCTCCGGGTCGCTTCGCTGCGCGCGCGAGGACGACCCTCATGGCCGCCGGGCCGCTTCGGCGAGCCACCCGCAGAAGGCCCGGACCGCCGGATCCTCCGCCCGGGGCTCCGGGACGTAGGTGTAGTAGCTCCGCGCCGGCAGCGCCGGGCCGGCGAAGGGCAGGGTCAGACGGCCGGCCGCCACGTCGTCGGCGATCAGGCGCTCGGGACCCATGGCGACCCCGAGCCCGTCGAGGGCGGCCTGGAGCGTCAGGTAGAAATGCTCCAGCGTCACCGAGGCCTGGGGCTCCAGGTCCGGCACCCCCGCCGCCCGCAGCCAGTCCGGCCAGACCCGCGGCAGCGTCGCCGCGTGCAGGAGCGTGTGCCGGGCGAGCTGTTCCGGCGTCGCGAGGGGGAGGCGCCGCAGCAGTGCCGGGCTGCAGACGGGGATGCGCCGCTCCGAGAGGAACGGCTCGGCGACGTGGCCCGGGCGCGCGTCCGGGCCGCCCCGGATCGCCACGTCGAACGGGTCCGTCAGCTGCGCCAGGGGCACGTTGGAAGTGGTCAGTCGTACCTCGATCGCCGGGTTGGCCCGCTGGAACCCGGACAGGCGCGGGATCAGCCAGCGCAGGGTGAAGGTCGCCAGCGCGTTGACGTGCAGCAGGCGCGGGCGGCCCCGCTCCGCCTGCCGGGCGGTGGCGAGGGCGATCCGGTCGAGGGCGGCGCCGATCTCGGCGGCGTAGGCGGTGCCGGCCTCGGTGAGGACGACGCGCCGGTTGTGGCGCTCGAAGAGCGGCAGCCCCAGCCAGGCCTCGAGCATCTGCACCTGCCGGCTCACCGCCCCGTGGGTGACGTGCAGCTCGTCCGCCGCGCGGGTGAAGCTGCCGTGGCGGGCGGCGGCCTCGAAGGCCTTCACGGCGTTGAGCGGCGGCAGGCGGCGATGCACAGGTCAGGTTTCCTCACGCGAGCGTCAGCATAAGTCGTTTGTCAGGCGCGAACCAGGCGGCCATCCTGCGACGCCAGCACGGATGGTGACAGGATGTCCTTCGCGTCGGACCGGACCGCGTCCCCCGATCACGCCCGCCCGCAGGAGGCCCGCCAGACCCTCGCGGTCACGGGGCTCAACCACGCCCTGCACGACGGCTACACGGATCTCATCTACGTGCTGCTGCCGGTCTGGCAGGCGGAGTTCGGCCTCGACTACGCCGCCCTCGCGCTGCTGCGCTCCCTCTACAACGGCGCGCTGGCGGCGCTGCAGATGCCGGCGAGCCGCCTCGCCCAGTCCCTCGGGGCGCGGACCGTCCTGGCGCTCGGCACCCTGCTTAGCGCCGGGGGCTACGCCGTCGCGGGTGCCTCGGGCGGCCTAGTCGGCCTCGGCGCCGGATTGCTGCTCGGCGGTGCCGGCAGCAGCACCCAGCACCCCCTGGCCTCGGCGGTGATCGCCCGGGCCTACGGCCCTGGGGCGCGGGGGCCGCTGGGCACCTACAATTTCACCGGCGATCTCGGGAAGGCGGCGGTTCCGCCCCTGGTCGGGATCCTGCTGACCCAGTCGGGCTGGCGGCACGCGCTCTGGGCGGTCGCCGCCGCGGGGGTGGTGGTGGCGCTCGCCGTCGTGCGCCTGCTGCCACGTGATCCGGCCTCACGCGGTCCCGCGCCCGGCACGGCCGTCCGGACGGCCGTGCCCGCCGATTCCGGGGCGGCCGGCGGCGGCGGCTTCAGGCTGCTGGTCGCCATCGGCATGCTCGACAACGCCGCGCGCCCGGCCTTCCTGATCTACCTGCCGTTCCTGATGCAGGAGAAGGGCGCGGCGCTGACCACGGTGGGCCTCGCGCTCGCCCTGGTTTTCGTCGGCGGTGCCCTCGGCAAGGCGATCTGCGGACGCGTCGGGGCGCGCCTGGGCGTGACCCGCACCGTGATCCTCACCGAGACCGGGACCGCCCTGACGATCCTGGCGGTAATCGCGCTGCCGCTCGCCCCCGTGCTGCTCCTGCTCCCGGTCCTGGGCGTGATGCTGAACGGCACCTCGTCGGTGCTCTACGGGACCGTGCCGGAACTGGCCCCGGGGGGCCGCGTCGAGCGGGCCTTCGCGGTGTTCTACACCTGGACCCTCGGCGGCAGCGCGCTGGCGGCGCCGCTGCTCTACGGGCGGCTCGGCGACGCGGCCGGGCCGCACTGGGCGGCGGTCGCGGCGGCCGCGACGGCTCTGGCCGCGGTGCCGCTCATGCTGGCCCTGGCGCCGCGCCTCCGGGTGGCGCCCGCGCGACGGCCCTGATCGGCGCGATCCGGCGCCGGTCCCGATCGGCTTCAGGCGGCCCGAATCCGCCCGAGGAAGTCGTGGACGGCGGTGCCGAGACGCTCGGCATGGGTCGACAGCTGCAGCGCCGCGTTCAGGACCCCGTCGGCGGCCGAACCGCGCGCGCCCGCGTTCGACGCGATCTGCCCGATATTGTGCGTGACGTCCCCGGTGCTCGAGGCGGCCTGTCCGATCGTGCGGACGATCTCCTGCGTGGCGGCCTGTTGCTCCTCCACGGCGGCGGCGATCGAGGTCGTGGTCGTGTCGATCTCCCGGATGCGGCCGGCGACGCCGCCGATCGCCGCCACCACGCGCTGCGTGGCCGCCTGCATCTGGCTGATCTGCGTGGTGATCTCCTCCGTGGCCTTGGTGGTCTGGCCCGCCAGCTCCTTCACCTCCGCGGCGACGACCGAGAAGCCCCGGCCGGCCTCGCCGGCCCGCGCCGCCTCGATCGTGGCATTGAGCGCCAGCAGGTTCGTCTGGCTGGCGATCGACGAGATCACCGCGATGACGGTCCCGATCTTCGAGGCGGCCGCATCGAGGTCCGTGATCAGGCCCGTCGCCTGCTCGGCCTCCGTCACCGCGGTGCGGGCGAGCCGCGCGGAGCCGTCGACCTGCTGGCCGATCTCCGAGACGGACGACCCGAGCTGCTCGGCCGCCGATGCGACGATGCCGACGTTGTCCGACGTCTGCGTGGCCGCCTTCGCGACCTCGCCGGTGCGCTGCGTGTCCTGCTCGGCGAAGCCCGTCATCCGACGCGCGACGGCCTCCATCTCCGCCGCCGCCGCCGACAGGGCGGCGACCACCGACGACGCGTTCGCATCGAACTCGGCGATCAGCGCCTCGAGCTGCCGCGAGCGCAGCGTGCTGGAGTGAAGCGCCTCGACCTCGGCATGGATGTCGACGAGGGAGCCGCAGGCCCGCTGCGCGACGCCGGCCCGATCGAACGCGACGCCGCCCGTCGCGCGGAACCAGCGATACGTGCCGTCGGGCATCCGCAGCCGGTACTTGACGTCGTACGCGCCCCGGTTCGTGACGTTCTTGAGCGCGGCACCGAAGGCCGCGAAGGTCGGGCCGGCATCGTCGGGATGCAGGCGGCTCGACCAGGACTCCATCGTGTTCGGATACTCCGCCTCCGATTTGTAGCCGACCAGCCGGCGGAATTCGGCGCTCCACGTCCAGCGGCTCTTGGGATGCGCGGGATCACCGTTGTGCAGGATCGCGTCCCACAGGCCGACCCCGGAATGGACCTGGAGCAGCGCGAGCAGTTCCGACGTGTCCCGACGCTTTGCAAACATTTTCCGCCCCTCGATAGTGATCAATCGTCGGTGCACTTGCCGTATTCCGGCGTCGATTTTATTTTTGATCGATTAATCGAGATATCTTTTTCATTTGTGATGGAAATTTGAGGATGTGATTTCGCTTTTAGCCAGTTAAACATTGGGTATGATGCAAGATCTGCTATCACACGATTCCCTGTTGCGGAAGCGTTGCGGCCCGGGCCGGAGGGCGTGGCGGGCCGGCCGAAACGCCGTTCGGCTATGCCCTCCGGACGTACCGTCGGAGCCGTTTCGCTCGGCACCAGCGGCGCTCGGCCCCCGCGAGGCCTTACCGGCGCCCGAGCACGTTGACCCGCACGGCCTCGGAGCGGCCGTCCACCGCGACGTCGCGGATCGTCTCGGGGGCGAGGCTGGCCGCGCGGTACACCGCCTCCGACACGACCGCCACGCAGCCGAGGCCCTTGGTCAGCCCCTGCAGGCGCGAGGCGACGTTGACGGTGTCGCCGAGCGCCGTGAAGCGGGCATCGGTGGCGTCCCCCATCTCCCCGACGATCGCCGGGCCGGCATGCACGCCGATCCCGTACCGCAGGGTGTGTTCCAGGTCGGCCGCCAGCAGCCGGTTCAGGGTGGCGACGGATTCAGCGATGCGGTCGACCGCCCGCAGGGCGTCCCGGGCGGCCTGTTCGGGCTCCGTCTCCAGGCCGAACAGGGCGAGCAGCCCGTCGCCCAGGAACTGGTTGGTCGAGCCGCCCGCCTCCCGCACGGCGTCCCCGACCGCGCCGAGGAAGCGGTTGATGATGAACACGGTGTCGTAGGGCAGCCGCTCCTCGGCGAGCCGCGTCGAGCCGCGCAGGTCGACGAACATCGCCACGATGAAGCGCTCCTCGCCGGATTCCGCCCGGTCGAGCAGATCCGCCTGACGCACCCGCGGCTGCGGCGGCAGCAGCGGCACCACGGCGAGGTCGGTCTCGGGCCGGAACTGGCAGGCGAGGCGCACCCCCGGCCCGGCGGCGATCCGCTCCAGGACGGCCCGCTCGGCCCGGCCGGGGTCCGGCGCGCCGTCGCTGCCGTCCGTCACCCGGATCCGGCAGGTTGAGCACCGGCCGCGGCCGCCGCAGACGCTGGCATGCGGGATCCGGTTGCGGCGGCTGGCCTCCAGGACGCTGGTGCCCCGGGGCACCCGGACCACCCGCCCGTCGGGGTAGCTGAGCCGGACCGTCCCGCGGGTGACCTCCGCCAGGCTCCGCAGCCCCCGCGCCGCGACGAGCGCCGCCACCAGCCCCGCATAGGTCAGGAGCATCCCGTCCCGGATGCCGGCGAGCCGCGCCACCTGGTCGGGCCGCCCGACATGGACGGGCTGGAGCGCCGTCGCCCGCCAGGCCGGATCCTGCGCCAGGGCGAGGATCGCCCGGCCGCCCTGCACGAAGCCCAGCAGCGCCAGCACCGGCACCAGGACCGCGAGGGCCAGCAGCACCGGCGCCGCGCGCCCGAAGCCGGGCTTCAGCCGGAGCCAGAAATGCAGGCCCGCGCAGCCGTGGATCCAGGCGACGATCAGCACGGCCGCCTGCATCAGGCCGAGCGGCGGGGAGGCCACCCAGAAGGTGTAGAGTTCCTGCGCGTAGCCCTTGTCGAGATCCTCCGTGACGAAGGCGATCCGGGTCCCGGCGATGTGGCTGACGAGCAGCGGCGGGATGAGCAGGCCGGAGACCAGCTGCAGGATCTCGGAGGCGCGCCAGCGGAAGAAGCGGGCGGCGTAGAGGGCCTGGAGCCCGAGGAGCAGATGGGCGAGCAGCGCGCCGTACAGGAGCGTCAGGCCCAGGGGGTTGAGCCACAGGGCTGTGACGAGGTCGAGGCCGTCCTCCATGGCGGCGAGGGAGACGTTGCCGAGCGCGTGGTTGGCGAGGTGGCTCAGCACGTAGCCGAACAGCACCAGACCGCTCGCCAGCCGGAGGCGGCGCAGGGTCAGGGGCCGCCACGCCCGCGCGGCGGCCGCGGCCGGCCGCCCCTCGGCGTTCCCGTCGGCGGATCGCAGCGTCGCGACCGAGGCTGTGCGCGTCATGCTGGGAGGTCCGATGGGATCGGCCGCGGGCCCGCAATTCGCCGACCTTCGTACCAGCAAGACTTCCACCGCGTCCGATTTATTTCGCTTCGCCGGTGGAACACGGCGTCGATGTCCGCGGGCACTGCGCGCGGTCGCGGCCCGTCGCGGGTGACGGGATCGGTCGGATCGGGCCAGCCCGAAGGGCCGGCTGTGCGTTGCCCGTGCCGGATGGCGCCTGCCGGACCCGGGGACCCGATGCTGGATTTCGACTTCGCCCGACCGGCCGCCGCGGTGGCGGCGGACCTGATCGGCGCGCACCTCTTCGTCGACGGGGCGGGGGGCCGCATCGTCGAGACGGAGGCCTACGACCGGACCGACCCGGCCTCCCACAGCTTCAACGGTCCCACCCGGCGCAACGCCAGCATGTTCGGTCCGCCCGCACACGCCTACGTGTATCGCTCCTACGGGCTGCACTGGTGCCTGAACCTCGTCTGCGCGCCCGGCAGCGCGGTGCTGCTCCGGGCCATCGAGCCGACGGAGGGTCTGGCCGCCATGGCGGAGCGCCGGGGCCAGGGCAATGGCGAGAGCAAGGGCGAGCGCGAGGCGCGGCTCCTCTGCGCCGGGCCCGGCCGCCTCTGCCAGGCGCTCGGCGTCACCGGCCTGCTCGACGGGGCGCCCCTCGGACGACCGCCGTTCCGGTTCGAGCCCCGCACCCGGCCGGTCGCGGTGGTGAGCGACCGGCGGATCGGGATCACCCGCGGGGCCGGCACCCCCTGGCGGTTCCTGCTCGCCGGCTCCCGGTTCGTCAGCAGGCCGGTGCGCCGGGGCGGCCCGGGGGAGGAGGCCGCGTGACCGGGATCGCCCGGCCGGTCGGGGACCGCCGTCCGGATCGGCGGCGGTGCCCCCCGTCCGGCGGCGCCCCCGTCGGCTTTCACCCCGCGGGGTTCGTCGGGTAGGACGGGTCGGCCGCGCGGCCGGCGCCGATCGGGAGGAACCATGGCGGGCAGGGATGAGGCGGCGTGGCGGGTCGGCGTCCTGTTCTCCCGCAGCGGGGTCAGCGGCGTCACCGAGACCGAGCACTTCCTCGGCACCGCCCTGGCGATCGAGGAGATCAACACGGCCGGCGGCGTGCTCGGGCGCCCGATCGAACCGGTCTGCTACGACCCGGCCGGCGACAACGCGGCCTACCGCGTGCTGGCCCGGCGCATGCTCGGCGAGGACGGGGTCGAGGTGGTGTTCGGCTGCTCGCTCTCGGCGAGCCGCAAGTCGGTGCTCTCCACCGTGGAGCGGCACAACGGCCTGCTCTGGTACCCGTCGATCTACGAGGGCTTCGAATACTCGGAGAACATCATCTATACCGGCGCGACCCTCAACCAGAACGTCTTCGCCCTGGCCGACTATCTCCTGCAGGCGCACGGCCCGCGGATCTTCCTGATCGGGTCGGACTACATCTACCCGCGCGAGTCGAACCGTGTGATGCGCGACCTGATCGAGGCCAAGGGCGGGACGATCGTGGGCGAGCGCTACGCGCCCCTCGACGGGGACGATGCGGCCCACGCGGCGATGATCGCCGAGATCCGCCACGCCGGGCCGGACGCGGTGTTCTCCACCGTGGTCGGGCGCGGCGCCGAGCGGCTCTACCGGGCCTATGCCGGGTCCGGCCTCGACCGCGCCCGCTGCCCGATCGCCAGCCTGACCCTGGCGGAGGGCCAGATCCGGGTGATCGGCCCCGAGCTCTGCACCGGCCATGTCCTGGCGGCTTCATACTTCGCCGCCCTGGCGGGCGAGGAGAACCGGCGCTTCGTGGCCGCCTTCCAGGCCCGGTTCGGGCCCGGGCGGCCGACCAGCATGTGGTCGGAGACCGCCTACGCGCAGGTCTACCTCTTCGCCCGGGCGCTCGCGGAGGCCGGCACCCTCGACGCCGAGCGCCTCGGCGCCGCGGCCCTGCGCCAGCGCCTCGCGGCGCCGGAGGGCGAACTCGCCTTCGACGGCGAGACCCGGCACCTCTGGCTGACCCCCGGCATCGGCGTCGCCCGCGCCGACGGGCAGTTCGACGTGGTCTGGCGGGCGCGCCGGCCGGTGCGGCCCGATCCCTACCTGGCGTGGTCCCGGTTCGAGACGAACGGGCTGGAGGAGGGTGTCGCCGCGTGACCGCCTCCGCCCGCAAGATCCTGGACGACCTGAGGCGGGCCCGCGCCCTCGTGATCCATCCCCGGGACGAGGAGGGCGCCGCGCTCCTGGAGCAGCTCCGGCGCCTGGGCTGCGCGGTCTCGCTGGCCTGGCCGCCCCCCGCCGCCCTGCCGGGCGACATCGACACCCTGTTCATCCAGCTCGACGACGCCCAGGTGATGCACCTGCTGCCGTCGATCGAGGCGATCGAGCCCGCCGTCATCGCCATCGTGGCCTACGAGAGCCCGACCTCCCTGAAGGCCATCGCCGACGTCAACGCCCACGGCGTGCTGAACAAGCCGCTCCACCCGCGGGGCGTGCTCACCCAGTTCGCCCTCGCCCGCTACCGGCGCGGCTACGAGGGGCGGCTCACCAGCAAGATCAACCGGCTCGAGGAGACCATGAAGGGCCGCCGCACCGTCGAGAAGGCGGTCCGGCTCCTCGTGGAGCTCAACCGGATCGACGAGGACGCCGCCTACCGGATGCTCCGGGACCGGGCGACCGCGTCCCGGGTGCCGATGGCGAGCGTCGCCGAGGGCGTGGTGACGGCCCACGAGGCGATGAGCGGTCTCGGTCTGCGCATCGCGTTGGCGGACAAGACCTGATCGCAGCAGCGTGACGCAATTATAGTCTTGCGGTCCGTGTCTCGGGGCGTATCGTTCGACCGGGCAAGGGTGCCCCGCAGCAGGATTGCTGCACCACATCTCGGCTTTGGAGCCTCTGGTTCGCGGATGATCCGTCCGCGTCCAGGGGCTTTTTGCGTTTTGGAGCTTTCATGATCCAAGCGAACGGTCCCGCGCGCCCGCCGATACGGGTGTCCTGCATCCAGTTCGAGCCGCGGATCGGCGCGGTCGCGGCCAATATCGCCGGCGCGTCGGATCTCGTCCGCGCCGCCGCCGCCGGGGGCAGCCGGCTGATCGTCCTGCCGGAACTCGCCAGCACCGGCTACGTGTTCGAATCCGAGGCCGAGGCGCGCTCCCTCGCCGAGCCGGTGCCGGACGGCCCGACCACCCGGGCCTGGGCGGCGCTCGCCGCCGAACTCGGCGTGCACATCGTCGCCGGGATCGCCGAGGCCGCGGGCGACGTCCTGTACAACGCCGCCGTGGTCGTCGGGCCGGAGGGCTATATCGGCACCTATCGCAAGGCCCATCTCTGGGACCGGGAGAACGTGTTCTTCGCCAAGGGCGACCTCGGCTTCCCGGTCTTCGCCACCGCGCTCGGCAATGTCGGCGTCGCGATCTGCTACGACGGCTGGTTCCCCGAGACCTTCCGGCAGCTGGCGCTGGGCGGCGCCGAGATCGTCTGCATCCCCACCAACTGGGTGCCGATGCCCGACCAGCCCGCGGGCGAGGCCGCCATGGCCAACACCCTGCACCGGGCCGCCGCCCATTCGAACGGGATCTTCATCGCCTGCGCCGACCGGGTCGGGATCGAGCGCGGCCAGCCCTTCGAGGGCCAGAGCCTGATCATCGGGCCCAAGGGCTGGCCGCTGGCCGGTCCGGCGAGCCGCGACCGGACCGAAACGCTCTCGGCCCTCGTCGACCTCGACGCGGCCGGCCGCAAGAACCTGAACGCGTTCAATTCCCTCCTGCGCGACCGCCGCACCGACATCTACGGCTGAGCCGCGATCCCTTACCCTCCCAAGGAGTTCGTTCATGGTGAAATGGTCCCTCCTCGGCGCCGCCGCGCTCGTCCTCGCCGCCCCGGCCGCGCGGGCCGCCGACGGCAAGCCGATCGTCATCGGCGTGCCCGTCGGCCTCTCGGGGGCCAACAGCGTCGTGGCGCCCTCGGTGGTGCAGTCGGCCGAACTCGCGGTCGAGGAGATCAACGCCAAGGGCGGCGTGCTCGGCCGCAAGCTCGCCCTGGAGGTGGCCGACGACGCCTCCGGGGCCGCCGGCGCCCAGAAGGCTTTTGACGGGCTGATCTACCAGAAGAAGGTCGACGTCCTGATCTCCATGGAGACGAGCGCGGCCCGCAATGCCGGCCTGCCCGCCGTCACCAAGGGGAAGGTGCCGTTCCTCTACACCTCGTTCTACGAGGGGCATTCCTGCAACAGGAACCTGTTCGTCGATGCCTGGGTGCCGGAGCAGCAGGTGCCGCCGGTGGTCGACGCCTTCAAGGCGAAGGGCGCCAAGACCTATTTCCTGATCGGCAGCGACTACGCCTTCGGCCGCGGCATGCTGGGCTTCACCCGGAGCTACGTCGAGAAGACCGGCGGCAAGGTCCTCGGCGAGGAATACCTGCCGATGGACGGCAGCGACTGGACCGCGATCGTCTCCAAGCTGAAGGAGGCCAAGCCCGACGCGCTGATCACCTCCACGGCCGGGGGCGCGCCGAACGTGACGCTGACCAAGCAGCTGCGCGGGGCGGGCGTGGCGCTGCCCTTCGCCAACCTCGCCCTGGACGAGGGCACCGCCAAGAGCATGGGCGCCGACGCGGAGGGGGTCTACCTCTCGGCCTCCTACGTCACCGGGATCGACAGCCCGGAGAACAAGGCCTTCCTGGCCGCCATGAAGAAGAAGTTCGGCGCCGAATTGCGCACGCCCAACGACCTCTCGGTGCCGGAATACGAGGCGATCTACCTCTACAAGGCCGCCGTCGAGAAGGCCGGCGGCACCGAGACCGCCAAGGTGCTGGAGGCGCTGCCGACGGTGAGCTTCACCGGGCCGCGGGGCACGATCACCATGAGCAAGCAGCACCACGCGCCGCTGACCATGTATCTCGGCCAGATCCAGGCCGATGGCACGGTGAAGGTCGCCGGCACCTTCAAGGATGTCGATCCCGGCGCGCAATGCCCGAAGCTGCCGTGAGGGGACGGGGGCTGAGGAAGCCGCGCATCGCCCTCGCCGAAGAGCACCGCGCGTCTCCCTCCCCCCTCTGTGGGGGAGGGTGGCCCCCGAAAGGGGGTCGGGAGAGGGGAGCGACGGTGCAAAATGAAGCCCTGCCCCTCCTGAAAGTCGCGCCCTTTCCCGAACCCGGGCTCCCCTCTCCCGACCCCTGCTGACGCAGGGGCCACCCTCCCCCGCAGAGGGGGGAGGGGGCGCAGCGGCGCTCGCCGCGTCCCTTGCCGATCCCGCCCACCCGGAACGCCCCGATGCTGCTCACCCTCGACATCCTGACCACCGCGGCGATCCTGTTCATCGTCGCGATCGGCCTGCTGGCGATCTTCGGCGTCCTGAAGATCATCAACTTCGCCCACGGGGCGTGGCTGACGGTCGGGGCCTATTGCGCGGTGGTGACCGCCCGGCTCGGGCTCAACCCCTGGGCGGCGCTGCCCCTGGCCTTCGTGGTCGGGGCCGTCCTCGGCGGCTTCGCCGAGCAGATCATCATCCGGCCGCTCTACCGGCGGCCCCTGGACGCGATCCTGGCGACCTGGGGCCTCGGCATCGTGGTCGGCCAGCTCATCACCCTGGGCTTCGGCCGCGACGTGCAGCTCACCCCGAACCTGCTCGCGGGGACCGTGACGATCCTCGGCGTCGACTATTCCGCCTACCGCCTCGTGGCGCTGGGTATCGCGCTGGCCATCGGCCTCCTGTTCGCGCTCACCATCGAGCGGACGCGGCTCGGGCTCTCGGCCCGGGCGGTGATCATGAACGAGACGCTCGCCCGCAGCCTCGGCATCGACACCGGCCGGGTGCGCCTCGTGGTGTTCATGATCGGCGCCGGCTTCGCGGCGCTGGCGGGCGTCCTGCTGACGCCGCTCACCAGCGTCGATCCGAACATGGGCGTCTCCTGGCTGATCGGCGCCTTCATGCTGGTGATGGTCGCCGACGCCTCCTACCTCGCCCTGGCGGCGGCCTGCCTGGTCTTCGGCGCCGCGCAGGTCCTGATCAGCACCTTCGTGAGCCCGATCCTGGGCAGCATCGCCGTCGCGGTGCTCGCCGCCCTGGTGCTGCGGATCAGCCCGAAAGGATTCTCCCGTGCTTGAGAGCGTCCCCGTCGCCCGGCGCGACGCCGCGGCCCCGCGCCGGCGCCTGTCCCGCGCAGCGCCCTTCGTGGCCGCGATCCTGGCGGCCCTGGCGCTCTGGATCGCGCCGCGCGTCCTCGACACCTTCGCGGTCAACGTCCTGACCCGCTCGATGATCTACGCGGTGCTGGCCGTCACGGTGGACCTGCTCTGGGGCTTCGCCGGGATCCTGACCTTCGGGCAGGCCGCCTTCTTCGGCGTCGGCGCCTACGCGACGGCGATGATCCTCGCCGCCTACGGGGCGACGCCGCTGGGGATCGCCGCGGCGCTCGCGGCGGCGCTCGCCGCCCCGGCCCTGCTCGGCCTCGCGGTGGGGTGGCTGTCCTTCTACCACCGCTCGACCCCGCTCTACGCCTCGGTGATCTCCCTGGTCGTCCCGATCGTGGTGACGCAGCTCATCTACTCGGGGGGCGAATGGACCGGCTCCAGCAGCGGCCTCGTCGGCTTCGACGTGCTGCCCCTGGAGATCGAGGGCTATTTCCGCCTCGCCGCCCTGGTCCTGATCGCCGTCACCCTGGCGGCCTGGATCCTGGTCCGGGCCGATGCCGGGCGCGCCCTCGTGGCGCTCCGGGACAACGAGGCGCGCTGCGCCTATCTCGGCCTCAACCCGCGCCGCCTGCAGATCCGGCTGACCGCGGCGCTCGCCGCCGTGGCCGGGCTCGCGGGCTTCCTGTTCGCCAACGCGTCGGGGGTGGTCGCCCCGGAGAATGCCGGCTTCCTGTTCGGGACCGAGCTGGTGATCTGGGTGGCGCTCGGCGGGCGCGGCACGCTGCTCGGCCCGGTGCTGGGCACCATCGCCATCGACTACCTCGCGGCGAACCTCTCGGGGGATCTGCCGTTCCTCTGGCAGCTCCTCCTGGGCACGGCCTTCGTGGTCATCATCATCCTGCTGCCGGGCGGGCTCGCCGACCTCGTCGGCCGCCTGTGGCGGGCGCTGCCCTTGGGCCGGCAGGAGCCCGTGCCGCCGCGCCTCGTCGCCCGGGCCGCCGAGACCGGCGCGGCGGCGGCCGGTCCCCCGATCCTCAAGGTCGCGGGCCTCGCCAAGGCCTATGGCAGCCTCACCGTGCTGGAGGCCATCGACCTGGAGATCCGCGCGGGCGAACTCGTCAGCCTCGTCGGCCCCAACGGCGCCGGCAAGACCACGCTGATGCGCTGCCTCAGCGACGGCACCGAACCCTTCACCGGCGCCATCGCGATCGGCGGCATCCCGACCACCGGCCTGACGCCGAACCGCATCGTCGGCCTCGGGGTCGGGCGCAAGTTCCAGGTGGCGAGCGTGTTCGAGAGCCTGTCGGTGGCCGAGTGCCTCCGGCTCGCCCGGGCGCCGCATGACGGCCTGAGCCCGGTCGGGCAGGCCGAGACGCTGGGCCTGCCGCAGCCGGCCCTCGACGTCCTGCGGATGACCGGCCTCGACCGCCTGCTGACCCGGCCGACGCGGCTCCTGTCCCACGGCCAGAAGCAGGCGCTCGAACTCGCCATGGTGGTGGCGCTGGAGCCGCGCTTGATCCTGCTGGACGAGCCCACCGCCGGCCTGACCAAGGCCGAGCGCACCACCATCGGGACCGTGCTCAAGGCGCTGACCGCCGGGGGCCGGATCGCCGCCGTGCTGGTCGAGCACGACCTCGACTTCGTGCGCGAGATCTCCTCCCGCATCGTGGTGCTGCACCAGGGCCGGCTCGTCCTCGACGGCACGGTGGAAGACGTCGTCGGCTCCGAACTGGTCCGGACCATCTATGCGGGAGGCGCCCATGGCTGAGGCGGCGCGGCGGAGCGAGCCGGCGACGGCGGCCCTCGCCCTGGAGAACGTATCGAGCGGCTACGGCGCCGTCTCCATCGTGAAGGATGTCTCGCTGGCGGTGCGTCCGGGCGAGATCGTCGCCCTGCTCGGCAAGAACGGCATGGGCAAGACCACGCTGCTCAAGACCGTCCTGGGGATGGTCGCCCTGCGCGGCGGCGGGATCACGATCGGCGGCCAAGCGCTCGCGGGGCTCACGCCCGCCAAGCTGGTGGCACTCGGCGTCGGCTACGCCCCCCAGGAGCAGCCCCTGTTCCAGGACCTGTCGATCCGCGACAACCTGCGCCTCGCGGTGCCCTCCGACCGGATGCTGCCCGAGGCGCTGGAGCGGCTGTTCGGCCATTTCCCCTTCCTGAAGGACCGCCTCGCCCAGCGGGCCGGCACCCTCTCGGGGGGCGAGCAGAAGATGCTGATCCTCGGGCGCGCCCTGATGCTGCGCCCGCGCCTCCTCCTGATCGACGAGATCTCCGAGGGCGTGCAGCCCTCGATGGTCGAGCGCCTGCGCGGCGTGCTCCAGGCCGAGCGGGATTCGGGCGTGTCCATGCTGGTGGTGGAGCAGCACGTCGCCTTCGCGCTGGGGCTGGCCGACCGCTACGCGGTGCTCAAGCGCGGCGAGATCGTCGACAGCGGCCCGGCCGGGGCGCCGGAGGCGCGCGCCCGGGTCATCGACCACCTGGCGGTGTGAGGCACGATGGAACTCAACACCTTCTCCATCGCCGCCCGCTGCCCGCGGACCGGGCAGCTCGGCGTCGCGGTGGCGAGCGCCGTCCCGGCTGTGGGCGGGCTGTGCCCGTATCTCAGGGCCGGGATCGGGGCCGTCACCACGCAATCCTGGGTGAACCCCTACCTCGCCGCCCGCATCCTCGACCGGCTCGCCTTGGGCCAGGCCCCGGACGCGGCCCTGGCGGCGGCCCTCGCCACCGACGACCGGCCGGACCTGCGCCAGCTCGGGCTGGTCGACGCGCACGGCACCGGCGCGGCCTGGACCGGGGCCGGCTGCACGGCGGCGGCCGGCCACCGCACCGGCGCCGATTATGCCGTGCAGGGCAACATGCTCGCCGGGCCGGGGGTGCTCGACGCCATGGCGCGGGCCTTCGCGGACGCCGCCGCAGCCGATCTCGACGAGCGGCTGATGCGCGCCCTGGAGGCCGGCGATGCCGCCGGCGGCGACCGGCGCGGCAAGCAGTCGGCGACGCGGCTCCAGGATCGTGGCCGGCGAGGATTATCCGCTCCTCGACCTGCGCGTCGACGAGCACGCGGAGCCCGTGGCGGACCTGCGCCGCGTCCTGGAGGTCGCCCGCCGGCAGCTCGTGCCCTTCGTGGCCGGCATGCCCCGGAAGGACGGGCCGGCCGGCGCGCTGCCGGACGCGGTCGTGGCGATGCTCCTCAAGCCCCCCGCCGAGCGCCCGGGCGGGGCGCGCGATCCTGCGCGGGAACCGTGACGCCCCGCGCCGCCCAGGACCTCCGGGTCTCCGGCCCCGGTCTCGTCACGGACATCCGGGCGCCTCGAGATCCGCGAGGGTGAGCTTGGCCTGCGCGACGGTGGCGACCGTGTTCGCGATCGTCGTCAGGGACCCCTCGATCACGATGCCGCTCTCGGCCAGCGTCGGGTTCAGCCGGGACACGGTCCGGCTCAGCGCGGTCTCGTAGGCGGACAGCAGCGCGGGCTGCGAGCGGCTGACGTCGAATTGGGAGGCGAGAAGAAAGCGGACCTCGCCCGACAGCGCCTTCAGCTTGGACAGGGACAGCAGATTGACGAACGGCCGGCCGTCCTTGCGGACATTGACGATCGGCGTGCGCACCGCGCCCAGCCTTTCGTCCTGCAGGAAGGCCTGGATCCTGGCCCGGGCCTCGCGGTTCTCGGTGTCGCGCTGCAGGAGGCGGCAGTTGCGCCCGACGACGTCCACGTCCGCGTAGCCTGTCAGCTGGCGGAAGGGTTCGTTCACCAGCAGCAGCGGCGTGTCGCCGCCGGCCGCGGCCAGGGCCAGGGCGATGTGCGCGTCCTCGATATAGCGCCTGAGTTCGGTCGGGATGTCCTGCGTGTGCACGGCAGATCCTCCGTCGCCTCCGATCGGTTCGGCACGTCGCATCCGGGCCGGACGTCCCCCCGGTCCGTGATTCCGAGGATGGCGGCGCCATCCGGTTCGCGCCCCGGGCGGCGGGGCGCCGCCGCCGTCATGAGCGCCACGGTTCCCCGTGGCAATGACCGGGGCCGCGCCGGCCCGCAGGGCCCCGTCCCCGGCCTCAGCCCTCGCCCGCGATGATCCCCCGGATCCGCGTGGCGAGCGCCTCCAGGGCGAAGGGCTTGGTCATCACCTGCATGCCGGGGCCGAGATGGCCGTGGTTGAGGGCGGCGTTCTCGGCGTAGCCGGTGATGAACAGCACCTTGAGGTCCGGCCGGGTCTCGCGCGCGGCGTCGGCCATCTGGCGTCCGTTCATGCCGCCGGGCAGGCCGACATCGGTGATCAGCATGTCGATGCGCACGTCGGACTGGAGCACCTTCAGGCCCGAGGCGCCGTCCGCCGCCTCGATCGCCGCGTAGCCGAGATCCTCCAGCACCTCGGTGACCAGCATCCGCACGGTCGGCTCGTCGTCCACCACGAGGACCGTCTCGCCCTGCTCGGCCCGCGGCGCGTGGGCGAGGTCGGGCAGGATGGTCTCGCCCTCCGTCTCGCCGAGATGGCGCGGCAGGTACAGGCAGACCATCGTGCCCTGGCCGAATTCCGAGTAGATCCGCACCTGCCCGCCCGACTGCTTGGCGAAGCCGTAGATCATCGACAGGCCGAGCCCGGTGCCCTCGCCGATCGGCTTGGTGGTGAAGAACGGGTCGAACGCCTTGGCGACCACGTCCGCGGTCATGCCGGTGCCGTTGTCCGAGACGCAGAGCGTCACGTACTGCCCGGGCTCCAGCTCGCGCTCCTGCCCGGCCCGGTGGTCGAGCCAGCGGTTGGCGGTCTCGATGACGATCCGCCCGCCCTCCGGCAGGGCGTCCCGGGCGTTGAGGCAGAGGTTGAGCAGGGCGTTCTCGAGCTGGCTCGGATCGACCAGCGTCGGCCACAGGCCGCCCGCGCCCACCGCCTCGATCGTCACCGCGGGGCCGACCGTGCGGCGCACGAGCTCCATCATGCCCTCGACCAGGCGGTTCACGTCGGTCGGCTTCGGGTCGAGGGTCTGGCGGCGCGAGAAGGCCAGCAGCCGGTGGGTCAGGGCGGCGGCGCGCCGGGCCGCCCCCTGCGCCGCGCCGATGTAGCGGTCGAGGTCGCCGACCCGGCCCTGGAGCATCCGGGTCTGCATCAGCTCCAGCGAGCCGACGACCCCGGCCAGCATGTTGTTGAAGTCGTGGGCGAGCCCGCCGGTCAATTGCCCGACGGCCTCCATCTTCTGCGATTGCCGGAGCGCCTCCTCGGCCCGCATCAGCTCGGCGGTCCGCACGGCGACGCGCTGCTCCAGGGTCTCGTTGAGGCTGCGCAGGGCCGCGGTGACGCGGTCCCGCTCCGCCTCGACGGCCCGGCGCTCGTCCACGTCGAGGAGGACGCCCGGGAAGCTGAGCGGCGTCCCGTCCGGGCCGTGGTCGACGCGGCCGTTGGCCTCCAGCCAGTAATAGCGCCCGTCGGCGCGGCGGACCCGGTACTGGTGCGCGTAGGCCCCGCCCCGGGCGATGGCGGCCTCGATCGCCGCGGCGAGGCCGGCCCTGTCGTCCGGGTGGACGGTCTCCACCACCTGGGCCAGACTCAGGCCCTCGCGCCCGAGGACCGGGTCGAGGCCGAAACTCGTCGCGAAGGCCTCGTCCACGGTGAAGCGGTCGTTCGGCAGGTCCCACAGCCACGTGCCGATGATCGCGCCCGCCGCTAGGGCGAGCTGGACGCGCTCGACATTGGTCCGGGCCAAAGCCTCGCTGGCGCGCAGGGCGTCCTCCGCCTGCCGGCGCGCCGTGATGTCCCGGAACAGCACCGAGACCTGGCGCCGGCTCGGCGGCTCGATGCGCACCGCCGAGACCTCGATGGTGCGGTCCACGAGCGCGAAGTAGCGCTCGAAGCGGATCGGGACGCCGGTGCGGAGCACGCCGCCGTAGAGGTCGAGCCAGGCCTCCGCGTCGTCAGCCGGGACGAGGCCGCGCAGCGTCCGCCCGACGATGCCGGCGATGCCGGTATGGCGCTCGTAGCCCGGATTGGCCTCGACGTGGACGTAGTCGCTCAGCGGCCCGTGCGGGCCGTCGAGGAAGGTGATGACGCAGAAGCCGTCGTCAATGGCCTCGAACAGCGTCCGGTAGCGCTCCTCGCTGGCGCGCAGGGCCTGCCCGGCCTCGCGCAGATCCGTGCGGTCCTGGAGGATCTGCACGAAGCCGGCGGGGTCGCCCGCATCGTCCCGCAGGGGCATCGTCTCGCTGGCGACCCAGAGGCGCGCGCCGTCGGCACGCAGGCGCCAGCCCGTGTCCTCGGCACGGCCCCGATCCAGGGCCATGCGCATCCCGGTCTCCGGATGGCCCGCCGCCCGGTCCTCGGGGGTGAACAGGTCGGCGATCGGCCGACCCCGCATCGCCGCCGCGGTCCAGCCGAGGAGGCGCTCCGCCCCCGCGTTCCACGCGGTGACGTGCCCGTCGCGGTCGGCGGCGACGACCGCGAGCCGGGTGGTCCCGTCGAAGATCGCCCGCTGCAGCCACGCCCGCGCCGCCGCGCCCGGTGCGTCCCCCCGGGCGGCCATGCCGGCCCGGGCGCGGAGCGCGGCGGCCTCCTCCTCCAGCGCGCGGGCGCGCCGCAGGAGGTCCTCGGTCCCGGCCTCGCCCATGCTCAGGTCCCGATCCGCGCGCGGGCGCGCGGACCGGCCCACGCGCGCCGGGCGCGGCCGAGCTCGTCGGGGGTGGCGAAGGGGGCGGTCACGGTTGGGAATCGGCCTCCGGGAGGGATGGGGATGCGTCGGCGCCTTCTGCCGGAAACCGGCCCGGGGCGCCACAGCGGGCCGCACCTTTCCGGGGCCGCCGATCTGGTCCGGAGCCGGTGTGGTTTGGAGCGCAGCCTCGGGAACGGGTGCGGGCCTCGGGCGGGACCCGGCCGGCTCGGCGTGCGTGGCGGGGTGCGGCCCGCAACGGACCCTCGGCGGGTCCGCTTGCGGGCGCTGGGTGGGGCCGCGTCGAATGACCGGAACGGGCGGTTTTCCGCCGGTCCGGACCTTGGCGCGGCATTGGCACATCGGATATTGGCCGCCGCCACGCGGCGATCCGGAGGGTGGCACGAGGGGTTCCGGGTGCAGCCCGATTAGGCGCTTTGCCCGCGGTGCGGTAGCAAGGTCGGCGGTTTCAATGTCTCTGGAGCGGCTACCTCGCCATGCCGGAGCGCTCTGCAGCGCCTCGCCCTGACGAACGTAAGGCTGAGATCAGGAGCAAACCCAGTGATCGCTGACCGCAGGCCTCTCGCTGTCCTCATCGCGGAGGCTGACCAGCTCGTCCGTATGGTGACAGTTGATATGCTGGAGGATGTCGGCTTTCAAACCATCGAGGTCCGCACGGCCGCCGAGGCGCTGGCGGTGCTCGAAGGACCGACCCCGGTGCGCGTGCTGATTACGGGACGGGGCATCGTAGGCGACGGCGTTGCCCTCGCCCATCTCGTTCACCACCGTTGGCCCGGTGTTCGCATCATCGTCACCTCGGGCGCCGGGGCGGATCTTCAGCGCGAACTGCCGCCGGGCACACGCCTGCTCAGCAAGCCGTACGTGTTCGCGGACCTCATCCAGGAGGTGGAAGCCGGCCTCGCCGAGGGGCAAGAGGACCTCGCGGCCGCTCCCGTATTGCCGAGCGGAGTCCCGCCTCATACGGGATTGGAGCTGGGCAACGGCATCGGCGCCCTTGCCGCTCCCACGACCGAGCCGGACAAGACGTAACCTCGGCCTCTCCGACGGCCGAGCAGGATTTCCTGCCTCGGCGGGGTCGGTCACGGTCGTTCGGAGCCATCCCTTGGGGGGGCTGCCCTGTTCGCCCGCTTTCGAGAATGGGGCGCGTCGGCATCACGAGCTGTTACGGGTCGGAAACAGAGGGCCTGTGTCCCACCCCGGGCGGACATCGCCAAGGCCAAGCCGTTCGACCTCACACCTCAGCGCGGCCCGGCGAGGCGGCAGGCGGCCGCGCCGGCCCGGGGCCAGCCGTAATAGATCGCCTCGGCCTGCCCGGCGGCGCCGCCGGCGATCGCCGGCACGGCGGCCGTTTGCGTGGCGAGGACTGTCCCGCCCGCCCCCGTGAAGGTGCAGAGGACGCTCGCGTTCGTCACCGGGTCCGGTCCCGCGTTCCGCACCTCGACCAGGGCCCGCTGTGGCTCGTGGGAATCCGGGGGCGTGTGGAGGCGGGTCTCCTGAACGACGAGGCCGTCACCGGCCCGCACCGGCGCTGCAGGCCCGACGAGGGCGGCGACCAGGAGGGTCCGCGCCAGCCAGGAGACGTGGAGTGCCGCCATGATCGTACCCTTCCATCCTTCCGTCGCGGCCCCCGCGGCCGCGCTCAGTTGCGCAGCGGCTTGGCGTCGATCTGCATCCGGTAGATCGTCGTCGGGAACTTCACCGCCGAGGCCTCGCCGCCGTTCATCGCCGGGGTCCGGTTCATCTGCGCCGCCGGGATCCACAGGCCGCCCTGCTCGTCGATCCAGAGCGCGTCGACCCAGACCAGCCGCGGATCCTGCACGAGCGTGCTCATCGACCCGTCCGGGGCGATCTTCAGGATGCGCAGGCCGTCGGTGTCGCTCGCGTAGATAGTGCCGGCCGCGTCGATCGCGGTGCCCCCCGTCGCCACGGTGGCGGCGTGGAGCCGCACGTGCTTGGCGCGCTCGGCGTCGCTCAGGGTGGCGTCGTCGAGGTCGCGGGTCGGGATGCTGTAGAGCGGGCCCGTGCAAGCCTGATAGTAGAAGGTCTGGCCGTCCGGCGAGACCTCGAGCTGGTCGGCGTGGATGAAGAGCAGCTTGCCCTTGTCGTCCCGGAGCACCCGGCCCTGGCCGGTGAGCGGACGCTGCGCGATCGTCGACCAATGCCCGTCGAGCACCCGCCGCAGGGATCCGGTGTCGAGGTCGAGGACGATCAGCCCGGGCTGCCCGGCATCGGTCAGGTAGACGTGGCGGCCGTTGAAGCGGAAATCGTCGATGAAGCTCCTGTCGGTGGTCGCCGCCTGCAGGGGGTAGACCTTGCGCACGGCGTTCGTGGCGAGGTCGATCTGCACGAGCTTGGGGCCGCCCGGGAGCGGCGCCTCGCCCATGCCGGGGGCGCCCTTGTCGACCACCCAGAGGTCGCCGTCCGGCCCGATCCGGATGGCGTTGACCGCCACGAACGCCTTGGCCGGGTCGTCCCCGGCCTTCCAGGCGTTCCAGCCCGCGTCGGGATAGGCCACGGCCTTGCCGTCCCGCCACTCGCCGAGCTCGATCCCCGTGTCCTTGGTCTGGCGCTGGAACGGCGAGAACACCCGGCCGTCCCGGGACCGGGTGACGCCGTTGAAGACGAGGCTGTCCGACTGGATCATCGGCTGGAGGGCATCGCCGGCGGCCGGCGCCTCCGCGGCACGGCCGGGCGTCGCCAGGCCGGCCACCAGCAGGAGGGCAAGGAGTGAGGGGCGGGTCATGCGGCGTCCCGGGATGCACGGCGAAACTGTCCGCCGGAAAGCGCGGGCGGCGGGTTCCTGTTCCTCGACGGGCCGCAGGCGATCCCGGATCGCGGTTCGATCCGGGCCGGCTGCGACGCTTCGACCGGGCTGGATCCCGGCCAAATCAGAACATATAGTGAACTCAAGGTGAGGGCCGCGCGGGGCGGTCGGGAGGCGCGAGGGATGGCACGCTACCGGTTCCACTGCACCAACGGCCTCGAATGCGTGTTCGACGCCCGGGGCACCGAGATCCGCGCCGCCGCGCGCCTGACCGCCCGGGCGCGCCGGGTCGCGGCCGACGTGCGGCACACGCTGGCGAACCGGACCGACTGGTCCGAGTGGCGCGTCAGCGTCCACGATCTGACCGGACGGCGGGTCCTCGTGCAGCCCTTCGAGGCGGCCGCCTGAACCGCCCCGCAGCCAGACTCGGATTGGCCCGGGCGCGCTGTTCACACCGAGCGGATTCACAAACCGGGCAACACGGGCGCAGGACGGTGCGTGGGTCTCCCCTCTCCCGCACGGGAGCGGGGCCTGTCGTGCCTTCCCGAACCGAGGGTGTGGGTACCGTGGCCCGCAGGGGGCGGGAGGGGCATGGCGGCTCTAGACTGCCATGCCGGTGGACCGGGCGATGATCCCAAACCCGAACTGGGAATCGCGGAGCCCGGCGGGTCGCAGGGACGTCGCGATCAGCCGGGCCCCGCGCGTCCCGCCGTCACCGGCCGGCCATACCGCCCCGCGCGGACCGGATCGGGGCGCGGGCACGTCCCCGCCCGCGCCGGAGCGAATCGGGCAGGAAATCGGGATCGGTCAGGGCGGCCGCCACCACCGCGAGCAGGCCGAGATGCAGGGCGCCCGCGGCGATCGCGGGGCTGTGAAGCGCGCCCAGCACGAGCGCCCCCGCGGCCATGGAGGGCGGACCGGCGACGTAGACCGCGGTCCGCCAGGGGCCGGCGGGCCGGGCGAGGCGCCAGAAGCAGGCCGCCAGGGCCACCAACGCGAACCCGCCCTTGAGCGCCGCCATGAATCGGATCACCCGCACCAGATCGGGATCGACGGGCGTCACCGGGCTCCGAGACACCGTCCAGGCCCCGAGCAGCGCCAGGGCCGTCAGCAGGACGAGGGCGGCGCGCGCCGGGAGCGAGCATCCGTCCGCGCGCCCGGCGGCGGCCGGTTCATCGAGCGGGATCTCAGCGCGCATGGGCTCCTCCCGGACAGGGTGGGGGTCGAGCCTCGGTCGTCCGCGGGGCGATGACCGGACCGTGCCGGCGAGTGTGCGGCAGGACCCGCGAGCCGTCAAAGACCTGGCCGGACGACATGTCGGCGCAGCACAGACACGGCCGCGTCCCGCCGGATTTCGGAACGCCGCTCACGCCTTCCGGAGGTTCCAGAGGATCGGAAAGCCCACGACGCGGCCGGCGAGATTGCGCCGGTGCGCGGTCATCGACCGGTAGGAGCCGACCGGCACGTAGACCACCTCGTCGAGGGCGACGCGCTGCATGTCGGCGCAGAGTGCCCGGCGCGCCGCCTCGTCGGGGGCGGCGAACCAGGCGGTGCGCAGCGCCTCCAGCTTCGGGATCGAGGGCCAGCCGAACCAGGCATTGGCGCCGTTGGCCCGGAGCGGCTGGAGCGCGGCCGGGTCGGCATTGTCGAAGGACGAGAACGTGGTCAGCAGCACCGACCAGCCGCCCCTGTCGACGGGCTCGCGCGAGACCCGGCGCTGGATCACGGTGCCCCAGTCGCTGAGCGCCGTCTCCACGGTGAAGCCGATCCGGGGCAGGAGATCGGCCGCCACCTGGGTGATCGCCGAGGGCGCCAGGATGTCGGTCGGGCCGATCAGCCGGACCTTCGCACCGTTATAGCCCGCGGATTTCAGCAGGGCCCGGGCCTTGTCCAGGCTGCGCGGACCGGTCAGCGCCTCCAGACCGGCCTCCGTCGCCATCGGCGTGCCCGGGGTGAAGATCCCGCACCGGTCGTTGTAGTTGGCCGGATCGTCGCCCGCGACCGCCGCCATGAAGTCGCCCTGGACGATGGCCGGCAGCAAGGCCCGGCGCACCGCGACGTCGTCGAAGGGCGGGTGCAGGTGGTTCATCCGCAGGATCGCGGGATTGGTGAGGCGGTCGAGCCCCTCCACGACGATGTCCCGGTTGCGGGCCAGCAGCTGCTGAAGTTCGGGCGGCGGCTGCTCGTACCAGTCGATCTCGCCGTTCTGCAGCGCGGCCGCCGCGGTGGCGCCGTCGGCGATGATCCGCCACTCGATCCGATCGAAATGGGCGACCTTGCCGCCGGCGGTCAGGCTCGGCGCCCCGGGGGCGGGCACGTAGCCGGCGTGCCGCTCGTAGACCATCAGGCTGCCCGAGTTGAACTCGTCAGCCTTCCAGCGGAACGGGCCGGAGCCGGTGGCGTCCGTGATCTGCTTGAACGGGTCGGTGCGCGCAATCCGCTCGGGCATGATGAAGGGGGGCTGGCTCACGCTCGCCAGCGCGTTCGGGAGCAGCGGGAACGGCGTCTTGAGCCGGAACACGAGGCGCGTATCGCCGTCGGGGCTCAGGTCGTCGGTCGCCGCCATCAGCACCTGGCCGAAGCCGTTCCGCGCGGCCCAGCGCCGGATGCTGGCGACGCAGTCCCGCGCCAGGACCGGGGTGCCGTCGTGGAAGCGCAGGCCCTCGCGCAGGATGATCGTCACCCGCCGCCCGTCCTCCTCGACCCGGTGCCCGGCCGCCATCTGCGGGCGGGGCTGCAGGTCGGCGTCGAGGCCGAACAGCGTGTCGTAGACGACGTAGGCGTGGTTGCGCGTCACGATCGCCGTCGTCCAGATCGGGTCGATGGACGTCACGTTCGCCTGCGGCACCATGCGCAGGACCCGGGCGTCCTGGGCCCGGCCGACGACCGGGGCCGCCAGGGTCGCCGCGCCGGCCGCGAGGAATGTGCGTCGCTTCATCGTGGTCCTTTCGCGGGATGCATGAGCGTAGCAACCCCCGGACCAGAGCGGGCGCGTGCCACCGGCCAGGCGCGCCGGGGAATGATCGGTCCGACGCGACCGTCGGTCGCTTCCTTGAAGCCCGGCCCTTCGGCCTCGGTATCGTGCACGGAGCGGCCGGACCGCGCATGGTCAGGCCCGCGGCTCGATGTTAATGTTCGTTAGATGGTACGGTCCCCCCGAGCGTCCGTCGCAATGGGGTATATCGGTTTGGAGCCATCGAAGAACGCGGCGCCCCGGGTCGACCTGACCGCCTGCGACCGCGAGCCGATCCACATCGTCGGGAGCGTGCAGCCGCACGGCTTCCTGCTCGCCCTCGACGCGGGGAGCCTCGCGATCGTGCAGGCCAGCGCGAATGCCCCGGTCGAGGCCGCCGTCGGCACGTCCCTCCACGCGGCTTTTCCGCACCTCGCCATCATCGTCCGGCGTCATCTCGACGAGGGCGGCCCGCAGGCCGGCGCGTCCTACCTCCGCACCGTGACGCTGACCTCCGACGCCGCGCGCCTGACCTACGAGGTCGCGGCCTACCGGGTCGACGACCTCGTGGTGCTGGAACTGGAGGAGATCGACGCCGCCGCGATGGGGGTCGGCCTCGACGTGCTCACGCCGCGGCTGCGCGCCTTCGTCGAGCGGCTGCACACCGCTCGCAGCATCGAGGAACTCTGCCAACTCGTCGCGGAGGATATCCGCCACGTCACCGGCCTCGACCGGGCGCTGGTCTACCGGTTCGACCGGGACTGGCACGGCACGGTGCTGGCCGAGGACGGCAACGGCGTCCTGCCGTCCTACCTCGACCTGCGCTTCCCGGCCTCGGACATCCCCGCGCAGGCGCGCGAACTCTACCGCAGCAACCGCCTGCGCATCATCCCGGACGCGGGCTACGCGCCCGTGCCGATCCTGCCGGCGACGACGCCGGCCGGCAAGCCGCTCGACCTCAGCCAGTCCGTGCTGCGCTCCGTCTCGCCCGTCCACGTCGAGTACATGCGCAACATGGGCACGATGGCCTCGATGTCGGTGTCGATCCTGATCGACGGCGGCCTGTGGGGCCTGATCTCCTGCCACAACAGCGAGCCCAAGCGCGTGCCGCTCCACGCCCGCAATGCCTGCGACGTGCTCGCCCAGATCTTCGCCCTGCAGCTCTCGGCGCGGGAGCGCGGCGCCCAGGCTGAGCAGCGGCTGGCGCTGGGGCAGGTGCAGGCGCGCCTGCTCGGGTTCATGGCCGAGGAGGACAGTTTCGTCGACGGCCTCCTCAAGCATCCCGACGACGTCCTGGCCCTGGTGAACGCCTCCGGCGCGGCCATCGTCACCGCGGACCGGTGCCGGCTCCTCGGCGCGACGCCGGACGAGCGGGCGGTGCGCGCCCTGTACGAATGGCTGTCGGCCCGCGGCGACACCGACGCCGTCTTCGTGTCCGAGGCCCTGTCGGAGGTCATCCCCGGGGCGGCGGCCTTCGCCGACCGGGCGAGCGGGCTCCTGGCGATCTCGGTCTCGAAGAAATACGCGAGCTACATCCTGTGGTTCAGGCCGGAGGTGGTCCGGACGGTCAAGTGGGGCGGCAACCCGACCAAACCGGCCGTGCCCGATCCCGAGGGCGGGCCGGACCGCCTGCATCCGCGCAAGTCGTTCGAGATCTGGAAGGAGACGGTGCAGGGCCGCTCGCTGCCCTGGTCCATCCCCGAGGTCGAGGCCGCCAAGGACCTGCGCGCCTCGGTGCTCGGCATCGTGCTGCGCCGGGCCGAGGAACTCGCGGCCATGAGCGAGGAGCTTCAGCGCTCGAACAAGGAGCTCGAAGCGTTCTCGTACTCGGTGAGCCACGACCTGCGCGCGCCGTTCCGGCACATCGTCGGGTACTCGAACCTGCTCAAGACCCGCGAGGGGGCCAACCTCTCCGAGAAGGGCCGGCACTACGTCGACACCATCATCGAGGCCGCCTTCTCGGCCGGGACCCTGGTCGACAACCTGCTCGCGTTCTCGCAGATGGGCCGGAACGCCCTGAACAAGGTCTCGGGCGACATGAACGCCCTGGTCGAAGAGGTCCGGCGCAAGATCCTGCGCGACGTCCCCCCCGACCGGAGCATCGTGTGGGACATCGCGCCGCTCGGGCGTGCCTACGCCGACCCGGTGATGCTGCGGCTCGTCATCGAGAACCTGTTCTCGAACGCGGCCAAGTACACCCGGGGCAAGCCCGAGGCCGTCATCACGATGGGGCGCCTGCCGCCGAAGGACGGCGAGGCGGTGTTCTTCGTGCGCGACAATGGCGCCGGCTTCGACATGGCCTATGTCGACAAGTTGTTCGGCGTGTTCCAACGCCTGCACCGGGTCGAGGAGTTCGAGGGCACCGGCATCGGACTGGCCAACGTCCGGCGCATCGTCGAGCGTCACGGCGGCCGGACCTGGGCCGAGGGCGAACTGGGCCAGGGCGCGACCTTCTATTTCACCCTGCCGCTCCGGGAGGAATCGCACTGACATGGCGGGACTGAAGCCGATCCTCCTCGTGGAGGACAACCCGAACGACATCGAGTTGACGCTCGCGGCCCTGGAATCCAGCCAGCTCGCCAACGAGATCGTCATCTGCCGCGATGGGGCGGAGGCGCTCGATTTCGTCTACCGGCGCGGGCCGCACGAGCGGCGCCAGGCCCAGGATCCGGCGGTGGTGCTGCTCGACCTCAAGCTGCCCAAGGTCGACGGCCTGGAGGTGCTCGCCAAGATCAAGGGCGATCCGACGACCCGCGGGATCCCGGTGGTGATGCTGACGTCGTCGCGGGAGGAAACCGACGTGGTGCGCTCCTACGACCTCGGGGTGAACGCCTTCGTGGTGAAGCCGGTCGGGTTCGAGGAGTTCTTCGCCGCCATCAAGGAACTGGGGGTCTTCTGGGCGCTGTTGAACGAGCCCCCGCCGCACCGGGGAGGCTGGCCATCGAACGTGTGATCGGAAGCGCCGCCGGCCCGCTGCGCATCCTCCACCTGGAGGACAGCGACCTCGACGCGGAACTCATCGAGGCGGAACTGGAGAAGCTCGGCCACGCGGTGGTGATCGAGCGGGTGATGACGCGCGACGCCTTCGCGGCCGCGGCCCTGCCCGGCCGCCACGACATCATCCTGGCCGATTACGTGCTGCCGACCTTCGACGGGGTCAGCGCGCTCGGCATCGCCCGGGAGCAATGCCCGGACATCCCGTTCATCTTCTGCTCGGGCACCCTCGGGGAGGAGGTGGCCGTCGAGGCGCTGAAGAACGGCGCCACGGACTACGTGACCAAGCAGCGGCTCGACCGCATGCCCCGCACCATCGTGCGGGCCCTGGCGGAGCGGCGGGCCCGCGCCGACAAGCGGGCCGCGGAAGCCGCGCTCCAGGCGCTGAACGAGACGCTCGAGGCGCGCATCGCCGAGCGGACCCGGGAACTCGCGGAAGCCAATGCCGAGCTCCAGCGCCAGATCGGCGAGCGGGAGCGGGCCGAGGAGGCCCTGCGGCTCAATCAGCGCCTGGAGGCGGTCGGCCAGCTCACCAGCGGCGTGGCGCACGACTTCAACAATCTCTTGACCGTGATCGCCGGCAACATCGAGTTCCTGGAACGCGCGGTCTCCGACGACCGCGCGAAGCGCCGGCTCGCGATGATGAAGGGCGCCGCGGAGCGGGGGGCCAACCTGACGGCGCAGCTCCTGGCGTTCTCGCGCCGCCAGCGCCTGGAGCCGACCCCGGTGGAGCTGAACCAGACGGTCCTCTCGATGCGGGACCTGCTGCAGAGCTCCATCGGCGGGGCGGTCCGCATCGAGACGACGCTGCAGGAGGGGCTCTGGCCGGCGCTGGTGGACGCCACCCAGATCGAGCTCGTGATCCTCAACCTCGCGATCAACGCCCGGGACGCGATGGCGGTGGGCGGAACCCTCGCCATCGAGACCGCCAACGTCACCGTCACGGGGCCGCCGAGCCGGCCCGAGCAGCCGCAGCCCGGCGAGTACGTCATGGTCTCGGTGAGCGACACCGGCACCGGCATGGCGCCGGCGGTGCTGGCGCGGGTGTTCGAACCGTTCTTCACCACCAAGGAGGTCGGCAAGGGGTCGGGCCTCGGCCTCGCCCAGGTGTTCGGCTTCGTGAAGCAGTCCGGCGGCGGCATCCGCATCGATACGGTCCTCGGCGAGGGCACCTCGATCAAGGTGTACCTGCCCCGCGTCGCAACCGGCGAGGCCGACAGGCCGGCCGCGATGGCGCCCATCGACTGCGCCCTCGCGCACCCGCCCGGGAGCATGCCGGTCATCCTCGTGATCGACGACGACGGCAATGTCCGGGAGGTCACCGCGACGCGGCTGGGGGAGGCCGGGTACGCCGTGCGCGAGGCGTCCTCGGGCCTTCAGGGGCTGGCCGCCCTGGAGGCGGATCCGTGCGTCGACCTCGTCGTGCTCGACTTCGCCATGCCGGGGATGAACGGCGCCGAGGCCGCGGTCGAGATCCGCAAGCGCTGGCCGTCGCTCCCGATCCTGTTCGTCACCGGCTTCGCCGACACCGCCATCCTGATGAAGGCGGGGACCGTCGGATCGGACGGGATCGTGCAGAAGCCGTTCCGCAACGGCGAACTCGAACGCAAGGTCGCCGCCGCCCTCGCGGCGCAATTCGCCCCCGGCCTGCGGCTGGTCTCGGACCGCGGTCGCGGCGCCTGAGCCGCCGTCCGACCGCGGGGCCGGGCGGCCGCCTCGAAGTGCGGCCGGTCAGCCCGTCACCGGCCGATCGGCATCGCGGGCGCAGCAGACCATGAAAAAGGCCCCGGTCGTCGACCGGGGCCCCTCCGCGCCGGGATTCGGCGTCGGCGCGATCAGTACGAGCGCGTGTTGGTCGTCGTGGGCGCGGTCCCGGCGGAGGTGGGCACGGTCCCGTCCGTGGTCGTCGCGCGGTTGGCGCGGTGATGGCCGATCGCGCAGCCGGCAGCGGCGCCCGCCACCCCGTGCCCGACCATGTGCCCGGCCAGGCCGCCGACGACGGCGCCCTTCAGGCAGCCCTTGGCTTCGGCCTGGCCGACGCCCGCCAGGGCCGTCAGAGCGAGAAGTGAAACAGCGGTCAACATACGCATGGGGTCGCTCCTGGGATTGGATGTTGCCCAGAAACGTGGCGCACCCGCATCCCGTTCCGGATCAGGATGCGGGAACGGGGCTCCGCGCGGAATCGGGTCGGCCGCCGGCGCATCACCCGCCTGAGCCGCCCCCGGAGGCCCCCGTTGGACCAAAGTCCGGTGCAGGCAGGACCCGTTCGGACGCTTGGTCGCAGGTTCGATCACCCAGACCCGCGGCCGCGCATGCTATCGCGGCGTCCCGCGGCCGGCACGCCACGCCCCAGAGGTCGCGAGCGAGCCGACGCCTCCATTGCCCGATCGTTTCGAACACGACCGCATCGACGCGGAAATCCACCGGTCCGACCGCAGCCACGATCCGTTTTCCGCCGCCGTGCGGGCGACACGGATGCCGATGCTGATCACGGACCCGCATCAGCCCGACAACCCGATCGTCTTCGTCAACGCCGCCTTCAGCAGGCTGACCGGCTACGGCCGGGACGAGATTCTGGGGCGCAACTGCCGGTTCCTGCAGGGACCGGAGACCGATCGCGACGACGTCGACAGGATCCGCGCGGCGATCGCAGGGCGCGAGGCGATCGAGATCGATCTTCTCAACTACAAGAAGAGCGGCGAGCGGTTCTGGAATCGCCTGCTGGTCTCCCCGGTCTTCGACGCGGACGGGGCGCTCACCTACTTCTTCGCATCGCAGTTCGACGTCACGCTGGAGCGCGAGCGCCTGCGCGACCTCAACGCCGCGCTTCACAAGCGCGAGCAGATGCTCGACGCGCTGCTGCGCTCGTCCTCCGAGGTCCGCTACCGGATGAGCGCCGACTGGGGCAGCATGTTCCAGCTCGTCGGCGGCGACGTCCTCGCCGATACGACGCAGGACAACCCGCATTGGCTCGCGGACTACATCCCGCCCCAGGCGCGCGCGGCCGTCTCCGCCGAGATCCGGCGCGCGATCGCGACACAGTCTCCGTTCAGCCTCGAGCATCAGGTCCTTGCCGCCGACGGGACGACCGGCTGGATCATGTCGCGCGCCGTACCCGTGTTCGACGGGCAGCAGGCGATCACCGAATGGTACGGGGCCGCCACCGACATCACCCACCGCAAGCGGAGCGAACTCGCCGCGCGCGACCGCACCCTGTCCCTGCAGACGCAGGTCGCCGACCGGACGGCGCAGATGCGCCTCTACGGCGACATCGTCCAGTCGAGCGCCGCCCCGATCTGCGCGTTCGATACGGGCTACCGGCTGATCGCGTTCAACCCGGCGCATAGCGACGCGTTCTTCCGGATCTTCGGCCACAGCGTGGCGCTCGGAGAGGTCTTTCCGGACCTGTTCCCGCCCGACCAGGCCCCGGTCATGCGCGCGCTCATGGACCGGGCCCTGGCCGGGGAATGCTACACCGTGACGGAGGCGTTCGGGGACCCGAACCTCGCCAAGCCGGTCTGGGAAGTCTCCTACGCGCCCCTGCGCGACGCCGAGGGCGCGGTGATCGGCGCGTTCCACTTCGCCAAGGACATCTCCGAGCGGCTGCGCGCCGCGGCCGAACTGGCCGAGACCCAGGACGCCCTGCGCCAGTCGCAGAAGATGGAGGCGGTCGGCCAGCTCACCGGCGGCCTCGCGCACGATTTCAACAACCTGCTCGCCGGCATCTCGGGATCGCTGGAACTGATGCAGGCCCGCATGCAGCAGGGGCGGTTCAAGGACGTCGAGCGCTACATGGCGGCCGCCCAGGGCGCGGCCAAGCGGGCGGCGGCCCTGACCCATCGCCTGCTGGCGTTCTCGCGCCGCCAGACCCTCGATCCGCGGCCGACCGACGTGAACCGGCTGGTGCTGGACATGCAGGACATGATCCAGCGCACCGTCGGTCCGTCGATCGCCCTCCAGGTCGTCGGCGCGGCGAGCGTCTGGCCGGCGCTGGTCGATCCGTCGCAGCTCGAGAACGCGCTGCTGAACCTGTGCATCAACGCCCGCGACGCCATGCCGGAGGGCGGACACATCACGGTCGAGACCTCCAACAAGTGGATGGACGGACCGGCCGCCCGGCAGCACGACGTGCCCGAGGGGCAGTACCTCGCCCTGTGCGTGACCGACACCGGGACCGGCATGTCGCAGGAGGTGATCGGCCGGGTGTTCGAGCCGTTCTTCACCACCAAGCCGCTGGGGCAGGGCACCGGCCTCGGCCTGTCGATGATCTACGGCTTCGCGCAGCAATCGGGCGGTCAGGTCCGCATCTATTCCGAAGTCGGTCACGGCACGACCGTGTGCCTCTACCTGCCGCGCTACCACGGCGCGGTGCCCGGTCCGCGCGCCGCCGCGACGCCGCCGAAGTTCCCGCGCTCCGAGCAGGGGGAGACGGTCCTGGTCGTCGATGACGAGCCCACCGTGCGCATGCTGCTCACCGATATCCTGGACGAGCTCGGCTACACGGCGATCGAGGCGGCCGACAGCGCGGCCGGGCTGAAGGTCCTGCGATCGGACGTGCGCATCGATCTGCTGGTGACCGATGTCGGCCTGCCCGGCGGGATGAACGGCCGCCAGATGGCCGATGCCGGGCGCGAGACCCGGCCGGACCTCAGGGTGCTGTTCATCACCGGCTACGCCGAGAACGCCGTCCTCGGGCCCGGCCAGCTCGGGCCCGGCATGGCCGTGCTGACCAAGCCGTTCGCCATGGAGACGATGGCCACCCGGATCCGCGAGATCATCGAGGCCGACAAGGAGCAGGCACGCCGGCCGTAGGCGCCTGTGTCTTTCGGGGCGCAGGGGAGGGGTCATCCACGGCGCTCGGGGGGGCGCCGGGATCCGATCTCCGGCGCCGCCGTTTCATCCAGACGCGGACCATGGAGACCCGGCGATGCGCGCGGCCCCCAAGCAGGCACAGGGCCGATACGATGCCGGCCTCGACCGGTGGGTCCGGCCGCGGGGGGCTCGGGACCGCGCGGCCAACGACAACGCGGCACCGGACCGGGCCGAGGCCCTCACCGTCGCCATCGGCCAGGCCAGTGCGGCGATCGCCGGCATCTGCGGGATCGTGGCGATCGCGCTGATGATCACGCACTGAGACGCGCGATGCTCCGGGCTTCGACCCCGAACATCGCCCGTTCGCTGCCGCGAAGCGGGCTCGCCTCCTGTCCAGCGACGGACCCGCAGGGTGCCCTTCGTTCCGCCGGTCGTGATCCGCGGCGGTCCGTCAGGCCGCGCTCTCGCGCCGGGTGACCACCAGGGCCCAGATCGTGGCCGGGATCCAGCCGATCAGCGTAATGTGGAGGAGGATGCACAGGATCCCCTGGAGGACCTTCCCGCGCAGGAACATGGCGAGCCATGGCGCGAGGATGCAGATGATGATCATGACCATGGCGGTATCGGGTCTCCAGCGACGCTGACGAACCGTCACACCGCCGAGATGTTCCCGCCCCTCACGTCATCGCGGCCGCATCGCGCGACCCCTGATCGCGCGTGTGGGTCCGCCCGCGACGGGCGCGCCAAATATCCTGTCGACAGCTTCGACGGGTTGGAACCGTCGCGCTTCGCCGCGGTAGACTTCCCGTCCTGGTTCGGTGCGGAGGCCATCATGATGGCGCTCGGGGTGTTCTGTGTCATGGCCGGCGCCGGCATGGCTGCCGGTTCCCTGTGGTCGCCGCGCTACCGCGCGATCCTCGAAGTGATCGGCGGAAGCCTGTTCCTGGCCGGCCTCGGTTTCGCGGGCGCGGACTTCGCACTGGCATCCTGACGCGACGACGACGCGCAACCGGAAGTCCGGCGCGGATACGGCTCGGCCGCGCCTGCCGGGGATCGCCCTTGTCGCACGCGGATATTTCGCGTCTCCGATCCGTTGTACTAATCCGCGCGATGGTTGGTCAGTCCTGCCGCTGGCGGACGAGGATCACCAAGATGACTATTCTGATGGCTATTGCCCTCGCTGTCGCGTCGGTCGGCGTTGCGACGACGGTCTCGGCTTACCGGTTCGCCCCGGTCTCCTCCCGCATCGCGGGCTGGGACGTCGCCTTCGTGAGCGGCGTCAGCGCTGCGGCCCTGGGTGGTCTCGGTGCGCTCGTGCAGGTGTTCACCGCCTGAGCGGGGTCTCGGCATCTCCCGCCGCATGCCCTGATGCGGCGTTGCCGCCGCGCCGGCCAGGCGCATTTTGGCCCGCGGGGCCGCGCGGCGGGCATCAGCGGCTCGATGCGACCGTCGCCGGCTCAGGGCCAGTGTCTCTACTTGCGGACATGCGGCCGCAGGCCGTGCGATGCCGGGATGGAGCCAGACCGCCCCGTCCGCCCCGGACGCGCGCCGCGGCACGCCTCACAGGACGGCTGGAGGCGGAGGGCTACCTGAATTGCGGCGGGTGCCTATGTCGGTGGTCAAGGAGCTGTCCGACCCATGATCATGATCATCATCTGCTTCCTCGCGCCCTGGCTCGCCATGTTCCTGCGCGGGAAGGTGATTCAAGGCATTCTCTGCATCATCCTCCACCTGACCATCATCGGCTGGATCCCCGCGACCATCTGGGCCCTGGTCGTCACGCGCCGGGAAGCCGCCTGACGGGCGCACGCTGCGGGGACCCGACGTCTCCCGCCCATCCGCCCGGAGCGGGCCGGCGGCGGAGGTCGGGCCCTCCGGCCGCGATCACCAGCCGTCCCGGATCGACGGCTCGGCGAGGGCGAACGTGTCATCCCCCTGCCGCCAGGAGTCCGCGGATCGTCCCGTGATCGTCGCCACGTAGGCGCGTGTCTCCTTCGGCAGTGGCGCCCGTCCGGCGAGCCAGTTCCTCACGCGCTGGGGGCCGGCATTGTAGGCGGCCGCCGCCAAGCCGAGGCTGCCGAACGCCGCGCGCTGTTCACGCAGGAACGCCGCCGCCTTGGGTATCGCTTCGAAGGGGTCGAAGGGGTCGGTCAGGCCCCGCTCGGCCGCGGTCGCGGGCATGAACTGCGCGACGCCCTGAGCCCCAGCGCGGCTGACCGCGCGGTGGTCGAGCCCGCTCTCCTGCTCGAGGAGCCGGAGGAAGAAGTCGACCGGCAGGCCGCTGGCATCGGCCGCCTGCCCGATGAACGCCCTCAGGCGCTGTTTATCGCCATAGAAGGCGTTCAGCCACGTATCCTGAAGCGCGTCATCGACCTGCGGGATCGCGGCCTCTGCGGTGTCGGCCCGCATGCGGATCCGAATGAAATCGGCGGTCACGCCGTCGAGCGACATGATCACGACGAAACAGGGCGGCCGCGGTGCCGGCAACACCAGGGCCGCGACCGGCGCGACCACGCCTGCCTCCGGTCGGGGAGGAGGGACCGTCAGCCCGGCTCCCAACAGTGCCGCCACTGAAAAAACGACGGTTCGGGCGGCGGTTCGGGGACGCGGCCCGACGAGCCCGTTGGGGTCGCCGCCCGGGATTTGCGCCCGGAACCGAGGCTGAGCGATCGATCTCGGAGCCTGCATCCTCGCCTTGGCGCGCGCGGTTCGGGCTGCCGTCGGCGTGCAGCCATCCTGAAGACCGGTGGATCTTCAGCTTTATCTACCACAGCAGATCCGGAGAACGGTAATCGGCGCTGGACCGAGGTTCCAATCCTGTTGATTGTGGTGACCCGGCAGCGAGGCCTTTGCTGCCCGCGCCCTGCGGCATCCCCGGCGCGGCATCCCGGCGTCCGATCCAGGCAGCGGGCGAACGTGATCCCGCGGACATCGCGTGTATTCGCGCGGACAGTGCCGGGGGGCGAGGGTCCTCGATCGGTATGGCGGCGGCGGGGATGCGCGATCGGAACATGCTCGGGCACCGCGAGGGCCTGTCGGTGCGAAGGATCTGAAACGTCCGAAGCACCAAGCCGCGTCGGCGCGGCCCGATCGGTATTCGCGCGTGGCCAAACCTTAATCACCGCCGCCTTGAACTGTTTGTCCCCCAACGCAGTTTCCAGGATATGGTACGTCGTTGCCCAGCTACGGTGGGGGACCTGCAGCCCGTCGGCGTGCCGAGACACCTCATGGTCGTCCGGCGCGACGATCACCTGTCGTCCTGGGCCACGATCTCGATTTCCTGCCTGTCGACCCTGGCGTTGCTCGCCTCGGGCGCGGCCTGGCTGGGGCCGCGCAACGGCTGGATCCCACCGATGTCGTCGCGCCGCACGGCCTCGGTCATGCCCGCCGGGTCGCCGCAGCCGGCCGTCTTTCCGTCGTGGGTCGAGGTCCCGCACCTGGCACGGGACCCATCGGCCGGGGACGATCCGGAGGCTCCCCCGTCCGCGGAGGGGCCCCGCACCTTCCTGGATCCGAACCCCGCGGATGCGGCGGAGCCGCCCGCATCCCTGCCGCCCCGGGCCAATCCGCGCCAGCCGCTGATCGGCCGCGCACCCCTCGATGCGGCGCGTCTGACGCAGGAACAGCCGCCCGCCTGGACGGAACGCACCGGATTCCGGGACATCGCCACGGCGGTCCCGCCCTCCGCGGTCGCGACCCTCGAACCGGACGCGCCGCAACCGCTGCAGGGTCGCGCCGAGACGGGGACGACGCGAACCCGGCCGGCGGATCCGACGCCCACGCCGATCCTGCCGCCCGGGCCGGCCCAGGCGCGGCCTCCGACCGAGGTCGTGGTTCGTCCCGCGCCGACGGTCGCCGCCGCACCCCCGCCCGGACGCGTGGCGACACTCGGCCCGGATCCGGCACAGCCGGTGGTGGATCGAACGATCCCGATCACGCCGCCGCGCGAAGCCGGGGGCGTGGTCGCGCCGATCCTGAACCCCGGACCCGCGCGCCACGCGCGGTCGCTCAGGCGGCCCCGCGCTGCAGCGGTGGCGGCCGCGCGGGCCCGGGTGCCGTACCGCGACGCCGAGCAGACGGCGAGCATCACGGGGGCGCCGCGCGCGCTCCGTGCGCGGATCGATGCCGGCGCGGTCGCCTACGCCACGATCCACCGCGGTCGCTCCGCCGCCCCGGCGACCGCGCCCGCGCCGTCCGCCGTGTGGACGCTGCCACCCGCCCTTGCGCCGTCGGATTAGATCCATGCCGCGGCCCCCCGTTCACCCCCCGCGAAGAAGGAGAGCCGTGATGTTCCGTCGTTCGATCTGCTGCGCTACCCTCGTGTCCGCCCTGGTCGGGCCCGCCCTGGCCCAGGAGGCGGCTGCCCCGCCGGACAGCTCGGCCGCCACATGGCAGATGCCCTGGCAGATCGCACCGATCGGGCCGGCCTCGACCGCGGCCGGCGAGCAGACCATCCTGTCGATGGTCCCCGGCACCGGTCTGGTGAAGGGCACCTCCGCGGCCCTGCAGACCATCGGCCAGCCGCTCGCCGAGGTTCCGGGCCGCAACCGCACGGTCGAGACCTGCCGCAGCACCGTGATGAGCGAGGCCACCAAGGCCGGGGCGAAGCAGGTCGAGGCGGTCTCGGTGGGGGCGGACCGGACCGACAAGAAGGGCGACTACTTCGCGCCGGTGCTGTTCCGCATCACCTACGAGCGGCCCATGATGTACGAGGTGCGCGAGGCGGCGATGATCTGCGTCGTGAGCCGCAAGGGCGCGATCGTCGACGCCTATATGCCGGCCGATGAGGCCGTCCTCACGCAGTGGACGGCGCTCGGCCACTAGAGCATCGCCCCGGCTCCGATACCCGGTCGAGGTCGCTGCGCGGGATCGCATGCCGACCCGATCCCGGGGATTCCAAAGGGATCATCCCTTTGGCGGGGTCCCGGGGCAGAGCCCCGAGGCTTTCGCAAGGCATGCGCCCCGCGTCCGCGAAGGGTCTCGGACCGCACGAAACCACGGCTCGGCTTGCCGATCCTCGGTCCCGGTGCGACGGCCCCCGTCGCACCGGCCGCCGCCCGACCTGAAGGGCGGCTGCGTCCGGCCCCGTCGCCTCAGTGACCTGAGCCACGCATCAGGCTCTTGAGGCGCTGGTCGGCCCTGTCGAGGCGGTCTGCGATGCCCCGCCGGATGCACCGGCCGATGGAATCGCCCGCATAGAACCCGATCGTCTGCTCCTGATGCCGGCAGGACAGGACGGGCGGCCAGGCCATCACCCCCGCCACCACGAGGAGCACCACCACGCTGTCGACGGCGAGCCAGCCCTTCCAGCCGAGCCGAAAGCCGCCCTGGCCTGGGCGGCGGCGGGACCCCCGCCGACGGGACGGATCGGGTCCGACCCGCGCCATGCGGGCGCGGAACTGGGCTTCCTCGAGCCTGTCGGGGGTGTCGCCGGCTGCGGGGAGGAGGGGGCGGCTGGACATGGCGCGCTCGCGGGGTCGTCAGGTGCGGATCGGACGGGATTCGGGCCTCGTCCCGGATGCCGGGCGCCGAGGGCCCGGGCGGCTCATTCGGTGATCCGCTTCAGGAGCGCGAAATTGTCCTGCACGGACGTGACGCTGCCGAACATCGCGTGCCGGGCGCAGGCGCCGGTCCCGAGGAGCCCGAGCCAGCCCGCCGCCGGGGGGCCGCTGCAATCGGCGTAGCTGCCGTAGAGGAACAGCGCCACCGGCAGCGCCAGCAGGCCGAACTTCACGCAGGCGAACAGACGCCCGAAGATGCCGCGGCGCGCGCGGGGCGGCGCGTCGTCCTCCGCGTCCCAGCCCGCATCCTCCGGATCCCATCCGTGGCGATCCGCGTCGATGTCCCGATCCTGGCGGTACATGGCAAGTCTGGCCTCGGTCTGATCCGGTCAGACACGGTGCCATGCCTTCGTGAAGCTTGGCCTAAGGCGAATGTTTAAGGTTGCCTGAACGCCGACCGCGCGTCCGCCAGGGGTCAGGCGGCCAGCGCCCGTCTCACCGTCGCCCGCAGGTCCGCCAGCGAGAAGGGCTTCGTCAGCACGTCGGTGACGATGGCATCGAGTCCGCGCGCCCGCTCGCGCTGGTCCGCGAAGCCGGTCATCAGCAGGATGGTCAGGTCCGGGAAGTCGCGCTTGGCCGCCAGCGCCAGGGCGATGCCGTCCATGAGCGGCATGCGGATGTCGGTGAGCATCAGATCGAAGCCGCCATGGGCCTCGTTGAGGCGGTCGAGCCCGTCGCTCCCGTCGTTGGCGGTGACGACCGCATGCCCGTCGATCTCGAGACCTCGCTTGAGGAAGCCCCGGACGGTCTCTTCGTCATCCACCAGGAGGATGCGCGCCATGTGGTCCCGTAAACGTCCCCGCCCCGCGAGCCTCCCGCCGTGACGACGTCAGACCCTCCGACGCACGACAGACGCAGACCGATCCGCACCATGTCAAGATGGGGCGCGGTCAAAACCGCCGGATCGTCGCGGCCCGCGGCGAAAATGCCGCGCCGGACGGATGTCCGGCTACGGATCGAACAGATCCGGATCCCCGCTGCCGAAATCGACCACGCCGACGAAGGGCAGCTGCCGGAAGGCGTGGGCCGCGTCCATCCCGTAGCCGACGACGAACACGTCGGGGCAGGTGAAGCCGACGAAATCCGCGTCGATGGTCACGGCGCGCTTGCCGGGCTTCTCCAGCAGCACCGCGGTCAGCACCCGCCGGGCGCCGCGCGCCATCAGCAGGTCCTTGGCGAAGACGACGGTCCGGCCGGATTCCAGGATGTCGTCGACGAGCAGCACGTCCCGCCCGCGCACTTCGCTCTGCACGTCCCGCAGGATCTCGACCTGCCCGCTGGAGACCGTCCCGGTGCGGTAGCTCGACAGGTGGACGAACTCGACCTGCGGCGCGAGCCCGACCCGGTGGAGCGCCCGCAGCAGGTCGGCGGCGAACATGAAGCTGCCCTTGAGCACGGCCACGACCAGGAGATTCTCCGGCCGCGCCCCCAGGATCTCCCGGGCGAGCTCGTCGTTGCGCTTGGCGATGGCGGCCTCGTCGAACAGGGTTCGGACGCGCCGTTCAGGGATGCTCATCTCACGTGTCCCGGAAGTCCGGCCGCGGGACGGGACCCGCCGCCGCGCTCGGCACCGGTCTTAGCCTCCCCGGATCGCGGGGGAAACCGCGGATGCACGACGGCGCCACCGCAGCGTCACCGAACCGACCGCCCCCGCACAAGCAAAAGGGGCCGGCGATCCGCCAACCCCTTGCGCTGTCGAGCTGAATGGATGGTACCACCGCCCCGGCTCGAACGGGGGACCCCCAGATCCACAATCTGGTGCTCTAACCAACTGAGCTACGGCGGCACTGGCGGGCGGTGTATCGTGGGCCGCGGCGGTTTTCAAGCGATGTGCGCCGGGTTGTGCGGGTCGGCGCCCCGGATCGGTGGACGCAGGCCGGGTTCGGCCCCTAAGTGAGGCCGCAAGGCCGAGCCGTGATCCGGCGGTCGGGGCGGACCGGGGTGAACGGACGGACCGTGAGCGCGCGACAGCCAGCGGCGGCCAAGGGCGGGAACCAGGCCCCCGCGGACCGGTCGGCGGACGCGCCGGCCCGGAATGCGGCCGGGCCGCAGGGACGCCGCCGTCGCCGCTGGACCGGCGCCGGCATCGTCCAGGCGCCTGGGCAGCTGCGCAGCCTCGTCCGCCGGAGCGAGGGCGGCCTCATCGCGCTGGCGACCCTGGTGGGCTGCATCGCCGGGGTGGCCGTCTCGGGCATGAACTGGGCCACCCAGAGCCTGCGCGAGCTGCTCTTCCTCCTGCCGCCGGGGATGCGGCTCAGCGCGGCCGACACCGTCTCGCCGGTGCTCCTGCTCGTCGGGCCCTGCCTGGGCGGCGGGCTGCTCGGGCTCGTGATCGTCGCGGCAGGCTTCATCCGCGGCCCGCGCAAGCGCCCCGCCATCGATCCGATCGAGGCGAACGCCCTGCATGGCGGCCGCCTGTCCCTGCGCGACAGCCTCTACCTCGCCCTGCAGAACGTCATCTCGAACGGCTGCGGCGCCTCGGTGGGGCTGGAGGCTGGCTACACGCAGCTCGCCTCCGGCCTCGCCTCCCGACTCGGGATCGCCTTCGAGGTGCGCCGGAGCGACCTGCGGACCCTGGTCGGCTGCGGGGCCGCGGGGGCGATCGCGGCGGGCTTCGGCGCGCCGCTGGCCGGGGCCTTCTACGCCTTCGAGCTGATCATCGGCACCTATTCCATCGCCACGCTGACCCCGGTGGTGGTCGCGGCGCTCTGCGGCAACCTGATCGCGCAGTCGCTGATCGAGACGCAGCCGCTGGTCGATTTCGGCGACGTGCAGGCGATCACCACCTCGCACGTCACCAGTATGGAGATCCTGCCGAGCCTCGCCCTGGGGCTGGTCTGCGCGGGGCTCGGCATCCTGATCATGCGCGGGGTCACCCTGGTGGAGCGGCTGGTCCAGGCCTCGCGGGTGCCGCGGGCGGCGGCGCCGGCCCTGGGCGGGCTCTGCGTCGGGGCGCTGGCGCTGCTGGCGACGCCGCAGGTGCTCTCGGGCGGGCACGGCGCCCTGCACCTGCACTTCGCCGCCGAGGGGCAGGGACACGGGATCGCGGCGCTGGCCGGGCTGTTCGCCGCCAAGGCGGTGGCCTCGGCGATCTCGATCGGCTCCGGCTTCCGGGGCGGCCTGTTCTTCGCATCCCTGTTGCTCGGGGCCATCGCGGGCAAGCTGTTCGCCGCCCTGGCTCCCGCGCTCGTGCCGCCGCTGGCGGGATTCGGACTCACGCCGCTCGCCTACGCGGTGATCGGCATGAGCGCGCTGGCGGTGGCGGTCATCGGCGGGCCGCTGACCATGACGTTCCTGACCCTGGAGATCACCGGCAGCCTGCCGATCACCGGGCTGGTGCTGGCGGCGGTGATCGCGTCCTCGCTCACCGTGCGCAAGACCTTCGGCTACTCCTTCGCCACCTGGCGCTTCCACCTGCGCGGCGAGAGCATCCGCAGCCCCCACGATGTCGGCTGGATCCGCTCGCTGACCGTGGGCCGGCTGATGCGCCGCGATCCCGGCACCGTGGCGGTGGACACGCCGCTGCCCACTTTCCTGCGCGCCCACCCCCTGGGCTCGCCCTCCCGGGTGATCGCCGTGGACGGGCGCGGGCGCTATGCCGGGATCGTGAACGTCCCCGAGGCGCATGCCGCCGCGCGGGAGGCCGATGCCGCGGCGCAGCCCGTGCTGGTCGACCTCCTGCTGCACGGCGCGGATTTCCTCACCCCGGGCATGAACGCCAAGGACGCCGCCGCCGCCTTCGACCGCACCGAGAGCGAGGCGCTGGCGGTGGTCGACGGGCCCGAGACCCGCCGGGTGCTGGGCCTGCTCACCGAGAGCCACACGCTCAAGCGCTACAGCGAGGAACTCGACCGCCAGCGCCGGGCCATGGCGGGGGAAATCGACTGATTGTCAGGCCGGGGTGTTGACCGGATACCGGCGCGGACCAATCACCTGACGCCGACGACCCGGGCTCAGCGAGGCCCGCTCTTCCGAAACGCGTGGAGGATTCATGCCCGGTCCAGAGACCAGCCAGCAGCGCCGCTACCGCATCGCGGTGATCCCGGGCGACGGGATCGGCAAGGAGGTGGTGCCCGAGGGCGTGCGCGTGCTGGAGCAGGCCGCGAAGCGGCACGGCTTCGCGCTCCAGCTCGACTGGTTCGATTTCGCGAGCTGCGACTACTACGAACAACACGGCCGGATGATGCCGGAGGACTGGAAGGCGCAGATCGAGACCCACGACGCGATCTATTTCGGCGCCGTCGGCATGCCGGAGCGGGTGCCCGACCACATCTCGCTCTGGGGCTCGCTGATCCTGTTCCGGCGCGAGTTCGACCAGTACGCGAACCTGCGCCCGGTCCGGCTGATGCCGGGGGTGAAGTGCCCGCTCGCCGACCGCAAGCCCGGCGACATCGACTTCTGGGTGGTCCGGGAGAACACCGAAGGCGAGTACTCGAACGCGGGCGGGCGGATGTTCGCCGGCACCGACCGGGAATTCGCCCTGCAGGAGACGATCATGACCCGGCACGGGGTCGACCGGATCCTGAAATTCGCCTTCGAGCTCGCGCAGAAGCGCCCGAAGAAGCACCTGACCTCGGCCACGAAGTCGAACGGCATATCGATCACGATGCCGTACTGGGACGAGCGCGTGAAGGCGATGGCCGAGGGCTACCCGGACGTGCGGTGGGACCAGTACCACATCGACATCCTGACCGCGCATTTCGTGCTGAACCCGGACCGGTTCGACGTGGTGGTGGCCTCCAACCTGTTCGGCGACATCCTGTCGGATCTGGGGCCCGCCTGCACGGGCACGATCGGCATCGCGCCGTCCGGCAACATCAACCCGGAGCGGGTGCACCCGTCCGTGTTCGAGCCGGTCCACGGCTCGGCCCCCGACATCGCCGGGCAGGGCATCGCCAACCCGATCGGGCAGATCTGGTCGGGGGCGATGATGCTGGAGCATCTCGGCGAGCACGCGGCGGCGGCCGAGATCGTCAGCGGGATCGAGCGGGTCCTGTCCGAGCGGACGCTGCGCACCCGCGACCTCGGCGGCAATGCCGACACGCAGGCCTGCGGCAAGGCGGTTGCCGAGGCTTTGGGGTAGGGACGGCTTTTCCCATCCACTCTCCTCATCCTGAGGAACCCTCCGGAAATCGTGAGACCGCTGGAGGGCTCCTTCGAGGGCTACGCTGCGCTTCGGCACCTCAGGATGAGGGAATTGGACTGGATGGACGCTGAGTTCGAAAACTCAGCCCGGGCGGCGGCGCACGCTCACCACGTTGCTGGCCGCCTCGGCCTTGCCGGCCGCGGCCGGCAGGGTATCGAGCGCCATCCTGACGATGGCGGCGGCGTCGAGCCCGGCCTCGGCGTACATCTTCTCCGGGCTGTCGTGGTCCTGATAGGTGTCCGGCAGCGTCAGGGTCCGCACCCGGACCCGGCCCGCATCGAGCGCGCCCCGCTCCGCCAGCAGGTGCAGCACCATCGCCCCGAACCCGCCCCGCGAGCCCTCCTCGATCGTCAGAAGCACCTCGTGGTCCCGCGCCAGATCCAGGATCAGCGCCTCGTCCAGCGGCTTGGCGAAGCGCGCATCCGCCACGCTCACCCCGACGCCCTGATCCGACAGCGTGTCCGCCGCCTTCAGCGCCTCGGACAGGCGCGTGCCCAGGCTGAGGATCGCCACCCGCGCCTCCGCGTCCCGCCGCACCACCCGACCCTTACCGATCGGAAGCACCTCGCCCCGCTCCGGCAGCTCGACCCCGACCCCCTCGCCGCGCGGGTAGCGCAGGGCGATCGGGCCGGAATCGTGCGCGTGGGCGGTCGCCACCATGTGGACCAGCTCGGCCTCGTCGGAGGCCGCCATCACGGTCATGTTCGGCAGGCAGCACAGATACGCCAGGTCGAAGGCCCCGGCATGGGTCGCCCCGTCCGCCCCGACCAGCCCGGCCCGGTCCAGGCAGAACCGCACGGGCAGGTTCTGCAAAGCCACGTCGTGCACGACCTGGTCGTAGGCCCGCTGCAGGAAGGTCGAGTAGATCGCCACGAACGGCCGGTAGCCCTCGGTGGCCAGGCCGCCGGCAAAGGTCACCGCGTGCTGCTCGGCGATGCCGACGTCGAAGGTCTTGTCCGGGTGCGCCTTCCCGAACAGGTCGATCCCGGTGCCGCCGGGCATCGCCGCGGTGATCGCCACGACCCGGTCGTCGGCGTCGGCCGCCTTGATCAGGCTCTCGCCGAACACCCTTGTATAGGCCGGGGCGTTCGGCTTGGCCTTGGCCTGGACGCCCGAGACCACGTCGAACTTGACCACCCCGTGATAGCGGTCGGCGCTGGCCTCGGCCGGGGCGTAGCCCTTGCCCTTCCGGGTGACCACGTGGAGCAGGATCGGGCCGTGCTCGGCGTCGCGGACGTTCTTCAGGACCGGCAGCAGCTGGTCGAGGTTGTGCCCGTCGACCGGCCCGACATAGTGAAAACCCATCTCCTCGAACATCGTGCCGCCGCCGACCACGAGGGAGCGGGCATATTCCTCGGCCGCGGCCGCGCGCTGGTAGAGCGCCTTCGGCAGGAGCTTGCCGAGCTGCTTGGCGGTCTCGCGCAGGGACTGGTAGGTGCCGCCCGAGGCCAGCCGCGCGAGGTAGCCCGACATCGCGCCCACCGGCGGGGCGATCGACATGTCGTTGTCGTTGAGGATCACGATCAGGCGCGAATGCAGGGCGCCGGCATTGTTCATGGCCTCGTAGGCCATGCCGGCCGACATCGAGCCGTCGCCGATCACCGCGATGGCGTTGCGGCGCGTCACGCCGCGGCCCTTGGCCTTGGCGGCGGCCGCGTCGAGGTCGCGGGCGACCGCCATGCCGAGCGCGGCCGAGATCGAGGTCGAGGAATGGGCCGCGCCGAACGGGTCGTAGACGCTCTCGGAGCGCTTGGTGAAGCCCGACAGGCCGCCGCCCTGGCGCAGCGTCCGGATGCGGTCGCGGCGCTCGGTGAGGATCTTGTGCGGGTAGCACTGGTGGCCGACATCCCAGACGATCCGGTCGTCGGGGGTGTCGAACACGTGGTGCAGCGCGACCGTGAGTTCGACCACGCCCAGCCCCGAGCCGAGGTGTCCGCCGGTGACCGAGACCGCGTCGATCATCTCGGCGCGCACCGCCTCCGCCACCGCCGCAAGCTCCGATTCCGGAAGACGGCGCAACGCCGCCGGATTCGGGACACGGTCGAGAAGTGCGCTCTGCTCGGGGGTAATCGCCACGGCATCAACCTCTAACGGACGGGATCGGTCGGACCGCCGAGCCTCAGGACATATCGAGCGGGGCGACGCCCTCGGGCCGCCCGTCGGAGCCGTGGGTGATCCGCTGGATCCGCGCCTCGGCCCGCTTCAGGAGCGCCTCGCAATGCTTCTTCAGCACCTCGCCGCGCTCGTAGATCGCCACCGACTCGTCCAGCGGGACGTCGCCCCGCTCCAGCCGGCGCACGATTTCCTCGAGCTGTTCCAGCGCCTTCTCGAAGGGCAGGTCGCCGGCGGCCGGGGCCGCCTCGGGTCTGCTCACGGTCATCCCAGATACTTCCTTTGGACAGGTTCTACGGCGCCAGCCCCCACCGCCACAACCCAGGCAACCGGGGGGCACGGCGGCCGAAAGCCGTTTTGGCCCGGCGCGGCGACGTTTCCGCCACACTGTCCGCCACGCTCGCCCCCCGGTCGAGACCGCCGCCCCGCCGTCGTCCAGGGGCCGCCGCCGGGTCTGTCTGCGCGGCCGGTCACGTGAGCGTGAGGCAGAACGGCACGCCCTCGAAGGCGTCCGCGCCGCGGCCGATCCGCTCGATCGCCGCCACCATGCGGCCGGCGCGGCCGAGCATGCGGTCGGCGATGGCCACGAACAGGGGGTTGGGCGTCGCGGACGGGGAGGCCGCCCGCAGGGCCTCGGCGATCGCGCCCTCGTCGCGCTCCGGTGCCAGCGCGCAGGCCGCGATATAGGCCGCCGCGGTCGAGCGGCTGATTCCGGCATAGCAATGGATGACCAGCGGCTGCGCCCGGGGCCAGGCCCGGACGAAGGCCAGGATGCCGGCGACATGGTCTTCAGCCGGCAAAACGTGGCCCTCCCGCGGGGCCGCGATATCGCTGACCCCGATCACCACGTGGTTGTCGGCCGCGATCAGAGCGGGTCGCTCCAGGGGCGTTCCGACATTGACGAGCGTGAGCACGTGGCTCGCGCCGGTGGCGGCGACGGTCTCGGGCAGGCGCGAGAGCGGGCAGACATGGAGGGTCGACATGATGGGCGCGCCTCTGCCGTGCGATCGTGACGGATCGAGGGCGGAGATCCGTCAGCCCGGGCGGAGCGTGTGGAACCGCGCGCGGAATCGGGCCTCGGCCTCGGCGGTGGGCCAGGGCTCGGCCAGGGCGACGACCGCCTCGGGCAACTCTTCCGGCCGGCCGAAATGGAGCGCGGCCTCGTCCGGGGCGAAACCGGCGAGCCGGACCGCCTCCAGATGGGCCGCGACCCGGTCGGCCCGCTTCACCAGCCGGGCGAGGGCGGGCGCCGGGGCTGGCAGGTCGAAGCGGCGGCGTATGGCGTCGAGCAGGCGCAGTTCGACGCCGCGATAGGCGTCGCCGATCGCGGCCTTCAGCGGGGAGATGATGTCGCCGACCACGTATTCCGGGGCGTCGTGCAGGAGCAGTTCCAGGCTGTCCGGATCGGTGCAGCCCGGGGCGAAGTGGCGGCCCACCGCCTCGACCAGCAGGCTGTGCTGGGCCACCGAGAACACGTGCGGGCCGCGGGTCTGGCCGTTCCAGCGGGCGACCCGGGCGAGCCCATGGGCGATGTCGGCGATCTCGATGTCCCGGGGCGCGGGATCGAGGAGGTCGAGCCGCCGCCCGGACAGCATCCGCTGCCAGGCCCGGGGCGGCGGGCTGTGCGCCGGGCTCACGGCGCCCGCCCGAGCCCGGCGCAGGGCCCGTGCCGATGGCAGCCGACGAGGTGATCGTTGACCATGCCCTCCGCCTGCATGAAGGCGTGCACGATCGTGGGGCCGCAGAAGGAGAAGCCCTCCGCCTTGAGGGCCTTGCCGATGGCGCGCGACACCGGCGTCTCGGTGGCGATCTCGGCCCGGCTCCGGGCGCTGCCCTGGACCGGGCGGCCGTCGACGAAGTCCCAGAGGAAGCGGGAGAAGCCGGGGCCGCTCTCCTCGATCCGCAGCCAGGCCCGGGCCCCCGCGATCGTCCCGAGGATCTTGGCGCGGTTGCGGATGATGCGGGCGTCCCCCATCAGACGGGCCACGTCGTCCTCAGTGAAGCGGGCGATCCGCTCCGGGTCGAAGCCCGCGAAGGCGTCGCGGAAGCCGTCGCGGCGGCGCAGGATGGTGATCCAGGACAGGCCGGCCTGGAAGCCGTCGAGGATCAGCTTCTCGTAGAGCGCCCGTCCGTCGCGCTCGGGCACGCCCCATTCGGTGTCGTGATAGGCGACGTAGAGCGGGTCGAGGCCCGCCCACCAGCAGCGGGGGCAGCCATCGGGATGCGCGATCAGGCCGGTCTCGGACATCGGACCGGTGTAGCGAGAACAGGAGAGGAACGCCACCGCCGAGCCGGGGCGGGTGCCGGCGTACGCGCATCGCGCCGGGTAGCGGACCCGGCGCGGTTCCCGCCTCTCAATAATGCGCCAGCACCGCCAGCAGCAGCAGGGCGATGATGTTGGTGATCTTGATCGCCGGGTTCACGGCCGGTCCCGCCGTGTCCTTGTAGGGGTCGCCGACCGTATCGCCGGTCACCGCCGCCTTGTGGGCGTCGGAGCCCTTGCCGCCGTGGTGGCCGTCCTCGATGTACTTCTTGGCGTTGTCCCAGGCGCCGCCGCCGGAGGTCATCGAGATCGCCACGTAGAGGCCGGTGAGGATGACGCCGAGCAGGCTCGCCCCCACCGTGGCGAAGGCCTGGCTCTTGCCCGCGATCAGCTGGATCACGAAGAACAGCACCACCGGCGACAGGACCGGCAGCAGCGAGGGCACGATCATCTCCTTGATCGCCGCCCGGGTCAGCATGTCGACCGCCCGCCCGTAATCCGGCCGGTCGGTGCCCTGCATGATCCCGGGCTTCTCCCGGAACTGGCGCCGGACCTCCTCGACCACCGCGGCCGCCGCCCGGCCGACCGCCGTCATGGCGATGCCGGCGAACAGGAACGGGATCAGGCCGCCGAGCAGCAGCCCGACCACCACGTAGGGGTTGGACAGGGAGAAATCGACGCTGACGCCCTGGAAGAAGCGGTACTGCGTCGGGCTCGCATTGGCGATGAAGTAATTCAGGTCCGACGTGTAGGCGGCAAACAACACCAGGGCGCCGAGGCCGGCCGAACCGATCGCGTAGCCCTTGGTCACCGCCTTGGTGGTGTTGCCGACCGCGTCCAGGGCGTCCGTGGACTTGCGCACCTCGGCGGGCAGGCCGGCCATCTCGGCGATGCCGCCGGCATTGTCGGTGACCGGCCCGAAGGCATCGAGCGCCACGATGAAGCCCGCGAGCGCCAGCATCGCGGTGACCGCGATGGCGATGCCGAACAGGCCGGCGAGCGCGTGGGTCGCGATGATGCCGGCCACGATCACGAGGGCCGGGAGCGCCGTCGATTCGAGCGAGATCGCCAGGCCCTGGATGACGTTGGTGCCGTGGCCGGTGACCGAGGCGTCGGCGATGGATTTCACCGGGCGGAAGTTGGTGCCGGTGTAGTACTCGGTGATCACCACGATCAGCGCCGTGATGGCGAGCCCGATCACCGCGCAGCCGAACAGCCCGCCCGACGTGAAGGTCACCCCGGTGGAGGTGGTGAAGGACGTCGAGAAGCCGCCGAGCAGGGTCAGGTTGACGATGGCGATCGCCACCACGGACAGCAGCCCCGCGGTGATCAGGCCCTTGTAGAGCGCCCCCATGATCGACTGATTGGCCCCGAGCCGCACCGCGTAGGTGCCGGCGATCGAGGTGAGGATGCAGGCCGAGCCGATCGCCAGCGGGTAGAGCATCATCGGCTCGAGCACCGCCCGGCCGCTGCCGGTGGGTCCGGAGAAGAAGATCGCGGCCAGCACCATGGTGGCCACGACGGTCACCGCGTAGGTCTCGAACAGGTCGGCCGCCATGCCGGCGCAGTCACCGACATTGTCGCCGACATTGTCGGCGATCGTGGCCGGGTTGCGGGGGTCGTCCTCCGGGATCCCGGCCTCGACCTTGCCGACGAGGTCGCCCCCGACATCGGCGCCCTTGGTGAAGATGCCGCCGCCGAGCCGGGCGAAGATCGAGATCAGCGAGGCGCCGAAGCCGAGCGCCACCAGGGCGTCGATCACCTCGCGGCTCGACGGGTCGAGCCCGGCGCCGCGGGTGAGGAACAGGTAATAGAGGGCCACCCCCAGGAGCGCGAGCCCGGCCACCAGCATGCCGGTCACTGCCCCGGACTTGAACGCCATGTCGAGCCCGGCGCCGAGCGAGGTCGCGGCGGCCTGGGCGGTGCGCACGTTGGCCCGCACCGAGACGTTCATGCCGATGAAGCCGGCCGCGCCGGACAGCACGGCGCCGATCAGGAAGCCCACCGCGACCTTGATCCCGAGGAACACGGCGAGCAGCACGAACAGGACCACACCGACCAGGCCGATGGTCGTGTATTGCCGGCGCAGGTACGCCTGCGCGCCCTCCGCGATGGCGGCGGCGATCTCCTGCATGCGCTGGGTGCCGGCGTCGCGCCGCATCACGTCGAGGATCGTGATGATGCCGTAGGCGACGGCACAGAGCCCGCCCACGATGATGAGGATCAAGGGAATCATTCGACCGTCCTTGTTCTTATCGTGCCTGGCGGGGGCTTGTGCGTGTCGAGCGTGGCCGCTGAGAGCGGTCACGGGATGTGGCGCGCGGTTTTGGGGCTTTCCTTCCCAGAACAATGCCTTGATTGCCAAACTTCGCCGGTGAGCGCAAACGCTGTCTTGCACTTCGTTGCAGCGCGAAAACTGGAAGCCGCGCCGCGCGATAGGCAGGCGGTGACGATCGAGAATTATTCTGCCGGTTTTTCGAGCCGATGGCCGTGATCGGATGCGGGCCCCATGGGCGGCGGATGAGGGCAATGGTCGGGTGCAAGCGCGTCTCCCTCCCCCCTCTGCGGGGGAGGGTGGCCCCCGAAGGGGGTCGGGAGAGGGGAGCGACGGTGCAGAATGGGACTGCGCGCATCATGACGGTCGCGCCCTGTCCTGAAGCCGCGCTCCCCTCTTGCGGGACTTCGTCCCGGCCCGACCCCGCGGGGGGGGGAGGGAGGGCGCAGGTCATTTCTGGAGCAGGCCTGAAGTTCAGCCGGAGCGATACAAAACCCGATGTGTGAATCTGGTCGCCGCTGCGGGGGAGGGAGCGCGCGCGGGGCCGGCCGTTGCCCGCATCCGGAAGCGATGTGTGACCGTCCTAGGGCTGCGGGAGACGGCCGCTCGCCGGTGTCGCGCCGCGGCGTGATGGCGGCCCAATCGGGCCGCGCGGGTCCGGCCTCAGAAGTGGCTGAAGGCCCCGGTGGCGAACACGCGGGCAGCCCCGTCGCCCGACTCGAAGCGGGGCGGGCCGTCGCCCGCGGTGACCGTGCCGATGGCGGTGAGCGGCACCCCGGCCGCGGCCGCATCGACCCGGAACGCGTCGAGCCCCTCCGGCGCCACCGTGCAGAGGATCTCGTAATCGTCGCCGCCGGTCAGGACCGTGTCGATCAGGTCCGGCTCCGTCGCGCAGGCGGACCGGGCCGCCTCCGAGAGCGGCACCGATTCCACCGCGATCCGGGCCGAGCGGCCCCCACCCAGCATCTTGGCGAGGTCGCCCGCGAGGCCGTCGGACACGTCCATGGCCGCGGAGGCGTGGCGGCGCAGGGCGGGCGCCGCGGCAAGGCGGGGGCGCGGATGCAGGTAGCGGTCGGCCAGCGCCGCCCGCAGCGCCGGATCCAGGCCGGCCGCCCAGGGCGCAGCCGGGTCCAGGCGCAGGCGCAGGCCGAGGGCGGCGTCGCCGATCGTGCCGGTGACGCAGATCCGGTCGCCGATTCGGGCATGGGTCCGCCGCACGATCGCGCCGGCCGGCACCTCGCCGACCATGCTGATGCCGATCAGCGCCGGCCCGCCGGAGCGCACCGTGTCACCGCCGAGCAGCGGGCAGCCCGCCGCAGCGGCTGCCGCGCCGAGCCCCGCCGAGAAACCGGCGAGCCAGTCCTCCGTCCAGTCGTCGGGCAGCGCCAGGGTCAACAGGAAGCCGCGCGGGACCGCGCCCTTGGCGGCGATGTCGGAGAGGTTCACGCCGAGCGCCTTGCGGGCGATGGAGGCGGGCGGATCGTCGGGGAAGTAGTGGAGTCCGGCGACCACCGCGTCGGCGGTGAGGACGAGGTCGTGGCCGGGGGACGGCGTCAGGGTGGCGGCGTCGTCCCGGAGTCCGTCCGCGCCCGGCCCCGCCAGGGGGGCGAAGTAGCGGGCGATCAGCCCCTCCTCGGAGGAGCGGGCCGGGCCCGACACGGGTCAGGCCTTCTCGGCGGGCGGCCGCGTGGGGAGGGGCCTGGACGAGCCCGGCTTGCCGGACCCCTTGCCGGACCCCTTGCCCGAGCCTTTGGCGGCCGCGACCTCGCCGGGCCGGACCTCCCGGGCGACCCGGTCGAGCACCGCGTTGACGAGGCCCGGCTCGTCGGCGGTGTAGAAGCTGTGCGCCACGTCGACGTATTCCGAGATCGCCGCGCCCACCGGCACGTCGGGCCGGAACATCAGCTCGTAGGCCCCCGCCCGCAGGATCGCCCGGAGCACGATCTCGATGCGCCGGAGCGGCCAGCCCTGGGCGAGCGCCTGGTCGAGCTTCTGGTCGATCGCCCGCTGCTCCGCGACGGTGCCGCGGAGCAGGTCGCGGAAGAACGCGGTCTCGGCCTGGGGATGGACGATGCCGTCGATCTCCCGGCCGATCCAGAACGCCTCGAACTCGGCCAGCGCGTCGAGGACGCCCTTGCCGGAGATGTCCATCTCGTAGAGCGCCTGCACGACGGCGAGGCGGGCGCCGGTGCGCGGGCTGATCGTCGCCGTCCCGGGGGCCGCGCCGGCGGCGGCGCCCTCCGGCGGGGTGTCGGTCGTCCCGGTCATGTCGGTATCCGTCATCGCGGGCGCACTGCCTCGGCCGCGCGTTTGAGGGCGAGCACGCCGAGGGCCGCCTCGGCCGCGCCGCCGCCCTTGTTCATCTCGGCCACCCGGGCGCGGGCCAGCGCCTGCGCCTCGGTCTCGACGGTGAGGATGCCGTTGCCCAGCGGGATCCGGCGGTCGACCGAGAGGTCCATCAGCGCGCGGGCGCTCTCGCCGGCGACGATGTCGTAATGGCCGGTCTCGCCGCGGATCACGCAGCCCAGCGCCACCACGGCGTCGTAGGGCACCGCGTCGAGCAGGATCGCCACGGTGGCGGGAATCTCCAGGGCCCCGGCCACGGTGACCACGGTGGCGTGCGCCGAGGCGGCCGCGATCGCCGCGCGGGCGCCGGCCAGGAGTTCGTCGGCGATCGCCTCGTAGTAGCGCGCCTCGACCACGAGGATGCGGGCCCCGGCCAAGGCCGGATCCTGGGGCTTCGGCGCCGTGTCGGCGCGGGTATGGGCGACCATGGCTCTCGTCCGGCCGGACTATCGGGGGGCAGGCGTGCGGTGCGACGGGCGCCCGCATGGGTGAGGACGGTTAGACCGAAGCGGCCGGCGCCACAAGCGGGGCGCGGCGGTGACCCGCCGGTGGAGGATCCGCGCCGTGCCGGGCGTAAGGCGCGCGCCTCTGCCCCGGTGGACTGCCCCGTCCAACCAAGGGCGGCCCGCCCCGGGGACCTTCGCGTTCCGCGGCCTCAGGGGCCGTCGCCGGCCTCCGGGGCCGGATCGGGGCCGTCAATGGACCTGGCGAGTTCGGTCAGCACCTCCTCGACCATGGGCGGCCAGGGCGCGTTCTCATCATCCATCAGCCGCGCGGCGCCGACCAGGGCGGCGATCTGCTCCTCGTAGACCGGCCGCCCGACGAGTTGCGCGTAGCGCACCCGGGCGGCGAGCGCCGTCGCCAGGCGCTGGACCTCCGCGAGCTTCGCGTTCGGCGCGCGGATGCCGTCGCCGTTGCCCATCCCGTCGCCCCCTTCCGACCGTCGCTCGTCCTCATAGGCCATGGCCGGCGCGCCGTCAGGTGGCCCCGTGCCGAACCGGCCGGCGGGAACTTCCGGCGTCCGGAGGCGTCGGTTCCACACACAGACGCTTGCCGTTTCAGGAGCTTCCCATGCGTATGTCGACGATCTTCGCGGTGACCGCGGCCCTCGCCCTCGGCTCCGTGCCCGCCTGGGCGGATCCCGCCAGCGAGACCGGCACCGGCGGCGGCCCGACCTCTACCGCGAAGGCCCCGCACACCGCCGCGACCGGCCAGACGGTGCCGAATCCGGGCGCCCTCAACCCGAAGGAGACCGGCAGCATCGATCGGCGCAGCGTGAACGAGCGGCAGGACGACGCAATCACCCGTGGCATCTGCATCGGCTGCTCGCGCTAGCGCGTCGTCCCGAAAGCGCACACACCGTACCCGGCCTCAGTGTCCGGCACGGTGTGCGCGTCCCGGCGCCGCGTCCCACGGCTTTGGGCAATCGGACCGGCGGCGCGGGTTAGGCGCCGGCGACCCGCGGCAACCTGGGCTCGCTCAGCTCTCGGCCCGCAGGCTCTTCACGATCCGGCCCGCGATCTTGCGCACGGCCGCGTCGTCCCGCGCCTCGCCCTCGGCCTTGTCCCAGAGGTGGTCGAGGCTTGCGTCGAGTTCGTCCAGCAGTTCCGGATGACGCTGGGCGAGGAAGCGGATCGTCCCGAACAGCAGGTGCTCGGTCGCCATCTCGCGGCGGCGGGCCTCGACGACTGGGTCGAGGGGCGGCGTGGGGGTGTGGTCGGTCATGCGGGCCCAACGATCGGTCGGCGGTCCGGTTCGGCACGGCCGGCGCGGTGCGACGCCGCAAGAGACGGGTGATCGGTCACGGACAGCAAAGGCCACCGCGCCCGGTTGGCCGGGCCCGCCGGGCGCACGGGGGTTGACGCGTGATCCGCGCGCTCAGCGGCGCAGGGCGCCGATCCAGGCGGTCAACGGCTCCACGAAGGCCGCCCAGGTCCGCGACCAGACCGTCCCGGGCCGTCCGTCCTCGGCCGGGCGGCCGGACATCAGGGCCGCCACCAGGGCGTCCTCGCTGGGCTTGCACTCGTCCAGGGCGTTGCGCTCGTTCCCGGCGCGGCTCTGCCCGGCGGGCTGATGCGCCGCGGAGTCGCGCAGGCAGCGGTGCCAGGCCCGTTCCAGCGCGCGCGGGTCGGCCGGATCGGCCGCCGCGTTCGCGCCCGCCGGGACGGCGGTCACGAGGAGGAGCGCGCACAGGGCCGGGACCACGCCCGGACGCGTCCAGCCCGGGAGCCACCGAAAACCCCTGTCGTGACGCGCCCGTCCCCGCCGAACCGTGATCCAGGTCGACGGAGAGCGCGTGAACACCGTCCTGCGCATCCCCGTCCTATGCCCCAGGGCCGTACCGTCCGGATAGAACGGATCGGCAACAGTCGCGCGCGCTCGGCGGTCAGCTGTCCCGGCGCGCGCGGGCCGCCCGGCAGCCGTGATCCATCAGTTCCTCGGCGCTCGCCTCCGGCATCCTGTAGGCGAGGACGATCATGCCGGCCCGCTCGTCGTCGGGGTCTGCCGAGACCGCCGCGAAGCTCGCATCGTGCAGCCGCCCCCGCCAGCCCGGCACGCGCGCCAGGGCCTCGAACGGGTTGAAGCCCTCGACCGCATCGGCCGGCACCCGCAGGGCGAGATAGCGCTCCTCCTCCAGGGGGACGGGGAACGGGGCCCAGCTCTCGCCGACGGCCGGGCCATGCGCCTTCAGGGCCGCCATGACGCTGCGGTGCAGGCAATCGAGATGGATGTGCAGCTGATCCTGGCTGCGGCCCCCCACCGAGTTCACCTCCAGGCCGACCGCCGCGACCGGAAGGCGGCCCGGGAGGGCGTCCGACACGAAGTGCCGCGCGTCGAGCGCCGCCCGCCAATAGGCGGCGCCGCGGGGCCCCTGGAGCACCGGCGCCTCGATCCCCGACACGTTGTCGGTGGGCATCACCACCGTATGGGTCGGCTGACCCGGCGCGCGCAGCACCGCCGTCCCGGGCCGCGCCCCGTCACCGAGATCGACGGACAGGCAGGGGAAGCTCCGGCCCGCGGCCTTCTTGGCGAGGACGCAGCCCTGCAGCGCGACCCACAGCACGTCGCGCACCGGGTTGGCCGCGTCGGCGGCCGGCATCGACGTGAAGGCGAGCAGCGTCGCGAGGACCAGCATTCGGCGCATGAGCAGGCTTTCCGGTCCTCGGCGGCCGTTAAGCGACAGGCAACGGCTCGCGGACATTGTATGCCGAAGCCGTCAGTATGAGGTTACGGAACGTCGATGCTTCGATTGGACACGCAGCGGCTCGTCCTGGTGCGCATCGCCGCCTGGATCCTGGTGGCCTTCATCGCCGCCGTCACCCTGGTGCCGATCGGCCTCCGGCCGGTGGTGACGGCCAATCCGAGCCTCGAACGGATCGCGGCCTACGCCCTGGCCGGGATGCTGATGATGGTGGGCTATCCGCGGCACCGGTTCCAGATCCTGATCGGCAGCGTGCTCCTCGCCGGCGCCCTCGAGGCGGCGCAGACCCTGACCAGCACCCGCCACGGCCGGGTCGAGGACTTTTTCGTGAAGGCGGCCGCCGCGCTGGCCGGCGTGGTGGCGGGTCTCGCCGTCGCGGCCCTGCGCCCCCAGGGCCCGGCGAGCGGGTAGGCACCTGTCCGAGCCCGCGTGCGGAGGCGGGACCCGGTGGAACGCGCATTCCCATTGTAACCGAGTTTATCCAACGCCGACGCCGCCATTGACTTATGTTATTATTTTTGGTTGAACCGGTATATAACGACCAGGATCAGTTATAATCGATCAGGTGTGCCCTTGACTAATGGCAAGGGACGCCACGTTCATGGTGTACTCCCGCGAGAGAGGCGCCGATGGAAGACACCACATCAATCCCGAACCATGACCAGATCGATTTCGTCGAACTGACCGCCGACATCGTCTCGGCTTACGTAGCCAACAACTCCGTCCCGATGCCCGACCTGCCGACGCTCCTCTCCGGCGTCCATGCCGCGCTGACCGGATTGGGCCAGGGCTCGGCCCCGGCCGAGCCGGACTTCAAGCGGCCGACGCCCGCGCAGATCAAGAAGTCGATCACGCCGGACGCGCTGACCAGCTTCATCGACGGCAAGCCCTACAAGACGCTGAAGCGGCATCTCACCGGCAACGGCATGACGATCGAGCAGTACCGCCAGCGCTACGGCCTGCCGCCCGATTATCCGACGACGGCGTCGAGCTACTCGGCGATGCGGGCCGAATTCGCCCGGAATGCCGGCCTCGGCCACAAGCGGAGGGGCTCGGCCGCCAAGCACGCCGACGCGTCCGAGACCGTGGCGGCGTCGCCGGAGGCGGCCGGCAAACCCGCCAAGGGCCGCAAGACCAAGAAAGCCGACGCGCAGGTCTGAGCGCGTCGGACCGGCGGTTCCGGATGGGGCCGGGGCAGCCCGCGGCCGGAACGACGCGGGCGGCCGGCCGTTGCCTCCCCGAATGCCAGGGAGCCCCGCTTGAACCGAACGATCCTCGCCCTCCTCCTCGCCGCCACGACCGTGGTCGGGCTTCAAGCGTCGACCCGGGCGCAGGACCGGACCGGTTCCGGGGCGGAGCCGAAGACCGAGACCGCGGTCAAGCCGGACGCCGACACCCACGAGCCGGGCAAGACGGCCACGGAGGCCGTGACCAACCCCTCCGCCGTGCCGCCGACCGAGGGCGCGGTCGGCACCGGCAAGCCGCCGGCCACGCAACCCCCGTCGGCGCCGGGTCGATAGGCCGCCCCGCGCGGGTCGAGGTCGGTCGCCCCGCGCATCCTGGACGGTGGCCGCGCTTGTTCGCGGGGCGGCCGCTCCATAGATGCCGATCATGATGTCATTCCCCTTCGACAACAGCTACGTCCGCCTGCCGGAGCGCTTCTTCGCGCGCCGGGCGCCGACGCCGGTGGCGGCCCCCCGCCTGATCCAGGTCAATCGGACGCTCGCCGGGGAACTCGGCCTCGATCCGAACTGGCTGGCGGGCTCCGAAGGCGTTGCGGCGCTCGCGGGGAGCAGCATCCCGCCGGGCGCAGACCCGGTCGCCACGGCCTATGCCGGCCACCAGTTCGGCCAGTTCGTGCCGCAACTCGGCGACGGCCGCGCGGTCCTGCTCGGCGAGGTGGTGGGCCGCGACGGGCGCCGCCGGGACATCCAGCTGAAGGGCGCGGGCCCGACGCCGTTCTCCCGGAGCGGCGACGGGCGTGCGGCCCTCGGACCGGTGCTGCGCGAGTACCTCGTCAGCGAGGCCATGGCGGCGCTCGGCATCCCGACCACCCGGGCGCTCGCCGCGGTGGCGACGGGCGAGCCCGTGATGCGCGAGACCCCGCTGCCCGGCGCGGTGCTCACCCGGGTGGCGGCGAGCCACATCCGGGTCGGCACCTTCCAGTTCTTCGCGGCCCGGGGCGACGTCGAGGCGCTGCGGGCGCTCGCCGACCACGTCGTGGCCCGGCACTATCCCGAGGCGGCGCAGGCCCAAAATCCCTACCGGGCGCTGCTCGACGGCGTCATCGCCGCCCAGGCGGCACTGGTCGCGCGCTGGCTGCTCGTGGGCTTCGTCCACGGGGTGATGAACACCGACAACATGTCGGTCGCCGGCGAGACGATCGATTACGGGCCCTGTGCCTTCCTGGATGCCTACGATCCCCGGACGGTCTACAGCTCCATCGACCGGGCCGGGCGCTACGCCTACGGCGAGCAGCCGCGCATCGCCCTCTGGAACCTGACGCGGCTCGCCGAGACCCTGCTGCCGCTGCTCGCCGACGACGAGACCGAGGCGGTCGCCGCCGCCGAGGCCGCGCTCGCCGGCTACGCGCCGCACTTCGAGGCGGCCTATCACGGCGGCCTCGCCCGCAAGATCGGTCTCGGCGACCTCCGGGAGGGCGACGCGGCGCTGGCGGGCGACCTCCTGCGGCGCATGGCCGATAACCAGGCCGACTTCACCCGCACGTTCCGAGCCCTGTGCGAAGCGGCGGAGCGGCCGGCGGGCGACGGCGCCGTGCGCGACCTGTTCGTCGACCCCACCGCCTATGACGATTGGGCCCCCCGCTGGCGGGCGCGGCTGGCCGAGGAGGCCCGCGATCCGGCCGAGACCGCCGCCGCCATGCGGGCGGTCAACCCGGCCTTCATCCCGCGCAACCATCAGGTCGAGGCGATGATCGCGGCCGCCGTCGAGCGGGCCGATTTCGCGCCCTTCGCGGCGCTCCTGGCGGTCCTGGCGCGACCCTACGCGGACCAGCCGGACCAAGCGCGCTTCGCCGAGGCGCCGGAGGGCGGCGGGGTGGGCTACCGGACCTTCTGCGGCACCTGACGCGCCCGGGGCGCGCTCAGGCCTGCGGCCAGGTGTAGATCTCGTGGACGCTGCCGTCGGTCCGGAACCAGTGCACCCGGGTGGCCGGGTTGAAGCCGTGATCCCGATACGAGGTGGCGATCACCGACACGAGCGAGGCCGCCATCGAACGGTCGTGGATGTCGTAGGCCAGGAGCTGCGGTGAGCCCCCGTCGGTTCGGGCAAGATCGCGGACGAAGATCGAATACGACATGTCGCTGACTCGGCTCGATCTGAAACAACCTTTCCCTTCATATATCGCCAAGATCGCGGCCGTTCATTGCAGCCTCGTGTAAAGGTTAAGGGATATTCATCGGATTTCGACGATTTGATTGAACCTTCACCAACCGGTATCCGCTTCAGGCCGCGGGCAGTCCGGGCGGCGCGGACAGGAGGGGTCGGGCCGATGGCGAAGCGGATCCTCGCGGGGCTCGTCGCGCTGCTCCTCGCCCTGTCCGGCGCGCGGGCGGGCGCCGTCGTGGTCGCCTCCAAGCTCGACACCGAGGGCGGGGTTCTCGGGAGCATCATCCTGCAGGCGCTGAACGCCCGGGGCATTCCGACGGTGGACAAGACCCAGCTCGGGGCCACGGCGATCCTGCGCCAGGCCCTGCTGGAGGGCCAGATCGACATCTACCCGGAATATACCGGCAACGCGGCGTTCTTCTTCGGCCGGCCGGACCTCCCGGTCTGGAAGGACGCGGCGGCGGCCTACGAGACCGCCCGGACCCTGGACCTGAAGGCCAACGACCTCGTCTGGCTGACGCCGGCCTCGGCCAACAACACCTGGGCGATCGCGGTGCGGGCGGAGATCGCCGAGGCCGCCGGCCTGCGGACCATGAGCGATTTCGGCCGCTACGTGGCCGGCGGCGGGGCGATCAAGCTCGCGGCCTCCACGGAATTCGTGAGCACTCCGGCCGCGCTCCCGGCCTTCGGCCGGACCTACGGCTTCGCGCTCCGACCGGACCAGCTCGTCATCCTGGCGGGCGGGGACACCGCCGGCACGATCGCCGCGGCGGCGCGGGGTACCTCGGGGACGAACGCCGCCATGGTGTTCGGGACCGACGGCAGCCTCGCCGCCGCCCGGCTCGTGGTGATGGATGACGACCGGGGCGTCCAGCCGGTCTACCAGCCCGCGCCGGTGGTCCGGGGGGCCGTCCTCAGGGCCCATCCGGAGATCGCCCCGGCGCTCGACCCGATCTTCCGCGCCCTCGACCTCGTCACCCTGCGGGACCTCAACGGCCGCGTGCAGCTCGGCGGCGAGCCGGCCGCGTCGGTGGCGGCGGATTTCCTCAGGCGGAGCGGCTTCGTGCCCTGAAGCCGCGGGGTCGAGGGGGCGGACCGGCGCTCAGCCCCCGCCGTCGCGGAGCCTGCGCAGCCCGGCGAGGGGGCCGGCGTCGTCGCCCGCCACCACTGGCTCGAAGGCGATGCCGGGCTTGCGCGGATACGGATCCAGCCCCAGCGCCAGGAACTCGGCGGTGAGCGCGCCGAAATCGATGCGGCCGCCGACGAGGGGGTCGGGGATGTCGGCATCCTCGGCATCGGTGCCGGCGAGCTGGTCGGTATCTGTGAAGACGACCTCGACCGGTTCGCTGACCGGCCCCTCGAACGGTTCGAGGCTGACGGTGCAGACCTGAGTCACCAGGGCCTCCACGGTCCCCGTCACCGTGAGGCGGCTGGTGGAGCCGGTGATCGCGAACCGCCCGACCAGATCGCGCAGGCCGGGGATGCCGAAATCGGCCGCGAGCGCGGCGCACTCGGCCGGGCTCGCCTCCACGGTGACGGCGCCGCGCCCCTGGGGCAGGCGCTCGACATTGACCCAGCGCACGAGCGGTCCGCTGTCCCGCACGCCGTCTTGGGCGATCTCCCGGCGGCTGTCCCGGCTCATGCGATGCCTCCCGTCGATCCTCCGGCCGGAACGGCCGCCGCGGTGATGCCGTCCGGCTCTGGAAACGGTGGCCCGGCCCCGAGCAGGCCGTCGAGGTCGGCGCCCGACAGTTCCGCGTCGGCCGCCTGCACGTAGGCGGCGAGGCCCGCCCCGTCGCCCGCCCCGCCGAGGACGTTGCGGACCAGCGCCGCGCGCAGGGCCTCGCCGTCGCCCGCGTCGAGGGCGGAATCGTAGCCCGCGGCCCGGCCGTAAAAGGCGGCCCCGAGCTTCTTCATCCGCTTGGCCACGCCCATGTCGCCGACGCCCAGCTCGCGCAGGGACGCGTCGAGCTGGGTGAAGACGGAATTCACGAGATCCTGCGCCACCTCGGCGGCCGGATCCGGCAGCCGGTTCAGCCGCCGCAGGACCAGGATCGCGTGCAGGCACAGGGCCTCGAAGCGGCCCTCCACGGTGTCGGGCACGCCCAGGCGCGTATAGAGGCCCGGGCGGCGGGCCGCCATGCTCAGGGCCAGGTGCAGCCCCTCCACGGCGCGGCGCCGCGCATGCGCCCGCCTGAACAGCCGCGCGATCATCGGTGCCACGCCCCGTTGGGGTGCGACGCCCCGATGGGGTGCCACGCCCCGGCGGCCTGTGGCCAAGCTTGCCTTGTCAAAGCCATAACCCCGCGGTACGGCAACCCACGCCCAGGGCGCAAGCGTCGTCGGAGTCCTGTGCCGGCGGTGTCGGTCGCGCCCCGTCCGTTCACACGTTCTCTGGGGGCCCGATGCGGCGCCGTCTCGTTCAGTCCTTCGCGCGCCTCGCCCTGGTCGGCCTTGCGGGAGCCGGGCTGTCCGGCTGCATCGGCGAGGAGCTGCGCCACGGCTACCAGGTCGATCAGGCGGCCCTCGCCACGATCAAGCCGGGCATGAGCCCCGAGCAGGTCCTGCAGATCCTGGGCACGCCCTCGACCGTGTCCACGGTGGGCAACAAGTCCTGGTACTACATCTCCCAGAACACCCGCCGGACGATCATGTTCATGGGCGAGCAGGTCGAGGACCAGAAGGTCACGGCCGTCTACTTCACCGCTGCCTTCAAGGTCGAGCGTGTGGCGCTCTACGGCCTCCAGGACGGTCGGGTGTTCGACTTCATCGAGCGCACCACGCCCACCAGCGGCGCCGATCGGGCCTTCCTCAGCCAGCTGTTCCGCGGCCTGACCCGCTACGAGCCGTTCGGCAGCGGCAACGGCGCCAGCGTCGTGCCGGGCGCCAACCGCGGTATGTGAACCGGAGTGCCCGCCAGCAGGCGGGCGATCTCCGCAGGTTCCGAGAACAGGTATTCGGGTCCCTGCGCCGCCAGCGCCTGCGGGTCCGTATAACCCCACGCCACCGCGCCGAACGGGCAGCCAAGGGCCCGGGCCGCCTCTAGATCGCGGATCTCGTCGCCGATGCACAGGGCCTGCGCCGGCGCCACGCCCCGGCGCGCGAGGAGCCGCCGCAGCCGCCGCGCTTTGCCGAACAGTGCCGCCCCGCAGGCATAGGTGTCGATGAGGGCCGTATTGTCCGGCCCGAGCACCCGTCTGACCGTGTCGGCGCGGTTCGACGACAGGATCGCCATCGGCACGCCGGTCCGCGCGAGGCCGGCCAGCATCTCGGGCACGCCCGGAAACAGCGCGATCTGCGCCGCGTCGCGGGCCGCCAATGTGTGCATGTGGCGGGCGATGAACGGCAGCTTCCAGCGCGGGATGCCGAGATGGGCCACGATCGCGCGGGCCCCCTGGAGGCGTAAGCCCTCGACCTCGTGCGCCTCGACCTGTCGGAAGCGATAGCGCGCGGCGACACCGTTCATGACCGAGCAGAACCAGTCGAAGCTGTCGGCCAGCGTCCCGTCGAAGTCGAGCACGACGAGGCGCGGCCCGGCGCCGTCCATCCGACCGGCCATCTCAGGCCCGGAGGTTCTCGATCGGCACGCTGAGCCGCATCAGGAGGCCGCCGGGGGCCCAGTCGTGCTCCAGCACGCCGTCGAGCTGGCCGGCGACGCTGCGCTCGGCCAGGACCGTGCCGAATCCCTTCCGGGAGGGCGCGCCGGTGACCGGCGGCCCGCCCGCCTCCTGCCAAGTCAGCGTGTAGCGCCCCGCCTCCCGGCACCCGCTCAAGGAGACGCCGCCCGCCTTGGTGGAGAGGCCGCCATACTTCATGGCGTTGGTGGCCTGCTCGTGCATGATCAGCGCGAGGGCGGTGGCGGTGCGCTCGCCGATCTCGGCATCGTCGCCGGAAATCGCCACCCGCGCCTGTCCGCCCTCCTCGTAGGCGGCCATGATCAGACGCATCAGGCCGAGCACGGTCTGACCCGCCACCGCGGGGGCGCTGTCGGGGGAATGCGGCCGGACGTATTCGTGGGCCCGCGCCAGGGCGCCGAGCCGCTCGCGGAAGGCCTTGGCGAAGGGCTGGGCCGCGGGATCGCTCCGGGCGGTGAGCGCGGCGAGGCCGCCGACCACGGCGAAGATGTTCTTGATCCGGTGCGACAGCTCTCGGATCAGCAGGTCGCGGGCCTCCTCGGCGCGCTTGGCCTCCCGGAGGTCGCGGGTGACGGTGGCGTAGCCGACCTCGGTCCCGGTCGGGTCGCGCACCGGGAAGATGTTGTAGAGGACCGCCACCGGCTCCCCCGTGCCGAAATGCCGGAAGGCCAGTTCGCCCTCCCAGAACCCGTCCCGGCGCATCGCCGGCATCACGGTCTCATCCAGGATGCGGCGGCTGTCGTCGGTGAAGAAATCGGGGATCCGGTGCCGGCGGGCGACCGCGAGATCGGGCAGCCCGACGAGGGACAGGGCCGCCTCGTTGAGATGGGTGATCTCGCCGTCGAGCGTCGAGAGGCCGATGAAGTCCTTCGAGGTCTCGACGATGGCGGCGAGCTTGCGCGCCTCGGCCTCGGCCCGCTTCAGGTCGTCGATGTCGGTGCAGGTCCCGAACCAGCGCTCGATCTGCCCGGCCCCGTCGCGGATCGGCATGGCGCGGCCGAGCGTCCAGCGATACGCGCCGTCGCGATGGCGCAGGCGGTACTCGATCTCGTAGGGCTCGCCGGTGGCCAGCGAGTGGCGCCAGCGTTCCCAGGCCAGCGCCTGATCGTCGGGAAGGAACATGTCGTTCCAGCCCTCGCCGTCGGTGGAGCCGTAGGGCACGCCGGTGAACTCGTACCAGCGGTCGTTGTAGTAATCGTGGAACCCGTCGGGCCGGGTGGTCCAGACCATCTGGGGCATCGCCGAGGTCATCACCCGGAAGCGGCGCTCGCTCGCGGCGACCTCCGCCTCGCGGCTCGCCACCTGGGTCAGGGTCCGGCGATGCTCCAGGAGGTTCGAGATCTGGCGCGCCAGGGCGGCGAGCGTGGCGGTCTGATCCGAATCGAGCCCCTCCGACCGCGGCACCCGGTCGAGCACGCACAGGGCGCCGAGCGGGACGCCGCGCTCGCCCCGGATCACCGCGCCCGCGTAGAAGCGGAAGCCCTCGGGTCCGGTCACCAGGGGGTTCTGGATGGTCCGGGGGTCGGCGGTCAGGTCGGGGATGACGAGCAGCGCCCCGGCCTCGATCGTGTGGGCGCAGACTGAGCAGTTGATCGGCAACTCGCGCTTGCCGAGTCCGACCTCCGACTTGAACCATTGCCGCTCGGCATCCACCAGGCTGACGAGGGCGACCGGCGCGCGGCAGACATAGGCGGCGACCCGCACGAGATCGTCGTAGAGCGGCTCCGGCTCGGTATCGAGGATCGCGAGGTCGTGCAGCTCCGCAAGCCGATCCGCGGTGCTCCAGGCGCCGACTGTCGGTTCGAGGGCCGCGATCGCGTGAGGTGCCGGCAGATCCATGTCCGGCTCCAAATAGGGGCCTCGGGCGCAGCTGCCTAGATGTGACCGCATAGGACCGCCGCGCCTTCGACCGGCGCGGCGATCGTCCCGGGCCTGGGGCGCCCGGAGCCGTCCCCGCTCCGATCGCGATTGGGAACGGCTCCGAGCCTTTGCTTTGGCGTGCGCCCTACGCGGCGCGAGCCTCGCCGAGGGTCGGATAATCGACGTAGCCCTCCGGGCCCTGGCTGTACCAGGTGGCGGCCTCGTCCTTGGCGAGGGGGGCGCCTGTGGCGATGCGCTCGACCAGGTCCGGGTTGGCGATGAAGGTCCGCCCGAACGCGATGGCGTCGGCGTCCCCGGCATCGAGCGCCTTCTGACCGCTGATCCCGTCGTAATCGGCGTTCAGGATCATCGGATTGCGGAACACGCGCCGCATCGCCGGGGCGATCGGCGGATGGTCGGCCTTGCCAAAGGTGCCGTCGGGACCCGGCTCGCGCATCTCCAGGAAGGCGATGTCGATATCGGCCAGCGCCTGGGCGGCGGCCACGAACAGCGGCTCGGGATTCGAATCGTTGCAGCCCTGGATCGCGCCGTTGGGCGACAGACGCACGCCGGTGCGCTCGGGGCCCGCAACCTTGGCGACCGCCTCGGTCACCTCGCGCAGCAGCCGCACGCGGTTCGCGATGGACCCGCCGTACTGGTCGGTGCGGTGGTTGGTGCCGTCGCGCAGGAACTCGTCGATCAGGTAGCCGTTCGCGGCGTGGATCTGCACCCCGTCGAAGCCGGCCGCCAGGGCGTTGGCGGTGGCGCGCTCATAATCGGCCAGCAGCCGCGGGATCTCGGCGACCTCCAGCGGACGCGCCTCGGCATAGGGCTTCTTGCCAGAATAGGTGTGGGCCTGGTCCGGGGCCGTGGTGGCCGAGGCCGAGACCGGCTTCTCGCCGCCGAGGAAGTCCGGATGGACCAGCTGGCCCATATGCCAGATCTGGCAGACGATCTTGCCGCCCCGGTCATGCACCGCCTTCACGATCGGCCGCCAGGCATCGACCTGGGCGTCGGACCAGATCCCCGGCGCGTAGGGCCAGCCGAGGCCCTCTTGGGAGATGCCGGTGGCCTCGGTGAGGATCAGGCCGGCGCCGGCGCGCTGGGCGTAATACTCGGCCATGATCGGGGTCGGCACGTGCTCACGCGTGCCGCGGCCGCGGGTGAGCGGGGCCATGAAGATCCGGTTCTTCGCCTCGATGGCGCCGACGCGGATCGGGTCGAGCAGGGACGGCATGGGATACCTCGTTCTGGTGCGGCGCGGGCCGCATCCGGTTTGTTCCGGCGCCGAGGTGGCGTCGCGGCGCGGTGATGCCAAGGTGCACTGCAGCATCGCGGGTCGGTCCGTGCGCGAGCGCACGTCTCGGCAGAGCGGGATCGGCCCGGCTTTTTCGATCTGCGGTGTGCCGCGTCGCCCCGTAGCGGCCGCAGTGCGGCGGGGTCCAGGCACGAACACCCGGCTGCTTCTGGACGCCCGGATCCGGATGGGCCGGGCGGGCGGTGGAAGCCTGTCCGTTAAATCCTCACCCCGCCCTGGTCGCCGCCTCCGGCATCGGGAAGGTCGCGTAGGCGGGCCGTTCCAGCCTCACGGGATGCTCGCCCGCCCGCGGCGTCTCGCCGGCGTCACGCGCATCGCCCAGCCGGTCGATCCGGACCAGGGCGAGGCCGCGCGGGCCGGCGACGCTGCCGGTGGTGCCCAGGACCTTGCCGCCCGCCGTGATCTCGGTGCCCGGTGCGGGAACGCCGTCCGGGTAGGCGGCCGCCAGGATGCGAGTCCGGGCGGTGCCCCGGTGCTGCATCCGCGAGACGACCTCCTGGCCGACATAGCAGCCCTTCCGGAAGTCGACGCCGCCGAGCTGGTCCATCAGCGCCTCGTGCGGGAACGCGTCGCCGAAGGCGTAGTCGCGCCCGCCCTCGGGGATGCCCAGCGCGATCCGGTGCGCGTGGTAATCGGCCTCCGCGGCATCGGCCGAGAAGGCGCCCGCGGCGGCGTAGAGCCGCGCGCCGAGATCGGGGTGGCGGGAATCCGCGACGGGCTCGGCCGCCGCCGGAGCGGCGCCGTCCCAGGCGACCGCGACCGCCACGGTGGGGTCGGCGGCGATCACCGCCTGGGCCCGCAGGCGGTAGAGCGTCAGGCGCTTGGCCAGATCCGCGGCCCGGTCCACCGGCAGGTCGAACCGGAATCCGTCCGGGATCCGCGAGACGAGGAAATCGAACAGGATCTTGCCCTGCGGCGCCAGCAGGGCCCCGAGCCGCGCTTCTGCGGGCTGGAGCGTCTCGACGTTGCAGGTCAGCACGCCCTGGAGCAGCGCGGCGGCGTCCGGGCCGGTGACGGTGACGAGGGCGCGGTCCGGCAGCAGGGCGACGGGCATGGCAGGCGGTTCCTTACGCGACGGGGGCGGTCCGGCGTGCCGGCCCGCGGAGCCGGGAGGTAAGCGCTGCCCGCCCGCGCCTCAACCGCCCGCGCTCCGGGTCTTCAATGCTGGAGGGTCGTGGTGAAGGCACCCCCGCGGATGCGCTCGGGGAAGCCCTCCGCGTAGCGAGCCGTGGCCTCCTCGCCGTAGGTCATCACCAGTTCCTGGAAAGCGGCGAACAGGGCGGCCTGCGCCATGCAATCCCCGTCGAGCCCGTCGAGACAGCCTTCCGCGAACGCTTCCGAGACGTAACTCAGCGCGACGCGCTTCTCCTCGACATCGACCTCGACGGGGGCGGTGTGAGAGATGTGCTGCATGACCCGATACTTCCATTGCGCCGGGCCCAGGACCCGGCGGACACAACGGATGATAAGCAGGTCCCGGCGGCTCGGCCAGCCGGGAATTTCGGATCGGTTAACGCGAGGGCTCAAATCTGATGCTTCGCCGGCATCGGCGCCGGGTGTGTCGCCCCTGCATCACCCCCCGAAACGCCCGGCCAGGGCATGCGACAGCCGGTCGCCCTCGGCCACGTAGCGGGCGGCCGCCTCGTGCGCGGCCGGGGTGCAGACCCGGTAGGTCAGCGCGTAGCCGCGATAGCCGCGGTTGTAGGCGCCGGCCAGCCGGTCGCGGCGGGCGGGCGTCACGCCCTCGGATTCGATCAGCGCCTTCATCCGGGCCGGCCAGTCGGCGGCGTCGGGCGCCGCGCAGAGGCCGCGCAGGAAGGCCAGGGCGCCGATGACCTCGGACATACGCATCAGGTCGCGGTCATACGGGGCAGGGACGTCGGCGGGGGCGTTCGCCTCCTTGGAGGCCTCCTTCGGAGCCTCCTTGACGGGGGCGCGCCCTGAGCGCTGCTGCGCCTGTGCCGGCCCGGCGAGGAGCGCGAGCAGGCACAGGATCGTGGCCGCCGGTCGCCTCACGCCGTCGCCCCCCCGTCCCGGCGCCGCGCCGCGACCCGCGCGAAGGCCTCGCGCAGGGTGTCGATCAGTCCCGGCGTGGTCGACAGGGCGGCGACCTCGGCGAGGCTCGCCCAGCGGGTGCCCAGGGCCTCGGGTCCGGCCACGGGCTCGCCGCCGCACCACAGGGCGGCGTGCGGGTGAACGACGTAGTGGTGCCGGGCGCGGCCGGCCTCGTCCCGGACGATGATCTCGGTGGGCGCGAGCACGCCGACCATTTCGGCCGTCAGCCCGACCTCCTCGGCCAATTCGCGCAGGGCCGCCGCCGCCAGGGATTCGCCGGCCTCCACGAGGCCGCCCGGCAGGGTCCAGACGCCCCGCATCGGCTCGTTGGCCCGCGCCGCCAGCAGGACGCGATCCTCCCGGATCACCGCGATCGACGCGCCCACGAAGGGCCGCGCCGGGAACAGCCGGCTCTCGGCCTCGGCGCTCACGGCATTCCCCCGTCCGGGGCGACCACGGCCACCCGGCCGTCGGCGAGCCCGACCACCAGCCGCGCCGCCGCCCCCTCGCCGAGGACCACGATGCCGGTCGCGGCCGGGGCGGGCAGGGGCACGCGCAGCCGCGCATGCAGCCCGCCCCTGGCGGTCACGAGGGCGATCTCGGAGCGGCCCGCCACCGGCAGGACGAGTTCGGGGACGCCGCCGGCCGGAACCGTGACGGCGAGATCCGCATCGCCCGCGCCGGCCGCGTAGCCCGTTTCCTCTCCGGCGGGCTCGATCCGGTCGGGGTGCAGCGTCCAGAGCTGGAGCGTGCCCCGGGCGCTGACCGTGGCGGCCTGGAGATCGCCGGACCCGGCGAAATCGGCGATGCCGGCGATCTTCAGGGGCGGCCCGGGCTGCGGCGGCGTGCGCGCCGTGACGGTCCAGGTTCCGCCCGCGTCCGGTCGGCCGATCAGCGCGAGCTCGCCCGACTCCGCCCCCGACAGGGTCGTGGCCAGGAGGGCCGGCCGGTCGGCGAGGCGCAGCAGGCGCGGCCGCAGGGGCGCGAACAGGGCCGCGCCCCCCGCCGGCACCGTGACGGTGGCCACCGGGACGGGCTTCGGATCCGTGCTGACCGCCATCGGCTGGCGCTCGCGGATCGTCAGGACGGCGGCGGCCTCGCTGCCGTCCGGGGCGCGGGTCCGCCCGGTGAGATAGGCGCTCAAGGGCCCCGAGAGCGCCCGGCGCGTGCCCGGGAGGGCGCCCCGCGGCGTCTCGGCGGCGCTCAGCCCCTCGACCGCCTCGCGGCCGATCGGCCTCACCGTGACGGTGCCGTCCGCCAGGGCGAGCACGGCGCCGCCCGCGTCGCCCCAGACCACGGCGATCGGCGCGCTCTCCTCGTCGCCGGCCGGCCGGCCGACCTTGGCGCCGGCGATCGGCAGCAGCCCGGAGGTCGCCACCGACACGGCGGCCTCGCTCCGGGAGCCGCGCAGGGCGCGCACCGCGAAGGGCAGGTCGAGGATCCGGATCCCGGATTCCGCCCGCACGGCGACGGGCGCCGCGCACAGGAGCAGGCCCAGGACCAGCGCCCGGCCCCGCCGTCCCGGCGGCGAACCGTCGCCCGCGGCGGCCACGCCCGAGGGGGCACGCGATCCGGTCAAACGTGCTGGCCGCCGTTGATGTGGAGTTCCGCCCCGTTCACGTAGGACGAGGCCTCGGTGCACAGGAAGTAGATCGCCTTGGCGACCTCGTCCGGGGTGCCGAGCCGGCGCTGCGGGATCTGCTCCACGAGCTTCTCCGTGCCCGGCGACAGGATCGAGGTGTCGATCTCGCCCGGGGAGATCGCGTTCACCCGCACCCCGAGCGGCCCGAAATCGGCTGCCATCTCCCGGGTCAGGCCGGCGAGCGCGGCCTTGGAGGTGCCGTAGGCCGCCCCCGCGAAGGGATGGACCCGGGATCCCGCGATCGAGGTCACGTTCACGATCGACCCCCGCGCCCGGGCGAGTTCGTCGCGCAGGCCGCGGGCCAGCAGGATCGTGGCGAAGACGTTGACCTGGAATACCCGCTGCCACCCGTCGAACTCGGTGGCCAGCGCGCCCAGGCGCTCGCCGTTGGGGCCCTTGGGCGAGATGCCGGCATTGTTGACGAGCGCGTGCAGCACGCCGCCCTCGGCGTCGAGCCGCCCGCGGACCTCCTCGACGGCGCGGACGGTGTCCTGCGCGTCCGCGAGGTCGACCTGGAGATGGTCCTCGGGACCCATCTCCCAGGGGCAGTTCTCCGGGAAGGGGTGGCGCGAGCAGGTGATCACCCGCCAGCCCGCGGCCGAGAATCGCTTGACGGTGGCGTGGCCGATGCCCCGGCTCGCCCCGGTGAGCAGCATGATGCGCCGGCGTTCGTTGACGGGGAGGGCCAAAGCCGTAAGCCTCGCTGGCGTTAAGGATCGCGGCCCGCTCGGACGCGGGGCGTGCCGGTGAGGCTCAACGGTCTAGGCGCAGTGGGGCCGGAAATCCAGAGCGTGCCGGGCTCGGGGCGGGGAGGGACGGCGCGCAGACCAGCGCGGAGCGCATGCCTGCGCTCACGCCCGGCCGCTGCCCGGCCCCGGACACCGGCGCCGGGTCGGCGTCCTGTCCGGCCCTCAGCTGATCTGGATCGGCGCGTGCTTGCCGTCATGGGCTGCGCCCGACTCCAGGCTCGTCGTCTCCGCCGCATGCTGCTGGTCCCGCTGCGGCGGCGCGTAATCCGCGAGCGGGCGCCACGGCGCCGCCGGCACGCCCTGGCGGAAGCCGCCCGGCTTCAGGAACAGCCACACGGCGACGGCCATCCAGGGGACGACGAAGAAAACGAACGCGGCGATTCCCACGGCGTGCCTCCCGGCGGGGGTGATGACGGGGATCAACGCCGCGGCCGCGGATGGGATCCCGCCCGGGGCGGTCGTCGGCCCTCAGAACCGGGCGACCAGGCCGACGCCGCCGATCATCAGGACGCCGCCGAGGATGCGCCACAGGCTGGCCGGGTGGACCTTGAAGCCCACGAGGCCGAAATGGTCGAGCAGGATCGAGGTGATCACGCCCCCCGTGACGATCAGGCCGAGGAAGGCGGCGGCCCCGATCGTCTTGGACAGGTAGAGCTGCGCCGCCGTCAGCCCCGCGCTCATCAAGCCGCCGAGCCATGCCCACCAGGGGACCTGCGCCAAGCGGTCCGCCCCCGGCAAGCCGACCTGCCCCGTCACGAGCATGATCGCCACGATCGTGGCGATGCTGACGAGGAGGCTGACCACGCCCGCGAGGAGGGGCCGGGCGAGGGATTTGGCGAGGCCCGCGTTCTGGCCGGGCTCGATCGCGGTGGCGATGCCCGCCAGCAGGGCGAAACCGTAGAGGAGGAACATGCTCGGATCCTGACTGGGCGGGGCGTGGGATCGTCGGCGGGGCCGGTCAGGACACTGCCACCAGGGCGACGCCCGCAACCATCAGGACACCGCCGAGGAGGCGCCAGCGGCCGGCGGGACGGCGCTCGAAGCCGACGAGACCGTAATGATCGAGGGCGATCGAGCCGATCACGCCCGCCGTGATGACGCAGCCCAGGAACGGCGCAGCCCCGACCTGCTCCGAGACGTAGAGCTGCGCCAGGACGACCGCGGCTCCGAGGATGCCGCCCGGCCAGGCCCACCAGGGGACGTCGGTGGCGCGCTCGGCGGTCGGCTGGCCGTACCAGCGCAGGATCGCCATGGCGCCGAGGAAGCAGGCCACCGCCAGCGCGAAGCAGAACAGGCCCGCCAGCATCGGCTGCCCGGTCGACTTCGCCAGCGTGGCGTTCTGGCCGGGCTCGATGGCGTTCGCGATGCCGGCCAGCAGGGCCAAGCCGTAGAGATACCACATGGGCGGTCTGTGCTGTCCCGGCGTGGACCCGCCCCTGCGCCGCTGGGCGCGGCCTGGGCAGCCAATGGTCCAACCCGCCGCCGCTGCGGATGACCGCATCGCGACGGCGGGACGACCCGGGACAGATCGCCCCAGGGGCGGCACCGCCCAGGGTTTCGCGCGCCCCGCGACCGGGCCGCGGTCGTCCCGGTTGGGCTTGCCGCGACCCTGCGGCTGGTCTCGGCTCTGGAGCGTGCTCCGGGGGCCGGACGGGCTTTGGCTGCGGCGCTCAGACCGCGCTGCCGGTGTGGCGCAGAAGGGACCGCGGCGCGCGTTCCCGCGCCACCCCCACCCCCGGCCCCTCCCAGCCAGGGTTACGGTGTTCACGGATCGCGTTCCGGACGGTGGGCCCCCAACAGGAAGCTCGGTCCAGAACGGGCACGCGCCCTCCCTCTGCCCTTTGCGGGGGAGGGTGGCCGCCGAAGGGGAGCGGGAGCGGGGAGCGACAGTGCAGGATAGGACTGTGCCCGTCATACCGATCGCGCCGTTTTCGGAGCCTGAGTTCCCCTCTTGCGGGACTTCGTCCCGGCCCGACCCCTGCTGACGCAGAGGGCACCCATTGGGGCCGCCCTCGCCCGCCGGGGGGGGGCAGGGCTGTGCCTCCGGCTGGCCCCCTGGTCCGAACCTTGCTGTGGGCGCGGCGTGCGCGCCGTTTGCCGAGGCGCGGTGTCGGGTCTAAGCCTCAACCACCGCGCACGCGGGGCGGCTTGTGCTCAACTTCGACGGTCCTGGAGTTCCGATTGTCCCGTTCAGCCCTGAAGACCCTCGCCCGCGGCGTGTCCGCGGCGGCGGTCGCGACCCTCGCGCTCGCCGCGCTGCCCGCGCAGGCCGCCAACGTCTTCCGCTTCGCCTTCCAGGGTGATCTCAAATCCCTCGACCCGTACTCCCTCAAGGAGAGCTTCACCGAGGGCATGCAGCAGGCGGCCTACGAGTCGCTCGTCACCCTCGACAAGAACCTGAAATTCGCCCCCGGACTCGCCGAATCCTGGGAGACGCCCGAGCCGACCCGCTGGCGCTTCCACCTGCGCAAGGGTGTGAAATTCCACGACGGCTCGCCCTTCACCGCCGACGACGTGCTCTTTTCCGCCCAGCGCGTCCGGGCCCCGGGCTCGAACTTCACCACCAACGTGCCGGCCGACGCTGAATTCGTGAAGGTCGACGACGCGACCGTCGACATGGTGCTGAAGAAGCCGAACCCCATCGCCATCGCCCAGTTCCCGACCTGGCTGATCATGTCGAAGGCGTGGTCGGAGAAGAACGGCGTCGTCCAGCCGACACCGCCCAACGCCAGCAGCCCGAGCTACGCCACCCTGCACGAGAACGGCACCGGCCCGTTCGTGGTCGCCGAGCACCAGCCCGGCGTGAAGACCGTGTTCAAGAAGTTCGACGGCTACTGGGGCAAGGTCGAGTCGAACCTCGACGAGGCGGTGCTGACCACCATCGCCAACCCGGCGACCCGCGTCGCCGCGCTGCTCTCCGGCGAGGTCGATTGGATCGATCCCGTACCGCTGCAGGACCAGCAGCGGGTCAATGCCAGCGGCACCGCCATCGTGATGGCCGGCCCCGAGCTGCGCACGATCTTCCTCGGCATGGACCAGGACCGGGACGAGCTGAAGGATTCCTCCGTCAAGGGGAAGAATCCGTTCAAGGACATCAAGGTGCGCGAGGCCTTCTACCTCGCCATCGACGAGGACACGATCGCCAAGCGGGTGATGCGCGGGCAGGCGGTGCCCTCGGCCCTGATGATCGCCCCGAGCCTCTACGACCGCGGCGCCGAGTTCAAGCGCCCGGCCACCGACCTCAAGAAGGCCAAGGATCTGATGGCCCAGGCGGGCTACCCGGACGGATTCTCGCTCACCATGGATTGCCCCAACGACCGCTACGTCAACGACGAGGCGATCTGCCAGGCGGTGGTCTCGATGCTCGCCCGCATCAACGTCAAGGTGAACCTCAACGCCCAGCCGAAGGCCAAGTACTTCGCCAAGGTGCTGGCGCCGGCCTACGACACCTCGTTCTACCTGCTCGGCTGGACCCCGTCGTCGCTGGACAGCCACAACATCCTCTACGAGATCGTCGGCTGCCGGAAACCCGGCGACAAGTCGGGCCGCGGCAGCTGGAACCTCGCGGGCTATTGCGATCCGAAGATCGATGCCATCGCCGACAAGGTCGAGGCCGAGACCGATAAACCTAAGCGCGATGCCCTGATCAAGGAGGGGTTCGACGTCCTGAACGCCGACTGGGGCTACATCCCGCTGCACCAGCAGGCCCTGGCCTGGGGCGTCTCCAAGAAGGTCCATCTGACCCAGCGCGCCGACAACCTGCTCCTGCTCTACTGGGTCTCGAAGGATCCCCAGTAGGGGCCGGGCGTGCTCGCCTTCCTGCTGCGCCGGGTGATCCAGGCGGCCGCCGTGCTGGCGGTCGTCGGGCTCATCGCCTTCGCGATGTTCCGGTTTGCGGGCGATCCCGTGAACCAGATCGTCGGGCCCGACACCACCGTAGCCGAGCGGGCCGAGATCCGGACGAGCCTCGGCCTCGACGATCCGGTGCTGGTCCAGTTCGCCCGCTACGCCGGCCGCGTGGTGCAGGGGCAGTTCGGCATCTCCTATCAGTTCCGGCAGCCGGTCTCGCAGCTGCTGGCCGAGCGGATGCCGGCGACCCTGGAACTCGCCTTCTGCGCCACGCTCTTCGCCCTGGTGGTCGGCGTGCTGATGGGCGTGTATTGCGCGCTCTACCGCGAGTCCTGGCTCGCCGGGCTGTTCCAGGCGGTCTCGCTGATCGGGATCAGCCTGCCGACCTTCCTGATCGGCATCCTGCTGATCTACCTGTTCTCGGTGACGCTCGGCTGGCTGCCCTCCTACGGGCGCGGCGACACGGTGCGGCTGGGCTGGTGGACCACCGGCTTCCTCACGACCTCCGGGCTCAAGGCCCTGATCCTGCCCTCCGTGACGCTGGGCCTGTTCCAGATGACCCTGATCATGCGGCTGGTGCGCGCCGAGATGCTGGAGGTGCTGCGCACCGACTACATCCGCTTCGCCCGGGCCCGCGGCCTCTCCACCCGGGCCGTCAACCTGCGCCACGCCCTCAAGAACACGCTCGTGCCGGTGATCACCATCGCGGGTCTCCAGCTCGGCTCGGTCATCGCCTTCTCGATCATCACCGAGACGGTGTTCCAGTGGCCCGGCATGGGCCTGCTGTTCGTCCAGGCGGTGCAGAACGTCGATATCCCGATCATGTCCGCCTACCTGCTGCTGGTCGCGCTGATCTTCGTGACCATCAACCTCGTGGTCGACATCCTCTACACCGTGGTCGATCCGCGCCTGCGGCTCTCGTCCACGCGCACCGCGTGAGGATGGCATGAGCGGATACGACCTCGACGCGGGCGACGCCCCGCCAGTCCCGCTGCCGGAGGCGGCGCCCTCGCGCATCGCGCGCTGGCGCGACTCCGACCTGCTGGCGAGCTTTCTGGGCTCGAAGACCGCCGTTGCGGCGCTGGTCGCCACGGTGCTGATGGTCGGGCTCGCCTTCGCGGCGCCGCTGGTCTCGCCGCAGAACCCCTACGACCCGGCCCAGCTCGACCTGATCAACTCCAACCTGCCGCCGATCTGGCAGGCGGACGGCCAGGCGCCCTATTATCTCGGCACCGACGACCAGGGCCGGGACGTGCTCTCGGCGGTGCTGTACGGCCTGCGCCTGTCGCTGATCGTCGGCGTGCTCGGGGTGGTGACCTCCGGCATCCTCGGCATCGCACTGGGATTGGTTGCCGGCTACGCGGGCGGAGCCGTCGACACCCTGATCATGCGGGTCGCCGACGTGCAACTCACCTTCCCGGCGATCCTGATCGCCCTGGTGGTGGACGGCGTCGCCAAGGCGAGTTTCAGCAGCGCGCTCGATGTCGGGCCGCTGATCGGGCTGATCGTGGTCTCGATCGGCCTGTCGTTCTGGGTGCAGTACGCCCGGACGGTCCGCTCCTCCGTGATGGTCGAGAAGGGCAAGGACTACGTCCAGGCGGCGCGGCTGATCGGCCTGTCGTCGCCGGTGATCCTGGTCCGCCACGTCCTGCCGAACGTCACCGGCCCGGTCTTCGTGATCGCCACGATCAACCTCGCGCTCGCCATCATCACCGAGGCGACCCTGTCGTTCCTCGGCACCGGCCTCCCCGAGACCATGCCGTCGCTCGGCACCCTGATCCGCACCGGCAACCGGTTCCTGTTCTCCGGCGAGTGGTGGATCGTGGCCTTCCCGGGGGTGGCGCTCGCCGGGCTGGTCATCGCCATCAACCTGCTGGGGGATTGGCTGCGCGACGCGCTCAATCCGAAGCTGCAATGATGATCACGACGCGTTGGTCTGGGCTGAACGCCTCTCCCTCCCCCCTGTGCGGGGGAGGGTGGCCCCTGCGTCAGCAGGGGTCGGGAGAGGGGAGCGCGGTTTCCGGAAAGGACGTGCCGGGTGCTGAAGCCCGCAGCGTCGCGCTGCCCCTCTCCCGACCCCCTTCGGGGGCCACCCTCCCCCGCAAAGGGGGGAGGGGACGCACACGTCGGGGCCGGGCGGCATGATGGAAACAATCCTCTCCGTGCGCGACCTCACGGTCGCTTTCGACACCCGCCGCGGGCCGCTCACCGCCATCGACCGGGTGTCCTTCGACATCCACCGCGGCGAGATCCTGGGGGTCGTCGGCGAGTCCGGGGCCGGCAAGTCGGTGACCGGCTCGGCGGTGATCGGGCTGATCGACCGCCCCGGCCGGATCGCCGGCGGCGAGATCCTCTTGCGCGGCGAGCGCATCGACACCCTCTCCCCCGAGGCGATGCGGCGGGTGCGGGGCCGCCGGATCGGCATGATCTTCCAGGACCCGCTGACCTCCCTGGACCCGCTGTTCCGGGTCGGCGACCAGATCGTCGAGACTCTCCGCACCCACACGGACCTGTCGGGCCGGGCCGCCCGAACCCGCGCCATCGACCTCTTGGCAGAAGTTGGCATCCCGGCCCCCGAGCGGCGGATCGACGGCTATCCGCACGAATTCTCGGGCGGCATGCGCCAGCGGGTGGTGATCGCGCTGGCGCTCGCCGCCGAGCCGGAGCTGATCATCGCCGACGAGCCGACCACGGCGCTGGACGTCTCGGTCCAGGCCCAGATCATCACCCTGCTCAAGCGCCTGTGCCGGGAGCACGGCACCGCGGTGATGCTGGTGACCCACGACATGGGGGTGATCGCCGAGGCCGCCGACCGGGTCGCCGTGATGTATGCCGGGCGGGTCGCCGAGATCGGCCCGGTCGCCGCCGTGATCGCCAAGCCGCACCACCCCTACGCGGTCGGCCTGATGGGCGCGATCCCGACCCTGTCGCAGGAATCCGACCGGCTGAGCCAGATCCCCGGCTCGATGCCCCGGCTGACCGCGATCCCGAAGGGCTGCGCCTTCAACCCCCGCTGCCCGAAGGTGTTTGCGCGATGCCGCGTCGAGCGGCCGGAGCCGCAGGCCGTGGAGGCGAGCCGGGTGGCCTGTCACCTGTACGATGCGGCCGCCGCTCTCCCCTCCCCCCTGCGGGGAGGGGCCAAGGGTGGTGCAGACGGCACCATGACGTCCGATCCTGCACCACCCCCACCCTCGATCCCTCCCCGCAAGGGGGAGGGAAGGATCGCGCGATGACGGCCTATGTCGAGGTCACCGACCTGCGCCGTCGGTTCGACGTGTCGAAGCCCTGGCTCAACCGGGTGCTGGAGCGCGAGCCCCGGAAATTTCTCACGGCTGTCGATCAGGTCGGCTTCACGATCGAGAAAGGCGAGACCTTCGCGATCGTCGGCGAATCCGGTTCCGGCAAGTCGACGGTGGCCCGGATGGTGGTCGGCCTGCTGCCGCCCTCGGCCGGCGAGGTCCGCATCACCGGCATCTCGATGACCGATCCCCGGGAGGCGGCGGCCCGGCGGCGCCTGCGCTCGCGGATCCAGATGATCTTCCAGGATCCCTACGCCTCGATGAACCCGCGCTGGCGCGTGGGCAAGATCATCGCGGAGCCGATCCGGGCGTTCAACCTGATCCAGGGGGAGGGGGCGATCCGCGCCCGGGTCGGCGAGCTTTTGGGGCTCGTCGGCCTCCACCCGGACGATTCCAAAAAATACCCGCACGAATTCTCCGGCGGCCAGCGCCAGCGGGTCGCCATCGCCCGGGCGCTGGCCAGCCAGGCCGAGTTCCTGGTGGGCGACGAGCCGACCTCGGCGCTGGACGTCTCGGTGCAGGCGCAGATCCTCAACCTGATGCGCGACCTGCAGGACCGGCTCGGGCTGACCTACCTGTTCATCTCCCACAACCTCGCCGTGGTCCGCCACATGGCGACCCGGGTGGGGGTGATGTATCTCGGCCGCCTCGTCGAGGTCGCGGCCGCCCGCGACCTGTTCGCAGCGCCCCGCCACCCCTACACGCGGATGCTCCTCGACGCGGTGCCCGACCTCGCCCATGTCGGCCGGGCCCGGGTGCCGGTCTCCGGCGAGATCCCGAACCCGATCGACCCGCCCCCCGGCTGCACCTTCAACCCGCGCTGCCCGCTGGCGAATGACCGCTGCCGCACCGAGGTGCCGGCGCTCCGCGACGGCGTCGCCTGCCACGCCGTGCAGGAGGGGCGGGCCTAGAGCCTCGTCCCGCAGCAAACCCCCGCCTCCGGATGGGGGGCGGGTTCGCTCCGCCCTAGCGTGCGGCAAACCCGGTCGCGACGGTCACGTCCGGCCGGACAGGAATGCTGTTTCTGAAACCTCGCGCGGTTGCGCGTTACAGAAATCAGGTTCATACGCTGATGTGATGCATAATATCTTCACCACGGATCAAGTACAAGAGGGGGACCGATTCAGACACTGGCGGAATGTCAGTGAAGAGCGTCTGGTTCCGATGGATCAGGTCTACATCGGAGACGGACCGTTCCATGCCAGCGTCGACGCCGCAACGATCGGAAACTTGGAGTTCACCAAATTCTCATTAAGCAACCTGAGATCGAATTCGACGCCGCGTTCGTTTCGACACGAAAATAGTAAAACGGACGTGCTTTTCGTCAGCTTGGTACTCGCAGGGTCGGTATCGGCAGATCAAAATGATCACGTCAGCACGGAAAATGCTGGCGATTTTAGTATACGAGACCACAGTATGCCCTGGACGATCGAGCACGCTGGATACAGCGAGATGCTGGCGATCCAGATCCCGCGGGATCGGCTGGAGGGCATGCTGGGGACATCCCGCCGCTTCACCGGACTGACCGTGGACGGCACCCTGCCGACCGCGACCCTGACCCGGTCGTTCCTGTGCAACCTCGCGCGCGTGGGCGAGGACTTGGCGCCCCACGCGGCCGAGCGGATGGTCTCGGTGGGCATCGATCTCATCATCGCCTGCTTGGCCGGGCGCATGGCGAAGGAGCCGCCCAAGGCGCTGCACGGGACGCTGACCGTGCAGCGCGCCAAAGCCTACGTGGCGGCGAACCTCGGCGACCCCAACCTCGATCCGTCGCAGGTCGCCGCCGCCATGGGGGTCTCGCTGCGCCACCTGCAGGCGCTGTTTCGCGCGGACGGGCGCAACATCGCCGGCTGGATCTGGCAACGGCGGCTCGAAATGGCCGCGCAGCGCCTGTCCGATCCCGCCTGCCTCAACGTTCAGGTCGGCGAAGTCGCCTATCGCTGCGGTTTCGCCGACCAGGCTCACTTCTCCCGCCGCTTCCGGGACCGCTACGGCGTATGTCCGCGCGAATACCGCCACGCGGCGCTGTCTCAGGCCGCGCCCTGACGCGGGCGGCCGGCCCCGGAACGTCGCCGCTTGGCCGGATCGCCGCGTCGATTGCGGGTGCCGCCGCTGAACCCATCCCGGGCGACGGCGCGGAAGTCCGGCCCGCGCGACGGATCCGTCATGGCGTACCGGATCCCGATGGGGTGCGCCTGACCCATTCGGTTCGGATCCGGACGGTCGGGCCGGTCCGCCGCGGCGATTCGGGACAAACGGGCCCGAGCGAATAGCCCGAGCCGAGATATGATTTCGTCGCTTAATATTGATCTACGCAAATCGAACTTCGATGACCGTACTTACTACGGTTCGTAAAGTCGATATTCCGGTCGATCTTCTACGAACACAGATTATAGCGCGTATTGATTGAAAGACTTGACGGGCTTGCGCGGATCACGCTATGGCCAGTCCAATATCTCTCCTGTGCGAGATGTGGCGCAGAGGATCTGGAGGCACGATCCGTGATCCTGAAAAAGATCACGCCGGGGTCGGGTTCGATCTTTGCCGAGCGCAATCTTGATGCCTCTTCCACATGGACTTGAGCGGGTCCGGATGGACCAGGTGCCGACGACGGGGATGCACGTTATCGGCGTCGTGAATTCCGGGCTACGATCACGGGACGGGGGTCGCGAGTCGCGGCTTCGGGGTCTCGGCTCCGGAACCGGAGCGCGTCCGCTTCTCCCCGTCGGGCAGGGACGGCGGTTTCTCGGTCCCGCGATCGGCGCGGCGGCCGGACCCAGAGCGACAGGTAGGGTGCATGGATCCTGAAGGATCCGGGACTGGGCCGGGGGCCTCGCCCCGACGGGCCGACCGGCCATTGCGGATCCTCGCCGTCGCCGTCCAGAAGGGCGGCACCGGCAAGACCACGCTGGCCGCATCCCTGGCCGTCGCCGCCGCGGAGGCCGGCGAACGCGTGACCGCGCTCGACCTCGACCCGCAGAATTCGCTGGCGGGTTGGGGCACCCTTCGGACGAACGGCTCCGTCGCGGTCGACCGGGTCCAGCCCTGGGAGATCGGGCAGCTCACGGCGATCCTGGACCTGCTCGCCGCGCAGGGCACCACGCTCGCCGTCCTCGACACCGCCGGCAGCGCGACCGGGCTCGCCCCGGCCCTGAAGACCGCCGATTTCGTGCTGCTGCCGGTGCGGCCCTCCCGGCTCGACATCGTGGCGGCCCGCCCGACGCTCAAGGCCCTGGTCGGCGTCGGATTGCGCGGCCGGCTGGCCCTGGTGCTGAACCAGTGCCCGCCGCCGCCCTCGCCGCGCACCACCACCTATGCCGACCAGTTGCGCGCGCTGGGTGTGCTGGCCGAGCCCGGCATCATCCACCGGGTCGACCATCAGGACGCCCTGGCCACCGGGCTGGGCGTGACGGAATACGCCCCCGGTGGCCCGGCCGCGGAGGAGATCCGCGCCCTCTGGGGCTGGATCGACGTGAAGATGCGGGCGATGGCCGCGCGCTGATCCCAGCGCTGGTGATCTCAGCGCTGCTGATCTGAGCCCTGGCCGAGGGCCGCTAGAATCCGCGCCCAGGAGCGCGTGCCCTTGTGGAAGCTCGTCAGGTCGTACTTCTCGTTGGGCGAGTGGATGCGGTCGTCGTCGAGGCCGAAGCCGATCAGCAGGGTGTCGCGGTCGAGGAGCCGCTTGAAGTCCCCGACGATCGGGATCGAGCCGCCAGCGCCCACGGTCACGGCCGGCACGCCCCATTCCTCGGCGAGCGCCGCCTTGGCGGCCCCGAGCTGCGGCATGTCGAAGGGCAGGCTGATCGCCCGCGAACCCTTGTAGGTGATCACCTCGACCGTGCAGTCGGAGGGCACCCGCTCCCGCACGAAGGCCTCGAACGCCTGCGCCAGCACCTTCGGATCCTGGTCGTCCACGAGGCGGAACGAGATCTTGGCCGAGGCGGTGGAGGCGATCACCGTCTTGGTGCCCTCGCCGGTATAGCCGCCGATGATGCCGTTGGCGTCGCAGGACGGGCGCGACTGCACCAGCTCGATCGGCATCCGCCCGCGCTCGCCCGCGGGCTCCTTCAGGCCGATCGGCCCGAGCAGCGCCTCCGGCGTCAGGCCGAGGCCGCGCCACTGCTCCAGCACCTCGGGCGGGCGCTCATGCACGCCCTCGTAGAAGCCCGGGATGGTCACCCGCCCGTCCGAATCGTGCAGGTCGGCGATGATCCGGGCAAGCACATGGATCGGGTTGCGGGCGGCGCCGCCGAAGAACCCCGAATGCAGGTCGCGGTCGGCGCAGGTGACCTTCACCTCGAAATAGGCGAGGCCGCGCAGCGACGCGGTGATCGCCGGCGTCCGCCGGTCCCACATGCCGGTATCGCAGACCAGCACCACGTCGCAGCCGAGTTTTTCGCGGTTGGCCGCGACCCATTCCGGAAGCCCCTGCGAGCCGCTCTCCTCGGCGCCCTCGATCAGGATCGTGACGCCGCAGGGCAGCACGCCGCTCATGGCGATATGGGCCCGGCACGCCTCCACGAAGGTCATGACCTGACCCTTGTCGTCGGAGGCACCGCGCCCGACGATTTTTTTGCCACCTTGGCCATCCTCGACGATGCGCGGCTCGAAGGGCGGCGTCGTCCAGAGGTCGAGCGGGTCGACCGGCTGCACGTCGTAATGGCCGTAGAACAGCACGTGCGGCGCGCCGGGCTTCGGCTTGGTCGCGAGCACCACGGGATGGAGCGAGGTCTCCTCCACGGCGGTCTCGAAGCCGAGCGCCGTAAGGTCCTGGGCGAGCCACGCGGCGGCGGCCCGGCAATCGCCGGCATGGGCGGGCTCGGTGGAGATCGACGGGATCCTCAGGAAGGCGAACAGCCGCTCCAGGGCGTTCTCCAGGTCCGTGTCGATGTCGTTGAGGATCGCGTCGAGCGCGGCCATCGGGATCTCCGGGATGCGGCGGGGATGTTTTCGAGACGAGGGTTACCCGAGGCGAGGCGGGCGCGGCAACGCCCGCCTCGCCGATCGCTGAGACCGATCGTCCTCGGAACAGGCGCAGATTGGAATGGTTATCGACGGATCTGGCTGCCCGGCCCATGCCGCTGCCACCCCGGACTGATCCATTTCCTATCCGGCCCCGCGGCCGGCCCAGATCGTGGACACACCATGCTGTTAGAAAAAAGCCCGCCGGTGCGGGCCGATACCGGCCTCGCCATCACCCTGACGATCAACGGGCAGCGCCGCGAACTCCAGGTCGCGCCCTGGACCACGCTTCTCGACCTGCTCCGCGAAAAACTCGACCTCACCGGCACCAAGAAGGGCTGCGACCACGGCCAGTGCGGCGCCTGCACGGTGCTGGTGAACGGCATAAGGGTGAATGCCTGCCTGACGCTGGCGGTGATGAAGGACGGCGCCGAGATCACCACGGTCGAGGGTCTGGCGGGCCTCGGCGCGAGGGCGGGCAGCAACGCCCTCCACCCGATCCAGGAGGCGTTCATCGAGCACGACGCCTTCCAGTGCGGCTACTGCACCCCGGGCCAGCTCTGCTCCTCGGTCGGCCTGCTGAACGAGGGCCATGCCCACACCCGGGACGAGATCCGGGAGGCGATGAGCGGCAACATCTGCCGCTGCGGCGCCTACACCAACATCGTCGACGCCATCGAGGACGTCCTGCAGGGAGCCGGCGCATGAACCGCTTCGATTATGTCCGCGCCGGCACGGTGGCGGAGGCGGTGCAGGCCTATGGGGCGGGCGCGCGGTTCATCGCCGGCGGCACCAACCTGATCGACCTGATGAAGTACGAGGTCGAGAAGCCCGGCCGGCTGATCGACATCACCCGCCTGCCGCTGGACCGGATCGAGGATCACGCGGGCGGCCTGCGGCTCGGGGCGCTGGCCACCAACGCCACGGTCGCCTACGACGAGAGGGTCGCCGAGCGCTATCCGCTCCTGCGCAACGCCATCCTGGCGGGGGCCTCCGCGCAGCTGCGCAACGCCGCCTCCACGGGCGGCAACCTGCTCCAGCGGACCCGCTGCTACTATTTTTACGATACGGCCACGCCCTGCAACAAGCGCGAGCCCGGCTCCGGCTGCCCGGCCATCGGCGGCGTGAACCGCATCCACGCGATCTTCGGGGCGAGCGAGAGCTGCATCGCCACCCATCCCTCCGACATGTGCATCGCGCTCGCCGCCCTGGAGGCGACCGTGCAGGTGAGCGGTCCGCAGGGCGATCGGACGATCCCGTTCGCCGAGTTCCACCGGCTGCCGGGCGACACGCCGGACCGAGACACCACCCTCGCCCCGGGGGAGATCGTGGTCTCGGTCGACCTGCCGGAGAGCCGGTTCCCGCAGCACTACACCTACCTGAAGCTGCGCGACCGGCTGTCCTACGCCTTCGCGTTGGTCTCGGTGGCGGCGGGTCTCGAACTCGACGGCGACACGGTGAAGACCGCCCGGTTGGCGCTCGGCGGCGTGGCCCACAAGCCCTGGCGCAACCGCGAGGCCGAGGCCCTGCTCGCGGGCAAGCCCGCCACCCGCGAGAGCTTCCAGCAGGCGGCCGATCTCATCGTCGCCGAGGCCAAGCCGCAATCGGAGAACGGCTTCAAGATCGATCTCGCCCGGCGGGCCATCGTGCGCGGCCTCGAACAGGCCGCCGCCGGCACGCCCCAGTCGCTCAGCGACAAGCGCATCCAGTAGGCACCCCCCCGATGACCCAGACCTTCAGCTCCACCGGCCGCGACACCTTTGTGGGCAGCCCGCGCAGCCGCATCGACGGACCCGCCAAGGTCACCGGCCTCGCCAAATACGCCGGCGAGTTCGCCGCCCCCGATCTCGCCTACGGCTATGTCGTATCGAGCACCATCGCCAAGGGCCGGATCGCCGCGATCGATGCCACCGCGGCCGAGGCGGTGCCGGGCGTCCTCAAGGTGATCACCCACGAGAACCGGCCCCGCACCGCCTGGCGCGACAAGAACTTCCAGGACGCGGTGGCCCCCCCGGGCTCGCCGTTCCGTGCCCTCTACGACGACCTGATCGTCTATAGCGGCCAGCCCGTCGCCCTGGTGGTGGCCGAGGATTTCGAGACCGCGCGCTACGCGGCTTCGCTGGTTCATGTCCGCTACGAGGCCCAGGACCACGCCACCGACATCAAGGCCCTGCGCGGCGGCGCCTACGATCCGCCGGAGAAGCGCAGCGGCATCAAGCCGCCGCCCGAGCCCTGGGGCGACGCCGACGCCGCCTTCGGCCGCGCGCCGGTCCGCGTCCAGGGCGACTACCGGATCGCCAACGAGCACCACAACCCGATGGAGCCCCACGCCTCGACCGTCGTGGTCGAGACGGACGGGACCTACACGGTCTACGACAAGGTCCAGGGCGTCTCGAACAGCCAGCAGTACCTCGCCGGGGTGTTCGGCCTGAAGCCCGATCAGGTGCGGGTTCTCAATCCCTATCTGGGCGGCGGCTTCGGCTCGGGCCTGCGTCCGCAATACCAGCTTTTCCTGGCGATGCTGGCCGCTCAGGAGCTGAAGCGCTCCGTCCGCGTGACCCTGACCCGCGACCAGATGTGGTCCTTCACCTACCGGCCCGAGGCGCTCCAGACCATCGCCCTGGGGGCCGAGCGCGACGGCACCCTGACGGCCCTCCGGCACGGCGCCGTGCAGGGCACCTCGCATTACGAGGACTACCAGGAGGTCGTGGTGAACTGGTCGGGCGTCCTCTACCGCTGCGACAACGTTGCCCTGACCTACGCCCTGGCCAAGCTCGACACCGCGACCCCCGGCGACATGCGCGCGCCGGGCGCGGTGAGCGGGGTCTTCGCCATCGAGACCGCCATGGACGAGCTCGCCTACGCGACCGGGATGGATCCGATCGCCCTGCGGCTCAAGAACTACGCGGACTCGGATGCCACCGCCGGGGGCAAGCCGTTCGGCTCGAAGGAGCTGAAGAGCTGCTTCGCGCAGGGCGCCGAGCGCTTCGGCTGGGCCAAGCGCAGCCCTGAGCCCCGCTCCATGCGGGACGGGCGGGAGCTGGTCGGCTGGGGCGTGGCCACGGGCGTCTGGGAATCGATGATGATGCAGTCGAGCGCCATCGCGACCCTGACCCCCGACGGGCGGCTGACGGTGGGCAATTCCACCGGCGATATCGGCACCGGCACCTACACGATCCTCACCCAGATCGCCGCCGACACCCTCGGCCTGCCCATGGAATCGGTGACCACCAAGCTCGGCGACACCCGTCTGCCCGAGGCTCCGGTCGCGGGCGGCTCTTGGACCGCGGCCTCCTCCGGCACCGCCGTGATGAAGGCCTGCCGCAACGTCGGCGAACAGGTGTTCAAGCGCGCCCGGGCCATGGAGAACTCGCCCCTGGCCAACGTCGATTTCGACCGCGCCGTGTTCGCGGACGGCCGTATCTCGGTCGCGGGCGATCCGAGCCGCAGCGTCGCCCTGGTGGAGGTGCTGAAGGCGGCCGGACTCGACAAGGTCGAGGCCGTCGAGGCGGCCGGGCCCGACAAGGACTTCAACAAGACCTACGAGGCCTACACTCACTCGGCGGTCTTCGTGGAGGTGAAGGTCGACGAGGAACTGGGGCAGGTCCGGGTGACCCGCGTCGTCTCGGCGATCGCCGCCGGCAAGGTGCTGAACCCCAAGACCGCGCGCAGCCAGATCCTCGGCGGCGTGGTGATGGGGATCGGCTCGGCGCTGGAGGAGGAGTCGATGCTCGACCACCGCGTCGGCCGGTTCATGAACCACAATCTCGGCGAGTACCACGTGCCGGTGAACGCCGACATCTACGATATCGACGTGATCTTCGTGGACGAGGAGGACAAGGCCAACCCCCTCGGCGTGAAGGGTCTCGGCGAGATCGGCATCGTCGGCACGGCGGCGGCGATCACCAACGCGGTGTTCCACGCCACCGGCAAGCGGGTCCGTGACCTGCCGATCACGATCGACAAGCTGCTGTGAGGAGGGGCGGCCGATGTTTCACGGGAAACATCGGCCGCCTGTGAGCCTTGCGATTCGGTACGCGAAGGCCGTCGCGGGCACCGAGCGGCGATCGTCCCGCACGAGATCCCCGTGAGCCACCTTGTGCAATCCTGGCGCTTCTGGGCGCTCGCCGCCGCGGGCTTCGCGGCGCTCACCGCGATCCTCGCCAAGGTCGGGGTCACGGGCGTCCAGTCCGATGTCGCGACCTTCGTGCGGACCGCGGTGATCCTGGTCTTCGCCGGGGCGATCGTCCTCGGCTCCGGTCAGGCCGGGGGCCTCGCGCAGATCTCCGGCCGCAGCCTCGTCTTCCTGGTCCTGTCGGGGCTCGCCACCGGGGCGTCCTGGCTGTGCTACTTCCGGGCGCTGTCGCTCGGCGATGCCGCCCGGGTCGCGCCGATCGACAAGCTCAGCGTCGTTCTGGTGGCGATCCTCGGCACCACCCTGCTCGGCGAGACCCTGAGCCTCGCCGCCTGGGCGGGCGTCGCGCTGATCGCGGCGGGCGCCGCCCTCGTTGCCTCGGGCTGGTGAGGCCGCGCACCGAACCGTTAACCCGATCCGCGCATGCTGCAGGTCCCTCGCGAAAGGGGACCATCATGGATTGGGTCTACCGCGGCTTCGAGACCTCGCTCCTCGGTCTCGCCCTGGGCCTCGGCCTCGCCGCCTGCCTGACGCTCGGCACCGGGCGTCTGCCGGCCGACACGCTCTCCGTCACCCTGCCGATGCTCACGGTGACCGCCCCCGCGCCCTGAGGCGGGGGGCGGCCGGTCGTCAGGCGGCGCTCGGGACGGCGCGGAACATGAAGCTCCGGGCCTCGGCGTCCATCTCCGCCTTGAACGTATGGCGGCCCTTCAGGGCCTCCGCGGCCTGGGCGGCCGGCCGGGCATTGACGGCGTCGAGGTGGCGCTTGACGTTGGGCAGATCCGCGAAGGCGCCCTCGCCGAGGATGAACGGCACCATCCGGGCCCAGCCCCAGACCGCCATGTCGACGATCGTGTAGGTCTCGCCCAGCATGTATGCGCGGTCGGCGAGCCGCCGGTCGAGGATGTCCCAGTGGCGGCGCGCCTCGAACGCGTAGCGCTCGGTGGCGTAGGCGCCGCCGTCCTGGGCGAAGTGGCGGAAATGTACGCACTGGCCGGAGAATGGCCCGATGCCGGTGGCCACGAACATCAGCCAGGACAGCATCTCGCCCCGCACCGCCTCGCCCTCGGGCAGGAACCGGCCGGTCTTGCCCGCGAGGTAGAGCAGGATGGCGTTGGAATCGAACACCGTCACGTCGCCATCGGCGATCGTCGGCACCTTCCCGTTCGGGTTGAGCGCCGTGTAGGCGGGCTCGAACTGCTCGCCCCTGCGCGCATCGACCGGAACCGGCTCGTAGGGCAGGCCCATCTCCTCCAGGCAGAGGGCGACCTTCATCGGGTTGGGGCTGAGATTGTAATAGAATCGAATCACGGCGCTCTCCCTGAACGACCCCGGCAGGATGTCCGGAGTCGGGTCCCGCACAAGCCGCGGCCGCGCAGGACGGCTATTCCGTCACGATCTTGTAGCTGCGGCCAGGCACCAGCGCGGCGCCCCGCTCCAGGCCGTTGAGGACGAGGAACCGGTCGAGCGCCCGGTCCGGCACCGCCATGCGGCGGGCGAGATCCTCGGCGGCGGTCGAGGTCGCCGGCACCACCTGCAGCCGCAGGGGGCGCAGGACGGCCTCGTCGGGCGAGATCGGGCCGAGGGTCTCGATCCAGCGGCGGAAGTCCGGCTCCGGATCGGCGGCGCCCTTGGCGGCCATGATCATCCGGTAGGTCGAGTCGCCGATCCGGATCGCCGCGAGGCGGAAGGTCCAGTCCTTGCCCCGCGAGAGCGCGAAGGCCGCCGGGTGGCCGGACACCTCCCGGGTCTCGAAGCCGGCCGGATCGAACGCGTCGTTCCAGCTCGCCTTCAGCACCGCGTCGAGGGGCTGACCCTCCTTGGCCTCAATCTGGTCGAACAGCAGGCGCCGGCTGCCGTCCGGGGTCGTGCCGAGCACCGCCGAGCGGGTGTTCTCCAGGGCGAAGCCATCCGGCACCTCGAAGGCGATGCCCAGGCCCGGATGGATGAAGCGGTGGCCCCGCACCGCGCCATCGCGGGGGTTGTCGCCGTAGGCGAGCCCGTCCACCGCGGCGAGATAGGCGGCGCGGTCGTCGGTGCCGATGCCCGGCGCGCCGATGCGGCGGGCCGCCCGGGTCACCTGGGTGACGCGCTCGGCGGTGCCCGGATGGGTCGCCAGCATGTCGGGCTCGTTGGCGCTGCCGGCCGCCTTCAGCCCGGTCGAGCGGTTGAGGGCGGTGAGGAAGCGGCCGGCCGCGAACGGATCGTAGCCGGCCTTGGCCAGGGTGCGCACGCCGGTGGCGTCCGCCTCCAGCTCCTGCTCCCGGGAGAAGCGGGCCAGCGCGAAGCGCGACTGGTTCTGCAGCTGCGCCCCGGTGGCCGGGTCGTTCAGCACGTCCGCCACGACCCGGCTGACCAGGGCCGAGCGCAGTTCCAGCTCGCTCCGGGCCGTGGCGTGGTTGAGGGTGACGTGGGCCATCTCGTGCGCCAGCACGGCCGCCACCTCGGAGGTGTCGCTCGCCAGCGCCACCAGCCCGCGGGTGACGTAGAGCCGGCCGTTCGGCAGGGCGAAGGCGTTGACCACGGGGGAATCGAGGAGCGTCACCACGTAGGCCTGGTCGGGCCGGTCGCTCGCCTTCACGAGCCGGTCGGTCACCTCGGTGAGCATCCGCGTGACGTTGGGCGCGCGTGCCTCGCCCCCGAAGGAGGCCACCAGCTTGAGGTGGTCGGCATCGGCGACGCGCTCGCGGCCGGTGGTCCGCGGCGCCTCCGCGGGCACCCGGATCACGGCCGGCTGCACGGTCGCGGCGGTCTGGTCGGCCACGCAGGCGCCCAGGGCGAGGCCCAGGACCGCGCACACGGCCAAGGCCCCGGCCCGGGCCGCCGCCGAACCGGGCGGGAACCGTCCCGCCACCCGAAACACCCCCGTGATCCCGCCCATCGCGATCAGCGCCGCAGCCCCCCGTCCGTCTCCGGCCCGGCCTCCGGCCGGTCCGCCTCGCCCAGCACCTCGATGGCGTCGGCACCGGCCTCCAGGGTCGGCCCGCGCCGGACGTCCAGGATGCCGCGCACCCGCACGGGCCGGCCTTCGAGCGAGGCCGCACTCAAACCACGGGCGCGCACCATTCGCCAAGTGCGTTTCGATACCGTGACCGTTAGCCCGTCCGCGCCCCGGGGCGCGAAGTCGAGATAGGTCCGGGCGCCGCGCTCGCCGACATGGCGCAGCCGGCCCTCCACCACCGCGAAGCGCCCGGCGAGGGCCCGCAGCGCCGGACCGTCGGTCGCGGCCGGAACCGGCGCGCGCCACAGGCCGAGCCCGTTCCTCCGCGCGGCGGCCTCGACCAGGCGCAGGGCCGGGCGGCAGAGCGAAACGGCCTCGTTCGCGTCCGCGAAGGCGAGGCCCGCGCCGATCAGGCCGCCCGCGAGGTCCGCGTCGCCCTCCGCGACCTGGATGTCGGCCCGCCTCCGGTCCCAGCGGTCGGGCGGCCCGCGCGGCGTGACCACGAGGGCGGCACCCCGCCGGGCGTCGAGCCAGGCCCGCGCCGCGGCGGCGGCCTCCGGCGCGTCCGGCCACCGCACGGAATCCAGCACGACCCGGGCGCCCGACGCGAGGCGGATCTCGCCCCGGAGCCCGATCCCCTCGAGGATCTCGGCGCGCGCCGGTTCCGCCAGGCACTCCGATGCCCCGGCCCGCGGCGCCGCCCGGGCCGGGAACCCTGCCAGGAATGCCGCCACGAGGGCCGCCATGAGCGCCGCTATGAGCGCCGCCGCCAGCGTTCCCCCGATCCGCCCCGCCGATCCCGCATGTCCGCGCATCGAACACCCCGGGACATCATGCGCCCTGAACGCGCCCTGTCCACCGGGCGTGTTGGCCTGCGGCGGTGAGGATGCTAAGGAGACGGCGGTTGTCTCCGTAGCTCAGCTGGACAGAGCACAGGTTTCCTAAACAGGCTCAATTGGGCGTCGCGCCGGGAAACCGCGCGGCGGATCCGCTCAAAGTCGGGGAAAGCTTCCGGCGCCGGCGCTTCGTCGTCCGGCACCCTGCCGATCCCGAGCCAAGCCCGCGCGGCGCGTCCGCGTCCCGTGGGAAGGTGTAGAGACTAGACGGGCGGCACCTACCGGCCGGGCGCGAGCCCGGCCCAGGGTGAAGGGATAGTCCAGGCCACGAACGCGGTCCTCGGGGCGCGGCGGCGAAAGCCGAAGTGGTATGAAACCTGGGGTCGCAGGTTCGAGCCCTGCCGGGGACGCCATCATTCAAATCCAGGGATGCCGCAGGTCCCGGCGGCCCGGGCCGATCGTCATCCGCAACGACGGCGTACCGGTGACAAGATCCCTGGTCCGCGCTAAGCTTCGCTGCCGAGAATCAGGGCAGAGGGGGTGGGCGAGCACTTCATGGCGGGTCAGAAAACCGATCAGCGCGACGTTTATGTCGGACAGCGCATTGCCGAGCAGCGGCGGAAGGCATCCCTGACGCAGCGTCGCGTTGCGCAAAGCTTCGGTATGTCTGCGGCTCAGCTCCAGAAATACGAGAAGGGCACCAACCGGATCAGTGCCGTCCATCTCGATATCTTCTCGCGGATGACCGGAGTACCGATGGATTACTTCTTCAAAGGCATGCCGCGCACGGATGACTTCATCGCACCGGGTTTCGGCGAGCGGGAGCAGGCGTCCCTGTCCGAAGGCGGCCTGAAGGGATTGGCCGAGGTCGTGGGACGCCACATCACGGAGAATTTCACCGAGGAGACCCGCCGCGACGTCGCCGACGCCATCCGGGCGCTGGAGAGCAAGCTCGGCGGGTAAGTGGTCGACCGCAGGGCGGGCGTTTTTCCACTCATATCGTCCGTTATAGCGGATCCGTTCGGCGATCCGGCTTGACCGGGCTCGGACCGGGTGCGAGAACCGCGGCCCCAAGAAGGGTCAAGCGCCGCGATCGCGCCGGCGTGCTCTGCAGCCGAGGGCGTCCGATGCCGCGTTCCAACTACCTGTTCACCAGCGAGTCCGTTTCCGAGGGGCATCCGGACAAGGTCTGCGACAGGATCTCGGATACTGTGGTCGATGCCTATCTCTCGGCGATGCCCGAGGCGCGGCTCGGCGTCGAGACGCTGGCCACCACCAACCGCATCGTGATCGCCGGCGAGGTCCGCGGGCCGGATTCGGTGACCTTCAAGGATCTCGAGGCCCTGACCCGCGAGGCGGTGAAGGATATCGGCTACGAGCAGTCGGGCTTCCACTGGAAGAACAACGACGTCGCCATCCACCTGCACGCCCAGTCGGCCGACATCGCCCAGGGCGTCGACGCCGCCGGCAACAAGGACGAGGGCGCGGGCGACCAGGGCATCATGTTCGGCTACGCCGCCGACGAGACGCCCGAGCTGATGCCGGCGCCGATCTTCTACGCCCACCGGATCCTCAAGGACCTCGCCGACGCCCGTCGCGCCAAGCAGGGCGATGCCGCCAAGCTCGGCCCCGACGCCAAGAGCCAGGTCACGGTCCGCTACGAGAACGGCCGCCCGGTGGAGGTCACGCAGATCGTGCTCTCGACCCAGCACCTCGACGAATCCCTGGACTCGGCGGACGTGCGCGCCATCGTCGAGCCCTACATCCGCAAGGCCCTCCCGGAGGGCTGGGTGAACGAGGGCACGGCCTGGCACGTGAACCCGACCGGCAAGTTCGTGATCGGCGGTCCGGACGGCGATGCCGGCCTCACCGGCCGCAAGATCATCGTGGACACCTACGGCGGCGCGGCGCCCCACGGCGGCGGCGCCTTCTCGGGCAAGGATCCGACCAAGGTCGACCGCTCGGCCGCCTATGCGGCCCGCTACCTCGCCAAGAACGTCGTGGCCGCCGGGCTCGCCCGTCGCGCGACGATCCAGCTCGCCTACGCGATCGGCGTCTCGAAGCCCCTGTCGATCTACGTGGACCTGCATGGCACCGGCACGGTGGACGAGGCCAAGCTCGAAGCCGTCCTGATGGACGCCATGGACCTGTCGCCCCGCGGCATCCGCACGGCGCTGGCCCTCAACAAGCCGATCTACGCGCGCACCGCGGCCTACGGCCATTTCGGCCGCGCCCCGGAGGCCGATGGCGGCTTCTCCTGGGAGCGCATCGACCTCGCCGACAAGCTGAAGTCGGCGCTGGCCTGAGCCTCGGCGCCAAGCCCGCCGGACACCCGGCGGCCTTGGCGCGACCGCCGACGCATCCGCCAGCGCACCGTCCCGGATCGGAGACGGTGCGCTGGCGTTTTTCTGAGGGCTGGTTTCATAAGGTCCGGGACCTTTTGCGGGTGCCGGGCAGAGCCCTGCTTCGAGGCCGCGCGCCCCTTTGAAACCCGTCCTGGCCCGCGCCGGACGACGCGTTGGAAACCGATGTCTGACCTGAACGGAGGGCCCGGTCGCGAGGCCGGAGAGCCGGAGCGTGCCTTCTTTGGGCGCCGCAAGGGCAAGCGCCTGCGCGGTCAGCAGGAGCGGCGGCTCGCCGACCTGCTTCCCGCCCTGCGGGTCGACCTGCCGCCGGAGAACGGACCGCTCGATCCGCGCACACTGTTCCCGGCCCTCGGCGGCGACCCGGAGGCGGTCTGGCTGGAGATCGGATTCGGCGGCGGCGAGCACCTCGCCGCGCAGGCCGAAGCCCATCCCGGCATCGGCATCATCGGGGCCGAGCCCTTCGTCAACGGTGTGGTGAAGCTGCTCGCCGCGATCGAGGCGCGGTCCCTGCGCAACGTCCGCATCCGCGACGCGGACGTGACCGCGCTGCTGGCGCGCCTGCCGGATGCCTGCCTGGATCGGGTCTACCTGCTTTATCCCGATCCCTGGCCGAAGCGCCGCCAGCGCAAGCGCCGCTTCGTCTCGGACGGCTCCCTCGCCGAGATCGGCCGTGTCCTGAAGGATGGCGGCCTGTTCCGCTTCGCCAGCGATATCGACGATTATGCCGGCTGGACCCTGGTCCGGGCCGCGCGCTGCCCGGTCCTGACCTGGACGGCGCGGGCTGCGTCGGACTGGACGCGGCCCTTTCCGGGCTGGCCCGGCACCCGCTACGAGGCCAAGGCGCTGGAAGCGGGCCGGCGGCCGACCTACCTGGAATTCGCCCGCCTGCCGCGCGGCTCTCGGGCGCTCGCCGCCGGAGTGGAGACCGGTTCGGCGTAGGCGAGCGCGGAGAATCAAGGACTTAGGGCCGTTCGCGATGGCAACGCGGTCCGGAACGGCTCTGGGGCATCGTCCCGAAAGAGGGCCGCCGGCTATCAGAAAAAGACGAGACGGTTCAGAAAGTTAGCGCGTCGTGCCGGTTCGGATATCCGGTACGATGTGCTAGGAAACGGCCTGGCGTGCGGTCACGCACCGAACCACCTTCCGCGGCGGCGGGCCCGCGGGGATCGGCCGCCGCATTCCCGGAGGACACCTTGCCACGGCTAGGCTCGGGCGCCATCCTGAAGTGCGGTCGCGGCTCGCGCCAGGCGCGGGGCCTTCCCCCTGCGGGAGCGCGCCAGGGCGCGGTCGAGGATTCGTTCAAGTGAGTGAGCGGGTGGGGCAGGGCTCGGCGGCGGACGATCCGTATCGCATCGGCTTCGAGGAGGCCGCGATCGGCCTCCTCGTGCTGTCGGCGGACGAGACCGTGATCGTCGCCGCCAACCGGACGCTGCACGACCTGGTCGGCTGGGCGCCGGGCACGCTGCCCGGGCAGGCGGCCGCCGCGCTGCTCGGGGAAGGGTCGGGAACCGAAGGGCCCGGGAGTCTTCGCGCCGGCCTCCAGTATTGGCGGCGCGCGGATGACAGCCCCCTCGACGTGCGGGTGCGCCGCACCGGTCATACCCTCGTGGTCGAGGCCGTCGACGTGGACGTGGCCGCCCATTCCGAGGCGAACCGCGAGGCGCTGGCCGCGGCCGGCCTCGGGGAATGGCGCTGGGAGCGGGCGACGGGCCTGCTCACCCTGTCGCGCCGGGCCGCGCGGATCCTGGGCCGCCCGCCGGGCCGCTCCGTGTCGTGGGACGCGCTGAAGACCGGCCTGTCCGAGACGGAACTGGTCCGCCTGAGCGCGATCATCGCGGAGGCGAGCGCGGCCGGCGAGCCTTACCAGTTCGACACCCCCACGACGGTGGCGGGGCGCACGGTGATCCTGCGGGTCCGCGGGCAGGCCGTGCCGGGCCCCGACGGCACGCCCGCCAGCATGGTCGGGATCATCCAGGACATCACCACCCGGGTCGAGGCCCGGGACGAGATCCTGTCCCGCGACCAGCGCCTGAGGGTCGCGACCACGATCGCCAAGCTCGGGATCTTCGAGTGGCACATGCTCGAGGATCAGGCGATCTGGGAGAACGAGCACATGTACGAGATCTTCGGGCATGCGCCCGAGGACGGCACCATCGGCAAGGCCGAGTTCCTCAACGACATCCTCCATCCGGAGGACCGCCCGGCGGTGCGCAAGGCGATCTCCCGGGCCCTGCGGGAGGACGGGATCCTGCAGATCGGCGGCCGCATCCGGCGCAAGTCGGACGGCGTGTGGCGCACGATCGACATGGCCGGCCGGTTCGAGCGCGACGCCCCCGGCCGGCTGCCGCGGCGCCTGATCGGCGTGGTCGCCGACGTGACCGACCGGCGCATCGCCGAGGAACGGCAGAGCCTGCTGATCCGCGAACTGCACCACCGGGTGAAGAACACCCTGGCCACCGTCCAGGCCATCGTCGGCTCCACGGCGCGGACGGCGTCGAGCATCGAGAGCTTCTACGAGGCCTTCGTCGGGCGCATCAAATCGCTGGCCCACACCCATTCGGTGCTCACCGAGGACACGTGGCAGACGGCGTCCCTGGCCAACCTCCTGCTCAACGAGCTGAAGCCCTACGCCGAAGTTGCGCAGGAGGACGGCGCCGAGGGCCGCATCAGCCTCGAAGGACCGGCGATCGACCTGCCCTCCGAGGTCGCCGTGCCGATCGGGATGGCGATCCACGAACTGACCACCAACGCCGCCAAGTACGGGGCGCTCTCCAACCGCACCGGGCGGGTCGCTGTGGAATGGTCGCTGGAGCCCGGCGGCCCGGCCGGCATCCTGCGCTTCTCCTGGCGGGAGACCGGCGGTCCCCGGGTCGCGCCGCCGAGCCGCCAGGGCTTCGGGTCGCGCCTGCTGCAGCGGGTGCTGATCACGCAGGTCCAGGCCGAGGTGGTGACCGACTACGCCCCCGGCGGCTTCTCCCTGACCATGCGCGCCCCGATCCCGCCGCGCAACGACAGCCTCAACCCGCTGGTGTGACCCGCCCGCGGCGGCCCCTCAGGCCGCGCCCCGCGTGCCGGACTCGCCGCCATTGTCCACGAAGGCCTTCAGCTCATCGAGGGACGCGAAGGTGAAGCGGCCCTGCGGCGTCTCCGCCTCGATCGATCCGTTCTCGAACATCACGTAGGTGTTGCCGCCGGAGGCGTAGCGCCCGACCACCGTGCGCGCGTCCGGCTTCGGGGCGGGCGGCGCGGGTTCGGGCACCGTGTCGAGGCTCGGACGCAGGGACGGCTCCGGTTCCGCAGGGGCCTCGGGCGCGGCGAACAGATCGTCCTCGGGGGCGGTCACGGGCGCGGGCGGGGGCGTCTCGGATCTGGACACGTCCGGCCTGGGCACGTCCGGCTTGAGCCCATCGAGCTTGAGCCCGTCAGGCTTGGGCTGGAGGATCGGCGCCCGCGCCAGGGATGGCGGCGCGGCGGGCATCGGCTCGGCCCGGGTCGGCGGCTCGATCGGCGGCGGGGCCGGTGCGGGCTCCGCGTCCGTCCGGACGTCCAGACTCGGCGCGATCCGGGAACGTTCCGGATCGAAGGGCGGCTCGACCACCGAGGGCACGATGAAGGCCGGGGCGGTGGGCATGAGCGGCGGCGGCCGGATCCGGCCCTCCTCGGCGGAGGCGGCGACAGTGTCCCGCACCCCGGATGCCGGGGCCTGCTCGATCGCCCGCGCGACGCGCCGGAAGGCGAGGGCGAGCACGCCGAGCCCGAGCAGGACGGCCCCCGACGAGGCCGCCACCGAGCCCGCGATCACCATCGCGAGGCCGCTCTCCAGACGCACATAGGGGAAGCCCTGGATCACGGCGGCGCAGCCGCCGATGATCATGGCGGCGGCGAGCGCGAACAGCGCAGCGATCATGATACTCTCTGGCACGTGCCGGCTCCCAGCCGGCGCTCAAGGCGTGGCCTACAGTAAGGCCTGGCCGTCATATTGCAAAACCATACGGCGATATCCCCCGGGATACCGGACTCCGCCGCCGCCCGGCGGTCCGCGATCCCGGAACTTCGCGCCCGCCCGACCGCGCCCGGCGTTGCCCTCGCGCGGCCCCCGACTTACCTAGCGGTCTCTCGACTCGGGCACCCCCGCCGGGACCGAGGCTGCCCCCTGCCAAGCGGAGACAGACGCGATGACCTTCACCCTGCCGGAACTGCCCTACGCCTACGACGCGCTCGGGCCGTACATGTCGAAGGAAACCCTCGAGTTCCACCACGACAAGCACCACAAGGCCTATGTCGACACGGGCAACAAGCTGCTCGAGGGCACCGATCTCCAGGGCAAGAGCGTCGAGGAGATCGTCAAGGCCGCCTACAACACCAATCAGCCGCTCTTCAACAATGCCGGCCAGCACTACAACCACATCCACTTCTGGCAGTGGATGAAGCCCAACGGCGGCGGCGCCATCCCGGGGGCGCTCGCCAAGAAGATCGACGAGGATCTGGGCGGTGCGGAGAAGTTCAAGGCGGACTTCATCCAGGCGGGCATCGGCCAGTTCGGCTCGGGCTGGGCGTGGCTCGCCGTCAAGGACGGCAAGCTCGCGATCATGAAGACCCCCAACGGCGAGAACCCGCTGGTCCACGGCGCCAAGCCGATCCTCGGCGTCGACGTGTGGGAGCACTCCTACTACATCGACTACCGCAACCGCCGGCCCGACTATCTCAAGGCGTTCATCGAGAACCTCGTGAACTGGGAGCACGTGGAGAAGATGTACGCCGAGGCGCACGCCTGAGGCGGCTTGGAGCCGTGCCCGATCGCGTCGCAATCGTGCGCGGCTCCTAGCCCTTGGTGTGACGCGCTCTCGTGCGCCGAACCGGTATCCACTTCGGCGGAGAGCGCTTGAGCGGCTGCCGTGGGCCCTGTGTCCGCGGCACCCTTGAGGTGACGGATGAAACCGGCTCTTGATGCGCCCGACGCCGGATGACCCGGTGAAAAAAGGTTCGGCCATTCCTTTGTTGCGCGACGCTTCCGGCTTCACCCCCTCCCCCCTTTGCGGGGGGAGGGAGAGGCACGGAGCCGGTCACTCCTATTCTTCAACGTCGGGTGCTTCCGGCAGTCTGCTACGGCAGCCGTCCCGGCGGCATCCCCGCCCATGATCCGCTCCATCCTCTCGGTCGGCGGCTGGACCCTGGTCTCGCGCGTCACCGGCTTCGCCCGCGACGTGGTGATGGCCGCCGTGATGGGCGCCGGCCCGATGACCGACGCCTTCGTGGTGGCGTTCCGGCTGCCCAACCATTTCCGCGCGATCTTCAGCGAGGGGGCGTTCAACACCGCCTTCGTGCCGGCCTATGCCGGGCTCGCGGAGGCGGGCGCCCCGGGGGAGGCGCACCGCTTCGCCAACCGGGTCTTCACCCTGATGCTGATCGTGCAGCTCGTGCTGCTGAACCTCGCCCTGCCGGCGATGCCCTGGGTGGTGCGCGCCCTGGCGCCGGGCTTCGCGGAGGACGGCGCGCGCTTCCAGCTCGCGGTGGCGCTGACCCGCATCACCTTCCCGTACCTGCTGTTCATGACCCTGGTGACGCTGCTGTCGGGCATCCTCAACGCCCACCGGCATTTCGCCGTGGCGGCCGGGGCGCCGATCCTGCTCAACCTCGCCATGCTGGCCGCCCTGGGGTTGAGCGCCCTGTTCCCGAACGCCGCCTACGCGGCCGCCTGGGGCGTCGCCGTCTCGGGAGTGCTCCAGTTCGGCCTGCTCTGGTGGGGCTGCCGCCGGGCCCGGGTGATGCCCGACCTCGCGGTGCCGCGGGCCGATCCGGCGCTGAAGCGGTTCTTCGCGGTGCTCGGGCCGGCGGTGATCGGCTCCGCCGGCTTCCAGATCGCGGCCTTCGCCGACACGATCATCGCCAGCTGGCTGCCCACCGGGGCGGTCTCGGCGCTCTACTACGCCGACCGGCTCTACCAGCTCCCCTTCGGGGTCATCGCCATCGCGGCCGGCACCGTGCTCCTGCCCGAGATGAGCCGGCGGATCGCCGCCGGGGACGTCGCCGGCGCCCACGCGGCCCAGAACCGGGCGGCGGGGTTCTCCCTGGCCCTGTCGGCGCCGTTCACCGTGGCGTTCCTGACCATCCCGGGCCTGATCATGGCGGCCCTGTTCCAGCGCGGCGCCTTCAGCGCGGAGGATGCCGCCCGGGCCGCCGCGGTGCTTGCCGCCTACGGCTTCGCGCTGCCGGCCGTGGTGCTGGTGCGCAGCGCGGTGGCGAGCTTCTACGCCCGGCAGGACACCAAGACCCCGCTCTGGGCCTCGCTCACGGCGATCCTGGTCAACGTCGCCCTGAAGCTCTGGCTCACCGGCCCCTACGGCGTCACCGGGCTGGCGCTGGCCACCGCAGTCAGCCAATGGGTGAACCTGGTGCTGCTCCTCGTCCTGGCCAGGCGCCGGAACTGGACGGCGCCGGGGCGGACCCTGGGCCTCACCGTCGCCGGGGTCGCGCTCGCCTGCCTGGGCCTGGCGGCCGTCGCGGTCTATGGCGAAGGGCTCGCCCAGACGCTGGTGCCGGCCCTGCCGCACGGGCGTGAGCTCGCCGTCCTGGCGCTGCTGGGGCTGGCCGGGGCCGTCGTCTATGGCGGGCTGCTGGCGGGCCTGCTGCACCTGTTCGGCCTGCGCCTGCGCCGGGCCTGAGCGGACCGCGTCGGGCTCGCCATCGGGCGTCCCGGCCCCAGATCGGGAAAGAGCACCCAGTGAGGACCGCCATGACCGACGCCAAGGACCTGCTCGCGGGCGTGAAGGCCGTCCTGTTCGACGCCTACGGCACGCTGTTCGACGTCAACGCCGCGGTCCAGCGCTACGCCGCCGCGGTCGGACCGGACGCGGCCCACCTCTCCGAGGTCTGGCGCAACAAGCAGCTCGAATACAGCTGGACCCTGTCGCTCATGGGCCGCTACGCGGCCTTCTGGGACCTGACCGTACAGGCCCTCGACCATGCCCTGGCGCTCCATCCCGGGGTCGATCCCGGCCTGCGCGAGCGGCTGCTCGACGCCTATCGCGACCTCGACGCCTATCCGGAGGTGCCGGGCGTCCTGGCGGCCCTGCGCAAGCGCGGGATCCGCACCGCGATCCTCACCAACGGCAACGCCGCGATGGTCGACCGGGCCGTGGCCTCGGCGGGTCTCGCCGACCACCTCGACGCGGTCCTGTCGGTGGACGACGCGCAGGTGTTCAAGACCCATCCCGACGCCTACCGCAGCGCCCTGACGCGCATGGCGGTCGGGGAGGGCGACGTCCTGTTCTGCTCCTCGAACCGGTGGGATGTGGCCGGGGCCCGCGCCTTCGGATTCCGGACGGCCTGGATCAACCGCAAGGGGCTGCCGGACGAGTACGCCGATCTCCCGCCGGCCGTCGTGGTCGAGAGCCTCGACGGGCTGCTCTGAGTCCGTCCGGCCGGACCGATCCGTTTCCCTGGCACACGATCGAATTGGGCCGCTTCGGGGATTTTTAATCCTCCCGGTGTTGGATCATCCCCAACACGAACGGGAGATGTTGCGCGTGTCCTTCAACGGTTCCTTCACGATGATCCGCGCCGGGGCCGCCGCCCTCGCCGCGACCCTGGTTCTCGGGGCCGTCGCCCCGGCCACCGCCCGCGACCAGACCGGCGCCATCGTCGGCGGCCTCGCGGCCGGCGTGGTCGGCGGCGTGGTCGGGAGCGCCCTCATCAACGGCGCGAACCCGCCCCCGCCGCCGCCGGAGTACCGCCCGCGCCGCGTCGTGGTCGAGGAGCCCGAGCCCGTCGTGATCCGCGAGCGCCGCGGCCCGATCTGCCACTACGAGCGCCGCAAGGAATGGCTCGGCGACGGCGAGTTCACCTATCGCCGCGTCGAGGTCTGCGAGTAGGTCCCGCCGACCCGGCGTCCTGTCTCTTGCGCAGGGCTGTGGCGGTCACACATCGCTTCCGGATGCGGGCAACGGCCAGCCCCGGGAGCGTCTCCCCCGCTGAGCTACGGGCGACACAGGTTTGAGGCACCGGCCCTGTTGCAGGCCGCGACCGGTCCCCTCTCCCGCTCCTGAGAGGGGACCTGCGCCTTCTGCGCACATGGCATGATCACGGCGACGGTCGAACCCCGTGTCGTCCGTAGCCCGCAGGCGGGAGGGCCGTGCGTTTCCGCGCGTCAGGCCGCGGCCTGGCCCTCGGCCCGGTGATCCGCCCCGAGGTAATCCTGCACCGGCTGGGCCGGGCCGCCACGCATCAGCACGTAGAGGAACGGCACCAGCAGCAGGGTCGCCGGGGTGGCGAAGGCGATGCCGCCCATCACGGCCCGGGCCAGCGCGGCGTTCTGCTCGCCGCCCTCTCCGGTACCGAGCGCCATCGGGATCAATCCCAAGAACATCGCCGAGGCGGTCATCAGCACCGGCCGCAGCCGGGTCTCGCCCGCGGTGATCGCCGCCTCCAGGGCGCTGCAGCCCGTGGCCTCCCGGTGCTCCTTGGCGAAGGTGACGAGCAGGATCGAGTTCGCCGAGGCGATGCCCACGGACATGATCGCCCCGAAGATCGACGGGATCGAGAAGGCGGTGCCGGTGACGAACAGCGCGAAGGTGATGCCGCAGAACGCCATCGGCAGGGCGGCGATGACCACGAACGGGTCACCCCAGGTCTGATAGTTCACCGCCATCAGGAGATAGACGGCGATCAGCGCGACGCCGAGACCGAGCTCCAGGCGGAAGAAGGCCGAGCGCATGTTCTCGATCTGGCCGCGGACCGCGATCCTGTCGGGCGCCTCCAGATTTTTCTGCTCGTCCTGGACGACCGCATCGATGTCGCGGGCGACCGAGCCGAGGTCGCGATCCTGGACCGCCGCGTAGATGTCGAAGGTCGGCTGGATGTTCACGTGGCTGATCATGGTCTGCGTCGGCGTCCGGCGCAGGTCCGCGAGGCTGGAGAGCAGCGTCAGCACCCCCGGACCCGAGCTCGAAGTCGCGGCGGCGCGCACGAACATCGGCGTGTTGCGCAGGTCGGTGAGCGAGGCGTTGCGGTATTCGGGCGTCTGCACCCAGAGCTGATACGGGATGCCGGTCTTGGGATCGGGCCAGAAGTTCGGCGTCACCTGGTAGCTGCCCGACAGGGAGATGTTCATGTTCTGCGCCACCTGCTGCTCGGTGAGCCCGAGTTCGGAGGCGAGGCGCCGGTCGACGTCGACGTAGAATTGCGGCTCGTTGACGATCTGCTGCAGGTGGACGTCGACGAGGCCCTTGGTGTGCTTCAGCCGCTGGACGATGCGCTGGGCGACCTCCAGGTCCTTCTCCGGGTGCCGGCCGGAGACCTGCACGTCGATCGGGGTGATGACGCCGAAGTTCAGGATCTGGGTGATCATGTCGGCCGGCTGGAAATAGACGGTCACGTCGGGGAAGCGCTTCATCAGCACCTCGCGCAGGCGCTTCGTGTAGCCCGCCACCGAGCCGTGGCCCTCCTTGAGGCTGACCAGCATCTGCCCGTCGTTGTAGGAGACGAACGAACCGTCCGAGAAGGCGAAGTTGTAGTTGTTCGACGGCAGGCCGATGTTCTGGAGGATCTGATCGATCTCGTCCGGCGGGATCACCGCCCGGACCGTGTCCTCGACCTGGGCGAAGACCTGCCGGGTGGTCTCGATGCGCATGCCGGTGCGCGTGCGCAGATGCATGGTCATCTGGCTCGCCTCGATCTGCGGGAAGTAATCCTGCCCGACGAAGACGAACAAAGCCCCGGTCATCGCCAGCACGACGCCGACGACGCCCAGCGTGACGATCCGGTGGCCCAGCACCGCGTGCAGCAGGCCGACATAGCCCCGGTGGAACCGCGTGAAGCCGCGCTCGAAGCCGGCATGGATGCCGCCGAACAGCCGCATCAGCGGGGCGCCGACGAGGCCGACGGCCCGGGCGATGCGGCCGCGCCGGGCCGGCGCCTCTCGGTTCTCGTCCCGATCCTTGTCCCGGTCCTTGGCGTGGTTCTGGCGGTATTCCGGCGCCACGATCACGTCGATCATGAGCGGCACCAGGGTCCGCGACAGCAGGTAGGAGGTCAGCATCGCGAACACCACCGCGAGCGCCTGCGGGGTGAACAGGTATTTCGGCGTGTCGGTGAGGGCGAAGACCGCCGTGAAGGCCGCGCAGATCGACAGGGTCGAGATCAGCGCCGGCTTGGCGATGCCGGCGGCGCCGTGGACCACGCTCTCGCGGAACTCCTCACCCTCCTCGAACAGCCGGTAGGTGTTCTCGATCGCCACCGTGGCGTCGTCCACCAGGATGCCGACCGCGAGCGCGAGCCCGCCCAGGGTCATCACGTTGATGGTCTCGCCGAGGGCTGCCAGCACGGCGAGCGAGGTCATTACGCAGAGCGGGATCGAGATCAGCACGATGATCGTCGAGCGCCAGGAGCCGAGGAACAGCAGGATCGCGAGCCCCGTCAGGGCGGCTGCGGTCAGGGCCTCGTGGAGCACGCCCTCGATGGCGTTCGAGACGAAGACCGACTGGTCGAACAGCTGCTTGACCGAGAGCCCCTCGGGCGCGGCCGCCCGGATCGTCGGCATCGCCGCCTTGACGTTGTTGACGACGTTGAGCGTCGAGGCGTTGCCGTTCTTGATCACCTGCATCAGCACGGCCTGCTGGCCGTCGGCGCTGACGACGTTGACCTGCGGCGGCCCGCCGTCGCGGACGTAGGCGACGTCGCGCATCAGCACGGGCTGGCCGGCCACCACCTTGATCGGCGCGAGGTTGAGGGTCTCGATCGAGGGCGGGGTGGCGTTGAGCTGGACCGGATATTGCTGCTCGCCGATCTTGGTGAGCCCCGACGGGACCGTCAGGTTCTGGGCCGTCATGGCGTTGGTGACGTCGAGCGGCGTCAGGCCCAGCGCCTGGAGGGCGTTGAGGTCGAGATCGACCATGATCTGCCGCGGCGCCCCGCCGAACGGCGACGGCAGGGTCGAGCCCGGGACCTGCGCGAGGGTCTGGCGGATCCGGTACTGGGCGTAGTCGTAGACCTCGTTCAGGCTCTGCTTGGCCGAGGTCAGGGCGAGCTGGATCACCGGGACCGAGGAGGCGGAGTAGCGCACGATCACCGGCGGCTGCGTGCCGGTGGGCATCACCGCGCGGATCGAGTTGGTCGAGGAGACCACCTGGGCGATGGCGAGATCGATGCTGACCGAGGGGTCGAAGTAGATCCGCTGCACCGCCGTGCCCTGGAGCGTCGTCGACTCCATGCGGCGGATGTTGTTGACGTTGTTGGAGATGCCGTACTCGGCATAGGTGGTGATGCGCTGTTCCATCTCCGGCGCGGACAGGCCGGTATAGGTCCAAACCACCACGACGACCGGGATATCGACGACCGGCAGTACGTCCTTGGGCGTGACGAGGATCGCGCCGACGCCGCCGAGCATCATCAGCACCGCGAGCACGTAGGTCGTGATCCGGAACTTGAGGGCGTAGAGGACGAGGCCCATGCGGTCTCCGCCGGCCGGCACCGGGCCGGATTCTTCGCATCGCGTGCCGGTACATCGGACACCCGAATTGATTCGCTATCATGTCCGGCCAGGCAAAAAGCGTGCGGCTTCGCCGCAGGGGTGCCTTCCGCATCCGCCCCGCGACCGGGCCCGGCCTATGCCGCGGAGCGACGCTCCGGCGCCTTCACGGCCCGGCAGATCGCCCTCAGCGCCGATCGGACGGGACGTCGGGCGGCGGCGCCCGGATCGGGACCCGCGCCGCCACCGGCCCGACCTCGCGGGCCAGGGCGCCGGCGAGCGCGTCCGGTGCTCGCGTGCGCGATCGACCAGCGTCGGGCCGAAGGCGATCTCGCCCCTCCGACGAACCCAAACGGCTCACCCGCGCCTGAAAGCCCTCACCGCAGCAGCGCGGACTTGTCGACGTGCAGGGCGGCGGCGATCTCATCGAGCGACGTGTGCTCGACCGTGCTGATCCCGTCGATATCGGCCACGTCGGCGCCGATCAGGAACACGTCCTGGCGCTGCTCGATCGGTCGCTCGGCGATGGCGGCCACGAGGCGCAGGTTCTCGAGCCGGCCGGCCCGGGTCTTGGCCCGGGCGATCGCCTCGTAGAGTTCCTGCTCGACGCGCAGGGTGTCGTAGGATTTCTCGAGGATCGGGTTGGCGCGGATCCCGGTGATCGCCGACTCGATCTCCTCCTCGGCCACGTCCCCGTCCGCCACGATGACGTTGGCCGCGGAGGAGACCGCGGCCTGCAGGAAGACCGCGTCGCCCGCATACGACATGATCGTGCGGCCGAACCGAAGGATGGCGTCCTGGAAAATGCTCATGCCGACCTCCCGTGGGACCGGAGATGGCGGATATTGTGGCCGCCGAGTCAAGCTCCGGCCGAGCTTGTCCCGGGGATGGGCGCCTCAGATGGCGGGCTCGTGGCCGGGCCAGTCCCGCCCGAGATGGGCCGCCACGCGGGCCGGATCGTCGCCCACCGCCGCCACCGCGGCCTCGACCCGCTCCACCGGCACCATGAACCGGCGCGCCCAGTAGGCCCGCTCCCAGGCATGGGTGACGTTCACGGCCCGGGGCTCCGTCTGATCCTGTGCACGCTCGTCGGTCATCGGCCCTTCCGCGTTTCGCGAGGGCCGGCCGGCCCTCCGGCGTGGAGAACGCCGGCCGGGCCGATCGGGTCCGACGACGGCAGACGCGCGTGTTTCGACCGTTGCGAGCCGCGCCCGCGAAGCCGGCGATCACGCTTACGTCAGCGACCGCGCGGCCGCCCGCAGGGCGTCGTTCATCCGGGTCTGCCAGCCCGGTCCCGTGGCCTTGAAGGCCTCGACGGTCTCGGCATCGAGCCGCAGGCTCACGAGCTGCTTGGTCGCCGCCTTCTGCGGTCCGCGGGACCGGCGCAAGGTGGCGGCCAGTTCGGGGAACGCCTCGGCGAAGGGACGCGCGTCACGCGCCTGTTCGGCGGTGACCTCGGGGCTGTCCGGATCGGCGGCGATGCCGGCCTGGATCCGAGCCTCCTCCGCATCGGTGATCGGCGGCAGGTCGAGCTTAGGCATTCTCGTAGATCCTCCGTTCCGCACGGCTCGCCGGACGCAAACTGATGAGCGACAGCGCCTCCGATCCCAGCGGGGCCATCACCGCCGCAACGAGGAGCCCGTCCAGCACGCCTATCGCCACGAAGCGGGCTCTGCCGTCCCGCGCGGGATAAGACGGCACGATCACCGAATCCTCAAACAGAAAGCGGTCGCGGGCATCCGCGAAGTCGAGGCCGTGCTTTGCGAAATTGATCTCCCGCTTCCGCTCATCCCAGACGACGCGCATGCCGAGATCTACGATCCGAACCGCGATTGGTCAATCTGATCGTAGATACAATTTGCGATCGCCTGTTGAGAGATCGCGGCTCTCCGCCGTCTTCAACAGCAGCGGAAGCCGGAGGTATTCCCAACCCCGAAGCGGGCGTTCTCGCGATTGCGAAAAAACTCGACCTCGGTCATCGGCGCCCGGTCCGGATGGGTGCGGCGGAGGTGCTCGGCATAGGCCGCGTAGTCCCCCTGCCCGACCATCAGCCGGGCGCCGTCGCAGACGCATTTGGACAGCGTCCGGAGGCGATCCCGCAGGTTTGGCTGCTGCAGCATGACGCGCCCTACTCCGCCGCGGCCAGGCGCGGCTCGGTCTCGCTGGCGGTCCAGCGGTCGGCGCGCCACGCCTTGAGGCAGGCGGCGATGCCGAACCCCGCGATGGCGACGACGAGGCCGATGAACAGGGCCGCCAGCACCGCGTCGATCCGGTCGTTGAGGATGATCTGGCTCATCTGGTCGGCGGTCTTGGCCGGGGCCAGGATCTTGCCGTCCGCGGCGGCGGCCGCGTAGCGCTCGGCATGGGCCAGGAACCCGATCTTGGGGTCGGCGGACATGATCTTCTGCCAGCCGGCCGTGAGGGTGCACAGGCACAGCCACGCGGTCGGGAGGATGGTCACGAACGCGTAGCGCTCGCGCTTCATCTTGAAGATCACCACGGTGCACAGCGTCAGCGCCACCGCGGCCAGCATCTGGTTCGAGATGCCGAACAGCGGCCACAGGGTGTTGATGCCCCCCAGCGGGTCGGTGACCCCCTGGTACAGGAAGTAGCCCCAGGCCCCGACCGAGATGGCGGTGGCCGCGATGCTCGGCCCCCAGGAGGTGGTGTTCTTGAACGCCGGCACGGCGAGCGCCACGAGATCCTGCACCATGAACCGGCAGGCGCGCGTGCCCGCATCCACGGCCGTGAGGATGAACAGGGCCTCGAACAGGATCGCGAAATGGTACCAGAAGGCCATCATCGCCTTGCCGCCGATCGCCGAGGAGATGATGTGGGCCATGCCGACCGCCAGCGTCGGCGCGCCGCCGGCGCGGGAGATGATCGTGCGCTCGCCGACATCCGCGGCGGTCTGGGTGATGATGTCGGGCGTGGTACTGAACCCGAGCTTGGTGACGGCGGCGGCCGCGGTCTCCGGCGTGGTGCCGATGAGCGCCGCGGGCGAGTTCATGGTGAAGTACACGCCCGGGTCGATCACGCAGGCCGAGACCAGCGCCATGATCGCCACGAAGGATTCCATCAGCATGCCGCCATAGCCGATGAAGCGGGCATCGGCCTCGCTGGCGATCAGCTTCGGGGTGGTGCCCGACGCGATCAGGGCGTGGAAGCCCGAGACCGCGCCGCAGGCGATGGTGATGAACAGGAACGGGAACAGGCTGCCCGCCCACACCGGACCGGTGCCGTCCACAAACTTGGTCACTGCCGGCATCTGCACGTGCGGCGCGACGACCGCGATGCCGAGCGCCAGACCCACGATGGTGCCGATCTTGAGGAAGGTCGACAGGTAGTCGCGCGGGGCGAGCAGCAGCCAGACCGGCAGGATCGAGGCGACGAAGCCGTAGCCGATCAGCATCCAGCAGAGCTGCGGGCCCGTGAAGGTGAAGGCCGGCCCCCAGACCGGGCTCGCCGCCACGGAGCCGCCGGCCAGGATCGCCAGCATCAAGAGGACGAAGCCGAGGATCGAGACCTCGCCGATCCGGCCGGGGCGGAGATAGCGCGCATAGACCCCCATCAGCATGGCGATCGGGATCGTCGACATCACCGTGAAGGTACCCCACGGGCTCTCGGCCAGCGCCTTGACAACGATCAGCGCCAGCACGGCGAGCAGGATCACCATGATCAGGAAGGTGCCGAACAGGGCGATGATGCCCGGCACGGTGCCGAGCTCGGCCCGGATCAGCTCGCCGAGCGAGCGCCCGTCCCGGCGCATCGACACGAACAGGACCATGAAGTCCTGCACGGCGCCGGCCAGCACGACGCCCGCCAGGATCCAGAGCATGCCGGGCAGGTAGCCCATCTGGGCGGCCAGCACCGGACCGACCAGCGGGCCCGCCCCCGCGATCGCCGCGAAATGATGGCCGAACAGCACGCCGCGGTTGGTGGGGACGTAGTCGAGCCCGTCATTGTGGCGCACCGCCGGGGTCACGCGCTTCGGGTCGAGGCGCATCACCTTCTCGGCGATGAACTTGGAATAGTAGCGATAGGCAATCAGATAGACGCAGACCGCGGCGACCACGATCCAGAGGGCGTTGATCGTCTCGCCCCGCTGGGTCGCCACGATCGCCAGAGCCGCGGCGCCGAGCGCGCCCACCAGGGCCCAGGGCCCATGGTCGCGGAGTTGCCTGCCGAGCGCCGTACCCATGTCGTTCCTCCCAGAACGCCGCCTCGGGCTCGGGCGGCTCCGGGGAGCCGCCGGCCGGGATTCGTTGATCCCGTGCGACAGGTCCGGTTTATCCTATCGGCCTCCCGTTGACGCAAGCGATCTGAACTGTGATGCAGCGCGTCAGACCGCACGATGACCGCCGCGTGTAACGGCGGATATCCGTCGCCGAGCCGTTTTCCTCGACCGGGCCGAACCATGGAATCCCGACGCCGCTCGCCGCTGATGTGGCTCCTGCTGCTGCCCTTCCTGGGGCTCCTGTGGGTGCCGTTCTACAACCAGCGCGATCCGATGCTGTTCGGCTTCCCGTTCTTCTATTGGTACCAGCTGGCCTGGGTGCCGCTGACCTCCCTGATCCTCTACGTCGTCTACCGGGCCGTGCGCGATGACCGCTGATCTCGATATCCCGGCGCTGTCGGTCTTCCTGTTCTTCTTCGTGCTCGTGACCGTGATGGGCTTCGTCGCCGCCCGCTGGCGCCGGCCCGAGACGCTGGCCCATCTCGACGAATGGGGCCTGGGCGGGCGCAAGTTCGGCACCTGGATCACGTGGTTCCTGATCGGCGGCGACTTCTACACCGCCTATACGGTCATCGCGGTGCCGGCGCTGGTCTATGCTGTCGGCGCCTACGGGTTCTTCGCCCTGCCCTACACGATCATCGTCTACCCGTTCGTGTTCGCGGTGATGCCGGTCCTGTGGCAGGCCGCCAAGGACAAGGGCTACGTCACGGCGGGCGACGTCGTGTACGGCACCTACGGCTCGCGGGCGCTCGAACTGGCGGTCGCCGTCACGGGCGTGGTCGCCACCATGCCCTACATCGCGCTCCAGCTCATCGGCATGGAGGTGGCGATCAAGGCGTTGGGCCTGCACGGCGAGATTCCGCTGATCCTCGCCTTCCTGGTGCTGGCCTTCTACACCTACTCGTCGGGCCTGCGGGCCCCGGCGCTGATCGCCTTCGTCAAGGACATCATGATCTACGTCGTGGTGCTGGTGGCGGTGGCGATCGTGCCGTCGAAGCTCGGCGGCTACGCCGCGGTGTTCGACGCGGCCGACGCCGCCTTCAAGGCCAAGGGCTCGGGCGGCACGCTGCTCAGCCCGGCGCAGATCCTGCCCTACGCCTCCCTGGCGCTCGGCTCGGCGCTCGCCGCCTTCATGTACCCGCACACGCTCACCGGCATCTTCGCCTCCTCGGGCGGCAACACGATCCGCAAGAACGCGGTGCTGCTGCCGGCCTACACGCTGCTCCTCGGGCTGCTGGCGATGCTCGGCTACATGGGCCACGCCGCCGGCATCAAGGTGGCGAGCAACAACGACGTGGTGCCGGTCCTGTTCAAGACCCTGTTCCCGGGCTGGTTCGCGGGCTTCGCCTTCGCGGCCATCGCCATCGGCGCCCTGGTGCCGGCGGCGGTGATGTCGATCGGCGCCGCCAACCTGTTCTCGCGCAACGTCTGGAAGGCCTACGTCAACCCGAACGTGACCCCGTCCGGCGAGGCCCAGGTCGCCAAGATCACCTCGATGCTGGTCAAGATCGGCGCCCTGGTGGCGATCCTGGTCCTGCCGACGCAGTTCGCCCTCGATCTGCAATTGCTCGGCGGCCTGTGGATCCTGCAGACCCTGCCGGCCCTGGTCTTCGGCCTCTACATGTCGTGGTTCCGGGCGCCGGCCCTGCTCGCCGGCTGGGCGGTGGGCTTCGTCGCCGGCAGCGCCATCGCGTGGTCGGACGGGCTGAAGCCCCTGCACACCCTGACCTTCGGCGACGCGAAGCTCACGCTCTATACCGGGCTCCTGGCGCTCGCCGTGAACATCGTGGTGGCTGTCATCGTCAACGCGGCGCTGACCCTCGGGGGCCGGAACCCGGCCGTCGCCGCCGGCCGCTGAGCCACCGTTCGGGATCGCGCCGGAGCGATCCGGCGGACGTTGAGGAGAGCACAATGGCGAAGGTCGCATTCCTGGGCCTCGGCGTGATGGGCGGCCCGATGGCCGGCCACCTCGCCAAAAAGGGTGGCCACGACGTCACCGTCTACAACCGCACGACCCCCAAGGCGGAGGCCTGGGTGAAGACCTATGGCGGCGCCTCCGCGGCCACGCCCCGGGAGGCCGTCGCGGGCGCCGAGATCGTGTTCGCCTGCGTGGGCAACGACGACGACCTGCGCAGCGTCGTGCTGGGCGACGACGGCGCGCTCGCCGGCATGAAGCCCGGCGCGATCTTCGTCGACCACACGACGGCCTCGGCCGAGGTCGCCCGGGAACTCGCCGCCGCCGCCGAGGCCAAGGGGGTGGGCTTCATCGACGCGCCCGTCTCCGGCGGCCAGGCCGGCGCCGAGAACGGCGTGCTCACCGTGATGTGCGGCGGCGCGCCGGCGACCTACGCCAAGGTCGAGGGGGCGATCGGCGCCTTCGCCCGGGCCTGCCGGCTGATGGGCCCGGTGGGCTCCGGCCAGCTCACCAAGATGGTTAACCAGATCTGCATCGCCGGTCTGGTCCAGGGCCTGTCCGAGGGCGTCCACTTCGCCAAGCGCGCCGGCCTCGACGTCGAGGCGGTGCTCGACGTGATCTCCAAGGGGGCCGCCGGCTCCTGGCAGATGGAGAACCGCGGCAAGACCATGAACCAGGGCCAGTTCGAGTTCGGCTTCGCGGTCGACTGGATGCGCAAGGATCTCGGCATCCTGCTCGACGAGGCCCGCCGCAACGGCGCCAAGCTCCCGGTCTCGGCGCTCGTCGACCAGTTCTACGCCGAGGTGCAATCCATGGGCGGCAACCGCTGGGACACGTCGAGCCTGGTGGCCCGGCTGGAGCGCTGAGCGCTCTTTTCGCGCGTTGCGAAACCGCCCCCGCTGCGTCTCCCTCTCCCCTCTGCGGGAGAGGGTGGCCCGCGAAGCGGGTCGGGAGAGGGGAGCGACGGCGCAGAACAAAGCTCTGCCCCTCATGAAAGACGCGCCTTTTCCGGGGCCCGCGCTCCCCTCTCCCGACCCCTGCTGACGCAGAGGGCACTCATTGGGCCACCCTCCCCCGCAGAGGGGGGAGGGAGAGATGCGGTAAGCTCACAGTTCGGTCTGAGCCGCCTCCGGATCCATCCACCGCCAGCCCTCCCCCATCTGATGGCGGAACCACGTGAACTGGCGCTTGGCGTAGGCGCGCGTATCCGCCTGCCCCCGGACGATCGCCGCCTCCAGATCAATCGCCCCGTCGAGATGGGCGATCAGGCCCGGCACGCCATGGGCGCGCATCACCGGCAGCATCGGATCGAGCCTTCGCGACCGCAGGCGGGCGACCTCGTCCAGCGCGCCCTCCGCGATCATTGCCCGGAAGCGGGCGTCGATTCGGGCGCGCAGCACCGCGCGATCGGGCGCCAGGAAGATTCTTTTGAGACTCCAGCCGGCCAGGGGGCCGGGCACCGGGTCGCCGTAAAAGCTGGCGATCGGCCGGCCAGTGGCAAAAAAGATCTCCAGGGCGCGCATCACCCGCATCCGGTCGCTCGGGCGCAGGCGGGCGGCACCCTCGGGGTCGTGCCGGGCGAGGTCGGCGTGCAGCGCCTCGGTGGGGCGCCCCTCGGCCTCCTCCCGCACCCACGCGCGCACCGCCTCGGGCACGGGCGGCAGCTCCGAAAAGCCCTGCTCCAGCGCCCGGAAGTACAGGCCGGTGCCGCCGACGAAGACCGGCAACCGCCCGTCGAGCGCCGCGAGCAGCGCCGCCGCGTCGCGGGAAAAGTGCCCCAGCGAATAATTCACCGCCCCGTCGACATGGCCGTAGAGGTGGTGGGGCACCCGGGCTTCCTCATCCGGTTCGGGCCGGGCGGTGAGGCGGCGCAGGTCCGCGTAGACCTGCATGGAATCGGTGTTGATCACCACGCCGCCCTGGCGCAGCGCCAGCCGGGCGGCCAGGGCCGACTTGCCCGACGCAGTGGGCCCTGCGATGAGGATCGCCGCCGGGCGCCCCCCGTCCCCCCGGTTTGGCAAGGCGAACCTCCACGATGCTGGTCGCGGTCCTGATAGCAAACCCGGATCGGCCGTCCATCACCGACGCGGTCCTGGCCGAGACGCGCGCCGTGCTGCGGACGGAGCACCAGCCCCGGATCCTGCACGGGGAGGTCGCGGCCGAGATCCTGGTCCCGGGCGAGCCCGCCGCGGCCGCGTCCCTCACGGAGCGGCTGCGGACGGCGTTCGCGGGGGAGCCGATCGACCTCGCCGTGCTGCCCGCCGACCCGCACCGCCGCAAGCGCCTGTTCCTCGCCGACATGGACTCGACCATGATCGAGCAGGAATGCATCGACGAACTCGCAGGCACCCTCGGCCTCAAGGACCACGTGGCCGCGATCACCGAGCGGGCGATGCGCGGCGAGATCGCCTTCGAGCCGGCCCTGCGCGAGCGCGTGGCGCTCCTGAAGGATATCCCGGTCGCGGCGGTGGACGGTCTGATCGCCGATCAGCTCAGCCTGACCCCGGGCGGCCCGACGCTGGTGCGGACGATGCGGGCGCACGGCGCCCGGACCTGCCTGGTCTCGGGGGGCTTCACCCTGTTCACCGGCCCGATCGCCGGGATGATCGGGTTCGAGGCGCACCGGGCCAACGTGCTCGGCGTCGCTGACGGGCGCCTCACCGGCACGGTCGAGGACCCGATCGTCGGCAAGGCCGAGAAGCGCGCGGCGCTGATCGAACTGCGCGACGCCCTCGGGCTCGGCCCCGCCGAGACCTTGGCGGTCGGCGACGGCGCCAACGATCTCGACATGCTGGCGGAAGCCGACCTCGGTGTCGCCTTCCGGGCCAAGCCCGCGGTCGCGGCCGCCGCCCGGGTCCGGATCGAGCATGGCGACCTCACCGCGCTCTTGTACCTGCAGGGGTATGGGGCGGCCGAGTTCGTGGCTTGAGGGGGCAGTGGAAGGTACGGGCGAGGGTCACGACCGCACCCATGAGAGCCACCGTCTGAAAGCCGATCGCACCGAAGATCCAGCGCACCATCTCCACCTTAGCAGAGGCAATCGCGCCTTTCGTCGTTTCGATATCCGCCTTCATCTTGAGTCCGAGAGCCTTGATATCGGCTTTGGTGGAAACGCGGAGATTCTCGCTATCCGCCTGCGTCGTTAGCCGCAGAGCCTCGATATCGGCGCGAGTCTGGATCTTCAGCGCTTCGATATCGCCGCGAACGGCCTGGATTTCAGCCTGAACGTCGCGGATGTCAGCCTTCGTCGCGAGGGTTCCGTCAAAGACATCGACCAGCGCATCCGCCAAGCCCTCGGCCTGCTCGGGTGACAGCTTCGCCTTCTCGCGCAGGGCGCGGGCGAACTTCAAGGTGTCGAAGGCGACGGCCGTCATGGGGTTCGAGAGAGCTCGAGCCGGATCGACTCACGGCCCCAGTGTGCTGCACGGATCCGCCGCGTCAATGCGGCCTCCCAGCTCCTGTCGAACCGCTTCGCGGCGCATCCCGTGCTGGGTCCCGGATCAGGTTCCGCTTCGCTCCACCTGTCCGGGAAAGGGGGGCGGGGCAAGATGAAACGTCAGGCCCTTTCCCGGGCGCATGCAGCGCCAGCGGAGTGCGACCCGGGACCCAGCGCAAGACTTGCCGCGAAGCGGCTCTCCCTGAAGGCGCCCAGCCCTGTCCCGAAAACGCGAAGGCCGCCGCATCCTTTCGGAGCGACGGCCCTCGGCCTCTCGATGCGGAGCCGGTCTACTCGAGCCCGACCGCCACGAACCGCACGTCGCCGGTGGCGCTGGCCACGAGGAGCAGCACCGACTTGCGCCCGTCCTTCTTGAGGGCGTCGATCCGCTTCGTCACATCCGCCGGGGTATTCACCGATTCCTGGCCGACCTCGACGATCACCTCGCCGGGCTGGATCCGCTTGTCGGCCGCCGTCGAGTTCGGATCGACGCGGGTGACGACCACGCCCTTCACGGTGTCCTTGATGGCGTATTTCTTCCGCAGGTCGTCGGTCATGCCGGACAGGTTGAGCCCGAGCGCCTGACGGGTCGCGCTCTCGGGCTCCGGCTGGCGCAGATTGGCGAGCTGCGGCTTGTCGCTGTCCTCCAGGCGGCCGAGGGTGACGGGCTTGGTCACCTCCTCGCCCTTGCGCACCACCACCACGTCGACCTTCTGGCCCACGGGGGTCGAGGCGACGATCCGCGGCAGGTCGCCCGAGGCCTTCACGGGGGCGCCGTTGAACTTCACGATCACGTCGCCGACGTCGATCCCGGCGGTCTTGGCCGGGCCCTTCTCGTCGACGCCGGCCACGAGGGCGCCCCGGGCACCGCCCTTGAGATTGAGCGCCTCGGCGGTGGTGTCGTCGACGTTCTGGATGCGCACGCCGAGCCAGCCGCGCCGGACCTCGCCGAAGTCGCGCAGCTGGTCGATCACGGGCTTGGCCGTGTCCGACGGGACCGCGAAGCCGATGCCCACCGAGCCGCCGGTGGGCGACAGGATCGCCGTGTTGATGCCGATCACCTCGCCGTCCATGTTGAACAGCGGACCGCCGGAATTGCCCTTGTTGATCGCCGCGTCGGTCTGGATGTAGTTGTCGTAGGGTCCGGACTCGATGTTCCGCCCCCGGGCCGAGACGATGCCGGCCGAGACCGAGCCGCCGAGTCCGAACGGGTTGCCGATGGCGATGACCCAGTCGCCGGGCCGCATCGTGTCGGAATTGCCGAACGGCACCGCCTTCAACGGATGATCGGCCGGAGGCTTCACCCGCAGCACCGCGAGGTCGATCTTCGAATCCTTGCCGACGATCTCGGCCTTCAGCTTGGTGCCGTCGTGCAGGATGACCTGGATGTCGTTGGCGTCGCCGATGACGTGGTTGTTGGTCACCACGATCCCGGACGCGTCGATGATGAAGCCCGAGCCGAGGGAGTTCGACTTGCGCTGCTGACGCGGCGCGTCGTTGTCGCCGCGCTCGCCGCCCTTGCCGCCGCGGCGGTTGAAGAACTCCTCGAACAGGTCCTCGAACGGGGTGCCCGGGGGCACCTGCGGCATGGCGCGCCCGCCCCGGGCCTCGACCGTGGTGGAGGCGGAGATGTTCACCACCGCGTCGGTCACCTGATCGGCGAGGTCGGCCAGCGAGGCCGGCCCCTTGGCGAAGGCCGGGCGCGGCACGGCGGCGCTCGCCACCGAGGCTCCGAACAGGACAGCCGCCACGAGGGCGCGGGTGCGGGAGCGGGGCTGCGCCTTCGCGCGGCCGAAGGGCGCCACGGGGGCGCGCGCGACGGGGTGCATGATCGACCTCTTCAAGACCGCGTTTCCGGCGTCGCGGGCCCCTGATCGATGATCGGGGCCCGCGTATCGACGTGCAAGGTAGTCTTCCGGTGCCCGCGCGCCAACGCGCGTCCGATCAGCGCGCCGTCCCGGCGGTGGAGCCGGTGGTGGCGCTTGGATCGGCCGGTCCCCGCGGGGCCCGCGTCGCTGCGGCCGCCGCCCGGCCCTGCGGATCGCTGAAGTAGCGGAAGAAATCCGTGTTCGGGCTGATCACCAGCCGCGTGTCGGACCCCTTCAGGCCGGTCTCGTAGGCCTGCATCGAGCGGTAGAAGCTGAAGAAGTCCGGGTCCTTGCCGAACGCCTCGGCGAGGATGCGGTTCTTGTCGGCATCGCCCTCGCCGCGCAGCTGCTCGGACTTCTGCGTCGCCTCGGCCAGGATCACCGTGACCTCGCGTTCGGCCTTGGCGCGGATCGTGGCGGCGCTCTGGTCGCCGTTGGCACGGATGTCGGCGGCCTCGCGCTCGCGCTCGGTCTTCATCCGCCGGTAGACTGCGGCCGAGTTCTGCGCGGGCAGATCGACGCGGGTCATGCGCAGGTCGACGATCTCGACGCCCAGCGCCTTCGCCTGCCGGTTCACGTCCTCCTGGATGTTGTGCATCAGCTGGCCGCGCTCGGTCTTGACGATGGCGTCGCGGGTCGAGCGGGCGAGCACGTTACGCAGGCTCGAATTGGTGAAGCTGGCGAGCCGCTGGTTGGCCAGCCCGATATTGCCCACCGCCTGATAGAAGCGCAGCGGATCGAGGATCCGGTAGCGGGCGAAGGCGTCCACCTCCAGGTTCTGCCGGTCGGCGGTGAGCACCGTCTGCACCGGCAGGTCGAGGTCGAGCACGCGCTTGTCGAAGATCACGACGTTCTCGACGAACGGCACTTTGAAGTAGAGGCCGGGCTTCTCCTCGCCGGTGGCGTTGAGCACGGCGCGGACACGGCCGAATTGCAGCACGAGCGCCTGCTGCATCTGGCCGACCGTGAAGATCGAAGCGTAGAGCCCGATCGCGACGATCGCGGCGACCGCGATCAGGCCGGTGCGGAAGGCCTGTTTCATCGGGCGGCTCCCGCCTGAGCCGGGGACTGGGCGCGCGCACCGAATTCGGTGAGCGGCAGCACGGGCAGGACCCCGGCCGCGGTGGCGCCGCCCGGCTGCGCGCCGTTCTGATCGATGATCACCTTGTTCACGGAGCCCAGGACCTTCTCCATCGTCTCCAGGAAGATCCGCTCGCGGCTGATCGCCGGGGCGGCCTTGTAGGAGGCGTAGACCTCGCTGAACCGGGCCGCCTGGCCGGTGGCGTCGGCCGTCGCCTTGGTCCGGTAGGCCTCGGCCTGCTGGAAGATCTGGGACGCCTTGCCCCGGGCCTGCGGCACTTCGCGGCTGGCGTAGGTCTTGGCCTCGTTCTGCGCCGTGTCGGCGTCCTGCTGCGCGGCGTTCACGTCGATGAAGGCGGGACGCACCTCCGGCGGCGGGTTGACCGAGACGAGCTGCACCACCTCGATGCGCACGCCGGCGCCGTACTCGTCGAGCGCCTTCTGGACCATCTCCTTGACCTCCTGGGCGATGCTCGACTGCTCGTTGGTGAGGATCGCCTGGATGTTGCGGCGGCCGATCACCTCGCGCATCGCGCTCTCGGAGATCGCCTTGATGGTGCCCTCCGGGTTCTGGAGGTTGAACACGAAGTCGGAGGCCTTGAGCGGGTTGATCCGCCACTGCACCTCGAAGTCGAGGTCGACGATGTTCTCGTCGCCGGTCAGGATCAGGCTCTCGTCCGGCACGTCGCGGTTGCGGCCCTGGCCGCCGGGACCGGCGCGGAAGCCGATCTGGATCGAGTTCTGGGAGCCGACATCCGGCTTGACCACCCCGCCGATCGGGTAGGGGAAGTTGTAGCGCAGGCCCTCGCCCTTGGTGCCAACATAGCGGCCGAAGATCGTCTCGATGCCGACCTGACGCGGGTAGACGGTGTAGAAGCCGGTGGCGAGCCAGACCGCGACGGCGAGCGCCGCGATGACCGCCGCGCTGCGGCCGCCGCCGAAACCGGTCGAGCCGCCGCCGCTATAGCCACCGCCGGTGCCGCCCCCCCCCGGGATCAGGCCACGCAGGCGATCCTGCCCACGGCGGAGCAGGTCCTCGAGGTTCGGCGGAGTCTTGCCGCCGCCGCCCCAGGGGCCGCCGCCGTTGCCGCCGGGTCGGCCCCAGGGACCCCCGCCGCCGCTCTGATTGCTCCAAGGCATCCTAGCCGTCGTCTCCCGCCTGTCCGCGCCCGGCCCGATCCCGGCGGGCGCCCCCCTGCCTGAACGGCCACGCTCGCCCGTCTAGTCCCGGATGGCCGGGCGATCCGGCCCCTCGCAGGCCTAGCGCATCATCCTGGATATCGGAACCAGGACGACGCGTAGGTCTTTGGTTTTGCATCATCTTTTTCCGAAAGCCGGAAACCGCCTCTCGGGATGATGCTCTAAGCGCTTGCACGGGCGCATCGTCCCGCAAGATGTGCAAGCCTGCGGTGAGCGCACGCACCCGATTGGCACCTGCGGGCGCGCCCCCCATGCTGTCAAGGCTGGCAGGTGGGCATGCGCGACGCCAAAGGCAAATGCGGCGGCGCGCCTCAGCGCACCCGCTCCCAATCGACGAACGCGAACGCGTGCGCGTCGCGGAGGCCCGCCGGGTGCTGCTCGCGGAAGGTTTCGCGGAAGCGGGCCCGGTCGAAATCCGGGAATCGCACGTCGCCCTCCGGATCGGCCGCGACCTCGGTGAGGTGGAGCCGATCGGCCCGCGGAAGCGCGATTGCGTAGATCTCGGCGCCGCCCACCACCATCAGCTCCGGCCCGGCGGCAGCCGCCAGCGCGGAATCCCAATCGTGGACGATCTCAGCGCCCTCCGCCCGGAAGGTACGGTCCCGGGTGAGCACCAGCGTGCGGCGGCCCGGGAGCGGCCGGCCGATCGAGTCCCAGGTCCTGCGGCCCATCAGCATCGGCTTGCCCAGGGTCAGGGCCTTGAACCGCTTCAGGTCGCTGGAGAGATGCCAGGCGAGGCCGTTGTCGCGGCCGATGACGCCGTTGCGGGCGATGGCTGCCACCAGCGCGACGATCGGGCTCATACCGCCACCGGGGCGGCGATGGCGGGGTGCGGGTCGTAGCCCGCGACGGAGACATCCTCGTACCGGAAGGCGAACAGGTCGCGGACCTCGGGATTGAGCCGCAGCTGCGGCAGCGGGCGCGGGGCGCGGGCGAGCAGGGTGCGGGTCTGCTCCAGGTGGTTCCGGTAGAGATGCGCGTCGCCGAAGGTGTGGACGAAGTCGCCGACGCCGAGGCCGGTCACCTGGGCGATCATGTGGGTGAGGAGCGCGTAGCTCGCGATGTTGAACGGCACGCCCAGGAAGGCATCGGCCGACCGCTGGTAGAGCTGACAGGAGAGCCGCCCGTCGCTCACGTAGAACTGGAACAGGCAGTGGCAGGGGGCGAGCGCCATCCGGTCGAGGTCGGCCGGGTTCCAGGTCGAGACGATCAGGCGGCGGGAGTCGGGGTTGCGGCGGATCTCGCCCAGCACCCAGGCAATCTGGTCGACGGTGCCGCCGCCGGGCTTCGCCCAGGAGCGCCACTGCTTGCCGTAGACCGGGCCGAGGTCGCCGGCCTCGTCCGCCCACTCGTCCCAGATCGTCACGCCGTTCGCCCGCAGGGCGGCCACGTTGGTGTCGCCGGTGAGGAACCAGAGCAGCTCGTGGATGATCGAGCGCAGATGCAGACGCTTGGTGGTGACCAGCGGGAAGCCGGCCGACAGGTCGAAGCGCATCTGGTGGCCGAACACCGAGAGCGTGCCGGTGCCGGTGCGATCGTCCTTGGCGGCGCCCGCGTCGAGGATGCGCCGGAGCAGGTCGTGATAAGCGTCCATCGGCCCTTCCTGCGCGCCGGCGCGGCGCCCGGCAAGCGCGGCGCCGACATATGCACCGCTCCGCTCAGGGCGGCCACAGCAGGTAGGTCACGAGGGCGAGGTTCGACCAGCCGTGGAGGGCGATGCCGGGCCAGAGCCGGCCGGTGCGCCAGCGCAGCCAGCCGAGCGCCAGGGCGAGGGGCAGGAGCGAGACGGGCCGGGCGAGCCCCCAGGACGAGACGTGGGCGGCCGCGAAGATCACGGCTGTGACCAGGATCGCCCCCGCCGGCCCCAGGGCCGCGTCGGCGCGGGCATAGGCCTCGCCGCGCAGCAGCAGTTCCTCGGCCACCGGGGCCAGGATCGTGAGATAGGCGAGCCATGCCGCCACCGCGGCCTGGCTCATGAACGGCGACAGCCGGACGTGCTGGCCAAAGCTCGCGCCGAACAGCTCCGCGGTGCCGGTCACCCAGGCGATGTGCAGCACCGGCCAGACCAGGAGCAGCCCCAGCAGCGCCACCGGCCGCATCCCGTTCTGGCGTTCCCGGTCGAGGGCGAGGCGGCGGCGCCACCCGGCCCGGTCCCGCCACCACGCGCCGCCGAGCACGAAGGCCGCGAGGAAGACCTGGCGCAGGGCGTCGACCGCGAAGGCCCGGTGGGCGAGTTCCACCGCGCTGAGGAACTGGCGCCGCTCCGGCGGCAGGAACGGGTCGATCCCGTTCCACAGGTCGAACCCGACGCGCACGCTCGCCAGCGAAAGCAGGCTCGCGGCGCCGAGGTAGAGGATGACGAGCCCGATCAGGACGGCGAGGCGCCCCATCGCGGACCAGACGCGCCCCGGCCGGGGGCCGCCGCCCGGGGACTGCGCGCTTCCCGCAACAGCCTCGCCGAGAGACTTGCCATGAGACAGCGACGCGACACGATCGGGCTTCAAAACCGGACCGATCCCCTCTATATCTTGGGTGCCGGTCGCGAGGCCGGCTATGGCGATAAACGTTCTTCGCAATAAACCTATCGGACCCGGGGGCGGTACCCGGCGCCTCCACCCGAACCCAGGACATGCTGCCGCAAGGCGCGTGACGGGAGCCTGGGCTCCGGCGGGGGCGAAGTGAGGATCGACGAGGGCGTAAAGGTTGGACTTTCGCTCGGCATGGTTCCGCCGTTATCGGGCCTCTGCAACAGTTGCCAACGACAACTTTGCTCCGGTGGCGGTGGCCGCGTAAGCGGTCCCCAATATCGATCTGAAGTCCTAGCGGGTAGCACCGCATAGGCGGGGTCCGGAGGCACCTGGCACCAAAAGCCTCCACTTCATTCCTCGGTCCGGCCATCCGCGGCGGGGCGCCGGGCACAGACCGGGCTAGAGCGCGACCGCAGATGGCAGACGACCTGATCCGCTACGATCTCCTGGTACAGGACGCCCTGCGCGGCGTCGTGCGCAAGGTGCTGACCGACGCGGCCCGCGAAGGGCTGATGGGGGAGCACCATTTCTACGTGTCATTCCGGACGGAGGCGCCCGGCGTGCGGATGTCGCAGGCCCTGCGCGAGAAATACCCGCAGGACATGACCATCGTCCTCCAGCACCAATTCTGGGACCTCAACGTCACCGAGCACGCCTTCGAGGTCGGCCTGTCCTTCTCGGGCGTCCCGGAGCGGCTCCTGGTGCCGTTCGACGCCCTGTCGGGCTTCTTCGACCCCTCCGTGCAGTTCGGCCTGAAGTTCGACCTGAGCGAGGCCGGCGAGACCCCCGAGGAGGCCAACACCGCCCCGGCCAAGTCCGGCCCGCGCGGCGCGGGCTCCGAGCCCGGCGAGGTCCGCCCCAAGGGCTCCGGTCTCGCCACGATCGGCGCGGCCGCGCCGAAGGGCCTGCCGGCCCCCGCGGCCCAGGGCGACAAACCCACCGGCAAGCCGGACGAGAAGGCCCCCCGCCCCGCCGCCAAGAAGGAGGGCGAGGAGGCCGGCGCCGAGGTCGTGAGCCTCGACGCCTTCCGCAAGAAGAGCTGAACGCTCCGGGTCGAATCGATGGCCCGGGCACTCAGGAGTGGACGAGGGGATCGCGCGGCTAGGGCTGTCGGCGAGCGAGCGGAAGCACCGCGCGAAGCGCTTCTAAGCGCTTCAGATCTTGGCCCTCGCCGTAGCCGTGTCGGCCCTCGGCCTCGGCGGTCTCTTCATTGCGTCACGGCTCTACGACCGCAAAACCCGTCAGCTTGAGGCGCGTCAGGGCGAGGAGCGTACGTTCGAACGACGGTCTGAAGGCTTACCCGATCGCCGGCATCGATCGCTCAGGACGACCTGCTCGATGATCGCCCGGAGAGCTGGCGCGCGACACCGGCAGGATTTTAGACCGCGCCGACGCCAAGAGGCTTGTCGTGCCCTGTAGCTGATCACGGGCTCAGCAGTTTGACGCAGGCGGCGCCCGCGCCGAAGAAGGCCGCCACTGCCGCCATGCCGGCCAAAGCGATGGAGAGCGGGGCCAGGATACGGTCCCGACCGAGTTCAAGCGTCTCGGCGCGCAGCTTCACTGCCACGGCCTGAAGCTTGGTCTGCTCGTCGATGAGCTTACGCTGCTCGGCCACGAACGTTTCCGTTTCGGCATTGGAGCGCAGGAGGCGGGCGACCTGCTCGCCGTAGCCCAGCGTGGCGGGAGCAAGGGTATCGGCCGTCGCGGTTCGTGCCTGAGTCCAGCCTGAGCGAAGTTTTCGTCTCGGTCAGCGCTGTGAGAACGCACCGGGAACCCGTTGACCCGCTCAGGCCCGCCCCTCGGCCTCCATGCGCAGCCCGTGCTCCGGCCGCAGCGTCACCCGGTGGAGCGGCGTGACCGGTGGGTGATCCGCCGGCAGGTGGAACCGCACCGCCCGCACGATGTGGGCCAAGAGGATCACCGCCTCCTGAACCGAAAAGCTCTGGCCGATGCAGACCCGCGGCCCGGCGCCGAACGGCAGATAGGCGAAGCGCGGGATGCTGTCGCGGTTCTCGGGCAGGAACCGCTCCGGCACGAAGGCCTCGGGATCCTCCCACAGCAGGTGGTGCCGGTGGAGCACCCAGGGCGCCACCATCACCAGCGAGCCCCGCGGCACCTTGATCCGCCCGAGCCGGTCGTCCCGGACCGCCTGCCGGCTGAGGAAGGGCACCGGCGGGAACAGCCGCATCGCCTCCTCGATCACCGCCCGGGTGAAGGGCAGCCGCTCCACGGCGAAATCCCCCGGCCCCGCGGCATCGACCTCGGCCTCGATCCGCGCCTGCGCGGCGGGATCCTGCGACAGGCAGTAGAGCGTCCAGGTCAGGGAATTGGCCGTGGTCTCGTGGCCGGCGGCGATGAAGGTGACGATGTTGGCCTTCACGGCGAGATCCGAGAGGCCGGTGCCGGTCTCGGGATCCTGCGCCGCCAGCAGCAGGGTCAGCAGGTCCCGGGGCGCCTCCCCCTGCGCCATCAGCCCCTTGCGCCGGGCGATCAATTCGTCGACCACCTCGGCGAAGAAGCGCCCGGCCGGCCGCGCCCGCAGGCGGCCGATCCGCGGCACGAAATCGGGCACGCCGAACACGTCGAGGGGGTCGATCGGCCCCACCGCCTCCAGGAAGCGCGTGATGGCGCGGCCCAGCGCGTCCGGGTCGCCCGGCAGCCCCTGCGTGAAGATCGTCCGTTCCAGCACGTCCAGGGTGACCCGGGTCATCTCCAGGGCGACGTCGACCCGCTTGCCGGCCCGGCGGGCGAGGCGCCGCCCGAGCTTGGCGCCGGCGGCATTCATGGCCTCGGAAAAACCCTGGACGGTGCGGGCGTTGAAGATCGGCGCCAGGGTCCGGCGCTGGAGCCGCCACTCGTCGCCCTCGGCGCTCAGCAGGCCGTTGCCGAGCCCCGGGGCCAGGACCCGCCGCTGGAGGTCGTCCTTGCGGTAGCCGTCGGCGTTCTCGACGAGCAGGTAGCGGATCAGCGCCGGGTCGCTCACCACGGTGATCCGGCCCATCGCGCCCTCGGCCGCCACGACCGGCAGCTTGAAATGCACGTCCATCCAGGTGGTGATCGGGTTCTTCCGCGCCGCCCGCAGGAACTCGAACAGGCCCAGCGGCTCGCGCAGCGGCGGCGGCACGGCGGGGCGGAACCGGGTGACGGGCTCGGGGAGATCGATCGTCGCGCTCATCGGCTCCTTCCGGCGGGAACAGAGCCCCGCCCTTGTCGGTGCGCCGGGGAAAACCGGCATCGCGATTCACCCGCGCCTCATTTAAGTAGGCACCGCACTGCACCAGACGTAGAGGCCACGATGTCGCCCACCGAGACCGCCACCCGCACCGAGTCCGACACCTTCGGTCCGATCGAGGTCCCGGCGCATCGCTATTGGGGCGCGCAGACCCAGCGCTCGATCCAGAACTTCAAGATCGGCACCGACCGGATGCCGGCGCCGCTGGTGCACGCGCTCGGCCTCGTGAAGCAGGCCGCCGCCCTGGTGAACAAGGATCTCGGCGCCCTGGAACCGAAGCTCGCCGACGCCATCGCGGCCTCGGCCGCCGAGGTGGTGGAGGGCCGCTACGACGACGAGTTTCCGCTCGTCATCTACCAGACCGGCTCGGGCACCCAGTCCAACATGAATGCCAACGAGGTGATCGCCAGCCTCGCCAACGAGCGGCTCGGGGCTAAGCGCGGCGGCAAGTCCCCGGTCCACCCGAACGACCATTGCAACCGCGGCCAGTCCTCCAACGACACCTTCCCCACCGCCATGCACATCGCGGTGGCGCGGGAGATCCAGGGCCGCCTGCTGCCGGCCCTGAGCCACCTGCACACGGCCCTCGACGCCAAGGCCCGGGCGTTCGCCTCGATCGTCAAGATCGGCCGCACCCACCTGCAGGACGCGACCCCGGTCTCCCTCGGCCAGGAATTCTCCGGCTATGCCGCGCAGGTGGCTCTGGGCGGCGCGCGCGTCGCCGCGACCCTGCCGGGCGTGCTGGCGCTGGCCCAGGGCGGCACCGCGGTCGGCACCGGCCTCAACGCCCACCCGGAATTCGCCGACCGGTTCGCCGCCAAGGTCGCGGACCTGACCGGGCTGTCCTTCACCTCGGCCGAGAACAAGTTCGAGGCGCTGGCCACCCACGACGCCCTGGTGTTCACGCAGGGCGCGCTCGCCGCCCTCGCCGCCGGCCTGTTCAAGATCGCCCAGGACATCCGCTTCCTCGGCTCCGGCCCGCGCTCCGGCCTCGGCGAGCTGTCCCTGCCCGAGAATGAGCCCGGCTCCTCGATCATGCCCGGCAAGGTCAACCCGACCCAATGCGAGGCGCTGACCATGGTCTGCGCCCAGGTGATCGGCAACGGCACCACGGTGAGCTTCGCCGGCAGCCAGGGCAATTTCGAGCTCAACGTGTTCAAGCCGGTGATTGCCAACGCGGTCCTGCAATCGATCCGGCTGCTCGCCGACGCCGCGGTGAGCTTCACCGACAATTGCGTGGTCGGCATCAAGGCGAACGAGGACAAGATCGCCGACCTGATGAGCCGCTCCCTCATGCTGGTGACGGCGCTCGCCCCCTCGATCGGCTACGACAAGGCCGCCGAGATCGCCAAGACAGCGCACAAGAACGGCACGACCCTCAAGCAGGAGGCCCTGCGCCTCGGCTACGTCACCGAGGCGGAGTTCGAGCGCGTGGTCCGGCCGGAGACCATGCTGGCCCCCAGCGCCGACTGATTTTTTTTGGGATCTGGCCGGCGCGTCTCTCATGCGCCGGTCGCCACCATCGGGAGGCGATCCGTGGCTGAGATCATCAACCTGCGTCAGGTCCGAAAGGCGAAGGCCCGCGCCGGGGCCGACGCGAAGGCCCAGGCCAACCGGATCGCCTTCGGGCAGCCGAAGAAGGCCAAGACCCTCCAGCAGCGGCGCAAGTCCCTGGAGATCGAACGCCACGAGGGCCATCGCCTCGACCGGCGCGAGCCGGATCCCGATTCGGCGGAATGACCGGTCCCTCCGTGGGCGCGGGCGTCACCAAGCGCTCCGTGATGATCGCCGGGCACCGCACCAGCATATCCCTGGAGGAGCCGTTCTGGGCGGCGTTGCGCGAGGTCGCGGCGGCGCGGGGCCAGTCGGTCCAGGCCCTCGTCGGGGCCATCGATGCCGGGCGCGGCGGGCAGAACCTGTCCTCGGCGATCCGGGTGTTCGTGCTGGACGCGGTGCGCCGGCCGCCGCTGCAGCAAACGTGAGCGCCCGCGGGCCGGCTTGGCCTTTCAGGCTGCGGCGTTGTGTGACATCCCCATGACAAGATCACGCAGGAAGCACGACTCATGACCACCCGCGAACCGCTGCTCAAGCCCGTCCCGATCGCCGAGTTGCGGCCGACCCAGATGACCGTGGGCTACCGGGAAGTCGCGGAGAAGCGCCGCCGCTGGCGGGCCTATGACGGCGACAAGAAGCGGGAATTCCTCGGTGCCCACCAGATCCCGACGGTGCTGGGCCCCAAGAAGCGCCACTACGTCGTCGATCATCACCACCTCTCCCGCGCCCTGCAGGAGGAGGGCGTCAAGGATGTGCTGGTGACGGTGATCGCCGACCTGCACCATCTCGAGAAGGACGCGTTCTGGACGGTGTGCGATCACAAATCCTGGGTCTATCCCTACGATGCCGAGGGGGTGCGCCGCGACTTCAAGGACCTCCCGAAGACGATCGCCGACCTCGCCGACGATCCCTTCCGCAGCCTCGCGGGCGAATTGCGCCGGGCCGGCGGCTTCGCCAAGGACACGACGCCGTTCAGCGAGTTCCTGTGGGCGGATTTCCTCCGGCGCAACATCAAGGAGAAGCGTGTCGAGCACGATTTCTCGGCGGCGATGGAGAAGGCCATGGCGTTGGCCAAGTCCAAGGATGCCGGCTACCTGCCCGGCTGGTGCGGCCCCTCGGAGGGCTGAGGCGCCCTCGGATCCCCCGATAGGGCGCCGCGTCGCCGCGGCGGTGGATCTGTTCCTCCCGGGCGCCGTCCGTGGCCGGATCGGTGTCCTCGGGGCTGCGGGCCGGGGCGGCGCACATCTGAGCCGATCGCCCAGTCGCCGTCATCGGTGCCGCCCGAGCTGTCGTGCGCGTCTGCCCGAAAAACGCCCCTTGCTGGGGCCACGTTCCGGCGCGCGCCCGCGCCCGCCCTCCCGATGACGGACGAACAGCCCCGCATGCCGATGCCGCGCCCTGCCATCCCTCTGGCCAAGAGCCTGATGCTCGCCGCCCTGCTCCTGCCCGCCGCCGCGCACGCCCAGGACCTCGGCAGCGTCAACCCGAAGCCCCTGCCGCCGCTGGAGCATCCGGACGCCCCATCGACCCCCGCCAAGGCCCTGTTCGGGCGCGTCACCCGGGGCTCGTCCGGGCCGGCCCATATCTACGGGTTCTACGCCAAGGGCTGCTTCGCCGGCGGCGAGGCCCTGCCGCTGGACGGGCCGAGCTGGCAGGTCATGCGCCCGTCCCGCAACCGGATGTGGGGCACGCCGTATCTTGTCACCTTCCTGGAGCGGCTGTCGCAGAAGGCCGGCCGGGTGGGCTGGCCGGGGCTGCTCGTCGGCGACATGGCCCAGCCCCGGGGCGGCCCGATGATCACGGGCCACGCCTCGCACCAGATCGGCATCGACGCCGATGTCTGGCTGACGCCGATGCCCGATCACCGCATGAGCCGGGCGGAGCGCGAGGAGACCTCGGCCACCGACATGGTCCGGCCCGACCGGCTCGACATCGACCCGCAGGTCTGGACTCCGACGCATCTGCAATTGATCAAGCTCACCGCCGAGCAGCCGGAGGTGGAGCGCATCTTCGTCAACGCGGCGATCAAGAAGGCGCTCTGCCGCGAGGCCGCGGGCAGTTCCTGGATGTCCAAGGTGCGCCCGATGTACGGGCACAACTACCACTACCATATCCGGCTCTCCTGCCCGGCCGGCCAGGAGGATTGCCAGCCGCAGGCCCCGCCCCCGGGCGGCGACGGCTGCGACGACCTCGGCTACTGGTTCTCGGACGCGGTGCTCCATCCCAAGCCCGCCAAGACGCCGGCCAAGCCGAAGCCCGCCATGACCATGGCGGCCCTGCCGGCCGCCTGCCGGACGGTGCTCAAGGCGCCGTGAGGCGATCGGCGGCGGTTCGCGAACCGGGCATGCCGTGCTAACGCCCCGGAATGCCCCGCTGGCTTTTCCTCATCCTCGCCACCGCCGTCGCCCTCTCGGTCCTGGGCAGCGTGCTGATCGTGCTGCGCAGCCCGAACAGCACGCCGCCCCTGGGGGGCAGCGCCCCCGCGGCGGCAGGCGCACCGCCGCGGCCCGGCGGCAACCCGTGAGGCTCAGGCCGCGACGCCGGTCCCCACCGGGCAGCTGACGCCGGTGCCGCCCAGGCCGCAATAGCCGCTGGGGTTCTTGGCGAGGTACTGCTGGTGGTAGCCTTCCGCGAAGTAGAACTGCTCCAGCGGCCGGATCTCGGTGGTCACGTCCGGGTAGCCGCGCGCCTGCAGGGCCTCGGCATAGGCCGTCCGCACCGCCCGGGCGGTCGCCTCCTGCGCCGGACCGGTGGTGTAGATCCCCGACCGGTACTGCGTGCCGACATCGTTGCCCTGGCGCATGCCCTGGGTCGGGTTGTGGCTCTCGAAGAAGGTCCGCAGCAGCGCGTCCAGCGGCAGGACCGCCGGGTCGAAGGCGACCAGCACCACCTCGTTGTGGCCGGTCTGGCCGGAGCAGACCTCTTCGTAGGTCGGGTTCGGGGTTAAGCCGCCGGCATAGCCCACGGCCGTCACGAACACGCCCTGCGGCACTTGCCAGAACCGGCGCTCGGCGCCCCAGAAGCAGCCGAGCCCGAGGACGATCGTCTCGGTGCCCGGCGGATAGGGCCCCTTGAGCGGGTTGCCGTTGACGTAGTGGGTCTCGGCGGTCGGGAGCGGCGTCGGGCGGCCGGGCAGGGCGTCGGCGGGGCTCGGCATCTCGGGGCGCTTGCGGAACAGGAACATCGGCTTGCCTTCCGGTCACTCGGGTCCCGCCAATATGGGGACGCGCCCGTCGACGAGAAAGCTTCCGGGCTCTTCGAAGCGCGAAACCTAGACGAAGGACTGGACCTCGCTGACGATTTCCGGCTTGTAGCCCGCAGGGGGCGGCCCGGGTGCCGCCATGCGGGGGCGGGGCCGGATGGAGACGGGCGGGAGTGCCACGGGCCACGTGCCGGACAACCTCAAGATGGAGGCGCACCGGGGCGATCCCTTCGCGGCGGCCGTCCGCGCGACCCGGATGCCGATGATTATCACGGACCCGCGGCAGCACGACAATCCGATCGTGTTCGTGAACGACGCCTTCCTGAAGCTCACCGGCTATACCCGGCTCGACGTGACCGGCCGGAACTGCCGCTTCCTCCAGGGGCCGGAGACCGATCCGGCGGCCGTCGACCGGCTCCGCGACGCCATACGGCAGCAGGCGGACATCCGGGTCGATCTGGTCAATTACCGCAAGGACGGCTCGACCTTCCACAACGCGCTCTATGTCGGGCCGGTGCGGGATGCGGCCGGCACGGTCGTCTACTACTTCGCCTCGCAGATCGACGTGAGCGAGCGCTACGCCCTGACCGCCGAGATCGAGCGGCTGAAGGGCGAGCTCGCCGAGGCCAGGGCCCGGCTCGATCAGCGATAGGGGCGCGGCGCGCTCAGGGCTTCGTCAGGAAGCCGATCGGCTCGCGGCCGGGCTGGCCGAGCCAGAGCAGCACCGCCCCGAGCCCCAGCCCGATCAGCGAGGCCGGCGCCAGGGTGAGCGGCAGACCCAGCACGTGCCACAGCCAGGGTGCCGCCCCCTCGACGCTGCCCTGCAGGGCGCCGGCCCGGTCCTTGAACAGGGTGGCGATCACCTCGGAGAGCGCCGTCACCCGCAGGCCGTTATTGGCGATGGAGCGGGCACCGTCATAGACCAACGCGACGAAGCCGCCGGCCATCAGCAGGAAGCCCAGGACGCGGACCAGGAAGCGGAGCATCGCGGATTCTTCCGAAGCCTTCTTGCGCGCCCGGCCGGCGCCCGCCCAGGGAGTATGAGGCCGGGCCGCCGGGTGCAAGGGCGGCCACGGGTCGTGGGCTCCGCGCGGCGAAGCGTCGACCCCGCGCGGTTGCCGGTCCGGGGAGCCCGTGTCACAGGGGCGGGCGGCGGCGGGCCGTGGGGGAAGAACGGTCGGTCTTGGACGCGCGTGCGAAACAACTCGGCCTCGTGATCTTCGATTGCGACGGCGTCCTGGTCGACAGCGAGCCCCTGAGCCTCGCCTGCCTCACCGCCGGCCTCGTCCGGATCGGCGTGGCGATCGACCTCGCCACCGTGCGGAGGCGCTTCACCGGCATGGCGATGCCCTCGATCATGGCGCAGGTCGCCCAGGATTACGGGGTCACGGCGCCCCCGGATTTCGTCGCGGCGGTCAAGGAAGAGACCCTGGCGCTGTTCGATGCGGACTTGAAGGCGATGCGCGGCGTCGCCGCGGCGGTCGCGGCCCTCGGCCTGCCGTCCTGCGTGGCCTCGAGCAGCGATCCGGTGCGCCTGCGCCATTCCCTGACGCTGACCGGGCTGCTGCCTCTGTTCGGCGCGCACGTCTTCTCCTCGTCCCAGGTGGCCCGCGGCAAGCCCTTCCCGGACCTGTTCCTGTTCGCCGCCGCCCGCATGGGGGTCGCCCCCGGGGCCTGTCTGGTGATCGAGGACAGCGTGCCCGGCGTCACGGCCGCCCGGAGCGCCGGCATGCGGGTCGCCGGGTTCACCGGCGGCGGTCATTGGGGCCACGACCCCGCGGGGGCCGACCTCGTGCGCGCCGGCGCCGCCCCGATCTTCTCGGATTTCTCCGATCTCGCCGCCATCGTCGAAGGCGCCTGACGGATCCCGTCTTCCCGGAGCCCGATCGGGGCCGCGCCCTTGCCAGAGGGGCCCCGAAAAACGGAATTCGGTTCCGTTGACGGGGCGCGGCGGCGGCGCCATCTTCGGTGGTGCCGCGGAGGGGTCGTCCCCGCCGCGGCCGCGGTGATTTGAGAAGCGTCGCTTGCGCCGCGTCATCAAACGCTAAAGCACTGCGACGGCCCCAGCGCCGCGCGGTCCTTCAGTCTGGAGGACATCCGATGTCGAGCCGGCTTCACCCCGACGCCCACGCGCTCCCGAACGCGCCCTGCTCCCGCGCTCAAGACCGGCGCTGTCGACGCTAGCGCGCCGACCATCATGCAGCAGTCATCGCGTTCCGGCATGGCTTCACGCCGGCCCAGGGAGTTCCAAGTGCCATGCACAGTCTCTTCACAGAGCCCACGCCCGGCGACCGCCTTACCCCCGCCGAGCTGCCGTCGCCGGCTGAGCCGCCGCGGGTGATCGAGATCGGCGAGATCACCGCCGGGATCGCTGTGCCCGAAGGGCGCGGGGTGCGGTTCTTCTCGTCCGCCCGCGATTTCGACGGGCTCGACGGGGCCCTGTTCCGCACCGCCGAGCAGGCGGCCCGCGCGGCCCGGGCGCGGATGCGCCCCCGGGCTCAGGCCGACGCCCGGCAGGCTCAGCCCCGCCTCCGCCGGGCCTGACCCGAGCGACCGGCGCGTCGGCCCCGCCCGGATGATCCGGCCGGGCGGTCTACCGGCCGCACTCGTCGCGGGTGCGCTTCATGGCTTCGGCGAAGCCGCCGAGGGCGTATTCGTCGCTCGTCGGGTTGCCGTGCATCGAGGTGGTCTTGATGACGAGCTTCGGGTTGCGGGCGCTCATTTCGGAGACGACCCGTCCTTCCTCGGCGGGGTTCTGCAGCCACGCGTTCCCGTCCTTCACCACGAGGCCGTAGCGGCTGGCGCCGAGATTGAGGCTCGGATCGGTGGGCGCGGCGGCCGAGCCGGGCTTGAGTTGCGCGGCCGCGGGCTTCGACGGGAAGCCCAGCATCACCGCCACCTCGTTCTGGACGTTCTCGCCCTTGCGCACGCTCACGAACAGGTAGGCGGTGTCGCGCTTCAGGGTCTTGGGCGAGCGCGTCTGCGGCTGCGCGATGGCGTAGCAGAGCTTGCCGCGGCCGTCGCCGTTCACGAACACGTTCCAGTCGCCGAAGATCGCCACCGGCGTGGCCTGCTGCATGCCGGGGGGCGTGGCCGGCTTCCGCTCGGTGCGGCTCGGCCGCTGGCGGCCGCGCCGGCGCCCGCGCGTGGCAGGGGCGGCATCGTCGGCGCTCGTATCGGGGGCGGCCTCCTGCGCCTGAGCCACCGTCGCGGCCAGGCCGGCCGCGCCGACCAGGCCTCCGGGGAGGCCGGTGACGAGCCCGGATGAGAGCAGGATGAGGGCTCCGGCCGGGAGCAGGCGGGGGACGCGGACCATCTTCACTTCCTGACGACGGGCGGCCTCATCAGGAGCCGCACCGGGGACGAGGATTAGTGAAGCTTGCGTAAAACGTCGGCAAGATGGCGAGGCGGCTCAGCCGAGGTCAGATCGCCCGGGCCTCCGCGGCCTGGGCGGCGATCACGACGGCCACCGCGGCGACCGGCTCGACCGCCGCGCCGACAGGGCAGGGCACCGCGTTCGGCTGAGCCGGGGCGGCGCGTTTGCGGGGCGGGTCGTTGTACGGGGTGTTGTATCCCTTCCGCACGGCCGCCCAGTAGCAATCCCGCGCCAGGTCCGAGCCCGTGAGGGCGGCGTCGATCATCGCTGTCGCCCGTGCTGCGAGATCCGGTACCTCGTCCGGCTTCAGCCAACTCTCGACATGCATCCGGCGCACTCCGTTCCACACGGCGAAGCTTGTACCTGATCGGACTTAGCCAGATGGTGAACGCGCGGCGCCGGAGATGGTTGCGCTGCACAATTCCGGTTCGTGCCTGTGGGTAAGCGGGATGCTGGCCAACCAGACCGCCCGGGCCACCGACGGGATCGCGGCCCAGATCGGCGGGATCCAGGGGGCGACCCTGGACGCGGTCCTGGCGATCACCAGGATCGTCACGCGGATCACCGACCGCGATGGCGTGTCGGCCGCCCTTGCGGCATGGGCGCCGTGAACAGGGTCCCGGCGGTCGAGGGTCTGAACGCAATGCGCTTGGCTATCTGAGCGGCTGGTTCCGACCCAACCGAGCCGCCCGGACCGCCGTCGGCGCTTCTCCAAAGCGGCTCTTCGTCAGCCCTCCGGCAACTTCGGCTTGGGGTGGGAAGCGGCGGTTGAAATCGGATCAGTTGATATCGGTTCTCAGCCCTGTAGCCCACAAATTGACGCCAGCCTGGGCCCACTGTTACGTCCCCAGCATCTGAACCTGGATGCCCGTCAAAGGCTGAGCTTGGGCCTTATCGCGTACCTGACAAGGATCATCGTTCTGGCCGTCATGCTGACGGCCGGCGGCGTTGTCGCGTCCGCGCAGGCTCACGAAGGCCATGGCGGAACCCACGCTGTCAGGCACGACCATTCGGGAGACGTCGGCGCCGCTGCGGGGGGGGGCGCGGCCGCGGCTACCATCGGGGCGAGTGCCACCCACCACGGGTGTCCCGACGGGCGGCCTGGTTGCCCGTCCTGCAACCTTGGGTCAGCGTGCTGCTCGCCAGCCGTGACCGGTGACGTCGCCGGTCTCGCGGGTCCGAGCGATCGTGGTTGCCGGATCGCCTTCCCAGAGCCGCCGGTCCTGTCCGGGCGCGAGCCCGAGCGTCCGGCTGAGCCCCCGAGACCGCTCGGCGCCTGAGCCGCCGCCGGCGCGGGTCGTCGCGGCGCATCCCCGACAATCCCAATTCTTCGCCCGCGATCCGCCGTCGAGCGGCCGATGGGGCGTATGCCATAGGACGTACCATGCGATATCTTATTGCCGCAGCCACGCTGCTGGCCGCCACCACGGCTGCGTGGGCCCAGCACCATGGTCACGACGCCAGACCGAAACCGGCCGCGGCGCAGACACCGGCCACGCAAGAGTTCGTGGCGGCCCATCACAGGATGATGGCGGCGATGGAACAGCCGTACACGGGCGATCCGGACGCGGATTTCCGCATCCAGATGATCCCGCACCACCAGGGCGCCATCGACATGGCTCGGGTTGCGCTGAGCCGTGCCAAGGACCCGTGGACGCGTCAGCTCGCCGAGGCAATCATCGTCGAGCAGCAGCGCGAGATCTACGACATGCGCAACTGGCTGGCCCGGCACGGCTACGCCGCGCCTCCCGGTGGCGAGCCGGTCCATGTGATCGGTTGGAACTCCTACCGGACCCTGCCGCCGAGTGAGGGCTCCCTGGAGGAGACACAGGGCCGGTCGTGGGCTCCTGGGTCGGGGCTGCCTGAACAAGGCCGGTAGCCGAAGATTGACACGGCGGGACGGTGACGTCCCGCCGTGTTCAAGGGCTGGCCCTGAAACTATCGTCAGATGCGATGAATGAGATATAACATCTTTGCTTTGGGCGATGCGCGGGAGCGAAGATGACGTCCGCTTCAAGTCGTGGCTTCTCGAAAGCGGACTGACGGAAATCCACCCGTTGCGGACATCGCCACGGCCAAGCTGATTGAGTTCAGACCCTGGAATGATGCCGTGGCGGTGACAGGCCGGGCTTTGTCCGGGACGATGCCCTAACCGTGGCCCGCCCGGGCGACCAGTTCGCGCAGCGTCCGGCCCGTGGCCGCGCCGGTGACCGGCAGCTTGGCGCCGCGCTCGAACGTCTCGATCGCCGCCCGGGTGCCCGGACCCATCGCGCCGTCCGGCTTGATCGGGTAGCCGAGCTTCGACAGGGCCCGCTGGGCCCGCAGCACCGGATCCGCGTCCGGCGCGGGCTTCGTCTTGAGGGCCGGCTTCGCGGCGGTCCGGGCCGGGGCGGCCTTCGGAGTCACCGACGCGGTGGTCTCGTCGGCGCGGATCAGCGCGCCGATCGCGTCCCGGGGCTCCGGCTTGGCGGGGGCTGGCGGCGCGGAGCGCTCCGGTTCGGTGCGGACCGGCTCCCGCGCGATCTCGCGCACCGGCTCCCGAACGGCCTCCCGCGCGGCGGGCGCCTTCTGGGCGAGCTTGGGCAGGATCGGGGCCGGATGGCGCCCGGCCTGGTAGCCGAGGGCGTTGACGCAGATGAATCCCGCCGCGCCCAAACCCACGAGGCTGCCGAGGACGGTGCCCGGGCTGTTCCGGCAGGTGGTGCCGGTCGCCCGCAGGGCACCGACGAGGACGGACCGCCAGTCGCCGGGGACCGCGGCGCGGCGCAGGGCGGGGCGACGCGCGCGGCCGGCTTCGCCCGGTACGGTGATCTCTCGGTAGCCTGACATCGGGTCTCCTTCCGGGGGATCTGTGGCTCAGCCGGTGCGGCGCAGGACCGAACCCGACGGGGCCGACTCGGGGCCCGGTTCCGCGTCGAACAGGCCGAGCGGCAGGCGCACCACGCGGCGCGGCGGGGGGGCGCCCCGCACGGCGGTGCGGATCGGGGCCGGGCTGCCTTCGGACGCCGGCGTCCGGCACAGGCGGGGCAGGGTCACGGTGACCACGGTGCCGGCCTGCGGCGCGCTCTCGATCAGCACCGCGCCGCCGTGCAGGCCGACCAGGCCCTGGACCACCGAGAGGCCGAGGCCAGTCCCCTCGTGGGGGCGCTTGTAGCCGCCGGCCCCGGCCTGGAAGAACGGCGTCCCGAGCTTGGGCAGGTCCTCGGCGCCGATCCCGAGCCCGGTATCGGCGACGACGATGTCCAGGCCGTCGATGCCGCCGCGCAGGGACAGGTCGACCCGGCCGCCGCGCGGGGTGAACTTCACGGCGTTCGAGATCAGGTTGATCAGGATCTGCCGGCAGGCGCCGGGGTCGGCGGTGATCTCCACCGGGCCGGAGGCGGAGACCGCGAGGGTGAGGCCCGCCGCCTCGGCCTTGAGGCGCATCAGGTCGCAGCAGGACCGCAGGAGCGACGCGATGTCGAAGGTCTCCGGCGCGTAGTCGAAGTTGCCGCTCTGGATCCGGCTCATGTCGAGGAGCGTGTTGACGACGCCGAGGAGGTGGTGGCCGGAGGCGCCGATGATCCCGGCATAGTCCCGCGCCTGGTCGGGGCCGAGGCTGAGGGCGCCTTCCCCCGCCAGCACCTCGGAGAAGCCGATGATCGCGTTGAGCGGCGTGCGCAGCTCGTGGGTGACGTTGGCCAGGAACCGGCCCTTGATCGCGTCGGCCCGCTCGGCCTCGGCGCGGGCGCGCTCCAGCTCCTCGGCGTGGCGGTGGTGCTCGGTCATGTCGCGGGTCACCGCCACCACCGCCAGGGCGGCGTCGTGGGACCCGTGCAGGATGCGGTGGGCGCGCATCTCCGCGTGGATCAGGCGCGCCCCGTCGGTCCGGCCGGCGCCGGCCTCCACGTGCAGGCGCAGCGGCAGGGTGGCGGGCCGCCCGGTCGCGGCGACGTCGCTCACCGCCTTGAGGAAGGCCGGCCGGTCCGCCACGTGGACCCGCTCCAGCAGGCCGTGGCCGCACAGCCGCGCCGGCGCGCTGCCGAGCAGCCGGGTCGCCGAGACCGAGGCCTCCAGCACGCGGCCGTTGCGGTCGTGCCAGGTCACGAGATCGTCGATCGCCGAGAGCAGCAGCCGGTCCCGGGCCTCGTTGTCGCGCAGCCGGGCGCGCCACGCCCCCTCGTTGCGCAGGTGCTCGAGCACCTGGGCGGCGACGTGGCCGATCGCCGTGATCGCGAAGGCCGGCAGGGCGAGGCCGGCGGAGATGTCCATGACCGGCAGGGCGCCCGCGACGGCGCCGAGCCCGACCACCGCCAGCACCCCGAGGATCGCCATGGCGGCGGCCGCGACCGTCGCGCGCAGCGATCCGGAGACCAGCGCCTCCACGGGGATCGCCACCAGCCAGACCGCGGCCGGGGAGGCGGTGCCCCCGGTGATGCTCGCCAGCGCCACCACGACCCCGGTCAGCCCCGCCGCGGAGACCGCGTGGGCGAGCCACAGGGATCCGGTGCGGACGAGCAGCACGGCGGCGAAGACCGGCAGCAGCAGGCTCGCGATCGTCAGCACCTCGACGCCCGACGGCACCCCGCGCCAGAGCAGGTAGGGCGGCAGCGCGGCCATCATCACGGCGCCCGTGGCGAGGCGCGACACCAGGAAGCGCTGGTGGCGGGCCCGGGCGGCCGCGTCGTCCGCGACGGTGGCGTGAACCAGCCCCGCGAGACGGTCGTCGATCAAGGAAGTCAGGACTTTTTTAATGGGCAAGGCTGGCACACGCCGCGATGTATGCGTTTCCGCATCCCTCGCGCCTCCGGTTCGACTTCGAACGACTTCCGGACGGTCGCAGAGCCGGCTTAAACGAGTGTTGCGCGACTTGCCCGAACGGTTAGGATGCTTTCCGCGAGGTAACCAAGCGTTCTGAGACAAGCTTCATTCACCATCGCGCGCGAAAGCCCGAACCGGTTGAGGGCCGGTTCACGAAACCCGTCGAATCCTCGCATCCGCGCCCCGTGCCGGAGGCCGGCCTTCGGGCGGAGCGGCGCGCGACACCGAGCGGAGAGACGAATCCATGACCGTCCTGCTGCGCGCCGTTCTGGTGATCGGCGTGCTCTCGTATCTCGCGCTGATGCGGAGCGGCGCCGATCCCGCCGGCGAGGCCCGCAAGCTCGCCGGGGCGGTGCCGGGCGCCGGCGCGGCGCTGCCGGCGGCCCTCGACGCCCTCCCGCCCGAGAGCCGTGAGCGGGCCGTCCGCGCCGTGCTCGCCCGGGGCCTGATGGCGGAACTGAGCCGCCGGGCCGGGGAGCCCCCGGCCTCGATCGACACCCTCGAGGAGGCCGACAGGCAGCCCGCCTGGCGGGGCGTCGCCCCCCGCTGACGGCTCTCTGGTCAGCCCGCCTTCGCGCTGGACGCGACCCCCGCCCGCCCCGGTGCGGGCGCGCGCTGCCCGGCTCCGCGTTCGGCGCCCTGGCGCAGCTTGGCCTCCGGTCCGTGCAGCGGCTGGTGCGGCTCGCTCCGCACGCGCTCGGCGAGCGGCCGGTCGAGGAGCGCCGCGACGAGGTCCCGGGCCGCCGGCCGGCTCACGGTGCGGAACAGGCGGACGAGGTCGGAGACGCGCTCGGCGGAGCGCGCCACCCCCTGGTTGAGGGTGAGGAAGACGTAGACCGCCTCCTCTTCGTGCAGGCCGGCGGCGCGCAGGCCCAGGGTCAGGAGGTCGTAGCGGGCGCTGGCGTCGGCCACCACGGTGAGGAAATCGCGCGGCAGGCCGAGGCCGTCCGCCAGGGCCGCCACGAAGGCGCCGACATCGTGCGCCGCCGAGAGCCCGGTCAGGACCGCGCCGAGGTCGCGGGGCGGCGGCGGGCACGGGCGCAGGGCGGCGGTCGCCTCCACGGCCCGGCCGATCACCGCGCGGCGCATCGGGTCGGCGTGCAGGTAGAGGGGCACGAGATCGGCCGCGGAGACGTCGGGGCGCACCAGGAGCAGCCGGGCGAGGTCGGCGGCGCCGCGGCCCCGGTCCACGAGCCGGGTCAGAGCGGCGCCCCAGAGGGTGATTCCGAGGTTGGCGGCCAGCGCCCGGTCGATCTCGGGCCGGCCCTCCCGGGAGAGGTCGTCCACCGCCTCGCGGCTCAGCCCGGCCCGGGCGGCGATGCGGGCGGCGATGTCGGAGCCGTCGGCGAGGGCGGCCTCGATCAGGCCGCGGCTCAGCACCGGGGCCAGCTCCACCACCGCGTCGCGGGCGCCGCCGCCCCGGAATGCGAGCGCCTGCAGGACCGCCGGCGGCGTCTCGGGGCAGGGGGCGAGCTTCCGGGCGACCACCCGGGCCGTCTCCTCGTCCACCGTGGGGATCAGCCCGCAGGCCAGGGACTCGAAGATCTCGATCGCGTTCCGGTCCCGCACCGATGCCCGCACGAACAGATCGGTCTGCACCCGCAGGATCACGGGCTTGAGATCGAGATTCTCGATGCGTGAGAGTTCGAGGAGCCCGGACAGGTCCGGCGGAGCATCGACGGATGAGGGCATGGAGGATCGGTTTACGCAGGACTGCAGTAAGCTCACGCTAACCGCATCGACGTGAATCGACCTTTAAGGCGGCGCTGACGGGACCGTGCCGTCCTGCACCATCGCGGGCCACGGGCGGCGCATCCGCACCGCCGGCCACCGTCCGGCGCGGGGCCTCAATGCGTCAGCCAGAGCCCCAGCGCGAGCGCCACCGCCACCAGGACGATCACCCCGATGAAGGCGGGCACGACCCAGCTCTGCCGCTGGCGGGCGCGGCCCGCCGCGGCCTTCTCCGAGGGCGCCCGCTCGTTCTGCCGGGCGAGCCGGACCTCCTGCGAACTCGGCGGCGTCCCGCCGGCCTCCTCGCAGGTCCCGAGCGGCGCGGCCCCGACATCCAGGTGCGGGGCCTTGTCGGCGGTGCGGCCGCTGTCGATGTCGGCCTTGAGCTGGGCGGAGGTCGGCGTATCCGAATCCGGCGGGGGATCGGCCGGGAGATTGGCGGGCGGCGGCGGGGTCTCGGCGCGCAACATGGTCGGGGTCTCCTGCGTATCCCGGTCAACGCCCGGACGGGCCGTCGGCTGCGGTCAGGATGTCGCGGGGCTCAGACGTCGCCGGATCCCCGCTTCAGGAGCGGGCGGGCCAGGAGCCCGGCCGCCGCGACGAAGCCCGCCGCGGCGCAGAAAGCCTCCAGCGTGTCCTGGCCGGGCCCGACGCTCAGGAGCAGCCGGTCGCAGCCCGCCTGCCGCGCCGCCCGCCCGGCCGCCTTCAGCAGCACCCGCCCGATGCCGCGGCGCCGGGACTCGGCGGCGACCAAGAGGGTCGTGATCAGGCCGGCGGGCCGGGGGGCGTCGAGGGTTCGGACGGGGGTGAGGGCGATCAGCCCGCTCGGCGGTCCCCATTCCACGGCGACGAGGGCGGTGCCGCCGTCCCGCTGCAGCCCCTCGAGCCGGGCCGCGAGATCGGCGGCGCCGACCGCGAGGCCCGCCTCGCCCAGCAGCGCCGCGAGGCCGGCGGCGTCGGGGCCGGCGGCCGCGCGGATCTCCAGCCCGTATCGATTGCCCAATGCGCGCCCCGCCCGGTCTCAGCCCGATCGATCGCCCGTCAGACCCGGCGCCAGCCCGGCTGCGACGGGTCGACCAGCCTGTAATTGACCGGCGCCATGCCGCAGATGGCGATCACCGCGGGCTCCGGCCCGTCGCGGACCACGCCGTCGTAATGCGGCGTCCCCGCGACCCGGCGCACGAAGCTGCCGGCCTTCACCGGCACGCAGGCGGCGGGATCGAAATCCGCCCCGCTGTTGCACCACCACGTGCCGGACAGGACCATGCAGAACCGGTCGGAGGTGTAGGTGTGCGGCGCGCTCATGTAGCCCGGCCACCAGCGGATCAGCGTATAGTACAGGCCGGTGCCGTTGAGGTCGCCGGTGAGCGTGCACCGGTCGACGCTGCGCTCCGGGTAGTCCTTCGAGGGCTGCCACGGGAGATCGCCGGGGGCACGGATGATGGTCTGGTCGGGGTTCAGCGGGCTGCCCGTCGCCCCGTTCGCCAGGAGCAGCGGGAGCGTCCCGAGGAGCGAGGCCGCCAGCAGGTCGCGCCGGCTCGCCTCCGCCCGAATATGCGTCTCCGTCATCGCAGGATCCGTCCCTGTCGCCGGCGGCCAGCCCGCCGGCATCCGCACGGGCAACGCAGACGCCCGGGTTTCTCTCCCGGACCGGGCCCCCGCACGGTTTCAATCGCGCGGCGCTCTCAGCGGATCGGCCGGGCGTGGAACGCGCGGGGCGCCAACGGCATTGCTCCGCAGGATCGGCGGGGATGGGTCCGGCGGGGGTGGGTCATGGCGGATCGGGTGCGGGACCAAGTTCCGGACGAGCCGGACGGCAAGGATCCGAAGGCCGGGCCGCCGGAGCGCAGGCCCGGCGACGCGGCCGCGCCCGCCGAGGCCGAGCCCAGCGAGCGCCGGAAGGCCGAGACCGAGATCGCCGCCGGAGACGTGGCCGACGACCTCGCCGATTTCGCGTAAGGGGGACGGCCGGCGTGGCGCGCGCCGACCCCCACGGCGCGGCTTGTCGTCAGGCCGTTTCCTTGGCCTTGCGCGGACGGGCTGCGCGCTTCGGCTTCTCGGCGACTTCCTCCTCGGCGGGCTCCGGGGCCGCCGCGGACTTGCGGCGCTGCTGGCCGAGGCCGAGGCTGCGGGCGAGTTCGGAGCGCTGGGCGGAATAGCTCGCGGCCGTCGACGGATAGTCCCGCGGCAGCCCGAAGCGCTCGCGATACTGCTCGATCGTCAGACCGTTGCGCGAGAGATGGCGCTTGAGCGTCTTGTACGGCTTGCCGTCGATGAAGGAGATCAGCGCATCCGAGGTCACCGACTTGCGGATCTGGGCCGGCGTCGGCTTGTCGGCCGCCTCGGTGACGGCCGCCGCGGGGGCGGACAGCTTCGCCAGAGCGGCGTGGACGCCGGCGAGCAGACCGGGCAACTCGCTGATCGGCACGGAATTGTTTGAGACATACGCTGAGACGATGTCCGAGGCTTGCTCGATAAAGGTCTGCTGCTGCTCAGTGGCGTTGTCGTCCATCGATGATTCCCTCTATCCGGCGGTGGTGAGACAGTTCTAACGTCTGTGCAGCAAAATCAAGTCGTCGTCGAGCATTTCCCTGCACAGCGTGCCGCCCGTTAACACGCATATTATTCAAGCGCGGGGTCGAGCTGAAATCGTTGCCGGTGAAACCCGGTCGGCGGGACGGGCACTTTCACCAGTTCGCGGCCCTCGGCGCTCTGCCCGCGTGCCTCTGACGGGGATCAGGCCGGTCGCTTCGATTGCGAAGATCGGTTGTCGGTCTGACGAGACGCGTAAAATCTCGCGGCGCGTCCTGCAAAGGATCTTGGGCAAAGGATCTTGGGCACAGGATCTTGGGGCCGCGCGGCGCATGCGTCATAACGGGCCGGGCGGGACAGGACCGGGACGGTGGGCGTGGATCAGCAATCGGAGCCGGGCACCGTCTTCGGGGCCCATATCCCGTTCGTGGATTTCTGCGGGATCGAGGCGCTCGACGTGGCGGAGGGCCGGACGCGCCTGCGGCTCGTTTTGCGTCCGGAGCATGCCAACAACCTCGGCATCGCCCATGGCGGCGTGCTCTGCACCCTGCTCGACGTCGCCCTCGGGACGGCCGCCCGCCTCCGGGCCGGGCGGCCGGTGGTGACCCTCGACCTGCAGGCCCGGTTCCTCAATCCCGCCCGGGGCGAACTCGTGGCGGAGGGGCGCGTCACCCGGGCCGGGCGCGCGGTGATCTTCTGCGAGGCCGAGATCCGCGACGCGGCCGGGACGCTGGTGGCGAGCGCCACCGGCCTGCTCAAGCCGGTGGGCGAGGGCGCGCCCCGCTGACGCCCGGTCCGGCGCAGGCCTGCGCCGGACCGGGGCCTCAAAACCGTCCTAGGCAGTCTTGAGATGGTCGAGTTCCGTCAGCCCACTGCCGCCATCGGCGTAGGCCGCCTTGAAGCTCGCCCGCGCCTGCCAGCGCCGCCACAGGGCGTCGAGCTGCTCGAACCGCTCGTCGAGCGGGGTGGCGCAGACCGGGAATTTCGAGAACGCGATCGCCGTGCAGAGCGTGATGTCGGCGAAGGTCGGCTCGTCGCCGCCGAGCATCCAGGCGCGGCCATCCGCGAGGTGGCGGTCGACCAGGCCGGCATGCGCCAGCGCCTCCTTGCGGCAATGCTCGCCCCATTGCGGGTTGTGCGTCAGCTCCAGCTTCGGCCCGAGCCCCTGGTTCAGCACGTGGAACATCGTGGTGATCCGGTAGAGGATGTGCACCCAGATCCGGTTGTCCCACATCGTGTCGAGCCCCTGCTCCAGAGGCGTCTCGCCGGTGAGGCGGCGACCCGGATGGGCCGCGTCGAGGTAGCGCACGATCGCGGCCGTCTCGGACAGCACGGTCCCGTCGGCGAGCAGGAGGGTCGGCGTCTCGCCCCAGGGATTCATCTTGAGATGGCGCCATTGCCGCTGCTCGCCCCCCGGCGCCATGTCGTAGACCACCTCGTCGAACAGGTGGGCGATGCCCTTCTCGTGCGCGAACAGGCGCAGGCGCTGCGGATTCGGGAAGGCGGAGGGCGAGGTGAAGAGGCGAAGGGTGTCGGCCATGGTCTCGGGCTGTCCTGACGGTTCGAGGGCGCGCCGCACGGGCGCATGACCGGCGGATCTAGGGCGGCGATGCCGTGTCGGCCCGGGACTGAGGCGCAGGGCGATGCGGCGCGCCGATTTGGCGCCCGCCGATTGACGCCCCAGCGGCGCAGTGGGAAAGCCTACCGCATGACGATGCCGGACGACGCCCGCGCAGCCCTGACTGCCCCCCTGTCCGAGGCCGACGTGACGGCCATGAAATCCGAGGCCGCGGCCTGGTTCGCGACCCTGCGCGACCGCATCCTGGCGGCCTTCGAGACCCTGGAGGCCGAGGCCGAGGGGCCGTTCCACCCGGATGCGCCCGCAGGCGCCGGGACCTTCGAGAAGACGCCCTGGAACCGCACCGACCATACCGGCCAGCCCGGCGGCGGCGGCGTCATGGCGATGCTGAAGGGCCGGATCTTCGAGAAGGCCGGGGTCCATATCTCCACGGTCCACGGCGAGTTCGCCCCGGAATTCCGTGCCCAGATGCCCGGGGCGGCCGAGGATCCGCGGTTCTTCGCCACCGGCATCTCGCTGATCGCCCATCCGTGGAACCCGCATGCGCCGACGGTCCACATGAACACCCGCTTCGTCGCGACCACGAAGGCGTGGTTCGGGGGCGGGGCCGACCTCACGCCGGTGCTGATGCGGCGGCGCAACCAGGACGATCCGGACAGCCGCCATTTCCACGCCTGCCTGGCGCGTGCCTGCGCGGCCCACGGCGTCGACCATGCCCGCTACAAGGCGTGGTGCGACGAATACTTCCACCTCAAGCACCGCAACGAGCCCCGCGGCATCGGCGGCATCTTTTATGACTATCGCTGGACCGGCGATGCGCAGGCCGATCTCGCCTTCACCCGCGACGTGGGGGGCGCCTTCCTGGAGGCGTATCCGAAAATCGTCCGCGACAATGTCGGGACCGCCTGGACCGAGGCCGACCGCGAGGAACAGCAGGTCCGGCGCGGACGCTACGTCGAGTTCAACCTGCTCTACGACCGCGGCACGATCTTCGGGCTGAAGACCGGCGGCAACGTCGCCTCGATCCTGTCGTCCCTGCCGCCGACGGTGCGCTGGCCGTGATGGGGGCCCCGTGAGCGCCGGGCTGCCGGCCGCCTACGCCCCGCAGCAGGACGCGGCGCTGAAGGCGATCGCCGCGTGGCGGCGGGAGGGCGGATCCCAGGTGTTCCGGCTGTTCGGCTATGCCGGCACCGGCAAGACCACGCTGGCGCGCCGGATCGCCGAGGATGTCGACGGCACGGTGGTCTACGGCGCCTTCACCGGCAAGGCGGCCTCGGTGATGCGCCAGAAGGGCTGCTACGACGCCGCCACGATCCACTCGCTGATCTACCGTACCAAGGAAGCGGAGGAGGGCGGGCCGACCTTCACGCTGAACCGGTCCGGGCCGGCCGCGAAGGCGGACCTGATCATCATCGACGAATGCTCGATGGTGGATTCCGACCTCGGCAACGACCTGCTGTCGTTCGAGCGGCCGGTGCTGGTCCTGGGCGACCCGGCGCAGCTGCCGCCGGTGCGCGGCGGCGGCTTCTTCACCGAGGCCGAGCCGGACGTGATGCTCACGGAGGTCCATCGGCAGGCCAAGGACGACCCGATCGTCCGCATGGCGATGACCATCCGCGAGGGCGGCCGGCTGGACCTCGGCACCTTCGGCCAGAGCCGGGTGGTGTCGCGCCGCGCCCTGGACCCGGCCGAGGTGCTCGAATGCGACCAGGTGCTGGTCGGCCTCAACAAGACCCGCCGCCTCTACAACGGGCGGCTCCGGGAACTCGCCGGCCACACCGATCCGATGCCGGCGATCGGCGAGAAGCTGGTCTGCCTGCGCAACGACCGGGTGAAGGGCCTGCTCAACGGCTCGACCTGGACGGTACAGGCCCTGCGCGCGCCGCCGCGGCCGGACCTGATCCGCCTCGACGTGGTGCCGGAGGACGACCCGGGCCTGCGCCGGAAGCCCACCGACATCAAGGTCCTGCGCGCGATGATTTCGGGCTCGGACGAGGAGATCCCGCTGTTCCTGCGCCGGGAGACCGACGAGTTCACCTACGGCTACGCGCTGACGGTCCACAAGGCGCAGGGGTCGCAGTGGGACCGGGTGACGCTGTTCGACGAATCCTACGCCTTCCGCGAGCACCGGGCCCGCTGGCTCTACACCGGGCTGACCCGGGCCGCGCAGGCGATCACCGTGGTGGTCTGATCCGTCGCCGGGGTTTTCCGCGGGACGGCGCCACGCCCGACGCATCGCTCCGGAGACCGCGCGGTTCCGGGCGCGGGCGTGCACGACAACCGAGGCCGCCGGCACGGGGCGGCCTGCTGCGGAGGCAGGCGATCGCGTGACCTGACCCGCCAACCGAGCGGTCACAGCCCGAGACCGCGCAGAGGACGTGGGCCACGAACCAAGTCCATTCCACCCCGCCGATGCAGGCCTATCGAACCTGGGCCGTCGGATCGGGTCCGGCTCTCATCAACGATGGGTACAAGTAACTCATCGGCCGCTGAATGTATAGTTGTGGTGACGAGGAGCCTTAAATCTAAATATTCCGATGAAGATTCATAAAAACACGATTTTGCTTCGGTTCAGAATCGAACGATAGACGCGGGACCGATCAAGCTGCGGCCGTGATTTTCCATCGCTGACGCTGGTGGGCCTCTCGCACGATGCAGTTTGCTCGACGTTCGGAGGGACATCCATGTGCAGGCTCACCTGTACGGCACTTGTTCTCATCCCAGTCGCCGCTCCGGCCCGCGCACGGGCCTGCGAGGGCGTGAGCGCGCGCAACGCCGGGACGGATATCGCGTCCGCCCAGCGGCAGCAGGCCGAGTTCACCCGCGCGCGGGCTCAGCCTGATCGCGGGCGGGCTTGGCGGGACGAGAATGCCTCCGTCAACGCGGAGCGCGATGCGTGGAGTGCGCGCCGGTTCGATACGCGCGGATCCATTTCGAAACGCGGATCCATCGCGGGAGGCCGCCGGCATCGGTCACAGGACGAAGAAACCGACGCTGGCGACCGTCATGATGGCGGTGGCCAGCCATCCGCCCACCCGCATCGGCGTCGACAGGCTCAGGCGCCCCATGATGCGGCCGTTGCAGGCGACGAGCATCAGCGCGGCCATGACCGGCGCCGCCAGGATGCCGTTGACGACGGCGGCCCAGTACAGCGCCTTGACCGGATCGAGCGCGGTGAAGTTGAGGCCGACCCCGGCCAGGGTCGCCACCGAGAGCGTCGCGTAGAAGGCCTTGGCCTGCCGAAGGCGTCGGTCGAGGCCCCCGGTCCACCGGAAGGCCTCCGAGAGGGCGTAGGCCGCCGATCCGGCCAGCACCGGCACCGCGAGCAGGCCCGTCCCGAGGATGCCAACGGCGAAGAGCGCGAAGGTGAAGATGCCGGCGATCGGCCGGAGGGCCTCGGCCGCCTGCGCCGAAGTCTGGATGTCGGTGACCCCGTTCGCGTGCAGCGTGGCGGCGGTCGCGTAGATGATGAAGATGGCGATGACGTTCGAGACGCCCATCCCGACCACCGTGTCGGTCCGGATGCGGGCGAATTGCGGGCCCGCGTCCCGCGGCGTGCGCCAGAGGGGTTGGGCGCCGCGCTTGATCCGGTCCTCCACCTCCAGCGCCGACTGCCAGAAGAACAGGTACGGGCTGATCGTGGTGCCGAGGACCGCCACCAGGGCGGTCGCGTGGACGGCGTCGAAGCGCAGGTGCGGCACGAGGGTGGCGAACAACGCCGCGTCCCACGGGACGTGCACGGTGAACACCACGGCGACGTAGGCGAACAGGGACAGGGTCAGCCATTTGAGCAGGCGCGCATAGGGCGCGTAGGGCACGACGATCTCGGCGACCACGCACAGGATGCCGAATCCCACGGTGTAGAGCCTCGGATTGCCCCCCAGGAGCAGGGTGAGCGCCGCGCCCATGGCCCCGAGATCCGCGCCGAGGTTGATGACGTTGGCCACGAGGAGCACGGTCACGACGGTGCGCACGAGCCACGCCGGATAATGCCGGCGCAGGTTCGCCGCGATGCCGCGACCGGTCACGCAGCCGATACGTCCGCTGATCTCCTGGATCATCACCATGAAGGGCAGGCTGAACAGCATGGTCCAGGCAAGGCCGTACCCGAACTGCGCGCCGACCTGGGCGTAGGTGGCGATCCCGCTGGGATCGTCGTCGGCGGCTCCGGTGATCAGGCCGGGCCCGAGACGTCGGACCATGCCGATGGCGGAGGCCGAGCCGGGATCGGATGCGACGCCCTCGCCCGACCCGGTGGCCCGGATCGGGGGACCGGATCCTCCGTGAGCGATCGAGGCGCGGCGCGGCATTGCGGGCTTCCAGCGGCGCGGTCGGATGCGAAGGATGGCCCAGCCGGTCCTGCCCGTCCCCGGACGGGGATGCGAGACGTCCGGGCCGCGGGGCCTGCCCCCGCATCCCTCGCATGTAGGGACCGATCCGAAGCCGGTCCTTGATCCAGCGCAAGGACGCCTTCGGAGTTCCCCCTATGCTGAGCGCCACACCCGCGAGGGTCGGCGCTCGCGTTCGGCCGGGGTGTAAAGGAACCGGTGATGATCTCTCCGCGCGCCGTCTTGGCCTTGGCCAAGCAACAGGACCGCCTCACCGAGTTGCTCCGCCTGATCGACAATGGGCGGTGGTGGGCCGGGGACGAAGCCTCCCTGATCGACGAGGACGAGGTCTGCCTGCAGGCCGACAGGATCGGAAGCGCCCTGGACGTGGTCGAGCGTCTCGCGAACGAGATGGCCGCCGAGGACGGCATGGGCACCGGATCGCAGCTCGCGTCCAGGCCGGGGCATGCCCTGCCGCGCCCGACAGGTCTGGCGTCCGGGAACGAGGCCGTCCCGGAAGGTCTGGGTCCGTTCTCTCCGGGCCAGGTCGGGCCCCTCCATGACCTGATCCACGAGTCGGGCGGTTACGAGCAGAGGGCCTGGGGGTTCTCCGGCGGTACCGCGAAGCTGGTCTGACCCGCCGGCGCCGGCCCGGCGATGGGCGCCACGATCACCGGCTCCGATACCGGACCCGCCGGATCCCGACCCCGGGTCGGGATCCGTGAACTTTCGTATGAGAGCCCGTCTGACCGCGCGATTGCGGTCGCGCGATGGTTTTGACTGACGGGTCTCCCGATCCTCTCCGGGGCCTTCGAGGGTTCCGTTCCGCCACGGGTCATGGGCTGCAGGTTCTGCACCGCCCCGTGCCGGCTGGGGCGGTCACGGCAGGCCCGGGATGGTCCAGGTCACAGCGCTCCGGAGGGAGCCCACCCTGATCCGGGGTTCAGGGCCATCGCGCCCCGCAGGGCCGCCGCCTCGAAGGCCGGGAGGTAGCTCCGGCGGGTAGGCTCGCCCGTCATCGCGCCGGATCCGCGGCGATCCTGGCGGCCGTCAGGCAGAGAGTCCACGCAGCCCCGCCCTGCAGACGCCCGGAGCCATCGCTCAAGCAAGCGCTCGGACGCGTCTTCTCACGCGTCGAGACGAGTCCTTGACCCCGGACGGCACCCGTGGCTTCTGGGGCCGGCTGGTACCCTGACTCCGTAGCTCAGCTGGATAGAGCAGCCGCCTTCTAAGCGGCAGGTCGTTGGTTCGAGCCCAACCGGGGTCGCCAGCAAGCACCGCCGCTCGCACGTCGAAGCGGTCGGCATCCTCGATCACGTCCAGCGCCACGCAGTTGCTCCCGGGCGGCGTTTCGACGGGCGAAGGCGGCCTCTCGGACACTGACGGTGGCCGTCCGTGCGGGACGACACGCCCGGCCTGCCTCGGGTTGCTCGAACGATTCGTCGGCCCCGGGTGCGCCGACCCGGTCGATCCGCCCACGCGTGATCGGGATTGGCCCGATCGTCTGGTCTCGGGGCCCCAATCCGGCGACGAGCCGAGCAGAACAGCCGCGATCCGCGTGGCCACGCCCGTTATTTCTTGTCGGTCCGTCTCACCGACGCCGTCATCGGCGCCCCCCGTTCGGATCCGACATATCATATCGGTCGCGAAGAGCTCGTCATCGTGTGTGATATCAAATTCAATTCCGTCTATGTATTCGACAAATTGATATATCGGCACCAGCGATAAATAATACTTGTGTATTGCCGGAAAGCTTGACAATAAGCACGTGATCATATCTACTACATTAGAAGTGGTTTATATCGATTAACACTGTGCTCTGAGCACTGTCGAGACGGTCGGCTCGGTTCGTTCTAACCGGGATGGTGGTTCGAGGCCGTCGCGGGGCGTGCGGGAGGCACGTCGGTCTCGGCGGGACGGGATCCGCGCGGCGTCGCTCGTGCGTCAGCCGCACGCGGGAATGCCCAGGACCCGATCGCGTCCGGTTCGGTCGCCGCGTTCACGGGTTGAGACAATACTAAATCATCAAACATAAAATTAATTCCAAAATTTAATCTATATTTGTTGTAAAAATATCTCAAATTCCGTCGAAATATCGCCGGTTCGACAGATGAAAGACTGATATGAACTTGTCGACCATCGTCGAAGTCCGGCGCCCGGCGTCCCTCGCCGACCTGCGGGACTGGCATGCGGGGTGCTCCTGGCTCGCCGGAGGCACGTGGCTGTTCTCCGAGCCGCAGGTTGCGGTCGATACGCTGATCGACCTCGACGCCCTGGGCTGGACACCCCTGACGGTGACCGAGGCCGGGCTCGAGATCGCCGCGACCTGTCGCGTTGCGGAGCTTCACGCCTTCGCGGGTCCGCCGGAATGGCGGGCGGTGCCGCTGTTCCGGCACTGCATCGACGCGTTCCTGATGTCGTTCAAGATCTGGAATGCCGCCACGATCGGCGGCAACCTCTGCATGTCGCTGCCCGCCGGCGCGATGATCTCGCTGACCGCGGCGCTCGAGGGCGTCTGCACCCTGTGGCCCCGCGCGGGCGCGCCGCGGACGGTCCCGGTCGTCGACTTCGTGACCGGCAACCACGCCAACATCCTCCAGCCGGGGGAACTGCTGCGCAGCATCCACCTGCCGGCCTCCGCCCTGGCGAAGCGCACGGCCATGCGGCAGGTCTCGCTGACCAAGCTCGGCCGCTCGGCCGCCCTGATCGTCGCCACGGTCGGCGCGGACGGCTCGGATTTCCTGCTGACCGTCTCGGCCGCCACCCCCCGGCCGGTGCAGCTGCGCTTCCCCGCCTGCCCCTCGGCCGAGGCCCTGCGCGGCGCCCTCGATGCGCGCCTGCCGCGGGACGCCTATTTCGACGACGTGCACGGCTCGGCCCCCTACAAGCAGCACGTCACGCGATACCTCGCCGAACAGATCCGCTCGGAGCTCGCATGACCCGCTACGCGATCGACGGCCGGGGCTACGAGGCCGAACCGGCCCCGGGCCAGTGCCTGCGGACCTTCCTGCGCGACCTCGGCGTGTTCGGCGTCAAGAAGGGCTGCGACGCGGGGGATTGCGGCGCCTGCACGGTCCATATCGACGGCACGCCGTTCCATTCCTGCCTCGTCCCGGCCTTCCGGGCCGCGGGCCGCACGGTCACCACGATCGAGGGCCTGTCCGCCTGCGGCGACGATCTGCATCCCATGCAGCAGGCGTTCCGCGACGCGCAGGCGTTCCAGTGCGGCTTCTGCGCGGCCGGCATGATCATGACGGCCGTGACCCTGACCGAGGCGCAGAAGGCCGACCTGCCGCACGCGCTCAAGGGCAATCTCTGCCGCTGCACCGGCTACCGGGCGATCGATGACGCCCTGCACGGCCGCTGCAACATCGCGGCGGACCTGCCCGGCCAGGCCCTCGGCGCCAGCCTGCCCAATCCCTTCACCGACGCGATCCTCACCGGGCGCGCCCGCTACACGATGGATGTCGCGGTCCCGGATCTGCTGCACCTGAAGGTCCTGCGCTCGCCCCACGCGCATGCGCGCCTCGTCGCGGTCGACAGGGCGGCGGCGCTCGCCGTGCCGGGGGTCGTGGCGGTCTATACCTGGGAGGACGTGCCGAAGCGCCGCTTCACCTCGGCGCTGCACGAGGACCACCTCGTGGATCCCGACGACATCCTGCTGCTCGACAGCGTCGCGCGCTTCTGCGGCCAGCGGGTCGCGGCGGTCGTCGCCGAGTCCGAGGGGGCGGCCGAGGCCGGCTGCCGGGCCCTGCAGGTGACCTACGCGGTCCTGCCGGCGGTGTTCGATCCGGTCGCCGCGATGGCGCCCGACGCGCCCCTCCTCCACGACAAGGACCACGTCGAGGCCAGCAGCAACATCTATTGCACGCTCCAGGGCGAGATCGGCGACGTGGCGCAGGGCTTCGCCCAGGCCGACGCGGTCTACGAGCAGACCTATGCCACCACCCGCGTCCAGCATGCGCATCTGGAGACGCACGGCTCGATCGCCTGGAAGGGCGAGGACGGCCGCTGGCACGTCCGGACGAGCTCGCAGGCGCCGTTCGTGGTGCGGACCAAGCTCGCCTACGTGATGGGTCTGTCGCCCCGGGACATCCACGTTTTCACCGAGCGGGTCGGCGGCGGCTTCGGCGGCAAGCAGGAGATGGTCTCGGAGGATCTCGTCCTTTTCGCCACGATGAAGCTCGGGCGCCCGGTGAAGTGGGAATGGACCCGGGAGGAGGAGTTCATCGGCGCCACGACGCGCCACCCGATGACCACCCGCGTCAGGATCGGCGCCCGCCGGGACGGCACGCTGACGGCCCTCGACGTCGAGGTCGTCTCCAACACCGGCGCCTATGGCGGCCACGGCGGCGAGACCCTGGCGGCCGCGATGGCGAGCCCGCTCGCCGCCTACCGCTGCCCGAACAAGAAGGGCATCGGCCACGCCGTCTACACCAACATGGTGCCGGCGGGGGGCTTCCGCGGCTACGGCGCCTCGCAGACCACCTTCGCCATCGAGTGCGCGATCGATTCCCTCGCCCGGCAGCTCGGCATCGATCCCTTCGCGATCCGGCGCCGGAACGTCGTGCAGCCCGGGGACACCGTCGAGTCGATCTGGAAGGAGCCGAGCGACGCGAGCTTCGGCAGCCACGGCATCGGCGAATGCCTCGACATCGTCGAGCGCGAACTCGCCACCGGCAACGGCCTCGCCCGGCCCGAGGGGGCGGACTGGGCCGAGGGCCGGGGCGTGGCGCTGGCCATGCTCGAATGCGGGCCCCCCACCGAGCACCGCTCGGGTGCCGAGATGCGCCTGCTGCCGGACGGGACCTACCACCTCGCCTGCGGCTCCACCGAGATGGGCAACGGCATCACCACGGCGCACAAGCAGATCGCGGCCTCGGTCCTGGGGACCCGGGCGGACGCGGTCGCCATCATCAACGCCGACACGGACCGCACCCCCTACGACACCGGCACCTTCGCCAGCACCGGCACCGTGGTCGGCGGCAAGGCGGTGCATCTGGCCGCGCAGGCCATGGAAGAGGACATCCTGGACTTCGCCAGCCGGCATACCGGCGTGCCGCGGGATCAGTGCCGGCTGGAGGAGAGCGGGGTCCTTTGCGGCAACCGGCGCATCGCCCTCGCCGATCTCCACGCCGAGGGGACCAAGGTCGATCACCGGTTCATGGTGACCCGGCGGGCCTATCTCTCGCCGCGGACCATCGCCTTCAACGTGCAGGGCGTGCGCCTCGCGGTGCATCGGGTGACCGGCGAGATCCGGGTGCTGCACAGCGTCCACGCCGCCGATATCGGCCGGCCGATCAACCCGATGCAGTGCCGCGGCCAGCTCGATGGCGCCGTCGCCATGGGCTACGGCTGGGCGCTGGTCGAGACCATGGTGCATGACGGGGCGGGCCGCATGGTCAACCCGCAGCTGCGCAACTGCCGCATCCCGACCTTCGCCGACACGCCGCGCACCGAGATCCACTTCGCCGACACGACCGACCGCATCGGGCCGCTCGGCGCAAAGTCGCAGGGCGAGTGCGGCATCAATCCCGTGGCGCCGGCGGTCGCGAACGCCCTGGAGGACGCCACCGGGGTGCGCTTCACCCACCTGCCGTTCACGCCCGACCGCCTGTTCGCGACGCTGTCGGCGGCATGAGCGGGTGCGCATCCAGCGTCAGCATCGTGACGCAGACCTCGGTGCGGCCGGATTGCGCCGACGCCTTCGCCCAGTGGCAGGGCGGGACCAGCGCGGTGATCGCGTCGTTTCCCGGCTTCATCGAGCAGCGCCTGATGCCCCCGCATCCGCCGCTGCAGGTGGATTGGGTGATCCTCCAGCGGTTCAGGAGCGTGGACCAGGCGAAGGCCTGGCTCGGCTCCCCGGAGCGGCAGGCCCGGATCGAGGGCGCCGTCCCGATGCTCCTGGGCCGCGACGACGTCCACATCGTCCGGGACGATGCCAGCGCGGCCCGGACCGCCCCGGCCAGCGCGGTGATCAGCACCCGCGTGAAGCCCGGCCTGGAGGCCGAATACCTCCGGTGGGAGCAGAAGATCGCCGCGGCGCAGTCGAAGGCCCCCGGCCTGCAGGGCTACCGCTTCGAGCCGGCCCTGCCGGGGGTGCAGGAGGACTTCGTCGCGATCCTGCGCTTCGACAGCGAGGCGAACCTGCGCGCCTGGATGGACTCGCCCGCGCGGCAGGCCCTGGTCGCGGAGGCGGCGCCGCTCACCGCCGAGTTCCACGCCCGGACGGTGCAGAGCGGCTTCGAGCAATGGTTCCGCGACGCCACGCCGGCCGGGGCGCCGGCGCCCGCGGCGTGGAAGATGAACATGATCGTCCTGCTGACGCTCTACCCGACCGTGTTCCTGTGGGGGCTCCTGGTCGGCACCCCGATCCTCAGCCGGACCCTGGGGCTGGATTTCCCGATCGCCCTGTTCCTCGGCAATGTGTTCAGCGTGCTGCTCACCGCGCAGCTGGTGCCGTGGACGGCCAAGCGGCTCGGCTGGTGGCTGTCCCCCGCTCCGGAGCGGCGCGCCCGCGCCGATCTCCAGGGCGCCGGTCTGCTGATCGCCGCCCTCGCGGCCATGATCCTCGTCTTCCGGATGCTGTCTTGACCGGCGCCCTCGCCGGGACGGGGGCCGCTGCGGCGGCGCCGCGGCGCCCAGGACGGCTTCGTTGAGCCGGTCCGCGTCGGGCGCGCGCGTTGCGTCCGGGTTTCCGTGATGGGTGCGCTCACCCACCCGATCGGGCGCGGTCCGGTGCGGTTGACCTTCCGGGTGCCGAACGCCATCACGGCCTACCCGGTGACGGCGTGGCCGGTGCCGGACCCAGCCTTCGGCCGGTTCCCGGCCACGGTGATGGGGATGTCGTTCCTGCGCGGGGGCAATCGGCATGGTCAGATTCACCGTGGTGGCCGGCTCCATCGCCCGGGAGCAGTCCCGGACGGGCCCGGCCTTCCGGGACGCCGGGGGCGCCACGATGATCACGGTCTACCGCGCCCCGATCGAGGAGCCAGGGGCGAGGGCCATCGCGGCCTATCTCGGGGCGGCCTATCTCGGGGCGACCGACCGAGTGGCGGCGGCGGACCAGGGGGCCATGCCATGACAGCCAGGAGCGCCGGACGCATCGGGGCCGGGACAGGGCCCGCCGGCCGCGACCGCGGGTTCGCCCGGGTCGGGGCGGCCGGCAGCCTGCTGCCGGGGCTGCTCCTGTGCCTGGCCATCACCGGGGTGGCGCAGGCGCTGCAGGCCGGCGAAGAGAGCCTGACCGGCCATCCCTATGTCGAGGCCCTGGTGCTGGCCATCCTCCTGGGCACGGCGCTGCGCACCGCCTGGGTGCCGGGGGCGCGGTTCAAGGCCGGGATCGCCTTCTCGGCCAAGCAGGTGCTGGAGGTGGCCGTGACCCTGCTCGGCGCCTCGGTGAGCCTGGGGGCGATCGTCGCCTCGGGTCCGGCGCTGCTCGCCGGCATCGTCGGGGCGGTGGCCCTCACCATCCTGGGGAGCTGCGCCATCTGCCGCGGCCTCGGCCTGCCCGTGCGCATGGCACTGCTGATCGCCTGCGGCAACGCCATCTGCGGCAACTCGGCCATCGCCGCGGTGGCACCGGTCATCGGCGCCGACAGCCGGGACGTGGCGGCGGCCATCGCGTTCACCGCCGTGCTCGGCGTGCTGATGGTGCTCGGCCTGCCGCTGTTCGTGCCGCTGGCCGGCTTCGGCGAGCACCAGTACGGCGTACTGGCGGGGCTCACCGTCTACGCGGTGCCGCAGGTGCTGGCCGCGACCGTGCCGGTGGGCCCGCTCGCCACGCAGGTCGGCACGCTGGTCAAGCTCGTGCGCGTGCTGATGCTCGGCCCCGTGGTGGTGGCCCTGTCGCTGATCGCGCCGCGCCTGCCGGCGGAGGGCACCGGGGGGGCTGCCGCCCCGGGCCGGCTCGGCTTCTTCAAGCTGGTGCCGTGGTTCATCCTGGGCTTCCTGGCGCTGGCCACCCTGCGCTCGCTCGGGCTGATCCCGGACGGCTGGGTCGCGCCGCTGTCGCGGATCGCGGGCTTCCTCACGATCGTGTCGATGGCCGCGCTGGGCCTGGGCGTCGATGTGCGCGTCCTCGCGCAGGTCGGCGGCCGGGTGACGCTGGCGGTCACCGCCTCGCTGCTCGTGCTCCTGGCCATCGCGGTCCTGCTCATCCGCGGCCTCGGGATCGGTTGAGGGCGCGGCGCGCGGTCAGTCGGCCGGCGTGTAGCGGAGCGTCCCGGCGCGGCGCGTGGGCTGGCCGGTATCGTTCGTGTGGTTGACGCCGTCCATCACCGGCACCGCGCGGAAATCGAACGGACTGACGCCCTCCAGGCAGGCGACGTTGACGGCGTACAGGGTGGTGTCGGAGCGCCGTTGATGGTGCGTGTAGATCCCGCAGCGGGAGCAGAAGAAGTGCTGCGCCGCGCCGGTGTGGAAGCGATAGGCGGTCAGCACGTCCGCGCCCGCCCGGATCCGGATCCCGCCCACCTCCGCCATGGCGACGACGGCACCGCGCATGCGGCAGTAGGAGCACGTGCAGCGTCGGACCGACTGGAAGCCGTCGCTGAGCGCCACCTCGAAACGCACCGCGCCGCAATGGCACTGGCCGGCGCGCAGGCGCGTCTCGGCGTCCGTATCGGCGTCCATGTCGCCCGGGCCTCCTGTGCGGTTCGCGGGGCCAGGGTATCGCCGAAGCGCGGGAGGGACAATCGCGGGCTCGTCACGCATCGCGTGAGTTCCCCTCACACGGGACGGCGGCGCAATGCCGGAGCCGCTCCCCCGGCGGTCCGCGGCCGGGTTCAGGCCGTCCTGTGGCCGAGCTGGATCGCTTTCGCGATCTCCGAGCGCTGCGCGGCGTAGCCGGGGGCCGTCATCGGGTAATCGTTCGGCAGGCCGTAATGCGCGCGATACCGCTCGGGCGTCAGGCCGTGGGCGGTGAGGTGGCGCTTCAGGGTCTTGTAGGAGCGGCCGTCGATGAAGCTGATCAGGCCGTCGGACTGGATCGACTTGCGGATCTCGGCCGGTGTCGGCGGCTCGGGGCTGGGACCGGCCTCGGACCTGGCCGCGGCCGGCCTTGCGACCGCGGCCAGTGCCGCGTGGACGTTGGCCAGGAGTGCTGGCAGCTCGGTCGGTGGCACGGCATTGTTGGACAGATAGGCCGCGACGATGCGCACCACGAAGGCGCGAATCGCCGATCGAAAATCGTCCTCAAACCCGTCAATGTCGACCAGTTCCATGCCGAGCGTCCTCTAAAAACCCATACAATTCCGGATTACTCCTACATTACTGGATGTCAACGCCGAAGCGCGCCCGGCGCAGCGCCGATCCGCGCAAGCAACGGGTCCGCGGCGCCCCCGGGCTCGGACCTCCCGGCGATCGTGGCCCGCAGCCCGCGCGGCGGATGCCGCACGGCGTACCGGGCCTCCGCCCTCCGGGCGGCGCGATACCCGCCGGGCCGGATCGGACGCAGCTGGATCGGGCCGGACGGGAGCGGGACAGGCAGCGCGTGCCGCTTTCGCCGAACCGGTCTTCGTGATCCAATACAGGTCCCGCGTAGCGCGAAGCCTCTCCAGGGAGACGATCCGCTGTCCTCGTGTCCCCAGGTCGAAGGTCCGGCCCTCACGCGGGCACCGCGCCGCGCCGTCGTGGGCACCGGGCGCGCCGGCGTGAGGGTCGCGCCGCTGGTGGCGCTCCTGCTCGCGCCGCCCGCCCTCCACGGACAGGAGGCGCTCGGGCTGATCGCCCCGGGCCCGCCCGGTTTCGGCGCGCCGCCCGAGGCGGAGATGCGGGCCAGGGTCGCCGCAGAGTTCCCGGACGCGCCCCTCGTCCGGTTCCGCAAGGTCAGGCCGATGGCGGGCGAAACCGGCGATGCCGTGGCGTTCTGCGGCCAGGTCAGCGCGACGGCGCCGGACCAGCGGGAGCAGAACTTCCACCTGTTCCTGTACGGCCGCACCGCCGAAGCCGAGACCGTTCACATTCTCGGATCCGAATCCCTGAACGGCTACCGGATCGGCCGCAAGCTGATCGGCGCCCTGCGGCGCATCGGCTGTCTTTAGCGCGCCGTGATTCCGCGTAAGACGGCCCTCAGCAGTCGGGGGCAGTCCGTGCGGCGGCCGATCCACTGGGACTTCGGTATCGCCCGGCATGGGGCAATCACGAAGACTGTAACCGTTGCCTCCGGACCGGTCGTTCCCGGTTGCCACAGGCCGTGCCATGCTGTCCGAAACATCCGGGAGGACGCCATGGACCGCCGCCGCATTCTCGCCCGGGGATACCAGGCTTGGGTCCCGCTGGGCGCGGCGGGCGCCCTGGTCCTCGCGGGGGCGGCCGCGGCCCAGGAGGTCAAGCGGACCGAACTCGGCCGCCAGCCGGTCTCGGGCGACGAGAGCCGGGAGATCGTCAAGCAGCTCGTCGAGATCCCGCCGGGCGCGACCTCGCGGCGGCACTTTCACAACGGCGAGGAGGCCTTCTACGTGCTCGAGGGCGGCCTCGCCCAGATGCCGGGTCAGCCGTCGAAGGAGCGGCCCGCGGGCGAGCGCGGCATCAACCGGCGCGGCGTCCCCCATGCCGGCTACACGGTGGTCGGCGACAGGACCGTGAGGATCCTGTCGGTCTACGTCGTCGACAAGGGCAAGCCGCTCCAGGAGGCCGCCGACTGACCCGCCTGCCCCACACGTGGCGAGATTGCGGCAGAAACTTGACTGTTGTGATCGAATCAGTATACAGCTTGACCGTTGCGTTGCAGATACACCCCCAAAGCGTCTGGAGGTTTCGATGTGCGCGCGGAAGACCTTCTATATCTTCGCTAAGGCGTCCGATGCCCAGCAGTTCTGCGCCGTTCGGCAGGATCAACCGATCCCGCCGATGATCGACGGCGTGAACTGGCGTTATGTGAGCTGCATCGACACGTCACGGGACAGGCCGTTCGGCTTCGACATCGACGCTGCGCATCGCGCGATGCGGCGTTGCGGCGTGTACGTCTACAGGCGCGAGTTCATCTTCTCCCAGCCCGGAGTCCTGTTGGAAGCTGCCTGAGTATCCGTCCGGGCGCCGGATCTCCGTCCGGACCGTCCCGGCATCGGCGTCGCGGCGTTCCGCGCCGTTCCAGAACGACGAAACCCGTCTGGTCCGGCCGCCTCCCGACGACGCGGTGGCGCGGGCCAGGGACGCGGCGCCCGTGCCGGCACCGTTCGGCCGCGGAGGCACCGTCGGAGATGGCCAGATTCAAGTCTGGGACACGCCTCCTCGCCGTCATCGCGGGCGGGCAGCGTGTCGCGATCCTGCACGGTGGCCGGCATGACGGCGAGCGCCAGGACGTGGCCTTCGGCATCGACCAGGGCCGCGCCGTCAGGGTGCGCCTGTCGAACCATGGCGCCCGACCGGCGTCACCGGCCGAGCGGCCCTGAGATCGCGGTCCGGACGGGGCCTGTCGTCATCGCGGCCGATGGTCCGGCGCGTCCGGACGCGCGGGCGCCTGGGCCCGCCGGATCCGCGCCATCAGGGCCAGGCTCCGGCGCCGGTGGCGGCGCAGCTCCGCGGCGAGGCTGCGCGCGTCCGGCAGGCCCACGGCCTTGGCGATCTGCCGGGACGCGGTCTCGGACGGGTCCGCGGCGGGATCGGCCATCACCAGCCGCTGCCATTGAAAGACCGCGTCGAGGAACCCGTAGGTCTCGGCGAGGGCGTCGGCCGCCTCGGCCGGCAGCAGGCCGCGAGCCGCCGCCCCGCGGAAGACCGCCTCCGCGCCGAGGCCGATGCAGCCCGGCCAGACGCGGGCATGGCTCAGCACGATCGCCTGGGCCAGGAAATCGAGATCGAACAGGGCCCCGGGGGCGAGCTTCAGGTCGTAGGGGCCGGCATGGCCGCGCTCCCGGGCGACGAGCGCCCGCATCGCCCCCGCCTCGGCGCAGACGGACGCCGGATCGCGCGGGCGGGCGAGGATCGCGGCGATCTCGGCCAGGACGGCTGCCCCGAGGGCGGCGTCGCCGGCCACGACCCGGGCGCGGACGAGGGCCATGTGCTCCCACGGCTCCGCCGCCTCGCGGTGATAGGTCGTGAAGCCGGTGCGCTGCACGGCGGGGGGGCTGTGGCTGCCGTAGGGCCGCAGCCGCAGATCGACCGCGTAGAGCCGGCCGCGCCGGGTGGCCGCGGTGAGCGCCGCGTAGAGGCGCTGCGCCAGGCGGTTGTAGGCCACGACCGCGTCGAGGGGGCGCGGGCCGTCGCTGATGCGGTCTTCCGGATCGAAATCGTAGAGGAACACGAGGTCGAGGTCGGATTCGGCGCTGAGCTGCCGGGAGCCGAGCCGGCCGAGCGCCAGGACGCAGCACCGCCCCTTCGGCACGGCGCCGTGGTCCCGCGCGAAGCGGCGTTCCTCCGCCTCCAGGCTCAGCGCCACCGCGGCCTCGGCGATGGCGGTGTAGGCCTCGCCGGCCTGGCGCGGCGTCAGGATGCCCGACAGCAGGCGCGCGCCGGTCACGAAGCTCAGCTGCCGCGTGGCGTCCCGGCAGCGGTCCAAGAACTCCTCGTGGCTCGCCGGCCGGCCGACCAGGGCCCGGTACTGGGCGCGTACCGCGTCGGCATCCGGGGGCGGCGCCACGAAATCCGGGTCCAGCACGGTGTCGAGGACGTGCGGGCTCAGGCCCACCGTGTCGGCGAGGCGTGGCGCGGTCCCCAGGATGTCGGCGAACAGCAGGCGCAGGCGCTCGTGCGCCCGCAGGATCGCCAGCAGCTCCGCCACGGCCGGCATCCGCGCGAAGGCCCGATCGAGGGTGAGCAGCGCCGCGTCCGGGTCGGCGGTGCTGCCCAGCGCCCGCAGCAGCGCCGGGAGCGTCTCGGCCAGGATCTCCCGGGCTCGGGCCGTGCGCAGCGCCGCGCGGCGCCCGCGGTGCCAGCCCTCCACGGTCTCCCAGGCCCGGGCTGCGTCCCGGAACCCGAAGGCGGCGAGCCGCGCCAGGGTCTCGGGCTCCGGTGCCTCGCCCGCGCCGAACACGAGGCCCGCCTCGGCGGCGGGGTCGTCGGCCTCGAACAGCAGGGCGTAATGGGTCTGGACCCGGCCGGCATGGTGGCGGAGCGCCGCCTCGAACGCCGCGAGGTCGGGAAAGCCCGCGAACAGGGCGAGGCCGGTCAGCGCCGCCGTGCCGGTGGGCAGGCGCTGGGTCTGCTCGTCGCGGACCATCTGGAGGCGGTGCTCCAGGGTGCGCAGGAAGCCGTAGGCGGCGGTCAGCTCGTCCCGGGCTTGCCCGTCGATCCAGCCCGAAGCGGCGAGGCCGTCGAGCATCGCCACGGTGCCGCGGCCCCGCAGGGCCGGCTTGCGGCCGCCGAACACGAGCTGCTGGGTCTGGACGAAGAACTCGATCTCCCGGATCCCGCCGCGGCCGATCTTGATGTCGTGGCCGGCGACCGCGACGGTCTCGTGGCCGCGGACCAGGTGGATCTGCCGCTTGAGCGCGTGGATCTCGGCGATCGCCGGGAAGTCGAAGTGCCGCCGCCAGATGAACGGCGCCAGCTCCGTGAGGAACGCCGCGCCGGCCGGGAGGTCGCCCGCGATCGGCCGCGCCTTGATGAAGGCGGCCCGCTCCCAGTTCTGGCCGAGGGTCTGGTAGTAGTCGAAGGCGAAGACCGTCGAGAGGGCCACCGCGGTGGAGCCCGGGTCCGGCCGCAGGCGGTAATCGATGCGGTGGACGTAGCCCTCCGCGGTCCGGTCGGACAGGAGCTTCACCAGCCCCTGCGCGAGCTTGACGAGGAACGGTTTGGGATCGCCCCCGGTCGCGGCCGCGGCCACCGCGGAATCGTAGAAGACCACCAGGTCGATGTCGCTCGAATAGTTCAGCTCGCCGCCGCCGAGCTTGCCGAGGCCCAGCACGATCAGCCCCGACCCGTCCTGCGGTGCCGCCGGATCCGGCGGCCGGAACCGCCCGGCCGCGATCCCCTTCCGGAGCAGCGCCTCGGTGGCCGCGCTCACCGAGGCGTCGGCGAAGTCAGACAGCGCCCGGGTGACCGTGGCGAGGTCCCAGCCGCCGCCGAGATCGGCGAGCGCCACGAGGAGCGCGTGCGCCGCCCGGTTGGCGCGCAGCCGCCGGCCGACCTCGGCGAGGTCGGGATCCGCCCCGCAGGCGGCGCCGACCGCGCGCTGGCGGGCGACGAGATCCCGGTTCGCCGCGTCCGGCGGCTGATCGAGCAGGGCGACGAGGCGGTCCGGCGCGCGCAGGCACGCCTGCCAGAGGAAGGGGGAATGGTCGGCGAGCCCCAGGAGCAGATCGCGGCAGGGCGGCGTCAGGAACCCCGCCGGGAGGGACGGCGCGATCTCGGCGAGCCGGGCCCGCGCCGCCCCGGGATCCGCGAGCCGGAGGCGGGGGCGCAGGCGCGCGTGCAGGGAATCTTTCCGCATCGGGCGGCTCAGAGCGGCCGGCGGCCGGAACCGCGTCGTCCGGTGTCGCGTGTCATGCCGCATCCTCCCCGGGGCGGCCGGCCCGGCACCGCACCGGTCCGGGCGCCCGGTCCGGCCGCCGATTCGAGGGCCCGCCCGCCGGTCCGTCAATCCCGGTAACGCTTTTCAAAGGCGGGCGTGGCGTTTATCCGTGCGGACCGGTCGTCGCCCGGGTCCGGCCAGCCGGCCGTGCGGATTCCTGCGGGCGACTCGAACGCCGGACGCGGCGGCCGAAAACCGGCAGCCAGTCGGGGCCCCGGCCCGCAGACGCCCGAATCAGATCCGCCCGGAGCGCACCATGTCGTCCCCGAACTCGCCGACCCTGACCCTCGACGGTCTCGACCTCGCCGCCCTGCTCTGCTCCCGCGTCTGTCACGACGTGATCAGCCCCGTGGGCGCGATCGTGAACGGGCTCGAGGTCCTGGAGGACGATCAGGACGAATCGATGCGCACCTTCGCGCTGGAACTGATCGGGAAGAGCGCCCGGCAGGCCTCCGCGCGGTTGAAGTTCGCCCGGATCGCCTTCGGGGCCGCGGGATCGGCCGGCGCCTCGATCGACCTCGCCGATGCCGAGGGCGTGGCCAAGGGGATGTTCTCCGACGACAAGACCAAGCTGACCTGGAGCGCCCCGCAGGCCCTGTTCCCCAAGAACAAGGTCAAGCTGCTGCTCAACCTCGTGATGATCGCCACGACCGCGATCCCGCGGGGCGGCGCGATCGACGTCGTGGTCTCCGGCGACGGCGCGGCGCCCACCTTCGTGTTCAAGGCCAAGGGCTCGCATGCCCGCATTCCCCCGCACGTGGAGGAGCTGATGGCCGGCAGCCCCGAGAGCGGCACCGTCGATGCCCACGGCATCCTGCCGTTCTATGCCGGCCTCGTCGCGCGGGCCGCCGCCATGGATGTTCGATTCGCCATTCAGGATGACGAGGTGACGATCACGGCCGGACCGACAGTGATCGAAGCATCCGAGGACGCCGCTGAAGAGGCTTCGGGCGCGGAGCAGGGGTGAAACTTTGGAAACCCGGGGCGCGGGGAGGAATCGAAACACTTCCCTAACCGCGCCCGAGTAAGTACGATACGTGAGACATTCTCCCCGTTACGAGTAGCGCCTATGGACGACCTGCTTCGCGAGTTCCTGACCGAGAGCGGGGAGCATCTCGACACGGTCGATGCAGAGCTCGTCCGATTCGAGCAGGACCCGAACAACGAGACGATTCTTCGGAACATCTTTCGGCTCGTCCATACGATCAAGGGAACCTGCGGATTCCTCGGCCTGCCGCGCCTCGAAGCCTTGGCGCATGCCGCAGAGACCTTGATGGGGCGGTTCCGGGACGGGCTGCCCGCCACCTCCGCCTCCGTCACGCTGATCCTCCTGACCCTGGACCGGCTGAAGGAGATCCTGGCCGACCTGGAAGCCACCGGCACGGAGCCGGCGGGATCCGATGACGACCTCATCTCCGCCCTGGAGCGCATGGCCACGGGCCCGGCCGCGGTTGCTTCGCCGCCCCCGCCCGAGCCGGTGCTGCCCGAGCCGGTGTCCCGGGAGCTGAAGCCCGGCGAGGTGTCCCTGGACGATCTGGAGGCCGCGTTCCTGTCGGCCCCGGGTCCGGACGAAGCCGATTTCGCCCCGCCTCCGGTCGCGGCCGCCGCGCCGGCGCCCGCCGCCGCCCCGGCGGTGCGCCCGGTGCCGAAGGCGGCGCCGCAGATCGAAGCGGTGCAGGCCGAACCGGCGGAGGCCGAGCCGGCGCGCGTCGAGAAGGCCGAGGGCGCCGAGGGGGAGACGGCCGCGGCGTCCAAGAACCAGACCATCCGGGTGAGCGTCGACACGCTCGAGCACCTGATGACGATGGTCTCGGAGCTGGTGCTGACCCGCAACCAGCTCCTGGAGATCGCCCGCCGCCACGAGGATTCGAGCTACAAGGTGCCGCTGCAGCGCCTGTCCCACGTCACGGCCGAGCTGCAGGACGGCGTGATGAAGACGCGCATGCAGCCGATCGGCAATGCGTGGCAGAAGCTGCCGCGGGTGGTGCGCGACCTCTCGGGCGAACTCGGCAAGCAGATCGAGCTCGTCATGGTCGGCGCCGAGACCGAGCTGGACCGGCAGGTCCTCGAGGTGATCAAGGATCCGCTGACCCACATGGTCCGCAATTCGGCGGATCACGGCCTCGAATCGACCGCCGAGCGCGTGGCGGCGGGCAAGCCCGCCCGCGGCACGATCCGGCTGGCCGCCTACCATGAGGGCGGCACGATCACGATCGAGATCGCCGACGACGGCAAGGGCCTGAACCTGGCGGCGATCCGCAAGAAGGCGGTGGAGCGCGGGCTCGCCTCCCAGGCCGACGTCGACCGGATGACCGACGCGCAGGTCGCCAAGTTCATCTTCGACGCCGGGTTCTCGACGGCGGCGGCGGTCACCTCGGTGTCGGGCCGCGGCGTCGGCATGGACGTCGTCAAGACCAACATCGAGACCATCGGCGGCCTGATCGACATCGCCACCACGGCGGGCCGGGGCACCACCTTCACCATCAAGATCCCGCTGACGCTGGCCATCGTGGCGGCGCTGATCGTGCGGGCCGGCGAGCATCGTTTCGCCCTGCCGCAGGTGGCGGTGCTGGAGCTGGTGCGGGTCGATGCCGGGGCCCAGCGGGTCGAGCGCATCAACGGCGCGCCGGTGCTGCGCCTGCGCGAGCGGCTGCTGCCGATCGTCTCGCTGACCGGGCTGCTCGGCCAGGCGGCGGCCGGCGCGGAGACCGAGCAGGCCGGCTTCGTGGTGGTGGCCCAGGTCGGGCGGGAGCGCTTCGGGATCCTGGTGGACGAGGTCTTCCACACGGAGGAGATCGTCGTGAAGCCGATGTCGGTGAAGCTCCGGCACATCCCGATGTTTGCCGGCAACACGATCCTGGGCGACGGCGCCGTGGTGCTGATCGTCGATCCCAACGGCGTGGCCCGTCAGGTGGCTCAGGGCAGTCAGGGCACCGGCGGACACGCGGATTCGGATGCCGACGAGTCGATCGAGGTCACCGACAGCAAGACCACGCTCCTGGTGTTCAAGGGCGGCCAGGACAGCTTCAAGGCGGTGCCGCTCTCGCTGGTCACCCGTCTCGAGGAGATCGAGTGCGCGAAGGTCGAGTGGCTCGGCGGCCGCGCGCTGATCCAGTACCGCGGGCGCCTGATGCCCCTGGTCCCGGCCGACCCGGCGATCACGATCAAATCGGAGGGGACCCAGGCCCTGGTGGTGTTCTCCGACGGCGAGCGCGCCATGGGTCTCGTGGTCAACGAGATCGTCGACATCGTCGAGGAACGCCTCGACATCGAGATCGCGGCGGATCGCTCCGACCTGATCGGCTCGGCGGTGCTGCGGGGCCGGGCGACCGACATCATCAACATCGCCCATTTCCTGCCGCTGGCCTACGACGACTGGGCGCGCGGCCTGAAGCGGCCCGAGCAGCTCTCGACGGTCCTGCTGGTCGACGATTCGGACTTCTTCCGCGACATGCTGAGCCCGGTGCTGAAGGCGGCGGGCTACCAGGTGATCACGGCGGCGAGCGCCGACGCCGCGCTGGGGATCCTCCACGCCGAACCGCAGATCGCCGTGGTGGTCACCGACCTGGAGATGCCGGGCCGCAGCGGCTTCGATCTCGTCGCCGCGATGCGCCGCGCCGACGCGCGGATCGCCGGCCTCCCGGTGATCGGCCTCACCGGGGCGATCGGCGCCGACGCGGTGGAGCGGGCCCGGGCTCTCGCGATCAGCGACCTCGTGGCGAAGTTCGACCGCGCCGGACTGATCGCGGCGCTCGCCGAGATCGGCCCCGCGGCGGTCTCGAAAGCCGCCTGATCCCCGCCGCCGGCCCCGAAACGATCGAATCCGGAGAGTTGTGATGCAGGCTGCCAACGCCAACGGCACCGAGACCGGTGCCACCGACGACTTCGTCACGGTCTATGTCGGCGAGACCCTGTTCGGGCTGGCGATCGAGCGGGTCCACGACGTGTTCGTCCCCTCGGGGGTGACGCCGGTGCCCCTGGCGCCGGCCGAGATCGTCGGCCTCCTGAACCTGCGCGGCCGCGTGGTCACGGCCATGAGCCTGCGCCGGCGCCTGGGGCTGCCCGACGCCGAGCCCGAGGCGGACGGCAAGGCCAGTCCGAAGATGGCGATCGGCCTGGAGCAGGGCGGCGAGACCTTCGCCCTCGTGGTCGACGGCGTCGGCGAGGTGCTCAAGCTCGGCGCCGACAGCCGCGAGGCGGTGCCGATCAACCTGGATCCGCGCTTCCGCAACCTCGCCATCTGCGTCCACCGTCTCGACGGGCGCCTCCTGGTGATTCTCGACGTGGATGCGCTCCTCGGCTTCACGGCTGCCGGCGCCAAGGCGGCTTGAGGGAGGGGGCAATGAAGGCGCCGCACGAGACCACCTGCCTGGTCGTGGACGATTCCGCGGTGATCCGGAAGGTCGCCCGGCGGATCATCGAGGATCTCGGCATGAACGTCAGCGAGGCCGAGGACGGCAACGCCGCCCTGGTATCCTGCGCGGCCCACATGCCCGACGCGATCCTGCTCGATTGGAACATGCCGAACATGGACGGCTACACCTTCCTCCAGGCCCTGCGCCGGAGCGAGGGGGGCGGGGTGCCGAAGGTCCTGTTCTGCACGACGGAGAACGATGTCGGTGCGATCGCCCGGGCCCTTCGGGCGGGGGCGGACGAGTACATCATGAAGCCCTTCGACCGCGACATCCTGACGGCCAAACTCGAACAGGTCGGGCTCTTCGCCGACGCGGCCTGAGCCCGCCCCGCACGTCCCCGCATCCGCGACCCTGTACCCGAGGCAAGCATCATGGCCCTGAGCCCCGCGGTCGCACCGCTGCGCACGCCGCCAACCCAGAGTACCTCCGGGTCCGCCGCGGCGATCCGGGTTCTGGTGGCCGACGATTCCGCCGTGGTCCGGGGCCTGGTGGCCCGCTGGATCGGCGAGGCCGGGTTCACCCTCGTGGGAACGGCCTCCAACGGGCGCATCGCCCTGGAGATGATGGCCAAGCACGACCCGGACGTGGTGCTGCTCGACATCGAGATGCCCGAACTCGACGGCACCACGGCGCTGCCCCGCATGCTCACCATGAGCCCGAGCGTGCAGGTCGTGATGATGTCGACCCTGACGACCCGCAATGCCGACATCTCGCTGAAATGCCTCGCCCTCGGGGCGGTGGACTATATCGCCAAGCCCGAGAGCAGCCGCGGCGTCACCACCTCGGACACGTTCCGGGCGGAGCTGATCGAGCGCGTGCGCGTCTTCGGCGCCGCCCGGGCCCGGACCCGGCGTCCGGCCTCCGCCCCCGCGGCGGCGCCCGCGGCCCCGGCGCCGACAGCCCACGCGGCCGCGCCCGCACCGCGCCCCGCGACGCCCTTCACCCTGCGGCCGAAGGTCCGCAGCCGCACCGCGCCCCGCGCCCTCCTGATCGGCTCGTCGACGGGCGGGCCGCGGGCGGTGGGCGAGATGCTGGAGGGGATCGGCGCGGCCACCCTGCGCCGCCTGCCGGTGCTGATCGTGCAGCACATGCCGCCGATCTTCACGGCGGTGTTCGCCGAGCACCTCACCACCCGCACAGGCGTCCAGGCAGCGGAGGGCAAGGCCGACGAGCGGATCGAGCCGGGGCGCATCTACGTGGCCCCGGGGGGGCGCCACATGGGTCTCGCCGCGGGACCGAACGGCCCGGTCATCAAGCTCACGGACGGCCCGCCGGTGAATTTCTGCCGCCCGGCGGTGGACGTGCTGTTCAAGGACGCGGCGGTCATGTTCGGGGCCGCCACCGCGACCGTGATCCTCACCGGCATGGGTTCGGACGGCACCAACGGCGCCCGGGCCCTCACCGAGGCCGGCGGCCCGGTCCTGGCCCAGGACGAGGCCACCAGCACCGTCTGGGGCATGCCGGGCAGTGTCGCCCGGGCCGGCCTCGCCGAGGCCGTGCTGCCGCTATCCGACCTCGCGGCGGCGCTGCGCACCCTGATCACGGGTCAGTCGGCATGACCGAGCTCGAATTCGAATTCCTGCGCGGCTTCCTCAAGCAGCGCTCCGGCCTCGCGCTCACCGCCGAGAAGCGTTACCTCGTGGAGAGCCGGTTGACCCCGGTCTGCCGCCGCTACGGGCTCGGAAGCCTCGGCGAGCTGATCGGCACGCTCAAGCTCGGCCGGGACGGCGCGATGGAGCGGGACGTGGTCGAGGCGATGACCACGAACGAGACCTTCTTCTTCCGCGACCGGATCCCGTTCGACCTGTTCCGCGACACGCTGCTTCCGGGGGTGCTGGTGCGTAACGCCAGCCGGCGCCGGCTGCGGATCTGGTGCGCGGCCTCGTCCACCGGGCAGGAGCCGTACTCGCTCGCCATGCTGCTGCAGGAGGCCGCGCCCCGGATGCCCGGATGGCAGGTCGAGATCGTGGCCACCGACCTCTCCACCGAGGTGATCGAGAAGGCCAAGCTCGGACTCTACAGCCATTTCGAAGTCCAGCGCGGCCTGCCGGTCCAGTGGCTGATCAAGTACTTCACGCAGGTCGGCGAGCAGTGGCAGATCGCCCAGAGCCTGCGGTCCATGGTCGATTACCGCCAGCTCAACCTGCTGCACAGCTTCGCGTCGCTCGGCCAGTTCGACGTGATCTACTGCCGCAACGTGCTGATCTACTTCGACGCGCCGACCAAGTCGGATGTCCTGGCGCGGCTTGCCGCGCAGCTCGCCCCGGAGGGCGCGCTCCTGCTCGGGGCCGCGGAGACGGTGATCGGACTGACCGACCGGCTCTCCCCGCATCCGAAGCATCGCGGCCTCTACAGTCACGCCGCGCCCGCTTCGCGCCCGGGCGAGATCGTACCGCCGCTGCGGGTGGCCGCGGGCGTCTGACGGACCGCGACGGCCGGGCACCCCACGCGGGGCAGGGCCCGGCCGCCGATCCGATCCGGCGCAATGCGGGCAGGACGGAAACGCGGTCTTAAGGGACGCGTGGGTATTTTGCACACGGACCCGCAGCCGGGCGATTCCGGCAGATCCGTGCCCCCGAGCGTTTCCATGAGCACCGTCTCCGCCACCACGACCGCGCAGCTCTACGCGCAGCGAAGGTCGACGCAGGACAGTCCCAAGACGCGGATGTCCGATACGATCAGCAGCGAGCTGTCGGCCGGCACCCTCAGCAGCACCGACGCGACCGCCCTGACGAGCGCCCTGTCGTCGATCGATTCGAGCCTGTCGGCCGACCGCACCAGCGCGAGCGCCAGCGGCACCCAGGCCAAGCTCGACCCGTCCTCGATGAAGGACCGGATCGACGGCCTGATCTCCGACCAGGTTAGCAGCGGCAGCCTGACCAGCGATCAGGCCACCGAGCTGAAGACCCTGTTCGCCAGCCACGGGCAGAGCACCCAGGCCTCCGACGCCACCGCGGATGACGGCAGTGTGTCCGGCGCCGGCGGCCCGCCCCCCGGTCCCCCGCCCGGCCCGCCGCCCGGCGACGCCACGTCGGGCAGCGGCGCGTCCAGCGCGTCCAGCACGTCGAGCAGTTCCAGCACCGCGTCGGCGAGCGACCTGCTGTCCAGCTTCCTCCAGCAGCTCCAGAGCAGCCAGTCGTCCAGCGTCGGCTACGGGGCGAGCGGCACGAACAGCAGCACCAACATCTCGGCCCTGCTGTTCGACTTCAAGAGCTGACACCGGCGCGTTCGTGGCCCCGTCGCCGGGCGCATCGCCCGCCTGCGCCCGGCGGGGTCGACCCCGGCCGCGCGCCGGGGCATCGTCCGGCCCACGCATTCGCGGGGCCGGGAGACGGGGCATGGCGGCAGGAACGGCGGCGGCGCACGGGGCCGGGTTGCCCAAGGTCGCGTTCATCGGCACCGGCGGCACGATCGCGTCGCTGGGGCGCGACGCCCTCGACATCCTCGATTATTCCGCCACCGACCGGCGCCTGGAAGCGGGGGCGATCCTGGAGGCGGTGCCGGAACTGGCGGCGGTCGCCACGATGGTGCCGGTCCCGTTCCGGGCGGTGCCGAGCCCGGCGATCGGGTTCCCGGAGTGGCGCGACCTCGTCCTGCTGTGCGCGCAGACCGCCGCCGCGCATCCGGACCTCGCCGGCCTCGTCATCGGGCACGGCACCGCCACCCTGGAGGAGACCGCCTACGCCCTCAGCCTGACCCTGACGGTGGACCTGCCGGTGGTGCTGGTCGGCTCCCAGCGGCCCATGAGCGCGCTCTCCACCGATGCCAAGCTGAACCTGGTCGCCGCCGTGCGCACCGCGGCGGCGCCCGAATCCCGCGGGCGCGGCGTGCTCGTGGTGCTCAACGACGAGATCCAGGCCGCCCGGGAGGTGACCAAGACTTCGGTGGCCCGGCTCCAGACCTTCCGGAGCCCGGATTTCGGGGTGCTCGGCCAGGTCGACGGCGCGCATGTCCGCTACTATCGCCGCTCCGAGCGGGCGCATGCGCCGGGCACGCCCTTCGACATCCGCAGCCTCGCTGCGCTGCCGCGGGTCGACGTGTCCTACGGCTACGCCGATGCCGACGGCACGGCCGTGCGCGCGTTCGTGGCCGCGGGGGCGCGGGGCCTCGTCTCGGCGGGGCTCGCCCCGGGCATGACCCCGCCCGGGGAGGCCGAGGCCCTGGAGGCGGCGGCCGCCGCCGGGCTCGTGGTGGTGATGTCGACCCGGGCCGGGAGCGGCGTGGTGCCCCTCACCACCCGCCTGCGCAGCCGCGGCATCCTCAGCGCCGACAACCTGACGCCGCAGAAGGCCCGGATCCTGCTCGCCCTGGCGCTGACCGTCACGCGCGAGCCGGACGCGGTCGCGCGTTTCTTTGCCACTTACTGACGCCGATGGCGCTGATCGATCCGACCCGCGCGCTCCTGCTGATCATCGACGTCCAGGTCCGGCTCATGCCGGCCATCGCCGGAGGCGCCGGGGTGATCGCCAATGCCGGCCGCCTCGCCGCGGCGGCGCGGCTCCTCGACGTGCCGGTCCTGATCACCGAGCAGAATGCCGGCGGCCTCGGGCCGACCGTGCCGGACCTCGCCCCGGAAGCCGGCACGGCCTTCCCCAAGATGCGTTTTGGCGCCGCGCAGGCCCCGGGCTTTCTCGACCAGATCGGGGACCGCGACTGCGTGGTGACCGGCTGCGAGGCGCATATCTGCGTGCTGCAGACGGTTCTCGGGCTGCGCGAGGCGGGGCGGCGCGTTCACGTGGTCGGCGATGCCGTCGGCGCGCGCCGGGTCGAGAGCCGGGACGCGGCGCTTGCCCGGATGGCGGCCCACGGCGCCGACATCGTCACCGCCGAAATGGTGGTGTTCGAGTGGCTGGGCACCGCCCGCCACCCCCGGTTCCGCGACGTGGTCAAGCTGATCAAGTAGGGGGCGCCGCGGCCGGTCAGGGGCCGTTCAGGGCCGCGCGGGTCTGCGCGTCGGGGCCGATATCATCGGTCCCGCTCATGCCCAGCACCGCGATGAGGCGCATCCGGGCGCGGCTGACCCGGCTCTTGATCGTGCCGACGGCCACACCGCAGATCGCCGCGGCCTCCTCGTAGGTGAAGCTCTGGGCCCCGACCAGGACCAGCGCCTCGCGCTGGGCGGCCGGCAGGGTGTTCAGGGCGCTCTGGAACTGCGCCATCTCCATCCGGATCTCCTGCTCCGGCAGGGCGGTCAGACGGCCGGCATGGACCCCGTCGGCATCCTCGACCTCGCGCTTGCGCTTGCGCTGCTCGGAGTAGAACAGGTTGCGCAGGATCGTGAACAGCCACGCGGTGAGGTTGGTCCCCCGCCGGAAGCTCGCGGCGTTGATCCAGGCCCGGACCAGGGTGTCCTGCACGAGGTCGTCCGAGCGGTCGAGATCGTAGGTCAGGGAGAACGCGAAGGCCCGCAGGGCCGGGATCGAGCCGAGCAGGAGGTCGCGCATCTCGGCGTCGGCACCCGATGGGGCCGGGCCGGCGCCGCACCCCGCGGGGGCCGCTTTGAGCATCAGGGTCATGGCTGGGCCTCCGTGTCGGAGCGGGCGGCGAGGGCGTCGAGGAGCGTCCGGAGCCGGTCCGGGACCGGCAGGGCCAGGACGCCGGCGTAGTGCACGCGCAGGCCGCGCCCGATCCGGTCCCGGACCGCCGCGTCGATCGCGCGGCGCGATGCGCGCGCCGCCCTCTGCGGGATCGCGACGCCCGGCCCGTCCGCCACCGCGGCGCCGGGGATCGCCCGCTCGTCCTTGGTCCCCGTCATGGCCGCGCCCCGTGCCGTGCGCGATGCGGCCCCGTGGGGCCCTGCATTCCACCGCGCCGGTCCCGTGACCGGCCGCCGCGGAGACGCGTCTCATCGCCTTCCGACAGCGCTGATAGGCGCCACGGATTTAATCGGCTCTGAATTACGCATTCAGGGAATTTTAATCTTCCGACAGCCCAGCTTGACTGTGGTCGACAAGAATATATCTGCAGTTACAATTCAGAAATACTGGTCTATAGCTTGGCCGTGGCGAATATCGACCTTTCAGTCTGAACGCCGGATGAGCGCCGGGGCCGGGCGCGATCGGCCCCGGCTCCGCGCGTCTCCGTCCCCTGCGACGATGGGCACAGATCGGCCTGGACGGGCCGCGACACGCCCCCTCTCCCGTGCGGGCGACCGGATCCACACGTCGCAGTCTGACACCAGCATCATGAAGACAAAGCGCTTTTCCCCTCCCCCTTGCGGGGAGGGGCCAGGGGTGGGGGTGGTGCAGACGGCGCCGCACCGCTCGACCCTGCACCACCTCACCTCCGGCTCCTCCCCGCAAGGGCTACGGGCGACACAGGTTCAGGGCACGCGGCTCATGACGCAGCGCGACAGGCCCCCGCTCCCGCACGGGAGAGGGGGCCCGAGCCCCATCCTGAGGCCACGTCGCCAAAGCCGATCCGTGAATCCGGTAGCCCGCGGGGGGGAGGGAGGGCGCGTGGGTTGCGGGCCAGCCGTCCCGGCAAACCGCCGGGATCAGGGGCCCGTCAGCGGCCAACATCCGGCCGGGGATCCGCGACGAAGCCGTCGCGGTTCGGCATCCGGATCGCCGCCAGGCCGGGGGCGTCGAGCACGGCCCCGTCCGGGACGAGCCCGTTCAGGTTCAGGATGTAGGCCGAGACCGCGTAGACGTCGTCGGAGCTGAGTGATCCCGGGGCGTTCATCGGCATGGCCCGGCGGATGTAGTCGAACAGGGTCGGCGCGTAGGGCCAGAAGCTGCCCACCGTCTTGACCGGCTTGGCCGTGGCCAGGGTGCCCTGGCCGCCGACCAGCGGATCGCCGATCCCGCCCTCGCCGTGGGCGCCGTGGCAGGCGGCGCAGTGCGCCTCGAACACCGCCCGGCCCTGGGCGACGCTGCCGCGGCCCGGCGGCAGCTTCCGGCCCTCGCGGTCGATGTCGATGTTCCAGGCCGCGATCTCGGCCGGCGTCGCCGCCCGGCCGATGCCGTAGCGCTCCGCGGCCCGCGCCGCGCCGGCCGCGCCGAGCAGGAGGAAGGCGACCGCGAGCGCGCGGGTGCTACGCGTAGCCATTGGCCACCTCGCCGGTCTCCGCGACGCGCCAGGGGACGATCGCGTTGTTGTGGTAGAAGGACTTGAGCCCGCGCACCGCCGTCAGATCCGAAAAACCCGGCTGGACGTAGCCGGTCTCGTCGATCGCCCGGCTCATGATGGTCGTCGGCGTGCCGTCCCAGCTCCAGGGCAGGCGGAACCGCGTCAGCGCCCGGGTCAGGACCGGCGCCTGCAGGGCCGCGTCCGCCCAGGTCCGTCCGTCATCGACCGAGACCTCGACGCGCTGGATCCGCCCGCGTCCGCTCCAGGCGATCCCGGTGATCTCGTTGAAGCCGCGGACGATCCGCTGGGTGCCGGAGGGCCGGGTGATGATCGACTTCGCCTCCATTACGAAGGTGAATTGCCGGGCCGTGCCGTCCGGCATGGAATCCGTGTACTTGGCGGTCTCCTCGCGGGAATAGGCCGGCTCCGCCGTCACGTTGAGGCGGCGCAGCCACTTCACGTTCATGTTGCCCTCGAAGCCGGGCAGGAGCACCCGCAGCGGGTAGCCCTGCTGCGGGCGCAGCCGCTCGCCGTTCTGGCTGTAGACCAGCAGGGCGTCGTCGAGGCACTTCTCGACCGGGATGCTGCGGGTCAGGGCGGCGGCGTCCGCGCCCTCTGCGACCACCCACTTGGCCTCCGGCTTGAGCCCGGCCTCGCGCAGCACCGTCGCGAGCCGCACGCCGGTCCACTCGGCGCAGCTGACCAGCCCGACGAGGTCCGAGGCCGTCTGGCCCTTGATCGCCTCGAAGCTCGGATTGCCCGAGCATTCGAGGAAATGGATGTGGGATTCCGACGGGAAGCGCCGGATGTCGTCCATCGTCAGGACCAGGGGTGTCTCCACCAGCCCGTGGATTATCAGGCGGTGCCGGGCGGGGTCGATGTCGGGGATGCCGCCGTGGTGGCGCTCGTAGAACAGGCCGTTGGGCGTGAGGATGCCGTCGAGATCTTGGAGCGGCGTGCGGCTCGACGCCGAGATGTACTGCTTGAGGCCCTTGGGCACGTTGCGGATCACGTCCGCCTCGAAGCGCGAGGGCGTCCCGTAGGTCTGGCTGCCGACATCGGCGCCCGGCACGGTCATCCATTCCGGGGTGCCGGGGGGCATCGCCTCCTCCGCCCGGGCGGCGCCGGCCAGCGCGCCCACGGCCGCGGCCGCGCCCTGGACGAGGAAGCGCCGCCGCGCCGGCGGACCGTCAGGGTCTCGGGTCATCGCATCGCGCTCCAGCCTGGGGGTCGAAGATCACCCTCGTGCCGGCAAAGCCTACAGGAAAACCGGCCTCCTGCCAGGCAGCAGGGCCTCGGCCTCCGCGAGGGTCAGCGTTCCGTGAGGTGGCGGCGCACGGCCCGCGCGGTGACGGCCGAGACGCGCACGTTCGATTCCCGGGTCACCCCGGCGATGTGCGGCGTCAGGATCAGGTTGGGCACGTCGGTGAACACCGCGCCGGCCTCCGCATCGAGGGGCTCGCGGTCGAACACGTCGAGGGCCGCGCCGCCGAGATGGCCCGCGCGCAGGGATGCCGCCACGGCGGCTTCGTCCACGATCCCGCCCCGGGCGGCATTGATCAGCACGGCGCCCGGGGGCATCCGGGCGAGGGCGTCGGCGCCGATCAGGCCGCTTGTGGCGTCGGTGAGCGGCACGTGCAGGGAGAGTACGTCGCTCCCGGCGATCAGCGCGTCGAGATCCCGGCGCGCCACCGGGCCGGACGGCGGCGTCCAGGCCGGGTCCCCGGGGGCGAGGAACGGGTCGTGGGCCGCGACCGTCATGCCGAGGGCGGCAGCCCGGCGGGCGGTCTCCCGGGCGATGGCCCCGAAGCCCAGGAGGCCGAGGCGCTTGCCGCCGATCTCGCGCCCCATCAGGGCGGTGCGGGGCCAGGTGCCGGCGGCGACCCGGGGGGTGGCCCCGTAGGCGCCGCGCAGCAGCAGCAGCGCGGTGGCCACGACGTATTCCGCCACCGCGCCGTCATTGGCGCCGGTCGCCGGGTAGACCGCGATGCCGCGGTCCCGGCAGGCCGCCACGTCGATGTTGTCGAGCCCGACGCCGAGGCGGCCCACCACCTTGAGTTCCCGCGCCAGGTCCAGCAGGGCGCCGCGCACCTGGGTCCGGTTGCGCACGATCAGGGCATCGGCACCGGCGAGGGCCGCCGCCAGCGCCGCGGGGCGGTCGACGAGGCCGGGATCGTACAGGGTGTCGAAGTCGGCGAGTTCGTCGGCGATCGCCGCCTCGTCCATGAACTCGCTGATGACGACCTTGCGCATGGGATGTCCTTCTCAGGTCGCCGGCACGGCGGCCGGCAGGGGGCTGCGTGCGCCTCTTCGCCCGGGCCGTCCACTGCGAGGGGGCGGGCCCGCGCCAACGCGTTCCCCGCGTGATCCGGGCCCGCCGGCACCGGACGGGCGCGTCAGGCACCGCGGTCGAGCTTCGTCTTCGCGAAGTCCCGGGGGGGGCCGATCGACTTGGCGGTGCGCATCGCCAGGGCGATGATAATCCGCTGCGCCGGCATTCGGTGCTCCGATACCGCTCCCCCGTCGTCCACGAACAGGAGAGCCGGGCCGACCCGTCGCCGGCGGCTCTGTGCCGCCAAGTCCCGTCACCGTCCAGGGAGCCGCGGCCATCCCACCGCCGGGGCGCCGCGTTTTTCGGACCCGCCCGGCGTCCCGCTGCGCGGCGGCTGACGGCAGGCGCCGCGGCCCAGGCGCCTCACGCCGGCTGGCGCTGCACCGGGGCGAGGCCGAAGCGGATGATCTCGTGGGGCAGGCGGTCCAGCGGCAGGACCTTGACGGCGGCGTCGCGCTCGATCGCCTCCTTGGGCATGCCGAACACCACACAGCTCTCCTCGTCCTGCGCCACCGTGAGCGCGCCGGCCCGGCGCATCTCCAGGAGGCCGTTGGCGCCGTCGTCGCCCATGCCGGTCATGAGGATGCCGAGCGCGTTGGCGCCGGCGCATTGCGCGGCCCCGCGGAACAGCACGTCCACCGAGGGGCGGTGGCGCGAGACCAGCGGGCCGTCCTTCACCGCCACCGTGTAGCGATTGCCGCTGCGCTGGAGCAGCAGGTGCCGCCCGCCCGGCGCGATCAGGGCCTGGCCGGGGCCGACCGCGTCGCCGTCCTCGGCCTCCTTCACCGCGATGGCGCAGAGCCCGTCGAGCCGCTTGGCGAAGGCCGCCGTGAAATGCTCGGGCATGTGCTGGACGATGACCAGGCCCGGGCAATCGAGCGGCAGCACCTCGAGCACGTCCCGCAAGGATTCCGTGCCACCCGTGGAGGCGCCGATGCAGACGATCGGTTCGGTCCCGGCCAGGGTCCGGGGGCGGCCCGAGGGCGGCAGCACGGCGTCGGCGGTGAGCTTGGCCTCGATCGGCCGGAAGGCCGGACGGCTCGCGCGCAGCTTCGCCCGGGCGGCGGCCCGGACCGCGTCGCAGACCCGCACCGAGGATTCGGTCAGGAACTGACGGGTGTCGACGCGGGGCTTCGGGAGGACGTCGACGGCGCCCGCCTCCAGCACCTCGAACAGGGTCCGCGAGCCGTCGTCGGTGAGCGTCGAGCAGATGATCACCGGGATCGGCCGCTGGGCCATGATCTTGCGCAGGAAGGTCAGCCCGTCCATCCGGGGCATCTCGAGGTCGAGGATGATGACGTCCGGGACCTCGTCGTGGATGCGCCGGGCCGCGATGAACGGGTCTGCCGCCGTGCCCAGCACCGCGATGTCGGGGGCCGCCTCGAGGATGCCCACCAGGGTCTGCCGCACCGAGGCGGAATCGTCCACGATCAGGACGCGGATCGGAGGGATGCGGCTCACGCGACCGCGCCCTTCACCGCACCGAAGATCGTCGAGGAGACCTGCTCCAGGCCCGGCACCCCGGCCCCGGCCATCGATTCCGAGTGCCCGACCACCAGGAAGCCGCCGGGCCGCAGATGCGTGGCGAGCCGGGACAGCACCGCCCGCTGGGTGTCCTTGTCGAAATAGATCAGGACGTTGCGGCAGAAGATGATGTCGATGTCGTGATCGACCGGGTACTGGGCGTTCATCAGGTTCAGGTGCTTGAAGCGCACGCGGGCCCGCAGCTCCGGGACGATCCGCCCGACCTTCCAGGTCGGGTCCCGGGCCTCCATCACGTAGCGCCTGCGGAAATGCGGCGGCACCGCCTGGAGGACGTCCTCCGGGTAGATGCCGTCGGCGGCGACCCGCAGGACCTCGGTGGAGACGTCGGTGCCCAGGATCGCGTAATCGAGGGCGTGCCCGGCCATCGCCATGTCGTGCAGCACCATCGCCAGGGTGTAGGCCTCGGCCCCCGTGGAGGCGGCGGCACTCCACAGCTTGAGGCGCGCCTGGGTGGCGCCGTTCCGGCGCAGCATCGGCACCAGCTCGTCCCGGAGCTGGTCGAAATGCGCCGGCTCGCGGAAGAAATCGGTCTTGTTGGTGGTGACGCAATCGATGATGTGGACGAGTTCCTGGGCGAGGTGGCCCTCCTCGAAGACGTGCCGCCCGTAGGCCGACAGGGATTCGATATCGAGGGCGCGCAGGCGCTTGCGCAGCCGTCCCTCCACCATGGTGCGCTTGGCCGCCGGGATCTGGATCCCGACCCGGTCCTGGATCAGGTCGGCGACATTCTCGAAATGTCGGTCGCTCAGCTGCGGCATGGCATCGATCCTCGTCCGGCGTTCAGGCTGCGAGCGCGGGGAGCAGGAGGGCCGGGTCGTCGCCGGCCATCAGCGCCTTGAGGTCGAACACGACCACGAAGGCCTCGCCCCGCCGGCCGATGCCGGCGATGTAGGTCGAGCGCCAGCGGCCGCCGACATCGGGGGCGGGCTCCAGATCGGCGCTGTCGAGCTCGGTGACCTCGATCACCCGGTCGGCCACGAAGCCGACCCGCATCTCGCGCGTCCCCATGGGGATGTTGAGCAGGATGATCCGGGTCGCCGGGGTCACGCCGGTCGCCGGGAGGCCGAGCTTCGTGCGCAGGTCGATCACCGGGTAGCTCTGCCCGCGCACGTCGATCATGCCGACCAGGAACGGCGGCGCCTGCGGCAGGGCCGCCGGCGCGCGGTAATCGAGAATCTCGTGCACGGATTCGATGGCGATCCCGAAGATCTCGCGATCGAGGCCGAGGGTCAGGTATTGCCACACGCTGGACATGCTCTGGTCTCCGGCTGGGCCGCTGCCGGCCGGGTCCTGCCCGATCCGGGGGACACGGGCCTTCACCGCGGCACTCTGGGGTCGGTCGTTTCAGGGAGGGGCACCGCGCGAAAGACGCCCGCGCGGTGCCGGGGCCGCTCAGGCGGCGCGGATGAAGTCGGCGTCCCGGGCGTCGCCGTCGCCCATGTCGAGGTCGAAGCCGCTCCCCGAAGCCAGGGTCGGCCGGCCGGCGCGGGCCTTGCCGCCGGCCTTCACGCCGGCCTTGGCCTTGGCCGGCGTGCCCATCCGGGCCGCCGTCGCCCGCAGCCGCGTCGCCGCCGCGGTCACGTCCGCCCCCGCCGCATCGACGCGGAAATACGCGATCGTCGCCTGCAGCCGCTCGGCCTGAGTGGCCAATTCGTCCGAGGTCGCCGAGACCTGTTCGGACGCGCTGGCGTTCTGCTGGGTGACCTTGTCGAGCTGCTGGATCGCCTGGTTGATCTGCGCCGAGCCGACATCCTGCTCCCGGCACGCCGCCGAGATTTCTTCCACCAGGATCGCGGTCTTGCGGATGTCCGGGACCAGCCGCCCGAGCATCTCGCCGGCCTGCTGGGCCGCCTTCACCGTGTCGGCCGAGAGCGTGCCGATCTCGGCCGCCGCCGCCTGGCTGCGCTCGGCGAGCTTGCGCACCTCGGACGCCACCACCGCAAAACCCCGGCCGTGCTCGCCGGCGCGGGCCGCCTCGACGGCGGCGTTGAGCGCCAAAAGATCGGTCTGTCGGGCGATCTCCTGCACGATGGTGATCTTCTGGGCGATGGTCTGCATGGCATCGACCGCCCGGCCGACCGCGACGCCGCTGGCCTCGGCGTCCTGGGCCGACTGGCGCGCGATGGCCTCGGTCTGGCTGGCGTTCTGGGCGTTCTGCTTGACGTTGGCGGCCATCTCCTCGACCGAGGCGGAGGCTTCCTCGGTGGAGGCGGCCTGCTCGGTGGAGCCCTGCGACAGCTGCTCGGCCGAGGACGACAGCTCCTGAGAACCCGCCGACACGTGGGTGGTGGCGGCGATGACCTGGGTCACGACCTCGCGCAGCTTCAGGTTCATCGCCTGGACGGCGTGCAGCAGATCGGTGATCTCGTCGCGGCCGGACCCGACCACGTCCCGGGTCAGGTCGCCCGCGGCGACGCGGGTCGCGGCATCGACCGCCCGCTGCAGGCCCCGGGAGATCGCGATCGACAGCCAGACGGCCATGGCGAACCCGATCGCCACCGCACCGGCGATGACGCCGCCGAGCATCAGGCGCGTGGATTCATAGGCGGCCTGGGTGTCGCGGACGTAGCTTTGGGCCACGTCCTCCTCGTAGGCGCGCAGCTTCGCGGCCTCGCCGGTGACCGCCGCCCGGGCCTGGGTGAACGGGCCCACGATGATCTGCAGCGCCTTGGCGTCGGTGTTGGCGAGACCGAGAGCGAAGATCCGCTCGCCAATCGGCTCCCAGGTCTTGACCGCGGCCGAGATCGCCCGGACCGCGTCGAGGAAGCCGTTGGCGCGGCCGGCCTCGGTGAGCCGGGCGAGATCCTGATCGAGCTGGCGGCGATGCTCCTGATACTCGCCGGCGAACGTCGCGAGCTGCGCCTCGTCGCTGATCATCACCTCGCGGTAGATCTCGGCCACGAGGCGGGTCACCCGCAGCTCGATGGCATCGACGAGGCGGCGGTTCTCCACCGACAGGTCCGGGCGGGAGGCCAGTTCCTCGATCCGGGCCATCACGGCTCCGTAGGCGGCCATCTGCTCATTGCCGGCGATACCGATGGCGGTGTTGTTGCCGTTCTTGGTCGACAATTCCATGCCCTTGGCCGCGACCTCGTTCAGCTGGTTCCAATGGTCCTGCAGGGGCCTGATCCGGGCACGCTCCTCCGGCGTGGCCCGCTCCGTGAGCTCAGCCAGGAGTGCGCGGAACCGGCCGTCCTGGGCCTTGAAGTCGAGGGTGAGCTGCGCCCGCCCGGCATCGGTCGGCTCCAGCAGCGTGCGGTTCATGATGCGCGCCGCCTCGACCGAGAGGGTCTCGACGCGCAGGATGCGCTGGACCTGCGCGAACGGGCCGGACGCAAAGGCCTGCATCCGCTCGTTCGAGGCGCTGAGGCTCGCGATGGCCAGGTAGCCGGCCCCGCCCAGGAGGACCAGGATCAGGCCGAAGCTCAGAGCCAGTTTGGCTCGGATCGTGAAACGCATGGGTGTGACCTTCTCGATGGGTCCGGATCGATCGGCACCGCGCGGGGCGTGGCCCGCGCGGTGCCGGGGCCGCTCAGGCGGCGCGGATGAAGTCGGCGTCCCGGGCGTCGCCGTCGCTCATGTCGAGGGCGAAGCCGCCCCCGGCAGCCAGGGTGGCCCGGCCGGAGCGGGCCTTGCCGCCGGCCTTCACGCCGGCCTTGGCCTTGGCCGGCGCGCCCATCCGGGCCGCCGTCGCCCGCAGCTGCGTCGCCGCCGCGTCGCCGTGTGTCTCCGCCGCGTCGACGCGGAAATACGCGATGGTCGCCTGCAGCCGCTCGGCCTGAGTGGCCAGCTCGTCCGAGGTCGCCGAGACCTGTTCGGAGGCGCTGGCGTTCTGCTGGGTGACCTTGTCGAGCTGCTGGATCGCCTGGTTGATCTGCGCCGAGCCGACATCCTGCTCCCGGCACGCCGCCGAGATTTCTTCCACCAGGATCGCGGTCTTGCGGATATCCGGGACCAGCCGCCCGAGCATCTCGCCGGCCTGTTGGGCCGCCTTCACCGTGTCGGCCGAGAGCGTGCCGATCTCGGCCGCCGCCGCCTGGCTGCGCTCGGCGAGTTTCCGCACCTCGGATGCCACCACCGCAAAACCCCGGCCGTGCTCGCCGGCGCGGGCCGCCTCGACGGCGGCGTTGAGCGCCAGAAGATCGGTCTGGCGGGCGATCTCCTGCACGATGGTGATCTTCTGGGCGATGGTCTGCATGGCGTCGACCGCACGTCCCACCGCGACGCCGCTGGCCTCGGCGTCCTGGGCCGACTGGCGCGCGATGGCCTCGGTCTGGCTGGCATTCTGGGCGTTCTGCTTGACGTTGGCAGCCATCTCCTCGACCGAGGCCGAGGCCTCCTCGGTGGAGGCGGCCTGCTCGGTGGAGCCCTGCGACAGCTGCTCGGCCGAGGACGACAGCTCCTGCGAACCCGCCGACACGTTGCCGGCGGCGTTGGCGGCCTCGGACACCACGGCGCGGAGCTTCTCCAGCATCTGCTCCAGGGCGATGCCGAGCACGTCCCTGTCGGACAGGCGCTTGGCCTCGACGGTCAGATCGCCCGCCGCGATCGCCGTGGCGACGCCGGCGATCACCTGCAGGTTGTCAGTGGTGGCGCGCAGATTGGTCTGGACCTCGCTGCTGAGGCCGCCGAAATCCTTCGACAGGGTCTTGGTGAAGTCGCCCGCCGAGGCGGCGGCGAGGACCTCCGAGATCTCCCGGAACGCCTGCTCGACGGCCTGGGCGGTGCCCTGGATCCGGCCGACCTCGTCGAGGCGCCCGGTCTCGAACGGCGTCGCCAGGGTCGCCAGGCGGGCGCTGATCGCGGTCACGGGCTTGGCCACGGTGCGGACCAGGAGCAGGCCGATGGCGATGGCAATCACCAGGTTGGCCGTGATACCGAGCAGGATCATCTGCGTGGTGGTGTCGAAGGCCGCGTTCTGCGCGTCCTGGCGGGTCCGCATCAGATTGTTCTCGACGCCGACCAGGTCGGCGACCTCGGCGCGCAGGCCGTCCATGGCCTCCTTGCCGGCACCGGCGATCTCGGTCTGGCGCGCGGCCTCCCGCGTCTCCGGATTGGCCATGGCGGCGATGCCCTTCTCGGCGACGCCGGTATGCCAGGCCTCCGCCTGCCGCCGGATCGTCTCCAGCCGCTCCTGCTGGGCCGGATTGTCGGAGGTCAGCTCCTTGGCCTGCCGCCAGGCCGCGTTGAACGTCTCCCAGCCCTTCTGGTAGGGCGCCAGGAACTTGGCGTCGCCGGAGAGCAGGAAGCCGCGATAGCCGGTCTCCTGGTTGACCATGCCGGCGAGCGCCCGGTCGGCGGCGTCGATCACCTTGATGGTGTGGTCCGTCCAGTTCACCGACTGGCGGATCTCCGACGATTTCCAGTAGACGACGCCGTCGATGCCGAGGCCGACCAGCAGCATCAGCGTGAAGGCCAGAAACAGTTTTCGCGGTATCGAGATGTTGTCGAGCAGGTTCATGGCCTTCGTCCTTGGAGGCGGGGATCTCGGTCGGGAGCACCCTGCGGTTGGCCTGGTCCGGCTGGACCCGGATGGGGATCTGATCGTGGCTGCGCCCGGGGGCGCAGGTCGGGTGTCACGGGCGTCGTTCCGGACACCGGATCCGGACGACGCCCCGAGGGCCTGATCGGCCGCGTCCCCGCTCAGGCGGCGCGGACGAAGTCGGCGTCGCTGGCGTCGCCGCTGCCCATGTCGAGGTCGAAGCCGTCTCCCGACGCCATGGTCGGCCGGCCGGCGCGGGCCTTCACGCCGGCCTTGGCCTTGGCCGGGACACCCATCCGGGCCGCCGTCGCCCGCAGCCGCGTCGCCGCCGCGGTCATGTCCGCCCCCGCCGCATCGACGCGGAAATACGCGATGGTCGCCTGCAGCCGCTCGGCCTGGTTGGCCAGCTCGTCCGAGGTGGCCGAGACCTGCTCGGAGGCGCTGGCGTTCTGCTGGGTGACCTTGTCGAGCTGCTGGATCGCCTGGTTGATCTGCGCCGAGCCGACATCCTGCTCCCGGCACGCCGCCGAGATTTCTTCCACCAGGATCGCGGTCTTGCGGATATCCGGGACCAGCCGCCCGAGCATCTCGCCGGCCTGTTGGGCCGCCTTCACCGTGTCGGCCGAGAGCGTGCCGATCTCGGCCGCCGCCGCCTGGCTGCGCTCGGCGAGTTTCCGCACCTCGGATGCCACCACCGCAAAACCCCGGCCGTGCTCGCCGGCGCGGGCCGCCTCGACGGCGGCGTTGAGCGCCAGAAGATCGGTCTGGCGGGCGATCTCCTGCACGATGGTGATCTTCTGGGCGATGGTCTGCATGGCGTCGACCGCACGTCCCACCGCGACGCCGCTGGCCTCGGCGTCCTGGGCCGACTGGCGCGCGATGGCCTCGGTCTGGCTGGCATTCTGGGCGTTCTGCTTGACGTTGGCAGCCATCTCCTCGACCGAGGCCGAGGCCTCCTCGGTGGAGGCGGCCTGCTCGGTGGAGCCCTGCGACAGCTGCTCGGCCGAGGACGACAGCTCCTGCGAACCCGCCGACACGTTGCCGGCGGCGTTGGCGGCCTCGGACACCACGGCGCGGAGCTTCTCCAGCATCTGCTCCAGGGCGATGCCGAGCACGTCCCTGTCGGACAGGCGCTTGGCCTCGACGGTCAGATCGCCCGCCGCGATCGCCGTGGCGACGCCGGCGATCACCTGCAGGTTGTCAGTGGTGGCGCGCAGATTGGTCTGGACCTCGCTGCTGAGGCCGCCGAAATCCTTCGACAGGGTCTTGGTGAAGTCGCCCGCCGAGGCGGCGGCGAGGACCTCCGAGATCTCCCGGAACGCCTGCTCGACGGCCTGGGCGGTGCCCTGGATCCGGCCGACCTCGTCGAGGCGCCCGGTCTCGAACGGCGTCGCCAGGGTCGCCAGGCGGGCGCTGATCGCGGTCACGGGCTTGGCCACGGTGCGGACCAGGAGCAGGCCGATGGCGATGGCAATCACCAGGTTGGCCGTGATACCGAGCAGGATCATCTGCGTGGTGGTGTCGAAGGCCGCGTTCTGCGCGTCCTGGCGGGTCCGCATCAGATTGTTCTCGACGCCGACCAGGTCGGCGACCTCGGCGCGCAGGCCGTCCATGGCCTCCTTGCCGGCACCGGCGATCTCGGTCTGGCGCGCGGCCTCCCGCGTCTCCGGATTGGCCATGGCGGCGATGCCCTTCTCGGCGACGCCGGTATGCCAGGCCTCCGCCTGCCGCCGGATCGTCTCCAGCCGCTCCTGCTGGGCCGGATTGTCGGAGGTCAGCTCCTTGGCCTGCCGCCAGGCCGCGTTGAACGTCTCCCAGCCCTTCTGGTAGGGCGCCAGGAACTTGGCGTCGCCGGAGAGCAGGAAGCCGCGATAGCCGGTCTCCTGGTTGACCATGCCGGCGAGCGCCCGGTCGGCGGCGTCGATCACCTTGATGGTGTGGTCCGTCCAGTTCACCGACTGGCGGATCTCCGACGATTTCCAGTAGACGACGCCGTCGATGCCGAGGCCGACCAGCAGCATCAGCGTGAAGGCCAGAAACAGTTTTCGCGGTATCGAGATGTTGTCGAGCAGGTTCATGGCCTTCGTCCTTGGAGGCGGGGATCTCGGTCGGGAGCACCCTGCGGTTGGCCTGGTCCGGCTGGACCCGGATGGGGATCTGATCGTGGCTGCGCCCGGGGGCGCAGGTCGGGTGTCACGGGCGTCGTTCCGGACACCGGATCCGGACGACGCCCCGAGGGCCTGATCGGCCGCGTCCCCGCTCAGGCGGCGCGGACGAAGTCGGCGTCGCTGGCGTCGCCGCTGCCCATGTCGAGGTCGAAGCCGTCTCCCGACGCCATGGTCGGCCGGCCGGCGCGGGCCTTCACGCCGGCCTTGGCCTTGGCCGGGACACCCATCCGGGCCGCCGTCGCCCGCAGCCGCGTCGCCGCCGCGGTCATGTCCGCCCCCGCCGCATCGACGCGGAAATACGCGATCGTCGCCTGCAGCCGCTCGGCCTGAGTGGCCAGCTCGTCCGAGGTGGCCGAGACCTGCTCGGAGGCGCTGGCGTTCTGCTGGGTGACCTTGTCGAGCTGCTGGATCGCCTGGTTGATCTGCGCCGAGCCGACATCCTGCTCCCGGCACGCCGCCGAGATTTCTTCCACCAGGATCGCGGTCTTGCGGATATCCGGGACCAGCCGCCCGAGCATCTCGCCGGCCTGTTGGGCCGCCTTCACCGTGTCGGCCGAGAGCGTGCCGATCTCGGCCGCCGCCGCCTGGCTGCGCTCGGCGAGTTTCCGCACCTCGGACGCCACCACCGCGAAACCCCGGCCGTGTTCGCCGGCGCGGGCCGCTTCGACGGCGGCGTTCAAGGCCAAAAGGTCGGTCTGTCGGGCGATCTCCTGCACGATGGTGATCTTCTGGGCGATGGTCTGCATGGCGTCGACCGCGCGGCCGACCGCGACGCCGCTGGCCTCGGCGTCCTGGGCCGACTGGCGGGCGATGGCCTCGGTCTGGCTGGCGTTCTGGGCGTTCTGCTTGACGTTGGCGGCCATCTCCTCGACCGAGGCCGAGGCTTCCTCGGTGGAGGCGGCCTGCTCGGTCGAGCCCTGCGACAGCTGCTCGGCCGAGGACGACAGCTCCTGAGAGCCCGCCGACACGTTGCCGGCCGCCGCGTTCGCCTCCGTCACCACGGCGCGGAGCCGCGCCAGCATCGTCTGCAGGGCGAGACCCATCGTGTCCTTGTCGGAGAGCGGCTTGGCCTCGACCGTGAGATCACCTTCCGCGATCGCGTGGGCGAGGGACGCGGTCTCCCGCAGATTGTCGGTCATCCGGGTCATGGCGGTGATCAGGTCGGCGACCTCGTCGTTCGAGGTCACCGCGATCGTCTGGCCCAGATCGCCGACCGCGACGGCCTCGGCGAGCGAGACGGCCCGCGCCATCCCCCGGGCGATCGAGACCGCCAGCCACCCTGCGATGCCGAGGCCCAGGAGAAGCGCGCCGGCCAATGTGGCGAGCATCAGCGTCTGGCTCTCTTGCGACGCCGCCTTCGCGTGCTCGACCGCCTCCGCCATCTGGCGATCCTGATAATCGGACAGGGTGTCGAAGGCCTGGTTGGCGGCAATGGACGCGGCGCTGTACTCGCCCGATATGAGTTCGATCGCGTGAATCGGCGCGCCGGGCTCGATCTTGGCCAGGGCCCTCTGGAACGAGGCCGACCAGGTCTCGAAGCTCTGGCGGAGCGCTTCGGTGGGGATCTTCAGGGCCCCGCCGACGCGGAGCAGATCCTCCAGGCGGTGCGCGATCTCGTCGCGGAGCCGCTTGGTGTCGGTCACGTGCTCGTTCAGCCCGGCGACGCTGACCGCGCCCGTGGCGGCCTGCAGGCGGCCCCAGGCCCGTTCGAGGGGGATCTGGAAGGCCAGCACCGCCTTGATCAGATCGCCGGAACGCCCGTCGGCCTTGGCCGCGAGGGCCTCCAGGTCCGTCCGCAGCGCGCCGATGGCCGGGCGCCCCACGCCGATGATCTCGGCCCAGGCCCGGGCATTGGCATTCATCCGGGCCAGGTCCGCGATCCTGTCGCCCAGGGCGACCTGCGTCTCGTAATTCTGGTCGAGGTCCCGGACGAGCCGGCCGCCCTCCTCGGTCGAGGGGCTGGCCTTGACCTTGGCGACGGCCTCCCTTGCATGCTTGCGGGCCTCGAGGGCGCGCTTGAGGGCATCCGCGATCTGCGCGTCGTCCACGGTGATCACCGCGGAGCGCAGGTTGGAGGTGCTGCGGTTGGCATTGCCCTTGGCGTCCAGCACCAGGGCCTGCATCTCCGCGCGGCCGCGGAGGAACGCCAGGGTCCTGTCGGAGTCCATCAGGCCCCGGTAGCCCACCCCGCCGGCCACGCCCGCGAGCACCAGCAGCGCGCCGAACCCGCCGGCCAGCTTGGCCTTTATCGAAAGACGCATATCCTTAGCCCCTGCCGATCAGTTCAGGATTGCCTGCATGTCCGGGATGATGACGAAGTCATCCCCGGACTTGACGATGGAGCGGATGTATTCGGGCCGCCACGACGTGCCGATCTTCGGCGCCGGCTGGCGGGTCTCCAGGGCGACCGCGGTCACCTCGAACACCTTGTCGGCCACCAGCGCGACCAGGGTCGGATCGCCGTCGAGATCGAGCTCGACGACCACGAAGCGCGTGTCCGGCGTGGCCGCTGCCATCGGCATGCCGAAGCGCTCCCGGATGTCGGCCAGCGGCACGACGTTGCCGCGCACGTTGACCACGTGGCCGAGATGCGGGCGCGCCCCGGCGACCCGGGTGGTCGGGATCGGGTCGATGATCTCGCGCACCATCCCGGCCCCGAGCGCGAAGGTCTCGGTGCCGATGCGCATCATCACGACCTGCAGGGCGCGGCCCTGCTCGATGGCCTCGACGAAATCGGTCATCACGCCACCTCGCGGTATTCGCGCAGCCCGTCCGGGGCGGCGCCGATCTGTCCGCCGGCCATCAGCTGGGCCGGGTCGATGATGAGCGCCGCGGTGCCGTCGCCCAGGATCGTGGCGCCCGAGAAGGTCGTCACGTCGGCGTGCAGCTTCGACAGCGACTTGATCACCGTCTGGTGATTGCCGAGGATCTGGTCGGCCACGAGCCCGAACCGGGTCTCGCCCACCGAGACGACGATCACCTTCTGGTACGGGTCGGGCTCGCCGGTCGCCGCGAACAGGCTGCGCAGGCGCAGGAACGGCACGAGGTCGCCGCGGATGTCGAGGAAGTCCCGACCGCGCTCGCTGCGCCCGCCCTCGGGCAGCTCGACGCATTCCTCCACGGCCGCCAGCGGCAGCACGTAGCGGCCGTCGCCGACCCGGATCAGCAGGCCCTCGATGATCGCCAGCGTCAGCGGCAGGCGCAGCACGATCGCGGTGCCCGCCCCCGGCTCGGTGGTGATGTCGATCGAGCCGCGCAGGGCCTCGATCGTCTTCTTGACGACATCCATCCCGACGCCGCGGCCGGACAGCGCCGAGATCTGCTGCGCGGTGGAGAAGCCGGGGGCGAACAGGAACTGGTAGACCTGCTGGTCGGTGAGCGGGGTGCCGGGGGCGACGAGCCCGCGCTCCTCGGCCTTGGCGCGGATGCGCGCCACGTCGAGGCCGGCGCCGTCGTCGCGCACGGTGACGTGGACCTGGGCGCCGACATGCTCGGCGGCGAGCGAGATGCGCCCGGTGGCGTCCTTGCCGGAGGCGCCCCGGCGGGCGGGGTCCTCGATGCCGTGATCGATGGCGTTGCGGATCAGGTGCACCAGCGGATCGGCCAGGCGCTCGATCACGGTCTTGTCGAGTTCGGTCTCCTCGCCCTCGGTGACGAAGGTCACGGGCTTGCCGAGATCCCCCGACAGGTCGTGGACCAGGCGCCGGAACCGGCCGAACAGGGCGCCGATCGGCACCATCCGGATGCTCATGGTGGTGTCACGCAGCTGCGCCGAGAGCCGCTCGATCTCCTCCGCGATGGTCTGGAGCCCGGCATCGGCATGGTGGCCGGCCAGCTGGCTGAGCCGGGCCTGGGCGATCACCAGCTCGCCGACCCGGTCGAGCAGCTCGTCCAGCCGCTCGGCCTCGACCCGCATGGTGCTGGCCACGCGCGGCTCGGTGCCGCGGGCCGGGCCCCGGCGCTCGGCCTCGGCGGGGGTGGCGGGCGGCCTGGCCGACGGTCGGGCAGGCACCGGCGCAGGCACTTGGACAGGCACCGGCGCAGGCACCTGGACCAGCACCGGGGCAACGGGCTCGGCGACCGGCGCCGGCACGGCCGGCCTGGGCACGGGGACCGGCGCGTCGGGAGCCGGCGCGACGTCGTCCAGCGGCGCCAGGGTCAGGACCATATCGTCCCGCACGAACAGGAAGACGTCCTCGATCGCCTCCCGGGTCGCGGAGCCGCGCAGCGTCACGTCCCAGCCGAGCGCCAGGCTCTCCGGATCGAGGGCGGCGAGGGCGGGCAGGTCGCCCAGGCGCGGCACGACCGTGCAGGCCCCCAGCTCGCGCAGCTCGTCGAGCAGCGCCAGCGGGTTGGTGCCGTTGCGCAAAACCTCCGGGGCGAAGGCGATCCCGATCCGCCACCCGGCGGTCCCGGCATCCGGTATCTCCGGGTCCGGCGCCCCGGGACCCGGCTGCGCGGCCGGCTGGGCCTGGGCCCGGCCCACCAGCCGCTCGAGTTCCGCCAGGATCGCCTCGCCGATCACCGGGGCGGTGGAATCCGGATCCTCGATCAGGGTGCGGATGTAGTCCTTGGCCGAGAGCGAGATGTTGACCAGATCGGCGCTGATCGGGACCTCGCCGCGCCGGACCAGGTCGAACGCGGTCTCGAAATCGTGCGTGAAGGCCGCGACCCGGTCGAAGCCGAACATCGCCCCCGACCCCTTGATCGTGTGCAGGGCCCGGAACGCCGTGTCGACCAGCGCCGAGTCGCCGGGCCGGTCGCCGAGGTCGAGCAGCGTGGTCTCCAGCCGGTCGAGAAGCTCGTTGGCCTCCGCCAGAAACACCTCGCGTGGATCGTGATCAGTCATCGTCGAGCGGATCCAGTTGCGCCGTCTTCGGGGGCATCGGGACGATCACGCGCCGATTAGGCGCAAGCCGAAGGCTAGATCGCGCGATCAACCCAAGACTCGGGCCATCGATCAGGGGCCATTCTAATTTGAGGGTGTTAAAAAAAGAAGATGGAACCTCCTTAAAAACTTTCCCGGTCCGATTTTACTCAGAAAATGCTTTTTCGAACGAAACAAGTTTGGAACTCTGGTCCAAAAACCAATCTTAGAAGATAGCAAATCTCGAATTTTACGATTTTTGTGCGATATATATACTGTGTCATCGCGCTTCGATGCGTAAACAAAGGCAAAATTACACATTGCTACAGTCGAGATGCATCGAAAGCAGTCGTGGATCAGAACAGGTCGATGCCCGCGAGCGGATCGTCCTCGCGCCCGCGCGTCGACGCCGCGGTGCCGAGCAGGCGGCGGGACATCCGCTCCCGGACCTCCCCGAGGGTGCAATCGGCGATCATCGCCGCCGCCCAGTCCCGCTCCGCGTCGGCGCCGCCCGCCGGGGCCGTCCGGAGGGCGCGCAGGATCGCCTGGAGGTTCTGCATGCGCTGCTTGGCGAGATCCTGGAACTGCATCGCCACGATGGCGCCCGAGACGTCCTGCGTGATCGCCTCGGTGGTCTGCACGGTCTGGCCGAGCACACCGGCAAACCGCGAGCTCTGCTCGACCAGGGCCTGCATCACCATGCGCACCCGGGCGTCGGCATTCCGGCTCTCCTCCGACATGTCGATGGTGGCGATGTCGTGCAGCAGCGCATGGCTGCTGCGCAGGCCGGTGGCGATCGCGCCGATCTGCTGCTTGATCACCCCGGACAGCGCGTTGATCGCCCCGGCCAGGCTGCGCACCTCGTCGGCCACCACCGCGAAGGCCCTCCCGGCCTCGCCGGCGCGGGCCGCCTCGATCTTGGCGTTGAGCGCCAGGAGGTTGGTCTGCCGGTTGATCTTCTCGATCTCGGCGACGCTGCCGTCCACCGAGGACAATTCGCCCAGCACGCCGTTCAGCGCGTCCTCCATGGTGGCGCCGCGGGTCGACATGAAGCCGATCCTGTCGTTGAGCATCGCCAGGATCTCGCCCAAAGCCGCCGCCACCTCGGCGAGCGGCCGCTCGGTGCCGTCGATCCGCACCGACTGGATCGACGCCACCAGTCCCTGCACGATCTCGGACTGGCCGCGGGTGGTCGCGGCGATCCGCTGGAACCGCTCCGACAGGCCGTGCACGTCGGTCTCGACATCCGCCGAGACGATCCCGATCTCGTCGATCAGGGCATCGAGGGCCTTGCGCTGGACCTCCGACAGGCCGAGCCGCGCCTGGAGCACGTCCGCCGCCGCGAGCGGCCGCCCCGGAGGTGCCGCCGCCGGATCGGGGGCGGCCGCGTCATCGTCCGGGGCGAGCGCGATCGGCGGATCCGACGCGTCCGCGTGATCCGGCACTCGATTCGCGCGCCCCCAGAAGGCCATCGATATGTCTTCCTCGGACACTGCCGGTTCTCGCCGGGTACAGGCACGAACTTACGGCCGTGGGGAGCCGTTTTCTAAGCCGGTCATCTGAATGAAGAGTTATGCCGTCCGTTCTTTGTGCGGCGTGTCGCGCATTTTATGTGATCGAAAACCTGCAGATTCCACGACGAGACTTAGTTTTATCAATATAAATACATACAAGATAGTAATACCATTGTATCATTGAATACCAGAATATCTTGAAACGAATTCGGGATCAACGGACGCGTCTATCACCCAATACAAAATCACTCCCCGGCCGGACCTACACGGTTTTCAACAGGAAACGTCGTCGGGATCATCGGCGGTGTTGCCGCGATGTGATCGGCTCAAGGAAACTTTAACCGTCCGGTTCTCTTAAGAGATCGACTGCAGCCAGTCTGGCCGCGCAACAGCAGCGGATTCCTCATGGCCGAGCCCGTCACCCTCACGATGCCGCCGGACTGCACGCTCCGGACGGCGCAGGCGCTCCGGGCCGATCTGCTGGCGGCCCTGGACGGCGCGGCCCGCCTGGTGCTGGATTGCGCGGCGATCGAGACGGTGGACGTCACCTTTGTCCAGCTCGTCGTCGCGGCCGCCGGGTCCGCGGCGGCGCGCGGCGCCACCCTCGACCTGACCAACCTGCCCGACGCGGCCGCGGCGGCGTTCCGGCGCGCCGGCATCGCGCCGCGCCCGCCCTTCGCGGCCGCCCCCGACCTCTGAACCCCCAGGACCGGATCACCCCCATGGCCACCGTTCTCGCCGTCGACGATTCGCCGAGCATCCGCCAGATGATCAAGATCGTGCTGGGCCCCGCCGGCCACACCGTGATCGAGGCGGCCGATGGCGCCGAGGGCCTCGCCAAGGCCAAGGCCGGGGCGATCAACCTGGTGATCACCGACCTCAACATGCCGGTGATGAACGGCATCGAGATGATCAAGCAGCTGCGCACCGTGCCGTCCTGCGCGGGCGTGCCGATCCTGTTCCTGAGCACGGAATCGGACGAGAGCATCAAGCAGCAGGCGAAATCGGCCGGGGCCACCGGCTGGATCACCAAGCCGTTCAAGCCGGAGCAGCTGCTAGCGGTGGTGGCCAAGCTGATCCGCGCCTGAGCGGCCAGCCCCTGCCCGGCGCGCCCCTGCGGGCCGGCGGATCCACGACACCGGGTTCGGCTTCAAGCATCGGAAAGGCTGCGGGCTTCGCTCCGGCCTGCGGGTAAGAGCCAGGGATGGGGGCGGCGTCGGATCGCGCGTGACGGCGCCTTCCGGGGCGCCTCCGACGGCTGCCCGTAACGGCTACGGGCTACACAGGTTCGCGGCGCAGGCACGGGTGCGGGCCGCAACTGCACGCGGCTGTCGGCGACCGTCGCGACGGTGAAGCCGGACGGCCCTGCGCACCGGCGGGCCGTGCAATCCTCGATACGATCGGTCGTTTGCCCGCCTCGTCGGCGAGCGCTGGTGCCGGTGGAGAGGATCGAACTCCCGACCTTCGGTTTACAAAACCGCTGCACTACCGCTGTGCTACACCGGCGGGCGCCTTGAAACCGTTGAGAAATCTTGCGGTTTCAGGGCGTCAGGGGGACTTTTGACTACGTTTGAGGGCGCTTCGTCAAGGCACAGATCCCGGCACGGTCCGTCCATGGCCCGGCCGCGTCGCGCTGCGGGCGCGTACGGACGGTCGGCGCTCCGGGACATCGGGGGGCGCCACAGCCTGAACGATCCGCGATCCGACGGTCTCCGTCCGCGTCACGGCGAATCTGGCCACCGCCGGGGGGCAATCGATGCCACCGCTGCCGGCCGCGGCACCGGATCGCACCCGCTCCGCGTTCCTGGACCGCTGGATGCCGGCGGGCGGCTAAAGCTGCGTGCCGTCGCCGCGCAGCGGCGCATCCCAGACGGGGTCTGCCGGCGTCAGCGGGACCACCGGTGCGCACGCCACGAGCAGCGCGATCATCGCGGTCCGTGAGCCGAGCAGGACCGCCGGCGGCTCGCCCGTGAGGATCCGCCAACCCAGGACGAAGGCCTCGACCGGCAGGTCGGCCAAGGTGTCCGTCGCGGGCGGGGGGTGATCCGCCGGGGCAGGCGCGGGCGTGTCCATGTCCCCTCAACGGGATCGCCCCGCCTTCGGGCGACCCGTTCGCGCCGGATGGTGAAGAGACGGTGATGCGGCTCCGGGGAACCGGGCCCCCGGTGTGCGGCCGCGCCGGCGCGGATTGCGGGGCGCGGCGCGACCCGCCACCAAAGCCCGGCTCGCGCGTTGTCGGGAGGATCCATCCTCACCTGAGAGCGCCCGATGCTCGCCCGATCCGCGTTGCTGCTCGCCCTCCTCACGTCGAGCGCCCACGCCGCCGCCTTCGACGACCTGAAGGGGTACCTCGCCTCCTGCCTGCGGTTCGAGATGAGCGGCACTCCCGCGCAACGGGGTATGCCCCTGTCGTCCCGGGTCCACACCGCACTCGATCGCTGCTCCGACGACGTCGCCCGGCTGGAACGGGCCGATGGGCGGCGCCTGCGCGGCGATGGCGGCCTCAGCCCGTCGACCAAAGCGGTGATCCAGGGCGTCGTCGGCCGCGGCGACAGCGGTTTTCGCGACGTGCGGTACTGAGCGCTGCGGGTCCGCGCGCGAGACCTACTGGCACGCCACGAGGCCGCTGACCGTCTTGGCCGCGTCCGCAAGGTCGGCCGGATCGAGCTTCGCCCCGGTGATTGAGCCGGGCATAATCGTAACCCCGTTGCTTTCCAGGAACGACGCCAGGATCGCCCCCTTAATCGCAAAGTTGATGTTTTGTGGGAAGTCGCCGGACGCGATCGCAACTTTGAGAACGTTCAGCTTCGATTGAACGACGCCGGCCACGTTGCCAAAATTGTCAAGCACCGGGCCGCCGGAATTGCCGGCCTGGACTGGTGCAGAGATCTGGTAGAACCGTGAATCGTCGTTCACCCCGGCAAGGGCAGTGACATTGCCGAGCGTGAAGTTGCCGGTGTTGGCCAGCAGGTCGAGATGAGGGTAGCCGAACGTCGCGATGCCTTCGCCGAGCCGTGCGCCGAGCCGCAGCGGCGGGAATTTGTGACCCTCGGCTCCTGTGACCTGAATCAAAGCCATGTCGTTGGCCGCATCAGTCGCCCTGACGGCTGCCTTCCGGATTTGTCCATCCGGCGTCTTCACGACGACATCCTTGCACGTCTCGATGACGTGATTATTTGTGATGAATCGCCCCTGCCCGTCGACGAAAAACCCACTGCCGGTCGAGATCTTGTCCTCCGGCTTAGCCCGAGCCACTGGCGGCGGTGCGGCCGGGTTCGGCACGGGTGCGAGCACATTGGGCGCCGGGGGGATGACGGCCGGATCCGGCCGGCTTACCGGCACGACGGCCGGCGCCGCGGCAACGCGGGCGGGCTCCTCGTCCAGGAAGCCGGGCGGCTCGACGAAGGGCCGGCCGTTCATCACCGAACCGAGCGAGGCCGACATGAGGACGGCGATGCGCTCGCCATTCACCACGCCCTTCGCGTTGTTCCAGAAGGCCGCGAAGCCCAAGATACCGTCGCCGTCCGCGTGATACCGGACGTACTCGTCATCCCCGTCTCCCGTCGTCGCGGAGATGACGAACCAACCATCCTTGAGAACCGAATAATGGATGACGGTGCCGTTGCCGCGCATCTTCTCCAAAAGGCCGGCATACACGGCCTCCGGCGTCGTTCCGGAGAAATAGTTGTAGGACACTTGGACCCGATCAGTGGCGTCGCGGTAGGTGAGGCCGTTTCTATTGGGATAGGGGCGAAGGCCCATGCCCTGGGGTATCCAGATAGGCCGCCCCCGCGTCGGATGTCCGATCTGGCGGAAGCCCCACATGTTGAACATGGGGCGCGCCACGGCGAACAATCTGTCTGAGGTTGCCTTGTCCAAGCTTCCCGACGGCGTAAGACTGTTGGCGATCTGAAAGTCTCGGATAGCGTTAAAGGTGTGAAGGGTGAAGCGCTCAGTGGGGACGGCATTCTGGTAACCCGCGCTGATCAGCATCGTCTGCGCGATGACGCGCTCCCGCAGAGCGTAGCTTGAATTGAAGCCCTCTTCGGCAGAGTAATAGGCCGGCGGCCGCGGAGCAGCATTGACCGGCGAGGCGGCCAGGGCCGCGACTAGAACGAGCGATCCGCACCGCATGTCAGCACCCTCGTCCTATGGTCGATGCCACATTCTCGCCACAAAATCTGAAGTTGCAACAGCAGAGTTTGCGCAGTCGCGCGCGTTGGTTACTCCTGCTGGGTATCGTCAGTCGGCATGCGGCTCAGGGCGATGGTCACGAACCGGTCTGCCGGAAGCTGAACTCGGATCGGGATGGAGCCCGCCTCGGTGAGCCCTGGGCGTCTGGAGCCCATCAACCCTGTAGACCCGGGGGGCACTTCTGGCGTAGGGTGCGCGCGAGGTTGATGACCGGTTCATAATAACGCTTCAGGACCCGGGGGCGGTACCCGGCGCCTCCACCAGAAGCACCTTGCCCCGCTACCGTTCGGGGACGGGGCGCGCATCCGGCGTTTCGGATCGCGGGCTGCCAGGGTGCTTCTGCTGGGGGTGAAACAGGTTCGACTGGGCGGTAAAGGGATCGCGAGTTCTGTCCCGCTTCGGCGGGGTAAGATGCGGCTTTCGGTAAGGACTCGACCGGTTCGGCGCGGGCAACCCTCGTTCCGAGCACCTGACCAAAACTCTAAATGCCAACGACAACGTCGGCATGGAGATGCGCCTCGCGGCGTAATCTTCCGGGGCGTGGGCACGCCTAGCAACAGAACCCGGGGCTTCGGCCTCGGGGCCCGTCATTCCCGCCACCGGACACGCGAGGCGCTTCGGCCGCAGCCGGACACCACGCCGCCGGTTCAGGCAGGCGGCGGCCGGCGATGCAGCGCGTGCCGCCCACCCACCCGTCGCGCACGCGTCTCGGCCCGCCGCCGCGCGGCCCGGACGCGCTCGATGTCGGCGATCCCGATCGGCCGCGGCGGCGCCGCGCGGGTGAACGGCATCCGGTCGCGGACATCGCCGTAATAGTCCGAACCGCCCATCCCGAAGCTGCCACCCGTCACGGGCCCGTCCTTGGGCGGCTCCCCGGCCCATGCGGGTGCGGCGAGGCCGGCAAGCAGGGCGGCGGCGAGGACTATGCGCATGCCCGGACGAGGCACGGCCGCGTGGGCCTTGGCAAGGCGAATCCGATAACGATGTCGTCGGCGCCCGAGAGCGCCGGTCAGGTGCCGGTCCAGGCCGCGTGGACCGCGCCGGCGGCCGTGTCGGGCTTGGCCGCGCCGATGAAGATCACGACCGGGCCGTGGGCGTCGCGCCGGGGGTCGTAGAAGTCGAGCAGGCCCGGATGGATCCGCTGGAGGAAGTCCGGATGCCGGCCGCTCCGGCGGAGCAGATGGTCGATGACGACCTGATCGCCGTGGACCCCGTTGGGCACCGGGCCGCAGGATCCCGGCCTCATCCAGCGCTCGGGATCCGCCGCGAAGGTCTCGTAGAGCGCGGCGAGTGCATCGCCGTCCCAGCGCAGCAGGGCGCTGGAGAGCCGCCCGGTGTGGAAGTAATCCTCCATCGCGGCAAAGCCCGGCGCGGCCAGGGCGTCCGCCGGCCCGGTCAGGACCGTGTCGAGGTCGCACAGGAGCGTCGGGCCCTCGGTCAGCCCGGGGCGGAACGCCTCCATCTTGGCCCACCAGGCCGGCCAGTTGTGCCGCAGGGGCACGCGCTCCACCCCGGCGACCGCGAGCGGCAGGTCCGTGAGGCAGAGGATCCGCCCGAAGGCCGGTGCGTGGCGGCGCACGCCGCGGGCGAGGCGTTCCACCCAGGTCGCGTCGTAGCGCCCGCCGCCCTTCAGGACCGTGATCAGCGTCGCCATGACTCTCAGCCTTCGGTCGGGTGCAGGCGGAGGCGCCCGGAGGCCGCGGCGGCGGCGAACCACGCGCGCTCCGCCGCCCAGGGATGCCCCGGCCAGCCGGCGAAGCCGAAGCCGTAGGCGTCCGCCGGGAGCCCCGGCCCGGGGCGGTCCGGCACGAGCGCCAGGGTCACGAGGAAGCCGGTGCTCGGGTTCGGGCATTCGCCCGTCCGGGATCCGAGCAGGCCGTGCGCCCGCCGGTGCAGGGTCTCCGGCAGGACGTGGATCGGGCGCCCCAGGGGCCACAGCAGCGCCAGGATCTCGCGGGTCCAGCAGATCGGGTCCGGGACGTTCTGCGCCGCCGGCAGCATCGGGAACGGCAGGATGAAGGCCCCGGCCGTCCGGACCACCGGGCGCTCCAGGAAGCGCCGGTCCATCAGCCATTCCCGGGTCTGGCCGCCGCGGTTGACCAGGGCGAGGTGGGTGACGCGTCGGCCGGTCCGGTCGCCGAAGCCCGCCGCGTTGTTGAAGCGCACCACGCAGTCCGCCGCATCGATCGCCGGCCCTACATCACCGGTCCCGGGCGCGTTGCCGACGATGGCGAGGGACGATCCGGCCGGCAGGATCGGGCCGTCGGCACGGGAGGGATCGAGGTCGGATGACACGGAAACCGGGGATCGCGGGGAGCCGCGGAGTTAAGGCGCCAGGCCGGGACGACCAGGGCGCGGCCGGGTCGAACGTGTCGACGTGACGGGCCCGCGCCGGTGCTTCCTCTGCGCGGCCGACATGCTCGGGGCCAGCGCGCGGGGCCTGACCTATCCGGACGGCCGCCGCCGTACCTTCGCGCGCGCCTGCGGCTCCTGCGGCGTCCTGCTGGCGGAGGCGGCGGACCCGGCCGCCTGCCGGGAGCACCTGGACCGGCACCTCGCCGCGCCGGCCTTCCTGTCCGACCCGGATGCGCCCTACGGCCTCGACCTCTACACCCTGCGGACCGCCGCGACCCGCCTCGGCCGGGGCACGCGCCCGCTCGATGACGCGGGCCGCGCGGACCTCCGGCACCCCCACGGGACCCGGGCCGCCGCGGCGGAACTCTACGCCCTCGACGGCGCCGGCGGGCGCCCGGTCTCCCTCGGCCTGCTGTGCCGCCCGGCGGACCTCGCCGCGGTGCTGGCGTTTCTGCCCGCCCAGGCCGGCTGGACGGACGATGTCGCGATCCTCCTCGACGGGCCGGCGCGGGCGGCCCGCATGGTTCCGGTCGCCGGGTTTCCGGAGGGGGCGGTGCGGGTGGCCGCCCGGCCCCTCGACGGCGATTTCGCCGCGCAGCGGAACGCGCTCCAGGACCTCGCCCGCCACGCCTGGATGCTGCAGCTCGACGCCGACGAATCCATCGAACCCGCCACCGGCGCGCGCCTGCCGGCCCTGGCCGCTGCGGCCGAGGCGGCGGAGGTCGTGTCGATCGGGCTCGCGCGGGCCAACCGGGTCGACGGCGTCCTGTCGGATGTCTTCCCGGACGTCCAGTACCGGTTGAACCGGACGCGGGTGCGCTTCGCCGGCCGGGTGCATGAGCGGCCGGTTCTCGACGGCGGCTGGCCGCGCAGCTTCCTGACGCTGCACGGGGTCATCGCGCATCGCCTGAGCCGCGCCCATGTGCGGGCGCGGTCGCGCCGCTACGAGGCGCTCGATCCCGGACGCGGCCGTCCCGAGGAGGCGACGGCGCTGTTGCGTCCCTATGCCGACTGACGGGTCGCTCCGGCGCCCCCCGCCGCCGCGATCGCCCGCCGGTAGAGCGCCAGGGTCTCCCCGCCGAGGCTGGCCCGGTCGAACCGGCCCGCGGCGATGAGGGCGCGGGCCCTGTAGGTCCGGCGCAGGTCGGGATCGGCGAGGAGCGGGCGCAGGGCATCGGCCAGCGCCTTTCCGGTGGCGGCCTCCGCGAGCGGCCCGGCCCCGGGGGCGCCGACGAAGGCTCGGGCGCTGGCATCCTCCGCGCAGGCGACGACCGGCCGGCCGTAGGCCAGGGCCTCCTGGTAGACCAGGCCGAAGCTCTCGTAGCGGGAGGGGGCGACCACCGCGTGGGCCTGCGCGTAGGCCTGCGCCAGGGCGGGGCCGTCGATCCGGCCGCGGGCGCGGATGTGCCGCCGCGCCGCCCCGGGCAGATCGGCCGGCAGATCCTCCGGCGCCACCCCGACGAGGTCCAGCTGGAACGGTGGCAGGCCGTCCCGGTCCCGCGCGCCGCCGAGGATCGCGACCGCGTCGAGGAGCGCGTCGAAGCCCTTGCGCGCCTCCGCCCGCCCGACGAAGAGCAGGCGCACCGGCGCCTCCGCCTCCGGATAGGCGGCGGCGCGGGCACCCGTCGCGACCTCGGGCGGCAGGCTGAGGCCGATCACCGCGGAGGGCTGCCGGCCGGTGAGCCCATAGGCCCGCGTGATCACCGCGCCGTGCGCGGCGGTGTTGGCGATGAGGCCGGCGCTGCCCCGGGCCTGCCGGCGTTCCAGGGCGTCGGCACTCCACCCGTCGAGGCGGTCGCGCAGGGCACCCCCCGGCCCGCGCGTGAACACCGCCGGGGTCGAGCTGCGCGTCACCAGGGGCAGGGTCCGGCGGCCGGCGAGCAGCGCGGCCGGCGCGTACCAGTTGGTCGCCTCCACCACCGCGAAGGGGGTGCGTGCGTGGGCGGCCAGCACGGCGCGCCGGAAGGCCAGCGGCGCCGCGAGATGCCCGGCCGAGCCCCAGCGGCGCAGGCGCGCCAGGGCGCCCCCCTCCGGCAGGCCGAGGCCCACGATCGTGACGCCTGCCACCCGCGCGCGGCCGGTCCGGTCGAGGGTGAACACCGTGACCTCGGCGCCCGCCTCCGCGAGGCTCTCGGCGATCTCGCGGGCCGCGGTCGAGAGGCCGCTCGGCGCGGGCGGGTAGTCCCAAGCCAGGAGGGCGGTGCGCATCAGGCGTCGAGGAGGCGGCGGTAGAGCGCGAGATAGTCGCGCGCCATCCGCTCGGCGGTGAACCGTGCCTCGAACCGGCGACGGATCCCGGCGCGATCGAGCTGCCCGATCCGGGCGAGGGCCGCGACCGCCTCCGCCTCGCTCGCGACGACGAACCCGGTCACGCCGTCCTCGACGATCTCGGGGACCGAGCCGCGGTCCCAGGCCACGACCGGCGTCCCGCAGGCCATCGCCTCGATCATCACCAGGCCGAAGGGCTCGGGCCAGTCGATCGGGAACAGGAGCGCCCGGGCGCCGCCCAGGAGCTCGCCCTTCCGGGCATCGTCGACCGGCCCGAGATAGGTCGCGTCGGCGCCGAGGAGCGGGCGCACCTGCCGGTCGAAATAATCCGGGTTGCCGACATCGACCGTGCCGCCGAGCCGGATCGGGAGACCGGCGGCGCGGGCCACGCGGATCGCCGTGTCGGGCCGCTTCTGGTCGGTCATCCGGCCGAGGAAGGCGACGTGGGCGTCCGGTTCCGCGCGGAAGGCGTAGCGGTCCCGATCGATGCCGTGATGCACGATCCCCGCCCGGTTCGCCGCGGGGATGCCGGCTTCCTGCGCCGCCGAGATCGCCGCCACCGGCAGGTCGGGGAAGCCCGCGAAGAACAGCGCCCGGTCGAGCTCGTCCACCCGCCAGTGGATCGTGGTCAGGCTGCGCCGCCGGCGCCCGCCCAGGAGCGCCGCATGGGCGAACTCGCCGTGGCAATGGACGATGTCGTAATCGTCGAGCCGCAGCCGCAGCGCCTCCAGCTGCAGGGCATCCAGGGCCGCCGGCACCCCGGGCGCGACGGGCCCGTGGCGCCGCTCGAGCGCCGAAAGACTCGGATAATCGCCGACGCGCGGCAAGTCTGTCGCACTGTCCGAGGGGGCGAAAAGTGTTACCTCGACGCTCAAGCTTCGCAGCGCCGTGCTCAGATCATGCACAACCCGCTCGGTGCCGCCGTGATGATCTGGGGGAACGGGAAAAATGTTCGGTGCGACCTGGGCAACACGAATCACGACGCTCTCTTCACATAAGTTAAGTTTATACGGGCGCCCGACAGCTTCAGCCCACGCCTGATGTTCGTCCTGCACATCGCCCTGCAGGGCTGCCTGCGCGGCGACGGCGTCGTCTACGGGATCACCGCCGATACCGGCGGCCATATCCGCTACCTGCTCGATCTGGTCTCGGCCTCGGCGCAGGATCGCGACCTCGCGCGGATCGCGGTGGCGACGCGCCTGTTCCACGGCCCGCTCGGCGCCGCCTACGCCGTGCCTGAAGAGCGGATCGCCGACAAGGTCACCCTCGTGCGGCTGGCAAGCGCGTCCCCGGACTACCGCGCCAAGGAGGAGATGCACGCCGAGGTGGCGCGCTTCGCCGAGAACCTCGTCGCCTGGATCGGCGCGCAGGCGCGGGCGCCGGACCTGATCCACGCCCACTACGCGGACGCGGCCGCGGTGGCGGCGCTCGTGGAGGACCGGCTCGGCATCCCCTTCGTGTTCACCGCCCACTCGCTCGGCCGGGTGAAGGCCGCGATGCTGGGCGAGGCCGTCCTTCGCCCCGACCTCGCCCGCCGGATCGCCACCGAGGAGGACGCCCTGGCGCGGGCGCGGCTCGTGATCGCCTCGTCCCGCGACGAGGCGGAGGTGCAGTATGCCGGCTATGCGGCCTACGATCCCGGCCGCGTCCGCGTCCTGCCCCCGGGCAGCGACCTCGCCCGCTTCGCCGCGGCGTGTCCCGAGCCCCGGGTCGACGCCGCGATCGACCGGTTCCTGGCCGACCCGGGCAAACCGGCGATCCTGGCGCTGGCCAGGCCGGTGGCACGCAAGAACCTCGCGGCCCTGGTCCGGGCCTACGGCGAGAGCCCCGCGCTGCGCGCCCGCGCCAATCTCGTGATCGTGGCCGGCACCCGCGCGGATATCGACGCCCTCGATGGCGACATGGCCGCGACGATGCGCGAATTGCTGGTCCTGATCGACCGCTACGACCTCTACGGGCACGTGGCCTATCCCAAGACCCACCGCCCGCAGGACGTTCCGGCGATCTACGCCTATGCCCGGGCGCATGGCGGCGTCTTCGTCAACCCGGCCCTCAACGAGCCCTTCGGCCTGACGCTGCTGGAGGCCTCGGCGGCCGGCCTGCCGCTGGTCGCCACGGACAGCGGCGGTCCCAACGACATCGTCGAGACCTGCGGCAACGGGCTGCTGGTCGATCCCCGCGCCCCCGGCGCGATCGCCGAGGCCTGCCTGCGGATCCTGGGCGATACGGCGCTCTACGCCCGCTGCGTCGCGGGCGGGGCCCGGGCGGCGGCGGCCTACGACTGGGACCGGCACGCCGCGCGCTACCACGTCCTGCTGCGCGCGCTGCTAGCCCCGGAGCCGCCCCTCCGGAGGCCCCGGCAACTCCTGGTCTGCGACATCGACAACACGCTGGTCGGCTGCGACGCGGCGCTGGGGATCTTCCGCCGGTGGCGCAGCCGGCAGGCGGAGCTGGCCTTCGGCGTCGCCACCGGCCGGTCCTTCCACAGCGCGATGGCGGTGCTGGAACAGCAGGCCAGCCCGCGGCCGCAGGTGATGATCACCTCGGTCGGGTCCGAGATCTACCATCTCGACGCCAACGGGGTGACCTACACGGCGGATGCGGCCTGGCGCGGGATCATCGCTGCCGGCTGGGACCGGGAGGCGGTGCGCGCGGCGCTCGCCGGGCTCGACGGGCTCGCCCCCCAGGGCCCCCTGGAGCAGCGGGCGCTGAAGCTGAGCTATTTCGGCGATGCGGCGGCGGCGCGGCGCGTCCGCGCGCGGCTCGCGCTGGCCGGCCTCCCCGCCCGGGTGATCCACAGCCACGGCCGCTACCTCGACGTGCTGCCGGAGGCGGCCTCGAAGGGCACCGCCGTCGACCATGTCCGGGCCCTGTACGACCTCCCCGAGCAGGCGGTCTTCGTGGCCGGCGATTCCGGGAACGACATCGAGATGCTGGGCGCCCGGGTGCAGGCGATCATCGTGGCGAACTATTCGGACGACCTCGCCAACAACGCCGCGCTGAAGCATTCCTACGTCGCCCGGACCGCCCATGCCCGGGGCATCATCGAGGGGGTGTCGCATTTCCGGCGGATGCTGGCCGATGTCGGCTGAGCCCGGGGGCGGCCCCGCACCGAGCGTGCTGACGCTGGTTCGCGGCCGGGCCGACCGCCTGCGCAACCTGATGCGCGGGCTCGCCCGCCAGACGATGCCGCCCCGCGAATGCGTCATCGCCTGGATGCAGCCCGAGCCGGCCGCCGACCTGCCCGATCCCGGCTGCCCCGTGCGCCACCTCCATGTGCCGGGCGCGGCGCTGCCGCTCGCGGCCGCGCGCAACCGGGCGGCGGAGGCGGCCGCGGCGGACCTCCTCGTCTTCCTCGACGTGGATTGCATCCCGGGCCCGACGCTGGTGGCGGCCTATGCCGCGGCCGCCGCGGCGGCCCGGGGCCTGTTCCTGGGCGAGGTCCTCTACCTCCCGGACGGGGCGACCGCCGGCGGCGTTGTGGATCCAGCCGCGCTCGACCGGGTCGGGCGCCCCCATCCGGCCCGCCCGCCCGTACCGGAATCCGGTTCGCGGCCGGAGCCCGATCCGGGCCAGCTCTGGGGCCTGTCCTTCGCCCTGGCGGCCTCCGCCTGGCGCGCGGTCGGCGGCATGGACGAGGCCTATTCGGGCTATGGCGGCGAGGAGACCGACTTCGCCGCCCGGCTCGCCGCGACCGGGCTGCCGACGTTCTGGGTCGCGGGCGCGCGGGCCTACCACCAGCACCACCCGGTCCACGTGCCGCCGCTCCAGCACTTCGCGCCGATCCTCGCCAACGCGGCCCGCTTCCGGGCCCGGCACGGACGGTGGTGCATGACCTACTGGCTCGATCAGTTCCGCGCGGCCGGGCTGATCGACTGGGATTCCGACGCGGCCGCGATCCGCCTGATCCGACCGCCGACCCGGCACGAGATCGCCGCCGCCCTGCGGCCCGACGCCCTGTTCTCCTGAGAGCGAGCCCGAACCGCCGGCCATGAAGCGACCCATCGCGTTCTTCGTCCATCACCAGGGCCGCGGCCACGCCAACCGCACGATGGCGGTGGCGGCCGCGTTCAGCCACGACCGCCCGGTCTCGGTGCTGACCGCGGATCCGCACCTGTTCGACGGCTTCGCGCGCGACATCGAGATCGTGGCGCTGCCCAACATGATCGGCGCCGCGGTCCCGACCGCGCGGCTCTACGCGGAGCCGACGCCGCAGGTGATGCACTGCGTCCCCCTGGGCCTGTCCGAGATGCGCCGGACCATGCGGTGCATCCTCGACCACCTCGACGAGCGCGGGATCGGGCTGTTCGTCGTCGACGTCTCCGCGGAGATCGCCCTGCTCGCGCGGATCGCCAGCGTGCCCGCGGTCCAGATCCGCATGCACGGCGACCGCTCCGACATCGGCCATATCGGCGCCTACGAGGCCTGCGTGGGGATGCTCGCCCCCTTCGACGCGCGCCTGGAGCAGGACGAGTACCCCGCGCGCCTGCGCGCCAAGACCTTCTACAGCGGCGGCCTGTGCACCAGCGTCGACCGGGTGCCGGAGCGCGCCGAGGCGCGGGCGCGGCTCGGGCTCGATCCGGAGCGCGAGATCGTCGTGGCGGTGACCGGCGGCGGCGGCAGCGGCACGCCCTACGCGCCGCTGACGGTCGCGGCCCGGGCCGCCCCGGACGCGCTCTGGCTGACCCTCGGGCCGACCCACCGCGAGGGCCACGAGACCGACTTCGCCAACCTGCGCGAGCTCGGCTGGGTCGCCTCGGTCACCGCCTACCTCGCGGCGGCCGACATCGTCATCGCCTCGGCGGGCGACAACACGGTGCACGAGGTCGCCCGGGTCGGCGGCCGCCTGATCGTGATGCCGGAATGGCGCTATTTCGCCGAACAGACCCGCAAGGCCGAAGCCCTGGTCCGCTTGGCCGCCGCCGTGCAGGCCCCCGCCTGGCCCGGCGATTTCCAGACCTGGCGCGACCTCCTGGCCCGGGCCCGCGCCCTCGACGGGACCGCCCTGCGCAGCCTCTACGCCCCGGACGCCGCCGCCCGCGCCGCCGACTGGCTCGAAGGGCTGACCGACACGCTGTGGTCCGGTCAGCTGATCGACGCCGCCGCGGCCGGATGAGCGCCGCCGTCCCACACCGTTGGAGCCGCCCCCGATCGCGTCGCGATCGGGGGCAGATCCCCGTTCTTGATTCAACCCGCTCGCCGCCGCCGGACCGGCGTCCGTTTCGGCGGCGAGCGCCCCAGCCGGAGCCCGATCTCGGATGTCCACCGTTTCCGTCGTGACGCTCGCCAAGGGCCGGCCGGCGCATCTGCGCAACGTGCTCCTCGGCCTCGCGCGCCAGACCCGGCCGCCCGCCGAACTCATCGTCGCGGTGATGCAGGACGCGCCCTACGACCTGCCCGAGGTGCCGTTCCCGGTCCGCCAGATCCTGGTGCCGGGCCGCGAGCTTCCCCTGGCGGCGGCGCGCAACCGCGGCGTGGCGGCGGCGTGCGGGGAGGATGTCGTCTTCCTCGACGTCGACTGCATCCCGGCACCGAGTCTCGTTGCCGACTATGCACGGGGCCTCGCCGCCCTCGACGGCCTGCTGATGGGCGAGGTGCTGCACCTGCCCGAGCGCGCCACGGCGGGCGACTGGCGCTACGCGGATCTCGACGCCGTCGCCGAGCGGCATTCCGATCGCCGCGGCCCCCCGGCCTCCGGCATCGAGATCTGCAACGATTACCGCTGCTTCTGGTCGCTCAACTACGCCATCCGCCGGGCGACGTTCCTGGACACCGGCGGTTTCGACGAGCGCTATACGGGCTATGGCGGCGAGGATACGGATTTCGGCAAGCTCCTGGCCACGCGCGGCATCCCGATCGCCTGGATCAAGGGCGCGCGCGCCTATCACCAGTACCATCCGCACCACATGCCCCCGGTCCATCACCTCGACAGCGTCGTGCGCAATGCCGAGCTGTTCGCGTCCAAATGGGGCTACCGGACCATGGGCCACTGGCTCTACGCGTTCCGCGTCATGGGCCTGATCGACGACGCGCCCGACCGGCCGATCCGGATCCTGCGCCGCCCCGATGCCGGGGATCTGGCCCTCACCGGCCAGCAGAGCCACCAGCCCTACACCAATTCGGCCTCCGTCATCCGGACCCTCGAGGCGCGGCAGGTCGAGGGCGCCGCCATGGCCTCCGGCGTGCCCGCGCCCGCGACGGCATGAGGATCGCGCTCCTCGCCCATCTCCGCCACCCGATCGCGCCGCCCTTCGCGGGCGGCCTGGAAGCCCAGACCTGGAGCCTCGCCGACGGTCTGACCGCGCGCGGCCACAGGGTCGTGCTGTTCGCCTCCGGCGACAGCGACCCGCGCTTCACCCTCGACCCGGTGATCCCGGTCCACCACGAGCGCCGCTTCCCGGGCCTGGAGCACCGGGGCGATGCCGGCCTCACGGCCCACCTGGACGACGGCTACGCCGCCGCCTGCGCGCGGATCGCCGCCGGGGGCTTCGACGTCCTGCACAACAACAGCTTGAGCCGCCTGCCACTCGAACCGCGCGCCACGGCGGCGACCCCCACGGTCACCTCGCTGCACGTGCCGCCCTACGACGCGCTCCGCTGGTTCGTGCATGCCAGCGCCACGCCGGGGCACCGGATCACCGCGACCTCCCGGGCCCAGCTGCGGGCCTGGTGGCCGGACGGCGCGCCGGCGACGGCCTCGGTGCTCCACAACGGCATCGATCCCGCCGCCTGGCCCTACGTCGCGCGGGGCGACGGCAGCGCCGTCTGGTGCGCGCGCCTCGCGCCGGTCAAGGGCGCCCACCACGCGATCGCGGCGGCGCGCCGGGCCGGCCTGCCCCTGACCCTGTTCGGCCCGGTCGAGGAGCCGGACTACTTTGCGGCGCGGATCGCCCCGGCGCTCGGCGGATCGATCCGCTACGGCGGCCACCTCGGCGGCGCGGCTCTGGCCGCGGAGGTCGGCCGCGCCTCGGTGTTCCTGTTCACCCCGTGCTGGGACGAGCCGTTCGGGCTGGCGGCGGTCGAGGCGATGGCCTGCGGCCTGCCGGTCGCCGGCTTCGCCATGGGCGCCGCCCCGGAGGTCGTCGGCGAGGCCGGACGCCTCGTCCCCTGTGGCGACGCGGATGCCCTGGCCGGGGCGATCGACGCCGCGCGGGTGATTCCGCGGCCGATCCCGCGCGACCGCGTCCTGCGCCTGTTCACCCGCGACCGCTGGCTCGACCGCTGCGAGGCGCTCTACGCGCAGGCCCGCGTCGGCGGCTGACCCGGGCCGCTCCTCGCGGATCACGCTCCGGATTTGGGATCATCGCCCGGCCGGCCCAAGGCGCGTCTCCCTCCCCCGCAGAGGGGGGAGGGAGGACGCTTGCCAGCTCTGGACCGCAACACCCGTCGACCGGGCGATGATTCCGAACGCGATCTATGAATCCGCCAGCCCACAGCGGGGGCAGGGACGGCGCCCGGCTCTGGCGTACCCCGCATCGGGAACCGATCGCCGGCGCTGGCCGAACCGCTGCGGCGCACCTCCGCCCGCCGCAGACCCGGCCGGCGCCTCAGCCCAAATTCCTAATCGGCCATAAAATAGGAAATAAGGCTTGACAGCGGCGCGCTGCCGGGCTATCCCTGAGGCACGGTCGAAACGTGTGCGGAGAGCGGCGATGCGGCTACGCGAGGCCCACCCGGTCGAGCGGCGCACGGAGGTGACGCGGCTCCTGCGCGAGACCGACCTGCCGATCCGCGAGATCAGCGCCCGCACCGGCCTCAGTCCGCGCACGATCCTGACCTGGAACGCCCGGGCCGGCTGGGTGCGGCCGCCGCGCTGGCGCTGCGTCGTCGCGCGCTGGCCCGAGGCGCGGCGCCTCGCGGTCGCCCGGCTCCTGAGCCTGCCGGGCAGCGATCCCGCCGATGTCGCCGCGGCGCTGGGCTTCGGGCGCGAGCGGCCGGAGCTGATGGTCGCGGCCTTCCGGCAGGTGCCGAGGGAGCGGCGGACCCGGCGCGAGGCCGCGCCGGTGATCGATCCGCCGACCCTGCGGGCGCATCTGCACGCCCACATCGCCCGGCAGATCGCCGCCTACGACGCGGCTCTGGGCCGGGACGGGGTGGCGCTGGGCGAATCCGCCCGGGTCCTGCGCGACCTCGGCGGCCTCAAGCGGCTGCTCGACGAGGTCAGGGCGGACGGCGTCCAGCCCGCGGCGGGGGAGGGGGGCGATGACGGCACGGAACGCGATCTGCCTTCCCTCCGCGCGGAGATCGCGCGACGCTATGATGGCTTTGTCCGCGGCGGGGCGCCTGCCTGACTTCCTCGCGACCCTGCCGCCCGGCCTGCTCCGGGCGCTCGACCGCGACTGGCTGCACCGCGCCCGCGCCGACCAGCTCCCGCCGCCCGAACCGGACGCGGCCGGAGCCCCGATCGAACCCTGGACCACCTGGGCGGTGATCGGCGGCCGCGGCAGCGGCAAGACCCGCACGGGGGCCGAATGGGTCGACGCGCTCGCCCGGGGCGATCCGGCCTTCACCCCCGAGCCGGTCGGGCGCATCGCGCTCGTGGGCGAGACGCATTGCGACGTGCGCGAGGTGATGATCGAGGGGCCCTCGGGGATCCTGAACCTGCCCCGGGGCGGCCGGGCCTGGCCGGTCTGGTCGCCGAGCCGGCGGCGCCTCGAATGGGCCGACGGCGCGGTCGCCCTGGCCTTCTCGGCGGAGGAGCCCGACGCGCTCCGCGGTCCGCAATTCGGCGCCGCCTGGTGCGACGAGGCCGCCAAGTGGCGCCGGCCCGAGGCGGCCTTCGACATGCTGCAATTCGGCCTGCGCCTCGGCGCCCGGCCGCGCAACCTCGTCACCACGACGCCGCGGCCGGTGCCGCTGATCCGCCGCCTGCTCGGAGACCCGCGCACCGTGGTGAGCCGCGCCCGGACCCGCGACAACGCCGACAACCTCGCGCCGGACTTCCTCGAGCGCGTGGTCGGGCGCTATGCCGGCACCCGCCTCGGCCGCCAGGAACTCGACGGCGAACTCATCGCCGACCGGGACGATGCCCTCTGGGACCGCGCCGGCCTGGAGGCGGGGCGGGTCGCCGCCGCCCCCGACCTCGGCCGGATCGTCGTGGCGGTCGATCCGCCCGCGACCTCGGGGGCGCGCTCGGATGCCTGCGGGATCGTGGCGGCGGGGCGCGCCGGGCCCCAGGCCTACGTGCTGGCCGATGCCAGCCTGGCCCGGGCCACCCCGCAGGCCTGGGCCGGGGCGGCCCTGGCGCTCTATCACCAGCTGGCCGCCGACACCCTGGTGGTCGAGGTCAACCAGGGCGGCGAGATGGCCGCCGCCGTGCTGGCGCAGTGCGACCCCGCCGTGCCGGTGGTCCGCGTCCACGCCACCCGGGGCAAGTATCTGCGGGCCGAGCCGGTCTCGCTCCTCTACGCCCGCGGCCTCGTCCACCATGTCGGGGCGTTCCCGGCGCTGGAGGACGAGCTGTGCGATTTCGGGCCGGAGGGCCTGTCCGGGGGCGGCTCGCCGGACCGGCTCGACGCCCTGGTCTGGGCGCTCACGCACCTGATGCTGGAGCGGCGGGCGGAACCGCGGATCCGGCGCCTGTGAGGGACGCCCGAAACAATACGGCGCGCCTCTGCTGGAAGCGCGCCGGGAGTCGGTTCGTGGTCTCAGGAACGAACTGCATCCTGTATACACGATTTCGTGCGCCACACTGTGGCGTCCGCACCACGGCGTCGCACGCAGCGCGGGTTGGACCCGTCTTTTTTCGGTCGGATCTGCTTATTCCGGGGCGGTCAGGCTCCGCAGGGCGGCGCGCACGTCGGTGAGCGAGCCGACCAGCGCGTAGCAGGCGAAATCGTGGGCGCCGGATGCGGCCTGCGCGACCCGGAACACGCAGCTCAGGCGGGTCGCCCCCGGGACCGGCCGAATCGCGAAGCCGGCCCTCGGGGCATCGGCCTCGCCCGCCGGGGGGGCCGGGCTCCAGATCCCCAGGGCGTGCGAGCCCTCGGGCAGGGCCAGGATCACGGGTTGCGGCCGTTCACCGGGGGCGGAGTCGAGCCGATCGAGCCCGCCGGTCGCCGGGTCGAAGCGCCAGGCCTCGGTGAACTCCGCCGGTACGGTGGCCGAGAGCGGCTCGAGCCGCACCGCCGCGGCGGGCCGGGACAGCACGAAGCCCGCCTGGACCTCGATGGCGTTGCTGAGGCCCGGCAGGCCGAGGGCGATCCGCTTGTGCAGGATCACGTCCGGGCCGGCCGCGGCGCCCGGGCCGTCCCAGGCCAGGGGCGCCACGGTCTCGGCCCAGCTCCGGCCGGCGCGGAGGGATCGGACCCGCGCTGCCGCGGGCTCGCCCCGCGGGTCGCCGGCCTCGCTCGCTTGGCGGCCGTCTGCCTCCGGATCGAGGGTCAGGCGCGCCTGGAGGGCGTCCCCGACCCCGGCATCGGCCAGGAACGCGACGCCGTTCCAGGTCAGCGTATCCGCGGCCCCGGCGACCCGGCGCGACAGGCGCAGGGCGATCTCCGAGCGGCCGAAGGGACGCGCCAGGACGAGGGTGCCGTCCGGCTCCGGCCAGGCGGGGGAATCCTGCGCCCGGGCGGCCGCAGCGGGCATCGCCGCGGCCAGGAGCGCCGCCGGAAAACACCCGCCTCGGGCGGCGCGGGACCGCGCGGGGAAGCGGCTCTGCATCGTGCAACCATAACGCAGGACCAGACCGGCATGTCGACCCTCCTCGAACGGCTGGCGCGGGTCGCCCGCCGCGGCGCCGGCGGCCGGGCGCCCGCCACCCAGGCCGCCAGCATGGCCGACTCCAAGGCCGCCAGCATGGCCTACACCAAAGCCGCGATGGCCCCCGCCTTCGCGCTCTACGCCGAGGGCCGGGCGAGCTGGACGCCCCGCGACCCGGCGGCGCTCGCCCGGGCCGGCTACCAGGGCAATCCGGTGGTCCACCGGGCGGTCCGGCTGGTCGCCGAGAGCGCCGCCGGCCTGCCGCTGATCGCCACCGGGCCCGGGGCCGAGCGGGCGTCCGATCTGCTGGCGCTGCTCGCCCGGCCGAACCCGCGGGAGAGCGGCACGCATCTCCTGGAGACGGTTTATGCCGACCTCCTGCTCGCCGGGACCGCCTATCTGGAGGCGGTCGCCCTCGACGGCCGGGTCGCGGCCCTCCAGGCCCTGCGGCCGGGGCGGATGCGGATGGTGCCGGGGCCCGACGGCTGGCCGGCGGCCTACATCTACACCGCGGGTGGCCGCAGCCGCCGGTTCGACCTGCCCGCTCCCGGCACCGAGGCGGTGGCGCCGATCCTGGCGCTCGCCCTGTTCCACCCGGAGGACGAGACCGGCGGCCTCGCCCCCGTCGAGGCGGCGGCGGCCGCCCTCGACATCCACAACGCCGCGAGCGCCTGGAACAAGGCGCTCCTCGACAACGCCGCCCGGCCCTCCGGGGCGCTGGTCTTCGCCGGGGCCGGGCTGTCCGAGCCGCAATTCGAGCGGCTGAAGGGGGAGCTGGAGGCGAACTACCAGGGCGCCGCCAATGCCGGTCGGCCGCTGCTGCTCGAGGGCGGCCTCGACTGGAAGCCGCTCGGCCTGTCGCCCCGGGACATGGATTTCGTCGAGGCCAAGAACGCGGCGGCCCGGGAGATCGCCCTGGCCTTCGGGGTTCCGCCCCTGCTGCTGGGCCTGCCCGGCGACAGCACCCACGCCAACTACGCCGAGGCCAACCGGGCGCTCTACCGCCAGACCCTGATCCCGCTCGCGGCCCGCACCGCCCAGGCGCTCGCCGTCTGGCTGGAACCCGCCTTCGGGCCGGTGGACCTGGAACCCGATCTCGACCGGATCGAGGCGCTGGCCGGCGAGCGGGAATCCCTGTGGCGCCGGGTCCAGGCCGCGGATTTCCTGTCGGTCGCCGAGAAGCGCGAGGCGGTGGGCTACCCGCCGGAGCTGCCCCGGGGGGCGGACGCCTCGTGATCGGGGGCTGGATGGGCGCCTCGGTGTCGGAGACGCAAGTCCGCCACCGCCGGGCCTCTCCCGCCCCCGTCTGCGGGCTACGCGATGCACACACCGCCTGCTGCGAGCCGCGATAAGCGCTCCTCCCCCCGTGCGGGGAAGCGTTGGAGGTGGGGGGCAGGACGACGCGTGGCGGTGCCTCCTGCACCACCCCCACCCCTGACCACGCCTCGCAAGGGGGAGGGGAAAAGGCGCGGCGTTCCAAAAGTTTGCCGCCGAACGCGATGCGTGGATCCGCAAGCCCCCCCTGCGGGGGAGGGAGACGCGTCTCGGGCCCGACCCAGCCTCCCCCGAACCGCTTTCAACCCGAGGACCATCCATGGACGGCCATTTCACCGGCTATGCCAGCGTCTTCGGCGTGCCCGATCTCGGGCGCGACATCGTGGTGCCGGGGGCCTTCGCGGCGAGCCTGGCGCGGCGCGGTCCGGCCGGCGTGCGCCTGCTGTTCCAGCACGACCCGGCCGAGCCGATCGGCCGCTGGCTCTCCCTGCGCGAGGACGCCACCGGCCTGTTCGCCGAGGGCCAGCTCAACCTCGCGGTCCAGCGCGCCCGGGAGGTCGATGCCCTGCTGCGCGGCGGCGGGCTCGACGGCCTGTCGATCGGTTTCCGCACGCTGCTCGCCCGCCGGGGCACGGGCGGCGAGCGCCGGCTGCACCGGGTCGATCTCTGGGAGATCTCGCTCGTGACCTTCCCGCTGCAGCCGGGGGCCCGGGCGAGCCCCGACCCGGACCCCTTGGCCGAGGAGATCCGCGGCCTCGCCCGCCGGATCGCCCCGGTCCGGGGCGTGAGACCCGGACTCCGGCTCCCGCCGGCCGCCCGGCCCTGACGTCCAAGCACCCCGCTTTCCACCCCCGACCACGAGGCCCCGATGGACGCCCAATCCCCGCTCGCACGCACCGCCCTCGAGACGAAGGGCGGATTCCCCGACCTGGAGAACAAAGCCGCCCGGCCCGAGGGCGCCCCTGTCCGCTCCGCCTTGGACGAGCTCTCCACCGCCTTCGCGGCGTTCAAGGAGACCAACGAATCGCGCATCGGCGCCATCGAGGGGCGCCTGGGCGTCGACGTGCTCACCGAGGAGAAGCTCGCCCGGATCGACGCGGCCCTCGACGCCGCCCGCACCCGCCTCGACCGGATCACCCTGGAGCAGGCCCGGCCGCCGCTGGGCCAGCCGGGGCCCCGGGTCGACGCGGGCGCCCAGGAGCACAAGGCGGCCTTCGACCTCTACGTCCGGGCCGGCGAGAGCGCCGGCCTCAAGCGCCTGGAGGCCAAGGCCCTGTCGGCCGGTTCGGGCCCGGATGGCGGCTACCTCGTGCCCGACACGATCGAGCGGACCGTGCTGATGCGCCTCGGCCAGGTCTCGCCGATCCGGTCCATCGCCAGCGTCCAGCAGATCTCGGGATCGCAGTACAAGCGCGCGGTCTCGGTGGGGGCGCCGGTCACCGGCTGGGCCGCCGAGACCGCGCCGCGGCCCCAGACCGACGGGCCCGCGCTCACCGAGATCGCGTTCCCCGCCATGGAACTCTACGCCATGCCGGCGGCCACGCAGACGCTGCTGGACGATGCCGTGGTCCATCTCGATGCGTGGCTGTCGGCCGAGGTGGAGACCGCTTTCGCCGAGCAGGAGGGCGTCGCCTTCGTGTCCGGCAACGGCGCGAGCCGCCCGCGCGGCTTCCTGAGCTACGACACGGTCGCCAATGCCGCCTGGGTGCCGGGCAAGCTCGGAATCGTGGCCACCGGGGCGGCCGGCGCCTTCCCGTCCAGCAACCCGGGCGACGTGCTGTTCGACCTGATCTACGGCCTGCGCGCCGGCTACCGCCAGAACGCCGGCTTCGTGATGAATCGGCGCACCCAGAGCGCGATCCGGAAGTTCAAGGATTCGGAGGGCAACTACCTCTGGCAGCCGCCGCTCGCTGCCGGCCAGGGCGCGACCCTGGTGGGCTTCCCGGTCACCGAGGCCGAGGCCATGCCCGATCTGGGGAAGGACAGCCTGTCCGTAGCCTTCGGCGATTTCCGGCGGGGCTATCTGGTGGTCGACCGGACCGGGATGCGCGTGCTGCGCGACCCGTACTCGGCCAAGCCCTACGTCCTGTTCTACACCACCAAGCGCGTCGGCGGCGGGGTGCAGGATTTCGACGCGATCAAGCTGCTGAAGTTCAGCTGAGTGGTCGCGCCCCGCCCGATCACGGGTGGGGCGCGACGATCTCGGGTCCGGTTCTCAGCGGCCCGGGTTGCCGTCGCGCAGGGCGCCCGTGGGCTCCTGAACGTGGGCCTCGAGGAACCATAGCTGCTTGTCCACGGCGCGGGAGATCTCGGTGAAGAGATCGGCCGTGCCGGGATCGCCCGCCTCGTCGGTCTCGTCGATGTTCTCGCGCACGGCGTTGGCGTAGCCGGCGAAGCTGTCGATCAGCGCGGCGATGTGGTCGGCGATCGCGTAGATGCCGGTCGGGTAGGGCGGCAGCTTCGTGCGCTCGGCGACCGCCTGGGTCGAGCCGAAAGCCGTGGCGCCGAGCTGCACCGCGCGCTCGGCCACCTTGTCGTTGAGGTCGTCGAGTTCCGTGCGGAACCCGTCGAGCATCTCGTGGACGCCGATGAATTGCGGCCCCTTGAGATTCCAATGGGCCTGCTTGATCGCCAGGGCGAGATCGATGCCGTCCGCCAACCGGGCGTTGAGGGCCTCGATCGAGACCTTCTTGGCGTTCGAATCGGTGTCGTTCCGGGTCTTGTGCGCCCGGGGGGTGTTGCTGATTTCGGTCGCGGCCATGCTCTCGCTCCGTGTGCCGGAAGGGTTCGGATGCGAAAGTGCCGATGGGGCCTCAGGTTCCCGCAGATGCGCAGGATCCACCGCATGGCAGGGCCCCGCGTCGGTTCGAGCTCCCCGATTCGGCGCCTACCGACGGCGCGGGCGCGCCGTCCAGACGGACCCGTCGCCGCGCGGCAGGGCGTCGCTCACCTGGATCCGCGACAGCTCGGCCGAGCGCGCGGAGATCCAGCCGGCATGCTCGGCCACCGGTGTCACCGCGGTGAAGCCGCCGCAGGCGGTCCGGCGGGCTCCCTGCTGCAGGGCGCCGCTCGACCAGCTGACCACGCCGACGATCCGGTAGCCGCCGGGGCCGCCGGTGAGGATCGGGCCGCCGGAATCGCCCAGGCACGCGCCGGCCCCCGAGGTCTCGGCCATGCGCCGCCGGTCGGTGACCACGGTCACCCGGTTGGCGACCTGCAGCGAGCCGATCGAGACGAGATGCGCCAGCCGCAGCACGCGGGCCGAGCCCCGCCGGTTCTCGGCCACGACGCCGAAGCCCGCGATGTCGACGGCCTCGCCGTTGCCGATCGCGCCGGCGCCCCGCGGGTCGAGGGGCATGTAATCGGCCCCGAGGGGCCGTTCGAGCTTGAGCAGCGCCAGATCGACCCCGGGCTGTTCCTCGGGCGTCGTGCCGGGGACGAAGTCCGGATGCATCGTCGCGGCGATCACCTGCGTCCGGTGCTGGCGGAAGCCGCGGTCGACGCTGATCACCGTGTAGCCCGCCGGGCGCATGACGCAGTGGGCGGCGCTGAGGACGAGGTCCGGGGCGATCAGGGTGCCCGAGCAGATCTCGCCCTCGGTGCTCTCGATGCGCACCACGAAGCTGCGCGCCCCGTCGGGATCGCGGGTGGTCGTGCCGTTGATCACGGCCGCGGCGGGGGTGGGACGCTGGCCGGCCAGCGCGCCGAGGAGCGCCGCGCCCAGCAGGCCGCCCCGGAGAAGGCCACCCCCGAGGCGACCGCGCGCCGGGCGCTCGCGAAGGCCGGCCTGGCGGATCGGGCGAGGGAACATCGGGCACTCCGGGGGCGCAGGTGACGGCCGTCTTGGACGAGCGGGCGGCACGACGAGCCTAGAGTAAGGGAATGACCTGGCCAAGCTGAGGTTCCCTGCGGAGACGAGGGTCCCGGGGACGGGGTTGGGCTGTCGGATGCCCGGATCGAAGTCCGGATCGTTCCGGGTTCGAGCGAACAGGCATGCCGGAGCACCCACGGACCGTCCCGCCCCCGCAAAGGCCACCGGAGTCACACGTCGCAGTCTGACACCAACACCATGACAACGGAGCGCTTTTCCCCTCCCCCTTGCGGGGAGGGGCCAGGGGTGGGGGTGGTGCAGACGGCATCGCACCGCTCCATCCTGCACCACCCCCACCTTCAACGCCTCCCTGCAAGCTCGAGCGATCCCGGGCAAGCCCAGGATCGCCAAGGGAGGAGAGAGCGTCTCGGCCAGCGATCGGTGAATAGCGTCGCGCAAAGGGGGGAGGGGGACGCGCGCCTGGGTCCGGCCGTTGCCCGTATCCGGCGGCGATCTGATTCACAGGTCGCCCGGAACCCGCGGGGCGCTCAACCCGCCCAGCGCGCGCTCCGGCCCCAGCCCTCCAGCACCCCGTCGATCCAGCCGCGCTGCGGCCCGACGAGGACGCCCTGGGTCAGACCTCCGCAGGCGCCGCCGATCCAGGCGGCGAGCGCCCGCACGCCGTCCGGCCCGGCGATCGGCCCGCCGGAATCGCCCTGGCAGGCGCCGCCCGTGCCGCCCCGCAGCCAGACCAGGATCCGGCTCGGCCCGTAGGGCTCGATCACCGGGAGGGTGAGGCTGCGGTAGGTGCCGGTGGAGCGCGGGTCGCCGGGCCGCGCCGCGCCGTAGCCCCCGAGGGTCAGGGCCTCCCCGGCCTGCGGCGGCGCGGCGCTCAGGGTCGCCGGCGCGAAGCGCGGCGGCAGCGGCGTCGCGGTGCGCAGCAGGGCCAGATCGATCGAGCGCCGCCGGGCCTTCGCGGCGCCGGCATCGTAGCCCGGATGCACCGCCCGCGCGGCCACCTCCACGAGGACCGGCGCGCCCGCGGCGTCGCGGAAATGGATGCGGTGCTCCGGGGCGTCGGCCGCGCAATGGCCGGCGGTGAGCACCGTGTCGGGGGCGAGCACCACGCCGGTGCAGACCCCGCCCTTCGAGGACAGGACCATCACGGCACCGCCGGCGGGGGCCTCGGCGCCGCCGACGATGGCCCGCGCCGGCACGCCGGCGAGCGCCAGGGACGCCGCGGCGACGGCGAGAGCCGCCGGGCGGCGGATCGAGACCCGCTTCGAGACCAGCATTCGGACCACCCGCGAGAGGAACGCGCGATGATCCCGTTACGCATCGATGCCGCCGCCGTCGAGCTGGTGGGCGTGGCCGAGCTGCGCGCCTATCTGCGCTTCGATTCCGACGATGGCGGCGCCGAGGATGCGCTGCTCCAGGCCCTGATCACGGCCGTCCGGGCCAGCCTGGAGATCGAGACCCGCCGGATCCTGGTCCCGGGCCGCTACCGGATCGCGCTGGCCGCCTGGCCGCCGGACGGGGTGCTGCCGCTGCCGCTGAGCCCGCTCGTGGCCCTGGTCCGCGCCGGGCTGGCGGATGGGCGGGGCGGCGTCACCGAACTCGATGCCGGGCTGGTGCGCCTCGGCCCCGACCCGGTCGAGGCGCCGTCCCTGCGGGTCGATCCGGCCGTGCCGGACCCGGCCGGGCGCACGATCCTGATCGAGGTCGCGGCCGGGTTCGGCGGCGACGGGCCGCCCCTGCCGGAGCCCCTGCGCCTCGCGATCCTGCGGCTCGCCGCCGCCCGCTACGAGCACCGCGGCGACGAGCCCGACGCCGCCCGCACCGATGCCGCCGACCTCGCCGCGCCCTTCCGCCGGATGCGGCTGTGACGGCCTCTCCCGGAGGACACCCGATGGCGACCCCACCCCACACGCCGCCGCTGGGCGCCCGGCGGCGGCGCTTCGTGCTGGAACGGCCCCTGGAGGAGCCGGACGGGTTCGGCGGGGTGCTGCGCCGCTACGTGGCCGGCCCGGTCCTGTGGGGCGCCCTGGCGCCCGCGGGGGTGGTCGAGCGCCCCGCGGGCGGCCGGACCGACACGCTGCCCGCCTATCGGGTCACCCTGCGCGGCCGGGCCGAACTCGACCCGACCATGCGGCTCGCCGCCGGCCCCCGCCGCTTCGCGATCCGCGCGGTCACCGACCCCGACGGGCGCGGCCGCGACCGCGTCTGCCATGTCGAGGAACTGCCCGGGGAGAGCCGGTCGTGACCGATCCGAGCCCGCTGCTGGCGTTCCGCGCCGGCCTGATCGCGCGCTTCACCCCCGACGCCGCCCTCGCGGCCCTGCTGGGTGGCCGGGTCCGGCTCTACGACGAGCCGCCCCGGGGGGCGCTCCCGGTCTACGCCCTGTTCGGCGATGCCGAGATCCAGGACGATTCCGTCGACGGGGCCGAGCGCCACCGCCACAGCCACGACGTCGCGGTGATCGCGCGACCCGGCTCGGTGCGCACCGCCCTCGACGCCGCCGAGCGCATGGCGGCGCTCCTGGCCGATGCGGCGATGCCGCTCGCCGGCTGTCGCCTCGTCACGCTGCGGGTGCGCGCCATCCGGGTTCACCGCGACGCCCGGACCGGCGAGGGCCGGGCGAGCCTGACGGTCGAGGCCGTCACCGAGATCCAGTGAGGAGAGGGCCGATGGGCGCGCAGAAGGGCAAGGACCTGCTGATCCGGGCCGGGGACGGCGCGGGCGGCTTCGTGGCGGTGGCGGGCCTGCGCAGCCGCCAGATCACCCTCAACGCCGAGACCGTGGACGTCACCAACGCCGATTCCGCCGGGCGCTGGCGGGAGCTGCTGGCCGGCGCCGGAGTCCGCCGGGCCGCGATCGCCGGTTCCGGGGTATTCCGCGACCAGGCCTCGGACGCGCGCCTGCGGCTGATCTTCTTCGAGGGGGCGATCGAGACCTTCCAGATCGTGGTGCCGGCCTTCGGGATCCTGGAGGGGCCGTTCCAGATCGCGAGCCTCGAATACCGGGGCGACCATGCCGGCGAGGTGACCTTCGACATGAGCCTCGATTCGGCGGGCGCGCTCGCCTTCTCGGCGGCCTGACGCCATGGCAAACCGGATCCGCGGCGCGGTGCCGCTCGACCTCGGCGGCCAGCGCTACACCCTGTGCCTGACCCTCGGGGCCCTCGCCGAACTGGAGGATCTGCTCGGGGCCGGCGATCTCACCGGCCTCGCGGCGCGCTTCAGCGCCGGCCGGCTCTCGGCGCGTGACCTGATCGCCCTGCTGGGCGTCGCCCTGCGGGGCGGCGGCCACGATCTCGACGACGGGGCGGTGGCAGGGTTGCCCCTGGCGGGCGGGATCGAGGCCGTCACGACGGCCCTCGGGGCGGCGCTCGCCGCGGCCTTCGGGGAGGCGCCGGCAGCTCCTCAGGGCCGCTCCCGATCCCCTGACGACACGAGTCATGACAGTGGCGCACCGACGCCTCTGGCGGGCGCGACGGGCTCCCTCTCCCGAGCGGGAGAGGGTCGGGGTGAGGGAGGAGGAGCATCAGGACAGAGCGCGCGATTGCCGCGCGTTCGGGTCGCGCCTCCTTCGGCAAAACCGGATCCCTCACCCTGTCCCTCTCCCGCACGGGAGCGGGGACCCGCGCTTCAGTCGGAGAAGGCGGCATCCCCGTCGGCGGAGAGCGGCCCGGGCCCGGAGCCGGATGCACCGGTCCAGACCTGCATCCCGAGAGCCTTTCCCTGGGACGATGCCCTGGCCCTCGGCCTCGGCGCGCTGGGCTGGCGCCCCGGCGACTTCTGGTCGGCGACCCCGCGGGAATTCGCCGCCGCCCTCGGCCGGCGTGCCCGGCCGGAACCGCTCAGTCGGGAGGCCTTCGAGGACCTGCTCGCCGCCTATCCCGACCGGACCTGAGACGGGGCTGACCGATGCTCGATACCGACACCGATACCCAGGATTCCGCGCGGGTCGAGCGGCTCCAAACCCTCGACCGGCTGGCGCAGAACTTCGGTCGGAGCCTGGACGCGGCGCTGACCCGCGGCGCCGCCTCGGGGCGCAGCCTCGACGGGGTGCTCGGCCTGATCGGGACCCGGCTCGCCGGTGCGGCGACCCGGGCGGCGGCCGGATCGCTCCAGTCCGGGGTCACCGGCCTGCTCAACGCCGTGCTCGGGGCCGGGTCCGAGCCCGGTTTCGCCCGGGGCGGCGTGTTCCGGGGCGGGCGGGTGCAGCCCTTCGCGGCCGGCGGGGTCGTGGCGGCGCCGACCTACTTCCCGATGGCCGGCGGCGCCGGGCTGATGGGCGAGGCCGGCCCGGAGGCGATCCTGCCGCTGAACCGCGGCCCCGACGGCCGCCTCGGCGTCGCGGCCGGCGCCGCCCCGGCCCGGCCGGTCTCCGTGACGGTCAATATCGCGACCCCCGACCCGGCGGCCTTCCGCCGCTCCGAGGCCCAGGTGACCGCGAGCCTCGCCCGGGCGGTGGCGCGGGGCCAGCGGGCGACGTGAGCGCCCGGGCCACCCCCTGCCTCCAACCCCCGGGACCGCCATGGCCGACGATTTCCACGAGGTGCTGTTCCCCCTCGATGTGTCGCTGCGCGCCGGCGGCGGCCCGCAGCGGCTGACCGAGATCGTCACCCTGGCCTCGGGCCGGGAGCACCGGAACGGCCGCTGGGCCGATTCCCGCCGCCGCTACGAGGCCGGGTTCGGGCTGCGCGGCCTCGACGCGCTCCACGCGGTGCTGGCCTTCTTCGAGGAGCGGCGCGGCCGGCTCTACGGCTTCCGCTTCCGCGACCGGGTCGACGGACGCTCCGGGCCGCCCGGCCGGGCGATCGGCCCCCTCGACCAGCCGCTGGGCACCGGCGACGGCGCCACCGCGACCTTCCCGCTGGTGAAGACCTACGGGACCGGCTTCGCGCCCTATCGCCGCCGGATCGCCAAGCCGGTGGCCGGCAGCGTCCGGGTGGCGGTGTCGGGCCGGGAGGTCGGGTCCGAGGCCTTCGCCTGCGACCCGACCACCGGGCTCGTCGCCTTCACGTCCGGCCATGTCCCGGCCGCGGGCGAAGCCGTGACCGCGGGCTTCGCCTTCGACGTGCCGGTCCGCTTCGACACCGACGACCTGACCATCGACCTCGCGGCCTTCACAGCGGGCGAGATCCCGAAGGTGCCCCTCGTCGAGATCGTCCCCTGATACCAGTGGCCTATGAGGCTGACGCCTCACAGGCGAGCCGCCGCACGCGCGGCGACGCGCGTTCGCGCTGGCCGACGGCCGATCGCCGTCGAGAGTCGTTGTCTCCGGCCGTCGGTATGAGAGGTCAGCCATGCGCGACATCCCGGCGGCCTTCGCGGCCCATCTCGCGGGGGGCGTGACCACCCTGTGCCGCTGCTGGTCCCTGCGGCGGCGGGACGGGGTCGCCCTCGGCTTCACCGACCACGACCGCGACCTGACCCTGGCGGGCCTCGTCCACGCCGCCCGGACCGGGCTGGAGGCCGCCGAGGCCAGCGCCGAGCTGGGCTTCGCGGTCTCCGGCGGCGACGTCGCCGGGGCGCTGAGCAGCCTCGGGCTCACCGAGGCCGACATCGCCGGGGGCCTCTACGACGGCGCCACCGTGGAGACCTGGCTGGTCGACTGGGCCGACCCCGAGACGCGCCTGCTCCTGGACCTCGCCACGATCGGCGAGGTGCGCCGGGAGGGCGACGCCTTCGTGGCGGAGCTGCGCGGCCTCGCGCACCGGCTCGACGCGGAGCGCGGCCGGACCTATCGCGCCACCTGCGGCGCCGATCTCGGGGATGGGCGCTGCCGGGTCGACCTCGCCCCCTGGCGGACCACCGGCACGGTCGTCGATGTCCCGGAACCGGCGACGCTCGCGGCGGCGCTGGCGGGGACTGTCCCGGACGAGCTGTTCACCGGCGGCCGCCTCGCCTGGACCGGGGGGGCCAATGCCGGCCTCGCGGCGGATGTGCGCCTCCAGCTCGGCAGCCTGATCGAACTCTGGACCGCGCCGCCCCGGCCGGTCGCGGCGGGCGACGGCTTCACCCTCACGGCGGGCTGCGACAAGCGCCTCGCCACCTGCCGGGACCGCTTCGCCAACACGGCGAACTTCCAGGGGTTTCCGCACATGCCCGGCAACGACGCGGTGATGCGCCCGGTGCCGGCCTCGGACCACGTCCTCGACGGCGGGAGCCTGTTCCGATGAGCGCGATGCCGAGGGAGAGCGGCCACGACATCGGTGCGGCGGCGCTCGGCGAGGCCCGCCTGTGGCTGGGAACGCCCTACCGGCATCAGGCCTCCCTGCGCGGGGTCGGCTGCGACTGCCTCGGGCTGCTGCGCGGGGTCTGGCGCGGGCTCTACGGCGCCGAGCCGGAGGCGGTGCCGCCCTATGCGGGCACCTGGGCGGAATCGGCCCCCCCCGGCACAGACCCGCTCGCCGCGGCGGCGGCGCGCCACCTCGTGCCGGTACCCGGCCCCCTCGCCGAGGTCGTGCCGCGGGCCGGCGACGTGCTGCTCTTCGCCTTCCGCCGCCACCTGCCGGCCCACCACTGCGCCATCGCCACCGGGGACGGCGCCATGATCCACGCCCATGACGGCGCGGTCGTCGCCGAGGTGGCGCTCACCGGATGGTGGCGGCGGCACCGGACGGGGGTCTTCCGGTTTCCGGCGGGCGGGTCAGGCCAGGCTTACGACGATCCGGTCGCGACAGTCAGCTTGACGCCCAGGACGTCCATGACCTTGCGGACGGTCTCGTAACGAAGCTTCGAGCCCGGCGTCAGGGCCTTGTAGAGGCTCTCCCGGCCCAGGCCCGCCTCACGGGCGATCTGTGACATGCCGCGGGCTTTGGCGACGTCGCCGAGGGCGGCGATGAACAGTTCGGGATCGGGATCATCGAGGGCTGTGGCGAGGTACTCGGCGATGGCCTCCTCGCTGTCCAGAAACTCCGAGGCGTCGAAGGGGGTGAAACGCATCAGGCAATCCCATCAAGCTTGTCAGCCATGGCTTTGGCTCGCTGAATGTCCCGGCTCTGACTGGACTTTTCGCCGCCGCACAGCAGCAGATACGTCACCTCGCCGCGGCGAACGTAATAGATCCGGTATCCAGGGCCATACGGGATCCGCATCTCGAAAACGCCCGCGCCGACAGGTTTGACGTCGCCGAGATGACCCAGCCCTGCGGCGCGGATCCGGGCTGCGATGCGAGCCTTGGCGCGATGATCGCGCAAGCCCGCGAGCCACGTCCGGAACGTGTCGGACAGCAGAATCGTCACGCAGGGATCGTATCCGGTCGGATACATCGTGGCAAGACGGCGTCGGGGGAGAGGCGGCCCGGAACCACCCTCACGCCGCCCGCACGGTGGCCAGGAAACCGGCGACCTCGCCGCGCAGCGCCTCGGATTGGCGGGACAGCGCGTCCGCCGCGCCGAGCACCTGACTGGCCGCGGCGCCGGTCGCCCCGGCCGCCTCGGCGACATCCGCGATGGTCCGCGTGACATCGCCGGTCGCGGGGGCCGCCTGGGACGTGTTGTGCATGATCTCCCGGCTGGCGACGCCCTGCTGCGTGATCGCCGCCGCCATCGCGCTCGCGACGTCGCTGATCTCGCGGATGCGCGCCCCGATCGTCTGCATCGCCTGCGCCGCGAGGCCGGTCGAGCTCTGCACCTGGGCGATGCGCTGGCCGATCGCCTCTGTCGCCCGCGCGGTCTGGGCGGCGAGTTCCTTCACCTCGTTGGCCACCACGGCGAAACCGCGACCGGATTCCCCGGCCCGGGCGGCCTCGATCGTGGCGTTCAGAGCGAGCAGATTCGTCTGCCCGGCGATCTGCGCGATCAGGTTGGCGACGTCGCCGATCTCGGTCACGGCGGAGTTCAGGGCGGAGACGTGCTCGACGGTCCGCTCGGCCTCGGCCACGGCGGCCTGGGCGCGGCGCGCGGAATCGCCGGCCTGCCGGCCGATCTCGGAGACCGAGGTCCCGAGTTCCTCGGCTGCGGCGGCCGCCGCGCTCACGGTCTGCGCCGTCTGCGCGGCGGCGCTCGCCACCGTGACGGATTGCGCGGCGGTTCCGCTGGCGGCGGTGCTCATGGCCGAGGCGGTCGCCTGAAGTTCGGTGGCCGCGGACGAGACCATGCCGACGATGCCGCCGATCGCGGCCTCGAACGAATCGGCGAGGGCCTGCACGTCCGCGGCGTCCGCGACGAAGCGGTCTGCCCGCGCCCGCACCGCGTCGATCGCGGAACGCAGGTCCGGCATTTCGGCGTCCAGCATGACGAAGTCCTGCCGGAGTTCGGCCACCGTCGTGTTCAATTCCGCGCTCGCCAGCCGGATCTGGTGCTCATCGGTCTCCGCGATGGTGCGGTAGACAGTATAATTGATCTGGTAGATCAGGCGAATGACGCTCCGCGCGACCTGCGCCGCCTGCGCATCGTGGGCGACGAATTGCCCGTAGCGCGCGCCGATCGCGGTCAGGCGGTCGGTCGCATGCCATACGCATGCGAACACGATGAGTCCGATCGTGAGCACGATCGTCAAGATTTTATGGATTGTTTTCAAGTGAATGCGCGGGATCATTCGCCATATCCTGAATAATGTAAGCTTATTGACTGGATTAAATCTTTTCGCGCTGCGCCATTCTTGCTGACGATCGAACGGGATAATTTTTAAGTCTGTCGATCAGATGACCGGATCCCTGTGGGATCGGGCCCGAGAGGCACAGAAATCGTTGGCACTGGAGTCCCGCCATGGCGACCCTGATCCTGTCCTCCGCCGGCGCGGCCGTGGGCACCGCACTCGGGGGGCCGATCGGGGCGGTGGTCGGGCGGACGCTCGGCGCGGTCGCGGGCTCGGCCCTGGGCGGCGCCCTGTTCGGCTCCGGGCGGCATACGCGCTTCGTCGAGGGGCCGCGGCTCGCCGACGTGGCCGGGCTCACCTCCACGGAGGGCGATCCGATTCCCCGGGTCTACGGTCGCGCCCGGATCGGCGGCACCCTGATCTGGGAGACGCGCCCGCTGGAGGTGGCCAACACCACGGTGGCGGGCGCCGCCGCGCCCGCCAAGGGCCTGGGCGGCCAGAGGACGGTCACCACACGCTACGCCTATTTCGCCAACCTCGCGGTCGGGCTGTGCGAGGGCGAGATCGCCTATGTCCGCCGGATCTGGGCGGACGGCAAGGAGATCGACCAGGCCGGCCTCACCCTGCGGGTCCATACCGGCGGCCCCGACCAGGCCCCCGATCCGCTGATCGTCGCCAAGGAGGGGGCGGCCGACGCCCCGGCCTATCGCGGCCTCGCCTACGTGGTGTTCGAGGGCCTGCCGCTTGCCGATTTCGGCAACCGCGTCCCGCAATTCGCCTTCGAGGTGATCCGCCCGGTCAATGGCCTGTGGCGCCGGATCCGCGCCGTCGAGCTGATCCCCGGCGCCAGCGAGTTCGGCCTCGATCCCGCCCGCGTCACCGTCGATCTCGGCTTCGGCCGGACCGAGGCCGCCAACCGGCACCAGCTCCAGCGCGCCACCGACGTCCTCGCCTCCCTCGACGCTCTCCAGGCCCTGTGCCCGAACCTGCGGCGGGTCGCCGTGGTGGCGACGTGGTTCGGCACCGACCTGCGGGCCGGGGCCTGCCGGGTGGTGCCGAAGGTCGAGGCGACGCAGAAGCGCGCCGTGCCGGAGGATTGGCGCGTCGCCGGGATCCCCCGCGCGAGCGCCGAGGCGGTCTCGCTCCTGCCGGACGGCAACCCGGCCTATGGCGGCACCCCGAGCGATGCCGGGCTGACCCGGCTGGTCGCCGAGCTGGTCCGCCGCGGCCTGGAGGTGCTGCTCTACCCCTTCGTCATGATGGACGTGCCGGCCGGCAACGCGCTCCCCGACCCGCGCGTGCCCGGCGCGACCCAGCGGCCCTATCCCTGGCGCGGCCGCATCACCTGCGATCCGGCCCCGGATCTCCCGGGCAGTCCGGACGGGACCGCCGCCGCCGACGCGCAGGTCGCGGCCTTCTTCGCGGGCGGATACAACGCCGAGGTGCTGCACTACGCCGATCTGGCTTCCCGGTGGGCGGCCTCCGGGGTTCGGATCGCCGGCTTCGTGATCGGCAGCGAGTATGTCGGCCTGACCCGGGTGCGGGGCGCCTCCGGCTACCCGGCCGTGCAGGCCTTGCGGGCGCTGGCCGCCGCCGTGCGCGAACGCCTCGGCGCCGGTGTCGCCCTGGTCTACGGCGCGGACTGGACCGAGTACGGCGCCCATATCCGCGACGGCGGCGCCACGATCCGCTTCCCCCTCGACGATCTGTTCGCCGATCCCGTCATCGCGGCGGTCGGGATCGACTGGTACGCACCGGTCTCGGATTGGCGGGACGCGCCGGAGCATGCCGACCTCGCGCTGGCGGGCGACATCGCCGACCGCGCCTACCTCAAGGCGCGCGGCGCGTCGGGCGAGGGCTTCGACTGGTACTACGCCGACGCGGAGGGCCGCGCCGCCCAGGATCGCCGCCCGATCACCGACGGCGCCGCCGGCAAGCCCTGGGTCTACCGGGCCAAGGACCTCGTGGCGTGGTGGTCGAACCCGCATGTGGAGCGGGACGGCGGCGTCGAGACCCGCACCACCGCCTGGGTGCCGGGCGCCAAGCCGATCTGGCTCACCGAGGTCGGGGTGCCGGCGGTGGACAAGGGCACGAACGGCCCCAACGTCTTCCCCGACCCGAAATCCGTCGAGAACGCAGTCCCGCCCGAATCCCGGGGCCTGCGGGACGAGCTGATCCAGCTCCGCGGGCTGGAGGCGGTGATCGCCCGGTTCGATCCGGCGGTGCCGGGCTTCCGGGAGGCCGACAACCCGGTCTCGCCGGTCTATGGCGGCCGGATGGTCGACCCGGCCGGGATCTTCGTCTGGGCCTGGGACGCCCGGCCCTTCCCGGCCTTTCCGACCGTGCGGGGGGTCTGGGCCGATACCGGCAATTGGCGCATCGGCCACTGGATCACCGGGCGGATCGAGGGCTGCGACCTCGACCTGCTGGTCCTGGCGATCCTGGCCGATTTCGGCTTCGACGCGGCGGTCTCCGTGGAGGCGGCGGCCTATCTCGACGGCTACGTCGTCGACCGGCCGCTCTCGGCGCGCGGCGCCCTGGAGACCCTGGCGCAGGTCTACGGCCTCGACGTCTCGGCGGTGGCCGGCACCCTGCGCCTGCGCGGGCCGCGCCGCGACCGGCCGGTGGTGCTGGCGGAGGCCGATCTCGTCCGGCTCGCCGCGGAGCAGCCCGTGCTGCGCCAGGTCCGGGCTGAGGAGAGCGCCCTGCCGCGCACGGTGGAGCTCGGCATCACCGAATCCGAGAGCGCCGAGTACCGCCGCGCCGCGGCCGCGGCCGTGCGGCCCGTCGGGGAGCGGCGGCGCGAGACCCGGATCGAGACGGCGATCGTCACCCGCCGCGAGACCGGCGACGGGCTCGCCGAGGCGCTGCTCGACCGGATCATCGCGGCCCGCGACAGCGCGGTCTTCACCCTGAGCCCGCGCCGGGTGGAGCTGGAGCCGGGCGACCTCCTGGCGGTACCCGCGGCCGTGCCGGGCGGCACGGTCCTGCGCCGGATCGACCGGATCGACGACGCCCCCACGGGCCGCCGGATCGAGGCGAGCGGGGTGCCGCCCCGGGCCGGGCCGGGGCGCGGCCTGTCCCGCAGCCCGGCTTTGACCGCGGTGGCGCCGCCGGCCTTCCCGGGGCCGCCGCTGGCGCTCGCCCTCGACCTGCCGGTGGACCGCGGCAGCCCCACGATCCTGCAATACCTCGCGGTGGCGGCCGAGCCCTGGCCCGGCACGGCCGCCATCTGGCGGGCCGAGGGGTCGGGACCGCTCGCGCTCCAGGGTTTCGCCGATTACCCCGCCTGCCTGGGGCGGACCCTCACGGCGCTGCCCGCCGGGCCGCTCTGGCGGATCGACCGGCACCGGAGCCTCGACGTCGGCCTGCGCCGGGGCGGGACGCTCGCGTCGATCGGCGAGGCCGCGATGCTGGCCGGGGGCAACCTGTTCGCCCTGATCGGCCCGGACGGGGCCGTGGAACTGCTCGGCGCCGCGAACGCCGTGCTGATCGGGGCCGACACCTACCGGCTCTCCGGCCTCCTGCGCGGGCTCGCGGGCAGCGAGGCGGCCGCCGGCCGGGCGGCTCCGGCGGGCAGCCTGATCGTGCGCCTCGACGACGGCGCCGTGGTGCCGCTGGTCGACCGGCTCGACGCGGTCGGCCGCGGCTTCCGCTACCGGATCGGGCCGGCGGATCGCGATCCGGGGGATCCGGCCTTCACGGAGCTCGCCGCCACGGCCGGGCTCGGCGCGCTCGCGCCGCTGCGGCCGGTCCACCTGCGGGCCCGCCGGGAGGCGCAGGGCGTGCGCCTGTCCTGGATCCGGCGGGTGCGCCGCGACGGCGATGCCTGGGAGCCGGCCGAGATCCCGCTCGACGAGCCCGAACGCTACGCGGTCACGGTGTTCTCGATCGCCGGCACCCCCCTGCGCACGCTCCGGGCCGAGGCCCAGACCCTCCTCTACGCCGACGAGGCCGCCGATTTCGGTGGCCCGCAGGCCGTCCTCGACGTGGCCGTTGCGCAGATCGGCGCCGTCGCCGGCCCCGGACCCGCCTGCCGCGCCCGCATCCCCGTCCGCTCGGCCTGACCCTCGGGAGCCCCCATGTCCGACGCCACGCCCCATCTCGGCCTGCCGCTGATCGCCGCGAGCCAGGCCCAGAAGCACGTCACCCACAACGAGGCTCTGGGCCTCCTCGACGCGCTCGTGCAGCTCGCCTGCCTCGACAAGGACCTCACGGCGCCGCCTGCGCGCCCCGCCGAGGGCGACCGCTACCTCGTGGTCGCGGCCGATCCGGGGGGCGCCTGGGCGGGGCTCGGCGGACAGGTGGTGCGCTACGCCGACGGCGTCTGGACCGGCGCGGTCCCCCGGGCCGGCTGGTTCGCCTACCTGGTGGACGAGGCCGACCTCTACGTGTTCGACGGCGCGGCCTGGACGAGCTTCCGCCGCACGCTGACGGCGATCCAGAGCGTGAGCCGCCTCGGGATCAACACCGGGGCGGACAGCACCAACCGCCTCGCCGTCAAGTCGGATGCCGCGCTGCTCACCTGGGACGACGTCACGCCCGGCTCCGGCGACATGCGGATCGCCGTGAACAGGAAGGACGCGGCCCGCGACGCCGCGCTGGTCTTCGAGACCGGCTACGCGGCCCGGGCGCTCCTGGGAACGCTCGGGAGCGACGACTTCGCCCTGAAGGTCTCGGCCGATGGGGCCGCCTTCGCCACCGCCCTCACCGCCGCGGCGAAGACCGGCGGGATCGACTTCGCCTCGAGCGAGACCGCGCTCGCCGCCGCGGCCACCACGGATCTCGGCGGCACCGGCACCCGGCGGGTCCTCGTCACCGGCGCGGCCCGGATCGCAAGCTTCGGCGCCGTGCCCGACCGTGAGCGGTTCGTGCGCTTCGCGGCCTCCGCGACGCTGGTCCACGATGCCGCGACGCTGGCGCTGCCGACCCGGGCCGACATCGTGACGGGGGCCGACGACACCTGCATCGCCACCTCGGACGCGGCGGGCCGTTGGCGCGTGCGCCATTACCAGCGCGCCGACGGGACGCCGCTGGCGGTCGGCGCGCAGACGCTCGCGGCCAACGGCTCCGTGCGGTTCGCGGGCGGGCTGATCCTGCAATGGGGGCTCGTCACCCCGTCCGATCCGCAGGCCGCGGTGTCGTTCAACCGCGCCTTTCCGAGCGGCTGCGTCGGCATCTGGACGCAGGCGGCCGCCAACGAGGACGGCGCCCTCTACGCCGCGCAGGTGACCGACCTCACGGTGACGGAGTTCACGATCCGCCTGCGCCGCGCCGCGTCCGGCTCGGTCTCGGGGGCGAAGAACGTCTCGATCTTCTGGCTGGCGCTGGGTTTCTGAGCCTTCAGCCGGGGTCGAGGGCCGCCAGCATCACGGGCTCGATCGCCGCGTAGCCGGCGGCGTTCAGGTGGATCCCGTCCTCGGTGAATGCGCGTCGCAGCGCCCCGGATTCGGTGGCGAGGGGGGCGTGATAGTCGATGAAGCGGGCGGCACCCGCGGTGCAGCAGGCGTGCAGCCACGCGTTCAGGGCGCGGATGCGCGCCGCCGGCCGCAATTCGGGGCGCCACCCCCAGAAATCGCTCGGCATCACGGAGCCGCTCGCGAGGGGCAGCCCGGCCTCGAACGCCATCCGCCCCATGGCCAGGATGTTCCCGGCGATCGCCCGGTCGGAGACCGGGCCGCCGATCGCCGCGATGTCGTTGATCCCGCACAGCAGATGGATCCCGCGCGCCCCCGCGGTGTCCCGGAGGAACCGCGCGCGGATCTGGCCGCTCGTCTCGCCCGGGACGCCCCGGGCCAGGAACCCGCGGTGCGCGAAGGTCTCGGGGCACGCCAGGCCCCAGCCCGCGGTGATCGAGTCTCCGATGAACACCAGCGGCCGGTCCCGTCCGCGTCCCACGCCGTCCCCCCTCCGCGCCGGTCCGCTCCGTCATCGCACGGGCGAGAACCGCGTCGCAACGGGCGCGGGAACCGAGACCGGGACGAGGCCCGAACCGGCGTCAAACCCGCCACCGAACGGAGAACCGCCCATGCCGAATGCCGCAGCGGAGAAGAGCCGGGAGACTGGCTTCGCGGCCGAATGCCGTCGCCTCGGACCCCGCCTGATGCGCGACCTCGGGCTCACCGACATCCAGGCCGCGGGGCTCCTGGGCAATCTCGGCCATGAGAGCGGGGGCTTCCGCCAGATCCAGGAGATCGCCCCCACCGTCCCGGATTCCCGCGGCGGCTGGGGCCTCGCCCAATGGACCGGCGCGCGGCGTGACGCCATGGAGGCATGGTGCCGGGCGCACGGCCTTGACCCCGCCACCCGGGAGGCGAATTACCGCTATCTCTGTGCGGAATTGCGCACCGCCGAGGCCCCGGCGCTCGCCGCCCTGCGGGCCGCCGCGACCCTCGAAGCCGCCACCGAGACGGTGTGCCGTCGCTACGAGCGGCCGGGCATCGTCGCCCTGTCCAGCCGCCTTGGCTGGGCCCGCCGGGCGCTCGCGGCCCTGCGCGACCGTCCCGCCGGCACGACCGGCCCGCACGGGCGGCGCTGAGCCCCCACAGGTTCCCGAGCCGGCCGGGTCCGCCGCGCGATCACCGATGGAGACCGATCATGACGCACCGCTTCCGCGCGGGGGCTCGCCCTCGCCTGCGCGGCCTTCCCGGCCGCCCTCGTATCCCCGGCCCACGCCGCCGCGGCCGGCGTGACATTGCCCTGGGGCGACTGGCTGACCGCCCTGCTCCAGCCGGTCTCGGCGGTGCTCGTGCCGCTCGCCGCCGCCGCCGTGACCGCCGGCATAGCCCGGGTCGCCCCCTGGGCGGCCTCCGTGATCACCCGCGACCGGGTCGAGGCCGCGATCCGGGCCGGCGCCGAGTTCGGCCAGAACGCCGTGGCCGGCGCCGCCCGGGGCCGGACCGTCAGCGTCGATCTCGGCTCCGCGGTGGTGGCGGCCGGCGCCCGCCACGTCCTGGCCCATGCCCCCGCCCGCGTGGTCCGGACGGCCGGCGGGGCCGAGGGCGTCGCCGCCCGGATCTTCCGGGCCCTGCCCCTCGATCCCCAGGCGAGCGCGGCCAACGTCCTCGCCCCCGCGCTGCGGCAGCTGCGGGAGGAGGATCGCGCGCCGGCCGCGCGGCAGGGCTGAGGCCGGGCCGGCGCATCCTTCGGGGGAGATCGCGACCATGACGCATGTCCGCATCCCGCCCCGCAGGCGCGCCGGCCCTGTCGCCGAACCCTCCGAGGACGAGGCCGGGCCCGGCATCGCCCTCGGGGGCCGGGCGCGGGCGATCCGCTTCCCGCCGTTCTGGCACGCGTGGTTCGCCCGCCAGACCGAGGCGCGGCTCGCCGCCCTCGACGAGCTGGTCGACGCCCATGTCGAGCGGCGGGCGCTGCGCCGCTACCTCCGCCGGCTCAAGCACGCCACCGTGCTGGCCTTCCTCGCGGCGGCGGCGGTGGCGCACTGGTTCTCGGATCAGATCGCGTGGCTCGCGGAGCGGATCCCCGCCCTGCGAGCCGTCTGGAACCTCGTCGCGGGAGGGTGAGATGGGACTGACCTTCGACCGGATCCTCGATCGCCTCTGGCTGGTCCTCGCCGGCGCGGCGGCCCTGGCCCTCGCGCTCCACGGGGGCGCAGAACTCGGGCTGCGCGGCTGGTCCTCCGGGGCGCCGGTCCAGACCGCCCAGGCGGCCGCCCCGGCCGCGCCCGGCCGCACGGACCGACCCGGCGCCGGGTGCCGGGACGGGGGCGCCGATCCGGTCCGCTGAGGCGGGCCGCGTCCTCCTCCGCGCGGGGGGCGGCGCCCGGGAACCGGGGGGCGCCTCGGCCGTAATGACGGCACCATGCCGTCCGCGATCCGCACGTCCGCACTCCGCCCGCCCGATGCGCCCGCCGCCGGAGGCCAACGGCTACGTATTCAGGGGGCATTCAGTGCCCTCGGCCCACATCTCCTGCCAATGCGCTACGCCATCGCCCTCGTCGCCATCAGCCTGACCGCCGCGGCCCTCGCCGCGGGCGGCCTCGGCTCCATGGCGGATGACGGCCCGGCCCCGCAGACCGGCGCCGTCTCGGGCCCGGCGCCGATGCGGATCGAGACCTGCCTGTCCCCCGCCGACATGCGCGAGGAGGTCGGCGAGCGGCGGGTGATCCCGCCCGTGGCGGCGATCCGGGCGGCCCGCTCGGTGATCCCCCGGGCCGAGATCCAGCGGGCGAGCCTGTGCCGGCACGACGACACCCTCGTGTACATGCTGACCGCCTTGCGCCGGGACGGGCATTTCGTGCACGTCATCGTCGATGCGCGCACCGGCAGCGTGGCGGGACAATATTGAGCGGGCGCCGAAACCGTCTCGGAGGGGAGTGAGCCGTGCGTCTGCTCGTCGTGGAAGATGACAAGGACATCAACCGGCAGGTGGTCTCCGCCCTGGAGGAGGCCGGCTACGTCGCCGACAAGGCCTATGACGGCGAGGAGGGCGGCTATCTCGGCGAGAGCGAACCCTACGACGCGATCATCCTCGACATGGGCCTGCCCAAGGCCGACGGGGTCACGGTGCTGCAGAAGTGGCGCCGGGCCGGGGTGAAGACGCCGGTGATCATCCTCACCGCCCGGGACCGCTGGTCCGACAAGGTCGACGGCTTCGATGCCGGCGCCGACGACTACGTGACCAAGCCGTTCCACATGGAGGAGCTGATGGCCCGGGTCCGCGCGCTCCTGCGCCGGGCCGCCGGCCACGCCTCCAGTCAGATCACCTGCGGGCCGGTCACCCTCGACACCCGCTCCGGCAAGGTCTTCGTCGACGGCGCCCAGGTGAAGCTGACCAGCCACGAATACCGTCTGCTCTCCTACCTGATGCACCATACCGGCCGGGTCGTCTCCCGGGCGGAACTCACCGAGCATCTCTACGACCAGGATTTCGACCGGGATTCCAACACCATCGAGGTGTTCGTCGGGCGCCTGCGCAAGAAGCTCGCGGTCGACCTGATCCAGACCGTGCGCGGCCTCGGCTACCTGGTCGATCCCAACCAGCCGCCGGCGCGGGTGTGACCGTGAGGCCGGTGCCCGGCACGCTGCCGGCCGTGTTCATGCGCGGCGGCACCAGCAAGGCGCTGATGCTGCACCGCCGGGACGTGCCGGGGGACCTCGCCGCCTGGGAGCCGGCCTTCCTGTCCGCCATGGACAGCCCCGACCCGTTCGGGCGCCAGCTCAACGGCATGGGCGGGGGCGTGTCGTCGGTGTCGAAGATCTGCGTGGTCGAGCGCTCGGCGCGGCCGGAGGCCGATCTCGATTACACCTTCGTGCAGGTGGTGGTCCGCGAGGGGCGGATCGACCTGTCGGGCAATTGCGGCAACATGCTCGCGGCGGTGGGGCCGTTCGCGGTGGACGAGGGGCTCGTGCAGGTCGCGGACGGCCCGGTGTCCCTGCGGATCTACAACACCAACACCCGCAAGCTGATCGAGGCCGGCTTCGCGGTCCGGGACGGGCGGACCGTCTACCGGGGCGACCTCGCGATCCCCGGCGTCACCGGCACCGGGGCGCCGATCCGCCTCGACTTCGTCGATCCGGGCGGCGCCACCACCGGCCGGCTGCTCCCCACCGGCGTGGTCCGGCAAACCCTCGCCGTGCCCGGCCTCGGCCCGGTCGAGGCCTCGCTGGTGGACGCGGCCAATGCCTGCGTGTTCGTCCGCGCCGCCGATCTCGGATTGTCCGGGACCGAGCTGCCCGCCGCCCTGGAGGCGGTGCCGGGCCTCCTCGACCGGCTGGCGCGGATCCGCCGGGCCGCCTCGGTGGCGATGGGCATCGCCCCCGATCTCGAGGCCGCCGCGCGGATCGTCCACGTGCCGTTCGTGGGCCTCGTCGCGCCGCCGCGGGAGGCCGGCAGCCTGTCCGGTGAGCGCGTCCGCGCCGGGGATGTCGATCTGACCGCCCGGGTGATCTCCAACGGCGTGCCGCACCAGGCCCTGCCGCTCACCGCCACCCTGTGCCTCGCCGTCGCCGCCCGGATCGACGGCAGCCTCGTCCACGAGGCCGCGCGCCCCACCGGCGCGGCCCTGCGGGTCGGCATGCCGTCGGGCATCCTCACCGCCGACGCCGCCGTGGCACGGGACGGGGACGGATGGCGGGCGGCGCGCGGTTCGTTCTTCCGCACCGCGCGGCCGCTGATGCGGGGGGCGGTGTACTATGATGCGCTGGCGCCGGTTTGAGCCGGCGGCGGTGTTGTGGCCCTGACACCAAACGTTCTACATGGCTCAGGCCAGCGCCACGGATCCGCCCGCGTCATGACTCCCGCCGAAAAACCCGGTCCGATGCCGCGGACACGCTCGTTCAGCGCCTGGAGCGGTCTGAGTGCCCTGGCCTCGCTCTGGCCCGTCGCCTCCGAGCCCATCCGGTATCCGCATCGTGACGAGACCGAGGCCCTGTGCGGCGACTTTTCCCGAATCGGTGATGAACTGCGGGGCATCATCGAGCGTGAGGCGGCACGTGGGCCGGTCAGGCAGGACTAGAGCGCCGGCGCGCCAACCTGTTCCGACCGACCAGGGTGCATCCGCGAGCCGAAGCGAGTCCTCGGCGGAGGTCGGGCGTGGCAGCTACTGGCGGGGGCCGCTGCCGCCACCGGCTGTGTTGGAGAGCTTCGCGCGATTGGTCCCCGACGCGCCTGAGCGCATCTTCCGTCAATGGGAGACGGAAGCCGAACATCGGCGGGCCTACGAGCGACAGGCCTTGGAGGCTGCAATCCGGCGCGATGGACGCGGTCAGATCAGCGCACTTGTCTTCGCGGTGGCAGCCCTGTCGGTATCTGCCTTCGCGCTCTGGCTCAATCAGCCCTGGGTCGCGGGGACGATTGGCGGCGGGACCATCGCCTCCGTCGTCGGCGCATTCCTCTATCAGCGCGTGACGGGGAAGAAGACGCTACCCCTATCGCCGGCCGATCGATGATCGACCTCATCGCCCTCTTCTCCCTGCGCCGCCGCTCCATCGCGGTGCGGCTGGCCGTGTCGGCGTTCCTGTCGAGCTCGGCGATCCTGCTGATCGCGGCCTGGATCCTCACGACCCTCTACCGGGAGAACACCGAGCGGTCCTTCGACAGCCGGCTCCTGGTTTTCGCCAACAACCTCGCCACCGATCTCGTCTCGCCCAACGACCCCGAGAGCCGGACCTTCTCGCTCGGCGATCCGCGCTTCGACCTGCCCCTGTCGGGCTGGTACTGGCAGGTCGGCAAGCCCGACGCGAAGCCCCGGGACGTGCGCACCTCCCGCTCCCTCGTCGGGGTGCCGCTGCCCGCGGCCACGGATTCGGACGGCAAGGTCGGGATCGGGCAGATCCGCCAGGGCTACGGCAAGGGCCAGGACGGGCGCCTCCTGCGCATCATGGAGCGCGACGTCGATCTCGGCGAGGAGGGCCGCTACACGGTGCGGGTCGCCGGGCCCGCCGACGAGATCGTCAACGACGTCGACCGGTTCCGCAATTCGCTGACCATCACCTTCGGCCTGCTCGGCCTGTCGCTGGCGCTCACCACCCTGCTGCAGATCCGGTTCGGCCTCGCGCCGCTCAAGAAGATGCGCGCGGCTCTCGGCGCGGTCCGCCGGGGCGAGGCCGACCGCATCACCGGCACCTACCCGCGCGACATCGCCCCGCTCACCGGCGAGGTGAATCTCCTGATCGAGACCAACCGAGAGATCCTGGAGCGCGCCCGCACCCAGGTCGGCAACCTCGCCCACGCCCTGAAGACGCCGCTCTCGATCATCGTCAACGAGGTCGGCGCCTCGGACGCCCCGGAGGAACTGTCCCAGAAGATCCGCGAGCAGGCCGCGGTGATGCGCGACCAGGTGAACTATCACCTCGACCGCGCCCGCGCCGCCGCGCTCGCCGGCACGCTGGGCACCTCCACGGAGGTCGAGCCGGCCCTGGCCGGGCTCGTGCGGACGTTCGGAAAGATCTACCGGGACAAAGACATCGCCTACGACGTCCACGTGCCGCCGGGCCTGCGCTTCCGGGGGGAACGCCAGGATTTCGAGGAGATGGTCGGCAACCTCGTCGACAACGCCTCGAAATGGGCCCACGGCCGGGTGGCGATCCGCGCCGAGGCGGTGGCCAAGGACGATTATCCCCACCTTCTCGTCGCCATCGAGGATGACGGGCCCGGCCTGCCCCCGGAGGCGCGCCAGGCGGTGCTCGGCCGGGGGCGGCGGCTCGACGAATCCAAGCCCGGCTCCGGCCTCGGCCTGTCCATCGTGGCGGATCTCGCGACCCTCTATCGCGGGCGCTTCACCCTGGAGCAGGCGGCGCTCGGCGGCCTGCGGGCGGTGCTGGAGGTGCCGGGCGACGCACCGGTGGGGGCGGCAACCCTCTGACGCGGGCCGGGGCGATCGGAGACCTGACCCCTCGTCTCTGCCCCCTTGTCATCGCGCGGGAGTTGCGTGACACCGTGCCGCCGCCGGGGGGTGTCGTGGCGTCCCGCCGCCGGCTCCACATGGCGTGGGGAGGCGCGGGCCGGTCGGGCCCGCTGGCGAAGGTTCGATGACGGCGATCTGGTTCATCCTGGCGGCCATGACCGCGGCGGCCGTCCTCGGCCTGCTCTGGCCGATGTCGCGGCGCGCCGCCGTGCCGGCCGGCGAGGCGGGCGGGACCGCCATCGCAACCGAGACCGCCTTCTACGAGGATCAGATCGCCGAGATCGCCCGCGATCTGGAGCGCGGCCTGATCGCCCCCGAGGAGGCCGAGTCGGCCAAGGCCGAGGCGGCGCGCCGCCTGCTCCGGGCGAGCCGCGAGGCGCAACTCGAGGCCGAGGATGCCGGGGCCGCCGAGGCGGCGCGTCCGGCCGAGCCGCGCCTGCGCCGGCGCCGGGCGGCCTCCGCCTTCGCGGTCTCCACCATCCCCCTCGTGGCGCTGATCGCCTACGGCCTCTACGGCTCCCCGGAACTGCCCGCCCAGACCCCCGCCGACCGCGCGGCCGCCCGCGGCGGCACCGACGAGCTGATGAAGGCGGTGGGACAGATCGAGGCGCGGCTCGCCCGGGATCCGAACGATGTCCGCGGCTGGGCGGTGCTCGCCCCGGTCTACATGCGCACCGGCCGCTTCGACGACGCCGCCCGCGCCTACGCCAACATCGCCCGGTTGAAGGGCGAGACCGCCGACCTCCTCGCCGACCAGGGCGAGGCGCTGACGGCGGCGTCCGACGGCACCGTCTCGCCCGAGGCGAAAGCGCTGTTCGAGAAGGCGCAGGCCAAGGACCCGAACGCCCCCAAACCCCGCTTCTATCTCGCCCGGGCGGCCGAGCAGGCCGGTGATACCGGCGCGGCGATCGGCCAGCTCACCACCCTCGAAGCGTCGAGCCCGCCTGACGCCCCCTGGCTCGGGATCGTGCGCCAGACGCTCGCCCGCCTCAAGGGCGAGCCGCCGCCGCCGGCCGCGGCGCCGCAGGCCGCCCCGAAGATCCCGGCGGAGCAGCAGGCCGCGATCCGCGGCATGGTCGACGGGCTCGATGCCCGGCTCAAGAGCGGCGGCGGCACGCCGGACGAGTGGCTCCGGCTCGTCCGGTCCCGGGCGGTGCTCGGCGAGCCCGATCAGGCGGCCGCCGCCCTGACCCGCGCCCGCGCGGCCCTGGCCGGCGATCCGCAGGGTCTGGCCCAGGTCGAGCAGGGCGCCCGCGCCATCGGCCTCGATTCGGAGGGGGCTCCCGCCCGGCCGGCCGCTCCCGCCCCGCCCGGGCCGGCGGCCCAGGCCGAGACCGAGGCCGCGATGGCGGCCGTGCGCGCCATGCCGCAGGCGGAGCGCGACGCGGCCATCCGCGGCATGGTCGAGGGCCTCGACCGCCGCCTGGCCGCCCGGGGCGGCACCCCGGACGAGTGGCTGCGCCTCGTGCGCTCCTACAGCGCGCTGGGCGACCGCGACCAGGCGATCAAGACCCTGGACCGCGCCCGGATGGCGCTCGCCGCCAACGGCGAGGCGGTGGCGCGGCTCGATGGACTCGCCCGGGAACTCGACCTGCCCGGCAAGCCCGATCCCTGACCCCGCGGCGGCGCAGGGGACCCCGCCGCGGCACGGCCGATACGACAATCGGTCCCGATGGCTGCCCTTGACCCACGCCGCTGCGGGGTCGACACCCTGATAAGATAGAATGAGAACGGTTCGGGTCTGGGCGGCGATCCGCCCGCCGGATCCCCTGGGGTGGACGTAACGTGACGCGAAAGAGCCGCCGCCTGATCCTGATCGCCGCCTGCGGCAGCGTGCTCGCCCTGGCCGTGGGGCTGATCCTATTCGCCATGAGCGGGTCGATCGTGTTCTTCCGCTCGCCCTCCGACATCGCCCTCCAGGGCATCGCGCCGGGCACCCGGCTGCGGCTCGGTGGCCTCGTGAAGGACGGATCGCTCAAGCGCGGGCCCGACCAGACGGTGGATTTTTCCGTGACCGACACCAACGCCACCGTCGAGGTCCAGTACAAGGGTCTGCTGCCGGACCTGTTCCGCGAGGGGCAGGGCGTGGTGGCCGAGGGCATGCTGGAGCCGGGCGGGCGGTTCCGGGCCGACACCGTCCTGGCCAAGCACGACGAATCGTACATGCCCCGGGAGGTCGCCGACGCGCTCAAGGCGCAGGGGCGCTGGCAGGAGGGCGGCAGCAACGGAAGCCCGAAGGCCGTCACCGCGTCGACCGAAAAAACCCTCGGCCCCCGCAGCGAGCGGTAAGAGACCCCGCATGATCGTCGAGACCGGCCATTTCGCGCTCGCGCTCGCGCTCGCGATCTCCCTCGTCCAAACGGTGATGCCCGTCTGGGCGGCGCGATCGGGGGACCCGGCGCTCCGCCAGACCGCCTCGCAGGCGGCGCTCGGGGCCTTCGCCTGCGTGCTGTTCGCCTTCGCGGCGCTCACGTACGCGCACGTCACCTCGGACTTCTCGGTCCAGAACGTCGTCGAGAACTCGCACACGCAGAAGCCGCTGATCTACAAGATCTCCGGCGTCTGGGGGAACCACGAGGGCTCGATGCTCCTCTGGGTCCTGATCCTCACCCTGTTCGGCGCCTGCGTGGCGGTGGCGAGGAATTCCGTGCCGCCGCGTCTGCGCGCCAACACCCTGGGCGTGCAGGGCCTGATCACCGCGGTGTTCGTGCTGTTCATCATCACGACCTCGAACCCGTTCAGCCGGGTGATCCCGGCGCCGCTGGAGGGCAACGATCTCAACCCACTGCTGCAGGATCCCGGCCTCGCGATCCACCCGCCGCTCCTCTACATCGGCTATGTCGGCTTCTCGATCAGCTTCGCCTTCGCGGTCGCCGCGCTGATCGACGGGCGGATCGACGCCGTCTGGGCGCGTGCGGTGCGGCCCTGGACGCTCACCGCGTGGTGCTTCCTGACGCTGGGCATCGCGATGGGCTCGTACTGGGCCTATTACGAACTCGGCTGGGGCGGCTGGTGGTTCTGGGACCCCGTCGAGAACGCCTCCCTGATGCCCTGGATCGCCGGCACGGCGCTGCTGCACTCCACCGTGGTGATGGAGAAGCGCGACGCCCTGAAGGTCTGGACGGTGCTGCTCGCGATCCTGACCTTCTCGCTCTCGCTGATCGGGACCTTCCTGGTCCGCTCGGGCGTCATCACCTCGGTCCATTCCTTCGCCACCGACCCGACCCGGGGCGTCTTCATCCTGGCGATCCTGATCCTGTTCATCGGCGGCTCGCTGACGCTGTTCGCGTGGCGGGCGCCGCTGCTGCGCCAGGGGGGGCTGTTCGCGCCGATCTCCCGGGAGGGCTCGCTGGTCCTCAACAATCTCTTTCTCGTGGCGGGCTGCGCCACCGTGCTGGTCGGGACCCTGTACCCGCTGCTGCTGGAGATGCTGACCGGGGAAAAGATCACGGTCGGTCCGCCCTTCTTCAACGCCACCTTCGTGCCGCTGGCGATCCCGCTCCTGCTGATCGTGCCGTTCGGACAGGCCCTGGCCTGGAAGCGTGGCGACGTGCTCGCCGCCGCGCAGCGCCTGTTCGCCGCCCTGGCGGTGGCCCTGGCGATCGGCTTCGCAGTCTTGGCCCTGACCTGGGGCGGGCCGGTGATGGCGCCGGTCGGCATCGGACTCGGCGCCTATCTGCTGATCGGCTCCGCCCTGGAGATCGTCTCCCGCGCCCGGGGCTACGGGGCGAGCCGGGCGCGCTCCCTCGGCCAGATCGGACGCCGCGCCGCGGGCCTCCCGCGCTCGGCCTGGGGCACCGCGCTCGCCCATGCCGGCGTCGGCGTGGTGGTGATCGGCATCGCCGCCCAGGGCTGGGCGACCGAGGGGCTGGCGACCCTCAAGCCCGGCCAGACTCTGGTATCGGGACCCTACGTGGCGACCCTCGACCGGGTCGGACCCCGCCAGGGCCCGAACTACGAGGAGGCCGCCGCCACCCTCACGATCCGGACGCGCGCCGGCGACGAGGTCGGGCAGGTGGAGACCGGCAAGCGCTTCTACCCGAGCCGCAAGATGGCGGTGACGGAATCGGGCCTGCTGACGATCGGCGTGAGCCAGGTCTATGCCAGCCTCGGCGAGATGGGCCAGGACGGCGGCGTCGGCCTGCGCCTCTACTACAAGCCGCTGGTGCTGCTGATCTGGCTCGGCGCCGTGGTCATGGCCCTGGGCGGCGGCCTCTCGCTCACCGACCGCCGGATGCGCGTGGGCGTCCCTGCCAAGGCGAAGGCCCGGCCGCTCCCCGCCGCTGTGCCGGCCGAGTGAGGGCGGACATGATGGCCGATGCGGTTTTCCCTCCCCCCTCTGCGGGGGAGGGTGGGCCGGCCGTCAGGCCGGGTCGGGAGAGGGGAGCGCCGTATCCGGAGATGTCGCACCGGAAGCCCCATCCTGTACCGTCGCGCTGCCCCTCTCCCCCCCTGCTTCGCCGGGTACCCTCCCCCGCAGAGGGGGGAGGGGCGCGCGCGCGGGTCCGTCTCGCTTTCGCGCTCTTTGCGGCCCTCGCGCTCATCACCCCCGCCCACGCGGTCCAGCCCGACGAGGTGCTGAAGGACTCCGCCCTGGAGCACCGGGCCCGGGAGATCTCCGCCGAGCTGCGCTGCCTCGTCTGCCAGAACCAGTCGATCGACGATTCCGACGCGCCGCTGGCCAAGGATCTGCGCCTGATCGTGCGCGAGCGCCTGCAGACGGGCGACAGCGACCGGGCGGTGCTGGACTACGTCGTCGCGCGCTACGGCGAGTTCGTATTGCTGCGGCCGGTCTTCGCCCTGCACACGCTGCTGCTGTGGCTGACGCCGGTGCTGGCGGTCCTGCTCGGCGGCTTCGGCCTCTGGCGCCTTGCCCGCCGCCGGCCGGCCGCGCCGGTCCGGACCCTGTCGCCCGCCGAGGAGGCGGAGGTCGCCGCGCTGCTGCGGCGGGAGTAGACTCGGGCCGGGTCGCGATTCGCCGGCATCGGGCGGCACAAGTCTTGGATCGGGGATCGCAGACCGCAGGATCGGCGACGTGCCCGGGGGCAGGACGATGACGGCTGCTACGCTCACCATCTCGAGCTGCAACTACTCCTCCTGGTCCCTGCGGGGTTGGCTGATCTGCCGGATGGCCGGGCTCGATTTCGACACGGAGGTCCTGTCCGGCGCCGATGCCGGCAGCCGGGCGGAGTTGCTGCACCTGTCGCCGTCCTTCCTCGTGCCGCGCCTGCGCCACGGCGACGTGGTCGTCTGGGACACGCTGGCCATCGCCGAATATCTTGCCGAGACCTTCCCGGAGGCCGGCTTCCTGCCCGGCAGCGTCGCGGAGCGGGCCCATTGCCGCTCGATTTCCGGCGAGATGCATTCCGGCTTCGTGAACCTGCGCTCGGCCCTGCCGATGAACCTGCGCGCCTTCCACCCGGGCTTCCGGGTATTCAACGGCGCGAAGGCCGATATCGACCGCATCTGCACGATCTTCGACGATTGCCTCGACCGCTACGAGGGGCCGTACCTGTTCGGCGCCCGGCCCGGCCTGGCCGATGCCCTGTACGCCCCGGTCTGCACCCGCTTCCGCACCTACGACGTCGCTCTGCCGCCCCGCGCCGCCGCCTATCGCGACACGATCCTGCACTGGCCGCTGATGGTCGAGTGGGCCGAGGCCGCCGCCGACGAGCCGGACGAGATCGAAGAGCTGGAAATGGAGTTCTGAACCGGCGGCCCGATGGGCGCGACCCGGGGCGCTCCCGGTGCGTGCAGCGTCACCGCGGGACGGCGAGCCTCCGGGGCAGCATGCAATTTCTTGCAGGGCACAAAGCCTTGTTGCGGTGCAAGAACGTTTCTCCGGCAGTAGGCCGGTTCTAAGAACGCGTTCTGTGACAGCCATTTACCGACGCCCTTGCTGCGACCGTACGGCAGGTGACAGTTCGACAGGCGTCCTTTGTCGAGCGACCGGACAGCACGATTGAAGCCGACCGGCATTTCTGTTCCTCTTCGCATTAGAAAAGGAACAGACTGGGTTGGAAATCATGGCGCGTCACGAGCCCTGGAGCGCGGAACGCGCCACCGGGATCATCGCCGAACATACCCATCTCGAAGGGGCGACGCTGCCGATCCTGCACGCGCTGCAGGAGACCTTCGGCTACGTCGACCAGGGGGCCGTGCCGCTGATCGCGGAGGCGCTGAACCTGTCGCGCGCCGAGGTGCATGGCTGCGTCACCTTCTACCACGACTTCCGCGCGCATCCGGCCGGCCGCCACGAGGTGAAGCTGTGCCGGGCCGAGGCCTGCCAGGCCATGGGTTCGGACAAGCTCCACCGGGAGATCCTCGGCCGCCTCGGCTGCGGCTGGCACGAAACCACCGCCGATGGCGGCGCCACGGTCGAGCCGGTCTACTGCCTCGGCCTCTGCGCCAACGGCCCCGCCGCTTTGGTGGACGGTGAGCCCCTGGCGCACCTGACCGCCGACGCCCTCGAAGCTGCCCTGACGGAGGTGCGCCAGTGAGCGTCACGCTCTACGTTCCCCGCGACGCCGTCGCCCTCGGCCTCGGCGCCAACAAGGTCGCCCGCGCCCTGTTCGCCGGCGCCGAGCGCCGCGGCCTCGACGTCACCATCGTGCGCACCGGCTCCCGGGGCCTGACCTGGCTGGAGCCGATGGTCGAGGTCGGCACGCCGGAGGGGCGGATCGCCTACGGCCCGGTGAAGATCGAGGACGTCGACGCCCTGCTCGACGCCGGTCTGACCACGGGCGGCGACCACGCCCTGCGCCTCGGCGACCCCGAAAAGATCCCCTACCTCGCCCGGCAGCAGCGCCTGACCTTCCACCGCTGCGGCGTGATCGATCCGGTCTCCGTGGACGATTACCGGGCCCATGGCGGCTATCGCGGCCTCGAGGCCGCGCTGAAACTCGACGCCGAGGGCATCGTCGCGGCGGTGCGCGAGTCCGGCCTGCGCGGCCGGGGCGGCGCCGGCTTCCCGGCGGGCATCAAGTGGAACACGGTGATGCTCGCCAAGGGCGAGCAGAAATACGTCGTCTGCAACGCCGACGAGGGCGATTCCGGCACCTTCGCCGACCGGATGATGATGGAGGGCGACCCCTTCAACCTCATCGAGGGCATGACCATCGCCGGGATCGCGACCGGCGCCACCCGCGGCTACATCTACCTGCGCTCGGAGTATCCGCAGGCGTTCGCGACGCTGAAGGAAGCGATCGCCAACGGTATCAACGCCGGCGTTCTCGGCGACGACATCCTGGGTTCGGGTAAAAAATTCCACCTGGAGGTGCGGCTTGGAGCCGGCGCCTATATCTGCGGTGAGGAGACCTCGCTGCTGGAGAGCCTGGAGGGCAAGCGCGGCATCGTCCGGGCCAAGCCGCCGATCCCGGCGCTCAAGGGTTTTCTGGGCAAGCCGACGCTGGTCAACAACGTCATGACCTTCACGGCCGTGCCGTGGATCCTGGAGCATGGCGCCCAGGCCTATGCCGATTACGGCATGGGCCGCTCCCTCGGCACCCTGCCGATCCAGCTCGCCGGCAACGTCAAGCACGGCGGCCTGATCGAGATGGCCTTCGGCATCACCCTGCGGCAGGTGATCGAGGAGTTCGGCGGCGGCACCCGATCGGGCCGGCCGGTCCGGGCCGTGCAGGTCGGCGGGCCGCTCGGGGCCTACTTCCCCGATCACCTGCTCGACACGCCGCTGGATTACGAGGCGATGGCGGCCCAGAAGGGCCTCGTCGGCCATGGCGGCATCGTCGTGTTCGACGACACCGTCGACATGGCGAGCCAGGCCCGCTTCGCCTTCGAGTTCTGCGCGACCGAGTCGTGCGGCAAGTGCACCCCGTGCCGCATCGGCGCGACCCGGGGCGTCGAGACGATGGACAAGGTGATCGCCGGCATTCGGCCGGAGGCGAACCTGAAGCTGGTCGCGGACCTCTGCGAGGTCATGACCGACGGGTCGCTCTGCGCCATGGGTGGGCTCACGCCGATGCCCGTGATGAGCGCGATCACCCACTTTCCCGAGGATTTTCGCCGCGCGGGCTCGCTGCCTGCGGCGGCCGAGTGAGGTAGCGCCATGGCCCTCATCAAAGAGATCGACTACGGCACGCCGATCCGCGTGGCGGAGCAGACCGTCACCCTGACGATCGACGGCATGAGCGTGACGGTTCCGGCCGGCACTTCGGTGATGGCGGCGGCGATGCATGCCGGCACGCAGATCCCGAAGCTCTGCGCCACCGACTCGCTGGAGCCCTTCGGCTCCTGCCGCCTCTGCCTCGTGGAGATCGAGGGACGGCGCGGCACGCCGGCCTCCTGCACGACCCCGGCCGAGAACGGTATGGTGGTGCACACGCAGAACGAGAAGCTCGCCAAGCTCCGCAAGGGCGTGATGGAGCTCTACATCTCCGATCACCCGCTGACCTGCCTGACCTGCGCGGCCAACGGCGATTGCGAGCTGCAGGACATGGCGGGCGTCGTCGGCCTGCGCGACGTGCGCTACGGCTACGAGGGCGACAACCACGTCGCCCCGACCGCGGAAAAATACCTGCCGAAGGACGAGTCGAACCCGTACTTCACCTACGACCCGTCGAAGTGCATCGTCTGCAACCGCTGCGTCCGCGCCTGCGAGGAGGTGCAGGGCACCTTCGCGCTGACCATCGCGGGGCGCGGCTTCGACAGCCGCGTGGCGGCCGGCCCGACCAACTTTTTCGAATCCGAGTGTGTCTCGTGCGGCGCCTGCGTGCAGGCCTGCCCGACCGCGACGCTCCAGGAAAAATCGATCCACGAATTCGGCCAGCCCGAGCACGCGGAGGTCACGACCTGCGCCTATTGCGGCGTCGGCTGTTCGTTCAAGGCTGAGATGCAGGGCGAGCGCGTCGTCCGTATGGTTCCCTACAAGGGCGGCAAGGCCAATGAGGGCCATAGCTGCGTCAAGGGCCGCTTCGCCTACGGCTACGCCACCCACAAGGACCGCATCACCAAGCCGATGATCCGCGAGAAGATCACGGATCCGTGGCGCGAAGTCTCCTGGGAGGAGGCGATCGATCGCGCCGCGAGCGAATTCAAGCGGATCCAGGCCAAGTACGGCAAGGATTCGGTCGGCGGCATCACCTCGTCGCGCTGCACCAACGAGGAGGCCTACCTCGTCCAGAAGCTCGTGCGCGCCGCCTTCGGCAACAACAACGTCGATACCTGCGCCCGCGTCTGCCATTCGCCGACCGGCTACGGCCTGATGTCGACGCTCGGCACCTCGGCCGGCACCCAGGACTTCAAATCGGTCGAGAATTCCGACGTGATCCTAGTGATCGGCGCCAACCCGACCGATGGCCATCCGGTCTTCGGCTCACGGATGAAGAAGCGCCTCCGGCAAGGCGCCAAGCTCATCGTCGCGGACCCGCGCAAGATCGACCTCGTGAAGTCGCCCCACATCAAGGCCGACTTCCACCTGCCGCTGAAGCCCGGCTCCAACGTCGCCTTCATCAACTCGCTGGCGCACGTGATCGTCACCGAGGGTCTGGTCGACGAGGCCTATATCCGCGAGCGCTGCGACCTCGCGGAGTTCGAGTCCTGGGCCCGGTTCATCGCCGAGGACCGCCACTCCCCGGAGAACCAGCAGCAATTCACCGGCCTGGACCCGGCGGAGGTCCGCGGGGCGGCCCGGCTCTACGCCACGGGCGGCGCGGCCGGCATCTACTATGGGCTGGGTGTCACCGAGCACAGCCAGGGCTCGACCATGGTCATGGGCATGGCCAACATCGCCATGGCCACCGGCAACATCGGCAAGCTCGGCGCCGGCGTGAACCCGCTGCGCGGCCAGAACAACGTCCAGGGCTCCTGCGACATGGGCTCGTTCCCGCACGAGCTCACCGGCTACCGCCACGTCTCGGACGACGCCACCCGCGAGAGCTTCGAGGCCCTGTGGGGCGCCAAGCTCGACGGCGCGCCGGGCCTGCGCATCACCAACATGCTGGACGAGGCCGTCGAGGGCTCGTTCAAGGGCATGTACATCCAGGGCGAGGACATCGCCCAGTCCGACCCCGACACGCACCACGTCACCGCCGGCCTGATGGCGATGGAGTGCATCGTCATCCAGGACCTGTTCCTGAACGAGACCGCCAAATACGCCCACGTCTTCCTGCCGGGCGCCTCGTTCCTCGAGAAGGACGGGACCTTCACCAACGCCGAGCGCCGCATCTCGCGGGTCCGCAAGGTCATGGCGCCGCTCGGCGGCTACGGCGACTGGGAGGGCACGGTGCTGCTCTCCAACGCGCTGGGCTACAAGATGGAATACAGCCACCCGTCCGAGATCATGGACGAGATCGCCGGCCTGACGCCGAGCTTTACCGGTGTGTCCTACGCCAAGCTCGACGAACTCGGGTCGGTGCAGTGGCCCTGCAACGAGAAGGCACCGCTGGGCACGCCCATGATGCACGTGGACCGGTTCGTCCGCGGCAAGGGCCGGTTCATGATCACCGAGTTCGTGGCCACCGAGGAGCGGACGGGGGCGAAGTTCCCGCTGATCCTCACCACGGGCCGGATCCTGTCCCAGTACAATGTCGGCGCGCAGACCCGGCGCACCGAGAACTCGCGCTGGCACGAGGAGGACGTGCTGGAGATCCACCCGTTCGATGCCGAGCTGCGCGGCGTCGTGGACGGCGACCTCGTGTCCCTGGAGAGCCGCTCGGGCGACATCGCGTTGAAGGCCAAGGTCTCGGAACGGATGCAGCCCGGCGTGGTCTACACGACCTTCCACCACGCCAAGACCGGCGCCAACGTCATCACCACCGACTTCTCGGATTGGGCGACCAACTGCCCCGAATACAAGGTGACGGCGGTACAGGTCCGGCGGACCAACCGGCCGTCCGACTGGCAGGCGCAGTTCTACGAGGAGGATTTCTCGCTGACGCGCATCGCCCAGCGCCTCGACGCGGCGGAGTGAGGCGATGAGCGCGCAGACCCAGGAGGACAAGCTCCTCCGCATGGCCAACCAGATCGCCACCTTCTTCCGGTCCTACCCGGAGGAGGAGGCGGTGGCCGGAATACACAAGCATATCGTGGCCTTCTGGACGCCCAAGATGGTCTCGAGGCTCGAAGCCGCCCTGCCGGCGATGGGTGACCGGGCCGACGATCTCGTGCAGCGGGCCCTGCGCGGCGCCGAGCCCCAGGCCGAGAGCCCGGTGCGCTCGGCGACCCGCGACCCGCAGAAGCTCGGCGAAGGCGCCAGCGACGCCGGCTGACGCGGCCGGCAAAGACGTCACGGCGTGGTTGTGATCGCGACCCCGGTGCCAGGATCCTGCGGGCGCCGGGGCTTTTTTTATCGTGCCAGCGCGTAGGGAACGCTTCGGCTGCCGGTCTCGCATGAAGGGCTGACCCGATATGCGGGAGCCCAGGGTCCACGGCACGAATCGAGACGGCTCGGATCGGCTGTCCAGCCATCGGACCTCATCCTGAGGTGCCGCGGAGCGTAGCGCAGGCCTTGAAGGAGCCCTCCACATGCCACGGCTATCCCTGGGGCCCTCCGTCGAGCCCCGCTGACGCGGTCACCTCAGGATGAGGAGGGGAGACGGGATTCGTCCGGTCGCCGCTTTACCGGTCGCTGGCGTGTGCTGTAGCGGCGCCTTCGAGGTCGCGGCAGACCGCGGGCTGCCCTTCGGGCAATCTTCGGCGCGGAGCGGTTCGCCTACAGATTGCGCAGTTTGAGAGGAAATCTGTCCACTCAGCGTGCATCGCGCTAGCACCGTGTACACAGATCGCGCATCCTGCGGCATCGAGCGGTCCATCGACGTGATCGCCGCGGGGAGTGAATCATGGGTGCTGGAGTGGCGGGTGTGGTCGCACCCGGCGATACGCCGGGTCTGCTGTCGCGGGAGCGGATCGTCGCCAAGCCGGGCTTCAACCGGTGGCTGGTGCCGCCGGCGGCGCTGGCGATCCATCTCTGCATCGGCATGGCCTACGGCCTGTCGGTATTCTGGCTACCGCTGACCCGGGCGCTCTCGGTCGGCAAGCCCGCGCCGGCCGCCTGTCCCGACATGGGCGTGATGACCGCCCTGTTCACCACCACCTGCGACTGGCGCGTCAGCGACCTCGTCACGGTCTTCTCGATCGGCATCGTCGTGCTCGGCCTGTCCGCGGCCCTGTTCGGCGGCTGGCTGGAGCGGGCCGGCCCGCGCAAGGCCGGTATCGTGGCAGCCCTGTGCTGGGGCGGCGGCTTCCTGATCGGCGCCCTCGGCGTCTACCTCCACCAGCTCTGGCTGGTCTGGCTCGGCATGGGCCTGATCGGCGGCATCGGGCTCGGCCTCGGCTACATCTCGCCGGTCTCGACGCTGATCAAGTGGTTCCCCGACCGCCGCGGCATGGCCACCGGCATGGCGATCATGGGCTTCGGCGGCGGCGCGATGATCGGCTCCCCGCTGGCCGACGGCCTGATCAAGACGTTTCGCAGCCCCGATTCGGTCGGGGTCTGGCAGACGCTGGCCGTGATGGGCCTGGGCTACGTCGTGTTCATGCTGGGCGGCGCCTTCGGCTACCGGGTGCCGCCGGCCGGATGGCGTCCGGACGACTGGACGCCGGCCGCCTCCAAGAGCGCCATGATCGCCTCGGGCCACGTCCATCTTCGGGACGCGCACAGGACCCTGCAGTTCTGGATGATCTGGCTGGTCCTGTGCCTCAACGTGTCCGCCGGCATCGGCGTCCTGGCGCTCGCCTCGCCGATGCTCCAGGAGATCTTCGGGGGCTCGCTGATCGGCCTGCCGGGCACCGGCTTCGCGGCGCTCGATCCCGGCCAGAAGGCGCAGGTCGCGGCGATCGCGGCCGGCTTCGTCGGGCTGCTGTCCCTGTTCAACATCCTGGGCCGGTTCTTCTGGGCCTCCATGTCGGACCGGATCGGCCGCAAGCTGACCTACGCGACCTTCTTCGCGCTGGGCGGCCTGCTCTACGCGGCCGCGCCCTGGGCGGCGGGGATCGGCTCGCAGGCCCTGTTCGTGGGGATCTTCTGCGTGATCCTGTCCATGTATGGCGGCGGCTTCGCCACGGTCCCGGCCTATCTCGCCGACGTGTTCGGCACGCAGTTCGTGGGCGCGATCCACGGCCGCCTGCTGACCGCGTGGTCGACGGCGGGCATCGTCGGGCCGTTCGTGATCACCAAGATCCGCGAGGCCCAGGCGGCGGCCGGCGTCCAGGGCGCGGATCTCTACGGGCGGACCATGTACGTGCTCGCCGGCTTTCTCGCCGTCGGCTTCGTCTGCAACCTGCTCGTCCGCCCGCTGGCCAGCCGGTGGTTCATGTCCGATTCGGAGCGCGCCACCCTCGACGTCCGCGCCGGCGCCGCGGCGGCCGGGCCGTCTGGTTCCTTCGGCATCGGCCGTGGCGGGTTCTCCCCGGCGGCCGCCCTGGCCTGGGCCGTGGTCGGCATCCCGATCGTCTGGGGCATCGGCATCACCCTGTCGAAGGCGTTTATCCTGTTCCGCTGAGTGCCCGGATCCGCCGCCTGTTGTGGCTCGGGCGGCGGGTCGCTACGCTCCGGCGTGCTGCGCCGTGCCGGCCTGCGCCGTTCGGAATGCCTCTTGGTGATCGACAAGCTGGACTTCCTGCTCGCGCTCGCCCGCGAGCAGCATTTCGGCCATGCCGCCGAGGCCTGCGGGGTGACCCAGCAGACCCTCTCGGCCGGCGTGAAGCAGCTAGAGAACCGCTTCGGCGTCCAGCTCGTGCTGCGCGGCTCGCGCTTCCAGGGCTTCACCCCCGAGGGCGAGCGGGTCCTCGCATGGGCACGGCGGATCGTGGCCGATGCCCGGGCCATGCATGAGGAGGTCACCGGCCTGCGCCGGGGCCTGACCGGGCATCTGCGCATCGCCGCGATCCCCACCGCCCTGCCGATGATCGTCGATCTCACCACGCCCTATCGCGAGCGCCATCCGGACGTGCGCCTGACGGTCGAATCCGCAGCCTCGGCCGACATCTTCTCGCTGATCGAGAACCTGGAGGCGGATGCCGGCCTCACCTACCTGGACAACGAGCCCCTCGGGCGCGTGGTCTCGGTGCCGCTCTACCGCGAGCGCTACCGCCTCGTGACCGCGATCGGCGGGCCCTTCGATGGCCGCGCGAGCGTGACCTGGGCCGAGACCGGCCGCCTGCCGCTCTGCCTGCTCACCCCGAACATGCAGAACCGGCGGATCATCGACCATCAGATCCGGGAATCGGGGGCCGAGCCCGCCGCGACCCTCGAATCGAACTCGATGATCGTGCTCCTGACCCATGTGCGCACCCTGCGCTGGGCCTCGATCATGCCGGAGATCCTGGTCGACGCCCTCGGACCCATGGAGGGTGTGCGCGCCATCCCGATCACCGCCCCGGACCTGGAGCACACGATCGGCCTCGTCGCGCCGCGGCGCGAACCCTCGACTCCGATGGTGACCGCCCTCGTGGCCGTCGCCCGGTCGCTGGCGCGCACCCTCGATCCGGAGTTGGCGGGATCCGGCTCGGTCTGACCGGCGCGCTCAAGCCGGGGCGCGGCGCCCCGAGAACAGCCGGCGGATGGCGCGGACGCCGTGGACCGGCAGCATCAGGACGAGCCAGGTCGCGAGCGTCGCCGCGGTGACGAGGACCAGCAACAGGATCCTGAGCATCGAACCGCCCTCCAGGCTGACCGGGGCCGGGGACGAACCTCCGCCGGGGGATCGGGCAGCGCCTGGGGTAAGCGCGTTAACGGTCCGGGCTGGGGCCGGGCTGTCGTCGGACGGGCGCCGCGGCGCGGGCATGAAAAAAGCCGCCCCGTCCCCGGAGCGGCTCCCCGTCGGCGGCGGGGCCGCGCTGCGGCCGCCGGCCTTACTTGATCTTGGTTTCCTTGAAGTCGACGTGCTTGCGCGCGACCGGGTCGTACTTGCGCATCGTCAGCTTCTCGGTCTGCGTGCGGGAGTTCTTCTTGGTGACGTAGAAATAGCCGGTGTCGGCGGTGGAGATGAGCTTGATCTTGACGGTGACGGCCTTGGCCATGGCGCGGCGCTCCTGCAGGGTGCGGCATTCCGCGTGAGCGAAACGCAAATGGCCGGGCGAGCCCGGCCGAATACGGGCGGGTGAATGCCCGATCGGGCCGGGCAGGTCAAGAGCGGGCGGCGGCCCGCTCCGTCGCGGCCAGCCACCCGGCGAAGGCCAGGAACAGGGTGAGGAGCGCCAGCGCGAAGCCGTGCGGCGGCACGAGGTCGAGCCCGCCGCCGATGAGGGGCGGACCGAGCATCAGGCCGACATTGTAGAACACCACGAAGGCCGCGTTGGCGCCCGCGAGGTCGCTCGCCGGGGTGCGGTCGCCGAGCATGGTCAGGCCGACCGTGTAGAGGGTGCCGGCGATGCCGCCCCAGACCAGGAGGAGCAGCCCGAACGCCAGGGGGTTGCCGGCCGCGAGGGGGATCAGGGCCGAGCCGGCGGCGCCCCCGAGGCTCGCCGCCAGCAGCACCGCGCTGCGGTCGAGGCGGTCGGCGAGCCAGCCGAACGGGATCTGGAACAGCACGTTGCCCAGCGCGACGAGGCTGACGAGGCCGGCCGCGCCCTGCGCGTCGTAGCCGAGGCGCAGGCCGTAGAGGGGCAGGATCGCGAAGATGCCGGTCTCCACCGCCCCGTAGGCGAGGGCGGCCGCCAGCGCCCCGGGGGCGAGCCGCAGATAGGCGCGGATGCCGAGCCCCGAGCCCGGTTCGATCGTCGGCGACAGCCCCCGGGCCAGCACGATCGGCAGGCCGCCGGTGAGCATCAGCGCGGCGCCGGTGACGTAGGGGGCCCACCCCTCCGTGCCGACGAGCGCCAGCAGGAGCGGCCCGACCGCGAAGCCCGCCGCCAGGACCGTGGCGTAGATGCCCATCACGAGGCCCCGGCGCTCGGGCGGGGCGGCGGCGTTGATCCAGTATTCGGACAGGACGAACAGCGCGCCGAGGGTCGCCGAGAAGACGAAGCGCAGGGGGAACCACGGGGCGATGCCCGGCACGAGCGGGAACAGCGCGAGGCTCGCCGCCCCGACCACGAGGGCGAGACAGATCAGCGGGGCGACCCCGATCCGCGCCGCGAGCCGCGGGACGAACGGCACCGTGCCGATGCTGGCGAGGCCCGCCACCGCGGTGTTGAGGCCGATCAGCGTGCTCGACGCGCCGCGGCGCTCCAGCTCGATCGACAGCAGCGGGATCGACAGGCTCAGCCCGATGCCGACGACGGTGACGCAGGTCACGGCCGCCGAGATCGCCGCCACGTCCTCCGCGCTGATCCCCCGCCGCGCCTCCCGTCCCGGGTTTCCCGGGCGGCTCACAAGGCCACCCGCTCGCGGCGGCCGTAGCGCTCGTAGTGGAACGGGATCATCCGGTGCGGGGCGAAATCGGCGGCGATCTGCGCCTCCAGGTCGTCGAGGATCGCGCGGGTGATGAAGGGCAGGTCGAGCTGTCGCGCGGCGTCGAGGCGGACCCAGGCGAGTTCGGTGAACTCGGCGTCGGCCGTCACGCGCCCCGGCTCCTCGGCCGCCACCATCCGCCGGTCGATGGCGAAGAAGCGCGTGTCGAACCGGCGCACGCGCTTGGGCGGAGTGATCGCCCGGGCCACGAGGTGCAGCGCCTCGAGATCCGGCAGGATTTTGTGGTGGGCGAACCCCTCCCAGCCCGCCGGGGGATCCTCGGGGGCGCCGTGCTCGCGCGTCCCGAGCAGCAGGCCGGTCTCCTCGTAGGTCTCGCGGATGGCCGCCAAGGCCAGGGCACGTCCGAGATGGTGCGGCGGCCGGGAGACCTGCCGGGTCAGCGCCGCCTCCGCATAGTCGGGTAGCGCCCCGGCGACAGGCATGTGGCGGTCGCCGAGCTCGATCCGGCCGCCCGGGAAGACGAACTTGCCCGGCATGAAGGCGAGGTTCGGGTTGCGCCGGCCCATCAGGACCTTCGGGCCGCCCTTGCCCCGCCGGTCGATCACGATCATGGTCGCGGCGTCCCGCGGCCGCAGGCGCATTGTCGCGGGCTTCCGCTCAGGGGTGATCGCGGTCTCCGAGTCCGGCTGCGGCAAGGCGGGTCTCCTCCGGCCCCGGGGCGGGCCGGCCCCGCGGTAGCGTGGCGAAGCCTTGCATGCCAAGGGCGTATTGCAGGCCGACGACGGCGCCCTTGACCGGCTGGAGCAGCGCCAGGGCCATCGCCAGCGTGACCACCGGCCACACGCCCATCTCGACCCACAGGGGCACCTCGTAGGCGCTCTCGGTCTCCAGGATCAGGTAGCCGACGATGTGGCCGACGATGAAGATCACCGCGTAGGGCGGCAGGTCGTCGGCCCGGTGGTGGTGCAGTTCCAGGCCGCAGGCGTCGCATTCGGGCCGCACCTTGAGGAAGCGGCCGAAGATCCGCCCCCGGCCGCAATGCGGGCAGCGGCCGATGAAGCCCCGGGCCATCGCGGGAACGAGGCGGGTGCGCAGGGGAATCGCGGCGTCGGCCATGCCCAGGCTCTACACCGCCCGGGTCAGCGGCGCGAGCCGCGGTGACGCGTGCCGGCGTTGCGGATGCCGGCGGGGCGGCCGGGCGCGGCGGCCTTGAACGGTCGGGCGCCGGGCTTCTGGCCCGGGTCCGGCTTGCGGGCGCCGGAGCGGGTCCGGCCCTCGCTGAGCAGTTCGAAGCGGAGCGCGCCGGCCACGGGCGCGGCCTCCACGAGCCGCACCTCCACCGGGTCGCCGAGGCGGAAGGTCTGCCCCGTCCGCTCGCCCACCAGGGCGTGGCGGCCCTCCTCGTGGCGGAAATAGTCGGCGCCGAGCTGGGAGATCGGCACGAAGCCGTCGGCCCCGGTCCCGTCGAGCTTGATGAACAGCCCGGCGCGGGTCACCCCCGCGATCCGGCCCGCGAAGGTGGCGCCGATCTGATCGGCGAGGTGATGGGCGATCAGCCGGTCGATGGTCTCGCGCTCGGCCGCCATGGCCCGGCGCTCGGCCGCCGAAATCTGCTCGCCGATCTGCGCCAGTTCGCCCGCCGCGATGTCCGGGGCGAGCCCATCCGCCCCGAGCCGGCAGGCGGTGATCAGCGCCCGGTGGACGATCAGGTCCGCGTAGCGCCGGATCGGCGAGGTGAAGTGGGCGTAGCGGCGCAGGTTCAGGCCGAAATGGCCGAGATTCTCGGCGGCGTAGACCGCCTGGGCCTGGCTGCGCAGGATCACCTCGTTGAGGAAGACGCCGTGCTCGGTCTCGGCCGCCTGAGCGAGGATCCGGTTGAACAGGGCCGGGCGCAGCGCACCCTCCTTGGGCAGCTTGATGCCCACCGAGGCCAGCACCTCGCCGAGCGCCCGCACCTTCTCCAGGGCCGGCTCGTCGTGGACCCGGTAGATCAGCGGCTGGCGCGCCTGTTCCAGGGTCTCGGCGGCGGCGACGTTGGCCTGGATCATGAACTCTTCGATGAGCCGGTGGGCGTCGAGACGCTCCGGCACGACCACGCGGTCGACCGCCCCATCCGGGCTCAGCAGCACCTTGCGTTCCGGCAGGTCCAGGGCGAGCGGCCCGCGGCGGTCCCGGGCCTCGCGCAGGGCCGCGTAGGCCGCCCAGAGCGGGCGCAGAGCCGTGTCCAGGAGCGGCCCGGTCGCGGCGTCCGTCTGCCCGTCGATGGCGGCCTGCGCCTGCGCGTAGGCGAGCTTGGCGCGGGAGCGCATCATCACCCGGTGGAAGCCGTGGCGGCGCTTCTCGCCGTCGGCGGCGATGACCATGCGGACGGCGAGCGCCGGCCGGTCCTCGCCCTCGCGGAGCGAGCAGAGGTCGTTCGAGATCCGCTCCGGCAGCATCGGCACGACCCGGTCGGGGAAATAGACCGAGTTGCCCCGTTCCAGCGCCTCGCGGTCGAGGCTCGAGCCGGCCCGCACGTAGGCCGCCACGTCGGCGATGGCGACGGTGAGGATGAAGCCGCCGGGATTGGCCGGGTCGGGATCGGCCTCCGCCATCACGGCGTCGTCGTGGTCCTTGGCGTCCGGCGGGTCGATGGTCAGCAGCGGCCGGTCGCGCCAATCCTCGCGACCCTTCAGAGCGGCGGGCTCGGCGGCGTCCGCCTCGGCCAGGGTCGCATCCGAAAAGACGTGCGGGATGTTGTGGAGGTGCAGCGCGATCAGGCTCACGGCCTTCTCGGAGCCCAGCGAGCCCAACCGCTCCTTGACCCGGCCCCGCGGCAGGCCGAAGCGCGTCTCGCGCTCCAGGGAGACGCTCACGAGGTCGCCGTCGCGGGCCTCTCCCTCTTCGCCGGGCGGGATCAGGATCTCGCGGCCCTGGGAGCGCTTCTCCACGGGCACGATCCGGCCGCCCTGCGCGCCGGCCCGGTAGACGCCGATCACCTCGGCCTTGTTCTTGCCGATGACCTTGACGACCCGCCCCGTATAGCCCCCCTCGGCGTCGCGCTCGACGCGGATCAGGGCGCGGTCGCCGATCCCGGCGGCCGGCCGGTTGCCCTTGCGGGGACCGCGCGGCTGGCTGAGCACGATGGCGGGCGGCTTGCCCGATCCGGTCCATTCCACCGGGACCGCCAGGAAATCGCCGTGCCGGTCCCGGGCGCGGATATCGGCCAGGACCACCGGCGGCAGGTGACCGGCCGGGGCGAGCCCGCCGCGTCCGCGATCGATGGCGCCCTCCGCCTCGATCTCCTTGAGGACGCGCTTCAGATCGATCTTGGCGGCGCCGGTGATGCCGAAGGCCTTGGCGATCTCCCGCTTGCCGACGCGCTCCTTGGACTCGGCCACGAAGGCGAGGATCTGCTCACGGGTGGGGAGGGGCGCAGGGGCGGCGGGGTCGGCCGCCGGGGCGGTGATGCGTCGTGCCAAAAGGGGGGTGCCGGACGATTCTCGGGGGTGGGGCCCGGGGGCGGGCGTCGGATCGGGATCCCGGTCCTGTGATCCCAAGATGGGGCCCCGGGCCGGCCGCGGCAACGCCGCGCGCCCCGTCCTCAACAGGCGCTCAGCCCGTGGAGGCGATCTTCCGGATGTGATCGACCGCCCGATCGACATCGAAGCCGGGCGCGAGGATCTCCGCCAGGGTGAACGGGCAGGCGCGCGGCAGGGTCAGGTTCACCTGCCCCTCCAGCGCGGCGAGTTCGGGCGTCTCCGCCGCCTGGATCGCCAGGGTCCAGGCGCCGTCCATGCGCAGGCTGTCCGGATCGGGCGGGTCGCCGGCCAGCGCCGCGAGCTTGGCATGCCCCGCATCCCGGCAGCTGAGACCGCGCGCGTCGTCGGAGATGAGCGCGGCCTTGATCAATTCGGCCAGGGCGTCCCTGACTCGTTCGACGCTCGCGTTCATAGGCCGGCATTCCTCGACATCCCGCCGGAGTGGCAAGCGGGATGCCAGCCCGCCCCCGCGGCCGCGTGACAGAAGCGCCGGTCTTTCCTCCCGATCCGCCGGGTGTAGAAGACGGGGATGATCCCGGTCCTGACCCGCCACCGAGAGGCTGTGCCGCTCTACGCCGCGGCCTGCGCCGAGCTGCACTTGCGTGGCTTCGAGGGTGACCTGACTCTGTCGGAGGCCGACCGCACGGTCTTCGCCACCGACAACTCGATCTACCAGGTCGAGCCGGGGGCCGTGGCCTTCCCGCGCTCCCGCGACGACCTCGTGCGCATCGCCAAGCTGCTGGACGATCCGCGCTTCACCGCGCTCGTGATCCGCCCGCGCGGCGGTGCCACCGGCACCAACGGCCAGTCGCTCGGCCACGGCCTCGTGGTCGACACCTCGCGGCACATGAACCGCATCCTGGAGATCGACGCCGCCAACCGCACCGTCCGGGTCGAGCCGGGGGTGGTGAAGGACCAGCTCAACCGGGAACTCGCCAAGCACGGCCTGTTCTTCGCGCCCGAACTCTCGACCTCCAACCGGGCGACGCTGGGGGGCATGATCTCCACCGATGCCTGCGGGCAGGGCTCGTGCCTCTACGGCAAGACCCGGGACCACGTCCTGGCGCTGACCTGCGTGCTCACCGACGGCACGGTCTGGACCGCCGAGCCCCTGGACGAGCCCGGCCTCGACGCCGCCAAGGGCCGCAACGACCGGGTCGGGGCGATCCACCGGGCCGTCGACGCCGTGGCCACCGAGAATGCCGCGCTGATCGCCGAGCGCTTCCCCAAGCTCAACCGCTGCCTGACCGGCTACGACCTCGCCCATCTCCGGGACGCGGCCGGCCGGTTCGACCTCAAGAGCGTGCTCTGCGGCTCGGAGGGCACGCTGGCGCTGATCGCCGAGGCGCGGCTCAACGTGCTGCCGATCCCCAAGGCCGCGGTGCTGGTGGCGCTCTCCTACGTCGATTTCGACGCGGCCCTGCGCGACGCCCAGGCGTTGCTGCCGTTCGGCGCGGCGTCCGTGGAGACCATCGATTCCACCGTCCTGGGCCTCGCCCGCAAGGACCCGATCTGGGCCGAGGTGCGGGCCTTCTTCCCCGACGACCCGGCCGGGCGGCCGGTGGACGGGATCAACCTCGTGGAATTCGTGGGCGACGACGCGGCCGGCGTGGAAGCCACCCTCGGGCGGCTCACCGCCCTGCTGGAGGCCGAGCGCGGCACCGATACCAAACGCCTGGGCTTCACCATCGCCCGGGGCGCGGCGATCGAGACGCTCTGGACCATGCGCAAGAAGGCGGTGGGCCTCCTCGGCGCCGCCCAGGGCGAGGCCCGGCCGATCCCCTTCGTGGAGGATACGGCGGTGCCGCCGGAGCGGCTCGCCGACTACATCGCCGAGTTCCGGGCGCTCCTCGACGGCAAGGGGCTGCGCTACGGCATGTTCGGCCACGTCGATGCCGGCGTGCTGCATGTCCGGCCGGCGATCGACCTGAAGGACCCGGCCCAGGACGGCCTGATCCGCGCGGTGACGGAGGGCGTGGTGGCGCTCACCGCCAAGTATGGCGGCCTGCTCTGGGGCGAGCACGGCAAGGGCTTCCGCTCCGAATTCGTACCCGCGACCTTCGGGCCGCTGATGCCGGCGCTGGAAGCGGTCAAGCGCGCCTTCGACCCCGGCGACCGGATGAACCCGGGCAAGATCGCCTCGGCCAAGGGGGAAGAACTCACCCGGATCGACGGCGTGCCGCGCCGGGGCGAGCGGGACCGCACCATCCCGGCGCCGGTCCGCGCGGATTTCGACGCGGCGCTCCACTGCAACGGCAACGGCGCCTGCTTCAGCTACGACGCCGACGAGGCGATGTGCCCGTCCTGGAAGGCGACTCGGGAGCGGCGGCACTCGCCCAAGGGTCGTGCCGGGCTGATGCGCGAGTGGCTGCGCCTGGCAGCCGACGCGGGGGTCGATCCGGCCGCCGAGCTGAGACGGCAGCGCGCCGGGTGGCTCGGCGACCTGTGGGCGACCGTGCGGAGCGGGTTCCGGCGCGCCTCCGATGCGGACGACTTCTCCCATGCGGTCAAGGAGGCGATGGACGGCTGCCTCGCCTGCAAGTCCTGCACGGGCGCCTGCCCGATCAAGGTCGACGTGCCGAGCTTCCGGGCGAAGTTCCTGGCGCTCTACCACACCCGCTACGCGCGGCCCCTGAAGGACCACCTCGTGGCCGCCCTGGAACCGCTGCTGCCCCTGGCGGCCCGGGCGCCGCGCCTGAGCAACGCGGTCCTGACCCATCCGCTGGCCCGGTGGATCCTGGCCAGGGCCGGGCTGGTCGCGATTCCGGCCCTGTCGCCCGTTGCCCTCAAGGGGCAATTGGCGCGCCTCGGCGTGGCGGTCGCGACCCCGGAGGCGCTGGCGCGGCTCGATCCGCGGGAGCGGGAGAACGCCGTGCTGGTGGTGCAGGACGCCTTCACCAGCCACTTCGACGCGGAGGTCGTGGCCGACAGCTGCACGCTCCTGATCGCGCTCGGCTTCACGCCCTGGCTGGCGCCCTACCGGCCGAACGGCAAGCCCCTGCACGTTCACGGGTTCCTGGCGCGGTTCGCCGCCGTCGCCCGCGCGAACGCCGCGATGCTGCGCGATCTGGCGCGGACCGGCGTGCCCCTCGTCGGGATCGACCCGTCGATGACGCTGACCTACCGTTCGGACTACGCGCAGGCGCTGGGCGGCGACCTGCCGAAGGTGCAGCTCCTGCAGGAATGGCTGGCGACCCGGCTCGACCGGATCCCGCCGCGCCGGGGCGGCGGGACCCTGCGGCTCCTGCCCCATTGCACCGAGCGCACCAACGCGCCGGGCGCCGTCCGGGACTGGCAGGCTCTGTTCGCCCATCTCGGCCTGCGGCTGGAGGTGCCGGCGGCCGGCTGCTGCGGCATGGCTGGGACCTACGGGCACGAGGCGGCCCACCGCGCCACCTCCGAGGCGATCTACGGCCTGAGCTGGGCCCGCCACGTGGCCGAGGCCCCCGGCGGCACCCTGCTGGCCGACGGCTATTCGTGCCGGTCCCAGGCCAAGCTCGTCGACGGCGTGCGGCTGCGCCACCCGGTCCAGGCGCTCCTGGACCATCTCGGTGCCGGTGAAGCGGGGGCGGCGCCGTTCCACCCCGAGCGCGCGGCGGCGGTGTCGCGATGAACGTCGCCGTTCTCGGGGCCGGGGCGGTCGGCTGCTATTACGGGTTCCTGCTCGCCCGAGCCGGCCACGCGGTGACGCTGATCGGCCGCACCGCCCTGGTCGAGGCGGTCGAGGCCGGCGGGCTGGTGCTGGAGAGCGCGGCCGGGCGCGCCACCGTCCCGGTGCGGGCGACAGCCGCCGGTGACGGCGTCGCCGGGGCGGACCTCGTGCTGGTCTGCGTCAAGTCGGGCGACACCGAAGCCGCCGGGGCGATGATCGCGCCGCATCTGACGGCTTCGGCCACGATCCTCAGCCTCCAGAACGGCGTCGACAACGCCGAGCGCCTCGCCGCCGTGCTCGGCCGTGCCGTCGTACCGGTGGCGGTCTACGTCGCCACCGAGATGGTCGGGCCGGGCCAGGTCCGCCACAAAGGCCGGGGCGACCTGATCCTCGGCGCCTCCGCGGCGAGCGCGCGGATCGCCGCGGCGTTCACGGCCTCCGGCATCCCGGCCACGGTCTCGGACCGCGCCCTGGACGCGCTCTGGGGCAAGCTGATCCTCAACTGCGCCTACAATGCCCTCTCGGCCCTGAGCCAATTGCCCTACGGCCGTCTGGTCCAGGGCGAGGGCGTGGTCGCGGCGATGACCAACGTGGTGCAGGAATGCGTCGCGGTGGCGAACGCTTCGGGCGTATCGGTGCCCGACGACATCCTCGACACGGTGCTCGCCCTCAGCCGCACCATGGCTGACCAGCGCTCCTCCACCGCTCAGGACTTGGCCCGGGGCCGGCCCAGCGAGATCGACCACCTCAACGGCACCGTGGTGCGGACCGGCGCGGCGCTCGGCATCCCGACGCCGGCCAACCGGATGCTGCACACGCTGGTCAAGCTGGTCGAGGGGCGGGATCGGGGGTGAGGGGGGCGGCGTGTCGTTGCGTCTGGTTGCGTCCCAACCAAGTCGTACGCGGGCGATCGCACACCTCTCGACCGTAGACGGGCCTGCCGCAAACTCGGTTTTGAGCCGCAGAGGGGCATCTAGCGCGCCGTCTTCACGCTGTGGTCGCCGCGGGACCTCCCAAGCAGTGGGCCGGCATCCGGTTCTGCCCGTGTACGGTCCCATGTACCGGCAAAGCCGAAGCTCCTGCGCAGCGCCAGCATGGCGTCCAAGCCGCAGATCGTGCGCCGGGCCGTGTTGAAGGATCGGAACCTGCCCCACCCGCGGTATCGCCCGGTTCACCCGGACGTGGATCACGCTCGATCCCTTGCTGCGGGTGTCGGGTGACGCCGCGGGTCGGGGGCCGGGGTCGCAGGCCCTGATCCCGGCCCTCGGCGATGGCTGGCGGGTACGGGCCAACACCATCCGTGCCGATGCGATCTGGGGCGGGCATTCCAGCCGGACGTCGCCGCGAGCGTCTCGCCCCTGATCACGAGCAGGCGGTGAGGATCATGGGCCGGCTCCGGGGATGGCGCGGCAGGCTCGACGGCTATGCCTAACGACCGGTGAAAGCCGGCGTGATCGTGTTTGGGACACGCCTGCGCCCCTCAGTTCAGGTCAAGCCCGCGGCACCCAATGCCGGGACCGGATATCTGCGAATCCTCCGACCCCAGCTCTAAACGCGCCGTTAACCTTAATCAGTGATTTACCGGGCCAGTAGTGGCTCAGCGCGGACTGTACCTGCCGCCGCGCATGGATGGCGAATTATGCGGCTGATCGTCGGCACAATAATGGTGTTCGCCTGCGTCTTCGGCAGCTACGCGGCGATGGGCGGTCACCTGCTCGTCCTTTGGCAGCCGTTCGAGTTTGTCATCATCCTCGGTGCAGCGATCGGTGCCTTCATCATCGGCAACACCGGGCCGGTGCTCAAAGCCGTGCCCGCCATGCTGGGCACGCTCGTGAAGGGCCCCAAATACAACCAGCAATCCTATGTCGAGCTGCTGGGAATGCAGTATTCCTTGTATAAGCTCGCGAAGCAGAAGGGTTCGATGGCGCTCGAGCCGCACATCGAAGATCCGGGCGAGTCGGCGCTGTTCAACGCCTTCCCGACCTTTGCCGCGAACCATCACGCGGTCGAGTTCGTCTGCGACTACATGCGCATGGTGACGCTGGGCGCCAACAACGTCCACGAGATCGACGCGCTCATGGATGAGGAACTGGAGACGCACCACCAGGAGCAGGAGCGCGTCGTTTCGGCCATGCAGGCGCTCGCCGACGGAACGCCGGCGCTGGGCATCGTCGCCGCCGTGCTCGGCGTGATCAAGACGATGGGGGCGATCAAAGAGCCGCCGGAGGTGCTGGGACATCTGATCGGCGGCGCGCTCGTCGGTACCTTCTTCGGCGTTTTCGTCGCCTATGGCTTCTTCGGGCCCATGGCGCAGTCGCTTAAGGGCCTCTTCGAGGCCGAAGCCAAATACTACCTTTCGCTCAAGGCGGGTCTCCTCGCCCATATCGGCGGCCAGCCGCCGGTGATGGCGGTCGAATTTGCCCGCAAGTCTCTGATGAGCGACGTCCGCCCGACCTTCAGCGAAGTGGAAGCGGCAACCGCCGCTCTGCCCGCCCAGAACTGATCCGATATCCGGCAGGGACTCGATGGCCACGATCATCATCAAGAAGGTCAAGAAGGCCGCTCACGCCCACCACGGCGGGGCCTGGAAGATCGCCTATGCGGACTTCGTGACCGCCATGATGGCGTTCTTCCTGCTGATGTGGCTAATCAGCATGACGACGCAGGAGCAGAAGGTCGGTTTGGCGGAATACTTCGCGCCGGCGGCTTTGAGCCCTGCAAGCAGTGGTGCTGGCGGCATCATGTACGGCAAAGCCCTCGACACGTCAGGCAACAAGCCGTCCACGCCCCGCGACGCGGAGCGGGGCTCTGCCGAGCAGGCGGACAAAGCGCGCTCGACCACGCCGGGCCGCGCCGGCGAGCTCGATGCCAGCCAATCGTCCGCCAGCGCGCAGGCCAACTACAGCGCCATAGCCAGCCTTCGGCAGGCGCTCCAGACGATGCCCGACATTGCCGAGCTGTCGCATAACATCGTGATCGAGCAGACCAAGGAGGGCGTGGACGTGTCCCTCGTGGACGAGGACGGCCGCTCCATGTTCCGCGAGGGCTCCGTCGACCCCTACGACCGCACCCGTCGCGTGCTGGAGGCGCTAGCGCCCGCCCTGCGCCGGCTGCCCAATCGCCTGTCCATAACCGGCCACACGTCCGTCGCGCGTCCGGGCTCGGCGCGGGCCGTCGAACCCTGGAACCTCACCGCCGGGCGTGCGCTCTCCGTCCGCGAGATCCTGTCGGGCGCCGGGGTTCCCAACGACAACTTCGCTTCCGTGGTGGGACGCGCCGACACCCAGCCGTCTTTCCCCGACAATCCCTACATCGCGCCGAACCGACGGGTGACGATCACGCTGCTCAATGCGAGCCCGCCGGTGCCCCCGAATATTTTCCGCTGACGACAAGGCGCCGCGCCGCCTCAGAGTCCGTTTGAGATCGAGATCGGCGCGGGCCAGCTCGTGCGCCTGGGCGGCGGCCAGGTCGAGAGCCCGAACCGGGACCTCCACGTCATCTGCTGCCGCGAGCGGGATGGCACACTGCAGAAGATCCAGGCCTTCCGCCACTGGCTCCCGGCGGCGGAGGAGGCGAGCCGGGCCCGACCGCATCCGCCCGCACGCGATGGCCCAGGGTCACGGCGATCCCAGCGCCGGCCTTTGCCGGGTAAGGCTGCCGGTCAGGGGCGCTCGGCAGTGGATGGATCGGGCCCTAGCAAGTGCCAAGGGCGGCGTCCCCCACCCAAGGTCGGGAAGCATTGCTTCCCGACTGCGCCGAGGGCCCGGACAAGATCACTTCAGGCGGGCGGCAGCCCAGGCGATGTGGTCGGCCATGAAGGTCGAGATGAAGAAGTAGGAGTGGTCGTAGCCCTCGCGCATGTTGAGGGTCAGCCCGATCCCGGCCTTCTTGCAAGCCTCTTCCAGCAGCCAGGGGCGCAGGCCGTCCTGCAGGAAGCTGTCGGCGGTTCCCTGATCGACCAGGAATTCGGGGAAGCGCTTGCCGTCCTCGATCAGTGCGGTCGCGTCGTGGGCGCGCCAGGCGGCCGGGTCGGAGCCGAGGTATTTCTCGAAGGCGGGCTTCGACCAGCCGGCCGTCGAGGGCTGGGCGATCGGCGCGAAGGCGGAGCAGGACTTGAAGCGCTCCGGGTAGGTCAACGCGATGGTGAGCGCCCCGTGGCCGCCCATGGAATGGCCGAGGATGCCCTGGCGGGTCATGTCGGCGGGGAACTCCTTCGCGATGAGGGCCGGCAACTCCTCGGTCACGTAGCTCCACATCTTGTAATTCGTCGCAAAGGGCGCCTGCGTGGCGTCCAGATAGAAACCGGCGCCGGAGCCGAACTGCCAGTTGCCGTCCTCGTCCGGGATACCGGGGCCGCGCGGGCTGGTATCGGGGGCCACGACGATCACGCCGTGCTCGGCGGCGGCCGCGCGGTACTCGCCCTTGTCCATGACGTTGGCGTGCGTGCAGGTCAGCCCGGACAGGTACCACAGCACCGGGACCGGGCCGGTCTCGGCCTGGGGCGGCACGAACACCGCGAAGGTCATCGGGCATCCCGTGGTCTGCGCGTCGTGCTTGTAGACGCCCTGCGTGCCGCCGTGGGCGCGGGCCTTCGAGACGGTTTCCATCAGCTGTGATCTCCTGCTCGGGCGGCGAGAGCCCCGCTCGGGGCCGGGTCGCGGGCCCGGGGCTTCGAGAGTGCGGGGGACATACGCCGGGGCGCCCCGGCCTCGCTGGCGGGGAGCCCCGGATCGGTCTTTGTCAGTAGACGACCACGGACCGGATCGACTTGCCCTCGTGCATGAGGTCGAAGCCGTGGTTTATGTCCTCCAGCGGCATGGTGTGGGTGATCAGATCGTCGATGTTGATCTTGCCCTCCATGTACCAGTCGACAATCTTCGGCACGTCGGTGCGGCCGCGGGCGCCGCCGAAGGCCGAGCCCCTCCAGACCCGGCCGGTGACGAGCTGGAACGGACGGGTCGAGATCTCGCGGCCGGCCTCCGCCACGCCGATGACGATCGACTCGCCCCAGCCGCGATGGCAGCACTCGAGGGCCTGGCGCATCACGTGGACGTTGCCGGTGCAGTCGAACGAGAAGTCGGCGCCGCCGCCGGTGAGATCGACGATGGCCTGGACCACCTTGTCGGTGCCGATCTCGCTCGGGTTGATGAAGTCGGTCATGCCGAACTTGCGGGCCATGGCCTGCTTCTCCGGGTTGATGTCGACGCCGATGATCTTGTCGGCACCCACCATCCGGGCAGCCTGGAGCACGTTGAGGCCGATGCCGCCGAGGCCGAACACCACCACGTTGGCGCCGGGCCACACCTTGGCGGTGTAGATCACCGCGCCGATGCCCGTGGTCACGCCGCAGCCGATGTAGCAGATCTTGTCGAAGGGGGCGTCCTCCCGGATCTTGGCGAGCGCGATGGCGGGCAGGACCGTGAAGTTCGAGAAGGTCGAGCAGCCCATGTAGTGGAACACGGTGCTCGATCCGCCAGAATTACCGCCCGGGCTGCCGCCGGTGGAGACGCAGGAGAAGCGGCTGGTGCCGTCCGGCATCACGCCCTGGCCCTGGGTCGCCCGGATCGCGGTGCACAGGTTGGTGCGTTGCGACAGGCAGGACTTACAGTTGCGGCATTCCGGCGTGTAGAGCGGGATCACGTGGTCGCCGGGCTTCAGCGTGGTAACGCCGGCGCCGACCTCGCGGACGATGCCCGCGCCCTCGTGGCCCAGGATCGCCGGGAACTTGCCCTCGGAATCGAGGCCCGAGAGGGTGTAGGCGTCCGTGTGGCAGATCCCGGTGGCCATCAGCTCGACGAGAACCTCGCCGGCCTTGGGCCCCTCGATGTCGATGGTCTCGATGGTGAGAGGCTTCTTGGCCTCCCACGCGACCGCGGCGCGCGTCTTCATCACGTGTTCCTATTGTCTGGACGATCACGGACGGCGTCGAAGGGCCGACTCTTCGGCGCACCTCGCTCGAGGGCAGCGCACCGAACGGTCCGAAAATCTGCCGCGTGTGTGATGCTTCTCGCGCCGGGATGCAACGTCTGCGTCCGCGTTTCGACCGTGGCGTCCCCGGTCCGGAAGGTCCGGGGAATGGGTCGCATCCGCGCCCCGTGCGTCGCGCGCTAACTCCGACGCATGGATCGCACCTTCCCCATGACTCGGAATGCCGGGATCGACCGCCTCTCCGCCTTCCTGGCGGGGGCCGGCGCCGATTACGCGGCGTCCCGCAACACCGACCGTGGCCCCGGAGTCGAGCCGACCACGTCGGCCCTCTCGCCCTACCTGCGCCGGCGCCTGATCACGGAGGCCGAGGTTGCGGCCGCTGCCGAGCGCGCGTTCGGCGACGGCGGTGCCGACAAGTTCGTCTCCGAGGTGTTCTGGCGAACCTACTTCAAGGGCCACCTGGAGACCCACCCGGCGGCCTGGACCGGCTACCTCGCCCTGGCCGCGGCGGACCGGGAGCGGCTCGCCGCCGAGCCCGGGCTGCACCGGATCTACGCACAGGCGGTCGAGGGCCGGACCGGCATCGACGGCTTCGACGACTGGGCCCGCGAACTCGTCGAAACCAACTGGCTGCACAACCACGCCCGGATGTGGTTCGCGTCGATCTGGATCTTCACCCTGCGCCTGCCGTGGGCGCTCGGCGCCGACTTCTTCATGCGCCACCTCGTCGACGGCGACCCGGCGAGCAACACGCTGTCCTGGCGCTGGGTGGCCGGCCTGCACACACGGGGCAAGCACTACGTCGCCCGCGCCGAGAACATCCGGCGGTACACCGACGGTCGCTTCGATCCCAGCGGCCTCGACGCGTATCCGGACGCCCTCGACGAGGCGATGCCGCCCCGCGAAGTGGCGCTGCCGCGGGCCGATGCCGGGCCGGCCGGTGATGTCGCGCTGCTGCTGCACCTCGACGACCTGCATCCGGAGAGCCTGCCCCTGGCCGGCGCCCGCGTCGTCCGCGTCGGCGGCCTGCTGGCCCACGCCCCCGGTGCGTCCGATCGGGTCCGCGCGGCCGACGCGGCAGCGATGGCCGATGCCCTGGACCGTTCGGCGGCGCATTTCGGCTGCGCGGCGCGGCTGGTCGACCGCGACTGGGCCGGCGACCATCCCGTGGTCACGGCTTGGGCTCCGGTGGGGCCGTCGGCCGATGCTCTACCCGACGGTTGCATCCGGGTCCGTCGCCGATGGGACGAGACGGCGTGGCCGAAATCGACGCGTGGCTATTCCCGCCTCCGCTCGGCCATTCCCGCGGTGCTGACGGCATCCGAATGCGCATGAGCCCGCCGCCCATCCCTGCCTCGGGCCCCTGCCGGTGACGACGGCGTGAGGGAGAACGACCCGCGTGCGCGCTCGTCGGCGGATCCCGCGCTCCGACGATGCGGGTGCGACCAGCGCCCGGATTCGCGCGTTCGCGCAGCGCGTGGATCGTCCGTCCGCGAAAAAAGGCATCAGGCGTGCTCCGAGCGGCCACACCACCTTGGCTGTGCCGGTCCGCACGCGTGAGACGCCGTCCGCCGCGTTATCGAAAGCCCTGTGAGCCGACCGCTTCACGGCGGTCGTCGAGCGTCAAATCCGCGCTATCGGCCTCCCGCGCGGGCGGATGCCGGAGCCAAACGCATCGGTGAGTGGACAGGCATCGTCGCCGCCCGCAGATTCGCCCGCATTCCCGGGCGCCCGACGCCCGACCTCTCCCTGGTCGATCCTCGTATGGTCCATACCGGCTACAGCCCGGCCCTCGTGGCGCTCTCGATCGTGATCGCGGTGTTCGCATCCTATGCGGCGCTCGACCTCGGGGCGCGCATCCGCCGGCCCGATTTCGGCCCGCGCTGGGCCTGGGGCGCCGCCGCCGCGGTCGCCATGGGCGGCGGCATCTGGGCCATGCACTTCGTCGGGATGCTCGCCTTTGAGATGGGCATGCCGGCGCGGTACGACCTCGGCACGACCGTCCTGTCGCTGATGATCGCGGTGGGCAGCACGGCGGCGGCCTTCGCCTGGGTGGCGCGGGCGGGCACCGCCACCGCGTCGCTGCTCGTGGCCGGCACGGCGATGGGCCTCGGCGTGGCCGCGATGCACTATACCGGCATGGCCGCGATGCGGGTTCCGGGGAACATGGCCTACGACCCGCGGATCGTCGCCGTGTCGGTCGCCATCGCGGTCAGCGCGGCGACCGCCGCCCTGTGGCTCACCTTCCGGCGCAACCGCCCCTGGCAGAAGCTCATGGCCGCCTGCGTCATGGGTCTGGCGGTCGCCGGCATGCACTACACCGGCATGGCGGCGGCGACCTTCACCGCCGAGGAGGCGGGGGCCCACGCGGCCCACGCGGCCACCCTGTCCACCGGTCAGCAGGACCTCGCCCTGGCGGTGGCCGGCGTCACCTTCGTCGTGCTGTTCCTGGCGATGATGGCGGGTTCGCTCGACCAGCGGCGCACCCAGCGGCGCCTGCACGTCAGCGAAGCGCGCTTCCGCTCCGCGGTCCGCGCCGTCGATGGCGTGATGTGGACCACGGATGCCGGCGGCGACTTCATCGAGGAGCAGCCGGGCTGGGAGCAGATCACGGGGCATACCTTCGCCGAGTACCGCGGGCGCGGCTGGGCGAAAGCGATCCATCCGGAGGACCTCCCCGAGACGAACCGGATCTGGCTGGAGGCGGGCCGGACGGGCGGCGCCTACGCGGTGGAACATCGCGTCCGCGCGTCGGACGGCGGCTGGCGGCACTATGCGGTGCGCGCCGTACCCGTGCGGGATGCGGACGGGGCGATCCGCGAATGGGTCGGCGTCCATGCCGATGTCAGCGCCCGTCACGCCCACGAGGCCGCCCTGCGGGACGCCCGGGATGCGGCCGAGGCAGCCAACCGCGCCAAGAGCGCGTTCCTCGCCAACATGAGCCACGAGCTGCGCACGCCGCTCTCGGCGGTCATCGGCTACGCCGAGATGCTTCAAGAGGAAGCGGAGGATCTCGGGCAGGACACGTTCCAGGCCGATCTCGGCAAGATCCGCTCGAACGCCCAGCACCTGCTCGGGCTGATCAACGACGTGCTCGATCTCTCCAAGGTCGAGGCCGAGAAGATGGACGTCCTGGCCGAGAACGTCGCCGTCGAGGCCTTCGTGCGCGACGCCGCCGCGACCGTCGAGGGTCTCGTGGCCAAGAAGGGCAACCGCCTCGTGCTCGACCTCGCCCCGGACCTCGGCCAGGCACAGACCGATGCGGTGAAACTGCGCCAGTGCCTGTTCAACCTGCTCGGCAACGCCGCCAAGTTCACCGAGGGTGGGACCGTGACGTTGCGGGTCCGCCGCGAGCCCGGACCCGACGGTGACCGGCTGACCTTCGCCGTCTCGGATACCGGCATCGGCATGACGCCGGGGCAGCTCGCCGGGCTGTTCCAGAGGTTCGTGCAGGCCGACGGGTCGACGACGCGCAAGTACGGCGGCACGGGACTGGGCTTGGCCTTAACCAAGGCCTTCGCCAATCTGATGGGCGGCGACGTCTCCGCGGACAGCGCCGAGGGTCGGGGCACGACCTTCACGCTCACCCTGCCCGCGATGATGCCCGGGCCCGAGGTCGCGGATGGGCATCTCCCGGCCGTTCACGCGGGCACGGCGGAGGGCACGCGCGGGCTGGTCCTCGTCGTCGATGACGAGTCCAGCCAGCGCGAATTGATGATCCGATTTCTGACCCGGCAGGGCTTTGCGGCCCATGCTGCGCTCGACGGGCGGTCGGGTCTCGAACTCGCACGCCGGCTGCAGCCCGTCGCGGTGCTGCTCGACGTGATGATGCCGGAGATGGACGGCTGGGCCGTGCTGGCCGCGCTGAAGCACGACGACGCCACCCGCGACATCCCTGTGATCATGGTCAGCTTCGTGGCCGACGCCGCGCTCGGTGCCGCGCTCGGGGCGACCAGCTCGCTCGCGAAGCCGGTGGATTGGAGCCGCCTGAAGGGGGTGCTCGACCGGATCGGCGCGGGTGCGGGCGACGTCCTGGTGGTGGACGACGACGCCGAGATGCGCCGCCGCCTCCGGACCGTGCTGGGGCGACAGGGGTTCGCGGTTCGGGAGGCCGGCGACGGGGCCGAGGCCCTGGCCAGCGTGCGCGCGGCCCGCCCGAGCCTCGTGCTCCTCGACCTGACCATGCCGGTGATGGACGGCTTCACGTTCCTGCGCGCCCTGCGGGCGATGCCGGGTGGCGACGAAGTTCCGGTGGTCGTCCTCAGCGCCCGCGACGTCTCGGAGGAAGAACGTCATGATTTGTCCGCGGCCGACCGGATCTTGCGCAAGGGCGACGCCAGCTTGCAGGACGTTGCCGCGGAGGTCAGCCGGCTCGGCCGACTGACCCCGTCCATCCCGGTGACTTCGCCGGGCGGTTGATCGAAACCCAGGGCGTACGTCCCTCGACAAACGGCATCGCCGGGGTGCCCTTTGCCGGGACGGTCCCGGGGCATCGCCGCCCTTCTGGCCGGAACCAGAACGCTGGCAGCACCGGTTGAGGCGAAACCAGCGCCCCCGCCCCATCGGACACGTCGGACGGATAGGCAGGGCGATCCAGGCTCACGCCCCACGATGCACAACCCCGGCATCTCGCTCACAGCACGCTCTAGTCAGACGGCTTCCGCACTTTGAGATGTGAAATATTCGGCGAGGAATGCGTGATGACCTGCGATCACGCCATCCAAGACAAACAGTTTGTCCCAATTTTTTGGGATCGGCGCGTCATTCTGCTTCCGTATTCAGTCTGAATGTGCTCAGCATATCATGGATATGGTTCGGCATGGGCATTCAATGCCGTGGGCTGTGTCACGGTAAGGGCTGGGGTGCCTCAAAAGTCCTCGTCTGCCTTTCGGTTCGCGCGTTCCTGCGAATGACTTGAGGGGGTTGGCCGAAGGAACGGATGAAGGATCTCCGCATCCGCTCGCGGTCGGCGAAACCGGTTTCCTGTGCGACCACGTCGATGGGCAAACGTCCCTCCTCCATCATGGCACGGGCGGCTTCCAGACGAAGGTGCTCGACCGCCTTGGCCGGGGACTGGCCGGTCTCCTGACGGAAGACACGACTGAACTGCCGCGGGCTGAGCCGAGCCGCATCCGCCAATTCATCCACCGACAGCTCCTTGCGCAGGTTCGCTCTCGCATAGGAGAGGGCAACCTGGATGCGGTCGGATTTCGGCTGCAGTTCCAGCAACTCCGAAAACTGCGATTGGCCGCCCGACCGTCGGTGATAGACCACCAGCTTCTTCGCGATGCCCTTTGCCATCTCCGGGCCGAGATCGTCCTCGACCAACGCAAGCGCGAGGTCGATACCGGCGGTCATGCCGGCGGATGTCCAGACGTTTCCATCCGTGATGAAGATGCGATCATCGTCCACCTTCACCTTCGGATAAAGGCGCTCGAGCTCACGGGCATGTGCCCAGTGCGTCGTCGCCCTGCGCCCGTCGAGCAGACCCGCCTCCGCCAGCACGAATGCCCCGGTGCAGGTGGCGGCAACACGTCTTGCGAGCCCTCCCGCCCGGCGAACGTGCTGGACGAGACCGGGTGACGATGGACCGACGTCGAGGGTCCCCACGACGATCAGCGTATCGAAAGTCCGCTCCCCGAATGGCTCGGTGTCCATGGTCAGCCCGATCGAGGTCCTGATCGGGCCGCCTCGCTCCGAGAGGAATGACGTCCGGTAGACCTCGTGACCCCGCGTCAGGTTCGCGAGCTCGAAGGCGGTCAGGCCCCCAAGGTTCATGACCTGGAAATCCGGGAAGAGAACGACGCCGATGTCTCGCATGGGATGCAGCCCCCGACCCGTGACCTAAAAGGTGGCAAATACGACATATGGGATATCCATTCGGACGTCTAGGTTCCGGCAGTCCGCTTCCGCCGCGACAGACATCGATGGAGATCGTCATGCTCGACACGAAGAACCTTGGTACGGCCCTCATCACCGGCGCCTCCTCCGGCATCGGGGCGATCTACGCCGACCGCCTCGCGGCCCGCGGCCATGATCTGGTCCTCGTCGCCCGGAACAAGGAGCGGCTCGACGCCGTCGCCGACGACCTGAGACGTCGCCATGGGCGCGACGTGCGCATCATGGCCGCCGATCTCACCGCGGCGGCAGAGCTTGCTGAAGTCGAGGGCCTGCTGCGCGACGACGCCAGCATCACGACGCTCGTCAACAATGCGGGATTCGGTGCAGCCGGTCCCCTGCTCGGATCCGACGTCGAACGCATGGTCGAGATGATCGCCATCAACGTCACGGTTCCCACCCGCCTGACCTACGCCGCCGTACCAGGGCTGGTGGCGCGTGGCGGGGGCACGGTGATCAACATCGCCTCCATCGTGGCGATTGCGCCGGAACTCCTCAACGGCGTCTACGGCGGCTCGAAGGCCTTCGTTCTCGCCTTCTCGCAGTCGCTGCGGAAGGAGCTGTCGGACAAGGGCGTCAGGGTTCAGGCGGTGTTGCCCGGGGCGACGGCCACGGAATTCTGGGAGATCGCCGGGAGCCCGGTGAGCAACCTCCCGCCGAGCTGGGTGATGTCGGCCGCGGACATGGTCGATGCCTCTCTCGCGGGCCTCGATGCGGGTGAGTTCGTCACGATCCCCTCCCTACCGGAGGCGGCGGATTGGGAGGCCTACGAGGCGGCCCGCCAGGCGCTCATGCCGAACCTGTCCGCAGCCAAGCCCGCGTCCCGCTACGCGCCCCGTCGCGTCGCCGCCTGAGCGGGCGGCCGGAACATCGGACCGTTCCCGATTCCGAATGTCCGAAGCCGTCCGCCAATCCGGCACACGGCGCGAACCCGTCGGCAATGCCTCGCTCGGCCAATGGAAATCACATCATGACAACGAAACCGCCGGTCTCCGCACATGCGGATGATTGGATCTACACACGCCGCTGGCTCAAAGCGGGCGAGACCGCCTTTGCGACCCTGAAGGACGGAACCCGCATCCGTTACGTCCGGGTCGGAGAGGGACCGGACCTCGTCCTCACACATACTGTGCGGACGCAACTGGATATCTTTCAATTCGTGATTCCGCTGCTGTCCGAACACTTCACGGTCTACGCCCTCGACCTGCCGGGGTTCGGATGGTCGGACCTCAAGCCCGACAGCGAGAAGGACGAACCCACCCTCCGGGCCCAGCTCAGGGAATTCATGCAGGTCCTTGGCATCGAACGCCCGATCCTGGCCGGCGAGTCGATCGGGGCGACCCTATCCCTCTCACTCGCCGCTGAACTCGGCGACAGGGTTGAACGGGTGGTGGCGTACAACACCTACGATTACCTGCCCGGCCTGGAACGCGCCAACCTCCTCGCCTCGATCATCATCAAGGGCGTGCGCGCACCGATCGTCGGTCCGATCTTCGCGTCGAAGGAGAACCGAGCGATCACCGGCGGCATCATCAGGGGAGGCTTCCATGACCCGAAGACGTTGCCCGATGACCTGCTCGACGAATATTCCCGCGTCGGCAACCGCCCCGGATACGGGAAAGGTATGAGACGGCTTCTCAAGTCGCTGTCAAGCTTCGTCGCGGCACGTACGCGATACCGCTCGATCAGGGCGCCGGTGACGCTGGTCTGGGGCGACAGCGATTGGTCCTCCCGAGAGGATCGCGCCGGCGTCGAACGAAGCGTCCCGTCACCGAAGGTCATCACCCTCGAACGCACGGGCCATTTCAGCGCCGTCGAACGCCCCCGGGACTGGGCGGACATCATCATCGCGGCGGCGACGCGGTGAGCCTCGGTCATGTCGGTGCCAACGGGTCCGTCACCGTGAGCATGAACACGCCCATCGGCGTTGTCTTCGGCGATGTCGCCGCGTGGCAAGCTCTCGCCTCACTCCGTCAGGTCCATCCATGAACGGTCTCAGGGTCGGCCGACTTTCGCGCCGCGTGGCGTTGCTTGTCGGCGCAGCCTTCATCGCGTCCCGGGGCATCGGCCGTGTCGCCGCCATCCCTTCGAAACCCTCAGGAGTTTCACCCTTGCCAGCGCAACTCGACGCGACCGAAGTCGCGATGCAGCACGTCACGATCCATGCCACCAAGCCGTTCGAGGCGGTACGGATAGCCCTCGAAGCGGCCCTACCACCCCTCGACCATTCCTATGAGGAGTTCCTCCGGTCCGGCAACGCGACAGAAGCGCGGGACCGTATGGAGCGACTGGCGCCGCTCTCCATCTTCGGCATGCGGGACCATGGCAGCCTGCTCCTGGTGGCCGGGTCCCGACAGAAGGCGATCCAATACGACATCGGAAATCCGCTGACGGCCTCACGGATGACGCGGCATGTCCTCTCCGCCGCGCTGTACGCCCCCATCAGAGTGCTTCTGCGCGAGGCGGCTGACGGTAACGCGGCCTTCGAATATGATCGCCCCAAGACGAGCTTCGGCCAATTCAGCGACAAGGACGTCGATGCGGTGGCGGACGAGCTCGATCGGCGGCTGCGCGAGACCCTGTTGGCGGCGGCATCCTGACCCGCAGCGGATCAGACCGCCTCCAGCGCGAGGGCGATACCTTGCCCCCCGCCGATGCAGCGGGTGACCGATCCACGGCGGATGCCGTCCCAGCGCATGGAATGGAGCAGGCGGGACGTCAGCACCGCACCGGTCGCGCCGATCGGATGCCCGTGGGCGATGGCACCGCCCTCGACGTTGACGATGTCCTCGGGCAGGCCGAGTTTCTTGGCCACGGCCAAGGGAACGACGGCGAAGGGAACGACGGCGAAGGCCTCGTTGCTCTCGACGCGCGCGACGTCGCCGCGCGACCAGCCGGCGCGCTCCAGGGCCTGACGAACGGCTGGCACGGGGCCGAGGCCGACTATGCCATCGGGAAGCGCGTGGAGAGGCGGCGCGCGCGGTGTTCGGATCGCGTCCTTGATCCCGTCGATCCGGGCTTTCGGGGCGGGAACTCCGCGGTCTCGGCGTCCGTGCCCGTGAATGTCAGCCGGCGACCGAGGAATGCGCCGCTTGGAGCAGGTCATTCGCCAGCTCCTCGTCGCTGACGGCCCGTGCCAACACGACGGCTCCGACGAGCATCGACAGCGTTGCAAGGGACTTTTGCCGCCGGCGCTCCCGCGATGCCTTCGGCGTCAGGTTGGCGAGGATGGAGGCCAGACGCTCGACACCCTGCGTGAACCGGGCCCGAACGGGGCTGCCCGGCGCTTCCCGCGAGATGTCGTTGGCCAGGGCCGCGAGGGGACATCCCTTCCCGGGGGTCTTGACGTGCGCGAGAGACAGGTAGTTCGTGAGGACGGCGTCCACGTCCCCGCGCCGGTCCTCGTTGACCGCGGCGTCGAACGCCTCGGCGGCCAGCGCCTCCTTGTTGGCGAACTGGCCGTAGAAGCCGCCATGGGTCAGGCCGGCGGAGGCCATGATGTCGGCGACGCCGACGCCGTGCAGGCCACGCTCACGGAACAGGGTCGCCGCGACCTCGACGACGCGCTGACGGTTGAGCTTGGCCTGCTCCTGCGAAACTCTCGGCATACTCTGATCCTTCAACCTTCCGACGTTCTGTATAGATGAAACGCGTCATCTAAAGAAGTGCGGACCCTCCGGCGTTCCCCGCGACACCTCCGGGAGACGACAAGCGACCGGCCGGCGCAGGGGGCCGGAGCGCAGGCCGGTCGTCGTCCCACACGCCCGGTCGCCCGGCGCGCGATCCTGGGATGTCCCTCGGGTGGGACACGAACGTCTTCCGTCGCTTCAAGACTTGGCCGGGAGCGGCATCGCGCCGGAACCGGCTGCGGCTCCGTCCTTGCGGGGTTCCCGCGCCACCCGGAACCACAGGGCGTAGAGCGCCGGCAGGAACAGGAGCGTCAGCAGGGTCCCGACGCCGACGCCGCCGATCAGCACGTAGGCCAGGGCCCCCCAGAATACCGAGTGGGTGAGCGGGATGAAGGCCAGCATCGCGGCGGCCGCGGTGAGGATCACCGGACGGGCCCGCCGCACCGTCGACTCGACGATGGCGTCGTAGTCCGACAGGCCCGAGGCGCGGTCGTGATGGATCTGATCGACGAGGATCAGCGTGTTACGCATCAGGATGCCCGACAGGGCGATCAGGCCCAGGATGGCGTTGAAGCCGAAGGGCTGGTGGAAGGCGAGGAGCGTCGGCACCGCCCCCACGAGGCCCAGCGGCGCGGTGGCGAAGACCATGAACATGGTCGTGAACGACCGGACCTGGATCATGATGACCGTCAGCGTGACGATGAGCATCAGCGGGAACACCGCCACCAGGGCGTTCATCGCCTTGGCGCTCTCCTCCACGGCCCCGGCCGTGTCGATACGGTAGCCCGGCGGCAGCTTGGCCTTGATCGCGTCGAGCCGGGGAAAGATCTGCGCGTGGACATCCGGCGGCTGCTTGCCGTCGAGGACGTCGCCCTGGACGCGGATATAGGTCTCGCGGTTGTAGCGCTTGAGCACCGCGTCCTCGCTGCGGCTCTCCAGGCGGGCGACCTGCGAGACCGGCACCTGCCGCCCGTCATGCGTGGTCAGGGTCAGGTCGCCGATCTCCCCGAGGGAACGGCGCTCCGGCCCGGGGCTGCGCAGCAGCACATCGACGGTGCGCAGGTTCTCGCGGACCTGGGTCGCGGGCGTCCCGGTGAGGTAGCTCTGGAGCTGCTGGCCGGCCTCCTTGGGGGTCAGGCCGATCAGGCGCAGGCGCTCCTGATCGAGGGCGAGATGCAGGCTCGGGGTCCTGTCGCCCCAGTCGAGGTGGACGAGCCGCATGTTGGGGTTGGCCATCATGACGTCGCGGACCTCCTCGGCGATGCCGCGGATCACCTCGGGGTCGGGTCCGACCACCCGGAAGGCGACGGGGAAGCGGATCGGCGGCCCGAACACGATCTGGAGCACCCGCACCCGCGCCTCGGGGAAGAGCCCGTCGCTCACGAGCGTGCGCAGCTTGATCCGGAGCGCGTCGCGGGTGGCCGCATCGGCGGTCTGGACGACGATCTGCGCGAAGGCGGGGTCGGGCAGTTCGGGATCGAACGAGAGCACGAAGCGCGGCATGCCCTGGCCGATATAGCTGGTGATCGCCCGCGCCTCCGGCAGCGCGCGCACGGCCGCCTCGACCTTCCGGACGCTGGCCTCGGTGGTGGCGAAGGCGGACCCGGTGGGCAGGGTCACCTCGACGATCAGTTCAGGACGCTCCGAATTCGGGAAGAATTGCTGCTCGACCTTGCCCATGCCGACCACCGCGAGGGCGAACAGCGCCACGGTGACGCCGGCCGCCAGCCACTTGTGGTCGACGGAGGCTCTCACGATCCGACGCAGGCGCCGGTAGTTCTTCGTGGCGTAGATCGCGGCGTGCCCGCCTTCGACGCGCTTGATGTTCGGCAGGAGCTTGACGCCGAGATAGGGCGTGGCGGTCACGGCCACGATCCAGGAGACGATCAGCGAGAAGCCCACCACCCAGAAGATGTTGCCGGCATATTCGCCCGCCGTCGAGGCCGCGAAGCCCACCGGCAGGAATCCCGCGATGGTGACGAGGGTGCCGGTGAGCATCGGCGCGGCGGTGGCGCTCCAGGCATGGGTGGCCGCCTCGATCCGGTCGGCGCCCTCCTCCATGCGCACCACCATCATCTCGATGGCGATGATGGCGTCGTCCACCAGCAGGCCGAGGGAGATGATCAGGGCGCCGAGCGTGATGCGGTCGAAGTCGCGGCCGGTGACCATCATGACCACGAACACGGCCGCGAGGGTCAGGGGCACCGCGAGCGCGACCACGAGGCCGACCCGGAAGCCGAGCGCCACCAGGCTGACCACGATGACCACCGAGAGCGCGGTGAAGAACTTCACCATGAATTCGTGGATGGCCTCGTCGATCACCTTGGCCTGATCGGTGATCTTCGTGAACGCGACGCCCGTTGGCAACGCGTGGTGGATCGCCACCTCCTCGGTGTTCAGGGCCGCGCCGAGGGAGAGGCCGTTGAATCCCGGCTTCATCACCAGCCCGAGCATCAGGGCGGGCTCGCCGTCGTTGCGAATCGCGAACACCTTCGGGTCCTCGTAGCCGCGCTTGACCTCCGCGATGTCGCCGAGCTTGAGGCTGCGGTCACCGGCCGCCACCGGCAGGTCGCGGATCGCGTCGAGGCTGTCGAGGGTGCCGTCGAGGCGCAGGTAGACCCGCGGGCCGGTGGTCTCGACGAAGCCCGCCGGCGTCACGTCGTTCTGGTTGCCGAGGGCCGCGAGCAGCTGCTGTCCGGTGATGCCCAGAGTCGCGAGGCGCTGGTACGAGATCTCGACGAAGATCTTCTGGGCCTGCTCCCCCAGGATGTTGATCTTCTCGATGCCGGGGACGCGCAGCAGGCGCTGCCGCAGATCCTCGGCCGCGAGCACGAGATGCCGGTGCGGCATATCCCGGGCCTGGAGGGCGTACAGGGCGAAGTAGACGTCGGAGAACTCGTCGTTGAACAGCGGCCCCATCACCCCGCGCGGCAGGGTGGGGGCCTGGTCGGAGAGCTTCTTGCGGGCCTGATAGAACTCCCCCTGCAGCTTGGCCGGCGGCATGCTGTCCTTGAAGTAGACCTTCATGAGCATCAGGCCGGGCCGGACCGTGGTCTCGACCCGGTCGTAATAGACGAGCTCCTGCAGGCGCTTCTCCAGCGGGTCGGCCACCTGCCGCTGGATCTCCGAGGTGGTGGCGCCGGGCCAGGCGGCGGAGACCGCCATCGTCTTGACCGTGAAGGCCGGATCCTCGGCGCGGCCGAGCCTCTGGAACGCGAAGACGCCGGCGGCGGTCACCGCGATGATCAGGAAGAGCGTGACGGCCCGCTCCCGGACCGCCAGGGCGGAGAGGTTGAACCCGGTCATCGCGCGACTCCCGTCAGGCTCGGGGGGGCCTGCCGCACCGTCTGGCCGGCCTTGAGGAGATGGGCGCCGAGCGACACGATCCGGTCGCCCGGCTGGAGGCCGGACACGACCTCGGCCGCCTCTTCCGACATGCGGCCCAGGGCGACCGGCTGTTGGGTGACGGTCCTGGTGTCGGTGTCGAGCTTCCAGACCGCCGAACCGTGCCCGATGTCGAAGAGGGCGCCGAGCGGCACGTCGACTGGCGCCGCGCGTCCGGACTCCGCCGGCTTGAGCCGGAGCGTCACGGTCGCCCCGAGCGGCGCATCCTCGCCGCCGCCCGAGAGGATGTAGCGCCCCCGGTAGGTCCGGGTGGCCGGGTCGGCGGTGGCCGAGAGCTCGCGCAGCCGGGCCGGATAGGTCGCCTCGCCCTCGGCATAGAGCGTCGCCGAGGCCACGCCCCGGGCCAGGCGCCGGCTCGCCTCGGGCAGGAAGACCTCCGCCTCGCGGGCCCCGTCACGGGCCAGCTTGACCACGGTCTGGCCGGCGGCGACCACCTGACCGGGCTCGGTCGGGACCTCCATCACGACGCCGTCGGCATCGGCCTGGAGTTCGGAATAGCCGGCCTGGTTGGAGACCTGGCTCGCCTGGGCCTCCGCATTGGCGAACTGAGCGATGGCGGCATCGGCCGCGGCCTTGTTCTGGTCGTAGGTCTGTTTCGAGGTCCAGCCATCCCCGACGAGCTTGCGGCTGCGCTCCTCGTCGGCCTTGGTCTTGATCATCTGCGCCCGGGCCGCCTCGACCGAGGCGCGCGCCGCGTTGAGCGCCAGGGTGAAGTCGGTCCGGTCGAGGCGCATCAACGGCTGCCCGAACCGGACGTGGTCCCCCGGATCGACGAGGCGCTCGAAGATCTTGCCGCCGACGCGGAAGCCGAGATTGCTCTCGGTGCGCGCGCGGATGACGCCGGTGTAGCGCGCGACCGCCCCGGTCCCGGGGGCGACCGCGACGGTCTGGACCAGCGGCGGCTCAGGGGTCACGGCGGTCTCGGCCGGCGAGCACGCCGCCAGGGCCAGACCTGTGAGACCCAGGATTATTCTCGCATCCATCATCGGCCCGCGAGCTCCGCTTGCATCGGCATCAAAGATTATGACCATCATCTATTATGGCGCGGATGCCACGTCAAGGGCGACGGCGGTGCCGTGTCGCGATGCGGTCGCTCTTTTGCGAATTCAGGGATGCGCGTTGGACGAACGGACGGTCATCGATGTCCGCCCGGATCCCCGGCCCTGTGGAGCGTCCGGCGACCGGCCTGTGAGCCGGGCCGAACGAAATCATGACGGGTCAAGGACCGGATCTGTCGGTCATGATCAAAGGACCATGACCTTGGAAGAACACGCTCAGGATTTCGCCGGGGCGGGATAGTCGTCGGCTCGGCCCGTGACGGGTCGGGAGGCCGGACCCGGGGGCAGCCACGCGCCGAAGGCCAGCGATGCGGCGTTACCCGTTCCCATCGCGGCCAGTCCGAGACCGAGGGCGAGGAAGAGGCCGTTCGTCCCCCCGCCGAGGCGGAGCGCCAGGGCGCCGCCGCCGAGGGACACGAGGACCCGGAGGATGCCGGAAGCCAGGGGCCAGCCGACGCGGCCGGCACCCTGTGCGGCGAAGTACAGCGCCAGGCCAAAACCGAAGAAGCCGTAGAAAGGCCCGACGATGCGCAGGTACGCGGCCCCTGTCGCCAGCATCGCGGCATCGTCGCCGAACAGGCGCAGCCACGCATCCGGCTCCAAGGCCGCGGCGATGCCCAGCACCTCCGTGACGCATCCCGAGAGGATCGCCCCGGTCCAGGCCGCGCGTCGCGCGCGATCGACGGCGCCGGCACCCGCCGCCGTGCCAACCATGGCCGAGAGCGGGGCGCCGAAGCCGAACACGATCGGGACCAGGAGATATTCGAGGCGCACGCCGGTGCCGTAGCCGGCGACCGCTCCCGGTCCCTGCAGTCCCACGAGACCGGTCGCCGTCGCGATGGTGACGTTGGTGGTGACGGTGACGAGCGCCGAGACCATGCCGACCCGGAGGATCGAGCCGAGCGCGGCACCGGACAGCGCCGGTGGGCGCAGGGGCGGCCGGAGCACGCCGCGCCCCGACCAGAGGTAGGTGGAGAAGATCGCCACGCCGACAGCGTAATAGGCGAGCACCGCGACGCCACCACCGAAGATGCCGAGCTGTGGGATCGGCCCCCAGCCGAAGATCAGGGCCGGCGACAGGGGGACGAGCGCGACCACTCCCCCGCACGTCACGGTGGCCGGCAGGGTCATGTTGCCGGTACCCCGGATCACCGCGGCGAGCGCATTGAACAGCCAGACCAGCAACGCCCCCGAGAACACGACGGCGGAATAGGTCGTGGCCGCATGGAGAGAGCCGCCCGTGCCGCCCATGGCCCGGTACAGGGCAGGCCCGAACGCCAGTGCCGACGCCGTGGTGAGGACGCCGAGGGCCGCCGCGATGGCCATCGCATGCCATACCAAGCCGTTCGCCTCGTCCTGGCGACCGCCGCCGAGCGCACGCGAGATCGCCGAGAGGATCCCGCCGCCGATCGCACCGGCGGACACCATCTGCACGAACATCAGGATCGGGAACACCAGGGCCATGCCCGCGAGGGCGTCGGTGCCGAGTTCGGCCACGAAGTAGGTCTCGATCAATCCCACCGAGGCCTGCACCACCGACATCAGGACGTTCGGGGCTGCGAGGCGCAGCAACGTCGGCGTGACCGGATCGTGAAGCAAGGCACGTGTGCGCGCGTCCATCGTGTGACCTCGACGGCGATGGGTCCCGGCCCCGCGACAAGGCGGCGATGGCCTGCATCCGGAACCGGGCCTATAAAGATGCATATGCAAGTTTTTAGCGTTTGCATAGGCATCCTCTCAAGCGGACGGGGCAAACCGGTGGCCCAGCCTGTGTCGGGAAAGGGCAGCGCGTGTACCCGGCCGCGCGATCGCGATAGGACGCGCCCATGACCGACGATCCCAGCACCTGCAGCAACGCCGTCCTGCGGCAGGCCATGCGCCGCATCGGCCAGCTCTACGACGACGCTCTCGCGCCAAGCGGCCTGCGCGCCACGCAGCACGGGTTGCTCGCGACGGTTCGGACGATGGGCGCGCCGACGATGCGTGAACTCGCCGAACGAGCGGTCATGGACCTGTCCGGCCTCAGTCACACCCTGAAGCCGCTGACGCGGGACGGCTATCTTCAGCTCATGCCCGATCCGCGGGATCGTCGCGCCCGACGTATCACGCTGACCGACAAGGGCGAGAACAAGCTCGCCGAGACGGCGAAGCTATGGCGCGGGGCCCAGGATCGTTTCGAAGCGGTCTTCGGCAAGGAGCGAGCGGTCGCACTCAAGGCCGAGCTGGGATTCCTGATCTCGCCGGCATTCCAGGACGCGTTCAACAAAGCCGGGACGGAGACGGGAACGAGCTGAGCGACCGGCTGGTATGACGGTGCGGCGGCGTCCATCCGCCCGCACAGGGTCCTGGGTGATCCAACGCCGGCATACAAATCTTGCCCAGCGCCGCGAAGCGACGGCATCGCCCGCCGAGCGTGAGAGCGGCTCAGTCGTGGCGGCCGATCCGCAACCCGGCGCATGGGCGCTGCCGGGCCAGCGTGAGGCCCCGGATCACGCCGCAGGCGTTCCCCGTGCGGAAGCCCGGCTTCGCCCCACCGATCACCCCCGCCCCGCCGCATTCGCCCTCCGGGTCGCCGCGGCTTTTTTCGCGGATGCCGAGCGCTGTTCCGCCGTCCGGCCTGCGGAGACCGCCCCGCCCTGGTGGGCCGCTGGATGTCCGGTCGCCTTGCCCCGGCCCGAGCCGCCGGGCTTCTTGCCGCCGCCGTCGTCCTTGTTGACGGTCGCCCAGGCGCGGGCTTCGGCCTCGGTCTCGGGGACGCCGCGGGCCTCGTAGGACTCGGCGATATGCGCGGCCTTGCGCTTCTGCTTGTCGGTGTATTTCGCCTTGTCGCCCTGCGCCATCGCCCGTCTCCCGAAATTCAGCTCACCCCGGTCGGCCCGTCGAGGATCGCCCGCACGCGGCGGACCAGCTCGGTGCGCCGGTAGGGCTTGTTGAGGAGATCGAACTCCGAGCCGCCGATATCGGTTCGCTCCAGGCTCGCCTCCGCGTAGCCGGTGGCGAGCAGCACCTTGAGCTTGGGCTGGCGCCGTACGGCCTCCCGGGCGAGCAGCACGCCGTTCATGCCGCCGGGCATGATCAGGTCGGTGAACAGGAGGTCGACCCGCTCGCTGGAATCCAGGATCTCCAGGGCCTCGCGGGCATTGCCGGCCATCAGGGTCACGTAGCCGAAATCCCGCAGGATGGTGCGGGCGACCTCGGCCACGTCCGCGCGGTCGTCGACGATCAGGATCGTCTCGGTGCCCTGCCGGTCCACGGACCGCAGGGACACCTTGGGGGGCGTGTTGACGGCGCCGTCGGTGGCCGGGAACGAGAGGCGCACGGTCGTGCCGGCACCGACCGCGGATTCGATCTGCGCCGCGCCGCCCGACTGCTTGGCGAAGCCGTAGACCGTGGAGAGGCCGAGGCCGGTCCCCTTGCCCTCCTCCTTGGTGGTGAAGAACGGGTCCATCACCCGGGCCAGCACGGCCTGCGGGATGCCCATGCCGGTGTCCCGGATCGCGATGCTGACGTAGCGGCCGTCGCGGAGCGCCCCGATCTCCCGGTCGCGGAGGGCGACCTCGATGTTCTCCGTGGAGATCCGCACCGTGCCGCCGTCCGGCATCGCGTCGCGGGCGTTGATCAACACGTTCAGGATTGCGACCTCGGCTTGGGTCGGGTCCACGCGGCAGTTCCAGAGATCCGCGGCGAGGTCGAGTTCGACCTTGACCGCCTCGCCCACCGCGCGGGCGACCATCTCGCCCATGCCCTCGACCAGGGTGTTGAGATTGACGGCGCGCCCCTCCAGCCGCTGCTTGCGGGCGAAGGCCAGGAGCTGCTGCGTCAGCGTCGTCGCGCGCTCGGCGGCCTGGCGGATGTTCTCGGCGGCGCGCCCCAGCCGGGCGCGGTCGGCATCCGGCTTCTCGAGGCCGGCCGCCAGGATGTCGATGTAGCCGACGATCACCTGCAGGAGGTTGTTGAAATCGTGCGCGATGCCGCCGGTGAGCTGGCCGAGAGCCTCCATCTTCTGCGCCTGGCCCAGGGCGTCCTCGGCGTCGCGGCGGCGCGAGACGTCGAGCTGCGAGCCGAAATAGTACACGAGCTCGCCGTCGGCGTTGTAGACCGGCGAGACGAACAGCGCGTTCCAGAAGGTCGAGCCGTTCTTGCGGTAATTCAGGATCTCAGTGGCGAATTCGCGCTTCTCGGCGATGGCGGTGCGGACCTGCGCGATGGTCCCGCGGTCGGTGTCGGGCCCCTGCAGGAAGCGGCAGTTGCGCCCGACCAGCTCCTCCGGCGTGTAGCCGGTCATCGCCAGGAAGGCCCGGTTGGCGAAGATGATCGGGTTGTCGGGCTGGCGCGGATCGGTGACGATCATCGGCATCCGCGTCGTCTCGACCGCGGCGAAGAAGATGTCGCTCCTGCGGTCCGTGACGTCGCTCGGCGCGCTGTCCTGGACCTGGGGACCGGGTCCGGAGGGCGGGGTTTCTGGGGTCTCGGACATGCGCGGCGGTCTTCACCCTTCAGGCCGTGGACGCAGGCGGCGCGCGGATCATCGCGACCTGCGTGGGCACCGCTCGATCATCGTCCCGATCGGTGGCCGCCGGCTTTCCGGACGACCCCAATCAGAAAGCGAGCGCAGCATGACGGTTCCGTTCTCCGGCACGATGCGCGATCGGGCTGCGGCTCAGGCGGTCGCCGCCGTTCGGGCCGGACCGGGCAGCGGGATCGGCGCCGCCGGGACGGTCCGCGGACGGGCGTGCTCGCGGCAGGCGCCGAGCACCGCCGACAGCGCCTCGTTGAGCGAGGTCACCAGGAAATCCGCCGAGGTCGCCCGGCGCAGACGGTCCAGGGTGGCCGGATCGCGCTCGCGCCAGAAGCCCACGAGGATGCGCACCCCCGGCACGGCGGCCCGCGCCTGACGGACGGTGAAGCGGATCTGCGAGAGGCTCACCGGCTCCAGATAGGAGAAGCAGATCAGCGCGAGGTCGTCCGGAGCGTCGGGGCGCTCGCCGGCGCGGATCGCCGCCATCGACAGGGTCTGCGAGGCGAGCCCGTGCCGGCCGAGGATCTGGCTCAGCATCAGCGTCGCCGCCTCGTCGAACGGGCCGCGGCTTGACACGCACAGGACCGGGATGTCGCTGCGCCATTGCGGCGCCAGATCCTCGCGGCCCAAGACGATGCCGGCGATCTGCCGGTCGGGCCCCACCGCGGCCAGGGCCGCGGCCGTCTCCGTGTCGGGACCGCGTCCCGATCCCCGCCGGGCCCGCCGGGCGACCGGCGCGGTCCCCAGCCGATCCACCACGGTGCGGAGCGCCGCGCCGACCTCGCTCTGGCGGGCACGGTCCAGGGTACCGCGGGACAGGTCCTCCTGCGCCAGCAGCAGGCCGGCGAGGGCGACCTCGTCGTAGTAGGTGATCAGCGCGCGCTCCTTCAGGAACTGCCAGCCCTGGTCGATCGCCTCGGCCGGGTCGCCCGCCAGCATGCGCTGGTAGAAGATCTCGGGGGGCGACAAAGCGGGCTGATCGCCCAGGAGCACGTCGAGGTACCAGAGCCGCTCCACGTGCCGCCCGAGCACCACGAGACAGACGGTGAGCGGGGTCGCCAGGACGAGGCCGATCGGGCCCCACAGGAACGTCCAGATCGTCGCCGCCAGGATAACGGCGATCGGCGACAGGCCCGTGGAATGGCCGTAGAGCAGCGGCTCGATCACGTGGCCGCAGATCGGTTCGACGATCAGGAACAGGGCCGCGGTGGCGATCACCATCGACCAGCCGGGATCGACCGCGGCCGCGAGGATCAGCGGCAGCAGGGCGCTGATCGCGGCGCCGATATAGGGCACGAACCGCAGGATCGCCGCCACCACGCCGAACAGGGTCGGGCTCGGCACGCCGATGATCCAGAGGCCGAGGCCGATCACGAGGCCGAAGGCGATGTTGAGGGCGAGCTGGGCCAGGAAGAACCGGCTGAGCCGGCTCGTGGCGTCGTCGATCGCCGCCGTGGTGCGGCGCAGGTCCCCCGAGCCGCCGGCGAGCCGAATTGCCCGGTTCCGCAGATCCTCGCGCTGGAGCAGGATGAAGATCGTGAAGATCAGGATCAGGCCGGTCGTGGCCAGCGGGTGCAGGAGGGGGCCCGCGAAGGTCTGGAGCGTGTCGACCACGCTGGCGCGGGCGGGGGTGATCTCCACGGTGAGCGGATGGGTGCGCGTCCCGGGCTCGCCGCGGACCTCCGCGGCCGGCGGCGGCTGCAGGGTCGCGCTGAGGTCCTGGACCATGTCGACGATCCGCGAGAGGCTGCCGCTCCCGGCGGTCGCGCCGCGCAGGTCCTTGATCTTCGCGCTCATGGTCTGGGTGTAGCGCGGCAGGTCGCTGGCGAGCTGCGAGGCCTCGCTGGCGATCAGGCTGCCGATCCCGAACAGGGCGCCGAACACCGTCACCACCACCAGGAGAACCGCGGCGGCGCGGGGCACGTGCAGCCGCCGGAGCATCCGGACCGCCGGCACCAGGACGAAGCTCAGGAGGATCGCCAGCGTCACCGGCACCAGGATCTCGCGACCGAGATACAGGGCCACCATCGTCGCCACGACGAGGAGGAGCGAGGCCAGCGCCACGAAGACCGGAAGGCCCTCCCGCAGGCGCTGGGCGGTGACGGGATCCTCGCTCACGGACACGCTCCAGGTACTCACGCTTCGGGTTCGGCCGCCTGTGCGGCCGCGGTGGGAACGGCTGCGGGCGCGTCCGGATCCGCCTCAGCTCGCCGCCGCGGTCTCGCCCAGGGCGGCGCTGATCTGGCTGAGCAGCTTCGAGAAATCGACGGGCTTGGGATGATAATCGTCGCAGCCGGCCTGAATCGCCTTGTCGCGGTCGCCCGACATGGCGTGGGCGGTCAGCGCGATGATCGGGATCGCCCGCGTGTCGGCCCCCGATTTGAGCGTGCGCGCGACCGACCAGCCGTCGAGGACCGGAAGGTTCATGTCGAGGAGGATGACGTCGGGCTGGCCCGAGCGCGCTTGGCGGACGCCGGCCTCGCCGTCATGGGCCAGGATCACCTCGTAGCCGCGCCGCTTGAGGCGCCGGGACAGGAAGTCCCAGATCTCTTCATGGTCTTCAACCAGCAGTATCTTCGCCATCAGAACTCGAACCCCAGGCTCGCGGCGTGCCGGCCGACATCGTAACGCGCGGCATTGCACAATCGCCCAACGCTCCTGCCGCGATTCCGGTCCCAGGAGAAGTGGGCTTCGCGCTTCGGTTGACCCGGCCCACCCGCGGCTTGAGCGTGCTACCGTGCGAATCGACAAATCCCAGGGAGGAACCCATGGCGGAGAAGCCCGATATCGAGTTCTATCATGCGCCCAACACCCGCTCGTCGGGGGTGCGCGTGCTGCTCGAGGAACTGGGCGTCCCGTACCGGCTGCACGCTCTCAACATGCGCGCCGGCGAGCATCTCGGGGATGCCTACCGCGCCATCAACCCGATGGCGAAGGTGCCGGCGGTCCGCCACGGCGAGGCCCTGGTGACCGAGCAGGCGGCCATCTACCTCTACCTCGCCGATCTGGTCCCGGAGGCCGGCCTCGCCCCGGCCGCCACCGACCCCGCCCGGGCCACCTACCTGCGCTGGATGGTGTTCTACGGCTCCTGCTTCGAGCCCGCGCTGATCGACCGCCACCTGAATCGGGAGCCCGGCCCAAGGGCCATGTCGGCCTACGGGGACTATGCGAGCGTGATCGCCCGGGTGACCGAGGCGCTGACCCCCGGCCCGTACCTCCTCGGCGCGCGCTTCAGCGCCGCCGACATCCTGTGGGGCAGCGCGCTCGGCTGGACGATGGGCTTCGGCCTGGTCGCACCCGATCCCGTGCTGACGGCCTATGTCGAGCGCGTCCGCGGCCGCCCGGCCTTCCAGACGGTCCTGGCCGCCGACGCGCAGCTCGCGGTCGAACACGAGGCGGCCGCGCCGGCCCAGGCCTGAGCGCCGCTCACGCCGGCTCCGGCCAGAAGCCGGTGCGCGCGATCTGCTGCGCCGGCTCGGGGGCGCTCCATTGCAGGGGGACCGCCGCCCGGCGCCGCCACCCGCCCGTGACGGTGAACGACCACGCGCGCTGCGACCCCGCCGGAGCGGCGGCTTCCGCGCCGCTCCAGTCGATCGCGGTCCGGCCCTGCAGGACGAGGAGGTCGCCGCGGGCGAAATCGAGGATCAGCAGCGCCGCCCGCGGTTCGCCGATCAGGTTGCCCAGGGTGTTGAAGTAGCGGTTGCCGGAGAAGTCCGGCACCGTCAGCACGTCGCCCCGGAGCCGCACGAAGCCCGGCCGGCCGCCCCGGTGCGAGAGGTCGGCGCCCCCATCCGCGAGGCCGTCCCGGGCGCGGCTCGCCACGAACAGCGTGTCCGTGCCCCGGATCAGCGCCGCGGCCTCCGCGTCGAGGGCGGTGAGGATCTCGACCGGCCCCACCGGGCGCCGGATCGGCTCGGCCACCCGCCGCTGGATGTATTGCGGGCAGTTGCCGAAGCTCTGGGCGACCGCGACCGTCAGCCCGTCCGGATCGCGGCGGACCGCGCGGCCGTTGGCCCGGTTGCGCCGGCGCGTCGCGAAGTCGATGCTCAGGATCCCGACCTCGGCGCCGGGCACGAGGGACCGGGCCGCCGGATCGGCCGGATCGAGGGCCGCCGCGACGGCGAGATGCGTCGCATCGGGGGCCTGCACGAAGCCGGGCGGCCCCGTCAGCACGGTGGCGACGGGCGCGCCGGCGCCGTCCACGGTGCCGACGAACAGGTATGGCAGGCCGGAGAAGAACGCGCGGTGCTGCTCGGGCATGAACGGCCGGATCGCCGGGGTCTCGCCCAGGACGTGGCCGGCGCGCTCCTGGGCGAGCCGCTCGTCGGCGTGGAAGCTGGCCATGGCGCGGCTCACGCGGGTTCGGGGATCGGGGAGGCCGGCATCGGGACGAAGCCCGGCAGGGCTTCCATCCGACCGATCCAGGCGCGCACGGCCGGGTAGGGCGCGAGCGAGACGCCGCCCTCGGGCGCGTGGGCCACGTAGGAATAGCAGGCGATGTCGGCGAGCGTCGGCCGGTCGGCTGCCAGGTAGGCGCGATCGGTCAGGTGATCCTCCATAAAGCCGAGGATCCGGGCCGCGGCGGCGTGCACGGTGGCGCGCTCGCCCGGGGCGCCGAACACGACCATGAGCCGGGCCTGGGCCGGCCCCGCCCGCACCTCGCCCGCCGCGATGGAGAGCCAGCGCTGGACCTGGGCGGCGCCGAGCGGATCCCGGGGCATCCAGCCGCTGTCCGGCGCGTAGCGTGCGGCCAGGTAGATCAAGATGGCATTGCTGTCGGGGATCACCGCCGGGCCGTCGGTCAGGACCGGGATCTGGCCCAGGGGGTTGAGGCGCCGGAACGCCGCGGCTCCGCGCTGCTCGGGGCTCGCCACCGCGACGAAGCGATAGGGAAGCCCCAGCAGGGACAGGAACAGTTCGGCGCGGTGCGAATGGCCCGACAGGCGCAGGCCGTAGAGGGTGAGATCGGGATCGGACATCGGGACGGTCTCCGGCAACGACCGGAGAGTGGCCCTTGCACCCCGCGCCGGAAATCCCGAGACTCTGACAATCAGAATTTCAGTTTTTGCAGCAATCGATGGATCGGCTGGACGAGCTCTCCCTCTTCGTGGCGATCGTCGATGCCGGGAGCCTCGCCGGCGCGGCGCGCCGTCAGCGCCGCTCCGCCGCCGCGGCGACCCGCGCCCTCGCCAGCCTCGAGGCGCGGGCCGGCACGCGCCTGGTCGAGCGGACGACCCGGCGCCTCGCTCCGACGCCGGCCGGCCTCGAACTCGCCGAGCGCGCCCGCCTGGTCCTTGCGGGCTACGCGGCGGCCGTGTCGGGGGCGTCCCCCGATGCCGTCCGCGGCCTTGTGCGGGTCACGGCACCGGTGCTGTTCGGGCGCATACACGTGGCGCCCCTGGTGTCGGGGTTCCTGGACGCCTATCCGGAGACGCAGGTCGAACTGCTGCTCGCCGACCGCAATCTCGACCTCGTGGAGGAGGGGATCGACGTCGCCGTGCGGATCGGCCAGCTCGCGGAATCGCGCCTCGTCGCGCGCCGGGTCGGACAGGTGCGCCAGATCGTGGTGGCGAGCCCGGACTACCTCGCCGCCCGGGGCACGCCGCGCGGGCCCGCGGATCTCGGCGACCACGACACCATCCAGGGATTTGTGCGCGCGGGCCAGCGGGAATGGCGCTTCGGGGCGAACCGGGTGCGCCTCGCCCCGCGCCTGATCGTCAACGAGGTCGAGGCCGCCCTGATCGCCGCCCGGGCCGGCCGCGGCATCGCGCGGGTCCTGTCCTATCAAGCCGCCGAGGACATCGCGGCCGGACGGCTCGTGCGCCTGCTCGCGGCCTACGAGCCGGCGCCGCTGCCGGTCCAGCTCGTGACGCCGAGCCAGGACTTCCGGCCGGCGCGGGTGAATGCCGTCCTGGATTTCGCCACCGACGCGTTGCGGGCTCTGCGAGTCCTTCGGCCGAACGAGGGCGAGGAATAACCCCCGGGCGCGCCGCGCATACTGACCAAAACAGATCGTCGTTACAGTCCCCGGTGTCATCGCGGCCGGACTCTTGCTGGTGGGCTTCGCGGAGCCTGAACCGGCGCGCATCCGGGCTCCGCCGGCCAGTCCGGACGGCGACCCAGCCGCGCGACGAACGGACCCAGCCCGCCCATGCGTTTGCTCACCCCGCTCCTCGCCCTCCTCGTCGCGCTTCCCCTGGCCGCACCGGCCCGGGCCGACGCGCTGACCGGCACCCTCAAGAAGATCAAGGACAGCAACCGGCTGGTGCTCGGCGTCCGCGATACCGCGACGCCGTTCAGCTACCTGGATCAGAACCAGAAGGTGGTCGGCTTCGCCGTCGACATCTGCCTCAAGATCGCCGAGGCGGTGAAGCGCGAGCTAAAGATGCCGGGCCTCGAGGTCGGGATGGAATTCGTCAATTCCTCGTCCCGCATCCCGCTGATAACCAACGGCACGATCGACCTCGAATGTGGGACCACCACCAACAACGCCGAGCGCAAGAAGCAGGTGGACTTCACCAACACCCACTTCCTGACCGCCACCCGCTTCGTCTCCAAGAAGGACCAGCACATCGCCGGCCTGGATGACCTGCGCGGCAAGACGGTCGCGTCGGTGGCCGGTTCGACCAACATCCTGATGCTGATCAAGGCCAACAACGAGCGCAGGCTCGGCATCACGGTGATCGCCGCGAAGGACGTTCCGGAGGCCTTCCTGATGGTCGAGACCGGCCGGGCGGCGGCCTTCGTCATGGACGACGTGCAGCTCAGCGTCATCGCGGCCCAGTCCAAGGACCCGTCCGCCTACGAGGTCAGCGACGAGACCCTGTCCAACCCGGAACCCTACGGGATCATGCTGCGCAGGGACGATCCGGCCTTCAAGGCGGTGGTGGACCGGGCGACCGCCGACCTCTACCGCAGCCCCGAGATCCTCACGATCTACGACCGCTGGTTCCTGAAGCCGGTGCCGCCGCGCGGCCTGACCTACAACGTGCCGCTCTCCTCGGCCCTGCGCTGGGCGTTCGCCCATCCGACCGACAATCCGGATCCGGCCTTCTACGCGCACTGATCTGTCGCGCGGCGGGGTTCCGCTCCGGCCGGGGAGATGCGATGCCGCGGGTCTGATTTGGCCCGCGTCGCGAAGCGTTCCCCATGCCCGACAGCACAGAGCCGGTTCGCGCACCAGCCGCGGCGCTCCCCGCACCGCCGGCCACGTCGATTCCGCGCCTGATCGTCGTGCTGGCCTGCGCGGGGTTCGGCAGCACCTTCGCGCTCCGTTCGGTGGAGCCCCTCGTCGGCGTGCTCGCCCGGGACCTCGCCAGCAACGCTCACACGGTGGCGCTCCTCTCCACCGCGTTCGCGCTGCCCTACGCGTTCATCCAGCCGGTGCTCGGGCCGATCGGTGACGCGCTCGGCAAGGAGCGGGTGATGAGCACCTGTCTGGCGGTGCTCGCCGTCGCCCTCACCCTGTGCAGCGTCGCCCCCGATATCGGCAGCCTGTTCGGCCTGCGGATGCTGGCCGGCGCGGCGGCCGGGGGCTGCATCCCGCTGTCCCTGGCGCTGCTCGGCGACCGCGTGCCGATGGCGAGCCGGCAGGTGGCGATCGGGCGCTTCCTGGTGGCGGTGATCCTCGGCCAGCTCTCCGGCTCGACCTTCGCGGGCCTGATCGAGGCCGCGATCGGCTGGCGCGGCGTCTTCGCGGTCACCGCCGCCGTGGCGGCCTGCGCCTGCGCGGCGACCGTGTTCGGCTTCGACCGCGCCGGCCGGGCCCCCGCCCGCCGCCCGGCCTTCGGCGAGGCGGTGCGGCGCTACCGGACGATCCTGGGCAATCCCCGGGCGCGGGTGCTGTTCTCGGCGGTGTTCATCGAAGCCATCGCGATCTTCGGCGTCTTCCCCCACCTCGCCCCGCTGATCGAGGCCCGGGGCGAGGGTGGACCGCGCGAGGCCGGCCTCGTGCTGGCGGGGTTCGCGGTCGGCGGCCTGCTCTACTCGGCGCTGGTCGGGCTGCTGGTGCGGCTCCTCGGCCTGCCGCGGATGCTCGTCGGTGGCGGCCTGATCTGCGGCGCCTCGCTTACCGTGGTCGGGCTCGCCGGCACGTGGCAGGTCGATTGCGCCGCGCTCACCGCCATGGGCCTCGGCTTCTACATGCTGCACAACACCTACCAGACCCAGGTCACCGAGGTCGCGCCCGGGGCGCGCGCCTCCGCGGTGGCGCTCCACGCCTTCTCGTTCTTCTGCGGGCAGGCGCTCGGCGTCGCGGTGCTGGGGGAGGCGCTGATCCGGCTCGGCCAGTTCGGGGCGCTCTTCGGATGTGCGGTGACCATCCTGGCGCTGGGTATCGGCACGGCCCTCGCCCTGCGGCAGAAGCCGGTGCCGGTGGCATTCCCGGGATGACCCGGCTTCAGGGCCGCTGCAACGCCAGGGCCTTGAGGTCGAAGGCCGGATCTTCCGCCTGATCCGGGGTCAGGGGCGTCCCGGCGGCGAGGAGGCGCCGGGCGATCATGTGGTCGCCCGCCCGGTCGACCGATTCCACCGCGCTCAAGGCCCCGTCGCGGAAGCGGAACACCGAGAAGGCGGGTCCGGAGCCGCGGATCACGCTGGCGTCGGAGGGCCCCGACAGGCCGGCGATCTGCAGCTTGTGCGGGCCCTGATCGCTCCAGAACCAGGGCAGCGCGCCGTAGGCCGCGGGCTTCCCGGTGAGCCGGGCCGCGAGGCAGCGGCCCTGGTCGATGGCGTTCTGGACGGATTCGATCCGCACCGTGCCGTCCGGCGTGAGGCCGCGGGCGAAGGGGCTGGGGAAGCGGGCGCAATCGCCGATCGCCGAGATGGCGGGATCGGGCGTCGCCAGGAAGGCGTCGACCTGGACGCCGTCCTCGGCCGGCAGACCCGCCTCCGCGGCGAGTTCGCGGTTCGCCAGCACGCCGATGCCGATCAGGACGAGGTCGGCGGGAAGTTCACGGCCGTCCGCCAGGCCGATTCCGGCAACCCGGCCCGCGCGCCCGAGGATCGCGGTGACGCCGGCCCCGAAGGCGAAGCGCACGCCCATCGCCTCGTGGGCGGCGCGGAAGAAAGCTCCCATCTCCGGCGAGACCGCCCGGGCCATGGGCCGCCCCGCCGCCTCGATCACCGTCACCGGGAGGCCGCGCGCGGCCGCGACGGCAGCGAATTCCAGCCCGATGAACCCGGCGCCGACCACGACGATCGCCCGGGCCGCTTCGATCTCCGCCTTGAGGGAATCGGCATCCGCGAGGCCGCGCAGTTGGTGCACCCCGGCGAGGTCCGCCCCGGGGACGGGCAGGGGCCGGTTGCGTGCGCCGGTGGCGAGCACGAGATGGTCGTAGGCGAGGCTGTCCCCGTCCGACAGGCGCAGGCGGCGCTCCGCCCGGTCGATCGCGACGGCGCGGATTCCCGGCCGGTGGGCGATGGCGTGCTCGGCGAAGAAGCCGGGCTGGCGCAGGAACAGGCCCGCTTGGTCGGTCTTGCCGGCGAGGTAGGCCTTGGACAGGGGCGGCCGCTGGTAGGGGAGGGCGGTCTCGTCGCCCACCAGGGTGATCGGCGCCCGGAACCCGCCCTCGCGCAGGGAGGCGGCGAGCTGGAAGCCGGCCTGGCCCGCCCCCGCGACGACGATTCCGGCCGCGCTCACGCCTTGGCCCCCGCCAGGGCCAGGCCGCTCTGCGCGACGCCGGGCAGGCTGCGCGCGCCGTCGGACATCAGGTAGGACCAGACCGCGGAGGCCGCCGGCCCCAGGACCTTGTCGGCCCGGCGGACCGCGTACCAGTCGCGGCGGATCGGCAGGCCGTTCACGTGGAGGAGGACGAGGCGCCCGCTGTCCAGCTCGGCCGCCACCGAGTGCACCGACAGCAGGGCGATGCCCAGTCCGGCCATCACCGCCTGCTTGATGGTCTCGTTCGAGCCGGTGTCGATCTCCAGGGGCGCCCGCTTGACCAGCACGCCGCTCATGAACTCCTCGAACACCATGCGGGTGCCGGATCCCTCCTCGCGCAGGAAGAACGGCTGGTCGGCGAGATCCTCCCGGCCGAGGCCGCTCCGCCCGGCGAGCGGATGGTCGGGGGCGGCGATCAGCACGATCGGGTGCGGGCCGAAGGTGGCGGCCTCGATCGGGAAGTCCCGGGGCGGGCGGCCCATCAGGGCGAAGTCGATCTCGTAGCCGCGCAGGGCCTCCACGGTCTGGCCGCGGTTGCGCACCGACAGGCTGATCTCGACGCCGGGATGCTTCTTGACGAAGCCGGCGATCACCTGGGGCGCGAAGTACTTGGCGGTGGAGACGACGCCGAGCGCCACGCGCCCGCCCTCGGCGCCGCGCAGGGTCCGCAGCCGGTCCGTGCAGGTCTCCAGAACCGTGTTGATGCTGTCGATGGCCCAGAGCATCTCGCGGCCGGCATCGGTCGGCTTGAGGCCGCCGGGGGTCCGGTCGAACAGCAGGAGCCCGGCCTCTTCCTCGAGCTGGCGGATGCGCGCGTAGAGGGCGGCCGAGGTGACGTTCAGTTCCTGCGCCGCCCGGGTCATGGTGCCGAGCCGGGCCACCGCCGCCACCGCCTGGAGCTGCTTGAGGGAGAGGTTGCGCATGGCGGAGGTCTCGTATTTTTTGTGCTTTGACACAAGATCGCGCAGAAATCTTGAACGCCGGGCCGGCAGTCCCTTCGATCCGGCGCCCGGGACCGCTATCGTGACGGCGGTGCGGCCGCTACAGAACCCGCGCGGACGCGCGATCCCGGCAGGCGGGATCCGACCAGGAAGGATAGGCCGATGGCAATCTCAGCGGCGATCGGAACGCCCCTCGATGCCTGCCTGGCGCAGGCCGTAGCGGCCGACCCGGCGCTGAAGGATGCCGCCGCGGTGATCGCCGCGGTGGCGCGCTCGGCGGTGGAGATCAGCGAGCGGATCGGGCGCGGGGCGCTCGGCGGCGACCTCGCGGCGGCGGGCGATCACAACAGCGACGGCGACGTCCAGAAGGCGCTCGACGTCATCGCCCACGAGAGCGTGACGGCGGCCCTGCGGGGCGCCCCGGTCGCCGAGGTCGCCTCCGAGGAGGCCGAGGCGGTGATGCGGCTGAACCCGGACGCGCCGCTGGCCGTGGCCATCGACCCGCTCGACGGCTCGTCCAACATCGGCGTCAACATGGCGGTGGGGATGATCTTCGGCATCCGCCCGTCGATCAAGGACCCGGCCAACCCGCTCGCCTCGTTCACGACGCCCGGCACGGCGCAGATCGCGGCCGGCTTCGTGACCTACGGCCCGGCCACCGCGCTGATCCTGACCCTGGGCGACGGCACCCAATCCTACGTCCTCGACCGCGCCGAGGGCCGGTTCCGCCTGACCAACCCGGCCATGGCGGTCCCGGCCTCCACGAAGGAATTCGCCATCAACGCCTCGAATGCCCGGCACTGGGACGCCCCGGTGAAGGCCTATATCGAGGATTGCCAGCGCGGCACCGAGGGCCCGCGCGACAAGGACTACAACATGCGCTGGCTCGCCTCCCTGGTGGCCGACATCCAGCGCGTGCTGACCCGGGGCGGCGTGTTCCTGTATCCGGGCGACGCAAGGAAGAACTACGCCCGCGGCCGCCTGCGGCTGCTCTACGAGGTCGCTCCCGTGGCGATGCTGGTCGAGCAGGCCGGCGGCGCCGCGACCGACGGGCAGACCCGCATCCTCGATCTCGTGGCCACCGGCATCCACGACCGCGCGCCGCTGGTCTGCGGCACCCCCGAGGAGGTCACCTGCGTGGCCGCCTATTATGCCGGCGGCAAGCCCGATGCCGGCCGCTCGCCGCTGTTCGGCCAGCGCGGATTGATGCGGTCGTAGACGCAACGCGAAGTCCAACACCATGTCGGCGCGGCACCCCATCATCTCGGTGACCGGCTCCTCCGGGGCCGGCACCACCTCGGTGCGCAACACCTTCGAGCAGATCTTTCGCCGGGAGGACGTGCGGGCGGTGTTCATCGAGGGCGACGGCTTCCACGCCTTCGACCGCGACACGATGCGGGCCATGATGGCGCGCGAGCCGACCCTGTCCCACTTCGCGCCCCGGGCGAACCTGCTGCCGGAGCTGGAAGCGGTGTTCCGCAGCTACGCCGAGTCCGGGACCGGCCGGACCCGCCACTACGCCCACGATCCGCACGACGCCGAGGCCTACGGCATCCCCGAGGGCAGTTTTTCGGATTGGGAGGCGTTCCCGCCGGATTCCGACCTGCTGTTCTACGAGGGCTTGCACGGCTGCGTCGCCGACCCGGATGTCGACATCGCCCGCTACGCCGATCTGAAGATCGGCGTCGTGCCGGTGATCAACCTGGAGTGGATCCAGAAGCTGCACCGGGACCGCTCGTTCCGCGGCTATTCCACCGAGGCGGTGACCGACGTGATCCTGCGGCGGATGCCCGATTACGTGCAGACCATCTGCCCGCAATTCTCGTTCACCGACATCAACTTCCAGCGGGTGCCGACGGTCGACACCTCGAACCCGTTCATCGCCCGCTGGATCCCCACCGCCGACGAATCGATGGTGGTGATCCGTTTCAAGGATCCGAAGGGGATCGACTTCTCGTATCTCGTCTCCATGATCCACGACAGCTTCATGAGCCGGGCCAATTCCATCGTGATCCCGGGCGGCAAGCTGGATCTCGCCATGCAGCTGATCCTGACGCCGATGATCATGCAGCTCGTCGAACGCCGCAGACGTCTGGCCTGAGCCGATCCCGAGAGTTGCCCATGCTCACACCCGTCATCGCCCCCTCGATCCTCTCGGCGGATTTCTCGAAGCTCGCCGAGGAGACCCGCGCCGTGGACGCGGCCGGGGCCGACTGGATCCACCTCGACGTGATGGACGGGCACTTCGTGCCCAACATCACCTTCGGGCCCCCGGTGGTGAAGGCGCTGCGCCCGCACACGGAAAAGTTCTTCGACGTGCACCTGATGATCGCCCCGGCCGACCCGTATCTCGCGGCCTTCGCGCAGGCCGGTGCCGACGGCATCACGGTCCATGCCGAGGCCGGGCCGCATATCCACCGCTCGCTCCAGACCATCCGCGACCTCGGCAAGCGCGCCGGCGTGGCGATCAATCCCGGGACCCCGGCGGCGATGGTCGAGCCGGTGCTCGACCTCGTGGACCTCGTGCTGGTGATGACCGTCAACCCCGGCTTCGGCGGCCAGAGCTTCCTGAAGAGCAGCATGGACTCCGTGGCCCGGGTGCGGGCGATGGTGGCGGGGCGCGACATCCGCATCCAGGTCGATGGCGGCATCGACCCCGAGACCGTCCGGGCCGCGAGCCGGGCGGGCGCCGACACGTTCGTCGCCGGCAACGCCGTGTTCAGCGGCGGCCCGGACGCCTACGCGGAGCGCATCGCGGCGATCCGGGCCGGCGCGGAGGGCGCCTCCGGCCGCGATCTGTCGTGCTGAGGGCGCTGATCTTCGACGTCGACGGCACGCTGGCCGAGACCGAGGACCTGCACCGGCAGGCGTTCAACCGCGCCTTCGGGGAACTCGGCCTGGCCTGGCACTGGGATGCGGCGCTCTACGCCGAGCTGCTCACCGTCATGGGCGGCAAGGAGCGCCTCGCCCATTACATCGCGACGCGGCGCCCGGCGGAGCTCGCCGCGCTGCAGGCGCTGGCGCCGGAGATCCACGCCCGCAAGACTGTCGCGTATGGCGACCTCGTGGTGGAGAGCCGCCTGCCGCTGCGCCCCGGCGTTGCCCGGCTCGTCGCCGAGGCCCGGGCGGCGGGGATCCGGCTCGGCGTGGCCACAACCACCAGCCGGCCGAACGTCGACCGGTTGCTGAGCGTGAACTTCCCGCCCGGCGCCACACCCTTCGACGTGATCGCGGCCGGCGACGCGGCGGAGCGGAAGAAGCCCGCCCCCGACATTTTCCTCCTGGCGCTCGCCGGCCTGGATGTCGCGGCCACGGAGGCCGTGGCCTTCGAGGATTCAGCGGCCGGCATCGCATCGGCCCGCGCCGCCGGCCTGCCCGTCCTGGCGACCCGGAGCCGCTACACCGACAGCCACCGGCTCGACGGCGCCTTCTCGGCGGTCTCGGATCTCGGGGAGCCGGGGCACCCGCACCGGCACCTCGCCGGCGTGGAATGGCCGGGTGGCGTGGTCGACCTCGCCGGCCTGATCCGGTGGCACGAAGCCCTGCGGGATCAGAGCGCCGCGCTCCAGGCGATGGGCACCAGCCGGTAGCCCGGCCCGTCGCGCTCGACATGACCGAGCGACGGGAAGGGGAAGTGGTAGCCCACCACGAGGGCCTTCTCGGACGCGGCCATGTCGTAGAAGCGATGGCGCGTCGCCTGCGCCTGATTGGCGTCGTAATCGTACATCACGTGCCAGTCCGGGTGCTGCAGGAAGAAAGCCGGGATGTTGGTCACGTCGGACTGGACCAGCAGGCGGTCCGATCCGGACGCGACCGCGAAGGCGGTGTGGCCCGGCGTGTGCCCGGGGGCGGCCAGCGCCGTGATCCCGGGCGCCACCTCCTCGCCCCACGCGAAGGTGCCGATCCGGTCCCTCAGGTCGCCGAGCACCCTGCGGGTATTGGCGAAGTAGGCCTGTGTCACCGGATCGGCGGCCTGGGCCATGGTGGCGTCGCTCATCCAGAACGACCAGTCGGGCGCGGCGGCCCGGATCTCGGCCTTCGGGAAGGTGAGCGCCCCATCCGCTGTCTTCAGTCCGTTGGTGTGATCGGGATGGAGATGCGAGAGCAGCACCAGGTCGATGTCCTCGGGCTCGATCCCGGCCGCCGCGAGGTTCGCCGTGAGGCGACCGACCGGTGCGCCCTGAACCTGACCGTTGCCGGTATCGATCAGGATCAGCTTCGAGCCGGTATTGATCAGCGTCGGGTTGAACGGCACCGTCACCTGGCCCAGCGGCATGTAAGCCGCCTGGGCGGCCCCGAGTGCCTCGTCCCGGGGGATATTGCGCACGAAGCGATCCGGCATCGGGAAGCTTCGGGCACCGTCGTTGAGGATCGTGATCTCGCAGGTGCCGAGACGGGTCCGGTAGAAACCCGGCGCCTGCTTCCCGCCGAGGGTGGCCGCGGCGCCGGCGCGACCGCCAAGACCGAGGACCGCACCCCCGGCGAGCACACCCCGCACAAGGTCACGACGGGTCGATGCTGGCATCAGATCCTCCCGGAAGCGCCGGACTGTAAGGGGTGAAACACGCCGCTTTCGGCAAGCCTATCGGACTTCCGATGCCGCGCGGAAGTCCCGCGGGGCGGGCTGATCACCGTCCGCCCGATCGACGCATCGCGCGTCCTTCGCTGCGCCCCTGCGCCTCGGTGGCGAACAGCATCGTGCCGGCGACGACACCCAGCGCCGCCGCGATCCCGAGCTTCAGCCAGCGCGGATCGGCCGCCGCGACGTGGGCGGTCGAGCGCGCGTCGAAGCGGCCATGCGCCCCGGGATCGGTGTCGACCGGATCGTAGAGATTGTCGGGGCGGTTCTTCTGGGCCTGCACGCTGGTCATCTCCCCACGATAGCCGTGCCGGGCGAGGTATCCGTCGATCCAGCCCGGGATCAGCATGTTTCCGACGATCGCCTTCCAGGCCGAGGCGCCGATCCACAATTCCCGCGGCGCGTCGTGAGCCGCCCGGAACACGTGGCGGGCGATCGCCTCGGGCTGGTAGATCGGCGGCACCGGTTCGAGCTTGCGGGGGAGCCGGGAACGCGCCCAGTCGAATTGCGGCGTGTTCACCGCCGGCAGCTGCACCATCGTCAGACGCACCCGGCTGCCGTCGTGAAGCAGCTCGCTGCGGAGCGCGTCGACGAAGCCGCGCACGGCGGCCTTGGCGGCGCAGTAGCTCGCCTGGAGCGGGATCGAGCGGTAGGCGAGCGCCGAGCCGATATGCACGATCGTGCCCCGGTCGCGCGGCACCATGTGCCGGAGCGCCGCCAGGGTGCCGTGCACCTGCCCGAGATAGGTGACCTCCGTGGCCCTGCGGAATTCCTCCGGGCTCGTCTCCTGCACCGGTGCGTAGACCGTCACCATCGCGTTGTTGACCCAGACGTCGATGCGCCCGAACGTCTCGGCCAATTCGTCGGCGGCCTGTGCGACGGCGTCGGCATCGGCCACGTCGGCCGCGAAGGCCAGCGCTTGGCCGCCGGCCCGCTCCACGTCCCGGATCGTGCCCCGGAGTCCGGCCTCGCCCCGGGCGATGAGCCCGACATTCCAGCCGTGCCGGGCGAATTCATGCGCCACCGCCCGGCCGACGCCGGCGCTCGCGCCCGTCACCATCACGGTCGGTCTTGTGCTGTTCCGGTGCGCCATCGGGATTCCAGGTCGGGGATTGCCTGCGCCAACGCCCGTCCGCGGAAATCTTTCCGCCTCCACGCCCTTGCGCCGGGGCAGGCGCTCCGCCGATGGCCGCCCGCGTTGCTTCGTCGAAACGGGGCGGCCTATAACGCGGCGACCTCACAGCCGCGACGGCGGGGTCCTGAACGCCCGCCCGCGCCAACGAACAAAGTCTCACACGCCATGGCAGGCCATTCGCAGTTCAAGAACATCATGCACCGGAAGGGCCGGGTGGACGCGGTCCGCTCGAAGGTGTTCGGCAAGCTCGCCCGCGAGATCACCGTGGCGGCCAAGCTCGGCACGCCCGACCCGGCCATGAACCCGCGCCTGCGCGCGGCGATCATCGCGGCCCGCGCCGAGAACATGCCCAAGGACAATATCGAGCGCGCCATCAAGAAGGCCGCCGGGGCCGACGGCGAGAACTACGAGGACATCCGCTACGAGGGCTACGGGCCCGGCGGCGCCGCCCTCATCGTCGAGGCGCAGACCGACAACCGCAACCGCACCGCGTCCGACGTGCGCTCGGCCTTCACCAAGTCCGGCGGGAGCCTGGCCGAGACCGGCGCCGTCGCCTTCATGTTCGACCGCGTCGGCGTCATCGCCTACCCGGCCGGCGTGGCCGATGCCGACACGATGCTGGAGGCCGCCATCGAGGCCGGGGCCGACGACGTGAGCTCCGGCGAGGACGGCCACGAGGTCGTCTGCGCCCAGGATTCCTACGGCGAGGTCGCCAAGGCGCTCGAGGCCCGGTTCGGCGAGCCGCGCCGGACCGGCCTGATCTGGAAGGCGCAGAACACCATCGACGTCGACGACGAGACCGGCGAGAAGCTGATCCGCCTCGTGGAGGTGATCGAGGATCAGGACGACGTCCAGAACGTCTACGTGAACTTCGCCCTGTCGGACGCGCTGGTGGCCAAGCTCGAGGCCTGACCCGATCGCGGCCGCCGGTCCGGCCGAATTCGGCAGCAAGGAGCGGGATGCCGGAACGGCGGCGGGCGGGCAGGGTGGAACGCGCGCTATCGCCCGATCGACAGGTCCTCTCATGCCCCTTCCCACGGCGCCCGCCGGGCCGCATCGTGACCCCGCGCTGAGCGTCGCCCCGCGGACGGACCCCGGCGACGCCCAGCGTTGGGCGGCCCTTGCCGCCCGCGACGCCCGGGCGGATGGCAGCTTCGTGTACGCGGTCCGCACCACCGGGGTGTATTGCCGGCCGAGCTGCGCCGCCCGGGCGGCCCGGCCCGAGAACGTCTCGTTCCACCGGACCTGCGCCGAGGCCGAGGAAGCGGGCTTCCGGCCGTGCCGGCGCTGCCGCCCGGACGAGCCGGGCCTCGCCGCCCGCCGGGCCGAGGCCGTGGCCCGCGCCTGCCGGCTGATCGAATCGGCCGAGACGATGCCGTCGCTCGCCGAACTCGCCCGGGCCGCGGGCCTGAGCCCGTATCACTTCCACCGGGTGTTCAAAGCCGCCACCGGCGTGACGCCGAAGGCCTACGCCGCCGCCCGGCGCGCCGCCGGCCTGGCCGCCCGGCTGCCCCGGGCGGGCTCGGTCACGGAGGCTTTGTACGAAGCCGGCTACGGCGCGGCGAGCCGCTTCTACGCGGAGGGCGCGCCGCGTCTGGGCATGCCGCCCGCGGCCTATCGGAAGGGCGCCGCCGGCCTGCGCATCCGGTTCGGTATCGGTGCCTGCTCCCTGGGGGCGATCCTGGTGGCGGCGACCGATGCGGGCGTCTGCGCGATCCTGCTCGGGGACACCCCCGAGCCACTCCTGCATGATCTCCAGGATCGGTTCCCGGGGGCGGAGATCGTCGGCGGCGATCCGGCCTTCGAGGACTGGATGGCCCGGGTCATCGGCCTCGTGGAGGCGCCGGGCCGCGGCCTCGACCTGCCCCTCGATATCCGCGGCACCGCCTTCCAGCAGCGGGTCTGGGAGGCCCTGCGGCGGATCCCCGTGGGCTCGACCGCGACCTACGCGGAGATCGCCCGCGCCATCGGCCTGCCCGCCGCGACCCGGGCGGTCGCCGGCGCCTGCGGGGCGAACCCGATCGCGGTGGCGATCCCCTGCCACCGGGTGGTGCGCTCGGACGGGGCCCTCTCGGGCTATCGCTGGGGCGTGGCGCGCAAGCGGGACCTGCTTGCGCGGGAGGCCGGGGGCTGACGCCGGTCTCGGCGTGGGGACGGCGGGGATCTGGAGGGTGACGCGGATCCTCCGCCCTTTCGATGGGAACGTCCGAATGCGGTTGGAAGCGGACGACCTAGCGCTTCGCAAAGCCCAGGTCGGCCGCCACGCCTGCCAACCGCTCGGGCTCACGCTCCTTCCGCTCGCTGTAGCGGTCAACCAGGTCGTCGGCACGCTCCCGGGTCAGCAGCGTGAACTTCATCAGTTCCTCGCACACGTCCACGACGCGCTCGTAGAGCGGCCCCGGCTTCATCCGGCCGGCTTCGTCGAAGGCGTCGTAGGCCATCGGCACCGACGACTGGTTCGGGATGGTGATCATCCGCATCCAGCGGCCGAGGATGCGCAGGGCGTTCACGGCGTTGAAGCTCTGCGAGCCGCCGGACACCTGCATCACGGCGAGGGTGCGCCCTTGGGTCGGCCGCACGCTGCCCTCGGAGAGCGGCAGCCAATCGATCTGGCTTTTCATCACGCCGGTGAGGGTGCCGTGCCGCTCCGGTGAAACCCACACTTGGCCCTCGGACCAGATCGAGAGGTTGCGCAGTTCCTGCACCTTCGGGTGATCGGCGGTCGTGTCGTCGGGCAGGGGCAGGCCGTGGGCGTCGTAGATCCGCACCGCGCCGCCCATCGCCTCCAGGAGCCGGGCGGCCTCGTAGGCGAGGAAGCGGCTGAACGAGCGCTCGCGCAGGGAGCCGTAGAGGATCAGGAACCGGGGTGCGTGCGTGAACGGCGCCGCGGCCTGCACGCTCTCGCGGGTCGGCACCACGAAGTGCGCCGCGCTCAGGTTCGGCAGGCCATCGGTGAAGGGCTGTGCGGGCTTGTCCAAGGATCGGCTTTCTCGTATCTTCAAACGATAGTTTGAAGATTGTAACGAAAATGGACGAACTGCAAGCCCTCGCTGCGTTCGCGGCGCTCGCACAGGAACACCGTCTCCGCTTGGTGCGGGCGCTCGTCACCGCCGGCCCGGACGGCTTGGCCTCGGGCGTGCTGGCCGAGGCAATGGGCATCTCCGCCGCCGCCGTGTCCCATCACCTCAAGGAACTGAGCCACGCGGGCCTTGTCGCCTCCCGGCGCGAGGGCCGCTCGATCATCTACAGCGCCGCCTACCCGGCTCTGTCCGACCTGATCGCCTTCCTGATGCGCGACTGCTGCCAGGGCCACCCGGAGGTCTGCACACCGGCGATGGCCGTGCTGGCGACCTGTTGCCCCGCCACCGGAGAAACCGCCCGTGCCTGAGCCGTTCGACATCGTGATCTACCACAACCCGGACTGCGGCACGTCCCGCAACACCCTGGCGATGATCCGCAATGCCGGCGTCGAGCCGCACGTGATCGAGTACCTCAAAACCCCGCCCGCTCGGGCGCTGCTGATGGAACTCCTCGCCCGCGCCGGCCTGTCGGTGCGGGACGTCGTGCGGGAGAAAGGCGCGCCGTTCGCGGCGCTGAACCTCGGCGATCCGGCGCTGACGGATGCGCAGCTCCTGGACGCCATCGAGGCGCACCCGATCCTCCTCAACCGCCCGCTGGTCGTCACGCCCAAGGGGGTCCGCCTGTGCCGACCGTCGGAAGCCGTGCTCGATCTCCTGCCGGTGCAGCAGGGCGCGTTCGTCAAGGAAGACGGCGAGCAGGTCGTGGACGAGCACGGCCGCCGCGTCGCCACCGCCTGAGCCCCGCACCAACCCATGAAACGAAAACGCCCGGATGCTCGCGCTCGCCCTTTTCCTTGCCACCCTCGTGTTGGTCATCTGGCAGCCCGCGGGCCTCGGGATCGGGTGGAGCGCCCTGGCCGGCGCGGGCATCGCCCTCGCCACGGGCGTGATCCATCCGGGCGACATCCCGGTGGTCTGGCATATCGTCTGGGACGCCACCTTCACCTTCGTGGCGCTCATCCTCATTTCCCTGCTGCTCGACGAGGCCGGGTTCTTTCACTGGGCGGCCCTGCACATCGCCCGCTGGGGGGGTGGGCAAGGCCGGCGGCTGTTTCCGCTGGTCGTGCTCCTGGGTGCGGCCATCGCGGCCATATTCGCCAATGACGGCGCCGCCCTGCTGCTGACCCCGATCGTGCTGGCGATCCTGCTCCGGCTCGACTTCAAGCCGGAGGCCGCGCTGGCGTTCATCGTCGCCTGCGGGTTCGTGGCGGACAGCACCTCGCTGCCGCTGGTGATCTCCAACCTGGTCAACATCGTCTCCGCCAACGTCTTCGACGTGACCTTCGGCCGGTACGCCGCCGTGATGGTGCCGGTGAACCTGGTGTCCTTGGCGGCGACGCTTGTGGTTCTGTGGACCTACTTCCGGCGCGACGTGCCGGCGGCCTACCCGATGGACGCGCTGGCGCGTCCGGCTGGCGCGATCCGCGATCCGCTGGTGTTCCGGGCGGCGTTCCCGTTGCTCGGCGTGCTCCTGCTCGCCTACTTCGTCACCGCGCCCTTCGGCGTGCCGGTATCGGCCGTCACCTGTGCCGGCGCGGCGGTGCTCCTGCTGCTCGCCAACCGGGGCGGAATCATCCCGATCCGCAAGGTCCTGACCGGCGCCCCCTGGCAGATCGTCGTGTTCAGCCTCGGCATGTACCTCGTGGTCTACGGCCTCCGAAACGCCGGCCTGACCGACGAGCTGGCGAAGGGGCTGGTCTGGCTGGCCGGGCATGGCCCGTGGGTCGCCACCATCGGCACCGGCTTTGCCGCCGCGCTCCTGTCGTCGGTGATGAACAACATGCCGAGCGTGCTGACCGGGGCGCTCGTGATCCAGCAGGCCCCGGACCTGCCGCCGCTGATCCGCGAACTGATGATCTATGCCAACGTGATCGGCTGCGACCTCGGGCCGAAGTTCACGCCGATCGGCAGCCTCGCCACGCTGCTCTGGCTGCACGTCCTCGCCGGTAAGGGCCAGAGGATCACCTGGGGCCAGTACATGAGGGTCGGCCTGGTCATCACCCCGCCCGTGCTGCTGGTCACGCTGCTGGCGCTGGCGGCATGGCTGCCGCTGCTCGGCGCCCGGTAGCCGTCCGTGTCCGAGGCCCGGCGCTGGCCGGTGATCTCCGCCCTCGGCGTGGTCGAAATCCTCGCCTGGGGGTCCTCGTTCTACCTGCCGGCGGTGCTCGCCGGTCCGGTTGCCGAAAGCACCGGCTGGCCGTTGTCCTGGGTGGTCGGCGGCCTGTCCGTCGGTCTGCTGGTCGCCGCCATCGCCTCGCCGCATGTCGGGGCGGCGATCCACCGCCACGGCGGCCGCCCGGTCCTGGCACTGGCGGCGCTGCTGCTGGCGGCCGGACTGACCACGCTGGCGCTCGCGCCGGTCTTGCCGGTCTACCTCGCCGGCTGGCTGCTGCTCGGCCTCGGCATGGGGTGCGGATTGTACGACCCGGCGTTCGCCACCCTCGGCCGGCTCTACGGCGCGGAGGCGCGGCCGGCGATCACCACCCTGACCCTGTGGGGCGGGTTCGCGAGCACCGTGTGCTGGCCGCTGTCGGCGTTCCTGGTCGCCCATGTCGGCTGGCGCGGCGCCTGCCTGGCCTATGCCGGCCTGCACCTCGGGGTAACCCTGCCGCTGGTGCTGCTGCTGATCCCGAACCCCCCGGGGCTGCCGGCGGCGGCGGAGCACCACAAGGCGAACACCGGTCCGCTGTCGGTTCAGGAGCGGCGGGCGTTCCTGCTGTTCGCCGGGGTGCTGATCCTCGGCGGCGCGATCCTGTCGCTGGTGTCGGTCCATCTCTTGACGCTCTTGCAGGCGCGGGGCGTGGCCCTGGCCGCGGCCGTCTCCTACGGGGCCTTGATCGGCCCGGCGCAGGTCGGCGCCCGGATCGTGGAGATGTCGTTCCAGGGCCGGCATCATCCGCTCTGGACCCTGACCGCTGCCCTGGGGCTGGTCGCCCTCGGCCTAACGCTGCTCGCCTACGGCCCCCCCGGCGTTGGGATCTGGCTGGTGCTCTACGGCGGCGGCAACGGGATCTATTCGATTGCGCGGGGCACGGTGCCCTTGGCCCTGTTCGGCTCCGTCCGCTACCCCTTGATGGTCGGCCGCCTGGCCCGGCCGGGGCTGGTCGCGCAGGCGCTTGCCCCACCGGCCGGCGCGTTCGTGCTGACCCAGGCCGGCCCGGATGCCCTGTGGGGGCTCCTGCTCGCCCTGAGCCTCGCCAACCTCGGCCTCGTCGGAGCGCTCTGGCGGACGCGGTAGCGCGCTCGCAATGCATCGTCCGCTCCCGCCCCTGACCCGGACCCTCCGCCCCTGATCACCGAACGCCCGCCCCCCGCCACACCAGACCTATGCCGGGCCACGCCGATCGCGTGCCGATCCCGGCGCCGCGTCCCGGGCCGGGAACCGGAGCGATGCGGGCGATCGCCGATCCCGCATCGTCTCGTCCCAAACGCCGGTGGCCGCCTCCCGGCATGCGCCTCTAGCGCCGGCCCCCCGGCGGCCCTGCGGGTCCGCCGCCGAACCCGCCGAACCCGCCCGGACCGCCGCCCCCCGGCCCACCGGGTGGCCCGCCGAAGCCGCCGGGGCCGGCCGGGGGAGCGCCGGGGCCGACCGGGAAGGTGCCGGGCGGTGCTCCGCCGAAGCCGCTTCGCGGGGCTCCGAACCCGCCTTGTCCCACGGCGCCGGGGATCGGGCCGGATCCCGAGCGGGTGTCGATGCCGGGCCCGCGCGGTTCGCCCATCCCGCCGAGGCCGTCCGCCCGCCCGCCGGGCTCGGCGCCGAAGCGTCCCGGCAGCTCGTCGGGCAGGTTGCGCAGGTCCAGGCGGTCGCGTTCCCGCTCGAAGCGCGGGGCGTCCGGCTGCGGCGGCTCGGGGGCGATGCGCTCCTCGATCCGCAGCCGGTCCACCGTCAGGTTGCCGTCCGGCGCGATGGCGGCGGTCAGCACGGCCCGGACGCTCCCCTGCCGCGGAACCTTCGGGCCCGGCCGGCCCGTGGCCCGGTAGCCGGAGCCGATATCCAGGCCGGTGCCCGTGCGGCCGATATAGGCCTCGATGGAGACCTGCTTCAGCCCCGGCGGGAACGGCAGGCCGAGTTCCGCGGCGTTGGTCGCGGTGAGGGTGCCGTCGGCCCCCGTCCCGGTCACCAGGGCGCGCCGGCCCGGCGGCAGGGCGTCGGCCCCCGTCAGGCGCAGGCCGCCGATCATGAGGGCGCCGTTCTCCCCGCGCCGGACGGGCCCGGCGACGCGGTCCGGTCCGGCCGCGCGCGGCTCGACGAGGCTCGCCACGATCACCCCGTCCGGCCGGCGCAGGCCGCTGACGGCGACCCGCGTCCCCGGCGTCCAATCGCCGGACAGGCCCGCGGTCGAGACCCGCTGCCCGAGCACGATCATCCGGCCCGGCGCGACCGAATCCACCGGCCCGACCACCTCGCTGGTCACGTCGATCCGGCTCGTGGCGAGGCCGCCGCCCTCCGGCCGGGCGATCACGTGGACGACGTGCCCGATCTTCAGGTCGGTCGCCTGCGCGGCCGCGCCGTCGATGCGCACCGCCACCTCCGGCGGATAGGCGATGCGCAGGTCGTTGACGATGATCGAGCCGAACCGGCGGATCGTGCCGATCACGCCGGTGCCGCCGATGCCGCGGTCGCCCTCGCCGAGGGGATCGTTGCGCGGCGCATCGGTCCGCATCATGCCGGTGCCGCCGATGCCCTGATCGCGCGGCGCCTCCTGCGGGCGGAGGGAACCCGGCCGCAGCATCGCTGCCCCCGCGAGGAGGCGCAGGACGAACCGGCGGTTTGGCGGGGATCGCACCGGCCGGCCTCTCAGCGCTCGTCCGTGGGGCGCGCGGGCGGGGCGGCTTCCGCGTAGACGTAGAGACCGAAATTCCAGCGGTGATCGCCGCCCGGATCGGTCTGGCAGGCGGCGTGCGCCTCGCGGTTGGCCTGCTGCAGCGCCGCCATGGCGATCTCGCGCGCCCGCGCCTCGAGCTTCACCGCGAGGTCCTTCGAGAGCCCGTCGTAGTGGACGGCCCGTTCCAGGAACCGCGGCGTGTCGCCGACGATGTTGGCCACGGCGGCCGCGATGTGGTCGTGCAGGTTGCGGCCGAAATAGTAGAGCTGCGGCCCCTCGGCGCCGTCACCCTTGGGCACGTAGGCGGCCTCCGCCAGCACGATCCGGTCCTGCGCGTCCGTGAAGGCCAGGCCCCGGTCGAGCCACTCGTCCAGGACCGCCCGGGGCCGCAGGTCGCGGGTGACGCCGGCGACGAGGCTCTCGAAGGAGGCGGCGTCGCCCTCGGCGGTCCGCGGCAGCGGCAGGGGATGGCCCTGCGCATCGGTGAAGGCCGGATCGGCGATCCAGCGGGCGATGATCCGGCTCGTGCGCGAGACCACGGCGGGCACCGCGCTCACCGGCGCACCGGCCCCGCGCAGGCGCCGGACCTCCTTGCGGTGGATGCCGGTGAGCAGGGAGACGCGGCTGTCGGTCTGCTCCTTGCCGGACAGCGCGAAATCGTACTCGGCCACGTTCACGTAGAGCTCGCGCAGCAGGTCTGTGAGGGCCGGGAAGGTGATCCCGCGGGCCACCAACAGGCGCACCAGCGGGCGCAGGAGCCGCGCCAGCGGCGCGTGCAGGCTCGCGCCGTCTCGCGGTGTATCGGCAGTCTCGGACATGGCCGCATCGTTATCGCATGTGGCGTGGGAGACAATCCCACAGCGTGCGCGGTCGCACATGGACACACGATTTCCGAATTGACGTGGGATTTTTGCACACGTAAACGAAATGCGTGGTCAAATTTCCCACACGAACCGCGGAGCCTGGATCATGACGGTCGAGACGCGCCTTCTCGTCCCGCAAGCGTTGCCGCCCCTCACGATCCCGCCCGCCGCCGCCCGCCGGATCCGGCAGGGTGATCCCATGCCGCGGCTCGGACGCATCCTCTGCGTCCTGGCCGCCCTCGCGCTGCCCGCCTTCGGCATCGCTGTCGCGGATATGGTCCACCGCGCCGGCGAACCGAGGGCGTCGCAGGCCGCCGCTCCCGTCGTCCCCTCAGACGGGGCGGCGGCACCCCAGGGTGCCGGCACGCCGGTTCGGGCCTTGAGAGCCGTCAGGACCGCGAACGCCACCGGGACCGGGGAGGTGCGGTCGTGATCGCCCTGTCCGAGCCCGGCCGCGCCGATCCGGCGCCGGCTCCCGATTGCGGCGGCGCCCCGGTGCTCGACCTCGCGCTCTGCCTGATCCTCGCGGTGACCGTCGTCGGCCTTCTCCTCCTGGCCCTCTGACCCCGCCCCGCGGACGAGACCCCCAAGACGGCAGGCGTTCAACCGCGCTCCTCGTCCCTCGGACCGGTTGCGCCGCGGGCGGCGGCATCGCGTATGCCTGCAACGATAAGCTGTCGGCCCGGGTCGAGGCCCTGTATCGCCATCGTCGCCGAGCTTTCGTCGGAACGGCACACTACAACGTCGGTGCCCCGGCGTATTATGATGCCGGCAAACAGGATTCCCGGTCCGTCCTTCTCAGGGCGGGGATGAACTCTGGTTTCTAATCAATATTGATCGCGGCGGATCTTGACGGATCGGCCGGTCTGAGTCGCTATGCACGGCGTTCGGCTTCGGGCCGTCGTCAGCCGGTCGCGCTTGGCCATGACCGGTTCGGGATCGTCGATGCCGGATGCCGCGCGGGCGTCACCGTGCGGTGACGGGGGCATCTCCGACAGGATCGGCCGTGACCACGCCCAGACACACGCACCGCCCGCACGCCGCCGCAGCGGCGCTTCTTGTCCTCGGACTGGTGGCCTGCGCCGCAACGGCGCGGGCCCAGGAGATCATCCCGCCCGGGCCCTCCGGCCGGGGCGCGGTCCTGATCTACGGCAACTTCTGCGGACCGGGTAACCGCGGTCCCGGCTACAAGCCCATCGACGCCCTCGACCGGGCCTGCGCGCACCACGATGCCTGCTCGGCCGATCCCCTGTCGGGAACCCTGACCCATTGCGCCTGCAACCGCCGCCTCGAGGCCGAAGCGGGCGCGGTCGCCCGCGACAGGCGGGCGCCGGCGCAGACCCGCGAGACGGCCCAGTTCATCGCCGACTTCGCGACGGCGCTGCCCTGTCAGTAGGACCGCGCCGCGCGCCGATCAGGCGGCGTCGGCCGGGTTCGCCGCCTTGGGCCCGCCCTTGGCCACGCCGACCAGGGCCGGCCGGAGCACGCGGTCGCCGATGACGTAGCCGGACTGCACCACCTGCACGACGGTGCCGGCCGGGACCTCCGGGTTCGGCACCTCGAACATGGCCTGGTGGCGGTTCGGGTCGAACTTCTGGCCCTGCGGCTCGACGATCTTCACCCCGTGGCGCTCCAGGGTCTTGCCGAGGTCCCGCTCGGTGAGTTCGATCCCGTCGATCAGGCCCTTCAGGGCGCCGTCGGTCCCGGCCTTCGCGTCCGCCGGGACGCTGTCGAGGGCGCGCCGGATGTTGTCGGCGACGTTGAGGACATCCCGGGCGAAGTTCGTCACCGCGTAGGCGCGGGCATCGGCCACCTCGCGCTCGGTCCGGCGGCGCAGGTTCTCCATCTCGGCGAGCGTGCGCAGCATCCGGTCCTTCAATTCGTCCCGCTCGGCGGTGAGCAGGGCCAAGGCCTCCGCGACGGGATCGACCGAACCCTCGGCGCGCGAACCCGCGGCCGCATTGTCCTGGGCCGCGCCGGCACCGGCTTCGACCGTGGTCTGACGCTGGTCGTCCTGGGGCATGTCGTTGCTCGTCATCGTCTTTCAGTCGTCCGGCGGAGGGCGGCTCGGGCAATCGGAACCGGCGCTGATATCTGGCGAGGGGCCGGCGAAATCAACCCGGTGCTCATGCCTCCCGCGGCGGCGGCGCCGCGACCAGGGCCTCGAGCCCCTCGGCCTTCAGGGCGGCGACATCCCCCGCGAACACGTCCATCACGGCGCTGCGGATCGCGGCCTGCCGGTCGGGCTGCGTCACCCGCGTGCCCGTGAGGTCGGTGACGTAGAAGACGTCCACGGCCCGCTCGCCGAAGGTCGCCACATGTGCCGAGGTGATGTTCAGCGACAGCCGGCCGAACGCCGTGGTCAGCTCGTACAGCAGGCCCGGCCGGTCGAGGCCCGTGACCTCCACCACGGTTTCCCGGCTCGACAGGGCGTTGTCGAGGGTGACGTCCGGCGGCACCGGGAAGGTCTTGGCGCGGGCGCTCGACGGCGGGTGCTTGTCGGCCACGAGGTCGGCGATGCGGATCTCGCCCTTCAGGGCACGCTCGATCGATGCCGTGATGCGCCGGGTCCGGCGCAGCTCGTCCTCGTCCCGCTCGAAGGCCCGCGAGATGAAGATCGTGTCGAGGGCGAAGCCGTCCGTGGAGGTGAAGATCTGCGCGTCGACGATGTTGCTGCCCGCCGCCGCGCAGGCGCCGGTGATGATGGCGAGCAGGCGCGGATGGTCCGGCGAGTAGATCGTGATCTCGGTGACGCCGCGCACGGGGTCGAGGGCCACGTCGGTCGCGCTGGTGCGGCCGTCGGCGAGGGCCGCGCGCAGGAACATCGCGTTCTTGAACTGGCGCGTGCCGTCGACCTTGAGCCAGTAGGCCTGCCCGTGCCGGGCCGCGTAGGCGTCGAACTCCTCCGAGGTCCAGCCGGGCAGCTGCTCGCGCAGGCCCATCTGGACGAGGCGCACCCTGTCGGTCCGGGCGATCTCGGAATGGCCGCCCGAGAGGAACACCTCGGTCTCGTCGTAGAGCGTCCGGATCAGGGTGCCCTTCCAGGCGGTCCAGACCCCGGGGCCGACCGCCGTGATGTCGGCCACCGTCAGGATGGTCAGGAGCTTCAGCCGCTCCAGAGTCTGCACCCGGGCGGCGAAGCGCTCGATCGTCTTGGCGTCCGAGAGGTCGCGGCTCTGCGCGGTCATCGACATGAGCAGGTGGTGCTCCACCAGCCAGCGCACGGTCTCGGTCTCGGCCTGGTTCAGGCCGAAGCGCGGGCAGAGCTTCTCGGCGATGGCCGCGCCCGCGATCGAGTGATCCTCCGGCCGGCCCTTGGCGATGTCGTGGAGCAGGATCGCCACGTAGAGCGCCGTGCGGTTGTGGATCGTGTGCACGAGGCGGGAGACCAGCGGGTAGGTCTCCTGGCTGCGGCCCGATTCGATGTCGGCCAGCACGCCGACCGTGCGCAGCAGGTGCTCGTCCACCGTGAAGTGGTGGTACATGTTGAACTGCATCATCGCGACGATGCGGCCGAAATCCGGGATGAACCGGCCGAGCACCCCGGCCTCGTTCATCTCGCGCAGGGCCTCCTCCGGGGCGTTCCGGGAGGTGAGGATGTCGAGGAAGAGGCGGTTCGCCTCGACGTCGACCCGCAGCGTCGGGTTGACGAGGCGCAGGGAGCGGCTCGCCAGCCGCTTGGCGTCCGGGTGGATCGCGAGGTTGTGCCGGTCGGCGAGCCAGAACAGGCGGATCAGGTTCACCGGGTCGCGCTCGAAGGCGTCCTCCGCGCGCAGGTTCACCCGGCCGTGGTCGATCCAGAAATCCTCCGCCTCCATGGCGGTGGCCCGGAAGCGGTCGCGGAACCGGCCGATCCAGCGGTCGAGCACCGGCGTGCGCTTGGCGTGGCGCGCCTCCAGCTCCGCGCAGACGATGGCGGTGAGGTCGCCGACATCCTTGGCGAAGCGGAAATAGGCCTTCATGAACCGCTCGACGCCCGACAGGCCGCCGCGGGCCTCGTAGCCGAAGCGCTCGGCGATCCGCGGCTGCAGGCCGAAGGACAGCCGCTCCTCCGACCGCTTGGTCACGAAATGCATGTGGCAGCGCACCCGCCACAGGAACTCCTCGCAGCGCTCGAACAGCGCGTATTCCTCGGGGGTGAACAGGCCGGCGCTGATCAGCTCGATCTGGTCGCGCACCCGGTAGGTGTACTTGGCGATCCAGAACAGCGTGTTGAGATCGCGCAGGCCGCCCTTGCCGTCCTTGACGTTGGGCTCCACGAGGTAGCGCGACGAGCCGGCCTTCGAGACGCGCAGGTCGCGCTCGCGCAGCTTGGCGTCCACGAACTCGGCCGCGGAGCCGACCACCAGCTCGGCGTCGAAGCGCGTGACCAGCTCCTCGTACAGGATCCGGGTTCCGAACAGGAACCGGGCCTCCAGGAGGGCGGTGCGGATCGTCATGTCGGCCCGCGCCTCGCGCAGGCATTCCTCTACGGACCGGGTGGCGTGGCCGACCTTCAGCTTCAGGTCCCAGAGGACGTAGAGCATCGCCTCGACGACGCTCTCCGACCACGCGGTCTGCTTGTAGGGCAGCAGGAACAGCAGATCGATGTCCGAGCCCGGCGCCATCGTACCCCGTCCGTAGCCGCCGGTGGCGACCACGGCGAGCTGCTCGCCGGTGGAGGGGTTGTCGTTGGGGTAGAGCCGCCAGACCACGGCGTCGTGGATGGCCCGGACCACGGCGTCCGTGAGATTCGAGAGCGCCTGGGCGCAGCGCAGGCCGTTGCGATCCTCGAGAAGCTGGGCCTCGGCGGCGCGGTGGCCCTCCTCGATCACCCGGCGCAGATGCGGGACGAGTGCGGCCCGGAGCTTGGTGGGCTCCCGGGCCTCGCGGTCGAGGCCTTCGAGGACCGTTTCAAGGGCTGCGGCGGGATCGAACATGGCTCCCGTTAGCATGATATCCCTACGCCGCCAGCCACGCGGCGACAGCCGCGGCGTTCCGAGGCCGCGGGGCGCCGAAGCCGGTCACTACTCCGCCGCCGGCAGGTCGAGGGCCAGGAGCCGCGCCGTCCGGTTGCGGGTGGCCGCCGACGGCTCGGTCTGCCCGGCCTGCCGCCGCGCATCGGCGATGGCGGCGTGCACCCCGTCCACCGCCAGGATCAGCGCGCTCACCGTGCGGGCGTCGATGCTGCGCTCCCGGGCGTAGCAGACCACGTCGGCCACGAGGCCGTCGGTCTCGATCGCGATGGCGTCGAGTTCGGCGGTGTTCGTCGAGGCGCGCACCTCGCGTAGGATGTCGAGCAGGCGGTCGAGGACGTAGTCGACCCGCTCCCGGCGCTTGCGGGCGAGGCGCTGCCCGATCCAGGCGAAGCCGGAGCCGATGGTGCCGCCGAAGAACGCGAACAGGTAGATGTAGTCCTCGTACCGGTCGAGGAAGGTCTGCTGCTCGCGCTCGAAATAATCGACCGCCCCCGGGTGATTCGGCAGCCGCGCCGAGGTCGCCGCCACCGTCGTGTCGAAGTCCGGGGCCTTCATCAGCTTGGCTGCCGGGGCCGCCGCGGCGAGCCGCGAGCGCCACTCGAACAGGTGCTGCGTTGCCGAGGCGACCGCGACCCGGCTGACCGTGCCCCGCGCCATCAGGCGGTAGGAGGCGCCGACGGTGCGGACCTCCTCGTCGGGGCGCTTCGGACGGCCGCCGAAGGTCCCGGCCGGGATGGTCACCGATTGCAGCTCCGGGAAGCGCTGCAGGATCGCGTCGCCATCGGGGATCGAGACGAAGCCGACCTTGTGCTCCGGCGATCCGAGTTCCACGGCGCGCACCACCGCGGCCGCGGTCTTTGAGGCGGGGCTCGCGATCACCGCGACCGCGTCGACGCGCTTGTCGGTGAGGGCGGCCGTGACTTCCCCGACCTTCAGGGGCACCACGACGACGTGGCCGGCCTCCGCCTCCTCGGCGCCGGGGCCGTTCTCGGGGGCCGCCTCGCCCCGATTGTCCGGCGCGAGGTCGTAGAACGAGAGCAGGTTCGTGAGGAAGGGCAGATCGGCGCTGTGCCGCACGACGATGCCGAGTCGCTTGCGCGCCAGATCGGGCACGTCGTCGATCCCGGCCGCCTCTGGGCCCACGATGACCAGGGCCTCGTCGTGCAGGATCGCCAGAGTCAGGCCGTTCTCGGGGAGGAACACGTCGGGACGGACCACCGCGAGGTCGGCGCGGTTCCGCTGGAGGGCCATGGCGCTGTCGCGGACGTCGTCGTAGCGCACCACCTTGAGGCGGACATCCTCGCGCGCCCGATCCAAGGCCTGGGCGTAGGCCTCGATCAGCGCGGCCTCGGGGCCGTCCTGGGGACCGACCGCGACCGTGAGGGTATTGGGACGCGACAGGTAGACGATCGCGGCCGCGACCGCGGCCAGGCCCAGGGCCACGAGGACCAGGAGCCACTCGCGCCGCATCAGGGCTGTCGCCGCGGCGCGGAGGCGTCTCCGCCAGGGGCCACGGCTGCGGTCGGGCGGAGAACGGGGGTCCGGGCCATGGCCGAGCCTGTCGCGTTGCGCGCGTTCCATACCCATTGCATGGAACGGAAACCTGTCGAGATCGTGAAGAACCGGTGAAACCCCCATTCGTTGCAGAATCCGCGCCAGAACGCCGCGACCGGGAGATCAGGCCGCCCGGCCCGGTGAGCGCGGCCTGGCTCGAACGCGCGGCGCTCCACTATCTGGAGCGCTACAGCGCCTCGACCGAGATGCTGCGTCGGACCCTGGCGCGGCGGGTCCAGAAGCGGGCCCGGGCCCGGGGCGAGGATCCGGAGGGCTTCGCGGACCTCGTCACGGCGACCGTGGCCCGGGCGGTCTCAGCCGGCCTCGTGGACGATGCGCGCTTCGCCGACACCCGCCTGGCGACGCTGCGCCGCCGCGGCACGTCGAGCCGGGGGGTCTCGGCCAAGCTCGCCGCCAAGGGGGTTCCGCGGGAGGTGGTCGAGGCCGCCATGCGGGCGGAGCGCGACGCCATGCCCGACGGGGCGGCGGAGGCGATCGACGTTCAGGCCGCGAAGGCCTACGCCAAGCGCCGGCGCCTCGGTCCGCACCGCCGCCCGGACCAGCGCGCCGCCCACCGCGACCGGGACCTCGCCGCCCTGGCCCGGGCCGGCTTTTCCTACGACCTCGCCCGCCGGGTGGTCGACGGGGACGGGGATCCGCCGATGTGACTGGCGCGCCTGGGACGGCGCGCCGATCGGATCGTGGCCGTCGCAGCCAGGAATGCGTCAGGCGTGGGCCTTGGATCCCTTCGGCGCGCGCCGGCCGATGCCGCGCCGCGCCGCCACGTCCGCGGTCTCGGCGCCCCTCCGCGCCGCGGATGGCTTGAGCCCGCCGGCCAGGATCTCGTGCATGCGTACCTGCCAGCCGTCGCCGGTCGCCCGATAGGCGTCCAGAAGCGCCGGGTCGATCCGCATCGTGAAGTTGACCTTGGCATCGGCCCGCTTCGGACGCCCGCGTCCGCGCTTCGGCAGCAGCTTGAACACCTCCGGCACTTCCCGGGCGGGGCGTAGCGCGGCCAGATCCGCTTCCATCAGCTTCGGGTTATCGGAGACCTCGTCCCAGTCCTCCTGCGAGTAACCCGGACCGGACTCTTCAGGCTTCGGTGCGGTATCGGGCATAGGCTTCCCTTTCGTCAGGGTCGGCGATGCGGAGGCTGACGAGAGACAGCACTTCCGTGCCGAGGGGTGAGACGATGACGGCGACGACGCGTTCGCCATTCCAATCACCGATCAGCCTGTCGCGTGCGCGGCCGGTGCGGCCCGCACGGGCCGGGTGGATCAGCGCCGTCTCGCCGTCGAAACAGGAGTCGAAGTCGGCGAAGTCCAAGCCGTGCTTGGCGAGGTTCGCCAGACGCTTCGGCTCGTCCCGCGTCGTCGGCATCGAAATATCGTAGGGGCGTTTATTCTGCGAGGCTAGGCCTTTGAACGCGCAGACCGACTCGTTCGGTTCGTTCAGGGCGAGCGTGGCCGCCGGCGAGATCCCGCTCGATCCTCGCCGGGGTGCGGCATCGCGGCCCGGGGCGAAAGGCCGGCTGGCCTTGCACCTTCGGGCTCGTCGTTCATTGTCTGTTCGATGGACGAGACCCTCGCCAAGAAGCTGCGCATCCTGGCCGATGCCGCGAAATACGACGCCTCCTGCGCGTCCTCGGCGGCGCCGAAGCGCGCGGCCGGCAAGGACGGTTTGGGCTCCACCACCGGGGCCGGGATCTGCCACGCCTACACGCCGGACGGGCGTTGCGTCTCCCTGCTCAAGATCCTGCTGACCAACTGGTGCCTGTTCGACTGCGCCTATTGCATCAACCGGCGGTCCTCGAACGTCCGGCGGGCCAAGTTCACCGTCGAGGAGGTCGTCAACCTCACCCTGAACTTCTACCGGCGCAACTACATCGAGGGCCTGTTCCTGTCGTCGGGCATCATCAAGTCGCCCGACCACACCATGGAGCTGCTGACCCGGGTGGCGAAGTCCCTCCGGCGCGATCATGGCTTTGCCGGCTACATTCACCTCAAGTCGATCCCCGAGGCGAGCCCCTGGTTGATCGAGGAGGCCGGCCTCTACGCCGACCGGCTCTCGATCAACGTGGAATTGCCCACCGAGGCCAGCTTGGAACGGCTCGCCCCCGAGAAGGACGGGGCCGCGATCCAGAACGCCATGGCGCAGATCGGCGAGCGCATCGTCGAGGCCAAGGCCGAGAAGCGGCGCTTTTCCCCGGCCGGGCATTCGACCCAGGTGATCGTCGGCGCCGATGCCACCACCGATGAGGCGCTGATCCGCAAGAGCGCGCATCTCTACGGCAGCGTCGGGCTGAAGCGGGTCTATTACTCGGCCTTCAGCCCGATCCCGGACGGATCAGCGATCCTGCCGCCGAAGCCGCCGCCGCTCCAGCGGGAGCACCGGTTGTACCAGGCCGATTGGCTGCTCCGGTACTACCAGTTCACCCCCGATGAGGTCGCCGACGCCTCGGAGGGCGGCATGCTCGCCCTCGACATCGACCCCAAGCTCGCCTGGGCGCTGAAACACCGCGAGAAGTTCCCCGTCGACGTGAACAAGGCCGACCGGGAATGGCTGCTGCGCGTGCCGGGCCTCGGCGCCCGGGCGGTAGACAAGATCATCACGGCGCGCCGCCACGCGACCCTGCGCCTCGACGACGTCGCCCGGCTGACCTCGGGGCTGAAGCGGGCGCGGCCGTTCCTCGTCGCCGCCGACCACCGCCCGGTCGGGCTGACCGACCGGCTCGACCTGCGCGCCCGGCTGGTCGAGCCGGCGACGCAGCTGAGCTTATTCTGATGAAAGCCGGAACCGCGCCTTTCCCTCCCGCCTCTGCGGGGGAGGGTGAGCCGGCCGTCAGGCCGGGTCGGGAGAGGGGCAGCGCGACGATGCAGGATGGCGCGGTCGTCGCGACTCTTCAGGAGGCGGCGCTCCCCTCTCCCGACCCCCTCCGGGGGCCACCCTCCCCCGCAGAGGGGGGAGGGAATGCGCGCGCGCCGCAAAGCATCCTCCTGCGCCCGGGCGCCGATCTCACCGGCTTCCGCGACGCCGCGCGCCGGCTCGTCGCGCAGGGCGTCCCCCCCGAGGCCGTGGCGTGGGCGGTGACGGATTCCCCCGGCCTGTTCGGCACCGAGACCGCCCAGGCCCCCGCCGCGCCGCTCGCCCTGCCCAAACCCGTCGCCGCCCTGATCCCGCAGGTGATCCCCCACCGCGACCCGGAGCGCTACGGGCTGCTCTACGCCCTGATCTGGCGGGTCTGCCACGGCGAGCGGCACCTGATGGAGGTCGGCAGCGATCCCCTGGTTCACCGCCTGCACCGGATGGCCAAGGCGATCGGGCGCGACCTGCACAAGATGCACGCCTTCCTGCGCTTCCGCCGCGCCGAGGACGCGACCGGCGAGCATTTCGTGGCGTGGTTCGAGCCCGACCATCACATCTTGGAGGCGGCGGCGCCATTCTTTGTCGCGCGGTTCCGCGGCATGCGCTGGTCGATCCTGACGCCGGAGGGGTCGGCCCACTGGGATACCGAGACCCTGACCTACGGGCCGCCGGGGGACCGGGCGTCGCTCCCCGAGGGCGACGGCTTCGAGGCCGGTTGGCAGACCTATTACGAGAGCACGTTCAACCCGGCCCGCACCAACCTGAAGGCGATGCGGGCGGAGATGCCCAAGAAATATTGGCACAACATGCCCGAGACCGCCGCGATCCCCGCCCTGGTCCGGGCGGCGGCGGGGCGCACCGACGCCATGATCGAGAGGGAGCCGACCTTGCCCACACGCCGCGAACCCGCCCGCGCCGTCGCCGCCATGGCCGATCAGGACCCCAAAACCCTCGAGGCGCTGAACGCGATCATCAAGCGCACCGAGCCGCTGGTGCCGGGCGCTACGCAGGCGGTGCTCGGCGAGGGGCCTGTCGGGGCCACCGTCGCCTTCGTGGGCGAGCAACCCGGCGATCAGGAGGACCGGCAGGGCCGCCCCTTCGTCGGGCCGGCGGGGCAGTTGCTCTCCCGGGCCATGGCGGAGGCCGGGATCGACCGCGGGGCGAGCTATCTCACGAATGCCGTCAAGCACTTCAAGTTCGAGGAACGCGGCAAGCGCCGCATCCACCAGAAGCCGACGGCCGGCGAGGTCAGCCACTATCGCTGGTGGCTCGATCGCGAGCTCGATTTCGTGGCCCCGAAGCTGGTGGTGGCGCTGGGCGCGACAGCGGTGCTTGCGCTGACCGGCAAGGCGGTCCCGATCACCCGGGCGCGGGGCCCGTTCCGGTTCGACCGGTTCGAGGACCGCGTCCAGGGTTTCATCACGGTCCACCCGTCCTACCTGCTGCGTCTGCCCGACGAGGCAAAAGAGGAGGCCTACGCGGCCTTCGTGGACGACCTGCGGCGGGTGGCGGAGATCGGGCGCGAACTCACGGCTTGACCCGCTAGGGTCGCGCGGTTGTGCTATGCTGGGCGGTGCCGAATCCCCTCCGGTATCGCGACGATGGACAAGCACGCCGCCCTCGACATCCTGCGCGCCAACGAGGCCGAACTGCGCCGTCGCGGGGTGCTGCACGCCGCCCTGTTCGGCTCCGTCGCCCGCGGCGAGGCGGGGCCCGACAGCGACCTCGACGTGATGATCGAGATCGACACGGAGCATGTGCGCGACGTCTTCAGCTATGTCGGCCTGTGTCGCTTCATCGGCGACCTGTTCCCGATCCCTGTCGACGTGGCGGATCGCCAGAGCCTTAAGGCGAGCGTCCGGAAGAGGGCCGAGCACGATGCCGTTCCAGCCTTCTGAGCGGGCGCTCGACGCCTGCGAGGACATCATCACCAATGCTCAATCTGCGGAAACCTTCGTGGCCGGCATGAGCTACGAGGCGTTCGTCGCGGATCTGCGCACCAACTATGCCGTCGTCCGCTGCCTGGAGATTATCTCGGAGGCCAGCCGACGCCTCACCGACGACATGCGCAGCCGTCATCCGAACGTGCCCTGGCGCGACATCGCTGCCGCGGGAAACGTGTATCGTCACGGCTATCACGGGGTGATGCTGGACAACGTCTGGCGGACCGTTCACGAGCGCTTGGCCGACCTCGTCGCGGCCTGCCGTGCCGAACTCGACCGCGTGCCCGAGCCCTGATCGCCCCGAGACGCCTGCGCCCATGACCGTCGAGACCGCCTCCGCCAATCCCAAGAAGGTCGGCCCGGGCGATCAGGTGATCCTGGTCGACGGCTCGTCGTTCATCTTCCGGGCCTATTTCCAGTCGATCAACCAGGACCAGAAGTACAATTCCCGTCCCTCGGACGGGCTGCCCACCGGGGCCGTGCGGCTGTTCTGCACCAAGATCGCGCAGTTCCTCCAGGAGGGCGCGGCCGGCACGATGCCGACCCATCTCGGCATCGTCTTCGACAAGTCCGAGGGCTCGTTCCGCAAGGAGATGTTTCCCGACTACAAGGGGCACCGCCCCGACGCCCCCGACGACCTGAAGCGCCAGATGCCGCTGATGCGCGATGCGGTGCGCGCCTTCGGCCTGCACGCCGTGGAGCTGGAGCGCTACGAGGCGGACGACCTGATCGCCACCTATACGCGGCAGGCGGAGGCGCGGGGCGCGGGCGTCATCATCGTCTCCTCCGACAAGGACCTGATGCAGCTCGTCGGGCCGCAGGTGCGGTTCTACGATTTCGAATCCGGCGCCAAGGGCAAGCCCGGCTACCGGCCCGAGCGCAACCTCGACGTCGAGGCGATCATCGCCAAGTGGGAGGGGCTGCAGCCGAACCAGATCGGCGACGCCCTGGCGCTGATCGGCGACACCTCCGACAACGTCCCGGGCGTCCCCGGCATCGGCCTGAAGACCGCGGCGGCGCTGATCAAGGAATTCGGCAGCCTGGAGGCGCTGCTGGAACGGGCGGGCGAGATCAAGCAGCCCAAGCGCCGGGAGACCCTGCTCGCCAGCATCGATCAGGCGCGGCTCTCGCGCAGGCTGGTGGCGCTGATGGAGGACGTGCCGGTCCCGGTCGATCTGGACGATCTCGGCGTGCCCGAGCCCGACCCGCAAAAACTCGTCGGCTTCCTGAAGGCGATGGAGTTCAACACGCTCACCCGCCGCATCGCCCAGATGCTGCATGTCGACCCCGAGGCGGTGAAGCCCGATCCGCGGCTCCTGCCCGGTGCCCGCCCCCCCGCCAACGGCGACGCGGTGCCGTTCTTCGGTGATCCCGTGCCGCCCGATCCCGAGACCGCCGCGGCCGGGGCCGAGCGCCCGCCGGGCGCCGCCCCGCCGGAGGGTGGCGAGGTCGACCCGTTCGCCGATCTCGACCTGCCCGACGCCCCGGCCAAGCCCCGGGCGCCGGTCGAGGCGACCCCCGGCAACGTGGTCGCGGCCCGGGCCGCGGAGGCGGTGGCGCCGTTCGACACCGCCGCCTACGAGACCGTCGCCAGCCTGGAGCAGCTCGACGCCTGGATTGCCGAGGCCCAGGAGGCCGGGGTGATCGCGGTCGACACCGAGACCGATGCGCTCGATGCCCACAAGGCCGGGCTCGTCGGCGTCTCGCTGGCCACCGCCACCGGCCGCGCCTGCTACATCCCGCTGGCGCATGTGCAGGCCGCCAAGATCCAGGCCGATGCCACCGACCTGTTCGGCGAGGGCGCGACCTCCTCCGACGTGGCCGAGCCGGTGCCGGGGCAGATCCCGCTGAAGGCGGCGATCGCCCGGCTGAAGCCGCTCCTGGAGGATCCGGGCGTCCTGAAGGTCGGCCAGAACCTGAAATACGATTGGGTCGTGCTCGCCCGCTACGGCATCGAGATCGCGCCGTTCGACGACACGATGCTGATCTCCTACGTGCTCGACGCCGGCAAGGGCGGCCACGGCATGGACGAGCTCGCCCGCCGCCATCTCGGCCACCAGCCGATCACCTTCTCCGACGTGGCCGGCACGGGCCGCAACAAGGTCAGCTTCGACCGGGTGGCGATCGATAGGGCCACCGCCTACGCGGCCGAGGATGCGGACGTGACGCTGCGCCTGTGGCGGATGATGAAGCCGCGCCTCGTCGCCGAGCGCCGGGTCGCCGTCTACGAGACCCTGGAGCGGCCGCTGCTGCCGGTGATCGCCCGGATGGAGCAGCGCGGCATCCGGGTCGACCGGGAGATGCTGAGCCGCCTCTCGGGCGACTTCTCGCAGATTCTCGTGCGCCTGGAGGAGGAGATCCAAGACGATGCCGGCGAAAAGTTCTCCGTCGGCTCGCCGAAGCAGATCGGCGATATTCTTTTCGGAAAAATGGGCCTGCCGGGGGCCAAGAAGACGCCCTCCGGGCAATGGGCGACGCCCGCGACCCTGCTGGAGGAACTGGCCCAGGCCGGGCACGAACTCCCCAAAAAGATCCTGGAGTGGCGCCAGCTCGCGAAGCTGAAATCCACCTACACGGATTCGCTCCAGACCCACGCCGACCGCGAGACCGCCCGGGTCCACACCTCGTTCTCCCTGGCGGCGACCACGACGGGGCGGCTGTCGTCGTCCGAGCCGAACCTCCAGAATATCCCGATCCGCACCGAGGAGGGCCGGCGCATCCGCCGGGCCTTCGTGGCGGCGCCCGGCAACCGGCTGATCTCGGCCGACTACTCGCAGATCGAGCTGCGGCTGCTCGCCCATATGGCCGACATCCCGGAGCTGCGAAAGGCGTTCGCGGACGGGATCGACATCCACGCGGCGACGGCCAGCGCGATGTTCGGCGTGCCGCTCAAGGAGATGACCCCCGACCTGCGGCGGCGGGCCAAGACGATCAATTTCGGCATCATCTACGGCATCTCGGCCTTCGGGCTGGCCGACCGGCTCGGCATCGGCCGCGAGGAGGCCTCGGCGTTCATCAAGCAGTATTTCGAGCAGTTCCCGGGGATCCGCGACTACATCGACTCGACCAAGCGCAGCTGCCGCGACAAGGGCTACGTCACGACCCTGTTCGGCCGGGTCTGCCACTATCCGCAGATCCGCTCCAACAACCCGTCCGAGCGCGCCAGCGTCGAGCGGCAGGCGATCAACGCGCCGATCCAGGGCTCGGCCGCCGACATCATCCGCCGGGCGATGACCCGGATGGAGGCGGCGCTGGCGGCGGCCAAACTCGACGTGCGGATGCTGCTGCAGGTCCACGACGAGCTGGTCTTCGAGACCGCCGCGGACGAGGTCGACCGGGCGATCCCGATCATCGCCAGCGTGATGGAAGAGGCGCCGGCCCCGGCCCTGACGCTGCGGGTGCCGCTGGTGGTGGAGGCCAAGGCGGCGGGGAACTGGCAGGAGGCGCACTAGGGTTGGAATGTAACCAGCTTGGCCTTAGCGATGTCCGAGAAGGGGGATTTCCGCCGGTCCGCTTTCGGGCGGCAACGCAAAGGAGCGGACGTTATTGCTGCGCCCGCTCCCGACCCAAAGGCGGCATTCCGAATGTCCGGATGCAGGCGGGTGAGATCAGAACCGACCCGCGATTGTCAGGCGCACGGCGGTGGGCTCCACCGGGTGGAAGACGCGGTCGATCAGCCCCTCGGTGGGCTCGCCCGGCAGGCGCGAGACGTAGGCGTAGGTGATCTGGTCGGACTTGCTGTTCGTCAGGTTCAGCACGTCCAGCGAGACGCTGATGCCATTCTCGAAGTTGTAGCCCACCCGACCGTTGAACAGCGCGGTCGGCCGCGAGCGGATGGAGTTGTCCTCGATCAGCGGGCGCGGTCCGAAGTAGCGAAACCGCAGCGAGCCGAACCAGCCGAGCGGTTCGCCGAAGGTGATGCCCGCCGACGCGATGGTGGTGGGCGCCTCCGGCACCCGGTTGCCGACCGGATCGTAGTCGGAAAAGCGGGCGTTGGTGATCGTCAAGTCGCCTTCCAGCGAGAGCCACGGCGTCACCGCATAGCGGTTGGTCCATTCCACGCCGAAGCGCCGGGTCGGGCGGCTGGGCTCCGTCGTGCCGGTATCGCCCTGGAACAGGTTCTCCGAGGCAAAATCGAGCCGGAACAGCGCGAGGCTCGTCTCCAGCCCGGCGATCGAGCGGTTGCGCAGGCCGATCTCGTAGCCGGTCGAGGGCACCAGGAACGGCGAGCGGGTGGTGTTGAACAACGAACTCGTCGGGTCGATCGTGGCGGTCACGCCGCGCACGTCGTTCGAGTGGAAGCCGCCGCCGTAGTTCACGTAAAGCTCGGTGTCGAACCATGGTCCGAGGGTCAGGCCGAGCTTCGGGTTGACGATACCGTCGCGCGCTCGACCGGAATTGGCCGGCGTGTCCGAGACGACGCTCGCATAGTAGCCATCGGCGCGGAAGCCGACACTGGTGCGCAACCAGTCGGTCCAGCGGACCCGGTTGTCGAAGTAGAAGGCGCCGCTCGTCTCCAGCACGCGGTCGTCGAGCACGCCGGAGCGGTATTGCCGGTTCGTGGTGTTGAACAGGCCGACCCGGATGCTGTCGGTCCGCGTCTGCACGCCGATCTCGTTCTCCATCGGCAGCCCGAACAGATCGCCCTGGAAGATGTGCAGCGCCTCGCCGCCGCCGATGATGCGCTGGTCGAGCTGGTGGAACTGGTCGCCGTTGACCGGGTCGTTCAGGACATAGGTGAAGTCGTTGAATAGGTTGAGTTGTGAGCGGATCACGTAGGCCGAGGCCCGCGTCACGCCGGTGTCGTCTGTCGCGCTGAACTTGCCCGAGAGCGAGACGCGCGAGGTATCGCCGCCGTCCGTAGGGTTGATCGTGCCGTAGCGGCCGATCAGCCCCTCGGTGACCGCGCGCTCGGGGATCTGGTTGGTCGCGGTCCAGCGGGCCGCATAGGCCATGCCGGTGACCGAGAAGCCGTCGAGCGGCGTGCCCTGGCTGTAGCGGGCGACCCCGTTGATCTTGCGCAGCGCGTCCGGGACGACCCACGGCCCATCGTAGACCTGCGCCTCGCCAGCCAGGAGCAGGTTGCCCTCGGCCAGCGGCACGGTGGTGATCGACAGGGCACGCTTGTAGCCGAAGCTGCCGATCGAGGTCAGCGCGACGTTCTTGGCGGTCGTATCGAGGTAGTCGATCCGGACCGAGCCCGCGGAGGCGAAGTCGCCGTCGCGCACGAAGTACGGCCCCTTGTGGAACTCCACGGCGCCGACGAGTTCGGGGATCAGGAAGTTGATGTCGGCGTAGCCCTGGCCGTGGGCATGGGTGCGCATGTTGAGCGGCATGCCGTCCAGGAACAGGGCGATATCGGTGCCGTGGTCGAGGTTGAAGCCGCGCAGGAAGAACTGGTTGGCCTTGCCCTCACCGGAGTGCTGGGTGACGATCAGGCCCGGCACCGCCTCCAGCACCTCGCCGGGCCGGGTCACCGGCCGGCTGTTGAGCTGCGCGCCCGTGATGACGCCGGAACTGGCGGAGGCTACGGGCGTGCTGATCCCGCCAATGCCGGTCGTGCCCCCGACATAGCCTGCGCTGGCAGATGGACCGGCCTGCGGTGACGCCGCTGCCGCGGTCTCCGCGGTTACCGAGATCTCCTCCAGCGTCGTTTCGGTGGTTGCGGCACTGGGAATGGATCGGTCTTGAGCTACAGCCGCTGACGCTAGGACAGCGAGGCTGACGCCCGACAGGGTCGCGAGCGTTCGGGTGGTCGGACGATGAGACACGGGACCTCGGGCGACGGCAGTGGCACGTCACCGCGAATGAAGCCTCGCCGATCGCGCACGGGCACGAGCGTCTCGGCACCCGCCAGGACACCCCGCCCGGCGCGTTTCGCGTGTGACCACGGCTGACGGCAGGTCTCCTGGCTCGCGGGTCACCGCCCTCGCACCGTCTTCCCGGATGAGGCTCATCCAGTGACGCGGTGGTGCTGGGCTCGCCGCTTACAGTTGCGGGGGCAGCCGTGGCATCGAGCTTTCACTCTCACCACGTTCCCTTTTGATCCCCGGGGGGAACCGTCACGGTCAGGCTAGGTGATCGGCCGACGCTCGGTCAACGCGACGAAACGGGTTCCTGTGGTGTGTGCCCTTTTGGCTGCATTCCGGAAATCGCCTTTGCGAGTGGCCGATCGCTGCCGATGGGACTAGAACAGGCTCATGCCGGGGTCCGCTTCCGGATGTCGAGCCAACTTCCGCTGTCCCCCCCTGAGCCGAAGTTGATTGAGGTCCGGCGAACGACTGCTTTGGAGAAACGCAAACGACGTTCCCGGCGGCTGGGTTGGGTCGCGAGCAGTCATCGCATGCTTAAGCTAATTGGGTTCAGGCTTTAGGAAGCTGGTTGGATCGAAGCTCGGCCCGACCGACTTTGCGAGCGGCGCGGAGCCATCCAGTCGGCGCCACGCTCACGAATGTCCCGCTGCCCTAAGTTGCCTCGCTCCGCTCGCAAAGACGGCGTTCTGTAACGACGTCCTCGAACCGCGAGCGGCATCTTGGAGATGCCGCCAAAGGCAGTCATACGCCGTACGCCCATGACATGCTGCATTCCGAACTCGTGACCGACCCCCTCTCCTTCCTCGCCGGCGGCGGCGAAGCGGCGCGCATGATCCGCGCGCGCGACTGGACCGGCCACCCCCTCGGCCCCCCGGAGACCTGGCCGGCGGAGTTCCGGGCGGCGCTCTCGCTCGTGCTCAACTCGCCGGAATCGATGATCCTGGCCTGGGGGCCCGATCTCCATTTCTTCTTCAACGACACCTACTTCCCGCTGCTGGGGCCGCGGCTGCCCTGGGCCATGGGGGCGCGGTTCGACGCCGTCTGGGCCGATGCCTGGGAGCAGGCCGGGCCGATCATCGCGGCCGCCCTGGAGGGCCGGCCAGAGCGGTTCGTCGACCTGCCGTGGCAGCTCGACACCGACCGGGGCGCCCGGGAGACGTGGTGGACCTTCTCGTATTCGCGGGTGCTCGATGCCGTGGGCGGTGTCGCCGGGCTGTTCATCCTCACCAACGAGACCACCGGGCGGGTGCTGGCCGACGCCGCCCTCACCGAGAGCCGGGCCCAGCTCGAGACCGCGCTTGCGGAACTCGGCAGCCTCAACGCCACCCTGGCGCAGCAGGTCGCGGAGCGGACCGCCGACCGCAACGCCCTGTGGACGCTCTCCTCCGACATGATGCTCCGCTGCCTGTTCGACGGCACGATCACCGCGGTCAACCCGGCCTGGACCGAGGTGCTGGGCTGGGGCGCGGACGCCCTCGTCGGCACCAAGCTGATCGACTTCGTCCACCCGGACGATCTGGCGCGCACGATCGCGGGGGCGGAGCAGCTCTCGGCGGGCGAGCGCCTCGCACGCTTCGACAACCGCTACCGCCACCGGGACGGCAGCTACCGCTGGATCAGCTGGGCGGCCCGGCCCGGCGACGGCGTGATCAACGCGGTCGGCCGCGACTTCACCGCAGAGCGCGAGCGCGCCGACGCCCTGGCGGCCGCCGAGGAGGCCCTGCGGCAATCGCAGAAGATGGAGGCGGTGGGCCAGCTCACCGGCGGCCTCGCCCACGATTTCAACAACCTGCTGGCCGGCATCTCCGGCTCGCTGGAGCTGATCCAGACCCGGCTGAGCCAGGGCCGGATGATGGATGTCGACCGCTACATCAACGCGGCCCAGGGCGCGTCCAAGCGCGCCGCCGCCCTGACGCACCGGCTGCTCGCCTTCTCGCGCCGCCAGACCCTCGACCCGAAGCCCACCGACGTGAACCGTCTCGTCGCCGGCATGGAGGAGCTGATCCGGCGCACCGTGGGACCGGCGGTGGTCGTCGAGGTGATCGCCGCCCCCGGCCTGTGGCTGACCCTGGTCGACCCGCCGCAGCTCGAGAACGCGCTGCTCAACCTGTGCATCAACGCCCGGGACGCGATGCCCGAGGGCGGGCGGATCACCATCGAGACCGCCAATGCCCGGCTGGACGCGCCCACCGCCCGGCACCACGACATGCCGCCGGGGCCGTATCTCTCGCTCTGCGTCGCCGATACCGGCACCGGCATGGCGCCGGAGATCGTCGACCGGGTGTTCGAGCCGTTCTTCACCACCAAGCCGCTGGGGCAGGGCACCGGCCTCGGCCTGTCGATGATCTACGGCTTCGCGCAGCAATCGGGTGGCCAGGTGCGGATCGTCTCGGAGGTCGGCCGGGGCACCACGGTCTGCCTCCACCTGCCCCGCCACGCCGGCGCGGTGCCGGAGGAGGAGGCGCACGCGGCGATCGGCGCACCGCCCCGCGCCGCCCCGGGGGAGACGGTCCTCGTCGTCGACGACGAGCCCACCGTCCGGATGCTGGTGACGGAGGTGCTGGAGGATCTCGGCTACACGGCGATCGAGGCCGCCGACGGGGGCGCCGGCCTCAAGGTCCTGCAATCGGACGTGCGCATCGACCTGCTGGTCACCGATGTCGGGCTGCCCGGCGGCATGAACGGCCGCCAGATGGCCGAGGCCGGCCGGGAGAAGCGCCCGGGGCTCAAGGTGCTGTTCATCACCGGCTACGCGGAGGCGACGGTGCTCGGCAGCGGCCAGCTCGCCCCCGGCATGCAGGTGATCACCAAGCCGTTCGTGGTCGAGGTGCTGGGGGCGCGCATCCGCGAGATGATCGGGACGGCTTGACCGCGCGGCCGGATCGGGCCTCATCGGCACGAAAGGCCGGGGAGGAGAGAACGCGATGCGGGCGCTGCTGTGCACGAGGCTCGACGGGCCGGAGCATCTGGAGATCGCCGCGCGGCCCGATCCGGTCCCGGGGCCCGGGCAGGCCCTGGTGCGGATCCGGTTGGCGGCGCTGAACTTCTTCGACACGCTGATCGTGGCCGGGCGCTACCAGGTGAAGCCGCCGCTGCCGTTCTCGCCGGGCGGCGAAGGGGTCGGCGTGGTCGAGGCGCTGGGGGAGGGGGCCTCCGGCGTCGCCGTGGGCGACCGGGTGATCGTCCATGCCGGGCACGGCTGCTGCGCCGAGCGGATCGCGATCGATGCCGGCCGGCTCACGCCGGTGCCGGACGGGGTGCCGGACGAACAGGCGGCCGGGCTCACCATCACCTACGGCACCTCGCTCCATGCGCTGGCCAACCGGGCGCGCCTGCAGCCCGGGGAGTGGCTCGCGGTGCTCGGCGCCTCCGGGGGCGTTGGCCTCGCCGCCGTGGAACTCGGACGGCTGATGGGCGCCCGGGTCATCGCCTGCGCCTCCTCGGAGGAGAAGCTCGCGGTCGCCCGGGCCCACGGGGCCGAGGCGGGCCTGGTCTACGATCCCGCGACCCTGAAGGACGACCTGCGCCGGATCTCCGGGGGCGGGGTCGACGTGGTCTACGACGCCGTCGGCGACGCCTATGCGGAGCCGGCCCTGCGGGCGCTCGGCTGGCGCGGGCGCTACCTCGTGGTCGGTTTCGCGGCCGGCGGCATCCCGCGGCTGCCGCTCAACCTGATGCTCCTGAAGGAGCTCGACGTGCAGGGCGTCCACTGGGGCGCCTTCCTGGATCGCGAGCGGGAGGCGCACCGGGCCGACCAGCGCCGGCTCCTCGACTGGGTCGCCGAGGGCAAGCTCACCGCGCAGGTGCATGGCACCTACCCCCTGGCGGAGTTCCCCGAGGCCTTCGGCCTGCTGACCCGGCGGGCGGCGGTGGGCAAGGTGCTGCTGCGGCCCTGACGCCTCAGAGCAGGCCGCGCTCCCGGGCCAGGCCGATCAGGTCGGCCTGCGGGCGGGCGCCGATATGCTGGATCACCTCGGCCGCCGCCAGGGCGCCGAGGCGGGCGCTGGCGACGTTGTCGAGGCCGCGGGCGTGGCCGGCCAGGAAGCCGGCCGCGAACAGGTCGCCGGCCCCGGTCGTGTCCACCACCCCGTGCACCGGGCTCGCCTCGACGGCGCGGACCTCGCCGCCCTGCACCACCAGGGCGCCGTCCGCCGAGCGGGTGACGAGGCCGAGCAGGTGCCGGCCCCGGGCATTGCGCTCGTCGCGCAGCGCCGCCACGGCGGCCTCGGGATCGTCGGTCTGGTAGAGGCTCTGGAGCTCGCCCATGTTGGCGAACAGGATGTCGACGCTGCCGTCGCGCACGAGGCCCAGGAACTCGTCCCGGTAGCGGCCGACGCAGAACGCGTCCGACAGGGTCAGCGCCACGGCGTTGCCGGCCTGGTGGGCGATCTCGGCTGCCTTGCGGAAGGCCTCCTTGGCGGCGGGCGGATCCCAGAGATAGCCTTCGAGATAGACCACCCGCGCGGAACTCACGAGGGCCTTGTCGACATCGTCCGGGCCGAGTCCCTGGCAGGCGCCGAGATAGGTGCTCATGGTGCGCTCGCCGTCCGGCGTCACCAGGATGAGGCAGCGGGCCGTGGCCGGCCCGTCCTTCGCCTCCGGGACGGTGAAGTCGACCCCGGTGGCCTTGAGGTCATGGCCGAACAGGCCGCCGAGCGCGTCGTCCCGGACCTTGCCGACGAAGCCGGTCCTGGCGCCGAGGAGCGCCGCCCCGACCGCGGTGTTCGCCCCCGAGCCGCCCGACACGATCGTGGCCTGTCCCATGGCCTGGAACAGGGCCTCCGCCCGGGGCTCGTCGATGAGCTGCATCGCGCCCTTGGTGACGCCCTGTTCGGCCAGGAAGGCGTCGTCGGCGCGGGCGATCACGTCGACGATGGCGTTGCCGAGCACGAGGAGATCGAGGGAGGCTGTCATCGGGGCGTCCTGATTGGCGTTCTCGACGCTGTGGCATCCGCCTCGGGTGGGATCAAGCCGCGGGATCTGCGGGGGGCGGCAGATCGGCGAACAGATCGGCGACGGGCAGGCGCAGGCCGGGCGGCCTCAGGTCCAGCATGCCCGCCGAGACGATATGGGTCTCGACCCCCCGCCCTTGCCCGCGGCGATGATGGATTCGGCATCGCGCTGCGGCCGGCATCACCCCGCGATCTTCTCCAGCGCCACGTCGCGGGTGCGCGGCCCGAGCAGGCCCACGAGCAGCCCGGCCACCAGCATCGCCGCGGAGATGAACAGGAACACCCCCGGGGTACCGGCCTCGCGCAGCACGAAGGCGATGACGAACCCGGTGAAGATCGCCGAGAAGCGGCTCCAGGAATAGACGAAGCCCACCGCCCGGGCGCGGATGCCGGTGGGGAACAGTTCGGCCTGATAGGCGTGGAAACTGTACGACATCACGTTGGAGGCGAGCGTCAGCCCGATCCCCAGCGCCACGATGGCGCCGACCTCCCGGGTCCGCGCGAAGGCCAGCCCGCAGGCGATGTAGACGAGGGCGGCGGCCACGATGACGTGCTTGCGCTCGAACCGATCGGCGATGGCGAGGCCGATCAGCGGCCCGATCGGGGCCGCGAGCGCGATCAGCGCCGTGTAGGCGAGGCTTGAGGTCACCGTGATGCCCTGCGCCACCAGCAGGGTCGGCACCCAGTTGGCGAAGCCGTAGAAGCCCACCGTCTGGAAGACGTTGAAGCCCGCCATCATCAGCGCCCGGCGCCGGTAGGGCGGCCTCCACAGGTCGCGGAAGGCGCCGCGCGGCTGGACCGGGTCCGGCGACGCCGGCGGCGGCAGCGGCCGGCCGGTCTCGTCGGCGATCTGCGCCTCCAGCCTCCGCAGGATCGCCTCGGCCTCCGCCAGCCGTCCGTGCTCCACGAGCCAGCGCGGACTCTCCGGAAGGCCCGCGCGCATCCACCAGACCACGAGGGCCGCCGAGGCGCCGATCAGCACGACCCAGCGCCAGCCGTCGATCCCCAGCGGCGCCGTCGGGATCAGCAGGTAGGACAGGAACGCCACCACCGGCACCGCGGTGAAGCCGATGCCCTGACACAGGGCGAAGGCGCGGCCGCGGATCGCCTTCGGCACCAGTTCCGAGAGGTAGCTGCCGATCGTCACCATCTCCAGGCCGAGGCCGATCCCGGCGACGAGCCGCCAGAGGTTGAGCCCGAACGCCTCGGTCTGGCAGGCCATCGCGACGTTGGCCGCCGTGTAGGCGAGGAGCGACCCCGTGAAGATCGCCCGGCGCCCGAACCGGTCGGCGAGCCAGCCGCACGCCAGGGTGCCGATGAACAGCCCTGTGAACAGGGCGGCCACGAAGCTCGCGACCCCGCTCGCCCCGAACAGGCCGGGCGTGGTCGGCGTGAGGATCCCGGCCCTCACCAGCCCCGGGGCGACGTAGCCGGTGAACAGCAGGTCGTAGAGTTCGAAGAAGAAGCCGAGGCCCAGCAGCGCCACGAGGCGCCAGATCGTCCGCGTCGCGGGCAGGCGGTCCAGGCGGGCGAGGAGGGTGCCGGGATCGAGATCGCTGGCCGACACCCGTGCCGCCGTGATCGTCGCCATGGTGCCACGTCCCCCTCAGGCGCCGGATCGACGCCCCGGCGCAGTGCCGCGGAACCCTCCGCGGCGCAAGCTGCGCCTCAGAGCCTGCTTGACTGCGCGGTTGCCATCGCGTGACGGTCTTGACCGAGGTTACGCCACCTCAGGACGCGGTCGAGACGGGAGAGACCGGTCAAACCGGCCCTCAGACCCCGAACACCGACCAGCCCATCCGCTGGGTCAGCTGCTCCAGGGCGACGCGGCCGAGATGGGAATTGCCCGCCGTGTCGAGGCCCGGGGCCCAGACGGCGATCGAGGCCTTGCCGGGCGCCACCGCCAAGATACCGCCGCCGACGCCGCTCTTGCCGGGCAGGCCGACCCGGTAGGCGAACTCCCCCGAGCCGTCGTAATGGCCGCAGGTCAGCATGATCGCGTTGATGCGGCGCGCCCGCTCCGCCGAGACCACCGAATGGCCGGTCGCCGGGTTGCGGCCGTTATGGGCCAGGAACCGCCCGGCCGTGGCGAGCTGGCGGCAGTTCATCGCGATGGCGCAGTGGTGGAAATAGACGCCCAGCGTGTAGTCCACCGGATTCTCGATGACCCCGAAGGACTTCATGTAGTTGGCGAGCGCGGTGTTGCGGAAGCCGGTGCGCTTCTCCGAGGCCGCCACCCGCTCGTCGATGGCGATGGTGGGATCCTGGGCCAGGAACTGCAGGAAGCGCAGGATCTCGCCCAGGGCCTCGCGGGGCTCGTGGCCGGAGAGGATCAGGTCGGTCACCGCGATGGCGCCGGCGTTGATGAAGGGGTTGCGCGGCACCCCGCGCTCCCGCTCCAGCTGGACGATGGAGTTGAACGGGTTGCCCGACGGCTCCCGCCCGACCCGCCGCCACAGCCGGTCGCCGACCATGCCGAGCGCCAGGGTCAGGGTGAAGACCTTGGAGACGCTCTGGATCGAGAACGGCGTCTCGCTGTCGCCACCGGTGAAGACCTGCCCCTCGCCGTCGATCACCGCGATGCCGAACTGGTTCGGGTCGATCCCGGCGAGTTCGGGGATATAGTCGGCGACCGCGCCCCGGTCGGGACGCTGGGCCATCTCCTCGGAGATGTCCCGGATGACGAGGGCGAGGTCGGGCACGGTCGGGCTCGGGCGGCGAGAGGCAACGGCCGCGGCGGATCCGGGCCGGCTTGCGGTCGTCTCGGGCAATGCAAGGTCCGGTCCGGCCGTCGCGCGGGGAGGGGCCCGGAATCGGCCGCCCTCAGGCGGCCGCGAGCGCTCCGGTCATGGATTCCTTCTTCATCAGCTCCCGGAAGAAGCCGTCGAGATGGGTCAGCTTGTCGGGCGACCCGTCCTGGATGATGCGGCCGCCCTCCAGCACGACGATCCGGTCGAAATCCTGCAGCGTCGAGAGACGGTGGGCGATGGCGATGACCGTCCGGCCGGTCATCAGGTTGGCGAGCGCGTGCCGGATCGCCTGCTCGGACTCCGCATCGAGGGCGGAGGTCGCCTCGTCGAGGAGCAGGATCGGCGAATTCTTGAGGATCGCCCGGGCGATGGCGATGCGCTGGCGCTGGCCGCCCGAGAGCTTGACACCGCGGTCACCCACGATCGTGTCGAAGCCCTCCGGCAGGGCCTTGATGAAATCCGTGCAATGGGCCGCCTCGGCCGCCTGCCAGACCTCGTCGTCGGTGGCATCGGGCCTGCCGTAGCGGATGTTCTCGCGCAGGGAGCGGTGGAACATCGAGACGTCCTGGGGCACCACCGTGATCGCCTCGCGCAGGGAGTCCTGCGTCACCCGCTCGATCTTCTGACCGTTGATGCGGATCGCCCCGCTCTGCACGTCGTAGAAGCGCTGGAGAAGCGAGAACAGGGTCGACTTGCCGCCCCCCGACTTGCCGACGAGGCCGACCTTCTCGCCGGGCTCGATGACGAGATCGAAATCCGTGAAGACCGGGCGTCCGTCCGGGTAGTTGAAAGCGACGTGGTCGAACGCGATCCTCGCGCCCTGGCCGGTGAGCGGCTCGGCCTCCGGATGGTCGACGAGGTCGTGGGGCTGGAGCAGCGTGTGCAGGGCCTCGGCCAGGCGGGCGGTGTGCTGCGTCGCGTCCACCAGGGCGACCGCGAGGTCGCGGGTGGCGGCGAGGATGCGGATGCCGAGGGTGCAGACCAGCACGACCTGGCCGTTGGTCGCTTGGCCGGACTCCCACATCTGGATCGCCCAGTAGAGCAGGCCGAACACGGCGAGCACGGTGAGCACCGCGTGCACGATCCGCAGCTTCTCCAGATAGAGCAGCGACGAGCGGCGGGCCCGCATCTCGGTGCCGATCGTGCCCTCGAAGCGCTGGCCCTCGCGCTTGAAGGCCGAGAAGGCGCGCACGAGTGACATGTTGCCGACGAGATCGACCATCTCGCCGTCCACGGAGGCCGCCTTGGCGGCGAAGTCGTGGTGCAGCGGCTTGCCGGCCGAGGCCATCTTGAACATCAGCACGACGACCGCGGCGAACACGCCCGCCAGGATCCCCGCCATCGTGGTGTTGACCGTGGCGATGTAGCCGATCGACCCGAAGGCCGCGACGGTGGGCGGCATCACGTTGAACACGAACATGTTCTCGACCGTGAAGATCGCGTTCGAGGTCGCCGTGATGCGCGACGCCAGGGTGCCGGGCTGGCGGTCCGAGAAGAAGGTCGGGGAATGGCCGGTCATGTGCCGGAACAGGTCGCGGCGGATGTCGCCGGTCACGCCCACGAAGGTGAAGGCGCCGGTCAGCGCCGCGACGCGCCACAGCATGTTGTCGGCGGCGATGAAGGCGATCAGGACCGTGAGCGCGCTCCACACCACGGTGTTGCCCGGCCCCTTGGTCAGGGCGTCGACCACGCCCTTGAGCGCGTAATCGGTGGAGACCGAGAAGCCCACGGCGCCGAGCACCGAAACCAGGATCACCAGGTGGGGCAGCCAGCGGCGGCGGAGATACCGCCCGACGAAGGCGAACGGCCTGTCGGCGTATCGGTGCAGCTCTTCCATCGCGGTGACCATTCCGTATTCGCGCGGCTTTGGCTTACGGGCAAGGCGGAGTGCAGCGCGGGCGCAGTCGAACCCGCAGCGGCAACGCGAGAGCGTTGCCATATGTTGCACCAGGCCGCACCTCCCGTGCGCTTTTATCCGTCAAACCTGAACGCCGCTTGAGCGGCCGGGAAACACCCAAGCGAATCCGGTGCCGCAGGCCTTCAGACCGGGTCGCGCGGGCGGACCGCGCTGAGTCAGGCGCATCAGGGTCCGGTATCAGGCCGCGGTCTCCGTCTGGTGGGTCTCGGGCATGATCAGCGCCACCAGCAGGAAGGCCGCGAAGCCCATGCAGGCGAGCCCCAGGAAGGCGCTGTGGCTGCCGAGGCGGTCGGCCATGATCCCGGCCAGGGAGGTCGAGAGGGCGGCGCCGATGCCCATGGCGGTGCCGACCGCGCCCAGCGCGAGGTTGAAGCGCCCGGTCCCGCGGGTGAGGTCCGAGACGATGAGCGGCACCATCACCCCGAGGACGGAGGCCGAGATCCCGTCGAGGACCTGCACGGCGACGAGACCGTAGGGATTGGTCGTGTAGGCGAGCATCAGGCCGCGCACGGGGAGCGCGCCGAAGCCGAACAGCAGCACCGGGTAGCGGCCGAACCGCTCGGCCGCCCGCCCGACCGCGGGGGCGCTGACCGCCAACACCGCCTGCGGGACCATGATGCAGGCCGCGACCAGCGCGGTCGCGGTCTCGCTTGCCCGCAGGGTCAGGACGCTGCCCACGAGGGGCAGCATCGCGGCGTTGGCCAGGAAGAACAGCACCATGCAGGCCGAGAAGCTCAGGAGCCCGCGGTTGGTCAGCAGGGCGCGGATCCCGTCCGGCCCAGCGGCGCGCGCCGCCTCGGGCCTGGCCGGCTCCTTGAGCACTGCGGGATCGATATCCCGGGCGCGGATGCGGGCGAGGGCGATCACCGTCGGGATGCCCAGGGCCGCCGTCAGGTAGAAGACCGCGCCGTTCGACAGGTAATAGCCGATGGCCCCCATCCCGGCGGCGCCCAGCGCGTTGCCCAAGGCCGCGAAGCTCGCGTTGCGGCCGAGGCGCTCCCCCGCATGGGCGCGCCCGACCAGGCCGATGCTGATCGCCGCGATGGCGGGCGTCAGCACGCAGCTCGCCCCCGAATGGATCGCCATCGCCAGAAGCACCACCGGGAAGCTCGGCCAGACCGCCAGGGCGAAGGCGCTGCCGGCGATGCCGATCACCGCCACCGCGGCGGCGAAGCGCTTCGAGCGGACGATGTCCACGAACGCCCCGCCCGGAACCTGGCCGAGCAGGGCGACCAAGCTGCCCACGGTGAGGGCGAAGCCGATATCGGACTGGGTCCACTTGGCCTGCGAGAAGTAGACGGCCAGGAACGGCCCGAAGCCGGTCTGCAGGTTGGCCACGAAGAACGCGAAGGCGTCGAGGCCGTGGCGGCTCGCCGGCGAGGCCGCATGCCCGGCCACGCCGGCCCCGGTCGCCTGGGCCGGCGCGCGCGGGGGCTCGGCCGTCTGATACTTCAGGCGCACGACACGCGCGCGGATGTCCGGCCTGGGCATCTCGCGCTCGCGATGGGAGACGACGGTTCGTACCTTCAATCGGGCCACCGTCATTTGTCCGGCGCCTTCTCCGGAGCGCCGGCGGGCGGGGTCGGGACCGTCGCCGCCGGAACCGTCGGCGCCACGGCGGGTGCCCCCGGGGCGGCCGCCGGCGCGGCGGCCTGATCGCCCTCGACCGAGGGGGCGGCCGGGCTGGCGGGGCCCAGCACCACGATCGGCTCGCCCGCCTTGTACTCGGGCGAGACGCGGACCTGGTTGCGGGTCAGCGCCACCGACAGCTTGCGCTCCTTGCCGCCGTCGGGCGTGAAGCGCAGGGCGCGCCAATCGACCGCGATCTTCCGGGTGCCGACCCCGAGGAACCCGCCGAAATCGATGATCGCGGCGCGCGGATGCCCCTCCTTGTCGATGATGATGTCGATCACCCGGCCCAGCTCGTCGCCCCCGGCGCTGCGCACGCTGCGGCCGAGCAGGCTCTCGTAATCCTGGGTGTCCAAGACGGTGGCCGGGGTGCCCTGCTGCGGCGCCGGCGTCCCCGCGGCAACGGGGGGCGGCGGCGCCGGGGCCGCGGGAGCGACCGGGGCCGGACTCGCCGGAGGGGCCGGACTCGCCGCAGGGGCCTGCGGCGGGGCTTGGCCGGACGCGCCGTCGCTCCCGCTGGGCTGGACCTGCGCCGCGGCTCCCGACGCCCAGAGGGCGAGCGTCACGGCCGCGATCATCCGGTTGGTTCTGAACACGCGTCGTCCTCTGAGGAAAGGTCGGGCCGAGCCGGTACCCCGGCGCAACCGCGACCATGTCGGCCGGGTCCGGGCCCGCCGCCGGCAGGACCCTGCCTGCGGATGGCCGTCGTGCCGCAGGACCTGGGCGAAGTTATGGACCCGGGCGGCCGGGCCGCAAGGTCCGGGCCGGCCTGCGCGCGGGGGCGCCCGACGGGAGACACGGAACCGGCGGCAGCGCGGATGTCTGGTTTTCGCCGCAACCGCGGCGTAGACAGCGGCCGATAAGCCATGCGAGCCGCGGAGACCAACGCGGCCCTTTCGAGGACTGCACGATGTCGACCCTCCCCTCGTCGCGCTGCGCCACGGTGCGCGGACTCGCGCTCGGCGTCGCCCTGGCCGGCCTCATGGCCGGCTGTCAGGCGCTCGGCGGGGGCGGCGGCGTGATGCCGGCGTCCGATGTCGGGCTCCCGCCCTCCATGCGCGGTGCCCTGCCCAACCGCGAGGCGCGCAACGCCCCGGCGGATGCCGACGGACAGCCGCTTCAGACCGCGCCGACGCGGCAGCTGGACCTCCCGAAGACCGCCGGCGGCGCGACCCGGTCCGCCGATGCGGGTGAGCGCCGCATCCGGCGCGAGGATCTCGACGGCGGCAACGGCGCGGTCGCGGGCAGCGGCAGCAGCGGCTCGATGGGGCCGATGATGGCGCCCGGCGGCTCCGTCGGCCTCGGCGGGAAGTTCTGAGCCCCCGGCGCCGGAGCAATCCGCTCCGGCACCGGGGCGCGGCCGGTCACGCCGTCGGCGCGCGCAGGCCGTAATAATCCTCGATCCGGCCGCGATAGGTCGGGTCCGCGAATCCGTCCTCGCCCGCCCCGTGGCTCGGTGCGCCGGCGAGGGCACCCGGGTCGATATCGACCACGTAGCCCCCGAGGTCGGGGCTGTAGGTCAAAGCCTTCCACGGCAGGGGATGATGGGCCTCGCCCAGACCCAGGAAGCCCCCGAAGGCCAGCACCGCGTAGGCGACCTGCCCGGAGACCTTGTCGACCATGAAATTGTGGACCGCGCCGAGATGGCGGCCGGTATGGTCGTAGACGGCCGTTCCCTCGACCTTGTTCGAGGCGATGAGCCGGGCCGTCTCGTCGATGGCGATGCCCTCGCCGGCGGGGTCGAGTTCCAGGGTTCCGGGCTTCCTCACGGCGCGTTCGTTGGGCAGGTCCGTCGGCATGATCACTCCCGCTCGCCGGATGCGGTACGGCCCGCATCCCGTTGATCCTGCGAACCAAGCGGGCCGAGGGCGCCGGGTTCCGCGCGGCGGGCGGTCAGGACTCGGCCGGGATGCCGGCACGGGCGCGCCGCTCGCTGACCCGGTCGCGGACGGTGCGGCTGGCGAGGAGCATCTCGAAGCCGAAGGCGACGAGGGCACACAGGGTGCACAGGATCGCCGCGCCGAACAGGCCGAACAGCAGCGTCGCCACGGTCGCGTCGCGCAGGGCCCCGACGAACAGCGTCAGCACCGCGCCGCAGGTCGCGACGCCCCCGAGGGCGGCCAGGAACACTGCGGCGTCCAGGGCCAGCGAGCGCCGGTGCAGGCGGTCGAGGCGGGCGCCCAGGCGGACGCGCTCCGCATCCCCGGCGCCGGCGAGCAGGCCGGAGACGTGCTCGGCCTGATCCGCCACCCGGGCGAGCCGCGCGCCAAAGACGTTGAGCAGCGTCGCGATGCCGGACAGCAGGAAGACGGGGCTCAGGGCGACCTGGACGACATGGGCCGTGCTTTCGAGGTTCGCGGGGGTGATCGGATCGGTCATGACGCCGGGCAGATGCACCGGGTCGACCGTTCCCGCAATCCCGGGCCGCTCAGATCAGGCCGCGGCCGGGTTCCATGCCCGATGCGGCCGGCTCGGCGCGGATGCCGAGTCCGAGACCAGTGACGAGCGCGGCGGCGAGCAGAAGCGCGAGTGTGAGAGCTGGGGCGAACATGACTGTACTTCAGGCGGAAGTTTATTAAGAGCAGGTTTCGCGCGGCTCGATCCGGTGAATAATCTTCGTGAGCGTGCCGACCCGGCGCTTCCGGTGCGGTTTTCCGCGCCTGCCTTGTGGATGAGGGGCCCGCGGAGGCGATTTCCCCTTGGAACAGCAGCGGCACCGCTTAGTTGCTGCTATGCTGGCTCGGCCGTGGGGTGATCTTGCCCCGGCCTGCGGCCCGAGAACCGGAGGAAGTAGATGGCCACAAAGACCGAGAAGGCTGCGCCCAAGGCGGCCAAGACCACCAAGACTGAAGAGAAGGCCGCTCCGGCCAAGGCTGCCAAGCCCGTCGCCGCCAAGGCCGCCGGCGCCAAGCCGAACGCCCTGCAGCAGCCGCTGAAGCCCTCGGCCGAGCTCGGCGCGATCGTCGGTACCAGCCCGCTGCCGCGCGGCGAAGTGGTCAGCAAGGTGTGGGACTACATCAAGAAGCACAACCTTCAGAATCCCGAGAACAAGCGCGAGATCGTGGCTGACGACAAGCTGAAGAAGGTCTTCGGCAAGGACAAGTGCTCGATGTTCGAGATGAACAAGCATCTCGCTGCGCATCTCAAGGCCTGATCGCTCCCTAGAGCCTTGCCCGGTCGAAGGCCCGGACCTTCGGCTCTAGGAGCACACGCGTCGGCGCGGGGACGGGCCAGCACCCGGTTTTCGCAGGGCGCCGCAGATCCCAGCCAGGTCCCAGCCAGGGATCCAGACCCGCAGGTCCGACCGGACGAGCCGCGCCGCGAGGTGCCCTCGACGGGCCCGGATCGCGGCCCGCCTCCCGCTGACCGGCGCCGGACCCTGGACGCGAACACGCGCCTGAAGCCGCGCCGCCTAGGCGATGCCCTGCACGACGCCGCCATCGACCCGCAGCGCCGCCCCGGTCGTGGCGCTCGCCGCCGGGCTGCAGAGATAAGCGACCAGGTTCGCCACCTCCTCGACCCGCGCGAGGCGCTTGATCAGCGAAGAGGGGCGGTGCTCGGCCACGAAGGCGCGGCCCATGGCGTCGAGATCGGCGTCGGCCTTGCCTCCGGCCATCTGGATCATGAAGTCTGCCACGCCCTCCGACAGGGTCGGGCCCGGCAGCACGCTGTTGACGGTGACGCCGCTCCCCGCGACCGTCTGGGCGAGGCCGCGGGAGATCGCGAGCTGCGCGGTCTTGGTCATCCCGTAATGGACCATCTCGGTCGGCGTGTTGAGGCCGGACTCGCTGGAGATGAAGATCACCCGTCCCCAGCCGCGCGCGGCCATGCCGGGCGTATAGGCCCGCGACAGGCGTACGCCGCTCATCACGTTCACCTCGAAGAAGCGCTGCCAGTCTTCGTCCGGGATCTCGAAGAACGGCTTCGGCTCGAAGATGCCGGTGTTGTTGACCAGGATGTCCACGTCCGGCACGGCGCGCACCAGGGCGGCGACGCCCTCCGCGGTGGCGACGGTCCCCGCGGCCGCAAAGGCGCGGCCCGCCTTCGCCTCGCCCCGCAGCGTGGCGAGGGCCGCCTCGACCCGTTCGGGGGTGCGCCCGTTGATGCCGACCTCGGCGCCGAGATCGCAGAGTTCCTTGGCGATGGCGTAGCCGATGCCGCCGGTCGAGCCGGTGACCAGGGCCTTCCGGCCGGTGAGATCGAGATCCATCAGAGGGCTCCAGCACAGGATATTTGGGGACAACGCGTGCCCGGGCCGGGCGTGGCATGAGGCGTCCGTCTAGCCGCTCCGACTCCGCCGCAGGACGCTGGCGCACCCGCCGATCACCGACAGGGCCGCCGCGCAGGACAGCGAGAGGGTCACGGCCCGGCCGGGTCCCTGACCGTGGGTCAGGCCGAAGATCACCGCCACGAGGGCGGCGCCGAGGGACTGGCCGGTGAGCCGGGCCGTCGACTGCATCCCGCTCGCGCCGCCGGCCCGCTCCCGCGGCGCGGAGGTGACGATGACCTTGTTGTTGGGCGACTGGAACAGGCCGAAGCCGAGGCCGCACAGGGTCAGGCGCCAGACGATGTCGAGGGTGGCGGGCGCGTCGGGCAGACGCGTCATGCAGACGAGGCCGGTCGCCAGCATGGCCAGCCCGATCCCGCCGAGGATCCCGGGCGGGTAGCGGTCGGCGAGGCGCCCCGACACGGGCGCCATCACCGCCACGGCGATCGGCCAGGGGGTGAGCAGGAAGCCGGTCTGCGTGCTCGACAGGTGCAGCACGTCCTGGAAGTAGAAGGGCAGCGCCACGTAGGAGACCATCTGGGCGCAGAACGAGGCGACCGAGGTCGCCATCGACAGGGCGAAGGCCGGGATGCGCAGCAGGTCCACCGGCAGCAGCGGCGCCGGCAGCCGGATCTGGCGCCGCACGAACACCGCGCCGATCACCAGCGCGCCTACGAGCTCCGCGGCCGCGATCCCCTGGCCCCCGGGGTCGCCCAGCCCGTCGATGCCGATGATCAGCAGGCCGAAGGTCAGCGCGTTGAGCACGGCGCTGACGAGATCGAAGGGGCGGCCGCTCGCCGGGGTCACCGGCAGGGTCCGGGAGGCCACCGCCAGCGCCAGGAGGCCCACCGGGATGTTGACCAGGAACAGCCAGGGCCAGGTCGCCACCGAGAGGATCGCGGCCGCCACGGTCGGGCCGGCCGCGGAGGCCACCGCCACCACCAGCGCCACGTTGGCGACGCCCTGGCCGATCATCCGGTGCGGATAGATGAAGCGCACGAAGCCGATATTGACGCTCATGATCGCCGCGGCCCCGAGCCCCTGGACGATGCGCCCCGCGATCAGGAGCGGCAGGCTCGGCGCCACCGCGCAGGCGAGCGAGGCGGCGACGAAGACCGCCAGGCCCGGCAGGTAGACCCGGCGGAAGCCGAAGATGTCGCCCAGGGCCGCGAAGGGCAGGAGGCTCGCGGTCACGGCGATCTGGTAGGCGTTGACCACGAAGATCGCCTCGGCGGGCTTGACCGCGAGGTCCTTGGCCATGACCGGCAACGCCACGTTGACGATGGCCCCGTCGAGGACCGCCATGGTCATGGCCAGCCCGATCGCCGCCATGGCGAGGACCCGCGCACGCGGCGGCAGGCCGTCGTGGGAGCTGCCGGGCGTGCCCCCAGCGGCGGCGGCGCCTGAACCAGCCGGGACCTGCACCATGATCGCGCGCACTCCTGCGGCGTCCCGGACGGGCCCGTGACGTCGATCGCTGGGGAAGTCCGGGCGCGGGACGCGCCGCGGATGCCGCTCCCTGTCGCGCGCGGGGGACCGGCCGTCGAGGGGCGTCGTGTGTCCTATGTCACGGCGCGGACGGGTTTGTTCGCGGCGCGGCCTTCCGCCGGTTCACCGTTTGCATTCTGCTTGCGCGGCGTGCGCCTGGGAAAGGGTGTTGCGCTTCGTCCTGCGCCGCGCCCGTTCCCCGACAGCTTCGGGCTCACCGGTTGCAATGGGCTCTCCCGACTTCCCCTGCGCCTTCCCTCCCCCGCAGAGGGGGAGGGAGACGCGCGGATCCGACCTCTGCCAATCTCGATGCCTCACCATCAAAGCCCGCATGGGAGAGGGGGCACGCCGCGCCCTGTGATCAGCCTCGCGGCGCTCAGGCCAGCATGTGGGTGAGCAGCGCGCGGAGCTGGGCCGGCTTGACCGGCTTGCGCACGAGCTCGGCCCCCGCCGCCGTCACCCGCGCCTCCACCGCGGCGGAATGGTCTGCGGTGGTCACGATCGCCGGGAGCGGATCGGCGCGCAGGCCCCGCAGATAGGCGGCGACGTCGAGGCCGCAGGCGCCGTCGTCCAGGTGGTAGTCGAGGACGAGGATGTCCGGCCGCGCCGCCCCGGCGGCGATGGCCGCCCGCACCCCGGCGAGGTTGCGGAAGGTCGAGACCCGGGCGTCCCAGTTCTCGAGCAGGCGGCCCAGGGCCTCGGCGGTGGAGGCGTCGTTCTCGACCACCAGGACATGGGCCCCCGAGAGGCGGGTCGCCACCGGTGCCGGCGGCGCGGCCGCGGCCGGGACCGCGCTCAGGGGCAAAACCAGGCTGACGCGGGTGCCGTGGCCGGGCCGCGAGGCCAGGGTCAGGGGATGGTCCAGCGCCTGGGCCATGCGGCGGACGATCGACAGGCCGAGGCCCAGGCCCGGCTCCTCCCCGCCGCCCGAGCGGACGCCGCCGCGGAAGAACTCGTCGAACACGAGGTCGCGCTCCTCCGGGGCGATGCCGCAGCCGGTATCGGTGACCTCGATCCGGACGCCGCCGGACCGCCTGCGGGCCGCCAGGACGATCCCGCCGGTCTGCGTGTACCGGACCGCGTTCGAGACGAGGTTCTGGAGGATGCGCTGCAGCAGCACCACGTCGCTGGTGACGGTCAGGTCCGGGCAGCGCACCGCCAGGCGCAGGCCCTTGCGCTCGGCGAAGGGCTTGAAGCTCTCCGCCAGCTCGGCCAGCAGGCCGGGCAGGAAGACCGCTTGCGGCTGCGGCCGGACGATGCCGGCATCGAGCTTGGAGATATCGAGGAGCGTCTTGATCAGGTCCTCGATGGTCTGCAGCCCGCGCTCGACCTGACCGGCGATGGCGCGCGCCTCCGGCGGACCGTCGAGGTCGGCGAGCGCCGAGATCGACAGGCGGGCGGCGTTCACCGGCTGCAGCAGGTCGTGGCTCGCCGCCGCCAGGAAGCGGGTCTTGGAGCGGTTGGCGGTCTCGGCCTCCTCCTTGGCGGCGGCCAGGGCCGCGTTGGAGCGTTCCAGCCGGTGCATCAGCCCGGTCAGCTCCTCGGTGCGGGTGCGGACGCGGCCCTCCAGCATGATCGCGGTCTGGAACAGCGAGTAGGCGCTGCCGCGCTGGTCCATGCTGCGCTCGACATGGGACATCAGCGCCGCGTTGATCCGCTCGAGCTTCGCGATCCGCCGGCGCAGGGCGGCGTCGGTCTCCAGCCCGTTCGGATGCGTGGTCACGACGCGGCCGGCGCCTCGCCGGAGGCCGCCAAGCTCTCGTCATTGAGGTTTCTGCCGATGGCGATGCCCGTGAAGGTCTGGTTCAGGTGCATCGCCCGGTACTGCTCGCCGAAGGTCTCGAAGCCGACGACGTTGTAGCGGCGGTAGAGGTCGGTGATGCCGTGGCGCACCTGACGGCTCTCGGCGTCCAGGCGGCGCAGGACGCATTCGAAGCCGATGATCAGGTCGACGCCGCCCAGCACCCGGTCCAGGCGGGACAGCTCGGCGCGGGTCGAGGCGACGATGTCGTGCGGCTCGGCGAGCGTCAGCACCACCCCCTCGTCGACCGCGCAGAAGAAGCTGAGCGAGCCGTCCTCGTTCATCCGCCGGATCGAGCGGCAGAAATACTCGCCGCCGACCTTCACGGCGAGCGGATAGGCCGCGAAGCTCATCGGCGACAGGCCCTCGGGGTCCAGGCCGATCGCCATGGCGTATTCCCGCGCCGCCGGCTCGGCGTTGAGTTCGTGCACCGTGCGGCGCTCGCCGTCCGAGGCGGTGACCACGAACTTGGTCCGGGTCGGCTCGAAATTGTCGCTCTTGAAGATCTCGACGGCGAAGTCGGTCTCCACCAGCACGAGGATCGCGGCCTTGCGGTGGATCCGGCCGCCATGCAGCATCACCGCGTCCCGGAAGCGCAGGTCGTCGCCGGCCGAGCCCCCGACGATCGGGATGCCGTCGAGGGCCCAGGCGATCGCCGACACGACGGTCTCCTCCGCGTTGGCCAGCCCGTCGATCAGCGACAGGGCGAAGCGGCGGCCGGTCGGGGCCGGATCGCCCTCGCGGCCCTGGTCCAGCGGATCGAGGGTGCGGCGCAGCCCCCGCACCGCGGAGGCGGTCCGCTCCACGTCGAGGTGGTCGATGGCGTCGAGCACGGTCGAGACGATGCGGAAACGCTCGGCGGGGAACGCGATGGCGACGAGGCCGCGGTCGAGGCCGCCGGCCGGCGCGATGCCCCCCGACATCGAGCAGCCGGAGACCGGCACCGCGGGGAACCGGGCCGCGAGTTCCAGGGCCAGGATCCCGGCGTCGTACTCGGCCGAGAAGAACACGACGATCTGCGACAGACGGGCCTCACGGATCGCCCCGGCTATGTCCGCGACCGCGTCGGTGGCCGTGGCCGCCTCCGTCCAGGCCGTCCAGATACCGCACAGATGGCGGCGCACACCCGATCCCAGAGCCACGTCTCACCCCCTGCGGCCCCCCTTGGCGGACTTGTCGTCCGCTCTCCCGTGTCGCGGGCCGAGTATGTCGCGCGCAATCGACCGGCGCAACGGGGTGTTCCGCCGGCCAATACCGGGTGTCCGGCGCCGGGCCTCACTTCATGCACGCATCCTCGGCCTTCTCGAAGGCCGCGGGCTTGGGCTCGTGCTCGGAGGGGCGGTTGCGGCCCAGCGCACCATCCGCGCGGGCGCGCAGGTAGGTGTAGATGTCGGGCATGTAGCACATGACGTTCCGGTTATCCCCGAAGGCCGGCATGACCAGTTCCTGGGCGGCGTTCACGTCCTTCTTGCCGCCGACGATGATGCCGGCGAAATGCGCGTAGTCCATGCCCTTCAGGGCGTCGACCAGCGAGGGCGCGTAGGTCGAACCCATGCCGTCCGGTCCGTGGCATACGATGCAGTTCGCGCTGTACCGGAGGTAGCCGGACATCGTGTACCAATCGACCTTCTTGCCGTTGTCGGTGACGTGATAGGTCGGATCGCCGTTCTTGTCCGTGTATTGGCCGTCCTGCACCTTGGCGGGCTGCGTCGGCCCGTCGCTCTTCAGGTCGGACGAACTCGCGGGGGTATCCGGTGCGGCGGCGGGAGGGGCCGCCGCGGCCGGAACCGTCCAGAGGGCCATGGCCGCAAACCCGGCCACGATGGTCCCGGCAACCCCGTTCGATGCGTACCCCATGGGCATTCCTCCTGCCGCCCACTTGCATCCTCGCGGTGGCACGGTCGGGGGACAACGGCGATCGGCCGCGCCGGGCGCAGGGTCCCGCCTTCACGATTTCGCGCTGCCGCCCGGGCCGCCCCCGGGCCCGGCGCTGTGGCGGTCTTATCCGCGTTGCGCACAGCGTTAACCTTTTGTTAATCGGCGCATTGCCGCCGGGCCTCCGGCGTGAGAGCTTTCGTTAACGAGAGCTTAACGGTTGAGTCCCGGCGATGCGGTTCGCGGTTTCCAAGGTGCAGGGACTGGTTTCCCGCTCTGCATCCCGTCGGCTCTCCCGCGGCTGCCGCGCGGCGTTCGTCCTGGTCCTGGCGTCTCTCGGCCTGGGCGGCCTCGCGGCCGAAGCCCAGACCCTGGCGAGCCTTCCGGCGGAGGCGGGCGCGCGAATCCAGGGGGAGGCGAAGCCGATCGCGGCGTGGGTGACGTTCTGCCAGAGCTACGGGGCGGAGTGCGCGGTGGACCGGAGCGAGCCGGCGCGGATCAGCCTGACGGCGTCGACCTGGGCGACGATCGTGTCGGTGAACCGGCGGGTCAACAAGGCGGTCGAGCCGATGACCGACCAGGATCACCTGCACGTGGCCGACCGCTGGGACCTGGCCGAGGACGGCATCGGCGACTGCGAGGATTTCCAGCTGCTCAAGCGCCACCTGCTGGCCGAGGCCGGCCTGCCGCGCCGGGCGATGCGCATGACCGTGGTGATCGACGAGAAGGGCGAGGGCCACGCCGTGCTCACGCTGATCACCGACCGGGGCGACCTCGTGCTCGACAACAAGACCAGCGCGATCCTGCCCTGGCACAAGACCGGCTACGTGTTCATCAAGCGCGAGAGCCAGGACGCCGTCGCCTGGGTCTCCCTCGGCGGCGTCACCTCCCCGGTCACGACCGCAAACCGCTGAGCGGGGCAGGGCGGCCGATGGGGCGCCGGTCCGGCGGGGGATCGGGGGAGGGCGGTTAACCGGGTGCTAACCCGCTCCGCGCCACCCTGTCCCGGGACGGACGGAGTGCCCGATCGATGCCGCCAGCCCGCCATATCTTGCCGGTGCCCATTGCCGTGGCCATGCTCGTCCTCGGCCTGTCCTGCACGGCCGGGGCGGCCGGCGAGACCGCGACGCGGCACACGATCTGGCGCGACTGCCTCGCCCGCAATTTTCGGATTCACGCGGCGCTGACCGCACGGGATCGGGCCGCCGACGCCGCCTTCCGCGCGTGCCGGACTCCCGAGAGCGCCTATCTCGACGCCCTGGCGGGCTCCCCGCTCCTCGACGACGAGGACGTGACCCACGCCCGTCCGTTGCTGGCCGGCCGCCTCCGCGCACGGTTGATCGGCGGCGGTTCCGGCTGAGGCCGGAGCGGCGCCCGAACGGCGATCCGGGTTTCGAACGGATGCGCTACGGCGCTCGCCGCCGCGCCGGACGCCGGTTCGCCTCGCCCGAGGGTGACCGGGGCCGCGCGCAGAACGCCCGCCGCCTCGTCGCGCGCATCAGCCCGGACCGGGGATCGGCGCGACGCGCCCCATCCTCAAACCCCGCAGGCGCAGCAGCTCCTGACGTTGGCGATCCGCTGCTCGGGCGCGCCGTAGCTGAAATTCTTCGCGCCGTACGCTCTCCAGTAGGTGATCCACTGCCGGACATAGTACGGGCCGTTCGGGGCCGTCGCCAGACGATGCGCGGCCCAACAATCGGCCAGCTTCTTGGAACTGGTATGGATCGCCAGGATCGCGTAGGCGTGAACAAGATCGAAATGACTCGCATCCGCCACCTGAGAATCGACAATCCTGGCGCGTACCGGACAGTAGAAGATCCCGTCCGACTTCGCCGTGGCGACCTCGTCCCGCGTTACGGAACAGTTGTTCGTGACCGGGACATCGAGTAGCCCGCCGACCGGACTCCATTGTGAGTCGGCGGAGCAGATTAAGAATGTGTATAGAATAAAAATTGCGCTGCAATAACGGACGATCGTCATGACGGGCTACCGAATCATTCTTTGCGAACGGTTTGTAGCAGGAATTTGCATCGTGGGCTTGCCGACCGGATGCCCACACGTTGTGGGACCGGCAGGGTGCGTCCACCATCATGCGCGGTGACTCCGCAGGCTGCGACCGCGGCCGGGCATCCCAGCCCGAGGCGTGACGCGGCCCGGCGCGGCTACCCCTTGAGCCTGGCCTTGATCCGTCGGGTCAGCCCGTCGCGGACATCGCGATAGGCGTCCAGGCGCTGCTCCCGGGAGGCGTCCTGCAGCAGCGTCGGGTCCGGGGTCGGCCAGTATTCCACGTCGGCCGCGAGCGTGTGCGTCAGGGCGAGGGCCCGGTGGTGGGCCTCCGGCGCGAGGGTGATGATCAGGTCGAAGTTCAGCCCCTCCCAGTCCTCCAGTTCCTCGATGGTGCGGGGGCGGTGCCGGCTCGCGTCGATGCCGAGTTCGTCGAGCGCCGCGATCATGAAGGGGTCCGTCGGCTCGCCGGAGCGCACCCCGGCGGACTGTACGTAGGTCGACTTGCCGAAATAGGCGCGCGCGATCGCCTCCGCGGCCACCGAGCGCACGGCGTTGTAGTTGCACATGAACAGGACCGACTGGACCCGCCGCTTCTTGGGAATGGTCTCGGGGACGGGGTCAGCCATCGCGCTCGGGGCCGGACGGCGCCCTAGCCCTTCCAGTGCAGGGCGAAGATCAGGGTGAACAGGCGGCGCGCCGTGTCGTGGTCGAGGTCGACCTTGCCTTCGAGGCGCTGCCGCAGGGTCTCGGACGCCTCGTTGTGCAGGCCCCGCCGTCCCATGTCGATCGCCTCGATCTGCGACGGGGAGGCGGTGCGGATCGCGTTGTAATAGCTCTCGCAGATCATCTCGTAGTCGCGGATTACCCGCCGGAACGGCGTCAGCGACAGGAGGTGCGTCATCACCGGATCGCCCTCCACGGTGCCGATCGCGAAGGACAGCTTGTTCTCCACCAAGCCCAGCGTCAGGACGTAGGGGCCCTCGCGCCCGGGGATGGCGAAGACGTTGTCCTCCAGGATGTCGAACAGGGCGATCGCCCGCTCGTGCTCCTGGTCCGGGTTGCCGCGGGCGATGGACGCCTCGTCCAGGCTCACCTTCGCGAGGCGGTTCGGCCCGCGCTGCTTCTCCGCCATCCCCAAAACCTCACAGGTTCAACCGGATCGCGACGGAGCGGGCATGCCCCTCCAGGCCCTCGGACCGGCCGAGGGTTATCGCCGCCGGGCCGAGCGCCCGCAAGCTCTCCGGGGTGCAGGCCAGGATCGTGGTCCGCTTCATGAAGTCGAGCACCCCGAGCCCCGAGGAGAACCGCGCCGAGCGGGCGGTGGGCAGGACGTGGTTGGGGCCGCCGACATAGTCGCCGATCGCCTCCGGCGTGTGGGAGCCGAGGAAGATCGCCCCGGCATTGCGGACCTTGGCGGCCAGTGCCTCGGCATCCTGGGTCTCGATCTCCAGGTGCTCGGGGGCGAGGCGGTCGACCAGCGGGACGGCCTCGTCGAAGTCGCGCACCCGGATGACGGCGCCGTAATCGCGCCAGCTCGCCCGGGCGATCTCCCGGCGGGGCAGGGTGGTGAGCGCACGCTCGACCGCCGCCTCCACGGCACCGGCGAGATCGGCGCTGTCGGTGACCAGGATCGCCTGGGCGGCCACGTCGTGCTCGGCCTGGGCCAGGAGGTCCGCGGCGATCCAGTCCGGGTTGGCGTGGCCGTCGGCCAGGATCAGCACCTCGGAGGGGCCGGCGATCATGTCGATGCCGACCTGGCCGAACACCCGGCGCTTGGCCGCCGCCACCCAGGCGTTGCCGGGGCCGACGATCTTGGCGACCGGCGCGATGGTGGCGGTGCCGTAGGCGAGCGCCGCGACCGCCTGGGCGCCGCCGACCCGGTAGACCTCGTGGACGCCGGCGAGCCGCGCGGCGGCGAGCACCAGCGGGTTCATCTGCCCATCCGGGGTCGGCACCACCATGACGAGGCGCGGCACCCCGGCGACCCGGGCCGGGAGCGCGTTCATCAGCACCGAGGAGGGGTAGCTCGCCGTCCCGCCCGGCACGTAGAGGCCGACCGATTCCAGCGCCGTCCAGCGCCAGCCGGCCGTCACCCCGAGGGCGTCGGTGGCGCGGTGATCCGTCGGCCGCTGGGCGCGGTGGAAGCCCTCGATCCGCTCGGCGGCCAGGCGCAGGGCCTCCAGGGCGTCGCGCGGGCAGGCCTCGACCGCCGCGGCGATCTCCGCCTCGGTGACCCGGAGGGTCCCGGCGGAAAACGCCGCCCCGAGCCGGTCGAACCGCCGCGAGAAGTCCACCAGGGCGTCGTCGCCCCGGGCGACCACGTCGGCGATGATGCCGCGCACGGCCTCGTCGACGTCCTCGGAAATTTCCCGCTTGACCGTGAGCAGCCGCGCGAAATCGGCGGCGAAATGCGGATCTGTGCTGTCGAGCCGGACCATCGGAAGCCTCTGTCTCCTCTCAGGCCGCCGGGCCGGGGGCCGGGTTGGCCCTGTCGATGCTGGTCCTGTCGAGATCGATCCGGTCGACGTCGTGGCCGGGGCGCGTGGCCGCCTCCCAGACCGGACCGAGATCCTTCATCCGGACCTCGATGCATTCGACCTCCAGCCGGACCGCCGCGCCCCCGGAGAAGACGAGATCGACGTGGCCGGAGGGCGCGTCGGTGGCTGCGAAGGTCAGGGCCAGCAGGCTCATGGGCATCGCGTCGTCCCGCACGAGCCCGCGCGTCCTCACGGCGCGGACGCGCTCGACATGCAGGCCGGTGAGGCGCCGCCGGGGCGGGACGTCGGGCGTCCAGTCGAAGCGTCGCGCGACCATCAGGAACCGCTGCTCGTCGCCGAGGTAGGTCAGATCCTCCGGCCGCAGGATCGCGTCCTGGAGATGCGCGGAGATCACGGTCAGGTCCTCGGCGTCGAGGGCGGCGAGCCTGAGCAGCTCCATGAAGCGGTCCTCGGGTGACTCTGGGCCGGGCGGGATGGGCTGGACGGGATGGCGGCGGGTCGGCGCACGGCAGAGCGTAGGTAGCGGCCCGATCCCGTTCGGGCAACGGCCGCGCCCGCGATCGCGATCCCCCTGCGTTTTCGCCGCGGCACAGGTTCAGGCCAGCCCGAACGCGCAGGATCGCGCGTCCGAGGATTCGAGGCAGGACCGGGATGGGACAGTGGATCACGCATGCGACCGTGGCGGTCTGGGCGATCTTCACCCTGGGCGCGCCGCTCGCCGGTCCCGCAGCGGCGCAGGTCGGACCGGATCCGAAGGTGTACATCTACGGACAGCCCGGACCGGCCCGCTACGAATACGCCCCGTCCAGGCCCGTGCCCCGCCCGCCGCCGCCAGCGGGCGACGACGACTGGGACTGGTCGCGGCGTCCCCCGCCGCCGCCCTACGACGGGTATGAGCGCCCCCGGGATCGGGGCCGCGAATCCTTCGACCGGCGCCGGTGGGACGACAGCGTCTGCGTCACGTCCCGCGGGACCTGCCCGACACCGCCCGCGCCGCCCGACGCGTCCTGCGGCTGCGAGATACCGGGCTTCGGGTACAAGCGCGGCCGGATCGGCGATTGAACGGGGGGCGGCGGTCTCCGTTTTCGTGCGGGCGATGCGGTTCGCACATCGGGTTTTGGATCGTTCCGGATGGACTTCAGGCCCGCCCTAGAGATGACACGCGCCCTCCGTCCCCCTCTGCGGGGGAGGGTGCCCCCGGAGGGGGCGGGAGAGGGGAGCGACGGTGCAGAAGGAAGCGTAAGCCTTCATGAGGGCCGCGCCGTCTTCTGAAACCGGGTCCCCTCCTGCGGGACTACGTCCCGACCCGACCCCTGCTGACGCAGGGGCCACCCGGCCCCGCAGGGGAGGGAGGGAGACGCGACTGTGTCCGGCCGCCGCCCGCTTTCGTCGAAGATGTGGGCATCCGGTAGCCCGCAGAGGGGGCAGGGCGGGCGCGTGGCAGCGCTGGAGCGAGCCTTCGTTCAAGCCGAGGACGATCCGGAGCGGGATGCGTGACTCACGTAGCCCGTACGGTAGAGGGGGCGCGGCGTGCCTTGTCCGGGCGGCCCGTGAACACCGTCACCCCACGTGGCGGGGGAGCCATCGCGCTCAGCCGCCGGCGTCGAGCCTCAAGTCCGGAGCACCCAGGAGCGAGACCGGACCCGGCGCCGCTCACACGCCGTCCGGCGGCAGCGCCTCCGTCACCTCGACGCGGCGGGGGCCGGCATCCGGGGCCGTATCCTCCGTGGCGGTCTCGGTCGGGGCCGGCGCCTTGTCGAGCGCCACCGCCACCGCGGCCACGCCCTGATAGCGATTGAGCCGCCGGTCGATCATGCCGTCGATCCGGCCGTGCAATTCGGCGACCGTCAGGCTGCGGCGCCTGCCGCCGGCCTTCTCGGTGAACAGGCCGCGATTGGCCCGGGCGGCGCTGCGAAACTCCCGACCCGCGACCTCGTCGGGCTTCTCGGAGGACAGCGACAGGAAACGCCCGGCGCTGGCGGTGCCGAGGAAGTGGGCGAGGTAGAGTTCCGTGGTGGTCAGCGCGCGGCCGAGCCGGGCCTCGATCCGCTCCCGGTCTCGCTTGATCAGTTCGGCGGCCATCAGCGCCGCGATCCGCGGGTCGTTGCGCAGGCCGAGCACCCGGGCGCGCATGGCGCCGGCCACGGTGATCGCATTGCCCCGGCCCTTCACGGCGGCGGCCTCGTCGGCGAGCCCGTAGCGGGCGCCGTAATCGCGGATCATCTCCAGCCAGGTCCGGGCGACGAACTGGAACAGTCCCTGGGCCGAGGAGGTCGCGGCCTTCGCGTCCGTGTCGAAGCTCGATTCCTTATCGGCCAGCGCCATCATGTAGACGGGGTCGACGCCGGCCTCGTCGGAGGCCTTCACGATCGTGTCGACCACCTTGCGCGGCACGGTGCGCTCGCCGAACCGGACCGCGTCCGCGCCCTGATCCTGCGTCATCCGCGGCAGGGCGGCGAGGTCGTCCTGGATCAGCGCCGTCGTGGCGGGCTCCTGCTCCGGCACGGGCAGGCCGTTCCAGTCGGTCGGGGCCTCGGTCGAGGCGTCCTGCGGCACGTCCTGGTCGAGGCTCGACCGCAACGGAAAATCGGGCGCCGGAGCCTCGGCGGCGAGGGCCCGGGCCGCGTGGGGGCTGGTATCGACCCGATCGTGGGCCTGCGCGGAGGGCGCGAAATAGGCCGGCGCGAAGGCCGCCTGCGGCAATCCGAAACCGGCGACGAGACCCAGGGCCAGCGTTCCGGTAATCTGGCGGAGCCGCGCTCGGCCCGAGCGGCGCCCCGTCCCGCGGCCGTCCCGCGGCAGCCATGCCACCGCGTCATCCTCGAAACGGCTCGCGTTCGGCACGAGTCGGCTCACGTCGTCGGCGCAACGCGCCGGCTCCGGGAAAACCCCCATCACTGGTCCTCTTCAGATCTGTCCCTGCGTCGGCCCGGCATCTGGCGGCCGGGCTCCGTGAAGCGGCGGCCCTATCGGCGCCGGCCGTGACCAGAATGGGACGGCCCGGTGATCCAAGCGTGGCACGGTCAACGAAGGGTTAACCGTGGCCGTTAAGGCCGCGCCGGCGCCGCGATCCGGACACGTCTCGCTCTCTGGAGGCGCAAAGTTGTCGCATTCGGCTTGGAACGCCGCACGCCGGAGCCAGTTAGGTACGGCCCCGGGGGGGTCGACCTTTCCGTCCCAAGACGCTTCCCCAAGACGCTTCGCGCGTCCCCAGAAGGACACTATTTTCCGATGAGCATGCAGTCCGGTCGCCGCGTCGGTGTCGCCTTCGTTGGCATGGGGGGCGCCGTCGCCACCACCGCCATCGCCGGCATCGAGATGATTAAATCCGGCTCGAACCGGCTCGACGGGCTGCCGCTCGCCGGCCTCTCCGTGGCGGGCATGGCCGATTACAAGGACCTGGTCTTCGGCGGCTGGGACCTGAACGGCGACGACCTCGCGTCCGCGGCGAGCGGCCACGGCGTGCTCTCGAAGGACGACATCGAGGACGGCGCCACGGCGCTGAAGGGCATCACCCCCTGGCCGGCCGTGGGCAGCGCCAAGTTCTGCAAGAACATCGACGGCCAGAACCGCATCGTCGCCCGGGACCACCGCGAGGCGGTCTCGGTCATCGCCAACGACCTGCGCCGGTTCCAGAAGGAGAGCAACCTCGACGACGTCGTGGTGGTGAACCTCGCCTCTACGGAACGCTGGCCCGATCTGAACGACCCGACCCTGAACTCCACGGCGGCCTTCGAGAAGGGCCTGGATTCGAGCGACGAGGCGATCTCGCCGGCGATGCTCTACGCCTACGCGGCGATCAAGAGCGGCATCCCTTACGCGAACTTCACGCCGAGCGTCGCCGCCGACGTGCCGGCGCTCCTCGATCTCGCCAAGGAGCTGAACGTCCCGGTCGCCGGCAAGGACGGCAAGACCGGACAGACCATGATGAAGACCGTGCTCGCCCCCGCCTTCAAGGCGCGCGCGCTGCATGTCGACGGCTGGTTCTCGACCAACATCCTCGGCAACCGCGACGGCCTCGCCCTGAACGACCCGAACTCGCTGCAGTCGAAGCTCAACACCAAGGGCACGGTGCTCGATTCGATCCTCGGCTACCCGGTCGAGGACCACCTCGTGCACATCCACTATTACCGCCCGCGCGGCGACGACAAGGAGGCCTGGGACAACATCGACGTCACCGGTTTCATGGGCCAGCGCATGCAGATCAAGGTCAACTTCCTCTGCAAGGACTCGATTCTGGCCGCGCCCCTGGTCATCGAGATCGCCCGGGTGCTCGACCTCGCCAACAAGCGCGGCGACGGTGGCGTGCAGGAGCAGCTCTCGACCTTCTTCAAGGCCCCGATGGTCAAGAACGGCCACGGGCCGGAGCACGCCTTCGGCAAGCAGGAGCAGATGCTGCGCGACTGGCTGGGCGTGCACTGAACGGGCGCTGATGCGCCACCGCGCACTCCCCTCCCCGCAAGGGGAGGGGACCCGCGCTTCCACCTTCGAAAAGTGATGGTCCGGAGGGGCCTGCGCGGAATTCGGTGAACGCCCGCTCGAACCGCCGACCGCTGCCTGAAAGAGCCGATGCCCAGCGAGAACCAAGGATCCGCTACCGGCGCCGCAGCGCCGGAGGCGTTGTGTGACCTTCTGGTCGAGATGAACGACCTCAAGCGCGTTCGCTCGGCGGGCCGCGACGGATCGATCGCCGAGCGGTTGTTCGCGCAGGGCTGGGGCCTCCTCACCGGCGGCACCCCGCCCGAGGATGTCGCCCTGGACATCACCGCCGTCGCCCTCGCGGCGACCCGCCTCTGCGACCTCGACGCCGCTTTCCTGACCGCGGCCGGACTGTCCGAGGACGCGGCCTCCGCCGTACTGGTCGCGGGCTTCGACGCGGTGACCGGGGATCTCGATCCGGATCTCCGGACCCGGCTGCGCGCCAGGCTGGCGCCGCGCCCGGCAGGCCGGCCCGGTTCGCTGCCCGGTTTCGTCGGCGCCCTGGCGCGGCAGCCGCGGGCGGGCGTGACCTGTCCCGGCCGCGCCCGGATCCTGCTGGAGCCGCCCGAGAACCACGCCGAGCATTGCCTGATCGTGGCGGCCTACGGCGTCTGCCTCAGCCCGTTCTACCGGGCGGATCCGACGACCGTGTTCCTGGCCGCGATGGCGCACCATTTCCACAACGCCGCGATGCCGGATGCCGGCTTCACCGGCGAGATGCTGCTCGGCGACCATCTCGGGCCAATCATGGCGACCACGACCGCCTGGGCGCTCGCCGAACTCGCCGAGCCCCTGCGGGGTCAGGTCGAGCGCGCCCGCGCCGTGCTCCCGGACGACGCCACCGCGGAGGGTCGCGCCTTCCATGCGGCCGATTGCGTCGACCGCGTGCTCCAGATCGCCCAGCACCTGCGCGGGGCTTCGACCACGATGGCGATGGTGCTCGACGAGTGGGAACTGGTCCATGCCGGGCCGGTGAAGGGTTTCCACGATCGTGTCCTGCGCGACATGCGCATCCCTTGATCGCAGGACCCCGCCGCCCATCTGCCGGGGCGGTCCCGAAAGCCATGATCCCCTTCGAACTCAGATCGCCGGATACCGGCAACGCGCTGAAGGCCGACGGCCCGCACGCCCTGCGCGATGCGGAGACCGGCGCGCGCTGGCCCGTGATCGACGCCATCCCGTACCTGCGCGTCGGCCGCGAGGCCCTGGTCGAGCGAGTGCTGGGCCATCTCGATGCCGGTGAGGCCGACGAGGCGCTGGCCGCCCTGCTCGCGGACCAGGACGATTGGTGGACCGGGCCCCCGGCCGACCCCGCCGGGATCATTCGGCTGATCAGGGAGCGGCGCACGGCGAGCCTGCGGGACGCCGTGCATCTCCTCGGCTGGGGCCGCGTCGGCGACTATTTCCTGCACCGCTGGAGCGACCCGACCTTCCTGGCCGGCCTGTCGCTGCTGGAGGCGCATTGGAACGATCCGATCTGCGTGTTCGAGTTCGCCTGCGGCATCGGCCATTACCTCCGGGCGCTGCAGAGCCGCGGCTGCAAGGTCGCGGGGGCCGACGTGGTCTTCGCCAAGCTTTGGGTCGCCCGCCACTGGGTGGTGGGCGAGAAGGCCCAGCTCGTCTGCTTCGATGCCGGCTCGCCGCACTGGCCGATCCCCGGGGCGCCGGTGGATCTCGTCGCCTGCAACGATGCCTTCTACTTCCTCGACGATAAGGCGACTCTGCTTGACTGCCTGCGCCAGAATGCCGGCGACGACGGCTGGCTGGCCCTGAGCCACATCCACAACCGCGACTGCCCCGGCTTCTCGGCCGGGCGGGCGGTGACCGCCGAAGAGATCGCCGAACTCTTCCCCGACGCCCTGGTCTACGACGACGCGGAGCTGACCCGGGCGCTGGTCGCGGCGCGGGCACCGTCCCCGCAGGAGCCCGCCGCCCTACGGACCTGCGAGGCCTTCTCGGTGGTGTGCGGTCCCGGCATGCGCCCGGCGCCCCGCGCGCTGGTCGACGGGCTGACCCTGCCGAAGCCCGGGACGGTGCTGCGGCTCAATCCGTTGTACGAGCCGGTCGCGGCGGGTTCCCTCCCTCCCCCCTCTGCGGGGGAGAATGGCCCTCGCGTCAGCGAGGGTCGGGAGAGGAAAGCGACGGTTCAGGAAGAAGCACCGACCTTCGTGACGGCCGCGTTCCTTCCGGACGCCGGGCTCCCCTCTCCCGACCCCCTTCGGGGGCCACCTTCCCCCGCGGAGGGGAAAGGGAGTGATGCGGAGCCGGTAGCCCACTACGCCATCCGCTGGCCCTCGGAGCGCTACGAGGCGGAATACGCCCCCCGCGCCACCTATCCGATGCGTTCCCCCGGCCCCGAGCACCTGACCTTCGACGGCAGCCTCGACAGGCCGCAAACGCAGCGCGTCCGGGTCCGCGAGTTCGTCGACCTGCCGGAGCGGTGGTGATGGATTCGGTCGGCTGGGGCATCGTCGGCTACGGGTGGGTCGCCCGCGACTACATGGAGCCGGGCATCCGGGCCGCCGGGCACCGGCTGGTCGCGGTCTGCGATCCGGACCCGGCGAGCCGAGCTGCGGCGGAAGGTGTGGGGGCCCGGGGCCATGCCGATCTTGCCGGCCTCCTCGCTGAGCCCGAGGTCGAGGCGGTCTACGTGGCGACGCCGAATCACCTCCACCGCGTCGCCGTCGAGGCGCTGGCCGCCGCCGGCAAGGCGATCCTCTGTGAGAAGCCGATGGCTGCGACCCTCGGGGATGCGCAGGCCATCGCGCACGCGGTCGAGGCCAAAACAATCTTCTACGGGACGGCCTTCGACCAGCGGCATCATCCGGCCCACCGGGCGATCCGCGCCCAGGTCGAGGCCGGGCGGCTCGGGACCGTGACGGCCGTGCGGATCGTCTATGCCTGCTGGCTGGGGCGCGACTGGTCCGAGGCCGGCCAGCCGAACTGGCGGATCGATGCCGCCCAGGCCGGCGGTGGCGCGCTGATGGACCTCGCCCCGCACGGACTCGACCTTGTCGATTTCCTGCTCGATGAGCCGATCACCGCCATCGCAGCCCTCACCCAGACCCGCGCCCAGGATTACGCAGTCGATGACGGCGCCCTGCTGATCGGGAGAACCGCGGGCGGTGCGCTGGCGAGCCTGCACGTCGCCTACAATTGCCCCGACGCGCTGCCCCGCCGCCGCCTGGAGGTGGTCGGCACCAGGGGCCTGCTGGTGGCCGAGAACACGATGGGCCAGACCGCCGGCGGATCGCTGATCTTCATCGACGGCGCCAGCGGCCGCGCGGAGCCGCTCGCCTTCGACGCCGGGAGCTCGCCCTTCACCGAACAAGTCCGCGCCTTCGGCTCGGCCCTGCGCCGGCCCGAGGAGCGGGCGGCCTGGTCGGCGGCGCGCGATCTCCACACCATGCGGCTCGTCGCCCGCGCCTACGGGCACGGGTAGCGGACAGGATACGCAATCGCGGAACCAGCCGCAGCATCTCCCACTCACGCCCTCATCCTGAGGTGCCCGCGCAGCGGGCGTCGAAGGAGGCCTCCAGCCGGCCGCGCGATTCCTGGAGCCCTCCTTCGAGGCCTCCGCTGCGCTCCGGCGCCTCAGGATGAGGGGGATGGGTGGGATGGGGCGGTGCGGGCGGCGGTTCGAGGCAAACGGGAACACGACGTGAGCAACGCAGACGCCAACCACGACCAGGACGACCGCGCCCGCCACGAGCGGATCAAGGCGCCGCGCCCCTACCGCTTCGGCGCCAGGCGGTCGATCGAGGGCCTGCCCGAAACCCTGCCGGACCCGGTCAAGGCCTATCTCGATGTGCTGCCCGAGGGGCGCATCGTCGGTTTCCCGCTGGCGCCCCTCGACCGCACCGGCGTGCCGGTCTGGTTCGTGGCCCTGTTCCTCGACGACCCGTTCTTCGTCGGCGCCATGCCGTCGGGCATCGGCTACGGCGCCACCGACGACGAGGCGCTGATCGGCGCGGTCGCCGAGATCGCCGAGAACCTGATGCCCTCGCTCGCCGTGCTGCCGCGGGCCAAGGAACGGGCGAGCTACAACGATCTGGCGCGCGTCTACGGCGCCAAATCCGTCGCCGACCCGCTCACCCTCTGCCTTCCTGCCGGCTCCCCGGTCGGCCGCGATACGGTGCTGGAATGGACGCCGACGGTGCGGCACGCCACCGGCGATATCGTGCTGATGCCGCTCGATATCGCGGCCACCGACTATTTCGAGCTGTCGGAGGGCTACAAACCCTTCACCAACCTGATCACCAACGGCCTCGGCGCCGGGCCGGACGTGCCCTTCGCCCTGGGCCACGGGGTCCTGGAGCTGCTCCAGCGGGACGGCAACGGCCTGCTGTTCCGGGCCCTCGACCAGGGCGTGATGCTCGACCTCGACGGCATCGGCCCGGAGAACACCGCGATGCTGGCCCGGCTGAAGGACCTCGGGATCCGGGCGCTGCCGAAATTTGCCACCGACCAGTTCGGCCTGACCAACCTCTACGTGGTCGGCTACGACGCGGATCCGGCCCGCACCCCGGCGCCGATCGCCCTCTCGGCCTGCGGCGAGGCCTGCGATCCGGACCGGGACCGGGCCCTGCGCAAGGCGCTGCTGGAGTTCCAGGCCGCCCGGGTCCGCAAGACCTTCGGGCACGGCCCCCTCGACATGGCCGCCACCGTGACCCCGCCGGGCTACATCGACGCCTTCATCGAGAAGGCGCTGCCGAGCCTCGACCTCGAGGAGAGCCGCGCCCTTCAGGCGATGCTCGAATGGATCGAGATGCCGGCGGCCGACCTCCGCGGGGTTCTCGCCGACACGGTCTATTCCGAGCGGAGCACCAAGCGTTTTTCGGAATTGCCCTCCACCCCGGCGGCCGACGGCCATGCCCGTGGAAAGATCGCCTGCGACCGCCTGCTCGAAGCCGGGTTCGACGTGCTCTACGTCGATTGCACGCCCCCGGGCGGCGGGGTCGGCGTGGTCAAGGCGATCGTGCCGGGGCTCGAGGTCGAGACCATGAGCTATTACCGGATCGGCGAGCGCAACACGCGCAAGCTCATCGACCGCGACCACCCGCTGATCCGCTTCGGCACCGAGAGCGAGACCCTGCGCCCGGTGCGCCTCACTCCCGAGGCCCTGGAGCGGTTCGGCGGCCAGCCGCTGTTCGACGTGGCCCTGGCCGAGCGGATCGTCGGGCGCCACTATCCGCTCTACCGCGAGCCGGAATCGCACCACGCGCCGTTCCGCCTCGCCCAGCGCCAGGGGAGGGCGGCGTGACGCTTCGCTTCGCCTACAACACCAACGGCGCGGCCAACCACCGCCTCGACGACGCGCTTCACCTGATCAAGGCCGCGGGCTACGACGGCGTGGCCCTGACGCTGGACATCCACCACCTCGACCCGTTCGCCGAGGCCTGGGCCGCGGAGGCAGGCCGGGTCGCGAGCCTGCTGGAGAAGCTGGAACTGGCCTGCGTCATCGAGACCGGCGCCCGCTTCCTCCTCGACCCGGGCGCCAAGCACGAGCCGACGCTGGTCACCGCCGACGCCGCGGGCCGCAGCCGCCGGGTCGGCTTCCTGAAGCGGGCGGTCGAGATCGGCGCCATGCTCTCCGCGGAGGCGGTCTCGTTCTGGGCGGGCGTACCCAAGCCCGGGGTGGACCACGGCGAGGCCCGGCACTGGCTGGTGGAGGGGCTGCATACGGTGGCCGCCTTCGCCACCGAGGCCGGCATCGTGCCGTGCCTGGAGCCCGAGCCCGGCATGCTGATCGAGACGCTCGACGATTTCGCCGCCCTCGACGTGCCGGGGCTGAAGCTCGCCCTCGATACCGGCCATTGCCTCGTCACCGGCGAACGCGAGCCGGCCGCGGCCGTGCGCGAATTCGCCGACCGGATCGGTACCGTGGCGATCGAGGACATGAAGCGCGGCAGCCACATCCACCTGCCCTTCGGCGAGGGCGACATGGACGTTCCGGGGGTGCTGGAGGCGCTGGAGGCGGTCGGCTTCGGCAAGCTGATCTGCGTCGAGCTCTCCCGGGAGAGCCACCGGGCGGACGTGATGATCCCGCAGGCGCTGGACTATCTCCGCGGCTGCCGGCGCGCGGGCCCGGTGCTGACGGGCGCTCAGGAGACCCGGCGGCAATGGCAGTGACGGTGGCATCGTTGCCAGATGAGGGCGATGGCCGGACGCAGGCGCCCTCCCTCCCCCCCCTGCGGGGGAGGGTGGCCCCTGCGTCAGCAGGGGTCGGGAGAGGGGAACCCGGGTTCAGGAGTGGGCAGAGCAGATGTGCGGGCGTGCGCCCCGGTTTGCACCGTCGCTCCCCTCTCCCGACCCCCTGCGGGGGCCACCCTCCCCCGCAGGGGGGGGAGGGAGAGCCGAGGTGTCTCCAGGGTATCCTGCCAAACCGGATGAGTGAATCCGATAGCCCACACGGGGGAGAGGCATCTGGCCTCCCGGTGTACCGATGAGAATCCTCTTCCTCAGCCGCCGCTACTTCCCGGCGATATCGGGCATGAGCGTCTACGCGCAGAACCTGCTGCGCGAGTTGGTCGAGGCCGGCCACGACGTGACGATGATCTCGCAGTACCGGGGCGACGCCTTTGGCACCCGGGTCTACGGGGGCGGTCCGCCGCCGCCGGTGCCGGGGGTGCGGGTGATCGGGCTGGAGCAGCTCGGCGAGCAGACCTCCGGCGACTTCGAGCGCGACATCGCCACCATGGTGGACGCCATCGTCCGAGAGCACGCCAGAAAGCCCTTCGACGTGCTGCACGCGCAGTACGGCTATCCCACCGGCTGGGCGGTGCTGCTCGCCGCCCGCAGGCTCGGGGTGCCGAGCGTCGTGTCGATCCAGGGCGGCGACGGCCACTGGGTCGGCTCCTGCTGCGAGACCCACCGCGTCGCCATGTGCGAGGTTCTGGCCCACGCCAACGCCCTGCTGATCGGGGGCGCCTCCTTCGTGGACGAGGTCTGCGGGCGGCTCGGCTCGGACCCCGACCGCTTCACCATCGTGCCCGGCGCGGTCGACACGGGCCGGTTCGCGCAAGGGACGCCGGACGGGCTGCCGGCGCCCCATGCCGGCCCGGTGCGGCTGTTCTATCACGGCCGGGTCGACCGCCGGAAAGGCGTGCTCGACTTCATCCAGGCCCTGGCGATCCTGCGCGAACAGGGCACGCCCTTCGCGGCCACGATCTCGGGGATCGGACCGGATGTGGAGCCGGCCCGGGCCCTCGCCGCGGAACTGGCCTTCCCGGAGCGCGACATCGCCTTCACGGGCTACGCCGAGTACGGCGACGTGCCCGACCTCTACCGCCGGGCCGACGTGTTCGTCTCGCCGACCTACGCGGAGGGCTTCTCCAACACGATCCTGGAGGCGCTGGCGGCCGGGCTCGCCACGGTCTCGTGCCACGCGGTCGGCGTGTCCGACTGCCTGCGCGACGGGGAGAACGGGCTGCTGGTCGATCCGGGCGACGTGCCGGCGCTGGCCGCCGCGCTGACCCGGATCATCACCGACGCAGGACTGCGCCGCCGCCTCGCCACGGCCGGCCTGGCGGAGTGCCGGCGGGTCTATTCCTGGCATGCGGTCGGGCGCCAGATCATGGACGTCTACGGGCGCGTGCGCGGTGAGACGCCGGCGACCGATTTCGCGGAGGATCTCCCCTACGATCCGAGCTGCCGGTTCCGCGCCGAGCCTCATCTGCTTTGACGGCGAATTCGGAATGTCCCACCCACCTCCCTCATCCTGAGGTGCCCGCGTCAGCGGGCCTCGAAGGAGCCCTCCAGCCAGCGCTGCGATCCCTGGAGCCCTTCGTCGAGGCTGCTCCGCAGCACCTCAGGATGCGGGCGCGGGTTGGATCTGTCCAAGCCGATAGGCTCTGACCCATGCCCAAAGCCCTCGCCCTCTCGCCCCATCTCGACGACGCGGCCTTCTCCTGCGGCGGCCTCCTGGCCAGCCTGGCGCGGGACGGCTGGCGCGTGGTGATGGCGACCCTGTTCACCGGCAGCGTCGCCGACCCGACGGGCTTCGCCCTCGCCTGCCAGCTCGACAAGGGCCTTTCGGCGGCAGTCGACTACATGGCCCTGCGCCGGGACGAGGATCGCCGCGCCGCCGCCGAACTCGGCATCGTCCCGCCGGTCCATCTGCCCTTCCGGGAGGCGCCGCACCGGGGCTACGGCTCGGCCCCGGAACTCTTCTCCGACCCGCGCGCCGACGATGCCGTCGCGGCCGATCTGGCGCCCGCCCTCGCGGACCTGATCGCCGCCGAGACTCCCGATCTCCTCCTCGCCCCGCAGGCGATCGGCGGCCATGTCGACCACGTGCAGGCGATCCGGGCACTCGACAGCCTCGGTCCGGCGCAGCCGGTCCTGTGGTGGCGCGACTTCCCCTACACGGTCCGCGAGACCGTACCGCTTGAGCCGCTCGCCGGGCAGTTCATCGACCGGCCCGCGCGCAGGATGCGCCTCGCACCGGAGGCCCAGGCCCGGAAGCGGGCCGCCTGCGCGGCCTATGCCACGCAGATCGGCTTCCAGTTCGGCGGCCCGGCCGGCCTCGACGCGCGGCTCGCCCGGGAGGACGGGATCGAGCGGTTCCGCCTCTCCGGCCGGCTCGACGCGGCGGCGATCCCCGGCCTCGATGCCGGCTGAGCCGCCGGCACCGAAATCGCTCGCCGATCCGGACGCCCTCGCGGCCCGCCGCGCCCTGATCGAGGCCCCGCACATCGCGCCGATCCGGGCCCTGGCCGCGCGGATCGCGGCGGAGCGCGGCGCCCCGGTGCCCGCGCCCGACCCGCTGGACGGCGGCGTCGGCGCCCGGATGCTGCTCCTCCTGGAGACGCCCGGCCCGGCGATGCTGCGCACCGGCTTCGTCACCCGCGACAGCGCGAACGGCACCGCCGCCAACCTGTTCGGCTTCCTCGCCGGGGCCGGGATCGACCGGTCCGATACCCTGATCTGGAACGCCGTGCCCTGGCTGATCCACGCGGAGGGCGCCCGCAACCGGGCGCCCCGCCGGGCCGAGGCCGCCGCCGCCGTGCCGTATCTCGCGCCGCTCCTCGACCTGCTGCCGCGCCTCGCCGTGGCGGTGCTGGCCGGCCGGTTCGCCGGAGAAGCGGCGCCCGCATTCGTGACGCTCCGGCCCGACCTGCCCGTGATCCGGATCCCGCATCCGAGCCCGACCTATGTCTGCACGTCGCCGGAGGTGGCCGCCCGGATCCGGCGCGGCCTGTCGGAGGCCGCGGCGCTCCTGAAGGGGCAAGTCGGCTCGGGCAATCTGACTGAGGGATCGTCGGCTCAGGGATAGTCGGCTTGGGATAGAACGCCCGCCACCGCGGCCCCTTCCCTGGCCTTGCGCGCCGGTTCGGCCTACATGCGGGGCAACGGGCCGCGGTCCGGGATCATCCGGCGCGGGCTCGACGCCCTCGGCGGGGCCGCGCAACCGGAAGGGCGGACGCCGAACGGCATGAACTTTCAGGGACAGCACCGGACGCCGCCCGAACCGGCGGAGCCGGTCCAGCATGACGCCGCGGCCGCGCCGCGGAAGAGCCGGGCCAGCCGCTATGCCTGGATCGGCACGGCCGCCAGCATCGTCCTGTTCGCGGTCTCCCTCGGCGTGCTGTGGAAGCTCGTCCAGAGCGTGAGCTGGGCGGAGGTGCGCACCGCGGTCACGGCGGCGACGGGGGCGCAGCTCGGCCTCGCCTTCCTGTTCGTCGGCATCAGCTACCTGTTCCTCACCGGCTACGACGCGCTGGCCCTGCGCCAGCTCAAGATCAAGGTGCCCTACCGGATCACCGCGCTCGCCTCGTTCACCAGCTACGCGGTGAGCTTCACCCTCGGCTTCCCGCTACTGACCGCCGGCACCATCCGCTACTGGATCTATGCGCGGCAGGGACTCTCCACGGCCAAGATCGCCGCGCTCACGGTGATCGCCGGCTTCACCTTCTGGCTGGGCATGGGCGTGGTCCTGGGCCTCAGCCTGATCATCGAGGCGGGCCAGCTCGCCGGGCTCGCATTCACGTCGATCCGGATCAACCAGTCGGTGGGCCTCGCCGCACTGGCCCTGGTGCTCGGCTACCTCGCCTGGGTCTCGGCCAAGAAGCGCAGCATCACCGTCAGGCAATGGCGCCTGGAACTGCCCGGCGCCTCGGTCTCCATCGGCCAGATGATCGTCGGCATCGGTGACGTCTGCGCGGCGGCGGCCGTGCTCTACGTCCTGCTGCCGCCGGAGACGACGCTGGCGTTCACCACCTTCCTGGCGATCTACGTGCTGGCCGCCATGCTGGGCATCGCATCGAACGCCCCCGGCGGCATCGGGGTGTTCGAGGCGACGGTGCTGCTCGCCCTGTCGAGCCTGCCCCGCAACGAGGTTCTGACCTCGCTCCTGCTGTTCCGGGGCTGCTACTATGTCGTGCCGTTCGTGACCGCCCTGGCGATGCTCGGTCTCTACGAGATCGTGAAGCGCGCCGGCGGGGCGCGCGATCCCGGACCGCCGGAGGGCACGGCCGGCCCCTCCGCGCAGGGATGGCACGACCAGCCCGGACCGCGCTGACCGGACCGGACGGCGATGTCCGACCGCCTGCGCAGCTCCCGAGCCTGGATCGGCGCCGCGACCGCCGCGGGCCTGTTCGGCCTCGCCGCCGCGCTTGCCGGGCACCTCGACCTCCCGCTGATCCTCGCGGGTCTCGGCGCGACCGCCATCGGCGGCTGGCTGGGTTCACGCGGCGCGGCGAAATCGCCGCCCCGACCGACGGCGACGGCGCCGCGTCACGCGGTCGCCGAAGCGTTGCTCACCCACGTCCCCGACCCGGTCATCCTGGTGGACCGGCGCACCCTGGTGGTGGAGGCCAACCCGGCCGCCCGGGCGCTGCTGCCGGCCCTGCACCATGGCCGGCCCCTGTCCTTCGCCCTGCGCGATCCGGAGGTCCTCGACAGCGTCGAGGCGGTGCTGAGTTCGGGGATGCCGCGCCGGGTCGCCCTGTCGACCCGGGTCCCCCTGGAGCGGACCTTCGAGGTGCAGATCGGCGCCCTGCCGATGCCCGACGGGTCCGGCGTCAGCGCGCTCCTGTTCCTGCGCGACCTCACCTCGGCCCGGCGCCTGGAGGCGATGCGGGTCGATTTCGTCGCCAATGCCAGCCACGAGCTGCGCACGCCGCTCGCCACCCTGATCGGCTTCATCGAGACCCTGCAGGGCCCCGCCCGCGCCGACACGCAGGCCCGGGAGCGCTTCCTGGAGATCATGCGCGTCCAGGCCCTGCGCATGACCCGGCTGATCGACGACCTGCTGTCGCTGTCCCGGATCGAGCTGCGCGAGCACGTGGCGCCCACCGGCGTGGTCGATCTCGGGGCGCTCGCCCGCCAGATGGTCGACGCGCAGGGCCCCCCCGCCGAGGCCCGGGGCGCCACGATCCGGTTCGAGGACGGCGCCGGGCCCTACCGCGTCCCGGGCGATGCCGACGAACTCACCCGGGTGATCGAGAATCTCATCGAGAACGCCGTGAAGTACGGCGGCGGCCGGATCGGCGTCGGGCTGACCCGGGAGAACGACCCCCGGCTCGGCAGCCGGATCGTCCTGTCGGTGACCGACGACGGGCCGGGCATCCCGCCGGAGCACATCCCGCGGCTGACCGAGCGGTTCTACCGGGTCGACGTCGCCTCCAGCCGGGCGCGCGGCGGCACGGGCCTGGGGCTCGCCATCGTGAAGCACAGCCTCAACCGCCACCGCGGCCGGCTCACGATCGAGAGCACGGTCGGGGAGGGGACGGTGGTGCGGGTCAGCCTGCCGGATTACGGGGCCGCCGCCGCGCCGGCGGTGCTCGATCAGGCCGGCGCACCATAGGGCCCGATCCCGAGCCCGGCCTCGACGCGGCCGATCCAGGCCCGGACCGCCGGATAATCCGCGAGGTCGAAGCCGCCTTCATGCGCCATCCGCGTGTAGGCCACCAGCGCCACATCGGCGAGGGTCAGCGTCGGACCGGCCATGAAGGCGGTGCGTGCGAGGGTCGCCTCCATCAGCCGCAGCGCGTCCGCGCCGCGCTCCGCGAGCTTCGGGTCGAGCGCGTCCGGCGACCGCTTGAGGAAATGAAGCTGGTAGCGGCGAACCGCGATGTAGGGCTCGTGGCTGTACTGCTCCCAGAACATCCATTGCAGCATGCGCGCCCGGTCGAACGGCGTCTCCGGAACGAGGGCGGAGCCCTCCGCCAGGTAGACGATGATGGCGTTCGATTCCGACAGCACTTCGCCGCCGGGGAAGACGACGATCGGCACCCGCCCGGCCGGGTTGAGCGCCAGGAATTCCGGGGTGCGGGTTCCGCCCCCCGGGACGTCCACGTCGCGCCAGGTCGCCGGGAGGCCGAGATGGGCGGCGACCCATTTGACCTTCACGCAGTTCCCGGAGCCCGGATCGCCGTAGATCGTCAGCGGTTCGGCCATGTCGTCCCCCAAGTCCCGGCGCCGGGACGAGCTTGGCCGAAGGCCAGCGATCCGACAAGGATCGGTCGGGGAAACGGAGCCGTTCCCGCGGCCCATCCTGCACGGGATCCCGGGGCGCATCCCGCGTTCGCCCCATGCGCCCGGGAAAGGGGGAGCGCAGCGGAACCTGATCCGGGACCCGGCGCAGGAAAAAGCCGCGCCAGCGGTTCCGCGTGTGCCCACCCTTGACCATCCCCACCCCGGGATCCCCATCTGATGGGGCATGGACGCCTCGCTCACCTCCGCCGCCCGCCCGCAATCTGTCGCCCTGAACATCCCCGTGGAGGGGATGTCCTGTGCCTCCTGCGTCGGGCGCGTCGAGCGTGCGCTGGCGGCTCTGCCGGGGGCCCGGGACGTCGCCGTCAACCTCGCCACCGGCCGGGCCAGCCTCGTCCTCGGCGGAAGCGCCGGCCCGCTGGAGGCCGCGACGGCGCTGGCGGAGGCGGGATACCCGGTGCCCGAGGCGCAGAGCCTGCTGGCGGTGGAGGGCCTGTCCTGCGCGAGCTGCGTCGGCCGGGTCGAGCGGGCGCTGGCGGCGGTGCCGGGGGTGACCGGCGCCAGCGTCAACCTCGCCGCCGGGCGCGCCGCGATCCGCCACCCCGAGGGGCTGGTGGCGATCCCCGACCTCGTCGCGGCCGTGTCGGCGGCGGGCTACGAGGCCCGCCCCCTCGATCTCGCGACGCCCGTCGATCCGGCCGCCCGCCGGGCCGAGGAGGGCCGGGCCCTGCGCCGCGACCTGATCGTGGCCGCGCTCCTCGCGGCGCCCGTCGTGGTCCTCGATATGGGCGGTCACGTCCTGCCCGGCCTGCACGGCGGCCGGGTGACGGCGCTGGTCCAGGCGGTTCTGGCGACCCTGGTGCTTGCCGGGCCGGGCCGGCGCTTCTTCGTGCGCGGCGTCCCGGGCCTGCTCCGCGGCCACCCGGACATGAACGCCCTCGTCGCCCTCGGGGCGGGGGCCGCCTACCTCTACTCCCTGGTCTCGGTCGCGGCGCCCGGCCTCCTGCCCGCCGGCGCGGCGCATCTCTACTTCGAGGCGAGCGTGCTGATCGTCACGCTGATCCTGCTCGGCCGGACCCTCGAGGCCGGCGCCAAGGGCCGGACCGGCGCGGCCATCGCCCGGCTGATGGACCTCGCGCCCAAGACCGCCCGGGTGGTCCGCGACGGCGCCGAAGCCGATGTGCCGCTGGCCGCGCTGCGCCTGGGCGACGTGGTCCGGGTGCGCCCGGGCGAGCGCGTCGCCGCCGACGGCGTGGTGGTGGCCGGCACCGGCCACGTCGACGAGAGCATGGTCACCGGCGAGCCGGCGCCGGTCCGCAAGGCGTTGGGCGACCGGATGGTCGGCGGCACCCTCAACGGCCGCGGCAGCCTCGACCTGCGGGTCGAGGCTTTGGGCGGCGCCACCGTGCTCGCGCAGATCACCGCCATGGTCGAGCGGGCGCAGGGCGGCAAGCTGCCGATCCAGGCCCTGGTCGACCGGGTGACCGGGCGCTTCGTCCCGGCGGTGATCGGGATCGCCGCGGCGACCTTCCTGGGCTGGCTGCTGCTGGGCCCGGCGCCCGCTCTGGGGACCGCCCTGGTCAACGCCGTGGCGGTGCTGATCATCGCCTGCCCCTGCGCCATGGGCCTCGCCACCCCGACCGCTATCATGGTCGGCACCGGCCGGGCGGCGGCCCGGGGCGTGCTGTTCCGCGACGGTGCCGCCCTGCAGCGCCTGCGCGACGTGCGGGTCGTGGCCCTCGACAAGACCGGCACCCTGACCGAGGGCCGCCCCCGGCTCACGGACTTCCACGTCCGGCCCGGGATCGCCGAGGACGCGGCGCTGGCCCTCGCCGCCGGGCTGGAGACGCGTTCCGAGCATCCCCTGGCGGAGGCCGTCGTGGCGGCGGCGCGCGGGCGCGGGCTCGTGCTGCCCGAGCCGGAGCGCTTCGAGGCGGTGGAGGGGTTCGGCGTCTCGGGCCGGGTCGCGGGGAGGGACGTCGCGCTCGGCGCGCCGCGCTACCTCGACCGGCTCGGCATCGCCCGGGACCCGGACCTCGACGTTCGGGCCGGTCTCCTGGCCGAGGCGGGGCGCAGCCCCATCCACCTCGCCCTCGACGGCCGCCACGCCGCCGTGCTCGCGGTGGCCGATCCCGTGAAGACGGGCGCCCGTGCGGCGGTGGCGGCCCTGAAGGCGCAGGGTCTCACCGTCGCGATGGTGACGGGCGACGATCCCGGCGCCGCCGCCGGTGTCGCCCGGAGCCTCGGCATCGACCTCGTGGCCGCGGGGGTCCTGCCGGGCGGGAAGGTCGAGGCGGTCCGGCAGTTCCGGGCGGCGCACGGCCCCGTGGCCTTCGTGGGCGACGGCATCAACGACGCGCCCGCGCTCGCCGAGGCCGATGTCGGGCTGGCCATCGGCACCGGCACCGACATCGCCGTGGACAGCGCTGATGTGGTGCTGATGTCGGGTGCCCTCGACGCCCTGGTGGAGGCGCTGGCGCTCTCGCGGGCCGTCATGGCCAATATCCGGCAGAACCTGTTCTGGGCCTTCGCCTACAACGCGGCGCTGATCCCGATCGCGGCGGGTTTGCTGGTGCCGTTCGGGGGCCCCGCCCTGTCGCCGGTGCTGGCGGCGGGCGCGATGGCGTTCTCCAGCGTCTTCGTCCTGGGCAACGCCCTCCGCCTGCGCCACGCCGGCGGCGCGATGCCGACGGCCGTTCCCAAGACAGCCTGAGCGTGGAGGTCCATAGCGCGCGCGGAAAACCCCCGGCTCAGTCGCCGCGGATGCGCCATACCCTGAGCGCCGAACCGCCGGGCATGTCGCCGACCGGCGCGAGCCAGTCCGGGGCCGGTGCGGTGCCGCGGGCGAGGCTGGTGGCGAAGGGCTCGGGGCCGCCCGCCTCGGCCCCGTCAAGGGCGGATGTGCAGAGCAGCAGATAGTCGGCGCCGCGCTCCCGGGCGACCCGCCGCACGGTCGCCTGCGAACCCGCCGACGCCTCGATCGCGGCCCGCAACCCGACGCCGTTGCGGTGGTAGGGCGCGGCGACGACCGTGTGATGGGTCATCAGCAGGATGGCCGGCCCCAGATCGATCGCGCCGAGCACGAGCCCCGGCGGCAGGCGGTCGAGCGCCGCGTAGGCGGCCGGCGCGGTGCAGGCCTTCCAGTTCCCGTCGGCCACCGTCTGCGCCCCGATGGCGGCCGGTTCCAGGAGGCGCGCGGGCTGCTCGGCGGCGATGGCCCAAACCTTCCCGAGCATCGTCAGGGCCACGACGATCAGGGCCATCCGGTGCAGGCTCGACACCGGCCCCCGCAGCGCCAGGATGGCGCGGTCCAGGGCGATCGCCCCCATGAGGGGCACGAAGGCCCCCGCGATGTAGAGGCCCCGCGCCTGTCCGAGGGCGATCAGGGTGCCCGGGGCGATCAGCGTTGCCACGACGACGAAGAAGCGGCGGCGGTCCGGCGCCCGCTCGCGGATCGCCATCGCCCCGGCATAGAGGGCCGCCGCCACCAGGGGCGCGATGTTGGACAAGGCCACGTCCGGCTGGCTGCGGAGGATCTGCGGGAAGGCGCGCATCTCGTCGACCTGATCGAGCCAGGCGGTCCGCACGAGGGCATCCATGCCGGCGAACGGGCCGGCCAGGCAGGCCGGCGCGATCCCGGCGAACCCGGCCACCGTCGCCGCGCCGACGACGGCCGCCACGGCGCAGCGCCCGGTCCGGCCGAGACCGCGGCCATCCGCCGCCAGGGCCGCGCCGCCGAGGATTGCCGCCCCCGCCGCGAGCAGGAGCCAGGGCGGGGACAGCGCGTCGCAGGCCGGGACGCCCCAGAGGGCCGGTGCCGTCTGCACGCCGAACAACAGGAGGCTCGCCCCGAACAGGCCGGCCCCGTACCCGGCGAGCATGCCGGAGGCGCGTTCCCCGTGGGCGATCCAGTCCGCCAGGAGCAGCAGACCGGCCGCCGCGATGACCGGCACGGTCTCGAGGCCGATCGCCAGCGACAGCCCGGCGACGAGCCCGGCCGCGAGGCCCCGCTGCATCCGCCGGGCCGGATCGGCCAGTGCCAGGGCGATCGCCAGCATGGCGCAGAGCTGCGCGTTGTGGTGGTCGATCCGGCCGAAGCGGAAGACGTTCAGGAACACGGCGGTCTGGGGCGCGACGAACAGCACGAGCAGAGCCGCGCGCCAACCGAACAGCCGGCGCATGCCGAGGCCGGCGAGCACCCCGTAGAGGAGGAACAGCAGCACCGGCCACAGGGAAACGGCGGCGGCCTCCGCCAGCGTGTCCCCGAGGAGGGGCGTGAGCGCCAGGACGAGGCCGGCGATCGGCAGGTCGATCAGGCGGGACCAGTGCGAGGCGATCCCCGCCGGGGGCAGCATCCGGTGCTGCACGCTGTCGAACCAGCCCTGGCCGGCCAGGAGGTCGCGCACGCCGACGAGGCGCATCATGTCGTCGGTATCGGGCAGCCGCAGCCCGTCGACGATCGGCGCGAGGCCGCGCGGATCGTAGAGGCCGAACAGGGCGACCAGGGCCAGCGCGACCAGGACGGCCGGGCTGTCGAAGGGCGAGCGCCCCGCCCCCGCGCGGCGGACGGGCGGCGTTCCGACAAGGCTGGTCATTCAGGGGTCCCGGGCTCGGCGGCATGGTCGCATCACGGGCTTACCGGGTCGTGAAGCGGGCCGGTCCCGGACGCGCGTGGACGGCCGGCGTCCCCGCGCGCGACCGTTGACGGCGGCTCTGGCCCCGGCTTTGCTGCTCCTGCCGAGACCCGAAGGCGTTGAGAGCCCAGAGCCATGCCCGTCCTCGAACGGATCCGCGACTTCGCCGGCACGATGCAGGCGTGGCGGCACGACCTGCACGCCCATCCCGAACTCCTCTACGACGTCGAGCGCACGGCGGGGTTCGTGGCCGACCGCCTCCGGGCGTTCGGCTGCGACGAGGTGGTGACCGGCATCGGCCGCACCGGGGTGGTGGGCGTGATCCGCGGGCGCGGCCGGTCGTCCAACCGCGCCATCGGCCTGCGGGCCGACATGGACGCGCTGCCGATCCAGGAGGTGCGCGATCTGCCCTACCGCTCCACCGTGCCGGGCAAGATGCACGCCTGCGGCCATGACGGACACACGGCCATGCTGCTCGGGGCCGCCAAGTACCTCGCCGAGACCCGCGATTTCGACGGCGCCGCCGTGCTGATCTTCCAGCCGGCCGAGGAAGGCGGCGGCGGCGGCGACGCCATGGTCGAGGACGGGCTGATGGAGCGGTTCGGCATCGAGTCGGTCTACGGGATGCACAACATCCCCGGGATGGCGGTCGGCACCTTCGCGATCCGGCCGGGCCCGATCATGGCCTCGACCGACCGCTTCACCCTCATCATCGAGGGCCGGGGCGGCCACGCCGCGCTGCCGCAGAACGCCGTCGACAGCGTGCTGGTCGCCAGCCACGTGATCATCGCCCTGCAGAGCATCGTGTCGCGCAACCTCGACCCGTTGCAGTCGGCGGTGGTCTCGGTCTGCGCGCTCGATGCCGGGGAGGCGTTCAACGTGCTACCGCAGACGGTGACCATGCGGGGGACGATGCGCACGCTCTCGCAGGCGGTGCGGGCGCAGATCAGGGGACGCATCGAGACGCTGGTGACGGAGGTGGCGGCGGCCTTCGGCGCCACCGGCGTCACCGAGTTCGGCAGCAGCTATCCGGTCACCGAGAACCACCCGGCCGAGACGGACTTCATGGCCGATGTCGCGGAGGCGCTGGTCGGCGGGGCAAACGTCGATCGGGCCGTGGCGCCGATGATGACCGCCGAGGACTTCTCGTACATGCTCGGCCGCCGCCCCGGCGCCTACATGTTCATCGGCAACGGCGACAGTGCCTCGCTCCATCACCCGCATTACGACTTCAACGACGCGGCTGCGCCCTACGGAGCCTCCCTGTGGGCGCGCCTGATCGAGACCGGGCTGCCGCTGACGGCCTGAGCGCCGCGCCGAGCCTCGCTGGGACCGTCCCGGTCTGGCTGCGGGTGACGGCCCTGTCGTTCGGCGGTCCCGCCGGCCAGATCGCCGTGATGCACCGGATCCTGGTGGAGGAGCGGCGCTGGATCTCCGAGCGGCGCTTCCTCCATGGGCTCGGCTTCTGCACGCTCCTGCCCGGGCCGGAGGCGCAGCAGCTCGCGACGTATATCGGCTGGCTGATGCACGGGCCGGCGGGCGGGCTCGTCGCGGGCGGCCTGTTCGTGCTGCCGGGCCTCCTCGCCGTGATGGGCCTGAGCTGGCTCTACGTGCTGTACGGCCATGTCGACGCCGTCGCCGGCCTGTTCTTCGGCCTGAAGGCGGCGGTGCTGGCGATCGTGCTCCACGCCCTCTGGCGCCTCGGAGGCCGCGCCCTGCGCCGCCGGACCGACCGGATCGTCGCGCTCGCCGCCTTCCTGGCGCTGTTCGTGCTGGCTGTGCCGTTTCCGCTGGTGGTGATCGCCGCGGGCCTCGCGGGCCTCGCCCGCCGCCGCGGTGCCGATCCGGTCGCCGCCGATCCGGGTGCGGACGAGGCCGGCTTCCGCGTCGGCGCGGCGATGCTGCCGCGGGAGCGCGTCGGCGCGGCGGACTCGCTGCGCATGGCTGCGCTGTGGCTCGCGATCTGGCTGCTGCCGGTGGCGGCGCTGCTGGTCCTGCCCGGCGTGCCGCCGGTCTTCGGGCGGGTGGCGCTGTTCTTTTCCAAGATGGCCCTCGTGACCTTCGGCGGCGCCTACGCGGCGCTCGCCTACGTCGCGCAGCAGGCGGTGGAGCAATACGGCTGGCTGAAGCCCGGCGAGATGCTCGACGGGCTCGGCCTCGCCGAGACGACCCCCGGCCCGCTGATCATGGTGCTCCAGTTCGTGGGCTTCCTGGCCGGGTTTCGCGCGCCCGGCGCTCTGCCGCCGTTGCTGGCCGGGACGCTCGCCGGGCTCCTCACCACCTGGGTCACCTTCGTGCCCTGCTTCCTCTGGATCTTCGCCGGCGCCCCGCTGATCGGGCGCCTGCGCGGCAGCCGCCGCCTCGCGGGGGCGCTCTCGGCCATCACCGCCGCGGTGGCGGGCGTGATCCTGAACCTCGCGGTCTGGTTCGGGCTGCGGACGCTGTTCCGGCAGGTCGAGACAGTGCCGCTCGGTCCGCTGCGCCTCGATTGGCCGGTGCCGGGAAGCCTCGATCCGGCGGCCCTGCTGCTGACGCTGGCGGCGATCCTCGCGGTCTTCCGGTTCGGGCTCGGTACGCTGCCGGTCCTGGCGCTCTGCGCCGGCGCCGGGGTCCTCCTGCGGCAGGCGGGATTCGGCTGACGCCGCGGTCAGGCCCCGTAGCGCGCCTTGAGCAGGGCGTAGGTGAGCCGCGCGGTCTGGACCTCGCCGCCCTCCGGACGTCCGGGCTTGGCGGAGGGGTTCCAGCCATAGAGGTCGAAATGGCCGTGCGCCTTCGTGTTCGGCGCGAACCGGCGCAGGAACAGGGCCGCGGTGATCGCCCCGGCGAACGGGCCGCCGGAGACGTTGTTCAGGTCGGCGATCTTGGACTCCAGCAGGCTCGCGTAGGGGGCGTGCAGCGGCATCCGCCAGACGGGGTCGACGGCGCGCCGGCCGGCCTCGGCGACGGAACCGGCCAGGGCCTCGTCCTCGGTGAAGAAGGCCGGCAGGTCCGGCCCCAGCGCCACCCGGGCCGCGCCGGTCAGCGTCGAATAGTCGAGGAGCAGCTCCGGGCTCTCCGCCTCGGCCAGCGTCAGCGCGTCGGCGAGGATCAGCCGGCCCTCCGCGTCGGTGTTGCCGATCTCGACGCTGAGCCCGGCCCGGCTCGCCAGGACGTCGCCCGGGCGGAAGGCGTCGCCCGCCACCGCGTTCTCCACCGCGGGGATCAGCACCCGCAGGCGTAACCGGAGCCCGGCGCCCATGATCATGGCGGCGGCGGCGAGGGCGGCTGCGGCCCCGCCCATGTCCTTCTTCATCAGCAGCATCGCGGCGGACGGCTTGAGGTCGAGCCCGCCCGTGTCGAAGGCCACGCCCTTGCCCACCAGGGTCACCCGCGGCGCCGCCGCCTCGCCCCAGGTCAGGTCGATCAGCCGCGGCGCCCGGGGCGAGGCGACGCCGACCGCGTGGATCAGGGGGAACTCCCTGGCGAGCGCGTCGCCCTGCGTGACGGCGACGGAGGCGCCGTGGCGCTCCCCGAGCGCCCGGGCGGCCGCCTCGATCTCGGCGGGGCCCATGGCGTTGGCGGGCGTGTTGATCAGGTCGCGGCCGAGCGCCACCGCTGCGGCGATCCGCTCCACTTCGGCCACGTCGATGCCAGCCGGCGCCGCGAGCCGTGCCTTGGTGCCCCCGCCGGACCGGTAGCGGCCGAAGCGGTAGCTCCCCATCAGCCAGGCCAGGGCGGCCTCGGCGGGCTCGGGGGCGCCCTCCAGGCGGAAGCTGCCCTCCGGCAACAGGCCGGGCAGCTTGCCGACGAGCAACCGGTCATAGGCCGCGGCCTCCGGATCGCCGAGGCCGAACAGTACCCGCGCGAGGCTTCCGTCCGGTCCAGGCAGCAGGGCGAGGCGTCCCGCCTTCGGCTCGAAGCCGGTCGCCTGCGCGAAGGTGCGCTGGGCGGGGTCCAGGGCGGCCTGCGCCGCGGCCCAGGATCCGGCGGTGACCAGGGTCACCGGCACGGCGGGCGCGTCGCCGGGCAGCAGGGCGGGCGTCGTCGCCTGGGTCTCGGCCTGGATCATGTGCCCCTCGCGCGCCGCGGCGGGTGCGGCTTAACCGGTGGTTAGGGTTAACGCTCTATCACCGGCCGGCCGGAGGGGTGAAGCGCGGGCCAGAGCCCCCGGCCCATCCGGAGGCGGAGCGACCCATGATGACGGCCCTGTTCCGGATCGCCCGATACGAGGTTCGCGCCGGACGCCGTGCCGCCCTGGCTCTGGCCCTGGTCGGCCTCGGTCTCGCCGGCTGCAACACCTCCGGGCCCGAGACCACCGGCTCGATCGGCGCGGTCGGCAACCGCCCTGCGGCGCCGCACCAGAATCTCGAGGCCCTGGCCGAGCGCTACAACGCCGATCCCGCCGATGGCCGCGCGGCCCTGGCCTATGCCCGCGCCCTGCGGGCCAACGACCAGATCAGCCAGGCCTCGGCGGTGCTGCAGCAGGCGGCCCTGCGCAACCCGCGCGACACGTTCCTGCTCGGCGCCTACGGCAAGTCGCTGGTCGAGGTCGGGCGCTACCGGGAGGCGATCGACGTGCTCGCCAACGCCCATTCCCCGGCCGCGCCCGATTGGCGCATCCTGTCGGCGCAGGGCTCGGCCTCCGCGCAACTCGGCGATCAGGTGCGCGCGCAGGGCTTCTACGAGGCCGCCCTCAAGATCCGGCCGAACGAACCCTCGCTGCTGTCGAATCTCGGCCTGTCCTACGCGCTCTCGCGCAACCTCGACCAAGCCGAGCAGACCCTGCGGCTCGCCGGCGATCAGCCCGGTGCCGATGCCCGCGTGCGCGCCAATCTCGCCCTGGTGCTCGGGCTGAAGGGCCGCTTCGCCGATGCCGAGGCGGTGCTGCGCCGGGATATGACCCCCCCGGAAGCCGCCGCCACCGTCGCCGCCCTGCGCAAGCTCGCCGCGCAGCCGAACCGGTTCAAAGCGCTCACCGGCGCCGGGGTGCCGGAGCAGGGCTGAAGCGACGGCCGACCCTGGCGGCGGTGCGGACTGACGCGCGTCTGGACGCGCGCGCCGCGTTCAGGCTCAGGGCCGGCGGTAGACCCAGACCCGCGCGGGCGGCAGGTTCAGCCAGACCCGGTTGGAGCGGTCGGCCGTGTAGCTGCCGGCCTCGCACCGGGCCGGGATCGGCGGCACCACCGCGTAGGTGAACTGCACGAAGGGCGCGCCCGCCTGCATCAGGTCGTGGGCGGTGTTGAGCAGATCGAGCCTTTGCTCCAGCGGCTTGGTGAACAGCGGCAGGCTCGAGATCGTGGCGGCGGCCGGCTGTGCCAGCACGTCCCTGAGGCTCGCCCGCATGTCGTAGGCATCGCCCCGGATCACCGTCACGCCGGGGAAGCGGCGGGTCAGGAGGCTGCAGAAATCGGGGTTGAACTCGACCAGGATCAGGCGCTCGGGCGCGACGCCGCGCCGGATCAGCGCCTCGGTGACCGGACCGGTCCCGGGGCCGAGCTCGACCACCGGCCCGTCCCGGCGGGGATCGACGTAGGACGCCATGGTGCGGGCGAGCATCTTGCCCGACGGCGTCACCGCGCCGGTGACCAGCGGGCGCTCCAGCCAGGAGCGCAGGAACCGGGCCTCGTCCTCCAGGGGGTCGCGCCGCGGCCCGAAAATCGCGCTCCGGGTGGCAGGAGCCTTCGCGGTGGGACGGCGGAGCGGCGGCAAGTCCTGGATTCCTCGAGCCCGGATGGGAATGAAAGTTCCGATAGGTCGCTGTCTTACAGTCAAGCTGGGACGGCGCCTAGGGTACGCAAGCCACGCCGGGGCCGCTTGCATAACGGGCCACCGGGGTTTCGGATCCGGCCTTACGGACGAACCGCACCCCCGAAGAAGTCCCGCACCTTCGAGAAGAAGCCCGCCGATTCCGGGTGGTTCTCCGGAGAGGCCGACTGATCGAATTCCTGCAGGAGCTCGCGCTGGCGCTTGGTCAGGTTCTGCGGGGTCTCGACGAAGACCTGAATGTAGAGGTCGCCGACCTCCCGGGCGCGGAGCACCGGCATGCCCTTGCCCTTGATCCGGAACTGCTTGGCGGTCTGCGTGCCCGCAGGGATCCGGACCTGGGTCTGCGTGCCGTCGATCACCGGCACGGTGATCTCGCCCGCGAGGGCGGCGGTGACCATCGAGATCGGCACCCGGCAGAACAGGTCGGCGCCGTCGCGCTGGAAGAACTCGTGCTGCTTGATCGACAGGAAGACGTAGAGATCCCCCGGCGGGCCGCCGCGCAAGCCGCTCTCGCCCTCGCCGGCGAGCCGGATCCGCAGGCCGTCATCGACCCCGGCCGGCACGTTGATCGAGAGCGTGCGCTCGCGGTTGACCCGGCCCGCGCCCTGACAGGCGGTGCAGGGATCGTCCACGATCTCGCCGCGGCCGTGGCAGTTCGGGCAGGTGCGCTCGATGGCGAAGAAGCCCTGCGCGGCCCGCACCCGGCCGTAGCCCGCGCAGGTCTGGCAGGTCCGCGGCTTCGAGCCGGGCTTGGCGCCGGACCCGTCGCAGGCCTCGCAGGTGATCGAGGTCGGGATCCGGATGGTCTCGGCCTTGCCCGCGTAGGCCTCCTCCAGGGTGATCTCGAGGTTGTAGCGCAGGTCGGCCCCGCGCTCGCGGCCCGGGGCGCCGCCCCGTCCCCGGGGGGCGGCGCCGCCGCGCCCGTCGCCGAAGAAATTGTCGAAGATGTCCGACATGAAGTCGCCGAACTCGTTGCCGAATCCGGGTCCGCCGCCGCCCTGGCTGAAGGCCGCGTGGCCGAAGCGGTCGTAGGCGCCGCGCTTCTGCCCGTCGGAGAGGCACTGATAAGCCTCGTTGATCTCCTTGAACTTGATCTCGGCGTCCTTGTCGCCGGGATTGCGGTCGGGATGATAGGTCATCGCGAGCTTGCGGAAGGCGACCTTCAGTTCGCTCTCCGTGGCGGTCTTGGTGACCCCCAGGATCTCGTAATAGTCCCGTTTCGACATCCCACCCCGTCTCCGGACAATCTTGAGCGCCGCTGCGTCCCGAAGCGCCGCCCGCTTGGTCCACCGCGGCCTGGCCAGGATGCGATCACGCGCAGGCTGACCGGACTGACGCACCGTCGCGCTCTAGCGCATCGGACCGGATACCGGAACCGGCCCGGCGCGCTAGCTTTCTGCTCGGCATCGTCTTTTCCGAAAGCCGGCAGCCACCTTTCGGGACGATGCTCTAGCACGGGCCGGACGTCCCCCGCGGTCCGGTCCGGGCCCTCTCCGATGCTCCGCGGCGGCCGCGCAACGGCCCCAGTCAAGCAAAGGCGGGGCCGGATCGCTCCGGCCCCGCGCCTCCGTCTCGGACCCGCGCCTCAGGCGCGCTTCTTCTGGTCCTTGTCGTCGACCTCCTGGAAGTCGGCGTCGATGACGTCGTCCTTCTTCTCGGCCCCGTGCGCCTCGGCGCCGGCCTCAGGGCCGCCCGCCTGGTTGGCGGCGTACATGGCCTCGCCGAGCTTCATCGAGGCCTGCATCAGGTCCGTGGTCCGGGCCTTGATGGTCTCGACATCCTCGCCCTCGAGCGCGGTCTTGAGCGCGGTCATCGCGGTCTCGATCGCGCCCTTGTCGGCGGCCGGGACCTTGTCGCCGTACTCGGTGACCGACTTCTCGGTGGCGTGGACCAGGCTCTCGCCCTGGTTCTTTACCTCGACGAGTTCACGCCGCTTCTTGTCGGCCTCGGCATTGGCCTCGGCGTCCTTCACCATCCTGTCGATATCGGCATCCGAGAGGCCGCCCGAGGCCTGGATGCGGATCTGGTGCTCCTTGTTGGTCGCCTTGTCCTTGGCCGTCACGTTGACGATGCCGTTGGCGTCGATGTCGAAGGTCACCTCGATCTGCGGCATGCCGCGGGGGGCCGGCGGGATGCCGACGAGGTCGAACTGGCCGAGCAGCTTGTTGTCGGCCGCCATCTCGCGCTCGCCCTGGAAGACCCGGATCGTCACCGCGTTCTGGTTGTCCTCGGCGGTGGAGAAGGTCTGGGACTTCTTGGTCGGGATCGTGGTGTTGCGGTCGATGAGCCGGGTGAACACGCCGCCCAGCGTCTCGATGCCGAGGGACAGCGGGGTCACGTCGAGGAGCAGCACGTCCTTGACGTCGCCCTGGAGCACGCCCGCCTGCACGGCGGCGCCGATCGCCACGACCTCATCCGGGTTGACGCCCTTATGGGGCTCCTTGCCGAAGAAGGACTTCACCACCTCCTGGATCTTGGGCATGCGGATCATGCCGCCGACCAGCACCACCTCGTCGATCTCGGCGGCCGAGACACCCGCGTCCTTGAGCGCCTTGCGGCAGGGCTCGATGGTCCGCTGCACCAGATCGTCGACCAGGGACTCGAACTTCGCCCGGCTGAGCTTCAGCGCGAGGTGCTTCGGGCCGGTCTGATCGGCGGTGATGTAGGGCAGGTTGATCTCGGTCTGGGTGGCCGAGGACAACTCGATCTTGGCCTTCTCGGCGGCCTCCTTCAGGCGCTGAAGGGCGAGCTTGTCCTTGGTCAGGTCGATGCCCTGCTCCTTCTTGAACTCGGCCGTCAGGTACTCGACGATCCGGTTGTCGAAGTCCTCGCCGCCCAGGAAGGTGTCGCCGTTCGTGGACTTCACCTCGAACACGCCGTCGCCGATCTCGAGGATCGACACGTCAAAGGTGCCGCCGCCGAGGTCGTAGACCGCGATGGTGCCGGCCTTCTTCTTGTCGAGGCCGTAGGCGAGCGCCGCCGCGGTCGGCTCGTTGATGATGCGCAGCACCTCGAGGCCGGCGATCTTGCCGGCATCCTTGGTGGCCTGACGCTGGGCGTCGTTGAAGTAGGCCGGGACCGTGATGACCGCCTGCGTGACCGGCTGGCCGAGATGCGACTCCGCGGTCTCCTTCATCTTCTGCAGCGTGAAGGCGGAGATCTGCGAGGGCGAATACTTCTTGCCGTCGGCCTCGACCCAGGCGTCGCCGTTGTCGCCGCGGGCGATCGTGTAGGGCACGAGGCCCTTGTCCTTCTGGGTCATCGGGTCGTCGTAGGTGCGGCCGACGAGACGCTTGATGGCGAAGAACGTGCGCTCGGGGTTCGTGACCGCCTGGCGCTTGGCCGGCTGGCCGACGAGCCGCTCGCCGTCATCCGTGAAGGCGACGATCGACGGCGTGGTGCGGGCGCCTTCCGAATTCTCAATGACCTTGGGCTGCGTGCCTTCCATGACGGCCACGCAGGAATTGGTGGTGCCCAGGTCGATACCGATAACTTTACCCATGGCGGGATCCCTCTTTTCGTCGCGTTCAAGCAGACCGCCGAGCCCCGAAGCAGCTCGGCCCATGGCGGTGTCCGGGAGTGATGTGAGTATGGGACCCGGGCCGGATCAAGGGCCGTGAACGGCTGAAACCCAGCGCGCAATCCCGCGTCGAAGGCGATATAAGAAGCCCGCCACGGGCTCGCAAGGCGAAGCCTCCCCGTCCGCGCCGACGGCGGGCTTCCCCGCTATCCTGCTGTATGCAAAGCTGAATCTTTCCCGATACGGCCGTTCCGCCGGGTGGCGTGGTTGTATTTTGTTGCTTTGCTGCCACGTCCGCGCCCTCGACGGCGTGTTAACGGTTCGACAAGGGGTTGAGCGTGGCCCCGCCACTTCGTGTCCCCATCGTAGAGTCCGATGCGCCCGACCCGCAGCCTCCTGCTCCCCGTCCTGGCGCTCGCCGTCGCGGCTCCCGCCCTGCTCGCCGCCCCGCCGGCACGGGCGCAGAACTTCTTCGAGCGGCTGTTCGGCATCAAGCCCGAGCGCCCGCCGGTGCCGCCCCGGGGCCTGCCCGAGGCGCCGCCGCCGGCCCCGGCAGCCCCCGGTGAGCCGGGCCAGCCCCCGGCGGCCGAGGCGCCGCGGCCCGCACCGGTCCCGGCCCGCCCGATCGTGCTCAAGACCCCGTCCGAGGACAGCGTGCTCGGACAGGACCTCCAGCTCAACGGAACCTCCGGTTCCCTGAAGCTGGAGCGGTCGGGCAGTGCCGTCACGGCCCGGATCACCCTGCCGGGGACCAGGATCTCGCAGCCGGCCGAATCCTGCACGGTGCCGCTCGCGGGGGGCAATCCCGTCCCCCTGAGCGCCGAAGGCAAGCCCGACGGGGTGCCGCGCTTCGAGGCGGCCGGAGCGGAGTGTCCGCTGCGCTTCGACGTGACCGAGGGCGCCGTCCTGGTCTCGACGACGGGCTCGGGCCCGACCTGCACCTTCTCGGCCGCCGATTGCGCCACGACCCCGGTCGGCCTGTGGGGACCGGCCCCCGCCACCCTGCTCCCGCGGGCCGGCGAGTTCGACACGGCCCGGGGCGTCGCCGACAAGGCGGTGCGCGACAATTACAAGCTCATGACCCAGCGCGCCCGGCGCGAGGACGTGCGGCCGATCGTGAGCGAGCAGGCGGCTTTCTCGGCCGACCGGGAGCAGTTCTGCCGCAGCTACGCCCGCGAGGGCACCCACGGCTTCTGCCATCTGCGGTTCACCGAGAACCGGGCCCTGGCGCTCGCCACCCGGCTCGGCGCCAACACGGCGGTGCCCACTGCGGCCGCGGCCCCGCGCAGGTCCCGGCCCAAGCCCGCCACGGAGCCCGCCGTCGACGGGATGAACCCGGACACGGCCGGCGGGATGCCGCCGGAATAGGGGTTCAGGCCCGGCCGGCCGTCATCGACAGCATGGCCGGGTCGATGCCGTTGGTCCGCAGGGCACGCTCGTATTTGGCGTCGAGATTCGTGTTGAAGATCAGCTCGGGGTCGGCCGGGCAGTTGAGCCAGCCGTTGGCCATAATCTCGCTCTCGAGCTGCCCCGCCTGCCAGCCGGCATAGCCCAGAGCCAGCACGGCGCTGGCCGGCCCCTCGCCGCTGGCGATGGCGCGCAGGATCTCGACGGTCGCGGTCAGGCAGATGCCGTCGTCGATGATCAGCGTCGATTGCTGGATGTGGAAATCGTCGGTGTGGAGCACGAAGCCGCGCCGCCCCTCCACGGGGCCGCCCATCAGGACCGGCATGTGCCCGACCCGCTCCCGGAGGCGGATCGCATCCGCCTCCGGGCAGACGTCGAGCTGGACCAGCAGGTCCGGCATGCTGATGTCGGTGGCCGCCTTGTTGACGATGATGCCCATCGCGCCGTCCGCCGAATGCGCGCAGACGTAGATCACCGAGCGGGCGAAGCGCTCGTCAGCCATTCCGGGCATCGCCACGAGGAACTGGCCGTCGAGGAAGCTCGGGCCGGTGAGCGTGGACTGCACGGGCGACGCTGGGTTCGACATGCGCGTATGCTACGCGGCCCCCTCGCCTTGTCCAGCGGACAAAGCGCGCGGGATGCCGGCCGGGCAGGGCCCGAAAGACGCTGTCGAATCTGCGGGCGGACCGCTACACTGCGCCGCTCTCACGCCTGAGATCGTTCGTGAGCCTGATGACGCTGTGAACGGAGCTGTTCCGGTGGCGGATGCTGCATCCCCTGCTGCCTTCGACATCGAGGCCCAGCGCGCCCAAATCCAGCGGGCGCAGGAGGAGACGAACAAGTTCGTCGCCGAGCAGCACAAGCTCATGGCCGAAGCGGCCAAGCTGGCCGCGGAGCAGCTCAAGATGTCGGCTGAAGCCGCCAAGCTCGGCCGCGACCGGGCCCTAGCGCCCTGGCAGGTCGCGCTCTCGGGCATGGCCGCAGGCGCGGCCTTCTTCGGCGCCGGCGCCGCCTTCATCAAGCTCCTGGGGGCCTGACCGCATCGGCGCCGCCCCCGTCCTCGACAGGCCCCGCCCGCCACGCTAGGTCAGGCGCGATTGTCCAGCGCGCGATCCGAGCGCGCGTCAATGAAGGGACCCGCGATGATCCAGGTCGGCGACCACCTGCCCCAGGCGACCTTCCGGGTGATCGGCCCCGAGGGCCCGATCGCCCGCACCACCGACGACGTGTTCAAGGGGCGGCGCGTGGTCCTGATCGGCGTCCCGGGCGCCTTCACGCCGAGCTGCCACCGCAACCACCTGCCGGGCTTCGTCACCCACAAGGACGCGATCCTCGGCCGCGGCGTCGACGCCATCGCGGTGACGAGCGTCAACGACGTGTTCGTGCTCGACGCGTGGTCGAAGGCGAGCGGGGCCGAGGGCCTGGAGTTCCTGGCCGACGGCAACGCCGATTTCGCCAAGGCCATCGGCCTGGAGATGGACGGCACCGGCTTCGGTCTCGGGATGCGCTCGAAGCGCTACGCGATGCTGGTCGAGGACGGGATCGTGCGGGTCCTGAACATCGAGGAGACGCCCTCGAAGGCCGAGATCTCCGGCGCCGAGGCCCTGCTGAAGGTGCTCTGAGCGCGGTTTTCGGGCTCGGCTTCCCGGCGGCGGCGAGCGCCGTCCCGGTCGGCTCGCCCGCGACCCTCACGCCTCCGCGAGGTCGATCGCGTCGAGTCCGTCGTGATGCAGGAGCAGCACGCCGGTCGCGGCCGCGAGCCGGCGCGCGGCCGGCGTGAAGCCGGCGTTCGAGACCACCGCGGCGCGGTCGCCCGCCCAGTAGCGCTGAGCCGCAGCTGCCTCCTGCACGGCGGCGTTGCCCACGGGCTTCGTCAGGCGCTTGCACTGGACGATCAGGCGCCGGCCGTCGCGGATCGCCACGATGTCGGCGCCCTGGTCGCCGCTCGCCGGGGTCCGGTGCGCCCGCCACCCCGCCCGGGCGAGGCGCTCGGCGCAGTAGCGCTCGTAGTCGAGGCCGTCCACCGGCGCGTCGTCCTCCTCCGGCAGGGCGATCGCGGCCGCCTCGGCCTCGACGATCGCCAGCATCCGCTCCCGCTCCGCGACGGCGAGGTCGGCGTCGCGGGCACCGATCTGCGGGATCACCGTGCGGTCGAGGAAGTAGTCGCGCTCGCGCAGCCAGCCGTCGGTGATCCAGTTGCCGTAGGCGTCGCGAAACCGCTCCTGCCGCCGCCGCAGGGCCAGGGTCTCCCCGTGCGCCCGGGCGATCCGCCGGACCCGGGCCCGGAAGCGGCGCGGCCGGCCGAGATGGCGCAGCAGCACGCAGGCCAGGGCGAGCCCTGTGGCCGCGAGGGCGGGGGCGCCGTACCAGAGCCCGAACGAACAGCCGATCACGGCCGTCCAGAACAGGCGGGCGACGGGACTGGGCTTGCCGGGCATCGGATCTCGGGGCGCGGACGGGTCACAGACCCTCGCAAGGCGCCCTTGCCCGATGCCTAACCACGGCCGGAAAGTTGTGGATGCGCGGGGGCGCCCTCAGCCCTTCCGGCGCTGGTGGCCGAGGCCCATGCTCTTGGCGAGGCTGGACCGGGCCGCGGCGTAGTTCGGCGCGACCATCGGATAGTCGGGCGCCAGCCCCCATTTCTGCCGGTACTCGTCGGGCGTCAGGTTGTAGTGCGTCCGCAGGTGGCGCTTGAGGGATTTGAACTTCTTCCCGTCCTCCAGGCAGACGATGAAGTCGGCCTGGACCGAGCGGCGGACCGAGACGGCGGGCCGCAGGTCCTCGGCCGGCGCGGACGCGGGCTGGCTGATGGAATGCAGAGCGGCGTGAACCGCGGCGATCAGCCCGGGCAGTTCCGGTGCGGGCACCGGATTGTTGCTCACGAAGGCCGACACGATGTCGACCGAAAGCGTGAGAAAATCCGTCTGCCCTTCGACCGTGGAATCCATTCCTCAAACCTCCTGGCGATCCCGGGCTCGCGCGGTCACACGACGCTAAAGATCGGAATCTGTTTCCATCCCGCCTGTTGTCGGCAGTTGAGGCGCATCTACTATTGTGATGCGACTTTTATGGCAAGAACAAATTACACATCGCCATAGCGGGCGTTCTAGCGAGGATAAAGGGTGACGGATATTTGATCTGCCTGGTGCTCGCAAGCCGGCCGGGCGGCGGAGGATCGCGCCGGGACTGTTCCGGGATAATGGGGCGTTGCCTGGGCGGCCGCGTGCGCCATCTGGTAGGATTGCGGGCACTCTGGATCCGCGTGCCCGATCCCGACGTGAGCGAGGGACACCCCATGCACGCCGGCACGACCGACCCGCGGGACCCGAGCCCGTGACGGTGGTCTCGTGAGCACCTACCGGTTCGACAAGCTGCTGGCGCCCCGGTCGATCGCCCTGGTCGGCGCGATGGCGCGCGAGGGCTCCCTCGGCCGCAGCGTCCTGGATGGCCTACGCGCCGCGGGCTTTCCCGGCGCGATCCTGCCGGTCCAGCCCGATCATGCGGAGGTCGCCGGCCTCCCCTGCGTCCCGCAGATCGCGGATCTGCCCACCATCCCCGATCTCGTCCTGATCGCGGTGCCGCCGCCGCGCGTCCCCGAGGTCGTCGCGCAGGCGGCGGCGGCCGGCGCGGGGGCAGCCGTCATCCTGACGGCCCGGCTCGGCTCCGGGCCGGACGATCCCGGGCCGACCGCGCACCGGATCGCCCGCGCGCACGGCCTGCGCCTGCTCGGCCCCGACAGTGCCGGCCTCGCCGTGCCCGGCGCCCAGCTCAACGCCAGCCTGTTCGCCCACGCGCCCGCCGCCGGCGACCTCGCCCTCGTCTCGCAATCGGGCACGGTCGCGGCGGCCATCGTCGAGTGGGGGGCCCGCCACGGGACGGGTTTCTCGGCGGTCCTCTCGCTCGGCAGCGTCCTCGATATCGGCGTGGCCGATTGCCTCGATCATTTCGCCGCCGATTATCGCACCCGCGCGATCCTGCTGTGCCTCGACCGGGTCGCGGATGCCCGCCGGTTCATGTCGGCCGCCCGCGCCGCCGCCCGGGCCAAGCCCGTGGTGGTCCTGCGCGCCGGGCGGCACGGGCGGGCGAACCGTACCGCCGAGACCCATACGGGGGCGCTGGCCAGGCCGGACGCGGTCTACGCCGCGGCCTTCCGGCGGGCCGGGCTGCTGGCGGTGCAGGATCTCGACGCGATGTTCTCCGCCGTCGAGACCCTGGGGCGCCAGCGCCCCTTCCCGGGCGACCGGCTCGCGATCCTGTCGAACGGCCGCGGCATCGGCCTTCTCGCTGCCGACCGGCTGATCGAGCGCGTGGGCATCATGGCCGGGGCCGCCGAGGCCGAGGGCCGCCCGGCCGGCAACCCCCTCGACCTCGGCATCGACGCGGCGGGACCGGCCTTCGCGGCCGCCCTCGGGCCGATCCTCGCCGACCGCACGAGCGACGCCGTGCTGGCGATCCACGTCCCCACCGTCCGCTCGAGCGCGGGCGAGGTCGCCGACGCGATCGCCGACACGGTCAAGCGCGCCCGCGCCGGCCAGACTCGCAAGAAGCCGCTCTTCGCGGTCTCCCTCGGGGATGCCGAGGCGGCGCGGGCGGCCTTCGCGCGCGCCGGCCTCCCGCATTTCGCCACCGATTCCGAGGCGATCGAAGGGTTCCTCCACCTCGTGCGCTACCGCGAGGCCCAGGACGACCTGATGCGGACGCCCGACTCGCTGCCCCGCGACTTCTCCCCCGACACGGCCCGCGCCCGCACGATCATCGCCCACTCCCTGCGCCAGGGGGCGGCGTGGCTCGATCCGATCGCGGTCAATGGCCTGCTCGAGGCCTACGGGATCCCGATCGTGCCGATCACGCTGGCCCCCGACAAGGATGCCGCGGCGGCCGCCGCCTGGCCGATCATCGCGGCCGGCGGCGCGGTCGCCCTCAAGGTCGTCTCCCCCGACATCGTGCACAAATCCGACATCGGCGGCGTCCACCTCGACCTCACCAGCGAGGCCGATGTCCGGGAGGCCGCGCGCAGCATCCTGGCCCGGGCGCGCCGGGAGCGGCCGGACGCCCGGGTGACCGGCTTCGCGGTGCAGCCCATGGTCCGCCGGGGCCAGCGCCGCGAACTCATCGCCGGGCTCGCCGAGGATCCGGTCTTCGGTCCCGTGGTGGTGTTCGGGCGGGGCGGCACGGCCGTGGAGGTGATCGACGACCGGGCCCTGGGCCTGCCGCCGCTCGACCTGACCCTCGCCCGGGATCTCATCGGCCGGACCCGGGTCGCCCGGCGCCTCGAAGCCTATCGCGACGTGCCGGCGGCCGATCTGCCGGCGATCGCCCTGACGCTGGTGAAGCTGGCGCAGCTCGCCGCCGACCTGCCGCAGGTCCGCGAACTCGACATCAACCCCCTGCTGGCCGACGAGACCGGCGTCCTGGCCCTGGACGCCCGGGTGCGGATCGGGCGCTGGGAGAAGGGGCGGCACGGGCGCGGCCATCCGCGCTTCGCGATCCGGCCCTATCCGGCGGAATGGGTGCGGACCCTCAACCTGAAGAACCGCACGATCCGCGTGCGGCCGGTGCGCCCGGAGGACGAGGGCCTGTTCCTGGCCTTCTTCCAGGGGCTCGACCCGGAGGACCTGCGCCTGCGCTTCTTCGGACCGGTGCGGGCGTTCAGCCACGCCTTCCTGGCCCGCCTCACGCAGCTCGATTATGCCCGCGCCATCGCGTTCGTCGCCACCGAAGTGGAGCCGCAGGGCGGCGAGCGCATGCTCGGCGCCGTCCGCCTGCACGCCGACGCCAACCACGAGAGCGGCGAATACGCCATCGCGGTCGGCCGCGACGCCAGGGGGACCGGCCTCGCCTTCGCGCTGATGCGCCTGATGATCGACTGGGCGCGCTCCGAGGGGATCGGCCGGGTCGAGGGTACGGTGCTGGCCGAGAACCGGCCGATGCTGGCGGTCTGCCGCCGGCTCGGGTTCACCCAAGGGCGGGACCCGGAGGATCCGGGGCTGGTGAAGGTGAAGCTGGACCTGACGGGCGGATCACCGGCGGCAGGCTAGAGCATCGTCCCGAATGGTGGACACCGACTTTCGGGACGATGCTGGAGGCCAGCGATCCGCCTTGCGAACGCCGATCTGATGTTCGTTCCGATCAATGGCTTCGGTTCCGCCGTCGTTGCGAGCGGAGCGAAGCAATCCAGGGCCGCACCCCGCCAGCAAGTCTCGCGCTGCCCTGGGTCACGTCGCTTCACTCGTGATGACGGAGGAGCCGCGTCAACTGAAACCGTCGAATCGAAACCGGCTGATTTCTGCTTCCCGTCTGACCGAACCAACGTCAGTCGACACGGGCCGCGGGTTCCGGAGGCCGATGCTCCGCCCGGGTCTTGATGGGCTCAAGTTTAGCCGCCGGGGCGGGCTTCGCGGGGACGGGCGCAGCGACCTTCCGGGCAGGGGCACCGGCGGACGACAGATTCACCGCGGGCGGTGCGGCCGCGGTTCCAGCCGGCGGGATCGCCCCCGTCGCGGCGGGCTCGGCGGCCGGCGTGTCGAGCTTGTAGATGTCGTCGCGGAAATGCGCCTTCCCGTCCGGGGTGGCGTAGCCCGTGAGGTACACGAAGGCCACCGGCACCGGCTTCACCAGCTTGATGTCGCGGCGCTCGCCGTCCGCGATGCCGGTCTCGATCTCGATCGGCCCCCAGCTCGTGCCCGGCCCGTTCGGCCCGTCGGCACCATGCAGCAGCCAGCCGACCAGCTCCTTGACCTGGCCGACCCGGACGCAGCCGTGGCTGTGGAAGCGCACGTTCGCGGCGAACAGCGACTTCGCCGGCGTGTCGTGCATGTAGACGGCAAAGCGGTTCGGCATGTCGATCCGCACCTGGCCCAGCGAATTGTCGAAGCCGGAATCCTGGCGCAGGGTATAGTTGACCGCCCTCTCGCCCGCCCAGTCGATCTTGGTCGGGTCGACCTCGCCGCTCTGGCCGAGGATGCGGATGTGGTTCTTGGCGAGATACCCCGGGTTCTTGCGCATCTGCGGGATGATCTCGTTCTTCACCACCGAGGCCGGCACGGTCCAGGTCGGGTTGAAGTTGATGTCGGTGATCCGCGTTTCCACCGTCGGTGTCGCCTTGTCGGGGGAGCCGACGACGGCGACGTAGCGGCGCACCACGGCGCCGTTCTCCACCGCCTCGACGGCGGCCGAGGGGATGTTGACCACGACGTAGCGCTCGCCGAACGGGAATTTCGAGCCCATCAGCCGGGCCGCGGAGGCGGCGAGCTGCCGCTGGCGCACCGGGGCGGGCACGTTCAGCGCGTTGATCGTGAGCCGGCCGAGGATGCCGCTGTCGGGCAGGCCGTGGCGGCCCTGGAAGGCCGCGACCGCCGCCACCAGCGGCGGGTCGAGGCGGTCGCTCGGGGGCGCGTCCGCCGGCAGGTCGCCGGTCAGGGTCAGGTGGTGGCGGAGCGCCGGGATCGCCGGGCTGGAGGCGCCGGGCGCCAGGCGCGCGAGGTCGTCGGGCAGCCGCTCCCATCCGCCGGCCTCCGCGAAGGCGGCGTAGCGCTCGGCCGCCCGGAGGGTGTCGAGGAAGGTGCGCGCGGTCAGCGTCGGGCTCGGATCGGTGGAGACTCGGGCGTAGACGAGGGGTGCAGGCTCGCGCGACGCCTTGGCGATGTCCGGCTTGGCCGGGATCGGCTTCAGTGCGGCGGCCGCGGCCTCCGGGGGCTTCGCCTCCGGGGCCCTCGTGTCGGGCGCCCTGGCGTCCGGGCCCTTCGCCTCCTGACCCTTCGCCTCCTGACCCTTCGCCGAGCCAGCCTCCGGACCCGAGGGCAAGGCGGAGACCGGGACGGCAGCCGGCGGGACCGGCGCGGTGGTGTTCGGGCCGGCGGCCGGTGCAGCCGCCTGGGACCCCTCCGCCCGCGCATCGCCCGGGACGCCGAGCAGGGCCAGTAGCGACAGGCCCGCACCGAGGGCGGCGCGCGGGCGGGCGCGGCGGCGGAGTTGGACCGGGACCATACGCGACACTCCCGAGGGCGCCCGGAGGGGCGCGGTCGGGGCGGATGGTAGGCGTGCGTGGTTACCAATCCCCTCCGTGTCCGGGCCCGGCCCGCGGCGGCGATTCACCAATCCGCGATGTGTTCATCGGCTCCGGTGCCTCTGCGGATGTCGCCGGGAACGAATATGCCGCTTACTGCTCTGCCACGGTCGTCTTTGCGGCGAAGGAGGAGCCGCCCGTCATGCCGGAACCCGGAATTGACGCGACCCGGAAAATCCCGGACGCGATGCCCTACCTGCCGCAGCTCGACGGGGTGCGGGCGCTCGCCATCCTGATCGTGTTCGCGGCCCATTGCGGCTACAGCCACGTCGTCCCCGGGGGCTTCGGCGTCACGGTCTTCTTCTTCCTCAGCGGCTACCTGATCACCACCCTGCTGCGGATCGAGCGCGCGCGGACCGGCGCGGTGTCGCTGTCCGCCTTCTACCTCCGGCGCAGCCTGCGCATCCTGCCGCCGATGTACCTGACCCTGCTGGTTGCCGGCGCGCTCTACGCCCTCGGGCTGCTCGACTGGATGGCGGTCGAGCCGGCGGCGATCCTCGGGCAGGCGACGTTCCTGACGAACTATCCCGGCCTGTTCGGCACCGAGGCGGTGCTGCCCGTGCCCCTGTGGAGCCTCGCCATCGAGGAGCATTTCTACCTCGTCTTCCCCCTGGCCTACGCCCTGTGGCTCGGGCGCCTGCCGCCGCGCCGGGCGGCTCTGGCCTGCCTGGCCGTCTGCGGGGTGGTGCTGGCGATCCGGTGCCTCAACGTCTGGCGGCTCCCGGATTACAGCCTGAACTACAGCTGGACCCACACCCGCATCGACGCGATCCTGTTCGGCTGCTGTCTTGGCCTGTGGAACAACCCGGTGATCCCGGCCGATCGCGCGTGGCGCCCGCGGGCCTGGCACGCGGCGGCGAGCCTCGCGGTGATCCTCGCGACCCTGGCGGTGCGCGCCCCCGCGTTCCGCGAGACTCTGCGGTACACCCTGCAGAGCGCGGCCCTTCTCGTACCCTTCGCCTACCTGCTGCACGGCGAGGGGCCCCTGGTGCGCCTGCTCGCCAGCCGGCCGATGCGCCAGCTCGGGCTCTGGTCCTACGGCTTCTATCTCGCCCACATGGCCGTGGTGGCGCTGGTGCTGCACCTGCGGCCCGGGCTGCACGGCGTCGGGCTGATGCTCGCGGCCTTCCCGCCGACCCTGCTCTGGTGCTGGGCCCTGTACCGGTTCGTCGAGCGCCCCTGCGCGCGCCTGCGCCGCCGGCTCCTGGCGGACCGGCCGCCCGAACCGGTCCTCGCCGACGGGGGCCGAACCGGGATCACGCCCGCCTGAGCCTGTCCCGCGCCGCCGTGTGATCCGGCGCCCCCGCAAAGGCGGCCTTCATCGCGTGCCACAGGGGCTTGCGCCGGAACTGCGCGTCCAGCGGCAGGGCCCGCTGGGGCAGCCCGTCCGGCCGCTTCCGGTAGGGATGGTCGTTCAGCCACGTGTCCGGGTCGTAGATGTCCCAGGTCACGACATCGAGCAGGGCCGGCTCGTCCAGCGCCACGTCGAGGTAGCGGCGCGCATAGTCGGCGACCATCCGGTCGCGGGTCGCCACGTCCGACGGGAAGGCCCGGTCGTCGATGTCGAGCTCTGTGATCGCGATCCCGAGCCCCATCTGGCCGATCTCCCGCAGGAAGCGCCGGAGCTGGCCCTGGTCGATCGGGATCGTGCTGGTGAGGTGCGATTGCAGGCCGAACCGCCGGATCGGCACGCCGCGGCCGCGCATCGCCTCCAGCCGGCGCAGGACCTTGGTGCGCTTGGCCTCCATCCAGGGCGCGCCCTGCTCCACCGCGTCCTCGTTCCAGGTGCCGGCCGCCGCCGGGTCGGTCTCGTGCAGGATCCGGAAGGCGAGGTCGACGTAGCCGGGGCCGATCGAGGCGAGCCAGGGCGAGTCGCGCAGGCCCCCGCCGCGGTCGGGATCGGCCTCGTTGCCAAGAGTCTCGTTGACCACGTCCCAGGCGACGATCTGCCCGCGGTAATGCCCCGCCACGGTCTCGATCCAGCGCCGCATGAAGTCCTCGCCCTGGGCGGCGGTGGCCCGTCCGAGCAGCGGGCCGACCCAGGGCGGGAGCGCCGCGTGCCAGACCAGGGTGTGGCCGCGCATGTGCTGGCCGTTGGCCCGGGCGAAGCGCAGGATCGCGTCGCCCCGGGCGAAGTCGGTCTTGCCTGGGGCGGGCAGGACCTCCTCCATCTTCATCTCGGTGCCGCAGACCAGGATCCCGCATTCCCGCGCCACTGCTTGGCGGTAGGCGGGGCTCGCGTCGAAGCGGTGGAACGGCACCTCGCAGCCGTAGAGCAGGCCCTTGGCGGCGGCCGCGGCCTGGAGGCTGTCGCCCGACCAGGACGGCGTGCCGAGGGGCCCGAACCCGCCGGGCGCGCCCCGGGCGGCCGTGGCGAGGCCGGTACAGGCCGCCCCGGCGAGAACGGACCGGCGGCTCGGACGAATCGGCATGCCGGTCCTCTGGATCCTGAGCACAAGGCGGACGGCGACCGCCGCCGGGCAGGGACGCCCCTCACCCCCATCAGACCACGGCTCTGCCCCGTTTGCGATCCGCTGTGACTGCCGGCCGGCGGGAAGTCGCACGATACCGTCCCGAAGCGCCAACTCGCCTTCCCCGGAGACCGCCCCATCTGAAGGGCGCCATTCAGCCGAGGACCGCGTGATGAGTCAGCACCAAGCCATCAGCCCCGGCCGCAGCGCGGTCGTCACCGGCGGCGCCAGCGGCATCGGGCTCGCGGCAGCGAAAGCCTTCGCGCGGGCCGGCATGAACGTCTGGATCGCGGATCTGCCCGGGCCGGCCCTGGAGGCGGCCCGCGGCGCGGTGGCCGAACTCGCCGCCGTCGAGGTCCGCGCGGTGCCCACCGACGTGTCCGACCGCGGCGCCGTGGACGCCCTGGCGGCCGCCGTCGCCAAGGCCGGCCCGCCCGCCATCGTCATGCTGAATGCCGGGATCGAGGCTGGCGGCACCCTGTTCTCCGACGCCGACACCTGGGCACGGATCCTGGGCACCAATCTCGGCGGGGTGGTCAACGGCATCCACGCCTTCGCGCCCGGCATGATCGCCGGGGCTAAGCCCGGCGCGATCATCGTCTCGGGGTCCAAGCAGGGCATCACCACGCCCCCCGGCAACGCGCCCTACAACGTCTCCAAGGCGGGAGTGAAGGCGGTCACCGAGGCCCTGGCCCACGATCTGCGCAACCGGGAGGGCTGCCGCACCACCGCGCATCTGCTGATCCCGGGCTTCGTCTATACCGGCCTCGCCAAGGCCCGCGGCGTCGCCGAGAAGCCGGCCGGCGCCTGGACCCCGGAGGAGACCGTGTCGTTCATGCTGGAGCGGCTCGACGCGGGCGATTTCTACATCCTCTGCCCCGACAACGAGACCACCCGGGCGCAGGACGCGAAGCGCATCGCCTGGGCGGCGGGCGACATCGTCGAGAACCGGCCGGCTCTCTCGCGCTGGCACCCGGATCATGCCGAGGCGTTCAAGCGGTTCCTGGCGGGGTGACGGCGTCAGTGCGCGCGCAGCGAAGCAATCCCGGGCGCCGCGACCGCAGCGGCCGGTGAGGCCCGGACGGATGTCTCGGTGGTGCTCAGAGACGCGCCGGACGAGGTCTGCGATCACGCCGGTGTCGGGCATCCCGTTCGGGTAGGGTGGCGTCCGGTCGGCTGCCGCGCGAAACGATTCACGACGCGGAGCCCTGGGTTGCTGCCCTGCGCGCGCAATGACGGAACGCATGTCATTGCGCGTGACTTTGGCGCCGCTGGATTGCGCCACGCTGGGCCGCCCTCATTCTTCCGAAGGCCGACGCGGCTGAACCACCCCCCTCGTCTGGCGAAGCACTTGCACACAGGGTAGGTCAGTGCGGCGCGCTCGCCGCACCGCACCCGCGCACGATACCAGGGAGCCGCACTTGGCCACGATCATCCCCGTCGCTTCCTTCGACTGCGTCGTGTTCGGCGCGACCGGCGATCTGACCGCACGGAAGCTCCTGCCGGCCCTGTTCTACCGCTTCCAGGACGGGCAGATCCCGGAGACCAGCCGGATCATCGGCGCCTCGCGCTCGGACCTGTCGGTCGATGCCTTCCGGGAGCACGCCCGGGACGCCCTCAAGCGCTTCGTCCCGGCCACGGACCTGGCGGAGGAGGTGCTCCACCGGTTCCTCGCGCACGTGGAGTACGTCGCGGTCGACGGCGCCGGGGACAGCGGCTGGGCCGACCTCGTGACCAAGCTCGACGAGCGGCCCGACCAGGTGCGGCCCTACTACCTCGCCACCTCCCCCGACCTCTACGGCTCGATCTGCCGCAACCTTGCCGCCCACGGGCTCGTCGGCGAGAAGTCCCGGGTCGTGCTGGAGAAGCCGATCGGCAAGGACCTGAAATCGGCCCGCGCGATCAACGACGCCGTGGGCGAGGTGTTTCCCGAATCGCAGATCTTCCGGATCGACCACTACCTCGGCAAGGAGACGGTCCAGAACCTGCTCTCGCTCCGCTTCGCCAACACCATCTTCGAGCGGCTCTGGACCTCGGACGTGATCGACCATGTCCAGATCACCGTGGCCGAGACCGTCGGCGTCGAGGGCCGGGCCGGCTATTACGACACGTCGGGCGCCATGCGCGACATGCTGCAGAATCACATGCTGCAGCTCCTGTGCCTCACCGCCATGGAGAGCCCGCTCAACCTCGAGGCGAACTCGGTCCGCGACGAGAAGCTGAAGGTGCTGCGCGCCCTCAAGCGGATCACCGCCCACGACGTGCAGGCGGTGACCGTCCGCGGCCAGTACGTGGCGGGCGCCGTCGACGGCAAGCCGGTCGAGGGCTACCTGTCCGAGCTCGGCCACGAGAGCCGGACCGAGACCTTCGTGGCCATGAAGCTCGAAGTGCAGTCCGGGCGCTGGGCCGGGGTGCCGTTCTACCTGCGCACCGGCAAGCGCCTGCCGCAGAAGCTGTCGGAGATCGTGGTCCAGTTCCGGGCCTCGCCGTTCTCGATCTTCCCCGAGGAGGCGTTCGGGCGCGAGCCGAACCGGCTGGTGATCCGCCTGCAGCCGCAGGAGGGCATGAAGCTCGAGGTAATGACCAAGGATCCGGGCCCCGGCGGCCTGCGCCTGCGCCCGACCGACCTCGACATCTCCTTCGAGGAGACCTTCAAGCAGCGCTACCCGGACGCCTACGAGCGCCTGCTGATGGACGTGGTCCGCGGCAACGCCACCCTGTTCATGCGCCGCGACGAGGTCGAGGCCGCCTGGGCCTGGGCGGACGGGGTGCTCAAGGCCTGGGCCGACCGCCCGGAGGCGCCGCGGCCGTACCCGGCCGGGAGCTGGGGGCCCACCGCCGCCATCGCGCTGATCGAGCGCGACGGCCGGACCTGGCACGAGGAGCTGCGCTGAGACGCTGTCCACAGCTTACGGCCAAGCTGCCATGATACCGTCAAGCCGGAGATGGACCGTACCCGTGCCGCTGGTCACCGCCCCGCCAGAGGGCGGACACGGCCTCGCACGAGGGATCATCGCATGCTGGACACCCATCGGGACGCGGCCGACCTGGCCGAACGCCGGCTGGAGCGTTCGGTCGCCTCGGCCCTGCGCATCATCGCGGCCGCCCATGACGAGCGGCAGGCCCCGCCGATCTCCGCGGCCCGCCGCCGCCTGAGCGAGGTCTACGGCGCCGCCCGCCTCGCGCGCCGCCTGGAGCGCCAGCGGCCCACGGCCTGAGGCCCGTCACAGGACGGCGTCCCAGGTCTCGCTGAGCGGCGTCGCCCCGCGGACGAGGCGGGCCCGCAGCACCACATCGCCGGCCGGCATCGGCGCCGGCGGACGCCACTCGACATAGATCCGCCAGCCGCCGGTCTGCGGCACGAAATTGGCCACCGGCTCGTGCGTCGTGCCGGCGCTGGCCGAGACCTCCGCCGCCACCGACTCGTCCGGCCCCCCGGGCAGGCCCGGACCCTCGAAATCGACCACGCAGAGCCGTCGCTCCGGGCGCGGCGGCGTCATCGGGCGCAGGCGTTCCGCTGCGCCGAACCGGGTGGCCGTGACCCGGGCGAGGCCCGCCCCGGGGATCGCCGCCGCCGGCTCCGCTCCGACCGTGGTGAGGCCGTAGGCGAGCCGCAGCGCCGCGCCCGGCCGCGCCGCCTCGGCCGGCACGAAGGCCGCCACGATGTTGTCCATGTATTCCTCGCCGGAGGGGATCTCGTAGAGCTGGACGGCGCCCGCCGCGAAGGCGCCCCCTGCGGGGTCCGGGGACACCCACAAGCCGGGCCGCGCCTCCTGCCGCGCCTCCACGTCCAGATAGGCGGCAAAGTTTCTCTCCCGCTGCAGCAACCCGAACCCCGCGAGCGGCTTCGAGGCGAAGGCCGAGATCTGCGGTCGCGGGCGCCCGTTGACCAGCGGCCGCCAGAGGCGGTCGAGCCCCGCCGGGGCGGTGCCGGAGGCGACGCACAGCCCGTCGGAATCGTGCACCTGCGGGCGGAAATCGTCGAACGGCTTCGCGCCCCGGGCGCCGGGTCCGTTCTCGCCGTACAGGAACATGCTGGTGAGCAGCGCCAGACTGAGCTTGGCGATCGGACGCCGCGGGTGGAGCGCGGCGGTGACGTCGATCCGGGCCGGGTCCCCGGGGGCGATCACGAAGCGGTAGGCGCCGGCCACGCTCGGGCTGTCGAGGAGCGAGAGCACGGTCAGGCTGCGCGCCTGCGGCTCCGGTTCGCAGAGCCAGTGGGCGACGAAGTCGGGAAACTCCTCCCCCTCCGGCGCCCCCGTGCCGATGGCGAGGCCCCGGGCCGAGAGCCCGTATTCCTGGTCGGCCGCGCGCAGGCGGAAATAGGAGGCGCCCAGGAACACCAGAAACTCCTCCTGGAACCCCTTCGGACGCCAGGCGGGCGTGTTTGGGAAGGCGTAGTGCAGGCGGAAGCCCGCGAAGCCGAGATCCGGCGGAAAGCTCTGGCCGGCGAGCCGTGGGCCCGGATCGAACAGGCGGCTCTCGTAGGGGATCGGACGCGCCGGCCCGGCGAGCGGCTGGAGATTGAGGGCCACACGCTTGCGCTGCAGGAAGCCGCGATGGAAGAACTGCGCGCTGAACAGCCGGCCGAGCGGCAGGCTCTCGGCCGGCCGGAATGTGATGGCCCGGTAGCCGTCATAGTCCAGGGCGGCGAGCGCGGGCGGCAGATCCTCGGGCGGCGCCGCGTAGGGGGCGGCGGCCCGCTGTGCGGCCAGTTCCGAGAGGGCCTCGAACGTCATTCGGCCATCCCGCGCCGCCCCCTCGGTCCGCGCCTGCGACGGAAGCGCCGACCCGGCCCACGTTCTGGACCCATTCAGATCGGCCGCGCTAGGTATCGCCGTGCCGGCAGCCGCGGTCAGGACGATCCGAAGAACGCGGCGTCGGGAGGGGGGATCGATCCGTTCGGCATCCGGCCGCCCGTTCGGCCGGTGCGGCTCCGTGTCCTCGCCCCGCCTATCGGTGTCCACGGTCATCGGTTCCCGGCCTCAGGCGGCGGGGCGGCCGGCAGCCTTCCACGGTCGAGTTCCTCGCGCCATGTCGCCTCGCGCCAGATCGCCTCAGCCCACGTCCCCACGCGCCACCTCCTCCGCCGAGCGGTCGCAGCGGAACGCGTGTCCGGGCGTGCCCGATCCCTCGGATCCGGAAACCGACCGCGCGGTCTGGAGCGGCGCGCGTCCCGGCCGGGTGCTGCGCGTCCGGCGTCTCGCCCTGGCGATCCCCAGCCTCGTCACCGCGGGGGGCCTCGCCGGGCTCGCCGCGCTGGCCTATCCGGCCGGCGTCAGCCCGCTCGCCTGGGCGGTGCTGGTGCTGTTCAGCCTCGTGATGGGCTGGCAGGCCTTCGTCGCCTGCCAATACGCCTACGGCCTCGTCGCCGCCCTCCTCGGTGACCGGGCGAAGTCGGCGCTGGAACGCCGCTCGGACGAGCCGGGCGCCGCTCCCGCCGGGGCCGGCCGCACCGCCGCCGTGGTGGCGATCCACGCCGAGGACGCGGTGGCGGTCTTCGCCCGCCTGCGGGTGATGGCCCGCTCGCTGGCCCAGGCCGGGGCCGGCGACATCGACATCTTCGTCCTCTCCGACACGCGGGACGGGGCGATCGCCGCCGTGGAGGAGCACGAACACGCCCGGATCCAGGCCTGGGCCCGGACCGACCCGGCCCTGCCGCGGATCCGCTACCGGCGCCGGGACGAGAATGTCGGCCGCAAGGCCGGCAACATCGGCGCGTTCTGCCGCAGCCACGGCGGCGAATACGCCTTCATGATCGTCCTCGACGCCGACAGCCTCATGACCGGCGCCACCATGGCCCGCCTCGTACGGCTGATGCACGAGAACCCGCGCACCGGCCTGATCCAGACCGTCTCCTATGCGGCCGGTCGCGACACCCTGTTCGCCCGCATCCAGCAATTCGCCGTGCGCCTCTATGCGCCCCTGGCCCTGCGCTGCCTGGAGACCTGGCAGGGCCCGGAGGGCAGCTACTGGGGCCACAACGCCATCCTGCGGATCCAGGCCTTCGCCGAGAACGCGCAGCTCCCCCGGCTGCCGGGCCGGGAGCCGCTCGGCGGCGAGATCCTGTGCCACGACATCGTCGAGGGCGCGCTGATGGTGCGCGCCGGCTGGGAGGTGCGCCTGTTGCCCGAGATGGGCGGCACCTGGGAGGAGATGCCCACCAACCTCGTCGACCTCCTCGGCCGCGAGCGCCGCTGGTGCCAGGGCAATCTCCAGCACCTGCGGGTGCTGCCCTGGGCCGGGCTCCACGCCGCGAGCCGGTGGCACCTCCTGGTCGGCATCCTCTCCTACGGCATCCTGCCGCTGTGGATCGCCTTCATCGGGCTTTCCGCCTGGCAGGCCGCCCGGACCGGGGATCTCGGCCTCCTGGCCTACGGGCTGACCGGGCCCGGCGCCGCCGCGCACGCCCTCGCGGCCCTCAGCGTCGCCGTGCTCGGCCTGCCGAAGATCCTCAGCGTCGGCTACGTCCTGGCCTCCCCGGGGCGCCGGGCCGCCTTCGGGGGCGCCCGGGCGCTGCTGGCGAGCGCCGCCCTGGAGCAGGCCGTCTGGGTCGTCCTGTGGCCGGTCCTCACCCTGTTCACCGCCGGCGCCGTCGTGGCGACCTTCCTGGGCCGGGTGGTGCGCTGGGAGACGCAGGATCGCGACGACCGGCAGGTCTCCTGGTCGGAGGCGTTCCGGCTCCAGGCCGATGCGGTGGTGGTCGGCGCGCTCATCGCCTTCGCCCTGGTCCTGGTCGGTGACCCGTGGCTCGCGCTCTGGATGGCGCCCCTCGCCCTGGCGCTCCTCACCAGCCCGGCCCAGAGCGTCTGGACGAGCCGGGCCGATCTCGGCCGCGCCGCCCGGGCCCGCGGCCTGTTCCTGAACGCCGACGACACCGCGCAGGCGCCGGAACTCGCCGAACTGGCGCAGGTCCGCGGCCTGCCGACCCTTCCGGTCCCGGTTCGCCCCGAACCGTTGAAGCCCGCCATCTGGCTCGCCGCCGACGAGGCGTGAGGGCCGGCATCTGCCGGACCGGTCCAGATCCCGGGGCCGCGGACCGCCCTGGGGTCACGGCCAAGCTGCCACAGTGTTGCCATCGAGTCACGGGCGGACGGAACCGGCCGCGCGGGCCGGTTTGAGGCTTGGTTTTAAGGCGCGAGCGTTTACCCCTTGGCGAGGATCGGCACGGCATCGTGCCCCGGTATTCGCCGCGTTCCCGCCATATTCCGCGCCTGCCCGAGAGGCTTTGATGCGTCGTTTTCTTCCCGCCCTGATCGGGCTTCTGGGCGCGGCCGCCTGCGCCGCCCCGGTGCTCGCCTACGAGATCGACCCGCTGACCCGCCAGCCGCTGACCGACGCGCTCGCCGTGCGCGTGCGGCCCCAGGCGGTCGCGGTCCCGGTGGCCAACGCCTCCCTCAACACGGCCGACCCGATGGATCCGGACGCGGCGGTGCCGCAGATGTCGGCGATCCCGCGGGAGACCGTGGCGTATAACGGCCCCTACGGCGCCGGCACGATCGTGGTCTCCACCGCCGAGCGGCGGCTCTACTACGTGCTGGGCGGCGGGCAGGCCCTGCGCTACGGCGTCGGCGTCGGCCGGCCGGGCTTCACCTGGGGCGGCGTGCAGACCATCACGATGAAGCGCGAATGGCCGGATTGGCGCCCGCCGTCGACCATGCTGCGCCGCCGGCCCGACCTGCCGCGCTACATGAAGGGCGGGATCGAGAACCCGCTCGGCGCCCGCGCCATGTATCTCGGCGGCTCGATCTACCGGATCCACGGCTCCAACGAGCCGGAGACCATCGGCACCGCGGTCTCCTCGGGCTGCATCCGCATGACCAACGACGACGTGATGGATCTGTACACCCACGCCAAGGTCGGCACGAAGGTCGTCGTCCAGCGCTGATGGTTTGCGACTTTTCGGATCGGGCCGGCCGCGAGGTCGGCCCGTTTGCGTTCAGGCTGCCGGCAGCGTCACCAGCGCGTCGGGGCGCTTCACCTCGATCTCGATGAACGCGATCGGATGTTCCGAGCCGTTCATCACGTCGTGCCGGATGCCCGCGGGCCGCATGTAGGATTGCCCGGCCGCGAGCGCCGTCTCGCTGACCGCCGCGCCGTCGTGGACGCGCAGCACGCCGTCGACCAGCATCACCACGAAATACGGCCAGCCATGCTCGTGCCAGCCGGTTACGGCGCCGGGCGGGAAGTCCCAGCGGGTGATGCGCACCGTGGCGTCATCCTGCTGGACGGTGGGCGTTGCGGGGATGGTGCAGGTGAAGGCCATGGTGGCTCCAAGCAAAGCGGTCGATCGATCGGCGCGCTTCCGGAACGATGCAAGCCTTCAGCCTTTTCGATGACGTGCATGAACCCCCGCCGGCATCGCGCGCGGATCGAAGCGACCCCGGACAGCGCGGGGCCGGGCAGCGTGGCGCTGCCGGAGTGCCGCGCTCCGCTCGTAAGGACGGCGGTGTCACCCGGTTTTCCGGTCAAATGCGGCTCCCGACGCCGCCCGGCGGCCGTCGCTCAAAACAACGGGTGAGCGAGCCGGCGCGGTGAGACGCGGTCGACCTCAATGGCACCCGCACGACCCTGAGCCGCAGCCTCCGCCCTGCTGCTTCACCGAGGCGGTACGCGCCGTCTCGCGGTCGAGGCCCCGCTCGGCGAGCTCGGACAGATAGGTGCTCCAGCGGCTGTCGTATTCGCGGCCGAGCGTGTGCAGGTAGCCCCAGCCGAAGATGCCGGTGTCGTGCATGTCGTCGAAGCCGAGCTTGACCGCGTAATTGCCGATGGGCTGCACCGCCAGGATCGCCACCGCGCGCTTGCCGCCGATCACCTTGCGCTCCAGCGGCGAGTGACCCTGGACCTCGGCCGAGGGGCTCGACACCCGCAGGTACTCGGCCGGCAGGGCGAAGCGCGACCCGTCCTCGAAGGCGACGTTGAGCACCTGCCGGTCCGCCGACAGGCGGATCTCGGTCGGCCACAGATCCTCGTTCACGGGGTACACTCCTCAAACAAGCCGGGACTGCGGCCCGGGGGCTGCTTGCCCGCGACCGTATCGGGCATCATATGCTCAATCATGCTCGATGACATCTCCAGCACGCCGCAGGGGCTCACGGCCGACGCGCCCCGCGCGCCGTCGCCCGCGCCGCTGATCGACCCGTTCCAGCGGGCGATCTCGTATCTGCGCATCTCGGTGACGGATCGCTGCGACCTGCGCTGCGCCTACTGCATGTCGGAGACCATGCAGTTCCTGCCCAAGCGCGACCTGCTGACCCTGGAGGAGTTGGACCGGCTCTGCGGCGTGTTCATCGCCCGGGGCGTGCGCAAGCTCCGGATCACCGGCGGCGAGCCCCTGGTGCGCCGCGACATCATGCATCTGTTCCGCCGCCTGTCGCGCCACCTCGATTCGGGTGCGCTGGAGGAGCTGACGCTGACCACCAACGGCACCCAGCTCACCCGGTACGCCGACGAGCTGGCGAGCCTCGGCGTGCGCCGGATCAACGTCTCGCTGGACACGCTCGACGCGGAGAAATTCCACGCGATTACCCGCCGGGGCGACCTCAAGGTCGTGCTCGACGGTATCGCCGCGGCACGGGCCGCGGGCCTGAAGGTCAAGATCAACGCGGTGGCGCTCCGCGACCTCAATGCCGATGAACTCCCCGACATGATCGCCTGGGCGCACGGCCTTGGCATGGACATGACGCTGATCGAGGTCATGCCGCTCGGCGAGATCGAGGCCGACCGGACCGATCAGTTCCTGCCCCTCTCGGTGGCGAGGCAGCGCCTGGAGAGCCGTTACACCCTGACGCCGCTGCCCGATCGCACCGGCGGCCCGGCGCGCTATGTCCGCGTCGAGGAGACGGGCGGCAAGCTCGGCTTCATCACGCCGCTGACCCACAATTTCTGCGAGAGCTGCAACCGGGTGCGGCTGACCTGCACCGGCCAGCTCTACCTGTGCCTCGGCCAGGAGGATTCGGCTGATCTGCGCGCAGTGCTCCGCGCCTCCCCGGACGATTCGGTGCTGGCCGCCGCCGTGGTCGAGGCGATCACCCGCAAGCCCAAGGGGCACGATTTCATCATCGAGCGCCAGCGCCCGGCCGCTGTGCCACGGCATATGAGCGTGACCGGGGGGTAAGCCGACCGGCTTGTCTCGCCGGCGCAGCCCGGTTTCTCACGGCACATCCGAGGTCTTGCCTTGCGCGCAACCTTGTTTTGCGCGCGCCGGACCCCATAACCCGGCTCCGGAAGCCAGGATGGGACCCCGATGAAGCATCTCAAAATTACCTTCGCCGCCGCCGGCCTGACGGCCCTGCTGTCGAGCACGGCCTTCGCCGCCCAGGTCGAGCGCGTCCGCGGTACCATCGACAAGGCCGAGGGCAGCACGCTCACGATCAAGACGGACGACGGCAAGTCCGAGACCGTCGACGTCGCCGGCGCGAAGTTCGCCTGGGTCGTGCCGTCGAGCCTCGACGCGATCAAGGACGGCGTCTTCATCGGCACCGCCACCAAGGGCGAGAATCCGATGACCGCCCTTGAGGTGGTGCTGTTCCCCGAGGCGATGCGCGGCACCGGCGAGGGCCATTACGGCTGGGATTCGATCACGGATCAGACCGCGGGCGCCGGATCCAAGGTGAAGAGTTCCATGACCAACGGCACCGTGAAGGCGGAGACGTCGAACGCCCCGAAGGTCAAGAGCGCGATGACCAACGGCACCGTGAAGGCCGACAAGGCGGCCTCCGGCGGCGAGCGCACCCTGACGGTGAGCTATGGCAAGGACGGCGCCAAGGAGATCGTCGTGCCGTCCTCGGCGCCGATCGTCGCCTTCGAGGCCGCCGACAAGGCGATCCTGAAGCCCGGCGCCAAGGTGTTCGCGGTCGTCGCCAAGGACGGCGCCAAGGCCGAGGGCAAGCTCGTGGCGGTGGGCAAGGACGGCCTCACCCCGCCGATGTGATCCGACGGCGCGCGCCGTGGCGTTGACGGCATCGGTCGCGGCGTTCGGGGGGCATCCTCCGGGCGCCCGATCCGGCCCGCCGCAACGGGACATCCGGCGCGCCTCCGTCCGAGACAGGCCCGGATTACCCTGTGGCCTGGAGCGTTCGCCACCGAAGCGGACATCGGTTCGGCATCAGCCAGCGCGTCTGAAACGCTGAGAGCCGTTCCCGCTTGTGACGCGATCGGGAGTGGTTCCGGCCAGGCCATATGTGGTCGGTCGACGTCGGACCCTGAAGATCCGAAGTTCGGCACAGCCGACGCCGGCGCCGAGCGAAAATCTCTATCTGTCGTTAGCAATTGATATATGACACGCTGAAGATACTGCATCTCGACTTTTTATCTTTGACTAGTCTCTGACTTGCCGATCTGACAGGCAAGTTTGCAAGCAGACCTGGCACTGATTGCGTCGGAAATGACGTTGATATAGTGCTAAAAGTGTCGGATGATCGCGGATCGATCTCTACGGATCCGAGAGACGGCGCGATGAAGGTCCTGACCGACGCGAAGATACTCGTAAAGTTTGCGCTTCCCTTCGCGATCGTTGCTTTGGTGGCCGGCGGACTGATCGTCTATGCGCGCGCGAATCTGGTCGCGCTGACAGCGCAGACGCGCCGGATCGTCGATGTGCAGGCCAAGCGTCTCGAGCTCATCCTGGGCGTCCAGATCGCCGTCGGCGAAGTCTCCCTGCAGGGGCGCAACCTCGCCCTCGAGACCCGGGAATCCCAGATGGTCGGCTACGAGACGCGCATCAAGCAGGCGAAGGCGACCGCCTTCCAGCAGATCGCCGAGCTGGCGGCGCTCGCCGAGGCGCCCGAGCAGCGCGCGGCTCACGATCCGATGCGCGACACGCTGACGGCGCTCGGGGCGGTCGTCGACCGGGTGATCGTCAGCGCGAACCAGGGCGATCCCGAGGCCGCGCGGGACATCCTGCTGGGCGAGGGCAATCCGCTTTGCGCCAAGCTCGCCGACATGGTCGACGCGCAGGTTGAACGCCTGCGCACCGAACTCGGTCAGGCGCGGGACGCCTCGGAGCGATCGGCCCACCGGACCGTCCTCGCGCTGGTGATCGCCGCCGTGGCCGGCCTCGCCGCCGCCCTCGGGATCGGCGTCGCCGTCGTGATGTACGGCGTCACACGTCCCCTGGCGGCCCTGGTCCGGACCCTGGATCGCATGGCCCTCGGCGAGATCGATGCCGAGATCAGGCAGGCTGCCCGCGGCGATGAGATCGGCGCCGTCGGGCGCGCCGTCGAGGCCATCAAGCGGATGGTCGCCCAGAGGGCGACCGAGCAGGCCGAGGCCGTGCGCAGGGCCGACGAGGCGGCCGCAATCGAGCGCAGGCGCGCCATGTTCGCCCTGGCGGAGCGGTTCGAGCACGCGATGGGCGGGATCGTCGATACGGTGTCGTCCTCCGCGACCGATCTGCGCGTGGCCGCCGAGCGCATGACCGATACCGCCCATGAGGCGGCCGAGCAGGCGGCCGCGGTGGCGTCCTCGGCGGAGGAGGCCGGCAGCAACGTCCAGACCGTCGCGGCCGCCGCCGAGGAACTCGGAACCTCCATCGGGGAGATCGGGCGGCAGATCTCGGGCTCGGCCGATCTCGCGCGGACTGCCTCGGGCGAGGCGAGCCGGACGACCCAGCTCGTCGCGGTCCTGAGCCGGACGTCGACGAAGATCGGCGAGATGGTCGGGATGATCGCCAGCCTCGCCAGCCAGACCAATCTCCTGGCGCTGAATGCCACCATCGAGGCGGCGCGGGCCGGGGAGGCGGGGCGCGGCTTCGCGGTGGTCGCCGCAGAGGTCAAGGAACTGGCCGGCCAGACCGCCAAGGTGACGGACGCGATCACCGGACAGATCGGCGAGATCCAGTCGGCGACCGGGCAGACGGTCACGGCGATCAACGGGATCGCCACGCGGATCGAGGAGATCAACGGCGTGACCGCGAGCCTCGCGGTCGTGGTCCAGCAGCAGGGCGCCGCCACGCAGGCGATCGTGCGCAACGTCGCCCAGGCCGCCGCCGGAACCGACGCGGTGACGCGCACCATCGCCGGGGTCGCGGCGGCGTCCGAGCGGACCGGCGTGGCTGCCACGCGGGTCCTGAGCGCGGCGTCGGCCCTCTCGGATCAGTCCGCGCGCCTGCAGGCCGAGGTGGTCCGGTTCCTCGACGGTGTACGCGCCGCCTGAGCCGCGCGCGGCGCCCGGAGGGCCGCGCTCACGTCCTGAGCGCGACCGTGTAGGCCGCCTCGGTCTTCCCGCGGATCTCGTCCTCGGTGACGCCGTCGGCGAGTTCGATGAGGCGCATGCCGCCGTCGCCCTTCTTGTCGATCTCGAACACGCCGAGATCGGTGATCACGAGGTCGACCACCTGCGTCCCGGTGAGCGGCAGGTCGCAGGCCTTGAGCAACTTTGGGCTCTCGGTGCCGTCCTTGTTCCTGGCGACGTGCTCCATCACCACGATGACGCGCTTCACCCCCGCCACGAGGTCCATGGCGCCACCCATCCCCTTCACCATCTTGCCGGGGATCATCCAGTTGGCGAGATCGCCGTTGCCGGCCACCTGCATGGCGCCGAGGATCGACAGGTTGATGTGCCCGCCGCGGATCATCCCGAAGGAATCGGCCGACGAGAAGTAGCTCGTGGTCGGCAGCGCGGTGATCGTCTGCTTGCCGGCATTGATCAGGTCCGGGTCCTCCTCGCCCTCGTAGGGGAAGGGGCCCATGCCGAGCATGCCGTTCTCGGATTGCAACTGCACCGACATGCCGTCGGGGATGTAGTTCGACACCAGCGTCGGGATGCCGATGCCGAGGTTCACGTAGAAGCCGTCTTCCAGCTCCTTGGCGGCGCGCGCCGCCATCTGCTCACGGGTCCAGGCCATGGTCTAAAGCTCCTTTCCCGTCCGATCAGTGCGTGCCGCCGCCGGCCGCCGCGGCCGGGGTGCTGTCGCCGCGCTTGCGGGTCGTGCGCTGCTCGATGCGCTTGTCGCGCGTGCCCACGTCGATGATGCGCTTCACGAAGATTCCGGGGGTGTGGATCGTGTCCGGGTCGATCGCACCCGGCTTCACGAGGTGCTCAACCTGCGCCACCGTCATCCGGGCCGCGGTGGCCATCATCGGGTTGAAGTTCCGCGCGGTCATCCGGTAGCGGAGGTTGCCCTCCGTGTCGCCGGTATGCGCGTGGACCAGAGCTATGTCGGCGAACAGGCCGCGCTCCATGACGTAGGTCTCGCCATCGAAGTCCCGCACCTCTTTGCCCTCGGCGACCTTGGTGCCGACGCCGGTCTTGGTGAAGAAGGCCGGGATGCCGGCGCCGCCCGCGCGGATCCGCTCAGCCAGGGTCCCCTGCGGATTGAACTCGATCTCCAGCTCGCCGCCGAGATACTGGCGGGCGAATTCCTTGTTCTCGCCGACATAGGACGAGATCATCTTCCGCACCTGGCGGGTGTCGAGGAGCTTGCCGAGACCGACGCCGTCGATGCCGGCATTGTTCGAGACGATGGTGAGGCCCTTGACGCCGGAGAGGCGCACCGCCTCGATCAACTCGTCCGGGATGCCGCAGAGGCCGAAGCCGCCGCACATCACCATCATGTCGTCGCGCAGGAGGCCGGCGAGCGCCGCGGCGGCATCCGTGTAGACCTTCTTCATCGAATCGTCCTTCTTCCGCGGGATCCGACCGGCTGAACCCTCGCCGCATCCTCGAAGCGCGCGTTTCCTCACGCCTGCTCTTCCCGATTCCGGGCGCGAAATCCAGTGCCGCGCCGCGCCGGCCGGTTCGGTCCCGGGCGATCCGTCATCGGTTCTCCCCCGGACGGCACGGCTCCCCGCGCGAGTCCAGCAGACAAATCCCGGCGCGGGCGCTAAAAGGCCAGCGCGACGTGCAGACCCTGTCGGGCCGCGACGGCTTGAGGGGGCCGCTCGCGGCACCCGGCTAGGGCCGCAGCCGCGGTCCCGTCCGGAGCATGATGTCGCTGCGTTCTCCGTTCCTCCTCCTCGTCCCGCTGGGGCTGATCGCCGTCGGGCTCGGCCGGCACGACTGGCCGATCGATGGCGGCCGGGCGAGCGCCTTCGCGGATCACGCCCTCGACGCGTACGGACTCGCCCTGACCGTCCAGGGACCGGCGAGCCTGACGCTGCTGCCCTTGCCCCGCCTCACCCTCGGGCGCGTGCGCGTCGCGTCGGATGCGGGCGGCCCGGCCCTGGTGGACGAAGCCCGGCTCGGCATCGACATCGATCTGGTCGGTCTCCTGGCCGGGCGCGCGGAGGTCGGCGGCCTGCATCTCGAAGGTGGCCGCCTCTCGGGGAGCGCCACCGGCTGGAACGGGCCCCTGGCGCGGCTCGCCGAGCGGGTCCGGTCCGGCGCGTCGGTCCATCCGAGCCGGATCACGGTGAGCGGGGCGCGCATCGCCGGGGACGACGCGGCCCAAGACATCGATCTCGACGTGGCGTGGCCCTTCTGGAGCGCGTCGGCGGAAGCGAGCGCGCGCCTGACATGGCGGGGCGTCCCGACGCGGATCACGGTCACCCACCTGCGTCCGGCCGACATCGCCTTCGGACGGCGCAGCCCGATCACCGCCGAGGCGACGTGGCCGGGCGGCAGCGTCGCGGTCGACGGCACGGTGGAGACGGCCGGACCGGGAGCGGCATGGCCCGTCCTGGCCGGGCAGATGCGCGGTGAGACTCGTTCCCTGCCGGAAAGCCTGACCTGGATCGGGTGGAACGTGCCGCTCTCGCCGCTCACGGGCGCGTTCTCGATCGCCGGCGCCTTCGAGACCGCGGACCGGTCCATATCCTGTCCGCGGCTGCGCATTGGGCTCGGCCAGAACGTTCTCGAGGGCGCGGGCGCCGTCGCCCTCGGCTCCGGCGCCGCACCGCGCCTCTCGGTGCAGGCGACCCTCGCGGCAGAGACCCTCGACGTGGCTCCCCTCGTCGAGGATGCGGCGCGCCTGTTCGGCCGCGACCCCCAGCCCCTGGCCCTGGCACCGTTCACCCGGGGCGACCTCGACCTGCGCCTGTCGGCCGCGGCGGGGCGTGTCGGCCCCGTCCAGGTTCAGGACCTCGCGGCGAGCGTCCTGGTGCGGGAGGCGGCGCTGGAGATCGCGGTGAACCGGGCACGGGTGCAGGACGGCACCGTCAAGGGCCGCGTGATCCTCGCCAGCGGGGCCGATCCGGCCGAGACCGGGATGCGCCTGCAGGCGAGCCTGGACGGGATCGAGCTCGGCACCGTGCTGGGCGAGATCGGCGCATCGCGCTGGCTGGCCGGACCGGCAAACGGGCAGTTCACCCTGGAGGCGAGCGCCCGGGATTCCGTCGGTCTGCTGGCGCATCTCGGCGGCCGCGCGGCGCTCAGCATCGCCGGCGGGACCATCACCGGGCTCGATCTCGTCGATGTCGTCCACCGCAATGGCGCCGTGGCGCTCGGAGCCCTGGCGCGTCGCAACGGCCGGACGGCGATCGAGCGTGCCGCGATCGCCCTGCGCTTCGTCGACGGGATCGGCGAGATCACCGAGGCGGGATTGCTCGGCCCGAGCGTCGGGGCGACCGTGCGCGGACTGGTCTCCGTCCCGGAACGACGTCTCGATCTCCGCGGCGACCTCGTCCTGCGGGGCCCGGCCGACCCGTCCCGCGGCCTCCTGTTCGAGGTCTCGGGTCCCTGGAATGCCCCCACCGCTCAGACCGCCGCGCGGGGCGAGGGCGCCGACCCGGCGCCCCGGGTCGGGGAGGCGATGCCGCCGGACATCAACGGGCGGCCCGGCGCGGAGGGGCTTCCGGTGAATGCCCGCGCCTACGTGCCCTGAACCGCCGTATTCCGCTGCGCCGCCGCGATGGCGCCCCGGCCGGCCAAGCTCTATGAGTGGGCGCCGGAACCCGTCCATGAGTGCCATGCGCCGTCTGCTCGTCGAGGAACCCGTCACCCGCGCGGGGCCGCTGGCCCGGCAGCTCGCGGTGTTCTCCATCGTCGCCACGGGGATCGCCATGATCCTGGTCCGGGATCCCCGCGCCGACACCGACGCCGCCCTCGTCGCCCTGGTCGCCGGGCTCGGTATCGCGCTCGCAGCGGCGGCGGCGGCGGTCTTCGCCTTCGTGCGGGTCTGGCGCGAGGGCGCGCGCGGTCTCGGGGCCGCCCTGGGCGGATTGATCCTGGCGCTGCTGGTGCTCGGCTACCCCGCCTATTTCGGCCTGCGCGGATTGCGGCTGCCCGCCCTGTCGGACATCACCACCGATATCGACAATCCGCCCGCTTTCTCGCGCTCCCGCGCGGCCTTCGCGGCCCGCGGCGGCCGCTATCCGCCCGATCCGGGTACGGCGCTCCGCGAGCGCCAGCGCGGCGCCTATCCGCAGATCGCCCCGCTGACCCTCGATATCGGCGCCGACGAGGCCTTCGAACTGGCCCGCCAGGCCGCGCTCAAGCGCCACTGGCAGATCGTCGAGGCGATCCGCCCGGGCGGGCGCACCGGCAACGGCCGGATCGAGGCCGTGGCGCGCGGCCTCGTCCTCAACCTGCCCAACGACGTGACCGTCCGCATCCGCCCCCGCGCCGACGGAACACGGATCGACGTGCGGTCCGCCTCCCGGCTCGGGGGGCGCGATTTCGGCAGCAACGCCGATCGGATCCGCACCTATCTGGACGACGTCGCCAATCTCGCCCTGGCGGTGAAATGATCCGCCCCGACCCGGTTCAGACCGGCGCGTAGGTGCCGTCCAGTCGCGGCGTACCGTCCACGGCCACGAGGCCGCGCTCGACCAGATCCTCCAGATGCGCGAAGACCGAGAGCGAAGCCGCGCCCCTCAGGCGCGGATCGAGCCCCTGGTAGATCGCCGCCACGATCTGCGCGATGCCGGTATCGCCGGCGCCGAGGCGCGCGCGGATCGCCGCCTCGCGCTGGCGGCGGTGGCAGGCCAGCCCGCGCAGGAACCGCGCCGGCTCGCGGACCGGGCCGCCGTGACCCGGCCAGTATAGCGTCTCATCGCGGCTGCGCAGCTTGTCGAGGGAGGCCATATAGGCCCGCATCTCGCCGTCCGGGGGCGCCACGATCGTGGTCGACCACGCCATGACGTGGTCGCCCGAGAACAGGGCCTGCGCCTCCGGCAGGGCGAACGCCAAGTGATTCATCGTGTGGCCGGGGGTCACCACGGCAACCAGCGTCCAGCCGGGCCCGGAGACGACGTCGCCCTCCGTCATCACGCGGTCGGGGGCGTGAGCGCGGTCGGCGCTGGCGTCGAGGAGCGGCACCTCCCCCTCGGCGAGCGCCCGGGCGGCCCGATGCGGCCCGCACCCGACGATCGGCGCGCCGGTGCGGGCCGCCAGGAGACGCGCCCCCGGCGAGTGATCCCGGTGCGTGTGGGTGACCACGATCGCCTCGATGTGCTCGCCGGCGAGATCCTGAAGCAGCGCGTCGATATGGACTGGATCGTCCGGACCGGGATCGAGAACCGCGACGCGGCCCTCGCCGACCACGTAGGTGCAAGTCCCGCTCGCCGTGAACGGGCCGCCGTTCGGCGCGATCCGTCTCCGGATCAGCGGTGCGACCGCCTCCAGCCGTCCGGCGGCAGGCATCGATCGGTCGAGGGTCAGGTTGCTCTCGTCCGCGTCCGCCATCGCTGCCCCGCACAGGTGGTCAGCGGGGTTCTAGCGCATCGCCACAGGGATCGGAACCGTGACGATACCGAAGGGCTGGATCCGCGTCGTCGCTTCGACGCGTGCCGCCGACAGTCGCCCCGGGGGTTACCATGGGGTCGCTCCCGGGAGCGGTCGGACGTGAATCGGCCTGTTTTCCCGGCTGGGACAGACCGGATTGATCGCGGGGCCGGACGCGCACGGCCCCGGGTGTTCTTACTTAAAAAACCTAATCCGTCATGGCGTGGGGACCGGGACGGAAGGCGGGGTCGATCAGCCGATGCGGCCGGGCCGACGGTCTCGCACACGGACCGGCACGGGAACCGGTTCGGCGGCCAATCCGAGAGCGGCGGCGCGCAGCGCCTCGGCGACCGTGGAGGCCGCTTCGGCGAGGCGGCCCTGCAGCGCGGACAGCGTCGCACGAGCGGTGTTCTTGGCAGATTGCAGCATCACGGATCCCGAATCGAACCTGCAGACCTATCTTCGAACGCTACCCGCTCCGTCCCGTTCCGTCACATGTCGCCGCGCCCCGATCCCGGCGCCGAACGACCCACCGGACTTTGTCAAGGCGGCGGAACCAGAGCAGAACCTTGGCGTTTTTGTGTTCAGAACGATGCGGCCCAGCCGCGTCGATACTTCCGAAGGATACGAACCATGCTGGGTTGGGCCGTAACTTTTCTCGTCGTCGCTCTCGTGGCCGCTCTGCTCGGCTTCGGTGGCATTGCCGGAACCGCCATGGAGGCCGCTAAGCTGGTCTTCTTCGTGGCGATTGTCCTGTTCGCGATCTCGGCCGTCGTTGGTCTGATGCGCGGCCGGTCTCCGACCCTTTAGGGGTATCGATAGACGTCAGCCCTTGTCCGGGGCTGGCATCTCGACCTCGGAAGAGCCGTCGCCCCGTGCGGCGGCTTTTTCATAGCGGCAGGCAACACAGCCCACGCCGGGGGTGCCATACGTCAGGCCTTGCCACGTTCGGCGCTGTCGAGTTTTGCGATCAGTTCGGCGAAGCGGTCGGGCACCGGCTGCTGGGTGACCGTGTCGTACATCTCACGCAACTGCACGGCGAGGCGGTTTCGCGTGTGTTCGCTGAGGCCGTTTCGAGGCGTGGCTCGTCCCGCAGGTGTCCGGAGTCGACGCTCGGCCTGCGCGTGCGTTTGGTGATCTGAAGCAGTGCTCACCGGCGCTTCGCGCGCGCGAAGACCGGCGTCTTTGCCTTGATCGACCATCCCACACGCCCCTTACTGCCGAAGTCGGCTCGGCCGCATTGTGCTGCGGCTCGACATACGCCATGGCTGCGGTTGCAACGCCTGCCCGCCGGGATCGGTTCCGCCGGGGGGTGGAACGGAGTGCCGGCCTCCGCGTTGAGCGATAGGCTGCGCAGCATACAAGCCGGCCCCGGCACATCTTCGGTCACGAACCGAAGCGATCGTGGCCGGGCAACACGGCGAGGCACAGGGGATCGAATGTCGACATCGCAACTCGTGGTACAGCACCTGCCGTACCTGCGCCGCTACGCGCGTGCGCTCACGGGGAGCCAAGTGGCGGGTGACGCGTATGTCGCCGCCACCCTGGAGACCCTGGTCAACGAGCCGGATACGCTCGGGCGCAGCACCAACATCAAGGCCGACCTGTTCCGGGTCTTCACGCGGATCTGGAACTCGCTCTCGGTGAACGGCCGCAGCGAGCAGGTCCAGCACGATCTTCCGGCGGAAGTCCGCCTCGGCCAGATCACGCCGCTGCCGCGGCAGGCCTTCCTGCTCTCGTGCCTCGAAGGGTTCTCCGAGGAGGATGCGGCCATCATCCTCGGCGTCGACGTCTCCGAGGTCCGCGACCTCGTGGACGAGGCGGGCCGCGAACTCGCCGCCGACATGGCGACCGAGATCCTCATCATCGAGGACGAGCCGCTGATCGCCATGGATCTCGAGGCGCTGGTCGAGGGCCTCGGCCACAACGTCATCGGCGTTGCCCGGACCCGGACCGAGGCAATCAAGATCGCCGGCGAGGGCAAGCGCCCCGGCCTGATCCTGGCCGACATCCAGCTCGCCGACGGTTCGTCGGGCCTCGATGCCGTGAACGATCTGCTGAAGACCTTCGAGGTTCCGGTGATCTTCATCACCGCCTATCCCGAGCGGTTCCTCACCGGCGAGCGGCCCGAGCCGGCCTTCCTCATCGCCAAGCCGTTCCAGCCTGCCAACGTCTCCGCGGTGATCAGCCAAGCACTGTTCTTCCAGCAGACGGCCCGTCGGCGGGAAGCCAAGACGGCTTGAGATCCCCGCGGGACGGCGCCACGGCGCTCATCCCGCCGGTCCAGCAACGACTATTGATCGCAGCCCCGGCGCAAGCCGGGGCTTTTTTGTTGGCTGCCGCCGGTCCGACGGGGACGCAAAAAAACGGGCCGGAGAAATCTCCAGCCCGTCGAAGAGGTTCCGGCCGATGCACAAGGGGAATGCGGGGAGGACCAAGTGGCCGGGTGCTGGAAGAACGATTGCCGCCCCATGAGGTTCCAAAAAACGCACTTTGTCCGTGAGCGTTGCGCCGGAGCCACAGGGAATGGTTGTGGATTGCGTGGGTGCGCCACCGCACCAACACCCGCGCCGTGGCCGAATACTCAGGATTCCTGAAAGCGCGGCAGTCTAGGAACCTGCGATTGCAGAGCGCGTTATCAGAACATCCTGTCAAGCTCTCACGATGAGGTCGGGACGATGCTGCGGTCTGGTTTCATTCTGGGCGTGAGTGCTCCCGCCGCTCTTCTCACCGTGCTGGTCCAGCCGGTGGTCCGCGACACGGCCGACCGTTGGACGCCGCCTGTGCTGGTGGCCCAGTCCGCGCCCGCGTCACTGCCCGGTATGCGCCCGGCCTCTCTGGCGATCAGCCCGACCCGGATCGCTGGCGTCCAGAAGATCGGCGATCAGGTCACGCCGGTGGCCGGTGAGGCGCAGGATCCCGGCATCAAGCCGATTCTGAGGCAGCCGACGCGTCGACTCGTGCGGGAAGGCTGCGAGACGGCCCTCAGTTCCCTGGTCGGTCCCGAAGCGCGGCGCATGACCCCGGGTCGCTGCATCTCCTGATCCTGCTCCGCTCTCCACCATACCAAAAAGGGCCTGCCAGATTGGCGGGCCCTTTTTCGTGTGGTGGAAGTCCCGTCAGACAAACGGCAGGGATACGAAGAACGGCGCCGGTCCAGGGGACGCAGCGCCGTTACGCAAAACGCTGACGCGACCGCCTCACTCGGCGCGGCCGGTCCCCGTAGACTGACCGCCCTTACGTCCGGCGGACGAGGCGAGTTCGCGATCCTGGGAGAACGACCGCTTCTCGGCCGGCACACTGCGTCCGCCCTTGCTGGCGATCTCGCGCTGCCGCTCCAGGTTCATCGAGGCAAAGCCCCGCTTCGAGGTCGAATTTCCGGATGCCATCAGTTCCTCCTCTGGCTTCGCTTCACCCCGCAACAACCTTCAGCAGTAACCAAGGTTCCTGTGCCCAGACCTGGTCAAGCTTCCGGCAATCAAGCTTGGCAGCAACCGGGGTGTTGTCCGCCGCGTTGGTTGCGGAACGACCTGGATGGATGCCGGCGCCTGGCCGGGGCAATGCCTCGGAGGATTGGCGCTGGGCCCCGGGTCACCGCGCGCGAACTGTGTCGCTGCGCGGTTCGAGGAAGGGATGATGCCCGCATGACGAACCGCAACATGGTCAAAGACGCCGCCGGGGGCACGCCGGTGCCGCAGCCCAACACCCCCCCGCTGCCGCCGATGCCCGCGCCGGAGGATTCGTCCACACCGACGACCCGGGAGGAACCGGTCGATTCGCCGCATCTCAATGCAAGCCTCAAGCGCGACGCGCCCTCGCCCGGCACGCAGGGCTTGTCGACGAAGCGCTGACCCGCGGTCGATTCAGGCTGCCCGCCCCCGTGTGAGGCGGGTCAGGCCGAGGACGAGGAGGCCGATCGCGAGGATCGTCACGATCCCCGCCACGGTCAGGATGCGCTGAACCAGGGGCGTGTAGACCCCGCGGGCGGCGTCGTAGCCGTAGCAGAGCAGGGCGAAGCGGTCCGCCAGCCCCCCGACGCGCCCCTCACCGGCCTCGGTGAGGGCGAGGCGGAGATCCCGCCCGGTCAGGGCCAGGGGCGAGAGAATCCGGGCCACCCGCCCATCCCCGGCGAGCAACAGGGCGGCGGCCGGATGGGCGAAGCTGTCGGTCCCGGCATCGTAGACCGCCGTGTAGCCGAGTGACGCCGTGAGGCGGGCCAATGCGGCGTCCGAGACGATCACCGCCTTGGGCCGGACGGATGCAATGCGCTCGCCCAGCGTCTCGGCCAGCATGCGGCGTGCGGCCGCGGCATCGTCGCGGGGATCGATCCCGACGAGGACCCATGCGTAGTCTTCCGGTGCCAGGCCGGTCGAGGCCAGGGCATCCGCCGACATCGACACCATCGGGTCGCAGACATTGCCGCAGGTGTAGTCCACCGGCAGCAGCAGGGCAGGCCGCCCCGCGAGCGCCCGCCCGAGGGTGATGGCTTGCCCGGTGCGTGCGTCCGTGACCGGGAGATCGAGGGGCGCTCGGGCCCCCGGCGGCGGTGCCACCGCGACGCGGGCGAGGTCGGCCTGGACAAGGCGCGCGCAGGCCGGCCCCGCCGCGAGGATAAGGGCAAGCGCCAGCGCGGCGCCGGAACCTCCGGCGGGGCTGGACAAGTGTCTGACGAACCGCATGGATATGCGGGCCCGTCCGGCCCCGCCGTCCTGGGCCTCTGACCCGCCGCGGAGCCGCCGTATGACCCTCGACACCGAGGTTTCCTCCCTGAAGCAGGTGCCGCTGTTCCGAGAGGTGGAACCGGCCCGCCTGAAGCTCCTGGCCTTCACCAGCGAGCGCGTCCATTTCGAGCCCGGGCAGCGCTTCTTCGCCCGCGGCGATGTGGCGGACGCGGCCTACGTGATCCTCAAGGGGACCGCGGAGGTCAGCATCGACGGTCCGGGCGGTCCGGTGCGGTTGGCGCTCCTCAGTCAGGACGCCCTGGTGGGCGAGATGGGCATCCTGGCCGAGCAGCCCCGGTCGGCCACCGTTACGGCGGAATCCGCCGTAACGGCCCTGCGGATCGATCGCGGGGTGTTCCTGGAACTGCTCGCACAGTTTCCGCAGATCAGCATCGCCCTGATGCGTGTGCTGGCCCTGCGCCTGGAACAGACCAACCAAGCCCTGGCGGAGAGCCGGAGCTGAGGCGCGTCAAGGCGTCGGATAGGTGATGAATTCCAGGAGGGACCCGTCCGGATCCCGGAAGTAGACGCTGATGCCGGAGCCCGCGGCACCCGCCGTCGCGACGGGACCGAGTTCCACGGGGACGCCCCGCGCTTCGAGATGCGCGACCGCCTCCTCGATCGCCCCGGACCACCGGAAGCAGAGATCGCTGTTGCCGGGCATCACCGGATGCGCCGCCACCACGTTCGGGCTGACGCCGGGACCGTGGCAATTCAGTTGCACGCCGCCGAAACGATACGCGTAGCCATCGCCCCGCTCGACCACCTCCGCGCCCACCACGTCCCGGTAGAAGGCGTTCGATTGCGCCCAGTCGCTGACATGGATCACGCAATGATCGAGATGGATCGCCGGGCTGAGCGATCCCGGTGGCGCGACCGTCATCGCGTCGGGAAGCGTCTGGGTCTCGGGCATCGTTCACTCCGGGCAGGCGTCGACAGGACTCCGCTGCCCGATCTGAATTAGGGCGCAACCATGGCCGCGGGAGCCGTCCGGGCGCGCTTGGCTGCGGCGGAAAAGCTACATCGCCCCCGGCGGGGAGGCGGTACGCATATCCGGATGCATGGACACCGCGTGACAGACCCGATGAACCCGATGCGCCGCCCGGCCTGGGGCCGAATCCGGGGGATCCGGCTCCCGCGGGTCCTGCTCGCCCTCGTGGCGGCGGCCCCGCTCGCGGCCTGTCAGACCCGTCCCATGCAGGTCGCGCAGGATGACGACGCCGCCTGGTACATCGGCGCCAAGCCCGACAAGCCCTTCGACATCCCGCTGGTCGACACGCAGCGGCTCGACCCCAAATACCGCCGTCAGCAGGTCAGCTACAACGGTCCGGAGAAGCCCGGGACGATCGTAGTCGATATCGACAAGCGCCAGCTCATGCTGGTCCAGGCGGACGGGACCGCGATGCAGTACGGCGTCGGCGTCGGCAAGGCCGGCTTCTCCTGGAAGGGCGAGGCGCGGGTTGGCCGCAAGGGCGTCTGGCCGGACTGGAGCCCGACCACCACCATGGTCTCGCTCAACCCCGACCTGCCCCGGCTCCGCAAAGGCGGCCTCGACAACCCCCTCGGTGCGCGGGCGCTCTACCTCTATCAGGGCAACCGCGACATCCTGTTCCGCATCCACGGCACCAACGAGCCCTGGAGCATCGGTGAGCAGCTGTCGTCGGGCTGCGTGCGCATGCTGAACGAGGATATCGCCGACCTCTACGAGCGCGTGCCGGTGGGAGCGCGCGTCCTCGTCATGCGCAACGGCAAATACCGGGTCTGAGCGCCACGGCCCGATCTCAACCCGCGGGTTGAGTGGCCTGTGCGGCCGGACCGACGGCGAGCCGGTCCGGCGCCAACCCGGCGCACCCCAGGACGGACGCTGCCGTGAACCCGAGGGATGCCCGCGCGCGGCCGTTCGATCCGGTCCGACCGCCGGCGCCGTCCCGGCCCGCAGAATAGAGCACCGGCTGAGGGCATCGATCAGGGTTTTGAGAAACAGCATATCGAGCCATCATGGCTCGACCGCCGCCGCTCCCGCGCGGAATTCGGATCGGTTCGAAAACCCGAGTGCCCCGGTCATTCCCCCCGGAACTTGATGAGAATCGGATGTCCCTCCAACGCGACGGTCACCGATTGGGCCTTGCCAAGCGTCTGAATGGGCTCGGCGGCCTTGGTCGGATCGATGATGTCCACCTTCAAGAAGGCGCGGTCGCTCTCGACCGTGACATCCACCGCCGGGACGGGCACGGGCACGTTCTTCTCGCTATCCCAGATCTTCCGCTCGTCCCACACGATCAGGGTCGAGGACGTGCCGTCTCCGGTCACGAGGAGGCTCTTGACCTTCAGGTCACCGGACGACAGCGTGAGAGACGGCGCTTGCCCCTTGGCTGATGAGGTTTCCCGATCCCCGGTCGAGACCGTGTTGATCAGATTGCGGATCGCGGAGGCGGCGGGTTTGGGCCGATATCCGATATCGAACAAGCCGAAGTGCTTCTCCATTTCACTCGAAGACGGATCGGGATAGGCATCGAGCAACTGATACAGATAGATTTTTACGATACCACTATCGATGGCATCCAGGATCAGATTGAGCGACAGACTCGCCTGCGTCGCCTCGTCCACGCCGCCCCATGTGCCCTTCCCCGGCAACGTATAATAGCCGACCTCCGTGATCGCGGCCGAGCTGCCGTGATCCAGATCACGCAGATGCTCGACGATGGTTCGGACAGCCGCTTCCGGCTGCTCACCCTTCGGCGGATAGGTGTGCGCATTGTACACATCGAACTTGCCGATCAGCTCCGGCCAGGAGGTGAGATTATAAACCGGTCGTGTGTCGAGACGCGGACTGTTCTTGACGGCCTTGTAGAGAGCATCCTGGTACGCAACAGCCGCTTTCGGCCCCGTCTCGCCGTTGTATGTCACCGGCCAATTGTTGACCTCGTTCGGGCCCTCGATCGCCGTGATCGTATCCGGATGCGCCTCCGCAAAAGTCTCAAGCATCGATAACGTTTTCGCCAGCGGCAGATTTGGCGATACGACAAAGTCGAACTTGAAACCGGCATCCGCAAATTTGTCGAAGTGGTATCCGCCACCGCCCGGAAGCGATCGATCCGGCACCGAATCTCTGAGATTGCTGATGCCAACAAATTTCAATGCGTCAATCACCTTATCGACGTTTGCATAACCCCCATCTGTGTAGTGTATATGTGTATTGACGCCGATCCGGTCGAGGAAATCACGACTCTCGATTGCTTGGATCTGATTCGCGACGAGCTGCCCTGTCGTCGTACCCGCAGTCGTGTTCTGAGCCAGCACGGAAGCCTGATCATGCAGCGTCCGCTGTGCGACGACGGCACCGCCCATCCCAAGGACCGACGTGCCGACGATGACGGATGTCCACAAGCGTGATCGCATGATTGTGCTCAAAAACCTCAGATAATCACCAGGAGCCATAATACGCCAGTGAACATCGGTCAAATAGCAATCACCAAAAGTAGTAAGCAGCTAATACGCAGCAACGCCGCCTGCGCCGATCAACACCAGGATTCCTTTTCGACAGGCTTGGCCTTGCGCGGTTCGACCCGAGTATTATTCGACGCGACCCTATGCAAAATCTCGGATGGGTGATCCATCGATGCGCGGGCGGCGCATGAGAATCCCCCCTCGCGGTCCTCCCGACGCGACGGGTCGAAACAATACGAACCCTGCCGCGCCCTCGGGCCGGGATCCGGTCCGAACTCTCAAAGAAATGCAGAGCGTGCAATATAGTTTTAAAAATCTAAAGCGGAGAGACAATATTAAATCGCAATGATGTGCCATGAGATGAAATGATACACGGGATATTGCCGATAATAGCTAAAGAGGGACCGGAACCCCACTGGCCTTCGAAATCAAATCGAAAACGATACGGCTTTCGACCGCAAATTTATTTTCGAAGCGCGATGCGACAAGGCATCTTCGACTTCAGGACCAGGGTCTTATGAACGAAGCATGGTTTAGCCGGGGAGGAGACAATCCATACCCGACTGACCGATCCAGTGAACAAGATCTACGACGATCGATATACGAGCCTGCACCGAGCGAACCACAGCATTGCCGTATTTCATGACGGTACTCGCGAAGACAACAGGATCAATCGAATCCTCAAACCCCAAACGACTCCGCGATGGGGGAGATCCCGCACCTCAATATCCTTCTAAGATGCCAGAATGGAGTATAATACCTTTGAATTCGCCGCCTATAAATTAAAATTCTCGCGATGGACCGGAAATACGAATTGCTTGACAAGGGTCGAATATTTGGTGCTAACAATAACCGCATTCAAGATTCGAGGTCTAAATCTGCGTTCAATGAATAAACATAAAGCGCCTCGCCTATTGCTATCAGGCATAGGGATTGCATGAGGAGCGGGCACACAAGAGGGTTTGGCAAGATGTACGTCTTGAAGCGTGTCCGTCGAAAATTCGAAAGTACTGCTCGGAACGCGTTGCACGGATTTTTGTCAACTAAATTGGCAACACAGAGAATAGAACGTTACTATAGTTCGCTCCGCGCCACGCACCAGTCACGGACCGACTCCTTGGATGAGACGGAGCGGAAGATTGTAACGTCCCTGTGCGAGGATGGAATTTATCAAGCCCACCTCGATGATCTGAACCTCGACGGCGTCGTGCCGATGCTGGAGCAGGCGCAGAACGTGTGTCGGGATATCGAGTTGCAGCTTGCCGAAGCCTCCGCCCATCACAATGATCCGTATCTGATTCAGGCCAGCAAACGCGAACTGGCGAATCGGCCTGCGATCTATTTATTCGGACTCAATGAAAAGCTTTTGCAAATTGTCGAGGGCTATCTCGGGCTGCCGGTCGCGTTCGGAGGGTTCAATCTATTTTACACATTGGCGGATGGTCGAGAACGCGGCGCTCGTGTTTGGCATCTCGACGGAGAAGACGAGAGCATTGTCAAAATTGCGATATATTTGAATGATGTCGACATGGACGGCGGCCCATTTGAAATGGTCCGCAATCGAATTTTCAAAGGTGGGCGCCCATACAAACGCCCGGTGAGACACGACAAGCTTGAAAGGATCGTGGGGAAACCCATCGAAGCGAGTGACATCGTAACATGCGTTGGTCGGAGCGGAAGCGTCATTTTCTGCGACACCGCGCGCTATTATCATCGCGGCCGACCCGCGACCGGCAAGAACCGCGCGGCGATCTTTTTCAATTATTATCCCCGGCCGCCCCGGCGGCCCTATTTTTGCGGAAATCCGATCGTCGCACTTCAAGATTACAAGATGTCAGACCAAAATCTCAGTCATTACCAAATCCAAAGCGCGCTCTGGCGTGAACATCTTCCCGCTGTTGCGAAGTATGTTCTTCCCCGTTGATCGGGATCTAAAGATTCCTCGCCCGCCTACGGAACGAAAATCTGGACGTCGATGTTGCTGCGATCGATCCCGAGCAGTGGGCCAGACCACCGTTAGGCAGGGTTCCGCCCGTCTCCAACGAACTTCTCATCCGAGACGAACCGGCGTCCCATACGCTCAATTGCGGCACCGCACGGCACCGACAGTTGTCACGGAAGTGCCGCTTCCGAGATTGAGCGTCACCGAAATCGCGCGCCCACCTTTGGTCCACGCGCCGATATTCTGGGTCGTCGTGAAAGTCTGACGCCAGCCCTTCGATCTTAGCTTGGCGGCAGCCGTGTCGTAATCGATGCCGGATTTTATCCTGAGGCCACCGATCAGGTCGGCGCAACTCGGCTCGTCATCCTTGGCAAAAGCGCGCGAGATCGACAAGACGGTGACGACGAGGAGCAGCGTCGCCCTGGCATATCGTGCAGCCATATCCCTGAACTCGCTCTTAGAACACATGGACAACATGTCGGCTCAGGTCCGAACGAGCGATCGAAATTTTCTGGTCACGCGCCGCCACTGAAAATCCGGGAATTTTGATCGCCAGGGTGAATGCCGTTTCTCGGCAGCATAGGGCTTACCCTTCAGCGGGTTGGTCAAGTGATAACCGAGGTGCCAGGGCTTGAAACCGCCGACGTAGTGTAGGATCGCGGCATGGTCGCGCAAATGACCCTCGTCCTCCCGTCGCGGATGATCGATCATCATGTTCCATTTTTCGGGCACCTCAGTCAGGCGCGCGCTAAGAACCGCATTCAACGTGTCTTGATCGGCATGCTTGATGTCGGGCCGCGACGATACGAAGTCACAGAGCCGCGCTTCGGTATTTTCCGCGCGCCAGGCGTCAACATTTATGAGCAGAACACCAGAATTGAAGTAGATTTGATCTGGGGACAAGCCCAAGGACGATTTTAGATTTGTGTCGGGGTCCAGCCACGGGTCTCGGACGGCACCGAGCACGTCGACATCAGCCCCCAGTTCCCACAATTCTGTTAAATCTCGCCTGCAAACCACATCACAGTCCAGGTAGATGATCCGATGCACTGACGTAGGCAGTAGGTCGGCAAACAGTAGGCGTGAATAAGCCGCCCTGCTCAGATGATTCGCCATACGCAATGCTTTGGGAAGATTCGTGAGCTTCGATGAAATTTCGTAGCTTGAAAAATCATTTCCGTGCTCGCGAGCGATCATTCGGCATTTTACGATGTCGCGTGGATGAACTCCGTCTGAAAGAAGATGGAAATGGATCTTCGCGTCTCGCGTTACCGACATCGCGGATTGCATGACGATGCCGGCATAGGAGCCGTAGTTCCGATCGGCCGCACACATCACGTTGATCGGGGTCATGTGTGGTGCCGGGACTGATATAGGCACTGGCCTTAATCTCTCGCAAGTTGACAAATGGAAAGCTGAACATAACTAGTGCACTGGAGGACAAAGTCCACTCCGATTATAGATAAAAGGATGTCGGAAAGCCATTAGTACGGCAAAATCACGAATGAGTGGGCATAATATTAGATCAGTATTGCGAACCGCATTATGTCTATAGCCTGTGTCGTCTTTCTCTTTGCCAACAATCCGGAACTCAAAGATTTCCAATAAAATCGCTTCTATTGATTCGATCAATTGACAGATTTGCAGATTTATTGCTGCCAGAGATCAATCTCGATGCTTTTTAGATGTAGCACACCTCCTATCGGCGAGCCGGAGCCGTAAGACTCTATTGCTGCCCCAGGAGCGCCTTAGGCAGGCCATATAATCGATGCTGCTGCGGAGCATGGATCGTGAAGACGTTAAGTCGTCCGGAGGCCGTTGATCTGATTCTGATTGGCACTGCGAACATCGTGCGGATGCCCGCAAAACCTCATCCCGAAGGCGTAACCGGCACTCAGAGGGCGCCGGGGCACGTGTGCAGGAAAGCGGCTCTGCCAGCTTTAAGGCGGCAGGTCTCGCTTGGTGGCTCAGGCTTTCGACTCGTCTAAGACGACGCCGAGCAGGAGTGTCCCGCTCGCCCGGATGAACTCTGCCGCTTCAGCGACACTCTCTTTGGGCGATTTGCCAAGATGCGCGACCAAGATGACCGCGTCCGTATGCGCCAGCAACGACAGCGACGGTGGCATCACTGCAAGGCTGGGAAGACACACGATGATGTTGTCGTATACCCCAGCCACGGACGAGAAAATAAGCTTCTCAGACATGGTGCCGAAGGTCGAACCCGCATCGATGGGCGTTTCCAATTGAATGATCGACAGGTTCGAAGATACCTGCACAATGCGACTCCGATCATCGACCGCTTCGTCGTGCTCGGCTTGAACCGGCGGGTTGAAGCCTGATGCATAGGCGAGGGCCGACAGGGGATTCGCTCTGGATAGGCTTGCATCCACGATCAAGGTTTTCTTACCCGACAGAGCAAGCGCATTCGCCAACTGCTTCGTGAGGACCGCGGAAGCATCCCCCTCTGAAACAGCGAGAATACCGATATTGCGACACGAACTCTGCAGATGCGCGCTTTCGATCGCAACCATGACCCTGTTCAGGAAGAACTTTGTTCGCGTCTCGATTTTCAGGTGGGCCTTATTCCGGAGCGCACGCCTGGCCCCCTTGGCGAGGTTTGCTTTTCCAAAGCAGAGGCAATCCAGTTCGTCCTCCACCTGAGACGGCGATCGTACCGAGGTGTCCAGCGAGTCGAGAAGGGCAGCAACACTGATTCCGAACAACGCGCCGCCGAGTAGGGCGACGGCGATGACAAGCTTCGGATTGGGGAAGATGCGTGCTAATTCGGGGCTGGCAGAAGACACGATATTCGCATCGGCGACGAGAAACGAGGTCGATTGGACATTCTCGGTTAGCTTTTCCAGAGCAGACTCATACATCTTTCTGTACGTAGTCGTTGCACTGTCGAGCTGCGAGAGCGTGACCTCGGCATCCAATTGCCCAGTGGCTTGTGATTGGCCGCTGACGCCAGTTCGGAAATCTTGGGCGTCGTGCGCAGCCTTGTGCAACTGCGTTTGCAACTGTTGCACCCGGTGCTCCAACCACTCGCGTGAGCGGGTTGCGTCTTCGACCTTCCTCGCGAGCTGATTTTTGATATACGCTTCGCACAGTGCATTCACGATTTTCGAAGCTTTGCTCGAGCTCTGCGAGCGGAACGAAACTTGGATGATGTATGATTGGGAAACGCGTTTCACATCCAAGCGGCTGGCAAAACGGCCGACGACCCCGTAAAGCTGCTTGTTGCTAGCTGATGTTGCGTCGGCCCGGTTCGGCAACGCCAGTTCGTCGTCGGAATCGAGTTTCAGATCCTGAACGACCGGCAGAATCGTGCTGTACGACCGCATAATCTCGATCTGGCTCTCAACCTGGGAGTTGTTGAGCGTGAGATCGATGAGGCCCGAATCCTGTTTCAGGAGCTGCTGCGGCTGTGGCGGGTTGATAAGTATCTGCGCAGACGCCACAAAGTCCGGAGGCGAGAGATGCACGTATATGAATGCTAGAAGCGCGAAAAGAATGGCGCTTCCGCCAATAACGCGCGCCCATTTCAGCAGAAAATCAAATAAATCCTCCAGGCCAGTATGCCGTCGATCGCGGCTTCTGCTCTCCTGTAGTGGATCGGATTTGAAGATTTGTGTCTTGTCTAGCATCCGACTCGGTCCAGTGAGCGATTAAAGCAAATTGTGCGAGCACTCATATCTCTAGTATCGGATCTTCGCGATTTATCGGCCACAGATCATCCTGAAGGCACATGTTTCCGGAACAGCAAGGTCACCAGCGGATCGGATTTTTGGATTAATATTGACACATTACTATAAAGATTGTGTTGTAAAAGCCAGTATAGCCAATTTTATGGTGCATAGCAACCAGGGCGGTCTTTGGGGGCGGTTCGCGCTGTCGGTCACAGATATCGGCGGTTGCGGAGGTGGCGTGGTCCGCCCGGTTCGCGATGCTATTGAATAAGCCGACGCTGTATCGGTCCCCGCGCCGCAGTGCCTGACCAGGTGCGTCCGCTTTTGGGGTTGTGCTCGGCCGTGAGTCATCGGTGGCGATTGGTATGCGATGCATCGAGTCCATGGGTCTCGGAGGCGACGCGGTGGCGTCAACTCGGCAAATCGCGCCGCCTTGTGACGGGCTATCTCGCATCTGCTCACACGTCCACGGCGCAACGACATCATAGCGTCGGCGTCGTTCTCGATGCTGGTGTAAGATGACGTTCATCCAGCTAGCCATCGATCGTGAATTAAAATCGGACTGTATTTTCTAAAAAATAATCAAATCCCCATGCCCCAAGAGCTCTGGGGTCGGGATAGATGCTTCTTGCGATAGTAATTTTTCCAATGTGTCCGACGTATGCGAATAAAACCGATCCATCTACGTAGTTTCTGCCGCGCCGTGTATTTGACTTGCCGGTCCTGTGTCCGCGATTGTCTTGGGCCGATGGCCTCACTTTTGGCCCTTCTTGACCTCAATTCTAAGGTCAAAAGCTTTGACGACCTGCTTGTCAAAACAAGTTTTGGTCGCTACAAACCGCCTTAATAACCAATCATTAACGTTCGCCATTGGGCTCGCCAAAGGAGCTGAGACCATGCTGACTCGTGCCGAGCCTGCCGCGTCCGCCGACTTTGTTGCGGCGCACGGACTGGTTGAGATGACGGAGGTCGCCGAGCACGTGACCGGCCATCTGGTCGGGCAGGTGAGCGGGGCCGCCGAGGCCGTGGGCGTCACGGTGCTTCCGGCGACGCCGTTCGTGGCCCGTGGCCTGCGCCTGAACTGGGCGGCCAAGCGCGCGCTGGACGTGGGCGTGGCCGCCACCGCCCTGTTCCTGCTGCTGCCGCTTCTCCTGCTCATCGCCGGCCTTGTCTGGGCCGGGGACGGGCGCGCGCCGATCTTCCGTCACATGCGCCTGGGCCGGGACGGGCGCGGCTTCGGCTGCCTGAAGTTCCGCTCGATGGTCACCGACGGCGAGGCGGTGCTGGCCGCCCATCTGGCGACCGACCCGCAGGCGCGGGCCGAGTGGGCCGAGACCCACAAGCTCACCAACGATCCGCGGATCACGCCGATCGGCCAGGTGCTGCGCAAGACCTCTCTGGACGAGCTGCCGCAGCTGTGGAACGTGCTCCGCGGCGAGATGAGCCTTGTCGGTCCGCGCCCGATCGTGCCGGCCGAGGTCGCCCGCTACGGCCGGGCGTTTCCGACCTGCTTTGCCGTCCCGCCCGGGGTGACCGGGCTGTGGCAGGTGTCGGGGCGCTCGGACACGAGCTACGCTGAGCGCGTTGCGCTCGACCTGGACTACGCCAGCCGTTGGAGCCTGCGCCGGGATCTGGCGATCATGCTGCGCACCGTCCCGGCGGTGCTGGCCCAGCGCGGCAGCCGCTGAGACACGCGCGTCGCGGAATCAGCCGCAATGGCGCGGGGGGCGGGATCGGTTTACCACCTGACCCGGGCTTGGACGGGGACGGGCTGCGATGAAGGGTCTGCTGCTGAACGCGCTGCTCGGGCTGGGTCTGGGGCGGTTCGGCTCGGTGTGGTGGCTCCTTGCGTTTCTGCCGGTGGTGGCCACCGAACTGGCCTACGGTGTGTACGTCCATCATCTCAGCGCCGGTGGTGGCATGCGCCGCGGCCTAACCCTGCTCGTTTGCGGTCAGCTCGGCTTCCTGCTCGGCGCCCTCATGAGACCCATGCGCGGCGAAACATGAATCCCACCGGGCTCGCTCATCACATTCACCGATCTCGAAGGCGGTCCGGCTTTCGCGAGCTGTCAGGACAGGTCATTGCGTCTCAACCTGTGTGCGAGGGTTGGGGCCATGGATTCGTCTCAAAACGGTAAGGACAGTTTGAAGCTGTCGGGTCGTCGACGCAGTCTGGGCCAGCGATTGTTCGCGCGCTACGGCACCGTCGCGATCTTGATCACCGTGCTGCTCGTGGTCGTGACCTGGACAGGCTTCCTAGGTTGGATCCTGGTGTTGCTGTTCCAACGGCTCACCGGCTAGAGCGCTCTCCACGGACGTGGGCACCGTTTCGGCGCAAGAGCGCGCGTCACAACAAAGGTTTAGAGCGGTTTGCGATTGCAACGCGCTCGAAAACGGCTCCAGAGGCGGCGCGTCGCATTCGTCCTGCGGTGTTACGGGCGCCGTTCAGAGCCGGTGCCGATACCTACGGCCCGAATTATAGGAAGGTCGGCCAAAGGCCGCTGAGGGCGCATTCCGAGCGCTCTCTAGGATGTCGCAGACAGCCACATTTCAAATCCGGACGCGCGCACGGGATCGGCCTGGCTCCGCCGATGCGAGCAGATGGGCGCCGGCATTGCCATAGATCATCGTGACCGCACCGACGCGGAGAGCGAGATGCATTCATCCTGACCCTCGCTCCCGGGACGTTCGACGTTACCTTCCACGGCGTCATGCCATGTCTCCTAGATCTCGGAGGTTTGGAGGACGGCCGTCGTCCTGCCGTCGGGCGCACTCCCCCGGATCAGTCGGGCTCTTCCAGGTTCGGTATCAGGCTGGGTTAAAACGTGGATCAGGCCTGCGACTGACGCAGGCTCCAATCCAGCGCGAGCGCGTCTCCGACCTCCCTGCATCCCAGCCGACGAAGCGGCGTTCGCATGACCGAAGGCAGACCCGGGTTTCGGAGCGCGGGCCCCGAACTGGAGCTTCGTCCCGAAAGGCGGTCCCCGGCTTTCGGAAAAAACGATGCACAATTAAAAACCTACAGCATCGTGCCGGTTCCGGTATCCGGCACGATGCTGTGGTCCGACAAGGACCCGGGATCGTCCAGGTGCACCCTTCGCAACAGCGATTTCTGAAGTGGCCGTTTTGGCAGTCGTCCGGCCCGATACGACGCAGAATGCCTGAGAAAACGGACCGGCTCGCGATCCCAGCCGATAACGAGGGTGTCGGCTTGCCGAAGCGGGTCGAGCATCCCGAAGGTCGCACCAACGGCGTTCTCCGCGCCCTTCCCGTCGTATGTCCAGGCAAGCTGAGCCGGGGGATCTGACGTCTCGCCCCGTGCCGACCGGTTTTCACGCCGCGCGCGCCGATGGCGTGCCGTTTCGCAGACCGTGTTGCACGGTCGCGCGGCGTTGCAACGGTTTTGGCCCTTCGACCGTTTGGGGTTTGTCGCGGTGCAATAGCGATCGCATCGTACGCACCCGGCCGGCTTTGGCCACCCATGTGATGCGTTCAGGACCCTGCGCGACGCGAGGCTTCGCCGAGTCGTCAAATCCCGGCTGCGCTGATCAGACAGCCGGATAACTAATACGTATCAGTAGAAACTACCGGGCGGGTTTCCGTATCGGTGGCATCAGCGTGTCCGAATCAAGCCTAATGGATGCCCGCCGCCCTAGCGAAACCTGCTCTAATCTATGATTTTTCCCAAAATCGGGGTTGCCGACCCGGAAATATCAGATTATGAGCGGCGCAATAACCAATCATTAACGTTCGCCATTGGGCTCGCCAAAGGAGCTGAGACCATGCTGACTCGTGCCGAGCCTGCCGCGTCCGCCGACTTTGTTGCGGCGCACGGTCTGGTTGAGATGACGGAGGTCGCCGAGCACGTGACCGGCCATCTGGTCGGGCAGGTGAGCGGGGCTGCCGAGGCCGTGGGCGTCACGGTGCTTCCGGCGACGCCGTTCGTGGCCCGTGGCCTGCGCCTGAACTGGGCGGCCAAGCGCGCGCTGGACGTGGGCGTGGCCGCCACCGCGCTGTTCCTGCTGCTGCCGCTTCTCCTGCTCATCGCCGGCCTTGTCTGGGCCGGGGACGGGCGCGCGCCGATCTTCCGCCACATGCGCCTGGGCCGGGACGGGCGCGGCTTCGGCTGCCTGAAGTTCCGCTCGATGGTTACCGACGGCGAGGCGGTGCTGGCCGCGCATCTGGCGACCGACCCGCAGGCGCGAGCCGAGTGGGCCGAGACCCACAAGCTCACCAACGATCCGCGGATCACGCCGATCGGCCAGGTGCTGCGCAAGACCTCTCTGGACGAGCTGCCGCAGCTGTGGAACGTGCTCCGCGGCGAGATGAGCCTTGTCGGTCCGCGCCCGATCGTGCCGGCCGAGGTCGCCCGCTACGGCCGGGCGTTTCCGACCTGCTTTGCCGTCCCGCCCGGGGTGACCGGGCTGTGGCAGGTGTCGGGGCGTTCGGACACGAGCTACGCCGAGCGCGTTGCGCTCGACCTGGACTACGCCAGCCGCTGGAGCCTGCGCCGGGACCTGGCGATCATGCTGCGCACCGTCCCGGCGGTGCTGGCCCAGCGCGGCAGCCGCTGAGGCACGCGCGCCGCGGTTCGATGTGAATGACTCCTGGCGTTCCTAACGGGGAGGCCGATCGATCAGCGCGTCAGGAACTGACATCGATCGCGGCCGGTGGATCGGGAAACGAGTACCATTCCGGATCAGGTGCCGCCGTTGTTCCATTCATACAGCTGCACCATCTGGCGGTTGATGGATCACTCCGTACGTGACAGATGCGCCGAAGGAATGCGTGTCGCATCTCTAACGAAGAAAATGTCTACGCCCCCATTTGGGGTGTAATATAGTACTTTGGATGGGTGTGTTCAAACGCGGCCGCGAGAACGACATTCTCGGACTATATCGACCATATTTCCTGTTTGCCAGTCGTTCGCTTTATTTAGAGAATACACCCTCGGGGCGGTCATCATAGTGAGTGACGCGCAAGTGTATTCTCGTAACGGCGATTCGTCTCTCAAAATGGGTCCGGTGCGGCAAGATACGACCCCATGCGCGGCCGGTTAGTTGAGGGAGCGCTCCCGGTCATTATTTGCAGTCCCTGGCAGCACACAGCTCCTGCATCGTCGAGAAGCACCTTCTTCCGAACAGTGTAGATAAATCGGCCGGGCCCTTAGCGCCGACTGATCGAGCGCGTCGAAATCTTAACCTTTCCTTTGCTTATGATCGAAGCATTGGCCGACTTTTATCTTGCTCCTGCTGATTCGGAGGGATCTTCCCTTGAGCCATCGACGTCCGAAGCAGAACTGATTATTGTAGAGCGGCAAATGGTACGAACCTTGCTAAAAGCCGTAGTGTAAAACCGTCCCCAACATAACCTCAAGTGATCGGCATTGAGTGTTCACATCAAGGGCTTCGCGCTCATCAACCGAAGCGCCCACATGTGAACGCAGGCAGAAGGATCAGAGACTTGCCAGCCCGGAAGATCCATAAATGACGATTAAACGATTGGCCATGAGGCCATCGAATTTACAGATCTGGCTGCAAGATGACAGCCAAGAGCGGCCTGTTCGGCTTATCACTGTACAGAATGGCTTAATATTCTTCCTTATTGTAAGTCTGACGATATGGGCCGCTTGGCAGCGCGGCCCATGGCTGGATGAATTCTGGACGCTATGGCTTTCAAAACACGATCTACCCTTGGCGGAAACGGTGAGAGATCGCTGGCTGATTGACGTTCACCCACCCCTTTTTGTCGCCTTGAATTGGCTCGCCCAGCCGCTGATTGGTGACTCGGTATTAACCCGTCGCCTCGTGAATTTAATTCCATTATTTATAACCGTTCTGTTCGTCATTGCAATTTGCAGAAAATACCCTCGGAGCAAAAATTTTACGACCGTTTTCACGGTTATGGCGATTACATCACCGGTCGATTACATTTGACGCAAGGCAGTCGACTCAAACACAAGCGGGAACGTTCATCGCAGGACCGGGCGGATCATCGGCTATCCAAGTTGGCGCAAATGATCTTCCGTCGGCCATCGATACAATAATGAACATATCTGAAGAAGAGTCACAAAATGGCAAACCGACACCGGATGCTTGCCACGGAATGATGCAACGCGACAAAAAATACATTTCAATAATTGATAGTATAAATCCATCTGAATCGAGAAGTGCCGATCAAGATCAAGTGACCCTAAAGAACTACGAAAGCGACCTAGAATTTCTTAATAAACTCAAGCCTGTTGAGATGTGTCTAAAGGCATATTCCAATCGATACCTTGATTACAGGCTTCTACTAATAGATATCAAACCATTCATTCAGGCCATGAGTGCAATGGTAAATCGCCCTGAAAATATCAACAAGGCGACTATCGTGTCAGGCCTTATGAAAAATTCGATAGGATCGTTGATAAATCAGGCTCAACTGTACATCTCACTCGCTGGAGACAAAAATGAGATTTGCGAACATGCGAAACAAGCGATTGCCTCAGCCGACTTCGCGCCTACGCTGGCAAACAACGCTTTGCCATACAAAACCATTCTTCTTAGCTATGTTTTGAGCGCAGTCGGCTCTTCGGACCGGGCTATATTGGAACTCGCCACTTGGATCGAAATTAATCGTGCCAAAGCGCATCCATGGCATTTGATGCGAGCTCAGATTGAGCTGGCAATTCTACTATCAAACAATCTACCGGACGCAGAAAGGAATCCGTTTTATTATAATTATGTTTCTCATACATTCCCAGCTTATCAGTCACTTCTTGGCAATCCCCAATTAGAGAAATGGTCAAGTGAGTGCAGAACAAAATCGTACTATGAAAGACTGCTAATGTCGAGTTTTACGTCTGCGGCTAATGCATATGTCAAATCAGCCGCAAATTTAGACCGAATATCTCCGGCGATCATAAAGATTTCGAAAAACATCAAGAATGTAGACTTCTCTTGCTTTGGCGATATCCGAGGGTTCAAGGGCGAAGAAATGGGTTGGCAGGCTGCCATCTTGACGAGCCATGCCTCGGCACTGCTTGCGGCGTCATATAGCGATCGAATGTTTGGTAAAGAAGAGGAGGCCGATCAGAAGCGGTATCGTCAGGAGGCGCGGCGTAATCTCGTTGAAGCAATTAGACTTTTGAATGCATATGACCAAGATCAAAAGAGCAAATCCGGCGTTGGCACGTCACCTCAGGCCGAACCTGATTGCGGTGAATCAAAAGTAATCACATCGGATGCTGATGGCGAATTATCAAGCGCGACCAAACGCGCTCAAGAGATACTAGCTCGGCCCAGATGGGGCGATGTGGCCTGCCCCCTGAAAAGTGGTCCTCCCTGAGGTATGGCTTCGCGCCATGTGGAGGATGTTATGATGCGTCGGAAGAAGCATACGGCTGAAGAGATCGTCGCGAAGCTGCGTCAGGTCGATGTTTTGGTCTCGCAGGGCCGCAAGGTCTCCGAAGCAATCCGATCCATCGAGGTGACGGAGGTCACGTACTATCGTTGGCGATCCGAGTACGGCGGCCTGAAGGGTGATCAGGTCAAGCGGCTGAAGTCCTTGGAGACGGAGAACCTGCGCCTGCGTCGGGCGATCTCGGACCTGACGCTGGAGAAGCTCATCCTGAAGGAGGCAGCTTCGGGAAACTTCTGAGCCCGGCTCGCCGCCGGGCTTGCGTCGACTACGTCGTGGCCGAGCATGGCGTGTCGGAACGGTTCGCTTGCCGCGTTCTTGGTCAGCACCGCTCGACACAGCGCAAGCGCGCCGTGGTGGTCGAGGACGAGGCGGCATTGACCGCCGCCATCGTCGCACTGGCTCTCCAGTACGGGCGCTACGGCTACCGTCGGATCACGGCGATGCTCCGCCGCGATGGCTGGACGGTGAACGTGAAGCGGGTCGAACGGATCTGGCGGCTGGAGGGGCTCAAGGTTCCAGCGCGACAGCCGAAGCGAGCCCGCCTCTGGCTCAACGATGGCTCCTGCCTCCGTTTGCGGCCGGAGCGGCCCGGCCACGTCTGGTCTTACGACTTCGTCGAGCACCGCACGCACAATGGGCGCAAGTATCGGATGCTGAACGTGGTCGATGAGTTCACCCGTGAGTGCCTGGCCATCCGTGTGTCCCGTAAGCTGAAGGCGTACGACGTGATCGATGTCCTCTCGGATCTGTTCAGCCTGCGCGGCGTGCCCGAGCATATCCGTTCGGACAATGGCCCGGAGTTCATCGCCAAAGCCGTCCAAGACTGGATCACAGCGGTCGGCTCGAAGACGGCTTACATCGAGCCGGGCAGTCCTTGGGAAAACGGGTACTGCGAGAGCTTCAACGCGAAGCTACGGGATGAACTCCTCAACGGCGAGGTGTTCTACACCCTCAAGGAAGCCAGCGTCGTGATCGAGCGATGGCGGAGGTACTACAACAGCATCCGACCCCACTCGTCACTCGGCTACTGCCCGCCTGCGCCGGAGGTCGTCATCCGGCCACCGGAACCGGGCGGCTCAGTACCGTCCGCTCGCCCCGCCATCGTCACGCGACCGACGATGCACTAACTTCAAACCTGGGCCACCGGATGGGGGCAGGCCAGAGACCACCCCCGACTCGAATAGTAGGTTGGCATCGACAGCATGCGAAACGAGGCTTATGCCTTGCACAGTTCCGCACGTGGTTCGGTAGGGTGCTCAGCTACGATGCCTCTGTTCACAACGACGTCATATCCTCTATCGTCATTGGTCGTGGACATCGAGCACGGCAAAATTGGCCTCCCCGACCTACAACGTCCCTTCGTCTGGCCGAACGTCAACGTCAGGAACCTCTTCGACTCCCTCTACAAGGGTTACCCTGCCGGTTACCTGTTATTTTGGGAAACCGGCATGGACAGCGCCGTCAAGGCGATTGGTGCCGCGGCCGATAGCAAGCCCGCCTCCCTGGCGATCGTCGACGGCCAACAGAGACTGACCTCACTTTACGCGGTGATGAAAGGTAAAGAGGTCTTGCGAGCCGATTTCCGTAAGGAGCGGATCAAGATTGCCTTCGACCCCTTGAAAGAGCGTTTTGATGTCGCAGACGCCTCTACGATCAAGGACAAATCCTACATCCCGGATATCTCGGAGATATGGAAGACGGGCACCGCCCTATATCCTTTTGCGTCCGCCTTCATAAATGATTTGAAGAAATCACGTGAAGTTTCAGAACTAGAGATCAACAAAATACATCAATCGATCAGCGAACTGCATGCGCTTCAATCATATTCGTTTACAACCCTGACTTTGAACGCCTCGGTCGGACCGGACATTGTCGCTGAAGTGTTCGTCCGAATCAATGGTGAAGGCAAGAAGCTAAACCAATCCGACTTCATCATGACCCTCATGTCGGTGTCGTGGGAAGAGGGGCGTGTTGAGTTGGAGACCTTCGCGCGCGCGGCTACCTTGCCGACCCCCGACAGGGCGTCCCCGTTCAATCACTTCATCAAGCCGGCTCCGGATCAGATGCTCCGTGTCAGCGTCGGCCTGGGCTTGAAAAGAGCACGGCTAGAAAACGTCTACGGCGTCCTCCGTGGGCGGGACGCCATGACGGGGGAGGTCGACAAGGAAAAGAGCAAGGCACAATTCGCGATGGTGGCAGAGGCGCAAACCAAAGCCCTAAACCTCACGAACTGGCACTTTTTCCTCGGCGCTCTATCACTCGCAGGCTATCGCCACCAAAATATGATTTCGTCCCAGACGGCGATCATATACAGCTACGTTCTCTTCATGATCGGCATCGTCGACCACAGCATTCCAAAAACAATCATGCGTCAGGCTGTGGCCGAGTTCTTCTTCATGGCCTCAATGACTGGGCGTTATACGAGTTCTCCGGAAACCAGCTTTGAATTCGACATCGCACAGCTGCGCGGTCTTCAATCGGGCGAAGCCTATCTCGCTATGCTCCGTCAAATCTGCGAAACCACACTAACGAATGACTACTGGGAGATCACCCTACCAAACGCGCTGGCCACGGCCGCCTCGCGCAGCCCCTCTCGCTTCGCCTACCAAGCGGCTCTCGTATTGCTGAACGCAAAGGCACTCTACAGTCCCTTGAAGGTCGCGGATATGATCGATCCCGCGGTGAAGGGTCCGAAGGCCGCTTTCGAACAACATCATCTTTTCCCCCGCGGATACCTCAAGAAACAGGGGATCACAGAGATTCGCGAGGTCAATCAGATCGCTAACTTCGCTGTAGTCGAGTGGCCGGATAACCTCGTCATTTCCGACAAAGCCCCCAAGGACTACGCGCCTGCGTTCGACGCGGCCATGAGTGGGCTCGATCGTGATCAGATGCTCAAGTGGCATGCTTTACCTCATGAATGGTGGAGCCTGCCATACGAAGAATTCCTCAAGGCACGCAGGTCGCGAATGGCCGCGCTCATTCGGGAAGCTTACAGCAAGCTTTGCAATCACGGACCGAAGCCGGAAACTCTTGCTATTAACATTCAGGAACTTTTAGCCTCGGGTGAAGGCGACGGCATCGAGTTTAAATCGACATTGAGAACCAATTTACATACCGGTCAATTTGACGAGAAGATGCATCTGGCCTCACTCAAATCCATCGCAGGCTTCATGAACGCTAAAGGCGGGACGCTTCTGATCGGGGTTTCGGACGCCGGGGTTGCCCTCGGACTTGCGGCGGATGGGTTCGAGAATGAAGATAAGATGGGTCAACATTTAATCAGCTTGATCAAGGGGCGGCTCGGCGATGTGTTTCTAACCTACGCGCACGTGCATTTTGAGGACAGCCAGGACAAACGCGTTCTCGTTGTGCGGGCAGATCCGGCTTATAAGCCATGTTTCGTGAAGGACGGAAACACGTCGCGTTTCTATGTCCGGGCCGGCAACACAACGCAGGAGCTGGCCGGCAACTCTCTAACTGATTATGTTCAGCAGCGATTTAAGTCGTGATATAACCGTGTCGCGGCTGGTGCTGAGGTAGCGGCCCTCACGTTGTTAACCGAGCCTAGCGTTTCAGACTAATCCCACTCATCCTGAATCCCGCAGTGACGCAGAGACTGTTCCGAGTTGTTCGTTGACTGTGAAAAAATTTGAATAAGGCCGATGATCGAGTCGCTTCAAATTCGAGCTGGACGGGTAAATGCCGTCGACCAGGCTGAGCTTGGCCATAAGCGTGGGCGATCGGCTCGGCGTTGATCACAACGATCGTAAAACCAACGAACGGCGTTCTGACGTGTTCTGGGGGGCGTTTGGCAGCGTTGTGCTAGAGTTTGAGTGCATCGACGGGGGTTGGGCGACTGCATCCCGGCGCCTGGCCGCCACCCCACACCTACCGCTGCAAAACTCCGTGTAGCTCATGCATCTCGTGTAGGGGCGACGAGAAACCTGCCGTGCACCTCTGACCGAAGCTCTTGGCTTCAAGCCCTGCCGCCGCCGTAACCTTGATTTAATGCTTATATTCCTATATTTGATACGCCTCACCCTCCGTCGATCGCAGGCTTGTAATGCCGCCACCGCCCCTCCGACGAATATCGCCAGCACGGGCAAAAGGTGCCAGGGCCGCAGTCCGTCAAACCTATCTTACCGACATCACGCAGGGGTCCCTCATGGGCCCCTTCTTCGTTTCAGGAGCGCCTCGTGACCATCACGATTCTGAACGCCGCCAGCCACCGATCCGCGCCTTCGAAAGATAGCCCCGCATTGCACGACCCCGCCGAGCGGGTGCGGGCCCTGAACGATGCCTTCCGGCGCAGCTTTGCCGGTGGGCGGGTCGTCGTGACCCCGGCGGTGGTCGAGCTGCAGGAGGCAGACCGAATCACCCTGCTGCTGGCCGTGCAACGCTTCGCCAGCTTCGACGCCGACAACGACCCTGACGGCGAGCACGACTTTGGGGCGGTCGAGGTCGGGAGCGAGAGCTTCTTCTGGAAGATCGACACCTACGACCGGGCGCTACTCGGCCATTCGCCGGATCCGGCCGACCCCGGGGTGACGACCTGCGTGCTCACCATCATGC